>OY782765.1:0-2845000 GCA_963678275.1 Melioribacteraceae bacterium
CAAAATTTAATATTGATATGAGCAATGATATTCTGGAAGATGTTAAAAATATAAAAATAGGGGGGGGGGGCGAAACCTTATCAATTGATATATATAGTGAGATTTGGGAAAAATTTATCTCCGCGCTTAATGAAATTAATTGCGGCTATTGGGGGGGGATCTATAAAAAATATTTTGAGAAAAACCTTGCTCTCGATGAAAAAGAGATCAGGGCCCTTAAACAGCGTGTTAATGTGCCGGAAGAGATAAGAGAGCAGGGCGCCGCCGAGGTAGCGAAATATTTAATGGAACTTGAAAAAGGGGCAAAAAACCTTAATGAAGCGAGAATAATAATACTTGGTGATAAAGGAGCGGGTAAAACATGTATCGCGCGTAAGTTAATAAACCCTGAAGCGGATATGACCACAGAAGCGGAAAGCACCGCCGGGGTGGACACCACTCTCTGGGAACCGGAAGAGGAGGATATAAATATTCATATATGGGATTTCGCCGGGCATGTTGTCACTCACGCCGTTCACCAGTTTTTTTTATCGGAAAGATGCCTTTATATAATAGTATATGACGGGAGAACAGAGGAGCGAAACAGGCTGAATTACTGGCTCGATCACATGAAAAACTACGGGGGTAATTCACGGGCAATGATATTGGTTAACCTGCGGGATGATCATAAGCCTGAAATTCCTTTAAACAACCTGCGGGATAATTACAAGATTGAAGGATGTTACGAGTTTTCAATTCAGGATGATAAAGAAAAAGTTCTCGATTTCAGAAAAAATGTAATAGATTATATTAAAACTCATCCTTCCTGGGATAAACAGGAAATACCGGAATCATATTACAAGGTAAAAACAGAACTTGAGCAAATATTTATTAAAGATGATAAAAAGAATGGAGAAGAATATATTTCAATAGACCGGTTTAAAGAAATTTCCGGTCAGGAAGACTTTGAAAGGTACAAAGAAATCCTTGGCAATTTGCACGCTCTTGGAATTTGTTTATGGTATAAAGATATTGATGAATATAATACCCTGGTTTTAAACCCGGAATGGATAAGCGAGGGAATATATAAAATCATTAATTGGGCAAAAAATGAGGATAAACATTGCGTAACACTTAAGGATTATGAAAAAATATTTGAAGATGATTTAACTCGTTATCCAAAAGAAAAGCACCCCTTTATTTTTAAACTAATGATCCATTATGAGCTGGCTTTCGCGAAAAAAAATGGTAAGGAACTGGTTATCCCCCATCTTCTTCATGAGGACCGCCCGGATGATCTGCCCGATTTTCCCGTGGGCGACAGCCTTATGTTACGTTATAAAGCGGAACAGCCACTGCCTCCAAATACAATATCCCGTTTTATTGTCAGGCACAACCAGGAAATAAAAAAAGAAAACAGGAAGTTCCTGGTATGGCGTGTTGGTGTAGTGCTTGATGATGGTAATGGAAGCATAGCTCTGGTAAGGGAGGAGGACAGGACGATAAGTGTTTCGGTGAAAGGTAAAAACAGAACGGATTACATAAGTAAGTTAAGGGAAACTTTAGAGAATATCTTTAAAAGTTATAAAAGTGATAAACCTGAATTATATTATAGAATAGAAAGGTTCGGGAAGATACCCTATCTCAGTAAGGAAGAAAAAGATTTATGGTTGGAATCGAAAAAAATAGAAAACCATATTCGAAATAATAAATTGTTTTATGATGATGAAACGAATATTGAAATGTCACTACTGGAAAGTGCGAGACAATATAATATTTCAGCTAATAACCTGATAATTGGGGGAAAAGAAAACAGGATTGAAGAAAGGATAGGGGATATAATAATTAATTTTACTAATTGTAACATAGAATTGCAGGGCAGCCTTAATAATCTGGCCCGTGAATTAATCGAGAATGGAAATGTAGAAGAAGCAAAAAAATTACAATCTGCCGCAAAAATGCTTGAGGAAGTGGAAGAGGCTAAAGAACCAAAACAGGTAAAGAAAAAAGGAATAATGAGCAGGCTAAAAAGAGTTGTTGATGAATTACAGAATGAGGAGTCAACATTACATAAAACGGTTAAGGGAGTTAAAAACGGTATAAATATCGCGAAAGATATATATAAGGCATACCAGGATATTGTTTTGTGGGTGGGGCCTCCGGAGTTGTAAATGATGAGGTTTTAACGGGACCACCCGGTTTCACCGGGGGCTAATAATATTGGACGCCGTTGGCGTCCTGTGGATATGGGGGAATTAATGTGGAATATCCCCGGCAATTCCGTAGGACAGATTTGTAATCTGTCCTTGACAGGGTGAATTACATGATTACCCCGGAAGAAACCCGAAAAACTAAAATCACCAATTGTCCTATCACCAGGTGATTTGCTTTGTGCTGAGGAGTCGTATAACTCGGGAAGGACAGGCTAAAAGCCCGTCCTGCAAAATAATTTTACAACCAACATGAATGACTGAAAGCCCCGAATTTTATAAATATTTCTGTAGGACAGATTTGGAACCTGTGCGCCGCGGCGTATCTGTCCCTGCCGGGTAAATGAACAAAACCGGGAAAAGTTGATAAAGGGTGGAATCGACAAAACAGCCATTTATTTTTCCGGTTTCGACAGGCACAGCCGCGCAAATATGGTGTACCTGACGGCACACTTACTCCTTTGCTTGATATTTTTCTACCAATATGTTGTCCCTAACGGGACAATTTTGTAGGACAGATTCATAAATCTGTCCTACAAAAAAAGGCGCGGAGATATTATCAAACGCGCCTTTGTGAAAATCTTATGATGTGAATTTATTTTTTCGGCAATACCTTGCTTTTTCCGGCGAATATTTTTTCGGCAAGTTTTTGTTTCGCGCCGTCAAAATATGTGTGGGGATTTTGCGAGGTGTGTATGAGGAAGCTGCCTTCCTTCTGATAGCCGGTTACTTCAATTGTATCATTTTCAGTTTCGATAGTCAGCTTGTGGGTCGGGTTATCCACCAGTTCGGGCGCGGGATCATCAACAAAGTTGCCGTTGAACTGGCGCGAAAGCTGGCGTATGAATTTGTCGGTCTCGGCTGAGTCGGCCGGAGCGCCATCGACCATCCACTTGTCATTTACTTTAGTAAGCTGGAATGAGCTGTCGGCGGGATAATCATAAACCACCCTGTTCCATGTTGTGTGCTGCGATTCGATGATCTTGTTATCGCGGAATGAATTGGGCGCCTGGTTGAATGTAGTTTCCAGGAATCCATCCACTTCGTAGATATCAATATCATTATAAAGCCTTACGAAGGTTGACATAGAACGGGGCTGCTGGAATGAAAATTTGCCGAGCACTATATCGAGAGTGTTTGAACCGCCTTCAAATACCTGAACTCTTGTTCCCGATGTATCCACCTGGAAACCGGCCCATTTGTTTTTATCGCGGGCGGCGAGTCTTTTCGGTTTGATGGTAATTAGCTGATTCATGATATTATTGATTCTGTCAGCTTTAACTTCGGCGGTTTTATCCTCACCCAGCTCAACATACCATTTATCCGCTTCCTTGAAAAGACGTATATCCCCGTGAGTTTTTGTTTTGGGGAATATTTTTATTTCGGTAACAGAAGCGGTGTCGATATCCACAAGCTCTTCCCTGAATGTTCTTTCAGTTTTTCCCGTACCGGAAAAGAAAATGAAGAGAACAATCACAAGCAGTCCGGCAAAAATAATTAGCAGTGATTTATTTGATAATTTATTGAACATAATCTACCATTGATAAATTGTTTCTGATTTTTTTGCGCACCTGCATTCTGTAAACTCCATACACAATAATGAGGAGAATAGGGAGCAGGAAGTTGAGATATTTTATAATAGCTTTTGTGCCATCCTCAATAGAAGGATCGATCGGGCGGGCGGTAACGCCTTTGGTTCTGAGTTCGACAAGACCGGTATCATCCGAGAGCCAGTCAATCGAGTTGATCATAAGGCTTATGTTATCGGGCTGCAACTGCTGAGCCTGCTGACCTTCGCCGTTAACCGCGAAATCGCCGTCGCCGAAAACAATCATTTTGCTCGCCATGTTACCGTAAAGTTTTCCTTCAAGAGCGGCTCCGACAATGAGAGAAGGCTGGTTGAAATCGGTTTTTCTCCACTGTTTGTTGATATCAAAAAATACCGGCGGTTTCTGGAAGCCGGACATATCGGATGTCATCGCCAGGGGAGTAACTGTTATACCTGAATCGACAGGAGTGAAGTTGAGGGGACTCGCGAATGGAAGCACAACAGCTTCGAGACCCTGTGTGACAGGGTGTTCCGAGAATGTTGTTATAATCGGCAGATAGGGGAAACGAACAGGAGTGTTCATCACAAACATTCCCTGCTGCTGGCGAACGGTAATTGAAGCCGCGTTGCCGTCGATCACAAAACTTTCCTCAAGTTCGAGTCCTTTATTCCTGAGCCAGTCGCTGAACCCGGTTTTAACGGCGGAACCCTGCGCGTTCTGCAGATTTCCTTCAACACGGTTAAGCGCCAGAAGCAGTCTTCCGCCCCGGGCGAGGAAGTTATCGAGTTTGTTAAAATAGGATTCACCGATGCTGTCTTTCGGAGCAACTACAACCACGGTGTTAACATCCGGGGGGATATCGGAAGTGTCTGCGTTCCAGGTTGTAGTTTCATACATAACCTGCATCTGCTGTGTAAGCTGCTGCATGGAAGCGAGAGAAGCTTCGCCGTTGCCCTGGCTGAAAGCAACTTTCGGTTTATTTTTTACAGCCAGTTTTTTAATATTTGAAGAGAGGGCAAATTCCATTGCCGCGCCCGGCTGTATAAAGGGGATAACCTCTTTTCCGTCGCCAAGCTGAATAATAGCGCCAAGATAGGCCTTCTGCTGTTTAAGCTGGTCTTTTTCCCTGACGTTGATCATGATCGGCTGAACGCCGCTCTGCTGCACCTGCATCTCTGTCTGCGGATCTTCGGCAGGGTTGATAAATTCATAAACCACCTGGCCGCCTGAAAGACTGGAATATTCAATCAGCATTTCTCTGAAGTCGCTTTTTACCTTTTCAATATCAGGGGGCATATCTTCCGAGAAATAGGCTGTGATGGTTACCGGATCATTCAACTGGTCCAGTATATCTTCAGTAGCGTCACTCAGACTGTATCTCTGATCGGCAGTGAAATCCAGGCGGAAAAATAATCTGCTGGAAAGTAAATTTATCAGAATTAATATTCCCAGAAACAGCAGGATTGATGTCTGTACTTTCTGTTTTGTAAGCATAATTCTTTCTACTCTACTATGTTTCGTTTTGATAATACTGATTCAGCTAAATAAAGTCCGAAAACGGTAATCGAAAGGAAATAAAGAATATCCTTGGAATCGATAACACCGCGTGAAATTGACTCATAATGGGTTGACAGACTGAGATAACTCATAAACTGTCCTAAAAATCCTGTAAAACTATTTGCAAGCACATCAAAAATAATGAGGAAAAATACCCCTATCAGAAGTGACAAAAGGAAAGCCACAATCTGGTTGGTGGTGATGCTGCTCGCGAAAAGACCTATCGCTATATAGGTCATGCTCATAAGAATCATTCCGAAATAACCTGACCAAACCGCTCCATGATCAACCGGTCCGATAAATGAAAGAGTTATATAATAAGGAAGCGTAAGCGCCAGCGCTATAACAATAAGCAGCAGGCATGACAAAAATTTGCCAAGCACAACTTCCCAGTCATTAACCGACTTGGTTAGGAGCAATTCGATTGTGCCGCTTCTTTTTTCTTCGGCGATCATACGCATCGTAAGGGCCGGGATGAAGAAAAAGAGAGTCCAGTAGGCTATGCTGAAAAATGGCTGAAGTGTGGCCTGCCCGATAAAAAAGATATCGGAACCGAACAGCCATGTAAAAAAGCCGCTTAGGCCGAGGAACACAACCAGCAGGATATAGGCTATCAGCGAATCGAAGAATGATTTGAGCTCTTTTTTAGATATAATCCAAATTGATTTCATAGCTCTCTTAGTTTGTTGTTAGTTCTCTGAATACATCTTCAAGTTTGGTTTCAATAGGCGTCATTTCAGTAAGAATCCAGTTGTTCTTTACGCAAAGATTAAAAAGAGGCTTGCGTGAAGAAACGCCTTCGCTGCTGTTGATATAAAAGCTGAAAGCATTTTCGGCGGGATCGACCATAGCCACTGAGTCAAGCTCCTGTATGGCTTCGATAACTTTGTCCTGATCCTCCGCTTCTTCAATGCTCACTTTAAGGACTTCCTGTCCCTGGGCCTGCTTTCTCAGAACTTCCGAAGTTCCGTCGGCGACAATTTTACCATTATTAATAATAATAATTCTGTCGCAGGTTGCCTCAACTTCGGGAAGAATGTGTGTGCTCAGGATAACAGTTTTTTCCTTGCCCAGTTCCTTGATAAGTTTCCTTATCTCAACAATCTGGTTAGGGTCGAGCCCGGTTGTAGGTTCGTCAAGAATAAGTATGTCGGGATCATGGATCATTGCCTGCGCGAGTCCCACTCTCTGACGGTAACCTTTGGAAAGTTCACTGATTATTTTGTGCTTTTCTTTATTAAGGCCTGTAAGGATTACCATTTCGGCTATTCGCTCCTGGATTTTTTCCTTAGGCACACCCTGCAGTTCGGCTACAAACTCCAGGTATTCAAGCACCGGCATATCCTGGTAGAGAGGGTTGCTCTCAGGCAGGTAGCCAATATTTCTTTTGATTTCATCCTGGTGCTCATGAATAGATAACCCGTTTATTTTGGCGTCGCCGTCATTGGGAGCCATAAAACAGGTTAATATCTTCATCGTGGTTGTTTTTCCCGCCCCGTTAGGACCGAGAAAACCAAGCACCTCACCGGTTTTCACCTCAAAAGAAATATTATCGACAGCCCTTTGACTGCCATATTTTTTGGTAAGGTTTTCAACAACGATACTCATGTTTTTTTTATGTTTTTTTTACAGATTAGTTAAAATACCCTTGAATTATTAAAAATTCCTTCCCTGTAACAACCTGGAATTATAAATGTTTCCGTTTTATACAAAAATTTTTCTCTTTTTTACTTCTTTTTTCCGAGAGTTTTTATTCCTTCGGCCGAGGCAATAATCACTATATCGGTCAGGTTTTCAAATATGCCATGTTCCACAACACCCGCTTTGGTTTTTAACAGTTCGGATAAAGCCTCCGGATTTTTTATTATCCCGAAATCGCAGTCAAGGATGAGGTTGCCTTCATCTGTGCGGAAGGGCTCATTGTTTTTTTTCATCCTTAATTTCGGTTTTCCCCCGATTTTCCGGATAAATAAACTTACAGGCTGAATTGCCATTTCTATAACTTCAACGGGGACTGCCCATTTTTCACCAAGATATTCAGATATTTTGCTTTCATCAACTACGATTATCTGTTTTTTAGTGGCCTGCGCTACAATTTTTTCACGCAGATGAGCTCCGCCTCCTCCTTTGATGAGGTTCAGAATGCTGTCCACTTCATCGGCTCCGTCGATGGTAATATCGATCTCAGGATCATTATCCAGTGTCGACACAGGTATCCGGTTCTCTTCCGCAAGCTTCCGCGACCATTCGGAAGTCGCTATTCCCTTTATTCCCTCCAGCTTTCCGCCGCGATAAAGTTCGCCGATTTTTTCAATCGCGTATTTAGCTGTTGACCCTGTTCCCAGGCCGACTGTCATTTCCGGTTTAACAAATGAGACAGCATGTTCCGCCGCCATTTTCTTAAGACTATCCTGATCCATTTAAAAAGAACCCTTGATCTAATTTGATTTTATGGATACATTTAAACTTTAAATTAAACCGGAAAACTAACAAGATTTCCCGAGATAAAAAAATCAGTGTAAGAGTAGAAGTATGAGTATGATTTTTTCGCGGGAGAAGATCAGAAATTTATGTGGTGAAACCATTTACGGGGAACTTGAGGTGAAGTCCTCCCCCGCCTTCGAGAAAAACACTCTCCGGCGCCCCCTTGCCAAGCGCATCCCTCCGGGGCCGGCGGGGGACATTCGGATTGCCCGGATGTGCGGACAAATATCCCCCTTCGCCCCATAGGGATGCCTTTGGCAGAGGGGTGGACCCGACGTGTCTTTCGTCGGGGACGGGGGAGGATCACGGTGTACTGCCCTGGATTTTTCACAACGCTGTGGATTACGATTACGATTATGATTTTTAATTAAATGAAAGAAAATATTGATGGATAAATTGAATAAAGTATATATTGAAACATACGGATGCCAGATGAATCTTGCCGATTCAGAGGTTGTTACAGGAATTCTTAAAAATAAAGGATATGGATTGACCGATTCTCCCGAATCTGCCGATGTTATTCTTCTTAATACATGCAGTGTGAGGGATAACGCGGAGCAGCGGATTTACGGGCGGCTTGGCAATCTGAAAAAAATAAAAACCGATAAACCGGGAACGCTGATCGGGATACTCGGCTGTATGGCTGAAAGATTGAGAAAAGATCTCCTTGATAAAGGTGATGTAGTAGACCTGGTTGTCGGGCCGGACGAATACAGAAATTTACCGGGATATATAGATGAAGCATTCGACGGCGGCAAGGGAATAGGCGTAAGACTTTCACGAACCGAAACTTATGATGATATTGAACCTTACCGTGAAGATGGCCTTTCAGCCTGGCTTTCGGTTATGAGGGGATGTGATAAATTCTGTACATTCTGCGTTGTGCCATATACGCGGGGCAGGGAAAGAAGCCGCTCACTTGATTCAATAGTTGATGAAATAAGAAATCTGGATAAAAGAGGATTCAGAGAAGTAACACTTCTCGGGCAGAATGTAAATTCATATAACGATTCGGGAAATGATTTCGCCGATCTGCTTATTGCTTCCGCGGACGCGGCTCCGCAGATGAGAGTTCGTTTTACCACCTCTCATCCGCAGGACCTTTCGGAAAAACTGCTGCATGCCATCGCTTCCCGCGCTAATATCTGCAATTATATTCATCTGCCATTTCAGTCAGGCTCCAACAGAATTCTTGAATTGATGAACAGGTCATATACCATTGAACATTACCTCGGAATAATCGAAAAAGCGAGAGAGATTATTCCGGGCGTAAGTTTCTCCACAGATATCATCGCCGGTTTTCCCGGTGAAACCGAAGAGGATCACAAGGCTACCCTTGATGTTATCAAAAAGGTCAGGTACGACGGGGCTTATATGTTCAAATATTCACCCCGTGAAGGCACTAAAGCGTATAAGATGGAGGATGATGTTCCGGAAGAGGTGAAAGGGAGAAGGCTTTCGGAAATCATCGATCTTCAGCAGGAAATTTCCAGGAATGTGAATGATGAAAATATCGGCAATGAAGAAATCGTGTTGATTGAAGGATTCAGCAGGAGATCGGAAGAATACCTTTCGGGAAGAACTGATACAAATAAAGTCGCTATAATTCCGGCTATGGAAGGGATAAAACCGGGAGACTACGTAAAGGTAAAAACAGAAAGAGCAACCTCGGCAACTCTTTTTTGTAAATATATTGAGCATACAACTTTGGAAAATTCGAGTATTAACAGGTCAGCCTGATATGAAATATTTTACCCTGGTATTGTTTTTTATAACATCTCTGCAGCTCACGGCGCAGAAGGTAAACATCGTTCCCGCACTGAAACTTATCCAGCAGGGAAAAGCAGCCTCGGCGAAGGATTCCCTGAAAGTGTATCAGCAGATTAACAGAAATGATCCTGATGTTCTTTTCCTCGACGCCATTCTGACTTCTGACGGTGAAATGGCGCTGGAAAAATACCGTGTATATTACAAAAATTTCCCCGGAAGCCGTTTTGCGGACCTCGCGCTTTACAGGATATTCTCTTATTATTTTGCCCGCGGTCTCTATACAAAAGCCGAATCATATCTCTCATTGCTGAAAGAACATTATCCCGGTTCGAAATATATTAAACATGCCGACAGAAATATTCCTGACGAAAGAAATATACCGGAAGAGAAAAATATCGCGAACAGGATTCCTGAGAAACAAAAGCAGGTTGAGAGAAAGCCGGTTCCGGAAGTTCGGCCGCAGGGGAAATTTACAATCCAGGCGGGCGCGTTTCATAATCGCGGCAACGCTGATAATCTGGCCGCAAAATTCCGGGGCGCCGGTTATACCAGCAATATTACGGAAAAGGATGTTGCCGGCTCTCATTTTAATGTGGTAATGGTCGGCAGCTTCACGGAAAGGGAGGAAGCGGAAAAATTTCTCGACAGGATAGCGGATAAATTTAATATTTCAGGAAGAGTTATTCCCCTGGGGAACTGATATGCGGATAAAATTTGCGGGGAGCGGTTCAGGAAAAACATCTCTCAGCCGCTTTCATTCCTCGATGCTGATTGAAGCGGATAAAAAGAAAATATTGCTTGACGCAGGCGATTCAATATCGAGAGCCATGATTTCGGCAGGCATAAGTTTTAATGATCCCGATATTCTTCTTCTGTCTCATTTCCATGCCGATCACGCGGGGGGATTAGCTTCACTTATAACACAGATGAAACTGAGCGGCAGAAAGAAGAAACTTGTGATCTATACTCCGGAAGAAACAAAAAGTAAAATATACTCTGTTCTCGATATCTTTCTGATGTTTCCGGAAGCGCTTGATTTTACTCTTGAGGTGACGGAATATAAAGATAACGAGGAGTTTTCCGAGGGGAAAATAAAAATATTACCGGGAAAAAACGGGCATATCTACAATAAATATAATATTCCCGAATCGAGGGGGGTTGTTTTTTCTTCCTATAGTTTCCTCTTCAGTTATTCAAATGAATCGGTTTTTATTACCTGCGATATAGCTTCCGCATCAGATTTGCGCATTTTTGATGACTGCCGGTATAACACACTGGTTACCGAGATTACTCATCCCGATCCTGTGGAGCTTATTCACTTTATCGCTCAAAGAAAAATTAAGAATGTGATTCTGACTCATATCGGCGATGAGGATGAAAAAAAAATAAACTCACTGAAAGAATATTTTAAGGGCAAAGCGGATACTGTTATTACAATCGCCCGCGATGGTTTGGAACTGAAAATTTAAAATGTGGTAAAATTTCATTAACTTTTACAGATTGATTTAAAATCAGTAGAGTATATGCCGGGGATATGACAACAAAGGAATTTCAGGAAAATAATGGCATAATAGGGAAGTCGAAGGAAATTCGCGATCTGGCTGATATTACCATGCAGGTGGCGTTATCCGATATTTCCGTATTAATCCAAGGTGAAAGCGGATCGGGCAAAGAGGTATTCGCTAGGGCGATTCATAATCACAGCCACAGGGCCGGAAAAAAAATGGTCAGTGTGAATTGCGGCGCCATTCCCGAAGGATTGCTCGAAAGTGAATTATTCGGCCACGAAAAAGGATCATTTACCGGAGCTACTGATTCCCGCAAAGGATATTTTGAGATAGCCGACGGAGGCACTTTATTCCTTGATGAAATTGCCGAAATGCCCCTAACAACCCAGGTGAAACTCCTCAGGGCGCTCGAAACGGGGGAGTTTATGAGGATAGGAAGTGAAAAAGTAACCAAAGTTGATGTAAGGATAGTGGCCGCGGCCAATAAGGACCTTCAGCTGGAGGTTGACGCCAGAAGGTTCAGGCGGGATCTTTATTTCAGACTCAAGGCGGTTACACTCTATCTGCCGCCGCTTCGTGAAAGGAGGGAAGATATATCACCCCTCGCGCAACATTTTCTCGCTGAATATGGTAAACGAAACCGGATTCAGCCGCCGGTCCTGCTTCCGAGAGCGCTCGATCTTCTTACGGCATATCACTGGCCCGGCAACGTGAGAGAATTAAAAAACACTATCGAAAGCGCCGCGGCTCTCAATAAAAACGGCCCGCTCGATGAATCGGCTTTCACACTTCTGCTTTCTGATCTGCCGGGCGAAAATGAACAGCGGAATCTGCCGGTGCATCTTAAACGTTCCTCAGAATCTCTTGACAGGGAGATGATCTACAGGGCTCTGATTGAAATCAAAAAAGACCTGATGGAGTTAAAGCAGATCGCTTATAACACCCCTCATGTTGAAGCTGAAGATCATCTTGAAATTGAGGAGATTATTCCACTTGTCACACTTGAAAAAGATGCTATTGAGAAGGCGCTCGATTTTACAAGGGGCAATAAAAGAAAAGCGGCCCAGCTATTGAAAATAAGCGAAAGAACATTATACCGGAAACTGAAAGAATATGACCTTTAGAAATATTATTAAATCATTAAGAGTATTGTTTGTTATAACATTACTCAATAACTTTATCGGATGTAATTATTCCTTTACCGGTTCTTCGGTGCCCCCGCATCTGGAGACCATATATATTGCCCCGGTAAAAGACCGGAGCGGTTCAGGTCAGCCTGATCTTGAAGAGAAATTTAATAACCTCCTCAGGCAGAAATTTATTGATGACAACTCACTGAGAATTTCCGATAAATCGGAAGCCGACGCGACTCTCGACTGCACAGTATCTTCATTTTCCGACGCTCCCGAGGTGGTGCAGATGCAGTCTGAAAATGATGTATCTTCGGAAAATGTCGCCTCAAGAAGAATTAAACTCAGTGTGAAAGTCACATATAAAGACCTGGTAAAAAAGATTACCATTTTCGACAAAGCTTTTTCAGATTACGGCGACTATACTAACGAAGGGGATATACTTCAGGCCCGCTCGGAAGCTGTGGAAGAAGCTCTCGAAAAATTAACCGAGGATATTCTTCTTGGTGTGGTTTCTAACTGGTAATATTCTTAAGGCGAAAAAAATGATATTTGATCAATTAGTTCTGTTTTTTTATATCTTCTCACTCACCGTGCTGCTGGTATTTGCCAGTCATGGTTTTATTATGCTCTATTACCACAGAAAATTTGAGCATATTGCCCATTCAAGAGATGAGAAAGAGCAGGATGACAAAAGAGTCACCATTCAGCTTCCAATTTTTAACGAGGTTTTTGTTGCCGAAAGGCTTATTGAGGCTGTGTGTAATATTGATTATCCAAAGGAAAAACTGGAAATCCAGGTTTTGGATGATTCAAATGATGAGACAGTCGAAGTAGTAAGAGAAATTGTGGAGGCGAAACAGAAGGAGGGATATGATATTCAGCAGATAAGGCGCGATTCGCGCGAGGGATTTAAAGCCGGCGCGCTCAAATATGGCCTGAATTTCGCCAAAGGGGATTATATTGCCATTTTTGACGCCGACTTTGTGCCGACAAGAGACTTCCTCAAGAATACCTTATCTTATTTTACAAATCCGAAAGTCGGAATGGTTCAAAGCCGCTGGGAGCATCTTAATGAGGATTATTCAATTTTAACGAGGGTGCAGGCGCTGGCATTAAATGGTCATTTTGTTATCGAACAGGATGTCAGAAACAAAGCCGGATTTTTTATTAATTTTAACGGCACCGGGGGAGTCTGGAAAAAAGAATGTATTGAAGACGCCGGCAACTGGCATTCCGATACAATTACCGAAGACCTCGACCTGAGCTACAGAGCCCAGTTGAAAGGATGGAAATTTATCTACCTGCGCGATTTTACCACCCCCGCGGAACTGCCCGCGGAGATGAACAGCCTTAAAGCGCAGCAGTTCAGGTGGACAAAAGGGGCTATTGAAACCGCGAGGAAAATGCTCCCCGCAGTCTGGAAATCGGATATACCCCTGCGAATTAAGATGCAGTCCACTTTTCACCTCACTAATAATATCGTATTTCCTTTTATTCTTCTGGCGGGAATACTGAATGTTCCCCTGATATTTATTAAAAACAGCGGACCATGGGAAAATGTATTTAATTATATGTCGGTATTTGTCATTGCTTTCATAAGTTCATTTCTTTTTTATCTCTATGCCCAGAAGGATGTTCATGCCGACTGGCGCAGCAAAATATTGCTTTTCCCCCTCTTTATGGCAGGCAGCATGGGATTTTCACTGAATAATTCACGCGCCGTATTTGAAGGCCTGATGAACAAAAAAAGTGAGTTTGTAAGAACTCCTAAATTCAGGATTGTCAACAGGGAAGATCAAATTAAATCAAAAAAATATCTGAAAAAGAAGGTCGGATTTTCTGCCTTTATTGAGCTTATGCTCGCGGCATATTGTCTGATCGGTGTGGTCGCTTCTATCTATTTTCTCGAAATTGCCGCCCTGCCTTTCCAGCTTATGTTCTTTTTTGGTTTTTTGATTGTCAGTTATCTCTCTTTTAAACATACATACACAGATAAAGCGTAATGGATATAAAAAAATCGGCTGAAAAATTCGCGGTGCTTAATTCCTTTCTGGGAAACAGCCCGCTTTTTATACGGGCGGCGGAATATGAACTGATAAATAACAATCCCGAGGCCGCGCTGAAAATTCTGGAAAAAGGAATAACTCACTTTCCCGAATACCCCACCGCTTATATACTCTATGGCCGGACTCTCTTCAAGCTTGGCGATAAGGAAAACGCCGCGGAAATATTGAAGGAGGGAGCCGAATTAATAAACTCTGTGGAAACCTTCGAAGAGTATATCAGACAGCTCGAAAATGAGGAGGAGGAAAATAAAAAAGCCGCGGCAAAGAGTGCTGAAAAAAAAGCTCCGGAGGAAAGGGGAATTCCCCAGGATTTAGCTGAATTTACAGATGATCTTAAAGAACTGCTTTCGGATGAGCCCCGCAAACCGGCTGTAGAAAAAAGCAAGGGGGGGAGCGCTTCCAAACCGGGAGCCAAAATTGTTTCGGAAACAATGGCGAAAATCCATCTTCAGCAGGAAAATTATACGGAAGCGATCTCTATTTACGAGGCTCTGATTGAAAAAACTCCCTTAAGAAAATCAGAATTTGCAGTTAAAATAGAGGAAATAAAGAAAAAGCAGAAAGAAAAGAAGAGTAATTAGAATTTGATTGAAGGCTTGAAGGCGGAACATAAAAAACTTTGCAAAAGTTTTTTTCAGAAAGATGTAGTCAAACTCGCAAAATCGCTGCCCGGCAAAATAATCTTCAGTAACAGGAATAAACCTTTGGCGGCGAGGATTGTTGAAGTTGAAGCTTACGGGGGAAAAGGAGATAAATCCTGTCACGCTTATTCCGGTATTACAAAAAGAAATGAAACAATGTTTAACGACGGGGGATATCTTTATGTTTATTTTATTTATGGTATGTATTATTGCGCTAATATAGTTTCGGCTCCCGCAGGCGAGGGGACAGGTGTGTTGATCAGAGCTGTGGAACCGATTGCGGGTGAAAATGAAATGATACTCAACAGATTCGGTCAGCAAAATATTTCAGAGAAAAAAAGGATAATGGTATCTAACGGACCGGGAAAACTGACCCGGGCAATGGGAATTACACGTGAGCATAACGGTGTTGATCTTACCGGAGATTTGATTTATCTTGTTGATGATGGATTTAAAGTGGAAGAACTGGTGACATCTGCGAGAATCGGAATAAAAGAATGCGCCGACTGGCCCAGAAGATTTTATATAAAAGGTAATAAATTTGTATCAAGAATATGAGTAAGGTTAAGAATATATTGATTGTCCGTACCGATCGCATCGGCGATTTGGTTTTGACAATACCTATGGCAGCAAAAATAAAAGAATTTTATCCCGGCGCGAGAATAACTTATCTGATTAGGGACTATACAGCGCCGCTTCTTCAAAAACACCCCGATATTGATGAAATCCTGGTACTAAAGGAAAAAAACGGGAAAGCTGATCTTATAGAAAATCTTAATGAAATCAGGAAGGGTAATTATGACACCTGTTTCCTGGTTTATCCTTCTTTTAAAATGGCGCTGATCATTTTTTTATCGGGGATACCAGGCAGAATCGCGACAGCGTATCGCTGGTATTCATTTTTGTTCAATAAAAAAATAAAAGAACACAGGAAATCGGGCGACAGGCATGAGCTGGAATATAATCTGAACATGCTTGAAAAAATAGATATAAGGACCACTGATAACTACAAACCTGTAGCATTTAATATACAGGTTGATGAAAAAGCGTTAAAAAAGGTCAGGGATTTTTTATCCGAAAAAATGGGGCCGGAGGAGAAAAAGATAATTATCGCGCACCCGGGAAGCGGCGGAAGCGCGGTGGACCTGCCTCAGACCAGGATGAAAGAGCTTGTGGAAAAGCTGGCACAGAGTTTGAATTGTCAGATTATACTGACAGGCAGTTCTCAGGAATATGAAATTTGCCGCGAAGCAGCCGGAAAAAGCAATGTGATAATTTCAGCCGGCGAATTTAACCTCAGTGAATTGACAGCTCTTATTAGTCAGGCTGATGTTTTAATCGCCAACTCAACCGGACCGATTCATATCGCGGCGGCTTTTGGAAAAAAAATAATAGGTTTTTATCCCCGAATTAAATCTTGCGCTAAAGAGAGATGGGGACCTTACACAGATTCAGCCGCGGTATTTAATCCTGAGATAAAATGTACCGATTGCACCCGTCAGCAATGTGAAAAACTGGACTGCATGAACAGCATCAATATTGAGAAAGTTATCGAGACAGTCCGAAGATTTCTGAAATAAAAGTTCCGGAGATATTATGCGACACGTAAAATATATATTTACACTGATTATAATAAGCGCCTCATTTCTTTTTGCACAGGATAAAACAGAATTCAGAAAACTGGAAAACAAAGCGTTTGATGTTGGTGAACGGCTGACCTTTGATGTTAATTACGGATTTGTTACAGCCGGCATCGCGGAAATGTCTGTTCCAAGATTAAAGAAGATGATCGGACGGGATGTTTATCATATTACTTTTAAGGTTAATTCGGTATCAAGTTTTGATCCCTTTTTTAAGGTTCGGGACCGTTATGAAACTTTTATGGATGTTGAGGGGCTTTTCCCCTGGAGATTTGAGCAGCATGTGAGGGAAGGAAATTATTCGAGAGATTTTTCAGCGTTTTTCGACCAGAGAAGGAATATCGCGAAAACAGGAAACGGAACCTTTGATACCCCCGAATATGTGAATGATATTGTTTCCGCTTTTTATATTACCAGAACAAAAGATTATTCAGAATTCAAAAAAGGGGACCGAATTCATCTTGAGAATTTTTTCGAGGATAAGATTTTTCCTCTTGATGTCGTATTCCACGGCAGGGAGCGGGTGACAGTTGCCGCCGGTACATTCGACTGCATCATTATTGAACCTCTTGTTGTGGAAGGGGGACTATTTAAGAGTGAAGGTGATATTATTATCTGGCTGACTGATGATGATCTTAAAGTTCCGGTAAAGGTAAAAACAAAGGTGCTTATCGGATCAATTTCGGCAGAACTTACTTCATACGAGGGACTTGCCGGTGAATTGAGTTCAAAAAAATAAAAAGGGCTGTGCATTAATGGGATATTTATTGTAAATTTCAAAATTACTCAAATAAGGATATTTTTAATTCCCGGGCTGGCGGAGCCGGAAACAATGAGGAATTACGAATTACGAATTATGAATTATGAATTACGAATTGGTTTTCCCGGTAATATTTTCTTGAATTGAAACTGCTTTGGAGAAACAGCATTATTTTAGAAAAAAAAAAGAACATAAAAAATCTGATCCCCGGAGGGGATCAACAAAACATCCTCCGGATAACTTAATAAATATGATTACCCGCCGAAATTTTGCCATTTTGCGTAGAATTTAACTTCTTAGGGAGTAATTATAATCCTTTTTTCGAAAATGATTTCGAGAGCCTGTTCCTCTTGAGTGAGTATAAAGAAATTTTGTAATGTATTTATTTCTAAATTTTGCCATATAAGCAGAAAAAAATAATAAGGCGTCTTTATAAAGTATGAATGAAAATATTCCTGAATTTCCCGAGAATAATAATCCCGCAAATGGCAGATATCCTCTGATGTCTCCTGTTGCCGCGGCGGTGACAGGCATAGTTCTGATACTTGTTTTATACCAGTTTATAGGGGGACTCCTTACCCTCCTCATTTTCGGTGTTGATATTTCCTCGGCAAATGTTAACGCGCTAAGACTAATGACCGTAGCGGGGCAGCTTTTGTTTATTCTCACCCCGACAATAATGCTGGCAAAATATATCTATTCCGACGTTGATACTATCCTGCGTATCAAACTTCCGAATTTTACCGAAATAGCCATATTTTTTATTGGACTGATAATTCTCATACCACTTCTTCAGTATTTCCTGTTTTTCCAGGAACTACTGATAAGGTATATTGCCGATAATGTTGAAATAATCGGCAAACTATATGAACTTTTCGAAGAACTGAGCCGCCAGATGGAACAGAGCCTCAGCAATCTTTTTACCGCGGATTCTATTTTTGAAATTTCTTTCGTGGTGGTTGTAGCGGCCGTTGTTCCCGCGGTTTGTGAAGAGTTCTTTTTCAGGGGATATGTTCAGCGAAGTCTCGAACTTAAAATATCGCCGTTTTGGGCAATATTGATTACCTCCATTATTTTTGGTTTGTTTCATTTTAATCCGGTAATGCTGCCCGCGCTGATAATTCTGGGATTTTATATCGGTTTCGCGGCTTATAAAAGCGGTTCCCTGGTAATTCCGGTTTTTCTCCATTTTTTTAATAACTTTTTCAGCCTTATAGTCTTTTTTATTTTTGGAGATGAAGAGCTGCTCGAAGCGGCTGATCAATCAGTTTCGGCAGGCGATGAAATTTTCCCGTTTTTTCTGCTTCTTCTTGTTTTCGCGGGATTTATCTACTGGGTAAACAAAAATTACAGCAGGCTTAAAACAACCAAATAATTCAGAACAAACAGAAATTATTATGCTTTCAAAAAATACAATAACCCGTATCGTCGTTTCTCTCGCTGCAATACCTCTGATAGTTTTAACCTGTTATGCCGGCGGTATTTATTTTCTGGCGCTTATGCTTTTGATTGCCTTCCTTTCATTTCATGAGTTTGCGGGAATAACAGGGAAAAAGAATTTTTTCGTGAATGTTGTTCCCGGCTTTTTTGCTGTGGGAGCCATTATTCTAAATTTTTATTTTAAGTTTTCAGGTTTTGCCGAGCTGGCCCTCGCGATTTTATTAATTATTCTGACCGGAGAATTATTCAGGAACCGTCAGTCGGCGATAGCCAACCTGGGTTCAACTTTTCTGGGAGTATTTTATATCGGCATGGCAATAGGCAGCGCTGTTGCAGTAAGAGAGTTTTTCCCGCAGGATGGCCCCTTTTATAACCAGGGGGGATATATTATTATCTCCATGCTGGCGACGATCTGGATATGTGATTCCGCCGCCTTTTTTATCGGTTCCGCTTATGGAAAACATAAATTATTCCCACGGGTAAGTCCAAAAAAAAGCTGGGAAGGGGCGGTTTCCGGATTTATTTTTTCCATTATCAGTATGGCCGCGTTTAAAGAAATTTTGCTCGAACAATTATCATGGACAGACGCGGTGGTTATCGGAGTAATTGTGGGAATACTCGGTCAGGCTGGTGATCTTGTTGAAAGTCTTCTCAAGAGAGACGGGGGTGTAAAAGACTCATCTGTTCTGATACCGGGTCACGGAGGATTTTTTGACCGATTTGATTCATTCCTTTTCACGGCGCCCGCTGTATATCTCTATCTTTATATAACACGGTTGTTATAATGCTTCAAATTGAGGGAATAGTTGTAAAAATACTTTTTCATAATGATCAGAATGGTTATACAGTTGGTATTCTGAAATCATCAGATATTCCTTCCACAACTTTTACCGGGTATTTTCACAAGATAGATACAGATACCCATCTGACGCTTGAAGGGGACTGGGTTGAACATCCCAGGTATGGGAAACAGTTCGCGGTGAGTTCCTGGCGTGAGGTTGAACCTGAAGATTTTGACGCGATCGAAAAATATCTCTCAGGTAAAATATTCCCCGGAATTGGAGACGGTTTAGCCTCAAAAATAGTTGACCGGTTTGGAAGGGAAACGCTTGAAGTGCTGGATAATGATCTGTCGCGGCTGAAAGAAGTGAAGGGAATAGGGCAAAAGAAATTAGCCCAGATAAGTGAGCTGTGGGAAAAATATAAATCTGAAAGGGACGCTATAATTTTTTTGAACTCCCTCGGTTTTGGCGGAGGCATGGTTCCAAAAATTATGAAACTCTGGGGTGAACGGAGCGAGGATAAAATAAAGGAAAATCCTTATAAACTTATCGGGCTGGTGGATGGAATAGGATTCAGGACCACAGATAAAATCGCATTAAATCTTGGTTTCCTGGAAAATTCACCCTGCAGGCTTAAAGCTCTGATTGTATTTATATTATCGGAAGGAGCCGACAACGGGCATACATATCTTCCCCTCAATCCTCTTGTAAGGAGATGCGCTTCAAGCATAGGAGTTTCAGTGGACGAAATTACCGACGCCCTTTACCAGGCGGAAGCCGAGGGAGAAGTCGTGATCGAAAACGTTGAGGAGAATGATATTTATGTTTATTTGCCTCAATTTTACGCCGCTGAATCTGAAAGCGCTTTCCTGATGCGAAGCCTTCAAAAGTCGGCCAAATCAGTTTCGGTCAATGATCTGACAAAAGTTTTTAATGATTTGAGCAGATACCTTGATATTGAGCTTAGCGGTGAACAATATGAAGCGGTGCTCTCGGCAATCAGGGAAAAAATACTGATAATCACCGGCGGACCCGGCACAGGTAAAACCACAATTATAAGAGTCATAATAAATGTTTATAAGGCATTGGACGCAAAAATTGTTCTGGCCGCTCCCACGGGAAGGGCAGCAAAACGTATTTTTGAGTCAACAGGATTAGAAGCTAAAACTATTCACCGGCTGCTGGAATATAATCCCGTGGCCGGATATTTCGCGCGGGATGAAGAAAACCAGCTTGAAGGGGACCTGTTTATTATCGATGAGATGTCAATGGTCGATACACTTCTTTTCTGGTCACTCCTTAAAGCGCTGCCTGAAAGCGCTACGATTGTGCTGATAGGAGATGCCGATCAGCTTCCTTCAGTTGGCGCGGGGGCTGTTTTATATGACCTGATAAACAGCGATATCTTTACTGTGATGAAACTCAATACAATTTTCCGGCAGGCAAAAACAAGCCGGATTGTTGTTAACGCTCATAAAATAAACCATGGAGAAGTACCCGAACCGGAGGATTTTGAAAGTGGAAGCGACTTTATTTTTATTGAAGCTTCCACTCCCGCGAAGGCTGCCGAAATTATCAAACAGCTATGCTACCACGATATTCCTGAAAAATTTGGCATACGGGCCGATGAAGATATCCAGGTTATGGCTCCGATGTATAAAGGAACAGCCGGCGTAACAAACCTTAATCTCGAATTGCAGAACATCCTCAATCCGGAGGGATCTGAAATCAGGGGGGGGAATGTGCCCCTGAGGATTGGCGATAAAGTTATGCAGATAAAAAATAATTACGAAAAGGATGTATTCAACGGGGATACGGGAAGAATTCTGAATTACGAAAGAAGAGAAAAAAAAGCTTCAATTTTATTTGAAAACAGGGTTGTCGAGTATGAATATTCCGATCTGGAGGAGATCGTTCCCGCTTACGCGATTTCCATACATAAGTCGCAGGGAAGTGAATATCCGGCTGTAGTTCTTCCACTTATGGCCGAACATTCAATAATGCTCCAGAGAAGGCTGCTCTATACCGCTGTTACGAGGGGGAAGCAGCTTGTTGTAATAACCGGCGCTCCACATATTTTCAGGTCAGCGGTTAAAAACAACAAATGGAACAGGCGCTTTACTAACTTTTGCTCAAAACTGACATTGCAAAGCTGAGAAGGTAATTGTCCCTGGCTGATATTGCGGAAGAAAAAAAATATTCGAGACATAAGGAATTAATCAGGGGATAAATTATTATATTTATTGTTTTCAATTTTAAGGCGCTCGATGCAAATTTCAAAAAAATCTGCTTTAATAATTTTAGCTGCCAATAATTTCAGCGAGGCGGAATTTCTTACCGTAAAAAGGGGCATGGAAGCGGCGGGTTACAGGAATGTCACAGCCTCAGATACAGTAGGAGTATGCATTGGCGACGCCGGATTAAGAATTAAGCCCGATATGCCCATCTTTAATATACACAGTAAAAATTTTGCCATGTTAATCTTTATCGGGGGAAAAGGAATAGTGGATTATGCGGGCAATAAAAAACTTCAGAAAACAGCGCGGGAATTTATGGAGGAGGGAAAACCGGTTGGAGCAATTTGCGCCGCTCCGGTAATTCTGGCAAAATCAGGGATTTTGAAAAACAGAAAGGGAACCGGGCATATATCAGTTCAAAAAGAATTAGTTAGAGGGGGAGCCCTGTGGAATGATTCCCCTGTGGTCGCGGATGACAAACTGATAACAGCTTCAGGACCTGAATCAGCCGGTGAATTTGTCTCAGCTCTGTTAAGGGCGCGCTGATAAATTTAAAAATGTTTATGGGTAAAGAATTATTTATCACCTCTTATTGTTGGTTAAATAACAGAAAAAAATATTTTTATGGAAAATTTTAAATATTGTAACAGTCTTACTCAGTGGTCCAGGTTTAAAACCCGGGAAATAAAAATCGGCTGTATACCGCTCGGCGGGGATAACCCTGTTCGTATCCAGTCGATGACAACAACTGATACAATGGATACCGAAGCTACTGTAAATCAGACTATCAGACTGGCTGAGGCAGGCTGCGAGTATGTCAGGATAACCGCGCCCAGTATTAAAGAGGCGAAAAACCTGGCGGCGATAAAAAAATCATTAAAAGAGAAGGGGTATGATGTACCTCTCATTGCCGATATTCACTTTACTCCAAACGCTGCCGAGGAAGCGGCGAGAATTATTGAAAAAGTGAGGGTAAATCCCGGTAATTATGCCGATAAAAAAAAGTTTCAGATTATTGAGTATAATGATAAAGAGTATGAAGCTGAATTAGAGAGAATATATGACAGGTTTTCACCCCTGGTAAAGCTATGTAAAGAATATGGAACGGCCATGAGAATAGGCACCAACCATGGATCTTTATCAGACAGGATAATGAGCCGCTATGGCGACACTCCCCTCGGGATGGTGGAATCGGCAATGGAATTTTTATATATCTGCCGCGATCATAACTATCATGATATTGTTCTTTCGATGAAGGCGAGCAACACGCAGGTTATGGTCCAGGCATACCGACTTCTGGTAAACAGAATGATCATGGAAGATATGGACTATCCTTTACATTTGGGAGTTACAGAAGCGGGTGATGGTGAAGACGGAAGAATAAAATCGGCTGTTGGTATCGGCGCTCTGATGGAAGATGGACTGGGTGATACGATAAGAGTAAGTTTGACTGAGGAGCCTGAACATGAAATACCGGTCGCGAAACGACTGGTGGAAAAATATCATACCAGAAGCGGGCATAAAAAAATTACACCTGTTTCATCCTGGCTGAAAAATCCCTTTGAATTCAGCCGGAGGGAAAGTATTGAGGTTGCCGGTATAGGCAGCGGCAATCTGCCAAAAGTTTTTGCCTCGGTCGATAATAATGAAAAGATAACCCGAGAATTATTAACAGAATTCGGATATATATATTCACCCGATATTGACAAGTGGTCAATGAAAGATCAGGCTGCCGATTTGTTTTACGCCGGTTCTTTGCCGATAGAATTTGATCCACCGGGCGGGCTGAAGATATTGCATGATTATGATTACTGGAAAGAGCAGGATGATAAAACAGCTTCATTTCCTTTCTTTACTCCTGCGGAATATTCAAATGCGAAAACTAAATCTTTCTTATTGAATTTTATCACAATTGATATAGAGGCTCTCGAAAATGAGAAGCATTTAATTCCTTTTAATGATCCTTCGGTTGTTTTTGTACTTGTGACCAATAATGACCACGGTATGGCTGAACAACGTCGCGCGTTCTATTTTATGGAAGAAAAGGGAGTCAAGAATCCGGTTATAATCCGCCGTTCATATATCTCCATGGATAAGGAAGATTTTGTGCTGCGCTCAGCCGCTGATACGGGAGCTCTTTTCATCGATGGATTTGGCGACGGGGTATGGCTCGACTACCCGGACGCGGATTTAAAGAACCGAACAAGCTTTGCCATTTTACAGGCTGTAAGGGCAAGAATATCGAAAACAGAGTATATTGCGTGCCCTTCATGCGGCAGAACACTCTTTGACCTGGTTGAAGTTACCGATAAAATCAGGAAAAGGACCTCTCATCTCAAAGGTGTTAAGATTGGTATTATGGGATGTATTGTTAATGGCCCGGGAGAGATGGCAGACGCTGATTATGGTTATGTCGGTTCTGGTCCCGGAAGGATAACTCTTTACCGGGGTAAGGAGGTAGTGAAGAAAAATATCAGTTCCGAAATTGCTGTTGATTCGCTAATTGCTCTCATTCGGGAGGATGGAAACTGGGTTGAACCTGGCAGCGATTGATCTTTGGTACTTTATTTGCTTGAAATTAAGTATATAAAAATTTATTTTTGTTTTTACGATAAGATGATAAGAGAAATTAAATACGATATTATAAAAGTTATTTTCCCGCGGGAAAGGTAACTACAAAATTTTAATGCACTGCCAGAAATGGGGTGCATTTTTTTTTCTATGAAAATTGGAGTATTGTTAAAATATCTTGAAAGGTGGTCGCCCCCGGGAGCGGCCTGGGAGAAAGACAATGTCGGGCTTCAGACAGGCTCGACAGAAGAGGATTTGAAAAATGTCTTTCTCTGCCTCGACCTTACTAAAGAAGCTCTCGAAGAAGCGCTGAATAAAAACTGCAATTTAATTATTACACACCACCCCTTAATATTTTCCCCATTAAAAAAGATTATCACAAATGACCAGGCCACAGGCTCCCTTATCAGGGAAATGATTAAAAATGATATCACACTTTTTTCGGCTCATACAAATCTTGACTATATACGCGGCGGTGTGAGTTTCATTTTGGGTGAGAAGTTTGGCCTTTCCAATATGGATTTTCTAAAACCTGAAACCAACAGAATGAAAAAAATTGTTGTTTTTGTGCCGATTGATCATGCGGATAAAGTCGCTGAAGCTATGTTCATGGCCGGAGCGGGAAATATCGGGGAATATAGCGAATGTTCATTCAGGCTCAATGGCACAGGCACATTCAGGGGATCGGAGAAAAGCAATCCCGCGGTTGGTGAAAAAGGTCATTCGGAAAAAGTTGATGAAATAAGGCTTGAGGCGATAGCCAACAGGTGGGATACCGGGAAAATAATTAGTAGCATATATGAAAGCCACCCCTATGAGGAACCCGCTTTTGATATTTATCCTCTCGAAAATGAAAGTCCCGACTTTGGCGCCGGTGTAATCGGGGAACTTGATGAAGCTGTACCGGCTGAAAAATTTCCGCAATATGTGGCTGAAAAATTAAATATTGCTGGTCTCCGGTATACAAATGGAAAAGCCGCCGAAATTAAAAAAGTCGCTCTTTGCGGCGGAAGCGGATCAGAATACCTTCCAGACGCCATAAGAAAACAGGCGGACGCCTACATCACGGGAGATATTAAGTATCATACTTTTCAGGCAGCGGAAAACAGAATTTTGTTTATTGACGCCGGGCACTATGAAACAGAAATTTTTAGTCTCGAAATAATTGAAAAGAAAATAAAAGGATTTATTCCGGAGAATGAAAATATTGAGGTAGTCAGAATATCCGGAAGTACAAATCCTGTAAGGTTTTATAATAAATAAGGAGTAGCTATTTTGAAAGACCGACTTACGACACTTTATGAACTGCAGTTTCTCGATGACCAGTTGGATGAGCTTGAAGAATTGCGGGGAGACCTCCCTATCGCGGTTAATGAACTCAAAGGACAGATGGCAAATATTACTTCTCAGATTGAAGAAAAGAATATTGAAAAAGAGGAGTCGACCAAGAAGAGAATTTCTAATGAGGAAGAAATTCAGGTTATGCAGGAAAGTCTGAAAAAGTTTAAAGCTCAGCTTTACCAGGTAAGGAATAATAAGGAATATGACGCTCTTACCAAAGAAATTGATAATTCCGAAGAGCAGATAGAAAAACTTGAAACAGAAAATATGGCGCTCGAAGACCTTGTTGAGAAACTTAAGCTTGAAATAAGTGATATCTCCCCGATGCTTGATGATCTGCAGAAAGAGCTGGAAGAGAAAGAAAATGATCTTAAGAAGATAATCAAGGCCAATGAAAGGGAAGAGATCAAACTTCGCGATAAAAGGGAAACAATTGCCTCGCGCGTAAAAAAATCGGATTATAATACCTATATGCGAATCAGAAAAGCCTGCGGCGGCAAAGCGATTGTTACCATCAGCCGTTCAGCCTGCAGCGGATGCCATAATGTTGTCCCGCCGCAGAGGCAGCTTGAAATCAGACAGGCTAAAAGATTGTATACATGTGAATCGTGCGGACGACTGCTGGTTTCGCCCGAAATTGCCGATTCTGTATCATCTTCATAATTTTTTAACTCTTCCCCTGTGGAAGAGTTCTTTTTAGCTTAAAATCGGATAAGCTATCGATAATAAAACGGGGGGACATTAGGATTACCTGGAGTTTCCGAATATCCCCCGCCGGAGGGGGTGGATCACAGCGTTTTTTGCTGTGAGACGGGGGAGGACTACGGTGTGCTACCCAGAGAAAACCGAAAAAATTGGAGTGGTGAATTTGGTGATTTGCGAAATGAAAGCGTTGGCGTTTTGCTCGAAGGTGGTGTCCTCCCCCGACCTCAAGAAAGACACTTTCGGCCACCCCCTCCGAAGGGGGACATTCGCAACTCAAGGTTGACAGGCTTTTTGTCCTCCTTTGCCCCAGAGGGATGCCAAAGGCAGAGGAGGTGGCTCCAAAGCGCTTTTCTTTGAAGACGGGGGAGGACTTACTCCGGGCAACTCGATAACTTTGTTTATTCTGGTTCTGCCAGTTTGCGATTACTCCTTAAGCAGTAAAATTCTACTCAAAATGGCAAAATTTCAATTAACAATTAATAATGTACAATTAACAATTGAAAAGATGACCGCAGATTATTTTGATTTCGCTTATTAGGCGGAAGAAAAGCCACAAAATCACCAAAACACTAAATCCCACAAAAGAAATTACGAATGACGAAGTACGAATGACGAATTCATGCAAAGGAAGAAACCTGATTTTTTATTTTAACCTTAGTAGCATAGGAAACCACCCAACCAGACTAAACCTTATTAACCTTATTCAAACGGGCAATATTTCCATCAGGATTATGTAAAGCTCGCGGAAAGATCAAAGCACAGGATTGAGAGAATCAAAAAGATTGACAGGATATTTAGGGTAGCCATTAAAATCCAAATCGAAGTCGTAATCGAAATCGGGTTTTATAAAAAAAACAGAGAAGAATTTATAACTCTCCACTTCTGACTTTACCAGCTTAATTCGTTAGTAATTAAATTCTACGCAAAATGGCAAGGTTTTATCGTACTCATAGAACAGGGACTCGTAATTGTCCTCGTTCTCGAATAACTGAGCGGTTTTGGTAAAGACGAGTACGAAGTACGATTACGAGAACGAGTACGTTTCATTTATTGGGATTTCAATTTTTTTTCCGGCCTGCCAGTTTAAGAATATGATTATTACTTTTGTTATGCCTTTTCGGTTCTGTCCCGGCTGGTTCAAAGAATTAAAACTTGCCTTATTCTGTTAAAAATATTATTATAATTACAAAATTAATGGTAAATATGTAACTATGATAACAAGATTAATAGAAAATAGTGTAATTAGCTCCCTTTTCAAAGGTAAAACAATAATTATTTACGGCGCCAGGCAGGTAGGAAAAACCACTCTGGCACAGCAGATACTGGAAAAATTTGGCAACGAGGGGAAATATTACAGTTGTGATATATTATCGGTCGGGCAAAGTCTGGCAGATGCTGAACCGGAAAAGCTGAAGGCATTCCTCGGGGATTATAAAGTGGTGGTTCTTGATGAAGCTCAATATATTCCTGATATCGGCAGAATATTGAAAGTCCTGATTGATCATGTAGAGGATATACAGATCATAGCCACCGGCTCATCAGGTTTTGATCTGGCGGGTAAAACTTCTGAGCCGATGACAGGGCGGGTGATAACATACCGGCTCTATCCTTTTTCCATCACTGAAATTAAAGAGAAGCGGGGATGGCTGGAAATAAATCCACTACTGGAAAAACTTTTGGTGTATGGTTCCTATCCTGAAATATCTCTTCTCGGAAATGAGGAGGCGGAAAAACGAATTATTGAACTCGCTTCAAGTTATCTATATAAAGATATACTTCAGTTTGAAGATATCCGGAGATCGGATATGCTGAAAAAGCTGGTTCAAATGCTGGCATTGCAAACCGGAAATGAGGTGAATTACAATGAGCTGGCGGTTTCGCTCGGAGTATCAAGACTGACGGTTATTAAGTATATCGATCTTCTGGAAAAAACTTTTGTGCTTTTCCGACTAAATTCCTTCTCAGGTAACCTGCGGAAAGAACTGAATAAATCAGTAAAGATATATTTTTATGATACCGGAATACGCAACGCCCTGATAAATAATTTTAATCCGCTTCACCTGAGAAATGACGCCGGCGCTTTGTGGGAAAACTTCTGCATAGCCGAAAGGAAAAAGAAGCTCGAATATTCCGGCATCCATGTGAATTCATATTTCTGGCGTACATACGATCAGAAAGAAATTGACTACATTGAAGAAAAGAATGGCCTCATTACCGGTTATGAGTTTAAGTACTCCCCAAAACAAAAAATGAAAATACCGAAGTTATTCACCAACACTTACAATGCCGAAGTAAAAAGAGTTGACAGCAGCAATTATTGGGAGTTTTTGGGGTAATGGAGAATTTGGTGATTTACAAAATGCAACCGTTTGCGTGTTGCTCAAGGTGGTGTCCTCCCCCGGGAAAAACCGAAAAAATTGGAGCGGTGAATATGGTGATTTACGAAATGAAAGCGGTGGAGAGTCGCACGAGGTTTGTCCTCCCCCGTCTTCTGGCAAAAGGCGGCCAGAATCCACCCCCTTGCCTGCATCCCCATGGGGCCGAAGGGAGACATTTTGGATTGCCTGGAGTTTCTAAATGTTCCATGGGGCAGGCGGGGGACATTCGGATTATTCGGGGATAAAATTTAATACGAGGTAATATTCCGGGATTTTATTAAAGCGGGGCTCGTTTAACCGGCATGGTCATGCATCGGCAGCCTCCTCCTCCTCTCGCAAGCTCACTTCCGCTGATTGTAATTACCGCTCTTTTTTCGGGAAATTCTTTTTTCCCTTTTAGTATCTGTGAAGCGGGGATAATATCAAACCCGTTTTTATTCAGTTCTTCCATCGTATTTACATTTCTGCTGTACCCGGTAACTATTCCCGGCGCGAGAGCGAAAAAGTTGGCGCCGCTATGCCATTGTTCTCTCTGCTGAATCCAGGGATCATTTTTGCCGCCGCAGGTCAGAGGCTTTAAATCAATTCCGACAGAGTAAAGCCCTTTAAGCAGGTTAGTCTCCTCCCTGATATTTTTTACCTTACCATTGTCGATTATTATATGGATAGTTTGATAAGCATGCGGATTGAGCATAACAGGTTCATAGATCATACAGCAATCCTGATCGAGAAAGGTAAAAACCATATCCAGATGAATGAAAGATTCAGGCTGATGGGGCAATTCCTGAACAAATATATGTTTTGTAGTTTTTCTCTGTTTAATGCAATCTATCAGGAAATCCACACCTCTGGAAGTTGTTCTCGCTCCAATTCCGACAATCAGAACATCTTCGCGGGCAACATGAACATCTCCCCCCTCTATAGAAATATCATCATAAAATCTTTGATTTTCGTCAATGACTATCGTTTCGGTTTTTAACTCCGGATGAAAGCGGAAAATTGTTTCAGTAATAAGAGCTTCTCTTTCTCTTATTCTGCTCGTGAGTTTTGATATAAGGGCTTTTTCATTAATTGTTACCGCTGAATCGCGGGTGAAAAAAAAGTTATGCAAAGGCCTGAGAGAATATCTTTCCTCACTGAGAAAATTGGTCAGATTATTCCTTTCCAGGGGAACTCCGCGAATGAGCTGTTCAGCCAAAAGTTTGTTTTCAATAGATAGCAGATGCTCAGCGATTTCATCCGCATTTTCATTACCGCATATTTTTTTCAGAAGGTGATCCCTGGCTTCCTCAATTTCAAGAGTTTCTTTCAGCAGAGTTTCAATTTCATAAGTGGCGGTGAATCTTTTTAATATTCCGCTGAATTCAGAATATTCTTTGCTCGCCACATTAAGATTCAGGATATCGCTATAGAGAGCTCTCTCGGCGTTTTTGGGAGTCATATTTTCAACTTCCGGTCCCGGAGCGTGAATAATTACACCCTCAAGTTTTCCTGTTTCACTGCTGACTTTAAGATTCATCAGTCATCCATCCTGAAATTGTTTTTTAATCCGAGTTTTGATTTTTCAAATGCAGAACATACTGTGACTTCACCACAACCGGGGCATTTCATTTTTTTCATATCTATTCCCACGCTATCAGCTTTAAGATTTTTCCATATACCGATAGTGAAAATTTTTTCACATTTGCCGCATTTCCATATATGTGTGCGGCTGTGGTTCCATGTAAAATAAAGTACGATAAGTAAGAGCAATACTATTGCCGCTCCGCTGAATATCAGTATATATTCAAGAGTAAGCCCGAGTTCGAATAAAATTACCAGCGCGGCAAAAAGCGCGACAATAAGCAGTATTTTTGACTGAAGACGTTTTTCCATTATTTTTCCCATTTAGCGGTTTATATAATGCATCATTAAAAAGCGGTGAGTTTTCCACTGAAAAAAACAGACTTTTTTTATCAATTCGAAATAATATATATAACAATATATTAATGGTAACTCAAGGTCCGGATAAGGGTATTAGCAAAACAAGTATAAAGCGGCTATAAAAAAAATGCCGGTCCGAAATATCGCGCTATGACAAACAGCGAATAATTCCTTTTACCTGTTTCGGTTTAACGATGTTTTAATACAAAAGCCCCCTCGTGAAAGAGGGGACTTTTGTTTAATTTATAAAATATACAGATTATCTGACAACCCATATATTATTTTCGATTTCCAGTTTTTTATCATCGAGATAAACTGCTTTGCCGGATCCGCCGGGACGGAAATCGGTGACAATATCGACATGCTGCGCAGATTTATTGAGCACACCTGAACTGAGAAGCTCATCCTCACTCAATCCGGATGATTCATAACATTCAGGATAACTTGCGCCTATAGCGATATGAAGTGTGCCGCCGACCTTTTCGACAAATAACGGATGTTTCAGCACTTTCTCAATGCCGTTATTCATTCCGAGCGCGACTTCTCCGAGTCTGTGGGAACCTTCATCTGTCTCGATGATTTTTTTAAGGGCGTCATATCCCTGTTTCGCGCTGTATTCCACAATAACGCCATTTTCAAACTTCAGGTATATGCCCTGTATTGTTGTGCCGGTATAAAAAACAGGAAGGTCAACAAATATTTCACCCTGGACGGTAAAAGAGTTAGGGCTCGTAAAAACTTCACCATCTGGGAAATTGCGTTTACCGGTGCATTTGATTACATCTCGCTCATTTATGTCCATTTTAAGGGTCAGAGCTTTATTATCATCCGGATGTTCAGTTTCGATGGTGATAGTTTCACTTTTATACATAAGTTCATAAATATCCTGTTCGACATCATCGAGCAGTTTGGGATCGACCGTTGACGCTGAAACGATTACCCTGGTATAATCTTCAAGTGACATTCCTTCCAGATTGGCAAATCCTTCAGTAGGGTAGAGGGTGAGCACCCAGGGTTTCGAGAGCCTGATATTCTTAATCGGTTCATCCACTCTCATGATGGCCTGTGCTTTTTCTTCATCCACATTGCCAAACTGCGAAGGATCGCCGGCGCCAAGAATTTCGATATACTTGGTCATAGCTTCATATCTTTTTTTATGCCATGCCGGCACCTTGTTTATCTGGTCAATTGAAGCATGCCGCGCCATTGAGGCGCCCCAGACCTTGCCTCTGTCATTATCGGGTGAGACAATATTTACATCCGCGATTCCGCCCGATTTAATTACTTTATCCTGGATTACAGACATCAGGGGCCAGCATATCTGTTCTCCTTTTATCATGACAACATCATTTTCGGTAACCCCGCCGATTGAATAGTCAACCAGGTAATCGGCCCAGGTTTCAAGATCCTTTTTACTTATATTTGCCTGTTTCACTTTTAACTCCCGTTTAATGAATAGTATTCGGATAATATAAATTTAATAAATTCAATTAACTTCCTCTATCTTTTCATTAAATTTTATCCCCGATTCTTTAAGTTCTTCAAGAACAACTTTATAAATTCCGGGGTGAGTGGGGATCTGGCAGCCTTTTAATTCAAGTTTTCCGGTCAGAATCAGTTTTGCCGCGATTGCCGCGGGAAGTCCGACTGTCTTCGCGATCGCGGTAAATCCATCCGGTTGTCCAAAATCAACCATTTGTGATTTTATAATTTCCTTTTTACCCGTTTCGGCATATTTTACCCTGATTTCATGAGCGAGGATTACCATATCTCTTTTCCCATTGGGCAGGGGCAGTTTTTTGACAAGGATATTTGTCAGCACTTCACCCGAATTGTTGAAATTCCGTCCAATTTTTTCCTCTGAAAATAGTCCCAGCCATTCCAAATCGCTCATTATTTTACCTGTCGGGCTGATACCAAGATATTTGGCGGCGCGTTTTTTAACCGATTTGCAATTGTCGCTTAATGGCAGAAACATTTTTGTGTAATCTTCATAGCTCATATTTTCGAGAGGAGGAAGTGAAAGGGTTTCATTTGCCATACCAAGTTTCACAATTTGCGCCCAGGTTTCGCAGAATCCGGGATAACGAAGAGTTCCTCTAACCATGGTTTCCACACCCTGAACATCAAAAACATCAATATAACTTAAAGAATCGCGGTTGGGATAAGCTTCAAGCGTGCCAACACCTTCGATATCAACATTCCAGGTTCTGTTGAACACTTCAAAATGGGGGAGAAGTTTTACCTTGCCATCTTCGAGGTACTGCGCGCCCGGTTCGGCTGCCATCGCCACATTTCTCGCGTTCCAGGTAATGCAGTAATCAAGAGGATTTGATTTTACGTCGGGAGCTGGGATTGCGCCTCCGTAAGATTCAAAACTCTCAACTTCACCTCCTTTTGATTTAACATCGTCAATAATGGCTGCCGCTGACATATGATCGATACCTGGGTCCAGCCCCATTTCATTGAGGAGAATTATTCCTTCTTTAACAGCTTCATCATTCATTTTTGCCACAGCGGGATTTGTATATGAGGCTGTTATACAATCCTTCTTGTTTTCAAGACAATCTGCGGCTATCATTGGCTGAAATTTGGGCGCCAGAAAGTTTATGACGATATCGGACCATTTTATTAACTCAATTCTTTTTACTTCATCATTAACATTAAATTTTACCGCCTCGCCGCGGGAAAATCCATCTGTTCTGGTTTTTGCCAGCTCATAGTCCATATCGCATACTTTTACATTCCAGTCATACCTTTCAGCTCCTTTAAGCATATAATTGATCAGATAGGGGGCGCTCTGACCCGCGCCAAGGATTAAGACATTTTTCATTCATTTGCTCCGTAAGAGAAAGTAACACAATAAGAATTTGTTAAGTAAAAATAGGTACTGTTTTCCTCAAAAAGAAACTTTTTTCAAAAAATTATAGGGGAAAAAGATCGTAGATTATAAGTTTTTCAAAAACATCAACAATTAAAATTGGTGACAGATTTATCTCAATTCAGTCGCGGGTCCGGAATGAGAAAAAATGCGCAGGGTATTAAAACAATTCCCGATCCAGAGAAAACAAAGTCAACGGGTTACTCAAAGTAAGTCCTCCCCCGTCTTCAAAGAAAAACACTTTGAATCCACCCCCTCTGCCCCTGGTATCCCTATGGGGCAAAGGGGGATAAAAGATGTAATGTCCCCCTTTGGAGGGGGTGGCCTCCGGTCGTCTTTTGCCGGAGGGCGGGGGAGGACTCACTTTGAGTAACCACAAAACCTTTAATTGGCAATAAAATTTTTTACTCGTTGGTAAATTTTTGCCATTTTGCGTAGAATTTGACTGCTATTGGAGTAATCAGAGACTGGCAAACCAGAAGTGAAAGTGGTTAGTCGAGAGTGAAGAATTATAACAATTCTCAGATTTATTAAAGAATCCGATTTCGATGGAGACTTCGAGTTAGATTTCTATGGCTAACTTATATCCGGTCAGTCTATTTGATTCTTTCATTACTGTACTTTGCTCTTTCCGCGAGCATTACATAATTCTGAAAATATTTGCATTTCAATATAGGTAATGTCAGGAGCTCTGTATTAAAGGCGAAATGGCAAAAAAAAAGGGAGAAAAAGAAAACTTTTTCTCCCAGAAAAATAAATCTGTAGTTGCTTATTATTTAATAAGGGACATTTTTTTGCTTTCGGTAAAGCTGGAACCATCTTTACCTTTGGCGATAATTGTGTAAATGTATGTCCCGCTTGAAAGCTGTCCGCCTGAGAAATTAACGGTATGGCGTCCCGCGTCATATTCACCTGTGTAATCTTCAATCACTTTCTGACCGAGAATATCGAATACAGAGAGGGTAACATTCGCGTCAACCGGAAGAGAGAAACGGATGTTTGTCTCGGGGTTGAACGGATTCGGCCAGTTCTGCATAAGAGAATAATCAGTCGGCACAGAGAAGGAGACTTCAACTACATCGGAATAGGTTTTTGATCCATCTTTTGAAATTCCGGCCATTCTGTAGAAATAGTTTCCGGCGGAAGCATATTTATCGGTATACCGGTAGTTTCCGCTGTTTCCTGTAGCTGAAAGCGCGTCAAGTTTCAGATAAGCCGAACCGTCATTACTTCTCTCAATTTCATAATGTGAAATATCTTCTTCGCCTGAGGTTGTCCACATAAGAGTAACCATATTTTCAGTAATTTCGGCGTCAAGATTTGTATATTCCACCGAAACCGGAGTGAAGGAAGTTAACTCAAAATTAAGATTCTTTACAGCAGGATTGGTTATGACAAGTTCATTATTTCCCGCTCTGTATGTTCTGTTAATGATTGAACCATCAACAGCGTCAGTTATCTTGAGGCTCATTCCTTTCGGCTGAGTCCAGCTAAGGGTAAGTTCCGGATTTTCATCTTCATTTAATAAAGCAACATTATATTTGTATGTCGCTTCAGGTGAAGTTTCCATTTTAAAATCGGCGATAGTGGAAATTTCATCACTTATTCTGAACCTTACGTCAAAACCTGCCGGCGGCAGAGGAGGCAGTTCGGTTTCGCTGAATTCAGGATCGAATCCATCAGTTGCTTTTCTGTCAAAGCCAAATACAAGGTTTGTGGAAGAGTTTCTTGAATTAGAAACTCTCATTGTAATAAAGTTATCAGCTTTATATAGTCTGATATTTTTATCAGATTTTTTAGCGGGACCCGGGTTAAGATTCAGTGTTCCATCGCCGGAAGCTTTTACCCAGTAGGCTTTTCCTTTATTAAGAGTATTCGCGAGAACGTAAAAATCGTCAAATCCGAACCACTGTGAAGCAATTAAACCCGCGGGTTCGGTTGTTATATTTTCTACCGGAATATCTGAATTGAAAGGTCCGATAAGATTCCAGCCTTCATTAATTGTAATGTCGGAGGTTGGATTTTCACCGAAAACAGACACAAGTTCCGGTTGGGGGAATTTCAGCCAGTAACCAGCGCCGTTTGAAAGAACATCTTCCTGAACATATCCGTTATCAAATTTATACGCGGGAGAACTCGCGTTGGGGAAAAGAGTTGAAACCGACATATCATCGGCGTTCAGTGGAACGGATATCATATTCCAGTGCGCGGTGACATCAAACTGTGATGTCAGGTTATCGACCACCTCAATATGGTTTTCTTTAGTAAGAGTACTTGGATTGCCGCCAATCGGTCCTTCCACAGTAAGAGAAACAGTGAAAACGCCAACTTCCTGATAAGTATGTTCCGGATTTGCTTCGGAGCTTGTATATCCATCGCCAAAATCCCACAGGTAAGTGGAGACGCCGTTTAGGCCGGGATAAGATTCGTCGCTAAACTGAACAGTCAGAGGATCGGTGCCGAAAGTAGGATAGGCGCTGAAATTAGCGATAGGAGTAGTGCTGACCTGGTAAGGAGATACATAAGTATTTACATTGCTGCCCCGGTTGTCGGTCCATACAGGATAAACCCAGCCGTTTCTTGCCGAGATCCCGATATAATCTCCCATATATCCGCCCGCGAGTCCCGGAATAGGAGAAGGAGTGAAAGCCACATCACTAACCTTAAAATCTTCCCAGGTTTCACCGGCATCCAGAGAGTTGGCGCAATAAACTTCAACCTGTGTTCCGCCGACATTACGGTCGTCATAAAAAACGACAGAAACAATTCCGGTAACCGGATCGACTGTTATCCAGGGGAAATAATGTTCATTGCCTAATCCCATCTCATCCTGATTAACTCTGATTGGATCGGACCAGTTTTCACCTTCATCGGTCGATTTGATCAAATATATGTCGCGGTCGGAACCTGTATTTGTGCCGGGCACGCCAATATTGGTCCATACTATATATAAATTTCCTCTGGAGCCTGTATTACTTATATCGCAGGCCATAACAGGGAATGAATTCACGCGCTGGTCTTTGGAGGTTTCACTTGATCTGATTCCCCTGATATTATTGATCGCTCTTATACCGGTGGAAAAAGTAACTCCGCCGTCGGAAGATTTCGCGAAACCGATAGCGTCTTCATCACTGAGAGAGCCGTCATAAATTGTCCAGCAGACATAAACCTGTCCTTCAGGACCGGTCTGAATATTTACACCCTGGTTGAGATAACCGGAAGCGGAGCCGGTGCTTACTACGACAGGACCTTCCCATGTAGAACCATCATTTGCTGAACGTTTTAGTTCAACTTCATGATCATTGGAACCGCCGAAAGGTGTCCATGCGGCATAGAGGTTTCCTTCATAAGGGGAAGTCGGGCTGTTGTCAATCCACAGGTGGTTTTTGTCGAGAAGATCCCACCAGCCTGATGGAGGATTGGCGATCGTTACCTGCGACCAGGTTGTTCCCTGGTTGGTAGAAATGCCAATTCCCTGGCCTGAGTTATCCGCTATCTGACCGACATAATAATACCCGTTAAGGCCTATCGCCGCAGCCGGGTCACCTGAGTTGCTGCCTCCGGCTCCCTGAACTTCACCATCCCATGTCAGGCCGGTATCAAATGAGTAAAAGTCATTCGCGCCATAAAGATTTCCGAGTGGATATTGTGTTGAGTTATTGGAATTGAGCACGTTGGTCGGGTCTGAAGGATTAACAAATATTGAGTTTTCGCTCTGTGTTGTATTTGTTGCGTCTATTACGGGAACGTCCGGTGAGTTCTCAGATACAACAGATTCTGCGGAAATAGTAGTTCCGGTATATACAGCTTTATCAAGTTCCTGATTAGGCTGCACTTCAATATATCCAAGTTTTGCCATTTTTTTCCAGTAACGCATATTATCAATTTCTATATTGATTTTTTCCATTTTAGCGTTACGATATCTGAATTTTTTTCTTTCTTCAACCTGTTTTTGTTTATCCTGTCCATTTATCAGGATAGTCAGGGAAAGAAGGAGGATTAGGGAAAAGAGGAAACTGTTCTTTCTCATTGAGTGGTTCCTTTCGTTAATGATGTTATTGTGTGCGCTGCATCGCAAAATATTACGACATATAAAGTTCTGTAAAATATAAATATAATTCAAGAATAGGAAAAGAAATTAACATTATTAACGCTTGAAACCGGAATTCGGTTCATTAAAAAGGAGGGTTCAGATGAGGCCTGAATTTACATATTTAATTGTTTTCGGGATATTTAGCCACATAATCATAAGCAAACCGCATGAATTCACTTAAATGGTTCAGACCCAGTTTCTGGATATGGGCGGAACGGTAAAAATCCACTGTCCTTTTGGACATTCTTAATTCCTCCGCTATATCATTGCTTGTTTTTCCTGCCGCAACAAATCTTACGATTATCTCTTCCCTCTGAGAAAGTTCAAAATTCATAAGGTCATCAAAATTTGTAGCTTTCCCCTCAAATTTTTCACAGATTTCCTGCAGTTCATTTTCATTTACCTCGGGGCCAAAATATTTATTACCCTCATAGACAGTCCTTATGGCAAGATAAAGTTCGCCTTCAAGTATATTTTTATTTATCAGTCCCAGCCCGCCTGCTTTATGGGCATGATAGATATATTCCTCGCCATCATTCATAGATAAGAAGAGGGCTCTGGCGAGAGGATCTTTTTCAATGATCTTTTTTAAAGCCTGTGTGCCTGTAAGTTTTGGCATGGAAATATCGAGAAGAATAATATCGGGCCGTAATCTGAAATATTTTTCAACCAGGTCGGCGCCATCTTCCGCTTCACCAATTACAAAGAGTTCTTTATCTTCGTTTAATACTTTTAATAAACCGGTTCTGAAAAGTTTGTGATCATCAGCCACAAGAACTTTTATTCTTCTGGATTGTGCCATAATATTTTATTTGTTTTTTGACATTTATAATATATGAAAAGAGAATGCCTTTTTCACATATTTTGGTTTAAGCATCAGTTCAATGGAAAGTTTAGACGCAGTAAGGGGGTTGGCGGTTCATTTATCAGCGCAAATCTGTCATCATGAAGTGACGCGACATGTTTCGCGATAAAATAACCTGCCGCGGCGCCGAAAAATACATCCGAAAGCCAGTGCCTGTCATGGTAAATTCTTGAAATTCCTGTAATTACCGCGGGGATGTAATAAACAACCCTGAGCAGAGTGTTATCACTGTTTTCCGCCATAACGGTTGAAAGTGAAAAGGCCAGGCATGTATGGCCCGAGTTAAAAGACATATAAGGAGTTCCCCTGAACGATAAGGGAGAAAAACTGAAAGCCCCTTCATTTTTGAATGGCCGGGTGCGGCCAAAGCTGAATTTTATCAAACCTGTTACGGTGACTGAATAAACGAATGCCTGGGATATTTCATAACCGAGTTTTTTATTCGCGTCATTTCCGGTTGAAATGCCATGAATTATAAACGCGGCTCCCGCGAGGGCCGATGTAAGGGGCTCCCCGTAGTAAGTCCCGAACTTCATCAGCAGCATATCATCATTTTTTTTCCGGAAATCCTGCGCGCTTTTTTTTACATATTCATCAGCGAACATCAGGGAATAAGCTCCGGCCGAGATACCCGCTAATATCGCGTAATCTCCAGCGTTCCATTTTAGAGGAAGCTCAACGAACCGGGATGTTTCATCTCCAAACTGCTTAAGATCATACTTATATTGCGCGGACAGATTTGTCGCGATCAGAATAATAATTATAAATCTTAACAGCATTGTTATCCAAAATTGTTATCGGGACTACGCAAATATAATTTCCTCAATGAAAATATGTGGAATTATTTAAATAATTTACAACCTTTTTATAAAAACAGCGGTCTAAAGAATAAAACCACGAAAAAACAGGTGTAAATATGTCAGTATTAAACAGATTAAAAATTGCGATATTTATAATATTTCTCTTTGCTGTATCAACAGGCGCGAGATCACTTAAAGTTCTCGAAGAAAAAAATATCCCCGTATCACCGGGTGAAAAGTTACATGTGGAAGCCTCTTCGGGTGATGTAAAAATTGTTTCATGGGATAAAAATGAAGTCTACGTAAAAATAATGGGAAATAAAAAAGCGGCTTCGAAAATGGAGTTCTCCATAGAAAAAACATCGGGTGGTGTAGAAGTAATTTGTGAGAAGGAAGGCGCGGGCTGGGGTGACTGGTTCAGCGGCATAAGTCTGAAACTTGAGATAAAAGTGCCGAGGCAGTTTGATACAAAAATCATGACATCCGGCGGCGATTTAATGATCTTTGATGTAGAAGGTAAAAGCGGATTAAAAACATCAGGAGGTGATATAAAAATCGAAGATTGCGCCGGACTGCTTGAAGCTGTCACTTCCGGAGGTGATATTATTCTCAGAGAGCATTCCGGAGATATTTCCCTTTATACTTCGGGTGGCGATATAAGCGCGAAAAACGCGCTTGGAAAACTTACCGCGAAAACCTCGGGCGGTGATATTGATCTTGTCCAGGGAGGGGGAGAGGTTCTGGCGAAAACCTCCGGCGGCGATATTGAACTGAGAATAACAGGCGACAATGACGGCATTGAGCTGAAAACCTCGGGGGGTGATATTGATGTTTTCGCGAAAGAAGGATTAAAGGCCGATCTTGAGCTTGATTCTTCCGGCGGTGATGTGGAATGTGATTACCCGGGAACCAGCGCCAGCAAGGTGAAATCAGGTTACATAAGAGCAAAACTTAATGGCGGCGGCCCGATGATTGAATGCCGCACTTCCGGCGGTGATGTTACTTTTAAAGAAGTGATGTAGTAAAAACCTGAAAATAATACTATCCTGAACGGATAAAAATAATTATAAAAAAAGGTGAGCCAGGATTGTTTTTGAGCTCACCTTTTTTTTGCGACAGCGCAATCTGTCGGGCCGGATTAGAGGGAGTAAGTCTGATAATTTATTGTGAACTGTTAAAATGGCATTATACACAGAAGATTAATAAAAATATTGAATGAGATATTTGAATATTTTGTATAGTCTACTGAAGAAAAGGAAAATTTGTTGCAAATATTGTAAATCCCCTTCTGGGATTATTAAAAAAAACCTCCCATTTTTGCTACAATAATCGAACCTCTACAAGGTTCTTTTAAAATACCGCATTGTAGATGGGGGGATTTTTGCGGAACGTCCTCATGGGGTAGAAATATGCGAAATATTGAAATACAAATCCCTGCTGGGGATTTACAAATTATTGGATGACAAATAAATGTAAACAATCTTGTTATCTTTATGAATCTGCAACAGCCTGCCGCGGCGGATTATTCTTCATTGACAGGGGAGGACTTTCTTCGAGTTACTCAATTACCTGTTTCTTCTGGTTTAGCCGGTTTATGAATTGTGCCCTCCTTTGCCAAAAAGCGGCTTCGGCGGGTAAAAATGGTAAATTGAAAACTTAGAAGCCGGTTGATAGAGGAGGGTAACTTGTCCCTAAATAAATGACTGGTATTTTATCTCCCTGTTGATTTAATTTTATCTTAAAATTGATTCCTTTATCCTGTATTGGAAATATGGACGATTTTGGGTAATTTAAATGTTTAATTTTTTCGATTTTTCAGGGGTTTGACTCTGATGCAGAACAGGAGGAGAAAATTTGTACAGAATAATTCATGTTCTTTTGCTGCTGATCCCGGCGGCGTTATTGGGCTCAGGGATAAATATTAAAAGTCTTCAGGTATATGGGGGCGCCGATCAAAGATATTTCCCGATCATTGAAAACCTTGTAAACGGAACTGCGGAAATTGTAATAGAGTTCGACATTGAAGCTCAGTTTAATCCCGATCTTAATATTCAGTTTTATTATTGCGCTGACAAATGGAGACCGGTGGAAAATAATCTGCTTTCCACAAGGGGAAAGGATGTAATGTATAATATAAACATTACCAGAGTTCCGGGGCATATAAAGGGTATCGATTTTCATTACAGGGGAGCGTTTCCGAATGAAAAAGTGCAGTTCCCTTATTCAGGCAAATGGATATTCCGTGTATTCAACCCATTTGAAAGGGATAAAATTCTTGCCGAAGGGAAGTTTTTTGTTATTAATCCTGTTGTGCCTCTTGAGGCAGAACTTAAAAAATCCAATATCGAGAACCGTGTAAGCAATCCCGCCGCGCTGGGACGCGCTCACAGGCTGAAAGTTGAGTTTAATCTGCCGGATGAAATGGTCTCTTCCCGTGTGAAATTTGTGGAGATAATAAAAAACCGGGAGATAAATAATCCTCTAAGAATAACACGTGACAATTTCGAGGAGAACAGGTTCTTTGAATGGGACGGGTCAAACAGCTTTTCTTTTCAGATCAATGATCTGCGTCCGGGCAATGAATACCGAATCGCTGACCTGAGGGATATTAATAAATACAAAACGCCTGATACGAAAGCTCATTTTGAGGGGGTGGAAACATCACGTTTTTTTAAGAAAGGCCGGAGGGATAACAAGGGAGGTTCTCTGTTATTGCCATTTGAAAATGATTATGCCGAATATATGAATGTTATGTTTTCGATCAGGCCGGAGGAAAAATTTAAACGAGATATTGTTTTAACCGGGGCATTCAACGACTGGGAGATAAATTCTGATTACATAATGTATTACAATGACGGGCTATATTATCTGCCGGTCGAACTGAAAAGAGGCGTCTATGACTACAGCTATGTCGCTGTTGACCTGGAGGGGGACAAAATTTTAAATCCCGATTACCTGGAACTTGAAGGTAATTACTGGGAAACAGACAATGACTACAGAGTATTCCTTTATTATGAGGATGTCGATAAAGGAGTATATACTAAAATAATTGGTTACAAACTTATCAGAAGCGGAGAAATAATCAGATGATCAAAACCGGAGTTATCGGAACAGGACACCTTGGAAAGTTTCACACTAAATTTTTTAAGGAAAATCAGAAATCGGAATTGATTGGAGTATATGATCTTGATGGTGAAAGATCTGCCGAAATAGCGGCCGAATTTGAAACTAAAAGTTTTCAGACAGTTGATGAATTGCTGGAGAATACTGACGCGGTTTCTATTGTTACCTCTACAAGTTCACATTATGAAATAGCGAAAATGGCTCTTGAAAAGGGCAAACATATTTTAATAGAAAAACCGATTACAACTACTGTTGAAGAAGCAAAAGAGTTAATTAAAATAGCGAAAGAAAAAAATCTTGTTCTTCAGGTAGGGCATATCGAAAGATTCAATCCCGCGGTTGTCGCGCTGGACAAAATGCCGCTTGAGCCAAAGTTTATCCAGACAGACAGACTCGCGCCATTTTCACCAAGAGCCACTGATGTAGCGGTTGTGCTCGATTTGATGATACATGATATTGATATCATTTTGAGTCTGATTAAAAGTCCCATTAAAAGTGTGAGCGCCAGTGGTGTTGATGTTGTTTCTGAAAACATCGATATAGCGAACGCGAGGCTGGAATTTGAAAACGGCGCTGTGGCAAATGTGACCGCGAGTCGGATATCGATGAAGAAAATGAGAAAAATGAGAATTTTCCAGAAGGACGCTTATATTTCGATTGATTTCGGCACCGGAGAATCGGAAATTTACCGCCTTATCGATTCCGAAGCTTCGGGCAACGGATTTTCTCCTTTACTGGAAATGGGCGTCGGCGATAAAAAGAAAAAGATCATTTTTGAAAAACCGAAAAAAATTGAGCTCAATTCTCTCAAACATGAAATCGATCTTTTCATTGATTGTATTCTCAATGAAGAAGAACCGGTTGTAACAGGAGAAGATGGAATGAGAGCCCTTGAGGTTGCCGACATAGTGATCCGCAAAATTGAAGAAAGCAGACCCAAATAAAGGAGCATTTATGAATAATATTGATTATGCCATCGGGGTGGACCTTGGCGGGACATCAGTTAAGGCGGGGATAGTAAACAGGGAAGGTGAAATAGTAAAGAAGGCTTCGGTTGATACAAAAGCTTATCTCGGTCCCGAAGGGGTGATCAACCAGATATATACCGGAATTAAAGCGGTTCTGGATGATTTTGAAGATGAAATCGGGGGTATCGGCATCGGTTCCCCCGGTTGTGTTAACGCTGAGGATGGATGTGTGGAGCATCCTCCGAATCTGCCCGGCTGGGAAAGAGTATACCTGGCAAAGCTTGTTGAAGAAAAATTCTCCCTGCCATCCTATGTAGAAAATGACGCGAATGCCGCTTCGATAGGCGAGATGATATATGGCGCCGGCAGGGAGCATCCGAATTTTATTATGGTTACCCTCGGAACCGGAGTCGGGGGAGGCATAGTTTTCAACCGGAAACTTTTCAGGGGTGAAACCGGCGCCGCCGGAGAGCTGGGACATCTTTCCATCGATTATAACGGCAACGCATGTAATTGCGGAAGCAAGGGATGTGTTGAAGCTTACGTGGGAAACAAATACCTCATTGAACAGGTCAAAGAGGTGCTCACGTTTCAGAATTCAATACTGAATGACTGGATGGAAGATGGTGAGGAACTAACACCCCGACTTATAAGCGCCGCCTATTCTAAAGATGATGTATTCGCGCGTGAAGTTATCAGGCATACAGGAAGAAATCTTGCTTATGGAATAGCGTCGGCGGTGAATTTGCTCGATATCTCAACCATCATTATAGGCGGTGGTGTATCGGGATTCGGGCCGTTCCTTTTTGAGACTATTAAAAAAACAATGAAAGAGCGGGTAATGAAATCATTCCGTGACCGGATAAATGTAATTCCGGCCGCGTTAAAGAATGAAGCCGGAATCAAAGGCGCTTCCGCTCTGGTGCATTACCGGGAAAATGCCTGACAGATGTATTCTGAATATATGAACAATACCCGTAAAATACTGCTTTTATTCCTGCTCTCCTCAATTGCTTATTTCGGACAGCAGGAAAACAGGGACTCCCTTTCGGTTTTTTCCGATTCTCTTTCAGTAGCTTCCGATTCAGTTTCTGTCGATTCGGCGGCTTCCGGCGGGAGTGATATCAAAGATATTGTTTACGCCTCGGCGGAAGATTCCTTATCCTTTGATGTGCCCGGTAAAAAGATGTATGTTTATGGTAGCGGTGAAATTAAATACCTTACCACGGAGTTAAAAAGCGGGCATATTGTCTCAGATTTCACAACAAACGAAATAGCGGCTTTCGGGGTTGCCGACACTTCCGACAGCACAGGACAGAGCCTGATGGATACTCCGGTTTTATCCGAAGGTGGTGAAGTTTATGAAGGCTCAAGTCTGAAATATAACTTCAAAACCCGCCGGGGTTTAATTTCCATGGCTAAAAATGTGAAGAACGATTCACGTTATGAAGGGGAAAAAGTAAAAAAGGTAAATGAAAACACATTCTTTATTAAGGATGGAATTTACACTACCTGCGGCGGCGACCCTCCCCATACTCATTTTTCAGCCAGCGAAATGAAAGTTATACAGAATGACAGAATCTTCGCCAAGTGGATATTTATGCATATCGCCGGTATACCTATACCGATTCCTTTACCATTCGGTGTGTTTCCCAATCAGAGCGGAAGGCGTTCAGGCATAATCATACCCGGTTTTGGTAAAGACTACCGGCGCGGACAATATTTCAAAGGTTTTGGATATTACTGGGCAATAAGTGATTTTATGGACCTCTCTCTCCAGGGTGATTATTATATGAAAGGAGGGTGGGGCGCAAATACCCGTTTCCGTTATAAAAAGAGATATAATTACACCGGCAGTATTGACGCGGCTTATTCAAAAATAATTATTGGCGAGGAGGGGGATGAAGAGAGCAGCGTGCAAACCGACTGGAGAATTTCTGTTGTCCACAATCAGAACCTTACCCCGACTTCAAGTTTGAATGTCAATATGTATTTTCAATCGGGAAGTTATCTTCAGAATACAAGCACCAATTACAGTGATGTTCTCAGAAAAAATATAGTCTCTAACGCCACATATAATAAAAGGTGGGATGAATCGGGCAACAGTATGAGTATTAATTACTCACGTAATCAAAATATTGAAGATGATATTATAACTGAAGTTCTACCCAGCATGAACTTTAATATTCCAACCAGCTATCCTTTCAGAAAGAAGGGTGGCGGCAGGGATATGGACTGGTATGAATATATAGGATACAGTTATAACGGACAGTTTAAAAATCAGAGGAAATTTGAAGCTGAGGATATGGAAGTGAAAGGGGGAATCCAGCACAGTGTGAATTTAAGCGCGAGTCCGAAACTTGGTTATTTTAATATTTCTCCCTCTGTACGGTACAATGAAAAATGGTATGATAAACACATTAAGAAAGAGTTTATAACAATTGATTCTTCTCAGCCGGAAGCGCTGACAAAATATGCATCTTCCGATTCACTCGTTACGAGAGAAGTAAAAGAACTTGGTTTTGTGAGAACATTCGATTTTTCCCTTTCGGCCTCGACAAAATTATATGGGATGTTTCCGGTTAATAACTTTGGCATTGACGCTTTCAGGCATACCGTTTCTCCCTCAATTTCATATAACTACCGTCCCGATTTTTCTGAAGAGCAGTGGGGTTATTATGATTATTATACCGATAGCACCGGTGAAAAAACATATTATGACAAATTCAGCGAAGGCATATTTACAGGGGCGACCAAAGGAGAGAGCCAGAGCGTAAGGTTATCGGTCGGCAACCTTTTTGAGATGAAGACTCTGAAAGACCAGACAGATACCACATCTGAAGCAAAAAAATATAACCTGCTCAATCTAAGCGCGGGAGTTGGATACAATTTTGCCGCCGATAGTCTGAATTTATCCGATTTAAGCCTTTCTTACCGAACCTCTATTGGTGATATTCTCGATTTTAACGGGCGTTCAAGTTATACTTTTTATGATTACGACAGCACCCGCCAGGTAAACCGGTTCCTTGTTTCAAAAGGGAAGGGACTATTCAGGATACGGAATTTCAGCCTCTCAATGAATCTCAATATTTCGGGGGATAAAATCAGCGGTGAGGAAAGAACAGGGGAGGACCAGGTAAGGGATCCGCAGTTATTTGATGAATTTGCCGGGTCGGAGTATATATCACTTTATGATGAACGCCCGCCCGATTTTTCAATTCCCTGGAGTATCCGCCTCGGGCTGAATTATTCTTATTCACAAAGCACTCCCGTTTCGAGTACTGTTCGCACAACTGCCAATATAAGCGCCAGTGTTAATCTTACAAAAAACTGGAAGATTACAGCAAGCGGCGGATATGATTTTGAACAGCATGATATTACCGCCCCGCGGGTGACAGTCTTCCGTGATCTCGACTGCTGGGAGATGAACTTTTCATGGATGCCGATGGGAACATACAGAGGTTACAGATTTGAGATAAGGATGAAAGCGCCTACACTGAGAGATATTAAAGTTGAAAAATCGGGAGGTCTCTACTCCGGAAGATAGAGAAAGGTAATTTATGATCAGGCATTATTTGATCGATGGAAATAATCTGATGGGGAAGATTCCCTCCATCAAAAAACTGCAGAAAAAAGATAAACAGGGATCGCGCTCGAAGCTCGCCTACCGGCTCGACAGTCATTTTTCCGGTTCCAAATATGGCGTCACTCTCCATTTTGACGGGCACAGGGGAGAAGCGATAAGGACAATAAACCTTAAAATTGAATATTCGGGCAACAGGACGGCGGATGATATGATAAAGGATGAAATTTCCAGGTATCATAATCCGCGGCTCCTCGCTGTTGTTACTTCCGATTTTAACCTGGGGCAATTCGCGAGAGTAAACGGGTGCAAGGTTATAAGGAGTGAAACATTTTCAAGGGAAATGTCGCAAAAGAATATTGGCTGCGAAGAGGAAAAGAGGATTAAGGCTATCGATAATGATGAAATGAAAAGGCTTTTCGGAGTGGAATAACTTTAGAATTAGGAATTAGGAATTGGGAATTAGGAATTAGGAATTAGGAATTGGGAATTTTTTAATATATTGAGATTTCTTTTGGGGACGATTATGAAGAGTGATTCAAATAATCCGGTCAGGGAAAAAAGTTATTCTTTCGCTTTGTATATAATAAAGGTCTGTACTCAGCTTTCTGAAAATAATAAAGAATATATTCTTTCGAACCAACTATTAAAAAGCGGAACATCGGTTGGTGCGAATGTTGAAGAAGCAATCGGCGCTCAATCAAAGAAGGATTTTTTGTCGAAAATGAGTATTGCTTATAAAGAGGCAAGAGAATCGAAGTACTGGATTCGTTTGCTAACTGATTCTAATAAATTGGGTGAAACAGAATCAGAACAATTGATTGAGTTAGTGGACGAACTATTAAAAATTATTGGAAGCATCATAAAAACTTTAAAAAACAATTCCTAATTCTCAATTCCTAATTCTCAATTCCTAATTCTCAATTCCTAATTCCTAATTAAAAAAAGATTCCGCCTGTGCGGGGCGGAATCTGTGAGGTAACGTGATCTATTACGTAAATAAGGAAGACTATTTAATGTATTATGAATCATAATTCATATTAGATATAAAAAAAAGGCCTTAGATTTTCAGGCCGTTTTTTATCATAATCTGGATGCTTCTTTTAATTTTATCAACAGGAACATTCAAAGTTTTACGCGCCTGATTATGAATAATATTTCTCAGGGCTCCGAACATAAAATCTTTAAAGACTCTCATATCTATATTGCTGTTGAACACTTTTTTCTCAATCCCTTCTGTAAACACACGGTCCATAGCTTTATAATAAGCGGTGTAGTAACGGACTGACATTTCGTCATCCCCTTCGAGGAGAGTATGTTGTTCATTAACAAATACAATAGATAACTCCGGTTCTTCGGTAAAAGTGTCGACCAGTTTTTCAATCATCAGATCAACTTTTTCTTCAGGGGTGAGTGATTTATCATCCGCGATTGTAGTTAGTTCCCTGTGAAGCCTGTTCCAGAGTTTCTCAAAGATTTTTCGCAGAATATCATATTTGTTTTCGTAATATACGTAAACACTGCCGGTGGCCACTTTTGCCAGTTCGGCAATTTTCGAAATTTTCGACCTGTGGAAGCCTGATTCGGCAAATACTTTTACCGCCGCTTCAAGAATATCTTTTTCTTTGTTTCCTTCTTTCGTACGCATATAATGAACTTCGAATTGTTTGAATCAATATTCAAAAAATAACCTATTTTGTGATGATTGTCAAGAAGATGATAATTTTTTTAGAGGGGGAATTTTTTTTTACACTAAATATGATTTTTAATTAAAATTATTGTTAAATTAATATGTCTATTACATACAGTATATAAGCCGTACGGGAGAAACTATTACAAAAGCCAAAATAAATCACAACATAATTTCCAAACTTAATCGGAGGACTGTATGAAGAAATTCATGTCAATTCTTTTTCTAATCGGACTGATGGGTGTTGTTTACGCCGGCGGCGATTCACCTGCTCAGTTAAAATCTATTTTGAAAAACATTCCCGCTATTGATGGAATAGCAGTGGGATATGATCTTCCTGTTGCTGACGGCGTTCAGGTAAGGGGAGCATTCGCAGGATGCGATCTTAACCAGAACGGATTGCCGGAAGTTGTACTTACCGACTACACCGACGGTGGTAAATTCCACGTTTATGAAATTGACGGCGACAACAACGCTAGTGAAATATTTGTTTCGGACGGACTGGGTTCATCATCCGGAAGTTCTGTCCGCTGTGTTCAGGTTGCCGACCTTAACGGTAATGGTGACTATGAAGTTATTATTTCTGTAAATGGTTCAGGCGGCACAGATGATGATATTATGGGTCTTATGATCTATGAATATTCAATGTCAACAAGCGGCTTCCTTGCTCCTTATCACTCATTAATTGATGAAGGCGCTCTGGCCAACAGAATTAATATCGAAAATTTCTTTGTTGGCGATGTTGACCTTGACGGAACCACAGAGGCGCTGATCTCAAATAACGGCTTGAGTGACTTCGACAGCTCTTATGTTATCTCTTTTTCGGGTGACTGGGCCGGAACAGTTACTGAAACACTTGAGTTCGGTTGGGGAAAAAATGGAAACCCCGGCTATGGCGGAAGCGCGTATAACGCTATTATAGGCGATACCGATGGCGACGGTTTACTCGAAGCTATTTTCGGAATCTGGGATAATGCGTCAATTTTAATTGCTGAAGCTGTTGCTCCCGATACTTATGAATTCAGAACTCTTCTTCAGACTGACCTCTATGGAGGCGACGCGGTTTCTCTCGATAATCTGGTTGTAGCAGACCTTGATGAAGATGGTAAAGATGAAGTATACCAGACACTCTACAGCGGCGCCGCTGCAGGATCAATGGTCGGATTAAAACTTGACGATGCCGATGATTATTCAGTATACGAAATTGTTGCTCCTGGTGAATCAGGTGGTTATGGTATCGGATGCGGCGATCTTGATGGCAATGGCCTTATCAATTTTTATACTGCCGGTTATGGCAGTGGTATTGTTCTCAGCCATGAATTCCAGGGTGGCGACATCACTGATCCATTAAACTATGTTACCTCAACATTTATCACGCACGCGACAGCAAGCGGAAGCTTTGGCATTGAAATGCCGGCTGTTGATATGGATGATGACGGCAAAACCGAACTTGTTGTAACATATCTTGAAGGTGGACTTATTGGCGCCACTGTTTACGAAGTTGAAGAAACAACAACCGAAATTGGCTGGTGTAACCTGCAATGGCCCGACGCGGCAACAATTACCCAGGGTGAATCAGTTTCAGCTTATGCCCAGGTATGGGCCGAAGGCGCTACAGATACTTCAGACGGAGCAGCGGAAGGTATGTCCGCATGGTTCGGTTTAAGCGCTGTTGACACTGATCCGGCTACATGGGAAGACTGGTTGGAAGCATCATTCAACGTCCAGGTTGGAAACAATGATGAGTTCATGATTACTTTTGTTGGCAATCTTCCTCCGGGAACATATTATTACGCCAGCCGTTTCAAACTGAATGACGGCGATTATTATTATGGCGGTTATAACGCAGGCGGCGGCGGCTACTGGGATGGCGTTGACAACGTATCAGGCGTTCTGACCATTGAGCCTCTTATCATTACCGATTTCCCATATACAATGGACTTTGAAGATGGTCTTGTGCCTCCACTCGGATGGCTGAATCTTGATGAACCATGGTCACTTGGTTCTGAATCAAATTCAGGCGCATACTGTGCCCAGGCTGAATACAACCACTCAGCTGATATCCCCGCTACATTATCTACCCCGGGATTCACACTTCCCGATAATTATGGTATTACTTTCTTCTGGAAAGATGATGATATCAACAACGCGGACGATCCGGCAAAACTGAAATGGTTGGAGAAGATGAATGACCGCGGTATTGAAGTGATTGGTCATGACACTACATATTTTGAAATTTCAGTTGATGGAACAAACTGGGAAACATTGGTATTCCTGTCAGATCCTGCTCACGCGAGTGAATACGCCGAACAATATCTCGACCTCAGCGCTTACGGCAACCAGACTGTGTGGTTCAGATGGAGAGATGTTACCGACGCTTCTTACAGCTCATGGGGTATTGGCCTCGATGATATAGTAATTGAAGAAAACTCAGCATTGCCACCGAACTGCGCTACTGATCCTGATCCTGCCGACAGTACCGCTGATGTCGCTATTCTGCCTACATTATCATGGGTAAGCGGCGGCGGAGCTCCTACCGGATTTAAAGTATATCTCGGAACAGATAACCCGCCGATGACAGAAGTTTATGATGGCGCTGAAACAACTTTTGATGTTGCTGCACCGCTTGATTATTCAACAGAATATTTCTGGCAGGTAGTGCCTTATAATGGCAACGGTAGCGCTGTTGATTGTCCTGTATGGATGTTCACTACTCTGGCAGATCCTACATTGCAGCCGGGATTCGTTGAAGAATTTGAAGACGCTACATTCCCGCCGACAAACTGGACACGTTATTCAGGATATCTTGAAGAAACTTCAGTTCTGATAACAACAACTTCAGGCTGGATTAAAGATGATTATGCTAACATTACAGACCCTGTAAACAAAGCAGCCCGTAATAATATATATGGAACAAGCAGAAGACACTGGTTGATGACTCCTCCAATCGCTCTGCCTGATGTGGAAACAGATTATCAGCTCGAATTTGATCTCGCTCTGACCGAATACGCAAATCAGAATCCGGCTACTTTGGGTGAAGATGATATCTTTGCTGTTGTCATATCAACAGACCTGGGTGTTACATGGTCATCAAATAATGTTCTGCAGCAGTGGGACAGCACAACACCTATACCGAATGGCGCCGGCGAACATATAACAATCGACCTCAGCGCTTATACCGGAACAATCATGATCGGATTCTATGGTGAATCAACCTTATCCAACGAAGATAATGATCTCTTTGTTGATAATGTAACTGTTGACGAAGCAGGAAGCGGTCAGATTACTGTTGATTTTGATGTAATGACAAACTGGAACATAGTTGCGGTTCCTGTTCTTGCTGATGATATGGCTGCCACAGCTCTCTTCCCGAACGCCACATCACCCGCCTATATGTTCGATAACGGTTATGTTACTGCCGATATGCTCGAAAACGGACTTGGATACTGGCTCAAATTTGACGCTGCTGAAAGCATTTCAATTTCAGGAACCCAGGTTACTGATAATATTCCCCTGGTAGAAGGATGGAACCTCTTAGGCGGTTATGATGCCGAACTGACAGTCGCTAATATCGTTACTGATCCGGCAGGAATCATTGAATCAATGTTCTTCGGATTTAATGGAGCCTATTTCAATCCTGACGTGCTTACACCGGGATATGGATACTGGGTTAAAACAAACGCAGCAGGTTCAATTCTTACAGCGCCAGTTAAGAGAGGTAAATCGGTTGATAATATTACAATCAGCCAGGATTGGGGTTCAATCTTAATTCAGGATGCAGCAGGCCGCAGCACAAAACTTTATGTTGCTGATGAATCAGTATCAGGTTATCAGTTACCTCCTGTTCCACCTGAAGGAGCATTCGACGCAAGATTCTCAACAGGTTCATTTGTTGAAGTTCTGTCAACTATTCAGGATGTTGTTATGAGTTCAGCTCAGTATCCTGTTAAAGTGACAGTTAACGGCACAAACCTGAAACTGAGAGACAAACTTAATGGTGAATATCTGAACGCTTCATTAACCGATGGCCAGAGTGTTGTAATCAACAATCCTGCTGTTCAGGTAATTGAAGTAAGCGGAAATGAAGTTCCTGTTGCTTATGAACTGGGCCAGAACTATCCTAACCCGTTCAACCCCGCAACAACAATCCGCTTCAGCATGCCATATAGTGGCAACGTAAAACTTTCAGTATTTAACGTTCTTGGTGAAGAAGTAGCAAGTCTGGTTAACAGTGAAATGGATGCCGGATATCATGTTGTTAACTTCAACGCTTCAGAACTTTCATCAGGTGTTTACTTCTACACAATCGAAGTTACCGCAACTGAAGAAGGCGCAGAAGGCTTCGTTAATGTTAAGAAGATGATGCTTCTGAAATAATCTGTTGATTATATAGATTTTCAAAAAACCCGGTCATTCGACCGGGTTTTTTTATTTAAATTTATTGATGATTATTCCATTTGTTAATGTTTTGCTTTTTGGACGTATGACTGCCTCGGGGAAAAAAGACACATCAAAATCACAAAAACAAGAAATCCTAATTAATCTCCAACATAGTTTAACCCTCAAAGAATAATCAAAAGAATATTATTTTTTGTTTTAACCTTAATCGCATTGATTTCTCTCCCAAAGAAATAACCTTATTTAATTAACCGGGGAGTGAGTTTCACGCAAAGCACACGAAGGAAGAGAAAACGCAAAGTAGGCAGAGAAATAGCCTGGCGCTTCCAGATTGTGGAGGAGCTTTTTCTGGCTCTTTCAGTTAATGAATAATAAATTGAGGTGTGTGATGAATTTGATTATCTTCTGTTTTCACAATGAAAGGGAGTATCATCACAGAATAAGTTGAGATATCTTATGTTAATTAAATATATAATAACTAAGCACATTCTGTCTGCATTATCAAACTAAATGTGGCTTTAGCCCGGCGGAAACTCAAAAGAGTAAAATTGTTAAAGGATATTTATTATCATACTGTTATAGCACAAATCCGATGCAACAACACAGGATAATTTTCAATTCACCATTCATCATTCACCATTAATCACATCATTTTTATATCGTTGAGGAAGGGGAGTTTTTCCCTGGTTTCTTCAACAATAGCAGTATCGATTTCAATTGTCGCCCATTCGTTATTTTCATCCATAACAAGCAATTCCTCACCTTGCGGATCAAAAACCACGCTTCTGCCGGGATAGTTGTTATAAGGGTCTTTGCCTCTCCGGTTAACTCCGATAGTAAAAGCCTGGTTTTCGATAGCTCTTGCTTTAAGCAGGTAATACCAGTGAGCGATACGTTTTTCCGGCCAGTTCGCTATATTTATTATTAATGGCGCTCTTTCCTTCGCGTAATTTCTGTATAATTCGGGAAAACGAAGATCATAACATACCGAAAGTCCCGCGCGAATATTATCAATTTTAGTAACGACCGTATCTTTCCCGGCTGAATATGACTTATCTTCCCCGGCGTAGGAAAAAGGGTGGATTTTTCTGTAGCGCGCTTTAATCAGGCCGAAATTATCAAAATGTGTAGCTGTGTTATAAACTTTCCCGTTGAAATTTTCAATTATTCCCGCGATGATATTTGTTCTGAGTTCCTGCGCTTTGCGGATAAAAGAGAGAGTGCCGGCACCGTCAATTTCTTCGGCATGTTTTGTGCCGTTCATAGTAAATCCGGTAAGTGTCATTTCGGGGAAAATAATTAAATCTTCATTATCGTAATTTGATTTAAGAATATTATTTATCGCGGTAATGTTTTTTTCTTTATTCTCCCAGAAGGGGTTATTTTGAATTAAGGCTATTTTCATATCGATCACCCGGGAATAATTATATTTTCTTGATTAAAAAATAGGAAAAAAGAGGGAAAAAACTTAAAAACACATTTCATTTTCCCTTAAAAAGTGTATATTAACGGGCAAAATTAATAAAATATTAATTTCAAAAAGCAGCTTTTCCGGGAGATTTTAATGCTTAATTATGTTTGGCTGGCCCTCCTCGTACTTGGTATCGGGCTTGCTCTTACAACTGACGTTGTTGATAAAAGCAATAACAAATATCGAAATGGAGAGGAATTAAAAGTAGAGGTTGAACTTCAGGAGGATTTCGCTACATCCAATTCAGTGACTGCCCTTATCCACATTAAGAAAGGTGATTATAACAGCTTTTATAATACCTCAATTGCCGAGAATTTTACACAGCAAATCCGTGTGACAAAAGACACCACAAAAAATCTTAACCTTGTTTACTTTAAAATCAATGAATCAACGCCACCTTTCTGGAAAGAGATGGCTTCAGTTTCAGGGAAAGATGATGACCTTGGAGGAATGTTGGTTTTTATCTCGGACCCAGTTAATCGAAAAGCAGAGGCTTATCTGGTTCTTGAGGATATCTCATTTGCCAAAATGAAAGCTGTAACAAATTCAGCTCTCGACACAGCGAGTGTGGCTGTTGAGATATCAATTGGCCTTATCGGAATTATGGCATTATGGCTGGGAGTGATGAAAGTTGCGGAAGAATCGGGGTTAATCAGGATTATCGCTTCGGCTGTCAAACCGATCACCAGGTTTCTTTTTCCCGGTGTTCCTGCCGATCATCCGGCTATGGGCGCTATGATAATGAATATTTCGGCTAATATGCTCGGACTTGGCAATGCCGCTACTCCATTCGGTCTGAAGGCGATGGAGGAGCTTGATAAACTTAATCCTGAAAAGGGAACAGCCACAAACGCGATGTGTACTTTCCTCGCGGTTAACACAGCAGGTTTGACCCTCATTCCGGCTACAGCTATTGCTATCAGAGCGGCGGCGGGAAGCAGCGATCCGGCAATTATTATCGGGACCGCTATATTCGGCGCGTTATGCGCTACTACTGTGGGAATTACAGCGACAAAGATACTCGAAAAATTCCCCTTGAAAAAGGGAGCTCTTTCCGAGATGGTTAAAGCTAATTCCAGGGGTATTTTAATTCTTTTTTCAATTTTGGTTTTAGTCGCTATTCTTATTGTTTCAGGCGCTATGAGTTCGGTTCTCTCATTTTTCAGCTTTATAAATCCCGAACTATTCAAAAGCATTATACAGGTGATATCAATACTTGCCATTCCGATGTTAATCTTTATTTTCATTGGTTACGGCGCATTAAAAAGAGTTAAAATATATGAAGTATTTGTTGAAGGAGCAAAAGAAGGCTTTAATGTTGCGGTAAGAATAATCCCATATCTTGTAGCTATGCTTGTGGCTATCGGTATTTTCAGAGCAGGCGGAGGTATGGACTTTTTACTCTTGCTTCTTAAACCGGCTACATCACTGATAGGAATGCCTGCCGAAGCTTTACCAATGGCAATAATGCGTCCCCTTTCAGGAAGCGGTTCACTGGGTATCATGGCCGAAATTATTTCTGTACATGGACCTGACAGCTTTATTGGTATTCTTGTTTCCACTTTCTTTGGAAGCACCGAAACAACATTTTACGTTCTGGCAGTATATTTCGGTTCTGTCAGTATCCGAAAGACGAGACACGCGCTCGCGGCGGGACTGATGGCGGATGTAGCAGGCATCCTGGGAGCCGTATTTATAGTCAGACTATTATTTGCATAGGGAGTCATGAAAATATTTATTACCGCGGCTCTGCCGGATATTGCCGTCAGAAGGCTGCGGGAAGCAGGTTTTAAAACTCTGGTTTACGGAGGATACAATCCTTCAGCCGAAGAATACAGAAAGTACGCGTTTGACGCTGAGGCATTAATTTGCCTTCTTTCAGATAAAATCACTCCTGAGATAATCGATTATATACCCGGGCTGAAAATAATAGCAAACTACGCTGTCGGGTATAATAATATTGATACTGAATATGCCGCTTCATCAGGCATCATTGTCACTAATACTCCCGACATTCTGACAGACGCGACAGCTGATCTTGCTTTTGCCCTGATTCTCGCCTGCGCGCGCAATGTTGTTGCCGGGGATAAATTTTTAAGAGAAGGCAAATTTAACGGATGGAAACCAAAACTTCTGCTGGGTAAGGATCTGAAGGGTAAAACCCTGGGAATTATCGGAGCGGGAAGAATTGGCGCGGCTACCGCTGAAAGGGCAGCAGCCTTTGGAATGAAAATCATCTATTACAGTCGTTCTGAGAACAAACACCTGGAAAAATCAATCAGTGCGGTCAGGGTTGAACTGGATAAATTATTGAAAGAATCGGATGTAGTTTCGTTGCACATACCTTTGACCGAAAATACAAAAAATTTGCTGGATGCTTCAAAACTTGACCTTATGAAAAAGGACGCAATACTGGTAAATACTGCCAGAGGCGAGACGCTGGATGAGCAACATCTGATAAAAATGCTTAAAGAAAAAAGACTTTTTTCGGCAGGATTTGATGTTTATGTCAATGAGCCTGATATAAATCCTGAGCTGATCGAACTTGAGAATGCGGTCCTGCTTCCTCATCTTGGCAGCGCGACATTTGACACCCGCGACAGAATGGCTTTGCTTGCCGCTGAAAATGTTATCAACGTGCTCACAGGAAAAGCTCCTGTGACACCGGTATAAATTGATTGAAAGTATAGTTTATAATAATTATCTTAACAATTCCATATTAATAAAAGAACGAATCTTATGAGAATTGGCATACCAAAAGAAAGACATCATGAAGAAAAACGGGTAGCGCTGGCTCCTGCCGGAGTAGACGCGCTCGTAAAAGCCGGACATACAGTTTATATTCAGTCTGAGGCCGGACTGGAAAGTCACTTTACAGATGAAGATTACCGAAAAGTGGGAGCCCAGGTGGTCTATAATTCCGATGAAATCTTCCAGCGCGCAGAACTCATCGCAAAAATTTCCCCTCTGACCGAAGAGGAGGCCAAAATGCTCCAGGAGGAACAAATTCTCTTTTCATTTCTCCATCTGGAGATTTCGCATAATAATATACTGGAAACATTACTCGCGAAAAAAGTTACCGCGATCAGTTATGAACTGATTGAACAGAATCACGAGCTTCCCGTATTGCAGTCGATGAGTGAAATTGCGGGTCAGGTCGCGGTTCAGATAGGTGAAAAATACCTGGGGAGCGATTTCCCCAATTCAAGGGGTATTTTAATGGGCGGTATAACCGGTGTAGCTCCGGCGGCTGTGGTAATACTCGGCGCAGGAGTTGTAGGACTGAACAGCGCCCGCGCGGCTCTGGGCAGAGGAGCGCAGGTTATCATGCTCGATAAGGACCTTTCACGACTAAGAAATGTTGAAAATGTTTTATCAAAGAATGTAACTACAGTGGTGGCAAACTCCTATACTATTGCCAGGGGAGTAAGATTTGCCGATCTTTTTATTGGCGCTATCCATATTAAAGGTGAAAAAGTGCCCCATCTGGTGACCGAAGAAATGGTGAAGACCATGAAAAAAGGAGCAGTTATTGTAGATGTTGCGATTGACCAGGGGGGATGTATTGAAACAAGCTACCCGACATCAATTTCCGATCCGGTTTTTGTAAAACATGATGTTATTCATTATTGTGTCCCGAATATGCCTGCTCTTGTTTCAAGGACCGCTTCATACGGATTAACCAACGCATCTATTCAATATATTCTTCAAATTGCCGATAATGGATTATCGAAGGCGCTGCTGGGAGATACAGGTCTTGCCAGGGGTGTGTGTACTTATAACGGCATCTGTTCAAATGAAACATTAGCTGAAACCTTTAATGTGGAATACAGAGGTTTACACTTTTTTTCGACAAATTAAAATTATGAGTATCTAAATGACACCGAACGAGACAACAATAGGCAGGCCACTTAATGCTGCCTGGATAAAAAATTATAATTCAAAACTGGTTTCCTCGGATGAAGCGCTCAGAGCTGTAAAATCGGGCGATAATCTGATTATCCAGCCCGGCTGCGCCACACCTCTCGAACTGATAAGGGCTCTGGTTGCCAGAAAAGAAGAACTATTTGATGTTACCATACACCATATCCTTGTGGTTGGCGATCTGCCTTATATAAAACCGGGTATGGAAAAACATTTCAAACACAAAGCATTTTTTATCGGGGGAAATGTAAGAAAGGCTGTTAATGAAGGAAGAGCCGAATTTATACCTATATTTCTTTCGGAAGTAACAATGCTTTATAAGAAAGATATCCTGAAAGCCAATGTCGCGCTTATTCATGTTTCTCCTCCTGATGAGCATGGATTTTGCAGTTATGGCATTGATGTGGGCAATATAAAAACACCTGCCGAAAAAGCTGATGTGGTCATTGCCCAGGTTAACAGGAAAATGCCCCGCGGACTCGGCGACAGTTTTATTCATGTTAATAAAATTGATTACATTGTTGAGCATGACGCCGACCTGCTTGAGCTGCCCCAGGTTGATCCGAATGCCACTCCCGAAATGCTTGGTATATTTGATACGATAGGCAAATATATTGCCGGAATGATTGAAGATGGATCGACACTGCAAATGGGAATAGGCGCAATTCCCGATTCTGTACTGCGATATCTGAAAAATAAAAAGGATTTGGGTATCCACACCGAGATGTTCTCTGACGGCATTGTTGATCTGGTGGAATCGGGGATAATAAACGGGGAGAAAAAAACTCTCCATCCCGGAAAGATTATCGCCGGATTTGTGCTGGGAACAAGAAAAAGTTATGACTTTCTCGATAATAATCCGATTATTGAATTTCACCCGCAGGAATATGTAAATAATCCCTTTATTATTTCACGTAATGATAAAATGGTGGCTATAAATTCAGCAATTGAGGTTGACCTTACAGGACAGGTTTGTTCTGATTCAATCGGGACACGTTTTTATAGCGGAATTGGCGGCCAGGTCGATTTTATCAGGGGCGCGGCTCATTCCAATAATGGAAAACCGATAATCGCTCTTCCTTCAACTACCAAGAATGGAGATATATCGAGGATCGTTATGACCCTTAAACCTGGCGCCGGAGTCGTTACCTCAAGAGGTGATGTGCATTATGTGGTTACCGAATATGGTATTGCCGATCTCTTTGGTAAAACCATACAGGAAAGAGCGAGAGCGCTTATTAATATTTCTCATCCCAGGTTCAGGGATGAGCTTACTGAATTTGCCAAAGAACATTATCATATATAGAAAAACATGGTAGCAGTAATTGGTGATATCCACGGGTGTTATTTTACACTCGTGGAGCTTTATCACAGAATTAAAAAAATCTATACCGACATTCCTGTTTATTGTGTCGGCGATCTGGTAGACCGGGGAAATCATTCTCACAGTGTAATGGAGTTTATTATTGATGAGAAAATAAGATTTACTCCGGGCAATCATGATTTTATGTTCAGCCATTATTTTAAGAATCCCGGCTCAATCTTCGCCCGTTCCTGGAATCTTAACGGTAATGAAATGACACTCCAGTCCTATGAAGGATGGGAAAAAGATATCTACCGGCATATAGATCAAATCCATGCTGCTCCATTATATTATAATACTCCCGACTGTTTTATTTCTCATGCCGGTATATCAGAACAGTATCGGCATATACTTGATCCCGGCTACAAAGATGATATTACCGAAATTGAAGAATTGATATATAACGACTATGCCACTGACCGGGGTGTTCTCTGGACCCGCGATAATTTGCTAAATCTTGGAAAATTACAGGTGATTGGTCATACCAAACAATCGGAAATATCATTCGATGAGGAATCCAATGCCCTCTATATTGATACAGGCGCCTGTATAGGGAATAAACTTAGCGCGGTAATCATCCATGAAAGTGAAGTTGTCGACACTTTTGAGGAAAATACCCATCTAAATGATATCATTTGACAGGGCAATAATTTGGTAGTATCTTCTTTTTCGTTGAATTTCAAAAGTCAAATGGATAAATTTGAATTAAAATTGCAAACATTTTCGGGGGAATTATAGGTAAAAATTTACTATAATTGTGATTCCAAATTTTTATAGGTCTTCTATTCTTGAGAAAAAATAATTTATTGCTGATTATCAGGAACAGATTTTTACTACTGCTTGCAATCGTTGTAATGCTTTTTATTTCACTGGGGATGGTTTATTATGTTCCCGGAAGTGTGTCTGAAATTCAGGATGTTAATCCGGTATTCCCCGATGATGATGAGGGATTTGAAAAGAAGTTCGAAACCTTTTCAAGGATGTTTCTGTCAGATACAAACGATGTAATCACCAGTGATACACTTGGAGTGGATTCAACCGGGTCGGTTGTCGATTCTGCCCGTATTGATTCAATAGCGCTCGCTATTGCCGATTCAATAAGAATTGCCGATTCGATTGCCGCTGATACTCTTACCCGGATCGATTCCATGGCTTTTGATTCGACGGCAAGGCTCAGGCATTTTACACACCGCCGGAAAGATCTGCCATATTTAAGTTTTTCCCCAAAAAGGAAATCATCATTTTTCGCTCAGATTCCTCCTTCAACTTATAAAAGAACAGTTGAGCTCGATACATCCGGCGCTAAAGTAATTATTAAGGAGACGCTGGATAAAAAGGAATATAAACCCCGCCTTGAAATGCCGGTTGAGGAATATATCGAATTAAGAAGAAAGGCTATTAATAGGCAGCTTTGGGAAGAACTTGGCTACCAGTATGAATTAAAATCGAGCACAAAAGACCTCGGGGAGCTGATAAGCGATATAACAAATATCGATATCCCTCTTCCCCCGACATCATTTTTAAGTATATTTGGCCCGCCGAGGATTAATCTGCAGATCAGCGGAGCCGTTGATATTCATGGCGCCTGGAGATCGGAAACTACCGAGGGAATCAGTTCTTCACGACTTGGAAATACCAGGAATGAACCTGACTTTAAACAGCAGGTGCAGATTAACGTAAGCGGTACTATCGGCGATAAACTCACAATATCAGCCGACTGGAATACTGAACGTACTTTTGAATATGAAAACCAGTTAAAAATAAAGTATACCGGTTATGAAGATGAAATAATTCAGAGCATCGAAGCGGGTAACGTATCACTTCAAACTTCCTCTCTTGTAGGGGGAAGCGAGGCTCTGTTTGGTATAAAAGCACAGTTTCAGATGGGACCCTTTAGTCTTACAGCACTGGCGTCGCAGAAAAAAGGTGAAGTGCAGGAGGTTTCGGTAAGCGGCGGCGCGGAATCGCAGGAATTTGAGGTCCACGCTTATGATTATTCAACCAATCACTTTTTCCTTCATGAAGATTACGCGAATCCTGATATAAATATTTTTAATAATTATTATGGCAACGCAACCCCGGTCATTGATGAGCAATATCGGGTAAAAGACCTTGAGGTTTGGAAGACTACCACTGCGATCGCCGGTGCGGATGATAACCGGGCAAACGCATTTATAGATCTCGACTCCCGACCAAATGGAATTCTATATGGTGATACTTATCGTGATATTACACAGGAATCAATTGCTGGTGAAAGGCTGATAAATGACCGCTTTATCCAACTGACAGAAGGTGTTGATTATACTTATCAACCCGAAACAGGATATATTACTTTTAAAACCCAGATACAGGATAATGAAGCGATAGCTGTCGCGTTCCGGCAGGAAGGACCAACCGGATCGGAGAATGATATTTTTTATGGTGAATTTGTTTCTGATGTGACCGACCAGGGAACCGGATTTGTAAAGGTCTTAAAGCTGGTAAAACCAAAAAACCTTCAGCCCGATTTTGAGAAGGCCTGGAAACTGCAGTTAAGAAATATTTATCCAATCGGAGGGAGAGATATTAAGGAGGAAGGATTTGTTCTTGATATTAAATATTCTCTCGATGGACAGGACCCGGTCAGCGAACTAAAGGGGAAAAAACTTGTAAACATATTCGGGCTTGATAATACCGATCAAAGCGGTACATCCCCGACTCCTGACGGCGCTTTTGATTATATACCGCAAAGGACGATCAATCCCTCAACCGGCGAATTGATATTCCCTGTTCTTCAGCCTTTCGGTGATGATTTCCCTGAAACGCTCCAGGGCGACTACCCTGATTATGCTTCAATCTATACCAAAACCCTTACCTTTGCAAAGCAGGACAGGGAGAATGATAAATTTATTATTACAGGTGAATATTCCGCGTCGGTATCATCTACCTACAGTATTGGTTTTAACGTTGTGGAAAATTCGGTCAAAGTGCTCCTGAATGGAAATGAACTTCGGGAAGGTTCCGACTACTCTGTTGATTATAACATTGGCCAGATAACCATAAGAAATGACGCAGCGCTCGTACCGGGAGCTGATTTACGGATTACCTATGAGCAGAACGATCTTTTCCAGCTCGCTTCAAAAACTCTCCTCGGTTTCAGAGGTATGTATGACTTCAGTAAAAAAACCAAGCTCGGTTTTTCATTCCTGAATCTGAATCAGCAGACACTCAGCGACAAGGTAAGGATTGGTGAGGAACCTCTCAATAACTCCATATTCGGACTCGATTTTCAGACAGCGGTTGATATGCCATTTTTAACCAAAGGTCTTGATAACCTGATATCGACCAAAACGATGTCATCTCTCAGCCTTAAGGGTGAATTTGCCTATATGAGCCCCGATCCGAATACCAAAAAGAGTAACATTACCTCTGACGGCGGGAAAAGTATTGCCTATATAGATGATTTCGAAGGGGCGAAAAGAATAATTCCAATCGGTATTTCAGACCGCGCATGGAAAGACGCCACACCTCCTGTCGATACCGCCGGTATTTTGACTCCTAATGATGTGATGGGTTACAAAGCCAAATCATTCTGGTTTAATGAGCTTCCTTCAACAATTTCTGTCGAGGATATATGGGGTGACAGGAAACAGACCGCGCGAGATGATCAACAGGTTACGGTGCTTGATTTTATTTACCGCCCCAATGAAGTCGGACGATATAACTGGTATCCGACAATTGAGAATCCCAGGGATAACTGGGGCGGTATGATGAAACCTCTTTCATCAACAGCTAATAATCTTGTTGAGGAAAATATTGAGTTTATTGAATTCTGGCTTTTTGTCGGTGACGCTCCCGAAGGAGCGAAATTAAAGATTGATCTCGGGCAGATATCTGAAGACCTTATTCCGAATAATACACTGGACACAGAAGATAAAAACCAGAACGACCTTGAAGAGGAGGGGGAAGACACCGGTATAGATGGTTTATTTAATTCCGAAGAGCCCGGTTATGATCCGGTCAACAATACCGACCCCAGTGGAGATGATTTTTATCTTGATCTCGGCGCAAATAACTATGAGCGAATAAACGGAAGTGAAGGCAACGCCGCTTTTCGTAACGCCGGAATAAAATTGCCCGATACTGAAGATATGAACCGAAATTTCACACTCGACAGGATAAACAGTTATTTTACCTATGAAGTCCCCCTCGATACAAATATTCTGGATAATGAATATATTATAGGTGGGGGAATTGGTTTACAGGACTGGTACCAGTTCAGAATTCCCTTAAAAGATTATGTTTCCACCGAGGGGAGCCCCAGCCTTTCGGTTGTTGAAGCAATCAGGGTTTGGATAAAGGATGTCGATCAGGATGTATACCTGAGATTTGCCGAAATGAACCTTGTTGGAAACCAGTGGCAGAAGGTCATTATTCCCGGTTTTGTGGAAGAAGAAGACACAGTTCTCACCGTGGGTACAATAAACTTTGAGGATAATCCCTACTATACAAGCCCTCCGGGAGTTGTGAGGGAAAGGGACAGAAGCAAACCGGATGAAGAAGTTCTCAAGAATGAGCAGTCGCTGGAACTTATAGTGAACGATCTTCCGGACGGTGATAAAAGAGAAGTGGTAAAATATCTATACAGGCCTCTTGACCTCTTCAACTACAAAGAAATGAAAATGTTCATTCATGGCGACCTGGATGAATCACCCGGCTCAGTCTCAAATTATGTTGACGCCACAAACTATGCCGCCGAGGTTTATTTCAGGTTCGGAACTGACTCTCTTAACTTTTATGAATACAGGCAGCCTGTGCAGGCCGACTGGAATGAAATAGGGATGGTTTTTGAGGAACTGACAGCAATTAAACAGATCAGGGATACTGCCGGAATATACTTTTCTCTGCCCGTTGATGATAAACCGGGGCACTCATACGGAGTTTTGGGTAATCCGACTCTGACAAAAGTCACCTATTTTACAATCGGTATTGTTAATCCGAAAGGTATTGGCGCTACTGATGAATATGTCAGTGGAAATATCTGGATAAATGAGCTCAGGGTGCTCGACGCCGAAGATACACCCGGCTGGGCATATAGCGCTTCTACATCTTTTAAAGTGGCCGACCTGCTTACTGTAAACGCTAATATGAGCCGTACTGATCCATATTTCCATAAACTGGCCGATCGTTTTGGTTCCAGAGTTGACCGAACAAGCTGGGGCGCTTCTTTCGATCTTGATATGATTAAACTGATACCGGCAAATATCCAGGGAAGTTCATTAAAGCTTAATTATTCCCATACCGAATCTGTATCTGAGCCATTATATCTGCCCGGTACAGATATCCTGGTTGAAGAAGCTATGAACCAGACCAAGCAGAAACTTATCAACAATGAAAATTATACCCCTGAAGAGGCCGAGAGAGAAGTTCAGCAAATAAAAACTGAAACACAGACGCTGAATATTTCAGATTCCTGGTCTCTTTCGAATATCAGGTTTAAGATACCTTCCAACGCCTGGTATATTCAGGATATTATTAATTCCCTGAGCTTCGGATTTAACTACAGCGAGAAAAGCAGCAGGAACCCGACCACCAGGAAGAGTGAAAACTGGCTCTGGAACGCGAACGCCAATTACGCCCTTACTTTTGGAAAGGAAAATTATTTTTATCCGGCTAATATTCCCGTGCTTGGTTATCTCTTCAGAATTTTTGAAGATTACAAGAATGTAAAAGTCTATTTTTCACCCCAGAACTTTAATAGCGCCGTAACAGCAAAAAGATCATGGAGTTATAATCTCAGCCGGACAACGAATTCAGAACCAAATATCCAAAGAGATTTTCAATCCACTAGGAATTTCAGTTTTCTATGGAAGTTTACCGAGGGGGGCTTTATAAATCTTGATCTGAATTACAGCGCCGATTTTGCTTCCCAGCTAACCTATCTGCTTACCCGCCAGATTGGAGAGGATTATTTTGACAGGAAGGAAAGTGAAATCTGGAGTGATATTTTCGGCGGCGACTATTTTGGCAGGGACTTTAGTTTTAAGCAGAACTTTGATTTGAAAACAAAACCGCAGCTTCCTTCATTGTGGAATATAAATAAATATTTTAATGTCAACGCCGGATATTCCGTTAGCTATAACTGGAATAATAATTTTACCCAGGAGGAACTTGGAAGAAGCGCGGGATTTTCTTCGAGGCTTTCGGCAGGGTTGTCGCTCAGATTAAAATCATTGATGGATCCTCTCTTTGCCGAATCGGGTTCAAAGGGTGGCGGAGCTCCACCTCCAAAACGTCAGCGCGGAAGAAGAGGCAGGGACCGTGAGGATCCGAAAGAAGATCCGATTCCCAAACCGGGACAGTCACCTGTTGATTCCACTCAGTCGGTTCCGGCGGATACTTCATCAGGCAAGCCTTCAATTTTCTGGCGCGGGCTTGATTTTATGAAGCTGGCCGCAAAATATATTTTGTTTGATTATGAACAGATAACACTTAATTTCAGCCAGCAGAATTCTCTTTCAGGCGGCGGAATCCTGGGTGAAGGAACCGGATTTTCGAATTTCTGGGGTATCGCTGAAGATTACGCGAAGGGACCTACGAGGGGATTTATGCTCGGCCTCGATTACGACCTGGGACCCAGGGCTCCTAACGGAAACCTGACCGATAACTTTTCGCAGAAAAACTCGATCGATTTTAAAACATCCCGCCCGCTCTGGGAGGGAGCGACAATTGACCTGAACTGGAAAGTTGCCTGGGGTATAAATAAAACTACTAAATTTACTACTGATTCTTTGGGAAATCTTACTATTACAAGTATTGGTTCAACCGGGAGCATTGACAGATCTTTCCTAAGCATTCCGATAGGATTTCTCGGAGGGGGAATAAAGGGAGTCAGTGAACTTTATGATCCCGACGCCGCCAACCCGACTCAAAGCCTTTCGGATGCTTTCAGTGAAGGATTTGAATCTGTGCCGATCTTTTCACGGATACCATTCCTCGGCGAGTTCGCTAAATATGTTCCGAGGCCTAACTGGAGAATAAGCTGGAACGGACTTGAGAAATTTTCAATATTCAAGGGGTTTGCCAAAAGAGTATCCTTAAACCATGTTTATTCTTCGGGATACACTGAAGGATGGAAAATTGATCCCGACGGTAACCGGGCAATACAAACCCAAAGGCTAAACTATGGATTTTCACCTCTGCTCGGGCTTAATATTACATTTGAGCAGTTATGGAAAGGAAATCTGACCGCTTCGGTCAAATACTCAACCAAAACCTCGTATGATCTTGGTATTTCCACAAGAAATATTACAGAGTCGCTGCAGAAAGACATAAATATTACGGCAAGTTACTCCAAATCCGGTTTTGAGATACCATTTTTTGGCGTCTCTCTGAAAAATGATCTGGAAATATCATTTTCATACACCAGCGGACGAAACTCGGTTCTGATATTTGAAATGGATAATTTTGATGAAGAAGGAAAACCACAGGATGGAACAATAAGAACTTCAATGGAGCCGAGGATAAAATATGTAATGAGTTCCAGGGTAACCCTTTCTCTCTTCTACAAGATGACCTCTGTGGAACCGGAAGGAGCAGCCCGTATTCCTCCTACTACTACCAACGAAGCCGGCCTTGATGTGCATATCTCCATCAGATAAATCCGGCATATCAGTTATTTAAACGGACATATATATGAAGAAAAAGAATATATTGTGGGTTGATGATGAGATCGAACTGCTTCGGTCTCATATTATTTTTCTCACCGAAAAAGGTTATGACGTAGATACTGTTACCAATGGTGAAGACGCGATTTCAGCGGTAAAAGAAAAAGGCTTCGACCTTATTTTCCTCGATGAAATGATGGCGGGAATGGGGGGACTTGAAACTCTTTCGGAATTAAAGAATATCAATAGTAATATTCCGGTGGTAATGGTTACCAAGAGTGAAGAGGAGAGCCTGATGAATGACGCGATCGGAAGCCAGATTGATGATTACCTGATAAAACCGGTTGTGCCGAGCCAGATACTAATGGTTGTTAAAAAAATCCTTGAAAAGAGAGAAATTTCGGGGCAATATGTAGCGAAGGATTATCTTCAGGATTTCAACCAGATTTCAATGCGGCTAATGGAAAATCCCGATTATAACGACTGGGTGGAAATATACCAGAAGCTGGTATACTGGGAGCTTGAACTGGATAAACATCCGGAAGTGGATTTGCGCCAGACACTCAGTGAGCAGAAAAAAGAATGTAATAAAGAATTCTCGAAATATGTGGAAAGAAATTATAAATACTGGATTAACAACAGCGGTAGTCCTGAAGTCCCTGTTCTCACTACAGAAATAATCGATAAGTATGTGCTCGATCATGTGAAGAATAATAACGGACCTGTATTCTTTTTTGTCCTTGACTGCCTGAGACTCGACCAGTGGTACGGGCTGGAAAAATATCTTCTGGAATTATATAACATTGAGAAAGAATATTATTACGCAATTCTGCCCACAGCGACACCATACGCGAGGAACGCTCTTTTTGCCGGGTTGTTCCCCAGCGAAATTGAAAGGTATTATCCCGAGCTATGGCAGGGGGGCAGGGATGATGAGAGAAGTCAGAATAAGTATGAAAAAGATCTGCTTCAGCTTCTTCTCAACCGAAAAGGCATAAGGCTCAGGAATGATCTTAAATATATGAAAATAATAGATCCTGAGGTTGGCAGAGGATTCGAGAATAATGTTTTGTCACATAAAAATACCAATCTCATGGCTGTGGTTGTCAATACTCTGGATATGATCGCTCATGGAAGATCGGACTCAGATATTCTGAAAGAAATCGCTCCGGATGAATCTGCCTATAGAAGTCTGACAAACAGTTGGTTTCAGCATTCCTCACTATTAGGCACTTTCAGGGCCATATCGACGATAAAAAATGCCAAAGTAATTGTCAGCACCGACCATGGCAGCATAAGAACTCTCAGGGGAGCGAAAGTGCTGGGTGATAAAGAGGCCTCTACTAACCTTCGTTTTAAATTTGGCAAGAACCTGAAGGTAGACGAAAAACATGCCATGTATATTAAAAAACCTCACGAGTATAAACTTCCGAGGAGAGGTGTTACGATAAACTATATTATTTCCAAGGAAGATTATTATTTTGTATATCCGACTGACTATCATAAATACCTGAGCCATTACAAAGATACTTTTCAGCACGGGGGCATATCTATGGAGGAGATGATACTTCCCGTTGTTACAATGGAGAGTAAAAGTTGAATGAATCTTCCATATGAGATTTTAGTCAGCTCAGAAGATGAGACGGCTTTATTTTGTGAGAAGTTATCTAAGCTGATAAAACCGGGCGATCTTATAGTGATGAATGGAAACCTGGGAGCGGGTAAAACATTTATTGTTAAAAAGACCGTCGCGTTTTTTAATATTGATGACGCTGCCAGTCCGACATTTTCAATAATAAATGAGTATTCGGGTGATATAACTGTTTATCATATCGATTTTTACCGGATAGAAAAAGAGGTTGAACTATTTGATATTGGAATAGAAACTTATCTTTATGACCGGGAGGCAGTTAAATTTGTGGAATGGGGTGAAATGTTTCCTGATATTCTGCCGAAAAATCATTATATTTTAACAATTGAATCGATTTCAGCAAATAAAAGGAAAATCAGAATTGCGGAAAAACAGAGCTGAGCTGCCGATTCTGGCAATTGAGACGAGTGGTGAATTATGCAGTGTGGCGCTTCTTGATGAGAACGATGTTCTTTTTGAGGTCAATATCAAAAAAAAGAATGTCCATTCTGAAATGATTTTCCGATTGATAAGCGAGGCGCTCGAATTATCTGCCTTATCGGTTAATGATTTAAAGGCGGTGGCTGTATCATCGGGTCCCGGATCTTTTACCGGGCTGCGAATAGGTATGTCGGCAGCTAAAGGTATCGCATTCGGGGCAAATCTGCCTGTTATTCCTGTTCCTACTTTTGACGCTCTCGCCTGGCAGATATATTCATTATCGGAACTCAGGAACTTTGCCATCGCTAACGTTGTAAATGTAACCGAGCTCTATTATGCCGATTATAATTTTGAAAAAAATATGTTTCACAATAAAACAAAAATTGAACTTATCGGCAGGGAGGACCTGGTTAAACGAGCGGCGGAGAAGAAAAAAATTTTTGGCAATAACGGGCAAAATAAAGACAATCAGTCCGTTTCAGCGCCCAACGCGGCATTTATTGCAAATTGGGCTTATATTTTTGGAAAAGATTTATTAACTTTCAAATATGATTATTTGGAACCGGATTATATTAAAAAATTTGTAGCAAGGATAAAAAAATGAGGAATTTACTTTTTGTTTTAGTTCTGCTTTCAGGAGTGTTATTCGCGCAGGGAAAAGGGCCGGTAATGGACATACCGGAAACTGACTATGATTTTGGGGATATCGCGATAGGGGATGAAGTAACACATAATTTTGTAATAAGAAACGGGGGAGATGAAGACCTTTTGATAAAAAGAGTCAAGGCATCCTGTGGATGCACTGCCGTCAGCCCTGAGAAAAAGTTATTAAAACCGGGTGAATCTACCAATATCGGGGTTGTTTTTGATACAAAAGGACGCAAAGGGAAACAGAGAAAATCTGTTTATGTAGAGACAAATGATCCCAAGAATCCTAAAGCCCGATTAGCCTTCACCGCTAATATAGTAACACGCGGGCAGTTGAAGCATCATAGCAAAATTGACGGACCAAAAATAAAGCTTTCAAAAAATCAGCATCACTTTGGCGATGTTGAGCAGGGCTCTGTTCTTGAAGTTGTTTTTGAGGTGATTAATACCGGAACCCAAGACCTCTTGATCAAAAGAGTAAAAACCAACTGCGGTTGCACTGCCGCTCTGCTTAGTGAAGATAACATAAAACCGGGTGACAGAGCCGAAATTAAAGTGACATTTGACACTAAAGGCCGCCGGGGAAAGAACAGCAAGACAGTTACTATTTATTCAAACGATCCTGACCAATCGAAAATACATTATAAAATATTTGCCAATATAATTGAACAGGAAGGTTAATGGGCTGGTTTAAACGCTCAAAAGAAAATATTTCTCCCGATTCCAAAAAACTGGAAATGCCGGGAGGACAATGGATTAAGTGTGAAAAATGTGGCGAAATTGTCCATAAAAAACAATTGCAGCAAAGTTGCTGGGTTTGTCCTAAATGTGACTTTCATTTTCGCATAGGCAGTGAAGAATATATTGAAATTTTATTCGACAAAGGAACATTCAGGGAGCTGGATAAAAAAATGAAACCTTCCGATCCCCTTGAATTTTCCGATACAAAAAAGTATGCCGACCGAATTGTTGCCACGACTAAAAAAACCGGCCTGAATGACGCGGTAAGGACAGGCACAGGCAAAATGGGGAATTATAAGTTTTCATTTGCCTGTATGGATTTTAAATATATTGGCGGCAGCATGGGATCGGTGGTTGGTGAGAAAATTGCCCGCGCTATAGATAAAGCATGGGAAAACAAAATACCCCTTGTTATCATTTCCCAGAGCGGAGGGGCAAGGATGATGGAAGCGGCCTATTCACTGATGCAGATGGCCAAAACAAGCGCCCGTCTTGCCCGTCTCGCGGATGCCGGTATTCCTTATATCTCTGTTTTGACCGATCCGACCACGGGTGGAACAACAGCGAGTTACGCTATGCTTGGCGATGTTATTATTGCCGAACCCAACGCTCTTATCGGTTTTGCCGGACCACGCGTTATTAAACAGACTATCGGCAAGGACCTGCCGGAAGGATTCCAGCGTTCCGAATTCCTGCTTGAAAACGGATTTGTAGATTTTATATGCAACCGGAAGGAATTAAAATCGAAACTTGTTCAGCTTTTCAGTTATTTTACAACACAATAAATGATTGAAATAATAAAAACTACCGCGGAAATGCGGGCCTGGTCTTCCCGGATAAAAAAAGAGGGGAAGCTGATTGGTTTTGTCCCTACTATGGGCTATCTACATGACGGCCATCTTTCTCTCGTAAGGAAAGCGAAAGAGGAAAATGAATACTGCGTGGTTTCAATTTTTGTAAATCCCACTCAGTTTGCTCCCAATGAGGACCTGGCGAAATATCCGAGGGATTTTGAAAGGGATAAGCAGCTTCTTATCTCTGCCGGCGCTGATATTATTTTTTATCCCGATGTATCGGAAATTTACCCAAAGACATTCCAGACCTGCGTTAGCGTGGATAAAGTGACGTCAATTCTTGAGGGTGAAAAGAGGCCGGCCCATTTCAGGGGGGTTACAACTATTGTTTCGATTTTGTTTAACGCGGTAAAACCTGACGCGGCCTATTTCGGACAGAAGGACGCGCAGCAGGCAGCCGTTATCTCAAGGATGAATGAGGACCTGAAATTCGGAATTAATATCCGGATATTACCGATTATCAGGGAAAAAGATGGCCTGGCAATGAGTTCCCGCAATATATACCTGGGCAGTCAGGAGAGGGAAGAGGCGCTAATACTTTTCAAATCGCTGAAAACCGCCGAAAATATGATTTCAGAAGGAGAAAGGAATTGTTCTGAAATTATAAAGAAGATGGAGGAATTACTCCGGGGTGTACCCTCCTCAAATCCCGATTACGCGGCAATAGTTGAAAAAAACACATTTGAAAAAGCTGAATATCTCGAAGAGAGAAAGTCTTATTATATTCTCGTCGCCTGCAGGATTGGGAACACCCGTTTAATTGATAACACCCTTATAACATTATAATTTCAGGAATTCTGAAATCTCCCGGACTGATCAAGTCAGAACCGAAGGGCTGTTTAATTGATAATTAAAAGATGACTTCGTTTTATTACAGGCATATTCACATCCGGTTCAGGAGGTTTGAGTTTATCAGGTCTGAATTACCCCGAGTTTGAATTCTTCAATATATGGATTGTTATCAGCCGCTTCAACAGCGGAGGATATATATTCACGGGTTTTCGCGGGATCAATTATCTCATCAATCCATAGACGCGCGGCGGCGTAATAGGGACTGCTTTTACTATCATAAGAATTTTTAATTTCCTCAAGCATCCTGTTCTTTTCTTCCTCTGACAGAGATTTGTTCTGTTTTGAAAGCTGTTTGACTTTAATATCGAGAAGAACACTTGAGGCCTGTGATCCTCCCATTACCGCAATTTTAGCGTTGGGCCAGGCAAAGATAAACCGGGGATCATAAGCTTTGCCGCACATGGCATAATTCCCGGCTCCGAAAGAGTTGCCGATTATTATAGTAATTTTAGGCACGACACTATTAGCCACAGCGTTAACCATCTTGGCGCCATCCTTTATTATTCCGCCATGTTCCGCTTTGCTTCCAACCATAAACCCGGTAACATCCTGAAGGAAAACCAATGGTATTTTTTTCTGGTTGCAGTTTAAAATAAAACGTGTCGCTTTATCGGCGCTGTCTGAATAAATTACACCACCTATCTGCATTTCTCCCTTTTCCGACTTAATAATACTTCGCTGGTTGGCAACAATTCCCACAGCCCAGCCATCTATTCTGGCGTAACCGGTAATTATCGATTTTCCATAACCGGCTTTATATTCATCAAATTCTGAATTATCAACAATTCTGGCGATAATCTCATACATATTATATTGTTTGAGAGTATCCTCCGGCAGAAGCCCGTATAATTCCGCGGGTGAAAATTTCGGGGGGGCCGATTCAGCGCGGTTAAAGCCGGCTTTGTCATTTGTTTTTGATTTATCAGCGAGGCTTCTGATAAGGCTGATACATTCTTCGTCATCTTTACAAATATAATCAGTTACTCCTGAGATATTGGACTGAACTCTTGCGCCGCCTAAATTTTCATTATCGATTACTTCACCAATCGCTGCTTTTACAAGATGAGAACCTGCCAGAAAGACTGATCCCTCACCTTCCACAATCAACGCCTCATCACTCATAATAGGGAGGTAAGCTCCTCCGGCCACACAAGGCCCCATAATTGCGGAAATCTGCTCAATACCCATAGCCGACATTTTCGCGTTATTTCTGAAAATTCTGCCAAAATGTTCTTTATCGGGGAAAATATCCTCCTGCAGCGGAAGAAAAACTCCGGCGCTATCGACAAGATAGATAACAGGCAGTCTGTTTTCCATCGCTATTTCCTGGGCGCGAAGATTCTTTTTCGCGGTAACAGGAAACCACGCGCCGGCTTTTACGGTCGCGTCATTAGCCACTATCATAAAATCGCGCCCTGATACTTTGCCAATACCCATTATTGTGCCCGCTGAAGGGGCGCCTCCATATTCTTTATACATCTCATGCGCTGCCAGCGAACCGATTTCAATGAACTTTGTTCCGGAATCAATAAGTTTTTCAATTCTTTCACGCGCGGTGAGCTTTCCTTTGGCGCGCTGACGCTCAATTGCTTTTTCTCCTCCGCCGAGCGCTGTTTTTTTCTTTATTCCCTCTAATTTTCTAACGAGATTTTTTTGGAAATCTTCTCTTTCATTATATTCCCTGTTACCGGCGGCAGGAGTTCCGATATTTTTCATTTTTACTCCATATCTTTTAGCAGCGATTTAGCAATAACAATCCTTTGCACTTCCGATGTGCCTTCGCCGATTGTAAGAAGTTTTACATCCCTGTAAAACTTTTCAACCGGATAATCTTTTGTGAAACCGTAACCGCCCAGTATCTGCACAGCCTCATTGGAAGCCCGCACAGCCGTTTCACTCGCGTAAAGTTTTGCCATTGCCGCCTGGGATGTCGAATATTTTCCCTGGTCTTTAAGATATGCCGCTTTATATATTAGCAGTTCCGAGGCTTCTATTTCCGTGGCCATTTCAGAAAGTTTAAACTGAATTGCCTGAAACTCAGATAAAGTTTTCTGAAACTGTTTTCTTTCATTGGAATAGCGGGTGGATACTTCCAGGCAGCCTTTCGCAAGTCCTAAACTAAGGGCCGCTATGGAAATCCTTCCTCCTTCAAGAATTTTCATCGCCTGGTGAAAACCTTTTCCTTCTTCGCCGAGAAGATTTTCTGAAGGGATATGACAGTTTTCAAGAATAATTTGAGTAGTCTCACTTGCGCGCATACCAAGTTTGTTTTCTTTTTTGCCGGGAGTATAACCATCGAATTTTTTTTCCGCGATAAAAGCGGAGATTCTGTTTCGTACAAGTTCTTTTCCGGTTACAGCCATAATAACTGCTGTTTCACCCGATTTACCATGAGTAATAAAACTTTTTGTGCCGTTAAGAATATACTCATCCCCATCTTTTTCGGCGAGAGTTCTCATCCCCGCCGCGTCACTTCCTGAAAAAGGTTCGGTCAGGCCCCAGGCGCCAATAACCTTTCCTGTCGCCAGATCTGGCAGGTATTTTTCTTTTTGTTCTTTATTGCCGAAAAGATTAATATGATTGGTGCAAAGTCCGTTATGAGCGGCAACCGACAGAGCGATTGAGGGGTCAACTCTGGCAAGCTCTTCAATTACAATGGCATATTCAATATATCCAAGGCCCGCCCCTTCATATTCTTCGGGAACAAGTATTCCGAGGAAACCAAGTTCTCCAAGCTCACGCATTATTTCAACAGGAAATTCCTGTGATTCATCATATTTCATTATCTCGGGCCGAATGCGGCTTTCGGCAAAATCTCTGACTGTTTTTCTGATAAATTCCTGGCTTTCATCAAAATGAGGCGAATGAGAAAGCTGTTCTGCTGATGCTGCCATAATGAACCCTTATTTTTATTTTAATTCATTTTCGAATTGCTTAATTATCCGGTCGGCAATTTCAAAAGGGGATAATTTATCAACAATCAGATTCTCAAGTGAGTTCCTGAGATACTGCTCACGCCCGGAAGTCCATAATCTTTCGGAGAGTTTCTCACTGATGATCTGCCTGATTCTTATATTATAGTTTTCTTTTCTCTTTTTTAGTATAACGCCCCCGGCAAACTGTGACTCCTTCAGTTTTAATATTTCCTCCGCCAGTTCCGTAATTCCGCCATTTGTTGAAGCGATAGTTTTAATAACAGGAATTTCTTTTCCCGCGATAGAAAGTATTGTTTTTAATGAGCTGTAAGCTGAGTCGCTTCCCGGCCTGTCACATTTATTGAGCACGAACAGATCGGCAATCTCCATAAGTCCCGCTTTCATCGCCTGAATCGAATCACCCGATTCGGGAACGAGGGTTACGATTGTACAGTCGGCAAGACGCGCGATATCAAGCTCCGACTGTCCCACGCCAACTGTTTCAAGGATGATAATATCAAAGCCCGCCGCATCAATTATATCGGCGGCATCCACTGTTTTCCTGCTAAGTCCTCCCAGGCTCCCTCTGCTCGCCATACTCCTGATATAAGTATCACCGAGTGAGGTAATATCACGCATTCTTACACGGTCGCCCAGCAAGGCTCCGCCGGTAAACGGACTTGTAGGATCAACGGCGATTACAGCGGTTTTCAGATTTTTTGAGGTGAATAATTTGACAAGCAGATTTGTGAGTGAAGATTTGCCCGCGCCCGGCGGTCCGGTAATCCCGATACGGTAGGCATGCCCGGTTTTTGTAAATGCGCGGGATAAAATATTTTCCCATCCCGGTCTGCCATCCTCGATGATTGAAATCACCCGGGAGAGAAGTCTTTTATCTTTTGTGTTGAGTCGGTTTAAATCAAAAGCGCTTATTTTGTTTACCTGTACAAGTTGTTTCTGATGATATATTTATTTACATCTTCAGGAACAAAATGATCGATTGAAAAATTCGATTTTAACCTTTCTCTTATATTACTTGATGAAATATCTATTCTGGGAGTATTCGTAAACTGGACATCGTGATAAAAAGGGAGAGTTTTCAGATCATTATGCCCGCTTTTTCTTTCCATAACAACAACTTTAGCCAGTTTGACTATTTTTTCCGGAGATTTCCATTTGCTGAACACCTTAAAATTATCCATACCAATAATTAACTCAAGATCATCATACTTCGCTTTGAGGTGAATCAGAGTGTCGTATGTGTATGAAATACCTCCTTTGCGTAACTCAAAATCACATATTTCATAAAATCGATTGTTTTTTACCGCGAGTTCAAGCATTTTTATCCGGTGGAAAGCTTCGGCATAATTTTTATCCTGTTTGTGGGGAGAAATAAAGCATGGCACAAGTATAATTTTATCCAGACCTCTTTGCTCCCTTAAAATGGTTGATGTAATAAGATGTCCGTTATGAACCGGATCGAAAGAACCGCCGAGGATGCCTGCTTTCATAAATATCTCACAATTAAATAGTTGATGCTATTCCATGAAATATGAATCAATATAGCCGGAATCAAGGAGACTAATTTACTTCTGCCGGAATAATATATTTTTGCCGCCACCGATATGGTTAAGACATGTAAGAAAAGCGTAGGAAGCTTGCTATAGAAACCGGTTAAGCCGTTAGGAACGGTATAGATAATTAATTCTGTAAGGCCAAAGAAAAGAGCGACCAAGAGAAAAAAGAGCCGGACCTTAGCCGATAAAGTTAATATATATTTTAGAATCAGATAAGCGGTAAAAAATTTAACTATTTCCTCAATAACCGGCGCTGTAAAAAACAGCTCCAATTTCCAAGCTATTTGACTGCCTAAAATATTAGTAAAAAAAAATGTCAGAATATAGATGGTGGCGAGCGCGGTGAAAAATGCCGCGAGAGCGCCTGAAAAAGAGTAAAAATAATATTTTAACCCCGGGTGGTCCTTCATTTTTTATTCCTTTTTATTGCTTTCAGGAATGAGGGTTTACGCTCGAAATGAATTATACCTGTTTCAAAGAGAATCGCGGAGTAATAAATTGTTACAGAGATTGATATCAGGAGGATAAGGGAAGTAACAATGATCTGAATTGGTGAAACATGTCCGGTAACAAGTTTTAGTATCATTGAAGGGGCGGTAGTAAAAGGAATATAGGTCATAATTGATGAGAGGGCGCTATCGGGATCGAGCAGCACCTGACCGGAAAGTACGATAGGGATAAGCAGAGCCATGCTCAGATAGCCTGTCAGTTGCTGAGCCTGGTAATCGGTTACAACAAGTGAACCGAGTCCGACGAAAATAGAGGTGTAAAAGACGTAGCCGAGGAAGAAATAGAGAAAATGAAGCGGGGAAAGATTAAAAAAGAGTGAACTTTCAGAGGCTGAGAGTGAAAGTATCGCCACTCCGGTAACTGTCCAGACAAAAAGCTGGAAAAAACCAAAAATGCTAATTCCCGCTACCTTGCCCGCAAGAATAGTTTTTGCGCTGCAGCTTGATATAAGGATTTCAGCAATTCTATTCGATTTTTCGAGCATCATATTCCTAACGAACATTCCGCCCCCGATCAGTATCGACATAAGTAAAACCAATACAAGAATATATCCCGATGTTATTTTTTTTGCCAGGGCGCTGTCTTCGTTATCAGTATTAAAGAGAGCCTTTGTAGAGAAGAGGAAATCAATTGATGATACAGCGCCGGAAAACTCGGCGGCAGCGGGGGGTGATAATTTTTCCTGAAGAGTGACATCTCTGAGCGCGAGCCGAAGTTCATTAAGCCATAGAGGAACTGATGGAAACAAAGTTACAAATTTCCAGTTTCCGCTAAAGTTTTCTTCCCGGGTTATATAACCCTCAATTTTTTTTGTAATAACATACTCTTTCGCCTTGTTTTCTCCTTTTTGGGGAGGAATAATTACAGAGACAAATTTTGGCTGGCCGTTAAAAAGTGTAAAACGGTCAAGCTGACCTGCAATTTTTTTTGCAGTATCGCTATCTTTTATATATATTCCCAGGGCGACAGGAGATGTCTGCTCCCGCTTCGCGAAACTGCCTGGCAGAAGAGTCATGCCGTAGATAATTATCGGGGTGAAGATTATGGAAAAGAGAAATGTTTTGTTCCTGACTTTTTCTGAAAATTCCCACCTCGCGATAGCGATGATTTTATGTAGCAACCTTTTACCTGCGATAATAATTGTGAACTGAGTTTCTTGCTTCTGAAAAGGACAATATTTATATTTCGAAAATATATTTTTTGGAACAAAGAACCAATGGTTTTAAAATATAAGAATTATCCTGATGGAATTCATCATTTCAGTCTGGAAAAAAAAGCTTCTTCGATAGGATTGGATGATAAATTTACCGGTGAAGCGCTTTTAAAGATCACGATGGATAAATCTTTACATCAAATAGTTTTCACCTGCCAGGCTTCCTGCAATATGCGTCAGGAGTGTGACAGGTGCATGAATGAATTTGACAAGACCCTGGAAACAGATTTCAGGTTAGCTTACTTTTTCGATAAATCTGCAACCGGGAATGAACAGGATGATGTCCATTACATCAATCCTGAAATTGATTCAATAGATTTTACAGATGATACCGTGCAATATCTGAACTTAGCTGTTCCTATGAAAACTTTGTGCTCGGAAGACTGCCGCGGATTATGTCCCGGATGCGGTAAAAATCTTAATGAAGAAAAATGTGTATGTTCAGGGGATGTTATAAATCCTGCCTGGGAAAAGTTGTTGAAATTAAAAGGAAAATTAGACCAATAGAAGAAGGTAATTATAATGGCACATCCAAAGAGAAAGATATCAAAGACAAGAAGAGACAAAAGAAGAACTCATTATAAAGCAACAGCGCCCACTATAACTCATTGTTCGAATTGCGGAGAAATGAAACTGAATCACCGCGCGTGCCCAAGCTGTGGATATTACGCGGGTCGTTCAATGTTTGTCCCGGAATCGTAACAGTCACTGATGACTGATTCGGCCCGAAAAAATAAATGCAGAATCGCGGTTGATGCGATGGGGGGCGATTATGCCCCTGAAAGCATTATAGCGGGATCACTGCAGGCGCTTGAGGAAAACAGGGATATTGAACTGCTTCTTGTTGGCAGGGAAGAGGAGATAAAGACATACTATCCGGGTGGTAAGGAAAGATGTAAAATTATCCCCGCCGCCGAAGTTATCGGTATGAATGAAAGTCCTGCCCAGGCGATTAAACAGAAAAAGGATTCATCACTCGTTGTGGGGGCAAAACTTGTCCGTCAGGGTGATGCAGATTCTTTTATCAGCGCGGGAAATACAGGCGCGATGCTTGCCGCTTCAACACTTCTTACAGGAAGAATACGGGGGGTGGGACGTCCTACAATAGGAGCTCCGATGCCTACCATGTCGGGTGGTGTCTGCTTTTTATTTGATGTTGGGGCGAGCGTTGATTGTAAACCTCAGCATCTCCTCGAATATGCCCTTATGTCCTCAATTTTCGCTGAAGAAATTTATGGTCTTAAAAATCCTTCTGTCGGCATTTTAAATGTCGGCGAGGAAGAGAAGAAGGGAAACGAACTTTCACAGGCGGCATATAAACTATTGAGCGAAGCAAATATTAATTTTGCCGGCAATGTGGAAGGGGGAGATATATTAAAAGGTAAGGTCGATATTGTTATTTGTGACGGGTTTATCGGCAATATCATTCTGAAATTCGCTGAAAGTGTTCTGGGACTCATTAAAAGCAAATTCAAAAGAGCCGCCGAAGAGAGTTTTGTAAATAAACTTAAGATCGGCGCCGCGAGGGGAGTGATGAAGAGCGCTTTCAGTGATATGGATTACCAGAACCAGGGGGGAGTTCCTTTATTGGGAATAAAGGGGATAAATATTGTCGGGCATGGATCAAGTTCTCCGCTGGCAATTAAAAATATGATATTCAGGGCGGAAGAAATGTTCCGCAAGGATCTCCTGAATAAGTTTGAAAAAGTTTTGGAAGATAATATGGGAGTTAACAAGGTTTGAATAAAATCAATGCTGCTGTTACCGGTGTGGGAGTTTACTTTCCTGAGAAAATTCTTGACAATAAATATTTCGAATCGATTGTTGATACAAATGAAGAGTGGATAAAAACCAGAACCGGAATTCTGGAAAGAAGGAAAATGGAAAATGGCGCCACGAGTGATATGGCTGAAAAAGCGATAAATGACCTGATGGAAACGAGCGGTCTGAAAGCTGAAGAAATTGATGTAATTATTGTCGCCACTGTTACACCAGATATGTTTTTCCCTTCTACAGCCTGCCTTGTTCAGCATAAAATAGGCGCGAAAAATGCTTGGGGATATGATGTTTCGGCAGCCTGCTCATCTTTTCTTTTTTCCCTTGAACAGGGTGCAAGCCTTATTCAAACAGGCAAATATAAAAAAGTTGTTGTTGTCGGTTCCGATAAAATGAGCTCAATTGCTGACTACCAGGACAGAAATACCTGTATTCTTTTTGGAGACGCCGCTTCGGCTGTCCTTCTCGAGCCGACAGAAGATACAAGCTTTGGTATTCAGGATTCTATGCTCTTTGTTGATGGATCGGGGATGGAAGCGCTGCACATGAAAGCGGGCGGAAGTCTGAATCCCGCCACACATGAAACTGTCGACAAACGCTGGCATTATATTTACCAGGATGGCAAAGCGGTTTTTAAAGTCGCGGTTAAAGGAATGGCCGATGTATCGGTTGATATAATGGAAAGAAACGGACTCAAATCAGAAGATATAGCTTATCTTGTACCTCATCAGGCAAACCTGAGAATTATCGATTCAACAGCGAAAAGGATGGGGCTGGAGAAAGAAAAAGTTATGATTAATATACATAAATATGGCAATACAACTGCCGCCACTATCCCTTCCTGTCTGACTGAATATTACAGAGCAGGAAAAGTAAAAAAAGGTGATAAACTGATTCTTTCGGCATTTGGCGCCGGCTTTACCTGGGGAGCTGTTTACCTGGTCTGGAGTATGGACTAATGGGTAAAAAAGCATTTTTATTTCCCGGGCAGGGAGCTCAGTATGTAGGTATGGCCGCTGATCTGTGGGAAAAATCTGCGGAAGCCAGAGAAAAAATCATGGCGGCCGAAGAGGCTATGGATGTTAAAATTTCTGAAATAATGTTTAACGGACCTGCCGAGGCGTTAAAACAGACTGATATAACACAGCCCGCAATATTCTTGCATAGTGTGCTTTTGGCGGGAATGATAAAAAAAATAAAACCCGATATGGCAGCGGGTCATTCGCTTGGTGAATATTCGGCTTTAGTTGTCGCGGGCGCCCTCAATTTTGCCGATGCTGTTAAACTGGTCCGGTTCAGAGGTGAAGGAATGCTTCAGGCCGGAATTGATAATCCGGGAACTATGGCCGCGGTTATCGGAATGGCTCCCGCGAAAATGGTGGAAGTTTGCGAAAAAGCATCTGTCGATGGTATCGTTCAGTGCGCGAATTTTAATTCACCCGGACAAATTGTAATCTCCGGTTCCATTACCGGTGTTGAGTCGGCAATGAAAATAGCGAAAGAATCGGGAGCGAAAATAGTTAAAAAACTTGTCGTTAGCGGTGCTTTCCATTCCCCGCTGATGCAGAGCGCAAAAGATAAATTAAAAAAGAGACTTGAGGAAACTGAATTTTCAGATGCCTCATTTGATGTTTATGCCAACGTTACGGCAAAACCGGTAAGGAAAAAGGAAGAGATCAAAGAACTTCTTTTTCAGCAGGTCACTGCCCCTGTGCGCTGGGAGGAAACAATAAAAAATATGATTGAAGCCGGAGCTGATGAATTTTATGAAATAGGCCCCGGAAATGTTTTGCGCGGTCTTGTTAAACGAATTGATTCTTCAGTGAAACTTTTCGGAATTTCGAAATTTGAGGAAGTTGAACAGTATACATGATAATTGAATAACTTTTTGGAAATTTCATATTTTATGAATATTTTTTCCCCTCAGATTAAAGCTTGATTAAGCGCGCGAAGAATAATAAATTTATAGATAATATATCTATGTAAATAAAACAGGAAATTGTTGTGGAAATACCTAAAAGAAGAGCAATAGTTACGGGCGGTACGAGAGGTATCGGCAGAGCGATCGTTAAGGAGCTTGCTTCAAAAAGCTGCTGCGGCGTTCTCTTTTCTGACATCGTTTTCGCTTATAACAATTGTGATGAATGCGCTGATGAGCTTCGAAAGGAGATTAATAATCCACATACTGAAATTCATGCCTTTAAGGCAGACGCCACTTCTTATGAAGATGCTGTAAACACAATTGAATACGCAGTTGAAAAACTTGGCGGAATAGACATACTTGTTAATAATGCGGGTATTACGCGTGATAATCTTCTGATGAGAATGAGCGAAGAAGATTTTGATTCAGTAATACAAACAAACTTGCGCAGTGTTTATAATTATTCCAAAGCGGCCATCAAATATATGATGAAGCAGCGTTATGGAAGGATTGTGAATATTGCCTCAGTTGTCGGGATGATCGGAAATCCCGGCCAGGCAAATTATGTCGCCGCGAAAGCAGGCGTTATCGGAATGACAAAAGCTCTGGCCAAAGAGCTTGCTTCCAGAAATATTACAGTTAACGCGGTAGCTCCCGGATTTATTGAAACCGCCATGACAAAAAAGCTTAACGATAAGCAGCGCGAAATGTTGTTGCAGAATGTGCCTCTTAAAAGAATTGGCACACCCGAAGATGTCGCGAAAGTAGTAGGATTTTTATGCAGTGACGCCGCCGATTACATTACTGGTGAAGTTATCCGTATTGACGGCGGTCTTGCGATGTAGATTTTATAAATTAAAAAAACATTAATTCATTAACTTAATAGGAGTAAAAAATGGATATTGAAGCAAAAGTAAAAGAGATAATTATGGACAAACTCGGTGTTGAGGACTCCCAGATTTCTCCTGATGCTTCATTCACGAATGACCTTGGCGCCGATTCACTCGATATCGTTGAATTGGTTATGGGGTTCGAATCAGAATTCGGAATTTCCATTCCTGATGAAGACGCGGAAAAGATTTCAACAGTTGGTGACGCAATAAAATATCTTGGTGAAAAGATAGAAAAGTAATTGATTAAGGCTGCAGTTGATTTTTCAACGCAGCCTCAATACTTAAATACCTATTTGAGAATACCCTAAATCCTATCGGGAGTAGTTTAATGAACAGACGAGTGGTAATTACCGGCATGGGCGCCGTAACCCCTATCGGGAATACGGTTGAAGAATACTGGCAGGGATTGCTTGAAGGACGCAATGGCGCCGGAATGATAACAAAATTTGATGCCTCAGAATTCAGCACCCGGTTCGCCTGCGAAGTTAAAAATTTTGATCCCCATCAGTATATTGATAAAAAAGCCGCGAAAAGAATGGACACTTTCTGCCAGTATGCGGTTGCCTGCGCCTCGATGGCTGTTGATGATGCCGGTTTTGATTTTGACAAGACTGACCGTGAACGTTTTGGTGTTGTCTTTGGAAGCGGAATCGGCGGTATGGAAGTTTTTGAGACTCAGCACGGTGAATATGTTAAGAATGGAGCCAAAAGAATCAGTCCGTTTTTTGTCCCGATGATGATTTCAGATATTGCCGCCGGGCAAATATCTATTAATTTCGGGTTGAAAGGACCAAACTATGCTACAACTTCCGCCTGTTCCACCTCTTCTCATGCTATTGCCGACGCTTATATGTTAATCCAGCGCGGGACAGCCGATATGATGGCCTGCGGCGGATCGGAAGCGGCTGTTACTAAAATGTCGGTCGGTGGATTCGGCGCTGCCAGGGCTATTTCTACATGGAATGACAAACCTGAAGAGGCGTCACGCCCCTTTGATAAAGAAAGAAACGGATTTGTTATTGGAGAAGGCGGGGCTGTTCTGATTCTTGAAGAATATGAACACGCTCTGCGGAGAGGAGCAAAAATTTACGCTGAATTAGTTGGTATAGGATTAACAGGGGATGCATTCCATCTTACTGCTCCCGCCCCTGGTGGTGAAGGAGCTGTCCGTTCGATGAAAATGGCCCTCGCTGAAGCAGGTATTAAACCTGAAGAGCTTGATTATATAAACGCTCATGGCACTTCCACACCATTAAATGACGTTACCGAAACTACCGCAATCAAAACTGTTTTTGGTGATTACGCCTATAAGGTTGCCATCAGTTCCACTAAATCAATGACGGGACATCTGCTTGGCGCAGCGGGCGCTGTTGAATCGATTGCCTCTGTGCTGGCTTTGAAAAATGGTATTATTCCCCCGACGATCAATCTGACAGTTCCCGATCCGGAATGTGATTTGAACTATACGCCAATGAAGCCGGTGAAAAAGGATATCAGGTATGCCCTGAGCAATACTTTCGGATTTGGCGGACATAATGCCACACTGGTGTTTAAAAAATATGAAGGTTAATTTTTGTTGACATCTGTTTTTGAGAGAATAAGAAGTATTTTTAGTAAAAACAATATTCAATCTTATTCCGATCAAAAATTATTAAATAAAAGATTGAATGGGTTGGAGCAGGACTATAAAATAGTCCCGGCACAAAGTGAATATTACATAAAAGCTCTTACCCATCGTTCTTACCTGGGCGTCCTGCCCGATCTGAACAAAACAAATGAAAGACTTGAATTTCTCGGCGACGCGGTCCTCGATCTCGTCGTCGCGGAATATTTATTTAAAGAATTCAGTTCCAGAGATGAGGGATTTCTCACAAAAACCAGATCGCAGCTTGTTGATAAAAAATCTCTTGCCGAATCTGCCGAGAGAATGGGTCTCGAGAAGTATGTTTTTTATAACAAAAAGTTTATCAAAGGTTCTTCCGAAGGATTTAAAACGATCATCGCCGACGCGCTCGAAGCTGTAATAGGCGCGATATATATTGATAAGGGGATTGAAGAAGCAACAGACTTTGTTCTTAAGTGGATTATTTATCCCAATCTTGAAAACGGCAGATTTATGAAGGATACTAATTATAAAGGTCAGCTTCTTGAATTTGCTCATTCTGCCGGTTTATCGATGCCGTTATACAGATTATGTTCGGAGGAAGGGCCTGAACACGCGAAAACATTTACATCGGAAGTGCTGATAAATGAAGAGGTAGTCAGCCTGGGAGAGGGAAAAAGCAAAAAATCGGCAGAGCAGATGGCCGCAAAAAAAGCGCTTGAGATTATCAAAAAGAGAATTGAGGAAGAGGATAAGGAGACGGAATAAGAAGATTTCCCGGTTTGCGGTGGAATAGGGGCAACAAAATCACCAAAACACCAAATCCCGCAAAAGAAATTACGAATTACGAATGAGGAATGAAAAGAATGTAATGAAACCGTATTTTTTATTTTTTTAACCTTAGTAGCATAGGAAACTACCCGACCAAACTAAATCTTATTAACCTTATTCAAACGGGCGAGATGTTCTAAGGAATTATCTAATGATTGCGTAAAAAAACTCAGAACAGGAATAGGGTGATTCAAAAGACTGACCGGATATCTGTTAGCTGTCGAAATTAAGTTCTTTAATAAATCTGAAAATTGTTTTCATTCTTCACTCTTCACTAACCACTATTCACTTTTGGCATGCCTGATTACTCCGTAAGGAGTTAAATTCTACGCATAATGGCAAAATTTCAATTAACAATTAATAATGTACAATGAACAATTGAAAGATGACCGCAGATTATTTTGATTTCGCTGATTTAGGCGGAAGAAAAGCCACAAAATCACCAAAACACCAAATCCCGCAAAAGAAATGACGAATGACGAATGACGAATTCATGCAATGGAAGAAACCTGATTTTGTATTTTAACCTTAGTAGTATAGGAACCCACCCGGCAAAATTAAACCTTATTAACCTTATTCAAACGGGCGATATATTCTAAGGAATTATATCATGATCGGGGTAATAAACTCAGAATAGGAACAGGGTGATTAAAAAGACTGACCGGATATCTGTTAGCTGTCGAAATTAAGTTCTTTAATAAATTTGAAAATTGTTTTCATTCTTCATTCTTCACTCTTCACTAACCACTATTCACTTCCGGCTCGGCCAGATCACTCCATCAGCAGTGAAATTCTACGCACAATGGCAAAATTTTTCGTACTCAGCGAAGCGGTACTCGTAATCGTCATCGTTCTCGAATAACCAGAGCGTTTTGAAGAGACGAGTAGGAATTACGATTACGAGAACGAGTACGATTCATTTTTGGGATTTCATTATTCTTCTGGCTCCGCCAGATTATTCCGTAAGGAGTTAAATTCTACGCAAAATGGCAAAATTTTTTTAATATTTCGAGAAATACCACAAACTCACCCTAAATCCCTCTCTTGGGAAGAGAGGGACTTTAAGACACCCCCTCTCTTTTTTCAAGAGAGGGGGCTGGGGGGTGAGTTTTTAGTGTATGATCTGAAGCATTTAAATTGCTTGACTCTGGCTTGCCAGTTTATGATTAAGATTACGATTTTTTGGTATACTCACCTTTCGCATCAATCATAAAATATTTGTATTATCTCCTTTTCGGGGAGCTTTTTTTCTTAAAGAGAGTGAAGACTTTTATATATTTACATATCAATTTTGATCAATTATTAACTGATTTTCCAATATAAAAGAGAAAGCGAATTATGGAAAATTATCAATTTACCGACCGATTTATTGACCGTCATATTGGTCCTTCTGCTGAAGAAATAAATGCGATGCTCGATGTTTTAGGTGAAGAATCTGTTGATTCGATGATTTCAAAAACAATTCCTGAAAAAATCAGGTTAACTGACGAAATGAAACTTGACACACCCCTTACCGAAGCTCAATTGCTCGATGAGCTTGCCGGAATAGCCGCGAAAAATAAAGTATTCCGGTCCTTTATCGGAATGGGGTATTACTGTACAATTACACCATCAGTAATAAGAAGAAATATTCTCGAAAATCCCGGCTGGTATACTCAATATACTCCGTACCAGGCCGAAATATCACAGGGAAGACTTGAAGCATTATTAAACTTTCAGACAATGGTTTCTGATCTTACCTCACTGCCTTTGGCAAATGCTTCACTCCTCGATGAAGCAACAGCCGCCGCGGAAGCGATGGCCATGTTTTTCTCACTCCGAAAGAAAAATAAAAAGAAAGCTTTTAAGTTTTTTGTGGCGGATTCCGTTTTTCCACAGACGGTTGACGTGATGATAACCCGCGCGAAACCGCTTGGGATTGAGATTGTCAGGGGAAACGTTGCCGAATTCGGATATGATGAAGATGTTTATGGAATGCTTCTTCAGTATCCCGATGATAGTGGTGATATTATCGACTATTCCGAGGTAATCTCAAAAGCGAAAGAAAATGAAATATTTGTGGCCGTTGCCACAGACCTGATGGCTCTTACCATGCTGACACCGCCGGGAGAAATGGGCGCAGACGCGGCTTTGGGTTCGGCCCAGAGGTTTGGTGTCCCAATGGGATATGGCGGCCCCCACGCGGCATTTTTCGCTACGAGAGAGGAATACAAAAGAAATGTGCCGGGAAGAATCATCGGCATCTCACAGGATTCCAACGGCAAGTCTGCCCTGAGAATGGCGCTTCAGACAAGAGAACAGCATATTAAACGTGAAAGAGCGACAAGTAATATTTGCACAGCGCAGGTGCTGCTCGCTATTATGGCTTCAATGTATGCTGTTTATCACGGACCGGAAGGTTTGAAGAATATAGCTTCCCGGATAAATAAACTCACAGCATCTCTGGCCGGAGGTATTAAAAAACTTGGTTATCCTGTTCTGAATAAAAATTTCTTTGATACAATCAGAATAGAAAGTGGAAATAAAACTGAAGAAATAAAGGAAAAAAGCCTAAACGCTAACATGAATTTCCGCTATTTTGATAATGGCGATATCGGCATTTCGCTGGATGAGAGCTCGAATATCGATGAAGTGAAAAATATACTGGCGCTTTTCGCTGAGGTTAAAGGTGAAAAACTTCCTTCAGATTTTGAGATTGGGGATTCAATCCCGGCCGGCTTAATAAGAAAGAGTGAATATCTTACTCATCCTGTTTTTAACAGTTATTTCTCCGAAACCGAGATGATGAGATATATCAAAAAGCTGGAACGAAAAGACCTCTCTCTTACCACTTCAATGATTCCACTCGGTTCATGCACAATGAAACTTAATGCCGCCACCGAGATGCTCGGTATTACATGGCCGGAGTTTTCTTCCCTTCATCCTTTTATTCCACGCGATCAGGCGGAAGGTTATACAGAACTTTTTAACAGACTGGAAGAACAGGTTAAAAGTATGACCGGATTCAGCGCTGTATCGCTTCAGCCTAATTCAGGCGCGCAGGGCGAATTTACAGGATTAATGGTAATCAGGAAATACCAGGAAGCTAACGGTGAAGGTGAAAGGGATGTATGTCTTATCCCTTCTTCAGCGCATGGAACCAACCCCGCGAGCGCAGTTATGGCAGGTTCTAAAGTTGTGATCGTAAAATGTGATGATAAAGGTAATATCGATATTAATGATCTGAGAAAGAAAGCAGAAGAAAACTCAGATAAGCTTTCTTCCCTCATGGTAACCTACCCATCTACTCATGGAGTTTTTGAACAGGATATTAAAGAAATATGCGCGATAATTCATGATAATGGCGGCCAGGTTTATATGGATGGCGCAAATCTTAACGCCCAGGTGGGGCTGACAAATCCCGCTGTTATCGGCGCCGACGTCTGTCATCTTAATCTTCATAAAACATTCAGCATTCCTCATGGCGGCGGCGGTCCGGGTATGGGGCCTATCGCTGTGGCATCGCATCTTGCTCCTCACTTACCGGGACACAGTGTTGTTACGATCAACGGGGAACAGGCGATAAACGCAGTATCCGCGGCTCCCTGGGGCAGCGCGAACGTTCTTGTCATATCCTATGCTTATATCAGAATGACGGGAGCGGCAGGATTAAAAAAGGCGAGTGAAATAGCGATTCTCAACGCCAATTATATTAAAAACCGCCTGGGGAAATATTTCCCGGTTCTTTATACCGGAGTTAAAGGTTTTGTCGGTCATGAAATGATTCTCGATCTGCGTGGTTTTAAAGCTGAAACCGGCATTGAGGTTGAAGATGTGGCCAAACGACTCATGGATTATAATTATCACGCTCCCACGGTTTCTTTCCCTGTGCCGGGCACCCTGATGGTGGAACCGACCGAAAGTGAATCAAAAGCCGAGATGGACCGCTTTTGTGACGCCATGATCTCAATATATAATGAGATCAGTGAAATCGCGGATGGATCGTTGCCGAAGGATGACAATCCATTAATAAACGCTCCCCATACCGCGGGATCAGTATTGAAGGATAACTGGACCCATCCTTATAGCAGGGAGAGAGCGGCATTCCCTCTGGAATGGATTGAAGAAAATAAATTCTGGCCCGCTTCCGGAAGGGTGGATAATGCTTATGGCGACAGGAATCTTGTATGCAGTTGTCTTCCTGTTTCGGAATACGAGGAATAACTGATGGAGCAAAAAAGAGAAGAATTATATAATTTGCTCAAAAAATCAAAGAACATCGCGGTTGTCGGTATTTCCTCAAAACCGTTCAAGATCAGCAGGATGATTGCAGAGTACCTTGTCGATAAAGGTTTTAATGTGGCCGGGGTTAACCCGGCCTTTACCGAAGCCGGATCAATTAAGGTTTATCCCTCACTGAAAGATGTTCCTTTTGAAATTGATATTATTAATGTTTTCAGAAGACCTGAAACAATTGGTGAAATTATCCCGGATGTGCTTGGTGTTAAACCGGGCGCACTCTGGCTTCAGCTTGGAATAAAAAATGATGAAGCTGTCGCTCCCGTCATTGAGGCGAATATTATGACCGTTCAGGATGAGTGTATTAAAATTGTTTATGATGAGATGCTTTATTGAAAAGTCTGAATAAAATAAATGAATTTTGGAAAAGGGGAATAGTTTTTAGCTTCCCCTTTTTGTTATGGGCCGCCTTTTTTTATATATCCCCGGTTAACTGTTATTCTAAGGCTGCTGATTTGTCGGAATATTCTGATACTCTTTCAATTCCGGAATATAGTAAAGTGTTAGTTGATTCAATCGCTCTTGAAGGGAATAAGATCACCAAAGATTTTATTATTTTGCGCGAGCTTTCTTTCTCGAAAGGGGATTCTGTCGACTCGAAAATTCTGAAATTTAACAGTGAAAGAGTTTTCAGTCTGGGACTTTTCAGCAAAGTTGATGTATTTCCTGTCAGGCATGATTCGCTGAATATTGTTGTAATATCACTGCATGAATCGTGGTATATTTATCCGTATCCCGTATTCAAAATCAATAACAACAGGCTTGCGGACGCTTCCTATGGAGTTAATGTGTTATACAAGAATTTCAGGGGGCGTAATGAAACCATAAGACTTATAGCCACTTTTGGCTATAATCCCACCTATCTGATAAATTATTTCAATCCCTATCTGCCTTTTGCTGATAATCTTAGTATGAATTTCAGCCTCTATTATTCACGGATAGGGAATAACAGCATTAAAGCGAGAAGGCGTTACGGGGATTATTTCCAGAATAAGGTGATTGGAGGTGAATTAAGATTTGGCAAACGGCTTGATATCTTTAACGCTGTTTATCTCAATACAAATTTTTATTATCTTAAACCCCCTGACGGATATACGGAAGGATTTACAGCTTCCGGGGAAACCGAGGATTACATCCCCGCCGCCGGTATTACTTATGTGCACAATTCGCGCGATCTTTCCCAGTATGCCAGGGGAGGAATTTTTACCCAGGTCGACTGGCTCCATAAAGGTTTTGGTTTGAAGGATGTTTCTTATAACCTGTTCCGGGTGGATTTCAGGAAATATTTTCCCCTTTGGGAGAAGTTTACTCTGAAGTTCAGATTTACCGGCAGGCATACTTCGGGGCATACAGTTCCCTCTTATGATCTTTCTTTCCTTGGATTCAGTGAGATTGTCCGCGGCCATAAGGATGATGACAGGGAGGGGAATAATTATCTGCTGACCTCACTGGAGGCGGTGTATCCCATTGTGAGTGAATGGAATTTCAGCATCGATCTGCCCCTGCTTCCCAAAAGGCTGACATCGACAAGAATTGGAATATTTCTTTCAGCTTTTGGCGATACGGGAACAACATTTTATAATAACGAAAAATTGAGTTATAATAATTTTGATTCGGGATGGGGATTCGGGCTTACATTTTTGTTCCTGCCCTATAACGCGTTCAGAATCGAATATTCTTTTAATGAAATCAGAGAAGGAGAGTGGCTGATTGGATCAGGTTTTTCTTTCTGACAGTGAATTATATTTTACCCCGGAGGCAGAAGGGGAAAATCCCTTCAACATTACCGGTGATGAAGCGTTGCATATTATCAGGGTTATGCGGCATAATGTCGGAGATATAATCCATGTAACAAATGGAAAAGGTTCAATATTCCGCTCGGAAGTTGTTTTACTATCCAAAAGGGAGCTCGTCGCGAAACCATTGAAGGAATACAGGTATGAGAATCCCCTGAGAAATTTTATATTCTGCATTCCCCGTCTGAAAGTTGCCGATCGTTTCGAATTTGCAATTGAAAAAGCTGTTGAGCTAGGCATTACCCGTATTATTGTTTTTGACGCGCAAAGAAGCCTCGCGAAAGGGGATAAAAGAGAACGCTGGATGAAGATTGCCACAGCCGCGATGAAGCAGTCACTGAGAAGTTTTCTTCCTGAGGTGGGTTATGAAAAATCAATTAAAGGCATCGCCGAAAAAGAAGGCAGACTTATCATTTTCGATCAGAAAGGTGAAAAAAGTTTTACAGAATTCCTGGGCGCATCAAAATCTGCCGATAATGATATTTACTGCATATTCGGTCCGGAAGGGGGACTGGCAGATGATGAGCTGAATATTCTAAATGAAAAATATCCTGTTATTCTTAAAATGGCTGAAAACAGGCTGCGCGCCGAAACAGCGGTTATTACGGCGGCGGCGATGGTGAATTCTGCTATGCAAAATTTGTAGAGACAAGGCATGCCTTGTCTCTACGTGCAGGAGGATTCCTGCATGAATTTGGGTCCTTCCAATCCGTCGCACAGTTTTTTACCATATCCGTAATACCGTTTCCGAGGCGTTCGATATAGCCGGCATAAAAAAGTGGTTTTGCTATAATAGGGTTGGCCGGAAAAAAACATGGTCTTTTTTCAGGTCGGCCAGCGTTAATTGACGCGGAAGAGGTCCGGATTTCAGATTTCAACACAATTACGAAAAACCATTACCCTAACTGTATCAGGCTCTTACAACATGTGTTTGATGAATTGGGACGGTTTGTTAATCCTCTGCAAGGATTTTTAATGATTTTGTTATCATTTACTACAATAATATTTGCCTCTGCAAGGCAATTGTGATAAATTGGGTCTTCGCAGAGGCCACATTATGCGGATTCTTTAAGATATAAAACCTGTGCCTTTGGAGGGAACACCGACAATAAATAATCTTAGGTTTCCTAAATATGAGTATCGAACTTCAATTTAAGCGTATCCTGCAATAAACGTGTTGTTATTTCGACTAAATTCCCCGCTATATCAGTGTCACAAGCCTCTTAACCAGCCTTTCAAATTTATCCTGGACGAGGTCGGCGGTTTCCATCACTTCGTGGTGGGAAAGTTTGTGATGGGAAATTCCGGCGGGCATTTTTATTTCGGCCGTGGTTTCATTGGGGGCAGTGATTTAATTTCAGGTAAGCCAGAATGTTTCATATTTCTTTATTACCTGAATAATACATCGTTTTTGCTCCCTGTCATTTTAGTTATTACTTCCTACTTTTTCGGACTAACTTCCTCCAATTTCAAGACGAGCTCATCCGGTTAAAAATATCCTGGGATTTAGTATCAAATGCAAATTTCTGAAACTTTAATTTTATCTGTTCCCAACTGTTCTTTTATTCCATGATGAATATTAAAAGCCACCTCAACCGGAAATTATGGGAGACACATAAAAAATCAGTCATCTTGATATTTCGTTATTTCCCAAATAATGCATTTTTCCCCTTTTCAGTTATGGAGTATTTTTGTCTTGGATGATTGGGGTTATCAGGATATCTCATTTTTATATAACCACCAGATAATGCCGGTTCTAAATGATTATCTCTAAAATTTCCTTCATGCTTTAATCCTAAAGATTCCTGAATTTCTTTTCTTCTTATATCACCCTTCATAACCTTTAATAAATTGAGAACTTCACCGGAGGTACTACGGTACTTCTGCGGTACTTCTGCGGTACTTCTACGGTAATTAGATGGAACTTGGTCGGCGCCTGGTCTGTAAACAATAGCTTTGAATGAGTCATTTTGTTCAAATTCAGGCTCTCGTAAATTATTTTCTTTTGAAATATTGAGTATATCAAGAGTTCCTGTCCCAAGTCTTTCAATATAGCCTTTTAAATACATTGGTTCTGCTAACAAAGGATTTGCGGGAACAGAATAATGTGTCCTTTTTAATTTTTCTACAGTCCAGCCCAAGGGTAAAATGCCAGGATTTATAATCTCCAAGCGATCGTTAAAAAGCATAACCTGAATACTTCCGTTGCTTGTATAATCCCTATGTGCCACAGCATTTACAATGACCTCAGCAATGATCTCTTTTGGAATCTCATATTGACCGGGAATTGAAACTTCTTTTGAACGAGTTTTAATGGAATAATCTAATTTTGAAAGAATAAAATCCACTGACTGATCAACAAGTTCAAAAACATCACCTTTAAAAACTTTGTATGAGGGAATGGGCTTTTCTACTACGTTTCCATGAAAATAGGCGCATCGAATTTCTGAATTGATAAAAAAACGCTGTGGATCTTTACCAAATAATAAAATGGCTGCATGGGTTAATCTTTTATTATTTATCAAATTTAGATGAGTAAGAATATCTGTGATGGGGGATGTTTCCTGTAAAGGGAAACCTCTTTTGGAGCGGGCAAGCCTTACAAAATCGATCACTTTATTTTGGGAAATTTCAGCAATATCAGCATTTGGATGCAAAGAAGCATCGAAGGGGCCAATACGGATAATTTCTTTTTCTATTAAGTAATTAACCAAAGAGGCATAAACCGCTGATTTAAGTTCCTCAGTGGAAGAAAAACCTTTCCGTACCAATACTGATTGAACCTTCTTGATGAATTTATTTTCTTTTGTTTCTCTTTCTTCTGATGAATGCGTGGCTAAATTAGCTAAACGGGTTTTGTAATGTTTTGTAGCATGATTAAATTCATGTTCTGTAGGTGCAATCCCTGTTGCATCTTCCGAACCATATTGCTTGCCTAATAGGGCTCAATAGATGTGACACTGTTCTACCTGTTGCAGTTAAACAGCATCTGCACTTTGATCACCGGCAGGCATGTTCTCAAAAATAAAAGGATCGAAAAATCTGCCCAGCAAAGAATCGGATAAAATATAATCATATAGTGCCTGCCGTTCGTGAGCAAATTCTGATTGTACGCTGCTAATAAATATTTTAAGTCTGTTCATTCTGTAATATGGCAAAAAATTTTAAAATCACATTCCTTACAAACTTATATTTTATCTGGGTTGGAGCAAGTTAACATATTATCTTCTGAAAAATTTGTCTTTTTTGATTTCGATGATCGAAGTAATGTATTTAATCTTCGTTGCATTTTTATACTCCTGCATATCAGATTACAGAAAATACCTGTTGTTCCTTATAATGTCAACTCAATAATTAAAAATATACCAGGAAACAAACGCAATTTAATTTAATATCTTTTCCCACTATACCAGTGTCACAAGCCTCTTAACCAGCCTTTCAAATTTATCCTGGACGAGGTCGGCGGTTTCCATCACTTCGTGGTGGGAAAGTTTGTGATGGGAAATACCGGCGGCATGGTTGGTAACGCATGAAATTGCCGTTACATCAATGCCAAGATATGAAGCGAACACAGCTTCATGAACTGTGGACATGCCGACTGCGTCATTGCCGAGTTTGGCGAGCATCTGTATTTCGGCAGGTGTTTCATAGGAGGGGCCTGTCACATAACAGTAGACACCTTCTTTTATCAGAATTCCCTCAGCCGAAGCGGCCTCTCTTACAAGCATATTAAGATGATGAGAGGGAAAATCGGTAAAACGGTTTTTTTGCTCAATGGAGGGAACGCCGAGCAGTTTTGCCAGTTCTTTTTTAATGAAGATTGAGTTCATTGAACTGTTAAGCATCAGGTCGCCGGTCATGAAGTGATGATTTATTCCGCCTGCGGCATTGGTCAGGAGCATTTTTTTTGTCCCGAGGTGATGGGCTGCAAGCACGGGGAGAAGACATTCGGAAAGAGAATATCCCTCGTAATAATGTATCCTGCCTTTAAAAAGTAGCAGGTTTTTCCCTTCATAACGGGCGAAATAAATTTTGCCCGAATGTCCCTGCACTGTTGATTCGGGATAACCGGGAAGATCGGATGTGTTAATTGATTTAATAATTTCAACACTCTCGGCGAAATTGCCAAGTCCGCTTCCAAGTACAATTGAAAAATGAGGCTCAAAGGGAGCCTCATTTTTTAAAACGTCGAGTAAATCTTTGTATTTTGCTTTTAAGTCAGTTTTCAAAAGAGTATTCCTGCTAAAGTTGCTGTCATTAATGTTGCGAGAGTTCCTCCTATAACCGCTTTAATTCCAAGAGCGGCAAAATCGGGTCTGCGTTCAGGGGCGAGTGGAGATAAACCTCCTATCTGGATAGCGATAGAGCTGAAGTTGGCGAATCCGCAGAGGGCGAATGTGGCCATAACAATCGCTTTTTCATTTACCATTTCTTTCAGGGCGATAAGGTTGCTCATATCCATATAAGCGACAAACTCATTAAGCACCACTTTAGTTCCTATCAGACTTCCAAAATCAAGGGCGTTTTCCCAGGGAACACCGATGCTGAAGGCCAGGAACTGAAGAACCATCCCGAATATAAGCTGCATACTGAGCGGTTTACCAAATTCGGCAAGGAGATATTCATTCAGGCCCCCTATGGAGCCAATTATTTCGAGCAGGTAATTAGCCATCGCTATAAGCGCGATAAAAGCCAGCAGCATAGCTCCGACATTAAGGGCCAGCTTCAATCCTTCGCCGGCGCCTGAAGCGGCAGCTTCAACCACATTGGATGAAGTTTTTTCCACATGGATTTTTACTTCTCCCTTTGTTTCGGGAGTATCGGTTTCGGGCCAGATCATTTTGGATATTACCAGCGCGGCCGGCGCGGCCATAACGCTTGCCCCGAGCAGGTGAGTGGCAAACATAAGCTGCGCTTCCTGAAGCGCGAGTCCCATTGAATCGGCGAACGACTGGCTCAGCATCTGAATATAGGCCGCCATCACTCCGCCGGCAATTGTTGCCATTCCTCCGGTCATTATAGTGAGGACTTCACTTTTGGTCATGCCCTTAAGGTAGGGTTTAATCATCAGAGGAGCTTCAGTCTGCCCGACAAAAATATTAGCGGTGCATGAAAGGCTTTCTGCTCCGCTGGTCCCCAGGAATTTAGCCATTATCCATGCCATGAAACGGACAATCATCTGCATCACACCCAGGTGATAGAGCACAGCCATAAGTGAGGCGAAGAAAATAATAGTAGGCAGCACCTGAAAAGCGAAAAAGTGCCCCATACTTCCTTCGGATCCGGGACTTATGGCCAGGGGTCCGAAAATAAATTCAGCTCCTTCGGTCGTAAACTGTAAAACCACCACGAAAAACTGACTCACAAAACGGAATAAATCTTTGGGCCACCCTAACGGAGCGAACCACTGCCCCATCACTTCTCCTTTAAGGAAAAATATGGCGAAAAGGAATTGGAGGATAAGTCCGTTTCTGACAAGTTTCCAGTTTATTTTTTTTCGGTTCTGTGAAAGAAGGAAAGCGATGCCAAGAATTATAAGAATTCCGGGAATACCTCTGAGGATCGATTCAATACTCATTTTGTTTCCTGATCTGATTTGGGAATATAATGGTGTTTTCTGCATCGGGCTTCATAACTTCCCGAAGCGCCTACAACTACTCTTTCGGTTGAATCAGTAAGCCTCTGTGTCCGGTCGGCCGGGTTGCCGCATACAACGCAGATAGCATGTGTTTTAGTTATATATTCAGCTACAGCGAGAAGCTGAGGCATAGGTTCGAAAGGAATTCCTTTATAGTCCATATCAAGTCCCGCGACAATTACTCTTTTGCCTTTATCCGCAAGTTCATTACATACATCAATCAGCTCCAGACCAAAAAATTGCGCTTCATCAATTCCAATAACATGCGCGTCGCCTGAGTGCTCGAGAATTTCATCCGCGTTGGCGACCATAACTGATGGAAGGGACTGTTCATTATGGGAGACAATTCTTGAGGATGAATATCTTGTGTCAATCTTTGGTTTAAAAATTTTCACATTAAGTTTCGCAATTTCCGCTCTTCTGAGTCTTCTAATAAGTTCTTCTGTTTTACCGCTGAACATGCATCCTGCAACAACTTCAATCCAGCCGGTATCTGTGGGTATCGCCTGAGGGTTATATTCCAGCATATCGTATTATCCAGTAAATTTAATAAAAAAAGCAAAAATACAATATTATCCGCGATTAAACCAATAATTATTGATCTATATTATTTACTGTTCAGGAAATCTTTCTCAAAAGAAACCGGAAGCAGTTCAGACATTTTATATCGCTGAATATTTTCTTCGGGATCAACAAGAAGAACTTCCAGATCCAGGCCGCAGAGTTCTGCCAGAACCTGGCGGCATGCTCCGCAGGGGGGGCAAAATCCTTTTGCGTCGCTCGCGATGGCGATTGCTTTAAATTTTCTTTCACCTTCGAGAACAGCGTTAAAAACCGCGGTTCTTTCGGCACAAATAGTCAGGCCATAGGAGGAATTTTCAATATTCGCTCCCTGGTAAATTTTTCCATCCTCAGTAATAAGAGCCGCGCCGACATGAAATCCCGAATAAACCGGCAGCCCCTTTTTTTTCGCTTTAATAGCTGTTTTAGCTAATAGTTTGTAGTCCATATTATCTCCAGACCGTTTTTTTTAGATTTCCGGAAATAAACCAGGCCGGGTTAATAAATTCCCATAAATACTGGTAAAATAATAATTCATGGAGTTGCAGCTTGGAATCAAGCTTTTTCCTGAATAACAGATTAATAAGCAAGTCTGTTGAAATTTTCAACAATAAAATTATTCCCCACTCAACTGATAAATGAATAAATGGCAATATAATAACCAATAAATTACTGATATGATAGAGAGAAAGCAATATCATTTTGAGAGGGGAGTAATGAATTGATGTTGAAAGATGCCTTTGTTTTTGTCTGAATAACTCCCCGAAAGTGGTTTTACCCTCCGACCAGACAAAGGAGGCATTATCAATAAAATATATCGGCTTAAAACCTTTATTAACGCTTTCCTTTAATACAAGGTCGTCATCGCCACTCAGGGTGACGGCTGTTTTCTGATACCCGCCAATCTTTTCGAGTAAGGTTTTCCGATAAGCCATGCTTCTTGCCGTGCCTGAAACAGGCATACCAGCGTAAGCGAAGAGGAACATAAGCGCATGGGTATGTAAATTATCAAAGAGAGCGAGACGGCCTGCAATTCCCTCAGTGTGTAAAAGGGGAGCGGCGCCGAATACCAGATCAAACCCGGCGGAGAGATGATCCGAAATCATTTTCAGCCACTCTTTTTCGGGACGGCAGTCGGCATCTGTCACGGCGATATTATCAAATTTTGCCTTACCGATGCCAAAATCGAGCGCTCCTTTTTTTCCCGCGAGTTTTTTTTTCCGCAGATTAAAAAATTTTATATTCTTATGAGAGAAAGTTAATTCCTCAAGAAGCTGACCGGTTTTATCGGTGGAATTATCATTGACAATAATTATTTCGGATTTTCCTTCAGGATAATTGAGTTTTAGAAGAGAGTTAATGAGGCCCTGAATATTCTTTTCTTCATTTTTAGCGGCAATGATAACGGAAATTTCCAGCGGAGGCGCCGGATAAATTTTCTTTCCGCGAAAAAAAAATGATAACAGCATATAAATATTTGTTACCAGAATTACCGACGCGGCGCCTGCGAAAATCCATTCCGTCAACCACACTTAAAATTCTTCCTCTAACAACCATTCTTCCGCCAGATCTTCACTGATATTTTCAATAAACCGTGATGGTTTTGAAATAGTGATTCCCTGCTGACGGTCGAAAATATTCATAGGATAACAAATATAAAGATTACGTTTTGCCCTGGTAGAAGCCACATACATCAGTCTTCTTTCCTCCTCAATGGCGTCGGTATCTTCGAAAGACTGGCTTGAAGGGAAAAATCCTTCCAGCGCGTGAATAATAAATACAGAATGCCATTCAAGTCCCTTTGCCGAATGAATAGTTGAAAGAGTCAGAAATTCTTTATCTTTTTCCGTAGAATCAACTCCGCCGACACTGTCTGTTGGCGGCTCAAGCGCTAAATCTGTTAAAAAACTATTCAAACTTTTGTAGTTTTCGGCGATATTAAGAAAAATATCAAGGTCTTTTTTCCTTTTGTTAAAATCGTCATACTTTTCACGGAACAGGGGATCGTAATAGGTATAGACAATTTCTGCCAGCTCAGCAGGGGGTTTCTTTGAGTTTTGAATTTTTTGAAGAAGTTTAAACAGGGAATAAACCTTTGATGTCAGCTTGTCATTTTTGATTTGTTTATCACCGCTGTCAACCTGTATTTCACCGGAAGAAATTTTATCCATAATCTGCTGCGCTTTTTTGGGTCCTATTCCTTCATGCAAAAGGAGCGCCCGGTACCAGCTTATCATATCGGAAGGATTGGATGAAATCCGCAAAAAAGAGATAAGGTCTTTAACATGAGCTGTATCCATAAATTTCATGCCGCCAAACTTAAGATAGGGTATATTTGCTTTATTCAGCTCAATTTCCAGGTCGAAACTGAAATATGATGATCTGAAGAGTACAGCCATATCGTTTAATTCCACACCTTCTTCACGTAATTCAAGAATTCTGTCGGCGATAAAGCGGGACTGCATATTTTCATTCGTTGCCGAAATAATGACCGGCATATCGCCGTTTCTGTTTCGTGTATAAAGAACCTTGGGATATTTCTCAATCGCCGCGTCAATTATATTATTGGTGAAATTAAGAATTTCTTCGGTGCTTCTGTAATTTTCCTCAAGTTTTATTATCCGGGTATCATCAAAAAGATTTGGGAAATCCATTATATTCTTAAAATCAGCCCCTCTGAAAGAATAAATAGACTGCGAATCATCACCAACAACCATAATATTATTATTCGCTCTTGTCAGCCCTTTTACAATCTCGGCCTGCAGTTTATTTGTATCCTGGTATTCATCAACCATTACATATTGTATTTTTTTGAGGAATTCTGTGGCGGCGGCGCTTTGACCGGTTAAAAAACTCCTAAGGTAAACGAGCAGATCATCATAGTCGAGCAGGCTATTCTTTTTTTTATAATCATCATATACTTTGTCGATATGAAGGAAATGCTCAAGAAATCGGGCGAAGTGGGGGTAGTCTTTTTCAAGGATATCTTTTATATGTATCCCTGTATTTCTGCTCAGGCTAATGACGTTATAGATTGTATTTTTTTTGGGGAATCTCCTTTTAATCTGATCGATATTCATCTGGCTGCGGATAAGATTAATTATATCCTGGCTGTCGCTCTGATCGAGAATCGTAAATTGGGGATTAAGCCCTATTGTTCTCCCATATTTTCTCAGGGTAAGATTGGCAAAACTGTGAAAGGTTCCCCCATTAATTCTGCTGCAGCGGTTATCGAGGAGCATCGCCGCTCTTTCCATCATTTCTTTCGCGGCCTTTCGGGTAAACGTAAGAAGAAGAATTGCCGAGGGATCGGTTCCTATTTCCACGAGTCGGGCAACCCTGTAGACCAGTGTGCGGGTTTTTCCTGTACCTGCTCCCGCGATAACGAGATAGGACCCATTTAAAGCGGTTGCCGCTTCAAACTGCGCCTCATTCAACTGGCTTTTGTAATTAATCGAAAAGCGGGTTTCATCAAAATCCTGTTGAGTGAAACCCGCTTTATTAATTCTTTTAATAACGTATTTTTTTGCCATTATCTTCTAAATTTTCCCGGCCTCTTTAAAATTTCACTCGCTATTATTAAATCCCTTACAGAGTCGGGCGCTTTAAATTTTTTCCGAATTTTCGCGGCCAGATAATTTTCAGCCTGACTATCCTCGTATTGAGCAACAGCATCAACTTTCGAATTAATCTCGTGAATTTCAGATTTTTTAGCTTCAATTTCTCTCTTAGCTTTTTCTATCCTTCTTTCAGCCGCGATCTGTTCATTCGATTTTCGGAAAGTAGTTCTGACAGGTTTTCGCTCAGGTTTCGAAGGCTGTGAGTCAAATTCTTCTGCCGGATCCCAGGACTGGTTATTTCTTCTGACCGGTCTTGTTTCTTTTTCATTTACATCTTCCGGATCAGGAAGTTTAATACCAAGAATTTCTTCGAGTGTATTGCGGTCCGATTTTTCCGGTTTTTTACCGGCAGGCAGAGGCCCGGCCTGCTCACGCTGCCTGGCCTGCTGCTCTTTTTTCTTTTTCTTTCCAAAAATGCCATTAAGAAAACTAATGATCAGAAAGATAATCAGTATATATTCATAGAGACTATCCATCTGAGCCTTTATCCTTTTTACCTTCCGGTTTTGCTATTGTCTGCCTCATATCGGTATCTGCCTGAATATTTCGCAGGTTATAATAATCCATGATTCCAAGATTTCCTGTCCGGAACGCTTCGGCAATAGCGCGCGGCACTTCCGATTCAGCTTCAACAACCTTTGCTTTCATTTCCTGCTCAAGGGCTACAGCGGCGGCTCTTCGTTCTTCAGCTTTTGCCCTGGCCACTTTAAGATCGGCTTCTGCCTGATCTGCCTGCAGAATAGCGCCTATATTGGTACCGACATCTACGTCGGCAATATCAATTGAAAGAATTTCAAACGCTGTTCCTGAGTCCAGCCCTTTTGAAAGAACAACTTTTGATATGCTGTCGGGATTTTCAAGCACTGCTTTATGAGTGTCGCTGGAACCGATAGTTGAAACAATACCTTCTCCGACTCTCGCGAGGATTGTCTGCTCTGTAGCGCCGCCGACAAGTTTTTCGATGTTGGCGCGCACTGTAATTCTGGCGACTGCCTTAAGCTGGATGCCATCTTTCGCGACTGCGGCCACCAGAGGTGTTTCAATAACCTTCGGAAGAACCGACATCTGCACTGCTTCGAGCACATTTCTTCCCGCGAGATCAATCGCGGAAGCTCTTTCGAAATTAAGGTCCAGATTGGCTTTATTTGCTGAAATTAACGCGTTGATAACTTTCGAAACGTTACCACCAGCCAGATAATGCGCTTCCAGTTCACTGGTCGAAATTTGCAGCCCGGCTTTTGTTGCTGTAATCATATTGCGGACTATCACAAAAGGAGAGACTTTTCGCAATCTCATTCCTACAAGGTCTTTGAATATCTTTACTTTTACACCGGAAAAATAAGCCGTGATAAAGAGACCGACAGGAATCAGATAAAGAAAAAGAATAAGTAAAAGAATGATCCCTGCAATCGCAAAAAAACCAAGTCCGGTTAATGCTTCCATTAAATGCCTCCATTATATTCAGTAATCAAATTAACTGGACACAAATTAATTATTTTCCTACATATTTACAATTATTAAAAAAAAGAGGAGCAAAGTGAACTAATATTAAAAAAAAACGATAATATTATATAAAATCAAACTGCTTTATGACGCAGGAGGGAAATGTTTTGTTACTCAAAAGTGTATATTTACAATTATGAAACAAAATTATTTCCCGTGGTGTTAAAGAAAGAAACATAAAGGAAAAGATTAAAATGGATGGAAATTTTTCGGAAAGAGTACAGGAAGTTATCAGGTTAAGCAGAGAAGAAGCTTTACGACTTGGACACGATTATATAGGAACAGAACATTTGCTCCTGGGAATTATCAGAGAGGGGCAGGGTGTTGCTGTAAAAATACTTAAAAATCTCGATGTCGATCTCGCCAAGTTAAAAAAGGCGGTCGAAAATAGTGTACGGACCTCAGGCGGCACACTTACCATAGGTAATATTCCTTTAACAAAACAGGCTGAAAAAGTATTAAAGATTACTCAGATAGAATCTAAAATTTATAAATCTGATTTTATTGGGACAGAGCATATATTGTTATCTCTTTTAAGGGATGAAGATAATATAGCTACTCAGATTCTACAGCAATTTAATATTTCATATGAAAATGTCAGATCGGAACTTAATAATATTTTGAGCAGCAAAAATCCGGATAAACCTCCCTTTACTCCACCGGCAGCCAAAAAAGTTGAAAAAACAAAAACCCCTGTTCTGGATAATTTCGGCCGTGATCTTACAAAATTAGCCCAGGATGATAAACTTGATCCGGTAGTAGGCAGGGAAAAGGAAATAGAGCGTGTCGCGCAGGTTCTGAGCCGCAGGAAAAAAAATAATCCTGTCCTGATAGGTGAGCCGGGTGTGGGCAAAACAGCCATAGCTGAAGGACTGGCATTAAGAATCATTAACAGGAAAGTGCCCAGGATTTTGCAGAATAAACGTGTTGTCACTTTAGACCTTGCCGGATTGGTAGCGGGAACAAAATACAGGGGCCAGTTTGAAGAAAGAATGAAAGCCCTTATGAATGAGCTTGAGAAAGCGGATGATGTAATTTTATTCATCGATGAACTTCATACTATTGTCGGAGCGGGAGGAGCATCAGGTTCACTTGATGCTTCAAATATGTTCAAACCGGCTCTCGCCAGGGGTGATATCCAGTGTATCGGAGCTACAACTCTTGATGAATACAGAAAACATATTGAAACCGATGGAGCTCTCGACAGGAGATTCCAGAAAGTAATGGTTGAACCTCCCACGGTTGAGGAAACTATCGAGATACTTGAATACATCAAATTCAAATATGAAGAACATCATCACGTACAGTATTCATCGGACGCTGTTAAATCGGCTGTAAAATTAAGTGATCGATATATAACTGATCGTCATCTTCCCGATAAAGCGATTGATGTGCTTGATGAAGCGGGCTCAAGGGTTCACATGGGCAACTTTACAGTTTCCGAGGATATTCTGCGTCTTGAAGAGGAAATTGAAAAAATCAAACAGATGAAGATAAAGGTAGTCAAACTTCAGGATTATGAAGAGGCCGCCAGGCTTCGTGACCGTGAAAGACAACTTCAAACCGATCTGGAACACGCGAAACAGGAATGGGAAGAAGAAACAAAACATATCGTTTATGATGTGTCGGATGACGATATCGGCACAGTTGTTTCAATGATGACAGGTATACCGGTTACACGGGTTGTCCAGGCTGAATCAGATAAACTGATGAAAATGGAAGAAAAACTTAAGGGAAGAATAATTGGCCAGGATGAAGCTGTTCAGAAACTTGCCAAAGCTATCCGCCGCAGCAGGGCCGGATTAAAGAATCCGAACAAACCTATCGGAAGTTTTATATTTCTCGGGCCTACAGGAGTTGGTAAAACAGAACTCGCTAAAGCTCTCGCTTCTTATCTTTTCGATTCAGAGGATGCTCTGATAAGAATAGATATGAGTGAGTATATGGAGAAATATTCAGCATCCCGGCTTGTCGGAGCGCCTCCCGGTTATGTTGGTTATGAAGAAGGTGGACAGCTCACAGAGAAGGTAAGGCGGAAACCATATTCTGTTGTTCTCTTTGATGAAATTGAGAAAGCTCATCCTGATGTATTTAACATTCTGCTCCAGGTGCTGGATGATGGTCTGCTAACCGACAGCCTGGGCCGAAGGGTCGACTTTAAAAATACCATCATTATTATGACCTCAAATGTTGGCACCAAAGATATAAAGGAAACAGGCGGATTCGGATTTTCAGGCATGGATAGTGAATCAAAATATGATAATCTGAAAAACACCGTTGAAGACGCCATGCGCAGATTGTTTAATCCTGAGTTTATTAACCGTGTTGATGAAACGATTGTATTCAGGAATCTTGAAAAGTCGGATATTAAAAAAATCATCAAAATTGAGCTTAAAGAACTGGTTAAAAATATGGAAGAAAAACAGATGGTTCTTGAGCTTGATGATGAAGCGGAGAATTTCCTTACTGATAAAGGATATGATCCGAAATTCGGAGCCAGACCTCTCGCGAGAGCCATACAGAAATATGTTGAAGATCCTCTCGCTGAAGAACTGCTTTTAAACCATTTTAAGGATGGGGAAAAAATTATCGTCAGGCATAAGGAAAATACTGAGGAATTGTACTTTGTTACTACTGATGAAGCGATAGAAAAAACAAAGGAAGATTCATCCGACCAGGAAAAACCGGAAGATAAAACAATCGAAAAGATTGACTGAAAGGAAAAAGAAGTGTTATATACACAAGATCAGATTTCAAAGGCGATTGCCGCAATGTCCGGATGGTCGGCAGTGAAAGATGAAATTATTAAAAATTTCACTCTGAAAAATTTTAGCGATGCTCTGGCATTTGTTGTTAAAACAGGTGTTGAGGCAGAAAAGGCTGATCATCATCCTGAGATACGTTTGCACTCCTGGAACCAGGTGGAGATTAAACTCTCCACTCACAGCGCCGGAGGAATTACAGAAAAGGATATTGAGCTTGCCTCGAAAATTGATGAACTATAAGAAAAGCCCCTTTAACGGGGCTTTTTTTTTGTTAAGTTAAAAGCGGCGGCTGGAGGGAGGATGCGGAAAAATGTCGCTTAACCGATGATGTTTCGAATGATTGAAAAACATGATAATAGTTTTTTTTTTTTTGACGAGCCACCGATTGTTAACCGCTTTCCAATTCCTGAAGGACTGCAAAATTCCGGGATCTCTTATTTTCGGCGATGCCGGTTTTTAACTATTCCATGAGGACTCAATTTTAGTTAAAAAGCAAAAATAAGATCATGAAGGGAATTCCGTTATCGTGGTCGGGCAACTCTCCTTTTGAGAAATCTTCCGGGTTTTCCGGGGCAGGATGAGAGAAAGTGTAAATTATTCAAGTGAAATTTCAGATAATAACTTTCACGTTTCCCGCAAAAAAAAACAGGAACCGCAAAGTTCTATGTCACAATAAGAAATAACCTTATTGAAATTAAACAGATTATTATTTATATTAAAATCGAAGTCCGGCTTTCGGGTAAACAGAGGTAAATGAAGTTTCTTCCGGAGGCAGAGGAAAAACAGGTAACAGCCGTTACTGTTCTGTAAGCACAGAATAAATAGATGGAGCCGTTGATTCTGATATATGAGAGAGATAAAAAAACTACTTCTTGTTGATGACGATCCGAATGATGTGGAATTGACAATAGCCGCGTTAACGGATAATAATATCGTTAATGATATTTTAGTGGCGCGTGACGGCGCTGAGGCTCTTGATTATTTAAAAAAGAGAAACAAGTATGAAAATAATAAAGACCCTCTGCCTGTCGTGGTTCTTCTTGACCTTAAAATGCCAAAAATAGATGGTCTTGAAGTGCTTGAATTTATGAAATCGGATAAAAAGTTAAAAACAGTGCCGGTTGTTATTCTTTCTTCCTCCAGGGAATCAAAAGACTTAAAAAGATGTTATGAACTTGGCGTGAACGCTTACGTGGTTAAACCGGTAAAGTTTGAAAACTTTATAGAGTCGGTCAAAAATATTGGTATCTTCTGGGTTATGATAAATGAACCCGGAGTCGAACAAGGTGACGGTCAGAATGACGAATGATGTTTATCAAATATTATATCTTGAAGATAATGCCTTCGACGCCGAGCTGGTGGCAGGAAAGCTTGAGAATGCCGGCGCTGAATATCGGGTGATTGTCACCGACAGGGAAAAGGAATTTAAAAGATTACTAAAAGAGGAGCGAATTGATCTGGTTCTTTCAGATCATTCATTGCCGAATTACAGCGGCGCGCGCGCTCTGGAGCATGTTAAAGAAAAATATCCCGAAATACCCTTCATCTTTATTTCAGGTGTTATGGGGGAAGAAGCGGCAGTTGAAAGCCTGTTGAAAGGAGCTTCAGATTATATCCTGAAAAATAATATGGTCCGGCTTGTTCCCGCGATTAAAAGAGCTCTCGATGAAGCCTCCAAAAAAAGAAGACTGAAACAGGCGGAGAAAAAACTGGAATGGGAAACGGAAATAAATAAAGCTTTTTCCACATTATCCCAGACGATTGTTATGCCGCAGTCGGACATAAGCGCAATTTCAAAAACTGCGATAGAAGTTTCCAGGACAAATGTTACTTGTGAGTGTTTTTTTATTTATTTGCCAGGCGCTGAAAAAAACAGAATAATTTTTAAGACCGGCGACGAAATTAAAATAAACAGTTTTATCAAAAGTGAAGACCAAACTTATTCTGATCAAAAAGAGAATTGTTTAATAGAAGATACTCTTCAATTATCATCACCAGTCTATAAGGAAATTGATGAAGATCAGGTCATTGTTTTTTGTGAACTGAAAAGATACAACGTGAAAAAAAATTATTTCCTTGTGCCGGCAATAATTGATAAAGAAATATCAGGTTATTTTATAATAGTTGATCTTGAGAAGAAACCTGATGATCAGATTACCCGGTTTTTGTGCCGGATCGCTGAACTTTACGCTATTGGAATTAAAAGAAGAGAATCGGAACAGGCGCTTCGCGAAAGTGAAGCCACCCTTAAAAGTATTTTCAAAGCCGCTCCTATCGGGATAGGCATTGTCAGGGACCGCAGGTTTATATATGTTAATGATTCGGTTGTGAGGGTTCTTGGTTATCCGAGGGAAGAGATGTATGGAAACTCATCCAGTATGATCTATGAAAGCGAAGCTGATTTTGAACGTATCGGGAAAATTAAATATGACGCGATGAGAAAAAAATCGCTTCACAGCCAGGAAACCAGGTTTGTGAAAAAAAATGGTGAAGTGATTGATGTATTGTTGCGAACATGCGCAATGGATAAGAATGATCTCTCAAAAGGAACAATTTTTACTTTTGTTGATATTTCCGAAAGAAAAAAAGCTATCAAGGCTCTGGAAGAAAGTGAGGAACGTTTCAGGAGTTTATATGAAAATGCCACTCTGGGACTATACAGGATAACACTGGGCGGAACGATGCTGCTGGCAAATCCCGCGCTGGTTGAGATGATGGGTTATGATTCGTTTGGTGAATTCAGGAGAACTGATATTGAAAATAATATTTATCTTAATCCTCCTGACAGACAAAAAATGCTTGAAGAGCTTTTTCAATATGGCTCGGTCAGAGGATTTGAAACTAAATGGATTAAAAAGAATGGTCAGATAATAGACGTGCGAATAAGCACCCGCGCGATAAAAAATGAGAGAGATGAAATTGAATATATTGAAGGTGTTGTAGAAGATTTCTCTGAAAGAAAAAAAGCGGAAAATATGCTGGTTTCGGCAAAAGAGCAGGCAGAAAAATCGGATCGTCTGAAAACCGAGTTTCTCGCGCAAATGTCGCATGAAATCCGAACCCCTATTAATACTATTGTAAGTTTTACCAACCTGATAGAGGCTGACCTCTCTGATCTGCAAAACGGTGATCTTCATGATGCTTTTGGTATGATCGATTCAGCCAGCAAAAGAGTTATTAGAACAATTGATCTGATTCTTAATATGTCTGAGCTTCAAATCGGTTCATATGATTTCAGACCCAGGAGTTTGGATTTACTGACAGATATTATACAACATATATACAATGATTATAAATATGCCGCTAATGACAGAGGTCTCAAACTTACGATTCTTAATCAGGCGGAAAAAAGCAAAATAATTGCTGATGAGTACAGTGTAATTCAAATCTTTACAAATCTTATTGATAACGCTATTAAATATACTCCGGAAGGGGAAATTAAACTCATTCTTGAAGAAGATGATGATAATATGCTCGCCGTAACAGTTGAAGATACGGGAATAGGAATTTCAGAAGAATATCTTCCTCATATCTTCGATTCATTTACCCAGGAAGAACATGGTTATACACGACAATTTGAGGGAAACGGCCTTGGGCTTAGTCTGGTAAAAAAGTATTGCGAAATGAATAAAGCTGAAATAAACATCCGGAGCCAAAAGGGTAAAGGAACCGGAGTAAAAGTCACTTTCCCCTCTGCGTAAGGGCCTGTAATAATATTCACCTGACGATCGAACGTTATTTAATTAGTGTAAACACTTACCATAGTTATTCTATCATAAAGGTTGTCCTATTGGTAACTGATGGAAAACCCGGATTCCTTCCTGATAATTCAGGGCTTTAAAATTCTTTTTCTTTGATATTATAAACCGGTTCTGTAATATTCTTTAAATGCCTGAATTAGCCTAATAAATGGCTTTATTCCTTATTATTTTATAATTGTTAAACATAATCAGATGTTTTTTTCTGAAAATTATTTGTTTTCGGAGAAAAGATATAAACTTTTAAAATGATTTTTCGAAAATCAGTTTGTATGCCATTAAAAAAAAGGATTAATATGAGAATAGTATTACTATGTCTGCTCGCCGGCAGTCTTTTTGCCCAGCAGCAGGTGGATGTAAAAGGGATTAATCTATTCGGCTGGGGGCAGATCGAATATGAACAACCGGATAATACCAGTGGAAAAGATGGAAACTTTATAGTAAAGAAACTCCGTCCGGGGATTAAGGGAAACCTGGTGGAAAATCTGGATTATGCTTTTTTGTATGAACTTGCCGGAACAAGTCCCAAGTTATTGCAGGCATGGGTTGACTACAGAATTTCCAATTATTTGAATTTCCGTCTTGGTCAGTATAAATACCCCTTTGGTATTGAAAATTATATTACCGGCACCAAGTGGAAATTTATCCGACCTTCGGGTATTACAAGCGCTGTTTCATCGAAGCTTGGCCAGGCAGGAGGATCTTTAAGGGATATTGGTCTGCAGGCATCGGGTCAGGCGGGCGTTAATGATGACTTCAATCTTGAATACAAAGTCATGGTCTTTAATGGAAATGGCATAAACAGCAGCGATTTAAATAAGTCGAAAGATGTTGCCGGTTCTGTTTCTTTTTCGTTATTTAAAAAGTTAAAGCTTGGCGCCTCTGTTTATAAAGGTGTTTTTACAAATAATGATATCGATTATGATGAAACCGCGCTGGATTTTAACCTGACATTTAAATCTCAATTTATGAATAGGGATTTTCATATACAGGGGGAATATATTACTTCGGAATATGACAATGCCGGAGGAACTACAAAATATAACGGGTATTATCTATTCTACACCCAATATCTGATCGCGAAAAAACTGGAAGCGGGAATAAAATATGACTGGATAGAAAATGAGACTGTAACCGGAACAACAGATAAAGGTATGGTTACTTTGGCATTATGCTATTATATCAAAGGATTGCAGAAAGTCAGCTTAAATTATTTGCATGACGGACAGGATAATTCCAGGAACACTCTGATATTTCAATTCCAGATAGCATTTAAATAAGGACCCTGCTTATGTATAAAAACAGTTTATCAATTAAAGAGCTGATAACAACAGTCTTTATTTCAAGTTTTGTAATACTCTCTATAATTATCGGTTATATGGTTTATTCGGTGAGTGAACAAAACTTTGAGAGAAATATTGACCAAAAATTTAAGGAATTTGAGGCTTTTTTTAATGAACAGAATAACCAGAAAGCGCATGATCTTATGGTCGCGCTGGAGTTCCTGAAACAGGATGAGAATATCTTAAGCGCGATAGCAAACGGAGAAAGGGACCGGCTGCGAGAAGAGCTGCTTCCCCTTTTCCAAAATGTTCTTAACCCGAAATATCTGATTGCGCAGGTTCATTTCCATACTCCCAATTCTCACTCATTTCTAAGGCTTCATAAACCTTCCAAATTTGGCGATGACCTTTCATCATTCAGAAAAACTGTGGTTGAATGCAACAGAGATAAAAAGATTATCACCGGTATGGAAGTCGGTAAATATGGCACCGGATTAAGAGTAATAACTCCACTTTATTATCAGGGAAAACATATCGGAAGTGTTGAAGTCAGCAGCGGAATAGATGGTGTTCTCGAAGCTTTAAAGGGAGCTATGGATGTCGATTATGGCATAGGTATTTTGAAAAATCAGCTTGAACTTGCCGGGGGCAAAATCAATTCAACAGATGTGGTTAACAATGATCTGGTCTATTATAAAATATCTGATGAAAAATTAAAGCCTCTGATCGCGAAAAAAAATAACTCGAACGATAATATTTGTGGTCTTGATGGAAAAGATTTTGCGGTACTGGATTTCCCCCTTGTTGATTTCGCGGGAAATAATGTCGGCACAATTACCCTGGTTGATGATGTTACCGAAGAAATTTCGGAAATGAATTCAAATTTATTTTATAATATTCTCATTATCATTATTATTGCCCTTATTGCCATATTGTTTACGATGAGCAGGTTGAAGAAATATCTTTTTACCCCCCTGAATAATCTTACGGAAGCATCATCTGAAATATCAAAGGGCAATTTTGATATTAAACTGAATATTGTCAGACAGGATGAAATTAACGGCCTTAAAGAAAGTTTCAACCTAATGACGGAAAACATTCGCAGGACTTATTCAGACCTTAAGCATGAAAAAGAGAATGTTGAGAAAAAAATTGAAGAAGCTACAGCCGAAATAGCAGATCAGAAAGAATTCCTGGCTAATAATGTGTCAAGAATCCTGGCCGCAATGGATAAATTTGCCTCAGGCGATCTAACCATTGAGCTCGAATATGATGATGATGACAGTGAAATCAGCAAGCTTTGCAAAGGTATTAATTCTGCTGTATATAATGTTAGAGAAATGATATTCTCAGTTTCCAACGCTATCGAGGAAACAGCGGGGGTAAGCAACCAGATTTCGGTAAGCTCGCAGGAAATGGCAGCCGCTTCAAGAGAACAGAATGAACAGGCGACCGAAGTTGCCAGTTCTATTGAGGAAATGACCTCAACTATAGGCCAGAACGCGTTAAATGCCAAGAACGCGGCTATGTCCTCCTCTGACGCAAAAGGACAGGTTGAAATAGGAAGCCAGAAGGTTGTTGAAAACCGAACAGGAATCGAGCAAATCTATTCCGCTACCGAGAGAACCGGAAAAACAATTACTTCACTTGTCAACAAATCGAACCAGATTGACCAGATTGCCAATGTGATCAATGAGATAGCGGATCAAACTAATCTTCTCGCTCTTAACGCAGCTATTGAAGCCGCGAGAGCGGGGGAGCAGGGAAGAGGTTTTGCCGTAGTTGCCGATGAGGTAAGAAAACTTGCTGAAAGAACCACCAAAGCGACAAAGGAAATTTCAGAAACTATCAAGACAATTCAACTGGAAGCCAAGGAAGCTGATACTTCAATGGCTGAGGCAATGGAAGCGGTGAGCAACGGTAAAAAAATTACTGAGGATGTTGACTCAGCGCTTAATAATATCAAAACCGGAATCGAAAATGTTACACTTGAGATTGACCAGGTAGCTACAGCAAGTGAACAGCAGTCTTCGACATCGGAACTTATCAGTAAGAATGCGGAAATTATTTCGAACAGTTCTATGGAATCGCTTGACGCTTCCCAGCACCTGGCGAACTCCGCTCTTGAGCTTAATAAGCTGACTCTGAATCTGAAGGAGCTGATTCAGACTTTCCATTTCAACGATTCTTCACATGGGCAGTTAAATTCTCCCCATGCAGATGAAAGCAGAATGTTGACTTAAATTCATTCGATCTCAGATATAATCCTTGTTGTTAGAAAAGCCCGGCATTCAGTTTTGCCGGGCTTATTTATTTATTCCACTCTCTTTTTTGAAATTTCTTTTGTTTTTCTGCCGATACTGTTTTATCTTCTCCGGTTCTTAATTTTATTCGGGGTGAAAGTCATTATATGAGCAGGATAAGTATTTCCCTAATAATTCTCCTTTTATTTATCTATTCTCATATTTGCGCGCAAAGTTTTTACAAGCCTTTTCATACAAACAATGATGAGTATTTTAAGGCGCTTATTATTTTCGCGCAGTTTGAGGATGATACAGCTTCAAATTACAGATGGCCGGCAGGTAAATTACCCCGATGGGCTGAAAATTTCACTTCCGAAGAAACAGGGGCGTTTTCACTTTCAGAATACTACAGGGTGATGTCATCGGGCAGGTTTAAGTTTATCACCGATTATTACGATTCACTGGTTTATATTCCCGGAAGGGAGAAGTTTCCGGGAAGAGGATATAGAAACGCAAATTCGGCGGTTCTTAAAAAAGTTGATAAAAGTATAAATTTCAGGGAGTACGATAATTGGTTTTATGACTCAAAGGATGGCCTGCATAAATTCAACCGGGATAGCAGTGACTCTGTGGTTGATATGCTTATTATCATATACCGGAATATTTCAACCTCATGGTTCGGCAATTTTACGGCGATTGCTTCCATAGGAGCTGACATCCTCACAGATGATGGAGTGAAAATTAAAGGAGGTTTCGGAATCAGTTCATCGGGAATAACGGTTCGTAAAGGATTTCAAAGTCCGGAACAGATGCTCAATTGCCTGGTTCATGAATACGGGCATTATATATATGGAGCGGGACACTCTGACTATGGAGGAGTTATGACGGGAGTTCCTTATCCGGGTGTATTTGCCACATTACGTTTAAATTCCTGGGAAAGGGAGAGGGCAGGCTATATAAATTTCCTCTCATTACCTGACGATGGAGGGGAGATTGAACTAATGGATTATGTTACCAGCGGAGACGTGTTAAAGATTCCTGTTGCCGGTGATAACATTTATTATGTGCTTGAGAATCACCAGTTCGTTTCACCATTTGAGGATTTCAATAAAAAAGCGCTGCCAAACAACCGAAATTCCGGTGGAAAAGGTTTATACATTTACCTGTTTAGTTCTGCCGAGAGGTATCCATATAAGGCCGCGCTTAAATCAGCGGGAGGAGGATGGGACTGGGGTATTACAGATACCATCAAAAACAGTCCGCTATGTGGTTGTGAAGTTCCTCTTCTTGGTAAAATAAAAATAAATAGTATTACAGGCGTTGGGGAATCGGCGGCTTCGGCAAGATTCAAAGGCAATATATGGCCGAACTGGTATGTCGCTGATAAAAAAAGCGCCGAACCTCTTCTTACAGAAGTTTGTAAGGGAAGTTTATATGACGCGTTCGCTCCCGGTTATAATGAGATATTTTCTCCATGGAGCAATCCTTCATCGGTTGTGCCGGGATATGAGAATGTCAGTATTACTGTGCGAATTATAGAAATGTCCGGCGGAAAAATTAAATTAAAGGTTTTCAGGAATGAAGAATCAGCGGTGAAACTCCCCCCCTCAAAACCTCATATTTCAGGTTTTAAGAGGGAGGAAAAAGAAAACGCGCTTTTCTGGCACAGTAATAATGAACCTGACATAAAGGAATATTTTATTTACCGGTCAGAACATGAAAGTTATAACCTGGTATTATTCGGAAAAACGGGGCATATCAAAGAATCTGAAACGCAGAAATTTTCCGGCGATTTTATTCCCGGTTTTTATTATTCCGTGCAGGCTGTGGATTTAGATGGCTTGAAGTCGGTTTTGTCAGAATCTGTATATTTCAAATAAATCAGCCACTGGCGCCCAAAACAATTACGAATGACGAATTTTATGGCTCTCTAATCCGGTGAGAAAATATAATTGCCTTAGCAGGTAAGGGCAGAACGAAAAAAGAAATTCAAAAAAAACGTTCTCGTTCTCGTAATCGTCCTCGTTCTCGAATAACCTGAGCGTTTTGAAAAGACGAGTACGAAGCACGATTAAGAGAACGAGTACGTATTTAGTATCGTGGCCTGACTATCCTCAACATGTTGACGTTAGTGTAGTGGTAAGAGCCTAAATTTTCCCCAGGCAGAGCCTGTGGAAAACGCCCTATCGGGGAAAAGTTCCCTGACAAAACGGGAAGCGATTTATTCAATAAGAAGTTAAATTATACGCAAATTGGCAAGAGATTTATCAACAAGTAGAAAGTTTAATGCCAGGTAAAAGTTTTATGATTACTCGAGGTGAATCCTCCCCCGACCTCCGGCAAAAAACGACCGGAGGCCACCCCCTTGCTTGCATCCCCATGGGGCCGAAGGGGGACATTGTGTCTTTTATCCCCCTTTGGAGGGGGTGGATTCAAAGTGTTTTTCTTTGAAGACGGGGGAGGACTATCCTTGAGCTAATCGATAACTTTTCTTTTTCTGACTCCATCACCTTATGGATTTAGAATCGCGGCCTGATTATCGGCAACATGTTGTTAGCAGGCTTTTTTGACAATTTTTGCTCCCTGGATTATCCTCAACATGTTGGCGTTAGTGTGGTGATAAGAGCCTAATATGGTAAGGGCAGAACCAAAAAGGAATAATTATAATCATAGACTGGCGGAGTCAGAAGCAAGGAGTTATTTAATTGATAATGGATAATTGACAATTGATTATTAAAAGATGACCCGGTTTTTTATTTTATTAAAACATCCCTGACCACCATTCTAATCCTGGTAACCCTGTTTTTTCCGGGTCCATCAGCGAAATCCGCGGGATATAATGTCCCGGTTAATAAGGCAATAAGGTTCAAATTTTGAGGCCCTGCCATTGCTATTAAGGTTAAAAGATTAAAGAATAAAGTTTTTTTGTTGGGTCTTTAAAAGAGAAATTCTCGCATCAGAAGCAATCGTCATTATACGAAAAATTTTTGAGCTCATGGAATATTTATAAATTGTCTTTGAAGTTGTTCATTGAACATTATTAATTGTTAATTGAAATTTGCCATTTTGCTTAGAATTTAACTCCTTACGGGTAAATCTTATGTAACAAATAATATTATTTATCCTGTCAGGGACAGCATATTGGTAAAAAATATGGAAACAGAATATATAGTGTATCGTCAGGTACATGATATTTATCAACGGGAGTTCAATTATTATCACAGGGGGAGAAAATGATATTTTGCTTAAAATAAAAATAATAATACCGGTTCTCACAGTAGGCTTGCTAAAGCAACCCTATTTTAATAACTTTAAAGTTATTTTTTTCACAACTAATCCGAAAAATTCCTATGAAGTATCCTTTTAAAGAAGTAGAAGAAAAGTGGCAGAAATATTGGGAAGAGAATAAAACTTTCTCAACTGACCTGGAAAAGAATGACAAAAATATTTATTGCCTTGTAATGTTTATTTATCCATCGGGCGCGAAGCTGCATTGCGGCCACTGGTATAACTATGGCCCGACCGATTCATGGGCGCGTTATAAGAAGCTGCGGGGTTATAATGTATTCGAACCGATAGGTTATGACGCTTTTGGCCTTCCCGCTGAGAACTATGCCATAAAAACCGGCATTCATCCTTATGACAGCACTATGACCAATATTGAAGATATCCGCGGACAGCTTAAACAGATGGGATGTATGTATGACTGGAATTCGGAATTAAAAACCTGCGAGCCTGAATATTACAAATGGAACCAGTGGATGTTTCTCCAGATGTACAAGAAAGGGCTGGCATATAGGAAAAAAGCCCCGGTAAACTGGGACCCCGTTGATCAGACTGTGCTGGCAAATGAACAGGTTCTCCCGGATGGCACGGCGGAACGCTCAGGAGCTAAAGTTGAGAAAAGGATGCTTTCACAATGGTTCCTCAAGATAACAGATTACGCTGATGAACTCCTTGATGGTCTTGAAAAAATTGACTGGCCCGAAAAAACAAAATCTATGCAGCAAAACTGGATTGGAAGAAGTTACGGTTCCGAAGTGGTTTTTGATATTGAAGGTTCGGATGAAAAACTGCCGGTATTTACTACCAGACCTGATACACTTTTCGGTGTTACCTATGTTGTGATAGCTCCCGAAAAAAGCCTGGCGCTGGAAATTACCACTGAAGAAAATATTGGGAAGGTTAAAGAATATATCGAGCAGAGTAAAGCTCTTTCTGAAATTGAACGTACCTCGGCCGTAAAAGAAAAAACCGGAGTGCCTACCGGAGCATACGCGATCAACCCGGTAAATGGTGAAAGGGTGCCGATCTGGATTGGCGATTATGTACTTGAGAGTTACGGCACAGGTTATGTTATGGCGGTTCCGGCCCATGATGAAAGGGACTTCGAATTCGCGAAAAAATTCGGGCTACCGATACGTAAGGTTATTCTCGAACCGGGAACGGAAGAAGATAAAGAACTGGAAGAAGCTTTTACAGCTCCCGGAACCATGATCAATTCCGGTGAATTTAACGGGCTTTCTTCAGATGAAGGGAAGAAAAAAGTTACTGAATACCTTGAAAAAAGGGAAAAGGGATGTGAAAAGGTCAATTACCGACTTCGGGACTGGCTGATATCGCGTCAGCGTTACTGGGGCACTCCAATCCCGATTGTGCACTGTGAAAAATGTGGTGAGGTTCCGGTGCCGGAAGAACAGCTCCCTGTTAAACTTCCTTACGATGTCGATTTTTCACTCGGCAGCGGATCACCTCTGGCAAGAAATGAAAAATTTGTAAATACTACTTGTCCATCCTGCGGCGCGCCGGCAAAAAGAGACGCCGATACTATGGATACCTTTGTTGATTCTTCCTGGTATTATCTGCGTTATCTTAATCCCTCCTCAGATAAAATATTTGATACCGAACGGGCTAAAAACTGGAGCCCTGTTGATATGTATGTCGGCGGCGCGGAACATGCCACTATGCATCTGCTTTATGCCCGCTTCGTTCATAAATTTCTGCGGGATGAAGGCCTTGTTTCAACTGATGAACCCTTTCAGAAACTTCTTCACCAGGGGACTATAACGAACCAGGGAGCCAAAATGTCGAAATCGAGGGGTAATGTTGTCAACCCCGATCAGTTTACCGTAAAATATGGCGCTGACGCTTTCAGGATGTACCTTATGTTCATGGGACCTTATGAGCTTGGCGGCGACTGGAGTGACAAAGGGATTGTCGGCATCGATCGTTTTGTTAATAAGGTCTATACATTCGCGAAAGAACTGGAATGTGAAAAGCCTGTCGCTATTCCCGATAAATTTAATATCGCGGAATTAAATGAAGCGGAAAAAAATCTTTACAGAAAGGTGAATATCACCCTTGATAAATTTGATAATGAACTTGACAACTTCCGTTTTAACACCGCTTTGGCTTTTCTGATGGAATTATCCAATGAAATGCAGAAAGATTTCGGAAATACAAGAGATGAACTTAAGTATTATGTTTTTGAGCGTTTCATTACAATGCTGGCTCCTCTTGCTCCACATCTGGCAGAGGAATGCCGGAGTCTTATCGGACAAAGTGAAACATTATTTGAAAATCCGGTATTTTATGAAGCGGATAAAAACGCGCTTACTGTCGATGAGGTTACAATTGTTGTGCAGGTAAATGGCAAGGTAAGGGCAAAGATGAATATGCCGGTTAATTCTGATGAAGAAGCTGTCAAAAAACAGGCTTATGAAGAACAGAAAGTAATCGCTCATACCGAAGGTAAAAAAATAATTAAAGAAATATATATCAAAAATAAAATTTTAAATATTGTCGCGAAGTAGAACTTATGTTCATAATTTCGTAAAGCAGCAGAAGATTTGAAAATATCATAAAGAGAGAAATATGCTTGACTTAAAATTCATCAGGGAAAATCCTGAAATTGTAAGAAAATCGGTTGAAAACAAAAATGAAAAAGGTAATGTTGATGAGATCCTTTCTCTTGATAAAGATAGACGTTCCCTTCTTCAGGAAGTTGAGGAATTAAAAGCGCGCCGCAACCAGGTGAGCAAAGAAATTCCGAAATTGAAAAAGGCGGGTGAGAATGCTGATGATCTGCTCGCGGAAATGAAAACAGTTTCTGACGACATTAAAAGGCTGGATGAAGAGGTGAGGCAGGTTAATGATAAACTCAGACTTCATCTTATCAGAATTCCCAACCTTCCCCATGAATCAGTTCCTGTTGGCAAATCGGCCGATGATAATGTGGAGACAAAAGTATGGTATCCTGATGATTTTAACGCCGAAAAAGATTTTACCCCGATGGACCATCTGCAGCTTGGCAAAAAATTAAATATACTCGATTTTGAGAGAGGGGCAAAAATCAGCGGCACAGGTTTTCCGGTTTACGTCGGGAAAGGAGCGACTCTCGAAAGAGCTTTGATTAATTATATGATTAATTTCCATATAGAAAAACATGGTTATACCGAAATTATGCCTCCGCTGCTTGTGAACAGGGATTCCATGTTCGGAACAGGGCAGATACCAAAACTTGAAGAAGATATGTATTTCATGGAAAAAGATGACCTTTTTGCCATACCGACCGCCGAAGTGCCTATTACGAATATGCACAGGGAGGAAATACTCAGTGAAGAGCAGCTACCGGTAAAATATGCCGGTTACAGCCCCTGTTTCCGAAGGGAAGCCGGTTCGCACGGCAAGGAATCGAAAGGTTTTCTGAGAGTGCATCAGTTCAACAAAGTTGAAATGGTAAAAATGGTCAGGCCGGACAGTTCCTATGAAGAACTTGAGCTTCTTCTTAATGACGCGCTCGATATCCTTCATGAACTGAAAATTCCATATCGTGTTTTATTGCTTTGCACAGGCGACTTAAGTTTTGCCGCCGCGAAATGTTATGATATCGAAACCTGGTCGCCTGCCGAGAAGAAATGGCTTGAGGCCTCTTCATGCAGTAATTTTGAGGATTTTCAGGCGCGCAGGGCCAACATCAGGTACCGCAGGGCTGAAGATAAAAAACCTGAGTTTGTTCATACTCTCAATGGTTCGGGACTCGCGACAAGCCGTCTGATGGTTTCAATTTTAGAAAACTATCAAACCCCTGAAGGAAAGGTGATCGTACCGAAACCGCTCCAGAAATATACAGGTTTTGAAATAATAGGCTGATATTTTTTTATATACGAAACTATTTTGTATTTTTTAACGTATTAAAAAACGGGGAAAAGCTCAATATTGCCATTTTGAAAAAAAATCAATATTGGGCTTTACTCTTTTTTTATAAGCCCGGCGTTTTTTCTTTAATAAGCAGATATCAAGTGTTATTTAATGAAATATCTTTCTGAATTAAAAAAATATTTTTACCGATACCGAAAAACCCTCTACCTGGGTATTCTCTTTATTCTTATATCCAATTTTGCCCAGGTATCTATCCCAATGCTGCTCAGGGAGAGTATTGACCAGATAAATATTAAAGAGGATTATTCACGGCTTTATTATTACGCTATGTTTATTGTCGGGGCGGCTTTACTCAGCGGATTGTTCCGTTTTCTTATAAGACAGACAGTTATTGTTGTTTCCCGAAAAATTGAATATGATCTGAGGCATGATTTCTGGGAACATATACAGAAGCTTTCTCTTAATTTTTTCCAGAACAACAGCACCGGCAATATAATGGCTCACGCGACCAATGATGTAAGCGCTGTGAGGATGTTTGTCGGTCCGGCGGTAATGTATTCCATCGACACTGTCACCAAATTTCTGATTGTTATTTTAATAATGACCGCTATTAGTCCGGCCCTTACTCTTTACACTCTTCTGCCTCTGCCGCTTCTCTCATGGTTTGTATATAAGCTCAGTAAGAAAATCCATAAAAAATTCACCCGAATTCAGGAGAAATTTTCAGACATTACCACAAAAGCTCAGGAAAGTTTTTCAGGGATCAGGGTTATTAAATCCTATATCAGGGAAGAATCTGAGATAGAGGAGTTTCGTAAACTGGGTAAAGAATATCTTGAAAGAAACATGGACAAGGTGAAGATACAGGCCCTTTTTCAGCCGATTCTTTATCTTATCTCAGGTCTGTCGATTATCATTGTTATTTCGGCCGGGGGGTATATGGTCATCGAAGGCTCTCTTACCCTCGGTGATATTTCCGCGTTCGTAATATATCTCGGCCTCTTAATCTGGCCGATGATCGCTTTCGGATGGGTTGTGAATATTATCCAGCAGGCGGACGCGAGTATGAAAAGAATAAAGAAGCTGCTTGATGAGGAACCTGCCATAAAGGAAAGTTACCGCACCAGTTATCTTATCAACAGTGTAAAAGGAAATTTGAAATTTGATAACGTAAGTTTCCAATACAGGAAAGATTTACCTCCGGCATTAAAGAATATTAATTTAGATATTAAAGCGGGGGAAACCGTTTCATTTATCGGGCATACAGGTTCTGGAAAATCTTCACTGGTAAGTCTTATACCGAGGCTCTATGATGTAACAGCGGGTTCATTACTGATTGATGGAAGGGATGTCAGGGAAATCCCCCTTTCGGTATTGCGGAGGAATATCGGTTTTGTAACTCAGGAAACCTTTTTGTTTTCCGATAAACTTGAAAAGAATATCCTTTACGGGGGTGATAAATTTTCAGATGATCTGCTCTACAGGGTTGCGGCTATTTCCAGAATCAATAAAGATGTCGATGGTTTTCCGCAAGGTTATGATACGATTCTTGGCGAACGTGGAATAACACTTTCCGGCGGTCAGAAACAGAGAACCTCTATAGCGCGGGCGCTGGCAATAAATCCGAAAGTTCTCATTCTCGACGATTCTTTTTCAGCGGTTGATACGGCTACCGAGGAGGAAATTTTAGGGAAATTAAAGGAGCACAGAAAGGGATTAACAAATATTATAATAAGTCACAGGATATCAACCGTTAAAAACTCAGACAGAATTTATGTAGTGAATGAAGGAGAAATTGCGGAGGAGGGAACACATGACGAGCTTATTGAAGCGAACGGGCTTTATGCCGAACTGCATTATAAACAGCTACTTGAAGAAGAACTGAAAGGTATCAACTGATGGCAGAACACAAAGATGATGAAGTTCTGGGCAAAGCCTACGATTCAAAACTGATGAGAAGACTTCTCGGCTACGTCCGACCATATAAAAAATATGTGGTCTTAGCCATTTTACTGAATCTTATCGTCGCGGGACTCGGACCTTTAAGGCCCTATCTTACAAAAATCGCTATCGATGACAGCATTGCCAATAAAGATTATGAAGGATTGATACTTATTTCGGTTCTTCTGATCGGGTCGCTTATTATCCAGGGGGTTGTTCAGTACCTGTTAACTTACTTTACACAGCTTATGGGTCAGAAAATAATCTATGATCTCAGGATAAAAATATTCAGCCACGTACAGAAACTGGCGCTAAAATATTTTGATAAAACCCCTATCGGACGGATTGTGACGAGGACCACAAATGATGTTGAGTCATTGAATGAGCTCTTTTCTTCAGGGATAGTTATGGTGTTCAGTGATATATTTATAATTATCTGGATACTTATGTTTATGTTCTTTATGGCCTGGGACCTTTCACTTGTAACACTTTCCGTGCTTCCGGTTCTGATATACGCCACATTTCTGTTCAGAAGAAAAGTGAGGGAGTCATACAGGGATGTAAGGTTTCATCTCGCGAGGCTGAATTCTTATATGCAGGAACATATATCAGGAATGAATATTGTCCAGCTATTTAACAGGGAGAAAGAGGAAACTAAAAAATTCGGTTCAATAAATGAAGATCACAAAAACGCGAATATAAGGTCTATCTTTTATTACGCGGTATTTTTTCCGGTTGTTGAAATACTGAGCTCAATAGCCATCGCGCTTATTATATGGTATGGAGGGGGAGAAGTTGTCAGCAGCACAATGACAATAGGAGTGTTATTCGCCTTTATTCAATACACCGAAATGTTTTTCAGACCAGTCAGGGACCTCTCGGAAAAATATAATATACTTCAGACCGCGATGGCATCATCTGAAAGAATATTTAAATTACTGGATAATGATACATTTATCAAAAACCCTGAAACGCCGGTTAAACTCGAAAATTTAGAGGGAAAAATCGAATTTGAGAATGTCTGGTTTGCCTATAATAAAGATGAGTATGTTTTGAAAGACCTCTCATTTTCTATTAATCCGGGGGAAACTGTAGCTATAGTGGGAGCCACAGGAGCCGGAAAGACAAGTATTATTAACATACTCACCCGGTTTTATGATATTCAAAAGGGAAAAATAAAGGTAGATGGGAAAGATATTACCGAGCTGGATAAACGTGAATTAAGGAAATATATAGCGGTAGTCTTGCAGGATGTATTCCTTTTTTCAGGTACGGTTGAGTCAAATATAAGTCTTGGCGATCCGGACATCACAATGGAACAGATGGAGGAAGCCGCAAAAACAGTCGGCGCCCGGAAGTTTATTAACAGCCTGCCCGATAAATTTCAGGAAAAGGTAATGGAAAAGGGAGCTACGATAAGTGTTGGTCAGAAACAGCTCATTTCTTTTGCCCGGGCTTTGGCGCGTGACCCTGGAATTCTTATTCTTGATGAAGCGACTTCCAGTATTGATACCGAAACAGAGATACTTATTCAAAGGGCAATCGAAAAATTGCTCAGGGGAAGAACCTCAATAGTAATAGCTCATCGTCTTTCCACTATTCAGAACGCCGATAAAATAATTGTGATGCATAAAGGTGAAATAAGGGAGATGGGCACACATCAGCAATTGATCGCTGAAAGGGGCATTTACTTCAAGCTCTATCAGCTTCAATATAAAGAACAGGAGATAACAAAAACAGCTTAAAATAAGGAGAGAAATATATGCCCGGAACAAGTTTTATGACGCTTCCCCGCCACATCCTTGAAACTCAGAAGAGTTTCCCCCACGCGACCGGGGAATTATCCGCTCTGTTGCATGAGTTGTCGCTGGCAGCCAAAGTAATTTCCCTTCAGGTAAATAAAGCCGGTCTGGTTGATATATTAGGATTCTCGGGTCATAATAATGTCCATGGCGAGCAGGTAAAAAAGCTTGATATGTACGCTCATGATATGCTCATAAGAGCGATGGACCACGGGGGGCATTTATGTGTGATGGCTTCTGAAGAAGAAGAGGATATCATTCATATACCCAAGCACAAGACTATAGGCAAATACGCGCTGGTTTTTGATCCGCTCGACGGCTCTTCGAATATTGACGCTAATGTCAGTATAGGAACAATATTTTCTGTATACCGCAGGATCAGTCCCGACGGCACACCGGGTACTCTGGAAGATTGTCTTCAGCCCGGGTTTAAACAGGTCGCTGCCGGGTATATTGTTTACGGTTCAAGTACAATTCTCGTCTATACAACCGGCGATAAAGTATATGGTTTTACCCTGGACCCCGCATTCGGTGAATTTATTTTATCACATGATGATATCAAGCTGCCCAAAAAGGCGAAAATCTACAGCATCAATGAAGGGAATTATAAATATTGGCCTGAAGGATTAAAAAAATATATAAAATATCTTCAGGATGCTGATAACAGGAGAGGAAAACCCTATACTTCGAGGTATATAGGTTCAATGGTCGCCGATATACACCGTAATATGCTTTACGGAGGAATATTTATGTATCCGGCAGATAAAAGAAGCCCGAACGGTAAATTGCGGCTTATGTATGAATGTAATCCGATGGCGATGATCATTGAAGCTGCCGGAGGACTTGCCACCGATGGCAGGAACAGGATTCTGGATATTACACCCTCAAGTCTTCACCAGAGAACACCCATTTATATCGGTAACAGGGAAGAGGTGGAGATGGTCGATAAGTTTATCGATGAATTTAAAATACTGGACGGTTCGGAACAATAATTTCCGGGACTTAATATTTCAGAAGATTTTTTGTCAGCGGTGAAAGAATGTGATTTTTTTACCGCTGACTTCATTTTTTTCTTCCTGTTATTCAGGCAATAATTTCAGAGTTGTTTAAGCCTTTCACTTATATCAGTGATCAGCTTTTCCATTGATATTTTTTCTATTTTTATTTTGGAAGTTCTTATAGCGATATCAGGCGTGTCTCCTTTACCCTGGTATGTCTGTAAGAGACTATAGGCCAGCCTGTACCTGTCATTCTGTATCGGGATATTATCAATGAATGATTCCACCAGGTTGTAAATTTTTGATTCCGCGGAATCTTCGGGGGCTTTTTTTACTCCGGCAGGACTTAGTGTACCCATAATAAACCTTTTATTTTTAAGTTAACAAAGAAAATATGTATTTTTGCTTTCTCAATTTTAGGTATTGCCGCAATTGAATCAACAAAATATACGTAAAATATTATTAATCCGGTTCAGCTCACTCGGAGATGTTTTGCTTACCACTCCGATGACCAGGATTTTGAAGAAATTTCTCCCCGATTCGGAGATAGATCTTCTGATTAAAGAACAATATTCAGATGTTTACAGGTTCAATCCATACATAAGGAATATTATTCTTTATGATAAAAATAAAAGTGACACCATAATTTCTGACCTGGCAGATCGTGATTATGATATTGTTATCGACCTTCAGAATAATTTCAGAAGCAGAAAAATGAGGCGGCGGCTTAAAAAATTGTTTTTCTTTTATGATAAGCCGGGTGTTAAAAAGATGCTTCTTGTCCATTTAAAAATTAATTTGTTAAAGAATTCTCTGCCGGTTGCTGAAAGATATATCGACTCCTTTCCCGGACTGGAGCCTGATGGAGAAGGATGTGAAGTGTTTTTACCCGAAGGAGAGGAAAAACAGGAAGAAAGGCCGGGTGAAAACATTATTGGCTTTTGTCCCGGATCAAGACATTTTACCAAAATGTGGCCCGAAGAATACTTCATTGAATTAGGGGAGAAGATTGCTGACGAGGGATATAAAATAAAATTGCTGGGGGGAAAGGATGACAAGGCAATCTGTGAAAGGTTAGCGGAAAAGATCCCCGGGGCGGAAAATCTGTCGAATAATAATGAGCTTCTGAAAACAATAAAAGAGATGAAAAGCTGCAGGGCTGTTATATGCAATGACTCAGGTTTGATGCATGCGGCCTCCGCGGCGGGAGTTCCCTTAATAGCCATTTTTGGTTCAACTGTAAGAGAATTTGGATTTCTTCCTTATAAAGTAAAAAATTTAATATTAGAGAATAATTCTTTATCTTGCAGGCCTTGTTCTCACATAGGACGGAAAAAATGCCCTAAGGGGCATTTTGAATGTATGCGATCAGTAACACCGGAAATAGCGTTCACTAATTTTGAAAAATTTGTCAGTTCTTTATGAGCAGTATCTGGTACTATTTATATAACTTTATAATTTTGCCCCTTCTTTTCAGCCTTTTTCACATTGGGGCGATATTTAATGAAAAGATTAAGAATGGTATAAAAGACCGAAAAAAACTATTCGAAAATCTGATTATTGACCTAAATGGTATTGACCGTAAAAAAAAGATGGTCTGGTTTCATTCCTCATCCATGGGGGAATTTGAGCAGGCAAAACCGATCATTAAAGAGCTGAGAAAAAATGAGAAAATAAATATAATTATAACTTTTTTTTCACCGTCGGGTTACCGGAATTCAAAAAACTTTCCCGACGCCGATATCATTTCATATATCCCTTTCGACACTCCTTATCTTTCAAGAAGATTCCTGAAACTTGTTAAACCTGATCTCGCGATATTTATGCGTTATGAACTGTGGCCCAACTTCATCTGGCAGCTTGGCAACTTTAATATTCCAATAATGGTTGTTGACGCTACTATGAGGAAGGATTCGCAGCGCAAATGGCTTGTGGCCCATCGTTTTCATAAAAACCTCTTTAAAAAATTAACGAGGGTTCTAACAGTATCCCATGATGATATGGTCAACTTCAAGGAATATAACATACCTGATGAAAGACTGCTTGCTGTCGGAGATACAAGGTTTGACCGGGTATGGCAAAAATCTCTTGTCGCCAGAGAAAGAAAATTATTCAGTGATGGCGCTTTAGCCGATAAAAAGGTTTTTGTCGCCGGCAGCACATGGGAGTCAGATGAAAATCTGATCATACCCGCCTTTCTTAAACTTATGAAGTATGATCCGGATACTGTGCTGATACTTGTTCCCCATGAGCCGACATTGATTCATCTTGAGAAAATCGAGAATAATTTTGTAGGCAAAACAAAAACCATCAGATTTTCCTATATGAACAATTACGCGGGTGAAAGAGTAATAATAGTTGATTCAATAGGAATATTATCAACGCTTTATTATTATGCCGATCTTGCCTATGTTGGCGGAAGCTTCAAGCAGGGTGTTCACAATGTCCTTGAACCGGCTGTATATGGAATACCTGTAATATATGGTCCTAAGATACATAACAGCCAGGAGGCGCGGGTCCTTGCGGATATCGGAGCCGGCATTGTGGTAAAAAACAAAAAGGAACTCTATAAGACACTTCGCCGGATAACCTCGGATGATGAATTCAGGAAAAAGACCGGCGAAACAGGGGAAAAATATATAAAAACAAATACAGGCGCGACAGAAAAAATTCTTACCGAAATAGACAAATTTATCTGATCATTTTGCGGGGAAACTGATCATGGGCAAAATTACCGGCAACGAAATTATTGAACGAATTATTCATTTCAGAAGGGATTTGCATAAAAATCCCGAACTCTCGTTTCAGGAAAAAAAGACAACTGAAAATATTGCCAGTATTCTGCAAATCGAGGGACTGACACTTAACTCTTTTTCAACTCTGGATACCGGCGGATATTGTGATATCGGAGATAAAGGTAAAATTATCTGTTTTCGCTCGGATATTGACGCTCTGCCTATAACCGAAAATGATTCCCATGAAATTAAATCATTAACGCCCGGCATTATGCACGCCTGCGGCCATGATTATCATACAGCCCTGGGACTTGGATTGCTTCTTCACTTCAATAATTCAATAAAAACAATGAATAACAGGCTCCGGGTTATTTTTCAGCCGGGGGAGGAAGCGGCGCCGGGAGGAGCTGAATATGTCGACCGTGAAGATATATGGGATGATGTTAAGTATGTTATTACCACTCATGTTTGTCCTGATGTTAAGGCAGGGAATTTTGTTATCAATAAAGGAGCGGTTCAGTCATCATCAACGCAGGTGAAAATAATTTTCCGGGGTAAGGGGGGGCACACTTCGCGGCCTGATGAAACTGAAGATTTAATACTTATCGCGGCTCACTTTATTACCCAGCTTAAAAGTTTTATTTCAGGTTTTGCTGATCCGCGAAAAACAATCGTTCTCGCGTTCGGTACGATATCGGCGGGGGATACCCACAATATTATTCCCGATGAACTGCTGCTGAGGGGAACCCTGAGAACATTCGATAATGAACTGCTCGCGAATATTCTGCCGGCGATAAGAAAGTTTGCCGAAAAATTTGCCCGTTCGTATGGACTTGAGATATCTGTCGAATATCCCACATCGTGCCCCGCGACTGTAAATAGTGAAATACTTGTTAATAGTTATCTGAAATATATGGAAGCCGCGGGAAAGAGCGATAAAGTATTTATTTCAGATATTCCTTCAATGGGAGCTGATGATTTTGCCTTCTACAGCAGGCGCTTTCCGGCTCTTTACCTGTTATCGGGCGGAGAGGGCAAAGGTAATCTTCACAGCAGCACACTGGAACTGGATGAGGGACTTCTGCCGGAAACCTTTAATATGCTTACCGGTTTTATGGAAAAACTTTTGGATGAAAAATGAAAATTGTAATTACCGATTCAGGACTGGGAGGGCTGGGAATTACAGCAGGTATTTTCGAGAAGGGAACTTCAGATAGGGAGGTAGCGCTTGTTTTCGCGAATGCCCAGCCCGCCCCTGAAAGAGGTTATAATAAAATGGATACGGCGGATGAAAAAAGAGAGGTATTTAATAGCGCGCTCGAAGGATTCTATTCCGGGTTTGAACCTGATCTGATAATTATTGCCTGCAATACGTTATCTGTGCTGGCTGACGATACAGAATTTTCAAAAAATAATAAATGCGCGCTATTAAATATTGTTGATTATGGCATAAAAAAATTTAGTGCGAACTACATTCCCGGTAGAAAGAGGAAGATAATATTACTGGGAACCGAAACAACAGTTTCTTCAGGCATGCATAAAGATGAACTTGAGAAGAGAGGATGGAATTCCGAAAATATTATTCCTGTAGCCTGCAGCGGACTGGCGGGAGCGATAGAAAAAGATTTTGAAGGGGAGGATGTTCTGGAAAAAATTAACCGGGCCTTCTCTTTGGCAAAGGAGGCCGGAGCGGGAGACGCTGATGAAATTATTATCTATATCGGTTGTACACATTACAGTTATGTAAAGAGTCAAATTTATGAGAGGTTTTGCGATCTGCCTACGGAGAAAATAAATATTTTTGACCCGGGGGAGTATATTATTGAGGATATGGCCGGTGAAATCAATTCTCATTGTAATGAGGGGAAAAACAATCTTGAGATATTTTCGAAGATAATAATTCCTGACGCCGAGATAAATGGCATTTATAAACTGCTTAAACATGATTATCCTCTGACGGCAGCCCGGTTATTGGATTATAAAATCAGAAGCGATCTGTTTTAATTTTTTCTTTATTCTTTGTCTTGTCGAGACAGATAAAACGACGAATTTCAATCGGTCTGTTAAGGAATATTCTAAGCTTCGTTTTGCTAAAACGATTTCGGCTTCGATTGCGATTTGGATTTCGAAGGGGCTCTTGCATTCCGTTAGGCTCTTACCACTACATTAACGCCAACATGTTGAGGATAATCCGAGGCGCAAAATTTGTTAATAAGCCCGCCAATAACATGTTGCGGATATTCAGGCCGCGATTCCAAATCCATAAATTCGCAGAGAAAGAATAAAACTATTTAAATATTCCAGATTGGAAAAACAACTCACCCCCCGGCCCCCTCTCTTGAAAAAAGAGGGGGAGTCTTAAAGTCCCTCTCTTCCCAAGAGAGGGATTTAGGGTGAGTTTGTTACATTTCTCGAAATATTTTAAAAATTCAACTATTTTTTGCAGAATTTGATTACTTACGAAATAAATCTCTTCCCCATTAGGGCGTTTTCCTCAAGCTCTGCCTTGGGAAAATTTAGGCTCTTACCACAACATTAACGCCAACATGTTGAGGATAATCTAAGGAGCAAAATTTGTTAATAAGCCCGCCAATAACATGTTGCGGATATTCAGGCCGCGATTCCAAATCCATAAGCTGATGGAGTCAGAAAACGAAAAGTTATCGGTTAGCTCAAGGATAGTCCTCCCCCGTCTTCAAAGAAAAACACTTTGAATCCACCCCCTCCGGCGGGGGATAAAAGACACAATGTCCCCCTTTGGCCCCATGGGGATGCAAGCAAGGGGGTGGCCTCCGGTCGTCTTTTGCCGGAGGTCGGGGGAGGACACACCTCGAGTAACTACGAAACTTATGCCTGGCAATAAAACTTTCTAACTGCTGATAAATATCTTACCATTTTGCGTAGAATTTAATTTCTTATTGAATAAATTACATCACCGTTTTGCCAGGGAACTTTCCCCATTAGGGTGTTTTCCTCAAGCTCTGCCTGGGGAAAATTTAGTATTTTATCTTAAATTTGTCAGTAGAAATTGTGCCCTAATAACGGTCATTAGGATAAAGTGTTGTAAAACAAGGAATTATAGGCTCAGAACTCCTTACCTCTCGCAAAATGAAATCGCAGAAGTTTATCGCTAATTATCACATCCAAAGCTCTCAATATAAATAGTTTTTCTGATTCATCGAGCAAACAAAAAAAATGTACCATTTTAGAGGATGAAAAGTTGTCTCTGTCGTCCCTGGCGAGACTATAGAATCTCTTCCTAACCTATTACCCCACAATGAATTGCGGGGCTATTATCTATCGTCCCTGGCGGGACTCTCTTCCAGACTTCTATGCCGCGATTTTATTTTGCGAATGAATCTATGTAAGTTTTTTTTGAAACGGGATCAGGAGTTCTGATGCTGCTAAGGTTAAAAAAACAAAAAATAAAGTTTCATTACATTCTTTTCATTCCTCATTCGTAATTCGTAATTCGTAATTTCTTTTGTGGCTTTTTTTCGACCTCGTCAACGAAGTCTGTGTAATCAAAAAATCTGCGGCTCTCCTGACCTTACTAATTGTTCATTATTAATTATTAGTTGCATTTTTGCCACATTGCGTAGACTTCACTGTTTTCGTATTATTCAGTTGGGATGGATTTTGGGAAATGGAAGATTTGAGCATAAAAAAAGCGGCGCCGGGGCGCCGCTTTAACAGACTTGTGGAAATTCTGTTTATGCTTTTTTTACCTGGTTTTCTTCTTCGCTGTCATCCTTTGTTTCATCCGAATCATCAGCTTCGGTAATTACAGAATCTTTCAGCATTTTAGTCAGTCCTTTGATGTCATCTCCCCGGAGTCCTATTTCTTTCAATAGAGCGTCTACGAGAGGCGCCTGACCTCTATAGCGAAGAGCGCTGTTAACAACCTGGTCGGCAAGATTAAGGCCTCCCGCGGCTCCTGCCGCCGATACACCGGCTCCGCTTCCGCCACCCTGTGTAAGCCCGTCGACCTGGATAATTTTGATATCATCAATTTTCTCCATCGGTTTCACACTCGCGGCAATGATCGCGCTGAGGTTTTCAACAATCGCGAGTTTAACTTTCATCTCTATCAGGTTGCCTGAAAGAATATTCTCGGCCATATGGAGCGCTTTTTTACCCTCGGCTTCAACTTTATATCTTTCAGCGGCCGCGGCGGCTTTAAGTTTTTCAGCTTCAGCCTCGCCACCCGCAATAATGGTATGTTTTTTTGCTTCCGCTTCAGCGCTTATTCTTACCGCTTCGGCTCTGTCGGAAGATGCTTTTTTCTCAGCTTCAGCGGCTACTGTTATCGCGATAGCATCCTTTTCAGCTTCCTGCGCGGCTTTAATGAGATCAATTTGTTTCTGACGTGAGGCGATTTCATTTTCTTTAACTGTTGTAACTTCCTCTTCAGCTTTAACAGCTTTTGCGCGCGCCTGCTCAGCTTCTGTTTGTGCCAGTGACTGCTCTTTGGATTTTTCGGCAATGGCTATCTGTCGGCCCTGGTCGGCGAGTTTCACAGTTTTTTCCCTGTCGATATCAGCTTCTTCGATAGCCCTTGCTTTGAGAATGTCTTTCTCTTTAATCATTTTTTCTTTTTGAATTCTTCCTTCCTCAAGTTTCTGATCGGTAAGGATCCTTGCCAGTTCCACTTTTTCACGAGCCTGAATTTCAGCCTCTTCCGAAAGACGTTTTTTCTCGGCATTTTTAATGGCCGTTTCCGCTGATTCTTCCGCCTGTCTTACCTCAATTTCACGTTTCTGGGCAAGTTTGGCATATTCTTCTTCCCTTTGAATATTCAGTCTTTCTCTTTCAGCTTCCAGGGTTTTCTGTTTAATTTTAACAGATGTATCCTGCTCAATATCATTACGCTGTTTTTTCCTGTTTTCAATTTCTTCTGTCAGTTTTGTTAAACCTTCAGCGTCGAACGCGTTATCAGGATTAAAGTATTCCTTGTTGGTCTGGTCAAGCGCTGTAAGTGAAGCCGATTCAAGTTCGAGACCATTCTTAAGAAGGTCTTCAGAAACAGCGGTCTGCACTTTCTGAACAAAATCGACACGTTTTTCGTGCAGCTCTTCCATGGCCATTTCGGCGGCGACAGCTCTCAGGGCGTCAACAAATTTTCCCTCAACCAGCTCTTTTAATGATTTCGGGTCCAGAGTTCTTTTGCCGAGTGTCTGTGCGGCGTCGGCAATAGCTTCGGTTGTAGGTTTTACCCTCACATAAAATTCAGCAGTTACATCCACACGCATTCTGTCTTTGGTGATAAGAGCGAGTTCATCAGCTCTTCTCACTTCCAGACGAAGCGTATTCATATTTACTTTAATAATTTCATGAAATACCGGCAGAACAATAGCTCCGCCATTCATAATTACTTTCTGCCCTCTCCATCCTGTCCGGACGAAAGAAATCTCTTTTGATGCTCGGTGATACAGTTTTGCCACCATTGAAATAATAAAAACAATAGCGATGATGGCAATAACAATAATTAGAACTAATTGCGAACCGGGGTTCATTTTTTCCTCCGTTAATCTGTTAATTTACCGTTATAATCTTTAATAGCGTAAAACTTTGCTCCGCTTTGTTTAACAAGAAGCACTTTAGACCCCTGCGTAAACTCTTCGCCTTCATTATCCGGTTCAATCATTATGTAATGTGTCTGACCGAATTTATCTTTAAGCTTACCTTGCGCGGGGAGCGCTTTTTTGGCGGTGCCGAGAGTAACCTCGGCTATCTGGCCGATAAAGGTAGATGAGGATACAGCCGAAGTTTCATCCTGCGGCAGAATTTTGGCAAAGAAAGAACCTGAAACTCTGACAACCGGAAGTGTCAGGAAAAAAACAGGGATGATTGCCAAATACCAGGGGAGCATAAATGAAAGCAGTGAAAGGACCACGGATTGTAAAATAAAACCGAGCAGCCCGAATACCGTAAGAAAAACAATAAGCAGAATGATCAGGGGGACTTCCCCGATTTTCAGCCATGCTCCAATATTGGCCAATACGGAAGGCGGCTCCATATCATCAGGCAGATCAAGATCAACATCCAGGTCGATATCAGGTATGAGTGAATCAAACAGGGTCGATAATCCCATCCCGAAGATGTACCCTATTCCCTCAAACAAGGCCATGACAAGCATAAGTCCTATTGACACCGCAAAAGGTATGTTGTCGCCTGAGAATATGAAATCCATTATTTATCTCCTGATTTAGCTTTAATAGCCGCCAGTCTTTCGCGGATTCTGTTTTGACGTGTCAGATCTTCAAGTTCCTCAAGTTTTGCCGCGTTCTGCATATCCGATCTGGAAGAAGCTTCGAGTCCGGTGGTTTTCTCGACCATTCTGTCGAAGGCGGCCTCGGCTCTTTCAACTTTCTGATCGATCGAGGCGTGTCCGGTTCCGCTATCGGTTACACTTTCTGACTTTGCCTCGGCGCGCGCTTTGCGGAATTCTCTCAATTCATCTCTCATTTCACGTTTTTTTGCCTGCAAAGCTGTAATATATCCCTCAAGTTCAACGCCTTTATCTTTTGCTTCCATAATTGAGTTTTCGAGAACAGGAATCTGGGCTTCAATATCCATCTGCTGCGCGATGGCGGCTTCTGCCAGATCATCCCTCGACTGATCCACGGCAAATTCGATTTTTGCCGAAAGGTCTTCATGTTTTTTATTGGCCTCCATCAGTCTTTTTGTTGCCAGATGTTTCTGGGCGTTCAGTTTGCCAAGCTCGCTGCGAAGATCATAAATCGCGTTATCGATTTCACTGATAGCCTCTTCCATAACTGTTTCGGGCGCCGCGCTCTCAAGTACTTCAACCAGTTTTTTCGCGCTGCCGCTTATAATTCTCGATACACGTGAAGTTATTGTTTCTTTCATTTTTTTACTCCTTTTATTTTTTCCTCTGCAATTCAATTATTCCGGATAACTCCAATACGGGCTGTAGTTGCCTGCGGACAGCCTTTTTATCGTAGGTCGGTGATTCTTCAGTAATCCCGAGCCTCATCATATGGGAAAAGAGGGAGAAAACTCTCTTTAACAGTCCATCCTCTAAAGTTTCCAGCGTCTTCCGGTCTACTTCCTTTTTTCCCGCCGAAACGGCTGTCATATAAAATGCCATTATTTCAGGAAGCCATTCTCCGATTTTTGCTGTAACATCAGAATGCAAATTAAGTTTTCTTTCACTTGTAAGCAAGCGCTGCTGAGTATCCTGCACCAGGTTTTTTAATGTCACGAGGCTGTTGCCATAGTCATGCATGCTCGATTTTATTTCTCTCAGCTCGGCAATAATCGCTCTCAGCTTGTCGCTGGGTGTGGATGCGTCCGGGGTGTCGAATGACGTCACAAATTCGGCGTCCTCCTGAGATAACCTGACACTTACCGCTACAGATTTTGATGTCATAAGGTAATCTCCTTTATCTTTGTGTATGCTTTGTTTAATTAATGTATACAAATGCTGACAGTATAATACAAAAAATTAATAATGTTGTCAAGCGAAATCGTAGATAAAATGATGTTTTCAATTGTCAGTCTTTTAAACGGATAAAAAAACTTCCATTTATTTTAAAATAATTCCCTTTTATATGTAGAGGTAAATCGTTGTAATGAAAGGGTTTGTGGGATGAGTCAGGGTATGGGGCTTTTCGGGGACGTTTAAAACACTATTCTGCTACACATGATTTCAGCTCTATAAAAAGGTCTTCCGCGGTAATAATTCCTTCATGAGTTACTGGAATATCAGCTTTGCCGAGGCATTCGGCAGCCCAGGTATTACATGTATAAAACAGGGAATAGTTTCGGTCGGAACTGTAAAATTTGATTATGCCGCCCGCTTTTTCAGAAAGAGGCTGAGCTAAACTGTCACTCATAGTCTGGTTGATAAAGGAAGCGAATTTAGTAAAGGAGCTGTCGGAAATCCCAAATTCGAAGAAAAAATCGGACCAGAGTTTTATATCCTCAGGGTCCTGAAGAGAGCCAATAATCCTGACAACAGATTTAGTAGGGGTAAATAATGCCTTTAATGCCAGCTCAAGATCAAACTCCGACTCGGATTGATAAAATCCATGATCGCCCCAGCCAATATCGACGATTTTGTAGCTGCTGAATTGCTTCAATACAGGAATACGTTCTATGGTTTCTTTATTGACAGGAATGAACAAACCTGTATGCCAGGAATATTTCACGACATAGATAGTCGTATTCTGAGCTGAAATACAGTTAAAAAATATAATGGTAAAGAATATGATTCGTATCATATTTACATCTTTTTACATTTTTTTACTTTCTGCCGGTTTTCTTTTTAGTTATTATTCAATAAATTCCAATCAGGTTTCTAACTAAATTAAAAAAATTATAAACCTTTGCAGAGTTATTTTTCCAGTTTTCGCTGAGGTTCCAAAAATTTAATTTGTCAGCATTTTCAGGAACATAATAAAATGATAACGATAATCAAATATCATTCGACAGGCTCAGAGGAGCTGGGTAAAATATTTAAAGAGCTTGGTTGTGATTATGAATACTCCAATCAGGAAAAATGTCTGTGTCAGTCAGATTTAATTATCCTGCCTGATTGTGTGAATATCGCGGCGTCTCTCAGGAAACTAAGGTTATATAATATTACTAATCTGCTCAAGGTGGTTAAAAGGCCGCTGCTTGCTATTAATATGGGATTAAATCTTCTTTGTGATAATATTGGTGAGACAAAGGGCATCGGGCTTCTTCCCCTCAATAGCAGGCCTGCCGACGAGCTGGGGGAGTTTAAGAAAGGACAGTTTTACTCAGTCAATGTTCGGGATAGCGCCCGGATATTTCATGATAAAAGTGAAACCGGCTTTTATTTTATGAACAGTTTCTACATACCTGAAAACCAGCTCTCAACATCAGATATTCAGATAGATGGTAGGAAAATTACAGCGACAATAGAATATGGAAAGGTTTCAGGAGTTCAGTTTAATCCTGAAAAGTCGGGGGAAAAAGGAGTGGAATTCCTTAAGAATTTCATTTCCGGAATAATTTAGAACAAACAACCGGAAGAAATATGAGAAAAATTTTAATGTTATCGGCTATGGCTGTAATAACATCGGTTATTTTTGGCCAGAATGTAATATCTGTATCAGTTGATGATAATAAATTGACGATCGGCGCCGGAGATGATTTTATTTTGTTTCAGGCATGTTCCGAAAATATTCTTCAGGTGGATTATATGCCTTTGGGTATTATGGGAGAAGATACACTTGTTGTTTACAAAACAGAATGGGATTTTACCGGATACAATATTGACACATCCTCCAATCCTGTGGTTTTATCGACTTCCTCCTACAGACTTGAAATATTCAGAGAACCATTAAGTTTTGACCTTTACAATTCAGAGGGAGATAAAATTCATGAAATTGAAGCGGGAAATTTTGCCGCAGAAGGGATAATTTCCAACGTAAATCCCGGTACATATTATGGGGTTTATAACAGGGCCCAGCCTCCGCTCGAATTGACGGGCTGGGCGCCGGTCGGAGCCTGGAGCCAGGGAGGCGCGGGAGGTCCCTTTGTCTGGTCGCTGAACGGTTGGGGTTTTCTTGCCGATGAGGATGGAGGATATTTATATGCCGGAACGGATGAATTTATTTTTGGCCGCGACACAAATGGTGTAAAAGAGGATTTCGAATTTTACTTTTTTGTGGGAGAGCCGGAAGATATTTTTTCCGGATGGACTGAGGTTTCCGGAAGAGCTCCTTTGCTGCCCAAATATCTACTCGGTTTTATAAACACTGAATGGGGTATTGATGAGGATGAGCTAAAGAGTGATACCGAAACTTACAGAAATCTGGATATTCCCATTGACTGTTATGTCCTCGATTTTGACTGGATGGACTGGGGAGCGGATAATTTTGGTGAGTTCAGATGGGGCAATAAATTTTCTACCGCTCCCGGCGGAGGATTAAAAACGATTTTGGATGAACGGGGTATTAAACTCGGAGGCATTCGAAAACCGAGGATTCATGTTAATACTGTGCAGGGACAATATTGCGAAACACATAATTTTTTTCTTGGTTATGAAATCGATTATTTCAGCGGTGAGCAGGTGGGACTGCTCAATTTTCACGACCCGGAATGCCGTCAGTGGTACTGGGAATCCTTCATTAATCAAAATTCATATAATACCGGAATTACCGGTTACTGGAACGATGAAGCGGATGTTTATGGCGGCAATATGATGTTTATGCAAATGCAGCGAATGAATTATGAAGGACAAAGGAGTTATAATAATAACAGAGTCTGGTCATTAAACAGAAATTTTTACAGCGGCAGCCAGAGATATTCTTACATTCACTGGTCGGGTGATATTTCAACCGGTTTCTATTCTATGGCGCAGCAGAGGACAATAATGCTTTCGAGCATATTGCTGGGATCAGCCTGGTGGTCTATGGATACCGGAGGATTCAACGGTCATCCCGGTTCCGAAAATTATTACAGATGGATTCAGTTCGCGGCTTTTGTTCCGGTAATGCGTGTTCACGGAACTGAAAACCAGGAACGTGAACCGTGGAATTATGGCGATCAGGCGCTCGAAATATCTCGTGAATATATTAAACTCAGGTATTCCCTTCTGCCTTATTTTTATACAATGGCCCGTAAAAACCATGAAACCGGAAAACCTCCTGTAAGGCCTTTTATCATGGAATATCCCGAGGATACCGGGTTTGAAAATTATATCGACGGATGGATGTTTGGTGATAATTTTGCTGTTTATCCGGTTGTTCAGCAGGGAGCTGAAGAAATAATTATCAGGCTGCCGGAAGGGGAGTGGACTGATTATTTCAGGGAAGAAACAGTATCCGGCCCGGTTACTATTCAGTATCCTCTAACCGATCATAATATTCCTCTTTTTGTTAAAAGCGGTTCGGTTTTTCCTATGGCGGCGGCGGGCAGATATACAGATGATCCCGCGACATCCGACAGGCTGCGGATTGTTTGTTATCCGGGACCTTCATCTGATTTTGAATTTTATGAGGATGACGGAGTTACTTATAATTATGAAACGGGTAGCTGGTCTAAAACCGCTCTTTCAAGAAGCACAGCAGGATATATAATAACCCTGAACATCGGTGACAGGACAGGAAACTTTAATCCCCCTTCGAGAGACTATATCGGGGAGTTCAGGATGATTGAGGAAATACCTGATTCGGTTCTGCTTGACGGGCAGCAATTGATTATGAGCGATCCTGATACTTTATTAAACAGTCATATCACCGGGTGGGCTTATGACGCAGGGAAAAAGATTGCTTACGCGCGTTTTCCCGACAACGGTGTTTCATCAAAGGTGGAAGTATACCAACAGGTTGATTCTGTGCCTCCATCCGCCGACAGCGCGAAATTTACCGACGGGAATCATATTCATATATTCTTCAGCGAAAAAATTGAAGCGGGGGATGGAACCAACGGAGCGGAGAATATAACGAATTACACTGTGAGCGATTTAACAGTCCTTGGCGCCGAGCTGCAAACAGGAGGTATGGAAGTTCTGCTTGAAGTAACGGACGCGGAGGATACTCATGAATATGAACTGACAATTTCGGGAATAGCCGATATTTCGCCGTCGCAAAATATTATGGGCGCGGAAACTTTGAACCTTACATTTATAGAAGTATTGTATTACACCATAAATCTGCAGCAGGGACTGAATGGTTATACCGGTTGTGAAGACGCTCATATCATAGAATACTCCCCGGATAATAACGCCGGAGGATTCGGTTACCTGGAAGCATGCCGCTATTCAGGTGATATTAATTCAGATGATAAGTCGGCGCTGCTGAAATTTGATATGTCCGAAGTGAATAACTCTGTCGATGATATAATGGAAGCGGAGCTGGTTTTAACCCTTGCCGGGATTCGCAACGGAGCGCCGGATAAACAGATTTCGGCTTACAGGCTGACTGCTGACTGGTCGCAGGGGAATAACAGCGCAGGAATTGATGGCGGAGCGGCAGTGGCGGGTGAAGTAACCTGGAACAGCGCTTTTCATAACCAGGTTGCATGGAATAACCCGGGAGGAGATTTTACCCCTGAGCTTCTGGACGCCCAGATTGTCGGCAGCGAAACAGGCGGCGTCTATTCGTGGGACATTTCCGATGCTGTATTATTCTGGAAGGCAAATCCGGATGAAAATTATGGCATTATATTGAAAGAAGATTTACCATCAGGCAGCAGCGGCACGAAGGTTTTCGGGGCATCGGAAAATGAGGATATTTCATTGCGTCCTAAAATTGTTGTTCACATGAAAGCGATTCCCTCGGGAGTTGGAGGGGAGCGGCTTTCCGGTTTACTGCCGGATAAATTTACGCTTTCACAAAATTATCCTAATCCCTTTAATCCTTCCACAAGAATTAACTATTCTGTTCCGGAGTTTTCTAGCGTAAAGATTACAATTTATGATATAATGGGAAGAAAAGTAAAAACATTATTGGATGAAGAGAAATCAGCAGGTAACTATTCACTTGACTGGGATGCTTCCAATCTTAGTTCCGGCGTATATATTTACCGGATGAGAGCAGGGAATTTTTCAACCGGCCGGAAGTGTATGCTTCTGAAATAATATTGCTCTGCTTTAAAAAAATCTGAGTAAGAGTAGTCCGTAAGTAGTCAAATTCTACGCAAAATGGCAAAAATGTAATTAATAATGAATAATTAATAATTAATAATGAATAATTAATAATAAGTAATTAATAATAAATAATTAATAAGGTCAAGAGAACCGCAGATTTTTTTGATTACGCGGATTTCGTTGATTGAGGTTGGAAGAAAAGCCACAAAAGAAATTAGGAATTAGGAATTAGGAATTAGGAATTACGAATTACGAATGAGGAATGAAAAGAATGTAATGAAACCTTATTTTTTATTTTTTTCTCCCAATATTTGCCCCGGACGGGGTTATCTTATACAGCAATTATTGTTTTGTGTCTCGTTTTGGACAGCATATTGGTAAAAAAGCAATAAGCCGGATATGCGGTGTGCCGTCAGGTACACCTTATTTTACGAATAGATTTCCATAAGTGGTTGTTTTCTTACCAGGGATAGCGGGTTCCGGGATTATTAAATCCTTGGGTGTGGTAAAAAGATACGCTTCAGCCTGTTGATTTTTAATGGCAATTATGACTATATTAAATTAATTTAACTAACCAGGATAATTAACCCGGAGGGGATATGAAAAGTATACTCATTTCTTCACTCCTGTTAATATTGGCCTCGACTACCACCTACTCCCAGAACTGGACTGAACTCAATACCGGTTACGATGGAACAATCAGAAAGATTGAAGTGATCGACGATTTAACCTGCCTTGCTATTTCCGGCCCCATTGATGACTACTTTCTCTTAACTTATGATGGAGGCATAGTCTGGATAAATCTGCCATGTGGTTCATTTACTCCCACAGACATCGATTATTACGATCCGCAAAATGGTGTAATCACAGGCTATGATAATAACCTGGAAAAACCGGCGGTTTATAAAACAACTGACGGAGGTGTAGTATGGAATGAATATCCCCAGGATATTAATGCGCTGTTTTATTCTGCCGTTTTGCTCAATCCTCAATACTGTATTATCGGAGGAGTGGATGTTGATAATTCTTCCGGCATGATATGGGTTTCGGTAGATGGCTGCCAGAATTTCACTCCCGCCTCAGGAGATTTCCCTGAAATGGTTACATCTCTTCAATTTACGACTCCCTTAAAAGGATTTTCTTCGGGAAGCGATAAAACTTGTCTTACTCTTGACGGCGGCTATTTCTGGTATGAAACATTACCAGGCGGGGGAGATATTTATTTTGTCGATTCACTATATGGCTTTTGCGCTTCCGAATACCTGTATAAAACAACCAACGGGGGTTCATCCTGGAGTACAATGACTTCGCTGGCGCCTTTTAGTTCTGTCTGGTTTATTGATAATGATCAGGGTTGGCTGACCTCAGGGGGAAATATCCTTTCGACAACCGACGGGGGAGATAACTGGGTCGTTGATCTTTCAGGTTATCCTGATTTTAAGGATATGGAATTCAGTGACAATGGCGTAGGTTATGCGGTCGGAGAATCAGGTACTGTTGTTAAAAGAACACCGGGCGCTGTGCCTGTTGAGTTGAGTTATTTTACTCTTGAGAATGATGGGGCAGGGATAATTTTAAAATGGAAAACAGCAACTGAGACAAATAATTTCGGATTCAGCATTTACAGAAAAGAGAATGAAAAAGAGAAAATAAAACTTGGTATTGTTGAAGGAAAAGGCACAACCACTTATCCACAGGAGTATAGTTTTTATGATTATCCCGAAAATCCCGGGTCATATATTTATTTTCTGGAACAAATTGATCTGAGCGGGACCAGGAAGATTATCGGTGAAAAGAAGACGGAGTTTGGATTCGCTCCTGAAAAGTTCAGAATATACCCCAATTATCCTAATCCCTTTAATCCTTCCACGAATCTGTTTTTTGAAATACCGGAAGCTTGTTACGTAGTTCTGAATATATATGATATTCAGGGAAGGAAAATAAAATCCCTGGTGAATGAAAAAATTTCGGCAGGCCGGCATAACATTTTAGTGAACATGAATAATAATGCAGGCGGAGTTTATTTCTACCATCTTGAGGCCGGAGAATATAACGGTTATGGGAAATTTCTGCTGGTAAAATAAAATGGAGGAATTTTTATTAACGCCCCATAAAATTCGGATTTTTTTTCTTCCCGAAAAAGAAATCACGGGATCTTGGGGAAAAACTTAGTGAAGTTGTTTTCCTTTTATTATTCGAAAAAGATATTTTGAAGATTTAGATGATTTGTTAGAAATTCCTATTTTGTCGTGATTTCATAAATCAATATACAATTCTTCGAATTTTTTCGATTTAATTCCCTCGCCTAAGTTACGGGATATAATTCAGAGTGTGTTATATAGTGTACCTGACGGCACACTTGGTTGCGTTCTTCTTTTTTCTACCAATATTTTGCCCCTAACGGGGCAATCCTATATAACAATTATTATTTTATGTCCTGTTAGGGACAACATATCGGTAAAAATGAAATATGCAAAATATTCGGTGTGCCGTCAGGTACACCATATTTATCCATGGGAGTACAATAAGTTATCCAAGAATATTTCGGGATGGGCGTCAATATTACGAAAATTTATTTTACGATTAGGCTCTTATCATCACACTAACACCAACATGTTGAGGATAATCTAAGGAGCAAAATCTGTCAAAAGCCCATTAATAACATGTTGCCGATAATCAGGCCGCGATTCTAAATCTAAAAATTCGCAGAGCAAGAATAAAACTATTTAAATATTCCAGATTTGAAAAACAACTCACCCCCCGGCCCCCTCTCTTGAAAAAAGAGGGGGTGTCTTAAAGTCCCTCTCTTCCCAAGAGAGGGATTTAGGGTGAGTTTGTTACATGTCTCGAAATATTTTAAAAATTTAACTATTTTTTGCAGAATTTGATTACTTACGAAATAAATCTTTTCCCCATTAGGGCGTTTCTCTCAAGCTTTGCCTGGGGAAAATTTAGGCTCTTATCATCACACTAACGCCAACATGTTGAGGATAATCCAGGGGGCAAAATTTGTCAAAAAGCCCGCCAATAACATGTTGCCGATAATTAAGCCGCGATTCAAAATCCATAAGCTGATAGAGTCAGAAAAAGAAAAGTTATCGGTTAGCTCAAGGATAGTCCTCCCCCGTCTTCAAAGAAAAACACTTTGAATCCACCCCCTCCGAAGGGGGATAAATCCAAATAATCAGAATGTCCCCCGCCGGCCCCATGGGGATGCAAGCAAGGGGGTGGCAATGAAGCGTTCTTCTTCATTGACGGGGGAGGACACACCTCGAGTAACTACGAAACTTGTACCTGGCAATAAAACTTTCTACTTGTTGATAAATCTCTTACCAATTTGCGTATAATTTAACTTCTTATTGAATAAATCGCCTCCCGTTTTGCCAGGGAACTTTTCTCCATTAGGGCGTTTCCCTCAAGCTTTGCCTGGGAAAAATTTAGGCTCTTACCACTACACTAACGCCAACATGTTGAGGATAATCTAAGGAGCAAAATCTGTCAAAAGCCCATTAATAACATGTTGCCGATAGTCAGGCCACGATTCTAAATCTAAAAATTCGCAGAGCAAGAATAAAACAATTTAAATATTCCAGATTTGAAAAACAACTCACCCCCCGGCCCCCTCTCTTGAAAAAAGAGGGGGTGTCTTAAAGTCCCTCTCTTCCCAAGAGAGGGATTTAGGGTGAGTTTGTTACATGTCTCGAAATATTTTAAAAATTTAACTATTTTTTGCAGAATTTGATTACTTACGAAATAAATCTTTTCCCCATTAGGGCGTTTCTTTCAAGCTTTGCCTGGGGAAAATTTAGGCTCTTATCATCACACTAACGCCAACATGTTGAGGATAATCTAAGGAGCAAAATCTGTCAAAAGCCCATTAATAACATGTTGCCGATAATCAGGCCGCGATTTAAAATCCATAAGCTGATGGAGTCAGAAAAAGAAAAGTTATAGGTTAGCTCAAGGATAGTCCTCCCCCGTCTTCAAAGAAAAACACTTTGAATCCACCCCCTTGCCAAGCGCATCCCTCTGGGGCCGGCGGGGGATATTCCGATTGTTTGGATGTGCTTACAAATGTTCCCCTTTAGGGCGTTTTCCTCAAGCTCTGCCTGGGGAAAAATTAGATTTCTATATGTTGTTGTTTTTCTTTCGAGGGGGCAGGAGTTCTGAAATTAAACATGGCTTTCAAGTTTCCTGATTATTTCGGGCCAGGAGGCTAATGATACAGTCATTTTTTCGATATCAAAATTGCCCGCTGAAAACTCGAGACCCGCTCCGTAATTGCTGACAATTTCGCAATTATATTTTTCGCCTGTTATCCTGATCTCTTTAGCGACATGCAGAACATCGTTGATGAAGTGACTTTTATTTGCTTTTTCCCATAATGGTTTAAGTTTATCCAGTTCCGCCATCATTTCCCTGACCTCCTCTTTATTCAGTTTTATGGAACTGCTGTCATCTTCCTCAACGCCCCCGATATTATCATCTTCTTCATCAATATGATAATAATCGAGGAATTTGATCATTTCCTTTACAAGCTCTTCCATATGCACCGGTTTCATCAGATAACCTTCAAAACCATGGTCATCAATTTTTTGCCTGTCCTCTTTCATAGCCGAGGCGGTCACTGCTATAACAGGAATATGTTTAAGATCGGCTGATTTTTTAAGTTCAAGAACAGCCTCATATCCATCCATTACAGGCATACGTATATCCATAAGAATCAGATCGGGATGGAACTCACCGGCTGTTTTAATTGCTTCTTTACCATTTTCGGCTTCCGCCAGGTTAATATTGCTCTCCCTGAAAAACTCTTTCAATAGATCGCGGTTAACTTTTATGTCATCCACAATCAAAACTTTGCAGGTTTTAAATTTTATTTTTTCCGGTCGGAATTCGTCAGATTTATCTTTTCTTACCCTGGTTGTGGCCGCGGAAACGTTATACAAAATTATATCGAAGCAGCTTCCTTTTCCAACCTGACTTGAAACGCTTATTTCACCACCCATCATTTCAACGAGTCTTTTTGTTATCGCGAGTCCCAGCCCGGTGCCGCCCGATTTTTGCGCGTTCCGTTCCTGCTGAAATGCCTCAAAGATAAGCTTCAGAGAATCCTCCGCGATGCCCGATCCTGTATCTTCGACTGAAAGAATAAGATCGAGCAGACTTTTTTCCCTGTTTTTTATTCTGTTTTTAAGAGTGAGTTTTATACTTCCCCGGTCAGTAAATTTAACGGCGTTTCCTATCAGATTAAAAAGTACCTGTCGCAGACGGACTTCATCAAGAAGCAGACTTTCAGGTATATCGGGTTCAACATTAATGATAAAATCAAGATCCTTTTCTGAAATTCTTACTGAAAAGATATTCTGAATTTCTTTGATAAATGTATAGGGATTAACCGGTTCGTAAAGGAGTTCCATCTTGCCGGCCTCAATTTTTGAAAGATCAAGAATATCATTTATTAAAGTAAGGAGGGATTTGCCGGCGGTTTTAATCGAATTAAGGTAATGCCTTTGTTTTTTGTCTGTAATATAGGAAGTTAAAACATCGGTAAATCCGATGATCGCGTTCATTGGAGTACGGATTTCATGACTCATGTTGGCCAGGAATTCCGATTTTAGCCTGGAGGCCTCAAGGGCTCTTTCTTTCGCGGAGGTCAGTTCAATTTCTTTTTGCTTTAATTCAGTTATATCGCGCGCTGAAGTAAGAACTGTTTTAACTTCATTGGACTGGGAGAATTCGGGAGAGAGCATAAGGTCGATCCATTTTTTCTCATCAGTCTGAAACTCAACCCTTTCCGGCTCTTTTGTTTCAAAAACTTTTCTGATCGCTTTTGTCCAGATTTCAATAATCTCGCTTGAGAACCTGAGCTCTTTATGGGTATGTCCCATAAAATCTTTAGCTTTTCGGCCCATTACTTTTTCAACCGCCTGATTGACATAAAGATGCCTTAGTTCTTTATCGAATCTCATAATAACGTCATTCGAATACTCGGCGAGAGCCCGGAACCTTTCTTCGGAATCACGCAAAGATTCTTCGGCAACTTTTCTTTCATCCACTTCTTTTTTCAGAAGCTCCACGGTTTTAAGCAGCTCTGAGGTTCTTTCGGCAATTCTCATTTCAAGCTGCTCATTTATTTTCCTCAGTTCCAGTTCGAACCTTTTTCTGTCGGTGATGTTAATTACAACATTCAGAGTCGCGGGTTTATGATCATATACAATATTGGCGCTTCTTATTTCAACAAACCTCTTACTTCCGTCTTTAGCCAGAATTTCAACTTCATAACCTGAGATATCCTCGCCCTTGCTTCTTCTCTGTAGTATGTCGAGAACTTTTTCACGGTATTCTTCCGCGATAAAGTTTATAACATTTTCCCCAATAACCTCCTCTTCCTTAAATCCGAGAACATCTCTGACAACGCTGTTAACATAAAGAACTTTACCCATCTGCTGGACTACGACCATATCGGGAAGCCGCGAAACCAGTTCCCTGTACCTGCCCTCACTTTCCTTAAGGATTATTTCGGTATTTTTTTGTTCTGTCACATCTTTAGCGACGACCGAACAATGGCTGATCTTATTTTCCTGGTTATAATAGGGATAAAAATGAAGTTCAAGATGGCGGCTTCCGGCTTTATCGAAAGAGGCGATGAAATATGTTTTATTTTCCTCTCCCTCGAAAGATTTCTCGATCAAATTTTTCATTTCAGGATAAAAACTTCGGCTGCCCCAAATATCCTTTACTCTTTTCCCGATTATTTGCTCACGGGATAGATTTAATACAGAGCAGAAAGTTTTGTTCACAGCTTCATACTCAAAATCGCGGTTAACCAGACTCATAAGATCCCTGGTGGTATTCACAATAAAAGCATATTTGCTGCTGCTTTCTTCAAGTTTTTTCCTCTGGGTAATATCTTCTCTCACGGTAATAAAGTGAGTGATATTTCCTTTAGGATCCCGGATAGGAGAGATTGAGGCTATCTCCCATATCAGTTCTCCATTTTTTTTGATATTCTGAAATTCGCCACGCCATTCATTTCCCGAAATCAAAGTGTTCCACAGATCATTATAACTATGCGGGTCAGATTCGGCTCTTATGAGGAAGTCTGATTTTGTGCCTATTATCTCTTCGGGCTGAATCCCGGTAATGCTTGAAAATTTCGGGTTAACATATTCTATTATTTTATTTACATTTGTTATGATAATAGAAACCGGACTCTGAATAATTGCCTGGTTAAGCTTGCGTAATTCAAGTTCCGCTTTTTTCCGCTCTCCTATTTCATTATGAAGTGATTTATTGGCATTCTCAAGCTGCGACATAGTAAATTCGAGAGATTCCACCATAATATTAAAAGACTCGGCAAGGTGTCCCAGTTCATCTTTGCTTAATACCTCGGCGCGGCGGGTAAGATCTCCCCGTGAAATCATATCAAATGTTTTTACTACCCTGTTCAGTGGTTTAGTAACAAACCGGCTGATAAACAATGCCGAGGCAATTCCAAACACAACTATCAAAAAAGAAACAATTATCATTGTCAGTTTAAAGGAATGAATATCCTCTCTCATTTCTTCGAGGGATAATCCAACGATAAGTTCTCCGATATTTCTATTATAAAGGGTGATGGGGGTGGAAATAAAAAGTATCTGTCCATCTTCCGAAATATTTAATCCCTCTTTTGAGGCTGAATAACCAACGCTGTCGGCCAATTGATAATTATAATCATGAACAACCCTGCCTTTTTCATTTTTAAGCACAAGAAAAGCAATATCTTTATTTTGTCTTGCTATTCTGAAGGCATTCTCAATATCATCGATCATCATAAAATCGAGAGCAGCCCTTACGCTATAGGCAGTCATTTCAGAAATACTTTCCGCCTTTTGTCTTGTCATCTCAATTGAACGGTTTTCCATCATTTTTGGAACCATAATATAGATAGTGATGGAAATGATACCGACAAGCAGAGTGATCAACCCCGCGATTTTAAGACCGATACTATGTATGAAATATCTCGCAAGTGTTTTTATGGATATCATTCCGGCCCTTTATTGTCTGATTACTTTCGCGAGACTTAACAATTCAGAAGAAACCTGGTGAGATTCATCTTCAAGCCTGTTAAGATTTATAATAATTCTCGGCCTGTCATCCTCAATGCCTACCCCGATAGAGGCAATACCTTTTTCCACAAGTTCGGGAACACCCGAAATGAACAGATAATTTTTCAGGCTGAAGAGTGAATCCAGCTTTGTTTTACCTGATGTATCCACAAGATATACAATTGAAGTTTTTTTAAGGTTTTCAGTAATTTCGCTGAGTTTTGATATAGTAACATCGAAATTTTCACTGCCGAAAGCTTTTCCTATTTCATTGGCTTCCGAAATATTTTCCGTATAAACAACAAGCAGATTGATCCTGTCTTCAGGGTCCAGTGTTCTGACATAAGAAAATATTTTTGAAAATAAAATTGCCTGAAGGCCCGGTGTCGCGGGAGATATCTGAGAATATAATTTAATACCGCTGATAATCAGCAGCATAATAATAATTTTTCCCGGCATACCTGATTGACTCAACTTCCGAACTCCATATTTTTTGTTATTTTTTCTTCGTAGTTAAAAAGTAAAGTCAGTTTCATAAAATAGCCTTAAAGTTAGTGAACTTGTCGGAGCGGGGAGCGGAGCTTTGTAGCCTTTGAAAGGCTGTATAAACTCATGATCATTATCAAAAAGATTTTTTATCCCGAGATCAATGTCGAGTCCCCTCGTAAAAAGATCCCTGGTTCTGAAATTAATATTAAATATTATTGCCGGGTCGAAGTGATATAAAGTGTTATCAACATAATAGACACCGGGAGAAGGCTCGGCGAGAGTACCTTCAATATATCCGTATCTTTCACCGAAATAGGATAAAGAGGGATTGATCGATATATTCTCATTTATTTTAATTCCGCCGAATATATTCAATTTGATCGGGGGGATGCCGAGCACCTGGTTTGAGATATTGTCGATTTTATATAATTCAACCGTATTTTCGACAGTGTGATAATGAGAGAAATTTACACCCATCCTGAATCCGGGATAATCCATTTTGTATTCAATCTCAAAACCTTCATTTTGTATTTTGTCGAGGTTGTCATAAAAATACAACCCGGTTTGCGGATTCTGCCGGAAGGATATAAGATCGTTCATTGTTATATCAAAGAAATTTACGGTAAAGGAATGGTGATTTGTAACCTGGTATCCCAATTCAATTTCATAATTAACTCCACGCTCAGGTTTCAGATTGGTATCATAATATTTACCGGCGGGAGTCCTGTGCGACTGGCTGAACATGGCCTTGAAGTGAAAATCATTGAAAATTTTTGTAAATGCTATCCGGGGGACAAAAGAGGCTCCGAAAACATCCGATTTTTCATATCTTCCGCCAATGGTAATATTTGTGATTTTATGCTGATATATTAACTGTGAATAGGCTACCATTGTTGTCAGATCAAGATCATCGGCTCCCTGGTTTCCGAAAGGAATTTCATAATATCCTTTCCTCCCGCCAACGCTTACGTGAGCATGCTGCACCTCGACTCCTGAAAACAAATTCAGATTGGGAATAATTTCGCAGGCCAGATTAGCGGCTCCCACGGTTTTATAGATGACTTTATCGTTGGAATAGGCTGTGTCGATAATTTCCCCATCCATAAATAATGTTCCGGTGCCATATACATCCCAGCTTTTTTGAATCTTTTGAGTTACTTTTGTGGTAAGCAGGGTTTTGTCATCAAATTTATATTTGTGTTCAAGCTTTAAATGAAGCGCGGGGAATCGGAAGGGAACATCAAAAAAAATGTCATATTTATCAACTATCGCGCGGAAATCCAGATCCTTATATTTCAGATTGAGGTTAAAGTGAAGCGGTGTAAATTTATTTCTTGTCGCGTTGTAACTTTCCCCTGAAAAATAGGGGATAAAACGTCTGTCACTAAGTTTTCCCTGGCCGGCATAACCGGTGAGAGACCAGGCGAAAGAATTCGCTTTATTTCCTGTTCCGAAGGATAAATTCCTGTGTGAATATGAACTGATCATCTGCGAATATTGAAGCCCGACATATGATCCATACATATCATTATAATTTTTTGTGATAATATTAATTACACCAAGACCGGCATATCCGCCATAAATTACTGAACCGGGGCCTCTGATTACTTCTATTCTTTCAATATTTTCGGGCAGGTAATGGCTTCCGAATATTACTCCGGCATAAGCCTCTTCATTAACTTCGACTCCATCTATCATCATCAGAACTTTACCTTCATAGGCCCATATTCCCCGGACGCCTATCCCGACCGGTCCATATTCAGACTGAAGGAATGTAAAACCCGGAACGAGAAGGTTGAATACATCAATCAGGTCCCTTGCTCCGGAATTTATAATATCTTCTTTTGTTATCAGGGTTATAATACCGGGCGCTTCTCTCATATTAAGCGGGGTATGGGTGGCTACCGATATCTTGATATCAAGAATATCCTCAAGCTCCATACGGCGGAGTTTATCGAGAAGGTCCGTATCAAGTTCCTTTTTCTTTTCCTGGGCAGTAATAACAGATGCTAAAAGAAGGAATGCGGCAAGGAAATACAATATTTTTTTATTGAAGATCATCGATTGCATTAAAATGATCCGAATTTAAATGTTAGAAGTACGCTGATATTTCTCAGATCATTATCTGAAAGCCCGATAAGATCAACACCGCTGACATACCTGTAACCAAAACCAGCCGAAAACCTGACAAAGCTTGAAATGTTTAATTCAGCGTTTAATTGATTTTCCCAGACAAAAAAGGAGGAGTTATCGCCAGTGTTGGTATCGAAAGCGTCCTTAAGTGAATAATCCGCGCTGCCGGCCCCTATAAGTGTGTTGAATGTAAGGTGAATAAGTTTATCAGGTTTATAAATATATTCCATCATAAATCCCCCGTATCCAAGCTTAAGATAAAGGGTTTTTTCATTAATGGTTTGAGCGATTGAAGGCGCTTCAATCCGGCTGGCCAGGCCATAACCGCCTCCGCCAATCATGAAGGAATGATTAATAAGCCAGCCTCCATAACCGCCAACCCACACTCCGGTTTCACCTTTAACAGGGCTGAATTTAACGACCGCCGCGCCAAACCCGCTGCTTTCAATTTCGCCAAAATTTATTAAGGTCTCATCCTCCTGTGCCAAAATCAGACTGATGGGTAAAAGAAGCGCTGACAGAAGAAGCAGGTATTTTGCCATTCGTTATTTCCGTATATAATCTGTTTATAATTTTATTTACATTTTACCTGATAGTTCAGGTATATCATCGAGTGTTTCAGGTTTATGAGTAAAGTGAAGAATTATATTCTCCTCTTCATTACCGGTAACTTTCCCGTAAACGGCCGCGTCTTCGGTTTTCTGTTTGCTGAATTGGATTTTAAGATTGCTGAAGAGAGGTATTTCTTCAGCCGTTATCATCACAGCTTTGTGCCTGGAAATTTTAATTAGTTTCCCTTTGCAGGGCACCTGATCTGCCGATTTTTCATCCAATATAATGTAACTCAGCTCAAGCGGCTGTCGTAAAGGGTAAAAGACATCCGGCTCGGTATCGAGACGCAGATTATATTTACCCGAAATTCCTTTGATATCATGAAGCATTATCGGTTCTTTAACTCCTTTTGGATTAACCTTGATGGAGTTTTGAATTTCCATAATACCTTTACCGGCCATTTTTGTGGAGTCAGAAATTAATATCTGCCTGCCGACAGTATAAGATTCTATCCTGGAAACAATATTTACATTCCTGCCGACAACACCATATTTAGCTCTTTTAGCCGAGCCGATATTACCCACTATCACTTCGCCTGTGTTAATTCCTATCCCGATTTCGACTGAAGGATGCCCGGCATTTATATAATCCTCATTCAGTTTATCAATCGCCTGTTGCATTTCAATGGCGCATGCTACAGCGCGGTCCGCATGATCCTCCTGTCTTATCGGAGCGCCGAAAATGACAAGAATCGCGTCGCCGATAAATTCATCAATCGTTCCTTCGTACTTAATAATAACATCAGTCATAGCGCTGAGGTACATATTAAGCATCGAGACAACCTGTTCGGGCCTGAGGTTTTCTGTAATTGAAGAAAATCCCCTGATATCCGACATCAAAATTGTTACATCGAGTTCATCTCCCCCGACAACCAGTCCTTCGGGGGTTTGGAGAAGATTTGCAACAACCTCATCTGAGAGATATCTGCCGAATGTTCTTCTGATGAAATTATTATGAAGCTCGAGATCTTTTATTCTTTCTTCGAGAGTTTTTTCCAGGGTTCTGATTTTAAGATGTGTATTAACACGCGCGAGAACCTCTTCGGCTTCATAGGGCTTGGTAATATAATCGACAGCGCCGGCCTCAAATCCCTGAACCTTGTCGGATGTATCAGAAAGTGCGGTCATGAAAATAACCGGGATATCTTTTGTCTCGGGATTCTGTTTCAGCCTTCGGCATGTCTCAAAGCCATCTATTCCCGGCATCATCACATCAAGTAAAATAAGATCAAGCTCATTTGTTAATGCCAGTTCGATAGCTTCGAAACCATTCGGGGCAAATGATATATTGTAACTTCTGCTCATGAGGATACTTCCCAAAACCTGAATGTTTTTGGGAACATCATCAACGATTAATATGCGCAGTTCGGAGTTATTTTTTTCCATACGTAAAAATATGTTTTATAGCTTACTATAAAAATACAAAAATATATTCATAATATTTACCAAACAATCATCTGTTTCCCCGATTATTACGAAATCTTTCCGGGAAAGCGGTGAAGAAAATAAAAAGAAAAAAAATAAAAAGACAAGACGTCTTAAACTTGACATCCGCATCTTATTATTGTATTTTTCTCCCGTTAAATAATACTTGTCAGGTAATGATTAAAAAATGACATCATTTATTTCAAGAGAACAGGATTACGCTTTAAGGATTGTCTCGGCGCTTGGCAGTGAGAAAGAGCGAGATCATATTCCTATTTCCGAACTATCCGAAAGGTTTGACATATCGAGGATATTCGCCGGCAGGATTGCGCAGAAACTGGGGAAGGGTGGAATTCTGGGATCGGAAAGAGGTAAATTCGGCGGAATATTTTTGAAAAAGAAGCCTGAAGAAATTACCCTGTTTGAAATCCTCTCAATAATCGGATTTACTTCAAGAATGAATTTATGCCTGTCAGATAGTTTAGACTGCCGTTTTGAGGCTCACTGCCATTTTCATCATTATTTCGCGAAGATAGAACACCAGATAATAAAAGACTTTAAGAACAAAAAGTTGTCCGACTTTATATCTAAATAATCAGGAGGTAAATATATGGACGCTGTTTTACTGGCTCGAATTCAGTTCGCTTTGACAGTCGGGTTTCATTTTATTTTTCCGCCAATAACAATTGGTCTGGCGTGGCTGCTCGTAATAGTTGAGACGATAGGCTGGAAAAAGAAGAATGAGGTCTATCAGAAAATAGGCAAATTTTTTGCCAAATTACTCGCAATAACATTCGCTGTCGGAGTGGCGACAGGAATTGTAATGGAATTTCAGTTTGGCACCAACTGGTCTGAATACTCCAAATTTGTCGGGGATATCTTCGGAGCGCCACTTGCCGCCGAAGGTGTATTCGCGTTTTTCCTTGAATCAGGTTTTCTTGGTCTTTATCTTTTCGGAAGAAATCGTGTTTCAAAAAGTGTTCACTGGTTTTCAGGTTTAATGGTTGCTGTTGGTTCTACAATTTCGGCATTCTGGATTCTTGTGGCCAACTCGTGGCAGCAGACACCCGCGGGATTTATAGTCCAAAACGGCAGAGCCGAATTGACCGATTTCTGGGCCGCGGTATTCAATCCCTCCACCATGATACGTTTTTTCCATACAATCGACGCCGCGTTGATAACAGGCGCCTTTTTTATGGCAGGGATTTCAGCATATTTTCTGTTGAAGAAAAAACATACTGTTGTGGCAAAAACAGCCATGAAAGTTGCTGTAATTTTTGGCCTGGTAGTTTCATTGCTTGAGCTTTTCCCATTTGGTCATGAGCATGCCAAACAGGTGGCGCATACCCAGCCCGCAAAATTTGCCGCTATTGAAGGTTTATATACCACCGATGATGGTCAGCCTCTCGTTCTTTTTGCCATTCCGACAGATACACCTCCGGAATTAAAAGGAACAATAGAAATACCCGGTTTATTAAGCTGGCTCGCTTTTGGTGATGTTGACGCTGAAATAAAAGGTCTCGATCAGTTTCCTGAAGATGAAAGACCTCCATTGTGGCTCACTTTTGTATCTTTCCATAATATGGTTGTGCTTGGTATGTGGTTTATATTCATAATGGCCGTTTCATCATGGCTGATGTGGAGGAATAAACTTTGGGATAATAAAATTGTATTAAAATCTCTCCTGTATTCCATACCATTACCTGTTATCGCGTGCCAGCTTGGCTGGATCGCGGCGGAAGTTGGAAGGCAGCCCTGGATTGTTTACAAACTTCTTAAAACCAGGGACGCTATTTCGGTGACAGTGCCGGCGGAAGAGATATTAATTTCACTGATTTTGTTTACAATAATTTATATCGGGCTGGGATCATTATATTTGTTTCTTGTTGCCCGTGAAGTTAAACATGGACCGGAACCAATAACAGGAGAGGAGGCCGCAGCGTAATGGATCTGAATATAATTTGGTTTTTACTCGTTGCCGTATTAATTATCGGCTATGCAATCCTCGATGGCTTTGATCTCGGGGTAGGTGTTTTACACCTTTTTACCAAAGATGAAAATGAAAAAAGAATTAATCTTAACGCGATAGGACCTGTCTGGGATGGCAATGAAGTATGGCTTCTGACCGGAGGGGGAGCTTTGTTTGCCGCTTTCCCGATAGTCTACGCAACAGTGTTCAGCGCTTTTTATCTGGCGCTGATGCTGCTTCTGGTTGCTCTGATATTCCGGGCGGTTTCGATGGAATTCAGGGGAAAGGTCGATTCCCCAAAATGGAAGAGATTCTGGGATTATGCTTTTGGAGTCGGAAGCCTGCTCCCCGCGGTATTATTCGGCGTAGCTGTGGGGAACATTCTCAGGGGAATTCCTCTCGACAGCCAGGGAATATTTACCGGCAATTTCTTTATGCTTCTTAATCCCTTTTCCATTCTTGTGGGGATTTTAAGTCTTGCCCTCTTCACAATGCATGGCGCAATTTATCTGACAATGAAAACCGAAGGAAAACAGCTTGAGAGAATCAGAAGCTATATATCTCCTTTATGGATTGCTTTCGTTGTTCTTTATTTCCTTACCACAGTATATGCCATATTCGAAGCAAAATTTCTTTTTGAAGGGATGCTTTCAGCGCCGCTGTTCTGGGTAGTCTTTGTTGTGCTGATTGCTTCAATCGTATATATCCCGGTTGCCGTTAAAAGCGGAAAGAGGGGCTATTCATTTCTGGCCTCCTCAATCACAATTGCCTCGATGATAGGTTTGATGGGGATCAGTCTTTTTCCAAGGCTGGTGCCTTCAATTACCGACCTGAGTTACAGCCTGACAATATATAACGCTTCATCGACCGAAAGAACACTCACTGTTATGCTTGTAATAGCTCTGATCGGCATGCCTCTGGTTATAGGTTATACAATTTTTATTTACCGCGCGTTCAAAGGAAAAGTTATTCTTTCAGAAGAAAGTTATTAACCAAAATTAGCAGATACCGGCAGTATATATAACTGCCGGTTTTTGCCTCTGATTTTTTAAAAAGGGCACAAAATCATCCAAATATTCGATTTTTTCTCCTTGATTATTTTCTTTATACATAGTTTGTGTTACAAATCAATTTAATATTTAATTAATAATTTTGATTTTTTTTTGTGACCGGAAAATGGTAAATTTAAGTTTGTGTTTATCGGATTTATAGTTATTTGTGTAACATGTTTGTAATACTAGTCCAAATTCCGGAGAGGAAGTCCTTATATGGGACTTACGTGGCGGAGCTGTAAGTGATTCGCTAAAATCGAGGATAATATTAACAAAACAATTGGTACACATAAGGGTTACTATTATTTAATCAACAGAATTTTTCAGTAAAGGTAAGTTTCAATCATATGAGACAGCTAAAATTTTTTATTTCAGCGCTCCTGATAATTATGATTCAGGGAACTGTATTTGGACAATCGGAATTATTTAACACTGAGCAGACAAATAAACTGCCAAAATCATTTTATTATGATATCAGTGATAAATATTCCGAAACAATCGAAGTGAAAATCTGGGGCGCTGTAAAACAACCCGGAACCTACAAAACAAATGTGGGTATTAATCTTACCGAACTATTAACATACGCCGGAGGATTAACCGAGGAAGCGAATCTTGAGGATATCAGGATCATTCGAAGTCCGGAAAACGGCGCTACGGGGGAAAAACAGGAAATTCTGATTAAACAATATGAACAGTATTTTTCAGGAGAAGAGCCTCCTGCCGAATCCGCGGTTCTTCCGGTTGTGCTGAATCAGGATATTGTTATTATTCCCAAGTATACCAGCTGGATTGATAATATCAGGCCGTTTACCACAATCTTATCGGTTATTTCATCCCTGGTAACAATCATATATCTTGCAACGAGAATAAACTAATAAAAGCTAAGGTCCCATGAATAAAAACTTTAATCAAAATAATTCTGGTGATAACTCTATCTTCAATACTGAGAGTGCGGATAAGAGTTTCTTTGAATATTTATTGATATTTCGGGAAAATCTTATTCCCATGATACTAATTATTGTTGCCAGTGTTGCCACCACACTGTTCTATCTTTATAACGCTACAACAGTTTATAGCTCCACAACTGTTTTAAAGGTTGAGAATAGTGATCAGAACATACTTAAAGACAGTTATTTCAGCGAACCAATGGCAATAAGCGCTTTTTTTATCGCGAATCAGTTGCAGATACTCGAAGGTTTCGAAGTAAGAGACCGTGTTGCTGGCGCGCTGCTGGATTCCCTCGAAAAGAGTCCCGACCGATCAGTATTTTATCACCTTGTATACCAGGGCAAATATCATCCTGTCGGCACACCGAGAACTCTTCAAAGCTTAAGAATAAGATTAGGCGCTGTAGTTGATTTGAAACAGAAAGAGATGCTCAATGCTATTGAGATTTCGTGCGAAAGTCCGAACTTTCATGAAGCGGCTCTGATTACTAATGTCTATGCGGAAAAATATATTGAGTACATTAATGAAATCAGAAAGCAGGATATCTCAACTCTAAAAAAATTCCTCGATCAGGAGAAACAGGGCAAATTAAATGAACTGAGCAGAATAGAGGAAAAAATTGAGAGTTTCAAAAGTGAAAATGAGATCAGCAGCATTGAAACATTTACTACCGACCTGATTGAGCATATTACCAAAACAGAAACAAATCTCGCTGATACACGTTCTCTTTTAAGCACAAGCAAAAAGTTAAGAGAAGAACTTCTCTCACAATATAAAAGTTATGACTCAACTTATATTGAACGTCTGAAACTTGAATCGCATCAGGCCTCGCTCGTTCAGATTGAGAGAGATATCAACCGATTGGAGATAAAACGGGATTTGGAACTGGCTGAAGAAACCGACCTGGTTAAAAAACAGAGAATCATGCAGGTATATTCCGATCAGCTTAATACCATTCAGGAAATTAAAAAGGCAAAAATAAAAGAGATTGAAAAAGTAATTGATCTGGCGTCGACACCTGAAAAGAAAGAAATTGTTAACAGGTTGTTTCTTAACGATGTCGAGCAAATTACTCTCGAAAATAAGATTAATCTTCTTATGAAAAGCCTTAATAAACTGAATTCGCAGTTATCAAAACTTCCTGAGATCAATCTTGAAATAGCGAAGCTTCAGAGAGAAAAATCGACAAACGAAAAATTATATATGGCCCTGGAGGAAAAATTTCAGGAGACCGAAATTATTGAACGAACCAGGGTATCCGACGCTTATATTCTGGATCCCGGAACAGACTCACCTGTGCTGGTAAGGCCTAAACGAAACAGAATAATCAGTATGGGTATTGTGCTTGGAATTTTGCTTGGGATAGGTTTTGCGCTTGTCAGAAATTATTTTGACCGAACTATTAAAAATCCGGAGCAGATAGAAAAACTTGGCGGTACGATACTCGCCTGGATACCAACCATTGATGGCCTGAAAAGTCAGCCCGGATCACCAGCCCGCGGTTTTGTGGTCGCCAACAATACATCCTCTAACGCGAAGGAATCATTTAAAGCATTGCGCACCAGGGTTCAATTCGCTAAACTTGAAGGTGGCGGATTAAAAACCATTCTGGTAACGAGTTCACTTCCCGGTGAAGGAAAAACTCTTGTTTCCCTGAACCTCGCGGGAAGTTTTGCCCTTAATGATAAAAAGACTCTCGTAATTGACTGTGACCTTAGAAAACCGAGGGTACACCAGGTCTTTGAGGTCGATAAACATCCCGGTCTGACTGATTATCTCTTTGACCGAAATTCTCTCGAAGATGTAATAAGGCCGACGTCAGTTAAGAATCTGAGCTTTATCACAAGTGGTACCATTCCTCCAAACCCCTCAGAGCTTCTTGGTTCGCAGAAAATGAAAGATCTGCTGAAAGAGATGAATGAAAAGTATGATATCGTTATTATTGACTCGCCGCCGATTGTTTCGGTTACCGACTCGGAAATTCTGTTTAACGTGGTTGACGGAACAATTCTTATCGGTAAAGCTCAGCAGACTGATATTGAACTGTTTATGAAAACATACGCGAAACTTTACAATATGAATTCTCATAACTTCCTGGGCGGTGTACTAAATGACTTTTCGGCCAAGACCGGGTATGGCTATTACTACAAATATTATTATTACTACTCCCGTCCTGAAACCAAAAAGGATCGGGCTGAAAACGCGGGATAAATTTTCTTATGGAGAGGCAGCCCTTTTAGGGGCTGCGTCTTCGTTTTAACCAGGTTTATCTAATTAGATTAATTCAAAAGGGAATGTTGATGAGAACTGTCAGGAAAGTTTATAAAGAAAATGGAATAAGTATTCATGAGACCGCTGAAGTTGATCACTCAGCTATCATAGGTGAAGGCACTTATGTCTGGAATAATTGCCAGGTCAGAAGAGACGCGAAAATTGGCAAAGGATGTAATCTGGGTAAGGATGTTTTTATTGATTTTGAAGTAGAAATCGGCAACGGAGTTAAAATCCAGAATGGTGTCTCAGTTTATCACGGTGTTACTATTGAAGATGACGCTTTTCTCGGCCCTCATATGACTTTTACAAATGATCTTTTCCCGAGATCATTTATCGGCGATTGGAAAGTATCAAAAACAAAAGTAAAAAAAGGCGCCTCAATCGGGGCAAACGCCACAATCGTCTGCGGCACAACATTGGGTAAATATTCCATGGTTGGCGCGGGAAGTGTTGTTACCAAAGATATTCCCGATTACGGACTTGTTGTTGGCGTGCCGGCGAGACTGATCGGGTTTGTCGGCAAAATGGGACAGAAGCTGCAAGTGGTAAGTGAAAATGAAGACTCTTATTTAATGAAATGCCCTGTTGATGGTTCGGAATATGAAATACCCCGAAGTGATTATATGCTCTTTGAAGCGGATAAAAATAAAAAAGCAGGCGGATAATCATGATATATTTGACAAAACCTTATTTCGGGGAAGAGGAATTAAAAAGAGTATCCGAAACTTTTGAGTCGGGATGGGTGGCTGGTCAGGGCCCCATGGGACGGGAGTTATCAGAGCTCGCGTCTGAATATATCGGCTGTAAATATTCAATTCCCGTAAATAACTGTACCGCCGGATTGCATCTCGCTTTGCTCGCTATCGGAACAGGGCAGGGGGATGAAGTCCTTGTTTCAGACTTTACCTTTCCTGCCACAGGTCACGCGGTCCTTTATTGCGGAGCGAAACCGGTTTTTGTAGATGCTGATGCCGATACATATAATATGGACCCTTCGGACCTCGAGAAAAAAATTACTTCGGCTTCGAAAGCTATTATTGTGGTTCATGGATTTGGCCTGATGGCCGATATGGATAAAATAATGGATATAGCGAAGCGTAATAACCTGAAGGTTATTGAAGATGCCGCTTGCGCTTTCGGCGCCTCATATAAAGGCAAAAAAGCAGGACGGTATGGTGATATCACCTGTTTTTCTTTTCACGCCCGCAAGAATGTTACTGCAGGAGAGGGGGGCCTTGTTGTAACGGATAATGAGAAATACGCTTCTTACATTCGTTCCTTAACCTTCTTCGGCACAGAATCGGCTTATGACAGGCAGTCTGATTTTTCTATTCCCTCTTTCGTACATCTCGGGTTTAATTATAAGCTTTCCGATATTAACGCGGCTATTGCCATTGAGCAAATTAAAAGATACCATCTGCTTCTTGAAAAAAAATATGAGCTGGTAAAAAAATACCGCGAATATCTTGAGGGATATGATAACATTTTCGTACAACCTGAACTGGAAGATTATCAGCATGTATACCAGACTTTTGTTGTAAGACTTGATGAAAAAATTAATAGAAACAAAATAATTCTTTCTCTCAGGGAAGATGGAATCCAGACTCAGATTGGAACATATTCATCTTTTATTCAGCCCGTTTATAAATCGGAAGATAATTGTCCCGTTTCGCTAAGATTATATAATTCCGCTCTGGCTCTTCCACTCTATTATGAAATGAAAACTGATGATGTTAAAACAGTATGTGAAAAGCTGAAATTTCACATCGAAAAACAGTTAACCGGAGAATAATTTGAATAGCTTTGAAAAGAAAAATGTGCTTGTCACCGGGGCCGCCGGTTTTATAGGCAGTCATCTCTGCGATAAGTTGCTGGAAACAAATTTATCAAAACTTGTTGGTGTGGATAATCTTTTCCTGGGAAAAGAAAAAAACCTGGAAGAATCCAAAAAAGATAACCGATTTTTATTTGAGAAGACTGATGTTACAATCTATGATGATATAAAGAAGGTAATATTTGAAAATAATATTGATGTGATCTACCATCTTGCCGTTCTGCCGCTCGAGGTTTCTCTGGAAGATCCGGTTAAAGGATTTGATCTGAATGTAATTATGACACAGAATCTTCTGGAAATTATGCGCAAGGATAAGCCCGGTATTAAGATGATCGCTTATTCTTCATCCGAAGTTTATGGCACAGCCCTTTATACACCTATGGATGAAAATCACCCGATGCTGAGTCACACTCCATACGCGGCGAGTAAAACCGCCTCGGATCTTTTAGCCTACTCATATCACAAAACTTTTAATCTTGACGTATCCATACTGCGCCCATTCAATAATTACGGCCCAAGACAGAATGAAGGCAGTTACGCGGGGATCATACCAAAAACAATAAAGCGCCTCATCAATGGCGACAAGCCTTTAATTTATGATGATGGCAAACAGACTCGTGATTTTATTTTTGTTAAAGATACCGCTCACTGGACTGTCAAATTTTTTGAAATGATTGAAAACCCGGGTCAGATTATGAATCTTGCTTCCGGAATTCAAACCAGTGTGGAAAAAGTTATCTCTTCAATTTGCAAAGCCTTTCCTTATGATGGTGAAATTGAATATCTGCCGAAAAGGGCTGGTGATGTCAGAACCCATGAAGGGGATATGAAACTGGCGAGAGAGATACTCGATTTCAAGTTGACTGTCGCTTTTGATGACGGCATCAAAGAAACTGTTGAATGGTATAAGGAGCACCTGAAATGAAAATAGGTGTTATTGGTACCGGTTCAATGGGTAAAAACCATGTTCGCGTTTTAAAAAACATTTCGGAAATTTCAGAAATTGCCATTGCTGATCTGAACAGGGAAAACCTGGACTCAACAGTAAAACGTTTCGCGGTCAAAGGCGCCTACACCGACTATATGGAGATGATAGAAAAGGAAAAACCTGAAGGGATCATTATCGCTACCAAACCTGAAACACATACGGAAATAGCCCTTGATGTTATCGGAACAGGTCTTCCTCTGCTGATTGAGAAACCAATCGCCCCTACCGTTGAAGAGGGTAGAAAAATAATCGATAAAGCCGCTGAAAAAAATGTTCTCCTTACGATCGGACATACCGAAAGATTTAATCCTGTTGTAGCAAAAATAAAATCTTTTATTGATGAAGGTAATTTAAATAATATCTACCTGATAAATACTCACCGTATAGGTCCCTTTCCCAAACGTCTTCTCGGTAATATGGAAGGGGTTCTTATTGACCTGGCTGTTCACGATCTTGATATACTTAATTATCTTTGCGGCGAGATCACTGATCTCAAATCGCAGGTGATAAAAATCAAAAATCAGGAAATTTACGTAAGAACCCTGATGGAAATGGTCAACGGTGTTAAAGCCTCCTCCGAATTCTCCTGGATTGCTCCAAAAAGACTGAGGACAATCGAAATTTACGGTGATTCGGGAATGATTTCTGCCGACTATTATAACCAGGAATTCTGGTTTTATGAAAACAGCGATTTTGATTATATAACTAACATGACTGATTCTTTCCTCGGAACAGGGTTGATCAATGTTGGCAAAGTAATCAAATATCCTCTTTTCAAACAGGAACCGCTTGAGCTTGAACTCAGAAATTTTATTGGCAGTATCAGCGGAGAAAAAGAACTTCTCGTAAAACCTGAAGAAGCCCTGCTGGCGCTTAAATATGCTCTTCAGATTAACTGACCGGACCTGAATGATTAATAATATCCTTTTTATCGGAAGTAAAAAGCTCGGATTAAAAGCGCTTAAAGAAATTAGAGAGCTTGCTCCTGAAAAAATTCAACATTTTATTACTGTTGACGATTCATCCGACGTCAGGTCCGACCTTGATTCTTTCAGTAAATATGCTGAAGAATCCGGACTGGAAATGTTTACTCTTAAAAAACCATCCGGCCTGAAAGAAATTGTCGGGAAGATAAAACCTGATCTTTGTATTGTCGTAGGATGGTACTGGATTCTCCCGGAATCAGTTCTTGATATGGTTCCCCGGGGCGTTATTGGTATGCATGGCTCCCTGCTGCCTGCCTATAGAGGTTTTGCCCCATTTGTATGGGCAATCCTCAATGATGAGGAAAAAACCGGTATCTCAATGTTTTATTTCGACAAAGGAATGGATACCGGTGATATTGTTGACCAGGCAGAGATTCCGATTGCTGAAAATGATACAATCGCGGATGTGCTCCATAAAGCGGAAGTTGAAATTATTGATCTTCTTCGCAAGAATCTGCCATTGTTGATAAAAGGAACCGCGCGGAGGATAAAACAGTCCGGGGATAATATTAGTTACTGCGGCAGGAGAAAACCTGAAGACGGCCTTATAAACTGGACAGATAATAACATAAACATTCATAATTTTATCAGGGCGCAGTCGTCACCTTACCCGGGAGCCTTTACATATCTGAACGGAAAAAAAATTACGATATTAAAAGCAAAAATATTTTCCTATCCTTACTTTGGAGTACCCGGCGCTGTGTCCTATTTTTCGGAAGGGCGCCCTGTTGTCGCGTGTGGCGATGGCGCTATAGAAATTATTGACGCTGTTACTAATGACGAAGAAAATAATATAATCGACGCTGATATCAAGTTTGGAACTCAGTTTGGCGGAAACAATTAACAATTACAAAGTATGAAGAACAAAGATTTTTTATTCGATCTTACGACATATATAGAATTAATCAGCAAATATAAGCAGTTTGTTCTGGTTAAAGATTACCGTAAATTTTCGCGCGGACTGATTCTGCGGCATGATGTCGATACAAGTTTTGACCTTGCCTATGAGGTTTACAAAGCTGAAAAAGAGGCGGGAGCGAAATCAACTTATTATATTCTTCTGACGAGCGATCTCTATAATGCATTCAGCATACAGTCAAGAAAAAACATTGATGAGATGATTTCTGACGGTTTTGAAATAGGCTTGCATTTTGACCCGGTTGCCTATGGTGATCTGACAGATGAAGAACTTGCTGAGAGGTTCGGGGATGAAGTTGAGATGTTCCGGAAAATTACCGGTCATAAATTTGAATCATTCAGTTTTCATAATCCCTCCGTTCATGGACGTTATCCAAAGATTAAGGGAATGATCAATGCCTATAATCCTGAAATTTTTAATGATGATTCATATATCTCTGATTCGGTATTTAGTTTCAGAGGTAAAAATCCTTATGAATTTCTCGAAAAATCAAAATCACAAATTGTGCAGTTTTTAACACACGCAGAGCACTTTTTCAGTGAAAAAAAGGTTACATACGAAAATACGCTAAACAGTATAGTAAATAATTATATCCTGAAGCTGGATGAATTTTACCAGGTTAATAAAGTTTATGTAGAGCAAAAACCTGACTATACTTTGAATACATTTAATAAAATACCGGTGAGAAATGGTTAAAGCTTCTGATATCAGGGACTATTTTGGATACAGTTCGCAAGGTGAGTTCGATTTTAATATAACCGATGTAAAACCTTCCACGGAGGTTTTAGGCGGGAGTCTTACTTTTATAGGGGCTTACAGGGCGGAATATCTCGATTTACTTAAAGATAAACCGGCTGATATTTTAGTAATTATCGCTTCCGAACTTAAAGAAAAAATATCCGGATACTGTCAAAGTTTTATTATCTCAGATGATCCGAGACTCGATTTTGTCAAGGCCCTCAAAAAGTTTTTTCAGTCGCGGGGCAATGTTGACTCCGGTATTCATCCAACCGCGATTATTTCACCAAAAGCAAAAATTCATAAATCTGCCAGGATAGGCGCTTACAGCATCATCGGGGAATGTGAAATCGGTGAAAACTGTGTCATTGAAGAATATGTAAGAATCTATGACAAAGTTACTATCGGGACCGGCTGTCTGATTAAAAGCCAATGCCAGATTGGGACCGATGATTTTGGTGTTGTAAAGGATAATGATGGTTCATGGATTACATTCCCGCATATCGGGGGGGTCGAGATTGGCGACAACGTGGAAATATTCCCCAATTCAATCGTCGGCCGGGGGACACTGGGCAATACAGTTATAAAGGATGGAGTTAAGATTGACCACTTTTGTGAGATCGGGCATAATACCGAAATTGGTGAAAACAGTGTTATTACCGCTTATGTTGTCGTAGCCGGGAGCACAATCGTAGGAAGCGGCGCCTGGATTGGAGTAGGGGCCCTTCTAAGAGACCAGATAAAAATTGGTAAAGATGTTACGATTGGTATGGGATCGGTTGTAAGCAAATCCGTTCCCGACGGTCAGACTTTCATAGGGAACCCCGCTGAAGAAATAGGGGTGTTTAAAAACAGAAGAAAATTCCTGAAAGAACTTGAAGAAAACAGAAAATAAAATTTTACGGATAACATGTATCAAATCACCGATAATGACCTTGAAAAATTAAAAAATCAACTTAAGTATGTAATTGAAAGAAGCGAGTTTTATCAGAAAAAATTCGCGGATCTGGATATTTCCCCTGAAAATATTTTTGATAAATTTTCATCACTTCCTTTTACCACTAAAAAGGAATTGCTTGAAAGCCAGGAAAATTATCCTCCTTATGGCAATTATCTCGCCACTGATCCTGTGAATTTGTGCAGGATACATAAAACATCAGGCACAACAAATAAACCTCTTCTGGTAGCCCTTTCCAAGAAAGATACTGAGATAACAACAGACATCGGGGCTAAAAGTTTTCGCCATTCAGGATTAAGAGAAACCGACACAGTTGTTCATTGTTTAAGCTACAACATGTGGGCGGGGGGATATACCGATCATCACAGCCTTGAAAAGACAGGCGCTACAGTTATTCCTTTCGGAGTTGGTCATTCAAAAAATCTGATAGAAATTATCCTCAGAATAAAACCGACCGCGATCCACTGTACACCATCATACCTCGCTAAATTGCAGGACCTTCTTAAGTCGGAGTTTAATATGAAGCCTGAGGAACTAAGTCTGAAACTCGGACTTTTCGGGGCTGAACCGGGGTTGCAGGATGAGGCTTTCAGGGCGAATATTGAGAAAGTATGGCAGCTTAAGGCAATGAATGCCAACTATGGTCTTTCGGATGTATTCAGTCTTTTTGGAGCAGAGTCGGAAAAGCAGGATGGACTATATTTTACAGGAGCGGGTGTTCTTTATCCCGAATTGATCGACCGCAAGAGTGGCGAAACGGTTCTCCCTTCCGAAGGTGTTGAAGGTGAACTTGTTCTGACCAACCTGGTTAAGGAATCTCAGCCTCTTATACGGTACAGGACGAATGATGTTATCAGGGTAAAATCGGTCGCGCCGTCGGGTGAATTTGAACGGGGATTCCGCTTTGAAGTTGTCGGTCGGTCAGATGATATGTTTGTTGTCAAAGGGGTGAATGTTTTCGCGAACGCTATCAGCGCGATAATTACCGAAAGGCTCGATGTTCTTACCGGTCAGCATCAGATACATATTAACAAAACTGATCCGGTTGATAAGATAAAAATCAGAATCGAAAAAAATAAAAATATTGATCTCCCCTCCAACTTTGAAATATCTCTGGCCGGAGAATTTAAAAACAGATTAAATATATCTCCGGTAATAGAAATTCTGCAGGATGGAGATCTTCCGAGGACTGAAGGAAAAACAAAAAAACTTTTCCGAAGTCTTTAGTGGAAAAAAGTTAATTCATCAGGTTTTTTAATAAAAACGGGTGTAAAATGTTTAAATTAGCTACAAACTCGGTATTGGCGAGCGAAATCGCTGAATATCTTGGCAGGGAATTTCACGGCGAAGATATTGTGATTTACTGGCCAAGCAGTCCGGAGAGTGTTTCGGACAATTCATTGTTCTATTCAATGGATATAAAAAAAATAAATATGGAAAGAATCGAGGGTAAAGAAGAGGTGCTTGCGCTTCTTGACGCCGATCCGGGAGAGGATTTCCCGGCGGATTATATTATCTCTGAAAATCCTGAACTCGATTTTATAAAGGTAGTCGACAAATTTTTCTCGGCAAGCATAACACCGGTTATTCATGACAAGGCAGTTATTGAAAGCGGAGCCAGGATAGGTGAAAATGTCAGCGTTTATGCCGGCGCTTATATCGGGCCCGATGTCGAAATAGGTGATAACACAGTAATATCGCAAAATGTTGTAATAACAGGCAATGTAAGAATAGGTAAAAATTGTGTAATTAAAGCCAACGCCACTATCGGCAGTGAAATTTTTAATTTCGCAAAAAGTGAAGAGGAATGGGCGCAGTTTCCACAGGTTGGAAAAATCATCATCGAAGATAATGTATGGATAGGAGCTAACAGCACAGTTGAAAAAGGCACTTTAACTGATACCTTTATCGGTCATGGGGCAAAGATTGATGACCTGGTTCAGATTGGCAGCGGAGCGTCCATTGGTGAAAATGTGATAATAGCTGCCGGCACAATTCTCAGCAAAAATATTCATGTTGATAAGAATGCCTGGATATCGACCAATGTTTCTGTCAGGGATGATATAAAGATAGGGAAGGATTCTGTAATTGGCATGGGATCGGTAGTAATTGGAAATGTTAACCCGGGAACTACTGTTGCCGGAAATCCTGCCAAAATTTTGGAAAAGAAATAAAACCGGGAGAATAAAATGGCTGGCGCAAAAGATAGTATATTTAAAGAAAAAATTACTCCCTTTATCAGGGAGCAGATGGCCGACGTCGAAAAAATTCAGGGAAAAGATTCATCTGATTACAGAGCTCTTGAGCTTCAGTATGTTAAGTCTGACCTGGAAGATAAAATAATTGACTCCGACAGAAGAAGACATTATGAGTCGGAAGTTACAGTGGAATTCGAAGGACAGGTTCTTAAAGGAGTCGAAAGGCTCTACAGAAGATCAATACTGATTGAACCATCTTCCGTATGCGCGGCTCATTGCCGCTGGTGCCTCAGAGGTCAGTATCCTCTGTTTTCACTGAAGGAAGAGGAGATTCTCGCTTTTGCCCGTTATTGCGGAAGCGACGCTGTTAAAGATGATCTCAGGGAAATACTTATTACAGGCGGCGATCCCCTAATGGTTCCCAAAAGACTTCAGCAGATTTTTGATAATGTTAAAAAATATGCTCCGAATATTGAAATATTTCGTATTGGAACAAGAGTTCCGGTTCAGGACCCCGACAGGGTAAATAATGAACTTATGGACATTATAAAATCGGCATCTCCGATTAAAGTTGAGATAGCGACTCATATTAACAGTCCCGCAGAGCTCACACCCAAGGTTAAAGATGCTTACGCGCGTCTTTATGAGGATGTATTCAAGATATATGACCAGACAGTTCTCCTCAAGGGAGTAAATGATAATATCGATACTCTCGCTCACCTTTATGATGAATTCAGATATATGGGAATAGAAGCTCATTATCTTTTCCATTGTATACCGATGAGAGGAATGTCGCATCACAGAACCACCGTAAAAAAAGGTTTGGACCTGATTGCCGAGCTCACCAGTTCAGGCGCTTTTTCAGGCAGGGCAAAACCGATGTATACCTTAATGACCGATCTGGGCAAAATAACACTTTACCAGGGTACAATTGTTGACCGTAATGAAAAGAACGAACTTCTTATTCAGTCGAGATATACAGTGGAAAATTTCAAAAAACGTAATCCTTCCTGGAAGAAACCTGAAGCTGCCCTCGTGGATGAGAATGGTTATCTGCAGGTATGGTATCCTGATGGAAATGATGAATAAACAAAACATTGAAAGTTAATGCCACAGAGATTGGATACTGATGAAAATATTTATTGATGGTCAATATTATGAAGAAAAGGAAGCCAAAATCCCTATTCTGGATCACGGCTTCCTTTATGGTAATGGTGTTTTTACCACTATTACAACATTTAACGGGATTCCCCTTTTTCTCGATGATCATGTCGGCCGGTTATTTGAATCTGCCGGAATTATCGGAATCCCGGTAAGATGGTCCCGTGAGGATGTTAAGGAATGGACAAAAAATACTTACAATATCAACCGGCCTGAAATCGGAGAGGCCAGGATAAGAATAAATATTTCCCGGGGCGCGGGGCCTGATATTAATATTGAAGGGAATGAGAAATGTGTTCCTTCTTTAAGTATTATCGTTTCTCCTTTGCCAAATCATTCGGCCAAATCCTATAATGACGGCATTGAAATGGTAACGGTTAATCTTGAAAGAGTATTTCCAAAAGCGAAGAATTTTAACTTCCTTCCCAGTATTATTGCTCTCAAAGAGGCAAAAAGTAAAGGTTTTTACGATGCTTTGCTCGTTGACAGGGATGGTTACGTAACTGAAGCTACCACCGGAAATCTCTTTTTTTTCAAGAACAACACCTTATATACGACCTCTTCCCGTATACTTGAAGGTGTAACCATGAGACATATTGTTACCACAGCCCGAAAAAGCGGGATCAGGGTAATTAAAAAAATGTTTTCACTTGGGGAGCTTATTACCGCGGATGAAGCATTTTTGTCGGGCACGACCAAAATTATTCTTCCTGTTAAATCGGTGAATAAAAAGCAGATTGGCCGCGATGGCAATCATGTTCTTACAAATAAACTTAAAGAAAATTTCCAGCAGTATATTTTAAAAGCTGTATCGGAGAATGGTGAAAATGATTAGTAAGGATTTTAATAAGTTTCTTTCTGATAAACAGTTTAATTCTTTCAAAGACTTAATCGAAAAACAGTTATTCAGAGCCGCTGAGCTGAGCAGCTTCTATAAAAACAAGTTTCGTTTTGCCGGTTTCGACGCCAAAGAAGGGCTCGGTGAATTTTCTTTGCTTCCCCTGACAGATAAAAATGAGCTGTTAAAAGATCAGAACGCGACTGCTCCCTTCGGCACAAATCTTTGTGTTGAGGATTCGGAAATCAGAAGAATCCATAAAACCTGGGGAACATCGATACAGCCCCTTTATATACTGCACACAGAAAATGATCTTGATGAAATATATTCCATTGGCAGTGAATGTTTCAGAACTGCCGGAATCGGAGAAGATCACAGGGTTATTCACTGTCTTAATTACAATATGTGGAGCGGAGGGGTGACTGATCATCTCTCAATTGAAAGGGCCGGAGCCTCGGTTATTCCTTACGGGGTAGGCAAATCCAAAAAGCTGATTGATGTGATAAATGAGCTGAATGTAAACGCTATTTCAGCTTCGACCACATATATGGAAAAACTGGAACAGACTATCAGAGCGGAATTCAGCTTTGACCCTTCCGAACTCGGATTAAAAATGGGATTATTGGGAACTGACACCGGGCTTCAAAAATCGGAAGTCAGGGAGAATATTGAAAAAACATGGGGAATTGACGCGGTATTTTCCAATTTCGGAGTTGCCGAGATAATGTCGGTTTTCGGCTCTGAAAGCCTGAAGAAACAGGGTTTGAATTTCATTGCGGGTGACAGCCTCTATCCTGAAATAATTAATCCGGTAAGTTTAAAACCTCTGCCAATAGAGAAAGGCGCTTCGGGAGAGCTGGTATTAACCAGTCTGAAGAAAGAAGCGCAGCCTTTGCTAAGATACAGGACCAAATTTCTTATTGAAATAATTGGTGAGGCTGATACAAAAGCGGGGATGTTTCGCTTTAATGTAACCGGACGCAGCGATGATGTACTGGTTGTTAAAGGATTGGAGATTTACCCGGAGCAGATAAGAACTCTGATAAATAATCATCCTGATATATTGACCGGCAACTTCCAGGTATTGCTGGAGGAACCGCCTCCTCTTGATGAACTGTACCTGTTAATTGAAGTGGCCGACGGAGTTTCACTCGCTGAAAAAGCTGATATAAAAGTGCAGCTCCGAAAAGAATTCAGGGAGCTTTATTCCATTCATCCGGTTGTCGATTTTCTCGATGAAGGTGAGCTGGCTGAGGATATCAAAAAATCTGGTGTAATAAAAAAACTCTACTGAGTTTCCTGAATATGAAAAAATCGAAAGTATTTGTCGGGGTCGCGAATATTGCCGGCACAGCGATGCATGTGGCCAACGCTTTAAGAATGGCGGGATATGAAGCCTCTTCTTATGCCGATTCAACTCACGCGTATGGTTACGGCTCAGACAGGGAATATTTCAGTTTCAAAATTTCTCCTAAAATGAAATTAAAAAAGCTGTTCAGGTTGTTTCTGATTGAACCGCTGAATGCCATTCTCTATTCTTTCTATTTTATTTCGGCTCTTTTGCGTTACGATACTTTTATTTTTATTTCTGTTTATACCTTTTTCAGAAATCATATTGATCTTCCCATATTAAAGTTTTTTGGAAAAAAAGTATCCTTCATTTTTGTCGGATGTCCCGAAATGGACCCTGATGATCCGATAAATAATGATGGGGAAATAGAATGCGCGATATGCAAGGATGAGGATCTGCAGAAATATTGTTTATGCGACCAGCCGCAAAAAAAAGGCGCTCTGGTAAGGAAGATCGAATCTTATGCCGATACGGTTTTCAGTATCAAAGTTTCAGATGGTTTTTTAAATCATCCTGAGAAAACCATGCCATTTTATGTTATCAGCAAACCTGCCCCCGGGGAAGGTATGCTGGATAAGTTTAACAATACCGAAAAAATTAAAATCGCTCATTTTCCTTCAAATACCCTGCTCAAGGGAACAAAAACGGTTCTGGAAGCGATTGAGAAGATTAAAGAAAAATATGGCGACCGGGTTGAATTTATTATGGAGAGGATGCCCAATAGTGAGCTGCTGAAAAAACTTGAGGAAATACATATTCTTATTGATCAGTTTCACGCGATTCACGGGCTGTTATCAGTTGAAGCAATGTCAAGGGGATGTGTTGTTATTGCCCGTCTGGGAAAATGGTTTGTTGAGGAGAGGCCGGAAATACCAATTGTAAATTCATCGCAGAATGAGCTGGAGAAAAATCTGATAAAATTAATTGATGAACGTACCGGCCTGAAGTCAATCGGAGAAAAATCAATAGAGTACTATAATAAATATCACCATCCCAAAGCCGTTGGAAAATACCTTGGTAAAACATTAAATCTTGTCGGGGAATAACTCTTTATGTGTGGAATTTTTGGAATAATTTCCAATGAGAACATTGATAACAGCAAATTAGCGGGTGTAAGCGGGTCAATCAGGCATCGCGGCCCCGATGATGAAGGTTTTCTTCTGATAAATGAAACTGAAAAGGTTTCGGCAGGAGGGAATGATACAATTACAGAATTGAACATTCCGCCGGTAAATACAATAGAAGGCGGATTTAAAGGTTGTCTGATACATCGCAGGCTTTCAATTATAGATCTGACTCCCTCAGGGCATCAGCCAATGCCATACGCGAATGAAAGGTACTGGCTGATTTTCAATGGCGAGGTGTATAACTATATTGAGATAAGGGAGGAATTAAAAGCAAAAGGTCACAACTTCCGTTCAACCTCCGACGGGGAAGTTATTCTCGCGGCATACGCTGAATGGGGCCCCGATTGTGTGAAAAGGTTTAATGGAATGTGGGCATTCGCCATTTATGATTACAATGAGAAATCCCTTTTTGTCAGCCGTGACAGATTTGGAATTAAACCTCTATATTATTACCACCATGACGGTCTTTTCCTTTTCGCTTCGGAACTGAAAGCGCTTAAAAGCTACCTCGGTGACAGGCTTTCACTGAATAAGGAAATTATCGGTCTTTTTGCGATGAATGAAATTTCTGTCTATGGCGACAGCGACCGCTCCACATTTAATGAAGTTAAAACTTTACCGGCGGGGCATAGTCTGATATTCAGAAATGACCAGGTGAATCTGCGGCGCTACTGGAAACTTGAAACAGGTGACAGTTCTTTAAGTTTTGAAGAACATGTAAACAAAATCAGGGAAACTTTCGAGGATGCCATAAGGCTTCGGTTAAGAAGTGATGTTGAAGTGGGATCATGTCTGAGCGGGGGGATTGATTCGAGCAGTATCGTTTCGATGGGTTCGGCAAAACTTAATAAGAAGTTTAATACTTTCTCGGCAGTTTGGCCCGGCGCGAGATGTGATGAATCTGATTTTGTAGATATTGTCAATAAAAAATTTGAATGCATTCCCAATAAATTCACACCTGATCTGACCAATTTTTCTGAACTTATGAAAAAAGTGACCTGGCATCAGGAAATACCTGTCGCGGGAAGCAGCATACTTGCCCAGTGGTTTGTTATGGAAAGGGCGGCAAAAAAAGGAATTAAGGTTCTCCTGGATGGCCAGGGCGCAGATGAAGTGCTGGGAGGATATCCCCATTATGTTGTTGTTTACCTGAATGAGCTGTTTTATAAAATGCAATGGGGTGAGCTGCTCAGGAATAAAAAATCGCTTCTGGAAAAAGGTTTTGGCGCTAAAAGGTTTATACGTTATCAGTTGAACCGCTTTAAAAAGATCAGCAGGTTATCTTTGCCGGTTAATGAGGAATTCCATTTTTCGCGTGGAAGTTTTTTCAATCCTCTGTTTACCTCGAATAATCTTGCTGATTATCTCAGAGAGGAGATAGAGGTTATTAATTTGCCTTCACTTCTTCATTTTGAGGACAGGAACAGCATGGCTCATTCTGTTGAATCAAGAGTGCCTTACCTTGATTACAGGCTGGTTGAGCTCGCGTTCAAAATTCCGGCCTCTCACAAAATAAAGGGAAGCCTGACGAAAGTTCTCTTGCGTGACGCGATGAAAGGAATTATTCCTGATGAAATTTTTAACAGAAAAGATAAAATAGGATTCGAAACACCGGTGGAGGCTGAATATTTCAAAGAAGGTTCAAAGTTTTATAATGAAGCATTCGATTTTATCAGGGAGTCTTCACTGGTAAAAGATAAAATAGTGGATGCTGAAAAAATAAATTCAGGTAATCTTCTCGCAGCCTGGTCTCTCGCGGTCTTTCTAAAAATGTGGTCCTGATTTGGGTATTCTAAAAGAGTTTTCAAAAGATACAATAATCTACGGTCTGGGCAACGGACTGAAAAAGTTTATCGGCTTTTTTCTGCTGCCTTTTTATACCAGAGCCCTTACACCTGAGGATTACGGTATTCTTGATACCCTGACAACTTTTTCGATGTTTGTAACATCATTCCTTAATATAGGAATTGACTCAGCCTCGGGATTCTATTTTTTCAAAGCTAAAGATCAGGAGGAGAAAGGAAAGGTTCTCTTCACTGTTTTTATCTTGCGGCTTGTTACAGTTGTTCCATCACTGATACTGGCTTATTTTTCAGACAAAATATCGATCCAGCTTTTCGGAACGGATGAATACACCTGGATAGTATTCATAAGCTGTATAGTTTTTCCGGTTAATTTGTTGATGAGTGAGCAGTCACATGTTTACCGTTTTACCAGGGAACCGATGAGGTACAATATTATTACCATTTTGAAATCGCTGGTAAATATTGGCCTTGGTATTACCCTGGTAGTGGGATTAAAATATGGTGTGATTGGCGCGCAGCTCGCCACTCTGACGAGCAGTCTGGTTGTTGTTGTTTTTTCATTTGTAAGTTTTACAAGGAAAATATACACTTATCAATTCAGTTTTTACTGGATGAAAAAACTGCTAAAATTTGGTTTCCCCCTTTTATGGGCAGGTCTTGCCGCATGGGTATACCAGGTTTCCGACAGGTTTTTCCTTCTTCATTATTCCGAGCTGACAGATATGGGTTATTATGCTATCGGCACAACCTTTTCCCAGCCGATAATGCTTGTGAATATGGCCATACAAATGAGTTATGGAGTTCTGTTTTTTTCCATATATCATGATGAGGAAGATCCTCTTAAGCCAAAATCAAAAAAAATGGCAGTGGATATTTTCAACCTTTACCTGGTTGTAACTATTTCCATTGCGAGTGTGTTATCAATATTCGGACCTGAAATAATCGGACTTGCCGCTACCGATAAGTTCCTTCCCGGTGCGCTGGTCGTGCCTCTGCTCGCTTTTTCAAATATATCGGGGCAGGCTATTCAGCTTACCGGAGTCGGCATTTCAATTGCCGAAAAGACATGGCACGACGCATGGCCAACTTTTGTGACCGCCGCATTAAATATAGGCCTTAACTTTGTCCTTATTCCGGTATATGGTTTTGTTGGAGCGGGAATTTCGACTGTCATTTCATACACCTGCTACTGGATGATGATATACTTTGTTTCGCAGCATTTTTTCCGTATCAATTATCCCTTTATCAGGATAATGTCCTATCTGATGATAGTTTTCGCGGTTTCGGTCGCTGTTCCTTTCGCGCAACTTCAGTGGAATCTGGAAATTGATTTTATGATAAAAATTCCGGTCTATCTTTTCGCCCTTTCTGTGCCGTTTATTATAAGGCTATATTCGGTTTCAGATATAAAAAGATTTTATTACACCATTAAAAAGCGAATCTGATGTTAATACTGCTTGGTATACTTTTTCTTTTTGTCCTGATTTATTCCTTCAGGCACCCCGATTTTTTCTATTGGCTGTTCCTGACGTTTCTTTTTGATCCGGGTGGTTATCTTTTTGCGTATTTTAATAAATCGCAGCTCTCAGGTTTTACGTATGTCGATATATTTATTCTTCTCGCATTTCTTCCACTTCTCTCAAATAAAGTAAATGTCAGAGATGCGTTTGAGGATATAGAGTTCAGGAGAATTTTTTACTTCCTGGTCTTTTTCGCGGTCTATTACATATTTATCGCGGGGTTTATTGTGCCCATGCACAACCTGAACTATACACTCAGGTATGTTATTATAAGGGAACGTGAAGCTGTATTTGGTTTTCTTCTGATTTTGCCGACGTATATATTCGCGAAACGAAATCTGAAATATTTCTTTTATTTTATAGTCATTACAAGCGTGTTAACAATTGTTCTGTTCCTTCTCACCACTCTGGGGGGTATGGAACTTATACCTATCGACCTCGCGGAAAGGTACAAAAAGACAGGTATAATGAGGGTTGGACTTTACAGTTACGGATTTATGGAACTGACAATTACGATCAGTCTTATTGTTCTTTATCTCAAAATGCGGATAAAGATGAAATACCTGGTCTTTTTTGCGGCAATTTTCACTCTTTTAATGCTGCTTCTGACTTTAACAAAAACTTATCTCCTGACTCAGACACTCACAATTGCTCTTACTATTTTTCTGATAGCTATATTTTTCAGGATCAGTAAGAAGAGTATTATAATTAAGTTTGTTTTACCGCTTATCATTCTTTTGGGTATAGTCAGAATCACATTCCCAAATTATCTTGATTATGGGGCAAGGGGATTTTCAGATATTGCCAGTCTTGCGTCGGGTGAAAAATATTCCTATGGAAGAGAGGAAGGCAGATTAAGAAATCTTGCCACTCATCTCGACGCGATTGAACGTTATCCTGTTTTCGGCAGCGGTTTGAAAACTACCCGTCACTGGAATGACCAGTTCCGGGATTATGATGTAACCGATCTTCCATTAACAGGTCATCTGATGAGGTTTGGTTTTGTGGGAATAGCAATCTATTCAATCTATTATTTTTTCCTCATCAGAATTGTTTTCAAGCTCATTTCTTTTATGCGAAAGAATATGTTCAGGGAATTTTATGAAGCAAATAAAATAGAACTGATTTTTGTTATTATTACACTAATATACTTTATAGCGAAATTCCTGAATTTTATGAACCTTTATATTGAACTTACCACCGGCGGTTTTGCTGTCGCGTTCTATGCGGGGTTGATGATGGCAGCCGCTAAAAGAATGGAAAACTGGCTGAGTGATTACAGAAGAATGGAGAGGGAAAAACAGCAGCAGGATGAGGCGCCAGTGACTGATGAACAAATTCAATCTGCCGGAGAAATATGAAAAGAGTTTTGGTTCTTGGAGTAAGCGGGATGCTCGGCTCCATGGTTTATGAATATATGCTGAATAAAAGTCTATACGAAACTGCGGGAACAGTAAGGAATTTTAATGATTTACCTGATTTCGGTAACAGGGGCCGGCTTTTTAATTTTAATGCCGCTGAAAAGGTCGAAGAATCTTTAAAAAATATTATAGAGGAGTTCAATCCCGATTATCTTATCAACTGTATTGGCATCATAAATGTATTTTGCAGAGATAATGATATGGCGGGAGTTGAAAATGCTATCAGGGTTAATTCTCTGATGCCTCACAAAATAAAAAATGTGCTGAATCATTACCCTGAATTAAAAGTTATTCAAATTGCCACTGACTGTGTCTATAGCGGAAAGGGTGGAAATTATAACGAAAATTCAACATTTGATCCATATGATGTATATGGCAGTTCTAAAAGACTTGGCGAAGTTATTCACAGTAATTTTCTTAACATAAGATGCTCAATCATCGGTCCGGAATATAAAAATAAAGTCAGCCTGCTTGAGTGGTTTTTGAGCAACCCTGATAATACCGATCTTAAGGGATATGATCACCATTATTGGAACGGAGTTACGACCCTTCAGTTTGCTGAGTACTGCGCGGAAATTATTGATGAAAATAAATTCGACGAACTGCGTAAGTTGAATCATGTGCTCCATTATCTGCCAAATGAGACTGTAAGCAAATACAGGCTTCTCCATATCTTTGATGATGTATTTGAGAGGAAACACAATATAGAACGGGTCTATGATGAAAAAAATAAAGTTGACCGTACTTTGTCATCAGTTTATTTGGACCAGGGAAGAAAAAGTATGAAGGATGCGGTTGAAGAATTAAAAAGTTATATAAAAAACTCAAATCTTTTTACATTATAATCATCACGAGGTAACTGATGTATAAAAGAATATTAATTTTGGCGCCTCATACTGACGATGGTGAACTTGGTTGCGGCGGCTCAATAAATAAATTTGTTGAAATGGGCAGCGATGTGTTCTGCGCCGCTTTTTCAATTGCCGAAGAATCGGTTCCGGCCGGGTTTCCTAAGGATATTCTGGCAACCGAATATAAAAACGCTATGGGTGTACTTGGCCTGAAGGATGAAAATATTCTGACCTACAGGTTCAAAGTAAGAAATTTTCCACAGTATCGTCAGGATATTCTGGAAGAAATAATTGTACTGAGAGACCAGATAAAACCTGATTTAATAATAGTGCCTTCGAAAAATGATATTCACCAGGATCACCAGGTAATTGCCAGCGAAGGTTTAAGAGCATTTAAAAAAATTACGATTCTTGGTTATGAATTGCCCTGGAACAATATAATTTTTGAAACCAGAAGTTTTATGAAGCTTGAAAAAAGGCATATTGAGAAAAAAATTGAGGCTCTTCATTGTTATGACACCCAGAAAGAACGATCCTACTGGAATAAAGAGTTTATCTGGGGGCTTGCCAAAACAAGGGGGACCCAGTTTGAAAATGAATATGCCGAAGCGTTTGAAGTAATGCGCCTTGTGCTCGCGTAAACAATCTGTATTACCTTATGAAGGAAACGATGATAACCAGTACCGATATCGAAAAAAGTCTGAAACTGAGCAGTTTAAATGAGAAGAATTTTGAAATAAAAACCCCTGTTCCTCTCGATGAAATTGAATCAGGAACTGTAAGCTTCATGAAAAAGGCTTCTGATGACACAATCAGAATGTTATCTGAAAAACCGGCGGACATACTTATTATCTCTGATGAAAGTGAGAAAAAGAAGCTGGAAGGATTAAAACAGATGTTTCTGTTTTCTCAAAATCCGCGACTTGAGTTTGCCAGGATGATGCAGGAATATTTCTATGAAGACAAATGGAAAGGAAAGCCGGCTATTCATCCGACAGCGGTGATTGACCCCGAAGCCAGGATAGCCGAAGGAGTGAAGATTGGCCGGAACTGTATCATAGAAAAGTGCGCCATAGGTGAAGGTTCGATAATTCATGATAATGTGATTATCCATGATAAATCGCGCCTTGGCAAGAATGTGCAGATCTATTCCGGATGCCAGATAGGCACGGTTGATTTCGGTTATATTCCATTGGAAGATGAGAATGTTTTTTTTCCTCAGATTGGGGGAGTTGTTCTGGAAGATGACGTAGAGGTTTTTCCCATGACAGCAATTGGCAGGGGAACGCTGGGAGATACGATTATAAAAAAGGGTGTTAAAATAGACCATCTCTGCCAGATTCCTCATAATTCTGTTGTCGGTGAATTTACTATTATTACAGCCGGGGTAGTTCTGGCAGGAGGTTCAAAAATTGGACGAAACTGCTGGATTGGGTGTAATGCTGTCATGAAAAATAAAACATCAATCGGAAATAATGTTGTTGTCGGAATGGGAGCGGTTGTTACCAAATCATTTGGTGATGATCTGGTTGTAGCGGGCAACCCGGCCCGAATCCTCAGGGAGAATAAATAAAATTTCTATGGAAAAAAATAAAGCAATTCTTCTTATAAACCTGATGGGTGTTATCGGAGGAGCGCCAAAAAGATATGTGGCCCTTTTTAATTATCTTCGCGAATCACATCCCGAATATTACCTGATAATAAATAAGCCTCTCTTTGACACGTTTCATGAAAACGGACTCCTTGAGAATAGCGACAGAATACTAATTCTTCCATTAGGAAAAAAAACGGTTTATTCCACGGTTAAAAAAACTTCGGGTGGAAAAAATAATCCGGTTAAAGTTAAACCAAAAATTAAAGTCGCGGGAAAAATAAAATATTTTCTGAAACTGTTTCTGCAGTGGATAAAATTTGCCGGGCAGTATTCAAAACTTCAGAAGAAATATAAATTTTCTCTTATATACTCAGTATATACCGGGGGAATGTGGGTATGGTCTCTGAAATTTCTCCATGGCTTTAAATTAATTTACAGCTTTAATGACGCGAGCTGCGGAGAGGTGAGTAAAAAATTTTCCGATTTTTTTGTTTCAGAGTATTGGCCTTCAAAATATGCCGACAAGGTCGATTTTTTGAGCGCCGATATTGTAAAAAAACTTGCTGAAAAAGGGCTCCCTTTACCCGAAAGCAGGGTGGGAATAACAACAAACAGCTTTATTTTCTACGATAAATTTTATGCAGAAAGGCCTAAAGAGAATACTGTTGTTTTTCTCGCGCGGCTTGAGAAGGGAAAAAACGCTGATATGCTGCTTAAAGCGGCCAAAATTCTTCAGGATAAAAATGAGCTGCCCGGCATAAAAATATTTATCCTCGGGGATGGTCCCGAAAGACCGGCCCTGCTTGAATACGCTGAGGAAAATTCTCTGAAAAATGTTGAGCTTCCCGGTGTTGTTTATGCTCCCTGGGAATACCTGCGTAAATCGAGAGTATTTATTTCGGTTCAGGATGACAATAACTATCCCAGCCAGTCGCTTCTTGAGGCGATGGCCTGCGAAAACGCGATTATTGCCACCGATGTGGGTGAAACAAGAATGCTTGTGGAAGAGGAAAATGGTATCCTGATTGGATACAGTGAGCAGGAATTGGCTGACGCCCTGGTTGAACTATTTAACAATCCTGAAAAGATGGATAAAATGGGCGCCCTGTCAAGAAAAAAAGCTACAGAAAATCATACGATTGAAAAATTTGCCGAATATTTTTTCAGTATTACCCGGATATAGAAATGCTCCCTAAAATTGCGATTCTTCTGGTTGTTACAAATGAAGCGAAACATATTCCCTCTTTTTTTTCTCATCTGAAATCACAGACTTATGAGGGGGAAATTTCGGTTTACATTCTGGATAATAACAGTTCCGATAATTCACCGGAGCTTGTTATGGAGAATTGGCCGGAGGCTGATATTACCCTGGAAAGGAGTAATATCGGGTTTGCCAGAGGAAACAATATTATCGCTAAAAAAGCTTTTGCCGATGGCGCCGACTATATCTTCGTGCTGAATCCCGATGTTGAGCTTGATCCCGATTGCATAAAGATTCTTGTGGAGCTTGGTGAAAGTGATTCGAAAACAGGGATTGTATCGCCTGTGCTTTTCTGGGGGAATGAGCTAAAGGATGAAGAAAAAATACAACATTTCGGTAAAAATATAAATTTCAGTACATTAAAATTATCCGCTCCCTTTGTAAATAAAAAAACTTCGGAAATTAGTCTGCCGGAAACAAATACCGCTGACTTTGCCGGCGGCGGAATTACCATGATGAAAAGGGAGTTATTTGAAATTACAGGACTTTTTGATGAGGATAATTACATTTATGGCGAAGAACCTGACCTTGCTTACAGGGTAAGGAAAACCGGTTATAAAACAGTTATTTCATCTAAGGCCAAATCATGGCATAACCATGATTACTCAAGAAAAAATAAAAACGGAAACTACTTCCAGTACTACTATATTAACCGGGCCAGGTATCTCTTTTTCTGGAAATACAGGCTCTATTCAGCTCTCCTGCTGAACGTTTTCAAAGATTTGATAAAATTTCCTCTTTATCTTCGCTGGGCATTAAAAATTGCGGATTTTAAATTATTAAGATATTTTTATTCGGGCATATTTGCCGGCTTAAGAAGAGAAACTGGAAAAGCAACGCTGAGGTTTGATTAAGAATGCTGATTTCATTCATTATCATAGGCCGTAATGAAGGCCGGTTCCTGGGCAGATGTTTTACCAGCATTTTCGCGATGGTAAAACGAGCCGGAATAGAAGATTATGAGATCATTTATGTTGATTCCAATTCCTCCGATCAGAGTATTGAGGTGGCTGCCGGATTTCCAAAGATAAAGACTCTGCAGCTTACCACTGTTTATAACCAGTCAATGGGAAGAAATCTTGGCGCCGGCCACGCCTCCGGTAAATATTTCTTCTTCGCGGATGGAGATATGGAATTCAGACATGATTTTTTAGTAAAAATTCTGGATGAAAATAAAAAGCCTGTTCATGATTTTATTTCAGGATATCACGCGGATAAATATTATGATCATGATGGCAATCTTATCGGGGAAGGGAAATTTAATCTGCCCGGCGGGGACAAATATATCGCCGAGACAGGGGGCACTTTTATTATAAAGGCAGAATACTGGAAAAAACTTAACGGAATGAAAAACCGTTTAAAAGTCAGTGAAGATATTGATATAGCGTTAAGGATGTCGCGGATTGGCATTCTGCTGTGTAAAAAAAATGAAGAAATGAGCTGGCATCATACAATTTCTTATCATGACAGGAAAAGGCGCTGGCAGACACTTCTGAATAAAAATTATTTTTACGCCAAGGGTGTTCTCTACCGGATGCATATTTTAAATAAATATATTTATAAAAGAATATTAAAACATGATCCTACACTGGTAATTTTGATTGTCTCTATCATAGTCTCTTTTGCTCTCGGATCATGGTTATATATGATTTTTTACCCGTTATTTGTTATCTTGAGGGTCATTTTGTCCCGTTCAAAAGGTTTCATTGATAAACTGCTCGATATTCCTTTTTTTATTTTCAGGGATATTCAGGCATTATTCGCATTTTTATTTTTTTATCCGGCTGAGATATCCGAGGATAAAATACCATTTAAGATTTTGAAAAATTAATTGATGGGAGATCGATGTACAAAGAGAAAATAATATCTGTTGTCGTCCCATGTTATAATGAAGAAACACAGATTGGAACAGTAATTGACACCATGCCGGAAATTGTCGACAAAATTGTTATTGTCGATGATAAGAGCAAAGACAAAACCGCGGAAGTAATAAAAAAATACGCAGAAACCAATGACAGAATAGTTCCGGTAATTCATGAAATTAACCAGGGTGTCGGGGGAGCTATCGCTTCAGGTTATAAGTGGTCGCGCGATAATAATATCGATGTTGCCGTTGTAATGGCCGGTGACGGTCAGATGGACCCGAAGGATTTGCCCGCTATTCTGGACCCGGTTGTAAGCGGGGAAGTTGACTACTCAAAAGGCAACAGACTATTTACAGGGGAAGCCTACCGGAAAATACCCAAAATCCGCTATTTCGGAAATTCAGCTTTATCCTTTTTTACGAAGATTGCTTCCGGTTACTGGCATGTGGCCGATTCGCAGACAGGTTATACCGCTATAAATGCCAAAGCGCTTAAGGCGATTGACTGGGATTCAATGTATAAAAGATATGGTCAGCCGAACGATTTACTTGTAAAATTGAATGTTTTTAATTTCAGCGTTCGTGATGTGCCTATTGAACCTGTCTATAATGTCGGAGAAAGATCAGGTATTAAAGTCAGAAAAGTGTTGTTTACTATCAGCACACTGCTTATCAAAAAATTTCTCTGGCGTCTGAAAGAAAAATATATTATCCGCGATTTTCATCCTCTCGTATTTTTCTATCTTCTGGGGTTTCTCTTTTCCGCCGCCACACTGGGACTTGGCGCGAGATTAATATATCTCTGGATAGTTAACGGATTTGTTCCTAATACGACCGCTCTGGCCACAATGTTCAGTTTTATGGCATCAAGCCAGTTTACACTTTTCGCCATGTGGTTTGATATGGAAGCCAATAAACACCTCAAATGATGAATAAAATCGCGTTTTCGATAGACCTTGACGACTGGTACCATTCTCCGCTGGTTTGCGGAGCGAATTTTTCACATTATGCCACCGTGGATGAATTTTTCAGCAAATGGGAAGGCAGGTATGATTACCTCACTGATTCCACCGAACGGCTCTTAAACCTGCTGACGACATTTGATGTAAAAGCGACGATATTTGTAATTGCCGATATTGTGGAAAAGTATCCCCGGCTCGTTGAGATGCTGAAAAGTTCCGGACATGAAATTGCCTGCCACAGCCTGCACCATACTGTGCCTTATCATTCCAAAACCAAGGAACAGACTCAGAGCAAAGAAGAGTGGGAACGTGAGCTGGCGGAATCGATAGAGATACTGAACAGGGAATTCGGGCAGGAAATTATAGGATACCGCGCCCCCGGAGCTTTTATCGCCGACTGGATGATACCTCTCCTTAGAAAGCATGGAATTAAGTATGATTCTTCAATCGCTTTTAATTCTCTTTATAATAAAACAAATACCCAACTTGAAGATATTCCGGGCAGGCCATATATCCTTGATCCTAAAACATTCGGACCCGCGGAAGGCGAGGATGGATTGCTGGAAATTCCATGGCCTTTTTATAAGGTTGGAAGTTATCTTCTTCCCGGGGGAGGAGCTTATTTTTTCAGACTGCTCGGCTACAACTATTTCAGGTTAATGCTTAAGCAAAGACTGAAGGAAGGGGATACTGTCTTTTATATTCATTCGATTGATGTTTCGGATGAAAATTTTCCCCTTTCCAATTTCAGAAATCGTCCCTTCTACTGGATCAATAAAGGAACCCCGACAATCAAGAAACTTAATAAGCTGCTGAAAGCTTTCGAGGGGAAATTTACTACATGCAAAGAAATATATGAACGAAATTTAACTATTCAAGGGGATTGACAGTAATGGAAAAAGAAATTATCGGTAAATCACCGCTGCTTCTGCGCCTGGAAAAGATAGCGAAGTACACTTTATTCTGGTTAAAATGGTTTTTCCCTAAAGCAAAAGGAATAAGTCCCCTCTATATGATCATTCCTTTTATAACACAAAAGATATTAAGAATTAATGGGGGAACTCCCTGGCCTGTCCATTTTACAACCAGGGTTTTATACGCAAAAAAAATTGAAATCGGAAATCGTTCCACACCCGGTTCCAACTCAGGATGTTATATTCAGGGACGCTGCGGAATCAAGATTGGTCATAATTTAAGGCTTGGTCCCGGCTGCGGATTGATCAGCGCCAACCACGACGCCGACGATTATGATACCTGGGTGAAATCTGAGCCTCTCGAGATTGGAGACAATGTCTGGATTGGTATGAATACCGTCATAATGCCCGGAGTAAAAATAGGGGATAATGTTATCATAGGGTCTAACTCTGTCGTCAATAAGGATATACCTTCAAATTCAATAGCGGCTGGTATTCCATGCAAAGTGCTGAAAGAAAAAGAACCCTATAAAGGTAAGGATTACAGCACATTATGAAAAAATATGTAAATCTGTTTATTTATATCTCGCTGATTTTCCTAATGATAGCGCTTTACAAAGCGGATTATCTCAAAGTGCCGGTGATACACAATTATTTTGCGGTGGTAATTTCAGTTCTGCTCCTTTTTGGCGGATTTGTCAGTAACGCTCTGCAATGGAAAGTGATCCTCTCAGGTTCGGGCATTAAACTGCCATCATCGAACGCGATTGTAAGTGTGGGGCTTACCATTTTCGGTAAATATATTCCGGGAAAAATCTGGCTCGTTGTTGGAAAAGCTGCATACGTTTCATCAATGACAGGGGCGCCTGTAAGCAGCATATCGCTGGTTTCCCTGAATAACCAGTTTATTACTCTATGGGTTGGACTTACACTTGGATTTATTGGAATAATGGGGATAGGCGGATTGCATTTATGGGGCTGGATTACTTTCGGATTCTGGTTGTTGCTTACACTGCTTATCTTCAGTCCGATATTTCACAGTACAATAAATAAACTTGTTAAGCTGGTTATCAAAAAGGAAGTGAAGCTTCCCTATATTAACTTTGTTAATGTGCTGGCAATATTACCAGTGTTTTTTGTTACCTGGTTATGCTGGTCGGCAGGAATTTATTTCCTGGTTTGGGGGCTTTCAGGCGAACCGACAACTTTGTGGAACGCTTTTGCTTTTCCTCTTGCCGGTTCTCTTGGAATTATAGCGGTGATATCACCGGGTGGTCTGGGAGTGAGGGAAGGTATAATGACCGGATATTTTACTCTCGCGGGTATGGACACCACACTGGCAGTTACAATTACGGTAATGGCAAGATTATGGTTCCTGCTTGGTGAAATTTTTATTTTCCTGCTTTCACTGATTTTGAAAAAAACTACCAACTGCAAAAAAGTTACAGGTGAAAATGAAAAAACTTAGAGTACTGGTACTCGGAAACAATTATTCAATAACCACCGCCACTGCTTTCGCGCATCTGCTTTCGATGGAGGAAAAGATTGAAGTCGCCGGCATTGTTACCGTAAAAGGAGTGATAAAGAAAAAATCATTTGGTCAGTTCCTGAAATACAGTTATGAAAAGGAAGGATTCCGTTACCTGTTTAACAAAGGACTGATGTTGCTCAGAATTAAAATGAGAGCGCTCAGAGCTGAATCAATTCATAAAAATGGCAGCAGGCTTTTTTATTCGCTCGATGAAGTAAGTAAAGTCCATAAATTCGAAAACATTGTGATCAGTGATATAAACTCAGAATCCTCGGTGAAGATGATTAAGGAACTGAATATTGATGTGATATTTTCGCTGAGCTTTCCATATATATTAAAACCACATATAATAGATTTACCCAATCTTGGCAGTATTAATCTTCACAGGTCTTTTCTCCCTAAATACAGGGGATGTAATCCGGTATTCTGGGTGAGAGCGCATAAAGAAAAAAGCACAGGTTTTTCAATTCATTACATTGCCGAGGGGCTGGATTGCGGCGATATCCTTGTTCAGCGGCAGATTGAAATTAACCCGGAAAAAGACCGCAACCTCGATTTGATGCACAAATTCTGTGAACGAATTCCGGGAGCTGTCGATGAAGTTATAGAGAAATTTGCTGAAGGCAGACCTGAAGGAATAGCGCAGGATGAGAATGAAGCGACGGCTTTTAAATGTCCCAAGAAAAAAGAGAGAATCAAATACGGGATATGGGACTGATATATGATCAGTGAAAAACCTTTTTCCGTATCCTCTTCATTCAGCCTTGCTTTAAACGGAAGAAAAGAGAATCCTTTCGGGGATAAATTGAAATTTATTATGGGCAGGGATGCCCTTGAATATAGTCTGGTCGCTGCGGGGATAAATGAAAAAAACAATGTCCTTTTTCCCGCATATACCTGTATTGAACCCCTTGTTCCGTTCTTAAAACTTAAATGCCCGATTTATTATTACGATATAAATGATGATCTGAAGCCCGATTTTATTGATCTGAAAAAGACTATAAAAGAGAAAAATATCACACATTTTTTCTGGATAAATTATTTTGGGCTTATTTTTCCTGAATACAGTTCATTTAAGAAAGAGCTGGAAGGGGAAGTTATTTTTATTGAAGATTGTTCTCATTCTGTTTTATCGGAAGATTCCGGTAAAACGGGGGATATTGTTTTTGCCAGTTTTCGAAAGGTTCTGCCTGTTCCCGACGGGGGGTACGCGGATGGAAAAATGATTAATACTTCACCTAAGTATAAATCATCGGTTATAGCCGCTCTTTCGGCGGGCGCGATACTTATTAAAACCTTAAAAATATTCAAGGATATAAAAGTTAACCGGACAAAAATAAAATCAGCGGGACATACAAATTATTCCGATATGCCGGTTAATGAAACATTTCTGCCAATGAGCGCTCTTTCCCGGCGGATTCTTGCCCGGATTAATTATGAGCAGGAAAAAAAGCAACGTCTTGAAAAATTTGGAATCTGGAAACAATTACTTGCCGATATTCCCCATACATCAATGATCGCGGATCCAGGTCCCGGCGTAATCCCTTCGGGATACCCGATTCTGATAAAAGACCGTGAAAAGGTTTACGAAGGCCTGAAGAGAAAAGGTATTTATCTTAAAATTGACTGGGAAGTTCCTGAAGTAATAAATGAGAACAACCGAAACAGCAGGAAAATTGCCCTGAATTCTGTTACCCTGCCTATTCACAGAAACGTCGGCGAAACTGATCTTAAAAAAATAAAGGAAGCAATAATCAATATAATCGGCACAGACTGGAGGTTTATTGAAGACTAAGGTTTTTGTTACGGATGGAATATCACCGGCAACTCCCTCAATTATCGAATCACTCGCGAAAAATGGTTATGAGGTTTATTGCGGAGAGGAGTTTTACTGGAATGCTTCATTCTTTTCCCGATACCTTAAAAAAGCGGTTATTTATCCCTCTCCTGAAAAAGAACCGGAAAAATATATTGATTTTCTGCTCGATTATCTGAAATCCAATGATATTCATTATCTTATACCGGTAAGATGTCCGTCATTCGAACAGATTATAAAAAATAAAAACAAATTTTTTCCCGATATTAAATTTCTCGCTCCCGAACTTGAAGATTGGCTAAAGGCGGAATTTAAACATGAAACATTAAAAATCGCTGATCAAATAAATTTCCCGATGCCAAAAACTCTTTTTGATGAGAAACTGGATTATAAGTCAATAGGCGAAAAGCTTGGAAATGATTTTATTATAAAAGTCAGCCGCTCCAGCGGAGCGCGGGGAATTTTACCTATCCATTCGGAAGAGGACCTTGAGTATCATAAAAAACATCTGACCGAGTCGGGCAGTGAGTTTGTTTTCCAGGAATGGATACCGCAGGGTGGAAGATCATTTAACGCTTCTTATCTTTTCGATTTTGACGGCAATGCGCGGACCGGATTTCTGATGGAGAAAATCAGGCAATATCCGATCAAAGGAGGTTCTACATCTTTCGCGATGGGGATAGAAAATGATGAGCTGCTCTCAATAGGAGAGGAGTTGTTAAAGGGACTTAACTGGAAAGGAGTGGCGGAGGTTGAATATATCCAGGACCCCCGTGACGGTAAATATAAACTTATGGAGATAAATCCGCGGTTCTGGAATCCGACTCTGCTCGCTATAAAAGCGGGAATTGATTATCCTAAATATATCATGGATATTTTGACCGGTCATAACGGGGAGATCAATAAAAAATACAGAACAGATGTATCTTTCAGTTTTCTCCCTTATGAAATTCTGAACTTTCTTAATTCATTTAAAATCAGTTCCCTCAGGTCATTAATTCCATTCGGTAAAAACTTTGATGTTTTTTATAAATTGAATGATATTCCGTTATTTTTCGGGTTCATATTTCAGTCATTCTATTTATTAAAAAAGAAGCGAAGAGAGTTTGTATCGAGAGACAGTAAAAAACTCTATTCGGGAGATAAAAGTGAATAGTATCCTTTCCGGCCTTGAAAAAAATGAAAGGTTATCCCTGCTTGTTATTTTTCTGACAGCTTTTCTGATAAGACTGGTTTTTGTTATCTACGCCGACTCATCTGGTGTTTCCGAGGGTTTTGTTGATGATCTGGCTTATATGAAAAAAGCTGAAATTTTACTGGAAGAGGGACTTTTCAACTGGCAAAATGAAAAAATCAATATGATTGGTCTTCCATTTGTTATGGCCCTGACAATGGGGATTTTCGGAAAACACTGGATGGCGCTTTTTATTCTCAATTCATTTGTCGGCGCTTTTACATCTGTATTGATATATAAAACCGGAAAGCTGGTATTCAGTTGGAAGGTTGGTTTTGCCGCGGGTTTATGGAGTTCGATATATATTCTTTTCCTGAAATATACGGCTACAAGTGGAAAAGAACCCTGGATGGTTCTCTTTTTTATGCTTATCCTTTATCTTGCCGCGGCTTTCCTGAAAGCGGGTGAAACGGAAAAAAAGAAGAAAATAAAACTGACAGTCTTAACCGGTATTATATATACAATTTTTATCCATTTTGACGAGAGATATTTTTCTTATATTCCGCTGATTTTGTTGCTGTTAATTTTTGCTTCCGGCAGTTCAGTAAAGGAGAAACTGAGGTATACTGTCATTTTTGGAATTATCTTTCTGGCGCTGATGGCTCCCTGGTTAATCAGGAACTACCAGGTGCATGATAAAATTGTTATACTTTCGGACAGGACGGCGCATCTGACTGATAAAATTTTCGGATATAAAAAGAAAAATTATACTCTTGGCAATGTTGAAAATATGTGGCATCTTAGTCCCGCCCAGGTTGATTCGGTGATAAATGGTGAAAAATTTGAGACTGCCGGCGGAATTCCAATTGACGCAAAACAGATTGAAGCGATGAAAAGGGGAAATATCCCTGAAAAATTCAGCAGGCTTGAAAGATATTTTTCAACATTTGTTGTATTCTGGAAACCAATAGATTTTTATGAAGGATATTCCACATACGGATACAGGTTTGACGGGCGATGGTCGGTTAAACATAACTTAAGCGTCGGTTTAACCTATGGCCCGGTTCTGTTATTAAGCATATTCGCGCTTATTATTCTATTTCGTAAAAAGCATTATTTTGCTTACTTTGCGTTAGCAATTTTCGGCTGGCATACAATAATACATGTTTTATTTATTCCATTTGCCCGAAATCGTTACAGGATTCCGGTGGATGGATTGATTATTATTCTTGGAATGTACGGCCTTTTTTATTTAATTGATTACTTAAGGAGAGAGAGGAAGGCGGCGCTTAAAGCCTGAGAGCGATGAGAGTACTTTTTGTAAGCAGCGGAAACAAACCCTTCGGGATTGGTATTATTATCAAAAACCAGGGGGAATCTCTCAGGAAAGCAGGAATTGAGGTGGATTATTTCACAATCAGGGGAAAAGGATTAACGGGATACTTAAGAAGCATTCCCCTGCTCAGAGAGGTTCTGAAGAAAAAACAATATGATTTAATACATGCTCACTATCTTTTCTCAGCATTAATAGCCGGTTTTTCGACATCTCTGCCTGTTGTTACGTCACTTATGGGAAGCGAAGCTTATTCGGGAAAACACTGGCATCTGCTTACCCGTTATTTCGCGAAAAAATATTGGTCAGCGGTCATAGTTAAATCGGAGGTTATCCGGAAAAGATTAAAACTGAATCAGGCGCATGTTATTCCCAATGGAGTTGATTTTGAAAAGTTCAAAATTATCAAAAGGGGAGAGGCCCTGAAAAAAACCGGTTTTAATATTAAAAAACATATACTTTTTATTGCCGATCCTGAAAGGAATGAAAAAAACTTTCCTCTGGCGAAGCAGGCAGTAAACTATCTCGCGGATGATAATGTTGTACTTGAAGTGATAAACAATGTGAAAAATGATCTGATACCTTATTATATGAACGCTGCCGACCTGCTGATTCTTACATCAACCCGCGAAGGTTCTCCCAATGTGATTAAAGAAGCCCTGTGCTGCAATCTGCCTGTGGTTTCGACTGATGTCGGTGATGTGGCTGAAATTACGCGCGGAATTGAAGGCGCCTTTATTTCAAATCCGGACGCGGGTGAATTTGCCGGAAAAATTAAGGAAGCTCTTAAATACAAGGGAAGAATGAAAAGCCGGGAAGCAGTCAAATATCTGGATGAAAAAAACATAAGCGGAAAAATAATTGAGATTTATAAACGCGCAATAAAGAAATAAAAAATTATTGAATAAATAAGCTGAATTTTATGAAAAAAGTATTGATTACCGGGGCAGGCGGTTTTATCGGATCGCACCTGACAGAATTATGTGTGGCAAAAGGTTACCAGGTGAAAGCTTTTGTGCATTATAACTCAAAAAATTCCTGGGGGTGGCTGGAAAGTTCGGAAATAAAAAAAGAAATTGAAGTTGTGGCGGGTGATGTCCGCGATTTTGATTCAGTATACCGGGCAATGGAAGGGATGGACCAGGTTTTGCATCTGGCCGCGCTGATAGGCATTCCTTATTCTTATGTTTCACCACAGGCTTATATCCGGACAAATATTGAAGGGACCTACAATGTTCTGGAATCTGCCCGGCTGTATAATACACCAAATGTGGTTGTCACATCCACAAGCGAGACCTATGGAACAGCGCAGTATGTCCCGATAGATGAATCGCATCCCCTGGTCGGGCAATCTCCCTATTCAGCCACAAAAATCGCTGCCGATCAGCTCGCGGTGAGTTATTACCGCTCTTTTGATCTGCCGGTAAAGATTATGAGGCCCTTTAATACATACGGCCCGCGGCAGTCGGCCAGAGCTGTTATCCCGACTATAATTACCCAGTTGCTGAGTGGAAAAACAGAACTCAAACTGGGGAATTTACATCCGACGCGCGATCTCACTTTTGTTAAAGATACGGCCCGCGCTTTTCTCGCGGTTGGAGAAAGTGATAAATTTAATGGTGAATTTGTTAACGCCGGTATGTCGGAAGAGATCACGATTGGCGATCTGGTGAAAATGATCATACGGCTTTCAGGAAAAGACGCCGTAATTGTTGAAGATCAGGCAAGAATAAGACCAGGGAAAAGTGAAGTGGAAAGGCTTTTCTGCGCGAACAAAAAGCTGATTGAGAATACAAACTGGCGGCCTGAATACACACTGGAAAGCGGTATATCCGAAACAATATCCTGGCTCGAAAAGAACCTGGATCTCTATAAAGCAGATATTTATAACGTATAAAAGGAACGGAATGAAAGCTGTATTACTCGCAGGAGGTAAAGGAACCCGGTTAAAACCCTATACAACTAATTTCCCAAAACCTCTAATGCCTATCGGGGACAAACCGATTCTTGAAATTGTTATTAACAATCTGAAAAAAAGTGGTATTGAAGATGTTATTATTGCCACAGGGCATCTCTCTGAATTGATCAAGGCCTTTTTTAAGGATGGTAAAGATTTCGGAGTCAACATCGAATACAGCCACGAAGATGAACCGATGGGCACCGCAGGTCCTCTCGGCTTTTTGAAGGAAAAACTGGATGAAACATTCCTGATAATGAATGGCGATGTGCTTTCAGATCTTAACTTCCTGAAATTTTATGAATATCATAAAAAAAACGGGAATGTGGCGACTATCGGCACCGCCAAAAGAACGGTGAATATCGATTTTGGTGTTGTCCGTGTTGATGAAGAGAACCGATTCAGCAGTTGGGATGAGAAACCGAATATTGATTATCTTGTCAGCATGGGAATTTATCTTATGGAACCTGAAGCTCTTGATTTAGTTCCCAGGGGTAAATTTTTTAATCTGCCCGATCTGATTCTCGCTCTTGACGCTTCAGATAAAAAAGTTTCAGCCTATATTCACAAAGGTTACTGGCTTGATATCGGCCGTCCGGCCGACTATGAAAAAGCCAATGACGATTACGAAAAGGTATTTTAATATTATGAAAAGAGTCGCAGTTACAGGAAGTTCAGGTTTTGTCGGCAAAATGCTGGTTAAACGATTAAAACAGGATGGCTTTGAAGTAATTGAACTTGATATTGCCAAAGGAACAGATATAACCGATCTTTCCGGATTAAAGAATGTTCCCCGTTTTGATGTACTGATTCATCTTGCCGCAAAAACATACGTCCCGGGATCTTATAAAGATCCTCACGGATTTTATTATGTTAATGTCAATGGAACTCTTAACGCTCTCGAACTATGCCGGATATACAACGCGCGGATAATTTTCGCCAGCTCTTATGTTTACGGCGTTCCGCAATATATGCCCATTGATGAAAAACATCCCCTTTCAGCCTTTAATCCTTACGCGAGATCAAAGATTGTAGGGGAATCTCTCTGTGAAGGCTATAACAGGGATTTCGGCGTCCCCGCCACTATTCTCAGGCCATTTAATATCTTTGGCAAAGGTCAGAACAGTCTTTTTCTGATTCCAAAAATAATTGAACAGGCAGCCGAGGGAAAGATTAATCTTTTTGATCCGGAACCGAAACGTGATTTTGTTTATATCGACGATGTAATAGACGCCTATATTAAAGCTGTTCAGTTTGAGAACAAAGAACTTGAGGTATTTAATATCGGGGCAGGAGAAACATTTTCTGTAATGGAGATTGCCAAATTTATTGCCGACAGATTTAATTGCGAAGAAATCACCTACTCCGACCAGAAAAGGAAAGCTGAAATTTCGGTTACACTGGCAGATATCAGCAAGGCCGCCGACAAACTTAAATGGAAACCGGCAAAAGGATTTTTTGACCGCCTTGAAGAAATGTTGAAATAATATTTCTTATTAATTTATACTGGTTATGATAACACCCGAAAACATTAAGAACTTTAATGACCTGAAGATTGATTTCAGTCTTATTGCCACAGACGGTTATCTGAAGAAGAGTTTTAATCTGCTGAAGAATTTTTTTATTAATAACGCGGATGATATTGATTCTCTTATTATCTGGCATTTCCTGGAGGAGATGAAAGATATCGACCTTTCAGATGAACAATTTTTAAAAATAGCAGGGGATAAAACTTCAGTCGTTTTGGAGGATTATTTAAAGGCGGAAAACAAAATTTCAGAAAGCCGGGCTATTCCCCTGGCTCAGGAAATTATAGCCGGAGCAAAAGCCCGACTCATAAAAATGGAGCGGGGAGAGGAAATAATTTTCAAGGCTGAGAGAGAACTCAACGAGTACACTTTAAAACATAATAAAGTTATTACTCCATTCGACCTGAGAATTTATACAGCTCTTTATAAGCTTACAACAAAAGAGAGCCTGAAGAAAGATATTCTCTCTGAGGTTAAACAGGCTGTCAGGTCAGGTGAGGATGGCTGGTTATCTCTTTATAGCGCAGGCGACGAAAAACGTGAAGGCCGGCTGGATGATATCCTTGCTGTGATAAATTCCCTTATATGTTTTTATGAGATGACTAAAGAGGACTCTTTCCTGGAAAAGGCTAAAGAAACAGCGTTAAGACTGCTATATAAAATTGAACTCAGGCGAAGGTTTATTACATCAGGTTTTAATGCCAGGTGGAAACCGGTGAATAAGGAAATATCGCTCGCTTCACATATAATATTATCTGAAATCTGGCGAAGATTTTATATTTATACAGGTGAAAATCAATATTTTAATACAATTTTGAAGCTTCATGATATGTTCAAATATATCATTGATGATTCTGCCGCCAATGATACTTTGTTAATTCATTTAACCAAAGAGAACAATGCTGATAAAACTTCGGTTTTTCTCTCTCTTTCTCTGCTTGTTATGGCAATAAGGAATGAGTATTTAATAAAACAAAAACTGACGGAGAGCGCCTGATGAAAACCGCATTTTGTATCGGACGCGGCTTCAAGGGTAAAGGCGCCGGAATTTACAGGTATCTGAGTGATGGAGGATTTACACCCGATTTTATTTTATTTGTTTTTCCATCATCCAAAAGGATACTGAATCACCCTTCTCTTCCGGGAATTGTAAAAAAACTTGCCTCAGGGGTGATTGATTTTATGCCGGTAGCTGTTTTAAAACTGCTGTTTTTCCCACTGCTGCCAAAAGTTAAAACCCCCGTCTATTATGTTAAAGATATAAATTCAGATGATTCACTAAAAATTCTTGATTCGATGAACCCTGATTATCTTGTTGTCTTCAGTTGCGGCATCATCGGGAAAGAGTTAATCAGTAAGTTTCACAAAAGAATATTAAGCGCTCATGCCGGTAAGCTGCCTGAATTCAGGGGTGTCAGCAACGTTGAATGGGCATATTCGGAAGATAAAGAGTTATATGGCACAATTCAGCTTCTCGACGCAAAAGTTGACGCGGGCGACATTGTTTATGAAGAAAACCTTCAGAAGCTGAGTAGCCCCGCGAATATTAACGAGATAAGGGAGGACGCGTTTGATAAAACTTTTCAACTGTTTCCAAAAGCTCTTAAATGCCTTTCAGATCCGCAATTCACTCCCGCGGCGCAACCGGATGTGAAAACCACCCGTTACAAAATGCATCCCTTTTTTCTCGATCTGCTAAAGAAAAAAGTGGTCCAAAAGAACTAAGTACCAGAGGAGAATATATTGTTTCAGATTATTTTTACTTCCGATTATGAAATTCATGCCAATGGTGACGGCGATCCATATAAACTGATGGTTGAAACCACAGAGAGACAAATGGATTTCCTGGCTGAATATGGCGGAAAACTTACTATTCTCGCCGATGTTCCCGAAATAATGAAATATGAGGAATATAAGCTGAAATATGGTGAGGATAAATATCACTATGACGCCATAATAAACCAGCTCCGTAAAGCGGTCGCTACCGGGCATGATGTTCAGCTTCATATACACAGTTCCTATATGAAGGCGGAGTACGAAGAAGGAAACTGGCAGCAAAACTGGGATGAATTTAATCTGGCAGCCCTTTCATACGAAAGAATTAATGAAATAGTGGCTGAATGCAAAGGCAAACTGGAAGAGGAAATAAGAAAGGAAGTCCCCGGTTATAATTGCCACGCGTTCAGAGCGGCGGGATGGTCGATGTCCCCGACAAAAAATATCTACAGAGCGCTGGTTAATAATGGTATTAATATTGACACTTCCGTATGGAAGAATGGCAAATACCGGGGAAATATCGATTTTGATTACAGCAACGCTCATGACGCTCTCATCCCCTGGTTTGCTTCGGAGGATGATATCGCGACTCTTGATCCTGATGGAAAAATGCTTGAAATACCTATTTATTGCGAAGATAAACCTCTCTATTCCTTCATTACCCCGATTAGAATATTCAGAACGATCAGGTCACGTTTTCACAAACATACAGTATCGGAAAAAAACAAAAAAGATGTTTATAAAGCCGATACCGGAAAAGAGACCTCGTCGGGAGGGGGAGGAAAGTTGGGGAAATTATTCAGGAAATATCCCTTCAAGCTTGATCTAAACTACCCGACAGGGCGTCAGCTCATTGGCATGATGAAAAATATAGAAAAGAACTATGCCGGGATAGAAGGTAAAATACCGGTGGTGGTAAGTTCCCATTCAAAATCTTTTGTCCGTGGAAATGAAAGCGCGGTGAAATCATTTATGAAGTACCTTCACTCAAATCCTGATAAATATGAGTTCGCGATATTCGGTGATGTCGACAGGGAATATTTCAGAAATTTTGATTATAAAAGAATTTAGCTGAGACTTAATATGCGAATTATTGCTATGTTCAGTGAAAACCTGGGAAAGGGAATGAAAGTCAGTAAACCTTTTATCAGGGAACAGCTTCTTTCACTGGAACAATTTGGTGTGGAATATGATATACTGACAATAACGGAAAAGGGATATAAGGGCTATTATAAGGCGCTTAAAAAGCTGAAAAAAATGATCAGAGAAAAAGAATATTCCCTTATTCATTCATTTTACGGACTGGTTGGATTTCTTTCCAATATGCAGCGGAAAGTTCCTGTTGTTACGACATATCTCGGTTCGGATATTTACATGAAGAAAAATTATAAGTTTGCCTCATTATCCGCCCGGTTGTCGGGACATAATATTTATGTAGAGGAAAAACTTTCAAAGCACCTGAAAAATCCGGGTGACTTTTCAATAATACCATTCGGCATAGACCTTAAGAATTTTTTCCCGAAATCACGTGAGGAGTGCAGAAAATATTATAATTTTTCCGGGGATAAAAACTATATAATGTTTTCATCCTCATTTGCCCGTCCGGAAAAAAATTACAAACTCGCTAAAGAAGCGGTCGATATTATTGGAAATACGGAAATAATAGAACTTGGCAAATCCTACACAATTGAAGAGCTCAATATGCTGATGAGCGCGTGTGATATGGTGCTTATGACCTCCCTGACTGAAGGATCTCCTCAGATTGTTAAAGAAGCCCTTGCCGCTAATTGTCCGGTTGTTTCCACAGATGTTGGTGATGTCGCCTCGGTTATTCAGGGGGTGGAAGGATGTCATCTGACCACATTTGAGCCTGAAGATATAGCCCGTAAGATCAAACTTGTGCTTGACAGCAAAAAAAGAATAAACGGACTCGATTCCGTACAGAAGTTTGAGATCAACAGAATCGCGGAAAGAATCTTTAATGTGTATCAAAATGTTATTTCCAAATAATTCAAATCGAATATTCTCCTTTAACTGATGAAAAAAGTAAATAAAATTTTAGTATACCTGGGTCATCCGGCTCATTATCATCTCTTCAGAAATGTAATGAACAGGCTCCGCAATGATGGCAAAGAGATAGTTATCTTAATTAAATCGAAAGACATTCTTGAGGAGCTGTTAAAAAGAAATAATGAAGACTATCTGAATATTCTTCCGGAAGGGAGAAAGGATTCCAAGATCGGCATTCTGATAGGATTACTGAAAAGAGATCTGCGGCTGTTCAAGTTTGTTCTCGGTAAGAAATTTGATCTGCTGATAGGTTCGGAACCATCGATCGCGCATGTCGGCCGTTTGCTTAATATTCCTTCGCTTGTATTTGTGGAGGATGACGCCGAAGTTATTCCGCATTTCGCCAAGCTGGCTTTCCCTTTTACAAAATATGTGCTCGCTCCCGTTTCTTGCGATCTTGGCAAATGGGAAAATAAAAAAATATCTTATCACGGTTATCAAAAACTGACATACCTGCATCCCAACTGGTTTGCCCCCGATAAATCAATATTTACAAAATACTTCACCGAAGAAGAAAAGATATTTATGCTACGGCTCTCAAAACTTAACGCCCACCATGATTTTGGAATAGGGGGGATGACAAAAGAATTTTTGTTGAAGCTGGTGGCAATTCTTGAGAAAGAGGGAAGGGTAGTGATTTCGGATGAAGGAAATATACTTCCGGAACTGGAGAAATACCAGCTTAAAATAAATCCTCTCGATATTCACCATATACTTGCCAATTCATATATGCTGATAAGCGACAGCCAGAGCATGACAATGGAAGCGGCAATGCTGGGAATACCATCGATCAGGATCAGCGATTTTACCGGCCGGATAGGGGTGCTTGAAGAACTTGAACATAAATATGATCTGACTTACGGCATTAAACCTGCCGAATCGGATAAAGTTTTTGATTTGCTTGAAAAATTACTTCCCGATAAAACTTTGCGGGAAAAATTTAAAAACCGTCACTCAAGATTGATGAATGAAAAAATAGATGTAGCCGAATTCCTGGTCTGGCTTATTGAAGGATATCCTGAGACCGCTGAAAAGATTATCGGTGAAAATGATTACCAATGGAGATTTAAATGAGAGCTGTTTCGGTTGTAGGCGCGCGGCCGCAATTTGTGAAGCTGGCCCCTCTTTCAAGGCTGCTCAGGCAGCATATGGAGGAAGTTATCATTCACACCGGTCAGCATTATAATAATAATATGTCCGAGACATTTTTTACAGAGCTTGAAATTGCCAGGCCCGATTATAACCTGGAATCAGGTTCAGGCGCTCATGGAAAGCAGACCGGAATTATGCTCGAGAGGCTGGAAAAACATTTCGTAGAACTTAAGCCGGATGTTGTAATAGTATTTGGTGATACAAATACAACTATAGCCGGCGCCCTCGCGGCGGTTAAAATGCATATCCCCGTTTGTCATGTTGAGGCAGGTTTAAGGAGTTTTAACAGAAATATGCCGGAAGAAATAAACCGTGTTCTGACAGATCACGCCTCCGATATGTTGTTCGCTCCGACTCAGACTGCCGTGGATAACCTGAAGAATGAAGGGCTGGCCGAAAGGACCTGTTACACCGGCGATATTATGGTTGATGTATTGACCAGAAATATAGGACTCGCGGAGGAAAAGGGAGAGTTTTTTAATAAATATCCCGAATTCAGGAAAGGGGATTATTATCTTATGACTCTGCACCGGCCATATAATGTTGATCAGCCGGAAATATTGAAAAAAATATTAAGAGAGTTATCCGGACTTGAACTGCCCATTATTTTCCCGGTGCATCCGAGGACCAAAAAGATGATTGAGCAGTTTGACCTTAAACTTGGCGACAAAATTTTCTGTATTGAGCCACAGGGATATCTCGATTTTATTCTCCTGCAGAAAAATTGTTCGGGAGTTATCACCGATTCCGGAGGAGTTCAGAAAGAGGCGTATATTCTTCAAAAACCTTGTTTTACCCTGAGAACCGAAACCGAGTGGGTTGAGACAACAGAGACCGGCTGGAATGTACTTATAAACCCCGGACCTGATCCGATACTTGAAAGAATTTCGGGCTTCAAAAAACCTGAGATTTATCCTTCCATTTTCGGTGAGGATGTTTCTGAAAAAATGGTTTCCCATATTATTAATAGAATTCAAACCGGTTAATTGACCGGTTTTTTTATACCGGTTTTATACGATGCTGAAAAGAATAGATAATATTTTGCCACACATTATTATTGCGGGACTAATTTTATATTTGTTCCTGATTCCTTTTTCACGGGAGCTGTCAGTAATAAAAATATCGGGAAAATCATTATCTCTGCCAGGCATTATTTCGATTATTCTTCTATTCGCGCAGATAGTTCTTCTAATCATAAACCGGGAATTTTTATCAAAATATAAATATCCGGCAATGTTATTATTGCTCTATTTCTTTATCGCCGGATTTTTAAGGAAAATTCACGGTGGAGCAATTCCCGACTTCCTCTACCTGGCAATGTTTTTTGTCTCACTTTTCGCGATGCCGGTAGTTGTAAAATCTGTCGGACTGGAAAAGTTTTCCTCTTATGTTTCCATGTCCGCTGTTTTTCTTTTACTTTTGCATTTCAGCGCTTTGTTATGGAAAGGTAATGGCGCATGGGGAGATATTGGTAATTATATCGGTGTTTTCCCTTCCAAACAATCTTCATCAACATTGTTTCTTTATCTTTTTCCATTTGTTATCTATGATTATTATGCAAGACGTAAAAAGTATCTCCTGATTATCCTGATATTAATCACTCTCGCTGTTTTCCTTACATTTTACCGGACATCAATTCTTTCACTGTTTCTTCTTACCCTGATTATTATTTTTCGTTACAGGAAAATAATCACCGGAAATAAAATTCTGCTCATCGGGGGGGCAGTTGCGCTGCTGGTCGCAGTTGCCTTATCGGGGGTCTTTATCCAGGATAAGCTGATGGTTGAGATGGGGAAATTTGCGGATGGAAATTACGCCGCTCTCGGCGGAGGCAGGGTTGGAATTATACTTAAATATTTTTATTTCCTTATCAACGATATGTCCTTTACTGAGGCGCTTTTCGGAAAGGGAATGGGTTTCAGTTACTTAATTCATGCGGAGGTGGTGGGATATATTTCATATGCGCATGTACAGTTTATTATGCTTCTGGCCGATACGGGAATAACAGGATTTTTGCTGACCTCACTCTTCCTCTTTTTTCTGTTGAAAGAAAAAATTTATTTGATGAAAGAGGAACAAAACTTCAGGAATTATCTGTCTTTTTCAATTTTAGTTGTTTTTCTTTTCTCATTTTTATATTCTATGCCAATGCTAAAAGGAGGAGTTAACTACATGATTTCCTCTTTTACAGGCTTTTTGTTTATGGGAAATTTAAAAAAGTGATATAAAACAACTTTATTATTCTCGATTTTTGCAATATTAAAACAGAGTTTACAGGAATTTAACTAAAAAAACGGGAGAAGGAAAGATTTATTTAAACCGAAATATTATATTTGATGAACTGGAAAATAAGTTTAGGGAGTCCTGGCGCAGCCACTCTAAGATGCAAAGAAAAATATTACTGAAAAATTTCGGTCCCGCTGTTATTGGTTATATCTCCCAATTTCTTGATATTGAGGACAATAACACTGTTTTTATCCAGACATCAACAAGGTTTAATATTGATGCCATTGAGCATGAAAATCTTCATAATCTTGTTAACTTGAAGCGTATTAATGGAATTCGTTTTCTGAATAAATTTTTTGAGGCTGTTAATAAAAAACTTCCTGTGGATGGTGTATTTATTGGTTATGCCGAAACAATAAGGGAACGCAGAAAAAGAATACTTGGCAAATTTCATCCGATTTTTTCCTATCCCTACTATACCCTCGATTTCATTGTTAAACGTGTTTTCCCGAAGATGTCTGTAACAAGGAAAATATATTTTTTCCTGACACGTGGTTCCAACAGGGTGCTTTCCCTGACAGAAATCCTTGGACGACTGGTATCATGCGGATTTGAAATAGTTGATTTCAGAGAGATTGACAATAACACCTACTTTACCGTCAGAAAAGTATCAGAACCGGTATATGATATGCAGCCTTCTTACGGACCTCTTTTTAAAATGAGAAGAGTTGGCAAGGGGGGCAAACCGATTGTTGTCTATAAAGTAAGGACTATGCACGCCTACTCAGAATATCTTCAGAAATTTGTATATGAAAGAAATAAACTTGCCGAGGGGGGAAAACTGAAGGATGATTTCAGAGTAACAAACTGGGGCAAGTTTCTCAGAAAATTCTGGCTTGATGAACTTCCCATGATTCTGAATGTCTTCAGGGGAGAACTGAAGATTGTAGGCGTCAGGCCTCTGAGTGAGCATTATCTCAGTTTGTATAATGAAAAACTGAGAGAAAAAAGATTAAAAACAAAACCTGGTCTTATTCCTCCTTTTTATGTCGACCTTCCAAAATCACTTGAGGAGATTATGGCATCGGAAGAAAAATATCTGGATGCCTACTCAAAATCTCCATTTCTTACCGACTTAAAGTACTTTTTTAAAGCTTTCTTTAACATTGCCTTCAAAAAAGCCCGCAGCGGTTAGCGTCAAAAACAAACATCGGAAGAATTATAGATGAATATCAGACTTCTTTTTGCGCTGGTTTTCTTAGTATTGTTTATGGGAAATATCAGCGCCCAGGTTATTTTTGAACCTGTTGAGAGCCCGGTTTATAACTTTTTAAGCAGGATGTCAATTACCGGAAGAATAGATTTGCAGGATGAAGTTCTGCCTCTTTCCGGAAAAGAAATAGGGGGGTATCTAAATATCCTGTATAAACAAAGGAGTGATCTTAATAAAATTGAAAATCAGGAGCTGAAATGGTATCTTGAAAAATTTCGATTTGAAGCTGGAGCGAAAGGATTGAGTGAGCCCTGGGAGCTTTATTCATATTCTGATTCGAATTTTGTTTTTCATTTTTCTCCCCAGGGCGGGGGAAAGATAAAAAGTGAACTTGGAAATACGAGGAACAAAAGATGGTGGGGATTCAGAATGTGGGGAACGTATGGCGACTGGTTGGGAGCCTCATTCGATTTTAAAGATTATGGCGAGTTTGGTGATAATATAACTTTTGAAAAACCATTCACTCCCGAGAGGGGATCGGCATATTACCTCTCTTATGATAACGGAGTGGAATACAGCGACCTGAATGGCGGGATAACATTCGACTGGGGCAGCGGAGATATTTCACTGGTTAAGGATTATATGACTTGGGGGCATGAGGAAAACGGCAATCTTATCATTTCGGATAAAGCGCCTTCATGGCCTCATGTCAGACTAAGATTTAAGCCGACCAAATGGTTCAGATTTTATTATGTGCATGGCTGGCTTAATTCCCAGGTTGATGATTCATCCCGTTTTTATTATGGCAATCCCGGATCGGATATTTATCCCCTGCCGAGGAAAAGATTGATTAATAAATATATCGCGGCAAATCTCGCGACGTTTACACCTTTTGATTTTCTTGATGTTTCAGTGGGTAATTCCATAATTTACAGCGGAGATATCAGGCCGGAATTTTTTATACCGATATTTTATTTCAAGACTCTGGACAGAGAAACCGGAAGACAGCTTGAGGAGGATGGAAATGGTCAGATATTCTTCGATCTGCTGGCGCGTTATCCTCAGAACTATAAATTTTCCTTTACCTTTTTTCTTGATGTGGCACAAATCAGAAAAATTTTATCGAGCGATTTCTGGAATACCTGGTTCGGTTTTTCACTGGGAATTGGAGGTGTAAATCAATTTACCGATAATCTTGATTTCAATATTGAGTATACGAGAGTTAATCCCTGGGTATATGAGCATAAAGATATTACCACCACATACAAACATGCCGGATTCGGCATCGGGCACTGGATAGGGCAGAATGCCGATCAGCTTCATTTAAGGATTTCTTATAAGCCGGTCAGCAGAATGAAATTAACGGCCTGGTTCAGAGCTGTAAGAAAAGGAAGTGTCGACGATATATATTACGCGTATGCTGAAAAAGAGGCGGAAGATTTCCTTTATGGGAAAATCAGACGGGATAATTATGCCGGTATTGCTGGCTCATATGAAATTATCCATAATCTTTATGCCAATATGAAGTATTATTATGCCGATATTTCAGATGAGGATATGGAAAGAACAGAAAGTTTTGATACAGGAAAGGGGCATAATTTTTCATTCTCTCTGCATTTTGGCCTGGAACGTTAATTTGTGTGATATTTGTCACTTATCGATTAACCATGATGTAATTAGTTTGATTTTAAAAGAAGAAAGAACGAACTTATTTATCCAATGTTCTTGTTTATAAATAGAATGGACTAAACTATCGGGGGAGTAAACATGCTTAACCTTCAAAGGTTGATGATCGAAAGTTTTGTCGAGGAGTTAAAAAGAGCCTACTTCGAAACTTACAGTATTCTTGAACCCGAGATCGGAAACATTATAGCCTGGGTGGGAAGACTTTCTCTTGAGAATATCGCTAATACCAACGCGTTATATCATAATGTGGATCATACCATTATGGTTACTTCGGTGGGGCAGGCGATACTCAAAGGAAAACATATTCTCGAAGGAGGTGTAACTACAAGGGACTGGCTGCACTTTATTATTTCATTACTATGCCATGACATAGGTTTTGTAAAAGGGATTTGCAGCCAGGACAGCCAGACAGAGTTTGCCACCGGCCTGGATGACGAGATGGAGAATTTTCCCGCCGGAAAAACAGATGCCTTTCTGATGCCATTCCATGTAGATCGCAGCAAACTGTTTGTAAAGGAAAGATTCGGAGGCAAACAGATTGTTGATTTTAATACTGATGTAATTTCAAATTATATAGAGATGACCAGGTTTCCGATACCAGATTCCGACTTTTATAAAGATACCTCAAGTTATGGGGGTTTGGTAAGAGCAGCCGATTTTATTGGTCAGCTTGGCGATCCAAATTATCTCAGGAAGATACCGGCTCTTTATTATGAATTTGTTGAAACCGGTCAGAATGAAAAGATCGGCTATAAAAATCCTGGTGATATGTGCGCGAGCTACGCTAAATTTTACTGGAATGTTGTCAACCCATATATACAGCACGCTCTGAAGTATCTTAATGTTACCCAGGAAGGAAAACAATGGGTAGCAAATCTTCATTCCCATGTTTTTGAGGTTGAGCATGGAAGGTATGATCCTGAAGTCGTGCATGAACTCCATCAATGGAATTCAGCACGCCTTCAGTAAAAAGTGATTTATTCCTGATCATCGACAAAACGCATCATCACTGCTGCCACTATCATTGAGAGGGCTCCAAGCAGCAGAGCGTAAATTGCTTCTCCGCCAAAAACGGTCCTGACAAAAAATCCGAGAATCGCGGCCGCGGTTATTTGCGGAATAACAATGAAGAAGTTGAAAATTCCCATATAAACGCCAAGTTTATGCTGCGGAAGGGAACCTGTAAGAATCGCGTAGGGCATCGCAAGTATGGAAGCCCATGCCATGCCAATTCCGAGTTCCGATATTAACAGCAGCACAGGATCGGTTATCACATAAAAAGAGGCAAGTCCCGCGGCGCCAAAAAGCAGGCTGATCATATGCACTGTTTTCCGGCTTGTTTTTTTTGCTATCCACATTATCGCAAATGCCATTATCGCGGCAAAGCCATTATAAACCGCCATAAGAATTCCCACCCAGTCAGCGCCTTCATTATATAAAGCCGAAGTAGTGTCGCTCGTTCCATAAATATGTAAGGTGACCGCCGAAGTAGTATATATCCACATAGCGAATAACGCGAACCATGAAAAGAACTGCACGAAAGCAAGCTGGGCCATTGTTTTCGGCATCTTATAAAGATCATTTATAACGGTAACAACACCATTTTCTGTTTTCCCCGATTTTGTAAGGGACCCCACAAAAATCTGCAGTAAGCCGAATAGAAATATCCCGCCGAAAAACACACCAAGTCCGTAATCCATGTATATGAAAAAATAGAAAATCAGGAAGAGCAGGAGTCCCAGCGCGGACCATAATAATCCGTTGCGGAATAATTTTTCCTCCTTAACAGGTGTTTCATCATATTTTGGAGCCTTTTCATCTTTTTCCGCCGCGTCGGCAAATTTTTCCATCTCTTCAGGTGAATACTCTTTCGATCTGAAAACAGTCCATAAAACTGCAAGCAGAAAAACCGCTCCACCGATATAAAAAGCAAATTTGACCGAAGGGGGGATTTGACCTTCCGGCGCTGTATTGCTAATTCCAAATACATTAGTCATCACCCAGGGAAGGCCGGAAGCGACAACGGCGCCGGTCCCGATAAAAAAGCTTTGCATCGAGAATCCGATTGTTCTCTGCTCGGCAGGAAGCATATCTCCCACAAAAGCTCTGAATGGTTCCATGGAAACATTGATCGAAGCGTCCATAATCCATAACATACCCGCCGCGATCCAGAGGAATGGAGAATTGGGCATGATCAACAGTGAAACGGAGGCCAGAATTGCCCCGGTCAGGAAAAAGGGGCGTCTTCTTCCCAGACGGTTCCACGTATTATCACTCATATGACCTATTATCGGCTGAATGATAAGTCCTGTAACAGGGGCGGCAATCCACAAAATTGGTATCTCATCGATGCTCGCGCCGAGTGTTTCAAATATTCTGCTTACATTCGCGTTTTGTAACGCGAATCCGAACTGAATACCCAGAAATCCGAAACTCATGTTCCATATTTGCCAGAATGATAAAGCAGGTTTTTTCATCTCTTACCCGGAATTTGTTAAAAATCAAATTTGAAAATAATAAACCTTAGGAAAACTTTCAGAAAAAATTTTTGACTCTATATGAAAACCAGATGGTAATGAGAAAGTAATCGAAATTTTAATGGCTATATACCGGCACATTCATAAGCAGCGCTGCGCCTGTTGAAATATTACGTAACTGGCGGCACACTGAAATCTTCGCGCATTCTCTTTTATCAATATTTTGTCCCTAACGGGATATAAAATAAAATTTGCTGTAATAGATTGCCCTGTGAGGGGTAAAATACCGGTAGAAAAAAGAGGTTTTATATGAAATATAACGGGTGATTTTTTTTCGGTCCTGACAATTAAACAAAACCCTGAAAGGGTAAAAGCAACAGGCCGGGGCAACGCCCCGGTTAAGAAAAATAAAGACATTATCAGAGCCCTGAAAGGGCGAAAGCAGCTAATGCGTGAAAAGCTGGAGATCTAAAAGCGCCCGCATCAGTCGGGGTAAGAGGGACTTTAGGACTCACCCGCTTTTTTCAGGACCATAAGCGCTGTGGCAGTGAAGAGAAGGGGAAGCTGGTTTCCGGTAATCAAACATGACAGTATACGAATCTCTGATTCATATCTTTATTCGCTATTTTCCATATGCCTGGTCCTTATATTTTTAAGCGCTAAGTTATTACTTGGTTCTATATGAAAACCAGTGGGTAATGAAAAAACAGCCGACTATCAAATCGACGTAACTGAACAGATACACAAGTGCCAAAATATGGTTTGCCTGACAGCGCTTATGAATGATGTGCTATAAATATCATATTCTATTGACTTGAATTTTGCCTGGGATATCTTAAAGGATTTGGTTATCTGGGGATGGTTTGTGAATCCTCTACAAGGATTTTGTCTTGCTTTATTAACAATATTCTACCCCATTGGGACGTTCCGCACTAATCATTGCCTCTACAAGGCAAATAAGATAAAAAAGAACCTTGTAGAGGTTCCATTATTGTAGCATATTATAGATAATTTGAAAACATCTCTGTAGGAGATGCATAAAATGGCGCTTGAACTGCATCATTTTAAAAATAGTACAATGCCGATATATTAACAAAAAAAGAGCGGGAAGTATTTGAAATAAAGAAAATTTTTTCAGTGATCGAATTGGTTTGTCACTGGCTCAAATTCAATTACCCACTATATTTCACATAGAACCTATTACTTTACCCACTGTACTTCGTTTGGGACCAAATTTTTAAAGCAAATAGAAAGAACTTTGAAACATGGTTATAGGTTATTGATAAAAAGTGATGATGAAAAATGTTAGTTCAGGAAAATTATTCCTTTTTTTTTTATTTTGTATTCACTTTATAAAATTTATGAGTTCAGATGAATACTTCAGATAATAAGACTTCGGACAGGAAAACAAGTCATATCGACTTATGCCTGAATGAAGATGTAGCTTTTCATAAAAAGAGCTCCGGCTTTGAACTTTATGAATTTGAGCACTACGCGATAACTGAACTCAGATTAGATGAAATCGAACTGAAAACGAGGTTTCTTGGCAAAAAAATAGCATATCCCTTTATGATTTCCTCCATGACCGGGGGAGCGGCGAAAGCAGGAAAAATTAATATTGAACTTGCCAGGGCCGCCGGAGAATTAAATATCCCCATCGGAGCTGGCAGCCAGCGGCAGGCGCTTGAATCAACGGCGTTTCATGAGACATACAGGGTACTGAGAAAATACGCTCCCAAAGTTCCGATTCTCGGCAATCTCGGAGCCGCTGAAATAGTTTCTTCAAAAAATGTTGTTGATGATATTAAACTTCTAACTGACCTGGTTGAAGCTGATGGTATGATAATACATGTTAATCCTCTGCAGGAGCTTCTTCAGAAGGAAGGCACTCCTGACTTTAAAGGATTACTTAAAGCGATAGGAAAAATAACCTCATCCACTTCTATTCCTCTGATCATTAAAGAGGTTGGCAGCGGCATCAACAGAAGGGCAGCGCGTGAATTGCTCAATGCCGGAGTAAGGGGAATTGATGTTGCCGGAGCCGGGGGGACAAGCTGGGCCGCTGTTGAATTAAAAAGGAGCGGAATCGAAAATCCCTATTTCAGAGAATGGGGCTTGCCAACGACCTATTGCTTAAAGGAGATAAAAAAGCTTAAGAAATCGCAGCACTTTTATCTGATCGCATCCGGAGGAGTAAGTTCGGGAGTTGAGATCGCCAAATCAATAGCTCTCGGGGCCGATCTGGCCGCTTCAGCCAGGCCTCTGCTTGAAAAAGTTGTAACCGAAGGGGCGGATGGTGTGATTAAATTATTGAAGGGATGGTTTGATGAGTTAAAAAATGTGATGTACCTGACAAACTGTTCTGATATTAAAAACTTAGGAAAGACAAAAATTAAACGGATAGAGGAACTATATTGAAAGAATATTTAAGCGATAAAGAATGTAACCGGATATTTACCGACCAGGTTGGAAAGATAGAAAAGTTATTCAGTGATATGTTTGCCGGCAGACATCCTGTTTCACTCTATGAGCCATGCCAGTATATTATGCAGAGCGGCGGAAAACGATTGCGCCCCTTCCTGGTAATGTTATCGGCAAAAGCTGTCGGAAGTGATTATAACTCAGTCTTAAATGCGGCAGCGGCAGTGGAAATTCTCCATAATTTTACACTTGTCCATGATGATATTATGGATAATGCCGATAAAAGAAGGGGAAGGGAAACAATTCATAAAAAATATGATTTAAGCACCGCGATACTGGTAGGTGACAATCTCACAGCTATAGCTTATCAGTATTTGCTCAGGGACTGCCCGGATAATTCCAAGGCTGTGATTGACAGTTTTACCCGTGGAATCGTAGAGGTTTGTGAAGGTCAGAGCCTTGATAAAGAATTTGAGATAAAACCCTCGGTTACCATTAATGAATATAAGGAGATGATCGGTAAAAAAACAGCGGCCTTGGCCCGTGTATGCTGTTCGATCGGAGCAAGACTGGGAGGGGGAACCGAGGAGGAAATAACTCTGCTTGAAAATTACGGTGAAAACTTGGGCATGGCATTTCAGATTCAGGATGATCTTCTTGATATTTTTGCCAAAGAGGAAGAATTTGGCAAGTCGGTCGGGATTGATCTGGCTGAGGGTAAAAAAACATATCTTTTCCTTAGCGCCCTCGCGAGGGCAGAGGGAGAAGACCTCGCTTTGCTAAAAAATGTAATAAAAAATAAGGGAGCCGCGTCAGAAGAAATACCGGTGATCAGGGATATGTATGATCGCCTGAATGTAATTGCCGACGCGGCTGATGAGATAAATAAATATACAAACGCGGCAATCGGAGCTGCCGAAGCTGTTAAAAACAAAGAGGCCGGAGCTCTTTTAGTGTGGCTGGCCAAAAAATTAATTAATCGGAACAAATGATAAAAAAAACAGTTAAAATTATAAATGACGCGGGACTGCATACCCGCCCCGCCGCGACAATTGTGAAGCTGGCCGCGAAATTTGATTCAGAATTTTTTATTATCAAAGATGGATTTAATATCAATGGTAAAAGCATTATAGGGGTAATGACCCTCGCGGCTGAAAAAGGCTCTGAATTGACACTTCAATTTGAAGGAAGCGATGAAGAGGAAGCATCCAAAGATATAATAGATTATTTTAACAGGGGATTTGACGAGCTTTGAAGGAAGATAACATACTTAAAGGTATTGCTGCCGCCCCCGGTATAACAATAGCTAAAGCGTATCTCTATACGAAACAGACAGAAGTAATAAGCAGCGCTGAGGTTGAAAATACCGAGGAGGCTGTCGAGCTGCTGAATGAGGCGCTTAGCCAGTCGAGAAAAGAGCTTCAAAAGGTTTTCAGCCTGGCTGTTGACAAGCTGGGAGTTAAAAGAGCCGCGATATTTGAAGCGCAGATAATGATTCTCGATGATCCGGTTCTCATCGATACAATTATTAAACGTATACAGAAGGAGAAAAAAACTCCGGAATATATTGTAGATGATGAAATTTCAAAATATCAGAAACTGATGGAAGCTTCGGATGAAGCATATATGAAGGAGCGTTCTCATGACATTGAGGATATCAAAAACCGGATAATAAAAAGCATCAAAAAGAAAAAATGGAAATCGAGGATTACAGAAGATGTTATTGTGGTTTCTCCTTATCTTACTCCGGCTGATACAATTTTGTTCTCCCGAATTAATATCAGGGGTTTCATAACTGATTTCGGCGGACTTACCTCACATACAGCGATTGTTGCCCGATCACTTCATATTCCGGCCGTGGTAGGGGTGCATGACGCCACAAGCCGGATTAAGGATGGAGATCATCTTATTGTTGATGGTTATCATGGCACCGCCATTCTGAATCCCACTGAAAAACAGCTCGAATATTACCGGAATAAAATTGAGCAGATAAAACTTTATGATGAAGAACTGGCCCAGCTAAAGGAACTTCCGGCTGAAACTCTTGATGGTAAAAAAATTCATCTCTCAGCAAATCTTGACCTGAACGAAGAGATTGGATTTGTTATTCAGAACGGGGCTGAAGGAATCGGACTCGTAAGGACCGAGCAGATACTGCAGGAATTCGAAGCCTTTCCTGATGAAGAGACTCAATACAAAATCTATAGTGATCTGGCCGAGAAACTATATCCCAAGGTAATTACTATCAGGGCGCTTGATTTGGGAGGGGATAAAGTTCTTCCCTTTGATGTTAAAGAGCCGAATCCGTTTTTGGGATGGAGAGGGATAAGGTTTCTGCTTGATAACAGAGAATTATTCAAAACCCAGACGAATGCTATTCTGCGCTCAGGCAGGCATAAAAATGTTAAATATATGATCCCCATGGTTTCATCTGTTAAGGAGATCAGGCAGTTTATGCAGCTTATTGAAGAATGTAAAGAGGAATTGGATAACCGGGGTATTGAATATGATAAAAATATGAAAATCGGCATTATGGTTGAAGTTCCCTCCGCAGCGGTTATGGCTGAGCTATTTGCCAGAGAGGTCGATTTTTTCAGCATTGGCACAAATGATCTGATACAGTATCTTCTCGCTGTTGACCGGGGAAATGAAATTGTTTCCGACCAGTACCAGGAATTTCATCCGGCTGTAATAAGAACTCTTGCCTATATTGTGAGAGCGGGAAAAATAAGTGATGATTTTGAAATAAGTATATGTGGCGAAATGGCGGCCGATCCGGTCGCGGTTCCTCTTTTAATCGGTCTCGGACTCGATTCAATAAGCGCCTCAGCTTCCGTGATACCCACAATTAAAAAAATTATCAGGAGTATGAATTATTCGGAAGTTAAGGAAATCGCGGAGGAATGTCTTCACTATACAACGGAAAATGAGATTAATGAAAAAATGATGAGCTTTTACAAGGAAAAACTCTCACCTGAAATTTTTGATGATCTTATAGGAAATTATCCCCAGGAATAATTTTATAGATAAATTTTTCCGTTATCATTTTTTACATTGTTACTCATTCAGTTATTTTACATATTAGCCTGTCGGTGATTTGAAATTCTTTTGTGATTAAATCCTGAAAGTTGGTAATATTGAATAAAATACTGTTATATATTTTTCTTTTTTTCGTTCTCGCCTTTGAATCTCTATCGGCGCAATTTTATTTTTTCGGCAGAAATAAGGTGCAGTATGAAGATTTCACCTGGAAAGTCATCAAAACTGAGCACTTTAATATTTATTATTATGATGATTTTGAGGAAATGGCTGAGATAGGGGCTTTTTATGCCGAGGAAGCCTATAACGATCTGAAGCAGAAATTCAATCATGTAGTCACCTACCGAATTCCCCTGATTTTCTATAATACCCACATCCATTTTCAGCAGACAAATATATCACCCGGTTTTATCCCCGAGGGTGTCGGGGGGTTTTTTGAATTTCTGAAAGGAAGAGTTGTTATACCCTACCTGGGTGAGCTGGCCCAGTTCCGGCATGTTATCAGGCATGAGCTGGTTCATGTTTTTATGACATCCAAACTTGTCAATTCTTTGCGTGATCATCGTGTTCCTGTCGATAAACTGCCTCCTCTCTGGTTTGTGGAAGGGCTGGCAGAGTTTTGGTCGACAAGCTGGGATACCCAGGCCGAAATGGTAATGCGTGACGCTGTATTGAATAACATATTTTTTCCCCTCGAGAAACTGGACTACCTGAGAGGTTTCCTTATGTATAAGGAGGGCCAGAATTTTCTTGAATGGGTGAAAATTGAATATGGTGAGGATAAAGTTCTCAGGATAATGGAGAATTACTGGCGTTTTACAAAATTTCAGGATGTACTTGAATATACCCTGGGTGAAAAACTTGAAAAGGTTTCGGAAAAATGGAGCTACCATTTAAAGCAGCGTTATTTTCCTCTCTATGAGGAGAAAGTCCCTCATCATATTCTTTCAGAAAAAATAACTGATGATGGTTTTAATTTTTCCCCTGTACATTTAAAGAAGGATGGAAAGGATTATATCTATTTTATAGGCAATTATAACGGTTATTCATCTATATACCGGATGGAATATACACCCGGGTCTGAAGATTTTGCCGAACCGGAAGTGATCATTCAGGGTGAAAGAGAGGCGGTATTTGAATCTTTTCATCTGCTTGAGGCGAATCTCGCTGTATCATCTGCCGGAGATATCGCCTTTATCGCTAAATCAAATGGCAATGATGTGCTTTATCTTTATTCATCTGAAGATGAGGAGATTAAGAAAAGTTTTGAATTCAACCAGCTTATTTCCATCAAGACCCCCTCTTTTTCTCCTTCGGGGGATTCACTCGTTTTTTCAGCTATAGATAGAAAAGGATTCAGTGATTTATTTATTCTGGATATGACATCGGGTAATCTTACAAGATTGCTGAATGACTATTACAGCGATAAAGACCCGATTTTCAGTCCCGACGGAAATTCAGTTCTTTTTGTTTCAGACAGAACAGAAGGAATAAACTCAGAAACATTTAATCTGTTCAGATATAATCTGATAAGCAGAAAAACAGAATATATAACTTATACGGATGGAAACATCGGCAAACCGCAATTCAGTCCCTCCGGTAAAGATATATTTGTAATCAGTGATTTTGATGGAAATTATAATCTTTGGAAAGTTTTGCCCGGCGAAAACGGAGAGGGAAAACTTGAACAGATAACACAATTTCTGACAAGTGTTTTTGATTATACTTTTGTTTCAGAAAATGAAATTGTTACATCCGGATTCGAAAGGTTTTCTTTTCAGTTTTATTCCCTCGGTCTTGAACCTGCCGATTCAGTTATCCAGACTCTGGAATATGACCTGGATTATTCAAGCGGCCCCTGGGAACCGGGAAAAATATCGCTCGACTCGGAAGATGACAGGCTTGTTTATGAGAAAGAATACACCCTCGATTACGCGGTAAGCCAGGTAATCACCGATCCGGTTTATGGAGCCAGGGGTGGAGCAATGATGACCCTCAGCGATCTTATGGGCGATGACCGGTATGTAATTTTTGTTTATAATACCGCCGAGATAAGGAGTGAAATTGTAAGGAATTTTAATGTCGCTGTTTCGAGAGTTGACCTTTCGGGAAGGACAAATTACGGCTATGGAATCTTTAATTTCAGCGGGCGAAGATATGATATCCGCGAGTCGGACAATTTTTATTATGAAAGAAGTTTTGGCGGTTTTTTCAGTTTAATTTATCCATTCTCATCATTCAACAGGATAGAGGCGAGCGTTAGTCTTGCTAATACAGATAAAGAATTGCCTGAAGAGGCTTTTATATCGAGAAAATCGCTGCTGCTATCCAATTCCATATCTTATGTCTGTGATAACGCTCTCTGGGGACCGACCGGACCTCTTGATGGTTCCAGGTTCAGAATTCTGCTCGGTTATACCAGCGATATAAAATACAGCAATGAAAATTATTATTCTTTTATACTGGATTACCGCAAATATGAGCGGCTTGCCCTCAGGAGCACACTGGCTCTAAGGGGCGCTTTGATGTATAATCATGGTAAAAACACCCGCCGTTATTTTGCCGGGGGAAGCTGGGACCTTCGGGGATGGCCGCGATGGTCGATAAGGGGAGAAAAGCTCTGGCTGGGTTCTGTTGAGCTGAGATACCCGCTGATTGATGAAGTATATTTTAAGTTTCCTATTATCGGGCTGGGATTCCGGAGTATCCGCGGCGCTATATTTTTAGACGCGGGCAGCGCCTGGGATGAATTATATGATACAACCCTGGGTAGTGTTGGCGCCGGAATAAGGATAAATTTCCTTAATGCCATTGTTTTTCGTTATGACATAGGCAAAAAAATTGAAAACAATTTTAATGATTTTCAGAATGGTTTATTTTATCAGTTTTTCTTCGGGTATGATTTTTGAAAAATAAGTTATATATATTATTCATTTTGCTGATAGCGGCTGGCGGGTGTTCAAAAAAAATAGTTATCGACTCACTCGTGCCCTCAAACAGTTACTACAGGCAGTATGGAGCGGGGATCGGGAATAACTTTTATATTCCTAACAGTCTCGGCGATTCTCTGGAATATAAATGGACTGCCGAAACGAGCGGCAGCTATTCGCCATTATCATTCACCTGTTTTGATTCCCTTCTTTTTGCCGGCGACCTGTCGGGTAATCTTTACAGTTTTAATTATCTGTCAGGTAAGGAGCTTGGTGTAATAAAAGAAAAGGGAGCTGTTTCCGTATCACCCGTTCTGGATGGCTTTAAGGTTTATTATATACTCAATAACTATAAAAAGAATTTTTTTACATTTTTTATTTACGATTATTATAATGGCGATATTATTCTGGAAAAAGAGATAAAGAGCCAGTGTGATAATGAAATGCTGATATTTGAAGATGGTGTGGTAATTCTCGCCGAAAATGGGGCCTTATTAAAATATTCAAAAAGTGGTGAAAAATTGTGGAGCAGTGAAACCGGCGTTCTGAGTAATTGTCATCCGGCTTCTGATGGTGAAAATATTATTTTTGGAAATATAAAGGGAGAGCTGATATCTGTTAAAAATAAAAACGGAAAAATCAATTACAGGAAAGATATCGGAAGTGGTTTTGAAAGCGGAGTTTCTGTTATGGAAGGTTTTGCCTATGCCGGCGATAATGAAGGTTTCTTTTACTGTGTAAATATTAAATCGGGAGAGCTGATCTGGAAAATCAACAGCGGCGCTCCGATTAAATCGCCTGCCCCCCTGGATAAGCAAAAAGTATATATCGTCAATCTCGCGGGTCGGATTATAGCCGCGGACAGGTTGACAGGGGAGGTGACATGGGATGAAAAACCGGGAGGTCTTTTTAATGCAGCCCCTGTTGTTTTTGACGACAGAATTCTTGTGCCCGATTTGGAAAAACGGGTGTTTATTATGGATAAAAATAATGGAAAAATTACGAACCAGATTAAATTTGAAAGAAGAGTGAAAATGACTCCACTATATTACAGGGGGAGAGTTTATTTTGGTGTTGATAAAGGAGAGATAATCTGTTATCAAACTGAAGGAACAAAATGGTAAAATATTATATATATATTATTCTTTTAGTTCTCTCTGCTGAATTATTCGCCTCGCAGAATAAATACACTATTAATATTACGACCAACGTGGCCTCAGCCGCCATTTTTATTAACAGCAAACTCGCGGGCACAGGCAGCGCGAGTTATGAAACCGGGCGGGACACTAACTTTATCGCGATAAAAAAAAGCCTGACTGAATGGGGGAAAGCATTTATAAAGGATACAGTGATTTTTACGGGATCGGATAACGTGCGGGACCTTTCTTATAACCTTGATGAAGAGATACTTATCGATTCCACTCCCCAGGATGCCGTGGTAAAAAACGGGGAAAAGCGCCTTGGAAGAACACCTTTATTCGTAAATAAAAACATCAGCTCTCTTCTTCTTTACAAAAAGAATTATGAGCCAAAGGAAATTTTTATCAAAGATGAAAAGGCCAGGAATATCAGCCTTAGTTTTAACGGTAAGATCAGGAAAGAAAGTTTTATCGATTCTGAATGGTTCCCGGCGCTTATCGGGTCGGCCCTGGTTCTGGGAGGCGCGGCGGCCTATTTCAAAATTGAGGCTGACGAAACATTTGAAGAATATGAAAAGACAATGGATCAGTCACTTATGGATAAAACAGATCGTTACGATCTCTATAGCGGCATTGCCCTGGGAGCTCTGCAGGTTAATTTTGGTTATCTTATCTATAAATTGCTGATCGAATGATTATCAGGCATCATCGAGAAGCACGGCGGTGCCATTCGCTGAAACCATCAGCATACTGCCACCCTGACCGATAGTCTCATAATCCAGATCCACAGCGAGAACGGCGTTTCCTCCCAAAAGTTTTGCCTGTTCAATCATTTCTTTAACCGCTATATCTTTGGCTGTCCTCAATTCTCTTTCATAAGATGCTGATCTTCCGCCGACAATATCCCTGATTCCGGCAAAAAAATCTTTGAAAATATTTGCCCCGAGAATAGCTTCACCAGATACCAGTCCGTAATATTTTACTACTTTTTTTCCTTCAATAGCGTTTGTTGTGGTTACCAGCATGATTATATTCCTTTTCTTGTTTTATTTAATATAAGAAAAATAATTTTAAGATGAAATCGGAATTGAGGTTAACGATTCAAAAACAGATATCTTGTGGAATTAAAACAGTATTAAATAACCTCGCGGTTCCGCAAAGTGTAATGAAAATTCAAAATCAGGTTAAGGGAGCTGTTTTTTTTATTTTTGACAGGGCAAATTTTCAGGCAGCCACTTAATTTAATGATGGAAAATCGTTACATTTACATTTAATCAAAAAATAATTTGTTTTCCAATAAAATTAGTAAATATGCGTCCAACTGCTGCTCTTGTTTCTCTTGATAATTTGTGTTTTAACTACCTCGGACTGCGAAAAAAGGTTCGGGGGGCCAAAGTAATGGCTGTCGTTAAAGCGGATGCCTATGGCCATGGCATGGTTAAATGTGTGGAAGCGCTTGAAAAACTCGGTCCGGATAAACCGGAATATTATGGCGTGGCTCTTGTTGAGGAAGCTGTTGAACTGAAAAAATCAGGAGTAACAGAAGCTCCCCTCCTCAGTTTTGCCCCTTTTGATACGGAGGACATTGATTTATACAATAAATATAAAGTAATGCCCACTGTTTGTTCGGAACAGCATATCAGAGAAATTGAAGCGCTGACAACGGATAAAAAGATTATCGTCCATGTAAATATTGATACAGGAATGGGAAGGCTCGGTTTTCATTATTCCGAAGCGGCTGATAAAGTTAAGGAACTTGCTTCCCTGGAGAATGTTGTTATCGATGGTATTTATACACACTTTTCCACATCGGATGAAAAAGATAAAAGTTACGCCCTTCTTCAACTGGAAAGATTTGGCAGAATCAGGGAAGAGCTGATTAGCGCCGGATATGGAAAAATTATTTTTCACGCGGCCAATAGCGGAGCTATTATTGATATGCCGGACGCTGTATTCGATATGGTCAGACCCGGGATATCTTTATATGGTTATTATCCTTCGAAAGAAACCTCCGGTTCGGTTCCTCTCAAGCCGGTAATGTCCCTGGTTACTGAAGTATCCACTATTAAGAAATTCAGTAAAGGTGAATCCGCGAGTTACGGAAGAAAATTTACAGCCACGGAAGATACAACTGCCGTGACGGCTCCGGTCGGATATGCCGATGGAATTGACAGGGCGCTTACCAACAGAATTTCAGGCATCATTAAAGGGGAATTCTATCCGCAGATAGGAAGAGTGACAATGGATCGCATTCTATTTGAAACGGGAAATTCAAATATTAATACCGGGGATAAAATAACCCTGATCGGAGAGGACAGGGGCAAAATAATCAGCGCATGGGACTGGTGTGATATTTTAGATACTATCCCATATGAAATCACCTGTAATATCAGCAAGAGAGTTCCAAGGAAATATATCTGAAATGGATATCAGAAAACAATATTTGATTCAGGCTGTAACAGTTGCCTCCAATAATCTCAGACTGACATCTGAGAAAATAGAAACCATTGTGCTGCTTAAACGCTTTCTGGCAGATACTGCCGATCTTGAAAGAGCGATAGCGAAAATGAAAAAAATTACGGCTCTTTCAAAACTTGGCATCAAGATGGGGGAAATATATAATTATATAGATGGAAGTTCGGTGGATTTTTTAAAACTTTCCGAAAAATTTAAAGAGCAGAGCCACAATATTATCAGGCAGCTAAACGATTTTCTGGAGGTCACCGGAGCCGAATCTTTAAAGGTTATTCTTGCCGGAATTGATGAAAAAGAGGAGGACCCTGAGAAGGATAATGAAGAACAGTCTGAAGAAAAAGAAGAGGGAGAACCGGATAAGAAGAAAGACCCGGCCGATGATAAAATAAAAAGAACATTGGAAATTGTTAAAAAAGTAAACGTCCTCCTGGATAAATATAACAGAGATGAATTTACCGAAGAAGATATTGATCTGTGCATACTTGAGCTTTACGACCTGGTTTCTCTGGTCAGGTCGCTGAATAAAGATGCCGGAAGAATGAGCCGGATAGCCTCGACAGCGTTGATAATGATAAGGGATGACGAATTAAAAGCAACTAAAGAAAATATTGAGTATATTCGTGCTTGTCTGATAGTAATTGTTGCCAGAGTCAGGGGAAAAGAAGTTGATATTTCAGATTATTCCCGGCTGGCAGAACAATTCGGAGACCTGATTATGAAAAATGACAGAGGTTCTGATTAATGGATGTATTTGCTGTTATCCTGGCAGGAGGAATGGGTGTCAGGTTTTGGCCCCGTAGCAGGGAAAAACAACCCAAACAGTTGTTAAAGATATTTGGGGAAAAATCTTTATTACAGCAAACCGTCGAAAGACTGGACGGACTCATTGAAAAAGATCATATTTTTGTAATCACCACCAGAATTCAGAAAGCCGCTATAAGGGAGCAGATTCCCGATATCCCAAAAGAAAACATAATTGATGAACCGTTTGGTAAAAATACCGCCGCCTCAATAGGGCTGGCTTCAGTGATTATTCAAAAAAAATGTCCTGAAGCGATAACTGTTGTTTTGCCTGCCGATCATTTAATCAGGGATATAAAAGAATTTCAGAGAACAATTAAAACGGCGATTAATTTTGCCGAGGGAAACAGCGCCCTGATGACGATAGGGATAACACCCGATAAACCTGAAACCGATTATGGTTATATCCAGTTCGATGAAAATTTTATCGATTCAAATATACACAAGGTTATTTCTTTTGCCGAAAAACCTCCCCTCGCGACTGCCGAAAGATTTATTCAGGCGGGAGATTTTTTGTGGAATTCAGGAATATTTATCTGGTCTGTTGAGGCTATATCAAGGGAAATAAAGAAACTTATGCCCGAACTTCACTCAGGGCTTGTGGAAATATCCGCTTCTTTGGGAAAACCGGATTATCAGAGTGTGCTGGTTAAAGAATTCGGACAGTTTCGAAGCACATCAATAGATTACGGTGTAATGGAAAATTCGGATGAAGTTTATCTTGTAAAGGGAGACTTCGACTGGAGTGATGTAGGAAGCTGGGATTCTGTTTTTGATCTTTCTGAAAAAGATAGTGAGAAGAACGTAAGGAAAGGAAAGGTTTATACGGAAAAAACGAGCAACTGTCTGATTCACACTCCGAATAAATTTTCAGCCCTGATAGGGGTTGATAATCTGATTGTTATTGAGACACCCGACTCACTGCTTATTTGCGACCGTGACAATGCCGGGGATGTAAAACACGTAATAGACTATTTAAAGATGAATGAAATGAAGGACCTTATCTGATTGAAAAGGTTTATTACTGAAAAGGAAATAACAGATCTTCACAGATCCGGTAATAAGACACTTGTGGTGGAAGGGGAGTACGCTCTTACGCCGCTTGCAGCGGATAAATTAAATCACTGGGGGATTAAAATTATCAAAAAGGAGGATATCGAATTATCTGCGAATAATACCGGATTTGAGGATAAAGTTAACTTTCCCCCCAAAAAAATTGTTTTTGCCTGTGACCATACGGGATTTGAGGCAAAAGGAATTATTATGCCGATGGTTGAAGGAAAAGGTATTGAAGTAATTGACGCGGGAACTTATTCTGAGGAATCGTGCGATTATCCCGATTTTGCCTTTGCCGCCGCGAAACATATATTCTTTAATGAAGCTGATATGGCTGTTATTATTGACGCCACAGGGAGCCCCTCGGCAATAAGCGCCAATAAAATTCCCGGAATCAGAGCTGCCGTTTGTTATAATGAATTTACCGCTCACAGCGCCAGGGAGCATAATAATTCAAATATTTTGTGTATGGGAGCCAGGGCGCTTGGAATTGAGACCTTAAAAAGCATTGTCCTGAAATTTATATCCACACCTTTTGCCGCAGGCAGACACCAGAGAAGGCTGGATAAAATTTCAGATGTTGAGAATAAACTACTTGGGAAAAATATAACCTGATCAATAATCGATTTTTTACATAAATTTTAATTTCACCCGCAAAAACCCCGCGATTCCCATTATATAAACGATTAAGTGATTCGTTAACAAGCTGGTAATTATTATATGCGATCGGTTTTATTAAAAAAGAATTTATCAGAAGGAAAACAGATTTGTTTACAAAAGACACTATAGTCGAAGATATCAGGCATCTTAAAGGAAAAACCTGGCTGTTAAAGGTTCAGGCGCCCCGGCTCGCCGATATTATAAAACCGGGCCAGTTCTGTAATATAAAAACCAGCGAAGGAAATTATCCTTTGCTAAGAAGACCATTCAGCATTTGTGATGTTGAGGATCAGAGCTGTTTTTTTATGTTTGATGTCCACGGTGAAGGAACAAAACTAATGGCGTCAAAAAAACGGGGAGAGAAATTAAACATACTCGGACCCCTGGGCAATGGGTTCGGCATTGCCGATAATTTCGATACTGCGGTTTTTGTCGCCGGCGGCATCGGAAGCGCCCCATTTCCTTTTCTTACAAAAATGCTGCCGGATAAAAAGATAGTTACATTTTTTGGTGCAGGGAACGCCGATTTTGTCATAGACTACGGACTAAAGAATATAAAGACTGCCACCGATGACGGCTCTGCCGGTTTCCATGGAACCGTTATTGAACTTCTTGAAAAAGAAATCAATAACATTAAGGGGGATATTAAAATATTTGGCTGCGGGCCGACTCCGATGTTAAAAGCCTTAAGTGAATTCGCTTTGAAAATGAAAGTAAATTGCGAAATATCAACCGAATCGGCGATGGCATGCGGATTTGGAATTTGCCAGGGCTGCCCCGTCGATCATGCCGATGAAGATAAATTTTTACTGATTTGTAAAGATGGACCTGTATTTAATGTCCGGGATATAAAATTATGAAAAAAGTTGATCTCTCTGTAAATATGGGAAACCTTCGGTTAAAAAATCCGGTATTGCTTGCCTCCGGAACGGTAGGCTATGGCAACGAAATATCGGAATTCACCGATCTGAGCAAAATTGGCGCGATAATTACCAAATCTATTTCTCTTAAACCACGCAAAGGCAACAGACCTCAGCGTATTGTCGAAACCTCATCCGGCATGCTTAACGCTATTGGTCTGGCTAATGTCGGGATCGAAGAGTTTATAAAAACTAAAATCCCTTTTCTTGAAAAACTTGGTTCAACAATCATCTGTAATATAGCGGCAGGCAGCATTGAGGAATATGTAGAATGTACCCGAATGCTCGATTCTGAAGCCGGAATCAAAGGTTTCGAAATAAATATATCATGCCCGAATGTTAAAGAGGGGGGATTGATTTTTGGCAATGATCTGAAAATGGTCGGGAAAATTACCTCTCTCGTAAGAGGGGTGACCAATAAACCGATTATAATAAAACTTTCCCCGAATGTCTCCACAATTTCAGATTTTGCCGAAGTCGTAAAGAAAGAAGGAGGCGACGCGGTTTCCGCTATAAATACGCTTATCGGTACAGCGATTGATATTAAGACAAGAAAACCAAAACTTGCCAATGTTACGGGAGGTTTATCCGGCCCTGCAATAAAACCTGTAGCGCTGGCAAAAGTGCTGGAGATACACCGAAAAGTTAATATTCCAATAATTGGTGTGGGAGGAATAATGGATTACCGCGACGCGCTTGAATTTATGATAGCGGGCGCTTCGGCATTTCAGTTGGGGACTGTAAATTTCGTCAATCCTAATGCCGGTCAGGAAATAATCGGAGAGCTTGAGAAATTCTGCGCCGAAAATGAAATTGAAAAATTATCTGATATTACAGGAAGCGTGGTACTTTAGTGGATATTCAGCAGGCATTGGATAAATTATTCTCTCTGCACCAGTTTGGAATTAAGCTGGGGCTGGAGAATATAAATAAACTTTTGAAATATATCGGCAATCCGGAAAAAAAACTTAGGGCTGTGCATATTGCCGGTTCAAATGGAAAAGGAAGCACAGCCTCTTTCCTGGCAAGTATATTACAGGAGAAAGGATATAAAACAGCGCTGTATACCTCGCCCCATTTCAGGAAATTTAACGAAAGAGTAAGAATAAACGGGATTGAGATTGAGGATGAATATATTCTTTCATTCATGAGCGGCCTTGAGGAATATATCGATAAAAATTCCCCGACCTTTTTTGAGCTGACCACAGCGATGGCTTTTAAATATTTTGCTGAGCACAAAGTAGATATTTCAGTAATAGAAACCGGACTCGGGGGCAGACTTGACGCCACTAATGTACTTGATCCCGCGGCGATGGTTATCACTTCGATAAGTAAAGAACATACTAACATTCTCGGCGAAAAATATAGTGATATTGCCCGTGAAAAAGCAGGCATATTAAAAGCGGGAAAACCCCTCTTTACCGGATTTATGCCTGAAGAAGCTTTAGAGGAGATAAAGAGAGTTTCGAATGAGAAAAAGATTTCGGATTTAATAAATCTTTCGGACCATTTTAAAAAATCAGATTCTTCTTTAAGAATGGACTCAGGGGAATTTGATTTGATAAAACTTCCGCTGGAGGGGAAATATCAGCGCTGGAACGCTGCTCTCGCGTTATTAATCGCTGAGAAGGTTTTTGGGATAAATGATACCACTATTCTTAAGAGCGGCCTGTATAATGTTTTGAGCAATACAGGCTTTCAGGGAAGGTATGAATATTATCACCGGAGGCCTGATATTATTTTTGACGCAGCGCACAACGAAGAGGGAATTGAGATGCTGCTGGACCTTTTTGAAGAAAAAAAGAACAATTATAAAGAAAAATCGGTTATATTTGGCGCTATGAAGGATAAAAAATTGCATTCAATGTTTTATCTTCTTGCTTCATATTTTGATAATTTTTATGTTACAGATATAAATTATGAACGCTCTGCAACAATTGATGATTTACTCAATCTGGCCGATAAAACAGGGATAAAAGTCATTCCACTTAATAATCCAGCAAAATTTATCCGCGAATTTAAGAATTCAAATAATGCCAGTTGCCTGCTTATTACAGGAAGTATCTATTTAATAGGACAAATAAAACAAAAATTATGAAATAAACTTGACATTTACATTGAATAAAATTATGTTGTAATTATACGGCTGAATCCTAACAATAAAGAAAAATCTTTACTCAATTAACCCTCAAATACATTTCTTGATTTTACCAATTAGTTAATTATTCACTCACTATTTCAGGAACAAAAAGATCGATGGATATTTCATTACTTCAATCCAAGAAAATTGTTGATTTATATAAAATTGCACGCGAATATGATATATCAGGATACAGTGAGCTTAGAAAACAGGAGCTTATATTCAAAATTCTTGAAGCGCAGACCAAAAAGGACGGACTTACATTCTCGAAAGGTGTCCTGGAAGCATTAGTTGACGGTTACGGTTTTTTACGTTCATCCGATTATAATTACCTTCCTTCTCCCGATGATATCTATGTATCACCATCACAGATTAAAAGATTTAACCTGCGTACAGGTGATTTCGTAAGCGGCCAGGTAAGGCCTCCCAAGGATGGAGAGCGGTTCTTTGCTCTGCTCAGGGTTGAAGCAGTGAATGGGAAAAATCCCGATAAAATACGCGGAAGGACTCTTTTCGATAACCTCACTCCGTTATATCCCACAAAAAGGATAAAACTGGAATCCGCTCCTGGTGAATATTCAATGAGAATTATGGATATGCTTTCACCGATAGGGAAGGGACAGAGGGGATTGATTGTGTCACCTCCGAAGAGTGGTAAAACTATTCTTCTTCAGAAAATTGCCAACTCCATTACACGTAACCATCCTGAAATAAAACTTATAATGCTCCTTATCGATGAAAGACCTGAAGAGGTTACCGATATGCAGCGTTCGGTCCAGGCCGAGGTAATCAGCTCCACATTTGATGAACCAGCCGACCGCCATGTGCAGGTAGCTAATATGGTGATTGAAAAAGCAAAAAGAATGGTAGAATCAGGGGATGATGTAGTTGTTCTTCTCGATAGTATCACACGTCTGGCCAGGGCGCATAACACCGTTATTCCACATTCAGGCCGAATTCTTTCGGGTGGTGTCGATTCAAACGCGCTGCATAAACCAAAACGCTTTTTCGGAGCCGCGAGGAATACAGAGGATGGCGGAAGTCTTACTATAATAGCGACAGCCCTGATTGATACCGGTTCAAGAATGGATGAGGTTATCTTCGAAGAATTTAAAGGCACCGGCAATATGGAGCTTGTTCTCGACAGAAATCTTGCCGACAGAAGAATTTTCCCTGCTATTGATGTCAATAAATCAGGAACCAGAAAAGAAGAACTGTTGCTTAGCGAGGATATTCTTAATAAAGTCTGGATTATGCGTAAAATACTCAGTGATTTTGATTCGATCGAAGCAATGGAATTTCTGCTTGATAAAATGCGCGGAACAAAGAACAACAAAGAATTTATAACCAGTATGAATAGTTGATTTGTTGTTCCATAAATTGAAAGCGAAAATTTGAAATTACTATCCTTTATTCTGATCTGCCTGTTTTTCACAACAGCAATCTACTCACAGCAACCGGGAGGCACAATTTATTATGAAACAAATATTGTGCCTCTTGAAACGGGCGCCAAATGTTATATTTCCTGGCGAATTCCTAATGACTGGCTGGTTTTTGTAAAATCAGAAAGTTCATTCAAGGCGGGATTCGAATTTTCCATTGAGGTCGAAAAAGAAAAAGAAATTATCAATCGTGAAACTGACAGCAGGGAGATTTTTGCCTCAGATTATGAGGAAACTGAAAATCCCGCTGTTTATTCCGAAGGGGTAATTAATTTCGACCTCCCTTATGGGAAGTTTATTCTCAAACCATTTCTTAATATCAGCAATTCCTCCGCCTCTGTTTCACTTGATGAGTTCGAAATTGAAATCACCCCTGATATAACACTCACCCCCTTTATTGTTAAAAGACAAAATGGCGGTGATAAAACATTCAGAATGGTGAATGCTGATAATTCACTTCCATTCAGTAACGGTGAATATCAACTGGTTTTATCCCTTCGGAACTACGAGGGAAACGAAATCAGCGCGACTGTTATTCAGGAAAAAAGAACTCTTTTTGAGAAAAAACTGAAAAAACACACATCAGGTATGCCGGTTCTTAAATCGAAAGAAAACCATGTTTCTTTAGAGATCGAAGATCGCGATAAAAATTTTGCCATCTTTATTCTCGATAGTTTTTCCAGGAAACTTGAGGAAGGCGATTTCGCATTGTATCTGAATGGAGAATCATATGAAGATACGATTAAGCTTAAGACTGAATGGATTGATAAACCTTTTACTCTTACTGATCTGGACTTTGCGGCTAACCTGATGAGGGAGACATTTGGCTCGGAGGCGACAGAAGATATCTTCTCTGCCGATGATGCCTATATGGCGATAAAGGAATTCTGGAAGCCAAAAGATCCTGTTGATGAAACTGTTTTCAATGAAATAATGAATGAGTTTTTTAACCGGGCTGATGAAGCATATTTACGTTTCAGGTCTGTGAACAACAAAAATGGCGCGAATACTGACAGGGGAATGATTTTTATCAAATACGGACCTCCTAAAAAAATTGACAGATCATATAACGATAAAAACCACGCTGTTGAAATTTGGCAATATGGAAAAAAAAGATTTGTTTTTGTTGATAAAAGTGGCCTGGGTAATTTCGCGCTGATGTAGGAGTCAATGTATACATTTTTTTCCTGCGGTGATATTAACGGGATTGGTCCCGAAATTGCGGTTAAAACCTTCAATCAGCTTTTTGCTGAAAGAAAACGGGATATAATTTTTGTCTGTCCGGCAAATGTCTTTGAAGAACTTTCAGCAAGCCATACCTTAAATTTCAGTTATCAGATAATAAAACCTGGTTCAGAAAATAAACTGCAACCGGGAATGGTGAATATCGTCTCTTTCGGAGAATATGAAATTTCGCCCGGAATTCCAACAGTTTCGTCGGGAAAGGCGGCCTGTCTTTCTCTAAAGCATACACTTGAAATGGCTGATAAAAAAATTGGCGACTGCCTGATAACCGCTCCTCTCTCAAAGGAAGCAATCGGGCTGGCCGGAGTGAATTTCGCGGGGCATACCGAATTACTCGCCGACTGGTATGGTACAAAAGATTATATGATGATATTTCTTTCAGATGATTTTATAGCAGCGCTAATGACAATTCATATTTCAATCAGCAGTGTTTCATCTTCTATTTCAGCAGAAAATATAAAACGTTCTCTGAAACTTCTTCACTCAACGCTAAAAAATGATTTTGATATTGCCGAACCTCAGATAGCTTTGCTTGGACTTAATCCTCACGCGGGTGAGAATGGAAGAATAGGGAATGAAGAAAAGGATATAATTATTCCCGCCGCGGCCGAAAGCAATATTCCCGGAATCAGCGGACCGTTTGTTCCCGACGCGTTTTTTGCCAACAGACTATATAAAAAGTTTAACGCCGTGCTGGGTATGTATCATGACCAGGTTCTTATTCCATTCAAGATGCTGCATTTTAATGACGGGGTGAATTTTACCGCCGGTCTGCCAATTGTCAGAACTTCACCTGACCATGGAACCGCCTTTGATATAGCCTGGAAAAACCGGGCTGACCATTCAAGTATGATCTCTTCTTATAACTGGGCCGAGAGGATTAGCGGATGCCGGAAAAAAAATACACTTTAAGGAAGGAGTATACAATCCTCGCGGAGATCTACGAACATCTGATGAAGGAGATAGAATATAATGAATGGGCTGATTATATCGCTGATATCGCGGATGAATATCTTGAAAGGATTCCGGAAAGAAGACTGGAAATTGCCGCCGGAAATGGAAAGCTGACATCATTTCTCGATTGGAATAGCGGGATTTATATCGCTTCCGATATGAGTCCGCAACTGCTTCGGCGTTCTTTACCGGGATATGGTTACCGCGTTTGCTGTGATATGCGCAAACTGCCTTTCCGTTCCGAATTTGATTTTATCTACTCAACTTTCGACAGTATAAATTATCTTGATACCGAGGAAGACCTTATCTTATTATTTACCGAAACTTCTTCACTGCTGACAAAAGATGGCATACTTACTTTTGACGCGAGTCTTGAAGCTAACAGTATTAATAATTGTTCCGATCTGAACAGAAAAGGTAATTATAACGGTTATTCCTATACTCAAAGGTCGATATATGATCCGGAGAAAAGGGTACATACAAATATTTTTTCGATTGAAGACAGGGCTGGAAATTATTTCGAAGAAATCCATAACCAGAAAATATTTGAACTGGAATCCTACTTTTATGCTGCTGAAGCCGGAGGTCTCTTTGTTGTCGATTGCCTTGATTCATTTACCTTCGAAGATATAACTTCTGAAAGTGAAAGAGCACAATTTATCATGAAAAAGGTATAATATGTTAATCATTGAAAATGTTGATTTCGGGTACCGTAACCAGGATGTATTTAATAACCTTAATTTTTCCATGAGTGAAGGGGAATTTGTTTTCCTTACAGGTAAAAGCGGCGCGGGTAAATCAACTTTTCTGCAATTAATTTATATGAATCTGCGTCCTGATTCGGGAGAGGTAAGATTTCTGGATTTTTCTTCCAAAAAAATTAAAACAAGAAAAATACCAAAGCTGAGAAGACAAATGGGATTTGTCTTTCAGGATTTTAAACTTCTTGATGACAGAACGGTATTTGAAAATCTTTCTTTTGTTTTGAGTGTGACAGGTTGTCCATACAGACAAATTAAAAAGAAGGTGTTTGAATCGCTGGCCCTTGTTGACCTGAGTCATAAATCGCGAAATATGCCCGGTGAATTGTCAGGCGGTGAAAAACAGAGAGTCGCCATTGCGAGAGCCATACTAAATGATCCGGCTCTTTTGCTTGCCGATGAACCGACCGGAAATCTTGATCCGCAAACTTCCTCTGAAATTTTACAATTACTCAAAAAAATTAACTCCCGCGGCACATCGGTTCTTATTGCTACCCATGACTATTCTCTCATCAGGGACGCCACCAGCCCGGTTTTCAAAATCGGGGATGGTAAAATTACCAAAGTATCTGTTAAGCTTAAGGGCAGCTAAAGCCGCAATACTTTTGTTGTTCTCCTTTACCGGCAGAGACCGGGAATTATTCTGATAGTAATCGAATTCTACGTGAAATAGCAGTAATTTTTGTGCGCGATTTATATGAATAGCATGCGGTTGTAGGTCTCAGAACTCCATATTCCCCGTAAAATGAAATCGCGGAAGTTTATCGCGAATTATCATATCCCAAGCTCTCAATATAAACAGTATTTCCATTTATCGGGCAAACAATAAAAAAGATATTCCATTTTAGAGGATGAAAAGTTGTCCCTGTCGTCCCTGGCGGGACTTTTTGTGATTAAATGTTAACCGTTTACCCCACAATAAATTGCGGGGCTATTTTCTGCCGTCCCTGGCGGGATTCCCTTCCAGACTTCTATCCCTCTTTTTTTGAAAAAACTGCTCCAGCAGATTTTTGCTCTCATTTGAGTAAATACCTGAATAAATTTTTACGGGATGATTATAACCGTTGTCCTCAATGACATTCATTCGTGAGCCGCAAGCTCCGAATTTTGGTTCAAATGCCGCGAAATATATTTTATTTATCCTGGCCAGCAACAGGGCGCCGCTGCACATGATACATGGTTCGAGGGTTACATATAGATCACATTCTGACAAAAATTTTTCACCGAGATGATTTGACGCCGCGGTAAGCGCTATCATCTCCGCATGCGCTGTGGGATCATTTAATCTGTTATTCTGGTTGTGGCCCCGTCCGATAATTCTATTATTTTTTACTACAACTGCTCCGACCGGCACTTCATCTGTTTCAAAAGCTTTTTCAGCTTCCCTGAGAGCTTCATACATAAACCGGTAATTATCTTCACCGAAGAGCATCTTTATTCCTGAATTAAATGAATGTGAGGACAAAATATAAATGAATTGATCAGCGCAGTCAAATTCTACTCAAAATGATAAGGTTTTTATAAATTCTAAGCCGGTGTCTGAGCGGAGTTGAAGACAGCGAGTCAGTCTCACTTGAACCGGCATCAGATTCCGGCCTGCCTCTTGAAGGTCTTTTTGAAAATCAGATATTGGTGATATTGTATGATTATGTCTGAAAATCTTTTTTTAGGTAAAAGCAAATTATGTTGATTTTTATAAAATAAATGATTAAACTTTCACCGATTGGATGTGTTATGCTTATGAATAGTATTCTGTATTTTTAATCAAGTTTTCCGGAAAGTTAATAAAATATTTATTGGGATATTTTTGAAACGGGCAGTAGAAATTTCAGAAGCCGGAGAATGACAGTTACATAAAAAATAACTAATATGAAAGCTTTTACTGGCTTCTTCAAATTTTTCATAGTATGGCAGATATCCTTTACCAGTCTGATTTTTTCTCAGGTTAGCGAGAATGAATTAAAAGCTGTTTTCCTTGAAAGGTTCACCCGGTTTATTGACTGGCCGGATGATATTCTTTCGGAGGAAGATGAGAAATTCAGAATTGGTATATGGGGAGAAGTTGAATTTTACGATGAGTTATTGGAAGTTTCAACTTTAAGAAAAATAAGGGGAAAGGAGATTGAACTGATAAATTATCAGAAAAATCCCGATTCAATAAATTGTCATATGCTGTTAATTGGAGATTGTACAAAAACTCAGTTGAAGGCACTTCTGCGAAAAATAAGGCTCTTGCCTATACTGACAGTTTCTGATAGCGATGGATTCGCGGAAGCGGGTGTGCAGATAAATTTCTTTACCGAAGAGAACAGGCTGAAATTTGAAGTTAATCCTGCATCCATTGAGGCCGCGGGATTAAAAGTTAATTTCAGACTGCTGCAGTTTGCGAAAGTAATCCAGGGGAGCGGATGATGGATTTTATACAACGATTATCCATCAGGTGGAAACTTGTCGGGATGATTTTTTTCGGTTCCGCAGCGGCGCTGATAATTGGATATTTTGTGATACTTTCTGATCAATTCAAACAATTCCAGGAGGAGGTAGAAAGACTTAGCGCCCTCCGGGCTGTATTAGTTGCCAAATATTGTGTCGCGCCAATGACTTTTGAAGATTATGACGCTCTTGAAGAAGCTCTTGAAGGATTGGCAACTTTTCCCGATTTTATGGCAACCGCGGTTTATGATAATAATGGCAGATTGTTAAAGAGCATAAGTTCACCTGTTCCGGGTGATTTTTTTATAGGTGAAAGTGATTCCACTCTCAATTCCGGTTTTGGATCTGGTTATTATCTTACAAAAAGTGAGATAACTTTTAACGGTATTAAATATGGGAAATTGTATTTATGGGTTTCGACCGACAAATTTTCAAGTGATATTACCAATTCACTGATTAATATAACAATTTTGATTATAGGGCTTTTGCTGTTTTCATTATTCCTGGCCAATTTTTTGCAAAGATTTGTATCAAAACCTCTTATAGAACTTTCTGAATTTACAAGGCATGTTTCTGAAAGCGGTATTTATTCCTCACGTATAAGTATAGAAGGTTCGGATGAAATAGCGATGCTTGGGAAAGATTTGAACGGATTGCTGGACAAGATAGAAGATTACAGAAACAAGAAAGAACAAATAGAAAAAGAGCTGGAAAATATCGCTTTCAGAGAAAGGGAGAAAGCCGCTGAACTTGAGGTTACTCTGCAGGAGCTAAAGGAGAGCCAGAACGCTTCAATGAACCTGTTAGAGGATTTATCTAATGAAATTAAAATGAGAAAAGAAACAGAAAAAAACCTTGCCTTAAAAATAAAGCAGCTTGAACGGTTTAATCATCTTACCACAGGAAGAGAAATAAGAATGATAGGGCTTAAACGGGAAGTAAATGAACTGCTTGAAAAAATTGGCAAAAGCAAAAAATACAACGTGCCTCCGGAAAAGTATGGAGTTTAAAACAAATCACAATTTATTATTGCAATGCTGAATAAAATTATCAGGCAGAATATAATCCTTTTCACGATCGTGATCATTCTTTTGATTATCGCTGAATTTTATATTTATGATAATAAAGAATCCATATCGGAAAAACAGGTAAATTTGGTAGCGGAGAAGATAAGCAGGGTGTTTAATGAAAATGGTTTGGAAGGATTGCGCAGTATCGTACCCGACAGCTTAAATGACAGACTGAGCTCAATAATTATATCGGATAACCAGGGGGAAATCATTTGGGAATATGAGGGACCTGGGTCGGGCAGGCATAATGGAAGAAGCTTAATAACCCTGACAAGTCCCCTAATCGGGAATGATTCACTTTTTACAAAAGTTTCATTGCATAACCCGGAAACAGTTAAGTCGGAAACCGGAAATTTTATATTGAAGATGCTTATTTATCTGATAATGGGAACAGGCATAATATTAATAAATATCCTGTTATTGAGAAAAAATATTTCACCTTATCTTTCAGTTCTGGAAAACCATTTTGGGCGTCAGATTTCAGATGGAAATTATGAAATTCTGGATGAAAGTATAAGTGAACTGAAGAACAACCTTTTTCAGGAAAAGAAGAAGATGGGGGAATTTTCAGAATCCCTTGAAAAAGAAATTCAAAAAAGAACGAGGGATTTTGAAGAGGCGAACAGGCTTTTAAAAGAAGAGATAAGGGAAAGGAAAAAAGCGGAAAATGCCAATGCCGATATTGCCAGCATGGAGCGTGTAAAATCGGCTGAATTAAAAAAGGCCTATATAGAACTTGAAATGAGTCGCAACGCGGCTCTTAACTTAACAGAAGATTTATCAGTTGAGATTAAAGAAAGGGAAAAGACTGCAAAAGAACTTGAAGAGAGTGAAGAGAAACACCGGCTGCTTTTTGAAAATGCCGGAGTTGGTATATGTTATTTAAACCCTGAAGGTAAGATTATTTTATTAAACCATGCCGCGGCAAAAATTTTTGGTGTGGAATTACTGGATATAATAAATACTTCCCTGACAAAAATTCTTCCCTTCCGGCAGGGGGAAAGAGCTGGTGATATTATTGACAAAACTATTAAAAACAGACGCAGGCATACAGTGGAGGAAAGTCTGTTCGTCGGGAAAAATAAAAAAAATCTGCTTTCAATTTATAATCCTGTAATTGATTCGGAAGGCGAGGTAATAGGAACTCAGGTTATTTACCAGGATATAACAGAACTCAAAGAGGCCGAAGAAAAAATAAACAAGCTGAATGAATTCCTCGAAGAGAGAGTAAGAGACAGAACAGCGCAGCTTGAATCAGCCAACAGGGAACTGGAATCCTTTTCATATTCGGTTTCGCATGATCTGCGCGCTCCATTACGACACATTAATGGATTTATTGAAATATTACAGGAAAAACATATCTCTCAGCTTGATGAGAAAGGAATCAGATATTTGAAGATCATTTCCGATTCCGCCACAAAAATGGGAGTGCTGATTGATGAGTTGCTCGATTTTTCCAGGACCGGCAGAAAGGAACTGAAAAAGAAGGCGCTTGATCCGAACAAAATAATTGATACAGTCCGAAATGAACTTTCCGGTGAAATTGAAGGGCGGGATATCACCTGGATAATAGATGATTTGCCCGAAATTTACGCGGATCCGAATATGCTGAAGCTGGTTTTCCAAAATTTAATTCATAATTCTCTGAAGTATACGAGAAAAAAAGATGTGGCGATAATACAAATCGGGTATCAAAACAGTTATAAAAATGAGATTGAAATATTTATTAAAGACAATGGCGTGGGTTTTGATATGCAATACGCTGATAAATTGTTCGGAATTTTCCAGCGTTTACATCGGACAGATGAATTCGAGGGGACAGGAATAGGGCTGGCAAATACAAAAAGAATAATCAGCAGGCATAACGGCAGGATTTGGTGCGAAGCTGAATTGAATAAAGGAGCAACATTTTATTTTACACTGCCTAAAATAATGGTCGGAGATAATGAGCCGGAAGATTAAAATATTGCATCTTGAAGATGACCCGTTTGACGCGGAATTGATAAATGAAGAGTTAATATCGAACGGATTAAATTTTGAACTGCTGCGGGCCGAATCAAAAGATTTGTTCGAGGTTTATTTTACTTCGAGTCAGTGGGATGTGATCTTATCTGATTTTGTCATTCCCGGTTATGGCGGATTTGAGGCATTGGAATTTATCAGATCGAAAGATTCAGTTCTTCCCTTCATTTTTGTATCCGGGAAGATTGGTGAAGATATGGCTATTTCCAGCCTGCACCGCGGGGCGGATGATTATGTTCTCAAGGATAAGCTTACGAGGCTGGTGCCCGCGATTCAAAGGTCTATTACGCAGCACCGGGAACATTTGGAACGGCTGGAATCTGAAAGGCTGAGAAAAGAGAGTGAGAGAAAACTTTCAACCCTGGTAAATAATCTGCCGGGTGTAGCCTACCGTTGTCTGAACGATGAAAAATATACGATGCTCTTTATGAGCGAGGGGATGTATACTCTTTCTGGTTACAGACCTGAGGAAGTTATTGAAGGAATAAAAGATTATAGTGACCTTATTTACCCGGATGATATGAAAATGGTGAGGGAAAAAGTTAACAAAGGGGTTAATGAGAAGGCTCAATTTACAATCGAATATCGTATTGTTCATAAATCGGGTGAAATAAAATGGGTGTGGGAAAAAGGTCTTGAAATAATTGACAGTCTCTCCGGCAACAAATATCTGGAGGGCTTTATTATGGATATTACCGAGAGAAAACTATCTGAAACAAAATATAAACTCAGCGAGAAACGACTCAGCACTGTATTAAATTCCGCTGAAGATGTGGTTTTTATTAAAAATTCCAATTTTATTTATACCTATGTCAACCCCGCGCTTGAAAAGTTATATCAGCTTGACGCCGAAGATATACTGGGTAAGAAAGATTCGGATATTTTTCCTGAAGCTGTGGCCCTGGAATATCTGAACGCGGATAAAAAAGTATTAAACGGGAAAATTATTTCCCGGGAATTTACCGATTCTTTTCATGGAACTAAGAAAACTTTTCATGTTATCAAATATCCGCTGACCGGTTCGGCAGGTGATATCGAAATCTGCGGCATTGCCAGAGATATATCGCAAAGGAAAGATGCTGAAGAGAAACTTGTGGAATCAAGCAGGATGCTGGAAACAATCTTTGATTCGATGGCCGACGGTCTGTGTCTTCTGGACAAAAATCTTCATATTCTGCAACACAACAAATCTGCCGAAGAGTTGCTCGGAAGCGAGCTTACCGGTAAAAATCTGACGGCTTTTATAAAAACCTCCGACTATGAATATCTGATTGAGAGCCTGCAAAGGATTGTGAAAGAGGGGTATAACGGAGGAATTGAGCTTACATTGAAAAAGCCGGGAGATATATTATTTCCAGCGGAAGTAAGCATATCAGCGCTTGAGAGCAGCGAGGGAACCACAACAGGTTTTGTCACCCTGATAAAAAATATAACTGAAAGAAAAAACGCGGAAAATCTGCTCAGGATAAATGAGGAAAGATTAAAGCTGGCTCTGGAAAGCGCCGGAGAGGGAATATGGGAGGCGGATATTAAAAAAAATATTCTCTATTTTGATGATCTGGCTCTGAAAATCATGGGTATAGAGAAAGATAATTTCGATAGTAATTTTGATAATTTTATAACTCACATATATAAAGATGACAGGGACAAAACATCAATCAGGTTTAGTAAATTTATCAGGGAGGGAAAAGGCAAATTTATTGAGGAATACAGAATAGATGCGGGAAAGGGGGGGATTAAATGGATCAAAACCTCAGGCACTGTTATCAGTAGTGATTCAGAGGGAAGGCCGGAAACTATTTCAGGAATCATAAAGGATATAACTTCTGAAAAGGAATGGGAAGAAAGAATAAAAAAAAGTGAATCAGGCCTTGCTGAAGCTCAGAGCATTGCTCAGCTTGGTAATTTTCTATATGATCCGGAAAGGGGATTTTTGGAATGTTCGCGCGAACTTTATGTTATACTCGGTTTTAATCCGGCGGCAGGATTACCGGATAATCATATTTTCCTTTCTTCTGTCCAACCGGAAGACAGACTGTTGTTAATTAAAGAAATAGAGCTTTCAGTTGCAGGAAAGGGAACGGCTGTATTTACCTTCAGATATATTCATCCCGGTGGAAAACTCAAATACCTCCATTTTCGGGCGATACCTGTTGAAGGAAATAAATATCTGAGGGGGACAATTCAGGATATTACCGAGATAAGAACGGTTGAGGAGGCATTGCAGGAGAGTGAACAAAAATTCAGAATATTATTTGAAAAAGCTCCGGCAGGAATCGCTCTTCTTGACCTGGATGATAAAATAATAAGCGCTAATTCAGCTTACCTTAGTTTTCATAATCTTCCTGAAGAGGAATATAATTTATCCTCACCTCATGATTTGTTATCTCCTGATGAACAAGAATTATACAATGAAGGTTACCGGAAGCTGAAGGAGGGAAAACTTTCCAATTTTTATTTTGAAAAAAAGATAAATTCGGGCGAAGAAGTCAGGCTGGGTTATTCCATATCATCGATAATTCGTTCGGAGTTTAATTCCGCGTTATATATCATTGAACAGGTGCAGGATATAACAGAAATCTATAATGCCCGTAAACAACTCTCGGAAAGTGAAGAAAAATACCGGCTTCTTGCCAATAACTCCCACGATCTTATCTGGACTGTCGGCAATGATCTGGAAATAAATTTTGTCAGTCCGGCTATCGGGCGTCTTTATGGTTATTCAGCCACAGAATTCAAGGCGTTATATTCCGAGAAGATAAAGCAGTGGGAATCTTTCACCCGCCTCATTAAAGAACCTGATTTTATGGGGCTTAAACGGTTTGAGATCATTCAGGAGAAAAAAGATGCCGGCACGTTCTGGGCAGAAATTACGCTGAGCAATATGTTCGGCGATAATTCGGAAAGGATAGGTATTTTAGCCATAACCAGGGATATTACACAGAAAAAGACTATTGAAATTGCTCTGAAGATAAGCGAGAGGGAAAAATCGGCAATACTAAATAGTATGACAGATATAGTAGCCTTTTATAATACTACCGATCTGAATATTATGTGGACAAACAGAGCCGCTCTGAAAGAAAAGGAATATGCCGATAAAGAGCTGGCCGATAAAAAATGTTTTGAGATATGGCACAAACTGGAAGGAGAATGTGAAGACTGTCCGGTGCGGAAAGCTTTTAACTCAGGGAAAAGTGAATTTATGGAGATAAAATCGGGCGAAGATAAAATATGGCGGGTTAACGCGCTGCCTGTTTTTGATGATGATGGACAGATAGAAGGTGTTGTGGAAGTAAGCACTGATATTACACAAATAAAGGAAGCTGAAAATTCATTAAAAGAGTCCAGGGAAGTGTTGCGGAATCTGGCAAAACATAACCAGGAAGTTAGGGAAGAGGAGCGAACCAGAATATCGAGAGAAATTCATGATGACCTTGGGCAGGCCCTTACAGCATTCAAAATAGATATAGACTGGATTGAGAGGAATATCAGAAATATTCCTGAAGAAGCGAAAAAAAGAATCATCGGGATGAAAAGTCTTGCCACAGCGACAATAAAAACTGTCCAGAAAATATCCTCTGATTTACGGCCGGAAGTTCTTGACGAACTGGGACTTTTGCCGGCTCTCGAATGGGAAGCCCAGGAATTTGCAAAAAGAACCGGTATTGAAGTATCCACAAGTTTGAATGAAGATATTGAGATTGAAAATGAAGCTTTAAGGGTAGATATATTCCGAATATTTCAGGAGGCTTTAACGAACATCGCGAGACATTCAAATGCTCGTAATGTCGTAATATATTTTGATGTTTCTGATAAGAATTATATTTTAAAAATTAATGATGATGGTATTGGCATTGATAAAGAAAAAATACATTCACATAAATCTTTAGGACTTACCGGAATAAGAGAAAGGCTTCGAACCTGGAGTGGAGATGTAGTTTTTCATAAGAGAAAAGAGGGAGGAACAGAGGTGATTGTTAGCGTGCCGGCGCTTAAGAAGGATGAGAGATAAATGAAATTGCACAAAATAAGGCAAATCCTATATGAAAGTACTGATCGCTGATGATTCGCAGCTTTTGAGAGAAAGACTGAGGCTCGAACTTGAAAAATTAAATAATGTTGAGCAGATTCTTGAAGCAAAAAATTCTCTTGAGGCAAAAAATTATATATTCGAGGATAATCCTGATTTGGTAATACTTGATATAAGAATGCCCGGGGGAAACGGGCTCGATCTGCTGGAGAATGTCAGGGAGGAAAAAAAAGAGATTAAGTTCATTATTCTATCAAATTATTCTTACACACAGTTTAAGAAGAAGAGTCTGGAATCGGGGGCGGATTATTTTTTCAGCAAATCGGAAGAATTCGAAATGTTGATAGATACGGTGAAAAATATTCAGGCTTAGAGGGATTGCCTATATATAATCAACTATAACCATTATTTCTTCAAATACCATCACTATTATGGTTCTTATATGAATGATAATAATAATATTCTGAAATTCCGCTGAAATTTTTTATATGCCGGTCGATAATATATATATACATCTTTTATGGTTTTTTCAGTAGTTTCATGGGAAGAATACTTATGACAATGACCAAAAAGCAAATTCAGGTATACATTACAGGGGAGGAAGTTCAAAATTCAAAACTTTATCAGATCTTAAAAAAAAATAAAGTTAATATTGACATTTTAAATCCTGGAGAGTTGGAAAACTTAAGTGGTGCCGGAGGGAGTATATGTTTTTATAATATATCTATGACTGGTCTGATAACAGAAAAGCACCTTGGTAAGTTTGGTTTGAATATACTGACAGGCCAAACTGCTGAAATTGCCAACGAAAAAAAAATTGATCTCTTTGATGATTATTTTTTATGCGATGAACCGGAAAGTCTTCAGGAGCAAAGGATAAATTTAATTCTTGTAAAAATGAAACGGGCTGAAAAGAAGCGAAAAGAAAAAGAGGATAAAGAAAAACTTGAGGAAAGGATAAAGCTGCTTATTCAGTCAGCGAAAATTGTTCTTGAGGAGAGCAGCTTCGAAAAAACAGCAAAACAAATTTTCGATTTTTGCAGAAACCTAACCGGGGCTAAATCAGGATATGTGGCTTTGCTCAATGCCGATGGTTCAGAAAATGAAGTGCTCTTCCTGGAAGCGGGAGGCATGCCATGTACAGTAGACCCTCAGTTGCCAATGCCGATCAGGGGACTCAGGTCGGTTGCTTATGAAACAGGTAAAGCCACTTATCATAATGATTTTATGAATAGCGAGTGGATCGATTTTATGCCGGCCGGGCATGTGAATATGAAAAATGTTATGTTTGCTCCCTTAAATATAGATATAAAAACTGTAGGTATAGTGGGACTTGCCAATAAGGATGGAGATTTTACTGAAGAAGATGCGGAAACAGTTTCCATTTTTGCCGAATATATTTCCATTGCTTTAAAAAACAGTCAGTCGCGATCGGCCTTAGAGGAACGGGAAAAAATGCTTGACCTTATTTTCGATAATAGTCCCGGAATCATTTTTGTCAAGGATAAAAAAGGGAAATATCTAAAAGTAAATAAAACATTCCACAAAAAATTCGGTACGACTGAAACCGAAGTTATTGACAAAAACAATATGGAGATTTTTGCTCCTGAAGAAGCCGAATTACTTAACGCTAATGACAAACGAGCATTCGAAATGGCGGGGCGGCAAAGATCGGAGGAGGATATCTGCTGCAACGGTATAAACAGAACTTTCCTTTCCATGAGAGAAATGATGGATACAGATTTTAATCCTGAAAAATTACTGATCGGTATTATGACAGATATAACTGACCAGAAAAATCATGAAATGGATTTAAAGAAAATAATCACAGAAAAGGAATTTTTACTCAGAGAGGTTAATCACCGTGTGAAAAATAATTTTCAGATTGTATCGAGTCTGCTGGCCATAGAATCGGGAAATTCAACAAATAAAGAAGCCGCCGAAATTTTGAGAACAAGCAGGAACAGAATTCAAAGAATGGCCAATATACATGAAATTCTATATAAATCGGAAAATTTTGAAAATATTAATTTTTCTCAACACCTGCGTAAGTTAACCAGTGATATTTGCCGTTCCTACTCAGAAGAGGGGAAAAGAATTGAGGTGAATATTGATTCGGAAGAATTTGTGCTTGATATCCGCAGGGGAGTTACATGTTCACTTATAATAAATGAGCTGATGACAAATTCTATTAAGCATGCTTTTACCGGCAGGAATGAGGGGAGAATAGATATTAGTCTGAAAATGGATAATAATCAATATAAGATAATATTTTCGGATGATGGCAAGGGTTATAAAGGAGATATAATTTCTGATAATAAGGAATCGCTGGGATTAAAATTATTAAGGATAATGGTTGAAGATCAACTTGCAGGAATATTAAAAATATCCGGCAGCCAGGGAATGCGGTTCGATATAATATTTAGCAGGTAATAATTGGAAAGAAGAATTCAAATAGTTGAAGATGAAAGAATAACCGCGGAAGATATAAAATACAGCCTGGAAAAAAACGGATATTCAGTAACTTCAATTTCCGCCACAGGTGAGCAGGCAGTAAAAAATGCGAGATCGGAATCTCCGGATTTAATACTAATGGATATAATGCTCAGGGGAGAGATGTCGGGTATCCAGGCCGCGGAATCAATAATGCCATTGGGCATTCCGGTAATATATCTGACAGCTTATTCAGATAATGAAATTTTGAAAAAAGCTGAAAATACATCTCCCTGGGGATATCTTATAAAACCTTTTGAGGAAAAAGAGCTTGTTTCAAATATTGAAATCGCGTTGTTAAAGCATGAATCAGAGAAAAAAATTAGTTATATAAATTCGCTGCTGAATTCATTGCGAAGAATAAACCAATTGATTACGAAAGAGAAAGATGGGAAAGAGCTTACTGATAAGATATGTGAAAATCTGACAATAAATTCTGACTATATCGCGGTATGGAGCGCTGTATTTGATGATAAATCGGGTGATATATTTTTTTCGGAAGCCGGATGCAGGGATAATCTGCCCGAAATATATGCTAAGATAAAAGATAAAAACATTCCCGAATTTGTGAGAAACTTCCTCGCTTCAGACAAGACTATATTAACTCCGATTCCTGAAAACAACAAATCAGCGCCTGCGGATGAACAATCACTTCCTTACCTGTATCTGAAATTATTATATGAAGGAAGATTGTATGGATTTATCGCAATCTATTTTAATCCCTCTCACCGGCTTCAGGAGGAAGAAATAAACCTTCTTGAAGAAATTTCGGGCGATATCGCTTTCGCGCTTAATAAAATTTCTCTCTCGATTGAAAAGGAAGAGATAGATCAGCAGCTTAACAGACAAAACGTTTTCTTAAAGAGTATTCTTGATTCTCTCGCCTTTCCGCTTCAGGTAATTAATCCTTTTAATTATGAAATAATAATCTCTAATAAGGCTGTAAAAAAAATACCTGGCGCCGGAGTCAGCAAATGCTATCATTACATGTACGGATTTGATAAACCCTGCCATAATTTTAATTTACCATGTCCGCTGGAGAAGATAAGAGAATCCGGAAAAGCAGAATATTTTGAGCATCTTTACAAAACACAAAGTGGAGGTGAATTTTATTATGAGGTCCAGGCGTTCCCGGTTTACGGCAATAAAAATGAGGTGATGTATATAATAGAGTATTTTAAGGATATCACTGATAAAAGGGCATTCCAGGAAAGAATTAAATATCAGGCCGGATTGCTTAATAATGTTAATGACGCGATTATAGCCACCGATGAAAATTATATAATCACCTCCTGGAACAGAGCCGCTGAACATCTCTACGGATATTCGGAAATGGAGGCGACAGGCAAACCGCTCGGTGAAATTTTTGGTGAAAATATCTTCATGGAAGAAAGTATTAAAATACTCAGGGAAAAAGGAATCTGGAAAGGTGACCTGGTTCAGTTCAACCGGGATGGTAAAAAGTTATTTATTCGAATTTCAGTTTCGGCCATTAAAAATAATTCCGGTGAGATAACAGGAACAATAGCAATTTGCAGTGATGTTTCGGGCGAGAAATTATCTGAGATCAGGTTCAATAATCTGATTGACAAGTCAAATGATGCTATCTACATTCTTTACGACGGATCATTCGATCTGGTGAATAAAAAATTTGAATCACTTTTTGGTTATAAAGCCGAAGAATTGAGAACTCCGGGCTTCAGTTTTATGAATCTCGTCCATCCTGAAAGCAGAAAAATTATTGAGGAAAGGGCCGGAAGGATAAATAATGGAGAGACATTACCCGATATATATGAATTTACCGCGATTTCAAAAAACGGCAAGGCTATTGATTGTGAAGTCAGTATTTCATATGTTGAATACAAAGGAGCGCGGGCATCCCAGGGTATAATAAGAGATATTACAGAAAGAAATCTTATCCAGAAAGAACTAAGACTGAATGAGGAAAGATATAGAAGTATATTTGAAACAGCCGCTAATCTTATAACTTCTGTTAACCGGAATGGTATTGTTCACGATTGCAACTGCCGAATCAAAAATATACTGCATTATGAAAGGGAAGAAGTAATCGGGCAGGCAATATCGAAACTGATATACCCGGAACTTATCACTACGGTTGAAAAGTTTTTAGATGAAACTCTGTCAGGGGGTCATTCCGGCAGCATTGAATCGAGGATGGTAAGAAAAGATGGAAAGATAATTGATGTAATCATTAATGCCTCAGCCATAAGTGAGGGCAATGGTCACTTTACTAAAATAATCTGCATAATTGATGATGTTACAGAAAGGAATGAGGCTGTAGCCGCTTTAAGAGAAAGTGAGGAAAGGTTCCGCAGCCTCTATGAAAACGCGCCCATTGGTATTTACAGAATGACCAGCGAAGGAGATATCCTGATGGCAAATCCGGCATTCCTTGAAATGCTGGGTTACGCTTCACTTGAGCAAATAACCCGGATGGATAAAAATGAAAGAGGATTTGCCGAACCTGTTAAAAGAGCGGAGTTTAAGCGGATTATTGAGGATGAAGGAATTATCTATGGTTATGAAGATACCTGGCTTACCCGGTCCGGGGAGCAGGTTCTGATTGAAGAGAGCGGAAGAGTAATATTTGATACAGCCGGCAGTATAATATATTATGAAGGAGTTGTTGAGGATATTACATTACGGAAAGCCGCCGAAAAAGCGCTTATTGTAGCGAAAGAATCGGCTGAGCAGTCGGATAGATTAAAAAGTGAATTTCTTGCCCAGATGTCGCATGAAATAAGAACTCCATTAAACGCCATGTTATCATTCACCGGCTTGTTGAAAGCAGAAATGGATTTAACAGAAAACAAAGATCAGCAGGATATGTTTCTGGCAATTGATGACGCGGGGAAAAGAATTATTCGTACTATTGATCTTATACTTAATATGTCTGAGGTGCAGACAGGCAATTATGATTTTAGCCCGGCCAGGTATGAAATTTATACAGATATAATAAATGTTTTATATCCTGAATTCAGAAATATTTCGGAATCGAAAGGCATTGAGTTTAATATTACAAGGGATATAAAAAATGCCTATGTTTATATTGATGAATACAGTATGATTCAGGTGTTCAGACATCTGATCGACAATGCTTTCAAATTTACAAATGAAGGAATTGTTGAGGTAAGAATTTACAGGGATGAAAAAAACAGGGTCGCGGTTGAAGTAAAAGATACGGGTATTGGTATTTCGGATGATTTTCTTAAAAATATCTTTAAACCTTTTACCCAGGAAGAACAGGGCTATTCAAGAAAATATGAAGGAAATGGTCTTGGTCTGTCACTGGTAAAAAAATACTGTGAAATAAATAATACCGAGTTAAATGTGAAGAGTAAAAAGTTCGCTGGTTCCATATTTACAGTAATATTCAATATTTAATAATATGTAAGGACTATTTTTGTCTGTGAATTAAGGACCTTATGCCTAAATATTTTGATATTTAATTCGAATATATTATATATTAAGTCATGCGGAGTTCTTTTATTATAAAACTCCGCAATTTGTGGAATAAATTCTTCGGCAGCCAACAGAAAAAGATATGTTATTTATTTGCTTATATTATTATAAAGCCAGTTTTAACGATTCAGAATGAGGAAATATGCCGGGTGAAGTGATATTTACAGGGAATAGCGGATTAGACAAGCTTAATCTATACGCTCCCGTAATAAAAAAGATTGCTGAAAAATTCAGGATTTCAGAACTTCAGCCTCTGGCAAAGAACATTGCCGAAGAAGGAGCCGGACAGGATAGTATTTTGCTGTTTTATTACTCGGAGACAGCCGCCTTAAGCAGCAATGACGCGGAATCGATAAATAAACTCGCGAAAATATATCCTCTGCTGGCAATTGTGCGGAATACCAGTCAATTTTATAACCTCAGGAAATATGCGCCTGACTTTTCCCATTATTTGAGAAGAGATGAGTTGACTCCGGAATTGCTTGAATTTGCCATTTCTGACGCAAAAGGGGATTATTCACGAAACCGCTTCAGGGATGAACCAGCGACAGTTGATATACATAGCCGGATAATGTCGAAATATATCACCCATTCGGAAAACAAATTTTTTCCCGGTATTTTAGAGATTGTAACTGAGGAGTTAAAAAGTAAGTATGGTCTTTTCGGTTATGTGGAAGGAGAGAAACTGGTCTGTCCTTCACTGACGCCCGGTGTCTGGTCGAAGTGTTCACTTCCTGACAAGGATCTGGTTTTCAGTGTAAATGACTGGGGAGGCATATGGGGAAGAGCTTTGCTTTCGGGTGAATCATATTATAAAAACGGGAATATTAATGTCCCCGATGGCCACATAGGACTTAATAATGCTCTTACTGTCCCAATTCAATATAATAGTCAGATAATAGGGCTGATCGTTGTTGCCGATAAAACTGGAGGATATGATGATGAGGATAAAAGGCTGCTGGAATGGATTGCGAAATTAATTGCCCCGGTTTTATACCTGAAAATCGAGCGGGATAAAGAAACATCTAACCGGAAACGTACAGAAAAGTCTTTAAATGAAAGTGAAAAAAGATTTAAACTCCTTTCGGAAGCGACATTTGAGGGCATCTTAATTTACCGTGATGGCAAAGTTTGTAATATCAATAAATCTTTGCAGGATATGTTCTTACTGCAAAGAAATGAAGCGTTAGAGAGGAATCTGCTAAAAGAAATTATCCGGGGGGATATCTGGCGGCTTTTTGAAGAGAAAGAATTGAAAGAAATTCAACCCGCGGAATATACCGGAATAAAAAAAGACGGGACAAGTTTCCCCGTAGAATTAGAAGCCAAGCCATTTATTCATGAGGATAAGAGATATTATATTGTAGCGGTCAGGGATATTGGTGAAAGAAAAAATACCCAGATAGAATTAAGAAAATCGGAGAAAAAGCTCAGGCTATTAACTGAAAATTCACATGATATTTTATCGATACTTTCAACCAAAGGGAAGATACTTTTTGAAAGCGGAGCTACCGAAAGAATTCTTGGTTACAAAGCCGGCAACAGAGTCGGGATGTCGGTTTTTACATTTCTTCATCCTGATGATATAAATCAGATTAAAAATGTTTTTGGTTCAATTCTTGACGAAAAGGCCGGAGTAAGAGTTACGGAATGCAGGTATCGGCATGAGAATGGAACTTATAAATTTCTCGAAATAATTGGCAGAAATAACGTTTCGGAAGAGTCGATCAGGGGTATAACAATCAATGCCTGGGATGTGACTGAAAGAAAAATGGCCGAGGAATCGGTAAGGGAAACCGCCCGGCAGTTCCGTTCAATATGGGAGATGAGCAACGATGGAATGAGGCTTACAAATAAGGATGGAATTGTATTATTGGTTAATGACGCATTTCTTGAGATGTTCAGCCTGCGCCGGAACGAAATTGAAGGACGGTATTTCCTGGAAATTTATAATGAGTCTGATATTGATGGTTCCATTGAACACTATCGCAGCAGGTTTAAATCAAGGAAAATCGGCAAGTATATTGAATCAGAGGTTCGTTTAAAAGATAATTCGGTCAGGACCCTCGCAATTTCAAGTTCTTTTATCAAATTCAGAGGTGATGAAGAGGTCCTTCTATCGATTTTCAGAGATATCTCGGATGAGAAAAAAAGTGAGAAACTGAAGAATATTATTTTCGGGATTAACAACGCGGTATTTGAATCTTCTGATTTGAATTCACTGTTTAATAAAATCCACCAGATATTTGAAGGACTTGTTTATACAAGAAACTTTTTTATCGCTATCTACAATAAAGAAGATGATACTATATCCATTCCCTATAACCTGAGCGGAGATGAGTTTCCGGGAAGAATTTCAGTAAAGAAAACTTTTACCGGTTATGTTATTAAAACCAATTCCACGCTAATGGTTGATGACAGGGAATCAGCGGCAATGGTAGACCAGGGACTTGTTGAGATGGTGGGCAAACCCTCAAAAATATGGCTGGGTGTGCCAATCAGGGTCAGGGAGGAAGTCATTGGTGTTATTGTAGTGCAGGATTATGAAGATGTAAACGCGATTACCACTACCGATCGTGAACTACTTGAATATACTTCCGATCAGATCGGCCTTGCAATAGACCGCCTGATCTCGAGAGAAGAATTAAAAGAGTCGGAAGTAAATCTGAAAGCCGCGAATAAAGCCAAAGATAAGTTTTTCTCTATTATTTCTCATGATCTAAGGAATCCCTTTAATACGCTGATAGGATTCACAGAAATTTTACTGGAAGATTATGATGACCTGCAGGATACGGAGAAGAAGTTTTTTATTGAAGAAATGAGAAGCACCGCGAAAAATTCATTCGACCTGCTCGATAATTTATTGCAATGGTCAAGAAGTCAGAGAGGCATGATAAAAATTGAGCCGGAAAAACTTGATATGAAGGTAATTACTGATAATGCTCTTAATCTGATGGCGGGTAACGCTCTTAATAAAAACATTAATCTTCTTTCACGAGTGGGAAATGTGGATGTTTTCGCCGATCAGGATACTATCTTTACCGTGCTCAGAAACCTTGTATCCAACGCGCTTAAATTTACGGAAGAATATGGTTCTGTTGAAATAACCGGGCAGCAATCAGGAGAATTTTACCTTGTTTCCGTAAAAGATTCCGGTATTGGTATGAGTAAAGATATTGTTGATAAATTATTTAAAATTGATGAATCCGTTTCAAGAGAGGGAACAAAAGAGGAGAAGGGCACAGGGCTTGGATTGATATTATGCCGGGAATTTGTATCCAAAAACGGAGGTGAAATAGAGGTGGAGAGTGAAGAGGGGAAAGGTAGTATTTTCCGTTTCACAGTGCCATTATATAATAATTAATTTTATCCCATCGTTTTTTTTAGTTTTGCCGCATGTCTTCTGCTCATTGCCAACGGTTTTGAATAACTCTCAAGATATATTCTATACGAATTATTAAACCACTCTTCAACTTTTACGATGTATCTTGTATTAGCGATTGTTGAACGATGTATCCGGCAAAAAGCTTTTTCCGGGAGTCTTTCTTCCCATTCTTTCATTGACTTAAGAGTAAGACCTTTGGTGCCGTCGGTTTTGTGAATTTCGGAGTAATCGCCGGCGGAGGAGATAAATAATATTTCATTCAGCTTAAGAAAATTCATCTTGTTATTCAAATTAATGAAGAGCTGATCGGTATATTCCAGCTTTTCAACAGAAGGATTATCATTTAGCTGTTTATCTTCCACGCGTGAAAGAGCTGAACTAAGTCTTTCAGGATGGACCGGCTTTAATAAATAATCGAGAGCATTGATTTCAAATGCCCTGATAGCGTATTCGTCATAGGCGGTTACAAATATTACTTTTATATTCTTATCTATCCTTTTTACAAGTTCAAAACCTGAATCACCCGGCATCTGGATATCGAGAAAAAGAAGGTCGATATCATTGTTGTTAATCAATTGCTCAGCCTCATCAACATTTTCAGCCTCGCCTGCAACTACAACATTTTCGTGCGCCTTAAGCAGATCACTCAAATCTTTCCTGGCAAGTCTTTCATCATCGATAATCAGCGCCCTGAGTTTTTTCATTCTATTTCTCCATTAATATAAATATGAATGCAGACCATCCCGTCAGATTTTTCTATTTTCATACTGCTTCTTCCGGGGTAGGCGTTTTCCAGACGATTCTTTACATTATTTAATCCGGCGCCTGTGCCATGATTTTCATCGGGTTCGATCCATCTGCCGGAATTACATATTTTCAGGTGTAAGTTATTGTTTTGTATGTCGGCCCCGATAATTATTTTCAGGGGCATGCCGCTTGTTTTCATGCCATACTTAACAGCGTTTTCAATCAGGGGATGAATAAGAAAACTTAAGACCGGAAATTCTTCGGCCAAAGGATCGATATCAAATGATATCTCAAGTTTTTCCTCAAATCTTGTTTTTTCCACCGAAAAATAATGACGGCACGCCTGAATTTCATTTTTCAGCGGTATATTTGAAAATTCTCTTGTAGCGAGCGAATATCTTAAAAATTCCGAAAGTTCTCCGATCATCCATTTTGCTTTGTTTTTATCCTCTTCAATCAGCGCCCTGAGTGAGTTGAGAGAATTAAAGAGAAAATGGGGGTTAAGTTGATATCTCAGCATTTTAAGCTGCGCTTTTTGAGCCAGAAGATTGGCCTTTTCTGTTCTTTCCTTTTGAAGGCTCCATTCCTTCCAGAACTTAATTAGAAAATAAAGGGCGCTCCATGTATAAAGGAACAGTCCTCTCCATATTACATTATAAGCGTAACTGTGAATTGTTCGCCGGCCGGCAATTTCATCGAATGTCCCAATGCTCATTGTCATTAAAATATCGAGCCAGTCCCATGCTAAACCTGCCGCTGCCGATATCAATAGAATTTGAAGACCAAGTTTTAGTAATGATTTCCTTTTGTACTCAATATGGTGAAAGATATATCGAAGAAATGAGGAGATAATAAAACCAGCCAGATATGTCAAACCTATTCCGGCAATAAATTTGATGTTTTGCAGACTGTTGGTATAAACGAAAAGCATCAGCACAGTGAGATAAGTCAGCCAGCCCGCGATATTAATAAACCAGAATGAGGATAATATGTTCTTGATTTTGGAAAAATCCATTTTTTACCATTATTGTTTTTAGCAAATATAAAAAAGATAGAGAAAAATTTTTCTCCAAATTGGTCAAATGGTGTAATAATTCGTTTAACGGCCTGCCGTTTATCGAGATATCTTTCCATTTGTGGATATATTCTGTCAGGAAGTGATATTTCACCATAAATTTGCCCAAAAACAAATTCGGAGAAAATATGAAGCAAGATTATAAAACCAGTCAGATCTTTTTAACCAACGTTTTAATGTTATTATTTATTCTCTCATTCACAATAAAAGGTCAGAATTATCTTTCAGGAGCAGAAAGTGTCGCTTATGACGCGGAACATGACCGTTATCTTGTATCAAGTTATTATAACGGAAAAATTGTATCGGTGGATACATCAGGCGAACAGACACCGTTTATCGAAGGTCTGGGAAGATGTCTCGGCAATGTTCTTCATAATGAGGTCCTCTATGTATCCTGTGGCTCAAAGGTAAGAGGAATAAGCACAGACAGCGCTAAAATTGTATTTGATATTTCAATTCCCAATACGACTAACCTGGATGGAATGACGGTGGATAGTTCAGGTTATCTTTATGTAATTGAAACTATAGCCGGGCGATTATATAAGATTGATCTTCAGACAGAAGAATCCACCATGTTTGTTCCCTACGGGCTTGGTGATTCGCCACAGGACCTGATCTTTGATAAAAAAAATAACAGGATTTTATGCTGTTCATGGAGTTATAATTCACCTGTTAAAGCAGTTGACCTTGCGGATGGCAGAACGTATACAGCATTTACAACCTCAACCGGCTATTTTGATGGTATAACAATGGATGATGAAGGGAATATCTACCTTGCTTCGCATGTGGGCAACGGTGGCGTTTATATGAAGGATAAATCACTTCAGAATCCTGAAATACTTATAGCCGAAGGTATGAGTGAACCGGCTGGATTGGATTATGATCCGGTCAATAATCTTCTCGCTGTTCCGGCATTTTCAGGAAATAAAGTCCATTTTATTTATCTTGATCAGATAACATCGGTAGAGGAAAATGGTATTTTGCCGGAATCAATTGAGCTTCACAATAATTTTCCGAATCCCTTTAATCCCGGCACAAATATTTCTTTCACCCTTAATGCCGCGGATGCTGTAAAACTGAATATATATGACATTAACGGACGTCTTGTTAAAAAACTTGTTTCGGGAGAATTAAATGGAGGATTTCACAGATTCTACTGGGATGGAACCAATGAGCTTAATAATCAGGTAAGTTCAGGTGTTTATATTTTTACTCTTGAAACAAACGGGATTAGCCTTTCGAAAGAAATGATGCTGCTGAAATAAAGAAATATTTTAAGCAGTAAACAAAAAAAGAAAAATAAAATTAAATAGTGGTGAAAAATGAAAAGATCATTGATTTTAATTTTAAGTGTGATATCAGTACTGGCATTTATCTCCTGTACTGAAAAACAAGGCGGAACAAAATTATCAGGAGATTACCTCGGTCAGAAACCTCCCGGAATCAAACCGGAAATATTTGCGCCCGGAATTGTGTCCACAGGTCTTTTCGAAAGCAACCTTATTATCAGTCCCGATGGTAATGAAATATATTATACTTCAATCCTGGGCCAGTTTGATAAAGCCCATATCGTCGTAATCAGACGTGAAAACAATGTATGGTCGGAACCGGCGATAATGAAACACCTGACAGATAAGAAGTATAAATATATTGAACCCGCTATCAGCGCTGATGGCAACCGGTTCTTTTTTGTATCAAATATGGCTGAAGATATGAAGGGACCCGCAAAGGCTGACTTTGACATCTGGATTATGGATAGAGAGAATGGTGAATGGGGAAAACCATGGAATCCCGGAGAGCCGGTAAATAGTGAAAACGGTGAATATTTTCCTTCTGTTACCAAAGATGGGACTCTCTATTTTACACAGGAGTTTCATAACCCGATGAGAAACCATATCGCGCGGTCCCGGTTCATTGATGGTAAGTACTCCGCGCCGGAGAAACTTCCTGAGGAGGTAAACAGCACGCAGACACAATTTAACGCTTTCGTTGATCCGGAGGAAACTTTTATTATTGTGCCCACAGCGGGGAGGAAGGACAGCTATGGCGCCACCGATTATTATATTTCTTTCCGCGATAAAGATGATAAATGGTCCGGTCCCTTTAATATGGGAGAATATCTGAATACAGCCGGGGGAAGAGAATATTCAGGATATCTTTCACCCGACAGGAAATATTTATTTTTCATGACTACAAGACCTTACGCAAAATTTGAACAAAAGGAACAGATGACCTACCCCGATATGCTCAAATCTGTCAGCGAACCGGGGAATGGCAACCCTGATATATACTGGATGTCAGCATCCATAATCGATACACTGAGAGCGCAATATTTAGAGAATTAAGATTGGCTGCAAATCTGGTTCAGAAGGGCATGAAATATCTTTTTTTGTGCCCTTATTTATTCTTTTATTCGTTATTATCACTTTCCCGATAAAAAGGGCATAAAAAAAGCCGGTGCAATTTGATTTATTATTCCCTTATTTTCGAATAATAGATTAAATTAATCATGAGGAGCCATGAAAAGGGTATTTTTTATATTGATTCTGTTTACGGTGTCAATTAAATCACAGGAAATATTGTCTCTTAACAAAGGGAATTCCTGGATGTATCACATAACTGACGGATCGTTTGCGTCATATTGGCTGTCAAAAGTAGTTACAGGTGAACAAATAGTTGAAGATGGGAAGACATATACAAAAATTGAAGTTGTTCCCGATTTATACCATGGTTCTGAAAAATGGGGCGTTGATGATAACCAGTTTTATTTTTCAGAACTCGACTTTATTAAAAATATGCCTATAGCATTCGATGGTTCGTTACTTTCTGATACCAGCTTTTCATTAATTGAGGTAGAGAATGTTACGATTGATTCTTACGGGGAAACATTTGACGGGCAAAAATGGACAGTCAGTATAGAAGATGCCTCAGTTACTTCTTCCAGCACAATAACATTCGCGAGGGGATTGGGGCCGGTTGAAATAACAAACTCTGCCAATTATATTACGGGGCAAACAAGCTATGACAGGATATATCTCTATTATGCTTATATCGATGGAAAATATTATGAAAGGGAACATGATGAAGAATATCTGGAAAGTTTTGATTTATATATTTCCCTTTCACAAAATTTCCCAAATCCCTTTAACAATGTAACTGAAATTTTATATCAGACAGGTAAAAGCACACATCTGAAATTACTGGTTTTTGATGTTAACGGTAGACTTGTCCGAACTCTGGTGGATGATTTCCGGGTAGCGGGAATGTACTCAGTGACCTTTGACGCCACAGGTCTTGCCAGCGGAGTTTATTTTTACAGGCTTATTGTTGAAAACAAAAGCGAAACGAGGAAAATGATAATTCTTCGCTGAGAATGTTGTTACTATTTTTCCGCCTTCAATGGCAGAATTTTACTTTACCATCAATTGACCGGGTAATTCTGTCTGCCTGTTCGCCGCGGAAAATCCCTGGCGTGACTTTCTGGAGATTTTGAAGTACTCAAAAAGAAGAATTGTTTTTAACTCTCCACTCTTCACGAACAACTATTCACTTCTGGTTTAGCCGGTTTATGATTACGAATTTTTTCTGAGTTACCTTTTGGTTTCGGCTCGGTTTGCTCAGGTTATATCCAATTGTGGCAGGGGATCATTTAGAGATTGGTTTATTATAACGGACGGCCTGAATCTGGGCGGCGATGCTTAAAGCGATTTCCGCCGCTGAATTGCCACCGATATCGAGCCCTACAGGGGAGAAGAGAAGAGTATCTTCGGGAACTGTGATCTTTTCCTCCCGGAGTGAATTTCTCATAGAGGCCGCTTTTTTTGAAGAAGCGATTACGCCGATATATTTTATCCCGGCAGATTTCCTCAACAGCGCTTTCAGAATATCATAGTCATATTTATGCTGATGAGTAAGAATTACAATATAAGAGCCATTTGGCAGAGTAAGATTATCAAGAAATCCCTGGTAATCATCTGTGATAATTTTGATATTACCATCTTCCACGAGTTTTTCAGTAATAGATTTTCTGTTATCTACCACAGTGATATTATAATCCAGCTTTTTTACAATTTCGGAAAGGGCGCTTCCCACATGCCCCGCTCCAAAAATATATAGCGCTGTTTTTGCCGAAACAACTTCATAATATAACGTTATTTCCCCCTCGCACATCATTGGGATATTTTTAGGATCAGGAGTCGCTTCTGGTGAAAGTTTATAATGCAGAATGCCGTTTTCACCTGAAGATTGTCTTTTGAGCGCTTCTCCAACCGCGGCCTGCTCCAGAGCTCCCCCTCCAACAGTGCCTTCCGATGTTCCATCCGGCAGAACGATCATCTTAAATCCCGGTTTTCCCGGAACAGAACCTTTACTCTCTACGACTGTGACTAATGTAAAAACCTGGTTATTCTTCTTCAACCCGGCTGCTTTTTCATAAATATCCATTGTTATCCTCGGTAAAATATTCTTCGATATCGGAGGGGGTGTCAAAATCACTTATAATTTCGGGGTGGGAACAGGCAAAGTATTTTTTTCTTATTTTCTCATTGGCCGACAAGGATTTCAGGTTGGAGGATAAGGGAGCGTTTTGAATCTGCCTGATCACTTTATCGCCGAAGATTATCGGGTGCCCTTTAATACTGTCGTAGACTGGCTGATACCAGTCATATTCACCATCAATAACATCCGGAATTTTCCTGTAATAGTCAGCCGGAAGATGAGGCTGATCGGAAAAATGATAGAGCATATAATCGGCGCTCTCTTCAAAAGCAAGCCCGGCGCGCAGGGAACTGAACATTCCTTCCTCATAAAGAGGATTATATACCAGGGTAATTTTATCGCCTAACGCAAGTCTTACTATCGCCTGTTCCACCGGGTATTTGTTATATCCTGTTACGACAATTATTTCACTGCAGCAAATATCCATTTTTCTCAGGATATTAGCGAGGAAAGAATCCCAGCCATATTTTTTCAGAGGTTTAAACTCATCCATTCGCCTTGAAAGGCCTGCCGCGAGAAGAAGCCCCTTAATATTTATATTCTTATTCACTAAAGATTATCTCATTTTTGTCAGGAATTAAATTGAATTTTTCGCAGAAAGCATCCAGCAGATTTTTTCTGATTACAACGATGATATTACCCTCTTTTTCACTATGTAAAAGGGCGCTTACAGCCGGTTCAAATCCTTCACCCTCCATTTCCAGCTTTCCATATTCATCAATTACAATCCAGGGATAAAGGCCGTCAGAATCAAGTAAAAAATTTTTTGCCATTTCGAATGATTCATTCAGGAAAGTATATCGGCCAATTTTTGTTACATCTTTTTTATTGTCATCAAATGTCTGGAAAGGAGCTGTTTTTCTTTCAGGATAGAAGCGCAGGCACCGGATATCATTAATATCGGGTGATATGACCCCTGCCGCCTCGGGATGATCTTCAAGCCATTTCTCAGCTTTTGTTGTTTTGCCCGATCTTATATCACCGGTAAGCAGAATTATATTTTTGTTATTTATTTTCATCGAACAAAACTCCGGCAATAAGAGAAATAATAAAATTATAGAGACGGCTTATTTCAGAAGAGCCTGCCCGCTTTTTCCAGCAGACATTCGCGATCATTTTGATACGGGGAATGGAAGATGAAACAACCGCAATTTCACCGGCCCATTTTTTTTCACTCCGTTGAAGAACTTTTTTTATCAGCAGTGTGACATAAGGAGCCGCTAAAAAATACCAGAGCAAAATTATAACTATTCCCCTTAAAATGGTAATTAAAAGTCCCTCGTTGCCATGAAAATTACTATGCGGGATAAAGTAGGATAGGATCAGGATAAATAAAGAGGCTGCGATCAGGGATGGCATTAGTTTTTTCCTGCCCTTTTTTTTCTTCTTTAAGTCAGAATGGTTATTTGGCAAATTTTCATCTAAATCATTATGAAGGATATATTTTCCTCTTTTCACAATATCATCGGGGATCCTGGCGGCGATAATTCCGAAAATTATTCCTGCCGCAATATGGATTAAAATATATATTCCCGCTATAATATTACTAAATCCGGCGGCTCCTGAATTTTCCATTCCCGGTATCATTGAAATAATATACGCCACAAAGTTATCGAAAGAAGCGCCTATATCGGCGCCGAACACAATAATAAGAATGATTATTTTCTGAAGCCCGAAATAAGTCAGCGATATTATTGAGAGTAAAAGAGCTGGTAATAGTATTCCTTTTTTCGGGTTAAAGAGGAGCCAGGCAAGAGTACCCTGGAGCAATACCGCGAAATATGCCGCCGGAGGTGTATGGGGACTTATCATTCCTTTGATCACAAGAACGATAAAGGTTGCCTTGATAATATCACTTTTTCTTTCCGAATAAGAGGCGATAAGTGTAAGGAAAAGCGCCGCCAGCCCGCCGATAAAAATACCAGTTAAGGGCACTTTAAACGCGTGAAGTATTCCCCCCAGGGTCGATTCGCTCAAAGCCCACAACGCTGTCAGCCTGACAAATACAATTTCACCCTTTGTCCTTAGAAAGCGGATGAAATGATTATTCTCGGTAAGGACGTACAATTTATTTCATCCTTTTAAGCAAAGCTGAGAAGAAGTTTTTTAAGAGCATTTTTTGCCATTTGAACCTTATAACCGTTTTTTGTTAACACTTCCGCCCCGGCAAAGGCGTTTTCTGTCCGTTTATCAATATTGCTTTCCTCAAGACCCAGATTTTCCAGACTGATACTTTTTTCAATCCATGGGGCAGGGGCGAGGCCTCCAAAAACCGCTTTCCCCGATTTAATGGTTTTTCCGGTAATGTTCAGGCTGACAGCAACACTCACGAGGGCAAAATCCCACGATCCTCTTTCCATTATTTTAAGATAGCCACTTTTGGCGTCAGGTGATTCAGGTATTATAATATGGGTCAGAACATCTCCCGGTTCAAGAATATTTTCTTTCAGCGGATCATCTTCGGGGAGGATAAAAAAGTTTTCAGCCTTGACTATTTTTTCCTTTCCTTCGGCAAAAATAATGAACTCGGCGCCGAGGGCGAGAAGAGCCACCGCTGTATCGGAGGGATGAACGATATAGCAGGGACCCCCTCCAATAATACAATGAAATTTATTTTCACCTTCATACGCGAAACATTCACCCCCATTATTCCTGATACAATCGAAATTTTCCCTGTAATACCAGCATCGGGGCCGCTGACAGATATTCCCGCCAAGGGTAGCCATATTTCTTATCTGGGGCGCGGCGACTTTCAGGGCCGCGTCAGAAAGGGCTGTATATTTTTCCCTGATAATTTTATTATCCGCTATCCGGCTGAGTTTAGTCATGGCGCCTATTTTTAATCCTTTTCCCGCGATATTTTCAATTTTATCCAGGCCGGCAATTTTTTTCAGATTTATTACCCTGTCAGGATTTATCTGACCATATTTAATCATACCAAGCAGATCAGTTCCGCCTGACATAAAGGCGACAGGTGTTTTGGTTTTCTTATACTTTGACGATGCTTCCTTAATTGACGAGGGGGATATATATTCAAAATTATTCATTTTCTTATCCTTTATATAGCGCTGAAATTACTTTGTCCGGGGTTATTGGCAGTTCATTGATTCTTACACCAATGGCATTGTAAACCGCATTACCGATAGCGGCAGCCGCGGGTATCATGGCAGGTTCCCCGACTCCTTTTACACCTGTATTGCTAAGCAGATCATCACCCGGATTAACACTAATCACATTTATTTCGTCTGGTGTATCAATAATTGTAGGCATTTTATAATCATGCATATTACCATTGACAACTTTTCCGGTATATTCATCAAGGACTCTCTCCTCGGTGAGGGCAAATCCAAGCCCCATCATTATTCCCCCTTCCACCTGGTTTTCATAGGTCATTTTGTTGAGCACCCGTCCGGTATCATAGGCCGCCGTGATATTAAGCACTTTTATCTCACCTGTAAGTGTGTCCACTTCCACTTCGGCAAACTGTACTCCGAATGTCTGCGCGATGTAGCCGTCCGGGTTGGCATTTCTCGCGCCGGTGGTTACCAGTGTGCTCTCATGCATCTTACCCATTATTTCGCTGATTCCAAGTTTTTTTTCGTCTTCAGAATTAATGCTTATAACTCCATTTTTATAAACCAGTTTATCAGCGGGTGTATCGAGGTGAACAGAGGCGGCGTTAAGCAGCGCCTTTTTCATATTTTCGGCTGCTTCTCTTACCGCCGGGGAAACCGACGGAGCGGTCAGGCTTCCGCCGCTGACGGGGCATTGCGGACCTGTAGCGGTATCGCCAAGAATAACTTCGATTTTATCGGGAGAGATTTCAAGCACTTCAGCGGCAATCTGGGCCATCCAGGTATAGGTTCCTCCTCCTATATCCTGAGTTCCGGCGATCAGCCTGACGCTTCCGTCACGGTTTAGTTTTAAAATTACTCCGGCAGGAGGTGTTCCGCCGCCCCACCAGATTTGTGAAGCGAGGCCGACACCTCTTTTAATGTGGCCTTTATCTGATGCCGGCGGACGGAATTTTTTCTTCCAGCCAAATTTCTCCGCTCCCTGGTCATAGGCTTCTATCAGCATTTTGGAAGTATATTTCGGGCCCCAAACCTGGTCTTTGGGAGCATAATTTAATTTTCTGAGTTCCAGGGGGTCCATATTGAGTTTTTCAGCAAGTTCATCCATGATCGCTTCAAGGGCGAAAGCTCCCTGAACGTGTCCGGGCGCCCTGAAAGGGCGTTCATTGCCGGCGTTGGTCATTACAGAATATTCTTCAACCTTTACATTATCACACTGGTATAGTGTTCTCAAAGGCCAGGCGCATCCGGCGCCTCCGTCATAAGCTCCGACCTGTCCGATTGAATGATGATAAAGGCCGAGCAGTTTCCCGGCTTTATTCGCGGCCGCTTTTAATTTCTGAATGGAATCGGGCCTGTTGCCAACGGCGAGGTTCATTTCTTTTCGGTCGAGTGTTATCTTTACCGGAAGACCTGTCCGTTTAGCGAGAAGAGCGGCGATAACTGTATATTTACCAGCTTCCAGTTTACTGCCGAAACCTCCTCCCATGTATTTTTTTATAACTCTTACCTTTTCAGTTGGTACCCCGAGGCTGTACGCGACGGTGTCCCGTACGGAATAAATACCCTGGGTGCTGTCCCAGACATCCAGATTGTCCCCGTCCCAGTTTACAACACTGCAATGCACTTCGGTAGGGTTATGAATAGCTATTGGTGTTTTGAATGTTCCTTCAACTATAACATCGGCCTCTTTTTCAGCCTTTTCGTAATCTCCCCTGGACGCGTTGTCGGCCGGGCCCCTCGATATATTTCCTTTTTCATGAATTTTCGGGGCGTCTTCTTTCATCGCTTTTTCAGGATCAACAACAAATGGAAGCTCTTCGTAATCAACTTTAATTTTTTTAATCGCTGAACGCGCTAAAATTTCATTTTCAGCGAGCACAGCGGCAACCTCATCACCTTCATATCTTACATGAGGATCAAAAAGGAGGGATGATTCACCATACCATTTTATTTCCGGGCAGTTTTTATGAGAAATAACCGCGAATACTCCTTCAGATTTTTCTGCAGCCGAAGTATCTATGTTCTTTATTCTCGCGTGAGGATAAGGTGAGCGCAAAATCACCGCGTGTGCCATACGGGGAAGAACCTTATCGAAAGTGTAAACTGCCGTGCCGCTTACTTTATCATATCCATCATATCGGGGCAGTGGTTTCCCGACATAACGCAGTTTGTCATTATCGGGCCAGGCTTCAATTTTTTCTTCAGATACTTCCGCGATACGCTTGAATTCCAGGCCATCTATTTTTTCATCAACTTTAATAATTTTTCGGGACATAATTTATCCTCGTCTGCTCTTAATTCTTTTTAATTTTTTTTGAGGCTTCTCTTACCGAATCTTTGATTTTGGGATATGCTCCGCAGCGGCAAAGATTTCCCGACATCGCAAGCTCTATCTCCTTGTCGGTGGGATCCGGATTTTTCAACAGTAGCGCGTAAGCGGCCATAATCTGCCCGGGAGTGCAGAACCCACACTGGAATCCATCTTTTTCAAGAAATGCTTCCTGAACCGGGTGAAGTTCTTCACCATTCATCAGTCCTTCTATTGTGATCACCTCTTTTCCGTCTGCGTCAACAGCCAGCATCTGACAGGAATAAACTGCCTCATTATCCAGCAGGACTGTGCATCCTCCGCATTCTCCCTGGTTGCAGACAAGTTTGGTTCCGGTAAGTTCCAGTTCTTCCCTCAAAAAGCGGACAAGTGTCATTCGAGGCTCAATATATTTCGAATATTTACGCCCGTTTACCTTTATCTTAAGCAGTACTTTGCCTTTACTGATTTCCTCAGCTTCATGTTTAATTTCGGCAGGGAGATTTTTCATAGCCGGTATTATTACAGCGCTCCCGGCAATACCCGCGCCAACCCGTCCCAGGAAATTGCGGCGCGATATTCCTTCAGGTTCATTTTTCTTATTCATTGTTCCCCTGTATAAATAGATTATTTTGTCTAATTTACTGAACATCATCTATTTATTCAAGAAGAGAAACTGTTGTTATGCGGTTTTAATCATCCGATCGGCGGGATACCATGAGGCATGTTATAAAAATTGATGACCATGTGAATAAAATCCGGGGATAAACCGGGGGAAAAAGCAGCATTTCAGATCACAAATATACAGGTCATCTTTTAATTATCAATTATCCATCAGGAAACTCTTCATTTCTGACTCGGGCAGTTTTCGATTAAGATTATTACGCTTTCCTGACAACTCCTTTTGGTTCCGGCCTGATCAGCATAGAATATTCCCAAAAGTGCCAATTCGTCATTCGTAATTCGTCATTCGTAATTTTTTTTACTCCGTTCGGTCGGTTTATGAAATTTACTTTCAGATTATTTTGTTTATTTTTTAGAATAAGCAAAAAAATGTGTATATTTCATTACAGCTAAAATCATGCCTTTTGTCTTATTTTAAGTCACAAAAAGTAAGAATATATATAGTTATCTTTGCTTTAAAAGATGATTCATCGGTGGTTTAACCGGTTTAGTCGGAGAAAAACCGGTCTTCGTCGAATAAATTAAATGTTTATCGATGAAATTGATAACTTTAGCCAGCGAAAATAGTTTTTGAACAGAATGGTCAATAAATGAAAGGGAAACAAATATGAGGAAAAATCTAAGTTACATACTTGCTTTATTTCTGACATTTTCGGTGCTTTGGGCCGGAAACGATAAACTTGGAATTTACGAAATTCAGGATGGTCAGAGTACAGCGCTCGTAACAGGACAGCAGGATAAAAGAAATATTACATTTTTAAACCCTGTTACCGGCAGTAACGGCACTTATTCTGTTGGTACTTTTACAGGAACTCTCGATGGTAACCCTGTATTGTTTTATTGTATAGACCTGGGACACAACATAAAGTATAACGAGCCATATACCGATGATGGCAATACTCCCGCGCAAATAACATATATACTTAATAACTATTATCCCTATAAAGCAATGGGATATCCCGGTTCACTTGGCAATGTAAATGATGAGGCCGCCGCGGTTCAGGGCGCAATCTGGCATTATAGCGATAGTCTTGATGTTACCACAATGAACAATGCCACCGTAAAAACCCGCGCTCTTGAAATAATCGCAGACGCGAACGCGAACGCCGGAACAACATCTCCTGTAAACACTCTGGATATCTCTCCTCTTGTTCAGACACTTGTTTATGGAACAACAGCTAAATTTGTTGTTGAGGCTTATGATGAAAACAATGACCCCGCGGAAGGCATTGTAATTGACCTGGTAACAAATTCTGATGGTGTATTAAGCCATAACCAGGTTACAACCAACGCGTTGGGATTAAGTGATTCAGTTTCCTTAACTCATGTGAATGATGACGCAGCAGTTGTTACAGCTTCGGCATCGGTTATTATTCCGCAAGGTACACGTTTTGTTCATGCCGGCGCTCCAAACAGCTATCAGCAGCTCGTTCTCGCAACTCCACAGTTTGGCACAAGGGAAGTAGAGGCAAATATTTCGTGGTATCCCGAAATTGATCTCAGAGTTTCCAAGTCCGCCGATACGGTTAATCCGGAGGACAGCACAAATGTTACATTTACTCTGACAGTATCAAATGATACCCAGATTGAAGCAACCGGTGTTGTCGTAAGAGACCTGCTTCCAGACGGAATGAAATTTGTTTCGGCAAATCCCGCAGGTGATTATGATGAAAATACAGGTATCTGGACAGTAGGTACAGTACCCGCGGGCGGTTCAAAATCACTTGAACTGGTCGCTATGATGGATTACGGCGCTGCAAATCTTGCTCATTATGATCTTGGTCCTGCCGCCGAATATAACCTTTTTGTAATCAAAGACCTTACCCAGCCTTCTTCAGATACGGAAGGAAGAGTCGCTGTGGGACGTAACGCTCATCTTCAGAACTATAGTGTTGGAGATAAACTGCCTAATTCGGGCGGCACAGATGATGTCCTGGTTGTCGGAAGAAAACTGACATTCCTTACAGGTGATGTTTACGCGGGTAATGTTGTTTACGGAAGATTCAAAAATGTTCCTGAAAATGTAGTTTCAATTCGTGACGGAACAATCAGAAAAGATACAGTTGTTGATTTCGCGGCAGCGGAAGCTTATCTGACAGACCTCGCAAATACACTTTCCGGTTATTCAGTTAACGGAACCACAACATTTGAATGGGGCGGACTAACTCTTTCAGGTTCGGATCCTTTCCTGAACGTATTTGAAATTGCAGGCGCCGATCTTAACGCCTCCAACAGCATGACAATTAATGTTCCCAACGGTTCGGTTGTTCTTGTCAATGTAAATGGCAAAAACCTTGTCTGGGGCGGCGGTCTTCAGGTTAACGGAACTGATATATCAAATGTACTTTTCAATTTCTGGAAAGCTAAAACGATCGAAATTCAGTATATTGATGTTACAGGAACAATTCTTGCTCCGAAAGCAAAAGTTAATTTCATCAGCGGTGTTCAGAATGGCCAGATGATAGCGAAATTTGTAGAAGGCCAGGGACAGTTTAACAATGTGAAATTCCTCGGAAATATTCCGATTGATCCATATATACCCAACACAGTGGAAATAGTATCGGCAGATCAGGTTGATCCTGACCTTGATAATAATGTAGACCAGTCAATCATAAACATCCTTGTTCAGCACAACCCGAATAACGGCGGACAGCCAAACCTTAACTGGCAGCAGGCTCCCGGCGTAGGTTCAAACGAACTGGTTTGGACAATGACTGAAGACCTTAATGGTGATCTTATCGCCGGCACATGGGGCGGCAAAATTTATCGTCTCGAAAATAATGGCGCCGACTGGGTACATCTCAATACAAGCGGTATGACTGTCGGTTATGTATGGTCACTCGCTGTAAATGATGCCGGAAATATCTTCGCCGGCACAGAGCAGGGATTATTCAAGTCGGATGTTAACGGCGAAAACTGGGCAGTTACCACCTTCACAGGTAAAGATGTCCGCGCTGTAGTGATTGATCCTCAGAATGATGACATTATGTACGTTGGCACATGGGGATTTGGCGTATACAAATCTATTGACGGCGGAGCTACATGGAATGAAATGAATACCGGTCTGGTATTTACAGCGATCCACGCTCTGGCAATGACATCCACATCAGAACTTTATGCAGGCACATTCGGCGGCGGCGTTCAGAAATATGACGCGCAGGGTGGTTCGTGGCTTAGTGTAAATGGCGGATTTGATCATATCTGGAGTCTCGCAGTTAATTCACAGGATGAAATTTATGCCGGCACTTATGGCGGCGGTGTATTATTCTCAACCGACGGCGCAACATGGACAACAGAAAATGCCGGTCTTGGAAGCAACTATATCTATTACATCAGAATAGACGCTCAGGATAACGTATTTGTCAGTACATGGATGAACGGTGTTTACATGCTGGCAAACGCTCCCGCTCCCGCTCTTGGCAAAATCAATGGAAGCTGGCTCAATCTTGGTCTCAGCGGATTTGAAGTAAGCGCTGTTTACAAAGATGAGACAACTAATACCCTTTACGCGGGCGCCGGCGACGGAACTGTATATATGGCAGATATTAACAATGTTACCGGTCTTGGTGAAACAGAAACGATTGGTGAACTCGATTACACACTCGAGCAGAACTATCCCAACCCGTTTAACCCTTCAACTACGATCAGTTTCTCGGTTAAAACTGCCGGAGTTTACAAAATTAAGATTTACAATGTGATCGGTCAGGAAGTCGCTCAGATTCTGAATGAAAACCTGAATCCGGGACAATATAAAGTATCATTTGACGCCAGAAAACTTGGTTCCGGTGTATATATTTATACACTTAAAGGAAATGATGTTCAGATATCAAAGAAAATGATGCTTCTCAAGTAGTTTATTCTCTCAGGAGATAAAAAAAAGGCGCTGTCCGCGACAGCGCCTTTTTTATTTTAAAACTGCTTTGGTAAAAATTATTCCACAACTACCGCTGTTCCATAAATCAGAATTTCGGCCGCATTTCCCATTATATAACTTGTTGAAAAATAACATGAAACTATAGCGTTCGCCCCCAGTTCTCTGGCCGATTCAATCATCCTGTCGGAAGCCTGTTCTCTCGATTCGGCCATCAACTTGGTATATTCTTCTATCTCACCACCCACAATATTTTTCAGGGCAGCGACAATATCCTTGCCGATATTTCTGGCCCGGATGGTATTCCCTTTGACAATTCCAAAAGTTTTAACTATTGTCTTTCCGGGAATTGTCGGTGTTGTTGTTACGATCATCTCTGGATCTCCTTATATTGGTCAGTTTTCGATACAAACCATTTTTCTCTGACAATTGAAAAAAGCAGGACTATCAGTCCGGCTGTCAGAATAGCGATTCCGGTTTTCACGATTGAGGGTATTTCACTATTTTTCAACAGCTCATTTACAAGCTCAATACTTCCATAAACAAGCAGAATAAGGCTTCCTAATATTATAGCTATCCAGGCAAAACCCCGTTCAATTCTGTTATAAATTCCTACCCAGTAGTTATCCCAGATATTAACTGTTGGATTTTTTAATCTCATTTTTGACAAGACCTCCCTGGTTTTTTGTTGTTCTTCAAACTCTTTTTTAAGCTCTTTATCATTTCGTATAATATTATCAAATTCATCTCTTTCAGTAGTTGAAAGATCATTATCCCAAAAACGTTCCATCAGGTATATAAAGCGTTCGTTCATTTCTCAATCCCCCTGAATTTTGAAGCAAATCTTTTTCTGGCGTAAAATAATCGTGACATAACAGTTCCCTGGGGAATTTCGAGAAAATCAGATATTTCTTTATATGAATAACCCTGAAATTCCTTCAGAATTAATACTTCTCGATCCTCAAAGGATAGCGCGTTTAAAGTTTTCTCAATCTGTTTTCTTCTTTCCTCATTTTCGATTTCCATGGCGGGGGAGGACGATTCAAATTCAATTGCGATGTAATCTTCGTAGCTGGTTTCTTTTTTCCTTTTTTTATCCCGTATAAAATTAAGGCAGAGATTACGAAGGATTTTGTAGTACCAGGGGAAGAAACTTCTTGACTGATCAAATTCTCCGAAATGTTTATAAGCGCGAATGAATGCTTCCTGCGAAATATCCATAGCGGCATCGTGTCCCCCGACTATTCCCAGGGCCGCGAAATATGCTTTTTTCATATTAAGCCGGACAAGTTTTTCAAATTCATTCATTTGTGTTTTACTTATTTTTTTTGGCATTTTACTAATTTACACCATGTTTGAATTTTTATTCATTTTTTCATGTTAAATTTAAGTATAAAATTGAGTATTTGCGTAATATTGCTTTATCAGATATTTTTTGGACGGGTCGATATATATGATATCAGGTAATATAATTAAAAGTTATCTAAAACCTGTTAAACTAACCCGCTTATTAACAGAAGCCGGATTTGAATTAACAGAAGGGAAAGATTTTCAGACCGATTTAACTAACGATAACGGCCTGCCGGTTTTATGCGGGGCAGATAACCTGCGCGAATACAAATGTATTTTTGATGAAGGTGTCGCAAGGAAAAATCCATTGATTTTTGCGGCGGATAATAAAATGAATTCGAAAGATTACTGGATGCCGGAGGTGTCAGATTGTATCATTCATCCCGGTATGTCCTCAATTCTGATGAAAAATATTATAAACGCCGGTCTGAAACGATTCTCAAATATCCGAAATGAACTTAATGCTGATAACGACAATAAAGATTTTAACGGAACCGCAAATTTATTGCCGGAAGAGGGACAAATCGCTGAAAATAATCACTTGCAGAATATCTTTGATCTGCTTAACGATGGAATCTGTTTCGCTGACGCCGCAGGAAATATAAAATTTTGCAACCGCAAGTTTATTCAATTAATTGGTCTGAATGAGAAGAACTCAGAAAAGTACTGCCGGATAAATGATTTATTTATCGGGAGCGGCCTGTCGAAATATAATTATCTGGAAAGGATCAATAATGGCGCGGGCAATTTTTCGGAATTAATGCTTACCGGATCATCAGAAAAAGAGGAGAAATACATAGTTGCCGACTGGATTATTCTTAATCCCGAACATTATCCGATTGCAGAAGTATTAGTTTTATTAACCGATGTCACACAGTGGAAAAAAACTGAAATATCGCTCAGGGACCGTGAACACCGGTTGAAGAGTATTCTCGGCTCAACCCCGGCCGGTATCTGTGTTTTATCCGGCACGGTTATAAAGGAAGTAAACAGAATGTTTACACATCTGACCGGATATACTGTTATGGAAATTAACCGTAAAGATATTTCTATGTTTTTTACAACCGGTTCGGAGTTTGAAAAATTTAAGAATAAAATTTCGCATAGCGCTGGTGAGAATAAATCTGTTATTACTGAAACGAGGTGGAAAAGGAAGAACGGAAGAGTTTTTGACGTTCTTATTTATGCCGCGGGATTTGACAGTGTATATTTCCCGATGGGATTAACTTTATCAGTAATGGATATCACTGAACGAAAAAAAAATGAACTTGAACAATCGAAACTAACCGCGATTATTGATAATAATTCTGACTTTATTGGCATCGCGTCCCTGGCCGGAGATGTACAATATGTAAACAAATCGGGCAGGAAACTGGTGGGACTTTCAGAAAATGAAGAGGTAACAGAAAAAAATATACTGGATTTTGTCCCGGCTGATCAGAGGGAATGGCTGGGAAACCATATTATGTCGGAAATGTTTGAAAAGGGTTCGGTATCAGGCGAGGGATATCTGAAAAATATTAAAAATGATAAAATTATAGAAATAGATTTTACCGTATTTCTGATAAAAATGATAGAAAGTGACATTCCGAATTATATGGCTGTTATCCTGCGGGATATAACTGAAAGGAGAAACGCCGAAAAAAAGATAAAACAATATCAGAATCACCTTGAAAATTTGGTTGCTGAAAGAACAAAAAAACTGGAACAGGTAAACAGGGAGTTAAAAGAAAAAATCAATCTAAGCAGACTGGCGGAAGAGAAACTGGAAAATCAGCTTAACCTGCTTCGAACTTTTATCGACACCTTTCCATCGCCCGCTTATGTTAAAGATCGAAAAAACAGGTATCTGGCTGTCAACAGGGCATTCGAACATTTTTTGGGCAAAAGCAGAGATGAGATACTTGGCCTGAACCTCAAAGATGTAAGTGAAAAGTATTCCCGAATTCTTGCAGATGATGTCACAAGTGATGACGCGGAACGCCTTACAAAAATTGAAGAATTTGAGATAGAATCGGGAACCGGAAAAAAAAGATTTTATCTGAGTCACAAAGCAAAGTACAGCAGAATGGATGGAAGTTACGGAGGGATCGTGGGCACTTTCATCGACATAACTTCGCAGAAAGAATTACAGGCAAAAATTAAACAAAGCCTCGACAGGGAAAAAGAACTGAGTAATATGAAGTCGAGTTTTATTTCCACAGCTTCTCATGAATTCCGCACACCTCTTACCACAATAATGTCTTCATCCGATCTGCTGACTTTAATCAGCCGTGAAAATAATGAAAAGAAGTTTTTCAATCATATAGAAAAAATACAAACATCTGTTGATTATATGACTTCTCTGCTGGATGATGTTCTTCTTATAAGCAAAGCCGAAACCGGTAAAATTGAATTTGTCCCGGAAAAGGTTAATTTCAGGTTGTTATGTAAGAATATTATCGATGAAGTTAAAAATCAGGCGACGGATAAACATAAGTTCAGATTTGAATATGAACCAGAGCAGACTATGTTTCACCTGGATGAAAAACTTGTAAAACATATTATTATCAACCTTTTGTCCAACTCAATTAAATATTCCCTGGAAGGTGGTGAAATTGGGTTGAAAATAAAAAAGGACCTTACCAGTCTGAGAATATTCATCAGTGATGATGGTATCGGTATTCCTGAGGCAGATCAGAAAAACCTGTTCGAATCTTTTCACAGGGGATCAAATGTTAGCAATATTCCGGGTACAGGTCTGGGACTTTCAATTGTTAAAAGATCTGTTGAATTACATAATGGGTCAATAGAATTTACAAGCAGTGAAGGGGAAGGTACAACCTTTATTATTTCATTACCCGGCTAAAGTAAAAAAGATATTTTACGATTATATAAAGAAAAACCGGATTTTGTGAAAATACTCATTATCGAAGATGAATTAAATATCAGGTCGAACCTGAAAGAGATCCTCGAAATTAAGGGTTTTGAAGCCATTACGGCGTCTGACGGACCGGAGGGCATAGAGATGGCAAAAAAACACCTCCCCGATATTATCCTCTGTGATATAAAAATGCCTGGCAAGGATGGGTACCAGGTAAAAAAAGAATTAAGTAATAATGACAACACCGTTTCGATTCCATTCATTTATTTAACCGCGAAAGCTGAGATTACCGATATTAAATATGGTATGAAGCTCGGAGCGGATGATTACCTTATAAAGCCTATAAAGGCTGCCGAACTTGTCGATTCCATTGAAAACCGAATAAAGAGGGTGGAGGAACTGCGGAGAAATAAACCTGCTGAAAAAAAAGAAAAAAAACGGAAAGCCGAAAAAGATTTTATATTGCTGGAGCGAAATGGCAAACCTGAGCTGGTAAACATTTCGGGGATTTCACTGATAACATCCAACGGTAATTATTCAGAGGTCTACACTTCGGAAGGGAAAAAATATTTTGTGCGGAAATTGTTAAAGGCCTGGGAAGAACTCCTTTCAGAGTCCGTTTTTCTGAGAGTTCACAGGAAATATATAATAAATATCAATTTTGTCACAGATATTGAAAAATGGTTTAAACGATCATTGAGGGTTAAAATAACAGGTTATACCGAACCGATTATGGTCAGTGAAAGATATGCTGTCAAAATAAAAAGCGAGCTTAAAATCTGATATCCGGACCGGCCAATTAAATAGTGAGGAGCTATATAATTGATAATGGTTAATTGACAATTGATAATCAAAAGATGCCCCGGATTTTTTAAAAAAAATCATCCTGACCATCATTCTTATCCAGGGAACCCTGTTTTTCCCGGGTCCATCAGCGAAATCCGCGGAAAATACTCCCCCGGTTAAAAAGGCAATAAGGTTCAAATTATGAGGGCCTGTCATTGCTATCAAGGTTAAAAGATTAAAGAACAAGGTTTTTTGGTCGGGGCCGTTGGTTATCGCGCAGTCAGCGCTGACACTATTAATAATTCAAGTCTGTTACAGATGTATACAAAACCATGAAAGGGTGCGGGCAACAGGCCGGGACAACGCCCCGGTTAAGAAAAATAGAGACATTATTAAAGCCCTGAAAGGGCGAAAGCAGCTAAAGCCTATAGAGCTGGAAATCTAAAAGCGCCTGAATCAGTCGGTGTAAGAGCGACTTTAAGACTCATCCACTTTTTCCAGGACCATAAGAGCTGTGGCTGTGAAGAGACCGGGAGGCTGGTTTCCGGTAATCAAACATGACAATTTACGAATCTCTGATTCATATCTTTACGCTCTGTTTTCCAATTGTAATATGCCTGGTCTTTATTTTTTATGCGCTTCGTTATTATTTTACCCACTACATTTCACATAGGACCAAAAAACTTTAGTTCCGCCGGGCGCTGATTAGTCATTGAAAATAACGCGCTTATAACAATATCCACGCATTTATCACATTTCAATCTACAAAACAGCTTACCATCCGATAATTTTATCGTGTGAAGAATGGAGTAGTTATGGAAAAAATAATCGTAGTTGAAGATGATAAAGATGTAAGGGAGAATATTGAAGATATCCTCTCTTCCGAAGGTTATGAAATTAAAATAGCCGATAATGGCCTTCAGGCGCTGGAGATATTGAGCACATTTTTTCCTGATTTGATAATTACAGATATTTTAATGCCCTACCTTGACGGATATGAACTTATCCGCGAGCTTCACAAAAGGGAACTAACAAGTGAAATACCTGTTATTTTTTTGACCGCAAAATCGGATTATACCCAGATAAGAGATGGCATGAGACTTGGAGCTGCCGATTACATTACAAAACCTTTCAGGTACAAGGATATTACTGATTCGGTTAAGGTCCAGCTTGAGAAAAAGAATAAGCAGAAAAACGCGATACTCGCGGTTAAAGATGATATATATAATATTTTGCCGGGAGACCTGACTTCCATACTGGATAATATTAAAGGATTCTCGCAGGTATTAATTAACAAAGGGAGGAATATCGCGGGGGATGAACTCTCAGAGATAGCGCTCTATATAAAACTTTCTTCTGACAGAATAAAAAAACATCTTGAAAAGTTTTACAGAATTGTGGAACTGGAATCTTTCTTAAGAAGCAATAACTATTCAATTCTAAAAGAAATGCCGAAGGTGGATAATATGGATGAGGTTATCCATAGTGTGGTTGATGAGCTGTCAGTTCCCGCAGGAAGAGAAGATGATTTTTTTATATCCATTGAAGAGGGGGAGATAGGCATTCCCCGCTATTTTTTCAGGATGATAATAGTTGAAGTATTGGAAAATAGTCTGAGATATTCTAAAAAGGGTACAAAGATAAAAGTTAAGGGGAGCACTAATGGAGGGAATTATGAATTGATTATCGCTGATTCAGGCAATGGTATCCCACCTACACGCCTGGAAGAGTTGAATGATCCCCACAAAGATTGTGATACTCTGAAGATTGGTTATACGAAAGGTTTGGGAGTATGTTTTATTAAAAGAGCGTTGAATGTTTTTGGTGGTGAAATAGAATTTGCCAGCGAATATAAAAAAGGCGCGTCAATTCTGCTGAGGTTTGGGCTCAGAAGTAAAAATAATTTCAGAGATAATGAAAGCAATAATATTTGGCAGCGAAAGGGGGCAGTATCTCCGAATTGAAAACCAGGGGAACGGTCGTCCCGGCAGAACTTCCGTGACGGCCTGATCCTCTTTCAAAAACAGGAACTCAGTTATTAAAATCAAGGGGAATTAAAATGAAAATATTTAGAAATCATATTCTATTTTATATATCGGGGATAATAATGATTCTTTTGATTATCCAGCTTTTTTATAATATTTATGCCGTTATGGAGGAAATAAAAGGAGATTCAATTATTGGCTGGAATCTGAGTTTATCACTGGGTATGTTTTTACTCGCGATGTATGTATTGTATTTCTTTTTCAGGCATTATCTTACTCCTTTTGAGAATCTGCTTGCCGCTACCGAAGAGATTGCGGGTGGCAATTATAATATTAAGCTGGTTAAGGGTTATAAAGAAATGGGGCAGCTCGCCGAGGCAATAAATATTCTTTCTTACAGAATTGGAATCCAGAAAAAACAAATGGATGATCTGGTGGCTCCAATTATGAGAATAGATAAAGACTTTAACATACGGTATATAAATAATACTGCCTCGGAAATATTGGATAAAAGTCCTGCTGAGCTTAAAGGAAAGAAATGTTTTGAGTACTTTAAAACTGACCATTGCCAGACAAAAAATTGCGCCTGTTATCAGGCAATAAAAGAGGAAAGAATTGTGGTAAAAGAAACAATCGCCAAACCTTTAGGGGAGGAAATACATATTTTATATACAGGTATGCCAACAAGGGACCAGGATGGAAACATCAACGGAGCGATTGAATTTGTGACAGATATTACCGAGTCGAAAGAGAAAGAACGGTACCTGGAGGAATCGGTAAAAGAAATTCTGGAGGCGATGGAGGAGGTATCAGAAGGAAATCTTTCTGTAAGCGTTGATGAGAATAGAAAAGATGAAATAATCAAAAGACTTTTTGCCGGTTTCAACAGAACTGTGGAGAAACTGAAAACAATTCTTTTTGAGGTTTCTTCCGCCAGCTCACAGACAGCAAGTTCGAGCAACCAGATATCAGCCGGCACTGAAGAAATGGCTGCTGGGGCGAGTGAACTGAGTTCGCAGACAAACGAAATTGCCAGAGCTATGGATGATATTGTAAAAACTATTTACGAATGCACGCGGAATTCATCCAGTGTGGCGGAACTATCGATGAAGGCCGGCGAAAAAGCGGGTGAAGGGGTTTTAAAAATGGAGTCGGCGAGAATAGGTATGGGACAGATTGTTTCTTCATCGGATAATACGGCAAAGATAATTTATGAACTAACAGAGAGGACAGCTCAGATTGGTGAAATTGTCCAGGTGATTAATGAAATTGCCGATCAGACCAATCTCCTGGCTCTTAACGCTGCCATAGAAGCCGCGAGAGCGGGGGAACAGGGAAGAGGATTCGCCGTGGTCGCCGATGAAGTGAAAAAACTTGCCGAGAGAACAACAAATGCGACCAAAGAAATTGCCGATACAATTAAGACAATTCAGATGGAAGTAAAAGAGGCAAATAATTCAATGAAGCAGGCAAAACAATCGGTTGATCAAGGACAAAACTCAATTGAGGATGTCGGCGTGGTATTGAAGGAGATCGCGGATATTTCAAAAACAGTAGCCTCTGAAATTAACCAGCTTGCCTCGGCCAACGAGCTGGAATCGGAAACAGCTATTGAGATCAATAAAAGTCTTGAATCGATGACAACGGTTACCCTGCAGTCAGCTGAAGGGATTCATGAAGTGGCGCGGGCTGCCGAAGACCTAAACAGACTGACGGAAAATCTTCAGGGATTAATAAGCGGCTTTAATCTCGGGGGGCAATTGGAAATTAAAACCGGGTTTGCCGTGAGGTCCAACGGCATGCTTGTAAATGCATAGATGAAGCGGCCGGAAGTCCGGGTAAATCTGATAATCTTCCGGCCCTGTTTTTTTACCTGACGTAAAAATAGAGTAAGGCAGAGTGTATTTACTTTCCCCCTCCAAAAACATCTTTGAGTATATCAGAGATTCTTGCCGCAGGGTCTTTCCTGATTTTCTTTTCCTCTTCAGCAATCATTTTATATAAACCATCGAGCGCCTTATTGGTAACGTACTGATCGAGATCAGTAAATTTGATACTGACAAAGGGGATCTTGGAAATTTTACCGGTGATGTTTTTATAAAGTTTGGTTACCCCTACGTTATCCATCGCCTCTTTGATTATTGGTTTAAAAAGAGCCGCAAGAGCTGATTCGGTTTTTCCCTGAAAAAATAATGTGGCTTCATTTTCCCTGCCGTTAAGTATTTTCAGCGCGTCACTGAAGGTAATCGATTTGATGGCGTCGAGGAATATGGGAGTCGCGCTTTTCGCGGCTTTTTCGGCGGCGCGGTTGAGGCTCTCCTCGAATTCATCAAATTTTTTACCAAGCCCGAATTTTTTAGCGATTTTTTCAACATTCCTGACATCATCGGGCAGAGGTATTTTGATCAGGTCATTTTTATAATAACCGTCGAGGGCTGAAACCAGGCCGACGGCGTTGTTTGTGCCAACCTCAAGAGCCTCTTTTAATCCCTGCGCTGCCTTTTCAGGACTGATGGAGCTTGATCCGCTTTTTATGAAAGTTTTTAACAGATCTTCAAACTGAGCATCAATTGTTGAAAGGGTTACAAAAAAAGTCAACAAGAACAGGCAGGTTGTTAGTTTTCTCATCTTTTATCTCCGCATTGTTTTTATATTTAATCTTAATTTACAAATTGCCATTCAAATTTCATAAAATTATTCTTTCTTAACTCGCGAAAGTTTGTTCAAAAAACAACAAATAATCCATTGAGAGGGGCAATAAAGTAGTTTTAATCATCTTGTGTTGTACGGATACGGACGAAATGATTTATTATCGTACACATTTTTTTAATATGAAGAGAGAAATTTTAATATTCGTATAAGGGCACGGTATTTGAAAAGTATATTATAATAAGCCCGGGAAGATATGAGACTCATTTTAATATGCTCAATAATTTTTGTGCTGCAGCCTTATAGATCGGATGCCCGGTATAATACAGACCCTTTTGGGAATTGGATGGAAATTTCACAAGGATACCTGTTGACCGGCAAATGTGAAAGTATCGACTATACTGCCAGCCTCTTTTTTGCCGATTCATCCTATTCGGTCGTAGCGGAACAGGCTGATAAAATAACCGGGGAAAATTTTGAAAATCTGATTGGGAAAATGCATCAGAGTCAAATATTTGACGCGTCCGCTTTCGCGTTTAATTTGCTGGTATCTTTACAGTGGCACCTGAAGTTTCTCTATAATTCAATGCCCCCTGTAGAACGAATCAACTATATGATACGTCATACTACATTAAACAATGACCTTTCCGAACTAAAAACATATATTCTTATGAGTACACTAAATTACTATTCAGTTAAAAATGATTCAGCATGGTGGCAGTATCCTCTCTTTATGATAGAGCGGGTCAGTCTGGATAGTGATGTTTTTAATGATAAGAAAAAAAGGAGAGAGCCCGATGGCATTACCGTTCATCCTTCGGAAATTATAAAAAGCCTGTATGAATGCGCCCGGTTCAGAAAAGGATCGGATAAAGAATTTGGGGACTTTCTTGAGGAAAAGATAAAAACAGCGGGAAGTTATAACCCCACATTCAGGGAAAAAGAAATTATTGTAAGCCTTGATCAGTTTGGCGGAGGTAAACCGGAAAGTGATAAATCGGAGTTATACGAGATATATAACAAGGCATTTATCAGCTCTTTTCCAAGTGAGGCGATCATTCTTTATTCCCGGTGTCTGAAAATTGATTCACTTTTTGTCCCTGCCCTCATTAACAGGGGAATAATGTATTATAATCAGCAGAATTTTGAGGAAGCGAAGAAGGACCTGGATAAAGCATTCTCACTTGAAAAAAATCCGGTGGCGGTTGTATACCTGGGTCTGGTATGCATGAAAGAACTGCGATATAAAGATGCGGTTCAGTATTTTAACGCCGCTGCAAGACTGGATGGAAAGATGCCGGAAATTTATGTTAACAGGGGTATCTGTCACCAGAGGATGGGCAATTATTCAGAAGCTGCCGCTGATTATTCAAAAGTTATTGATTCAGATGCTGAAAATGTAACAGCTTTGATAAACAGGGCGATATGTTTTTCAGAGCTGAATCGCGCTTCGGAGGCTGAAAGTGATTATAAAAAGATTCTTAAGATTGACCATAACAATGCGAAAACGTTATATAACCTGGGGTGTTTATACTGGAAAACCAAAAATTGGAAGGGTGTGATAAACAACTGGAAAAAATATATCCAATTAACCGGGTCAGATAAAAATTTGGAAAAGAAAATAAATTATGCGATAAATAGATACAGGAAGTCGGTGGACAAATGATAACAAACTATATTAAAATAGCATTCAGGAATCTCCTGCGGTTCCGATTTTATTCATTTATAAATATCGCGGGACTCGCGCTGGGCATTTCCGCGAGCGTTATTATCGGTCTTTACGTTTTTGAGGACCTTACATTTGACAGTTGTTTCCCTGATAGTGATAAAGTATACCGATTATTGACCGTAGAGAAATCGGGGAAAGGGGAAATGATATATTCGATAATGCCCGGTCCTCTGGCGGCGGGGCTTCCCGATGCCGTACCGGAGATTATCGCGGGCACAAGGACTTTTTCGTTCGGCAATGTGCGACTCGGTATTCCCGGAAAGGAGGATGACGCGGAAACCATCAGAGGCAGATCATTTGTAACCGATACAGATTTCTGGGAAACCTTCGGAGTAAAAATAATTGAGGGAGGGGAAGATAACCCTCTCGACGCTCCGGAAGGTTTTTATATTACCAGGGAACTTGGGGAAAGGTTATTCGGTGAAGAAAATCCTGTTGGTAAAAGTATCATTGTAAGAGGTTTCGAAAGTCCCTACATTGCCGGAATTGTGGAAACCCTTCCCACTAATAATCATCTCAGTTTTGATCTTCTTATTCCGCTGAAACCGGAAAGGAACCCTGTATGGTGGGATAACTGGGAAAACCTGATGCTATCGGGATATATAAAAGTTGATCGCGATGTGGATGTCGCTCAACTGGAAAGCAAGATAAATGACTGGGCGAGGCCGCAGGGATTGCCCGATCTCTACACAATAAGACTTCAACCCCTTGATGATGTACACCTGGGATCAGCCGATCATCAATATGATTATATGAACCGTGGAAGCAATGACAGGAATGTTGTATATACTCTTGCCGCCATTGCCATAATGATTCTCCTTGTAGCGTCGATAAATTTTATCAATCTTGCCAGCGCGCGGGCTTCACACAGGGCAAAGGAAACCGGTTTAAGAAAAGTGGTTGGCTCGGGCAGAGGAAATATTATTGCCCAGTATCTCGGTGAATCGACCTTTCTGACAATCATTTCATTTGTTTTCGCGATGATAATAGTCGCTGCGGTTTCACCTTATATAACAGGTTTGCTCGGAAGAAATCTGATGCTCGATCTCCTGTTTAGCTGGCAGGCGATATTATCATTATTTCTCGCGGCGGTTTTTCTCGGGGCGCTTTCTGGTATTTATCCCGCGTTGATAATTTCTGGTTTCAAACCGGTGATGGTGCTGAAGGGAGATTTTCACACGAGCAGGGCAGGTATTCTTATAAGGCGTTTTCTGGTTATTTTCCAGTTTGCTATTACAATCTCACTCTTTATAGGGGTGTTACTGGTCCATATCCAGGTGGAATATCTGCAGGAAGTTGATATGGGGTATAGCAGAGATAATGTTATGATTACCGGTATGCCGCGTGAAGTTGCCCAGGTTTTTATCGACAGGGCGTCAGGTGTGGCAGGGGTGGAACACATAGGAAGGACAACCTCTCTGCCCGGTACAATTTTTACCCGTATTGAGGTGATTCCGCAGGGTTTTGACCGGCAGAATAGTTTTATGTTTCCCTGGATTATTGTGGATGATAAATTCGCCGAAACCATGAAAATAAAAACCTCGATCGGGCGTGACTTTTCAGTAGATTTTCCTTCCGATACTGTTGACGCCTGTATTATAAATGAAACCGCGTTCAAACTTACAGGTTGGGATGATCCGATTGGAAAAAGAATAGAAATGATAGATGTAAATGGAAACCCGGTTATGCTGAATGTTATTGGTGTCTATAAGGATTTCCATTTTTCAAGCCCCCGGCAGGAAATGGAGCCGATGTTTTTTACATACCAGGAACAGGCAAATTTAAACCTCCTTATAAAAATCGGCGGCTCCGATACAGAAAGCATTACAGCGAAACTTGAAAAAATATACAGTGAAATTGATCCTGAAAATAATTTTAATTTTATTTTTATGGAGGATTTTTACAACAGACAGTTTAATAATGAGAGAGATTTTGCCGCAAATATTGGTTACTTTTCACTCTTTGCCATTATAATCGCTCTACTTGGACTTGTAGGGCTTGTTTCATTTGGTGTTGAGCAGCGAAGAAAAGAAATAGCGATAAGGAAAGTTATTGGCTGCAGTGAAGGGAAAATTATTATGCTTCTTTCATACGACTTTCTTAAATGGGTTGTTGTAGCTAATCTGCTTGCCTGGCCTTTTTCTTATTTCGCGATGGGCATCTGGTCATCCGAGTTTGTTTACCAGGCGCCCTTGAAGCTCTGGCCATATCTTGTTTCAGGTATTTCGGCCCTCGTCATCGCGTTCCTTACAATTTCTGTACAGTCAATAAGAGCTGCCAGGGCAAATCCGGTTAAATCAATAAGGTATGAATAATTTGAACAGGTGAAAAATGTTACTCGTTCATTTAAAAATTACTTTAAGAAATTTATTCAGGAACAAAGGATTTACTTTCATAAACATCAGCGGACTCGCGGCGGGATTTGCCGCCGCGATCCTGATTATTTTATGGATAAGTGATGAGTTAAGTTTTAATACTTTTCATGAAAATTATGATGATATTTACCGGGTAACAGTTAAAAGTCCGGAATGGCCCGGTTATACAGGTGTGGTGCCCCCTTTCGCGCTCGCTCCTATTCTTCATGACAAGTATCCCGAAATAAAAGAGTTTACAAGGATCCAGAGAAGAAGCACATATGAAACATGTGTGTTCAGTTATGAAGATAAAAGATACCGTGAAGAGGGAGTATATCTTGTGGATAAAGGATTCTTCAGAATTTTTACATTTGAATTTGTCCACGGCGATCCTGAAACATGCATTGATGATCTGAATTCTATTGTGATGACCGAAAGCGCAGCGAAAAAATATTTTGGCGACAAGTATCCCGTCGGGAAAGTATTACATTTTAACGGCGAATATGAGATGAAAGTCAGCGGTGTTATCAAAGATATTCCGGCCAATTCGGAGGTCCGGTTCGATATTGCCGGCCCGATTGAACTTCTCGGCACGGAGAAACTGAACAGTTGGTCGTGGGAAAGTTATTCATATATTCTTGCCGCGCCGGGAACAGATATAGTCGGGTTAAATGAACAGGTAAAAGAAGTCATAAATGAAAATCAGCCGGAAAACGGGCTTGATATGAAAGTAAATCTTTTTCCATTCGCCGATCAGCATCTTCATATAGGGACGGGAGATATTACATACGTTTATATTTTCGGCATTGTCGCTTTTTTCATCTTACTGGTTGCCTGTATTAATTATATGAATCTTTCCACCGCTAAATATGCCAAAAGATCAAGGGAGGTAGGGGTGAGGAAAGTATTCGGAGCCAACAGGAAAGAACTAATATTTCAGTTCCTGCGGGAGTCATTAACCCTTTCGTTTATTTCATTTTTCTTTGCTGTGGCTATTGTTGAGTTTGTTCTGCCCTGGTTTAATGAGTGGACCGGTAAATCTCTCTCATTTCTGGGGAGCGGTAATATATCCATATTGTTGTTTATTTTTCTTGTTGCCATACTTACCGGATTAACAGCCGGAATCTACCCCGCCTTTTTTCTCTCCTCTTTCAGACCGGCGCATGTGCTTAAAGAGAAACTATTTTCCGGTAAATCGGGAGCGGGATTCAGACGGACACTTGTTGTCGGGCAGTTTGCCGTTTCAATTATTCTGATAATAAGCACGATAACCGTTCTGCGACAATTTAATTTTATGATGAATAAGGATTTGGGGTTTGATAAAGAGAATGTAATTTATGTTCCGATGAATGATCAATTGAGAGATTCATTCGAATCATTCAGATATGAGCTGACAAAAGACTCACACATTGAATCAGTAATGGGAGCATCCAGTTTCCCGACTTTGATAGGAAACACCAATGCTGTTAATTGGGAAGGAAAAGAAGATGATGAAACTGTTCTGACCAAATTTGTGGTTGGTGATGCTGATTATTTAAGGACTTTGAAAATAAATATAGTTGAAGGGAGAGATTTCAGCAGGGAACGTAAAAATGATGAGATGAATTTTGTTATAAACAGAAAAGCGGCTGATTTGATGAAACTGGAAAATCCTGTCGGCGCTCAGCTCGATTTTATGCATCTTAATGGTCAGGTAATAGGAATTATGGATGGTTTTCATAACAGGCCGCTCGAATCGGAAATTAATCCCCTGGTATTAATAATTCACCCTCACCACAGGGAATATTTTTGGAAATATTGTTTTATCAGAGTGGCTCCCGGTGATATAAATGAATCGGTTGGAGTGGTTAAAAACAGTTTTAATAAATTTGCTCCGGAATATCCCTTTGAGTGGAAATATATGGATGAAACAGTCCAGTCATCATATTCTTATCTGAATCAGTTCGCCGATATTATTACCTATTTTTCATTTCTCTCCATATTTATCTCTTGCCTTGGCCTGTTCGGACTTGCCTCATTCATAGCAGAACAGAGAACAAGGGAAATAGGTATCAGGAAGACCCTGGGAAGTCCGGTATCAGGTATAATTATTCTGCTATCAAAAGAATTTACCAGGTGGGTTCTGATATCGAATATTGTCGCGTGGCCGGTCGCCTGGTATCTTATGGACCTTTTTCTGAATGACTTTGCTTATAAAACAGAGATCAGTCTGCTCTACTTTTTTATCAGCGGATTTATCGCGCTTTTTATCGCCATTATCACTGTAAGCAGTCAATCACTTAAAGCGGCATTGATAAATCCATCAGACGCGTTGAGATATGAGTAGACTGTAAAGAGTTTTATTCATTTCGCAGCTCTTTCGAATCTGTTTTGGGCAGTGCGAGGGTATACCCGGTATCAGAAACCGGAATTGCTTAGCTTGAGGGCTTTCAGAACTTCATTTTTATAATTTCTTCCGATGGTGAATTGTCTGTTTCCGGTTTCAATCATGCTGTGTGAAACAGTTTTTATGGCAGAACGGGCTATGATTGTTGAACGGTGTATTCGGAGGAATTTTTCTTCCGGAAGAATTTCCCCGAAATGATTCATGGTTGATTTTGTTATGATTTTACATTCTTTGCAGACTACCTTTACGTAATCTTTCAGCGATTCAAGATAGAGAATATCCCGGAGAAAAACTTTAACGGCCTTTTTGTTTTCTTTGATATAAATATATTCCTGTTCCGGCCCGGGTAATTGCTCAGTTATTTTGGTCTGAACAGGAGAACTGTAAATTTTGTAGTATTTATTTATTGCCCTTAGAAATCTTTCAAATGATACAGGTTTTAAAAGATAATCGAGCGCCTCAAGCTCAAATCCTTCGAGGGCATATTCTCTGTAGGCTGTTGTAAAAATAATGGCCGGAGGATTCGCGAGTGTCCTTATAAAGTCGATTCCTGAAAGTTCAGGCATCTCTATATCGAGGAAGATTAAATCAGGTGTATCTGATCTTATCTTTTCGAACGCAATTATGGGATTGGTGAATTTGCCTGTTAATTCAAGATCATTCATTTTGTTTATATAGGACTCTATTACTTCGATAGCGAGAGGTTCATCATCAATAATCACGCATTTTGTTTTCATTACTGCATGTTCCGTAATTCAATTAAAAGAATGGTTTTATATGAGCCGTTTTTGTTCCCGGATTGAAGTTGATGATTTTCAGGGTAAATCAGCTCCAGCCTTTTTTTTATATTATCGAGGCCTATTCCATGTCCCCTGCGTTCTGATTTTTTTACCGGTTTTTCGGGCACACTGTTTTCGATCTCAAATAAAATTGAGTTTCGTTCAGCCTTAAGGTTAATATTAATAAAAGCGCCGGAAGAGGATGAAGAAACCCCATGCTTAAAACTGTTTTCAACAAATGGAAAAAGAAGAAGAGGCGCTATCTGGTATTTTTCCGGTTCACCAGAAATATTGAATTGAATTTCGGCCTTTTTATCATAACGAAGCAGCTCAAGAGAAATATAATTTATAATGAGTTTAACCTCTTTTTCCAACGCGATATAATCTGTGTTGCATTCGTAAAGCATGTAGTCTAATAGTTCGGAAAGTTTCATTACAACTTCCGGAGCCTTTTCCGACTGTTTAAGGGTGAGAGCGTAAAGATTATTGAGTGTATTAAAAAGGAAGTGAGGGTGCACCTGCGATTTAAGGAAATTAAGCTCGGCTTCAAATTTTTCTTTTGTCAGGAGCTGGTTTGTTTTCTGGGTGTTATACCAGTGTTTTAGAATTTTAACAGTCGACGCAAAAAAAACAACAACAAAAATTCCGATAAGCCTCAGAAAAACATCAAGCGAAGTTGAATTAAATTCACCCCCTTTTATAGCGGCTTCCTGCAAAAAGGGGGCGGGACGGACAATAAGAAAGAGGGAGAGAATAATTTCAAAATAGGCTGCCGCGAGCACTACATAATATCCGGCAATAAAAGTATCGAGGTATTTTTTTTTAAGCAGGTACCTCGGAATGATGAAATACAGGGTGAAATAAGTGGATGCTACATAAATGGGTAAAGTATAAACCAGGTGTATAAAAGTAACAACATAATTCCCGCTCATCCTTCCATAGACGAAAGTATAAAAGACTATGATCACCAGCCAGAATAATATATGCAGCATTATTCTGGCTGGTTTTCCGAACAATGTCGAGAGTTTCTGTTTCAAGTATTGAAAATTCTCATTTTTATTCAAAAAAAAGATAAAAAATGTAATAAAAGCAATTATTATCGACAGAAAACAAATAAGCGTAGCCTAAATACGTTTTTCTTATGATAAATGCAATATATCATCAGATGCGCGCTTTCCCTCCTGACTTGGTAAACACCGGTCTAATAAAAAAATTCTCCGTAACAAAAATCATTTTATTTGAGGCGTCAACAAATAAAAGGTGATAATATGCCGCGTAAAATTATATCTGTACTTATTATGATTCTTTTTTCTTCGTGGAGCGGATGCTCGCCCGAACATAAAACCGGGGGAAAGATTGAAGGTTTCTGGGGAAATGTAATTGATGATGATTTCGGAGTGCAAAAATTTGTCTACGCTATCAGCAGGGATGAAGATAATAATCTGGCCGGGGTCGTGCATTCATGGCATAATGATGTAAAATTTCCTCCAATGGTTTTAGGTGAGATAACACTTGACGGAGATGAAGTTTCGATCGTGTCGAATATTGAAATGGAAATAATACTAAAAGGGGAAATTGATTCCGGGGCAGGGCTCTTGAAAGGAGAGCTTGAGTATCCCGATGGAAGTTCAAGGCCAATGGAGCTTGAGAAATATACTCCTGATTATATATCACAATATTTTCCGGGATTATCCGAAGAAACTGAAAATCACTATAAGAAACCGGGTGTTATTGACGATGGAATAATCGTCGGGGATATCCTGGAATACGGGTATTCGCTCAAGGAAATAGAAGAGGTAATCGGCTTTGTAAAAAATGGAGATTTGGGAGATATTCACAGCTTTCTGGTGATGAAAGAGGGGAAGTTAATAGTTGAAAAATATTTCCGGGGTTTCTGGTATGATGATCTTCACCCGATGCATTCTGTTACTAAAAGTGTGACATCACTTTTAACCGGAATATGTTTCGACAGAGGATATCTGAATTCCACGGAACAAAAAGTCGCATCATTTTTCCCGGAGAATGAAGGAGCATTCGGGAAAGGATGGGAGGATGTTAATCTTTATCATCTTCTTACTATGACCGCGGGAGTTGATTGGAGTGACGGCCTGGATCAGACAATTCATGAATCGGGAAAAATAATTATCGATGAAACTCTCAGCAGGGATATTATTCACACCCCGGGTGAAAAATTCGAATATAAAAATCCCAATGTTGATCTTTTTGCCGGCATCATCAAAAAAGCCTCCGGTGAACATGCCGATCAAATAGCTGAAAAATATCTTTTTGAACCACTCGGAATTAACAAATACAGGTGGGATTATGGCAGACAGAATGGTTATCCCCTCATGGATGGCTCGCTTGCTATCACACCGCGTGATATGATTAAAATGGGTTTGCTCATTCTCAATAAAGGGGAGTATAAAGGCAGCAGAGTTATCAGCGGGGAATGGATAAAGGAAATGGTCAAAGACCGGATGGATGTTGATGAATATTTTCGATATGGTTTTTTATGGTGGAAAAACAAGAGGAATAAAGAGAGGGATTATGAGGCTGTTTTTGCCAACGGACTTGGCAGCCAGCTTATAATTATAGTCCCCGAAAGTCAGGTTGTTATTGTCACCACCGGGGAAAATTACGATATAAGAAAACATATTGAATGTCTTGAACAGATAAACCAAAAAATTATACCATTATTTAACTAACACAGGAGGCTAATATGCCTGCAATATTAACAGAAGGTGGTCCTTTCGGGATACTTCAGTTACTCGTAACCATTTTACTCGCGGTAATAGTTGTAAGAAATTTTATTCTTTTTTTCACAAAGAATGAGGTTGATAATGATACTCTCTCCAGAGCTTTACAGAATATGCTGATGATGGGTTTTCTCTGCCTGATAACAGGACTTCTCGGAACTTTTATGGGAGTATATAACGCTTCAGGAGCAATAAGTAAAGCGTCCGCGATTAATGCGGCAATTGTATGGGGAGGAATTCATGTGGCTCTAAGTACAACTGTATGGGGAATTATGGTTATGTTTCTCGATATCATATTCTGGTTTATCCTTCGGCTTAAAATAAAATAATTAGTCGATTTAGAAGCAAACCACCGATAACATGTTGCCGATAGACAGGCCGCGATTCTAAATCAATAAGCCGATGGAGTCAGAAAAAGAAAAGTTATCGGTCAGCCCAGGGAAGGTCCTCCCCCGTCATCAAAGAAAAACACTTTGAATCCACCACCTCCGGAGGTAATGGCGCTAAGATAGAGAAAAAATGTAGTATTTTTAATGTTTTCCTGGTATTCCGACCCCACCCTTGCGAATTTTAAAGCCCCTCTCCTTGATAAGGCTTTTAAGTGCGCCGTGGCGTAAGAGAGGTTGGGGTGAGGTTGTAAAGAATTTAATAACAATAGGTTAGCCGATTAATGTTATCATTCTATTTAATTGATACTATAAAAATATTTCACAAGAAATATTGATGTTGGGGGATAATTATATTCGCGCAATCTTCCTTTCGTTTCACTATGTTAATGCCATTACCTTCGGAGGTCGGGGGAGAATTCACCTCGAATAATCACAAAACTTTTACCTGGCATTAAACTTTCTACATGTTGATAAATCTCTTACCAATTTGCGCTGAATTTAACTTCTTATTGAATAAATCGCCTCCCGTTTTGCCAGGGAACTTTTCCCCCTTACGGCGTTTTCCTCAAGCTCTGCCTGGGGAAAAAAACCACACTAACGCCAACATGTTGAGGATAATCCGGGGAGTAAAATTTGTCAAAAAAGCCGGCCAATAACATGTTGCCGATAGTCAGGCTGCTATTTGAAATAAACCGGCCAGGTCGGAATCAAAAAAGGAATTGCATAAACGACTCCGAATGGAGTCGAATATGAATAGCCCCGGATGCAATCCGGTGGTCTGATATAACGGACATCTTTCTCGACGCTGAAGGCGTCGAATATAAACACCCCCGGGGAAATAGTAGTTGCCGGAGTAAAAGCAAATCCGCGATGAAGTTCTATATTCGACCCCTTCGGGGTCGTGGCGGCATATTTTTCTCTTACCCCCGGGCTGCTCTCTTCTTTCGCAGCCCGGGGCTATTGATATTGAATCCCATTCGGGATTCTTTTTCAAAAGAAATCAGAGCTCAATTCATCAGGTGTTTGCAGTTTATCCTTCCCCCGATAGGGCGTTTTCCTCAGTTTTGCCTGGGGAAAATTTACGCGACTTAACAATAATATTTTGGCTTTTTTGCAGAATCCTGGGTTGTGCAAGTTAATAAAAACGAGCTGTACTGTACTCATAAAACAGGTAAGCGTACTCGAACAATTTACCAGGGAAAAATTAAGCCGGGTACGAGCACGATTACTCAGTAAGGAGTTAAATTCTACGCAAAATGGCAAAAAAGGCAATCAATAATATGAACAATGAACAATTATTAAGGCCAAGACAACCACAGATTTTTTTGATTATGTGTATTTCATTAATTGAGTTGGAAGATACGCCACTAAATCGCTAAAACACAAAATACCACGAAAAAACTCAAAGAAACCTTATTTTTGGTCTTTTAACCTTCCAGACAACAGGATTATAATTGCGTTAAAGCATTTCTCTTTTCAGGAGCAAAATATGCAGATTTCTCCCCAGGTTAGTTCCAACTCAAGGTAGATCAAACCCCTCCCATCCTCCCCTTAACATCTTAAGGGGAGGGGATTTCGATCTTTCAATATTGAAGAGTTTTTACGATGCGATAATTATTATTGTTGCTGCAAAATTTGAAATTAGATATTATTCCCAAATGGGGACTCCATAGCAGCCGGGATGAAATTATAAAGCATTCAGCCTTATAAATCCCGTCGAAATCCAAATCGGTTTTTATCTCACGCAAAGGCTCGGAGGCGCAAAGAAAAAAGAAACCATATTCTTTATTTTTTAACCTTAGTAGCAGAGGATTCACCCACCCGCCAAAATTAACCTTATTGCCTTTTTTCTCATGGGTTTAGATAATTATTGCGGAGAGTGATCTCTAAACCATGATTAAAGGATTATATGATTACCTGATAATTTTTCGGTATCGGTATTAGAAAATCAGAGTATGAGTATGAGTCTGGTGAGCGGGTTGGGTGACGGCGCCGGAGTTGTTCATTTTGTCCCGGGGGGTGGGATTATGATTACTCCGTAAGGAGTCAAATTCTACGCAAAATGGCAAAATTTTATTTGACCATCAATTTACCGGGGAATTCTGTCTGCCTGTTCGACTCGGCGGATCCCTGACGGGACTTTTTTGGAATTTTGAAGTTATCTTAAAGAAAAATTACAGATTCTTATCTCTTCACTCTCCACTAACCACTTTTTCTTCTGGCTTGCCAGTCTATGATTACGTGTACGATTTTTTCCCTGAATTTCCTAAGGGTACCGGCTTTGCCTGTTTGTATATCAGCTCCGCATAATAAATCTTTCTCCTTCATCCTGTTTATCAATACAATCCTGTAAATCCTGTTCTTCTTTGCGGGCTTCGCGTTTTCTTTTCCTTTTTCGGCCTTTACGTGGAATTTACCCCCGGGGAACGATAACCGATGCCGAACCCGACAGTGATTTTAACCAGGTAATCCAATAATCCTTCAATCATGGTTCAGACTGGCGGGGAGTAAAGAAAACGAAATGTTGAATGAGGCAGATTACCAATCCTGTTCTTGCATTAAATGGCAGAATATTGAATTGTCCGGGTTAATAGGAGGAGCAGTAATCGGACAAGAAAAATTCACCAGGGAAAAATAAAGCCGGGTACGAGTACTCCGTAAGAAGTCAAATTCTACGCAAAATGGCAAAGTTTTATTTGACCATCAATTTACCGGGGAATTCTGTCTGCCTGTTCGCCGCGGAGAATCTCTGGCGGGACTTTTGATCAACCTCTTAACTTATTTCCCCACAATGAATTGCGGGGCTATTATCTGAAAGCCTGTCCAACGCGGCGGATCCCCAACGGGACTTTTTACATCTGATTCATTTCGTTACAAATAGTATCATGGAAAAAAGAATCCAGGCAGGGATCCTCCGCGGCGAACAGATGAAAGAAAATAGCCCCTATTTTCAGAGGCTGTGTGAAAAGTCTGGAACTCACCCTAAATCCCTCTCTTAAAAAGAGAGGGACTTTTAAAAAGTTGCGAATTATGAGCAATTTAAGCCCCTTCTCTTCCCAAGAGAAGGGGTTTGGGGATGAGTTTATAGAATTGCACAAACTTTTCACACAACCTCTTCAAATAGGGAGAAATATATAAAGAAAGGTTAATAAGTCCCGTCAGGGACGACAGAATTAGTTTGGTTCTGGCTTTGCCGGCTTATAGGGGAAAGTATAAGAGAAATATTTTCGGCGATACTTTCCCTTTTTTCTCTCTTGATATATAGGGATAAATTTTTTATATATAATTGTCCCTGGAATTATTCTGATTTTTTGACTTTCGATTCAAAATATATCAGGAGTCTCCATGTTAAGCGAAAAAGAAAAAGGGAAAAGTAATACCCCCGGCGTTGAAACGACAGGGCTTTTTTCGGTTCTTCAGAAGATTATCGTTATTAAAGAGCCCGATTTAATTATAAAATCTTACCTCGATTTTCTAAACAGAGTTGAAAAACCTGAGATTGCCTTTTATTACAATATATTCCGGGAGGAAAAAGCTGAATTCATATTCTATCCGCGGATGAATGGTGAAATGAATATACAGTCTCCTCTCTTTTATAAAACGACTGCAGGGGTTTATCCACTGTCTGATTTTCCTGAATTTGTTCAATCGGGCCTGCGAATAAATGATGAATATAAAAGTGAAGAATTGTTCCTTCTGAATTTTCCGCTGACAGGGGAGAGCCTTGAAGGTTGTGGATTTTTATTTATTTCTGATAAAAAATCGCTGGCGAGGGTAAATGAATTAATGGAGAATGCCGCCCCCTTTCTGGCTGAAAAAATAGCCTCTGCCTACCTGAATAAATTATTGTCCTCAACAGGAAAAGAAAGCGTCGATTATTCACTAAAGCTAAATTTCCTTGATATCACACCTGATATATCTGGGATATGTGATCATAATAAACGAATAATTAAATTGAACAGGGCAGGACTCAGGTTTTTTAATCTCAGGCAGGAGCAGGTAGCGGGACTGGACAACAGCAAATTAAAGATGAAAAAAGGCATCCCATCGGAAAACGCCTTCGACCAGGTGTATAAATCTCTCAAACCGGAAAGAGGTGAATATTTTCTTGAACCTGAAAAGATTTGGATAGAGCTGAGCGCCTATCCCGTATTTGACAAGGCGAAGAGGTTAAATTATGTGATTGAGAATATCAGGGATATTTCTGAAAGAAAATTATGTGAAGCGCAGCTTCTCAACGCAAAAAAGGAAGCTGAAACTGCCAACAAAACAAAATCACGTTACCTTTCGCAGATGTCACATGAAGTAAGGACTTCAATTAATTCGATTCTAAGTTTTAAAAGTCTTTTAAAAGAGGAAGCTGGGGTTATGCTTCCCGGGTATCTGCGAAATAGTATCCCGATTATTGAAAAGGCGGCAAGAAGAATTATACGTACGATGGACCTTATCTTATATCTTTCCGAACTTCAGACAGGTAGTTATGAGCCGGTGATGGCCCGTTTTGATCTTTTTGAAAATGTGATCGACCACCTCTACATAACTTTTCTTCATGCGGCGAAGGAAAAAGGGCTTCGAATGTACCTTACAAAAGATTCGGATGAATATCCGGTTTATGGTGATCAATATACAATAAACCAGATTTTCAGTAATTTGCTGGATAACGCGGTTAAATATACGCGAACAGGGAAAATTACTGTTGAGCTTTTTCACAGGAAGGATAAAATAATAGTGGAAATCAGTGATACCGGAGTAGGAATTTCAGAAGAATATCTGCCGAATCTATTCGAGGAATTTTCTACTGAACATCGTGGATATACAAAGGAATTTGAGGGAAACGGAATAGGGCTCGCACTGGTTAAACAAAGCTGCACTCTGAATAATGTGCAAATTGAAGTGCAAAGTGTAAAAGGGGAAGGATCGGTTTTCAGGGTAATATTTAATTCTGCCTGATCGAACAGCTCATTCCTTAATAATTATTATCCCGCGTAGTATGGCAGAATAAAAAAAGGCTCTGATGTTTTTCAAGATATGGAACTGTAGATTTTGACATTTCACTCTCTACTAACCACACTCACTACCTGTCAACCTCTGGCTGTTTTGAAAAATCTTGTCGTTCAATATTTCGGGCAATGCCGGTTTACTGATTAACTTTATGTTAAAAGTGATTATTAGGCTGACTTGATAAGAAATAATCGAAAATGATTTTTTATTTTTGGAATGAATCTAATTAAGTTTTAAGTTTTTGATTGATGAAAACAATAATACCGGAGAAAGTAATGGATTATAATCTTATCCAGAAAAAGGAATTTGATAAAGTAAGAGCTTTTGAAGGAGAGTGGGCGAAAAAAATGGAGCTCTTTGCCGAAATGTGCCGATATAACACTCTTGTGGCAGTTAAAAAAGCTGGATCGGGGCATCTCGGTTCAAGTCTGAGCGCGACCGACATAGTCACCTATCTTTATCTCAATGAAATGAATCTGTTTGAAAAAGGAGTTGACTCACCTGACAGGGATATATATTTTTCTTCAAAAGGGCATGATGTTCCCGGGCTGTACTCTCTCTTTTACGCTCTCGGAATTATCCCCGCGGAAAAATTGCTGATGCTGCGAAGACTCAACGGACTGGACGGGCATCCTGAAGTAAGGCAGCGGGGTATCGAAGCATCCACCGGTTCACTTGGAATGGGTATCTCAAAAGCAAAAGGAATGGCATGGGCGAAAGCCTATAAAGGATATGAAGGGCATGTATATGTGCTTACCGGAGATGGTGAATTCCAGGAGGGGCAGATATTTGAATCAATTCAGGCCGCGGCGCATCAGAATGTTACCGGAATGACCGCCATAATGGATCATAATAAATACCAGACAGATATGCTTGTTGAGGATGTGAACTCCATTGAAGATGTTGTCAGAAAAGTTGAATCATTCGGCTGGCATGTCGAAAGAATAAATGGTCACGATTATAAGGTGCTGAAAGCCACTTTCGATAAACTGAAAAATATAACTGATAAGCCCAAAATGATCATTGCCGATACCATTAAAGGAAAAGGGGTATCGTTCATGGAGAAACCTGAGATGGAAGAAGCGTCGGGCAAGACATATTACAAATGGCACTCGGGAGCTCCGAATGATGAAAGTTATGTCAAGGGTCTTGAAGAAGTCAGCGCGACGATAAACAAACTTGCCGGTGAACTTGGTATCGGGTCAATTGAGATTCCGGAGAATAAAGCGGAAGGCAAAGAGTCATTCAAGGCCGCAAAAGAATTTGTTACCGAAGCCTACGGAGATACACTTTGCGAACTGGGTAAAACAAATGAAAACCTCGTGGTAATCGACGGGGACCTTTCAGCCGACTGTAAGCTGAGAAAATTTGAAAAGATGTATCCCGACAGGTTTGTTGAAAATGGAATAGCTGAGCAGGATATGGCTTCTATGGCCGGGGGAATGGCGCGCATGGGACTTATTCCGGTAGTCAGCACCTTCGCCAGTTTCCTTGCCGCGAGAGCCAATGAACAGATATATAATAACGCGGGAGAAAAAACGAAGGTTATTTATACCTGTCATTTCTCAGGTATTATTCCAGCCGGCCCGGGAAAATCTCATCAGAGTGTAAGGGATATATCGCTGATGGGAGCCTTACCTAATATGACAATTCTACAGCCATGTAATGCTTTCGAAACCAGGAAAGTTGTTGAGTATTGCGTTAATGAAACAAAGGATAATTGCTGTATTCGTCTGGTTATCGGACCTTCGCCGGAAACGATAAAACTACCGGACAATTATGAATTTAAAGTTGGCCGGGGCTCGACTCTTATTGAGGGAGAAGATGCTGTAATATTCGGATATGGTCCGGTAATGCTTCATGAAGCGCTTGTCGCCAGCCGTTCACTGAAAGAATCAGGATTTGGTCTGAAAGTGGTGAATATGCCCTGGCTGAACAAAGTTGATAAAGAGTGGCTTGCAGAAACAGTGAATGGTCAGAAGAAAATTTATGTTCTGGAAGATCATTCGGCTGTCGGCGGCCTGGCTGACAGACTTTTGAATGCCCTGAACGAGATGGATTTGCTGAGTGGCGTCGAATTTATAAATCTTGGTCTGACCGATTATCCTGAGTGTGGAACACCTCTGGAAGTTTTGGCCTATCATAAACTTGATGGAAAATCACTTGCAGAAAGGATTTCAGGCAGAAGTGATCTTAAGCAGGAAAGTCTCGAAGGTAAATATACCGCGGACGCTCCTCAATAGTATAAAAGCTTAACGTGATTTTGGCCCGCGGGGAAGATTTTTCCGCGGGCTTTTTTTATTTTTAAAGTTGGTGAAATAGTTTTATTATTTCGTTTTAGCAGCTTTAGCTGAATTGATTATTTGAGTTTGGGGACAATATGACCAGATCATTAATTATAGTTATAGTAATCACGATAGTTTCGCAGACTTTTGGGCAGGATATCATTTTCACAGGAAAAAGGGGGATATTTCAGCCGGGAAAGATAAGCACGGAAATGTCGGAGGTTAAAATTACATTTTCTCCTGACGGTTCCCGGGCGCTGTGGGGAACAATAGGATGGGAAAATGGAAAAGGAGGATGGGATATCTGGTATGCTGAAAAGAGGGATAATGAATGGACCTCTCCCCGGAATGTTTTTTTCAACAGCGATTCGAATGATTTTGATCCCTCGTTTTCTCCCGATGGGAAATCTATATGGTTTTTCTCTAACCGCTCCGGTGGTTTTGGAGGGGATGATATTTATTATATTTCATCGGATTCAATTTTTAACGGTGGAATAATTTATAATGCCGGACCTGAAATAAACAGCGGCGGGGATGAATGGGGACCTTCCTTCAGTCCCGATGGAAAATATTTTTTCTACTGCACAGATGGAAAAGGAGGCGCCGGAAAACATGATATATTTATTGCCGAAATAAAAAACAGCAAACCCCGAATGCCGGAACTTCTTGCCGGAATAAATTTTGAAGATGATGATTTTGATCCTGTTTTTCTTCATGATAATAAGACAATTATTTTTACTCGTAAAACTCCGGATAAAGATGAGGCGCTGTTATATATTACAAAAATGGAGAATAAAAAATGCTCTCCACCCCTGTTGCTCGGAAAAGATATTAATACACCGGATAGCTGGAGTTTTGGTTCGGCAATAAATCCGGCTGAACCGGGTGTTTTCTATTTTACATCCTATATCCCGGGGAATAATGTTGGAAGAGTGGATATTTACCGGATAGATTATGAAATGACAATTAATGATTAACCATTAACAATTAAAAATAGAAACGACAAAGTTATTCAGGGAGTAATAACCTTGCTGAAAAAAAGTCATAATAACTCGATACAACCTTACTTATGATTTTTTAACCACCCGGGCAACATGAATATTTTTCAGTGAAAACGCCGAGATTCAAGGTAGATCAAATCCCACCCATCCTCCCCTTAAAATCTTAAGGGGAGGGGATTCGGATCACTAATTATTATAGAGATTTCCACTGGATGTAATTTCTCTAATTTTTGCTACTAAATTTGAAATTTGATGTTTTCCCAAATTGGGATTCCTTGGTAGCAGAGGTAACCACCCGGCAAAATCAAACCTTATTACCAATTAAAGGTTTTGTGTTTATTCAAAGTGAGTCCTCCCCCGTCAATGAAGAAAAGCGCTTCATTGCCACCCCCTCCAAAGGGGGACATTCGGAATTCAAGGCAATCGACAATGTCCCCCTTTGGAGGGGGTGGCGGCAAAGTGTCTTTCTTTGACGACGGGGGAGGACTCAACCCAATGCCATTCAGTTAAGGGAAAAGTTGGTTAAATAGGTGATATATAACAAAAACAATTACTGTAAATATGGCATCTAATATATTATTTCAGTATATTCATATAGGTAATAACAAATATTATTATAAATGATTTACATAATGAATTAAACATAAAATATCAGAGAGGTTGGCATGGTAATTGAAAAGCAAATTCTATACCAGTTTAATGAAATTAATCAATAATGTCATTAGTTCAAAAGAATTTATCGATCGACACAAACTTTTTAAAAACGCTTTCACCAGAAACAGAGCTTTCCCTTTTAAATACCTTCTTGTTTTTCTGCTTGACTTCCGTAATTCTTCTATCCAGTCAGAGTTGGATAATTTTTTTAAGACCATTTTTAATTCCGATCTTCCCATCAGAAAAATCTGTAGCAGCGCTTTTATCCAGGCGCGCGACAAACTCTCCCATTCTGCCTTTATTGAACTTTACCATCTGATAGTTAACTTTTTTTACATGTACGCTAAACCAAAAAAATGGCATGATTTTTTTCTTATTGCTTTTGATGGTTCAACGCTTAACCTTCCGAAAAACAATAACACTATTAAAGAATTTGGGGAATATTCATCTGAGAACGGAGACGTTCCATTTGTCCCGGCCAGAGTTTCACAGGCCTTTGATCTCCTTAACGATGTTGTTCTTGACGCAACTTTAGATCCTTATTCTATCTCTGAACTTGATCAGGCAGAAAAACTAATAGATTCTATACCTGAAAATTCTCTTTTGTTATTTGACAGAGGATTTGGAAGCTACTGGATTTTTAATTTGATTCTTTCTCGCAATCTTGACTTTTGTATAAGAGTAGACATCCAAAGCTGGAAAGTTGTTCGGGAAATGATCGAATCCGGGGAAAAAGAAAAAATTGTATGGATTAAACCTTCTTATAAGGCAAAAGAAAGATGCAAAAATTCTGGTTTGTCCACTGAACCGATTAAGGTCAGACTTATTCGTATTGACTTAGATAATGGTGATATAGAAATTCTTGTCACTTCTCTGTATGATTCAGTTAAATATCCCTACGAAATTTTCCATTCTCTTTATTTTATGAGATGGGGAGTTGAGGAGTCTTATAAAAAACTGAAGCGCCGGATAGAAATAGAAAACTTTTCCGGGAAAAAACCGGAATTTATTAAACAGGATTTTTATGCCAGAATCTTTACTATGAATTTGACTGCTATTTTGGCATATGGAATCCATGATAAGATATCTGACAGATGTAAAGATAATGGCTTTAAGTTAACGCAGAAAATTAACTGGACACAAGCCTATTCAAAAATGAAAAATAACGTGGTTTTACTTTTTTTTAGAAAACAATATCGCAAAATTATTTTTGCATTGCAGGAACTCTTTTTTGAGAACAGATTTTCAGTCAGGGAGCAAAGAAAATTCCCAAGGAATTTTAAATATCCCAAACGTTACTACATGGCTTATAAACCAATTTAATATTGTGATTTTTCTTAACTGAATGGCATTGGGACTCAACCTGGAGTGGTCAGCTTAGTTTTTTCTGGTACAGCCAGTTTATTCCATAAGAAGTTAAATTCTACGCAAATGGCAAAAGTGCAATTAAGAATTAATAATGAACAATTAATAAGGTCAAGAGAGTCGCAGATTTTTTGGTTACGCAGATTTCGTTGATTGAGGTGGAAGAAAAGCCACTAAAGAAATTACGAATTACGAATTACGAATGAAAAGAATATAAAGAAACCTTATTTTTTGATTTTTTCACCTTAGTAGCATAGGAAACTACCCGACCAAACTAAACCTTATTAACCTTATTCAACAGGACAATTTTTTCAGCGGAATATAATAGGAACCGCTGAAAAAAAAGCACAGAGCAGGATGACGGGGATTAAAGAATTTAAAACGCCCGGTTGAAATTCAAATCGAAGTCGTCATCGAAATCGGATTTTTTAATAAATCAGAGAATTGTTTTCATTCTTCACTCTTCACTCTTCACTAATCACTATTCACTTCTGGCTTGCCAGTTTATGATTATGATTATTCCGTTAGCAGTTAAATTCTACGCAAAAAGGCAAAATTTTATCGTACTTTGCAAAGTGGTACTCGTAATCGTTCTCGTTCTCGAATAACCTGAGCGTTTTGAAAAGACGAGTACGAAGTAGGATTACGAGAAGGAGAACGATTCTTTTTTCGGATTGAATTTTTTCCCGGCATGGTCAGATTACTCCGTAAGGAGTTAAATTCTACGCAAAATGGCAAAATTTTATTTGACCATCAATTTACCGGGGAATTCTGTCGTCCCTGGCGGGACTTTTGATCAACTTCTTAACTTATTTCCCCACAATGAATTGCGGGGCTATTATCTTTCGTCCCTGACGGGACTTTTTTGGGATTTTGAAGTTATCTTAAAGAAAAATTGCAGGTTCTTATCTCTTCACTCTTCACTAAGCACTTTTCATTTCTGGCTTGCCAGTTTATGATTATGATTACGATTACGATTAAATATTTGTCGTAAATATAGAGGCGGGAGAATATAAAAGTTATTTAAAAGGGATAAAAAAAGAGATGCCCGGAGGCATCCCAATAAAAAGAGAGGTGTATTATTCCCGGAATCAATCGTGCAGTTTATCGTACCAGGTTTTTTTCAGGATCAGGGAAGTGATTAGTAATATTGCCGCTGATGTTATCATGGAGAGGTTTTCGTGCAGAATAAAGTAGATTGGTATTACAATCATACTTGTCTGCCAAATGATACCAATGACAATATTAAACATGTCTCTTTTAAAATCTTTATTTCTTTCAAATCCCGGTTCATCAATCAAAACCGCCTTATATACCGGCTTCCAGAGTCCCCAGGGTTTCACTTTGCTGTAGAAGGATTTTAGCACTTCCATATCATCCGGTTTGGTCATATAACTTCCGATAAAACATCCCGCCATCGATATCACCAGTATAAAAGGAAAAGCGTGAAGCGGCGATAAATCGGGAAAAAGAACCGGCAGCAGCAGAGAGCCGATAATTCCACCTACCATGCCCCAGAAGTAACCAAATCCATTTAGCCGCCACCAGTACCATTTTAGGATATTCGATGCAGTATAACCGCCCCACAAAGCTGATACAATCCATTGAGTAACCGAATCTATTGATTCTGCCGCGAAACCAAATCCGATACCAATAACAACTACGAGGAATGATGTAATATAACTCATTCTGACATAAACTTTTTTATCGGCGTGAGGATTTATAAATCTTTTATAAATGTCATTAACAATATAAGCGGGAGCGGCGTTAACGGTAGCCGCGAAAGTTGACATGAAAGCCGCTATCAAACCGGCCAGCAATACGCCAAGCAATCCGACAGGGACAAAATTTTTAATGGCATAGGGAAGAATCATTTCGAAATCGATATCAGGCCCCATCGCTTTTAGTTGCGGAGAGAAAAATACAAGGGCCAGAATACTGAGACCGGCGATCATCATATAACGGGGAAGGAATAGCGCGACACTGACCATCCCGCTCATTTTGGCCGCTTCGGTCGGGCTTTTTGTAGCGAGAATTCTCTGCATATCATAATTCGGAGCCGGTCCTGCCATTGATACCAGCACTCCTTTAAATAATACCATCATCATAAATATTGTGAACAGCGAGTAACCATCCTCGGCTATTTTAGTATTGACCGAATCAATAAGTCCGCTCCAGTCGAGGTTGAGCTCCCATCCGAAAAGCAGCTCTTTCCATCCTGTCGGAATCACCGCGTTAACAGATTCGGGACTTACCATATTCCAGGCAATAAATCCTATTGCGACCGAAGCCACTGTCATAACCACAAACTGGATAAGCTCTGTAAATACTACACTATACATACCTCCTTTTATAACGTAAAAGGTGGTAATGGCCATAAATATCAGAGCATACTGGTTAGGGGAGAGGTCCCAGGGAAGAAACTCTGATGAAAATTTCCCGATTCCTTTAAATCCATAGGCAAGGAATCCGATAACACTGACAAGGGCGTAAATTACGATAATAATGTGGGATAATTTTGCTCCCTGTCCGTCACCAAAACGGGTTTTTATCCATTCAGCTCCTGTCATAACATTTGACCGCCTCAGCCAGATTGAAAGGTAAACCATAAGGAATACCTGGTTGAATACGGGCCACAGCCAGGGGACAAAAATGCCTTTCATTCCATAAACAAAGAGGAGATAAACAAGCCACATCGTACCCGTAATGTCGAACATACCAGAGGCGTTTGATACTCCGAGTATATACCAGGGCAGAGAATTGCCACCCAGAAAATAGGAAGACAAATCTTTGGATGCCCTTTTCGAGACGAGAAATCCGATTAGAATAGTCGCCAGAAGATAAACTGCGATGATCGCGATATCAATATAATGAAGTTCCATATAACAACAACTCGCCTGTATTAATTTTTACTTTTAAACTTTTTTCTTGCGATCCTTTTGGCAATTACCGGAGTATCCGTTTTAAAAATGCTGTTTTCGGTTAACATGCTAAAATGACTGGAATACTCAAAATAATCTTTGGACCTGTATATATAGAGATGTCTTAATTTTTTATCGTTTGAGATTTTAATACTTGTTGCAGAATTTTCTGCGGGCTTAAATGAATTTTCAGTTGCCTGAAGTGTGGATAACAGTAAAAGCGGAAGAAGCAAATATAAAAGTATTTTCATCTGACTCATTCTCCTGGTTACAGGAAACGTTTGAAAAAGCAAATCAGATTTGCTTTGTTCGTTTTCCGGTAAGTCGGTTTACCGATTATAATAAAAAAACCCGCCGGGCGGCTTCCTTCAGCATTACTGAATATTGGAAGCGGCCCGGGGGTGGACAATGGTATATATTTTAAGGAGTTTGAAGAATTCATATTATCTGCTAAAATTCCGAAATAAAAACCCGGAGGTGAAAATGACCCCTCCGGGAAACAATAAGCCAACAAATTAAGTTATAACGAGGTTGAGAAGTTTTACTATGAATCGAACCAGGAATCCCGTTCCGTGAAACACTTTTCTTAATGCATCAATTGTGCCAATAGGTAATCGGGTTAAAATTTGAAAAAAAAACAGGTTTTTATCTGGAAAAGGGGAGAAAAAAGGGCCCGGGCTTTTATCAAAATGATATATCGGTTTTCAGACAATATAATCAAAATGATAAAGAGGTTGTAAAGTTGATGAAAATCTTTAGATTTACCATTATTGTTTTTATTATTGGGGAGAATAAATGGTATTTGAAGTAATAGGAAAAAATGTTTTTATCACAGCGGCGAGCAAAGGTATCGGGTTTGCCACAGCAAAAGCCTTTCTTGAAGGTGGAGCAAATGTGGCGATCAGTTCTTCTGATGAAAATAATATCTCAGATGCCGTATCCCGACTGGGAAAAATTACAGGAAAAACACCTTATGGTTTAAAATGTGACCTTAATAAAAAGGAGGATATAAGATCTGCATTCAGGAAGGCTGAATTAAAATATGGACATATTGATATTCTGATAAATAACTGCGGCGGTCCGGCTCCCGGGTACTTTAATGATTTCGAAGAGGAGGCCTGGGATCATGCTTATCAGCAGGTGCTGATGAGCGCGCTTCAGCTTATCAGACTTGCTCTTCCCGGTATGAAAAATAATAAATGGGGAAGAATAATAAATATTACATCCTTATCGGTAAAACAGCCGGTAGAGAATCTGCTTTTATCCAATGTTTTCAGAAGCGGTCTGGTATCGGCAGCTAAAACGATCAGTATGAGTGAATCGAAAAATAATATAACTTTTAATAATATTTCCCCCGGGTTTATTCATACCGAGAGGCTTGATAAACTGGCCCTGAATAATGGTGAAAAATCGGGTAAAAGCGCTGAAGAAATCCTCTCTGAAATGGCCGATGCCGTGCCTGTGAAAAAACTGGGGAAAGCGGATGATATCGCCGCGCTCGCGCTCTTTCTGGCTTCGGAAAACGCAGGTTATATTAATGGCCAGACCATCGCTGTAGACGGGGGCCTGATAAAATCAACTTATTGATGAGATAAAAATATGCTTAAAGAAATTGAGATAGAAGTTCCTCCGAAATTTATAAATGATAACGGCTTTATTAAGAAGGAAGCCGCGTTCAGGCTGAAAAGAGGAAAGAATGATATAGACTCCTTCGTAATTTTGAGAAAGTCAATTGATTCAAGAAAAAGAAAACCGGTATATCGTCTCAGGTTATTAATTGCCAACTCAAAAGATGAACTTCCCGAAAGAAGGAAATTTATTTTCCGGGATTGTTCCAAAGCTGAAAGGGCGCTTATTGCCGGAGCGGGACCAGCGGGACTATTTGCCGCCTTAAGGCTGCTTGAACTTGGTATAAAACCTGTCATATTTGAAAGGGGGAAAGATGTCAGGAACAGGCGGAGAGACCTTAGGGATATCCAGCAGGAACATATTGTGAATCCTGAGTCGAACTATTGTTTCGGGGAGGGGGGCGCAGGAGCCTATAGCGACGGGAAATTATATACCCGCTCTTTAAAAAGGGGAGATGTGGGAAGAATACTGGACCTGCTCCATCAACACGGAGCGGCAGATGAGATATTATATGACGCTCACCCGCACATAGGCTCAAATAAACTTCCTAAAATTATTGAGGCTTTCAGGGATACAATATTAAAATATGGCGGGGAAATTCATTTTGAAAAGAAAGTGACTGATCTGATTATCAATGATGGAAAACTTAATGGGGTAATCGTAAATGATAAAGAAGAGTTTTATGGAAAAGCGCTGATCCTTGCCACAGGGCATTCAGCCAGGGATATTTATTATCTTCTGGGTGAAAAAAAAATAAAAATGGAGAGGAAACCATTCGCGGTGGGAGTCAGGATTGAACATCCGCAGCAATTGATCGACTCCATTCAGTATCATTCCCCTCTAAGAGATATCAATCTTCCGGCTGCGAGTTATAACCTGGCATGCCAGGCGGATGGAAGGGGAGTATTTTCCTTCTGCATGTGTCCCGGCGGAATAATAATACCAGCCTCAACTGGTAAAGAGGAACTGGTTCTTAACGGAATGTCGGTAAGCCGGAGAGATTCTCCATTCGCCAATTCAGGCATTGTGGTTGAGGTTAAAGAGGAGGATTTGAAAAAATACCGGGAGAAAGGTGTTTTCGCCGGTGTTGAATTTCAAAAAGATATTGAGAAAAAAGCTTTTAATGCCGCAAACGGAAGCCAGAAAGCTCCCGCGCAGAGAATGACCGACTTTGTAGAACGAAAAGTATCTGATTCCCTGCCCGCAAGTTCTTATATACCCGGAGTTTTCAGTTATGATCTGCGTGATATTTTTCCTTATTCGCTCCATTCAAGGCTTTCGGGAGGACTCAGGCAGTTTTCCCGGAAAATGAAAGGTTATTATACTGCCGAAGCTCAGCTTCTCGCTCCTGAGACAAGGACAAGTTCACCGATAAGAATTCCACGGGAAGCGGAAACATTGATGCATCCCGGACTGGAGGGTCTGTTCCCCGCGGGCGAAGGAGCCGGTTACGCGGGCGGTATAGTATCTGCCGCGATTGATGGGGAAAGGTGCGCCGAAAAATCTGTTCAGTTTATTAATAATAAATGATCGCGATGTTGAAAAGTGTTATTGAAGACCTGAAAAAACTAAAATTATCGATTAAGGAAATTGATAAAGAGACGACTGTAATTTTTATCGCAGTCGCTCTGCTTCAAACTATATCGTGGTATTATACTTCCCGGACGTTTTTCCGTACATGGTTTTATTACCAGTATTTTGAAGAATATGAATATGTTAAACTGGTTGAATATCTTTACTGGTTCGCCGGAGATTTTTTGGTCTATTTTGTTGTGCCTCTGCTGCTAATATATTATTTTCATAAAAAAAGGGGCGGCGACTTCGGATTATGTCTTGGAGACTACAGGACCGGACTGAAATACACTTTTCTTTTTCTCCTCTTTATGCTGCCGATAATAATAATTGTTTCCGCTTCTCCGGCCTTTCAGGAAAACTATCCCCATTTGCAGCAGGCAAAAACAGACTGGCTTGTTTTTTTCATATTTGAAGCCGGCATGCTTTTTTATATGGCGGCATGGGAATTTATATGGCGCGGATATTTCCTATTCGGATTAAAAAAACAATTTGGCAATTACGCGGTGCTGATACAGATGATTCCCTTTGTTATTCTGCATAATGGCAAGCCCGATATTGAAACCTTCAGCTCAATTCTCGGCGGAATCGCTCTTGGCATCCTCGCGCTGCGCACAGGTTCTTTCATTTACGGAGTATTCGTTCATTATGGCATTATGTTTTCTCTCGATCTTATATCGGTAATAAGGAACCGCCTGAGCAGTGAAGATACATACGGCAGACTCTCTAAAATATTCGATTCATTACTGTAAAAATAGGGGGCATTTCATTAGATTTACATTTGAAATTCACTTTATTTAAGACTTTTTTGAATTGGAGATAAAATGAGATTTTGTTTAAATGTTGATCATGTGGCTTTTTTAAGAAATGCCCGTGGGGAAAAAAATCCTGATCCTGTTACTTTCGCGCTCTTAGCCGAAGAATATGGTGTCGATGGCATTGTTGTTCATTTACGTGAGGACAGGAGACATATAAAAGAGAGGGACCTTTTACTGCTTCGTCAGCTTGTTACGACCAAACTTGATCTTGAAATGGCCGCCGATGAAGAGATTGTTAAAATAGCCTGTGAAGTCAAACCGGAACTGGCTACTATAGTCCCTGAGAAAAGAGAGGAGCTTACGACCGAGGGAGGACTGGATGTTATTAAACACAAGGATCATCTGAAAAAAGTTACCGAAGAACTTCAGAACAGTGGAATTGCCGTTTCATTTTTTATTGAACCTGCCCTGGACCAGATAGCGGCCTCGGTGGAAGCAGGAGCCGATTTTATCGAGTTTCATACCGGAGTATACGCCAACGCCGAATCGATGGATGACAGGTATGAAGAACTTGAAAGGATCCGAATGGCAGCCCGTTTTGCCCGCGAAAAAGGTTTGGGAGTAAATGCCGGACATGGTCTGAATTATCACAACCTTGCTGATATAGCGGAAATTGAAGAAATTGAGGAGGTAAGTATTGGTCAGGCTGTTGTCGCCCATTCTCTCTTTGTCGGTCTCGAAAAAGCTGTTAAGGAAATTCTTGCCATCGTAAAATAATCCGGCAGTATATTTAAGCAATAGTTAGTATATTTTGTCAGAGCCAGTTAACAAACCGGAATAAGATTAAAATGAATAAAATATTTTTATTTTTTATAATTTTCTCAACAGTAATTTTGGGACAGTATACAAATATTAAGGTCAATGCCGACTGGACCTCGAGTCCTGAGGAGGTTTCCATCGCCATAAATCCCGCCAATCCTCTTGAACTGGCGGGAGGCTCCAACCTGGATTATTTTTATTCCTCTTCCGATGGCGGATTAACATGGACAACAACCGAAATGAGTTCGACTCTCGGCGTATGGGGTGATCCGGTTCTGATATATGATGAAGCCGGAGACCTTTATTTCGCGCATCTGTCGAATCCTGTTGTCGGCTACTGGATTGACAGGATAGTTGTTCAGAAATCGACAGATAATGGCAATAGCTGGAATGATGGCGCCGGGATAGGATTTAATGAACCGAAAAACCAGGATAAGGAATGGCTCGCGTGTGATCATTCATGGTCGCCATACAGGGGCAATATCTATATGGCCTGGACCGAATTTGATGATTATGGCAGCAGCAGCACATCCGACAGCTCACGAATACTCTTCTCGCGAACCACCGATCACAGCGGTTCATGGTCAGACCCTGTGAGAATAAGTGACATGGGTGGAAACTGTATTGATGAGGATGAAACCGTGGAAGGCGCTGTGCCCGCTATCGGGCCGGATGGTGAAGTTTATATGGCTTGGTCGGGTCCTCACGGAATAATGTTTGACAAGTCGACAGATGGTGGTGAAACATTTGGAGATGATATATTTGTGACCGATCAGCCGGGTGGATGGGCATTTGATGTTCCCGGTATATACCGCTGCAACGGAATGCCGATTACCGCATGCGATATCAGTGAATCAATCTTCCGTGGAAATGTTTATGTTATGTGGTCGGACCAGAGAAACGGAACGGATGATACTGATGTGTTTTTTATTAAATCCACCGACAAAGGTGAAACCTGGGGTGATATTATAACCGTCAATAATGACGCGTCGGGCAGGCACCAGTTTTTCCCCTGGATGACCGTAGATTCGACGACCGGCATAATTTATTCGGTTTTTTACGACAGAAGAAACACAACCGGCTCGGCTACAGATGTATATATGGCCAAATCGACTGACGGGGGAGATTCCTGGCATAACTTCAAGGTAAGTGAATCCTCATTCGAACCAACCGCTGGTACCTTTTTCGGCGATTACGCGGGGATCGCGGCCTACAGGAAAATCGTATATCCTTTCTGGATGAGACTTCATGATGGTGAAATGAGTCTCTGGACTGTTCGTTATGAGGAAACATCAAATGTTGTTCCGGTTGAACTAATTTCTTTTAATGCCGCGGCGCTTGGAAATATGGCTGTTCTTACATGGCAGACCGCGACCGAGGTAAATAACAGCGGGTTCGAAATACACAGGAGCAGACTGGATATCCCCACAGGTGAGAAGTCCCGGTGGGATAAGATTGCTTTCGTTGAAGGTTATGGCACCTCAACCGAACCACACAACTATAAATTTATTGACAGAACGGGATTATCAGGTAAATTCTCTTATATGTTAGTTCAGGTTGATTACGACGGAACCAGAACCGGAAGTGACCCGACAGAGGTTTCAATCGATCTTCCAAAAGATTTTACGCTGGCTCAAAATTATCCTAATCCTTTTAATCCTGAAACAACTATCGGTTATACTATTCCTGAAAAAAGTCTTGTTACTCTCGCTGTTTTTGACCAGCTTGGTAAAAGAATCGGACTGCTTGTTGACGAGATAAAAAGTTCCGGAAGGCACGAAGTTAATTTTAACGCTTCCGGCCTCAGCAGCGGAATTTATTTTTACGAACTCAGGGCCGGGCAGTATAAATCAGCCAGGAAAATGATATTGCTTAAATAAGGCCTGATGTGCGTCGAAACTTTAAAGCGCTCAGGCGCTTTGAATAAAAAGGTTAACTTTAATTTTCCATGAGGGGATTGCAAATTCATGGGGTTTCAAAACCCCGTGTTTTTTGCAGATTTGAATTAAGACCATTCCTGAGAAAGCCAATTTGTCATTTGAAATTTTTTTTGCTCTGACCTGCCGGTTTGTGATAATTCCATAAGAAGTTGAATTCTACGCAAATGGCAAAATTTCAATTAATAATTAATAATGTACAATTAACAATTGAAAAGATGACCGCAGAATATTTTGATTTCGCTGATTTAGATGGAAGAAAAGCCACAAAATCACCAAAACACTAAATCCCACGAAAAAGCTGATAAAAACCTTATTCTTTAATCTTTCAACCTTAGTAGCAATAGCAAACCCTGAAAAATTTCAACCTTATTGCCTTTTTAACCGGGCATTATTACTCGCGGATTTCACTGATGGACGTAGAAAAAACAGGGTTACCAGGATAAGAATGATGGTCAGGATGTATTAATAAAATAAAAAACCGGGTCATCTTTCAATTATCAATTGTCAATTATCCATTATCAATTAAGCAAATCTTCACTAACCACTCTTTACTTCCGGCTTGATCTGATTATGATTAATCCGTTAGCAGTCAAATTCTACGCAAAATGGCAAAATTTTTGGCAACAATTCGGATTGTGTTTTTTCCTTAACTTAGCTCTGTTGATCCCCTACAGGGATCTTACTATATTTTTTTGTTCTTTACTACCCCATCGGGACGTTCAGCAATAATGCTGCTTCTCCAAAGCAGATTCGATTCAAAAAATATATTCCTGGGAAAACCAATTCGTAATTCGTCATTCGTCATTATTTCCGGCTTGCCAGTTTATGATTATTTCTTCAACTATCCATTTTGATTCCGACTTCTGATATTCGGTTATGTTGAGTTTAAAAAGGTCAGCTAAAAAGTGAATCAAAGGATATAAAAATATGTTCTCGCTCATATTATTTGTAAATTTGCACTTAATTTTCAGAAAATTACCGGAATAATGGAAAAAAGAAGACAGATAATAATTGTAAGCAGCATAATAGCGCTTCTGGTCGTTATTGATTATATAACAAAAATTTATGCTCAGGATATATTGATGGGCAGCGGCGCTATATCATACCTCGGAGGTTTTATCAGATTTATTTATGCCGAAAATACCGGTGGTATGCTTGGCCTGGGGGATGAACTTCCCTGGATATTGAGATTCATTTTATTCCGGATTTTTGTTTTTATAATGCTTGCAGCGCTTTTTTATTATTATGTGGTTAAAAAAAATATCCCGTTTTTTCAGCTTTTCGCCGTTACTATTTTTATAGCCGGGGGAGTGGGCAACCTGCTGGACCGGATAATTTATGATGGTGTTGTTATAGATTTTATTCTGATGGAACTATTGGGATTTCACACAGGCATATTTAACCTTGCGGATATGTTTGTTACAACCAGTGTGATTATGATAATATTTTCTAAATATGTTCTGAAAGAAGATGAAGAAAAAGAAACTTCAACAGAGATCTCTGGCACAGAAGAAAAACTAACCGATAAATTCTGATCTACCTTTTCAATTAACAGGCGCCGCACCTGACAGAGGGTATTAATAAACCGGTCAGGCCATAACCGGAAGATTGGAAATTACTTTGTAAGAAGGCAAATCATAAGCAACTGTCAGGAAAACAATGAACAATTAAATGGTTAGGACTACCGCTGATTTTTCTGATTGCAGATGTTCAGGCCGAAAAAATGCCACAAGATCACAAGAACCACAAATGTAAATTACGAATTACGAATTACGAATTACGAATGACGAATGATGAATGACGAATTCATGCAGAGGAAGGAACCCTACTACTGATTTTTTAACCTTGGCAGCAGAGGCGCTCACCCGACAAAATTAAACCTTATTCAAACGCGGGTGGAATTTTCAAATGGTGGCGGAAAAAAAGCACAAAACAGGATTACAGCGATTAGAAAGATTGACAATATAAAATTAACACAATATAAAAACTGAGTCATCAAGTAATTGTCAATTATCAATTAAGTAACTCTTCACCTCTGGCTTGCCGGTTTACGACTATAAATATGATTATTTCTTTTGTTATTCCTTTGTAGTTTTGATTTTTCCGGCTCAATCGCAAATTTGCAATCTTGTGTGAGAAAGGCCTGTACGATAAATTCTGATGAACACTTTCAGTGCGATTCCAGGTTTAGAGATCAATTATGGCCATGAATTCGATCTCAAGATCCTTTATTTTTGTTGAAAACAAGGAATCGGCAAATGAAAAAAATACTTATTGTTGTATGCATTATTGTGTTCAATAACATTGTTTTTTCAGCAACGGAACACTATGCGGTGCAGGTTAGCGCCGTCGCGGGGGAGAATCCCCCTTCTCTGAAATTCTCATGGCCTTCTGATGATTATGCCATTCATTATTACATTTTTAAAAAATTTCCCGCCGATACAACATGGGGAGAACCAATCGCGACTCTTGACGGTAACGCTACTGAATACACTGATTTTAATATCAGCGAGGGAGAAGCATTTGAGTATGGATTTTATAAAAGTCTGCATCATCATAAGCATACTGTTGAAGTTGAGAATGGGAAGGAACTGAAATTCAAAATATATGATTCGTGGGGGGATGGGATTTCACCTCATCACGGACTTGGCTATTATAAAGTTTTTGGAAAATCGGAATTATATGCCTCCGGCGGAATATTCGGCCAGTCGGAAGTTACCACATTTGTTGTAAACGGAGGGGGCGGAACCACACATGATTCGCTGACAATAGAGATCCAGCTTGATGTATTCGGGCAGGAAACATCATGGAGGCTGGAAGAGAGTGGAAGCGGCGGGCTGGTTCTCGGCTATGGACCTTATGAAGCGGCTAAATTCGGACATATATTTGCCGGAATCAAATACGGGATGGCTGATAAGAGGGGGAGGATACTTTTGTTGGTTGATGATACTTTTTCGTATTCTCTGGAAGATGATTTGAGGCTGCTTGAATATGACCTTATATGTGACGGCTGGGAAATAACAAGAAGAGATGTTTCAAGGAATGCCCCGGTAACAGATGTTAAAGAGGTAATTAAAGATGCCTGCGCTGTATATGAGGATATAAATACTCTCTATTTATTCGGACATGTCCCGGTTCCATATTCAGGTGATCTCAAAAGCGCTCATACAAATCACCAGGGCGCATGGCCGGCGGATGTTTATTATGGCGAACTGGATGGTGAATGGACCGATGTTTCCGTTAATAATACTACTGCGACGAGGCAGGCTAATCATAATGTGCCTGGCGATGGAAAATTTGACCAGACCTTTATTGAGTCGGATGTAGACCTGAATATCGGTCGGGTTGACCTGTATGATCTTCCTGTGTTCAGCGAAAATGAGGAGGAGTTGCTACGAAGATATATAATAAAATCGCATAAGTTCAAACGGGATATTATCAACTGCCAGGGAAGAGGAATTATAGATGACAATGTTGGCGACCTGGACGGGATGGCCCCTGCCGCAAACGGATACCGAAACTTTTCGGCATTTTTCGGAGCGGAAAACATTCTTAAAGGAGATTATTTTACTTTCCTCGGGACATACGATTTTTTATGGTCGCTTGGTTGCGGCGGTTCGAGTTATACCCATTGCGGCGGAGTGGGATCAAGTTATGATTTCGCTACAAAACCGGTTCATTCTGTTTTCACAATTTTATATGGCAGCTATTTTGGTGATTGGGATAACAGCAATAATGTGCTAAGGGCGCCGCTCGCGTCGGAAAATTCATTGCTTGTTTCTTTCTGGGCAGGCGCTCCGGCATGGCATCTGCACACTATGGCGCTGGGGGGCGCAATTGGTGAATGCGCAAAAAGATCGCAAAATAACATATCATTATATACTCCATCGGATAAAGCAAGGCAGGTGCATACCGCCCTTATGGGTGACCCTGCGCTCCGGTTAAATTATATTCACCCGGTTGAAGGATTTGAAATTGTCAGCGCCGACAGTAATAAAATTACTCTTAACTGGCAAAATTCCGGGGATGTTGAGGGATATTATATTTACAGAGCCGAAGGACTTTATAAATCATTCGCGAGACTTAATCAGCAGGTTATTACAGATACCCTGTTTGTTGACGAAAATCCACACTACGGTAATAATGTGTATATGGTGAGGCCGGTAAAAATTGAATATAACGGAAGCGGATCATATTATAACTCTGGTCTGGGAGTGGTGGATTCGGTTAATGTTTCATCTACCGGAGTTGGCAGTCAGGAAATGCGGTTAAGGTACAGGCTTTATCAAAATTATCCGAATCCATTCAATCCTGAAACAATAATTGAATTTGAAGTTGCCGAAGATAATTATGTTGTGGTTGAACTATATGATTTAAAAGGGGAGCTGGTCAGAGTTCTGGATGAAAGATTTCGTTATGCCGGACGACATAAAATTATTTTACGGGGAAATAACCTTTCTTCCGGAGTATATTTCTATAAAATCAGGGCTGGTGATTTTGTCCGGGTCAGGAAATGTATATTCCTTAAATAACGTGAGTTTGCTATAAAAATTTTGTTAGCGCTATATTAGATTCCGGCCTGCATGTTGATGTACCAGAGATATTAAAACGGTGTGAATCCTTCTCAGGCAGGAATCCAATATTAAATTACTCTGAACTTGTTTTTGTTTTTAGGCTCTTAACACCACACAAACGCCGACATGTTGAGGATAATCCAGGGAGCAAAATTTGCCAAAAAAGCCCGGTACTAACATGTTGCCGATAATCAGGCCGCGATTCTAAATCCATAAGCTGATGGAGTCAGAAAAAGAAAAGTTATCGGTTAGCTTAAGGATAGTCCTCCCCCGTCTTCAAAGAAAAACACTTTGAATCCACCCCCTCCAAAGCTGGTCTTTATACACACTTGACACAGGGAAACAATATGCTTACCTTTATGTATGCAAATTTATGGAAAAATATATACACAAGAAATTATCGATCTCATTAACGAAGCTATAGAGAGAGAACCAGGTATATCTCGTCTTGAACTATCACGTATGGTTTGTGAGACAATGAACTGGCGTTCGGCAAATGGTAATCTACAGGATATGAGCTGTAGAAAAGCTTTAGCCGAGCTAAATCGAAGAGGAGCCATAAAACTTCCCGAGATAAAACAAAAATATTCATTCGAAAAAAGAAGTGAAAAAAGGGTGGAAGTTCAGATAACTGAGATTACCTGCAAGTTATCAGAATTGGGCATAATTACTGTAGAACCAATTACAAGCCGTTATAGTAAGGATTCTAAAATATGGCGATTTTTACTTGATCAATATCATTATCTTGGCAGCGGACATCTATGTGGATCACAGATAAGATATATTGTTAAAAGCAGTATATATGGTTATATTGGAGCCTTGAGTTTCAGTTCAGGCGGCTGGAAGCTAAAGGCCCGTGATGAATATATCGGCTGGAGCGAATCAGCGAAAAACAATAATATAAAATATGTGGTAAACAACGCCCGCTTTTTAATATTGCCAACGATAAAGGTAAAGAATCTTGCGTCATACGTATTATCGAGAGTACTATCACGTTTGCCAAAAGATTGGGAACAAAGATATTCAGTATCCCCGGTACTGGTAGAGACATATATAGACCCGGAGAGATTTACAGGCACAAGTTATATATCAGGCAACTGGAAATATGTGGGAAAGAGTTCAGGCAGGCGGGACGGAATCCGCAAGCAAATATATTTATATCATTTAAGTAAAAGCTGGAAAACAATACTCTGCAAAGAAAAGCCCTATCGTTTGGGAGAAAGACCGTCACCGGGCAAAGGAAGTGATTGGACAGAGGAAGAATTTGGCAGAGTAGATTTTTATGATAATCGTCTAAAGGAACGATTAAAAACAATAGCGGGGGATTTTTTTAATAGTCCCCAGTCGAATATACCGGAAGCAAGTGGCGATAAAGCGGCAACTATAGGCGCATACAGGTTTTTCAAAAATGAGAATGTAAAAATGGAAGTAATATTAACAGCCCATAAAGAAGCGACAATCGAACGTATCAGAGAGCATAAAGTAGTACTGGCTCCACAGGATACGACAATATTAGATTACAGCACACATCCAAAGACAGAAGGTCTTGGCCCTATAAACACAATAAAAGCCCAAAATATAGGTTTGATATTACATGATACCCTGGCCTTCAGCGAGCAGGGAACGCCACTGGGAGTTCTGGACGCCCAATGCTGGGCGCGGGATCAGGAGGAACAGGGTAAAAGCAAAAGACGAAAAGAATTGCCGATAGAAGAAAAAGAGAGTATGAAATGGATAAACAGCCTGAAGAAAGTAAACGAAGTCCGGCAGTTATGTCCGGAAACAATGATAGTGAGCATAGGAGATCGGGAATCAGATATCTATGAACTGTTTAAGGCGGCCCAGGCGATACAAGAAGGGCCAAAGTTGCTGGTAAGATCAGAGAGGAGCAGGAATCGGAAAACAGATCATGAGGATTTGTGGGAGTATATGTCAAAGCGTGAAATTGCCGGATCACTTGAAATTCATCTACCGCGCAGAGGGAATAAAAAGGGGAGGGACGCAAGGGTGGAATTGCGGTTTTCAGAAGTAAATCTAATGCCGCCGAAGCGGTTTAAAGAAGAAGAACCGATACAGGCGTGGGCAGTATATCTGAAAGAAGAGGCGGGGTCATCATCAACAGAATCCCCGATAGAATGGATGCTGTTGACCACAGCGGCAGTAGAGAAGTTCGAAGACGCGGTAAAACGTGTAGAATGGTATACAGGACGATGGGGCATAGAGGTATATCATCGCACACTAAAAAGCGGATGCAGGATAAAGGATAGACAGTTATCAACGACAGACAGCCTGGAAGCCAGTCTTGGGATAGATATGGTAGTGGCCTGGCGAATATATTATATGACAATGCTTGGACGGGAAAGACCAGATTTTCCCTGTACGGAATTTTTTAGGGATGTTCAATGGAAGGCTCTACACTGTTATTATAACAAGACAAAGAACTATCCGTCAAAGCCGCCAACACTAAAGGAGGCAATACGAATGGTTGGAGCAATAGGAGGTCATTTAGGCAGAAAGGGTGATGGAATGCCCGGCGCCCAGGCGCTATGGCGGGGAATAATACGTCTGGATACTGCCACAGAAATGTTTGTGATTTTAACTGCAAAGCCTCCACCGGGATAATTATTTCGCCCACACCCCCTGTGCTAAGTGTGTGTAAGGACCAGCCTCCAAAGGGGGATATTTATCGATAATCCTGAGCAATCAAAATGTCCCCCGCCGGAGGGGGTGGCAATGAAGCGCTCTTCTTCATTGACGGGGGAGGACACACCTCGAGTAACTACGAAACTTATGCCTGGCAATAAAACTTTCTAACTGCTGATAAATCTCTTTCCAATTTGTGTATAATTTAACTTCTTATTGAATAAATCGCCTCCCGTTTTGCCAGGGAACTTTTCCCCTTTGGGGTGTTTTCCTCAAGCTCTGCCTGGGGAAAAATTAGGTTCTTAACACCACACAAACGTCAACATGTTGAGGATAATCCAGGGAGCAGAATTTGCCAAAAAAGCCCGGTAATAACATGTTGCCGATAATCAGGCCGCTATTCAAAATCCATAAGCTGATGGAGTCAGAAAAAGAAAAGTTATCGGTTAGCTTAAGGAAAGTCCTCCCCCGTCTTCAAAGAAAAACACTTTGAATCCACCCCCTCCAAAGGGGGATAAAAGACACAATGTCCCCCTTTGGAGGGGGTGGCCTCCGGTCGTCTTATGCCGGAGGTCGGGGGAGGATTCACCTCGAGTAATCACAAAACTTTTACTTGGCATTAAACTTTCTACTTGTTGATAAATCTCTTTCCAATTTGTGTAGAATTTAATTTCTTATTGAATAAATCGCTTCCCATTTTGCCAGGGAACTTTTCCCCAACAGGGCATTTCCCTCAGCTCTGCCTGGGGAAAATTTTGTCTCATATATCGAAATGACGTTAAATAAATTTCGCAATTCAGATAAGGTTTCTTTTATAATTTCTCCTTAATTTGTGATAAATATTCCAAAATAACAGATGAGGAGAAATGAAAAATATACTTTCTGAAACAAACAAAAAGGAAATTGAGGAGCGTCTGAATAAAATATCACCTGATGACGAAGCCTTGTGGGGTAAAATGAACGCGGGACAGGCATTATGTCACATGGCCGACCAGTTAAGACTTTCAACAGGAGAAATTATTTCGGAATATGCCGGAAATATAATGTCGACAACGGTGGTTAAATTTCTGGTTCTGATTGGTATGCCCGCTCCCAAAGGGAAAGTGAAAACGATGAAAGAACTGGACCAGGAAGCAGATGGAACCCGGCCGACAGATTTTGAAAATGACCGAAAAATACTTGCCGGCCTGATTGACAGATTTTCTGATTTTTATCCTGATAATAAAAAAATTGAGCATCCTGTGTTTGGGAAGATGAATAAAAAACAATGGGGAAGGCTTGCTTATATTCACCTCGATTATCATTTGTCACAGTTTGGACGGTAAAATTTTGGCACAATATATGCTCTTTTAATCATACCCTTGTTAAATATCTCCCTGAGATCAGGACCTCATTTTATTGCCCGTAATTTGAGGTCCTTTTTTTTGCCTGTTTTTAAGCGTTTGGGGTAACTTTAAGTGTCCTTGTTGATTCCGCCCTGATGTTTGTATAGCCGATACAGATAATTATTTTGTCCGGTTTAAATACAGATGTGTCTGGTTTCGAACGAAACGGGGGTTTTACATTACAGGCTGTCCTGGCAGGATGGGATAATTATTAATTAAGAATTAAGAATTAAGAATTAAGAATTAAAAAAAATAAAGGTAAAATTATCCTGGATATCAATGATTTCGCCTGTTTTTTGATGAAAAAAAAACAAAATCACTAACACAATAAATTCCACTACAAACTCTTAAAACTTATCCCTGGTTTTTTTTACCTTTGCAGCCGGGGTGAAAACCTAAAGTATTAAACCTTACCCTCTTATTCAACCGGGACAAAATTTTCGGCGGGCATAAAAAAACCTCCGGGGTTTTCAAAACCCCGGAGGTTTGGGTGAAAATTCTATAATTAAAGTGACTGTATCACTTCAATGCGCCTTCGGCGCTAATAATGTGACTGCGTCACTATTTCATCAGCATCATTTTTTTAGTTTCGCTGAAGCTGCTGCCATCTGTCGCGTCGGCGGTAATGTTATAGAAATAAATTCCGCTGGCAAGTTTTGAAGCGTTAAATTTAATTTTGTGCATACCGGCGCTGAAATTGCCATCAACAAGTTCGGTAACAACCTGACCCAAAACATTATATATTTTCACGCTTACTTTGGAATCAAGGGGAAGGGCGAAAGAGATATTTGTTGAGGGGTTAAACGGGTTGGGATAGTTCTGATCAAGAGCGAACTCATCAGGAATATCTGTTGAAGCGATTACAAGGCGGCTGAAACGGCTGTCGGTGATCTGAGTTGATTCACCATCTTTAAGGCTGACATTAAAGATGTCGCCACCTGCCGGGTCGCTGATAACAAGGTCCGTTCCTTCCGCTGAAATTGTTACCGGGAATGTAACGCTGTTCATTACTATTTCGGTTCCGGCGGATATATTTTCCACAAATCTGCCGCTGGCGTATCTTAAATCAAAGACACCCGCAGGCGGAGCCGGAGGAAGTTCATAAAATGATGAACTGTTATCCGCGATAAACAACTGACCTCTGTTGCCAAGAGCGTCTGTTACGGTAATAGAGGCCCAATTTTCTTCAGATTTTTCTTCAGGATTGGTTTTGGCAACCGGAGTATAGATCAATTCACCCGGTTCGGAACATTTAATCCAGTAACCATGTCCCGGTTCGAGCTGATCAACAATTGAGTAAGTATTGTTAAAACCATAGATAACAGAGGTGATAATACCCGCGGGATTGGATGTTATCTGATCAACCGGAACCACCTGATCGAAAAACCCGATCATATTCCAGTTTTCATTTACCGCTACATTGCCTGTTACCGGCATTCCCATCATCTGGTGACTCTGAACAGCGTCAAACTTCAACCAGTATCCGGTTCCGTTATCAAGTGTGTTGACCGTCGTATAACCATTGTCAAACATAAATGCCTGTGAGGTGGCATCGGGGAACATATGGGTAACAGACATATCATCAGCAAAAACAGGAACTGAAATCATATTCCATCCTGAGTTTGTATTCATGCTGACCATCATCATTTCACGGTATTCAATTACCAGACTATTGATTGACTGGTTTTCGAGAGTATAGCTGCTCTGTTCTTTCATGTTTACATTAACAAGAGTTCCTGTGAAAGGATCTTTCATCATAACGCTTCCATCAGGTAAAGAAGCCGGATCCCATGTGAGGGTAAAAGGATAACCTGAGGCGCCCGGCTGAACTTTCATAGTCCAGTCAATTTCATCAAGTTCATTATTCCTGATATCCACCGGAGAGGCTATAGTAGCAGGAAGCTCAAATCTGGCGTCAAAAACACCTGCCGGAGGGGCGGGGGGCAGTTCATATTCGCCAAGATCAGCGTCAATTCCGTCGGTGCCCATAGGTGAGGCTCCGAATGAGAGCATGGTTCCCGCTTCGATACCGCCGTTATCAGCAACGGTTATATCACAGGTCCATCCGAGGCTGACTTCACCAATAGTCATCTGGACAGGAACAACAACAAGCGAATTATTCGGATCGCTGTTTGTAATTTCCAGGTCCATTGAATAAAGGCCCTCGTCGAGGTCATCAGTGGTGAATTCAAGTATTACATCAACACTGTTGCCGCTGAAGATTGTGCCTTCAAGGTTGTTTGCCGAGAGCCATTCCGGTTCATCGGAAAACATAAGAGCCAGCTCATTTTTGGCATAAGGAGCATTATTGGCAACAGTAAGACCGATTGTGCCATCCATATTTTCAATTCCTGTGGTGCAGCCTTCGTTATCCAGGGTAACTGTATTATAATAAACCAGAATTTTTCCGCTGGAATAAAATACAACCTGGAAAGTCAGCGCGCCTGAACCCCAGTATTTATGCCAGTTGGTATACTGAACGATAAATTTATTGCCATCTTGTTTGTAGTGAACAGTTCCGTCATCCTTGCCATCGAGATCATCCCAGAATATGGCAATCATATCATTAAGATCATCGGCTGAAGGAAGAGTTCCATTTTCCCAGGTATTTCCTGAAAAAGAATCAAATGTAATAAAACCGTTTGATCCTAAATAAACCTGTGTTTTCATTTCGCCGTAATATTTAAAATCAAACCCGATATCAAACGGGCCGGCGTAACCCTCATCTTTCGGATCATAAGTGCCGGTAGGGGTCCATTCGGAAGCGAGTGTTCCGGTTGATGAAATATCGTTCCATTCATAATCGGGGCCGTTATCTTCATCACTGTCAATCCATTCGTAGCCAAATTCGTCCGGGCCGCCAATACCTCGCAGGGCCACGCCATTTCTTTCAGCCTGGTTTTCTTTTGTTCCGGCTTCAGTGGCTGAAATTACGGGTTTTGGAACAACTTTTAACTTAAATTCTCCGGGAAAGTTATGGTTAGTTAATTCAATTGAATAATCGAGCGAGGAATTTTCCTGTGAAACGTTGGCTATATTCACGGTTTCGAATACCTGCATACCCGGCTGAAGAGCTTTATTGACAGCGTCGGGAGAAACCGATATTTCAGGAGCCGCAAGTGTCGCGCCTTCGGCAATATTGGAAATATCAGAAGTATTTCCCCACATATCAATTGCTTTTGCGGCAAAATAATAATTTGTGCCAAAATTTAATTCTTTGAACTCATAAGATTTTGGAGTTCCGGCTGAATCGGGATTTCCGGCGAATATAACACCTTCGGCGGAAGAAAAATTATCATTAGTGAGCATCTCAGTAGAATAGCGGATATCATAACTTATAACACCGCCGAATGAAGTATCGAGAGGAGCTGTCCATGTAAGTGTGATACTTGAAGATGTCGGATTGCCCGCGTCAAGGTCTGCGATTGATTCGGGAGCTGTAGAATCGGGGATCATTCCGAATGTCATAACTGTTGAGCAGTCGCCGAAAATATTATACTGTTCCATCAGTTTTAATCCTTCACCACTGCTGCCTCCCCAGAGGTCCATCGCGTGCATAACGCCATTAAAACAAACGCCGCCGACTGTATTTCTTTCTCTCTGGGTTAATAATTCCATTCCATGATTCTGCATATCGCATGGAGGCGTCCAGCTCGCGTTTGTTGAAGAGCCATAAGCGGCTATCGCGCCTTTCGGATCGGCCATCGAGCCTGCTCTGAGCCATGCTTCTTCAAAACATTCCGGTCTTTCAAAGTCTCCATTCTGGCAGGCCACATCAATAAAGAAAGGATTCATGTAACCATTGCTTAACTGGTGCACATCTGAAACATCAAATCCGGTTGTGGACCATGATGTGCCTGTGCCATGTCCTAAATAGTTTAATATACTTCTACCTTCATTAAGCGCGGATGTTACCTGCGATGCAGAGGCGCCGGGAGCGTAAATTTCATCAACTTCAAGGAAATCAAAATCATTCATAAGCATATCTCTCAGCCAGCCGGCTCTTTCATAATCAGGCGGGTCACCTTCGTTGCTGGCTACTCCTGTACCTCTCATGAACCACATATTGGTCGCGGGAGGGGCAGTTTCATATTTTTTCAGCTTGTAAAGCACATATTCAAGATTTGTTTCACTTTCAGGTGAAATTCTTGATATATAAGCGTCGGGATAAGCGTCATTACCGGCCAGTTTTACGTAAGACGGATCTGAAGCCGCTCCTTCATATTGTCCGTACAGAGTGGGTATCTCATCCGATTCACCAACAAGAACAATATATGTAAGACCTTCCGGTTCATCGAACATATTCTGAATGTAAGTTTTAATGGCGCCTGATCCGGAACCGGTTTCAGTCGGGTATTCCGCTTTTACCGTAGGCATTCCTTTTGCCAGTTTCCATTCATAGTAGGGGATTATTTCATCAGCATAATCCTGGTAATAAATTATTAGCAGTCTGCCCGGTTCCGGAATAGGAGTGTATTCAATATTTCCCTGCCCGTAGTTTACGAAAAGCGTATTGTAAACACCTTCGAATTCTCTTGAGACTCCTTCAAAAGAGTTGGTTCTGATGAATGGATTCACTGCCTGAACCGAAGCGTCCTCAAATACTTCAATTCTGATTTTTGTGGTAACTTCCAGTTTACCTCTTGTGGCATTATAACGGAAGGGATGATACTCAATTGTTTGTCCCCTGAGGTCCCTGACAATATAGGGTTCATCAAGCTCAACGATATTTTCGGGGAACCAGGTATCACTGGTATATAATTCACTGAAGGTAAGAGGAACATCGGCAGGATCTATATTTCTTGTCAGATGTCCTTTGGAGGGGATAAGCGTACTTACGTCAACGGTAGTTTTTTCACTTGAAATTATTTTATAATTCATTCCTGCCATATCGGGAATCAGGATACTTTTCCTGATATTTGGCAGCATTGGATATCCTTTTACCATCATGGGAATGGATCCGGAAAGAGATACATGAGAATAGAACTCCCCATTTAAAGTAATATCCTCATATTCAAATCCGTTTATAGTGAATTCAATAACTGTGCTTGAAGGAGAAGAACTGATAACAGTTGTTTCGATCTCTTTCGAGCCATTATTTAATTTAATCCATTCTGCCCTGGAATTGCTGAATGCCATAACAAAAATAATCAGCAGGATTGGTAGAATTTTTCTGGAAATGTTTACATTGTAAAACATTAACTACTCCTGTAATGTTGAAAAAAATGGTTCAATAGTCAGCAGGCTTATCGGGTATGCTGTATAAGCCTGAATAACAATATGTTGCAGGACCGGATAACTGAATTTATTGCTGAATTATTCAGCTTAAGATGCATTTCTTTTACCGGCTAAAACAAAAAATCAAATTAATGATTTAGGCCGGTAAATAAAAGAGCTCCTGAAAAAAAAGCATTGAATTTTGTTTGCTGTTTTATAAAAAATTTCGTTGTGATAAATTTATTGAGGCAATCAAAGATAAAATGAGGAATCTCGTTTCTTTTTGCGATTAATGGCGGGATACAATCTGCTGTTGACAGATTTCAGTAAAAACCGAACAAGTTAAAAGAAGGAAAGGGGAGAGAATGAAAAATATCTCTAATATAAATCTTTATAGGATATTTCAAGTTTACGAGGATCATAATCATCGTCATCATCTTCATCTTCCCAATCATATTTTTTGTATGGGTCCCGTTTCCAGAAAATAAAGGATAAAATAATACCCGCGAAGGCGCCGGACAGATGACCTTCCCATGAAATTCCTTTATCGACCGGCAGCACACCCCAGATAAATCCTCCATAAAGAAATGTGACGAGAAGCGCGAGGACAACAGCTCTTTTATCGCGGCGGAAAATACCGCTGAAAAAAAGAAAAGCCGCGCACGCGTAAATGAGTCCGCTTGCTCCGATATGCCAGGATTCTCTTCCGATAAGCCAGGTTCCGGCTCCCGATATCAACCAGGATGAAATAAAAAAGGGCGGGGCAGCGGAAGGATAAAAATAAAATATTCCCGTACCCATAAAAAGCAAAGGAATGGAATTTGAAATAAGATGATCGAAAGAACCATGAATAAAGGGAGAAAAAATTATTCCGGGCAATCCCGCTATTTTGCCCGGCAGTACTCCAAGTGAGATAAGATTCAGCCCCGTAAATGAAGAGATAAGATAGACAATCCATATCAGTCCTGTAAAGAGAAGGGGGTAAAAAATACTCTTTCGGAATTTATTTTTTTCGGTTGAATCCTGAAGCAAAATTATACCATAATTAATTAAAACAAATATAAGAAATAATAAGGATAGTCAGTAGTCAGGGGCAGGGTTGACACAAAAAATTATCTTATGACATTTTTTGACACTGCTTTACCACTCACTGACAACAGTGACAATTGATTCACGTAGTTTTGAATCAGAAATTAAATAATGATCAATCAATCGACGGAGGAAAAAATGAAATCTTTAATTACAGTACAATCACTTTTAAGTGTTTTAATAATCGCCGGTTTTCTTTCAGTCACTTCAGATTTGGCCGCGGCTCCTGAAAATGAAAGGTTTGAAAAGAATGAGATAAAAACATTGATTATGGGAATAAATTCTGAAAATGAAGGATTAAGAAAAAGCGCGATATTTTTAGCGGGTAAATACCAGATCAAAGAAGCCGTTGACGCTTTGGTTGATCGTATGAGTGAAACCGGTAACAGGCAGGAACTTTATCTTATATCGGTTGCTTTGTATAAAATTGGATCTTTTGAAGGATTATCTGCAGTGTGGAAAGCAGCTTCGAGAAACAACGACAGCTATACAAAAGAACTTTTACTCGCTGTATATGAAAGATATCAGCTCGATATCAGTGAAGGATACGCTATTAAATAGATTTTGGTGACAATTTTTTACAACTTTTTACCTGCAAAAAACAATAGAAAAAATAGAATTAAATATATTCACTTTCTGCAAACAACGGATGAAAAGACAATGAAATATGTGATGATGATATTGATAATTTTCGCGACATTCGTTCAGAATATATCTGGTGAAGAATGGCAGCGGTATATAAATCTGCGGGGAGCATGGAAATTTATGGTTGGTGACGATAAAAATTTTGCCTCTTCCGATTATTCTGATGACAACTGGGAAGATATATATGTTCCATCTTCATGGGAAGATGAAGGATTTTATGGTTATAACGGTTATGCCTGGTATAGAAAAACCGTTGTTATTCCGCAGGATGAATATGCGAGGAATCTCTATCTTTTCCTCGGGTATATCGATGATGTGGATGAAGTTTATTTTAATGGCACGCTAATTGGCTTCACAGGCACTTTCCCTCCCGGGTATGAAACTGCCTATTACGCTAAAAGACAGTACTATATTCCCCCTGACCTGGTAAAGAGGGACGATGAAAATATAATTGCTGTCCGGGTTTATGATTCGCAGCTATCCGGAGGAATAGTTTCAGGTGATATAGGGATTTATATTCCGGAACAGAAGCTTAAAATTGAGATAGACCTTGTTGGCAAATGGAAATTCAGAACAGGGGACAATATGGAGTGGAAGAATGAGGATTACAACGATGAAAAATGGCGCGAACTTATGGTGCCCGCGTTCTGGGAAGGACAGGGATACAGGAATTATGATGGCGTAGCGTGGTACAGAAAACATTTTAAGACTCCGAAAGACCTGAACGATGATAAGTATGTTGTGGTTCTTGGAAAAATAGATGACCTGGATGAAGCATATCTCAATGGAAAGAGAATAGGTTCGACCGGAGTTATCAGGGAAAATGTTCAGCAAAGCAGATTTGATTATGAATACCAGGAAATAAGGGGATATTTTATTGAAACCTCATTACTGAATCCCGATGGAGATAATGTGATTGCTGTCAGAGTTTATGATGGTTATAAAGATGGCGGAATATATGAAGGCCCGATAGGACTGGTCAGCAGAACAGAATATACAAAGTTCTGGAAGGAAAAAAGAAGGAAAAAGAACTTCTTCGAATATTTTTTCGGAAACTGATCAGTTAAGGTAAAATGCTTCGGCTAAATTAATTCCCTTTTTAATTTTGAAATTGTTATATGTTCTTTTGCTTAATGTTTTTCCATCCTGCCCTTTGAAAAGAATTTCAATCTTATGGACTCCTTCATCGAGCGGGAATTCTGCGGTGAAACAATAGCCGGGCAACGTCCTCCAGCACCTCAGATCGGCGTTTTCGGTAAGATCGAATGCCGCGTTTGTCAGCGCTGATGCCAGTCCACCCAGAATTCCCCCTCCGGTTTCTTTGTCCAGTTTTTTGCTTATCATACCTGATGTAACACCTTTCGCGACCGCTCTCATAATTGATTTGAAATAGATAATGCTTTTTTCCGATTCGAATGTTTTACGCGCCACATTTGCCATGTTTTCCAACAGCTCCAGATTTCCTTTATAAACACTGTCAACATATACTTCGATATCATAAACATTTGTTCCTTCTTCAACTATCGAGGGAAAAACAAATTTGAAATTCCATCCTTCATTAACCCCGGGGAAGGGAATTGGCTGTATCTGAAAATTTTCAGGATTGCTGACCACAACAAAATTATCAAAAGTTGTTATCCGCGCTCCCACCGGTTTTTTTACCGGGGCTGTTCCCGCGAAGGCGAGAATATTAAGCATCGAACCCCTGGAAATTGTTGTGGAATCGACGGCAGAAGGTGTGGGGAAATTATATACTCCGGGGTATCTTTCCCAGGTTTCATGAAGTTTGTCGAGCGAAATGCGGCTGTTGTCCTCTTCTCCTTCCGCCCTGAAAATCAAATGGCTGATATAGTGAGCGAGAACGTTACTCAGATAACCAATTTTGGATTGTTCTATTTCAATTTTCGCTTCATCCGATTTATTTAGCGCGGCAATTTTTTCTTCATACCTGGTGTCAAGTTTTGCCAGTTTATCGTTGACTCGTTTTATTTCAACATAGGCGTCATCAAAGTTATTCAGATTAAGATAGTTCAGCGCTTTAAACAGGTTTACATAAAGGTCTTCATAAGCCTCACCATCATATTCCAGTACGTTGTCATTTAAAATTGCTGAAGCGGCGCCTCTTGAAATACTTTTTGTGTAAAGATATTCCATTGCTTCTTCGGCAAGTTCAAATTCAGCGTTGCTTTTTTCGAAATCGCCATTATAGTGATAGACAATACCTTTATCCAGATGGAGCAGAACTCTCTCTTTTTCAGAATATTCACCTGCCGTTTCAGAAGCAGCCAGACTTTTCTGCGCCTCGCCAAAATTCCCTTTTTTCAGGTTTTCAAGAATCGGATTATAAAATTCTGTGTTGGTTCTTATTGAAGAGCAACCAGTAATAATAATAAAGGCAAAAAAAAGGAATATTATTTTTTTCCGAAGCATATCTGTTCTCAAATAAAACTGAATAAAAAGGCAGACAATTAAAAGTCTGCCTCTGAATGATTACTAAAATTATAATTTATAACCTGACTGGCCAATGAACTTTTTTATATCCTTTGTTCCAATCCATACTTTGGAATTGGTTTCGATATCGATAAGCTGAAGATCAACTTTATATAAGATTACCTTTTGTCCGTCTATGGCGTCTGAAACCGAATTTATTTCACCGCTAAGCATAAAGTCAGCTCCGAGCTCACGGTAAAATTTCTTAAAAGATTCAGCCGACGCAAAATCATTCTGATCTTTTCGTTCTTCTCTTATCTGTTCACGTTCATCTTTTGAAGCCACAAACTTTACCCTTCCGCTGTTAAGCAGTTCACGCTCTATATCTTTTGTGAATACGTCAATAGCAATATGCTCACTGCTCTTATTGCGGATTTTACCTACGATTAACACCGGTTTATTACCATTAGCGGCGATAAAATCTGTAAGCCAGGGGCGCTTAATTATATCATCTACCATATTTTCAGCAACCAGGCGGGCATCGGTATCATTCCATTTTCCGCTCAGATCAACTACAGCGTCTCTTTCTATTCTTTCAACAGTTCTGACAGGCGCACTGCTGCAGCCCTGAAAGAAGATCATGCCGGTAAAAACCAACACAAGTAACAAGCCAAAATATTTTTTCATTTTATTCTCCTCGATTAATATTCAAAATTTTATAAGTTTTATCCAATACTGTGCCATAAAGTTCCCGCACAAACAGGGCAAATTTGTTATAGTTTTTCACAATTCAAAATGATAATGTAGCAAAAATTGTAAAAATATGTTCAAATTATTATACACTTTTAATATAGGAAAAATAGCATTTTTTTCTTACTCCCCTGTTTTCCGCTGATTTCTTATATTGAGGCAAAAAAAAGGCCACAAAATCACCAAAACACAAAATCCCACCAAAAGAAATTACGAATTACGAATTATGAATTACGAATTATGAATGAGGAATGAAAGGAATGTAATGAGTCCTTTTTCTTGATTATTCTAACCTTAGCAGCAGGGGTAAACCTCCACAAAAATTAAATCTTATTAACCTTAAAAAAATCAGAGTGAGAGTAGGAGTATGAGTAAGAGTATGATGACGGAATGGTAGGAGGTGGTGATATTGTCCAATTTGTATAAGGGCAAGCAAACAGAGTTATTTTTGTTTTGGTTCTACCGGTTTATTCCGTAAGGAGTAAAATTCTACGCAAAATGGCAAGAATGCAATTAATAATTTTTAATGAACAATTAATAAGGTCAAGAGAGCCGCAGATTTTTTTAATTACTCAGATTTCGCTGATTGAAGTGGAAGAAATGCCACAAAAGAAATTACGAATTACGAATGAGGAATGAAAAGAATGTAATGAAACCGTATTTTTGATTTTTTTTAACTTAGTAGCATAGGAAACCACCCGGCAAAAATAAACCTTATTAACCTTATTCAAACGGGCAATATATCCATCGGGATATTGGAATGTTTGCCGAAAGAGCAAAGCACAGGATTGAAGTTATAATAAAAGGACTGACCGGATATAAGTTAGCCATCTAAATCCAAATCGAAATCGCCATCGAAATCGGTTTTTTGAATAAATCAGGGCAGGCGTTTTAGCTCTCCGCTAACTATTCTTTATTCTGGCTTGGTGAGACTACTCCGTAAGAAGCTAAATTTTCCCCAGGCAAAGCTGAGGAAAACGCCCTATCGGGGGAAGGATAAACAGCAAACACCTGATGAATTGAGCTCTGATTTCTTTTGAAAAAGAATCCCGAATGGGATTCAATATCAATAGCCCCGGGCTGCGAAAGAAGAGAGCAGCCCGGGGTTAAGAGAAAAATAGGCCGCCACGACCCCGAAGGGGTCGAATATAGAACTTCATCGCGGATTTGCTTTTACTCCGGCAACTACTATTTCCCCGGGGGTGTTTATATTCGACGCCTTCAGCGTCGCGAAAGATGTCCGTTATATCAGACCACCGGATAACATCCGGGGCTATTCATATTCGACTCCATTCGGAGTCGTTTATGCAATTCCTTTTTTGATTCTGGCCTGGCCGGTTTATTTCGAATAGCAGCCTGACTATCGGCAACATGTTATTGGCGGGCTTTTTGACAAATTTTGCTCCCCGGATTATCCTCAACATGTTGGCGTTAGTGTGGTGATAAGAGCCTAATTTTTCCCAGGCAAAGCTGAGGAAAATCCCCCGAAGGGGGTTAAACCTAATAGCCTCGGGGTGTTCACGCAGGGAATTCCCCGAGGAAGCGGTTAGTACAATATTGAAATTTTGGCTCAGCCGGTTTATGGATTTAGAATGGGGGACTGACTATCGGCAACATGTTATTAGCGGGATTTTTGACAAAATTTGCTCCCCGGATTATCCTCAACATATTGGCGTTAGTATGGTAATAAGAGCCTAAATTTTCCCCAAACAGAGCTTGAGGAAAACACTTTAAAGGGAAAAAGTTCCCTGGCAAAACGGGGGGATTATTTATTCAATAAGAAATTAAATTCTACGCAAATTGGTAAGAAATTTATCAGCAAGTAGAAAGTTTTATTACCAGGTATAAGTTTCGTAGTCACTCGAGGTGAGTCCTCCCCCGTCCCCGACGAAAAACACATCGGGGCCACCCCCTCCAAAGGGGGATATTTGTCAACCAATCCAAATATTTGAAATATCCCCCTTTGGAGGGGGTGGATTCAAAGTGTTTTTCTTTGAAGACGGGGGAGGACTATCCTTGAGCTAATCGATAACTTTTCCTTTTCTGACTCCATCAGCTTATGTATTTAGATTCGCGGCCTGAATGTCGGCAACATGTTATTGGCGGGCTTTTTGACAAATCTTGCTCCCCGGATTATCCTCAACATATTGGCGTTAGTATGGTAATAAGAGCCTAAATTTTCCCCAAACAGAGCTTGAGGAAAACACCTTGAAGGGAAAAAGTTCCCTCGCAAAACGGGGGGGTAATTTATTCAATAAGAAATTAAATTCTACGCAAATTGGTAAGAAATTTATCAGCAAGTAGAAAGTTTTATTACCAGGTATAAGTTTCGTAGTCACTTGAGGTGAGTCCTCCCCCGTCCCCGACGAAAAACACATCGGGGCCACCCCCTCCAAAGGGGGATATTTGTCAACCAATCCAAATATTTGAAATATCCCCCTTTGGAGGGGGTGGATTCAAAGTGTTTTTCTTTGAAGACGGGGGAGGACTATCCTTGAGCTAATCGATAACTTTTCCTTTTCTGACTCCATCAGCTTATGTATTTAGATTCGCGGCCTGAATGTCGGCAGGATGTTATTGGCGGGCCTTTTGACAAATTTTGCTCCCTGGATTATCCTCAACATGTTGGCGTTAGTGTGGTGATAAGAGCCTAAATTCTACACAAAATGGCAAAATTATATTTTACGGGGTAATTCTGTCTGCCTGTTCGCCGCGGAGAATCCCTGGCGGGACTTTTGGGAGAATTTGAAGTTATCACAAAAGAAAAATTGTTTTTTAACTCTCCACTCTTCACTATCCACTCCCGGTCCGCCGGTTTATGATTATGATTAAAAAAAACCCCCTCCGTTGGCCGACAGAGGGGGCAAATTTGAGGTGACTGATGCTGCTGTGGGGGGGCAAAACAAGTGCTCTCTTTATGCTGCCAAAAAACACATTAATAATATAATGGAAACAGCAGGGGCAAACATCAGTATATGTACCATAAAATGAATGCTAATTTTACGTACCTTTACCAAAAATGAAAAAGCCCCTTCAAAAAAAAGGGGCTAAAAAATTTATCTTACAAATTTCCACCAGTAAAAATGATCATTCTCGAGCTCTTCCATAGAGGGCATAGGGAAAAATTTCAGTTCTTCATCATGAACAAACCAAAATCCGTGACGAAGGAATTTATAGGAGATTGATCGCAGCAGAGAACCCAGACTGATGGTTTTTGTAAATTTGTCAGGCTTGTTTTTAAGTTCCATTATACAATCATGGAACCTGTAGGGATTAATTCCCGGCAGATCAATCTGGAAAATTTCTTTATTATAATTTGTATCGAGAAAATGCTGAATATCAAAATCGATCTGTGTAAAAAGCATTTTGGGGGCGCCTTTTGATTTTGCATCGACGGTAATAAATTTTCCAAAATCTCTCTGGTCGAGTGTTGAGGCGACAAGTGTTTCGAGCGGGGCTATCTCCTGGTAAATTCTTATTAGTCCCGGCGCGTTGTACGCTGTATAATCTGCCGGTTCCAATGGAAGCACTTTACCATTTGTTGTAACCAGAAATAATTTTTTAATAGCTTCAAGATCAATATGCTCAAGAACATTATAAGAGGAGATAAATTTGGTCTTTTTAGGTGAGCCGTCATCATGAGGGACAGTTTTATCAAGATAACTGTCAATATCAAAATAATCGTTGCGGTAATTTATATCCAGCTCGGCAAAAATGACTTTACCGCTGGTATGTTTGGCGCTTCCCATAGTATAATGCTCCCCGAATCTTTTAGGCTCAAGCTGAGACGCGACCAGAGCATTGATCGGGAAAACAATCATATAGAGGTGTTTTTTATATTCTGCCATAAAATCTCCTGTCATAAGATAATAAACCAAAAAATAAAAGTTATTAAAATGAATATTCAAGAGCAAGAATACATTTGAAACTTTTTCTGATATTATTCATCTTACTGGTAAAAAACGGAAACTTTATGAACAAAAAATATATCAGACTTGCTCTGTTCATTCTGCTGGGCGCGACAGGCGGATACGCTTATTATTATTTTATCGGCTGCCAGGGAGGAACCTGCCCGATCACTAGTAATCCCTGGATATCCACCATTTATGGCGGCGTGGCCGGTTTATTATTGGGAATACCATCAAAAAAGGAGCAGAAAGATGGATGACAGTATAAAAATCTACGCGGATATTGAAATAGAAGACCTGGTTTCAATCTTACCTGAAGCGGTCTCTTATTTATCCGATAAAGGTATAAGATGTTTAAGATGCGGCGAACCGATATGGGGAAGCCTGAGATCGGCCGCGCAGGAAAAAGGATTTACAAATGATGATATTGACAATTTTGTAATGGAACTAACTTCAATTGCCAGTAGTAAAAAATAAAGTTATATTTCGGTATTGATTATTATGGAGTATTAATGGCAACTGAAGAGAAAGAAAAAAAACTGTTCCTTGGAAAATTTGAGCTGACACAAAAACAACGCAGCTGGATATATACAGGTATGTTTATTACTGCCGCGCTTATTTTTTTTATTGTAAATAATACGAATGGTGAAGAAGGAGAAGGTCCTTATCCTCCCGATTATAATCCTTCATACGCGAAAGGGAACTTCAGCGCTCCCGATTTTACTCTTTCCACTGTTGATGGAGAAAAGATTTCTCTTTCCGATTACAGGGGAAAAGTTGTTATTCTGAATTTTTTCGCAACCTGGTCGAAAGAAAGTCAGCGGGGTATTCCGGAGCTGATCAGTATGCAATATGATTATTCTGATAAAGATATTGCCGTGATCGGAATGTCTCTCGACGCTCTGAATGATCAGGAAGGCGCTGAAGAAAAGCTTAAGAATTACAAGGTTCAGATGGGAATAAATTATCCTCTTGTTCTGGCCAATAGTGATATGATTCATAAATATGGCGACCTTAAACAACTCCCGGTTTATTTTATCATTGATACACAAGGTAACATCAGGAAAAAATATACTATGCCGGTGCCCCGGAGTTATTACAAGGCTCACATAGAAAATTTACTGAATGAATAAAAAAAAGCGGCTTAATCGCCGCTTTTTTTATGATCATGGTGATCGTGATCGTGTCCGAAATTTTCGGGTAATATCTTTTCAACCTCAATCTGTTCACCCATTTTCCTTAATAAATCCCAGGAATATATACCATAATCGAATCCATCTTTCCAGGTGATAGTAATAGCGTAACTGCCAACCTTTTCGATTTTTTCCACCTCATATTTACCCGGTTTGGCCGGTCCCTGTGGTTCAGGGGGATAATGTTTCCATAAAATGGTTTCCCCTTTATTTGTGGCGTCGGGGGATTCATCTCTGAGGTATTTAAGGGGATAGGTATGCTCTGTCCCGTCATCCCATAAGATATAAATTGATTCCTGTTTGTTTAGTTTGATTTTTTTCGGTATTGCCATATTGTTTCTCTTCGGATTAGTTGCCGCCTAATATTATCGGAAGGCCTTCTTCGCCTGAACCGATTACAATAACTTTTGTATTTTGTGATTTCGCGAGGTTTTCAGTAGCTTCAATTCCTTTCCATTGCAGAAGCTCTTTACTGATTCCCTGTGAAACGATTCTCTGGAAATCCTGAATACCCTGGGCCTCAATCTTTTTCCTCTCCGCTTCTTTTCTTTCTTTATCCAGGATAAAGGCCATTCGCTGACTTTCCTGCTCAGCCTGAAGTTTTTCTTCAATTGACTGAGTCAACCTGGGAGGAAGAATAATCTGCCTTAACGCGGCAGTTTCAATCAGAATACCTTTGTCTTCAACCTCTGAGTCTAATCCGGCTTTAATCTCTTTGGATAGTTCTTCTCTTGAGGCTGTGTATAACGCTTTGGCTTCATATTTTGCTGTAACTCCCCGCACTACAGATCTAAATTGTGGCACAAGTACTATCCGAACAAAATCGGGTCCGATAGTTTTGTAAATTTTTGAAGCGTTTTCAGGGTCAATGCTGTATAAAAGACTGATTTCCAGTTGAACCGAAAGTCCTTCTTTTGAAGGCACATTCATTTGTTCTTTTATTTCCTGAGTCTTAATACTGAATTTTACCACATTCGCGGCAGGATTAACGAAGTTAACACCCGGTTTGAGAGTGTTGTCGCTTACCATTCCGAGAAAATCAACAACACCGACTGTGCCGGCCGGCACAACAGTAAACAACTGAAAAACAGCAACTGCAATCGCGACAACCGCCGCAAGCATTGCTATCATTGATTCCTGTTTGCGAAACCTTTTTTTCGCGAAAAAATATGTTATTATTGCCAATACGGCAAATAACAAAGCAACCAGAAATAACATAAAATAACTCCTGTGTTTTTATTGATAAAATATAAAATCCAAATCCTTACAGAATGGTTCCTCTGAACAGTTTCTGATAATTATAATAAACAAACTTATCATATTTATTCATTAAACATAAATTTTCGCCGAAAAATTACTCCATTATAATTAATTTGTAATCGAGAGTTGATTCTCAAAGATCATTAAAACAGATTAAACATAGTTCATTCACGCTTAAAATTCAGGTGAAACTGAAGGATTGTTTTTATGGAAAAAAGGTAGCAAAACCGGAACTGAGTTGAGGCCGCATATAAAAAAAGCCGCTCCGGAATAAACCGGGCGGCTTTTTATCAAACGCGAGATCAAATTATTTTACTAAGGTAAAAGTAAGTGTATCGCGGATTGCTCCGCCGAAGATACCAATTCCGTCACCTTCAAAATGCATTTCAGGTTCAACAAAGTTGCCGTCAAATTCCTGAACATTACCTGCTGTTATAATATAATCTTTATAATTTTTATCACCGGCATAGGCGATAACAGTATATGAACTGTAGAACCAGGTGTCGAGAAGTTTTATTTCATTTTTTATTTGATCAACATTATAAGAATCGATATTTATCATTCCCCTCATTTGAAACCTGAAGTTATTGAAATTGTCTTCAAGATCTTTTTTATCATAATCGGGGAAGTAGGGATTTTCGTAAATAAAATTATCAATGCCGGCTGTGTCTGCCATAATAGAAAATACATAAGCATCTGTGCCGGGTGAGGGATGAAAATTAAACTCAATCGGTTTCGATCTGTATTTAATATTTCCAAGTGTTTCTTCGATAACTTCAAATCCGTTTGCCGGGGTAATAGTAGTGGACTTAGCGTGGAGCGCGTTGCCGTCAATAACCGCGTTAACTTCGAGGGTATATTCAGTGTTGTAGTCAATAGTCAGATTATTCGTATAATAACTGCCTGTCGCCGGATCATAGCTCAGCGCTATTCCATTTATATATGCCGACACACTATTACCTGAGGGGGTAAGCATAAGTGATAATTCCGATATATTTTCTTCCAGGGGGAAATTTCTCATTATCAGAATATCGCTGACCGGTTCTCCGGGATAAACAAATCCCTGGACCGCGATTTTAGGCTCATACTTTACTTCGGAGATATCGATTTCGGGATCGCCGCACGCATTAAAGATCAAAAGTGTCGCAAAAAATATCAGAGCTGATTTTATATTTTTCATTTTTTTCCATTTCCAAATTAAAAATTAATTTTAACGCCAAGACTTGGCAGAATAGGCAACATGGTTACTTTATCAACTTTCTGGATTATCGAGCCATCTTCAAGTTCCTGGTCATATTGTATAAACCAGACATTTTTTCTGTAACCGATATTAAATATCTGCAGGTATGGAGACATTTTCCAGCCGTCATATTCAAGTTCCCATGTAAGGCTGACATCCATCCGGATATAATCAGGTATTCTGAATGTGTTTATTTCAGCCGGGTAGAGATTATAAGCCGGGTTAAGTTCTCCTGAACGCTGATAGTTATTCCAGTCAGGCATCGGATTCATATAATAACCTGAAGCCGGAACGGTAATGGGCTGTCCTGAGGCATATACGAAAGTCATGCCAAGAAGCCAGCGGGAATCATCATGCTCAATCGGTTTATTGGTGAAATCATTCCACAGATTATCCAGATCGGCATTTAGCACTAAGTTGATAACCGAGGTTCTGTCATGACGGGGAGTAAACTTTTCTCCCTGGTTGATAGCGTCGAATGTATATTTTGTTCTTGACAGGGTATAGGATACCCATCCTGTTAAGGCGCCGACATCTTTTTTAAAAAGAATTTCCATTCCGTAAGATTCACCATCACCCTGGTTAAAAACCGATTCCAGAGTGGTGTAAACAGGACGGTCGTTTTCATCATGGTAACCAGGTTTGATACTCGCGCCGACATGGGGATTAAACTGGAAGAGATTTTTATAGGTTTTATAATATCCCTCGATCTCAAATTCATATATATCGGCCACCTCTTTCTGGAAACCGAGGATGTAATGCATTGAGCTTGATTCATTATTATATTTATTGGCGGTTGCCCAGATGCTGGAGAAAAAGAGCCTTGGAATTCGGTTTATGTACTGGTGATAACGGCCTGTAGCGAATTTGATATTCATTGTTTCCGAGAGCCTGTATTTAGCTGTAAAACGGGGTTCAATATTAAAGAATGAAGTATCGGTGTTAAAGTAGTTTGCCCTTACTCCAAGATCGAATGACCAGTCGTCGGTTGGTTTCCAGTTTCCGGTCACATAACCGGAGGAGTACTGCCTGTTGCTGTTTATATAGATGCGCTGGTCATCTGTTTCCTGATCGTAAGTTTCATGAAGCAATTTCTGTTCGGCGCCGAATTTCATATTAAATTCTTTGGAATGATAATATTCCAGCGCTCCTTTAAGTGCGTAGTCCGAAAGATAATTGTATTCTGTCAGGTTGACCGCGTCAAAGTTGAAGTTCGATTCAAAACGGCTTCCGGTAAGCCAAAAGCTGGCAAAAAGTTTCTGACTGAAAATATGTTTCCAGTTTACGCTTCCGGTCATATTGCCCCAGTCATAAATAAAACGGAATGATTCCTGAGCTTCTTTGTCCCATTTGTAATCGAGATCATCATAACTTCTGAAAAAACTGACCGAGAGTTTATTCTTCTGGTCAAATTCATAAAATCCTTTGATATTCGCGTCATAAAAATAGTAATCGGGTATATCATCGATTGCTTTCGAGAGGGTCTGATCGATGTATGTTCTTCTATATGAGGCTGAAACAGAACCTTTGGACCCGACAGGCATTTGCAAAGTTGTAGACGCTGAAAGCAGACTCAGGTTAAATTCACCTTCAAAGTTTTTCCTGTTGCCATCCACATTATTTACATCGAGAACGGAGGATAACCTGCCGCCATATTCCGCGCCAAAACCACCTTTGGAAACTTCAGCTCTTTTAATAGCGGCAGTATTGAATGTTGAAAATATGCCGAAAGCGTGTTCAGGATTGTATACATCAGTGCCGTCGATAAGATACAAATTCTGATCCGGTGTGCCTCCCCTGATATAGAGCGCTGAGGAGAAATCGGATAATGCCGTGATTCCGGGGAGCGTCTGTAATGCTCTCAGCAGGTCGGCCTCAACAACACGGGGAATATTGTTGATCTGCGCCGGAGTAAGATCGATTTTTGATACCGGTTTGTAATAAAGTTTGTCAATTGTGCGGATTGAATCTGCCGAAACGACAATTTCTTCGGTTTCCAGAGACTCAGGCGCCAGATTGAATGTCACACAATCATCACAGTTATTTGTCACGGTGATTGTTTTGGTTTCCGTTTTGTAACCAATATAACTGCAGATAAGTGTGTATTCTCCGGCCGGAATATTGGCGATAACAAAATATCCGCTGATATTTGTGCTGGCGCCGTAATTTTTTTCTTTTAAGAATACATTCGCTCCTATGAGTCCTTCGCCATTCGACTTGTCATAGACGAATCCGCTATAGGTATAGGTTTTGCCCGATCGGGCATGGAGGAGTGATGCCAAAAATAATGACAAAAAAAGAAGTTTGAGAGTTACTTTACTCATTGGTTTTCCCTTACAATATAATTTGTTAATTATGTGAGTCGCCCAACATAAACAACTCCTGTGCCAGTCCTGATAATCCCGGTTCCGGAACCGGCAAAAAATAAAATTCACTTTTAATTCAAAAAAACATTTGTTTGGACGCAGACCTTGACGCCTGAGTTTCAAAATTCCCGATAGCGCTAAATATTTTTTTATAATTGGCAAAGAATTCAGGATTAAAAACTATATTTCAGATGAAAGGCTACTGATTTTCTTCACTGCAAATGGTTTCCGGTTTTATTATAATTAGGTGTGTTATCGATTATTTTTCTCTTTACCGAGATTTTTTGCCAAATGCAATGACAGAACGGAACGTACCCGTATTCGAAACAAAGATATAAGATTTTGATTATATTGATTTTTTTCCATCCTGTTTGGCTCGGGTTCGATAGCTAAGGTTAAAAAATATTAAGGAATAAAATATGGTGCATCTCGTTTATTGTGATGATAAAGAAAAGGTTCTTGAAAAAATATTAAGCGGTGAAAAAACAATGATAATCAGGGGAGCCGCGGGCAGAAAAATTCCACACAGCAGGGTATCCAGAGGGGAGGAGCTTTACCTGATGAAGAAGGGGAGCGCAAAAATATCTGCCAAAGCCCGTGTCAGGGCAGTCGAAAATTTTGTGAAACTTTCGGATGAAGAAATTACCGCGACTATAGATAAAAACCAGGGGAAGTTGAATCTTTCCGAAAAACAGAAGAAAAGGTGGCATAAAAAATGTCTCTGCCTTGTAGAGTTTGATAATGTTAAGGAAATAGCGCCTCTTGATTTTCAACACCAGGGTAACATGGATGACTGGCTGATTCTCGAAAAAATTGAGGATGTGGTCGTAGGAAGCAGCAAACCATATAATTATGATAAATCAAGATTTTAGTACATGAATTGGCCGGCAGTAATGATACTTGCGGTTGTCATATAATTTTGTATTTTTGATACTATCATTTGATACTATCAGGATGACATTACAATTGAAACCGATTTATGACATATCTTCGGAAATAATTCAATCTATTGCTTCTATTTCAGAAAAAATTGGAAGTATAAACGCTTATTACCTGGATAAACCTTCACCGGAATTAAGAAAAAAAAATAAAATCAGAACAATTCATTCTTCACTGAAGATCGAAGGCAACAGTCTCACTGCCGGCCAGGTTACCGATATAATTAATAACAGGAGGGTATTAGGAAAAGAAAGAGATATTCTGGAAGTGAAAAATGCTATTCAGGTTTATGAAAAAATAAATTCTTTTAATCCTTATTCACTAAAATCCTTTCTTTCCGCTCACGGAATGTTAATGCTGAATTTAATTGAAAAACCTGGTGAGTTACGTGATGATAATGTTGGAGTATTCAAAGAAAAGGAACTTAGTCATCTGGCGCCCCCGCCAAACATGGTTCCGCGACTAATGAATGATCTTTTCAGTTACCTGAATACAGGGAATGATCCTGAATTAATTAAAAGCTGTGTTTTTCATTATAAAATTGAATTCATTCATCCTTTTATTGATGGAAACGGAAGAATGGGAAGACTTTGGCAGACCGTCATACTAATGAAAAGATATCCTCTGTTTGAATTTATCCCTGTTGAATCATTAATAGTGAATAACCAGGAGGAATATTACAGAACACTGGAAATTTGTGACAGGGAGGGGAAATCGACCCTTTTTGTTGAATATATGCTTGCCCTGATCAGCAGATCGCTTGATGAACTCACAGATTGGAGAAGCAGAAAATTGACAGAAATGGAAAGACTTGAATATTTTGTTTCGCTCGGAAAAAGTATTTTCAGCAGAAAGGATTACCTGGATGTATTTAAGGATATTTCTACTTCAACCGCGAGCAGGGACCTTAAAAAAGGTGTTGAGCTAAAGTTATTCGAAAGAAAAGGGGACAAAAATAATACATTGTATAAACCAATATAAATATTTTTGTTCTATCACTCCTATACTCTAAAGGAAAAATGAACAATCTCAATAATGAAATCATCAAATACTACAAAAACTTCAATGAAAAGGAAAGGCTGGACAGTAGTTGGGGAAAACTTGAGTTCTTAAGAACGCTGGATATTCTTCAGAGGTTTATACCTGACGCGTCAGCTGTGGTATATGATAACGGGGGAGCTTCAGACAGGTATTCCTGTTTGCTGACACGTATGTGGTATGAGGTTACTCTTGTTGATCCGGTTCCTTTGCATGTGGAACAGGCGAAACTGGCTTCCGAAAATCAACCCATACACCCTCTGAAAAGCTGCATGATTGGTGATGCCCGGTATCTTGCTCTGGAAAATGGTTCTGCTGATGTGGCGCGTATTATGGGACCGTTGTATCATCTGGTTAAGAGGGAGGAAAGAATAGACGCCCTTAAGAAATCGTTCCGGGTGTTAAAAACGGGAGGTATCTTATATTTGCTGTTGGAATTTAACGATTTGCTTCTACCATTGATGGATTTGCTTCGTTATTTTTGAAGGATATAGTTTTTAGGAAAATTATAGAGCAGGACCTGCGGGATGGTCAGCGCAGGAATCCGACAGGTAATCCGATATACTTTACAGATACATTTTTTCATCATCCCGATGAATTGAGGAATGAAGTGAGTTCTGCCGGATTTAATTTCCAGAAAATACTGGCTGTTGAGAGTATCTGCTATGTTCTAAAGAATTTTGAGACTGAGTGGTATGATGAAGACAGCAGGGAATGCCTCTCAAAAATAATCAGGAAAATTGAATCTGAGCCGGCGCTTATCGGGGCAAGTCCGCATATTATGTCGGTGGCGGAGAAAAATTAATAATATTACTATTTTTTCGGCTTTTATCCATATTTCAAGTTAATTATAGTCCGATAATCAGGTATCAAATTAGGCAAATCAATAGTAATATTCTTAATTTAAATGTCAGAATATTGAATAGATTATGTTGATTGGAAAAATCCTACTCGTACTCGAACAATTTTCAGCAGAAAAATAAAGCCGGGTAAGAGGATGATTATTTTTATAAATTTCCTTTTGGTTACGGCTTATGCAGATTTGCGATGGTTGTTTTCAATATTGTAAAGAACAGCAGTCTGAAATCAATTAAGTCCAAATGTTATTTGGTTTTTAAAAAAAAGGAGGAATTATATGGAAGAGTCAAAAAGTTATCTGCCGGTAAAAATTGATGGGAAATGGGGATATATAAATCGTGAAAAAAAGATTGTTATAAAACCGGAATATGATAAGGCATTCGATTTCACCAAAGATCGTGCCCCGGTAGAACTAAATGGCCGATACAGGGTGATCAATTCCACAGGAGAATTTGCATTTAGTGATTCATATGATGACATTAATGTTGATGAAAATGGTTTATGCCGTGTGAAATCCGGTGACAAATATTCGATTCTTGACAAAAATGGAAAACCTCTGCTTGATGAATTTTATGATCATATCGGTTATTTATCAGAAGACAGCTATAGCATTTGTAAAAATAAGAAATATGGATTTATCGATAAAAATTTGCATCAAATCATTGACTTTCAGTATGATGCTGCCCAGGAATTCTCGGAAGGACTGGCAGCGGTAAAAAAAGGTGGAAAGTGGGGTTTCATAAACAAAAATAATCTCATGATCATCGATCCTGTTTATGAAGAAGTTTTTGAGTTTTGCGAATCATTGGCCCCGGTAAAAATAATTGAAAAGTTTCTGTTCTTTAAGAAAAAAGAGGGGTATGGATTTATTAACAAGTCAGGTCAAATTGTAATTGATCCAATATTTAACTTAACTTTTGGTTTTAGTGAAGGTTTGGCGGAAGTGGAAGATTCCAATGATGACTGGGGGTATATAGACCGGTCGGGAAATTATGTAATCGAACCTGAGTTTGTTGACGCGGGGTCATTTTCAAATGGATTGGCGGCTGTATGTCGCGATTGGAAATTTGGTTATATTGATAAATCAGGAAAAGTTGTTGTGGATTTTATTTATGACTTAGCGCTGGATTTTGATGAGGGGCTTGCAATGGTTGAGTTGGATGATAAAATAGGGTATATAAACAAAGAAGGAGAATATTTCTGGCCTTTAACTGGATGAAATGAATGGATAAAGAAAAAAAAGAATTTTTTCTTAAAGATTACAAGAGACAGAAAGTTTTTGCCGAGTGTGTTTTGCAATATTTTGTGAGCAAATCTGAAATGCTGGCTGAGGTTTTCAAAAATGAAGATAATCCCCTTTTTATTCTTCAACAGCTCGAAAAGGAAGGTGAATTTAAAAAAGCATATTCCGGCGTAAAAATGATGGTTAATGATTTACTTGAGTGGGGCAGCGGGTTAAACAGTGAAGAAAAAGATGAAACTAATAAAATTCTGCTGGACAAAAAATTGCCAACTTGTAATCAGATGAGCAATAAAGCTGTAAAAAAGATCAGGCGCTTTATTATCAGAGGGAAGATACTCAATGATGAGGAATATTACCTTATCAAGAATTTCCTGGATGATGAGGATAATCGTAAAAATTTTGATGCGGATGAGATCGAGAGAATTAACTCTCTGATAAGGAATTTCGAAATAAAACAATAATGCGGATTAGCGAAAAACTTCCGGGATTTATATCCTCCTTTTTAACTTTATCTTTCTCTGGACAAATTTATTTCTCACACCACTCATTGATGATCCTTTCCAGTTCCTCGTCGGGGAGCTCGCTTTTGTCGTACATTCCCGCTTCGCGGCGCTGGCGCATGGCTTCGTAAAGGATTACGGCATTGGCTACTGAGACGTTAAGACTCTGGATGAGTCCGAACATGGGGATGTAGAATATCTCATCCGCGAGGTCGGCCGCTTCATTCGAGACACCACGGTGTTCATTGCCGAGTACGAAGGCGACTTTCTGAGTCATATCAATTTTATAAAGATCGACAGCGTCGGGGCGGAGCAGGCTGGCGTAAATTTTAAAACCCTGTTGCCTGAGGGTGGTGTAACATTCCTCGGTCGATACAAATTTTTCCTTTTCAACCCACTTTTTCGCCGAGGAGGAGGAGACTTTGCTGATCTTTGGGAATTCTTCATTGTTATAAAGCAGACTCACCCTGGGCACTCCCGCGGCGTCGCAGGTGCGGAATATTGCGCTTACGTTATGAGGGTCATGAATATTTTCCATCACCACTTTCAGTCCATGCTGGCGGGAACGGACGGTGCGTTCTATTTTTGCTACTCTTTCTTCTGTTCTGAATTGTTTCATCATTGTTTTTAATTTTTATACCAGGTTTTTGTTTAATCCCTTTCGGGGAGTTATTTTTCTAAGGCTATAAGTCGAAGTCGAAATCGTATTAGCGGCAGGAACTTTGTCCTTAAGCAGTCAAATTCTACGCAAAATTGTGAAATTTTTGGAGACAATTCGAATTGTAGTTTTTTTTTACTGAGCTCTGTTGATCCCCTACAGGGATTTATCCTTTACTACCCCATGAGGACGTTCCGCAATAATGCTGCTTCTCCAAAGCAGTTTCGATTCAAAAAATATATTCCTGGGAAAACCAATTCGTCATTCGTCATTCGTAATTCGTAATTCCTCATTGTTTCCGGCTTGCCGGTTGATGATTACGATTATGATTATTCCGTTAGCAGTAAAATTCTACGCAAAATGGCAAAATTTTATTTGACCATCAATTTACCGGGGAATTCTGTCGTCCCTGGCGGGACTTTTGATCAACTTCTCAACTTATTTCCCCACAATGAATTGCGGGGCTATTATCTGTCGTCCCTGACGGGACTTTTTTTGGATTTTAAAGTTATCTTAAAGAAAAATTGCTGGTTTTTATCTCTTCACTCTCCACTTACTACTTTTTACTTCTGGCTTGCCAGTCTATGATTACTCCGTCAGCAGTTAAATTCTACGCAAAATGGCAAAATTTTTGGCATCAATTCGAATTGTAGTTTTTTTACTGAGCTCTGTTGATTCCCTACAGGGATTTATCCTTTACTACCCCATGGGGACGTTCAGCAATAATGCTGCTTCTCCAAAGCAGTTTCGATTCAAAAAATATATTCTTGGGAAAACCAATTCGTAATTCGTCATTCGTAATTCCTCATTGTTTCCGGCTTGCCAGTTTATGATTATGATTACGATTAAGATTGTGATTTTAAATCATTTGTTGAAGATAAGTTTATATACTATTGTATTTCCTTTTTTACGGGCGCGGTCCACGAGGATTTCGGTATCTTCGGGGATATTGGAATAATAACGGAGGAGATCGACAGCGTTAGTAATCGCTTCCTCCTCATGATGAGCCCAGCTCTCGCAACCATTAATCGAGGGCACTTCGGCGGTGAATCCGTCACCGGTATTTTTAACGATCAGATCGAGGACCAATTGTCACTTCCCGGTGACTATCTTAACGCTCGCGCTCGCGCCTATACGATCGGCTCCGCTTTCGATCATCTTCGCGGCATCCTCATGACTCCTGATACCTCCTGAAGCTTTTACGCCGACCGCGCTTCCGACCACATAACGCATCAGCGCGATATCACCGGCAGTGGCGCCGCCTTTACTGAAACCTGTAGAGGTTTTTACAAAATCAGCTTTAGCCGATTTTGCTATCAGGCAGGCTTTCACTTTTTCTTCATCTGTCAGAAGAGCGGTTTCTATTATTACTTTTGTTATCGCCCGATATTTTTTTGTGGCGAGCGCTACCTGGTTAATATCGTTGAAAACATAATCAAATTTACCTGATTTGAGCATTCCTATATTTATGACCATGTCAAGTTCGGTCGCTCCGTTTTCAAGAGCTTCATCGGCTTCTTTTCTTTTTATAGAAGTGCTGTTGGCGCCAAGCGGAAAACCAATTACAGTGCAAACCTTAACCGGAGTTCCTTTTAAGAGGCTGCTGCATAAAGGCACAAAGGAGGGATTAACACAAACAGACGCGAAGTTATATTGCTTTGCTTCGGCGCATAACTGCCGGATATCATCCTCGGTAGCTTCAGGTTTCAGGATTGTATGATCAATCATTCTCGCAAGATGGCTGTTGCCGATTTCATTGCCCACACCGGGTCCGGCAGCGATGCGCGCCGCTCCGTTCTGAATAATATTATTTACAGCTTCCGGCTGTTCAACAACGCTCCTTTCCCATCCCGAACAGGTGCTAACATTAAAAAGATGGTCATATAATGATTTTTCTGTAAATACCTGCGAAACTACTTTATCAATCAGCGCATTATGCATAACAAATCCGTTTAAAATTATTTACCGGTTATTTTTTTGAAAGCTTTATATGTGTTGTTCAGAAGCATGGTGATTGTCATGGGACCGACTCCGCGGGGAACAGGAGTTATCCATGAAGCTTTTTCAGAAACTTCATCAAATTTTACATCACCAACCACTTTATATCCCTTTTCCATTTCAGGCGCGTCAACTCTGTTTATACCCACATCAATAACGACGGCATTTTCCTTTACCATATCGGCTGTGATCATCTCAGCGCGTCCGATAGCCGCGATGAGAATATCGGCCTGCCGGGTAATAGCTGCGAGGTCGGGCGCGGCTGAGTGGGCAATTGTTACAATCGCGTTGGCGCCATCCCGTTTCTGTACCAACAGGTTAGCGACCGGTTTACCAACTATGTTACTCCTTCCGACCACTACCACATGTTTGCCCCGGGTCGGGATGTCATATCTTTTTAACAGCTCCACAATGCCAAAAGGTGTGCAGGGGAAAAAAGTATCATTCCCGATAACCAAATTACCGACGCTTACAGGATGGAAACCATCAACATCTTTTGCCGGGTCAATCGCGTTAATAATTACATTTTCATCTATATGGTCGGGAAGGGGAAGCTGAACAAGAATTCCATGGAATTTTTCATCGGCATTATATTTATTGACAATGTTTAAAAGTTCTTCCTGAGATATTTCGGATGGTAAATTGAGCTGTTCAGAAAGCATCCCGATTTTGGCGCAGGCTTTATTTTTCATTTTTACATATATCTGGGACGCGGGATCAGCTCCTACGAGTATTGTTACGAGTCCCGGTACCATTTCGCCGGCTTCTTTTAAGGGTAAAACTTTTTCTGCCAATTCCTGGCGGATTTCATCTGAAACTTTTTTTCCGTCAATTAAATTCATTCAGTTCCCGGTTCTTCATTTGGTGTTATTATATTATATTTTTCGAGCAGGTAGTCCTGCAGTTTTTTATCTTCCAATATTTCATTATGGAAGGGATTGGATGTTTGCCATCCTGTTTTTCCAAATTTACGAAAATTTTCAAGACGACGTACCGAAATTTCACAATAAAGTGGATTTATATCAATAGTAAAACAATTTCTCTTTAATTTTTCAGCCGCGAGAAGTGTGGTGCCGGCATGGGCGAAAAAATCGAGAACCATATCTCCTTCATTACTCGAGACATTAATGATTCTTTCAATTGCCTTCAGAGGTTTTTGCGCGTAACATCCTGAAACATTTTCTTCCATAAGATGAAATACCTGCTGAATATCAATCCAGACATTTCCGGCCCTTATATATTCCGATTTGCTTCTTTCAATGTTTTCTGTAAGTTTACCCCCGACTTCCTTGTAATATCCTTTTAATACTTTTGGTATATCAGTATATACCGATTCTATATTAAAGCGGGGATTGCCTTTTACGTAATAGAGCAGCTCCTGCCTGACAGCCATCCAGTTTTTCTGAGTTCCGTAACCTCTCTGGTTTCGCATGGTAATAAAGCTTCGTGAATCAAATCCGCTATTTTCCATCATTATGATAAAACGGGCGAAAGGTTCGAAATGAGAGGTTTGATCCGCTCCCAGCCAGATATAAAAACCGGAATTATTTTTTAACAGGCTGTAAGTCAGGTCTACCCAACCCGAGCACCAGTCGATGAATTTTTCGGGAGCGCTTTTTTTAAAGGCAACTAAATTATAAGGTGGATCCTGAATGGCCAGGCTTGCCTTGCTATTACCGGCCAGATTTCCGATCTTTTCCCGCTCATCAACGCTGAGACACGCGACAGTATGTCTATTCTGAGGGTCTTTCCAAATATCACCCTCCCGAAAACGGCAATAAGGCATTAACAGCTCATTAAGCTGTTTATCTTTATCGAGCCGCGGCAATGAAAATTTTATCATCTATCCTTCAGAGGTTTTCTCAAACTCGGGGATCATTATTCTTTCAATTTCTTTAGCTTTTCCCGTTTCGGCGTTCACTTTAACAAATATTCCGCAGAGATGCCTCTGGTTATTCGCGGTCTGGTATTTTTGCGGAGTCTGGTAAATAAAACGATTCATGGCCGCTTCTGTTTTCATTCCGATAACCGAATCATAAGGACCTGTCATCCCAACATCGGTAATATATGCCAGACCTTTAGGGAAAATTCTTTCATCAGCCGTTTGAATATGGGTATGAGTTCCGGCAAGAACACTGACTCTGCCGTCAATATGATTAGCCATGGCAAGCTTTTCGGCAGTTGCTTCGGCATGAAAATCGACAAAAACCACTTTGGTTTCATCAAGTATTTTTTTAAGCGCCCAATCGATTCCCCTGAAAGGGCAGTCGATAACAGGCATAAAAGCGCGTCCCTGCAGACTTGCTACTCCGACTTTTCCTTTGGGTGTGTCTATTATTATAAAACCTTTTCCGTACGTTCCGATGGGGTAATTCAAAGGACGGAGAGAGCGGGGTTCCACCTTTAGGTAATCCTGCGACTGACTTCGGTCCCAGGTATGGTTGCCTCCTGTGATTACCTTTACATTCAGCCCGAAAAGCAGTTTGCCTTCCTTTTCTGTGCAGCCTTTGCCATCCGCGGCGTTTTCGCCATTCGCGATTAGTACATCCGCTTTATATTTTTTTTCGAGGCCGGGCAGCCAGGTCTGAACCATTTCCAGTCCCGGTTTTCCAACTATATCGCCGATAAAGAGAATATTTATATCCATAAGCCTTGTCAGATTAAAAGGCCAAATATAAAGAAATATGGTTTTAGAATAAAGGATAACCTGCCGGGTAAGGAGGTATTTGTTTTAAACCGAAAAATATAATAATTTATTTTAAGGATTAATTAGTATTGATACCGGGATGACTCCCTGGTATTTTAAATGTTTTTTACCAGTTTATGAGATGATGATTGTGATACCAGGTTACTTAATAATTGTTTTGTCTTTTTATGGCTGAATAATGAAATGAGAATAATAATCTTTGGTGAGCATACTTACACTCATAGAATATCGCACTGTGGAAAAAGTGGTAATTGTAATCGAACTCTGAAAAATTTTAGAGGAAATGGCCGGGTTAAAGATGATTACAATAACGAGTAAGATTTTTGAATTCAAATTTCATGTTGATTCCGCTCCTGCTGGTTAAGAAGATAAGTTTTAAAATTCCATAAATAAACTTAGGGAGGCTTTGATGTCCTCTGAACTCTATCTTCTGGTTGTTACAGCCGCGTCGGTCGGTTTTTTTCACACTCTTTTCGGACCTGATCATTACCTGCCATTTATTGTTATGGCAAAATCGGGGGAGTGGTCATTAAAGAAAACGGCGCTGGTTACATTTCTTTGCGGATTAGGGCATGTGCTGGGATCGGTTGTTCTCGGTATTATTGGTATAAGTCTGGGGATCGCGATTGGCAATATTGAAATATTCGAATCATTCCGGGGAAACCTGGCGGCCTGGGCATTTATAGCTTTTGGATTCGTTTATATGACCTGGGGGATAAGAAGAGGGGTAAGAAATAAGCCGCATAGTCATTTTCACCATCATGGCGATGGTGTTTATCACGAGCACAGTCATTCACACACAGATGAGCACTCACACCCGCATACCGATCAGCATGAGAAAAAAATGACTCCCTGGATACTATTTACGATATTTGTTCTTGGTCCCTGCGAACCGCTGATTCCAATACTCATGTATCCGGCGGCGTCCCAAAGCGTCGGGGGACTGATTATTGTCACATTTGTTTTTGCTTTTACAACTATTCTGACCATGCTTGTGATTGTAACGGCTTCAATTTTCGGAATTAATTTTCTGCCTGTAAAAAAAATGGAGAGATTCAGTCACGCTCTCGCGGGAGGAACAATTCTGCTTTGCGGTATATCGATTCAGTTTTTGGGATTATAACAAAAAACCCCGGAATAAATCCGGGGCCTTTTCATTTATTTCGTTTGTTCAGGATTATTTCAAAAGAACCATTTTTTTAACAGAAGTAAATTTTCCGCTGGTAAGTTTATAAAAGTATAATCCGGATGCCAGGTTATCGGCGTTAAAGATTACCTCGTAATTTCCCGGCGCTTTTATTTCATTTACAAGTAACGCGACCTCACTTCCGAGAATATCAAAAACCTTCAGAACAGTAGGATTATTCTTGTAACTGTTTTCAGGAATAGAATAATTTATAGTGGTAGAGGGATTGAAAGGATTAGGGAAGTTCTGTCCGAGAGCATATTCAAGAGGGATATCAATATTTACCTCAATAACTTCAGAATACTCAAATGAGCCGTCATTGTCAATTTGCATCAGCCGGTATTTCAATTTACCGGGAACAGGCGATGAGTCGGTAAAAGAATATTCTTTAGGGACGTTGCTGTTACCCGCTCCGGGGATAAATCCGGCTTGTTCCCAATCATCCCCGTTATCACCGGAAACCTGACTCCTTTCAACATCAAAGCCAAAGTTTTCTATTTCGGTTTCTGTTTTCCATTTTAAAACAACCTGGTGATTGATAACTTCAGCGTTAAATGAGGTCAGCTCAACCGGCATGGAAGAGTTGCCCGCGCCGCCGGTCCAGGCAGAGAAAGCGTCGATACCGGTAAGGGTAATGGTATTGGCGTCAACATCCACTTCAGAGGCAGTCTGCTGAATCCAGTTTACTCCATCGGTCGATCTGAACAGCTCAAGGCCCGATTCTGTAACATCATTCAGTTCGGAGTCGTCATAATGAAAGACTAAAGTCGCGTCAAGTCCGCTGTTATTTGTCGGAGATATCTGAATTCTTCTTTTGATACCATCCGAATTTACAGCATTATGGGTGCGGGTAATAACTGTGCTTCCCAGGTTGGCCGAGGTGGTAATTGCCGCTCCCAGACCGCCGACATTTTCATTTATATTATTGAGTGTCCGGGTAGTCGTTATAGAACCTGTTGTTCCACTGATAAGACCGCCATGTTCTACCAGCATTCCCGAAGAGCCGAGAACGATAGTCTGGCCGTTGAGGTCAAGATCATTTTCAAGAATAATATTTCCATTAACATTAATTCCGGAGGCCAGTGTAAATGTGGAAGAAGAGCATAATAACAGATGATTAACGGTAGGGCTGCCCGAAAGAGAGAGGGCGCTTGCGTCGGTAAGATTTTTTATACAAATATTTGAGCTGCTTCCGGGAGCAGAACCCATGCTCCAGTTATGAATCCCGCTGAAGTCGGCGCCATCAGAGCCTATCCATCTGTTATAGGCGGAGCTGCTTACCCAGTCGGCCTCATCCATATTTTGCAGAGCGCCGTTATACGCGTTATCAGTGAGATCATAAAGAACGGTTCCAACCGATTCATCAAATCGATAGTAAGCCACCAGATTTTCCTCATTCCCTCTTAACGAGTTCATCATATTATCTCTTATTTCAGTTTCGGTTCTCGCGTCATTCCACACCCTGAATTCATCAATTTGTCCATCAAAATATCGGGCTCCGGCTGAATAAGAAATATTCATTACTTCATTGGCTGTAAATGAACCGGACTGATTTTTGGAAGCGTCAAGAATGCCGTCGATATAAAGTTTCATTTCGGAGCCGTCATATACCGCGGCAATATGGTGCCATTTATCAGTGGATAAGCCGCTATTGGCATCCAGTTTTGTTTCACCGCCTCCTATGTACAATATGAACTGGGGTTTGCTCTTATCCAGTCCCGCGTCTCCGAACCTTAACATAGCTATATTACTTCCTGATTCAATTCCCCCGAGTGTTGAGATATATGGCCATGCCGCCTGAAATGAATTTGGGTAGACCCAGGCCTCATAAGTAAGAGCCGAACCGGAGAGATTCAATGTCGGCAGTATAACGTAGTCATTGGACCCGTCAAAATCGAGAGCGTTGCCCGGGCCTTCAAAACAGCCCGATACTTTATATGAGTTACTATTAAGGTATCCGTTATGACCACCTGAAGTGTAATCGATCAAAGTCCCCCCGCTTCCTGTATTCATTTTGTAATATGCCGCGAGGTTTTCGGCGTCCGTGTTAATTTCTTTAAACATGTTCGCCTGAATTTCAGCCTGTGTTCTTACGTCACTCCAGTAGCGAATTTCATCAAGCTTGCCATATGTTAGCTTTCTGCTGGTGGCGTTCCCCGATCCGATATAAGTCCACGAACCGGGATCAACAGGCTGGGAACCACTTTCTTCAGTATAAACTTCTTTTCCATCCAGATAGATGGTAACTTCATAAGAATTCCCTACTGAAAAAGCCACATGATGCCAGCCGGTTCCAATGTTTACTCCGGTCGAAATCCAACGGACCATATCAATTAAAACAATGAGTTCATTTCCGTCTGAATCAAAACTGCCGTTTCCGACTCCGATTCCAAATCCGTGATCCTGGTAACCTAAACGGAAAAAAGTACCCTTTGCTGAAGCGCTGTAAAGATATACCCATCCTTCAATTGTTGTATTTGAAACACCGCAACCGAAATTGGAATTTATCGCGATATATGAAGAACCTGTGAACTGCAGACAGTAGTTATCCTCCGAACCTGAGGATAAAGAGCTGCCGCACTGCGTCCCGTCTCCCGTAACAGTTCCCGAAATATTACCGAATGAGCCGGCGCAAACATCCGCACCCTCTCCGATATCAAGTGAGGCTGTGCCTGAAATTGTGATGCTTTGCGGCATCATTACCTGATAAGTGAATATTATCAGAAATATTGTATATAAAAATTTCATATCATTTTCTCCCGGTCATAATTTTCAGACCAATTCAGTGGTTTATTTGAATTATACTGATTAATAGCCGAGAGGGGCTTTATTACTAAAATCAGGCAGCCTGAAATAAGTTGAACCATCTCCTCCGTAAGTCTGTCCGAGCACAGCGTATAGAGAGGGATTGCTGTTTATCATTACAATTGAACCGTCGCATTCATGAAAATTACTGGGGATTTGACTGGCTCCGCCCGCGAAAATTACAATTTGTCCCAGGAAAAAGGATGTAGAGGAACTTGAAGAACTGGGAAAAAGACCATTGGTGCATATCAGAAATCTTATCTGCTGAGTGCTGACCGATGAACCGCCCGATTGATCGGTCCAGCTCAGGTTGCCGCTTCCATCGGTTTTTAATACCTGGTCGGCGCTGCCGTCAGTGTTGGGAAGGGTGTAGCTGTCGCTGCCATCTGTTAATGTTAATGTTCCTTTTACTGTTGTATTTCCTGATGTCGCCACTGTCACCAAGTCAGATGATGAATTATCCTGCACTTTGAATGTGCCTGATGAGCCAAGTTTATTTGTAATATCCTGCGCAGCTAATATTGTGGAAATGAAAAATACCAGGGCCATTATTTTTTTTAACATATCTTCTCCTAAAAATTCAAATGATTAATGTCTATTAATATTTATTCCATGAATTCAGAATATTATTTTTTCGTGGATATCATTGGTCGCCGATTGTTCCAGACCAAATTCTCTAATGTAGATTATCGGAAAGTTTTATCTTCTTTAAAGAGGATGAACCGGAATTTTATGTAATAGGGTCATTTCGAGATACGCTCTTTTAAAGCCCCCTGAAAGATTAAATCAACAGAAAGTGGAATTAGGCTCTTATCACCACATTAACGCCAGCATATTGAGGATAATCCGGGGAGCAAAATTTGTCAAAAAAGCCTGCCAACAACATGTTGCCGATATTCAGGCCGCGATTCTAAATAAACAGGCCGATGGAGTCAGAAAAAGAAAAGTTATCGATCAGCTCAAGGATAGTCCTCCCCCGTCTTCATAGAAAAACACTTTGAATCCCCCCCTCTGCCATAGGCATCCCTATGGGGCGAAGGGGGATATTTATCGATAATCCCGAGCAATCAAAATGTCCTCCGTCGGCCCCATGGGGATGCAAGCAAGGGGGTGGCAATGAAGCGCTCTTCTTCATTGACGGGGGAGGACACACCTCGAGTAACTACGAAACTTGTACCTGGCAATAAAACTTTCTACTTATTGATAAATCTCTTACCAATTTGCGTATAATTTAACTTCCTATTGAATAAATCGCCTCCCGTTTTGCCAGGGAACTTTTCCCCTTTAAGGCGTTTTGCCACAGGCTCTGCCTGGGGAAAATTTAGGCTCTTATCACCGCACTAACGCCAACATGTTGAGGATAATCCGGGGAGCAAAATTTGTCAAAAAAGCCCGCTAATAACATGTTGCCGATATTCAGGCCGCGATTCTAAATCAATAAGCCGATGGAGTCAGAAAAAGTTAAGTTATCGATCAGCTCAAGGATAGTCCTCCCCCGTCTTCAAAGAAAAACACTTTGAATCCACCCCCTCCAAAGGGGGATAAAAGACACAATATCCCCCTTTGGAGGGGGTGGCCTCCGGTCGTCTTTTGCCGGAGGTCGGGGGAGGATTCACCTCGAGTTATCACAAAACTTTTACCTGGCATTAAACTTTCTACTTGTTGATAAATCTCTTACCAATTTGCGTAGAATTTAACTTCTTATTGTATAAATCGCCTCCCGTTTTGCCAGAGAACTTTTCCCCTTTAGGCGTTTCCCTCAGGCTCTGCTTGGGGAAAATTTAGGCTCTTATCAGCCAACATGTTGAGGATAATCCGGGGAGCAAAATTTGTCAAAAAAGCCCGCTAATAACATGTTGCCGATAGTCAGGCCGCGATTCTAAATCCATAAACCGGCAGAGCCAGAATTTCAATATTGTACTAACCGCCCCCACGGGGAATTCCCTGTGGCTATTCGGTTTAACCCCCTTCGGGGGATTTTCCTCAGCTATGCCTGGGGAAAATTTAGTTCATTAGTAATAAAATTCCGCGCGAAATGGTAAAATCTAATTAATAATTAATAATGAACAATTGAAATGACAATTTATTCCGAATGTAATAATCTTGTGGAAAAAGGCCGCAAAAATACTAATAAACAATATTCCACGAAAGCCAAAAAAGAACCCTGTTCTTGCGAGGCCATATTTCCAGAAGAATTTGATGATGGATGCTGAAAAAGGCATAAAACAGGATTACGGGGATAAAGAGATTTGAAAACAATATAAAAACCAGGGTTATCTTTTAATTATCCATTATCAATAGAGCAACTCTTCACAAACCGCTCATTACTTCTGACTTGGCCGGAAAATAATTATGATGGTTTCCCTGGTAATTTCTATAGCCCGGCCAGTTTATATTTTTGGATTTAAAGAATGGTCCCGGTCAATAATACCGGGTATTTTTCAGGTGAGGCAGGAGGATAAAAAATTTCCAGCAATAATTTAAATGGAGATTTAATCCGCGGCTGAATAAATCAATCGGCGGTATTATTAATTAATATCCAGAATATTCCTGTGTTCCTTATTGTTTTTGTGAAATCAGAAAAATTTACCGGCTTGACGACGTAAGCGTTCGCTCCCAGTTTGTAACATTCCCTTATGTCACTTTCCATACCTGAAGAAGTAAGCATAACCACCGGAATATTTTTTTGATTGGGATGGTTTTTAATTTCCCTGAGAACTTCAATTCCATCTTTTTTGGGCATCTTTATATCGAGCAGAATCAGGATAGGGTCACCCTTTTCACGTTTCTCATATTTATTACGGTAATTTAAAAAATCGGTTGCTTCAGCTCCATCCTGCGCGACAATGATATGATTTACAATATTAAATTCCTCAAGTGAAGCCAGAATCAGCTCAACATCATTTTCATTATCGTCGACGAGGAGGATTTTCCGATATTCTTCCATTTCTCTTTCCGAATAAGTTAAAAAAGAAAAACATTAAAGGTTATTAATGAATCCACCAAACAAAATGTTTATCAAGAAAAATGTGACAGTCAATAAATCAATGTATCATCTAATAATACATCTTTTTTTTCCCAAAATCAACTTTGAAAATTACCTGTATTCTGACGAATTTTGTTGGAAAAAGAGGATTTTCTTATAAATTCCGAATGAAAAATAAATCAGATAATTTTAATATTGGTAAAACTGAATAGTTTTACTCAGGGCAAAAGAATTATCAACATGAACGCTTTCGTACACCACCACTTCCAATTCGTACATCTTTGACCGGTTTGGAATAGCAGATTGGCCGGTTTTTATATTAAATCTAATGGCATATCTTTTGAAGATAACATTCTGTCGTTTACTATAATTCCTGTAATAGAATGGAAATAATAATAACCTGGATATATAAATGAGTCTTAAATTCTTTCAGCACGCCTACAGAACTTTATTGTTCAACAAATTTACAACTGTACTGAACCTCGCGGGATTATCGATCGCGATTGCTGTTTCATTATTGATTTATTCCTGGATTTCGGGTGAACTATCCTTTGAAGACCAAAACCTGAACAAAAATGAAATATACAGAGTAAATAAAAAATACCGGATAGGAGACAAATTTGATTATAACAGTTCTACTCCTTTTCCACTCTATACTTATGCCAAAAACTCTGTCCCGGGTGTTAAGGACGCCGGCGCATTTGTAAGAAGGCCGACCACCCTGAGGTTTGGTGACAAAAATTTCCGTGAAAAAAATGTTTTTTATTCATCGTCATCCATATTGAATATTTTTACGATTAATTTTATTTCCTTTCCTCCAGAGGAGGTTTTTGAATCTCCTGATAATATCCTTATCAGTAAAAAGATCGCTAAAAAATATTTCGGGGAAAAAGACCCGCTCGGTGAAATGATAACTATCAATAACCGGCGCCAGGTAAAAGTTGCCGGGATTTTTGAGGATATTCAGGACAATACAGATTTTAGGTTTGAGGTTTTACTTCCGATTAAATTAATGGCGGAACCGGTTGATTTCGACAACTGGTATTCCCACTGGCTGAACACATTTATACTTACAGGCATAGGAGCGGACGAGGGAGCGATTGAAGAAACAATAAGTAAAAAGCTGCTGGAATCTCTCGAAGGTCAGCAGACATCAGCATCTCTTCAGCCGCTTTCTAAAATTCATCTCTATTCCGAATCAGGTAAACCGGAGGGGATGAGATATTTATTTATTTTTGGCGGAATTGGAATTTTTGTTCTTCTGATAGCCTGCATAAATTATATTAATCTTTCAACAGCCCAATCGCTGAAAAGAGCTAAAGAGGTAATGATTCGTAAAATCAGCGGAGCTGTAAGGGGACAGTTAGTCTGGCAGTTAATTGCCGAGACCATGCTTCTGGTTATTTTAGCCACTATCGCCGGAATTGCGCTGAGTGAGTTTGTAAGACCATGGTTTAATGAAATGACCGGGGTAAAAACATCAACCAATCTTCTGGATTCAAATACCATAATTCCTCTTTTAATATTGGTCCTGATCATAGGGGGAGTAAGTTCCCTGGTTCCGGCGGTTGTAAATTCCTCCTTTAATCCCGCCTCTGTAATGAGGGGTGAAATGCACAAAGGACAGAAAGGAGCATATCTGCGGAAAGCCCTTGTCACTTTTCAGTTTGTTCTGACCGTAATTATGCTGGTTGGAGCCTTGACAATCTACAACCAGATATCCTATATGAAAAACAAAAATCTTGGATATAAAAAAGAAAACCTGGTATATATCAGGACCACACCTGAAATTGTCGCGGGATTCGACACCTGGGAACACAGGCTCAAGGAGAATTCCGGGATAACCGATGTCTGCCTTACATCGGATGTTCCATCTGAGGCATGGTCGATCATGCGCGGAATTACCTGGGAGGGAAAACGAGATGAGGAGGGAACCACCTTTGGTTTTATCGCGGTTGATTATAACTATCTTAAAATGATGGGGATAGAAATTGTTGAAGGGCGAGGATTTGAAAAAGAATATGGCCGCGATTATCTGAATTATGTGATAAACTCAAAAGCGTTGTCATTATTTGAAGGTAAAAACCCTATCGGAATTAATCTTGGTGTAATAGATGAAGAGGAAGGGGAGATAATAGGGATCACAAACGATTTTCATTTTCTGCCGCTGAATTATGAAATTGAACCACTTCTGATGCTTATCGCGCCTGATTTCTACCGGTATACCCTGATCAAATACCAGGGAGGGGATGTGGAATCCATTATTGCCAAAATAGAAGAAGTTTATAAGGAACTTACACCGGGAACACCATTTGATTATGGATTTATAGACCAGGTTTTTGAATCAACTTATAAAACAGAGATTACCAGCGGAAGGATATCGGCATTTATTGTTTTGCTCGCGATAATAATATCGTGCCTCGGGCTGCTTGGTCTTACCTCTTTTATTGTTGAAAAAAGAACGCGGGAAATAGGAATCAGAAAAACACTGGGCGCTTCATCTGTGAGAATTATCTCGCTTCTGACGGCTGAATATGCCGGTATTGTCGCTCTTGCGAATTTTATCGCGTGGCCAATCGCCTATTATCTGACAAATAACTGGCTGGAAGGTTTTGTTTACCGGACCGAACCAGGTATTTTTGTATTTCTCGCGGCTGGCGGAATTGCCTTTACAGTAGCGATTGTAACAATATTAGTGAAAACTGTACGAGCAGCGCTGGCAAATCCTGTCGATTCACTCCGATATGAATAATTATAGGTTTTAATATGCTTTTGAGTTATATAAGGATTACATTACGAAAAATATTGAAATCAAAAAGCCTTTCAGTCATCAGTATTTCGGGAATTACGGCAGGTTTGACACTCTCAATACTGACAATGTATTATGTGCTGAATGAATACAGCTTTGAAAATTTTCACCTGAAGAAAGATGATATATACAGAATAACAGTTGACTGGGGTATGGAAGGAAGCAGAATGCAGTTTGCCGGCTCTATGCCCGCGCTCGGTCCCGCCTTTAAGGAGGCTTTGCCCGAAGTATTAAACGCGGTGAGAATAAGAAAAGAGTGGAACGCGACTTTAACTGACAGGGAAGATAATTTATATAAAGCTGATAATTTCTTTTTCGCAGATCCTGAAATATTCGACATTTTTACTATTAAGCTCAAAGCTGGAATTCCGGATGAAATGCTGAAAGAACCATATTCAGTTGTTATTTCTGAATCGGTAGCGGAAAGGATTTTTAATGATAAGAATGTTATCGGTAAAAACCTTGAGTATAATGATGAAGTGTTGAAAATAACCGGTGTTTTTAAAGATATACCTCTCAACACACATTTGAAGTTTGATTATATAGCATCCTTCAGTACTCTTTACGCTATGGGGAAAATTCCGGAAATGGAGTGGAACAGTTGGGGGGATGATCTAACCTATCTGCTGCTTGCCGGAGGATGTGACTGTTCAGCCCTTGAAGGACAGATGGCCAAAATAATGAAAACCAACCTGGGGGAATATTTAGCGGAAAGAATAAAACTATCACTTCAGCCGCTGGATCAGGTTCACTGGAATAATGAGTTGCGCGGGGATGTAGGTCCCAAAGGAAGCCCGCAGTATATTTACCTTTTTATTGTCGCCGCTTCGGTGATCTTATTGATCGCTTGTTTTAATTATATCAATATTTCACTTTCCGGTTATCTTGACAGGATAAAAGAGATAGGGATAAGAAAAGTTATCGGCGCGAAACGTTCACAGATTGCCTTTCAGTATTTGCTCGAAACATTTATTATTATTTTAACCTCATTTTTTTTCAGCCTTATTCTGGCAGATTTTCTCACCGATCCCTTTTTTAATTTTCTCAGGGCGGTGAAAGTTTTGCCGGGCGGAGTATCCTCTGAATTAGCGGCCCTGGTTGCCGCGGTGATTCTTATTACAATAGTTTTTTCCGGAATTTATCCCTCGTTATATATTTCCCGGTTTTCGGTTGTTAACATTATAAATGGAAAATACAGCGCGGGTAAGGGTAAACTTACAATAAGAAAATTATTTGTTGTAATACAATACGCGGTATCAGTTACATTGATCATTCTTGTTCTGCTAATAAGCAGGCAGATAAATTATATGAAAAACAGTGATCTTGGTTTCCATAAGGAGAAAAGAATATTGCTTCATTTTCCATATAATGATGAAATCATTCAAAAAAAATATCATTTATTAAGAAACGAATTAAATAAACATCCTTCGGTTTTAAATGTGAGCAGCGCTTATTCTCTGCCCGGTTTAAACAGCATGATGAATATATCTGTTAATGAAGAAGGAAATGATGAAAATTCAAAAACGCTTCAGGCACTGCCTGCCGATATAGGAATAATTCCGACACTGGGGCTGGAGCTTGCAGAAGGAAGGGATTTTGATGAACAGATAATTTCAGATTTTCAGGAAAGTATTATTCTTAATAAAAAAGCGGTTAAAACACTTGAGCTGGAAAAGGCGATAGGCAGCAGACTGATAATTCCGGGAGGGGATAAGCCAAGAACCGTCATAGGTGTTGTAAAGGATTTTCATCTGCAATCGATGCGCCGGAACATAAATCCCCTGGTAATTTATCCTGATCCATCGATGATGCTTACCATTATTGTTGAATATTCATCCGATAATCCCTCTGAGGCTCTTGCGGCCATTAAATCAGTTTGGACCGGGATAATTCCTGAAAAAGAATATTCATTCAGTTTTCTTGAGGATAAATATGACCTGCTTTATCTGAAGGAGGAAAGAACGGCTCAGCTTCTTACAGGTTTTTCGGTTATTGCTATTATTATTTCATCACTCGGACTTTTCGGTATTAGTTCACTGCTGGTAAATGGCAGAAAAAAAGAGACTGGTGTAAGGAAAATTCTTGGCGCATCTCCCCGGAATCTTTTCCTGATTTATATGAAAGATTTCATGGCCATGGTTCTTATATCAAATATTATAGCATGGCCGACAGCGGGATATATAATAGATTTATGGCTGACAGGTTTCGCCTATAAAACAGATGTTGCCTGGTGGATATTTGTTATTTCAGCTATTTCTTGTTTTTCTATCGCAATTCTTACTACTTTTGGAAAAGTATCGGGACTGGTAAATATGAATCCCGTTGATACTCTTAGAAATGAATAATTGAATAAACGTTCACAATTGTTGGTTAACCGATGTTTTGGAATTTCTTTAAAACAGCTTACAGAAATTTTTTAAGATTTAAAGGTTATTCTTTCATAAACCTGACAGGTCTGGTTGTAGGTTTTGTAATTTCCATAATTCTCTTTTTATGGGTGAGCAATGAATTAAATTTTGACAGGTTCAACAAAAACTATGACAATATTCATCGGTTGTGTGTTGATCTGAAAAGCGGCAGTCACATGATATTCCCCATGATAATGCCCGCCGCGGCTGAACTTCTGAAACAGGATTATCCTGAAGTAGAGGATGTAGTCAGAATCCAGAGACCTTTCAGAGCCAATGTTACTCACAATGGTGAAAAACTAATGCAGAAGGGGGTATGTTATGCTGATAATTCTCTCTTTTCAATTTTTTCCTTTCCCCTGGTTTCAGGCGAGCCCGAAGAACTACTGAATCTGCCTTATACCGCGGTGATTTCAGAAAGCATGGCCGAAAAATATTTTCCGGGTGAAAATCCTGTGGGCAGTGTATTAAAAATTGAAGGTCAGGAATTTACTATTACCGGCTTAATGAAGGACATTCCGCATGATTCACATTTCCGGTTTAATATTGCCTGTTCTTTTGAGACGTTATACGCTGAAGACAGGGTCGCCATGGAAAACTGGTTCCATATTCAGTTTTATACTTATTTGCTGCTTAAAAAGGGGAGTGACGCGTCTGATTTCGAGAAAAAACTGCCCGGTTTTGTTGATAAGTATATGAAAGAAGTACTTGAAGGAGCAGGGCTCTCGTTAAGGTTGTTTACCCAGCCCCTGGCCGATATACATCTTTACTCCGATCTTGGGGGTGAGATTGCTCCCCAGGGTAATATTCAATATGTGTATCTCTTTGCCGGAATCGCGGTCTTTGTTCTGTTAATAGCCTGTATTAATTTCATCAATCTTTCAACAGCGCGTTCTGTGATAAGAGCGCTTGAAATTGGAATGAGAAAAACCCTCGGGGCAGACAACAATCTTGTGCGTGTTCAGTTTCTTATGGAATCCTTCTTTTATTGTCTTTTCGCGATGGTTCTCTCAATTGTTATTATAATATTTCTTGTTCCGCTTCTCGAGCAGGTTTATAATACCACATTCGGATTAAAAGAGCTTACCGGATTCACAATGATATTTCTGGTAATTGCCACTACATTGCTGACCGGATTGCTCGCGGGAAGTTATCCGGCATTTTATCTTTCGCGTATAAAACCGGCTCTCGCTGTTAAAGGGGGGACGACAAGCGGTTATAAACGTTCGGCTTTCAGGAACGGACTTGTGGTATTTCAGTTTGTTATTTCCATAATACTTATAACAGCGACAATAGCAATATTTAACCAGATCAGTTACATGAAAGGGAAGAGTCCGGGATTTAATAAAGAAAATCTGCTTGTAATTCCGGGGGCGAAAAAATTGCTTAAAGAATATTCCTTAACTACTGTCAGACATCTTTTTAGTTCGGTACCGGGAGTTCTAAGTATCGGGGGAAGTTCACTTGTGCCGGGCAGGGGAACCCAGGGAGCGATTATGTATCCCGAAGGATTTTCCGATTCACAACCCCAGATGGGTGAAAAACTCTTTATTGATGAAAATTATCTCCCCGCCCTGGGAATAAAAATTATTGAAGGCCGTAATTTTTCACGGGATTATGGCTCCGATCCGGAAAATTCGGTGTTGATAAACCGTTCCGCGGCAGATAAATTCGGCTGGAAGGAGGCGGTCGGCAAAACTTTTATTTACCCGGGAAGCAAGTCCGCCGATAGTCAGGGGCGAAAAATGTCGGTTGTCGGAGTGGTGAGTGATTTTCATTCGGCGTCAATGCACAGGCAAATAAAACCTTTGATACTTTATAATGATATTGGCAGGATTAATTTTTTTGTTCTTAAAATAAAATCGGAAAACCTGCCTGAAACAATCGGACAATTACAGAAGAGCTGGGATAAGTTATTGCCTGATCTGGCATTCGATTTCTTTTTCCTTGATGATACATTTGACCGGATGTATAGAAATGAAGAACAATTTGCCGGAATAACCCTGATGTTTTGTTTGTTTACAATTTTTATTAGTTGTCTCGGTCTTTTCGGACTTGCCGCTTTTATGGCCGCCAGAAGAACAAAAGAAATCGGGGTCAGAAAAACTTTAGGGGCAACAGTTTATAATCTGGTCTTTATGCTTACAGGGGATTTTTCAAGGTGGGCTGTTCTTGCCAATGTAATCGCGTGGCCTTTATCTTATTATATTATAAATATCTGGCTTGAGAATTTCGCCTATCGGATTGAACTGTCGATTCTGCCATTTATTTTCGCGGCCTTAATATCCTTTACTATTTCGGTACTGACGGTTGTTTTTCAGGCAGTCCGGGCGGCTTCGGTAAATCCTGTCGAATCTTTGAGATACGAGTGATCATTATCAATGATAATAACATTATGATTTTTCATTATATAAAAATAGCGTTAAGAAATCTTCTTAAATACAAGGCGCAGACAGTAATCAATCTTTTCGGGATTATTACCGCGCTTTCTTCAGGACTTCTCATTTTTCTTTATGTTTATGGCCATTTAAACTCTGATAATTTCATCAATTCAAAAGCTGATATTTACAGGGTGTTGACAGAAGAGGAAAATGAGGAGGGGCAGGTGACATTCGCTGTCGCGGTTCCGCCTGTGGCCGGGGCTCTGCAAGAGTATTTTCCCGAGGTCGAAAGTTGTGTCAGGTTCAGCGGGGAGGGACCGGTTGTAATAAGGATTCCGGGAAAGGATAATTTTTTTATCAAAAAAGGTTATGTGAAAGCAGACGCCTCTTTATGGGATTTTTTTAATATCAGACTTTTATCAGGAAATCCGGCAGAAGCTTTGAGTTCTCCCGAATCGATCGTGATTTCAAAAAGCGCAGCGGAACAATATTTTGGCAGCGCTGATATTCTTGGGGAAACACTGGTAATGAACAATTCATCCTGGAAAATAACGGGGGTCTTTGAGGATATTACTGAGAATAGTCATTTCCCTGAAATTAAAATTGTGTCAAAGTTTGATTTTCCCGAGTGGGCTTCAGGTTGGGACGGGCTCAAAATACCAACATATATCAAACTTTCTCCAAATTGTGATATAACTTTATTCAGTAAAAAAATCGAAGCTTTTTTCAGAGAATACGATTCAGGTGAAGAGCATTTTAACGGGGAGAACAGGGCTTTAAAAATTCAACACTTTAAGGATATTCATCTTTCGGAACCATTAACCGCTGAATATGCCAATACCATCGATAAAAAAATCCTGTATACACTTTTTTTTCTTGGAGTAATGATATTTATTATCGCGATTGTTAATTATATGAATATGATTATTTCGGGGGGAATAGCGAGAGAAAAGGAAATCGGGTTAAGGAAGGTTAACGGAGCGTGCAAAAGAGAGATTATATTTCAATTCAGCATTGAATCGACAATTTTATTTTTAATCGCGGCATCTTTTTCTCTGATAATTACTGAGTTGACTCTGCCCGTTGTTAATAATTTTCTCAATCTGAATCTGGACGCCGGTATTATCGCCGGACCACGGTTATATTTTCTCTATTTTATTCTTATCGTCTGCTGCGGAATCGCCGCAGGTATATTTCCCGCGGTAAGGTTTTCAAAGCTGAACACGTCTGAGGTTCTCAATGGCGGTTTAACAGGAGCTGTCGGTAAAAAAAGATTTAAGAATATTCTTCTTGGTTTTCAGTTTGCCTCGGCATTTTTCCTGGTAAGCGGAGCGATAATAATCCATGACCAGGTCAGTTATATGAAAGATAAAGACCTTGGATTTGAAAAAGACAATATATTGCTCATTCCGGTTCAGGATGAAAAAATGATGACAGATATCTCAGAACATCTCGAGCTGGTGAAGAGAAATTTTACTTCGATTGAGGGGATAAAAAAGTGCAGCGCTATTTTACGTCCGCCCGGCAGAATCGAACATCATGATAATCTGACAATAATAAAAGGGGAGGAGAGAAAAACGGCGGGGCTCTATAATATTTTTGTTGATTTTGATTTTATTGAAACTTTTGGAATTAAATTACAGGGGGGGAGAGCTTTCAACAGGGAATATAAAACAGATTCCGGCGGAGCGTTTATTATCAATTCTTCAGCCGCGCGCTTATTTGGATTCGACAAACCTGCTGACGCGGTCGGAAGCCATGTTTCACACTGGATGGGGAACGGATCAATTATCGGTGTTACGGAGGACTTTCATCTTTGGTCGCTTCACAGGAAAATTGAGCCTCTCTTTTTTATGATACCCCCCAGGGTAATGCCTGAATATCTTTGTCTGAAACTGAATGATTCGGGGAATCACGAAATTTTATCAGAACTGGAACAGGAGTGGAATAAAATTTTACCCGGGTATCCATTCGAGTATTTTTTCCTGAATGACGACTTTAACAGGCAGTACGATAATGATATTATTTTCAACAGGATTGTGGCTCTTTTCGCGTTTCTGGCAATTTTAGTTTCTTCATTCGGGCTTTTCAGTATCGTCTCACTAATGGTTCAGCAGAGAATGAAAGAAATAGGCATCAGAAAGGCGCTGGGTTCAGGGGTCGTTCCGGTTATTATTCTTTTTAATAATGATTTTTTAAAGATTTGTATTTTCGCGCAGATGCTCATTTTACCTTTAACGATATATGTGATGAACAGGTACCTTGCTGAATTTGCCTATCGGTTGGAATTGTCGCTATATCCATTTATTGCAGCGGCCCTGGTAACGATTATTTTTGCCCTCGCGGCGATAAACAGTAAGGTTATGAAAGCCGCTAATCAATCGCCTGTTGACGCGATAAGGGATGAGTAAGGTGAGCAACGAAGAATGCCAGGGGGAATATTCCATTAGTAGTTAAATACTACGCAAAATGGCAAAGTTTATCGTACGGATGGAATATCCCGCTGGGCGCGAAGCGGTACTCGTAATCGTACTCGTTATCGAATAACCTGAACGTTTTGATAAAGACGAGTGCGAAGTACGATTACTCCGTAAGGAGTTAAATTCTATGCAAAATGGCAAGAAATATATCAACGAGTTGAAAGTATATTTGCCAGGTAAAAGTTTTGTGGTTACTTGAGGTGAGTCCTCCCCCGACCTCCGGCAAAAGAGGACCGGAGGCCACCCCCTCCAAAGGGGGACATTACGTCTTTTATCCCCCTTTGGAGGGGGTGGCAATGAAGCGCTTTTCTTCATTGACGGGGGAGGACTAAACCTGGCGTGGTCAGCAAACTTTTTTCTGGTTTTGCCAGTTTACGATTACGATTAAGATTATGACGATTTCTATGCAATTCCTTATGGTTCCGGCTCTGTCAGCTTAGGAGTTCATGATATATAAACATATAAGAATGAGAATAAACCCGGTTTTTGATTTCGGTTTTGTTCTTTGGTTATCAATTATTTCCGGTTTGATAAATTATAAGGAGTAGTTTTGCCGAAAAAATACTCTGGCGATAATATCCGCATAATTTTAACAATGCTAACACGCCTTCTTCTCCTTTTCCAAATCGGGTTTGTCTCAAATAATCTGAAATTAAAAACCGAACAAATGACAGGAGAAAAATATGATATTTAATTACCTTAAACTTACTGTCAGAAATTTTTTAAGGGCCAGGATAACAACTTTTCTGAATTTATCAGGATTAGCCGCGGGTCTTGCTGTTTTTTTGGTCATAGTAGTTTTTGTTAACAATGAACTGCAATATGACCGGTTCCATAAAGAATATGAAAATATCTACAGGCTTGTTTATGGAGAGACAACTGATAAAGATTGTTTTGCGGGCACACCCTCGCCACTTGCAACTTTGCTACGGGAAAATTTTCCCGAGATTATAAATTACGTCCGTTTTGATAATATCTCAGGTGTGCTTAACTACCAGGATAAAACATTCACGGAAAACAGAATTTTTTACGCAGATGAATCGTTTTTTGATATTTTTTCATTTGATCTTCTTAAAGGGGATATGAAGAATCCCCTCAAATCTCCCGGCAATATGGTAATTACCGAGTCGGCGGCGAAAAAATATTTTGGTGAAACAGACCCGCTGGGAAAAATTGTGAGGTATAATAATTCCAGGGAATTTACAATATCCGCCATTGCCGCTGATCCCCCGGTAAGATCACATATACACTTCGATTTTGTGGTTCCCTATGAAAATTTCGCAAACCTTGAGCATTGGGGTATGTGGAATTATTTCACCTATATTCTGCTGGATAAAAATGTTGATATTGGTTTTCTGACAGACAAATTCCGAAAATGGGGAGAGGCTAATGAATTTACAGATATTTCCGACGGGCTGAATTTCCAGCCTTTGGCGGATATCCATTTCCAATATAACAGATCAAATACCGAACCGGCTTTTAATTCGGCATATATAAATATTTATATTCTCGCCGCGCTTTTGGTCCTGGTTCTGGCATGTATTAATTTTATTAATTTATCCACCGCGCGTTCATCATTAAGATCTCTCGAAGTGGGTGTGAGAAAAACTTTCGGCTCCTCAAGAGGGAAAATAATTTTTCAATTCCTTTTTGAATCCTTTATATTTGTTCTTTTCGCTATCATAATCGCATTAATTATCGCTGAAGCTGTATTGCCCTGGCTGGGAAGAATAGCGGAACGGCAATTAGAGATAGAGTATGGAAGTTTTTATTTTTTATCCTTTATTTTTCTGCTTCTTCTGGTTACGGTTTTCGGAGCGGGGGCATACCCGGCGCTTCTTATATCATCATTCCGGCCTGTAAAAATACTTAACCGGAATGACACGCATATTTCCGGAAGTAATTTCAGAAATATCTCCGTGGTATTGCAATTTGTCATTTCCATTGTGCTTATCAGCGGTACAATAATTATTTATAACCAAATGGAATTTATCAGAAACAGGGACCTTGGATTCAACCAGGAGTATATATTAAATATTAAACTGAATAAACAAATAAGGGATAAGTCACTGGTATTGAAGGAAGAGATGCTCAACCTTTCAGGAGTAAAGAATGTTTCGGTAAATAGTTATGACCCGGATAATATCAATTGGAACCAGACTGTCTGGTGGAAAGGTCAGCAGGAAGGGGAAGCGGTAAATATGTGGATAGCGCAGGTTGACCGCGATTTTTTCAGAACTCTTGATATTCCACTCCTTGAAGGAGAGGAGATTCTGAAGGAATATAAATCGGAAGATGAAAGATATTATGTTATTAACAGGGCGGCGAGAGACTATATAGGTTGGGAGAATGCCGCCGGAAAAGAACTGGATATTTTTATGGATGAAAAACCGGGCAGAGTTCTGGCGGTCACAGAAAATTATCATTTCAGGTCCATGCATCATATAATTGATCCATATGTTCTGTTAATTAATGATAAGGGGAAGGGAAGACATATTTCTGTTAAGTTTCAATCGGAAAATTTATATGGAACCATAAATCAGTTGAATGAAATATGGAAAAAATTTGCGGGCAGTATGGAGATGGAATATTATTTCCTTGATGAAAAAATTGAGAGCCTCTATATATCGGAGCTCAGAATGTCAAAATTGTTTACCATTTTTTCTTTCTTATCGTTGTTCATTGCTTCTCTCGGTATTATAGGTCTTACAATCTTTGCCGTAAACAGGCAGTTAAAAGAAGTTAGCATCAGGAAAACGCTTGGCGCTTCCTCTCTGAGCCTTATAATGTTGTTTTGTAAAAATTTCTCCAAACTGGTATTGTTGGCAAATATTATTGCCTGGCCTATTGTATGGTACGCTATGATTAAATGGCTGCAGACATTCTCATACCGCATTGATTATTCCGTTTTGCCAATGTTAACGGCGGGACTTGCCGCCCTGGTTCTGACTTTATTAACGGTAACAATTCTGGCGATGAAAGCTGTAATGACCAATCCAGCCGAAATTTTACGGCATGAATAATCTGTTACAACTTTATTAATTTGTAAACGTCTTAATATTCAAAACCCCTTCCATATATAACTCTTTGTTATGAGACCTGATCTGTCCGGTTACCCCGCCGGACAGATTTTTTTTATTCTGATACTGGCAAACCGGAAAAAATTGAATCCGAAAAAGAGTCGTACTCGTTCACGTAATCGTATTTCGTCCTCGTCTTTTCAAAAACGCACAGTGTATTATAGAACGAGAAGGACTACGAGTACCGTCGCGCTGAGGATAAAAAGATATTTTAAATTGATGTCAATAATAGTGAGAAATTTTTAAGTCCCTGAAAGGGCCAACCGAAACGGAGATTAAAATTTATAAATATGAAACGAATAATCCAAATTCAAAACTCCTGGTTCCCTCTTCCGGGGATATCGTGCGCTTTTAATCTCCGCCCCCACGGGGAATTCCCCGTGGCTATTCGGCTTCGCTCCTAAGGGATGTTCCGGGAGAAGGATAAAATCTTGTTATTTCGCGTGGATTCTATCGGATTATTTTATATTGATATAACCTTACAATCCACATTTTTCATGTCAGCTCCTGTTTTTGAGGGGCATACCCAGCCATTTCTCAAGCCGGTCATATATTATTTCTCTTTCTTCAGGAGGGAAACTTTTTATTCTGGTCCTGTGCGATCCCCCTTTCTTAATCATTTTCAGACAGTTTTTGTTTTCACCGAAATTTACCTGGCATGCCGACCAGGGGTCATATTCGCCATAGATGAAAATAAAGTTTTTTGCCTCATTTTTAAGCCACTTGTCAATTTCGATCATCGGTTCGGTATTAAATACCAGGGGCAGATCATTTTGATACATTACATCATTTGATCCATCCGACGCGTTTAGAAGGTGAGAAAAACCGGTGGTATCATAATCATAATAACCAAGCTGGGTGAATGCCTGGTAAAAAAACGGCTCACTTTTTTTTATATCTTTATCGGAAAAGTAGTCAGGGGAACTGTTGCGGATAAGATGCGCAAAAACAGAATCATCCGGGGCCGCGGCAGAGGGTATGTTATTACAATTTCCATCACCCCACTGCCAGTAAGCGAATGAATATTCCATAACCATATATTCAAAAGCGGCTTCATAACCCATTTTATATGTATATCCGGAGTCGATGGAATATTCCTCAAAAAGGGGGAGAAGAGTGTTTTTCCGTTTAAGAGCCTCTGTCTAAAGATTATATACTTTGTTCCTGCATTCGGCTGTGGCTACGTTATTAATAAAGGAATGCACTCTCGGATCATTATCTGAAAAATTGAGTGGGGCCACTACAGGAACAGAAATGTCAACATCATCGGGGAAAAAATAACGGTGGTACATAACAGTCTGGCCCCCCTTGCTAATTCCTGTGCTAATCCATTTTCCGGTGTAAAAATCATTAAAAAAGTCAATGATCTTATGATGATCTGTCGCGGCCTGCTTAATGTTCATATATTTCCAGTTAACAGAATCGGGGAGAGATTCACCGAAAAAACGATGTTCGACAACCAGTTGATTGGCCCCGATATAATCAGACAGCTCCGAAGCGGTATAATGTATTTCATAACCTTCAAGATCAATTACAACGGGACTTTCTCTCTCGATATGCGAAAGATAGATCAACTGATAAAAGAGAGGGGATGCCGGATCATTATGATCAACATGCTGTGGAAAATAAATTTTATAAGCTTCGTTAAATATTGAATCGGGTTCAATAGTCTCAATTTTCAGCCCGGGGAATTTTCGCAGCCAATCAGAGAGTTCACTTCCTGACCTCGCGAATGCAGAGGAGGCAAATAAAATGATTAAAAGAAGAACATTTTTCTTTAACATAAGCGGTCTACACATCTTTTTGTTCGGTTCTTCGGATAATTTCTTCCTGCAGATCGGGGCCGAGATTAACAAAATAATCACTGTATCCTGCTACTCTTACGATTAGATCCCGGTAGTTTTCAGGCTCAAGCTGCGCTTTTCTTAAAGTTGCCGCGTCAACAACATTAAACTGTATATGGTGACCATCCATGCGGAAATATGCTCTGATAAGGCTTTGAACCTTCTTCCGGCCTGTTTCATCATCCATAAGACCCGGTGAGAATTTCTGATTCAGCAGAGTGCCCCCCGTGCGCAGGTGATCTATTTTAGCTGCCGATTTAATAACAGCCGAGGGACCCAGCCTGTCGGCTCCCTGCACGGGAGAAATACCTTCAGACAGCGGCTTACCGCTAAGCCTTCCATCCGGGGTCGCCCCGATTACGCTGCCGAAATAGACATGGCAGGTTGTGGGCAGAAGATTTATTCTGAAATGTCCTCCCTTTGTATTTGGCCTTCCATCGATCGCGGCAAAATATATTTCGAATACCTCGCGAAGTATATCATCGGCAAAATCATTATCATTTCCGTAACGTGGTGTGGAGTTAAGGAATTTATTTCTCATATCTCTCCAGCCATCAAAATTATTTCGCAGACCTTCGAGGGTATCTTCCATTGTGAAGTTTTTTTCCTCAAAAACATGTTTTTTCAGAGCGGAAAGAGAATCGGTGATTGTTCCCATGCCCACACCCTGTATATATGAGCTGTTGTACCTTGCGCCGCCGGCATTATAATCGACGCCCTTCTTAATACAATCATCGACAAGGATTGACATAAAGGGAGCCGGAAGGTAATTTGCCCATAATCTTTCAATGATAATATTTCCTTTTATTTTTATATCGATGAAATGGTTAAGCTGTCTGCTGAAAGCCTTCATAAGTTCAGCGAAGGTATTAAACTCAGCGGGATCGCCGGTTTTAATGCCGATCTCTTTATTTGTGCGGGGATCAGTTCCATTATTCAGCGTAATCTCAAGAATTTTGGGGATATTAAAATAGCCTGTAAGAATGTAACTTTCCTTACCAAAAGCGCCGGTTTCGACACACCCGCTCGCGCCTCCGTTTCTCGCGTCAACAATATCCTTACCCTGGCGCAGCATTTCCTGTATTATCGCGTCGGTATTAAAAACGGATGGCTGGCCGAAACCGGTATTCAATATTTTCAACGCCCGGTTTAAAAGCCTGTCGGGACTCTTTTTGCTTATCTGAACCATAGAACTGGGCTGCAGAAGTCTCATTTCTTCAATAACATCAAGAATGAGGCAGGTTAATTCATTCGAAGCGTCTTCACCTTTTTCATTAACGCCCCCGACATTTATCAGGCAAAAATCGGTATATGTGTTGCTTTCCTGGGCTGTCACTCCCACTTTGGGAGGAGCGGGCTGATTGTGGAATTTTATCCAGAAATTCTGTAATAATTCCCTCGCTTCATCCTCTGTCAGAAGTCCGCTTTCAATATCCCTTTTGTAAAAGGGGTATAAATTTTTATCCAGTCTTCCGGGATTAAAAGAATCCCAGGTGTTAAGTTCGGTGATAACGCCGAGATGAACGAACCAGTAATACTGAAGAGCTTCCCAAAAACTCTGAGGTTTATTTTCCGGAACCCTGGAACATATTCCGGCCAATGTTTCAAGTTCATTTTTGCGTTTCGGGTCAGGTTCATTTTGCGCTTTAATAGCCAGCAGACGGCTGTATCTTTCGGCGAAAAGGATAAGAGCTTCGGCAGAAATTTTCATGGCTTTAAGCTCTTCACGTTTTTCGAACGCGCGCGGATCGCCGTGGAAATCAAGTTCAGCGATACTGTCTTCAATATCTCCGATGAAATCTTTCATCCCTTTAGAGTAAATTTTATCATCCAGCACAGTATGGCCGGGAGCTCTTTGTTCCATAAATTCAGTAAATATTCCCGCCGAATAAGCTTCTTTCCACTCTTCATCCACTTCACGGAATATCCTGTCCCTTATTGAACGGCCTCGCCAAAAGGGACTTATTTCCTCCCGCTGTGCGGTTCTGGTATCAGTATCCACACTGAATGATATTTTTTCACGGTCATTCAGTATATCAAAATCGTCCATGCTGTGAGTGCAGATTTCAGGATAGGTCGGAGTGGAATGTGGCGCGGGGCCTCTTTCCCCGACAATCAGCTCTCTCTCATTAAGATAAAGTTTTTTATTCAGCAGAATATGCCGGAACGCCATTGCCCTGGCAACCGGGACAGATTCTTTTTCCGCCTGGCCGCTTTTGTAGAATTCGGTAAGCAGCTCAGCTCTCTCGATTGAAATTGAAGGTTTTGTATTTAAAGTTTCTTCTCTTAAGATTTTTATCCGTTCATTCATATTTATCCCCGAAAATTTATATCGAAACTATCAGGAAAAAAGCTTTTAATTTTTTCCAGCTCTTCGTCAGATTGTGTTTTTAAGTTTTTTAATCCGGATGTTATTCCAAGTCTTTTATATTTTGATTCAGCGATTTCATTATAAGGTAACAGATCGATTTTTTTGATTCTTTGAAACTGTGTGAGGTAGCTCGCGGTCTCGGTAATATTTTCCACGGTATCTGTTATCCCGGGAATAAGAGGAATTCTGATTTGAATATTTGCTCCGTTGTTATGAAGATACTCAAGGTTTGATAATATCAGCTTATTGGAAACTCCGGTGTATTTGATATGTGCATTCTCATTCATGATCTTGAGATCGAAAAGGAACAGGTCAGTAAAGGGGATTACTTTTTCAATTGTTTCAGCCGGGGCATAACCGGTAGTATCCAGGGCGGTATGAATTTCGAGCTGCTTCATTCTTCGCATTGTTTCTATGAGAAATTTCCACTGGACCAGGGGTTCGCCTCCCGAAAAGGTAACTCCTCCTCCTGATTCATCGTAAAAAATAAGGTCCTTTAATATTTCCCGTTCAAGTTGGCTTACCGAATAAATTTCGCCGGTATAATCCGATATTTCACCTCTTCTGCCTGAAATGGCCGATCGCGGAATATCCCTGATGCTTTCAGGATTATGACACCACCGGCATTTGAGCGGGCAGCCGGTAAGAAACACAGATGTTCTTATACCGGGGCCGTCATGAATGGCGAACTTTTTTATATTAAAAATGAAACCTGATTTATCTTCCATCTAATCTGTATTCTTCTTCTATCAAAAAATAATAAAATAGGTGTTATTTCGCATATTTTTTATAGTTTTATTCCATTGGAAAATGAAATAATGATAAAATTTTTCAAAAACATCAGATTTTCTAAATGATTCGTTTTTTTTTACGATAATAAACGAAAAAGAATAAATGTTATTATGGCCGCCAGGATTCTGATTGTTGAAGATGAGATGATCGTAAGTCTTGAGTTGACGGAGAGACTTAAGGTTTTAGGATATGAAGTTACCGATACGGTTTCAAGCGGTGAAGAAGCGCTGAAAAGTATCGGGGAAACATTTCCCGATCTTGTTATACTTGATATTATGCTCGCGGGAAAAATGGATGGAATAGAAACAGCGGAAATCATAAAGGAAAAATTTCATATTCCAACAATCTTCCTCACAGCTTACGCCGACAAACAGACACTTGACAGGGCAAAGATAGCGACTCCCTACGGATACATTATTAAACCATTCGAAGAAAGAGAACTTCATACAAATATTGAGATTGCTCTTTATAAACATAAGACAGATTTATTGCTGCGCGAAAAGGATAAATGGCTCACCACAATTCTCTACAGCATGGGTGAAGGTGTTATAGCGACCGACCTTGAAGGCAAAATCAGTTTTATGAATGAAAAAGCTTCAAAAATTACCGGATTTTCTATTAAAGAAGCAGCAGGCAGACCAGTATCCGAAATACTCTTGATGAAAATAAAACGTTTTGACACAGGTCTATTGGGAGGTTATTCAGAGAAACCGGAAGGATTTGAGGAAGAAGTGCTTCTGATTTCAAAAGCCGGAGAAGAAAAATATATCAGGGAGATGGTGACACCCATCATAGATGATAATAAAAGGATACAGGGGACTGTTATAGTAATCCAGGATATTAGCCGTGAAAAAAGAATTGAGATTCGTTTAAAAAACAGTGAAAGGAAGTTTAAAGCCCTGGTTGAAAAGTCCCCTGAAATGATATTCCTTTATTCCACCATTAAAGGAGGAATATATTATAGTCCGAAGGTAAATGAAATTCTTGGATATTCCCTTGAAAAACTGCGAACAGACCCCTGGATGTTTATGGAAAATATTCTACCCGAAGACAGGCCAAAAATAGTTCAATTATATAATTCCGCCGGGGAGGGGGAGAACTTTATTCATGAGTACAGGATAAAAGATGAAAGGGGAAAAGTAAGGTGGATACTTGAACACGCGGTTTGTCTGACTGTCAGCGGAGATGAAAAAATTATAGAAGGAATATGCAATGATATAACACTTACCAAACAGGCGGAAGAAAAGATACATATTCAAAGCAGCGCTCTTAATTCGGCTTATAACGGAATAATAATAGCTGATCTTTCCGGCAATATAGTCTGGTGCAATGAATCGATTGAAAAATTGAGCGGGTATAAAAAGGAGGAGATCATTGGTAATAATCCCCGGCTTTTTCAGTCAGGTAAACAGGATGAAAAATTTTACCAGGATCTTTGGCAGATAATTAAAAACGGTAAAGTCTGGCGAAGTGAAATAATTAACAGGAGAAAAAACGGCAAAGAATACTACGAGGAAATGTCGATAACTCCTGTTAAATCAAAAGAGGGGGAGATAACACACTTTGTGGCGATCAAGGAAGATATTACCGAGAGGAAGACTATTGAGATGAAACTTATCAGGGCGAAGGAGGAAGCTATCCGGTCGGACCACCTGAAATCAGAATTCCTTGCCCAGATGTCGCATGAAATCCGGACGCCAATAAACAACATTCTCAGCTCGACTCAACTGCTGAAGTCTGAAATGATAGAACTGGTGGATAATGAATACAGGGAAACATTTAACATAATTGAAAGAGGGGGAAGGAGATTAATAAGGACTATTGATCTGATACTTGATATGTCGGCAATCCAGACCAACTCATATAAGGTTGTCAAAAAGAAACTTTATCTTCTGGATGATATATTGCTTCCTTTGCTCCCTGAATTTAAAAATGCCGCGAAACTGAAAAATTTATCTTTCAGCTTTTGTTCCGAATCAAAAGGCAACCTTATGGTATGGGCTGACAGATATTCTCTGACTCAGATATTTGTCAATTTGATCGATAACGCGGTAAAATATACCGAAAAGGGAGAGATAAGCCTGAGTGTAAAAGAAGCCGCGAAAGCGCATATTGTTGTAAAAGTTTCAGATACGGGAATCGGTATTTCCAAAGAATATATTAATGATATATTCAAACCGTTTTCACAGGAGGAGCAGGGGTATACAAGGAAATTTGAAGGAACAGGATTAGGACTTGCCCTGGTAAAAAATTATTGCGGCATGAATGACGCCTCAATAAAAGTGGAAAGTAAAAAGAATAAAGGCACAATCTTTTGTGTCACATTAAAAAAACTGGATGACATATAGTCAGGAGATGCTAACGATTGGAAACAGTAGACCTTAAATCAAAAATATGTCCCTTTGTTGTGGTTCAGATTCTCAGGGAAGTTGACAATATGGAACCAGGCCAGAAAAAAATATTTCAGGTCTGTGATCCGTTGGCCATTAAATCTGTTCCCGAAGAGCTTGATGAAGAGGATGATTTAGAAATTAACATTATTGAAGCAGGTGATATCTGGGAAATAGAGATAATAAAAAACCGGTAAAAAATATGAAAATTAAAAAATCGACTTGGTTTGTCGCGGGTTTCGCGCTGCTGAATATATTTATGTATTTCAGCATTGGTAAGTTCTGGATAGGAGGAAGCAGCTTTTTGCCAATGATAGGACTGACAGGACCGGAACAAAAATTTCTCTTTGCTTTTGTAGTAAACCTGGGGGTAATCGCTGGCGCGCTCGCGGGCGCTGGTTATTCGGGGGAGTTCAGGCTAAGGTATCCGAAAAAGGAAAATATTTTTAAAGCAGTTATCGGAGGCATATTAATCGGTATTGGTGTAACTCTTGCTCCCGGAACCTGTACGACAGCATTCGTTACCGGAATCCCGATGCTTTCGGTATCTTCCTTTCTTTCGGCAGCGGGCATTGTCGCCGGAGCTTATATCATGTATCGTATTTTATGGAGATAACTTAATTATGTCATTTGAATTATTTCTGCTGGTGGGATTTTTATTCGGAATGGGATTCGGGTTTTTTGTCCAGAGGTCCGGATTATGTTTTGCGGTGGGACTTGGAGAGATCTTTTCAGGGAGATGGAAAAGAATAGTCCGGTTTTTTCTGATCATATTTATTATAACAAATATTGGATTTCTATTATCCGGTTTTTTCTTTGATGATCTTGGTTTGAAGCCAATAGGGCTGCTCCGCGGTTATGGGCTGTATAATATCTTATCAGGGATGTTTTTCGGAGCGGGGATTTTATTGAACGGGGGCTGTATTCTCGGAACACTTCGTCAGATAGGAGAGGGTGATCTTACTTTTGTGATTGTTCTGTTATCATTTATTCCTGGAATGGCTCTAATCATTTATTTCGTTAATCCTTTACTTGAAAGCACATATATACCGCAGAAAATTCTGATGGGTGAACTTTTGGGCGTTCCTGAATATGTTATCAGCCTTATTCTGGCGACTTTATCTTTAATCTCTCTTGTTTTTATCTCCCGTAAAGGAAGGAAACCCAAAAAATGAGCAGGCAAAAAAACGAATCTTTTAATTCTGTGCTCGAAAGAAGAAATGAGGCATTCAGAATAATTTATGATACTGTACTGCAAATTGAAAACTCTGCGGAAAAAGCAGTTTACGATATATTATGTCAGAATCTCAGAAGAATTGCGGGGGCAAGTGTTGCGGCAATCGCGGTTTTTAATAAAGATGAAAAAATGCTTACTCTGGAGTCAGTTGACGATAACGATGAAAATGATTTAAATAAAGAGAATTTAAGGGAGAGCATTGTTCTTGAGGATGATTTGATTGAAGAGTTTAAACAGAACCAGGTAAGTGAGTGTTATGATCACCAAAAATGCCTCGTTGAACTTTTCAGCAATGAGGTATTTAATAAGATCAAGCATTCAGATGATTCGATGTGCTACAGACTCTCATGTGTCAGAGATAATAACCTTATCGCGGCTGGTTTTGTGAAAATCGGCGATGGCCGAAAAATGAAAATGAAAGATATGGTTGATACCTATCTTGGTCTGGCAGCCGAAGTAATTCAAAGAGTTGAAACACTGAGGATGCTTAAAAACAGTGAAAAAAAGTTTCGTTCTCTTTTTCAAACGGCGCTTGACGGTGTATTGCTTGTTGACGAATCATTAAGAATAGCCGCTTTAAATCAATCGGCCGAAAAAATTTTTAATACAAGTGAAAGAATTGTCATCGGCAGGGATATTTCTTCCATAATGGGGAAAAACAGCGATCATTTAAGAAATGAGTTGAGGGCTTTTAAAGAGTCGAAAAGTGATAAAATAAATCATATTGTCGAAATTGAAATAGAAATCACGGATAAAAAACTTCCTCTGGAAATATCTATCGCTGATTGGGAGACAGACAACCGGAGTTTTAAGACACTGATTATCAGAGATATTACAGATCGGAAAAGAAGGGAGCAGGAACTGAAAGATTCTCTGAAAGAAAAAGAGGCGTTATTTAAAGAAGTGCATCATCGGGTTAAAAATAATCTCCAGATAATTTGCAGTCTGCTTTATCTTCAATCGAGGAAGGTAAAGGATGAAACAGCTCTGCAGGTGCTCAACGACAGCAGATCAAGAGTAAGATCGATGGCAATAATTCATGATAAGTTATATCGCTCACACGAATCGGCCATGGTGGACTTTAAAGATTACATCAACGGACTAATATTTGAACTTTCGAGGATGTATAATTATTCCACGGCAGGCATAAATCTGAATCTTCATCTCCAGGATGTAAAGCTGCCGATCGATAAAGCTGTTCCATTAGGGCTTATAATTCATGAAATTGTCACAAATACCTTCAAATACGCGTTTCCCGATGATTGGAAGGAACAGAAATACCTGGATATCAGTCTCGGGAAATACAGTGATAAAATTCTTCTTGAAATTGGAGATAATGGCAAAGGTATTTCGGATGATGATATACAAAAAAGCAAGGACTCCATTGGCATGCAGTTGATTGGCATACTTATAAAGGAACAGCTTTCAGGTTCTTTTAAGAAGGAGTTTAATTCCGGAACCAGGTATAAAATATCATTCCCTTTTTGTGAATAATATCACATATTATCCTTTTATTAACAGGTATTAAAAATATTTTTTAATACGGGAACTAAATAATCGTGAATAACGTATTCAAATAGGATGTTATATCTGAAAATGTATTAACTAATATTTTGGGGAAAATATGAGAGCAATTTTTGTATTACTTTTATTAAGCGGATTATTATTCGCGGGTCAGTGGGAACAGACAGCCGGGCCTGAAGGCGGTTATGTCAGTTCTGTGGAAGTTTATGGGAACAAACTCCTTACGGTTTCAAATCATGGTTATGTTTTTGCCAGGGAAAACTCAGAATGGAGCACTATAGGAAAATTAAATGATTCAGGACAACTTCTCGCTTTCAACGATGGATTATATTTTTTTGAATATTATGGAGTATTTAAATCGATTGACGGTGGAAGCACCTGGACAGAGTTAGATTTTGAGGGAAATCCCAAGCTTTTATTTGAGGAAGCCGGAGAACTTTTCGCGGTGGTTGGAGATACAATATACACTACTTCAGACGGAGAAAACTGGAGTAATCCTCTAATCAGTATGGAAGCTATGACGATGCTATTCGGTGAACCGACAATTCAGCAGCTTGTTGATATCAGATCGGTGGGGAAAACCGATTCAACATTCGCTCTGGGCACAACCACTTCAGTTTATCCAATTCCCAAGGGAGTTTACACCACATCGGATAATGGAGAAAACTGGACATTCGCTGAAGGATTGCCTGAACCGACCTACACAAACGGAATGGTAAATACTTCGGAAGGATTATACCTCGCGGCAACGGGGGGAGTTTACTTTTCCTCGGACGGCGGATTTAACTGGATTGAAATAAATGATGGTATTCCCACTAATAATAATTATTACAATGTAAATAACCTTGTCGAATATGATGGGCAGGTATATATACGAAATTCTTATGACGAAATGATTTACACATACGCCCAGGGAAGCTGGTCTTTGCTGGGAAACGGAATCACGTCAACATATTTTACCATCAGGGAAGATATTCTCTATTATTATGATGAGGGTAAATTATATGCTTATGATCTGAATACCAATGTTTCGAGTGATATCTCAGAAGGACTTATCGCTACTACTCCTTTTGTTACCGCTTTCGGAGCGGACAGGTTATTCGCCACCGAATACAGCGCCGACTGGGTGACTTTTGACGGAGGCGATACCTGGGAGAAGATAACTGATCTTAATATTGTTGAAGCAGTTTATGATAATGGAATTATTAATGTGCTTGGCGATGACGGACTTTATCGCAGCACTGACATGGGTATGAGCTGGCAGACAGCCGGTTCCGGAGTGCCTTCCGACTATAAATCTTATGGCAGGACCATTGTCGCTGATAAATCGACCGACGTGGTTTATTCCGGTTTTAACAGAATGATCCCCCGCACTCATCTTCCTCCCTCATGGGCTGCCGGAGGAGTATATAAGTCGAGTAACTCGGGAAGTTCGTGGGTTAAAGTTTCCACCGGTCTTCCGATGCAGGGAACAGTCAGTGTTCCGATATATTCAATGGCGGTTAATAATGATCTGATTATTGCCAGAACATACGAGGGACTTTACAGATCGACAAATGGAGGAGCTTCCTGGCAATTATTCGAGAATGGAATCCCGCAGTATACTTCATTTAATTTCTTTGCTTATTACGCAGATCGTATCGCGGCATTTTCATATGACGGTATTTATTCTGTTGATAAACAATCGGCATCATGGGAAGATATGAGCAACGGACTGCCTCCTGAACTTTTTGACTATTACAGCCATATGAGGCTCTTCAATATAGATGACGCTCTTTATTTATACGTTCACAGAGATGATACAAATTATCTTTACAGCTTTAACGGACAAACCTGGGAATTATCTGATCAGGACTTCGCGGATAATATGAAGTTTCTGGAATTTTCTTATGAAGATGGATATCTGTACGCAGGCGCCTTCAGCAATGGTGTCTGGAAAAAACAGATTGATTCAGGCAACCAGATTTCACTTTCCAGCCAGTATAATGAAGGATGGAATTTAGTATCTGTTCCTGTTAATTCAAACGATATGACTGTATCCGGCCTTTTCCCCGGTTCTTCAGGGATGGCGTTTGGCTTTAATGGAGGATATTTCTCAGCGGATATGCTGGTGAACGGAACGGGCTACTGGCTTAAATTTTCCGAGGGTTCTGATATCTCCTTCACCGGAACAGAGGTACAGGGAAATATTCAACTGAGTGAAGGCTGGAATCTTATCGGTGTTCATCATGAATCGCTCGGCAGCTCGGTAATTACCACTGAACCTGCCGATATTATTGTATCAGAGTTTTTCTCTTATGATAATGGTTACGGTATTGCCAATACACTTATGCCGGGAGAAGGTTACTGGGTGAGAAGTTCATCGGCAGGTATAATAAATCTTAATTCTCAGGCGTCCGCCTCCGCCACTGAAAAGGTGAATAAACTGCCTTCACTGATGTTTACTGATGCCGCGGGAAACAGATCGCAGCTTTATTTTTCGGAAAAACCGGAAGGTTTGAAGGGCGCTTTACCCCCCGCGCCGCCGGAAGGAGCCTTTGATATCCGTTTCGCGGGTGATAAATTTATCGCCTCAATAGAAAATAAAGCTCATACCGTTTCACTTAAAGGAATTAAGTATCCCCTTACGGTTTCCGGCAGCGGAATAAATGTAGTAATAAATGGAGCGACTCTCAGAGATGGTGAAGAGATAGTAATAAATAATTCCGCGGGAAATGAATTAACAGTTGAGACCTCATCTGATAATCTTCCTTCAGATTATTCTCTCGCTCAAAACTATCCGAATCCATTTAATCCTTCCACCACGATAAACTTTACACTTCCGGAATCAGGCGCTGTGAAACTTTCAGTGATAAATATTCTTGGTGAAATTGTTTCTGTTCCTGTCAACAGCAAAATGGAAGCGGGAAATTATTCAATGAATATAGATTTATCAGGATTTCCTTCAGGTGTATATTTTTACAGACTTGAATCGGGTAAGTTTTCCCAGGTGAAGAAGATGATGCTTCTCAGATAAGGATAATCATTCTATAACAATTTCAGTTACGAATAAAAGGCTGCCGTTTACAATAAACGGCAGCCTTTTTTGTTTCATAAAAAATAATCAGAGTTTCCCAATCAGTTTTGGGTAGTTCTCTTCCACAAAATGACCAAATTCTTTATCATGGTTAATGACATGCCTGATAAACCAGTTTTCAAGAATTTCCAGCAGATCATCCCGGAATTCGGTTTTACCTCTTTTTAAGGATTGTAGCAGTTCAACAATCTGTTTCACCAGAACCTGATGCTGAGCCTGATGTTCATGGAAGTGATTGTAATTTAATTTTTTGTGAAGATTACTCTCAGCCTCAAAATGATATTTGGTATATTCCACTACTTCAAACAGCACTTTTTTCAGTTTTTCGAAATCTTCTTTTTGGTAATTAATTTCGAGTAATTTATTAATTAGTTCAACCAGCTTCAGGTGCTGCTGATCAATTTCCGCAATATTCAGATAATATTCCTTTTTCCAGATAATCTTATGCATATTGCAGTCTCCCGGTATACAAATTATATTTTTATTCAGACAACTGTCAGTTTAATATCATAATGGAAAACGGGGGCAGATTAAAAGTATATTCTCCCGACTCCGCGGAAAAAACCTTACTACTTATCAAATCTTTCAAATTATCCTTTTTATTCATTTTCTTAAGGGGGAGAATGGTTTTAACAGAATTGGAGGAGGAATTGACAATGACAAAAAACTCCTGTTCTTTCCATTTCCGCTTATAACCTAATAAATTATTATCGTCATCGATGAGGAAAAATTTAAGAGTTCCAATTGAAAAGGCTTCATAACTATTCCTTATTCCGATAAGTTTTTTATACCAACTGAAAATATCATCATTAAATTTCACTTCATCCGTATTTCTTTTCCTTCCGAAAGGATCACCCGATTCATTTTCATATTCCAGTCCGGGCCAGACCATCGGCTTCCGGCAATCAGGATCATCAGGCCCCCACATGCCGGCTTCATCTCCGTAATAAATAGCGGGAGCCCCGGGGAGCGTTAATTGCATGGCCGCCGCAAGTTTCATCTTTTTGTAACCATCAGGAGAGGGTTTTTCGATATTGACATATCTGTCGGGGCCCGGAATACCCAGGTGATCTACCGAAGCCTCCGGATTCTGCACCATGGTTGCCAGGCGCTCGGTATCATGGCTTCCGAAATAATTCATCAGCACAGCCAGATTATCGGGGTGATAATCCCTCTGAAGATTTTTTAAGCTGTCGATAAAAGCCGAAGGTGTTATTTTTGTTTCTTCATTTATAACCAAATGTTTTACAGCTCGTCCAAACCGGTAGTTCATTACAGCGTCAAAAGCGTCACCCTGAAGCCAGTCGGAAGCGTTGGTCATTACATCATTATCCCAGTCCTCCCACCAGACTTCGCCGGTTATATAAGCGTCGGGATTGATATCTTTGACCCAGACACGGAATTTCTTCCAGAAATTTATATCTACCATATCGGCCACATCAAGCCGCCAGCCATCTATTCCATCTTCCGGATTTCCATCGCCGTCGGGGTCCATCCATCGGTTTACAATTTTTTTAAGATGAGCAGCTATAGGATCAATAAGTCCCTGCTCATTTTCTTTTAACTCAGGAAGCGACCTGATTCCGTACCAGCCTTCCCAGTCGAATTCATTTTCTTCTGTATCGGGATCGTCCCACTCTTTGATAGTGAACCATCCCGCATAATTTGATTTCTGCTGTTTTTCCATCACATCGCGGAATGCCCAGAAAGAAGTGCCGCAGTGATTAAATACTCCGTCGATGATTATTTTTATATCCCTGTTATGGCATTCCTTAATCAGCTTCAGGAAAAGTTTATCTGCCGAAGTCCACTGCCATGTGGATTCATCCGCGGGATTTTCCTTTTTCACAATTGTTTTGTCGCCATCGGGATCGGGCCCGAAGTTATCATCTATATGGCGGTACATAGCCGCGTCATATTTATGCAGGGAGGGGGCTTCAAAAACAGGATTAAGGTAAACAGCGTTTATACCGAGTTCTTTAAGATAATCCAGTTTATCGAGAATTCCCTGAATGTCCCCTCCATAACGGCGTGTTCCCACATTCCAGTAAAAATCTTTTCCGGTATTTTTTTCCCAGGGACGCATTGAATACCAGTCGGATATCCAGGGTGTAACTTTCCAGTCCGCGGCGAATTCAAATGGCCACGCGGCCTGCATATCGACCGGGGCCGGATCATTGTTTATGTCTCCATTATTAAAACGTTCCGGGAAAATCTGGTACCAGACAGCCTCTTTCGCCCAGGAGGGAACACGTTCAGCTTCCATTTGAGTTTCACATCCGGGAGCCAGCATTAAAACAAAAGCAAAGAAAAGAAAGTAAATATTTTTCATTTTTATATTCTCTTTATTTTCAAAAATTATCCTGATAATAATGCAAGTTATTCTTTTAAATTCGAAAGGGCAATAAAAAACAGTACAGATTCTATGTGGCGAGTAATTAATAAAAAATTCTATTTCGCGATTCATGGGCTTTCCCGATTATACAAATATGGATAAATAATATTCAATTTAGCCCATATTTATTCATGGTTAACCGAAACAGTTGGACAAGAATCGAAAATTATTTAAATTGGTTTTAAGAGTGATATAATTACATCTCTCTAAATAATAATCTGATAAAAAATATTGCCTGATGTTAAAAAAATTCGGTTCCCTTTTTGTTGTTATCAGCCTGTTGTTAACGGTCCGGCTTATATCCGGAACCGGAGATATAGAATTTGAGCACATTTCTATTGAAAAAGGCCTCTCACAGGTTATTATTCGTTCAATCCTGCAGGATGACAGAGGATTTATCTGGTTCGCTACCGAAGATGGCCTGAACAGGTATGACGGAACAAGGTTCGAAGTGTTCAGGCATGAAAGGGGAAATCCGAATTCAATTTCAGATAATTTTATTTTATACCTTTTCCAGGACAGCAAAGGGCTGATATGGATTGGAACAAATACCGGAGGACTGGATTGTTATGATCCTTACCGGGAAGTTTACAGACATTTCAGAAATGATGAAAATGATCCGAAGTCGATAAGCTCCAATTATATTCGGTATATTTTTGAAGATTCGAAAAAGAATTTGTGGATAGGCACTGATGGCGGAGGCCTCTGCCGTTATGAACAAAATTCAAACAGATTCAAATCGTGGCAGCATACTCCGGGCAGTGACGATAGTATATGTTCTGATCTGGTGCTGACTCTGGCCGAAGATTCCTATAATAATCTTTGGGTCGGTACAGACAGCGGATTATGCCGTTATTCCCTGCCTCAGAAAAAATTTGAGCGATATGTTTTACCAGGTGAAAACTCAGCTAATAACTACACAGTTAATTCTCTTCTCGTTGCTTTTCTTGATGGAAAAGAATACCTTTTAACAGGAACTGACAGGGGGTTTTTAATCATCGACCTGGCCGACAGGTCAGTCGTTCATTATAAAAAAAGGAATGACGGAAATTCTCTGCCGCATGACCAGGTGAATTCTATTGTTGTTGATAACAATGATAATATCTGGATAGGCACAGAGGAGGGATTGAGTATATTCGATTATTCCCAGAAGAGTTTTACAAATTACATGCATGAAAGAAATAATGAGGGGAGTATAAGAAATAATTATATAAGAACATTATATAAAGATAAGAACGATATTATCTGGATTGGAACAGCCGGCGGGGGAATAGATAAATATAACAGTATTAAAAAAAGGTTTTATCATCTTTATCATGATCCTTCAATAGATAATACACTATCGGATAATATGATTCGCTCGGTATATGAAGACCGCAGTGAAACAATTTTGATCGGAACTATGGGGGGAGTGCTGAATGCCTTCAGGCGGGATGAAGAAAGCCCCGGCAAATTTAGCATTGTATATGATAATTTGCTGAATCTTGGCAGCAACGCGATAACTTCTATTATTGAAGATAAAAAGGGAACCCTGTGGATTGGAAGCTGGGGAAACGGATTATATGAGTTTGAGAATTACCGTCGTGAATTCAGGAATGCCAGGCTTAAAGAAAAGTCGCCCCGCAATACTAATTACCGGAATATTCCGCAGGACCCGATGAGCCTCAGCAGTAATATAATTCAGGCGCTGATGGAGGACAGCTATGGCAATTTATGGATAGGAACGGAATCAGGCCTGGACCTTTTTCTGAGAGAGAAAAACCAGTTCTATCATTTTAGTCATGATCCCTATAACAAGCAGAGCCTGAGCGACAACAGAATACAATCGAATTGTATTTTTGAAGATTCGCGGGGTAATCTATGGATAGGAACCTGGGGGGGGCTGAATAAAATCAGCAGGAAGTTTCTTAATAAAATGGAACTGGAAGAGATAAAGTTTGAACATTTTAAGCATGATCCTGAGAATCCTTACAGCCTGAGTGATAACAGGGTGATTTCAATTTATGAAAATCTGGATGGCAGGTTGTGGATTGGAACGTATGGAGGAGGAATATGCCGTCTGGATGATTATGACGGAACAATAACGTTCAGGAATTTTTCTCAAAAGGATGGGCTTAGCAGTGAGGTAATTTATGGAATTCTTGGTGATTCCAAAGGAAATTTGTGGCTGAGCACAACCAATGGTTTATCCATGTTTAATCCCTCCGATGGAAGTTTTAGGAATTTTACCAGGGAGGACGGGCTGCAGAGCAACCAATTTTACTGGGGTTCAAGTTGCAAAACCAGGAACGGAGAGCTTTTTTTCGGCGGCATAAATGGTTTAAACTATTTCCATCCCGACGATCTTAAAGATAACCCCCATGTTCCGCCTGTTTATATAACCGGTTTGAAGCTGTTTAATAAAGAGGTAATTCCTGATGGTGAAGATGAAATATTATCAGCCTCAGTAATCAATACCAGCGAGATAGAACTTTCATACGATCAAAATGTTCTGACATTCGGGTATGTGGCTCTTGATTATACTATCCCTCAAAAAAACCAGTATAAATATATGCTTGAAGGATATGACAGCCGCTGGATAAACGCCGGAAATGTTCAGTCTGCCACATATACCCTTACAGAGCCGGGGGATTATGTATTCAGGGTAATAGCCTCAAATAATGACGGATTATGGAATGAAAAAGGGGCTTCTCTGCATATTGTTCTTTATCCTCCTTTCTGGAAAAACTGGTGGTTTATCCTTGGTGTCTTATTCCTGGCCGGGCTGGGGATAGTCTATTTTATTATAGCTTATGTTAAACAACTGCTTGCCGTTGAAAGACTAAGGAGCAAACTTGCCGCGGATCTTCATGACAGCATAGGAGCGAGTCTGACGGAAATCTCCATTTTGAGTGAAGTGATAAGGACCAAAATTCCGCAGGATAATAAAGATGTAAGAAACATCCTTAAACAGATCAGCGCCAAATCTCGTCTTTTGGTGGATGAAATGAGCGATATAGTCTGGCTGGTAAATCCAAAGCGCGACTCAATTTATGATCTGATACTCAGACTCGAAGACGCATATTCCGAGATGCTTTCATTCAAGGGAATATCTTTCAGTTCCTCTAATCTCAAATCGCTTGAAAAAATTTCGCTGGCAATGGAGCAGCGGCAGAATCTGTTCCTGATATTCAAAGAGGCAATTAATAACAGCATAACCCACAGCAACTGCAGGGAAATAACTTTAAACGCGAATGTGAGCGGCAACAGGATATCAATGGTGCTTGAGGATGACGGTGAGGGATTTGATCCCGGTGGAAAGAATGGCCCGCACAGGGGAAACGGACTTGAAAATATGGTGTCGAGGGCAGATAAAATAGGAGGGAATCTTAAGATTGAGTCATTTCCCGGTAAAGGAACAAAAATAATGTTCTCCGGCAGAATTCATTAGACCTTTATATGGCTATTTATTAACTTTACCCCAAAAAAAATAGCTGCCTTAAATGTTAAAAGTCGCGATTGTAGAAGATAATGATGGTATCAGGGAAGGCCTGAAAATACTCATTGACGGAACTGAAGGATATAACTGTGTCGCGGCATTCCGGGATTGTGAATCACTTCTCGAGATTGCCGCCGAATTAAATCCGGATGTTATTTTAATGGATATTGATCTTCCCGGCATGTCCGGTATTGAAGGTATTAAAAGGCTGAAAGAAATAAGTCCCGCCTTCAACATCCTGATGCTGACTATTTATGATGAGAATGATGTGATCTTCGAGGCGCTTGTCGCCGGGGCGTGTGGATACCTGGTGAAAAAAACTCCTCCCGCCAGATTGCTTGACGCTATCAGGGAGGTTAGCGAAGGGGGATCCCCGATGAATTCACATATCGCGAGAAAGGTCGTGAATTTTATCCGTAAAAGCAACCAGATACCTATTCATGAGGAAAAAATTGAGCTGACCCCGAGGGAGAAGGAAGTGCTGGCCGGACTTGTGGAGGGCTACAGCTATAAAGCGATTGCCGATACTTTATATATAAGCGTTGAGACTGTCAGGTTTCATTTCCGGAATATTTATAAAAAACTGCATGTCCATTCACAGTCGGAAGCCGTTATTAAAGCTATCAGGGAAGGGCTGGTCTGATTTTAAAAAATCAGAATATGAGTGTTCCATTAGGAGTTAAATTCTTCGCAAAATGGCAGAAATGCAATTAATAATTAATAATGAACAATTAAAAAGGCAAAGACTACCGCAGATTTTTCTGATTTCCCTGATTTCGCTGATTTAGGCGGAAGAAAGGCCACAAAAGGAATTAGAAATTAGGAATTAGGAATTAGGAATTAGGAATTAGGAATTAGGAATGAAAAGAATGTTATGAAACCTATTTTTGATTTTTTAACCTTAGTAGCATAGGAAAACCCCCGACCAAACTAAACCTTATTAACATTATTCAAACGGGCGAGATGTTCTAAGGAATTATCTAATGATCGGGTAAAAACTCAGGACAGGAATGGGAAGATTAAAAAGATTGACCGGGTATATGTCAGCCATAGAAATCTAAATCGAAGTCGGCATCGAAATCGGGTTCTTTAATAAATCTGAGAATTGTTTTCATTCTTCACTAACCACTATTCACTTCTGACTAAGCCAGATTATTCCATTAGTAGTTAAATCCTACGCAAAATGGCAAAGATTCAATTAATAATTAATAATGAACAATGAACAATGAACAATTAACAAGGTCAAGTGAGCCGCAGATTTTTTTATTACGCAGATTTCTTTGATTAAGGTGGAAGAAAAGCCAGTAAATCACCAAAACACAAAATTCCACAAAAAACTTAAAGAAACCTAAGCTGGCAAAGCCAGAACCAAAAAGAAATTCAAAAAAAACGTTCTCGTTCTCGTAATCGTCCTCGTACCCGGCTTTATTTTTTTATGGCGAATTTTTCGAGTACGATAACGAGTACCGCTTCGCTGAGTACGAGTACGACTATTTAAATCAATTTACTCAATTCAATATTCTGCCAAAAAAAGCAAGAATATTATTGTTAAGTTGCCTAATTCTTTATTTTTTAACCTTAGTAGCATAGGAAACCACCCGACTAAACTAAACCTTATTATACCTTATTCAAACGAGCGATATGTTCTAAGAGATTATCTCATGATCCGGTAAAAAACTCAGGACAGGAATGGGAAGATTAAAAAGATTGACCGGGTATATGTCAGCCATAGAAATCTAAATCGAAGTCGGCATCGAAATCGGGTTCTTTAATAAATCTGAGAATTGTTTTCATTCTTCACTAACCACTATTCACTTCTGACTAAGCCAGATTATTCCATTAGTAGTTAAATTCTACGCAAAATGGCAAAGTTTTATTTTACGGGGGAATTCTGTCGTCCCTGGCGGGACTTTTGATCAACTTCTTAACTTATTTCCCCACAATGAATTGCGGGGCTATTATCTGAAAGCCTGTCCGCCGCGCAGGCTGTTGCAGATTATCGGGAACAAAAGTATATGTTTAGTGATATAATAGGTAGTAAATAATAAACTTGGAAATAGGAATAATGGGGTTTATTGAAGGAAATCGAGATCAACTGGGATTCATTGCTTATAGCCTGGATGATTTTGTAGAAGAAGATTCAAAAGCAAGATTTATCGTAAGAATAGTAGAAGAATTAGATTTAAGTTTACTCTACGAGCAATACAGTCCACAGGGTGGAGAAGCTTTTTGTCCAAAGGCAATGTTAGCCACACTGTTTTTCGGATATTCCCAAGGTATATCAGTTACCCGTGATCTTGAATACAATTGCAAAAAGAACATGGATTTTATATATGTATCAGCAAACCTTCGACCGGATCACACTTCATTGAGCAGATTCAGAAAGCGTCATCTGACCCATATTCCAGGGCTTTTTATACAGATAGTACGGAAAGCAATAGAGATGGGAATAAGTGAGTTCATGGAAATCGCGATGGATGGATCAAAGATGGCCGCGGCAAGCAGTAAGAAAAAAAGTATGCGCTCCAACAAAATAGAAGAAAAACTGAAAGCAATAAAAGAAGATATCACCGAATACCTGAATCAAAGCGAAATAGAAGAAGAAAAGCTTGCCGAATTGGAAAAGAAAAAGGCTAAGCTGGAAGAAGCCCAAAGAATACTGGAAGAGCGAAAAGAGACAATAAAAGAAAACTGCAGGGATAATCATCAGGTAAATATAGAAGAACCGGAAGCTCCAATGCAAAAACCGGGAGGGGGGAAAAGCGCATTTCCGGGCTATAATCCACAAATATGCACCGATACGAAAACCCAATTCATAGCAAACGCCCAGCTGACGCCAGACAGGAACGACGAAAAACAATTTATGCTTCAATATAATAATACGGAAAGAATTTTGGGCCCGAACAAAAAGAGGAGATATCTATCTGACGGAGGGTTTAACACCAATGACACAATATTTGAAATCTATTACAACCAGATCGACGCTTATGTAGGCAACAGACGTAATGGAAAAGAGACAAGTGAAAAGATTAAAAAGGGTTTAAAATTCGACAAAAGTGATTTTACATATGATAAAGAAAAAGACATCTATATATGTCCGTCAGATAAAAAGTTAGAGTTCAAAAAAACAGAAAAGAATAAATCTTTCAAGGGAAGAAAATATGTTTGCAATGATTGTGGGAATTGCGAATTCAGATCTCAATGTTTATCGAAGAACAATAAAAGTGGGAAAAGAGAAATTCGACGAGATGATCGGGAAATCTATGTAGAAATGATGAGGGAAAAGGTGGAAACAGAAGAGGGAAAGGAAAAATTACTAATTCGTTCAACAACAGTCGAACCGGTTTTTGGTAATATCAAATGGAACCTGGGATATACCCGGTTTAGACTAAAAGGGTTGTTTGCGGCAAATGCTGAATTTTTGCTTATGTGTATTGGCCATAATCTCAATAAACTCTTCAAGCTGTTTGGAAAGGTTGATAATAGTCCGGATAGCATGGAAGTAGCATCATGCTTCCCTAATATTTTCAATTATAAGAATATTTTGCCAAATAAATTACAAGTTTTATTTACATAAAAATATTTTCCATGTTTTTTTTGCCTCCCTGCAACAGCCTGCGCGGCGGATCCCTGACGGGACTTTTGAGAGATTTTGAAGTTATTACAAAAGAATAATTGTTTTTAAACTCTTCACTCGTCACTATCCACTTCCGGCTCCGCCGGTATATGATTACGATTGTAATTGAAGACTTCAGAAGGAATGATTATTATTAACATACCTCCTGTTACTACCCTTTTATGTAGGAAAAAACAGATCAGAATAAAAAGGCTCAAAAAAATCCCTTCATTCATGTAGTAGATTAACTGCATATTTTATAATAGCTTGCTATTGTAAATAAGACCGGATGTTTTTTTTAGGAAATCATGGATTAATGGCAGATATCGTTATTATTGAAGATAATAAGACAATAAGGGACGGGCTTAAGATTTTGCTTGAGTCGGTCGAATCCGGCAATAACGTAAAAACATATCCTGACTGTGAAAAATTCTTTTCAGAAGAGAAGGGAATAAAAAGCGATGTTATCCTTATTGACCTGGATTTACCCGGTATGTCGGGAATAGAGGGAATAAAAAAAATTAAGGAAAAAAACAGATCGGCATCCACAGTTGTACTGACTACCTTTGACGAGAATGAAAATTTATTTAAAGCCCTCTGCGCCGGCGCCCAGGGATATGTTGTAAAAAAAACCCCTCCTAAACAACTTGTAAATATACTGCGAAGCATTATACATAAAAGAAGTCATATGAGCGCTTATATCGCGCACAGAATAATTAAACAGTATTCGGCGGGAAAGAAAAAAGAAAAACGTTTAAGTAAACACTATTCGGCTCATGAGCTTGAAATACTTTCAAAACTTGCCGGCGGAAACAGTATGGGCGCGGTGGCGCTCGCGATTAATTCCAGTCTGGAAGAATTACAAAAGATAATATTTGAGATATACAGCAAGTTGAAATACAATTGCGATTGTAAAAATTGATTTGAATAATTATAACCTACCTGTTTAGGTAGGTAGAAGTTGAAGTTTTTATAAAAACGATATAAAATACCCTTAATCGGGTAGTAGTCAGGAAATAATGTAATTTTTACATTAAATTTTAAATAATTTTTTTTCCGGAAATCTGTCTGATATTATGAACGTGTCTGAGATCATACGTAAACATATATTTTATTTATGTATACTGCTTTTTATTGCAGTTTCATGCGGAGAAAATGAGAGCGGAAAAAAAGTTATCGCTAAAGTAGGCGATCATAAAATTTATCTCAGTGATTTTCAAAAACGTTATGAAGGATTCCTCGCGGCTTCGGGGGTAAAAGATCATATATATGTTCGGAAATCTGTTCTGAACACAATAATCGATGAAACGCTGCTCTTCAATTATGATAAAAGCAGCGGGGTAAAGGAAAATCCGGAATATCTAAAAGAACTTGAATGGCGGAAGAAGCAGGCCATACTGGCATATTTAAAGGACAGGGAAATATACGCAAAAATAATTCCGACCGAAGAAGAGCTGCGCAAAGCTTATTACAGAACAAATCAGAAGATAACAGTTCGTCATCTTTTTGCCGCGACAGAAAATGAGGCAGAGGAATTATACAATTTATTAAAGGCGGGCGCTGATTTTGAGACTCTTGCCGCCTCGGTATTTACCGATTCGACGCTAAGAGCCAACGGAGGATATCTGGGTGAATTTTCGTGGGGAGAACTGGACCCCGATTTTGAAGAAGCCGCCTTCAGCCTGAAACCGGGTGAAATATCAAAACCGGTGCAGACTGAATTCGGATACAGCATAATCAAACTGGAAAATATTGTTACCAATCCGATTCTTACCGAGCATGAATTTAACCAGAACCGCAACGGATTAAACAGAGCAGTCAGAATAAATAAAAAGAGGCCTGCTGAGAAAGCTTATATCAAATCGGTTATCGACACTAAAGAATTCAGCTTTAACGAGGGGATTCTTGAAAAGATACTTAAGAGTCTGCCCCATACTGAAAAGCTTGAACTGCTTGAGAAAGAAGAGCCTCTTCCCACGGGAGTGTGCATGAAATACAGGGATGATGAGTTCAGCGCCTCCGATATAATGGAGATGCTGGAAACAGTACCTGAATTTCACCTTGAAAAAGCGACCGATCTTTCTAAATTGAAAATAATTCTGAAAGGGCTCCTGCTTCAGCGGGAGTTATTGAAGATTGCCGAGAAGAAAGGTTATGATAATGAAAAGGCTGTTCAAAAGATTTTTAAGAATCTGGAGCTAAATCTTTTTATGAAGTATAAACTTCAGGAAATAGTTTATGAGACAGAGCTTGAAGATTCGGTGGTATATAATTTTTACAAAGAGCATCCCGAAATGTTTTCTTCCCCGAGGGAGGTGAATGTAAGGGAAATCATCATAAATGATAAAAAACTGGCTGACGACCTTGCCGGTCGTCTGAAGAAAGGCGCCGAATTCGGGAAACTTGCCCGAAAGTTCTCACTGAGAAAATTTTCCGCTCAAAATAACGGCGAAATAGGATTTGCACATTTATCAAAATTTGGTATATTAAAAGACAAATTTTGGAAGGCCGATATGAATAAGATAATTGGACCTGTGCAAGTTGAGGATATGTGGGGCATTTTCGAGGTTATTGGGCGAAAAGAAAGCAGTTTGATGAATTATGATGAAATAAGGGAGCTTGTGGAGCTTACCACAAAACATTTTACACAACGTGATCTTCTGGATGAGTATTCATCCGGTTTACGCACCATTGCGGGAACTGAAATTGATACTGAATTATTAGGTTCCTACAAAACACTCGAGGACAAAGTTAACTAAATTATTTAAGGAGTCCCTAATGAAAAAAGTTTTACTTTCATTACTCATATCATTGATGATACCGGTGAGTATGTGGTCGGGAACGACCGGAAAACTAACCGGGACAATTACTGATGGTGAGACAGGAGAACCTCTTCCGTTTGTCAATGTCATTCTTCTTGGCACTAATATCGGGGGAGCTACTGATCTTGATGGAAAGTATGTTATTCTGAATATTCCTCCCGGTAAGTATACCGTAAAAGTTCAGGCGGTAGGATTTACGACCAAGGTTGTTGAGAATGTCTCGATCTCAATCGATCTTACAACAAAACTTGACGCGGTGCTCACAATTGAGGACGTTGAGCTTGGCGAAGTTGTTGTTCAGGCCGAAGCAGGCGGAATTCAGAAGGATGTTACCTCAAGTCAGTCCCTGGTTTCATCCGAAACAATTGAAAACCTTCCTGTAGCCGAGCTTGATGATGTACTTCAGCTCCAGGCTGGTATTACAAAAGGCACAGGCGGCGAATTTCATATCCGCGGCGGCCGCGCCGAAGAGATCGCATTTAAGGTAAATGGAATTTCCGTTACCGATTCCTATGATAATAGTCGCGGAATCGATATTGATAACAGCAGTGTCCAGGAACTGCAGGTTATCAGCGGTACCTTCAATGCCGAACATGGCGATGCTCTTTCAGGCATTATTAATACTGTTACCAAAGAAGGGAAATCTAATTATCATGGCGACATTAAAATTTATGGCGCTGATTACCTGAGTAACAACACCGAAATATTTACCAATATCGACGCTATAAACCCGATGTATAATTTCCAGGGTAGTTTATCCGGTCCGATTCCCGGACTCGGAGATGATTTTCGCTTTTTTGTAAACGGACGTTATGTTTATGATGACGGCTGGTTATATGGCAAACGTGTATTTAATACAATGGGTGATTCCAGCGACGGCGATTATGTTGCCATGAACTGGAGTGAGCGTATTATGAGTATTGCCAACCTGAGCTGGTTTGCTTCAAGCGCTTTCAAATTTAATCTGGAAGCTCTTTATTCAAAAAATGATTATCAGGATTATGACCACGCTTATAAATGGAATCCCGATGGGAATGTGAATAAATATTCCACAAGTCTGAGCTCAACTCTGACGATGACCCATACATTTTCATCAAGCTCTTTTTATACCCTCAAAGCCTCATATTTTAACAGGCAGTTTGATGAATATCTTTATGAAAATGAGCTGGACTCAAGATATTTGCATCCCGATTCACTGAATACAGTTTCTTACGCGTTTATTAACGCGGGAACAAATCTGCACAGGTTTGCCAGACAGACAAATTCTTTCCTCGGTAAATTTGATTTTACCAGTCAGGTGCATGAAAACCACCTGGTGAAGTTTGGTATTGAGGCGAGATTCGATAAACTGGAATTTGATGACTTTTATCTTGAACCGAAAACGGTCAATAATGTTCCTGTAGAACCGTTTGTCCCTTCGGTTCCTGAAGAAACTTCGCCAAACAGAGAAAAATATGACGCCGATCCGATGCAGATGTCGGCTTATATTCAGGATAAAATTGAATTTGAAAGTGTAATTATAAATATTGGTTTACGATTTGACTATTTTGATTCCAGAGGTCAGGTGCTTGTAGATTATACCGACCCGAATATCTACATACCGCTGCGGGATGAATTAAAGGACCTTTCGATAGCTGAGAGAGAGCCCTATTTTTATAAAGACGCTTCAGCAAAATGGAAGCTGGCTCCCCGTTTTGGTATTGCTTATCCGATAAGCGCCACAGGAGTGGTTCACTTCTCTTACGGGCAGTTTTTCCAGATTCCTACCTATCAGAGACTTTTTGACCGTTCATCCTATAAAATACCCACAACCGGCAATCCGGGCAGTGTTTATGGGAACCCCGATCTGGAACCACAGACTACAACAATGTATGAGATCGGTTTCAGGCAGGAATTTTCCAACCTCTTTCTTGTTGACCTTACCATGTTCTACAGGGACATTCGTGATTATGTTACCTCCGGTCCTTCATACGAAACAAGAAATGGTGTAGCATATTCTCTCTTTATTAACAGAGCTTACGCGAATGTTAAGGGTGTAACACTGGATTTCAAAAAAGAATACAGCGATTATTTCTCATTTGATTTTAACTATACCTTCCAGTTCGCCGAAGGTATAAACTCAACTCCCGAAGAAGATTTTTACGCTTCCAGGGACAACACCGAGCCAACATATTTTCTGCTTCCTCTCGACTGGGATCAGCGCCATATTATAAATGCTTCCCTTTATGTTGGGGAAGGCACATGGGGAGCGACACTCCTCGGACGTTATGGCACAGGTTTGCCTTATACCCCCTCGATTACACAGGCTACAGCAGACAGGGGCCTGACTTCAGGATTCAGCAGAAACACAAGAAGACGTCCTAACCAGTTCAGCCTCGACCTGAGATTATTCAAAACTTTCGAAGTATTCGGACAGGAAGTCACAACATTCTTCAGAGTATTCAACCTGCTCGACACTAAAATTATTGTTGATGTATTTTCAGATACAGGTCTTGCTGACTTCACGACCGAAGCTCAAAGTCTGGAAGGTGTTGAAGATCCGAACAGACCAAATACAATCGAAGAATACCTGATAAGGCCGTGGTATTATGACCAGCCTCGAAGAGTACAGGTAGGTTTTGATGTTGCTTTCTAATGAGAATAATTCGAATAAGGAGAATTTATAAATGAAAATTCTTTTGAAAATTTTATTGACAATTGCTCTTACCGTAACTTTCACGCTGAATGTTGCCGCCCAGCATATTCCGAGCGATGAAAGGGGAGACAGCGGTAAAAGAGCCAAAGCGCAGCTCGAAGGGAACAGGATCAGGACTACCATCCACAACTTCGGCTTTACAGGCCGGACAGGTGGTGAATTTCCGATTGATGTTCAGACACCTTACGAGTGGCCAAAAAATACAGGTCAGGTTTATCTTGCTCTTACCGCGGTTTTTATAGGCGGTGAGGTTATAGATAATACAGGCGAGGTGTTAAAAATAGTGGATGTTCCCACCTACAGGAATTCTCCTGAAGGCACGAGCTGGAACATGGAACCGATTGCCGGTTATTTTAACGATGACAGAGAAACCCGAAAAATAGCTACCAGTGATGACCCGACCACATGGCCCGATACATGGCCCGACAGGGATGATACATGGGATGGCCAGTGGCACGGACTCGGCGGTATAAATGACTTTCGCGCCGATCAGGAAATATTTTATAAAGCATCTGACGATCTTTACGCGAGATATGCCAATTATTTCCCTGATTCCACAGACCTTAGCAGAAAAGGAATGGGTCTTATTATGGAATCACGTTCACTCGCGTGGTCTCAGTTCCTGGTTCAGGATGCTATTTATCTTCTTCATACAATAAAAAATGATGGCACCGAAGATATTCCGAAAGTTGTATTTATGGCATGGCATGCCGATTTTGTCGGCGGTAACGGAGACTCACAGGATGATATATCCGAGTTTGATCTTCTGGTCGATATCGGTTTCAGCCGCGACCGTGATCACAGGGCTCCCGATTTTGGAAGTAATCCTGTCGGAATTATCGGTCAGGCATTCCTCGAAACACCCGGAAACGCCATTGACCGTATTGACAACGACAGTGACGGTGAAAACACTATGGATGACGGCACCCCGATGGGACCGATCGTTCCTGAAGCATGGCTTACAGGTGAAGTTCCCGATAACCTGATTGATGATAACGGAAATGGCCTGGTTGATGAAGCGCAGACACATATAGCTTTTCAGGATCAGACAGGTGTAAACTATGCCGACGGTCTGGATCAGGATAATGACGCTGAAGAAAACAGTCCTGTTGTTACCCAGGCAATGATAGATAAAGCTTCAACAGATACATACGGCCGCTGGCCCTCAAATCCGCAGAATGACGCTGTTCAGGACGGGGTTGTTCATCTGCTCGGCCTTGATGGAGGCGACCTTAATCTTGCATTTAAAGATAATATTGATAATGATGGAGACGGCGAGCAGGATAGCCCTGTTATTACTCAGGATATGGTTAGTCAGGCAGCTTCGGACGCGCCATATTACAGATATAAAGTCGCTTCCACAGGAGTGATCATATATAATGTTACCGCGGCCTCAATTGGTATGAAATATGCCGATGGAATTGATAATGACGGTAACGGAGCAATTGATGAATATATCGATGAAGGCATCGATGAAATGATTGATGAAAGACGCGATAACGGCATTGATGAAGATGGCGACTGGAATGTACTTACAGATGACGTTGGCGCTGACGGTGTTGAAGGCACATTTGACGTCGGCGAAGGTGATGGTAAACCCACTTCAGGAGCTCCTTACGGGCTGCCGGGTGAACCGAATATCGACGTTACAGATGTATCGGAAACTGACCAGATCGGTATAACCAACGCACAGTATGAGGCAGCAGGCTCATGGTCATTCGGAACCGTAAGTGACAGAATTACATGGTCGCGCCTGATGCAGCCGGGACGCTTTTATGATCCTCTCGCGGTGCAGCCTGGTGAATATGACCTGTTTATCTCTTCCGGTGTTTTCCCATTGGACGCGGGCCGTTCCGAACCATTTTCAGTTGCTGTTATTCTCGCTAATGGTCCTGCTACCGACCCTGAAGGTTCGATAAGAAAACAGGCCATTATAGAGAAGAAAGTTAAAGTTCAGGAAACCTATGATAATGACTACCAGTTTGCCAACGCGCCTCTTCCTCCGCAGGTAAAAGCTATTGCAGGCGATAAGAAGGTTACATTATACTGGGATGATGTCGCTGAATCATCAGTTGACGACTTTATCAAAAAAATCGGCGGTCCTGAAAATGATTTTGAAGGTTATAAAATTTACCGTTCGAAAGATCCGGCGTTTCTTGATGCCGAACAGATCACCGATGGATATGGCGTTCCGACATTCAAAACTCCCATCGCTCAGTATGACCTGGTAGATGGCATATATGGATTTGATTCAACCGGAATATATGGACAGGCATTCGGTATTAATGGTGTGAAATATTACCTCGGAGATGAATCCGGACTGGTTCATTCTTTCGTCGATACTAATGTTCAGAATGGCTATAACTATTATTATGCAGTTGTCGCCTACGACTTTGGATATCCGCCGGAACAGATTCTGCCGACTGAATCCCCGATAAGAATTTCATTACAATCCGATGGAACAGTTATTCTTGGTCCGAATGTGGTTAAAGTTAAACCTGAAGCTCCGGCCGCCGGATATGTCGGTCCTACTCTGGGTGATATTGATCTGGTCGAAGGCACCACAACCGGAGAAGTCGGATATGAAATTATTGATGATGATCTTATAAAAAATGGTCATGTATATCATATTACGTTTGATGACACTCTGAAGGTTGGCAGCAGGCCAAGTGACCCGGATACGCTGACAACAAAAAGCTTTACCCTGACCGACTCAACAGATGGACGAGTGCTGATTGATGGAAGCGCCGACCTTGACGGAGAAAATGAGCAGCCGATTACCGACGGCTTCAGGCTGTATTTTACTAATGAAGACAGGGTCGAACTAAACCAGAATACATCCACATGGAATAATGACAGTATACAGACTTTCATTTTCGAAAAAATGGTCGCTTCGACAACAGAAAAAGGTGTTGAGCTTCCAAATGATTACCTTGTAATATTTGGTGATGTCGGATTTGGAACTTCTGTTGAAATAACACTCGCGGGAAATACTTTCCCTTCCAAAGATGTAAACTTTAAGGTTTATAACCGCAGCCGAAAGGAATTCATCGATGTCGGTTTCGTTGAGATTGAAACAACAGGCGGAGAAGGCATTTTATCGGCGAGCGGCGCAACAAGAGACAGAATCGTTTTCAGAGAACCTGACAACAGCGGTAATGAAATATTTACCTGGTGGTTCTACCTGATCGGCGATACCGATTACAGAGTGCCTGCCGCGGGTGATACAGCGACTGTCAATTTGAATAAACCCTTCCTTTCCACAGATAAATTCAGGTTCATTGCCGAAAAGAGCAAAATTGACGCTGAGCTGGCAAAAACCGAGATGGATAATATCAAAGTTGTTCCCAATCCTTATGTGGCATTGGCCGACTGGGAACAGAAGAACCCGTTTAACAGCGGAAGAGGTCCGCGTGAGCTGCATTTCACTCACCTTCCTTCAGAATGTACGATCAGAATTTTCACCATCAATGGTGAACATGTTACAACAATTGATCATCAGTCTGAATTCAGCAATGGTACTGCGACATGGAATATGCTGACAAAAGATAATCTCGGCATTTCCTATGGTGTGTATATTTTCCATGTTGACGCTCCGGGAATAGGTGAGAAAGTTGGAAAATTTGCAGTAATAAAATAAATAAATGACAAAACTTGAAAGATTAAAATTCAAGGAGATTACTGTGTTAAAGAAAATTTTAGAAACAGGTATATTGCTGATGCTTGCCGCGGTTCTTTCGGTAAATGCCCAGAGTGTCAGCAAAACCGGAACCACAGCGGCCAAGTTCCTCTCAATTGGTGTTGGCGCAAAGGCTAACGCGATGGGTGCGGCCTATAGCGCAATATCCAACGACGCGTCAGCTCTTTACTGGAATCCGTCTGGTATTGCGGGGCATAATAAATTTGAAGCGATGTTTACCTACACCAAATGGTTTGCAGATATCAATCTTAATTATTTTGGTGTGGTTATTCCGGCCGGTGAGGCGGGAAACATCGGGTTTAGCGTGACACATCTGGATATTGGAACAATGGATGTTACAACCGAGCTGAGCCCTGAAGGCACCGGCGAAACTTTTACAGCCGCCAGTTACGCCTTCGGACTTAGTTACGCGAAATTCATTACAGTCGATTTCGCCGTAGGCGCGACAATTAAATATGTAAGAGAAGATATATATAACTCTGCCGCCCAGGGACTGGCGATCGATATAGGAACTATTTTTACAACCCCGTTTTACGGAATAAAGTTTGCGAGTTCTATCACAAACTTTGGCACAAAAATGCAGATGGACGGGGATGACCTGATAGTCAGATATGATCCCAACCAGACAACATCGGGTAATAATGAAACAAATGACGCGAAACTTTCGACCGATGAATTTGAAATGCCGCTACGTCTTATGATCGGTCTTTCGCGCCAGTGGAGTGTGATGGAAGATTACAAATTTACCCTCGCGGTCGATGTAAACTATCCCAACGATAATAAGCAATGGGTTAATATTGGTGGTGAAATATCACTTTTCCAGGAACTTGTTGCCCTTCGCGGTGGTTACAAAACTTTATTCCTGGATGACAGTCAGGAAGGTCTGACTCTTGGTATGGGAATAAAATATGACAAGCTGCAGTATTTCGGGCTTGCCGTTGATTACGCTTACCAGGATTTTGAGTATCTTGCCGATACTCACAGTTTTGGAATAAGTATAAGTTTTTAATAAAAAAATGAACCACTTAATACAACATTATTTAATAACGATTTGAGGAGTAACGAATGAAGAAACTCGTATTTGTTTTAAGCCTGCTTTTGCTGGGTAGTTTTGCCCTGCAAGCACAGACTGATGTAACATTTTCAGTCGATATGTCTCTTTACGCGATGATTGATTTCAATCCCGCTGAAGATGAAGTACAGATGCGCGGCAGCTTTGACGGCTGGGGCGATGGTGTAGTTCTGACTGATGATGATGTGGATTCTATCTACACAGTAACAATTCAGGCAGCGCCCGACGATGTAATTAATTACAAATTTGTCTATGTTCAGGGTGAAGAAATAAACTGGGAAAGCGATCCTAACAGGGAATATACTGTTGTCGGAACAGACCCGAACGTCGTTGATACAGATTATTTTGACCGCAGAACCGCCGATGGCGAAGACGCGTCCATTACCTTTAATGTTGATATGACACTGGCAGCAAACGGCGATTTTAATCCTGATACTGATACAGTGCTTGTAGCAGGCAGCTTTAACGGCTGGAATACTGCCGCAACTCCGATGGATGACAGTGACGGTGACCTGATTTATAGTGTGACTCTCGATACACTGAAAGGTGGAGAAACTCATTACTTTAAATTTATCTGGGTGAACACCAGCGCTGCTATCGCCTGGGAAGATGATCCTAACAGAGAAAGATTCCTTCTTGACGGCGACAATACTTATGACGCATACTGGAATCGTGTTCCTACCACTGTAACACTGGCCGATGGCAACATGGCATTCAAAATAGACCTTTCAGTTATGGAAGAAGTAGGTATTTTTGATCCGGCGGTTGACTCAGTTGAAATCCGCGCAGGTTTTAACGGATGGAGCAACGCTGAAAATTCAAGAATGAACCAGGACTTCCTGAATCCCGCGAAATGGTTTATAGATGTTCCTTTTGTTCAGGAACCGCTTGGCGGCCTGCAGCAGTTCAAATATTTTGTTAATCCTGATGACACACCTCTCTGGACAGATGGTTATGAAAGACCATTAAGCCAGGGCGGCGGTAACCGTGACGCTGAATTTGAAGGCCAGGTCGCGCAGGAAGTTCCGGAAGTTTATTATGATGACGTTCATCCTGATATTGTTGTTCCATCAGGAACAACGATTGAAGTTACTTTCAGCATTGATATGACCTATGCCCAAACCGATCTTACTTTTGAGCCCACTACAGATCAGGTATACTGGATACCGGAACAGCCTTCATTTGTTCTTACCCAGGGCTGGGAAGACAGCGATACATTGAAAGTAGTGGAACTTACCGACGCTAATAGCGATATGGTATATGAAGGAACACTTGAAGTGGTTGGCCCTTCATGGAATGCTTTTGAATACCGTTACGCTTATGTGCATGAAGGTGAATTTGTTCATGAGCCATCAGGATATGGTGATTTCGCTTACCGTGTAAGATATTGTGAAATGACTGCTCCGAGAGCTTTTGTACAGCCTTTTAGCACTCCTCAGGATAGCTGGCTTGACCAGGAAGACAAATCGGCTGAATCAGAACTCGGTCCGGTTGGTATTAATGGTCTTCGTGAAATTGATCCTGTTGCCAACACATTTGAGCTGTCACAGAACTATCCTAACCCGTTCAACCCGACAACTCTTATCAGGTTCTCAATTCCTGAAGCCGGAAATGTAAGCCTTAAAATTTACAACGTGCTTGGTCAGGAAGTAATGAGCCTTATAAATGAAGAAATGGCCGCCGGCAGCTACGAAGCTGATTTTAACGCTGCCAACTTCAGCAGTGGTGTTTATTTCTATACTCTGCAGGCTGGCGACTTTACATCAACAAAGAAAATGATGCTTCTCAAGTAATCATTTTTCTTAATATGATTTTGTCAAAAGCCCCCGCCGAAACGCGGGGGCTTTTTTTTATTCCACGGCTTTCATATTGAGGCATAATAAAATTTATCTGCCAGGGAGATAAGCATAGAGCGGCATGATGGATAAGTGAAAAATGAATGGTAAGTCGGTATTATTCTATGAGAGAGGTGGGACACTGCGGAGATTTTGTTGAATGGAAGCACAACATAGCTTCAATATTATATCAAAGAGGAATTTTCCGTTAGTCCCCGACTATCCCGTCTGAGAAGCAGCGAAATTAAGACAACCTTTTATTTCTTTAGTTATTTCCCCATAGACTGGCTGAGCCAGAAAAAAAATTGAATCCGAATAAAGAATTGTACTCGTTCCCGTAATCGTACTTCGTACTCGTCTTTACCAAAAAGCTCAGGTTATTCGAGTACGAGGACTATTACGAGTAACGCTTCGCCCCCAGGGGGATGTTCCATGAGTACGATAAAATTTTTCCATTATGCGTAGAATTTGACTTCTTACAGACTAATCGCCCCCTCCAATTGTTTCTTAAGATTTAGCGCGTTCTGGTAATTGGGGGAGTATTGAATTGCCAGGTTGACGGATTGAATTATCGGTAAGAATTTCCTTACGGCGCTTATATTGAAAATCTTTCTTATAACAACTCGGAAAGTTACGATCTTTATAAATTTACCGAAAAAGAACGTGACATTGAAACAGGATATGATTATTTTGCCTGTCCGCCCTCCGAAATTAATTTATGATATGGCGGAGGGCCAGGCTTTATGACAGCTTTTTGGGTCGCTGGCATAGTGTTGATCCATTAATAGACGGTTATCCCGGTTATTCACCATATTGCTACACAGGTGATGATCCAATTAATAAGGTAGATCCCGATGGCAGGTTCTGGGGAGCGATTATCGGCGCCGCTGCTGAATATGTTTCCCAGAGCATCGAATCCGGTGATTGGAGTCCCGGAAGTAAAAGCTGGAGTAAGATTGGTGTCAGCGCTGCCGCTGGCCTCGTTTCAGGAGGCACCAGTATTATTGCAAAAGTCGCTATCGGCACTGCGACAAGTGTTGCAGAAGGAATGATTAAAAATGCAATTGATGGAAAAGACTTAACAGATGATCTTGCGGCTAACTTCGTATCAGGAAGCCTTGGTAGTGCAGGAGGAGCTCTGTTGGAGAAAACGGTGAAAAATACTGTTGATGATGTGATCGATGAAGGTTATAAAACTATGAATAAGGGGCTTAATAGAACTAGACTCAGCGAGGACATTTTACAAAAAACCAAAAAATCAAAAGTAATTAAAAAGCATACAGGTAAAGTGCAGGAAGGCAAATCTTTTACAAGTAAAGGATCAAAGAAGGTTAATAAAGGGAATTTACTCTATTCATTGGAAGTTGATGACGCGGCTGGTTCTTCTGCAAAGGGAGCAGCGAACGTGACAAATACAATTGTTAAAAAAGCATCAAAAGATGAAAAAGACAAAGAAGAAAATTAAAAAAACTATCGTAGATTATCGGCCTGAGCCAATCTATGATTACGTTTTGCAGTTTTGCGTAATACTTGCTATGATTTATTGGCCTCTTGCCGGAAATTCATTTCTTGATGGCGGTTATTTTTCTGTGTTCGTGATAATTTATTCTGCTTTAAGAATAATGTTATTTGAATTTGCGATAACTAATTACAAGGAGACAATCAAACTATTTTTTAACAAAAGGAACGAATATTCGTTTATTAGTTTAAATTATTTGATATTTGATATGTGCTCTTTTATATATTTTGTAGCTCTCTTTAACCAGAGTGGACCTATTGAACTCTATATCCCCATTAAAAGTTTAATGGGAATAATTATTGGGAGCATAATACTAAGATTGATTGTCAGGTATAATAACAAAAGTTGAAAAAGAATTTCAGGCCCATTTAAATAAAATGGGCCTATGTTAATTTATAATCATATCAGATTATTTTAGTCCGATATGATTTGCAACAAAATTCCTTATTATTATCTAACATGGAAATAACTGATAAAAAATCAGTCTGCCCCAGACTACATAATATTTTTTTAATTTTTTTGAGAGGCAAACTTATTTAGTTATTTCCCTCTTACCACTTCCTCCAATTGTTTCTTAAGATTTAGCGCATTCTGGTAGTTGGGGGAGTATTGAATTGCCAGGTTGATGGTTTCGAGGGCTTTTTCATATTTATCTTTTTGGGAGTAGGCGCCTGCGAGGTTATAGAGTACCTGTGCGTCATCGGCTTTAAATTTTACGCTTGTTTCGAGGAATTCTATCGACTTATCAATATTTCCTTTCGCGAGGGTAATTATCCCTATCCATTTGGTGTTGAAGGCGTCAGCTCTTTTTTTATAGCTTATTTTCGCGAAATATAAAGCTTCGTCAAATAATTGGGCTTTCAGGAGTGTGTTTATTGTGGAGGGGTAATAACCAAGCACAGCGGGGAACTGACTCATCAGCAGTTCCATCTGCCTGATGTAACTTTTATAGTCACCTTTTTTAGCGTAATAATCGGCTACCTGACGCTGTGTGGGTTCATAATCGGCGTCGCCAACGGCAAAATTATAGGCGAGTGAATCGATATGGTTATTTCTGAAAAGCACGCTGTTTATTGGCGGCGCTGTGCCTGCCGGCACAAAGGGATAATCAGTTTTCAGCAGTCTCAGTTTAAAAGCGGCCACGGTAGAGTCAAAAGGTGAAAAGTGGAATCTGGCCAGTGTAATGCTATCCTGAACTTCAGGATCCGCTATCACCGGTTTTCCCTCAGGCAGGTAGTTCATCTCACTCATCTTTTTATAGAAAAGGTTGCCGATATGCTGAAATCCCCGCAGGGTGGGGTGGAGGTGATCGGTCATAAGATTATCCCCCGGAATATTTTCCGGGCTTATGCTGCAAAAGAGTGAGTCGACATCAATGACAGGCACATTATATTTATTCGCGGTTCTTTTAACTATCCTGTTGATCTCCTCGGGAGCCCTGAAACGGAGCATATCGAGGTCTTTGGCATATCGGAAAAGGGAATCGGCAGTTTTAGAATTGCCCGCGTTAAGTTCTTCATGGGCTTTGTTAAATATTTCTTTCGCCGCGGGCAAACCATTCCTCGCCTCTGATATAAAAGGGCTGAGGTCTTTCAAATTCCAGGAAAGTGTGGAAAGTACAAGAGGGACATTCTCAGCTTTAATCATAGCAACAATTTCATCCAGGTTTCCCTTAAACTGGTCAAGTCCCGCGAAATAAGTATCCGAGAGATAAGGGATTTCCTTTTCCTTCGCCATCCGGGCCATAAGTGTTCCGCTCGGAGTATTATCTTCCGAGGCGAACATCCCGACAACGCCGCCCATGATATTACGCACAAACTGGAAACTTCTGAGGTTCTCAAGTTTCATCACAAGCTTGACAATCGTTCGTGATCTTCCGAATGACTCCAGCGAACCAACGCCCAGGGCTCCATAATATTCATTATGCCCGGCGTAGATAAGAATCAGGTCAGGTTCTTTATCAAGAACATCGGGAACCAGATCGAGGATTGTATAACTATTTACTGCCGTCAGGGAAAGGTTTACCGCTTCTATTTCTTTATCGGGATACATCAGTTCGAGGCGTTTCCTTATGTAGCGTGAAAATGAACCGAGGGGCATAAAGGGATATCCCGCCGCGCTGCTGCCACCAAGCACAAATACCCGAAATGAGTTTTCCGGCTTGGTTTTATGAAACACATCCTGTATTGAATTGGGGGCTTTATTGATATTATGAAAATATCTTTTGCCAATATCAAAATTCAAGCCATCATATTCACGGGAAATAGAATTCCAGGTCGGGTAATATTCTCCATAATCAACTATTCTAAGGCCCGCTTCAAGAATTAAAAAAAAGAAAACCGGAATTAAAAACAGAATGAGATAAAATCCTTTTCTGACTTTTACAGGACTTTTAATTTCAAGGGCTTTTTTTATTTCATCTTCGCTGACATTTAATTGAGCCGCCATCTTTTTGACAGATAATTTTTCCCTGTTATTTAATATCCATTGTTTTTCTTTTCCCGAGAGAGCCATATATACCTGAATATGATATTATTTTTTATGATTTTTGTAACAATATAATTTAAGAATTATTTCCCGAAAAATTAAGGTTATGATTAAGATAACTTATATATTTAACGGGGAAACCAGAAAGAAAAATGATATGGTGTTATCCGGATACAATAAATGGAAATAAAAGACGGACTTTTTTATTTGCGGTCGTTAGCTGTTCAGGTTAAGGCGGGACTTTTTTTATCCTGGCTGGTCATATCTGTATATTTATTTTCCGGGTCTGATATAATATCGGTCTTAAATGGATTAACAGCGCTTTTTTTATCCATGTATATTGAGGGCTTGAGCAGGGAGATGAAACTTTATTATCTGAAAATTCTTCCGATGATGGCTCTCTTCTCTCTTCCTTTGGTTTTTAATTCCGCGGAAACTTTTTTTTCTATGGAAGCCGACAGCAATGGGCTGAATCAATATATCGCGCTGAATATGGGATTATTTTATACCTATTCAATAACAAGGATTCTGCTTTCAATATCACCCGTTGAAGAAATAATTAGTCTGCCTGGCCGGGGGAGAATTACCGTTAAAATCCGTTCCATTCTCTTTCTCTCATTCAGGCTGATAATGTTGTATTCGGATAGTTTGCATCAATTTTACAGGGCAGTATCGGCAAGGCCGGGCAATCCCTCATTTTTCAGGAGGATGAGGAATTATTCAGCAACAGGCCTTTCCTTTATACTTCGGGTTTTTCAAAGAACCGAACGACTCACGAACGCGCTGGCCTCAAGAAATTTCGCGGGCAAATTTTATATAAAGGAATGGAATAGATGTTATCCCATCCGGAATATTGTAATAATCGCTTTATACCTTTCCTACCTTCTAATTTTAATTTACATCAAATTCGGATTAAATGATGATACTTTCTTTAAATAATGTCAGCTACTCTTATTCCGGCGGAAGTAAAGCTGTGGATAATATAACGATAACTTTTAATGAAGCGGAAAAGACCGCGATAATTGGTCCGAATGGTTCGGGGAAAACGACCCTAATTAACCTGTTTAACGGAATACTTAGTCCGGCAGGGGAGATATGGCTGAATGATAAACTTCTGAACAGGGGCAATCTTCAATATTTCAGAAAAAATATCGGGGTGGTTTTTCAGAATCCTGATGATATGATAATTAACAGCAGGGTGGAGGATGAGATATTGTTTACACCGGTTAATCTCGGATTGGAGAAGGGGAGTTATCAGCAGATTCTTGACTACGCCCTAAGCGCCGCGGGAATTGAACATTTGAGAGATAAAGAGATTTTTAATTTAAGTTTCGGCGAAAAAAAACTGGTGACAATTGCGGCGGCGCTCAGCGCGAAAAGTAATATCGTGGCAATGGATGAACCAACAAGCGGACTTGATGATTTCCACAGGAAAAAGATTATCGATTTCATTAACAATATTGATTCGACCGTAATTTTTACCACCCACGATCTGGATATGGCGGCCGAAACAGCCGACAGGGTAATTCTGATTAATAAAGGAAGAATAATTAAAGAGGGAAAACCGTCAGAAATATTATCTGATAATATGACTTTAAACAAAAATAATTTGAATTTGCCCAAATTTCTACAGAAAATTACTTTTAAAAAATAATATCTGAAATATCCTTTTAATTTATTCAAAATAACCATATATTATACTGTGCATTTCGTTAATGTTACAATTATCGGGGGAGAAGATTTAGCGCCGATAGGATGTAAGAGTCAGATAGTCAAAATATCAGAGAAAATGAATGAATGAATCGGAAATTCGGCGTATTATTTTTACAGCGCTGGTAATTAGCGCCGGGGTATTAATACCACAGCTTTTCCATTTATTCGGTCTCGGGGCTGTATTTCTTCCGATGTTTCTTCCTCTTATGATTGGCGCGATGTTTCTTAAGTGGAATTACGCGCTGCTCAGCGGAATAGTAACTCCCCTGGTATCCTGGCTGATTACCGGAATGCCGCCGCTGGTTCCCCCTATTCTTCCGATACTGATGGTTGAACTATCGGTCGCGACACTTTTTATTTCACTGGTCAGAACCAGACTGATATCGAATCCCTGGATAATAGTTATCCTCGCGATAGTGTTGAACAGGCTGATTTTACTGGTGATTGTAACTGTAGTATTTCCAATTTTCGGATATGAACACGCTCTTTTTAGAATGGCATTTGTATTATCAGGAATACCGGGATTAATAATGCAAATTATAATTATTCCTCCCGCGACAAAAATAATTAAAAGAACAGTACCATTCATATCAAAAATGGAATATGGAAAAGATGGAGATAAGCAGTTTAACGACAACACGTAACTTTTTCGACGACGCGGCGGGAAGCTGGGATGAGATTTATAATGAAGTTGAGCTTCTCAGGCTGCAGCAGATATTTGATTCTGAAGTTCCATCATTTTGCGGACCAGTGCTTGACCTGGGATGCGGGACAGGAGTGCTGCTTCCTTTTATAAGCGCGAATCTGAAATCGGATAGCACAATTGCCGAATTTGATATTTCCTTCAGGATGCTGGAAAGAGTTTCAAAAGGAAACGGCAAAAAAATATCGAGGATAGAAGGAGACGGACATTTTCTCCCTTTTAAAGATCAGCAGTTCGGATCGGTATTATGCTTTAGTGTTTTTCCTCATTTCAGCGACCAGGATAAAGTGATCAGGGAAGCCTACAGGACATTACAGCCAGGCGGCTATTTTTTGATAATACACCTTCTCGATCATATCGGGCTGAATGAATGTCACAGAAGGATAGGAGGAACAGTCAGCCAGGATATTATGCCCGCCTGTTATGAGCTTGTAAACGCCCTGATAATTGAAGGTTTCGAGATAACAAGATGGGATGAAAATCCGGACAAATATCTTTTAATCGCGAGGAAACAATAAAATTGCTGAGTATTATAATTCCCAGGGCCAGTTTACACAAGAGGAAATCTCGGGAAACAGGGTATAGTCCCCTTTCCCTTTCAGTACTAAAGAGGTAATATTATAGCCGCTGAAAATATCTTTGGCTTTTTTAATGGTTTTTCCCGTAACAGATACATCATCAACAAGTAAGATGTTCGCGCCCGGTATAGGCATAGGGCTTTCTTTAATCAGTTTGGGCGATAGATATCTTGGTTTGTTTGTTTCATCTCTGTAATTAATGGAGATGATCTGCAATGGAATATTCAGTTTATAGCTTAAAATGGAAGCGGGCGTTATTCCTCCTGAAGCGATACCGAGGACCAGGTCAAAGTCGGGCAGTTCAATTTCCCTGATCCGTTTATTTATCTCCATCATGGAAAGATCAACTTTATTTTTAATCATCGATTTCACCAAAATTCTTTCATCAATCTGTCAAATATACGATAAGAACTGAATATGGAGAAAAATTTATCTCCGTTGCAACATAATTATTTCTGATACATCTTAATAGAACATAAATCAGTTCAACAGGAAAATAAAGGCGAAACACGATTTTCAGCTCCTTTATTCCACGTAATAAGCCGCAATATTTTAAGATATGATCCGGGAGTGATTAATGAAACAAGTTTTTTTACTGCTTTTCATACCTTTTTTACTGACCGCGCAGGAGAATAAAAAAACACTAAATATTATAAGAACAGAAAGAGCCCCGATAATTAATGGTTCGCTGGATGAGAAACTTTGGCAAGAAATGCCCGAGCTGACAGATTTTATTCAGTATTCTCCCTTTAACGGGCGAAAATCTGAACAAAAAACCAAAGCTTATGTTACTTACGATGATGCCGCATTTTATATAGGTGTTATTTGTTATGACAGCTCCCCCGACAGTATTGCCGGGGAAATAGGACAAAGAGACAGCCAGGATGAACCATATACTGATCTTATCTCAATTCATATTTCGCCCTATAATGACGGAATGAACTCGCTCTATTTTATGATTTCCGCTTCGGGTGTACAGAGTGACAGGAAATATAATTCTTCGGGCGCCGACGCTAACTGGGACGCGGTATGGGAATCGGATGTTAGAATAACTGACTATGGCTGGGTGGCTGAAGTAAAGATACCATGCTCGGCGCTACGCTTTTCCAGCGAACCTGTACAGAACTGGGGTTTTAATATTTTCAGAAGGATTGCCCGGAAAAATGAATGGTCGAGCTGGAGTTTTGTGAGTATTGAACTTGATAAATGGTGGTTCCACATGGGAGAAATAAAAGGGGTTAATAATCTTAATCCTCCCGTGCGTTTGTCATTTACCCCTTATATATCAGGTTATAGTGAAAAAACAAGGAACAAAAACTGGGGCTATTCCTATAATGGTGGAATTGACCTTAAGTATGGCATCAGCGAAAGTTTTACTCTCGATATGACCCTGATACCCGATTTCGGGCAGGTAAGATCGGATGATGAAGAGCTTAACCTTTCTCCTTATGAATTAAGATATGATGAAAGAAGACAATTTTTTACCGAAGGGACAGAACTCTTTGAGAAGGGCGACCTCTTTTATTCGAGGAGGATAGGAGCCACTCCCGCAGGTTATTATGCTGTTTATTCCAATCTGAACGAAAATGAAGAGGTTGTGGAAAACCCGACCGAAGCAGGATTAATCAATGCCACGAAAGTTTCGGGACGCACTTCAGGGGGGCTGGGTATAGCGACCCTTAACGCGATGACAGGCGATACCTTCGCGAAAGTTACTGACAGGGAAACCGGAGAAGAGAGAGAGATTCTTACCCAGGGTTTTACAAATCATAATATTACAGTATTCGATCAGAGTTTTGCTCATAACTCATATTTATCTTTCATAAATACAAATGTTTCACGAAAAGATTTTATGGCAAATGTCGCGGCCGCCGAGACCCGTTATTCGGATGAAAAAAATGAGTACAGCATAACAGGAAGAGGGGCGTATAGTTATGTGGAAAATAATAATAATTCCGCTGACGGGTTTAAAGTATGGCTAAATGGTGGGAAAGTCAGCGGTGAATTTCAATTTGACTACGAACTTTCACTAATATCCGATAAATATGATCAGAACAGCCTTGGTTATCTCGACAGAAACAATATATGGGGTAACAGACTGGCATTCCAGCACCAGGTGTTTGAGCCTTTCGGTCTCTTTTTGAAAATGTCGAATGAGATTACCATTCTTTACCATCGGATGTATAATCCTGACGCCTATTCAGATATTTCTATTCATTATGAAATTTATACTACTCTCAGAGATAATTCAAAGTTTAATATGCATGCCGCGTGGGTTCCCGCCGATAGAAACAACTATAATGAAACGAGAACCAGCGCCAGATATTTTGTCAATTATAAATATCTTCATAATTGTTTCAGTTACAGCACTGATTTTAGAAAATCCTTTTATTCCAGCATTCATGGCGGGTATACAGGGGCTTATGATTATCAGCTCGCCAGTTCTAACTGGTCAGTGGTCTTGTATAACCGATACAGGTTCAATCGACAATTCTCAATTTCACATGACTTCATGTACCTGAAATATATCAACCAGCCGGGGTATGTCAGCACTGACCAGTCGGGGAATATATATTTCGGCAGTTTCGACAGGGAAACATGGGAGCAGGTAGTATCGGCAACATATATTATTAATCCGGAGGTATCGTTTGACTTCAGGCTTCGGCATTACTGGTCGTGCGCCGACTATGATGGTTTTTTCCTGCTGGCTGATGACGGGACATTTCAGGATTCAGATTATTCCGAAAACCATGATATAAATTATAATGCTTTTAATGTGGATATGACATTCAGGTGGTTATTCGCCCCGGGCAGTGAAGCGGTAATTAACTGGAAAAATTCAATTTATTCCTCGACCGGAGAACCTGACAGCCGGTACTGGATTAATCTTCAGAATACCCTTGACAGCCCTCAGATTAACAGCATATCATTAAAATTCATTTATTATGTGGATTATCTGAATCTCAGCGCATTTTCGATATAATAATAACCGGAAAGCGTAATTATCATTTTTAACCCCTTTTGCTGATTTAACCGGAAGGGGATATATTTTGTCAGTGAATTTTATATCTGATTTTATGCCTCTGAAACGAATTCTCTTGACATGTTAATAACGTAAAATGAACTTTACCGTTAACTTTCCCCTTTTATGTAAATAATATAATACTTATCTTTAAGCTTAACGCTATTCCTTGAAATAATCCTACCAACCTATATGGAACACTTCTAATGAAAAAATATATTTTTTTTCTGATTCTTACCTCTTTTCTGATGACCAATTCAATGCTTTTTCCGGAGGAGCTGCCTGGCGATATTAAATACCTGTTTCCTGAGCCATCATCTGTAATGATCTCTTCACAAAGTACGATTATTGTGAAAACATATGAAAAGTTAATGCCGGAAGATTTTAATTTAAAGATAAAGGGAGATAAGAGTGGAATTATTACAGGACAACTAATTACAAAACAAGATGGAAAAACACATATCTTTAAGCCCGGGAAAAACTTTTTACCGGGAGATAAAATAAATGTTTTTATCAGAGGGAAAATTAATTTCGAATGGAGCTTTGAAATTACGAGCAGGCAAGTAAAAAACTTTAATTATGAATCCTGGATATATAATCAGATTTACGCTAATTATGACAGGGCCACACCAAACTTCATCGGGTCAGGATTCAGGCAGATAAATGGCGTATCAGTTCCCGCGGGTTTTCCTGAATATTCTTTTACTTCCCACGAAGGCATGTCGGAAGGCAAAGTGTTCTTTTCAACCGTTATGGGAGATGCCAAAAATTATCTTTATATTCTTGATGAAGAAGGCACTCCATACTATTATAGAAAGTTTCCGCAAATATCACTTGGAAGCACCGATTTTAAATTACAGCCTACAGGTATTTTGACCGCCTATATGTACTACAACAATCAATATATAGGCATGGACAACAGATTTGAGATAGTAGATTCTTTTGCCTGTGGTCACGGCTATTTAACAGATTCCCATGAACTGACTATTCTTCCAAATGGAAATTTTCTGGTGATCGGTCAGGATCCGCAATATGTTGATATGAGTGTAATAGTTCCCGGGGGCAATCCGGAAGCAATTGTGCTGGGTAATATAATTCAGGAACTGGACCCGGAAAAGAATGTTATTTTCGAGTGGAGAAGCTGGGATCATTTTGTTATCACCGATGCCCAGAATGTCAATTTGACCAATTCTTATATTGATTATGTCCACATGAATTCATTGTCATTGGATTATGACGGGAATATAATAGCCTCAAGCCGGCATCTGAATGAAGTGACAAAAATAAACAGGGAAACAGGTAAAATTATCTGGCGCCTGGGAGGAGTAAATAATGAATTTGAATTTCCTGAAGAACCCTGGCAGTTTGGTTATCAGCATACAGCGCGACCGCTTGCCGGCAAACCTGATCAATATCTCATATTTGACAATGGCAATTTTGTACATCCGGAATTTTCAAGGAGCGTTGAATATAAATTAAATACAGATATATACGTGGCGGAAAAAAAATGGGAATATATCCACACTCCTGCCATATATACACCGATGATGGGTGGTGCGCAAAGGCTTCCGGGAGGAAATACAATGATCGACTGGTCAGGCAATCCACCAATGATTGCCACCGAGGTTTCGAATGATGGAGATATTGTTATGACTCTTCGAGCGCCTGCAATTGTAAGTTACCGGACACAAAAATTTAACTGGGAGGGAAAAGCGGCAGCGCCTTATCTAATCATACAACCCCATAACCAGTTTATTCTCCTCATATTTAATAAATTTGGGGATAAGAATATTAAAAACTATAATATATATGGTTCACCGGTTGATGAACCAGAGCAATTCCTGGCGAAAAGCAGTGATAATTATTTTGAATTATTCGAACTGGAAAACAATACGGAATGGTCATTCAGGGTTACGGCGGTCGATTCTTCAGGAAGAGAGAGTGACTTTTCGAACCAGGAAACCGTATTCGTTAAAATTATTGATCCCGGGGAAAATACAATCTTAAACTGGGATTTTTCGCAGGGAGATGAATTCTGGAATCTTAATACTTTGGGCGGCGGGACAGCAACCGGCCGAACCGACACATTAGGTCAGTATATGATTGAGATAGGGGAACCGGGAAACCAGCTTGAAGATATACAACTTGTTCAGGGAAATGTTGAACTGGTTTATGGGCAGGAATACAAATATGAATTTGACGCGTACGCGAGTGAAAGAAGAGTATTCCAGGCGCTGATCAGAAAGAAGGATGAACCATATACAAACTACAGCAAAACAGGGGCGACGATATTAAGCAAAGAAAAGAAACATTTCGAATATAGGTTTTTGATGGATAGTCCCAGTGATTATAACGCGCTTCTGGTTTTTAATTGCGGGCTGGACAGCGGAACAATATTTCTCGACAATATCTCACTGATCGATGTAACCGAACCTTCCGCTGTTGATGGGGAAGAGGAAATAGTCCGTTCATTCAGGATGATAGGAAATTATCCGAATCCTTTTAATTCCGAAACGAGGTTTGAATTTTATCTGCCCCGCTCACAAAAAATAAAACTTGATATATTCGATATTCTCGGCCGCAGGGTAAAAACGGTATTTGAGGGGAAAATGGAATCGGGCAGAAATACAATTAATTGGAACGCGAAAGGTTTAGCCGGTGGAGTTTATTTTGCCAATCTATCAGGCGCCGGCATTTCACACACCACAAAGGTAGTTTATCTGAAATAAATTTTGTTTTCACCTTTATTCAATCAATTGCCCGAGAAAATGATATATAAAGAGAAAAAAAAGCCGCGAATAAGATCGCGGCTTTTGGAGAACATCGTTTGTATTACCAGGGAGTTATTTAAGGTATATCATTTTTGAGGATTCCGAATAATTTTCGGCAACCAGGTTGATTATGTATACTCCTCCCGACAAATTATCGGGGCGAAATTTTATTTTATGTTCACCTGCCTGGTAAATATCATCCGCCAAAGTAGTTACCATTTCTCCGAGAATATTATAAACCAGCAAAGTTATATGTGCCTTTTCAGGAGAATAGAAAGAGACAGTTGTTTCAGGATTAAAAGGATTCGGATAATTCTGAGAGAGTCTGAATTTTTCCGGATGGTTTGAAACACTGTTTCTAACACTCAGAAGCCCGTTCAGGTGATTACCCTGCCTCCAGCCGACATTATGAAGTTTCAGATGTCTTCCATTTCCGCTTCTGTCAATTACAATATCTCCGAAGGCTTCATTTGCCTGATAATAAACGAGCAGCTCTTCAGGAATTTCAGATAAATATGAATTATACATATTATCGATTTCTACATTTGTTAGAGCCCGGTTCCAAATCCTTAATTCATCGATGGCCCCGGGAAAAGGGGCGCCGCAGGCTTCATCATTTCCGATAGTGAGAGGAGTGGAGATATTGTCGAGAACATTACCCTGAAAAGGAGCTCCGTGAAGGTGGGTGTTTATTTCCTCACCGTTTACATAAAGTCTTGCCTGAGCCGCTGAATATACCAGTCCGACATGCTGCCATATCCCTGCTTCTAAAGTATTGGCATCGGTATAAAGAGAAGTAAAATTTCCATTTTCTGTTTTCATTTTTAGCAGCAGGCTGTTGCTTTGAAAAATATTCGTTCCTGTAGCGGCGAGCATTATATTTCCCTTGTCAAAAACCGTCATGGTTCCGCTCAGTTCATCCGGGTAAATCCATGTTTCAAGTGTGAAATTGTTTTGAAGATTCATAAGTGAATCACCATTATATGCCGCCATTGAAAACTGATCAAATTCCATCGCGCTTTCACCATCAAATATATTTACCAGATTTTCACGGATAATAGTTTTTTCTTCAGAAGCCGATTTAACTTTTAGCTTCACACTATATTGTCCGGGCGCTTCATAAATAAACCGTGGATTAAGTTCATAAGAATCAACAGTACCATCATTTTGGAAATCCCACTCAGCCGAAGTAATATCCCCAAGCGATTTATTGCTGAAGCTTACCGTAAGAGGAGCATGCCCTGAGTTTTTATCAAAAGAAAATGAAGGAATCAGTTTATTAAGGGCGATGGAATAGATATCATACATTCCGTTTCCACCCGAATCGGAATAGCCGGAGAGCAGGATCTGGTTTGTCCCGGTTTTTTCGACAACTGAAATCCATTCAGAACTTTCCGATCCCATAACCGATTTTTCGATAATGTTACCATCACTATCAGCTAAAATAAAATAGATGTCATTACCGGTAGCTGCCGACTTTGCCATTCCGCTTATCATGTAAATGCCGGGAGCGGCTTCTTTTATGGAATTACCCTGTTCATAAAAAGAGCCTTCACTGATCCGTTTTTCCCATAACTTGTGCCCGGAGGCATCTGTTTTCAAAAGAAAAACACTATACAGGTCCTGGTACAAAATATCCGCTTTCCCGCAGATTATGATATCATTTCCCGAGGTTATAATATCATGTCCCCAGTCATTATTTGCGGCTTCACCATAATTTTTATGGAATAATTCCTCTCCGTCAGCATTTATCCGAAGGAGATAAATATCGCGGTTACTACTGTATGAGCCGGTTGAGCCTGTAATTACAATATCTCCATCAGGACAGACGGAAGCTGAAGCGGCAATATCTGAACGGTTTCCGCCAAAATATTTTTCCCAGATGATACTGCCTTCATCATTTATTAAAATGGCCGCTATATCCTCTTCTCCATTTCCGTAAGAGTCGGTAGTGCCAGCGATGAAATAATTTTCACCTGAAGCGATGATCCGGGATGCTTCATCATTCCCGGCGCCTCCGTATGTATTTTCCCATAGAAGGTTGCCCTGGTTATCCAGACAGATAATATAAATATCTTTTCCACCCGAACCATATGAAGTTGTATATCCGGCAACAATCAGATCATTTCCGGGTGTCAGAACCGAGGAAACAGCATATTCTCTGCCTTCGCCGCCAAAAGATTCGGACCAGATAACATCTCCATCCTGATCGGTTTTAACAACATAAATATCGGACATCCCATTACTGCCGCTGAAGCTATAGCCTGTATAATAAATATTTCCTTCCTCATCGATGGTTACATCCCTTGCTCCATCGGAAAAGGAGCCTCCATAAAAATTATCAGCCAGCGCCAGGTTTTTGTTTCCCTTATTTCCTTTTCCGGCAGGGGAGGGGGATAAATCTCCCGCGCAGGCATCAATAGCGTTGTCTATCGCGTCGCAGTTCTGGATATAAAAATAATCTCCCCGCGCGCAGGTTACAATATTGCCATCGGTAACAGGAGGTAAATTAGCGCCGAGAAAATTGGCTCCCGCGCCGGTGTACTCATTCTGATAATTAGCGTTGCCGGTAACATTTACTCCATCAATAACCCCGGCATAAGCAAGAACTCTTACTCCGGAACACATGCCGGCGACCACTTTTCCTTCTCCGGCCATTTGAGAAATAATTGCCAGAGAATTAATGTCGTTAATAAGACTTCCGCAGGGATTACCCGCCCAATGACTGCCAGACATAACAATAACCGCGTCATAAGGAGATAAGTCTGTTATCTCGGAAGTTTTTTTATCAACATTAATGGTTGGACAACCGAGAGGTCCCGCATATACCGGACAAGGGGATACTGACTGCCCTGCCCCGGCTGTCGTAACTTCCCATCCGTAATACGCGAATCGGTCCATATTTAAAAAATAGTTTGCTCCGTAGTTATCCGGAAGCAGCGCCAGAATATGATTCTGTTTCGCGCCGGTCATACTGACGCAGAAAAGCAAAAGAGAAAGCTGAATCATTTGCAGCTTTCTTAACAGATGTTTCATTTTTATTCTCCCTGAATGTTAAAAATGTCCCTTACAAAATAATTTGTAAAAAAAATAATTTCATGGTATATATTATTCAGGGAAAAATTTCCCGCCATTTCAACTGAAATCAGCAATTTTGCCAAAACGAACCTATTGACGCTTTAATGGGGATATTTGACATTATTTTATCTATTGAATAATTTCCTTCTTCTAAATTTTAATTATACGCTCTTTAACTAATCTGTGTTTAAGTCCTGATTCAATACCTGCAACAGGAGTACCCTATGAAAAAGACTTTATTTTATCTGATAATTATTACAAACATCCTGGTTGCTCAGCAATCATCTCTCTGGGATCATGTCCCTGATGATATCAGGGAAACCAAAGCTTTTAAAAGATATGAGAATTTTTACAGAACCCGGGCGTGGCCGGCGGATTTTATTCCTCAGGATCATTATAAGGCTGAAAAACGGAAAGCTGTGGCCAAATATGAAAACAGGGGAAATCCTGAAGGGGGGAACTGGACAAATATCGGTCCGAACGGAATTGTTTCGACCTGGCCCGAGCATTGGGGAATGAGCAGCGGCAGGGTAAGAGGCATTGCAGTTCATCCTTCCGATCCGCTGATTGTTTATGCGGGCGCCGCGTCCGGAGGATTATGGAAAACGACAGATGGCGGTTTGACGTGGATAGACCTTGCAGAAAATTTTGTTTCCCTGAGTTTCGGAGCCATAGAGATAGATCCTTCCAATCCGCAGATTGTATATGCGGGAAGCGGGGAAGCGGTTGCCGGTGGTTATCCTCTCGCTTATACCGGTGACGGGATTTATAAAACAACCGACGGCGGGGCGAGCTGGACAAATATCAATGACGGTTTCGGAGAATATACAATCATTAACGCGGTTGATGTCAGCCCTCATAATTCATCGCGCCTTTTTGCAGCATTCGCGAGAGGTTACAGTATGATTGGCAATCCTGACAACCAGGGTATCTGGAAGAGTACTGATGCCGGTTTGAACTGGTACAGAACCCTTGATGTTGAAGAAGCCTTCGATGTGATGGTTCATCCGGTCAATCCTGATGTTGTTTACGCATCTTCAGGCGGATATTACACAACCGCCGGATTTTATATTTCAACAGATGGAGGTGAAAACTGGAATAAAATTACCGAAGGCCTTCCATCTTCGGCAAGTATTGGAAGAATGCAGATTGGTATCGCTCAATCTGATCCCGATATTCTTTATCTTTATATCAGAACAAACCTGAGTCCCTCAAGCCTGAGATCGAAAGTTTATAAATCGACAGATGGAGGATATAGCTGGAATCATATTTCTGAGGATACTCCGCTTGGCGGATCTTATAATGGCTCAAGCTGGAATGACCAGGGGACTTATGATCTTTGTATTGGTGTTTCTCCAGCCGATCCAAATTATGTTCTTGTCGGCAATGTGGAAATCCATAAAACGAGGAATGGATCAGATTTTTCTCCTTTAAGAAATCCAAACGGTCCTTACGGAGGAAACAGCGCCTGGGACAGTCCTATGCATGTAGATTATCATAAAATTGTTTTTTCCCCCTCCGATCCGGATTATATCTATGTCGGTTCAGACGGAGGGCTTTTTGTTTCAACCGATGGAGGTACAAATTGGGAGAGCAGAAATGAAGGACTTCGTACAATACAATATTACAGACTCAGTTCTTCTCCCGCGGATATAAATACCTATATAGGAGGGGCTCAGGATAACGGCAACTTTGGCACAGAGAACGGACCTGATCAGCCGTGGCTGCTTGCAAGTACCGGTGATGGAATGGAAAACTTTTTTGACAGGGACAGCCCGACCACGATGTTTTTCATGAGCACTCAGAATGGTAATCTGATAAGATTCGAAAATTACCAGACTACCGGCATTTCTCCCTCTTATTCAAGCAACACATACTGGACAACTCCCTTTTTCATGCATCCTGTGAATAACGACTGGATATATGTGGCAAGCCAGAGATTGTGGAGGAGCACAAATAAAGGGGATGACTGGGAAGCGGTAAGTGATATTTTTGCTTCATCTGCCATAACGACTGTATCGCAAAATCCATCCTATCCGGACATGATGATTTGCGCCAGCGGAGGATTTTATATTACTGATGTTCCGGTTTATATCTCTGAAGACGGAGGAATAAACTGGAGAAATGTTTCACAAAATATTCCTGGACCAAAAAGACAGATTCCCCGTGTCGTCGCTCATCCGGTGGAAGAAAATACAGTTTATGTGGTCAGAAGTGGTTTTGGTTCGGGAAAAATATATGAATCAACCAATATGGGGCAAAGTTGGCAGGATATTTCATCAGACCTGCCGGATGTTCCTTATAATGATCTTTTTATCGATCCTGTGAATCCGGACTGGATGTTCATGGGAGGTGACCTGGGAGTCTACCATACGCAGGACCGGGGTCAAAGCTGGGTAAGAAGCGGAACAGGTATGCCTTTTACAGCCGTGCACGATTTCAGCTATTATGACGGACCCGGAGGAAGGAAACTGAGAGCGGCGACTCATGGCCGTTCGGCTTACGAAATTGCCCTCGACGAGGTTGTGCCGGTTGAACTGATCAATTTTTCAGCCCGAGCCTCAGGTAAGAGTGTTGAACTTAACTGGACAACCGCCACCGAACTTAATAATTTTGGATTTGAAGTTGAAAGAAAATACATTTCCACAGAATGGAGCGCTATTGGTTTTATCAGGGGACATGGTACTACATCCCGGATAAATCACTATTCTTTTATTGATGATAATGTGAGCGGCAAAATTTGCTACCGTATTAAGCAGATAGATTTTGATGGCAATTTTGAATATTCCTCTGTCAGCGAAGTTACTGTTTCTGAACCGTCCGAATTCCAACTGATTCAGAATTATCCAAACCCCTTCAATCCCTCTACAAGGATAATGTTCAGTTTGGGCAGCGAAAGTTCTGTCAGATTATCAGTCTTTAATGTTCTTGGTGAAGAAATTGATATTCTGATCAATAAAAAAATGATGGAAGGATTCCATGAAGTTATATGGAATGGTAAAAACCAGCCTTCCGGAATATATTTCTGCAAACTTGCATGTGAAGGTCAGCGCAAAGTAATGGTGAAAAAGATGATACTGCAAAAATAATGCGGGGCTCCCTGACGGAGCCTTATCCCGCTTGATTCGCGTTCAATTTATTTTTCTGATAAAATAGACTGTATTTAATCTCAAATATTATTTCGCATTTTCGATAATATATTATATTGGGAAATAGCAATGCGCTGTTGATCTTTAAACCGGGATAAAAAAGAATGCCGTAATAATCTTTCCCGGTTAATTTGAATGTGAAATTTCCATTGCTATCGAACAATTATGAATATTGATAAGTTTTCCCTACAGATATTTTAAGGAACCGGAAGAATACTAATATTGCCCCGCTTTTCAATATTTTGTTCTATATTGCAGTAAGTTTACGGATGTAACCGCTAATTACTTGACATTAACGGAATATCATTAGTAACTTTATTTTTTAAGCCGCCCTGTTTCCGGCGGGATGTTATGCCGCTAAATAAAATATGATCTGATATCATTATAATATGCGTTGGTTGAAAAGAAATATCTATAAGGAACATGAATAGTATATTATCAGGAAAAAATATTTTATTGTCTGGAAATTAATATTTTTAATTACGAGTTTTGATGAAAATAATTTATACAGCTTTATTATTTATATTACTGCTTCTTAATGAGGTAGTCTTCTGCCAGGATACACCGGTAACAAGGGGCCCTGATGAAATAAATATCAGTGAGTTGATAAATGAGGCAAAAGAATACCATCATACTAATCCGTCCCAAAGTATAAAACTTATAAATGATGCTTTGCTAAAAGCGAGGGAATATGGCGATTCTCTTCTGGTGGCAGTTATTTTGAACAAGCTGGCTCTTTACCAGTTGAGGATATATCAAAATGCCGGGGCTGTAAGCACCGCGAAAGAAGCGCTGGAAATAACATCGAGGAACCGGCTCTATGAAGAACAGGCCGTTGCTTATAACAGGCTGGGATCGGCTTACCTGAATATGAATATTTTTGAGACATCGGCAAAATATTATATAGAAGGCTTAAGGGTGAGTGAAAAAGCCGCCTACCGGCAGGGAGAAGCGCTATCCCTTTTTAATCTCGGTTCACTAAACTTTTATATGAAAGATTACAGCAGGGCTCTCGATTACGCGTTCCGTTCTCTCGAGATGAGAGAGGATTTGAATGATGATGAAGGGATGATGGAATCGCTCAACAGCCTGGGTAATATTTATAAAGACCTTGGTGAATATGAAAAAGCTTTGAATTATTATGAACAGGCTTTATGGCTGGCTGAAAAAAATGATGATAAATACCAGATAGCCAAACTCAGGAGTAATATAGCAAATAACCAGAACCAGATGGAGTATTATTCCGAAAGCCTTGTCAATGCCTCGAAAGCTGTTATGATAGCAGGTGAACTGGGAGTGAAACCGCTGGAAGCCTATTGCTACCTGATAAAGGGGGAAGCCTTAACAGGACTCAAAGATTTTGATGAAGCAAAAAATAATATTTTTAAGTGTATAGAATACGCCGGGAAGACAAGAAATAATTTGTTCCTGCAATGGTCATACAAAGCTTTAGCCAGGATGTATGAGTTGAAAGGGGACCTGGCCGCATCACTGAAAAATTTTAAACTTGTAAGGGATTATACCGATTCACTTCATTCCACCGAGCGTGACGCGCGGATTGCCGAATGGGAGACTATATATGAAACGGAAAAGAAAGCGAGAGAAAATGAATATCTTAAAAAACAGAACCAGCTAAAAGAGGATACGATATTCGGGCAGCGCCTTCTGGCGGTCGCTTCTGTCGTAATGATAATCGCGCTTGTCATCTTCACTATTTTCCTTATAAGAATGAATAAAAAACATAGTGAAAGCCGGAGAATACTAACTGAGAAAAAAAATGAAATTGAAGAAAAAAATCGGATTCTTAAAGAACGGACCACAAAAATATTCCGGCAGAATATTGAAATTAATGACCAGAGTCAGAAACTTGAAGAGAGCCTGGAAGCTCTAAGGGTTAGTGAAGAAAGATTCAGAACTCTTGTGGAGAATTCTCCGGTATTGATTGTAAGATATGATAGCCGGTGCCGGCATATTTATATCAGTCCGAACCTGAAGCAGATAACAGGAATCGGTGAACAGGAGATATTATCAAAAAGACCATCTGAAATAAAATATTTTCAGGATAACCCCGGTTTTTGGGAAAGAAATATTCAGCGCGTAATTCAGACAGGTAAACCATTTTCTTCCGAGGTGTCATTCGCGGCGAGAAAAGGAAGGATACACCTGAGCTGGAACCTGGCTCCTGAATTTGATATTCACGGCCTGCCGGAAACAGCAATAGGAATATTGATTGATATTACCGAGAAAAGAACAGCGGAAGATCAGTTGAGAAAACTTGGCAGAGCGGTGGACTGCAGTTCAGCTTCAATTATTATTACAAATGACCTGGCCGAAATTGAGTATGTGAACAGCCGGTTCACTGAAATCACAGGTTATACAAAAGAAGAAGTATTGGGCAAAAATCCGAATATTCTTAAGCCGCCATTTAAACCTTCGCTCGACTATAAGGACTTATGGGAAACAATTACCGCGGGGAATGTATGGAACGGTGAATTTCATAATATAAGGAAAGATGGCACTTATTTCTGGGAGCTGGTATCTATCTCTCCGGTATTTGACAAAACCGGAAAAATAACACATTATGTCGCGGTTAAGGATGAAATAACCGAAAGAAAAAGAATGGAAGAGGAGTTAAAAGAAAACAGGCTGCTCTTAAGAACAATTATTGACACTTCACCATTCCTGATCGCATGCATTGATTCGGAAGGGAGATATATAATAACTAATAAAAAGTATGCCGAATTTCATACAAGGAGTATTGGTGAGATTGAGGGAAATAATATGAAGAATATTCTTCCTTCCTCCTTTTATCCAAAACACCTTATGCTTCTCGGGGAAAGTATAAAAGGAAAAACAGTTCCTTTTAATGATGTTTATCTGCCCTCTTCAGGAATGCCTCTCTATACTTACGGGCTTTACACACCATACCTGGATAAAAATGATGATATTTCGGGAGTTGTGGTTGTGGCGGCAGATATTACAAAACTGAAACGAACAGAAAGCGCTCTGAAAGTTTCGGAGCAGAAACTTAAGGAAGCCAACGCGACAAAAGATAAATTTTTCTCCATTATCGCTCATGACCTTAAAAATCCCTTTATGACAATAATTGGTTTTTCAGAAATTCTTGCCGATGACTATGAATTGTTGAAGGAGAAGGAGAAAAAACAATATATTGAAAATATAAATCTCGCGGCCAATACGACATTCAGATTGCTTGAAAACCTGCTGCAGTGGAGCAGAAGCCAGAGAGGGAAGATAAAATACAAAAAAGAAAAGTATGATCTTTATCAGATTGTAAATGATAATATTACACTAATGGAGATGAATGCCTCTAAAAAAAGTATTAAGATTGAGTCGGAAATTGAGGCGAATACTTTAGTTAACGCCGATTATAATTCACTCAATACAATTGTTAGAAACCTGATATCGAACGCGGTTAAATTTACGAAGAAAGGTGGCGGCATTATTGTCTCTTCCGAACCAAGGGGTAATATGGTCGAGGTATCGGTTAAAGATGACGGGATTGGTATGAGTGAAGAGACTCTAAAGAAACTCTTCAGAATAGATGAATCGGTTTCGAGAGAGGGAACCGCCAGTGAAAAGGGAACCGGACTTGGTTTAATTATATGTAAAGAATTTATTGAGCATAATGGCGGTAAAATCTGGGTTGAAAGTGAACCGGATAAGGGAACGACTTTTTATTTTACACTTCAAAGATTTAAATAATTCAAATAACAGGTAAAAATACCTCCACGCAAAAAGGGAAGGATTGTGTCTGAATGAAGATTACAAATTTTAAGCTGCCCAATACACATACAATAATGTTTGGTCTGATTATTTTTTCTGCTTTGCTGACCTGGATAATACCTTCAGGAGAATTTGAAAGAATTGAAGTAGATGGCAGGATTCTGGTAGAAAATGAATCATATCAATCCGTTGAAAAAAATCCGCAGGGTATAGGGGGAATTCTTACAGCGCCGATAAAAGGTTTTATAGATTCGGCCTCAATTATAGGTTTTGTGCTTATCGTCGGGGGGGCTTTCGGAGTTTTTCAAAGGACCAAAGCGGTGGATTCCGCCATCCGCTCAATCGCGGCGGCGCATAAAAAATATAATTTTATACGTCTTCTGCTGATTCCAATATTCATGACTATATTTTCTCTCGGGGGGGCGATATTCGGGATGAGCGAAGAGGTTATTCCATTTATTCTCTTTTTTGTTCCCATGTCCATTTTACTCGGTTATGACACAATTACCGGAGTAGCTATTCCATTTATCGGAGCGGGGGCAGGTTTTGCGGGCGCTTTTATTAATCCTTTTACCCTGGGAATAGCGCAGGGAATTGCGGGACTTGAAATTCTTTCGGGAATGGGTTACAGAATTATTGTCTGGTTTGTAATTACAGCGGCGGCGATAATATATGTTATGCGATATGCGGCAAAAATTAGAAAAGATAAAAATAATAGTCCCATTCCGGGAATTGATAATGAGTGGAGAAAGAAAAACCTTAATGATAATGATGATAATCAACACAAACTTGAATCGAGACATAAGTTTGTTCTAGCAGCTTTTTTTGCCGGATTAATTGTTATGGTTTTCGGAGTATTAAATTATGGGTGGTTCATTGAAGAAATTTGCGCTGTATTTCTTATAACCGGAATAATTGTGGGGATCATTGGCAAACTGAACAGCAAAGAAATTACTGAAGCGTTTATTTCGGGAGCGAAAGATTTGACAGGCACCGCGCTTATCATCGCGCTGGCAAAAGGTATCAAAATTGTGGCCGATGAAGGAAGAATAATAGATACTATTTTAAGCTTTCTTTCATCGGGCGTTTCGGAGTTTCATCCGGTTATTTCGGGGCAGGTTATGTTCTTCGTTCAGTCGTTTCTGAATTTTTTCGTCCCTTCGGGAAGCGGTCAGGCGGCGCTTACTATGCCTGTTATGGCGCCTTTGGCTGATCTGGTCGGGGTAAGCAGACAGACAGCGGTGCTCGCGTTCCAGTTTGGCGACGGGTTTTCAAATATGATCATTCCTACCTCAGCGGTAACTATGGGGATTCTGTCGCTCGCGAAAATACCCTGGGAAAAATGGGCTCTATGGATTCTGCCCCTTCAGGTTATTTTTATCATTCTTAGTATGCTTTTGCTCATTCCTCCATATTTTATAAATTGGTAACCAATCGGGGGCCGCGCAGAGGAAAGTTTTGCCGTAAGGAGTTAAATTCTAAGCAAAATGGCAAGAATTCAATTAACAATTAATAATGTACAATGAACAATTAAAAGAGGACCGCGGATTTTTCTGATTACGCGGATTTCGCTGATTATAATGAAAAAAATGTCTGAACCATGATTAAAGGATTACATGATTATTTTTCGGTATCGGTATCGGTATCGGTATCGGTATCGGTATCGGTATCAAAATATCAGAGTAAGAGTATGATGAGCGGGTTGGGTGACGGCGGAGGAGGTATTCATTTTTCCTGAGAGGGGGATTATTCCGTAAGGAGTTAAATTCTAAGCAAAATAGCAAAATATTTGGAGACTATTTGGATTGTAGCTTTTTCTTAGCTTAACTCTGTCGATCCCATATAAGGATTTTACTCTATGTTTTTGTTCATTACTACCCCATTTGGACGTTCCACAATAATGCTGTTTTTCAAAAGCAGATTCGATTCAAAAAAATATTCCCGGTATAACCAATTCGTCATTCGTAATTCGTCATTTGTAATTCGTCATTGGTTCTGGCTCTGTCAGCTCAGGAGTTCTGGAATTCAAGAGCCTTATGTTAATTTCCAGAATAAAACATACAAGAGGTCCGGTTATCGTTTCCTATTAACCATATTGACGGTCAGAGTATAAAGAACAAATTGTGTATAATATAGTGTGACGCCAAGAGAAAGGAAGCGGGCAATAAAACTCAATGAATCAAACCTTCTTCAGGCACAATAATATTAAGATATTATCAGGTCAGATTTATCTCCACAAGTTCAAAAAAGTGTTGTTTACCGGTAAAATATTCCTCAATAATATCAAGTGATTTCACCTGGCCGGGCCAGGCGAAAAGAGAGGCCGCTTCCTGTTTTGTTACCCATTTGAATTCAGAATGTTCATTTGAGATAACCGGGTTCATGTCGTTGCGAACCAGGGCCGCGAATACCGGAATCAATAATACTGAGTCGGTTTTTGTTGAGTAGAACGAGTTAATATTGGGCACCACCCACAAACGGAGAGGTTTGAGCATGGTTTCTTCCACTATTTCTCTCATAGCCGTTTCATAGGCTTTTTCACCTTCATTAATGCTCCCGGTGACCATCTGCCAGATATCGGGGAATATTTCCTCTTTGGAGCGTTTCAATACCAGGAATTCAATTCCTTCCGGTGTTTCCCTGAACAAATGAGCTTCGATCATGCCTTTTTTTTGTTTCATCTTCATTATCTCCTGATTAAAAATAAGCGCGGGCTTCGGCTCGCATCGTATGGATTACCCGGCCGCTGCCCTGGAATCTTCCATCATATGAAGCTGTTGTCTGCAAATTTCCTGTAATCCTGTAATCAAAGTTAACTCTCCAGTAATAATTTTTCCCGGGAAAATTTCCTCTTGTAATTTCAAAAGGAATACTGTTTTCAGAATTGTTAGTTGTCAGTTCGGTTCTTTCCGCTTCCATTCTGAGCCTTCCACGTCCTGAAAAAGAAAGGTTAAATCTTAAGGTCTGGCTGTTAACATCAATAATTGTGGGATTTTCAGGATAACTGTCTGTATTTCTTCCCGCTTTTATCTTAAAGCCGACCTCAAGATTATTAAGAGGGCGGTAAGAAAAATCGGTTGAAAATTCACTGCTTTCAATAGTCCGCGCCCGGTTGGTTATTTCGGGCGCTTCCAGATTATCATTAGAAAATGTGATATCAGTCTGGTTGGAAATTTCTTTCACGAGTCGGAAATTTATCCTGAAACTTCTTTCATTGTAAAAACCTCTCTCATTTCCCGAACTATACTGGTTGAGGCTTTTTTTCCTGGTATATCTGAACCGGAAAGATATATCCCTGTCGTTTTTGAACAGATGAATATCCTGCTGATAAAAAATGGAGCCTCTTATAGTGGTGGAGTCATTTAAAAAGCTGTTGAAATTGAGCAGGTAAATCTTTTTTGTATCCTCCTCTTTGCTGTTTTCCTGTATTCTGATAACCGATTCCGATGACAGAGATTTTACTACAGTATTAATAAATCCGCTGCCCCTGATATAATTATCAGGCTGTAATTTCAGTCTTCCGTTCAATTTCAGATCGATTACAGGAAAGAGCTCATCTGTCGGGATGACAGTCTGGATAAAATCAGCATCATAAGCTGAAAGCTGAAATTCATCCTCATCGGCGACGCCATTCTCGTTCAGGTCGCCAAGATAAATATAGTTCCCGGTTCCTACCGGCACCCTGACAAATACTTTCTCGAATCTCGAACTTCTTTGAGTAGCCGCTTCATAAAATATTTCTCCTTCAACCGCTCTTTTGAGCAAATTGGTTTTCGTCCGCGATTTGATCAATACAGTTTCATTATTGCTGTAACCCTCATCCTTAAATAACCGGGTATATTTTTTTTCTCTTGTAATTAAACTGAAACTTGAGCGGATTTCCCTGATTCCCTGGTATACAAGATTATATTCGCTGGTCAGCGCTTCAGACTGTTTTCTCAATAGCCCGCCGACAGGAACAGATTCCTCGCGAAATGAATAAACATAAGAAAAAGTAAATCCATAAAGGTTTAACAGTTCAATTCCGGGTTTATACTCAATATAACGGTGACTTCCGGTCAGGAGTGAGTCAGAATCGGCGGCCCTGCTTTTTTTATCTTCGTGATTAAATGAAAGCCCGGGTTTAATTGTCTGAAATAAAATCCAGGAAAAAGCTCCATTTTGTTTCAGCCAGTTACTACGGTTAAGTTTATTTCTGTTCTCGACGTAATCGGCCTGATAATTAAGGGCGGCTCCTTCAGGGTTGGTGTACTGCAAATTGCCGAGATAACGATCAGAACGAATATCTTTTCCTCTGGCGAGATAACCGTAACCGGCATCTATATTAAGATTATTCACTGGTGACGCTGTAAGTTTTATCTCTCTTAAAGTTTCATCATCAGCGTCCGCGTCATCCAGATTGTAATCTCTGTTAAATTCCACATTGTTTATTCTGTCGAGTGATTCAAATCTTCCTTCAACAAAACGGTCTTTTACAGTCAGTCCGTATCTGCCCATTTTATGACCGAAAAGTGATATATCCGAAGGAGCGATCGTAAGTTTCAGGTTCCTGGCATATCCGTTGTTATCATTATCATCAATACCGGAGAAGAGATTTTTATCATAGGAAGAACCTGCCAGTTCCATATTAAGTTTTATTCCCTGCCACGGGGTGGCTGTAATATTAATGTTCCCCAATTGCCGCTGTTCCGGGAGAGGAAGGTATTGAACGGGTGAATAAGAGCCTATTCCTTCTCCAACATACCTGTAGTGAGCAAGTGTTATTTTACTGTAATCGCCATTTCCCGGGCCGACCCAGGTGAAATTAACATTATATACAGCTCCCGGGCTTCCGGGATTATAAACAAATATTGAATCAGGCGCGCCGTTTATTAAAGTATCTCTTTTTTCATAAAGCCCTTTTCTTATACCGAGTGAATCGGGAGTGGCGAGTGATACTCCGCTGCCGGCGGCAAGGTTTCTGCTGTCACCGGCCTGTTTTAGAATTTCTTTATCTTCATCTGAGAGCGTCAGGTCTATTGCATTATTTTTATCATCACCTTCCCGGTAAAAATTGAATTCTATATCCAATGCTTTATTGAGCAGAGTGGCCCCCGCTCCCGCTGAGATAAAATTCCTTTCATACTGTCTGTCAGTATATTCATAATCGATTGTTATTCTGCTTGCCGAAGTTATCAGCCTGTTTGGAGTAAATGTAATTTCAGAATTCGCGTAATCTATTGTATAGTCATTGTTTTCACCTCTTTTCATTTCTTCTCCGTCGAGGAAAACCTTCTCAGTGCCGGCAATAATTATTATATCCTGTTCATTGTTTATTCCGCTTAACCTGTAGGGGCCCTGAATTCCGTCTGTGCCCTCAAATTGTTTATTAACAAATTTTCCCCTTGACCCGGCGAAAGAGAATCGTCCCCTGTAATCCTCATAATTGAACTCACCTTTTAATCCCTGCAATTTTCTGTCAACTCTCGCAAATTCCCCAAACCGGTCTTTAATTTCGAAGTCGCCAAATGTTCCCCTCGCGTTTTTATGGCGTACTTCAATGAAAACTTTATCGAGTTCTTCCAGCCGTTCAGTGTTGCCCTCCGGCTGAATAGGAGTATTTTCATCGGTGAGCGCGGCTACAATTTCAATATCATCTGACAATTTTCCCGATAATTGCAATCTTAAACCACTTGATACCGTAAAATCTTTTGTCGTGCCGACAGTAAATCCCCTGATAAGTGTTCCGCTTCTTTTCAGATTGCTGCCGAATATTTCATTACTGCTATAAGGATTATTTATTTTTTTAGCAATATTTACCGTATCGCCCAGTTCTTTATCGAAGATTTTTTTGAGAATCCTGTTCTTATATTCCTTTTTTAACCCTGTTTTCCTGGCTTTATAAAAAACAAAAAGTGTATCAAAAATGGAATATTGAAGTTTTTGAGATATGGTAATTTTATTCTCAACAGCCGAGAAAGAATACTCATCTTTAAGGAGATAACGATTTCTCAATCTGACAGATTCGGAAAATGGCACGACTGATACTCCCGACAGCATGTAAACACCCTGTAGATTAACAGGGAGAGTATCTGCGATGAAAAATGTATTATCCGCCTCCTGCGCATTTGCGGCGCAATGAATAAGAGCAAATAAGATGAATATGGTAATTGACGAGGAGCGTATCCGCAATATCCGGCCTGAGAAATATTAAATGTGATAAATGTAAATGAACTCAGACTTTATTGCAAGGATAATTTATTATCAGAGGGAATTGAAAAGGGGATTACTTTATTAAGAAACTGAAAATTGAAAATAATATTGCGCGGATAAAGCGCCGGCGGAAGGAAATATACCGCCGGCCAAAAGTTTATATTTTCTGGTTATTTTTAATTATTTCACCAACTTTTTCAAAAATTGCCTTGATACTTACAAAACCTGAGTCAATAGCTTTGCTGAAATATTCTTTCGATTTTTTCTTGTTTTTCCTTCCCGCTTCAAGTTCGGCAAGTCGCATATATGCTTCGGGCATAGGATTTTTCCCTTTTATCGCTTTTTTATAATGATCTTCCGCTTTTTTCAGATCATCAAAATAATCATGATAAAAGAATCCGAGCGCGAAGTTTAATTCCGGATCATTGGGCTTCTGTTTTATTTGCTGCTGAAAAGCCTTAAAAATAGTGTAATCATCAATGGACAGACTTGAATAAAGGCCGCTTTCAAAATATTCGAGGGTTTCGAGAAAATCATCAGGTTCTCTATAACCGGGAATAGTTGTGATCAGACTACCGTCGGGGCTGAAAAATACTGTAGCCGGAAATCCCTGGACCCTTGATCCCTGCTTGAAATAGCTATAGGGAATATCACGTCCCATGTAATTTACATTGCCCGGTTTTTCAGGATTTAGTTTTACCGCTATGAAATTTTTAGTGATTTTTGAAACAACATCTTTGTTTGAGTAGGTTGTGTTTTCCATTTTTTTACACCATTTACACCAGTCGGTATAAAAACTTACAAGCATTATTTTATTTTGTTCTTTGGCGAGTTTCAAACCTTCATTTATTTCTTTCCAGTCAACAGAATATTGCGCTGAAGAAAGGGAAAATGATATAAATAACATGATAGATGTCAACAGAATTCTGGCTTTCATAGTTACCTCAATATTTTATATATTTTAATTATTTACCGATATGATTCACTTAACAACAGAAAGATTCAAAAAAAGGAGTGTCGTAAAGGCAAATTTATAAAGTAACTTAGTAAAAAAATTGTTAAGTTTATAAAATATATTTCATTAAAAAATCAAATAGAAGGACAGGATATGAGCATATTACTCGACGGCAAAACCAGGGTAGTAGTTCAGGGAATAACCGGAAGTGAAGGTTCATTCCATACAAGCCAGATGGTTGAATATGGAACAAATGTTGTCGCAGGAGTAACACCGGGCAAAGGTGGAACAGAATTAAACGGAATTCCTGTATATAATACAGTCGCGGAAGCCGCGGCAGAAAAAGGCGCCGAAGCATCCGCGATATTTGTACCTCCTCCGTTTGCCGCTGACGCGATACTTGAATCGGCTGACGCCGGTATAAAATTGATTGTGTGTATCACCGAAGGAATTCCGGCAGGTGATATGGTGCGGGTTTTTAACCATATAAGAAATAAAGATATTCGCCTTATTGGACCAAACTGTCCCGGAATAATATCACCCGGCAAGGCAAAAATAGGCATTATGCCCGGTTTTATACATAACCAGGGTAAAGTAGGTGTGGTTTCCCGAAGCGGAACCCTTACATATGAAGCGGTTAAACAGTTATCAGATTTAAATATCGGCCAGTCAACCTGTGTTGGAATCGGAGGCGATCCTGTAATAGGTTCACAGTTTATAGATATAATCCGTCTATTTAACGAAGATCCTGATACCGAAGGTATAGTAATGATTGGTGAGATAGGCGGGTCGGCAGAAGAAGAAGCCGCCGAATATATAAAAGAAAATGTAAAGAAACCTGTGGTTGGATTTATCGCGGGCCGCACGGCGCCTCCCGGAAGAAGAATGGGACACGCGGGCGCGATTATTTCAGGCGGAAAAGGAACGGCAGCCGAAAAGATGAAAGCAATGGAAGAAGCCGGAATTTATGTCGCCGAGAGTCCTGCCGAAATTGGAAGCACAATGAAAAAGGCTCTTGAAAACGTTTAAGGATTGAAAGAATGAAAGAAAGAACATTAGCGATATTAAAACCTGACTGTGTAAAGAAAAATCTTATTGGTGAGGTTATAAAAAGAATTACCGGGGCCGGGTTTAAAATTCTGGCGCTTAAAATGGTGCGTCTTAATGGAGATTCAGCCGGTGGATTTTATGAAGTTCATAAGGGTAAACCTTTCTACAACGGACTGGTTGAATTTATGACATCGGGTCCATGTGTGCCGATTGCGCTCGAAAAAGAAAACGCGGTGGCCGATTTCCGTAAACTGATCGGAGCTACCGACCCGGCTAAAGCCGATGAAGGTACCATAAGAAGAGACTTTGCCGATTCGGTCGGTGAAAATATTGTGCATGGATCCGATTCACCAGAAAATGGAAAAATTGAAATAGCCCATTTTTTCTCAAGAAAGGAAATTCTTGAAAACCAGGGACTTTAATGCCTCTGGAAAAATGGAAAAAGCTGGATGAAAAGATAATTTTTGATAACGGATTCTGGCAATATAAACTTGACAATTTTGAATTTAATGGCAGAACCGGAGAGTATCATTATATGCATACCTGCGGTTCTACCATGGTTATTCCGGTATCACAGGGAAATTTAATACTTGTAAACCAGTATCGTTATTTAAATGATAAAGAAGGATTGGAATTCCCATGCGGAGCTATAGAAGGTGGACTTTCAGCCATTGAAAATGCCCAAAAAGAGCTGCGTGAGGAAACCGGATTTATGGCTGATAAACTGGTAAGCGCGGGTTCGTTCTCACCGTTTACAGGCGCGTGCGATGAAATCTGCGAAGTATTTATCGGGTTGAATCTTAGAGAAGCTCCTTTAACCCCCGACGATACCGAAGAATTTGAAATTCATAAACATTCTCCGGAACAAGTCTCCTTACTGATAGAAAAAAAAATAATTTGGGACGGGATGACCATTGCCGCCTGGATGATAGCGCATAAAACTTTAATGAAAATATTGAACTGATATGAAAAAATATTTATATGTTTTATTTGTAATATTACTTATTATTGGCTGCCGAACAGAAAAAACAGCCATTGAACCGGTTAAGACCGGCGCGGATTTACTCCTTGAAGAAAATGTTTCTCTTATAAGAGGAAAGAACGTCGCGATAGTGACAAATCACACAGGATGCCTTTCAAACGGTGTTCATCTGATTGACACTCTCGACCGGCTGCCCGATGTAACTATATCAGCTCTTTTCGGTCCCGAACATGGAATAAGAGGAGATGCTCCGGATGGCCTGAAAATAAGGGACGGGATTGATGATCAGACAGGAGCTCCGATATATTCACTCTATGGCAAGACGTTAAAACCAACGAAAAAAATGCTGGAAGGAAGCGATGTCATAATTTTTGACATTCAGGATGTCGGCGCGAGATTTTACACATTTATTTCAACGATGTATTATATCATGGAGGCGGGCGCTGAATATAATATTCCTGTAATTATCCTTGACAGGCCAAATCCCATAGGGGGAGTTAAATTTGACGGCCCTTTAAGAGATGAAGAGTTGAAATCTTTTGTGGCGATTGCTCCTGTGGCGCTGATGCATGGCCTGACAGTTGGTGAACTCGCGACAATATTCAATGAAGAAGGTATGCTTGAAGGGGGAATAAAGGGGGAACTCCACGTGATTAAAATGAAAAACTGGAACCGGGCATATTATTACGATCAGTGTGGTCTGAAATGGATAGACCCTTCTCCGAACATGCCCTCAGTCGAAACAGCGATTGTTTATCCCGGAATGTGTTTTATTGAAGGCACTAATATATCGGAAGGGAGGGGAACAAAGACACCTTTTCTCGTTTTTGGCGCTCCTTATGTTAACAACGAGGAACTCACATTTCAACTGAATGGTCTTAAACTTCCGGGGATCAAGTTTCACAAAACTGAATATATCCCGGTTGAAATTGAGGGAATGGCTTCAAATCCAAAATTTCAGGGTGAAAAATGTTTTGGCTGCAGACTTGAAATTACCAGCAGGGAGAAATTTCAGCCGGTAAAAACAGGAATATATATTATCAGTAAGGTACATGAACTTTATCCCGATGATTTTTCTTTCAGGGGAAAAAGGCTGGATAAATTGTTTGGTAAAGAGTATTTTCGAATAATGGTTTCTGATAATTCGAAGCCGGAAGAAATTATTAAAAAATGGAAAAAGGATACGAATGAATTTAGCGCGCTCAGGAAAAAATATCTTTTATATTAGTATTGTCTCCGCGATATTGTTGTTTTTCAGCGCATGTGGAGAAGATAAGAAGGAAAATACCGGAGATAAAAAAACTATTCCAACTGAAACGGCTGAAAAAGAAATTACTCCGCAGAAAGTTGAAGAAACCCCGGAAGAAGATGATGATAATATCTACACTCTGAAATATGATTTCAGGGAGGGGGATATATTCAATTATAACTTGACATCAATTACTCACAGCCTGCAGCATGTTGAATCAGATTCAGTGGTTACAATAAAGGCGAATCAGACAATCGACTATGAATTTTCCCTGAAGGTTGTGAATGTGCTTATAGGGGGAATATTTGATTTTGAGGTTACTGTAAATTCTGTTATTCTTGTTGCCGATATGAATGGCACACCTGTCGCCTACAACTCAAAAGAAACTCCTGAGGGTGAGGGAATGCCTGAATATGAAACGCTGCTGAATAATCCATTCAGGGTAAAGGTTTCAGGTGACGGGGAAGTTATCGCTGTAACCAACACAGATAAACTTGTTGAGAAATTTATAACATATCAGCCCCGGAAAAATTTTTCCCGTGAAGAAATCGCGCAATTTGAATCCGCTCTTAAACAGGAAGCTTTAAAGCCGCTGACCCAGCAATTTTTCAGAACACTTCCGGAAAATAACATTAAGGTTAACGATAACTGGAATTCCGAACTTTTCGCCAAATTCAATACTTTTGATATTACCAATATTGTAGATTATAAACTCAAGTCGGTAAAGGATAATATCGCTAATATTGAAATAAACCTGGGAACCCGTTCGGAAGGGAAAAATGACATTACCGAAGGAGGAGTGTTTTATCATTTTTCAACTCCCGAAATCTATGGTGACGGAACAATGAAATTTGACATTGAAAAAGGACTTATGACCAGTTCTACAACAAACATGACTGTTTCGGCGACTATAACAATGGAAAGTGACGGGCTGACCGCTCCCGCTCAGAAAGCGGTAAGAACAGAAAATACCATTAAAACAAACAAAGTGGAATTTGTCTCAAAATCTTCCCAAAACCCGGACAGTTAAATGAATGAAGAAAATATATTCCTCTATTATTTCGAAAAAGTAAGAAGCAATCTTAAATATCAGATAGCGCTGATCATTTTGCTTGCTCTTATTCTGATACCAATAGTATTTATTTATATATATACTGACTCACTTGACACAAAGGAATTAAACTCGTTTCATCAGTATTTTGCCCAAAGTATTAAAGAGGATTGGGATGAATATATGGAAGGAGTTCCGGAAAATGAACGCAATATTGTTGAATATAAAAAATTAATGGACGAACTTGGTTTTCTCGAAGGGCATTTTGCCAGAAGAGTATTCGAGATAGATCCGATAAATTTGGGATTTAAGGGGCAGAAACATGTCACACAAAACCTCGGGGTTTTAATTGAAATGCCTCCTGTCACAGTTAACGGACTCAATCTCGGCACCCGGTATGTGCCTGAGCACGCCTATAATGATTACAACAATATGGTTACAGAAATCAGAGAAAATATAGGCCGTATGCTTTATATTCAGAAAGGATATATTTCACCGGGAAAACAAGCCTACGAGTTTATCACTTCGTTAGTCGAGAATGATTATTCAATTGAAACCGCGATAGGAAAGGTATCGATGCCGGGATATACCGAGCATAACAGTCCTTTGCGCGTTGGTCTCGATTTTATCAACGGTGATGGAATATCGGGGCACGAACCTGGTCAGAAAGCCTCCGATTTTGAAAAGCTCGCCGAATATAAATGGCTGCAGGTAAATGGAACCAGGCACAATTTCCATATCAGTTATCCTAAAAATAATCAGTTCGGAGTTCCTTTCCAGCCCTGGCAGTGGCATTGGGAACCTGGAAAAAAACTTCCCTGGTAAGGCAATTATGAAAAAATACAGTTTTATTATTATATTTTTCCCTCTTCTCGCTATCGCCGCAGTTCTGTTTTATTATTTCGCGGCACCTGATACTAACCGTCTTAATCTTGTACATATTTATCTGACCGACAATATTTATGAAAAGTGGACAGACTATATAAAAAGCAGACCTCCCGAAAAGAAAGCGATTACCGACTTTGACAGCCTGAAAGCGGAACTGACCTTTTATGAAAGGATTTTTATTGATAAGTTATTTGAGATTGATCCGGCAGATATTGGTTTTAAGGGGCCTTTTTTTTCTCTGGATAAACCGGCGAATCTTGTGGAAACAGGCCCGACAGAACTTCCCGGCAAAAAAGGTCATATTCTTCCTAAAAAATATTGTCCGCGCCATTCATTTGAAGATTATGAAATAATGATGCAAGCCATGGAGAAGGATCTGGGAAGAAGGCTCTATATTAACTCGGGATACCGTTCGCCGGGAAGACAGGCCTATGGATTTATTGATGATCTGGTTATGGAACGAAATGATTATTCTATGAAAAAAGCTGCCAGATGGGTTGCCATGCCGGGATACAGTGAACATAACAGCGGACTTAACAATGCCATAGATTTTATTAACCGGGATGGCATTTCAGGTGAGGAAAAAGGCCAGAGAGCTGAAGATTTTGAAGCGCTGCCCGAATACAAATGGCTGAGTGAAAACGCCCATAAATATAATTTTTACCTTACCTACCCGCGGAATAATATATATGGTGTACAGTTTGAATCGTGGCACTGGCACTGGGAAAGACAACCCTCATTCAATCCTGAGGATTAGTTCTTCAGCTTTTCTTTTGGGCACCCAGTGACGGTCTTCCTCATCTCTGTAATATTTGATATCTCCATTATCCCCGACTGTGTCCAGAATTACCTCCTCATCGGGATAACCGAGGGCAAGAACCAGCAGGATTTCATAACGGTCATCTATTTCGAGCTGTTTCCTCAAATTTTCCCTGTTAACCGAGCCAATAATACATCCGCCAAGTCCATATTCGATAGCGCCCATCATCATGGTATGTGAAACAATTCCGGGATCATAGCAGAAATTATCTGTTATCTTTTTATCGCCAAGAACAATTATATAGCCTGTAGGTTCCTCATTTTTTGAAGGCCCGTTCCAATCTTTCAAATATCCTGCCCATGATAAATTGGGAAAGATAATATCATTTATTTCTCTTTTAACTGAAATAATATATTTCAGCGGCTGAAGATTTTTCGCCGAGGGAGTAAGGGTGGAGAGGTTAACCAGTTTTTCCATAATTTCAGGATCAATTTTCCGTCTGTTATCAAACCTCCTTATGCTTCTGCTTTTCATAACAAAATATTTTAGCATTATTTACCTGTAATTTGATGATATTTTTTCTGTTGTGGATGCCATTATATATATTGAAGATGAAAAGATCAATTAAAAAGTCGGCTGAAAAAATCATTTTTCGGGAATTTGTTTCCTTTTTAAAAAGATTGAGACAGGCTGCGACGTTGCGATATCAGGAAATAGATGATTATCCCAATATATTAAAAAATTGATATCGGAATCGGGGGGGGGGAATTCTTTCCGGCTGTTTTCCAGATCAAAGATTGTATCTTTATCTTTTTAAAAAGTCTTTCTTAAAAAATATGGAAAAATTAATTTTGAATTATGAAAAATAATTCGCATTTTATAGTAAATTAAATGGGAAGAATAATAAGAACAAAATAAGTAACTATTTTTAATTCGAGGGTTTTATGGGCAAAAATGATGAGAGGTTTAATTCGCTGGGACTTTTTAAACCTTATGACAGATGGATCCTTCCGCCGGTGATTGTATTGGCGGGATTATTTACAGTTTATGACTCAATTGTTGGTCATTATCTTCAACCTCTTTTTACATACGCCGGAATTTTAATAATGACGGTATTGTTGCTGACATTTATAATTCGTTTTGGCAACACAGATGAAAACGAATCAAAAATAAGGCAAAAGCTGCACTTTTCGGTAAGGCTGCTGGTTTTCCTGGTTATTCTATTTTCCCTCTGCCAGATATGTACGATAGCATTTTGCTGGCCCTTTGACCTGAAAGGATAACTGCCGCGAACACGAAGCAGGATGAAAATCAGGAATAAGGTTCATTAGCTTACTGCTTTGACGAAGGCTCCGAATATAATTCAGAGTGTGTTATATATTGTCTGCCTGACGGCACGACTGGCTTTTTTTTTGTTTTTTTCTACCAACATTTTGCCCATAGCGGGCAATCTTATACAATAATTGATATTTCATCTCCCGTTAGGGTCGGTATATTGGTAAAAAAATAGATGAACAAAATTTGCGGTGCGACGTCGGGTACACCATATTTATATTAGCTGGTAAAGCCAGAACAAAAGGTAATTTCAGAAAAATGATAGTTCTCATAATAGTCCTCCTACCCGGTTTTATGTTTCTCATGCAAAATTTTCGATTATGATAACCGGCGCCGCCTGCCTCATGGAATAATCAATGCGCTTCCGGTAATCAGGTTAAACCCGGATGGATGCAAATAAAAAATAAACCCCCATTCGGGGGCTTATATTATGATGAAAATTTATTTATCTGTCTCCGCCGATAATTCCACCCAGTATACTTCCCCCGAGGTTTTGTTCTCCTTTATTCTGAAATCGCGCGGCCGCGGAAATTCTGTCGGCGAGGCGTGAAAATGGCAGACTCTGGAGATAAACTGTTCCGGGACCTGTCATTTGGGCGAGAAACAGACCTTCGCCGCCAAACAACGCGTTTTTAAAACCACCTACAAACTCTATTGTATAATTTACAGATGGTTCAAAAGCCACAAGGCACCCGGTATCAACTTTAAGAATCTCACCATGCTGAAGTTCCTTTTTAATTATTGTGCCTCCCGCGTGAAGAAAAGCGAGTCCGTCACCTTCAAGACGCTGCAATATAAATCCCTCTCCGCCAAAAAAGCCGGCCCCTATTTTTTTCGTAAACGCAATTTCTATATCAATACCATGAGCCGAACATAAATAAGCGTCCTTCTGGCAGAGGTAACTTCCTCCGAGTTTACCAAGCTGTAACGGAATTATTTTCCCCGGGTATGGCGCGGCGAAGGCGACTTTTTCTTTCCTGCTGCCATCATTGAAGAAAGTTGTGATAAAAAAGTTTTCACCGGTCAGCATTCTTTTGAAACCCTTAAAAATTCCACCCCCGGTATCTGTCTGCATACGGATATGATTATCCATATACATCATGGCTCCAACCTCCGCTCTTACCCCTTCAGAAGGATCAAGCTCAATTTCAACAAGCTGCATATCATCGCCATGAAAGGTGTAATCAATAATATCGGCCATAACTATTTCCTTTTTTGGTGATAAAATATTTTTCATATTTATCGAAATATCCTAAATTAATTTATCAAATTAAAAATCATAAGTGAAAAAATTGACGCACAAAGAAAAAGCGGGGCAGATCCTGAAGAAGGTTTTTGGCTATGATACCTTTCGTCCGCTACAAAAAGAAATAATTGATAATATACTGGAAAAGAAAGATACTTTAGTTATCATGCCCACAGGAGGAGGCAAATCTCTATGTTATCAGCTTCCGGCATTGATCTTCGAAGGACTTACAATTGTAATCTCACCACTGATCTCCCTGATGAAAGACCAGGTGGAGCAATTAAAAGCGCTGGGTATTCCAGCGGTTTTTCTTAACAGCTCTCTCGGAAGGGAGGAGTATCAGTTTAATGTAGGCCGGGTAATCAGGGGGGAAATAAGGTTATTATATCTGGCGCCCGAAACTCTTCACCTTGACCGAACGCTGGGGATGCTTAAAGCATTAAAAGTAGATTGTTTTACAATAGATGAAGCGCACTGCATTTCTGAATGGGGTCATGATTTCCGGCCTGAATACCGTCAGACAGCGCAGGTGAGGAAACAATTTCCCGAAGCTGTTTGTGTCGCCCTTACTGCAACAGCCACACCGAGAGTCAGGGAGGATATAAAGAGAAATCTTGAATTCAGGAACGAAGCGGAATTTATTTCCAGTTTCGACCGGGATAACTTATATATCCAGATAAGCCATAAAGGGGACGCTGTAACCCAGGTATTAAATTTCTTAAGAAAATTTCCCGATCAGTCCGGTATAATATATTGTTTTTCGAGGAAGCAGGTTGATTCACTTGCTGAAGAATTATCTGCGCTGGGATTTTCCGTAAGACCTTATCACGCCGGTTTGCCCGATAAAGAGAGAAGAGAGAACCAGGAGCTTTTTATCAATGATGAAATTAAAATAGTTGTCGCGACCATCGCTTTTGGAATGGGAATAAATAAATCGAATGTCCGGTTTGTGATACACTATGATCTGCCAAAGAACCTGGCGTCTTACTACCAGGAGATAGGGCGTTCGGGACGGGATGGCTTAAGGGCAAATTGTCTGCTTTTATTCAGTTATTCCGACAGAAGTAAAATTGAATACCTTATTTCCCTGATGGAAAATGAAAATGAACAGAGAATAGCGAGAATGCACCTGGATAAGATGGTTGATTTTTGCGAATCTTATGAATGCAGAAGAAAGCCGCTCCTCAGGTTTTTTGGTGAAGAATATAAGGGGAGAAACTGCGGTATGTGCGACAATTGCCGCAGCAGCGATAAAGATAAAGTTGATATGACTATTCCGGCCCAAAAATTTATGTCCTGCATGATCAGGACCGGTGAGATTTTCGGAGCCACATATATAATCGATGTTTTAAGAGGATCAGAACAAAAAAGAATAGTAAATAACGGCCATGATAAACTTTCTACCTGGGGAATAGGCAGAGAATATAATCCCGATCAGTGGAATATGGCTGTTAACCAGTTTATGCGGGGCCGCCTGATTGAAAGGGAGGATGAAACAGGCAGCCTTAAAGTTACCCCGGAAGGTTACCTTGTGCTGAAAGGTAAGGAAAACTTTACAGGAATATTCAGCCAGGAACCGGTCAAACTCTTTCAGGCGGAAGGCAGCGATAACTATGATGAAATTTTATTTGCTTTGCTCAAAGAAAAAAGAAGAGAAATCGCTAAAAAAACAGGAGTGCCCCCATATATCATTTTTTCTGATAAGACGCTCAGTCTGATGGCTGCGCAATTGCCTGAGAGCCGGGCTGATATGCTCAGGATACACGGAGTCGGCGCCGCCAAAATGGATTCCTACGGTAATTCATTTATCAGTGTGATAAAAAATTACCGCAGGGAAAAGATTTCAAAAAAGGAATTACCCGAAAGAGGCGCTTATAAAATTAAAAAACTATCACACAGGTTCCGGCAGACAGCGGAAGAATTTAATAGCGGTAAGAGTATAAACGAGCTTGTCCGGCTTTCAGGTCTGAAGAAAAGCACGATAATAACACATCTGCTTAAAGCGCTTGAAAAAAACATGTGGTTAAATGCCGATAATTTTTTAAAGGAGATAAATTTACCAAAGAAAGAATTGAAAAAGATAATATCTGTCTTTGATAAACTGGAAACCGAAGCGCTCACCCCTGTAAGAGAAGCTCTTAATGAAAAATACAGTTTCGATCAGCTAAGACTTGTGAAGCTTTATTTACAGGCCTCAAAAAGAGACAGTCAGCAGGGGGTAAGATATGAATAAAATTGTTATTTTTGTAAATTAAAAATTAAGGAGTTATGGGTAGAATAAAACTGGAATTACCGGAAAGATTCCATTTCGAATGTGAAATTCCCCTGAGGATAACGGATATAAATTACGGGGGGCATTTAGGAAACGATTCGGTTTTATCAATTGTTCATGAGGCGAGAGTGCAATTTCTCGCGCATTTCGGCTTTTCAGAATCGGATGTTGACGGAGCCGGAATTATCATGACAGATGCTGTAATACTGTTCAAATCAGAAGGATTTTACGGCGATAAACTGCTTATTAAAATGGCTGTGGATAATATCACGTCGAGAGGATGCGATATATTTTATAAACTCACGAGTAAAAAGACAGCCAAAGAGGTGGCAGTGGTAAAAACGGGGATATTTTTCTTCGATTACAGTTCAAAAAAAATTACAGCTACTCCCGAAAAGTTTATCTTAAAATTCAGCGAATAACCAGGAAATAAATGGAATCAACGACTATCTTAAATCACAGAGAATCAGAAGATGTGAGAATTGTAAATAGCGGAGGCAGAGAGATAATAATTGTCGGCACCGCGCATATCTCAAAAGCTTCCGCCGATTTGGTGAGAGAAGTAATCGAAAAGGAAAAGCCTTCCACAGTATGCCTCGAACTGGACCCGCAAAGATATAAAGCTCTTAAAGAAAAGAAAAAATGGGAAGAGCTTGATCTGAAGACTATCATTAAAAATAAACAGCTCGGCACTTTAATGATTAATATTCTTCTTGCTTCCTACCAGAAAAAACTGGGTGAAAAATTGGGAGTTAAACCAGGTGTTGAACTCCTTGAAGGAGCAATAACGGCAGAAGAAAACGGCATACCGGTAGAGCTTTGTGACAGGGATGTGAGAATTACCCTGAAAAGAACATGGAACAGTATGGGATTCTGGCAGAAGATGAAATTTCTCTTTAGCGGTGTGGGAGGACTTTTTGAAAAAGAGGAAATATCTGAGGAAAAGCTGGCCGAGATAAAACAGAAGGATGTGATGACCGAAATGCTTGATGAACTTGGTCAGGTGCTCCCCGTTGTAAAAAAAGTGCTCATTGATGAGCGGGACAGCTATCTCGCAGAAAAAATAAAAAGAACAGCCGGAAACAAAATTGTAGCTGTTGTTGGGGCCGGTCATCAGGAAGGTATTGTCAGTTATCTTGAAGAAGATAAATCTGTTGATCTCGAAAGCATAGAAAAAATTCCCTCTTCCTCTCCTTTAGTTAAAATTATCGGGTGGGGAGTTCCTTTTCTTATCATAGGTTCGATAGCCTATATTGGGTTTAACCAGGGGGGAGAAGCCGCCGGGGATAACGCGCTTTTCTGGATACTCGCCAACGGAATACCGAGCGCTATCGGGGCAATTATTGCTTTTGGTCATCCATTTACCGTCATATCCACCTTTCTCGCCGCGCCCCTGACGAGTCTTTCTCCTTTGATAGGCGCCGGGTATGTAGCGGCCTTTGTGCAGGTTTTCTTTAAGCCTCCCCAGGTTAAAGAGCTTCAGAGTGTGTCAGATGATTTTAATTCTTTCTCGAAATGGTGGAGCAACAAACTTTTAAGAGTTCTGCTTGTCTTTATATTATCCGGACTTGGTTCGGTGGTTGGCACCTACGTAGGCGCTTATGAAATAATCACCAATCTTTTCAGATAACATGAATGATATTTTTAAGTATATAAAAAGAATATTTATTTTTATCGCGGCAGGACTCGGGCTGCTGATAACCAGGGAGTTTGTGGAATTCTATCATTTCACCGATTCCCTGCATCCCATTCTCGGATACCTGGTTCTTTTTCTTCTGCTGATCTTTACAATTTGGTTTATTGTTATTCCTGTGATAAGGCTTTTTAGTCTGCCCGCTTATTATTCACCCGTGAAGGATAAAACTCAGGCGGATGAAATTATAAAAAAGCGGATGGAAAAATTCAGGTCGAACAAATTTTTAGCGGGAAAAAATATTAACCCGGATGATTACCCGCAAAATGCAGAGGGTTATGATGATTTAATGGAAGTTTTTAGTGAAGAGACCAGGAAAGTCAGGGCGAAATATATTAACATGCTTTTTTATTCCACCTCTATCAGCCAAAATGGATTTATTGACGGTCTCTTTATTCTCTCGGCAAATTTTAACCTGATGAAAGAAATATTTGTGCTCTATCATGGAAGAGCTCCGCTGCCGGAACTTATTAAACTTCTGAAAAAAATATATATCGCGGTCGCTATCGGGGGATCGGAGAGTGTTGAATATATCACCGATGAATTATTTGCCCGTATGGCGGCCGACAGTCTGAAGAGTTTTCCTTTCGCTGATAAAATTTTCAGCTCGCTCGCCGATGGATTTGTAAACGCCATGCTGATGACGAGGATTTCCATAATTACCGAGAATTATTGCAAAAAAGTATATATTAAATCTGACAGAGATTTATTCCCGGCGCAAAAAACAGTTGCCGAAGTTACCAAAGCAATATTTTCGGGCATTATCGATACTGTAAAAGGGAGCTGGATAAAAATCGCAAAAGAAAGAGGTGAGGATTTTGTAAGAAATTCAGCGAGAGCGGCGGCAAATCCGCTCCGTTTTCTTCTGGAAAAAGCTAAAAAGGTGACCGGAATAAAATAAATATGTGACCTTTTTTTTACAATTCATTTATGTTTTTCCGCAATTCCAAACACAAATAAAACTTCAATGCCGCGATTATTTATTTTCAACAGATTCAGAACTCCTGACCTCTCGCAAAATAAAATCGCGGAATTTATCGCAAATATATATTTTTCGAGATTCCGATATAGATAGTATGTCTTATTGTCTGAACAAACAAAAAAAACATTCAGAGTAAGAAAAAATGTATCTGTCGTCCCTGACGGGACTTTTTCGACCAAATTAATCTCGATTTAAATAATCTCAGAACTCCTGATCCCGTATATAAAAAACAATAACTTTCATGGAATAATTCGCAAAATAAAAACAAAGAAAATTTGATAAGGAAACAACTTGGGCAGATATCTCTTTATCTTATCGAATAATGTTTAGAACTAATACATCAACATTGTATTATTTTCTAAAATTATATAATTTGAACGCCTTTTTGTGCATCTCCTACAGAGATGTTTTCCATGTTGTCTATTATATTCTACAATAATTTGAACCTCTACAAGGTTCTTTTTTATCTTATTTGCCTTGTAGAGGCAATAATTAGTGCGGAAAGTCCCAATGGGGTAGAATATTGTTAATAAAGCAAGACAAAATCCTTGTAGAGGATTCACAAACCATCTCCAGATAACCAAATCCTTTAAGACCTCCCAGGCAAAATTCAAGTCAATCGAATATGATATTTATAGCACATCATTCATAAGCGCTGTCAGGCAAACCATATATTGGCGCTTGTATAACTGTTCAGTTACGTTCATTTAATAGTTGGTTGTCTTTTCATCACCCACTGGTTTTCATATAGAACCAAAAAATTTATCTATCGTCCCTGACGGGACTTTTTGTTTTTGGATGTTACTTATATACCCCACAATGAATTGCGGGGCTATTTTCTTTCAGCCTGTCCGACGCGGCGGATCCCTGACGGGACTTTCTGGAGATTTTGAAGTTATCTAAAAGAAGAATTGCTGTTTTTTAACTCTTCACTCTCCACTAACCACTCATCACTTCCGGTTCCGCCGGTTTATGATCACGATTTTTTCTGAATTCCTTTTAGGTTTTTGCTTCACCAGTTCAGGGAATAATCTGTCAGAAATATTTAAATCAGGCCGTTAATGTTATTCTTCTCAAGATATTCAACAATTTCTTTTACTTTCTGCGATTTATCCCTGGGGCATACAAGAACAGCGTCTCCCGTGTTTATCACTATGGTTTCATTCATGCCAATCACGGCGGTAAAAACTTTGTCTGAATGAACGTAGCTGTTTTTAGTATCAATGGTCAGTGTATTCCCATGAATGGCGTTCCCGTTGATATCTTTTGAGCTGAGCTGATATGCTGTCTCCCAGCTTCCTACATCACTCCAGCCAAAATCACCGGGAACCAGCCAGACTTTATCAGATTTTTCCATAATGCCATAGTCTATTGAAACAGGAGTTATCCGCTCAAAAATATCAGAAAGAGTTGTATAAAACCGGTCATCCTCACAAATAATATTCATATCATTATACAATTCCGGCAGATGTTTTTTTATTTCATCAAGAATTACCGACACCCGCCAGACAAACATTCCCGAATTCCATAAATAATCTCCCGATTTCAGGTAACCTTTAGCCGTTTCGATATCCGGTTTTTCAACAAAACGGTCAACCTGCCATACTCCATCGTTTTCCGATCCGGATAAAATCTTTATATAACCATATCCTGTATTGGGATATTCCGGTTTTATTCCAAATGTAAGAAGTGCGTCATTATTTTCAGCGAAGTCAGTGGCCTTTTCCAGATCTTCGAGGAATTTTTTTTCATCATTAATAAGATGATCGGCAGGAAGTGTTATCATCACTGAATCACCTGAGCGTTTACTGATAATTTCCGCGGCAAGGTTTATACAGGGAGCCGTGTTTCTTCCTCTTGGTTCGGCGATAATATTTTCAGCAGGCAGTTCTGGAATCTGTTCCTCTATCAATGCTTTCTGGACCTTATTCGTAACGATTAGAATATTTTCATAATCCGCGACAGGGAGGACTCTTTCGACAGTATCCCTGATCATAGAGTTTTTACCAAATATATTAAGCAACTGCTTCGGCATCCTTTTTCTGCTTCTGGGCCAGAATCTGCTTCCGACTCCTCCCGCCATAATAACAATATATTTTTGCATCAAAGACCTCACAAATTTTCGTAATTGAATAAAGCGATAATAAAACGTTTGAGTAAAATGAATCGGAGAATAAAAAACAATAAAAAATATTAAGTATGCAAGATAAGATATTCTGATGAATAACCAGTCTTGGAATAAGATGAATGCCGGCTTTTACAAAATAGCTGTAAAAAAAATATTTTATGAACCATTAACGAATTCAGGTTGTATACGATAGTTGTAGATATATTATTTAAAATTAGGTGATAATATGGAAAAAACAATTTATATCGAAGGAATGTCCTGCCAGCATTGTGTTAAAGCCGTTGAAAAGGAGCTTGATAAAGGCGGAGTAGAACAATACCATGTTGAAATTGGCAAACTGAGATATGAAGATGGTGTTGAAGGCATCAGCGAAGCTCTCCTAAAGGAACTGATAAGAGAAGCAGGGTATGAACCCCTGGAGCAGGAATTAATGTGAAAAAGTATAAATTTCCGGTTAAAGGTATGACCTGCGCGAGCTGTGTAGCGAGGATTGAAAAGGTTGTCGGTAAAATTGAAGGGATTGAAGATGTAAGAGCAAACCTGGCAAATTCAACTATCAGTTTCAATTCAGACCAGCCAACTGACAGCCTTGAAGCCGTAAGGAAAGCGGCTGAAGAATATGGATATGAAATAATTACCGGGCAAAATGAAACAAAAGATGAGAGAGGCGGGACAGATTTTAAAGTCCTGAAAAATGATTTTTTGTATTCATTATTATTTACTTTGCCGGTATTCATTATCAGTATGACTCGTGATATGACCCAGTCATTAAACCGGGAATCTTCTGAATATATTTTTCTGAATTTTGTGATGCTGGTTCTTACCACCCCGGTTGTTTTTTATTCCGGCCGACGATTTTTTATTATTGCCTGGAAAAATATCATTCATTTTTCTGCAGAGATGAATACACTTGTCGCAATAGGGAGCGGGGCGGCGTATATATATAGTTTTGTAGTTACCATCAGTATATTTTTTCATGAAACATCGTTGGCAAAAGATGTTTATTTTGAGACGGCTTCAGTCATTGTTACCCTGATTCTCCTCGGGAGGATGCTTGAAGAACGATCAAAGTTAAAAACCGGAGAGGCTGTTAAAAAACTTCTGGAACTCAGACCGCAGAAGGCAAAGGTAATGGTTGACGGCAAAATATCGGAAATAAGGGCTGAGCTTCTCAGGGAAGATATGATGGTGTTGGTAAAACCTGGCGACAGAGTTCCGGCAGATGGAATAATCGCCAATGGAAAGTCAACTTTAGATGAATCGATGATGACCGGAGAAAGCCTGCCGGTTGAAAAGGAGGTGGGGGATTATGTTACCGGAGGAACCTTAAACCGTGATGGCTCATTTTTATTCAGGGTATCGGCTACAGGTAAAAAATCGGTGCTCGGGAAAATTATCGAACTTGTGGAGGAAGCGCAAAGCGCCAAGCCTCCAATCCAGAAAATGGCCGATAAAATCGCTTCTGTTTTTGTTCCGGTGGTTATAGTAATAAGTTTGCTGACATTTTTGTATTGGTTCTTTATCGGGGGACTGGATGTGGGGCCGGCCCTGGTGAATTTTGTGGCTGTTCTTATCATCGCCTGTCCATGCGCGCTGGGACTTGCCACTCCGACGGCTATAATTACCGGCACCGGGCGAGCCGCGTTTTTCGGGTTGCTTGTCAGGGATGGGGAGAGCCTTGAAAAGGCCGCCCGCGTTACACATACAGCTTTTGATAAAACAGGCACAATTACCACAGGAGCGCATAAAGTTTACAAAATAATTACAAGAAACGAATTTGATGAGGAGGAGGCGCTGAGTCTGGCAGCGTCACTCGAGCAAAGATCCGGTCATCCCCTCGCCGAGGCAATAGTGGAATATTCACTTTCGAAGGGAATTGTATTATCGGAACCGGATACATTTGAAAATTTAAGCGGCTTGGGGGTGACCGGCAGAATAGGTGAAAAAATTGTTATAGTCGGCAATATGAAGCTGATGGAAGAAAACGCGGTAACATTCAGTAAATGTGAGGAAATATTTAATAATGCCGAAGAATCCGGGGCAACAGTTATAGCCGTGGCGATAGACAATCAGGCAGCAGCGCTGATTATTTGTGCTGACTCTTTACGAAAAGGGGTAAAAAGCGCTGTGAAATTTTTGCAGGAGCTTGGAGTTATACCAATGGTGCTTTCAGGCGATTCAGGCAACGCGGTCCGTTTTATCTCTTCAACGGCGGGAATTTATCAAAGTTACGGCTCACTGATGCCGGATGAAAAGGTTGAGACAATCCGGAGGCTTCAGGAGGGTGGAAAAAAAATAATGATGATTGGAGACGGAATAAATGACGCGCCTGCCCTCGCTGCCTCAGAAGTGGGTGTGGCAATGGGCAAAGGGATGGATATAGCTCTCGACAGCGCTGATGTTATAATAGCGAATGAGAATATTGAAAATGTGCCCCGCCTGATTAAGATATCGAGAAAAATTATCGGGATAATAAAACAAAATTTATTCTGGGCGTTTTTCTATAACTCACTCATGATTCCCCTTGCGGCGGCAGGTGTTTTAAATCCGATGATTGCGGCAATGGCAATGTCTTTAAGTTCAGTCACTGTTGTTTTGAACTCACTTCGTCTTAAAAAAGTGAAGATTTAAGTGATTTGTTTATCCGAGTTTTTAAGAAAATCAATCATTACAAGTTTCAGTTTTTCGATTCCTGCCGGGTCAAGGTTTTCAACAGTGTCATATCGTGTGTGATAAGAGGGGTCCAGGCTGTCGGTGGGAATTCCGATAATACTGGCGGAAGGTATACCGGCTCTCTGAAAACTTGTGGCGTCAGTAGCGCCGACAGGTGTTGACTTTACAAAATACTCTACCCCGCAGTTTTCAAATGAGGTTTTGAGTTTTTCGAAAAGCTGAGAATTAAATTTTGTCAGCGTCATAATTTCCGCCGGCTGAAGAGTAAGAAACTTATCATTTTTAATGCTGTCGAAATTGATCAGAAAACTATTTCCCTTTTTTAATTCTTCTCCATATTTTTTAACAAATTCAAGAGAACCTTTCAAGCCTGCCTCTTCACAGGCGAAACTCGCGACAATTATCCGTGTATGTTTTAACCTTTCAACACCACCTTTGCCCCCGGAAAAAAAACGGCCTGTTTCGGAAGCCAGGGCAACTCCTGATAAATTATCTATCGCTCCGTCAACCACTATTTTACCAAAGGGAAGTATATAGGTGATTTGAGAAACCGACAAAAGCAGGAAAACTGACCATACAATAAACCAGGCATTAAAGGGTGTGAGTATTCCCCCGGTTATTAAAATTATAAGGTTAAAAATGAGGAGCAGGGGGATTAGCAGACCTGCCAGGAGAAAGGAAAACATCCCCATAAATTTCCACCTTTTAAACCAAATAAATTCTCTTACACTATCTATATGGCCGGAAAGGATAACAGTTTGCTTTATTTCCGATTCAGGGTTTATTATGCCGGTGACATTTACAGACCTTTTGAGTGGAAATAAAAAATCGAGCCAGTTGCCATATATAACAAAATGGCCTAAAAACAAGATCAGAAGAATAAAGAGGATGAAAGCCGATACCCAGGGGAAAATCAGGAGGAGAAACAGAGATAATATCCAGGTAAAAGAAAAGTATTTTAATGATGAAAATTTAGCGTCAACGGGATTGCTGAACTCATGCAGGGAGGTATCGTGGCAAAAACCGGCGAGATATTCTCTCATAAAATATTGCGCTTCTGATTCTTCTCTGCTTCCGGGAGCTCGTCCGCCAAAATTTTTAATTATTTCATTTATCAGCCATAACATTATTTAAATCTACTGTTTTTCGAATAAAAATTTTTTATATCGGTTAAGGTAAAAAAAAATACCCTGTTCTGATAATCTTTTATTGCGATTTATTTTTTATCTCCTTAACTTGGAAAGGAGATATGGATATACGATTTTTGAAAAAGAATAAAGATAAAAAGCACTTATTATATTTTATAATTATAAAAGATGATAAAAAAAGTTAATATCGACAGAATATTTAAGACAGGGGAAACACTCATCTATGTAGTTATCGGAATAATGCTTATGATAAGCGCTCTTTTTCTGATATATGAAGAGGTGATAAGTTTCCTTCAATATCCCGAAGTTGATGACCATATCAAATGGATAGTTGAAATCATCGCAAAAACACTGCTTCTTTTGATGGTGATTGAAATACTCTATACTGTCAGGGTATCACTGAAGGAGCATTCTTTGTGTTCCGAACCCTTTCTTATAGTTGCCATGATCGCGGCAATCCGGAGGATATTAGTTATCAGTGTCGAGACTGCCTATCTGCCCGACAAATTTACTCCTCATATGATTGAGATTAGTATTCTTGGCGGGTTAATTCTGATATTTGTGGTTTCTATTATTCTTATCAGAAGGCAAAAAGCTAATTCAAATCTTTCACAACAAAATAACAGGAGTTGAAGGTATGGACCCAGTTAACCTTATTCCGGATGCGGAAGCCATACCCGCCCCGCAGTGGTTATTATCAATTCTGGAACAGTTGACCTTTATAATTCATATTCTATTTATCAATGCTGTTCTGGGGGGTGGTTTAATAATACTTTTCAAAAGGATGACCGGCGGGAATGAATCAATGACCGACAGCTTTCATGGTGTGGCGGCAAAAAAGCTCCCGGTTTTAATCGCGCTGGGAATCAATTTTGGGGTAGCCCCGCTTTTATTCATGCAGGTCACTTTCGGACACCTCTTCTACACAAGCTCGGTGCTGATGGCAGTTTTCTGGATTCTTGTTATTCCTTTTCTCATACTTGCTTACTACGGAGCTTATATCCACGTTACCAAATATGAGGCATCACCCGCGTTTTCCAAATGGTCGATACTGATTTCCATTATTCTCATTCTTTACATAGGACTGATGCTTGTCGCTAATAACTCGATGATGGAACAGCCCGCGGGCTGGAACGCCTATTTTGATAACAGGGACGGTACGATTCTCGGGCTTGGAGATTTGAAAATATGGCCGCGATATCTGCATTTTGTCGCCGCTTCGGTTGCCGTCGGAGGATTGTTTGTCGCCGGTATCTGGCATTTCAAAAAAAATGCCGAAGATGAGGTAAAAGAAAAGAATATCAAATCGGGCCTGAAAATATTCGCGATTGCCACCGCAGTTCAGTTTGTGATTGGTTTCTGGTATCTGCTGGCTCAACCTACTGAAATTGTTGTTCAGTTTATGGGACGCAATCTTATGGCGACTATTATACTTTTCCTTGGAATATTGATGGGAATAGGAGCGATGGTATCGGGATTTTTAGGTAAAATTATACCCTCGGCAATTCATCTGGTTTTAACAATAGTTTTTATGGCGATTACCAGAATGATGTTAAGGTCTATGTCCCTTACTGATTATTTTGATATGGATTCATTAGTCCTTACTCCTCAATATGGAGTGCTGGTTCTTTTCCTTCTGATATTTGTTATCGGACTGGCTACAATAGCCTGGATGCTGAAAATATCTTTCAAAAATGAAAAGGGAGGGGCCGCTATATGAATTATCCAATTTGGGAACTTGTAAAAATAGGTGGCGGAACGCTGATTGCTCTGATCTCGATTCTTCATGTGTATATTTCGCATCTCGCAGTTGGAGGAGGTCTTTTTATATGGCTGACCGACAGGAAAGGCTTTGCCGAATCAGATAAAGATATACACGCCTATGTAAAAAAACATACATGGTTCTTTTTGCTGCTGACAATGGTATTTGGCGGTGTTACCGGAGTGGGGATCTGGTTTATAATAGCGCTTGTCAGTCCGGCGGCAACTTCCACCCTTATACATAATTTTGTATTTGGATGGGCCATTGAGTGGGTATTTTTTCTTGGAGAAATAACAGCTTTATTACTTTATTATTACCGTTTTGATAAACTTGACAAAAAAGGCAGGATAACGCTGAGTTTCCTTTATTTCCTCTTTGCCTGGCTGAGTCTGGTAATCATAAACGGAATTTTGTCTTTTATGCTAACACCCGGCGCATGGCTTGAAACCGCCGGATTCTGGGACGGATTTTTTAATCCGACATATTTTCCTTCTCTTGTTTTCCGTACGGCAATGACAATTATGATTGCCGGAATATTCGGTTATGTAACCATTGTATTTAGGAAAGAGAGTGAATTTCGCACCAGAATGATAAAATATTGCAGCAAATGGATAATATATCCGGTTACCGCTTTGATACTATTCGCGGTCTGGTATTATTTTGCTATACCCGGAGATATCAGAGAAACAGCCTTTGCTCTAAATCCTCAAACTATTCCATTTACAAATATTTTCATTATCGCGACAGTTGTAATTCTTATCGGCGCTGTTCTTCTTATGCTGAAGATGGGTAAAGGAGTGCAGAAAGCCGCTGTATTTGTTGTTTTAATAATAGGACTTTTCTGGATTGGGGGATTTGAATACCTAAGGGAAATAGCAAGAAAACCTTTTGTTATAAATGAATATATGTATTCCACATCCATATTGAAAAAAGATATGGAAAAACTCAATACGGAAGGTGTTCTGAAAAACGCGAAATGGTCCGCTGTTAAAGATATTAACAGCAGCAATATAGCAGAAGCCGGAAGAGAACTTTTTAATATTCAATGTCTTAGCTGCCATACAATTGACGGAATCAGGAATGATATACTGCCCAGAACAAATACTTATACTTTTATGGGTGTAAAATCTCTGATAGCCGGGCAGGGAAGAGTAAGAAAATATATGCCCCCGTTTATCGGCGCTCCCGAAGAAATGGATGCGCTGGCGGTATTCATTTCCGGTAAATTAAATGGAAAAGAGATAATTCCTGAACCTGAACCAATTAAAATTACTCCGGTTTCAGAAGATGTGCCTGAATTTGATAAGAGAAAGGATGATTATGTTCTTCTGGCCTGGAACGATCTGGGGATGCACTGTATTTCCGACAGCGACCCCTGGTTTGTAATTTTACCCCCGGCAAATACACTTGAGGCTCAATTGATTAAACGGGGAAGTGTACCAGCAATAGTTACAGAAGGTGTAAAAATAAGATATAAAGTTGAGAAAGGATTTGAAAATCCTTCAAAACATGTCGATTTCTGGAAGTGGGCCAAAACACTTTTAGGCGCTGATCTGGAAGAAAATGTCGGAATAGCCGGAAACGGATTATCCGGCGAAATGAAGTTTAATGAAGAGAGAAACAGTTTTATTGTCGAAGCGATTCCGGTAGCTCCCTATACCGATGAAGGCACATATAATCCTTATCCTCTTTTCACTGTAGAAGCGGTCGATGAAGAAAGCGGTGAAGTTCTGATGTCGACAAAGGTTGTCGCCCCTACTTCCACAGAAATGGGATGCCGGAACTGCCATGGCGGACCGTGGAAAAAGGATGGTATATCAGGTCTTTCGGATGAGACTGCCGTTAATATCCTTCAGGCTCATGACCGTTTGAGCGGCACTGATCTTTATCAGCAGGCGCTTGACGGAAAACCGATGATGTGCCAGGCATGCCATTCCGATCCCGCTGTTAAATCGGAAGGGGACGGGGTAAGAAGAAGCCTTTCAGCCTCCATTCATTCGTGGCATGCTAATTACGCATTCTCCAATAACGGCGACGCTTGTGTGCTTTGTCATCCATCAACGAAAGAAGGAAATACCCGATGCAACCGCGGGGTGCATTCCCGCCTGGGATTTGACTGTACATCATGCCACGGTAAATTTTCCGATCATGCGATTGCCCTTTTGAAAGGGGAAGCCAATAAAGCCGGAACTGATCATTTACTATCCACCCTGGTTCCTGTTCAGGCTGAGACTGTTGAAGAGGTTAACCCCCGCACTCCATGGCTTCAGGAACCTGACTGCCTCGGATGTCATGAGGATTTCGAAAAACCTGGCGATGATCCTGTCGCTTTTAATAAATGGACTGAAGGACCGGAAGAACTTTACAGAATCAGAACGGGCAATGCCGAGGTCCGATGTGAAGCATGTCATAATTCTCCTCATGTTATTTATCCCGCGGTTAATCATTACAGCCAAAACCGGGATAATTTGCAGCCCCTGCAATATAGTGGAAAAACTGTACCGATTGGGGCGGATATGACCTGCGAAACCTGCCATAAACAAAAGATGGAGGATAATCTTCATCATGAAAATATTGTGAGAATGTTCCGGAACAGGGATCTTCTTAAATAATTTTCCCTTTTAATTAATTTTTAACCGGGGATTAGATATCAAGTTATTTAATCCCCGTTTTTTTTTATAATTTAGTTGATTATGGCTAAAGTTTCTGAGCCGGGTTTAGTGGATACCGGGTCAACAGTATAAGAATAAGCCACTAATGCCCGAATAAATAATTTATTAGCAGGAAATCTGTTACAAAACAATTCCCAATTCCCAATTCCCAATTCCCAATTCCCAATTCCTAATTCCCAATTCCTAATTCCCAATTCCTAATTCCCAATCCCTAATTCCCAATTCCTAATTCCTAATTCATTTCCTTCCTTGCCGGGGATTTATTATTTTGTATTACAAAATAATTCAGGTGAATATGAAAAATTTAATTGTTTCTTTTGTCATTTTTGTAATTGTTTCATTACTTTTGTCCGGTTGCGGTGATGCTGATGAGATAAAAGTATATTCTCCCGATAAACGGGTCGTATTTTCATTTAATGCGGGTGAGGGAATGCCACAATATAATATTTGTTTTCATGGCGATACCGCCATTTATAATTCCCGATTAGGTTTTGAATTGAGGGATAAAGAGATTCTGGCGGAGAATGTTTTTGTTGAAGATGTGGAACGTTCTGAAAAAGATGAAGTATGGCTGCCGTTATGGGGCGCGACATCGAAAAAAAGGAATAATTATTCCCAGGCGATAATTTCACTTATCGACAGGAATGCCGGGGATTTCAGAATACAATTAAAGATAAGAAGTTACAATGATGGGGCCGCGTATAAGTTTGTTTTTCCTGAACAGGAGGGGGGCGATTCGATTATTATAAAAAGAGAAAAAAGCTGCTTTAATATCGGGAAAGATTTACCGGTATGGTGGCATCAGCAGGATTTTGACAGTTATGAACATCTTTATAACAACACCTTAATTTCGAATATGGGCGCGGCCAATACTCCGCTGACCATAACAGAGAAAAATAAATATATGAGCATTCTGGAAGCGCAGATCACCGACTATCCGGATATGACCCTGGGAAAATCGGCGGAAGATAAATATACACTGGAATCGGAGCTGGCTCCCTGGCCGGATGGTGTGAAGGTCAGAAGCAAGGCTCCTTTTGAAACACCCTGGAGAGTTGTGATGATTTCAGAAGAGGCCAGGGGATTATTGGAATCGGATCTTATATTAAATTTAAATCCGCCGCCGCCGGAGCAGGATTTTAGCTGGATTAAACCGGGAAAATATATCGGTATATGGTGGGGAATGCATCTGAATGATTACACCTGGCATGATGGCCCGAAACATGGCGCGACTACCTCTAATACCAAAAGGTATATCGATTTCGCGGCTGAAAATAATATTCAGGGTGTTCTGGTTGAGGGATGGAATCTTGACTGGCGGAAATGGGGAGAGCCGGGCGGTTTTAATTTTACCACCCCCTATGATGATTTTGATATTAAGTATCTTTCCGGGTATGCTGATAAAAAAGGTGTTTCCCTTATCGGACATCATGAAACCGGCGGTGATATACTTAATTATGAAAGACAGATCGACAGCGCTTTTGCTTATTATAATTCCCTGGGGATAGATATAGTTAAAACCGGCTACGCGGGAAAAATACTGCCGAAGGGATATAATCATCATGGCCAGTGGATGGTAAGGCATTACAGGATGGTTGTGGAAAAAGCGATGAAACACAATATAATGATAGACGCGCATGAGCCGATAAAACCGAGCGGAATTTCAAGAACATTCCCTAATATGATGACAAGGGAGGGAGTGAGAGGGAATGAGTGGAACGCCTGGAGCGACGGCAACCCGCCTGAACATATGACTGTAATACCTTTTACAAGGATGCTTGTCGGTCCTGTCGATTATACTCCGGCTATTTTTAATGTGTTATTCCACCCGGAAGGGAAATTCAGGATTCATTCCACTCTGGCCAACCAGCTCGCGTTGTTTGTTGTTCTGTACTCTCCTTTGCAGATGGCTGCCGATAAAATAGAAAATTACATGGATGAACCGGCATTTGAATTTATCAGGCGATGTCCGGCAGACTGGGATTATTCAATCGCTCTGGATGGCATTCCCGGTGATTATGTCACCTTCGCGAGGTATAAAGAAGGTGAGTGGTTCCTCGGGGCGATAACTGACGAGCATCCGAGAATGAAAGAAATTCCATTAAATTTTCTGCAGCCTGATATTACTTACCACGCAATAATCTATTGCGATTCGAAAAATACTGATTATGAGAAATCACCCGGTAAATATTCGATTATTAATGCCCGGGTTTCATCAACTGATACCCTGAGTCTGGCTTTATGCGGCGGGGGTGGGGCTGCCGTTCACCTGTTCCAGCCTGATGATGAAAAAGGGGAACTGATTTCCGCGGCGGAACTGAAGAAGAAAATGGAGAGGAATTTTGCTGTTTTTGAGGGAAGCAGGTAAAAAAAAGCCCGGCTTGTGACCGGGCTTAAATAATTATTTCAACAAACCTGTTGTTTTTCTTCCTCTTGTTTTAACCGGATCTCCTTTATAACCCAGGGCTTCCCAATCGAGCAGTTTGCCATTTCTTCCGTGGCATGTCATACATTTTATAGCCTTGTCGGCCGGCGCTACCATGTGATGAATAGGCCAGTACATTTCAGTTTCAACAAAATCGTATGAACCGGAGTACTCAAGATTGGAGGTCTTCATACCAAGTTCGGCGGCTTTATTCCAGTCGAAAGTTTTCCAGAAGCCATCTTTGCCAAAAAGTTTCGGGGTGATAAGGTAATCATTCCCTTTGTCATAAGGTTGTTTGCCTTTCATTACTTTAAAAGGATAAATTTTTGCTTTCGCGTCTGAAACATCTCCCCGTGGATTATTCAATTTTAAAACTTCATCCGGGTTTAATTTATCACCTGCCGCGTAATAATCTGCTTTCCCGTTAAACCATGCGTAGGTCGGAGTCACATTTTTCGCCCAGACAAAACTACCTTTTTTCTTATTAAAAGTACTCTTTCCAAATTCATCCATTATATCGGCGCTGTCCTTACCGGCGGTTGACCAGTCCCACCATACTTTAGTCGGCTCCGCTCTGGCGAAAGCTGGTATATGGCATGTTTCACAGGCAACAGCGTCAACATGTCGGTTGAGCACTCCCAGTTTATGGATATCACCTTCATGGCATTCTTCGCAGGTAAGCCTGCTTTTACCGAGCGCCATAGAGGTATGACCGGCGCCGGCAATTTTATGTCCGTCGGTTTTATGACATTCGGTGCAATTAAAATCGAGTCCTCCCATGTGAACATCAATTGTCTCATCCGGTTCATAAAGGCTGTTATCCATATCGCCATGTTTAACCCCGGTTCCTCCGCCGCCGTCAAAATGGCATATTCCGCAATTTGCCCTTGTGGTCGGGCCGACACTTTGAGCAGCCTTCAGCAGGTCAACATCTTTCGCCGGCATCCCGGCGCCGGTGGGCACTTTTTTATAAGTTCCCGATTGATCGTGGCAAATAAGGCAGTCGATATTATTTTCATCGCTAAAATCAAAAGATTTATTTTTCCAGCCATATCCGATATGGCAGCTTGTACAGCGGGGCCAGTTAGAAGTAACAGATATGCAGAAGTTATTTATCATATAAGATTTACCGATATTAACCCTGGAATCATCCTCTCTTTTCATCCTGTCTTTCCATGTCCAGTGGTGTGTTTTCATAATTTCTTCACCAACTTCATGGCAGCCGAGGCATGTTTCGGTAACTTCCTGAGGTGAGTCGAAAGGGTCTTCCATAAATTCGGAATGGTCCTGGGAAAAAACCTGGTTAACTAAAACAAAAACGAATAAAAAAAGTATATGTTTCATTAAAACTCCCGATGATATTGAGATTGTAATATCCTGTTAAAGATCAAAATATAATATATAAATAATCGGATATTACAGCAGAAAATCAAGTGGTGTTTTATAAATCTGAAACGAAAAATATTGATTCAGGTTTTTATAATGCGGTAGTTTTTGTAGCCGTAGTAAATTTCTCTCGACGCTGTTTTTACCACGGTCGCGGTCGGCACCGCAAGAAGCATCCCCATCACCCCCATAATTTTACTTCCGATAAGTATAAGAATTATTATCGCCAGCGGATGAAGATCGGTGCCTTTGGAAAAAACATTAGGCTGAATAAATCCATTATCCAGGGTATAAATAATAACAAACATCAAAGATATTTCAGGAAGCATTGAAAAATCGCCAAACTGAATAAGTGAGATAATCAGCGCCGGTAAACCGCCAATGATCGGGCCGAAATAGGGGATGAGGTGCCCTATGCCCGCTACGAATCCGATACTCACCGAATTTTCTATACCCAGTATAGTTAATCCGATAGCGGATAGCAGACCTACCAGGAAGGCGTCAAGAATCCAGGCGATCACAAATCTTCCGAGTCTGTTGCTTATTTTTCTTATAACGGAATAGGACATTTCAAAATACCTGTTCGGCATTATATCAATTATCCCTTTGATGATTCTTGATTTATCCTTCAGGAGGAAAAATGTAATAAAGGGAACAATAACAACAATGGCGAGCACTGACGCGATTGATGAAATGATGTTTGAAACATTGTCGATGGAATCAAATACCAGGTTAGAGATATAACCTGCTATCTGGGTGGCAAAATCCTGACTTTCGAGGAATGGGACGTATGCCTTTACCTCCGCTTCGATAGCTTGTATGAACTCGACGATAGTTTCGCGGTTTAATGTGGAGGCGAGGGTATTCATCTGGCTCGCTATTTTAGGGATAACAACTGAAAAGCCGATAAAGAGGATAAGCGCGCCGATAAGAAAAACCAGCAGTACGGATGAAAGCCTGTTCAGACCGTTTTTTTCGAAAAAGGTAACCAGCGGATGGAAAATCAGAGCTACAAGAATTGATATTACCAAAATAATAATAATATCCAGAAAATAGAGGGAAAAATAGATTGCTATTATTGTAAAGGCAACCAGACCCGCAATTTTTATTAATCTTCTAATAACAGTATCTGAAAGAGGCATAGTCCTATTGATTTTTTTACAAATATAAATATTTGAATTTCAATTGAGAATTACAAATGAAAAATTATTTTGCCTGTAATAATAAATTAACTCCGGCTTAATATATATTCGATAAAATCGCTATATTTTTAAATGATATTTTTTTCAACTTGTCAACAGAGTAAAAGATGGAATTACTTAAAGAAATAAGAAATAACGCGTCGAAGCGTAAAAAAACTATTGTATTACCGGAATCACATGATGAGAGAGTGATAAGCGCCGCTTCAGTGTTGGCCTCTGAAGAGATCGCGAATGTTATAACATTAGGTAATGAAGCAAAAATTAGAGAAACCGCTGAAAAACTCGGGGTGAGTCTTCAGGGAGTCAGAATAATCGATTTTGAAAAATCTGAAAAACTCAGTGATTTTGCCAATATATTTTTCAACCTGAGAAAACATAAAGGAATTACAATTGAGCAGGCCCGCGAAACAATGAAGAGGGATTTATTTTTCGGAGCGATGATGGTCCGTGAAAAAATGGCCGACGGATTTGTGGCCGGTTCAACCGCATCTACCGGAGATGTTCTGAGAGCAGCTATTCAATGTGTCGGGATGCCTGAAGGGATTTCGATTGTATCCAGCTTTTTTCTTATGATCTTCCCTGAGAGAATGTTCAGTTTTGCCGATTGCGCTGTGGTTCCCAATCCTGACGCGAACCAGTTAGCGGATATTGCTGTTACAACCGCGGAAAATCACAAAAAACTTACCGGACAGGAGCCCTATGTAGCCATGCTTTCATTTTCAACAAAAGGAAGCGCGAAACATGAACTGGTTGACAAGGTCCTGGAAGCAACAAAAATTGCCAGGGAAAAACGCCCTGAATTAAAGATTGATGGCGAGCTTCAGTTTGACGCCGCTATTATTGATTCGATAGGTAAAAGAAAAGCCCCCGAAAGTGATGTGGCCGGAAGAGCAAACGTTCTTGTTTTCCCCGATCTCCAGGCTGGAAACATCGGTTATAAAATTGCCCAGAGACTGGGCGGCGCCGAGGCGGTCGGTCCGGTTGTCCAGGGACTCAAAAAACCATTATTCGACCTCAGCCGGGGATGCAGTGTTGATGATATAGTAAATACATCCGCTATCGCCGCGCTTATGGCTGATTAGTTTTTAAGAAATATTTCAATAAAAAAATCCGGTTCCAAGCCGGATTTTTTTTATTAATTCAGGTGAGTCAGATATTTACAGTTGTATTTTGCTGATGGAGGCAGAAAAAAGCTCAGAACAGGATTGCAGGGATAACTGGAAAATTTGACAAAGTATAATAATAACTTCAGAACTCCTGATCCCGGTTATAAAAAACAATAACTTACATGGATTCATTCGCAAAATAAAATCGCGGGATAGAAGTCTGGAGGAAAGTCCCGCCAGGGACAACAGAAAATAGCCCCGCAATTCATTGTGGGGTTAACGGGTAACAATCTATCTCCGAAAGTCCCGTCAGGGACGACAGAGACAACTTTTTCATCCTTTAATACAGGCCTCCTGACATCAGAAACATAAAGTATTGAAATAAAACAACATAGATTTTTTATTGCGTATATATGTATGCGACTGTTATTAGAAATTCTGTTAAAAAGAATTGCGTTTATAAGTTCCCTTTGCGTGAAATAATTTTAGCTGGTAAAGCGAGAACCAATGGGAATTGTCATGAATCTTACCAAATATATTTTGTAAAATATGCCCTTACTTTTTGTCTTGACACAAAAAGTAACAAAAAAGTCAAGACTGCAAAAAAATAAGCTAAAAACCAATTCTCTCCGCTAAAATGAAAGAACTCGGCACATAAAAGGACATGTGCCTCAAACAGCTTTCCTTTTTTAACGCTCCGTTCATTTGATTTTTTTAACGCTTATTTTTTTGAGGTCGCTTTAAAAGATAAAAACAATATTGAGAGAGGATAACGAAATATTCTCTCTGTTATTATTCTGCCAGTTAATGGAAGAAGATGATAAAATAGTTGCATTTCAATATACGTGATGTCAGGAGCCCTGTAATATGGAGCATCTATTTTATTGTTTGTTCGATGAATGAGAAATACCGTTTATATTGAGAACTTGGAATATAATAATTCGTGATGAACTTCCGCGATTTCATTTTGCGAGAGGTTAGGAGTTCTGAACTTAGTCAGCATTTAATCATTAAGTATTTCACCGGTGAAATGCCCATGTTTATGAAACTCAATGGACAAAATGAATAGAGGAAGAGGAAAGGCCAGATATGAAAGGTCAATCAAATCGGCGTAAAACGCAGTCGCGAAACCATGTTCGGATATCTTGAGTATAAATGAAATGATAACCATAAGAAAAATAATTACTCCCGATGAAAATAAAACCTCCCTGAATGAGCGCACAATCCAGCCAAGATAAACAGATACTATTAAAAACAGGCCGACAACAAAAGAGGGGAGCGCCGAAAGACGGCTTTGAATGGCGAATGGTCCGTTATTCATGAATGATTCTTTGTCCCAAAAGTAAAGAGGCAGAAGCAGGGAAATAAACAACAGGGACATCGGTATGGAAAACTTTACCAGGTTAAAGAGGTTATTACGGAAGAACCACAATAGAAATATTATATAAAATATGAGTACGACGGATCTTGTGGATAATCCTAAACCGGCGAGAAGGGGCAGTATAAAAAAATCAGTTATTTTATTTTTCCGGCCGAAGTGGTTAATTACCAACCAGGCAGTAAAGATGACCAGGCTCATATTAAAAAATAGTTCGCATCTTACAGCGATGCCGTAATAAAAAACCGGGGTGGAGAGGAGGAGAAATAATTTAAGGTGAGAAAAGTTGCCTTTTATGCTGAAGACCAGAAAGAAAAAAAGCATCAGTCCGGCAATTTCAAGAAGTCCCGCGTTACCAATAAGCCAGAAGGGGAGAGCCATAAGAAAAAGCCCGGGAAATGAAGAGGGAGTCAGACCCGAATTATATGGAAAATCCCCCTCAAAGAGCAGTCCCAGCCATTCTTCAATTGATGGCAGCCTTCCAATTGCTCCTAATCGGGGGGAAAACAGAATAATCAGCAGCGCCGAGACAATTATCAGGACTGATAAAATCTTAAGATAAGCAGTATTAATTTTTGCCCTTAAAAAAAAGTAAAGCAAACCGGTGAATATTAATGTATATAAGGGGATGATAATGAATGAATTATTTAAATAGATTTCAGAGTATTTCAATAAAAACAATACACTTATTAACCATATAATAAAAACAGATATTGTGGAACGAAGTCCCGATTTTAATCTCATATATTATGGACCCCGGATAACAGAGCTTATTTTATGAATTTTAATTCAATATTGATTTTTATAAATTTCCAATACACAAAATATATAAAATTGTCGAAAAATTAAATATTTTATTGTGAAATTAAAAGGCAGGATTCCTCTTTTCAGGCAGGAGTGAGGAATTTTTTTTTAACAGATATATTGATAATAATCGCAGGAAATGTTAATTTAAGCATGATATAAAATCTTTACTGTTGCAGTAAAAATCATTAATCAATAATACGAGGTACTTATGAAGAAGCTGTTTACTCTGTTTCTAGTTTTATTTATTGCAGGAACTGCTTTCGGACAGTTGGTTGACATCGCTCATCACAGTCCGATAGGTTTTGCTCCTTCCGATTCAAATTTGGCATATTTTTATGATCAGGGCGCGAGGGGCTGCTGGATTGCCGAGAATGACTTAGACGGCGACGGCCTTATGGAAATTCTTGCCACTGATTATTCAAATGGCGGACGTGTTCACGTTTGGGAAATGACTTCACCAGGCGTAATTGAAATAGTATGGTCAAGTCCTGTTGTAATGAGAGACCACAGTTCAGTTCCACGCTGGGTACGCACCGGCGATCTGGATGGTGATGGTGTTTATGAAATTATCTTCCCTACCGGTCTGAGTAATGACGGAGCAATTGAAGTTTGGGAGAATAACGGAGATAATTCGTACGGTGATCAACCAGTTATCAAACTGGAAGAGGATTATTTTGTCACGACTATTGGTACAGATGTTTTTAGAATGAGCAGAGAAACTGCCCTTGTTGAAGATGTTGATGGTGATGGCCGTGATGAATTCATTACCTGTAATTATGACCAGAATGTGTATATTCTTGGTATTTCAGGCGATCTCCCCGGATTCGCAACCTGGCAGATAGAAGGAGGCGATCCCAGCGTACATCCTGAAAACAGATTTTCAGGCGGTTCATGGTGGCATTCATTTACAATGGATTATAATGGTGATGGCGCGAAAGAAATTGTAAACCATTACTGGAACTTTCTTGGTTTCTGGTCAATCATTCCTGAAGGCGCTGATACATATACATATCCAACCCCGACTGCTCATTCACGTACCGATCACTATTACGAATATCTGGCCAATGATGGTGAAGATGGCACCTATTATATGGGCGCTGTTGTACTTGACGCTGATGGTGACGGCGACGATGAAATCGGCGGCGCGATTTATGTTGGCGGATCAAGCACCTATAACTATGATATCAGTATTGTTAACCTGAACAGTGATGATGAAGGTGTTTATGTTTGGGATAACGACCCGCAGCAGTTTGCAGTCATCGGCGAAAACCTCTGGGAAACTATCGGAAAAACATCCGGTTCTTTCTGGGGATGCGCTGCTTATGACTTTAACGGCAACGGAAGAGATGAATTCCTTCTTGGCGGATCAGCAAGCTATAATGTGATGGGATTTGAATATACTGGCACAGGCGATCTTCTTGACGGAGCCAACTGGGAAGCTGAAGTTCTTTTCGAAGGCGCTGAAGGACAGTATTTTTATGTAGATTATTATGATTCACTCGGTGTTCCGGTTGATACAGTTTACAGAGAATCACCATTTGTATCAAGAATGTTTGCAGGCGCCGACCTTGATAATGACGGAAATAAAGAAGCCGTAGCGGTTTATCAGTCAGTAGCCGACTCAATAACATACAGCTATTATTCATGGGATCCTGATAACAGCACATTCCTCAAAGACAGTTCAGCAAAAGTTGGCAGTGATAAAGGTGTTAACCTTCGCGTTCTTGAATATGGAACAACAGGTTTCAGGGAAGTAAATCTTACCCAGGTTACTCCGGACGATTACGTACTGGAACAGAATTATCCCAACCCTTTCAACCCGTCAACAAATGTCAGATTCAGCATTCCTGTTGAGAAAAAAATAAGTGTTGTTGTTTATGATATGCTTGGTAAAGAAGTAAGAACACTTATAGATGGCGAAACTGTTGCCAAAGGCTCTTATGAAGTTGAATGGAACGGAACCAATAATTTCAACCAGCCTGTTGCGAGTGGTACTTATATCACAACCCTTAAATGGGGCAACTTCAGCAAGTCAATCAAAATGCAGCTGTTGAAATAATATGAAAGATTAAATCAAAAGCCGTGAATATTTTCTTCACGGCTTTTTTTTTAAAAACGGTAAAAAAACCAGGGTTAATATATAAAGCGATAATAAAATAGTATGAAGATGTCTTTATATAGAGGCCCACAGGTACTGCTTAATCAACATCATACGAACATATCTAATTGAAATTCATACCCACGGAGGTTATGATGAATAAATTATTGTGGAAAATTCCTCTATTTTTTCTATTCACTTTTCTAATCTCAGTAAAGCTTTTCGCGGGTACCACCGGTAAAATATCCGGTGTGGTTACTGATAAAGAAACCGGCGAACCATTACCCGGAATAAATATTATTATTGAAGGAACTTCAATGGGAGCTGCGACAGATCTGGATGGCAGCTACATTATTAATAATATTCCGCCCGGTACTTATAGCGTAATAGCTTCCGGAGTTGGTTTTCAGAAAAGCAAATTTGTCGACGTGAAAGTTGCTGTCGACTTTACAACTTCACTTAACTTTACAATGCACACCGAAGATATAGACCTTGAGACAATTGTAATAAAGGCCGAAGCGCCGATGGTCAGGAAAGATCTAACATCTTCACACACTTCAGTTGACGCTGAACAAATTCAAGCGCTGCCGGTTGAAAGTGTCAGCCAGGTTCTCGCTCTTCAGGCGGGCATAACAAGGGGCGCCGGCGGGGAACTCCATATCAGGGGCGGTCGGTCAAATGAAATTGCCTATACTGTCAATGGAGTATCGGTATCTAATCCTTATAATAACAGTAATAGTGTTTCGATTGCCACTAACGCCATACAGGAGCTGTCGGTTGTATCGGGAACATTTAACGCGGAATATGGAAACGCGCTCAGCGGTATCGTAAACCAGGTTACTAAGGAGGGGGGAAGCGATTATCATGGGAATGTTACTTTTTATACAGGTGATTATTTATCTGGCAGAGAAGAGACATTTTTTAATATAGATGATATTGATCCCCTGAACAGTTTTGTCGGGGAAGCTTCACTCGGAGGACCTATCGTAAAAGATATGCTCTCATTTTTTGTTTCCGGAAGATATTCTGACAGTAAAGGATATTTATATGGAGTCAGGCAGCATAATCCCTGGGATTCGGTATATATTAATCCAATGGATCCGAATGATATCCGAATTGCAATGTCAGGTGACAGCGCTATTGTTCCCATGAGCATCGGACAATATTTAAGCGCAACAGGTAAACTGACTTTTCGGCCTTTTTCGACAATGAAAATAAATTATGATATTATAATCTCCGATTCTTACTCAAAAGGTTATAACCACAGTCTCAGGCTTAATCCCGACGCCAGTTACAATTATTACAGCTGGGGAATGCTTAATTCACTCGAAGTAAGACATGCCTTGTCGAACAACACTTTTTATACATTCCGGGCTTCATATAATTTAGATGATTATGCGCAATATCTTTATCCTCTGCTGGATGAAAATGGAAACGAAGTTGATTTTCACGCTGGAATGGAGTTGGATTTAACGAAATATTTTGCCGATCAGCGATATCAGCCCAGTCATAAATTATCTTCTCCCGGAACTTATTCTTTTCTTTCGGGCGGAACACTTAACGGCCATTCCTACCAGAGAACACGCACACTGGGCGCAAAATTTGATATCACCAGCCAGTTGAATAAAAATCATGAATTCAAGACAGGCGCTGAATTTAAATACCATATACTTGATTATGAGAATTTTTCAGTACTGCGCGATACAGTGAGATATTTTACCCCTACAATTCCTGATGTAAGAACAGCAAACCATAATAGTTATACAAAAAAACCTATCGAATTTTCGATATACGCGCAGGATAAAATGGAATTTACAAGTATGGTTGTAAATATTGGTGTCAGGTATGATTATTTCCATTCAAAATCACAATATTCTACCGATATTTTCCATCCTACTCCTAATGATCCGAATCTGCTTCCAACGATTGACAGAGAAAGTTTACTTGATGATTCTCCCGTAAAACATCAGATCAGTCCGCGAGCCGGTATATCTTTTCCGATCACAGATAAAGGAATAATCCATTTCTCTTACGGTCATTTTTACCAGATGCCATCATTCGCTTATCTGTATTCAAATTCGGACTTTAAATACAGCTTTAGTTCACAATCATATGGTAACGCGAATCTGAATCCCCAGAGAACTGTATCATATGAACTTGGATTGCAGCAACAGTTAACAGAGGAAATCGCGTTCAATCTGACAGGTTATTATCGCGACGTACGCGACCTGCTTGCCACACAGCAGATCAGAATCAGTGAGAATGAAACATATCTGAAATATGTAAATAAGGATTACGCTAATATAAAAGGTATCACATTCTCGCTGACCAAAAGAAGAACTCCCAACAGTATGTTCGGAGCGACTCTGGATTATACATTTCAGGTTTCTGAAGGAAACAATACTTCCTCAGACGCGTTCTTCCTTGATATCGCCTCCGGAAGACAAAGCGAAAAAATTCCGATATATCTGAGCTGGGATCAGGAACATACCCTGAACGGAACTGTTTCTGTCGGCGATCCATCCGACTGGAATGTTACGCTGGTCGCAAGACTTGGATCAGGACTGCCATACGATCCGGTATTGTTTGATCAGCAGGTTTATCTTCGCCCCAATAGCGGCAGAAAACCTACCCAGGCAGTTGTGGATCTTCTGGCAGAAAAAACTTTTACCTGGTATAATTTTGATATAGTTGTTTTTCTTAAAGTATTTAATTTATTCGATACGCTTAACGAAAGATATGTATACGCTTCCACAGGAAGGGCAACATATACACTTGATCAAACTCTCGAAACAGCAAAAGAATCTGAAGCTCTCGCGCAGGGAATTGCCGGCTATGGCGCCCCGAGCGAGTATTTTAATCAACCATCCTTTTATCTGCCTCCGAGAGAGGTAAGATTAGGTGTATCGGTAGAGTTTTGATTTAATCTAAACGGAGATAAATGATATGAATAACAGTTCATTAATGAAATTATCATATATCCTGCTTCTTTTTTTGATGCTCTCACCTGTGGTTTTCGGACAAAGCGTTGATGAAAGAAGAGCTGCCGAACATCAGGCAGTTAAGGACTTGCTGCAGCAAATGGGCATGCAACAGGCGCAGGCGCAGCAGGGAGCCGAGAAAGCTCCCGCAAAAGAAGATGTCTGGAAAGCGGGCGGAATAAAAAAAGTTAACGCCCAGGCCGACAGGAAATCATTCCTGATGAACGGCAATAAAATTACCACCCGCCTGTATAATTATGGCGGTGTCGCGCCCGGATACGGACTGCTCAGGGCAGTGGATAACCTTGTCTGGAAAAACTCCGATTATCTTTTTCAGTCATGTCCGTTCGTTGGCGCCGCGGTGCCCGACGCGAATGATTCGACGAAAAGGATTCATATTATTTCGGACGCTTTAAATGATTATCCAGGGCTTTTTGAAGTTTCACCAACCGGAGATACATTGTGGCAGTGGCAGCCTCTTCCCGGTTATGCCGATCCGGATCAGAGTGAGATGGCGGCAAATCCGGCCGAAGATTCCGATGAAGATGGCAAGCCCGACTCCTGGCCTCGTACATGGTATAATTCAACACTTGGTAAATATGTCTGGCCCGGATATTTGTCGCAGGACGCTACAAATGCCGACCTTGAAACCTACTGGGCCATGGATGACAGATGGAACCAGGAATTTAACTACTATCCTTTCGAGGACGATTCCACACGGAAGGGTATTGGCATTCAAATTGATGGCAGAGCTTTCCAGTGGAGCAACGCGCTTGCTGAAAACACAATATTTTTTGTATATACCATAACTAACGTCAGCGACAAGGACCTTGATTCGGTGATTTTTGGAATTTACGGCGATCCTGATATCGGGGGAGGTTCTCCGGAAAATACTGATGACTTTGGATATTTTGTGCCTCCAAAATCAAACGACTCGGTGAATGTTGATCATATTCCTGTTTATGCCCGAAGCATGACCTATTATTTTGATCAGGATATGGAAGGAGTCAGGAATAAACCACTTGGTTTCCTCGGCTGTAAGTTCCTCGAAAGTCCCGGCCAGCCGGATGATGGCGAGGATAATGATGATGACGGCATGATAGATGAGCGCCAGGATGATGGTGAGGATAATGATAAAGACTGGGATGTGACAATACATGACGTTGGAATTGACGGTATCCCCAAGACGAACGATGAAGGTGAAGGGGATGGAATTCCGACAGCCGGACTCAGACAGGCAGACGGATCACCTGATCCATTATATCCAGGCGAGCCGAATTTTGAATTTACCGATCTCGACGAATCTGACCAGATAGGTCTCTCAAGTTTTAACAGCTGGACCTGGAAAGCAGGCGGCTCTATAAAAGATGATGAATCGATGTGGAACAGGTGCAGGCCTGGAAACTATTCAGATATACGCGGAAACCAGGATATCGTATTTATCTTTAGTTCAGGTTACATTAATCTGAAGAAAGGTGAAACAAAAAGAATATCAATGGCATTTTTGCTGGGTGAAGATCTTACAGACCTGCTTCTGTCAGCAGAAACTGTTCAGAGAATTTACAATGAAAATTATCAGTTCTTTAAACCTCCGACAACACCGAAACTGACAGCAATTCCGGGTGATAAAAAAGTTACCCTATTCTGGGATAAAGCGGCTGAATCCAGTCTTGATCCTATTACCGGGCGTGATTTTGAAGGTTATGTTCTTTACAGAAGCACTGATGAAAGTTTCAGTGATATTCAGGTAATCACAGACGGACTTGGTTCATCTTTCCTTTCCGACCCGCTCAAGAAACTTGACGGCACTGAATGCAGATGGGATATTGATCTTGTTGATGAACCATATACTGACCTTAATGGAAATGGAGAATGGGATAGCGGTGAGCCATATATCGATACAAATGTCGACGGCAAATGGACGCATAGTCTCGAATCACCCTGGAAAGGATTTCATCCTCTCCCATACCAGGGAAGGGGTGTTCATTACTATCTCGGAGACAACACAGGACTGCAGCACACTTATGTCGACAGTAATAATGTTATTAATGGCCAAAGTTACTATTATGCGTTAGTCGCATATGACCATGGTGATTCTGTAGGTATTCCTCCTTCCGAGACAACCAAAAAGATCAGTGTTGATCCGATAAGCTCAGAGCTGAAATTTGATGATAACACCGTGAAGGTTATTCCCGGACCGAGAGCCGCCGGTTATTTACCCCCGGCAATCGGAGATGATAAAGTTAATCATCTTTATGGAATAGGTACAGGTGAATTATCTTTTGAAATTATGGATGATCTTGCTGTTGCCGAAGGGGGTGAATATACCCTTACATTTTCTGACTCACTTAATTATCTCGGTAAAATGATTGAGGAGAAAAACTATTCTCTGCTCAATAATATTGCAACTTCTGAAGAGGCAAAACTTTATGAAGACAAATTTACCTCTTTGAGCAGGGGAAATATTTCAATAGACAGCTACCTGAAAGTTACAAGTTCTTCGGGAACAGAATACACTGAAGGGGCCGATTTTGAGATCGCCTATGACAGGGGCGCTATCAGAAGAGTTGATGGTTCTTCCATCCCCGATGAATCTACTGTGACCGTAACCTATAGAAATTATCCTGTAAAAGAAAGCACTGCCCTTGATGGTGAAGATACTAATCCGGTTTTTCAGGGTATTCATCTCAGAGTTTACGATGAAGCCGATCTTGAAATTAATGAAGAAGAAACCGGGTGGATTGAAGGTACTTCTAACCTGGGCTGGGATATGCGATTGTCGCAGGTTCTTCCTACGAAAGAGCCTTATCCGGCTGATTACAGAATTGAGTTTTCCGATCATGTTATTGATACCGCTCTTACTCTGCACCAGGGCGTTGCCTTTATTGGAGTAAAATACAGTGTGAAATATCGTGACTTACATTCAGATGTTTACAAACGTGTATTAACTTTCCTTTCAGAAAATATTATCACGCGTGACTCAGCATTTAGTCTTGGTGAAGAAATTACAATATTCAAACCGGGATCGATGGGAACCGCAACAGATACGGTTACCTGGGCTGTAGGATTTGGTAAACATCCCGATACGACAGTTGCAACTATATTCCCGACTGAAGGGGATGTATTTTTCATTAAAACCAAAAGACCATTTACCACAGATGATAAATTTATCCTGACAACCGAGGCTGGTGAAATAGCGCAGGACGCGGGATCGTCGGTTTTAGACAATATTTATGTAGTGCCCAATCCGTATGTGGGATTTAATGATATCGAACCTACAAACGCTTTGGCAAATGAAATAAGAGGAGAAAGAAGAATATATTTCGAAAATCTTCCTCCTGAATGCACTATCAGGATTTATAATGTAGCCGGTGATTTTATCAACGTAATTGAGCACAATTCAGGAATGCAAAATGGGCGGGAGTATTGGAATCTTCTTAATGAAGATGGTTTCAGCATCTCTTACGGAATATACATAGCCCATATCGACGCGCCTGGAATAGGTGAAAAAATTGTGAAATTTGCCGTAATCAAATAAGTGAATGTGGTAAAATGAATTGTTAAAAATGGAGTTTTAAATGAAAAGCCTGAATAAATTATTTATTTTCCTGGTTCTGGTGGCATTTACAGCGGCCCATTCACAGGAATTGACCAAGTCGGGAACAACTGCGGCCTCATTTCTGAAGATAGGAGTTGGTCCCAGAGCTGTTGGTATGGGTGGCGCTTTTACGGCAACGGCTAATGATTTGTCATCAATGTACTGGAACCCTGCCGGAATGGCGATGAATTATAATAACGAAGCGTTTTTTAATCATGTGGACTGGTTTGCCGATATGAAGTGTGATTACGCGGCGATCGGATCACATTTACCCGGAATAGGAACAGTAGGCGCTTTTGTTAATGTTTTTTCAATGGATGAAATGAATGTTCGCACCCTCGAAGCTCCCGAAGGAACCGGAGAACGTTTTTCCGCCGGAGGAATAGCGATTGGTGTGAACTTTGCCAGAGAACTTACCGATAATTTTTCTATCGGTTTTAATGTGAAATATATTAGTGAGCATATCTGGCATATGTCTGCAACAGGTTTTGCCCTGGATGCGGGGACAATGTATAAAATACCGGTTCTTAATGAACTTCGTATTGCCGCCAGTATTTCAAATTTTGGCACAAAGATGAAGATGACCGGAAGAGATATACTTATTGTTCATGCCGTTAACGGGACAGGCGGCAATTATATCAATACTGAGATACAGCTTGATTCGTATGATCTCCCCCTGATGTTCAGAGCCGGAGTAGCCGCGGATGTTATTAAGTATGGTGAATCCCGTTTTACTGCCGCTATTGACGCTATTCATCCAAATGATCATTATGAAGCAATTAACTGTGGCGGTGAATACTCATGGAATGATATTATCATGGTTCGCGCGGGATATAAATCATTATTCCAGAAAGAATCGGAGGAAGGAGTTACCTTCGGTGTTGGTATTCATTACAGGGTAATGAGCGCCGCTTTATTAAAAGTTGATTATGCCTATGAGGATTTTGGACGCCTTACAAGTGTGCATTATTTCTCATTCGGAGTTAAATTCTGATTTTTGGAACATCCCCGCGCTGTTTTAACGTTTTAGTTCTTAGCGCGGGGATGTTCCCTGTGTTTTATCTTTTATTCATTTTTGTCTTTGAGGTAGTTAAGTATGCGTTCTTTAACTTTTTTATTTTTTGTTTTTCTGACGATAAATATGTCCGCGTCGGGCGGTAATAAAATAATGTCGGAAAAAATTGATTTCGATTTGCCCTCCTTTTACGGTAATTCCGCACATGAAAATTTTATTGTTGAAAAGGATGTGATTAGTCAGACTATTCCCGGGCGGGTTTCCGAACTTGTCAGCAGATCATATGAAATTCCAGAGAAAAAAAATCAGCCGTTTATCGGAGCCGCTTTATTCTGGAATTCATATAGCGATTCCGAGGAATCGGGATTATTTTTATCCGCTTCAAAAGATGGAGTAAATTTTGAGGATTGGATATATATTGAAAACGATGATGATATTTATCCAAAACAGGGCGGGTACTCAAGCGGCCTGATAGTTCTTGATCCTGAAATGAAATACTTCAGGATAAAGATAGAGGCTGAGATATCTGATTACTCAATGCAGATTGAAAAATTATCTGTTGAATTTATTTACCCCGGATTCACAGACAATCAATTTACAGCTCCTACCATAAATAATACCGATGATTTTCCCAAACCGGAAGTAATAAGCCGAACCGAATGGGGATGTCCGGACGGGCAGGGTTCGGGATGGTCGCCCAACTATACGACGGTTACACACCTGATTATTCATCACAGCGCCGGTCAGAACACAGCCTCGGACTGGCCAGCGGTTGTAAGAAGCATCTGGCACCTGCATACCTATAGCAACGGATGGGGAGACGTAGGATATAATTTTTTAATTGATCCTTACGGTGTTATATATGAAGGAAGGGCCGGCGGGGATAATGCCATAGGGGCTCACTTCTGCGGCAAAAACAGCAATACAATGGGAACATGTGTGATGGGCACTTATTCATCTGTGCTTCCCACTGATCCAGCTCTTTCTTCACTGATCCGGCTTTTTACCTGGAAATGTAACCAGCTTGGAATTGACCCGACCGGTTCAACCTATCATAATGGCACAGGAGGAAGTCTTGCAAATGTAACCGGACACAGGAGCGGATGCGCGACCGCATGTCCTGGAGCGATGTTCTATTCAATAATTCCTTCACTAACCGAGGATATGAAAACAGTGCTTTCATCGACAGCCCCGTCAATCAATTCGGAACCTGTTGATGGTGAGACCGATTTCCAGACATATAAACCGCTGGTTATTAATTTTACCCAAATGATGGATACCGCTTCAGTCAGAACCGCTCTTTCTCTTTCCACAGGTGAGAAGATGAATTTTTATTGGAAGGACAGGGACAGGCTTGAAATATATCCGGAAGATTACTGGCAGTTTTCAACCGATTATCAGCTCACTCTTTCAGATAATGCCAACAGCCTATATGGAACAGCAATCGATGGAGACGCCGATGGAAATCCGGGTGGGGACTATGTAGTACATTTCTCAACGATAGAACCGGATATAACACCCCCGGAAGTTTTTGAATATTTTCCACAGGGTGAAGATATTAACATATATGCCGGAATGAAATTTAACTTTAATGAAGTAGTCGATGGAATAATAGGCCATGTATATTTATATGATGAAATGAATAATTATGTAAATTTTACCGATGCTGAGATCATAGAAGAAAATGATATAACCAGCATAGTATTCCGTCCGGTTAAAGCCCTTGAACCCGGAGCGGAATATTATGTTACCCTGATGGCCGGCATTCAGGATAAATATGGTAATAAAATAGAAACCGATCAGGAGTTCCATTTCAAAACACGTTCTGAGAATATCCTTGAAGGCATACTTCTTCATCAGTTTGAAACGGAAACTGACTGGATTGATCCCGCGTCAGGAACACAATCGGAAGGAATTGATCCTCTTATAACCACTTTTGAAGCTGATAACCTTAGAAAGTTTGCCGGTGATAAATCGGGTAAATTGGAATATAAATTTACGGAACCGAATGGTTATGTAACACTTGAGCATAACAGTGGATTCGACTATTTAAGCAATGATGACGAATTCGGCTTATGGGTGTGGGGTGACCTGAGCGGCAACGAAATAGTTTTCTCTTTCAACGGCGATGAGGATAAATATATTTATGGTGATATTGACTGGTATGGCTGGGAATTTATAAGAATTCCAACCACAGGTCTGAATCCCGCCCAGGGAACACTTAATAAAATTATCCTGAATCATAAAGACGGAGCGGATGATCATGGTCAAATCTGGGTTGATAATCTCCAAAAGGATGCCGGTGTAACAGGTTTGAATAGTACTGACCAGCTTCCTGAAAACTTCGCTATTTATCAGAATTATCCAAATCCTTTCAATCCTGCGACAAAAATAAGATTTGATCTGCCAGATGATTCACATGTGAAGATCGAAATTTTTGATATCTCGGGCCGGAGAGTTGCCATATTGACAAATGGAAATCTTACAGCGGGTATACATGAAATACCATTTACCTCTGCTAATAATGACTATACTCTGACTTCCGGAATATATTTCTATCGGGTAAAAGCTGAAGCCCGAAGCGGGGAAACATTCAGCGAGGTGAGAAAAATGATCCTTATGAAATAAAAGTTTATCCAGTTAAGGTATGGAAGTATGAAGTATATAAAAAATTTTTTGTTCCTGGTGTTAATTATTTCAGGTTGCCGCACCATTCCATTACCTGGCGGGGAGGAGGAATGGCAGCAACCGGCTTTTTATGAATTTGTAAAACATCTGACTGAGGAATCTCCCGGTTTTAAGATTCCTCCCAGGTCAGGCTTCAAAGATTACGTGCCGGATTCTGCCGGGAACCGGGCAATTATTCATTTTAATGATTATTTTGCCGCAAGGGCATACAGGGAAAATGATATACCTTTGTTATATCACGCGGCGGAAAAGGTTTTTGACGGTCAATTTAATGGCCGAAAATTAGTCCTCTATTGCCTGGGTCAGCCTGTAGAAGAACTCGTTCCCAATTTATACCGCGAAGATTTGGATACAGATAAATCAAGACTCACAAAAATTAAAGAAGACCGCGCTCTTCAGGCAGTCAGGAATATCAGCCGACCTTATGCGATCAGCAATGGTCTTTATGATAAAAATATTGCTTTATGGCATAGTCACGGATGGTACTATTCATTTGATTCGAAAAGATGGGAATGGCAGCGCCCCAGGTTATTTCAAACAGTTGAAGACCTGATTCCGATGTCGATAACTGTCCCGTTTCTTATCCCGATGCTGGAAAATGCGGGAGCAAATGTTTACGTACCCAGAGAAAGGGATTTGCAGACAAATGAAGTTGTCGTTGATAATGATGGACAAACTGAAAGTTTTATAGGGGAATACAGGGAGATCGCTGCTTCCCCGGAGATTCGGTGGCAGGAAGCGGGTTCAGGATTTGCTATCGGCGACGTTCCTTATGAGGCAAATTTTAATCCTTTTGAAAGCGGTTCAGCGAGAGAGATCAGAACTGATAAGGAAGGAACAGCCAGGGCCGAATGGATACCCGATATTCCAGAAGATGGTTTTTACGCGGTCTATATTTCATGGTCGGCGAATGAAAAGAATATCTCTGACGCTCTTTATACCGTTTACCATGAAGGCGGTAAAACAGAGTTTGAGATCAATCAGCAGATAGGGGGGGGAACCTGGATATACCTCGGCACGTTTAAGTTCCGAAAGGGGAAACATCAGACAGGAGATGTAACTCTCAGCAATAAAAGCAATAGTGAGGGTTTTATTTCAGCGGATGCCGTTCGTTTTGGCGGCGGAATGGGTATAATTAAAAGAAATGGTGAAACAAGCGGAAGACCAAAGTTTGTTGAGGGGGCCCGTTATTATCTTCAATATGCCGGAATGCCCGACACTCTTGTCTATAATCTTGGTGATAATGATAATGATTATACAGATGATTACCGCTCAAGAGGAGAATATGTCAATTATCTGAAAGGCGCTCCTTTCGGTCCAAATGTAAAGAGAGACGCGGCGGGATTAAAAATTCCTGTCGATCTTTCAATGTCCTTTCATACCGACGCGGGAATTTCTCATAATGATACAACTATAGGCACTCTCGCAATATACAGCCTTCCCGACGCGGATACTATGAATGTTTTTCCGGATGGTATATCCAGAATGGCATGCCGCGATCTGACAGATATAATTCAGACCCAGATTGTTGATGATATAAGAGGTCTTTATGATCCGGCGTGGAATCGCAGGGGATTAAGAAACGCGGACTACAGCGAGGCTTTCAGACCCAACGTTCCGGCAATCCTTCTTGAACTGCTTTCACATCAGAATTTTCTCGATATGAAGTTTATGCTCGATCCCCGTTTTAAATTTGATGTGGGACGCGCTATTTATAAAGGAATGCTGAAATTTTTATCTGTTCAGCATAATTTTGAATACGCGGTGCAGCCGCTGCCTGTAGATCATTTCAGCGCTGAGATCACCGGCAAAAACCAGGTGACTCTTAAATGGAAGCCGGTTGATGATATTCTTGAGAAGACAGCGTCAGCTCAAAAATATGTTGTTTACACCAGAAAAGGTGATAAGGATTTTGATAACGGCGTTTTAACCGACAAGAATATCTTCATTATTAATGATATTCCTTCAGGAGAAGTATTCAGCTATAAGGTAACAGCCGTGAATAATGGTGGTGAGAGCTTCCCTTCCGAAATATTATCGGTTTTTATTTCGGAAGAAGAAGATTCAAAAAATGTTCTTATAGTCAATGGTTTTGACAGGATAGCTCCGCCACAGGCGCTGGAAGATAAAAATATAGCCGGATTTTTCAACAATCTTGATAATGGCGTTCCCTATAAATACGATCTGGGTTTTACCGGGGAACAATTCGGAATGATGAAACATTCGGGATTTATATCGAATGATTCTCCCGGTTTTGGTGAATCCAAAGCGGACATGGAAACAAAAATTATAGCCGGCAATACATTCGATTTCACCTATATTCATGGTAAATCTTTTGCTGAGGCGGGAGTTTCATTTTCATCCTGCAGTGATGAATCATTTGAATCGGGCGATATAAATAGCGGAAAATACTTTTTACTCGATATGATATATGGAGAAGAGAAAAAAACTCACTGGCCAAAACCGGAAGGGGATTCAGCGCGGGGAATTCAATTTGCCATTTACAGCCCTGAAATGATGGAGCGACTGGAAGACTATTTACTTGGCGGAGGAAATCTTTTCATCAGCGGCTCATATATCGGCTCTGATTCATACCCGGTATCCAAACAGGATACAACCGCCATCAAGTTTGTGGTCACAAAATTAAAATTCAGACCTGCAGCGAGATATGCCTCCTCAACAGGAATGGCGAGATTTAATGCAGATTCACCTATATTGGCCGGAAAAGATATTCTGTTTAATACCGAATTTTCAAATTCATTATATCGTGTGGAAGCTCCCGGCGCCATCGACGGCATTTATGGGGGGAATTCATTTATGCGTTATTCCGATAATGAGTTTTCAGCGGGAAGCATTTATAAGGATAAATGGGGTGTCGCGGCTCTTAGTTTCCCATTTGAGACCATTGTTAGTGAAAAACAACGTAATGAATTATGCAAAGCATTGCTTGAGTATTTCCAAAAATAACACGGTAATCGCATAAAAAGAAAGACATCTGATGTCAAAAATTTAGGGACAGTCACTCTTCAGGCCGGTAAACCGGAAAGGCTGTCCCGCATTATTTTTCAGTGGCTGTTTTTAATTTCCCGCGAATCCATCGATCAGTTTCATAAATGAGGTTCTGTAATTTCTGCCGATGGGTATTACCGATTTTCCGATCTTAATCATATTTCCCTCAATACTGCTTATTTTACTTACAGCTACAATAAATGATTTATGCACCCGCGGGAAATATCTTTCGGGAAGAATAGCCTCGAGCTGTTTCAGGCTCTGATGCGCGATTAAAACCTTTTCGGCGGTAATGATCTTTACATAATCTCCCTCTGATTCAATATAAAGAATTTCTTTGTAATCGACTTTCCAGGTTACTTTATCTGTTTTGATGAAGATGAATGATTCATCTATCTGCTGACGGATTTCAGGCCGGAGCAGGTATTTTCCATGTGAACTTTCCATCAACTGAAACTTTGATATTGCTTTATTGACCGCGGAATAAAAACGCTCAAAAGAGAAAGGCTTTTTCAGGTAATCGATTACATCAAGTTCAAATCCTTCAAGAGCGTATTCCCTATAGGCAGTAGTAATGATGACCATCGGGGGATTTTTAAGGCTTTGCAGAAAACTGAGGCCGCTGATTTTTGGCATATTGATATCGAGAAAAATCAAATCAATATCCTGGTTTCTCAATGCCGTTCCCGCTTCCATAGCGCTGCCGCATTTTTTTACAACCTCAAGTTCTTCGATGTCAGCGATATATTTCTCAACAATCCTTTGAGCCAGCTCTTCATCATCCACTATCAGGCATTTCAGTTTCATATCAGTTTTATTCTCAGATTTACTCTAAAATCATTCTCTTTATTTTCAATTTGCAGATCATGTTTTTCCGGGTAGATCAATTCAAGACGCTTTTGTACATTTTTTATTCCAATTCCATTTTTCTTATTGTCCGGGGGTTTCAGCTCCGATTCGCTTGAATTTTCGATAAAAAAGTGAATTCCTTCACCTGTATCATTTATTTCTATATTTATATAGGGATTTATGTCGGGGGATTTAGCAACATACTTAAATGTATTCTCAATAAAGGGGGTGAATAATAACGGAGCGATGTTATATTTTTCAAGCGAATCATCAGAATAAAAGTTTATATCCACTTTATTCTGGACTCTCAGACCCTCAAGCTCCACATGATTTTTAATAAATTCGAGTTCCTTTTTCATGGAGATTTTTTCATCCCTCGCTTCGTAGATAATGTAGCTCATCAAGTCAGAGAGACGGAGAATCATCTTTGGAGCAAGGTCCGATTTATCCAGGCTGAGCGAATAGATATTATTCAGCGAGTTAAAAAGGAAATGAGGATTTATTTGTGCCTTCAGAGTTTTTAATTCGGCTTCAAGTCTCTGCCGGCTTTCTTCCTTCAGGGTAATTTCAATGTCTTTCAATTTGATCCAGCTTTTAGCGAAGTGAATCAGGGCAGAAAGAATTGTGAGTAAAAGAGTAAGTCCGAAAATACCCGCGGCGAATTTGGGAGGCCCCTTATGTTTTGGGAAATTTAATATTTCAGCCGATAAAAAAGTTTCATGTAAATAGAAAATACTGTACGAAACAGCAACCAGGGTAATAATCAGAACAACAAGGTATAAGAGTGTATTTTTCTTTTCAAGTATGCGGGGAATATAGATCATTAAATTGAGATAAGTTATAATAAGAGGCGCGGACAATCTCCCCGCCGCCAGCCCGACAGCGATGAGGATGCCGGAATTATCGAACAGATCATATATATGGAGCGACTCCAGAAACAAAAAGAATAACCAGAACGCTATATGCTGAAATAGTCGGTTGCTGAAAATCTTCGGAATATATTTCTGTTTTTCCATGATTTATCAATTATTGATTGAAATCCAAAATTAGTTATTTCCAACAAATAAAACCTCAATTCACCTAACTTTCCAATTTTTTTCGATAAACAGCATTTAACGGCGCATAAACAGCATCCTTCTGCGATGACCGCTAATTGTAATGAATTCATAATAATTTTACCGTTTATCGATGGTCCGGGTTGTATATCGAAATAATTTCAGAATAGCCGGCTGCCTGCCTACTTTTACGGCGAATAATAAATTAAACCGGAAAAAAAATGACAGCTAAAACAAAAAAGAAAATAGGATGGGGATTAACAACAATAATAGTTTTATCGACGATAGCTCTAACCGCTTTTTTTATAAGCATGAAAGAAGCTCCGACCAGAAAAGCCGTGCAGGATAATACATTATTAATTTCAACTATTGCCATAAAAAATAATCCTCTGAACGCGGAAGTGGAGGTATTGGGAAAAACGAATGGGAAGGAAAAGATAGAAATATTCACAGAAGTAAGCGGAGTGCTGGAAAACACAGGTAAAAGTTTTCTTGAAGGAGTTTTTTATAAAAAGGGAGAAACTCTCTTAAAGATTAACAGTGATGAAAACTATATGAGTCTTGTTTCACAAAGAAGCTCATTGTTAAATCTGATTACTGGAATACTGCCCGATCTTAAATATGATTATCCTGAAAGTTATGAGAGATGGAAATCATACCTCGATGATTTTATGATAGAGGAAACCACAAAATCGCTTCCTGAACCGGCGACAAAAAAGGAGAAATATTTTATCGCGGGACAGAATATTTACCAGATATATTACACTATTAAAAGTCTGGAAACCCGGCAGGCAAAATATACTATTGTGGCGCCTTTTGACGGAGTTGTTTCACTGAGCGCCATTAAACCTGGTACGTTAGTAAGAAGCGGGCAGAAGGTAGGTGAGTATTTTAATCCTTCGGTTTATGATGTTGAAGTTGAGGTAAAGCTCTCCGAAATTGATTTTGTCAGGACCGGTGATAAAACCTTTCTGCGGGATGCCGCGGGCATTCATAACTGGGAAGGAAAAGTTACAAGAATAAATGATGTAGTGAACAGCCAGACCCAGACTGTAATGGTATATATTACGGTCAGAGGGGAGAACCTTAGAGAAGGGCTTTTCCTCACGGGTAAAATTCTTACGCATGAGAGTTTTGAAGCTTTTGAAATACCAAGAAAAACGATAATAAACGAAAACCAGGTTTACGTAATAAAAGACAGCTCAGTTAAAAAAAGCAGGATAAATATTATACAGACAAAAGAAGAGACCTGTATCGCGAGCGGTCTTTCTGATGGTGTTCTGATTTCAGCAAATACTAAAGGTATTTCTGAAGGGATTAAAGTTAAATATTAATTACAGGCAATTATAAAACATGAAAAGATTGATCAGTTATTTTATTAAATATCCGGTAGCGGCCAACATTTTAATCATCATGATTATATCGATGGGAATCCTTGGTTTGCAAAGTCTCAACTCCACACTTGTGCCGCAGGTTGATCCCGGACGGATTATTGTAACGGCATCCTACCCCGGGGCGTCACCGGAAGAGATAGAACAGGGAATTATCCTGAAAATAGAGGATAATCTGAAAGGAATAAGCGGTATTGATGAGATTACTTCACAATCATTCGAAAACTCGGGGGTGGTGAATATTTCACTGGACGCGGGGGAAGACGCGGATGTTGTGCTTCAGGATGTTAAGAACGCGGTCGATGGGATAAGTTCTTTTCCGGCAGGAATGGAACCGGCCAACGTAAAGAAGGTTGAATTCCTCGCGCCGGCGGTTTTTTTCGCTATAAATGGTGATGTTGATCTTCGTGAACTGAAAGAATACGCGCGAGAAATTGAGGATAATCTCAGAGGCATTGAAGGTATTTCCAAAGTTGAGCTTGCCGGTTTTCCGGATGAGGAAATAGAGATAAGCTTCAGGGAAAAAGATCTTCTGGCTTATAATATGACATTTCAGGAGGCATATAACGCGGTAAAAGGGGCCAATATTGATTTGACCGGGGGAACAATAAGAGGGAAGAGTGAAGAACTTTTTATCCGAACAAAACAGAAAAAATATTACGCTGAGGATATGCGGAATATTGTTCTTCGTTCCTCCGCCGACGGAGCTGTCGTAAGACTGAGTGATGTTGCCACTATTCAGGACAAATGGGAAGAAACTCCGAATAAAACTTTGCTGAATGGTAAACCTTCCATATCAATTATTGTCAGACACACCACCAGGGAAGATATAATTCATATTTCCAATGAAATTAAAAAGTATGTTGAAGAATTTAATGCCGGACATAAAGTTGTCAGGGCTCAGATAAATTATGACCTTTCGGTAGAAATTGATTCCATGCAGAGCATACTGCTTAATAATGGCATAATGGGATTTATTCTTGTTCTTCTCTTTTTATCACTATTCCTGAATTACCGGCTCTCATTCTGGGTCGCGGCGAGTATTCCTCTTTCTTTTCTTGGTATGTTTCTCGTGGCAAATTTTTACGGACTCACTTTGAATAAAATGTCACTATTCGGAATGATCCTTGTAATAGGCATACTGGTTGATGACGGGATAGTAATCAGTGAAAATATATACCGCCATTATGAAGAAGGAAAATCGAGGCTGCAGGCGGCTGTTGACGGGGCAATGGAAGTTTTACCCGCTGTATTTTCCGCGGTGCTCACAACGGTAGCTGCTTTTCTGGCTTTCTTTTTCATTGAGGGAGTTTTCGGACAGTTTATGGTTGAGATGGCTTTTGTCGTTATCGCAGCTCTTCTGTTTTCTCTTATTGAAGGGGCTTTTATACTTCCCGCTCATGTCGCCCATTCAAAAGCTCTGGACAAAAATGTTAAAAAATCAAAATTTGAGACCGCGGCAAATAACTGGCTGGTAAATATAAGGGACAAATATTTTCAGCCAATGCTCAGGTGGTCGATAAATCATAAATTTCTTACATTGCTTCTGCCTGTTTCAGCGCTGATCATTACATACGGCGCCTATTACGGAGGTATTATAAAGAGCGGGGACTCATCGGTCAGAAGCAGAGATTTTGTCCAGATATCACTTGAAATGCCTTCGGGCACTCCGGAATCAGTGACATTTAATCATCTTCTCGAGCTTGAGGATGCTGTCTGGAAAACCGCGGATGAATTAAACGCGAAGAGAAATGATTCCCTGAAAATAGTGACAAGTGTACAGGTGAACCAGACCGCGTCGAATGCCGGGATGCTGAGAGTTTTTCTGCTTGAAGGTGAAAAGAGAAATATGCGTTCGGGTGATTTTTCCAATGCCGTCAGAAAAAATGCCGGTACGATCAAAGATGCCGAAAGGCTCAATTTTGTGCAGGAGTCCCATTTTGGAAAACCGGTTTCTGTTTCTCTTCAGAGTCTTGATCTGGAGGAACTGGATTCGGCCAGAACGGAACTGAAAGCTGAACTGAATAAACTGACCGGCCTTAAGAATGTTGTTGATGATTACGAGACCGGTATGAGAGAAATTGAGATAACGCTCAAAGAAAAAGCATATCCTTTAGGCCTTACTTTACAGGATGTTATGAACCAGGTTAGGTATGGCTTCTTCGGTCTTGAAATTCAGCGTATTAACCGGGGACTTGATCTTGTTAAGGTTTGGGTAAGATACGATAAATCGGATCGTGCATCAATAGGCAAGCTTGAAAATATGCGTATCAGAACGGGTGACCAGAGCGCTTACCCTCTGCGGGAAATCGCGAACATGAAATATGAACGAAATCTGACGTCAATTAATCATTATAATGGTAAAAGAGCTGTAAGAATTGAGGCCGATCTGCTTAATCAGGATGTGAACCTGAGTGAGATAAAGGAGGAAATAAATAATAATATCCTTCCGGCATTAAAGAGCAAATACCCGGGAATAAAGGAAATCCATGGCGGGCATTCGAGAGAAATGGAAAAAGCGCTCGGTTCATTTTTGGAGGTTATTCCGATGATACTGATCCTGCTGTTGGTGATTATTACATTTACTTTCCGTTCTTTCTTACAGACAATGCTTGTTTTCGCGCTTATCCCATTCGGATTGATAGGAATAGGGTGGGGACACGCGATACATAGTTACGCGATTGATATGCCTTCATATTTTGGTCTGATTGCTTTGATGGGAGTTATGATCAATGACGCGATAGTGTTGATCAGCCGGGTGAATGATCTGCTGAGGGAAGGAAAGGATTATGCCGCGGCTGTATTTGAAGCGACTGTCTCCCGTTTTCGCCCGATTGTACTTACTTCGCTTACCACAATCGCCGGCCTGATGCCCCTGATATTCTCGGGCAATACACATGCCGAGATGGTTGTCCCTATGGCAATAAGTCTTGCCTATGGACTGATTGTTTCAACATTTTTAACCCTCGCTGTACTCCCGGCGCTAATGACCGCGACCAATAATCTTAAGGTTTATATCCGTTACCGTATGACCGGGGTAAGACCTGATCCGCGGGAAGTTGAGCAGGCTGTGATAGAATTAAACGCGGTTGTTGAATAGTTAATGATAAATATTGAGAATATGATGAAAAAAACAATTTTGATAATTTTATTTTTCCTTAGCGGAATTTCAGTTTCAGCTCAGGAAGTACTCTCACTTGAGAAAGCGATATCTGTTTGTCTGGAAAATAATTATGATATTCAAATAGCCGAAAATGATGTTAAAACATATAAGAACAGCGCTTCCGCTTCGAATGCCGGACTGATTCCCCGGCTTGATCTTTCGGCAGGGGTAAACTATGCCGATAACACAACCAAAGCCGGGACGAGGGATGTTACTTCACGAACAACCACAACCAATGCCGGAATAAGCCTTAGTTACACCTTGTTTGACGGTCTGGCCAATATAAATAATTACGCTAAACTTAAGGAGCTTGTCAAAGGGGGAGAACTGACAGCGCGTCAGCAGATTGAATCGACAATTTACCAGTTGGTCAATTCCTATTATTCGGCGGTTATTAATCTTGAGAATATGAAAGTATACAGCGAAATGTTGGAGATTTCGCGGGAAAGATATGACAAGGTGAAACTGAATATGGAATATGGAAAAGCCACCGGTCTGGATCTTCTGAACGCTGAAGTTGATTACAACAGGGACAGTATTAATTTTCTTGATTCACGAAACAGCTACCTGGAGAGTAAGAGAAATATCACACGCGCCCTGGCGATGAAGCCCGATTATAAATTCGATGTAATACCTGATATTCCCTCTTTCGGGGAATATGAATTTGATGAATTAATGAAAGAAATGCTCTCGGAAAACAGTTCCTATAATTTTATCAAAAACAATATTAAAAGAAATGAACTCGATCTTAAAATAGCGAAAGGGAGTTATTATCCGACACTGAACTTAAGTTCCACTTATGGTTATAACCAATCGGCGACTGATTTTGGTGTAAGTATGAATGACCCGAATTCCAGTTTTTCCGCCGGATTAACTTTGAGTTTTAACCTTTTTGACGGAGGACAAAAAAGCATTAAGGCGCAAAACTCAAGGATCGCGATAGAAAACAGCAAACTTCAGCTTGAAAATGAAAAACTTCAGCTTGCGACCGATCTGAAGAATTATTTTTCGGATTACACCCACAACCTTGATATCTTACGAACAAATGAAACCAGTCTTAAAGCCGCTGAGCAGAATTTTCTGAGGTCAAAAGAATATTATGAACTTGGCCAGATAACATCAACACAATTCAGGGAAGCGCAGGTTAATTACAGCCAGGCACGGGTAAATATTACTATTTCAAAGATATCAGCGAAACTTTCAGAAGTCAGCCTGATATATCTTACAGGAAATATTCTGAAATAATTATTCGTTTAGCCAATATCCCTTTATCGGGTGATTGTTTAATTTTTATTGAAATCAAAGTGAAAAGCTCAAATAAAAAGAATTAGACCGGACAAACGAAAGAAATGCCGGAAAAAATCGTCAAAACTTAAAACTGTTATAATCAAATAACTGTCTGATTTTGCAAATAAAGAACTGAAAAAATGGAAAACTACAGAGAAACTTTTCTTGAGGAAAAAGAGCTGTCTGAAAGTTTATCGGAAACATTAATACTCGATTTGCGTGATGTTACGAGCAAACTATATGAACTCAGGGGCAATTCCTTCAGAACAAATTTTTACCAGTTGATAATAATCGGTTCCGGAAAGCTTGTCTTATGCGTTGATGGAGAACAGCATACACTTGAATCAAAATCCTTTATCGGGCTGTCAAAGGGAGAAGTTGAACGCATCGATTTTTTGGAATATCCGCAGGGATTTGTACTGGTTTTTGATGAGGAGGCAATTTCAGGCAGAAGTGAGAATCGATTCTTTTTGGATAATCTGAGTTTATTCCGAAGAGGGATTAAACAAAGGGTTGTAGGATTAAGTGATCTTGAATTTACCGAGATGTTTATTCTGCTGAAAAAAATGCAGAAAGAGCAGCAGGATAAATACAACTATGGAATGTCAGATATTCTTTCAAATATGCTGCGGACAATAATATTACTGGCTGAAAGAAAAATTCGGGATAATGTTGAAATGGCAAGAAGAAATAATGGTGATTACCAGATACTGGATGAATTTTACAGATTGCTTGAAAGCAAGTTTATTGAGAACCGGACAGTGACATTTTATTCGGGAGAGCTGAATATTACACCAAAAAAACTTAACAGAGTTCTGACTTCTCTTTCGGGGAAAACCGCGAAAAAAATAATTGAGGAAAGGGTAGTGCTCGAAATAAAAAGGGAACTGGTGCATGGTAATAAATCGGTAAAAGAAATATCTGTGAATCTTGGTTTTGATGATCCCTCGAATTTTAATAAATTTTTCAAAAAGTATATTACTATCACTCCGGCAGTTTACCGGCAGATGAAAAATGTCCGATAAGTACCATTTAAAGTTCAGAATTTACAATTATATAATAGCTTTCCCGGGCGATAATAATATCAGAAAAACGCCTGGCGCGTTTAATTCTGATAACTAATTAAGGAGAAATTTCATGACTGGAAGTATAGGACAAATAGGAGGACAGCCTCCATATCCGCCTCCCGGAAAAATGAATTCCGAACCGATGAGTGAGGAACAAATCGGTCAGCTTCAGGATATCATTTCCCAGTATGATCCGGAAAATTTAAGTTCGGATGACAGGGAATCAATGATGACAGAAATCAAAGAAGCCGGTATTACACCGGGTAAGGAGTTCGGACAGATTATGAATGAAGCCGGTTTTAAACCGCCTGAAAAACCGAATGGACCACCACCCGGACAGGGACCCGGCATGGGACCGGAAGCGCAAATGATTTCAGATCTGCTCGAACAACAGCAGTCGGGCGATTTATCACAGGATGAGCTTGAAGATATGTTGTCAAATATGCAAAATTCAGGTTTAGCCCAACAGGGGGGACTGGTAAACAGATTAGTATGATCCCCATCAGAGCAAGTCCGGTTAAGGCCGGGCTTGTTTTTTTTATATTCAAAATGATAACGGGCATTGAGTGGTAATAAGGTTTTTTGAATTATCTGCGAAGTACAATCTCATCCCGGTTTTCGTGATCTGAAAAATTCAGAAAAAAATATGTGAAAAGGGTTTATTTTTTAGTTATTTGCCTGCCAAAGTTTATATTTAAAGAAGATGAATTAATTATTATGTCAGGATATTCAGATGGGATTTTCGACTGATGCGATCCATGCCGGACAGCAGCCTGATCTAACAACAGGCGCTGTTATAACACCAATTTATATGACTTCCACTTACGCCCAGGAGGGACTGGGCAAACATAAAGGTTATGAATATGCCCGAACTCATAACCTGACCCGCGAATCGATGGAGAAAAATATCGCTGTTCTTGAAAAAGGGAAATACGGGATAGCTTTTTCTTCAGGACTGGCCGCGATAAATGCCCTGATGGGGCTTGTTAAATCGGGAGATCATATTATCGCGCCCGATAATGTTTATGGCGGCACATACAGACTTTTCGAAAAAATAATGACTGATTACGGATTGTCATTTTCCTGGGTGAACCAGTCGGAGCCTGGTAATATCAGGAATGCTCTGAGGGAAAACACCAGGATGATATATATTGAAACTCCCACGAATCCCATGCTGAGTCTTATTGATATAAAAGAGGTTTCTGAAATAGCCCGTGAAGCGGGCGCGGTTTCAGTTGTTGACAATACATTTATGAGTCCTTATTTCCAAAATCCTCTCGAACTTGGAGCCGACATTGTTGTTCACAGCACTACCAAGTATCTGAATGGTCATAGTGATATTGTAGGGGGAATTGTAGTTCTTAATGAAGATAAACTTCACGACAGGATAAGATTTATTCAGAAGGCAGCCGGCGCTATTCCTTCTCCGTTTGACTGCTGGTTAACTCTCAGGTCCACAAAAACCCTCGCGGTAAGAATGAAACAGCATAATGAAAACGCTCAAAAAATCGCTGAGTTTCTGGATTCTTCCGATCTTGCCGAAAAAGTTTATTATCCCGGTTTAAAGGAACATCCCCAGCATGAGCTTGCCCGAAAGCAGATGAGGGGTTTTGGAGGTATGCTTTCGATGGATTTCGGAGATGTTGAAAGGGCGAAAAAATTTGTTTCAAAGGTAAAAGTTTTTACTTTGGCAGAAAGCCTTGGCGGAGTTGAAAGTCTTGTCTGCCATCCTGCTACAATGACACATGCTTCAGTGCCGAAAGAGGAAAGAGAAAAATTCGGACTCACAGAAAGCCTTATAAGGTTATCTGTAGGTATTGAAGATGTTGAAGACCTGATTGCTGATATTAAGCAGGCTTCCGGCTGATCAGGTTATTTTTTATTTGTATTATTTAATGGTATATAATTCGGGAGAAAAAGAATGAGTGAACAAAATAAGAAAAACAGTGTAGATGAAACAAAATATTCACAGCAGACTCACCTTATTTATGGCAAGAACCTGTCGGATAAATGGGATTATGAACATCACGTAACAGCCCCTATTTCTTCTTCAACTACCTTTAGGCTCGATTCGGTTGAAAGGGGAGCCATGGGTTTTATAAAATTTGCTCAGACAAATAAACATGATGGCGATCCTCCAATATTTATATATGACAGACTGGGTGAGCCAAATAAGGATATGCTTGAGGAAAACCTCGCCTCGGTTGAAAAAGGGGAGATGGCAGTTACTTTCGCCAGCGGAATGAGCGCCATTTCGGGGGTGCTCGGAGTGCTCGCTAAAAGCGGTGAGGAAATTATCTCTCATTGCACACTTTATGGATGTACAATATCCCTTTTTAACAACTGGTACCCCAGGAATAACCTGAAAGTTAACTACGCAAATTTAACTGATCTTACAAATATTGAAAAACTGGTAAATGAAAAAACCCGTGTTATCTATTTTGAAACACCGGCTAATCCAAATATGGATATCATTAATATTGGTGAGATCAGAAAGATGGTTGATAATTATAACCAAAAGAGAAGTGAAGAGGAAAAGATATATATCGTTGTTGATAATACTTTTGCAACCTCTTACTGCCAGAGACCGATTGAATTGGGTTCTGATTTCACGGTTCATTCCCTGACTAAAGGAATCGGGGGATTTGGCACTGATATGGGCGGCGTTGTAATAGGCCCCAAGAAATTCAGAGATATGATACTTCTTTACAGAAAAGATTTCGGAGCTGTATTAAACACAAAAAGCGCCTGGTCGATTCTGACTTACGGACTGCCATCGCTGGCAATCAGGCAGAAACAGCAGATTTCATCGGCATGGAAAATTGCCGAATATCTTGAAAACCATGAGAAGGTGGCGTTTGTTAATTATCCCGGTTTGAAATCGTTTAAGGATTATGAGCTGGCAAAAAAACAAATGATCAGTTTCGATGGTGAATTCGCTCCCGGAAGTATGGTTTATTTTGTTCTTAAGAGTAAAACCGCGGAAGAAAGCAGGGAGCTTGGCGGCAGATTTATGAACTATGTTGCCGAAAATGCCTATACCATGACTCTGGCTGTTAGTCTGGGACATACAAGAACACTTATAGAGCATCCGGCTTCAATGACCCATTCGGTTGTTCCGGCAGATAAACTTGAAGAAAGAGGTATTGCTCCGGGCGGAGTAAGACTGGCGATCGGTCTTGAAAAAGCAGAAGATATAATTTATGATCTCGACAGATGTTTAAACTCATTTTAATATAATTTATCACCGGCCCTCGCGGGCCGGTAAGTTAATAATATGCCCCACTTGGAAAGCCGTTTATTTTCCCGTTTTAATGATTTAGCTTTTGGTTTCAGTAAAAGAAGCAGCCTTAACAAAATGGATAAATTCCGCTTTAACATGTCCTACCTGGTTGGTGATTCCAAAGAAACTGTGGATAGAAACCGCAGGCAATTTTGCGGAGAAATTGGAATAGGACCTGAAGAAGTTCAGTTCCAGAAACAGGTTCATGGAGATACAATAAAGATAACCAGGAAAATATTTCCTGCCGGTGAGGGGGATGCTTTAATAACTGATAAAAGAGGACTTGGCCTGGCGGTATTCTCGGCAGACTGTACGGCGATTTTTATTTATGACCGGAATAATGGAGTGATTGCCGCTGTGCATTCCGGATGGAGGGGTACCCGGAAAGAAATTCTGCGGAAAACGATCAGATTAATGAAAAACCGGTATTCATCGAATCCCGGTGAATTATTCTGTTTTATCTCACCCTCAATATCACAGAAGAATTACCAGGTTGGGAAGGAGTTTGCCGATTTCTTTGAACCTGCTTATCTGAATGAAAAGGATGGAAATCTTTATCTTGATGTAAGAGGAAAAAATTATGATATCCTTCTTCAGGAGGGGATTCCTGAAACCAATATTGAATATTCTGAAATCTGCTCCTTCGAAAATAAAAATTTTCATTCCTTCAGAAGGGATGGAAAGTTTTCGGGAAGAGGGCTGGGAATAATATATCTTAGGAAATGAATGAACGACAACGTTAAAATATGGTCGGGGTACGTGCTGCTGTGTATCCTTTGGGGATCAACATGGCTGGCGATCAAGCTTAGTCTTAATTCTCTCACACCCCTGATATCACTTGGCGCGAGGTTTGCGGTCGCCTCACTTTTTATTTTCCTTCTGATGAAGATCAAAGGGTTAAAATTACAGCTCGACAGAAAGTCGGTTAAATTATATATAATACTGACCCTCTTCTCATTTGCTATACCTTTCGCGATGGTATATTGGGCCGAACAGCATGTTGATTCGGGTATCTCTTCCGTTCTTTTTGGTATGTTTCCCTTTTTTGTTATTATTTTTTCGAAACTGCTTATGCCTGAAGAATATGTGGGCACAGAGCAGATACTCGGGGTAGTGTTCGGTTTTTCCGGTCTTGTGATAATTTTTTCAGATAATATATCGGGCGGATTAAGCAATTCATTGATAGGTATGGGAGCGATAGTGGTGAGTTCAATAATTCAGGGCGCGGTCGCGGTAATTGTAAAAAGAGATGGAAAACATCTGCATCCTCTCTCTATGAATCTTGTTCCGGTTTTTTTTGCATCAATTTTCTTATTATTTTTAGGGATGTTATTTGAAAATACTTCCCGGCTTAAATTTGATTCATATGCCATATTTCCGGTTTTATACCTCGGATTCTTTGGCACTGTAATGACCTTTACCATTTATTACTGGCTGATGCAAAAAATAAATGTTGTTATTCTTTCCCTTATCACATTTATAACTCCGGTCGTAGCTCTTCTGCTGGGATGGATAATACTCGATGAAACCTTATCATTTATGGATATCGCCGGCACCGCCCTGGTTCTTGCCGGAATTATGTTCGCGAACACCAGGGGATTAAAAAAACTTTCCGGCATTCCCAAACGTATCGGATTAGGATGACAAATATTATAAGAATAAAAAACGCCACATTTTACGCTTATCACGGCGCCCTTCAGGAGGAACAGAATATAGGCGGAAAATTTGAGGCGGATGTTGATATATATACTGATTTTCAGGAAGCCGCGGCAAATGATGACTTGAAGATGACTATCAATTATCATGATGTTTATCAGTATATAAACCGGATGATTCATGAGAAGAAATATTATTTGATAGAGACTCTGGCAATCGAAATAACCAATGGCTTAATGAAGGATTTTCCACATATAAAGAAGATTGCAGTAAGAGTAAGGAAAAATAATGTTCCGGTAGGCGGAGTAATTGACTGTGTTGAAGCTGAAGTAATTAAAGAGAATGGTAAATAATATCTATCTCGCGTTCGGATCGAATGTTGGGGATAAGGAAGAATTTATCCGGAAATCACTTGATTTACTGGAAGAAAGCAGGAAAATCAAAATTCTGAAAATATCTTCCCTGTATACCACCAAACCTTTTGGTTATGTAAATCAGGCCGATTTTATTAATTGTGTCTGCAAAGCGCGGACTGAGCTAAATCCGGAGGATTTATTCGGAATAATAAAAAGAACCGAAGAAGTTGTCGGCCGTAAGAAAAGAGAAAGATGGGGCCCCCGTGAAATTGATATTGATCTGCTTTTTTACGAAAGTATTAAGGTGAAAACTGACTTGCTGGAAATACCACATCCGGGAGTTTTGTCCCGTGATTTTGTAGCGCTGCCCATGCTGGAAATTGAAAAAGATTTTATCTGCCCCGGGACAAGCCGGAAACTTTCGGAGTTACTGAACTTTGAAGAAAATACCATAACCGGAATAAAAGATTTTGAGAGGTGAAATTGGCCGAAACAAGATATATAGCCATTGAAGGAGTTATCGGGGCGGGGAAAACATCCCTCGCTAAAAAACTTGCTAAAAAATTAAAATCAAAACTTCTGCTGGAGGAATTTGAAACAAATCCTTTTTTGGAGCAGTTTTATCTTCAGCCTGATTTATACGCGTTTCAGACACAGATGTTTTTTTTGATTAACCGATACAAACAACAGCAGATGTTAAACCAGGAAGATCTTTTTACAAAATATATTGTTGCCGATTATTTTTTCGACAAAGACAGGATATTTGCTTATCTTACTCTGAACAGCGACGAAGTTAAGCTTTATGAAACATTATTTCCTCTGTTAAAACGGGACCTCAGAAAACTGGACCTTGTGATTTATTTACAGAGCAGTGTCGACCGGCTGATGTACAATATTAAAAAACGAAACAGGGCGATTGAAAAAAATATCAGCAGAGATTACATCGAAAAACTTAGCGATGCTTATAATAATTATTTTTTCAAATATAATACTACTCCGTTGCTGATTGTTAATTCTTCCGAGATAGATTTTGTTAACAGGGAAAGGGATTTTGACGAACTTTTTAATATGATTTTCAGGAAAGACAGGGGTTATACTGAATATTATAATCCTCTGCCGGGTCAGGCATTATGAAATATTTATTTATATTTTTTATAATATTGGTGATAGGTTATCTCTTCCTAAGGAATATCGGAAGATTTTTACGAAATATTTTTTTCGTACAACCGGATAGAAATCCCGGAAGAAAAAAACCGCCATCAGCGAAAGAAAAGATTGAAATCAACAAAGATGATATTATCGAAGCTGATTTTGAGGAACTGGATAGCGAAAAGTCAAAAGAAAAGAATCACTGATGACAAAACAAAAACTTTATAAAAGAATTTTTGCCCGACTTTTAAAGTTCCTGCTATCGGTTCCGAGAAAAAAGGATTGGACCTTAAAAACACCAGAAAAAATTCTGGTCGTGCGACAGCATAATCAGTTTGGCGATCTTCTTGCCAGCGTGCCCTTATTCCGGGCGCTTAAAGAAACATACCCGGATGCTGAACTTAATGTGCTCGTTAGTCCACAAAATTATTACGCGGTTACAAAGAACCGCTATATAGATAGCTATTTCATTTTCAGCAAAAAGAAATTATTTAATCCTTTTTATTTCAGACGACTCTGGCTTTTTTTGCGTGATAATTATGATCTGGCCATTATGGCTCCGACCGTATCAATTTCTTCGACCAGTTGCATTCTTACCCGTCTTTCAGACGCTCAGAACAGAATAGGGCCTGAAAGCCTGAACGGAATGAAAAATCACCTGTTTTATCTTTTTAATATCAGGGTGAATATGGATTGGCGAAAATACCCCGACGCTCATGTTTCCGATTTTGCTCTGGATATTGTAAGGCCTTTCGGAATAAAAACCTCCAATTACCAGTCAAGTATATCGTTTGATGATATAGATCTTTCTGTTGCATCCGGTTTTATCGGGGATATGAAAGCTTCGGATGATGAGCTGATTGTCGGAATTCATATCGGGGCGGGAAAACCTCCGAACCGCTGGCCGGTCAGAAATTTTATTGAGGTTATCCAGCGTTTAAGAAAGGAACATAAAATCAGGCTATATGTAACAGGCAGCAGCAGTGATGAAAATGAAATTGAATATTTCAGGAATAATATAGACTTTGACGCATCCTATTTTATCAACCGGGAAATTCCCCAGCTTACAGCGCTGATATCGCTGAGCGATCTTTTTATCACAAATGATACAGGTGTGATGCATGTTGCCGGCACGACAAAAACTCCGCAAATTTCGATTTTCGGCCCGACGAATCCTTTTAACTGGGCGCCGGTGGGGCCGAATAAATACTTCGTCAGAAAATCGGATATAATCAGTGAAATAACAGTTGATGAAGTTTATAACCTTGCTGTTCTTTTGATAAACACCCAGCCGGAGCATCAAAAAAATGATACCTGAGTATCTTGCCGCTATTGATATAGGCACTAATTCATTTCATCTTATTGTAGTAAAAACTGACAGTTCGGGCAATTTTGAGATTGCCGACAGGGAAAAAGAGGTAGTTAGACTCGGAGAAGGAAATCCGGGCGATATAAAAATGATCAAACCTCCTTCCATTAAAAGAGCAGTATACTCATTAAAACGTTTTAAAGGAATTGCTGATTCTTATGGCGCTGTGATAAGGGCGTGCGCTACAAGCGCGGTTCGTGAGGCGCTTAATAAGGTTGAGTTTATCGGTAAAATTTATGAAGAAACCGGGCTTGAAATTGAAGTTATAAGCGGCTATGAGGAAGCGCGTCTGATAAACCTGGGCATAATGAAATTTTCTGGTTTCGGAGATAAAAGAACCTTGAGCATTGATATAGGGGGAGGCAGCACCGAGATTATTTTGTCGGAAAAGGGGAAAATCATTACCTCTATGAGTCTGAAACTCGGGGCTGTCAGGCTGACACAGAAATTTTTCCCCGACTTTGTACTTGATAATGAAAGAGTTGAAAAGTGCAGGAAATGGATTGAGGGTGAAATATACCGCCCGGTGATGGAAATTAAAAAACATGGATTTCAGATATGCGCCGGTTCGGCGGGCACGATTACAGCGGTTCAGCAATTAATATCAGCAGCGCGCGAGCTGGATGATGAAAATGGCGCCGGAAGTGATGAACCTGTGATAAAGGGGGAGGAGATATTAAGAACAGAATTTGATATTCTCAGGAATAAAACTTTCGGGGAAAGAAAAGAACTTCCCGGAATGGAAATTAAGAGAGCGGATATTATTCCCGCCGGAATACTGATTCTTTCCACACTTACCCGGTCGCTTGGAATAGAGGAGATGCACGTTTCGGAATTTGCGCTGCGTGAAGGAATTATTCTGGATACTATCAGCAAATATCTTCCGGCCGACCGGAATGAATCGTTAAATCTGAGGGAGGATAGTATAAGGCAACTATCTGAATCATATAATTATGACAGGGAACATTGCGCGCATGTAAGCAGCCTGGCCCTAAAGATTTTTGATGAAACGACCGAACTTCATAAACTTGGGACAAATTGCCGTGAATACCTTTACGCTGCGACAATGCTGCATGATATCGGTTATCATATTTCACACAATCAGCATCACCGTCACAGTAATTATATCATCAGGAATAGTGAGATTCTTGGCTATAACGAAACCGAAATACAGATTATTGCCAACGTGGCAAGGTACCACAGGAAAAGTCACCCCAAAAGCAGTCATAAGGATTATATCGCCCTTTCGGAAGATAATCGAGTTATCGTTAATAAGCTTTCTGCCCTGCTCAGGATCGCAGATTCTTTTGACAGGACACACAGCAATAAAATTCCGAATATCATGGTTAAGATTACTGCCGATCTGGTAATATTCAGTTTTGAATACGAGGGTAGTTTCCCGGAAATTGAGCTTTGGAATTTTCAGAGGAGGAAAGAATTGTTTGAGGAGGTATTTGAAGTTAAAACCGAAGCTGTGCCAATTATGAGGTGAGTTTTTCTAATATGTGTCAAGCCGGAAGCAAAAGGAATTGTTAAAGAAATCATCATAATCATAAACTGACAGAGCCAGAGATAATGAGGAATTACGAATTAGGAATTAGGAATTAGGAATTAGGAATTGACTTTCCCCAGGTGTTACCAATTAATTATCATTCAGGTTTTTTGCGTCTTTTGCGAAAAGACCATCCAGAGGCAGGCAGGCCGGAATCTAATGCCAAATTTTACTGGCAATCAGATAAAAACTTTTCCATTTTGCGTTGAATTTGACTCCTCACGGAGTAATCATAATCGTAATCATAAACTGGCGGAGCCAGAAACAATGAGGAATTACGAATTACGAATTAGGAATTGGTTTTCCCAGGAATATATTTTTTGAATCGAATCTGCTTTGGAGAAGCAGCATTATTGGTGTGCCGGGCATGACATAAGACTAACGGGTGCACAGAGCAAGTAAGTCCCAAAGGAGCCAAGATGACAGGAATCCTATAGCATGCGGCAAGGGTGTCCGAAGTGATTCGGAATCTGAAGGAAGCCGAAAACAAATATTCGTTCTGACGCACAGAAACCTGATAAGAGGCTGTATACTCTGGGTAATCGAGCCATGAATTGAGAAGCCCTAAAGTCATCCGGAAGAGTAATCAGTAGATCAAGTGGAACGGATAGAAAGCCTTATGTCTTACCCCGGGAGATCTCTGTACCTTCTGGCAACAGAAAAGGATATGGGAAACCATATGTGATGGGTACAGAGAAGTCAGCAGAAGACATACTAGCGTGAGAAGAAAGACCAAAGACGTGAAGGTCGGAATTCATTAAGACAGGAGTCGCCGAGAATGCGTAAAAGCAGAAAGCAACAGAAAAACAGAAGCCCTGAACAACTCGATTTATTTGAGAGCGAGAAGGAGAAACTCACAGAATCAACCACCGGCGGAACCGGAAAGGGGAGGAAAGGGAGAGTTGAACTGCTTTCGAAATTTGAAGAGAACCGATTCCAGACCAGAAACATATCAGAGGAGATATTTGCCTATGTAAACCTAAACAAGAGCTACCAGCAAGTAGTCCGAAACGGCGGAAGCGGAGGAACAGATAAAATGGATATGAGCGAATTTAAGCAATGGTACCCCAAAGGAATCATAGAAATACGGAAAGAACTACTAACAGAGCAATACAAAGTCAGTCCGGTACTAAAGGTGGAAATACCCAAACCATCAGGCGGAAAACGGATGTTAGGGATTCCCACAATAAAAGATCGCTTAATCCAACAGTCGATCCACCAGAAGCTAACGGAATACTACGAACCACACTTCAGCAACCACAGCTACGGATTCAGAGCGGGAAGAAGCGCGCATCAGGCTATAAGACAATCAGCAAAGAATATCAAAGAAGGAAAAGAATGGGTAGTTGACATAGATTTGGAAAAGTTCTTTGATAAGATCAACCATGACAGGCTAATGCAAAGAGTAAGTAAAAACATCGGAGATAAACGACTCCTGCGATTGATAAACCAATACCTGAAAGCCGGAATAATGAACGACGGACTGACAGAACAGCGAGTATCGGGCACCCCACAGGGAGGCCCATTATCGCCGTTGCTATCGAACATAGTTCTTGATGAGCTGGATAAAGAGCTCGAAAGCAGAGGCCACAGTTTCTGTCGCTATGCCGATGACTGCAATATATATGTCAGAAGTGAAAAAGCAGGCCAAAGGGTAATGCAAAGTATAGTCAGATATATCGAGAACAAACTGAAATTGAAAGTCAACAAAGAAAAAAGTGGAGTAAGGCACTGCTCGAAAGTAAAATTCTTGGGATATACAATAATGCCTAAAGGAAAAATACGAGTGGCCGATAAATCCATAGATCGATTGAAAGAGAAACTCAAGGAATTAACAGGCCGGACCAGAGGAGTAAGTTACAGCCGTGTAATAAGCGAACTAAACGCAGTAATAATCGGCTGGACAAATTACTTTGGGATGGCAAATACGTGGCTGGCCGACATCCGGAATATAGAAGGATGGCTGAGAAGAAGGCTAAGAATGTATCGCCTGAAACAATGCAAGCGCAAGTATACACAGTATAAGTTCCTGAGAAGTCGAGGAATCAGAGAAAGAGATGCCTGGAATGTAGTGAATTATTCCCAGGGATGGTGGAGGATGACGCTACACCCAACGGTAACAAAAGCGATGGGAATCAAGTGGTTTGAGGAGCTCGGATTAGAATCACTTCTGAAGAGAGTAGAAGGTTCAACTTAATGGAAACCGCCGTGGTACGAGAGTATGCCCGGTGGTGTGGGGGGACGGCGGCGCTGCCGCCTCCTACCCGATCGGAACGTCTCCATGGGGTAGTAAAGAATAAAAAATTTAGTAATATCCCTGTAGGGGATCAACAGAGCTAAGCTAAGAAAAAACTACAATCCGAATTGTTGCCAAAAAATTTTGCCATTTTGCGTAGAATTTAACTCCTTACGGAGTAATCTTAATCATAATCGTAATCTGGCAAGCCAGAGCAGATTAGAACGTATATAAGAAGTGGGACTCCTGGGACAACGGTGACTTTGACTATTCTCAGAACTCCTTACCTCTCGCAAAATGAAATCGCGGAAATTTAGGAAAATATTCAATAAAATTGTTATCCATCTATTAATTGACAAGGTCCTTCTTTAGCCTTAAATGATGTGTTACAAATTTAATTTTCTATTGATCTGAGTTTATCAGTGAGGTACTTGGTATTAGATTAACCAGGGAGATTTGTGAATCCTCTACAAGGATTTTGTCTTGTTCTATTAACAATATTCTACAACAATTATTGCCTCTACAAGGCAGATGAAATAAAAAGAACCTTGTATAGGTTCCCATTAGTGCGGAACGTCCCAATGGGGTAGAATATGATAGACAACCTGGGAAACATCTCTGTAGGAGATGAAAAAAAGCGCTCAAATTATATCATTTTTGAAAATAATACAATGTTGATGTATCGGTTCTAAACATTATTCGACAATATAAAGAAAGACCCGTCAATATTGTTTTGTTACCCTATTTTCTCCGTTTTTATTTTGCGAATGAATCTCGGTAGGTTATTGCTTTTATTAAAGAGATCAGGAGTTCTGTGATTATACCTTCTGATTAAACCGACTTATGTCTAAATATAAAAAAGGCGCGCGATTTCGCGCGCCTTTTATGACACTTAATTTATTTAGTATTTCACTATTTCATCAAAATCATCTTCTTCACTGATCTGAATGATCCTGCCTGCAGTTCGTAGATATACATTCCGGAGGAGAGACTTTCAGCATTAAATTCTATTTCATGATTTCCGGCGTCCATAACTGAATTGATCGCGGTAGTTACTTCTTCACCGAGTGAATTATAGACCTTGAGTTTAACGCTGCTTTTAACCGGCAGACTGAATTTAATTTTTGTAACAGGATTGAAAGGGTTAGGATAGTTCTGAGATAAGCTGTAAACATCAGGAATGGTGTTATATTCCACCCTGAGTGACCGGATGTTGTCATTTATAATAGTGATCGAGCTGCCATCTTCAATTATTTCATTGACAATGTTTCCGCCTGAAGGATCTGTTATTCTGGCGGTAAATCCGTTTATTGTCAATGTTACAGGATAATTGTCTGAACTGATATCAATTGTCCATGAAGTTTTCTCCGCAGATTCGACTGATCTGCCGGAAGAAAAACGAACATCAAAAACTCCTTCAGGCGGGGCGGGGGGGAGTTCAAATGAGTTGAGGTTTTCACTGTTTTCAGCCAGTCTTAATGTCGCGCTGTTATCCCCGGCATCTGAAATTGTTATATTTTGCGAAGACTGTATTGAAACCACTTCTTTTTTACCACGTTTTCCGGCGGCGCCAAGTATCATTTCTCCATCCTGACTTACTTTCACCCAGTAGCCTTTGCCGGGAAGAAGTTCATCGGCAGTGACATATCCATTGCCGTAACCATAAATTGAGGAGGCGATTATATCATCCGGAATAGTTGTAATCTGGCTTGTGAGCACAGGTTCATCAAAAGGCCCGATGATATTCCATCCTTCATAAACGTTAACGGGAATATTAACTTTTTCCCCGCTTATCTCAATATTTTCTTCCGAGGCGAATTTAAGCCAGTAACCACTTCCGTTCAGAAGCATTTCAGCTACAACATAACCATTATCAAACGCGAAAGCATTAGATGTCGCGGTAGGGAAGAGGGTGGCTGTGGTCATATCTTCCGCGAGAACAGGCACAGATACCAGGTTCCAGTCGGCCTGGACCATAAAGTTTGAAGTGATGGTCTGGACAAAGTTGCTGTCCATAATTGTAATTGTGCGGCTGGTGTCGTCACCGCCTACGCAGAAATATTCTCCAAGCTGATCGCTGCTCAGGTTGTTTATATACATAATTTCACCAGTGGCTCCGGGAAGAATCTCACCATTTTTATACCACTGGTAAGGGCCGCCCGGCGTCATCGCTACCAGTGAAGTGTATTCCAGCGGGTATTCGCCAAGAATTTTGAAATACTGGTCATTTTCTCCGTTGAAATATATGTAGTTGGAATGCCAGGAGCCTTCATTTGTTATATTGCCGCGAGAGTGAATTGTAAAACTGGAGCTTATCTTTTCGATAGTTCCCAGGTTGATAAACTCATCATACATATATATTGTCGCGTTATAATAATTACTCTGCATAACATCATGGTTAACAACTTCTCCCCTGAAGGTTGTGCCATCTCTTACAATGACAGTGCCATAAAGATTTACGTCGTTAAATCGGACACTACCGGTTACAGCTCCGTTAAGGAAATGAACCTCCGCGCCGTTGCCATATACATCCGCGTTGTAAAATCCGGTTCCGCCGTCACATTTAAGAATTGTATTTGGCGCGAGATTGAGTGTTCCGTCAAAAAGTTTGAATTGATTCGCGCCGTAAACATTCAGGAACTGACCGGCATTTAAAGTAGTGTTGGTATCGGTGCCGAGAAAATAATCAATATCAAAAAAGGCATTTTCCGAACAACCTACATTTTGGGGTTCTGATCCGTTAAAGTAAAAATAGCCATGCTGCCAGATGCCATTGTTCTGCACATCTCCTGAGGCATAAAAATTCACTTCCCATCCTCCTTTCAGGATACTGCCGTTATTAACAATATCAGCGTCGCAATCGATTGTTACAGTATTGCTAAGACCTCCCTGAAGGGTATCTTCAATAGTTACCTGGTCAACGAGTTTCAAGCCGTACCCGCTGTTGACTACACCATGAAATTTTATATTGCCGGCAGTGGTATATTCAATGAAAGAGCCCCCGTTAAAGCTGATATCATTCAGATTTTCTGTTCCGAAAATATTACTCTGCGAAATTTTTGAACTATTTTCGAGTAGAAGGGAAGTGTTTTCTTCCAGAGTAAGATCAGCGTAAAACAGATCAACGTTATCAAAAAGAATAGTACCTGAAGCCAGAGTATTGAACTGGCCATAGTTCATTTCAAAGCGTGTGTTTTTGAAAGATATATCAGTATCCATCGTTAAAACGGCATTTGAATCTTCGAAGCTGAAGTATTCCGAGGCAAAATAAGTTCCCGGCGATTGTGAAAAGTGTCGTTCATCTCCCGGAACAATATGGACATGCTCATTTATCCATTCACCATTGTTGATAACATCTCCCTGGATATAAAGATGCAGCCTTTTCCAGACATCATCATTATCCCTGATAACACCATTATTAACCAGAGTGCCGGTTATTATAAGGTTATTTGGAACGCTGCTGTTGGCTCCCTGGAGAGTATCTTCCACGGTAATATTTTCAAAGGTGACCGGAGAGCCCTGGATGGTGCATTTCCCTTTAATTACAGCGTCTTTTACATACACAGAATCCCTGGAATCAACCCTGGGTGAAAAATAAATTTCATTATTATTAGCCAGGATGTTCGCGTCAGCAATATGGGAGCCCCACGCATCGTTATATGAGTTAATACTAAGGTTTGATCCGCTGTTCAGGATAAGTTCGCCATGATTAAGATCGAGTATATAAAATTCCAGGTGAAGCTCATTTCCTGCAACTAACGGAGAGGACGGATTATGTTCGGTGATATAGTATGCTTCGATGGGGAACTCGCTGGTTGAGCTGAAAGTCTGCTGGTCATCACTCATTAAATTAAGCTGATCGACACGAAAAACACCATTATTGGTCAGGTTTCCATATAAATATACGATCAGATTATACCACATATCACTCGAATTGTCAATTATCATTCCGTTGTTTATACATTCTCCGTAAATGCTGACAGCGTGGTCATTGCCGTTGCCTCCGGCCTGCAGAGTATCTTCCACTGTAATATTTTCAAGGGAAACAGGACCGCCCCATATTGATAATTGTCCTTTTATTACGGCGTCTTTAATATTAACAGAATCAATAGGAAAAGCTCCCGGGGCAAAATAGAGGGAATTCCCGTTAGCCAGGATATTTATATCATACATATTCGAATTCCCGTTGGTCATCCAGTAGTTAAAATGGATATCCGTATTATTTGCCACCAGATTTCCATGGTCAAGATCCAGAATATAATATTTCAGGAAAAGCTCTGAACCGGCAACAATATCAGAGGCCGGATCCTGATCAACAATATAATATGCTTCAAGGGGAAATTCACCTGTAGTGGTAACTGTCTGATCGCCAGCTCCTTCAAAATCTATCTTTTCAATTCTGAAAGTACCGTTGTTAGTCAGGTTGCCATGCAGATAAAGATGCAGGTTATACCACATATCACTTTCATGGTCAATGATAACCCCATTATTATCACAATTACCATAAACATGTATCGCGTGAGTCTGACCGTTCGGGCCAGATTGAAGTATCCCCTCAACAGAAAGATTATTACAGTATGCGGTAACATTAACAGTAATAGTTCCATTTATGACAACATCATCGCCTGCGCCGGGAATTTGTCCTCCAACCCAGGTCTCTTCATCATTCCAGTATCCGCTTCCGCCGATTGAGTGAATCTGCGCAAAATTAATTGTTGAAGTGAAAATCATTGCCAGAATGAACAGCAGTCCATTCTTAATAATTGGTTTGATAGATGATTTCACCATGGCTAGCTCCATATTATTATTGTTATAATTTCTGGATCACGGCCAATAAGCCGATGAAGGTATGGATTGACAAAATTAACGAAAGGAAATGTTTAACTGTATTTCCTGATCAATTTATTTATAATCAGATAAAAAAACACAGAATTCTTTTACCGGCGCTTAAAACCATTAAGTCGGTATCTATATATAAAAGAAATAATTATCCGCGGCCAGTATTTAACAACGAAACAGGATAATAATATCCGGCTATTCAAAAACAGATGCTCACAATCCACACCAGATCGCAATACACCCAAAAATACATTTTTGTCCAATTTAATTCAAGGAATAAAATGGAAGAAAATTACCATTAATTAAAGAACCGGTTATATCGTTAAGTATTCGGGAGTGAAAGATAGAAAGAAATTATCCTTTTTGCTTTTATGAAGGTCGCTGTTTATATTTCGCAATTAAGTTTTTTGTGGAATAAAATAAGAATTCAAAAAAATGAGTGAAAAAGTTTATATCAGGGATCTTAAGGACTATGTCGGCGCCGAAGTTAACTTAAAAGGCTGGCTTTACAACAAAAGATCGAGCGGGAAAGTTAAATTTTTGGTTCTGAGAGATGGAACCGGATATGTGCAGTGTGTGGCCTTTAAAGGCAATCTTACACCGGAAGAATTTGAAGTTGCCGGAAATCTAAGCCAGGAAGCTTCTTTTGAAGTTAAAGGATTAGTAAAAGAAGAACCGCGCGCGGTTGGAGGATATGAACTTGATGTAAAATCATTGAATCTGATAGGAGAATCGAATGACTATCCTATCACTCCAAAAGAACATGGAATTGAATTTCTGATAGATCACAGGCATCTGTGGGTGCGTTCGAAAAGACAGGTGGCGATTCTGAAGATCAGACACCGAATTGTAAAATCAATACGGGACTTTTTCGATAAGAATGGTTTTACCCTGTTTGATCCGCCGATAATAACACCAAACGCGTGTGAAGGGACATCAACCCTTTTTGAAACGGAATATTTTGATTTAGGCAAAGCTTATCTGACACAGTCTGGCCAGCTTTATGCCGAAGCGGGCGCTATGGCATTGGGCAAAGTATATACATTCGGCCCGACATTCAGGGCTGAAAAATCAAAAACGAGAAGACATTTGACCGAGTTTTGGATGGTTGAGCCTGAAATGGCATTTTTTGATCTGAATGATGATATGGACCTCGCTGAAGAATTTCTCGAATATATTGTCGCCCAGGTTCTTGAACATAACATGGAAGACCTTGAAGCGCTCGAAAGAGATATAACAAAACTTCAGAATATAAAAAGGCCTTTCCCAAGAATCTCCTATACCGAAGCGGTTGAGCTTCTGCATAAAAAAGGTCATGAATTTGAATGGGGAAATGATCTGGGCGCGGCCGATGAAACCGTGATAGGGGAGGAGTATGACCGCCCGGTAATGATTCATCGTTATCCGGCCGAAGTTAAAGCCTTCTATATGAAACGTGATCCTGAAAATCCCAAAGTTGCCCTCGCGGTTGATGTGATCGCTCCGGAAGGATATGGTGAGATCATCGGGGGAAGCCAGAGAGAAGATAACCTGGACTTCCTGCTCGAAAGAATAGAACAGCATGAACTGCCGCAGGAATTTTTTGAATGGTATCTTGATTTGAGAAGATATGGGTCTGTTCCTCATTCCGGTTTCGGACTCGGACTGGAAAGAACAGTTTCATGGATTTGCGGAATTGATCATTTAAGAGAAGCGATTCCATTCCCGAGGATGATCTACAGGAACACACCATAAAAGAAAATATTTGAAAGCGATTAAAGGCGGGAAGATTTTTCCGCTTTTTTTTTATCTTTTTTGGCTCTTATCACCACACTAACTCCAGCATGTTGAGGATAATCCGGGGAGCAAAATTTGTCAAAAAGCCCGCTAATAACATGTTGCCGATAATCAGGCCGCTATTTTTAATCCATAAAATCGCCGAGCAAGAATAAAACTATTTAAATATCCCAGGTTGGAAAAACAACTCACCCCCCGGCCCCCTCTCTTGAAAAAAGAGGGGGTGTCTTAAAGTCCCTCTCTTCCCAAGAGAGGGATTTAGGGTGAGTTTGTTACATGTCTCGAAATATTTTATAAATTTAACTATTTTTTGCAGAATTTGATTACTTACGAAATAAATCTCTTCCCCGTCAGGGCTTTTTCCCCAAGCTCGCTTGGGGAAAATTTAGGCTCTTATCACCACACTAACTCCAGCATGTTGAGATAATCCGGGGAGCAAAATTTGTCAAAAAGCCCGCCAATAACATGTTGCCGATAATCAGACCGCGATTCCAAATCCATAAACCGATGGAGTCAGAAAAAGAAAAGTTATCGGTTAGCTCAAGGATAGTCCTCCCCCGTCTTCAAAGAAAAACACTTTGAATCCACCCCCTCCAAAGGGGGATATTTCAAATATTTGGATTGGTTGACAAATATCCCCCTTCGGAGGGGGTGGCAATGAAGCGCCTTTCTTCATTGACGGGGGAGGACACACCTCGAGTAACTACGAAACTTATGCCTGGCAATAAAACTTTCTAACTGCTGATTAATTTCTTACCAATTTGCGTAGAATTTAATTTCTTATTGAATAAATCGCCTCACGTTTTGCCAGGGAACTTTTCCCCTTTGGGGCGTTTTCCTCAAGCTCTGCCCAGGGAAAATTTAGGCGACTTAAAAATTATATTCTTACTTTAAATGGCAGGATATTGAACAGAGTATATTGATTTAAATAATCGTTTTCGAATAATTTGTGTGAGAAAAATAAAGCCGATTGCGAGAACAAGCGCAACTATTTGCCTGAATTTCATTTTGGGTTTGGCTCTGCCAGCTTAGTCCGATATGATTTCGGTAATCAGATCCCGTTCGAGCTCCTCAAAATAGATATTTGTAACTTCGACATTTTCAGGCCGTCCCATCCACACCTCTTCAACAGGTTTTTCCAGGGGAGTAAAATTTGTCATGGATGAAAACTTAGTCTGATCGGCCAGCACATAAAGGGGGATCGCAAAAAAATTACAGAGAACTGCCAGAGGAAGGCTGCCGCTTTTATTAATTATATTTCCGTTGCCAAGAATTCTGTCAGCTCCCAGTAGAGCCACATCACAATTTTTAACAGCGTAACCGAGCATATTTTCAGGAACCAGCCTGACAGGAATATTTTTTTCCGCCAATATGGAAGCCGCTATTCTTCCTTCAAGAGCCGGCCGGGATTCACAAATCCATACTTTATCTATTTTTTCATCTTTTGCCAGCATAGTTAATACATATTGCAGAGTTGAACTATTCGAAATGGTAACTACCTGTTTTCTTGTATTAAATATTTTAGCGATGTTACGAAATATTCTGAAATCGGAATTATCAATTTCTGTTAGTTTTTTCTGAAGAAATTGTTGCCGGTCGCAAACCGATTTATTATCATAATTTCGAAAATCATCAATAAAGTGAGTAATTGCCTGAAATTCCGAAAGTTCTTTCGCCAGTTCGTCAAGGACTAAACCGGGATAGGCCAGTTTTTCATAATCTGTTTTTAATATCGCTATCAGGTTTCTGAGCAATTCCCGGCTGCCTGAATGATTATCGGCAAGAAGAAGTGAAAAATATTTTTCAGTTTCATTCGACATAATTTATCTGTATTTAACCTCTGAATCGGAATCCTTTCAATGGTTCTCTTAAAGTAAGCACGGGGCAGGGAGCTTTTCTTACAACCTTCTCGGCGGTGCTTCCAAAAAGCAGGTGCTCCATGCCGGTATGACCATGGGTTGAAATAATTATCAAATCGATATCTTCCTCCGACGCGGTGTCTATAATTTCGACAAAAGGTCTCCCGGTTTTAATCATGGTGTTATATTTAACCCGTTTTCTGATTTTTTCTTCCGCGAGCAAATCGAGTTGTTCACGTGCGTGTTTTATAGTCTCAAGTTCCGCGGTAGGCACAGATATTTGCCCCATGCTAAAATCGGCAGGATAAAAGGATGGTTCAATAACATAAATAAGGAAAAGTTCGGCGCTGAAGTGCTCGGCCATTTCAACGGAATATTTGAGAGCGTGTTTGGAAAAATCTGAAAAATCAATAGGGGCAAGAATTTTATTAATCTTTTCCATCTCCTGATTCCTCCTGAATTTTTAAGAGAGAGTGATAACAGGTCATATAATCCTGGTTTACATTTCTCAGACGTGTTGCGATAATCTGCGAAATACCTCTTAGAATTGAAATACCGTGTCTTGGAAACTTTTCAATGAACTCATCAAGATCAGGTTTAAAGATAACAGCGATATGAGTTTCCTTAAGAGCGACTGCTGAAGCTGAACGAAATTCATCATCAATAAGGGCGAGTTCCCCGAAAAAATCTCCCCTGGAAAACTTAACCAGTTCGTGATCATGCCCATGTTCATCTGCCTGTGATATCAAAACTTCTCCATCCCTGATAATATACAGGCAAATACCCGGGTCTCCCTGGTAAAAGATATACTCGTTTGCCTGGTATAACCGGTCATGAATAAGCTGCATAAAAAGTTTGGTATGTTTCCGGTCGAATCCTTTAAAAGGAGGCATAGCCATAAGAACATTTTCCAGATCGGTTTTATTATCGGGAGACTTGAACATGTTTGCCCAAAAGCTGCTGGCACGTATAAAATCAGAGGGTTTATCCATGATATTTTCCTAATTAAATAATCCTGATTCGGCAACACGCCATATTTTCATGCAGGAGAACCTGTTTTCATAAAACGCTCTGCCGATAACCACCGAGTCAATTCCATCTTTTGCGGAATTCCGGATATTCCACAAATCAGTGACATTACCGACGCCTCCTGAAAGTGTTACCTTTCCTCCTGTAATATCCGCAACTTTTTTCGAAAGTTCAAGGTTAGGACCTGATAACATGCCGTTTCTTTTAACATCAGTAACTAAAAATCTTCCGGCGCCAAGATTTTTTAGTTTTTTCGCGTAATCAAGATAGTGCATTCCGGTTTTATGAAGTCTTCCGTGAGTAACAACCTCCTCATTGATAATATCAATGGCAGCGACAATTTTACCGGGAGAAAAAGTTTCAACGATTTTTTTGAATTCTTCAGGCTTTTCAAAAGCAAGTGAACCGACAATAAGCCGGAATACTCCCAACTCCATCGCTTCTTTAGCGTCATCAAAACTTCGGATACCTCCTCCAAGCTGCACCGGAATAATGACTGACTCACAAATTTCATTTATTATTTCAAAATTTTTATGAGAATGATTCAGGGCGGCGTCAAAATCGACAACATGAATACACTTGGCATTTTCCGCTCTCCATAGCAGGGCGGTTTCCACCGGATCATTATTATATTCCGGGCAGTTAAGTTCAGGAATTCCCTGAACAACTCTTACAGTTTTTCCATCCTTGATGTCAATCGAGGGTATTACCAGAAAGCCGGTCATTTAACTTTTCCATTTTCCGTTATTTTTGATTGTTTTTCTACTGATAATCAGCTTCTGAATTTCACTGGTGCCTTCAAAAATTCTGAGTATCCGGGCATCTCTGTAAAAACGTTCGACGGGGATTTCTCTTGAAAATCCCATGCCGCCATGAATCTGCAGGGCCATATCGGCAACTTCCGACACACCTTCCGAGCAGAAAAGTTTTACAATGGCGGCATCATTGCTTATATCCGCTTTTTCATCATATTTCGAAGCCGCGCGATAGAGCATACTTTCCATCGCGTAAATTTTTGTTGTCATCTCGGCAAGCATAAACTGGACAGCCTGGAACTTACTTATCGGCTGATTAAACTGTCTGCGTTGATTCGCGAATTGCACCGATATTTCCAGCATTTCCTTAGCGGCTCCAACGCAGCAGGCTCCGATGCCAAGTCTGCCGGCGTCGAGAGTCGACATAGCGATTAAAAATCCACGACCGTCAGCGCCAATCATATTTTCTTTAGGCACTTCTACATTATCGAAATTTATCGAATTTGTTACACTTCCTCTAATTCCAAGTTTTTTTTCTTTCGGACCAATTGTAATTCCCGGAAAATCTTTTTCCACAACAAACCCTGTAATACCTTTGGGAGTGCGGGCAAAAACGGAAAACACGTCAGCAATTCCGGCGTTTGTTATCCATATTTTTTCGCCGTTAAGCACCCAGCGTCCATCAGAAAACCGTGCGGAGGTTTTAAGATTGAAGGCGTCGGATCCGGCTTCAGCTTCGGTAAGGGCGAAGGCGGCAAGTTTTTCGCCGGCGCAAAGAGAGGGTAAATATTTTTCTTTAAGATCTTCGGAACCTCCTATAAAAATAGCGTTAGCGCCAATGGAATGATGAGCTCCGATCAGCGCCGCGGTGGAGCCGCAGGCTTTTGTCACTTCCTCCTGCGCGATACAATATCCCAATTCCCCAAATCCTCCACCGTTATATTTTTCAGGAAAGCCTGTTCCGAACAAGCCCATTTCAGCAATTTTTTTTATTAATTCGCGCGGGACCTCTTCATTGATATCAATTGAGGCTGCAAGTGGTTTAATTTCCGAATCCGCAAATTCTCTTACAGATTGGCGTAATAATTCCAAATCTTCTGAAAAATAAAAATCCATTCGTTCTTACTTTCTGTTAAGTAGTATAAAAAATAAGTTAATTGTATACTGTTTAATGAATCGGGCGATCATAAAATCACTTTATTGGTATTCAAAATATATCCAAAACAGAGCTTTTTATAAAAATAAATTTCTTTTAATTTACCGAATTGTTAAATTTGTTAGCTTAATTGGTATATTTGACGATAGTATCTCAATTTCCGGTAATATAGAAAGCATGAGTGTTCACTATAAAACATACACATCTGATAAAGAAACAATAAACATCACCGTTTATGGCGAGGAGAACCTCGGCAAAGGACCCAATGTGATATACGCCCATGGGTTTAAAGGTTTCAAAGACTGGGGTTTTGTTCCGGAAGCGGGAAAAATCCTCGCTGAAGCCGGATGTTTTGTGGTAACATTCAATTTCAGCCGAAATGGAATAGAAGGCAATTCAACCGAATTTACCAGAATTGACAAATTCGCGGAAAACACATTATCACGTGAGGTTGAGGAGCTCAATAAGATTATTGATTTAACCGTATCCGGATATTTTGGCCCGGTCGGCAACCAGCCTGTTTTCCTTCTTGGCCACAGCCGGGGAGGGGGAGTGGCATTGTTATGCGCCGGACATCGGGCAGTGAAGGGCCTGGTGACCTGGGCCGCTATAGCCAGGGCCGACAGGTTTTCGGAAAGACAAAAGAAAGATTGGCTGGCGACCGGTTTTTTTGAAGTTGTTAATCAGCGCACCGGCCAGGTTATGAGAATGAATAAATCTTTTCTGGAAGACCTGAAAAAAAACAGTGAAGAGCTTGATTTAATAAGAGCAGCTAAAAAGATTAATAAAGATTGGCTCATTCTTCACGGGAATCAGGACCTGGCCGTTCCTTTGCCGGAAGCGGAGATGTTATATGAGGCGTCGGATAAAAACATTACTGAGCTGAAAATTATTGAAGGAGCCGGACATACATTTAATACGGTACATCCATTTCAGGAAAGTAACAGCAAGTTTGATTATTTATTAGAACAGACAATAAAATTTATCAGAAAAATAAAATAAAATTCAGAGGTAATAATGACAGTGAAACTATACTCCAAAACCGGCAGCCTGGCAGAAATTTTACGGCGGGTAAAATCTTCCGGATTATTTTGGGTGATTTCTTTCTCAATATTAACCGTTTTATCGGCGCAGGTTGCGGTTCCCGTGCAGCCGGTGCCATTTACACTTCAGACGATGCTTGTTCTTTTATCAGGAGCATTTCTCGGCGCCAGGAATGGTATGTACAGCCAGATAGCATACCTGGGAGCAGGCCTTGTTGGAATGCCGGTATTTGCCGGTTTTAGTTTTGGCCCGCAGGTGTTGTTCGGCCCGACAGGCGGATATCTGCTCGCATTTCCTTTAGCCGCGTTTCTTGTTGGTTATGTGGTCAGGAAAGATAACAGTTTTCTTACAGTGGCATTTTCTATGCTTTTAGGCGCTATTGTAATACTTTTTACCGGGACTCTTTATCTCAGCTTGTTTTTCGGTGGAAACTTCAGTGAAGCGCTTTATTCAGGAGCTCTTATTTTCTCAATATGGGATTTGATAAAAATAGCTTCAGCGATAAGTATTTATACAGTCGCATCAAAAAAATTTCCGAAACTGCCAGCATAAAATATTTGTAAAAATACCGGATTCGAGATGGAATTAAAGAATATATTGTTCATTTTAGTTTTTATTGGTTCATTTGGTTTTCTTGTTTTCAGTTTGATGAAGAAAATCGGGTACCTGAAAATCGGGTTACCTGAAAACAGAACTGATAAACCGGGTGAGAGATTCATCAATGTTCTTCGAATAGCATTCGGGCAGAGCAAATTACTTCGCGAACCATTAGCGGGAATTCTCCACTTCATCATATTTTGGGGATTCATGGTTTTCGTTTTTGCGGTGCTCGAGGCAATAATTCAGGGATTTTATTCAGGATTTTCATTTCATTTTCTCGGACCGGTATTTTCATTGATTACCCTGGTTCAGGATATCTTTGGTCTGGTTCTTCTTTTTGTATTATTAGTTTCATTTTCGAGGAGAATAATTTTTAGAGTTGAAAGACTGGAAGTTGGTTCAAAAGGAAAAATTGACGCGATTTTTATTCTTTCACTGATAACAATAGTTGTAATATCGATGTTTGGCCAGAATATGGCTCAGTACTCCGTTAATAATTTTATGGCAACGGAGTGGGACCTGAGACCGGTTTCACACTGGCTGGCCGGTTTTTTCTTCAATCCTGTGTCGGATAATGCTCAGCAATGGTATGAAATTTTCTGGTGGATTCATATTCTCGTAATATTCGGGTTTATGAATTTCCTTCCATATTCAAAACATTTCCATGTTATAACATCGATTCCAAATGTATATCTTTCTAAAACGGGTGATAGAAAATATGCGTTAAAATCGATTGATCTGGAGGATGAGGAAGCGGAACAATTCGGCGCCGCAGATATTGAGCATTTAAGCTGGAAACAGCTTCTCGACGGTTATGCCTGTACCGAATGCGGCAGATGCACAGCATCCTGCCCGGCAGCAAACACAGGCAAGGCTTTATCTCCAAGAAAAATAATTGTGGATATAAGGCACAGACTGGAAGAAAAGGCTCCCCTGATGCTTTCGGGCGTGGAGGAGAAGGAAGGTATTACAGATAAAACATTAGTTAATGATTATATTACCGCTGATGAACTATGGGCCTGCACAACCTGTATGGCCTGCGTTCAGGAATGCCCGGTGACCATAGAACATGTTGATTCGATAATAGATATGCGAAGAAATCTTGTTTTAATGGAAGCCAGTTTTCCGAATGAACTAAATTCAGTGTTCAAAAATCTTGAAACAAATTTTAATCCCTGGGCGTTTAATCCGCAAGACAGAGCTGAATGGGCTGAAGGACTGGATGTAAAAACAATGGCCGAAGACAGTAATTGTGATATACTGTTCTGGGTTGGTTGTGCCGGTTCGTTCGATTCCCGCTATCAAAAAGTTTCGGTGGCTTTCACTGAAATAATGAAAAAAGGGGGAGTTGATTTCAGAATACTTGGCTCAGAAGAAAAATGCAACGGTGATACCGCGAGGCGTTTGGGTAATGAATACCTCGCGCAAATGATGATTCAGGAAAATGTGGAAGTTCTCAACGGTTATGGTGTTAAAAAAATCGTTACAGCATGTCCTCACTGTTTTAACACATTAAAAAATGAGTATCCTCAGTTTGGTGGCAATTTCGAAGTAATTCACCATACCGAACTGATAAATGATCTGATAAAAGAAAAGAAAATTAGTCTAAATAATTCTGAAACTGAAAAAGTAACATTTCATGATTCTTGTTATCTCGGCCGGTATAATAATATCTATGATGAACCGAGGCAGATCCTGCAAAGTGTTGACGGAATAAGCGCTTCCGAAATGGGAAGAAACCGCGACAAAGGATTCTGCTGCGGGGCAGGCGGAGGACGCATGTTTATGGAAGAGCTTGAAGGCAAAAGAATAAATGAGGAAAGAACCCGGGAGGCTTTGGAAACAAACCCCGATACTATTGCCTCTGCCTGTCCTTTCTGCATGACAATGTTTTCAGATGGTTTGAAAACATTTGATAAATCGGATGAAGTAAAGGTTAAGGATATTGCCGAAATAGTTTCAGAGAATCTCAAATAACAACCAATAAATATATCAGGGGATTTTCATGAGCGAAAAGTACCAACAGATGCTGGATTTCTTAAAGTCCATGGAATCGGATGTGGAAAAATTCTACATCAAGGAACAAGCAGCCGCAGGTACACGGCTTCGTAAAGGACTGAGTGAGTTAAAAAATATGGCTCAGGAAATGAGAGTCGAAATTCAGGACTTAAAAGCCAAACGGAAAGAAGGATAATTCGTTTTAAAGCCGGCCAGACTGCATGGATGCAGAATTAAATTTTGAAGGAACCAATAGGCTGCCAAATCCTATGGCCGGCTCCTTCTTTTTTTTAAATTATTGATCTGTTTATTACACATGAAACAAGTTATTATCATTTTTTTAATTTTTGTCTCCGCGTTATTACTCAATTTTGTAATGCCTGCGAGGCTGATCTCTCCGCAGCTTCAGGCGCGAAGTGATTCAACTGTTGTGGTAAAGTTCGGAATGGTCGGGGATATTATGTGCCATTCCACTCAATTCAAATACGCGAAAGCCGGAAAAGACAGTTTTAACTTTAAACCTGTTTACCGGATGATAAAAAAATACCTTGAATATCCCGACTTTATGATTGGCAATCTTGAAACAGTGATGGCCGGGGATAAACATCCATATACAGGATTTCCCATTTTTAATACACCCGATCAGTTTTTGGATGATCTTGCCGCTTCGGGATTTGATATGATGATCACTGCCAATAATCATTCAAGGGACAGGGGAGCGGAAGGTATCAGAAGAACTGCCGGGTTAATTGAACAGCTTGGAATGTTAAGATCGGGGACATTTATTTACCCCGAAGAAAGGGACAGCGCGCGGGTGATTGAACTGAAGGGAATGAAATTTTCAGTTTTAAGCTATACTTACAGCAATAACGGAATGCCGGTTGAGAAAGGTTCGGAGCATATGCTGGCCAGAATTGATACAGCTTCGATTAGAAGGGATATTGAAATTGCCAGAAAAGGGGACGCGGAAGTTGTTATAGTTTATCTTCATTTTGGTGATGAATACCAGAGGGAGCCAAATTACTACCAGAAAAAAATCGTAAAAAAAATTCAATCATATGGAGCTGATATTATTCTCGGCAGTCATCCGCATGTAATGCAGCCGGTTGATTATTACAACTCGGATGCCGCCAATATCGATACCGGATTTGTAGCATATTCTCTTGGCAATTTTATATCCAATCAACGATGGCGTTATTCTGATACGGGAGTTATCTTATATTTTGATATTCAGAAAAACTTATATACTGGCGATATCAAACTACTGGATGTAAGAATTATCCCCTTATGGGTTTTTAAAGGGGATACAGTGAACGGACGTGAATATGTTATTTTGCCACTGGTTGAGGATGTGATAAGCAGCCTTCCTGAATTTATGACTGAAAAGGATATTAAGCTTATGAAAGAAGGTTATTTTGACACCATTGAAATTATAACCGGTCTTTCGGAAAAGCTTCAATATGAAAAGGTGGTTTTTGAGTAGGTTTTTGCTTCAGTGAAACGATTAACATTCGGAAATAAGCTTGAGAAATAAATCATCGTTATCGGTAATTTTTATTACCGTATTTATTGATCTGATGGGATTCGGCATCCTTATACCCATTTTGCCAACTTTCGCCAGTAAAAACCTGGATATTTCAGATTTTGGCATTGGTATTATTGTCGCGGCCTACTCATTTATACAATTTCTTTTTAATCCGCTGCTTGGAAAAATTTCGGACAGAATCGGGCGACGGCCGCTGATTCTGATCACGCTTTTCATTACATCAATATCCTATCTTGTATTCAGTATCTCCGATTCATTTTTTCTTTTACTTCTCTCAAGATTAATTGCGGGATTCGGCGGGAGCAATATTGGGGTAGCCCAGGCGTATATTGCCGATGTGACACCAAAAGAACAGAGATCAAAAGGAATGGGATTAATTGGCGCGGCATTTGGACTGGGATTTGTTTTTGGTCCGTTTATAGGGGGGGCATTATCGCAATATGGTTATTCTGTCGCCGGTTATGCCGCTTCAGTGTTTTCGTTTCTCGCGTTGATATTTGCGTTTTTTATGCTTCCGGAATCAAAAAAAGAGGCATCTGCCGAAGAGAACAGAAGAACTCTCTTTTTTGATTTTAATTATGTTAAAAGCATTCTTACCCATCCTTCACTGGGGCTGCTGATAATAATATTTTTTATAATCATTTTTTCCATCGCGAATATATATGGCACATTTGCCATCCTGACATACAAAGTTTATGGTCTTACCGATATGCAGACAGGTTACTTATTCGCTTTGATCGGGATTATATCGGCCATTATTCAGGGTGGGCTGATAAATCGAATTACATCAAGATTTGATGACAGAAAACTGGTTCTTACCGGTTTACTTTTTATGATGACGGGTCTGGGGCTTCTGCCTTACGGTATGAACTTTATTGGCCTGGCTCTTGTAAGTGTAATAATGACTTTCGGAACCGGGATTCTGCAGCCGGTTGTTTTAAGCATGATATCGCGCTATTCACCTGAAAAAGAGCAGGGAGCGATTCTTGGATTAAATCAATCGCTCGCGTCACTCGCCAGGGTCCTTGGGCCTTTCTGGGGAGGAATAGCCTATAATTTTATCGGGTATCAGTTTCCTTTTTTAACAGGAGCGGTTTTTACCCTTTTAACATTCTTTATATCATATTATTTTTTAAGAAAGGAAAGATTGCAAAGGATCTGATAAATGTTTAAAATAGATAATATAGAATTTGAGAAACCGCTGCTTCTTGCTCCGATGGAGGATGTAACCGGACCGGCTTTCAGAAAACTATGTAAAGAATTCGGGGCTGATATCGTTTACACCGAGTTTATTAATTCCGACGGACTGGTAAGGTCGAATAAAAAGACTGAAAAAAAGATGAGAATCAGTGATGAGGAAAGACCTGTCGGTATTCAGATTTACGGGGCCGATCTGGAAGCGATGAAAAACTCAGCGGTAATTGTCGAAACTGAAAATCCCGATATTATTGACATTAACGCGGGATGCTGGGTGAAAAAGGTTGCCCGCAGGGGCGCCGGAGCGGGATTGCTTAAAGATCCTCCATATATGGAAAAAATGGTAAAGGAGATTGTGAATTCAGTTGACAGACCGGTAACGGTTAAAACGAGAATTGGCTGGGATTCCGACAGTATTCTTATTGAGGATGTAGCCCGGCGGATTGAAGACGCGGGCGCCAGGGCATTGACAATTCACTGCCGGACCAGAGCCGACGCTCATTCAGGCGAGCCGGACTGGAGCTGGATAACAAAGGCAAAAAAACATATATCTATTCCTGTTGTCCTCAATGGCGGAGTTATGGAGGCTGAAGATATAAAACGGGCATTTGATGAAACAGGAGCAGACGGTGTGATGATTGCCAGGGGAGCTATTGGTAATCCATGGATTTTCAGCAGGGGTAAAACGCTGATGCAGAATGGGCAATTGCCTCCGCCACCCACAATCAGAGAAAGAATTGAAACCGCTTTACGTCATTTAAAATATGAAACTTTATTCAAAGATGAAGAAAAATACGCTGTTATTCCTTTTAGAAAATATTATTCAGGATATCTGAAAGGAATACACAATTCATCAAAACTTAAACCGGAACTGATGAAACATACCGAATACGCGCCTATTGAGGAATTGCTAATGAAGTTCCTGGAAGAACTTGAAAATGGTAATAACGTTGATGAGAGTGAAATTAACAGATAAAATAACAGACAAAAATTATAAAAAAACTGTGGCGCGGATTATTTCCACTATATTTATTCCGCCTGTTTTTTGTACTTTTTTATTTATTTTTTTATCTTATAGTAACTCCTTATCGGAAAGAGAGTTGATTTTTAATATCGCGCTCTCCGCTTTATCCGGTTTATTGCTCCCATTGGCTATTTTTATCTACTGGAGGAAAAGGGGTTTCATTGGTGACAATGACGCAACAGTGAAGGAAGAAAGAGTCAGGCCGTACCTTTCGGGGATTATATTAAGTCTTTTTTCAGGGTTTGCTGCTTATTTTTATGAAACGGTCGATATTATTTATTATATGTGGTTTATTTACGCAGTTGTTCTCACGCTGCTGGTTATAATAAACCGGTACTGGAAGATAAGCGCTCATTTGATAGCGGCCGCGGTTCCTTTGGCAGTTTATTTTTATTTTACAGGAAATATTTCATTCTGGTACCCCATTTTATTATTGCTTATAGGATGGTCGCGAATTATTCTCAAAAAACATACTTACATGCAGGTAATCGCGGGTGCGGTGTTTGGATTTTTTACTACTTATATACAACTTTATTTTATCACAAAAATTTCGGGATAAATGTCTTTAAGAAAAGATTTAGTCGATGCGCTTGAACAGATGGGTGATCTGATGGAATTTAAAGAGGCCAACAGGTTTAAAGTTTTGGCCTACCGTAACGGAGCGAATGCCATCAGAAGATTCAGAGGAGATTTGGAAACTGCCATTAAAGATGGCACAATAAAAAAAGTCAGAGGTATTGGACGCGGAATCCGGGCTGTTGTATTCCAGCTTACCAACCAGGGGAAAGTCAAGGAATTTGACAAACATAAAAAAGACGTTCCTCCCGGAGTTTTTGAGTTGATAAAGTTGAGAGGTCTTGGAGGCCGAAGAATCAAATATCTCTATGACGAGCTTGGAATCACTGATGTTGAATCCCTCGAAGAAGCCTGCAATAATGGTAAAATTGTCAAAGTTCCCGGCTTTGGGCAGCATATGCAGGAGAAGATACTTGCCGAGATAAACCGTATAAAAAGAATGACGGGACAGACTCATTACCATATGGCTCTGAACAGATATTATGAAGCGAAAGAAATACTGGAGCAGCTTCCCAGTGTTATTTCTTTTGAGCCTGTCGGCGAACTCAGACGGGGGGCTAATATTGTGAATAATATTGAGATACTTGTTATGGCCAAAGAGGTTAATCCCTGTATAAATGAATTTCAGCGGGTTATCAGAGATATAGAATACTATAAATTCGATTCCGACTATAAACAATTAACCATTATAAGGGGAACCAGGTATAAATTATTGATAACCCATGATCCCGACAGATATCCGAAGATTCTTTTTGAGAGGAGCGCTTCAAAAGCATTTCTTGAAAGAATGGGATATTCCGGTGATATTGATGGAGTTAAAAAGGAAAAGGATATCTTTAAGAAACTTGATTTTCCCTATGTTATTCCTGAAATGCGCGAGGCTGAGTATTTTGAAGCGCCGGAAAACCTGAGAACGGAAAGTGATCTGAGTTTCAAAAAAATGAAAGGTTTGCTTCATGTTCATACACACTCTACAGATGGCAACAATTCGCTTGCCGAGATGTCAGCTCAGGCCGCCAAAGCCGGTTTTCAGTATATGGGTATAACTGACCACAGCCAGACAGCTTTTTACGCTAACGGGCTGACTGAAGAGGATGTGGAAAACCAGATTAAAGAGATCACCGAACTGAACAAAACCGCGGATGTTAAAATTATTCCCGGTATTGAAAGTGATATCCTCGTTGATGGTGAGCTGGATTATCCGGAAGAGTTTCTTCCCGAATTTGATCTTGTCATTTCTTCGGTTCATTCAAGGTTTGATATGCCCGAAGAAGAGATGACAGCAAGAATGATAAAAGCTGTGGAAAATCCTTATACCGATATCCTGGGACACCCCTCTGGCAGGCTGCTGTTATCAAGAGAGGCATATAATGTGGATATGAAAAAAGTTATCGACGCCTGTGTGGCAAATGATGTGGCGATTGAAATGAATACCAATCCGCTGCGGATGGACCTCGACTGGAAATATATTTATTACGCGAGAGAGAAAGGCTGTAAGATTGCCATAAATCCCGACGCTCATTCCGAGAAGGCCATTTATGATCTTAATTATGGAATTACGATGTGCAGAAAGGCCGGTTTGATGATGGATGAAGTAATAAATTATTATGGCATCAGGGATTTTAAAAAATTCCTGAAACGTCGTGTAAACAGAAAATTAAAATTTTAGGTAGATAATGGAGCTGGAAAAGTATATAAGAAGCATTCCCGGTTTTCCGAAGGAAGGTATCATCTTCAAAGATATTACAACCCTTCTTAAAGATCACAGCGCGATGAAGGAAGCGCTTGACCGTTTTAATGAATTCATCAGGGGAAAAAAAATCACCAAAGTTGTGGGTATTGAGTCGAGAGGATTTATTTTTGGCCCGGCGATAGCTTTGGAAGCGGGCGCCGGATTTGTTCCGGTAAGGAAACCTGGTAAACTACCGGCAGAGACGATTTCAGAATCTTATGAACTGGAATATGGAACAGATAAGGTGGAGATACACAAGGACGCGATAAATAAAGGCGACATTGTGCTTCTGCATGATGATCTCCTCGCGACCGGTGGCACCATGGAAGCCGCCTGTAAACTTGTTGGAAAATCGGGAGGAGTGATAGCGGGCATCTCATTCCTTATTGAGCTTGAATTCTTAAACGGACGTGAAAAATTATCGGGTTATGATATCCAGAGTCTGATAAAATATTAATCAGTTTTCCAAGTGGAAGGAGGAATCAGAACCACGAATTCTCCTTTTACCTGTTTCTCTTCAATATCTTTCATAATTTCCGAAGGTGTTCCGTTCCATGATTCCTCGAACTTTTTCGTCAGTTCGCGCCAGATAGTAATATTTCTTTCCGGCATATACCCGTCAAGTTCTTTCAGCAGTTTTTGAATTCGGTAGACTGATTCATAAAGAACAACAGTTCTTTCTTCATTTTTTATTTCCAGAAGTTTTTTTTGACGTCCTTTTTTCTGAGGCAGAAAACCGTCAAAGATAAAAGAATCGGTGGGCAGCCCCGAAATACTAAGGGCGAGAACCGCCGCGTTTGCGCCGGGAATTCCGGTAACTTCAATTCCTGCCGATCTCGCTTTGTTTACCAGCCGCACCCCGGGATCGGAAATGCATGGCGTACCCGCGTCAGAAATTAAAGCTCCCTTTTCTCCGGAAAGTATCTTCTCAATTGCTATTCCGCTTTTATTTACCTCGCTATGAGCGTTAAAGGAAATGAGAGGAGTGTGAATATCATAGTGTTTCAGCAGGGCAGAGCTTGTGCGTGTATCTTCACACAAAATAAAATTTACCATTTTTAATGTTTCTACCGCTCTATAGGTTATATCTCCCAAATTGCCTATCGGAGTAGCGACTATATATAGTGTGCCTTGTTTCATATATTTTTTATACTGAATATATCTTATTACCGCTCATGATTCCAGTTAAATTGAAAAAAGAAAAATTATTATTGATTTTATTTTTTAGATATGTTACACTATATGTAACAAATAAAAAAAATTATGTCAGCGTCTACAAAACTATCAAATGCGGTAAAAGCTCTCTGTTTTTTGTCGGAGGTTTATCCCCGGCCCAAAAGCAGCAGCGAAATTTCAGATTACACCGGAGTAAATGCTTCCAAACTTCGGAAAATATTATCAATGCTTGTAAAACAAAATATTGTTGAAAGCATAAAAGGTTCCGCGGGAGGATTTATCCTGCGCAAAGACCCAAAATCGCTGCACTTGCAGGAAATATATTGCGCGGTTGAAGAACAAAAAGCGTTTCATCTGGATGTATCCAATAAAAATGGGAATGCCGCTAAGATCAGCTCGACATATAATGAGTATTTTCTTTCTCTTTTTTCTGATATTCAGATAGAGATTGAGGAAAAAATGAGGAGAATAACTCTGGATTCCATATCAAGGGAAATAGGTATTACATCATCATATAAATAACAAAATATGAGGAAAAAATGGATTTTTTAAAGAAACTTGGAATTAAAGAAAATAATTACGGCTCATCTACAGGGCTGGAATGGAATGAAACCACCGACGCGGGAATGCTGAAAATATCATCGCCTGTTGATGGAAAACATATCGCGAATGTTTACCAGTGTTCCGAAGCTGATTATGACAAAGTTGTCGCGAAAGCTCATGAGGCCTACAAAGTCTGGCGTAAAGTTCCCGCTCCTTTGAGAGGTGAAGTAGTAAGAAAAGTGGGAATGAAACTGCGTGAATACAAAACTGAACTTGGAACTCTTGTATCCTATGAAATGGGCAAATCACTTCAGGAAGGCCTGGGCGAAGTACAGGAAATGATAGATATCTGTGATTTCGCGGTTGGTCAGTCACGTCAGCTTTATGGTTTTACGATGCATTCTGAGAGGCCAAACCACAGAATGTATGATCAGTATCATCCTCTCGGAGTTATCGGTATAATCTCAGCGTTCAACTTCCCGGTCGCGGTATGGTCATGGAACTCAATGCTTGCCACAGTATGCGGCGATTCCAACCTCTGGAAACCCTCATCAAAGGTTCCTCTTACAGCGATCGCGGTACAGAATATTCTGGCCGATGTAATCAAAGAAGAAAAACTTCCTGAAGGACTTTTTTCACTCGTGATCGGAAGAGGTTCTACGGTTGGTGAAAAAATGCTGAATGACAAAAGAGTTCCCCTGGTTTCCATAACCGGCTCAACCGCTGTCGGACGTCACGGGGCAGAAGTGATCTCAAAAAGATTCGGACGCACAATCCTTGAACTTGGAGGAAATAACGCTATTATAATGACTCCCAACGCCGACCTGAAAATGGCAGTTCCGGCTGTGGTTTTCGGCGCGGTAGGCACCGCGGGTCAGAGATGTACAACAACCAGAAGGCTTATTATTCATGAGGATATTTATGAAAAGGTTAAATCAGTGGTTGTGAAAGCTTATGAAACCCTGAAAATAGGTGATCCGCTTGATCAGAACAACCATGTCGGTCCCCTCATTGATAAAGCCGCGGTTGAAGATTTCAAACACGCCCTGGTTAAAGTAAAAGAAGAAGGGGGAACAATAGTTTATGGCGGCGAAGTTCTCGAAGGTGAAGGTTATGAATCGGGATGTTACGTAAAACCGGCGATTGTTGAAGCGGAAAATCATTATGAAATAGTCCAGGAAGAAACATTCGCTCCTATCCTTTATCTCATTAAGTATAAAGGTGAAGTAAACAATGCCATAGATATTCATAATGATGTTGTTCAGGGGCTTTCTTCATCGATATTCACGAATGATTTACGCGAAGCTGAAGAGTTTTTATCAGCGCGCGGATCAGACTGCGGAATCGCGAATGTTAATATCGGCACCTCGGGCGCTGAAATTGGCGGAGCTTTCGGCGGTGAAAAAGAAACCGGCGGCGGCCGTGAATCAGGCTCAGACGCATGGAAAGCATATATGAGAAGACAAACAAATACTATTAATTATGGCACTGAACTTCCCCTCGCCCAGGGAATAAAATTTGATATCTGATTCTATGTTTAATTAAGGCCCTGAAAATATTCCACATATATTTTTCAGGGCTTTTCCTTATTTTACCAACAAAATTTCTTCCCTGGTTTCAAAGGTGCGTTATTATTAAGGCGCTGAAAAACATAGCTGTTTTGTAATATAATATGCGTTATCCTTTTTAACGGGTGAGAAATATTAATTGAATGTTTGCTCAAAATTCCATATATTTGCAAACTAAAAAATGAAGGTCTATGGAGCTATTAAAGACGCTTAATGATGCCCAGCTTAAAGCTGTAGAGTATAATTCCGATTCACATATGATTGTTGCCGGAGCAGGTTCAGGCAAAACAAGAGTACTTACATATAAAATTGCATATCTTATTGATCAGGGTTTTGATCCATCAACTATTCTGGCGCTGACGTTCACTAACAAGGCGGCAAATGAAATGAAGGAGCGGATTGTCGAGCTTGTCGGCGAAAACGCTAAGTCGATATGGATGGGAACATTTCATTCCACATTCGCCAGAATTCTGAGGATCGAAGCAAAGAAGCTTAATTACGAATCTGATTTTTCCATCTATGACAGGGAAGATTCGATTTCTCTTGTTAATACTGTTATGGGAGAGCTTAATATCTCGATCGACGGATTAACCGCGAACAGTATTCAGCATAAAATAAGTTATCTTAAAAACCAGATGATCACTCCCGATGAATATTTGAACCACCATGCCCAGACGGCGGCAGACAGAAAGGTCGGCGAAATATTCAAGGTTTTTAATGAAAGACTGTTCAAAAACAGCGCGATGGATTTTGACGATCTCTTGCTCAATCCAATCAAGTTATTTAACAATAACGCCCGTGTTCTTCAGAAATACAGAAAACAATTCAAGTATATTCTTGTCGATGAATACCAGGATACGAATAAAGCGCAGTATGAAATTATAAAGCTGCTCGCCGCTCCCAAGACTGTGGTCTGTGTGGTAGGAGATGACGCCCAGTCGATTTATGGCTGGCGAGGCGCCGAAATAAGAAACATGCTTGATTTTACCAAGGATTTCGCAGATGCTAAAGTTTACAGGCTTGAGCAAAACTACCGATCGACAAAAAATATTTTAGCTGCTTCCGGTTCTGTCATTAAAAATAATTCTGAACAGATTGAAAAAAATCTCTGGACAGAAAATGAGGAAGGGGAGAAGTTATCTCTTATCAGGTGCGCTGATGAAAAGGATGAAGCTTTTCAGATAGTGAAGCAGATTAAAAAGGAAATTTCATCCAAGAAACTTTCACTGAATGATATTGCCATTTTATACAGAATCCATTCGCAATCAAGAGCCCTTGAAGAGGGATTAAGACGCAATAAGATTCCTTATAAAATTGTCGGGGGAGTTGAGTTTTTCAGAAGGAAAGAGGTTAAGGATATAATCGCCTACCTCAGAGTGCTCGCTAATCAGAACGATGAAGAGAGCCTTTTAAGAATAATGAATTTTCCTCAAAGGGGAATCGGCAATACTTCCATCAGCAAAATGATAGCTTTTTCAAGGAAACTTGAGATAAAACTTTTTGATACAATGGCCAGGGTTTTTGAGGTAATTGAGGTCAAGGAAAGAATTCAGAAAAATGTAAAAGGATTCAAACAACTGCTCGATAAATACATTGATCTGAAAGAAGAATTATCACTTGCCGAACTTACATCCGCCCTTGTGGATGAACTTGGAATCCTCAGAATGTATAAGGAGGATGGATCACCCGAAGCGGATGAAAGATATAATAACGTGCAGGAGTTATTATCATCAATTACCGAGTTTACTTCACGCGATAATGAAGCGACAATTGATGATTTCCTCGCCGAAGTGTCTCTCGTTGCCGGAATTGATGAGTATAAAGAGGAAGAAAACTCAGTTACTCTCATGACCATTCACAACGCGAAGGGACTTGAATTCCCCGTGGTATTCATGACAGGATGTGAAGAGGATATTTTCCCCCTCAATCCAAAGTTTGATTCCGATTCCAGGATTGAAGAGGAAAGAAGATTATTTTATGTCGCCCTGACACGCGCCATGAAAAAAGCTTTTGTTACCTACGCCCGTTCAAGGTACCGTTTTGGAGAGGTAGCTTACCAGAGTCGGTCGAGATTTATCGAAGAGATTGATCCCGAAACATATTTGGAATTGAACGGGGGAGTAGGAAGAAAATCGAGCAGGCGCAGAAAACAGATACATGATGAAATGTATCAGGAAAGTTATGATGATTTTGATCAGGAAAGAAGATCTTTAAGGGTTGGCAGCCGTGTCACTCACGAAAGATTCGGATCGGGTAAAATACTCCAGATTACCGGTTCGGGTGAAACACAGCGGGTAACTGTGGCTTTTGAAGCAATAGGGACAAAACAATTGCTGACAAAATTCGCAAACTTAAAGTTAATTTAATCTCAACTTACTGAATAAATCAATAGTTTTGTGGAAGGGTTGGAATGAGAATCATCATCCAGCCCTTTTTTGTGCGGGATAATTTTACAATAATATAAATATGGAGTTTTAAGATGAGAATTGGTGTTTTAACCGGGGGTGGAGATTGCCCGGGATTAAATGCTGTTATTAGAGCGGTAGTCAGGAGAGGTTTGATGGAAGGTTATGAAGTGCTCGGCTTTAAAGAAGGATGGCGGGGTCTTCTGGAGAATAATTTTATTGAGATGGACCTTGATTCGGTTTCAGGTATTCTGCACAGGGGAGGCACAATATTAGGATCGTCAAGAACCAATGTTTACAAAGTTGAAAATGGCGTTGAGAGAGTAAAAGAATCACTTGCTGAAAATGGCGTTGACTGTCTCGTTGCCATTGGGGGCGAGGATACTCTCGGAGTGGCAAGCAAGCTGCATGAAGATGGTATTAATGTAGTCGGAGTTCCGAAAACAATTGATAATGATCTTAACGCGACAGACTTCACATTCGGATTCGATACAGCCGTAAATATCGCCACAGACGCTATCGACAGGCTCCATACAACAGCCGAATCTCATAACAGGGTTATTGTTGTAGAGGTAATGGGAAGGCACGCCGGCTGGATAGCTCTTCATTCAGGCATTGCCGGCGGCGCCGATGTAATTCTTATTCCTGAAAAACCTTTTAATGTTGATGAGGTTTGTGAGGTTATTAAAACCAGGCACGCGAGAGGAAAATCATTCAGCATTGTTGTTATTTCGGAAGGGGCGAAAGTTCAGACCGAAGAAGCTACCGATAAGGATGGTTCTTTTGTGCTTCAGAGCCTGAAGAAAGATGCATTCGGCCATGTGAGACTGGGTGGAATTGGTTACGTAATAGCTGAAGAAATTGAAAAGCGGACCGGATTTGAAACAAGGGCAACCGTACTTGGTCATGTTCAGAGAGGGGGAAGCCCGACCGCTTTCGACAGAGTTCTCGGATCGAGATTCGGCGTTTTTGCCGTTAACCTGATTAAAGAGGAAAACTTCGGCAAGATGGCCGCTCTGCAGGGAAATGAAATAGTTGCGGTTGATCTTAAGGAGGCTGTCGGTACATTAAAGACTGTGGATGATAAGCTCTTTAATGTCGCGGAAACATTTTTTGGCTAAAAATGAATATCAGGAAATTATTTAATATTATCATTCGCTTATAAGTTATTGATATAATTTTTGTGTTTATTTTTAGTTTTTTTGCTTTCGCCCTTTCAGGGCTGAAATTTATATTTTTCTTTTATTCCCGGGGCTTCGCCCCGGGCTGTTGCTTAGGCGCTTTCAGCGCTTCGCTGTTCCAATTGAAAATTATTCTTTTTGAATTTAGATTCCCTCTCCGAAAAATTCTCTGATTCGAATTACCGTTTAATACTTTATAATTCAGACTTATTTTAAAACCACCATTTTTTTCATATCGGAAAAAACAGGGGTTCCATCGGGTGATTTAATATCGATGCGGTAAATATATATTCCGCTGGCGAGGGGGAAATCTTTCAGGCTGAATCTTATTTCATAATATCCTTCATCCCTGGATTCATTCAGGAGTTCTGTTACTTTTTCTCCTTTCAGGTCATAAATGACAAGTTTTACATTTCCTCCTTTTTGTAACCTGAAGCTTATAACCGTTTCCGGATTGAATGGATTTGGGTAGTTCTGGAAAAGGCGGAAATCATCAGGAGCAACGGTTTCGATTTTACCGGTGGTAGTAATAACTATGCCCGCCGCTTCACTTGCTTCACTTTCATTTTCCTGATTGTCAAGAGAAGTTACCCTGTAATACCGGCTGCTGGTTATTCCGGTTATATTATCCCGGAATTCTCTTTTTGTCTGACTTGAAGCGAGACGCGCGGTATCTGTTAAGAAATTTTCGGTTGAGCCGGTGTAGATATTATAATGATCAAAATCAGCCTCATGATTTTCAGTCCAGGTAATTGTTATTTCACTTGAATCGGGATTAAAAACCATCGCGATACCACCAGGAAGAGCGGGAGCGAGGTCAAGATAGGTGTAGGCCTCGCCGAACGGGCCGCCATATAAACCGGCGTCGCTTCTCGAACCATCAGGATCGAGGATACCGGGATCACCGGCGTTTATCAGGGGTGAGAATGCCTGAAGGTGGTAATCCCCCGAATCAGGATCAACGAACATCGGGTAAAGTTCCCTGTTAGTGCTGTCGGGAACAAAATTTATATATGGTGTTTCCACATTCCAGTGGTAGTTGTATTTAAACTCCCTCTCTCCTTCACTGCCATACCTGAATCCTTTTTCACTGTTTATAACTACATTGTTTTTTACAACACTTTTTCCACTCAGGTTAAACGCGGCTTCCGTGTTATTGCCGATCACAACATTGTTAATAAAATATCCTTTCATATCTGTGCTGAACTGGGCGAAACTGTAAAGTGTGGAAACGGGGAGATAAATATTATTCTTAACACAAAGTGAATCCTTGCCCGCTACAAAAAGGGCTTTTCCCCCGGCAGGCGCCGCTGAATACATTATGTTGTTCAGTATTGTTAAAGCTTGCGGGAAATCACATAAAATACAACTGCTTTCTGCGGTCATTATATTATCGGTAATTAGAGCATGATTAGTTATTGAGAAACTGCCATTGGGATCGATACAGGATGCTCTGGTGCTGAAAAAATTATTTTTTATTATGGTGTTCGAAGAACTTGTTGAAATTCCTGAAAAGCCAACAAATTTATTATCAGAAACAATTGTTATGCTATCCGCATTCAGAACCCATAAACATGAGCTTTCATCATTCGCTAGAAATGTGATGTTTTGTAACAAAGAGTTATCAGTGATAGTAAATAGGAACACTTGAATAGAAGTATCCGATAAGTCAATAATACTTTCATCAATTCCGCTGCCGATTATTGAGAGCGGTTCTTCGGCGACCGCCTGCTGCCTGTATGTACCGGGGCCTATATAGATAGTATCCCCCGGCAACGAAATATCAATCGCGCTCTGGATTGAATCGGCGGCGGTTTCCCAGGAGGTGTAAGGGGGAGTGTTTGAACCGGTTTTACTCACATACCGGATTTCCCCGAAAATTATTGTAGTAATGAAAATAAATAACAGAATGAAGCATCTCATTTTTGCTACTCCTGACAACATAACTATGTTCTTCAAGTTAATTTAATTTTTGGAATTCAAATCGTGAACACTCCACAAAAATTTAACAGGACAGGATCCGGGTGTTAAACCGGAATCCTGCCAATTTTTTTTTCTATTTTAAAACCACCATTTTTTTCATATCGGAAAAAACAGGGGTTCCATCGGGTGATTTAATATCGATGCGGTAAATATATATTCCGCTGGCGAGGGGGAAATCTTTCAGGCTGAATCTTATTTCATAATATCCTTCATCCCTGGATTCATTCAGGAGTTCTGTTACTTTTTCTCCTTTCAGGTCATAAATGACAAGTTTTACATTTCCTCCTTTTTGTAACCTGAAGCTTATAACCGTTTCCGGATTGAATGGATTTGGGTAGTTCTGGAAAAGGCGGAAATCATCAGGAGCAACGGTTTCGATTTTACCGGTGGTAGTAATAACTATGCCCGCCGCTTCACTTGCTTCACTTTCATTTTCCTGATTGTCAAGAGAAGTTACCCTGTAATACCGGCTGCTGGTTATTCCGGTTATATTATCCCGGAATTCTCTTTTTGTCTGACTTGAAGCGAGACGCGCGGTATCTGTTAAGAAATTTTCGGTTGAGCCGGTGTAGATATTATAATGATCAAAATCAGCCTCATGATTTTCAGTCCAGGTAATTGTTATTTCACTTGAATCGGGATTAAAAACCATCGCTATATTTCCAGGAAGGGCAGGGGGGAGGTCAAGATAGGTGTAGGCCTCACCGAACGGGCCGCCATATAAACCGGCGTCGCTTCTCGAACCATCAGGATCGAGGATACCGGGATCACCGGCGTTTATCAGGGGTGAGAATGCCTGAAGGTGGTAATCCCCCGAATCAGGATCAACGAACATCGGGTAAAGTTCCCTGTTAGTGCTGTCGGGAACAAAATTTATATATGGTGTTTCCACATTCCAGTGGTAGTTGTATTTAAACTCCCTCTCTCCTTCACTGCCATACCTGAATCCTTTTTCACTGTTTATAACTACATTGTTTTTTACAACACTTTTTCCACTCAGGTTAAACGCGGCTTCCGTGTTATTGCCGATCACAACATTGTTAATAAAATATCCTTTCATATCTGTGCTGAACTGGGCGAAACTGTAAAGTGTGGAAACGGGGAGATAAATATTATTCTTAACACAAAGTGAATCCTTGCCCGCTACAAAAAGGGCTTTTCCCCCGGCAGGCGCCGCTGAATACATAATGTTGTTCAGTATTGTAAAATCTTGCGGAAAGGTACAATTTATACAACTGCCTTCTGAAGACATAATGTTTTCTGAGATTAAAGCGTGATTTGTTTCTGTAAAACTACCATAAGGATGGATTGAGACATCGCAATCAGTAAAAATATTATTGTCTATTATTGTGTTAGAATAATTTGTTGAGATACCTTGATTCCCGGATATTTTATTGTTGGATATAACAGCAATATCAGAGGCGCCCGTTATCCTTAGACAGGTGCTTTCATCATTGGCAAGAATAGTGAAATTTTTAACAATACAATTATTTCCAATCTCAAAAACATGCAATGATGCTGAAGTATCTGAAAGATCAATCACACTTTCATCAATGCCGGAGCCAATAAAGGTAAGCTCAATGGAAGTTGCAATATGTTGGCGATATACTCCCGGAGCGACGTAAATTGAATCACCCGCCAACGAAATATCAATCGCGCTCTGGATTGAATCGGCGGCGGTTTCCCAGGAGGTGTAAGGGGGAGTGTTTGAACCGGTTTTACTTACATACCGGATTTCCCCGAAAATTATTGTAGTAATGAAAATAAATAACAGAATGAAGCATCTCATTTTTGTTTCTCCTGACAACATTACCCTGTTCTTCAAGTTAATTTAATTTTTTGGAATTCAAATCGTGAACACTCCACAAAAATTTAACAGGACAGGATCCGGGTGTTAAACCGGAATCCTGTCAATTTTTTTTTCTATTTCAGAATGATCATTTTTTTAGTCTGTTTAAATTTCTCAGTTTCAATGGAATAAAAATATACACCGCTGGTAAAATCCGAAGCGTCAAAGAGCAGCTCATAAACTCCCGGAGAATATTCCATTTCCGCGAGTGATTTAATTTCTCTTCCAAGAATATCAAATATTTTAATTTTTACAAAACTAATCTCAGGAATATCGAAACGAATAATAGTATTCGGATTGAAGGGATTTGGATAATTCTGGTATAAAGAAAATTTATCCGGGATATTATTCGCTGTATTCTTCTTTTCAAGTTCCTGCCCCTGGATATCATAGGTAATTGTATTTGAATTGTGCGTGACTGGTCTGGGGCCGTTAGTTACTGCCGCGACTTTATAAGAGGCTGTAATTCCTGCCATTCCTCCCGGGTTGTTTATGACAACATTGGAATCAATACAGGATGTGTTTGTAACTATAGCGAGAGTATCCCAGGCAAGAGAGCCATACTTATAAAATACAATATAATGATTTATGTTCGAAGAATATTCGGCCCAATAAATAGCAGGATGTTCAACACCGCATGTTCTTGCCTGAAGCAGAGAATCACTCCATGAAGATAATGTGATGTTTACTCCCGGTTTTACTTTTAATATTCCATTCTGATTAAGCTCAATTTTTCCTGAATTTTCAATAATAATATTATCTGTAACAAAATATTCATTTTCGAGGAACAGAGTGTCATTCTCACAAATAGTCATTGGATGAAAAAGGGTATCAGGCGCATCAACAGTTTCATTGCATATCAGTTTACCGCCATATTTAACCACCGGGGCGATCTGAAAAAGGCGGCCCTGACCCGACGTATATACTACGGTATCAATCAATGAATTATTGGAGGTATCCACAAGAGTGGTATCATAACTCAGCGAATCACCAATGCTTCTTATCCGGATGTTGGTATAGTCATTGAAAGGGTTTGATATTTCAGAAATTAATCTGCTATCGGTTGTATCGTAATATGCTACAAGGTTAACAGACATAAGGTATTTGTTATAAGGATTTGTTTTAGAATGCAATAATCCAATATGAAAATTAAGACTATCCCCGGATACCCTGGTTAACTCCAGGAAGTCAATATCGTCCTGTGATATATCAGCATCATCATTTACACCATATTTTTCAGTACTGAATTCACCATTATATTTTGTTGTTAAAAGCGAATCACCCATTTCTCCCCGAAGCTTATTAGAAATGTCTTTTGCCTGATCCCATAAATCCAGTGTTTCATAAATCCCATTTTCTTTTACATCAACCATTCCCTTAATCCTGTATTCCCCTGAAGCATACTTATAAGAATAGTAGTTCCAGAAAATTACACCCTTGGCGCCCTGTGCAAGCGCGAGAAAAACAGAAGCATTCAGTTCCGCTTTTGTAGGATATTGATGCATACATATTAGATTGCCACTTTCGAGTTTATTATATTCATGTGCCTGAGCGATGAAGAAAAAATCACCCGGATCAAACAATTCCCCTTGTCTGCTTAAGGGCATTTTAAAAACTTCTCTCTGCATCCTCAAACCGACAGCATTGTATGAATCTGGCCAATAAGGATAATAATCTATCATCATCTTCGAAGGATTAGCGTTGCTATTAAATCTCCAGGCAAATGATTCATAGTTATTTAATCCGCTCCAATATGGATAAAATGCGGTCAGTAATCCGTCAGATGTATTATTCCCCTGGAGCAGAACCAGGGAATCAACTATCCGGTATGGCTTGAAATAATCGATCGTTTCCGGTTCATCTGTTGAATACCAATATTTTGTGTTGTCCCAGGTTATGTAATCCGCTAAATATGAATTGATGTTATTTCCCAATATTCCTATTTTTTGACTGGTAATTAAATTGTCAAAGGCAATATCATCATCATAAACAATCACTTTATCGGCGTAAAGATCGTCGTTGCCCAGCCATTTAACATTAAACTGAACTCCATAGGGAGGATGCGGGTCAATAACATCCCGGTCAAAATTGTCTATTGTCGGTATAAATTCACTGGTTTCATTATCAAACTCAAAAACCGGGTTATCATTAATAGTTTCCGGTAAATGATACGTCATAATAATTTCTGTATATTGTAGTGTGTCTATCTGAGATGCCTTAATTGTCTGTGTTTCAAGATTCTGTATATTGCTGCCTGAACGGTAATTAATTTCCAGTTGGCATATATCATCATTTAGTGAAGCTAATCCCTCTCGTCTAAGATAAAATGCAACTTTATAATCAATTACTGTATTATTAAAATCCTTGTAGGTTCTCCTCTGAATATAATCAGGCCCGAGCAGAAGATATTTATTTACTGTATGCGTTCCAACAATCGCTCCTCTGCATCCTGACATAGCCGTTCCTGTTACATCATCATTCTGGACGGAGGTTTTATATCCTGGTTTATTCGCATGCGGGGGGCTGTATTCCGCTTCCCAAACAGTATAAAATCCGAATGTCGCGTGATGAATGACATCGGTTGATGAACTATTACCGCAAATGATATTATAATCAGCCAGGCTGTCTTTGTTGCCCGCGTGAACTTTCTGCACTACCCAGTTGAAATTTAATTCAGCTATCTGGGCATAGTTTTCATCCTGGTTGTTAATATAAGCTCCCACCGGGAAATTACCCTGGGAGTAAATACTATAAGTAGTTATTAAAAGAATTATTAAATAATAGGAGAGGTATTTAGTTGGCATATCGCCTCCTTTTGATATAATGAAGAAAAAACAATCTATTAAAAGATATTCCATTATTAAACCCACGTTAAACATATTAAAAATATATCCTTATTTTTAAGGAAAGTCAATATTTACGTAAAATATATGAGGATGTTATTGAAAATCATTCTTTTATGGATACTAATGGTATATTAAACCAGGGATAGGTTGCAAAGGAGGGGGGATTTTAATTTTAGTATAAAAACTGGGAGCCGGGAATGCAGCTCCCAGTTGAATAAATTATTTAAATCTTTCATGTTTTATGGAGAAATATTTTCCTGTCATTTTTTTCAGAGCTGTCGAGAGGAGAATAATTGAGAGCAGATTAGGTATTGTCATAAAACCGAGGGCAGCGTCGCCAAAACCCCATACAGCTTCAAGTTCGGCTATCGCCCCGATAAAAACAAAGAGAACAAATATCCACTTATAGGGAAGTATCGCCTTTCTTCCGAAAAGGAAATCGGCCGACCTGTCGCCATAAAATGACCAGCTTATAGCGGTTGAGATAGCAAAAAGGAGAACAGAGATCGTAACAATTTTATCACCCCATTCAAAAAGCCATGAAAGACCCAGTTTGAACGCGTGTGAAGTAAGGATGCTGCTGTTCATCAATTCTCCCGTAAAGGAAGGATCAATTCTGTTAACATAAAATTCGGTATGATGCCAGGCGCCGGTGGTAAGGATAACAAGTCCTGTAAGTGTGCAGATAACGATAGTGTCGATAAATGGTCCTAACATTGCCACACTGCCTTCACGGACAGGATGTTTTGTTTTAGCTGTCGAATGCGCTATGGCCGCGCTGCCCTGGCCGGCTTCATTTGAGTAGAGGCCCCTTTTAATTCCCCAGAGCATTGTGTTGAGCATCGTGAGGAATATTCCTCCTCCCGCGCCCGCTATTTCCGCAGGCGGATTAAATGCCATATCGAATATCATTGAGAAAGCGCCGCCGATTTCATTTATGTTTGCCAGGAGAATAAGAATTGTTGAAAACACATAAATAATTGCCATAAAGGGGGCGAGATACCCGGTAACTTTACCAATCCTTTTTATTCCGCCTATAATTACCATAGCCACCAATCCGGCCAAAACAACTCCGTTTATTATCTGCTGAACCGATAATTCGAAACCTGAAAAGAGGGGGAATTTTTCTGTCAGGAAATGAGCGCTGCCGAGCATGGAGGTCATTTCAGCGTAGATTTGGTCACTGACTGTAAATGACTGTATGGCATTTCCTGTGGCAAATGAACAGATTACGGCAAAACTGGCAAAGGCGACCGCCAGCCAGCGCCATTTAATACCGAGGCCATTTTCAATGGTGTACATCGGGCCTCCCGCTGTTTGTCCTTCCGCCTGAATTGTACGGTACTTAAGGGAGAGGGTAGCTTCGGCGTATTTCAGAGATGTGCCGAAAAAGGCTGTTATCCACATCCAGAAGAGGGCTCCGGGTCCGCCATAATAAATTGCCGTCGCCACTCCGGCTATATTGCCGATACCGACAGTCGCCGAAAGAGCGGTGGTCAGGGCTCTGAAATGGTTTAAGTCACCTTCATCATTCGGATCATCATAAATTCCCCTTGTTACCTTTACACCATGCCAGAAATACCTGATCTGGGGAAACCTGAGCATAATTGTGATAAGAATTCCTGTGCCAAGCAACAAAATAACCATCGCGGGCACAAGTCCGATCGGGAAATCGGCGGAGGGGAAATTTTGGAAAAATTCAAAATTACCGGGGAAAGCCCAGATTTGTTCAAAGAATGATACTCCTCCGATTAATAATACTATAAAAATTATCGAGAAGGATATTATGCCTGCTGTAGACCTTTTCAATATGTTCTCCTTTAATCTGTGAATAATTCAGTTATCATTGAGAGGGCTCCGATAGAATGGAGGAAAACAATAAAAATCAGTACCGGTGATATATATTTCAACAAAAACTTCCAGCCTTTAATTTGCCAGAATGCTGATTCAAACAATTTTTCGGCTCCCTGTTTCAGGTTTGCCAGAGCTTTATCAAAACCCCAGACCCAGGCGACAAAAATGGCTATGAGCATTCCGCCGAGCGGAAGAAGTATATTCGCGGAAAGGAAATCGGAAATATCGAAATAATTTAACCCGAAAATTGTCATATCCGACATCACGTTAAATGACAACGCGCTGGGAACTCCGATAAGGAAAGTCAGAATTCCGAAAAATATCACAGCTTTATGCCTTTTCCATCCTTTTTCATCCACAAAATAGGCCACAACCACTTCAAGCAGGGAGATCGCTGAAGTAAGGGCCGCGATAGTAAGCAAAACAAAAAATATTATAGAAAAGAAGTACCCGCCGGTCATCTGTTTAAACACCATCGGCAATGTCTGGAAAATTAGTCCCGGACCGGAACCGGGATCGTTGCCTGTCGCGAAAACCACGGTAAAAATAGCGAGTCCGGCTATCAGCGCTATAAAAGTATCGAGGAACACAATTTGCAGCGAAGCAACCGGAATACTCTCTTTTTTTGACATATAACTTCCATAGGTCATCATGGCGCCCATACCGAGGCTCAAGGTAAAGAAGGCATGTCCGAGCGCTATTAAAACGGTTTCGGCTGTAACCAGCTCCCATTTGGGATAAAGGAGGAATGAAATTCCGGCCGAAGCGCCATCCAGAGTTAATCCCTTGAAGGTAAGAACAAGCAAAATAAGGAGTAAAACCGGCATAAGGATTTTACTTCCTCTTTCAATTCCTTTTTGCACCCCGGCATAAACAATAAACATTGAAAGGCCGATGAATATTCCATGAAAACCCACCGTCCAGAGAGGACTTCCCGATAGGGAATGAAAAAGGCTGTTGGCGTCGGACGCGGTTTCGAAATCCATAAAGACCCCGCTTACCGCTTCTATTATATACCCTGTCGACCAGCCGGCTACAACAGAATAATAAGAGAGAATAATAAAACCTGAAAGCACCCCCATGCCTCCTATAGCGGTCCAGAATTTTGATCCATGCAGAGCTTTAAAAGTTCCCACCGGATTTTTCTGAGCTGTTCTTCCAATCAGCACTTCGGCAATCAGTACAGGCATACCAATAATAAAAATACAAAGAAGGTAAATAAAAATAAATGCCGCACCTCCGTTTTCCCCCGCGATGTAGGGGAATTTCCAGATATTCCCAAGTCCTATTGCCGACCCGGCCGCCGCAAGAATAAAGCCGATTTTGGATCCCCATTGTTCCCGCTGCTGCGTCATAACGTCCAACCTTTTAATTTATTGAAATTGTTTTGAATATTTTTTTGGTGAATAAAAGGTCAAATATTAAATTTTAATTATAGAATTTCAACTAATTTTTCTGTTTCCACAAATTTACCGGGATATTTATCAGCAGATTTCGGGGCAGATAATATGAAAAGGAGTAAAAATGCTTAAAAGAAAAGTTTTTTCATTGTTCGCGATCATAATTTTATTATACGGTTGCAGCTCGGAAAAGAATGTAAATGTAAGCAGTTTTGAACCGGTTGGTGAAGTAGACAGGCTGACAAAATTCACGGTGGAATTTGATGAAAATCTGGCTCCCCCCGAAAAACAAAATATCTGGATGGATGAAGAATTTATTGAATTTTCACCCGAAATAATAGGGAAGTTTAAATGGACCGACGCGAGAACATTAATTTTTTCGCCGGATGTGCCTCTTGAACCAATCCAGGAATATGAAGCAAAAATCACCAGTAAAGTACTTTTTAATAAAAATATTGGTATTGACAGAGAAGAGTATAAATTCAATACTCCCGATTTTGATGTATTAAAGAGTGAGTTTTTCTGGAATCATCTGCAGGGTAAAGATTACATACTTGGGGTTCAGGCAAATATATATTTTAATTACGAAGTTGTGCCCGATCTGTTAAAAAAATATCTTGAAGTGCAAATAGCGGGGAAAGAAATTACAGATTATATGATTGTATCGGAACAGGCCGGGAAGGTGATCGCAATTAATTTTGGTGAAATAAGCCAGACCAAAAAGGAACAGGATTTATCAATTAAGATTAAAAACGGCCTTGAAAGTGTGATAGGTAAAAAAGCTCTTGAGGAGGACCGTGACTTTGAATATACTCTGCCTCCGCTGAAAAGACTGGCTATTACAGGGGTCAGCGCCGGTTTTAACGGTAGCGACGGATGGATTGATGTAAGCACAACACAGATGGTTGATCTTAAAAACATTTCCCAATATGTCTCTACCGACCCGTCAGTCCGGCTTACATTCGCTGTCAATAACAATAACTTCAGAATTGAAGGAAATTTTGAAGGATTAAACGAGGTGGAAATAAGGGTCAAAAAGGGGTTGCCCGGTCTTTACGGAGGAAAACTGGAATACGATTTTGTTCAGTTAGTTTCAATGGTAAATCTGAAACCGGCGATAAACTATACAGATAAAAATGGTAAATACCTGATGTATTCAGGTGAGAAAAACCTGGAAGTTTCTTCGGTCAATGTGAAAGAGATGGAACTTGAAGTTATACAGGTATTTGAAAACAATCTTATTCATTTTCTTGACAACAACAGATGGAATTATTTCCCCGGAAACTGGAATCCCAGTTATTACAGTGGTAATTACGGCAGAACTATACTTGAAGGGAAAATTAATAAAACCAACGGAGAATCAAAAAACAGGATAGAAAAAACCCTTGTTAATCTTAATGATATACTTGGAGGTAAATATAAAGGAGTTTATGTCGTAAGGGTAAGGTCCTCGGAACAGAGATGGATACAGGACTCTAAAATAGTAGCGGTTACCGATCTTGGCATCATAGCAAAAAAATGGGGCCGGGGCATTATGGTATTTATTAATAATATCAGAAACGCGATGCCTGTCGCCGGGGCTGAAATAAAAATAATTTCAGATAATAACCAGGTTATCGCCGAAGGATTAACCGATAATGAGGGAATATTAAAGATCGGGAGTCTGAGGGATGAGTTTAAAGATTTTTCTCCCTCCATGGTAATTGCCTCAAAAGGAGAGGACTTTAATTATCTCTTTCTTTCAAAAACCCGTCTGGAGACATCACGTTATGACGTAGGGGGATTAACAAGGCACTCAGATGAATTTAAGGCATTTCTATATTCTGAAAGAAATATTTATCGTCCGGGTGAATCTATGAATCTTTCGGGAATATTAAGGAACAACCGTAATAAACTGATTGACAAGATGCCGGTATTTATAAAAATATTTTCACCGACAGGGAAGATATTCGGTAAATACAAACAGACGCTGAATGAAGAAAGCTCTTTTGAATTAAATATTGACCTGCCCGATTACAGCCAGACAGGAAAATATATTGTGAATTTATATGTCGGCGATGATAATTTGACGGGGAGTTATTCATTCAGCATTGAGGAATTTGTGCCAGATAAAATCAGGGTAATATTAAATCCTGAAAAGAGCAATTATATGCCGGGTGAGATCAGCAAGACAAAAATAAAAGGTGAATTTCTTTTTGGAGCTCCCGCTGCTGGTATGAAATATGAGTCGGAACTAATGTTAAGGGAGGTCCCTTTCAGAAGCCGTAAATTGCCAAAATATAATTTCAGCAATTATTCCGGTAACAATTCATTTATTGATAAACAAAGGGTGGAAGGTATACTCGATGGTGAAGGGAAAGGGGATATTATATACCGACTTCCGCAAAATCCGGCCAAAGGGGGAATATTCAGGGCTGTTATTTTTTCAAGTGTTTTTGATCTGACCGGAAGAACGGTCAATCAGACCGCGGAATTTAAATTGTGGCCGCAGGATTATTTTATCGGGATAAGATCGGATGGTTATTATTATGGCACTAATTCCAATATCGCGTTATCATTTGCCGCGGTTGACAAAAATGATAATATTCTGAAAGATTTTAAAGGTGAGATCATTCTCATTAAAAAAGAATGGCATTCTGTTTTGAAGAAAGATTACTCTAATCAGTATTATTATGTGTCTGAAGTAAAGGAAGTGGAGCAATGGAAGAAAAATCTGACTCTTCATGGTGAAACAAACTACAGCTTAAATGTAGCGCAGTCGGGAAGTTACAGTATCAGAATCAGAAAAGAGGGGGATGAGGTATATTGGGAAAAAGAATTCTACGCCTACGGATGGAGCTCCTCGGGTGACGCCTCATTTGCCGTTAACAAGGAGGGGCGGATTGAGATTGTAACGGATAAAACAAGTTACGAATCAGGTGAAAAGGCAAAAGTATTATTCACCACTCCTTTCGACGGGAAGATGCTTGTTTCATTTGAGAGAGAAGAGGTGATTGATTACAGGTATGTTGATGTGGTTAATAACTCAGCGGAAATTGAGATGCCGATGAACGAGGATTTTCTGCCCAACATATATATAAATGCTACCCTTTTCCGGCCCCATGAAGGTGGAAATAATTCGCCTATTCTTGTCGGCCACGGGATTAAATCGGTTAAAGTGGAAAAAAGAATCAACAGGATAAATCTTGAGATTACAGCTGAAGCAAAGATGAAGCCGGAAATGAAACATAAGATTAAACTGAAAGCCGGAGCTGAAAAAGATATTTTTGTTACAATCGCGGCTGTTGATGAAGGAATTTTGCAGATAAAAGATTTCGCGACTCCGAATCCTTATGATTATATGTATGCTAAAAATGCTCTCGGGGTTGACAGTTATGATCTTTATGAACTGCTTCTGCCTGAATTCAGCGCTAAAACATCTTCAACAGGCGGCGACGGCCTTATGGCTAAAATGAAAAAAAGGCAAAACCCTGTAAAAAGTAAAAGATTCAAGCTGGTTTCACACTGGAGCGGAATTCTAAAAACAAACGCGTCGGGCGAAGCGGAGACTGAATTTTTTATTCCGAGGTTTAATGGTGAATTAAGGATAATGGCTGTCGCTTATAAAGGAGAACGTTTCGGGGCCGCTGAAAAAAGTGTGAAAGTTTCGGATGATCTTATCATTGAACCTCAAATACCGAGATTCTTAACAATGGGCGATACCCTTGTTATACCTGTGAGTCTTATCAACACAAGTAAAAACAAGGGTGATGTCAGCATTGATCTCTCAGTTTCAGGACCAATCGAGATTCTCTCTTCCGGCCCGGGGAATAAAGAGATTAAACCGGGAAATATGGAAACGGTTGAATTTATGATTACGGCGACCGGAATGGGTCAGGGAAAGATTATTTTTAATACTGACGGGCTTGGTGAAATTAAGGAGGTTATTGATATCGGAGTCAGACCGGCGTCGCCATTTGTTACTGAAACAGGAAATGGTAAAATAACTGCGGGAGAAAAGTTTACTCTCGATATGAAAAACAATTTTATGGAAGGCACCGAATCAGGCAAAATTGTTCTAAGTAAATTCCCGGCCATCGGACTCACCGATCAGCTCAACACACTTGTTAAATATCCCTATGGCTGCATCGAACAGACGGTTTCCAAACTTTTCCCCCAGCTTTATTTTCAGGAGCTTGTTCTCGCTGCCGCGCCTGAACTTTACCGCAGACATAATCCGATTTATTATGTTAAGGAAGGTATAAGAAAGATTGAAGATATGCAGCTTTATGACGGCTCAATTTCTTATTGGCAGGGGGGAAGCTACTCAAACTGGTGGGGTTCGGTTTACGCGGCCCATTTTCTTATCGAGGCGGAAAAAGCAGGCTTTTCGGTTAATTCAGATGTTATTAAAAACCTGCTGAATTATATTAAAAAAAGATCGGGTGAAAAAGAAATATATACCTATCGCTACTATCGAAATAATAGTGAAAAGGTGGTGAACATTGCCCGCAAAGAAATAATATACGGATTATATGTTCTGGCTCTTTCAGGCAGGGCTGAGCTTCCATTGATGAATTATTATCGATCCAGGCCTCATTTATTATCTGACGATATGGTTTACCTTTTGGCGGGAGCTTTCAGGCTGGCGGGAAATATGGACGCCTTCAACGAATTGCTGCCCGATAATTTTACACCTGAAAAAACCGCGAGAGAAACCGGAAGAAGTTTTGATTCAGGAATGAGGGCAAACGCCCTTAAGCTGAATATTCTTATTGAAAATGATCCTGATAATCCGCAGGTGCCGGTTATTATAAAATATCTGACAAAAAATCTGAAAAATTGTTATTCCACACAGGAGCGGGCATTTACATATCTGGCGCTTGGCAAAGCGTCAAAAAGAGCCGCCGCCACAGATATGAAAATCGATGTTCTGGTTGATGGTGAAAAAACCGCGACATTCAGTGGTCAGAATTTAACAATAAGCGATAAATCTCTGGCCGGCGCCGAGGTAGTTTTCGAACCTGAAGGAACAGGCGAAGTTTATTATTATTATGAAATGGAGGGAATACCTTCACAGTTCAGAACAGAAGAGGCGGACAATGATCTGAGAGTAAGGAGAAAATATTTCGATTATCTAAGCGGATCGGAAATCACCACAAATCAATTTGAGCAGGGTGAGCTGATCGTATGCAAAATATCACTTTATTCTCCATCTTTTAATGTTGATAATATTGTTATATCCGATCTGGTTCCTGCCGGATTTGAAATTGAAAACCCCAGGTTAAAAACTTCAGTGGAAAATGACTGGAAAATCGATAAACCGTTGAATGTGGAATATATGGATGTAAGAGATGACAGAATGCTTCTTTTCACAAGCCTCAGGGCCAAAAGGGAAGTGGAATTTATTTATATGCTCCGGGTTGTAAATAAAGGCAAATTTATTCTGCCACCTGTAAACGCCGAGGCTATGTATGACCCTGAAATACAATCTGTCAACGGCGGAGGAATCGTAAAAATTAAATAAATTTAATGGAAACTTAATTGTGGATTATATTAGATTACGAAACCAATACGTACATGGAAATGTTTTTAGCTTTTATATTCAAATAAAAATTATGATATTTGTAAAATCTTTTGAATGTAGATCAGATATTATTTCTGAAATGGGTTTTATGATAAAAAATAATCATCTAATAACTTTCCGGGAGGAAAAATGAAAAAGTATTCAATCCTGTTACTTTTGATAGCGATAACATTTATGTTTTCAGCATGCGGTGGTACAAAACCTTTACCAAAAACTGATGAGGGGGATATTCCCGAATGGTTCCTTAATCCTGCAGATTCACCAAATTTCCTGATAGCGACAGCAACGGCTACATCAAGAGATATGCAGCTCGCTATTGACAAAGCCACTACAGACGCGCGGGCAAGTATATCGCGCCAGATGGAAACAGAACTTTCATCACTTCAGAAAAAATTTGACCAGGAAACAGGTGTAAACGACGCTTCCACTTTACGTCAGAAAATGACTAACGCTATTAAAGCAGTTACAAAAACAACTCTTGTGGGCAGTAAACCCAAGCAGAAACACCTGGTAAAAGACGGCTCAAACTGGCGCGCTTATGTTCAGATGGAATATCCCCTGGGAGCGGCAAGACAGGCGCTGGTTTCCGCGATAAAAAAAGATGATGAAATGTATACCAATTACAAAGAAGCTGAAGCGTTCAAAGAACTTGAAAAAGAAACCGAAGGTATGTAATTGAAAAAACCGACAGGGGTAATATTTTTAATCCTTCTGTGCAGTGAAATTATCGCGCAGTCATTTCCCGGCTGGTTCCTTTACCCGGGTGATTTGAGCGGTGAGTTTTATGTCGGTTACACAAGTTCAGATTATATAAAAGATTCTTCAATAGTTTACGCGAAAGAGGATGCGGCGCTCAAACGCGCCGCATATACCTCGACCGGTATAGATTACTCCCAGGTTAACTGGAATACCGAACTTGGAACATATATGATGAAGCGGGAGGAGATAGAGGTATTTGATACTTCAATGGCTGCGGATTATTTCGAGGCGCTGGAATTTATTACTGATTTCAGTCCCGGCAGGGGGTTTATATGTCTTTTTTCAGCGGATGGCAGCCAACCCGATATTTCTTTATTTTCCATCTATGATATTGAAGATACAGATAAACCTGACTGGGTTGATACTTACCCTGAAGAGGAGGGAGTAATATTCGGGCACGGGATTTCAAAGAAGCTTTATCTTGAGGTAAATTCATGGCGGCAGGCTGAACAAAGGGCAAAGATTGATATCGCCAAGCAGGTTTCTGCTGAATATGACAGCAAAACATACAAAACCATTATTGAAACCCACACCATAACAAAGGAATCGCTTATGGTAAGAATCGGCAATCTTAAAATACTTGGCCGATGGTATGACGCTGAAAATAAGAACTACCATGTTTTTATGCGAATGAAAATTTAATTTAGGTGACATTATGAAATCAGGAGCTATTTATATCTGCTTTATTCTTCTATTGTCAGTTTCAAAAATCTTTTCACAGGATGACGGTTATCAAAAATACCTTCAGGAAGAGAAGAAAAAATATGAGCAGTATGTTAAAGAAGAGGATCAGAAGTTTATAAATTATCTTAAAGAGGAATGGAGAAAATACCAGCTTTACAAAGGAATAAAACCTGATGAGAAGCCAAAGATACCGGACGTTCCTGTTTATACCATTCCGGAAGGGACAAAACCTGAACCAAAAAAACCGGTTGAAATTAAGGTTCCTGAGAAACCTGCTAACGAACCTGAACCAGAAGAGATACCGGAAAATAATGTTCCGGATGAACCCCCCGTAGTTAAAGAGCCCGATTCCCCCGAACCTGAGACCAGACCCTCGGAAGATCAGCCCCCGGTTCCCGAAAGGAAACCGGTCAGGGAAGAGGATAAACCGGCGCCTGATAATCCTCCGGCCCCTCCTGCCGATCCGGCGCCTGATGTCGAACCTGTAATACGTGAATATGACAATACTGACCAGATCGATTTTGATTTTTACGGACTTAAGCAGAACTACCATTATGATAAAGGGATGAAGATTCAGTTTTCAGGGGAAGTAAACAATACTTCAATAAGTGAATACTGGGAAAAAATGGCCAGGACAAATTATTCCGAGCTTGTAAAGGAGTGCCTGGAGTATAAAAAGGATAAGGGATTAAATGACTGGGGATACCTGCTGCATTTAAAGGGAATATCTGAAAAAATTTATCCCGCCTCACGGACCAACCAGTATCTGCTGACCTGGTTTCTGGCAAATCAATCAGGGTATAAAACCAGAATTGGTTATACTTCCGAAAAAGTTTATCTGCTGGTCCCGACAAAAAATGTTATATATGATGTGATTTATCTTAATTCGGGTGATGAAGGGGTAAAAAGTTTTGTGATCGATTTTGAGAATCTCTATAGTGAAAAGTCGGGGGGATTCTACTCATATAAAAAAGATTTTCCCCAGGCAAAAAAATATATAAGTATGGATATCACCAGGCGGCCTGAGTTTTCCAATACGGCGAGAGAAAGAAATCTGAGGTTTTCCTATGAGGGGAAAAACTACAACCTGAAGGTTAAATACAATCAGAATCTTGTAAGCTTTTACGAATATTATCCATACACCGAACATACTATTTATTTTAATGCTGAGGTTTCATCAGTAACGGAAAAATCACTTATTCCGGCACTTAAAAAAATTGTCGCCGGAAAATCAAAGCCTGAAGCGGCCAATATACTTATCCGGTTTGTTCAGACGGCTTTTGATTACCAGACCGATCAGCAGCAGTTTGACAGGGAAAAACCACTTTTTGTAGAGGAAATTATCCGTTATCCATACAGTGACTGCGAGGACCGTTCAATTTTTTATGCTTACCTCGTGAAAAAGATATTAGGGCTTGATGTTATAGGACTTAACTATCCCGGGCACATGGCGACAGCGGTAAAATTTGATGTGAATGTTCCCGGTGATTATATAAATTACCAGGGGAAAAAGTTTACGGTTTGTGACCCGACATATATTAATGCTTATATTGGGATGGCAATGCCCCAGTTTAAAAACTCAAAACTTGAAAATATTATAGAAATAAAAGAGAACTGATATGAAACTCAGATTATTGCTATTAAGCTTATTGCTGACATTTACATTATCAGCGCAGATTGTAGATGAAACCACAGATGAAGAAGAAGATATCTTCAGTGAGCTTGAAGACGGAGGGCTTGTTTTACGATTCACAAACGCGCTTACCGGAAAGCCTATCAATGACGCGATTGTTAATGTCAATAATGAAAAAGAATATGAAACTGATTTCAAGGGAAGAATAAAAATTCAGCTTGAGGAAGAAAATGGTGTTTTCCCATTAAAATTTGAACATCCGGAATATATAACAACAGAACTTGAATTTGAAATAATGGCCGGCACAATATGGGCAAATCAGTTCTCAATATCTCCTGTTCTTCCGATGGGAACTATCAGAATTGTTCTCGACTGGGGGCCGAAACCGAAAGACCTCGATCTGCATCTTGTGAAAAAGGAGAGCTATCATATTTCATACAGGAAAATGAAATCGGCCTCGGATAACAGCGCCTGGCTCGACCGTGATGATCTTACAGGATATGGCCCTGAGACCATTACCGTGAAAGATGTCGATGAGAGGGCTGAATATGTCTGTTATGTGAAAGATTTCAGCAACCAGAGTGATAAAAGTTCCACAGAGCTTTCTGAGTCGGGAGCGAATATTAAAATATATGGTGAACAAAACCGGCTGCTGGAACAGATACGCCTTCCGGGAAATATGGGAGGAATATTCTGGAAAGTATTTACAATTGAGCGGGGACAGATTAAGGTTTACAGCCAGATTCTGGAAACACTGAACTGATTCGGGGAAAAGAGAGATGAAACAAATATTGATAATACTGTTTTTGGCCGGTGTATGTTACTCTCAGAAAACCAACATTGAAATTATAAAACAATCAGGTAAAGAGTATTATTGGGGTGAAGGCAGCGCTAATAGAGTTAAAGAAGCCGAAAGAGCGGCTCTGACACAGGTGACTGAATCGATAGCCGTAAAGATCACCAGTTTATTCAGGCGAAAAGTCAGCGAGGGAGGTAATGGCCTGAATGATAATGTCGAAAGGGTGATGAAAACATATTCCGGCGCGACATTAAAAAATGTCAATTTTATCAGAGAAAAGAAAAGTTCAGGTTATTATGTATTCTGTTATATCAGCAGGAATGAGGTTGATAAAATTTTTCAGGAAAGGAAAAAACTTCTGAGGGATCTGGCCCTTAAAGCGGATGAATTTTATAAGGACAACAGCTATGGTTATGCCCTTAAATATAATTTTTACGCTCTTCTTCTCATGAACTCCATTCCGGAGCAGAACATCTACTCCGGAGATATCAACCTTACAACTGAAATTCCTTCCCGAATTAATAATATTATTTCAGATATAAAATTTTCTGTTGAATATGATAAAAAGAGAGGAGAAGGAGAGAGAGAAATAGGCTTGCGGGTGACTTCACAGAAGGGTGATATCCGCAATCTTGAGATTACATTCTGGACAGGCAACAATGAAGCTGAGGCTATGGTTTCAGATGGTTTTGTATCATTCGATCTTTTCGGGGCAAGCACACAATTCCATAAACTGGATATAAATGTAAAATATGTTTATACATATTGCAAAGATGAAATAAAGGAGGTCGGAGAGCTCTGGGATCTTGTCGCTCATCCAATATTCAAAGCTGAAAAAACTATAAGGTTCGATGAGAAAAATGGGGGAACAGCGGCGCCGGAAACTGAGCCTGTCCAGTCTTCAGCATCGGGGAAAATAACCAACAGCGTTTATTCTGTTGAGCTGTCTGCGGGAGGGGATTGTCCTGAAATAATTAAAGCTGAAATCCAGAAAAATTCGGTAAAACTCATTGACATTCTGGGTGATAAGCCGGTTATGACTTTAAGTGAGGCTGTTTTAAATGATCCTTTTCTGATCAGCAAAGTTTCAAATCTGAAAAAGTATAATAGGCTTAAGTTACCTGATTTTACCAATACACCCTCGTTAAACCAGGTTTTTTCCGGCTGGGAAATGAGATCTTTCCCGGTAAGGAATACGTACAGAACACTGGGAAAACAGATTATGGAAAATCTTGTGCTGGATTTTGATACATCGGGTAAATCTTATGATATTAACTTCGGCCTTCCGGTTTCTCTGTATCGTGATTTTAAGGAACAATCCAAATATACCGGGGACTGGGATAAACGCCATGTAATCATAAGATTCCTGGAAAGGTACCGGACAAGCTTTATGACGAGAGACCTTGAAGCAATAGATAAAATGTTCGCCGAAAAAGCAGTTATAATAGTGGGAAGAATATTAAAGGATAACTCACTTAAGGATGTGGGCAAACTTTACGAACAGATTCCGGATGTGGAATATATCAGGATGACCAAAGATCAGTATATTGAAAAACAGAGGAGGCTCTTCGCGTTGAGAGAAGATATACACCTGGGTTTTTCAACATTGAAGATAACCCGGAAAAATAAACAGGATGGGGTTTATGGAATATCGATGCGTCAGCACTATAACTCAACAGGGTACGCGGATGAAGGATTTCTTTTTTTACTTGTCGATTTTAACCATGAACTGCCCCAGATTTACGTAAGATCGTGGCAGCCTCAGGAATGGGATGAAAAGGAACTTATCCGTCTTTCAAATTTTACTTTATACGATTAAAATATTTATTTCATATTTTTTTGTTCAGTAACAAAATGGCAGCCTGATGAGGAAAAATATACTAATATTGTTCTTTCTGGCAATTCAAATCAGTTTTGCCCAGCAGAAAGCAGAATTAAAGGTCGAAGGCCGGGGAGAACTGCTGAAAACCGAATTTATAGGCAATGACAGCAGGGATATAAACGGGAATGTCTGCGCCGGCATTAAAATAGTGACAGATTTAAACGGACTTGCCTACACCTCCAATAACCAGATAGTAAAAATTAAACAGTTGCCCGGGCAGGCTCTTCTCTTTGTTTCTCCCGGCGAAAGAGCTGTCCAGGTATTCAGCCAGGGATATAAACCGCTCAATATTATTCTCGCCGACTATGGAATATTTCCGGAAAGCGGTCAGGTATGGAAGCTGGAAATTACAGGGGAAAAAATTCCGGGGGAAATACCTGTCACAATTCTCAGGGAACCATCCGACGCTGTGGTGTTCGTTGATGGAATCGCGAAAGGAGAGGGGACAGTATTCCAGATAAACCCGGGCAGAAGAATTATCAGAATAGAAAAAGAGCATTTTGACCTTTTGAGAGATACTATCGAAGTGGATATGGAAAATGTGTTTTTCGAATATAAACTCAGGGAACATCAACTTAGTCCGGTGAAGATAGCTACGCGACCCGAAAATGCCGACTTGAATTTTGACAACAGGATAACCAGAAAGACGAACAGCAGTTTCTGGGATTATCCGGGCCGCTATTTTATTGAGATAAAAAAGGAAAATTATTTAACAGTCAGGGACACGGTAGAGGTTTTTGAGGGAACGGAGAATGTATTCAGTTACGAGCTGAAAAGGAGCACAGGCTTTCTGGACTTAAATATCGCCACACCCGGTGTAGTTGTCAGCCTTAACGGAAGAACTGTCTCAGAGGGGCTTACAGAGCTTGAGGCGGGAAATTATGAGGTGATCCTTGAAAAGCCGGGAGTTAAAAGTTTTGCCGAAAAAATAGAAATTACACGCGGCGGAACATTAAAGAGAAACTATAAGCTCTCCAACAGCTCGGGATTTATAACAATTTATCCCGAACCTGAAGAGTGTGAAGTGAAAATTAATAATATCAGTTACAAAAGAACCACGCTTATAGAACTAAACCCGGGAAGATACCAGCTCAGAGCGGAGATGGACGATTATTTTCCTTTTGTTGAAAATCTGGAGCTGGCTGCCGGGGAGAATATCAATCTGGCGATTTCGTTAAAACCAAAACTTGGCGGTCTTCGGTTTACGATAAATATTCCGGAAGCGGAAAATATTCTTATCAGGAAGGGAAAGGAGTATGCCAGGTGGAAAGGCATTAAGTTCTTTGAATCGATTCCGGCGGGAGAGTATAAACTGATTTCGGCGCTGGATGGATATAAAACTGTTCAAAGGAAAATAATTGTAGAGGCGGGTGAAATAACAAAAGAAAATATTGAATTATTCAGAGGCAGCGATTTTGTTGATGTCCGGTTTAATCTTAAAGAAGCAGCTTCGCTGATAATAGAGGGGGAGAAAAAAAATCCGGGACCCGATCATATTGTCACTATTCCCTCGGGAAAAAGAAACATAGCGATATTTGATAATAGCGGAAATGAACTTTATAACGAAATAATTGAGATTGAAGCGGATAACCTGCCCGAATTTAATCTGTTGAGGAAAGACAGGTCAACACATTACCTGGCTTCGGCTCTGGTTCCCGGGCTGGGACAGGCGCTTGAGGGGCGTTATACAAAAGCGGGACTGATATTCGGGGCGACAGCCGCCGCGCTTGGATTATATATCAGCAGTAAAATTGAATATGATAATTCGAAGAGCGAAATTGATGAACTGCTTTCGAGATATAACGAATCAACAGTGCCTGAATTGAGAGCCCGCTATATCAGGGATATAAATTCAAATTATGATAATATGCAGAGTTGTCATAACTTATCACGTGGTGTTTTGGTGGTGATGGCGGGTGTTTATTTATGGAATATTGTTGATATATTTTTCCTGACAGAAGATGATTATTATATTGATGTCTCAAACCCCTCGTTCAAATTGGGTTTTAAGAATTACCGGCTTAATTCGGGAGAAGAACATATCCGGATTGACTTTAATATCAGGCTGTAGGTGATATCATGAAAAAGAATTATTTTATCGTACTTATTCTGCTGGTCTTTTCTTCGGCCTGCATCGAGCAGCCTGAGGATGTGGTAAGTATTAATGGTCTTTACGCGGGAGGGAGACTTTTCGGTGTTGTCCAGAATGAAGAGGGGGAACCGCAGGGAGGTGTTGTCGTTCACGTAACGCCAGGGGTATATCAATACATTACCGACCAAAACGGGGCTTTTGAAACCGATGTTCTTGTTTCGGGTGAATATGAAATTGAAATGAATAAATATCCTTACAAAACAGCTAAGGAAGATATTTATCTGGAAGATGGGAAGACAATTGAAAGACTTTTTATTTTGGAGGAGCGTTAGAACCGGAAAAATGAAAAAGTATTTTAATGTCCTGATATTATTGGCAATTATTTCTTCATCCCTATTTTCTCAAAAAATATCTGAGATGTATGTAGTTGGTGAAGGGGAATTATTAAAAAATGAGTTTATAAGGGATAAAGTCAGGGACGCCAATGGAAATGTCTGCGCCGGTTTAAAGATAATCTCTGACCTTGGAGGATTATCCTACACCTCGAATAACGGAATTGTGAAAGTTGATGAAAAACCGGGCCGGTCACTTTTATTTCTGCAAGGTGAGGAAAGAGTTGTTACGATATATAAAACCGGATTCGCTCCATTAAAAATAATATTGAGTGAGCATAATATATTTCTTAAAAGCGGACAGGTATGGCAGATCAAAATTTCCGGCGAGAAAACAAGCGCTCTAATTCCGGTGAATATAATTGTTGACAGGCGGGAGGCGGCAATATTTCTGGATGGTATGAACAAGGGAGCCGGCCCCACTTTTCAGCTAACGCCGGGAAAATATAAATTAAAAATTGAGCTTCAGGGTTTCAAAACCATTTCCGAAACAATTGAGGTAAGCGCCTCAAATAACCTGTTTGATTATTCAATGGAAATGATTGAGCAGGTTCCGGTGAAGATAACTTCGGAACCGACCGGGGCTGATATCAGAATAGATAATTTTGACAGGGGGAAGACTGACAAAGTGTTGTTCCTGTTTCCCGGAAAGTACAATATTAAAATATTAAAGTCAGGTTATGCCGAAACTAATGAAGAAATATTTGTAAATGGGGAAAGAGAGAATAAATTTTATTATTCCCTGGTGAAAAACAGCGGTATATTAAAAATTACAGGAGCGCCGGAAGGAGCGACAATCTTTGTGAATAACAGCGCTGTTCAAAAGAATAAAATTGAGTTGCCACCCGGTTCACATCTGGTTGAAATAAAAGCGCCCGGATTTAATGAATACAAAGAGATAATTGAGGTAAGCAGAGGTAAACAGATTACAAGGAATGTGACTCTCGAAGAAAAAACGGGAAGATTAAATATTTCTGTGAAGCCGCTGGACGCAGTTGTTACTCTTTCATCGCAAGGCAGAACAATTGAACAATGGACCGGGTATAAAACATTTGACAAGCTTAGAACCGGAAGATATTTTATATCGGCTTCCCTGACAGGTATGAAAGGAATAAACAAAGAGATTGAAATTAAAGAAGGGGAGACCCTTACTAAAGAGCTGGAGCTGAATCAGGAAATAAAAAACGTGATTTTTCACGCTGATGATATTTATGATGAAAAGAAGGAAGAAGACAAAAGTTCAGGTCAGAGTTTGATAGTCTTAAATCCCAAAACCGGGAAGCTTGAAAAGATGGAATTGGAGATAAATGCCGAGAAAGAATTCACTGAATTTAATAAATTTATGTCAAGCGGGGATCTTAAACGAGCGTTTGAAAAAGGGTGGAAAATTTTCAGCGCGAAGCCCGATTTTAACAAACATAATTTTTATCGTAAACTGGGTCTTGCCATAAGATCACGTTATAGTGATACCAGAGACAAGAATGAAAAAGAAAAATATAAGAAGATGATTCTGGATGTATATCAGGCAGGAATTAAATATGACATTATGAACAAAAGTGATTATGAAAAAAGGATTGCTATTGTTGAAAAAAACTGGTAAAAATGGATATGTGTTATTTTTGCACACCAGTTCAGGCTCTTATCACCACACTACCGCCAACATGTTGAGGATAATCTAAGGAGCAAAATTTGTCAAAAAGCCCGCCAATAACATGTTGCCGATAGTAAGGCCGAGATTCTAAATCCATAAATTCGCAGAGAAAGAATAAAACTATTTAAATATTCCAGATTGGAAAAACAACTCACCCCCCGGCCCCCTCTCTTGAAAAAAGAGGGGGAGTCTTAAAGTCCCTCTCTTCCCAAGAGAGGGATTTAGGGTGAGTTTGTTGCATGTCTCGAAATATTTTAAAAATTCAACTATTTTTTGCAGAATTTGATTACTTACGAAATAAATCTCTTCCCCATTAGGGCGTTTTCCTCAGGCTTTGCCTGGGGAAAATTTAGGCGACTTAACAATAATATTCTTGCTTTTTATGGCTGAATATTGAATTGAGTAAATTGATTTAAATAGTCGTACTCGTACTCATAGTATAGGACTCGTTATCGTACCCGAAAAATTCGCCATAAAAAAAGTCGGGTACGAAGACGATTACGAGAACGAGAACGTTTTTTTCTGAATTTTCTTTTGGTTCCGGCTTTGCCAGTTTTGGATATTTTGATATAAATGACAGATAATTCATTCGGGCTGTTTTGTTTATTTTCTTATTCTACAGGCAGGGCAAAGTCGGTCAGGGTACAAACTATATCTTGAAATAATTGGCCGATTTGGCCGATAATTGGTCGATAATTAGCTGATTTGGCTATTGATTGACAGATAAAGCAGAGAACGACAGAATATTATTCGAATCTTAAATTTTACATATGTCCGTTAAAGCGGGGAAATGTCCTTTATCCAAATTCTTTTTTCTTTTCCGCGTTTAATCCGCGAATTTTGGCTCTGTTATTTCTTCGAAGTCATTTCTCCCGCCAGACCTTCATAATCTGTCAGTTCAACGGTGAGCGCCCCGATTATCACTTTAATTTTTACCTGTACCGGTATTTTTAAATCATCATCGGTCATAAAGAGCATGATATTACCCTCACTCTTAAAAAATCCTCCTTCGGTAACCAGCGGTTCGACGACTATACAATCGAATGTGCCCGATTCAACTGATACCGTTTCTTTTCCGAGATAGATAACATCCAGATTATGAACACTGTCGTTATAAAAATTGACAAGTGTTATTTTATCACCTTTTTCCATGCCGGAATAATCGAGAGTGCGGGCGTAATAAAATGCTGATACCACATCCTGGGCGTAAAGAGGTATGTCATATTTGCCCTCTGAGGTGATCGCTTTGCCGCGGCGCTGATCGAAAAACGCGCTGAAATCGGCTTTGAATTTGCTTTCCCGGATATGCAGGGCAAAACGCCAGGGGAAAAGTCCAAGTTTGTCGATATATGATTCGTAGGTAGTTCTTACGGAATATATCCAGTCAAAACTTTCGAGCGATTTTACGAGAAGTTTGGTATGAAGAATCTCTCTGCCAAACATTTCCCTGGAGGCGTCCACTGATATTTCCGCTGTGCCGGCCGGGATAAAACCATAACGCACTGAGTAGCTGAGTTTTTCTCCGGCCGCGAATGATTTATTCTCAAGCTCCCTGAATTCAGCATCCTGGGCAAAAGAGTTAACCGCGAATAAAGTATAAAAGATGAAAATTATTGAAAACATTCTTATTTTGTTCATGCCGGACATATTCTTCCATGTTATTTTAGTTGTAAGACAATGTTATTTGTCTGTTTGTTTCATCAGGGATATTAGATGATAATCTTTTTGTCTACAAAAATAAGCAATGAGATACAGATTGAAGAATAAATTTTTTGCCGCGATATCATTTTTATTTACATGTTTCAGTTTGTTGGGGCAGACTGATCCGGGAGAAAGAATAAAACGGGATGGTATCGGTATGCTCCTGCACAGGGGATTTATTATTATTCATTCGAGGGATATACGGCCGGTAGAGGATTCATATCCTTTCGGGCTTACTCTGGATTTCAGCAGGCACTATACCGACCGGGAAACATGGAGCAAGTGCCGCTGTTTTCCACGTGCGGGTGTGCAGCTTTCATGGTTTAATTTTGATAATACAGCCATACTGGGGCATGGAATTATTCTCGCGCCATATATTGAGCCTTTTTTTGGAAAACCTGCCGGACTCACGTTATCTTTCAGGGCTTCGGCGGGACTGGCATGGCTCTCAAAACCGTGGCATGAATTTGAAAATCCCGATAACCTTTCTTATTCGATGGCAATAAGCGGTTACCTACAGCTCGGGCTTAATCTAAACTATTTTTACCGACAAAACTGGAATCTTAAACTTTCGGTGAATTACAACCATATTTCAAACGGGGGACTTAAGGAGCCGAACAAGGGAATAAATTATCCCACAATGTCATTTGGATTTGAGTATTTCCCCGAAGTGGTTAAATTCAGAAATTTCGAAATTGATAAAAAGGAGAGCGGATTTGAAAAACAGCGTTTTGATCTCTCCATATTCGGCACAAGCGGTATCCATAAAGCCGGGGATAAGGAACGTCAAGCCGTATTCGGGCTTTCATTTATTTACAGCAGAAGATATAACCGGCTTCATTCATTTTTCGGTGAAATTGAATGGATAAATAATGGTTTAGCGAGGGAAAAAATGTTGAGAGAGGAGGATAAGGTTGTAGACCACAACAGGGTGGGACTCGTTGCCGGGCATGAATATATACTGGGCAGTTTTATCTTCAGCCAGGGATTGGGGATTTATATATACCGCCCATATTCCGACAGCGAAATCATTTACCAGCGCTGGCGGCTTGTTTACCGCTTCACAGAAAATATCAGCGCCGGAATTGGACTGAAATCCCACAGGCATATCGCCGATTTCCTGGATTTCAGGGTGGGTTGGAGTTTTTAATAAAAGTGATATAATTAAATTCTATACAAATTATCAAGTATAAATCATTTTTTGCATACCGGGAGAAATGAAAATCAAGGAAATAAATAACAAGCTATATTATTAAGAGAAACAGAGATAAAGAGACAAGAGATAACATATTAATTTATTATTACAAAACCATATTTAATTAATAAAATCAGAGGAAATGTTTTACATGCTAAAATAATACCTGCTATCTAAATAGAGCTGTTGATTTAAATCAAATTAATATTAAATAACTTGGAAATTATCATGAATAATGCTATTTTCCATCTATTTGAAACAGCGGATGGCAAAATTATAAATGGAGGCTTTATGCGAGCAGGCTCTAATAAATTAACGATTATTTTATCTTTTTTCTTTGTTGCATTTAATTTTTTATGGGCGCAGAATTTGCAGGATGGGCTGGTGGCTTATTTCCCCTTTACCGGTGGTTCAGTCGATGATTTTTCAGGCAATAATTTGCATGCGACCAATTATGGCGCAGAAATGACAACTGACAGATTTGGAAATACCGGTAACGCGTTATCATTTAAGGAAAATGAATATGATTATCTGTCAGTAGAACATAATAATCTTCTTAATTTTGGGGATTCATACTCTTTTTCTTTTTTCGTTAAAATTCCTGAAGGTGGTGAAGGCTATATCTATAATAAAGGTATAAACGGATGGAATCCGCATATATCAGGATATATAAATGAATCTGATAAATTTTATGCCGAGCATCTGGAACCAGGTACCAATCATAACACTACCACTGAATATATTAATGACTGGACATGGAAAAATATTACTGTAATAAAAACTTCAACTGATATAAAAATTTATGTAAACGGGAAGCTGGAATCAACCTACAATGCTTCGGCTATCGGTAGTGCTAATAATGAGAGCCGGTTATATTTTGGAAGAAATAATGACCACAGTGTTTGGTTTACCGGAGTACTGGATGATATCAGAATCTATAACAGAGAATTAACCGAAACAGAAATAAGTCTGATTTGTAATGAAGGGGATTTTACACCTGATCTGATTGCTTATTTTCCCTTTGACGGTAATGCGCATGATGAAACAGTTTATCAAAACCATGCCAGTGTTCCTGAAGCAACTTTGACTACTGATCGGTTCGGGAATTACGAAAAAGCATATGATTTTGATGAAGTCAGTGGGTCTTATATACCTAATAATTACCATCTAAACCAGAGAGAATTGACTTACTCTTTTTGGGTCAATTTTGATGAACTCCTCGAAAAAAACAGTATCATCAGAAAGCTTTCTCTATCATGGAATCAATACCATTTTTATGTTGAAGAAGATAAATTTCAATTGAGAATATCTTCATTAAATGGTGGCTCCATTCAACATCTAATATCTGAATCGAGTATAACTTTAAATAAATGGTATCATATTGCTTTTACTATCGATGAAAATAATGGTATTAAGTTATATATTGATGGCGTTATCGATGCTTTCAATCCTGGAGCTCTAACCGGATGGTCGCACAGCGGAAGCAGTGACATAACAATTGCATACAAAGATACCTGGTATAATTTTGACGGCAAGCTGGATGATATCAGAATCTATGATAATATTCTTACTGAAGGGCAAATATCTGAACTATACCATGAAAATGCGTATTATATGCTTTCAGCTCCAAATGGCGGAGAAATTTATAATATTGGAGAAAACGTAAATATTGAATGGGAGCGGAGTAATTTTGATTATGTAAAAATAGATTACAGCACAGATAGGGGGGATACCTGGCTGCCGGTTGCTGATAATATAGATATGTCTGCCGGCAGTTACGGTTGGACAGTACCAAGTACACCAACATCACTTGGTCTGGTAAGAATATCCAACCAGGAAAATCCCTCAGTATTCGATATCTCTGATGAGCAGTTCTATATCCACAACAATGGCCAGCAGATTTTTGAAATGACAGACATTCCGGCTGGACCATATAAGTTTGGACAAACTGCCGCAGATTCGACACTTGATCATGACTTTCAGTTGATGATAAATCATGTTACAAACGCCCAATACGTTGTTTATTTAAATAGGGCAAATGAAACTCAATCAATTTATTACAATTCCTCCAATAAGTCTATATACAGCTATACGCAGGATACTTTGTTTGCGAAAATTCCGGATGACGGCAGAATACATTATGATGGGACAAATTTTACAGTAGAGAGCGAATTTGAAAACCATCCGGCAGTAAATATTAGTTGGTTCGGAGCAGATGCTTTTTCGAAGTATTATGGTATGAGGCTGCCTTCTGAATTTGAGTGGGAGAAAGCAGCTCGGGGGATTCAAACTAATAATTATCCCTGGAATAGTAATACTGTGGATGGGAGTTGGGCAAACTACTTAAATAGTGATGATCCCTGGGAACCTGGTACAAGTCCTGTTGGCATATATAATGGTCAGACTTATAATGATTTTATTACAAATAATGCTGCCAGTCCTTATGGAATAATGGATATGACTGGCAATGTTTATGACTGGACTGCAACAAACTATAGTGTTGGAGAGAAAATTATTAGAGGCGGCTCGTGGAATAGTAGCACTTCAGTTTGTCCGGTATGGGTCAGAAGTAATGGTGGAGTGCCAATTGTAACAACCTCTTTTTATGGTTTTAGATGTGCAAAAGAAATTGAATTTAAGTTAACAAATCCTAATGGTGGAGAAATTTATAATGTCGGCACCCAAACAGAAATCACATGGTCAGAGCATGGGGTTGAAAATATTAAATTGGAAATTTCCACCGACTTCGGGAGTAGTTGGGAAATAATTGAAAATAGTTTCCCGGCGGCTTCCGGAACTTATTCATGGACGGTTCAAAATACTCCGACCTCACTTGGTCTTGTTCGTATTACCAATGTTGATAATCCGAATATGACCGATATCTCCGATGAACAATTCTACATCCACAACAATGGCCAGCAGGTATTTGAGATGGCGGATATTGAAGCCGGGGATTACCTCTTTGGAGAAGGTGATACTCTAAAAACATTGGATTATGATTACCAGATGATGGTGAATCATGTTACGAATGCTCAGTATGTTATTTATCTTGAAGCTGCTAAAGATCAGGGGACAATTATTGCGACAACAACAAGTGTCCAGAATCTTGCCGGACAGGAACTGCTTGACCTTGACGGAGAGTGCCGTATTACATATAATGGTTCCGGGTTCGAGATAGAGAGTGGTTTTGAAAATCACCCTGTTGTGGAAGTAACCTGGTATGGTGCTAATGATTTTGCTATTCAAAATAATCTTCGATTGCCTGATGAATATGAATGGGAAAAAGCGGCGCGGGGAATGCAGACTGCTGACTACCCCTGGGGAACAGATAATATTGATGGCAGTTGGGCAAACTATCAGGATAGTGGTGATCCCTGGGATAACGGTACAACTCCGGTTGGCTTTTATAATGGACAGAACTATATGGGTTTCCAGACAAATGACGCAAAATCTCCTTATGGAGTTTATGATATGGCAGGCAATGTCTTCGAATGGACCTCGAGTATAAATTTTGGTAATTACTATGTTCTTCGCGGAGGCGCATGGAACCATCACCTGCTATCGTTCTTCACCGTTTGGTACCGCGTCGGCGATCCTCCAACTAACAGTTTTCTCAATTTTGGGTTTAGGTGTGCCTTATCAAGCAATATTGAGCTAACCTCTCCCAACGGTGGTGAAATATTCCAGGCAGGCGAACAGACCCAAATAACCTGGACACAAAATGGTGTTGAAAATATAAAAATAGAATACTCTTCCGATAAAGGCACAAGCTGGGAGGTAGTTTCAGATTCTTATGACGCAACCCTGGGCAGCTACAACTGGGCAGTGCCTGAAACACCAACAAGCCTGGGCCTTATTCGACTTACCAATGTTGATAATCCGAATATGACCGATATCTCCGATGAGCAATTCTACATACACAAAAACGGGCAGCAGGTTTTTGAGATGGCAGATATTCCGGCCGGGGATTACCTCTTTGGAGAAGGTGATACTCTAAAAACATTGGATTATGATTACCAGATGATGGTAAATCATGTTACTAATGCTCAGTATGTTATTTTTCTTGAAGCTGCTAAAGATCAAGGGAAAATTATTGCGACAACAACAAGTGTCCAGAATCTTGCCGGACAGGAACTACTTGATCTTGACGGAGATTGCAGGATTAGTTATGACGGCCAGAGTTTTTCTATTGAGGAGAGTTACGAAAATCATCCGGTAATTGAGCTGTCATATTTTGGCGCTGAGGCATTCACGGAATTTTATGGATTAAGACTGCCTACAGAATTTGAATGGGAAAAAGCTGCCAGAGGAATGCAGGAGGCTGACTATCCATGGAACAGTAATATTATTGACGGGACATACGCGAATTACAAGGATAGTGGAGACCCCTGGGATAACGGAACCAGCCCGGTTGGGTATTTTAATGGATTAAACCCAAATACTAATGATGCCAAATCAGCTTATGGATTGTATGATATGGCAGGAAATGTGTTAAACTGGACAATAAATGATTTCGACCCTGAGAATAAAGTATTTCGGGGCAGTTCATGGGATTATGATCAATCATTATGTACTGTCTGGTTCAGAAGTGGATGCAGTCCCTTAAGCAGCAGATATGATTATGGCTTCCGCTGTGTGAAAGAAAGCAGTATAAAACTTACCATTCCCAATGGTGGTGAAACTCTTCAGGCCGGAGATATAACACAGGTAACCTGGACAGGCGCGGGATCAAACTATATTCAGCTTCAATACAGTACAAACAGCGGTGATACATGGAATACATTTATCTCGAGCTTAAATGGTTCACAAGGCAGTTTCGACTGGCATATACCAAACACACCATCAACAGAATGCCTGGTAAGAGCGTTTTACCGCGATGATCCTGTAATATGTGATACCTCAGACGCCACATTCAGCATTAACGGCACAACGATGGTGGATTCTTTCCAGGTGGTCTGGGGAATGGCGGGAGCAGACTATACTGCTGGCATGATTAATTGTTCTGATGGAGGATATGCGGTTACAGGTAATATAAAACTTACAGGTAGAGAAGACACTGACTTATATATATGTAAAACTGATATGAACGGAATATTGATCTGGGAAAAAATATTTGGTGAATTTGAATTCGATTATGGCATGGGTATTACAGAAGATCAAGATGGAAATTTGATTGTTGTTGGATTAACAGATTTTGAGAATGAAAATGATAAAATGTATCTTATTAAAATTGCTTCCGATGGACAATTAATTTGGGAGAAATATCTTGGATCAGAATATGGTCAGCTGGGAAGATCGATTATCTCTGTTGAGGGACCTGCTTATGTGATATCAGGTTCGCGGTATATAAATTCTGCCGTAACTGATGTATTGCTGATGAAGGTAGATACATCTGGTTCTGTACTCTGGTCTAAAACATATACATGGCAGGGCGATTATAGTGACAATGGTTATATTGTGAAACAGACGCCAGATAACGGATATATAATTGGCGCCTCCCTGGGTTCAGGAGGCAATCAGCATGTAGCAATGGTTATTAAAACACAGCCCGATGGCACAGAGGATTGGAAACACAGTTTTGAAGGTAATTATACCTGGATCAATGACATTGATCTTACACCAGATGGTGGATATGTTTTTGTTGGCATGGATGGGAACACTCCCGGGGGCCATGGCAGGGCTTATATCGAAAAACTCAATAGTGATGGATATAGAGTATGGCACAGGTTCTTTGGTCCGGCCACAATTACAAATGATTATTTTGGAGGTGTGAAAGTTACTGCTGACGGTGAATACCTTTTAGCTGGTTATACAGGAACTTTTTCACAATTCGGTGGATTAGATGCATGGTTAGTAAAAATCAACAGATCAGGAGAGTTAATCTGGGAAAACTTTTTTGGTGGTGAATTCAGTGATGCCTCGAATAGTTCAATCTATTTATTTGATAACAATACCTGCGTGTTTAATTCATCATATGGTAAACCCGATCCTGATCAATCGGATTTCTATCTTGTAAAAACCGATTTCCCGATTATTCCAAACCCCATTATCACCTCGCCCAACGGTGGAGAAATACTACAGTCGGGAGATATTCACCAAATTAGCTGGACGAACGCGGGCAGCGGAAATTATACGATTGAATACAGACTAAGTGATGATGTTGAATGGATACCTGTTACTTCTTCAGCGCAGGGAGGAACCTTCAACTGGATGGTTCCAAATACAACAGGTAACGAATGCCGCATAAGGATAACTAATAATGATAACGCTGCCCTTATTGACACTTCATATAGCTGGTTCTACATCCATGACAATTTCATCTTTGATTTCACCAACATGGTGACAGTTGATTCGGGAGCATTTACATGGGGCCAGAATGATGAAACAAAAATTCTGCCTTATGATTACGAGATGATGAACAGGCATATAACAAACGCAGAGTATGTTATTTTCTTAAGGAAAGCGCTTTCTGAAAACAAAATAACAATCAACGGGAATGATATAAAGGACCTATCCGGAAATCTTCTTTTGCGTAAGGGTACTTTATGCGCGATAGAAGAAAACAGCGGAGTATTCAGTATAAAACCGGGATATGAAAACCATCCTGTAACGCAGATATCCTGGTATGGCTCAAAGATGTTCTGTGATGAATATGGACTTCGCCTTCCTAATGATATGGAATGGGAAAAAGCCGCCAGGGCCAACACCGGCAGTGATTATCCCTGGGGAGATACAACACCTGACGGCGAATACGCAAATTATAATGGAAGCGGCGACCCGTGGGAGGATGAAGTAATTAAAACAACACCTTCAAAATTCTTTAATGGTAAGGAGAATGGGGAGGGATTCTATACACAGGATGCCGCTTCACCTTATGGAATATATGATCTTGCCGGTAACGTATGGAGCTGGACAAGTACAAAACATAACAACCAGTACAGGCGCTTAAGAGGCGGATCATGGCAGGGTCAGGCCGGGCTTATGAAGTCATGGCATGGCAGTTACGATAGTCCCGGCAATGTGGGGAGTTATGGTTTCCGTGGAGTTAAATCGGAAAGGATAAGAGTAGTCAGTCCGAATGGAGGAGAGATATTCCAGGTTGGTCAGCCTGATACAATCCGCTGGATATCGGCAGATATATACCTCGTTAATATAGAATACAGCGCGAACGGAGGGCAGCACTGGTCGATGGTCGGGCAGAATATTGTTGCTGATACCGGTTACTTTTCATGGACAATGCCGGATTCAGCATCATCGGAAAGTTATATCAGGGTAACCAGTGTTCTGGAACCTGAGCTTATCGATATGTCAGACGCTCAGTTTTATATCCATGATGACGGGCAGCTTGGTTTCAGTTATATAAATATTCCGGCGGGAGAATTTTCATCCGGCGACACAACAAAGAACCTGCCTTATGAATATAAGATAATGGACAGGAACATCACAAACGCCGAATATATGATATTCCTTGAAAAGGCTAAATCAACAGGACTGATAACCATTTCAAGTGGTCAGGTAAAAGATACGCAGTCACGGGTGCTTACAAATCTGAATCTGGCATATACCGCGATAGATTTCTCAAATAATAAGTTCAGCATTAAACCGGGTTACGTTAATCATCCTGTGATGGGACTAACCTGGTATGGAGCGAATGCTTTCGCTGAATATTACGGCCTGCGACTGCCCACAGAAGATGAATGGGAAAAAGCCTCACGCGGTGATGACGGCAGGATATATCCCTGGGGTAATGAGATAACAGGGGCAAACGCGAACTATTCAGGCAGCGGCGATCCCTGGGAAGGAACAACTATCCCGACCACCCCTGTAAGGTTCTATAATGGACAGCAATATAATGGTTTCCAGACCAGCGCGTCAGAATCATACTACGGATTATATGATATGGCAGGCAACGTATGGGAATGGACAAGCACCGATGAAGGTGGAAACAAAATTCTGAAAGGGGGTTCATATCTTGTGCCTCCGGCATCCCTGGTATCGTCATACAGGGTAGCGACAACACCCGCGGACCTGAATATTTACGGATTCCGCCTTGTTGAAGCAGAAGGCTTGCAGGTAACACACCCGGCAGGTGGTGAAATGCTTGAGCAGTATGAACCGACCCAGATAACCTGGCAGAGCAGTCAGATACAGAATGTAAAGATTGAACTTTCAACCAATAATGGAACCACCTGGAGTGTGCTGGCAGAAAGTGTGCCGGCGGCCCAGGGAAGTTACAACTGGATCCCGACAGTCTTATCAGCGGAATATCTGGTCAGAATATCAGCGGTTGAAGACCCCGCAATATTCGATCTTTCGAACAGCACATTCACAGTATTCGCGCAGTATGTAACGGTAATTACTCCGAATGGCGGCGGTTCATGGGAAGTAGGGGATACAGAGACTATCTCGTGGGAGTCAGCGGAGCTAAACATGCTGAAGATTGAACTGAGCACCGACAACGGAACCAACTGGATTGTTATAGGGGATTCAGTCTCAGCAGCCTTAGGAAGCCACCAGTGGAAAGTAACGAATGTTCCTTCAACACAGTGTCTGGTTAAGATCACTGATAAGGACGGCGCTGATGAAAGTGATGTAAGTGACGCTGTATTCACCATCAAACAGCCGTTGATAAATGTTACAGCGCCTACAGCAGGTCAGCAGATAAATGTAAATGATCCGGTAGTGATCAACTGGCAGATAGATGAAAGATTGCAGGCAAAAGGAAGAGCGGTTGAAAATGTGAGAATAGAGCTTACAACCGATGGAGAAGTAACCTGGGATACTCTGACCGCTTCAATTCCTGCCAGCGCGGGAACCTACTCCTGGGATAATCCTGATAACATCCTTTCAGATGAATGCAAGGTTAAAATAATCGATACCGAACATGATGATATATACGGTTTGAGTGGTTATTTCCAGATAGTAGAGCAGAATCTGGTGGCCATTATAACAGCCGACTCAATTTGGATGGATACGAATCTGGATGGAGAGGACATTGGCGTTCTTGATTCAAGAGGTACTATAGTTTCTGGTTACCAAATAACAGGGCGTGACTGGTATATAAATGGTATAAAAAGCCTGTTGCATAGTGATACACTTGAAGTATCATTAAAAACTGGTACAAATCATGTGAAAGTAGTTGTGAATACAAGTGTCGGAGTTTCAGATAGTGCAGAGATGTATATTGATGTATACAGTTATACTTTTACAACTAATGGCGAAATATACAGCGGTGTGTGTAAACTCGAGAAAGGAGATGATGACGTCTATTTCTTATCATCGACTGATGGAAAAATTTACAAAATTGATTCATTGGGAACCCAGCTTCAGTACGGGGAAACGGATGCAAGTATATTGTCTACTCTTGCTATAACTAGCTTTACTCGAAATGGAAGTACCTTGATGCATGTTGGTTCTGATGATAATAAAATCCATTGTTTCAATGAAAACTGCGTTCCGATTGCAGATAAAGGATTGGGTGACATGATACAATCTTCGCCAACCATATCTCATCAGGAACATACCATTTATATTGGTGTGGAAAACGAAAACCTGTCTGCAAAATATTTTGATTCTACATTAGCTATTTATATCCCAAATTGGGATTTCCAGACCAGGGGTCCCGTAAAATCATCACCAGCGGTTATTGAAATCGGAAGTACAAAAAACTATATTTATTTTGGTTCTATGGGCAATCCCTCCGAGAATGATTATCCTACTTTTTATATTCTCGAAGATATTGGCGTCGACAAAAATTTAATAAAAGAAATGATTATGGATGAATATACTGCAATTATATTTTCCAGTCCAGCTATCTATCAAGATGAAAATGATGTCTTCATTTATTTTACCACCGGAAATGGATATTTGTATAAAGTAAATATTGATGGTACACAATATTCCAAAGTGTACATCGAAGGTGCGAATATCTCTTCTTCTCCTGTTATAGGTAAAAACGATATTGTATATGTGGCAACCGAAAATGGTTTATTGTTGGGCTATGAATTTGATTTTAACAGTAATTCATTACGTGCCAAATCTTATGTCACCGGCTCTGCCGGCTTCACTGGCACTCCTGCTATTGGTAAAGATGGGAAAATATACATAGGAGATAAAGCGGGAAGATTTTATGCTTTTGAAGATATTGGAGAAGAGGAATTGAAACTTATCTGGTATCTTGATCTTGACGGTACATCTATTGAGGCACCAACATTGATCACTGAGTCCGGACTTATATTTATCGGAGCGTTAGATGGAAATGTATATATAATGAGAGACCGGAATTATGTTAGAGAAGACTTTGTAATTGACGCCTATAATTACAAATGGCCCACATTCAAAGGCGATAATATGAGAAACCAGGTTATTCAGGTGCCTGAATCAATAATTATGAGTATTCCATATGATGAAGGATGGAATATGACCTCTGTACCACTACTTTCACCTGATATGTCAGTAGAAAATATCTATCCTGCACCTGAAGTAACAACGACTGTTTATAAATTTGATAACGGGTATGTGGCGGTTGATACAACGAAAAACGGTGAAGGTTATTGGGTCAAATTCAACTATGAGGTGGATCTAAATTACTCAGGATACGAATTAAATGATACGATTGATGTGAAAATGGGTTGGAACATGATTGGGCCATTTTCAGAACCAGTTGCGGTAGAAACCCAGATCAATTCTATTCCTGATGGCATTATAGGGTCATCTTTTTATGGTTTCAGTAGCGGCTATGATATCGCTGATACTTTACACCCTGGAAGGGGTTATTGGATTAAAGTGACAGAAGATGGTCAAATAGTATTTTTAACTGCAACAGAAAATCCAATCTCCAAGATCACAAAACGAACCGAAGTTGATAAGAAATGGGGTAAGTTAATAATCTGTGACAACGCAGGAGATCAAAAAACATTATATAGTTCTGATAGGAACACAAATATTGCCTTATTCGAACTCCCGCCGCTCCCGCCAGCAGAAATATTTGATGCCCGGTTTGGCAATAACGGTTTTGCGGCTATGCTGAATGATGTGAGTGAAGATATTCATATCAGTTCGGTCAATTACCCGGTTACAATACGGATTGAAGGATTGAACGCGAAAATAACAGATAAAGCGGGTACTTTCGCGGAAGTTATACGTGACGGTGGTGAATTTGTGCTGAGTGATCCGAATATCAAAACACTCAGTATCTCAGCTATCGAAATCCCTGTAGATTATGTTCTTATGCAGAATTACCCGAATCCGTTTAATCCTGAAACTACAATTCAATTTGGATTGCCTGAAGAAACAAGGGTAGAAATAATCATCTATGACATGCTGGGTCAGAAAGTGGAAACACTTCATAAAGGAAATATGCTGCCCGGTTACCACAAGCTCATATTCGACGGCGCCGGATACGCTTCAGGAACATATATATATGAAATGAGAACATCAGCCTTCGGATCGGTTAAGAAGATGCTGCTGATAAAATAAACAGTTAGTAATCTGGTTTTATTAAAGGGCGCTTCGGCGCCCTTTTTATTATCATCGTTGAGAATTGATTTTTAGCTTATTTTTTGCAGTCTTGACTTTTTTTGCCTGCTCGCCGCAGGAGTGTTACTTTTTGTGTCTCCAGAGGAGTCCTATGGACAAGACAAAAAGTAAGGGCATCTTTAATAAGATATATTTGGTAAGATTAATGACAATTCTCATCGGTTTTGACTTTACCATCTGAGGAAAATTTTAAATTATTTCACGCAAGAAAAATTATAAACACAATTCTTTTTAACAGAATTCCTGATACAAGTGGCATACGTATATACGCAATATAAAATCTATGTTGTTTTATTTTAATACATTATATATCTGATGTCAGGAGCCCTGTAGTAATTGTTAATTCCTGAATAAAAATTGTAATAGATTAATTGTTATTCTTATATTTAATTGTGAAATTAAACAGAGTGACATGAATCAATTTTTCTGGGAAAAAATGAAAAATATAATCCTTTTTCTTCTCGTGTTAATCAGCCAGTTATTTGCGCAGGAACAATTCAGGTTTAAAAAATTAAACCAGGATCACGGACTTTCTTCCAACAGTGTTCAAAAAATCTTTCAGGATAGTCTCGGATTTATTTGGATTGGCACACAAGATGGATTAAACAGATTTGACGGATTCAATTTTAAACTATACACTTCGGGAAAAGATTCATCCAACCTCAAGGGCAAACAAATTATTTCAGCAATTGTTGATCCGGAAAATAATATCTGGATAGGTACGAAAGACAATGGTGTAAATAAAATAAGCTACAACACAAATATTATTAATAAATTTCCACCGGCTGAAAATGGGGAGGAAGGTCTCACAGATGGTAATGTTATGAGCATCATATCCTCCAGGGATGGCAGGGTATATTTTGGAACCAGAAGCGGAGGACTGAATTATCTGGATGAAGTATCGGGGGAAATTAAACAGAGAGGGGCTGCTGATCTTAAAATAATGTCCATGCATTATACTCCCGAAAACAAATTAATTATCGGCACTGAAAATAAACAGGGGCTTTATTTACTGGATTGTTCATCGGAGGAATTAAAGTCAATTGAGCTGCCCGGAAATGTTAAGCCTGACATACTAACTATCAGCGAAGGAATAAATGGCAATATTTTAATCGGCTCCAATGAAGGAGTATATTGTGTAAATTCCGGATCATATACTTATTCGGAAGCAGATACGAAAATCTTCAGCAAACTTAAAGGGCGTAGCATAACATCATTCGCGATTGATCAGGAGGGAAACACCTGGATTGGAACAAAAAAAAGCGGATTATATTTATTGAATAAAGCGGGCAAACTGATAAGTATGGAAGATTATAATTTCCCGGCGAAACGTATTGAGACACTTCTGGCAGACAAACAAGGTATGCTCTGGATCGGGACATATAACATGGGGGTATTTATATATGATAAATTATTATCAGCTTTTAACTTACTGACAAATGTTAATGGCAGGAATCTGAAACTATCTGATTTTCAGGTATCCTCAATGGCAGAGGATAGTTATGGGAAAATCTGGATAGGCACCTGGGAGGGGGGAATAAATATATTTGACAGGAAAGAAAAAGAAATAAAATTACTCACTTCGGAGAATGGACTATCGGGAGACGCAGTTTTTTCCCTTTTCTCCGACAGCAAAGGGTATATTTGGGCCGGAACTTGGGGATTCGGATTAAACAAGATTGATCCGGTATCGAATAAAATACAGATATACCGGCATGAAAAAGGAAAACCGGGGACGCTGAGTAATAATTATATCTTCGCTGTTGAAGAGGACAATATCGGTAATATTTATGCGGGCGCTTTTCATGGCGGGCTCAATGTCCTCGATAAAAAAAAGGGAGAGTGGCATCAGCCCGATTTATTAAAAGGAGAAGTTTTCAGCGTAATTTCAATATTAATGGATAAGAAGCAGCGTCTGTGGCTTGGCACATTGCAGAATGGTGTAATCTGTTATAATACCATATCAGGTGAAACGAGAAATTACAGGGAAGGGGAAATCTCAAATAATGAGGTCCTTTCACTGGCGCTTGACGGGAAAGGAAATATTTGGGCCGGTACTGATGCCGGATTAAACAGGATTACTCCTGGAAATGAAAGGATAAACATATATACCACCGAAAACGGATTGCCGAACAGTACAATAAACGGGCTGGTATTTGAAGATTCTGTTAAATTATGGATCAGCACAAATAATGGTCTGATTAAAATGGATACGGAACGGGGCAAATTTTTTTGTTATACTACAAAAGATGGACTCCCATCAAATGAGTTTATCCAGTCCGGCTATTTTAAGGATAATTCCGGTACAATATTTTTTGCCAGCTCTAAAGGTTTGGTTTATTTTACTCCGGATGATTTGAGAACAAATGGATATATACCTCCATTATACATAACCGATTTCGAAAAGTATTATAAATCAGTTGATCTTGGCGCGAGCGTTTACAATCTTGAGAAAATTGGACTGAATTACAGTGATTATTTATTTGGATTTCAGTTCGCGATGCTTGATTACAGGAATCCCTCATCAGTTAGCTACAGTTATTACATAGAGGGACTTTATAATGACTGGATTACTTTGGGCCAAAGACATGAAATTACGCTTATGGATATGTCACCCGGCGCTTATACATTAACAATCAGAGCCGATGCACGCGATTCAGGCGTAAAAGAAATTGGGCTGGACCTTAATATTTCGCCACCATTCTGGCAGACCATCTGGTTTATTTTACTAATGGTTCTCATTCTTTCAGCAGTTATTTATTTAGTTATTAAAGCAGCTCTCGAAAGAGACAGAATGAAAATTGAACTAAATGCGGCGAGAGATATGCAGATGAAACTTATCCCGGAAAAGTTTCCTCAATCGGATAAACTGAAAGTATGGGGAGAATGTATTCCAACCTATGAGGTAGGGGGGGATGCTTTTGATGTATTCTGGATGGATAAAGAGAAGAACAGACTGGCCGTAACCACCTCAGATGTATCAGGTAAAGGAATGAAAGCCTCAATGGCGCTTGTGATGGCAAACGGAATGATGCACCAGATAGTTGATACAGGTATTATATCACCTGCTGATGTACTAACAAAGCTGAATAAATCGTTAAAAAAGCACAAACCTGAAAAAAAACAGTTTGCGGCTGTAAATTTTGGAATCTTTGATTTAATTAAAAGAGAGTTTATTTTTTCAAGCGCCGGTCAGCCTGAAATAATCAGGGTCAGAAACCGAAAGGCAAAACTATTGGCAACCCGCGATCCCAGGGTCCCTGCCGGTACAATAGATTTACTGCCTTATGTGGATGAAATAATTGATATCGAGAATGGTGATCTTTTCGCGTTTTACAGCGACGCGTTTCCTGAAACATTAAATAAGTCTGAAGAACAATATGGTTATGACAGAATGTTCGCTTTTCTTGAAACTAACTCGGAGGAGGAACCTCAGAAATTAGTAAAAAGGATGATAAAAGAACTTAACAAATATGCTGGAAAAGATAACCAGTATGATGACACAACTCTTTTAATCGTAAGGATTTGCGGCTGATCAGCTTAAGCTTTTTATAATATCTTCCGCGGCGGCCATTCCTGATAGGGCTGTCTCTTCCACTTTGCTTTTGGTGAAACTGTCGCCTGCAAACCAGAGGGGCCCGGGCGCTGCTGTGAATAAAAAGCCGCGGCTGGAATCAGATTTATTGAATCCATATTTCCACCGGTGAAGCTGAATATTTTGAATATTTCCTTCCATGAATGGCAAAATTTCTTCCTTTAGATCAGAGATGATATTTCTATCTTCCTTATCATAATGAAGCTCTGAATATTCGGGTGAACAATGTACTGTCAAAGCTGTTGTTTCCGATGGCAAACCTTTACGGCGGTTATCAGCTATCCAGGCAATTTTTTTGTTTCGAAGACTGACTTTTCCCTCATCATGCAGTCTTGATTTACCATCCACAGTTACCATCAGGGTGAGAACAGGGAAGTACATTATTTCTTTCAGCATCTTCATAGTTTCTTCATCTGGTTCAAGACCTGAATTATGAAGCAGTTCAAGGGTCTGAGGGGCAGGTATTGTAATCAATAATTTGTCGGCGAAATAATTTTCACCTTCACTTGTTATCAGCTCCCAGCGGTCATTAAAGTTAAGTCTGGCAATTTTTTTATTCTGGTAAAGATTCAGTCCTTTTGCCATCTCGACCAAAATATTACGCATACTGTAAATACCGCGCCATGCAGTTTTGCTTTCTTGTGTCAGGAACCATTGACGAACCAGATTATCTTTCTCCCATCTGGTTATCATATCACGGAATTTTTGATTTTCAGATGTGAAAAATTGTGCGCCATAATCAAATATTGCTTGTCCGAGTCCCGGTATATCAACTCTTTTTGAAGCAAATCGGCCCCCCGGCGCTTTACCTTTATCGAAAATAATTACTTCACAGCCTTGTTGTTGCAATGTCCGAGCCGCGGTGATGCCCGAAATTCCTGATCCAATTATGGCAATATTCATTTTTTATAATCCGAATAAATTGATTTGTTCATCGTCACTTCTATTTAATGAACCTAAAAACTGATTATCCGGTTTCAATAATGCCAGATTATTTTAGAAGCAGCATTTTTTTCTGGTTCTGGTATTTTTCTCCCGCTTCGAGCTGGTAAAAATAGACGCCGCTCGGAAGATTTGAGGCGTTAAATTGTTCCTCATAATCTCCGGCTTCCAATGTGCTGTTCAAAAGCATCTTTATTTCCTGTCCCAAAGAGTTAAAAACTCTAAGAGTTACGTGACAGGCTTCCGGTATAGAAAATTTGATTTTGGTGGCCGGATTAAATGGATTGGGATAGTTTTGCGCGAGATTGAAATCGTATTCGCTAATTTTGTTTTTATTTGATTCTATTACAGTTTTTTCACCCGCGATAATTCTCAGAGTTCCATTCTTCATGTAACTCCGGGGATCAAGCGCCAGGTGGTCCGATAACAATTGATAAATGCGCCCGTCACTCAATAATATATAAAAACTGATCTGGTCATATGAACCTGAGTGGCTGAAAACCAGCTTCGTTCCGGAAAGATCACCTTCCGGCCTCAGAGAAAACTGTTCAATATTCTGTTCCGGAACAGGGCGGAAATCGGAACCAAGCGAGTACTGTTTATCGCTAATCCGGATATTCGATTTCAAAGACCCGTTACAAAAATTACCGGGGGGCATAAACTGATCCAGCTCATCTATTTCGTCAGATGCCTGGGGGGCTATTCCAAGTATAACAGAGGAGAGGGTGTCGGCGTCTCTCATTAAATTGAGAGAAATAGACTTGCATAATATTTCATTTGTTTTCTGAGGAGTAACATTTTTGTCGGGGTGTGGTATTTTAAGTGACTGCAGGTTATACCGGTTATACAGATAATATCCCAAATAAGGTTCCATTGAGAGGGAATAAGTATAAAAACGACCATCCCTGAAATAATATAAATTATCGGGAATGTTGTTTAACTGCCTGACATATTCATAGTTCACCGGTTCAATAAAAGGGGAGGTTATCATATTCCAGCCTGGTTTAAGAGAGATGCTGTAAGCGCTGTCATTTTGAAGAGTTACGGCGTTTGCCTCAACACTGTCTACGATAATGGGAAATTTACTTATTACCCAATAGGCCTGACCCGGTTTGTAATAAAAATTCCCGGAAGAAGTTGAAGTCCAGGCAGTATACATTCCCTCACCATCGTCGTAAAAGGCTGTCCAGTCATTATTGGGGGTTCCTGTCATAAACCGGGCTAAAGGAAGATCAATATCGCCCGGCAGTCCTATCATTCTGTATTGTGAGGTTTTTGTAATATCCTGAAATCTTACAGAAAGATCGAGATAAATAGTGTTGCCTTGTGGTAATATCTGACAAAAAGTGAAGAAAAATAAAAGAATGATATATTTCATAGATGTTTTCATAATTTCCTAATAGATATTAAACCATGTACCAAACTCAATTTTATAAATATCACTATCAAAGAAATAATCGGAGTTCAAAAGGAACTTCCTGTAGGACATAGATAGAAAGATGTTACGGTACTTTATAATGCCGCCTGCTTTAAGTCCGCCGGTTATATAAAATTCTGTTTGTGATTCGTACTGGTAAATTTTTGAATAACCACATAGTCCGGCCGTAGGATAAAAATAACCCCAGAACATGGAAAGGGGGATATAGTCCGCCTCCAGAAAAAGGGTGTTTATAGTCAGGTTATGTTTAAAATAATTATCAGCTTCAGGATTTACAGGGGGCAGGGCGATAAATGTTTCCACTTCATTCAGATTAAATTTTGTTTGATCAGCGCCAACACTAACGAGTACAGGATTAAAAATCATGGAAAATGATCCACCGAGCTTTGAGATTTCAGGACCGTTTTTCCATACAGGAACTTCGGTTATTTCATTCAGAACATCTTCAGTGGTTTGTTCTGTCGCGGTATAGGCAGAAAAACGGAAGCCATTAACTATATCGGAAAGAGCGGGATTGCCGCTGAAATTAAATTCAATAAATCCTACCGAATCCTCAATACCGGTAAAATAATTTAGCAACGGACCTATAACAGGGATATCTGCCTGGGCTGAGACAGAATTTATCAGAAGGAATTTTAACAGAATTAACAGAACTATTTTTTTCAAAACTCCTCCTTACATCTGAATATTGCCGATTGCGGTTTTGCCGGGATTAACATTTATCGAAACCTGCGCGTCAGTATAACCTGCCTTTGAGGCCGTAACCGTATAAGTTGAACTTTGCCCGTTAGCCAGTGGGGCATATTCGATTGTATATTGCCCGGTTGAATCGGTTGTAACGGTATTTGTCGCCGGAGTAGTGCTGATAAGAGCGCCCGCGATTGGAATATTGGTGTCACGGGATGATACTATTCCTGTAATGGAACCATAATCGGGAATTAAGTTTATAGCGGCGAAACTGGTGCTGTCGGCAACTATTTCAATTGTTATCGTTTTGTTTACAAAATCAACTTTTTCGGCAGTTACCTCATAAGTCCCCGGCATCAGCGAAATAAAAGAATAGGCCCCGCTGGTTTCTGTAACCATTTTGCGGTCGGTAATATTGTTTTCATCTGTGCTGGTAATCGTTATCACGGCCTCATCTACAGGCTGATCATTAACTGCGTTAAACACCTTTCCTTCCAATTCTCCATATTCCTGGGGGGGGATTTCCAATAAAACAAAATCGGCCTGAACTGTCATGCTGCTATCGACACTGACACTGATTGAGGCGCTCTGATACCCGTTTTTTGACGCGGACATCGAATAAGAACCGGGAGAAACATTCTCTATGATATAGAATCCGTCAATATCTGTAATTATGGCGCTTGTAGATGCCTGCGATGTTACCAGGGCCTGTGATATCGCGAATCCTGTTTCCCCGTCAGTCACATACCCCACAATTTTCCCGGGTCCCAAAGCTGAGATTCCGACGGGATTCTCTTCCTGACTGCAGGAGAACAGAAGAATAAGGAAAAGTAAAAAAAAGAGTTTTTTTAACATATCGATTCAAATTTATTTTCAGAAATATCTACTGACCTATTATCGATTAGCTGAAATGAAACTTAACAGTATAAATGAATTTTAATCATATTTATCTTTAATATCAAATTAAAAGATTCGTCTTTATAGCTGCCGAACCGGGTCCGAATCATTCCGGGCCGGATGTCCAGAAGTTATTTTATGATAATTTATTTGACAATTCCTTTTGGTTAGCTAAGTCCGTTAAGACTTAGTTAAAGTTTATGCAATTATCAGATCAGGGTCAAAAAATTCACCGGACCCGAAGGAAAAAATTACCGTTATAGTCTACAATTCCCATGTTTTCAGCATGGCAGAAATTACATAAAGCAGAAAATCATATTATTTTTGATTCAGAATAATAAATTACGACAAAATCAACGCAGAAGAGATTCATGCGATTTAAACTTTGGATTTTAATCATTATGTTTGTTTATCAAAAAAATCAGGTGAGAAAAATGAAAAGAATTTTTACAGTTTTGTTAGTATTATCAATTGAAATTTTAGCGCAATATAATACTCCGGGAACAGGAGTTAACTGGGGACCGGATGACCTGGTCGCGAATTCCGGTGGTATAGTAACCGGAGCTTATCCTGACTATGAAATTTCCGCGCTTGTTACTGTTTCTGAAACAGATATTATTAATATTCCCGCGGGTTCGACTCTAAATTTTACAGGAAGCGACGCCGGATTTGAAGTAGACGGAACATTGACTATCAGCGGAGTACCCGGTAATGAGGTGGTTCTTACTTCTCCCTCAGCAGACTCAACCGGAGCGTGGGAAGGAATAAGATTCAATGACACTTCTCCCGACGATCAGTGTATAATTGAATATGCCAAAATTAATTACGCTTATTATGGAATGAGAGCTGTTGATGCCTCACCGACACTTATGAACTCCGACCTGTTTATGTGCAGAAGGGGAGTGCAGTTATCCGGTTCCGATATGACAATCCAGAATAATACAATTATAAGGTCTTACGAATATGGAATAACTCTTACGCTCGATTCAAGTCCGCTGATAGAAGGGAATGAACTTTTTAATAATAATACACAGGACCAATCGGCAAAAAACCAGATATCAGCAGGCCTTCAGGGTAACAATTCCCCTGTTATCATTAACAACGTAATTCATGGCGGATCAAGCACAGTTACCGGCGGTATCAGTATATGGGTTAATGGTTCATCGGCTTATTCCAACGCAATCATCGAAGGCAATGAAATTTATGACAACAGCTTCGGGATAACTCTTTACAGCACTTCGGACGGCCAGGTAAACGCGGTTGTAAGAGGAAATAAAATCTATAATAATACAATGAACCCAAATCCGATGGTTGCGGGAAGCGGAATAAATATTAATGGCTCGCCAAATAATAAGCCATTAATTAGCTGGAATAATATTACAGGGAACTACTGGGGAATTACAGTAATGAACAGCACGACGGTTCAGGCGGGCCCGGAACCTCTGCTTGGAAATATTGAAAATGCTGATACTACTGATGATGGAAATAATATTATTATGGATAATATTCAGGGTGAGCAGGTCTATGATCTTTATAACAATTGCACAAATAATTTATATGCCCAGAATAATGACTGGGGTGTATATGACTCTTTATCGATAGAGGAGCATATATTCCATAAAAATGATGATCCGGCTCACGGAACCGTTTATTATATGCCATTTTCCAACCCGATTGTTCCGGTTGAGCTTATCAGTTTCAGGGCAACAAATTCTGTTGAAAGTGTATTGATAGAATGGGAAACCGCTTCTGAATTAAACAATCTGGAATTCAGAATATTAAGAAACGGGGATCTTGCCGGTACAATTTCAGGAAAGGGAACAAGCAGTGAAATAACCCGATACTCATTTGTGGATAATTATCCTTACGAAGGTGCGAACAGATATGTTCTCCTTCAGGTTGATTTTAACGGCGAGATAAACCGGGTTGCTGAAAGTGTTGTCGATTTTTCATCTGAGCCACAATTTATATTATTTGGGAATTATCCGAATCCATTCAATCCTGAAACGAGGATATCATTTTCTCTACAGAGGGAAAGCGATCTGACTTTAAAAGTGTACAATCTGAGCGGCGAGCTGGTGATGGAAAATTTATTCAGGAACATGAGTCCCGGAAAAAATGAACTAATGTTTAACGGAGAAAAACTCTCGAGCGGAACATATATTTACCAGATAATCACAGGCGAAAACTCAGCGCATGGTAAATTCATGCTATTGAAATAGTTTTTTAAGAACTGCTGAAATTAGTATTTTAATATACCGGAATCAAAATGATTCCGGTTATTTTTTATTTTTATGTGAAATAATCTTTACCGGCTCGATTTTCTGAAAAAGTTATTAAATCTTTCCTTATATTTAAGGAAAAATCCCGGTTATAATTTCTCATATTTTTATTAGCTCAAGGAAAAGATAATGATTAAAGGCGATTTTAGTTTTCTAAAAAATATGAATGAACAGATAGTTCTGAATCTTATCAGGGAACGTGGCATAATTTCCAGTTCTGAGCTTGTAAATATAACAGGGATGAGGCCATCAACAATTTTCAATATTTTGAAAGATCTTTCTTCGAAATCCTTCATATTAAATTTAGGAAAGGGACAATCGAGTGATAAAGGGGGAAAAAGACCTTTTTTATGGAAAATCAATGGAGAAGCGGCCTATGTTTTAGGTCTTCATGTTGAGGTTGGCGAAATTATTGTTGTAGTTATGAATCTGGAAGGGGAGATTATTGCCCGGAACAGAATGATCTCAACCCCTACAAAGTATGTCGATGATCTTGTTAACAACATTACAACATCTATTAATTCCACAATTAATAAATACAGAATAGAATCGGATAAAGTATTGGGGGCCGGAATTGCGCTCGCCGGGGTGGTAAATGGTATAGAAGGAATAGTAATCACTACAGATGTTGTCCCGAATATCAATTTTGATTTAATGACTCCCCTGAAAAAGAAACTTCCCTTTATGACGGTTCTTGAAAATAATGCCAACGCCGCCGCTCTTGCCGCCAAATGGGTGGGGTCGGGCAAATCGAACCAGAGTTTTATTACGCTGCTGCCGCAGTTACGTCATGGAGCAAGCGGGCTGGGTGTGGGAATCATTATCAACGGTGAACTTTACAGGGGTAAACATCACTGCGCCGGAGAAATGAACCAGTCGCTTCCTAAAGTCGGCGATCTTCTTGTCTCGGTAAAAAATAAACTATCGGAAGGGAAATTATTAAGGGAATATATAAATAAACCTGACGCGATAGATTTGGATGTGATAATCAATGCCGCGAGAGAAAATGACAAGGCCGCGCTTGCCTATATAGAAAAACTTGGACATATATTGGGAAGGATAGTTTCGCCCGCAATTGCCCTGCTTAATCCTGAGACACTTGTTCTCTCAGGAAAAATTGCGGAATTCGGAGATATGATCGTCGGACCGATAAGAAGAATCATAGAAATGGAAGTAATATCGATGAGCAGCGATAATCTGGATATTGTAACAAGCATATATGGAAGTGATTCAGTTTGTGTTGGCGCGGCGTCGGTAATTTTAAGCCATTTTTTCAAGGTTCCGATAGTAAGTTACTCGTAGATAATTTTTTCAATGAACAATCAATGCGATCCCCGAGTTCATCCATACTATAAAAACGGCAAAATATGGCCGGAAAATGGCTAAATAATAAAAAAATCAGAAAAGTTTATTTTTTATTTGACAGGTACATTTTTTATGATTATTTTTCGTGTGAATAAAAGACATACTTCATACTACCTCGCTAGCCGGCATAGTGGTGAATTTTTGGCCCCCGCCTAAAAATCTCATTTGCCGGTTTTTTTTATTTAAAATAAATTCCAAATAAGTGAAGGGTATATTCGATGAAAAAATATTTAGCTTGCATAATCGTGTTTTCCGGATTAATTCTTTTGGAGGGTTGTTCTTCATACGATATAATTCGAAATGGTGAGGGGATATACCAATTATCGGCTGATATTACGATTCACAAAAATATGGATTATATGATCAGCCTGCCGGAAAACTATTCCCGGAATAAAAAGAAATGGCCATTATTAATATTCTTGCATGGATCAGGTGAAAGAGGCGATAAAGTGGAAGATGTTATGTTCCACGGGCCTTTGAAAGAAAGAATGAAAGGGATGGATATTCCATTTATTATTGTAGCCCCGCAATGTAAGTATGGCGAAACATGGACTGAGAGAAATTATGCCGAATCTGTTATTCTTTTAATTGATATGCTGAAAAAAGATTTAAGGATAGATGATGAGCGAATATATATCACCGGATTGAGCCTGGGAGGATTTGGAACCTGGCATCTCGCTGCAAGATATAAGGATGTGTTCGCCGCCGCGGTCCCTATTTGCGGGGGTGGAAGAACAGAATGGTGCAGGAATCTTCTGAATGTTCCTGTCTGGGCATTCCATGGCGCTGACGATAAGGTTGTCCCGATCGAAAATTCAGAAAGAATGGTTGAGGCTGTGAACAATTTTGGGGGCAATGCCAAATTAACCATTTATCCCGGCGCGGGACACGATTCATGGTCGAAGACTTATTCGAATCCGGATGTTTATAAATGGATGCTTGAGCAGAAAAAAAGTGGAGAAAGGTTTTTGGTTCCGGCAACAGTCACATCATCATCAGGAAATGGAAACTATTGTTTCGATAATAACTACATAACAGGGTGGAGGAGTGAAAATAACGGATGGCTGGAAATTGAATTATTTTCTGAAAAGGTATCCGGACTGACGATTCATTTTAAAGATTTATTCAGCGGTGAAATTGTTATCGAGAATTTGAAAGAAAAAATGAACTCCGGATACAAAAAAGAATTCATAGAGGTTACAAAAGCCGAAATTAAACTTGAGGAAAAACCGATAAGATTTCGAATAAGTTTTAATACTGATAACGCGAAATCATTTAAGATTTGGGAAATAACGATAAAATGATCAGGAAAATAATAATAGCAGTTGTCATCGCTCTGTTATTTTTACTTAACGGGGGATGCGCGGACAATCGTAACAAAACAGTAAAAGTTGTGACATATAACATTCTCTACGATAATATTGAAAAACCTGACAGGTGGGAAAACAGAAAAGAAAGAGTGATCGATTTTCTAAAAAAACATAAACCTGATATTTTTGGAGTGCAGGAAGCGTTATTAAACCAGGTTGAAGATTTGAAGCATGAGTTCCCTGCATATAAATTTACCGGACATGGCAGGGAGGATGGCAAAAACGGCGGAGAATTTTCACCTTTATTTATTTTGAAAGAGCGTTTCAGGATAATTGAATCGGGGACCCGGTGGTTATCCGAAACACCTGAAATTCCGTCAAAAGGCTGGGATGCCGCATTGCCGAGAATTTTTACATGGGCGGTTCTGGAAGAATATAACAAAAACAATAAGATAATGGTAATAAATACGCATTTCGATCATATTGGAAACATAGCCAGAAAGGAGAGCGCGAAATTAATAAAAGAATTCGTATCCGATTTCGATTTGAATATAAAAAGCATCCTGATTATGGGGGACCTGAATGTTTCCGATAGTTCAGAAGTGTATAAAATCATGCGGAATTACAAAACTAAGTTATTTGATTCCGCGGGAAGTATAACAGATGAAGCGCGTCCTAACCCCGGGACCTTTAACGGATTCAGGATTGGCGGAGAATACCCGCGTATAGATTATATATTTTATTCAGGCAATATTAAGGTTTTTAATTATATGGTTGATCAAAGCATGATCGGGGAAAATTACCCATCCGATCATTTTCCTGTTATTTCAGAGATAAGATTATCCGGAAAATAAAAAAGACTTGATAGTCACCTGAAGGTGACATATATTGAGGCATTGTTCTTAAATTTTGTCAGGATTCGAAAACAGCGGCGGTGGCTTCGACTCCGCTCAGCCACCGGGCGGTTGCATTTTTTTCTGGCTTGCCAGATAATTCAGTAAGGAGTTAAATTCTACGCAAAATGGCAAAATTTCAATTAATAATGTACAATGAACAATTAAGAAGACAATTGATAAATATTCCATGAGCTCAAAAATTTTTCGTAAAATGATGTTTTTTTTGATGCGTAAATTTCTCTTTGAAAGACCCGACAAAAGAACCTTATTCTATTATCTTCAACCTAAATAACAATTGCAGGTCCTCAAAAATTTGAACCTTATTGCCTTTTTAACCGGGCCACTATTTCCCGCGGATTTCGCTGATGGACGCAGAAAACACAGGATTACCAGTATAAGAATGATGGTCAGGATGTTTTAATAAAATAAAAAACTGAGTCATCTTTTAATTATCAATTGTCAATTATCCATTATCAATCAACTGATTTTACATTTCTGGATAAGTCAGTTTACGATTATGATTGAATTTAGTTTTTGCTTAAAAGGATTAGGTTGACAGATGAGAAATAAAGTAAAAACAAAGCAGAAATTGCGTGACGCTGTCGGCAGACTGATAGTAAAAAATGGTTTTACCGGTTTGGGTGTGAATGCTGTTGCCAGAGAGGCCGGGGTTGATAAAGTGCTGATATACAGATACTTTGGTGATTTGAACGGCCTCATTTCAAGCTATCTCGAGGAAAGGGACTTTTTTTCCCGGCAGGAAAATTTCGAAAAAGAAGGAGATTCTCCAAGCGGGAAAGATGAGCTGATTGAACGAACGAGTGATATTTTTCGAAACCAGGTAAGCATTCTGTTGAATAACAGAGAACTAAGGGAGATAATGAGGTGGGAATTGAAGGAGGAACATGAGTCATTAAAAGAGCTCGCGGTTAAAAGAGAGAATGTGGCAAAGGAATTATTATCAGACGCGGAAAAATATTTTGGAAAAGAAACTGATTTTAATGCTATTACCGCAATAATGACAGCCGGCATTAATTATCTTGTGTTGAGATCAAAAACGGTTCAGGAATTTAACGGCATAAATATACGCTCTCTGAAAGGATGGAAACGGATAACAGAAGCAGTTGATATGATATTGAGCTATATGGTTAATAATTCCGGTGAAGAAAAATCTGTATTGAAAAATATTTCTGATAAATGAATTTTTAATAAATAGTGTTTGTTTTATCGAAAAAATGGAGAAATAATGAAAATAAAACCTTTGTATCTTTATGTAGCTGCTTTTCTGGTTGCTTTGATCGCTATTTTGATTTTTACCGGTGATAATAATGAAACTTCTGTTGCCGAAACAGGGATGCCTGATGACGCTGTTCACCGCGGAATGAATCCTCACGGCGATCAACCAGGAAAAACAAATGTTATGGGACACGTAAGAGAACAGCTTGAAAAGCTGGAAAAAGCAGTGAATGAAAATCCCGGAGATACCGCGAGCGCTTTCAGATATGCTGAAATGCTTGCCGCGGCTCACCAGTCGGAAAAAGCGATCGGACTATTAAAAAACATTCTTAAGGTGGATGATAAAAGAGTGGATGTATTGCTTGTGCTTACGTTGATATCTTATCGGGAAGGGGCGTTAGAGGAAGCGGAAGAATATACAAATAAAATATTAAAAATTGATCCGGGCAATCCTGAAGCCAACTATAATGTCGGGGCAATAGCCGCTGCGATGGGAGATACGAAAAAAGCAATTGATACTTGGGAAATGATGGCGGATAAATATCCTGATACTAAAGCGGGAATGATGGCGAAACAATCGCTTAATAAAATCAAAAAGGAAAAAGAAATTTAATTTCACATTACAGCGCAAAAAATATTAGTTTCAGAGCGAGGCTGTTTTTATGGTGATGCGTATTTTGCATTTTACCGCTTAAGAACAGTCTCTTTTTTTTATTATGAGCATGAAAAATTGTTATACAGGTAAAAATTAAAAAATCTGTTTACAGGATGTGGATTATACCCTTTTTTTTGATCTCGCGAAATTTTATTTTTTACAATACTTTTATTCTTAATTTAGTAAAAAACGGGAGAAATAATGAATAAAATCTTTATCATCATAATAATAGGAACAATAGTTATGTCATGCAGCGGGGAAAAAAATCCATTGCTTACCGCCTGGAATACTCCTTTTGAAACACCGCCATTCAGTGAAATAAAAGATGAACATTATATACCGGCCTTTAAAGAAGCCATAAGAATTCATAATGAAGAGATCAGGAAGATTACAAAATCGACCAGTTTGCCCGATTTCGGAAATACTGTTTTGGCGCTTGAGCAAAGCGGTGAACTTCTTGAGAGGGTTAACCGTGTATATTCGGCTATGCGGGGAGCCAAATCAAATAAAACAATTTCTGATATCTCACCTGAAATTTCGGAAATGATCTCCAGGCATAATGATGATATTTATCTTGATGCCGCTTTATTTAAGAGAATAAAAAAAGTATATGAGGAGCAAAAGGATATAGCTCCGGGATCAGAGGAGAATAAACTTGTTGAAAAATATTACCGGGAATTTATCAGGGGCGGAGCTAACCTAAAAGATGAAGAAAAAAATGAATTAAGAAAAATTAACGCGCGGCTTGCCCTTCTTTCGATTAACTTTGGTGAAAACGTTTTAAGCGAAAATAACAGATTCGAAATGGTTATTGAGAATGAGAATGACCTGGCCGGTTTAAGTGAAGATATAATCAATGCCGCGTCCGAAGAGGCCGAAAACAGGGGATATAAAGGAAAATGGGTATTTACAATTCAGAAACCAAGTATGATTCCTTTTCTGCAGTATTCATCAAAAAGAGACTTGAGGGAGAAAATTTACAGAGCCTATTTCATGAAAGGGGATAACGGTGATGAACTGGATAATAAAAATATTCTCAGGGAAATGGCATCGTTAAGATACAAGAGGGCAAAACTGCTTGGTTATAAAAGCCATGCCCATTTTGTACTGGAAGAAAATATGGCAGAGAATCCTGAAAATGTCTATAAGTTATTGATGGAGCTTTGGAAACCCGCCATAAAAGTCGCCGAAAAAGAGAAAGATGAAATGCAGAAAATTATTCATCAGGAAGGAGGTAAATTTAAATTACAACCATGGGACTGGTGGTATTACGCGGAAAAAGTAAAAAAAGCCAAATATGATTTAGATGAAAATGAAACCCGTCCATATTTTAACGTGGAAAATGTAATCGCTGGTGTGTTCGGACTCGCGACAGATTTATGGGGCATCAGATTTGAAGAAAGAAAGGATATTGAGGTTTATCATCCCGAGGTTAAGGTCTTTGAAGTTAAGGAAAAGAATGGGGCTCATATTGGGATACTCTATACCGATTATTTCCCGCGAGAGAGCAAACGGGGCGGAGCCTGGATGGAAGCCTTTAGAAAACAACGTTATTCTAATGGTAAGAAAGTCAGCCCTGTCGTTTACAATGTTGGTAATCTGACCAAACCGACAAAGGATAAACCATCGCTGTTAAGCATAGATGAGGTTAATACTTTATTTCATGAATTTGGTCATGCTCTTCATGACCTGCTGGCTGATTGCAAATATAAATCTCTTTCCGGCACGGAAGTGCCACAGGATTTTGTCGAATTTCCATCACAGGTTATGGAAAACTGGTGTATGCATCCCGAAGTATTATCTAAATACGCGAAACATTATCAGACAGGTGAAATTATTCCGGATGAACTGATCGGAAAAATTGAAAAGGCAGGAAAGTTTAACCAGGGATTCGCTACTGCTGAGTACCTGGCGGCAGCGATACTTGACATGGACTGGCATACTCTTACAACCGGGGAATTGCAGGATGTGAGAGAGTTTGAGAATAAATCGATGAAAAAGATTGGATTGATTGATGAGATAATACCCCGCTATCGAAGCACATACTTCAGGCATATTTTTGCGGGAGAATATTCCTCAGGATATTACAGCTATATCTGGTCGGAGGTGCTTGACGCGGATGCCTTTGAAGCTTTTAAAGAGAAAGGTATATATGATCAGGAACTCGCGAAAGCATACAGGGAAGAAATAATAGCTCCGGGCGGTTCAAAAGATGTTTTGAAACAATATATTAAATTCAGAGGAAAAGAACCCTCGACGGATGCGCTGATGAAGAAAAGAGGTTTGAATTAAATATAACTTTTATTTACGAAATTAAGTTAATGCCGGATAATTTATTATTCCGGCATTTTTTTTGTCAAAAATAATTACTAAATTAAATACATTAGTATAGTCAATGATTTTACCTGAGAACAATATTGGCCAGATAACCGGTTTTTATATGATCAAAGTTATTTTTTACCGGGTAACACTATTTTGTGTCGCCTGATTATTCCGTTAGGAGTTAAATGCAACGCAAAATGGCAAGATTTTTACAAATCCTGGACGGTGGCTGAGCGGAGTCGAAGCCGGCGGCGGCAGCTTCGATTCCGCTCAGCTACCAGAAAGGTTCATTGTTTCCGGCTTTGCCAGATTATGTTAAAATGATTATAAAACTGTATAGTATGGAGAGTAGTATATGGAGAAGATTAACAGAATAATTAACATTTCGGCCGCGGGCTTAACTGCGACAGGGATGTCTTTTTTGCTTACCGGCTGCGATAAACCGGTTGAGCAACCAAATATTATTTATATTATGTCAGATGATCATGCTGCTCATGCCATCAGCGCCTATGATGATCGTCTGATAGAAACACCCAATCTTGACAGACTCGCGGATGAAGGGATGCTTTTTACCAATTGTTTTTGCACAAACGGAATTTGCGCTCCCTCCAGAGCTTCTGTTCTAACGGGGAAATACAGCCATAAAAACGGTGTGGCGACAAACAGAGATAAATTTGACGGCAGCCAGTTTACATTGCCAAAAGCTATGTCAAAAGGGGGGTATAAAACAGCTATGATCGGTAAATGGCATTTAAAAACTGAACCAACAGGATTCGATTTTTACAAGGTTGTTCCGGGGCAGGGAAAATATTATGATCCTGAGTTCAGAGTTATAGGTAACTGGGACAGCACTGTTACGGAAAAGGGATACTGTACAGATGTAATTACTGATGAAACCATAAAGTGGATCAAAAGTGTTAAAGATAAACCATTCTTCGTAATGAGTCATCATAAAGCTCCCCACAGGAACTGGCAGCCCAAAAAGAACTTTGAAGATGAATATACTGACAGAATTATACCTGAACCGGCAGACCTCTTTGATAACTATGAGGGGAAAAGTGACGCGGTAAAAAGCGCTATGATGAGAATAGGGGATCATATGCATGATTTCGATACAGGAGGATCTCCACCGGAAGGATTAAGCGGGGAAGAATTGACTAAATGGAACTATCAGCATTTTATGAGACGATATCTGGCCACAATTAAATCAATAGATGAAAACATAGGAAGGCTCTATAAATTTCTTGAGGAAGAGGGCCTTCTTGAAAATACAATAATTATTTATACATCCGACCAGGGATTTTTTCTGGGGGATCATGGTTGGTTCGATAAAAGGTTTATGTATGAAGAATCATTAAGAATGCCTTTGATAATCAGGTATCCGGCAATGATTTCTGAAGGAAGCATATCAGATGAGATAGTGCTGAATATTGATTTTATGCCGACTATGATTGATTTTGCCGGTTTGGAAGCGCCTCGGGAGGCGCAGGGAAAATCCATCAGGAAAATTTGTTTGGGGGAAAGTCCTGATAACTGGCGCGACGCGATATATTATCATTATTCCGCTTACCCGGCCTGGCATATGGTCGATAAACATTATGGAATAAGAACCGACAGGTATAAACTGTTTCATTTTTACGGTTATTCGGATGAATGGGAGTTTTTTGATTTGAAGGAGGATCCTGAAGAAATGAATAACCTGATATCAAGCCGGGAGCATCAGCCATTAATTACAGAGCTGAAAAAAAAGCTATATGAGGAAATGAAGAGATATGAAGATGAAAAGCCGGTTCCGAAAATGATAAAAAAGGAGGAGAAGGGGAAATTCTAATGATACACGGTTTTATTGCAGTCAGGTAATAAAACTTTTTGGAAAGGGACGGTTATTTCAGAAAAGTAAAACAGATGAATTTAACCGTTCTTCCTTCCGAAAGATAATGTAATTCATAGGTGGTCTGAATTTCCCGGTGAAGAGGAAATTCCTCCGATTTATACAGATCGTTCGTATAATAAATTATTTTTGCTCCCTGCCCGGGAAGAGTTTCGAGAGAATAATCATATAACTGATCATTATCGGTCTTTAATATTATTCTTCCTTCCGGAACCAACAGTTTCTTATAGAGCTCAAGGTACTGTTCATACACAAGTCTTTTCTTTTCCGACCTTCTCCTGATATGGGGATCGGGGAAGGGGATTATTATTTCTTCAAGGCTGTTTTCTTTTAATATTTTGTCAAGCAGGTCCACTTGTCCCCAAAAAAATCCGGCATTATCAAGATTTTCCCGTAGCGATGTTTTCGCTCCCTGCCATATCCTTGCTCCGTTTTTGTCTATTCCGCAAAAAATTTTACCGGGAAATCTTTTTGCCAGTTCAACTGTATATGTGCCATGCCCGCATCCCGTTTCGAGGGTCAATAGTTTACCGCCCGATAAACGGGTTGAAAATTTGTTCAATGACTCTTCGAGTCTCAAATCAAATACATTTTCTAACGTTCCAACTTCACGGAGTTTAATATTTTTTGTTCTTGGCATAATCTTCAAATTTTTAACTGACAAATAAAAAAAGCATTTGGATTAAATACAAATATTATTTCAGGAACCTCTGATCTCAGTTAAAATGAAAATATGGCGGTGATCAAAACATTACGCACTTATGATTATGTGGTGAAGAATGTTTTACGATTAAAAAATAATTACAGCCCGATTTTGAAGTTAAATGAAAAAACATTATCTTGAATATTGGTTCAGAAAACTCTTTCCTGAGAATAACTCTAAATGAAGAGCTGTTTGAGGAAAGATACGTATATTAAACGTATTATCTGGCAAAACCCAAAAAAAAAGATACGGATATCTTTTAGATACATCTATTAACAAATAACAAGGAGTTATTATGAAAAAGCAGATCATTTTTATGTCAATTTTGTCATTTGTATTTCTTGCCGGTTGCGGTTCAATTTCGAATATGCTCGAGAAAGCTACAAAAGATCTCGATAAAAAAGCAGAAAAATTGATGGATGACGGCGCGAGAAACCTGGTCGACAAAGAACTTGGCAGCGGAACATGGGATGATACGAAGAGGATGAGTAAGGAAAAATATAAAGTTGTCGGTAAGTACCTTACAAAATTAAATAAAAGATGTGATGAGAAAAAAATAACAAAAGAATTCAGAGATGCGAAGAAGAATGAAATTGAGGCCTTATACGATAAAATGCTGGCTGGTGAAGTAACGGATACTGATTTCCATCAGAAAGCTGATGAATTGAGTGAAGCTGAAGAATAATTACTATGCAAAACCGGTTTTCCCAGGTAGGACAGCCGGTTTATTTATTTTTCCACTTCATGTTTCGCCAGATTTTAATCATTAATGACAACCCGGTTTTTTCCAAAAGTCCTTTTATTTTTATTCTAAACATTCTTTTCCTAAAAAATCTTTTAGCTCTGGCATCCCAGAGGGAATATTTTAATAAAACCTTTTTCATCTCAAGGACTGATTTTTTTTCATGTTTCCAGCTTATTCCTCCGGCTCTCATGAAAACGATTGGTTTATTCTTGTAATAAAAGGATTTTTGCAGCAGGGAAGGATTTTGGGCGCTGATTCTGCAAATCAAATCGTAATCCATGGTGTATTTCAATGAGGTATCAAAAATACCATAATTATCATATACAATACGATTAAGAAAAATAGTCGGATGATTATAGGGCATTGCTTCCCTGACATCACATAAAAGCGGCCTTCGGATATTTGACCCGAATTTTTCATCCTGAAACAAAATATCACCATGAAACATTAAAGTTGATCCCTCGCTGAAAATCTTAAAAACCTCTGAAAAAGTATCGTCACTAATGTAATAATCATCACCGTTAAGAATGGTAATAATTTCACCATCGGAGTGACTGATACCTATATTAAACGCGTCGGCAATACCTTTATCCGGTCCGGTAATTATTTTAATCTTATTAAGATTTTCAGAGTAAACTTCTTTAATTATTTCAAGAGTTTTATCGCTGCTTTCTTTATCGATAATAAGATGTTCAAAATCATGGTAATTCTGGCGCAAAACAGATTCACATGTTTCTCTTATGGTCTTTTCCGAGTTATAAACCGGAGTGATAACAGATATTTTCATTTAATTGGCAGATGAATTCTGAATAATATGAGTAAATCTAAAAAGAATGTTTCAGGAAAACAAACAGCAATCGCGGTTGATTAAGAATGAGTTAGTGGTGTAAATAATTTTATGTAGCGGTTTTATTAAAATTAAGTTAACTTCCTGCTTTTGATTTTATACCGATGTTTCGGTAAATTTAAAGTTTGAATAATCTGTGAAAATCATTTAAATCACAAATAATGTGGAACCATGTCTGAAGAAAAAAATATCAATCTTCTCGATTATCTTCTGGTGTTGTTAAAGTGGAAGAGATTCATAATAATTTTTATGTTTTGTTCACTGGTAATAATATATCTCCTTATCCGTTTTACGATCAAAGAACAATTTGACGCTTATTCGGTTATTGTACCTTCCGAAGAAAATTCCCTCGGAGGTTTGTCGGGTCTGCTTGGAAGTCTTGACCCGTTCTCAATAGGACTTGGGCCTTCTTCGGGTGAAATGGGAATGTATAATACAATAATCTACAGTAGAAGCAGCCTGGAAGAAATAATCAGGAAATTTGATATCTACCGGAAATATGATGTCGATACAACCGGTGTGGAATATAAAGTTAAAACAATTGAAATGCTCTCGAAAAGTATTACAACTGAAATGACCGATGACGGGGCTTTTGTAATCAGCGTCAGAAGTATCGGGGCGCAGCTTTCGGCCGATATATCAAATTATCTGATTGAACTGATGAACAGGAGAATCATTGAGCTTCGCGCAAAAAAATCAAGACTAAACCGTGAATTTCTTGGCGAAAGATTAGCAGAAATAAGGTATAATCTTAAATCTGCTGAAGATTCACTCAAGGAATTTCAGGAAAAAACCGGAATTCTAAGCGCTGAAGAGCAGGTAAAAAGTATGCTTCGCGTATATTCAGATCTTGAAGTCAATCTCATGACCAAAAAACTTGAACTTTCAATAATGGAGAATATATATTCGGAAAATTCTGCCGAGGTTGAGGGTTTAAAAATGCAGGTGAATGAATTTGAAAAACAGTATAACAAACTGAAAAATCAGGGAGTAGATAACAGCATGCTTGTTCCTGTTGAAGAATTGCCTGAGCATGCGATAACCTATTTCAGGCTTTTGAGAGATATAGAAATAAATCAGCAGATTTTACAATTTGTTGTGCCATTATATGAGCAGGCCCGGTTTGATGAACAGAAAGATACTCCTGTAATGCAGGTAATCGATTATGCCGAAGCTCCACCCAAGAAAAGTTATCCACCCCGTGTTTTGCTAACCCTTGCGATAAATATTGGAATATTTGTATTTCTGACACTTTATATATTCTTCAAAGAGAATACCGTAATTCAGGAATCTCCCAAATATCAGTTTTTTAGAAAAAACCTCTTCAACTTCAAATCAGTTGAGTACAAACCTGAAAAATAGATCAGGTAAGAGGTATTTATGAATCTGATCAGGGCTGGTATTTCCGGCATAGGATGGAACACAGCGTCCCGGTTTTTAAGGCAGGCTGTGCAGATAGGCACATATCTCCTTTTGGGAAATCTGCTGGAAGTTTCCGACTTTGGATTACTCGGCATGGCTATGGTTGTAATCGGTTTTCTGACAGTATTCAGAGACCTTGGATCTTCATACGCCCTGATTCATAAAAAAGAAGTTTCCCGGATTTTATTTTCAAGCGCATTCTGGGTAAACCTGGCATTCGCGTTTTCATTGTTTTTGCTTATTATATTTTCCGCTCCTTTAGTTGCGGATATATATAACGAACCGGAGCTGACCCCGGTTCTCAGAATATTATCATTCGGAATCATTATTACCAGTTCGACAGTTCTGCACCAGGCTCTATTTGAGAAAGAACTAAATTTTAAATTTGTTGCAACTTACGAAATTATCTCAGCCCTGATCGCTTCGGGAGCAGGAATTATTTCAGCTCTCTCAGGACTTGGAGTGTGGAGCCTCGTTATTCAGACATTAACCAATACATCGGTGACATCTTTTTTTCTATGGACTAAAAGCTCCTGGCGGCCACGTTTTGAGTTCAGTTGGAAAGAGGTTAGTCAGATCATGGGATTCAGCCTTAACACAGTAGGATTTAATTTAACCAATTATATCGTGAGGAATGTAGATAAATTTCTTATAGGAAAGTATTTAGGTAAAACTGAGCTGGGTTACTACGCCTACGGATACAGAATTCTGTTATTGTCTCTTCAGAATATTACCAGTGTATTTATGAGAGTTCTCTACCCGATTTTTACGAAATTTCAGGATGATAATAAAAAGATCAAGGAAACATATCTTTTAATGACACTTTCCCTTTCCATAATAACATTTCCATTAATGATAGGAATCATAGGGATCAGCGATATTTTTGTCGATGTATTTCTCGGAGAAAAATGGGCTCCTGTAAAAGATTTACTTATTGTATTTGCGTTACTGGGACTTATTCAATCTGTCTTTACACAAACAGGAATTATTTTCCAGACAAAATCAAAAACTGATGTATGGTTTAAATGGGGTATATTTTCCTCGATAATTTATATTATTTCTTATATTATAGGTTTACAATGGGGTATATTAGGAGTTGCCATAAGCTATCTTGCGGCAAATCTTGCATTGTTGATACCAGGTCTTCTGATACCTTTCCGTTATTTTGAGTGTAAAGTTTCAGAACTTTTTAGAAATCTTAAGGAAATATTTCTGATAATTATATTAATGCTGCTATTGCTGCTGGGAATCAAACACTATTTAACCGGGATTATTTCCAAAGAATTGCTGCTGATTAGTTTAATTATAACCGGTGTTCTGAGTTATGGAATATTGATCTGGACGTTTAATCGCGATAAATTTAAAAAATTGATAGAAATTGTCAAAAATAGGTATGAATAAAATAAAACTGAAAAAATTCTTTGACATGGATTTCCTGATTCTTGCTGCTGTTTTAATACTCAATATACTTTTTCAGCAGTTTATTTTACAGAAGCTTGGGCAGAGAGCTGTAATGGCTGTTATTGGTTATAATATGGCCCTGATTTCGATAATATTTCTGATTTTCCATATTAAGAAAATTCAACTGTATCTGGTTATTATTTATCTGGTACCCTATCTGTATCTGAATAATGTTTTCCATTACCTTTTTAAAAATGAAATAATTCTGTCTGTCCCTATATTTATTCTTGTCCTTTTTGCCGCATGGGATTACCTTAGAACAGGGAAGATTTATTACCTGAGGAAAGAAAAGTTTCTTAAGGTACTGCTTTACCTGTTGCTGGCTTCTTTACTCGCGGTAGTTACCGGAGTATTAAATAACAACGACTCAGATTTTGTTTTTATTGAGAACTATCATGTTTTTAATTATGGGATGGTATTCATATTCCTTTATCTTTACCGCTTACGCGATGAGTGGATGATAATATTTAAAGCAATATTCTTAATCTCACTTTTTGTTTCTTTTGAGTATATTCTTGTTTTTCTAATGGGATCGGAAAGCAGGTTTGTAACTTTTCAGATGAATTATTATCCTCTCATTGCCGGTGTACTTTCAGGATTTATTCTATTTGAAAAAGACCGTATGAAAAAAATATTATGGGGGGGACTGTTATTTTTTACTGTTGTTGGTTCCTTCGTTACCCTTACAAGATCGGTGTGGGTGGCGACATTTATTGTATTTGGAATATTAGCCCTTGTTTATTTGAAAGAATGGAGGAAGATGAGCAACAGAAAGCTGTTCCTTATTACTATATTATCGATCTTGCTTCTTGGAATTATCGCGTATAAAGTTAAACCACCAAAACTTACTTCCGCATCAATAGACAAGGTTGAATACAGGGCATCAACAATCTTTGATCCTTCATCGGATATTTCATTTTTAATGAGAATTGAGCTAAACTATCATGCTCTCGTACGATTTGTTGATAATCCTGTGCTGGGCAAGGGACATGGTGATTGGGTGAAATATATTTTTATTCCCGCCAATCCATATAAACAATATTACCTGGATAATTCCTGGTTGCAGTTATTCTGGAAAGGGGGACTTTTACTTGGGACAATTTTTATTGTTTTGTATTATCTCGGCATAAGGAATGCTTATTATGTTTTCCGGCATTCAAAAAATAAACTTGCCAGAATATATTGCCTGGGAATTTTTGCCGGTTTAATAAGTTTCCTTTTTCTTGGAATGTTATCGCCATTTTTAATCAAATATAAAGCGAACGTTTTGCTCGCTTTTATACTCGCATACGTTGAATATGAAAAACAGCAGATATCTGAACATCAAGACCACGCTGAGGTTGAATGAAAAAACGGGCTGTAATTTTCGCTCCATTTTGGGATCAACCTCCTCATGTGGGAATATTCCGAACATCCAGATATGTCAGGTGGTTCAGAGAAAAAGGTTTTAATGTTCTGATTGTAAGAGCCGGTACTGAAGACAAAGTTGAAGTTGATGAAGAGGGAAACCAAATTCTCCATGTGAAGGATAAAATACTGATAGCTTCGAATTTTTTTAAGAGAATTTCCCGATTGTCAGAAATTCGTTATTTTATTCTTTTATATAATAAAATAACTGATTTTCTTTCAATACCGGACAGATACATTTTGTGGGCTGAAAGAATAGTAACAAACAATAAAATTCAAAAACATTTCACCGACGCAACAGTGTTCCTCTCCACAAGTCCTCCCAACTCTTCCCATATTCCTCCATTCAGACTGACAAGAAAGCTGAATATACCCTATATTGTTGATATGAGAGATGGCTGGCTTGATGAACCTCTCAGAGAATATCTTACAAGAGACAATTACAAAAAAAGGAGAGAGGAAAAATTTGAGAGAGAAATTCTCAAAAACGCGGCTCATATAATAGTAACATCAGAAAACTGGAAAGTTAATCTAAAAAGAAGACTTGGTTTTACCGAAAAAAAATCTACAGTTATTACAAACGCATATCCTGATATTCCCATTGAAATAGCAGAAGAGAAAGAAAATGATAAAGATTATGTAAAGCTTTTTTATGGTGGCAATTTTCGTGGGAATAGTAAAATTAGCAGACTTGAAGCTGTATTGGAAACTTTTAACCAGATGAAAGTTCCGGGATCAAAGAAATTAGCGCTGGATATTTATGGTGATATCGGGATGAGTGATCATTCCGTTATTGAAAAATACAAACCGATACTGGAAGAGAAAGGAAAGATTCTTAAGTTTTATAAACCGGTAACCAGGAAAGAGATGTTGAAAAAATGTCTTGAAGCTGATGGTTTATTGCTCCCATCCATTTCAAATGCTGCTATTCCAAGTAAAACATTCGAATATATTGTTTTGAAAAAACCGGTTCTTGTGATTACAATGCCGTGTAGCTCAATATGGAAAATGTCAGATGAATTACCTCAGTTTTTCAGGTTTCCCATATTATCGGAAAATGATGAAGCAGGTGAACAAGAATTATTTTTAAATGCCTGTCTTGAAAGGAAAATTAACTTCACTGTTCCTGAAAAATATTCTGAAAAATATTTAGGCGAAAAATTCGGAGATATTCTTAATTCACTCAATCTGGATAATAAAAATGGTTATTATCCTCCGCCAAAAAACTAACCGGGAATGACGATGGAATTTGATAAAAAGTTTTTAAACGATGATGAATTTAAAAATAGAACCAGTCTGGCTTTAAATTGGGTGAAAAGAAGTATTGATATCACCGGCACTCCCGGGTCATCGGCATATTTTTCCAGACGGAAACTTATTCTAAAGGGTTGGCAAAAACCCTATCCGGAAACAACAGGATATCTAATAGAGACTTTGTATAATTACGCAAATTATTTTGGGCAGAAACAATATACTGAAATGGCAAGGAAAGCAACAGACTGGATATGCTCTTTACAATTTGAAGACGGAGCTCTTCCGGGTAGTTATCTGGGGAGCAAAAAACCGAGCATTTTTAATACAGGACAGATGCTTTTTGGTCTGATCAGGGCGTATCAGGAAGATGGTAATCAATATCATCTCACAGTTTTAAAAAAAGCCGTTACCTGGTTGATTGATTCATTATCGGAAGATGGAAGTTGGAAGAACGCGGCGTTTGTTGACGGATTTATTCCATCATATTATACCAGGGTAATATGGTCTGTACTTTTATCCGATAAAATATTAAAGGATGAAAGAATAGCTCCCTCAATGAAAAAAGCGTTAGAATATTATAGAGAAAAGATAAATGAAAACGGTACAGTTACCGATTGGGGTTTTAAGGCGGATGAGGCTGCCTTTACTCACACAATTGCATACACTATCAGGGGATTTATTGAAAGCGCCTTAATAATCAATGATAACTCACTGGTTGATAAGATGATAGTTCCCATTGAAAAAGTTATGAAACTTCGGGAATTAAAGGGTAAAATAGCAGGAGACTATGATTTAAATTGGCGTGGAAATTATAAGTATATATGCCTGACCGGGAACTTTCAACTGGCATTAATAATGACCAGATTGTATAAAGTTCGAAATGATATCAGATATCTCAATTCGGCACTAAAACTTTTTGAAGATGGGTATATACATCAAAAGCTTAGCGGAAGAAATACTAAAGGGGCGATTGCAGGCTCATATCCGTTTGGCGGTAATTATCTCGAATACAGCTATCCAAACTGGGCGGTCAAATTTTATCTTGATGCTTACCTCGCATTAAAAACAGCCGTAGATGAACTGGGGAGAAATAGTTCGAATGAATAATATTTTACTAACTTCAGGCTTTAATGAATCAAGATTTGCATTGTGTGTACTTGAAAGATTAAGATGTGAGGGCATCAAAGTCAATAAGTGTATAATAGGAAAAAAATCATTCAGGAAAAGTGTCACAAAGCTAAAAACATTGTCTGTTGCCGGCGCCTTAAAGATAATTCAAAAAAAAATATCGAGAGATAAAAAGGGGAAATATCAAACTCCGGAGCAGATACTTATAAATAGTTTTATGAAACAAAATAATATCACCGGTTCCAATCTGGATAATTACTGCATCAGCAATGAAATTGAATATTTAATTGCAGAGAATATAAATGATGGCGAAGCTCTCGATTTTGCTGAAGGAACAGATTTGATAATTTATGCGGGTGGGGGTATTATAAAAAAGGGTTTGTTAGAAAAACCAACAATAGGAATATTGAACTGTCATAACGGATACTTACCTGCAATACGTGGGATGAATGCAACCGAATGGTCTGTTTTTCTCGGTATTCGGACAGTGAATACACTGCATTTTATTGAAAGTGGGATAGATACGGGACCAATTTTATGCAGAATAGAACATGATTACAATAGTTCACAAAACATAAAAGAGATAAGAGCCCAATCTGTTATAAACTCAATTGATGATTTGGTAAAAGGTGTAAAAATGATCCATAAGGGTGAATATACACTTGAGAACCAGTGTCCGGCAGATGGAAAACAGTATTTCAGAATGCATACAGTACTGAAAAACTACCTCAATAAAAAAATCTCCCGGAGATAGTGTTTTAGAAACTTATTTTTTCCCGTTAAGAATCTCAGTTTTGAAATCAAGAATATCATAAGGTGTTATTTTCCTGAGAGGTTTTTCTGAGTAACTATTCTGATCTTTAATAATGATATAAACCCAGATACCATTTTCGGAATTTTCAGAAATTTTAAAATCCCGTTTCATGAGCCATGCTGTCGCGCCCTTACCCAGGAATAATCTAATTAAGGGAACAAAAGCATTATAGATTCGATGCAGGGTACTGCTTCCATATTTTTTTTCTTCTGCTTCTATCAGAGCGGATATATAACGAAGTGATTTAGAAGCAGCTTTTTTGACAATTATCTGATTACCTTCTTCTTTAAGGAAATCAAAGGTATCAATCCGGAATTTATGAATATGACCATGTTCCTTTTCTTCTTCAATATTTTTTTCGATAACCTCTTCTGGTTCATTAGGAACAGAAATAATTACCGCTTTTTTCGATATCCTAAGAAGTTCGCGGGCTGCCTTTCTCAGATCAGTCACATGTTCAACAGTTTCACTGCTTAGTGTGATATCAAACTCCTCATCTTCAAAAGGAAGTTCCTGAATATCTCCGGCGATAGCGGGAATATTATAAAGTTCCCTGGCTCTGTTACAAGCTTCTTCCGAAAGATCGCTTGTTTTTACATCCACTCCAAATATATGTTTAACCAGGGCAGATTTATAACCTTCCGCGCCCCCAATGTCAATAAGACTATCAAACCGGAAGTGGGAGATAGCATTCATCAATGAAAAGGTAACCATATATTTTGAATTATTGAACGGTTCACAGTGTCCTGCCCTAAAACCATAAACAGGTTGATGAGCTAAATAAACACCCTCCGAATCTCTTTTCTGATATCTTTTTTCGAGCCAATCTTTAGTCTTTCTGGTATATTCATCCATGATCGTATTCTATAATTTTATTAATGGTTGCCCAAAATAATCAAAAAAGAAGGGAGAATTGCAAGAGATGAAATGAAAAAAATACTTTTAATCCGGCTATGTATTGTGAAACAAAATCCTAAAAACCGAACCTTTTCCTTTTTCACTATCAACGGTGATTTCAGCGTTATTTAGCTGGCAATATTTCTGGACAAGGGCGAGTCCCAGTCCGTTACCTTCAAATCTTCTCGTATAACCCTGTTCCTCCTGTGTGAAGGCGGTAAAAAGATGTGGAATATATTCTTTAGAGATACCTATGCCTGTATCCCTGACCTCGATAATATATTGTTTTCGCTTATCTCTATTAAGATTTACAGTTACAGAGCCTGACTCAGTATATTTTATAGCATTGTCAATTAAATTGCCGAGCATCTGGGTAACGGTATAAAGATCAGCCTCAATATCGTGATGATCAGTATTATTATTTATATTCAGGCTGAGATTCTTTTCTTTAGCGAGAATGCTATATTCATTTACTATATTTAAAACAACATTATTATAAACATCGAAACTCTCTTTTTTGTATTCATAAGTTCCGGTTTGTATTTCTGACATATTAAGGAGTAAGTCGATAGTTCTTATTATTCTTTTGCCCGCATTTTTCATGTAATAAAAACTTTGTTCCATATCAGAATCAAGTTCTTCGGAAAATTCCTCTCTTATCAAACTGGAGAAACTTAATATTGTATTTATGGGTGTTCTGATTTCATGGGATATCTGGGCGAGGAATTCTGATTTCAATTTATCCGATTTTTCGGCTTTTACTTTGGCGGCGACAAGCGCTTCTTCTGAATTTTTTCTGATTATCGCGTTTGTAATAATATGTCCGACAATGTTAACTATTTCAGATTCTTCCTGTTTCCAGTTGCGTATTCGCCCGACAGATTCCAGCGCGAGAAAACCAAGTGGTTCTCCTTCGGAAAGAAGAGGAGTAGCGAGAATTGATTTTGTGTTACTATTTTCAAAATAAAGTTTTTCACTTTCTCCGAGGAAATTGATTTCGGCGATATTGTCTATCCGTAAACTTTGTTCACCTTCAATAATGGCTTTCGCGAGTTTATCATTTTCTATATCAACTACAGGTCGTATCACTGTATGATATTTCTCATCTTTATACCAAGAGCTTAATATTTCAAAGGTCCCGCTCTTTTTAACATGAATAAAAATATAACTTCTTTCAACATCAGTAAACTCACACAACATGCCCAATGCGTTATTAATTGACAGCTCAATTTGTTCCATTGGAATGCTTATCAGATCGGCTGATAAATCCATGACCAGTTTTTTAAAGTTTACAAATCTGATAAACTCTTCTTCCGATAATTTCTTTTGAGTAATATCGGTAATAACGGCAAAGCTGCCATCGAAATTACCATAATCATTATACATCGGCTGAGGTGAAATATTCGTTATAAGTTTATTACCATCCTTTTTCTTCCAGGTTAAAATATAGTTGTCGATATAACCATTTTTTCTGAGAGTAAACTGAAGATCGTACGTTTTTTGATTATTTTCATCCAGTAGGTCTTTTGTGTAAAGGCCAAGAAGTTCTTCGCGTGTATATCCGAGCATTTCACAAAATTTAGGATTTACATATAATAGTTTACCCGCTTCATTAACTGCCGCCAGACCGTCATTCATCGATTCGACGAGTTTTCTGTATTTCTCTTCACTCTTTTTTAACGCGACTTCGGCATTTTTTCTTTCAGTTATTTCTCTGATAACGGCGAGCATCATTTCCTGATCATCGATGCAAATTAATTTCAGGTTTACTTCTCCCCAGAATATACGACCCGATTGTGTTGAGGCATTCAGTTCAAATAACGACTTTTTATTTTCTTTAACCCGGGAAAGCCACTTTTCAGTGCAGTCGGGTACCTCGGAAGTGTAAATATCTAAAATTTCTTCAATTTTTTTTCCTTTGATATATTCAATAGTGAGATCAAACAGAGCTTTTCCCGACTCGTTTATCTCACGAATATAACCATCAACCCCGTCGAATAATATTATGGCCTCGTTTGTGACATTAAATATTTCGCTGTATTTAATTTCACTTGATTTGAGCGCTTCTTCAGTTTCGATGTTTTTTCTTTGTAATCTTTCACCGTGTAAGATAATATAGATCGATAATAAAAATGTAATTAGCAGAATAATGATAAAAATAATATATACTTTATGAGTAAGAGCTTCCACTTCCAGTTTTACATCTTCAATATATATTCCGGTTCCGAGTATCCACCCCCATGGTTCGAATAATTTTACATAGGATAATTTTTCAACAATATTCGTACTGTCATCCTTCCATTGCCACATATAATCCACATAACCACAGCCACTATCCTTGGCGAGTTTAACGAATTCAAGAAATAATCTTTTCCCATTGGGATCTTTGAAATCGGAAAGATCTTTCCCTATAAGATCTTGCCTGTAGGGATGAACGATCATAGTGGGCGCCATGTCGTTAATCCAGAAATAGTCTTTATTTTCCGGACCATATCTTAAGCTTGTGATTCTAAGTTCCGCTCTTTTTTGCGCTTCCCGCAGAGTAAGTTCCCCCTTTTTGACTCTTTCATTATAATCGTCAAGAAGTTCAGATACAGTAGCTGTTAATTCTCTGATCATTAATCTTCTTGAAGACATAAGATTATTCTCCAGAGAAGGAAGGCTGATCTCAAATATTACTATAAAAAACAGGATGACGGTTATAGTTACAGGCAGAACAGTCCTGAAAATAACATTTTTCCAATATGGGTGATTTCTTTTTTTCATAAAAATCCGGTTAAATGCAACATCATTTATACAGAACTGCCGTTATATGAGTCCAGAAGACGGGCTGACATTTTATAAATATAAATAAAATAATTTCCAATTAATAGTATTTTTTTTCGCTGAAGCCGTAATATTAACAAATTGTTAAATATTTTCTATTATCGGAGACATATTAATTTTGTTTAACAAGTATGACTATTACGAGATAAAGATTGATTTATTTGATTACCCTCGTGCATTCTTTAAAAAAGCTTCAACTCTGTTTTCCTGGAAATAATAACTGAAGATGGTAATAGCTACAACAATATTGTTGTGAAATAATCACTTACAGGTGATTAAAAATTAACTCATCGGCAAACACAGGAATAAAGAATAATATATATATGGTTGAAGAATGAACACTATATTGAATTATCAGAAGATAAAAAAAATCCCCTGTCCATGTTTAACACAGACAGGGGAGGAAGGCAATTGATAAGAAAAACTATTTTACTCTTTTAAATTCAATTCTTCTGTTTTTCGCGCGCCCATCTTTTGTATTGTTATTCGCGATAGGGTTGCTCTCGCCATATCCCTTTGCTTCAAGGCGAGCGGCTTTTATACCATTTTCTATCAGCCAGCTTCTCACAGATTCAGCTCTTGACTGAGAAAGTTTCTGATTTGAGGAGGCGCTTCCGACATTATCTGTATATCCGCCAATTTCCACTGTAATATCAGAATAAATTTTGAGTGTTCTGAGCACATCCTTCAGTTTAACTTCAGATTCAGCCTTAATATCCGCGCTGCCGGTTTCAAACTGAATACCTTCAAGCACTATCGCTGTTTCTTTTTTGATTACATCATCGGATTTATCATTCGGATCAGTGCCTCTTCTTACTTCTGTGTAATCATCAACCGTACCTTTGTCGGTATCTTTTGAAAGAGGATTGGTATTGTATTTTGTTACTTCTTCACCGTCGTTCAACTTATCTGAATCAGTATCTTTTTTCAGCGGATCTGTTTTTGTTTTTTCCAATTCTCTGTTATCAAAGAGTCCGTCATCATCAGTATCTTTTTTCAGCGGATTTGTTTTGTGTTTCATCAATTCGTCATAGTCATTCAAAGAATCACCATCTGAATCAACCTTCAACGGATCTGTTTTGTGTTTATTGATTTCATCATAATCATTTAGCTTATCACCATCTGAATCAGCTTTAACAGGATTGGTATCCCATTTTTTGATTTCATCGTAATCTGAAAGTCCGTCCCCGTCGCTATCGGCTTTTAACGGGTTAGTTTTGTATTTATTTACTTCCTCGCCATCATTAAGCCCGTCGCCATCTGTATCGGCAATAAGAGGATTTGTGCCAATTTTTTCTTCAAATATGTAGTCCAGACCATCTTTGTCCTCATCTTTTTCACGAGGTTTAAATTTGTAAGTTATACCAATTCCGGCTTTCAGCAAACCATCGGGCAGACCACCATCATTATAATAATTCAGATTTTCCGTTGTGGTTATTTCACCACCCAGACTAAAATCAAAAGCCAATTGTTCACTAACATACCACTCAATCCCCACACCGAGAGGCAGATAAGCCGCGATGCCGGATTCATCAACCGATTCAGGCGATCCATAAGTAGGTTTGTTGTTAACTGTGTAATAAGAAATTCCAAGCCCGGCATAAAAATAAGGCCTGCTACTTTCCATTTCGAAAGGTGTATAAAGAAATCTTGCGTCACCACCAAAAATGCCTGACTGATAATAGTGATTTCCAAAAGGATCATCATCAAGGCCTGCATATAAGCTGTATCCGGCACCATATTCAATACTGTAGGTTTCTGTGTAGGTTTGTCTCCAAAGCGCTCGTAACTGGTATGACATTTTCAAACCCGGAGAAAAATCGTATTCATTCAATGGTAATAGCATACTTCCCTGAACCCAAAAACGATTGTACTTTTGCAGATCCTGTGAATGGATGGCTGACAAAGATAAAACTACTAATACTAAAGTAAAAAACATTCGTTTCATAATTTTCCCTGTTGTTTTTGTTATGAAAAAATTCGAAACTAATTTACTGGAAGGAGCCGCAAAATTGTCAATTATTCGATAAAAAGGAAAAAAGATCAGATAAAAAAGAAAAAATGACGGATAAAAAAATCTATTATATATTTCAAATAAATTAAATATAATATCTGATTTTAAGTTCAAATGAAATAGAAATGAAGCCCTCTTGAATTATAAAAAGGGAAAAAAATCGTAAGAATGTTTTTAAGTTTTAATAACTCCGCGCTAATTTGAAGTGTTAGGACGGTATTTATTTCACATACACCAATTTAATGCCAGATCGGTGGTTTTCCGTGGTCAGTTCGGCGAAGTATATGGCTGATGATGTTGTGCCGGGAGAAAATGTATATTCATATTCACCTTTCCTGAGAAACCCTTTTTGCAGCGATTTAACAGATTCGCCTAATGCGTTATATATCTTTAGTGTTACGTATCCATCTTCAGGAAGAGAAAAACGAATTTTTGTTTCCGGATTGAATGGATTAGGATAGTTACAGAAAAGGAGAGGATTCTGATTTTGCGATTCACTGAATTCAACTTTTGTTATCGGGGAAAAGGTTGCTGTAATATTATATTGTAGCCCATTAAGAACCTCTGTATTCTCAATATATTTATAATATGCCGCGGTGTATTCTGATGTGACAGATTCATTACATTCAACTGCTATATACCATAATCCAGGTTCAGCGTCTGAAATACTTAAATTTTTACCACTTCCGGGATTTGTATCACATTGATCAAAATTATCGGGAGTTGCAGGTTCACCGGATTTTAAATATAGATTAAAATTGTAATCTTCTTCACCATCGAGAGATATATCAAGATCGGAGGAGGAATCAAGCCGAATGACAAAGTGATGAAACTGCTGGTCACCGATTTTAGTGTAAGCCGGTAGGTTATCGGAGGTGTTTTTGTCCATTACGCGGGTTATTCCATTAGTAAGTTCGGCTTTAACCACCGGAATTCCAATACCATCAAGAGCATATAAAAATATCGCTTCAGTTAGTTCGAGTCTTTCACCGGAATCAAATCCTTCGGGATGACAGCCGACCACGACACCTCTGCCTGTGGTATCAGAAACTTTCCAGGCCCATGAACTTGGTTTTTCATGCATTGGATAGTCAGGTGTATTATAGAGCATTAAAACCTCTGTTCCGGCAGGATAGTTATTATCATCCCGGGCATAGTTGCTATAACAGAATGCGAGACTGTCTATAGCCAGATCACCTCCAAAGTCTCTGTAATTCAGCAGGGAAGAGGTATCGGGCAAAGTCTGGTTTGCTGAAAAGGGACAAATTGTAACCCGTTGAATCATACCCGGCCAAATCGAATAATAACTATATTGTTGAAAACCATCTCTTCCGGAACTGAATAAGGCTGAACCAGCGCATGAACCGGAAAAGCTTCCGCCATTATTATAAAATTCTCTTATCCTGTTTCTTCCTTCCGAATTGAGTGACTGTCCATGCGTTACCGATGATCCGCCATTTGTGTAAATAAGTTTGAAACGTGGTTTGCCATCGGGATATAGCAGAACCCCGTTCTCATCGTTCTCATTGCCGACGATTAGTTCGTTTTGAATAAGCTGATTTTCCGTATTTATAAATTCATATTCCAGGTTTAATGAGCTTACAGCCGGCAGATCAAAATATGAGAGCCCGACCCCCCCGTCAATAAAAATATCTTTATGGAATCCCTGCCCTGAAATATTGAATTGAAGTAAAAAAGTGAAACTGAAAAAGAAAGCTTTTAATGGATTCATTATATTCTCCTGAATTTTATTTTGAAAATAGTTAGTCAGGCAGAATTAATAAAAAGTAATTCTTTCAGCGGTCACATGCTTCTATCAGTGTGACAATATACTTCATAAAGAACACAATCTTATTGAAAGATTTTATTGCCGTGGTTTAGTTTCACCGAGGGCGGATACCAATTTTCTTATGAGAAAAAGTTAATTATCCGTTATCAGATATCTTTTTCCAATAAGCCGTAAATGACGCTATCCAGATATTTACCCCCGAAAAAATAGTTTTCGCGAAAATGAGCTTCCCTTCGGAAATTTAATTTTTCGAGAAGTTTTATCGACGATAAATTTTCGGGATTCACATTAGCTTCGAGACGGTGAAATTTAAGCTGCTCAAAAGAAAACCTGATTATTTCTTTCAGGGCTTCTCTCATATATCCATTACCCTGATAATCTGGTTTTAACGCGTATCCTGTTTCAGCAAAATTATTTTTATAATCAATGCTGAATAAACCGATATATCCCATAAACTTTTTATTTAATCTGTGCTCCAATACCCAGCTAATCTGTTTTTTTTCCCTGAATCCATTGACAATTTTAATCAGGAACTGCTCAGCCTCTTTTTTACTCTTAAGATAATTTGTATCCATATATTTCATAACTGAATCATCTGATCGAATTTCCAGTAAGTCATCGACATCCGTCATATTAAATTCCCTGAGAGTAATTCTTTCGGTAAATAATTCAGGGAATGGTCCCTCAAATATATTTTTACTGTTTTCTTTATTCATCTTTATCCACATTTTAAGAAATAAATTGACGACAAATTAACCAATACCTATACATGTTCCAATTTAAGTCGGGGACCAAAAATAATAATTCTTAAAGATTATTAAAATTTCATTTAGGTTGATAGTGAATATTTTGTCCGGATTATTTACTTTTTGTTCGCTTCAGGGGAATAAAGGAGTACTTTTCCGCGCAGAGGGATAACACCAGGATTTCTTAGTCGGGAGAATTATTTCCGGATTGCGGATCAGTGAAAAAAAATCTAAATTGAATGATAATTTAACGTCTATACGATATAAGATTTTCTATTAACATTTTCGTTATACAAGATCAGATTTCGGTATTTCTGTCGTGACACGATCTTTACATCCAAAAAACAGTTATCAAACCGGAAAAACATGACTTTCGAACCAGTAATAGAAAAAAAGCGCCGTTCCCGCGCAGGTTTTGCCATAGGCAGATAAACAGAAATCAAAATTTGAGTTATAAGTATATGTTTTCTATTTCTGCTCCCTGATATCGAACTGACATTATAATATTATTTGTATGGCTTTTGTTATTTCCTGTTTCGGATGAATTAAAAAACGGTTTTGTATTACAGTGAATATTAAATAAACAGAGTTAATTTTCGATTATAAATAATTATCTATAATAAAAAATAGCTGAAAAAATCAGGATTTTATGATTTGCAGGCTATTATCAGAATGGGAGTCAAAATGAAAGCGGACGATTTTCCCGGTATTGTTATAGTTGATCTGAAATCAGGCTCAATTATCGACTGCGATAATGAATTTTGCAGATTAACAGGTTTGTCTAAAAATAATTTGGTGGGCCAAATATATGCAACCCTCTCTGACGATAAAGATTTCCCGGATGTTTTAAATGTTAGCAGGGTTTGGTTTTCGGGTGTGCCATTTCAACGCACATTTGTTTTTACCTCCGTCAATGAGCAAACTTGCGCGATAATTTTATTTAAACCGGAAAACAGGGTGAAAGCCGGTTTTTTGAGCGAATCATTATTAAATGAAATACTGGATATCCTGCCGGCTCCGGTTTATTATAAAAACAGGGAAGGGACCTATCTTGGATGCAATATCGCTTTCACAGAATATTCGGGGCTAAGCAAAGAAGATATAACCGGCAAGAAGGCTTCTGAAATAATTCCCGAGGAGAATATTGAGCTGTTTTCATCTAAAGATGATCTGTTGTTAAAAAACGGGATCAACCAGATTTTTGAAACTTCCCTGAGATATGCTGACGGGACTGATCACCAGGTAGTAATTTTCCAGAGAGTATTTCATGAAGATGATAATAATATTTCAGGGATAGTAGGTGTAATTCTTGATATTACTGAGCGAAAAAGTGTTGAAAAAGCTTTAATACAAAGTGAGGAAAGATTCCGGGAATTGGTTGAGAATGCCACAATAGGGATATACCGTACTTCGCCTTCAGGAAAATTTAAAATGGCGAACCTGGCCTTATTGAATCTGTTTGGGTATGATTCTCTTCAGGAGTTAAAGAATATTGATATTTCGCGCGAGGGATATGTAAATCCGGATGACCGGGAAACATTTATGCGAATACTTGATGAAGAAGGAAGGATATATGGCTTTGAAAGTAAATGGAAGAAAAAAACCGGTGAGACAATATTTATTAGGGAAAGCGCGAGGGAAGTCAGAGACAAAAGGGGAAAACTCAGGTATTATGAAGGAGCTATTGAGGACATCACTGAAAAAAAAGATGCCGAGTTTGAGCTAATTGAGGCAAGGAAAAAAGCTGAAGAATCAGATAAACTAAAATCTGAGTTTCTCGCACAGGTATCACACGAGATAAGAACACCTTTAAATGCCATTCTTAGTTTTCTTGATCTGGTGCGCCTGGAACTCGATGAAAAAAATGATAAAGAATTGCTTGAGAGTTTTGCGGTGATCGATTCTTCCGGAAGGAGACTGACACGGACGGTCGATATGATCTTAAACATGGCTCAATTGCAGGCGGGCACTTATCAACCCACATTTGAGAAGTTTGATCTCTATTATTTTGTTTTGCTTACAATGACACAAAGATATTATAACCGCGCTAAAAATAAAGGGCTGGAACTGGAGCTGGTAAAAAAATGTGATATGTGCGAAATTAATGCAGATATTTATTCTGTACAACAGATTTTCAGGCATCTCATTGATAACGCTATTAAATTTACAGAAAAAGGCAGTGTGCTTATTGAGGTTTATAAAAACAGCGCCGGCGATATAGTGACATCAGTTGCAGATACCGGAATTGGAATAGGGGATGAATATCTTCCATTTTTATTCGAAACATTTTCTCAGGAAGATAAAGGACTCTCAAGGCGGTTTGAAGGCAACGGGCTGGGTCTTGCGCTGGTTAAAAAATATTGCGACCTTAACAACGCTGTTTTGGAAATAAATTCAGAAAAGGGGAAGGGTAGTTCCTTCCGAATTACTTTTTCACAAGAATTCAAAAAAACGGTGATTTAATCGCCGGTTTAAACGATTATATTATTTCCCGAATTATAAAGTGAAGGGAATTTTTGTGTCGATTTTATTACTTTCGCCGCGGATCAGCTTTGCCGCAAAATATTTCCGGGGCTAATTTTTGCGGCTTTAATTGAATGAAAAGAAACAGTAATCATTACCAGGCCCAATATTAAAAGACCGCTTATAATAAAAATCCAGGGACTCAGTTCAATCCGGTACGCGAAATTCTCAAGATAACTATCCATTAAGAGATAGGCCGCGGGCCAGGAAATCAAAACAGAAGCGATAATGATTCTGATATATTCTCCTGAAATATTTGAAAGAATTGTAAACATATTCGCTCCCATAGCTTTTCTGATACCAATTTCTTTCATTTTTCTGACGATCATGAATGAAGATAAGCCAAGTAATCCCATGCATGAGATAAAAATTGAGAGGAAAGTAAAAATAAACATCATAATTCTTGCTGTCTCGGCAGTTTTTTGATTTGCCGGTTTTGAATCCTGCATAAAATGATAAGTCAGGGGGAATTCCGGACTGAATTCCTCCAGTGTTTTATTTAGCCATGAAGTCGCGTTTTTAGTGTTGGTCCCTGTCTGAAGGATCATATAATTTGGTTCATCAACAAGCGGAGTAAATATTATCGATTTGATCTTTGAATCGAGAGGGGCATGGTGAAAATCTTCAACAATACCAATAATGGTGGAGTATTTCCCATGAAATAATATTTGTTTCCCCACAGGCTCGGAAATGCCGGAAAGCCTGGCGGCAGTTTCATTCAGGATTACCGAGTTATTCAGATCGGATCCAAAATTTTCCTGAAAGTTCCGGCCTTTGATCATTCTAAGATTTAATATCCTGAAATAATTATAATCGACAGGAGAATGAATAATATATTTCTCCTCATCACCCTCAATACCCCATGCCTGGTAGTATCCGCCTGAAATACCGGAAGGAAGATGGCTTGAGAAAGTTACCTGTTTTATATCGCTGTTCTCAAGTAATTTTTCCCTGACATGTTTGTAGTCAGCCCTGATATCCTTTTTTAAGTTCACATATATCAGGTCTTCTGTTTGGTAACCCTTTTCTTTGTGATCCATATAATAAAACTGGTAGCTTATTATCGCTGAGCATACAATAAAAAGACTGGAAAAGGTAAACTGGAGCGTAACCAGAATTTTCCTGGCTCTTCCCCTGTTGCTGCCAAAAGAGATGGCCTCTCTTAAAATTTTTACCGGTTGTATAGAGGATGCTGCTCTCGCAGGGTAAATTCCCGCAGAGAGACCTGTGATAAGAGTTAGAGAAACAAGTGATAATAACAATAGAGGATCACTTAGATCGAGAGAAACAGTTTTTTCAATAAGAATGTTAAATTGTGGCATCAGCAATTCGCACATCAGAAGGGCGATTATCAGGGAGATGAATGAAGTCAGTAACGATTCTCCGAGGAATTGAAATATAAGCTGATTCCTGAAAGCGCCCGATACTTTTCTGATGCCCACTTCTTTTGCTCTGACAGAAGCCCTGGCCGAGGCAAGGTTCATATAATTTATTGACGCGATAACCATAATAAGCAGGGCAAGGGAGCCGAATATCCAAACAGCCCACTCACCGGCGAAACCACTGTATCTATAGGCGACAGATAATGGTAACAATGAGATATAACCTCTCATTCCGGCGTTTTCAAAATAAACTTCTTTATATAGTTTTTCATTGAGAGCAGGAATCGAGACTCCCGGTTTCAGTAAAAAATAATTTCTGTAGCGGCAGTTATAAAAAGCGTTATCCATATAGTCAATTTTATGGCCGGCGAGTTTTAATACCTGAAAAGGTAAAATGTAATCAAATCTCAGATGAGAATTTTCGGGAATATTACTGAAAATTCCTTTTACAGTCATCCGTCTGCTGTTGTTTATTGTTATCTGTTTTTCGAGGGGGTTATCTTTTCCGAAATATTTTTCCGCATATTTCCGGCTTATATATATACTTTGATCAGCAGAGAAGGATGTATCAACAGTTCCCGCGACAATATCAAATGAAAAAATCTCAAAGATTGATTTGTCCGCGGCAATGCCGTTATTTTCGACAACCAGCTTGTCATCCGTTTTAAAAACCAGCTCGCCGGGAAATCCAATTCTGACAAAATTTTCAAATTCAGGATATTCGGCCAATAGTTTTCGGGGGAGGGCATGTGAGGTATTTGGTTGTTCACCATCTCCTGAGTTTTTATCATTTACTTTTAACCATGCGGTGGCGATATTATCAATATTTTTATGAAACTGGTCATAACTCAATTCACTTTTAATCCACAACATCAGAAAAATGGCGCAGATCATGCCTGCCGATAGTCCGAGTATATTAATTAGTGAATACCATTTATATTTTACCAGGTTTCTGACAGCGATAATAAAATAATTGCGCAACATGTTGGCTCCAAAGAATTTTATCAAACTTATAGAACAAAGTTCATGCCGTTCTTATAGGAAGATGTTTTTATATTATTCCTCAGAATTTTGTCCGGTTCTAATCTTTAAGTGTGCGAATATGGACAAAATTTATGATTAAAAACTTTATTGGTACAGCTGCGTCTAATGATTGTCATATTATTTTAAAACCGGAGGAAATAATGAAATTGAGATCCACAATCTTATCATTTGTTATAATGCTTTTTGCCTTTTACCAGGTTCAGGGACAAAAATCATGGGAAAACAGAGATGAAATTCCAGATGAATATAAATGGAACCTGAATGATATATATGATAACTGGGATGACTGGCAAAAAGGATTTGAAGAGCTCTCAGGACTGATGGATAAAATTAAAGAATTTAAGGGAAGACTTTCCGAAGGTCCCCAAACACTTCTTGAAGTACAGCAAATTTCGGAAAAGATGGGAATGTTATCATACAAAGTTTACCGCTATCCGCAGCTCCATTATGATCTGGATACAAGAGAGCAGGAATATTTGCAGAAAATGCAGCAGGTAGGTATTCTTTTCGCGCAGTTTAACACGGCAGTTTCATGGATAGAACCGGAAATGCTCGAAATTCCATGGGAAAAAATGGAAAAATGGCTTAATGATACCCCGGGGTTAAAACCTTACAAATTTGAGATTGAAGACCTCTATCGTCAGCAGGCTCATGTACTTGATGAAGAGAAAGAAACTCTTCTTTCATATTTCAGCAGATTTAACGGCACACCTTCATCAATATATTCAAGTCTTTCAACAACCGATATCGAGTTTCCTGAAGTTGAGCTGTCGGATGGTGAAAAAATTAAAGCCACCAGTGGAAATTACAGCCTTGTCCTGGCAACAAACGATAATCAGGCTGACAGGGAAAAAATATTCAGGGCTCATTATGAAACATACAGCAAAAATCTGAATACTTACGCGGCAATATATAACTCTGTTGTTCAGAGAAACTGGGCCGGCGCACAGGCAAGAGGATATGAATCGTGCCTTCAGTCAGCTCTCGACGGCAACAATATTCCGCTCGATGTTTATAAAAATCTGGTTGATATTGTGAAGAAAAACACTGAGCCGTTGCAGAAATATCACAAGCTTCGAAAAAAAATTATGGGTCTCGAAAAATATTATGGTTATGATTCATCCATACCGATCGCAGACTGGAAAGAAACTTATGATTATGATGACGCACGAAAAATGATTATTGAATCAGTGGCGCCGCTGGGTGAGGTTTACCAGGAAAAACTGGAAAAAGCAGCGTCAGGCGGCTGGATTGATGTATTTGAGACACCGGGTAAAAGAGCCGGCGCTTATTCAGGTAATGTATATGGTGTGCATCCATATATGTTGTTAAATTTTAACGGAACTCTGAGATCGGTATTTACCACAGCGCATGAACTGGGTCATACCATGCATACCATTCTGGCTAATGAAAACCAGCCTTATGCCACATCATCTTATACAATATTTGTCGCTGAAGTCGCGTCAACATTTAATGAGAGACTGCTTCTCGATTATATGCTTGAAAAAAGCAGTGATCCCCGTGAAAGAGTCGCTCTCCTGGAACAGTCCATTAAAGCGATAACCGGCACATTTTTCTTCCAGGCGTTGCTTGCCGATTTTGAAATTCAGCTTCATGAAATGGTTGAACAGGGAAAACCGGTAACCGCTGACATATTAAGCAGCACTATGGGGCAGCTTTATGACGCTTATTATGGAGACAGCCAGGAGAAGGAAGAGTTATATCATGATGTCTGGACAAGGATAGGCCATATTTACAGGACTCCTTTTTATGTTTATCAGTATGCCACATGTTTTGCTTCCTCGGCAAAACTATATAATGACATAAAAAAACTTGAAGGAAGTGAAAAGGAAAAGGCTATTGAAAGTTATCTTGGTCTGTTAAAATCGGGCGGTAATGATTATCCCATGAATCAGCTTAAAAAGGCGGGAGTAGACCTGACAGACCCGGCAACATTCCAGTATGTAATTGATCAGTTCTCGGCTATGGTCGATCAGCTTGAAGTTGAAGTAAATAAATTGTGATAATCAGATTTAGTCGCTGAAATCAGAAATTTGCGGGGCGGTAAGAATTATATTGATAATGTAGAGACAAGGCATGCCTTGTCTCTACAGTTATAAAATCCAAATTTTATTTCATTAAAATCATCTTTTTTGTCTGGGTAAATTCACCGGCGGTTATTGAATAAAAATAAATACCGCTGGCAATATTTGTCGCGTCAAATGTTACATTATGAACCCCCCGGTTCATATCATTTTCCACCAGAGTGGCTACTTCGTTACCCAGAACATCAAAAACTTTCAACTGCACAAATTGATTTTCAGGCAGGCTGAATGATATTTTTGTGGCAGGGTTAAATGGATTGGGATAGTTATTGGATAGTGAATAATTCTCGGGAAGTATATCTTCATCTTCAACACCAACAAGCGCGTCAGACTGAATCATCCATACATAAGCATCGTCGGTAAAGAGATCAAAATTAGTACGGTAATTAACAAAGAGATATTCATCTTTATCATCATTATCGAGATCGCCGCATGGATATCCGTAGAATAACCTCGGATCAATAGTGTTGGCGCTATCGGGATCAAATCCACCATATTCGAAAAGATCGAAAGCGATGTTTATATCCCAGTTTGCTGAATCTGCCGGGGAACCGGAACCTTTGTATTCAACATCAAATATTTGACCATTTAACTCACCGGCGATCATAATATCAGCTTTACCGTCATGATCGGGATCATCAATATATGTAGCCCTGAATTTTCCGCCAGCCTGTGCCGGAATGTGCATCAGTTCCTGAATATCATCTGCGGTTATAGCGCTTACATCGTTAATATCTGTAACGATAAAAAGTGTATTTTCCGGTTCAGTTCCGGCTATATACATTTCATTAACATTGTCATTATTAACATCAGCCACTCTTATTCCATCAAGCGCGCCATAATCAATTCCCTGTGAAGAATAAACGGTTTCGAGTGAATTTACAAGTTCGTAAGAATCAGTTCCGGTACTTTCAATAATATAGAGGCTGAATAAATTCCAGACCATGGCATAAATTTCTTTTGAGCCGTCATTATCGAGGTCTCCGGTGGTAACACTATATAAGGAGCCGCCCGATAAATCCTGCAGATTATATTCCACCTGCCATGTTCCGAATCCTGAGAGCTGTCCTAATACAGATGAAACCATAACTTCTTTTCCCCGGTCGCCGGAGCGGACGCCTGTAACGAGTTCATTTTTACCATCGCCATCCATATCCTCAATTGTAAGGCTATAGGGGCGAAAATCAATATTATCCGCTACGTTATAATTCCATTCGCCGGTCGGTTCCGGATCGGTTCCGGTATATTTTCCATACTTGTTTTCACCTTGCACACCATTCCACTCGAATACCCATAATCTCGGGGGGTTTGGAGTCTCGGGAGAAACAACAGCGGGCATTGTGGTAACAATATCGATCACATCATTTTCATCGATGTAACCAACCGCGATTCCCGCGAAGGTATTTGCCTGAACCGGGTACATCCAGTACCATACCAGCTCGTATGTATTCGCATCTGTAGCTTCATACATAAGGATATAGTTCTCATCCAGATCAGTATAAGCGCAGATAAATTCACCCCAGCCATCTTCGTCGGTGTCAAACCCACCTTTTACAATGGCCATTTCAGAAGCTGTCTGAGGTGGCTGGAATGGTTTTTCACTCAGTTTCCATTCATAACTCCATTGATTTTGAGCAAATAACGCGAAAGAGAGTGAAAAAATAAAAATAATCGTTGAGAATAACTTCATACTTCCTCCGATAGGTTTAAAAGATAAAATAGTTGATTTATGCTAAATAAAATCAAGTATTATTCATTTATCTATATTTATTTTAAACTAAGCAATAAACTGATAAAAGACAATGCAAAAAAGGGTGTCAATTACTTTAAAAAGCAAATTGCCCCCTGAAATTATAGAAAAAGATTTCGATAATGCTCATAGAATAAATCAACCAGGAAGAATTATGAAAAAAATATTGCTAATCATGTCACTCAGTTTTTTCCCCGGAATAATATTCGCGCAAAATAACGGCAATGACAGCCTTCTGCAGGACCCGGCAGTATGGTTCCTATCCGGTATAGTGGTTATACTTTTCGTAACAGTGCTCTATTTATTGAGCAGATCGAAAAAACAACCTGTCAAAAAAGTTATGGCAGGCAATAAGGAATTTACAGAATTAGGAAACGCGTTTAAGTCGCTTAAAAAAGATTATGATAAGGTAAAAAGTGAAAATGAAGAATTAAAAGGAAATATCAAACTGATGAAGGGGCAGATTGAAGAGCTCGAAGGGATTAATAACGAGTTGATAGTTCAAAAAGAAAGGTTATCGGACAGTGAAAAAACTTTAAAGGATTTACAAAAGAAAAAAGAGGACCTTTTCGCGATAGCCATACATGATATAACCAATCCGATTTCGGCAATTAAAAGTTATATAGAACTTCTGGAGGGATATGATCTTAACGCGACAGAGCAACAGGAAATAGTTCAATGCCTCGTTTCATCCACAGATAAAGTATTGAGCCTTGCCCGCGAAATAAATTCGATTGTAATTTTTGAAAGAGCCGATGAGAGTGAACCGAAGAAGGATGAGAAAAACGACAAGGCGCCAACATCATCTATATATGAGATAATTAAATCTGTATTAAAACAAAACCAGGCTTATGCCAAAAAGAAAAGCGTTTACCTGGTAAATAATTCATCGGCCAACACTCCCGGAGTAAAAGCTAATCCGGAAAAGGTGGAAGAAATATTGTTTAACCTGGTTAATAACGCTATTAAATTCGGACCGCCGGAAACCACAGTTCAGGTGAAATCATATTTTAACAATGGTTATGTAATGATTGAGGTAACTGATGACGGCGCGGGAATAGCGAAAGAAGATATCGATAAAGCATTTACAAAAGGGGGAACTCTGACAGCAAAACCGACAGGTGATGAAAAAAGTACCGGGTTAGGGCTATTCAGTGTTAAAACCATTGTAGAAGGATTTGGAGGTGAGGTCTGGGTTAACAGTAAACTAAATCTCGGTTCCACTTTTGGATTTAAACTGCCCAGAGTTAAAGATGCTAATTTGCCTGATATTTAGAACAGAAATTTGAATGTAAATTAATGGGGATGTTACTTGGATATCCCCATTTTTTTTATTGCCTGATAGAGTTAAATATCGTATTAATTTCGAAATGCATCGTTCCGGCCAACTGATCTGAAGACTTTTTGACATCTGCGAGTCCGAGGTTGATTACCGATTTTGGCATGGATGGGAGAGTGGCTTCTTCGGGATCCTGAACTATTACTTTACCCCCGGCGGCTTTAATATAACCGGCGCCAATAGTGCCGTCATGTCCCATTCCGGTGATAACCATACCTATGCTGCGGTTTCTGAAAACAAATGAAATGCTCCTGAACAAAGGATCTGCCGAGGGTTTTACATAATTTTCCGGAGGTGTATCTATAAGTTTAATTGATAAAGTTTCCTGGTCAATACCCATATGAATATTTCCGGGGCAAACATACATAACTCCTTTTTCGACCGGTTGTCCTGTTTCGCCAAGGTATACTTTCATATCAGTGTATTTTCTCATTCTTTCAGTGAATGATTTCAGCATCCACTCAGGACCATGCTGCACAATAAATATAGCGGCATTTTCAGTCTTTTTGAATTTTTCCATAACTTTCCATAAAGTCATCGGGCCTCCGGTGGAAGCGGCAATTCCGAAGCCGACAAAAGGAGGAGGGGGCTTATGTGAAGGCGCTTCGGGCACAAGTTTTCTTGGCGAGAGCGCGCCCGCTTTTACTTTTAACGCAGTTGAGATTATCGATATGAGAGTATTTTTCTCAACCGGCTTGGGTATAAATTCATCTGCCCCCGAATCGAGCACTTTAATCCGGGCGTCCGGCAGATTTATGCCTGTAATGACTATAATTAATGGGGGTGGTGAAATTTCTTTTCTGATTTTTTCCACCAGAGTTATTCCATCCATGCCGGGCATAAGCCAGTCGGTAATAATAATATCCATTTTTTTTATGGAAAGAATATCAATGGCCTCATTTCCGTTTTTGGCAATATCTGCCAAAATTCCCATATCTTTCAGACATTTTCTCAGGAATTTTCTAAAATAGTAATCATCTTCAACAATTAGCGCATTCATCAATTTCAGCCGATTCAGAATAATGAGAGAAAATAAAAATAAGATAAACACAAAGAGGAAAATATTCAAATGTGAAATGGAATAATTTTACACTTGCGCTTTTAATCCGGTGTACTTATCTTTGCACCCAAATTAAAACAGAATGCAAAGTTACAAAATAAACATATCGACCTTTTCTACTCTCTGGTGGCGCCCCCTGGCGTAAACATACCTATTTAAACCCTTATATATAATTTAAACTATTTATTAATAATATTCACAGGAGTACTCCATGAATACTACACGTAAATATTATCTTGGTGAAGAATATTTACCCAAAAAATGGTACAACATTGTGGCGGACATGCCAAACAAACCAAAACCTCCCCTTAATCCGGCAACAATGGAACCTATTAGTCCCGATGCCCTGGCGCCGGTATTTCCCGAGGAGTTGATTAAACAGGAAGTAAGCTCCGAAAGGTATATAGATATACCTGAAGAGGTGCTGGATATTTACCGGTTATGGAGACCCACTCCATTATTCAGGGCGATAAACCTTGAGAGAGCGCTGAATACACCGGCAAAAATTTATTACAAATATGAGGGCGCCAGTCCTGCCGGATCACATAAACCAAATACCGCGGTTGCCCAGGCTTATTACAACAAGATAGCCGGAACAAAAAAGATAACTACCGAAACCGGAGCCGGCCAGTGGGGAAGCGCTCTTAGTTTTGCGTGCAGCAAATTTGATATCGATTGCGATGTATATATGGTGAGGGTAAGCTACGATCAGAAACCGTACAGAAAAATGATGATGAACACGTATGGCGCGAATGTATATCCTTCACCGAGTGACAGGACAAATGCCGGGCGAAAGATTCTCGGCGAAAATCCTGACTCTCCCGGAAGTCTGGGTATCGCGATATCGGAGGCCATGGAAGCCGCGGTGCAGGATGAGAACACCAAATATTCATTGGGCAGTGTGCTTAATCATGTGCTTTTGCACCAGACAATCATCGGCCAGGAGGCTATTGAACAGCTCAAGATGGCAGGTGATTTTCCCGATGTGGTAATCGCTCCTTTCGGCGGCGGAAGCAATTTTGCCGGCATTTCATTTCCCTTCCTTCGCCTGAATCTTACCGAAGGTAAAAATGTTAAATGCCTCGCGGTTGAGCCGACATCGTGTCCTAAACTGACAAGAGGTGTTTTTAAATATGATTTCGGTGATACCGCCGGCATGACTCCGCTCCTTCCAATGTATACCCTCGGACATAATTTTGTTCCGGCCGCGATACATGCCGGTGGATTAAGATATCATGGAGCCGGAGTGATAGTAAGTCAATTGCTGAATGATAATCTGATTGACGCCGCGGCGGTCGACCAGGTGGAAAGCTTCAGAGCTGGTATTTTATTCGCGAAAACCGAAGGAATAATACCCGCGCCTGAATCTAATCATGGCCTGGCAGCCGCTATAAACGAGGCTGTTAAATCGAGAGAAGAAGGAACTGAAAAAACAATACTGGTAAATTTAAGCGGACATGGTAATTTCGATCTAAGCGCTTATGATTCTTATCTTTCAGGCAAACTGGAAGCTCATGAGCTGACCGACAAAGAAATATCTGAAGCTGTAGCGGCAATTAAAACTCCTGAAGTTGCATGAAGAGCATAGCCGGGATATTCAAAGATTTTTGATTATCCCGGCATCTCTAATATCCTATATCTTGTAGATCAAGAATCAAAAAGAATTATTAAAGAATTCGGTATAACCGCATTTGTAATCGAAAACCTGGGCTTAAATATTTCTGTCATGGTTTTACCGGTTTATTCCATAAGAAGTTAAATTCTACGCAAAATGGCAAAAATACAATTAATAATTAATAATTAATAATGAATAATAAACAATTAATAAATTATATAATAAAATAATTTCAAGAGTAAAAAACTTGCTAAAAACAGGCCGCCAAATCACAAAAACACAAAATCCCGCGAAAGAAATTACGAATTACGAATGAGGAATTAGGAATGAAAGGAATGTAATGAATCCTTTTTTTTTTTGATTATTCTAACTTTAGCAGCAGGGGTAAACTTCCATAAAAATTAAACCTTATTAACCTTATTCAAACGAGCAAATCCAAATCGAATGCCGGGATGCTGAAAAAATAACCACAACGTACACAGGGAAGCACAAAGGGCACAAGGAAAATAACTCCGTGTTTTCAGGCCAGAGATATGCGTTAGAACCCGACAACCCCCAAGGGCTTTAGCCAAAAGAGCGGCTGGCAGGAAAATAACAATATGCGCATAATCCAATCCAGCAATTGTCTGAACCATGATGAAAGGATTTATGGATTACATGATTATATTTCGGTATCGGCTTTAAAAAATCAGAGTATGAGTATGATGACCAGATGGGTGATGGCGGCGGTAGCTTCGACTCCGCTCAGCTACCGGACAGGTTCATTGTTTCTGGTTCTGCCAGTCTATGATTACGATTATGATTTTTGAGGATGGAGACTCTTTTTAAAATTGAGTTTAAAATAACTCCGCGCCTTCAGGCCGGAGATATGCGTTAGAACCCGACAACCCCCAAGGGCTTTAGCCAAAAGAACGGCTGGCAGGAAAATAACAATATGCGCATAATCCAATCCAGCAATTGTCTGAACCATGATGAAAAGATTTATGGATTACATGATTATTTTTCGGTATCGGCATTAGCTTCCGGCCTGCCTGCCTCTGGATGGTCTTTTCGCAAAAGACGCAAAAAACCGGAATGATAATTAATTGGTAATACCTGGGGAAAGTCAATTCCTAATTCGTAATTCGTAATTCCTCATTGTCTCTGGCTTGCCAGTCTATGATTACTCCTTAGGGAGTTAAATTCTACGCAAAGTGACAAGAATGCAATTAATAATGAACAATGAACAATTAATAAGGTCAAGAGAACCGCAGATTTTTTGAATATGCAGATTTTGTTGATTGAGGTGGAAAAAACGCCGCCAAAACACCTAATTCCTAATTCCTAATTTCTAATTCCTAATTCTCACTCTGGCTCCGCCAGTTTATGATTACGATTATTATGGTTTCTACAACAATTTCTTCCGGCTTTGCCAGATTATAGTATAAAGATTAGAGATTTTTATACGACAATTGATAAGAAAATGTTAAAAAAGAAAAACGGATGTTTATTCTATTTAAATATCTATATCTTTGAACTCCGGAAAATTATAGCTTGGGAGAAATTTAATGTTGTTTCAAAATATTGGAATGTTAATCAAAAAAACATTTACCCTTATATTATTTATAATTTTAGCATCAAATGTATCGGATCTGAAGGGCGCTGAAAATCAAAATAAACCGAACGTAATATATATAACCGCCGATGGACTGGGAACAAAACTTGGATGTTACGGCTACAAAAAAGTTGTGACTCCAAATATTGATCAGTTCGCGAAAGAGGCTCTTCTTTTTGAGAGATGTTACGCCCAGGTGGGAAACAGTTCCGCTTCGAGAACAAGTATCATGACCGGCACACGCCCTTCCACTACAAATATTACTGAAACAGAACATGACTGGAAAAAGAAGATGCCTGGTGTGGTTTCAATGCCGGGAATGTTTAAGATACATGGCTATTATACATATTCAGTAGGCAAAATATTTGATCCTGAAAGTGGTCCCGGCGATTTGCCCTGGGAAAAACAGGTTTCTCCTTCCGGAATTGAGAGTAAGGAAGAGGTTATTAAAGCCATTGATGAACTGGCACAACTGGATAAGCCCTTTTTCCTCGGTATAGGATTCAGGCAGCCATTTTGTCCCTGGGAGCCGACCGAAGAGTCATTAAGACTTTATGATACATTAAATACTGAAGCAGATGGAAAAGGACGACTTATCCATAATATGGAGCTGATTGAATGCACCGATGCGGGTAAACTGATAATTACAGATGAAGAAGCCGCCGGCATCAATAAACGTTTTCTCGCGTCGATAAGCGATCTGGATAGGGGAGTAGGGGCAATCTTAAATTATCTTAAAAAAATGGGACTTTATGATAATTCAATAATTATTTTCTGGTCCGGCAGCACAGGTTACCATCTGGGTGAAAATTTCCTCTGGGGAAATGAAACATGTTATTCCGAGGCAATGCATGTGCCGCTTCTGATGAAAATTCCGGGAATGCGATCCTCAGGAGAAAGGGCAGCGGGGATTATTGAATGTGTTGATATGTATCCCACATTAAATAATATTATCGGATTTCCAAGGCCCCTGCATGAACTTGAAGGAATCAGTTTTCTCGATCTCTTTTTTGATCCGGGCAGGGATTGGAAAAAGGGAGCTTTCAGCCAGGTGGGTGGAAAAGCTTATTCGATTAAAACCGAAAAGTATAATTATATATCCTACCCGGATGGAAGAGAAGAGCTTTTTGATCTGGAAATCGATCCGGATGAAACAAATAATATCGCGGGAAAGGATTTTGAATTAACGAAAGAAATTTCCCGGATGCTTATGGAAGGCTGGAGAAAATCCATTCCCGCCGGGTGGAAATAGAATGATTTGATATATCCGCTAAAAGATTTTCCCGGGTTTTAGATCAGATTCCTGTTAACATTTGCGTTGTTCATACCGAACTCACCTGAAATTAAGTAAAAAGGATGCTGCCTGTTTCTTTTTGCGCTCAATAAGAAGTTGTTGAGGGGTGTCATTTTTATTGACCGCTCCAGTCTTCGTCGCCACCGGTTTCGTTTCTTCCTCCCGCGTCTTCATCTCTTCTTTCATTGCGGTTGAAGGAAAAGCGGAAGTTAAGTCTTATTTGCGGGTACTCCCGTTTTCTGAACGAATAGCTGTAATAACCGGCGCTTTCGGCTGTATATTCATATTTAGCGTTATCCAGTATATCCCTGAATTGCAGAGTGGCTGATAACATACCTTTAATAATTTCATATTTAACAGCGAGATTTATCATATAAAATTCTTCTCTTTTTCCCTGTGAAGACACAGAAGGGCTGTTATAAATAGCGTTCAACTGAACTTTAGTTGTGGCTGAAAGATTGATTATGTTGTTAAAACGAAGATTCCAGTTAAAACTATTTCTTTCGAATGGGGAATCAAATATTTTTCCTTTTATATTATAGTCAAAAATATTACCCATCAGATTACTGTTCCAGTCCTTAAGCACATCAAAATTTAGCATTAGTTCGGCGCCGAGTGAAGAAGATGTGCCAACATTATCAAGGGAGTGGAGAGTGACATTATCGGCATAAACAGAGCGAAGTCTTTCAATCGTATTGTGTTCATCCCTGTAGTAAGTCTCGGCTGAGAATATTGTTTTTCCCAGCAGTGCCTGGTAACCGAATTCCCATGAATTTGTATATTCAGGCCGGAGGCCGGGATTGCCTTTTCTGACGTTATAAGCATCCATCCATGTTTCGAAAGGCTCAAGGTACCAGCCGCGGGGTCTGTTTATTCTTCGGGTATAACTTGCCATAATCTGGTGACCGTCAGTTATCTGCCAGGAGAGATGAAATGTTGGGAAAAAGTCCCACCTGTCAATTTTAAAGTTCTGGTTATCCGCGAGGGTTTTTATCTCCCTGTCGGTATATTCGGCTCTGAAACCAGCCTGGTAACCAAAGCCTCCGTTTTTACCACCGATTGTAGAATAGAGCGCGTGTTCATTTCTTTTGTAGTCAACAAAATTGGAATACTGATCCTGTATTTCGTAAAGGCCGGAACTGATATTATAATAATATAAACCGGTTGATTCTTCAGAATTATCAAGCTCATTTTTGTAGCCGGCTTCAAATTTAAAATTATCATCGGGATTATAGAGGTAATCCAGCTTCGCGTTGAATTCAGTTCCGGGGCCTCTCTCACTATTTTTCTGCCCTTCCGTAACATTCATTCCCGAATCATAAAGAAGATTGGAGGACTCTTCATCTCCTTCATCCGATTCATATTGGATTTCCACTTTTAAGGTATTTGATTTTCCCTGGAACTGATGTTCATATCCGGCGTTAAGAGAATATTGATCTCCTCCTCTGTAGCGGTCGGAGAAACTGTTATAATAATTGACCGATGATTGATCGTCATACCACTCGGCGAAAGAAAGCTCGGATGAACCTTTTGAGGAACGATCCCTGTATCTGCCTCCTACTCTCAAAAAATCTTTATCTGAAAGGTCCAGGCCAATTTCACCGCGTAAACCCAGCCTTTCCCTGGAGCGGTTTCTTTTGCCCTCTGTTGTTCGGTTGGAGAGTATTCCTTCATAAACGGTACGGTTAATATCTCTCTGGTCGGCAAAACCTTTTCGGTATCCATATTCGGCGCCGAAGGTCATGCTCAGCATCCTGGTTCTGTAGTCGATCATAACCTGACCGCCATACCTTTCTTTCAGCCCGCCATTCAGTTCAAAAAGTGAGCTGAGTCCCCCTCGTTTATTCTTTTTGAGGATAAGATTCATAATCCCGGCGGTGCCTTCCGGGTCATATTTCGCTGAGGGATTGGTAATTATTTCAATTGATTCTACTGAACCGGCAGGTATTTGTTCAAGAATTTCAGCCGGATCGAGGATAGTTGGTTTTCCATCAACCAGCACAGTGAAATTCCCGCTGCCGCGTAAAGCGACATTGCCTTCAATATCTACGGTCACAGATGGTACGTTTTCGAGAATATCGACCGCGCTTCCCGAGGTGGATGTGAGTTGTTCACTTACATTTATTACTTTTTTATCAATTTCATAGGTGACTGCCGCCCTTTGCGATTCAACAACCACATCATCAATTTCAAATGTTTTTGGTGAAAGAATGATTGTTCCAATATCTGTAGTTTTGCCCCGGTTGAGATCAATATCGCTGATAACTTTTTTATGGAATCCGAGAAAACTTAGTTCGAGATAATAATTACCTGGAACAATATTGTTTATGGAAAAAACACCATCCGGATTTGAGACCACTCCCGCGGCCTGGCTGCTGTCATCCGTAAAAAAGAGGATTATATTTACATAAGCCATTGGGGAATCAGTGCCTTTTTCAATTACTTTACCTGTAAGTCCCGCATCAGCTTCCAGATCATTTCCGTAAACGGAAGTAAATAAGTGAATCAACAGAAAAAGAAATACATATATTTGAAATTCAATAAAATTCCCGCGTGAAAACATATAGCCAGCCTTTGATATTATTTAAAATCTTCTAATATATATAACAGAATTACTCTGAAAAAATTTCTTTTCGATTTGCCGGATCGCAAATTCAAATTTTTAGAGAACATAAGGTCCAAAAAACAAAAAAACCCCTGCTGAATTTTCATCAAACAGGGGCATAATAGTACGCCCGGGAGGATTCGAACCCCCAACCTTCTGATCCGTAGTCAGACGCTCTGTCCAGTTGAGCTACGGGCGCATTAAATTTTAGTCACCAAATATAAGATATTCCAAAATGTTATGCAATATAAATTCAATTTGTTTTTGACCGCAAAAAAATGATAATTTTATAGGTCTCTTTTAAAGGAAAATTAAATAACTCTCGGCTGGAATAACTTCAGCGAACCATCGGGAAAATTATGATAAACCTGGAAAAATACTTTTCGCAATACAGAAAAAATATTGTCGGTATAGATACAAGGTTCAATACCCCTTATGGTGAAAAAGAATTGATCTATGCAGACTGGATAGCCAGCGGCAGACTATACGGTCCGATTGAAAATAAGATGCTTGAGCAGTTTGGTCCTCTTGTAGGTAATACACATACCGAGACCAACATTACCGGAACGACGATGACCCTGTCGTATCATGAGGCACAAAAAATAATAAAAAAACATGTTAACGCGGGACCTGAAGATGTGATCATTAATGCCGGATTCGGTATGACAACCGTGGTCAACAAATTCCAGAGAATTATTGGAATAAAAGTCTGCGAACAATTAAAAAATCATATCACTCTTTCTGAAGAGGATACCCCTCTTGTTATCATTACCCATATGGAACACCATTCCAATCATACTTCCTGGCTCGAAACACTGGCCGATGTTGAGATCATTGAACCGGATGAAGAGGGACTGGTAAAAATTGAAAATCTTCACCAGATACTTGAAAAACATAAAAACAGAAAACTGAAAATCGGCTCATTTACCGCGGCTTCAAATGTTACAGGCATTAAGGTCGATTACCATAAGATGGCAAAGATTATGCATCAGCATGGGGGTCTTTGTTTTGTAGATTTTGCAGCCGCCGCTCCATATATGGATATCAATATGCATCCTGAAGACCCGGAAGAAAAACTGGACGCCATATTTTTCTCGCCACATAAATTTCTGGGCGGACCGGGATCGGCAGGAGTTCTTGTTTTTGATTCAAAACTTTATACAAGGAAAATTCCCGATCATCCCGGCGGCGGAACGGTTGAATGGACAAATCCCTGGGGTGAACATATGTTCCTGAGTAATATTGAGGCGAGAGAGGATGGAGGCACTCCCGGCTTTCTGCAGACGATAAGGACAGCGCTTTGTGTTAGGCTGAAGGAAAAAATGGGCGCGGATAAAATGCTCGCGAGAGAACAGGAGCTGCTTGACAAAGCTTTCCCCGGTTTGAATTCTATTCCCAAACTTCATATACTCGCGAACCAGACAGAAGAAAGACTCGGAATTATTTCTTTTTATATTGAGGATGTTCACTACAATCTAATTGTGAAACTTCTTAATGATCTTTATGGAATCCAGGTCAGGGGAGGCTGTTCCTGCGCCGGAACATACGGGCATTATCTTCTTCATGTCGATCCGAGCCGGTCGAAACTGATAACCAATAAAATAGCCTCCGGGGATTATTCCGATAAACCGGGCTGGGTGAGGCTTTCCCTGCATCCAACCATGACAGATAAAGAGCTGAATCTTGTTCTCGAGGGGCTGAGGCATATAATAGAAAATATTGATACTCTTTCAAAAGATTACAGCTATGATTCTCATACTAATGAATTTGAGTATAGCGGAAGTAATAAATACAGGTCAATGGAAATTTCAAAATGGTTTAATTTATAGGACAATATGAATCTCGCGACAAATATTTCCGGATTTTCCGGAAAAATGATAGCAGCAATAATTTTAATTATCACTGCGGTGTATACACTTTTATTCGGTTTTATTCTGCCGGTCAATGATTATTTCCCGGGACCTCTTCTGATCCTGGAATCTTTTGCGGACCTTATAACTGAATATGGACTTTTCAAGGGTTTTACCCTTACCACTTTCCTGGTATACACCTCTTTTGTTACAGCTCTCTTCATTGTTTATATTTTTAGGGGATTTTTACTGAGAAAACTGGCGGAAAGCAGTATAATTGAATCCTTTATAAAAATAACAGGAATATTTTCTGTTTTATTCATTGTGCTTCTTGTGAATATCTGGACACACGGTTCTGTATACGCTGAATTTATTGTTCTCTTTTTAACCGCGTTTATTCAGATTCTAACATTATTTGCCATAAACATCGGGAATGTGCCGGAAGAATATATTCAATCAGGGCAAAGCCTGGGAAAGGGGAGCAGTATTTTTAAGGAAATTTACTGGAATTCTATTTTGCCTGACGCCTCAAAATCCTTCACAGTGGTTCACTCAATGATATGGATAATGGCGCTGCTTTACGAATTTGTCGGAGGGGGAGGGGGACTTGGGACTATCTATGCCGAGATTACCAGTTACAATGACCTCGCCGGATTATTCGCGCTGGCAATATTTACCGGTATAATATTTTCAGCCGGCGATTTCATAATCAAATATCTCGCGGCTAAAATAATTTTTTGGGAGTAATGATTTGAAAAAAAATAATATAATTGAAATTAAAAACCTGACGAAGGTCTATACAGATTCCTCCGGTTTTAAAGTCAACCTGATAAGCGAATTTGATCTGACCCTCGAAACTGATAAACCAAATGTGATTCTCGCTCCGGCCGGGGCGGGTAAAACAACCCTGCTGAAGCTGATCGGGAATCTGGAAAAACCTGATTCAGGTGAAATTATTACTCAGAAAAATCTGAAGGCTGCATTCATTCCTTCGGCCCCTTCATCATTTCCCTGGCTGAATACAATCGAAAATATAATGTGGGGTAAAAATGAAGATAACTCTGTTGATATCGAAGAATTAGTGGAATTGCTGGGGCTTTCGGGATATGAGGAGCATCATCCCCATAATAAAAGCACAGGGTATCGATTCAGGCTCGCCCTGGGCAGGGCAGTTGCATCGGGAGCGAATTTTCTTTTGACCGATGAGCCTTTCGAAAAAATGGAGAGAGTTACCGCCCGTGAAACACTTGAGCTAATGATAAGAGTAACCGAAAAATATGGCATTGGCTTTTTGCTTGCCACAACAAATATTTCAAGAGCGCTTTTCGCGGGAAATGTTATTCATATCATGAAGAAAAATCCGGGTAAAATAATAAAATCTTTTACCGCGGAATTTTCAGATGAAAAAAATCGTTATTTAACTGAGTCTCCTGATTTTATCAGTAATATTCACAGTCTTGAAAATATAATCAGGGAATCAGAAGAAGAAGCGATTATTAACTTTTCATTGTGAAAAATATGAATGAAAGACAAAAGAAGCTTTTAGAGTTAAAAGAAGAGGCGCTTAAAGGAGGGGGAGAAAAAAGGATTAAAAGCCAGCATGATAAAGGCAAACTCACAGCGAGGGAAAGGATTGAGCTTCTGGTTGATGAGGGCAGTTTTGAAGAAACGGATATGCTGGTAAAACACCGTTCAAACGATTTCGGGCTGGACAAACAAAAAATTCCGGGTGACGGAGTAGTTACCGGATACGCCAAAATTGAAAATCGACCGGTCGCCATTTTCAGCCAGGATTTTACCGTATTCGGCGGATCACTTTCCGAAGCGCACGCAGAAAAAATATGCAAAATAATGGATATGGCCCTTAAAGTGGGAATTCCTGTCATAGGATTAAACGATTCGGGAGGAGCCAGAATTCAGGAAGGGGTTGTAAGCCTTGGAGGTTATGCTGATATTTTCCTCAGGAATACAATGGCCAGCGGAACGATTCCACAAATTTCAGCAGTTCTCGGGCCCTGCGCGGGCGGGGCGGTTTATTCTCCGGCGATAACCGATTTTGTTTTTATGGTCAAGAATACCAGTCACATGTTTGTTACCGGTCCTAACGTAGTTAAAACAGTAACACATGAGGAAGTCTCTTTTGAAGACCTTGGCGGAGCTGAAACTCATGCCTCAAAAAGCGGCGTCGCTCATTTCGCCTTTGAAAGTGAAATAGAGATATTTGAGAATATCAGAAATCTTATGGGATATCTTCCCCTGAACTGGAAAGATAAACCACCGGCAAGAGAATTTGATTTTACTGCCGATCTTACACTTCCTGAACTGGATGAGATTATTCCCGATAATCCTAATAAACCTTATGATATGTCGGAAATAATTACCGCCTTGGCCGATGACGGGGAGTTTCTTGAGGTGCACAAAAATTACGCGCAAAACATTATTACCGGATTTACACGCATTGGAGGCATGCCGGTGGGAGTGATAGCCAACCAGCCGGCGGTGCTTGCCGGAGTGCTAAATATAGACGCCTCTATAAAGGGAGCCCGTTTTGTCAGGTTTTGCGACTCATTCAATATTCCTTTGCTGGTTCTCGAAGATGTCCCCGGATTTCTTCCCGGCACCGAGCAGGAATGGAATGGAATTATAAGGCATGGATCAAAACTTCTTTTCGCTTTTTGTGAGGCTACAGTGCCAAAATGTACGGTTATCACACGCAAAGCCTATGGCGGGGCTTATGATGTGATGAATTCAAAGCACATAAGAGGCGATTTCAACTTTGCCTGGCCTTCCGCCGAGATCGCTGTTATGGGACCCAAGGGAGCTGTGGAGATAATTTTCAGAAAGGAAATTTCGGAAGCTGAAAATCCTGAGCAAAAAACCGAAGAAAAGCTTCAGGGGTATATAGAAAAATTCGCTAATCCTTATATAGCCGCCGAAAGAGGTTATGTTGATGATGTTATTCTGCCTTCCGATACAAAATTAAGGCTTGTTAACGCTTTTCAGTTTCTGAAAACAAAGGTCGATAAAAATCCGGGTAAAAAACATTGTAATATTCCACTGTAATTTTGGCTATTATCACCACACTAACGCCAACATGTTGAGGATAATCCGGGGCGCAAAATTTGTCAAATAGCCCGATGATAACATGCTGCCGATAATCAGGCCGAGATTCTCAATCCATAAGCTGATAGAGTCAGAAAAAGAAAAGTTATCGGTTAGCTCAAGGATAGACCTCCCCCGTCTTCAAAGAAAAACACTTTGAATCCACCCCCTCCCAGCCCACTGCTGTCAACTTAAGGGATTTTACCATCATATGGCTCTCCTTTTGGCCATAGCATATTTCTTTTTTATGTTCTTTTTTCGCTCGAATTTTCTATCCGGTATTACCGAAATTTTTTCCCTCTTTGATTTTTTAACAAGTCGATTATATTCATTTATCCAATCTTCACCTTCTTTGAACAACAACTTATTTATGCGATTTCGCTGAAATCCGAAACTTACACTTCGATTCACTTTATATTTTTCATACTTCAGATTACTGTTTTGAGCTACTTCTTTGTCTATTTCTTCCTGTGCATCCTCTACTATTAGTGCGTGTATATTCCCCACAAGCAACCTGCTATAGTAATCCTGTTTTACTGTTTCTACTGTTTTCCCACTGAAATTTTCCACTTCCATCACGTTTTTCTGAAAATCAAAATATACCTCTTCATTCCACCTCAACATGTATATTTCCTCAAAATCGCTTTCTTCAAATTCTTCTTTATTTGTTAATGAGGTAATCAAATATTCATATTCTCCCGTTTTTAACAATATCTTTACTATTCTTACACTTATTTTCTCCGGAAATCCCTGCCCCATTATTTCTTTTAATCTTTCATTCCCTCTTCTATGGGCTCCTTCTGTTAATGATATTTCTATGATCTTATCTGTTTCTTCGCTTTCGACAAATTCCCTTGTTTCCTTTAGAAATTGCGTCCCGGTATATCTCATTACAAAATCGTATCCCATCACCAGTAGTTCGACTATCATTTCCAGCGATGGGAATCCCCTGTCGGCAACGATTATATCCTTTTTTGCCCTACCTTCTTCTTTTATTGTTCTCAATTGTTTTATTGCATGCTCTCTTTCCGACTCCCCATTTCTATTCATTCTTGCATCTATGGCGATATTGTTCAATAGATCATATACGACTGTTGTCCAGGACATTGGGGCAAGCTGATCATTATTATTTACTCTTCCAAATTCTTCTGCCAGGGCTTGTATTTCTGGCAATTCTATTCCACATCCATCTAGTCCCATTAGTCTGTAATCTTTATATACCTTATGTTCCCGCTGATAATATTCCCGGGTTAATTTATTATTTAATTCAATATATACTTCATGTCGCATTTTTATCCTTGATTTTGAGTATGCTTGTTTGCTACAGCCGTCGGGATAAATATCACTAAGAAAATCATCCAGTTCTATACTCAGACTTCTTGATGCTATGTGTAATTGAAACATTATCATTCGTACAAATGTCAGGATTCTGTTTCTTGTGAAGTCATTTTTACTCCTCCGATATTTTTCTTTTAATTCTTTACTTGTTATATGTTTTTTTAAGAATGATATTATTTCGTGATTTTTTTCATTTTTTTCTCAATTTTTCATTGATAACAAATTAAATTTATGATTAATTCACTTTCTTTTCCTTAAGTTGACAGCAGTGCCTCCAAAGGGGGATATTTATCGATAATCCCGAGCAATCAAAATATCCCCCGCCGGAGGGGGTGGCAATGAAGCGCCTTTCTTCATTGACGGGGGAGGACACACCTCAAGTAACTACGAAACTTATACCTGGTAATAAAACTTTCTACTTGCTGATAAATTTCTTACCAATTTTCGTAGCATTTAATTTCTTATTGAATATATTACCCCCCGTTTTGCCAGGGAACTTTTTCCCTTTAAGGCGTTTTCCTCAGGCTTTGCTTGGGGAAAATTTAGCAATCTTAGGGGCATGTAAGCCTCTTTTTCATTTCAGTTAAATTTAAACTATTTTATCCTTTCATCAGACTCGCAATTTTTTTTATTTGTGCAGTATAATATTATTTTTTTTGTGTTCATCGCTGTCAAATTCAAAAATGATTTACCGCCAGGATAACTTATTATAAATAAAGAAATAAAGTGAATTAGCTTAATGATAAACTTGACATTATCAAGCTAACTTCTTAAATTACATAAGCATTTCAAAATCCGGAGTTTATAGTGAAAAAATATTTTTCAGGTTCAGTTTTATTCTTATTAGCTATTTTTCTAACATCCTGCTCGGTATGGGAATCGTTGACCAAAGATGATGTGCCTTCGACGGGACAACCAAAGCTGGTTTCCAATGCTTATGTGATAATTAATGAGTTGATGGAGGAGGCCAGGCAAAATTATGTAAAGGCGCTGACCGAACAACAGAAAGGAAACAGCAGTGAAGCTTTAAAGCTTTATGATTCGGCTATGCTTAATCTGAATAAACTGAGTTATTACCCGGAAATAGATGAAAACCGGGCGTATACCGATCTGGAATCGGCTATTGTGGAAGATTACAAAAGACTTATAGAGAGTCTTGATGAACTTCCGGCGGATGTATCCATTTCGGCGCTCGAAAGATTCCTGAATAAAAATTATCCTGAATTTGAGCTTTCAGAAGAGGAAGAGCAGCAGATAATAGCGGAGGGGGAGAAAATTGTTGTCGGGGAAATTCCTCTCGTAGTTAATAAATATGTTGAGCACTATATCGAATATTTCAGCGGAAGGGGCAGGCGTCATATGGAAGCCTGGTTAAGCCGTTCGGGACGTTATTTCCCCATGATGGCTAAAATATTTGCCGAAGAACAGGTGCCCCAGCAATTAATCTTCCTAAGTATGATGGAAAGCGCGCTGAATCCCCGCGCGAGATCGTGGGCCAGGGCAGTAGGCTTGTGGCAGTTTATTAAAGGAACCGGCAGGCTCTATGACCTGGAAACAGGCTTTTATGTAGATGAAAGAAGAGACCCTGAAATGGCTACCAGAGCTGCCGCGAGACATTTCAAAGACCTTTATTTTTCATTAAAAGACTGGTACCTGGCGATAGCGTCATATAACTGTGGCGAAGCGCGAGTAAAAAGAGCCGCGAGAAGAGCCGGTTCGGATGATTTCTGGAACCTGAGACGTCATTTACCAAGAGAAACAAGGAATTATGTGCCCCAGTTTATTGCCGTTACTTTGATAGCAAGCAACCCTGAAAAATATGGATTTGAAAAAATAGAATATGAAAAACCTTATGAATATAAGATTCATCTCGTTGAGGAAGCGATTGATCTGAATGTTCTGGCAAAATGCGCGGGTGTCAGCTCCGAATTACTGAAAGATATGAATCCCGCCCTTATACAGCATTGTACTCCCCCGGATTATGAAGGTGGTTATCCGCTTAAAGTTCCTGTACAGTCATTTGATATGTTCGTAAAGAATCTTCAGAGTGTGCCAAAAGAAGCAAGGCTGCAGTTTGTTCTGCATAATGTTAAAAAAGGGGACACTCTTTCTGAAATCGCGGAAAAATATGGAGTGCGTCTGAGTCATCTCGCGCGGTTTAATAATATTTCATCAAGATCGCGGATATATCCGGGTGTGGAGCTGAAGATACCCATTTCCGATTTAAGTGACGCTGAATTTGCCGTTAACACTGATAATATCCCGGCTATCGAGAGTATTTATACTGAAAAGGATTCAACAGCCCCTTATGATTTTGTCATTAATCTTTCAGAAAATGATGACAAGTATTTGAAACTTTATATGGAAAATGCCCAGGATACTACAACGGTAATTATTCCGGAAGGCAAGGAGAAGGTTGCCTACAGAGTAAAAAAATCGGATAATCTTGTGGATATCGCCCAGATATTTGAAGTAAGAGTTTCGGATATAAGGAACTGGAATAACCTGCCTTATACAACAACAATCCGGGTAGGCCAGTCACTGGATATTTTTGTGCCGAGTGAGAAGAAAGATTATTACGCGAAAATTAACGATATGTCGAGAAGTGAGAAACTTTCCATTGTCTACGCGAAATCAGGAGGCAGATGGCTGACTCACAGAATCCGAAGAGGTGAGTCACTTTCAACAATAGCCTATAAATACGGGGTCAGGGTCAGCCAGCTCAAACAGTGGAATAACCTGAGGTCGAATAAAATAATCAGGGGTAAAAAGCTTCAGATTTTTGTTGGCAGCGGCGGCGAACAGTATGTGGAAAATAAAAAACAAACTCCGGCCTTAAATGTAGATGGCGCGACAAAATACAGGATTAAAGAAGGAGATACCATAAGTGAGATAGCCGAAAGATACGGAGTGAGCAGCAGAGATATCCGAAGCTGGAATAATCTTGGCTCAAATCGTATTGTGGCGGGTAAAACACTTCTGATAAAAGGTAAAGAAAAAGTTGAATCAATCGGGGCCGACACACCAAAAAATGAAGCGAATGTTATTAACTATACTATTCCTTCAGGTATATCGATTAGTGAAATAGCTGAAAAATTTGGTGTTTCCATAAGGAAAATAAAAGAATGGAATAATCTGCGCAGCAATAAAATTGTCGCTGGTAAATCACTGAAAATTTATTCGGATATTGATGAAAGTGAATATACCGAAACTAAAAAAGAAGAAGGTGTAAAAAAGGAAGAAGTGTTCAGGGATAGTTCCGGTAAGGAAAAAATTCATTACATCGTTAAAAAAGATGATACTCTCGGGCACATCGCGGAAGAGTATAATATCAGGGCAAGGGATATTAGGGAATGGAACGGGATAAGAGGAAGTAAAATTGTTGTTGGCCAGGAGCTGATAATCTATCCCAAAAATAAAGAAGAGGAAAAAAAGGAGAATAAAAAAGAAGATTAATCCGTTAGGAGTCAAATTCTACGCAAAAAGGCAAAGTTTTTTTGACAATTCGAGGTGTGTCCTCCCCCGGTTTCGAGAAAAACACTCTCAACCACCCCCTCCAAAGGGGGACATTCGGAATTCAAGGCAATCGACAATGTACCCCTTCGGAGGGGGTGGATTCAAAGTGTTTTTCTTTGAAGACGGGGGAGGACTTACTTCGAGTAACTCGTTAACTTTGTTTTCTCTGACTTGCCAGATTATAGTATTAAGTATAAAAGTTTTGAATATTACTTATTAAATTTATAGTTTTACATACATAATTACCTAAGCTGTTAGGGGTGCCTCATCTGAGGCTGAGAAAATACCCTTGAACCTGATCTGGATAATACCAGCGTAGGAAAACGGAGGACTGTTAATCAGGTGCCGGCCGTTTTCTTAAACGGCTTTTTTATTGATCTTAAAACAGGAGAAATAATGAGATACCTGATTCTTTTTTTATTATTGAGTATTACTGCATGGGCGCAGTCAGAAAATATTTCCGGATTAGTTGTAAATAATGCTGAGGGAAGAGCAATTCCCGGTGTGAATATTTACATTAAAGGAGGAGGAAAAGGAACCGTTTCAGGGAAAGACGGGACATTTTCACTGGAGATTAATTCTAAAAAAGATATTATAGTATTCAGCCACGTTGCATATAAAAAGCTTGAATTAGAAGCGGTGGAAATAATAAATTCCGGATGGGAGAAATTTATTCTTGATACGAAGATATTTCCAGGGCAGACTGTGCTGATTGAAGGAGCGGTCGGAGAAAAGGGTGTAACCCCTTTAACATTCTCCAAAATTGAAAGAAAAGATATTGAAACTGCTTATACAACCCAGGATATTCCGGAATACCTCAGTTACCTTCCCTCCACTACTTTTTATTCTGAAGGAGGAGCGGGATATGGTTATAATTATATCAGTATAAGGGGATTCGGGCAGAGAAGAATTTCGGTATCAATAAACGGAATTCCACAAAATGAACCTGAGGATCATAATGTCTACTGGCTCGATTTCCCCGATTTGCTGGAAAGCACAGGATTTATCCAGGTGCAGAGAGGAGCCGGATCGGGCATTACCGGTTATCCTTCAATAGGAGGATCAATAAATATTATAACTTCACCTTTCAGTGAAAAATCAGAGATGAAATTTTATTCATCTTACGGAAGTTATAATACCAGAAAATATGGTGTGGCCCTTTCGAGCGGCCTGATTGATAATAAATATTCTGTTTACTTTAAATTATCCCAACTGCTCAGCAGCGGTTACCGTGAAGGCAACTGGATTGATTTCAAATCCTATCATTTGTCAGCAGTTCGTTATGATGATAAGCTGACAACCCAATTAAATATATATGGCGGACCGGTGGCTGACGGGCTGGTTTATAACGGACTTCCCAAATTCGCGATCAATGACAGGGAATTAAGAAAGAAAAATTATTCCTGGTGGAGCGCTGATGATAATAATATAACGTATGCCGCCGAAAGACGTCCGGAAGAAATAGAAAATTTTTCACAGCCCCATTTCGAAATTTTAAATGAATACACACTAAATGATAATGTTACCCTTAACTCAGCTCTGTTCCTGGTGCTCGGTGAAGGATTTTTTGATTACGACGGAAGCTGGGGTTCATACTCCTATTTCAGAATTACCCCTGAAAACGGCTTTAATATCAATGAAGATCCCACAACATTATACATGGGTGAGGCTCTTATCAGGGCGAAAGTTGAGAATAAACAATGGGGCTGGATACCGAGGATAAGTTATAAACATGGCGAGGGAAAACTAATAGTAGGGGGTGAATTTCGTTTTCACAATTCAGTGCATTGGGGGTCGATTAATTACGCCCAGTCAATCCCCGCGGGAGTAGGAAAGGATTACCGCTATTATTATTACGAGGGGAAAAAAGATATAGTGAATGTTTTTGCCAATGAAACTTACAATATCAACTCCCGGCTGAATATTCTCGCTGAAATTCAGCTTGCCTGGCACAGGTACGCCAGCGGTAATGAAAAATATCTTGATAACGAATTCTCTATCGATAACCTCTTTTTTAATCCCCGATTAGGGCTGAATTATAAATTCAGCGATAATTTCAGCTCCTATCTTTCTTACGCTATGGTAAGTCGCGAGCCAAGGCTAAAGACATATTACGACGCAGCGGAATCCTCGGGCGGGGCTGTTCCTCAATTTGTTAAAAAGGGGGATGGATCATACGATTTTGATGATCCCCTGGTTAAACCGGAAAAAATGAACGCGATTGAATTAGGATGCACATACAGGACTAATCAGCTCGAATTAACATCTAATCTTTTTTATATGCATTTTACTGATGAGATTGTTAAAAATGGCCAGCTTGACCGATTCGGACAACCGGTTACCGGCAATATGGATAATACCGTTCATATGGGCCTTGAATTATCGGCAAATTACCATCTGAATGACTATATAGATATAATTGCCAACGGAACATACAGCCGTAATTATATTTCAGATGGAAAAATTTATGTGAGTGACGCTAACTCCGCTACTCTCACAAGTGAAATAGATCTTACCGATAATGAAATCGGAGGTTTCCCTGAATTGATGTTTAACGGTATTGTTCAGATGCAGTATAAGGGGGTTACAGGAAGATTTTATCTTAAATATGTCGGCGATTATTATTCAGATAATTACGGCGACAAAATAGATGAGTATAATCAGCAGGTTCAGGGATTTACAGATTACAACGATAACAAGGTGGATTCCTGGTTTCTTATGAACTTTTTTGCAAGTTATGAATTTGATATTAATCCTGTTTTCAGGAAAATTAAAACATTTATCCAGGTAAACAATATTTTCGACACTCTTTATGCTTCCACCGCTATAGGTAAGGAGTTTTTCCCCGGGGCTGAAAGGAATTTCCTCGCGGGTATTAGTCTGGGATTATAATGAAAAAATGTCAATTAATCGCTAATGGCGATCTGCCGGCAAAAGTACATCTGGATTACCTGGCCGGAATCGGATATCGCCAGATATTCTGCGCGGATGGAGGGGCAAACAGCGCTTCCAAATTAAATATTATCCCCGATTATATAATCGGGGATCTTGATTCTGTCTATCCGGAAGTTATTCTCAGATTTATTAATAATTCCACGATTATTAAATACCGGCGGCAGGATGACACCGATGTTGAAAAAGCGCTGAAATATATGATTAAATTGGGGTTTGGCGAAGTTGTTCTTTCGGGCGCGACCGGCGACCGGCTTGATCATTCATTTTGTAATATGGGAATTGTCCTTAAATTTTTTGACAGAATTAAAATTTATATTCTTCATAAGACATCTGTCCTCGCGGCATTCACCGGAAAGATAAGGATGAAAACAATACCTGGAGAAACCATTTCGGTATATGGATTTGATGATAAAACAAAAATCAGTTCGAAGGGACTTAAATACCCTCTTAAAAATATTTCACTTCCATTCGGCAAAAAAGAGAGCACAAGCAACGAAGCTCTTGGCAGTGAGGTAACGCTGGATATCAGCGGGGGGGAAATTTTTGTAATAAGAGAGGTTGAGAACCTGGTAAATAATGATTTCATTTTCGCTGACTGACATAATAATTATAGCGCTCTTTTTCCTGACTGTAATTCTGATTGGATTTATACCGGGAAAAAGTGATGATCAGGAGAGTTACCTTCTATCAGGTAGAAAACTGGGTTTATTTCTTTTTGTTTTAACCAATGTCGCCACCTGGTATGGGGGAATTCTTGGCATTGGTGAATTTACATATAGTTATGGTATATTAAGCTGGGTTACGCAGGGATTGCCATATTATATTTTCGCTATTCTTTTCGCACTTTTTTTCGCCGGGAAAATAAGAAAAGCTTCCTTATTTACGATTCCCGATAAACTTGAGGAAAAATATGGAAGGAACGCCGGAATAATCTCATCAGCAATAATCTTTTTCCTGGTTTCTCCGGCGCCATACCTGTTAATGCTGGGAACACTTATCGCGGAAATATTTGGCGTATCGAAGATCATCGCCCTTATAGCGGGGGTATTTATCTCGGTTATATATCTCTTCCGGGGCGGGTATAAGTCCGATATATATACAGATGTCTTTCAGTTTTTCGTAATGTTCGCCGGATTTATTATCCTTCTTGTAAGTGTATGGAGTAATACAGGGGGATATGAATTCCTTGAAAACAATCTGCCAGCGACACATTTACAATTTACAGGGGGAACAGGATGGTTATATATTCTCGTCTGGTTTTTTATCGCGCTCTGGACATTTACAGATCCCGGTTTTCACCAGAGATGTTACGCGGCTAAAGATAGTAAAACAGCGGTGAAAGGAATTATAATTTCAGTTTTTTTCTGGGCTTTATTCGATTTCCTTACAACCTCAACGGGTCTCTATTCAAGGGCTGTACTGCCGAATGTGGAAAATCCTTCTCTCGCTTTTCCGCTGCTGGCTGAACATACACTTTCACCGGGATTAAAAGGCATTTTTTATGCTGCCCTTTTCGCGACAATTATATCCACCCTGAACAGTTTCCTTTTCCTGAGCGCGACCACTTTCAGCAGGGATCTCATAATGAAAATTTCAGGAAACAGGGATGAGAGCAAAATTGTGAAAAACAGCAGATTAGGATTGTTTGTTTCTTCGGCAATAGCGGTTGTCATAGCTTATTATGTTGACAGCATTATTGAAATCTGGTACCTGACAGGAAGTATATGTATACCAGGAATAATATTTTTAATCGCGGGCGCTTATTATGAAAAACTGAGAATTCCTGAAAAATTTGTTCTTCCTGAAATCATTATTCCTGTTTTAATGAGTATTGTATGGATTTTTTTCAGGGAAAACATTCTGGCAGAAGTTGAGCCGATGATCATAGGAATGTTTACCGCTTTAATAATTCATACTTCCGGGATAATTTATAAAAAGAGGATTATTAAAAAATAAAATACATGCCTATATTAGTGTAAAAGAAATAACAAGATTTGCGGTAGGATGTCAGAAGAAAATCAACTAAGTTTATTTGGTCAGGAAGATGTCAAACCCCCGGCATCAAAAAAAAGAAAAGAAGGGAAAAGTAAAAAACTGCTGAAACCTGTTTTAGAGGAGAAATTTACTGTTTTTAAAGAAAAAGCTGCCGGACTCGCTAAGTTAATCGATGAAGCTGAATCGAGGATTAAACTCTATGATGAGAAGCTTGGTAATCTGAAATATGAAACACTGAAATCATACGGTTCAGTTTTAAAGATTCTTTTCAGAGGATTAAACGGGGGATACTATACAACAGATGAGAAGGAGAATCTGAGGATAATTATTGATTATATCATTAATAGTCTGAGTGATGAGTTTGCTTATGAAAAAGAGGCAATGCTCGCTGAATACAACATTACTGAAAAAAAAGAGCAGGCGGCCAGAAAAACAATCAAAACCAGGATGACTGAGAAAGTAAAATATATCTTTGAAGAATCATCGGGAGAAAATGAGAGTGTTGAGAAAGAATTTCCGGAACTGTTAAAGCTGGCAGATCAGGAAATAACAGATGGTGATGGTGAAAATAATAAAACTGAAGAAAATGATAATTATGTGATTTATGAGAATCTGATCGACTATCTGTTAGAGAGCGATAAAATAGAAACTGAAAAATTCAGGAAAAAGAGCAGTGAGAGGCTGATCATCTTTCTTGACCAGATTTTGCACGATCTTGATGAGGAAATCGAATATATCAGGTATCAGTATTATGGGGGGATATATGAACGTTTGTCGGGCGACCGGGAAGATATTGAACAGGAACTTGAAGAATGCGCGGAAAAGATTAAAGAAGACTTTGAGAAATCGGGAAAACTTAATATGGCTCTCGGTAACAGAAAATTTATTCTGCAGCTAATAAACGAAATGGGAAATAATGATATAAGGGAGCTTTTACCACTCTGAAAAAGCTCCCGGAAAAATCAGGGCAATAAAATTGCCGCAGCGATAACTGTTGTCCACAAACCGGTTTTTTCACCTCTTGCCGATTTTGTAATATTTGAAGTGTTAACAATTTTGCCCGACATCTTAAAAACCTGTTCCTTTTCATTCCAGGCTTCATCAGGATTAAAATCGATACCGAGTGTAGTGGCGAGCATTGACGCAGCCAAATCTTCGGCGTAATCACCCGAAAATTTTTCTGTCTGACCAAAAGGATGATGTTCGGAAAGATATCCAAACATTGATTTATCTTTCGGAATGGCAACGCCGATTGAAGCGGCGATTAATCTGTTTGGCTCGTTTGTAGCGTTACGGGCCATAACGGTGTGAATAATCTGACCAGGTGTCATTTCCGAAATACCCGCTTCGACTGAAACCTTCTTACAGTTAACCGGATAAATGCTGCTCACCGATACAAGGTTATATTTCTCAATTCTCGCGTCCCTGAGGGCAGCTTCAAACGAGGCAAGGTATTCTTTCTCCCTGCCAACACCTTTTGTGAAAAAAATTTTAGTTGGAACGTACAATTATTTTACTCTCCGATGTTTTTAATAATTTTAATAAATTTTCTTTTACCGACCTTTAACACCTTTTCACCCTCAATCTTCACATTAGTGTTAAAATCGGTTATTTTTTCAGAATCATAGGAAACCCCGCCCTGTTTAACCAGTCTTCTCGCTTCACCATTGGATGCAGCGAAGCCGACTAATGTAATCAGTTCAATAATATTAATTTCGTCGAGATCGAAACTTTTTTCAGGTATATCATCGGGGATACCTTTCTTTATGAAAACTTTGTCAAACTCCTCGATCGCTTTATCCGCGTCCGCTTCGGAATAATACATGGAAACCAGTTTCCTGCCAAGCTGCCTTTTTATATCCCTCGGATTTTCCCCTTTTTTGATCGCTTCACTCAGTTCTTTAATTTCAGATGGCTGCAGGTCTGTTGTCAATTCGTAGTAGGTAATTAGCAATTCATCGGGGATGGATAATGTTTTGCCGAATATATCTTTGGGACTTTCACTGATTCCTATATAATTGCCGAGAGATTTACTCATCTTTTCTGTTCCGTCAGTGCCGACAAGAAGGGGCATAGTCAGGATAACCTGTGGTTCGAGACCATTTTCCCTCTGAATATCTCTGCCGACCAGCAGATTAAATTTCTGATCGGTTCCTCCAAGCTCCACATCACTTTCTATGGCAACGGAATCCTGCGCCTGGGCGAGAGGATACAAAATTTCATGCATGCTGATTGGTATGCCCGATTTGAAGCGATTTGTGAAATCATCTCTTTCGAGCATTCTCGCGACTGTATATTTTGAAGATAACCTGATAACATCTTCAAAACCCATTTTACCAAGCCAGGCAGAGTTATATTCAATTTGTAATGTGTTCATATCAAGAATTTTTGCTGCCTGTTCAATATAGGTGGCGGCGAATTCTTTTGTTTCTTCGGCTGTAAGAGGCGGGCGTGTGCTGTTTCTGCCCGAGGGATCACCTATCATGGCGGTAAAATCACCAATAATTAATATCGACTGGTGACCAAGCTGTTGAAACTGAGCAAGTTTTCTTAAGACAACTGAATGCCCGAGATGAAGATCAGGTTTCGTTGGATCACAACCAAGTTTTATATTGAGTTTTTTCCCTTTCTTTATAGAATCGGTGATTTTTTTTTCAAGTTCTTCCTGGGGAATTATTTCCACAGCTCCCTGACTAATCAGGTCCATCTGTTCATTCAGTGTCGGAAAATTAAACTTATTACTCAAATCAACTCCTTTATTCTTAGAATTTCATTTTTCTCTGCAAATCACGTTTCGCGTCTTTTTCGGCAATATCATCACGTTTGTCGTAACTTTTTTTACCTTTAGCGACGGCAAGCTCCACTTTGGCCTTGCCATTTTTGAAATAGAGCCTTAACGGCACCAGGGTGTTGCCTTTTTCATGTACCGCCTTAAAAAGTTTTCTTATTTCACTTTTATTAAGCAGCAGTTTTCTGTTTCGATGGGGATCATGGTTGTTAATATTTCCAAAATCGTATACGCCGATATGCGCGTTGATCAGCCATACCTCACCATCTTTAATGGACCCGTAACTATCGACCAGATTGGCCTTGTTTTGACGAAGAGCCTTAACTTCAGTGCCAAGCAATGATAGCCCCGCCTCATAAGTTGTATGGATAAAATACTCATGACGGGCTTTTCTGTTAACGGTTATATTTTTTTCACTTATATTATCAGTCATATAAAACCAAAATAAACTCTGTAATTTATTTTTCCGGAACCAAAAAAGCAAGGAAAGTAAAGGTAAAAAATATTTTATGTTTTCCATATAATTTATATCTTTCCCTCCGGAAATACACAAAAATTGGATTTTAAAATGAAAAAAGCTGTCATCTGCCTGATAATATTATTGCTTGTTGCGGCATGTGCCAATGAAAGAACAAAAAACCCCAGCCACAAAGCGGAAACTGATAATGGGAAATTTTTCTTCCTGATAAAAGAGGATATTAAAAACGGAGCGCATCACACAAGCCATTCAGAAATATTTGGGAAGTATGTAGAGGGATATAATAAATTTATTCTGGAAGGTATCGATAAAGTACAAAAAACAGCGCCTGAAGGAGGAGGTTATTTTATCGGGATAAAGGCCGATCCTCCCGAGTCGCCTCTCGGATATAAATTGAAACTTTTTGGCCGAACCTTACTTGATCTGGAAAGAAAGACGAGCTATTGCAGCGGCTCAACTTACGGAGCCTTTATTGAAGCGCTTAACATGATATTTCCCGGAGGGGCGGAGCGGCTTAGTGACGACAGGTATGAATCGCTCAGAATGCAGGAACCTGACGGGGGGAGAAGAAATGACGGAGTGAAATTCTGGGGTAAATGGAATGATGATGGTTTTGGAACCCAATTTGCCCTGGTTCAATATTCCGGCATGGGTGAGGAGATAAAACCTTCCAGCGCCCGCCCCGGAGATTTTGTTAATATTTCGTGGAAAAACGGCGGCGGTCACTCGGTGGTTTTTCTCGGCTGGCGCCGTGATGAGGAAAATCAGGATCATATTGTTTACTGGTCAAGTCAGAAAGGAACGGATGGATATGGCGACCAGGTTGTATCCCTGGAGAGAATTAAGGAGGTGAAGTTTGTAAGACTTACTAATCCGGAAAAACTTTTTTCATTTGACGTGAATACAGATTACACCAGAGATATCCCCGGGGATGAAATTATTATGACAGATTGACTGAAATGCCGCGAACCGGGCAGATCAGGGATAAAATAATTATTATAATCAGATTGAGATAACGGTACTTTAATTATTGTGGAAACCAGCGTAATGATAGTGCCTTATTTTGTTTGAAGTTTACTCATTATTCATTGCGGTTTGGCCGTGATAATATTTCTGCCTGCGAAGTTATTCAGAAAATATTTTTTTATTAAAAATCCAAATGAACATTAGGCGACTTCATAATAATATTCTGGTTTTTTGTAGCAGAATTTTGAATTTCCAGAAAAAAAATGAGTCGTTTTCGCAGGATTACGATTATTCCGTAAGGAGTTAAATTCAACGCAAAATGGAAAAATATTTCATGAACACAGCCGGTGGTTGAGCGGAGTCGAAACCAGCGGCGGTAGCTTCGACTCCGCTCAGCTACCGGGCAGGTTCATTGTTTCTGGCTCTGCCAGTTTATGATTATGATTACGATTATTCTTAAACTATTCCTTTTGGTTCTGTCTTTTCCGTTTTAGTGGATTGTATTAAAAATGCAGGTAAAAAAAAATATACTTATCTTAAATGAAAAAATGATTATTTTCTGAATTGAAAAAGTTGGAAGCAGGAGTAATGAAGAACAGGGACAGATATCATATTTGACGCTATTCAATTATTTTTTTTACCGGTTTTCAATAATTAATTCGTCAAAGAAAATATAAACAACAAATGAATTATCCCGGAATAATCAGGTTTTTGATATTAGTTTATTCCGGAAAATCATAATCAAAATTTTGAAATTTAGTGGCGTACAAAAATATTCAGGTTGATATGCGGAATTTTCAAATAAGAATTATCGGATCGCTGGTATTTATTCTGTTATTTCTTCCATTCGTTATAAACGCGCAGGGAGATGGAATTATCAGGGGTGTAGTTAAGGATTCCTTAAATGGAGAAGCGCTGCCTTATGGCAATGTGCTTATTAAGGAACTCAAAATAGGCTCTTCGACAAATGAGGATGGATATTTTGTCATCCCCTCACTGCCGGCGGGAAAAGAATATACTGTTTCGGTTAGTTATGTCGGGTACCAGACAAGCGATATAAAAGCTGTTGTATTGACCGACAAGATCACCGATCTTGAAATATTTCTTGTTCCACTGGCAATAAGTCTGGAAACTGTTGAAATAACAAGCGAAATGACCGAAGAGGGAAACGCGCCGAATATTGGTAAAATTATAATTTCGCCCAGGGAAATGGAGGCAATCCCAAAAGGAGTTGAAACAGACATTTTGCGGGGATTGATGACACTTCCGGGGGTTAAATCAGCCGGAGGAGTATCGGCAAAATACAGCGTAAGAGGGGGAGAATATAACCAGAACCTGGTTCTTCTGGATAATATGCCTGTTTATTATCCCTTCCACTCAATCGGTTTATTCAGTGTTATTGATCCCGATATTATTAAAAATATTGAGCTATATAAAGGTGGTTACCCCGCTGAACTTGGAAGAGCTGCTTCATCCATTCTTAAAATTTCCACCAGGGATGGCAACCGGTACAGGTTTGGCGCTAAATTCAGCGCGAGTCTGATGTCGGGTAAAATTATGGCCGAAGGTCCGGTACCAAACGGTTCGTTTTATGCCTCATTCAGAAAAAGCGCGTCAAATTCTGTTTTAAAGAATTTTGTTGATGATAATGATCTTCCGATTGATTTTTATGACGGGGCATTTAAAATTAACTATGCCAATCCCCATTTTTTTAATAATACCAAATTTACTTTTCAGGGTCTGTTCAGCAAAGATAAACTTAATTACGCCGATGCCGGAAGGCCCGACTATGAATGGGCTAACAGTATTTTCGGGTTTAACATGTTTGTTGTCGGGGAAATACCTTTTTTCCTTGATTTCGATGTGGCGCTGAGTAATTACAGTAATAAAATTATTCCTAAAGAAAGTACAATAAGCCCCAAAAGAAATGAGTTGTCCGATTTTACCATGTCCGCTGATTTTCTCTATATATTAAGCAGCAAGGATGAGCTTGGTTTGGGAATAGATTTTAAGGCTGTTGATACAAAATTATTTCTGGTGAACAGGTTTGATTATGAGGCTAATATGGGATTGGACGGCATAAGTTCAAACGCTTATATTAAATATAAATTCCTCAGATTTGAAAACCTCGGCGTGGATATAGGCTCCAGATTCAATTTAAAGGACCTTGCGGCCAAGGGCGATTTTTTTGAACCGAGAATAAATATGAACTATGTGCTTTCACCATCGCTTTCGCTGAAAGGATCATACGGAGTATATCAGCAGGATTTGATAACAATAACGGATGAAAGAGAAGTGTTGACGTTATTTGAACCGATGATTATTATTGATGAGAATTTTGAAAAAACAAAAACCTCAATGATAAGCGCCGGAATATTGACGAAATTCAGCAACAACCTGAATCTGGAGCTTGAAGGATATTACAAGGATATTTATTCCTCACCGGTATTTAATGAAAATAAGTCACTTTTTTCCGATCCGGACCTATTGCCCGGATCGGGGGAAGCTTACGGCGCGGAACTTCTCACAAAATACCGCTCGCCTGGTTTTGATTTTACGGCAGGCTACTCCTACAGTATAGCAAACAGGGAGGCAGAGGGATACAGTTATTCACCGAGGCATGACGCCCGGCACTCGCTGAACCTCTCATTTACGCTGTATCTGCCTTATGGCATTAGATTCAGCTCAAGCTGGGCATACAGCTCGGGGCGTCCATATACACAGCAGATAGGATTTTATGACAAACTTTCAATTTCCGGCTATTTCGAAAGTTTTAATATTTATTCTTCATCGGCTCCTTTTCTTATATACGGGCTTAAAAACGCGGAGCGGCTGCCCGATTATCATCGTCTGGATATGACCCTTGCCAAAAAGCTTGATTTGAACTTTATGGTGATAAACGCGGATGTGAGCGTGGTTAATATTTATGACAGAAAAAATATCTTTTACTTCGACCAAAACTCCGGCAAAAGAATTAATATGCTTCCTTTACTTGTTACAGGTACAATTAAGGTGGAAATATGAAAAATATACTGGTCTTAATTTCGTTTCTTTCAGCATTTATTTTTTATTCCTGTGATGATACGATTGAACCATACGGCGAATTGCCTGACGGTTACGCGATAAACCTGGTTCTGAAAGGGGATGATAGTTTACAAACCGCGTATATCAGCCGGTTATACCAGCCTGATGATTTTGGTTCTGTTAATCAGGAGGTTGATCCGGCGGTTGAGGGAGTTGAACTCTCCTTGCAAAATGTGCTGACAGGACAGGTTTATTTTTTCAGGGATACTGTAGATAATGAAAATCTTAATCCTCGTTATAATACCCCGGCTAAGTACTATTACCTCGCTGATTTTTGGCCGGAAGCGGGATCGTGGTTTAATCTCTCGGCAAAATTTCCCGATGAAACAGTTCTGACCTCAACTCTTACAATGCCGCAGACGATCATACCTGATGAGTCGGAGACTACACGCATCATTCCGGGCGCTTTTGTTGACCGCGATACTGTATACGTAACTGCCGCCTGGCTTAATAATAATATCAAGCTTGTGAAGGCGCGTAAGGTTTATTTTGATTATTATATCCGCCAGCCTACCGGTGAAGATATCAAATACAGGAAATATCTCCCTGTCGGAGACGTCCCTTCCGCGAGCGCTATCGGCTCAGATATTGATATCAGTTATAGTGACAGGGCGGATGTACGACGTACTTTTCTGAACGTCGCTCTTAAGGAGATTTCGGAAGGAAACCCGGTTAAAGGAAGTTACGCTATCGGACCGGTGACTTTTGAAATTATGAATTTTGATGAGGGTCTTTCAGAATATTATCATGCCGACCTTTTTTATAATTATGGTTTTACCATCAGGAATAATCCTTCCGATTTTACCAACATTAGCGGCGGGAAAGGATTTTTCGGTGGGTATACTTACATGAAAATTGAAGTCCCTTTTCAATCCAACTGGCTAATGGATAATTTCGGCTACAGGTTTTATGAAGAATGAAAATATAATTATGAATGATGAATGGTGAATTATGAATTACGTGGGTCAGGGTTGGAAAACTAATCGTCTCCATTTGGAATTACCGAACTCACGTTAATCTGTTTTTCCGGTTGTTCCTTTTGGTTAATGCAAATTCCTCTTTTTGAAAGTTTTGGAATACTAACCTTATGCCGATGGTGTTTTTCGAAAAGATGATTATGGTTCCAATCTTCTTTTAGCGGTAATCCGGCAATTTGTTTCTCGATTATTAAAGGTGGATGGTTTTGATTTAGAGAATAAAAATGTTGATTGTTCCATACAAATTATGCATATTTGTATGCATGAGAACAACATTAAACATAGATGAACAGATCATAGAAAGAGCCCGGAAACTTACAGGTATTAAGGAAAAAACTACTCTTGTGAAGATGGGTTTGGAAGCTCTTATCGCCCGCGAAAGCGCCAGGAGACTTGCCAGATTAGGAGGCACTGAGAAAGATTTGAAAAATGTTCCGAGAAGAAGACAGTAAATGGTCCTGGTGGATACATCGGTTTGGATCGATCATTTCTATCAGTCCGATCAGGAACTTACAGCTTTGCTTGAAGAAGGCAGGGTACTCATACATCCATTCATAATTGGTGAGCTTGCAAGCGGAAATATAAGAAACAGAAAAGAAATACTGGAACATTTCCAGACTCTGCAAAATATTTCAATGGTGGATTTCGAAGAAATTCTATTTTTCATCGATAAAAATGGTTTAGCGGGAAAAGGTCTTGGATATATCGATATACATTTAATCGCTTCCTGCCTGATAGAGGAAGTAAAACTATTTACGCGTGACAAAAGAATATTAAAGGCAGCCACTGATTCTTTTCCTGGTATTTTGTATGAGTCACCTACCGGTAAAACAAACTAAATATTTTACTCTCCGGTGAGATTATCAAAGAAATTCAAACCTTTTTTCGGGGATTTCTTCCCGGGTTCGATTTTATTCTGCTCAACTTCATAAGTCTGAGGTCGGGATTATTTTTCACCGGCGCTCGAAACAATAATTCGCCATTTACAATTCACGATTTATTTTCCTTTCAATGCTCATGCAAGATTGTTCACTTTTTTAATATTTTTACAGGGTACTATTGGTAGAGTTTGGTTAAAAAACTTATTTTGGAGAGCAATAAAAAAATATTTAAGGATTATTTAAATGAGAGTTTTGTTTTTTCTTCTTTTTATTTCCACGGTAATTTTTTCACAGCCGAGAGTTGAATATTATACATCATCGGGTAAACTTGAGGAAAGCGACCAGGTAAAAAAAGACTTCGGGCGTTATGACGGTTATGAACTGCCTGTTCAAAAGGGGGAGATTGTCCACATCTTTGTTCATTCAGGTGAGTTTGAGCCATTGGTGGCGCTTGTTAACCCGGATGGTGAGATCTACAGCCAGGGAGATATCACAGGCAACGGTTATTCATATATTAATGCTGAGATTCCAGTTCCCGGAGAATGGCTGGTTTATGTTATCGGGAATGAAAAAAGCATGGGAGAATATACCCTCAATTTGGGATTTACCGACAAAGCCTCTGTAAAATTTGATGATAAAGCTGATTTCTGCGGTAAATTAAATTACCTTTTTATCCATGCCAAAGCACATTTTATATTTGCCAATGAGTATGGCAACCTGGAAAAAGAATTGAACTTTGAAGGTATGCAGGCGAAAATATTTGACCCGGAAAATATTTCCTATTCTATTGTATTTTATCATGGCAATAAATTCGCGCGGGCAAAAAATATTTATGACAATTATTCATCGAAGGTTGATGAATGCCTGAAAGGGTGGAAAAAGGAAAAAGGTGAAAAAAAGAACAGCGTTGTCTATTCAAAAAAACTTAATGAGTCAAATATGAAAATTGCCATCTGGCTGAATGAGATTCAACAAGGAAAGGAATTTGAGGTGTCTGTAGATGTTTCGGGAAAATAGTGCCGGACCGCGGCTATTGAATAATATAAGTCAGATATTTAGCCCGAATTAATTATACCAGGATTATTATCCTGTAATTCTTTGTTTTTATTGCGGAATATCATTTTAAAATGAACGTACTCGTTTTCGAATAACCTGAGCGTTTTGGAATAATGGAGTACAAAGTACGATCACGTGAACGAGTACGAAAGATTATTTGGGATTTATCCATTCAATCCCGATGTCATTTTCTATTGATTAAAGCGTTCGGGGGCTTTTTGATGGCTTAAGTTGACAGCTGTGTTCCCATCCTCCCCTTAACATCTTAAGGGGAGGGGATTTCAATTATTTCATAGGAAGAAAGATTCTACGCGAAATGGTAATATTTTTTTAAAGTTCTGATATCCTGTCGTTCCTGCCGGGACTTCTCACAGATTTGGAAGATATCAAACAGGAATTGCCAATTTTTAACTCTCAACTCTTCACTTCAGGTTTTGCCTGCTTAAAATTCAATTATTCCTTTCATATATGTTACGCAATGGCCTGAGATAAGAGCCCGGTTTTCAGCGAGTTTGCAGTGGAGTTCACCTCCTCTTTTGGAAAGCTGAAAGGCATGCAGTTCCTTTTTGCCCAATCTCTCAGCCCAGAAAGGAACGAGGGAAGAATGGGCGGAACCGGTGACAGGATCTTCATTAATTCCAACCGCCGGAGCGAAAAAGCGTGAAACAAAATCGGAGTTGTCGCCCGGCGCGGTTGCTATCACACCGATAGAATCAATTTTATCGAATTTAGAAAAATCTGGTTTTAACTCCCTGATATCATTTTCAGATTCAAAAACGGCAATGATATCCCTGGTTTTGAGTACTTCGAGAGGTTTTTTCCCGAGGGCCGCTTCAACAGGGGCGGAATCAGAAACAGTTTCGGCTATCCATGCCGGAAAGTCGAGAGTTATAAGTCCATGATTTTTTGACACAAATAACGGGCCGCTTTTGGATGAAAATTTGATTGAATCTCCTTTATAATCAAGGAAATTAAATATCACATATCCGGAGGCGAGAGTGGCATGCCCGCAGAGATCAATTTCGGAAAGGGGAGTGAACCAGCGTATATGAAATCCACCATCTTCAGGAACAAAAAAAGCTGTCTCTGAAAGATTATTTTCCATCGCGATATTTTGCATAATCGCGTCATCTATCCATTCATCGAGAGGAATAACAGCAGCGGGATTTCCCCCGAATGATTTACATGAAAACGCGTCCACCTGGTAAATGTCAAGTTTCATTTCATACCTCAGTTGAATTTATATAATTTAGATTATGAACAAAAAGAGTAAATGAATATTTTTCCGGATATGGTTTATCTTTTGTAGTTGTGAAAAAATATTACAAAAGTAAAGTTAAATAAATATCTGTTTTAATAACATCCGGAAATTAATGGTGAGCGGAGGAAGAGTTTTTTCAGCGGCGGTAATTTTAACGGTGGCAACGCTGCTGCTTCTTGATAATATTTTTCAACTGCCGGTAGAAAAGGACTACTCTACTCAAATATTTGCCGCTGACAGCTCTCTTTTGGGGGCTTATCTTACCAGTGATGATAAATGGAGGATGCGAACCACTCTCGAAGAGGTGACCCCGGATCTGATAAACGCATTGCTCACAAAGGAGGATAAAAGATTTTATTATCATTTCGGTGTTGATCCTTTTGCCGCTTTAAGAGCAATATTTATTAATTTGTCCAGAGGGAGAATTGTTTCGGGCGCTTCGACAATTACCATGCAGCTTGCCCGTATGCTTGAGCCTGCCGAAAGAACATATATCAGTAAAATTATTGAGATAATCAGAGCATTCCAACTTGAGATGCATTATTCCAAAAAAGAGATTCTTGAGATGTATTTCAGTCTGTTGCCCTATGGCGGCAATATCGAGGGAATAAAAGCCGCTTCATTGCTTTACTTCAACCGTCTGCCGGGTAATATCAGTCTTTCAGAATCAATATCACTGGCAATAATACCGAATAATCCGAATCAGCTTAGACCGGATAAGAATCGTGAGCTCCTGATGGCAGAAAAAAAACGGTGGTGCGGAATATTCAGAGAGAGTTCAGCTTTTGGTGAGGATGAACTGGATGCCGCTGAAAAGGAATCAGTTGCCGGAAGCCGATATAGTATTGCTCTGAATGCTCCACATTTTTGCAGAAGAATAAAGGATGAATACCAAAGTGATAAAATATACACATCCCTGGACCGGCAAATACAATATACCACAGAAAAACTGCTGAAAAATTATGTCGAAAGGGCGAGAGGGAGAATGGTTAACAACGGGGCTGTTCTTGTTGTAGATAATATCATTAAGAAAGTTGTCGCTTATTGTGGTTCGGCAGATTTTAACAACAATGAATTTTCGGGTCAGGTAGATGGAATCATCTCAATTCGTTCCCCCGGATCGGCATTAAAGCCATTTCTTTACGCTCATTGTTTTGACAAAGGTGAACTTACCCCTATGATGAAAATAGAGGATATACCTTTCGATTTCGGAGGATATGAACCTGAAAATTATACCCTGGAATTTACCGGCGAGGTGACGGCCCGCTACGCATTATCAAACTCTTTAAACATACCGGCGGTAAGATTATTGAGGAGAACCGGATTCAGAGGTTTTTTTGATCTGATAGATGATATATTTCCGCAGATTAAAAGGGATAAGAAGAGAATGGGGCTTTCGATGATCCTTGGAGGCTGCGGCGTAACGCTGGAAGAACTTGTTACGGCATATTCTTCATTCGCGAATGGAGGGGAATTATTCAGGCCCGGGTATCTGAAAGAATCGAATGAAAAAATAAATATTCCATTTTTAAGCCGGGGCGCTTCATTCCTGGTATGGGATATCCTGGGTAATGCTGAAAGGCCCGATTTTGCCGAAACTATGGTCAATGATTCAAATTTGCCCCGCTTCGCCTGGAAAACCGGCACCTCTTACGGTAAACGTGACGCATGGTCGATTGGATTTAACAGGTATTATACCATCGGGGTGTGGATGGGGAATTTTGATGGTCGTGGTTCACCGTGGCTCTCCGGCGCCGAAATGGCAACTCCGCTCCTTTTCGAATTATTTGGCGCCATTAATTACGGAGTGAAGGATGAAATCATTATTAAGCCGGAGGAAGTTGGCATAAGACAAGTTTGCGCTGTCAGTGGATTGCCTCCTTCAGAATATTGTGAAAATCTTATTGAGGACTATTTTATAAGAAATGTTACCCTGACTCCTGACTGCGACAGAAAAATTGAAATATTCACAAACAAAGAGGGCACGGTTGAATATTGTACTGATTGTTTACCAGATTCCGGATATTCAAAAAAAATAGTTTCCAATCCACCGCCTGAACTGGCGTTATGGAGCCCGTTGAAAGAAAATGCTGAAGATAAACGACCGCCCCATAATCCTTCATGCAGTTCAATGAATAATAAAAAAATATTAAGGATAATTTCACCCCTGCCTGACTATGAATATTATGTGGAAAGAGGGAAAGAAACCAAAATACTTCTTCAGGCAGCGGTGGCGGAAGGGATAAAGAAAATATACTGGTATCTGAACGGTAAATTCTTTTCTGCGACCGAGCCATCTGAAAGAATATTTTTTCAGCCTGCTCCGGGGAAAAATAAAATTACATGCGTTGACGATTCGGGACAAAAGGCAGTTGTCGAAATAGAAGTTAAAACCTATTAAAACTGAATTTGACCTATGCAGGACAATTCTTTGAATACTGATTACCTGGTTAATATAATTCTTTATCACTAAATGTCGAAAAAACGGTTTCATATTTCACTTTTCAATTCTCCTGGATCGGATTCTTAAAAATCAGTAATCCTTACTTCTCACAAAATGAAATCGGGGAAGTTTATTGCGAATTATCATATCCCAAGCTCTCAATATAAACAGTATTTCTTATTCAAAGAGCAAACAATAAAAATGATGTTCCATTTTATCGGATGAAAAAAATTATCTATCGTCCCTGACGGGACTTTTTTGATTGTATGTTGCCCATTTACCCCACAATGAATTGCGGGGCTATTTTCTATCGTCCCTGGCGGGACTTTTTTTATCTTACTCATCTTGTTAAAAATATAGTATCTTTGAAAAATGAATCACGTCAGGGACCCCTGCGCGGCGGGCAGAATTAGTTAAGCCCTGGCTTGGCCAGTTTATTCCATTAGGAGTTAAATTCTGCGCAAAAAGGCAAAAAATTTAATGAATAATTAATAATTAATAATTAATAATGAATAATTAATAAATTAAATTATAAAGCAACTTCAAGAGTAAAAAACTTGCTAAAAACAGGCCACCAAATCACAAAAACACCAAATCCCACAAAAAAAACAAAGAAACCGTATTTTTGATTTTTTTTAACCTTAGTTGCATATAAAACCACCCGACCAAATTAAACCTTATTAACCTTATTCAAACGGGCGATATGTTCTCAGGAATTATCTAATGATCGGATAAAAAACTCAGAACAGGAATGGGAATATTAAAAAGATTGACCGGATATATGTCAGCCATAGAAATCCAAATCGAAGTCGCCATCGAAATCGGGTTCTTTAATAAATCTGAGAATTGTTTTCACTCTCCACTATTCACTTCTGGCTCCGCCAGATTATGAACTAAGCGGATTTTTTCTTTTTTATGCCGTAAAACAAAATAAGCGCGGCGCCGGCAATAAGAATAAGCCAGCTATATCCATAGCTGAATTCCATTCCCTGGAATTTTTCCACCTTAAAACTGCTCATCCAGACCGAGATCAGCATAAAAAAGGATACTACAAGAATTATGGCTCCGCTGATGATAATGGCGAGCTTAATTCCTTTCAACACAAAATAAATTGCGAGCAGGGCGACGATTCCGAAGGTGACAGAAAAGGCGGAAATATCGTTCCAAACCCATATACTATCGGCAATATTAAAATTTTCGAAAACCGGGAATATTGTCACCGGTACATTGTTAATAGTCGCGATTGGAAGGACGCCGCTGATAATTAAAAGCAGACAGCCCGCGAGGCCGATTAAATATTTCATTTTTTCTCCCTGGGAGTAATTTTAACTATTACTCCCAATTTAAGAAAAACGAAAATCAAAATAAAAAGAGTATCACGATTTTTTCTTTATAACAAGTTTATCATAAAGTAAAATTAACAGGGCAGTGCCAAGCGCGAGGGCCGCGAAGATAGCCCACATAATATCGGGCCTGTTCATATCGCGGGCGAAGGCGGCGTAAAGCTGTCCCGATAATATTCCGCCGAATAGATTACCGAGGGCCACACACCAATAGAAGTAGCCCATATACATTGCCACCTTATCGGGAGGAGCGATTTTCCCGGTATATTCTTTTGATTTCGGAGAGGCCATCATTTCACCAAACGAAAATATTAATAAACCCGCGACAACAACCCAGCCTGTGGTTCCGAAAATAAGTGTGGTGAAACTTACCACAGTAATTAAAACTCCCCAGAAAATGGTTGTAAAAGGTTTGAGTCTTGTTACAAAATAGCTGACGATAACCTGAAATAAAATTATCGCGCCGGCATTCAGATTTATAAGAAATTCAGGATTCATCTGACCTTCGGTGACCATCATACCGTTAAAGGCCTGCGCCCATTCGGTCATACCCAAAAATCGCATGGTTTCAAGTGTCGCGCTCATTACATCAGATGTATCGGTGAAATCCCTTATATAAAGATTCAAGGTTAAGAATATCTGGTTGAATGAGGTCCAGAAACCTGACATCAACAGCAGGAAGAGGCCGAAACGCCAGTCGCCTATTTTCATTTTGCTAAGATACCAGCTTTTCTTCACACCGTTGAAACTTTTTACAATGAAATCCCAGGCATAATTAAGGACTGTCCAGATAACCGAGGCGATAATTATTTCGGTCCAGGTAAAGGTTCCGTCTGAAGTGAACTTGGAACCCATCACGAGTAAAAAGAGAAGTCCGAAAACAAACAGGAAAAATCTTCCATTGCCGAGCACTTCGACCATATCGGACATAACCTTTTTAAAGCTCCTTTTATTGCCCGGATTATCAGCGTTGGTCGGCTCTTTATAGAAAAAGATCACAAAAATGAAATTAACCGAAAGCCACAATGAGGAGGTGATAAAAACATACTCCCAGGATATGCCCCTGACAATACCGGCAACAATAGGTCCGACAAATCCGCCAATATTAACCATCATGTAAAATATACCAAATCCGAGAGAGGAAGTTCTTTCATTTGTTACTTTTGAAATAGTACCTATAATAACAGGTTTAAACATTCCCGCCCCAAGGGCCACAAACATATAAGCGAGGAAAAAGGAGGGGAATGATGTAAACTGGCCCAGAAGATAATAAGCAGGCACCATCACAACATAAGAGGCAAAGAGCATCTTTTTAAAACCGTACCGATCGGCAAGCGCTCCTGTTACCACCGGAAAAAGATAAAGAAAAAAAGTTACAACGCCCTGAATAACCCCCCGCTCTTCATCGGTAAAACCAAGACCTCCTTCCGAAATAGGTCCGGTGATGTAAAGTGAGGCGACGGCAAAAAATCCATACCATCCCATCCTTTCAAAAATTTCCATCGTGTTGGCTATCCAGAATGTCTGGGGAAACTCTTTAAGACTAACTCCTTTTCTTTCTTTTGTCATATATGTTCTTTTCCCTGTCTAATGTTTACTCTGTTTAATTTTAATTGTTTGCTTGGTCAGATTTTTTTAACTTTCTTATCTGTAATCAATCGATATTTGATAATAGTTCAATATTAAGGCGGCAAGTTAAACGCCATTAATGGAATAATCAAGGATAAACAACATTCGGGGAAAAGATAAATGTTGGAAAATGTGATTTTACAAAGCAATCTTACAAATCATAAGATATTCAAACAGGGCAAAGTGCGGGATATCTATGATCTTGGAGAAAATTACCTTATCGTTTCCACAGACAGAATTTCCGCATTCGATGTAATTATGAACCAGGGAATACCATTTAAAGGAGCGGTATTAAACCAGATATCAAAATTCTGGTTCGATTATACAAAAGATATTGTTGATAACCATATTATCACAACTGATGTTGAAGAATTTCCGGAATCCTTAAAGCCAGATTCAGATATGCTCAAAAACAGGTCGATGATTGTAAAGAAAGCCGAACCTGTAATGTTGGAGTGTATAGTGCGCGCGTATATCACCGGATCGGGATGGAAAGAATACCAGAAACAGGGAACAGTATGCAGCATTAAACTTCCTGAAGGACTTCGGGAATCGGATAAACTATCGGCGCCGATTTTTACCCCTTCCACAAAAGCTGAGATCGGAGAACATGATGAGAATATTTCAGTTGAAAAGGCTGCCGAAATAGTAGGAAAAGAAACCCTGGAGGAGATTACAGATATTTCACTGCGGGTGTTCAATAAAATATCTGATTACGCTTATCAGAAAGGGATAATTATCGCGGATACCAAAATGGAATTTGGAATATATAATGGCAAAATTATTCTGATCGATGAATTGCTGACACCCGATTCATCAAGGTTCTGGCCACTTGATAATTACCAGCCGGGCCGTTCACAATCAAGTTACGATAAACAATATGTCAGGGATTATCTATCCTCCATTAAGTTTAATAAACAACCTCCGGCTCCCGATCTGCCACCCGAAGTGATAAAAAATACGAGTGAAAAGTATCTGGAAGCGTTAAATAAACTCACAAATATCAGGCTCGATTAATGCTCCCGAAAAAAATCAGCGCCGCCTCGGGGAAATATCTCGAAATTGCCTGGGATAATGGTGAATCGGACAAGATTAAAATTACCGACTTACGCAGGTATTGCCCATGCGCCTATTGCGCCGCGGACAGGGAAAGTCACGGTAAAAATTATATTCCTCTTTATTCAGGCAGTCAGATTCAGATAGAAAAGATTGAGATTGTCGGGCATTACGCCCTCTCGATAAAATGGAAGGATGGTCATAACACCGGCATCTTCGAATTTCAGCAATTACGCAAATTAAATTCCGGTGAATAATGGTACTGCCAAATCAGCTAACTGTATTACGCATTATTCTGACACCGGTTTTTCTGATTCTTTTTTTGTCGGATGATCAGTTGATGAAGCAGATATCCATTGTAGTCTTTGTTGTGGCGGCTTTAACAGACTGGTATGATGGCTGGCTGGCAAGAAAATTTAATTATATTACCGAATGGGGAAAGTTTTTAGACCCTCTGGCTGATAAAATACTCACCTCCACAGCGTTTGTCGCGTTTGTAATAATTGATTTATTTGAGTTGTGGATGGTGCTGATAATAATCATCAGGGACCTTTTAATTACAGGATTAAGATTATACGCCCAGTATCAAAAAGTATCATTTACGACAAGCAGACTGGCGAAATGGAAAACATTTATTCAGATGTTTTTTCTTTATTATTGTCTCGCGGTATTTACTCTGATAACTATCGATCCGGTATACAGCCTTAACGAAAAGTTATTCGACCAGATGATTGATAAAGAGCTTATCTATTATATTATGTTATTCATAACATTATTCACTTTGGGCACCGGCCTGTCATATTTTTATAAAAACAGGAAAATTATAAGGCAGCTTTTTGGTTTTGAAAATAAATCTGATTGAAAAAATTGTTGGTTCCGCATTTTATACCGGTTATATTCCGGTAGCTTCGGGAACATTTGGCAGCATGGCGGCCATAGTTATTTATCTTATTCCCGGCTTTGAAAATCCCCTCATTATGGGACCGGCAAGTATATTATTATTTTTCTGGGGAATTAATATCGGGACAAAGTTTGAAAAGTTGTATGGTAAAGATCCTTCGGAATGTACGGTGGATGAAATAGTCGGAACCTGGATCAGCCTTTTATTTATCCCAAAAAGTATTATATTTGTAACAATTGCGTTCATTGTCTGGCGAGTTCTGGATATCGTTAAGATATACCCCGCGAATGCGGCAGAAAGACTCAAGGGCGGGCTTGGTATTATGCTGGATGATGTAATATCGGGAATTTATACTCTGATTCTGATGCAGGTTTTACTATATTTTGTTCAATAAAGGCAGAATTTCATGAAAGCGTTCTTAATAACTATCGGCGATGAAATATTAAGCGGCATTACTGTAAATACAAACGCGGCAAATATTTCCCGCAAACTGGAGAGCATTAACATTCAGGTGAAGGGAGGAGCAGTGATAGGGGATGATGAATCCCGGATCAAGGAGACATTCGGGAGTGCATGGGATACCGCTGATATTACCATTGTAACCGGCGGACTCGGACCTACTCATGATGATGTGACAAGGAAATGCATCATTGACTTTTTTGAGTGCGGACTTATAATGAATGAAAACGTACTCACCGATATTCAGGAGCTATTCAACCGCAGGGGAAGAAAAGTAACAAAACTGAATGAGGATCAGGCTTTTGTACCTGAAATCGCCGAAATAATCAGGAATAAAAAAGGCACCGCCCCGGGAAGCTGGATTAGTAAAGATGACAAAATATTTATTTCTCTTCCTGGTGTGCCTTATGAAATGGAAGCCATGATGGATGATTTTGTAATCCCCAAACTTGAAGAACTTAACAGCGGGGAAGGGGAAATAAAGCTAACAAAATCATTGATGACAACCGGAATTCCCGAATCATACCTTTATGAAAGGCTGGGGAATATCTCGGAAATATTGAACGGAGCACAGCTTGCTTTTCTGCCAAATCAGTTTGGCGTAAAAATGCAGATCAAAGTTTTCCATACAGAACGTGAAGAGGCAATCAACAAATTAAGTGAGATTGAACAGAAAATCCGATCTTTGGTTGGTCGTTATATCTATGGTCAGGATGATATCAGTCTCGAAGAAGTTGTCGCGAAACTTCTTACTGACAGAGGACTGAAGATCGCGGTAGCCGAGTCATGCACCGGAGGTCTGATAAGCAACCGTCTTACAAATATAAGTGGAAGCAGCGGTTATTTTGAGCGGGGATTCATAACTTATTCAAATGCTGCCAAGGTTGAAGAATTAAAAGTTGATGAAGACCTTCTTCATAAGTATGGGGCAGTCAGCCTGCAGATAGCAAGGCAAATGGCTGAAGGAGTAAAAGCGGTAAGTCTTGCCGATATAGGGCTTGCCGTAACAGGTATTATGGGACCCACAGGGGCCTCGGAAAATAAACCTGTCGGATTGGTATATATAGGAATATGTGATGATAAAGTCTGCACCGCCAAAGAATTTCGATTTGGCGATGACCGGTTATTAAATAAAGACAGAACCGCGCAGACAGCTATTGATATGGTAAGAAAACACCTTTTAGGAATAGGAGATGAGTGACCGTCTATTTATCGGATTGGAAATACCTGAGTTTGTTAAAGACCAAATAGAAAAACATAAGAAAGAAATTTATGGATTCCAGCCGGGTCTCAGATGGGAGCCGAAAGAAAAAATCCATATTACACTTAAATTTCTTGGTGAAACCGAGCCCTCTTTAGTACCTGAAATTAAAAACAGGTTAAGGGAGCTTGGAAAAGATCAGAAGGCTTTTAATCTCAGAATAATTAAGTATGGTTTGTTTTACAGGCAGGGGAATCCCTCTATATTATGGGCGGGCCTTAAACATTCTCCTCTGCTGGCTCAATTCGCGGATAAAATAAATTCGGAGCTGGCGCCCCTGGGATTCAGAAAGGAAAACAGAAAATTCAAACCTCACCTGACTATATTGCGATTAAAAGGGAATGAAGACCGGAGGAAAATAGAAGATTTTGTTCATTATTATTTTAATCCGTTGACATTTACGGCTGATAATCTTGTATTTTTCCGTAGTAAACTTCAGCCTGGTGGTTCGGTATATAAAAAGATTGAGAGTATAAAATTGTTATAAAACGGAGGCTTTAATGTCGGAAGATAAAAACACCCGGATGAAAATCCTGGAAGATACCATATTTAATATTGAAAAGACGCATGGCAAAGGCTCGATAATGAAGCTTGGCGACGGAGTTATAAGCAAAGTTGAATCGATCTCGACCGGCGCCCTGTCACTTGATTACGCGCTGGGAATCGGAGGTGTGCCCCGTGGCAGAATAGTTGAAATCTACGGCCCGGAATCGTCAGGTAAAACAACCTTATGCCTTCATATCATCGCGGAAGCACAAAAAACCGGCGGTCTCGCGGCATTTATCGACGCCGAACACGCGCTTGATGTCAATTACGCTAAAAGATTAAATGTGGATGTTAATAATCTTCTTATTTCGCAGCCGGACTATGGTGAACAGGCTCTTGAGATTGCCGATACTCTCGTAAGAAGCAATGCGCTGGATGTAATCATTGTCGACTCGGTTGCCGCTCTTGTTCCCAGAGCTGAAATCGAAGGTGAGATGGGTGATCCGCAAATGGCGGTGCAGGCGCGTCTGATGTCGCAGGCCTTAAGAAAACTCACCGGCGCTGTCAGCCGTTCGAAAACATGCCTGATATTTACCAATCAGCTCAGAAGTAAAATTGGTGTTGTTTTCGGCAATCCTGAAACAACCACCGGCGGAAACGCCCTCAAATTTTACGCGAGTCTGAGGATGGATATCCGAAGAATAGCGGCGATTAAAAGTGGTCAGGATGTAATCGGAAGCAGAACTAAAGTTAAAATTGTGAAGAGTAAAATTGCTCCTCCTTTCAAAGAAGTGGAGTTTGATATACTTTACAACGAAGGAATCAGCCGGGCGGGTGATCTGATTGATCTGGCTGTTAATCATAATATTATCCAAAAAAGCGGATCATGGTTTACTTATGGTGAAGACCGTTACCAGGGAAAAGAGCAGTTCAGGATTAAACTTTCTGAAAATATCGACCTGATGAAGGATATCCGGATTAAGCTGATGAAAAAGCTGGGTATGACAAATGAAGATGATCAGCCTGAAGCGAAAAACAGTAACCCAAAGGACAAAAAGCGGTAAAAATTGATTTTAGGTGAAACCAGAGTCAGGGGTTCGGTTATTGAACTGATTCTGGAAGATGGAGAGATAATTGCCCTGCCTCTGAGGGAGGAATTCCTGAATTTCTCCCGTGGGGATAATCTTTCTGATGAGACGATTGACAAGTTATATTTTGTCATGAATATTTTTATTGTAAAAAACGCCGCGTTCCGGTTGCTCGCGAGAAGAGATCATTCAGAAGCTGAATTAAAAAGGAAACTCACAGTAAAGTTTACCTGTTCTGATGCAATACAAGCAGCGCTTGATCAGTTAAAAAATGAAAGTTATCTGGATGATAAAAGATTTGCCGAAACATATATAAGTCAGCAGATATCAAACAGCCGGAACGGACAGTTAAAAATTAAAAACAAGCTGAGAGAAAAAGGAATTTCACCCGATATTTATGAGTCCCTTTTGAGCGAAATTTCACCGGATACTTTCAAAGAAAATCTATTCCTGCTGATAGAAAAAAAATCAGGAAATAACGATAAAAATAAATTAATCAGATTTTTACAGGGAAAGGGTTATTACCTTTTCGATATTATGGAAGCAATTAAAAAACTTAATTATCCGGGATAACAGCGATATGGAAAAATTCAAAGATATAGATTATTTCGAAATAAAGCATCTTCTTACTGAAGAAGAGCTTATGGTTAGAGACACAGTAAGGGAATTTACCGAAGATAAAATAATTCCGGTTATAGAAAAGAATTACAGGGAAGGGACATTTCCCATGGACCTTATACCCCAATTGGGAGAACTGGGTATATTCGGAATGACCCTTCCCCAGGAATATGGCTGCGCGGGATTAAATAATGTATCTTATGGCCTTGTTATGCAGGAGCTTGAGCGGGGTGACAGCGGTGTCCGCAGTTTTGCCTCTGTTCAGAGCGGACTTGTGATGTATCCTATTTATACTTTTGGTTCGGAAGAGCAGAAAAAAGAATGGCTGCCTAAACTTGCCTCCGGCGAAAAGATTGGCTGTTTTGGCCTGACAGAGCCGGATTATGGTTCAAATCCGGGTGGTATGATAACCCGCGCAGAAAAAACATCTGACGGATATCTGCTCAACGGCGCCAAGATGTGGATTACAAATGGCACTCTTGCCGATATAGCTGTTGTCTGGGCAAAACTTGACGGCAGGGTGCGGGGTTTCCTGGTTGAAAAGGGCACGAAAGGATTTGAAGCGCCTGAAATGAAAGGAAAACATTCTTTAAGAGCTTCTGTTACATCGGAACTGATTCTTCAGGATGTCCATATACCGGAAGAAAACCTGCTGCCCGGAAGCAACGGGCTTCGATCGGCGCTAATGTGTCTTAACCAGGCCAGATACGGAATTGCGTGGGGAGTAACAGGAGCGGCAATGGCCTGTTACGATACGGCGCTGAATTACAGTAAATCGAGAATACAGTTCAGCAAACCAATAGCCGCCTACCAGCTTACACAAGCCAAATTAGCGTGGATGATAACCGAGATTACGAAAGCGCAGCTAATGAATTTGCATCTGGCCTGGTTAAAAGATAAAGGAGAAATCAGGCATACCCATATTTCCATGGCAAAAAGGAATAATTGTGAAATCGCGCTGGATATTGCCCGATCGGCGCGCGAGATACTTGGCGCCAATGGTATCCTGGATGAATATCCTGTTATGCGACATTCGGCAAATCTTGAATCTGTTAAGACTTATGAAGGCACACATGAAATGCATACCCTGATTCTTGGGAATGATATTACCGGATTAGAAGCCTTTGATTAAAAAAAATCGTATATTTGCGGGCTAAAACAAGCTTAGGATTTTTAGAGAATGGATAAAATTATTTATGAAGGACTCACCTTCGACGATATACTTTTATTACCGGCTGAATCATCGGTTTTGCCGCGTGAAACAGATATAACAGCTTATCTGACTCCACAGATAAAATTAAATATTCCGTTGCTGTCGGCTGCCATGGATACTGTAACCGAATCAAAAATGGCTATTGCCATGGCGTCGCAGGGAGGTTTGGGGATGATTCATAAAAACCTTTCAATTCAGAGACAGGCCGAAGAGGTCGATAAGGTGAAACGTTCCGAAAGCGGAATGATTCATAAACCTATTACTCTGACGCCCGACAAACTTGTCCGGGACGCGCTCGAACTTATGTCGAAATACCGGATATCGGGAATACCTGTGATAGATGAAAACAGCCGGCTTATCGGAATTCTTACGAACCGTGATTTAAGGTTCGAGCCGAATATACATCAACCGATAAGTGAAATGATGACTAAAAATAATCTTATTACCGCTCCCCAGGGAACGACCCTGGAGCAGGCTGAGAGAATCTTACAGCGACACAGAATTGAAAAATTACCGGTTGTTGATGATGAAGGAATTTTGAAAGGATTGATCACATTCAAAGATATCTCCAAAAAGAAGAAATATCCGAATGCCTGCAAAGATGATCTCGGAAGATTAAGAGTCGGAGCGGCGGTGGGTGTTACCTCAGATACACTTGACCGGGTCGGGGCGCTGGTTGACGCGAATGTGGATGTGATTGCTGTGGATACGGCGCACGGCCATTCAGCCGGCGTACTTGAAATGGTAAAGAAGATCAGGGAAAACTTTAAGAATCTTCAGCTTGTAGCTGGAAATATTGTGACACCGGAAGCTGCTCTCGCGCTTGTTGATAGGGGAGCCAACGCGATAAAAGTTGGCATAGGCGCAGGTTCTATATGCACCACAAGAGTAATTGCCGGTGTGGGTGTGCCCCAGATAAGCGCTGTTATGAAAGTTGCCGCGGCATTAAAAGGAACAAATGTTCCTGTCATAGCCGACGGAGGTGTAAAACAGACCGGGGATGTGCCAAAAGCAATCGCCGCCGGCGCGGATACAGTCATGATGGGTGGAATGTTTGCCGGAGTAGATGAAACACCCGGCGAAAAAGTCCTTTTTGAAGGACGAAGCTTCAAGGTCTATAGAGGAATGGGATCGCTCGGAGCAATGAAAGCGGGCAGTAAGGACCGTTATTTCCAGGATGCCGAGGATGATATTAAAAAACTGGTTCCCGAAGGTGTGGAAGGACGCGTTCCATATAAAGGACCTCTTGTTGATACTGTATACCAGTTTACAGGCGGGTTAAGAGCCGCTATGGGATATTGCGGGGCTAAAAATATTGAAGACCTTAAAAATAATGCCCAATTTGTTAAGATATCTTCGGCCGGTTTAAGAGAAAGCCACCCGCATGATGTTATTATTACGAAAGAATCTCCCAATTATATTTCCTCCAGGGGTTCCTGATGTTTAAAGTTCTGGCTATTTCATATTATTTTCCCCCAATGGGACTAAGCGGAGTTCAGCGAACTCTTAAGTTTATGAAATACCTGCCTCAGTTTAACTGGCAGCCGACGGTTATTACAACCGGCAAAACAGGTTATTTCGCTCATGATTATTCTTTGCTCGCGGAAGCTGAAAATTCCGGAATTGAAATAGTCCGCACAGAAGCTGTTGATCCAAACTCTTTATTAAAGGGGTATGGTTCTATCAGGATGCCCGGGGAATTTACCAGGAAAATGCTCAGCAGATTAAGTAAGACATTTTTTATACCTGATAATAAGATTTCGTGGTCGAGGAAGGCATATAAAGTCGCGTCCGAGATTTTGAAGAAGGAAAACTTTGATATAATTTATGTTACCATCCCTCCATATTCCGCTTTTACCGCGGCGGCAAAACTTAAAAAGAAATTTGATATACCATTATTTGTTGATTACCGTGATCTGTGGTATGGAAATCATTTCGCTTTTTATCCCACTCCTTATCACAGAATAAGACACAAAAAAGGAGAGGATGAGGCTTTAAGACAGGCGGACAAAATAATTGTCATTAATAGAAGAATCAAAGAATTTCTTCTCAAAACATATCCTTTCCTGACTTTTGAGGATATTATTATTCTTCCACAGGGTTTTGATCCTGAAGATTTGAATATTGAATTCAACAAGGGCAAAAAGGGTAAAATGAAGATGACCTATTCCGGCATATTTTATGAAAATATCACTCCCCGGTATTTTCTTAAGGCGTTTAAACAATTATCTGTGGAAAGGCCCGATATTACAGCGAATATAGAACTTCATTTTACCGGTTTGTTAAGGAAAGAAAACCTTAAACTGATCAGACGGTATGGTCTTCAGGAATTTGTGCATGACCATGGATATATGGAACACCGTGAATCGCTGAAAAAAGTAATGGAAAGTGATATTCTTTGGATGATGATTGACAGGATAAGCAACGCTGATTCAATTTCCACAGGAAAACTATTTGAATATTTCGGCACAGGAAAACCAATCCTGGCGTGTGTTCCGGAAGGGGCGGCTTTAAGCGCCGCGAAAGAATATGGAGCGGGATATATAGCTCCTCCCTCAGATATTGAAGCAATAAAGAATCTTATTATAAAAATCCATGAAGACTTCAAAAATGACACTATGCCTGTTCCAAATCAGGAATTCATAGCCAGACATGACAGGAAATATCTGACAGAGCAGCTCTCAAAACAATTTCAATTTTATCTCAAGGAATTATAATGAATGTTCTTTTAACAGGGACAGGGGGCAGGGAACATGCTCTCGCTCTGAAAATCAGCCAGAGCCGGGACAATGTAAATTTATTTATAGCTCCCGGTAATCCGGGCACAGCAAAAACAGGCATAAATAAAAATATTGATACCAGGGATTTTAATGAAGTCGCGTTATTTTGTGAATCAGAGAAAATTGATCTGGTTATAATAGGTCCCGAACAGCCGCTTGTTGATGGTATGGCCGATTTTTTACGGAAGAAAGGGATAAAAGTTTTTGGACCTGATAAGGAAGCCGCGCGAATTGAAGGTGATAAAAAATTTGCCAAGGAACTGATGGCAAAAGAATCTATTCCTACGGCAGATTTCGCAATATTCAACTCAGAGCAAAGAGCAGAGGCGCTTGATTTTATTAAAAAAGGGAGATTTCCTGTAGTAATTAAAGCTTCCGGTCTCGCGGCGGGCAAAGGGGTTGCGATATGTGGTGATTATGAGGAGGCTTCAGAAGTATTACATGAATATTTCGAAAAGAAATTATTTGGAGAGGCCGGAGAAACTATTGTTATTGAGGAGTTTATGGAAGGTGAAGAAGTTTCGGCATTTGTAATAACTGACGGTGAGGACTATGTCTGCCTTCCTTCCGCGCAAGATCATAAAAGAGCCCTGGATGGAGATAAAGGGAAAAATACAGGCGGAATGGGAGCTTATTCTCCGGCGCCGGTTATGACTCCGGAAATTATGTTATCAGTTGAAAATACAATTATCCGACCTACTCTTAAGGCCCTGAAAGATTCGGGAAGAAAATATAACGGATGCCTCTATTGTGGTTTGATGATAACGGAGGAAGGCCCAAAGGTTGTCGAGTTCAACTGTCGTTTCGGCGATCCTGAAATTCAGGCTGTGTTACCTGTAACAGCAGGAAATTTTACTGAACTTCTTTATTCAGCGGCTGCCGGTAAAATCAATAAAGAGCTTGTCCGTTATTCGGGCGGCGCTTCTGTATGTGTTGTGGCCGCGTCAGAAGGTTACCCGGGGAAATATGAGAAGGGTTACGAAATTACAGGAATTGATGAATTTGATAAAGATGAGGAAATCATAATTTATCACGCCGGCACCAGAGCAGAGGGGAACAAGATATTAACATCCGGGGGCCGGGTTCTCGGAGTTACAAGCCATATTAAACAAAATGATCTAAAGGAAGCAAAAACAAAAGCTTATACTGCTCTCAATAGGATTAACTTTAATGGTATAACCTACAGGACTGATATCGCTGATAAAGGAATAAACAGGTAAAAAAATATCAGCCCGGAGGCCAGGTCATTTTTCTGCCGCCGAGCAGATGCATGTGAAGGTGATATACTTCCTGGCCGCCGCCCGGTCCGCAGTTCATAACCAGACGGAAACCATCATCGGCAATTTTTTCATCTTTCGCCAGCTTGTTAGCGACATCATACATTTCGCCAAGTAATTCCGCGTGTTTTTTCCCCTCGATATCTTTTACAGTTTCCAGAACAATTTTTGGAATGATAAGAATATGAACCGGCGCCTGCGGATTAATATCGCGGAAAGCGAGCACATTGTCACTTTCGTAAACTATATCAGCCGGAATTTCCTTTTTGATAATTTTGGAAAAAATTGTTTCAGGCATTATTCGCCTCCTTTTTCAATATCATATTTTTTCATTTTGCCGTAAAGATGGCTTCTCTGAATACCGAGAATATCGGCGGTTTTACTAATGTTCCAGCTATTTACCTCAAGTTGTTTTAATATGAAAGTTTTTTCAGCCTTTTCTTTGAATTCCTGGAATGAGTTTGAAAGATCGAGCAGATCATCAAATTGCGATTTTGCGGCGCTGAGAAATGGTTTTAAGGAATGAATATTGATTTCCTCGCCGGGAACCATAATGACAAGCCGTTCGATAAAGTTTTTTAACTCTCTTACATTTCCTGTCCACCGCTGATTCTGAAGAATTTTCATCGCCTCGGGAGATATGCCTTTTTCAGGAAAGTTGTTCTTTTTACATAATTCTCTGGTAAAATGTTCGGCAAGAACCGGAATATCTTCTTTTCGTTCCCTGAGAGGAGGAACAATTATAGGAATAACATTCAGCCTGTGAAAGAGATCTTCCCTGAAGTTATTTTCCTCAATTTCCTTCGGAAGGTCTTTATTTGTCGCTGAAATAATTCTTACATCCACTTCGATTTTTTTATTTCCGCCGACTCTTTCAATTTTGTGATCCTCAATTGCTCTGAGCACTTTTGCCTGGGCCTGCATACTCATATCGCCAATTTCATCGAGGAAAAGAGTTCCCTTATCAGCCTGTTCGAATTTTCCTATTCTCTGCTGCATCGCTCCGGTAAAAGAACCTTTTTCATGCCCGAAAAGCTCCGATTCAATCAGTTCATTCGGAATCGCCGCGCAATTAACCTCCACAAGTTCTTTAGAGGCTCTGTTGCTCTGGGCGTGAATAGCGCGGGCAATCAATTCTTTACCGGTGCCGTTTTCACCTGTTATAAACACCCTTGCGTCGGTCCTGGCTACGCGCGAGACAGTTTCCAGAATGTTGGCGAGGGCCGGGCTTTTACCAATTATATCGTCACGACCGAGAAGTTCGTTTTTCAGATTTTTATTTTCGGAGCGAAGGTTTTTTGTATTGCACGCGTTACGGATGCTGATAAGCAGCTTATCCCGGTCAATCGGTTTTTCGATAAAGTCGAATGCTCCAAGTTTTGTAGCCCTGACCGCGTTTTCCAGGCTGCTGAAGGCCGATATCATCACAACACTCGTATCGACAGAATTTTCCTTCATCCAGGAAAGAACTTCAAACCCGTTTTTACCGGGCATCTGAATATCGAGCAGCAGCGCGTCATAATTTTGCCTGGAAAGTTTTACCAGACCTTCAGATGAATCAGTGGTATATTCGACATCGAAGTCCTCATATTCGAGGATCATTTTTACACTTTCACAAATTTCTTTTTCGTCATCAATAATTAGTACAGATCTCATAATGCCATCAATTTAATATTGTATAATAACAAGAATATAACTTCAGTATACCGGAAGGGGGAGTCATTGGTTCACTTGAAAGTATTTTGCCAAATAGTTCTCCCAACCTGTTTGTTACCAGGTCCCTGGGATCGAGCGCGCCGGTAACAAGGAAATTATATTCAAACAACTCCAGAAAGATACCTATAAATTTTGAAATATTAAAAAAGCTTACATTATAGGTTATCCAGGCGTTGCCAAAAAAATGGGGTAACTTATCTTTATCAGCAAAATCGTTTTGAGGGGAGTCGGGAAAAATATTACCGGGAAGATTGTTTTTCCTGATTTGAAATGTTTTTTCTGCGGGCGCCGGCAGGGGAATATCAAAGGATATTCCCGGAATGCCTGTCCGGACAGGAAGCCTGGAATAGGGAAGAGTAGCAAGGGTAAGAACAAGAAGAGATTCCGATACGTCATTATCGCAGAGGTCGATCGTTCTGAAGTAAAGCGAATCCAAAGCCGCGAGGTCGCCGGAATTTTTTTTTATCCGCGAAAATTCTTCCGAAACGATATAACGTGATGTTTTATTTATCCGGCCTTCCAAATCACCCATGGAATAAAGGGTGTTCACAACAAAAAAAGTGAGAAAAAATATTATTGTTTTTTGCATCTGTAGGGACAATTTAATAATATCAGCAAAGTTATGATAAAAAAACTTTAAAAATTGATCTATACTACAAAAATAATATCATTTTTAATTAAATTTGAAAAACATTTTAAACAATAGTAGATGGTAGTATGAAAAAAATCATTAACTTTTTCCTGACCGCGGGGATTCTGGCGATATTATTTTCCGGACAGAATTTCGGTCAGATTAAAAAACTTCGGGAAATTTCCGAAAGTCTGAAAAACAGATACGCTCCTGACAGCAGGGTTGCTCTTTTCGAGATTCAATTCGAGGAGAATGATGAAAGTATCACAGCGACCGGCTATACAAATATCGCGGAAGCCTATGAAGAACTAAAAACAAAACTGGAGAAGGAAGAACCAAAAGTGAAAAATGAGATTGAACTTCTGCCCGACAGCAAACTGGGTGATGAAATTTATGGTATCGTTAACCTATCGGTCGCAAATCTAAGAACCAAACCGGGGCATTCTGCCGAAATGGCAACACAGGCGTTGCTTGGCACTCCCCTGAAAGTGTATAAAAAAAGCAGAGGCTTTTATCTCGTTCAGACACCGGACAAGTATATTGCCTGGATGGATGACAGTGGTTTCGAGCTCAAGACCAAGGAGGAAATAACTGAATGGTTTGAAGCTGATAAAATTGTATTCTCCAGGGATTACGGCTTTTGTTATAAAAACCGTGATGAAAAAGGGGACAGAGTCTCAGACCTTGTAATCGGTGATATCCTGATTAAAATGGAGGAAGAGAAGGATTTTACCTTAGTCGGATTTCCGGATGGAAGGACCGGATATATTAAAAAAGGGGATTATATAACCTACGAAAAGTGGATAAATCAGCCGGCTCCTTCGGCAGATGATATAATCAAAACAGCTTTTCGTTATATCGGCCTGCCCTATTTATGGGGAGGAACATCATCCAAGGGAATGGATTGCAGCGGTTTCACAAAGACAGTTTTCCGAATTCACGGAGTTGAATTAAGACGGGACGCTTCCCAGCAGGTTAATACCGGGGAACTTGTTGATACCGAAGAAGGGCTTGATAATCTCAAACCGGGAGATCTATTATTTTTCGGCAGGAAAGCGACAGAAAAGCGTGGTGAGAGGATAACTCATGTGGGTATTTATATCGGGGACACCGAGTTTATCCATTCAGCAGGTATTATAAAGGTAAACAGTTTCGATAAAAGCCGGGAGAATTTCAATCAATACCGTCTTAAAACGTTTATCCGGGCAAAAAGAATGTTAAATTCTTTAGGAAAAAACGGAGTTGAATTTATAAAAGATAATAATTTTTATACCGGAGAGTTTTGATGAAACAGAACAGAAGAGATTTTCTAAAGAGCGCCGGATTATTGTCTGCAGCTGCCATGGTTCCCGCTTTTGGAACAAAAAATAATATAAAAAGGATAATTTTCAATAAATCGAATAATAAAATGAAACTTACATTTAAGCCATATACACTCGAATTAAAACATGTATTTACCATCGCGACCAGCTCGAGGACAACAACCCCGGTGATGCTGACAGAAATTGAATATGAAGGTTTTACAGGTTACGGTGAAGCCTCAATGCCTCCATATCTTGGAGAATCGCAGGAAACTGCCGCGAAATTTCTGTCGAAGGTTGATTTGTCGCAATTTAATGATCCATTTGAAATGGAAAAAATTCTCGATTATGTCGATTCAGTTGAAGATGCAAACCGCGCGGCGAAAGCTTCAGTCGATATAGCGCTGCACGATCTTGTGGGAAAAATGATGAAGCAGCCCTGGTACCGGATATGGGGTTATCAGAAAGATACCACCCCATACACTTCTTTTACAATAGGAATTGACACTCCGGAAGTTGTTAAACAGAAGGTCAGAGAAGCTGCCGAATTTAAAGTTCTGAAGGTCAAATTGGGCAGAGACAATGATAAGGAAATGATTAAAACTATCCGTGAAGTGACCGATACTCCTCTCGTGGTTGATGTAAACCAGGGCTGGAAGGATAAACAAATGGCGCTCGATATGATACACTGGCTTGAGGAAAGGGGAATCCAATTTGTTGAACAGCCGATGCCAAAAACACAGATTGATGATCTGGCATGGCTGACTGAAAAAAGTCCTCTTCCGATAATCGCGGATGAAGCGATTCAGCGAATACCTGATGTAGTAAAAGCTCACGGGGTTTATTCAGGAATAAATATAAAACTGATGAAATCGACAGGAATGAGAGAAGCTCATAAAATGCTGAATCTGGCCCGCTCGCTTGGAATGAAGGTTATGCTTGGCTGTATGACAGAAACATCATGCGCTATATCAGCCGCCTCACATCTTTCACCGATGGTTGACTGGGCAGACCTTGATGGGGCGTTATTGATTGGCAACGATCCTTTTGAAGGTACAAAAGTAATTGATGGCAAGGTGGTTTTAAATGATCGTCCGGGAATAGGCCTGAAGAAAATTTAATTTAAGCGGGGGAACTTTTCCCCCGTAAAAGTTAATAAGGAATAATAATGTCGGTGATCCTGAAGAGTTTTCATTTATTCTCCTGATAAGTCGGAGCCGCTATAACTTACAATAAAGAGAAGAAGATTATGCACAGATATGGAGTCCTGTTTATAATATTTTTAATATTGCCATCTGCTTTTATGGCTGAAGAATTATTTATCCGACTGAACCAGGTTGGTTTTCTTCCGGGAGATATTAAATCAGGAATCATTCTGACAGAAGACCCCCTGAGAGAGCTAACATTCCAGATTATCAGCAGCAAAACTGATAAGTTAATTGAAGAGGGGAGTATTCAAAGCACCGGAATGAGATATGGCGACGATTTTTATTCTTATATTTTTGACTTTTCATCATTCAGGCGTCTGGGTGATTTTTATATAAAAGTCGGCAATCGTGAATCTGATGATTTTACCATTGGTTATACAGTATATAATAATATCGCGGAAGAATTGCTGGGATTCTTTGCTATTCAGCGATGCGGACCGACAGATCCCGCCGGACATGGTAAATGTCATATAGCCGACGCCACTTATCTTATAGATGGAAAAGATACAATCCGCACCCAGATTGATGTTACGGGGGGATGGCATGACGCCGCGGATTATGTTAAATTTTTCAATACCACGGCATATGCAACTTATACACTTCTATTCAGTTATGAGTTCAGCCCCGGTAAGTTCAGTTTTGATAACAACGGCAATGGCGCGCCTGATATACTTGAAGAAGCGAAAATAGGATTGGACTGGCTGTTAAGAGCCCACTACAAAAATGACAAATTCATTACCCAGGTTCAGGACCTTAGGGATCATAGTGTCGGCTGGAGAATGCCCGAAGATGATCCCCTGGGATTTGACCGGCCGGGATTTACCGGTATGGGTAAAAATCTCGCGGGCCTTTATTCAGCTACCATGGCGCTTGGTTCAAGAATCTGGAAAGAAAGATTCGGAAATGAAACCTTTTCGGCGCAGCTTCTTAGAGAGGCAGAAAATGTTTTTGATCTGATGGATTTCATTCCGGATGTCGACAGCAGCGGCACGGGAGAATATGTTGACACAAAATTTGAGGGGAAAGTAGCTCTGGGCGCTATTGAGCTATTTATAACCACCGAAGACCAAAAGTATCTGACAGAAGCGAAGATTCACGCAAACAGAGCGGGCAGCGATCATTGGTGGAGCTGGGGCAATATCAATTCCTACGCGCACTACCGTCTCGCAAAATATGACTGGAAATATACCGATTACCTCAGAGCGAACCTTGAGGGTTTTAATCAAAATAAAAACACAAAGGTTTTTGGTACGGGAGCTTCATTTTTCTGGGGATCGAATAATACCCTGCTCGGAATTACTCTGCAAAACATTTTATGGAATGATCTCACAAGTGACGAAACCTATGATTCTGTTGCAACCTATCAAAGAGATTACATGCTTGGGAGGAATCCATGGGGACTGAGTTTTATTTATGGAGTGGGCAAAAAATTCACCAGGAATTTTCATCATCAGATAGCCTGGTTTGATGATGGTAAATTACACGGGGGATTCGCGGCAGGACCGGTTTCGAGGGAGGCTCTCGACAGCTATGAAATTGAATTTGAAAAGAGAGACTATTACTCAAGGTTTCAAACCGATTCGGCAGTATACAGAGATGACAGGCAGGATTATGTTACCAATGAACCGACTATTACCGCCAACGCGACCGCGATTTTTGTATTTGGAGCGCTTTCATCTGCCAGGAACGGAAAATAAAATTCAATATATCAATCAATTTAGCCACTTCATTTAAATTGATTGTAATTTTGTTGATATTTACAGATAAAATTATATAATTTATAAGCTTAGTTTAATACTATTCGAGGATACTATTTATTATGAGCGGACCGATTAAATTACTCAAGTCAGGATTTAAGTTTATTGATGTTAACTGGGGCGGCCTTTATAAAGGAGGCAGCTACCTGATTGTAGGACAAAAGAAATCGGGAAGAACTCTTTTAAGCCTGAAATTTGCTCATCAGTTTGCTGTTTCCAAAGATATTTGTCTGTTATTTACCGGTATGAGGCCAAAGGACCTTATGATTCAGGCCGCCTCATTGAATATCGACCTTCAGGAATATATGGACCAGAATCAGATTATTGTAGTTCGTATTGCTCCCCCGAATTATATTTATGATGTTCAGAATATGGATGACTATCTGATCGAGTATTTTAATGATATAATTACAGTTGTTAACCAGTACAAACCGAATTCAATTATTTTTGATGAAATTACTCCTTATATAGGTTTCAGAAATATCGATCTCCTCAGAGATTCGTTTCTTCATACTCTTGAAATTATCGAAGAAAAAGATATTACAAGCTTTTTTATAGTTGGTGAACCGGCTACACCTAAAGCTCAGTCGATTGTTGATGTCCTGGCAAATTATGTAACCGCGGTAATCGCGCTGAAAAAATTTGATAAAAAAATAGATGACCGTTATCATGGAGGGATAATAACAATTACTCCCAATGTCGGCCATCCGGAAGGTCAGTTTTCCGATCAATACAGAATAGAACCAAGAAACGGGGTTACCGTCGATGTAGAGGAACCAGAAGAGGAGAAAAAAGCAGTTGAACCGGAAGCCAAAGAAGCCGAACCTCTTGCCGGAAGTATACCCTCCAAGAATGAGACAGAGGAAAAAAATCGGACCGAAGATATTGTAGATGATTCTCTATATTATTCGAATGTATATTCCTATAATGATTTCCTTCTGATATTAAATAACCAGATAGCTCTTTTCCAGAGCACCGGAAAGAAGTTTAATCTGCTTGTATTCAAGCTCGATCCCGGGGCGCAGGTAAAGGGGCTGCTATCATTAAACCAGCTTCAGAATTCAGTAAGAAACGCTACTGATAAAAAGGATAAGATTTGCGTTCAGGAAAATAAGATAATGATACTTGTTGTTGACGGCACAGAAAAAAGAATACAAAATCTTACAGAAAAAATGAAAAGCCATTTCCCCAGTTCTGATCCCGATTATATGAAAGCGGTTCAGGAATTTATATCGGTAATGAAAGTTGAAGTAAATAATAACATTACCAATTCGGAATTAATGATGGATTACATTGAAACTGCCGAATCAAAGCCGGGTAAAGCGTATGTTCCTTTAAATCAACTGAAAAGCTGATGAAATGGTGTGTATCCCCGCTGTTTATATTGGCGTTTTCCCTGATCACAGGTTTTTCAGCATCAAATTTATTCAGCAAAACGAACAGGGATGCACAGGCGGATTCATTAAAAGAAGAGTTAAAAGTTCTTTATGAGAAATTACAGAATGATCCTTCGGATGAAGAAACCAGAACAGAGTTAATCGGCGGGCTTCTGGACTCCGGCGATTTTGAAGAGGCCGAAATACAATATGGTTATTTTGAGGACGCGCAAAAAGAATCGGGCGAAATAAAAGCTCTTTACCAGAGAATCAGAGATCAAAGGCTCAGCCGCATAGAAAATCTTTCCCAATCGGATGATTTGTTATCTGATAAAGCTGCGTTTGAGGAAGTGCTGATACATTATTCAAAGCTTGGAGAAACAATGCTTGCCGAGAATCTCTATCGTTCAGCGCTGAGCGAATATCCTGATAACTATTCAGTCAGAAAAGATTTCGTTAATTTCCTTATTGAGCAAAGAAGACTGCCGGAAGCGCTTACGCAGGTTCAATACATACGTGAAAATGATCCGGGGGATAAGGAAGCTAACCTGCTTTATGCCAAAATATCGGTATGGCTGAACCAGGACCATGAATTTGCCGGTGAAATATTAACTGAACAGCTTGAAAATGATCCTGATAATATCAGTATTATTATTCTGCTCGCGCAAAATTATCTTAATCAGAATGATCTTTTAAATGCCGAAGAATATATCGCCCGAGCATCTGAGATCAACCCTTCACATCCTGACATTCAGAATTTCCATATCATGAGCAAGAATAAACCGGGCAGTGTTGAAAATGTGAAACCGGAAAGAGATACCAGGGAAATAGCAAAATATCTGGGAATTCTTGCCAGCAATCCAAACAGAGCCCCGGTAAGGTTTAATCTTATTAATGAGTTGATCAAACAAAAAATGTTTTATGAAGCTGCCGCGCAGCTTGATTACCTGAGAGAAAATTATGAAGGAACCGATGAATTTGACGAACCGGATTTGATGGTTTCTCAAAAAATATCGGAGATGGAAGAAAATGAGGAGGAGAGGATTCTTTCAGGGGATCTGTCAAAATTAAAAACAAGGGATGGCTTAAAGCTCGCAAATTTGTTTAATAAGAAGGGAGAAAAGGAAAAGGGAGGAGCTGTTTTATCCCTGTTGAGATCGGCTTACCCGGGTAATGAGAATATTTTAAAGGAGAGTATATTAAATTACGCTGAAAGAGGTCTGCCCGATTCAGCCTATTTTTCCGCGAAAGAGCTGCTGCAATTAAAGAGAAACAGCGGTAATGATGAACTTTTCTGGAAAGCTTTTTCCTGGGCAAAACAGGGAGGTTTTGACACAGGTGAGATTCCGGTTCCTTTGAATAATTTATCTGCCGGTTACCTGGCTGCTGCTGTTATTTCAAATCTGGATACTGAAAACCGGGAAATTGCCAGAGCAAGGCTTGACAAACTTATTGAGCTTCATCCCGATTCACCGGATATATTAAATTTCGGAGGAAAGTTTTATGAAAAATTTGCCTCGGAAGAGGAAATCTTTACAGGAAAGAAAGAGGAACTGATAAATGTTTTTGAAGAGGGCAGATGTAAAGATGCGATAAATATTTATGAAAGTTTTCCGGAAAACCACAGAAGAGGGAAGGATTTTCTTTCGAAAGCCGCTGAAGCTTACGAATGTGAAAAGCAGTTTCTGAATGCTGTCGAAATTTATAATATTATCCTCGCTGAAGAATATGACAGCGGAATACATAAGAGAAAAGCAATCGCGTTATTTAAAGGGAGCGAATACAGATCCGCTCTTGAAGAACTTCAAAAACTTGAAGATACCTATCCGGATAATCCCGAAACAGGACTATTAAGAGGAGATATATATGCTTCCATACACCGTTATGATAAAGCGAGAGCTGAGTATAACAGAATTATAGAAAAATTCCCTGAGTTTTATGAAGCCTACGACAGACTTGACGCTCTTCCTCTCAGGAAAGTAAAAAAAGGAAGCATGCTCGGTTCAGTATGGGATATTGATAAATATGAACGGAGGAATATTGAAGTTCTGCCGCTAATGAATGTCAATATAAATAGTGATTCCTATGAAAATATTCAGGCGGGGTTGAGAGTAAGGACAAGCTGGTATAAGCATATACGACCAGGGTTCAGCTATATGCGGGGCTCGCGCAAAAACAAGGACGAGGGACACAACTATACCCGTTATTTTGGAGAACTTTTTATACGGCCGCTTGAAAGCCTGCTGATTGAAATGAGATTTGGAGAATATTTTGTCTCTGATGTTAAAAGGAATCCGGATGTTGAGGTAAAGGGGGATTATCATTTCAGGCAAAATTATCAGATTTCGGCAGGTTATCATCTTTCAGACGCGGTGCATCATTATGATGACGCCGGAGCTATAGGGCCGAGGATTCCGGTTCATAAATATTTTATTAAAGCAAACGGGGTGCTATATAAAAGGTTTTATTTAACAATTAATTACCGGCTAATGGCAACAGATTTAAGCACAATGATTGAAAATAATCTGATTACCAAAATTCCCTCCAATATCGGCAATGATTTTGCCGCTACCGTTGGTTTTCTGATACACAAAAATACCTTTGCCGGATATGAATATTTTTATGAAGATTACAAGTATACTCTGGATTATTATTATTCGCCACAAGAGTTTTCAACTCATTATTTATGGATTGACTGGTATTATACTTCAACAGCTTATGGCCGGTTTGATTTCAATTTTGGAATTAAAGGGGGGTATCATCCTGAAAATGATCAGTTTTTAGGTGGATTTTCTGGCCATATACGCACAAATGTTTATAAACGAATAGATATGGAGTTTGATGCCGGTATTTTTCATAGCTGGCGTTATAACGGGCCATTTAAAAAACGGTGGGCTTCGGTCAAATTATATTATTCACTGAACTAATTAAGAAAGTCAGGTAAAATATCCTTAAATTGCTATTGCAAAAATCATAATTATATTATAAATTATGTTATTAGCTGTAAGTTCTTTTTATTCTGCTTTAAGTAAACAAATTAACTGTTTGTTTAAAAACGATTTATAGGGATATACGGCGGTTTACAAATCGGATGTGTAAAAATATTGTTGCCAAGGATATCAAAAAACGAAAGAAAATATGTTTTTTTTGATCGGATTGGCAGAGGCTGAGAAACAAATTTAGTATATTTCATAGTTAATTTCTCTTTATCCGGTATAATATTTGTTGTCATTAAAGTTTAAACAATAATTTGGTCGATATGGCAGAAAAAGATGATATACAGAAACGTACGATAATGGTGGATAATACCGAAGAGGAAGCGCCTGAAAGGGATATCAAAACCGAAAAAATAAGGGTAATGATAATTTCCGGTGTGCTTACGCTTGTAATGATCGGAATTATTCTTCTTACACTTCCGTTCACCGTGTTATCTTTTGACGGACTCATCGTTTACGCGACGGTTCTTGCCCTGATATTATTTCTTTTTTCATTATTGTTCAGATTCGTTTCCATTATGATTCTGGCTTATCTTTATCTGACCAAATACACTGTTGAGGATAAGGATGGGTTTTATCCTTTTATATCGATCATGGCCCCCGCCTATAATGAAGGTGTTACTATAAAGGACTCAGTTGAATCGCTTGTTGACCTCGACTACCCAAACTTCGAAATTATTATTATCAATGACGGTTCGAAGGATAACACAGGTGAGATCGCTGAAAGTATGGTGGGATACAGGAAAGGGAAATACGCGACTGTAAAAGTATCCCTTATAAGTAAACCCAACGGCGGAAAAGCGAGAGCGCTGAACGCGGGGATAAGACATTCAAAGTCCGATTTTGTTCTTTGCGTTGATGGTGACGCGATGCTAAATGAAGACGCTCTTAAGATGGGAGCGCGGCATTTTATCGATCCGGCGGTTGGCGCGGTGGCCGGCAATGTTAAAGTGCTGAACAGGGGAAATATGCTGACAGACCTTCAGGCGCTCGAATATGTAGAAGGTTTGAATCTTGCCCGAAGCGCGCAGGGAATATTGAGAATGGTGAATATTATTCCCGGTCCCATCGGATTTTTCAGAAAAAGAGCGATAATTGATGGCGGATATTATTCAAGCGATACATTCGCCGAAGACGCCGATATGACCCTGAAGATTCTCGCCAAAGGCTGGAAAATAAATTATGAACCGTTGGCGATATCATATACTGAAGCCCCGGGTAAACTTCAGCAGCTTCTGAAGCAACGCTACAGATGGACCCGCGGAATTTTACAGGCGATCAGAAAACATAGAAAACATATTATAAATCCAACACTGAATTTTAACAATACGCTTATACTCTGGTCGATGGTGTTCGAATCGCTCGCGTGGCCCGCCATGGATATTCTCGGCAACCTCTTTTTTATTCTGGTGGGTGTTTTTAACGGAATGACAAGCCTCATTGTATTCTGGTGGTTTGGGATAACCATTCTTGACCTTCTGGCCGCAATTTATTGTGTGGCGGCGGAAAAGGAGGAATTAAGATTAATCCCTTATGCGCTGGCATACAGAATATTTTTCGTATTGGTCATTGACGTAACCAAAGCCATGGCAACGATTGAAGAATTCCTTGGAATTGAAATGAACTGGGGAAAATTAGAGAGAACAGGTCTGCAGGCCAAAAAGTAATTTCAATTAGGAGTAACGATGGAACTTATACCTATATTATCACTGATTATACTTGTATCGACGATATCGACCTTTATACTTGCGGTTGGCGCGTATGTTCTCTATAAGATAAGAGAAAGAAAGGGGAGAATTGCGAAGGCTAAACCTCCTGAAACAATTCCGGCAGAACTTGTAGAGCCAAAACAGATACTTACAGAGCAGAAATTTACTAAAACAGGGGAGAAAGGACCCGTTACGACAGAGAAAGCTCCCACAAGGTTTACAAGTCCCGAGTTAACCCGTCCGAGGATGTTTACACAAACATCGGATAAGGAACTTACAGGTTTCCAGACAAGACCGACTTTCGCGACCCAGACTTCGGCCACATACGCGGAAGATCATTTCAAGAGAACGGCAACCGGCACAACGAGGGAATCATCGGAACCGGAAAAATTTTCACGCAAAAAGTTTATGCGTTATACAAGTGAAGGAAATGAAGATCAGACCAAACAAAAGAAAAACAGAGAGGATAATCTACAGTGGCGGTAGAAGATGACAGACTAACCGGCGTCAGTGTCAATTATCCGATTGTCTTTCTCAGCGGGCTTGTGCTTGTTGTCGGCGGGATACTTATTTTTCTGCTGATACTTAAAAGTATCTATGGCAATTTTGATCTCACCGAACTTGCTCCCTCGCCGAGAAATCTGAGCTATATTTTTGTTGAGAAAAAGCATAACGTAGCAATTCTCTATTCAAAATATACAGAGTCGATGTTTGAGGAAGGCAGCACCTGGGTGACTGACAACGTTGATACATGGCAGCAATTTGCCCGTTCAAGTAAACTTTATTTTGATCTTATCACTGATCAGCAAATTGAAAACGGAGATCATTTTAATTATGAGTTGCTGATTCTGCCCGGAGTAAAAGCATTAAGTGAAAAACAGATAGTTCAGATAAAAGCTTATCTGGAAAGTGGGGGAAGTGTATTCGCAACAGGTGGAATAGCCACATTTTCATACGAAGGCAAGTGGAGAGGATGGAAGTTTTTTACCGAAACATTCGGATTAAAGTTTACCAAAGAGATTAAACCTCGCGAAGTATATAAAATTCATACACTTCGCGGCAATATGCCTATAACCGCCGGAATACCAACCGGATACACACTAAAAATAGCTACCTGGGACAGGCCGATTTATGCTGAAATACTTGAACCAAGAACAGTTCAGGTAAGTTCATGGTACGATTTTCGCCGTGAGGCGGGACTTGTAAGGGATGAAATTGAAAAGAGCGCCGGAATAGCTTACGGCAATTATGGCGAAGGACGTTTTGTGTGGTTCGGATTCGAGCTTAATTCTGTTATCGGCGACCAGAAAGATTACATAAATTACAATAAACTATTTGTTAATTGTATAAATTGGCTGACATACCGTCCGATTGCCTATATAAAAGACTGGCCGCCTCCTTACGACGCCGCCGCCATTTTTATTCCAACAGTGGATGAGAATCCCGGCAATGCCAATAATCTCATAGCTATGCTAAAATCCTCACAATACCCGGCTAACTTTTTTATTCAGCCTTCTGTTGCTGAGTCTTATCCCGGAATAGTAAAAAATCTCGCGAAATATGGGGATGTCGGGGCGATAGTTGACATTGGTTTTCTCGCCGCGGCTGATGATACCGTAAACGCGCTTTATGATAAAGACGCCCAATTCGCCAGCATCGAATCGGCAAAAAGCAAAATTGAAAGCCTGATCGAAAAACCTGTGAATGGCATTATGCCGCTTTATGGTTTTTACGATGAGAATACACTCCAGGGGATGTCGTCCAACGATATAACTTATTTTGTTACAGACAGCCTGACAGATCGTTCTGTGCCGCGTGTGATTATCCGTAATGATGAACCGATATTACTGATGACTAAAACCGCGAGAGATGATATTGAGATTGTCGGTGAATATGGACTCAAAAATCCCAACTTCCAGCGCTACACTTATGAGGAGGATGTTGACAGAATATTATTTGAAAGCGGACTATTTGTTTTTAAGGTTCATTCAAAATACCAGATGAATGGCGGTTATGTCAGAGTAATAGATGAGATTCTTCAGTATACCAGAAATAAGAATATGTGGCTGACAAATATTTCAGATCTGAAAGACTGGTGGCTTAAGAGGGGCAGAGTTGAACTTCAATATGGTTCAAACAGTTCTGTCCGTATGGAGGTTGAAGTTACCAATCTCGCTGAAGAGATGATTGATAATTTTGTTATTGAGGTGAACCTTAATAAAAAGGTTGAAAATGTTGGTGTTTCTTCAGACCTTGTAAATACCAAAATACCGGAATTTGAGTTTAACGCCACTTCCAATATACTTTATCTATTTATCGAGGATCTGGAGGATGGTGAGTCGAGGTCGTTCCTTATTGATTTCGACAATATCAATTTATAGCGGATTGTAAAAATATTCCGCACTTGAACAGAGTATGAATATGTTAAAGAAAATTATCTTTGCCGGAATTCTTTTCACAGTTTCAGTAATTTTTATACAAAGCTGTGTTCAGTCAGTTGTCGACACCAGGGAGACAGCTCCGACAATAACTTTGCTTTCTCCTCTGACCGGAGACAGTGTTAAGGTAGGAAAAACACAGATATCCTATCAGGCTGCCGATAAAGTTGGCGGAACCGGACTGGACCACTACGACGTAATTGTGAATGGTGAAGCAACTGCTTATCTGCCCGATTCAACAGAAGCGGTAGAGTATCTTCCACTCTATTTGATTGTAAGTGAAGAGCTTCTGAATGAATCGATAGCTTATGCTGTCACTGTGTATAATAAGGATGGGGACGCGGCAACAAGTGAAACACAGACGGTATTTGTGAAGATAAATACCGATCCTCCCGACGCCCCGACCAATCTCTCACTGACTAAAATAAGCGCGAACGCTGTTAACCTGAAGTGGGAAGATAATTCAGACAATGAACAATATTTCCAGGTATGGAGAAAGGATGGAGCCAACCAGATTTACAGGTCGATCAAATTACTTGAAGAAGAAACAATCAGTGTTGATAATTATGATCTTTCTCCATTTATAACATATTATTATAAAGTAAGAGCGATAAACTCTTATGGCGAAAGCGACTTCAGCAATGAGGTAAACTCCACCGGAAGCACCGCAGGGGACACACCCTCAAACCTGAGAGCGGAAGCGCTCGGGGCTTCCTCTGTTTATCTGACCTGGGTTGATAATGGAACAAACACACTTGGTTTTATTCTTCAGCGACTGGATGGCGGAGAGACTACCTGGAATGAGGTGGCTACTTTACCCAGAACTCCCCTTGAATATACTGATGAAGGACTGATAGGGGGTACTCCGTATCAATACAGGATAAAAGCATATACAGGCACAGTTCAGAGCGACTGGTCGAATATTGCGTCAGTAAGCACCTATTCCACCGATGTGCCTGCTCCGCAGAATCTCGAAGCGGCATTCAATTCTTCCACAAGACATATTGATGTAACCTGGAATGACAATACACAATTTGAAGTTGGCACAGTAGTTCAGAGAAAAACCGGCAGTTCAGGAAGCTGGGCCACATTGGGAGATGTTGACGCTGATGTTACTATTTTTATCGACTCGGGGATAACTGTGGAAAACACCTATTTTTACCGCGCGCGTCATATCGCTACTGAAGGATTTTACACACAGTTCTCAAATGAAGACAGCGCATACGTGCCAGAACTGCCGCCGCTTGCCCCCGAAAATCTTGAAATTCTGAAAACTTCGAATCCCGGTGAATATACATTATACTGGGAAGTAAACTCAACAGATGAAGATGGCCTTGAACTGCAGAGAAAAACCGGTACATCGGGTGAATTTGTGACCAGGGTAATCTTAGACCCGGGATCGCTGGCATTTTCGGACACCGTTCCCGATACAAATGAAATTTACTGGTACAGGATAAGGGCTTTCAGAGATTCTGACTTTTCAGATTTTTCCAATGAGGTAAGCACTGCCGGGGGAACAGGGAACATTATGCCGCCAACATCCCTTGTCGGTGAAGTGGTTGAAGGAGAAGTAAAGGTCAATCTTTCCTGGCAGGATAATTCAGATAATGAATTGCTTTTTGAGGTTGAAAGAAAAGCCGATTTTACCGGAAGCGCGTGGACAAGAATAGCGGTAATTGAAGCTAACAGCACAAGTTACCAGGATGCCGAGGGCTCGGGTATTTACCGGGGCGAAGGATTCTGGTACCGGGTAAGAGCGAAAAATACCCAGGGAGTTTCCGGTTACAGCAATGAATATTTAGTTGAGATACCTTTTTAATATATGGCTTTTGATCTTTCCATAGAAAAGATGCTGAGAAAGGAAACGGGAGCCGCTTCCTTCATTCTCGACGAATACGCGGTTATTACCGCGATGAATGAAGAGGGCGCGGCGTTTCTTCCCAAAGCTTCTACTGAAAATGTTCTGTTCAAGTATTTCTCTCATGAAACGGGGAACAGATTAAGGGAATATTTCACCGAAGTCAGGGATAGCGGAAAAAAATCCAAAAAGTCTGTCCGGATTGGTAAAACACCAAGGGAAAGCCAGGATTATAGTGTAATCATAACTCCATTCGTTTCGGAAAAAAATGAGTTCTATCTTTTTACGATTTTCCGAAATGAAAATGATCTGAGCAATAAAAGTTTAAGAAAAATATTTTTCCATCCGGAAGGTATTGATGACTATTTTGGTGATGAAAGGCTTAAAAGGATTATTAAGGAGGTTAAATCCAATTACCCCTTTACTTTTATCAGTAAAACAAAAATTCAGAAACTTGCCGATGACCTGGATGAATTTTTCTGGATTAAGGATAATTTTGGCAAATATGTTCTGGTTAATCAAAAATATTCCGAATGGCTCGGATATGACCAGTTTCAGGTTGAAAGAAGACTTGAAGGAGATTTTCTTACTCCGGCCCTGCTTGATATTTACAAAACTGTTGATGAGTATATAATCAAGTCATGCAACGGGGTTATAATCGGGGGATTAAAAACTCTTTACAGCAACCGGATTGATCCTGTTGACCAGGTTGTGGAATTCCCTGTTTATGATGAAAGACGATCGGTGATGGCAATAATAGGTTTTTCACTCGGTTCGGAAAACAGGGAAAAAACAATCGAGGGAAATCCTCTCCTCAAGGAAGCCATAAAAAATATTGACAAATCAATTGTAATTATAAATGATGAAAACCGGATTCTCACAGCGAGCAACCTGCTCAGAGAACTGATGAATATTTCTCCCGCTGAAAAACTTGAGGGAGAAAATATCAGCTTTATTTTACCTGATGAACTTATTGATCAGATAAACAGAGTCCGTATAAAAATAGACAGCCAGGGGATTGAAAGTTCGGAAGATGAAATTGAGATTAAAACCCCTGATGAAAAGATCTACGGAGTGGATATACACAGGCTGATAAACGCGGAATCAGGACTGGGGGGACTATCCCTCGTATTCGCGCCGAAAGAAGAAAACTATCAAAAATCAAATAGCAGAAGCGACGATATGTATGATGTAATCTTACACACCAGCCCGGAAGCAGTTTTTATTTATGACATTGAAAACCTTCAGTTCCTGGATGTCAACGATCCTGCCCTGAAGCTTTATGGATACAGCAGGGAAGAATTCCTTCACATGGACCTCACTGACCTCTACGCGCCTGAAGATATTCAGACTCTGATTGAAGCTTCAGATAATAAAATGAAAATGGATGGTTTTTCAGGTCCCTGGCGCCATAAGAAAAAAGATGGAAGTTCGGTGCTGGTGAAGATTGGTAAAAACGCGATTGATTATAAGGAGAGACGGGCGCATATAAATATTATACATGATGTCACCCAGAAGGCTGAAGATGATAAAAATCTGCAGCTTTACCGTTCCGCCTTTCAGTTTACACAGGATATGATCTTCGTTACCGATAAAGATGGTTTCATTTCAGAATTTAATGAAACTCCGACAAAAAATTTAAACTATACCCACTCCGACCTGACAGAAAAACAATTCCTTTCGGTTGTTTCGGATGATGACAGGGGAAAGGTAAATACCACTATATTCCAGTCGGATGATCCATCTGTAAAAGAACTGAAAGTAGGTATTAAAACAAAGTCGGGTGAAATAAAGGATGCCTCGGCAACCGCGGTTCCGGTAGTGAATTACAAGAATGAGATTGAAAAATACAGCATTATCGTCAGGCTGGCTCCTGTTGCCGAAGCTCCACAGCAGGTGGCGAAACCTGTTGAAGAGCCAAAAGAAAGCGGCGGGGAACTGGATAGTTCATTTCTTTCCCATCTTTTCCATGAAATTCTCACGCCGATAAATGTGATCATAGGTTTTGCTCAGGAGCTTATCGACAGTCTGCCCAATCCTACAGATGATCAGAGAGAATCGGCAGATATCATTTCGGAAAATCAGAAAATGCTAATTCAGATAATGGATACTGCCGGTGAATATGCCCAGATCATTCAGAAGGATATTTCAATTGAACCTTCAAATATAAAATTTATTGATCTGCTCGATCAGCTTGAGGATAATACAAAAAAGACAGCCGAATCAAAAGGAGTTACCCTCGCCTATGGTAAAATTTCATCCTCACTCGCATTTGAAACCGATAAGTATCGTTTCCAGACTCTCTTAACAGCGTTTACAAATTTTGGTATGCAGATTACCGGCTCCAATAAAATTTATGTCTCTGCCACAGCCTATGACCGTGATAGTATTTCAGTAGGTATAAAAGATGAAAGCGGGGGAATATCGGAACATCTCATCAATGGCCTGCAGGATGTTTTCAGCGAGGATGAGGCTATTGTAAGGCAAAAATATGGATTCTCAAGATTCAGTGTTCGCCTGATAAGAAAATTATCACTTATTCTTTCGGCAAAACAGAATATATCTTATAAAAATGACACACCAAATGAATATTGCCTGGTAATTCCGAAACAATTCACCATGCCTGAAAACATATCGCTCAGTGTGGAAGCAGTCGATGAAAAACCGGTTGAAAGAGCAGTGGAAAGACCGGCGCCGGCGCCTACTGAAAGATATACCGCTCAGCCCGAAAGACAACCTGAACCGCTGAGGTGGTCGGGGGAGAGCGGCAGAGAGGAGGAAAAACCGGCCGCTCCGCAAAGAAGAGAAGAGCCGGCGCGTTTCAGAGAACCTGAACCACCTAAACCGGCCAGGGAACCTGATTTTATGCGTGATCCCGAGCCCTCGATAAATGTTCCCCCTCCTTCAACTCCTAAATGGCAGGAGCCTGAGCCTCAGCCGAGTTACCCGCTGAGATCAACCTCGGTTCCGCCGGAAATTGAAAAACCGGCAGTGGAACCTCCGCAGCAGACTACGGAAGAAAAGGGGATTGATCTGCCTTCACTCGCCTGTCTGTATCTTGAGGACCAGGTGGATTCGCAGATACTTTTCCGCGTTCAGATGAAGGACCTTAAGGCGATCGATTTTGCCAACAGCCTTGAAAACGCTATGCCCCTGATAAAGAAAAAACAGTTCGATTTTATTGTGATGGATATAAATCTCCAGGGTGAATATAACGGACTCGACGCCCTGCGTATTATCCAGCGGCTGCCAGGCTACCAGAATGTGCCGGTTATCGCAGTAACAGCTTATGTGCTTCCGGGGGACAGGGAGAAATTTATCGCCGCCGGTTTCAGCGACTTTATATCAAAACCAATCCTCAGGGATAAACTGACTGACGTTCTGGGGAGGATAATTAAGTAGAGAAAGAGATTGATTACACTTCAACTTTATTTGATAGAAGAAATTAAAAAGGTTATACGGGTAATTCGTATAACCTTTTTTTTATTTGGGCTTTACAAATACTACAGGACTCCTGACATCAGAAACATAATGTATTGAAATAAAACAACATAGATTTTTTGTTGCGTATATACGTATGCGACTGGCATTAGAAATTCTGTTAAAAAGAATTGCCTTTAATTTTTCATTTTGTGAAATAATTTGAAAATTACCTTTTTAAGATTGTAGCGAGTCTTGCCAACTTAACCTATTAAAAATATGCCCTTACTTTTTGTCTTGACACAAAAAGTAACTCTCCTGCGGCGAGCAGGCAAAAGAAGTCAAGACTGCAAAAAAATAAGCTAAAAATCAATTCACTCCGCTAAAATGAAAGAACTCGGCACATAAAAAGACATGTGCCTCAGACAGCTTTCCTTTTTTAACGCTCCGTTCATTTGATTTTTTTAACGCTTATTTTTTTGAGGTCGCTTTAAAAGATAAAAACAATATTGAGAGAGGATAACGAAATATTCTCTCTGTTATTATTCTGCCAGTTAATGGAAGAAGATGATAAAATAGTTGTATTTCAATATACGTGATGTCAGGAACCCTGTACTACGGGATTCTGGTAAAAAAACCGAAGGGAAATGAATAGTATCCGATGTTTGTAAGGGAATAAAGTTTATTCTCGTCAAAATCATATGACAGAATAACATTACTTTTTCTCATTTGGTGGCCAACGAAAAAACTAGCGGAAAAATACAGTTTGTTGTCATATTCCTGGATACCGGTGATTTGAGCGCCCTGAAGATTTAGTTGATAATTCAATTCCATTGAATCAAAACATTTAATAAAACATCCTGATCCGGAATCATATTTATAAATATTTTCGCGGGCAGGAGAATTATTTTCACGATATTTGCCCAAAACGTAAAAGTTTTCACAATTATCTGAGTAAGGGGTTAAATCCTCAAAATTATAAACGTCAAGGATTTCATCTCTAAATGACTTTATTATTTGTGTCCTGTCGCGATTAACAAAAAACAAAGTGTCGGCCAGGAGATAGACTAATTTATCATCGCATTTTTTCGCGTCTGTAAAATACTCGAATTTGTTCAAGGCGATATTATATTTTTACAGTGAACGTAAGTTCTTTTTGCAGTCAGACAAGTATATATCATTGTTAATTATTCGATAAGAGTTAGCACAGTCTCTGCCCAAAATTCTACCCGTTTGTGATTCGGTAATTATAATATTTTCGAGATCAATTACAATGAAGAGGGAATCAATGAAATATATATCTGAAAAACCGATCGTCTTGGTATTAAAAATTACGGAGTGATTCTCTAATGAATAGAGAATCACATCTAATTTAGTTTCTTTTAAGCCGTTTCCCGGATTATTGCTAAGAGTTGAATCAAATAATGTACCCGCTACAAGTTTTCCATCAGGAGAAATTATCCCGAAATATAGATTGTATTTTTCTCCCTGGTATTCAATAGAAACTAAAGAATCACGGGTAGCCAGGCAGAGATTCTTATGATAAAACAATTCCTGCGCGGTTATAAATTCAACCAAAAATATAAATAAGATTATAAATTTCATTTACCTTTCCATGATTATTTGTCGGTGGTTAATCAAAAATATGAAAAATATTGTTTTTTATCTATGCCGAATATTTTCTCCAATTTCAGTGATTTTATCTTAAAAACAATCCCCGGGGATAAACTGACTGACGTTCTGGGGAGGATAATTAACTGAGTATATTCTTCTTTTCAATCGACATTGTTATGTATTTATTCAGCGTAGAGACAAGGCATGCCTTGTCTCTGCAACATAAATGTAATTATAAGGAAGTTCAGATTCGGGGATGTATCACATGGGGGCGGGTTATTCACCGGCGTGACATTTTAATTCCCTCCTGTGCCTGTAATAACATATTATTTTATCGGAAAGGAGATATACCGGTATTGCGAAAACAATGCCCAGCACAAATGAGCCGGTAAAAAATACCGCGGCGCCTTCGGCTCCCACTGTAAGAAATCTTTCCATTGAGGGATTAAGCACAATATCCCTTATATAATCCCAGGAAATATCTATTCCCGTCAGGAAATTGCCAATTTGTATTGCCACATAATAGATAGGAAGAACAGTAACCGGGTTGGAAACAAGGGTGGCGCCTGCCGCGAGGATTATATTACACTGAAAAAAAAGTGCGAGGGGAACAACTACAACCGTCTGAAGTCCTATGGGCATAAAAAATCCTACAAAAACCCCCAGCGCGATGCTCAACGCGATGCTCGATGAAGTGGTTTTAAGGCTGATCACCTTGTGAAAATAATGTTTTAGTTTATCCTTACTCAGAAGAGATTTCAGAAAATCATAAGTAAGATATTTTTTATAGTCAGTCATCCTTTTTCCGGAAATCAGCGAATCAACAGAGTCTTAAAACTTACAGAACTTAAATTTGTTCCAAAACAATGGCAAAATATAAGAATTAAGAGCCATTTAACATTAATAATTATCGATTATTTTTTTTAATGATTTAATCCTGCGTCAGTAACTTTTATTCAAGCTAACCGGAAAATTTGCGGTGTAATTTTTTATCTGGTCAGGATTTGCGGAGAATAAAAGTATGACCGCGGAAAAAATGCCACAGACTCCTGATTAAATAATAAGCTGAAAAAGCCGGACTAAAAGTCAAAACCGATTCAGTCCTATTCAGAATTCAGGGCTATTTATCTTGGCTCCTGTTATGTTTTCTTATTAAAAATACTCAATATTTTGCGGCTCTAATTTCATAAGAGTCATAATGCAGGAAAAGCATTGCGCAATAAATTTATTGAATTTCAGGAATAGTTACATAATAGTTTGGTGGTCGCCGGGAATTCTGAATTTATTAATTAACTTGACAATTATACCGCCGCTTTTTATATTTACCATACATTTGTATGGTATTAGTTCACAAGGAACAGGTATGGCAAAGGAACTGACAGATATACAGCGGAAGATACTGGAATATATCATAGATTTCAGAGCGGAGAATGGTTATCCACCTACACTGGCCGAAATAGCCGATCATTTTGATTACCGCAACCGGGCCACGGTTCAGCAGCATCTTCAGGCGCTTGAGAAGAAGGGATTCATAAGAAGAAACCCGGGGCTCTCGCGCGGTATTGAGCTCACCCTGGAAGAGAAGATGTTCGTATCCCGCCCGGTGCTCGGTGAGGTGGCCGCCGGAAATCCTCTTACAATTTATCCCGACGCCATCGACACCGTTGAGCTTCCCTCTGTGGCGAGAATGCCCCGCGATTCTTTCCTCCTCCGCGTCAAGGGGGATAGTCTGAAGGACGCCTACATATTTAATGGCGATATAGTTATTGTCAATCCCAACATTCAACCGAAAAAAGGAAATATTGTAACCGCGGTTCTCGATGACGCCGCGGTGGTAAAACGTTATTTCAGGTATGAAGAGAGAATAGAGCTTCATTCTGAAAACCCTGAGTATGAACCGATAATAATCAACCCTTCCTACGCCGCTTTCAAAATAGTCGGAGTTGTAGTAGGAATATACAGAACAATGTACAATTAAGAATTGTGAATTATGAATGATGAATTATGAATTGACAATTGATGATAAAAGAATAATCTATAGTGTCCTGTCCGAAGATTTTTTCCGCGATAACCGGAGGGGAATTTCTCCGGAATGGAATTGCGCGTTCTCGTACTCGTTATCGGCTTTTTTTCGAGCACGGGAACGAGTACGATTACGAGAACGCAGGAGGTAAAAAATGAAAAAGAAACTTAGTATCTCATGGCGGGCGAAACTCGCAGATGACAAAGGCCTTCCGAAAGTGGAAGAGATAACGGAAAAGATGAATCAGAAATGGGGAACCGGCACGGTGGTTATTCCCGCTCCCAGGGAAGTTGATGAACTTATGCGCACAATACCGGAAGGGAAACTTACAACGGTAAATGAAATCAGGAACGCGCTGGCCGAAAGACACGGGGCCACAATAGGATGCCCCATGACAACCGGCATTTTCGCGGGTATAGCAGCCAAAGCCGCCGATGAGGATGAGCGGGAGGGCATTGAGAATTATACCCCATACTGGCGCACCCTGAAGGCCAAAGGAGCGCTGAATGAAAAATACCCGGGAGGTATCGATAACCTTATGCGCAGACTTGAAGCGGAAGGATATACGGTAATACCGAAAGGGAAAAAATTTGTTGTGGCCGATTATGAAAAATCTGTAATTAAACCAAAGATATAAAATGAACATCTACCAGAAAGAAATCGCGTTGCGCGCCCGGAAAAGGGGCTTTCATATTGTCACCTCCGAAATTGAGGAGGCGACGCCTGAGCTTAAAAAGATTAAAGCGGGCATTGCCCATATATTTATTAAACATACTTCAGCTTCCCTGAGTCTGAATGAAAATGCCGATCCCGACGTAAGGCAGGATATGGAATCCCATTTTAACAGGATGATTCCTGAAAACGCTCCCTATTATATCCACACATTTGAAGGGGCGGATGATATGCCGGCTCATATAAAAGCTTCGGTTCTCGGCAGTTCGGTGACCATTCCTGTAACCAACGGAAGGTTTAACACCGGGACCTGGCAGGGGATATATCTCTGTGAACACAGGAATCACGGCGGTCCGAGGAAAATAGTAATCACAGTTACAGGCAGCGAATAGATGGAAAAAATGGCTAAAATAGCGGTCAGGGGAGAATTCAGTTTCAGGCAGTGCCTGCTTTCTCTGCCCGGTCCCTCGAAAGAAGCTCTTTACACCGTTGAGGAGGATAAGGTGTTAAGAGCTGTCCGTACTTCAACAGGGCCTGTTCTTATTGAGATAAAGGATGGCGGGGAAAACAAGCCGGTAGTAACGGTAACCGGGAAGGGGAATTATGAGGAGGCGCTCGATTTTGCGAAGCAGTGGTTCGACCTGGATTATGATCCGAACTCATTTTACAGAATGGCCGCCGGGGATGATATTCTGGCCGGATTGCAGAATGATTACCGGGGACTGCGGCTCATAGGCATTCCCGATCTTTTTGAGGCTTTATGCTGGAGCATTATCGGTCAGCAGATAAATATGTCCTTCGCCTACAAACTGAAAAGGAATTTTGTGGAAAGGTTCGGGGAAAAACATATTTATAATGGCAGAGAGTTTAATATTTTTCCCTTGCCGGAAATTATCGCCGCCTCCTCTCCCGCTGAAATAGCCGAAGGAGGCATTTCAAGGCAGAAGTCGCGGTATATTTTCGGCGCCGCCGAAGAGATCGCTTCAGGCAGGTTAAACCGGAAGATGCTTGATGATCTGAGAGATTTTGATGAGGCAAAAAAGAGGCTGATCGCACTTAAGGGAGTAGGGGACTGGACGGCAGATTATGTGCTGATGAAAAATTCCCGTTACCCGGAAGCTCTTCCCGCCGGGGACGCGGGTCTGCAGAATGCCCTGAAAAAAAGGCTCGGAGCGGAGAAAAAACCTTCTCCCGCCGAAATAAGGGAGATGGGAAAAAGATGGGGCAGTCATAAAGCTTACGCGGTATTTTATTTATGGAGGTCATTATCAGATGGATAAAACATACAAAACGTGGTATAAGTCGGAACTGGGGCTCATTGAGCTGACCATAACCGACGACGCGGTGGTTTCCCTTTATTTTAAGGGGGGACAACCGGGAATGGCAGAGCATAGTTCTCCCTTCGCGGGGGAATGCCTGACGCAGCTGGATGAATATTTTAAAGGAGAGAGGAAACGATTTAACCTGAAGCTGGCTCCCAAAGGGACCGATTTCCAGAAGATGGTCTGGAATGAGCTGGTGAAAATACCTTATGGCGGCACAGTATCATATATGGATATTGCCCGGAAGCTCAATAATGAAGGAGCCATAAGGGCGGTAGGCAACGCGAACGGACGCAACCCGATATCGATAATTGTGCCCTGCCACAGGGTAATAGGAAGCAACGGAAAACTCACCGGTTATGCCGGGGGATTATGGCGAAAGGAATGGCTTCTGAAACATGAAAGGACTTATTCGGATGTGGCGAAACAGATTGAGCTTTTTTGCGCGTGAATATTCAAAATCAGGAGGTTTTTTGCAACATCGTATCCGGCTCTGCGGGATTAAGATATGATTACTCCGTAAGAAGTTAAATTCTACGCAGAATGGTAAGATTTCAATTAATAATGAACAATTAACAATTTAAATGATAAAGTAACTTCAAGAGTAAAAATCTTGCAAATAAAAGCTCAAAGAAACCTTATTTTTGATTTTTTCACCTTAGTAGTGTAGGAAACCACCAGGTAAAATTGAACCTTATTAACCTTATTCAAACTGGCAACATTTCCTGCAGAATTTGTTAATGGATGCTTAAAAGAAGAAAAAAAATAAGTGGATTAAAAGACTAACAGACTCACAAGAAAAAATGATATCTGGTTATTTTTTAATTATCAATTAAGCAACTCTTCACTTCTGGCTCTGCCAGATTATTCCGTAAGGAGTCAAATTCTACGCAAAATGGAAAAGTTTTTTTGATGTTTCGATAAATACCACAAACTCACCCTTGCCAGAGGCATCCCTCTGGGAAAATCCCTCTCTTGGGAAACTGAAAGTGCGCCGTGGCGTGAGAGGGACTTTAAGACACTCCCTCTTTTTCCAAGGGAGGGGGCTGGGGGGTGAGTTTTTAGTGCATGATCTGAGGCATTCAAATTGCTTGACTCTGGCTCTGCCAGATTATGATTATGATTTTTGGGAGGAGAAATGGCTGAATTATATATTGGAACGGCGGGATGGTCATATAAAGACTGGGTCGGGAGTTTTTATCCGAAAGCGCAGTCGGCGAAATTTGACTGGCTGAAGTTTTATTCCGCCTGGTTTAACGCTGTTGAGGTGAATTCCACCTATTACAGGTATCTTGAGCCGGGCATTTTCAAAGGCTGGCTGCGCAAGGTGGAGGATATGGAAGATTTTGTTTTTACCATAAAACTTCACCAGGATTTCACCCACAAAAGACAGTTCGCCACTGAGCATGTAAGAGCTGTTTCGTATAATCTCGATATACTGAAAGAGGGGGAAAGATTCGGCGGACTGCTAATCCAGTTTCCCTATTCTTTCGCCTGCACCGGTCCCGCGATGGATTATGTAGCGGGTGTGGCGAGCGCTTTTGAAGGATATGAAAAGTTTATTGAAATAAGGCATTCATCCTGGCAGAGGAGGGAGGCTTTGCGGTTCCTCGCTCATAATAATCTTTCATTATGCGCTATAGACCAGCCCTCAATAGGAAAGGCTGTTGAATTCCGCCCGGTTATTACGGGGGATTCGGCATATATACGTTTTCATGGCCGGAATGAGGAGGCCTGGCGGAGCTCTCTCGGTAATTACGGAAAAAAACAGACATATGAGCAGCAGAATGAAAGATACAAATATTTATACAGCCCGGGCGAACTCGCTGAAATTGAAACAGTAATAAGAGAAGTTTATGATAAAGTAAAAAAAGTGTTTGTAATAATGAATAATCACCCGACAGGTTATGCCGTGGCCAATTCATTTGAGCTGCTTCATCTTCTGCGGGACCGCGGGAAAGTTGATATACCGGAAACCACACTGAAAACTTTCCCACGTCTTGTGAAGATAGCCGCCAATGGGTGAGGATGTTTGGGAGGGGGATTGGTAATAACTCAGTTAACTCTTGAATTTTCAGTAAAATGAAAAAGTGGTTCAATATTTGCCGTGAGTCCTCCCCCGCCTTCGACCGCGGCGGATGGCACCCCCTCCGGAGAAGGCCAAAAAGCAAAATATTCCCCTTTGGAGGTAATGACACTAAGATAGAGCAAAAATATGGTGTTTTTAGTTTTTTTTCTGACATTACAACCCCACCCTCAATCCCTCCCCTTAGTAAGGGGAGGGAATTTTAGAGCCCCTCTCCTTGATAAGGCTTTTAAGTGCGCCGGGGTGTAAGAGGGGTTGGGGTGAGGTTATAAAGTGTTTAGTAACAATAAGTTAGCTTGCTGCTATAGTTATTATATATAAATGATATTTGAATAACATTTGACAGGACATATCAATCTTCGTGGATAATAATAATCGCTTAATATTCCCCTCGTTTCACTATCATAGCGCCATTGCGTTTGGAGGGAGTGACATCCGCCGAGGCGAATTGTCAAAACCAGGGAAGAAAAAAGGATTGATCCTCCGAGACTACGCCTTTGATGCTAACCAACTCCCGGTGAGAGCGAATGCTGATTTTTTATAAAATCTACTTATTCTCAATAAAATAAACAGTAATATTAACAGCAAAAAATGAGAACAATATTTCACCTGGACCTTGACGCGTTTTTTGTGTCGGTCGAAAGAATACTTGATCCTTCGCTTGAAGGAAAGCCAGTGGTTGTCGGCGGCGATCCGCAGGGGCGGGGAGTTGTGGCAGCATGCTCATATGAAGCGCGTAAATACGGGCTTCATTCAGGTATGCCCATCAGGCAGGCATTCAGGCTTTGTCCGCATGGCATATATCTTCACGGGCATCATGGTGAATATTCTCATTTTTCAAACGCTGTAAGAAAGATCATAGAATCTTACGCTCCGCAGTTTGAGCAGGCTTCCATCGATGAGTTTTATATAGATTTCACCGGCTGCGGCAAAATGTATGGCAATTTCACCGGACTCGCCTCGGAGCTTCAGTATAAAATATGGAATAAACTTTCCCTTCCATGTTCAGTAGGGATAGGAAGCAATAAAACCATAGCGAAGATCGCGTCGGACTGTAACAAGCCGAAAGGCATCACCCACGTTATTCCCGGTATGGAAAAGGAGTTTTTGCGGAAAATGCCTGTAGAGGCGATCCCGGGGGTGGGGAAAGTCACCCACCAGGTTCTTCGTTCGAAAGGGATATACCGCATAGGGGATATTGCCCGCCTGCCTGAAAATTATTTCACAACCGCGTTCGGCAAACATGGAGCTGATCTCTGGAAAAAAGCCAACGGGGGAGGGACCGAATATCTTTCACCCCCGCAGGAAAGAAAAAGCATATCAAAAGAGAGAACATTCAAGACCGATATAGTTGACCGGAATAAAATTGAAACGATGCTTTTTAACCTTACCGGAAAAGTATGCCAGCTTCTCAGGGATAACAACTGGCAGGCTTCCACAGTAAGCATAAAACTGCGCTATTCCGATTTCAAAACCCTTACGCGCGCCCGCAGCCTTCAGCCTACAGATGATGACAAAACGATCTACGAAACGGCTCTGAAGCTTTTCAGGAACGCTTATACGAGAAGAGTGGGGATAAGACTTATAGGAGTTCACCTGACCGGTTTCAATGAATATTCCGAGCAGGAAACCCTTTTCAGGGAGGAGAAGGTTGAAAGAAAAAAAATGCTCAGGGCTGTTAACCGTATAAGGGACCGTTACGGTTATGAAGCTATAAAAATGGGCGCGAAACAGGAAGGGAAATAATATGATGAGTCCTCATATTCATTCTGTATATTCCCTTCTTGACGGAACGATCAGGGGAGAGGAGATAATCGCCGCCGCGAAAAAAGGGGGGAGCTCCTATGCGGTGATGACTGACACAAACGGAATGTACGGACTTATACAATTCGCCCGGATGGCGCGGGAGGAGAATATCAAACCTGTCCTGGGGGCGGTGATAGATGATCCTGAAGATAGTGATGAATATGTGGTTTTAATAGCGAAAAATTCCGAGGGCTATTCAAGATTATGCCAGATAATAACAACCCGCAAACTCAAAGAGGATTTCAGGCTTGACGACATATTCAAAGGAAGCCTTGAAAATCTCTTTATTATAACACCCTCTATTGAACTGCTGAAAAGACTGAAGATAACCGGACCGCTGAAAGAAAACCTTTTCGCCGAGCTGATAATAACCGAAAAGAAAAAAAAGAAGACGAGAGAACTTTACGAATATGCAGGCGGCAGGAATATAAAAATTGTGGCTTCTCATCCCGCATATTTTCCCGGCAAGGATGATTTTCTGCTTCATAAAGTTGTGAGGGCGATCAGTGAAAACAGCACGCTGGCCAACCTGGATGAATCCCTGCTCGCCGATGAGGAATATTACCTTAAAACTCCCGAAGAATTCAGCTCCATGTGGAAAGCGGTTCCCGAGGCGTTATGGAATCTTGAAAAGATAATGAAAGAAGCCAATGTTGACCTGGGACTCGGGCAGTATAAGTTTCCTGTTTTTCCTCTGCCGCCCGGGGAAACGGCTTTTTCCTACCTCTGGAAAATTTCTTTCAGGGGGCTTGAGGAAAAATATACACCGATTACGGAAAAGGCTGTCAAGCGGCTCCAGTATGAGCTTGAGGTGATTGATGAACTGGGGTTCTGCGATTATTTCCTGATTGTCTGGGATATCGTAAGGGAAGCGGGCGCCAGGGGAATGATGAATATCGGCAGGGGATCGGCGGCTAACAGTCTTGTGGCATATTGCCTGGGTCTCAGCCAGGTGGACCCGCTGGAGCACAATCTTTATTTCGAGAGGTTTCTCAACCGCGGCCGGACATCCCCTCCCGATGTCGATCTCGATTTTTCCTGGAAGGAGAGGGATGAAATTGTAAAATATGTATATGACAAATATGGCTACGACCGGGTGGCGATGATATCCACAACGGTTACATTCAGGGCCCGTTCGGCGTTCAGGGAAACAGCCAAGGTGTTCGGGATACCGGAGGGGGAGATATCACGATACAGCAAATTCATTCCCTGGACAAGCGCGAAAAACCTGAAGGAGATAGCGCGGAAATTTCCCGAATCAAAAAATCTGAAATTTGACGCGGAACCCTGGAAATCGATTGTCGATATCGCCACAAGACTGGCCGGTTTTCCCCGGCACCTGAGCATTCATCCGGGGGGAATTGTGATTACCGAAAACCAGATCACCAATTATATCGCGCTCGAATACGCGAAAAACAAAGGACTGGGTCTGATAGTAACCCAGCCCGATATGTACCCTGTGGAGGACCTGGGACTGATAAAAATCGATCTGCTCAGCCAGCGTTCCCTCGGCGTCCTCCGCGACACTCTAAGCAGCATCAAGGTGGATACACCGCCGGCGCCTTCAGATACTAAGATTTTTTCGATTACAGAGAAGGTGAAGAAGTGAGAATTAAGAATTAGGAATTAAGAATTAGGAATGATGTTTGTGATTATATATGTATCCTTTGAAGCCGGGTATTTAAATTGCATCTAAATTTATTGAGAGGTTTGTGGTTGTCCGTAGAGACGCAATATTTTGCGTCTCTACCCTGAACTGTCGAATTGAAATTACAATTATATTAGTCCTGACCAATAATATTAATTCCAAAAAAAAAATATGTCTGATTACGTTTGTGCCGCGGAGACGCAATATTTTGCGTCTCTACCCCGGCAACCCTACTGCCATGTGGGCGGCGACTTCAAAATAATCATTTGTGCTGATATCTTTTACGTGGGGTTCAACAAAATCCTTCAGGGCTTCAACAGATGGTGATTCCCAGAGACAGGAAGCTTTTGAACCATCGGCATTGGGCCAGATGCTGAATAGTTTCATGCCTTCCGGCAGGTTTTGTGTGGCGGCTTTGGCTATTTCCCAGAACCTTGCCGGATCATCAATTTTGTGCTGAATAACAACGTACATCCTTATACCTCCATAAGTTTGTGGTTTTTAGAAGCGACTTTGGAAGATAAATAAAATTTGAATTAGTTGCCATAGTTCAAAATCGCAGAATGTATCGTTTAATAATTCTAAAATGTTGGTTATTTAGTTAAATAGAAATAAATGGCTAAGAAAATTATTTGTGTCTGTTAAATTCCCTAACAATAATTTAACAGCCGCGATTAAAATTCCGACATACGAATCTTTATTTTTTCCTGAAAATTCAGTAAACTTCAAGATTAGAAAAACTGCGTTTTGGTCAATTCTTAAAATCAGGATTTCAAGAGCTTCTTTTCTAATTATTGGTAGAAGTGAAAGCCGGATAACGTCAAAAACCGGTAAAAAAGATAAAAAATAGTTTTGGTCCGAAATTTGAATAAGATAAAAAGTATTTTAGAACAGATTATATTACTAATAAACTGGGGTAATGTATGCAAAGAAAAAAAATAACGATTGATGGAAATGAAGCCGCGGCATATGTAGGGTATCACAATAGTGAAGTGATAGCTATATATCCGATTACTCCATCTTCCGGTATGGGAGAGTTGTCGGATGCCTGGGCAGCCCAGGGAAAGAAAAATATCTGGGGCACAGTGCCGCATGTATCTGAACTTCAGTCAGAAGGAGGCGCGTCAGGCGCTGTCCATGGTTCACTTCAGAGTGGAGCGCTCACAACAACATTTACCGCCTCGCAGGGTCTGCTTCTTATGATCCCGAACATGTACAAAATAGCTGGTGAATTAACTCCGACTGTTTTCCATGTATCCGCGCGATCAGTAGCAGCGCAGGCGCTTTCAATATTTGGCGACCACAGTGATGTTATGGCAACCCGCCAGACCGGATGGGCTATGCTCGCTTCAGGATCCATTCAGGAAGTTATGGATATTGCCGCGATTGCGCACAAAGCGACATTGGAGTCCAGAGTTCCGTTTCTCCATTTCTTCGATGGTTTCAGATCGTCACACGAGGTTCAGAAAATTGAGCAGCTTTCAGTTGAAGACCTGGGAGAAATGATTGACAATGAATATGTAAAAGCACACAGGGAAAGAGCTTTAAGTCCCGATCATCCTGTTCTCAGGGGAACAGCTCAGAATCCTGATGTATTTTTCCAGGGACGTGAGACAGTAAATAAATTTTATGAAGATTGTCCGGCCGCGGTTCAGAAAGCAATGGATAAATTTGCCGCTATAACAGGCCGCCAGTATAAATTATTTGATTATTACGGCGCTCCGGACGCGAAAAGAGTTATTATAATGATGGGTTCCGGTTCCGAAGCAGCTCTCGAAACCGTAAACTATATGTCGGAAAAGATGGAAGAAAAGGTTGGTCTTATTAAAGTAAGATTATACAGACCATTTTCAGTTGAACATTTGCTTGAAGCTCTTCCGAAAACAGTTGAAAAAATTGCTGTTCTCGACAGAACCAAAGAACCGGGCGCGCTCGGCGAACCATTATATCTTGATGTTACCTCAGCTATCGCCGAAGAGATGACCTCGGATAATCCTCCTTATGAAAAAATGCCGAAAATCATTGGCGGACGTTATGGTCTTTCATCAAAAGAATTCACTCCGGGGATGGTTAAAGCTGTATTTGATGAGCTTAAAAAAGATACTCCAAAAAATCACTTTACCGTTGGTATTATTGATGACGTTACCAATACAAGCCTTGATGTCGACGCTTCATTTGAAGTTGAAGGGGATGATGTTATCCGCAGTATGTTTTACGGACTCGGCGCGGATGGAACGGTAGGCGCGAATAAAAACTCCATCAAAATCATTGGTGAAGAAACAGACAACTATGCCCAGGGTTATTTTGTATATGACTCTAAAAAATCGGGTTCAACAACAATATCTCATCTTCGTTTTGGTAAAAATCCGATTTTATCAACATATCTTATTCAGAGCGCTCAGTTTGTGGGCTGTCATCAGTTTGGACTCCTGGAAAAATTTGATGTGCTCGAAAATATTAAAGATAATGGAACCTTCCTGCTGAACAGTCCTTATTCAAAAGATGAAACATGGGATAAAATGCCCAAAAAGGTTCAGCAGCAGATAATAGATAAAAAGCTGAAATTTTATGTTATCGACGGTTATACAGTGGCAAAAGAAACAGGTATGGGCGCGAGAATCAATACTATCATGCAGACCTGCTTCTTCGCTATTTCAGGTGTTCTCGAAAAAGATGAAGCCATCCTGCAGATTAAAAAAGCGATCCAGAAAACTTATGGCGCCAAAGGTGAAGAAATAGTTCAGAAGAACTTTAACGCCGTTGATAAAACCCTTGAACATCTTTACCAGATTGACGTTCCGGCAAAAGCAACATCTGAAATGGAACTTCCTCCGATTGTCTCTAACGACGCACCTGATTATGTGAAGAATGTGCTCGCTCAGATGATGGCCGGTAAAGGTAACAATGTGAAAGTAAGCGAAATGCCTGTTGATGGCACCTTCGACACAGCGACAACCAAATGGGAAAAAAGAAATATCGCGCTTGAAGTGCCTGTATGGGATCCCGATACATGTATTCAGTGTGGCAAATGCGCCTTTGTATGTCCTCATGCCGCAATCAGAATTAAAGCTTATGATAAAGCGGCATTAAACGACGCTCCCGCAACCTTTAAATATATGGATGCCAAAGGAAAAGAATTCAAGGAAATGGCATATTCAATTCAGGTAGCGGTTGAAGACTGTACAGGCTGCGGATTATGCGTTGAAGTATGTCCCGCCAAAAACAAAAAAGAAACCAGGCTGAAAGCTCTTAACATGGCTGATCAGATTCCGATTCGTGAGCAGGAAAGAGTAAATTATGACTATTTCCTCAATATTCCTGAATTTGACCGCGGCCAGTTGAATATTTCAACTATCAAGGGAAGCCAGATGCTTGAGCCTTTATTTGAATATTCAGGCGCCTGCGCCGGCTGTGGCGAAACACCTTATGTAAAACTTGTTTCACAGTTATTTGGCGACAGAATGGTTGTTGCCAACGCTACCGGTTGTTCCTCAATTTATGGCGGTAACCTGCCTACAACACCATGGGCAAAAAACAAAGACGGACGCGGACCGGCATGGTCAAACTCACTCTTTGAAGATAACGCCGAATTTGGTTTTGGTATGCGCCTCGCAATTGACAAACATAAAGAGCACGCTGAAGAACTTTGCGATTTCCTCGGTGATTTCATCGGAAGAGAACTTGTAAATGAAATTATTGACGCAAGCCAGAAAACCGAAGCTGAAATACAGGAACAGCGTGAAAGAGTTGATCTGCTGAAACAGCGTTTGAAAGTGCTGCGTCAGAAAGAAGCTAAAGAACTGATGGAAATTGCCGACTACCTGATCAAAAAATCTGTATGGATCATGGGCGGCGACGGCTGGGCTTATGATATAGGCTATGGCGGTCTTGATCATGTGATCGCATCAGGCAAAAATGTCAATATTCTTGTAATGGATACCGAAGTTTATTCAAATACAGGCGGTCAGATGTCGAAAGCTACAGGTATCGGCGCGGTAGCCAAATTCGCCGCGGCTGGTAAACCAATGCCGAAAAAAGACCTTGGCATGATGGCAATGAACTATGGAAGTGTATATGTCGCTAAAATAGCGATGGGCGCCAATGATGTTCAGACTCTGAAAGCTATTCTTGAAGCTGAAGCTTATGACGGACCCTCACTGATTATCGCTTATAGTCACTGTATCGCTCATGGCATTAACATGACCAAAGGTCTGGACCAGCAGAAACTGGCTGTAGAAAGCGGTTACTGGCCATTATTCAGATTCAACCCTGATAATATAAAAGATGGTAAAAATCCTCTTAAAATTGACAGCAAACCGCCAAAGATTAAGATCGAAGATTACATCTACAGGGAAACCAGGTATAAAATGCTTACCAAATCACATCCTGACACAGCGAAGAAACTTCTTAAACTCGCGCAGGATGATGTTTATGCCAGATGGAAAATCTACGAACAAATGGCTGAATTTGATTATTCAAAAAATGGCGAAGAAGAATAAAATGCTTAACGGGGGATCTTCCGGTCCCCCCGCAATTTTAATAGAAGTTTAATAAAAAAATGGAGTGAATATGGATTTATCAACCACATATATGGGCCTTAAGCTCAAGAATCCCATAGTTCCTTCAGCTTCACCTTTATCCGAAAACGTTGATAGTGTTAAAGCAATGGAAGATGCGGGTGCAGCGGCGGTTGTAGTTTACTCATTGTTCGAAGAACAGCTTACTCATGAATCTGGTGAAATCGATCATTACATGAACTACGGCGCTGAAAGTTATGCTGAAGCAATATCATATCTGCCGGAACCTGAAGAATTCAAACTCGGCCCGGTGGAATATCTTGATCATATCGCGAATCTTAAAAAAGCAGTTGATATTCCGGTGATCGGAAGTTTAAATGGCGTCAGCGCGGGCGGCTGGGCTAAATACGCCAAAAATATTCAGGACGCGGGCGCCGACGCTCTTGAGCTGAATGTTTATTATATCCCGACTAATCCTAATCTGTGCGGTTCGGAAGTTGAAAACATGTATGTTGACACACTTAAAGCAGTTAAAGAAAATGTTGATATTCCGGTGGCAATTAAATTAAGTCCCTTCTTCACATCACTTTCCTGCATGGCCAGAAAACTTGATCATGCCGGAGCGGACGCTCTTGTTATGTTCAACCGTTTTTATCAGCCCGATTTCGATCTGGAAAAACTGGAAGTTGTGCCTAATCTGATGCTGAGCACAAACTGGGAAATGCGTTTGCCTCTGCGCTGGATATCAATTCTTTATGGAAATATCAAAGCTTCCATGGCTGCCACAAGCGGTATACATTCGGCTGAAGATATTATAAAGGTAATGATGGCAGGCGGCGACGTCGCCCAGGTATGCTCAGAACTTCTGCTCAACGGTGTTTCGAGAATCAGTGAAATGCTGGCAGGCGTTAAAAGCTGGATGGAAGAAAAAGAATATGACTCAATAAATACAATGAAAGGAAGTATGAGTCAGAAATCAGTTGCTAATCCGGCAGAATTTGAGCGCGCCAATTATATGAAAACCCTACAGAGTTACAAAACTCTACTTTAATAATTTTTTAAGGAAGCTGCCTTTTGGCAGCTTCCCTGAATTTTATTTTTCTTTCCAGTCTTTCTCAAGGTATTCAACCAGTAAATCATGCTCCTCTTCGGTAACCTGATTGAAATTTTTAATTATATCGGGATTACTTTCACGCATTACTTTAAAATCGTCTTCAATCGCTTTCAGGTATTCATTTACATCTACAAAAAAACCGGCGGCTTCTTCCTTTATATTCTTTTTGGCGTCGGCATTATTATGCGCGATTGCCCAAAAATAGAGCACGGCAAATCCTGACTTTAATTTGGACTCCCTCAACGGAGCGCCCGACTCTTCAGAATATTGCCTCGACATCTGGTAATAGAAATTTTTAATTTGTTCCAAAGGTTTATTATTTTCGTTGGACATAAATTCTCCATTTTTGCTGGATAACGATTTTATTTTTTAACAAGAGAGCAAAAATAATAATTCATAAAATAATGAAAAAGAGACTGATTCTATGAAAAAGATAATATTTGTTTGTATGGGCAATATATGCCGGTCACCCTCTGCCGAGGCTGTTATGAAACATAAACTGAATGAAAGAGGAAAAACAGGGGAATATTTTGTTGACTCGGCAGGAACGATTGATTATCACGAAGGAGAGGAAGCGGACGCCCGGATGAAAAAACATGCGGAGAAGAGGGGATATCAGCTTGAAAGTATCGCGAGGGGATTCCGTGATGTCGATTTTGAAAAGTTTGATCATATTCTCGTTATGGATGACAGTAACCTTGACGCGATAAGAAAAAGAGATAAATCGGGAAAGTATAATCACAAGATCAGGAAACTTACCGACTTCAGCTCCAACGGTTATAAAAGTGTTCCCGATCCCTATTATGGGGGCGCCGCGGGATTTGAGAATGTGCTGGATATTCTGGAAGACTCGATAGAAAATTTTATCAATTCAATTGAAAATAAAGATGATTAAAGAAGATATTGAGAAACTGACAGGGGAGGAAGTGATATCCTCCTCGGCTATTTCCGGCGGCTGTATCGCCAGTTCGAATGTTATCAGCGCTGTATCGGGGAAAAAGTATTTTGTGAAATCTTATTCCGGTCCGGGCAGAGAAATTCTCAGGAATGAATTTAACGGCCTTAAGGAACTTAAGAATGCCGGTGTTATCAGGGTGCCGGAACCGGTTGGTTTCACTGAATCTGTGTTGATAATCGAGTATATAGAATCAGGCAGGAAAAAGAGTGATTTTTTTAACAGTTTCGGAGCGAAATTTGCCAGGCTGCATCGTGTAACCTCCGATGAGTTTGGCTTTTTCGAAAATAACTTTATCGGCGCCACTCCCCAGGTAAATTTACCCCGAAAAAAAGACTGGACCGAATTTTATATAACCAACCGTCTCGGGTATCAAATAAGGCTGGCTGAAAAGAATGGATATAATCATAGTGAGCTTGGAAGATTATATCCACAATTTGAGAAGATTATTCCCAAAGCGATTGAGGGAAGTGAAAATATACCCTCTCTTCTTCATGGTGATCTCTGGGGAGGCAATTACCTGAGCGATGAAAATGGTGAACCAGTTCTCATTGATCCGGCTGTTTATTACGGCAACCGTGAGGCTGATCTCGCCATGACAAGATTATTCGGCGGGTTTTCACACGAGTTTTATGAAGTTTATAATGAAGAGTATCCTCTTCCCGAAGGCTGGCAGGAGAGGGTGGATATTTATAAACTCTATCATGTGCTCAATCATCTTAATCTCTTCGGAACATCATATCTCGGCAGCGCGATATCGATTATTAAAAGTTATATTAAAAGATTTAACTGATTTATCATAAGAGGATGAAATGACCGAATCTTCAAAAATAGCTGTTTTTCAGAAAAAAGAGATCAGGAAAACTATTTGTAATAATGGATGGTGGCAGGCCATTTCTATAGTGTCTAAATTAAAATGTGATTTTTAAGAAATTTCCTATTGTAATATCATGAATATAAAAAGACTGAAAGATAAAATAGTTCTCATACAGTCATATTGGTTTATTTTATTGTTCGTTTTTGTTTACTTCATGGCCTTTTTTTCAAAACTGTTGGAGGGTGATTTTAATTATGTCCCAATGGTATTTATCCTTTTCTTCTTATCACTATTTTATTTTATTCGTAAAGTAACATTCACAAAGGAATATATCGATATCAGAAGCGTATTCTTCAATATTCCAATAAAAAAAATTCCTGTGGGGATTATAAAGCGGTTTTACATATATCAAGGCGCCAACTTCAGATTGCAGTTATATTGCGATACCCTGGAAAATGAAAGATACTATATTGGATTTACCCGAGAGGACAAACTTCAATATAAAAAAATATTTCAGGAAATAGTTAAGAAATTCAGGCTGAAAGCAACAATACAAAGTTCGAGAAAGTATAAATCATCCGTTGTGCTTGATAGCTGGTGGCATTATAAATAGTGATTTTGAAACAGGATATGATTATTTTGCTATGCCCGCCGCAACTCGTATTTTGAGTGAAGGAGGGGCGCCAGGTTCTTTGACAGCTTTTTAGGCAGGTGGCATAGTGTGGACCCGTTAGCCGAGAAAACATTTAGCTGGAGCCCATATAGTTATACATATTGTAATCCACTAAAGTTTACTGATCCTGACGGGATGTATGCACATGAAACTGTTGGAAACAGGGATTATTTTACAGTTTTAAATTCAGCATCCATAAATATCATTCAATTCATTGGGAGTGTACCAGGCGGCGGCGTAGTCTCAGATATTTTGAAAAAAATCACTGGTGATAATATTTTTACAAAAAGCGGCCCGGCAGATATTGCTAAAAAACATCTTCAGGGAAAGGTGACCGGATATTTTGATCTAGGATTTGGAAACGTATTAAACGTTTTATCGACAATAACCGAAACTGATAAGATATTTTTTAACCAAGAGGTGGATAAACGTTCATTTGCAGACCCGGCAGTATATTCAGTGGGTGAATATATCCCGGGAGAAAATCGGTTTATACCGCTATTCACCCCGAGATGGATTGTAGAATATGGGGAACAATATCAGTTGATGAAGACTACCCACTCGGCTGATGACTGGCTGAAAATTAACCCTGAGTTTATACGTTTATTTGGTAAGCAATGGTTATCAAGAGCAAAAATGCACATGGATATATTTCAGGAAAAACACAGAACTCAACTCACAAGGGAAAGATTGCAAAAACATTTGATGAGAATGGGGAATTATATCCCGTACAACTCATCTCGACATCCCGCTCCTATTTTGGGATGGGATAACGGAGGTCTTGGATTCTAATTATGGAGAAAAAATGAAAATATTAAATCTCATTATTATATGCTGTATGATAAGTTGTAACCAAAACAGTACCCAGGTAAGTAACCTGTTTGAAGAACCAGGGACAAAAATTTTGTATTGTTCCGTGAGACAGGCTGTTGTCTCACCAGCATACGCAGATTTGAAAATGTTAAATATTCAAACAGGGACGGTGGTTGATGTCATACCTCTCTTTTTATCAGACAAAATTCCCTGTCTGTCTCCAAATCTTGACAAGATTTGTTATCTTCATTCATATAAATTATCCGGGAATCTGGATGTAGTTTTGCAGGATTTGAAATCTAAAAAGAAAAAAACAATATCTTTAACTGAAAAATTATTAGTAACAGATGATTTTGAGATGTTAAGCGACATTGCTTTTTCCTCAGATTCAACGTTATTTATAGCATACAAAGATAATTTCTATAGTTATAATTTATTATCAGATTCATTAGTCCAAATCAGCTCAAACCAGGGGAAGAGAATCACTAATTTTTCAATCAATCATAAAGGAAATTATTTAATGTTTTCTTATCTTCCAGACTTTCGAAAAGTTGGAATAGAAAAATTGGGGATTCTCGATCTCAACTTAAATAATATTCAATACTTTGACCAATATGTTGAAATAACCGGATTCGGTAATTGGTCCCCGGATGGTCAGAAGTTTGTTTTTCTAAATTTTAAGGATGAAATTGTAATATATGATTTAATCAAAAATGCTTTTGAAAATTATTCGTATGAACTTGATGAAGCAGACAGGGGGATAATCCAGGTGAAATTTATTAGTAATTCTGAGTTAGTGATAGCTACGACTGATCTTCACCGTTCAGTTCCTATTGATCTTGCGGTTTATGATATTACCAGGAACAAAGTTGTAAAAATGCTTAATAGTGATAGCAGGGATGAGGTGGATATAAGTGTTTACTACTGAGTGAGGTTTTGCATTGAATAATCGTCTCTCCCCGCTTATTTCAGGCTGGTCTTTATACACACTTGACACAGGGAAACAATATGCTTACCTTTATGTATGCAAATTTATGGAAAAATATATACACAAGAAATTATCGATCTCATTAACGAAGCTATAGAGAGAGAACCAGGTATATCTCGTCTTGAACTATCACGTATGGTTTGTGAGACAATGAACTGGCGTTCGGCAAATGGTAATCTACAGGATATGAGCTGTAGAAAAGCTTTAGCCGAGCTAAATCGAAGAGGAGTCATAAAACTTCCCGAGATAAAACAAAAATATTCATTCGAAAAAAGAAGTGAAAAAAGGGTGGAAGTTCAGATAACTGAGATTACCTGCAAGTTATCAGAATTGGGCATAATTACTGTAGAACCAATTACAAGCCGTTATAGTAAGGATTCTAAAATATGGCGATTTTTACTTGATCAATATCATTATCTTGGCAGCGGACATCTATGTGGATCACAGATAAGATATATTGTTAAAAGCAGTATATATGGTTATATTGGAGCCTTGAGTTTCAGTTCAGGCGGCTGGAAGCTAAAGGCCCGTGATGAATATATCGGCTGGAGCGAATCAGCGAAAAACAATAATATAAAATATGTGGTAAACAACGCCCGCTTTTTAATATTGCCAACGATAAAGGTAAAGAATCTTGCGTCATACGTATTATCGAGAGTACTATCACGTTTGCCAAAAGATTGGGAACAAAGATATTCAGTATCCCCGGTACTGGTAGAGACATATATAGACCCGGAGAGATTTACAGGCACAAGTTATATATCAGGCAACTGGAAATATGTGGGAAAGAGTTCAGGCAGGCGGGACGGAATCCGCAAGCAAATATATTTATATCATTTAAGTAAAAGCTGGAAAACAATACTCTGCAAAGAAAAGCCCTATCGTTTGGGAGAAAGACCGTCACCGGGCAAAGGAAGTGATTGGACAGAGGAAGAATTTGGCAGAGTAGATTTTTATGATAATCGTCTAAAGGAACGATTAAAAACAATAGCGGGGGATTTTTTTAATAGTCCCCAGTCGAATATACCGGAAGCAAGTGGCGATAAAGCGGCAACTATAGGCGCATACAGGTTTTTCAAAAATGAGAATGTAAAAATGGAAGTAATATTAACAGCCCATAAAGAAGCGACAATCGAACGTATCAGAGAGCATAAAGTAGTACTGGCTCCACAGGATACGACAATATTAGATTACAGCACACATCCAAAGACAGAAGGTCTTGGCCCTATAAACACAATAAAAGCCCAAAATATAGGTTTGATATTACATGATACCCTGGCCTTCAGCGAGCAGGGAACGCCACTGGGAGTTCTGGACGCCCAATGCTGGGCGCGGGATCAGGAGGAACAGGGTAAAAGCAAAAGACGAAAAGAATTGCCAATAGAAGAAAAAGAGAGTATGAAATGGATAAACAGCCTGGAGAAAGTAAACGAAGTCCGGCAGTTATGTCCGGAAACAATGATAGTGAGCATAGGAGATCGGGAATCAGACATCTATGAACTGTTTAAGGCGGCCCAGGCGATACCAGAAGGGCCAAAGTTGCTGGTAAGATCAGAGAGGAGCAGGAATCGGAAAACAGATCATGAGGATTTGTGGGAATATATGTCAAAGCGTGAAATTGCCGGATCACTTGAAATTCACCTACCGCGCAGAGGGAATAAAAAGGGGAGGGACGCAAGGGTGGAATTGCGGTTTTCAGAAGTAAATCTAATGCCGCCGAAGCGGTTTAAAGAAGAAGAACCGATACAGGCGTGGGCAGTATATCTGAAAGAAGAGGCGGGGTCATCATCAACAGAATCCCCGATAGAATGGATGCTGTTGACCACAGCGGCAGTAGAGAAGTTCGAAGACGCGGTAAAACGTGTAGAATGGTATACAGGACGATGGGGCATAGAGGTATATCATCGCACACTAAAAAGCGGATGCAGGATAAAGGATAGACAGTTATCAACGACAGACAGCCTGGAAGCCAGTCTTGGGATAGATATGGTAGTGGCCTGGCGAATATATTATATGACAATGCTTGGACGGGAAAGACCAGATTTTCCCTGTACGGAATTTTTTAGGGATGTTCAATGGAAGGCTCTACACTGTTATTATAACAAGACAAAGAACTATCCGTCAAAGCCGCCAACACTAAAGGAGGCAATACGAATGGTTGGAGCAATAGGAGGTCATTTAGGCAGAAAGGGTGATGGAATGCCCGGCGCCCAGGCGCTATGGCGGGGAATAATACGTCTGGATACTGCCACAGAAATGTTTGTGATTTTAACTGCAAAGCCTCCACCGGGATAATTATTTCGCCCACACCCCCTGTGCTAAGTGTGTGTAAGGACCAGTATTTCAGGGGAGAGGCGTATTAATTTCTCTTCATTAATTCAGGCTTAACAAAATTCGGTATGCACCCGAAGGTAATATTGTTTTCCAGGAAGATATCACTTATTATGATAACAGCAATATACATTCCGCGGAATTTCAGTACAGCTCAACATTACCCTGGACACACAGCAAATTCACTTACAATTATGATGGTTTGAACCGGTTGAAAGACTGGTCTGCCGATTACGCGCCGGTTGAGTCGGGGTCATATACTTATGATAATGACGGCAATATACTCTCCAGGAATTTTGTTTACAGCTCTTCGCCTCTTGAGGAATATCATCAGTTATATACTTACCAGGCAAATAATAACAAACTGAGCCAGGTGAGCGTAAATGACAATGGCGCTAACACGACTTATAATTATTCCTATAATGGAATCGGAAACCTTGTCGCTGATTCCAGAACAGGAATAACAGGAATTCAATATAATCACAAAAATCTGCCTGTTATCCTGACAAAAGATGGCAGCCAAATCCACTACCGCTATGATGAGAAGGGGCAGAGACTGTGGAAATTTGCCGGAAGCACAATGGATTATTACCTGAGAGACCACAATGGCAGGGAACTGGCGCTCTTTAATCTGATGACCGGCAGAATGGAGTCCGCGAATATCTACGGCAATGGTCTGATAGGCAAGGTGGATATTACATATACCTCGGCTCCCGACTATGGAACGGAACGAAATGACCACCGGCATTATTTCCTTAAAGACCACCTGGGCACTATACGCGTTACAATTGACGCCGATGGCGAGGTGACAAGCGCGCAGGAGTACTACCCTTATGGCGCTTACCTCGGAAATTTGACATATAATTTGTCTGAAAACAACGCCCGCTACAAATTCACCGAAAAAGAACGTGATTTTGAAACAGGATATGATTATTTTGGAGCCAGGTTCTTTGACAGCTTTTTGGGCAGGTGGCATAGTGTGGATCCTCTTGCGGATGAATACCCTGGACTATCTCCTTTTAATTATTGCGCGAATAATCCAATCATAAGGTTTGATCCAGATGGAAGATTTTTCGATGTAATAGTAGATATTGCTTTTATTTTATGGGATGTTGGCGAATTATCTTATGATTTGGCAACAACGGGAAAAATAAATTATGTTGCTGGTACTGCCTTAATGTTAGACGTTGCATGTGCCTTTACCCCGGGAATGACAGGTGGCGGCCCAATGTATCGGGCAGGAGAAGAGGCAGCTGAACGAATGGCAAGAGAAGCCGGTGAAGAAGTCGCAGAAAAAATTGTCAAGGAAACCGGTGAAAATCTTGCCAATAAAATGAGTTCAGGTAAGTATGTTGATATTCCGGACCCGAATAATGTTGGTCCAGGTAAGAATTTCACTAAAAGTCAGAAAAAACAAATCAAGGAAGCTAATCGACAAAATAATGGAGGAAATTTGGTTAGTGATGGGAATGGGGAATTATTAGTACCGTCAAAACAATCAAAAAAAGGAGTTACTCCACCTCCGAATGAAGTACAAATAGATCATATCATTCCCAAAAGTAGAGGTGGAACAAATAGTTCCAGTAATGCACAGGTGCTTTCAAGAAAGGAAAACTTAAAAAAATCAGATAAATGAAAAGAATGGAAAATTTTAATCTACCTGAAAATGCTGCAATAATAACTTGCAGTCATGTTTTGGAAAAATCCTATAAAGTACTTTACGTATCTCATGATGCCGATGAAGATGAAGATTGGCAGTTTCTATGCGGTATCGAATCTCATTGTGTTGATGATGCCAGGATAATATCGTTAAAAGAAATACTAAATATTGACAATAGTCTTTTAAGCATTGCTGATCTACCAGTGGGGTATTATGCAACCAGAGAATCTCCATGTTCAGATTGGCACATTAAAGCTTTAGAAGAATAAATATCTATACGATTCTTCGAAAATTAATTATTATTTGTAAATTCTATAAATAGACAAAACTCCACCCGCCCGGGTGGAGTTTTTATTTTCAAAATATAGCAACCAATGGGGGGCATAATACTTTGAAAAATGTGGTGATTTTGAAACAGGATATGATTATTTTGAGTTGCCCGCCGTAACTCGTATTTTGAGTGTAGGAGGGGCGCCAGGTTCTTTGACAGCTTTTTGGGCAGGTGGCATAGTGTGGATCCAAACTCTTATATGATCCGGGCCTAAGCACTCATTCCAATAAATTAAATAGTTTTTATTGATCTTGATGGAAAAGAAAATTTTTTTTGTACGCAACAAAGAAGGCGCAAATGGTTATGAACAGAATACTTTCTTACCTGACAACGATAATGATAGATGTAGTAAAAGAGTAAATTTTGAGGAACTGCGAAAAGAGAAAAATGATGAGAACTAAAATCCGGAATATTGTTGATAACGATTTATATCTATTATTATTCTTTAGTCTATTACAAATATTATCATTTATTATTGATGATATTATTAATCAAATAATTGGTTCGCAAGATCCCGTACTATATATTGTATTTATTTTTGGCATATATTTTGGCTCCACAACTGATATATTTATTCATTACCTAATGATTATAAAAAAACTTGTAATTATTGTTCTTGCAGTAATAATATCATATTTCCTGTATAATATCTATTACGCGTTTTTTATTTCTGGGAACAACTCGTTTTTCTCTGAAATTATTATTAGTGGAGGTTATAGCTTTTCATTTTTAGTTATGAGTTTGCTTCTGATATTTCCGGCATACTTTGTTGGCATTTTGTTTGGCCGATTGATAAATAAGTTTGTTCTGAATAGAGTTAACAATTAAACTTAAGCGGACGGCCTTCTCAGGTGGCGGTTGGAATGATTTGCGAAGACAAAGGATTTTTTGAAGCTGTTGGTGATATTGACGTGACAGATGTTATAATTGCTAGTGGAGCCGGAGCGCTTTCCGGCGGATTAAACGCGATTACGAAAATCAGCACGACAGTTAAAGTAATCGGCCAGGGAATGATTTCAATGGGTGAAGGATACGCCAAAGCCAAAATGGGTGATAAAACAAGCGAATATGATGCAGGAGATGCTGCTCAGGATTTCTTGTTTGGATCTTTCAGTGCCATTTCGGCAGAAGGAGGGAAAAAAGGATCAAAAATGGTCGGAGAAGCGACAGATTCAAAAACCTTAAAAAGGTTGCAGAAGGAATCGAAAAGAGCAAATAACATCGCCGAAAAAAATCCCAGAACAGGTCGTCAAAACAATGCTAAAGCAGCAAAAGAAGCGCTTGATAATTATGGCGGCGGAAATACCGCCTCAGCAATAAAGAGTACTACAACCAGCGCGGCAAAAACAACTTATGAAGAATTAACCGAAGAAAAATGAAAAAAATAGTGCGAATTTATTTAAATGAAACTGATAAGAAAAAGCGCGAGAGTGTTGTACTTGTTTGTTTCTACAATCTTAGTTTTATTTCCATGGATATTTTGAAATATTCTCTTAATCGGGAAAGAACGGATTTTATAATATTAGTAATGTCATTGATATCTATAACTATTTTTATCGCTATGCCAAAATATATAGGCATTATAAAGAATAGCGTAGTAAAGCTTGAAAATTCCAATGATTTATTTAATATAGGTATGGGGATGGTGCTTGTTCTTTCTCTAATAAATCTGTTTCTCATTGTTGACATGGAAAATATTGCAGGAAATAATATAAAATTACCAACCGCGGTGGTAATAAGTATTGTTTCCCTGATTCGATTTTTGTACTATAAGAAAAAGTATAAGTAAATTATAAAACTCCACCCGCCCGGGTGGAGTTTTTATTTTCAAAATATCGCAACAAATGGGGGCATAATACTTTGAAAAATGTAGTGATTTTGAAACAGGATATTATTATTTTGCGTTGCCCGCCGCAACCCGTATTTTGAGTGAAGGAGGGGCGCCAGGTTCTTTGACAGCTTTTTAGGCAGGTGGCATAGTGTGGATCCAAACTCTTATATGATCCGGGCCTAAGCACTCATTCCAATAAAATAAATAGTTTTTATTGATCTTGATGGAAAAGAAAATTTTTTTTGTACGCAACAAAGAAGGCGCAAATGGTTATGAACAGAATACTTTCTTACCTGACAACGATAATGATAGATGTAGTAAAAGAGTAAATTTTGAGGAACTGCGAAAAGAGAAAAATGATGAGAACTAAAATCCGGAATATTGTTGATAACAATTTATATCTATTATTATTCTTTAGTCTATTACAAATATTATCATTTATTTTTGATGATATTATTAATCAAATAATTGGTTCGCAAGATCCCGTACTATATATCGTATTTATTTTTGGCATATATTTTGGGTACACAACTGATATATTTATTCATTACCCGGTGATTATAAAAAAACTTGTAATTATTGTTCTTGCAGTAATAATATCATATTTCCTGTATAATATCTATTACGCGTTTTTTATTTCTGGGAACAACTCGTTTTTCTCTGAAATTATTATTAGTGGAGGTTATAGCTTTTCATTTTTAGTTATGAGTTTACTTCTGATATTTCCGGCATACATTGTTGGCATTTTATTTGGACGATTGATAAATAAGTTTGTTCTGAATAGAGTTAACAATTAAACTTAAGCGGACGGCCTTCTAAGGTGGCGGTTGGAATGATTTGCGAAGACAAAGGATTTTTTGAAGCTGTTGGTGATATTGACGTGACAGATGTTATAATTGCTAGTGGAGCCGGGGCGCTTTCCGGCGGATTAAACGCAATTACGAAAATCAGCACAACAGTTAAAGTAATTGGCCAGGGAATGATTTCAATGGGTGAAGGATACGCCAAAGCCAAAATGGGTGATAAAACAAGCGAATATGATGTTGAAACCGCATTGACTGATATGGCATTTGGTTCTGGAAGTGCAAGTATGGCAGAAGCAGGGAAGAAATTTGCCAATGTTGTCGGAGAAGTGACAGATTCAAAAACCTTAAAAAGGTTGCAGAAGGAATCGAAAAGAGCCGATAACATCGCCAAAAAAAATTCCAGAACAGGTCGTCAAACCAATGCTAAAGCAGCAAAAGAAGCGCTCGATAATTATGGCGGCGGAAATACCGCCTCTGCAATAAAAAGTACTACTACCAGCGCCGCAAAAAAAACTTATGAAGAATTAACTGAAGAAAAATGATTCTTAAAAGAATGTTGAAAATTTATCTTAATACAAAGGACCGGAAAATGAAAGATGAGGTTCATCTGGCTATTTTAGGTCCATCAATTTATATACTTCTTTATATTGGTAAATATTGTTTTGAATCAACAAAAGCTGATTTTGCCATGCTGGTTCTATCATTAATGACAATAACTTTATTTATTGCTATACCCAAATATCTAATTATTATAAAAAGAAGTATTATTAATATCATCACAACTCAGGATATATTTAATTTGGGAATAGGAATTTTCGCTTTCCTTTCACTTGTGAATCTGTTTTTTATTGTTGATATGGAAAATATCACCGGAAGTAATATAAAGCTACCCACTGCGGTTGTAATAAGTATTATTTCCCTGATTCGATTTTTATATTATAAGAAAAAGAATAAGTAAATTATAAAACTCCACCCGCCCGGGTGGAGTTTTTATTTTCAAAATATGGTAACAAATTGGGCATAATATTTTGAAAAATGTGGTGATTTTGAGACTGGATATGATTATTTTGCGTTGCCCGCCGTAACCCGTATTTTGAGTGAAGGAGGGGCGCCAGGTTCTTTGACAGCTTTTTAGGCAGGTGGCATAGTGTGGAAAAAATCCTGAAAAATTATCAGGATCTAGGATCTGCGTTTATTTTTAGAATAACTCTTTATTTCGATTGGAACCTGATGGAAAAGCAGAAGTGAAACTGTTGTCAATGTAGGTGAGAGAATTAGAGAAGTTGGGAATATAATAGTATCTTTTAGGTTTTCTGAAGAAATTTATGATATAGGAGGCAGAATCCTTGATATTGGTTTATCTGTTGCCCAATCTTCAAGAGGAAGAAGCAAACCATACTTATTTATTAAGACATATTTGAATATTCAGATCACATTTTAGGCATTACAAAATGAAATTTATCAAGAAGGACAACAATGTTTTCTTAGTGCCTTTTTTAGGTAAGATAATAGTAGTAATTTTTATAAACATGTTATTCGGTTATGGGCTTTATCATTTTTTATTTGCCGAGGAACAATTGAATACCATTGCGATACTTCTTTCTTTGATGATGTTGTTCATCTCTAATTTCTATAATAGAAAAATTATATTTTTAAAGGGTAAAATTGTGGTGAAAACATATTTCCCGGGGTTGTATTTTAAAGAAGTTAATATCTCAGAAATTTCAACTCTTGAATTTACCAGCAGGCCTGCAGATTCATACGTGTTTTCTATCAATCTAAAAAATGGGAAAAAAAGTGTAAATATTGGGGGAACCTATGGTTCAGGTATAGGTATCGAAAAATCTTTACTACCTGAGCTTAAGAAACTTCTGGGAAATAAAGAAGTGATCTGGAGTTGAAAACAGTGCTAAATATCAGGAAAACAACATTACCTGTCAAGAATTAAAATAATCCAAAACTCCACCTGCCCGTGTGGAGTTTTTATTTTCAAAATATAGCAACTAATGGGGGGCATAATACTTTGAAAAATGTGGTGATTTTGAAACAGGATATGATTATTTTGCGTTGCCCGCCGCAACCCGTATTTTGAGTGAAGGAGGGACGCCAGGTTCTTTGACAGCTTTTTGGGCAGGTGGCATAGTGTGGATCCAAACTCTTATATGATCCGGGCCTAAGCACTCATTCCAATAAATTAAATAGTTTTTATTGATCTTGATGGAAAAGAAAATTTTTTTTGTACGCAACAAAGAAGGCGCAAATGGTTATGAACAGAATACTTTCTTACCTGACAACGATAATGATAGATGTAGTAAAAGAGTAAATTTTGAGGAACTGCGAAAAGAGAAAAATGATGAGAACTAAAATCCGGAATATTGTTGATAACAATTTATATCTATTATTATTCTTTAGTCTATTACAAATATTATCATTTATTTTTGATGATATTATTAATCAAATAATTGGTTCGCAAGATCCCGTACTATATATCGTATTTATTTTTGGCATATATTTTGGGTACACAACTGATATATTTATTCATTACCCGGTGATTATAAAAAAACTTGTAATTATTGTTCTTGCAGTAATAATATCATATTTCCTGTATAATATCTATTACGCGTTTTTTATTTCTGGGAACAACTCGTTTTTCTCTGAAATTATTATTAGTGGAGGTTATAGCATTTCATTTTTAGGTATGAGTTTGCTTCTGATATTTCCGGCATACATTGTTGGCATTTTGTTTGGCCGATTGATAAATAAGTTTGTTCTGAATAGAGTTAACAATTAAACTTAAGCGGACGGCCTTCTAAGGTGGCGGTTGGAATGATTTGCGAAGACAAAGGATTTTTTGAAGCTGTTGGTGATATTGACGTGACAGATGTTATAATTGCTAGTGGAGCCGGAGCTCTTTCTGGCGGATTAAACGCGATTACGAAAATCAGCACGACAGTTAAAGTAATCGGCCAGGGAATGATTTCAATGGGTGAAGGATACGCCAAAGCCAAAATGGGTGATAAAAAAGAAGATTATGATACAGGGAAAGCTTTAACTGATCTTGGTTTTGGAATAACAAGTTCAGGAGTTGGTGAATTAGGCAAGAAGCTTTCCAAAAAAGTTGGAAAAGAAACGGGTTCAAAAACATTAAAAACATTGGAAAAACAATCAAAAAGAGCTGATAATATAGCTAATAAAAATCCCAGGACAGGTCGTCAAACCAATGCTAAGGCAGCAAAAGAAGCGCTTAATAATTATGGAGGTGGTAAAACAGCGCAAGCTATAAATAGTACCGCCACCAGTACGACTAAAACAGCCGTAAAAGAAAATAATGAAAAAGAATGAAAAAGAATGAAAAAATTGATTAGTATTTATCGTAAGGAGAAGGATAAGAAAAAAAAGGATGAGATACATCTGCTTTTATTAACAATTTTGGGATTATCAATTATAATTTTTTCAAAGTATTATTTCCAAACTCTGAAAGCAGATTTTGCTCTGTTAGTATCATCCTCTTTAACTGTAATTTTAATAGTAGCTTTTCCGAAGTACCTTATATTGATTAAAAACAGCATAAGTGAATTAAAAGAAATTGAAGACATTTTCAATATTGGCATCTTTTTTCTCTTTTTATTCTCACTAGTCAATATTTTTTTTATTGTCGACATGGAAAATATCACCGGAAGTAATATAAAGCTACCCACTGCGGTAGTAATAAGTATTATTTCCCTGATTCGATTTTTATACTATAAGAAAAAGAATAAGTAAATTATAAAACTCCACCCGCCCGGGTGGAGTTTTTATTTTCAAAATATCGCAACAAATGGGGGGCATAATACTTTGAAAAATGTGGTGATTTTGAAACAGGATATGGTTATTTTGCGTTGCCAGCCAAAGTTTTCATTTTGAGCCTTTGAAGGGCTGAATATATGATGTAAATGGTGAAATCTGGTAAGCTGTCTTTATTGTTGCAGTAATTAAACCGAATAATTTTAAGTACTACTACCAGCGCCGCAAAAAAAACTATGAAGAATTAACTGAAGAAAAATGAAAAAAATAGTGCGAATTTATTTAAATGAAACTGATAAGAAAAAACGTGAGAGTGTAGTACTTGTTTGTTTCTACAATCTTGGTTTTATTTTTCTGGATATTTGGAAATATTCTCTTAATCGGGAAAGAACGGATTTTATAATATTAGTTTTGTCATTGATATCTGTAACTATTTTTATTGCTATGCCAAAATCTCTGGGAGTCATTAAGAAAAGTTTATTCAAGCTTGAGAATTCCACAGACTTATTTAATATAGGTATGGGAATTGTGCTTGTTCTTTCTCTAATAAATCTGTTTCTCATTGTGGACATGGAAAATATTGCAGGAAATAATATAAAATTACCCACTGCGGTGGTGATAAGCATTATTTCCCTGATTCGATTTTTGTACTATAAGAAAAAGAATAAGTAAATTATAAAACTCCACCCGCCCGGGTGGAGTTTTTATTTTCAAAATATAGCAACTAATGGGGGGCAAAATACTTTGAAAAATGTGGTGATTTTGTAACTGGATATTATTATTTTGTGTTGCCCGCCAAAGTTTTCATTTTGAGCCTTTGAAGGGCTGACTATATGATGTAAATGGTGAAATCTGGTAAGCTGTCTTTATTGTTGCTGTAATTAAACCGAATAATTTTAAGCACTACTACCAGCGCCGCAAAAAGACTATGAAGGATTTACTGAAGAAAAAATGATTCTTAAAAGAATGTTAAAAATATATCTTGATACAAAGGAGAGGAAAATAAAAAATGAGGTTCATCCGGCTATTTTAGGTCCATCAATTTATATACTTCTTTATATTGGTAAATATTGTTTTGAATCAACAAAAGCTGATTTTGCCAGGCTGCATCGTGTAACCTCTGATGAGTCTGGCTTTTTCGAAAACAACGTTATCGGCGCCACACCCCGGGTAAATTTGCCCCGAAAAAAAGACCGGACCGAATTTTATATAACCAGCCCTCCCGGGTATCAGATTAGGCTGGCAGGAGAGAGTGGATATTTATAAACTCTATCATGTGCTCAATCATCTTAATCTCTTCTGAACATAATATCTCGGCAGCGCGATATCGATTATTAAAAGTTATATTAAAAGATTTAACTAATTTATCATAGGAGGATGAAATGACCGAATCTTCAAAAATAGCTGTTTTTCAGAAAAAAGAGATCCGGAAAACTATTCATAATAATGAATGGTGGTTTGTAATAACCGATGTTATTTTCGCGTTGACTGATTCGAAAGACCCCGCGCAATATTACAAAAGGATGAGGATGAGGGACCCTGAATTAAAAAATATTATAGAAAAAGGGGGGGTACAATTTGTACCCCCCCTTAAATTAAATATTGAAACTGCCGGGGGTAAACAAAAATTGAATTGCTGGAACACACAGGGTATCTTCAGATTAATTCAATCAATCCCATCGCCCAAAGCCGAGCCTTTCAAAAGATGGCTCGCAAAAGTGGGATATGAAAGAGTTCAGGAAATTGAAGACCCGGAATTAGCCACAAAAAGAACCAGGGCTTTGTATAAAGCAAAAGGTTACAGCGATGACTGGATTGAGAAACGAACGAGGGGAATAGCAATCCGTGAGGAGCTCACTGATGAATGGAAAAACAGGGGCGCAAACGATCAGACTGATTACGCGATTCTGACCTCTGAAATAAGCAAAGCTACATTTGGGATGACTCCTTCGGAATATAAAAAATTCAAAAACCTGGAGCGTGAGAATTTGAGAGACCATATGACCGACCTTGAACTGATTTTTTCAATGTTGGGAGAAAGAGCCACAACCGAAATTACCCAGACTCAAAATACTCAGGGAATTGATGATCTTAAAAATGACGCAAGGGAAGGAGGCAAAATTGCCGGAGACGCCAGAAAAGCTCTGGAAAACAAAACAGGGAAGAAAGTCAGCTCAAATGAAAATTATATATCTCTTCCGGAGGGGCAGAGAAGAATAAAATAGAGACGATGAACAGAATTCAAAAAGAGAATGATAAATTGCAGACAAAAGAAGTATTTATATTAACAGATGAATGGTTTGAGAGGAATGGGAAAATTATTCTCCGGTTTCTCTGTATCACTCCCGGAAGGGAGGTAATAGAGTGGAGGGTGACAAACCAGCGGCCATTTTTCTTTGTTCCTTCGGATGCAAAAACAGAACTTTCCGGAATAAACTTTCTCCGCAGAAAGGTTGGATTCCAATCATTCGAAAAATCACCGCTCGATATACTTTATTTCCATTCACAGGGTGATTTGCTCAAGGCTGATGAAATATTAAGGAGAAGGGGGATACAAACATTTGAATCGGATGTGAATCCTGTCCGCCGTTTTCTTATGGAGAAGGGGATAAATATTTCCGCGAAAATATCTGTACAAAAGCCGAATACAGCTAACGGTATAACTGTATTTACTGACCCGGAGGTGGAAAAAAGTGATTTCACCCCAGATCTTGTCAAAGCTTCTATTGATATAGAAACAGGTAATAAAAACCGTGAGCTTTATTCAGTGGCGTTTCATATTACAGGTCATAACCGTAATTTGAAAAAGGTATTTATGAGAGGAGGGGAAAAGGAAGCCAATAGCGGTTATACTGAGTATTGCCCGGATGAAAAATGCCTGATAAAAAAAACTGCCGAATTTATAGCGCAAAATGATCCGGATCTCGTAATTGGCTGGAATGTCGATGGTTTCGATCTCTGGTTTCTGGACAAAAGAAGCGGAGAATTAAACATACCGTTCAATATAGGAAGGGGAGGCAGGATAATTACATTAAGGGAGAGGAGATCGGGTGGTATATATGTATTTATACCGGGAAGGATAGTGATTGATGGTCCGATGACACTGAGGGGCGCATTTTACAATTTCGAGGATTTTACACTTGAAACAGTAGCCAATGAGCTTCTTGGGCGGGGAAAGCTTATCACTCCGGGCGAGGATAAAGTGGCTGAAATTGAGAGGCAGTTCAGAGAAGATAAAGAAGCGCTGGCAAAATATAACCTCGAAGACGCGGAACTTGTGACAGAAATATTTGATAAAACCGGGATAGTGGAGCTGAATATTAAAAGAGCGAAAATGTCGGGACTTTCGCTCGATCAGACAGGCGCCATGACGGCGGCATTTGACCATTTTTTCCTCCCCTTGCTGCATAAAGAAAAATACGCCGCGCCTAATGTCGCCGATCTTAAAACAGGGGATCATGCCGCGGGAGGTTATGTATTTGATTCTGTCCCCGGAATTTATGAACATGTAGTAGTGCTCGATTTTAAGAGCCTCTATCCTTCTCTTATCATGACCTTCAAGATTGATCCTCTTTCGAGACTTGAAAAGGATATTGAAGGAATTATGACTCCGCCCGGTTACTCCTTTTCATCAAAGAAACATTACCTTCCCGGCTTTATTGAAGAGCTTATGGCCAAAAGGGCTGAGGCAAAAAGAACAGGTGATAAATATCTGTCGCAGGCAATAAAAATCCTTATGAACAGCTTTTACGGTGTGATGGGTTCTTTCGGATGCCGCTTCTATCATCCCGATCTTCCCAACGCGATAACAGGCACCGGGCAATGGCTCTTACTCGAATGCCGAGGTTTTCTTGAAGAGCTTGGATACCTTACAATTTATGGGGATACCGATTCTTTATTTGTTAAACTCAACAGTGAGGATATAGCTGAGGCTGAAAAAAAAGGGGACGGTCTCGCCTCTGAAATAAATGAATATCTTAAGAAAAGATTAAAAAAGGAATTTGATGTTGAAAGCCGGCTGGAACTGGAATTCGAGAAATATTATAAGAAATTTATCATCACCCGCGCGCGGGGAGGTGAAACAGGGGCGAAAAAACGTTATGCGGGCCTGAAAGAGGAGAAGGGGAGAGATGTAATTGAATTTGTCGGGATGGAATCAGTTCGTTCCGACTGGACGCGTCTGGCAAAAGATTTTCAGGCTGAGTTATATAAAAGAGTTTTCGCGGGCGGGGAAGTTGAGGAATGGATAAGAGCGCTGGTTAATGAGGTTAAAGAGGGAAAACATAATGATAAACTTATTTACAGAAAACGTTTAAGAAAAGAGGCGGGACAATATATTAAAAGCGCTCCGCCGCATGTCAAGGCTGCGAGGAAAGCGGGGATAAAAAAAGGTTATGTGAAGTATATCATCACAAGAAACGGACCCGAACCCGCCGATAAAAACCGGGATGACATTGATTATGAACATTATGTTCAGCGGCAATTAAAACCGGTTGCTGATTCTGTGCTTGAACTTATGGGTTTGTCATTTGATGGAATAACAGGGGGGAATCAGATGGAGCTTTTTGGTAAATAACAACCGGCCGCTTTTGATTATAAACAGCCTGTTTTGGAAAACACTAAGCAAGAAAAGACAGAATCGAAAGGAATTGTATAATTGTAATCATAAACCGGCAATCCGGAAGTGAAATATCGAGGGAACTTATAGGACAAATGAGACTCATTGTTTTTCCCAAAATACATACCAGAATGATTGTCATTCCGGTTTTTTGCGTCCTTTGCAAAAAGACCGGAATCTAATACCAGTTAAATTGGACCTGATGTCGCTGGTTTCGACTCCGCTCAGCAGTTGACTTAGATTTGTAAAAACTTTCCCATTTTGCGGATAATTTAATTTCTAAGGGGCTCTTTTGCTTAATGCGCTTCGAGCCAGTTTTTCCCGGAGCCATATTCAACTGTTACAGGCACATCGAGAGGGAATGCGTTTTCCATTTCATTTTTGACCAGTGTTTGCAGCTTTTCGAGTTCATCGAGATTTGCGTCAAATACAAGTTCGTCATGCACCTGAAGAACCATTTTTGATCGCATTTTCAGGCTTTCCATTTTATTATTCACATTAATCATCGCGAGCTTAATCATATCGGCGGCGGTTCCCTGGATGGGCATATTAACCGCGACTCTTTCCTCAAACTGTCTCACAACCCTGTTGCTGCTGTTTATGTTTTTAAGGAAACGCCGACGGCCCGATAACGTTTCGGCGAAACCTTTATCCTGCGCCGCTTTTACCGATTCATCGATGAATTTTTGTACGCCGGGGAATTTCTTGAAATATGTATCAATTACCTCTTTAGCGTGTTTCTGGCTTATTCCGAGTCTGGTTTTTAATCCGAAAGCCCCGATTCCGTAAAGTATGCCAAAATTTACCTCTTTGGCTTTTCTTCTCATATCCTGAGTCACCTCTTCGGGCTGAACTTCAAAAACCAATGCCGCTGTGCTTCGGTGAATATCCTCATTATTACGGAAAGCGCTTACCAGGTTCTCATCACCACAAATAGAAGCCATTATCCTCAATTCAATCTGGCTGTAGTCGGCGCTGAATATCGTATGATTTTCATCAGTTGGTACAAAGGCCTTTCTGATTTCCCGTCCAAGTTCTGTGCGGATAGGTATATTCTGAAGATTCGGGTCCAGACTCGAAAGCCTTCCTGTCGAGGCTACAGTCTGGTTAAAGGTTGTATGCAGCCTGCCGGTAACGGGATGTATAAGCCGTGGAAGAGCGTCCGTGTAAGTCGATTTAAGTTTTGCCAACTGTCTGTAGTTCAGCATAATATCAATTATTTCATGTTTTCCCCTTAGACTTTCAAGTGACCTGGCGTCTGTTGAGAATCCTGTTTTCGTTTTTTTTGTGGGAGGCAGGCCAAGTTTATCGAATAAAATATGCTGAAGCTGCTGTGTAGAATTTACATTAAATTCCTCTCCGGCCAGGGAATGAATCTCCCGTGTCTGCTGTTCCAGGTGCAGCCCGAGTTCCTTACTCATTTCAATAAGGCTCTCTTCATCCAGTTTAATCCCCGTTCTTTCCATTTTTTCCAGAACTTCTACGAGAGGAAATTCAATATCATAAGCGACTTTAACCAGGTTCTCTTCTTTCAGCTTTCCTGAAAGAATGTTAAATAACCGCAGGGTTATATCGGCATCCTCAGCGGCGTAGTTTGTCAGTTCGGAAACAGGCGCCTCAAAAACCTTTTCCGGATTTTTTTTCGGGTCATAAAGGCTGGTTATTTTTATCGGGGAATAATCGAGCATTCGTTCCGATATTTCATTCATCCCATGTTTATCATCCGGATTAAGAACATAACTCGCGAGCATAGTATCGAACCAGAAGTTTTTTACATCTATACCGATTCTTTTCATCACCCCGATATCAAATTTACCATTCTGACAAACTTTTTTAATTCCCGCATTCTCAAGCGGCTCCCTGAAAATATCAACAAACTCAGTTATTGTCAGCCGGTCGGTTTTGCCCATCGTTTCGGGCGCAGTCGCCACGAACCAGGCTTTTCCTTCATCTATCGCGAAGGAAGCTCCCGCGAGATTAAGGGTAAGAGTATCGAGGGAATCTGTCTCCGTGTCAAAAACGAATAGTTCACTTCGCGATAGCAAATCACTAAGTTCTTTCGCTTTGTTTACATCATTGATAAGTATATATTCCACAGAAGTTTTATCAAATTCTTTCATATCATGCATATTGTCAAAAAGCAGAGGTTCGGTTTCCTCTTCAAATATTTTCCTGATTCGGTTGCCGATATTTCTGAATTCAAGCTCCGCGATAATTGAGAGCAGCTTATTCATATCAGGGCTGCCGAATTTTGCTTTCTCGATATCAATATCGTAAGGGACATCCCTGACTATTGTGGCCAGCTCTTTTGAAAGAAACGCGTTTTCACGGTCTGTCTCAAATTTTTTAACGACGCCTTTTTTGCCTATTTTATCCAGGTTGTCATATATATTTTCCAGGCTGCCGAATTCCTGTATCAGGGGCACGGCTGTTTTTTCACCAACTCCCTTCACTCCCGGAATATCATCCGATTTATCACCGACAATACCAAGATAATCTGTCATCTGTTCAGGGGTAAATCCATATTTTTCAAATACTTTCGCCCTGTCAATTACTTCATTTTCTTCGGAGGATTTGCCTGGAATTATCACATTGATATTGTCTGTAACAAGCTGAACATAATCTTTATCGGGTGTTACCGCGAATGCTCTGTATCCATTTTCTTCTGCTATCCTCACCGCTGTTCCAATCAGATCATCCGCCTCATATCCGGGCAGAATATATAATGGGAGTCCGAAGGCTTCCACGATATCTTTAATCCTCTGTAATTGAGGGATCATATCTTCCGGCATATCTGACCTGCTCGATTTATAAAGATCATATCTTTCATGCCTGAAGGTCTTTTCTTTAGAATCGAAGGCGACCGCCATATAGTCAGGTTTGGTATCCTCCATAATTTTTACTATCTGGGTAAGGAAACCATAAACAGCCGAAGTTGGCTCTCCCTTTTTTGTCATTAAAGGACGGTTCATAAATGCAAAATATGCTTTATATGCCAACGCGAGCGCGTCAATTATTACAAACTTTTTCATTTTAATTCCATTCCGGATGGTTATGTTGATATTAAAATCTCTCTTAAAAAAAATAAATTTAACGAAAAATTATATTTTATACCCTCTCTCTCATGATAATTTTTGCTATTTTGAATAAGTTAAAATTTAATTATTTGGTAGAAGGATGGCAATAAGACTTTTAATTATAATATCTGTGATAACCTTTCAGGCTTTATGGGGCCAGAATGATACACTTTATGTGGCTTCATGGAATGTTGAAAATCTTTTTGATACAATAGATGATCCGGATAAAAGGGATGAGGAATACACCCCTGAAGGAAGAAGAGAATGGACGGACGCCAGGCTTGATATAAAACTTGAAAATCTCGCCTCGGTTGTTGATTTTATGAACGGGGGAAAAGGCCCCGACCTGCTCGCGGTTCAGGAAGTTGAACACAGGCATCTGCTGGCGAAGCTTGAAGGTAAACTAAAGACAACAAAAAATTACCGGATAGTTTACGCGGAATCTCCCGATAACCGTGGAATTGATAACGCTCTTTTTTATAATACCGCGCAGTTTGACCTGATTGAATCGCAGACGATTGAAGTAATACTGCCCGATAAATATCCCACAAGGTATATTTTATATGCCAAGCTTGTTGTGAATTCTTCGGCGTTCCTGCATGTATTTGTTAATCACTGGCCTTCAAGAAGAGGTGGTCAGGAAAAATCGGAACCTAACAGAGTTGAAGCGGCAAAAGCCCTTAAAAATTTCATCGATAAAAATATTACCCGTGGTTCAAATATAATTATCATGGGCGATTTTAATGATGAACCGGAAAACAATTCGGTCAAAGAGGTTTTATCGGCGCATGAGCCATGCTGTTCAGACAGCGCCTCACTTTCACCCGGAGAGTTATATAATGTCGCATCTAAAAGATTTAAATCGGGCGAAGGAACATACCTTTACAGAGGTGACTGGAATATGCTCGATCAGATATTAACTTCATTCGCGAGGGAAAAGAAGGGAGCTGTAAAATATGTCTGCGGTTCATTTGAGATTGTTAAACCTGAGTTTCTGATTCAGTCTTCAGGTAAATATAAAGGTTCGGCGCTGCCCACTTTCGGCGGAAGGACATACCTGGGCGGTTATAGCGATCATTATCCTGTCGCCGCGAAGTTTATTTATATTGAAGGCGGGGATATTGAGTAACCGGCTTTTATTATTCGGTCCGGATGGCGATTTGGGCCGCGGAATAGAAAAAGTTGCGGCGGAAGATAAAAGGTTTGACGAAATCTTTCTTTTTTCGAGAAAAAGAGAGCAGTCGACCATAGGTAATAAAACAATCATATCAGCCGGCGATCTTTCATCGGAGGATGAGGTTGCCAGAATATTCGGGTTGTTAACACCGGATAAAAATAGCCGATATTTTATGATTTCAACCATAGGCGGCTTTTTCGGAGGAAAGAGAGTCGGGGACACAGGAATTGACGCCGTGAGACAAATGTTTACTCTTAACACCGAAATAAATTTTTTACTTGCCAAACATTTTTTCAGATTTATGGAAGCGGGCAACGGAGGATCGATCTGTTTTATATCCGCTTTTACATCATTTTATCCAGAAGCGGGCAAGGCGGTTTACGGAGCTTCAAAAAGCGCCCTTAATTATCTTATTGAAGTATTAGCGCTGGAAGGAAAAGAGAGAAACATAACGGTTAACGCTGTTGCTCCCTTTATTCTTGATACGCCGGAAAACAGGGAATGGATGGAAGATGTGTCAAAATTAGTGGCTTCTGATAAGGCGGGTCGTTTTATCCTTGATATTTTTGAAAATTATACTATCGTATCGGGTAATATTATTAAACTGCCCTGGACGGTGAATAATAATGGAAAGAAAATGTGAATTCGAAATAATTTATTGACTTTTTTCCATGAAATCCTTAATGTTGAGTTTAATATTCACAATTACTTAACGAACAAAAAAGACAACTAATAAATAATATTTTGGAGGTTATCTCTTATGCAGTTTACAGAAGTATTGGGGTTTGCATCCTATTATTTGGTACAGGCTGAACAGGTGATTGAAGAGACTGGTACTTTAACATACCTTCAGGAGAAATTCGAACAGGGTGGCGGTTTCATGTGGCCAATCCTCGTTTGCCTTGTATTAGGAATAGCATTTTCTCTTGAAAGATTCTGGACCCTTACACGCGCCAGTATGAACACCAAAAAATTCATCGTTCAGGTTAAAGATGCCTTAAAGAAAGGCGGACCCGAAGCAGCAATGAAAATCTGTGAAAACACCAGAGGTTCAATTGCTTCAGTATTCCACGCTGGACTCTTAAGAGCCAACGAAGGTGTTGAAGCTGCTGAAAAAGCTATCATGGCTTACGGAGCAATCGAGATGGGATTCCTTGAAAGAGGTCTGATCTGGATTTCTACTTTTATTACAATCGCCCCGATGCTTGGTTTTACAGGTACTGTAAGTGGTATGATTACAGCCTTCGACGCTATCGCCGAAGCAGCTCAGATCTCTCCCGGTATCGTTGCCGGCGGTATTTCTGAGGCGCTCCTCACCACTCTTTTCGGTCTGGTTGCCGCTATTATCCTGCAGTTCTTCTATAATTACTTTGTTGCAAGGATCGACAAACTTGTTGCCGATATGGAAGAAAGTTCAATTGAACTTATCGACGCGCTTTACGAAATGAAAAAATAAGACAAGTTTATAATAATCGAGATATTTCAACATGGTACTTTTAAAAAAGTCAAAACTAGGCGGAGCCGAGATACCAACTTCTTCTATGGCTGATATCGCTTTCCTTCTTCTCCTTTTCTTTCTCGTTGCGACTGTAATTGACGTTGATACAGGTATTGGACTTACATTGCCTGAATGGAATGATAACCCGGTTGAAGCTGAATTATCGAAAGATAGATTGGCAGCAATACTTATCAACGAAAATGGTGATGTTCTCTTAAATAAAGAGGTAATCGCTATTCCGCAGATCAGGGAAAATCTTGTTGAGAGGATCAGGGGAAAAATTAATCTGCCCAAGAATAAAAAACTGGTTGTTTCGGTAAAAACTGACCGGAAAACAAACTACAATCTGTTTATCCAGGCTCTCGATCAGGTTAAAGCGGCTTATTTCCAGGTGCGCGAGGAATATGCTATGGGCACATACGGAAAAAAAGTAATGGACTTGTACGAACCTGAAGATAAAGATATGAAAGAGAAAATACCTCTGATTATTTCAATCGCAGAACCAGAAGATGTTAAAAAGTAGGAGATTACCCATATGAAGTTCGCAAAAAAACGCGCCTCTACCAAGCAGGAAATCCCTACGGCGTCAATGCCTGATATCGTTTTCATGCTGCTTTTGTTCTTCATGGTCAGCACTACCCTCAGGGAAGTTGATGTGCTGGTGCAGTATAAACTCCCTGAAGCTGAAGCTATTGAAAAAATAGAGAATAAACGTCTGATATCCTATGTCTGGGTCGGACATGATGAAAGAATACAGCTTAACGATAATATTGTTACGCTGGCTGAAATACAAAATCTTATGTATGAAAAACGTGTATCACTTCCGAATGTTATCGTTTCGCTCAGAGTTGATAAAGGTTCGGATATGGGTATTGTGACTGATATTCAGCAGGAATTAAGAAAAGCTGATACCCGAAGGATTAATTACTCAGCGCGTCTTAAAGTTGAGTAATTCCTGATAAATTTCTATTAACTGGGGCAGGTTATGTTTTTAATGACCTGCCTTTTTTTTGAGGTGTATGATGAATCTCAGAGATAAGATTAATAATGATCTTAAAGAGGCGATGAAAGCGAAAGACAGCATAAGGAGGGAGACACTAAGATCGATCAGATCATTGATTATTGAATTTGATAAAAGCGGAAGCAACCCCGAGCTTACCCCCGAAGTTGAGATATCTATTCTCACATCTGCGGCCAAAAAGAGAAAAGAAGCCGCCGAGCAATATGAAAAAGCGGGAAGGATGGAGCTTGCCGAAAAAGAGAGTAAAGAACTTGAAATTATACAGTCTTATCTGCCGGAACAGCTTACAGGTGATAAACTGATGCAGGAAATAAAAAGACTGGCTGAAGAATGCGGAGCCAAAAGCAAAGCTGATTTCAGAATTCTGATGCCGCTGGCCGCGAAAACACTGAAGGGGAAAGCCGACGGAAAAGAGATAAAGGAAAAAGTTGAAGAATATTTGAGTTAATTCTTGAATTACATCGACTATATTATTTTCGCGTTTCTGGCCCTTGCCTTTATTCTTGGTTATAAGGATGGCTTTGTACGTAAAATTATCGGCCTGGTCGGACTGATAGCCGCGATAGTGCTCTCAATCCATTATTCCGAAACTGCCGGAGCATTTCTGCTGCCGGTTTTCGGTGAAGTTTATCTTTCCGAAATTATTGGCGGAATTCTTATTTTTGGCGTCATAATTTTAGTTACTTCCATTCTGAAAAGAGTTATCCACCCTCTCGACAGGGTTAACAAATTTGTGAATCAAATACTTGGCGGATTTACCGGCTCAATTCAGATGCTATTTTTTATCAGCGGTTTTTTACTTTTCCTGAATATTTTCGATCTTCCTAAAAATGAAGACCGCGACGCGTCGCTTATTTACCGGAGTATGTATAACATCATCCCATCATCAATAGACCTTTTATTCGGCGATAAGTCAATTGCCAGAGAGGGGATTAAAAAATTTATAGAGCAAAAAGATAAAGCCCCTGAACTTGATAAATGACAGGATTTTATGATTACTGAAAAAACACTCAATAAACTTGAATTTGTAAAAGTTCTTAGTTTTATCGCGAAGTATGTATATACTGAAAACGGCAAAAAAATCGTAAGTGAAACCCGCCCGATGAATTCGGCTGAGGAGATAATACTTGAGGGGGAGCTCGTTAGTGAAGCAAAAGAATTCCTTATTGAGCTGGATGTTCCCCCTATAAATTATCTTCCCTTTCTTGACGAGGTGTTATCCAGAAGCAGAATTAAAGGAGCTGTCCTTACCGCGAAACAAATACGTGATATCGCGGACCTTGCCGGAATGTCGCGCGCGCTCTTTCAATATTTGAAAAACAGGGGGGAGGATTCAAAACTTCCGGGGATTTTTGAAAATGAGCTTTTTGTTGATAAAGTTTTTGAACATCATATCAGGCAGATATTTGATGAATCGGGTGATATTGCCGACAACGCCAGCGCGAAGCTTAAATCTATCAGGAAAGAGATCAGGGATAAAAACGAAAATCTCAGGAAATCGGTAAACAGGATACTTAAAAAATTCAGTGAGGAATTCCTTGTTCAGGAGGAGTATGTTACCCAGAGGGATGGACGAATTGTTCTGCCGGTTAAAGCGGAACATAAAAGGCATGTAAGAGGTTTTATTCATTCCGAATCGGCTACCGGTCAGACAGTTTACATTGAGCCTGAAGAAACTCTGGAACTCAATAATGAGATACTTACTCTCACTTTTGCTGAAAAAAGGGAGATTGAAAGAATTCTCCGGAAAATAACCGAAATGATCGGGGAAAAGAGTGAGCTTCTCAAAATTTCTCTCAATGCTGTAAGCAGACTCGACGCCATTTTTGCCAAGGCCCGTTATTCCACAGAGATTATCGGGAGTTTCCCGGAGATTGACAATAATAAAACTTTCAGAATTATTAAAGGCAGACATCCCATATTGCTGAAAAAGCTTGGCAGGGAAAACACCGTCCCGCTTGATCTTGAAATTGGTGATAATAATGTAGTGCTGATTACCGGTCCTAATGCGGGGGGTAAAACGGTTGTTCTGAAGAATACGGGATTACTTACAGCCCTGGTAATGAGCGGCATTCATATTCCGGCCGATCCCGATTCCAATTTTCACTTTATATCCGCCGTTCTTCTTGATATTGGGGATGAACAGTCGATAGAAGAAGATTTGAGCACGTTCAGCTCGCACCTGACAAATATAAGGGAAATACTCAAATCGGCGGATAATGAATCACTTGTATTGCTGGATGAAATAGGCACCGGTACCGATCCGGCCGAAGGAGCCGCTTTGGGTATAACCACTCTTCAGGAACTTAAAAAATCGGGCGCCCGGGTTCTCGCCACCACTCATCACGGCAGTCTGAAAATAATGGCAAATGAACTCGAAGGATTTGAAAACGCCTCAATGGAATTTGACTCTGGTGAATTAAGGCCCACATACCTCTTCCGCCAGGGAGTTCCCGGCTCAAGTTACGCCTTTGAAGTAGCCGCGCGAATAGGACTTCCGGATGAATTTCTTAAATCCGCGAGAAAATATCTCGATTCAGATAAGTTTAAGGTGGAGAAATTCCTTATTGAGCTCGAAGAAAAATCGAGAAAATACCAGGCTGAACTTAATACCCTTGAGAAGGAAAATATCCGGCTGAAAGGCCTCGCGAATCTTTACCAGAAAAAGGTGGAGAAACTTCAGAGTGAGGAAAAGGAGATTATCCGGAAAGCAAAAGAAGAAGCGCGCCAATATGTAAGCGACGTCAACAAAAGGGTTGAAAAGGCAATAAGAGAAATCAGGGAATCGGCAGCAGACAAAAAAGTTGTCAGGGAGAAAAGAAATGAGATCAGTGAGATAGTTAAAAAGAATGTCGTTGTCGAAGAAGATAAAGTAATCGAGAAACCCTCAAGGGGATATTATGAAAAGGGTGATTATGTTCAGATAAAAGAAACAGGCACAAAAGGAGAGATAATTGATATTTCTTCCAATAAAAAAGATGCTCTTCTTCTTGTTGGTTCACTCAGGATGAAAGTAAAAACAATAAATCTTATTCCCTCTAAGAAAAAAGATACCGATAAAATATCTTCCCCCAGAAATTATAATCTTTCGCCTCATATATCAGGCACCCGGCTTGATATAAGAGGATGGAAACCTGAAGAGGCGGAATTTGAAGTGATCCGGTTTCTTGACGAATCATGGGCTTTAAGTCTGCAGAGAGTCGAGATTCTTCATGGAAAGGGAACAGGAGCGCTCAAAAAAAGTGTTCATGATATATTAAAAAAGCATGAAAATGTCTCTGACTATTATTTTGAAAATATTGAATTTGGCGGAGAAGGAATAACTATAGTTGAATTCAGGTAAACTATGATAAAAAAAATACTTATAGCAAATCGTGGAGAAATCGCGGTAAGGATCATTAAAGCCTGCCGCGAAATGAATATTACCTCGGTTGCCGTTTATTCCTCGGAAGATAAAAACGCTCTTCACGTAAGAATAGCCGATCAGGCATGCTATATTGGTCCGGGGCCGGCTTCAGAATCATATCTGAATGTTGATAAAATTGTGGAAACAGCAATCGCGACAAAAGCTGACGCGGTTCACCCCGGTTACGGATTTCTTTCCGAAAACTCCGCGTTTATTGAGCGGCTTGAAAAAGAAAATATCACTTTTATCGGACCTTCTTCAAAATCTGTATTTATGATGGGAAGCAAAACAGAAGCGCGCACTCTGATGAAATCTTTTGATGTCCCGATTGTCCCGGGAACAACCGAACCGATCGGAGATCCGGAAGAGGCAAAGAAAATAGCTTCTGAAATTGGTTATCCTGTTATGCTGAAAGCTTCTGCCGGCGGCGGCGGCAAAGGTATGAGGATGGTTGAGAGGGAAGATGAGCTGGAACACGCATTCAAACTCGCGTCCAGTGAAGCGGGAAAATATTTCGGGGACGCGAGTGTCTATATCGAAAAATTTATAGAACAGCCAAAACATATTGAAGTGCAGATACTTGGCGATAAATTCGGCAACTATATACATCTATTTGAAAGAGAATGTTCTATCCAGAGAAGACATCAGAAAATAATTGAGGAAGCCCCCTCCGCTTCTGTCGATCCTCAGACCAGGGAGAAGATTTGCGAAGCGGCTATTAATGCGGCAAGAGCCTGTGATTATTATAATGCCGGCACAATTGAATTCCTTATGGATAAGAACAAAAACTTCTATTTCCTTGAGATGAACACCAGGTTACAGGTAGAGCATCCTGTTACCGAGATGATAACCGGGATTGATCTTGTAAAACAGCAGATAAAAATTGCCGATGGAGGCAGGCTGGAAATTTCTCAAAGTGAGCTTTCCATAAAAGGACATGCTCTGGAAGTAAGGGTATACGCGGAAGATGCCGAAAATAACTTCGCCCCTTCAACCGGTAAGATCATTCATCACCGTCTGCCCTCAGGACCCGGAATCAGGGTTGACCGGGGCATAGAGTTGCTGACAAATGTATCTGTTTTTTATGATCCTCTGCTTAGTAAAATAATAACCTGGGGATCGGACAGGGAAGAGGCGGTCGCGAGAATGTTAAGAGCCATTGGTGAATACCAGATAGCCGGTGTTAAAACAAATATGGAACTATGCCGCTGGATACTCAACAGGAAGTCATTCCTTGACGCTTCATTTAATATCAATTTTATAAATGAAGAATTGAATCCCCTGCTTCCCTCGGATTGGAAAAGTGATAACCCCGATCATGCGGGATATGAAAAAGCCGCCGCTATCCTCGGCGCGCTGCTTAAAGAGCGTGAAAAAAAACTGAGCGCCAGAAAAAACGAATGTCAGCCTGATAACAGATGGAATGAGGAATAATATGAATGAATATATTATTACAATCGGTGATAATAAACATCAGGTTTTTGTTGAGAATCCGGGAAAAGTAATTATAGATGGAGAAGCTTTCGAAATTGAGATTGAAAAAGTAAATCCCAATCTTTATCTGCTCAGGATTGGCAGCAGCGTTTTTGATATTACCACTCAGCGAAGAAACAATGAAGAATATGATTTTTTAATTGATGGCTGCTTTTTCAGAACTGGTGTGCGGACCAAACTAAGAGAAAAAGCGCACGAATTTCTTGAGAGAAAAGAAAAATTATCTCACAGCGATTCTATTAAAGCCCCTATGCCGGGCATGGTGCTTAATATTCATAAAAAGAAAGGAGATCAGATCAATATAGGGGAACCGGTAATTATCCTCGAAGCGATGAAGATGGAAAACGAGATCAGATCACCGGCCACAGGCGTCATCAAAGAACTTTATGTCGTCTCGGGCGACAGTGTCGAGAAAGATACAATTCTGCTTACTATCGAATAGTTGAATATTTGATTTTAGACTTACTAAATAGTTATATTTTAATTTTCCATTAATCCATATATGGAGGTAACGTGCACAAAAAGCTATTTTTTATTACTGCAATTATTGTAGTATCTTCCGCGTATATTTTTGGCAGCGGATTTCAAATTAATGAACATGGCGCGAGAGCTATGGCAATGGGAGGCGCTTTTATAGGTCTGGCCGATGATCCTTCCGCAGTTCATTTTAATCCGGCAGGTCTTAGTTTTCAGAGTGGAACAAGCATTGTTGCCGGCTTCACTTTTATCAAACCAAATTCAACTTTCAGAGGTCCCAGTCCTGCAATTACAGAATACAAATTGAAGGATCAGTTTTTTAACCCGATTAATTTTTATGTTTCACACTCACTCAACAAGGATATGGCAATTGGTCTTGGCGTCAATAATCCTTATGGCCTCGGCACAAGATGGGAGCCTGACTGGGTAGGCCGTTTTCTCGCGGTTGATACAGAAATTGCCACCTTCTTTTTTACACCGGTTTTCTCATATAAAATTACTGACAACCTTTCAATAGGCGCAGGACCGGTAATCGCTTATGGCGATGTTTCAATTATTCGTTATCAGCAGCTTCCTTATTTTACAGAAGAACCGAAAATCGATCTTTCAGGCGACGGAACCGGATTCGGATTTAACGCCGGTATTCTTTACAAACCGGTTAAAGAAATTTCACTCGGTCTTTCTTACAGAAGTGAAGTAGAACTGGATTTTACAGGAGACGCTACTATTGAAGCAATTGACGAGGTTAAATCACTTATTCCCTCAGGCAGCATTAAAGCGCCATTGACAACTCCCCAGAATATCACATTCGGAGTTGCCGTATTCCCGATGGAAGAACTGGTTATTACCGCTGATTTTCAGTATGTCGGATGGTCGAGTTATGATAAACTTGAAGTGACATTTGAAGATGTAATCGATGAAACAACCGGCGAAAATTATATTTCCTCATCAGTCAGAGATTACGAAAACAGCTATATTGCCCGCCTTGGAGCCGAATATAAGATGTGTGAAAAAATGGATATCCGCGGCGGTCTGTTTTATGACAACAATCCTGTTAAGGAAGAATATGCTGAGCCAACTTTGCCGGATGCAGACAGACTTGGATTGAATATTGGTCTCGGTTATCAGTTGACTCCCTGTCTCGCTCTTGATCTGTCCTATCTGTACTTACGTTTTAGTGAACGTGAAATTACCGAATCAGAAAATAATTATATGAGTGGTGTAACCCCATTTACAGGTGTTTACAATTCCCACGCGCATCTGATCGGATTCAATATTTCATATAAATTTTAATCAGGGAGAGATCAATGAAAAAGATTATATATATATTAATTACAGCAGCATTACTTTTCTTCAGCGGTTGTGAGGACAGAAGCGACCTCACAGCTCCGGAACCACCATCAACAGGCACCGCGGATTTTAGCACCTTTGTCGCTCTTGGCAACAGCCTTACAGCAGGTTACCAGAGCAATTCACTTTATCAGGAAGCGCAGGAGTATTCTTATCCCAATCTTATCGCTAATCAGGTTGGAACTGAATTTGTCCAGCCATTAATAAGTGATCCGGGAATTCCTGGTAAATTATATGTTGATGAACTTGTTTACCAGGACGGAGTTCTCGCAAATGTAGTTCTTTCTCAATCCACTGGTAACGGAACTCCATTAAATTCCGACTATGGTTCGGCTTTTAATAACCTGGGAGTACCAGGCTCCATTCTTTTCCATCTTCCCGATGAAACCGGTGCGGGCGCCGCGAGCGGCAACGTCTATTTTAACATTGTTATGCGCAGTACAGCATTCGGCGAAAGTCTGATGAAACAGGCGATAAATAAAAATCCCACATTTATTACTTTATGGATTGGTAATAATGATGTTCTCGGTTACGCTACATCAGGCGGCACATCAGGCACAGACGCAACAATGACAATGCCGACAGACCCGGCAGTATTTACCCAGCTTTATACTATTCTTGTTTCACAGTTAAACGCTACCGGGGCAAAAATAGTAACAGCAAATATTCCGGATGTAAAAGCAATTCCGTTTTTCACCACAGTCGGTCCTAAAGTATCACTTTCTCTTTCCGCGGCAATGCAGGCTAATCCTAATATTGTAGGTCTTTTTTACCAGAAAAATGGTGAGACTGTCGCTTCGGGAATAGCTACACCGACCGATCTCGCTACCGGCAACATTCTGATGACACTGCGAGGCAGCGAATATGCCGCTTATCTGGGACAGGCTACAGATAAATTCTATACTGATAACGGAATTACCCCTCCCGCGGGCATCGATACAAATCAGCCCTTCGGTTTCCACCCTCAGAATCCATGGCCCGATGTATTCACACTTGACGCTGACGAACAGGCAATTGTAGCCAGCCATACCAGCAGCTTTAATACAACAATAGCAAATGTGACATCACAGACCGCAGGTGTTGAGATGGTTGACATTCATTCATTCTTCAACACAATTCACGCTCTTGACGGCACCGCCGCCGGATATGTTGTGGATGGAATATCATTTAAGACAACATTCCTGACAGGCAATATCTTCAGCCTGGATGGTGTTCATCCTACAAGCCAGGGATACGCCATTGTAGCCAATGAATTTATTAAAGTAATTAATGATAAATTTGGCGCCAGCATTCCTGAAATTAATGTGGCAACTATACCTAATTCAATAACTATCGCGAAAACTGTAAAAATACCTGAAAATATTCTGCCTGTTTTCGCGAATGGGTCTTTGCACTGGATGCCATTCTAAAAAGAAAAATTTATTTTCCGGGCCCTGTTTCCGTTAAGGGCCCCGGGATTTTTTAATAAGGAGTTTGGAAAATGTTTCGTAAGGTAATTGTTTTTATTTCAGTGGTTTTGCTGATCGGCTGTTCAGCTTCAAAACAGGAGGAAAAACCTGTTGTTAAAGAGGAGCCCGAGGTGTTTGTATTCGATGATGTTACAGAATATGAGCAGGAGGTTAAAGGAACAGGGGATGCGCAAACTGATACGACTACCGGAGAAAATAAAAATGATTACGATCAGGTGTTCGAAGTATCCGATTATACTCCTCCGGCTGAAAAAGATACCACAGCGGCTCCCGGAGATATTTATATCGTTCAACTGGGCGCTTTTTCAACAAAATCGAGAGCTGAAAGATTTATCAGCGAGATTAAAAAATTTAACCTGGGCGATCTCAGTGTAAATTTTGATAATGCCCTCAATTATTATCTTGTTCAGCTTCCTCCATATAACGACAGGGATGAGGCTTATGAAATAAAGGAGAGATTGAAACTTAAAAAAGAATTTTCCGATGTGTTTGTTAAAACAATCAGCGCGGGCAAATAATGCATCCTCTATATTATAACTCAATTATCGCAGTTTTATCTTTGATTTATGTTTTTGCGGTTGTCGGGATAATGGACGCGTTTGTAAGGAAGGGATTTCCACAGGATATTTCGCGAAAAATCGTCCATATCGCCGCCGCGTCATGGTTGTTATTCTGGGTTTTTTATGATACTGATCACTGGTCTTGTTATTTTAATATCCTGCCCGCGTTTGTCTGGTTTGTATTACTTCTATACAAGGGATTTTTTGCCTCGCCGGACGATGACGCGGTAAAAACAATGACCCGTACAGGTGACAGGAGGGAACTGCTGAGAGGCCCTCTCTATTTTACTGTTGTAATGAATATTATGGGCACAATATTTTTTATGACTCCTCTTGCTGTTGTTTCCATGGGGATTTTAGGCTGGGGCGATGGCCTCGCGCCTCTCTTTGGTAAAAAATATGGGAGACACAAGTACAATTTTGTTACAGAAAAAAGTTATGAAGGCAGTATTTCATTCCTCTTATTCGCGATTTTCGGCGCCTCTCTTTTTTCATGGGTAATCTTTGGAAACATTCCTCTTATTACTATTGTTATCCTCTCTGTAATTTCCACCATCGTTGAGGCTCTGAGTCCTCGCGATCTTGATAATATCTTTATCCCTGTTGTGTGCATAATCTTCTTTTTATTCATTTTATAAATTATCTTACCTGCCATATGAAATTTAAACTATTCCTTTTCCTGCTTATTGTAAGCGGAACATTATCAGCCCGCTCTGTCGATATCAATGAAGTTGCCAGAGTAAAATTAGAAACACTCCCATCCGGAGTGAAAGTAACTTCTTCATCAGTCGAAGCTGTCGATTATTTCCTTTATGCTTCAGACAAAATTATTTTGAAAGATTTTAACGGCCGGATTTATTCGGTAGAAAATAAAAAAACTGTTGAAGGCAGACAATTAACCAGAGCAAGGGATTTTTATCCCGACAGTGAAGGAAAAGCAGCCGATCACAATAGCCTGGGAGTCGCGATTCCCGATTATAATGATCGGAAATACTACTTTAAAAACGCTTATACTCAAAGTATATTTGAGCGGCACAAAACTCTTATCACAGTTTCCGATAATACAATTATTATTAATGGCCGGAACGGCGAAACGGTCACTTCATTTATAAATTGTGACTACGCTGATTTAATTGGCATCGATTCCAGAGGTTTTTCCTATGTGTTGACTGAAAGATTTCTGAGTCATCTTCCGGTTAAAGTGGAGCGTAAAATTTATTCAATTTCACCGGATGGTTCAGTAACAGGAAATATCCGGATACCGCTAAAAAAATATATAACCGTAAAACGGGAATTTTTTCTTGACCCGGACGGCAGCGTTTATCAATTCCTCTCAGACCGGGAAAGTTTGTGGATTATGGAAATTAGGGGACTTGACGGAGCCGGAGATGTTGGTGATAAATATTATCTTTCACAGGGAGAAGAGCTGCATTATAATTATTTTCTCTCGGAGGAAGAATATACTCCGCAATATTCACGTGATCCCGCCCTTTCGCTAAACTTTTCCGGACGTACCGAAGCGCTTCTCACCGGGGAGTCTTATGTTACACATAAATACTATTGCGCTTCAGATAATATTGCTTATACCGATATCGAAGCTCCTGATGGTGATATTGTCAGAACTCCCGCCTGGCTTGTGACAGGCTGGAATTCGGGAGTGCCTTATAAGTGGGGAGGTTTCAGCACACTTTCACACTTTGACGCCGGCCTGGCTGTAGGCAGGTATGCCGGGGATATACACACCCAGGGAGTCTGCGCTTATGCGGTAGGAGTCGATTGTTCCGGTTATGTTAGCAGATGCTGGAATCTGGCTTATCATTATTCTACATCTATGATGCCCGCGATAACTGAAACTTACGGTTCCTGGTATGATCTGAAACCCGGGGACGGTGTTCATAAAGTGGGACATGTCAGGCTTTTTGTAAATTTCGGAAGTGACGGCAGTATCAGGTGTGTGGAGTCAACATCCACCCATTGGGACGTTTCTTATTATCTCTACGCTCCCTCCGATCTCGGAAATTATTCCCCCGTTTATTATGTAGATATGGAGGATAACTATTTTAACCGTCTTACTAAAATTACCTCAGTAGTAAGAGAGGGCAATGATGTTACGGTAAGCTGGGATTGTGATACAAACAATGTTGCCGGTTACAGGCTGTACAGATCTGATGGTGAGAGTTCCTGGGAAATGATAATGGATGAATCACTTCTCAAAGATAAAGAAGTGACTTTTACAGCCGAAAATAATGTGGAGTTTTACCGGGTATCGGCAATTAAAAATGATTCCGAAGCTTCTGAAGGTTTGTTGTCGAATGCCGCCGGTAGCGGATTCTTTGGTTCTGATAATAAATATTGTGTTGTTGACGGATTCACGAGGAACCTGGGAAACGGAAGCTGGAAAGGGGCTGTCCATAATTTTTCAATGTGGTATGGCAACTCTTTGGGCAAAACCAACACTGATTTTGATTTTATGGCGTCCGACGAGATCAATTCAGCCGCGGGAGTTTCAGATTATAATGCTCTTTTCTGGATAATGGGTGACGAGAGTTCGGGAGATGAGACGTTTAATGATGCCGAACAGCAGATATTAAAAGATTACCTGATGGAAGGTGGAGCGCTATTTGTGTCGGGAAGTGAAATAGGCTGGGACCTTTCACATCTTGGAAGCGCGACAGATAAAGATTTTTATATAAACTATCTGAAAGCCCTTTTTGAAGGGGATGATGCGAATGATTATGTTGTTGAGGGAAATGATGTGCTATTCCCTTCGTCACTTAAGTTTAATTTCGGGCAGACCTACATCGAAAATTACCCGGATTACATTGCTGCCTCAGATGGGGCCGCTCTCACGATGAAGTATGAAAACGGCAGGGGAGCGGGAGTTGTTTTTAATGGTACTTTTGGTAACTCTTCAGTACCGGGAAAACTGATATACCTTGCTTTTCCGCTTGAAACAGCCGCGAATGAGAGCAGTTTCGATGAAACTCTTGAATATGCGCACTCATTTTTCAGCGGCGCTCTTACAAATGTGAATTCAGATAATCTGAAGGCTGACAACTTCATTCTTTATAACAATTTCCCCAATCCCTTTAATCCCTCAACTACCCTGAGCTTTTTTCTTTCGGTGGATTCTGATGTGAAAATAAATCTTTATGATATAAGCGGAAGCAGGGTAGCCGAAATTTATAACGGAAAACTGGAAGAAGGAAATCATAAGTTTGAGTTCAAAGATCAGAAAATTTCATCCGGAATTTATTTTGCAAATTACCTTATAAATGATAAATTATATAGTCAAAAAATAATGTTAATTAAATAGTCGGAGGGGAAATGGCATTTTCACTCAACAAAATTCAACTTATCGGGAATTTAGGCAGAGACGCCGAGACAAGATTTACAACAAACAATGTAAGTGTAACAAATTTTACAGTTGCTACAACACATAGTTATAAAGGAAAAGATGGAAACTGGGTTGAAGAAACCACATGGCATAACTGCGTATCTTTCGGTTTATCCGATTTTGTAAAAAACGCTCTGGTTAAAGGGGCTAAATTTTATGTTGAAGGCCGTTTGACCAAAAGGGATTATACCGATAAGGAAGGGATAAAGAGATATATGACCGAGGTCTTTTCAGAAAAACTTATTCCTCTTGATTCCCGTGACAGCGGAAGAATGGGAGAACCTCAGCAAAATTATTCTGCCGGCGAATTTATCAGCGGCGGTGAAGAAGACGCTAACAAAGAAGATGATCTGCCCTTCTAATCGATTTGTATAATAATTTAAGGATTTAAGTAATTTTTGGAAGTTGACTGGTTCTATCGTATAGCTGTACTTTTTATTCTGCTTTTGTTTTCCGCTTTTTTTTCCGGGTCCGAAGTAGCCCTGTTCTCACTGGACAAAAAAAAGATAAAAGACCTTAAAAAGAAAGGGGGTCTTACAGACCGGTATATAATAAATTTGCTGGATAACCAGAGAAGGCTTCTGGTTACAATTTTATTGGGAAATACTATCTTCAATGTCGCGGCATCGATTGTCGGAGTTTGGATAGCGATGGATGCCGCTTCTGTTTTTGAGATATCGGTTGATCTGGCCCTTCTGATTCAAATTATTGCCCTCACACTGATTATCCTCCTTTTTGGAGAAGTGACTCCGAAAGTCTGGGCATCCAAATATCCTCTTCAGTTCTCGAGGATTTGCAGTATTCCTCTTTATTGGATCAGTGTCCTTATCTATCCGGTGTCAAAAATACTTACGGACACAATTAAAACGCTGGCCTCAAGAATAAAATATGACAAATCAAAAACCGCGATACTGACCTCTGAAATTCAGGAACTCGCTGATCTCGGTGTTGAAAAGGGTACTATTGAAGAGGATGAACATGAGCTTCTTCAGGGACTCGTTTCTTTTAAGACTGTGACAGTCAGGGAGGTAATGACTCCGCGTGTGGATGTTGTCGCCGTTTCGAATGATACAAATTTTGATGAGCTGATGAAGATAATTACCGAATCAGGTCATAGCAGAATACCATTATATGATGAAGACCTGGATGATATTATCGGGGTAATCTACGCGAAAGATCTGCTTAAATTTATAAGGAAAAAGGAGGAGCAGGTTTCCTTAAATCTGAAGAGCATTGCCAGGAGCGCGATGTTTATTCCTGAGACAAAACTCATCAACGAACTGATGCATGAGTTCCAGGAGAAAAATATGCATATGGGTATTGTTGTAGATGAATATGGAGGCACCTCCGGCCTGGTTTCACTTGAAGACATTCTTGAAGAAATTGTCGGCGATATCTGGGATGAGTTTGACACCGAAGAAAATGAGATTACCAGGATTGATGATAACACTTATATGATTTTAGGAAAGGTCAGCATTGACGAAATGAATGAACTCCTGGAATTTGATTTTTCTTCAGAGAATGACGATTATGATACAATTGCCGGATTTATATATAACCTCGCGGGGAAAATACCTGAAAAAGATTTTACCGCGACTTTCAATGATTTTCAGTTTATTGTTAAGGAAGTTATAAATCGGCGAATAAATAAAATTCTGGTCAGAAAACCTGGAAGTAAGAACAAAGATGATTAAAGGATGTTTTTTTAAGATCATTGCCCTGGTAATTATAATTATCGGCATTGCCTACTACGTTTATCAGGAGTTTGGAATTGAGCAGCTTCTGATAAAGGAGAAGGAGAGAGTAACCAAAAAGTTAACAGACGATATCAAAGACCGCCTGTTCAATATCGATAACCTGCCGTTGAGAGACTCATTAAAACAGGTCCTCGATAGGTATATCGATGACGCCGGGAATTATTCGGATAAAATAGCCGGGAATAAGAAAGAAGAAATCATTAAATTAATTGAGAAAATCCGGAAAGATAACTTTGCCGGTCAGGACAAATTATCAGAATTAAAGGAATTACTTAAAAAAAATGAAAACTGACAGACGTACTGAAGTAAGAGTAGGGGCGACCCTGCTTGTCGGATTGGTTCTTATTCTCTGGATACTCGGCTGGGCAAAAAATTTCACTTTATTTTCGGATCAGCCGGAGCTTAAACTGCTCTTTGATAATGTCAGCGGTCTTGAAGTTGGCGACCGGGTTACAGTTAACGGTGTGACAAGGGGATTTGTCGAACAGATAAGGAATGAGGGGGAGGGAGTAAGAGTAAACTGCCTTCTTGAAGAGAATATTACTTTGCATAAAGATGCTGTTTTCCGAATATCGATGCTTGACCTGATGGGAGGCAAAAAGGTGGAGATTTTTGACAGCCGGGAAGGTGAAACACTTGATCTTGATAATATACACAGGGGACACTTTGCCGGTGATATTGCCTCGGTTATGTCTTCGCTTCACGCTGTCGAAACCGACCTTGTTGATGTTATTAAAGAGGTTCGTTATTCCCTTGAAACAATTAACAACTTTACAAGGGAATCGGGTGTGCTTGGCAAAGTTGAAAAATCTATTGATAATTTTAATTCTGTTGCCAACGACATAAAAAAGGTGATCTCTGAAAACAGGGGAGAGATCAATTCTCTTCTTAAATCGGGCAATGAGCTGAGTGGTAAAATTGTAACTCTTATTGATGAAAACAGAGCCGGAATTGAGAAGTCTGTTACAGGTGTCCAGGATGTGATAAAAAAACTTGATAAAGCTCTTACCGATGTTAACAGCTTATTAAATGAAACTTCTGAAAGCAGGAATAACCTGGGCAAGGCGCTTTATGACCAAAAGTTCCTCGATGAATTTGAAAAAACCATTAGTAATGTTAATACACTCCTGGATATGCTTCAGGAGCAACTCAAAGATGACGGGATAAAGGTAGATGCGAGTATATTTTAAAGTAACTTTTCTAATTTTTCACATACTGATAATCAATGTTTTTTCAGCAGCCCCTGATCCGGTAATAACCGAAAGCTGCATGGTGGTATCAGCGAGTAAGCTGGCAACTGACGCCGGTGTCGAGATACTAAAAAAAGGGGGCAACGCTGTTGACGCCGCTGTCGCTACCGGTTTCGCTCTCTCGGTATCTTATCCTGCCGCGGGAAATATCGGCGGAGGCGGATTTTTTGTTATTAAACTTGCCGATGGAAGAGAAACCACAATAGATTTTAGGGAAAAAGCGCCAGGAAAGGCTTTCAGAGATATGTTTCTTGATTCCCTGGGAAATTATAATCCGGAATTGAGCACCGCCAGTATTCTTGCCTCAGGTGTTCCCGGTTCTGTAGCGGGTCTTCTGATGGCGCTGGAAAAATATGGCACTATGTCGCCTGAAGAGGTACTGCAACCCGCGATCAAACTTGCTGAGGAGGGATTCAGGCTTGAATATCGGGCAGCGCGATCTTTGAACTATTACAGAGATGAATTTCTGAAATATACATCATCTTCAAAAATATTCACCAAGAGCGACACTGTTTTTTTTACAGGTGATCTTTTTATTCAAAAGGACCTGGCCGCTACTCTGAGAGAAATAGCGGAGCATGGCAGAAAGGGATTCTATGAGGGGAAAACAGCCCGGTTGATTTGTGAACAGTCTGATTCTATGAATGGTTTTATCACCATGAAGGACCTGGCTGAATATAAACCTGTCGAGAGAAAACCACTCAGGGGTGATTACAGAGGATATGAAATCATTTCCATGGGTCCCCCATCATCAGGCGGCGCGGCTATTATCCAGTCTCTGAACGCACTGGAAAACTATAAATTTATAAAAAAGGACTTTGGTTCGGCAAGACATTATTTTTTGTTATCGGAAGTATGGAAACATGTATACGCCGACAGAGCGAAACATCTTGGCGATATGGATTATTATGATGTGCCTCTGGATTGGCTTACATCGCGTGAATATGCCGGACAAATAGTTAGATCGATCGGCGCCCAGGCGATATCCTCCGAAGTAATTTATGCCGGAAATCCTCCGGCTGCCGAAAGTGAGGAGACAACCCATTATTCAGTGCTGGACGCCGCCGGAAACGCTGTAAGCGCCACAGTGACGCTGAATTCTTCCTACGGTAATAAAATAGCTGTGGAAGGAGCAGGTTTTCTGCTTAATAATGAAATGGATGATTTCAGCGCGAAACCGGGAACCCCCAATCAGTTTGGTTTATTGGGTAGTGAAGCCAACTCCATTGAACCGGGTAAGAGAATGTTAAGTTCGATGACTCCCACTATTGTATTAAAAGATGGAAAACCTTTCCTTATAATTGGTTCTCCCGGAGGCTCGACAATAATCACGGTCGTTAACCAGGTTATTATGAATGTTATCGATTTCGAGATGGATATCAGCCAGGCAATCAGCGCTCCGAGGATTCATCACCAGTGGATGCCCGACAGAATTGACTATGAGGAATATGGCCTTCCGAGAGAAGTTGAATACAAACTTCTTGATTTTGGCGAAAATATGGGCAGTCAGAGAATACTCGGCAGAGCTGAAGGCATTCTGATAATGGAAGATGGAAAAATCAGCGGCGCGTCTGACCCGAGAGGGTATGGCAAAGCCGCGGGATTCTGATTTGATTCTCGGAACAGGAATTGATATTATCGAGACAGACCGGATTAAACACAGTGTGGAGAAGTTTGGTGATAAATTTCTCAGCAGGGTTTTTACGGGCCCTGAACTTGAATATTGCCTTTCCAAAAAGAATATTTATCCACATCTTGCCGCCCGTTTTACGGCAAAAGAAGCAATTGTGAAGGCATTGTCTTCTGTCTGCTCAAATGGATTTTCCTGGCGGGATATGAATATCATCAACGGGGATAACGGGCTTCCCTCGGTTGAGCTTTCAGGCAAGCTTAAAAAATGCCTGCCTGATAAAGCAGCGATTAAAATTTCGATGAGCCATTCGCGCGATTACGCCACGAGCATTGCCATTCTCTATAAAACTATTTCCCCATAAAAATTTGTCGGTGGCTGAAATTCTTTTTAATTTTAGTTATTGAAAATAAGATAAATAGTCCAATAAGAAGTTCGATAAATTATGAGTAAAGTTATTGTAGCAATGAGCGGCGGAGTAGACTCTTCGGTCGCGGCGGTCATGTTAAAAAAAGAAGGTTATGACGTAATAGGCATTACAATGAAAACCTGGGGATTTATGGAGGTGGGAGGAGCGCCGAAATATGAATCGGGCTGCTGTTCACTCGACGCGATATTTGACGCGAAAAATGTCGCTTCAAAATATGATATTCCACATTATACGGTCGATTTTACGAAAGCATTTGAAGACGCTGTGATAAACAACTTTGTGGATGAATATCTGAATGGCCGCACTCCCAATCCCTGCGTTCTCTGCAACAGGAAAATCAAATGGGAAGAACTGCTTTTAAAGGCTGATTCGCTGGACGCGGAATTCGTGGCTACGGGGCATTATGCTTTTGTGGGCAAAGATCAATTGAATAGCAGGTTTATTCTGAGTAAATCTTCAGATGACAAAAAAGATCAGTCATACGCGTTATGGGGTCTTAGTCAGGAAAGTCTTTCACGGACATTGTTCCCGTTAGGAAAGCTGAATAAAACAGAGGTGAGGAAATTAGCCGGGGAATATGGCCTTAAGACCGCTAAAAAGAAAGATAGTCAGGAGATTTGTTTTGTGGCAGATAATAATTATGCCCGGTTCCTTAAAGAAAGGGTTCCTGAATTAATGGAGAATGTTCCGGAAGGAGACATGATTCTTGATGATAAGAAGGTAGGCCGACATAAAGGGATTCCTTTTTATACTATCGGACAGAGAAGGGGACTGGGTGTTGCCCTGGGAAAACCGGTTTATGTAAAAAAAATTGACAAAGAAAATAATGTTGTTGAGCTCTGTGAAAAAGAATCACTTGAGGAAAAATATCTTTTTGCCGAGCAGGTGAATTACGTTAGTGTTCCTTCTCTTAACACGGGAGAAGAGGTCTTTGGAAAGATAAGGTATATGGATAAAGCGTCGAAGGCGAAAATAGTGGAAGCCGGCGACGATTTTTTCAGGATAGAGTTTGAAAATCCGAAGTTATCTGTTACACCCGGGCAGTCGGCTGTGCTTTATAACAGCAATGGTGATGTTCTTGCCGGGGGTATTATTAAATAATTATTATAAATATTTGGGTTGATTCATATCGCAAAATTTGTTAATATGTTCAATTAAATAATAATCGAAAATCTTTCCGAAAAGGAGGAGAGTTCGAAGCCAGATATAGTACAAACAGTGGAATAACAAACAGCAAAGTTCTTTTACTGAACCAGAGTTATGAACCCCTTACCGTCTGTAATATTAAGAAGGCAATTATACTTATTATCCTTGGCAAAGCAGAACTTGTGGCCGATAATGAAAAGAAAAAACTGAACACAATTTCCAGGTCTTTTCCCTGGCCAAGTATTATCAGGCTGAATAATTATATTCATGTCCCTTACCAGAGAATAATCCTTACCAGGAAAAACATTATTAAGCGTGACGGCCATCGCTGCGCCTATTGCGGACAGAGAGATGAATCCCTTACAATCGATCATATTCTCCCGAAATCGAGAGGCGGGGGAGATTCCTGGGAAAATCTGACAGCCTGCTGCGTAAGGTGCAATAATAAAAAAGGAAACCGGACACCCGAAGAGGCGGGGATGCCTTTAAGACTGACCCCATATACTCCAAACCACATCATGTTTATTTTGAAAGACGCGGGCAATGTTGATCAGGCATGGAAACCCTTTTTATTCCAGACCTGAAAAAGATATTTATTCTTGACAAAAAATCACTATTTTTAAATTTGGTTTATTTTTCTTTTTAGCGGTCAGGATAATCAAATCCAGGGTTATAAGTGTATAAAATAAAGCTGTCACATTTTGAAGGTCCCCTTGATCTGCTCCTTTTTTTTATTAAAAGGGATGAGCTGGATATTTATGATATTCCAATATCCAAGATTACCCGTGATTTCATTTCTTATCTGGAGATATTCAAGGAGCTTGATCTGGAATCGGCCGGAGAGTTTATTCTTATGGCTTCAACATTAATGCAGATTAAAGCCCGTATGCTTCTGCCTCGCGAAGTGGATGAAAAAGGAGATGAAATTGATCCGAGAGCCGATCTTGTCAACGCGCTGATAGAATATAGAAGATATAAAGAGATCAGCGAAGAAATGGGATATCTTGAATCTAACCAGAGAAAGCTTGCTTTCAGGGGATACTTTGAGGAAGACCCCAAAGAAAAACCCCCTGAATTAGATACTCTTCTTAAAAATATAACTATTTATGATTTGCTTCTGGCCTTTAAAAAGGCAATGACAGAGATGCCTGTTGAGCCTGTTCATAAAATCAGAAAAATAAATATTTCCCTCGACGAGCAGATTACTTATATTCTGGATAAAATTAAGATTGATGAGAAAGTTTCTTTCAGGAAATTAATTATAGAAATGAAAGAAAAAATCAGAGTGATAATAACATTTATAGCTATGCTCGAACTTATAAAAATGGGAAAGATCGGTCTAAGGGAAAATATCGAATTGAATGAATTTGAAATATATGGATTTGAGAATGGATAACGTTTATTTATCGGTTATCGAGGCGCTTATTTTTGCTTCGGACGAACCTTTGCCCGGCCAGGAAATTATAAAGGCAATAAAAGAAATAGATGGTGATTCAGGTGAAATTAATGTCGTGGAAATTTCGGAAAGTGTCGCTGAGCTGAATGCTCTTTATGAAGAGAAAGGAAACGCGTTCAGAATAAAAGAAATAGCTGACGGGTTCATTTTCGCCACACTGCCCGAATATTCAAAATATGTCGGTTTCCTCTCAATTGAAAAAAGTAAGCGCAGATTGAGTCAGGCCGCGCTGGAAACTCTTGCCATCGTAGCTTATAAACAGCCAATCACAAAACCTGAAATTGAAGCTATTCGTGGTGTAGGCAGCGATTATATTATTAACCAGCTTCTCGAAAAAGATCTGATTACTATTCATGGCAGAGCTGAAACTATCGGCAGGCCGCTGTTATATAAAACTACCACCGAGTTTTTGAAATATTTTGGTCTGAACAAAATTTCCGATCTGCCAAAACCACGCGAAATTGAAGAAATTATGAAAGACGCTGATTTCCTCGAACAAAAGAGGAAAATCATGATGAATCAGCTTGAAGAAATTGTTGAGAATGACAACGCCGGCTCAAAGGAGGAGAGTGATGAGAATTAATAGATTTATTTCGGAATGTGGTATTTGCTCCAGAAGAAATGCCGATAATATGATAGATGAAGGAAGGGTGGAATTAAATGGAGAAATTATCCGTCATCCCGGTGAGGATATCAATCCCGATGAAGATGTTATCAGAGTTGACGGAGTTATAGTAAAACCGGTTAAAAAAGAATATTATGTTTTATATAAACCAAAAGGTTATGTTACTACTACAAAGGATGAAAAAAAACGACCTGAAGTTACAAAATTGATTAAATCCTCGGCAAAAATATATCCTGTAGGCAGGCTTGATATAAACACCACGGGAGTAATTCTGCTTACTAATGACGGCGATTTTTCAAATAATCTGACTCATCCCTCAAATAGAGTTCCGAGGGTTTATTCAGCATTGCTCAGTAAACCTTTGAATGTCGACGACCGGCTGGCATTAACAAAAGGTATTTTTCTCGATGGCAGAAAAAGCAGCTTTACTGAAATTCTTTTCCCCGATAAGAAAAATTTCAGGAGAGTTGAGGTAACTACGGTTGAAGGGAGAAATCATTTCGTTAAACGTATGTTTAAAGCCCGCGGATATTTTGTAAAAACGCTTCACAGGGTATCATTCGGCGAATTTAATGTATTTGGTATGAAACCGGGCGAATATAAAAAAATTAATATGCCTACACCTGTAAGGAAAAAAAAGAAATGAGAAGAATTCTTCTGATCATTTTATTTATCAGCATATCTGCCGGCGAATTTTTCGCTCAGGAGAAAGAAAAAGATCTAAACAGGCTGAATGAATTAAGAGAGCAGCTTGATGAACTTTTTGAGAGTCCTGAATTCAGCGGATCATTTTGGGGCGTCTATATAAAGTCGCTGAGAAGTGGTGAGGTGATTTACAAAAGAAATGAAAATAAATATTTAATTCCTGCTTCCAATGTGAAGTTATTTACCACTTCGGCTGGTCTGCTTTTTCTCGGATCAGAATACAGGTATCGCACAGGTCTTTATTCCAGCGGAATAATCCATGATAAGAAACTTAAAGGTGATATTGTTATCAGGGGAAGCGGCGACCCGACTATTTCAGGACGATTCCGGGATGGCAACAGTACAAAAATACTGGAGGAATGGACCGATACCCTGATTAAAAAGGGTATTACCGCTATAACAGGAAATATCATCGGAGATGATAATATATATGATGATAATGGCTATGGACGGGGATGGGAATATGATTACCTCGGCAACTGGTATGCCGCTCCTTCCGGAGCTCTAAGTTTTAATGATAATTCAGTGAAAATTGAGGTTAAACCCAACGGTTTGAATATGAATGCCCGGCTGGAAACAGATCCAGCATCCTCGTACTTTAATATCCTGAATGATGTAATTACAGTGGAGAATGGCTCCGGCAGCGCTGTTACACTTTCGAGAGAAACAGGTACTAACCTGATAATTTTATCGGGCGCCGTCGAAGAAGGTGATGAAAAACTTTCTTTATTCGCCTCTGTCGGCAATCCCACTCTATATACAGTAAATGTTTTTAAGGAGGTTCTTGAAGCTAAAAATATAGCGGTGTCAGGGTTCGCGGAGGATATAGACCATGTTACGCTGAATATTAGTTATGAGGAAATGCTTCCCCTTTATATTCATGAATCGGAAACTCTGGATATAATTATTAAGGAGATCAATAAAAACAGTAATAATTTTTACGCCGAACAACTTATTAAAACATTAGGATATGAAATCAATAACTTTGGATCGGCAGCCAACGGAATAGACGCGTTGCGTTCACTTGTTGGAAAAATGGGAATTAATCCCGATAAGTTATTTCTGGTTGATGGCTCCGGACTTTCCCGTCTGAACCTTGTTTCAACAAAACAGATAGTGAACCTGCTTGGTTTTATGTATAAGAGCAATGAGTTTTTGTCATTTTATGAATCGCTTCCTATCGCGGGAACAGATGGAACTCTTTCGGAAAGAATGAAAAAAGAAAGCGCCGAGAACAACGTAAGAGCAAAGCCGGGCTTTCTGAGGGGTGTTAATGCTCTCTCGGGGTATTTGACTACGCCCGACGGGGAACCTCTCGCATTTTCACTGATCCTGAATAATTATTATGGTCCTGTCGGATTTGCCAATTATACCCAGGACCTTGCCTGCACACGGCTCGCGAATTTCAGAAGAAATTAATTTAAATGGAGATATATGATGAAAGAAGAACAGAAAGGTATTAACGAACTAATGCAGAGACGAGCCGAAGAGCTCGCTACATTGCAGGAGCGCGGGTTTCAGCCCTTCGCTTATAGCTATGATGTTGATTCATATTCGGAAGAAATAAAGGGAGATTATGGTAAATATGAGGGTAAGACTGTAAAGATTGCCGGCCGGATAATGTCACTCAGGCGCATGGGCAAAGCATCCTTCGTTCATATTCAGGATAAAATGGGAAGAATCCAGGCTTATTTGAAACGGGATGAGATTGGCGCTGAAAATTACAACGCTTTTAAACTTCTTGATATTGGTGATATTATTGGTATCAGGGGGTATGTTTTCACTACTAAAACCGGTGAAATTTCTGTGCATGCCGAGGAATTAAGTCTTCTTACAAAATCGCTAAGACCAATTCCAATCGCGAAAGAAACGACTGATGAAGATGGCAATAAAGTGATTCATGATCAATTTGTTGATGTTGAGCTTCGTTATCGTCAGCGTTATGTTGATCTTATTGTTAATCCCCAGGTAAAAGATGTATTCCTGAAACGTTCCAAAATTATAAGCCATTTAAGAAAGTTTCTGGATGAGCAGGGAATACTTGAGGTCCAGACTCCCATCCTTCAGCCCATTTATGGAGGGGCAAATGCCAGGCCCTTTGTTACTCATCATAACACCCTCGATATGCAGCTTTACTTAAGAATAGCCGATGAGCTCTATCTGAAAAGATTAATTGTCGGCGGTTTCGACGGAGTTTATGAAATCGGAAAAGATTTCCGCAACGAAGGTATCGATAAAACTCATAATCCGGAATTTACAATGCTCGAAGTTTATGTCGCTTACAGGGATTATGAATGGATGATGAATTTTGTTGAAACTATGGTTGCCGATGTATGTATGAATATTTTTGGCACCACCGAATTTACGATAGATGAGACGGAAATAAGTTTTAAAGCTCCCTGGAACAGGGTTTCGCTTGTTGGAGAATTAAAGAACCAGACCGGTATTGATGTTCTTACAGCAACCGAAGAAGAGATGAAAGCCGCGCTTAAAAAGTATGAAGTTGAGATTAAACCAGGTATGAATAAAGGCAAGATGATCGATGAACTATTTGAAGTAACTGTTCAGAAAGATCTTATACAGCCAACCTTTGTAATAGATTATCCCCTTGAAATTTCTCCTCTTGCCAAAAAGCACAGGGAGAAGGAGGGGCTTGTTGAACGTTTTGAAGGTTTTGTTGTCGGAAAAGAATTATGCAATGCCTTTTCCGAACTTAATGATCCTGTCGATCAGAGGAACAGATTTGAAGCCCAGACAAGACTGAAGGAAGCTGGTGATGATGAAGCCCAGATCATTGATAATGATTTCATCAACGCTCTCGAATATGGCATGCCCCCGACAGCGGGTTTGGGTATTGGTATAGACAGGCTGGTAATGTTTTTAACTGATCAGCCCTCTATAAGGGATGTAATTCTTTTTCCACATATGCGGCCGAAAACTAAATAGGGAGCAATGCCGAAGGATGAAAAAGATAGTGGTTTTATTCTTTGTTTTGTCAGCAGTTTGTTATTCGCAATCTGAAATGACGGAATTAACTTATCCACAAAAATATGGACTTTTACCGGGCGGTATAAAAAGTAATGCTCCGGCCAGTCTGGATTTTTCAGATGAAACTCCAAAACTTGAAAATCCGCTGGATATTGAAGTGAACTACTATCTTCTTTCCGGTATTGGCATCGCCACAGGAACGGCTGTTCTGGCGGTCAGGAACTATTATGCCAATACTTGGTGGCGTGAAAACGCCCGAGAATTTCGTTTCGCGAACGACTGGGATTACGCATTGTGGATTGATAAATATGGTCATTTTTATGGCACCTATCTATTAGCGCACGCGTTCTCAATCGGGTTGGAGGGGGCTGACGTCAGAGGCGATCTGGCGGCGATATATGGCTCGACAGCAGCCCTTCTCTTTCAGTTGTATGTTGAGTATGAGGATGGTTATGGCCCTAAATGGGGCTTTTCACCCGGAGACGCGGTTTCGGATATGCTGGGAGCCGGGTATTCTGTCGCCCAGTACTATTTCCCGTATTTGAAAAACTTCCAGCCAAGACTAAGTTACTGGCCTACGAAAGAGCTGATCAATGGTGAGAAAGAAGATCATAATATTATGGATGACTATGAAGGCCAGAAAATGTGGCTTGGTTTCAGGATGAAGAGGCTTCTTCCGGATAAATTGGCTCATTACTGGCCCTCTTTTTTGATGCTGTCAGTGGGTATGGGCGTCTCCGATCTTGATGGTTCGGGGGGCGGCAACAGGGATATTTATATAGCTTTTGACCTGGATGCCGAAGAGCTTCCCCTGCATGGCAATTTCTGGCAGGTGGTAAAAAATACTTTGAACTACCTTCATTTCCCTATGCCCGGTGTAAGAATTACCCGAGGCGGCGCTTTTTTTGCCATCTGTTATTAATGGAGAGCTGTTGAAATTTAGTATAATTATTCCTGTGCTCAACGAAGAAAAATTATTACCCCGCTTGCTGAAGCAGCTTACAGAAAACGATTTAAGAAAAAAAAATAATTATGAAATTATTGTATGCGACGGTGGAAGCAATGATAAAAGCATTGCTATCGCGGCGCAATACGCCGATAAAGTAGTTTTAGATAAAAGCAGCAAAAAAACTATTGCCGGAGGCAGGAACAGAGGCGCCGAGGCTGCGTCGGGTGAAATTTTGATATTTTTAAATGCCGATATTTTTCTGAAAAACTTTTCTGTTCTGCTCGAAGAAACCGAAAAAGGTTTATCAGGGAAATACTTTGGCATTACATCGAAGATCATGGTCCATCCCTCTGAATCCAAATTCAGCGATAGTATCTTTCTGGGTTTTTACAACAGGTATTTCCGGTTTCTTAATTTGATTGGAATGGGAATGGGGAGAGGGGAATTTCAGGCAGTGAGAAATTCAACATTCCGTGAATTGAATGGCTTCAGGGAGAATCTTGCCGCCGGAGAAGATTTTGATTTTTTCAGACGGGTTAGATCTTTAGGACCTGTGCTTTTTCTGAAAAATGTGATCATCTATGAATCTCCACGGAGATATCGGAAGACGGGCCATTTTAAGATACTTTTATCCTGGCTTTTAAATAGCATCTTTGTTATTTTTCTGGGAAGGTCGTTAAACCGGGAATGGAAACAAATCAGGTAAATATGAATATAAAAAAATTAGCGCTCTTATTGCTGGTCCTTCCATTTGTATTATTCGCTCAGGCGGGAAATCCTTCCTATGATCATCCCGTGCATGATTTTCTTAACAGAATGGAAGCTGCCGGCTTCATCGATGGTTATTCAGGCGTCGAACTGCCTGTTTCAGGTAAAACCGTGGTTGGTTATTTACTGGAACTCGAAGAAGTTAAAAGAGAGCTGGACAGAGCTGACAGGGAACTGTTGAAAAATCTGATTATAGAATTTCAGTTTGAAGCTGGATTATCCGATAAGCAAATCAACAATTTTTTCCCCGGGCTGAAAATCAAAGAAATTTTTTCCGAAAAAGAAAAGTATCTTTATTCGGTTCATGATTCTGAAGGCAGCGGATTGTTCATAAACTTTCACACTTCTCTTAAGTCCGGTTTTAGAAATGATTTCATATCGGATAACTCAAATAACGCGTTTATAACAACTTATGGCGGCTCAATAAAAGGGGCGCTTAATAATAAGACCGCGTTTTATCTTAAAGCTCAGAATGGCACTTTCATGGGGGACAGGATAATCCCTTCCGAAATGCCCTCTCTTCAATATAATTTCCATTTCTCCCAGATAGACCCTGATAATGTTAACAGCAGATATTTTGACGAGACAGAAGGATACCTTTCATGGACCGGTGAAAATGTATCAGTAAAAATAGGAAGAGATCGTTTGGTGGCTGGTTATGGCAGTATGAAAACCATATTGTCCGATACACCGCCTCCCATGGATTATTTGAAATTTGATTTGAATTACTCATTTTTCACTTTTTCTTACATTCATGGCAAACTACTTGGTGAATACAACTATTCTGTTGATACGGTCAGAGGTTCAATCAGAACTATCGATGATAAGTTCTGGGTATATCATCGTTTTGGTTTTAATCCTGGTCCGGCATTCAGCTTTGGTGTGGGGGAAATAATCATTTACGGGAACAGAACCTTCGACCTCTCTTATCTAAATCCGTTAAATTTCTTTAAGAGTATTGAACATTTTAACCAGGACCGGGATAATTCCATGATTTTTATTGACTTTAAAAGCAGGCTTTACCCGGGCTATTCATTATTCGGGTCATTCCTGATTGATGATATGAATTTTTCCACGATCGGGAAGGGAAGTTATCAGAACCAGTTCCTGTGGAATATTGGAATTTATGCCGCTCCGTTTTATGGTTGCGTTCCTCTGGAATTTGAATTTCAGTATGTTAGAATTGAACCTTATGTTTTCACTCACAGGCTTGAGGAAAATAATTACACATCCTATGACCTGTCTCTTGTTTCAAGCCTGCAGCCAAATAGTCATTCCATGATGTTTAAAGTCTTTTGGCGACCTCTCGAAAGACTGGATATTACCGCCTCCTTTTCATTTACCGAACATGGCGCGAATGGGGAAGATGAATCGGGAAGAATCATTAATTATGGCGGTGATATACACAGAGGTATCAGAGAGGGAGATAATGTTACTATCTATTTTTTAGATGGAGTAAAGGAATATTTTCATTATTACAGATTAAAAGCTGAGTACGAAATTTTTAATCAGATATTTATGTTGTTGGATTTATCACTTAATGATAACATTTTAGCAAATGGTTATCATGAGAAAATTTTAAGAAGTTTATATGGTTTTAAAATAAAATTATAATCTTATGGCAGAGAAAAAAAATAAGTTTATTTTTACAATAATTTCAGTAGCGCTCGGTGTTTTTATCGGGCTTGAAGTCAGAGACTTTTTAGTACCGAATGAAGTTGATGATGGTGTGGGAAAAATCGAGAGTATTCTTCAGTATACTTCGAAATATTATATCGAGGAAGTTGATTCAAAAAAATTGGTTGATGTCGCCATCACAAGCATGCTTAACGAACTTGATCCTCATTCAGTCTATATTCCTCCTGCAGATCAGAAGATTGCCGAGGAGGAATTCCGTGGCAATTTTGATGGAATCGGAATCGAATTTCAGATTATTGATGATACCATCAATGTGGTTTCTCCAATAAGCGGCGGTCCGAGTGAATCCCTCGGTATCAGCGCGGGGGACAGAATAATCGCTATCGACAGCGCGAATTGTGTTGGATTCAGCAATGATGAAGTAATTAAGAACCTTCGGGGGGAAAAAGGCACCACTGTTGATATTACGATTTTCAGGCCCTCTTCGGGGGAAATGCTCGATTATACTATAATTCGTGATGAAATCCCGATCTATTCGGTAGATGTTTCCCTGATGATAAATGACAGCACAGGGTATATAAGTCTTTCCCGGTTTGCCGAAACTACCTCTCTTGAGCTTATGAAAGCGCTTACTGAACTAAGAGCCGAAGGACTGAAGAATTTAATCTTCGATTTACGGAATAATCCCGGCGGTTTGTTGTCCCAGGCATTTCAGGTGGCCGATTTATTTATTGACGGCGACAAACTGATTGTTTACACAAAGGGGCGAATTGCCGAGATGGATGAGGAGTTTTTTGCCAATACAAAAACTCCTTTTGAAGAAATTCCCCTGATTGTGCTGATAAACCGCGGTAGCGCTTCGGCAAGTGAAATTGTTGCCGGCGCTATTCAGGACTGGGACAGAGGGCTTATTCTGGGCGAGACTTCTTTTGGCAAAGGATTGGTTCAGAGACCCTTTATTTTACCCGATAATTCCGCGGTGAGGATTACAATATCACGTTATCATACACCTTCCGGAAGGGCTATACAACGTCCGTGGGATGATAAAGATAACTACTATACGGATGTTCTTAATCGTGAGGGAGAAAAAGAGGAGGAAAACGGCGCGCATGAATCTGAGGCCGATTCATCCAGACCTGCTTTTACTACCGCGGGAGGAAGAACTGTTTATGGCGGAGGCGGAATTACCCCTGATTATACAATACCCAACAAAATGCTCCCTGAAGTATCTGTTACTCTGAGGCGTTTAAATCTTTATTACGAGTTTATCAGGTCCTATCTTGATAAAAACAGAGATAAAATCGCCAATATCTATAAAGATAATTATAAAAAATTTGCAAAACAGTTTAAGTTTTCAGATAATGAAATAGATCGATTTTTAAAATTTATTAAGTCACGCGGAGTCAAGTATTCGCGCGAAGAAATTCTTGGCGATATCGAATATATAAAATCCAGGCTGAAAGCATATATCGCTCGTGATTTGTGGAAAAATAAAGGCTGGTATTACATATTGCTTCAGGAAGATAATCAATATTCCAGGGCAGTCAGCTTATTCGATCAGATTGATGATATACTAAAGAGAGGAAAAGAAGATTAGCATGAGCGCTGAAAATAATAAGTTTGTTGATAAATGTTTTCCATACCAGGGGCTTTATCCTGAAATTGATCCTTCGGTTTTTCTGGCCGAAGGGGTGAAAATTATTGGAGATGTTAAAATAGGCCCCGATTCATCCGTATGGTATAATACAGTGATCAGGGGAGATGTCAATCATGTCAGAATTGGACATATGACAAATATCCAGGATTGCAGCATACTTCACGTAACGGTTAAAACACATCCTCTTATCATTGGGGACAGGGTAACTGTCGGACATGCCGTAAAACTGCATGGATGCACCCTGGAGGATTGTTGTTTCGTTGGTATAGGGGCCATAGTGCTTGACGGGGCTGTGGTTTCAACCAATTCAATGGTTGCCGCCGGCGCTGTAGTAAAACCGGGTTATATCGTTCCTTCAGGCAAACTGGTTGCCGGAGTGCCCGCAAAGGTTGTGCGGGATTTAACTGACGCGGAAATTAAAGATTTTGAGGCTTCAGCAAAAAGATACATGAATTATACGAAACTTACAGTTGAATCACTCGATAAATTCCAGGCTACCACTAAACAATAAAAAGTATGGTTCGAAAATAAATTATATTTCCGGGAATTGTGAAATGCTGAAAAACTTAAATGTAAATTGCAGATGTACCGGTTACAGGATAAAAAAAGCCGAGGTGCACAAGCTGGTTCATAAATTGCGCGACGAGCTGGAATTTTCACTGGAGTATTTTGAAATCAACTTTATCGATTCCGGTACTATCCATCAGCTTGGCCAAAAATATTTGAACCATGATTATAGTACAGATATAATTACTTTTAACTATTCGGGAGATAACAATTCCTTTGATGGTGAAATATTTATTTCTCTTGAGGATGCCAGTGAGAATGCTGAGAAATATGGTGTTAATTTATCAACTGAGGTTCTCAGGCTGATTATTCATGGCATACTTCATATGAAAGGTTATGAAGATAATACTTCCGATAATAGAATAGTAATGAAAGAGCGGGAAGACAAACTGGTCCGTAAATTTGAACATCAATGGAATAATTTTATATATGACAGAGAAAATCGTTGAAGTTGTTGCAAGAATACTGGATGGATTGAATAGAAAAATTCCTATTGAGGATGTAAATAAATCTCTCAGTCTGCAAAAAGAATTTGATAAACAGATTGTGAGCGCGGCATTCAGCCTGGTTTATGATAAAATATTGGGCAATAAAAGATTAGCGAGAAAGAACCGGCTGGTAGACGCGAGATTCCGGCTGCTTACCGAAGAGGAAAAGGAAGTTTTGGGGCAGGATAATGAGGCTTACCTGCTGCATCTATATAATGTTGGTGTTTTAGGACCGGTTGATTTCGAGATGGTGCTCGAACAGCTCATGCTTTTCCCCGGCGATACAATAACAAAAGATGACATTAACTGGACAGTGTATATCTCACTTCTGAATATCAACGATGAATTTTTACCCGGCAGCAGGTGGCTGCTCTCCTCGACTGATACAATAAACTGAAACAGCATTTTTCAGGCTTTTTGCTTGCGGCATAACAAAATCGGGAACAAACCAATACGTTTGGCAATACAACCATTTTCCGGATTGGGAATATATGAATATCATGAAAGAATATTTGCAGGAATTTTTAACAGAACTTTCAGGAGTCAGACGGGTATCGGAAAATACGGTTAAGTCATATTCCAGAGACCTGTCGCAATACTTGTTATTTTGTGAAGAGAAAAAAATAACAGATCCCCATCTGATATCAGAAAAAAAAGTAAAACTTTACCTGGTATGGATAAGCAAATTTGATTATAAAAAAACGACTATATCAAGAAAGCTGTCGGCCATAAGAACTTTTCATAATTTTCTTATGAAAATGGAATATAGTTCAGAAAATCCGGCAAAAAAAATATCCAATCCCAAAACAGGAAGAACGCTTCCCGATATAATACATCTTGACAATTATAAAAATATTTTTAAGTTGGTAGATGAGGAACAAAATAAAGGTAACGCGCTGCGAATAAAAACAATATTTGAAATATTGTATGGTGGTGCACTAAGGGTTTCTGAATTATGCGGGTTGAATGTCAGGGACCTCGATTTAAAGGCAGGAACCCTGAGGGTTCTTGGAAAAGGATCAAAACAGAGAATCGTGCCTCTCGGACATAATTCGGTGGCGCTAATAAAGGAGTATCTTAAAACCAGAACAAAATTAACCTCCGGATCACCTTTAATTGAAACTATCAGGGGTAATCGTATCTATCCACGCATGGTTCAGAGAATAGTATCTAAATATTTGTCAAAAGTTTCCGATATTAATAAAAGAAGTCCACATGTTCTCAGGCATGCCGCCGCTACCCATATGCTTGACAAAGGCGCTGATATAATCGCGGTTAAAGAGATTCTCGGACATGAAAACTTATCCACTACTCAAATATATACTCACGTAAGTGTGGAGCGGCTAAAAAAATCGTATAAAACAGCCCACCCAAAATCTTAAAGGAGTTGTTATATGAATATCAATATCACATCACGTAAATTTAGGGCTAAAGACACCCTGAAGTCTTTCATCAACGATCAGCTTAAATCGCTGGAAAAGTATAATGATGAAATTCTGGAAGCTGATGTTATCCTCAGTTTTACTCATATGAAAGACAGTATCAAGGATGCCGAGGTCATACTCAAGGTACCTGGTCAGGTTATTGCTGTTTCTGAGAGCAGCGATGACTTTATGAAATCGATCAGTTCCGCTACCGATAAGCTCGCGAGGAAGTTGAAAAAGGTGAAAACTAAAAAACTTGCCAAGAAAAGATGATTAAAGTACCGAATGAAAATATTGTAATGAAAAAACATATAACGGTTGAGTTTTTTTTCAAAAACATCAAAGACCGGTTTAATATAAAACTCATTACTGAACCTTACGGTTTCGACCGTTTGATTACTGATCAGAATTTACACAGACCCGGCCTCGCATTGGCCGGGTTTGTTGAATTATTCACATGTACGCGTGTTCAGGTTTTTGGAAATACCGAGATTAAATATCTTGATCAGCTCGATAGCGAATCAAGAAAAAAATCACTTGAAAGATTGTTCAGGTTTGAGATTCCCTGTCTTATCCTCTCTAATGGAAATACTCCTCCGGCAGAAATGACTGAACTTGCCTCTAAATATGGAGTATCGATATTTGTAACTGAGTATACCACAACAAAACTTGTTTATCTGATAAGTGATTTTCTGGATGATCAGTTTGCCCCGCGGCTTTCAATGCATGGCTCTTTTGTGGATGTTTACGGAGTAGGTATGCTTTTTATGGGGAAATCGGGCATTGGTAAAAGTGAAGTCGCATTGGATCTTGTGGAAAGGGGACACCGCCTCGTTGCCGATGATGTGGTTATTTTTACGAAAAAAGGGGAGGGGATACTTTTAGGAGCCGGAACTGAGCTGGCTCAGCATTTTATGGAGGTTAGAGGAATTGGTTTTATTGATGTCAGGAGTATGTTTGGAATAAGGGCCATAAGATTCCAGAAAAGACTGGAGGTGGTAAATGAACTGGAAGTTTGGGATAAAAGTTCGAAATATACACGCACCGGTCTGGATGAATCTTCCGTCAATATCATGGGAGTGGATATACCACATATAAAGCTGCCAATATTGCCGGGGAAAAATATTACTGTTATCGCTGAGGTAATTGCCCTCAATTACCTGCTTAAACATTACGGGTATGATCCGGCTAAAGTATTACAGAAAAGACTTGAAACAACAATAAGGAAAAAAGAGACTGAAACTAACAGGGTAATCGATTATTTTGAGCATGATTTTGAATAATAAAAGCAGATATTTTTTACTTGCTTTAGTATGCTTTATTAATTAACTTCGCATCCGTCTTATGAAGCAATTTTATTACTTTTCGAAGAATAAGCTCAAGTTTATTGAAATACGAAGTTTCTACAGGAAGTTCGTATTTCTTACTGTGTTTTTCTCAATTCTGCTGACATTTTTTATTTTCAGCGGATATTTTATTCTGAATGAATTCATCAATCCTGACGCGAAAATTAAGTCGCTTCAGGCAGAGAACAGAGAGCTCTCGAGAATTTTTAATTCTCTGCTCGACCAGTATAAAGAACTTGACACTGAATTGGATTATCTGACCCGGGTCAATAATGATCTGAGGCTTAGTCTTAATTTGAATCCAATTACAAACACCGATGAAGAAATAGGTGTTGGGGGAAGACTATTCCCGGAAGTCCATCCCTCCAGCTCTAAAGAATTGAACTTTGTATTAAATGAGCTTGACTTTTATATTAATAAAGTCAGCAGTAAAGTTAACCTGGAAAAAAACAACTATTCCGATCTGGAAGAAGCTTTAAAATACAATAACAAGCTTTATGACGCCATTCCGGCAATTAAACCGACTACCGGAGCATTCGGTGATAAATTCGGAATGAGGCTTCACCCGATCTTAAAGATCAACAGAATGCATAATGGTATCGATATTATTGCCAGAGTTGGAACAGAAGTATATGCCCCCGGCGCCGGAAAAGTGATATTTACAGGAAGACGAGGTGGTTACGGAAGAACAATTGAAATTGACCATGGTTTTGGATATAAAACATTATTTGCTCATCTCTCAAAAGTTTTAGTAAAAAAAGGTCAGTTGATAAAACGGGGTGATCTTATTGCCCTGTCAGGAAAATCGGGAAATCTTACTACCGGTCCACATTTACATTACGAAATCAGGCATAATGGTATTGCATTAAACCCCAGAAATTTTATGTTTGATGATCTGAAATTATTTGAAATTGTTAAATCGATTAATCCCCAGGAGTAACCCGCTATGATTTGGACGATCGAATTAGCTTCATATCTTGACGACGCCCCATGGCCGGCGACCCGTGATGAGCTGCTCGAATATGCAGACCGCATTGGAGCGCCCTATGAAGTTATCGAAAATCTCCAGGAGCTCGAAGATTCAGCAGAAGAATACTACGAATCAATTGAAGATATTTGGCCTGATTATCCAAGTGACGAAGATTTCTTTTATAATGATGATGATGAGTATATCTAGTCTACACCCGGTATCCTGAGTTTTGGAACAGGGAAAAAATATATATGGACAGGCGCGGGCAGTCAGATTACTGGAAAATATCGCTGCTTCCGGTAATGTGCCGCATGCCCTGCTTTTTACAGGCAACAGGGGAGGGGGAAAGTTTTTTGCCGCTTTGGAATTCTCCCTTCATTTCAATAAGAATGTAAAAAATTATCAAAAAATCAGTTCGGGCATCAAATCTTTTTACGAACCTTATGTCAAGTATATATATCCTTTGCCGAGGGGAAGGGGAGAAACCCCTGATGACTCTCCTACTGCCAAGCTCCAGGCTGAAGTTATTGATCTGATTAAGGATGAGCTTCTTAAGAAACAAAATAATCCTTATTACAAGCTGAATATTCCCAACGCGAATAATATAAAGATTTCAAGCATCAGGGATATCAGAAAATTCATTTCATTTGAATTCACTGATATTCCTTACAGGGTGGTGATTATCGAGGACGCGCATCTGATGAATGATCAGGCTCAGAATGCGTTGCTTAAAAGTCTGGAAGAGCCCCCCGACGGAGTTATTTTTATCTTAACCACTTCAGATCCCGGAAAATTGCTTCCCACAATTATTTCAAGATGCTGGACCATAAGATTTGATCCACTTTCGACAGAAGATATCAGGGAGATTCTCCAGAGTTTTTTCAGTGTCGAGAACAAAATCGCGGCAAAAGCGGCAATATTTTCTGACGGCTCTGTTGATACAGCCGTTTCACTGGTTGAGAATGATATAAATTTCCTGATTGATAAAACGATTACAATACTTCGCTTTTCTCTGGCCGGCTGGTATAATACAGCTTTTAACTCTGCTGCTGATCTGATGGAAGAAAATTCAATTCAAAATTTTATACATGTAACACAGATGCTTTTAAAATGGATCGTCGATCTTAAAAAGTTTTCTGCCGGAATTGATGAGATATATTTTGGTTCCCACAGGGAAACAATTGAAAAATTTGTACAGAAATTTTCACATGTTGAGCCGGAGGCGCTTTTTACTAAAATGGATACAATTTTCAGCTCTCACGAACAAAATGTCAGCTTGAATATAATACTAATGAATATTATATTTGAATTAGCAACTATTGGTAAAAAGCAGGTTTAGTGTGTATAATATAAATTTATCTTTCCTTAGCGGCACAGTGCTCGAAGAGGAAACTATCGAAAAAGTCACTTCCAAATACAACAACGTTTATAAAAAGCTGATAACAACAACTCTTACCGAAGAAAATCCGGATGAAATATGTGAAAGTTGCTGTTTTTCTGAAGATATTGCTGAAATATTAGACGAAAATGTTGAATTGCTGGAAGTGGAATGCAAAGGTCTTCTTTGCGATAAATTTTGTCTTGCCAGATATTCACCCGATCAGGAACTGGAAATCAATGATATGGTGATAATTCAGGCTGATGAGTCGGTTGAAATTGCCCGTATTCTGAACAGGGGAGAGGTGGTAAATCTGAAATGCCGCCAGCTTGGCATTAATTTTAATTCCATACCGGAAGTGATTCGCAAGGCTACTTCGGAAGATATGGTTAAGCTCAATAAAAATATCAGTGATGAATTAAGGGCTATTCCTATATTTAAGGAAAAAGTTGAGAAATTCACACTGATTATGAAGCTGGTTGATATCCATTATCAGTTTGACCGGAAAAAGCTGTTTTTCTTTTACACCTCTGATGGCAGAGTTGATTTCAGGGAGCTTGCGCGTGAGCTCGCTGCCGAGTTTAAAACACGTATCGAACTCAGGCAGATAGGTGTAAGGGACGAAGCGAAACGAATGGGAGGTATCGGGACATGCGGCAGGGAATTTTGTTGTACTTCTTTTCTGAATAATTTCAAGCGTATTACAACTCAGCTTGCCAATGAGCAGAACCTTTCATCCAATATGGCAAAATTAAGCGGTCCCTGCGGCAAACTTAAATGCTGCCTTTCTTTTGAAATGGACTTCAGTTGAATAACAGATAAGTAACATTATCTGTTATTCAAGGTTATCTTCCTCATTTTCACATCCATGATTGAAGGATCCCTGATTTGGTTTTCTTTTAACTGATTTTTTTGTATTATCTGTTAAGAAACTCGCAGATAGTATGTATACTTACATAAATTGTTATTATCAAATAACACCCGGAGGCCGGTATGGATATAAAAAGAATAGCAGTCATTGGTTCAGGAACTATGGGTAATGGCATTGCCCACGTCTTCGCCTTAAACGGTTTTGAAGTTTTACTGGTCGATCTGAATGAAGACATTTTACAAAAAGCCAAAAGCACTATCTCCAGAAATATGGAGCGCCAGATTAAAAAAGGGATTATCACTGAGGAATTAAGACAAAAAGCAGAATCATTGATCAAACCTGTAGTTGGTATTGACAGAATACCTGAAAACACCGATCTGGTTATTGAAGCTATTGTTGAAAATAAAGAACTTAAGTTAGCTTTGTTTAGTAAGTTACACACATTGATTGATAATAATTCTATATTCGCGTCAAATACCTCATCAATTTCCATAACAGAACTTTCCATGGTATGCAGGCCTGAAAAATTCATTGGAATGCATTTTATGAATCCTGTTCCGGTAATGAAACTGGTTGAAATTATCCGGGGATATTCAACAAGTGATGAGACATATAACGCGATTAAAGAGCTGACAACCGCGCTGAACAAAATACCTGTCGAAGTTCAGGATTATCCCGGTTTTATATCCAACCGAATTTTGATGCCGATGATAAATGAAGCTGTTTTCGCGCTTTACGAAGGAGTAGCTTCGGTTGAAGATATTGATTCTGTAATGAAACTGGGAATGAATCATCCAATGGGACCTTTGACATTAGCCGATTTTATTGGCCTCGATGTTTGTCTTGATATCATGAATGTGCTTCATGATGGTTTTGCTGATCCAAAATACCGGCCATGTCCTTTATTGAGAAAAATGGTCGCGGCTGGTAAACTTGGAAGGAAATCGGGTGAAGGATTTTATAAATATTGATTTTGGAGTTGTGCTAAAAATTGGAAACATTCGGATCTACCGGTAATAAATTTAAGAAAGCCGGGAAGAGGATTAACGGGCTTCTTGCCAGGTTATCTATACAACAGGATAATTATCTATTAATTATTGGTGGTATTACCGGTATTTTAGCCGGAATCGGAGCATTAATATTTCATAATGCTATTGATATAATAAAGGAATTATTTTTTGATCTTCCCGGTTCAGCTTTCGGGCTGGAAAGCCTTCTGGATGGAAATACGACTATAGTATCTCTTCTTATCATTCTGATACCGGCAGTCGGAGGTTTGCTTGTCGGTTTATTGGCTCATTATTTCGAAAAAGGGGAAAAAGGGGAGGGTATCCCCAATGTCATCGATTCTATCGCCAATAAAGGGGGAGTGATAAAAGGAACAATCGCCATTAAAAAAATAGTCGGTTCCGCTATCAGTATAGGCACAGGCGGCGCGGGGGGAAAGGAAGGGCCTATTGTTCAGATAGGAGCTTCAATCGCGTCGGCTTTCGGCCAGTTTCTTCATCTTCCGGGAGAAAAACTTAAAATTGTTGTTGGCTGCGGCGCCGCGGCCGGTTTATCAGCGGCTTTCAACGCCCCCCTTGGAGGAGCTTTGTTCGCCACTGAAGTAATTCTGAAAACCTTCAGAGCCAAAACTTTCAGTCCTATTATCATAGCGTCAGTTTTCGCGACCGCTTTATCGAGGGGATTTCTTGGTAATCAGCCAATATTCCGGCTCGATAATTACACTCTCGCGTACAACATCGAATTACTTTTTTATATTATTCTCGGTTTTCTGTGTGCTCTGGCATCAGTTTATTTCGTTAAAGTTTTTTACAAAATTGAAGATCTGTTCCAGAAATATGTGAAAGTCCGGTCCTACATGAAGCCTGCTGTCGGCGGACTTCTGGTTGGAGTTATCGCGCTCTTTCTGCCGGGGATTTACAGTTTCTGGCATATTGCCATAGATGGAGTTTTCCTGAATGAATTAGGGCTGGGCCTTATTATTTTATTGCTTTTGATGAAGCCTGTTGCGACTGCTCTCACTATTGGTTCAGGAGGCAATGGCGGCACTTTCGCTCCAAGTCTTTTCACGGGAGCTATGCTTGGAGCCGCATTCGGGCAGGTGATAAACATAATCTATCCGGAAATGTCAGCCCAGCCCGGGGCTTATGCTCTTGTAGGTATGGCAGGAGTTGTCGCCGGCACCACACACGCGTCTTTGACAGCGTTGATTATGACATTTGAGATGACTGACAATTACCAGGTGATACTGCCTTTAATGCTGACGATTATCATTTCCACAACTGTATCCAAATCAATTCTTAAAGGTTCTCTTTATTCTATCAAGTTCAGCCGTGAAGGTAAAGAAATCGATATCTATGGCCGCACAGTTGATATACTGAAAAAAATCAGGCTTAATACCTTGCTTGAAAGAAGATTCGATGTTGTGCATGAATATATCAATTTCAAAAAAATTCTCGATAAGATTAAAAAGGCAAGATTTAATTCTATCCTGGTTACAAATGCGGAAGATCAATATACAGGAGCTATTCCATTCCAGCATTTAAGAGATGTGATTATGGATGAAGATACAAGAAGCATAACCGGTTTTCTCGTAGCCAAAGATGTGATGACTTCTGAAATGGTAACTATGCATGAGGATGATAATGCCGAGGAAGCTTTGACAATTATGGAGAACAACGATCTGGAATATATTGTTGTGCTCGATAAGGAAAGTCGGAAAATCAAAGGGATAGTAACAAGGAATAATCTGCTTAACAGGTATCAGAAAGAGGTATTCATTAGGCAAAACGAGGAATTATAGAAAGGAATAAAACAACATAATTGTCGCATAATGTATATTATGTAAACTAATTGCTCCCCCAAACTCAGATAATACCATTAAGCTTTAGGTAAAAGAATAATATTATCATCATTACCAGAATTAAAAAAACTGATGAGTTTTTTCTTCTGTTGGCTTTTCTGCTATACCTGATCTTAAGCTTTTTTTTCCTTTTTTCTTTTTCATCATCTTCAGGTTTATAATACCTCGGAGAATAATCAAAAATCCTGTGTTTAGGTTTCTTCATAAACATATCTATAATTCCTGTTTTGAGATGAAGTTCAGATTTGAGTGAATCATTGTTATTTTTAATTCGGTAACCTCAGCGACAGGTTCACCATCGGTGTGTATATAATATGGAATACCAAGTTTGATTCTGCAGTTTTTCAGATTACCTAACTTTACCTCTCTATTCGATTCAATGTTTTTATTTATGGCAGAGTAAAAACTTCTTAGAAGTTTGAATCTCGATACCGGATCAACAGCGCAGTAATCAAGCATCTTATCATTAATTTTGGCCGCGGGTGTCAGGTAAAAACCGCCTCCGGATGTTTTTCCGTTCGAAACTGTAAGCAGTAATTTATCACCCGAAAAGTTTTCCCGTTCAGTCGATATATCCATTTTAATATATCTGAAGTCGAAAAGAGCTCTCAAGCCGGCAAAAAGGTAACCGGAAAGACCGGTTAAAAAGTGATTCTTGTCATATAAATAAGCGATTTTTGAATCGAATCCTATGCCAAGACTGTTTATAAATCTTTTGGCGGAAATATCTCCATTGGAGTTTGAAATTTCAACTGCTCCTATATCGATATTTTCACATAGAACTTCGCTGTTAAATACAACATTTAGGCTGTCTTGCGGATCACGGGATAATCCCAGGTTTAACGCGAAATCATTTCCCGAACCAGCCGGGATTAAACCAAGAACAAGATTTCGCTGCGGGTCAATTCCATTTATTATCTCATTAAGTGTCCCGTCACCTCCGACCGCGACCAGAACATCAATGTCCCGAGGCAGTTCAGAGGCTATTTCTGAAGCATGTCCCGGTTTTTGTGTTTCGCGTATTTGGTGATCAATATTCGCTTTTGACAGGTTATCTGTCAGAAACCGCAACATTCTCTTCCCTTTTCCATTTCCGGAAGCGGGATTTACCAAAAAAAAGTATTTCTTCAATTAGATGCCTATGATTCGTTATCCGGGGAATCAAATAGTGCGTTCACAAAACTATCCGGGTCAAAATTCTGGAGGTCATCGATTTTTTCACCGACACCGATAAATCTGACAGGAATATTTTGATCGCTGCACAATTGAAAAATTACTCCTCCCTTTGCCGTTCCATCCAGTTTTGTTACAACGAGTCCGCTTAGTTCAGTGTATTTTGAGAATTCTTTCGCCTGAACCAGGGCATTCTGACCGGTATTGCCATCTATAACCAAAAGAACCTCATTCGGAGCATAGTCGAGAACTTTAGAAAGAACTTTTCTGATCTTTTTCAATTCCTCCATCAGGTTACTTTTGGTATGCAGCCTGCCCGCGGTGTCAATTAAAACGATATCGGCGCCTGATGTTTTAGCTACGTTAAGAGTATCAAAAGCCACTGATGAAGGGTCTGAACCAGATTTTCTCTGCACAATATCAACGCCGGCTCTTTCCGCCCAAACTTCAAGCTGTTCATTAGCGGCGGCACGGAATGTATCAGCGGCCCCAATGACAACTTTTAATCCGGCAGACTTGAAATTATAGGCTAACTTGCCGATTGTTGTCGTTTTTCCTGCGCCATTTACGCCGACAATTAACATCACGAAAGGTTTGTATTTTTCTATATTTCCGGGGAATTCCCTTCCCTTTTCATAGCCTGCCAGGCGTTCACTTAACAACCTTTTTATTACACCAATAATATCGGGATGATTTTGACCGCCGTTTTTCCGGAGCATCTTTCTGGTTTCATCAATGATTTCGATAGAAGTATCGTAACCAATATCACTGGTAACCAATATTTCTTCAAGTTCTTCCAGGGTGGTTTCATCAAGTTTTGCCTTACCGGTAACAACTTCCGATATTTGTTTGACAATTCTGTTCCTGGTTTTATTAAGCCCGTCTTTCAACCGGCCCAAATTAATATTTTTAAAGAGACTCATTTTTCTTCCATCTGATTAGTTCTTTTGCTCTTAACGCGTAAGCGGCAATTGAGAGTATACTTAGTATTAAACTGCTGTAAAGCAAAAAATCGTGCAGCCATTTAATTTTTTCAACTTCCAGAATCAAACCTGAAATAAAAGCTCCGGTGGCAACAAAGGTCATTTTTCCAAGCAGATTCGAAGGGAAAATCTTTCCCATATATTTGCTGAGGATAATACCTCCGGCCAATATTAATATATCCCTAAAGATTACAATCCAAAAATAATAATCGGGAATAAGCTGAAAATAATAAAGCCGTATTACAATTGCTCCAACCAGAATTTTATCTGCGAGAGGGTCCAGTATTTTTCCAATCTCCGAGATATTCCCCAGCTTCCTTGCCAGCAGGCCGTCAAGATAATCCGTTATACCGGCAAAAATTAGCAATACAAAAATAATTATTCGTATGTTATAAGATTCAAAAATAAAACCCAGCAGGTAATAAACCGGAATTGCCAGCAATAATCTCAGGAAACTCAGATAATTTGACACAGTATGGATTTTACCGGTTTTTATTTTCATCGGATTACCGCGAATTTATCCAGTTTTGTTTCAATCTCATCTCCGTTGTCATTCATTGCTTTCGCTCTGTATATATAGACCCCACTGCTGACGAGGTTTCCGCTTTCATCTTTCAGGTCCCAGTCAATACCACCGTTGCCATCAGTTTCCCGCAGAGTTTTTATCATTTTCCCATTCATGGAAAAGATGATTATTTCAACTCTTCTCGTTAAATTCGCGAAAGTGATTTTATCACTCGAATTAACATTAACCGGATTTGGGTAAGTGTATATATCTGAAAGACTTTCCGCGAATGATGAAAGTACAATATAACTGCCGGCGCCACTATTGATTCCTATTGTTCCCGATGCGGCATCCGAGACCATATTAACAACCCGGAGTGTATATTCTTTGCCTATTGATCCCAGGGGATATCCGGTCGTTATTTCGATTGTGTTCTCCTCGTCAACCATAATTTCGGCAGAAACAGCATAATTGGAAGGATTGAACTGGTAGTTATTCAGATTTGCCACAGAATTCAGATCGGGTGGCAGATTAAATTTGATTTTAACAGAGTTGCTTCCGGACATCTCGAAAGACTCAATAAAAAACTCTTCGGTTGAAATTATCTCCTCTACCGAAAACTCAACTGAATCTCTTTTCACGGGCGATCCGTAAAAATCCCTGAGTTCATCTGCCACCACTCGATAATTGCCCGAAGGTAAGGTGCTTTCAAAACCGAGCATATATGAATACTGGGTATTGGGACTGATGGAATTGGGTCTGCCATAACCGGAAATCATAAATGATTCAAGATTTTCAACTGTTACATTAATTTTATCAGAGAATGTTACAATCAGGCTTCTGCCTGTTTCTGAAATTTCGGCTTCCACAAGTTTTGCCGGAGCGTGGACATAAACATCCGCGATGCCGCTCAAATCGGAATAAGGATCAGCCTGTGTAAAATCATAAGAACTGACAGCATAATAGTAAGTTTGATTTTCCTCCAGGCCATCTGTATCTGTATATTCTTTTGAAAAAGTCGAGTCTTCAAGCTGAAGATCATCCACAGAAGTTCCCCGGTAAATATAACTGAGGTCCCCCTCCCCTATCCACCTGAGAAAAACGCTGTTGTTATTAATACTATAACTATCGAGAATAACCGGTGTATTAGGTTTTTCAGATGCTTTATATTCATAAAACTCAACTTTATCGGGAAATGTATAGCCAATTTCAACTACACCGTTTCCATCTATATCACCCGCGAATACAGAACCTGAATTTACATTTTCTTTATACGCTATTACATCATTTCCCGATGAAGTGTGTTCAAAAATCCAGGAATAAGGGAAAGCAAAAATTGTAAGCTCATCCTTGCCATCATTGTTTATATCCACCAGCCTGACGGCGCTTTCTGTTTTTTGGAAGCCTGAACCAAATTCAACAGAGGGATCAATAAAAACACGGTTAAAAATCAAATTTAACTGATTATCGACAATATTAAATAGATAAATAATATAAAATGGAGCGATGTCGATATCCTGAAGCGATTGCATCAGAACCGCGAGTTCCTCTTTTCCATCACCGTCATAATCACCTGAGGCAAGTCTGCTGCTCATTCCGAAGTAACCGCTTTCAACGGTGACAAAATTCTGGTAAGAGTCAGGCCCGTTTATTTTTACCCCGAGAATATCGCCATCTCTGTCGGTCATCCAGAACTCTTTAACTCCGTCATTATCGATATCGGTTACACTTCCCGATGGAGAATCAAGGAAATTACCATAAATACCATCTTCCGAAAAATTGTCAATTTCCCATTCGGGGGAAAGACTCAAATCGGATTCCACCTCATAAACGCTAATTGTAGAATCACCCTTGATAGCAATAACCTCATACTTGCCATCATCATCAAGATCATCTGCAAGCACCGGCCAGGCGTCACCTGAACTATCGGCATACATATTTTCAAATTGTGTTGAATTTACCGACTGCTGTTCATCTAAAAAGGTGTTTCTGATAAATAAATTCAGAAGATCAGTTTTTCCATCCTTATCGAAATCCCCCGCCTGTCTTAATATTCTTTCCTTTATGCTGTCAACTTTGGTGAATGAATTTCCTTCAAAAGAATAGAGATGCAGGTAGGATGGATTCACTGCTTCGTTAATAAATATATGATCTGCCCTGTTGCCGGAAATGTTTACCAGGTCTTTATGCAATCTGCCTGTGGGTAAAGTATAACTTTTTTTTGTTTCAGGTAACAGTCGGAAATATGATTCGGTTGTAAAAATAAAATTATCACCATCACTGAATAGTGGCGTCTTAAGCCCGACCAGGTTTTCAGCTTCAAAATAAACTTCGTAGGTTGTACCCTGCTGAACCAGATTTTTAGGAATGAATCCGTAGTGAGCCTCCTTAACAAACTGGTTGTTTGTGGCAAATCCGTCGAGGGTGATAAACTCGAATTCGCTGCTTCCGATAGTTCTGTAGTACATCCTTGTCAGACAGGGTTCGTTCGTAAACACAGCGGCGAAAATTGTGGACTTTTCACCATACCACGCGGGTCCGGCGGTAACCAGGCTAAGTTTGGGCGCCGAACGGTCGACATAAAAATTAACTCTCTCTTCAATGCTGTTTCCATTTGAAAGATTTACATTTAAGCGTATAGTATAAACTGAGTCATTAAATGAACTTAGATCGAGTGATTGAAGAATGGTTCTGCCTGTCTGATTTTGGCTGTCAGTAATCAGGGAGTTCCAGTTTTCAGGATTATAACCTGTGCCATAGGATAGTGAGAAATCCTTAAAATATGCCGAGAGTACAGTGGCTTCAATATCGAGCGAATTACCTGAGGTGGCGTAATCCTGATAAGGAAAATTTATTTTAATATCTGAAGGGGCTGAAATACTGAACGCTCTTCTCATATTCAGCTTACCCGCCCCGCTTGAGAGGTCCCAACCGGCGTCGCCAATATCATCACAGGTAGTTTTTAATATTTGTTTTATCTCATCTACCGAGAACTCGTTATTGATGCTCTTGAGCATGCCTGCAGCGGCGCTCACAAAAGGCGCCGCGACTGAGGTGCCGCTTGAGCTGCCGTAATTATATCCCATCTCAGTTGTCACTATTCCCTGGCCCGGGGCGACAAGATCAATTGTTGAACCGGTATTGGAAAATGAAGCCACATAAGAATTTTCGTTCGAAGCTCCCACACTTATAACTTCAGAATAACTGGATGGATAATGAGGCAGATCGGAAGATGTATTACCCGCGCTGGCCACCAGGATAACACCATTATCATAAGCGTACCGGATTACATCCCGTAATACATAGGAGAAAGAATTATCACCAAAACTCATGTTGATTACGTCGGCTCCGGCGCTGACGGCATATAATATGGCTGCTGCCACATCATCCTCTTCACCGTAACCTGAAGGATCAAAAGCCCTGAGATTTAAGATTTTCCCTTTGGGAGCGGCGCCTGCTATTCCCCTGCTATTATTTACCTGCGCGGCCGCTATTCCGGCCACATTTGTTCCATGTCCCTGTTCATCTTTCGGATCATTATCCCAGTCGAGATAGTCCCCGCTGCCCGATGTAAATGGAAATCCGACTCTGTCGGTAAAATCCCATCCGAAAACATCATCAACAAAACCATTGCCGTCATCATCAATATTGTTAATATCAGACTCATCAAAAATTCCATTGTTATTTATATCTTCAGCCTGATTAATAAAAATTCTGTTTTTGAGATCAGGATGTTCATAATCGAGTCCGGTATCAATAACCGCGATAAGAAGGTCATCCGAACCTTCCGTAATTTCCCAGGCGCCATATGCCTCGATATTTTCAAGTCCCCATTGTTCGGTTACCAGACTGTCATTTGGGATATAGTCGATTTTATATACCGTCGATCTCTGTACATATTCTATAATACCGGAACCACTTATTTTTGAGGCAAAAGAGCCTGCAGTCTGTTCGTTCTGGAAATTTATTTGATAAATACTTTTTAGTGGGTGATTTTCATATTCATTGCCCACAAGTCTGTTGACAGATTGTTTTTCTGAAAAGGAATCTCCTGCCAGCTCGGTAATCGCGGCGCGGGCTTCAATATCAGTGATGTTTTCTTTGAATTTTACGAAATAGGTTTCCTGTGCCGGCAATAATCCTGTAAGGAACAGAACAATAAAAACAAAAGCATATTTTTTAGTTGTCATAAGCTTCTTTATCAAATTTTCGATTAACCGCGAGTGGATAGTTACCTGAGAAACAAGCGGTGCAGAATTCTGAATCGGGATGATCGACCATAGCGTCAAGCATTTCCTGAATAGTCATGTATTCTATTGTGTCAACTCCAAGATATTCCTTTACAGCTTCCATATCACCATTAAATTTGTTTACAAGCAACTCTCTACTTGAGGGAAAATCCATCCCGTAAAAACAGGGATATAAAATTGGTGATGAAGAAATTCTCAGGTGGATTGATTTTGGATTGGCTTCCCTGATCAATTTAACCAGGTTTTTTGATGTGGTTCCTCTGACTACAGAATCATCGATTAAAACTATGGTCCTTCCTTCCAATACACCTTTTACGGTGTTGAATTTAATTTTTACTCCGATTTCCCTCTTTTTTTGTCCGGGCAGAATAAACGTTCTGCCGATATAATGGCTTCGTATCAGTCCGATTTCCAGTTTGGAGGAAATTCCCATTTTTTCAAGTTGATTCTGGTATCCGATTGCCGCGGTGTTTGAACTGTCGGGCACACTGATGACAATAACCTTCTCTTCATCAGGATCGGTAACGGGATGATTTTTCGCCAGGACCTTTCCCAGCTTCCTTCTCATTTTATCAACATTGCCCGAGAAAATATGACTGTCCGGGCGGGAAAAATATATGTACTCAAAAATACATTGTTTCTTCGGCTTAGGGCCGCCAAGCAAACGGAAAGATTTTACCTCTCCGGTAGTTTTCGAATCCTTGTCGATAACAAGAACTTCACCCGGCTCAATTTCTCTTATATATTCAATATCATTAATATCAAAGGCGCAGGTTTCGGAAGCAACCACAAAAGAATCCCCAAGTTTGCCAAGGCATAAGGGGCGGAATCCATGTGGATCTCTCGCGGCAATTAATTTATCGTCAGTCATTATTAACAGACAGTAGGCGCCTTCAATTTTATTCAATGCGTCAAGGACCTGGTCTACCTGGTTTTCCATTTTGCTTCTGGCAATAAGATGAAGAACCACTTCGGTATCGGATGATGTCTGAAAAATTGCTCCGTCACTGACAAGGTTAGTCCTTAAACGATCGGCATTTGTAAGATTTCCATTATGCGCCACAGCCAGATTTCCCGAACGGTAGCTGACAACAAATGGCTGAATATTTTTTGCCGAATCAGAGGAGCCGAATGTGGAATAACGGTTATGACCTATCGCGGCAAAACCTTTGAGCTTTGATTCAAATGTTCCGGCATCTGAAAAAACTTCCGATACAAGCCCAAAATCCTTATGCCTGTTGAAAACGATTTTTTTCTTTTCAGTTTTTTCCGCGGCCACAATGCCTGCGGCTTCCTGTCCGCGGTGCTGAAGAGCGTGCAATCCGTAATATACAGGCAATGCCGCGTCATTATAATCATAAACACCAATTATACCACAATTACAACGCGGTTTATCTGGGTTGTTTCTTTTTGTCATATCGATCATGAAGATAATAAAATAAGGGAATATAAAAAAAGGCACATTTGCATGTACCTTAACTATTTTGTGTCGGAACGGCGGGATTTGAACCCGCGACCACTTGACCCCCAGTCAAGTACGCTAACCGGACTGCGCCACGTTCCGAAGAATTATAAATTAGACTTTAAATGTAACAAAAAACTTTTAATTTCTTCAAGGTCTTTTTTTAATGAACGACTTTCTTCCTCTTTTTTTTCAATTTTTGGTTCTTCCCTTTGCTGCTCAATTTCCTCTCCTTTATAATTAGGATCCTGAAGAATTCTTTTAGCCCCTTCGATTGTATACTTTTCTTCCCGCAATAGTTTTTTTATTTCAAGAATCAGCTTGATCTCCTTATTGGTATATATCCTGTTCCCCGCCCTGTTCTTGGATGGTTTCAATTGATCGAATTCAGTTTCCCAGTACCTTAAAATATACTGTTCGAGGTCTGTGATCTTACTGACTTCACTGATAGAATAATAAAGTTTTTTTAATCCAAAATCCTTCATATTGCACTGCTGCGTTTTTAGTGCCGATAAGATAAGTAATTGTTTGTAAAATAACAAGTAAATACTTAAAAACTAAAGCAGATTTTAAGTGAATAGTGTAACTTGTTGACATGGAAGGAATTAGCCGGCACTACCGAAACTACCCTCAGATATACTCTTTTTAAGTGCAAATATAGCAGACTTATAGCTCAAAATACCCATTCCGGAAAAATACCCGTCACAAACTTCAGCGGTGATATGTGTGTGCCTGAAATCCTCCCTTGAGAAGGGTTTTGAAATATGCACTTCAATAACAGGCAGCGAACATTCTTCAATAGCATCGCGGATAGAGACTGAGCTATGTGAATAACCGGCGGGATTAATAACTATGCCGTCAAAATAACTCGCTGATTTTTGCACGGCGTCAATAATTTCCCCTTCATGATTTGATTGCAGAAATTCTAATTTAATTTCAGGAAATTCATTGATTAGTGCCTTTTCAAGGTCCTGCATGCTAAAATTGCCATATTGAGCCTGATTCCGGTTTCCCAGGTTATTAAGATTTGGACCATTGATAACAAGTAATTTCATTCCGCGGGTCCCATTTCCTCGATAATCTCACGCAATTTCGGCGGCAGGTAAAGCTCTTCAACGCCCAGTTCCTTCAGTGCCGCTGAAAGAACCATAACTTTTCGCTGGGTGGTCGAAAGCTTATTAATTACAATTACCTTGCTTTCTTCAAGCAGACAGTATCCGCCTTTGAAATCTCCCCTCTCAAACCTGACTTTCGCTCCCATCTGTGTGGCCAGCGATTTCAAATCCTGAAGGATATTTTCAAATTCCTTTTCTTTAATTTTCATATTCTGTCTGCATTTAATAATTTAACAAACAAAAATAATTAAAAACCTGAATTAATTCGATATATTCTGATAAAAATAATTGTATTAGATGAGAATAGCTTCTATTGACATTGGCAGCAATACCATATTACTCCTGATAGCATCTGTGGATATGAACACATTAACTGTCACTCCCCTTTTCCAGGAATATAAAATGCCGAGGATTTCGACCGCTCTTTTATCAACCGGTAAAATAAGAAATGATAAAATTGAAGAGTTGTGTGATATTTTGAGTGAATATAAAAAAATCGCGGCAGGTTATGGTTGTGAAAAAATTATCGCCTGTGGTACAAAACCTTTCAGAATTGCCAATAATGCCGATGAAATAATAATTAAGGCTAAGAGGGTAACAGGTGTAAATATAAAACCTTTAACAGGCGCTGAAGAAGCTGATTATTCATGGCTGGGAGCTTTTTCAGCTATTCAGACAAGAAAAACAAAACTATTGCTCGATATCGGCGGCGGCAGCACTGAAGTTATATTCGGGTCAGACCATTCAATTAACTATTCAGTAAGTTTTGATATCGGGGCTGTTTACCTAAGAGAAAGATTCTTCAGCTCTGATCCACCCTTACCCGGAGAAATTAATGAAGCCGGGCAGCAGATAAAAGAGGTGTTTGAAAATGTTAAGCTTAATCCCGAAGATGAAATATATCCTGTAGCTGTTGCGGGAACACCAACTTCACTGGTCTGTATGATTAATAATATGAGGGACTATGATGAAAAGTTTATCGAGGGATATTTTCTTTCCGCCGGTGAGATAAAAAGAATGCTCGAAATTACCTCACGGCTTTCCGCCTCGGAACTTAGAGAAAAATATGGCAGCATATTGGATGGACGCGCCGATATAATAACTGCCGGAATTCTAATCCTTTCAAAGTTCCTTGAACGTACAGAGCTGAATGGAATTTATGTAAGCGGGCGGGGATTAAGATTCGGAGCAGTGATCAACTTCTTAAAAAACAGATCAGAATGGTAAATGAGGCATTACCAGCAGGGAGAAAAAAGCCGCGAATATTAATATTCCCCATAAAAGTGAGAAGATCAAAGATGACGTCTGGATATAAAAACCTTTGATTAATAGAAACAATGTCCAAAGTATCATAAGGAGTTCGGTTCCCATCAGCGCCCACGCCTTTACGGGATTGATCTCAAAAGGACCGGGATTATAAATAAACCAATGCCTGCCGAAAATGGCAAATTCCAGAGGTGTAAGAATAATAAGTCCCAAAAATAGCGGGATAAATGAATAAATCAGGATGGAATATATATTCTTATAAAGCGTTTGAAGTTTTAGTAATTTCAGTAATTTAAAAGATATATAAGCAGTGAAAAGCAGAATAACTAAAAAATATCCGTATGATATAAGAAGGTTGTAATAAAAATAGCCCGGTTCAGGGGGTGAGATGAATAAATTTTTAAATGAAAGAGAGAAAAAATAAAACTTAAGGGCAATGAGTATGGTGAGCATGATGATGAAATTTTTATGTTCCGCGAAAATCACTTTCCTGAATCCTTCCGCGGGGCTTCCGAAAAGCTCCCAAGTCACTTCCCAAAAGTTTATGTTGACCACACGGTTACGAAGATACGCGCCACATCCCGCGCATGTAAGATTATGAAAAGCATTTTCTTTTCCGCAATTTTCGCAGAGGATATTATTTTTCATCTGATTGGTATCCTGAAATTTAATTGCGGTGAGCCTGTGGCCGGATTCTCACTGACACTAAAATCGAACATATGAGCGTCAACATAAGCGTCGAGCACATTAAGTACATATGCCAGACCAATATAGACCGCGAACAGGTCCCGCTGATCTCTGTAAAATTCTCTGATTCTCAGATATGTATTGGACGCGTTATTGTTACTGACAGTTTCAGCATAAAGGTCTTTATACTCATTATAAAGATTATTATTATGTATCCAGACATAGACGAGATATCCGAGAGACCCCCATACAACAGGAATTTTCCAGTATGATTCATTATAAAACTGACCCCAGCCGGGTAACACCGCGCTTCTCAATATAGCGCCTGTGGGAGATTTCTGCATTACAAAAACAGAATCTGAGGTTGAAGAGCGGGAAGAATCTTCCGATATATTCTGTGAATAAAGATCGTTCCCGGTTACAAGAAAAATAATCAATAAAACACTAATTATAATTTTTATCGATAGCCTCGAACATTTCAAATAATCTTTCCAGTTCGTCATTTGAATAAAACTCTATTATTAGCTGACCCGACCCATCTTTTTTTTGCCTGCAGTTAACTTTTGTGCCAATCAGCGTCTGCAATTTAGTTTCAATGTCTCTGTTAATAAGACTTTCCAGCTTATTCTCCTCCGAATCCGTCTCTTCCCCATTTTTTTTCGGAGTTTCAAAAAGTTTTTTAACAAGGTGTTCAACTTTTCTAACTGAAAGTCCCCCTTTAACAATCCTGTTGAGCATATCAAGCTGCATCGCTTCAGAAGGGAGATTGATCAGGCATCGGGCGTGACCGGCATTGATACTTCCCCTGGCGAGAGCTTCAAGCACACCTCCGGGCAGTTTTAAAAGACGCAGGGTATTTGTTATTGTTGATCGGTCTTTACCTACTCTTTTCGCGATTTCATCCTGGGTCAGGTTGCATTCTGTCAACAGCCTGTTATAGGCCTGGGCCACTTCCACCGCGTTCAGTTTTTCACGCTGAATATTTTCTATAAGAGAAAGAGCGACCATCGCTTCTTTGGTTTCGACCTTGATTATATAGGCGGGTATCTCTTCATAACCGATATCTATACAGGCTCTGAGTCTTCTTTCTCCCGAGATTAATTCATATTTCCCATGTGAAACTCTTCTAACCGAAACAGGCTGAATCAATCCGTTCTCAAGAATGGATTTTTTCAGTTCATCAAGCGCCACCGGATCAAATTCAGTTCTGGGCTGATAAGGATTGGGCGAAATTCCGCTTACCGGCAGTTTTGCCATTATATCATGAGATAATCCATCATCCTCCTTTATTTCCGAAGATGAAATTGTTACAGGTTCTGATATTTCATCCTTCAACTGGGGATTAATAAGCGCGTCAAGTCCCCTGCCCAGCGCTGGTCTGTTTTTACTCATTCGTTTCCCGGATCGCTACTTTGCTATTCTCATTATTTTTTAAAAGTTCATTAGCCAGTGAAATATAGTTTTCAGCTCCTGTCGATACCGCGTCATATAAAATCACAGGCTGAGCATAACTTGGAGCTTCTGAAATTCTGACGTTTCGGTAAATGATGGTTTCAAAAACTTTATCAGGAAAATACTTTTTCACCTCATTAACAACCTGGCGCGCGAGTCGCAGCCTCGAATCGAACATTGTAAGCAATACCCCTTCGATTGTTAATCTTTTATTGTGGTGTTTTTTTACAATATTAATAGTATTAAGCAACTGACCCAATCCTTCAAGCGCGAAATATTCGCACTGAACAGGAATCATTACGCTGTCGGCGGCTGTCAGAGCGTTTAGTGTTAAAAGACCCAGAGATGGAGGACAATCAATGAAGATATAGTCATATTGATCGGTGATTTTTTCAAGGGCGTCCCTGAGCAGCCTTTCCCTGTTTTCCATTGACACCATTTCGACTTCGGCCCCGACAAGGTTAATATTCGCGGGAAGAATATCCAGATAAGGCATATAACTTGACTGGATACACTCCTCCACTTTCTTCATACCGACAAGCACATGATAAACAGAAAAATCTTTGCCCTGCATACCCATACCCGAAGTGGAATTCGACTGGGGATCAATATCTATAAGCAGAGTTTTCTGTTCAGCCGCGGCAATTGATGCTGAGAGATTAATGGAGGTTGTAGTTTTTCCCACACCTCCTTTCTGATTTGCTATTGCTATAATCCTGGCCATAAAAAATAAGTTTATTTCATGAATTTGAATTGAGTAATATAAATAAATAAAACAAAAATAAAAGGTGGAAATTTGATTATATTTTTATAGATCAATTTCATCGCCGAAATTCATTACCATTGATTTAGAGCCGCCGGCTTCTACTTTTTCTTTGAAGAGAGCCGGGTCAGCCTCTATTACCGGAAACGTATTATAATGCATCGGTATAGCGATATCCGGCTTCGTCAGCTCTACAGCTTTTACCGCGTCATCTATTCCCATAGTAAAATTATCACCGATTGGAAGAAGCATATAATCAATCCTGTTCATTTCACCAATGAGTTTCATATCGTAGAATAAGCCTGTATCGCCGGTATGATAAACCGTTTTACCGTCGGCTGTTATAAGAACTCCGGAAGCTTCGCCGCCATAATAATTATCAGGAGTCAATGATCCGTGATGAGCAATTGTGAATTTAATTTTTCCAAATTCGAAATTATAGGAACCGCCGATATGCATATTATGGGCTTTAAATCCTTTTTCAGCGCAATAATTTGCAAGTTCGTTCACACAGATAAAAAGAGCGTCCGTACGCTTTGCTATCTTAAACGCGTCCCCCAGGTGATCTCCATGGGCATGAGTAAGAATAATATAATCGGCGGTTACTTCATCAGATTTAACAGGTGATGTGGGATTATCATCCAGAAAGGGATCGATTAAAATTTTAATGTCATCATCAGTTGTAATCTGAAAGGCTGAATGCGAAAAATATTTAAGCTTCATATTTCCCCCGAAATATTGTGATATTTATGTGCAAATAAGTTATCATGGGAAAATAATAAAAAAAAACAACAAAAATAAAGTAAGGGGCAATATCATTTTGTTAACAGAACTTTAATAAAACCGGCAATAGCCTCCAGGGGTTTCATTTTTGAGGATGTATTGCCATAAATCGCCGGGATATCGACATGCGAAAAAGAAATATTTTTTTTTGCCGCGTTTATTAATATTTCTGTCTCAGCCTCAAATCCATCAGCCTCGGGCAGAATATCTTTTAAAACAGCGGTTCTAAATAATCTGAATCCACACTGGCTGTCGGCGAAACGAACTCCGGTTTTTATACTAAGCAGAGCGGAAGTTATTTTATTGCTTAATATTCTCTGGAGGGGCATATCACCTGTATCAGCCATTCGATTTCCAACACAAATATCACAGTCGGCCATGTTATTCATAAAGTCCGGAATTTTTTCGGGAGGATGCTGCAAATCGGCGTCGATGGTAAATGTAAACTTAAAATTCTTCTCAATACTTTTCCTGAAACCGCTGTTGAGAGCATTTCCCTTACCCATATTTTCGGGGAGCTCAATAAGTATAACTCTTTTATCCCCGGCAATCTCCCTGTTCCAGTTATCCTTCGAACCATCATTTACCAAAATAGCGGTATCGATGAAATGCAGAACATTTTCGACAACATTTTCAATTGTCCCCGCCTCATTAAAAAAAGGGATTACTGCCGCTGTGTTATTTCTGTTTGGTAAGTTGCTCAAAGATTCCCTTTATACCTTTTTCCTTGTTTGGATATAAAGCGCCATCAAGAATTTTTTTGAGATTATCACGTGAAAGTCCCCGCAGAAGTTTACCGTTTTCCGCTACCGATATGCTGCCTGTTTCTTCAGATACTATCAGTGTAACAGCGTCAGCCTGTTCCGTGATTCCTATTCCGGCCCTGTGCCTCATACCCAGGCTCATTCCATCCAGGCTTAATGTCGTTGTAAGAGGAAGAGTGCAGCCGGCAGCTTCAATGATATTGCCTTTAATTATCACCGCTCCGTCATGAAGCGGCGACCGGGGGAAAAATATTGATCGGATAAGACTCTTGCTAACACGGGCATTAATTAGTTCACCCGTCTCCACCACACCCTTCATACCTGTTGTACGCGTTAAAACCATCAGGGCCCCATGCTGATTCTGAGCCATTTCAAACGCGGCTTCAACCAGTATATCAGAAATAGTTTTTCCTTCATTCTTTACGAATATACCAAAGAAGGGATTCCTTCCAAGCAGGACCAGCAGCCTTCTTATTTCAGGCTGGAAAAGGATTATAAAAGCTATCACCCATATATCGGAAATGAGTTTCAGCAGCCAGCCAAGAGCCTTAAAGTCGGCGGCCTGCGCGATGAATGAGAGAACCAGGATAATTATCAATCCCAAAAAAATCTGACTTGCGATGGTCCCCCGTATAATATTAAACAATTTGTAAAGTATGAGCGATACAAGGATAATGTCAATTATATCGAGTATTGATATGGTTAAAAATCCTATTTTTATCAGATCATACATCTGTCCACCTTTCGGGATTTCTGATCAACCCGGTCATAACAGCCGCCTGGCGGGCATTTTTTACATTATGTGTGCGTATGATTTTTGCTCCGTTCATTATCGCGGCTGTTTCAGCGGTAATTGTCGCTATATCCCTGTTTTCAACTTCAAGATTCATCGTTTTCCCGATAAAGGATTTTCTGCTCAGGCCCATCAAAATCGGAAAACCGAGACCTTTGAAATCACCAAGTCTGTGAATAATTTCGAGATTGTCTTTAACGCTTTTTCCGAATCCGATTCCGGGATCAATAATAATTTGTGATATACCAAACTCCCGGGCAAGTTTTATTCTCTCTTCAAGGAAAAAGTATATATCGCTGATAAGATTTTCATATCTTGGATTTTTTTGCATTGTCCGGGGTTTACCCTGCATATGCATTAATATTAAGGAAGCTCCTGAAACCGCCGCGGTTTCAGGCATTCTTTTATCGAACGTCATACCGCTGATATCATTAATGATGGCCGCTCCCGCTTTAACGGCAGCTTCGGCAACATCCGCTTTCGTCGTATCAATTGAAATGATCAGATCAGGATGTTTAGTTTTTAATAACTCAATAACCGGAATAACTCTTTCCATCTCCTCTTCCGGAGTGACCGGCATGGCGCCAGGTCTGGTGGATTCCCCTCCGATATCAATTATATCCGCGCCGTCAGCGATCATTTTTTCGGCATGCAATAGCGCCGCTTCACGGTTTAAATATTTCCCTCCGTCGGAAAAGGAATCGGGCGTAACATTAAGAATCCCCATAACAACAGCTCTTGTTGAGGGGAGTTTTTTTTCTCCGGCCTGAATAACAAGAGAGTCGTAATTATTTATTTTGTTTTGAATGCCTTTGATTTTTTCCGCCAGCGAATCTAAGCCGCATTGCTGTATATATTTACAGATATTGTCTGTGTTAGAAGAATGGTCCGCAATTAAAATATAATCATCTTTAATATGAATATCAGGTCTGTTTTTCTCACACGAGATTTTATCAATTATTTCCGAATTGGCATTATGAATTTCCACTGCCACAGAACATCGCCTGAATTTGTCAGGTGAAAGATTCAGTTTTGCCGCAGATAATTTTCTGAAGCCGTTATTTCGTGGGTTAAAGATGTTTACTTTCAAATTATCTATCAAATATTTATAAAACCTTCTTCGAGATAACGAATATTGCCATCCATTATCGTCATTTTAACTTTATAATTTTTATCCAGCACCACAATATCCGCCGGCTTACCGGAGGCGAGAATTCCTCTGCGCGCTCCTACCACCTTTGCTCCATTCAATGTAGCCATTCTTACCGCATCGGTAATTTTTGTTCCGGTGGTTTCTACTATATTTTTTATAGCGGTATTCAAAGTCAGTGTGCTGCCGGCAATAGTGCCATCCTCCATAACAGCTTTATTGCCTTTGACATATACCTTCTGATCAGAAAACTGGGATTCTTCTCCTTCATGAAGCCCCCCTACCCTGATTGAATCTGTTATCAGGATTATTCCCTTGGCTGTTTTATACTTAATCAGCATTTCCATAATGGCGGGATGGACATGATAGGTGTCGGCGATAAGCTCAATTTTCAGTTCATCCCTGAGAAGCGCGGCGGTAACGACGCTTGGATGCCTGTGGTGAAGCTGCCGCATGGCGTTGAACATATGGGTTACATGAGCAGCCCCGTGGTCAATAGCGGCATCTATTTCTTCATAAGTTGCCATTGAATGACCTATCGAACAGATCACTCCCCTGAAAGAAGCTTCCCTTATTACATCAAGAGCTCCGGGCAGTTCGGGCGCGATAGTCATCATTTTAAGATAACCTTTCGAAGCATGATACATTTCCTGAAAAGATTCCACCGAAGGTGTCCACAGATAATCTTTATTCATAGCCCCTTTCAGTTTTTCATTCAGGTAGGGACCTTCCATGTGTATCCCTTTAATGTTTGAATCGGGATTTTGATCTATATATCCGCCAAGTCTTTTTAAATCATCCAATAACCTCTGTTTTGGTTTCGCGTGAAGACTTGCCATTACGGTAGTGGACCCATTTTTCAGGAAATACTCACTGATCTTTTTTATACTTTCATCCGATTCGTCTGAAAATCCATATCCTCCCGCTCCCCCGTGAACAAGAAGATCAACAAATCCCGGCACAATCCTGCATCCTTTTACATCTATAATTTCAGGATTATCCAGACTATATTTATCATCCTCTTTCCCGACGGCATATATATGTCCTCCTGAAACCTCTACAAATCCCTTCTTAAGCTTTCGGAAGGGTGTTATAACATCTCCATTTTTAAGAATAAACTGTTTGTTCTTCATACAACCTGCTAATATGTTTATTTTTCTTCTGCTATATTTTTCAATTCCATAACGGCGGCTGAAATATTCTCCGTAGAAAAGACAGCGCTGCCCGCGACAAGGACATCACATCCGGCTTTGGAAATATCTCCCGTATTTTCCCTGTTCACTCCCCCGTCAACCTGAATCAGATAATCAAGCCCGGTCAATTCTCTTATTTCCGCGAGCTCCGCTATCTTTCCAAGAGCCGAAGGGATAAATTTTTGCCCTCCAAATCCCGGGTTTACCGACATAACCAGCACCATGTCAACAAATTCAATAATCTCAGACAATGTATCAACAGGAGTAGCCGGATTAATAGCCACCCCGGCTTTTACACCGGCATCTTTGATCATTGTAATTGTTCTGTGAAGGTGTTTCACCTCTTCCTGATGTACAGTAATATAATCCGCTCCCGCTTTAATAAAATCAGGAATAAGTTTATCCGGCTTCTCGATCATCAGATGAGCGTCGACAGGCAGTTTTGTGCATCTTTTAACTGCCGAAACGACCAATGGTCCGAATGTAAGATTAGGAACAAAATGTCCATCCATTATATCACAATGCATCCAGCCGGCGCCTCCAATTTCAGCATACCTTATCTGGTTCGCCAAATTTGTAAAATCGGCGGATAATAATGACGGGGCTATAATTTTCAAAATCAACTCCTATTTAGAAATACTTTTTGCTACAAAAACATCTACACTGTCACCATAGTTAACCAGTTTATCTTTACTCGGATATTGATCCCAAATTGTATTTGGAAGCAAAGTTTTTGAGGGAAGATAATTAACCTTGCCAAGTTTAAGAGAGTATCGCCTAAGTACTCTTTCCGCGTTACTCAATGTCTCACCAAGCAAATTCGGCACTCTGATCATCCCCAGTTGCGGGCCGATACTGATTTTTATATCAACCGAATCACCTTTTTCAAGAAACGTGGTATCGGGATATTCCTGCCCGACAATTCGATCTACAGGAAATTCCGAGCGGACCTCCTCAACTTGTCCGAGATTCAGTCCGAGGCGTTCAAGAGTTATTTTTCCATCCCTGAATGTTTTACCTAATAAAGCGGGCATTTTAATCAGGGGATCGCCCCCGCTTAATAAAAGGTAAATATTACGGTTGATTTTCACCTTCTTGCCCGGCAAAGGGTCCTGTGCGATTATATAATTTCTTGGGATGGTTTCATCAAAACGGGGACCCTCAAATACCACACGAAGCTGCAATTGTGAAAGAATTCTTTCCGCTTCTTCTTTTGGTTTTCCCGAGAGTTCCGGAACTGTAACCTCCTCCTCATCGACGTATGCGGGCAATATAACTTTATCAACCAAAAGCAGCAACGCTATCGATAACAGGGCGAGTGAAACAATCCAGATAATAAGCTTCTTGAAAAATTTTTTCATAGACCTATTCAGACAGATAATTTTATTATTCGAATACAGGAAAATCTTAAACCACTAAATTAGTAAATATTTGCAAATTTTTTTATATTTTTGCCCTGAGAGTAATATTATTTAACATTTTATTTATTGCTTTCGGATGTATACTTTCAAGAATTAAATTCGAAGAAAATCAGGAGTTTTTATGTTTAAAAATCACCCGAAAGGATTACCGGTTCTCTTTTTTACCGAACTATGGGAAAGGTTTGGATTTTACCTTATGCTGGGTATTTTCACTCTTTACATGATAGATTCAACAGGCAACGGAGGTATGGGCTTTAGCTTTTCAAAGTCGGCTGATATATATGGCACCTATATTGCCCTTGTCTACCTGACACCATTTATAGGGGGATTACTGGCCGATAGAATCCTTGGTTACCGAAAAGCTATCACTATCGGGGGCATTCTGATGGGCCTTGGCTACATCGGGCTCTCTCTTCCGGGTGAAACTGCCTTTTTTGTTTCGCTTCTTTTAGTTATCATAGGCAATGGTTTCTTCAAGCCTAATATTTCAACACTCGTTGGCAAACTTTATGATAATGACAAATACAGGGCAAATAAAGACTCCGGTTTTAATATATTTTATATGGGAATAAATATCGGCGCGTTTGTATGCAATTTTATTGCCGCTATTCTCAGGAACCAGTTTGGGTGGGGTTACGCTTTCGCCGTTGCCGGCATAGGTATGTTTATAGGTCTTGTCTGGTTCTGGATGGGACAGAAACATGTTGAGGAAGCGGATGTTATAAGTGAGCAAAGAGCTGATGAGATGCCATTGGGAAAACTTTTGATGGTTATATTTGTGCCTATGTTCGCTGCCGGTTTATTCGGCTGGTTTGTTCCGACCCTTCTTTTTGGAGGTCCTATACTTGGAAAAAATTCCACCGACGCTTTCCTTTTTGCCTCAATTCCGATAGTTATCTATTTTGCTTCATTATGGTTTAAAGCCGATAAACATGAAAAAAATCCCATTGCCGCATTGCTCTCGGTTTTCGGAGTTGTAATTATTTTCTGGGCAATTTTCCATCAGAACGGTTCGGCGCTCACATTATGGGCAAAAAATTATACCGATAGAGAAATGCCTGCCGTGGTTGAAACGGTTGCTGAAGCTTTTCAGTTTACTCAGCCGGTAAATACAACTCTGCGAGAAAATCCGGTGCTCGATTCCCACGGAAGTCCGGTCCTTGATGAATTAGGGAATGAAAAGACAGAAATGGGCCCGGATCCCTATTTCTACAACGTTCCGAAAGAAGAATGGCCTCCTGAAGGGGAAAATCTTCTGCTGCTTTCCACCGAAATCTTTCAATCGGTAAATCCCTTCTTTGTCGTGTTTCTTACCCCCCTTGTGGTTGGCTTTTTCTCACTGCTCAGGAGAAAGGGAAAAGAACCCTCCACTCCGGCAAAAATTGGCTGGGGTATGTTTATCACAGCCCTTTCGACAATAGTTATGATGCTCGCGGTAATAACTTCCAATAATGGCGAAGTGAAGAGTTCGGCAATGTGGCTTATTATGAGTTACGGAGTTATTACTGTTGGTGAACTTTTCTTGAGTCCTATGGGATTATCGCTGGTATCCAGACTCAGTCCTCCCCGTATTTCAGCATTGATGATGGGCGGCTGGTTCCTGGCTACAGCGCTTGGAAATAAACTTTCCGGAGTTCTTTCAGGTCTTTGGGGAAGTTTTGATAATAAAGTTTATTTCTTCGTAATCAACTTTGGCGGGGCCTTACTCGGCGCATTGATGATTTTCTCAATTGTGAAGTGGTTAAGGAAAGTTGTGGAAGAACATTCTAAATGATTTATTTATAATTAATTAAAGGATTAACTTTAATGCTGGTTATAGTAAAAGACGACTATGACGCTATGAGCGCCGAAGCAGCGAAAATTGTCGCCGACAGGCTGAGGAGAAAACCTAACCTGGTTTTGGGCCTGGCCACCGGCAGCACACCTATCGGGCTTTATAAGGAACTCATACGTATGCACAAGTACGAAGGACTTGACTTTTCAAAAGTTACCACCTTCAATCTTGATGAGTATGTCGGACTGCCGCCGGAACATGATCAAAGCTACTTCTACTTTATGAAGAAGCATCTTATTGATCACGTTAACCTGTCACCCAGGTTCGTGCATGTTCCCAATGGTATGTCGAAAGATGTTAACCAGTTTTGCGAGTGGTATGAAGAAAGAATAAAAGAATTTGGAGGAGTTGATCTTCAAATTCTTGGTATAGGAGATAACGGACATATAGCCTTTAATGAACCGGGCTCTTCCCTCCTCTCACGTACCAGAGTTAAAACACTTACTAATACCACCCGTGAAGCTAACGCGCGGTTCTTTAAGGATCCTAAGGAAGTTCCTCAATATGCCATCACTATGGGCGTAGGAACTATCATGGACGCTAAAGAATTGTTACTGGTTGCCTCGGGTGAAAAAAAAGCAGGCGCTGTTAAAGCGTCATGTGAAGGACCAATTACGGCAATGTGTCCCGCCTCTATTATTCAGATGCACAGGGATGCCTTTGTTATCACCGATAATCAGTCTTCCGCTTTATTGAGCGGTAACTATGTCGATAATTGGGAACCACATATTTTTAAATAATTTTGCCCGGAGAGAACAAATGGTCGACTCAATCTGCATTTTTGAAGGAATGTATTATGAACGTCTCTATCCCCTGATCTATTTCAGGCCGGTTTATGACCTTAGATGTGGTATACTTACGTTGAGGGAGAAGATTAAATATTATTTCCCCGATATGCCCATTATACTGCATAGCAGGGGTTATCTGGCCGATTATGTTAAAGACAGAAATCCACGTTATAAAGTAAATGAACTGGATTCCAAAAGCTGCCTCTTTATTAATGGAAGAGTTATAGCGGATGAAGATTTTGTAAAGGACATTCCTCTTAAAGGAAAGGATACTCTTTATATTTCAGGCGATACTATCGTCGCCGCGAGAGTAAGCGGAAAGAGACTGACCGAATTAAGAAGCGCCATGAATGATATTATCACAGACGCCGACTTTACCGGACTTTTCAAAGAAGAAGTTGACGCGAGGGTGATTCATTATCCCTGGGACCTGGTCCATTTTAACAGTGAAGAAATTATCGCCGATTATAAAAAGTTAGCTAATGGCGGCGGTATTTCAGATGAAGCTCAACTTTATGATGGGGTTCATTTGCTTAATAAGCAGAATATCCATGTTGGGAAAGGAACCAAAATATATCCCTGCACAATAATCGACGCTGAAAGCGGCCCTGTTTTTATTGGTGATGATGTTACTATTCTTGGCAATACAACTATTCAGGGCCCCGCTTTTGTAGGTGATAAATCACTTGTCAAAATGGGGTCCAAATTATATCATAACTCCAATATTGGAAGAGTTTGCAAAGTTGGCGGAGAAATTGAGGATTCTGTCATTCATTCCTATTCAAATAAACAGCATGAAGGTTTTCTCGGGCATTCTTATCTCTCTTCATGGGTAAATCTTGGAGCGGGAACCAACAACAGCGATTTAAAAAATAATTATGGCAGTATTAAGGTCTATATTAATGGAGAAGCTATTGATAGCGGCAGTCAGTTTGTCGGTCTGACAATGGGCGATCATTCAAAAACGGCAATAAATACAACCTTTAATACGGGAACGGTTGTCGGTGTTTCATGCAACGTCTTCGGAGCCGGATTTCCTCCCCGTTATATTCCCTCTTTCAGCTGGGGCGGCGCCGATTCCTTAACAACCTACGATCTGGAACGCAGTATTGAAGTTGCCCAGAGAGTTGAAGAAAGAAGAAAAATTCAAATGAGCCAGACCGCGGAAAGACTCTTCCGAAAAGTTTTCGATCTGACCAGGGAAGAAAGAAGAAGAAGAGGTATGCCCAATTAATTTTTCTCTGCCAAATAAGTTTTTTTGTGAATTTTTAGTTTTGCTTTTTAAAGCATCTGCCCGAAGATATGTTTAATTCATATTTTTATTTGAATAGGACCATTTATGAACTTGCTCCATTTATAAGGGACAAAAAGGCAGGGGAAGTGTTCTCGCAGGAGAAGGATGTGCTTTTCATTAATGCGGCTTGTGAGGATATGCCTTTCGCGCATATACTTATAGCCGCTAATCCCCAATCCCCTTCCCTGCGAATTAAACCGGATCACAGGAAAGCCAAAAGAAATATTGTTTCATTTTTCCCCGGTATAACAGGAAAAACATTTGATAATGTTGAGATTGCCATGGCCGACCGAATTATCCGTTTTTCCCTGGGAAGCGAAAGACTCTACTTCTTTATAAGGGGCAGAGATACAAACATTATTTACGATAATACCATTGAATTGCAAAGTTTTAAGAAAGCTGAAAAGACCAGGTTACGTGAGCTGGTGACAGAAGCGGAATCCTTCAGCTATACAAACCAAATTTTTATTCCCGATTTTCCCGAATTTTCAGGCAGCGGCGAAAACTTCAGTTCATTCAGAAAAGAATACAGATTTATTACCCGTGAAATATATCATGAGCTTATCAGACGCAAATCTCAGCAAGCTGAACCTTATAAAGAAATACTTAAAGATTTATTGGAAATGGTTTATCACGAAGCAATTTTAACCGGATTTGACAAAGAGGAAAATAAAAAATATTTTGGCCCTCCTTTCGATTACAAACAAAAAACTCTTGAAGATTCGCGATTTAGTGAAAATTGCAATGAAGCTCTTTCAGCATTTACAGCCCTGGGATTCAGAAATAATAAAAAGCTGGAATATAAAAACAAGATTGAGAAGTACCTTTACAGGGAACTTGAAAAATCAAATCTGAAGATTGATAATCTCAATAAGCGTGTGTCGAAAGGTTCAAGAGAAAAGGTTTATTCACACTATGGAGCTATTCTGCTGGCAAATCTTCATCTGCTCAGAAAAGGGTTAGAAGAAATAAAATTAAATGATTACATTTCGAATGAAGAAATAACTATTAAACTGAAGGCGGAATTGAGCCCTTCTGAGCAGGTTGACCGTTATTTTGAAAAAGGAAGGGATGAAAAAAAGAATTTTGAAATAAGCAGTGAATTGCTTGAATCAGCCCGTGAAAGACACTTAAAACTCGTTGGTGTTAAAAACCGTTTTGAAGCGGAAGATTCACTGGAAAATTACCGGGAAACAGCCAAAATTCTGCATCTGGAAAAAGACAATTCAAAAGTTTTGAAAATGGAAGTTACAGCAAAATACAGGAAATATCTGCTGTCGGACAAATATGAGATACTCGTCGGAAAAGACAGCAAAAGCAACGACTTATTAACCACAAAAATTGCCCGACAAAATGATTACTGGATGCACGCCAGAGGTATGCCGGGAAGTCATGTAGTGTTGAGGACGGACAATCCGAAGGAAACAATGCCGAAGAATATTTTAAAAGCGGCCGCGTCGCTTGCCGCCTATCACAGCAAGGCAAAGACTGCCGGCACTGTTCCGGTTTCATATACACTGGCCAAATTTGTTTATAAAAGAAAAGGGATGCCCCCCGGACAGGTCCAACTCTCAAAAGAAAAAGTACTTCTGGTGAAACCTGAAATTCCGGCAGATTGTGAGGAGATTCATGAAGAAAATCTTTAATCAGGTTCACCTGTCCACAGTATTGCTAATTATTTTTTCTGCCGTTATCAGCGGGATGCTCTATAACTCATTTTCTGAAAATTCGATAGAATTCATACGTCATGAAGAAAATCTGGTATTTGCTTCCGATTCTTTAATAAATTCACTGCTCGATTCGGATGCTGATCTGAGCTTTAAACCTCAATATATTTCACTCAACCAGGCAAAATTTTTTTTCGATTCCCAAAAGGCCTTTTTTGTCGATGCCAGGGATGAATGGGATTTTACTGAAAATCATATTCCCGGCGCGCTGAATATTCCTGAATATGAATATGAACCGGGGATGCCCCGGCTTCAAAAGCTTAATAAAGAGAGGCTTTATATAATTTATTGCGGGGAAGAATGTGATCTTAGCCGCAGGCTCGCAATTTATATGGCTTCGGAAGGATTTAAACATCTTTTTGTTATTGAAGGAGGATGGACCGAATGGACTTTATCGGGGTATCCTACAGAAAAAGGAGGCGAAAATGCGGAATCTCTTTGAAAATGATTATCTTCTTCTCGCCGCGAGAATCATTGTCGCTATGGTTTTTATTTTTGCCTCAATAGAAAAAATTGCTGATCCCGAATCCTTCGCTGTTGCGGTTTCCAACTATCGGGTATTACCGGTTTTTCTTATCAACTTTGTGGCCATAGCTATTCCCTGGATTGAGCTTTTCGCCGGTATTTTTCTTCTCGCGGGTGTTTTTCCACGGGAAAACTCATTAATTATCGGGGCGCTTCTTGTAATGTTTATTGTTCTGATTTCTATCGCCCTTATCAGGGGGCTTGATATTGAATGTGGATGTTACGGTACGATAAATGCCGAGAAAGTCGGGTTCAAAAAGATCGCGGAAAATTTTCTTTTGTTAACTCTCTCTTTGCAGATTATTCTCTATGGCGCCGGTAAATTTATAATCGGTAAAAAGATATGATTCCCGGAAAAGATATAAAAAATATTCTGCTCATGAAACTGAGAGGAATCGGGGATGTTGTGCTTACCACAGCGGCGATTAAAGCTATTCATCTGAAGTATCCCGAAGCGCGAATTGACTATCTGACTGAAAAACCGGGCTCTTTTATTATTGAACCGCTGCCTGAAATCAACAGCGTTATCTTATTTAAAAGAAAGGGGTTATACAATCGCCTTAAGACAATACTACGCATAAGAAGAAGGAAGTATGATTTAATAATTGATTTTTTTTCCAATCCCACTACCGCGCAGATTACTTATCTCAGCAAAGCCAAATACCGCGCCGGGTATCCCTATAAAGGCCGGAAATACGCTTACAATATCTTTGGCCCCTCAGAAAGGAATAAATACCACGCCGCTGAGCTGCATAATCTTCTCACGGAATCCGCGGGCATAAGCATAACAGATAAATCATTAAGAATAGGTCTTTACCCGGAAGATATGGAGTTTGCCGAAAGGTTCTTTTCTGAAAATAAACTTGATGAATCAAAGGTTACAGCTATATGCCCGACAGGCGGATGGGCTTCAAAAAAATGTCCTCCCGAAAAGTTTGCTGAAATAGCGGAATCAATTTTAAACAACACAGATTCAGTATTGCTCCTTCTATGGGGACCCGGTGATGAAGAAGATGCCGATAAAATAAAGGAGATGCTGGGGGAAAAAATTCTTAAAGCTCCCGATACTTCTCTTCGTCAGATGGCGGCTTTAATATCAAAATGCGATGTGATGGTCGCGAATGACAGTGGCCCGATGCACATGGCCACAGCGGTTGGAACCAGCGCTGTCAGTCTGCACGGCCCTACCAGTCCCCTGCTTCAGGGACCTTTCGGCGACAGACACAGAACAATAAGGAATGAAGAGCTGGAGTGTATTGAATGCAATATGCTCGACTGTCCCCGCAACCAGGAATGTTTCAGAGAACTGAATTCAGAAGAAATAGCAGGTATTGTTGAAGAATTACTGCGATTAAAAGATGCGAATGAAAAAACTTGAAATATTATTCAGGAAGTTTATTTATTCCCTTCTTTTGCTTATCGCGGGTCGGAAAAAAGAAACTCCTGTTATTTTATCTTCTCAATCAAAAGTTCTTGTTATAAGACTGAACAGAATAGGAGACGCTCTTGTAGCCACCCCATTCGTAAAAAAACTAAAAATATCGCAAAATCCGCAAATTGATATTTTGGCGGGAAGAAAAAATCATTTCATCTTTAAGAATAATCCAAATATTGCGGAAATTATAGTTCTTCAGCGCGGTATCGCGGGATTATTTAAAACACTCCGGATATTAAACAGAAAAAAATATGATGTGGTAATTGATCTTCATGATGATATTTCAACCACTGTTTCTTTCCTGCTGATGTTTTCCAACGCTCCCATGAAACTCGGACTTAATAAGGGAAATAGTGAGCTTTATACTAAAACAGCAATTCGCCCGGATCCTCAAAAAGTTCATGTTGTCGACAGATTGCTGAATATATACTCAATAATCGGTAATGATCAGAATGCGGGTCCGGCGGGGCTTAATGTTGAATATTTTATATCAGCAGAAAAAGCAGATAACGCGCGAAAGTATTTATCTTCTTTATTTGACCGAAAAAAAATGCTCGTCGGAATAAACATAACCGCCGGTAGCGAAGCCAGATACTGGGGAACAGAAAAATTCAAAAAACTTGCCGACCATATTTCGGAGATTTATGATGTGGATATCCTTATCCTTTCAGCTCCGGATTATGCCGAACAGGCAAGAACTATCGCCGGAGATAATCATTCTTTTTATTATTCCGAAGATTTTGAGCAATTCTGCGCTGTTGTCTCCCGTCTTGACTTTTTATTTACCCCCGACACATTTATCGTCCATATAGCGTCGGCATGTCGTATTCCCCTGTTCGGAATATATGTAAAGTATAACACAACCGATATCATCTGGTATCCATATAAGTCAGATTATGATTGCATAGTTACCGAAGAACCGACACTAAACAATTTAGCTTATGAAGTGGTAATTGATAAATTCGATAATTTTTTTGGAAACTATATTGATGAACATAAAGATTCCTGATTGTAAACATTTTAACGGTTATAAACCCTGTTTTCCGGGATATAACTGCCTGGCAGAAGGATGCGGTGATCATCAGCCGGCAGGTACACGATTACTGATAATAAATCTCGATGCGATGGGTGATGTATTGATGACAACTGCTCAACTGGCGTCATTAAAAAAGAAATTTCCGGTCTCCACGATATACTGGATTACACTTAAAGTGGCGTCAGGTCTGTTGAAATATAATGACTATATAGACAAGGTATTCATTTATGATTTTGAATCAATATCCATACTGAATCAGCTTGAATTTGATTATGTGATGAACGTTGATAAGTCATTGCGTTCAGGCGCTTTGGCGATGTCGGTTAAAGCAAAACACAGACTGGGATTTGGAATTGACAACAACGCGAAAATAATTCCTCTGAATGGTGGAGCTTCATATAATTACAGACTTGGTCTCGATGATAATCTCAAATTCAGGGTTAATCAGAGGACAGGTCAGGATTATCTTTCCGAGACATTTGAAGTTGAATATGACAGAAATGAGTATGTATTTAATTTCAGCAGTGAAGAGATTGATTTTACCGAACGATACCGTGAAGAAGCCGGAATTGATAAAGATGATGAGGTAATTGGGTTTAATACCGGGTGTTCCACCCTTTTCCCCAACAAAAAAATGACAGTTGAACAACATATTCAGTTGATTGAAAAGTTTCTGTCATATAATCGGTTCAAAATTATCTTACTCGGGGGACCCGAAGATACTATCAGAAATAATGAAATAGAAGAACACTTCAAAGGTAAAATAATAAACACCCCCACTAATGAAGGCATCCGAAAAGGAGCATGTTATGAAAATCTTGCCGATCTTGTGATTACCGGCGACTCTTTCGGCATGCATCTCGCGATAGCGTTAAAAAAATATGTGATCGCCTGGTTCGGACTTTCATGCCAAAGTGAAATAGACCTTTATGACCGTGGAATAAAAATATACCCGGAAAACCTGGAATGTTCACCCTGCTGGAAAAAAAGCTGCCCATATAATCTTGAATGCATTGATATGATAGACCTGGAAAAAATTGAAACTGAAACGATTAACTATTTTGACTCTATAAAATAATGCCGGATGAAAATATTTTTAATAACAGATTGAAACCGTTGATTCTTGACGGTTCGATGGGAAGCCTTCTTCAACAGATGGGTAAAACACATAATAGCCCGGTGTGGTCGGGAGAAGCAAATTTTACCGCGCCCGATACGGTTGAAAAAATTCACAGGCAATATATAACGGCCGGAGCGGATATCATCACGACAAATACTTTCAGGACCAATCCCCTCGCTCTTATTCGTTCGGGAGCTTCTGTTTCACCCGGACTGATTGTCAAAAAAGCCTGTAATCTCGCTCACAGAGCCGCTGAAGGGCAAACAACACTTATCGCGGGGTCTAATCCTCCTGCCGAAGATTGTTACCAGAAACAGCGTAAGGCAACTCTTTCCGAGCTGGAAGATAATCATAGGCGTCATATCGGTTTCCTTATTGAAAATAATTGCGATTTTATCCTTCATGAAACACAAAGTCATCTCGATGAAATCAAAATTATTCTTAAAATAATGGATGGCAATAAATTCCCTTTCATTATTTCTCTTTATATTACTCCTGAGATCACTTTGCTGGATGGGAGCGATATTCAGGAGGTTTTGGACCTTATCTCTCAATTTAATCCCCGGGCGGTTAGCTTTAATTGTTGTCCGGTGAATGATATTATCAGAATTGTATCAAAGATGAATATCAGTCTGCCATTCGGGTTCTACGCAAATATGGGAAGCGGAAATGTGCATGATAAAGAAATATATTGTGGAACTTCTCCCGATATCTATATAGCTGAAATAGAAACATTAATTAGATTCAATCCATCATTTTTAGGAGCGTGCTGCGGCTCTTCATTCGAACATATCAGAAAATTAAGGATTTTTATTGATGAATTTTATTCAGATTAACGCGCCCGCCAAAATTAACCTGGGGCTTAATATTATTGAAAAAAGAGAGGATGGATTTCATAATCTGAAAACTTTATTTTTTCCGGTGATGGATATGGCCGATAAAATATCTATTTACCCCGATACAAAATTCAGTTTTTCCTGCCAGGGTTTTCCCGAGCTTGAAAATGAAGAAAATCTTGTCGTAAAAGCGGTGCGCCTACTGGAAAATAAACTGGGAATAAAGATTAACGTGAAGATAGAATTGTTAAAGGGAATTCCTATGGGAGGAGGTCTTGGAGGAGGCAGCTCGGATGCCGCGTCCACAATTCTTGCCCTTAATGCCCTGTTAAAATTAAATCTTAATTCAAATCAGCTTTTCGAAACAGCCCTCTCGCTTGGATCCGACGTGCCTTTTTTTCTTCTCTCCCGCCCTGCCGCGGGCTTTTCAAGAGGAGAAGCGCTTGTACCGGTCGATTTTTATCCTGAAACATATATATTGATCGTAAACCCGGGTATTCATGTTTCCACTGCCGAAGCTTTCAGAAATATCAAACCATCAATAAATGATACAGATTATATTCAGCTATTTTCAGAAGCGGCTCATAATCCAAAAGCGCTCTCAGGGCGGCTGGTCAATGATTTTGAAAACTATATATTCGGTAAATATCCGCAAATTGGTAAGATCAAAGAAAAGATGCTGAATAATAATTCCACTTTTAGTATGATGTCCGGAAGCGGTTCAACTGTATATGGATTTTTCGATGATATAAATGATATCACAAAAGTTACCGATGATCTGCCGGAAAATTATCTTAGTTTTATCAGCAGAACCTGGGAATATTAAGATCATTTTGATGTTATCTTGCTCTGATAAGGCATCCTGATCGTAAAAGATGTGCCAGGCCGGTCAGGTGTCGATAATCTCGATGGGCTTTCAACTTTTATCTGACCGTTGTGTCTTTCGATAATCTCCATGACAAGCGCCAGGCCTACTCCGCTGCCTTCAAAATCATTCCATTTCAGGTTTGAGGCCCGATAAAACTGGGCAAATATTTTTTCTGTATCTTTTGCCGGAATTCCAATACCACTATCACAGAATTCTATCTCCAGTTCATTTTCGTGATCATTCAGGGTTATTTCAATGATCCCGTTATCCATATTATATTTTATGGCATTGCTCAGCATGTTGGACATCGCGAGCTCGAGTAAAACCCGGTCTCCTTTCAGAGGTTTGTTTTCTTTGCGGGTATCAGAAAATTTAATTTCCAGATTTTTTACTACAGCCGTATCAGAATTTTTTGAAATTGTCGACTGAATCATCTCGGCAATATTCAGCTCTTCGGTTGTGGTTATATTCAGTATCCTGAGCTTCGATATCCTTAAAATATTATTGATAAGGTTAAGAGCGTCATCAGTTCTCTGGTGTGCTCTCTTCAGCTTTACTGATATTTGATCGCTGACCGGTCCCAGGAAATTCTGTAAAATTAAATCAATTATTGATTTTACCGCAGCTATAGGAGATTTTATTTCATGCACCACACCCATGATGTATTTCTGCTTTGTTACTTCAGCTTCATTCAGCTTTAATAATGTTTCCCTCAGTTCCTGTTCCCTTTTATAGAGTGACCGGGCGATCCTGTTGGCAATAAGAACGCTGACGATGAGCATTGTGCTGAATACTACAATGAAGAGAAAAACATAATTGGATGTAAAACCTGATTCCTGGCTGTATAATCCCTCTATGGGAAATGATGGAATCAGACTGTTATGCTGAAGGATAATCAGTGATGAAAATATAATTATTATTAAACCAGCGATTGTATAGACAACATAACCGGGCAGAATTAAACTGCCTATTATCATCTGGAAAATAAAAAACATATAGAGGGGAGATTCTATTACGCCGGTAAAATATATGAGGATCATCAGGGCAAAAAGATCCAGAAGCATTTGTACGAGCGACATGTGAAGGCAGTTAAACTGACCGGGAACGCACTTTACATGTTTTCTGAACCAGTGTAAAAAAATATTATAAGATGCTATTGTAATAATTATTGCCGCTATTGCTGTTACCTGCGTATCGGTGAGTTGAAAATCAAGTATAAACTCCCCCCCGATAAGAAAAATCATCAGACTGAACGCGAAAAGATACCGCAGTTTGATAAACCATAGGTTGCGCCTTTTTACCGCAGCCCAGAATTCATCATAATGGTGAGCCCATCCGGGAACCAGTATTAACATAACATCTCCCAAGATTGGTTATAGGAATTTGAGAGATAATATAATAATTTAAGTGATTTTTACAAATGGTTATTTTAATTATTTTTACCCAGATCAATCACAAATTCTGTTCCCGGTCTGCTCTCATTTCCAATGGCGGAGGGGCTTATTGCCTTTATCTTTCCTCCATGTTCCTCAATAATCTGTTTTACAAGGTATAAACCTGTGCCAGTCCCCTCAATCTTACTTTTTACCGCATTGGAAGCCCTGTAGAATTCGGCGAATAATTTTTTTATATCACCGGCAGGGATACCGATGCCGTCATCCGATATCGTTATTTTATCCTTCTCAAGCTTAATGGAAACCACTCCTTTTTCCGGAGTGTATTTTATCGCGTTTCCAATAAGATTAGAAAAAGCGAGATTTAACAATATCGGATCGCCATTATGTTCTTCGGCTTCTATTCTCCGATCGAAACTAAGTTTAATATTTTTTTTCTCGGCTTTAATTTGTTGTTTTTCAATAATTGCGTCAATTAGTTCAGCCAGGTTTACTTTCTCTTTATTTATTTTGTTCAGCAGCTTAAATTTTGAAACATATAAAATATCATTAATATTCTCGATTGATTCTTTCAGGCGTTCCCTGGTTTTAGAAAGTTTTTCTCCCACAGCCTCATTTACTTCTCCGAGGTAATTTCCTTTTATCAGCTCAATATATGATATTGAGGCTGCTATAGGGGATTTAAGCTCATGTACAACCGCCATTATATATTTTTGTTTTGACGCTTCAGCATCACGTAAACTTTCATAAGCATTTTTTAGCTGTAATTCCCTTTCCCTAAGGTCTCCCGATATTTTACCGGTTAAATAAATGCTTATAAAGATAACGGAGATAAATATTATAAGAATACCAGCGACAAAATTGATATCATTATAAAGGGGCTGACTGAATAAACCGTTGATTTTCTGATGTGGAATAACTGAGAAATATTCAAGCAGACTCAGGCCGGAAAAAGTAATAACAATGAAGAACGCGATAAGAGTGATATTTTTACGCGGAAGCAGCAGGCTTCCAAGAATCATATGAAATATAAAAAAAAGAAAAATCGGCGCTTCAATTCCACCCGTTGCATATACAAGAATGGAAAGTGACAAAAGATCCAGAATAATCTGGTAAAATGCTATTTGCTGACTATTATTCTCATCAAGCCTGGTTCTGTCCAGTTTTCTTTTTAGCAGAATGTTATATATAAATATGAAGATCAACACCAGTATTCCAAGAATATTCTGGTAGTTTGATATCTGAAAGAATACGTTTATGGAAGCTAAAAAAACAATTAGTGAGGCAAGGGCAAAATATCTTAGTCTGATAAACCAATGATTATATTTTACGGGCGATTCAGTGAAAGTATCCCTGTAGTTTTCCAAATATTTTATCCTTATAAGAAATAAATAATGTAGTATCTAAAAATAAAATAAATGGTATTGAGAACAAAGTGGGGTGAAACCTTTTCGGTAAGTCTGCATCATATTTCGTAAAAAAAGGAAAATATATATGACACCTTCAGCCAGTCAACCAAAAGTAATTATGTTCTCAACACCTACATGCTCATATTGCAATACCGCGAAAAGATATTTCAGAGAAAATCGAATTCGATTCAAGGATATTGATGTCTCCCGTGATATGGCTGCCGCCCGAGACATGCAGAGAAAAACCGGGCAAACCGGTGTTCCGGTAATACTGATAAATAACCGGCCGGTTGTTGGTTTCGATAAAAACAGAATTGATAAAATGTTAAATATCAGATAATAATGGAGAAAGAAAAATGACAATCAGACCAATCGATGACAGAGTGCTTGTACGAATGCTCGAAGAAGAATCTAAAACAGCCTCGGGCCTTATTATACCGGATAGCGCTAAAGAAAAACCAAGAATGGGAGAAGTTGTTGAAGTTGGCACCGATGAAGATCTAAAGGAACTTGTTCAGAAAGGCAGTAAAATACTATTTGCCAAATATGGCGGAGAAGACATTACTGTTAATAATGAAGAGTTTAAAATTGTTCAGCGGGCGGATATTTTAGCAATCGTCGAAGATTAAAAGAAAAGGGGGACAAAAATTTGTCCCCCTTTTTTTTATTTAATTTCTACGAGGGCATTTTTAGTGGCGGTAACAAATATTTTTGAAGAATCAGCTTTTCGGGCATCAACTTTCGTGAGTTCAATTTCAGTATTTCCTTCCGCGACAGCGAGAAATTCAAAACTGAGAATTTCACCCGATCCGCTCAGACTGGCGTTTGTAGAATCAATTTCATCAAAAAGCCTTGAGAAAATCCTTATTTCACCATAGGTATTAATGCTGTCTTTTAATGCCGCGTCGTCCAGTTCGGGCTCAAGAGATTGTCCATAATTCCGGTAAGAATATCCCCCTTCATCCAGACTTGTAACATTTAATAATGAGGGGTCAAAATTCAGGACAGTGACAAAAAATGACAAACTGTCGATATCTTCCATATTAACACCCAGCCTGAATGTAGAATCCTTCTCAACAACATTGCTTTTTTTGAAGAAGGAAAATGCAGGCCCCGTTATTGCGTCAACGATAAATACGCGGGAAATTTCATCACCTTCAATATTCTCACTTAAGGGCTTAATCTGGAACTCATATTTTCCATCATCAAGGTTTTCAAACAAAACGAAAGTATCATCACTATAGTCGGACCATGTAACAGATTCTTCTACAGCGCCCGTAATATTGTAATACAGAAGCCTGTACTTGAATAATGTATTTCCGTAACTTCCCTTCCAAACGAATTCAACTTCATCACTTGCGATAGAATTGTAATTCCCCGGCCCGCCGGTAATCTCCACAAGCGGAAGAGGATTATCGATAATGTTTTCTGAGGCGCATGCGGCCAGAAAAAAGATTAGAAGCGCTAACGGTAAATATTTAATATAATTTTTATCCCTTTGTTTCATTGATTGATCCTAGTAATTGATATTTATCATTGGTGAAAATACCAGGTAATCACTGAGTCTGTAATTTGGCAGTCCCTGATCACCCGCACTGAATGATTTGTAAAATCCAAGGTCGAACCCGAAAAAATTGGTTATAGATACAAATACTTTCAACCCAAAGTATCCGTAACTGTCGGGTATATCATAATTAAGCTGCAATCCAATTTTATGCTGAAGCAGATTGGAGTTATTCACAAGATTCGCGTCTGCCATCAACATGGTTTTCAGACCATGTTCGTCAGGATCAATTTCAGTGATTTCTTTTCTTCTCGGGTCAAGGTAATAATGATTCATGTTGTAGAGGGAGAATCCCAAACCGGCGTCAAGGGTTCCAAATTCAAATACATTAACCAGGTTTTTATGATTAGCGTAGAAGTTGACAAAATTTCTCAATGAGAAAAATTTAGTCGCGTAATCAATTTTATAATCACCTGCTTCATTTTCCGAAAGAGCTATCGAGCCTTCAAGCTTTAGATGAATTTTCTCAAGATATTTATGAAGTAGTTTCAAAGGATTACCGCCAAGATCAAATTTAATATTAATACCGGACGGGACAAGGATTTTGGAATATCCTTCTTCAATGAAATCAAAATCAGGCTGCTTAGCTGGTATACCCAACCCAAGTTTAAAGTAATAGGTATAGTTGATTTTATTATTCGCTACAAAGTTAAGATAGGATAATTTCAGAAAAGCGCTGTATTCCGGAGCATACCATCCCGGATAAACAAGCTGGTCATTTCCCCATTCCCCATTCAGTGACAGCATGAATTTATTCATCCTGCTGGTTGTAATTGTGTAGAACATGAGGTCAGGTTTCTGCAAATGCATTCTGATATTGAAATTATATGACAAAAAACTGTCGAAGGTAGACTTTGTTAAGTCTGTATGAGCATAAAGACGTCCCTTCAGTTTTTCATATATATCCTGGCTTAATATATCACGAATAAAGATAAAACCTTCAACGGAGTCAAAAATATATTCTTTTCTGGAAAAGTCTGCGCTGTTATTTTTTTCTGTATAAAACCTGAGCATCTCTATTTCGGAATCATAATATCTTTGGCGCAGTTCAATATATACATTACTATTGTGAACTGCCTCCGCTCTACGTTTTAATTCATCCCATGTAATCTTTCTTCCATCAACTTCAAGGGCATTTTTAACCACAAAACGGTTGAAAATATCTCTGATCAAAAATGGATCTGTAATGTTCCATGTGTTTTTCAGATCATTAAACGCGGTTGTATTATATTCCAGGTTACGGTATATTTTTTCAATTCTCTCAATCCTCGGATCGTTACTTTCAGTTTGTGCTGTAATTATTCCTGAAAGAACTGATAAGAGGATGAAAAAGTATATAATTTTTTTCATTACTTACCGTCTATTATTAATTAAAAACCATAACGGTATCTTATCCCGACCATACCGCTGCCTTCATTTTCCCATTCCCTGAGAGGTCTGTAATAGGGATTTGAGATGAATGCAGTTTCCAACCGGAACAAGTGACCAGAACTGAGTTCGAATACTTTAAACCAAAATTTCATTCTCATGATGCTATCTGACAGCCTGAAATTCAGGCCAAATAACTCGGTGTCATTCCCCAAATAACTTGGCACAAAGTTTAATGATAATGCCAGTAAGGGAGTTATATCATTTTGAATAAGGCTGGTTTTAATACCGTTGTAGTATGTTGCCTTAATTATGTCATGGCCGGTTGCGCCAATATCCATTTTAAATCTTAATGTACGGGAAGAATTGCCATTCCAGTAAAATGACATGCTTGCTTCCCATTGTGTCGAGGTAAAAAAGGCATAGCTGCTATCTTCCGCGCCAAATGAAACGAATGGATCGGAATAATCATCTGTTCCGGTCGAAAGATAAAAGTTGAGAAACGGAAGTCTGAATAATCTTGTTGTGTGCAGTTCAACTTCAAGTCCCGACGCGACATTAAGTTTTGGTTCGTCAACGAAAATAAATGGTATTTTATGGGCAAAAGAGGAAGTATTAATTCTGAAACGGCCTCTGATTCCGGCATCAATAAGAAAATCATTATTTACACGGCTCTGGCCCTGCGAAACATTAAAAAGGTTTCGTATTCCCAGCGACATAGTCATAGACTGCCATGGAAGAAGATTCAAAGCGTCGGGAGAAAAATGAGTTTCGGCGCTTAAGATGCTCGAACCAAAATTCATTTCCTTATGATAAAAAGTCAGCTTCGCAAAATCAAAATCAATTTTAAAAGGTGTAACAGAACCGCCTCCGCCACCCCGTCTGCTTCTTCGTCTGCCTCCCCCCGAGGAAGCTGACGCGTCATTTTTCGGGTAATAATGATGGGCGTTGGTCCAGGCATATCTTAGGAAATCATCATTGCCCATTGATGTAGTGCCCCTTGTATTCTTAAAATTCTCTTCAATTGGAAGATTAAGTTTTGAATCGGGAGCATACTCATCTGTCAATTTTTCCACAAGGTTATAAAGCCGCTGATAATATTCGGGATGATCGTAATACATGGCCAGCAGGTCCCGAAACCTTATAACGGTGCTTGTTTCAAGGTTGCCACCTTCCGAAAGATCGCCAAAGAGCGCGCCCTGTCCGGTTTGAGACTTATCTCTTTCCTCTATTACCTCAAGTAATACAAGGGAATCAATCTCAAGAGATTTGCGAAGGAATACAAAATAATACTGGATACCCTCACGAATATTAAAATTGAATTTCGAATCATCTACGAGAGGAATATTTCGCAGGCCGGCTATATCTGATGGTTGAGGAAGAAATGAGATTTGATAAATATCCAGATAATTCTCATCATACCTGAGCTTATCCTCAACTTTTTTATAAAAATCTGATAAGTCCTGACTCCAGATTGAGGAGACAAGACTTATCAGAAAAAAAAACGCTAAATAGATTCTTACCATAATGTATGATATCTTATTTTAGAAAAATAGACCTGTACTCAAGATCATTGAATATTTTTAGTAATTTATTCTAAGTACCGGTGAAAAAACAATCATAGGAGCAGTCCGCCAGGGATAATCTCCTTCCAGGCCGAATGAATCATAAAATTTCACATCCACGCCAAAAGAACTGCTGAGCATCGCGTTCATTTTTACACCCATAAAACCGTAACCGCCAATCGGGTTAAAGCCAAAATCAACAGTCAGATCGTGCTGAATAAGTCCACCTTTATTTTCAATACCGAAATCAAAAAGTAAAAGATGTTCAAATCTGTCAAATTGATCAGTGTTCTCACTAATATCAAGTAGTTTTGCGGCTGTGGTGCGTAACCGGTATTTGTTTATATCGTGTGAGGCAAATCCGCCGCCAACTTTGAAATTACCAAAGTCGAAGAAATTGAAAAGATTTTTATAAACAACATGAACTGAAAAGGCATTTCTGACAGAATAAAACTCAGTATCCCTTTTCAATCCTATATCTTTTCGGCTATATTCATCAATGGTAACGAATCCTTCGAGATCAAGAAATAGTCCTTCCATATCATCGGTAAAAGATTTAAACATATCACCCGATACTTTGAAATAGAATGACTGGCCCGATTTATATAAAGGAACATTAGGCACTTCTGATTCGAATGGAGTTGTGGCAGTAAGGCCTAAACCGGCGGCAATGCTATAATTGTAGTTTTTTTCATTATCGCCAAGCGCGTCGAAATAGGTTAGTCTTGCGCCGGCAATATACTCAGGGAAATACCATCCGGGTAAGAATATTCTTGATAAACCCCATTTTCCGAAAAATGACATGAGGTATTTATTTCGGTTCTGTGATGTTGTCGACCAGAATAATACTTCAGGTTCCTGGAGATGTAATTTAACATCAAAAGCATATCCGGTTTTTGTTTCGAAAACATCTTTGGTAAGGTTGCTGAAAAAATAACCCTGTTCCTGCAATTTTTCATAAATCCTGTTGCCAATAATTGATTTGAGATGGAAACCATCAACTATCGGGTCAAAAAGAGGTTTGGGTTTAATTTCATCTATTTCATCTGATGAAACAAAGGCAAAGTATTCAATTTCATCATCATAGTATCTTTTACGGAGGTCTATGATAATATTTCCATCGAACACTTCCTGTGCTCTTTGCATAACTGCATCGAGGCCGGCTTCTCTTCCATCAATTCTGAATGCGTTTTGTACTGCAAAACGGTTGAATATTTCTCTGACGAAGCCCGGGTCATTTAGAAACCACTTGTTTTTAAGATCCTCGAATGCAATTGTATTATATTCAAGGTTGGAGTATATCTGCTCAAGCTCACCCTTTTGCTCAAGAGTGACATCCTGGCTGAAGACTCCACCCGAAATAAAAATTAAAACCGCGAGAATATATTGTATCCTTTTCATATTAGCTTGCATTTTTAGTTATTAAGACCGTATCTATATCTTATTTGGAATAAAGCTCCGCCATCGTCTTCCCATTGATGCGCTTTTCTGGCGAATGGAGCCGAAACATAATGGGTTTCAAATCTGAAACTGTGATTACCGAATTGAAGCACCTTAAGCCATGCCAGTAATTTAGCTCTCGAATCAAATACTCTTATTTTACTTCCGAGAACCGGATTATTTCTGGGAGCCCAGGTATAATACAATGTTACAACCGGCGACATCAGAGTTTGATAACTTTTTGCGCTTCTGAATCCGCCCCGCGCATTATATGTTGCGCGATAAATATCATAATACCCGATACCGGCATCAAGCCTGAAACGGCTTGTAAGTTTGTCGCTGGTATTCCAGTAAAATGACATTGTTGCCTCTGCCTGGGTAAATGAATGGTATGCTATATTCTCACCATTTTCTATTACAGTAACAGGCGGGCTTGTATATGCCGATTCACCTACGGCAACATAGAGGTTAAAAAACGGTAGTGTACCCAGTCTTGTAAAGCTGAAGTTTGCTATTAGTCCTGTACCTACATTTATTTTTGAATCTGACTTAAATGCGAATGGCAGATCCTGGTAAATGCTGCTGTTATCAAACTGCAGGCGGGCCATGATTTTGGTATCAAGGAATGATGCTTTGTTGAGGTCTCTTCCATCAGAAAGAGCAAACAACACCCTGAAACCGGCCTGTATGGCAGTCTGCTGCCATGGCAATATATTCAGTACAGGATTATCAAGGCTGAGTTCAAGACTTGTGCCGCCGAGGAATACATCCATTTTTTCATGTGAAAAAGAAAGATGAGAGAAACTCGCGTCAATTCGGTAGGGGGTTTTTTCAGCTCCGCCTCCTCTTCCGCGTCTTCCACCCTGTTCCTCTTCGGCAGGATACCAGTGAGTTCCATGCGTGCGAACATAATTGTAATAATCGGTATTATCTCTTGAAGAAACACCCAGGCTGGTTTTAATATCATCATCCGGGTTAATTCTTAAAAGATTTCCAGGGGGTTCGTCGCTGGTTCTTAAAAATTTCTCTATAGTCCTGTAGAAATCGTTATATAGTCTGGGTTTATTTAACTTCAGATTATACATATCCTTGAATTTGAATACAATCGTAGTATCATCTGAAGGGGCATTTACTGCGCCAAAGAAACTTTCCTCTCCGGTGACGGCCACCCTGATCTCATCGATGTAGAGCAGATACATTGAATCCAGCCCTATTCCATCCTTCAGAAAGATGAGTCTGTATGAAATATTTTCATCAGACAGAAACTCAATCGGTTCATCTTTGCTAATTCTTTCGAGTGTAAGAGATTCAGGAATGTTTTCACCGGGAATCAGATTGATATAATGTAAATTAAGATACTCCTTGTCGTTTTCAAGTTTTATCCCAATTTTTTCATAATAATCTTCAAGCGTCTGTCCGGTTGAAACTCCGCAGAGCAGAAGAAGAATTGTGGCTATAATTAATTTTCTTATCATTTTAACTTCGCACTAACTAATTTTATAATCCTGAACTAAATACTAAACACTACTTAATAATAGTAGCAGTGTATTCTTTCTGAATATTCTTTTCATATTGAGTGTTGAACCGGAATTTCAGCCTTATTGGCATTTCACCGCAAGTTTCCATCTGATCCAGGAAGTCATTATTTATATCAAGGAATACAAATGCAAAGTTACCCTGAGTGACTGCTCGCGCGCCTGATCCGGTTAAAAATTCTCTTGGTTCGGATTCAACACGAAGCCCGCGAATCTTAGGGGGAATAACAACGAGGCTTCCATCACCGGACTGACCGATGTAGACATAGAGGAAACGCATTACATTCGCGTTATAAGCGCTAATATAAAGCTCATCTTTATTTTCCTCTTCCTGTTCCTGTGTTCGCCAGGTAACAAATTCATCAAGATTTGGTGGCGCTAAAAGGAAGTTCCATTTGGATTCCTTTTCGTTTTTATCTCCGGCGTCAACGTATTTAAAATCCTTGCCATGATATTTGCCGATAACTGTAAACTCACGTCCGACATTTTTATCATCCTTAAAGACTTCATCGAGAGAAACAACTGCTCCTCTACCTGAGTCGATATGGGTGCCGGCAGCGTCGACTATCTCGTATGAGTAACCCATCGGATCGGCAAACTCAACTGTCTGAAAGCTGAATGTTTCTTTTTCCGAAGGATAATATCTGTCGAATACATCAATATTTGATGACATAGTCGGATAATCAACAATAACCATGTAGTGGGCTGTTGCGCTTCTGCTTCTCTGCTCATCCCTGAAGTTTATGCCAATTTTTACGTAGTAAACTCCAACTTCGTCGATAGACTCATTTACTTCATACTGAACCATAACACCTCTTCCACCCGATTCACGAACTTTACCTGGAAGCTCTTCGGAAGATGGAAATTGTGTTACATTTTCGCAGTCTCGCAGCTTAATAAAATTGGCGTTCAATAATTCAGCTGTAAAATCGATACTGCGAATATTAGTCAGAACTATCTGCCTGTTTTCGGGCACCTTGAATTGCTGGAGTGTTACTACCCGTATCGTATCTGCAATTTTTGGCTGAGCGGCCAATTGCGAGATAAATAATAATAGTAACGGTAGAATATATTTTTTCATAAAGTATTACTCCACTTCAATGGTCCATATTAAAAAATTGCTTGTAAAAGTCAGGCCTGCCTGATATTTTATTATCAGGCTTGCCGTGAAAAAAATTAGAATGATATTTCAGCTTCCATTGTTCTAACGCCACCTTTACGCTTGACGTTAATTTGAAAACCAACTTTTTCACTTGCAACGAGCTGATGTTCTCCAACTTCCTCTCTAAGCTGATCGAGAAGCTCTTCTGTCAGATAACTCGGCAGCTGCCGTTCAAGTTCACAATAAACCTGAAATGTATATTGACCAACTGCGGGAAGATTGGAAACAAAAATGGCATTACCGTTATTTTTTATAATTTTATAACGTTCTGTCATATTGTGAAGATTTATGCCTCCATCCGGCCAGCCGGAAGGTTTTTTCTTTGATTTTGGATCTATATCAATGAAATAATTCAGATGATCTTTCTCCTCCTCAGATACGAGTCCTGCGGGAGTCATAACCACCTTATGCGGTTCTTTGGAGCCGATTGTAAATTCCGATTCTCTCTGAGGTACCGAGAGTATAACCGGCTGTCTGTATGACTTAGCCAAAGTTGATATCATTTTATCTCTGATTTCATGTTCTTTGGCCTCAAGCTCATCACGTTCTGTAATTACTATAAGCAATTCAACCAGAATTACCATATAGAGAACGAAGTATACCATGTTTTTTTTCATCGTTCGCTTCCTTTCTTTAATTTTTCAAAATGCAATAACCTTATTTTTTCAATGTTTCTTTCATTTGAGCAAGTGAATCAAGGTTTTGCATCTGAATTTTTGTTATCTTTTCAGAAATTCCGGCGAATTTATCAAGATATCCTTCGATCATACGCATTTCATCATCTGCGAGACGTTTTAAAACTTCTACCTGCTCTCTCAGTTTGGATGCGTTTGCGGCAGCCTGTTCCAACTGAATATTCTCAACACCAGTGGCGGCTACACCTTTCTCATCTTTGCCGTGCACTTCACCTTCCGGGGTGAAAAATGTAACAAATGCGAGAATAAACAGAAGACAGAACTCCAGATAAAGAGCTATCATAACCCAAAAGATCATTATTCTTCCATCTTCACCGATGAGAAACTGGGGAACCATCGGGTTGTCAGCAACACTCGACCCGAGACCACGAAGCCCAACGATGATAATCAGAATGGCCGCTCCGATGTATACAAGACCCATTACGTTGTTTGCATACTGCGGAATGAATGTATAAACCATGAAACGACCGATGAAAGTTTTTGGTTCATGACGGCTTCTTTTGTTATTTTCCACAACTAACCTCCATTATATTAAATGATTGAATGATTGTTCGCTAAATTTCATAATTCACGATAAAAAAAACGATTTGAATCTGCAATAAGTAAAATATTTAATTGATAACAAATAAAAAATAATTTAGCTCACAAATAATTGAAATCAATTTGTTATGCCATCCCGCTTTCAAAACCTAAATCACCGGTATCAAATAGTTTCAAGAGTCACTTTTCAAAAGTCTATTTTAACAAATTATTCTCTAAAATAAAACACTGAACTGTAAAAATCACTAAAAATTATTATTTTTTAATAGGAGATTCCTTCCTCAAACCATGAAAAGAACTTCACAAGCGCTTTTCTTCTCTCGGGAGAGACATAGTAAAAATTGTATCCGCGCGGATTAATTTCCCAAAATTCTTCCTGGGTAGTCCTAAATATAATATCTTTTATCTTTTTTATTCTGCGGTTTGGTTCAACTTTGAGGTCCTGGAATATTATTCTCGCCAGTCCGTATTCTTCATTTAAGAGATAGAAGCCGGCAAGTTTTACCTGGGCGATTCTTACACCAATCAGAGAAAGCTCTTTGGATTTGTCTTCATCGGCCAGTTCTTCTTCGAGAGGTTCATCAAGATTTAGAAACTGGTAAAGAAGATTTTCAAGATTTTTTACTTTTTTAATATAGGCAAGTTCATTTAAGCGGCAAAGATCGTAAGCGGCGGTTTCCAAAATAAAAAGCACCCTGTTTTTATTGGCTTCCTGACCGTAATATTTGAAGTACTGCGAAATTTTTTCCACATCCTCAGGGCTGTTATCCAACAGCTTTTCCGCGACGATCCGGTAATGTTCGAGTGTATTAAAGGCTGTCCGGGGCGATTTGTCAGTAATAGCCAGTCTGAGATAAGTATTGAAATATTGGAAAATAGTCTGAAGAACTCCGTCATCTTTCCCTCTTATTGCCTCAAGAGCAATAAGCTCGGTATTCATCAGCACACCGCCGGCCACATCCCTGAGCGAAAGATGTGATTTATGAAAGATGAGTTCGAACAAACGGAATATTTTACGCTCCAGAAGAATTTTTCTCTCTTCAACTTTTTCCATCACGTAAGGGGAGTAACTTGAAAAGTCGGGATCAAGATTTTCAAATCCGGTTCTTTTGAACCATTCTTCAGGTAATGAGGGCTTGATCTTGATATACTCCACAGTAATACGTCTGATAGTTGTAATACACAAAAGTGTAACTGCTCTGTCACCCTGGTATATTGAGTTAAGAGCCATGTCCCCCAGAAAATTAATATCTGCCTTAACCTTTTCCCTGAATGCTTCCTGCTTTTCAAAAGGCTGACGCGAAAGTTTCCCGAAATTCTTAACTATATCCTTATGAAGATAAAACAAAAAATTTGTAGGACGAAGGAAATTAAATACATATATAAAGTGAGGAAGGAATATCAGCAGGGCAAAAATTATCATGACAAACGTTACAAAGATACTGAAATATGGCACAAAATCAGCTGTGATTGTATTTGTTACCATAACAGTGTTGGACGCTGTGATTACAAAGAAAGTAAAAACAAACATGTTTAATTTATTATTTATGAACAGGTCCATAATCTTTGGCGAATATTTATTGGCAGCCAACTGTACGATAATAGCTATTGATGTGATTTCTATACCAAGGACGGCGGAAATAACCTCTCCGAGCCCTCCCAGGGTATTGGTTAAATCCCCTATTTCATTATTAAAAAAGTTGCTGAAAAACATTATATCATTATCAATGAGTAATTTATCGATCAGCCTGTTGAACATAAAAATCGAAACACTCATCAGTCCCAGGCTTATGAAAGATCTTACCCATTTAATATTATCAGCGCCACCTCTAAAATCTGTTTCTTCCAGATGCATTATATATTATTTTCCTAAGTATTAAGGGCAGTAAGAAAAGTACTACAAAACAAAATAATAAATATTTTGCTAATATAATAACATTCTCTCATTATTATAACAATTTTAAATGATATTTTATTGGGATTTCATTATTATAAATTTTAAGCGACTCGAAGAAATAAAAAAAAGGCCGGTTAGTTCACCGGCCTTTTGAACTTATTGATGTTTTGTCTTAAATCCTTTTTTCATCCAGCCTCTTGCCAGAAGTAATCCAATCGGACTTAATATCGCTATAAAAGCATATACCAGCCAGAGCATCTCTGAATTCATTGAATCGGCAGGAGCGTCGGCAGGAATATATTGCGTTAAAAACCACCCTGAATATAAACTGGTAATCACCTTTGTAAGGAACCAGGGGAACTGCCCTATTCCCATATAAATACCGGTCATTCCTTTCGGCGCAATTTCGGCTACCCATTGTAAGAATCTTGGCTGCCACATTGCTTCACCAAACGTCATAACGAGCAGATAAGCGAAAAGAGTGTAGATACTTGGCCCGAGCACAAGGAAGAATGTCGGGAAAGCCATCACGAATGTTCCCAGTATCATCATCATATAGGTATCTTTTTTCGATGTAAAAGCTGTTACGATAGGAGTAAGAATAAAAATAAGTATCGGGTTAAAATTGACAAAAAATTCAAAATTATTCTGTACAAATCCTGTAAACGCTCTGCTTGTATATTGTGGAAGTGTGAGCCAGTTATGAGCAAACAGAGTCTGAACCGGAATCAGAATAAATATAAAAAAGAGAAATCGGAGATCTCTCAGGGGGAAATTTTTCACATAAAATCTGAATTTTTCCTTTGAAGTCATTTTCTGGAATTCATCCTCTTCCTCTTCAGAAGCATTGCCATCTTCTTCTCTTGCTTTAGCCAGCGCTTCTTTTTCAGCTTTTTTCGTGATGATAAAGGCAACACAGGCCATGCCGGCGATAGTTAAAATAACATATACCCAGAAAACACCATCGATTCCATAACCGCGTCTTACCGGAGGAGAAATTAAACCGGGCAGAAAACCTCCGAGATTCATCAGCGCGTATAACATCGCGTAGCCCATCGCGGCAGTTTTTTCTGTGGTGAATTTTTTCACTGCGGTATAAGCGGCAGGCTGATAAATTCCATAACCAAGAACAATCCCGATAATTCCGAGCATCGCGGTAAGATGTGTTGAACTCCACATACCTGTTGTGCCTAAAGCCGCTGGCGCCGCGGTCAGCAGAATTCTGCCTATTAGCATCAGCCCCAGCGCGAAAAGAAGTGATTTCCTCACACCAATCCAGTCGACTGTAGCGCCAAGCAAAAGCTGACTCACAGTTATACCTGCCGTAAGAAAACCGACCATTAATCCTGCTTCAATATCATTCAGGCCAACATATTCATTAAAATATATTGCCAGCAGCCCTACTACTCCAAAGTATGTGAGTCCTTCCAGCACGTATGAGGCATTTACTCCAAAAAGCGCTCTCGGAGTATGGAAAAGATCAATAAAGGGCTGTGTAAGCTCCTTAAGAATCGATGTGGTGACCGATCCGTTTGTTTTACTGTTGTTATTTTCTGACATATAATGATCCTGTTATTCGTTATTTTAATATATTTACTTCAGGTTCAAGTTCTATTCCAAATTTTTCACGCACCGCTTTAATCGCCATCTGTGATGTGGTCAGCAACTCTGCTCCCGTTGCTCCTCCGTAATTAACAAGAACGAGAGGCTGATGTTTGTAAAATCCGGTTCTGCCGATAATCTTTCCTTTAAACCCGGCTTTTTCCAGCAGCCACGCGGCAGGTATTTTAATATTCCCTGACTCAAGATTATAATACTTGAGATCGCCATAACCTGATTTCAGCCTTTCAAAATTCTCACTGGAAATTACCGGATTTTTAAAAAAACTGCCCGCGTTACCTGATTTCCTGATATCGGGCAGTTTTTCATTCCTGATTTCCCTGATAACACGGCTGATCTCCTTGGAGCAAATTTCATGCTTGTCTCTTTTTCCGATTTTTTCCGCGATCCCCCTATAAGAAAGATTGGGATTTGGAGCGGCGCTTAAAGTGAGAACAATTTTACTGATAAAAATTTTATTTTTCAGTGACTCTTTAAAAATACTTGTTCTGTAACCAAAATTACATTCCCTATTCTCAAACTTCACTTCCCCGCCTGTTGAAAGATTAATACCCTCAAGATATTTTAATACATTTTCCAGTTCAGTTCCGTAAGCCCCGATATTCTGCACGGGAGCGGCCCCCGCTGTACCGGGAATTCCGGACAGGTTCTCCAATCCCCAATAATCTTTTGATGTTGTAAAATCCACCAGGTCATCCCATTTCACACCCGATTCGGCGGAAACGGTAACCTCTTTCTCATTTTCTTCCATGATCTCAACAGAATTGCCCGAGGGATGAATAAATACCCCATTAATATCATTAAGAAAAAGAATGTTGCTCCCCTCCCCTATGATATATAGTGGCAGATTTTTCTTTCTGCTGAAATCAGCGGCTTCAATCACATCATCGTTGTTGCGGGTAAAAACAAAATATTCCGCTCTTACGTCAAGTCCGAATGTGTTAAATTCTTTCAGAGAATAGTTTTCGTAAATTTCCATAAACAATTATCTTATTTCCAATCTACTAATCTAAAGTTTTTTCCATCCGTTTGAAAAAGCAGAGCGCCATTTTTGTCTGTTCTTAACACTTTTATACCTTTCTTCTCCAAAATTTCAACCACACTTTCATGGGGATGACCATATATATTGTTTTTCCCGCAGCTTATTATCGCTGTTTCAGGATTTACCCTGCTACAAAAAAGAGTGGTTGTTCCCGATTTACTGCCATGATGACTGACCTTCAGCAGATCGGAATCGAGAAAATCGCCAAATTGTTCCATCATCTGATATTCTGTTTTCGCTCCTGTATCCCCTGTAAAGAGTATGGAAGATTCACCATATGAAATTTTGATTACACCGCTTCTTTCGTTATCATTATCAGAAAGATATCGGCCATATTTATCTTTGCCTGTAAGAATAAAAATCCTTCCATCATCCACGGAAATTTTTTGATAACCATAATGCCGGAGAATAACTCCCTTTCTTTTATACAGTTCCACGAGGTTTTCCTCTCTTTTTCCCACGGGCAAAGGAGTAAAAAGTGTATCAATAATTCCTTTGTTGATAAGAAAGTTAAAGCCGCCGCAATGATCATTATCAAAATGAGATATAAATCCATAATTGATGCTTTCAATTCCCAGTGAATTTAACGCCGGATATATAGTCCTTTGCCCGTGATCTGTGAAATCATCTTTTTTCCCCGCGTCAATTAAAGCTGTTTTGCCATCCGCGAATTTCACCAGAGCCGCGTCTCCCTGACCGACATCCAGAAAGAGAACTGACAGACTACCATCAGGCATCAACCGTTCGGAAGCAATATTTTGCCAGCCAAAAAAAAGGAAAGAAAGGAATAACAGAGAACCCATAACAAACAAGGGCCTTCTTTTTACCAAAGGCAAGGCCAAAAGAAAAAGGAGAAAATAATAAATAATCACTGTGTAAGGCTGAACCTGACTAATACTTAAGTATCCAAAAGTATTCAAACTGAAGTTAGCGAGAGCATCGAGAAATGATGAAAAAACTTCATTTGCCGCTGAAATTATCGTGGCAAAGGTTCCCGATATATACGCGAATAACAAATACAAAATGCCGGAAGAAATTAACAAAAATGTCAATGGTACGGCGATAAGGTTAATCAGAAATGCCATATAGGGCAATTTATAAAAATAAAGCGCCATGATCGGCAATGTCGCTATCTGGGCCGAAAATGTTATAATTACCGGCCTTAATATATACTTAACAAAAAGATTGCCGGAATTCTTTAACCGGCTCTTATTAATTATATCATTAGAAATAAATATGCCAAGCACAGATAAAACAGATAGCTGGAATCCGATGGAATAAATATCTTTCGGTTCAGCCAATAAGATAATAAATACCGCGATTGCCAGCAGATTATACGGATTATCCGATCTGTTGATTAAAGTGGAGAAGAGAAATACGAATGCCATGGCTGAAGCCCTCATCACCGGAATTGGAGCGAATGTCAGAAACATGAACAATATAAGGCCTGTCATAGTCAGTATGCTTCTGAAATAGATACCGGTTCGCGCGAAAAGTGTAAAAAATATTAAAAACAGCATGCCTGTATGCAGTCCCGATACAACAAGCAGATGCGCGATGCCTGCTGAAGAATACCTTTCCAACACAGAAATGTCAATATCCGATTTATCAGCGAGAAGAAGAGCTTTTATGATGGCTGCCGTCTCCTTACTGTGCCCCTTCTCGATTGACTCTCTGATATTATCTCTGATCCTGCTGATAAAATTAAGAAAAGAATACCAATAGTTTTCATTGATCCTTTTAAGTTCAAGCTCCTCAATATTCAGCCCGGCAAAAATATTATTTCTTTTAAGATATTCTTTGTAATCAAATCCTCCGGGATTTCTTTTGCCGTAAGGATACCATATTTTACCACTTAACAGCAATTCATTTCCCTGGTTGACTGGCTGATTTATCTCAGGAAAATCTCCGGGAATAAAACAAATGATTTTTGAAATCACTGCTATCGACGCCTCTTCAGTGATAATAGTCCTGCTTTCCAGGGTAAACTTAAAACCGCCGGCAGATGTGGCGTTTTTTTCGGAAGTTACGAGTCCATATACTTTTACAGGTTCTCTTTCCCTTAGTAATTGAGTCGGATCCTGGTATTTATTTTCCGACACCTTAACATGAAGCGCGCCAGTTAAAATTACAGCGATAATAAGGAGTGGAAAAAGCCAGAGCTTTTGATCAAAAAAATAAAGAAGCGCTGAAATGATCAAAAGTACTATTGTGGTCAGGAGAATAAAATCTATTTCTGTATCAATGAAGTCAGCCAGGAGAATTCCGGTGATAAAAAACAAAACGAACCATATGAAAGGATGGCCTTTCAATTTATAATATCTCCAGTATAGCTCCTTTAATATCACTTAACGCGTAAATTTTATCTCTGAGTTTTTTTGCGTGTTTTCCGGCAGTCAGGGTAAATGCCGGGTTCATTGTATGGGTTTTAATTTTAACATTTTCCAGATTTCCGTGATCGGAACAGACAACCAAAGTTGTATTCTCAGGTATCAGGCAGATAAGCTGGTAAAGGAATTCATCAAGATTTTTAAGAATTATGTCATCAGGGTCTGTCACCCTGCCATGTCCAAGGTGATCTGTAAGGAAATATTCAAACAAAGTCAGGCTGAATTTCGATGATATCCTTATAACTCTCTGAGCCGCTGATTTTGGTTTGAGATAATTAAGTTTATAACCGAGGGAATCAATCCAGAAATCATTTGTGATATCTGCGCTTAGGGCCCTCCCTCTCCATATATCTGTCGATCTGTATAATGACATGCCGCTCATCTGCGCCATCATTGTTGTCGCTGTCAGTCTTTTTTTTCCTGACTTTATATACTGGAAAAATCTTTCCGGATATGCATTTAGAAAAGTAACTTTTTTCCCATCTTTAATAAGTGAGCCGAGAATATTTTTTTCTTCGAGAACAGGCAGAAGCTCGGAATGCGGGAAAGGACCAAAATGACGCCCGAGAATTTCCGGGGCATTTACTCCGCAAAATATTGATGTTTGTCCCGTCCCGCTTTGGGGTAGCAGATCAACACCCATTCTGGCGTCAACAGGAAAAATATATTTATTATCCGAGTTCAGAAATTGATTGCCAAGATGGGGGATTTCCCCAAAGTGTTCTTCGATAAAACGAAATTTCAGGCGGAAAAATGGATTTTCACCCGGATCATTCCTGCCAATACCCACTCCATCCAGAAATATCAGAATTACATTATCCACAATATTCAGATTCCTTTCTTCTCTTTTGATTCCACAAGCAATGTTACGGGACCGTCATTTATTATCTCAACTATCATCATTTCGCCAAATAAACCTGTTTTAACTTTTTCCGCTCCGATATTTGACTTCAGACGTTCAACAAATTTTTCATAAACAGCTTCAGCCTTCTCCGGTCTTGCCGCTTCTGTAAAACCAGGTCTGTTTCCCCTTCGGGTGTCGCCATAGAGGGTAAATTGCGAAATAATAAGAATTTCTCCATCAATATCCTTCAATGAGATATTCATCTTATCATTTTCATCTTCAAAAATTCTTAGATTACAACATTTATCCGCGACAAAACTGACATCCTCTTCCAAGTCATTCTCGTGAACACCCAGGAGTATGACCATTCCTTTTTTTATTTCCGCATAATAGTTCTGAGATTCAATTTTTACGGATCCTCTTTTAACCCTTTGAGCAAGAGCTCTCATGTTCTGATTCCTTTTATGACTCTTTCAATATCAAGGTAATCCTTTCGCACCTTCAGGTTGCTGAAATTATTAATTTCCAGAATTTTTTCCACACCCGGCGCCATTCCCTGGCCTGTTTCCAGGTATAAAGCTCCTCCTGTTTTGAGCGCTTTTTGGCTGAATGCCGCTATTTTTTTGTAAAATGAATATCCGTCTTCATTATCGGTAACAGCGTTTTTTGGCTCGTAATCTTTAATTTCAGGCTGCAGGTTTTGGAAATCCGCCAGTGAAACGTATGGTGGATTTGATATAACTATATCATATTGATCATTAACATCTCCGCTAACAATACTGTTAATATCGGCGGTAAGAAATTTAATCTTATCAGCAATCTCATTTATTTTCGCGTTATATTCCGCGAGGCGTGCGGCTTTATAAGAGATATCAACCGCGGTGATATGAACATTGTTCAGTTTTTTTGCCAGCGCGATAGAAAGACATCCGGAACCGGTTCCGATGTCCAGTAGTGTTAAATTTTCTTTGTCACCAAAATCATCAATAACCATTTCGATTAATACTTCGCTCTCAGGTCTTGGAATCAGAACGCTTTGATCAACACATATTTTATAACCGAAAAATTCAGTATGACCGATAATATACTGTAAAGGTTCAAACTTTCCCCTGCGGGCAATTACCGAACGGTATTTGTTCATCTCATTTTCTTTAAGAGGCTGATCGTATGAAAGGTAAAGCTCCAGCCTTTTTTTACCGAGAACTTCAGCCAGAAGCAGTTCGGCATTCACCCTGGCCGATTCTATGCCCTTTCGTTCAAAATAACCGGTCGTTTTTTGTATGGCTTCTAATATTGTAAGCATATATAAAAAATGCCTGATTTAATAATTATCAAGTCAGGCAATCTAAATAAAAATGTATTTAAGGCAAAATCTATTTTTGAGATTTCCAGGTTTCCATAATATAATCGGCAACAGCTTCGGCTTCTTTTGGATTCAGCCCCTGGCTTGGCATAGCTGTATACTCGGGATTAACCTTAACAGGATTAAGAATGAATTTCACAAGGTTATCCATTTTGCCATCATATTTTGGGAGAACAGTATTGTAGGGAGGCCCGGTTAATTTTTTATCAAACTGATGACAAGCTATGCACCTGCCATTAAAGATGTCTTCACCGCTGATTTCAATTATTCCGGCGCCATACATTTTCTGCATATCAGCTTTCAGGGAAAAATAATCTTTTGAAGAAAGAAGAAAATAATCTCGCGAGGAGCTGTTAAAGGAATACTGATCTTTAATTATTCCGAATGTAAAGAAAAGAATCAACACAAGAATAGTTCCATTTGTATATTTGTTATGAGACTCTCTATACATGGTATATAAAAACCCACCTAATAGAATCAGGGCAAAAAAGCTGAAAAAGAAGAACATAAATACACCGCTTGATAAAGCCTGCGCAGGTCTTAAAATAAGATTAATAGTATAAAAACCGGGAACAACAAATAAAAACAGAAGACTGCTTTTTATCAGAAAATCTCTCAGGTAAAGTTTGATATTCTCAGGTAATTTTTCTCCCTTTGCCTCAGGTTTGAAATAGAGATAAAACAGGTAAACAGAGGCGGCGAGGAATGATGCTCCCAACCAAAAAAGGAAATAGGTGATGGTCGCGGGTGAAAATAACACAACTCCTAACGAAAGCCCTTCTTTGGCCGCGTCAGGATTTAATGCTCCCTGTGTTGTACCGCTGATTATCCACATTGTAAGAAGCAGGAAAACCAGTGAGTATTTTGCCGAGCCGGTATATAACCCGGATGCTTTTTGCCTGTATTCTTCCAAATCTTCGTTATGACCATTCTCTCCGGTTTTGAATGTTTCGAATATATCCTTCAGGTGAAAGGAATATTTGTAGGTATATAGAAAAACAACCGCCGGAATAAAAAGAAAAATTGTAAGAAACAGCGCGAATTGCGGATCGGCAGCCGATTTCTGCGTAAGCTGAGTATAAATGAATACCAGACTGATCAAAGGGACAAATCCCAGGGCAAAGGGAATGCTTTTATTTGGAGTTGCCGCATCAATAATTGCTTTTGAAATTATATTCAAAGATACATCACCCGTTTTTTTGAATTTACGGTTGAAATAAATCGAATAAATATTTGCCCCTGTCAGTATTCCCAGGTATGGGATAAGCAGCGTAAGAGTCATCACCATTATATACTCCATAAGGATAAGCTGATCGGATGACTGGGGTAAAACAATATTGTCGAGAAAATCCATCTGAATTCCTGATTAAATTTCTAAATAAGTTTATCAACTGATAATATTATTACTACAGAAAGAACATAAAGATTAATAGCGAGAAAAGCTTTTCGGATATTTTTGCGGTCAAAAATAGAAAACAACGTTTTAGCTGATGATACGATCAGCCATATTCCCGGTATCGCCAGAGCTATCAGGTTCAGCTCCTCCCGGCCCCCCGCGAAAGGGATCAGCAAACAACTGAACGCGAGGGCGGCTATCCAGATAAATGTAATTCTTGATAGCTGCCTGTGATTAAAAATACTTGTGAGAGTAGGAAAACCGGCTTCCTGATATTCTTTGCCATATAAAAGAAGAAGAAGCCAGAAATGAGGAATCTGCCAGATGAAGAAAAAAAGCGCCAATGCCAGAATCTCGGCATCCAGAATATATCCTCCCGCGGCGCTCCAGCCTATTACAGGTGGAATAGCTCCGATAACTGACCCGGGGATTACAGCGAGCGCGTTTCTTTTTTTCAGAGGCGTGTAAATTAAATTATACCAGATAAACGCGGTCAGTCCCAGAAAAAGCGCGGTTAAACCGCCCGAGAAAAATGTTAAAACAGACCCCGAAATAAGAAGAATCATTGAAAAAAACAATGCTGACCTGACAGATATTTTTTCCGCGGCCAGTGGACGGTTTTTTGTTCTTTTCATCAGTTTATCGGTTTCTTTTTCCTGTATATGATTGACCGCCGAGGAACCTGAAGCCAGAAGAAATACTCCAAGACAAACCCATAACATTTCCAGACTAAAAGAGGATGAATAGAGCAAATATCCGGCTGATGTGGAAAAGGCCACAAAAAATGTTATCCTTACCTTTCCAAGCTCAAGCGCTATTTGAATCTTTTCTTTCAATCAATTCCTTTTATAATTTTAACTATCTGATTGACCTCATCATCATCAAGTAAATATTCGAGATCGGGCATAAGACCCGCTTTATAACCGGCAACGATCATTTCATTCGGATCGGTGATTGATTTCCTGATATAATTTTCATCAGCGATAATTTTCTTTTCATATCCACCCTGCGAAACAACAATTTCCCTGTTATACAATCCCTTGAAAGTGGGCGCCACTCCTTCGGAACCATCAAGCGAATGACAGCTCAGGCAGCCTTTTGAAAATAATAATTTCATATCCTCCTTATTGGAATGGTAGGATACCGATGATATATTCTTTGATGAGTCAGGTGAATTTATTATTTTATTCGCTGAGTCAGAATCGGTTGAGTTATACCAAAGATTAAATTTTTCTTCAGGCATAACAACAACTTTCGTATACATCATAGAGTGATTAAGCCCGCAATATTCGGCGCAGGCAATATCATATTCACCCACCTTTTCCGGAGTAAAGCCCATATAGTTTATTCTGCCGGCAATAACATCTTCTTTAAGCCGGAACGCGGGTATATAAAGGGAATGGTTAACGTCAAGCGATTCCATTAGCAGTTTAATTGGTTTCCCCAGGGGCACATAAAGTGTATCAACATTTTTTCCGTTATCATATTTAAAATCCCATTCCCACATTTTTGCGATGACATTTATCTGGAAAGAATCTTCGGGAATATTCCTTATTATCCTGAAACCTGAATAACTGTAGTAAAACATTGTCAGCACCAGGATAGTGGGTATTCCAATCCAGATGATCTCCAGCCACACGTTTCCATCTATATCAACAGGTTTATGTCCTTTCTTCCGATGGTACCTGAAAACAAAATAAATCATTGTCGCGGTAACCCCGACAAGCAGGATTACACTAATGGCAACGATGTAAAGCATAACGCTGTCTACAGTTTCTGCGCTCCTTGTAGGTGCGTCCCCTGTAAATAAAAACATAAACTGCCTCATCTGTTTATCACATCTATAAAGGTTAATAAAAATATTACCGCGAGGGTAATAACACTAATGGAGATAAATACTTTGAAGATCGGTTCATCAAATTTTATATGCATAAAAATATTCAGAACCAGCAACGATTTTATGGTAGCGATAGCCAGGGCAATGGGAAGCGCCAGCATACCAAGGTCCATTCCGGCAACACTTACTGTTATGGAAGTAAGCGCCAGAAGAGCCAGCCATATAATTATGTAAGTATTGTATCCTGTAATATGATGTTCTTTATTTTTATTATCCATTTCAAACCTATTTGATTAAATAGAAAAGAGGGAAAAGGAATATCCAGATAAGATCAACAAGGTGCCAGTATAACCCGGCATTTTCGAGCTGAACATTTTTATCCTCGTTGATCTTTCCCTTTACTAAAAATACCAGCATGAAGATCAGTACAACTACTCCTACGATAACATGAAAACCATGCAGCCCGGTCATAACATAATAAAGCCCGAAATACATCCTCTCCCCTTCTGTTTTCGAAAACATATCATCAGAACCGGGATAGATCCCGAGATGAAACTTATGCGACCACTCAAAATATTTATTAACCATAAATACGAGGGCAAAGATAATTGTGGCCGAAACGTTGGTAACAGCCAGAATCTTATTGCCTTTCTGAATAGCGGTAATTGACATAGCCATGGTAAGACTGCTTGTAAGCAATATGATGGTATTTATAGTTCCCATCATAGTATCCAGTTCCATAGCCGCTAATTTGAATTCATTAATATGCAGAAACTTATAATAGCCGTAAGCCAGAAACATTCCGCCAAAAAGAAGCAGCTCGGTGAACAAAAAGAGCCACATTCCCATTTTAGCGCCTATATCATCTCTGTGCACATGTTCGGTATGCGCCGCGGCCTGATTATTTTGACTCATAATCCATATCCTTTAATTGACTGAAATCGTATGGTTCATGGTTTACAACCGGTTCTGTGTGAAAATTTTCAAGAGGTGGCGGTGATGTGGTATGCCATTCGAGCGTTACTCCTCCCCAGGGATTTGAGTGGGCTTTTTTACCACTTCTGAGCGCGCTGATAAAATTCCATACAATAATTATCAATGTAATTGCCATCAGCCATGAACCGACTGTGGATAAAACCTGCAGGTTGGTAAATTCAGGCAGATAATCAAAATATCTGCGGGGCATACCCATATATCCAAGAATAAATTTCGGGAAATAAAGCATATTGAACGCTATAAAGAAAAGCCCGACCGCGATATTTGCCCATCTTTCGTTATACATTCGTCCGAACATTTTCGGGAACCAGTAATATAACGCGGCAATAAATATAGTGCCGGTGCCCCCGAACATAACATAATGAAAGTGAGCTACAACAAAATAGGTATCGTGCAGGTGAATATCAGTGGAAAGAGAACCTACTACCAGTCCTGTTAATCCGCCGATAGAAAACAGCACAATAAAATTCATCACCCAGAGAAAAGGTGTTTTGGGATCAATCGAGCCCTTATACATTGTCGCCACCCAGTTAAAAACTTTAACTCCGCTGGGAAGAGCTACAATAAATGTTAAAAGTGAAAAAATCCATCTCGCCGTGTCACTGATTCCGCTGGTAAACATGTGGTGCGCCCAGACAAGATAACCGACAAAGGCTATGGCGAGGCTTGAAAATGCTATCGCCTTATACCCGAAAATTGTTCTTCTGGCAAAAGTCGGAATAATTTCAGACACAACTCCCATCGCCGGTAATATCATTATGTACACGGCAGGATGTGAATAAATCCAGAAAAGATGCTGAAAAAGAAGCGGGTCGCCACCCAGCGCGGGATCAAATATTCCTACTCCAAACGCTCTTTCAAGTATTACCAGTAGTATTGTAATACCAACAATCGGGGTCGCTATGATCTGTATCCAGGCCGTTGAATAAGTACCCCAGATAAAAAGAGGCATTCTGAAAAATGACATGCCCGGCGCTCTCATTCTGTGAATTGTGGTAATAAAATTAAGACCTGTAAGAATGGATGAAAACCCGAGAACAAATGCGGCGAAAATCGCGAGCGAGACGTTAGTGTTGCTTCTGACACTATAAGGGATATAAAATGTCCAGCCGGTATCTATGGGACCTCCCGGCAGGAAGAGGGATACAAGAACCAGTATGGCGCCGATTACGTAAACCCACCACGAAAGAAGATTTAACCTGGGAAAGGCGACATCTTTTGCCCCTATCTGAATAGGGAGGAAAAAATTCCCGAAAACAGCCGGAAGCCCCGGTACGATAAAGAGGAAAATCATTATCACACCATGCAGTGTAAAAACAGTGTTGTAGGATTGGGCATCCATTATTGTTTCGCCGGGAGCTATCAGCTCAAGCCTCATCAATACTCCCAACAGCGCGCCAATAAGGAAAAATCCGGCTATAACAATCAGATATAATATCCCGATGCGTTTGTGATCGGTACTCAGAATCCAGCCAAGAATTCCCTTGTATTTATTCGTACCTTCTTCAAAAAAAGTCTTTTTTTCAAGAGCGATTGAATCGTTAGCCATTAATTATTCAGCTCCTTTATTTTATTCTTTCTCTTTTTCGATAATAACAGAAGTGATAACAGGAAAATTCCTGCCGCCAGAAGCATAACTGTTCCTATAATTCTGGTAATGTTTAGTGTATATCCCCTTCCTTCCGGGTCGTAGCTGAAACAGAACTGAAGCACTTTCGCGACAGTTGGTATTGTTTTACCACTCTGGGCGTCAATGAGAGCCATTTTTAAATCGAAGGGGTTAAATGTGTTGCCGAATAAGTATCGTGATATTTTCCCTTTTGGTGATATTGTTATTAGTGAGCCCGCGTGAATAAATTCTTTACCCACAGGTTTGAAATAGAATCCCGCGGCGTCAGTAACTTTTCGGATATTAACACTGTCACCAGTAAGAAATAACCATGATTCGGGTGGAAAATCTCGTTTTATGCTTGTAAGGAAGTTATTTTTCCAGTTTGAGGCTATTTCAGGTGTTTCTTCATGATCAAAACTCAGTGAAATAACTTTAAAATCTTCATTTGGTTCAAGATCAACCTTATCCACTACCCAGGCAAGTTCGGTAAGCAGAGGATTACATATACCCGGACATTCATAATAAACAAAAGCCAGAATAACCGGCTTGTCAATAGCCTCTCCAAGTTTTATTTTTTCACCGGTGGATGTTACAAATTCCGCGTCAGCCGGAAGAAAGTTGCCCAGTTTTTCATCTATTCCCACATTAATAGTACTCTCCTGCGCTAAAATCGCTGAAGAAACAATCAATGGAAGCAGACACAAAAAAAATATTTGGTTAACTTTTTTCTTAAGCATTACTTAGTTTTTTCAGATATGAATAAATTGTCTTCCAGTCATAATCATTAAGGTATATAACCGATTGTCTGAACCCATATTCAGCGGGCGCCGAAAATATAGTCTTCCTGAAATCGTCGCTGTCTTTAACTGGTCCTTCAACAAATACTGATATAACCTTAATCAGGTCATGAACGTTATCGGCAATTAGTTTTGCTTCATACGATTCGTCACGTTTAATCTCCGAAACCATACCGGCTATGCGATTTACTTTCCCTTTATTTTCACTCACAATCAGTTTTATGGCTTTATCCACCGGTATCTGGTTGGAAGATATCTGAGGTTCGGTCAGCTTATAGTTAAAATTAAGCTCATCAACCTCTTCATCTGTAATGACCGGAAAATCGCTCCACTGCCTGATATAATGAATCATCGCTACTCGTTCATCACGGGGCATATATTCATAAGCGGCCATTCCGTTTGCGGCGATACCCTTTTCCAGGGTCAGGTACATTTCGGAAATTTTTGTGCCGTTTGTCCATCCTTCCAGCGAATGGAAATTCCTCGGCGGTGGATTTAGCGACTGTCCCGCGGGGCCATTGCCCAGGCCTTCGTTGCCATGACAGGAAGCGCAATTGGCTTCATATAGTTCTCTTCCCCTGGCAATTATTTCAGGTCCGGGGGACTTGATTATTTTCAAATCCACAGATGGTAGTTCTTTTCCTTTTGCCATAACAATATTTCTGCGGACATCCGAAGAATCAATGATCGATCTTTTATAATCAATAACAGAGAACTCATCGAGATTGATTAAAAAATAAATTCCCGCAAAAACAATCAGTATAAAAATATATGGGAAAAACCAGCCGAAAAGCCTGATCGGATCCCGTAATAATTCTTCAAACCTTATTTCATCTTTATATTTTTTCATATCCGACATAATAAAATTTTCCCGGTTATAATCTGAAATTTAATCCTCTTTTCAACTTCGGATCACCTACTGGAACCATATTCGATTTACCCGCCTTGAAATTGAATACTATCAATACAAGTCCGATAACAAAAATCGGGAAACCAAGTTCCATCCAGCCAAAAGTTACAGATTCTTTACTATAAGTCGGCATTACAATCCAGTAAAGGTCCAGAAGATGGGCGAATATAATCCACAGCGACATTAACTTTAATCTTTTCGGATTCATTTTTGAAGGCTGAGATAACAGCCCGAAATATGGAACGGCAAAATGAACAACCATAAGAAGAATGGAAACCCACATCCAGGGACCATCCCATCTCATAAGATACCAAAAGGTTTCTTCAGGCAGATTAGCGTACCAGATAAGAAGAAACTGGCTGAACGCTATATATGCCCAGAAATTTGTAAACGCGAATAAAAGAGCTCCCAGGCTGTAATAATGATCTTTTACTATTCCCTTAAGAAGATATCCCTTTTCATTGAGAGTAACGATAAGCCAGGTGCCGGCAGCCAGAGCGCAAAGAATTGTGCCTGAAAAATAATATACGCCGAAAATTGTTGAGAACCAGTGAGGTTCAAGGCTCATCATAAAATCTATCGCGCTGAATGTAATTGTCAGGCCGAAAAAAGGTATAAAAATTGCCGAATTACGGATATTTTTTTTCGTAAGCTTTTGATCGCCGCTTTTATCCTGTTTTTCAGAGTTTCCTGTTAAAATAAAGTAGAATAAAATCCAGACAGCCGCGTAAAAGATTATTCTTATAACGAAGAATGTTTCATTAAGATAAGGAGCTTTGCCTTTTAATATTTTATCCGCTTCTACAACTTCCGTATGAGTCCAGTGAAAGAGATCATGAAGATTAAAGTAAAGAGGAATAGCCAGCAAAGGCACAACAATCAGAGTTGCCGCGAGGAATTCACTAATTCTCCTGAAGGGAGCGCTCCACACCGCGCCTCCAAGATATTCAATGGCGACAAGGAAAAGTGAACCCAGCCCGATACTGACAAGGAACATCAAACCGATAATATTATTAAATGCGCTTCTTGTGTGGTCAAGAAAATAACTGACTATTATAATAATAAGACCTGCGGCAGCTAATATTAATCCTGCTTTAAGGAAATTTCCAGGTAAATCTTTTCTCTGGTATTCAATATTTGTTTTATTTTCACTCATTCCAGATCTGACTCCCTTGCGTTTAATGATCTTTGAAGTGCGCGGACATATAATATGGCAGCCCATTTTTCTTCATTTGTCATCTGGTAGGCATAGGATGGCATAACATTCTGCCCCACCTCAATGACATGATAAATTCTTCCATCACTCCAGTTCCTTACCTTTTCGGAATGAAGGCTTGGCGGATTGGGGAATTGTCCTCTTAAACGACTGTCCCCCTCACCGTAATAACCATGGCAGGGGCTGCAGAAAGTGTCAAACTTTTCTTTACCCAGCTCCAGGTTTTCTTTTGAGGGAAGCAGAGGATTTTTAAGGAAAAGAGCGGCTTCCTCCGGACTGTCATGGTAGGGATAAACCTGATCTCCCCTTGCCACAGTTCCGGCTACCGGTTTTCTCATTCCAAATCCATCGGCAAAAATTTCGCTCTTCTCCTGAGGTATAATTTTTTCCTGCTCTACCATCCAGTTGAAAGGAGCGGCAAAAAGAAGTTTATTCAAAGTAAGATATGTCGCTCCTGAAACTATAAGCGCCACAACTGCCAGCGCCGCTACAAACTTTGGCTCAAAGATTGCCGTTTTCCATGATACCACAGAATCGTCAAAATATATTTCTGTTATATCTTCAGCGCCAAGTTCTCCAAAGAATTTTTTCACTTCATCCAGACTGAAATTATCATCTTCCGCCATGATACACAAACCATATTTATCCGAGGATACCTTCCTCATATACCCGGTATCATGTAAAGGATGAGAATTATTTGGGAATTTGAAGAACACAAACAACATTGTCATTACCGTCGCTATCGATGCGGCGAGTACGGTAACCTCAAACATTATAGGCACATAAGCCGGAAATGAAAAGAAAGGTTTTCCACCAATAACAAGGGGGTAATCAACTGCCGACATCCAATACATAATAACGAGGGCGGCGAAAGTTCCTGAAAGCCCGAACACCAAAGAAGCGTACCCAAGTTTGGAGGGTGGCAGTTTCATCGCGCCATCCATCCCGTGGACAGGATATGGTGTGTTGACATCAAATTTTGTATAACCGGCTTCGGCAGTTTTTTCTGCTGCTTCTATTATCTCATCAGGAGTATTAAAAATACCGGTTATGGAGTGTAATACTTTTTCTCTCATTTAATGATCTCCGTGACCTGGTTGAGCGCCGTCGGTAACTGCTTTTACCTCGGCTATTGAAACAACAGGCAATGTTTTAGTGAAGAGAAGTAACAATGTGAAAAACAGGCCAAAACTACCTACCAGAATTGCTCCATCTGTCAGAGTAGGTGTAAAATATGCCCAGCTTGAAGGGAGGAAATCTCTTGAAAGTGATGTAACTGTAATTACAAATCTTTCAAACCACATTCCGACATTCACCAGAACTCCGATCACAAACATGGCCGGTATCGTTCTTCTTATTTTCTTTATCCAGAACAACTGTGGGAAAAGCACGTTGCACGAAACCATTATCCAGTAAGACCACGCATAAGGACCGAACGCCCTGTTCACAAATGTAAACTGTTCGGGCTGAACACCGCTATACCACGCGATAAAAAACTCCATCGCATAAGCGTATCCCACAAGCATACCGGTAAGAAGTATAATTTTATTCATCTTTTCGAGGGTGTTCAGGGTAATTATATGCTCATAATTAAATATCTTCCGTATAAAGATCAGAACATTCTGAACCATCGCGAAACCTGAGAAAACTGCTCCGGCAACAAAATAAGGGGGGAATATTGTCGTGTGCCATCCGGGGAGAATTGAAACGGCGAAGTCGAAACTGACTATTGTATGCACCGACAAAACCAGTGGTGTGGCAAATCCGGCAAGTATCAGGTAGACCATTTCATAATGCTGCCAGTGCCTGTTCGAATGTCTCCAGCCGAGACTGAAAACAGAATAGATGACTTTTTTAATTTTGTTTGCGGTTTTATCTCTCAGCGTGGCAAAATCGGGGATTAAACCCACATACCAGAAAATAAGAGATACCGTAAAATAGGTTGATACGGCAAATACGTCCCATAAAAGTGGGGATGTAAAGTTTACCCAAACAGAATTCTGGTTGGGATAAGGAAGGAGATAATGAGCGAGCCACGGACGGCCGACATGGATGAGTGGAAAAACACCCGCTGTCATTACCGCGAAAATTGTCATTCCCTCGGCAAATCTCGCTATCCCGGTCCTCCATTTCTGCCTGAAGAGAAACAGGATTGCCGATATCAGGGTTCCCGCATGACCGATTCCAACCCAGAAAACAAAGTTTACAATAGGAAATCCCCATCCGACAGGATTATTATTTCCCCACATTCCGGTGCCGTAATAGACAGAAAAACCTAATCCGACCGCGCCGATAAGAAGCATCGTCACTGTAACCGAAAGGGCGATAAAAAATTTCTTGTCAGGTTTGGTATTCAGCGGTTTAATAATAATATCATCGATATCCCTGAGGGCGGGTTTCCCTTCTACTACCGATATTTCTTTAGTATAATCGACTACTGACACTACGCCTCCCCGCGTTTGGTGTTTCGTAATTTTGCCATATAGGTAACGTTAGGTCTGACATTAAGCGCTTCAAGGACATGGTATCCCGGTCCGTGTTCGCGCATTATTGATATCTTTGAAGAAGGATCATTCAAATCTCCGAAGGTGATCGCGTCGGCCGGGCATACTTCCTGGCATGCCGTAACAACATCTTCTCCTTTTAATTCTCGTCCTTCCCTGATGGCTTCCGATCTCGCGTCCATTATTCGCTGAACGCAAAATGTACATTTTTCCATTACACCCCTTGACCGGACTGTAACTTCAGGATTGTTAACAAGCTCGGATAACGAATTATCATAATATGAATCAGCGAAATGATCACGGAAATTGAAGAAATTGAATCTTCTCACTTTATATGGGCAGTTATTCGCGCAATACCTGGTTCCGACACATCTGTTATATGCCATCTGGTTGAGGCCGTCGGGACTGTGATTTGTCGCGTTGACAGGACATACATTCTCACATGGCGCGTTATCACAATGCTGGCAAAGCATCGGCTGATGACTCACCTCCGGATCATCGGGAGTTCCCGAATAATAGCGGTCCAGACGCATCCAGTGCATTTCCCTTCCTACCGCAACCTGCTCCTTCCCTACAACAGGAATATTATTCTCCACATTACATGAAGCGACACATGTTCCGCATGAGGTGCACTTGTTCATATCAATGGCCATTCCCCATTTGACACCTTCATACTTATGCTCTTCCGTGATATTAAATATTTCATGTTTATGGCGCTCAAGGAAGTGCGGATCGTTTTTAAATTCCTCAACAGTGCCTTCCTGAATGATATCTCTTATTTTATGAAAATCTTTTGTGAATTCATCATCGATCGCGTGATGTTCCTGGGTTGAGACCAGCTTATAATTTTTCCCGGTTTTTTCAACTTTTATTTTTCCTGTTGTAATAAACCTGCTGCTGAAATCGGATGTATTCAGTAAAGATATTGAGTCGAAGCCTGCATCCTTACCCGCGTCGCTGATAACCTTTCTTCCGTAACCAAGTTCGGTTATAATTGTTTTATCAGGCAGACCGGGCTGTTTTAAAACAGGTATTTCCATTGTTCCCGAGTCTGTTTTCACCCTGATAATATCCCCGTTTTCAACATTAAGCGAGGCGGCATATCCGGGTGAAATAGCCGCGTAATTATCCCAGGTAACTTTTGAGATGGGATGGGGTATTTCCTGCAGCCATCCGTTTGCCGCGAATCTTCCGTCACGGATATAGTAATTATCCTGTAATATAAGGTTGATATTATCCGATCTGCCGCCGGCAGCTAATGAAGATATTCCGGCATAACCAAACTTATTTTTTACTGCCGGCTTGGTCTTTATTTTAATAAATCCCTCATGCAAAACACCGAACCAGAAATTTTTAAAGTCTGACGCTGTTTCCGAAACGGAATAATATTCTTCTTTCACAAAATCCATCAGGTATTTATGATAAATATCTTCCGTGAATGGGGACTTATCATCTCTCATCCAGTGCAGAAGAACAGCTTCTTTTTGCCTGGTATTAAATATCGGGGCTATCACCGGCTGTCTTAATGTAAGCAGGTTTGTTTTAGCGAGGGCGTCTCCCCAGGATTCAAGATAATGATGAACAGGCAGCGCGTAAACAGATTCGTTTGCTGTCTCATTCATATTTTCTGTAAAACTAATTCTCGTTTCAACTTTGTTAATGGCCTTTTTCAGTCCCGTATTTTCGGGGAGTGTAAAAAGGAAATTGCTGTTGAAGTCAATTACGGCCCCAACTTCACCCTGCTCCATTTTTTTCGCGAGCAGTGAGAAATCATTAAAATCGTTACCCATTCGGTGATTTTCTGACGCGTTAAAATCATACATAGAATCGGCATTTATCAATTCATTCAGGTAATTCACTAATATATGAACATCTTCAGGAAGTGTTTTCCCTGCGAATACGATTGATTTGCCAGTATGAGACGTAAGATCATCGATAAGATAATGAAGCTTCGAAGAGTCGATGCCATAACTTTTAGCGAATGAATCAAGGCTGAAATCCTTCGTGTCTGGCGCCGGCAATCCGGAAAATCCTTTTTTCCTGCCGATATCGGCTATAAGCGATAACAAAAACGTTTTGTAGCTGTCCGGTCCTATTGCTATTCGATAGTCTGCCCTGGAGCCTGTAAGCGATAAATTTGCTTCCGCGGCGTATAGTCTGTTGAAGTTATCCGGTTTATTATAGTCTCTCCTTGATGAAAATTTACGGGTAGTTTCTATATAACCGCTTTCTTTACCGAGAATGTCGGCTTCAAGAGTAAGGATTATGTCAGCCTGGTCCCACTTTACCGATGGAATAATCTCAGAACCGTAGCATTTTTTCCATGCGCTTACCCTGTTGAATTCACTAAGGAGTTCATATTCATATATTTCCAGTGTCGGGAAAATATTCCGCAGCTCAGAAAAAAGTTTTCTTACTGATGGTGAGTTTGTGATTCCCGCGATAAGCGCGATTTCTTTTCCGCCGGATGCTGAAGCCTTTAATTTACCCGTTATTTCTTTATCTGTTTCCTCCCAACTAATCTCCCTGCCGTTTTTAAGGGGAAACTGCATCCTTGCGGGATCATATAATCCTAATATGGAAGCCTGCCCGGTGGCGCAGGTTTTTCCGGCATTTACCGGGTGTTCCGGGTTGCCTTCAATTTTAACAGGTCTCCCCTCCCTTGTTTTAACCAGCACTCCGCAAGCGGCTGAGCAGCCATCACACGCTGAAGCATACTTGTTGGGTTTGCCCGGCAATATGTTCTCAGGTCTTTTGTCGTAAGGAATTATCTCTCCTTTATCCACATAGTCGGTGCATGACGCCGCGGTGAAAGCCGCCGAGGCAGATAATAACGCGAGAAATTTTCTTCTTGATAAACCTTTCAGCTCATCTGTATTAAATTCATCTGTAACCCCTTCAAGGAATTCATCTGCTTTCCGGCGCATATAATCGGGATCATTTTTCAGGTCCCTGAGGCTTTTCCAAAATTTTTTTCCACTGGTTTCGGACATAATCTACCTTATTTATTCCTTTTTACCGCTGATGGATGTATTTTAACTTTTATTTTATTCCCGGCTTCTGTTTTACCGCCGAAAATTTTCACAGGCAGCAAATTCATCAAAGCAACGCCTGCCGCTCCAAAAGAAATATTCCTGAAGAATTTCCTTCTATTAATCATATATTATTAACCCCGGTGTAGCATTTAGTTATTTATTACCTGTGACAAGCCGCACAGTTTTCAGGTCCGTTATTAACTTTTTCGAGATATGGAAGATTTTCATGTGGATTTCGGTGACAATCCAGACAGGCGGTCATTGTAAATCCCCGAACCTGGCTTACCACCTCCATCTGACTTACGTCGCCATGACAGCTTTCACACTCAATTCCTTTATTTACATGCACACTGTGATTAAAATATGCGTATTCGGGAACTTTGTGAATCCTTTTCCAGGGAAGCGGTTTACCCTTTTCGTAATATTCGGTGAGCTTAATTATCTCCGGCTTTGTTTTCCGGGCTACGGTGTGACAATTCATGCAAATATTTACCGATGGCACAAGAGCGTGTCTTCCTTTTGAAACTCCTGTATGACAATATTCACAGTCAATTTCCATATCCCCGGCATGAAGTTTATGGCTGAAGCTTACCGGTTGTTCCGGCGCGTATCCTATGCCATCCCTTTCCGCGCGGGAAATATAATATGTTATGGTAAATGATAATGCGATGATAAATAATATTAGTGGAATTCTGATCTTTAAAGCGTAATCTAGTAAGGCTTTATTCATTTTACCCCGGAAAATAAGTGCCGTTAATTGTTTAAGATTTCTATTTTCTGCTAATTACAATCTGCATAACACAAGGCAGAATAAAAAAGTTTACAAAATAATTTAAGATATTGTGTAGTATTAATATTTTCTGGAAGAAAAAATAAGAAAAACTATAGTAAAAGGGAAAGAAAAGATGAAAAAAATATCATCCGCACTATTTAACGCCGGGAAGATAAAACTTTTATTATGATTATTTTTTTCTGTCAACTACAAAATCGAGCAGTTTTTCAAGCGCTCCTCTTGTTTCGCCGCCGGGGAAAATGGATAATCTTGATTTTGCTTCGGCAGCAAATTCTTTGGCAATTTTATCGGCATATTCTATTCCCCCGTTATCAACAACAAAATTGATTACATCCGACAGATTGTTCTTCCTGGAACTGCTTTTAACTTTTGAAAGAATCTCTTTTTTAATTTTATCATTCGCTTCATTCAGAGCGTATAACAAAGGAAGGGTTATTTTTTTCTCCTTTATATCTGTGCCTGGGGTTTTACCGAAAACATTAAAATTACCGGTGTAATCAAGTATATCATCTCTTATCTGAAAAGCTATGCCGAAGTTTTCGCCATATTCCCTCAATGCTTTAATTTCTTCTTCGCTTTGGGTGGCGCTTCTCGCGCCTATTTCGCAACAGGTAGAAAGAAGACTCGCGGTTTTATCCGATATTATTCTGTAATAAGCATCGTAATCTATGTTCAGTTTTCTTGTTTTGCTTATCTGAAGAAGCTCCCCCTCACTCATTCTCTTAACGGCATTTGTTATTACCCGCAGAAAATCAAAATCATCACCGTCGACCGCAAGCATTAATCCTTTTGAGAGAAGATAGTCACCCATTAAAACTGAAATTTTATTTTTCCAGACAGCGTTGATAGATGGCAGGCCTCTTCTTTTATCCGCGTTATCAACCACATCATCATGTATAAGCGTCGCTGTATGGAGAATTTCAACCAAGGTTGCCCCTCTGTAGGTCCGTTCGTCAATAGACCCGCAAAGTTTGGCGGAAAGGAGAACCAGAAGCGGCCTGATTTTTTTGCCCTTCTGCTTCATTATATACTTTGTTACAAGATCAACCAGACCGACATTTGATCGCAGAGATTGCTTGTATTTCTCCGAAAAAATATCCAGTTCAGTAGAAATCACAGAGCTTATTTCATTCAGATTTTTTTTATTCACTTTTTCTGTGAGAATTTTGAGACAAAAATACTTATTTCATAAAGCAGGAACAAAGGCGCAGCGAGAAGCATCTGTGCTACAGGATCGGCTCCCGGTGTAAGAATGGCAGCCAGAAACAAAATCAGTACAATCGCGTGCCGCCGGTATTTACGCATAAAACCAGGTGTCAGTATCCCTATTTTCGAGAGGAAAAAAGATAACATCGGAAGTTCGAAAACGATTCCCGCAGCAAGCATAACACTTATAATTATAGAAAAATATTCTGTTATGGCAAACTTGTTTTCTATGGCTTCAGTTCCAAACTCCTGGGCAAATTTAAGAGTAAGGGGCAACATTACAAAATAGGCGAATGTAATTCCCGCGAGAAATGAAAAAGATGAAAAAACTACAATTGAGGTAATATATTTCTTTTCATTTTTTTTCAGGGCGGGCGATACAAATTTCCATAATTGATAAAAGGTATTCGGTATGCTGATAACAAATCCGGCAATCAGTGCAACCTGTAAAAAGAGAAAAAGCTGACCGAATGGGCGGAGGTTCTGAAGACTAAGTCCGGCCACCTTAGCCGGAACGAGCAGGACATAATCCACAAGAGGTTCGATAAAAATCCAGGATATAATAGTCCCCGCCAGCACTCCTATTGAGAGATATATTAAACGCCAGCGAAATTCTTCGAGATGCTGAAGGAAAGACATTTCCACATCTTTCCTCTTCACATCTTCATCTGGTAAATTCTGATCTAAATCCAAATTGTCTTTTTAAGAAAATTGAGGATACAGGGGGAATTTTGAACAAAGCTCCTTCACTTCGTTTTTGACCGAAGCAAGAGCGTCTTCATTTTCGAAATTTTCAATGGCTTTGTTAATTAAACTTGCTATAACCACCATTTCATCTTCTTTCATACCTCTTGTTGTAGCAGCCGGTGTTCCCACGCGTATACCGCTGGTAACAAAAGGACTCTTTTTATCAAAAGGTATCATATTTTTATTTACAGTAATACCGGCGGCTTCGAGCGCTCTTTCAGCTTTTTTACCGCTGATATTTTTATTTGTCAGGTCGACAAGCATAAGATGATTATCTGTGCCTCCGGAAATAACCTGAAAATCATATTTCATCAGATTTTCAGCGAGTACCGAGGCGTTTTTAATCACCTGACCAATATAATCCCGAAAACTATCCTGCAATGCTTCACCGAACGCGATAGCTTTAGCCGCGATAATATGCATCAGAGGACCACCCTGTATACCGGGCATTACGAAACTGTCTATAACTTCCGACATCATTTTTACCCGGTCACCCTTGGGAGTAGTATAGCCCATCGGGTTTTCACGGTCTTTACCGATCATAATTATACCGGCCCGCGGTCCGCGTAAAGTTTTATGAGTTGTCGACATAACAACATCACAATAAGGAAGAGGATTGTTAAGAAATCCTTTGGCAATCAATCCTGCCGGATGGGCGATATCCGCGATAAAAAATGCTCCGATTTTGTCGGCAATCTCACGGAATTTCGCGTAATCCCAGTCACGTGAATATGCGCTCGCGCCCGCCACAATCACTTTGGGTTTTTCTTTCAAAGCGAGGTCTTCAATTATATTGTAATCAAGCAGATGAGTTTTTTCATTTAAGGGATATCCTATTGCCCGATAAATCCTTCCTGAAAAATTTACAGGTGATCCGTGTGTAAGATGTCCGCCATGATCAAGGCTTAAACCAAGGAGCTTGTCACCCGGTTTAAGAAGTGACATATAAACTGCCATGTTTGCCTGTGAACCGCTATGAGGCTGAACGTTCACATATTCCGCTCCGAACAGTTTTTTTAACCTGTCGCGGGCTATATCTTCCACTTCATCAACAAACTCGCATCCGCCGTAATATCTCTTTCCCGGATATCCTTCGGCATATTTGTTTGTCAAAACCGATCCGGCTGCCTGAAGAACAGCCGGACTGACAAAGTTTTCTGACGCGATCAGCTCAAGATAATCCTGCTGACGGGAAATTTCTTTGCTGATTGACTCAAAAACTTCATTGTCATTTTTTATGAAATCCAGCATAAAGTTTTACTCTCTTAATGTTTTGAAATCAGGTACTGTAATGCTGCGACCAATCCAGTCGTAACATTTTCCTTCAATTTTTAAAACATCGCCGGTTTTAATCTGCTTCATGAAGTAGTCTGAAGATGTCGGAGTTGAATTTTTCAGAAGTTTAACCCTGTTAAGACTACTCGCGGAATAACGTCCCCCTTTCCGGGCCGCTTTTTTATATGTATCCGAGGCGAGCCGGTAAACAAGTTTGTCGACAAGATCGAGCTCGGGGCTGTTAGCGCAGTTTCTTCCTGCCTGTTCATAAAGCTGCGCCTCAATATAATATGGATAATCCCAGTCAGGACTCACATCTGCAGCCTTATTCAGGTAAGACCGCGCCACCGGAAGCTGGTCGAGCTTTTTGAAATAAATTATTGCCAGGTTAACATAGTTATCCCTGTTATCAGGCTGGAGCTCAATAAGTTTTTTGTATGCCGAAATAGCTTCATCATTTTTATCCAGCTTGTCATAAGCTGTCGCGAGCTGCTGCCAGTAATTAATTACATCAGGTGTCTTTTCAATCAGAAAAGTTAAAGGTTCTATCGCCCTTTCATATTCTCTCTGCTGTAAACAAATAGAGGCATATTTCCAGGCCTTTTCAGGATTGTCGCGGTTAAGATTCCAGGCAGTAAGCAAGATTTCCATAAGTTCTTTTGGATCTTCGGCGATATTTTCAAGACGCTGATTCCACATAGGATTATCAGGTTCTTCTTCAGCCAGTCGCGAATAGAGGGTTAACGCGTCTTCTTTTCTTTCATTACTTATATAAAGCAGACCCAGTCTGTCTCTGTAAAATGGAAGCAGGTCTTTATCAACTTCCATGGCCTTTTCATAACATTCAATTATCTGTTCCGGATCGGCCTGGTGCCAGGTTTCCAGAACATAACCTTTACGGGCTATATAATAACTTTCACGTTTTGTATCATATTTTGCCCCGTCATCATAAAGGAATAGGATAGTATCGGCAATAGCCGTTTTTTGTTCTTCTGAAGTAGCCGAACTGTCATGCATTGCCCATAACATTTCCTCCATTTTGCGATGGAGTTTATTCCTGGTAAATCCGGGGTAATCATGTATAATTTTCCACCCGTAACTGAGGGATGTTTCAAAATCGTTCGTAGTATAATAGGAATCCCATAATGTATAAGTTCTCTGGAAATCGGGATCCTTCATATAATCATTAGGATTCGGTTTGTCATCCTGAGCAAGTATAAAACTCGAAGTTATAAAAATCAGCAGCGTAAGAACCTTGAAGTATTTCACTGTTTTGTTCCTTATTTTGTTTTTATCTTTCCTGTCTCACAAACCATAGTTCTCCAAAACTAAAGGTTATAAAAGCATCAAAAATATTTTCTTTCAGCAGGTTGTTCTCAGTTTTACCTCTCATTCCATATTGAAGTCCCAAATCAATTGTGCTGTTATTGCCCAGCGGAAAAGAAATTCCGCCATGCAGAGAGAATTTATTTATCCCCTCAGCAGTCGGCTGATATTGTGACTGCTCATAACTTAGACCACAGCGGTATCTGATCTGTTCCCAAAATGAACTGAAACGTCTTTTGTTGTCATAGAACTCGAAACCAATACTCATCCTGGTGAAATCACGCAATCCCGGTTCGGAATGGCCGTTGAATTCATACTCACTCCAGGGCTGATATAAGTAGTCGGCGATGATTGTATATTTTTTACTCAAAGTCGCTGAAGCTCCAATCCCAAATTTAAATGGTAATTTTGTCTCTGTCAATCCCTCAGAGACAGTTATTGTTCCGACTGATGTGCTTGAAATTACAGATGTATCTGTATCAAGTGTATTTACTACTTCTATTGAGGAGCCAATTCTAAGGTCTGTAATCGCTTCTTCGTTGAGATATTCTCCCAGGTTGCTACTCAAAATTCCAAAGCTGAATCCATTGCCATGATGGCTGACTGACTTACGGAAAATTGTGTTTTGCAGGTCGGATGAAAAAAATCGGACTTCGGAAGTATATGATATTTTCCCTGTATAATATTGGAATGAAGCTCCTACAGAAAACCCATAAGGCAGAGTCCAGGAGCTGCCGAAAAATATTTTCGAGATACTGCCGGAGCCATAGTATTTCACCCGGCTAACCTGACCGAGCACCTCTTCATTTCCCTCAACCTTATAACCTACCTGTGAAATTGGCACCAAGCCGGCAGTAAGAGAAATTCCATATTTCTGTGAGAGCGGAAAACCAACCATAAAACCTGAGAAATCATAATCGGAATAATATGCGCTGCCGCTATTATCCTCAATTGTAATTCCGCGGTAATTAATTCCCGCTTCCAGCCTGGTCATTGATATGCCCGACCACAGCGCCGGGTTAATATCACTTAAATTCGATCCTTCGGCTAACGCTAATCCGGCCCCTCCTATCCCGAGTCTTCTGGCCGAATATCCGTTATTAAGATCACCTGTTCCGGTTCTGGAGTATACAGTTCCTCCCGAGGAATAGACAACTCCGGTTATCAGCGCGAATAAAACTAAAATATATCTGAAATTCATCATTATCATCACTTATTTTTGAGTTGAATATTTAATTTCCAGTTCCGGACGTTTTGCCGGATCAGGGTCATCGCTTCCATATATCACAACGGTTGATAGTATTCTCTCTTCGTCAGTCAGCCTGATCCTTGTTCCCTGGTTCTCAACTCCTGTATTCCATCGCTGAATAAATATGGAGATATCGCCCTGGTAATAACCATCTTCGTTATAAAACAAGTAAGATGATCCGTAATCGCTGTCAATTTCGGGGATGGCTGATGTGGAGTCGGAAATTAGTGAAACCTGAATGGAATCGGAATAACTGGTTCCGTAAACGCTGCTCAGACTATCAAACTTCAGTGTCAGGGTCGCTGAGTTTATTACTGAATATTCGGGAATATCCGATACATCAAAAAGAAGTTTGCCCCGCATTGGCAAACCACCCTGCAGTATCATTTCAGTTCCGCTCGCCACCGGTTCATCACCTTCAACAATGTGAACATCGAACCCGATCTGAAAATCCAGCGTATCAATAAATTCACCCGGTTTTTCAACTACCGCGTATAATCTTTCAATGGTTTCAGTATTATATGCCGTCAGAGCCTGAAATCCCATTAGTTTTCCTGTCGACTCTGTGGGTTTTACGTAAATGCCGTAATTCTCTGTATAATTCTCTTCCGCATAAAGAATGAACCATTCTCTTACAATTTCCGGGGAAATCGGGGTCCGGAAGATGGTATCCGACTCAGAAACCGAACCGGTTTTAAGATCAGTCCCAAAATCAATATCGGCCTTCAACTCTTCAAGCTGTTCCCTGTTAAAACTTACCGCGTCCCATTCAGCATTAACTTTATGAAATGTATAATCAAATACAGAATTGGAATCACCAAGTGTATAAACCGGCACCATTTCAATCCAGCTTTCCAGAATATTAAGGCTGTCGAGTTCGAAAGGTTCTAAAACCGAATCGGGCAAGGTGATTAAAAACCGTAATAATGCGGTTGATTCGAGTCCGGAATGTTTACCGATAAGTATAAATTTTGATGTGCCGGTAAGAACAGTATCCCGGTAAAATGAGGAATTCTGAAAAATCTGATCCTCATAAGAATTCAGAGTGTCGATACTGATCTTATCATCATCAGGTATTAGCCCTGATCCAATAGATGAAGGATCATCCTGGCATGACTGAATAAAAATCAGTCCGGTGATTGTTAAAATAACAAAAAATATTCTCAAGCAATTTCCTCCGAAAAATCGCCAATTATGTAATCGCATGCTTCACTAAAATTTACTGCCACAAAATTGGGAGTTTTTCTATCATTTTTCAACATATTAATTATTTCTTCCCCCTTTGATTTAATTAATACTGTTTTTGTTCCAGCATTTATTCCACATTCAATATCAGATTTTTTATCTCCGACCATATATGATCTTTTCAGGTCAAGATTCAGCTCTTTAGCCGCGTCTAAAAGCATTTTGGGAGAAGGCTTTCTGCAATCGCATAAATTATCAGGTGAGAATTTCGGGTGGTGGGGGCAATATTTTATTAAGTTAAGCTTAACGCCCGCGTCTGAAAGAAGCGCGTCTATCCTGCCGTTTACAGCATTTAACTCTTTTTCTGTCATGATTTTCCGGTCAATGCCGGACTGGTTGGATACTATAACAATATAAAAATTATACTCAGACTGTAACTTTCTGAGATATTCTTTTACTCCGGGGAACAATACAACTTTTAGTGGATCTGACAGATATCCTGGATCAATATTTAATGTATCATCCCTGTCAAAAAACACGGCGCGGTTTGTCATTAAATATCAATCAATAATTGTTTTATATAATTCGACATATTTTTTGGAAGAATTAAGCCAGCTAAAATTGTCTTTCATACCATTTTTAACAATTTTCAACCAGGTTTTTTGATCATCATTATACATGTCAATCGCTTTCCTGACAGTATCCATCAGGGCTTCACCGGTATATTCGCTGAATACAAAACCGTTGCCCGATCCATCCACGGGATTGTAATTTTCCACAGTATCCGCTAGTCCGCCCGTTTCCCTGACAATTGGCACAGTGCCATAAACAAGGCTGTACATCTGGTTGAGGCCGCAGGGTTCAAATTTCGAGGGCATCAGGAACATATCTGAGCCTGCTTCAATAAGATGAGCGAGCTGGTCGTCAAATCCGAGGTAACAGGAGAATTTATCGGCATATTGTCCGAATGCCTGTTCAAAAAAGCGGTGATACTCCTTCTCCCCCGCTCCAAGCAGAACCAGGTGGATATCAAGCGACATGAGCTCTTCAAATTTCTCTACAATCAGATCATATCCTTTATATGCATTAAGCCTCGAGATCATTCCAATAACAGGTGTGTCGGGCTTGTATTCAAACCCGAATTTATCGGCCAGGGCCTTTTTATTCTGAATTTTGTTTTCTATGGTTTTCAGAGTATACTTTTTCGCGATGTTTTTGTCTTTTTCGGGATTCCAGATATTATCATCAATACCGTTAATTATGCCAAAAACCGAATCTTTTCTGGAGCATAAAACTTCCTGCATCCCCGCGCTGAATTCTTCTTTGGCGCAAATTTCGTCGGCATATCGTTCGCTGACAGTTGTAATAATATCGGCAAAGTTAAGACCCGCTTTCAGAAAATTAATTGATCCGTTATGAAGTATGCCATCCTCGGTTTTCAGACTTTCGGGCAGCGATGTAGCGGAGAACTTTTCTACCGGGAATATGCCCTGATTCGAAAGATTATGGATGGTAAAAACACTTTTTATATTACTGAATATCTCTTCCTTGCTATATTCTTCCTTTAAAAATACCGGCACAAGAGCGCATTGCCAGTCGTTACAATGAATTATATCCGGTATCCATCCAAGTTTTCTTACCAATTCAAATACAGATCGCGCAAGAAGAATAAATCTTTCATCGTTATCTTCAAAATCTTCGCCTGTCAGAGGATCGGCATATAAGCTGTGCCTGCTCCCAAAATACTCCTCGTTGTCGAGAAAGTATATTTGCACACGCGCTTTTCGCCCGACAAGAAAAGATGACCTGAGAGAAAAAGTCACTTCCCTGTCACCCATTTTTGTAGTAAGGTCCTTCAACCTTACAACTTCATGAATTTTGTATTTGCGTTCATCGATGGCGCCATATTTCGGCACTACTATCCTGACCTGGTGGCCAAGTTCCTGGAGTTTCTGTGGTAAGGCTGAGGAAACATCCGCCAGTCCTCCGGTTTTCACGAAAGGCACAACTTCAGAAGAAACGAAGAGGATTTTCAACTTTTTTTGAGGAGGCATACAATAAAAATCCTTTAATTTTTAAGCTGTAAACTTACAAAAATATTGACATATTGACAATATTTTTTGCATATTAAGTATCTTTATTAAGATTTGAAGAGGCAGAAAAGAGTTATGATAACTGTTTTAAAAAATCCGCATCAGATTATTACTGTCGATACCAATGGTAAAAATTATAAATCGGGAAAAGAGATGAATGATACAGGCATCCTCGAAAATCATTCTCTCCTGATTAAAGATGGAAAAATTGAAAAACTAATTTCAAACGATCTCCTGGAAGAAAATCAGTATGATAATATTATTGATTTAACCGGAAAAATAGTTTTACCCGGGTTAATTGATTGTCATACCCACACAGCATTCGCCGGCTCAAGGGCAGATGAATTCAGACAGAAAATTGCCGGTGTTGATTATGAGGATATAGCGCGTAAGGGAGGTGGAATAAACGCGACTGTTAAAGCTGTCCGGTCAGCGACAGAAGATGAAATTTATGAAATTGTCGGGCCGCGGATAGACAGGTTTATTTCGCAGGGGGTAACTTCCCTTGAAATTAAAAGCGGGTACGGATTGAGCCTCGAAGATGAAAAAAAACTTCTGAAAGTGATAAAAAAACTGGATGAAAACTACAAGATAAATATTATCCCGACCTTCCTCGGCGCGCATACTTTCCCGCCTGAATACAAGAAAGACAGAAATGGCTACATAACATATCTGCTTGATGAGATGCTTCCGGCCGTGAAAGAGGAAAACCTTGCTGTTTTCTGCGATGCCTTTTGCGAGGCGACAGCGTTTTCAGCTTCGGAAACTGATATTATTTTCCGAAGAGCGGCAGAGTTGGGATACAAACTTAAACTTCATTCCGAACAATTTAATGTAATCGGCGGAATTGATATTGCCATTAAAAATAAATGCAAAAGTATCGACCATCTTGAAGTGCTGAATGAAGAGGGACTAAAAAAACTTATTTCATCCGACCTCGTGGCTGTTCTTCTGCCGGGAGTGTCGTTTTTCCTTGATTACGGATATGCTCCCGCGAGACAAATAATTGATTCCGGCGGTACTGCTGCCCTCTCAACCGATTACAACCCGGGATCGTCACATATCTCATCAATTGGGCTGATTATGAGTCTCGCGTGCCTCAAAATGAAAATGACAATTGAGGAGGCAATAACCGCCTTTACTATAAATGCCGCGAAGGCTCTCGATATTCATAAGAATACCGGAAGCATTGAACCTGGCAAAGATGCCGATTTTGCTGTTTTTGAAGCGGATAACTATTCTGAGCTGGTTTATGATGTCGCGGCCAATCTTAATACGATGACTATTAAATCGGGAGAAATTATTTACCGGAAAAAGGATTGCCCTTAAGAATGAATTTTATTACTAATTTTGCGATAATAGATTTTTTTTGTTTTTCCAAATTATACCGGAGTTATTTTGCGATCATTAATTTTCCTTTTATTTGCTGCTTCAATTCTTTTTTCCCAACCCGACGTTGTTAAAGTTAAAACCGGCATAGAGGTTTTACGTGAAAATAACTTCAATCTGCTGGAGGGTAAACGTATCGGGTTAGTAACCAATCCGACTGGTGTGGACCGAAATCTCAAATCCACAATTGATATTTTATTTGAAGCGGACAATGTAAATCTGACTGCGCTTTATGGCCCGGAACATGGAGTGCGCGGCAGTCACGAAGCGGGAGAATATATAAAGTTTTACACTGACGCGGCAACCGGACTGCCGGTTTATTCTCTTTACGGAAAAACAAGAGAGCCTGATTCAGCCATGCTCGCGAATGTTGACGCGCTGGTTTACGATATTCAGGATATTGGATGCCGCTCATATACTTATATCAGTACTATGGGCAAAATAATGGAGGCCGCGGTAAAATTCGGAAAGGAAATAATAGTTCTTGACCGCCCGAATCCCCTTGGCGGTAAAAGGATTGAAGGCAGTTTGGTGGAAGATGGTTATTTCTCCTTTGTCAGCCAGTTTAAGATTCCTTATGTATATGGATTAACCTCGGGGGAACTGGCTATAATGCTTAACAATGAAAAAATGTTGAAAAACGGCGTCCGGTGTAATTTGAAAGTTGTCCGCATGGAAGGATGGACTCGTGATATGACTTTTATGGATACCGGACTTCCCTGGGTTCCCACTTCTCCACATGTCCCCCACGCGACTACTCCCTTTTATTATGTGGCAACGGGAATACTGGGGGAATTACAGGTATGCAATATAGGAGTAGGTTATACTTTCCCATTCGAAACAATGACAGCCTCCTGGATTGACGCAGCTCGCCTGGCAGAAAAAATGAACTCCTACGAACTTGAAGGAGTAATTTTCAGACCTGTCACTTATAAACCATATTATTCTACCGGAAAAGGTGAATATATGAAAGGTGTTCAAATTCACTTTACAGATTATAATAACGCGGAATTGATGCCGATTCAGTTTCTTTTTGTGAAAGCCTCCGCCACGTTATTTCCGGAAAAAAATATTTTTGATTTTGCAACTGAGGCCCGGATAAAAATGTTTAACAAAGTGATCGGAAGCAATAAAGCGGAAGAGCTTTTATCAGGAAAATTTACAATAAACAAATTAAAGAAGTTATTAAATGAAGGCGTGGATGAATTCCGGAATTTGACTTCTTCCAAATATTTTCTTTATTGATATTTTTTAATAGATTATTTTTGACACATTTAACGATATTATGATATATGGTAGATCAAAACTGGACTCCTGAAGATGGAGATTATGAAGATAAGCTTCAATGGGAAGAACTCGATAAACGAAGAAAAAAAGATATAAAGGAAATTATCGTAAAGAGTGTTGTTCTCATTGTTTCAATTGTCATTCTTATTTTAGGATATTACCTTATCAAGTAAGATTATCCATTAAGAATAGCAGGTGCGCTGTTTTTGTTAATTAACAAATAATTGTTATGAAATAAAAAAGCCGGATCAGAAGATGTATGATCCGGCTTTTTATTATTAATCTGACTGTTAATCTTCAAGTGTGGAAAGATTTCCGGGGTCCAGCCCGAGAGCTTCGGCTTTAAGAACACGCCTCATGATCTTTCCGCTTCTTGTTTTCGGAAGTTTTTCCACAAACTCTATACTTTCAGGCTTGGCGATTGGTCCTACTTCATGCCCGACATATTTCTTTAGCTGGGCTTTCAATTCATCAGTGCCTTCCACCCCGACCTTAAGAATAACATAGGTGTGAATCGCGTTTCCCTTCAATTCGTGCGGCAAACCAATGGCGGCTGCTTCCGCGACCGACTCATGGCTTACAAGCGCGCTTTCAATTTCGGCGGTTCCAAGTCTGTAACCCGATACTTTTATTACGTCATCAACGCGACCGATTATCCAGAAATATCCATCTTTATCTCTCCTTGCGCTGTCACCTGTCAGATAGTAACCGGGATATTTGCTCCAGTATTGTTCAACAAAACGATCAGGATCACCATAAATGGTTCTTACCATCGAAGGCCACGGTGTTTTTATAACGAGAAATCCCTCTTCATCCGGACCGACAGGTTTTCCATTCTCATCAAGGATATCCATTTCAATGCCTGGAAAAGGCCTCGTACCGGAACCTGGCTTAAGCGGAACAGAAGGCATGGGTGTTATCATAAACATGCCTGTCTCAGTCTGCCACCAGGTATCCATGATAGGAGCATTACCTTTCCCGACAACGTTATAGTACCATTTCCATGCTTCGGGATTGATCGGCTCGCCTACCGATCCCAATAATCTCAGTGAGGAAAGGTCATGCCGGGTTACCCAGGCATCTCCCCATCGCATTAGTCCTCTTATCGCTGTCGGAGCGGTGTAAAGAATATTTATACCATATCTTTCTATCATCTGCCACCAGCGGTTGGGATAGGGAAAATTAGGCGCTCCTTCATACATAAATGAGGTTGCGCCATTCAGCAGAGGACCATAAACAATATAGCTGTGACCGGTGATCCATCCCGGATCGGCTGCGCACCAGTAACGGTCCTCCTCATGAATGTCAAATACATATTTTAAACTTGTGTATGTCCCTACCATATACCCGCCATGAGTGTGCATTATGGCTTTCGGCTTTCCGGTGGTGCCCGATGTATAGAGAATAAACAGGGGATCTTCTGAATCCATCTCTTCTATATGGCAGCCGTGCGACGCGATAGGCAGGTTTACCAGTTCATGATACCAAAGGTCTCTTCCCTGCTCCATATTTATCTCCTGTCCCGTTCTTTTTACAACAAGGACATGTTCTACGGTTGCGGCTCTTTGAAGAGCTTCATCGGCAATATCTTTAAGAGGCACAATTTTACCTCTCTGGTATGCTCCATCGGCGACTATGAGAACCTTTGACTGGCTGTCCTCGATTCTTTCATGAAGCGCCTCGACCGAAAATCCTCCGTAAACCACCGAATGAATGGCCCCTATTCTCGCGCAGGCAAGCATAGCCAAAACAATTTCAGGTATTCGCCCCATATAAATTGTTACCCTGTCCCCTTTTTTAACACCAAGACTTTTAAGGACGTTCGCGAACCTGCATGTTTCCCGATGAAGCGCGAAATATGACATGGTCTCGAAATCTCCATTTTCACCTTCCCAGATTAGCGCCAGTTTATTTCTTTTTTCTGTTTTTACGTGACGGTCCAGACAGTTATATGAAATATTTGTTTTAGCGCCGGTAAACCATTTATAAAAGGGTTTCTCACTGTCCTCAATAACATTATCCCATTCTTTAAACCAATCCAGTTCACCCGCCATCTCTGCCCAGAAACCTTCATAATCTTTTCCGGCTCTTTCGGCAAGTTCTTCCCAGTCCTTTATATGCGCTTTATTGATCACTTCATCTGAAGGGTAATATACTTCTCCCGAGAGTTTTTTTTCGTCCATTAAGCCTCCGCTTATAAGATAATATGTATTATTATTAGGTAATTTTTTTTATGGCGCCAGCCGGAATATCTGCCATTCACTATTATTTCTTTCATAAGAAATCCGGTCATGAAGCCTTCCCTCCCTTCCCTGCCAGAATTCAAACGTGTCAGGTATAAGGATATATCCTCCCCAATAATCAGGCCGTTTAATATCTTTTATATTTTCCCTTAGTTTTTCTGCCTCACATGTCAAAATCTCCCTGCCCGAAATCTTTTTACTCTGGGGCGATATAACGGCGCTTATTCTGCTTTCAAGCGGCCTTGAATTAAAATATTGATCCGAGATTTCAGCAGAAAGTTTTTCCACTTTTCCTTCAATCCTTATCTGCCTCTCAAGCCTTGTCCAGAAAAACAGTAACGCCGCGTTCTGGTTTTCTTCAAGTTCTTTCCCTTTTCTGCTGTTATAGTTTGTATAAAATGTGAGTCCGTTATCTGTGATATCTTTCAGCAGAACGATTCTCGCCGAAGGTTTGCCATTTTTATCTGCCGTGGCAAGAGTCATGGCTGTAGGCTCAATTGAGTCAACCTCAATGGCTTCACTCAGCCACAATTGAAACTGTTCAACCGGATTATTGCTGATTTTAGTCTCTTTCAGTTGTCCGCTGCTGTATTCTTTCCTTATATCTCTTATTTTATTCATATCTTAACCAACATTTTTCCGGTATTTTTTCCATCGAATAAACCGAAAAAGGCTTCCGGAATGTTCTCAAAATCATTCATTATTGTTTCCCTGTATTTGATCTTTCCCTCTTTATACCAGGTGATCAATTCTTTTCGGGCCTCAGCATATTGATCATGATAATCGTATATGATAAATCCCCTCATTAAAGCTCGTCTCACTATCAGGTACAGATAAGGGCGCATTCCGGGTTCAGGCCTGCTTAAATTATATTGGGATATCTGACCGCAGAGTATTATCCTCGCATTCTCCCTGATAAGGGTAATTACAGATTCGGTTATGGTTCCGCCAACATTATCAAAATAAATATCAACACCTTCGGGACAAACAGTTTTGAGATTTTTTCTGAAATTACCTTTTCGATAGTTAACAGTAGCGTCAAAATTGAGTTCATCTTTCAGAAATTCACATTTTTCATCCGTTCCGGCTATCCCTATAACCCTGCAGCCTGATAATTTCGCCAATTGCCCGGCCAGACTTCCTACCGCTCCGGCCGCGCCGCTTATTACAACAGTTTCACCTTTTACAGGTTTACCGATATCAAAAAGGCCGAAATAAGCTGTTAATCCCGGCATACCGAATAATCCCAGGTATAATGAGGGACTAACAGATAAATCGCCAATTTTTTCAATACTGCCGGAATCAGTCGTAATGTACTCCTGAAATGGCAGATGCTCACCAAAAACCAGATCCCCTTCTTTAAATAACGCGCTATTACTTTCAATAACCTCTCCTGCAACCCCTCCCTCTATAGCTTCCCCTCTCTTAAATGGTTCAATATAAGATTTAACATCCCTCATCCTTCCCCTCATATATGGATCAACAGAATAATAAATACCTTTTATCAGCGCCTCTCCTTCTTCCGGACGCTTTATTCTTTTTTCTTCAAATGTAAAGTTCTCCATTACCGGTTTACCGGATGGTCTGGAATTTAATATGAGAGTTTTATTTACCATTGAATATCTCTCCGGATTATGTTGATTCAACTATTCAAAACTGAAAGAACGCAAGATAAATTCAATTTCGGAGCAATAACCTGAAAATTATTTTTTAAGATCAATAAATGATATTTTTTGTTTTTGATTTCACCAATTTATTTATATATTTGTGCTCGATTTGAAAATGATTTTAGTCATTCGGAGAGGTGGGTGAGTGGCTGAAACCAACGGTTTGCTAAACCGTCAAGCTGGGTAAACTGGCTTCGCGGGTTCGAATCCCGCCCTCTCCGCAATTTATATTTAAGGCCTCCAATTTTAGGAGGCCTTTTCTTTTTTAAATTCGAGTAGCTGAAACCAATCCGCCGCGCAGGCTGTTGCAGGGAGGCAAAAAAAACATGGAAAATATTTTTATGTAAATAAAACTTGTAATTTATTTGGCAAAATATTCTTATAATTGAAAATATTAGGGAAGCATGATGCTACTTCCATGCTATCCGGACTATTATCAACCTTTCCAAACAGCTTGAAGAGTTTATTGAGATTATGGCCAATACACATAAGCAAAAATTCAGCATTTGCCGCAAACAACCCTTTTAGTCTAAACCGGGTATATCCCAGGTTCCATTTGATATTACCAAAGACCGGTTCGACTGTTGTTGAACGAATTAGTAATTTTTCCTTTCCCTCTTCTGTTTCCACCTTTTCCCTCATCATTTCTACATAGATTTCCCGATCATCTCGTCGAATTTCTCTTTTCCCACTTTTATTGTTCTTCGATAAACATTGAGACCTGAATTCGCAATTCCCACAATCATTGCAAACATATTTTCTTCCCTTGAAAGATTTATTCTTTTCTGTTTTTTTGAACTCTAACTTTTTATCTGACGGACATATATAGATGTCTTTTTCTTTATCATATGTAAAATCACTTTTGTCGAATTTTAAACCCTTTTTAATCTTTTCACTTGTCTCTTTTCCATTACGTCTGTTGCCTACATAAGCGTCGATCTGGTTGTAATAGATTTCAAATATTGTGTCATTGGTGTTAAACCCTCCGTCAGATAGATATCTCCTCTTTTTGTTCGGGCCCAAAATTCTTTCCGTATTATTATATTGAAGCATAAATTGTTTTTCGTCGTTCCTGTCTGGCGTCAGCTGGGCGTTTGCTATGAATTGGGTTTTCGTATCGGTGCATATTTGTGGATTATAGCCCGGAAATGCGCTTTTCCCCCCTCCCGGTTTTTGCATTGGAGCTTCCGGTTCTTCTATATTTACCTGATGATTATCCCTGCAGTTTTCTTTTATTGTCTCTTTTCGCTCTTCCAGTATTCTTTGGGCTTCTTCCAGCTTAGCCTTTTTCTTTTCCAATTCGGCAAGCTTCTTTTCTTCTATTTCGCTTTGATTCAGGTATTCGGTGATATCTTCTTTTATTGCTTTCAGTTTTTCTTCTATTTTGTTGGAGCGCATACTTTTTTTCTTACTGCTTGCCGCGGCCATCTTTGATCCATCCATCGCGATTTCCATGAACTCACTTATTCCCATCTCTATTGCTTTCCGTACTATCTGTATAAAAAGCCCTGGAATATGGGCCAGATGACGCTTTCTGAATCTGCTCAATGAAGTGTGATCCGGTCGAAGGTTTGCTGATACATATATAAAATCCATGTTCTTTTTGCAATTGTATTCAAGATCACGGGTAACTGATATACCTTGGGAATATCCGAAAAACAGTGTGGCTAACATTGCCTTTGGACAAAAAGCTTCTCCACCCTGTGGACTGTATTGCTCGTAGAGTAAACTTAAATCTAATTCTTCTACTATTCTTACGATAAATCTTGCTTTTGAATCTTCTTCTACAAAATCATCCAGGCTATAAGCAATGAATCCCAGTTGATCTCGATTTCCTTCAATAAACCCCATTATTCCTATTTCCATGTTTATTATTTACTACCTATTATATCACTAAACATACACTTTTGTTCCCGATAATCTGCAACAGCCTGCGCGGCGGACTAAACCGTCAAGCCGGGTATTCGCCGCGGCGAACGAATCCCGCCCTCTCCGCAATTTATATTTAAGGCCTCCAATTTTAGGAGGCCTTTTCTTTTTTAAATTCGAGTGGCTGAAACCAATCCGCCGCAATCTTTTGTACTCATTTTTTGAGGGGCCATTTGGCACTATTTCAGCAGCAGCATCTTTTTCGTTTGCCGGTATTCGCCAGCCGACAATCTGTAATAATATACCCCGCTGCTTAAACCGGATGCATCGAATACCGCCTCATAATCTCCCGCGGGTTTTTCCTGATTGACGAGAAATTCAATTCTTTGTCCTGTCACATCATAAACATCCAGTCTTACAAAACTCTCCCGAGGTATTGTGTATAATATTTTAGTTGAAGGATTAAACGGATTTGGATAATTACTCGAAAGTGAGAATTTATCACACGACGTTAAACCTGACTCAGATGAAGTAAGAGTTTTGCCAAACCTGTAAATCCCTGAACCGCACGCGATAAATAGTTTCCCGTTGGGGTTTCTTATCAGCTTATATTTTTCATCAAAGTCGGGCAGGCCGCTGTCATAATATGGTTCCCAGCTCTCACCGTCATCCTCCGATAAGTAGATTCCCCTGCTATACCCGAGCAACAATTCTCTGGCCCTTATCTTGTTGATAGATTGAACACCGTAGTTCAGCCCTGGCAAATTAGTGATTTTCTGGTAGTTAAGCCCTCCGTCTGTCGATTTACCCAAACCATTCAGCCCCCCGAGAAAAATATTCCCATTTTTGTTTACATGTACATCCAGTGGATATGGATCAAATCCTTCCAAATAGTTGAGTTGCCAATTAGCCCCAAAGTTAGTTGACTTGTAAAATAAAGAGACTAAGTCTCCATAATCACTCCAGATATAATATCCTGTAAGAAAAATTGTTGAGTCCTCTGATTGTTCAAAATCATGCAGTCCCGCATAATACTTGGCTGCCATATTAATGAGCTGGACTTCCGCGCCCCATGTATTTCCGTTATCATATGAATAAAGAAGTTTCCCTACATCAGTACCGGCCAAAATTGTGCCGTTATTTAGTGTCTTCAATGAAAGAGTGGAAATATAGGAAGTTCTGGACCAGTTCATTCCCCGGTCAGTTGATATAAATATTCCGTCACCCCCGGCGATGACGTCACCTACGTTATTAAATTCAATATCATAGACATTAAAAAAGTTAAGATTCGTTCTGATCCAGCTTTCCCCTTCATCATCAGAATATATAACACCCTTATGGTCCCAAGCGGAATAGATTCTCCCAAGACTATCTATCTCAATATCACGGGCACGGGAATGCCCCTCCCCTTCGTCATAAATAAGTTTAGTGGAAAAGTCAGAATAGTCAAGCCTGTTCAGGGCCCGGTCATATAAATATAAATAACTGTAATCAGATGTTGTAAGCTGTTTTATTATCCAGTGATTTTCATAAAATATCTGTTGCCAGGTTTCACAGTAATCATCTGAATAAAAAACTTTATTAAAATGATATATCACAAATCTGCCATCACCGGCGTAATCAAGTTTATGAAAAAAATCAGGTAATTTTGATAAAGAATCAGAAACGCCCTTGTTTAAATCTAATCTGTAAATAACCGTGTCGATGCCGACATACATCGTTGAATCATCAATTAGTGTAAAATCATCAACATCTCCTTCAGGTCTTGGCAACAACTCCCAGGTAAAATTACTGATATTTGCCTTATAAATCTTATACCCCGTTACGTGGGCATAAAAATTATTTCTGGAATCTTTTTCTAATTTTTTTAATTGCTCGCCGGGAAAGTTAACACTCAGAGTATCCCATGTAATCCCGTCGTCCCCGCTCAGTATAAAAACTTCTCTTTGAGTTACGAGCAGTAAACTATCTTCCGAAATTTCATATATATATTTGGGATTATCCCCATCGAATGTATAAAGCAGTTCATAGGAAGTTCCACTCGCATTAGAACGATAAAGCATGCGGTAAATCGAACCGACATAATTTCTGCCTTTAGAGTCAGTGTGTAAAAAATTAATATCATTTGTAGGTAAATTTTCTTCCTGCTGCCAGGAATTACCGTTATTAGTTGAATAGAATACTCCAAACCCTAAATTACTCATCCGGATATTTCCATCGAATCCGGCTACTATATTATAAACATTTGGTATTCCGTCGGTTTTAAGCACCCTCTCCCAACCCTGGGCAGCTAACGAAACAGTTAATATAACCAATAATAAAATTGTTTTTTTCATTTTCAAAACCCCATTTTATACGGAATAATTTCCCGATGCACTGATACCCCGCGTTTAAGTTTCAATTTATTGAAACCCTTTGTTTTTTTTCTGCTCATCATGTTGATCAACAGGAGCATTTTCAAAACTCTCAAACAAAACAGCTTTTATATTTCGAGAACTAATTGATTTTTTTTGAAAGATAATAAAATTTATAAGCAATTACCTGAATTTCTGTATCTGTTTATGACTATTTTTCTACTACAGCCCCAATTTTTAACAAATGCGGAAAAGGTCCTGATCAGACAAGTTTCCATTCAGAAAAACACTCTGATTTGTATGAACAGAAAGCATCTTTAATCTTTAGTATAACGTTATAAACAGATATATTTATCTACATAACCTGTTAAAAGTTTATTGTTTTGTGATACTTTCGTGAACATTACAAAGTATATTCCGGTTGTGAATTAAAATAAGACTAATAATCGCAAATAAAACAGGAATGGTAAAATGAAGCGCTTAGTTCTATTTTTAATAATTCTGACAGCAGGTTTTAGCTACAGCCAGACATTCGAACGTGTTCAAATTTTTGGTGAAGTTGAATACAATGAAACCGGCCACAAGAAATTGGAACATCGGTTGAGAACTACCAGGGATAACCCCTCAGATATCACCTTCGAACCATTATTTGGTTATGATACATTCGGCGCCGGAGCGATGGGAACAGTTAATGTGGTAGCATACATGCCTGATCACCAGATGTTCTGGCTCAGCCAGTTATTTGACGATCATATTTACCTGATGAATATACAGGGAGAAATTGTTGAAACTGCCGAGCTTGCCGCATCGCATGAATTATTTGGAGTAACTTATGACGGCACATACATATATGGTGTATCAGAAAATGATCATATCACAATTATCGATCCGGTAAACCATGTCACTGCCGGTGAGATTTATTTTGACGATCCTTATCTTGATGATGCTATCGCAATAACTTATGATTCCGATAATGACGCGTTCTGGGTCGGTGATCAGTATGGTAATCTGACACTCTTCGACCGTTCCGGAAACACACTGAATGAAATTGGCGCGTATCAGTGCGGGAGTTTCAACACCGCGGGCATAGCTTACGATAATATTAGCGAAGGTGGTCCTTACCTATGGACTTTTGACTGGAACTATGGTTATAATTCGCCTCAAACATTAAATCAGCTTCACATCGCTTCCAAATCATACACAGGGATTTCCCATGATGTTCTTCAGGATTTCGCGAATGGTAATGGAGCTACCGATAGCGCCAGCGATCTCTTTCTGACAACAGAATTATTCCCGGGCAAGATAGTTCTCGGAGGAATACTCTGGGGAGCGCCGCTTAATTATTTATTCGGCTATGATATTGGTGACGCGGGTACAATGCCCGGACCCGGTTTTGCTGATAACCCCTCTCCCGCAGATAACGAAGTAAATGTTTTAGTTAATAATACTCCGACCGTCACCTGGGAGAATCCCTCCGGAGCCGAATACAATAAAGTTTATTTCAGTGAATCTTATATTGATGTTCTGACTATGGATGACGAGGCGCTCGTTCAAAATGGCGCCGCTTCCACACTCTATAGCGAATATGATCATGGAATGCTTCTTTATGAAACAAATTATTTCTGGAGGGTTGTAAGTGTCAATACCGATGGAATGAATCCCGGCTATGTCTGGAGTTTTAAAACAGAACTTGCTCCGGTTCCACTGAATCCAACCAATGTCGTATCTATTTGGGTGGAATCACAGAACCAGGTAGAAATCAGTTGGGATAACCCCGATTTTAATATTAATGGAGCGCCAGTTGAAATTGATTCAACCATTATTTACCAGGATGGGCTCAGGATCGGATCGTTAACCGGTGATGGCGAATCATTTACAATGACAGCTCCCTCGTCAGGTATCTATCATTTCGGGATTCGCTCTTATGCAGGCGGATTCGGAAGTGATATGGTCACTGCTCCCGCGCTTGGTGTCGGAATTTATGTTCTTGAATTTTCAAGAAATAACCTGGGACTTGAGATACCAGATGGTGATTACGGTGGCGTCACGGATGAAATTGTAATTGACAACTTTAACGGTATGGTGGAATCTGTAACAGTTTCAATCGATACAATTCTCCATACCTGGACCGGTGATCTCACCCTGCTGTTAATCAGTCCTGATGGAACAATTATTAACCTCTCCGAAAAAAATGGGGGGACAGGAGACAATTATATAGATACTCATTTTGATGATGAAGCTCCAATGCCTATTACGATGGGCATGGCTCCATTCACCGGTGAGTTTTCACCTGAAGAACCCCTCGCGACATTTAATGATTTACCGGTTCAGGGTGCCTGGAAATTAAAAGTATTTGATAATGTTAATTATGATTCCGGCACACTTGAGGCATGGACACTCACAATTATATCAGATGAACCTATGCCCAACCCCGGAGATGTTGTCTGGAGCGCGGCGCTAAACGTCAAAAACGCGATCACTGGTGACAGGGACCTGACATTCGGTGAAGCTGTCTACGCTACCGATGGAATTGATATGGAATTCGGCGAAGATATCCTTCCACCCCTTCCTCCTGCAGGAGCCTTCGACGCCAGGTTTGAATTGCCTCTCGATCCTGTTGAATATTCATGGGTTGATATACGGGACACGATGATGAATGTCAGGCAATGGAAAGTTTTTGTGCAGGGAGGCATGATGGGATATCCTGTTGAATTGACCTGGAATCCGGATGATCTTCCCGATGGAGCTTTTACACTTAAAGACGCTTTTACAGGCGATATGATAAATGTTAATATGAAAGAAACCAATTCGGTGATGATAACAAATGAAAATATAACCATGCTGATCATCGAAAAAATGGATAACCTACTGTGGCATACAAAAATTGATATTGATAACGCGACCGGAAGCGGCAGGGAATTAATGTTTGGAGAAGCGTTATTTGCAAGCGACGGCATAGATCATGAGTTTGGTGAAGCGATATTGCCTCCGCTCCCCCCTGCGGATGTATTCGACGTGAGATTTGAATTGCCAATTTCTCCGGTCGAGTTTTCCTGGATCGATATTCGTGATACAAGTGATTATGTAATTATCTGGAATATACTGATTCAGGCAGGCGCTAATGGTTACCCGGTTGAGGTTTCATGGGATCCCGAATCTTTTGGAAATGGCTCCTATAAACTGAAAGATGCTTTCACCGGCGACCTTATTAATGTGGATATGCGCCTTGATTCAATGGTATCTATTACCAACGAAAATATTACAGCCCTTGTGATCGAAAAAACTGAGATGATGACAATGGAAATGCCTATCGCTTCCGGCTGGCAGATGATATCTGTGCCATTATTGATGGGCAATATGACCCCTCAGGAAATATTTGGCCAGCTTGATTCACCTGTGTTCGGCTTTGACGGCGGTTATTATGAAACAAACATAATTGACATCGGGGACGGCTACTGGGCTAAATTCCCTGATCAGTATTCTTATACTCTCGTCGGCGAACCGATGGCGCATGACCAGGTTATGGTTGAAGCCGGCTGGAATCTGATCGGTGTTCATGAATATTACTCTATGACTGACCAGATAACAACAGAACCGGCAGGCATAATTTCTTCAGCGATTTATGGGATGGATGGAAGTTATTATGTGGCTGATATGCTCGAACCATGTAAAGCCTACTGGGTAAGAACTTCACAGCCGGGCATCATACACCTTGGCGGTAATAGTTCACCTGCTAAAGCCGCGCCGGGAATTTCAATTGCACCGGATTGGACTAAGATAACATTAACTGCCGCTGACGGATATTCCGAAGTTCTCTACCATGCCGGTGAATCTTCCGATGCCTATAGTCTTCCTCCCCTGCCTCCTGCCGGTGTTTTTGATGTCAGATTCGGCAGCGACAGATTTGTTGAGGATTTAACTGCAAAAACAAACATCAAAATGCAGGGAATTCAATATCCCGTAACCATTACGGTTGATGGTGAGGATTTATCAATTGACAACGGAACCGGCTCAATCTTACTCAGGTCAGGCGAGTCAATGGAAATCACTTCAGGTTTTCTATCAGTTCAGACTGCCGAAATTCCAGAGTCATTTGAGCTTTCGCAGAACTACCCCAATCCGTTTAACCCAGGAACAAAAATATCTTTCTCACTGCCCCAGGCTGAAAATGTAAAAGTTATTATTTACGACCAGCTTGGCCAAAAAGTGACAGAACTTGTAAACGGCAATATGGAAGCAGGCAAACATGAAGTAGAATTTAACGCGTCGAACCTCGCATCAGGACTATACTTTTACAGAATTCAGGCCGGAGGTTTCAGCGCCGTTAAAAAAATGATGCTCCTCAAATAATTTTGAGATTGACAAATAAAGATTTCAGATAAAATAAACCCGGAGGTTTTTAACAGCTTCCGGGTTTTTTATTTTTTGTTTTTTTTGATGAATATCCCCTACTTCGGCAAACTACTTCAAATCTCACCCAAAAACCAGCAGCACACAGAATAACTTGACTCTCATGAAGGTTATTCATATAATAATTTTTATTCTTTATAATTTGGGATTCATGGCATTATCACGATTAATAACTGCTAAAAGCGGATGATAAAAATGAAATTTGTGAAAATTGAAATTATAGCCTGTGTTGTTATAGATATTGAGGAGCGAAGTGAATAAATATCACTGGTTATGGTTTATAATTGTTTTAATAAACCTGTCATGCGAAAGTGAAAATAATTCAGATAAGGCAATTGCTGAACTTTTAATATTTCCCTCAGGAGGTGGAGAACTTGGATATCTAATAAATATTCATGAAGATTCTGCGACCGTGTTCAAAAAGCGACTTGCCTTACCTAATGCGGACTCAATTCTTGGAGAAAAAATGCTCCGGCATGAAATAATAGTATTTTCGAAGTCACAAAAAGAAAAAATTAAGAATATTCTTGCAGGACTTGATTAAAAGTACACTAATGAGAGAGACTTATTTATGTTTGATGCCTGGATATACCATCTTCATGCTAATAATCGCACAATTGCGAAATTCAATTCAGGTACTTTTTCAGATGTTCAAAAGGATATTCATTTCAGGAACGCCAAAGAACCTATAAACTTTATATTTGATGCTTCCCTAATAATTAAGCTCAGGAGTTTTTCATAGAGTCTTTTTACGAAACAAAAATAAAATGTAAATTTGCACTCAGAAACAAATGTTTTTATGTATCGATTACCATTATTAAAAAGTCTCAACCTGACCAGAGCTGTATTTTGAAATGCGTTACGATGCTGATATCGAAGGATATTGAAAATTTCAAAACAGGAATTTTTATGCTTTATGAAATAAAATACTTAATCTCTCCGGATATTGACGATTTGGAAAGTTTTATTCCCGAAAAAAAAGGTGAATTTTGTTTTTTATTACAAATGATGATTGGTGAGAAAGGTATTGAAGGTGAAGAATCTTTCGATATCACTATTTGTTCACCAAAATGGCTGCAAAATAATTTATCTGAAGCAGATCTACTTATAGGCAGGCACTCTATAATAGTACAACAATTTTATTATCCCCAAATATTTAATTTTTTAAATGAACAGCTCAATAGTTGCCAGGGAGATAGCTGGGAGGAAATGGCTAAAAAAATGGGACGAATAGGATGTTGGGAATTTGAAGATTACCGCGAATAAAATTGTACTATATTTCTGAATAATTTCAATAAATTGCGTAGTCTCAAAAAGTTGTTTGATTTATATAAAAGTTCAGTTACTCTTAATAAACAAATACGTTTTGCCGAAGATTTTTCTTATAAAGGATAAAAGATAACAAATATCAACTCACAATATTGATGGAGCTTTTCCCGGTGTCTCAGCAAGACGGAATGCATCAATAGCAGCTTTGATTAAAGTAATATTTTTGGATGGTGATAAAAAATTATGGATAGATTCTTCTTCCTGTTGCTCTCTATCGATTTAATTCCGATTGGACTCAAAGCGATAATTAACGAAAAAATTGATCTTGGCCTCTGGTACCACAAAGGATATCAGGTTAAATATGGCTGGGAAGCTCAGGTTGTTGGAATAATACTTATAATTATTGGAATATATTTGTTAATAAAATATATTACTGACTACAAAAAGTTCACAAAAATAATTCGATCAAATATCATATTAAAAATTTGCTTAATAATTTTTGCTTTCTATTCTATTTTTCCTGCACTGAATCATTATGTATTCAGAATACCCTATGCATTTGTTATCGTGATAATTATAGTTTTGCATATTTCTCTTGTCATTTTTCACATAATATATTCTTTCCGTTTTACTCATGATCATTGATGTCGATGAATTACATTTCCTTTTTTGAATTAATATCCTCATTATATATTTATGCTCAAAAAGTAGATGTTCGAAATGCTGTTGAAACCGATATTGTTAATAAAGCGGAAATATTGTTTTCAAATATTAAGAATGACTTTATTAATAATATTTTCCGTTCAAACTCTATTAAAGTTATTAACCATTATGGGCATTATATATATTCCCGGCTTCAGTCTCTCCTTCCATTAATTTGAAAGAGGCTGATTTTGAAATAACTATAATAAAACTGAAGGCTCTAATTTCACTTTTGAGGGTATTGACAAATTAACAGAAGCAAAATCAGAACTAAATTATAAACCACTGGTTAAGACTAAATGGAATAAAAAGATAAAATTGGGTCCGCCAGTTCAAAAAAATGGGATTAATTCATTTTTAATTGAATCCTAACAATTTAAAACTTGTGATGAATGACGGGACGAAATATTGAATTCCCGACAAAGATAAATTTTGCTGCCGAAAACAGGGATAATGATAGGCTGGCGGCAAATCAGGATATTACTATCTCAACCATTCCGGAATTGATGTTATTATCCAGCTAAACGAAATAAAAAAAATGCCGGGCATAAATCCGGCATTTTCAAATTTCTTTTATAATTCACTCGTCATTATAAGTAGTGGTTTTGATTCGAAGCTCTTATAGAGGGGGCGGTATCTTTCGGTACTGTAAAATTTATCTACATCAACCACTTTTTTCACACTGGTAATAATTTCCAGCGGAGCGGTTGAATAACTGCCGTTCTTGAGAGTTACAAGCCTTCCGTGGGTGCCTTCAAGAATAAGATCGAGCGCGATATTGCCATAGGCCATCGGAACGATTGAATCAGTAGCGTCAGGGTCTCCGCATCTTACAAGATAACCAAGCCTCTGGTTGATAACATTTATTCTTTTACCGTTATTGAATTTTGGAGAGAATTCTTTTATTGCCGATGAAACACGGTCTCCTATTCCGCCAAGTTTTTTATGGCCGAACATATCAGTTTCCTGGCTTTCAAATAACATTTCACCATCCTTAAACATTGCTCCTTCGGAGACAAGAACAACGGAATAATGACTTGGATTTGTTTTCCTGTCATGAACCAGGAGTTCGGTCAGACGCTCAACATCAAATTTATATTCAGGTATCACACAGCGGTTAGCGGCGCCAGCCATTGTAGGCAAAAGAGCTGAAAATCCGGCGTACCTTCCGAATACCTCGATAACAAGAAATCTTTCGTGAGAACCGGCAGATGTTCTCAGGTTATGTGTAAGCTCAATTGTCCTGGTAACGCAGGTAGAAAAACCGATGCAATAATCAGTTCCCGGCACGTCATTATCCATGGTTTTTGGAATTGCGACCACATTTACACCTTTATTAAAAAGATGCACGCCATAACTCAGAGTATCATCACCGCCAATAGGTATGAGATAATCGACACCCAGCCAGCTTAAGTTTTTTATAACCTCTTCTGTAAGGTCGTTCACATCCTCATTATATTTATCTTTCAGGTGGTCGGGAACATTCACTTTTGGCACGTGACTTGGCCTGGTTCTGGAGGAATGAAGGAATGTGCCTCCTGTTCTTCCCGCCCGGTTTACAATCTCCTCGGTAAGAACAACATAATTATTACTGTTATCATAATCCTTTTCTCTTATCATTTCCATTACTCCGGCCCAGCCTCTTCTGAGACCGATAACCTGGAAACCTTCCCTGATAGCCCTTATCGTTACAGCGCGGATAGCAGGATTAAGTCCCGGAACGTCTCCGCCGCCGGTAAGAATAGCGATAACACCTTTTTTTGATTTTACTACTGCCATATTCCTTCTCTCTGTTTTGTATTAATATTTAACTAATAAATATAACGATTTTTTTGATGGATAGTATAATCAGATCGCAAAAACCATTTTATCAAATTGTAAAAAACAGGGCGTTATTTGCCCCCGTATAGAAGAAGTGAACCAATCAGGCTCTTATCACCACACTGATGTTAACATGTTGAGGATAATCATCCAGGGAGCAAAATTTGTCAAAAAGCCCCCCAATGACATGTTGCCGATAGTCAGGCCGCGATTCTAAATAAACAGGCCGAGCCGGAATCAAAAAGGAATTTCCTGAGAAATATTTCTTTTAATCGTAAACGACTCCGAATGGAGTCGAATATGAATAACCCCGGATGCAATCCGGTGGTCTGATATAGCGGACATCTTTCGCGACGCTGAAGGCGTCGAAAATAAACACCCCCGGGGAAATAGTATTTGCCGGAGTAAAATCAAATTCGCGATGAAGTTCTATATTCGACCCCTTCGGGGTCGTGGCGGCATATTTTTCTTTTAACCCCGGGCTGCTCTCTTCTTTCGTCGCCCGGGGCTATTGATATTGAATCCCATTCGGGATTCTTTTCAATGGAAAATAGAGCTCAATTCATCAGGTGTTTGCAGTTTATCCTTTCCCCGATAGGGTGATTTCCTCAAGCTCTGCCTGGGGAAAATTTAGGCTCTTAACAAACAAACTAACCCAACATGTAGAGGATAATCCAGAGCGCAAAATTTGTTAAAAAGCCCGCCAATGGCATGTTGCCGATAGTCAGGCCGCGATTCTAAATACGTACTCGTTCTCGTAATCGTACTTCGTACTCGTCTTTTCAAAACGCTCAGGTTATTCGGGAACAATTGCTCCGTAAGGAATTAAATTCTACGCAAAATGGCAAAATTTTGTTTGACCCTCAATTTACCGGGGAATTATGTCTGCCTGTTCACCGCGGAGAATCCCTTTCGGGACTTTTAGGGGATTTTGAAGTTATCTGAAAGAAAAATTGCTGGTTATTATCTCTTCACTCTCCACTAACAACTTTTACTTCTGACTCTGCCAGCTTAGAAGTTTTTTAAATCGATTTTTTCTCTTCAATACCTACCGGGCATACCATCTTTTTTATCAGAAACAAAGAAGAAAATGTAAGAAAACTCCATAAAATGAATATATAATGATAACCGATAATTCCGAATAAGGAACCGCTTAATAAAGGTAGAAAAGCTGATGTTAAATTCAGAGTGCCATATATACCAATATATAACGGCCTGTTCGCTTCATTCGAAATTTCAATGAGCACTCCCTCCATAGTAATTTTTTGTGAACTTATACCCGATCCTATTAAGAGAAAAACGCCCGCGAATAAAACTACCGAATTAAATGAAGAAATTATAATAACAAGAAGAGGGGCGATTCCCATCATCACCGAGGTGACTTTCAGCATGCCTTTGAAGGAGTATTTTTTTAGAAATCTTTTCCAGATCAGGTTGGATATTACCATTCCGGAAAGCTGAGCCAGCAGAAACTGCCCGATCAAATCTTCTGTTATTTCAAAAACTGTCCTGGAATATGCTATATAAAATGGAATCAGTGTAAATGTCGTGCCGATCAGATTCGAAATAATAACAAAATATTTCAAATTGGGATTTGCCCTGATCTCAGCCGGAACTGATTTAATAACTTCCCGGATAGAGCTGTATTGTTTTTTAATTTCCGAGCGTTTTTCTTTAAGGAAAATAAATCCGAGTGAAGCGATAAATAACAAGATTCCCGCTATTGTAAATGCCGCGCCGTAATTTTCAGGATAATCAATAGAAACAAGCAAATCTTTGACTAAAAACGCTGAAATTAATATCCCGATACTCGTGATAATCTGTTTTGTAACAAAAAATCTTTTCCTTGTTTCACTCGTAAAACTCTTGCCTATAATATCGGTGTAAGAAACTCCAGCGAAAGCGCCGCTAATTGAAAACAAAACCATCCAGAAAAATATTATTGCTATAAATTGAGATGCGCTCAGGTCTCTGATTAAATAAATTGATGCCGCCAGACCGAAAAAAGATGCTATCCTGATATAAATGCCGATCAGAAGAAAAGGTTTCTTATACTCCTTCGAAGTAAGATATGAGGCAAAAAATAATTGAGAAATCAGAGGTATGCCAATCATTATAGCTGTGAGCATACCGATATCAGGTTCACTGCCGCCCGCTAATAAAATTAAACCGGGAAGAACCGTATTGCGCTCAGCGAAAGTTTCAGCCAGTGAAAGCCACAGAGCGTGCCATAAATAAGAATAAAAATTTCGGTTCTCTTTCAATATTCTTCCTTTGCCTTTTCCCTTCTCATCATTCTGTAATTCTTTAATTTTTCTCTACGACCAATTGGTTTATACATTATAATAATTCCCAATATTTCGGGTAACAGACACCTATTCTGATATCATCCTTCATAAGATGCATAATTTTATATTTGGGTGCCGGAATTAAACCGATTTATTATAATAACAGACAATATTAAAGCCTGTGGAAAACTCTTTAATAAAAAGTGATCGGAATCTCCTTCCCTTAAGATTATAAGTGGAGAATGGGCTGCGGCTGCTTCATGTATAAAGGGATTTGATCTACCTTGAGTTGCAACTAACCCGGAGTGAAGAAATCTCCTGAATGAAAAAAAGATTTCGAATCACAATCGACTTCCGATATCTGGCACTATTAAGAAAAAACAGGTCCAAAATTTTCCCCAGGCGAGCTTGAGGAAAACGCCCTTATGAGGAACATTTGTAAGCACATCCGAACAATCGTAATATCCCCCGCCGGAGGCGCTGCTGTCAACTTAGGCCATCAAAAAGCTCCCGAACGCTTTAATCAATAGAAAATGACATCGGGATTGAATGGATAAATCCCAAATAATCTTTCGTACTCGTTCACGTAATCGTACTTCGTTCTCGTCTTTTCAAAAACGCTCAGGTTATTCAGGAACGAGGAGAACTAAGAGTACCGTTACACCCCCAAAAAGAATGTTTCATAAGAACGAAAAGATATTTTCACTATTGATGTCAATAATAGGATTTCCATTTTTTTTTACCGGCCCCGAAGGTGTCGAAGCCGAATAGCCACGGGGAATTCCCCGTGGGGGCGGTTAGTACAATATTGAAATTCCGGCTCAGCCGGTTTATGGATTTAGAGATCAGACAAATCACTTTTCAACAATATATTTTTTAAGCAGCGTTAGAAAATCTTCTTTTAGCGCCGGTTTTTGTATAAGATCGGTAAATCCAAAATCCAGGTATTTTTCCCTTTCTTCCCTCATGGCAAACGCGGTGACAGCTATAACGGGAATGCCATTATTTTTTGTTGATCGGCGGATTCTTCTGCATACTTCAATTCCATCAATTCCGGCTCCGAGATTTATATCCATCAACACTATATCATAACTTTTCATTTCGAACATGGCTAAAGCGCTAATTCCATCTGCGGCCTCTTCAACCGTGAAATAATTCTGCATCATTTTTTTCAGCAAAAACCTGTTGCTTTCATTATCCTCAACCAATAAAAGCATCGGTTTGGAAACACCTGCCTCGACTTTATGCGGAATAATTTGTCGTTTTGCCTGGTCAACCTTAAAAGAGACCTCTTTTTCATCCTGCGCGAGCGGAAATCTGATCGTTACCTTTGTTCCTTTACCCGGGTTGCTGGATAAAGAGATTTCACCCTTTAATATTTCAGTCAATTGTTTAGCGATTGTCAACCCGATGCCCATTCCCTCATAATCTCTGCTGTACCCTTCACTTTCCTGCCGAAATAATGAAAAAATAAGACCAAGTTTCTCTGGTGAAATACCAATACCGGTATCGGTCACATCAATAACCAGGTATGGAATGGAATTTTCTGTCTTACCGGAAACTCCTATATGAATCCCTCCCTGTTTTGTAAATTTGATAGCGTTATCTACAATACTGAACAAAATATATGTTAATAAGTTATCATCTGTAATATACATTAATTTTTCCATGCCGGAAGAAAATTTAAAAGAGAGCCCTTTCTTTTCAGCTATTGGTTTATAATGTTCAATCGTTCTCTTTATTGTTTTTATAACATCAATATTACTGTAAGCGACTTCCAGCTTTTTGTTTTCCAGATCGGTCAAAGCGATAATATCGTTTAAAGTTTTTTGCAGTCTTTGACCGGCATCAAAAATTTCTCTCCCAAATTCTTTATAGTCAGAATTTTCAGACTCATTCGAAATAATTTCGGAAAAACCAAGAATAGTTATCAGGGGAGTTCTAAGCTCATGACTGATATTTTGTATAAAAAATGATTTGAGCTTGTTTATATCTTCAGCTTTATTTTTTGCCACAACCAGTTCCGAATTGAGCTGACGCAGCTCTTCAGTGCGTTTTTGGACCTTTTCTTCAAGGATAAAATTTATATTTTCGAGTCTTTTCTGATAATGACTAAGGGATAGATGTGTTTCAACCCTTTTCATAACTTCAGAATGATTGAAAGGTTTTGTTATGTAATCGACAGCGCCCAGTTCAAAACTTTTTACAAGATTTTCAGTTTCCGAAAGAGCTGTTATGAAAATTATCGGAATACTTTTTGTCTCAGGATTCTTTTTTAATTCTTCACAGACCTGGAATCCATTCATCTCAGGCATCATGATATCAAGCAAAATTAAATCAGGTTTCGGATTCAGATTGGCGATTTTCAGCGCTATCTTGCCATTAATGGCAATTGCCAGTCTGTAGTCGGATAACAACCCTCTGAGAATGTCTACGTTCTCAGGCGTATCATCAACAATTAAAATTGTTTTTTCAGATTTCTCAAACATTATCCTGCCCCATATTCAATAATATTTTATTTAATATTTCCAATGCTTCTTCAAAATCATATATTGATGTTTTTTTCTTTAAGTTAATAAAATCTTCTTTATAATCTTCTATATCACCAATCTCATTAAGTTTTTCCACCGCGTCCGAACTGTAATCCGACAACAGGCTTCTCAGTTCATGTAGTTTTTCTTTTATCTCCTCATCTGATAAACAGCTTTCTCTTTTCTCATCCGCCTTAAAAGAGATATTATTTTTTATGGAAGTTATAACTACATTCAGCAGGGAAATAGTTTTTCGCAATAAGATTTCAAAATTTTCTCCATTGTTATTCTTTAAGTCATGCTCAAGTTCTTTTGCCGACGCAAACAATTCCACTGCCCCCAGGTTGCCCGCGACCCCTTTTAATGAGTGGGCCATTCTGACTGACACTTCTTTTTCTTCCCGATCATCCGCTTCAATTATTTTTTGTTCAAAATCATTAAAATTATTACTGAATTTCTTTAGCAGTTTTTGGAATAATTTTTTATTGCCCCCTATTCTTAACAATCCCTCCTTTATATCTATTCCGTCAATCTCGGGAATTTTTATTTCGGGACCATCCTGATTAAATAAGAGAGCTTCTTTTTTAACACCGGAAACATTTTTAATGCTTTCCGGTTTTATCCATCTTAAAAGGGCTTTAAATAATTCCGCAGGATTGACTGGCTTTGAAACAAAATCCTGCATTCCGGCTTCCAGACAGTTTTCTTTTACTCCGCTCACAGCGTCAGCTGTCATGGCCACTATCGGAATATCATCATACCTTTTTATTTTCCTTATCTCTCTTGTCGCGGTGTAGCCATCCATCTCCGGCATCTGAAGGTCCATCAGAACAATATTATACCTGTTTGTATCTTCAGATTTTTTAATTTTTTCAACCGCGATTATGCCGTTATCGGCAATATCAACATTAAAGCCTGCCCCTTCAAGTAAATCCACCGCGACAAGTTGATTGATTTCATGATCTTCCACAAGCAATATATCCGCCCCTTTTATTTTTGCCAGTTTCCTAAGATTAATCTTATTCTGTTCTGATTTCGTAGAAACAATAGCTCCTTTCCCGAATACTTCCAGAATCTTATTATAAAGGGGTGAAGGAGAAACCGGCTTGTAAAGAATCGCGTCTATATTATAAAGTTCTGTTTTTATCTGATCTTCATTTATCCCGTAGGGCACAAGAAGAATTTTTTTATCAACCTGCAGGTTTTCTGATTTAATCTGTTTCAGAGTTTGCAAACCATCCATTCCGGGCATCTGTAAATCAATCACCATCAAATCATACTTTTTCCTTTTTTTTCTTAATTCGTCAAGCGCTTTTGTTCCGCTGTTTATTGCTTTAACCTTAAAGGAATATCCTTCCAGTATATGCCCTATGACACTTTGTGTTGTTAAATTATTATCACAGACAATCGCGTTCAGATTAATCAGCTCTTTATCAACATCATCGTAGGGGACGATAGATTTTCCGGGAAGCTGAAATTGTGCCGTAAAAAAGAATGTGCTTCCCTTTCCATATATACTTTTCACCCCGATTCCCCCTCCCATTAATTCAGCCAGCCTTTTGCTTATTGTTAATCCGAGTCCTGTTCCACCATATTTTCTTGTAGTGGAGGCATCCGCCTGCTGAAAGGCCCGGAACAATTTTTTTATTTGTTCCTCAGTCAATCCAATTCCTGTATCAGCGACAGAAAACTTCAGTTTAACCGATTTATTATCATATTCAACAACCTCAACAAAGATGAATACTTCACCCTTTTCAGTAAATTTTATCGCGTTACTGCAAAAATTAGTTAATATTTGTCCTATTCTTAACGGGTCTCCAATAAGGTTAACAGGAACTTTCGGTGACAAATTATAGATAAATTCTATCCCTTTATCAAAAGCCTTCTGCGCGTTCATTGCAGATACTGTTTCCAGCAATTGGTAAAGGTCAAATTCAATATCTTCTATTTCCAGTTTGCCCGCTTCAATTTTCGAGAAATCCAGGATATCATTGATTATACCAAGCAGGGTTTGTGCCGATCTGTGGATTTTTTGCAGATAATCCAATTGTTTCATGTCGAGTCTGGTTTGAAGCGCTAAATTTGATAAGCCTATTATAGCGTTCATCGGCGTTCTTATCTCATGCGACATTGTAGCCAGGAATTGACTTTTCGCTACTGTTGCCGCTTCAGCTTCCTCTTTCGCGTTCTCAAGGGCTTCCTGTACATTTTTTATCTCGGTGATATCAATAAATGTTCCCACCAGACATTCTTTGTTGCCATATATAATTGGAACAAATGAAGCCATGGTGTCTCTTATTTCTCCGTTAGTAACACGTTTTAATTGTATTTCGCGGTTAACAATTGCTCCTTTTTTATCAATTTCAGATATCAATCTTTCCCTGTCATCCGGATTGATATACCAATCCACAGCTTTTAAATAATAAAATTCTTCCGGTGGAATATTATGAAATTTGCAGATGGATTCATTGAAGCGTATTATCTCTCCGGTTTCTCTTACTGTAACCGCAGCCGGGATGGGCATCGCGTCAACAATTATTTCGGCCGCTTTTTTCGCTGATTTTAATTCCTCCTCAAATTGTTTTCTCTGGGTTATATCTATTTTCAGCGCGATATAGTTGATTAACTGTTTATTCTCATTTATAACAGGTGAAATTGCAGCTTCTTCCCAGAATAATTCTCCCGCTTTATTTTTATTGCAGATCTCTCCCGACCATACTTTGCCCGAGGAAATTGTATCCCACATTTCCTTATAAAATTTATCATTATGAATACCCGATTTGAGAGCTCTGGGGTTATTCCCGATGGTTTCTTCCACTGTGTATCCGGTTATTTTTGAAAACATGGGATTTACATATTGTATATTGCCTTTTATATCTGTGATTACTACAGATATCGGGCTTTGTTCTACAGCGACTTTCAGTGTTTTTAATTCCTCCTTTGATTTTTCCACCTCCGTCATATCTGTTACAACACCTGTTCCCGAAACTACCTTTCCGGCAGCATTTTTATAAGCATATCCCTGTTCGAAAAGATGTTTTATTTTTCCGGTTGAGGTTATAATACGATATGTATTATAATAATCGCCTCCGGTTCTGACACCTTCCTCAACCCTTGAAATAAATAATGGAAGATCGTCGGTATGTATATGTTTAATATAATTTTCAAATTTTCCGTCAAACTCTCCTTCCAGGTACCCGTGAATTTCTCTTCCTCTCTCATCCAGCCCGACTATTTGTTCTTCTATCTGAAAAGTCCATATTCCCAGGTTTCCGGCGTCTAAAGCGGTATCCAATTTTTCTTTGGCTGCTCTTAGTTCAGCTTCCCTGTGTTTAGCCTCGGTTCTGTCAGTAATAATAGCCCCCAGCAGCAATCGCTCACCAAGAGGAATCGGAATAATTGTCAGGTCAACCGGAATAATCTCTCCATTCTTTTTCTTCGCTGATCCCTCTCTTTTTACGTAATGTCCTTCATCGAGCCTGGTTCTGTCCTCCCTGAAATGCTCTATACTTTGTCTGCCGTCCGGTTGTATCTCCGCCTGGATATCTGTCACATTCAATCCGATCATTTCACCTTCCTGATAACCGAGCATTTCCATCCACGATCTGTTATGCTCAATTATCCTGCCATCCTCAATAAAGGCGAATCCGTCAACCGCGTAATCAAATAGTGATTTGAATTTCGCGGCAGATATTTTTCTTTCGGTGATGTCCTCTTCAATTGCCACAAAATGTGTTATTTTTGAAGTCTTATCCCTTACCGCCGAAATTGATATGCTGGCCCAGAACATTTCCCCGTTTTTCTTTTTATTTTCGATCTCACCACGCCATACATTCCCCTTTGATATTGTATCCCACATATCCTGATAAATATCAATTTCTGTTGTTCCCGAGCGCAGAATATTTGTTTTTTGCCCGTTCACTTCTTCTGATTTATAACCTGTGGATTTTTCGAACTCAGGATTAACATACTCAATAACTCCCTCTATATCAGTAATAATAATCATCAGAGGGCTTCTCTCGATGGCGGCAGATAATTTCCTGGTCTCCTCCTCCTTCTTATTTCTTTCGGTTTTATCAGTAAACGCGAAAACCGTTCCAATTAAATTTTCATCGATGAAAAGTGGATTGGTGCTGTATTCAATATGAAAGGAGCTTCCATCCTTTTTCCACAATACATCATCTTCTATATTTCGGGAAGTGCCTTCTTTAATCGCGTTGAGCATCGGGCATGTTTCATCAGGTTGCAATTTGCCTTCACAATTGTGATGATGAATTGTTTTGTGAGCGTTTTTACCGACAAGTTCATTATCACCATAACCCAGCATCTTTTGCGCGGCGGGATTAACAAAAGTGATAGTACCATTTATATCTGTTCCAAAAATTCCCTGTGTAATGGAATTTAATATCAGCTCCCCTTTTTCTCTTTCAGCTTCAATTAATTCGGCATTGGTCATTCTTTCTGTCACGTCAAAACCTATTCCGATATATTGCAGCGGAGTTCCGGTTTTATCTTTTATCGGGGATATTACTGAGTCGATCCAAAAATATTTTTGTTCTTTTGTCTTGTTTTTAATTAAACAGGGTTTCAGATTTCCCTCCTCAATTGTCTCCCACATCTCCTTCCAAAATTCCCTGCTATGATACCCGGAATTAACGATACTGTGACTTTGTCCGATAAGTTCATCACGTGAATAGCCCGAAATAGCGCAGAATTTATCGTTCACATGTATTATTTTTCCGTCGACATCTGTTATTGATACAATCGCCGCTTCATTTAACGCGTTTGTCTGTCCTATAAGTGTGGCATTCAATTCACTGAGTTCTCTGTTTCTTGTCTCTATCTGTTCAGCCATATTGTTTATTGAAAAAATCAGGCTGCCAATCTCATCCGTGGTAAATCGTTTCAGTCTTCTTGAATAATCACCATCCCGAAGAGCTTTCGTAAAATTTTTAATTGATTGAAGAGGGTTAAATATTTTTCTCCTGATAAAGATAAATGAAACCAAAAAACTTATCATCGCGAATAAAACTAAGATAATGATGGACAATACTATTTTTTCATCCTCTTTTATAAGCCTGGATAATTCTTTTTGCGTTCTTACGTCAACGAGCAATAAAAATTCCTCAATCTTTGACATAATAACTGATTTGGCTTTAAGATACCTTTTACCATTAACAATCTGGCGGGCTTGATCAAAATCGGGTTTACCTGTAATCGTAAAGCTTGAATCCTTATCCATGAACCTGCCCTCAATGGCATTCATCGCTATAACTTCCAAATTTATAAGATCATCGGATGATTTTTTCGCGGACTGTAATATCTCTATTTCATCCTGTTGGGCGCCCAGTTGTTTAAGCTTTTCGATTATATTATATTTTTCACCATCATAAACCGGAATAATTTTATCATCAAGAACTTTATCCCAAAATGAGAGATTATAGTTCTTTGGGTGCTCGATTATACCATCTCTGATTTTACTTATATTAAAGAAATATTCCTTATACTTCGAATTTCCCGTAACCGCGTAAAGCCTGATCATGCTGGTCAGATCATCTGATGACTGACTTAATTCGCGTGCCAGGTCAAGAGAACTGCTCCTGTTTATCTCATATTCCGCTATTTCCTTCGCGCTTTGTAAAAGCCGATTTGAAAGATAGGCTACACCCGCTGATAAAACCGAAAGGAAAAGGAAAATAAAGATTATCAGACCTTTAACTGATATTTTATTAAATATTTTCCTTATACTCAGGAGATAAAGACATATACCCAAAAGAGAAACCAAAATAACAGTAATTTCAAGATAATCCATATCATCTCTCTTTAACTTATTATTCTTTAATTAACTCAAATTTGTCCGAACTTTACCACAAAAATGAATAATATGGAAAGTATTCATCAAATACAACACCTGTTTCGTTTATTATCGTTTCAGAACAATATTTTTATAGTCATAAATCAGATTTGAACATCCAAATTAATTTGAGGCAAAAAGCATTAACTAAAACTATTTCTCAAAGGTATATTACTTTTGACTTTAATGAAGATAACTAACAAAAAAAATAGAGTTTGACTTTTCAATTGGCATGAGGTTTTTGAATTCGGTATATTCGAATTTATATTTCAATTTGTAACATACTCCTGAATCAGTCGGTCCAAAAATTTGTATGAAAAAACAGATCTCCCAAAAAGAATTATTAAAAGATATTATTATCATCACGGACGATATATCGGGCAGCGATGATCTTGTAATTAACCAGAAGGTAATGAGCGAGGTTATCGGGCTGGTATTTTACGCGCGTGGAAATGTTTCGGTTAATATTTCTGAAAACAGCAAAGAAAAGTTATTCGAGAAAAAGACAGGTAATGTATCCTCCTTTTATATAAATCCCGATTTTTCCTCGGTAATACATAAAATATCAAAAACCTCCCCTTTAAAAAGAGTCACCCTTCTGATTACACCTCAGAAAATAGAAGAACTGCTTTCAATGGATTATGAGGAACATTATAAAAGTTTCATCTCACTCCTCAGTCCGGCAGAAGGATTTGTCGAGGGCCCTCGCACGAGTCTTCAATAGGTTTATTACTTTTTAGATTTACTTCCTTTCAATTTTTATACAATGTGTATATATTACACACTTCGTAACAATTCCACACATATTTTCATATGCCCAAATCAAAAAATATGACATTTTATGCAGAGATTCGTATGGCATTATAATTGCACAAGAAATGCCGGAGAACATTTAACAACAATATAGTGGAGGGATTCATGAGTAAAAAATTACTAACCATCATTTTTTTATTATTTGCAGGTTTTATTACTACTTTTGCGGTCAACGACCTTTCTGTACACGAAACAACTTCGCACGGGAGCGCGCCAGGATTTATTGACTGGGCAACCTTAGTTGTAGCTCCCCATGGAAATTATGTGGAACATTCCCTTTACCTGAAATACTCTGATCATAACCAGTATAATTCAAATTCCCTGGAAATTGTCCACAGGTTTGAACTTCCCCAGGGTGCGGTAATTAACGATATGTGGTTGTGGATGGGCGATAGTGTAATGCAGGCAAAAATGTATGACGTTTGGAGCGCGCAGGCAATTTATGATAGTATTGTTGTTACAACAAGGGATCCCGCCTTTCTGATTAAAGAAGGCAGTCAATATACACTTAAAGTGTATCCTCTTACTTCAGGAAGCTATCGTAAAGTGAAAATGAATTATATTGTCCCGACAAAATATTATGTTAGTCAGCCGGCTACTGAACTGCCGATGGGATTGCTCCTTTCAGACAATTCTGTCCAAAAGCCCTTGGATATTCTATTCCGCACGACAAATACAAACTGGGGAACTCCCTCAATAAAGGAAAATCCTCAGTGGGAATTTGACGATTATGTCGACACTCTTCAATATCATTATCAACATCTTTTTATTGAAGATATCACCCCTTACCCCGATATGAATCTTGAATTTAGCAATAATGCTCAAAATGGCAGCTTCCTTAATTTCTACAAAATGGAACAGGACCTCACCTATTTTGAAGTAGGCATCGATCCCGCACGTTTATTTGGCATAGGGGTGGATTCAACAAGCTCAAAAAAAATACTTGTTTCCATTGACATTAATCATTTTGCCTCCATGAATCTGGAAGATGAATTGATAAAATACCAGAATGCTGCAGAATCAGCGCTAAAAGAAAATGATCAGTTTATGCTTATGGTTTCGGGCAAAGGATACTCTGAAACATTTACCGACAACCTGATACCGGCAACTTCGGAAAATATTTCTCTCGCTTTTGATTCTTTTCATAACAGCGAACTTTTTGATTCCCTGAATAATTTCCCGCTCAGGAAACTTCTATTCGCCGATTATGATGCAAAAGATATGTGGGATTTTAATAATATCTTTGAATTTACCGATATAATTCAGACATCCGACATTATGCAGGCTCTTCCTCACATACAAAATTCTGATATTTTCGCCGCGTACAGACATGGTTTCGATGATCTTATAAATTCAGAGCAGGCATCGCAGATCATTTCCGAACTTGATGATTTTTTTGAAAGAGGCGGAAGATTTCTTACTTATTATGATTGGAACAGAAATCCTAATGAAAAGCTGGCAACACATTACATTAATGGACTTTATTGCGACAGCGCAGATTTTTCAGCTCAAACTTTATACAGAAATATTGAAGGAAATTTCGGATATGCTTTCCCCGAATCAATCACCCGGCAGTTAAATTATTTTTTGTCTTATGATGATCAGGAAGTAAAAACCGAGCTTACGGATCAATATGGAACGCCAACTTTAATATCAAAAAAAATTGGCAACGGCCTTCTGGTTGTTACTGGTATGTGGTCATTGATGGACGACGCTGCTATGAAATCTATCCTTGGCGCTCCGATGCTTGGAATAAATATGTCCGGGGAATCCTTTGCCCTGGATGATTTGCTCCTTGAAATCAGAGAAAAAACTGCTTTGTATAATTTTGATCAGGCTCTGATTTTCAGTGATTCAGATTCTTTAATCAGCAAGATTGATTCTAAAGAATTTATTCAACAATATCTTGACGAATTTTCCTCCACACCTCCGATATTCAAGACACTCAATCTGCTGAACAGCGAATTTGTGAATTTCCCCTCTGTAATTGAAGATGGCCTTGAATACCCCGGCAGCGGATACTTCTTAAAGGAGCTTGCCTTGCAAAGCTTCGGTGATTATTACACAAGAGATATGTATGACTGGGATTTTATAATTGAATTATTGAATGCTTATGGAGCACCCCCATTTCGCAATGCTGAATTAACCGTTACCTGTGATTATGGAAGTGGTGAATTAATTGAGCTCAGAGATGTAAGTGAAAACAATTTCGCGACCGCTCCCAAAGTTTTCCTCGGCAAATGCAGCGCTGCCGGCAATCTGGAGTTTAAAATATCAGGCCGGTTTGACGGAAGCGACACAGACAGTGTAAAACAGTTCTCTTATGACCTTGCCGACAGCCTGATGGGAGAAAATATTATCCCGCAGATGCTGGCAAATGAAACATTAAAAGATTATTTCTCAGTGGCGCCTTATGATACCGCGGCGATTGTTGATCTTTCCCTGATGTACAATCTTCTGACAGATTTCACCGCCCTGCTCGCCCTTGAGCCGGATGAAAATAATCATTTTATGGTTGATCCTTTTGATGAATCAGGATTGCTGGATGTGGATGATGAACAGGTCGAATCTGATTCAGTTGATATTTCTATCTATCCCAATCCTTTCAACGGTCAGGTAAATTTAAGATTTGTTATGGCCAATCCCACTCTTATAACTGCGGAAATATTTAACTCGCTCGGTCAGCGGGTATCTGTGATCACTAAAAATGAAGAAGTCACCGGTGAAGTCCGGTATTTCTGGCACGCCACAAATGATTATGGGACGAAGGTTGCGAGCGGTATGTATATCCTCCGTGTGATAACTGAGGATCTTTCAACAGATAAAAAAGAAATATTTGCCCGCAAACTGATTTATCTGAAATAGGCTCTTATCACCAAACTAACGCCAACATGTTGAGGATAATCCGGGGAGCAAAATTTGTCAAAAAGCCCGCCAATAACATGTTGCCGATAGACAGGCCGCGATTCTAAATCAATAAGCCGATGGAGTCAGAAAAAGAAAAGTTATCGATCAGCTCAAGGATAGTCCTCCCCCGTCTTCAAAGAAAAACACTTTGAATCCACCCCCTCTGCCACTGGCATCCCTATGGGGCGAAGGGGGATATTTATCGATAATCCCGAGCAATCAAAATGTCCCCCGCCGGAGGGGGTGGCAATGAAGCGCTCTTCTTCATTGACGGGGGAGGACACACCTCGAGTAACTACGAAACTTGTACCTGGCAATAAAACTTTCTACTTGTTGATAAATCTCTTACCAATTTGCGTATAATTTAACTTCTTATTGAATAAATCGCCTCCCGTTTTGCCAGGGAACTTTTCCCCTTTGGGGCGTTTTCCTCAGCTTTGTCTGGGGAAAATTTAGGTTAACTTATAGAACTACTTATAGTTATCTCCTGAGGGGTGAGAAAAATTCTTGCCCCTTTTTATTTTATTGCAAACTCCCTCTTTCACTCAAATAAAACTTTCTCTTCATCCGGAATGAATATTCTCGTAATATACCATAAAGAATCTGATTCAGCTTCCATAAACACCTGAATTTTTACATCTTTTTTTACACCCTTAATATCCATCCTGAACATAGCGAACTTTTCTTTTGGATTGACCGAACCCGATTTGGCTTCTTTTATCTCCTTTATTCCACCTGTATATTCAATCAGTTCCCGGTTTTGAGTTAATTGTTCAACGGCTTTTTTGTGCGCGATATTATTTTTTAATGAAAACATGGGGAAATCGACAAAAAAGGATAACACACTGACAAAAATTACGGCAATAACAATAATCGGGATAACCTTAACTTTTTCTCCCTCCTTTTTAACAACTACCGTTTTCGCAATTTTGTCTCCCAGTCTCACCTGTTCTTTTCCGGTCAGGATATAAAACATGTCAACAGGATAAATTATAAGCGGGATATTCCTTACGATCAATTTCCATATTGGAGGTTTTACATTGAGATTATCATTATTCCTAACCGAAAGTCCCATAATCCATTTTCCCGGACTGATACCCGCTATCACATCCTTAAATGTCTGCAAAAGGAGGAAAGAGGAAATAATAATTATTGGTTTAATAAAAAAATTCATCCCCTTTTCCAATCCAAAATCTTTAAAAAATATGCTGGCGATAACCGGGGTCATTACCACACAGATACAGATAAAATCGATAAAGTAGGCGAAGATACGCTGCTCAAAATCCGCCTTAATCAATGCTCCGCTATTTTTACTCATATTTTTCTTTTGTCTATTTTGAAAGTAGGAAATATACTAAAATCTTACCAGGTAAAACAAAGTTATAATTAGCCTCGTTTAAATTGAACTTCATGTCCTTTTTCTTCATTTAAAGAAATAGACCTTTCGGCATAATTTTTTTTTTACAAATCATGAAATAATGGAGTAAGCCATGACAAAATTTACCCCTCTTGCGGTAGTTATTATATTTTGCTCAACCATCTTTGGTCAGTCATATAAAATTGGGGAAGAAATGATTAAGATACCCTCCCCTTCGAAAAATATAGAAAAAGTGGATAAGGCCGGGTCAGAATATTTCGCGAAGATGGTTACCAAGGATAACAGACTAATAACCGCTTTTGCTGCCGGATCAGAATTAAAAGATGCCATTCAAGGCAGAGGCCTGCTTCCTGAATTTGCCTTTGTTACTATTTATACTCCCACCGAAAATAAGAAAAGTGAACAGAAGTTGTTCGATATGACGACAGGTAATTTTAAAAATAGTTTAAGTATTCTTCCGGTTGTCACAGGTAATTCAGAGAAAGAAATTGATACCAAAATGAAAGAAATGTCTCAACAAAAAGGTTATGAAGGGCTTCCTGTAAGCATCGGTGAACTTTTCTCTGAATCTGACCGCTATGGTTTCGGTTTAATTTCCTCCTTTCCTTATGGTGATAAAGAGATCAAAATGATCAAGACCGGTATTTTTATATATGTAAAAAATAAAATCCTCACACTTTATCTCCATAAACTTTATGATGGAAAAAGTTCTGTCGACTGGATGAAGAAAACAACAAAAGAATGGGCTGAGAAAATTATAAGTCTTAACAAAGCATAGAAAATGGAAATTAAAAATTTGGAATTATGAATTGATCATCTGACACTACTGGTTATAAAAAATTGATTTCGATCTGGAATTTGGGCTAATTGTTTTTATAGGAATTAGAATCTGGTATTTTTTTAGTTTTTAATTTAACTCTGAAAAGAGCTGTCATTTAATGGCCATCATTTCTTTCTTCCACACTTCTGATTCCCTCCCCTTTTGACCATCGAGGAGAGTCAGGGAGGGGGTAGATTCACCTTGGGAAAAACTATCAATTTTAATTTTCCAATCCATTTAATTTCTCCCTCTTCCTATTTTTTTTATTTCGGGACCATTGATTCCCTTGTAACAAACATGCCGTTGTTATCTCCTTTCCACTATCACCGAAGTGTAGTTGCGCAGAAACGCTGATAGTTACAAATAATGAGCTTGATAGTATTCGTTTTTTATCGGGGATACCATCACCTCCAAGTTGTTCAAACCCCTCCCAACCTCCCCTTTGGCTAAAGGGGAGGAGTTATCCCTTTATAATATTCTTTATTTTTTTAAATGGTTAACGTATTTTAAATTCTAATAATTTATTCCCCTCGACATTTGATTTAACTCTGAAGATAGTTTTTTGACTCGGGGTAGTTCACCTGATAACAATACACTTCCTGGCGCTTGAATATTCCCCGGCTGTGATCTGGTAGATATATATTCCTGAAGAATTATTTTCCGCATCCCAGGTAACGCGGTAATCTCCCGGGGATTTATTCTCATTCACGAGGGTAGTGATTTCTTCCCCGATAATGTTATAAACTTTTAAGATTACATGTGTCGCTTCCGGTAAAGAATATCTTATAATCGTCGCCGGATTAAAAGGATTGGGATAATTCTGAAATAATTGAAAATCTCTCACACGTTTCTCACTATCACTTCTGCCGATCCCGGTTAACAATTCAGGTGATGCGATGGGATTCGCCCAGTCCCCTATCAGCACAATTTTTTCAGCGCTTATCCTTTTGCTGAAGTTTCCATATTTTATAGTGAATCCTGCCCCGAAAGTTACAACTCTCGAAATACCAGGTATATAAAAATTATCAGTGAATGAAAATTGATTATTTGATAGCTGTATTGTTTTTGTTTTATTTGTTCCCGGGTTAAACCCGATATGAGGCTGAGCCATATAATCCGCTTTGTCTTCAACAATCGTAAATGGGGAATTTACATCCAACTTATAAGATACATATACCATGTTTCCCGCGGAAACTTCACCGGGTAATTCAATCGTAACAGAAGGTAAAGTTATTCCATCAGGGGCTGAAAGAACAGATATTTGTTCAGACTTCAGAAGTGTATCCCCGGAATCATAGAAGCTGAAGCCAAGAATAAGATCCCGCAATTCTCCTGTATTTTGTGGCAAATAAATTCCATTGTATAAACCATCTTCTATTGCGCCTGACATAACAACTGAATCATTCAGTTCCATATTAAAATGAGTGATTATTTCGTCAGCAAATATTTCCACCGGTATGTTATTCTCATAAAACACCCCATTTTTTGGAGAAGTTATAATCGCCCTGTTGTAAACTGATAAATCTTCCCACGCCTTGCGGGGAGTCCCGTAAAGATCGTTAATATCAGAAAACCCGATCAGCCCGAACCATTCCTCGGGATCATCATTATGTGTAAACTCATCGCCCCCTTTCCACCAGCCATCGTGATACTGGAACACGCAGCCTCCGGTCGCCCCCGCGTCTATCAGTTTCCTGTATGAGTCCAGATCACATTCCGATTGCTGTTCGGGGGTATTTAATCCGTATGTAAATCCCGGAGTTATATTCCCCGGGGAAACCGATAATCCATGTTCGGTAATTATCATCGGCATAACGGAAGCTCGGTTATTCTTCAGATATTCAAGGTAATTTCCAAACTGATGAGAATGTACAAACGAGGAAGTGGAATAATTATAGGCATTGTACCCGGCAAAATCAAAAATATCCATATTTATGTAATCACCAATAACAGTATTGGCAAAAGAAACAGGCGCCTCAGGGTGTTTATTATGAATGATTTCGATAACCGACTCCCAAAGCTCCAGCAAGGACAAAGCTCCGGTTTCATAAATATGCTCTACAAGCGGTTCATTCATTATAAGATACCCGATTATACATTCATAATTTTTCGAATAATTCAGGACCTCATTAACATGATTTATGGTTTGAGAAATAAACGCCGGATCCTGGAAATTCCCTGCCGGATCAATCCAGATACCCATCAACACTTTAATTCCGGTATTATCGATCAATTGAAGCTCTTCCTCACTTAAAGCCGCCCATGTCCGGATGGTATTAAATCCCGCCTCTTTAATTCTCTCCATATCAAACGCGATTATATCAGGATCAAAGCTGTAAACCCAGGGAAGATGCCCCGGACGCGCGTTTGTCTCATACCCGATCCCCTTCACAAAAAATTTTTTGCCATCAACATAAAACCAGCCCTCATCTGTCCGGACATTCTGCGGGAAACATAAATTCAGTCCCATAAAAATCAAAGTTAATATAATTTTAAATCTGGACATAAAATCACCGGTTGATTTTTTTAGTCAGGTAAATGTTTTGCCAGTATCTGATGAAACTGAGAACAATAATTTGTACCGCTCATACTACTCAAACTTGATTTTCGAAATGCAATATTTTTTGGCATTATATTAGGCTCCGGTCTGTTTGCTACGGCTCGATCTTGCTAACCAAAAAGCACGATTCGCAAACCGGAAAGACACAACTATTTGAACAAAAAATAATAAAAATATTTTGATGATTTTTGCAGGTTTTAGTTTTCGCCGCATCTTTCCTCTCATCAAGTCAGGGAAGTTCCAAAGCCCCTCTCCTTGATAAGGCTTTTAAGTGCGCCGTGGCGTAAGAGGGGTTGGGGTGAGGTTGCAAATGCTTTAGATACAATATGTTATGAGATTAAACTAAAACCTTTCATTCCTTAATAATTACAATTTATTTGCATAATCATTTCAGCAATATACATTTTTTCACATCTGAATATAAACCGGCTGTTAATCTGTAAAAGTAAATCCCGGATGAATAATTCTTCGCGTCCCAATTCAGTGTATAATTACCGGGAGCTTTATTTCCATTGACCAATGTGGCAACCTCTTCACCATTCACATTGAATACCTGTAAAATTACATAAGAAGCTTCAGCAACAGAATAACTGATCGTTGTCGCCGGATTAAAGGGATTCGGATAATTTTGTTCCAGTGAAAATATTTCAGGCGCAAGGGTTTCGTCATTATTTTCTTCATCAACTCCGGTTACTCCGCCATCCCAGTAAATATCATCAATGGCAAATTCACAATTGGCTCCATGTTCTTCAAGGATAACTAATTCATAACTCATCATTCGCAGGTCTATCGCGGTTCCCCTGATCTCACTTGTCGGTATCGCTGCCTGTCCCCATTCACCGTTCCTTTCAAGACCGTAAGTGGTCTGATTGGCAGGGAATTCCACATAGGACTGATTACCCCAACTATCGATGATGCCAATCTTGAACGTAACACTTGCCGGAATATTGATCATAAATTTCAGGTAACCATCCCCAAAATTACTGATATTCGCCGGCTGAATTGACATTATACCCGCTCCGAACCATCCTTTCCCGTTGGTTTTCCAGGAAAGTACATTTTCTCCTTCGAAGGGTAATATTTCGCCCGCGATAAGAGTCTCTTCCCAAACATATATCTTAGAGTCAGTTTCAGGCTCAAGCTGTCCGCTTACGGGAGTATCATCGGTAAAGAGACCGAGTGATGTCCAGTTCGCTTCCGGAGGGCCGAAGAATACCTCTCCCTGGTTATTCCACTCATAAACCCTGATATAATCCACCATCATTTCCGCCGGGAATGGCATAGAAACCGGTTCTCCTGTTCCTGGATCGCCGAGATTATACGCGTCGGTAAAAGTACCGCCGACAGCCATGTTTACAACAAGGTAAAATGGCGCCATAAATTCGTCGGAAACGCTGTCAATCGGGAAAGGAGTGGTATATAAATCATATTCCACCTCTTCATCGACAATAGTGAACCTGAGGCTCTCATCATCCCAGTAAAGTCTGTAGAGAATATAACGGTCGTTGAGCGGATTATCATAGTTATAATATGGCCGGCAGTAATCATCATCCGGGTCCCATGAGATACTTGCCGCGCCGGTTGGATTTGCCGGAGTGACAGCGTCATCCGAATAAAAAATGGCGTTAGCCCCCGCGACCATGTTTACAGTTGAGTTATCCAATCCGTTGCCGCCGTTATGTTCATCATGAAGGTCCCTGAATTCTTTTGTATGTCCCATCTCCATCATATCAATTTCTCCGCTGCGGGGCCATGCGTAATTTGATGTGCCGAGCAGCCAGATGGCAGGCCATCCACCCAGGTCTATATCAGGGACTTTCACCCGTGCTTCAATCATCCCGTATTTCACTGATATTTCCGATTTGGACATTATCCTACCCGACGTATAGTTAAGAGGATTCCCCCATTGATCTACAATATCAGGGCCCGTTTCCTCTTTGGTCTCAATAAGCAGAGCATTATTGCCCGGTTCATCGGGCATTTCCATGATGTTTACGTTATCAGGTTTATAAAACTCAAGCTCTCCGTTTCCCCAGCCCCATGAACCGTTGCCGGTGACTAATATCCAGTTGTCAAGATTATCAAAATTTTCTTCCCAGAGCATATTGCCCACCTGGGCCTGAGTCGAGGCAACAGATAAAAGGAGAATCAATATAATTGGCAGTTTTTTTAACATTATTTTTCCTGTAGTATTATTCAATCAATAAAGCTTGAACGATTAATAAATATTTCAACTTTTCCGATCTTACCTTCCCGGTTGAATATCGACCGGCTTGTATTTGAGTCCAGTTTCATTCCATCTTTATGAACTTTTTCCGACCCATTTGAGTGGATAACTATCCGGTTTTCATCAGCAATATTATAAATAAAGGGAACCTGGCAATAGGTAAAAGCGCATGAATTTTGTCCAACCTCTGTTTTTTCTTCTTCCCCCTTCTGGTTGTAGTAAATAAATTCTCCTGCGCTTTTCAGAAACTCTTCTTTTTTCATTAGCCCGGGGCGCAATATTATTCTTCCCTTATCAACATGAACACCAAGCTCCCTCATCCTGGAAATGAAGTCTTCCTTCACCTGCCCGGTCATTCCGGGCTGCTGAACTCCCGCGAATGATGGTGTGTGGGAATAGGGGTCCGTAGGGAAAGCCCCGTAAAGTTCAGGAGATTTATTCACGCCAATCCCCTCTTTTATTTCATAATAAAATTCCCTTAATTTCAGCAGTTGATTTTTATCGGCTGGTTTTTCTTCGGCGCTGAAATATATTTCCTGAACGGCCAGAAGCAGTTTTGAAACCATGTGCCAGTATATGGAACCGAGACCTTCATATTTGTAGAAAGTATTGGCTCTGCCGGTGAATTCTTTATGGTTAAATATTTCCTCATAAATGCCGGCAATAATATCACGTTCTATTCCGGCAAGGATTCTCAGTCCAGGTTCAGTTATTTCATCAAGTTTGTTTTTTAAATGGTTCGCGTTGATTATGTCCGCCTGAAAATGGAACTGGCCATTTTCATCCTGGTAAACAATATCACGATTTCCGGAACTAACAAGCTTCAGCAGAAGCTCTGATCTGTCGATAGAGGCCCTGGGGATGTTGTTCTTTTCCATATAAGAAGGAAGCCTCTTTTCAGGATAGAGAATATAACTGTTCTGATCTTCCCTGTAAAGTTTGCTTTTTCTGAGCGCCGAAAGCAATTTAATTGTTTCCTCAGGCGACAGAATACCGGAGCTTAAAACAGCCACCTGACCTTCCAGCATCTCATAAAGATGAGTTACTTTAATTTCATTCCCCTGAAAGTTTATAATATTATATGAATGATATAGATCATCTTCCCTTTTATTGGCCCTGATTGTGCCGTCGGTTACATCGATACAGACATCAAAAAATTCCGCGAGCTCTCTGCCCGATATTTTTTTCTTTTCACCTGAAAAACCTTTGTTATAAATACTGGTTCTGTAATCCGAACCGGCATTGCCAAGTTTATCGACAACGATTTTTCTCTCTTTATTATCAGACAAAGAAACATTATCCTGGCGAGCATAATTAAGCGCGCTGAAAATATCATCAAAAAACAGCGCTGCCTCTTTGGAGAGAATGTACGCCCTCTCTTCATCCCACTTTATAAAGTCTTTCATAAATGAAAGGTAGCGTCTGATATAACAGACTGTAACCATAGAAATACCATTCCCCACCAGGGCATTATTAGCGTCGTTCCATTCTGGTCGTTGTGTATTAAGCCAGATGCCCCCGCCGGGGATAAAGTTGGATAGTTTGACAAGAAGTGTCACAAGAAGTTTTTCAACCAGGTTTACCTGAACCAGTGTATGGTCCGGTTTTTTGAGAAATGCCGAATCAGCGCCATGCAATTCCATCTCTTTTCGAATGAAATTATCAAGCTTCTCGTCGAATTCAATTGTGGACTGAGGGTCTTTCAATATCTCATTATAAGATTTTATCCTGTATGGCACATTCGCGTAAGAAAATATTTCCTCGTTTGTAAATTCTTCCAGTTTCCCCGGATTAAACTGCCTTGAAAGTTCAAGCAATTTAAGAAGATAAATAATCTGGTGATCACCCCAGTACCCGATATTCGACCAGGGATTATGCGGTTCCTGAACTTCCCAATCAAAACCTTCTCTTGTTACTCTGTAAGGATTGTAACCATCGGCGGTGGAAGCATTAAGAAATTTTGTTATCATTGATTCGATAAATCCTGGATAAGAAATCGCCAGCGCCTCCCAATTCTGAAATATATCGCGCCAGTTGCCCTGGTAGTTAAGGATCTTCTCATTGTTCTTATCTTTTATTTCAATCGAAAAACGGTTCCACGGACGGCTGGGATCACCATGCCGGCGGCTGAATGTAAGAGGCAGATATTCCAGGGCGAGTTTCGTAAAATGTTTATCTCCCTGTTTCCTGACAGCATCAATCAGCCAGGAATGACTTATCTCATTTTTGAGCGTATTGATGAATTCTTTATTAGCTTCCAGCACATAAGGATTGGTTTTCCTGAGAAACAAAATAAAATCGGCTTTATTTATTTGATATGAGTTATCAAAAATACCCCCTCTCATAAGATTAAAGAGAGTGTTCGCAAAATGCCTTGATGAATTCAGTTTTTTTCCGGTCAGTTGAAGCCCGTCCCCCTGTGATACAATTTTTTTAAGCCGCTCTGTGCTTAATTTTATATCTGTAAGGAGCAAATCCCCGGCAGGGTTATCCCCGATCAGTTTTTTCAGGTGGATCAAATCACCGATATTCTGATTGATTTCCGCGGTAATAAACCATTTTTTCTCTTCTCCGGGTTTCAGGGAAATTGTGGAATTTATAAAATATGCTCCTCTTATCCCCTTCACTTCAGATTCGCCTTCGATGGGCATATTCTTCCTGAACGCGGGCAACTGCCCGGTAGAGAGCAGATACTTATCAACATTTATTCCGGCTGACCATACCAGCGTGGCGAAGAGCGCTTCTCCCGGTTCAGCTCTGTCCGATTGCAATGAGCTTAGAGTGTATATGCCGATTCCGGAGCTGCTCTCAAGTTCGTTTTTTTTATACCCGTCGAGAAGTGTGCTGAATTCGGTCTGCATTTGCTGATAAACTCCGGCAGGAAGTATATTCATTATTCCATCAAGAACTTCAACCTTAATGCCTTTTTCCCCGTTATATTTCAAACCGGCTGTTTTTACAAAACCAAATTTTTCACTGGTGGTCCAGCAATAGTAATAAGTCAGGTTAAATTTGTGATTTGTCTCTTCAAATAAAATCTTTGTGCCGGGGATATTCTTGTAAATATTCCTTGTAACATGGTAGATCCCCTCATATTTTTCAGACAGAGGTTCCCACAGGTATGTTTTTTCATCTGAAGTAACTTTTATTATTGTTTTGCTCCCGGTTGTCTCGCCCGATTCATGGATAATATCATCAGTATAATATGGAAAAAGAGAGTTATCAGGATTTTTTCTCCCGGCGGTTATTCCTCCTTTGCTCGAGATATATATCCAATGATCCGATCCGCTTACAATGTTTATAAAAAAGGGATTCATCTTATCAAAGTTGCTTATCCTGTAAAACAGCTCCCCCTCTATTTCAATATATGATCCTTCAACATTTTCAGCGTTTTTGTATAAAGCCTGTTCACCTGAATAGATTGCTTCATTATACATAATAATTTCAAAACCTTATTTTTATTCTATACTCAAAATAATCCGGATTACTGTTTATTGATCCTGATCAATTTTTTTTACTCCCTGAAAAGAGCTGCTTATTTCGATAATTTAACTCAGCTCTCGAAATGAAATTCAAATTTTGTTTCCCCGATGGATCGCATGAATTAAAACAGAGCCGGCTCTAAGAAAAAGCCGGCTCATTGAGAGAGACTTATAAATTATTTCATTAACATCATTTTCTTAACTTCAACAAAATCACCTGCCTCAAGCCTGTAGAGATACATTCCGGAACTGAGGTGTGAAGCGTCAAAAGTTACATTATGAACTCCCGCTTCAAATTTACCATTCAGCAATTCCATAACTTTCTCGCCAAGCACATTATATACCGAGAGAACAATCTTTGATTCTGTCGGCACAGAGAATTTAATTGTTGTAGCAGGGTTGAAAGGATTGGGATAATTCTGTTCAAGTGTATATTCTTCCGGAATAACAAGAGAAGATACTTCAACCACATTCACATTGCTGTTGGTGATAATAATTTCATCTCCCGAACTCAGATTGTTATTCACCAGTTGACCGCTTACTTTATCTTTTACTGCCAGGTCTGTTCCGGTAACAGATATTTTAACAGGGTATGATACTGAGCTGAGGAAAATATCGGCTGCTCCGGAAGAGAGAGTTTCAACATAAGAGCCGGTTGAAAAACGTACATCAAAAGCGCCTGCCGGGGGCATAGGAGGAAGTTCAAACCCATTCGCCGATTCATCTGATAGAAATAATACTTTTGAATTACCTTCAGCATCCGTAATGGTTATTTTTGCCCATTCGGAATTAACCATATTAACCGGCCTGCCATGTTTGGGTTCTACAACCATTAGAATATTTCCGGCCTGTGATGATTTTATCCAGTATCCTTTTCCCGGAACCAGGTTATCGGCTACCTCGTAACCTGAGGTAAATTCATAAAAAGATGAAGATAATATACCGGCCGGTTCGGTGATGATATTGGATACACTTACAGTTTCATCATAAATACCAATCATATTCCAGCCTTCGCTCAGACTAAGGTCACCTGTGGGTTCATCCCCTTCTGCCGTAAACTGTTCGGCAGCGTCAAATTTCACCCAGTAACCTTCTCCATTATTTAAATAATCAACCGGAGTATAACCGTTATCGAAAGAATAAGCCGATGAGGTGGCGCTCGGGAAAAGAGAAGCAACAGACATATCGGCTTCAACCAACGGATATGAGAGAAGATTCCAGCCTTCCGCGACATTAAAATCAATTGTTGTTACCTGACTTTCACCATAGAATAAAATATTATCTAGATAAACAGTATTGGGATCGCCTGAAATTATCAACTGAGCCAGATGTTCAACTGAAGCGAGTCCGGTAAAATCTGCCATTGGCATATCAAGACTGACCCATTCTTCACTTAAGAGTCCCGGAGTAGTACTCGCGTCAAGCACAAGTTCATGTTCAGTGTCATCACCGCCGCCATAAATGCCATCCGCGCCGAAATCGACTAATTTAACTTTGAAAACAGCGGGAGGATCGGTAGGATCGGGTGTCCAGAAATCCATACGGAAATGTGTCATATTTGTAGCGTCAATAGTCTGTGTGGCAAACTCAATGCCCGCGTAGAGCAGATTGGTATATAATTTTGTATCATTTCCTTCAATCTGAACATCTTCTACATCCGCCTGGTCCCATCCTGCCGACCAGGTGTCAACCGGAACATCGGGATATTCATTGCTGAAAAGTGAAATTACAGATGACGCGGGCATGGTTGGTGAAGGAGCCGCTACTGTCGGGACTACCGGAGGAGTCACATTTCCTACAGGCAATTGAATATTGTCAAAATAAATAATATTCTCCTGAGTTCTCGCATCAAAATCAGGTATGATCACAAGTTTTGTATAGCTGTTTCCGATTGCCGCCGAAAAATCAAAAACCATTTCCTCCCATTCATCGGTTACGGTATTTGGAATCTGTATTTCTATCGGCACACTGCCTCCCCCTTCGAACTTGACCCCGACATTACTTATAACAGGTTTATGGATCATGATCTTAAATGTAGAATTCATGCTGTTAAATTCAAAGGGAGCCAGATCATCCGTAAAGGTTAACGCCCATTGCTGGCCGGTTAATCTCGCGGTGAATTTTGCGGCTGTCGCGGAATTGTTTATTCCCCCTGCTGATGGATTGGCTACAAATTCCAGAGGAGGGTTATCATCATTTTCTGAAACTATCCATTCCCAGTCGGCGCCGATTCCATCCGGTTCAAAATCAGCATTATAATAACTTACAACCACTTCACCCTCATAAAAATAGATATTATCAAGGTAAATGGTATTCGGATCACCTGAGATTATCATCTGCGCGAGGTGAGCGCTTTCAGCAAGCCCTGAAAATGAAGCCATCGGAATATCAAAACTTACCCATTCTTCACTTAATAGAGCGGGAGTTGTGCCTGCGTCAAGTGTTAGTTCATGTTCTGAATCATCACCGCCGCCATATAGGCCGTCAGCGCCGAAATCAACCAGCTTAATTTTGAATACTGCCGGCAGCGCTGTCGGATCGGGAGTCCAGAAATCCATATGAAAATGAGTCATTTCACTGGCGTTTATTGGCTGAGCAGCAAATTCTATTCCGGCGTATACAAGATTTGTATATAGTTTGGTATCATCTCCGGCAATCTGGATATCTTCTACATCCGCCTGATCCCATGAAGCTGACCATGTATCAACCGGAACATTTGTATAAGCATTGCTGTACATTGAAATTACATCTTCAGCGGGAACTGTCGGTGTTGGAGCCGCGACTGTAGGAACTGCCGGCGGAGCGTAATTGCCTTCCGGAATCTGAATATTATCAAAGTAAATTACATTTTCCTGTGTTCTCGTGTCAAAGTCGGGGATTATAACCAGTCGGCCATAGTTGTTTCCGATAGAACCTGAAAAATCAAACTCCAGTTCTTCCCATTCATTTGTCAATGTATTCGGTATCTGTATTTCAACTGCCGGGCTGCTTCCTCCTTCAAATTTAACAGCGACATTACTGATAACAGGTTTGTTAACCATGATCTTAACCATCGAATTATTAGCGTCAAATTCGAACATCTCAATATCATCAGTATATGTCAGCGCCCAGGGCTGGCCGGTTACTCTCGCGGTAAATTTTGCCGCAGTGGCCGATGTATTTGCGCCTGTTGTATCGGGATTTTCAACAATTTCCAGCGGAGGATTATCATCATTTTCCTGAACTATCCATGCCCAGCCGGCGCCAAGTCCGTCCGGTTCAAAATCCACATTAACTGTATAAGCCGGGCCGGCGGAACAACTGGCCGCGAAAGGAACTGTTATATCTTCCGCGCTTAACATCCAGTTGCCCGGAAATGATTCCTTACTCCATAATATGTTCATTGTTACATCTGCCGGGGGATCTGTCCAGGTCATTGTTCTCCTGATTATTCCCGGCTCAGGATATATTTCGTCAGAAATTACCGCGCCGCTTCCACCGGTAATCAGAAGAAAATCTGCCGGATCAGCGTCTCCCGATTCAATCTCAACATACATAGATGTCGCGTCCTGGTTGGTGATTGTAAGATAAATGACCGAAGCTGTTTCGGCAGGATTGCCGAAGTGGTAAGAGAGGGTTTCGCAGTAGTCAGAATTCTGCGCGAAATTCAGACTAACCGCGAAAAGGAAATATATTAGCAATTGAAATTTTTTAATTGTAAGTTTCATACTCTTTCCTTTATTTTTTTGTTTGACGTCAAGATGGCACACACCAACCATCTTTTGCTTCAAATAGTTTTCGGCAGGCCTGCCCGCCTGTCGGAACTTTTTAATTTTTTATTTATCTGCCTGTATATAATTCTGTATTCAACAATAAGGTCATAAAAGCTATGAATCTTCATAAGCCGGCAGATTTATTTTCGCAATGGCTGTCCAATGAAAATCATCCGCCATTACATTTTTTTTTGAATTAACCATTATAACTCCTCACATATATTTTTAAATGAAGTATCATTTTAATTTTCAGTCTGTAATCGTAATTCATCTATACTTTTCAGATAATTGGTAAAAGATTCTTTTGGAGAACGGTTTTCGTAAAAAACTCCCCAGTTTTTTTCCACTTCATCGGGTCCTGCTGTCTCTCCTCCCCCTTTCCACGGTTCATCGAATGCCTCAAAGAGAAATGTGACAACTTTGTTATCCATTGCCCATTTGTGTAATTGAATCAGGAATTTTTCCTGCGCTTCGAGGCTCACTTCACCCTTAATCAGTGTTCCCTCTTCACCCGGGCCTGTTTTCGCGGGATTATATTTTGTGGCCCAGCCGATTTCACCAAGAACAATATCTTTATCCGGATGCATTTTTTTTACCTGGCTAAAGACGTCATCCATCCATTCAAGAGACTCATCAAGCGTTTTACCGTTCCAGAGAGGATACATATGTGTTACAATAAAATCTATTTCCTCAGAAACCTTCCCGCTTTCCTCCTTATTCCAGAAGTTGTAATCATCAGCGGTGGTTACCGGAACTGTTGTATTAGCCCTGACTACCCGGATATAACGGACCAGATCATCGACATCAACTTTATGCCCCGTCCAGTATACCTGTGTTTCGTTTCCAACATTTATAGATGAAATAAGATCAGAATATTTATTCCCCAGTTCTATGCCTTTCAGCGCCTGCTGAATATTATTCTCTTTTTTCAATGAATCACCCGTTTCATTCTCAATCCAGATGCCAAGCATCATTTTAACCGGCAGATCATTTTCCCTGATAACCTTCAGTATTCTTTCGGAATCATCATCTGCTCCGTAGACCCTGATCATTTTCCAATGTTTACTGATGATGTTCAGGTCTTCAAGTATTTCAGTTTCTGAGGGCCCTTTAACTCCCGGCGCCTGGCCTTCCCTGTAACAACCGTATGAAACCGCGTTGCCAATCCATTCAGATCCGGTATATTGTGTAAACTTTCTTACTGTAAAGGGAGTCTCTTTCTCTGTTATTTTTCCCGTTACGAGTACCTTTTTAATCTTTTTCAAATCAATCATTTTGCTGCCATCCGATTCTCTTTTTTTATTTCCGCATCCCGATGCGAGAAAGCATACCAGGGCAGATAATATGAGTAATATTCCGACCTTGTTTTTTTTCATCTTTTCTTCAGCCTGAGTTAAATTTTAGCTTTTTCTTCTATTTAATTTCGGACAGATTTCTCACCGCCACATAATCAATTCTTATGAATTGATTATCTATTATCTTCTTTCCTTCACCTCGGACATATTCCTGACAATTTTTAAGGGAGGTTTCCGTTTCGTCAAAATGAGCGCCCGCCCAGATTCCACATAGAGTAATATTAAATATCATCTTCATATTTGTAAAGCCGCAGCGCTCTCTTCCATCGCAGACATTACATTGCCACTCATGATGCAGCTCATCTTCACATTCACAATCCGCGTCAAATAGCCTTACACTGTTTTTCAGATTTGTTCTGTCCCATTGTTCTGGATCGGGCTTAATTCCAAGCGGACCAGATTCATTTCTGAAATTTTCATCCGGTCCCCAGTAATAAAACCGCAGTTTTCCTTCTTCCCAAACCATAGCGAAAACACCTTCGACATCCGGCAATTTATATGTCCTTCCGCTGCATCCTGAATTAGGGTCTACCCGGGTGGCATTCGCGCAGTTGATGACCTGTCCATCTCCGTTCCATTCTGAATCACACATACCGGGACAGGTGTGAAGTGTATTATGAATAATATTATCACCATTGATGGTTTCGATCATATCAATTTCACCAGAGGAAGGCCAGTCGGTGGAGTTGACGGGACTTGAAGTATTGTAAAACTCCCCTTTCCCTGAATATGGATCAAGTATTGAGTCTGTCAGTTTCTCTTCAACTCCTGTATAGGTCCATTCCTTCTCCCTGCTGCCATTTAACCACCAGGCAGGCCACATCCCCTTTTCCGATGGCATTTTCCCTTTATATACAAAGAGGATTTTTTCCGCGTTTTCTTTAATATTAAAATAGGACTTGGAAGTAAATCTGAATGAATCAAATCCCAGGTAATCTGTTCTTGCTTTGATATAGGCAAAAAGTCCCGTCCCTTTTTCCATTCGAAACAAGTCCTTATTTTCCCATTTCACCCTGTCATAAACGACGTCGCCGCGTGTGGGATCATTATGTGGATATGTTGTAAAAAAGCGGTTCTCAAAACTTCGCGTATCACAAGTATCAGATTCGAGGTCAAGAATAAAAAAACGGTTTGAATATTCCTTCGAATTGGTCTCCCCTGTATGTTGTGAAAATACCTGTGAAGAGACTATAAGATAAATCAGCCAAATGAAACTTTTTCCTTTAATTGATTTCATTATAATTGCACCTGAACTGTTGTTACGGAATTCGCGTCAAGCGCCACAGGAGCATATTTAGCGCCTATCTTCAGCGAAAAGTCGATTTTCTCCTTTGTTGTATTCAGAAGCTGAACGCTTAAAACATTTTTATCATTGATAGTAGCGCATACGTGTAACGCGTCTTTATCGAGAGAATTGGCAGTTTTATATGTTTGAACAGCCTTATCCCCCGGCCTGATCGTTCTGCTGAACTGTTTCAGCACATGAAAAACAGGAGTGTAATAAACTTCACCGGTATTAACATCTATCATTATAGGAGCGCCGCAAAAGTTTCCGGCGTGATTTGGACCTCCTTTTTGGTCAAGAACAATATTCCAGTCGACCCAGCCCTTGAGCCAATGGTCGATGCTGACAATTATATTTCTCGCGTACCTGTGAACGGGAGTATAGATCGGGTGATCTGCCGCGCCTTCACCAGCCCATTCAGCGGTATACGCCCAGTCGGTCGCATTATCATTCCACCAGAAGGAATCATTTCCGAACCAATTCTTCTCTTTGAATCTTGCCGGATCACCTATGCTTTCTGAGGCATCTTTCCCAAGATCATCGATACAGCCTTCTGTATGAATTATAGCTTTATCGGGAAATTTTGCGTTTACACGCTCAAATACATCTTCATATACCTTTTTTGTACTTTCATACCAGTGAACAGCGGTGCCATACACATATTCTGAAGTTTCCTCATCGTTAAGTATCACATCTGTCCAGTGCTCGATGCCATCACGATTCTGATCGTAGATCAGTAAATTTAAGTTACTATATTCACCATCCTTTAGTTTGGGCCCAAGGAATTTTTTAATGAATTCATTTTGCGTTTCAGGCGAAAAATGCATGCTTTCCCACTGGCCGTTATTTCCATGCGGCTCATTGACAGGTGTTATCCCCCATATTTCCACTCCCTCCTTTTTATATTCGTCAAGATACCTGACCAGGTAATCAGCGTATGCCTCAACATATTCAGGTTTTAACGACCCGCCTGTTCCCTGGTAATTATTGGCCGGAGTACCTTTTATATACCAGTCATCAATATCTTTCATCCATGAGGGTGCTGTCCAGGCGCTTGAAATAATTCTGAGTTCACAATTTTGTTTTTCTTTTATTTCCAAAGCTTCTTTAATCATTGGCAGAAGATCGTAACCAGGCTCTTTTATTCCCTTATATTTATCCTGGTTAAATCCTTCTTTGTCATGCGCTATCGAAAAACTTTCAAGCTTGACATCACCTCTTTTATCCAGATAAGAATATTTACCCTCCACACAAAAATCGCATGCCCCTATATGGATGCGTGTCAGGGTAAAATTAGCCCCATTTCTGCTAAAAATGTTCTCCATAACTTTCCTGCGTTTATCTTTTTCAAGATGCGCGAGTACGAAAGCCGAAGATTCGGTAAATGAAGTTCCGATACCATCCATCGTCTGTTTTACGCTGTCCGGATCAACTTCAATATATACACCTTCAGGATTTCCCTTAACAAAAGAGACATTTTCCTTTGCCGCCATTTTATATCCGGCTTCTGAAGTTACAAATATCGCTTTCGTCTTTACAATTTCCTTTTTATCTCCCGGCATATCACATGAGATAAATACTCCCAACGCTATAAATAACAAAGGGATAAGCCAAATTGCTTTTAACATTATTATACTCTCCAATTTCTTTCCTGTTTAATTTTTTCATCCAAATTTGAGATTTCCGTTTTTATCCCATAATCCCCAGCAGGCCCCTACATCTCCTTCAATTTCAACCTTCCAGGTCTCATCAAAACTTGTGAAATAAAAAATGTCTGTTTTTTCTTCTTCGGCCCAGCCGAATATATCTGAAAAATATTTTGTGGCGTTAGATTGTGAAGGAATCGCTTTTTTCTCGGCAGTGCCCCTGTCGGGCCATCCGGTCTCACTGATGATAACCTTTTTATTTTTCGCGGCATTTTTTGTCTTCGCGTACATCGATTTTATGGCGGGAAGAGCCTCCTCAACAGAGTAACCTTCCCAAAAGGGATAACAGTTAACCAGAAGCACATCGCATACTTCTATCAACCGCGGATGTTCGATAAATTCAAAGTAGGCGTCAACACAGCCAACCGGAATATCAAGCGCCTCATATTTCACTTTTTGTATCATCTTTATTAATTCATCCACCTCCATATCCCCCCTTAGCAATACTTCATTGCCTATTGCCAATATATCAGCGTGTCCCCGTTTCGCCAGATTTACAGCGTTTCTCATTTCTCTTTCATTACTCTCTTCATCTGGTCCAAGCCATGCGCCTGCCAGAACCTTTAAACCATGCTCATGGGCTATTTCAGGTATCAGTTCATTTCCATCACCGGATGAAAAGGACCTTATCCATCTTACGTATGGTTTAATTATCTCTATTCTTTTTTCTATTTGCTCACGGGTTACTCTCATTCCCGGTCTCTGTCCCTCAAGATAGGGGCTGAAAGAAATGCCATGAAATCCTTTTTTAAGAATATTGATAAAATCCTGGTTAACAAGTTTTTCTTCTTTGTTTTTTTCTGCATCTTTACCATCTGCGGCAATGTGTTTACCCGAATAAACCGGAGCGGTAAAGCTATTCTTTTCAGTAATTCTTTTCGACATGCCTATCCTGCCTGAAGACATTGTTTCACACTTGCGGCAGTGTTAGAATTACTCACAAACCGCGATTCAGCAGTTACTATGCTGCCGCCTCTGTGGCAATAGGAACTATATGCTTTTTTATAAATAATCTTTGTTAACTGCATGTTTTATTATCAGTTACTCCATTTCACATAATAAAATACTTATCAGGGATGTTTTTATATCCCCAGGCTCTTAACTGTCGGGCCCAGCCGCCAAGATTATTGATTGACACAGGGATGATTTTCATTTTGATAATAGGAGATATCTCTTTATTATCGATTATCTTATCTATAATCTTTTCAACGGCTACTTTACCCCATTTGTATGTTGGACGCCCAAGCAACAGATGAGCGTAACCTTTCTCAATATATTTCAATTGTTCGGGCAGAGCGTCAACCGCCACTATTTTGTATTTCCCCGGCTCTATAACGCCGGTCAATTTATCACCGAACATCGGCCAGCTCCCTGCCATAATCCAGCCAACAAGCCCGGGGAATTTTTCATTAACCATGAGCATGGTATCGATAGCCGCTGTCTCATTTTCTTGATGATAGTACTCCCCCGCTATTTTTATTCCGGGGTATTTCGCGGCAGCTTTTTTCATTCCCTTTATCCGCGACTGAATATTTGGAGCTTCTCTGTTTCCACCAAGGATGGCAACTTCTCCCCTCCCCTCGGTCAGCTTCGCCAGCTCATCCATCAACCTTTCTCCCATTTCCACATCATCGTGGCCATAATAAGCAAAACGGCCCGATTCCGGTGCGTCGCTGTCGAATGTCATTACCGGAATATTATTCTCTTCGACTACTTTTCTTATTGCCTGTGATACAATATCTCCATCAGAACAGGAGATAATTATGCCGTCTGTCCCCTCTTTTGATACCTGGTCAATATACTCTGCCTGTTTTAAGGCGCTTTCTTCAGAAGGAGTTTTCCAGTCCAGGATAACTTCCAGATCACTGTTGTTTTCCGATATCTCTTTCACCGCTGCTTCAGCTCCCCTCCTGGCGGTTAAGAAAACCGGATTTTCCATACTTTTCGCGATCATCGTAATTTTTATTTTTTTAACTTCAGCGGAAGTAGTTTCCCCTTTTTTTGAACTCTCACTTTCACATCCCGATAAACCAACCAGGAGTAATAGCACAATCAGAGGCATATTCGTTATAAATTTTTTCATTTATGATTTACCTTGTTTTTTGTCATCATCATGATACCTGTTTTGCCGGAGCTGACTGATTAAGCCCGCCTCTTCTTGATTCCAGCGCTTTTCTTATTTCGCATGCCTTTTTTTCATCAAGCTTAAATGAAGAAACCGCTAATATCGCTATTAACGACGCAACAGCCGGTATTACAACATCTACCACCCGCATCCAGAAAAATGTATCTGAACTCTGTGCTCCTCCAAATTCGACATCAAATCCGGTAGCGTTAAGCAAATATCCCGAAAGTCCGAATGCCAGGGCCATTCCAAGTTTTACCATCCACCAGTATATTGAACCAAACATCCCTTCCCTTCTTTCTCCTGTTTCCAGTTCATCCAGGTCGCAGACATCGGCGATCATCGATCCCATAAGTGTAAATAACGCGCCCATGCCCACTGCTATCAGCGGCGCGGGGATAAGCACTTTCCAGGCGGCCATAGGATCGTAACAGGGCCATTTCAACAGGCTGCCTATCATGGTGACAGCGGTGGCAATAACAAATGTCCTTTTTTTACCGATTTTACCTGAAAGCCAGGTAACACCCGCAATAGCCGCCAGAGTGGAAAAAGAACTTATTGTGCCGAATAGTCCCATATATTTTGCGCCCATATCCTGGTCACCGCCCGATACATAAAATATCGTTATATAAGAACTGAAGGCTCCTACAAGCTGGATGCTGTTAAAAAGGAAAAATGTGCCGGCGCAAAGTTTCAGGAATTCAACTCTTTTTATGGTTATCAGTAATCCTTTAAAAAAGTTTGACACATTTTCTTTCAGTCCTCCCAGAAAACTCGCAACTCCTTTTTCCGCGTCACCCCCGGTAAATCTTTCTTTTATAAAAATCGCGGGCAGAATTCCAACAGCCGCGACAAAAATACCTATTACAATTGCCAGTGTTCTCGCCCCTTCAACCGAGTTGGAAAATAAAGAGTCATTTTCCATTATAGCATAAAACCAGGGCAAAGAAATCCAGGCAAATTGCCCCATAAAATTCATTACACCCATCAGCCGGGTTCTTTCGTGATAATCGGGAGTCATTTCATAACCGAGCGCTACATAAGGTGTGGCGAACATGGTGTAAAAAAGATAGAAAATTATTGATCCGATAAGGAAAAACCAAAAATAAAACATTTCACTATGACCCGCGGGAAGCTGCCACATAAGAGCGAAGATCAATCCAACCATGATTGCGCCTATAAAAATATAAGGCCTCCTTCTCCCGAATCTTGATCGGGTATTATCTGAAATATATCCCATAATTGGATCGGTAAGAGCGTCTGTTAATCTTGGTATTGCCTGAAGCGTTCCTACAAGAGCCGGATTAATGCCTAAACCGACATTCAGAACAATAGACATAAATCCAATCGCTCCCCCGAGAAGATTGTTTACAAGAGATCCGAGACCATAGGCGAACTTTTGTCCCCCCGATACCCGGTCTTTTGGATCAGTCTGATGAGTTTCCTTTTTAGCCATTAATTCTCCGCGTCATACAATAGAATTTTTCATGATATTATTTTAGTACTGCCGGACTAATATTTTTCCTTAGAATTTTTGGATCGATAAAAGCCTGCTCCATAGCGAGAGTCGCCGCTCCTATTGCGACAGCCTTCGACTTTAACCCGCTTATTCTCATTTCCGTTCTTTTTACCGAACCGACCAAAGCGCATTTATCAATTTTTTCCCGTATCGGAGCAAGTAAAATATCTTCCAGCCTCGAAAGACTTCCCCCGATTATTATCATCTCGGGATTCAACAGGTTGACCAGACTCATAACAGCATTAGTCAAATTCGAAATTGCCTCCGACACAACCTGAAGCGCGAGCGGGTCACGGTCCAGGGCGCTGTTTTCTATATCAATAATACTAATATCCTTTCCAACCAGCGAACTATCGGGATACAACACCGAAAGCGTTTCCACCCTTGATATCAATGCCCATTCCGAAATTTCCGTGGCGAGGCAGCCCCGCAATCCGCAGCCACATTGTTTCCCGTTGGGGTCTATCGACATGTGACTCAATTCTCCCGCTATACCTTTTGCTCCGCGATATAACTTTCCGCCGAAAATATATCCGGCGCCAATGCCATAAGAAAGTTTAATATATATTAGATCGCTTACCTTCCTTCCCTCACCCCACCAATGCTCGGCAAGAGCTCCAAGGTTGGCGTCGTTGTCAAGAAAAACCGGGACATTATATAGTTCACGCAATTTCTCTAGTCCGCTTTTTCCATGCCATGAAGGGATTATCGTTTCAGCAAGATATTCCGGCCTTATCGGATCGACCGGACTTGGAACCGCGACGCCAATACTAAGCAGGTCTGCTTTTCCGTTTTTTAGCTTGCTGATGGATTTGTCACAGAGTTCCCTGATGAGATTATATGTTCCTTCCGGATCTTTTCTTACGGGAAATTTTTTCTCTTCCCAAAAAATCAGGCTGCCCCTCAGATTTGTAAGGGCCACCGATACGTGAGTAGCTCCGATATCAATTCCAAGAATAGCTCTGGCGTTATCCTGAAATTCCAGAACGATCGGCCTTCTGCCTCCGCTCGATTCTCCGCTTCCAACTTCCGCGATAAATCCGGAAGGGAGCAGCTCTTTTATTATTTCTGTAACAGTCGACCGGGATAAGTTTAACCTGCGGGAAATATCAGCGCGTGAAATCTGGTGTTCCCTCCAGATTAACCTGAGAACTGAATCTTTAAGAGAAATTTTATTTTGCTGATCTATCTCCGTTTCCGGTTTACTGCGTATTTTTTTCATAATTTACTTTTTAATTAAAAATTTCCAGGTTTACTCTGCAGACCTGATTTTGCTTTCAGCCGAAGAAGAATAGCTCTTTTTGTATTCTTTTGCTTTTGTGAGATATTCTTCCTTATCAAGTCTGCCGAAATGATTATTTATTACCCCGTTAGTAACATTTTCATCAAGCGGATTAATATTAAGCGCCTCTTTCAGCGCGAAATAAGCCGCGCGCGGGAAAAGCCTGTATAAACCTTTTTCATCAGCCGGACCCTTTTCACATATCCCGAACCATTCTTCATTCATGTTATTCAGCCCCGGCTTAAAATCTTCGGTATATCCCCCGTTTGACCAGGAGGCGTTATTATCATGGATATCCAGATTTTTATCCTGCATATATTTCCACCAGCCATCGCTGAACTGAAATGTCATCCCCCCAATTGAGTTGCCTTGCTTTCCTTTACCATAAGCCTGCTCAAATATTTCCCGCCAGTTACCCATCAGATATTTTGCCTGCATTAGCTGATCTTCAAGGTTTAACAGGGCATTATAAGCGTCCGCCCCAAACTCTGTCGGAAGCAAAGGTTTATCAAGTTTATCCTTCACTTTCTCAAACATATCCCCGAAGGATACCCCGCGGTATACATTAATGCCGAAAACATCCATATTCCTGATCTCTTCGGCGATAATATCGATAAAAAGCAGATCACCGTTGCATATCGCGACCGGCCGGTTTTTATCTGTATTTTTAATCTCATCAATCGCTTCGCTGAAAAGAGAATATAAATGCCTCGCTCTCACTGATTCTAAAGTCTCACCTGTCGGTATATCTTCAGTCTCAGCCCCTTTCCAGAAAAGTCCGTAATTATTCTCATTCCCTATAAGCCACATCAGAACGCCTGGTGTGTTTTTAAACTTCCGTGCAAGTTCTTTGATTTCATTCAGTAATATTTCTTTGGTTTTCTTCTCAGAATAGTCTGTATTTACAACATATTCACCATCCACCATCAAACCATATCTGCCGAATGAATGATTTAATACTGTAAATATCCCATAATTTTTATAAATATATTCCACCCACTTTGGCGGAATGCCGGAGTACTGTCTGATGGTATTCACTCCCATCTCTTTAAGAAGTTGCATTTCCCGCCTGAGGGCTTCTTTTATCATATCATCCGGCTGAGCCCATAGGTTATAAGAATAGTTTGTGCCTGTCGGAAAATAATCCCAGTTCATCCCGATGATAAAAAAGTCCTTGCCATTTACCTGTAGTTTTGATCCAGAATCATCTTTAAAAACAGTAACAATATCGGACTGGGCTTTTAAGAAACCAACCGATAGAAAGAAAAGCAAAAAATTCCCGTATAACACTGTTTTACTTCTGATTATAAAACTCATATCATCCTCCGGATAGATGAAAAGATCATTATAAAACATATTAGAGTGGCTATACGGGGAAAATTATTTGTGGTATGGGTGGGAAATGAATCTGTGGTATGAGGAATGTATTCTATTCGCAGACTTGAATTGGCCAATCTATTTATGATTAACCATTTAATGGGATATATTGACCACCGGAAGATGATTTTCATCGTGATCTCCCCTTATTTTCAAACTGGTATTGAATATGTTTTTTCACTCAAAAATCCACTTTGTTCGATATGCGAACAAAGTTACTGCATTTATTTTCCTATGTCAAGAAAAATCATATACATTATCAATTTGATAATGAGTTAAATTTCAGGCTCCTGACTCATTGTAAGAAAAACAACTACTTATCGAAATCTATTCGTATAATTAAATTTCGTATTGTTGTTGCTTATCCCGAAAGAATTTAGGCTCTTACCACCACACTAACGCCAACATGTTGATGATAATCCGGGGAGCAAAATTTGTCAAATAGCCCGATGATAACATGTTGCCGATAGTATGGCCGCGATTATAAATCCATAAACGGGCAGAGCCGGAATTTCAATATTGTACTAACCGCCCCCACGGGGAATTCCCTGCGTGAACACCCCGTGGCTATTAGGTTTAACCCCCTTCGGGGGATTTTCCTCAGCTTTGCCTGGGGAAAATTTAGGATAACTTATTGATTTGCGGACTATTATAAATATATTTTTTGTACTCCCACTGATAAAAATGGTGTACCTGGCGGCACCCCATATAACATACTCTGAATTATATTCGGCGCCTTAGGTTGGGTAATCAAATCGCAAAATATTCGCTGAATTGAGTCCAGGCATTTGAAATCATGACAAATAGTTTGCCTGAAGTCAGAAGTTCTGAATTTTATCTTTTTTGTTTTGGTGGTTGGTTGGCGATTCTTGTCAACAAAATATTTTATAAGCCGGAGCCACTTGCCCCATTAGTCTCACCGTGATTTCATATCTGCCTTAGTCAATTTTTTTACTATTACGACAATAAGCAGATCTTTACGTTTACCGCTTGCGATCATTCAACCCGGGAATATCAACAATCACATATTTGGTATTTTTATCGTTGTTTATTTCAAAATTCTCCAAAACAGCGGGGATAAGAAAACACTCTCCTTTGGTAAAAAGAAAAGCGCCCCGGTCGCAAATTATTTTTATTTCACCTTCAAGCACAATCCCGGATTTAATCTGTCGATTATTTCTCTCAACTATTTTGGTTTTTTCTGAACTTTCAAAGATTTTCACTTCAAATTCTTCCGCCGTGGTTTTGTACACCAGGTAAGGCCCTGCTTTTACAGGAACGACTTCAGTTTTAACGATCGGATCATACACAAGTATATTTGTAAGGGTATCAATATCCTTATATTTCGGAGTTAAACCGGCTCTGACGACATTATCGGAATTAGCCATACATTCAATAATGTTCCCTTTTAAATATGCATGGGGTATCCCGGCAGGAGTGTAAAAAGCTTCATTTTTCTTCAGCTTCATATAATTAAATAACAGAAGAGAAATTAATCCGACATCATTTCCATAATTTTTATATTCCTCCGGAAACTTTTTTTCAGCATCCGTTTTCTCTTTTTTCCCTTCTATTGTTGCTTTCAGACTTGTAATAGCTATTTTCAGCTTATTTTCATCGGCCCTCATAATATCAGCATAAACAGATTTCACCAGGTCAGGGTTATGATCGCCTGAGGAGACCAATGTTTCTAAATTCCGGTTATCAATAAGCGCTTGAATTTCGCTGTATTTATCAATTGTTTTTCTGAACTCATCGATACCTTTTAGTCCCACTATCGCCTCAAGACCTGTTAATGCGATCGCTATTTCCGGTTTATGATTATCATCGGGATAATGTTCAGGATCAGATGAATGAAGTTTCACGGCAGTTTTTTTATCCGGATGCGCCTGTATTGAAAGGGCCTGGTTAATGGAAAGTATTTTCAGAAGATATGGCAGCCGGCTGCCGTATATACCCACTACCTTCTCTCCAAGCGCTTCTTCCGGATAGAGACTAATAAGTTTATCCAGTGAAATTTTCTCATCATCGATCAGCGCCATTGAAGGAGCTTTTGGATGAGCCCCAATCCATAGTTCAGCGTACGGTCTGTCCGGTTCGGGAGTGATATTTATCAGCCTGGGAATATATGCCAATTCATTTTTTGTTCCCCATGCATAGTTTTGTATCGAAGGAAGCAGTTTATAAGGTCGTGGGTTTACCATTTTTTTCCGTAAAAGCTATTATTGTTTATTGTAATCTGATAAAATAATTATTTAAAATCACCCAAATTTCTGAATTATTCAGAAACCGTTTCTAAAAATATTTTCCTGTTGCATAAGAGGAAGTATAATATTATTTTTATAGTTATCCTTAAAGTTAACGTTTTAGTCTTGCATTTTCTTTACCAGGAGTTATCAACCTGATGTTTTGCTGAAATAATTATAAAATGTAACAAATCTTCTTAAACGCTTTTCAAAAGAAGTAATATCACCTAATAATAATGGAACAAAAATGAGAAGGATTTACTACAAAACTTTATTCCTCTGTATCCTCCCTGTTATTCTTTTATCCGGCTGTAACACATTTTCCGATTATCCGGGCCTGGGGAGATTTTATGACAGCGCGCACCATTGGTACGATATCAAAGATGTTGACAAGGTTATTGAACCTCTGCCTGAAAAACCGGTATATGACGAATCGGAATACCTTAAAATAGCCGATAATATTCTCCTCTATCAGAAAAATAATGGCGGCTGGGAAAAAAACTATGATATGAAAGCCATTCTTACGGAAGAGCAAATATCAAAACTCAGAGACTCAAGAGAATCGGATAACACAACTTATGATAATGGCGCGACTCATTCACAGCTTACATACCTTGCGGAAGTATACACTATTTCCAATATTGAAAAATATAAAACAGCTTTTTTACGCGGCCTCGATTTTGTATTTAGCAGTCAATATGAAAATGGGGGTTTTCCGCAAAAATATCCCGACAGCAGCTCTTATCATAAACACATAACATTTAATGACGGCGCTATGATGGGAGTTATGGTACTGCTATATAATTTTGTCTATGATGATCCCGCGTATGCTTTTATTCCTGACAATATCCGGATAAAAGCAGGCGCCGCTTTTAACAAAGGGGTTGAATGTATTCTCAATTGTCAGATCAGTGAAAACGGAATCAAAAATGTCTGGTGTCAGCAGCATGATCATATTACATTTGAACCAAGACCGGCCCGTACTTTCGAACCTGTCGCGATCTGCAATATGGAAAGCTCCGAAATAGTCTTTTTTCTTATGAACATACCTGATCCCGATGAAAAAATCAGGGAAGCTATCGAAAGCTCTGTCAAGTGGTTTGAGGATTCAGCAATCGAAGGTATAAAAGTCGAGACTTATGAGGCAGATGAAAAAGAATTTATTTACCGCACATCAAAACGGGACAGACGTGTCGTCGAAGATCCTGACGCGGAGAGAATATGGGCCCGCTTTTATGAAATTGGCACTCACAGACCATTATTTTGTAATCGTGACGGGCAAATAGTTTATTCTATGGCTGAAGTCGCGAGAGAAAGAAGAGAAGGTTACGCGTGGTATCATTATTTCCCCGAATACGTTCTTAATGCTTATGGTCAGTGGAAAGAAATTAACTCGAGAGAATAACCTTTATTACTCATTGCAATTTATTTGATATTAAAATCTCAGGTAACCAAACCCCCAAACCTGAACCTCTTGAAGCCCGGAATATTTTCTTCCGGGCTTTTTAATCAACGTTCTGCCAATAAATTTCATTCAACATCCATCATCGGCGCGGCGCGTTCACAAATTTGAAGAGGTAGTCCGAACGGATCTCTGAGCATCACCAGGTGAGAACCATCTTCAAACTTCAGGTCCTCTTCCAGGCTGGCTCCGCTGTTTATAAGTCTCTTCATTTCTTTTTCGGCATCACTAACCATAAAAGCAAAATGGAATTCGAGGGGATTTTTTTTGCTCAAATCAATTTTGTCAGCGTTTTGATTATCATAAAACTCAGCTACAACTCTCCCTGTTCTGTCAGCTAAAAAATGAGTAAAGGGAGAGTTATCCATTTTTTTCACAATTTTCATCTTGCAGTTTTTTACATACCATCCGGCAATTGCCGACGGATTTTCCACATTAAGAGCGAAGTGTTCAAATATCATTTTCTTTCCTTATTTTCTTATAGTAAAATGCCAGAGTTTCCCTTCAACCGGAATGCCGTCAATTATTTCATCAATTCTCCAGTAATAGGTTGAATTACGATTTAATTCATCGGGAATATAAAAACTTTCCGACTGATTACGAATAAAAACAGGCTTTCCGGGAGCTTCTTTGCCTGATTTTAATTTAGCCCCCTCTTTAAGAGCCTGGGGATATTTCGATTTCCAGAAATATATATTAAATGATTCAGCATTCCTCGAAGGCGCCCAGGAAAGTTTTATATTCTTGTCATCCAGGTAACTTCCATTTCCCGGTTTTGGTAAAAAAGTAAAAGGCAATAATGACTCCATATCCCCTTCCGGGTCCCATTTACCGTCAAATGTCCACTTAGCGTCAACATCTCCGGGAGATGGTGAATTTTCCGCTTCATCGAGATTATCTTTGAACCAGTCGTAATCTCCCCCCATTCTCTGGCAGTTATAAAAATAATGCCGCTCTCCCCATTTCCATTCATGCGCGTTTGGCGATTCGGGCCAGAAAATTGGTATATCTGCCATGTTCTCTGAAAAGATACAATAGAGCAGGTAAAATTGGGCGTCATAGTGATGCCTGCCGAGAGGAAAACCTGGTTTGCCGTCAAAAAAGGAATTTTTTATAACAAATTTCGCCTCCCTGTCATCTATCCCTTTATGCCATAAAGAAGCGGTCATATTATGTCCGTAGAATTTACTGTTGGTAATATAACACCAGCCCCTCGGGCAGACATAATCAACCCAGCCTTCAAAATAGCAGTGAGAATGGTAAAACATCCCCCCTCCTTCGGGCCACAGACTGACTGTATCGGCGCCATAGGCTATAATATTACAATGCAGCAGAATAACTTTTGTGCCCAATCCGAGGATAGCGTACTGGTGGTCATTATCACCATACAGCTCACCATAATTATTTCGGATAGTCAGATTTGCCAGAGTAATGTTTTCGGTATTTTCGGCAATATTTATAGTCGCGGAACCAAAATGGTTTTCATGTTCTTTCATCCAGTTTTTTCTTAATTCAGCAGATTCAATTATTGTATTCTCTTTCGATTCTCCGACAAGAGCGACATTCGACCTGTCAATAATAATTTTTTCGTTATACAGACCATCTTTAATAAGAATGATTTTAAGTTTACCATTTTCCTTTTCAATGGAGTTTATCGCTTCCTGTATTGTATTAAAATCACCTCCGCCCTTTTGATCAACGATAATATCAGCTCTTTCAATGGCAAAACAGTTATGCGTAAAGGTCAACAAGACAATAAGAGATAGTACCGCGCATTTTTTATAAATCATTTTCTTCACCTTTATTAATGTATTTCTTAAGAGGAATTTCCGAACCGGCAATTTCATCCGTCACAAGCTTCGCTATTACTCCGGCTCCATAATCATTAAAATGTGTATTATCGGTTTTCCCTTCCGGATAATTAGGATTTTCACCCGGTTTCAAATGAAGGAATAATTTTTTCGTTCCCTCTTCTCCCAATTTAACAAATAATTTTTCACTGGTTCTGTGATGGTCTATCAGATATACGTTCATTTCTTTCGCGATTTCTCTGACAAGATCGGGATAAACACCATGTACATCATAAAATTTGCCCTGCTCATCAAATCTTCTTCTCATTACGGAAGTAAGCAAAACCGGGATCGCTTTTTTAGATCGCGCGTCTTCTACAAACCTTCTTAAATTATTACTATAATCTTCAGGGGGAGTATAACGGTCTTTTTTATGCTTTGACTGGTCATTATGTCCGAACTGTATAAATATATAGTCACCCGGAGCGACAGAGTCCATCAAAGCCTGCCATCTCCCCTCCGAGATAAACGTTCTGGTGCTCCTTCCGTTTTTGGCCAGATTGACAACTTTAATTTCACCATTTAAATATTGTTCCAGCTTTTCTCCCCATCCGGTTTCAGGACGTTTTTCGTCAAGTTTTTCTGACATTGTTGAATCTCCTGCCAGAAAAATCCTCGTTTTGTTTTCATTTGCCGAACAGCCGATAAGCAAAAAAATAATTGATAATTGACAAATAATTTTTGAAAACCGCATATTTTCATCTCCTTTCAGGAATCTTTTAAATTTTTTTCTTGACAAAAACATTTTTTTTTACAATTTTTAGTTAGCGTTTAAGTTATTGTTAAAGTTATCGATTATGTTAGCAAACTTAGTGATTCTGTTATCAAAAAAACAATACAAAATTATAATCAGCCAGAGATAAGTTATGATCAGAAAAAAATACCACTTTTTAACCTTCCTTTTAATCTTGTTATTTACCGCCTCAGTATACGGGCAGGGCAAACTTGCCGGAACAGTGACAGATTCCCTCACACATGATGAATTAATAAGCGCCAATATTGTTTTGCTGGGCACCTCCATGGGAGGAGCGACAGATCTTGAAGGGGTTTACAAGATTTCAAATATTCCCGCGGGAAGTTATACAGTCCGGTATTCTTATATAGGATATATGACTAAAGAAACAAAAGTTAATATTGTCGACGGTAAAACTCTGCAGATTGACATTGTTCTGACACCTGAAATTTTTGAAAGTGATGAAGTTATCGTATCGGCTCAGGCAGCGGGTCAGGTTGCCGCAATTAATCAGCAGCTACAGTCGAACACCATTGTTAATGTAGTTTCTGAAGAAAAAATACAGGAACTGCCCGACGCGAACGCAGCCGAGGCCATAGGCCGCCTCCCTGGTGTTTCTCTGACAAGGTCTGGCGGTGAGGCGAATAAAATCATTCTCAGGGGCCTTAGCGGCAAATATATTTATGTTACCGTTGATGGTGTAAAAATACCATCGACAGACGCGGAATCACGGGGTGTCGATCTCAGTACTCTTTCACAAAATAATCTTGCGGGAATTGAATTATATAAAGCCCTCACTTCAGATAAAGAAGCAGATGGTATCGCCGGCTCTGTCAACCTTGTAACAAAAAGAGCTCCCGCTGGAAGGAACCTGAGGATTGTAACAAAAGGTGGATATAACGATCTCATGAGCTCATTAGAACAATATAATCTTTCATTTAAATACTCTGAAAGATTTTTTGATAACTTATTCGGTCTTCAGGTTGCGGGTAATTTTGAGCAAAATCCAAGAAGCAGCGAAAGATATAATCTGAACTATACTGAAAACTCAGGTCCGAATAAAGACAGTTATTATATTAATGACTTCAGACTCAGATTCACAGATGAAACACGCAAAAGAAATGGCGGAAATTTAATGTTTGATTATGCCCTGCCAAACGACGGAGTCATCAAATTCAACAACTCTTTCAGCAGCACAAAAAGGGAGTTTATTACACATGAAAGAAATTATCCGAAAGAAGGAGGCGACTCACAGGTAGGCGGAGTGACATATCAATACAGAGATCGTGAACAGGAAATTCTCACATTCAGCAGTTCTCTTTCCGGTACACATGAATTATTCGGGTTTGACTGGGCCTGGGGTATGTCTTATGCGCAATCAAAAGCAGAATATCCTTATGATTATGATATGCTTTTTGCTGAACCATCAAGTCTCGGAACATCGGGTATGATGGCCGGGATTCCAGAGATCCAGGACAACCCTGAATCTTTTGTTGATTATGCTTATAACAACTTTGCCGCGTCAAGTCTTAGTGAAGCCTGGTACAGATCACAGGATAACACCGAAGATGATCTGGGAGCTTATCTGGATTTAAAAAAGAGCTATAATTTCAGCAATCTGATCTCTGGTGAATTAAAATTCGGCGGACGCTACAGATCAAAATCGAGAGAAAACCACAATACTGAAGTTTACTCCCCTTATTATCTTGGTCACTGGAAAAATTATGAAATAAACGAGGCCGGTCAGATTCAACAGAAAAGTTTTGCCGGAACAGGCTTCGAAGAATTTTATAATGGTTATCTCGCTACACAGTCACCTCACGTATCTTTCATATATTTTCTTAACTCAACACCTGAATCGAGAGACCTTTATGATAAATACAGCCTGTACCCTCTTATTAACAGCGACCTCCTGAGAGAATGGTACAGCCTCAATAAAGACGGAGTATCCTCTTCCGGCGGACAGTATGAATATCCTGTTAATCCCGCGGCCGAAGCCCGTGATTATGATATTACCGAATCTGTAGCGGCAGCTTACCTTATGAACACTCTGAATATTGGACAGAAGCTGACCGTAATTACCGGGGTCAGGATGGAACATGAGTTCAATGACTATGCGAACAAATGGTCTCCCGATCAGATTGGAGGTTTCCCGGTTCCTGTCGGCGTCGCCTATGATACGACAGGGAGTTATGAAGAAACTGTCTGGTTACCAAACTTACAGATCAATTACAAAGCTACCGATTTTATGAATGTACGTCTCGCTGCCTACAAAGCTCTCGCGCGGCCCGATTTTAATATGAGATTAAATTCTTACTTTGCCTGGGATCCCGCTTCCAGTTCAGGCAACAGCCAGCTTCTCCTTGGCAATACAAAACTTAAAACGGCAAAAGCCTGGAACTTTGAAATAAACACCTCATTCTTCAGTAATAATCTCGGATTAATTTCTTTATCTGCGTTCTATAAAGAAATAGAAGATATGTACCATATGCTATCAAGTTATCCTACCAGGGGGAATGAATTGATTAGCTCTCTCGGACTTGAATGGAAATCTTTATATGGCGGCAACTACGAGCTCACTGTACCCTACAATTCTCCCGAACCATCTAAAGTCTGGGGATTCGAGTTTGAACACCAGATTAACTTCCAGTTCCTTCCCGGGTTGCTTAAAAACTTTGTTCTTAGCTACAACTTTTCTCTTATCAAATCAGAAACCACACTCATATCCAGCGCTATCGATACCACATATACCCAGGTTGAGCTTTGGCCGGGAGGTCCTGTAGTGGTAGTGCCTGAATATAGCACATACAGAACTTCCAGAACACAACCTCTCGAAAACCAGCCAGAGTTCTTCGGAAATATTTCGCTTGGTTATGACTATGCCGGATTTTCAGGAAGAATTTCATTATTCCACCAGGGGCAGTATTATACTTCTTATTCAGCGAGTGGAAGTTCTGACCGGATAATCGGCGCCTACACGAGATTAGACCTATCGCTGAAATACCAGTTGATGGAAAATATCGCCCTCCTCTTCAACGCGAATAATCTAAACAATATCGACGAGGATAATATCCAGAAAAATACGATACATGATTATGACATCCTGAGACGAAGTGAACTATACGGAACTACAATGGACTTCGGAGTCAGATTCGATTTATAAACTAAAAATTTAAGAAAATAAAATTTACAGACTAATGATGGTACTACATAAACAACTAACCAAAATCAATAATATGGGAGACACAGTTATGCAGCTTTCTTACAAAAGGTTGTTTTTACTTATCTTTTTATTTACAGCAGTTACAGTTTTTTCACAAAATGTGGTTACTCTGAATCCTTCTACGGGCACAGCAGAAACAGAATTAATTGCCCAAATTATCGCTGACACCACAGCTCAAGGGGGAATTCCCGCAGACCGCGTTTATGAATTACAGGGCGGACAAGTTTATTTCGCGCAGCAGACTTTTTATGTCGCCGAAGAATATCACCTCAGACTTCGTTCATCAAGTGATGAAAAAGCAATTATTTATCTTTATCCCACTGGAACAGGTGACGACCCTCAGAATCCTCCCGGATATCTTTTCAGAACAAGGGGCGGCGATCTTACAATGGAAGGAATTGCTTTAGTTGGTATTTTTGAACCGATTGACTCTAACTTCTTTAACATGCAGGGAGGTATGCTCCGCAGCGATAATGAAGGCTCTTCATTTTATATTGACGACTGTATATTTAGCAATATCTCAGGACAGGTTCTCAGGACTAACGCATCAACCAAAACTGTCAAATTTACTGACTGTATACTGACAAACCTCGGAAACCTCGCAACATCTAACCTTGGCGCGGGCAAAGGCATCGACCTCAGGGATGTTTCATGCGATTCTCTTATTCTTCTTAACAATACCTTTACCAACTACCAGGATCGTGTTGTAAGGCATTATAACTTCAGTAACCCGACACAGGGAACAGGAAATATCGGCTACGTTAATATTGACCATAATACTTTCTATTGCGGAATGGGATTCCACGGAATGCTCTCACTTGGTAATGTTGGAACATCTGTCAATATTACAAGCAACCTTTTTGTTGACGCTTTTTCAGCCGGTGAAGACTCAACAGATGAAACAAGAGCTGCCGAATTCGCTAATAATGGTGAATTTTATCCTAATGGCCTCAACAGAATGGCATGGATATTCACTGCTCCCAACGATACAACTTTCTGGTGGGTAAAAAATAATTATTACGCAATTTCAGACGCCGGCCAGGCATTTTTTGACGCTCATACAGATGAACCTATCACAGAAGGATGCCCTCTTACATGGCATATTAATTCAAAATTACAGCAGGACTCTCTGATCGCCTTCAGAAAAATCGCTGATCCCGGTTTCGCCAATGTTCAGGACCTGATGACAGGTATCATGGAATATTATGTTGATCCAACTCTCGCCAACAAAACCAAAGATACACCAAACTCAGTTTGGGACAGGGATATTCACGATATGGACAGAAGGATGATCAACTACTGGATAAACGATTTTGACGTTTCTTATTCCACCTCCTCCCCTGCTTATACAGGCGGATTCTGGGGACTCCCGGCAGGCAACCTCAACGCTTATCCCGATAAAAAAGCTGAATGGGAAGCCATTGTATCTTCTGTTGAAACTACTCCTGATTTTGTTCCTGTTGAATATTCACTTGATCAGAACTATCCGAACCCCTTTAACCCTTCAACTGTTATCCGTTTCTCAATACCTGAAAGAGCAAATGTTACTCTGAAGGTATATAATATTCTTGGCAGTGAAGTAATGACTCTTCTCGAAGGAGAACAGGAAGCAGGACAGTATAACGTAACTATGGACGCTTCTGCTCTCGCCAGTGGTGTATATTTCTATACCCTGAATACAGGCAGCATTAACCTGACAAAGAAAATGATGCTCCTCAAATAATATAAATAAAATATTTCCAGGTTGTTAAACTTGGTATTACTCATTCGTTATGTACTGAACACCCGGAATATTCTTTTAATATCCCGGGTGTTTTTTTTTATTCCTGTTTTTACGGGTAAACAGAAAATCTCAGGATTCCGGTTTTGTTGAAATAATCCTGAATAATAATCGGCGCTTAAAATCATTGTTAACTTTTTTTCATTTAATTCCGGATATCCATAGAATGAAACATTCATCTTTTCAAAAAATCACCCATTTTTGTCTTGCTATAATAATATTTATAATTTTCAGCCAGGTATTAATATACTCTCAGCAAAAAGCATTTCCCGGCGCTGAGGGATTCGGCGCTTATACCTCAGGAGGAAGAGGAGGAGAAGTTATTGAGGTCACAAATTTGAATGACAGCGGTCCTGGTAGTCTGAGAGAAGCTCTGGAGGAGATCAGCGGACCAAGAACTATTATTTTTACAGTCTCAGGTTATATAGAGTTACAGTCCAGACTTAAAATCAGTAAAGGTGATGTGACTATTGCGGGGCAAACCGCGCCGGGAGGAGGAATTTGTTTAAAAAATTACACGACTGAAATTCAGGCTGATAATGTCATTATTCGCTTCATTCGTTTCAGATTGGGTGATGAAGCCCAACAGGCTGTTGATTCCTTTTGGGGAAGAGAACATCAGGATATTATCATTGATCATTGCACAATGAGCTGGGCAATAGATGAATGCGCCAGCTTTTATGATAACCAAAACTTCTCAATGCAGTGGTGTATTATAAGTGAAAGCCTCAACCAGTCATTCCATCCTTCGGGAGATCATGGTTACGGAGGTATCTGGGGAGGCGCCGGTGCGACATTTCATCATAATTTGTTCGCCCATCATACCAGCAGAAATCCCCGTTTTAACGGGGCCCGTTATACAACTACTCCTGAAACCGAGCTTGTTGATTTCGCCAATAATGTTATCTACAATTGGCAAAGTAACAGCTCTTACGGAGGGGAAGCCGGCAATATGAATATGAGAAACAATTATTATAAATTCGGGCCCTCCACAAGCAGCTCAAAGCGGGATAGAATTGTGGAACCTTATGATACTGCCGGCAATTGGTATATCAATGGGAATTTTGTTGAAGGTTACCCATTGGTTTCACAAAATAACTGGAATGGCGGAGTGCAGGGTTCTTATGCCGCGTATCAATTGACTAAAAAACGAACCGATCCTTTCGAGGTTGCCGAAATTACATTGCAGACTCCTGAAGAAGCATTTGATGATGTCCTCCAATTTGCGGGAGCTCTCTTTCCCGAAAGAGACTCAATTGATCAAAGAATTGTTGAAGAAGCGCTTGAAGGCACAGCTCATTTTGGGCAGGACGGAGTTGGTATAATAAACTCACAGTCAGATGTCGGCGGATACCCTGAAATTATTTCCACTACTCCCCCGCCCGATTCCGATCATGACGGAATGCCCGACAGTTGGGAGTTATCAAACGGACTTAATCCCGATGATCCCGCTGACAGAAACACCATCGGGTCAGATGGTTATACAATGCTCGAGATATATTTAAACGATCTGGTAGATGAGATTATTCCTGTTTCGGTTAAAAACGAATCTGATTTTATTCCGGAATCTTTTTTAATTCATGGCAACTATCCAAACCCCTTTAATCCCTCAACAACAATCAGATATCAGATTCCTCAGGATGGTTTCGTTAATATTAACATTTATGATCTACAATCTTCTTTTTGTTGCGAACTTTATAAAGGTCATCAAAAACGGGGAATTCATGAAATCATTTGGAATGCGGCAGAAATTACCGGCACCGATTTTTCATCCGGCCTCTATTTTGCCGTTATCCGTTACAATAAAAATCAGCTCGTGCAAAAAATGCTTCTTTTGAAATAATCAATTCCCCGATAAAGAGAAAATCACCCCTCTTATCAGGGAAATATTTACATAAAAAGTTTTTTGCTCTTTGAAGTTAAGTTTTAATTAAGAATTTGTTGATTTTAAGTCATATTCAAACATTTTTATTGATATGAACAGATTTTTTATTGACTTTAAACCAAATTTTTAAGATTTTAGTAACCGATTAAGTTATCGTTATAGTTATTGTTAAAGTTAAGTTACTTTACTAATAACAGTAAATGAAAGTTATATCTTTGAATGATTGAAACATATATCCCGTTCAATCATTAGCAGGAAGTCAGATATGTGACTTACATGGCGGAGCTTTAAATTAAAATGAGAATAATATGACAATTAAAAAATCCAACCTTTTAATCAGTTTTTTTTCACTCCTGATAGTTATTTCATTTTTATCCTGTACAAAATCATCTGATTCTTCTGATGTAAAAATCCCCTCTGATCTCCCCTGGTCGACGCGTATCGCGAAATCATTTACCGAGAGGCATCCCGGAGCAGTAACCTATGATCAATATATGACTAAAAAAGACTGGAGCTATGAACAGGGTGTTATGCTTGAAGGCATGATGAAAATGTATAATTATACAGGTGATAAACTATATAAAGATTTTGTTATAGATAACCTGGAACTTTATATCGAAGAGGATGGGAAAATTAAGACATATCCATATCATGCTTTTAACCTGGATAAAATCAAACCGGGGCGCGCTCTTTTATTCGCCTATAATGAAACAAAGGATAAAAAGTTTAAGATCGCCGCGGACACCCTGATGAAGCAGATACAAAATCAGCCGCGTACTCTTTCCGGAGGATTCTGGCATAAAAAGAGATATCCGTTCCAGATGTGGCTTGACGGCCTTTTTATGGCTGAACCATTTTACGCCGATTATTCCGGCCAGTTTAATCAGCCTGAAAATTTCCGGGACATAATTAACCAATTTATACTGAGCTATGAAAAAACCGTCGATCCTGAAACCGGATTATTATATCACGCCTGGAATGAGAATAAAGAACAGCGCTGGGCTGATAAAGAAACCGGTCAATCCCCCCACGTATGGGGACGCGCTATGGGCTGGTATGTCATGGCTATTGTGGAAGTTCTTGATTTTATTCCCGATGATGAACCGGGAAGAGAAAAACTGATCGAAATACTTGGAAACGTTCTGGAAGCCGTTTCGAATTACCGGGATAAAAAATCATCCCTCTGGTTCCAGATTATCGATATGCCGGAACGTGAAGGTAACTATCTCGAATCCTCATGCGCGGCAATGTTTGTATATGCTATGGCGAAAGGAGCCAACAAGGGATACCTTGATAATAAGTTCATTGAAATAGCAAAGAAAAGTTTTGATTCTATCTTAAAATATCATGTAGAAATTGAAAAAAATGGTTATATTAATTATTTAAATACCTGCTCTGGTGCAGGTCTTGGTGGTGATCCCTACAGGGATGGCTCGTTTGAATATTATATTAGTGTTCCAACAAAGAAAAATGACCAGAAAGGTTATGGTCCTTTTCTCTATTCCGCAATTGAGCTGGAAAAAGCCGGAGTTCTTTGAGCTGCCCGGGCGATATTGTATGGAATTGATTCCGGTATGAGGTAAAATAATGAAGAATAAACCTATTAAATTAAGTGATATTGCTGAAAAGCTAAACGTTTCAACTGTGACAGTCTCGAAAGCCCTGCGCGGGCATCCGGATATTTCCCAGAAAACGACTAAGCTTATAAAAGAAACTGCCGAAAAGATTGGTTACACACCAAATTTTATGGCCAGGAATCTCTCTTCAAGAAAATCGAATACTATTGGTGTGATAGTTCCGAAAATTGCCCATTTCTTTTTCGGAGCGATTATTGAATCTATCTATGATATCGCTTTCCGGAATAATTATGAAATAATTCTTACTGTTTCTCAGGAGAATGAAAAAAGAGAAAAAAAGCATATCCAGACCCTCCTTTCCATGAAGGTTGACGGCATAATCATTTCGATTTCGCAGGAAACAAAAGATTACAGCATTTTCGACGCGGTCAAGGCCAGAGGTGTTCCTATCGTCTTTATGGACAGAATCCCGGCTATCCCCGATGTCGATACTGTCTCGGTAAATGACCGGCTTGGCGCTTTTATGGCTATTGAACATCTTATCAAACTTGGTCATACCAGAATCGGTCATTTCGCGGGTTATTCTGAAATAAATATCGGCAAGGAGCGTTACCTCGGCTTTGAAGACGCGATGAACAAATATAACATCCCGATAAATCCTGACTGGATATGTCATGGAGGATTTGGCGAAAAGGCCGGATATGATTCTTTTATTAAACTTTATCAGAAAAACAGCCTGCCTGATGTTATCTTTACGGTAACCTACCCTGTGGCGCTTGGTATATATATGGCTGCCAGTGAACTGGGTCTTAAAATTCCCGACGATATTGATGTTATCTGTTTTGGCAACGCGAAAGTAATGAAATTCTTTGCCCCTCCCCTAAGCTGTGTCGATCAGCCTACCGAATTGATAGCCGAAAAATCGATGAAGCTTCTTTTGAACAAAATAAATAATCCGGATGACAAATCAGTCAACGAGGTGGAAATACCTACTGACCTGGTGCTCAGGGGAACTTGCAGGACATTCAACCGTAAATAGAGCCTGATAATCACAGGGTAATTTTTTTTTGGGCGTCACATCATTGTTCCGGGCATATTTCGCCTCAGAACATTTTACAGAACTGACACTTTGATCTCAATTACGCAGGGATATTTGACTGTTCCGGAATAGCGGAACCAATTTCGGTTCATTCAAGTATCTCTGCCAATAAATTTAATACCAACTGCTTCTACAACAACAAATTATTTTATAACATCACATTACATTCCCAATGATAAAAAAATCTATCTCCATCTCAATATCAGTACTGTTTCTCTCAATCTTTTACGGATGTGGCGGGACATCTGAAGAATTTTCCCAAAAATGGAATAATGTAAAACTAATAACTGCCGAAATATCAATTCCCCTCTTTAAAGAGGCCCGGTTTAACATTATTGATTTTGGCGCCAAAAACGACTCACTTTTTGACAGCAGAAAAGCTATCCAGAGCGCTATAGATGAGTGTTCCGGTTCGGGAGGAGGTAACGTTATTATTCCCGCGGGAACATATTACTGCGGCGGTCCCCTCTTTATCCGGTCGAATACAAATTTACATATCGAAGAAAATGCAAAAGTAAATTTTTCAGTTAATCCGAAAGATTACCTCCCGGTCGTACAATCAAGATGGGAAGGGATGGAATGTTATAACTATTCCGCCCTGCTCTATTCAAAAGACCAGGTGAATATCGCTGTAACAGGAAAAGGCATTCTCCATGGCAAAGCCTCAGCGGAAAACTGGTGGAGCTGGAAAGGAAAAAAACAATATGGCTGGCAGGAAGGAATGCCTTCACAAAATGATGAAGCGGGCCGTCCTCGTCTTATGCGGATGAATAACACAGATGTGCCTCCCGAAAAAAGGATTTTTGGAGAAGGTTCTTATCTGCGCCCCGATTTTCTCCAATTCCTTAACTGCTCGAATGTTCTTATTGAAGATGTAACTTTTATAGACTCCCCAATGTGGATGATCCATCCCGTCCTTTGCAAAAATGTAACAATTAAAGGTGTGACTGTCAGGGGAAAAGGTCCGAATAACGATGGATGCGATCCGGAATCATGCAAAAACGTTTTGATTGAGAATTGTTTCTTTGATACCGGTGATGACTGCATCGCCATAAAATCGGGAAGAAATAATGACGGAAGAAGAATAAACGTTCCTTCCGAAAACATCATCATCCGTGATTGTGTGATGCATGACGGCCATGGAGGTATAGTAATGGGCAGTGAGATATCAGGCGGCATTAAAAATATTTTTGCGGAAAACTGTTATATGGACAGCCCCAATCTCGATCGCGCTATTCGTATAAAAACAAACCATTTCAGGGGTGGTCTTGTAGAGGATATTTACCTGAAAAATATTACTGTGGGCGAGGTAAAAGAAGCGGTTGTGAAATTTAATCTCAGGTATGATATTTCGAAAGAAACCGGACAGGTTTTTCTCCCCCGGCTCCGGAATGTCCACATCAAAAACCTGACCGCGGAAAAAAGCAAATATGCCTTCTTCTTCGATGGCCTGACCGATTCGAAAATATCCGATATCTTCATCGATAGCTGTAAGATCAGCGGCATCGAAAAAGGGAACCTGATTAACAATGTTGAAAACTTTGAAACAGAAGAAGTTTATATAAATGAAAAACTTTACAGGTAAAAAGATGAAAAAAATTATAGCGAGCCTGCTCTTTATATTATTAGCCGCAAACCTGATAGCCAAAAATCAGGAAGAATTTAATTACTACAAAAGTATAACCGTTGAAGTAAGCAACGACCTCGAAATGCCGTTGACTGACGCTCTGATAAAAATTGAGCTGAAAAAACTGAAGAAATATGCCGATTTTAATGAAAAAGCGTTCATCGTATATTACGACAAAGAAGAAGTGCCAAGCCAGATATACGGCAGTAAAAACGCCGCGATTCTTTTTGTCGCCGATTTTGCTCCTTCCGAAAAAAAGAAATTTGAAATTAAATATCTGACTGAAGGAAAAATATGTAAAAATTATCCGGCCAGAACATACGCGGAACTGGCTATGAAATTTGACGCGGTATATAAGGATAAAAAATTCACTTCCGATCATTTCAAAAATTTTTCTAAAGTCGTCGTTCCAAAAATACATACAGATCACGACGCTTTATTTAAGTATGAGGGACCAGGCTGGGAATCGGAAAAAGTAGGATATCGTTTTTATCTCGACTGGAGAAATGCCACTGACATATTTGGTAAAAAAGTCAGTAAACTGGTGCTCTCGGAAGTGGGAATAAATGATGTTACCGCAAAAGATGATTCATACCATGAGATGCAGGATTGGGGTATGGACGTTTTTAAGGTCGGGAACACTCTTGGCATCGGCTCGATAGGCATGATGGATGATGGAAAAATAAGCCGCGTTGAAAAAACCGAAAAAATAGTTTGCAAAATTACCGAAAAGGGTCCCCTTCTCGCTGAAGTTAAAACAACCTATAAAGGATGGCTGATTGGAGATCAGAGACATGATATCTGTGTCAGGAACTCAATTTCGGCAGGAAGCAGGATAACCTGCACATTAGTAAAAACAAGTGATAATACGGGAAATATAACCACAGGTTTCGCGAAGCATCAGGACACCGAATATATAACCAGTGATTATCCCTCCGGATGGCAGTATATTGCTCTCTACGGAAAACAAAGCCTGTCCGGGGATAATCTTGGTATTGTTCTGTTTTTTGAAAAATCAGCGCTGCTTGAAAAGGGTGAAGATGAAATCAATTATTTTGTTTCTCTGAAACCGGCTAATAACATTGTTGAATACAAATATGCCGCTGCCTGGGAACAGGAAAAAGATGGCGTTAAATCAAAAGAAGAGTTTAAAAAATATATAGAAGCTGAAGTAGAAAAACTTAACAATCCACTGAATATAGAAGTTAAATAGGATTTGTGATGTCTGAATTTATATTGCATGAAGACCGGTTCTTTGACCCTGACAATGCAATCAGAAAAATCGCCAGAGAACTATATCAGGAAGTAAAAAACTTTCCCATTATTAGTCCGCATGGACATGTTGACCAGGGAATCTTTGTACGAAATGAACCATTTCCCAATCCGGCTGAATTGTTTATCGCTCCCGACCATTATATCTACAGGATGCTTTACTCACAGGGCATACCTCTGGAAGATCTGGATATCCCGCAGAGGGGGAATAAGCGGAATGGAAAAGATCCCAGGGAAATATGGCAGATTTTTGCCGATAACTACTTCCTCTTCAATGGGACGCCTTCCGGAGTCTGGCTCGATTATGAGCTTAATATTATAATGGGAATAAAAGAAAAACTAAGCGGCGATAACGCTCAGAAGATTTATGATATTATTTCTGAAAAACTTCAGTCGCCTGAATTTCGCCCGAGGCAATTATTCCACGATTTGAATATTGAAGTTCTCTCAACAACCGACGCTGCCACAGATGATTTGGCCGAACATAAATATTTAAAGGAATCTGAATGGAACGCAAGGATAGTTCCCTGTTTTCGTCCGGATGGTGTAACGGACTTATCGGCGCAAAACTGGTTGGAGAATATTAAAAAGCTTCAGGAAATCACATCAATTGAGATAGACAGCTATAAAAGATATATTGAAGCTCTCAGATCAAGAAGAGAATTTTTCAAATCGATGGGAGCCACATCAACTGATCACGGTATAAAATCTCCTTACACCCATAAGCTCTCATCAAATGAGGCGGAAGAAATTTTCAGCCGCGCTCTTAATGGAAAAGCAACCGAAAATGACGCGTATCTTTTTACCGCTAATATGCTTATGGAAATGGCGTCAATGAGCTGTGATGACGGACTTACCATGCAGATACATCCCGGGTCGGACAGGAACCATAATAAAGTAATTTTCGATAAATACGGCCTCGATAAAGGTTGTGACATTCCACAGGCGACTGAATATACTAATAATTTAAAAGAGCTCCTCAATGCCTACGGAAACAATCCGAATCTGACGATCATTGTGTTCACGTTGGATGAATCAAACTATTCGAGGGAGCTTGCTCCCCTGGCCGGTCATTATCCGGCGATGAAACTCGGACCTGCCTGGTGGTTCCATGACAGCATTGAGGGAATGACACGTTACCGCACGATGGTTACTGAAACGGCAGGCTTTTATAATACGGTTGGTTTTAATGATGACACCAGGGCATTCCTGTCAATTCCGGCCCGTCATGATGTCGCCAGACGCGTTGATTCAAATTTCCTCGCAGGCTTGGTTGCCCGGCATCTGATTTCAATCAACGAAGCGAGGACTATTATAAAAGACCTTACATATAATCTTGTTAAAAAGGCTTACAAACTTTAAACTTCCACTACAGGTACTCAAATGATTATTCAAGAATTAGCAAGGATTTCTGAATCCGGCGGGGATAACATATGCTCTGAACTGAATGTTGGATCCGGTCAGACAATACTGGTTTACCCCAAATCCATAACTGAATATAAATCTCATAATCTTTTTATTGGCCTCCTCAATGATGAAAAGTCATTATTTATCATCTCATATGATGACGCTTCTGATTTTTTCCTCTCATTTGAGGGTGTGAAAATCAATACTGACGAAGATAGTATTTTTGTGAGGCAATGCAGACTCAGCCATAAAAATGTATTAATTCTTCAGGAGACTTTCAAATTTCTGAAACCCCGGCTTCTCGGTCTGGTCAATTCTTTTGGTTTTGGAGACAGAATCGGACTTGCTAATCCTGCCCATTTGCGTTCACTTGATGGGAGTGAATTCAAGCCTGTTTTAGCGCAGCAGTCAATCAGGGAACTCACAAGGACAAAAAGAACTCCCGCAGAAGTAATGGACGCCGCGGTATGGGCAGTCCTTCAGGAAGGCTACAAAGAAGGATTTGGCGCCGACGCAGATCACCTCAAGACAACTGATGATATCGACCTGATGATTAAAAACGGATTCACCATGTTTACATTTGATCCCGGTGAATTTGTTATCAATGAAGCTGACTCAGTTTCAGTAAAAGAGCTTGAAAAGAAAACTGCCGGTTTAAATTGGAATATCCTTAATGATAGTTTTGATGAACTTTCGAAAAGATATACCGATAAACATTTCGACCTGGGTGAAGGATTAAAGATCAATCCCCGTTACGAAAATGTTCTCCGCGCGGCTGTTAAATACTGTAATGCTGTTGCCCATATTAAAACTTTATATGATCATATAAACAATATTTATTCCGAGTTGCCCTGGGAGGTTGAAATTTCTGTTGATGAAACCGAATCGGTAACTACTCCCTTCGAGCACTTTTTTATGGCCTCCGAGCTGAACAGACTCGGCGTAAAGATAATCAGCCTGGCCCCCAGGTTCATAGGTGAATTTGAAAAAGGGATTGACTATAAAGGGGATATAAATATTTTCTCCGGGGAATACCTGAAACATGTGAAAATTGCTGAATACTTTGGTTCCTACAAAATAAGTCTTCATTCGGGCAGTGATAAATTCGGAGTCTATAAAGCGATAGGCTCTTTAAAACGGGGATTCACCCATGTTAAAACCGCCGGAACCAGTTACCTCGAAGCACTTAAGGTTGTTGCCGTAGCGCAACCGGATGAATTCCGTAAAATTCTTGATTTTTCAAGAGACCTTTATTCAAAAGAAAAGAATACTTACCATGTATCAGCTCAATTAGAAAAAGTTAATTCCGCTTCAGAGTATTCCGATGAAGAACTCGAAGATCTTTTCACGCAAGATGACGCCCGGCAGGTACTTCATGTTACTTTTGGAAAAGTGCTTACCGAAACAGATAATGAAGGCAAATATTTGTTTAAAGATATAATTCTTGACTGTCTGAAAAACAATGAAGAGCTGCATTATAAATTTATAACCAATCATTTTAATAACCATCTGAACCCATTTAAATAAAACTATGAGCAGAGAAAATATAAAAATAGAAATTTTGGGGCGGAAAGCGCTCGCTGTTGTCAGGATGAAAGATCCCTCTAATCTTTTAAAGGTAATAGAAGCTCTCCTTAAGGGAGGAATAGGCGGAATAGAATTAACTATGACAATTCCGGGAGCCATTCAGCTTCTCGACAAAACTGCTAAAGAGTTCGGGGATAACATTACACTCGGAGTAGGCTCGGTAACCGACTCGGAAACAGCCCTTGAAGCGTTAGATTCAGGAGCGAAATTTGTTGTGAGCCCGATCTTTAAACCGGAAATAGTAAAATCGGTTATAGCGAGAGATTTTGTAGCTATCCCGGGTTGTTTCACTCCCACAGAAATTCAGACGGCTTATGAGACCGGAGCAGATTTTGTTAAAATATTTCCGGCTGATAATCTTGGTATGAGTTTTATTAAATCGATCAAAGCTCCTCTTCCCCACCTTCAGGTAATCCCCACCGGAGGAGTAAACCTCGATAACGCTATTGATTGGATAAACCATGGAGCCAGCGCGGTTGGCATCGGGTCTGCTCTCGTTGATAAAAACGCGATTGAAAATAACGATTTTCAGAAACTGACTGATAACGCGAAAAAATTATGTAAAAACCTTGGCATGTAAATGGAATTGGAATATTTCCGATTGACAGGATACCTATTATTATTGACAGACAAGCATATAATTATATGGAGATAAATTGATGAGAATGATTCAGACATGGAGGTGGTACGGACCTTCCGATCCGGTAACCCTTACCGATATCCGCCAGGCCGGCGCTACTGGCATTGTTTCCGCACTTCATGAGATTCCCATCGGTGAGGTTTGGTCCGTTGAAGAACTGGAAAAAAGAAAACGAATTATTGAATGGGATTTTTCAAAAAATCCTCCCAAGAAAAGAGGACTGAACTGGAGTGTTATCGAAAGTATTCCGGTTCATGAAGATATAAAACTTGGCAAACCTGAAAGAGACAAATGGATTGAGAATTATAAACAAAGTTTAAGAAATGTCGGCTGGGTCGGGGTTGATACTGTCTGCTATAATTTCATGCCTGTTGTCGACTGGACCAGGACAAACCTCGCCATGGAACTTGAAGATGGCGCGAAAGCTCTCGCGTTTGATATTGTCGAGTTTATTGTTTTTGATGTATTTATGCTTCGGAGAAAGGAAGCTGAAAAAGACTATTCTGCTCAACTTCTGGAAAGAGCGGGCGAAAAGTATGAGGCGATGTCGGATGAAGAACGTTATATACTTCAGAAAAATATCATTGCCGGACTGCCCGGTGGTCAGGAGGGATACTCGATTGATCAGTTCAGGGAAAAGCTGGAAGAATACAATCAGATCGATTTTGATAAGTACCGTTCAAATCTTTCTTATTTTCTGAAAGCGGTTATCCCTGTGGCTGAAGAAGCGGGAGTAAAAATGGCAATCCACCCTGATGATCCTCCTATTCCCCTTTTTGGGTTACCCCGTATTGTAAGCACCGAAGAGGATATCGCCTGGCTGCTGAATCAATATGACTCAGTTTTTAACGGTTTTACATTATGCACCGGTTCACTCGGAGTGCGTCCCGATAATGATCTTGTCGGAATTATTGACAGGTATGGTTCAAGATTAAATTTCGCACATCTTCGAAGTACTCAGCGCGATGGAGAAGGTTCTTTCCATGAAGCGGGCCATCTTCGTGGTGATGTAAATATGTATGAAGTAATTAAAGCTATACTTAAAGAACAGAAAAAAAGACATTCGGCGCACAGGCAGGATGAACAGATACCGATGCGCGCTGACCACGGACATACAATTCTCGATGATCTAAAAAAGAAAACAAATCCCGGTTATTCAGCCATCGGCCTGCTGCGGGGTATGGCTGAATTAAGAGGTCTTGAGCTGGGAATAGAAAAAAGCGGCCTGATCTGATAGATGAATAATAAGATATTATAATAAATTCTTAAGGTGTAATTTATGTCAAAAAATGTTTTGGTGGCGCAATCAGGAGGCCCATCTCCTGTTATCAACAATTCACTCAGGGGAATTGTTGAGACATGCAAAAAGTTCCCTGAAGTATTCGGTTCTGTCTATGGCGGATGGCACGGAATCGAAGGTGTGCTTAAAGAAGAACTTCTCGACCTTTCCGCCCAGAATGAAGAAGAGGTAGCTCTTCTCAGGACCACCCCGGCAGCCGGAAGCATAGGCACCTGCCGTTATAAACTGAAAGAACACCAGGATAAAGATTTTGCCCGGGTTATGGAAGTTATCAGGGCTCATAATATAGGCTATTTTTTCTACATTGGGGGTAATGATTCCCAGCATACAGCCTATAAAGTCAGTGAACTCGCGCGTGAAAACGGCCTTGAACTTGTTGCGGTTGGTGTTCCGAAAACTATCGATAATGATGTGGGAGACAGTGAATTCAAACTGATCGATCACACACCCGGTTATGGCAGTGTGGCCAGGTACTGGTCTCATATTATCCAGAACGCAAATGAAGAAAATATGGGTTCCTCCCCCGCCGATCCTGTAATGGTTATCCAGGCGATGGGAAGAAAAATCGGATACATACCGGCGGCTGCGAGACTTGCTGATCCCAAAAGAGAAATGCCACTCCAGATATATACAACAGAATCGGGGTTGTCGCTTGAAAACCTTGCTGACAATGTAAATGATCAGCTTAATAAAGATGGCCGATGCATAGTTGTAATCAGCGAAGGTTTTGATGTCGGCGGCGTCGGCGATGTAAAAGACTCATTCGGGCACACTTCATTTGGTTCCAGCAAAATATCGGTTTTCCAGAAGGTTGTAAATTATCTCAATGAAAAAGGATTACCGGTCAAGGGGAAAGCGCGCGGGCAGGTTATGGGAACAGATCAGAGAAACGCGATCATTTACGCTTCGTTAATCGATCTGGATGAAGCTTATAAGGTTGGTCAGAAAGCGGTTGATATAGCGATGAATGACGGCAACGGTTGGATGGCTACTATTCTTCGCGAACCCGGGATGATCTATAATGTGAGATACGATAAGGTGCCTCTCGAAAAGGTCGCTCTTTCTGAACGATTTTTCCCGAAAGAATGGCTTACTGATAACAAAATAGACGTAACAGATGATTTTCTCGATTACGTAAGGCCATTAATCGGCGAGGACTGGGTTTCTGTTCCCATAATAAACGGCAGGCAGAGATTCACTCAATTTAAACCGATCTTCGCTGATAAAAAGCTCGATAATTACACTCCCCAGGCTGACTAACAATTATGGTGAACAACATGAATAATCCGCATGAAATATTAAAAAATATAAAACCGACAAAAGATTATTTTATTGGCATCGACTCCGACGGATGCGCTTTCGATACGATGGAAATAAAACATAAAGAATGTTTCTGTCCTAACACGATTTTATACTGGGACCTGCAGACAATATCCAAATATGTCCGGGACGCGTGGGACTTTGTCAATCTTTATTCGAAAACCAGGGGTGTTAACCGTTTCCCGGCTTTGATAAGAGTGATTGAACTTCTTTCTGAAAGAAAAGAGGTTTTAGCCCGTAACGCGAAGCTGCCTGATCTGGATCCACTTATCGAATGGACTAAAAATGAGACAAGGCTTGGCAATAAAACCCTCGCTGAATACAAAGAAAAAACTAACGACCAGACAATTTCGAAAGCCCTGGAATGGTCAGAGCAGATCAACAGGGATATCGCTAAAATGGTGCATGGCATCCCCCCCTTCCCTTTTATGAGGGAATCGCTCGAAAAACTCTCCTCAAAAGCTGACGCGATGGTGATTTCCCAGACTCCGGTTGAAGCGCTGACACGGGAATGGGAAGAAAATGATATCAAAAAATATGTTTCCATTATCGCCGGTCAGGAATTCGGGACAAAAACCGAACATCTGAAATATGGCGCCAAAGGAAAATATGAGGATAATAAAATTCTGATGATAGGGGACGCTCCCGGCGATATGAAAGCGGCGAAAGCAAACGGAGTGTTATTTTATCCTATAAACCCCGGCCATGAGGAAACATCATGGGAAAGGTTTTATAGTGAATCACTCGATAAGTTTTTTGACGGTACATACAAAGGCAGCTATGAAGAAGCTCTGATCAAAGAGTTTGAAAATTACCTGCCTGAATTCCCCTCCTGGTAAAAATAATTATTATATTTATTTTACCCGGTAAAAGATATACAGACTACTTCACAATAATATTGAGTAGAAATTGTAAATGAAAAATTTAATGAAATTGGCTTTGTTCCTCTTGGCATCTACACTTTTATTTTCATGTCGGGAGGTAAGTAATGTAACAAAATTAAAAATCGGGCACGGTCTTGATCAATCCCACCCTGTTCACCAGGCGATGGAATTCCTGGCCGAAAAAGTAAAGGAAAAATCAGGCGGCCGGATGCAGATAACAGTCTACCCGAGTCAGCAGCTCGGTACTGAGCGGGAATGCCTCGAATTGCTTCAGATCGGCAGCCTCGCTATGACAAAAGTTTCTTCATCGGTGCTGGAAGGTTTTGTACCCGATTTTAAAGTGTTCAGCCTCCCCTATATTTTCAGGGATGAGACTCACAAATTCCATGTTTTTGAAGGGAAAGTCGGACTCGATCTGCTCCTTAGTCCGCAGAAATTCAGGCTGCGAGGTCTTTGTTTTTATGACGCCGGAAGCAGAAGCTTCTATGTTAAGGATAAGCCGATCAACACTCCGGCTGATCTTACCGGCCTGAAGATAAGAACCCAGGAAAGCGCGACATCTGTAAAACTTGTCAACTCCCTCGGCGCATCTGCAACCCCGATCGCCTGGGGTGAACTTTATACAGCATTACAGCAGGGTGTCGTGGATGGCGCTGAAAATAATCCCCCAAGTTTTTTCACTTCGAGGCATTACGAAGTATGCAAATATTTTTCACTTGATGAACATACAGCCGTGCCTGATGTGCTTATTATAAGCACTGTCGTCTGGGAAAACCTTTCCGATCAGGAAAAAACCTGGATTCAGGAAGCGGCGCTGGAATCATATGAATATCAGAAAAAACTGTGGAAGGAATCGACCGCGAAATCCCTTAAAGCTGTACAGGAGGCGGGCGTTACTGTCACCTATCCCGATAAGGCTCCGTTTCAGGAAAAGGTTAAAGAACTTCTCGAATCATATAAGTCGGAAAAAGAAATTTACAATCTCATAAAAAAAATCAAAGATGTGAAATGATTTTATCTACAATAAAATTGAAACTTGACTCTGTCATCAGATGGGCGCTTATTGTTCTGATGGCTCTTATGACTCTTAATGTATTGTGGCAGGTATTTACCCGGTTTATTCTGCAGGATCCCAGCTCTTATACCGAAGAACTCGCGCGGTATACTCTTATCTGGCTTGGCGTATTGGGAGCCGGATATGTCGCGGGACAAAAAATGCACCTCGCTATCGATCTGCTCTCATTAAAGTTAAAATCAGTAAACCGCTCCTGGCTGGAAATAATTATTCAGCTCTTTATTTTTCTTTTTTCACTTTTTGCCCTGGTAATTGGCGGTTTCAACCTGGTTAATATCACTCTTTCACTCAACCAGATCTCGGCCGCGCTCCAGATTCCCCTGGGCTATGTTTACACGGTACTTCCCCTCAGCGGCCTGATAATGATGTTTTATTCACTCTGCTTCATTATCGAAGAAATTAATAAGATCAGATCTGCTTAAATAATACGGATACACAAATGGAATTATTTGAAGTTACAGTATTAGTAGTGTCATTTTTAATTCTCCTTTCAATCGGAGTGCCTATTTCTTACAGCATCGGTATTTCGAGTCTTCTCACGATGCTTATAAGTATTTCCTCTCTCCCCTCGGTTACAACCATTGCCCAGAGAACCGCCACCGGCATCGATAGTTTTGCTTTGCTCGCTATTCCCTTTTTTATCCTTGCCGGGCAATTGATGAACAGCGGAGGAATAGCGCGCAGATTGATTGATTTCGCGAAGGTAATCGTCGGCAGGCTGCCGGGCGGACTTGCTTTTGTTAATATTCTCGCGGCCATGTTTTTCGGTGCAATCTCTGGATCGGCAGTGGCTGCCGCCTCGGCAATTGGTGGTTTTATGACCCCTGTGATGGAAAAAGAAGGTTATGATAAAAATTTCTCAGCCGCGGTCAATATTACTTCAGCAACCACCGGATTGATAATACCGCCAAGTAATGTGCTGATAGTTTATTCACTGGCAAGCGGAGGTGTTTCAATTGCCGCACTTTTTATCGCCGGTTATATTCCCGGTATTATCCTGGGGCTTTCGCTCATGCTGGTGGCTTTTATTCACGCTAAAAGGAAAAACTATAAGGTTAATGTCGAAATAACCTTCAGCGATTCTATTAAAAAACTTCTCGACGCGATACCGAGTCTGTTGCTTATTGTAATTGTTATAGGAGGTATTGTCGCAGGTTACTTCACCGCTACCGAAGCTTCGGCAGTGGCGGTTCTTTACGCATTTATTCTTTCGGTTTTTATCTATAAAGAAATAAAACTTAAAGACCTTCCCCAGATATTATTGAGCAGCGCCTCAACAACAGCTATCGTAATGCTGCTGGTGGGAACTTCAATGGCAATGAGCTGGGTTATGGCCTATGAAAACATTCCCCAGAATGTCGCCGAAGCTCTGCTCGCGCTTTCGAGCAATAAAATTGTAATTCTGATAATAATTAACATTATATTGCTTTTTATCGGCACATTCATGGATATGACCCCGGCAGTATTAATTTTCACCCCGATATTTCTGCCTGTTGTTATGCAGCTTGGTGTTGACCCGATTCATTTCGGAATTATAATGGTCATGAATCTGAGTGTGGGATTATGTACACCGCCGGTTGGAAGTGTGCTTTTTGTCGGTTGTTCTGTCGCTAATCTGCCGATAACAAAAGTAATAAAGCCGCTTATCCCGATGTTCATCGCGATGTTTGTGGCCCTGCTGCTTGTAACATATATACCTGAACTGTCATTGTTCATACCAAAATTCTTTGGATATTAAAATGGAGTTATTAAAATGGAAGTAAGATATTCACCAGATAAAGAAGGATTTATTAACCTGACCACGAAACAGCTTCGTGAAAAATTCCTGATAGAAAATCTATTTCAGGAAAATTTAATCCCAATGGTCTATTCCGATATTGACCGGTCAATCACCGGCTCAGCGGTTCCGGCCGGAGAAAAGCTGAGCCTGACCGCGAGTAAAAAGGAAATGGCCGCCGATTATTTCACCGAAAGAAGAGAACTTGGAATTATTAATATCGGCGCCAAAGGGAAAGTAATAGTTGATAACACGGAATATGAATTAAATCATTTTGACGCGCTTTATATCGGCAGAGGGAAAAAAGAAATAACCTTCGAAAGCGACGATAAAAACTCACCCGCCCTCTTCTATTTTGTCAGTTATCCGGCACATACCGAATATCCCGATAAATATATCAAACTTGAAGACGCTGAATCTGTTGACCTCGGCTCACTTGCCGATTCAAATAAACGCACGATACATAAATACATTCTTCCGGGAAAAGTTGAAAGCTGCCAGCTTGTAATGGGACTTACAATTCTTGATGAAGGAAGCGTATGGAATACCATGCCGGCGCATACGCATCAGCGCAGATCAGAGGTTTATATGTATTTTAACCTCAGGAAGGAATCTTTCGTGGTCCATCTCATAGGATCGCCGGAAGAAACAAGGCATATCATGATCAGGGATAAACAAGCTGTTCTTTCACCAAGCTGGTCCCTTCATTCAGGCCCCGGAACTCAGAATTATTCTTTTATCTGGGCGATGGGAGGCGAAAACCAGGACTTTGATGATATGGACTGGATACCAATGGAAAATATGAAATAATTAAGAGGATAAAATGATACTTGACAAATTCAGCCTTGATGGCAAAACCGCTCTTGTTACCGGTTGCAATAAAGGTATAGGGCAGTTTTACGCAAAAGCCCTCGCGGAAGCGGGAGCTGATATTATCGGCGTTTCATACGAAAGTGACTTCACCGAAACAGAAAAAATTATCACCGGACTCGGGAAAAAATTCAAATCATATATGGCCGATTTTTCAAATCGTGACTCTCTTTATGAATTCATCGGTAAAGTAAAAGAAGATTTCGAAAAAGTTGATATTCTTATCAACAACGCCGGCACAATATTAAGAAAACCTATCGCCGAACATCCTGATGAATACTGGGATAAAGTGATTGAAGTAAATCTTAATTCACAATTTATCCTTACAAGGGAATTCGGTAAGGAGATGGTTGAAAGAGGATATGGCAAGGTTGTATTTATCGCTTCCCTCCTCTCCTTCCAGGGTGGAATAACGGTTCCCGGTTATGCCGCTTCAAAAGGGGGAGTTAAACAGCTTACAATGGCTTTCGCCAATGAATGGGCCTCAAAAGGTGTTACCATTAATGCCATCGCCCCGGGGTATATCGCCACAGATAATACAAAAGCCCTTCGTGAGGATGCTGTAAGAAATAAAGCGATATTAGACAGAATTCCTCATGGCCGTTGGGGAACTCCCGAAGATCTTATGGGAACAGTCGTATTTCTCTCCTCAGACGCCTCAGCCTATCTCAATGGCACCGTAATCACAGTAGATGGCGGCTGGATGGGCCGTTAATAATCGTAATCTTAATCATAATCTGGCAAGCCAGAGTGAGAATTAGGAATTACGAATTAGGAATTAGGAATTACGAATTGGTTTTCCCGGGAATATTTTTTTGAATCGAATCTGCTTTAGAGAAGCAGCATTATTGCGGAACGTCCCCATGGGGTAGTAAAGAACAAAAAAATTTAGTAAGATCCCTGTAGGGGATCAACAGAAGCTAAGCCAAGAAAAAACTACAATCCGAATTGGTGCCAAGTATTTTTCCATTTTGCGTAGAATTTAACTGCTAACGGAGTAATCTGGCAAGCCAGAGTGAGAATTAGGAATTACGGATTACGAATGACGAATTGTTTTTCCACAAGTATTACCAATTACTTGTCATTCCGGTTTTTTGCGTCTATTGCAAAAAGACCGGAATCTGATGCCGGTTAAATTGGACCTGATGTAATTGACTTCGATCCGCAGCGACAGACCAGCCACCGACTTAGATTTGTAAATATTTTTCCATTTTGCGTAGAATTTGACTCCTTACGGAGTAATCATAATCTGGCAAGCCAGAGTAAGAATTAGGAATTACGAATTAGGAATTACGAATTGGTTTTCCCGGGAATATTTTTTTGAATCGAATCTGCTTTGGAGAAGCAGCATTATTGCGGAACGTCCCCATGGGGTAGTAAAAGATAGAATCATTCCGAAAGATCCCTGGAGTGGATCAACAGAAGCTAAGCTATGAAAAACTATAATCCGGATTGTTGTCAAGAATCTTAACATTTTGCGTAGAATTTTACCTCCTAAGGAATAATAACCACATGCAGATTTTCGATTTAATATATAAATCACCCGGACAAAGGCTGCTTTCCTTTGCCCATTGTTTTTACTCTCCTTAAATTAATTGGTATATAACTTCCTTGAAAAACCTCCTGCAAAGGAGGTTTTTTATTTTAAAGAAGCCGATAATATTTATTACTCATCCCGAAGTGAATCGACCGGATTTGCCATTGCTGCCCTGACAGACTGTATCCCCGAAGCTCCGAGGGCGATTACTAATGTTATAATGCCTGCCGATACAAAATGAATGGGAGATAAATCAACCCGGTAGGCAAAATCTTCCAGCCAGTTGTTCATTATCCAGTATCCCAGGGGCCATGCGATTATATTAGCGAATAACGCCCACCTGCTGAACTTGCCGGTGAGCATAACAAACAAAGCAGGAACCGAGGCGCCCAAAACTTTTCTTATTCCGATTTCTTTTGTCTTCTGTTCCACTGTGTATGATACCAGGCCATAAAGCCCCAGACAGGCTATTAAAACCGCGAGAATCGCTGTATAATCAAGCATCTCTCCTAAAATTTCTTCCGGAATATATCCCTGCTGAAGCCTTTCTTCAATAAAACTGTAGCTGAAAGGATGTTTCGGCGCGTAATCTTTAACCAATTCTTCAACATATTTGATTGTGGCGTTATCAGTTCCCGGAAGTAATCGTATAATTATCTGATTTAGACTTTGTTCGGAAAGTATAAAGACTATCGGAGATATCGGGTTATGCAGAGACTCAAAATGAAAATCTTCCGTAACGCCGATAATTTGTCCTTCTACCCCGCCATAAACAAATCTTTTCCCGACTGCTTCATTTGGCGATTTCCAGCCGATAAGTTTTATAGCGGTTTCATTAAGAATAAATCCTCCGTTTATGTCTGTATTATATTCTCTTGAAAAAGCCCGGCCCGCCGCCAAAGGAATTTCAAAGGTCTTAAAGTAATCATAATCAGTCCTTACATAATAGATTGAAAATCCTGTTCCAACCTTTTCTCCATCCGAATATACCGACGCGCCATTCATATCCGCCAGTCTCCCCGAAGGAACCCTTTTCGCTCTTGTAACGCTGATTACACCGGGATTCCGCTTTAATTTATTACTGAAACTTTCCCAGGAATTATGAATATTCTCATGGGAATAGAATACCAGCAAATTCTCCTTCTGATAGCCGAGATTTTTCTTCAATAAAAAATCTAACTGACTTCCTACAATAATCACACATATTATCAGAAAAATTGATATGGAAAACTGGAAAACAACAAGGATATTCCGGAATGAAAATGAAGTTTTACCAGCGTCCATTGAAGATCGGATTATTGTCGCCGGCTGGAATGAGGAAAGATATAAAGCGGGGTACAATCCGGAAATAAACCCGACTGTCAGAATAATCCCAATTATCCCGGGAATAACAAAAGAATCATCCAGCAGATCAAATGATACATGCGAATAAAAAAGGTTATTAAAACCGGGAAGCAGGTATTCCACCAGGAAGAGAGCGATTATTGCCGCGAGGAATGTGGTAATAAGGGCCTCAAGCAGGAATTGTTTTATAATGGTAATCCTGTCTGCGCCAATAGTTTTTCTCACCCCCACCTCTTTTGCTCTCCGAATATACCTGGCAGTGGCGAGATTCATAAAATTTATACAGGCTATAAGCAGAATCATGAGAGCAAGTCCTCCCATGATATATAATCCTTCATAGGCCCCGCCTGAATGTATTTCTGTCAATGGTTCCAGTGAAAGGCTTGTCCACGATCTCGCTTTTTCACCGAGATGACGTTTGATAAAATCATCCAGTTTGGGTTCCAGTTCCGCGGCATCGTAATTATCAGTCAGCAGCAGATAAGTACTGTAATTATTGCTGCTCCAGTCTCCCATCTCCCTCTCGCCTGCCTGGCTTATAAAGGTGCTGAATGATACCAGAAAATCGGGCTGAATATGTGAATTTGAGGGATAATCTTTTATAACTCCGGTAACTTTTAATGGTATTTCTTTTGCCCCCTGCTGCATTGAAATAAATTCGCCGAGTGGAGACTTGCCTCCAAAATATTTCAAAGCGGCTTTTTCCGAAAGTAAGACTGTATTTGGCTCAACAAGAAGCTTCTCCTCTCCTCTCTCTTTTATCTCAAAAGAAAGAATATCAAGAATTCCCGGTTCGGCAAAATAGAAATTGGTTTCATTCAGGTATTTTTCACCCAGGTTTATTATCCGCGGGTTTTGTCTTAATCTTGCCCCTCTTTTTATTTCAGGAAAATCCTCTTCCAGCAAAGGACCTATTGGTGGAGCGACATGTCTTAAAAATATACTAACCGATCCATCTTCGTTATAAAAATATCGGTTTACTCTGTAGACTTTCCCCGAATTTTCATGAAAAGTATCATAACTCAGTTCATATCTTATCCAGAGAAGAATTAATAAAGAGGCAGCGATTCCGACCGCGAGTCCGAGAATATTAATCACGGAATTCAGTTTCTGCCTTGAAAGATTTCTAAAAACGATTTTAATATAATTTCTGATCACCGGTTTATTTCCGTTTATTTTTTAATCTGCAAATATACTCCGTTAAATATTTTTCAATTATAATGCCAGTATATATTCAGCCGAGACGAGAATATTCTTTATGAAGTCAAATTCTACACAAAAGAGCAGGGTGTAATTAATAATTAACAATTAATAATGAATAATGAATGAGTCCGGTCAAAAAAGGTGTTTTTTAAAAAATAAGTTGCGATTTCAGCTTGAAAACGCAATCGGAAATTCATTTTTGGAGCTTATTTGAGTGGACTCATGAATAATTAATTGTCGAAAACTACCCCAGATTATTCTGATTTCGCTGATTGAGGCGGAAGAAATGCCACAAAATTATTAATCTGCCAAATCTCCCCAAAATGTTCAAAAAAATATTATTCTTGATTTTTTAACCTTTGTAGCTGAGGTAATCCCGGTTAAAATAAAACCTTATTAACCTTATACAAAAAGCAATTTTTATTTTATGTCCCGTCAGGGACAGTATATTGGTAAAAAATAAGCGAAATATTCGGTGTGCCGTCAGGTACACCATATTTTTCCGTGAGAGTGCATTAAATATGTTTATAACAATCTGCAAATCAATAAATCATCCAATATTCTTTCGGGTTGCGATAACAATATGACATTTTATTTTACGAATAAATTTCAATATTTTGTTGTTTTTCTTAACTGGGACCATGAGTTCTGAAATTATTTTGTACGATTTTCAACTATGTTGTCCGTTTCCGCACAATGTTTAACATTATTCTTTTTGATTACAAATGACACCCTGAATCCTTTTTTGAATAACTGAATCTAATTTTTCAGAACAAATTTTGAGGACCGAATGTCTAAAATCGTAATTGTCGGAGCCGGATTTGCCGGGCATACAACAGCTCTTTACCTCGGGGACGCGCTGGGCAAAGATCACGAAATAACCGTTATCAACAAGAATGATTATTTCCTTTTTATTCCTTCACTTGTCTGGGTCGGTATTGACCACATGAAAGAGGAAAAAACAACCTTTCCCCTCAAACCGGTATACAGGAAAAAAAACGTTAACTTTTACCAGGGAAAAGTTATAGCAGTCCACACGGAGGATCAATTTCTATTTGCTGAAGATGAAAGTGGAAACCAGAGACAATTCGATTATGATTATCTTGTAATGGCATTCGGTCCGAAACTTGACTTTGACGCTACTCCAGGCCTGGGGCCAAAACAGGGAAACACATATTCCATCTGCAACCTTGATCATGCTGTTCAAAGCCGCGACGCGTATAAAGAGATCATAAAAAAAATGGAATCGGGCGAAAAACAAAAAATAGTTATTGGCACGGGTCACCCCGGGGCAACCTGCCAGGGAGCGGCGCTTGAGTATATCACAAATATCCACAAAGATCTGGTCAAAAGAAAACTTAGAGACAAAGCTGAAATTGTTTATCTATCCAATGAATCGGAACCTGGAGATTTCGGGGTTCGGGGAGTAAGGGCTAAAACTAAAGATGGATTTGTTTCGAGCAGGGAATTCATTTCGGCCATCTTTGATGATTACGGTATAATTACTGAAACTGGCAAAGCGGTTCACAAAGTTGATAAGGACAAAATTTACTGGGAAAATCTTGATGGTGAATATGGTGAATGCAGCTATGACTTTGCCATGCTTATCCCCCGCTTTACCGGACAGGATATAAAATATATCGGGAAAAATGGGGAGGATATTTCTGAAAAAGTAGTCAATAAAGCCGGATTTGTAACTGTTGACGCTATTTACGGCCTCGATTATGAGACTTTATCTGAAAATCCCGATGCCTGGCCGGCAGTTTACCAGAACAGGAATTTCAGAAACATCTTCGCGGGCGGAATCGCCTTCGCTCCTCCGGGACCGATCTCAGCTCCGCGAAAAACAAAAAACGGCACTGTCATCTCCGCGGCTCCTCCGAGGACAGGAATGGTTTCCGGTATAATAGGCCGAATTATAGCGCTCAATATTATCGACCTGATTAAAAGAGGACGAATGACTCACCATGAAAGAATGTCCGAAATGTTCGCGGCTTGTATTGCTTCGATGGGCGATTCACTCTGGGACGGCTCCGCGGCAACTATTGTAATGTATCCTGTTGTGCCCGATATTCGAAGATTCCCTAATGAAGAGGGGCGGGATCTTTTTGTTACACACATGGAAATGGGACTCGCCGGAGCCTGGATGAAAAGAATGATTCATACAACATTTATGCATAAATTCCGGGCCAAAGCAGGCTGGAAAGTAATACCGGAATAAAAGGAGTAAAAATGAAAATTTCAGCGCGTGATAAAAGTCTGATGAATAATAAAATTTTCCAATTCTGGAGATTCATAGTTCTTAACCTTAAAATACTTAAAGCGGTCGACAGAAGCAAACGATCATAAAATTCCTAATGAACACGGAACACGTATCACGGCAGCTTTTCAACCGTGATCAGAGGTTCCCACCACCTTTCTGTCTTGAGAGAATCCTCTATTGTTATAGTCTGACCGGCTACCGGTGTCGCCAGCTTAACGCCAAGACTGTCAGCGGCTTTCGCTACCCTTACCATAGGGTCATACCAGGGATGCAGCGCGAGGTTAAACGTCCCCCAGTGCATCGGCTGAAGAATCTTACCCTTAACATCTATATGCGCCTGAACCGTCTCCTCAGGCATCATGTGAATGTGATGCCAGCGCTGGTTATAAGCTCCGCATTCCATCATTGTTAAATCGAAGGGGCCATACTTTTCACCGATCTTCGCAAATCCGTCAAAGTAGCCTGAATCGCCGCTGAAATATACTGAATGCAGAGGTCCCTTAACCACGAATGACCCCCACAGAGTTTCGTCCCGGTCGAATAATCCCCTGCCTGAAAAATGCTGTGTTGGAGCAAAAGCTATCAGAAAATCATCAAAAAGAGTGATTTCATCCCACCAGTCCATTTCAGTAATTTTTTCGGCCGGAATTCCTGCGGCTTCCAGCTCGGCGCCCACCATAAGGGGAACAATAAAATGTTTAACTTTTTTATGTATACTCTTTATCGTTTTTATATTCAGATGGTCATAGTGATTATGCGAAATCAAAACAAGGTCTATTTCAGGCAGCGCGTTTATATCGAAAGGAATATCTCCGTTATATCGCGAAGGCCCCATAAAAACCGTCGAATTATAATAGACCGGATCGGTAAGAATAAGTTTTCCATCTATATTAATGATCTGCGAAGAATGTCCGGCCCAGGTAACGCTCAGCTCATCACTGTTTTTTGCTTTTACTGTTGAAAGATCATTATGATGAACCGGAATTTTTACATCCGGCATTCTGTTATTGTCCGCGAATAAGAATTCCCACAGAAGTGGAAGATTCGTTAAAAAATTCATTTTCATCGGTCCGTTATAATTATGGAATTTGCCTTCCCTGTATTGTTCCGACTTTTCTATTTTTTTCATTCTTTTATCTCCGCTGCTATATTGTGCCGATGAACATGATTGCGCGATAAATAATCCCGCGATTAAAACTGCCAGCAAACTTAAAGCGCCAACCTTTATAAACTTTTTTATTCTTTTTCTCATAATTATCTCTTGATTGAGTCCCAGGCCATCTCGAAGGAAAGCTCTGTTATTTTTTCATTAACTTCAATTGTTCTGCACATTTTCTTATTCGAAATAAACATCATCGGGAAAAAAGTAAAGGCGGTGATCAATTCGAATGGAGCTTCTTTAATTATCTTTTTATCAATCGCCTCATCAATCATTTTTTTTAAAGGCGCGAAATATTGGTCAAGCTCACTGTGATCCACCAGTTCGGAATACGCTGAATTAGAAAACTGCTCGGCATATAAAAATGCCTCTCTGTTCTCGCTTATAAAACCCAGCCCCGATTTCCAGATGTTTTTAAGATTTTCTTTGATTGATATTGTATCATTTATATTTCGGCAGATTTCCTCCCCCATTCTCCTTTTAATCTCAATATAGGTTGATTTAAGAAGTTCTTCTTTATTTTCATAGTAGATATATATTGTGGCGGGTGAAACTTCAGCTTCCTTTGCGATTTTCGCGACCGAAGCCGCGGCAAATCCAATCTGGTTTACAACCTGAATTGCGGCTGCGATTATCGCTTCCTGTTTATGAAAATCTTTTTTTCTCATACTTCTAAAATAAATGAACATTCATTTATTATCAAGTAAGGGCATTGTTTTTTACATTTTTTTCTAAAACAACTCTAATTGTTTTTGAAAGTTTGTTAATATGTGGAATAATGCTTTAATTTGGCCTCATGTTTTGACAGGAATATTATTCGCCTGATAAAAAAAAAGAAAGGCTGGCAACTCCAGATGAAAATCCTTCTTGTTTACCCCCGCATGGCTGACACCTATTTCAGCCTGACTACACTGCTTAAAATAACCGGTAAAAAAATGACATTCCCCCCTTTGGGTTTGCTCACCGTTTCCAGCCTTTTGCCGGCGGATTGGAATAAAAAGCTGGTTGATATGAATGTATCCGGGCTGAAGGAAAAGGATATTTTATGGGCTGATTTGATATTTATAAGCGCCATGAATGTTCAGGCTCAATATGTTCCCGAAATTATCCGTGCCTGCAGAAAGTTTGATAAAACCATCGTAGCCGGTGGTCCCCTTTTCGCGAATGAATATGAGTTCACAGATGAAATTGACCATTTTATTCTGAATGAAGCCGAAATTACCCTTCCTCCCTTCCTGGATGATTTTATGAATGGCAGCGCAAAAAAAGTTTACAAAGCCGATTCATTCTGTGATCTTAAAAAAACACCTGTGCCCGACTGGAACCTGGTAAAAGCAAAAGACTACGCCTTTGGCGCTATTCAATATACCCGCGGATGTCCTTACCTTTGTGATTTTTGTGATGTAACAAAACTCTTCGGGAGAGTTCCGAGAACCAAAGATATCGGGCAAATTATAAAGGAGCTCGACATTCTTCTTGAGATGGGTTTCAGTGAAAATATCCTCTTTGCCGAAGATAACCTGATAGGAAATAAAAGAGCCGCTAAAACAGAGCTGCTGCCCGCTCTGATTAAATGGAGAGAAAAAAACAGGCACGCTCCCAGTTTCTCCACCGAAGTGACTATCAATCTCGCCGATGATGATGAACTTATCCAGATGATGCTGGAAGCGGGATTCAGGCAGCTATTCATAGGGATAGAGTCAGTTGATGAGACATCTCTCGTGCAAATGAGAAAAAAACAGAATGTGGGAAGAGACAATCTTGAGGCGGTAATTAAACTTCAGGAAAAAGGTTTTCTCCTGATGCTCGCCTTTATTGTCGGGCTCGATACAGATACTAAAGAAGTCTTTAAAAACCAAACAGAGTTTATACAGCAAAGCTGCGCTCCATTTATAATTATAAACAAACTTAAAGCTCCTCCCGGCACCGAATTATATAAGCGAATGGAAAAAGAAGGAAGACTTCTTAAAGAATTTAATTTTGATGAAACAAGTAGCAACATTATTCCCGTAATGGAACCTCAGGAACTCGAAACAGGTTATAACACCCTTCTGAAAAATATTTATTCCCCCGCCGCCAGTTACGCGAGAATTATGGATTACCTGAAGCTTAAAAAAAGAATGAATATAAAAAATGGCATCAGACGTGTACTAAAACCCGGAGATATTCTTACAGTTTTCAGAGTATTGTTTTATATTTCATTTCATAAGAATACAAGGAAAGAATTCTGGGGAATAATTGGTTATCTGTTAAAAGAAAAACCGGGACAGATTGATCTTGGCATTTTGCTTAATGTTGTATTGTATCACAATTACCTTAGATATAACAATATTTTGAGAAATGAAAAAGGCGGTGTTTAACCGCCCAAAAAAAAATTGTGTAATCTAACAGATTCCAAACATTATAGTTAAAGAAGGCTTTACCCTTTTTTAATCAGCTCAATATTTGCTCTGATTTCAACATCCTCACCAACTACAAATCCACCCGTTTCAAGAAGCTTATTCCACTTGAGTCCGTAATCAAATCTGTTAACTTCACCTGAAAGTTTAAAACCCATTCTTTCATTTCCCCAGGGATCTTTTACTGATCCGTTGAATTTCACATCAAGCTCAACTTCTTTGGTTACTCCCTTCATCGTCAGATCCCCAACGAGTTTATACTTTTTTCCACCAACTTTGGTCATTTTTTTGCTAACGAACTTAATTTCAGGATATTTTTCAGCGCTAAAAAAATCATCCGATCTAAGATGTTTATCCCTGTCCTCATTATCAGTATCGATGCTTGCGACTTTTATTTCAAGATCAATTTTCAGGCTCTCCGGATTTAGACCGTCAGAAGTTATAGTACCATCATATTCTCCGAAGTTACCTTCGGTTTCCGATATGACCATGTGTGAAACACTAAAAGACACATTTGAATGTGACTTATCAAATTTCCATTCAGTCTGTGCGGCGAGTGAAGAAATTGTGAATAAAAACAGGGCTAATGAAATTTTCATAGTTTTCATTTGGCTCTCCTTTGCTATTTTATTTTTATGTTATTTTATTTATTCTCTTTATTATGCACTTGTTATTACCAGCGATATAATTATACCACATGTCTTGTTTAACCACGCAAGACAAAAAACAGTTCCAAAGAATAAAAAATATTTTATAGATAATGGAGAGACGAAGGAAAATGTAATAAAAATTACCGCAGACAGAATGTTAGAAGAAAAAAAACACCCCGCGGCTATATATGCCGCGGGGTTAAATTTCAAAAACTTTTTATCTGATTATAAGAGATACTTCTTTTGTAATTTCATTTTTTACCCTGTCCACTGAGCGAAGTTTGACTTTATAATTTCCCGGTTTGTCAAATTCAATAGGGTTGGCGTATTTAATTTCTATGCCGTCGTTTATTGAGTACCAGACTCCTTCCGGACCAACCGAATCATCTGTGGCAGCAAGATACAAGGAGGTTTTTGGAGGAAATACTTCAACAATATTGCCAAGTTCATCCCTCTCGACTCCGATATTATTCAGACTGAAGGTTTCCATTATCCTTGGCGGAGTATTATCCACCTGGATCATTATTTTTTTAGCCCCTTCCTTGTTGCCGACATTGTCTTCTGACCAGTAGGATATTTCTGTCCTTCCTTCATTGTATATATTTACCGGCATCGTGTAGTCGGCAAGAGGATTATTTCCAAGTTTGTAATGAACCTGTTTAACGCCCGAATGCATATCCTGAGCTGTCAGTTTAATTCCGGTCTGGCTTGAAATCCAGATAATTCCACTTTGTGAAAAATTAGCTCCTTCGCATTCATACCTGGTCTCCGGAGGATTTTTATCGAGAATAACCTCGAACATTTCAATGTCGCTGATATTATCAAAATTATCTGAAGCCCTGAATGCTATCAGGTTGCTGACAACATCACTCTGTACTTCAAAAGGGATACTATAAAGATTGAATTGTCCATCATTAACCTTGTATTCTATATTTTTTACACCGATCTTGTTATCAGTGGCAAAGAGGTTAATCTTCGATCTGCCCGAAATATAACGTGAGCCTTCTTTCTCAAAATAGTTGCCGGAGATTTCATAATTAAGTTTTGGAGGGGTTTTATCAATATAAAAACTATATTCTCTGCGAGTTTCAATATTCCCCACATTGTCGACGGAATAATAACTGAGTCTGTGATCCCCTTCGGCCAGTGTATCGCAGATTATTGTAGCGCCGGTTTCAGAAACAACTTCAGGATAAAAATCAAGCTGTACAGTTGTATGTTTTATTCCTGAAAGATTGTCTTTACCACTTATCACAACATTACTTGCGGCCGATAAAACATTACCGGTAAAATTTACCGAAACGACATGAGCTGTAATTGGAGCGCTCAGATCGACAGAGAATCTTTTTTCCTTTGGAAGTTCAACATTTCCGACCTTATCAACCGCGTAATACCGCAAACTGTATTTCTTTTCATTATTGAATGAAATCTCCCCGTGATACGGATCGAATATTTTCCCGTCAATGGAGACATAAGTTTGTTCGATACCCGACAGTGAATCTATCGAAGAAATGGCGCATACAAGTCCTTTTCCGAAATAGATATCATTCCCCGATTTAAATTCGGTGGCGCCGGTAAATTCCGCTGAAGATTCTGCCGAAATTCCATCGGCATAAAATTTCAACAGAGTTGTATCCCCGCTTAAATAGTTATACCATCTTAGGAACTGTCGACCCGATTTTTCAAGTTTGATTCCATCTCCAAGGATTGTAGTAGCGTCACGACTTGTATCCGGGCTTACTGTCTGAAGAAGGAATGAATCTGCCGTTTCATCAGGAGAAGTGCTTAATTTCACCCAAAAAGGCATATCCAGTGGCCAGTAGATAGAATTATCCGATTCATCGACATAAACTTTTTTCTTGTGCGATTTCTGGTGAGCCGGACCTGTACCCGAATCCTGGGCAATAATAATCCCCGAAAGGGCCAGTAGAAGAAAAATAGTCAGAATGCGTTTTTCTGCCATCATGGTCTCCATGTTTTTTTACATTTGAGAATTTTGGCCTGCAAAGTCCAAAAATACTTTGAAAATTAACCTGCTTACTGCTTCAAAACTGAAAGTAATATTACAAACTTCCCATTTAAATGGCAATATTCACAGTTGTGAAACATAATCATTGTTTGTTTTTTTTTTAATAAATTGATCAAAATTTATCATTCTTAACAATTATTTAAATTTTAGCTTTGCGGATTCCATTTTTTTTGAAGAATAATAAATCTAAAAGCATTATATATCAAAAAAAATGCCGTCTTTTAAGACGGCAATATTAAATTGAAATAATTTCTTCTTACTGTTATACCCCTGCATCCGCTGGCTTCAACAATGATAATAGTTTATGGCAAATGGGCATTTTATTTTAAAAGCATCATTTTAACAGCTTTCTCATACCCTTCGCTTTTCATACGGCAGATATATATTCCTGAAGGATAAAAATTACCCGATTTGTTTTTTGCGTGCCAGTCTAAAGAATAAAAACCCCCGGAAACGTTTTTATCCAGCAGAGTCCCGACTTTTTCACCGTTTACATTAAAAATTTCTATTAAAACATGCCCCCGGGTTTTCATCTTAAAGTTTATTGTGGTAGAGGGGTTAAAGGGATTCGGATAATTTTGCATCAATTCGAAATTGCCGGCGGAAAATACTTCCGGTTCAACTTTGGTCAGCAGTTCATCATCTGTAAACTTCGCCATCCTGATTTCATTCTCCGATGCGCTTATACTATGTGTCCAGACAGGGTAAATATATTCTTCCTCCAAAGCGATATTTATATAATCGCCAATAAAATTTTGAGTGCGGGCATTAAATGATTCCTCACTGATAAGAAAATTATCAAAGGTTTCCCCCCCGTCTGTTGACCGCGCAAGGTAAACATCTGTAAAATTGTCTTCAGTATTTCTCCTGTCATAAAAAACAATATAAAGCCACCCGTTTGATTTATCAATTGCCAGCCAGGGATAAAATTGAGGCCTGTCTGTTTCATCATTATTTACCCTGATGATATTTCCCCAGGTTTCGCCTCCATCATCAGATTTTATCAGGAAAATATCTGTATTATAAATTCCATTCCGCTGGTCCGCCCATAATATATATATGTCGCCATTCCAGGGAGAATCGCTGATATTGCAAAAAGTCTGCGGCAAACCATTTCCATATATACCGGGGACCTCATAACCCCAGCCCCAACCGCCTACATGATCGGTAATAAATTTATCATCCCCGAAAGTTAAACCCCCGTCTGTTGATTTGTCAAAAACGATTCCTTCCGGTCCTGTCCAGGCAATATAAATTTGCCCTTCAGGTCCTACCGCGGGCACAGCGCCTTCAGTGGTGTTATCATCATCGAGGCAATCCCCCTCAACTTCACAAAGCTGCAGAGGTTCCGACCATGTCATACCTTTATCTGTTGACCTTGAAAATAAAACACGGCTTTTATCTTCAGGATCCGAACTGAATACCTCGTCAAATTCAGTCCAGCCAACATACAGGTTTCCATCATATTGCGAACCTGTATAGTCCACTGTAATCCACTCCTTATCTTCATGTTTTGGCCTGTTCAGTCCGGTATATGTCCCGTTATTCCAGGAAATTCCCCCGTCTGTTGATTTTTGAATAATAATTCTGTCTACCCAGTTCCCGCTTAAGGGAGGTTCCCCCGAAAGGTGGGCATAATAAAGGTTTCCTTCCATATCAAAAACGAGTGAAGGATCACCCCAAACACCCATAGATGAAGTTAATACACCCCAGTTCCAGTTAGCGCCGCCGTCAAAACTATAGTAATAGTAGTTTAGATTTGAACCTATAACTATGTTATCAGTATTGAGGGGATTAATGGCAATTGAAACTTCATTCGGTTTTGTAACTTCCGGAGCGCTGACAGTAATATTGGAAATTTGCGCGGAAAGAACGGCTGAAAGAAAAAATAAATAAATAATAAAAATTCTCATTTGTCCACCTGTGTTTTTTTTACAGATGAATTAAATATTATTTCTCACCTAATATCGGCACAAATCATGATTTCGCCTACTTTTCTTCACTTAATATTTAATTCTGACTTATACGCGCTTGGTGTTTTGCCGGTAAATTTCCTGAACGCGCTGTTAAATGAATTTTTTGAGTTAAAGCCGGCCTCAATTGCCACCTGCATAATTTTTTTATCTTTTCCTTCCGGTGAAACTAATATTCTCTTAGCCTCTTCCACACGGTGACGATTTACATAATCATTAAAATTCATCGAATATTCCCTGTTGATAACCAGGGAAATATGTTCTTTTGATACTGCAAGATTATCAGCGACTTTCTGCAAAGAAAGCCCGTGTTCAAGAAAAATATTTTCTTTCTCCATCAGGTATTCCAATCCCTCTTTTATTCCGGCTACCTTTTCGCTGCTGAGTGAAGAAGTTTTATATTTTTCTCTTTCACCTCCTTTCCTTTTATTTTTTCTATAAAAAAAGAAAACAGAAACTATAAGCAGAATAAACAAAATGCCCGCGACAGAGTAGAGATTCAAAATTTCTCGTTTAACTCTGATACGTAAAAGTAAAGATTCACTATTCCATTTGCCTGCTCCCTGTTTTGCCCTCAGAAAAACATTATAACTTCCGGAAGCCAGGTTTTTTAATACAATTTTTCCTCCCGGATGACACCTCTGCCATTCACTTTCATTTAGTTTATACTCCGATATTATTTTGTCACTGAAAGGAAAGTAAGGAATTGCGAAATTAATTGTCAGACTTTCAAATCCGGGAGTAATTTCATTAGTTAAACTCTCTTTAACAAATATAAGAGTATCTCCCTCGACAATTACATTCTCAACAATGGATTTTAATTCTTTGACGCTATCCATCCTGTTCATGTCAAAAACAGAAATTCCTCCCATTGTCCCTATCCAAAGTTTATTTTCATCCGATTTTACAAACGCGCTCTGATTTATATCATTAAAAATAAGTCCATCATCTGTGTCATATAAAGTAAAATATTTGCCGTCATAAATATTCATTCCGTCTGAGGTGCCGATATAAACGTTTTTTTTATCCGCTAATAATGTGTAAACCGTATTGGAGATCATCCCGTCGTTTCTGTCTAATGTATCAATTATTTCACCGTGCCGGATAATATTTATCCCCTTATCTGTTCCTATCCATATTTCACCATTCTCCCTTTCCGCAAAAGAAGTAATAGTATTAGAGGATAATCCATCCGCGGTTGTAAAGTGTTTAGCATTTCCCTTTGCCAGAATAAATAATCCATCATTTCTTGTTCCCGCCAGGATCCTGTTTTCTTTAGATTTAACCAGGGAGTTTATTCCGGGATTACCGGTAAATCCCCCCGGCGACAGCTTTTCGCTTTTATCCTTTTTTATTAACCACAAACCATTCCTGCGAAATGAAACAAGCGCCGCTGTGTCACCGGTTGTGATAAAACAGCTTGTTATAAACTCTCCATTTCCCGGCAATGGATAAACAGTAGAAATAACTCCTTCATGATAGTGATAAATATTCCTCCTGCCGGCGATAAACAACTTTTCTTCTTCATCTTTGTAAAAGGAAAGCGCGATATCGTTATTATCGTCAGCCAGTGGATTAAATTTTTTCCACCGATTATCAGCAAAGATTGAATTGCCTCCTCTTCCATCCCCCGCGAGAACGTAATCCTTTCCAATAACAATATTGAAGATTGTATTGGAAACGAGTCCTTCAGTTTTGCTGAAATTACGGAATAAATTATCAGAAATTATAAAAACACCAAATCCGAAGGCGCCGCACCAAATATTGCCATCATGATCGGCAGTTATTGTCTGTAAGGTTATATCCTTTTTTTCAGGATCGGGGAAAATCTTTGCGGTTTGATTTTCATCCCCGGTAAAAAGCCCTTCGTCTGTCAGATACCATAACCGCCCCTTCCCGCTTTGCAGAATAGCGCTGATTTTTTTATCCTGTAATATCCCCTTTTTTCCCCAGCCGGCATCGCTAAAACTCAGAATACCATTTGATTCAGAACCTGCCAATAAAATATTGTCTTTTATAAACAGTGAAGTTATCAGGAGACCAGGCGCCCGGATATTTTTATATATTTCTCCTCCTTTGTAAAAATAAATCCTGTTTCTGCCAGCGAATATAAGAGCTTTTTCTGTTTGGAACATATTATAAACGGGCTCGGGAAGTCCCGGAAGAGTCAATGTCACCCCTTTTGAAAAAATATTCACTGAACCATCGTAATGAAGTAAAATCAGCTCATCATTATCAGCGACCGCAAAATCTTTTATATAACATCCCGCAGAGCTTATCCGGGAGAAACCGGCTTTATTAAAGGCCCACAATTCCCCTCGTCGGTTGAGTATCCATAAGTTACCGGATTTATCCTCATTAATTTTAATTATCCAGTGATTAAACAGGTCCTTTGGTTCAGTGAAGTTTTTTACATTCTCCCCGTCAAACCGGCTTATCCCCTCTTCAGTTCCAATCCATACAAATCCATTTTTATCCTGGTATATTGAATGCACAGTGGATTGAACCAAACCATCCTGCCTGGATATATTTTTTATCAGAAATTCCTGGGCGCTTTTTTTTGCAGGAAAAAGGATCAAAAAAAAGATAATCTGGAATAATACACGATAAAAAGAATTTATTCCGGCGTTAAAAAAAATCATTTCCAGTCTTCCCGGTTTTCGTTGGATATTCTTAAAACTTATTACGGAATTTATAATATTACCCCTTAACCTGAAAGATTAAAATTATTGTCTGAATCTGATTTTTTTATCAAAAAGGCCGCTTAAAAGCGGCCCCTGAATTTTTCTTCTAATTTTCTTTTCTTAGCAGCAGTTGAGTATTGTCAGCTTTAATTCGCTGATTATAAAATTCTTTATACTCCTGGTAATCATCCGTGTCTATAAAGCTTTTTTTATTCCTGTATTTTTTTGTACAGGTTATTTTATTCCCTTCCTCGGAAAAACTTAAACTGTACTCCATTACATCACAGTCGAGTTCAATATCCCCGGGCAGTTCAACAAGTGTGTATCCATCCGGCAGTATAAACTCAATTATCTCAGAATATTCCTGGTAATAGGGACGATAGTTGATTTTATATTTTCTTTCATCTCCCGAAAGATATGACCTTGCCGAAGCGGCGCTGCTCCAGGGAAGCTGTAATATTTTAAAGCCTCCCGCGTCATTAAGATAATCTTTAACAATAAAGTCGTAACTATATGTTAACTCATCACTTAGATTCTCAAGGTTATCAAAGGTTATATCCTTAATATCAAAATTACTGAAATCATCGGATAATGTTTCTTTTATTATTTTAAGCTGCTCTTCTTTATCCTTGAATCTGAAGCTTTCTCTCATTCCCGCGGTCACACCTCCAAATCTTTTGGCGTTCCTGCTTATACTAACTGAGTTATCAGGATTGATTACCATATTCGCTTTTCTTGTGATCGAGCGTCTGTCCATACTGCCTTTCTGCATATAAAAAGGCTCCTGTGCTCCTTCCCTTATCAATAGAGAAAAAGCGTCGAGATCAGGAAGAGGCAGAGTTCCGAACGGGTAGTTTTTTGCTGTCAGGTCCATATAAACAATTTCACCATCTATTTCAGCCGCGGCAATAGCGTGGTTAAAAGCGATAGAAGGAAGGGTGTTTATGTTCTGTCCTTCATCAAAGGTGTTTACCAGAACATACCATGATTTTATTCCGGCAACTCTCAGCATTGAAACCGCAAGTGTTGCCATATCCTTGCAGTCACCAATTTTATTTACTAAAACATTCCTCGCTTTTTGCGGAACAAAAGCGGACTGACGGAAAGGAACCATACTATACCTGATATTATCCGATATATAATCATAGATAAGTTTTGCTTTTTCCCGTTCGCTTAAATCATCTTTGCCATCTATCAGCTCTCTGTATGTTTCTTCAATCTCATAAGTGGGTCTTGTTTTTGTTTCAGCAAGATCGAGGTACCAGTTGCTTATAAATGTCCAGTCTTCAATACTTGAGATATAAAGCATCTTACCAACATCACTGAGCAGGGGCATTTTTTCTTCCCAGTCGACATCTTTAACATCACTTAATTCCCAGGTATAGACATCTTTTTCGCCCAGTTTGTTTTTGACAGGTTCAGCGTTTTCCATATTCTGGGTTTTATAATTAAATTCCAGATCATCAGGCACAACAAGGGTGTATCTTACCTTGCTGATGGGATAAAAAAGGTTAAAATTAAATGAATCCCAAAAATGGGGAGCCAGCTTTCCCCGGTAATAATTTTTTATTCTGTACTTTATATATATAAAATCGTTTTCTTCAAGCGTTTTGAACACAAGATAACCGCCATCCTGATCAGCTTCAACAATGGAACCATCCGCTTTTATAACTTCGGCTTTTTCAATAGTAAGACTTTGCGCGTAACCATTATGACCAATCCAGTATTCCTTAAAGCTGTCGATGCCGTTTTTATTCAATACTTTAATTAAAAGTTCTTCCGAGAATTCCGAAGCTCCTTTATCGTGCACAATATACTTATAATCATCAATCAAAAATATCGCGCCCTGGTTTGGATAATCTTCATCAGAAGGAGAATTTTTAATGGCCGATTTTATATCATATTCAGGCAGCATTGAATATATAGTTGGCAAACCTTTTAATTCTCTCAGTTTTTCTCTCGAATCATAATTAGCGGGATAATACTTTAGTGAGGTTTCAAAAGCCTCTATCGCTTTTTCTTTCTCCCCTTTTTCTTTTAAAATATCCCCAAGCTGCTCATAGAGCTGGTTCTGTATGGGACAGATTTTTATAGCCTCTCTGGTATATTTTTCCGCCTTTTCATATTTTTGCTGTGTTGTAAGGACCTGACCAAGTTTTTGATAATATCCCGACGCCGCCGGATAATATTCGAGCCCTTTGAGGAAAGTCTCCTCCCATTTTTCAATATTTCCCGACTGAAGATAAAAGTTCGCGAGAATGCCAATAACATTCTGTGTTGTGTTAGCGCTGTAATATTTGTCAAGCACTTCGGCCGCTGCGGCAGGGTCCATAGTTTTTCCATACTGAACCAGCGCGTAAAGATAAACAACCTCCCATACATAGGGATATTTGCTGTAACTTTCTTCAGCCAGCTTAATCATTTCCTCACGCTGGTTTTTCAAACCATATAAACTTAACTTAAATACATCAACATTCTTATAGTCCCCTACAACATTCTCATAAAGTCCCAATAATTTCTCTAATTCTTCAGTATCCTTTTTTTCTATCGCCTTGCCTATTTCATCCTCCAGGGCAAGGGGATGATTTTTATTCAGACGGGTCAGCTTTTTAAGGGTGCTGCCGGCCTCATCGTTTTTTTCACCCCTGGTATACGCTTCGGCAAGATTAGTGTAAATCAGAATGTTATCGGGCCATTTTTCAAGGGCTGTTTTAAGTATTTTTTCCGATTCAATCGCTTTGTCATTCTGAAGATATGCCGAAGCGAGAAAAATATAATTCTCAAGATTATCCGGTTCCGATTTTACCATGTTTTCAAAAAATTCTTCATACTCTATTTTTTTCTCTTTTACTTCAGCGCCCGGTTTTGATTCATAATCCTTTATTTCTTCACTGATTTTAAGATCATCAATAGCAAATCCTTTTTCATCAGTAATTCTCACCATAAAATTACACCGGTTAAGTTCACTATATCCCGTTTTGACCAGCAGCCTGTTCCATCCCTGCTGAAGTTCGGTTTCGGCAATATAGGTATCCAGATCATTGTTGTTCTCATCAAAATATTCAATGATCAGTTCATCGTTCAGAAATGCTTTTAATGATCCGGATGTTCCGATACGAAGCTGAATTTTCCTCTTTTCAGGACTATAAACAAATGTATTGCCATAAAATATCGCGTCGTCATCGCTGAAATAAAGCTCAAAATCAATCCAATTGTCAATCCTTACTTTTTCAATAGTGAACCAGTGAACGGGGATATCATATTTCCCCTTATAAATTTCCTCCGGACTGAACTCATTTTCCGGGGGAAAATTTTTATCATATCCTGAGGCTGAGATATTTTCAAAGGGGCCGATAAGCTGCCAGTCTGTTATGGCTCCAAGCTTGTTGAAATATGTCTTCGCTGAATCAAGTTCCCCATGGTCCTGGTAGTGAACTCCGATTTTTTCGTCGAGTTTTGCCTGGTATCCCCCACTCTCCTTTTCTGAGAATGCCTGATTTTTAATGTATTTGAGATAATCATGATCTTTAATATTTCTGAGATCAAGTAATTTCCTTGTCAGTAGTGAAACCGCTACGTATGGTTTTTTATTTTCAATCCTTTCCAATCCCTTCTTATAATATTCCCATGAAAGCTCGCTGTTATATTTCAACTCATATAAAAAGGATAAACCAAAATAATTTCTGTAATTATCCGGATTATCATCAATCGCTTTCTTAAAGCTCTTTTCGATGGTATCAAAATCGTTGCTTTTCCAGGATTCCCAGGGATCGGAATACTGGCCGGTAATGATAATTGCTGAAAATAATAAAATAATTGCTATCTGAAGTGATAAAACTGTTCCTGTTTTTTTCTCTTTATCGGCTGAGTACAATGATACCCCCCTATGGTTTGATTAATTATTACATTTTAATATCAAAGATATTATAAAACCGATATACCGGTCAAGTTTCATTTTTCTGAAAGAAAAATATTGTGGAAATAATCAAACCATCTTTTTGCAGCCGGGAGCCGGGTAGAAGCTGCATTTCGGGATAAAACTATTGAATTCAAACGCAACTGTTTATCATCGAAATGCAGTTCCCGGATTATTAATTTTATCAATCCTTTATACATCTTACTGAATAGGACAGCGTTTTATACCATTTAATTTTAAGAACACTTGCCGCGTCATTCTGGCACACGATATATTCAGCGAATGAACCCCCGTTATCGGAAGACCAGATTACCGCCGCCTGTTTTTCAAACTGGTATCTGCTTCCCTCTTTTTCACCCGCGCCGAGAGCCGAGAACCCGCTGGAATTTGTCGCGCCGGTATTTGGTGAATTCCAGTATTCTGTGCCTGTTACTTTCATTTTGCCTCCCGCCACATTATCACCCCCGAGTAAGTCGATCAGTTCCTGCCATTCATCCATCGTAGGTATATGCCATCCATCGGGTGAAATTCCCTGCGCTCCCGGTGTTGTTGATCCATCCATCGCGCTGTTCCAGGTATATAACAAACCATATTTATCCCTGTTCTCTTCTTTATCAGCGTAAATACAATATTCAACATCCTCCCCTGAGCTGTTTTTTGTTACCTTAAGATTTTCTGCCATCCATATCTGGTTGCCGATTCTGATAGTCTTATAGCTGTTGCCATCAATATCGGTCAATTTTCCGGTGTCAGGTTCTGTTACGGTAATTGTTTCCTCTAAAAACCGGTCTTCCGAATCGGTGACTTCAACTGTATATTCACCGGCTATTATATTGCTCAGGTCTTTTGTAGTTTCACCGTTTGACCAGTTATAGGAATATGGACTTACTCCCCCCGCGACATCAATAACAATGGCTCCATCCGATTCACCCAATAATGATACATTTGTGACTTCGAAATTTAATGATAGGTCCTCTACAATCTGAGGACCTGTACTCTCATCTTCATCACACGCACTAAATGATATTAACATCATTGGGATTACAATAAGCTTTTTAACAAATTCAAACATTTTATTATCCTTCGATTATTTTTTTTGACAGCGGAAATTTATTTATATCGCTTTCCCCTAAGGGGAAAAGTAGACAATCGGTATATAGATATCCCTTTTTTAGCTCATTCTGTCTATAAATAATTTCAAGGACAAATTTCGGCCAAACAAAGACAAAATCTGTTTATTCATCTACTAACTTATTTGTTTCTTTATTATTACCTTGAAATTTACTTTTTTTGTAAAATGAAAAATCAATCGGCGATCAAAATATTATTCAGTAAAAGAATTTCACGGCATATAGTTTTCTGGTTTCTCTACCTGCTGGTGAGCACGCTAATATATGGCCAGCCGGAAAAAAATTTCCTTCAGCAATTTAAATGGCACCTTTTTTATATGCCGGTCGTGATGGGAGCCGTTTATTTTACTATATATTATCTTCTTCCCGAATTCCTGCTTAAAAAAAAATATATTCAGTTCATTATCTATCTCGCTTTAAGTTCTTTATTTTTTTCATTCCTCCAGAGAGCGAATGTTTATTTTATTGTCATTCCTTTTTTTAACCAGTCCGGTGATTTTTATTACCCCCTTTTTTCTTTTGATGTACTCTTCCGCATAATAAAAATTTACAGCGTTGTAACTATAGCGATTGCGGCGAAGCTGGTTTATATCTGGTATCTTAATCAGCAGATACGTGAAGAGCTGGAAAGGGAAAAGCTGAAATCGGAACTAAAAGCGTTAAAAAATCAGATTCATCCCCATTTTCTTTTTAACACACTGAATAACCTTTATGTGCTCACAAAGAAAAAGTCCGATATGGCTCCCGGACTGCTCCTTAAACTTTCTGATATTCTGAGGTATATGATTTATGAGCTCAAGTCAGACTTTGTTCCTGTGGAAAATGAACTCAAACTGCTTGAGAATTATATGGCGCTGGAAAGAATTCGGTATGGAGAAGACGCCGAGATTATTTTCCACGTTGAAGGATCTTTTTCCGGGTTCAGAATAGCGCCAATGTTATTGCTCCCTTTTGTGGAAAATGCCTTTAAACATGGATTCGGAAGTAAAATTGACGACAGGAAAATAGATATCCGGCTTTTATTTATTGAGGAAAATCTTAATTTCATAGTTAAGAACAATAAAGATCATGTCGATAATAAAGGAATTAATCCCGGGGGTGAAGGATTAAAAAATGTAAAAAAGAGACTCGATATTCTTTATAAAAATAATTATTCACTAAAAATTTCAAATACTGACGAAGAGTATGAAATTGAACTCAGGTTAATAAATGCGCCCGTTGAAGATAAAATGTATAATAGTTGATGATGAACCTCTGGCAATAGAGGCAATTGAAATGCATCTTTCGGAATATGAGGATGTCGACATTATCGCCCGCTGTAAAAATGCGCCCGAAGCTTTTACAGTCTTAAAAGAAAAAGAAGTTGATCTTATGTTTCTTGACATCAATATGCCAAAACTCACCGGACTCGATTTCCTCTCCGCTCTAAAGCAGCCCCCTGAAGTAATCATTACTACAGCCTATAATGAGTATGCCCTTAAAGGATATGAACTTGATGTTGTCGATTATCTTTTAAAGCCTGTTTCATTCGAAAGGTTTATGATGGCGATGGATAAATTTTACCGCAGGAAAAAAATCAGCGGCAATAACGCTGAAACCATCGTTAAGCCTGAAAATGAATATATATTTATTCGGGCGAACAGGGAAAATGTAAAAATCCGGCTCTCTTCCATTTTATATCTTGAAAATATTAAAGATTATGTCAAGGTAGTCACCACCGGGAATCGTTTTCTCACAAAAAATAATCTCGGAAGTTTTGAGAAAATTCTTCCTGAAAAAAAATTTGTTAGGGTGCACAGGTCATTTATTGCCGGCATTGACGCTATTACCTCCTTTTCCGCCGACACTATAAAAATCGGCCAGACTGAAATACCCGTTTCCAGAGGGTACAGGGAAAGTGTTATATCAAGACTTCATCTTGAAACAAAACTTATAAAATAATCTGGCAAAGCCAAAAGAAATTGTTGTAGAAACCATCTCGACCATAATCTTAATCATAGACTGGCAAACCAGAAACAATGAACCTGTCCGGTAGCTGAGCGGAGTCGAAGCTACCGCCGCTGGTTTCGACTCCGCTCAACCTCCGGCTGTGTTTAAAAAATTTTTGCCATTTTCCGTAGAATTTTACTTCTAATGGAATAATCTGACTTAGTCAGAAGTGAATAGTGGTTAGTAAAGAGTGAAGAATTAAAACAATTCTCAGATTTATTAAAGAACTCGATTTCGATGGCGACTTCGATTTGGATTTCTATGGCTGACATATATCCGGTCAATCTTTTTAATCACCCCATTTCTCTTCTGAGTTTTTTACCCGATCATTAGATATTTCCTTAGAACATATCACTCGTTTGAATAAGGTTAATAAGGTTTAGTTTAGTCGGGTAGTTTCCTATGCTACTAAGGTTAAAAAAATAAAGAATTAGGTTTCTTTGAGTTTTTTGTGGTATTTTGTGTTTTTGTGATTTTGTGGCCTGTCCTTAGCAATTTTTTTACTCTTGAAGTTGCTTTATAATTTAAATTATTAATTATTCATTATTAATTATTAATTGTTCATTAAAATTTCTTGCCTTTTTGCGTAGAATTTAAGTTATAGAATCTCATCTTTCCTTTGTTACACTGATATTGTATACTGTGTTATCAGGCAGCCACTTATCAAGATTTTGTTTCGTTAATTGCGCAAAGACCTTTTTCCGTATTTCATAAGGAATTTTGATAGTGACCAAATCACCTTCGGCGCAATTATTAAAAAATGGTCGGGCAGATTCCACAATGCCATTTATTATTTCTAATCCCCGCAGATCAATTGTCACCATATTTCTCGATGGCAATTCTTTGAAGAGAAATTTAACTTTTCCATTATTTATCTCAATTACATAAAAGCCCTTCTGTTCCTCCCTTTCGGCGAAAGAAGTCCTTTCTATCGCTCCCGGGTAAACTACATGAACAGCGGATGCGTTTTCTTCATGCGGGCTTTCCAGAATTTGCGCGCGGTGAATATGCCCCGCGAGAGCCGCGTTAAATTGTGCCGGAATATCGGTGATTTTTATTACCTCCTCACCGTATCGAAAGGTATAGTTCTGCACTCCGACTTTTGCTCCTTCAACCGCCTGATGAAAACATAAAAACCTGAAATCGGCGGTATGATTTCTCCAGCCTGTTTTTTCGAGAAAACCGGGAAATTCACTCCTGATATCTCCCCGGTAAAAAGGGAAACCTGAAAAACTCAGTTTGCTTTTGTTTATGAAAAAATTATATGTCCGGGGATAATCAAATCTTAATAGATTCGGGTGTGTATCAAAAAGAGTCGCCGGAAGAAAAGACCTTTCATGATTGCCCGGAACAATTAAAACCGGTATCCCTGATGCGGCAATATTGAGCAGCGGCCTGTAAGCCCTATCGATTATATCCGGAGGAGGGTTAGACCTGTTGAAGAGATCTCCCCCATGAATTACCATATCCGCCTTTTGTTCTTCCGCAAAACTCAGGATATAGTTGTAATTAGTAAAAAAATCCTCCACTCTCTCATCGCCTTGGTTACCGGACTTTTGAGTTAATCCGATACCAAGATGTGAATCTGAGAAGAATATTATTTTAATCAATTTTTCCCGTTTTTTTATTTACGCTCTCAATTTTATCCTGCATAGTCTGCTCCCTGTCTGTCCGTGTGCCCAATTTGATCACACTTGAAATTCTCGGGGCCCCCATTTCGTGAATCCTTTTATGGCATTCTTTCACCACATTAAATACTTCATCCCACTCTCCTTCAATGTTGGTTCCATAGGAATGAAGAATATATTTCAGTCCCGCTTTATCAATAATTTTCTGGCATTCAGCGATATATTTTGAGACCGATACACCCACTCCAATGGGAACAAGAGTAAAATCTATAAGCGCCTTCATAAAATCTCCTTTTCTTTAACAAAAAATTAATACTAATAATGATTTTTTATTCAATTATGACCTAAAAATCGGATTGAAATATACGATAATATTGAATTGATGACAATTTTGTTAGATGGCCGCTAAATAATTGTAATTAATAAGCCGGAGTATCATTTTATGTTTCGTTATATCATCGCTCCATTTCGAAAACTTACTTATTATTTCACCCTTACAATGCTATTTTTTTCCAGCCTCCTTGCTAATCAGGGACTTGATCCCCAAAAACAAATCACTCAGTACATGCTCGATATCTGGCAGACAGATGAAGGGCTTCCACAGAATTCCGTTCAGGCAATAATTCAGGATCGGCAGGGTTATTTAATTCTCGCCACCCAGGAAGGAATGGCCCGTTTTGACGGAATTAAATTTGACGTTTTTAACAAAAAGAACATCAAAGAAATTAAGAATAACTATATTACCACTTTATGTGAAAGCAGCAACGGGGATCTGTGGCTGGGCACCGACGGAGGAGGTGTTACTTTTTTTTCTTCCGAAGGTGTTAAAAATTTCACAAAGGAAAACGGACTGCCCCATAATTTTGTTGAGATCATTTACAAGGATAGAGAAAACACTATCTGGATTGGAACAGATGGCGGCGGTTTATGCAGATATAATGGAACCGGCTTTACCTGTTATAATGAAACAAATGGTCTGCCCGATAACCGGATACGGGATATTTACCAGGATAAATCGGGAACAATTTGGCTCGCCACTTCCAAAGGGCTTATTAAATACCGGCAGGGCATTTTTTCAAAGACTTCTTTGAACAAAACCGGACCTGAACCGGGAATCTGGAAAATTGCCGAAGGTTATGGCGGGTCTATATGGGTCGGGACCGATGGTAGCGGTTTATTTAATGTTAAAAATGATAAGATAATCAACTTTAAAAAAGAGCAGGGCCTTACCGGCAATACAATAAGATCACTATATCTCGATAATAAAAATGTATTATGGATTGGAACAATTACCGGGTTAAACCGCCTGAGCGCTGGTAAGATTGAAGCTTTTACTATCGGAGATGGCTTGTCAAATAATAATGTCACCGCGATCTGCCAGGACCGTGAGGGAAGTATCTGGATTGGGACCAATGGCGGCGGACTGAACAGATTAAGAGATGGCAAATTTGTTACTTATACTCATCGGGAGGGATTATCTAACGATTTCATCTGGACTGTATTTCAGGATTCGAAAGATAATATATGGCTCGGCACCGATGGAGGGGGACTGAACAGGATAAAAGATGGTAAAGTGGAAGTATTTACCACCAGAAACGGCCTCGGTGATAATGTGGTTTTCCCGATAATGGAAGATTTTGACGGCACTCTCTGGATTGGCACAAATGGCGGCGGAGTATCAAAATTGCGGAATGGCAGCTTTTCCACCATCCGTGAATCCGACGGTTTATTAAGCGGTGTGGTTAAGGCTCTCTGCCAGGAAAAAAACGGGAGAATTTGGATAGGCACAACAAAAGGTATTAATATCTGGAAAGATGGAAAACTGACAGATATAACTTATAATAGCAGTAACGGCCTGGGGGCTGATTACATAAGGACCATATACGCCGATAGTAAAAACAGGATATGGATAGGCACCCGCGGGGGAGGAATTACCCTCTACGAAAATGGTTCCCTGAAATCTTTTACCGCTGCCGACGGTTTGTCAAATAATATTGTCCGCTGCTTTTATGAAGACAGGTATGGCGCGATATGGGTCGGGACAAGTTCAGGACTCAACCGTATTAAGAATGGCATTATTAAATCTGTACTCCCCGAGGACGGACTTTTTGACGATCCGGTTTTTTCCATACTTGAGGACAGGGAGCAAAATTTCTGGATGTCATGTAATAAGGGAGTTTATTATATCAACCTTAATGAACTCAATGATTTTTTGGATGGCAAAGCCGATAAAGTCATTTCAACCGGATTCGGAAAAAGTGACGGTATGAGAAACAGCGAATGCAACGGCACAGCTCAACCGGCCGGCTTCAGAGACAACCGGGACAGGTTGTGGTTTCCCACCATAAAAGGTGTAGTCTCTATTGACCCCGGAAATATGGCAGGCAATAATGTTATCCCCCCTGTAGTGATAGAAAACATCATTGTCGACGACAGCAGTCATAGTCATGATGGGATTACCGAAATTGAAGCGGGAAGCGAAAAATTTGAATTTCATTATACGGCGCTCAGTTTTCAAATCCCTAAACGAGTTGAATTTAAATATATGCTCGAAGGATTTGATGATGACTGGATTAAAGCGGGCAACAGAAGAATCGCTTATTATACAAATATTCCTCCCGGTGACTATACCTTCAAAGTAATTGCCGCTAATAACGATGGTTTATGGAATGAAGAAGGAGCGAAAGCCGAGATAGATTACGCAGCTTTCTTTTATGAAACGGTCTGGTTCTGGATACTGATAAGCGGGGCTTTGCTATTCACCGGGTTTAGGATATACAGGTTCCAGATGAATAAAATGAAAGCGCATAATGAAGAGATCAGGAAACAGTATGAAGAATCTGAAAAGCATAAAAAACTATTAACCGAAAAAGAAAATATTCTGAAGGAACAGATTAAGAAGACAGAAACAGCGATGAATGAACTCGGGGCGGAGAAGAAATATCTTGCTGAAAGTGTCGAAAAACTGTTGAATGAAATTGAAAAATTTTCAAGCGGCGATCTTACGGTGGAAATATCTTCCGGAAACAATGATGATATAGGGAAATTATATTCAGGATTCAACAAAGCGGTCGCGGGAATAAGGTCAATGCTCGAATCGGTTCGCGGAGCCGTTGACGAAACAATAAATTCCAATAATTTAATAACTGAGCAAACCGGTCAGATAGCTGAAGGCATCAGAAAACAGAATGAAGAATCTGAAGCTGTCGCGAGTTCGGTTGAAGAAATGACAGTATCAATTCATCAGACAACGGAAAATGCCGAAGCCGCGGCCAATAACGCGAAAGAAGCTGTCGGTTTTGCCAGGGAGAGCGGCGATATCATTTTAAGCACCATTGACGGAATGAACCGTATTGGCGATATAGTATTAAATTCATCTGAAGTTATTTCAACACTTGGTGAAAGAAGCAACGAGATAGGACAGATCATTCAGGTCATTAATGATATTGCCGACCAGACCAACCTGCTCGCGTTGAATGCGGCTATTGAGGCAGCGAGAGCCGGAGAACAGGGTCGCGGATTCGCGGTTGTTGCAGACGAAGTAAGAAAACTCGCCGAGAGAACAACCAGGGCGACAAAAGAAATTTCAACCATGATTCAGAATATTCAGAAAAATACCTCCGAAGCGGTTGAGTCTATCAGTTTGGGGAAAACAGAAGTCGAAAAAGGAAAAGAACTGGCAGGCAGGGCTAATGACGCGCTGAAAAAAATAATAAGCAACAGTGAAAATATAACAGCTATAATCGAACAGGTTGCCAGCGCCACAGAACAGCAGTCCGTTACAAGTAATGAGATCAGCAGGAATATTGATGAAATCAGCAATGTCTCACGCAACAGCGCTATATTTGTTGATGAAATAGTTGAATCAATAGAACATCATGTAAAATCGACGGAAGAAATACAAAAACTTGTAGCCCAGTTCAACGTAAAAAAACTTGCCCAACATAACAATTAATCACGGGGGGGCATGCCTTGAGCATGCCCCCTCTTTTTCAAATCTCTATTTTATCTAAAACTCAAAATCAGCGCCGACATTTTTCTCCAACGCCTGCTGATAAACATGGAAAGCCGCTGAAATATCCTGGACAGCGAGTCCTACACTCTTGAATAAAGTTATCTCTTCATCATTTTCACGACTGCTTATTTTTCCTGTGATAACATCACCGAGGGAGCCATGAACTTTATCCCAGCTCCATTCACCTTCGTTAACCGGAATAATAAAATCACCAGCCTCCGCTTTGCACGCGTCAACCAGATCGCATACAACCTTTGACATGTTTACGGTAGCTGAATCCAGCTCTCTCATTGCCGGAGCGTGTGATCCGACTCCATTGATATGTGTTCCTTTCCTGAACCATTCACCTTTTACAATCGGGTCTTTGGCGCTTGTTATCAATGTTACGATATCAGCTTCACCCACTGCTTCCTCAGCGCTATCAGCAATAACTATTTCACATTTGATTATATCTTTCAGTGATTCGGCAAAAGTTTCCTGTTTTCCCTTTTCATCGAGAGAAAAAAGAACAAGTTTTTCTATATCTGCCGCTGAATCAACAGCCCACGCGTGAGTGCGAGCCATTCCCCCGGTTCCGAAGAGAGTATGCACTTTAGAATTTTTTCTGGCGAGATACTTTGTCGCGAGTCCCGCAACCCCGCCGGTCCTCATTGCAGTAAGGAAACCTCCATCCATAATAGCAACCGGCGCGCCGGTTTTTTCATCAAGGATAATAATTGTTCCCATTACAGTCGGTAAATCATATTTGGCAGGATTGTTTTTGTATACAGTTACGACCTTCGTGCCCAGGGCTCCCATTCCTTTCAGATAAGCAGGCATAAATAAGGCCAGTCCTTCATAATCGGGGGTTGTAATAGGTGTGCGCTGCGGCATTATGGCATTCCCATTCGAAAGATCGGCAAACGCCTTGTCTAAAATTGTTATGGTGTCATCCATATTTAGTACTTTAATAACGTCATTTCTGGAGAGCAGTTTTGTCATTATAATCTCCTGATTTTCATTTTCAAAATAATCAGCTCAAATAGCTGCATTATGACAATAAATTAAAAAACTGGGGCGAGAGATACAATGTTTAAATAAATATTCTTTTGGGGAATTTGATCATATTTGGAAGGAGTTTTATTTACCGCTTTATTTGGAGGCTTCAAATATTTCAACCGGTTTCTCTTTGCCCTTTACAGTAATTGATGGCAATGGAATCAGCTTTATTAAGTCATTAACTTTTTTTGCCGCGTTCTCTGAAATAATTACCTGTTCCTTTCCCGCCGCGCCGCATAGTCTTGCCGCGAGATTAACATTATCGCCGATTATTGTATAGTCCATTCTCTGAAATGATCCAATATTGCCGCTGACAACCGAACCATAATTTATTCCGACCCCAAAATAAATCGGGTCTTTTCCCTCGGCCTCCCTCATCTCATTAAACATTTTTAATTTTTCTTTCATAAGAAAAGCGGTGCTGACCGCGTTCAGAGTAGGATTACTTACTCCCTCACCTTCTTTGTATATAGCCATTATTTCATCGCCAACCAGCTTGTCGATATATCCGCCATATTCATTAACACAACCCAGCATAAGGTTGAAATATTGATTAAGAGTCTCTACAACCTCCTCGGGAGGAAGAGTTTCACTATACCTGGTAAATCCTCTTATATCACTGAAAAAAATCGCGCATTCTATTCTCTCTCCTCCCAGTCTCGTTTTTGCCTGTTTTGAAATAATCTTGTCGAAGACTTCCTGGCTGACATAGCGCGAAAAATTTTCTTTCAGACTCTTAATTTCTGAAACATCTTCAAAAGTGTATACCGCCCCTTTCTGCGGAATACCGCTATGGGTAACATAATTTAGGGGATTATAACGCAGGTTTAATGTTTTGGGATTTCTGGCTGATAATGGAAGATTCCCCCCTGCTATTGGATTTTCACTCCCATGTGAATCTTCAATAAATTTTCTAACCGGGCTTAACCTGGGAAGCTGTTCCGCCAGTCTCTTTTCTTTATCATCCTTTATCCCGGTCAGAGATAAGGCCTTTTCGTTATGAAGCAAAATCTTCAGGTCCGAATCAGTCGCTATTATTCCTCCCGCGGCGGAATCAAGTACATTTCGGATTATTTCTCTGCTGTATTTTTCACGGTTATATAGTGTCAGTTTTGAAAGAGCTGTGCCTAACTCATTTGCGATTGTTTCGGTAATCCTGGTATCATAATCATCAAATTCCGCGAATCCTTCACGGCTCTCCTTATCATAAAAAATTATATAACCATATATTTGATCGCTGCTTATTATCGGCCTGAATAAAACGGTTTCAAATTTCACCGGAATTTCCCGCGGATTAAAATCTTCCATATTCGGCTCTTCAGTGATCTTTTTGCTAATCTTGGCAATCTCTGAATTTTCCAGGCCATAGGATGCCAGGGAAAGTTGACTATCTGGTGAAATAAAAAGCAGCCCTTTGGAGGAGTTCATAAAAGATGCCGAGGTAAGAAGAATATTTTCCAGTTCTTCCCTGAAATCAATTTGTCGGTTTACCAGTTCAGATATTCCGTTCAGATGCTCCGAAAAGAGTATCTGCTGACGAAACCTGAAATCTGAAGCCCTGAGCTCACTATCTTTAATTTTATTGATAAGGAGTAAAATCGCGAACCGAAACAGAAAACCTGCTTCCGCGATATTGTTTTCTGACAGGGAATCATAAATAATAAGCAGAGACTCAACTGAATCGAGTTTTAATCCAAAAGAATTGTTTTTATCAGGAATAACCTCTTTTCTAATTCCGAAATCAGCCTTGAATTTTTTGGACTTCACCTCAAAATAAAAATTATCGGTTTTCAGAAAATCAATAAAAAAAGCTGAAATTATAGTAAAAACGGCTGAAGGTTTTCTTTTAGAACTACATTTTTCAATTAACGAAGAAAAAAGATTTGCATATTCCATAACGGAAATTTATTTACTCACTGAATTTTCCGGCGGCGGCTTCAACCGTATCAGCTTTTCCGGCAAATTGGAATATACCCATTATTGTAAATGTTTTTTCGATTGAAGGATCAAGATTTGAGAATACAAGTTTCCCCTCCACCTCATTCAATTTTTCAATAATTTCTATCAGAATGGAGATCCCTATTGAGTTTACCACTTTGGACCCTTCAAGATTAAGTATAAAATTGGCGATTCCTTCGTCAATCAGCCTGTAACACTCATCCGCAATTTTATCGCCGCCAGTGTTATTAATATACCCGGTTGTCGAAATTATGGCATAACTTCCTTTTTGTTCTGAGGTAAGGGTAAGTTCGGCGCCCATAAAATCTCCTCTTAAGTTAATTTTTTAATCATTGTAATTTTTGTGCCATCACTGCCAGACTCAATAATAAAATCATCCGACATTGATTTCATCAGTTTAAGGCCCCAGCCTCTTTTTCTTTCAGCCTTGATCTTTTTTGCGATATCGGGATTTTCGACTTCATCGGGATTAAAACCTGTCCCGTAATCACGAACAAAAATCACCATTTTTTCACGTGATATCGTAAATTCAACATCTACTGTCGGATTGATATCCCCTGCATGTTCCAATGCATTAATAATTGCTTCAGTAACCAGAATTTTTGCCTCACCCGTTTTTTCTTCCGGAATGGCCATGTGTTCGGCGAGTTGTTCCAGACCGGCTACCGCGACCAGTTCTATATTGGGAACTTTTGGGAGTGATATTTTTAACTGAACCGGTTTATCCATTTTTATACCTGCAATGGTAAATTCTTTTATTGTTTAGATATCATGAAGATAAAATACAACATAAAGATTTTTTTGCAGTTATACCACAAAATGAATTATAAAAAATGTAAAAAAATGCTCTGCTGGAAATATATTTGACGCAGATCAACAAAAATTAAAAATCCGGCAGATTTTTACTCTTACATTCTGCCGGATAATAGAGCAGTATCTTATTTAAGATTTTCCACAATTTCTTTTGTATCCAGGGCGATTACAAGTTCTTCGTTCGTCCTGATTCTGAACACCTTTGTCCCGGCATCCGCGGCTGAAAGATCGCAGTCGTCACTTTCGGGGTGATCGTTCTTTTCCTTGTCCAGCTTAATTCCCATATATTCCATATCTTTACAGACTATTTCACGGACAAGAGGTGAATTTTCACCTATGCCGCCGGTAAATACGAGAGCGTCAAGTCCTCCCATGGCCGCTGTATAAGCGCCGACATATTTTTTTATACGGTAAGAAAAGAGGTTAAATGTTGTTGTCGCGCTTTTATCACCTTTTAAGTACTCTTCTTCAATTTCACGCATATCGCTCGAAATTCCGCTGACTCCCGCCAGACCACTGTGTTTATTCATAAGGGTGTTGATTTCTGAAAGGTTCAAACCTTCTTTACCCATTATGTATGTTACGACAGAAGGATCCATATCGCCACATCTTGTGCCCATAAGAAGTCCTTCAAGCGGTGTGAAGCCCATCGAAGTATCAACAGAAACACCATTTTTTATCGCTGCCATGCTCGCTCCGTTGCCGAGATGAGCGGTAACAATCTTCAGTTCTTCAATAGGTTTGCCTGACAATCCGGCAGCTTTCTGTGATACGTACCTGTGCGAAGTTCCGTGGAATCCGTAACGGCGTATTTTATATCTTTTGTAAAGTTCAATCGGGATGCCGTAAAGGAAAGCATGCTCAGGCATTTTCGCGTGAAATGATGTATCGAAAACGCCGCACTGGGGTGTATCGGGCAGGTGATATTTTGCCGCTTCTATACCCTTAAGGTTTGGAGGATTATGAAGAGGCGCGAGTTCAATATTATCTTCCAGCGCTTTTATTACATCATCTGTTACCAGGACCGAGCCTGAAAATGTTTCCCCGCCATGCACCACACGATGTCCGACCGCGTCAATCTCACTCATATCTTTTATTACACCATGATTGGGACTTAAAAGAACAGCGAGGACATATTCGATAGCTATTGTATGATCAAGTATTTCACCCACAATTCTTATTTTTTCTTTTTCATGAGGTTTATGAGTGAGCACAGCGCTGCTCATACCTATTCTTTCCACAAGTCCTTTCGCCTGAACAAGTTCAGTATCTGTATCAATAAACTGATATTTTATAGATGAACTACCACAATTCAATACTAATATTTTCATTTTTTCCCCAAACTTTTAGCTTATTTTAATTCCCTGGTCATCATATTTAAAGAATCCTTCACCTGTCTTTTTACCAAGTTTTCTTTCACGGACAAGTTTTCTCAGCATCGGGCATGGCCTGAATCTCGGTTCACCGAGAGTTCCCCATAACTGTTCCATCCACGCGAGAACTTCATCAAGGCCAAATGTGTCTGCCATTTCGAGTGGTCCCTGCGGCATATTATAACCAAGTTTCATAGCTGTGTCAATATCCTTGGCTGTCGCGACGCCTTCAAGTAAAATATACATAGCCTCATTAAGAAGCGGTACAATTGCCCTGGTGGTAACAAAACCGGGATACTCATAAACTTCGACCGCGGTTTTCCCTATCTTCTGGGCAAAATCTGTCATCACACTTACAGTTTCATCTGATGTCTCCAAACCCCTGACAAGCTCCACAAGCGCCACTTTAGGAACAGGATTATGAAAGTGCATCCCTATTATTTTATCGGGGCGGCTGGTGATTTCTGATATTTTGGTCAGACTCAGGGTTGAAGTATTGGAAATAAAAATTGCTTCAGGTTTTACAATTTCATCCATCTTCTTGAAAATTAATCTCTTTAGCTGGAAATTCTCCTCTACCGCTTCAATAATTACATCACAATCGGCTGCCGATTCCATCTCAAGAGTCCATTCAATTCTTGCCATGATCGATTTTTTTTCACTTTTAGTCATTGCCCATCTGGCAATTTCGCGGTCGAGGGTCGCGCCAAGGTTTTCTTTTGCTTTATCAAGCCATTCTTCATTCTTTTCAATAATTAAAACATCAATTCCTTTTGCCGCGACTGTCTGGGCAATTCCCTGACCCATGATCCCGGCTCCGATAATAGCGACTTTATCTATTCTTCCTTTTTCATCGTTTCTTTTTACATTAGTTAGAAGGTCCTCAAGTTTTAATTTTTCTTCACTCATCTTTTTTCCTGATTTTTCTGCTTAACCTTTAAACACTTAATAGGACAAATATATGCTTATTTATATTGTTTTACTTTCTTACTATCGAATTATTTTTCAGAAAAATGATACATCAACTTTTATACCACTATTAAAATGGAATAATGATTCATTTTTCCACTTTTAAAAATCCTTTTTACCAAAAATAAAAATAGAGGTCGCCAAAATGAGAATTGTAAAAAGCAGTGTGGTTATAACCGGTTGATAACTGTAATTGCTGCTTCCTATGAGAATCTGAACTGTAATATCACCCAATTCCGATATCTTGGGAAAAATATAATAAAGTGCATCCAGCATATATTCGGTGACCTTGCTGTCGGTCAGCCCCGCGATACTTTCACGATATCTTAAAAGGGGAGAAAAAACAAAATAGATAAGGTAGGATATCATCATTGCCATGATAGAGCTTTTTGTAAGAATTCCGGTTAGGATAATGATGCCATAAATTGATGCAAACGCGAATGTGATCGTAAATATTGTAACGAGAATGTTGAAGCTCCAGACATCAAGGAAAAGTCCGAATAATATCCATATTCCCCCCACAAGCCAGGCGACATTAAGAAATACCATAAAAGCGCCCCCGAAAAATTTGCCCAGAATAAGCTGCGTTCTTGAAACCGGCTTAGAAAGAAATAAATCGACATTTCCTTTCTCAAGCAACGCGGGAATAAAACCTGAAACAGCGAAAATGGAGAGGAAAAGTCCAACATGAAAAAGGGGGGTAATTATCAAAGCAGCGATATTTGTAGCGACAAACTGGTTTAATGTAAGGTCTTCAAAACTCAAATTCCCCTGTGGTCTTACAGAACCGGCAAGATTAGCCGGATCGACCGAAAAAAATATAATGGTAAAAACCAGTAAAATAAATGTTAATATTCCAAAGAAGACGATAAATATTTTTTTTGCGAGAGCTTCCCGGAAAGTATATTTGCTCAAGAGATATATGTTATACATTTGTCCCCTCCTTTCCATCATCCACCATTGAGATGAACATATCCTCAAGACTCAGCTTTTTCCTGTTGACCTGAAGAATTGAGATATTGCCTTGCCGCAGGATGTCTATTATTTTATTCAGATTATATACAGAGGATATTCTCATTTCCAGACTCTTCTCTTCCCTTTTGTCAATTTTCGAAATATTCTCAATCTTTTCAAATATTTCACCACTTATTTCATTCTCAGCCTCTATTATGTAGATGTCTTCATCGGTTGTAAGTTCATCCACATTACCATTATATATAAGTTTTCCTTTATTCAGAACCGCTATTCTGTCAGATATCAATTCCACTTCGGAAAGAAGATGGCTGTTAAGAAAAATTGTTTTACCCGATTCTCTCAAAGAAATAAGAATATCACGTATCTCTTTTCTGCCGAGAGGGTCAACCCCGTCAGTCGGTTCATCCAGGAAAATAATATCGGGATCATTCAACAATGCCTGGGCGAGTCCAAGTCTTTGCATCATCCCTTTCGAATATTTACGGATTTTGGTTTTCCTCCATTTTAACATCCCGAGAAGTTCGAGCTTTTCTTTTATTTTTTTATCGAGACCGGTTGATACTCCGCCCAGTCTGCCGAATAATCTCATTATTTCCTGGCCGGTAAGATAATTGGGATATTTATGATTTTCCGGCAGGTATCCGACTCTTTTTCTTATTTCGTAATTCGAAACATCAGTATCGAGGATTTTTGCTTCACCGCTTGTCTGGTATACAATTCCGAGCAAAACTTTAATAAGAGTGGTTTTTCCCGCGCCGTTGGGCCCCAATAATCCGAAAATAGTCCCCGGTTCAACCGCGAGACTAACATCATTAAGAGCAGTCACCTTCTGACCACCGAAGGCCGAAGAAAAAACTTTTGTCAGTTTTTGTACTTCAATGGAATGTCCGGCCATTAAATCACCTTTCCGCTTCTGAATCTCAGGAGAGAATAAAAATTAATTATTACAGCCATTGAAACAAGGATCAGAATATGGAAAGCGATATCGGCAAATCCCGCGCCTGCCCATAATACCTGGAGGAAAGCCTCCACAGACCAATATGTAAGTGTAAATTTCGCGATCATCTGCATCCAGTCCGGCAATAAAGAAACAGGAAACCATGATCCGCCAACCGCGCTCATAATGAGGATAATAAAAGTGGCGAGTCCGTTTGCCTGTGCCAGCGATTTGGCGAATGAGGTAATTATCATTCCGAAAGCGACCGCTGCCGAGGCCGAAGCCGCGATTACTATCACCAGGTTAAAAAAGTTGGAAAAAATATCCACATCGAAAAGGATCCATGAAAAAAGAAAAAGAATAAGTAATTGGAATATTCCGAGGAGAATAGAATAGATATATTTACTCCATAAGAGTTCCGATCTTTTAATAGGCATGCAGACAAGTCTTTTTAATGATCCCTCCTGTTTTTCTTCGAAAAGGGATGTCGCGGCGCCGGTGAGGGTAAACAAAAGAAACATTATTGCCCATCCTCCGACAATTCTTGTCACTCCCGGGTTTTTAACCTCCTGTCCAACAAGCTGTTCTTTTTCAATTTTAACAAGTCCGCTTAGAATATTTGAACCTTCTCCGGCTGTTGAGTCCGGTTGTTTTCCGGAAGAATCAGGAATTATTTCAGGATCAAGCACTTTTTCAGGATCAATATTAAAATATTTGCCGATAAGTCCGGCCATCGATTTATTGAATTTGCCTCCTTTTTCTGCTCCGAGCAATGAACCTGCCTTTTTCTGAAGCAGTTTTGGAAACAGCCCGGGTAATCCCATCATAAGTGTTTTCTGCAATGATCCCTGGATAATAGCCGATTCTATTTCATTCCGCGGGTCATAATAAAGTTTGAATTTCAGTCCGGAAGATGTGTCAGCATAAAAATCCTGAGGCATAATCAGCGCGGCCCTTACTTTGCCGGATTTGATAAATTCTTTAGCCTTATCTTCTGTGAAAATTACTTTTTTGCCATCCTCTTCCGTATATTCTTTTAATATATTAAGGGACTCGCTGTCATTAAGTTTTTTTTCAAACATTCTGGAAATCTCGTTGCCGCAGTCATTTACCAGAATGACATTCGCTTTTCGCGCGCTGCCGCCTCCCCCGCCGAAAATGTTGCCGAAAATAACAATAAGAACCGCCGGAACAATAAAGGTGAGCAGCATTGCAGGTTTATCTTTTGTAAACCTGATAATATCCTTTTTAATTAAAAGTATAATATTCTTCAATCTCTTAAACTCCTGCCGGTAAGGTTGAGAAAAACATCTTCGAGTGTCGCTCTCCTGATCTCAATAAATTCATTTGATATTCCATGCTCTTCCAGAATAGTAAAAAGTTCGGAATATGGGCCGCTCTCCTGCGCAGGTTTAAGTTCATACCAGAATTCATATTCCTCAATTTCACCATATTTGTCGAGAAACCGGATCTGGTCGGCATGAATACCCGATTTAAATATTCTTAACTTCCCCTTCTCCCCGGCTTTTGAGAGTAATTCATTTAATGTGCCTTTCGCTATAATATTGCCGTTATCAATAATTGCCAGCCTTGAGCATAATCGTTCGGCCTCTTCCATATAATGAGTAGTATATATTATTGTTTTACCCTGCCGGTTGAGCTCTTTCAGCATATCGAAGATTGCGTTTCTCGATTGGGGGTCTACTCCCACGGTTGGTTCATCGCATAAAATCAAATCGGGATCATGGAGTATACTCGCGGCAATATTCAGCCTTCTTTTCATTCCCCCGGAAAAACTTTTAACGATATCTTTTTCCCTTGCCTCAAGCTGTACAAGTTTTAACGCTTTGTTTATTCTTTCCCTGAGAAGATGTGAGGGCAAATCATAAAATCCGCCGAAGATTTTCAAATTCTGAATTGCCGAAAGTTCCTGAAATAACGCGAGGTCCTGCGGCACATAGCCGATTTTTTTCCTCAGCTCCATGTTAGTATAAGCCGACATTTCTCCATCAATGGTTATACTTCCCTGGTCAGGCTCATGATAACCTATAACAGAATCAATTAGTGTCGATTTACCCGCCCCGTTTGGACCGAGCAGTCCGAAAAATTCACCCCTGGCCACTTCAAGATTAACACTCGAAAGAGCGAAGATCCGTCCGAAACTTTTTGTTAGATTGTTTATCTTTATCATCCGCATTTCAAAGAGTTTTTATTTAACTTTGCGTAAAATAATATTTTGACTGTTCTAAAAAAAGTTATTTACCTATATATAATATGAAATCTTCAGTCGCCCCTTTAGACGCGTTAAAAGAGTGGTTTGGTTTCGATCAGTTCAGGCCGGGCCAGACAGAAATAATCAATTCTGTTACCAGTGGAAAAAATGTTCTGGCAATATTGCCGACCGGAGGCGGGAAATCAATCTGCTACCAGGTGCCCGCTGTAATGGCTCCTTCACTTTCCATTGTTATTTCTCCCCTGATTGCCCTGATGAAGGACCAGGTTGACGCATTAAAACAAAAGGGTATTGAAGCGGCTTATCTGAACAGCACACTTGATTTTAACCAGGTAAATGAAGTTTTCGCTTTAATTCTTTCCCGAAAGCTGAAGCTGTTATATGTCGCGCCTGAAAAACTTGAGTCTTTTGATTTCAGGGAAAAAATAAAGGCTATTGATGTTTCATATCTTTTTGTTGATGAAGCCCACTGTATCAGTGAATGGGGACATAACTTCAGACCAAGCTTCAGGATGATCAGGCCATTTGCGGAATATACCGGCATTAATAATATCTCGGCATTTACGGCGACAGCTACACCCGATGTAAGGGAGGATATTCTTTTACAGCTTGGCATGCGGGAGCCCGATGTTTTCGTGACCGGTTTCGAAAGGGATAACATTTCAATAAATGTCAGGTCGGATACAGGTAAAAAAAGTGAACTTCTTAAAATTATATCCGAATATGAAACCCCTGCGATAATATACACTTCCACTCGTAAAGAAAGTGAAAAAACCGCCGAACTTCTCAGGCAGAACGGATATAAATGCACCTATTACCATGCCGGATTAAGTCCGGAAATGAGGAAAATTGTGCAGGATGATTTTCTTAAAGGAAGAATCGATATTATTTCCGCGACCAACGCGTTTGGCATGGGAATAGACAAAAACAATATCAGGCTTGTGGTGCATTATAATATGCCCGGCTCAATGGAAGCTTATTACCAGGAAATAGGCCGGGCGGGAAGGGATGGTAAAAATTCTTACGCTTTCCTTCTTACTAACAGCCGCGATAAATCGCTTCAGGAATATTTCATTAAAAATCAATATCCTGAATATGAAGAGGTTGCCAGGGTATATGACGCCATCTGCGACTCCGTAATGCTGGCCGTAGGAAACTCCTATAACCATCCTGTTGCTGCCGGTCAGAACCTGCTTAATAAGTTTGACCTTCATGGTATCTCCCGGGCAAAAATAAATTCAGCCTTTTCCATTCTTGAAAATGCGGGATATATAAAATACAATCCTGATTTTTCAGGCAATACTTTTCTGCAGTTTTTATTATCACCGGAAGACCTTCAAAAATATGTAAAAAAAATAGCGAACACAGATTATAAAAACCTGATAATTATTCTGCTGCGTGAATACGGAAGTAAGCTGCTAAGGGAAAAAGTTAAAATAAACAGTGAAAAAATTGCCGAATCGCTTGGTATAGATTTAAAGAAATTGTTTGGGAATTTTGAGGGTCTGGAAAATATCGGGATAATCACTCTTGACAGACCGAATGATGAACCTGAGATAAGGATCACAGCCCCGAGAGCTGATTCATCTTATCTTCAGATCGATTTTCAGTCTGTTAAAATGGCTGAATCTTCAGCGCATTCAAAACTTGATAAAATGATAGAGTTTTGTGAAACCGAAGGCTGCCGCTCAAATTTTATTCTTCAGTATTTTGGTGAATCAAAAGATGAGAATTGTGGAAGATGTGATAACTGCCTGAAGAAACCCTTTTTCGATAAAAATGAACTTGAATGGATTAAAACCCAGGTAATTCAATCTCTCCACGAACTGAAGGGCCCCGCGACACGCAGAGATATCTTTTCTCTTCTCAGGGGAACCAGCAAAAAAGATTATCTTAAAAATATTTCCGTTTATGGAATTTTCCGGCGGAAAGAGAAGGAAAAAATTGAACATGCTCTTAAACACCTGGTTGAGGAAAAATCAGCGGCTGAAATCCAGGGATTGATTTCTCTTACCGAAAAAGGGAAAGAAAATATAGCCGGCAGGGTAACTCCGGAAATAAAGAAAAAAAATTATGAATCGGAACTCAAACTTTTTAATCTTCTGCGTCAGGCGAGGAAATCTGTCTCTTCACGTTTTTCACAAACTCCCGACCTTATATGCCCTGATAAAATCCTTAAAATGATGGCCGATAAAAAACCAAAAAATAAATCGGAAATGTTTTTCATTCAGGGTATGACCAACAGGATGTTCAACAAAGCGGGTGAGGAATTTTTGCTGGTTATAAATGAGTTTATAAAAGAAAATAAAACTCCGCCTGAGCAGGAGGTTACAGATAAAAAGATTCCCGAAAATCTGCTGAGCGTTCATTCCTTGCTTGAGAAAAAATATAATATCTCCGATATTGCTTCTCTTTCAGGATTGCCCGAGGCTGTGGTATCAATGCAGATTGAATCATTGCTGATCTATTTTCCGGGATTGAGTATAAACCATCTCTTCGACAAAAACGAATTTGAAGAGATTAAAAGAATGGCTGAAAGGGGAATTTGGGATATGAAGGAGATCAAAACGGGGATAAACAAAAATATTTCTTTTTCAAAAATCAGGGTCGCGCTGGCAAAAATCAAAGCTGGTTAGAACAATTTATTTTTTATGCCTCAGAGAATCCAGATACTTCTCAGAAAGATCAAAAAATCTTTTCCATTTACCCTCATCGTTTTTAATTGACTCAAAAAACAGGTTATATTCTTTTCCTGATATTTGATAATGGGTGAAGATACTGTCAATCTTCACGGTAAGTGTATCTTTATTCCACCCATATTTGTGCTTCAGGAAAAGAATATCTGTATAGGCCCTGGCGTATTCATCATATTTTCCCTCTTTTCCTATCCCGCAGGAAAAGAGAATTGCTGAAAGAAATATAAGAATCAGAAGTGGTCTAATTTTTTTTGCTCGCATTGAATAGAATTTTTTTCTCTTTTTCAGTAAGGTTTTGGTAACCGCTCCGGCTTATCTTATCAAGGATTCTGTCAATTTCCTCCTGGTCGGGAACCGACGATACATCATTGATATCATAAAAATTGGCGTCCTGTACATCCGGTTGATTATGCACCGGCCTCCTGAAAGGGGTTTTGGGTCCGGAATCCGTTTTTTTTGTATAAGTATTCTTAAGATTGTCAAATATTTTGTCCAGCCTCAGATAATATTTCCGGTCAATCAATATAAAAATCGCTCCCGTCAATGCTCCTCCAAGATGAGCGAGATGAGCAACAATACTGGGGCTGCCAACAGATATATATTCAAAAATGACAAGGAATGTTATCAGGTATTTTGCTTTAACCGGAATAAGGAAATAAATATAAATATACCTGTCAGGGAAAGACATCGCGAACGCTACCATAACTCCGTAAACAGCTCCTGAAGCGCCTATTACCGGAACATGCCCCGGAGAGAATAACAAATGAAGAAGTCCCGCGCCAACGCCCGATATAAGATAAAATATTAAAAATTTCTTTGAGCCCATCATGTTCTCGAGTTCCATACCGAACATCCATAACATGAACATATTAAACAGGATATGAGTGAATGACTGAAGTGAATGCATAAACTGGTATGTTATAAGCTGCCAGGGAAGAAAAACAGCGTCAATGCCCCTCATATTGTCGATAGGGACTATACCATCTGAAAACGGGATCAGCGCGAAATATTTTGTAAGCAGATGATTGAGATTTAAGGGATAGTCTATTGTTATTCCGCTCGCGATTATCATTAAAACAAATACTGCCACATTGGAAATCAATAAAAGTTTGATCATCGGCGGGAAAAAACTAAAACCACTTACTCCCGAGGGTCTGTAATAATTTCTGTCCTGGTATCCCATCATTTATTCCTGTTTATAACTCAATCATAAAAAACAAAGAAGCAATCTAACTAATCAGTTAGACTGCTTCAATAAAAAAAAGTTCTCAAAAAATCACGCGTCTGTGAGCGCGACAACACCCGGTAGCTCTTTACCTTCAAGAAATTCGAGTGAAGCGCCGCCGCCGGTAGATACATGAGAAACTTTAACTGCCAGTCCGGCTTTTTTTATTGCCGACGCGCTGTCGCCGCCGCCAATTACGGTAACCGCGCCATTTTCTGTCGCTTTAACCAACGCGTTGGCGATAGCATTAGTTCCGGCCGCGAAATTATCAAACTCGAATACTCCCATCGGACCATTCCAGACAATAGTTTTGCTTTCTTCAATTGTTTTTGCAAATTTTTCAATTGTATCCGGACCAATATCCAAACCCATCTGATCGGCTGGCATGGAATCAATTTTAACCGCTGTTGAAGGAGATTCATTTTTAAATTCCGGGGCCACAAGAACATCTTCGGGAAGCATAAAATTAACCTTCTCACCCTTCACTCTTTCCAGTATTTCACCGGCCATTTCAATTTTTTCCTCTTCGAGTAAAGATGTTCCTATCTCAAGTCCCATGGCTTTATAAAATGTGTAGGCCATTCCGCCGCCGATAATAAGGTTATCAACCTTTGGCATAAGGTTTTCAATTACATCTATTTTACCTGATATTTTAGCGCCGCCAAGAATAGCGGTAAAAGGTCTTTTTGGATCAGCTATAGCTTTGCCAAGATAATCCAGCTCTTTAACCATCAGGTAACCGGCTCCGCATGTGTCAATATACTTTGTCACACCTTCTGTCGAAGCGTGGGCGCGGTGGGCACTGCCAAATGCGTCGTTAACATATACATCGCCAAGGGAAGCAAGTTTTTTGGCGAAATCGGGATTATTTTTTGTTTCTTCATTATGGAATCTGAGGTTTTCCAGTAATGCCACTTCCCCCTCTTCCAGTGAGTTTACTAATCCTTCAACCTCATCTCCAATGCAGTCATCGGCGAATTTAACTTCTTTCCCGAGCAATTCTCCAAGTCTTACCGCAACCGGTTTAAGGCTGAATTCAGGTTTTCTTTCCCCTTTCGGCCTTCCAAGGTGACTCATTAAAACGGCGCGTCCGCCATCGGCAATTATTTTTTTGATGGTCGGCAATGCAGCAGTAATACGTATATCGTCAGTAATGTTTTGATTTTCATCAAGGGGAACATTAAAATCAACACGGACTAATACCCGTTTCCCCCCCAGCTCCATGTTATCAATTGATAATTTATTCATCTCTGTCTCCTGTTTATTTTATAAACTTATATAAAAAAAAGACGCAGACTCATAAATGAGTTCATGCGTCTTTTAATTTTCTGAGCGGTTTTATCTACGCGATTTTTTTAAGAAGGTCTACAACCCGGCAGGAATATCCCCATTCGTTGTCATACCATCCGACAACTTTTACCATATTGCCATTAGTCATTGTAGAAAGAGAATCAAAAATATTGGAATGTGAATTGCCGACGATATCGGCTGAAACGATAGGATCTTCACAAAATTCCATTACCCCTTTCATTGGGCCTTCAGCAGCTTCTTTCATCGCGGCGTTTATCTCTTCAACGGTAGCTTCAGTCTTAAGTTCGGCAACCAGGTCAGTGATTGAGCCGTCAGGAGTTGGCACTCTTAACGCGAAACCATCAAGTTTTCCTTTTAAGTCAGGGATAACTTTTCCAACAGCTTTAGCCGCGCCTGTTGTAGTGGGAATAATTGAAACAGCCGCTGATCTTGCTCTTCTAAGGTCGCTGTGAGGAAGATCAAGCACTCTCTGGTCATTTGTATAAGCGTGAACTGTAGTCATAAAACCTTTAACAATACCAAATTTGTCATTGAGAACTTTTGCCATCGGAGCGAGGCAGTTTGTTGTACATGACGCGTTTGAAACAACAACAGCTTCATCTGTAAGGTCTTCTTCATTAACACCAAGAACTACAGTGGCGTCGATATCACCTTTGGCCGGAACTGTCAGGATAACTTTTTTCGCGCCTGCTTCAACATGTTTCATGCAAAGCTCTTTTGTTCTGAATACACCTGTCGACTCTATAACAACATCAACTCCGAGCTCGCCCCATTTAAGATTGGCAGGATCTTTTTCCGCGGTGATTTTAATCTGCTGACCATTAACGATCAGTGTATCACCATCAACTTTAACTTCACCTTTAAACTTGCCATGTACTGAATCATATTTTAACAGGTGGCCAAGTGTTTTGGCGTCTGTAAGGTCATTAATACCAACAATTTCTATTCCGCCAAGGTCGAGCGCGCGTCTGAAAACAAGCCTTCCTATGCGTCCAAATCCGTTAATTCCTATTTTGGTTGCCATTTTTTTCTCCTGAAATCATGTTAATAAAAATTCAATCTGTAAATATAGCATTAATCGGAATCCTTTGCAATCAATAAAACTAAGCCGTTATTACGGTAATGCCTTAGTTTTTTCGACCATAACGCTCATGTGCGATACATTTCACAAATTTTCTCTGTTATTTTTGAGCTATTTGATCATTACGCAACAATTTTTGGTTCTATATGAAAACCAGTGGGTAATGAAAGGACAGCCATTTATTGAATGGACAGAAATATACACTTATAAACTGCAACAAACCTGTCGAAATATGGTGTACCTGACGGCACACTTGAACACTTTCTTCTTTTTTTCTACCAATATTTTGTCCCTAACGGGACAATAAAAATGAATAATACAGATCATCCCTTGGTAAGAATGAGGGGAAATATATCGATTTTGCGTTTCAAACAAATATATCATATCAGCGAGGAATGAAATAGAATTTTAGAAAAAAGAAGACTAACAGGATAATAGAATCAAATAAGCGTTAAAATTCAGTTAACCGGAAAAAGAACCGGAGGTTTTAGAGACAAAGAAAATTTCATCAATGTTCAACCTGGTTTTTTGCTGACTCAAATTCAATTACCCACTATAATTCACATAGAGCCCAATTTTTTAATATGTTATAATTTTTTATTATTTTAATTCCTGAAAAATTTAATGGAAAAATAACAGTCAGTAGTCCTGTCTTCTTCCTTGGAAGGTGATCTTAATATTTTTCTACTTGCAAATGGCTGATTTTTTCATTATTAATGTGATGCGAATCACAAATTTTAGTGATTATTCCAGGGGCCAATATGCAAGGTTCGAGTGATTTTTTATTGTACGTCCCTATTTTTTCAGAGTTAGATGAAGAAACAATTGAAAAAATAGCGAAAATCGGGACAAAAAGATGTTACAAAAAAGATAACATCATTCTTATGGAGGAAGAGGACGGTTCAGCGCTTTTTGTCATTATTGATGGAAAGGTAAAAATCTCCAGGACCAGTAATGACGGAAGAGAAGTTATTCTTTCTATATTGGGAGAATCCGACTTTTTTGGCGAGATGGCCATTCTCGACGGTCTGACCCGTTCAGCTAACGCTATAGCGCTTGAAGATTCCACCGTGTTTATTATCCAGCGGGATCAGTTTCTCGATCTCCTCTACAAACATCCTGAAGTTTCAATCGCGTTGCTTCAGGAACTTACCAAACGTTTGCGGGCTGCCGATATGAAAATTAAAGCCCTTACTCTGAAGGATGCCGAAGGAAAGGTTGCCACTGTTATTCTTCAGATCGCGGATGACGTTGGTATGATACGGCAGGGAGTGGTCGAAATCGAAAAACTTCCTCTTCAGCAGGATTTAGCCAATATGGCAGGAACTTCACGCGAAACCATTTCCAGAACTCTTCATTCTTTTGCAAAAAAGGGATTGATTGAACTTGAAAGTTCGAGACTTCGTATCCTTAATTACGAGAAATTTAAGGAAACCTATCACTAGTTCTCATAGCCTGAAAGCTGATCTCCATATGCATTCAAGTTTTTCAGACGGGGTTCATACCCCGTCTGAACTTGTTAATATCGCGAAAAATGCCGGCCTCAATATAATCAGCATTACAGATCATGATACTGTCGGCGGTGTCGGCAGGGGAATAAAAGCCGGGCAGGAAAATGGGCTGGAGGTAATTCCCGGAATTGAAATAAGCAGTGTTCTTGGCACATTCGAAATACATATCCTGGGCTATTTTATTGATATTTCCTCTCCTGAATTACTCAAATTTTTGGAACATCTCCGAAAAGAAAGAATAATAAGGGCAAAAAAAATAATTTCCCGACTCAATGCTCATGGTTTTGATATCAGTTTTGAAGAGGTAAAAAATCATGCGGGAGATGAAACTATCGGCAGGCCTCATATAGCCGATCTGCTGCTCGCGAAAGGTTATATTAAATACTTCCATGAAGCTTTCGATAAATATCTCGCGCGAAATAAACCGGCATTCGTTGAAAAAGCTGAAGTTAAACCTGATGATGCCGTAAAAATAATTCATACTGCCGGCGGACTGGCTGTTCTGGCACATCCGGGTAGTCTGCCCGATAATATTATTAATAGAATTGTTCGAAAAAAAATTGATGGTATCGAAACTATACATCCTTCCCACAGCCCCGCGCGAATTAAGCAGCTAAAACAAATCAGAGACAAGTTCTCCCTTCTCGATACAGGCGGCTCAGATTATCATGGTAATAACAGAGGTATGGTTCTTCTGCCGGGCGACTATTATGTTTCGGGTCTGAAAGTTGACAAACTTAAAAATTATTTATCGGAAAAAGGTTGACTGTCTCCTTCGCATGCATTTATTTTGGTATTCCGGCTGAGTAATATTTTCCTTATTTTTTCATAAATTTGTTTCCCTGACTTATTAAAATTACCCGGATTGATTATGATGAATAAAATTTTCCCAATACTGATATTGCTGATTCCAGGTTTTATTTTTCCACAGATAAATGGCACATGGAATAGTTATACCAGTCTTAAAGATACAAGAAGGGCCGCGGCCACCGAAGAAGGCATAATGGCAATTTCCGGCGGCGGAGCCTACTACTTCGACATAGAAGATGAAAACTTCAGCATCTACACAAAATCGGGCGGATTAAGCTCGCAGGAACTTACATCTCTCGGTGTTGATCATTATTCACGTTTCTGGGCCGGGACTCAGGAAGGAACCATTAATGTGATTACCCCGCAAACCGGCGAAATAAATAAAATACTTGATATTTCGTCAACATCAATGAGTCTGAAAGAGATTAATGATATTTTCCCCTGGGGCGATACAATTTATATAGCGACCGATTTCAGCGTATCACTGATAAATACGGAAAGTTTTCTTTTTATTGATACCTATCAGAAGTTTGGCAGCTTTCTCTCAGCAATCCCGGTATACACTGTTTTTCGTTCAGACATCGTTTACGCCGCTACCGAATCGGGACTCGCGGTTCAAAAACTTGACGCCGTGAACCTGAGCGCGCCTGAGTCGTGGAATGTATATTCCTATAGTTCAGATATCCCCGCGGGTATTATTTATAAGTTTGCGCTTTACAGAGATGAGATTTTGGCGGCAACCGACAATGGAGTTATCCGGATTACACTCAACAACATTTCCAACGCGTTTTATGATGGGGCGAATGTCACCGATATTTTTGTTCAAAACGATTCTCTTTATACGATTCGCGACGGTTCTGTTTACCTTTTTGACGGCAGTAGTTCTCAATTACTTTATACGCCTGAAGGTTTCCAAATTAACTCAGTTTCATATTCCGATAATCACTCTCTCCTTTTTTCAACCAATAAAGGATTGATGAAGTACCAGAATGGCAATGTTTCTCTTTTACTTCCAAACACTCCCTCAACAAATTCATTTTATTCGATGACTGTCAGCACAGAGGGAGTTCTCTGGGGTGGAACCGGAAGGGCTTATGATAATGGAGGTATTTACAGTTTTGGCCAGGGAGGCTGGAATTTTTATGACAAGGAAAGTAACCCTGACGATATAATCGTTAACGGTTTTCATGCCGCCTCTTCAGGACCGGATGGCGCTGTTTATATGAGCAACTGGGGAAGAGGATTCACAAAAATAAAAGATGATATTTTTATAACTTATACAACTGATAATACCGGTATGGTCGGTATTGAAGATGATCCCTACTTTCTGGTGATTATGGATGTCAAAACAGATTCAAGGAATAATGAGTGGGCATTGAACTTTGAATCCGCCGATAAAAAAGCTCTCAGCGTTTTAACAACTGATAATGAGTGGTATCATTACGAGATATCCTCCCCCCTCACTACAGCTACAGTAATTACATCACAATTTGCCATCGATGATTATGACACGAAATGGTTCTCCGTAACGAGCAGTACAAGCCAGGGACCGGGGTTATATTACTTCAATGAAAACAATACTCTTGAAGATACGGACGATGATGTATGGGGATTTATAAACACTTCAGACGGAATGAACAGTAATGAAATAAGTGAAATTGCTATCGACCGGCGGGGTGAACTATGGATTGGCACCGATAAAGGGGTTAATATAATCTCCAATTCTCAAAATCCGACAAGCCGTATATCGAGTGTATTTCCGCTAAGGCTTCAGACAGTAAGCTGTATCGCTGTTGATCCGGTAAATCAAAAATGGGTCGGCACTCAGAAGGGAGTTTTTGTTATGTCGCCTGACGGCACTTCCCTCCTGGAAAATTTTACCGCTTCCAACAGCCCTCTTCCCTCTGATGAAATAAAAAGCATAACAATTGATGAGGACAAGGGGATTATCTATATCGGCACCGATTACGGTCTTGTTTCATTTAGCTCGATTTTCAGAAAGCCGGTTGAAAGTTTTGGTGAACTGGAAATTTATCCCAATCCATTCAGGATCAGTCCGGACCAGGAAAATAATCTTTATATTGACGGGTTAATTGAGGATAGTGAAATTAAAATTATTTCAGTTAGCGGAAGTCTTATCCGCGAGTTTATAACGCCGGGAGGAAGAACGGCAGTTTGGGACGGCAGAAATGAAAATAATGACTATGTTGCCTCCGGAATATATATAATTGTCGCTTTTGATGAAGAAGCCAATTCCGTCGCAACCGCTAAAGTAGCAGTTATAAGAAAATAGAATATTAACAGGTCAGCCTTTTATGATTGATATCCGGAATCTTTCCATTCAGTTTACCGGTGAAAACCTATTCTCCAATGTAAACCTTAAAATTAACAGGGGCGACAGAATCGCCCTCGTCGGTTCAAACGGAAGCGGAAAATCGACTCTGCTCAGACTTTTAACCGGAGAGGAACATCCCGAAACGGGGGACCTCTTTATACAGAAAGGAACGCGCACCGGTTATCTGCCACAGGAATTTCTCGCCCTGAAAGGAAAAAATCTTCTTGAGGAGGTTCGAAGCTCGGTTTATAACATTGCCGATATCGAAAAGCGGGAAGAGGAATTGCTCAGGGAAATTGAAATTGAAAGTGACATTGAAAAAAAATCGGAAATCGCCTCTCTTATCGGTGAATTAAACTCCGGCAAGGAAAGGATAGACTATTATTCTATTGATTCAAAAGCACAAAAAGTCCTGATCGGGCTTGGCTTCTCCGAGTCGGATTTCGACAGAAATATAGAGGAATTTTCAGGCGGCTGGCAGATGAGGGCTGAACTGGCGAAATTGCTTCTTGAGGAAAATGATCTTCTTCTGCTTGATGAGCCTACCAACCATCTTGATATCGATTCCCTGCGATGGCTTACCGCTTTCCTGAAATCATACAGGGGAGCAATGATAATTGTTTCGCATGATCGTTATTTTATAAATGCGGTTACTGAAAGAACACTCGAAATTTACAATAAAAATGTTTCATTTTTTAACGGCAGGTTTTCGGAATACCAGGAATACAGGGAAGAAAGAAACCGGCAGCTTCTGGCTGAGTATAAAAATCAGCAGAAAAAGAGAAAATCGGTTGAAAGATTTATTGAAAGATTCCGATACAAAGCGACAAAAGCAAAACAGGTTCAGAGCAGAATTAAACAACTTGATAAAGATGAAAATATTATTCTGCCAGACGAAGAAAGTGAGATCAATATCAGGTTCCCCGATCCTCCCAAGAGTGGGATTATTCCGATTGAGCTCAAAGAGATATCAAAATTCTATGGTGATCTAAAGGTTTTCTCAGATTTTACTCTTCAAATTGAAAGAGGTGACAAAATCGCGCTCGTTGGTCCCAACGGAGCGGGAAAAACCACCCTTTCCAAAATTATTTCCGGACGCCTCTCCCCTACCGGCGGTGAAAGATTAACCGGGCATAATACTTCTGTTTCATATTACGCGCAAGAGGTTACAGAAGACCTGGATATGGAAAAAGATGTGCTCGATTCAATGATGGATATTTCCGATGAATATACCCCGGGACAATTAAGAACTTTACTCGGCTCTTTCCTTTTTTCAGATGAGGACATATTTAAAAAGGTATCTGTTTTATCAGGCGGTGAAAAAAGCCGGGTGGCCCTGGCAAAACTGATGCTCACAAAAGCAAACCTGATTATTCTTGATGAGCCGACCAATCATCTTGATTTCAATTCCAAAAAGGTGCTTCAGCAGGCTCTCATTAACTTCAGCGGCACTGTAGTGCTTGTATCCCACGATATCGACTTTTTAGCGCCAATAACAAATAAAACAATTGAAGTCAGGGATAACAGGTTAAAAATTTATTACGGTGATATTGGTTATTATCTGGAGAAAAAGGAGGAGGAGGAACAGGTAACTTCCGCCCCTAAACAAGCCCCGAAAGAAAACGGAAAAGTAACCAGAAAAGAACAAAAAAGAATTGAAGCGGAACTCAGAAAAAAAAGATACTCACTTACCAGGGATCTGAAAAAAAATATAGAAACTGCCGAAAAAGCTCTGGAAGAAAACGAAGCAAAAAAAAGCAGGTTGGAAGAAGAACTTGCCGATCCTGAAATTTATAACAATCCCGGTCTGGCAAAAGAAAAAAACCTTGAATACGGCAAAATAAAAGAGACTTTGGAAAATCTCTACGAAAAATGGGCTGGATTACAGGAGGAACTTGAGGAAATTGAAAAATCCATTGAGGATGAAGAAAGGGCGTCATAATATAACACCCTTTGTATCCATCTGTTAAAATCACATAAGTTCTTCAGTTAACGCTATTCCGCCGTAAAGAGGAGCGTCGTCACCCAGTTTGGTGACCCTTATTTTCACACATTTACCGGCGTCCGCAATTACAGCGTCATTAAACGCCGATTCTATTTTGGGAAGCATATAATCCCCCATAGCTTCTATCACCCCTCCCCCAAGCACTATGGTATCGAGATTCAGCAAAGTGGTCAGACTTCCGAGAACAGTTCCGATTGTATTGCATGAGGCTTTCAAATGTTTGACAACAACTTTATCTTTGTCCTCCACCGCATTGGCCAAAGCTTTGCTCTTTATTCTTTTGCCCGATTCTACGTATTTACTCAGAACACTATTTTTTCCTTCTTTTATATCATTTGTGATAGCTTCAACAACAGCGGTCCGGCTCGCGATTGTCTCAAATGAATCTTTACCTTTTGTACCGCTGAATTTACCGGTTGGACTTACTTTCATATGTCCTATTTCACCCGCGAAGTTACCCGCCCCGCGATAGAGATTGCCCCCGAAAAAGAGCGCGCCCCCAATTCCTGTTCCAACAAATACAACAAGCATATCTTTAACTTCATCATCAAATTCAAATTTTTTGATGCCAAGCCCGGCTATATTCACATCATTTTCAATAAAAACCGGTATATCGCTAAAATATTCAGATAACGCATCTTTAATATTGAAATTTGTTATTCCCAGGTTTGGCGCCACACCTATCAATCCGGTATGGGGATTTACCGTTCCGGGTACCCCCATTGTTATAGCTTTCAGATCGGCAACCGCTATCCCCGCTGTTTTAATTACTTCATTTACTGTAAAGACGATATCCTTAATCAAAGATTCTTCACCTTTGCCTGTTTCCGTCGGGGTTTTTGCCCGGGCAATTATCTCATTTTTATTATTAAATAAAGCTGTCAGTATTTTTGTTCCTCCCAGGTCGATTGCCGCGATGTATTCAGCCATATTCATTTGCTCCGTGAATTTTGTAAAATGGATTTATTTTCCTACTTTTAATATAAGACTTTCCCCATTAAAATCTATATTCATCAACCTTATGTTGCCACCATTAAAAAGATTTGGTCAGCATTTCCTGACAGACAAAAATATAATCAACAAAATTGTTGAAGAAATAAATCCGGTTGCTGAGGATCATATCATCGAAATAGGCCCCGGAAGGGGCGCGATTACAGAGTTTCTTTTTAGCCGGTCAGGCAAATACACAGCTTTTGAAATTGACAGAGGAAGCGCGGATGTACTTAAGAAAAAATTCCAAGCGATTGAGATAATTCAACAAGATTTTCTTAAAACTGATCTGATAAACTACATCGATAACCAGTCTGGTACAACCCGCGTTGTAGGCAATATACCATATAACATCACTTCCCCGATAATATATAAACTACTTAATTACAGAAATTATATCGGGGATGCGGCGCTTTTGATGCAGGACGAGGCTGCGAAACGTTTTTTTTCAGGCCCCGGAAACGGCAACTATGGAATTATCCCTGTTTTGCTCGATATTATTTGTGAAAAGAAATATTGCTTTAAAGTTTCCCCAAATGTCTTCTATCCGAAACCAAAAGTTAATTCCGCCCTTATCAGGTTATTTTTTAATAAAACTCCAATATCAGACTATCGTTATGCTATTCTTTACAATTTTTTAAGAACTATCTTCAATGAAAGAAGAAAAACTTTAAAAAATTCACTCAGGAATAGTATATTTGGTGATTGTGATTTAAATGCTTTGGGTATAGATATTACAAAGCGGCCGGAACAAACAACTCCGGAAGAATACCTTGAGATTGCCAGAAAAATTGAAAGTTCAGGATGGAAGAAAGAAAACCTGAAAATATAGTAAAGGAAGTATTGCAGGTTGATTACGAGCTGCGCGATAATATTTCGGACCTGATTGAGGGAAGCGCTGATGAAAGCCTGCAACTTATTCTGGCCGATCTGCATCCTGCCGATATCGCCGAGATAATAAATCATCTATCGGTTAATGATGCCCTCTATATCTTTAAACTCCTCGATAGTGAAACAGCCGGTGAAGTATTAACTGAAACAGATGAAAATCTCCGTGAAAAAATTCTGGCAAAAGTTGAACCGGAGATCATCACCGAAATTGTTGATGAACTTGATACAGATGACGCGACCGATATTGTCAGTGAGCTCCCCTATTCTGTAGCTGAACATGTCCTTAAAAACATCGATAAGGAGGATTCGCAGGATGTAAGAAAACTGCTTAAATATCCTGAAGATTCCGCCGGTGGTATTATGAACAGCGACTTTGTTTTTGTTTATGATACTGCTACGATAAAGGACGCGATTAAAGTGGTAAGACTGAACGCCGATGATTTCGAACAAATATATCACGTTTATGTTCTGAAAACCTCTGGTGAACTTCTCGGTATTGTAGAGCTGAAATCGCTCCTGATTACTCCCTTAAAACAGAATATTACTTCTATTATGAAGGAAGACCTGATTTATGTCTCTCCCGAGGTGGACCAGGAAGAGGTAGCCAGCCTGATGGAGAAATATGACCTGGTCGCGCTACCCGTTGTAGACCCGGATAAAGCCATGCTTGGAAGAATTACCATTGATGATATTGTTGATGTAATTCATGAAGAGGCATCCGAAGATATGCAGAAAATCGCCGGTCTTTCGGAAGAAGAGGAGACGGGTGATTCGGTCTTCAGAATATCGAGGATAAGGCTTCCCTGGCTTGTTGTGGCTCTTATTATGGAGCTGGTGGCGGCAGTCTTGCTCTCTTCTTATGAAGAGTATATAAAGGAAGTGGTTATCGCCACCTTTTTTATTCCTGTTGTTATGGCGATGGGTGGAAGCTCGGGAACCCAGGCCGCGATTGTTATGGTAAGGGCCATTGGAACAGGCGATCTGTGGTTGAGGGATAGTTTCAGAAAACTTGGCAAAGAATTTTTTGTAGGGCTGATTAATGGAATCGTTTGCAGTATAATTCTTATGGGCTCAGTGAAAATATTCTTTACTCATGAAGGAGTCACTTTTTATTTTGCGTTCATTCTTTCCCTTTCACTTCTGACAATAATTTTATTCGCTACCCTGGTTGGAGCCACTATACCTGTTTTTATGAGAAAACTTGGCGCGGATCCGGCAATTGCCACCGGACCTTTTGTCACTACAGCCAATGATATTCTCGGATTACTCATTTACTTAACTTTCATAACCATGTTCTTTATCACCTGATGATTAATCTTAAAAATTTCCTTAAAATTCTGTTTCCGGCAGATAAGCTGGTAATCTGTTTTTCCTTTGTGGTAATTATCATAAGTCTGGTATTCAGCGCCCGCATAGATTCATGGTTTAGCAATACTATGCTAAGTATCCTTCTGATTATAGCGGCTGTTGTTATTGCCAGGTTCGATTTTAATACATCCTCATTATTATCGCGCAGCATTCATTATCTCTACCTGACGGTAGTAGTGCTCGCTGCCTTTAAACTCCTTTATACTATTGTGGACCCGGTGAGAGGTTTGATCGTTGATTCTTACCTGATAGAGATCGACAGATTCATCTTTGGAACTGATCCGACTCACCTGCTCTGGAAAATTTCCCACCCTGCCCTTACAGAACTGCTGCAAATTTCATATTCAACATTTTTCTTTCTTCCAATAATTCTGGGTATCTCGCTAATAAAAAAAGGGAAATTCGAAGAGATAGATTACGGCGCGTTCATAATTCTTTTTGGTTTCTGGCTCTCTTATATCGGATATTTATTGTTTCCCGCTATCGGACCCAGATTTACCCTCCACTCATTCGAAATGACAAATAGTGAATTGCCGGGAATGTTTCTGACCGATTTATTACGCGAGATTATCAACTCGGGGGAATCGATTCCGGCGGGAACCGCAAACCCCGCGCTGGTAGTGCAGAGAGACGCTTTTCCAAGCGGCCATACTCAGATGACTCTGCTTACTATATATTTATCAGTTAAATTCCGTTCTCCGGTTAAATGGTTTATGATTATTAACGGAACTTTGTTGATTTTCGCTACTGTTTACCTAAGATATCATTATGTTGTCGATCTGATCGGCGGCATAATCTTTATGATTATGACATTATATATCGGTAAATACCTGTATCGAAAATTGTCAGTCAGTCTCAGGCCGCTTCATCCACCCGGTTCACAGAATCGATGATGATTGAGAAATATCTTTCGAGAGTGCAGTTTGCGTTATCCCGAAGATAACAATATCCCTCTTCATCCCTGGCCCGGCAATTCTGGCAGATTACTTTTTTCAAACTGTTATAAAGTTCGTCATAGTCATCATTTTTTGTATTATGGATTATTTCAACAACCTGGGGAAGAAAAAATTCTATCGCGCAGATTTCTTTGTCCGAAAGTTTACATTCACCATGCTCATCTGAATCCGCGCATATTGAGCAAACATCCTCTCTGATTGCTTTGAGATATTTATCCATACCTAAACTCCGATTTTTTCTGAGAAAACATACTAATTAAGATAAGATTTATCAAGTTGATGGATAAAAAAAGAAGAGTAAAAAGAATATTTGATTCAATTTCAGGGAAATATGATTTTCTAAATCATTTTCTCAGCGCCGGCATCGATTTTTACTGGAGGAAAAAAGCTCTTGATTATACCGGTATTAATAAAAATGCAGCTCTGCTCGATATTGCCTGCGGCACCGGAGACTTCGCGATTTCAGCCCGTAAGCGGGGAATAAAAAATATTTACGGCGCAGACCTCTCACTTAATATGCTTCGATTGTTCCAAAAAAAAGCAGGCTGGATTAAAGGAAATAATATTCAGGGGGTCGCTGAATTCCTTCCTTTCAAGGACTTTTCTTTCACAAATATTACTGTCGCTTTCGGTGTGCGAAATTTTTATGACATAAGCGAAGGCTTCAGGGAATTTTTCAGAATTCTCAACCACGGGGGGAAAGTGACGGTTCTGGAGTTTTCACTTCCTTCAAACTTTCTGGTCCGGTCATTTTACCTGTTCTATTTTAAATTTATTCTTCCCTTCCTCGGCAAAATTGTTTCTAAAGATAAGGAGGCCTATCAATATCTTCCCGATTCTGTCAGTGAGTTTGATTCTTCTGTTGATATTTCAGCTTTATTACTCGAATGTGGATTTAAGAATGTTCAAAGCAAAACTCTGACTTTCGGAATAGTTAAAGTGGTAGTTGCTGAAAAATAAATTTATGTGAGTTCCGACAAAGGAGAAATAATAAAAAACAATTCAGCATAAACTCTTGACTAACGCTGATTTACTTTATCTGATATTCAGTTAATATTCTCTGAACTTTCGTCAGAGTATCTGATATATTAATATCCCCGCCCCCAAGGAAGCCGACAATCGCGCCATTACCTTTTATCCCTGTGAGGCCGGCTGATTCGGTAAACCAGGCTTCTCCCTCATAAACTGATGCAGGTGGATCAAAAAGATTATCGACGGCAGGTATTCGCAATGTAAACTGATATTTTATTTTCTCCGAGAGCATATCATTAAAAACTTCACTTCCTTCATAAAATGCTTTAATATCAATGATGCTATATGAATACCTTATAGAATCCTGTTCAATTACCATATTCAGCTTATATGTAGTCCACGATTTATTGTCCTGAAAAGGGGTCGACAAAACTATCGCCTCCCTGTCAGCCTCAAAACTAATAATCTCAGTCAACTGCGGAGGAAGCGCTAAAGTAAGGCTGTCGAGTCCTGTTGTGTCGGCATAAAAATATAGAGCCGCTTCAGTTCTCCTGAAGAGCAATTCGGTTTCTCCGGTCTGATCATTTATTTGTATGCTATAGTTAGTCCCCCCTACATTTTCTTCACCCGCGAAAACGCTGATTTCTGAAGATACGCTGTCAAATTGCGAGGTTGCAGAATTAAGAGTATCGATTCTGTATTTCAGTAAGGTTCCCTTCTCACCGGGGTAATAAGCATAGGCATTATCTGATGAAATAGAATCAACCGGATCGACAGAACTATCCTTGCATGATAAAATAAATAACAAAACAACCGTGGTAATAACTATATATCTGAGCATACTAAAAACCTGTAATAATTTCTCTTAACTTCCTGAAAGCAATTGATCGGTGACTGATGCTGTTCTTTTCACTTAACTCCATTTCCGCCATAGTAATTCCATATCCATCCGGAACAAAGATGGGATCATAACCAAATCCTTTTTCCCCTTTTGATTTTTTTATTATCCTGCCTGAAACTTCACCTCTCGCGCTGTGTTTTTCAAACCCATTATAAAATACGGCAACACAGACAAATTTAGCTGTGTGAGGTTCAGGCAAATATGAAAGTTCCTCAATCAGTTTGATGTTATTATCTTCGTACGTGCAGTTTTCCCCGGCATACCTTGCTGAAAATACACCGGGCCTTCCATCAAGCTGATCGACCGCGAGACCCGAATCATCAGCCATAACCGGTTTTCCGAAAATATCATAAATCTTTTCCGCTTTAATCCAGGCATTCCCTTCAAAAGTATCCGCGTCTTCAATAATGTCAGGCATTTTCCCTAAATCAGCGGGGCTGAATATTTTGATATCAGTTTCTCTGAAAATATTCCTTACTTCCTGTAACTTCCCTTTGTTTCCGGTGGCAAATATTATTTCCTTCACTTTTTATCCCGATTTATTTTCTTTAAAGAAGCAGAGCTGTTGGTTTATCTGAAGTTTTCCTTCTGTTTTATCCCGCTAATTATTCAATCCGTTAAATTTCGCGCTGGTAATAGCCGGTACAATTTAACCATTTTCCGGCAATAACTCATCCACTTTTTCAAAAGCAAAGCGCAAATGAGGAATAACAATTGAGCCGCCGACAATGAGAGATATATTAAAAGCCTCGTATAATTCCTCTCTTGTCGCTCCTTCTTCAATCGCTCTGTCAATATGATAAAATATGCAGTCATTGCACCTTAGAACCATTGAAGCGGTTAATCCCATTAGTTCTTTCATTTTCGCCGGCAAAGCGCCGTTTATATAAGCTTTATTATCCAGCGCGAAAAATTTATTAAAATCCCTGAATCCTGAGTTCAGAATTTTTTCATTCATTTCCAAACGGTATGATTTTAGTTCGTCAGCTTTTTTTGCCATAAGCAACCTTATAATTTCAGTTCCTTTTTCAAATAAACCCCTGTGACACTTTTTTCGTTCTCTACGATCTCTTCAGGTGTTCCGCAGGCGACAATCTGTCCCCCGTATTCACCTCCCCCGGGGCCGAGATCAATAATATGATCGGCTACTTTTATAACATCCAGATTGTGCTCAACAATTATTACCGTGTTCCCTTTTTCAACAAGTTTATCAAGAACATTCAGCAATATATTGACATCCTCGAAATGCAGACCTGTTGTAGGTTCATCAAGAACATATAATGTTTTTCCGGTGCCTATCTTGCTCAGTTCAGTAGCGAGCTTAACCCTTTGAGCTTCACCCCCCGAGAGAGTTGTCGCCTGCTGCCCGAGCCTTACATAACCCAGGCCGACATCGAATATAGATTGTAATTTCCTTTTTATTCTCGGATGTTCATCAAAAAAATCGAGCGCTTCTTCAACTGTCATATCCAGAACATCCGATATCGATTTTTTATTATAGAGAATTTCGAGCGTTTCCCTGTTATATCTTTTGCCGCGGCACGTTTCACATCCCACATAAACATCGGGCAGAAAATTCATCTCAATTTTTTTTAGTCCGTCGCCGCCGCAATCCTCACATCTTCCTCCCTTTACATTAAAGCTGAATCTTCCCGGCGCGTATCCCCTCACTTTCGATTCCGGAAGCTGGGCGTAAAGATCCCTGATAAATGTAAATAATCCGGTATAGGTCGCCGGATTTGAGCGTGGAGTTCTTCCGATTGGTGATTGATCTATTTCAATAATTTTATCAAGATTTTCCAACCCCTCAATTTTTTTAAAAGGAAGCGGCACAACCTTGGAATTATAAATTTTCCGCATCATGATTCTAACAAGGGTTTCATTAATAAGTGAAGATTTTCCGCTTCCGCTTACCCCGGTGACAGCAATAAGGGAACCAAGGGGAAATTCTACGTCGATATCGCTAAGGTTGTGTCCTTTTACACCAAAAAGTTTTAGAGATTTTCCATTGCCCTTTCTCCTTTCCTCAGGCACTGTGATGCTTTTTTTATTGCTGATATAGTCGATGGTCAGTGAGTTACAATTGTTGGCGGCTGTAAGAATTTCCGAGGTTTTTTCAGCTATACACACTTCACCGCCATGTTCACCCGCTCTCGGGCCCAAATCGATCATATAATCGGAATTCTCAATTGTTTCCCTGTCATGTTCCACAACAATAACGGTATTTCCCATATCACGGAGATTCTTGAGAGAGTCAATTAGTTTAATATTATCGCTCTGGTGCAATCCTATGCTCGGCTCATCAAGCACATAGAGCACACCCGCAAGCTGCGATCCTATCTGTGTCGCCAGCCTGATTCTTTGTGATTCTCCTCCCGAGAGTGTCCGGGCTGAACGATCAAGAGTAAGATAATTCAAACCAACATTCAGGAGAAAATCGAGCCGTGAATTAATTTCTTTGAGAATGGGCCTGGCTATTTCAGCTTCCCTTCCATTCAGCCTGGCCTGTCCGAAAAATTTCCGCGATCTTTCAATCGAGAGGTTGGAAACCTCACTGATATTCTTATCCAGGAAAGTAATTGAAAGCGATTCCTTTTTTAGCCTTCCCCCATTGCATTCCTTGCATGTAATTGAGTTCATGTAGGACTCGGCCCAGTCCCTGATTTTATTCGAAGAGGTGGTTGAATGAAAATGCCTTATGTAATTATAGAGTCCTGAGAACTTATGCATGTAAGTTACTTTTTCATCTCTGTTGAATTTGTAGATAAAGGGAATTTTTTCCTTGCTGCCTTCAAGTATTATTTTAATCTGCTCCTCTGAAAGATCGCCTAATTTGTCATCGAAGGAAAAGTTATATTTCGCCGCGATGCTTTCGAGTTGGTTAAAAAACCAGATATTCCTCGGTTTTCCAATCGGGTCCAGTCCCCCTTCATTAATACTTTTATCATAGTCAGGAATCATCAGGTTAATATCCAGCTCCTTGATAACACCCAGTCCTTCACATTCTTTGCATAATCCATAAGGTGAATTAAAGGAAAAACTATTTGGAGCAAGCTCCTGGTAACTGATACCGCAATGCAGACACGCAAAATTACGGCTGTAAAAATGCTCTTTATCCCCTTCCAGAATAAGGATATTGCCATTGCCGTAACTTAGCGCCACCTCAACAGATTCGGAAAGACGTGAACGGCTCTTTTCCGAAGGTTTTATCCTGTCAATAATTATTTCGATATTATGGATTTTATAACGATCGGTTTTATAACCATCATAGAGCTCAACTAATTCTCCATCGACCCGGGCCCTTAAAAATCCTTCCCGCATATATTCTTCAAAAAGCTCCCTGTAATGTCCCTTTCGTCCTCTTACCACAGGGGCAAGCACAAGAATCTTTTTACCATCGAAACGGCTGATTATGCTGTCTATTATCTGGGCTGAAGATTGTTTATCAACCTCCCTGCCGCAATTATAACAGTATGCTTTACCCACTCTGGCATATAACAAACGCATATAATCATATATTTCCGTTACTGTTCCGACTGTCGACCTCGGGTTGCCCGAAGTAGATTTCTGTTCTATTGAAATCGCGGGACTAAGCCCCTCAATTAAATCCACATCCGGTTTTTCAAGGAGATCAAGAAATTGCCTGGCATATGCTGAAAGAGATTCAATGTATCTTCTCTGTCCTTCCGCGTATATAGTATCAAATGCCAGGCTCGATTTGCCGGAACCTGAAAGTCCTGTAACAACTACAAATGAATCCCTGGGAATATTAATATCTATATTCTTGAGATTATGTTCACGCGCTCCGCGTATTATTATTTTGTTTTCGAAATTCATTTTTATACATTTAAAAAAGTTTAATCCGATATTTTAGCTATAATAGGCTATAAAAGCAATTAATTTTTCAGGTAATTTTTCATGCATTCACCTTTGGTAATAAAAACAATCCGTCAGCAGGGGGAATTCAAGTTTAAAGAAAAAGGTTCACTTTTTATTTCACAGGTATTTCACGTCAGTGATCAGGAGGAAGCCGCGGAACTGCTGAAGTCGATTAAAAAGAAATACTACGACGCCACCCATCACTGCTCAGCCTGGTTTCTTTTCCCCGATATGATTAAATATTCCGATGACGGCGAACCGAACGGCACAGCCGGAATAAGAATTTTAAACGCAATTCAGCATTATGAGCTCACAAATGTGTTTATAGTGGTCATCCGGTATTACGGAGGAACAAAACTTGGCGTTGGTCCTCTTGGGCGGGCATATTATGAAGCCGCAAAAAATGTGATAGAAAACAGCCCTGTAATCTCCCTTGAACTTTATTCTGAGTATTCTGTAATATTCGACTATGATTACACCAGTTCGGTTCATCACTTCCTTTCTCAAGCCGGCGCAGATATAAAAGAGAGCAGATATACTGATAAACCTGAGCTGATTTTTTATATCAAACCGGATAAAATCAAAAATTTCAGGAAAAACCTTAAAGAAATATCGCGCGGCACAATTTCTATTAATTGCTTAAATGAAACAGTTTACAGGTAATTATTATTTCACCGGAAAGTATTTTACAGATATATAGTTTTTTTATCCTGTTTATAGAATTTTATTCTTTTTTTCTTTGTTTTTAACTTTTTTACGCGGGAAGACTCTCCATTTTAAATAAGATAAAAAAATCGTTAATTATTTTTCAATATCTTGACAAAAAGTTCTGATTTTCCTATTTTAATTTTTAATAATATTGCACCTAAATTGTTGTTTAGGATTGAAGTTTACTTAATTATGAGGATAAAAGCATGATTTATACGAAAACAGGTGAATATGCTATAAGGGCCATCCTATTTCTGGCGCGACAACCTAAAGAGACATTAATAATGTCCTCTGAAATTGCTAAAAGTGAAGAAATTCCCGCTCATTATCTTGCCAAAATTTTACAGAGAATGGCAAAATATGGTTATGTTGATTCTTACAAAGGAAGAGGCGGCGGATTTAAAATTACCGAACTGGCCAGAAAAAGTTCGATCCTCGAAATTGTCGAAAGAGTTGAAGGCCCGGTTATAAATCTAAAATGCGTTACCGGTCTTAAGGAATGCTCAGATGAAAATCCCTGTCCCCTTCATGAAGAATGGGCAGAATTGAGAGACAGAATATATAATCTTATCTCCAGCAAATCTGTGCAGGAGGTCGCTCAAAAATATTCCGAAACCCTAAGAAGAAATAAAGCTAACTAATTTTAAGGCACAGTGATTGTGCCTTTTTTTTTGCCCCCCACTAAATCATAATCGTTATCTTAATCATAGACTGGCAAGCCAGAGACAATGAGGAATTACGAATTACGAATTAGGAATTGACTTTCCTCAGGTATTACCAATTAATTATCATTCCGGTTTTTTGCGTCTTTTGCGAAAAGACCATCCAGAAGCAGGCAGGCCGGAATCTAATGCCAAATTTTACTGGCAATCAGATAAAAACTTTTCCATTTTGCGTAGAATTTAACTACTAACGGATTAATCATAGACTGGCAAGCCAGAAGAAAAAGTGGTTAGTGAAGAGATAAGAACCAGCAATTTTTCTTTAAGATAACTTCAAAATCCCAAAAAAGTCCCGTCAGGGACGACAGATAATAGCCCCGCAATTCATTTTGGGGAAAATAAGTTAAGAGGGTGAGCAAAAGTCTCGCCAGGGATTCTCCACGGCGAACAGGCAGACAGAATTCCCCGGTAAATTGATGGTCAAATAAAATTTTTGCCATTTTGCGTAGAATTTAACTCCTTGCGGAGTAATCATAATCTGGCGGAGCCAGAAGAATAATGAAATCCCAAAAATGAATCGTACTCGTTCTCGTAATCGCACTTCGTACTCGTCTTTTCAAAACACTCAGGTTATTCGAGAACGAGGACGATTACGAGTACCGCTTCGCTGAGTACGATAAAATCTTACCATATTGCGTAGAATTTGACTGCTAACGGAATAATCCCCCCCAAAAAAATGGACAACCCCGGCGCCGTTACCTATCCGGTCATCATACTCTTACTCATACTCCTACTCCTACTCTTCCTCTGATTTTTTAAGATCGATACATAAAAATAATCATGTAATCCATAAATCCTTCAATCATGGTTCAGACTATGAAGGGTTTGGAGCATACGCATACTGTTATTTTCCTGTCAGCCGCTCTTTTGGCTAAAGCCCTTGGAAGGTTGTCGGGTTTTACAGCAAATCTCCGGCCTAAAGGCGCGGAGTTATTTTAAATGCGAATTACCATAATTGATTTCGGCTACTGTGAAAATCATAATCTTAATCATAGACTGGCAAGCCAGAAGTGAAAAGTGGTTAGTGAAGAGTGAAGAGTGAAGAATTAAAACAATTCTCCGATTTATTAAAGGATCCGATTTCGATGGCTATTTCGATTTGGATTTCTATGGCTAACATACATCCAGTCAATCTTTTTAATCACCCTATTCCTGTTCTGAGTTTTTTACGCAATCATTAGATAATTCCTTAGAACATCTCGCCCTTTTGAATAAGGTTAATAAGGTTTAGTTTTATCAGGTGGTTTCCTATGCTACTAAGGTTAAAAACTCAAAAAATAAGGTTTCTTTTTGAGTTTTTTCGTGGGATTTAGTGTTTTAGTGATTTTGTGGCTTTTCTTCCGCCTAAATCAGCGAAATCAAAATAATCTGCGGTCATCTTTTCAATTGTTAATTGTACATTATTAATTGTTAATTGAAATTTTGCCATTTTGCGTAGAATTTGACTGCTAACGGAATAATCCCCCCCCCAAGACAAAATGAACACCCCCGGCGCCGTTACCTATCCGGTCATCATACTCTTACTCATACTCATACTCCTACTCTAATTTTTTAAGGCCGATACATAAAAATAATCATGTAATCCATAAATCCTTTAATCATGGTTCAGACTATGAAGGGTTTGGAGCATACGCATACTGATTGATATTTTCCTCCCAGCCGCTCTTTTGGCTAAAGCCCCCTTGAGTGTGATCATATTTACCCGGGGTCTCCGGCCTGAATAAGGTTTAGTTTGGTCGGGTGGTTTCCTATTCTACTAAGGTTAAAAAAATCAAAAATACGGTTTCATTACATTCTTTTCATTCCTCATTCGTAATTCGTAATTCGTAATTTCTTTTGTGGCTTTTCTTCCACCTCATCAACGAAATCTGCGTAATCAAAAAATCTGCGGCTCTCTTGACCTTATTAATTGTTCAATGTTAATTATTAATTGCATTTTTGCTATTTTGCGTAGAATTTGACTGCTAACGGAGTAATCCCACCACCCATATGATAAAATGGACAACCCCGGCGCCGTTACCTATCCGGTCATCATACTCTTACTCTGATTTTTTAATACCGATACCGAAAAATAATTTTTTAGCCCCGTAATGTCGCGATTCCCACTCCGTCGCCGACCGGAAGGATAACTGAATCAAGTTTTTCATGCCCTGTAAATAGTTCATTAAACTCCCTGATCATACTGGTGGATCGCCTGTATTTTTCAGGGACGTCATCTGACGCGGCATATCCCTGCCACAACAGGTTATCAACAAAAAGAACAGCATCGTTATTTAATAAGGAAACTGCTAAATTAAAAAGAGCCTTGTAATCCTCTTTATCGGCGTCGAGAAAGATAAAATCATATTTTTTATCCAACTTTGGCATTATATCCAGGGCGTTTCCCTCAAAAAGATTAATTTTATCAGCCACACCTGATCTTTCGATATAAACTTTCGCCAGTTTTATTCCATCTTTGCTTAATTCAATGGTATCAATTATTGCCCCTTCCTCAAGATTCATTGCTATTCTAATGGTAGAATAAGCGATGGCGCATCCAATCTCAAGCGCCCTTGCAGGCTTTTTAATCCGGATTAATTGTTCAAGCAGTTGAGCGGCATTCCAGTTCAGAATGGGAACCCTGTTTTCACCGGCATATTTTTCCATTTCTGCCAGTAAAACGTCCGGTTCCCTTCGCAGTTTCCGCAGGTAACGCTCCTGCTCAGGATAGATAATACTCATTTTATTTAAGCATTATCATTTTTTTGGATTCAATTTTTCCACTGACACGCAGCAGATAAAAATATCTTCCGGACGCTACCTTCCCGCCGCTGTCACTCAATCCGTTCCAGGATATGCGGTTCATCCCTTCATTTGATATTCCTTTGAATAACGTTTTAACACTTTGCCCGAGAATATCATATACTTTAACTTCACTATATTCCGCGGTCGCGGTATAGAACTCAATTACTGTCTGATTGTTGAACGGGTTGGGGTAATTCTGATAAAGGAAGAAGTTTTTATCCGGCAGGTCCCTGTTTATGCTTGTAACCAGCGATACATTCAGATCGCCAAAAAGAAAAGTATAATCATCGCCGGATGGCACAACAAAATTGGAACCGGTTGAATCTGAATAGCTGATGGTAAACTGTACCGTATCGCCATGATTGGCAAATGGTATATCATAATAATAACAACTGCCGTCAAATGTCATCGTTTCATTTTCCGTTTCGCCGCTGTTAACAGAAAAATTAATCGTTACCGATTCAGGCGCTACTTTATCAACACCTACAAAACTTTTATGCACTCTGTAATTGCCGTCAACACTTTTCAAATTTGGAAAGTTGACAGCCCTTTTTGCCGAGAGAAGTCCGTATCCCCTGTCATTATTGGGATTATCAGCATTCAGACCTGCTTCCTGAATAATTTTTCTGAGTTGTTTGTTACTTAGATGGGGATAATGGGAAAGCAACAAACCGGCTATTCCCGAAGCGATTGGAGCCGCCGCCGAGGTTCCGCCACTATAACTGTATCCTCCCGATGCCGAAGCTCCGTAAACACTCACACCCTGCGTGGTAATATCAGGTTTTATCCTGCCATCGTAAGTAGGTCCGTGTGAACTGAAAGAGGCAAGCTGATTAAGATAATCAACAGCGCCAACGGCGATTGTATTAAATCCATCCGCGGGAGCGGTTATATAATACCAGGAAGCATTTCCTTCATTACCCGCTGAGGTAATTGTCAGCACTCCCCTTTCAAAAGCCAGTTCTGCCGCTTTTGTAACAATTGTGGTATTGCCATCCATGTCTTCATAAGTATATGAATCCTGTCCGGGGTCAAACTCACTGTAACCGAGGGATGAGGTGGTAATATCAACTCCATATCCTTCCAGCCATTGAAGAGCCGCCGCGTAATTATCTTCTTCAAGATGTGTTTCGCTGCCGACATCCTCTGTTTTCGCTAAAATAAATTGTGAATTAAAAGAGGCTCCTATCAGTGTTCCCTCCTCTTTAGCCCCTATTATGGAAAATACATAAGTGCCATGGTTATGCTGAGTAGAGGGATCGCCTGCTTCATTCTTTGTTACGTTATCCTCATTTACGAAATCATATTCAGCGAGAACATTATCCGCCTGAAATATCCCGGCTTCTTCCCAGTTAAATCCTGTATCCATCAAACCTATCAAAACATTTTCTCCTGTAATCCCGGCATTATGCACTTCAGGAATATCCGAGAGTTCAGCCTGTGTAAGAGAAGGACCATAATTATGGATATATTCATTGCCGCTGCCTGACTTGAATATTTTATCTTCGTCGGGATAAATATCTTTTTTCTCATATTTTAAAGTCTTTACCGGGGAGACTGCCTTAACAAATGGAAGCGATTCTATAACCCTGATATCAGCTTTATATATATAGGCTGAAACAGCGTTAAACCACCTGAGTTTTCTGACTATTTTTATACCTTCTTTTTCCAGTTCATCCAGATAGGGTTTATATAATGGCAAATCAGCCTCGGTAATGATATTTTCACCCATGCTTTTTTTTCTTCTTTCAATAGCGCGGGGAGTCAGATCAGATAAAGCTTTTTTATAGGCTTCACTGCTTTTTAGCAGTTTCTCACCCTTATCCTTAAAATAGATAAAATATTTAGTCTGGCCATTTACAATAACCGCGGCAAACAAAAGGAGCACAATGATTATATTTTTCATAATTTTCAGTCAACTGGTTTAATGAATAAAAAAAAAGTAATCTCCCGGAAGGAAATTACTTTAATTTAGCAGTAAATTGATCAAATTTCAATAGCTAATTATTTCAATGATTATTTTTTCTAATAAACAAGCTTCGCTATTCGGTCGAGCCTGACAGAAGCGAGAAGCTTAAAGAAATCAGAAAAGGGTATATTCGGGTCCCACGACCAGTAAATCATTAAAGCTCTGCCCACAACTTTACTGCGGGGCACAAGTCCCCACATCCGGCTGTCTGAGCTGTCATCCCTGTTATCACCCATCATGAAAAAATAATTTTCTTTCAGCACGTAGTATTCAGCTTTTTCCCCTTTGATCAGGACATCATCACCTTCGATAGTAACAACTCTTTCACCAAACTCCCTGTCGATAATAGTTCTGTACGCTTTTGCTATTTCAGGTGTCAGGAATAAGGTATCGCCTTCCGATGGGATAACCAGGGGTCCGTAATTATCAGCGTTCCATCCCGATCCTGCCGGGAATATTCTCGGGTCAGGAATACCATCCGGTATAGGAAATTGTTTAAGATACTGAATGTTGGGAGGTCTGAAAAACTCCTTCCCGTTTACAAAAAGAACTTTATCAATGATTTCCAGTGTATCACCGGGGGTGCCGACACATCTCTTGACGTAATTATCAACCCTCTCCGGTTTTAATTCATCTCTGTCACCCGGGTATTCAAAAACTACGATTTCATTTCTTTCAGGTTCAGCGAAAGCGGGCAACTGGAAATAGGGCAGCCTTACATCGGTAAAGGGAATATTCCTCGGTGATGTTGAGCCATAGATAAATTTATTGACAAAAAGGAAGTCACCCACCTTAATTGTGCTTTCCATCGAACCTGTCGGCACGCGGGAAGTTTCAATTAAAAATGTTTTAATAAGCAGAGCCGCGATAAGAGCAAAAAGAAGATTTTTTAAAAAATCCAATCCTTTTTTGGCCTGTTTTTTTAAGTCTATCGGCTGGGGCCGGGTATTAAATTTCTTTTTTTGCATCAGGGAAATATTCCATTTTTATTTTATTTTTATTATACAACCTAAAACAGTATGATTGTTCCGTCTAATCTTCATCGAGCTGAAGCACAGCGAGGAATGCTTCCTGGGGAATTTCAATATTCCCAACCTGTTTCATTCTTTTCTTTCCCTCTTTCTGCTTTTCGAGCAGTTTCCTTTTACGGGTAATATCACCGCCGTAACATTTTGCGGTTACATTTTTTCTGAGCGCTTTTACGTTAGTACGTGAAATAACTTTTGAGCCGATAGCTGCCTGAATGGCAACTTCATACATCTGACGCGGAATAAGCTCTTTTAATTTGGAGCATACTTTCCTTCCCCAGTCATAAGCCCGGCTTCGGTGAACAATTACCGAGAGGGCGTCGACACCATCGTTATTCAGGAGGACATCCAGCTTAACAAGATCGGCCTCACGGTATCCGATATACTCATAATCGAGTGAGGCGTAACCACGGGAAATAGATTTTAATTTATCAAAAAAGTCAAAAATTATCTCAGAAAGAGGAAACTCGAATTCAATATCTGCCCTGGTGGGGTCAATATAATTTGTATTTTTATATGTTCCCCTTTTATCCATTCCCAGCTTCATTATACTGCCGATATATTCACTCGGACAGACAATCTGAGCTTTAACATAAGGTTCTTCAATTTTTTCAATATTTCCCGCTTCCGGCATTTCAGAGGGATTATCTATTATAATTTTCTCACCCTGCTTTGTATAGACAATATACTCCACATTGGGCATTGTGGTAACGATTGACTGATCAAACTCCCTCTCCAGCCTCTCCTGAACTATCTCCATATGAAGCATACCGAGAAAACCACATCTGAATCCGAACCCCAGGGCGGCTGAGGTTTCAGGAATAAATACAAGAGCTGAATCATTAAGCCTGAGTTTGTCGAGAGCATCCCGCAAATCTTCATAATCATCCGATTCGGTCGGGAAAAGTCCGCTGTATACCATCGGTTTGATATCCTGGTAACCCGGAAGAGGTTTATCCGCTCCTCCCTTAAGATGAGTTACAGTATCACCCACTTTGGTATCATGAACATCTTTAACTCCCGAGATCAGATAACCCACATCGCCGGTTTTCAGTTCTTTTGTTTTTATTCTTTTCAGTTTCAATATGCCAACTTCTTCGGCAAGATAATCTTTCTGATTAACAAAAAACTTTATGGCATCCTTTTCGCGAAGAATACCATTAAATATTCTTACGTAAGCTATAGCGCCGCGGTAGGAATCGAAAACAGAATCAAATATTAATGCCTGCAGAGGAGCTTCGGGATCACCTACGGGAGGCGGTATCCTTGTTACTATGGCCTCGAGAATTTCACTTATTCCTATCCTCGCTTTCGCGGATGCCTCTATAATTTCATCTTCATCACACCCTATCAGATCAATTATCTGGCCTTTAACAATATCAGTCTGAGCGCTTGGCAGGTCTATTTTATTGATAACAGGTATTATTTCCAGCCCCGACTCAATGGCGAGATAGAGGTTGCTGATAGTCTGGGCTTCAACACCCTGGGCAGCGTCAACAATCAGAAGCGCCCCTTCACAGGCTTCGAGCGACCTGGATACCTCATAGGAAAAATCCACATGCCCCGGAGTGTCAATAAGGTTTAGTGTATATTCATTTTTATCGGAAGCTTTATAAATCATCTGGATGGCATGCGACTTTATAGTAATTCCCCGTTCTCTTTCGAGGTCCATGCTGTCCAGAAGCTGATCTTTCGATTCTCGCTGACTGATCGTTTGTGTCGACTCAAGCAGACCATCGGCAAGTGTCGATTTGCCATGATCTATATGAGCAATAATGCAAAAATTTCTTATTCTTTCCATAGACTCAAATTTTTATAATCTTGTAATATACCCATAGATTAATTTATTTTCAAATCTTCATTTAATCCTTAATATGGCAGAACCCCGTTTTACCTTGTTATCATAATTAATTACCTTTGCACTATAACTTTTTTAATTACTGACATACAAGTATGAAAACTCTTTTATTTTACCTTATGCTTTGCGCTGCGATTTACGCGCAAAATCCAAAATTTGCCTGGATTACCGACATACATATCGGATATCCCGGGGCTGACGCCGAACTCGATTCTGTGGTTATGTCTATCAATTCTCTCAATGATTTATCATTTGTCATCGCGTCGGGTGATATTACCGAAAAGGGACTTAACAGCGAACTGAACAAAGCACACGAAATTTTAAACAAACTGGATATTCCACTCTATATTATACCGGGTAATCATGATACCAAATGGAGTGAAAGCGGAATGCTCCTCTTTAATGAATTATGGGGAGATAACAAATTTTCTTTTGTTCAGGATTCTATCCTCTACATAGGGATAAATTCAGGAATTCCCTGGCGCGGAGGCGGAGGACATATCGCTCCGGAGGATTTGCGCTGGCTTGAAAAGGAAATCCAAAAGAAAAAAGGTTATAACGGAATATTTTTCTTTGTTCATCATATGCTTAATGATCAGATAGACAACCGGTATAAAGTTATCAATCTTCTCCCCCCCTCAAAAACGTATGGTGTATTTTGCGGACATGTTCATAAGAACCAGATCACCGATTACTCCGGCCTTCCCGGCGCGACATCCAGGGCGACTCTGAGTAAAGGAAAATCTTCATGGGGATATACAATTGTTGAACAGAAACAGGATTCTCTCCTGTTTTACGAAATAGAAAGAGATACAATACCCAGACGCTGGGGCGGGTATTCATTCATTGAGAAAAAAGAGATTACTCTGCCTGAGTCAGAAATTTTTGAGAATAAAACAGCGGAAATAACCGGGAGCTATGATCTGGGATATACTCTTTCCGCGTCACTTTTCGCTGACAGCGCATATATATATGCCGCCGATTATTCCGGTCTTGTTTCCTGCCTCGATACCGCGGCGAATGTTATATGGGAATATGACACATTCGGCAACACAATGTCCCGCCCGGTCGCCGCGGATGGAATCCTGGCCGCGGCAACCCTTCAGGGGGATCTGATAACACTTGACGCCGGGACAGGCTCACAGCTTCAGTCTATCGGCTTTGATGAAACCATTACATCCCAGCTTGTGGTTTTTGATCATAATGGCCCCAAACAGATGCTGGTGCCCAAAAACACCGATTCCGAAGCCGCTGTTGTTTTCGGAACGGCATCGGGAAAATTATATTGTTATGATCTTGAAACTCTTGAAAGAATCTGGGTCAATGAGGAAGCGAAAGGAATGATTGAGGTTGAGCCGCTAATTTATGAAGGTAAAATTATCTATGGAAGCTGGGATGGTTATTTGTATTGTATTGACGCCAATAGCGGACTTCTTTTATGGAAATGGAGTGAAAACCCGATATTTTATTACTCCCCGGCGGCTTGCCATCCTGTTACGAATGGCAGAGATTTATTCATTACAACTCCTGAAAAATATGTTTATTCAATTAATCTTTTGCTTGGAAAAACTAACTGGAAAAAGAAAGTTTACAGGGCATGGGAATCAATCGGGATTTCGGAAGATGGGAAAAAACTCTTCATTAAAAGCATGGAAGATAAATTTCATGTAATTTATACAACCGACGGAAACTGGATAAGAGAAAGGAACCCCGGATTTGGAATCGACACAATGCCGGTTGAAATAATTGAATGGAATAATAATATTCTTTTCGGATCAAAGAATGGATTTATTTATAAAGCTGATAAAAAATACCATGTTGAAAAAATGCTTTATATGGGAAGTTCCCGGGTTCATACTGTAAGACATATTCGAAATAATTTATTCGCGGCATCCAATATGGATGGCAATATTGTAATATTTAAACTTAACTGAGGCTGAATGAACAAATTTAAAGGAATTATTTTTGATGTTGACGGCACCATAGCGCAAACCAATGAGCTGATATTCGCGTCATTTAATCATGTTACTGAAAAATTTATTGGTAAAAGATACACTGATAAAGAAATAACCGCGCTTTTTGGTCCCACTGAAGATCAAATTCTGAAGGAATGGATGAAAGAAAATTATGAAAACGCTCAATCAGCCTACTACAGATATTATTCTGAAAATCACGATTCAATGGCGTCAATATTTACCGGTATGAAAGAATTGATAGAGGGTTTAAAGAAGAGCGGTATAATACTCGGCATATTTACAGGTAAGGGAGAAAAATCGGCTAAAATAACTTTGAGAAAGCTTGGAGTGCTGGATTATTTCGACTACATCGCCACCGGCGATAATGTGGCCAATCATAAACCGGCTCCTGACGGAATTATCGATTTTCTTAATTATACCGGCCTGGCAAAAGAAGAAGCGCTGATGATTGGCGACGCCCCTTCTGATATAAAAGCCTCGGAAAAAGCAGGGGTGAAAGTTGCCTCAGTTTTATGGGACAGCTATGCGGCTGATAAGGTGGAGCAAATGAATCCTGATTATAAATTTTATGAAGTTTCAGAATTAAGCGATTTTCTTCTTAACGGAAACCGGTCATAATTGGAAAACAATTACTCTCAATTTTTTTATAAATAATGTAATTATATCATTCCGGCCTGACAACCTTTCCTGGTTACCAGGGCCGGAATCCTAAACCGGGTTAAACCGGTATCTTATTATTTCGTAATTCCAGATTCACGCAGATTAAGTTTATTTAGAGATACTCTCTAAAATCCACATTGGATTTTTACGATCGTTCCAGTGAGCCATTTTTGGTGTGCACTTAACAACTCCTATTCTGCTGTTAAGAAATGTCCCTTTCCATCTGTTTTGGAATCTGACATAAGTTGTTCCCGGAACCGGCTCAATCAGCCAGTGGGAACTCCAGGCTCCCACACCTATATCACCTGTTTCAACAATTCCATTCTCAATATGCAGATATGTACCTTTCCACCGATTCTTTAGTCTTACATAATTTGTTCCGGTGACAGGTTCAAGTATCCAGTTTGAACTGTGCGCTCCCGGTCCTATATTGCCTGTTTCAACTTTTCCATTTTCAATATGCAAATATGCTCCCATCGTACGGGTCTTTATACGGGTGAAACTGTTATTATCCGCGTAAGATCTGCTTAAATTTCCATTGTCATCACATCTGTATAGTTCCCGGTCACCATTTTCATCTTCAAAAACTATCACCCCGTCAAAAGGACCATCGGGCTGCCAGGATATTTTTGCCCAGGTTTTACGAATTCCTTTTAATGGAGCATTTATAATATGGCGCATATTACCGGCATTATCGATACAGTACATATCTATCGTTCCCACGTCTTTGGCATAGAACAATATTTTTTCCTGAATATCCGGTTTGGCAGTATAACCGATGCTTAAAATTGTATGCCAGTTCTTGTACCACCCGCAGTGTTTTTTTACCATCTTATCATTCCGGTAAAATGTTCCGCAGCCGGCTGTGCGGTCATATTCAATTCTGACAGGTAAAGGTATCTGTTTTGATATCAGATCATTATAAAGACGGTCCCTTAAATTGATATACTCCTGTTTCCTTTTCTCTACAATGGCCCGATATATATTTCCCCCTTCAATAGCCGCGCTTTTTCTGATAAAAAGGCCGTAATAAAACTTATCTTCCCAAATGCTTTTCCAGTCTTCTTCAATGCTGTTGTTCAGCTTTTTCCAGTCCTCAAGGAAAAACGCTTCACGAATATTTTTTGTTTCCATCGGATTGTTCCCGACAAGCACAACCATATCATCTATTATCTCATCATGAAATGACTGAATTGCCTGCAATGAAGGAGGCAGCACCTTGCCAATCAGAAGTTCGGCTCTTTCCGGGATACATTTTTCGCGGCATACATGTTTATTCACCGGATGAAGCAACCCATTCGGATGGAGATGTTTCGCGTTTTCAATACCAAGTGTAACTACCTTCTTTGCGAATTTCGCCCCCTGGCCAATTTGTTTGCCTGCTGTTTTTGCCGAATTGCCAATTTTACCTGCCAGCTCTGTTGCTTTGCCGCCATATTTTTCAACAATTTTATCGACCACATTCCGAACCATTTGTTTAACATCAAAAGTAACCTGCATATCGGGAATAGGCACACGTTCATTAAGCACATATACTTCATAATGACTATTACCGTCTAATTTCAGGTCTTTCCCCGCTTTCATAAAAACTTCTGCTTTTTTTACCTGAAGCGTGTTCAGCACAGGAGTTAACATTTTCGAGAGAACTTTTTTATTGCGAAGTTCATTCAGTATAGCCTCTTTAAAATTATTATCCATTACAAAATATAGTTGAAATCCATCGCTGAGATTCGCGTAAAAATCAAGATCAGCCTGAAAAGCATTTGCTAACTTGGCATATCCTTTTAAAGTAAAACCCTGGTCAATAGGAATTTCACCAACTGATCCACCCTGCGGCGCGAATAATATTTCAGCATCTTTGATGAAGATATTTTTCGGGAATACATCAGGCACTTTCAAATTAAATCCTTCACGAAGAATTTTTGAAAGATCGTTCATTGTCATTTCGTTTCTGTTCGCCTTGATGGCAACTTTCCCGTCATCCAGAGAAAGACTCATGACAATTCCGAAATCCAGGTGAAAGAACTTTCCTTTTTCAATAGCAAATCCAAGTGTAGTCGGACTCGGAGCTCCCGGTATCCAGCCAATTTCCAGAGCTGTGTTTTCGAGAGTAATTACATCCTTCCCTTTAAAAACGTTCGATACACCCAATGGATTTTTCCATGTATCTGTCATAGACCCGGCAATGGATAATTCCTGGGACATCAGGTTATAGGAAAATTCAAGAACTGTTTCCAGATCAGGATCAAATTTTGTCGGTTTAACGAGAACTTCCGCCGACACGCTGAGGGTCAGTTCCGTCGAGGCTCCTTTGCTCACTTCGGCTCCGATGCCGAATTTATTTAATGTCAGCCTTGTTCTGTCGGGGCGAATATTAATTACAACCGGTTTTTTCGAAAAATCGAGCGCTCCTTCCAGTTCAAATGATTCTTTGCTTATGGCCGCGCTTACTTCCAGTTTTGGCTCTGATATTTTGAAGAAATTGAAAAGTTTACCCAGATTTTTTTTCGTATCAATGCTCGCTTCAATTTCAAGGCCTTCATCCGATATCGTAAGACTTATCTCCTCAAGGCCGAGTTTGGAATAAAGCTTGTAACCGGGGAAACCCTTAAGTTTTTCGAGCGCCACTTCGGTTGAAAGACTGCGGGGATTTATCGTGCCTTCAAAACTGAATGCTCCCATATTCCCGAAGTCTATCTTTACAGTTTTTCCCTCCACAGTTGCCGGAAGTTCTCCAAAACCGCGGATATTTATTTTTTCCTGCGAAAAAATGCCTGAATAAAAAATCAGAGAAAAAAGCGTCATCAGGAATAATATTTTTCTCATATTTGGGATTTGAATAATACTTCTCATTTTTCCTTCCTGTAGATAATTTTGTTTAACTTTCATGATTGCTCAAAGAAAACCCTTGTTTCGAGCTATATTTTTAATCTTTCTAATCCAATACTTTTATTTAATGTCTTTTTATCTCTTTTTATTGTCACAATTTTTTTCGCTAATTCTTTCTGTAATCAAAAATCAAAAGAATATTGTATCAAATTATATCTTGGGAACAGGCTGTATCTAAAATCTCTTTGCCTGTACAAAATACTACACATAAGATTATATAGAGTAATAACTCATATCGATTCTGATCAGTACAAAATATTAACAACGAAAAAGACAATATCATCTTTTATAATGGAAACGTCTCATTTTCTAAAACCTCGGAGCCGAAAAGGCAAAAAGAGTTCTACCTCTTGTTAAAAGAAGCAATTTTCATGCCATTAATCAGCCAGAAGCTCAAATAATTTAAACGTACTTTTGGCATAGGATATTCTTTCTCGCGGAAGTTTAATGCAGCTCTCTTGTCGGAGTTCTTGTTTTAAGCCGGGTCGAAGTGATATATCTTAAGCCCCTCGTAAAAGGGGCTTAAACTTTCTTAATTTCCTCCCACACTGAATGGATAAATAAATGATATGCGAGGTTCAATCTTTTTCTGCGGAACATAATCAATCACCTTATCATCGGCATCTCTCAGAGGGGTGAATGTCCAGTTATATACCATCGATACGAGGAGATAAGGCATTGGTTTATAGCCAAGTTCGGCATACATATATGATCTGTCATCAAGCTTGAATAAATCGCTTTCATCCTTAATGTTTGTTTTGTCATAACCTGCTCTGGCCACAAATGACATTTCAGGAGGAGTTATATCTGTGGAGAGATGCAGGATGCCGCTGGTCGGATGTTCATCGAGCCTCTGGTAACTGCCAATAATATCGAAGGTGCCGAGCAGCTCTACAAGAAGTTCACCATAAAATCCGTTTCCGATGGAATACGCATTCTCGAGTGTTTTTAACTTACTTGAAAAACTTCCCGAAGTTTCATCGAGGCTGAACCTTTCCAGTTCATAGAGTGAATTAAAATAGGCCGGCAGATACTGATCATTATTAAATCTTCTCTCAAATTTGGCATTGACTGTAACAAGACCCAGGCCATGGAAATTCATATTTAATCCGGCCGCTGTTCCATCACCAAAATCATTTATCTTCGCGTAATCTAAATAAAGGTCCAGATTCACCAGACGGTTTCTCAGTATGGGAAGACCAATATCGAATCCATAGGCTGTAAGAGAATTTTCTTTCTCATAGTTGTATTTATTGAACGCGGCAGGGTCTGCGATAGTCTGTTTAACATAAGCAAATTCGTGATAATCTCCCACAAATGACGCGCCTATTTCAAGATTTTTTATTATTGGTATACTTTTTAAACTGGTAAATTGAAGAGGTCTTACGTAACCTCTCAAACCAACAAGCCCCGCTTCGCCAAAGCTGCTGTATATTGTTTCAAAACCAAAAGTGCTGAAATCGACATCAAATTCCAATCCCGTTTTTCTGGTATCAAATCCGGGACTGTTATTATATAAATATATAAGACTTCCATGCCCGAGAGTCGCGTGGTCGAGAGCTCCGAGCCTGACATAAACAGGGTCTCCCTTGATGCCATATCTGACATAGCGGATAATGCTTATATAGTCTGAAAACTCATTAAAATTCTCTGATCTGATATTTCCGTCAGGATCAAATTCGAGATTAAGATCAAGGCCGATCCCTATCTTGGAGAAAGACACTTCCGGAAAAATATGAAATGAATAATGAGGCTGATCATCAATCCAGGTCATTCCAAATCCGCCGCCAAACTCACCCTGGTTCGCGCCAAGTCTGCCATACTGGCCATAAGAGAAAACCGGGAGCAAAGCGATAACAAAAAGTATCTTAATTATTTTCATAACGCACCTGTAATTTTTTAACGAATAACTGCTAATTTCTGAGTATAAGTCACAGTTTTTTCACCTTTTCGTGTAACAACCTTATACAAATATACACCATTGGCAATTAAGTCGCCATCTTCATCTTTTCCATCCCAGTAAATTCTGTTAAAATCATAGTTCATCTCTTCCGGAAGCGCTGTAATATCCCTTATCAGTCTTCCGGCTACGGTATATATCCTTATGTTAATTTCTTCCGGTATTGTTCCCAGTTTAAACGTAAACCAGGTTTCATCCTTAAAAGGATTCGGATAGTTATATAGATCAATCAGCTCAAGTTGTGAATAAACCTGAAAAATTTTCTCAAGACCGCTGGAATCGGCAATATTACCACTGCCATCCTCTCCTCCTACCGTTAATATATATTCGCCATCTTCGAGATGGGGCCGGTATTCGGCAACGACTTTAGGATTTTCCTGAGAAAAAGAATATGTGATATCCTGCGGATCAACCTTCTCATTGTTGAGATAAAATCGGATAGCGTCAGTTGATGTAACAGGAATAAGAGAGGTATCGGTTAATTCAGCTTTTATATATGGATCGGGAGTTATAATTTGGCCCTGGATGATATCTCCTCCTTCTATTGTCATCGTGAGGTCAGGTTTTACGGTATCAGCCGCGACGTAAAAAGATAATTGATAAGAGTTATTATCCTCAAACATTTCTTCAATGTTATTTTCAGGATCGACAGCTATTCTGAACTTCCCTTCCCCTTCATATTCAAGAGTTGTATATTCAAGAGAAATATTTGTTTTACCTCCCGACTCGATTACAGAAATTTGATTTTCGCTTAATGTAACCTTGCTGTTATCCGGATTGATAACCTCAACAAGATATCCGATATTCTCCGCCTTTACTCCTCCGGGATTATAAATATCAAATGAGAGGATTATTTTTTCTCCTTTATCGACATAATTATTGTCAAGGGAAAAAGTCTGGAAGTTAACCGCGAGATCAGGGGGCAGTAACGCGGTCACACCGAATAATTCAAGTACAGGAGACTGATATAGCTCATTCGCGAAATAATCGACAATGAATGAAACTTCCGTTCCGGCGGGATAACTGTTCAATACATTAAGACTCGTTGAACTGCCTGTCAGCTCCATAGGATCAAGAGTATCGGGTGGTGTGGTATAAACTACCGGAGTAACCTCAAGCGAGGCTCCGTCAGGAATTGTCCTCTCTATCGCCAATCTGCCCCAGGTATGCGCATTTCCTATCTTCCCCGACTGCAAATATCCTCTTTTGGCTGTAATCGCGAACGCGGTATCAAAAGATACGGCGCTGACTGCTGAAACAGCCTCAGGTATCGAACCGGGAGTGGCGCCATATTTACCCAGCATAAAAAATGAATGGTTGGCGTCGACACTGTCAATAAGCACACTGCCAAATTCATTTAGTTTTGCCTTCAGTTCCGCCGACGGATTATTTCCTCCGCAAAAATTGCTGATGGCAATCGCCACCAGTTGATCACTTGTTATTGTGTTAAGATATTCCACAAACGCCGGATAATTAAACTGATCGGACCAGTAGTTGAACCAGGCGTCATCCACTCTTTCACGGGTAAGCTCATCAATTACAAGCACATTAAAACCACAGCCTATAACACTATTGGAATAATCGACGCCGTCAAGTTCCAGGTTCGCGTTTCCACCGTCATCCACACCATTTGAGCTAATCGAAAGAAGTATTTCCTTATCACCCAGACTCAGACCATTCTCATCATAAATCACATCTTCCCGGCTCAATAAACTGAAAGCCAGTGTATCGGAGAACGCGTAATAATAATTGCTGTCAGGATCATAAACAAATGAAATTGTTTCAAAATATTCAGGAGCATCTTTTTCAAGGTAAGTGCGGAACCAGTATCTTTTATCTTCATCCAAAGGAGGAAATTCTATGTTGGTAAATAAGGTGTCAAAGCCGAAAGCATACGTTGTGAAACTGCTGAAATCAGAGCTTACTGCCAAATCGGCATAAATTGTATCATAATCAACAGCCCTGACCGGATTCAGATACACAAATGATCCATTTTGCCTCAGGTTGAATTTATTGCCTGTAAAAGATCTTACTGAGGAACTGAACACGGTATAATCAATGGTAATAAGATTATTATCCTCATGAATTTCCTCTATCAGATTTGCGGGATCCAGCGTAATAATTAAAGAATGCTCACCGGCTCGTTCCTTAACCGGTATATTAAAATATATCTCTGCACGGGTAAGGGGCTGACTAAGTTCAATGATTTTTTCAAAAGCCACTCCCCCTTCGAAATAATCAGAAATTTTCATTACGAAGGCTTCCCCTTCAACTTTACCCATATTATAATAAGATAACCTGAACTCGACAGAATCAAGATTATCATCAATAAAATCGGGTATTGTCAGATCGGCAACACTGGTTTCAAGATCGGGAAGCGGGGGAATTTTTAATTCCAGTATCGGATCACAAAAAAGTACATTGCTGTAATTAAATATTTTATTTACATCCGAATTACCATAAATTTCAATCAGCCTGCTTTTCCCGTAACTATGAGCCTCTCCCACACAAATCTTATTATTCATCAGAATACCGTCATAGAACAGCTCAGGAAATATCGAAGAAATGGATGTGAAACCAAGTGATGAGTTACCTACGTATGCGATCGCCTGACCAATATCCTCAATGGTAAATCTTTCAGAAAATGATACGACATCCGGTTCGGCAAACTTACCGGTCGAGCATCCAAAATCACTGATAAGCGATCCTTTGCCTCTTTCGTTAGAAAGCGCCTCAGGTTCCTCAATTCCGTTATCCCATATTTTTGTGCCGCTATGACCTATATAGGAAATGATTACCGCTCCCGACGCAAAAACACTATCCACAAATTCCTGTTCATAAGGTCCAAAGTTTGTCGGTGGATTTTCAGTCGCGTAAAACTGTGTGGTATACCCTCCGAATGGAGCCGGAGTAACAATATTTTCTTTTATCCTCGTATTAATTGCTTTCGCGGCCTGTTGTTCAGCCTCATCCAGCCCGCCGGATAACAGAAGAAATGATTTATTCCAGAGATCAAAATCCTGCTCAACATAACCGCGGTGTTTGTTAAGGTACCTGTCAAATTCTTCAACTGTAGATGGGGTTATCCTTCCAATCATCATCTGTTGTAACATTGACACATCATCCCATATTACAAACCAAGAATCCGAAACCGGGCGGCCATATGAGGGCACAACATTTGGAACAGGATTATCAAGATTTAAATTGTTTTTGTAATCGTAATTTGCCTCTCCCACCAAAAAAACCCATGAAGGTTTTGGCCCTTCGAAATTCTGATATATTTCCTTTAAAAAATCTTTTATCGGTTCCGGTGAAAATTTTCCATAGTTAAATTCATCATATATATCCTGAACATCTACTGTATAACTGTTGACATTGTACACAGTTTCAATAAATGAGGCATATTCCTGACCCTTTTCAATAAGCTCAAAGTTGGTGATTAAGATATATTCCGCCTGCCTCGACGAAGCAATATTTTTGAATTTTTTGCTGTATTTAACATCCGGTGAAAAAACCGCGTCCGATTTAGTGATAAAGATGATATCCCCGGTTGAAACAGTATCCTGGAAAATTATATTATCATCCTGCACCGTAAAACCGGTGATTTTTTTTAATATTTCACCCTTTTTATAGATAATATATCCATCATCAACAGCGCCTGAAATTTTAATATTCACCAGGTTCTTATTAAATCCTTCAGGTATTTTTATTTTTAGGGAATCGCCAATAATATTCATGTATCGTGGATATTCAAATTCCCACCAGTCAATAGCGGTGGCATTTATTGTAGAACCGGTTTCATAGTTTTCAGCATAAATGGTATTCTCACCATTAAAGAGGAGGTCCGAAGGAAATTCAGCAGTAACCAGTCTTTGTTCATACCTGTTAAAATAAACCGAATCATATATCGTATCATCAGTATTTACCCACATCCCGATTACATGCGCGTTTTCATTTATATCTGAGGCGTAATCCTGAACTTTAATTAGCGCTTTCGCGGTTTTGCCCGCCACCAGATCAGTAACATCAAATTTCTGGCTTGTTACACCTAACCGAAACTGCGCCCAAACCCAGGTTTCATTTTTTATCCACTCGGTCTTCTGCCGTTCCACAATTGAGATAGATGAATAATCAAAGTATTTATTCTTCTCCCTGTGATTTAGTTCGGTGTAATAGTCCAGTGTATCATTAATTCCTGTTAATTGTATATTCTGAACATAAACATCTTCCCCGAATCCTGTACCCCATGATAACCAGTAAATATTTTCATCACTATACCTGTCCAGGTACTCTTTATATTCCTCTCCAAAATCATTAGTCTCTCTGTAGTCAGGAGAACCATAATTCTTCTCGGCATAAAATTCCAGATAATCATTGCCGTCAAAATAACCGTTTTCATCCGCGTCCTTTATGAAAATCGGATAAAGCGTTCCATCATGATGCATTTTCAGACTGGGTATAGTAATATAGGTTGATAGTCCGAGTGTTGAAAAATCTGAAGGTCGCAGCTGATAAATACCATCTTCTTCGACACCTATTTTGATATATTCAGCGTTAAAGTCGATCCATGAATTATCCGCCGGGTTATCACTCCTCTGTATGTTGGTTTTGAACTGACCCGCGATATCAGAATTCGCGATTATATGTTTTAAATTTTTATCGAACCCGTTTTTTTCAGGTATCGGTAAATTTCCGCCAATGGCGATATTTCCGGTATTCACATTTAAGTTAAACTTCTCTGTTATTATTAACTCCCCTGTCTGCCTGTCAATCCTGTGAGAATTGATTTTTATTTTAACACAATAATAATCCCTCAGATAAAAATAACCGATTGTTTCTGTCAGGGATTTTTCTTCATACACCGTGTTTGGCGAGTAATTATCTGAATATTTATAGTTTAATTTTTCATCGATTATAAGCGCTTCAGGATTCTTTTGAGGAACAATTCCTGCCTCCCTTCTTTCTACTATTTCCGAAACGGAAAACGATGGTCTGCTTCCATCAGGAATCGCTATTATCATTGTGCTCGCGGGAAGCTTAAAACTGCCCGGTGATGAAGGATCGGTGAACTCATAATAGTCCCTTATCGTAAAACTACCTTCGGAGTATTCTTTGAATTTATAATTTTCACTTTCCCACGATATTGTAAAACCATTTTCCTTTACCGTCGTTTGGGAATAGACATTCAGGACTAATACAAAAAAGAGCAAAAACCGTAGAATATTTTTCATTTTCATCACGTTATTTTGTTCAAAAACAATTGGTTAATATAGTTATTCCATAAATAATCATCAAACACGAATTGTAGGATATAAAATAACAAATCATTAAATAATGTTTATAACCCTTTGATACAATGATTTATATTGTTCAAGCATTTTTTCTGAATTATATTCCCGCATAATTTTCACTCTCAATCCTTCCCCCATCATTCTGAATTCATCTTTTCTTTCGAGAACAGCGGACATGCTATCCAGGAGCAAGTCAAAATTCGAAGAGGGAAGCAAAATTCCGGTTGTTCCATTTTCAATTACATCCCCTGTTGCTCCCGAATTTACAGCGATAACTATTTTCCCGCGGCCTCCCGCTTCAAGAATGGAAATTGGAAGCCCCTCCTCCATTTTTGTAGCGTAAACAAGACAATCGATGTCATTATAAATTTTATCAGCTTCATCTGAAGGTTTATCGATTTTCACCTTACCGGCAAGTTTTTTTTCATCAATATATTTTTGCAGATTCGGAATGGATTCCCCCTCACCCCTAAAAATCAGATAAATATTTTTATATTTTTCAGCTAACTCCGAAAAGACCTGCAATAATGTAAATACCCCCTTTTCAGGAATTATTCTTCCGGCATAACCAAAAGTAAAATTATCATTATAGTACATTTCCGGACCGGAGCTGACTGTTACACCATAATTTATGTTAAAAATATTCTGGTGATCTGTTCGGATTGTTTTTCTCAGACCTTCGGTCACAGCAGGTGATATTCCAACCGCGTATCCCGGATAAATGAGTTTCTGAAAAAAATCGTTAAAATAATTGTTAGCAGTATAAACAATTCTTCGTTTATCAATACCTATCGAATTAAGAAGAAATAAATGGACTCTCTGCTGGCAGTGAATAATGTCAAAAGAATTATTGCTTATAATTTGTTCAAGAGCCTTTCTGAGCAGAGGATATTGTGAAATCCCTCCGGGGTCCATCAGGCTGTTATTGACGAAATGAATACCCATCGATGTGTATCTTTCAACATATCGCCCTCCGGAAGAAAGAATAGTGACATCATCGCCATTAGCTGCAAAAAAGGAAGCAAGAGAAAGGGTGAATTTTTCTGCTCCCCCCAGGTTCATTGTGCGGATAAGATAAAGAATTTTCATTATCTTTTATCCCTCCTGAACAAAATTTTAAACATCAGCCAGATAAAAAAAGGAAGATCTTTTATGATATAGCGGCTGAATAACCTTCCCGGTTCCAGAGATAACCTCCATAACCATTCCAGTCCGGCCCTCTGCAAAAACCGGGGAGCCCGTTTCTTCTCACCGCTGATTATATCAAAAATTCCCCCGACGCCAATATTAATTGAGGCGCCAACTTTCTCCATATTTTCCCGCAGCCAGATTTCCTGCCTCGGACAACCCAGGGCAGCGAGTAAAATATCGGGAGAACTAATTCTCAGCTCTTTTATTACAAACTCATTCAACTGAGTGTCATTCTCAAAACCGGGCGGAGGTGAAATGGTTCTGACAATCCGGATGCCGGGATGAGTTTTTTTTAGAAATTCCTCGGTTTTATTAAGCTTATCCTCTTCCGATCCCAGCACCGCAATTCGTATCTCTTCCTTTTCGGAAGCATCCAGAATGGAGCTGAATAAATCGAAGCCGGTGATTCTTTTCATTTTTTTGCCCGACTTTAATCTCGCAAGCCAGGTCACAGGCATTCCGTCGGGAAACACCGCGCTGGCATTTTGGCATATCTCTTTGAAATATTGGTTCTTTTCAGCAATCCTTAAAAAGTCAATATTTAATGTAACTATTAAGGTTGGTCCGTTTCTCAATAAAATATTTTTAATAAAGTCGGGCAATTCTTCAAAATTGCCTGAAATTATTTTTATTCCGTTTATATCTACTTTTTCAGGAAAATAAATCACCTGCAAAGCTCTCCGTATATATTCCTGATTTTATTAATTGCGCTTTCTTTTGAAAATTTTTCTGTAATTGCCCGGTGTTTTTCTGTTAATTGTTCCCGATCCGCTTTTTCATAAAATTGTTCAATTCTGTCACTGATGTCATCTGATGAAATTTTTTTTATATACAACGGATAATCTCCGAGCAGTTTTTCAACAACATCAGTTTTGGGGGCAATTACCGCAGTATCATTCGCGACTGCCTCAAGAATAACAAGAGGCATTGCTTCAAACGCTCCCGTTGATGTAAAAATCAGCAGATCAATATTTTCGTAAAAAACCTGTGTGTCGAAAGAGGGCTTGTGATATTCAATTAGTCCCCTGCTTTCCGCCTGATTTATGACATCTTCCATTCCGGGATAAATATCACCTTTTACCAGAAACCTGTAGTTGCCTTCGAGAACACCTTTACCGGAAATATTGAAAAAGATATCACTGTTTTTATCAGGAGATAACCTCCCTATATGTCCCACCGTTTTATTTAATCCGGTTGCGGGACAGAACGGATTGCCCGCAAAATTGTGAATGTAAAAAATATTTCGCAATCCTGTTTTCATTATCATTTTTTCTCTCACTTGTTCTGATACCGCAATCACGGTTTCAGTCTTTAAGAGTAATGCGAGTAGAAGAAAGTAAATTTTTCCGGGGCCTTTATTTGTATGTGAGCATGAAATATTGCCGCAATGTGAATGATAAATTATTTTTCCCTTATTATTAAGCAGCCGACAAATCAATAATACTCCCAATCCACCATTATGATAGTGAATTATATCATAGTCATTTTTATAAAAATGACTGAATGTTTTAATATACTTTTTGAACAGCCCCGTAATACCTCTTCCGGCAGAATCTGAAAGATTGATATTATTTATCCCTGCCTCCTTTAATTCCTCCGAAGCGCTTCCCTTAACACATGATAACAGCACATGCTTGAATTCCTTAAGATTCTCCATGATTCTGAACGCGACCAGAACCGCGCCGTCATAAGATGACCTGGATACAATATGAACTACTTTTTTCATGATTTGTTTTTTGTCCCGGCAAAATTTGAGTAAAGAGACAAATACTTTTCGGAAATGATCTCCCAACTGAAAAAATTTCGGTTTAGGTAAATCTTCTCAATTATTGATACAAACTCCCCGGGCTCCCTGTAATATTCTTTAATTAAGGAAGCCAGTTTTTCAGGTGATTTATAATAATATGTCAGCTTCTTCACATCCGGTGGAAGATGTTCCGTAATACCTGCTCTGCTGCTCGCGATAAAGGGAATTTTTATCATTGAAGCTTCCAGCAGCGATAATGAAAAAGAATCATACATTGAAGGTACAACCAACAGATCAGATTTTGAAAGCTCCTGTAAATATTCAGCCTGCGATTTTGGCTCGAAAACGCGCAGATTTACTTTTTCCGGCATTTTTTGTTTTATACTTTGTTGTTTCTTATAACCAAAAACAACCAGTTCAAAGCCTGTATTCAATATTGATAAAGCATTCAGCAGGTAAGCGAAACCCTTTTCCGAACGGTCGATCTGACCTGTAAATGCAATTCTTTTTCTGATAACATCATTTGGATTGCCGCTGATCTGAATTGATCGGATACCGTTTGGAATTACAACGCTTCTCTCTTTTCCTCTCCGGAGATAAAGGGAAGCAAACCTTCTGTCCCTTTGTGTTAAAAATATTACTTTATCAGAGTACCTTAAATTCATAAAGTTTATAATCCTGAACCTTATCTTCTCTTTTCCTTTAGGCGAAGAAAAGTATTTATATACATATTGATTCAGGCTGTGACAATGATAAATTATTCTGAATCCGCAAAATGGTTTTAACAGGAAGAGAAAAAGGTAAAACGACTCATCATTTATCAGATGAATAAAATCAGGCTTTTCTTTTAATATATATTTGATCTGACTAAACACCCCGAGTCTGAGAACTCCCCCTCCCAAATTTTCGCGGCCAAAAAGTTTTAACCGGATATTTTTTTTCCCGCTTCTTTTGAAACAGGCAATCCGGGTTAAGTATTTCACCTTTGGCCGCAAAGAGTGATATAATTCTTCGGCGACGCGCAGAGGAGCCGCGAGAATCTCGGAGTCCTCATATCCGCCGATAAATACTACTTTCAATTCTTGTCCCCGAAAAGTCGGAATTTTTGAAAAATAAAATAAATCTGAACAAGTAAAATAAACAATTCGGTAAAAATTGTGCTATATGCCGCTCCTTTCAAACCGAGCAAAGAAAGTAAAATTAAATTAGCGCCAATATTAAATACCGCTGCCATCAGGCTTGAATATAGTGTCAGCTTTTCATAATGATATGAATTTAGTATTACTCCGGTAAAATTGTTAAGAAAATATAAAGGAATACCGGGAAGAAGAATTATTAAAAGTCCGGCAGAACTTCCAAAATTTTCACCAAACAAAAGCCCGACAATATTCCCTGAAAAAAAATAAAATATTACAGCCGAAATAATCGAGGTTAAGACCAAAGTCCAGACAGTTGATTTGATTAAACTTGCCGGAGGAAATTTCTTTTCGCGGCTGTATCCGGATAGTCCGGTAAAAAGAGGAACAAGTAAAGCTCCCGATAACAGTTGAGGCATTTTGTAAATAGCGTAAGCTGCGGAATACAACCCCGCGGAACTATTATCAATTACTGTCCCTATCAGAACCACATCAATTTTATCATAAATGTTCAGAGCAAATAATCCGATTCCTATTGAAAAAGTTGAGACCATCACTCTTTTAAATTCGCCCGAAGAAAAAGCGTTCAGTTTTATCCTCAGAATATCCCTCACAGGAAATATCATGATGGAAAGCACAAAATCTGCGATTGATGTGAATAAATAAATAAGCGAATAAATAAGCGGACTTATACCTAAAAATGAAAACAATAAAACGACCGAAAGGAGAATACTCCTGCTTATTAGTATTAGCTTCAGAGGCAGTTTATAATTATTATTTCCATAAGTATAATTGATAAAAATGCTATCTATTCCATAAATAAATATTCCTGTTCCAAGAAAAATGAATGGCAGTAACAGTAATTCACTGTTGGCCAGAAGATAGAGAAGTGAACAAAGCAGATAAAGAGGAAATGAGGTAAGCTTATAGAAGATAATAACACTCGCGGTATTGCTGAAATTAGCGGCGATATTATCCGATTCTCTCTGGGCATATACAGGAATTCCGCCGTTGAATAAAGAATGAATAATATTCAATGTGGCGATAATTACCATTAACATCCCGAATTCGGGCACAGTCAGCGACCTTGCCAGTATTAAAAGGATGAGCATGAGTATCCCTTTTTCAAAAATAGTTGAAAAAAGGACATACTTTCCCCTCACAAGGAAACTACTTAAAGGAAGGAATATATTTTTCAGAATTTTCGTCAAATCACATTTTAAATTTATTATCCCCAATTTAAACGTATATTGAAATGATAAGCAAGCTGTGAAATGATATTTTTCCATACTATCCGGTATTTGCAGGATCAGATTAATATTTTATATTAATTATTCTTTTTATTCTTTAAACGCAATGCGGATTTATGGAGAAAATCACTTATCTTATCGCGAATTACAATCACTCAGAATATATAGCTGATTGCCTACGGTCCCTTCAACAGCAGAATAACGATAACTGGCTGGCAATTATCTGTGATGACGCAAGCAGTGATAACTCCCCTGAAATTATCAGAGAATTCGAAAACAACCAAATAAAGCTTGTACAAAATGAAAAAAACAGAGGATATATCGGCACTCTAAAAAAACTTATATCTCTTGCCGAAACTGACCTGGTCGCCCTGCTTGATTCGGATGATACAATAACTCCTGAAACAACAGGAGTTCTTTTGTCCGCATATTCTGAAAACCCGGAATGTGGTTTCATCTATTCCAACTTTGTTTCATACGACTCTGCTATGAAAGAGGAATTGCGATATATCCGAAACAGCTACGTACCCCCGGGCAAATCGGCTGTATTTTACGGCTTTGTTTCACATATCAAGTCTTTTCGTAAATCACTCTATCTTAAAACCAGCGGCCTTGATGAGGATATTCTTTATGCTGAGGACAGGGACCTGGTATATAAAATGGAGGAAATTACCGGGCTGAAGTTCATCGACAGAAACCTTTATAAACACAGAATACTGCGGGGAGGACAATCAACAGATTATGAAAAAAGGAAAAGGGGATTTAAAAACCATGCCCGCGCAATCTTAAATGCCGCGAAAAGAAGAAAATTTAAAGGATTTGATAAAATGATCTATCGACTGTTCGCGGCGGGAATATCTTTTAACGGCAGTAATAATTTGTTTATCTTATATACCGGTAAATTACTTATTAAGTCGATTCGTATTTTTTGTGAATATGCAAATCCTTCCTGCGGAAGAATAAAAAATTAGCTTTTATTTCTTTTTAAAGATGCTGAACGAAGTAATTTTTGCAGTTTTTTCTTATCAAAAGGTTTAACAATATAATCGTTGAATCCCATTCCCAAAAGTTTTTCCTCATCGCCTGACCTGTCCACCGAGGTCATTGCTATTTTGGTGATGTTTTCTGTATAGCCCATACCACATAACAAACTTAACAGTTTCTCACCACCCAGGCCTGTCCTGCTATCGACATCAATCAGCATGATATCATAATTTTTTTTCCTGACCATCTCAATAGCATGTTTAACCGAAGAAGTATCATCCATTTCATATTTGCCATCAAGAATAATTTTAATATACTCCCTGCTTGTATAATCATTATCAAAAATAAGAATATTTCCTTTTGTTGTATCTCCTTCAATAATTCCGGAAAGCTTCAGATTTTTAATTCCGGTTATTAGTTTTTTTGTATCCAGTTCCTGAATATCTTCTGTCACCGGCATGATTACATTAAAAACCGAACCTTTTCCCGGCACACTATCCACCGTCATCATACCACCCATAAACTCAATAAATTTCTGACTAAGTGAAAGCCCCAGTCCGGTTCCCTCATAATCGCGGCTCATCCCTTCGCTGCCCTGCCTGAAGTCTGAAAAAATCAATTCAAGTCTTTCACGCTCAATTCCTATACCGGTATCAATGATTTTTATATTTGCCCATGATGTTTCATCTTCAATAAGCTCGGTTTTGATCTCAATATGCCCTTTATCGGTATATTTAATGGCATTGCTTATAAGATTATCGATTACATTTTTAAACATTCTGCAATCGATATTCAGCCTTATTTCCTGATCGGAAAAATTTTTGATAAGAGTGATATTTTTTTCTGTTGCCGCTTCGGTTTGTTCACTGATGGATTTTTCCAGCAACTCCCTGATATCCCGGGTTTGCCTGTTAAGTGTCACTTTTCCATGTTCTATCGCTGAAATATCCAGAATCAGATTCAATGTTCTTAAAAGCCTTTCTCCCCCTTTGTGTATAATTGAAGCCATATTCCTGTATTCTTCCTGTTCTATTTCTTCCTTCATAAATTCAGCGAAGCCCATAATACCTATAAGAGGTGTTCTTAATTCATGATTCATATTTGAGAGAAAATTTGATTTTACCCTGTTCATCTCCTCCGCTCTCTCTTTTGCCACCCTTAACTTTTCTTCAACCAACTTTCTTTCGGTAATATCTCTGATTACTCCCTGCAAGAGCAATTGCCCTTCAACCAGAATGGTTTTCGCCGAAACTTCAACCGGAATATGTTTCCCATGACGGTTTATAATTATGTTTTGAAATACGAGATTTGGTTTGCCGCCAAAACTCATCAGATCTTCTGCCACATCAACGTTCTTTTCTATATTTTCCGGCTTATTTATGAATATTTCATCTTGCTCCATCCCTATCAATTCACCTTCTGATATTCCAAAAAGATGATAAGCCGCAGGGTTTGCGTCAACAACAATGCCCGAATCAACATCTATAAGTAATATCGCGTCCGGAGCGTCTTCAAATAATGTCTTATATCTCGCTTCACTCTCTTTCAGAGCCGCGTAATATTTATTAATTTCATAAACCTTTTCTTCGAGCTGATTTGTTCTTTCCGATACTTTTTTTTCAAGCTGTTTATTTAATTTGACTATTTGTTTCTGATAATTCTTTAATCTCAGTTGGGTTCTTATCCTTGATAAAGCTTCCTCATTCTGAACAGGTTTTGTTATATAATCGACAGCGCCATATTCAAAACCTTTAACTTTGCTTTCCGTATCATTTAGGGCGCTCATAAAAATTATTGGTATATCCGAGGTTTCCGGGTCTGCTTTTAATAGTCGGCAAACTTCAAAGCCGTTAATCTCAGGCATCATTATGTCCAGCAGAATCAGATCAGGCCTGTTCTCCCTGGTTATCTCTAAGGCCACATCACCATCTTCAGCCGCGAGCACCTCATAGTGTTCCTGAAGAAGGTTGAATAAAAGGCTAAGATTTTCAGGTTTATCATCCACAATCAGTATTTTGTTTTCATATTCTGTTATCAGCTCATTCATTTTGTTCTCCTTTCAAAATACTGTAAATGAGTTTGCTCTCAAATGAGTTCGCGAGAGTTCTCATTCTTTCAACAAATTTTGCCAAATCAGGCTCTTCGCTTTCCAGTTTGTTTAAAGTTTTATGAAAACGGCTGTAATTTCTTTTCTTTATCAGCTCTTTAAGGATTTTTCTGTTTTCTTCCGATGGAAGGGCATAATCCTCAATTTTATCTTCAATGGCCTCCTGATTTTCATAAGTCCATTCAATATTGAGTATTTTTTTTATTTCCCGGAATAAAGTATCCTTCTGCACAGGTTTCATTAAAAACTTTCTGATTCCATAGGCGGCAAACCTTCCTGTTTCAATTTCGGGAGGGGATGCGGATATAAGAATGACAGGAATATTTTTTTTCATCCCGATATTAATTTTTTCTGAAGCTTCCAGACCACTCATCTCAGGCATTATCTGATCCATAAGAATTAAATCGGTTTTATTCTCATCCACTTTTTTAACTGATTCCGAACCACCCTCAGCATATTGCACTTTTATTGCCACCGACTCAAGCATCCGGCCCAGCACCTTTCTGTTCGATATGTTGTCATCTACAACCATGACATTTAATTCAGGTCCTTTATAACCAATAATTTTATTTATCCCCGCTTCATTTACAGCTTTTTTTGATAAACTCCCCTCCCTGGCTTTAATTTCGAACCAAAACAGGCTTCCTTCATTAACTTTACTTTCAACCTTAAGTTCCCCCCCCATTAATTTAACAAGACTTTTACTTATTGACAATCCCAGACCTGTGCCTTCACTTTTATTATAATGATCATCAATCTGAATAAATGGCTGAAAGATAGTCTCAATTTTATTTTCAGGAATTCCTTTTCCGGTATCTGAAACTTCTACTCTTAAGGTCTCCTCTTTATAACTGATATTCATCTCGACGCTGCCGGACTCGGTAAATTTCACACTGTTATTAAGCAGGTTCAATAAAATCTGTTTCATCCTCTTCTCATCCATGAGCACACTGACCGGAAGAATGCTGAGAAAGTTTATGGAAAGAATCAGATTTTTTTCTTTCGCTTTTAGTTGAATGATTTTGAATATTTCCTCAAAAAACTCATCCAGATAAACATTGCTGATATTGAGTTTTAATTGATTGGCTTCAATTTTTGAGATATCAAGAATATCTGTGATGATATTCATAAGATGTTTTCCGCTTGCCTGAATAATTGAAGCGGCATCGATTGAAGCTTTATCAAGTTTCCTGTTGCCAAGTAAAATCTGGGCATACCCCAAAATGCTGTTTAGAGGGGTTCGAATTTCATGATTCATATTCGCGAGAAATTTGCTTTTAGCTATATCAGCCATCTCCGCGCGGTTCTTTGCCTGAATTAAGTCATTTTCAATTTTTTTCCTTCCGGTAATATCATAAGCTATCTGGAATCGTACCTTCCTGCCGTCAATCCATGGAATTGCCCTGTCATGCATTTCATACCATTTACCATTTGCCCGATCATTAAATTCCCATATAATTTCATCCTTAGGTTTTCCGGCTGACTGAAAGAGCTGATCATTCGTACAAAATTCACAGACCTGGTTTCTTCCCCCGTACATCACTTCATAACATGTTCTTCCTGTAATTTTACCATATTCATTTTCGGCGAATTTATTAATAAATAAGATTTTATGATTCTCGGGATCACAAACGTAAATAAACGCGTTTATTGAATCGAGTACTTTAATAAATCTTTCATGCGACAGTCTGTAAGCCTGTTCCGCCTCTTTTTCCACACTAATATCCCGAATCAAAGTTACCGGCGACCCGTCAGATATTCTGGTCAATCGCGCTTCATAATGTTTTTGAATGCTATCCTGTTCAATGCTATATTCAAAAATCTGCATTTCCGAACTATCAATACATTTTTTTCTGCTCCGCACAAATTTATCAGCTATGTCGCTTTCAAATATTTCCTCAGCATTTTTATTAAGAAATACATTTTTAAGTCTGATTATATTATCAGTATCACCCGAATACACATCGGTATATATTCCTTTTTCATTTTCAATCATCAAAAGATCAGGAATTGAATTCAGTATTGCTCTCTGTCTTTCCTCAACGCTTCTTATTTTTGCGGCATTTCTCTTACGGTTCCTTAAAATATTCAGGAATAATAATATGAGAAGAATTATAATAATCAAAAATCCTCCCCCGATAATCATGGTTGATTTTTGGATATTATAAAATATACTGTGTCTTTGAATAGTAAACATTATCGCGTATTTATTCTGAAAAATTTTCAGGGGATAATATGCTGAAACCACACTTGTCGATTTATTTCCTTCAATTAGTTCATGCTCAATTTTCCCCTCATAACCTCTCGCTATCGCATTTATCAACTGGCTCTTATTTGATAAATAAAAATCTTGAGGACTTATTTCTCCATGGATATCTTTCAGACTGACAATTTTGGAATTGTCATCAAGTAAAATATAGTACGCGTCTTTTCCAATATAATAGTCTCTGAACTGAGAGTTTACATAATTTTCAATATCCAATAAAACCTCAACGACAAAAAGCAGATTGCCGTAACTATCCTTTACAGGCTGAATAAAAAAACTATTTTTACCATAACCGTAATAAGCTTTTTCCGGCATCTCCCGGCCATTTTTTACCCGCGGAGAAAAATTAAAATAATTTTTTGCATCCCTCTTTATTGTTCGCTCTACTTCACCGTTAAAAATTTTTATACTTTTTATAAGTTCCTGATTTTTAGAATAAAATCTCCTCATTTTTGCCCGTGATCTTACTGCCAGCCTGCTGTCATTTTCTGAAAGAACCATATCATCATTAAAATCCATTGCCAGAATTTTTAATGATTCTTCAAACTTCAGAATATTATTTGCTATCCCCTGCCCGCAAAGACGTGTTTGCACAAGAATTCTGTCTGATGATTCTTCAAGCTGATAAAAATGCAGCTCCGCGTATTCACGCCCAATGATAATGGTAGCAATTATAATCAGAGTAAGAATTAAGATGCTAAGATGATAATCATATTTTTTCCAGATCGAATACACCAATAACTCTCCATTTAAGGTCTGGTATCATTTCAATTATTATCAACAGATCGGTATCACCAGATTTTACTAACCTGTACTCATCACTTTTCAGGTAAAGGGCCTTAACAGCCTCTCTTAAATCTTCCCTGCTGCTTAATAAAATATTGTAAGAATCTCTTCTGAATGTATCGAGATTAATAGTTTCAAGATATTTATGATCCCTGAGAGGGGGCATTGAAAAAAGCTGGATAAGATACTCAGACGCCGTTATTATAACTCCTTTCTTATCGGCTATTAAGATATCTTCAATTTGATGGACATATTTTTCAGTGATGGTATTTATTGTTATGTCAATACCGGCCACACCCTCAAGGTTATTTTTGACATAAACCGGTGATATAGATGAAACAAGCCAGCCTCTTCCGGCCGGATCAATATATGGTTCATCAATCCATACAGTATTCCGTCCAGGATTATGTTTTTTATCCGCGAGATAATAAAAATTGAACTCGCGCAAATCCAATCCCGGGTCAAGCTGATTAAGCACATCAAAATATGGATATATTCTGCATAATGAATGACGCTCATTATAATATACCTGAACTATCTCCGGATACTTTTTTGATATTTTTATGAATTTTTCTTCGGCTGGTTCGGTCAGATATACAATATTTTTGAGCTTTTCATCTGGTTTGTTCCTGTTGGATAAATAGGTCGCGCTTTTACCATCATTAACAGGTTTATAAAAAACCCCCGAAAACGATAGTTCATATTTTGTTTTATCAACATTTGAGATAGCGCTTTTTCTGTTCAGATATAATTCTGTAATTTCTGACGCGAGCTCTCCGGTTTCCTCTTTTATTCTTGAAAAGTCATTGCCTATTCTTTCAACTATATCCCTCAGATCTTTTCGATGTTTCGTTACCTCTTCCTCAATTTTTTTGCTTTCTCCGCATGAGATCAATATCAGCGCAAACAGAAGTATTATTTTAGGTATTTTCATTTATTGTCAGACTGCCTGTTAATAAATTACAATACATATTATCGGAATATTTTGGCCAAACTTAAACCTGAAGAGGATTTACACTTAAGAGAAGGAAGTATTTAATCTTTTAAGTATCTCGGAAGAGAAATTACAATTTTTGTACCCTGGTCTTTATGACTGTAAATTTTAATATCTCCTTTATTTTGCTCAACCATCTCTTTGGTAAGCATCAGTCCCAGCCCGGTCCCTTTTTCTTCGTCAGTGCCTTCATTTATTCTTTGGCGGGCAATATTGAAAATATCCTTAAGTTCCTCTTCCCCTATCCCCACTCCCGAATCAATTACGGAAATTTTAATGTTTTTTTCAGACACCTCGGAATCAATAATGATTTCGCCTGATTTATAGGAGAACTTAATCGCGTTTGACAGAAGATTTCGCATCATTGTCTGAACCATATTTTCATCGGCCCAAAGCAATAACTCATCTGCTATTTTGTTCACAATAGTGACAGACTTTTTTAACGCGTTCGCTTTGTATATATTTATCACATTTTCTGATATTTTGCGGATGTTTATAATCTCGGGAGAGTATTTTAATCTTTTTGTCTGAAGCCGTGACCATTGAAGAAGATTTTCAAGTAACTCGTTAAGGCTTTTAGCGACATGGTGAATATTGCCCGAAAAATATTTTATTTCATCTTCCGACAGATTATCAAAATCATTCTGGATGAATTCCGAATAACCAAGTAAAGCAGAAAGAGGGCTTTTGAGATCATGCGCTATAATTGAGAAAAACTTATCTTTACTAGCGTTGAGAACTTTTAATCCTTTTTCTGATTCACGCAGTTTTCTGTTAAGTTTTTTTTGTTCATTTGATATTTTTTCAAGCTCATCTTTTCTCTGACGCAGCTCTTCAATATATTTTTTCCTTTCCAGCTCAACAGCCTTGCGTTCAGTTATATCCTCGTTTACCGCAACATATCCCGATATTTTTTTATCCTCATCAATTATCGGAGTTATAGAAGCAAATACCCAGTAAAGGTCGCCGCTTTTTCTTCTATTGCAAAACTCCCCCTGCCAGGTATTACCTGAAGATATTGTTTTCCATAAATTCGCGTAATACTCATTTTCATGTACGCCTGATTTTAAGAACCGAGGATTTCTGCCCGCTGTTTCTTCAAAGAAATAACCTGATATTTTTGAAAAGTGTGGGTTTACATATCTTATATTTCCTTCTTTCCCGGTGATAATAACTGATACCGGGCTTTGTTCCATCACTCTCATAAGCTCACTATGGCTCAACATTATTCCTTCTTCGCTTCTCCCAGCAAAATCTGTCCGGCCGAAACCAGGAGAAAACAATATCAGGGTATTAAATATTTTTTCTTCTTTATCATAATCAGTGAAAGACCTTACAGAGGAACCTTCCTTCAGATAATTTGTGTCAACATCACCCTCTGTATTTAGAGAATTCTTTACTATTTCATAAACTGTATGGCGCAATGTTTCTTCCCTGACAGGATAAGTGTTCTGTTTCAGAATGTTAATGATCCTTTCTCCTGGCCGGTTATTCCAGATAACATCCCCTCCTTTGAATAAGAGAGCCGGATGATCAGGGTTTTCAGAAATAATCTTTAGAAACCTAATTGATATATTTATTTCACCGGCGGCTTCTTTTTCTGATTCTCCAATTATCTCTTTGGTCAAATTGATGTTTTACCTCTGAATTTGTAAATCAATTTTTAGCGCTCAGACCGTCAGTTCTGTTAAGTCCAAAAATGAGCTTTGAAAAAATAATATAATATTTATTATCTATTTTCGCAAAATTGGACCTGATGTTTAATAATTACTTCGTAAAACCTTCATTATTTTTGCGAAGGATTTTTTTTGAAACCAGTGAAATTAAACAGATTTTTTGCGGGGGGTATTGCTAATAATGATAATAAAATAATTTTTCCCTGCCGGGCAAATAAAAAAGCCCCGCGAAAGCGGGGCTTAAAAATTTACTGAAGTTTGAATAGTATTGGTATTGATACCTGCACTTTAACAGGCTTTCCACGTTGTTTACCAGGCTTAAATTTGGTTTTCTTCACTGCCTCCATAGCAGCTTCATCACAGCCTGCACCAATACCTTTCATCAGCTCAACTTTCTGAACGTTTCCATTTTCATCAACAAAAGCTCTTACATATACTCTTCCCTGAACGCCGGCTCTTTTGGCAATTTCAGGATATACAATTCGCGATTGAATACCCGCTATTCCTCCTATCGGCTCAGGCATATCTTCCACAGCGATAAAGAATGAAGGCTCAACTTCTTCTTCTTCCTCTTCTTTCTGAGGAGGGGGTGGAGGAGGAGCGGTAACTTCTTCTGCTACGTCAAGTTCTGTATCATCAATTTCAATATCTTCAAGCACATCATCTTCTGACGGCGCTTCTATCGGGATCGGAGGCTTCGGCGGGGGCGGAGGCGCTGTTTCCTGCTTGGTAACTTCAACATCCTCTACATTAACCAGCTCCTGTGGTCCTTCTTTCACTATAATTTCCTTTTTAACAGAAGGAAAATATTTGAACGAAATGATAAAGACGGCCAGAGATAAGATCATGCTGATCTCGAATATTCTCCGATATTTGAGTCTCAAATCGGCCTTTGGATTTTTTGGTAAAGCCACAATTCCTCCGAAAAATTATATATTATAATGAAAATTAAAAAATGATCACCTGATTGTCAAACAATTATTCCTAAATATTATACAAAAAATCATTCTGAATGTTCCCTGTTCAGGTCAACGGCCTTAGTTGTCTCATTTTTTCTGATTAAGAGCATGTAAGATGTCACCGAACCTGCCGCTGCTCCGGTCATATCCGCTATCCAGTCAAAAAATTCGGCAAACCTTCCAGGTATCAGCATCTGGTGGAGTTCGTCGATAATTCCATAGCAGGATACTATTATTACCACTATACCGACAAGCTTCCAGCCGGATGTTCTGATTCGGGATGAAAAATGAAAAACTAATGTTAACAGAAATGACAGAATGAAGTATCCGGTAAAATGACTGAATTTATCATTTATATTTTTACTCGCGGCTAAAGCTCCAGAGGGAATACTTGTTGCCGTAAATAACAGCAGCCAGTAAAATATTGTTGGAATGTTTACCAGCAGCTTCCTGTTCTTTTTTAATTTATTATATAACACTTTCCTGAATGAATTTAATTGTTGAAGGGATATTTTCCATTACATCGGTGGCAGTAAAACCATATTCTGTTTTTTTATCTTTCAGCAGATCAGCCGAAAGACCATGAATATACATTCCGGCATAAACAGCCTCTTCAGGTTCCGCGCCCTGGGCCGCGAAAGAACCAATCAGTCCCGATAAAACATCTCCGGTTCCAAATTTCGAAAGTCCCGAGTTTCCTGAGCTGTTAATAATCGCTTCTCCTTCCGGATTAAAAAGTATCGACGGAGCCCCTTTCAGCAGCAGCCAGCAGCCGGTTTCCGATACAAAATTTTTACCGGCGTTCAAAATATCTTTTTCCAAATCTTCATTCGAAAGGCCGGTCATCATTATAAACTCACCTCTGTGAGGAGTTAGAATTTTGTTGCCAAGATCAAATTTTTTATACTCTTTTTCCCTCAGAGAATAAAAAACATCAGCGTCGAGAAGCATAAGTTTTTCAGGGTAATTTTTCAGAATTTCTTTTATCGCCCCAACTGTTTCTTTTTCTCTTCCCAGGCCCGGACCGAGAATCGAAATATCGGACCATTCTATTCTCTCAGACAATTCATCGAGAATATCAGGAATCAGAAAACCATATTCACGGTCATTATATTGGTGCACAACAGCATTATCCATTCGTTGGAACGCGATGTTTTTCAGCGATGAAGGAAAAGCCAGCACTGATGCGCCCGCTCCGCTTTTTAATACTGTATTCGCGGTCAGAAACGCGGCTCCGGGCAAAAATGATGAACCCGCGATTGAGAAAACTTTTCCGGCGTTGTATTTATGGGAATTTTTTATTCTTTCCGGAATCGCGTAAGCGACATCTTCCGGTTCCACCAGAAAATCTTCAACAATAAGAGAATTAAAATATTCTTCCCCCATCCCGATTGAAGCTTTTTTTATATCCCCGCAATTGATGTACCCGTCTCCGATAAACAGCCCCCGCTTATATCCCCCCAGTGTAATGGTCAGATCAGCCTCCGAGGATACCTGCCCTGATCCTGTATCGCTGTTTAATCCGCTTGGATTATCAACCGCGATTACCGGAAGGTTAAGATGATTAATAATTTTTATCACAGAACGATATGGTTCTTTTATCTCACCTTTTGTGCCTGTTCCGAGCAGACAGTCAAAAACCACGTTACATCCGGGAATTTGCTCAAGAGCTTCGGGCTCATTGACGAATAATATCTCAGGATTGTTATATCTTGCCGACATCTGAGTGATTATTCCATAATTAACTAATGCGTCACCCTTTATCTCATCTTCTTCGGCAAAAATCATTACAATCACATCCCCTCCCCCGTTGGCTATATGTCTGGCCAGCGCGAAACCATCTCCCCCGTTATTTCCTTTTCCGCAGATAATTCCTGAAACACCTGAGGTGATTTCTTCATAATAAGATTCCATGGCCATTTGATAAATACCCCTGGCCGCGTTCTCCATAAGGATAATACCCGGAATATTGAGCTTCTCAATAGCGTATTTGTCTGCTTCTCTTACCTGACCGGATGTATAAAGGGGAATCATGTTAACCTCCGAAACAATTACTATTATATATTTGTTGACTGATATACCATCGATGACCGTTAACAACGGCTATTTTTATCAGCCGTCACAAACTTAATCAATAATTTAATTTTATTCAGTAAAGATATTTTTAATATTCTCCTCAGGCTCTTAGCAACGCATTAACGTTAACATGTTGTAGATAATCCGGAAAGCAAAATTTTTCACAACGCCCGCCAACAGCATGTTGCCGATAGTCAGGCTACGATTCTAAATCCATAAGCTGATGGAGTCAGAAAAAGAAAAGTTATCGGTTAGCCCAGGGATAGTCCTCCCCCGTCTTCAAAGAAAAACACTTTGAATCCACCTCTCTGCCACAGGCGTCCCCGACAAAATGACTGTCGGGGCAAAGGGGGATAAAAGACACAATGTCCCCCTTCGGAGGGGGTGGCCTCCGGTCGTCTTTTGCCGGAGGTCGGGGGAGGATTCACCTCGAGTAATCAAAAAACTTTTACCTGGCGCTAAACTTTCTACTTGTTGATAAATCTCTTACCAATTTGCGTATAATTTAACTTCTTATTGAATAAATCGCTTCCCGTTTTGCCAGGGAACTTTTCTCCATCAGGGCGTTTTCCTAAAGCTCTGCCTGGAAAATATTTTAGTCAACTTACCAATTATTTTCCACATTGGAAAGTTTGAGAAACTATGGCCCGGACAGGCAAAAAAAAATCCGGTTTCTGAGATTCAAAAACCGGATTAAATAATTTAAAACTTTGCTCTTTATAAGAAAAATATCAGCATAACAATTACAAATATCGGTATCAGAATCGGGATTGAATACTTGACCATGTAACCAAAGAAACTGGGCATCTCAACTCCTGATCTTTCACAAATAGATTTAACCATAAAGTTGGGACCATTACCGATATAGGACATCGCGCCGAAATAAACCGCGGCGACCGAAATTGCCCTGAGGTAAATCGGGTGCAATTCCATGAATTCCCTTACGTTAGCGGCCACATTCACATCCAGTCCAAATTTACCGAGAGCGGCGCTGAGGAAATTGAGATATGTCGGGGCGTTATCAAGGAATCCCGAAAGTAAACCGGTTGCCCAATAAAACATTCCCGGCGTCAGCTGGTCTCCCATCACATTAGCTTCATGGGCGATTAACTGAAGGGCCGGAATCATACATGCAAATATTCCAATAAACAGGTAGGCAACCTCTTTTATAGGCTCCCACTCAAATTCATTTTCCTTCAGACATTTCTGATCGGCAAATTTATATGCCAGATATACAACTGAGAACATTATTATTTCCCTGATTCCAAACGGAAGGGGACTTAATGAAGGAACCCAGCTCATAACACCGGGATCAATGAATACTGAAAGGATAATAATTACCAGGAACCATATATTTTTTAAACCGTGGAATTCTATTTTACCGGTATATTCATGACCGGAATCCTCACCATCTTTGTTCCTTGAATCAAATATATAAAACAAGAGAAGGAGGAGTATAATTGTCGGCACCCAAATATGGATTACGTTGGTGATAACCCAGAAGAAGTCGATCCCTCTCAGAAACCCGAGAAAAAGAGGCGGATCCCCGATAGGAGTGAGAGCGCCGCCGATATTACTGACGAGGAAAATGAAAAATATAACATGATATGGCCTGATTCTGCCTTTATTTATTTTAAGAAAAGGCCTTATCAAGAGCATCGAAGCTCCCGTAGTGCCGATTATATTCGCGATTATCGCGCCAAATAGCAGCAGCAGGACGTTGAGCATAGGAGTGGCCTTTTTATCCACCTTAATCAGGATTCCCCCTGAGGCAACAAAAAGTGAAGCCAAAAGCGCTATAAATGACAAATATTCCGCCGTCGTATGCAAAAGACTATGCGTATCATGCAATACAAGGATGTAATAAAGCACCGTGATGGCTCCGAGCGCTATCGCTATTTTCGGATAGTGTTTCTCCCAGAAATGGTGATAGAAAAGAGGACCTGTGGCTATCATAAGGAGAAGAACCACAAAAGGTATTACCATATAAGGAGCGGGTAATGCGTGTTCGCCTCCTTCTGATTCCATCACAACACTCGTTGTGGTCGCGGCGGCTGTCTCCTCAGGTTGTCCGGCGAAAACGCTGGAAACTGAAACACTGAGGAGTAATAAAAATAGAAACGTAAAAAAGAGTTTTTGTTTATTCATGATGTTCTTTTATATTATTTATTAAAATACCGGTTGAGTTTTCAATAATAGTTGAGAACAAAATAAGACATGGGCATATAAGAACCTTCGCAAATATAGTAATTAGATTGCTTTTTTCCTCTTAATATCCGGTTTTAATTGAAATTATTATGTGATATTTATAAAATATTAATATGCGAAAATTGTGTTTTCGGGTATTATGCTTAAATAATCCGCATAAACAGGCGATATCAAATTGATATCCCATAGGAACTATCCCCTATTAAAATCATACCCGGAATTCGGCTTAAAGCCCTCAATTAAAACGACCGGGTAATACCATCATTACTAAAGCTGATATGAAGATCACAAAAAGGGATTGTTACTTTTTTCATACCCTATGGTAGTTTCAGGACCATGCCCCGGGAAAACGACCGTATCATCAGGCAGTGAAAAAAGTTTATCATTTATTGAATCGAGTAGAGTATGATAATCTCCTCCCCACAGGTCGGTTCTCCCTATTCCCTCTCTAAAAAGCACATCGCCGGAAAATAATAACTTCTCATTATTAAAAAATATAGATAACTCACCCGGTGAATGTCCCGGGGTAAAGATAAATTTTACCACTGTTTTTCCCAGGTTCAACTCCTCTCCGCCGGAATATTTTTTATCGGGAACCGGCTGTGATTCACATTTTATTCCGAACATTTCCCCCTGTTTTGACGCCATATCAAGGAGGAATTCATCACCTGAAGGAATGATAAATTGTGAGCCATATTTATCAACACAAAATTTATTGCCGAGAATATGATCAATATGACAATGAGTGTTGACTATATATTTAACATTAAGGTTCCCGGATGAAATGAATTCTTCCAGTTCCTTTTGTTCATAAGATTCAAAACATCCCGGATCAATAATCATAGCGCTTCCCTCTTCACTGTCATAGACGACAAAACTGTTTACAACAAAACTGTTAAATCTGAAAGTTTCGACTTCAATCATTTAATGATCCTTAAAATTATTTATTAATCGCGATTCGATTTTTGATATCCATGAATGAAAATTATCTTTCATCTCTTCGAGAGAATCTCCGCCAAATTTTTTACTGAATTCATTTGCCACCACCCAGGCAACCATCGACTCGGCTATCACCGAACAGGCGGGAACCGCAGTAAAATCACTTCTCTCCCTTCTTGACTCAATCGCCTCCATCCTGCTCAGATCAACAGATTTAAGAGGACTCATTAAAGTGGCAATAGGTTTCATAGCGGCTCTTATTACGATTGGTTCGGATGATGAAATGCCCCCCTCAATTCCACCTGAATTATTTGTTTTTCTCCTGATGCTTTTATCTTCCACAATCAGCTCATCGTGCATTTCGGAACCAAAAGCCCCCGCGTACTTAAATCCCCTGCCTATTTCCACCCCCTTTACAGCATTAATCGACATTACCGCGTGTGAAAGAGCAGCGTCAAGTCTGTTATCATAGTGAGAAAAGCTGCCTAACCCGGGGGGAAGACCAGTCGCTATAATAATAAATGTTCCTCCCAGGGTATCTCCTCTTTTTTTGCTGTGCCTAATCCTCTCAATTACCTCCTCTTCCTGTACCTGTTCCAGAACTCTTACAGAGGATAAATCGGCAACTTCCGAGATCGACCAGCCGGTAAAATCTTCAGCGAGTTCATTTGAAAAAAGTTTCTCCGAAAAATTATTATGCGGGAAAACATTGCCTATACTTTCAACATAGCTGCCGACAGAAATTCCAAACTCCTCAAGCAATCTTCTCGCGATAGATCCCGCGGCCACTCTCGAGGCGGTTTCCCTGGCGCTTGATCGTTCAATGGAATTTCTTATATCTGAAAAATTATATTTTATCGTTCCTGCCAGATCGGCATGAGCCGGCCGGGGTATTACCACTTTCTCTTGATTCTCCCCGGGGACCGATTCCGACATTAAAGTTTTCCAGTTTACCCAGTCTCGGTTTTTAATATTCAGCGCGATTGGGTAACCAAGGGTTTTCCCATGTCTGATCCCTGAATTTATTTCCACTTCATCCTTCTCTATCTTCATCCGGCTCCCTCTGCCATAACCTGCCTGTCTGCGTTTCAGATGAAAGTTTATATACTCCCTGTCTATTGGAAGATTGGATGGTATTCCTTCAACAATTGTTGTCAAAGCCTTACCATGCGATTCCCCGGCTGTTAAAAAACGTAACATATATCTCCAATCTTTTTTTCCAATATAAGAAATTCAATAAAGATTTGAAGAATAATCCCGGACAAAAGATAAAAAAAAGCCCCGCTGAGCGGGGCTGAATTATTTATTCAGGTATTTCAAGTCCTACAATCCGCGAACCTCCCCTGCCGTCAACAACCGAGAGGAGAATAGCCTGTCCTTTATTTTCATCAATTATTTCGGAAAACCGGCTAACCGAAGAAATATCTATCCACTGCTTGTCGCTGTTTACCTTGTTAATTACAAAACCTTTCACGAGCCTCGATTTTTGAGCGATACCGAAACTTTTAACATCAGTAATAAGAATACCATTATCAACATTAAATTTCTCAAGTTCTGTTGTGTTGAGATCTTTAACCGTAAGTCCTATATTTTCGAAGTTCTCTTCCTTTAGATCAAGGTCGCGTTCTTTCTTTCCGTCATCTTTTGCTGACGTGGTTTCAACATTACCTGAATCATCCTTCGATTTTAGAGTTACATACCTTTCGAGCTCTTCTCCATCCCTGTAAATTGTCAGTCTGACTTTATGTCCCGCTCTCTGGCGCGCAACGTAGTTTTGAAGTTCATTTGTCTGGCGCACTTCTTTTTCATCGATTTTGAGAATGATATCACCGGCTTTTATATCACTGGCGGCCGCTGCGCCATCTTCCACAACATCCTGAACCATAACACCTGTCGGTTTATCTAGTCCGACCGCCCGAGCTGTCGCTGCGTCGACATCCGAGATAGAAACTCCGATATAACCTCTGCTCACTTTACCATTGGCTATAAGGTCCTCCGCGACCGTTTTGGCCAGATTAGCCGGAATCGCAAAACCGTACCCGATATATCTTGCCGAAACTCCATCAGTGGCAATGGCCGTGTTTATTCCAATCACCGCTCCGTGAAGATCAACGAGCGCTCCACCGCTGTTACCGGGGTTTATCGCCGCGTCGGTCTGAATAAAATATTCAACTCCGTAACGGTCATTAATTATTTGCAGGCTTCTTCCTTTCGCGCTGATAATACCGGCGGTAACAGTTGAAGAAAGTGAAAGGGGGTTTCCTATAGCCATCACCCACTGACCTACCTTAATATTATCTGAATTGCCGAGAAATGCCGCGGGAAGATCGGTCTCATCTATTTTTATAACCGCCAAATCGGTCAATGGATCGGTCCCGATTACTGTCGCGCTGTATTCTCTTTTATCATAAAGAGCTACTTCAACCTGCTTCGCGTTCTCAACCACATGATTATTGGTAAGTATATATCCATCCTCTGAAATCAGCACTCCGCTGCCGGCGCTCTGTTGTTCCCTCGGGATATCATCCCGGAAAGGGAAAAAGAATGGAAATTTATCGTGAAAATTACTTTTTGTTTCGCTGACAACGCTGATTTGAACGATTGATGGAGTAACTTTTTCTGATACATTTACAAACGCGTTGTTAAAAGCCATCATATCCTGGGTGAGTGTCACTTCCGGAGCTGATTTTGCTCCAACCTGAACATCCGCGTAGTTTGGCCTTACCCATCCAAATCCTGTTACAAGCGCCATCCCGAATATTGCTCCTGTAAGCAAAAGTGTGAAAGCGCCAAGCAAATTTTTCCTTTTCATAATATTTCCTCCGAAATTAAAATATCTTAATCGATCTTATACCTTTGAAACTTTCTATATGATATTTTAAATATTTTTCAAAAAAGTTTATAAGAGTTTTTATATCATCATTCTGTACAGAGGTGATGTTATCTTTTCTGCTTAGACACAAAAACAAATCATAAAGTTCCGGTCGGAAACTAAAAAATGACACAGTCTCGCTTTTACACTCATTACAGATAATTCCCGAGTCATAATTAATGCTGACAGCCTTTCCGTCAGGCATCTTTTTACCACATATATGACAGTTTCCGGTTTGCAGATCGTAGCCGGCCTCCTTTATAAAAAAGCGGAGAAATTTCAGAAAAAGAACGCCGGCATTTTGATTCATCTCATTAAGAACATTATAATATCTTTCCAATCCTCTGAAAAGCATCGGATGCTCCTCATTTTCAGGTATAAGTTCAAATACCAGTTCCGCGGCTCCCGAGGCATACTTTAATGCTTCCAGGTTTTCCCTTATGACATAGTGATGTTTTATAAGGGTCATATCTGAAATAACATACATTTCCCGGTTTTCACGGTAATAATATATTGTTTCGACAACATTAAATAATTCAGTCGAAGCGCTGTTGCCTTTTCTTTTCTTTGCCCCCTTGAAAATACCCCTGTATTTTCCACGGTTTTCACCAAAGAATGTAATTATCAGACTCGAATCACTATAAGGCACAGTCCTGATAATAATAGACTTTTCTTTTATTATCTCAGCCATTAAAATTATAGGGAGGACCGAAAAGTCCTTCCTCGGTAATTATACCATTAATTAATTTAGCCGGAGTTACATCAAAAGCGGGAGAAACTACTGAATATTCTTTTTTTGAAACCTGGGCGTCACCAAAAAACAGAACTTCATCCGGGCTTCTTTCCTCAATTTTAATTTTGTCGCCTGAGTCACAGCCTTTATCAATGGTTGAAGTCGGGGCCGCGATGTAGAAAGGTATATTGTGATAATCACATAAAACCGCCAGATTATAAGTTCCTATTTTATTGGCCGAATCACCATTCGCGGCTATCCTGTCAGCGCCGGTAATTACCAGGTCCACCTTTCCGTTCTGCATTAAATATGCCGCTGTGGAATCGGTATTGATCGCGAACGGGATGCCTGCTTTCTCCAGTTCAAATGCGGTCAGTCTCGAACCCTGAAGCAGCGGTCTGGTTTCATCAGCATGAACAAATGAAACAAATCCCTTGCGGAACGCGTGCAGAATTACCGCGAAAGCCGTTCCCTCGCCGCCGGTGGCAAGCTGACCGGTATTGCAGTGAGTAAGAACTCTTGATGGTTTGTCAAATATTTTTAATCCATGCCTCCCCATCGCGGCGCATTTCATTACATCATCCTGGTGAATTCCTTTAGCCTTGTGAAGAAGAGTTTCAAAAATATCATCATTTTCCTTAAGGCCTTCGAATTCATCTTTCATTTTATTCAGCGCCCAGAAAAGATTCACCGCCGTTGGCCTTGTTGAGGCAAGCCGGTTGTATACTTTCTCAAAATGAGAACTGGTTTCGCCTGTAAATCCCTTGAAAGAAAGTGCGAGAGCGTAAGCGGCGGTAACTCCTATTGCCGGAGCCCCGCGCACTTCAAGTTTTTCTATCGCTTCGGAAATTCTTTCATAATTATCAGTGATTATATACTCCTCTTTCAGCGGGAGTTTTGTCTGATCCAGCAACACCAGGTTATCATCTTTTATACTGATAGTATCAAAGTTTGTTGTCTTCAAAAAGGGCAAGCCTCCTGAAATCTGAAAAGCGTTGATTTATTTTATCTTTATCAAGACCTTCTATCGCTTTTGTGCTGAACTGCTCCACACAAAACGAACCCATAACACTGCCATAAGCGACAGCTTTTTTCATATTTTCAAATGACAGGTCTTTTGTTTTGTGAAGATATCCTGTAAATCCTCCCGCGAAAGTATCGCCCGCGCCGGTCGGGTCATATAAGCTGGAAAGAGGGAATGCCGGGGCTGAAAAAACCTTTCCTTCACTGAATAACATAGCGCCATGTTCACCTTTTTTGATTATCAGGTGCTCCGGTCCCGATTTTAAAATCCATTCCGCCGCTTTGATAAGATTGCTTTCTTCGGCCAGCATTTTTGCTTCGGAATCGTTAATCACAAGAATATTTATTCTTTTCATAACTTCAAGCAATTCTTTCTTACGGATATTTATCCAAAGATTCATGGAATCACATACCACAAATTCGGGATTATTCATCTGATCAAGAACATTGAGCTGCAGGACAGGATCAATATTGCCCAGCAGTACATATTCCGAATTTCTGAGCGACTCCGGTATAACCGGGTTAAAATGTTCAAATACATTCAAATGAGTATATAAAGTATCCCGCTCATTAAAATTATCATGATATCTGCCTCCCCAGCGGAAAGTTTTTCCCCCTTCAATTGTCTGCATTCCCTGAAGATCAATTTTATAATCTTCGAGCAGTTTTATATGCTCTTTGGGAAAATCCTCACCTATTACACCGACAATATGAATCGGAGAGGTAAAATAACTGGCAGTAATACTAATATAGGTGGTAGAGCCACCCAGCGCGTCTGTAACCTTATCAAACGGTGTTTCAATATCATCAAGGGCAAGAGAGCCCACAATAAGTAAACCCAAAATATTCTCCTGTAAATAAATAATTAATATTTCATTATCGAATTTATTCCAATTATTTTTAAAAATCATAATCGTAATCATAATCTGGCGGAGCCAGAAAAAACAAAGTTATCGAGTTACTCGAAGTAAGTCCTCCCCCATCTCCAAATTAAGACACTTTGAATCCACCCCCTCCGAAGGGGGATATTTATCGACAATCCGAGCAATCAGCATGTCCTTCGCCGGAGATAATGGCACTAAGATAGAGCATAAATATAGTATTTATAGTGTTTTCCTGGTATTCCGACCCCACCCTTGCCAGAGGCATCCCTTTGGGAAAATCCATCCCCTTAGTAAGGGGAGGGATTTTCAAAGCCCCTCTCCTTGATAAGGAGAGGGGTTGGGGTGAGGTTGTAAAGAATTTAATAACAATAGGTTAGCCAATTATCGTTAGCATTCTATTTAATTAATATTAAAAATACATTCCACAAGAATTATTGATGTTGGGGAATAACTATTTTCGTACAATATTCCTTTCGTTTTACAAAGTTAGTGCCATCACCGCCGGAGGGGATGGTCCGCTGCGGCGGATAAAAATGACGCATTACAAATTGGCTTTCCCAGAAATATTTTTATGAATCGAATCTGCTTTGTAGAAGCAGCATTATTGTAGCAAAGAACAAAAATACAGTAAGATCCCTATAGGGGATCAACAGAGCTATGCTAAGAAAAACTACAACCCGAATTGTTGCCAAAAATTTTACCTTTTTGCGTAGAATTTAACTTCTTACGGAATAATCCGGTTGAGCCTTAATAAAAAAGGAAACCGATCAACACAAGATCCTGCTGCTCTTTACCAGATTTCTCAATCAATATTTCAAAGTATCGTTTTTCTTTTTTGACTGCTCTGCAATCTCAACTTTATAGGCTTTCATCTTTTCGGCAATTTCCGCATCTGCCACGCCGATAATCTGAACGGCAAGCAACGCGGCATTTTTCGCTCCGTTAACTCCGACTGTCGCGACCGGAACACCGGGAGGCATCTGTACTATAGAAAGCAGCGAGTCCATTCCTTCAAGCGCTTTACCTTTTACAGGCACTCCGATAACCGGCAGATGTGTATGCGCGGCCGTAACACCGGGAAGATGCGCCGCTCCTCCCGCTCCGGCAATAATTACCATCATACCTTTTTCGGCGGCTCCTTTCGCCCATTCGGCAAGCAGGTCCGGGGTCCGATGTGCCGAGATAACTTTCACCTCAAACGGAATTTCAAATTTCCTGCAAATATCCACAGCTCCCTGCATTACGGGCATGTCGGAATCGCTTCCCATTATAATTCCAATCAATGTTTTATCTGTCATATTTCACCAATATTTTATTTGAATTTATTTTCGCTCAATTTTGCCAACCCCTGATATATCGGTGTCGACATCCGCAGGGTCGCCATAATAATCAAGATTGCCCACTCCGGCAACTTCAGCTTTCAGGGATTCATCAGCGTAGACAACAGCATTGCAGGCTCCGGCAAGTTCTGCTCTCACATGATCACATATCAGCTCTTTAGAATTTACATTTCCCGCGCCGGCCATACTCAGTGTAAATTTCTCTGCCTTACCGCTCAAATCGGCATTGGCCGCTCCCGCCAGATCAAGAGTAAAATGATCGCAGTCAATGTTGATGACATCAAGATTGCTCGAACCTGCAATTTCAATATCTGTAAGTTCTTCAGTATATATTCTCAGCTCAATTTCCCTTCGTGGATTTAAGTCTTTCTTGCTATCTATCTTTAACGTATTTCCCATAACCCTGGTTCTGATAAGTTTGAGAAGATTTTCTTCAGCTTCTATTTCAATTGAACTTCCCTCACCGATCACTATTTTTACCGTATAACCGCCGGAGATTTCAATTTTATCAAAACTTTCCAGTTCTCTTGTTTCACCAATGTACTCCCCTTTTCCTTTTACTCCTCCCACCTTACATGCCGTAAGCGCCACGGTGAATAACAATAGAGAAAGAATTAATATTTTCTTTTTCATGTAAACCTCCTGAGTTAATATTATTTTCCGGTCATAACATTTATAAAAAATAGTAATAAAAGCGCATATTTTTTATATTTTAAAGATACATAAATTAAGAGATAACGGGAAATATTTTGAACACCGCAGAATTGAATAAAATGCAGGCCGAAGCGTACGAACATTTATGGCATGGCAGATACCGGCTTGCCCTTGCCGCAGCGGAAAAATTATTTAAAGCCCGGCCTGAAAGCTCCGAAGCCGCTTCACTTCTTGCCTGGGCGCTTCTGGAAAACGGGCATCCGGCAAAAGCTCTCGATTTTGCCAATCTTGCCGTTGAGTTAAAAGGAGATCCTGTTAAAGCTCAGCTTTTCCGCGGTTATATTCTTATGCGAATGAGTATTTTTGAGGGAGCTGTCTCAGATATTGATCAGACCTTCGATAAACAAAAAGAAATTCTTGCCTGGACTTATCTCAATAAAGCCAGGGCACTGGCCGGAATGGGAAAATATGAAGAAGCATATAAAAATATGGAAGTGGCGCTCCAGATAAATAAAGGAAAACATGCCGAATGGGATGAATGCCGCGAAAGATTTATGTTTGCCAGGGATATTTCGAGGGGGAAAGTCAGCCTCAGCAAACAGAATATTATAGACCTTGTTAAAGAAGGATTCCGCGCAATAAAAGCCAAAGACGCCTGGTTTGCTCTGCTCGTTTCAAGAATGGTGGTTCAAAATCCGAAATTCCGTAAGATCAGTCCCGACGCTCACCTGCTCGAACTTGAAGCTCTTTATAACATGTTCCAGTTTCGTCCCGCGCTTGAGAAAGCAGAAAAACTTGAAAAACATTTCGCGAAAGATGAAAAATTTATCCGGATTTATAACAAACTTAAACAAAACAGCCAGCCTGAAGAAAATGAAGATGTTCCCGAAGAACAGCCGGAAATAAAAATAATTGAGCCCGGGGAAATAACACCTGAAGAAGAATCTGAGTCCAGATGTGATGAAAAATTCTTTAAAACAAAAAATGCCGATGTCTTTTCGGCAAAAGTTTTTGATGTTATAGAAGACAAATCGACTGGCAAAAGAAAATATTATGACCAGTTTGATATCAGAAAAATTCATCATATCGGGATTGAGGTTATTTTTGATAATCCCTGGTTTGAATCTGAAACGAAAGAATTATCCGGTAAGGTGATCTGGTATTTAAATGGAAGAAAAATAGGAGATTCCGATTTCCCCATTACTCTCCGTCTCGGGTGGGACGCGATTATATTTGCCCAGACCTGGGGATCAGACATGGGAGGGTTCTGGAGAAAAGGTCAGGCTATGGCAGAAGTATTCATCGCTGATGAGATGGTCGCGAAAAAGTGGTTCCTGATCGGGGATGAAACAATACTTCAGAAAACCAAAGCGCCTGAAGATACTATGATAGATGAACCTGATGAAAAGGAAGAAAGCGGTTCATCGGGTGAAAAAGAAGAGAAAGAGGAAAAAGGTGATTTTCAGATTCATGAGGCGGATGAGGAAAAATCTCTGGAAGAACTTGTGGAGGAACTTGACCAGTTTACCGGTCTTGAAACAATTAAAACCTCGGTACGCGATTTTATTGATTATCTGAGTTTTATTAAGGAAAGAAAAAAACTGGGACTTAAAGCTGATGAAAATGTATCGGTGAACGCTGTTTTCCTCGGCAATCCCGGAACGGGTAAAACCACAATCGCGAGAATTATCGGCGGAATATTCAAGGCAATGGGATTGCTTCCCAAAGGACATGTTGTCGAGGTTGACCGAAGTAATATCGTCGGACAATATGTGGGTGAAACAGCGCAGAAAACCACCAAGGCGATAAAAGCTGCCATGGGCGGCGTTCTTTTTGTTGATGAGGCTTATACACTTGTAAAAAAAGGGGGAAGCGGTCAGGATTTTGGCCAGGAGGCGATAGATACACTCCTGAAACAGATGGAAGATAAAAAAGGTGAATTTACCGTTATCGCGGCCGGTTATCCTGATGAAATGAATGACTTCCTGGAATCTAATCCCGGAATGAAATCAAGGTTCACACAATTTTTTACTTTCGAGGATTACAACCCGGATGAATTATTTGAAATTTATACAATGATGCTCACAAAAGAGGAATATATTCTCACCGAAGAAGCGGGCGAGCTGATAAAGAAAGAGTATATTAATCTCTACCGCGCTCGTGATAAATCTTTCGGCAATGCCCGTCTTGTAAGAAAATTTTTCGAAGATACAAAAGTACAGCTAAGCAAAAGATACCTCAGGCTGCCTGAAGAGGAAAGAAGCCGTGAAGCGATAACCACAATATTACCAGAAGACATTCTCGCGTTCCTCTCCCCCGATTCCAAAGAAGATGTACGGCTGCCGATAAATGAGGAGTCTCTCGCCGAGGCAATGGCCGATCTGGAAAAACTCACCGGACTCCGTTCAGTCATTGAGGAAGTAAACAACATGATAAAACTTGCTCGTTATTACCTGGAACAGGGTGAGGATATCAAGGATAAATTCAGCTCCCATGTAATGTTTCTCGGAAACCCGGGAACGGGAAAAACCACAGTGGCGAGAATATTCGGGAAAATTTATTCGGCGCTTGGAATACTTCCGCGGGGACACCTGGTTGAAACAGACCGCCAGGGACTCGTATCCGGTTACGTAGGGCAAACCACAGAAAAAACCACTGAAATGATCGATAAATCTATCGGCGGCACTCTCTTTATTGATGAAGCATACGCCCTGATTAAAAAAGAAGGTGGCGGAAATGATTTCGGAAAAGAGGCTGTCGATACTCTCCTTAAAAGAATGGAGGATGACCGGGGTAAGTTTATTGTTATTGCCGCGGGATATACACAGGAAATGCAGGATTTCCTAAAGAGCAATCCGGGACTGCAGTCGCGTTTCACAAAAACTTTTACTTTTGAGGATTATACCCCTGATGAGCTAATTGAAATCACACACAGAATAGCTAAATCGAAAAAACTTGTCGTTGATGAGGATGCCGAAAAAGGATTGCTGAAACATTTTAATGAAATCTACCGCGCCCGTGATAAAAATTTCGGCAACGCCCGTATCGTTCGCAATGTAATGGAAGCGGCACAGCAGAAAATGGTCCTCCGTCTCGCTGATATGGACAAGGAGGAGAGGACTGAGGAGGTTACAAAAACCCTCATCGCCGCCGATTTCAGCGATACAATCGGTAAGATTACCGACGCGAAAAAATATGTAATAACCGGAGACGCTGAAAAACTTGAAAAATATAAAGCTGAACTTTTCGACCTGACCGGACTGGACTCGGTTAAAACAGGGGTCGAAAAACTTATCAGCAGTCTGAAGGTTTCACGCCTCAGGGCACAGCGGGGTTTGCGTGTTCTTGAAAAAAGCCTGCACTCGGTTTTTACCGGAAATCCCGGCACAGGAAAAACCACTGTTGCCCGGCTGATGAGCAAAATTTACAGGGAACTGGGACTCATAGAAAAAGGACACCTTGTTGAAGTTGACCGCGCCGACCTTGTGGCCGGTTACCAGGGACAGACCGCGATCAAAACAGACAAGATAATCCAGAGCGCTCTCGGCGGCACATTGTTTATCGACGAAGCTTATACACTTGCCCGCGGGGCCAACGACTTCGGGCAGGAAGCGATAGACACCCTGCTTAAAAGAATGGAAGACCACAAGGGGCAGTTTATTATCATCGTCGCCGGATACCCAAAGGAAATGCAGAGATTCCTTGAAGCCAATCCCGGTATGCAGTCACGATTTACAAATTTCTTTAATTTCGAGGATTATCAGCCCCGCCAGTTACTGGAAATTTCCAATAACATCGCCCGGTCAAATGGTTACGAACTTGATGAAGGAGCGTTGCAATTACTGTTGGAAGTATTCGGCGATATATATGAAAAACGGGATAAAAATTTCGGTAATGCCCGCACTGCTAAAAATGTATTATTCAAATGTATAAGCAACCAGGAAGAGAGGATTTCCTCCCTATACGATCACAGCGATGAAATTCTCAAAACCATCACCTTCGAAGATGTGCAAAAACTCATGGAAGAATCGTAGGCGCCGATTTTACAGCTTTCCTGCTTCAGCAGTAGCTATTCAGATGTAAACCATAAATCAAGGAATACATGAGTCTCACCATTTGCTATAAATACTCTGAAAGCAACTTTTTTAATTGCTTTTTGTCCGGCAGATAAAGTTGGTACTCTTTTGCGAAAATCTGTTTATTATCCTCTGGCAGGGTATATTTTATAACGAAGTCATTTTTTTCTTTGCACAATAAAATACCTATTGTTTTATTTTCATCAGGTAGTTTAATCTCTCTGTCATAATAATTAATGTACATCTGCATTTGACCGATGTCTCCGTGTGTAATCCTCCCAATTTTCAGATCAATTAATACGAATGATTTTAGAAGTCTGTTATAAAATACCAAGTCTATCTTGAAGTGCTCCGATTCGGATGAAATTCTCTCCTGCCTTGAAACAAATGCAAAGCCTTTTCCCAGTTCAAGAATGAATTTTTCAAGTTTATCAATAATAGCGCTTTCCAATTCGTTTTCTGAATATCCCGGTTTTTCTTCCAGTCCTAGAAATTCAAGCACATATGGCTCTTTAAATATATCATTCACATCTCCTATTATTTGTCCCCTGGCAGCAAGTTTTTCAACCTCAATTTTATTACTGCTTAACAATATACGTTCAAATAGTGAACTGTTAATCTGTCGGTTCATTTCTCTCACTGTCCAGTTATTTTCAGCAGTTTCAATGATATAAAAATTACGTTCATCTTCATTTTGGACACTTAATAACCTTACAAAGTGTGTCCAGGTCAAATTCGCCATCGCTATTAACAATTTTTTCCCTTCCCCTTCCGGAGCAGATTTCCAATTATCATTCCGCGCAATTATGTTTTTATTATCTGCCGCCTCTTCGTTTCCCAAAAGGGCAATCTCCGATTGCCCTTTTTCATCCTTTGATTGGGCAATCACTGGCTGCCCTTTTGGAAATGTCAAATAAAACTTCCTGAAAAGTTTTAAATTTCTTACCGAATATCCTTTGTCCATCGTATTGGTAAGATCCTCCGATAACTTTTCGATTAATCCCGTGCCATATTTTGCTCTTTCTCTTCCTCCCTGTTCAAATTCCACAATATATCTGCCAATATGCCAGTAAACATAAATGATGGCTCTGTTAACCTCTCGCCGGGAATATTCTTTCCCTTCCGAAATCAGACTTTCAATTAATGAAACCAGTTTTTCATATCTCATAATTTAGCTCATTTATTTCTTTCATCAACTTTTAAATGTCCTTAAACACGCTCTTTTATTTTATTGATGGCCTTATTTCTACTTGTGTTTTTTCTTTGGCAATCTATTCACTTACGATTTCAAAGTCTGCCTGCCGCATCTTTTGCGCAGGCTGGGACCTGTTCAATGAGGAGGAGTACGGCTCGTTTTTATTAACATGCAAATTCAATATTCTGCCATTTAAAACAAGAATATTATCGTTAAGTTTTTAATTTAATAAAAATTTTACAAATTGATAGCGGTTATTAATAACGCTAATGAAGATGCCTAAGACCCGATCTGTTTTATCCACTTCGAAAACCATTTTTCGGCACGGGAGTCCATGCTTTAAACTTTATAATTCATGAACTGGCCGAACTTGAAAAAAGTCAGTTATCTACTCAGGGTTGTTTCCTCCCCAGTCTTCAAAAAAAACCATGCCAAAGGCAGGCGCAGCACTTTGACGCCACCCCTTCTGCCTCCCGCATCCCCGACAAAAGGACTGTCGGGGCAAAGGGGGATATTTAGTAGAAATCCCTGGCAGTCGACAATTTCAACCTACAAACCCTCTCCCGATATATGAAGTCATAAATTCATAATTCACCATTCATAATTCACCATTCACAATTATCTTCACCTCCTTATTGTCATCCAAAAGGTATTTGAACACCACATCATATATGGGATTGGCTATCTGTATCATTTTTTCCTCCTTAATAGATACGCCCAAATTTAATAAAATTTTTTGAAAATTAATCACCATTAAAAAGGGGCCAATGAGCAGGCGCAATCCCCCGATCAAATCCATTTCATACGTCAAACTTCTCCCCTCTCTCCCAGTCTTCCTTTTAACTCTTCAATAATTCTTTCCTGCTTTTCCAAGGCTTCATCTTTTTCTTTTAAAGCTCTATCCTTTCCCTCAATAATCTCATCCTTCTTAGCAATTGTTCTCTCCATATCCTCAAGTTCGCCGAGTATCTCATCCTCAAGGTCCATTGTGTCTCTTACTTTTGCTTCGGCTATCGCACGCTGAAGACGCCTTATAATTGAGTGATATTTTTCAGGGAAATCTTCTTCTCTTATATTAAGTATATGATTATTCGAACGGTAATCCCCCTGGTCAAATATACTCAGAAGTATTTCAAGCTCGTTTCTTCGTTTTTCCTTTAATTTTGGTATCTGGATAATATAACTGTCGTGTGTAAGGCTTTCAATAAATTCTTCTTTTTCCTTGAGTTCCTCTCCCGTTGCCATATCTATATAATTTCTTTTTACTTTTATAACAGGAGCTTCAGTATGTTTAAGGCTGTGTCCCAGGAAATACATGCTTATGATCGGCAGCGCGTATTTTACACCTTCTTCTTCAACATACATATTATTTGGGTCGGCATACTGGCTACCGAGGTATTTCCTGAAACGCATTATATCTGTATGATATTTTGCCTTTTGTATCTCTATTATCACCAGCCGGTGATCCCCCTCCGCGGTTTTTATTTTTGCCGAAAAATCCATGCGGTAGACTGTCAGCGTGGATTTTTCAGTCTCCGTCCTTACTTCCTTCGGACGGTATTCAAGCTCTACAATTTCCTCTTCAAGTATTGCCGAGAGGAATATCTTCGCTACCTTGTTATCATCCAAAAGGTATTTGAACACCACGTCATATATCGGGTTGGCTATCTGTATCATTTTTTCCTCCTTGATAGATACGCCCAAATTTAATAAAATATTTTTGAAAATTAATCACCACTTAAAAAGGGGCCAATGAGCAGGCGCACCCCCCCTATCAAATCCATTTCATACTTCATACTTTATACTTTTCACCTCTCTTCAAGTCTTCTTTTTAATTCTTCAATTATTTTTTCCTGTTCTTTCATCGCTAAATTTTTATCTTTTAAGGCTCTGGTATTTTCTTGCAGAGCTTTTTCCTTTTCCTCAATCGTTTTCTTACTTTCCTCAATAATCTCATCCTTCTTTGCGATTGTTCTCTCCATATCCTCAAGCTCGCCGAGTATCTCATCCTCAAGGTCCATTGTGTCTCTTACTTTTGCTTCGGCTATCGCACGCTGAAGCCGCCTTATAACTGAATGGTACTTTTCCGGGAAATCTTCCTCTCTTATATTAAGTATATGATTATTCGAACGGCTCTCCCCCTGGTCAAATATACTCAGAAGTATTTCAAGCTCATTTCTTCGTTTTTCCTTTAATTTAGGTATCTGGATAACATAACTGTCGTGTGTAAGGCTTTCAATAAATTCTTCTTTTTCCTTTAGCTCCTCTCCCGTTGCCATATCATAATAATTCCTTTTTACTTTTATCACGGGAGCTTCAGTATGTTTAAGGCTGTGTCCCAGGAAATACATGCTTATGATCGGCAGCGCGTATTTTACACCTTCTTCTTCAACATACATATTATTTGGGTCGGCATACTGGCTACCGAGGTATTTCCTGAAACGCATTATATCTGTATGATATTTTGCCTTTTGTATCTCTATTATCACCAGCCGGTGATCCCCCTCCGCGGTTTTTATTTTTGCCGAAAAATCCATGCGGTAGACTGTCAGCGTGGATTTTTCAGTCTCCGTCCTTACTTCCTTCGGTCGGTATTCAAGATCTACTATTTCTTCTTCAAGTATTGCCGAGAGGAATATCTTCGCCACCTTGTTATCATTCAAAAGGTATTTGAACACCACATCATATATGGGATTAGCAATCTGTATCATTTTTCCTCCTTAATAAATACGCCCAAATTTAATAAAATTTTCGCAAATTGATAGTAGTTAATATCATAACAATTTAAGATGCGAAACTCTCCGATTTTTTCTGTTTTTCCAAGATAATCCACCGTAGTCCTCCTCCGTCTCCAAAGGAGGATATTTAGTCAAAAATCCCCGTCAGTCGACAATTTCACCCTACAAACCCTCTCCCGATATATAAAGGCAAAAATTCATAATTCACCATTCATAATTCACCATTCACAATTGTCTTCACCTCCTTGTTGTCATCCAAAAGGTATTTGAATACCACATCATATATCGGGTTGGCTATCTGTATCATTTTTTCCTCCTTAATAAATACACCCTAATTTAATAAAATTTTCGCAAATTGATAGTAGTTATTAACATCACAATTTAAGATGCGAAACCCTCCGATTTTTTCTGTTTTTCCAAGATGATCCACCGTGGTCCTCCTCCGTCTCCAAAGAAAAGCCATGCGAAAGGCAGGCGCGGCGCTTTGAATCCACCCCCTCAAGAGAAGGACATTGGGAATTCCAGGCAGTCGGAAATGTCCTCCGACAAGGAGGTAAAGCCGAATACCCGCCCTGTTTTCCGTTTTCCGGCATTGCAGGGCAACCTTCAAACAAAAGTTTTTGACAGATTGATTCAAGAACAATTCCCCAACCTGCCCCGATGTTTACAGCCGTAGAGACAAGGCATGCCTTGTCTCTACAATGGATCGGTACTAATTTCAATAAATCATACGTTTTGGTTATTTTAACTTTTCCACAAAGGGTACGCCACAGGCACTCCTTCGGAGAAAGATTAAAGGATTAAGGATTTAATCCCGAACCAATCGGAACCCGATGCTATTGCCACTATCAACCAAGACGCACCAGCCACGGTGATAGGAACGACAAGTGTTACCGGCCCAAGAGCCGCCGCGAAGAGAACGTAGGCTCCCACTCGTTTCACCTTTGGGATTACGTTTCGGACTATTATTATAGTAGAAATCTCCAAACCTGTCATTACACCATTCAAATACGTTTCCACTCATATCATATATCCCCAACTCATTCGGACTTTTGCTGCCTACCGGATGTGTTTTGCTTCTTGAGTTGTCTTTATACCACGCTACCGTTCCAATATCATTACTGCCGCTATATTCATAACCTCGGCTCTTTTCTCCTCCTTTTGCTGCATACTCCCATTCTGCTTCGGTCGGCAATCGTCCTCCCGCCCATTCACAGTATGCTTTGGCGCCATACCAGTTTACATATATTACCGGGTATCTTTCATAACCGCTCTCTACTTTAAATCTTCCCCCGCTTTTATATATCCGGCATTTTTCATCATCATATTTACCAGAAAGTCTGATCCATTCTTTTCCACCCTCTATTTTATTTCCCTTCACATTAAGGAACTTACAATATTCAGCATTTGTCACCTCATATTTCCCGATATAAAAATCATCCACCCATACACGGTGTACAGGCTTTTCAAAAATCCGCCCATCATTGCTCCCCATCTCAAACCAGCCCCCTTTTACGAATACCATATTTTCTCCGGCCTTTCCTCCTGTTTCCCCCGCGCTTTGGGCCGTTTCTTTTATTAACTCAATATTTTCTATTGTGGTTTTTCCTTCGGCAATTTTTATCGTTCCGCTATGTTTTCCATAACCCGGCGCGCTCGCTTCAAGCTGGTACTCCCCTATAACAAGGTTTCTCAAAAACTTCATTCCTTTCCATTCTTCCACCGTATTGCCGTTCCTCTTTAACTTCACTTGCGCCTCCACCGGTTTTATGGTAAACTGCAGCACCCCTGTAACAGCTTCAAGGCTGTATGTTTTTGTTAAAGTTTTTCCCTGTGTTATGGTAATTGTTTCACTGAAATCCCTGTAGCCGGTTTTACTCAGTTCAACCTTATATGGACCCGGCGCGAGTCTTATATTCTTTTGCCCCGTGTAATCCTTTTTATTCAGCAGTATATTCGCGTCCGCGGGAGTAACGCTTAATTTTAGAGTTCCCGCGTTCTCAATTAGTGAATAAAGAAATTCCTTTTTCCCCGTTTCGGTAATCTCCAGCTCTTCATTTATATCTACATAACCTGATTTGGTTATCCTGAGGTTATATCTTCCGGGGTATTTAAACAGCGGCAGATCAGATAAACCCTCGTCAAAATTATTAATTAATATTCTCGCCCCTGTTGGCGCTGTTTTAATAACGATCCCCACCGGATCAATTGGGGCAAGTGTCCTCTCAAAAAGAATATTTCCGGGAGAAACCTCAATATTTTCAATTACCTCCCGGTAACCGCTTTTGCTGATTCTCAGGCTGTGTGATCCGGCTCCGGTCTGAACAGATACCCCTGATTTAACTTCTTTTCCATCGAGATAAATATTGGCGTCCGCCGGTTCACTTCTAATAATTATAGATATTTCATCACTTTTTTTATCGCCGGTTACCTCAACTTTCCAAACAGCCCTGCTTTGAAGAGATATGCCCGCGTCATAAAGATATATTTTAAGCGGCTTAAAGCCGGTGCAGTAAACCTCAACAACCCTTTCATCGGGTGAGAGATATAACACATCCCTGCCCGGTTGTTTATCAATTTTTACTATGCCGTTATTTGAGCGGTATGAGAATCCTGTCAGATCAGTTACAATTTTTAATCCCGCGCATACATTGCCATTAATATCTTTATTGTTGTTGCTTATAAACTCTGATTTCAGTATTTCCGGTTTCCCTACTATACGCATTTCATTCAATCCCTCCTGCGCGTAAAATTCACAGAAAGATATTACCAGTAAAAGAATAATCTTTTTAAGCATAGCATATCCTGTTTTTATCAACATCCCATATTTTACCCTATCAATTTGCGATTAATATTTGATTTTTCAAAACCGTAGGACAGAATTGTATTCTGTCCTCTCAGGGGGCTGTCCCCGCCTTAATGATTGAAAAAAAACCGGTCCTCTTCTGTGGGACAGATTTGGAACCTGTGCGCCGCGGCGTATCTGTCCTAGCCACCTCGAATATTGTACAATTCTCAAAAAAATTATCTACTCCCCGCCAGCCGTTCGGGACAGATTGCAAATCTGTCCTACAAAAAAACGATGCCGATTTAATTACTAAATCGCAATAACTCCGTCGTTCACGGCGGAGATGCTCAAATCCAAAAAAAATAGAAGGCTTTAGCCAAAAGAGAATACCGGGGTATTGGATTAAGAGGGAAAAATCTTCATCGCTCTGAAACTGAGGACCGGTTAGATTGGAGGTATCTCCGGGTCCACGGCCTGAAGAGGCTGTGTGAAAAGTCTGGAACTCACCCTTGCCACAGGCATCCCTATAGGAAAATGTTGCGAATTAATTGCAATCTAAGCCCCTTCTCTTCCCAAGAGAAGGGGTTTGGGGATGAGTTTATCCAAATTTGTCATTAGAAATTGTGTCCTGATAATCGTCATAAGGATAATGTGTTGTAAGAAAAAGAAATACAGGATACAAGTATTGGAAATGATAAACATGGTTAGTAAGAAAAAGTTAAATAATAGCAAAAGCTTCCAACCTCACCCCAACCCCTCTCCTTATGAAGGAGAGGGGCTCTAACCTGTTGTAGATTAAGCAGTTATGCGTATTTGTAATATGTAAATGATTGTAAAATCAGGTCGTATATTTGTTCTTCATTGTTTTAATGACAAATCTGAGTTTATAAAATTGTATAAACTTTTCACACAGGCTCTGAAGTCCGTGGTTATTATTTTTGCAGGGTTGATACAAAATATTCAAATACTGTAGAGACAAGGCATGCCTTGTCTCTACGTCTTGTAATTTTTCATGCATTCATTAGAACTTTTGTTATTCCGGTCATCGGGCAGAACCGCTTGGGGAAAAGACAGGTTGTGGTGAGTATTCAGACTGTGGTGGAGATGCCCAGAGGGATAAACCCCATTGGGACAGGCTCGAAAGCCTGTCCTACGGTCAGGTTGCGCGACGGGGATTGTTTACCACAATTCTGTCCTGGTCAGCCTTCTGAAGCGGGCGACAAAAACGATGGCGGAAAAGGTCAGTCCGGCCAGGAAACCGAACCACACTCCCCTTGCGCCGAGATCATATACAAAACCGAGAAGATAGCCGAATGGCACCCCGATTATCCAGTAGGCTATCAGGGCAATATACATCGGCAGTTTAACATCTGTCAGTCCCCTCAATACACCCATGCCGACGCCCTGTATTCCGTCCGAAATCTGGAAAATCGCCGCGACTACCAGCAGCGTGGAAGCAATTCTGATAACCTCGGGATCATCAATATATATAGTCGGCAGAAAATCATTAAAAAGAACAAAAATCAGCGCCGCTGCTGCCATAATCGCCCCTCCCATGAGAAATGCGGTATAGCCGGCGATATTAATAGAATGAAGATTTTTAGCGCCGAATGAATTTCCCACCCTGATAGTCCCGGCTGTGGAAACCCCTAATATGGTCATATATGAAATTGAAGCCAGGTTCATCGCTATCTGATGCGCCGCAAGACTGTTGGCCCCGATCCACCCGATAATTATCGCGGAAAATGAAAAAGCGGCAACTTCAAAAAAGTACTGCAGCGCGCTCGGCCACCCGATTGAAATTATCTTTCTTATCACCGGAATGTTAATACTTTTAAATTTCAGGCCGGGATCATATTCACTGAATTTACCCTTACGGAAGATGTAAACCATAAGCGCGAGAGGCATGAATATCCTTACCGCGAGTGTACTGTAACCCGCGCCATCCAGCCCGAGAGCCGGAAATCCCAGGTTTCCCTTTATCAGTAACCAGTTGCCGAAAAAATTGACAATGTTGCTAAGAAGCGCTACGACCATAGCTGGTTTGGTCAGTGAAAGCCCTTCCAGGAAATTCCTGTAAACGAGAAAAATCATAAAAGGGATTACCGATAATCCCAGAATCCGCAGATATGATTCTGAAATGATCCTGACGTCATCCGGCTGTCCCATATATTGAAGAAACTCTGAGGTGAGAAAAGTCAGTACGGCAAGAATTAATGCGAAACTAATGTTTACAAGCAGCCCCTGCCTCAGAATGATTCCACACTTATATCGTTCATCAGCTCCGATGGCAATAGAAATCAACGGAGTTACCGCCATACTCATACCCAGACCAAGGACCATGATCGTAAAAAAGATACCGTTGCATAACGATGATGCCGCGAGATGTTCTGCGCCCAGCTCACCTACCATAATACTATCGACAACGCCAAGCATCACATAACCCGCCTGCCCTATCGATACAGGATAAGCCAGTTTTGCGGTCGCTATTATTTCCTTCTTATATTCGGCGAAATTCATTTTTACTCCAAAAAAAAACGGCTGCGTTAACAGGCAGCCGTTTTTTGTTTCTGAATGTCATCAAAATTATAATTTATTTATTCCGACATACCAGTCACTCGACTGCTCGAGGTGATTGTTGATCCTGTTGACCAGGTTGTACGGGTCATAAAGATACCCCTCGAGTAAAAGCGCTGACTCATAAATCTGCTCGACCACCTGCCCGATATAATTATCATTCGAATCGGCTTTAAATACTTTCAGCATATTGCGTACAAGTTTGTGGTCTTTATTTACTTCAAGAATGAACTGTGGAACAGAAACATCCTTATTCATTATTTTCATAATTTTCTGCATTGAGGCAGACATTCCCGTTTCAGGATTAACGAGGCAGGCGGGGCTCGATTCAAGCCGCTCCGATACCTTTACCTCCTTGATTCTGTCGCCAAGAACATCCTTCATCTTCGCGAGGAGACTGCTTAAATGTTTTTCATCATCATCGCTAAGGTCTTCAAATTCCTTTTTCTTTTCCTTAACCGACTCAAGTTTCTCAAGATTTTTCAGATCAGCCTGGTCAACAGCGACCAGATCAAAATCTTTATATTTTGCCACTGTCGACATTACAAATTCATCTACCGGATCAAAAAGATAAAGAACCTCGATACCTTTGCTTTTGAATATCTCAAGATGAGGATCAAGCTCAATTGCCTCGCGGCTGTTGCCAAATTTATAATAAATTTCTTTCTGATCCGATTTCATTCTCTCAGTATAAGCTTTCAAAGAAACCAGACCTTTTGAATCTTCATTTATTGAGGAATTAAATCTCAGCAGTTCAATATATTTTTCACGGTTGGCAAAATCGCCATATCCCATTTTAAAGAATTTGCTGTGTTCTATCCAGAACTCATTAAATGTTTCAATCTCATCTTCCGCCATTTTTTTCAGCGCGGAATAAACCTGGCTCGTAACACTCGATGATATTTTACTGAAAATAACATTTTCCTGTAATGTCTCTCTTGAGATATTCAGAGGAAGGTCCTCGGAATCAACAATACCTTTTACGAATCCGAGATATTCAGGCAACAGGTCCTTATTACGATGCTGAATAAGAACACGTTTTACGTAAAGGTCCAGGCCATATTCCTCTTTGCTCAATCCCATAAAATCATAACTTTTCTTCGGAATATAAAGCAGCGCGTTAAACTGAATGGGAGCGTCAACAGAAACATGAAGATGTTTCAAAGGAGGCTCGGAATCATAAGTAAGGAATTTATAAAATTCATCATACTGTTCTTTCTTCACAGAGGATTTCGGTTCACGCCAGAGAGCGCTTACAGTATTCACCTTTTCATCCCCTACAAAAATCGGGAAAGTGATAAAGTTAGAATGGGTCTTGACGATATTTTTCAGTCTGTAATCATCGGCAAATTCCAAAGCGTCTTCTTTAAGATGAATCTGGATAGTGGTTCCACGTTTTATCTCCTCTTCAGGTTCACTTAATTCATAACTGCCGAGGCCGTCAGACACCCATTTAACCGCCGGTTCATCAGCTTTGAATGATTTGCTGGTAATTTCAACTTTATCAGCAACCATAAAAACGGAATAAAAACCTACGCCGAATTTACCAATTATATTATTGGCGTCTTCTTTATTTTTGGAAAGCTGCTCCAGAAAATCGGCTGTTCCCGATTTGGCAATTGTGCCGATATTATTTATGATCTCCTCTGAGGTCATGCCAATTCCGGAATCTTTAATCCAGAGAAGCTTTTTATCCTTATCGAAAGTTATCCTGATTTCGTGATCGATATCTTTGTCAGCTATTTCACTTCCTTTTGTCGATTCAAATCTGAGTTTATCAAGGGCATCCGACGCATTTGATACAAGCTCGCGAAGAAATATTTCACGGTTCGTATATAATGAGTGAACCAAAATATTTAAAAGCTGTTTTACTTCCGCTTTAAATTCATATTTACCGCTTTTAATATTTTTATCGGACATTTTTCCTCCTCATATTTTATACATATCTTAACATATTTTTTATTTCGTAATTATCTTAACAATAGTTTTTCTATAACAGTTTTAATTATAAAAACTGAAACAGCCATCAGAACAAGATAGAAAAAAATGCTTTTTACAGATTCTTTTGTAAAAGTGTAAGTGCTAATCTTTCCTCTCCATCCACAGGATCTGCATCGATAATATTTATATGGGGTAAGCTTTTTGGATAACTGTTCCCATAGATTTCTTGATCTCGACTTTTTAAGCATTCCCACTGTTCCGCATTCGGGGCATGCTCCCATGGAAGGATTACGGTAGAATAATATTTTTGGATTTTTCATCGGGTCATACTTATTTTAAAAATAAATTTAAAGATAAGCATTTTTTGATTTCTTATTCAAATTCTCATTAACCTTCAGAATGAGCAAACCATAACTACAACTAATTTTGCCGGGTCAGAAGTTCCCTGTAGATGTCCGGTTTGTTTAGTATTTCATAAGCCGCGGAGAACTGCGGGTCATGGCTTAATGAGAGTTTAATTCTCCCCTTTCTGCCTTCCTGTCTGGCCGAAAGTTCCTTATTGATCTCAATAACAACGTCATCCCTGTATTCCTCAAGTTCTCTGAACTTTTGTTCTTCAAGAAGGGTATATAATTCCTCTACACCCTTTTGGAATTTAGCGCCTAATTCCTTTTCCTCCGCCTCTTTTTTTAATTGATTAAGAAGATTTTCCGATTCGCAGATATTGACCCTTTCTTCATTTTTCAGATATTCCATAAAGTCATTAAAAAGCTTATTCTGATTTATGGTTTTGTAATCGAAGTTCTCATCTGAATTAAAATACTTAGTAGCGAATTTAAAGAAAACTCCTTCGGCTAAAAGAGAAATAACCAATTCACTTTCGGAATCTTTTATTACTAAACTATCGGGGCTGATGCCTCCTTTCGCGAAAACTTCCCTTCCGTTATCAGTAAAAAATGATTCGGATCTTATTGCGCTGGTCCCGGCAATAACATCATTATTTGAATAATCAACCTTTTGTATGCACCTGCCGCTCGGGGTAAAATAGCGGGCTGTTGTAACCTTGAGCGAGGTATTAAATGAAAGCGGAATGAGTGTCTGTACAAGCCCCTTTCCAAATGAAGGAGCTCCGAGAATTACTCCTCTGTCGTGGTCCTGAACCGCCCCTGCAACAATCTCGGATGCCGATGCCGAGCCTTCATCAATTAATACTATCAGGTTTGCGTCACCCGATACAGGCTCCTCTTCAGAAAAATATTTTTTAATTCTTGTAGTATCACGGGAAACCACACTTACAACAAGCTGTTTATTTTTAACAAATTTTTCACTGACATCAATCGCCGCGTCGAGTAGCCCGCCCGGGTTACCGCGCAAATCGAGAATAATTGAATTTATCTCTTTTATTCCGCTCAGTTCAGATAATGCTTTCCTTATTTCGTCTCCCGCGGGTCTCGAAAAGCCGCTTAACTTAAGATAAGCATTATTGCTTTCCTCAGGAACAAATCCGTAATAACTTAAATTTTTTATCTCAACTTCTTCTCTGACCAGGTTAAATGTAATCTCCTTTTCTGTCCCCTCACGCATCACTCCCACGGAAACCAGGGTTCCCGGCTCTCCTTTCATCAGGCTGCTCAATTCATCATATTTTTCACGGTTCATCACAACATCATCTATCCTGACAATTACATCACCGATTCTTATTCCCTGGCGCTGAGCCGAATATCCTTCAATTAAATCCACCACCGTAACCTTATCATTCCGGACGCCGATAGTGGCCCCGATTCCTCCATACTTCCCGTCGGTGATAATGCTTATATCCTTCTGCATATTTTCATCAATAAATGTTGTGTAGGGATCAAGTGAGGATAACATCCCCTTTATTCCCTCACGCATAAATTCCTGGGGATCTATTGTATCAACATAATTAAGATTAACTTCCTTATATACCCGGCCAAAAATATCAATCCCCCTTGACATCTCATAATATACATCGCTGTCACCCGATATAAAGCCGAATGAAAATATAACAACCAAAAGGAAAGTTGTATACCGTAAATTCCTGAACATTAAATGAAGTCTCCGATTATTCATCTGTCTCTCACCTGTAAGACGTTTGAGAAAAAAATAAGTTATGCATAATAACAATTTATCAACTAATAAGTTTCCACCAAAAATAAGATTTTGTGTGGAAAAAACATGGATTTGGCATTAATAGGTATTTTGGAATACTCAAGCTGGGTAAGCCTGAAATAATGACGAATTACGAATTGGCTTTCCAGGGAATATTTTTTTTGAATTGAGTCTGCTTTGTTGAATCAGCGTTATTGCGGATAGTCACACTGAGGTAGAATAATATTATAACTATATCCATCATTTAACATCAGTATTGCTTTTATTCGATCACATTGTTTGCTATCCTTTGATGTCCGATGCAGTATTTTTAGCGCTGCTTTTTCTTCTGTTGTTAATAATGTTATCATATCTTTATTTTATGAAATTACTTCCATTCTTAAAAGAGCTTTTTTCCTAAAATCAATTTTTTTTGAGTATACTCCCCGCTAGCTGAACCATGATTAAAGGATTATTGGGTTACCTGGTTAAAATCAGTGTCGGGTTCGGCATCGGTTATCGTTCTCTGGGGGTAAGTTCCACGCAAAGGCCGCAATAGGAAAAGAAAACGCAAAGCCCGCAAAGAAGGACAAAATTTATAGGATTGTATTGATAAACAGGATAAGGAATCGGTATCGTTTTTTACTCGCTGAGCGAAAAAAGGACCACCTCAATACGAACATAAACCCGGCCTCTTTTCATTCCTAATTCCTAATTCCTAATTCTCAATTGTTAACCGTTCCCCCCGCCATTGTCTGAACCTTGATTAAAGGATTTAAGGATTGCCTGATTAAAAGCGCTGTAAGGTTCGCAACCGGTTTTTACTTCCTCAGTAATAAATGAACAACACCAATATAACCATAAACCCGTTTTTTTTTCATTCCTAATTCCTAATTCCTAATTCCTAATTCCTAATTCCTAATTCCTAATTCCTAATTTTCTCCGGCTTGCCGGTTTGCGGATAACCCGTTCTAAAACTTCTTAATAATGTATTCCAAACCGTTTGGCTTAATTTCGAGAAGTGTGATATATTCTGGAACTTCAAGCACAGGATGAAGCAGCCCGGTAGTATCATTTAAAGCCTGCGAAAATGTAACATAAGGATTCAGCTCACTGCCTGTCATGCGGCCAAGAGTGTTTATCCCCCCTCTTAAAACAATCCTTACCTGGGTTGGGTAAAGTTCAAGCTCACGAAGTACGGGCACATTTCTGGTTTCAACTTTAATATCAGAAAATTCCTTGTCAACTATCTTTTGTACATCGAAAGTGATCAGTACATCATTATTTTGGATTTTTGTGTGCTCAGGTACATCCAGACCAATCCTGGCTGAAACCGGGCGGTATATATCCCCCACCACAGAAGATTCGGTGGTAATAAAATCAAGTGAAGCCAGGATACTTTCAGGGCCTGTCACCAAAACAGAATCAGGAATAACAGTAATCGGAGTAACTCTTCCATAACCAGGCCTGAACTGAAGATCGATATCCGCCACAATATCAACCCTTTTTTCGCTCATTTTTTCAACGATATACTCAACCGCCTCAGGCTGCACTTCTTTCAACTGTAGATTTGATGTAATCCATGAAGTCTGCTCAAATTGTTTTCTGACATTAATTTTCTTTTTGCCTGCCTCGCTTCCCGGAACAAGATCAAAGAATTGCTGCGGACCCAGTGAGAGTCCGGCCAGTTGCCAGCCTACACCCTTAAGTAAAATCGTTACTTCTTCATTTGAATAACCGCTTATGGAATAGCGGCCTCCTTGATCAATAACTCTTACCGGGATATGAAATGTAGCATAATATTCATCCGAAAGGGAAACCGAACCCCAAAGCGCGAATGAAAAAAGGGATGTAAAAGCGATTGTAAGTAATTTTCGCCTCATAATAATTCCTTTCAGAGGAGAGCTTTAAAATGTTTTAAAAGTTCTTCTTTGCCCGCTCTCGAAATTTCTCTGCCTTTGATTGGGAATCCCTGAAATTCTCTCGCCCTGCGGCGTAAATCAACTACCGTCAGCTTTTCAAGTTCTTCAAGTTTTAAAATTGAATCGGTTTTGGGTTCCTCCTCACTCTTTTCGGGCGCATTTTTTCTTCTCCCTTCACCCCTTTTTCTTTTTTTTCCGGGATGAGAAAAAATTATGGTATCGATCAGATCATCCGGCCGCGGGATCACATGAGCTGAGATCAGCTGTCCTACCCGCTGCGCGGCATAAGCGCCGGCATCAACCGCATGTTGAACAGCAGCGACTTCACCGGCAACCTTTATCGTTATAAGGGCCGCGGTAATTTTTTCTCTGCTGATTAATTTAACATTGGCTGCCTTCAGCATAGCATCGGCAGCCTCAATAGCTCCGACCAGACCTTTTGTTTCTATTAAACCTAAAGCCAGGTCCATTATTTTTCGTTATTTTGGTCGGTTGGGGATTATTAATTCAACATCTGTATGAGGACGGGGAATAACGTGTACTGATACCAGTTCACCTACTCTCTGAGCTGCGGCAGCGCCGGCGTCGGTAGCGGCCTTAACAGCGCCTACATCACCACGTACCATAACTGTTACAAATCCACCGCCGATTGTTTCTTTTCCTAACAATTCCACTTTTGCAGCCTTAACCATTGCGTCAGCAGCCTCGATAGCGCCAACCAATCCTTTGGTTTCTATCATTCCGAGGGCGTCAAGTGTCATAAATGGTACTCCATAATTTGGTTAATATTGCACGAAAATAAATTTTATAACCTAAAATGTCAATCTTATTCAGCTTTCGCTTTCATTTTTGACAATAAAGCTATTTTTCCGATAACTAACATAAAAAATTTTTAAATCAGATATAAGTATAAAGAATAAATTTATCAGCTTCCATCCAGATAATCCTGCAGAATTACTGCCGCCGCTGTTTTATCGACCAGACTTTTATCTTTTCTTTTTTTCTTCGATTTAACACTCATAATAATTTGTTCTTTTGCTATGCCCGATGAATATCGCTCATCCATCCTTTCAATGGGTATCGCGACTGCTTCTTTAAGTTCTTTTTCAAATATTTCAACCGGTCCTGTCGCGTGAGTCGGCGAACCATCTTCCTTCAACGGATAACCGAGCACTATTTTTTCAGTCTGGTAGCTGCCGATTATTTTCTTAATCTCTTCTATCAATAACTCTGTGTTTCTCAGCGTAACCAGAGGAATGGCAAAGATACCCAGCGGATCGGATACCGCTAACCCCACCCTTTTTTCACCATAGTCTATCGCGATTATTCTTTTTCCAGGGTTTTCTTCCATCAGCTTCCCACAGATTCCGCGTCAAAACGTTCGACTGAATAGATTCCCTTGTTTTTTCTCAATCTTTCTATCAGCCTGTTTAAATGATTCAGATCGGAAACAAGAATGGTAATTGTGCCATAAAAGCCTGTACTCTCGGTAGTCAAATTAATATTGTGAATATTGGTATTCTGATAAGAGGTGATACTATTGGAAATATCCTTCAAAATGCCTGGTGTATCCTCTCCCCTGATCTTCAGACCAGCGATAAAATAGGCGTCTTTCTGAGTTGACCAATGGGTTTTAACCAGCCTTTCAGAATTTGCCCGCGCCATTCTTATAACATTTTTACAATCCTTACGATGGACCTTGATACCCTCTCCGATAGTAATATAACCAACTATCGGATCGCCGGGAATAGGACTGCAGCATTTCGCGTAGGTAACCATAATACCTTTGTAGTCCCCCTCCACAATCACACCCCCGGCTGAGTGACGCGCGTAATTCGCGAAATCCTCGAATTCTATTGTTCCCGCCTCAGGTTCCTCCTTAATTCTCGGGGGATTCAGAATTTCATCTATATCAACTTTATCCTGCGATACAGCTTTATAGAATTTGGATATATTATCATATTTCAATTTCCTGACAAGTTTGGATAATTCATCCGAAGAGAAAGATAATTTCTGTTTTTTAATTTTCCTTTCCCATATTTCCCGGCCCGCTTCAACAAGCCTTTCCTCTTCCTTGTTAATATATTTTCTTATGTTCGATTTTGCTTTGTGTGTCCGGACAAACTGAAGCCAGCTTTTATTGGGATGCTGATTTTTTGAAGTGATTATTTCAACCTGATCGCCACTGTGAAGCTCGGTATTCAAAGGAACAATTTTTCCATTAACCTTCGCCCCGATGCAGTGATTACCTACATTACTGTGTATATCAAAAGCAAAATCCACCGCTGTCGACCCGGCAGGCAGTCTTCTCAAATCGCCCTTCGGGGTAAAGACATATATTTCATCCTGGTAGAGATTCATTTTAAAACTGGCCAGAATTTCCTTTGTCGCCTCATTTTTAGAGGCGGTTTCAAAAATATCCCTTATCCAGTTTACCCATTCTTCAAGATCAGAATCTTTTGCGGATGTGTTTTCCTTATAACGCCAGTGAGCCGCCACACCTTTTTCAGCTATCTCATGCATCTGCCTTGTTCTTATCTGAATCTCAACCAGTTTTCCCTGGTGACCAATAACAGTATTGTGAATCGACTGATAATTATTTTTTTTGGGAATAGATATATAATCTTTAAATCTGTCGGGGATTGGTTTATACATCTGGTTTATTACTCCCAGCACATAAAAACATTCATTCGGATCATTTCCCTCAAGAATTATCCTGATAGCAAGAAGATCAAAGATATTATCAATGGAAGTATTCAGCTTGACCATTTTTTTGTATATGCTGTAAAAATGTTTGGGCCTGCCACCGATATCAAATTCAAGCCCGTGTTCGATCAGCTTTTCTTTTATCGGCTGAATAAATTTATTTATGTAACTTTCCCTTTCCTTTCTTTTTTCCTTCAGCTTACGGGATATTTCATTATAAGCTTCTTTGTTCAGATACTTAAATGAAAGGTCTTCCAGTTCCCACTTAACCCTTCCCAAACCGAATCTGTTGGCAAAAGGAGCATATATTTCAATTGTTTCTTTCGCTATGCGTCTTTGTTTTTCAGGCTTTACAAATTCAAGGGTTCTCATATTATGAAGCCTGTCGGCAAATTTAACCAGAATTACCCTGACATCCCTGATCATCGAGAGGAGCATCTTACGGTAGTTTTCGGCCTGATTTATTTCGTGCCCCTTAAAAACACCGCTGATTTTTGTAACCCCGTTTACTATTTCGGCAACTTCATACCCGAATTCCTTCGCTATAAATTCGAGACTCATCTCAGCGTCTTCAACAACATCGTGCAGCAACGCGCTGATGACAGAAATATCGTCCAGCGGTATTTCCCTCGCCACAATCATCGCAACCGCGTAGGGATGATTAAAATAGGGCTCACCCGATTCCCTGACATGATTTTTATGAGCTTCATAACTGAGCCTGAAACTCTTTGTCAGCATTTCTTCATTTATATTTGGAAGATTTTCCCTGCATACCTGAATAAGGTCCTGCAGCATCCGGTTTTGTTTTGTTCCTGAAATCATCTGTTACCTGTAATTCACTGTTTACCCGGCGGTAAAATTTGCGCTCAGCCGCCGGAATTCCCGATTTTTTCCTTCAGCTCCTCAAATAAGGATTGTGTTTCCTTAATTCTCCCATCATCCCTTTTCATTTCTTCATAACATTCAATATAATTATTTAAAACTATTTTGCAATATCTTAAGGCAATTTTAAATTTTTTTTCTTCTGTGTATAGTTTTGCCGAGGTTAACAGATTCCTTACTTTAATTACACAAAATTCATCCCCCTTATCTTCGTAAAACTTATAGAGTTCATCAAAAATCTTCAGGGCCTCCGTTTTATTAAATTCTATAAGTATTCTGCCATGAAGATATTTGGATAGAGGATTTTCTCCATTTTCACGGGTATAATTATTCACAAGGTCCAGGGCTTTATTATATTCCTTAAGGTCAATATAAATCCAGAATAAAGAACGAAACGCGAGAAGTTTCGAGTACTCAGCTTTTTTGACAACCTCTTCAAGTATCACAATCCCTTCATCCATCTGATCCGGCACAAAGGGCATCCACTGAATTACCTCTGTATATTTACTTATCCAGTATTTATAGGTTCCTCTTATTGTTGAGGCTTCATAAAAGGTGGAATCAATTTCATAACATCTGTCAAACCAGGAGACGGCGTAATATCCATCTGTAACAGTATTTATAATATTCCCTTTTAATGAATAATAATAAGCCGACCATGCATGAGACAAACCCATAAAATAATTTGCCCAGATATTGTTTTCATCTTCACTCAGAAATTTTTCTGATTTCTCTATCGCCTCTTCCAGAAGTTGTTCGGTTTTTTCCTCTTCAAGAGGCAGCTCAAACTCAGTTTGCCGCGAAATAAAAAGGGCAGATAGAAATATTTTTCCGGCAGGCAATTCCGGAAACGATTTATCCAGCTTGATAAAACATTCTTCAGCCGAATCAAAATCAAGATTCCACGTATAACGCAGACCTTCGCTGATCAAAGAATCAACCTCACTTACCGGGTAGGGCTGGCCTGATAAAAATATTGGGAAAACAAATATTACCAGACTAAAGAGTGCCAAACGTCCTGTCACCGGCATCTCCTAACCCGGGAAGAATATACCCGTTTTCATTTAGTTCCCTGTCGAGTGAGGCAGTAAACAGCTTAACATCCGGATGTTTTTCCGCTAAGTATTTAACTCCTTCGGGAGAAGCGATAATCGAAATAAAGATTATATCATCGGCTCCATGAGCCTTAAGAAATTCTATCGCCGCGTCCGAACTGCCTCCGGTAGCGAGCATCGGATCAAGAATCATAACCTGCGAATTTTTTAACCCGGGAGGCGACTTAAAATAATACTCCCTCGGTTTTAGTGTTTTTTCGTTTCTTTCCATCCCGATATGGCCAACCTTTGTTTCGGGAATCAGATCGAGAAAGGGATCGACCATCGATAGTCCCGCGCGCAGTATCGGAAAGATCACCAGCTCTTTTGAAAGAAACCAGCCATCTGTTTTTTCGAGCGGAGTCTCAATTTCCACTCTTTCAAGAGATAATTCAGAAGAAATTTCAGATATCAGCAGGTAGGTAAGCCTTCTTAAAGCGCCCCGGAATACTTCAGGTGAGCTGTCTTTTTTCCTTAAAACGGTAATTTCTTTTTTTATCAGCGGTGATTGAAATACTTTTATCTTATTCATCCGGTAATTTCCTTTGCTTTTCTTCCAAGAACAGATAATAAATTTATAAATGGTGATAGCGGAGGAGTGTAGTTGTAAATAATTTCGGAAAGTTCTTCCGCCCTGTTTTTTGATAAAATCATATAAGAAACAAGGTCAGAATAACCCGCGACCTCTTTCCCTCCGAAAAATGAGGCTCCCAGAAGCCGTCCCGTTTGTCTGTCAAAAACAATTTTCCCAAATACTTTCCCGCTTCCGGGCATTACTTTTACAAGATTTGGCACAACCGCCGAGACTGATACGGCTCCATAAAAATGTTTTAGCGCTTCATCAAGAGTTAAACCTGAAGAGGCAAAAAAGTTTTCAAAAAATTTAAACGCAATATTTTTTACAACCGGTTTCATAAAAACATTATCTCCGGTTGCGTTCGCGCCCGCTACATGACCTCCCTTTTGCGCGAGTGTGGCAAGGGGAATATATTCTTCCAGGCCGGTTACCGCGTTTATCATAGCTGTATTATCACCGGCGGCATAAATATCAGGGTCTGATGTCTGCATCTTTCTGTTGACTTTTATTGTGCCCAGATCAGATAATTTCAAACCGGAAGCTGCCGCGAGACTGGTATTCGGTCTGAATCCGGCTGATGAAATCACCATTCCCGTTTCCATAAAGCGCCCCTCGACTTCAAGCGCGGTTATTTTATTATCCATGACCACCGGTTTTATTCCTTCCGGAGCGGATACAAATTCAATTCCATTCTTCAACAGCAAATCTTTAATAAGCGCTGATATTTCAGGTTCCGAGGTAGGCAGAGGGAATGATTGTTTTTCTATTATCGTTACATTTTTCCCGGCTTCTTTAAATGCGGCGGCAGTTTCAAGCCCGATATACCCGGCGCCAAGAACGATAATCTTTCCCCCCTCCCATTTAGCCATGTATTCATTGATCCTGAGATAATCAGAAACTGTTTTAAAATGAAAGAGATTCTCAGGAGAAAATCCTAAATTAAAGATTTCATTGGCAATGGAACCGGTTGTCAGAATCAGTTTATCATAATCAAAAGAATGAATACCGGGGTCATCTTCTCTTTTTACTCGGAGAATTTTTTTCTTTCGGTCAATAAACTGCACTTCGTATCCGGTATAAACTTTTACCCTCTTGCTTCTGTAAAAACTCTCATCATCAAAAAAAACAAGATGGTTATGATCTTTAATCTCACCCGAAAGCAGGTATGGAAGCTCACATGTGCCGGTGGAAATAAAGGGGCCTCTTTCTAAAAGAAATACTTCGGCATTCCGGTCAGATCGGGCAGCTTTCGCCGCCGCGGCCGGTCCGGCGGCATTTCCTCCGACGACAATAATTTTTTTTACCCGCCCCATCAGCTTCCATAAAATAAATAATAAAACTTAAATATAAGAAAAATCAGGAATCTCTGAAACTAACTGTCATTGGCACTCCGGAAAATCCAAAATGTTTCCTGATCTGTTTTTCAATAAACCTGCGGTAAGAATCAGGAATATGTTTCGAATCATTCGCGAAAACCAGAAAAATGGGATAATATTCCCCAACCTGTGTAATATATTTTAACCTGACCTCTTTTCCGGAAGGTGTTGATGGCGGAGGAGTTTTTTGAATTTCAGGGAGAAATTTTTCATTAAGATCACTTTTTGAAATAACCTTTTTTCTCTCTTTATTGATATCACCGGCCATTCCGAGTATTTTTATTATCCGCTGTTTGGTAAGCGCGGAAATAAATATAATGGGAAAATAGTCATGAGCGCCAAGTTTTTCCCTGATCTCCGTTTCCTTGTCCCTCGCGGTATTTGTTTCTTTCTCTATAAGGTCCCATTTATTTACGGCAATGATTACCCCTTTTCTTCTCCTGACCGCTTCCTGAAGAATTTTCTGATCCTGATGCTGTAAACCATTTCTTGCGTCAAGCATCAAAACGGCCACGTCACAGTCTCCTATCGCCCTGAGAGTCCGGACAGTGGAATAAAATTCAATGTTTTCCTGAACTTTCGCCTTTTTTCTTAAACCGGCTGTGTCAATCAGAACTATCTCCTCGCCATAATATTTTATAACAGAGTTGATAGAATCTCTTGTAGTACCCGGTATATCGGTGACAATACTTCTGTCGGCGCCGAGAAGAGCGTTGGCAAGAGAAGATTTACCTACATTAGGCCTGCCGATAATCGATATCTTTAATCTCGTATCCTCTTCACCTGAATTATCGGGGAATTTTAGCGATTCCACCACATCATCAAGAAGATCACCCAGGTTCCTGCCGTTCATGCCGCTGACATCATAAAGATTTTCCATGCCAAGTTTATAAAACTCAGCTTTAAAATGTTCCATTCCCGCTTCATCAAGTTTATTAACCAGAAGAAACGCCGGCTTATCCGATTTTCTCATCAGGTTGGCAATATTAAAATCAGTCGGGGTTATCCCAATTCTTCCATCGGTTACAAAAAGTACGGCATCGGCTTCTTCAAGAGCTATTTCAACCTGCTCTCTGATAGCCGCCTCAAAATGGTCATCTGAATCGGGGACATATCCGCCTGTATCCATAACCCTGAATGTTTTGCCATTCCACTCCACGGTACCGTAATTACGGTCCCTTGTTACACCGCTTACATCATCTACTATCGCCCCTTTACTCCGCGTAAGGCGGTTAAAAAGGGTGCTTTTGCCAACATTCGGTCTTCCTGCAATTAATACTAACGGGGCATTCACTGTTTTCTCACTCTTAAAAATTAATTTTCATATCCAGGGTCGGATAATAATCTCTCCGGAATCCATATTCTCTTTTCTCAATTCTCATCCCCATCTCAATACTTTTGTTGTATCTGCCCGCCGTCCAGGCCGCGTCAATAGCGCTTAATATATGATTCGTTACAACAACGATCATAGCGGTTTTGGCCACACTGTAAAAATCATTGGCCTCTCCTCTCAAACCGGAATAATAGGTGAATTTCTCCGTTACCGGATCACCATAAACATAAGGTGTATTTTCATCACCAAAATCATCCCAGCCGGGATTAAACTGGGTATACTTGCCAATCATCTCATAATATTGCTGCTCGCCAAATTCTTCAAGCCTGTGGGAATAATACCCCCCTATATCCGACTCCATTCGGTTAAGCTCGGCCCAATTGACTCCAAATTCCGAGTTACCATCGAGGACATTATAATCGGCCGCGTCAAGTGTCGGATTCAGAGTGGTTAGATTAGTAACGGTCCATAGCGCGTAGCGGTATGGCGACCAGTAAGAATGGGCGTATGATTCGAACTCGGCTGTCTGATCATCCCCTTTTTTATCATAAACCACCTTCATGGTGATAGCCGCGGCTTCAATGGCTATAAAGAGAGCGCTCTTCCAGTAACTTTCGGCATAAAATTCACCTGAACCGGGAATGACCAGCGACATAATACCGGCGAGAGCGGGTGATTTTTTATCTTGTCCGGTTTCTATTACAACCGAGGAAGAGGAACCGGCAGAGGAAGCTTCAAAGGCTATCCTGCTATCTGAACTGAGATTACCTTTAAGCAGAGTCTCTCTCTCCTGCCCATATATTGATGATACAAATATGATAAGTACTAAAAGAACTCTGTTTTTCATAATAAAACTCCGGTTTCATTAAAAGGCAAAATCAAATAGTATTCCACCGTAAAATCGCCATTCCTTTCCATAAGTCACAGATTCTTCAAACGCTTCAATGTACCTGGTGGTTCTGTCGAATGAATAGGCGGCGCTGAAAAACACACTTGTCGGGAAAAGATAGAAAGAATTCATTTTAATTCGAATTTCAGTTCCGGCTCCTTTTTTGAATTTATCAAATTCAGGGAAATCCCCGGTCCACGCGTTGCCGAAATCGCCATATACCGAGCAGTAGATTTTGTCGAGATACAGATGACCAATTCTTGTATCAATATTTTTGAAGAGAGGGAACCTGTAGGTAAGATTAACCCATCCAAGCTCATTTCCGCTTATGGCATAAAATGGATAACTTTTCATTCCGATAAGACCGCCGAGGTAAAAATCGAAGAAGTCGTCAACCGGCGGGCCGAAAATAGTGGCGGCTCTTACCTGCGCGCTTAATGTATGACCATTAAAAACAGGCATAAACTGTTTCCAATTCACCTCAAGACGATGGAAATTATATTCCTCGAAAACTCTTATTATCGATCCGGTATCTTCATCATATTCCAAATCCGGATTTAGATCATTCATTTCATAGTTGTATTGTATTTCCAGTTGAGTTCCCACAGGATTTATATCATAATCGATATAAGGCAGTCTCGTCTCATAATTATATTTTAGCTGAATGTTTTTACCCCTGTAATAATCACTCGTCGAAGTGGGATAAAGAACATTAATAAAAGGGATAATAAAACTGCTGATGGTGTTGGAATATTTACTGTAAATAAATCTGAATTCAAATTTGTCTTCAGTTGAAAAAGCTTTGTGTGAAAAGGAAAGATCGAATTCGAGCAGGCTGTAGCTGATATCTGTGTAAACTGTCTGCGACTCATCAAGTTCATCAAAACGAAGTCCCTGGTTGGATTTTCTGCTTACGCTGAAAACCTCGAATGCCAGATCAGGTTTTATCCCAAGATTATATAACAGAGGCAGCCGGTCCCTGTAGTCGAATCGAAGGAAAAGATCCCTTTCAAATCTTTTATTTATCGCGCCGCCGGCAAAAAGAGCAAAACGGTTAAGCATATCGTGAGAAGCTACATATACGCCCGGTTTTATTTTGTCCAGCCCTGAATTGCTTGTGTTATAATTATCGTACCTGATAAAGGGGAAAAATGTCAGCCGTGAGAATGAACCGCCATAATCGCTTACTTCATAATCTTCATCTTTTTTGTCATCAAAAAAACGAAGCGATTCAATATCAAATTTTTTCATATCGCCCAGAGGTTTATCTTCATCCAGAGGGGGATTATTTACCGCGACATATTTTTTACTGTCATCCACTTTTTTCTGTTCACTGCCGCTGATCATAAAGATTTTATAACCATCCGATGTATAGCCGGCATAAACAATATCGCCGTTTTCATTTACATCGGGCATAAAAGCGCCGCCCGTTACATTCGTCAGACGGGTAATTTCGCCCCCCTTCAAATCGGTTTTATAAATATTATAAATACCGGTTTTATCTGAGGCGAAATAAAGCGAGCCATCTTTGGTAAGGAGTGGATTTCTTTCATCATAAGCTTCTTTAAGAAGATACTCAAATCCCGATCCATCAACATTTACCCGCGCTATATCTCTTCCCTGGTGATATGAACAATCGAAAATTACAAATTGACCATCAGGCGAAAACTTTGGAGAATATACCTGTTCTCCATATTCAAAAAATGTAAGCCGTTTAAAATTTTTCCCGTCAATATCAACCAGTCCGACATTGCTCGTCCCATCCTGCTGATAGATAAACGTTATTTTTTTCCCGTCGGGTGATACAGATGGATTATTGGCTCTTAACCCAAAGGTCAGCCGTGTTTCTTCATCCTCATCAATATCGAAATAATACAGGTCATGAATTTTCGCGTATTTTGGATTTTCATCACTCAGTTTGGCGAAAACGACCCCGTTTTTGCCGGGGACAAAATCATATTCCGATCTTACCAGGTCCAGCACCAGCTCATCTTTTTTCGTCTCTAAATCATATCTGTAGAGGCTCGACACAAAATAATCGGAATATTTATTGGAAAGATAAAAGACTTCTTTTTTATCGGGACTGAATTTCGGGTAAAAATTTCCGAATCCGGTGGCTGATATTTTTTCACCTTCAACCAGGTTAGCTTTTACATCCTTTATTCTCTCAGTATATTGTTTTTTCAGAAATGAACTCCATTCATCATAGAGCGCTTCCCCATCTATACCTATGGCGTCTTCAATAGCCGCGTCAATCGTAATATTATTCCATTTCCCGAGGCGCCGGGATATTTCTCCTAATTTGTCCTCACCATATTTCTGTGAAATATACCTTACAAGCGCGAAACCGGAGTTATAAACCGATTCATTACCAAGACTTGTTTTATTAAATACACCCATCTCGTTCCAGGAAAGCATTTTATCATCCAAAGCGTAGGAGCGAAGTATCATATCCCGGTGTGAATCCCAGTTATCATAATCAAAATCCTTTCTCATATACTGCGCGGTGCCTTCGGCAAACCATGCGGGCACATTTATAGACGCGATTGGATAGGAAGCGATAAAATTGGGAAATCCGTAAAGAATATCAGGTCGTCTCCTGTCTTCATAATTAAGATACTGAAGATAAACAGCCGGAATGGACCTTGAAGCTTTCATTGAAGCCTGCAACTGAACCATATGGGTAAACTCGTGTGAGATTACATTTCTCAGCCAGTTATGCGCTCCGCGTAAATCAAAATCGAGGGAGGAAGCCCATATCTCAATTTTATTATCGAAAAAATAGGAGGCGCCATTGGCGTAATCATCAATATCTTTGATCACAAAATGTACCGGATCAGGTTCATAACCATATAAAGAAGTTATCGGTCCCCAGACCTCATCCGCTATTTTGCAGACTGTCTTCGCGGTTCTCTCAGCTTCTTCATGATAATGAACTATAACATTTTTACCTTTTATTGTAAGCCAGTTATATGATGGATCAAATTCATCAAATTGTGCAAAAACAGCAGTGGATGCTGTCAGAAATAAAACGATCAAAAGTTTACGCATTTAAAATTACCGTATTTATTGCTCACCCATTTAACGCAGCCGGTCAAAGGCTTGACCGGCTCCTTAAAATTTTTGTGGTATCAGTTTATTTAACAACCGCGATCTTAATAATTTTATAACCTGAATTACCAGATAAAGCGCCTGTAACTTCCAGATGCGCAAAATACACACCACTCTGGATTTCATTGATATCCCAGGCAATTTCATTATTAATACCGCCCAAAGCGTTAACGTTCATCTCGGCCACAAGATCACCTGCCAGATCAAAAATGTGAACTACCGCTTTTGAGTCCTCCGCCACATAAAACCGGATATATGTTTCTCCTTCATAAACCGGGTTTGGCCAGTTATAAGCCTCTTCTTCAGGAAAATATGACTTATCTGATGAGGGGACGCCTGTAACATCAACAAGAGGATTATTATCGAATGGTTCACTTCCGCTCCACTGAATATTGTCGCTTCCTGTTTTTATTTCCCAGGAATAGAGCACGCTATCCTGATCGAGAGCTGTTATGTAAAGACCGTTGTCATAATGTATCGAAGGAGCGCCGGTCAGCGCGTTTCCTCCCGCGACCGGAAATCCGCTGAGATTATTTCCATCGTCACCGGATACTGCATAAATTTTTCCATTTTCTGTAGTAAATATCAGATCGGGTATTGCGTCGCCATCTACATCAGCAGAAGCCGGAGAATATGAGAAGTTTTCACTTTCATCACTAACGAAGGGGAAGTTATCTCCCACCGCTCCGGACATATTCAGAACTCCGGAATGACTGGCGGCGCTGTAAATAATATAAGGTTCACCATCTGGTTCAAACTTTATTATCGAAAATGATTTAACCGTATCTATCGGATTGGCAGTGAATTCCCTTACTTTTTGACCATCTTCAATAAGTACAAAGTTGTATGGTTCAACCAGTATGAGCGCCTGATATGTTCCGTTCCTGTCGATAAGGGCAACATCAGTTATTTTTCCGTCAGAGTTATACATATTACCGGAAATATCCCCATAAGAATTTTCTGAAACAGCTCCGGCAAAAATACTTCCCGGACTTCCGGAAAGCACGATAGTCTTAACCTCTGTCTGGTTGAATATATCATAGGTGTTGATCAAACTGACATCATTGTTATCTGCGTCCAGTTCATAAAGAAGAACTTTACCGTCTGAAGTTCCCAGCGCTATATATGCCTTACTGCCGGCGCCGGCAATCATCACGGGCGATGAAGAGAAACTATGAGCAGTAATTTTCTCAAAAGAGGTATGAGCTGTTCCGTCAAATATATAAAATGATAAAGTATTTTCTTTAGCTCCCGAAACTATCAACCGGCCATCCTGAATCAATGAAGCGGGTCTGAAAGCTGAAACACCACCTTCACCCGGAATAATTGAACCATCTTCATCAATAACAAAAAATCTGCTGCCATTGCAGCCAAAATGGAAAGTTCTGCCGCCTAAACTTATGCTGTTTAATCCAAACAGGTCTTTATCCGATAGTTTTTTCTGAGTGGCCAGTCTGATGTTTTCATCACCAAAGGAAAGACTGAATGTCATTTTATTGGAAATATCACTAAAATTTTCAATTGTGATCTGACTGTTTCCGCCTGAGTTGCTTCTGGAATCAGGTTTTGTGTCATAGGCAAATCGGTTGGTATAGAGTTCAGCCCCATTCGAGGAGTACCATAGGTCCTCTTCATCCCCTTCCCCGATGATCACATCACCGAAGATGGTAACAAATTCTTCCCCGATATCCTGAATACCATCCGCTTCTTCAACATCGATACCTTTGCGGTCCTTATCATTATTAACGGTATTGCTGTCGATATTTTCGGCAATTACTCTTTCATCAATATGCCAGATAACTATTCCTGAACCGGGAACAGCCCAGTCAAATTCATCAACATCGGTGATCACACCTTTCAGAGTATCAATATCATAACTCCTGAAACCGGTGGTATCCTCGGTAAGGTTCATGCTGTATTCAGTCCCGTCAAGCATATAGGTTATATTCGCGCCATCGTTCTGCGTATCGCGAGCGCGGTTTTCAATAAGATAATATTCCGTCGCGCTGATAGGCACTTTAATTAAAGTAGTATCCGAAGGAGCGGCAGCTTCCACCGCCGATAGTGAGATAAGATAATCGCCCGGATCAATCGTATATGGCTCAATCCATCCGAGGTACATCTTTTCCCATGGTGAAGGCTCGGGAGGAAATAAACCTCCATATGTGAATATGGCTTGTCCATCCATCAAACCAAACCTGCCGATGGTGCTTAGCCCTGTTTTGGTATTAAAAAGATCGGGTAGCCCGAGGTAACTGCCTATACTGGACACAATAAGTCCGTTTATACTTAGCTCCAGAAGAGTCTTACCCGCCACACTCGAGAGCTCTCTCGATTCCGTACAGGGCAGAATCATTGTATTTTGTATCGCTCCCGAAACAAAACCATTAAAACCATCGCCAAACATTGACTTTAAAGCCTTCAAAGAAAGGTATACAGATGGGATATCACGTTCATTCCCAAAACTTCCGGGAAGACTTACATCCCTTCCGGCTCCTGCATGGAAGATTGTAAATAGATCATAATCGCTTAGATTATAAGAACCTGATAATTCCGACTCAACCATTTGCCAGACTTCCTGAGCGAGTGTTCCCACAGGTGTGAGATCATCGCTGCCCGGATCGGGAGAATATTCTCTCATTAGTTCACTGACAGTAAATATTCTGTCCGGAACTTCCCAGGTAATGTCCACCTTGCCGTAGGAAACTTCGTTAAAGTAGTTTTGGGCAAACTTAAGATGCTGCCTGAAATATTCGGCGTCATGCGGAAGAGGGTCTATGATTTCTTTACTGGTGGCATTATCACCGGTATATAAAGAACCAAACTTGCCGTTGCCGAAAGTAAGGGCGTCTGAATCCTCCTGGAATTCAACCATAACGGCAAATATTTTAACCGTCTGATCTGCATCCGGGGAATTATCTTTTAACAGTCTTTCCGGATAAGGATTAAGTTTTCCGGAAAAGACCAGAGGCCGGTCTGCTTCAGGAGTAGATTTTGAAATCTGTCCCGGCGCCGGCCCCGCGAAAATCAGAACAATAAGAAGGAACCTGATATATTTCATATTATATTATATCCCGCGTGGAAATCCTGATATAGATTGTGGTTTTGCTCCCCATCCGATAAGGAGGGTAAATCTTAATGTATCTGAAAGTGGGTGATTTTCACCATCTTTGAACATGTCAGTTGTGATATAACTGAAATCAAATCCATAAAGATCATAACGGATACCGGCTCCGAGTGTCAAAAATTTCCTGTTTCCGTATGATGGGTCTTCATAGAAAAAACCTGTCCTTAAAGCAAACATAAAGTCATCCGGCTGGCCGTACCAGTATTCAAGCCCGGTTGATGTTACCACATCCTGAAGCTCTTCATTCAACGGCTGATCTCCCCATGCGGTAAATATTGCTTTATAAAAATCATCTCTTTCATCACCGGAAGCGGTTCTGTCGACAAGCAGTTTACTGAAATCGAGTGTATAGGTCAGTGAGTTAAAATCATCCTGGAATGCTCTTATCGCGAAACCAAGACGGAAATTTGTCGGAATCGGGTCGGCCTGTTCCTGGTCGATATAATAAATTTTCGGTCCAAGATTGCTAAGATTTACTCCAATACTGACCTGGTTGCCCATATCGCCAATAAGGGGAATATCAAGTTTTTCAGGCCGCCACATAGCCGCAACGTCAAAACTTACTGAGGTAGCTACTCCTTCACCCTGTTCCTGACCTGTCGGTTTATCGGAAAGACGGCTGTGAATAAGCCTGAAGTTAAATCCAAAACCCCAGTCATTATGCAGTTTTGTAGCAAAACCTAACGTGAAAGCCGCGTCAAAAGAACGGAATGTACCAATAGGGTCGGGCGAGTTTTCAGCAGTTCTGACAAATTCACCGAAGTTCATATATGTAATACTGGAAGTAATACTTCCGCCAAGTTCGTCAAAATATTGTCTGTATGTAAGGTAATCGTAAAACAAGTCGAGGTTAAACTGTGGCAGCCAGTTACTGTGAGTAATGCTAACTTCCGAACCGGTAAGGAATGCGATACCTGCCGGATTCCAGAATATAGCTGCTGAGTTGTCTGCGAGTCCTGAGCCTGATTCACCAATGCCGCCGGCTCTTGAGTCGGGCGCGAGCATCAGGAAAGGAACTGCGGCCTCACCCTGGGAATAATTCCTTTCGGTTATTCCCGCAAAAACCAGCAACATTAACATAAACACATGAATTCTTCTCATCGCTAAATCCTCCAGATAAATAAATATTATTTAAAGTTATAATTTTAATGAATTATAGCCAGTTTTCCAAGATATGTTTCTCGGAATGAACCATCAATCGTTTCAACATTCAGTTTATATATATATGTTCCACTGGCTAAAATATCGGCGTCCTTGTCTCTTCCGTCCCAGAAAATCCTGACAAATTTTTCCGATATATAATTTTCTTCCAATTCCTGAATCAATCTTCCCGCAATGGTATATATACGAATTTTAACATTGACAGGAGATGCCAGATTGTGTTGAAATGTAAAATGTGTTGTTGAGGAAAAAGGATTAGGATAGTTTACCACATCCTGTAAAACAAGAGAGCCATCCTGAACAACAGTAAAAAAACTTTCTTCAACAGTAGGGTTATTAAATATATCCCAGGCTTTCACCTTCAGGGAATAATCACCCTGCTCCATATTACTCATTTTATACTGAACCACACCTGATTTGCCCCCCGCGTCAAGGTCCCCGATAAAGTGTGTGGCAAAATCAATAGCATTTTCTTCATCATCATTTAATATTCCCTCAAGCTTATGGCCAATCCCTGTGCCTGTTGTATTAAGTCCGGTCTCATCTTCGAGAGAAATCAATAATGTAAAATCGGGATTTACAAGATAACTGTTGTCAAAGTTCAGATCATCATAAAAAATTTCCACCATCGGACCTTCGCCGTCATCCACGGTAGTAGTATCGGTTCCCCCGACAACAATATTTCTGGAATAACCAATGCCATCCTCTTCATCATCATAAATATAGGCAACAATTTTACCAGGCTGCTCCTCATAGGAAATATCTTTGGGAACTCTGAATGAGCTGCTGAATTTTCCCTGCTCAATAGAAACCCTTCCCCTGAAAATCACACCACCCTGAACGATCATATCGGTGCTTGAGCCATAAAACTCCTTCAGGTCAACAGTGCGTTCCGAATCATAAACCGAAAGTATCCCTTCTCCGCTGAAGTTTTCATCTGTGGCGTCACCTTCCGGTTTTAATACCGAGCCTTTAATCTCCACTTTTCCCAAAGCATTAATCTGCACTTCCGCCGTAAGATCATTTCCGTTGACCGAGTCAATCTGAACACTTCTGTCAGGTTCATTTAATCTTAAAGCGGGATCACAAAATATATGAAACTTCTCTGTATTTTCACTATAGCCAATTGAGTACTGATACTTAGCGAGCAGATAGGCATGCCCGATGCGCAGCCTTTCCCCATCACTGTTTCTTGTAACCAAAAGCTGTTTGTAAAACTCCTCATTAAGTTCGGCATTGGGAAGTGAAAAAACCGAACGGGAAGCGGAAAATCCTCCTATCATTCCGGCATCGGGCAAGAGCAGCATTTCTTCAGTACCCGATTTACTGACCGGGTCATCATACCTGCCAAAATCACAGGTGGCGGCCGTAAGGAAAAAGTACTGGCTGTTATTAAACTGTGGTATTGTAACTGTTCGCTCATAAACATATTCATGTGTCCAGGTATCCGGATTGCCATGGCCGATAAAATTAAGAAGAAGTGTGCCGTTATTAACAGCATCCACGATAGCTTTATTTACGGCAGGCTTCCTCCTCCCCAGTCCGGTATTTACTGTCGGATAAGCGGCGAGATAAATTTTCTGCATATCAAAATATTTCGGAATAATATACCGGGAAAGACTTTCCGATTGGCCGGTGTGTATATAACCATCATCCCCATCAGTCTTTTTACCATCATCCGCTACAAGGGTTATAGTATTTCTCCAGAGACTTTTATCTGACTCCGATTCATACTCAATAATTTTATCTATAATTACTTCTGCTTCTTCGGGCGAGTTAACCATAATGCGGCCATGAGCGAGGTCGAGCTTGTTATCATTGCCTGAAATTCTCGCATAATAATCATCAGTGGGATAGGAGTAAACTTCATTAAATGATTCAACTGTCTGATAGGTTGGAATAAAATTGTTATCTTTTCCCTCGACATCAAGATAATCATAAGTGCCGTCACCAAAGAACAAAACATAAAAGGGAGCTGTCTGCCAATTCTGGTAGGCGAATTTCAAAAAATTCCTTATCGCGGTCGGGTCAACAGAACCTGAAGAAAACTGGTTATAAATTTCATCAATATAAAAAATCGCCGAGGATATTGGATAATCTGACTCACCTGCTCTGTAATTTTTTAATCTTTCAGCCTGATCGCTGAAATTTTTATGAGTGATTATCACATATTCGGCCCCTTCTGAAAAGGATGCGATCTGTGAATTTTCAACCTGCTCAATATTTTCCACCGATTTATATTTTGAGGCGCACAACGCGATATATTTTGAGGAAGCTCTTAATATTTCAGAGGACTCAAAGGCAACCTCCCCGCCGCTGACAGAAGCTCCGGTTATTTTTTTTACCCCGCCAAAATCGGTAATATCCCATAGTGTAACAGCGCTATTTGTAAATCCGCTCAGTTCATACCTGATATCACCTGTCATATCGGGCGCGAAAAAGATAATTTCATCAGAGTCGGTTTCAAGGGTTCTCTCATACTCAATTTCTATGTAATCGAGGTAAACCTTGTCCGCAGGGTCATTATTATTCACTGTTATCTTAAATACGCTTCTTTCCTCTTGCGAATTCCATGTGTAATAAAGCGTGCTTCTGTTTTTGCCCGCTGTTCCCCAGGCGGCTGTTGGTCCGTGAAGCCATTTATTCGCTATCTGACTGCCGCTTTCTTCTATAATTATCGGCATCTGACTATCCGAGTGATTGATAATCTGATAGCGGTATTCAACCTGTGTCCCATTAATTATACCCGGCATTGGCAATATATATGTATGAGTTTTAACTGAACTGGAAAACTCATCTCCAACATAAATACGCCCCGATTTATCAAGATTGATTCTGTCGCTGTCATTAAAGGTACACGCAACTGAGGTATTCCTTAGAATGGGGCTTGTAAAGTTTTCTGAGGCCCTGGTCTCCATCCTTTTCCCATCTTCACCACCCGATGTAATAAAATAATAGTTTTTCCGGGAAAAGTAGTTCTTGTTTCTTGCGACTCTTGCCTGTAATGTGGAATATTCAAAGAAATCCACCCCCCTGCCGTAAAGTAAAATATAATCATCTGTATTAAAAACGCCGTCTGATTCTCCTTCAATATAAATGGCTACCTCATTCATCGGTCTTCCCGTAAAGGAGTTTATATCTTCATCAAGAGCTTTTCCGCCATGATTACATATTTTTATAGTGCGGGGATCGACAGCGCCGGGATCAATGCCAAGAGAGGAAAGTGTATTGTAATCAATTTTATAAATTCCTTCTTCCGGGGCTTCAAATTTATACCAGACCCCATCGGCAAGATTAATCGAGTTATTAATCTTGTTTATTTTCTCCTTTTCAACTCCCCAGTTTTTTGCTTTATTAAAATTGATTACCGATTTTTCGAGGAAATCATCAACTTTCGCGAAATTTTTTCCTGATGAACCGGCAAAATTAATTGCAAACACAACCTTTTTATATACCTTAATAACATTCGAGCGTGGATCAAACTGAACCGGATGAAGAAGAATTGACTGAACAGGCAGATTCCTGATATATCCGAATTCACCAAATGTTACAAGTTCGGGAGGAGAAAAGCTGTAGTAATTATCCGATTTAATATATTGGGAAGAAAATGAAAACCCATCCTTTTTCCTAAGGGGTACCGGAGCGATCTGACCGTGGAGGGTATCATATTCCGCCTTCAATACATTTATTGTTAATCCTGTTTCTGAAGGCACACCGACATTAACATTGGCCGATGGAAGCTGCGGGATTCCGGTTTCGGGTCCGGTTGGTATCATCGCCCCGCTGAATGTGACATACTTAAAGGAATTTTCAGCAACATCATATACCCGTAATCCTTCCAGGTTGAATTCAACCAAAGTCCTGTTTTCATCAGAGGATAAAATACGGACGCCTTCGCCGGCGTAGAGAGAAGTGATTCCAATAAGGAATAATGATATTAAGAGAATTTGCTTCACTTATTACTGCTCCAAATAAAATACAGATTGCTGTAATATTTTTATAAATCGGTCAATAAAATTACTGTAACAAAATTCTCTATATCTTTTCCTTATTTTTGTGGTCAAATTTACTTAAGATAAATTATCAATGTCAAGTCAATAAAATGGTATTACCTTAATTTTGTACAAATTTTTGCACTTTAAAGACCTAATTCACCGGCTGAAAGGGTCATTGCCTCTATACAATTCTGAATGTGGGCGTCAAGTTCCATTCCCAGCTCATCAGCTCCTTTTATTATATCTTCACGGCTCACAGCCCTGGCAAACGCTTTATCTTTCAATTTTTTCTTTACTGATTTTACCTTTACTTCACTGACTTTTTTACCCGGCCTTACCAGTGTGACCGCTGTTATAAATCCCGCGAGTTCATCACACGCGTAAAGTGTTTTTTCAAGTTTTGATTCTCTCGAAACTCCTGTATGATCGGCATGCGACATGATAGCGCGGCGAAAAGGCTCTTCAAATCCAAGAGTTTCAAGTATTTCATTTCCTCTTGCCGGATGATCTTCCATATCAGGATATTTTTCGTAATCAAAATCATGCAGCAGGGCTACATTTCCCCAGTATTCGACATCCTCTCCAAACTTTTCAGCGTAAAATCTTACACATGCTTCAACAGCAAAAGCGTGTTTAAGAAGACTGTCACTCTGAGTATACTGCTTTAAAACCGATAAACAGCTCTCACGGTTCCTTTGTTTATCATCAGGCATTATTTTTTCTCCTTTTTTATTTTGTTGAAGGATGGACACAGATGCGCGATTTTGCATTCTTCACACTTTGGCCTTCTCGCGATACATACATTCCTGCCGTGGGAGGCAAGCAGATGTGATGATGATGTCCAGTATTCCTCAGGAAGCAAATCCTTAAGACGAAATTCAATTTTTACCGGGTCCCTCGACTCAATAAATCCCAACAGGTTTGAAAGCCTTATAACGTGGGTATCAACCGCTATGGCCGGAATACCGAAAGCATTGCCCGCGATTACAGAGGCTGTTTTCCTTCCAACACCGGGAAGTTTCACCAGCTCATCAAAATCTTTCGGCACTTCACCATTGTATTTCTCTATCAGTTCGGAACAACAGTTTTTGATACTTTTTGCTTTCTGCCGGTAGAAACCGGTTGAAAATATATCCTTCTCAAGTTCCTCATTCGAGGCGGCTATATAATCTTCAGGCTTTCTATACTTCTTAAATAGATCTTTCGTTACGATATTTACCCTCGCGTCTGTGCACTGCGCCGAAAGAATTGTTGAAACCAGCAATTCAAAAGGTGATGTATATTCAAGAGCAGGTTTAACATCGGGGTATTCAAGTTCCAGTATTTTTATTATTTCAAGAGCTTTCATTATGTACAACTTTTTAATCGGATAAAAAATATTGAATTTTACGGTAACTATATAACCTGGATATTCTATAACTTTCGATTGAAGTGTCAGGCACCTTCTTTTCTTTTTGTAATAGAGTATTCATATATTCATTCGCCTCATTGAGGGAAATAATTCCCTTTCGGACAGCAACGTCAAAAACATCAATTGTTGTAAGATATAAAATTCCATTTGCTTCACAATAATTTCGAATGTCGGAAAGATTGTTACTTATTATTTTTTTATCACTAAACCTGGCGTACGCTAAAGTTGCCGATTCTCCGTCACCCATGGTTGTAATAAGTTTAGCATATTCATAGATCATATCATCATTATCAATACTATCCAGGTTAATAATCAATATTTTCATCATATCGATCAAATTCAGGATTTCATTTTTTTCGCTTCTGAATCTGATCAGTTCATCCAACACATTCTTTAACATCGACAGACTATATGGCTCGATTATTTTGGGAAGATAAATCAATAACCCGACCAGTTTTAGATGAATAAACACATCCGCGTCAATTAATATGAATTTTTCCGGTTGCCCCATATTATTCAAGAGTTGTTACACTTCCAATTTCACTCAGCAATTCCCTGTAATGGCTTTCTGATATTTTTTCTTCTCTGAATAGTTTTTCTGCCAGATTAACATAATCACCCCAAACCTCTCCGGACCTTCCGGGAAGATACAATGTTTTTTCTATCTCATAATTCTCAGCAGTTGATAAAGGATCATTGTGCCGGTCAATAAACGATTGATCAACGATATTCAAAATCTTCAGCTTAATAAGCAGCGCGTATCTTGAAATCTGAAAATAATTCTCCAAATGAAAAAGTCTCTTTTCCGCGATCGAATTCTTTTTACTTATTTCTTTAGTAGTAAGATTTTCAATTAATGCTTCCTGCGGCAATAAAAAGGATGAAGCGAATTTTTGGGCTTTTTTCTCTTCTGAATCTATTTCATTTTTACTGCCGCAGAAAAAAGAATATGAATCGTTCTGAACCATAAGGTGATATAATTCATGCGCGATAGTAAAATTTTGCCTGCCGATAGTATGATTAGAGTTTATCATCATAAAATTACCATATTCCGTTCTAATAGAACATCCGGAAAATTCCTCCTCCCCTTTTTCAGCGTCAAAAGGCTTGAACGCGGTAACAATATTGGTTTTCTTAATAACACCTCTGATATCCACAGGGGATGTGAAACCTATTCCAAGACTTTTTCTCAACTCATTGGCAGATTTTATTATAAGCAAATCTTGTTTATTCATTCGCGAGTGATTTCATTTTATGATAGTTCTTTATTATCCTCATAAAGGAAGCAATCTGTTTATAATTTTTCTCAGAAAAATCTTTGCACCTGAAAGAAAGAGATGAATTAATTATGGAAGCTCCCGGCGTTTCATCCATCAAATCAATCATATTTATGCCAAAAAGATCGGCTATTTTTTTTAAGTAGTCAACACTGATTTTCCGACTGCCATTTTCCCATGAGCTTATAATGGAGTGTGAACCCAGACCAAGATATTTGGCAATATTTTCCTGGGTCATTTTAAATGCCTCGCGAAAATGTTTTATGTTTCGCCCGATTATTACTTTCTTATCCACTGTTTTAGTTCCTTTTGTCTCCTTGTAACAAAATACGAATATTTTCAATTATTATCGAATTTGTCACTGATTTTTTTTACATATCTGTAAAACTTTTGTTCCAATCAGGTAAACTTGATTTTAAATACAATTTTCAACACACTAAAATTTTCATATATTGAAAGATTGATTTGGCCTATTGTTTATCGGACCCCGTTGAGATATGGAAAAAAAAATAACATCCAAACAATTAAAAAATATTTTCGTCTATTACTTCACCCACAAAATAATTAAGCCTTGTAAACAGATAATTTACAAGGCTTAATTTGTAGCGCATACGGGATTCGAACCCGTGATCTCCGCCTTGAGAGGGCGGTGTCCTAAACCGCTAGACGAATGCGCCATTTTAGTATGCAAAATTATAAAATAATCTTCGTTTTTTAAAGAATAAACTTTTTACATTTTAAAAATATCCCCGAACTCCTTTTCGCTGAAACTCTCATTTACAATATATTCCCCTTCCAAAATTATTCTCTCCGGGTTAAAATCGGCTTCTTTAAAGAGTTTCATGATTATATCTCTTTCGGCAACAGGTTTATTCCCGTCAAATATTTTTTCCATCATTATTCTGATTTTGGTGAGGGGCGTTTTATCATTCCCCCAGTATTCCCCTTCATCATTTAACGTAACTGAACTGAATTCCAGTATTTGGCGTGCCAGTTCCTCAATAGTGTACTGATCGAGATATTCATAAACATCTTCACAATCAGCCCATAATTTTTCTTTCAGATCAATATCGAGTTCATAATAGGTGATTAATTTGTATATGGCGCTGCTGAAATCCAACGGGCTGCCGCCAAATCTTTTTTTATCGGGCAGATCAAGTTCATCCATAATTTTTGAGGCGGCTCCCCAACGGTTTCGGGTGTAATAAAAACCATAATATAAGCCAAACGCGAGAAAATATTCAGAATATACAAGCAAAGCAACCTACACTATTTATGCGGGACACGGTATTTGAACATCGCTATCCGTTCGAATGGAAAATAAATTATATCTCTTTTCCTCTGTTTTAAAACAATCAAACCAATACCCAGGGCCAGAGTAAATATTGTTAGAAGCCCCGATTCCGGACCGAATTCACCACCCGATATTATATCAGGTCCGGTCGAGCGTGAAAGGAAAATAGCCACATCGGGGGCAAAACCGCTTACGTGAAATCCAAACACATTGCCCTGGAAAAAATTCCACGCGAGATGCAGCCCTACCGGCATATACAAAGAACCGGTCAATATATAAGCAAAACCGAAAAAAGCCCCTATCAAAAAGAGGTTGACCAGACCCAGCATCGAAATGCTCGGATTATCGGCATGAAGAAATCCGAACACCAGGGAAGTTAAAATCCATGAAGTTATTACCGAAGTCCGCGCGTCAACTTTATTAATAAAAAATCCTTCCGCCATATTCTTTAACTGGTAACCCCTGGAAAATATTTCCTCCATTAAAGCCACACAAAAATATCCCATAAATCTTACTCCGAGAGCAATACCAAATGAATAATTTGAATTGTTATAAAAAAATCCGTCAAATTTTATCCATCCGGCAAGATACTGAAGCATAAAAATGGTAGCTATGGCGAAACCCCCGGTAAAAAAACCCCAGAAAAAATCGGATGCTTTTGATGATCCGGGATTCAGACTGTTTTTACGCCCCTTTCTTCTGTCCAGAAATCGCATCGCGAGAAAAACTGTCACGAGGCATAAAAGTAAAAATACAATTTCCAGCATAAATGTGGCGGCAAAGGGGTCATCCACCAGGTCATATATATATGGACTAATGTAAAATAAGACGGGGATAAAAACCAGGAACTGGATCATAACTCTCCAGTAAGACCTTAATCTTCTCTCCTCACTATTCCAGAAAATATTTTTCTGTTCCGGTTTTAACTCAGCATTTGTCAACATGATTATAAATATAATAAATGAAATTGATATTGAGGATGTCTTATTTCACAAAATTGCTGCTGTATGCAGTTTCAATCTGATTTTCAAAAATAATTTTCTTAAAAGGGGCAAATTTAATCATTTGAACCAGATGAAAAAAGTGATTTTTCCAAAATAAGAGTAATAATTTCAGATAAATTAATACAAAATAACAAAACTGCCGAATCTAATAAAATATTTCATCCAATTGAAATTCGGACAATAGGCTATATCCTTCTTACGGGAAAGACGAATTCATTCTTTAAGCTGTCATACCGGCTCCTTACAGAAGCTGGTCAGTTCAGATACAAAAATAAAATTTGCTTCCCTTGCCCGGAGCGCTTTCAGCGCCTATCCTCCCCCCGTGCTTCTCAATAAATTCTTTACATAAAATAAGTCCCAGGCCTGTTCCTTTCTCTTTTCCCGCTCCTATTGTCCCGGCGTTAATATCTATCCGGAACAACTTTTTCATATCCTCCTCCGAAATCCCGATTCCGGTATCTTCAACTGTAAGAAGCATAAAATCATCATATTGTTTATTAGAGATCGTAACTTTTCCATCTTCCGGGGTAAACTTCACAGCATTGCTCACAAGGTTCCTCAGAATTGTTGAAATAATATTTTCATCACCATTTACAATTGTTCCTTCCTGAATCTGGTTTTCGATTGTGATCTTTTTCTGTTTTGCGGAATAGTCGATAAGATCGAGGATTTTTGATGAAACGGAATGCAGGTCGATATCCTTTTTGTTTATTTCAAGATTTCCGGTCTGCGATCTGGCCCAGTTTAATAACTGTTCAAGGAGTTCAAATGTAAGATCCGAAGCTGATTTTATTTCTGAAATGAATTTTTTTCTTTCATTGTCATCAAAATCATCAAAATCATTATGCAATATTTCGGCATAACCTCTTATCGCCGTAACGGGGTTTTTCAAATCATGCGAAATAACAGAAAAGAACTTATCCTTTGAAGCATTCGCCAGCCGGAGTTTTTTTTCAGACTTTTTAAGCGCTTCTTCGGCAGCCCTTTTCGCGGTTATATCATTGAGCACACAAATAATTCCCGCGGCGCTGCCATCAAACTCATTAAATAAAGATTTACTGACTGAAAAATAGTTAAGGTCTTTTTCGTTGAATGAAAGCGCAATTTCGTAAGTGAGAATTCCCCCGCCTGATATAAGCTCTTCATTACTTTTTTCTTCAATTTCCTTAAACTTCCCCGGAAATATTTCGGATGATTTTTTACCTTCCAGTTCCTCCTCCTGCCAGGAACCCAATTCCATGAACGACTGGTTATACCCGATAAATGCGCCCTCCTTATCTGTAAAATATGCCGGATTGGGCATATTATTTAGCATTGAAACAAGAAACTGATCCCTTAAATTCGATAGATCGAGCCCGCCAAATTTCAGAACTCCCTGCATAAATTCCTGCATTGATTCGGCGCTCATTATATCTGAGTCTTCATCCCCTTCTGGCGCATCTTCAATTGAATCTTCTTCGTGAGCCTCATCTTCCCCTTTCATTCTTTTGATTTCCTCTATTAGCTCTTCCCTGCTGAGGTCTTTATAATCCATACATTCCCCGGTATTTAATTTTTCCGGAAAGATAATGAATTTTATGATAAAAAAAAGTGAGTTGCTATAAGGTCAAAAAAAAAAGACGCCGGTCCTGCGTCTTTTTACGATTAAAAATAATTTGAAAATTTTTTTTATCTGGCGTTATTACTGCGATATTCCCTTATTTGATGAGGATCATTCTCCTTGTAAGAATAAGGTCGCCAGCTTTAAGTCTGTAGAAGTAAATACCGGACGCCAGGTCACCGGCGTTAACACTGACCGAGTGCTCTCCCTCATTTTTCACCTCATCCAGCGCCAGTTTTATCCTGTTCCCGATTAGATCATAAATTTCAAGCTTAATCTCTGTCTGTTCAGGCAGGAAAAAGTTAATGGTTGTAGTAGAATTAAAAGGGTTTGGATAATTTTGTTCAAGCCGGATAACATGATCTTTTGCCTCCTTATTATCATCAGGGACAATTCCTTCACCGGCAGAAACTGCTGTGGCGAAAAAGAAGAGAACCAAAAGTATTCTTATATGTCTCATTTTATCCTCCTTTTTTACTGTTATCCGCTATTACACAATTTTGATGCCAGCCAAAAGTTGGTAAAAACATCCTCCGGGAATGTTTTTTTTGAGCTAATGTATACTTTTCTGGAATTATGTGTATTCATTTTTAGACAATCTTAATAGTTATAAGTCTAAAATATGAGACGCCCTCTCTCAGAAAAAGTTCATTTCAGTTTTTTTAACACAACAATTGTTGCGTCATCTTTCCATTTCTTTTTACCCCCGAATGCACCCGCCTCCGCGTAAACCGAATCAATTATTTCGCGCGCGCTTTTTTTTCTGTTTTTCTTTATAACCTCAATAAATCTTTCGAGACCAAACTCTTCAGAGGCTCCGTTGCCCCTTTCAATAAATCCGTCGGTATAAAGAACAAGAATATTTCCTTTATCAATTTTCGCGTATGAACGACGTAAATCAAGATCGGGCAAAGCGCCGAAAACAAGACTGGTAGATTCAAGTTCTTTTACACCCTTCGATGTAAACAGCAACGGTGCCGGATGACCTGCATTAATATAAAAAAGATTGCCGCCAGGCTCCATTTCAGCATAAAAAAGAGAAATAAATTTTGTCGCGTAAATACTTTTATGGATCACTTTATTCAGTTTTTTTAAAGTGTAAACCATCTTCATATGTTTTTCAAGACCCATCCGAAGACCTGTAATTACATCACGAGCCAGAAGAGCCGCCGGAATGCCATGCCCGCTGGCGTCGCCAATACAAAAACCAAATTCCTCATTTTCATAATTATAAAAATCATAGAGGTCACCCCCTACCAGTTCGGCAGGTTGTGATCTCGCGGCCACCTCATATCCTTCAAGATCAGGGATTTCGGCAGGCAGCAGACTTTGCTGAATATGTTCCGCCTGTTCAAATTCATTTTTAATCGCTTCCTCTGTCAGGCGGTAATTTAACGCAGTCCTCACGGCATTCAGGGAAAACTCAACTTCCTCCCTCGTCCAGCCGCTTTGAAGCTCAAAAATTATTATCCACCTGTTTTCCATGCTGTGCACAGTTACCGCGACCGGAACACAATACCGGCCTCTCCTCCCCGAGCTTGAATCAATACTGAATTCCGGATCATCAAAGATATATGTCTTTGCTTTCAGAACAGCCTGAACTTCATCGCTGCGGGAATACAGCGTTTCAGATACATCGGGATAAATCAGGTTCTCTTTATCTGTTACAAGAATATATTCATCCTCATTTCTCGTATAAATTCTTCCATTAATTATCTGTAGATCATCATGGAATATTTCCTCAATTTCATTTACAATTGTTCTCAGATAATCCTGTCCACTCTTTACCTGACCAATTTTGTTAAGCAGAGTATCCAGTTTGCGGTAAAATGTTTTGGGTTCAATCATTCAATTTCTCAAAAATTCCTGAAAATTAAATATACCCAAATTTTTTTATTTCTTCAGGTTCGCTCTGTTATTCTTTTATAAAAAGTCTCACTACATTTTAGATATTCAGTTTCATAGTGACATCAGCGGCTAACAGAAGCGCTCTGCTCTTAAAATATCCTAATATTATTCCTAAACTGGCAAAGCCAGAAAAAATGACGAATTACGAATGACGAATTGGCTTTCCCCAAGTACTACCAATTGATTGTCATTCCGGTTTTTTGCGTCCTTTGCAAAAAGACCAGCCAAAGGCGGGCAGGCCGGAATCTAATGCCGATTTTTACTGCCAACCAGCAATAACTTTACCATTTTGCGTAGAAATTAAATTCTTATGGAATATTCTACCCATGGAAACGTTCCGCACTAATTACTGCCTCATACAATAAAAAGAACCTTGTAAAGGTTCCGATAAATGCGATAGTCCTTCTGGGGTAGAATATCGTTAAAACCATACGAAAAAATTCTTGTAGAGGATTCACAAACCACCCCGATAAACTCAGATCAATAGAATTATAAATTTATAACAGATCATTTATGGATAACAAATTCTTGCGATATTTTCAAAAAGTTCGGCGATTTCATTTTGCGAGCGGTAAGTAATTTTGACGCTACTAAGGTTAAAAAAAGAATAAGGTTTTTCCACCTTTATTTGCTCTCTGCCTTGCCGTAGATTCCGAATATGATTCAGAGTGTATTATATGGTGTACCTGACGGCACACTTGTTTGCTTTCTTCATTTTTTTTTCTACCAATATTTTGCCCCTAACGGGGCAATTATCCGAATTATTTAAGATGTTTTATCCCGTTAGGGACAGCATATTGGTAAAAAAAAGATACGCAAAATATTCTGTGTGCCGTCAGGTACACCATATTTATCCTCGGGAGTACAAGTATAAACCGGCCATCCAAAACAGAGAAAGTTATATATTCCGGATTGTGTATTAAATATTTTGCCATTTTACGTAGAATTTGACTCCTTACGGAGTAATCATAATCCATTTTTCGAGTATGATTACGATTACCGCTTCGCCCCCGGGGGGATTTATCACGAGTATGAGTACGGCTCGTTTTTATTAACATACAAATTCAATATTCTGCCATAAAAAACAAGAATATTATTTTTAAGTCGCCTAAATTTCCCCCAGGCAAAGTTTGAGGAAACCGCCCCAAAGGGAAACATTTGTAAGCAAATCCGAACAATCAGAATATCTCCCGCCGGAGGCAATGGCACTAAAATAATGAAACGAGAAGAATATTGAGCAATTATAATTATTCACGAGTATCAATATATCTTGTGAGTTTTTTCTATTTTTAATTATATAGTATGATAATATTAATCAACTAACCTATTGTTATTAAACTCTTTACAACCTCACCCCAACCCCTCTTACGCCACGGCGCACTTAAAAGCCTTATCAAGGAGAGGGGCTTTAAAAGTCCCTCCCTATCGGCAACATGTTATTACCGGGCTTTTTGACAAATTTTGCTCCCCGAATTATCCTCAACATGTTGGCGTTAGTGTGGTGATAAAAGCCTGAATTTTCCCCAGACAAAGCTGAGGAAAATCCCCCGAAGGGGGTTAAACCTAATAGCCACGGGGTATTCACGCAGGGAATTCCCCGTGGGAGCGGTTAGTACAATATTGAAATTCTGACTCCACCGGCTTATTCATTTAGAATCGCGGCCTGATTATCGGTAGCATGTTATTGGCGGGCTTTTTGACAAATTTTGCTCCCCGGATTATCCTCAACATGTTGGCGTTAGTATGGTGATAAGAGCCAAATAAAAATTCCCGGATAATTCACAATTCACCATTCACCATTCTTTCAGTCTATCAGCCTGAATCCTTTGCCATGAACATTAACAATACTGATTCTGTCATCCTCTTTAAGGTAATTACGAAGTTTCGCGATATAAACGTCCATACTCCTGGAAGTAAAATAATTATCCTCACCCCAAATTTTTTCGAGCGCCTCTTTTCTTTCCAGGACCTCATCTTTATTTAATGCTAATAATTTAAGGAGTTCATTCTCTCGCGAAGTCAGTTTTTTATCATTTCCTGAACAGGTCAGAATCGATTTACGGCTGTCAAATTTATACTTGCCAATTTTAAAAATAACAGAACCCTGAATTCTGTTTTCCGAACCGCTGCTTTGTGTTCGCCTTAAAATCGCTCTGATTCTTAATAAAAGCTCCTCAGTTGAAAAAGGTTTTGTGATATAATCATCAGCGCCTATTTTAAGTCCCTCAATTTTATCTTTTTGCATCGACTTCGCTGTAAGGAAAATTATCGGCACCGCGCTGTTTCTCTTCCTGATTTTTTCAGCCAGTGTGAATCCATCCATACGAGGCATCATAATATCGAGAATGCACATATCAAATTCATTTGTATCGAATTCTTTTTCCCCCTCTGTTCCATCCTTACTCAAAACAACCGCAAAATCCTGAAGCTCAAGATATTCCTTCAATACGCTGCCCAGGTTAAGATCATCTTCCGCGAGTAGAATTTTCAATTTATTCATCTGAATCCATCGGTATGCTTAACAAAAATTGACTGCCTTTACCTTTTGCGCTCTTTAATTTTATATTTCCACCATGTAACTCTACAAGCTTCTTAACCATTGAAAGCCCCAGTCCGAATCCTTTAACGTCGTGCAGGTTCCCCGTAGGGACTCTGTAAAACGGATCAAAAATCCTTTTTCTGTCGCCGGCTTTGATTCCCGGTCCTTCATCAGAAACGGAGAGCAATACTTTTTTATTTTTTAACTTAATCGATAAAATAATTTTCCCCCCGGCTCCTCCATATTTAACCGCGTTGTCAATTAAAGCGGTTAAAACCCGGAAAATATGTTTTTTATCCCAGTTAACTAATAATTTTTCCTTTTCACAATCTGTCACAAGTTTTAAATCCGGAACCTCCTCATCAAAAAGATGTTTTATTTCGCCGGCCATCTCAATAAGGTCAAATTCTTCTCTTTCCGGAATAATTTCTTTCTCATCCCTGAAAGCCGAATCAAGCAGATTCTCAACCATCTTTTTCAGCCGGCTGTTCTCTTCCCTGATAACATCCCGATATTTATTAATCAAACCGGCCCCATTCTGTTCCATGATATCACAGGCAAGTGATATTGTAGTAATCGGAGTATTAAATTCATGGCTGACATTATTTATTAAAGCGTCTCTCATCGAAGTCAGTTTTTGCTGTGTAATAAACATTTTGAGTGTTTTAAAAAACAGGGCGGATATCAGGAAAATCAGTCCTATGGCAATTCCCATGATCAGAGATACCTCTTTCAGAATATAACCTTCCCTGCCCGGAAAATTCACAGAAATCAAATTTGGCTCTTTAAAAATATCCCTGGGAAATAATTCCGCCCGGTATTCCGAGTCCGGCAGTTTTGCAGTATCTACCCCCTTTGAACTTATTACTTTATTTTCCTCACCCGATTCAACCCAGAAATTGAATTCAATATTAATGCCCTGGTTTAAAAATTCTGCCGACAATAAAGAATCGAGAAGCTGACCATCCACCCTCTTTTCAAATGGTTTTGTTCTGGTAATATTAACCAGTTCATCTAAAACCTCTTCAACTACTTCGGTTCTTTTCACATAAAGTGATTCTACTTTTTCATTTATCCAGATAGTATTATGTGTTTTAATACTTTTACTGATTGTTCCTGTTGAGTGGGCCTCAACAGCTACATGACTATGGTTTTCATCCGAGATGATCTTAACATCAACATTTGTGTTTGAATCGGCCAGCCAGTAAATATTTCGTTGAATTTTATTTTTCGCGGTATCAAGCAAAATCAGATTTTCATCTTTGTCATTTCCCTGGTATAAAGAAAACTTATCCCCGTCCGAATCAATGAACCGCTTTAATACGACATTTGCGGCTTCGGTTTTTTCGATTTTATCTATAACAAGACTTAACGCTTCATGTACATTTTTATTAAATCTTTCCTCTTCTACAGCCATAACAGTCGCGATCCAGTATATCTGGATAATAATCAGTCCCGCGACAGCAAGACTCATTAATGATACAATTATAAAAACACTTCTTCTCTTCATGGAGCAAATTTACCCTTTTTCATTCAATTTTGCTCCTTTTTAACAATTTTTAACAATCATTAACAAGCCTTTAACACTTTTTTATTAAAAACCGTTTTATGTTAGGGACGTAATTCACAACAAATAAATAATCAGGAGTAACAATGAAACAAGGGAAAAATAACACCGGCAAACTTATACTCTTCATCCTCCTTTCTTTTTCTGTTGTTTTTATAGCGCAGGATAAGAAAAAAGATTCTCCTTATGATAAGATTAATAACCTGAAGGGTGAAATATCAAAAATAATCATCCAGACTGATACTGATGAACTCGAACTAACCGGTGAGGATGCTTCAAAAATATACAAACTGATTAAAGCTCCGGCAAAATACAAGACTTTTAATGTTATACTGAATGATGGAGATGACGGTGAAGAAAACGTTGTTTTCTTTTCAGATAATGATTCGGATGATTCTCATATATTTTCAAAGGTAATGACTGAAAAGATGATTTACGTAACAAATGATGATGAAAGCGGAATGACAGTTATTGATCTGGACGCCGATGGCAAAGAAATAACAATTGAAGAAAAGGATGGACAGAAGAAAGTAACTGTAAAATATGAGGATGACGGTGAAACAAAAACTGAAGTCTTTGAAGGTGAAGAGGCTGAAGAGTATCTCAAAGAATTGGGAGAAGATGGAATTATATTAACAACTCCCGCGAAAGGAGGTCTTTTCGAATGGACCATTACTGATGATATGGAAGATGGAGTGGAAAAAGAAATATCAATTGATAAAGATGGCGAAGAAATGGTAATCACGGTAAAAACCACAAAAGATGGTGAAGAAACTACCGAAGTATTCAAAGGTGATGAAGCTAAAGAATGGCTGGAAAAACACAAATCGGAATACGATCACGACATGCTCTGGTTTGGTGATAAAGAAGACGCGGATGTATATATTCTCAAAACAGAGGCAAAGGATGTTAATGGGAAAAAGAAAATTAATGTGAAAATCGATTCCGATGTTAAGGCGATAAAAGAAATTATTAAAAAGAAAAAGACAAAAAAATAACTCCTTCCCTTAAAGCTCCGGTGCATTGGCCATAGCCGGTGGTCAATGCACTTTCGCTTTTAAAAATGATATAAAAAAGGCGCTCCCTTTCCCTGGTTCCGATTCAGCCCGAATATTTATTCCGTTTTTTTCGGCCAGAATTTTACAGAGATTAAGACCAATTCCCGCTCCCCTTTCTCCGATTGTGCCGCGATGGGAGATTATCCGGCTATCTGAAAAAAGTTCTTTTAGCAGCTCCCTCTCAATACCAATGCCCTTATCGGTTATTGTTACCGTCACTTCCGAATCTGAATCAATAACATTAGTTTCTATCTCACTCCCGGGGTAACTGAATTTTACCGCGTTCATAAGAATATTCCTTAAAATTATAACCGCTGAATCTTTGTCGCAGTTGACAAATAATTTTTTATTACCATCATTATTCTTCAGTGATAATGTTTTTTCTGAAAGAGATCCTTCAATAAAGGAATATGAGTTTGACAGAATTTCCCGGAGTTCATGATCGGCGGTCTTAAGATTTTCATTCCCAAGTTGAAGCTTTGACCATTCCAGAAGGTCGGTTACTACTCTGCTGGCATTTTTTGATTTTGTATATATTCCCGAAACAAGGCTTCCCACATCCTCTCCCGAAAGTAAGTGCAACTCAGTTTTCAACAATTCCGCACTGCTTAGTAAACTCTGGAATGGTCCCTTGAGATCATGAGCGATAATAGAAAATATTTTATCTTTCCAGTAATTAAGCTTTTTCAGTTTAATCTCATTTTTCTTGAGATTCTCCTCAGCGATTTTCCTGACCGATATTTCATGTTTTGCTTTTTTATATAAACCCGCGTTATTCATTGCTATTCCAATCTGGCTCGAAATGGTCTGCAATGTTCTCATATCTATTTCATCGAACGCGTCCCGCTTTGTTTCCTGGATATCCAAAACAGCGATTACTTCACCGCCAAATATTACCGGCACCGCAACCTCCGAGAGTGTCGGAACCTTCTCAAGGAACCCTACAACATAGTCTTCATCCGTTGTAACGTTATTACAGAGTATAATCTCTCCTGTCCTCGCTGCTTTACCAATTAATCCTTCGGTATCACTCTGATTATAATTAGGCGGCGCGAACTTCACAAAACTCCCCGCCATCGATTGACGGCCCAATTCACCTTTTTCTTTATCATACTGAAGCAGAATCACATTATGATATGAGAAACCTTCCTGTAAATCCATTACAATACGGGGAAGCAATTCCTCCAGATCGAGAATTGATGAAATTCTGCGCGATATTTTATTTTCAATAATTAACTGCTTTAATCTTCGCTGTAGTATCAGGCCGGTAGTTATTTCATCAGATATATTCCGTCCGAACGCTTCAATCCGCTCTTTATTTTTAATCAACTGCCAGTCAATCCAGGTTATTTTTCCCTTTTCGGTTAAAAGCCGGCCTTTAAAATTATAACTTCCTTGTTTATCAATATCTGCCAGGAAAGAATTCCAGGAATCACTTTTGTCTTCATCAAATATATCCAGAAATAATTCCCCTCTCAGTTCATTAAATTTATTAAATACATTTTGAACTGCATTATTAAAATTTATAATTATGCCCTTCCTGTCAAGAGTAAGAATTAGTTCCCCTGATTTGTAATAAAACGGTTCTTCCCCGTCAAAACCCGGGGTTGGCGAATTCCCCCCCGGTTTTTTCTCACTTTCATACATATTTATTCTGCTTCCTTGCTTAAATTCTCCTGCTTTGAATATAATCAGAAAACGGCAGTAATTCAAACAATGTTCCTGTCACCACCGGTTCCGGAATCAAAAAGTGTTATGCTTTATCTTGTTTCCGCTTAATAAAAAATAGGCGCTATGTGAAATGTAGTGGGTAAAGAAATGAATTATAAATTCGGATATTGTCATGTTTGGTTACCGAAAACCAGCCTCCCGGTTTTTTCAGAGCCACACCGCTTATTGTACTTAAAAATGGGGGTGAGTCTTAAAGCCCCTCCTGCTCCGACTGAGTCAGGTGTTTTCAGCTTTCCAGGTCTTTACGCGTTGGCTGCTTTCGCCCTTTCAGGGCTCTGATAATGTATTTTGGTTCTGAACCGGGGCGTTGCCCCTGCCTGATGCTCGCACCCCTTCAGGATTTTGTTTACATCTGTAAGAGATTGAAATTATTATTAGCGCTGAAGGCGCGGCAATCAATAGTCCGGGGTTATAAAAGAAAAAGTGTATTTAAGCCCTGAAAGGGGGAAAGCAGCGCGTCGGGATATCCGGTTACACTTTTAAAACGGTTTTAGCTGATTGTCAGCGCCGAAAAAAATCACCCGCTATATTTAATTATAGAAGCAAAAAATAATTTAATTAAAGGGTCTTTGTCTCCTGTTTTTTAATAATGCCCTTAATACTAATGCTTTTCTCACTACTATTTCTTGACCTTATCATGTAGTTGTGTTTTGAATTATTTTTTATTATAATTTAATATTATTAAAACATAATCGGCTATTATGGATTTTGCGGAATTTCTTCAGGAAGTTGGGGTCAGTAAAGAACAGCACATTATTTTTCATCCTTCTTTTCGGAAAATAAGAAATGCTTTTCCGGGTATTACGATTGGAGGGGCGCTCAGAACTATTCAGGAATCAGTTACACCGGAAGGTTCTCTGATAATGCCTGCTTTTACCTATTCATACTCTAAAGCAGATGGCAGCCATGAGATATTCGACAGAATAAACTCCATTTCTAAAACAGGAATAATAAGTGAATATTTTCGCCAGCGGCCGGGTGTGGTCCGAACATGTTCCCCTACCCACTCTTTTTCTCTCTGGGGAAAAATAGCCCGGGAAATCAGTTATGAAAATAATCCTGAAAGCCCTCTTGGTAAAGGCAGCGTAATGGAATGGATGGCGGTAAATAAAAATTCTTACGTTTTGCTCGCAGGAACAGATTTTTCCTCCCTTACTTTCGCTCATTACCTCGAAGTAAAAGCTCCTGTGCCCTGGGCCGATATTTCCCCCTGGGAATTTATGGGAGTTTTGCCGGAAGGAGATTCTGTTGCAGGAAAAATAAAACTTAAGGAGTTACCCGGCTGTTCAAAATCTTTTATCAGCTTTGAACAATACCTGCTGCGCGAAAATATCATAATTCCATTTCTGTGGAAAGATTTCAGAACTCTTTTTATTCCTGTTCAGTTACTCATTGATGAAGGACTTCACTGGTTCCGCGATAATTATACAGACCTTTTATGTCCCGCCGGAACTTGTAAAGCATGCGATTACCGAAGAAAAAAGTTGGAAATATTCTGAAATGAAATATTACTCGGCGTTATTATTTTTGTTTTTGTTTTTAAGCTCATGCACCAATAATCAATACACTCCTGATCAGTTTCATTCTGACCGGGCAAAAGAAGCGAATCGTGATGAGTTTTTAGAAAATATTAAGATTAACACTATTGAAGACGCTCTGAATAAAAAACTTACCCACAGTACCGAAGCAGAGTGGCAGGGAGCATTTTGGGCTATGCAGCTCATTCAGTATAAGCCGGATAAATTTAAAGAAAAAATAAATTTTGCCTTTAATTCCCCCTCTCCTTTGAGCGATAACTTTTACCGCTCACTTTTGGAGGTTGTTTTTTCACTCTGCCCTGATGATTTCCTTAATGAAGTTAACCAGTTTGCTGAAAAAACTAAAAATCCCAAATTGTTTTCCATGGCGGTTCTATATATACACAGGATTGATCCCGCAAGGAGTAAAGAATTAGTAACAAAAGAAAAACTAATTGTAAAGTTTGGTGATTTCATCTTTAATCCTATATTGAGTTCTTTGTTAGAACATTTATCAGGTAAAAAGAAAACTCACCCTCCTGTTACTGATCTGCTCGCGGCTCGCTATATCCCCGAACTACCAGTCATTTTTTCTTTTCAAAGCAAAAACAGGGAATATCCGGGTATTACAGTCATCAGAGATAAATATGGAAAATTTATGCGGGATAAAAACAGAAAGATTTTTCACATAAGGCATCTGGCGCTCGCGGTTACAGGACTTCCCTTTTTTATAACTAACGGCAATACTCCGCAAGGCATTTTTTCAATCAGTGGCATTGATTTTTCTGATAATAAGTTCATCGGACCTGTGCCAAATATTCAGCTTAGAATGCCATTTGAAACCGGACCCGCTGACTTTCTCCATGATTCGCTGTTTTCCGGAGAATGGACTGAAGAGCTTTACCGCGATTTGCTGCCCACCTCCTGGAAAGATTACAACCCTGTTTACCAGTCATGGTTTGCGGGCAAAGCGGGACGTTCTGAAATAATAGCTCATGGAACGACCATTAATCCTGAATTTTATGCCGGTGAAAAATATTACCCTTTTACTCCCTCTCTCGGCTGTTTGACCGCGAAAGAAATCTGGGATAAAAAATCGGGCGCTCTTCTTGAAAGCGGTCAGATAAAATTGGTAAATAAATTATTGGAAACAGAAGAAACTAAAGGTTTGCTAATACTAATTGATCTTGATACAGGTAATAATCCTGTTGAATATGGTGATATTGAAAAATATATATTGAGCGCTGAAAAAATCTTCAGGAATGAGATATGACCTTTGCCGATTATCTGATTATCATATTTTATCTTACCGCCATGATTGCCGTAGGGCTTTACTTTCAGAAAAAGGCTTCCTCCGGAATCAACTCCTATTTTCTGGGGAATAATAAGATGCCGTGGTGGGTTTTAGGAGCTTCAGGCATGGCTTCCAACCTGGATGTCAGCGGCACGATGATAAATGTGGCATTTATTTATGCTCTTGGCGCATCAGGTTACTTCATTGAAATTCGCGGCGGCATTGTTCTTATCATGGCATTCCTGATGATTTTTATGGGGAAATGGAACCGGCGGGCAAAAGTTATGACGATGGCCGAATGGATGGAACTTCGATTCGGAAGCGGCTTCGAAGGGAAACTTGCCCGTTTTATAGCAGCTCTCGCGATTCTTATGAGCACAGTTGCCATTGTCACTTATTTTTCAATTGGCGCCGGCAAGTTTATCGGTGAATTTCTCGGACTGCCATCACTATTCGGATTAAAACCTGAGTTTTGGGCAGCGGCATTAATGATAGGATTGGCAATGATCTACACAGTTGCCAGCGGGCTTTATGGTGTCGCCTGGACAGATGTTTTCCAGGGTGTCCTGATTTTCCTGACAATTATAATCATTTGTTCAATAGCTTTCTTTAATTTCTCAATACCGGATGCTTTTTTTATCTCTGTGCCGATGAATGACGGCTCTTTTCAGCAAATTGAAACGACCCGAAATATTTGGACCAACATCATTCCCTCATGGAACCTGGGAATGCCTGATAACAGCGCTTATTCAATCTATAATCTTTTCGGCGTAGCGATAATATTTTATCTCATAAAAACCATCATCGAAGGCAGCGGGGGCACCGGGGGATATATGATTCAGCGCTTTTTTGCTTCCCGCAGTGACAGGGATGCCGGACTTCTCTCCCTTTTCTGGACCTTTCTCCTTTCATTCCGATGGCCTTTTATCGCTGCTATCGCAATAATGGGAATATCAATCGGCTATAACTCAGGAGAGGTTATCGCCGATCCTGAAATGGTTTTGCCTGTAGTAATCAATGAACTCGTACCCGTTGGAATTAAAGGGCTTCTTGTGGCCGGGTTAATGGCCGCCGCAATGTCTACATTCGATTCGATAATCAACGCGGGAGCGTCCTACTGGGTTAAAGATATTTACCAGGCTTTTATCAATACAAATGCCGGAGAAAAAGAACTTATCAGACACAGTAGATATTCTTCCATTATTATTGTGCTCGCCGGACTCTTTTTTACTCTCAATGTTACCAGTATTAATGAAATATGGGGTTGGTTTAACATGGGCTTGAATGTGGGACTTATCATTCCTCTTGTTATCAGATGGTATTGGTGGCGACTTAACGGTTATGGATTTGCCCTCGGAATCTTTTCCGGTATGTTTACAGCGATTATTCTGAAATTGTTCATACCTGAAACTTCAGAATATGTTTCTTTTATTACCGTTTCGACAATCTCTTTTTCAGGAACTGTTTTGGGAACACTTTTTACAAAACCCACCGATATAAGTGTGCTGGAAAACTTTTACAAACTTACACGTCCCTTTGGTTTCTGGGGAAAAATAAGGAAATCGATTCCTTCCGAGTCACTTTCCGCGATTAAAAAGGAAAACAGAAGAGACATTTTCGCTACTTTCCTCGCTCTCCCCTGGCAGCTTCTTCTCTTTCTATGCTTTATGACAGTTATCCTTAAGCGCTGGGACTATTTTGCCATACTCGCGGTCATTTTAATTATTCTTTCGACAGGACTTTATTTACTCTGGTTCAGACATCTTTCAGATGAGGTAAAAATCGAAGAGGATTTGCCAAAATAATAGTGTTGCCGAATTTTGCTGCCACTGATTTTTTTTCAGTATTCAAACCGCTGCGAAGGTAAACAAAGAGACATTTCATAAATATATTTCTACCACCCTGCCCGCCCTGCTTATCGGAATCTGTTCATTCCGCCCTATTCCTAAGGATACCCCTTGATCAGGGAAAACAATTCTGGTTTCTTATCGAAGCATTTCTTAAGAATGTCGTAATGAAAAAATATAGCGCCATCAGTTTTTTCTGAAAAAACATCATTAAATTCCGCTTTAAACCGATGTATATCACCCATTTTCTCAGGAAGCTTTATCGCTGGAACTATTGAATAATCCTTTTCACTTAATTCTGAAATTAGCTCCCCGGCATAACTTTCATCCGCCCCGATCATTTCCGAATATATCATCGGTGAAAAATAATCGACAAATTTATTCATCATTTCCAGATTCTGACCCGCTATATTCATTAGAGCATTATCCCCAAAATTATCCTTCCATGGAATAACATTAACAATAATTTCTGTATTAGGTGATGCCTTCTTAATTCTTTTATTACAATCACTTAAGAATGATGAGATAATGCCGGCTTTATAATTTACCCATAAAGATTTTTTACTTTTGAGAATTGTTTCACAGGAAAGGATTTCGGTTAAATTCATTTTACCGCTGAATTTTTCCCTGCATCTTTCGCAGAAACAATATTCCCTGATATCCTTCTCCCTGTCTTGAATTTTTATCTCTTCCCAGAACACCGGATAACGTACGAAATCCAGAAGAATATAATCTGGTTTAAATAAACCGGCAACCTCCTCAATAATATCAAGTTTGTATTCTTTGTAATTAGAATCTGAAGGACAAATCATTTTCTGCCATCCCTGAGGCAGAGTGCTGCCCTTATCATCAACGGCGCGCAAATATTCCTTTTCATCAAAAGTATCTTTATCGTAAAAAACCTGGCATATCATTCCGGATTGTATTCCGGCAGTTTTTATTTTTTGTTGAAGTGAGAGGATACTATTGGCTGAATCATATACCAGAAATTTGCTCCCCGGGTAATAACATTTCTTCCCTTCATAAGGTGGATAAAAGATAGCATTCAACCCTGTTTCCGATATAATATGTCTTATATCGGATATGTTAAACCCTTCCCGCAAAACAGGATAAATCTTAATACCTTTGATTTTATTTGAATTATCGCCGGGAGAACAATAAAGAATTGGCATCAGACAAATTATTAATAATATTCTGTTCATGAGCATTCATTTAAAATAATAAAGCCGACCCGATTCCGGCTTATTGTTTTAGGAATTCTGATGGGTCGGCTCTCACACAACACAAAGGAGAAAAGGGATTATCTATTTGAGGAGCATCATTTTGCCTGATAATCTGATACCATTCACCTTCATCTCGTAAATGTATGTTCCCGAAGCCATTCCGGCTCCGTCAAAAACTACAGTATGATTGCCCGCGCTGTATTCTCTTTCTGTAAGCAGAGCAACCTCTTCACCAATCATATTATAAACTTTTACCGTAACCAATCCCGACTCAGGAATAGAGAAGTTGATTTTGGTAGAGGGATTAAACGGGTTCGGATAATTTTGCTCAAGCATATAATTATCAGCGATAACAGAATTATCTTCATCAACTGATACAGGATCGTTGATCCTTATCCATCTCTGAATATTCGGACCGAAACCATCATTATGTGTTACATAAACAGTATCGCCCGACATTGTAAAGGCCATACCGCGATGCTTGAAGGGATCTTCAGGGATAAATCCTTCAAAAGTAATTGAATCAACTACAGCTCCTGTTTCAACATCAAAACCATAAAATGTATGAGGCTGCCACGGATCGTCCGGAGGGCCGTCTGCCGGTCCGGCTGATAACCATAAATGGCCATGTTTCGGATCCCATGTCGAAGATTCAGCGGTTAAACCCTCGGCCAGTGAGTCAACTTCGGTATAAGCCGCGAAGATATTCGGCCTTGTATATGATGTAACCTGGTATTCGGTAAATGTATTATGATAGATTGTGTTCCCATCGGGATGAACTTCGCCTTCCCAGCAAAAACCGGGTGTTTCATCTACAGCGATACTTTTACTGCTCTCTTCCAGATCGGAATTATACTTGTAAATTGGATAACCCGGATGAATTGGGAAGCAATAAACGTTGCCTTCTTCATCCACGCCTACTTTTGAACCACCTTTTTCAAAACCGGTCAAAGCTTTTGCGATACCATGACCATTTGTGTAATCGATTTTGTATACACCGGCGTAACGCACAGCAGCAAGTATATGTCCGTCATGAGCGCGGTTCAGACCGGTCTGGTAATCAACAAACCAGTCGCCGGTGGCAAGATCAATATGACCTCCCAGGGTATCTGTCACAGTCGATCCCCCGAGAATCAGCAAAGGTGATTTTGTGGTATCTTCTGTTCCGTCCGGATTGTAAATCAGAATACCACTGACAGCGGTTAATACACCGTTGACCATAATTGAGTCTCTCAGTGTGGTATATTTCTGAACCCAGACTTTCCCGTCGGGAGCCACAGTTATCCCCATAACGCCATAAATTGCCAGGGAGGAATCAGGAGGAAAGACACTGTCAAGTTCCCAGTTCTGACCAAATATTGATACTGAAAAAATCAGCATCACAAAAATCAGTAATGTTTTTTTCATGTTGCATACCTCGTTAGTTTGTTTAAATTACATATCGCCCCTTCCAAAACAGGGGGCAGCTTGTTTATCTTTCATATCAATTTGTAAAATTTTACTTTCATCGTCATCTGCCTGCGCCGGATCATTGATCATAAACATTGAAGCGTAAAGATACTGATCATTTCCCCAGGCAAGGCTGTAAACAGGGTAATCAAAAATACCGGGATAAAAGTACTCCCACGTTCCATTCTGGTAGAGTTTTATCACAGACTCTTCAGCTCCGTCAATAGCCAGGTATATACTGCCTTCATTATCCATTACCATCGCGACAGATGAAATACCCGCGCCAAGTTCGGCGGTCAGATCAACAAATTCTGTTGTAGCGCCTGCGACAGCGCCTGAAAGAACCTCGGTTTTAAATATCTTCTGAACAGAATCAATAACACCGGCAGAATATAAGTACCCGTTAAAATACCTGACGCAGTTGATTCTGTCTCCAATCTCCGATTCATTAAAAGCGCCTGATGTTGTGTTAACCCCGACTACTTTACCATTTCTTGTTCCACACCAGATGTTCTTCTCACTATCGAAATCAAAATCTTTCATAAAAGATTTATCATCCGGCAGAATATATGAAGGATCGGGATTTGTGCCTTCACCCGAAAAAGTAAAAACAACCCAGAAAAGTTCTGTTCCCGCGTGCAGGATATCCGAGGGTCCCCAGCGCAAAGCGTTCCAGAATGTTTCTCCACCCTTGTTACCGTAATGTGTTATTTCCTTATCCGGTGTTATAAGTTTTACTCCGTCATTATAAACCGAAACATATAAATTTTCATATTGGTCAACAGTCATACCTCTGATCACAGTTTTATTATACTGATCAATAACTGCATATTCGGTAAAAGGAGCTTTGATTTTGTAGTAAAACGTATCACTATAAAGACTCGCGCCCTGCGACCATATTTTAATGCCAACCACTGAATCTTTGAATGTCATTTTATCATCAACCAGTACAGGCACCTTTACCTGAAGTTCGGTGGGCGAAGCAAAAAGAATTTCTCCTTTTGTTCCGTTAAAAGATACAAAATTTGAGTCATTCGCAAGTCCCGATGAAAAATTGTCGCCATAAATAGTAATAATATCAACTCCGGCATAGGCGCTGTCGGAGGGTGAAATGGAATTAATAACCGGTTGTTCTCCGTTTCCCCCCTCAAAGGTTTCCCATAAAGTGGGCGCGGGATCTTCTGTACAGCCGGAAATAAAAATTATCAGCGCTATATATATCAAATTCACAAAAGCTTTCAATTTCATGATCTTATCCAATTTTTAACTATTAATAACCAAGTGTCACTGTAAATCTGTGCAGATTGTCGAAAATACCAAAATCAGTATAGGCATAATCAAAACCGATATTTACCCCGGCTATTGTATGATTAAACCCTACCCCGGCATTCAGACCCTGTTCATCCGACGGAGTTATATACCCCGCCCTGAATGAAACGGCATTAAAGATTGTATATTGCATTCCAAGGTTAAGCTGTTCATCATAATCCCTCGGATGCGACGCATCGACCAGAATCATGAGTGAATGATCATCTTTATTAAAATCTGTAAGATCAATCAGGTCAAATGAGAACCCGATTTTGAAAGTCAGAGGAAGCTGAAAACTTTCATCAATATATTTTATCTCCTCTGAAAAATTCCGGATACTCATGCCGAAAAGCAGGCTTTTCCATCCGGTATGGTATAAAATTCCGAAGTCGAAAGCCATCACATCCTTCTCAAATTTCTCATACTGGTATTCACCTGAAGAGCCGATAGAGGTAACATGCTCGCCGAATGACTGCCGGACATATTTAATATTGCCTCCCACAGCAAATTTATCGGAAAGGGCTTTCGCATATCCGAGTCCCGCGCTGAGCGCTGTTGGCGAATATGTCCCCAGGTCTGTATACCCGTCGCTTCCCGATCTTATGGTCCTGTTGAGAGTGCCGTAATCAACTGTTGTTATAGTTACTCCGAATATTCCATATTTGCCGTCAAAGAGAGAAAATGAAGCGCTTCCATATAAATATTTAATATCGGCAATCCATTCAGTCTGGCCAAGAGTAACGTCAACCATATTTGTCTGTCTGGCCATTCCTGCCGGATTAAAAAACATGGATTCCGATCTTCCTTCAATCGCTGTGGCCGCTTCACCTATTCCCGATATCTTCGCGCTGTTGGCAACGCTCAGGAATTTCATTCCGGCCTGGGCCCTTTTGCTCTGGGCAAAACTGTTCCCGGAAACAATCAGGGCTAAAATAACAAATAAAACTTCTATTTTTAATTTATTCATAATCACACCTGCTCCGATTTATCGAATTACCACAAATTTGACAATTTCCCTGTCGCCGGTTCTGTCATCTGTAATAACGGCAATATAAAGACCACTGACAACAAACTGGTTCGAGGCTGTTGTGGAAAACCAGTACTCTGCCCCGCTGCCGTCATTATGCTCCAGGGTTTCGATCAGTTCACCCAGTTCTGAATAGATTTTGATCGTACAGAACCCGGGCAGATTAACGAAAGCAAGTTTGTTTTCTTCTCCGGGAAACAGCAGGTTGTTGGGATCGGCAGAAATTATATAAGGATTTGGAACAACCCTTACATCACTGGTAAGTTTTTCGGCGCCCGGTGTTTTTTTTGTCGCAGGCGCGTATGTTTGCGCGTAAAATCTTCCGCTGCGCAATTTGTGAGCTGGTATGTTCAACGCGGGAACAGCCGGTTCTTCCGCCCCGACTGAAACAATGTAATAGTAGTAGGCTGTATTCAGCGATATGGCTGTATCCTCAAAAGTTCTCGCGTCTGAAGTAAGCTCGGCGGCAAGCTCATATTTAGAATAATATTCATTGCTCGCGTACCCGATTACAGGTTCTGTTGTAGTTCTGTAAATTTCGAACCCGGTAATTGTGCTCTCACTTCCGCTGTAAACATCCCATTCCAGCAGAACCTTTCCGCCGGATGAGGTAACATAAAAATCTTTTGGCGGAAGAGGAGCGGCAGATAAATTCCAGCCGCTGTCATAATCGGACTTAATTCTTTTGAATGTCTGGAATAAAGAATCTTTTCCGGTCATCACAGCTTCATTTTTTTCTTTCGCGCTGATAACACCATCTTTGTAATCCTTTCCTACTCTGATACATTCATCCCGACCGAGACCGCTCACCGCTTCGGCGATGATAATCTTCACACTTTCGCCGGGTTTCAGAGTATAAGGTCCATAACCGTTCGCGAGAGAATAACCCGCGCCGTTCTGAGAACCTTTGCTCGGATCATTCTGCGGTTCGGCATAGTTTCCGCCCGGTTCGATCAATTCGGCATGACGGCGGATAGGATGGCCTTTTGTCATAAGCTCATATTCTTCAGCCATACGGGAATCATTAAAAGCGCTGTTATTATAGTTCAGCTTCGAATCAGAGGAAATATAATGTGTGGTACTCGGCTGAGAAGCATCATCCGACTGATCATCCGGGGATACATCAGCGTGCAATGTCAATATTCCGGCAAACTGCGGGGCTCCGAGTCTTCCAACTGTATCGGCGTCATCAATTACCGAACCCCATCCCTCATCCGGATGGAATATTGGAGCTCCGATATTATCCCATTCATTAAACGCGGTATATTTACCATGCCATGCATACTGGAACCTGAGATTATCGGGATTATCATCATCAAATCTGCCGTCACCTCTGGCGTCAATCATTGTATTCACCCCCCATCCGGCAGAATTACCAAGCAGATACCTCGGTTCACGGCAGATAGAAAGGCGATACTGCATATAAAACATGACATCTTCAAGGGTCATATCAGGACGCTCAATTTCCTCGTCATCATCAATATTGCCTGTATTGGTAAATGTATATTCTATAACAATATAATCGTTATGATATTCTTCGGAAAACTGAAAAATCTCTCTTTTAACGGTAACGCCCATCTGGGTATTAACTTCGTTTATAAGCAGTCTGTCGAAAGGAAGTTCAGAGTCAACATCTTCTTCAGTTATTTCAACAAATTTGGCATACGATTCAACGCCATCGACATAAACGGGCGAAGGCAGAAAGCTGCTTTTCATCTCGAAACTCACCGGGAAAAATTCATCCTGCCCGGTAACCCTGGGTCCAACGTGAACAACTTTAAAATCGCGCGGAGTGCCATCCGCCTCAACGAAGTTTTTTGCTCCAATCCAAAGCCCCTTGGCACACTGCATATCCTGGTAATTGTATTCAGCCGGCCATTGCATTCCATATTGCTGAATTGCCTGGAAACCATGTTCACGCTCGGCGCCAATTTCCGAATACCAGCTTTGAAGCCGGCCTATTGACATCCATTTATTTACGTACTGCCCGCTCATGAGCGAGGTGAGTATTAACAGTAAAAATAATATTCGATAAATATTTTTCATAATTTTCTCTCTGCCCCCCCGACTATAAGTTCACATTGAATTTTAGACCAAAAAATATGTCCCTTCTGCCGAGGAAAGCGAAAAATTCCTGATTGGGCATATCAATATATGCTTTGTCTTCAAGCACCTGATCTATCTTCCCCTGGTCAACCTGTGACCAGCCGGAGCCGTTATTCTGCTGATAAGTACCTGTAGCGGCATCGAAATAGATGGTATTCAGACGCATATCTATGGATGATACTGCGTTGACATCATTTACAGCGACAATGGGAGTATACTCAACACCCGCGGTCCTCATATCACCCGGCTGATCTTCTCCGGGGACATTTACATAACCATAATTGGCCTGAATCGCGCTTTCAGGCAGATGAAGTGACTTAAAATAATTATCATAGTCTGATTTATTTACAAATCCGGTTGAAGATAATCTTTTGGTATTCAGCAGATTGTCGATCTGAACAAAAAGCTGCATTCCAACCGGTCCAAAATCAAAGTCCTTGCTCAGGCGCAGGTTTATATTAAAATAATCGCGCCACTGCACATTGTTCTCAATGCCACCGATTGCCGAACCACCTGTCCAGGTATCATAGGAGCCGTTTTTCCAGCTCGCGAGAATATTAAGCCGCATTCTTTCGAAAACCGGGTAGTCCATAAACTGCGGACCGAATTCTTCGGGAGTGAATAAATCTATATTCGCGCGGGCATAGGGTCGGGGAACAGGTCTGGCCTGGAAATGCCATGTGCTGGTGCGTTCATAATCACGCTGTTCAGTCGGGCTTTCATAATAAGTTCCCCATCCGAAACGGCCTGAGGTTGAGACCATATAAGTATAATTAAGGAATCCCTGAACCCAGTCTCCCCGGTTTTTGGTTACGGTGGCTTCAAATCCCCTGATATCACGATACTGAACAGGTTCGCTTTTTGAATAATCCACCTTACCATCACGGCTGATATAACTTATTGTTCTTGATTCATGGCTGATATCCTTGTAATAACCTGTCAGTCTGAACAGGAACTGATCAAGAAGATTCTGTTCATATCCAAGTTCATAAGCTACCGTAACAGGCCAGTCAGCTTCAGGATTCGCGATTACACTCAGCGCCCCTGTATAAGAATCTTCCACCCGGAACAGGTGAAGCGGAGTAGGCAGAGTGCTGAAATGACCATAGTTAAAAAAGAGTTTACTGTCAGCGGTAATCGGAAAAGCGACTCCGAGCCTCGGGCTAATCTGTAATTTTGAGTCCAGTTTTTTCGAAGAAAGAAGTTCATCTCTTAAATCATTGTTTTCCGCCGAAAACGCTTCGTCAAAAGCGCTGTATTCATACCAGTAGCCATTGGGATCGGAATAATCAATCCTTAAGCCGATATTGGCGATCATCATCTCAAATTCAAGTTTGTCCTGAACATATAATGAAGCCTGTATCGGGAAAGTAGTCCAGCGGTTATAAACATTGGATGATTCTCTTTCCTGCGAGTATCTGCCAAAGCTGGTTTCATTATTTACATATTGAATCTCAATTCCGGCTTTTATATTATTTGTATTATCGATCTGGCTTGTTATATCAAATTTCATTTTCCATGATCTTACCCGGCTGCTGTCGCGGGAAACACTCATCGGGGCTCCCATAAACATGCCGTCAATTCCATCTGAGGAACCATCAAAAAATCCGTATGGGGCCTCATCGGTAACATAACTGTTTCCGAAAATCATCGCGGCATTGGTAATTCTGTCTCTTCCGGGATTAGTATTATATTCCGATCCGAATGTGCTTATTACAGCTTCATAGAAAGTTGAGGGGGAAAGAACATGTGTGAATTTGGCAGCCACACTGTTTCTTATCACTTCAGTCGGAGCCCAGTAACCTTCAACGAATATCCTTGTATCCTGGTAAGAAACCTGGCTGATATTTGAAGCAATGCTGTAATCTGATCTGAATATTCCGGGATACCCTGTGAAACTTGTATTAGTGCCGGTTTCTTCTCCATATAATCCTTCAATCATCAGCTTCATACCCTTGCCCACATCTGATGTGAGTTTAAGTGTCGCGCTGTAATCCTGGTAGCGGTCACGGGAAAGCGGGATAAGATACATATCGCTCGCTTTTCTGTAAGAAGCAAAAAAGCGCAGATCACCAAGATATTCGCCAATAACCGGAACAGGACCGCCGAAGCTCATATCAATATCATAATCCCCTTCATCAATTCCGGTATTTTTCCTGTGCTGCCATAAAAACAGCTCTCTCGCCGCTTCAGGGGTAAGATCATCTGAAGGATCGTCATTTTGGAGCGATCTTTCGGCTATCGCGTTCCATCCTTCAAATACCGGGTACTGAAGCTGAGTCCATTCATCCCAGGAACCGCTCGCTGTTCCTGTCCAACAGACAGCGTCATCAACGAACGGCCTCATGTAATATGACTCAAATTCATGGGGAAGATGCCCGTAAATTTTCTGTACTGCGGGTGAATATCTTCCAAGAAAGCTGAAGGTGTATTTATCTTTACTTCCTTCTTTTGTAACAACATTAACCAATCCGGACCTGATTTCACCAAATTCGGCGTTAAAACCGCCGGTTTTCACCTGTATCTGATCGACAGATGTAAAACTGATCGCGTTATATGGGGTATTATCCCTGCCATCCTTCAATGAAATGCCATTCAATAGGAACGCTGTTTCATTATCTGAACCACCCCTTATCGAGGTGCCTTCAATTCCTGCCTGCAAACCGAGTACACTTGATACGTTAACCACCGGAAGATTCTCGATTTCCTTTACGTTAAGATTCACTCCGCTTGAGGAAACATCTTTTTGCACTACCGGCTGCTCGGCGATAATTATGACTTCACCGGTTTCATAAGTTTCTTCTTTCAGAATAAAATCGACAATTGTGGTCTGGTCGATATTTACCCTTACATTAAGCATTTTTGATTTGGCAAAACCAACCATGGAGGCTGAAAGAGCGTATGTTCCCGGGGGTACATTCAGAATTATGAATTTACCATCCAGATCTGTCGCGCTTCCGAGAGTTGTTCCTTCAATCATCACATTTACGCCAATGAGAGCCTCTCCCTTCTCATCGGTCACTTTTCCGGCTATCTTTCCCGTTGTGCTTGCAAAATTAACGGAGCAGACAAACAGAAAGAGAATAAATATGTTAAAAAGATACTTCATACTGTTTACTCCCGCTCAAAAAAATATCTTTATTTCAGAAGAATCATTTTGTTTGTTTTTACTTTATTCGCTGCCCGCAGAACATAGAAATAAACTCCGCTGGAAAGCCTTGAGCCATTAAGCTCAACTGTGTAATTACCAGGTCTGAGTTCCTCATCCGCCAGAACTGCCACTTCCCTGCCCAGCAGATCATAAACTTTAAGGCTCACATGTCCTGCCTTCGGTATAGCGAAATTTATCCTGGTCGATGGATTAAACGGATTGGGATAGTTTTGCGAAAGAGCGTATTCTTTTGGAATATCCTCATCAACAACCTCTACGCCGGTCTGGTTGACCGTCATAAATTTATAAATATCAGACCAGATGCTCTGACCATATTCATTATAAGCTGTTACCCGCCATGAATAAAACGCGAGTGGATTAAGCTGGAATGACAACCAGGTTGTATCGGTGAATCCGAGGCTGTCGAAAATAATAGTTTCGGGCAATATCGAAAGACTCTCCGCTATCTGAAGTCTGTAACCATGCGCTCCCGGAACAGATGACCATTTGAATAAAGGATCGAGCTCAATATCCGTTGTCTCCTGAGGAGGATATATGGGAGCAGGATTTAAAGGGAAACCGGTCGAAAATTCTCTCGCGTCGGAAAAACTTCCTGTCCCCGCAGCGTTCGATGATTCCACCCGCCAGTAATAATTTTCCTGCCCGGCAATTCCGGTAACCGCGTAGGTTGTATCATATACCTCGTTATCTTCAAGTACAATATTTGTAAAAGCCTGATCCTGCGCTATCTGAACGCGGTATCTGCCCGCCTGCTCAGGAAAGTACCAGCCAATCATTGTGGTATCTCTCTGGTTCTGGGCATTGTCTTCAGGATAAGCAAGCTGCGGGACGCCGGGAAGATTTACTGTGGCGACACTGCTCATCTCACTTTCATTGTAGTTTCTGTCGAGGGTTGTGGCCACATAATAATAACTTGAAGGCCCCTGCTCAGGCACCGGCGGGTTAAATCCTTTTTCGTTTATAACATCAAGTATTTTTTGCGGATCATCAATATCGGATGGATCAACAAAATACTGGTCTGATCGGTAAACCACGTAAAAACGTGATGTATCACCATCAGCCGCCGGAGCCGGTGTATCCCACTGCAGCGCTGCAATTCCTTTGCCCGGCGCTCTTTCATATACAAAATTCGCGGGGGAATTCGGGATTATATTATCCTTGAACTCCATCGCCGGAACAAGAGCTTTTGTTTTATAATAATTGTTTTTTAAAGAATCAGTAATACCTTTAAAATTTCCAAGAATACTTTGAGTACTGAAGAAAATGCTTCCTTTTATTTCCTCGGTATCCCTGTTCAGTAATATCTGGTTGATAATTTCAGTCGAGGGCCAGTTATGCTGTTGTATCCTGTAAACAGCCTGCCCGGGATATAAATGCCTGCCATTCATTACAGAGGCCCACCACGGCGCCAGCAGACCGTAATCCTGCGGACCGCCAAATTCCCAGTAAAGCTGGGGAGCGAGATAATCAATCCATTCTTGATTAAGCCATGTAACGGCATCACAATAAAGAGGATGTCCCCATGCGGATGTCCCGATTATCCCCGGAGGTGTACCGCTTTTCCAGATTCCGAAGGGACTTACACCCCATTTAATATTTTCATCAATCGCCACGAGGGAATCCTGGATCATTTCAATCAAAAGATTTACGTTGTCCCTTCGCCAGTTGCTGATGTTGTTGAATCCCCGCGGATAAGTCTGAAAAGTAAGCTGATCTTCGTTGCTTATCCCTGCCCAGGGATAAAAATAGTCATCAATGTGTAATCCATCAACATCATATCTCCTGGCAATATCACTGAAGACATGTGAAACATATTCCCTTACTTCGGGAAGACCGGGATCGAGGACAGTATCATCCCCGACATAAAGTATCCAGTCGGGATGCTGATTAATTACATGATCAGGACTGAAAGTATAGGAACTTGTGGATACTTTAACCCTGTAGGGATTACACCAGGCATGGATTTCCATACCTCGTTTATGAGCCTCCTCGGTTACAAATTCCAGAGGATCATAATATGGGTTCGGAGCTGAACCCTGTGAACCTGTCAGCCAGTAAGACCATGGTTCAATTTCTGAATAATAAAGGGCGTCACATTCAGGTCGCACCTGAAAAAAGACAGCATTAATTCCTGCTTCATCCAGTTCATCAAGAATATTAATGAGATCATTTTTCTGAACTTCAGTATTATTAGTACTTGGCCAGTCAATTCTGGATACAGTTGCTATCCAGGCGCCTCTTAATTCCCTTTTCGGGTTGGATTGTGAAAACAATGGAACAAATGCATACAATACTGCAATAAGTAATAGACTCTTCTTCATACATCGCTATAGTTTAAATATAAAAAAATACCTGACGGTAAAATTAAACAAAAAAATTGAAATAAATAAGGGCCGCTGAAAAGCGGCCCCGGAACCAATGAGGTACTACTTCAACAACAACATCTTCTTAATATCTGAGAACTCAGACCCGTCGTTGCCTTTTATATCAACTTTATAGAGATACATTCCACTCGCGAGAGACGCGGCGTTAAAATCAATTTTTTTCAATCCGGCGCTCATATCACCATCAACAAGCTTCGCGACCTGCTGACCCAGTACATTATAAACTGTAAGGTTTACATGAGAATCAACTGTCAGCGCAAAACTGATTGTTGTAGATGGATTAAACGGATTGGGATAATTCTGATTAAGAGTAAACTGATCCGGAATAACATCTGCTTCAGGTTCAACGTCAGTTATAAGGTCGGGATCATTTGAATAAGCCCCGATGCCATTGTTGCCGCCAAGCGCGTAAATGATAAAGGTATCATCATCATACATTCTTGTGCTGATTCCGCCCGAAGCATTCAGGTTCTGCTGAAATCCTAACTGAGGAGTTTTCATTGCGACTGAGGCGTTGGCATCGCCATCTGTAACATCAACAACCGCTACATATTCATCTTCACCACTCGCGGAAACGTCGGCATAATAAGCGAGGATATATTCTCTTTCCTGAAATTTCATATAATCAATTTTTGACGCTGCCGTAGCAATAATATTGCCTGGTATAGTATCGATGACTGATCCGTCCGGATTATAATGAACGACATAATCGCCATAAGATTTGGCATATACCGTTCCATCTTCAGCCTGCGCGAAATTGGGATTTGTACCCTGGTTTAGATTATCCCATTCGATCACTTCCGGATCGAGAGAAACACCATTATTCGAAGTAGTGAATTTGATAAATTTCTGACCAGGATTAATGCCTGCGTAAATAACCAGTGAATTATCATCTGCTCTTCCATATACGCTGAACATATCCCCTATCCGGTTCGCGGCGCTGACCTCTCCGGCAACTACAGGCGCGGCAGACTCGTCGTCCCATCTGTAAACAGTAAAGTTGGCTGTCAATCCGTTAAGTGTCATATTACACGCGTAAATTATTCCGTCATCCGAAACATCCACACAGTTCAATGGGAAATAACCTACTGCCGGTTCGGGAGCTGCCATTTCACCAAGATAAGCGCCTGTATTAGCGTCATGAATTGCTATTCTCGGACCATTATTTCTTGTTACAACATAAACTCTTTCGTTTCCCGCAACATTGCCGTAGCTGAGTGAACGTTCTGTATTGGCTCCGAAATAAGAAGGAATTGAACCATTGGCGTCATTTTTTGCCCAGTATGTAAACAGAGAATCAGGATCCGGAGGCAGGATTCCCAGGTCCGCCAGATCGCGAGCCGTTAAATAATCACCTTCACTGCGGCTATTCGGCAAACCTACTATATTAAGGCCGCCTTCAGGAATTACTGTTCCTATATAATCAACATCATAAAAAGTTGTTCTGAATTCGAGTGTATCTGTACCATCGGTAACTTTATATATTGTTCCGTTTTCAAATGTCACAGTTCCATCAGCGTCGACAAAGCTGACGCCTTCAACATTAACAAGCTCAGACTCATAATCTTCGAAATTTGTATTAAAATCAGCGACTGTCAGAACAACAGGATCGACCACATTCGCGGTTGATGTAGCGGCGCCCGGATCAGAAACAGGCTTTAGTTCAATCATTCCGCCATATTCGGTCAGTTCACCGATCAGCCCGGTTATTCCGTCACCAACCTGGTATTCAGTTGAAATTTTTCCCGCGTCATCATCTATCAGTAAAGCGCCGGTTGCGTCCTGTACAAATTTCTGTCCTCTCCATGACTGCTGGAAAGTCAGAATTACTTCACCATTTATTTTGTATTTGGTTCCCGGTGTTCCTGCTCTGAATTCGGCAATTGTATTAACTTCTTCAGCAAGTTCAAACATATAATCGGCAGTAACTATTTCACTTGGCTCCATACCGTCGGCATATGCGATGGCTTTTACTGTTGTGTTTTCAGATAATTCAATCGGTGTGCTGTATAGAGGTGAATTTTCATCAGGATCAGCGCCATCCAGAGTGTAATGGATTGAAGCATTTGAAGTAATAGTGGAAATAGTTACATTGATTGTTTCATAATATGTTCCGGCAACCGGATCAAACACAGGATTTTCCACATAGTTTGGCGGTGTAAATTCGTATGCCGCTAAACCGTTATTTGTTCCGAGAATATACAAATTGAATGTGCCGTCACCATTATCTTTAACATCACAATCACCAACCCCGTTACCATTGGCAACCGTTCCGAGAGTGTTTGTGATAGCCGCGAGTGCGCCTGAGGCCAATCCGGCAGTAACATCAACCACTCTTAAGTTTTCATTTCCGTTTGTGCCATTATAATTATATGTGACAATAAATTTACGGTCAGCGGACGCGAAATATTTTATCGCGTTGCTTCCTGTCGCTACAACACTTCCCGAAAGAGTATCAATAACATTTCCATCTGCCATAAATCTTTGAACATTAAAGCCATTTGAATTGGTGTATAATTCGCTGTTATCCATATTGGGAAATACCGAAGCGCTTCCCCCCTGGATTCCATTGGAAAGTGTAATTTCCTCAGGAGTAAATGTCATTCCGTTATCGGTCGTGGTAAATTTAACAAGTTTATCGCCATTTGAACTCATTGCCCAGATAATTACACTGTTATCGGACACTGACCCTGTTACAGAAAATTTATCTCCGAAACGCATCGCGAGTCCCTGGTATTCAACAACCGGAACCGGCGCTGCCAGATCATTATCCCATCGGTAGACTTTAAACATTGAAGCCGAAGCGTCAACAGCAAGATTACACGCAAACACGATTCCATCATCGGATACTTCGGCGTCATTCAATGTATAGGTTCCACCTGCGACACCTGTCATATCAAGTGTGCCGAGACTGTCGCCGTTCGCGGCATCTATAATATATATAAATGTTCCACCGTTACGGCTAACAAGATAAATTTTATCTGAAGCTCCCGAAGCGGCCGGATCAAATGTATATGAGGCCATTCCGTTATTTGTCCCGAGTATATAAAGTTCGAAGGTGCCGTCACCGTTATCTTTAACATCACAGTCACCTACTCCGTTCGGATTTCCGACATCGCCTATAGTCGAAGTTACAGCCACCAGTTGCCCGGCTGAAAGTCCGCCGGTTACATCAACAACTCTCAGGTTTTCATTGCCGAGTGTTCCGTTATAATTATAGGTAACGACATATTTATGACCGTTACTTTCAAAATATTTTATAGCGTTGCTGCCTGTGGCTACCAAATCCCCCGATAAGGTATCAATAACAGTTCCGTCTGAGTTAAATCTTTCAATATAGTTTCCTGAAGCGTTAAGATAGAACTCAGTTCCGTCACCGTTTAACGCGACGGTCGCGCTTGATCCCATCGCGCCATTATCAAGAGAAATAAGCTCGGGCGTAAAGGACATGCCATTATCGGCAGTTGTAAATTTAACCACCTTATCGGAACCTGACCCGGCAGCCCAGATAATCAGACTGTTATCTGACGCTGAGCCGCTAACTGAAAATTTATCTCCGAGTCTTATTGCCTCATCAGTATAGTCAATCACATTAACAGGCGCCGCGCTTTCATTATCCCAGCGGTAAACCTTGAAATGATGAGCAGTGGCGTCTACCGCGAGATTACAGCCGAATATTATTCCGTCATCTGAAACTTCAGCGTCATTTATTGGAAAAATTCCGCCGGTAACGTTGGTCATATCAAGCGAGCCGACATTATCTCCATTATCAGCATCAATTATATAAATAAATGTTCCATCTTTACGGCTTACAAGGTATATTCTGTCCTGTCCTCCGACATTGCCATAAGCAAAACCTCTTTCAGTATTTGCATCCCCCATATACGCGGGATATGTTCCCGCCGCCTGTGACAACTCCCAGTTCCCGCTAACCGGTTCACCATCAAAACTTCCAAACGCGAATCCTCTTTCTGTGCTTCCTTCTCCCATAAATGAAGGGTAATTTCCTTCATTCTGCGATTTTTCCCAGATAGTATTTATCTGGGCAAATCCAGTTGTTCCCGCTAATAATAAAATAAGTAAAATTGATAACGTTTTTTTCATACAAACTCCGCCGATTAATTGATAATATCAAGTCTAAACAGGACTCGAATATGTGTTTTTATGTCAAGAAAATTTCAAATTATTGCCAAGATATACAACTACATCATTAGGTAGTATAATATCCTCCCGTTAAAACCATTTTTTACTACTTCTAAAATAACTTTTTTGTTTTTAATATTACAGTTATTCTTAGAAAATAAAAGTAAAAATTTTAATTGGGATATTAGTTATTGATTCAGGAGAACGATTATCAGTCTCTTTTTCCTCAAAATGGCATAGCCGGGAAAAAACTAAATCCCTGTAATCAAGAATACCCGATATCGCTATCGTCCATGGCTGAATATAAATTAAGCACGATTGCAGTTACTCCTGTCAATGTGTTTAACAAAAGTATTCACTCACGGAATGCCGGGAATACACATTATTTCAATAACAACATCTTGCGGCTCAGACTAAATATTTCACCATCTGAAGTCTCCCCGTTCATTTTAAGAAAATAAGTTCCTGAAGAAAGATTCTCCCCGTTAAAATTAAGCTCATGTAATCCCGGCAAATAGGTTTCATCAGCCAGGACAGTGATAAGCCTGCCAAGTATATCGAATACTGCTATATGAACCTCAGCCTGTCGGGGAACAGAAAATTTTACTGTTGTCTCAGGATTAAAGGGATTTGGATAATTCTGGGCGAGATAAAATTTTTCCGGATAATATTCACCTTCAATCTCACCAATCAGATATTCGGCGCCGTCGAAATCAATCTGATAAAGGTGATATATATTTATCCCTGTCCCGGGTAAAATATCATCAAATTTATATTCATTTATTTCGGATGAAGTGCCGGCGCCCGGAATAAATCCGATCTCTTCAAATCTCAGTTCTTCTCCTGCCCGTTCTATCCGGAATCCACGGTTGTTTTCTTCGGAGGCGGTACTCCAGCGCAGCTCAATTTTATCTTCCATAACATTCGCTGAAGCCTGAAGCAGCTCTACAGGAACAGGATGGGGATTATTATAATAAATCAATGTGCCATAATTACCCGCAATCCAGGCATTGCCGGTTCCGGAAATGTCAACATCCGAGAAGGTATTTATAGTTTTTCGCGGCTGTTCCTGCCATGTGACCCCCATATCGGCAGAGATAAATATATAACCGCTCGCGCAGGCGGCCACGGCCAGACCTCTTCCACCCGATTTTATAAAATCAACTCCCCATACTGTTTTAGTGGGCGGCTGAAGAGAAACCGACCAGTTACTACCACCATCAGAGGTGTAATATGTATTCCCCGACGTTCCACCCGCTACTCCGTGCGCTTTATCTCCGAAAGCGACTCCGTAAGTACCCAGGCCTCCCCCGGAATATTGCTCCTCCCAACTATCCCCCCCATCACTTGTCGCGAATATTTTTTCACCCGTGCCCACAATCCATCCGAAGTTCTCATCATAAAAATCGACATCCCATAACAGACTTGTGGTGGAAATATTTTTCTGGATCCATGTATCACCGCCATCTGTGGTTTTTATTACTACGCCATCTGTGCCAACTGCGTACCCGGTATTTTCATTAATAAAGTCTATCCCGACAAGATCAATGGTACTTGCGAGACCGGTGCTCAGAACTGTCCAGTCTGTTCCCCCGTTGGTCGTTTTAACCACAATGCCATCCTGAGCCGAAGCAAACGCCACGTTAGGAGAAGGAGCCGATACTTCATATATTTTTTGTGATATTATTCCATCATTAATCTCAAAAGTTAGTCCTCCGTCAGTGGTGTGAGCGGTGAAACCAACATTCCCGGTTACATAACCGTTCAGGCTGTCGGCCATTGAAATGTCCGTGAAGGTTGTTTCGGTAAATCTTCTCGAAATTTCAGTCCAGGTTAATCCTTCATCTGTCGATTTAAGTATTGTTCCCTCTCTGCCGAAAAGCCAGGCGTCACCATTAAAATCATATTCAACTGAATACAGGGTGACATCTTCAACAGGAATTGCTACCTGGGACCAAGTATCACCCCAGTCGGAGCTCCTCAGCAGAGTGGAGGACTCTCCGCATGCCAGCACAGTATAATAAGGACTCGCTGTGATTGACCACAACATATCACTTCCGCCCGGGTTATAGATATTCTGCCAGGTTTCGCCCCCATCCATAGTTTTAAATATCCGGCTGTAATCTCCCGCGGCATAACCGACCAGTCCTGAGGATGTAATCGGGAAATCCACACTTCTGAGATCTGTCCCTGATGTAATTCCTATGTTTTTTAATTCCCATGTGTCACCGCCGTCTGTAGAGCGAATAACTGTTTCATCATTGCCCACAATAAAAATTCTGTACGCGTCTGTAAAACCTATTCCATATAAAGTCTCCGAAGTAACCGAATGGTTTGATACACTTCGCCAGCTTTCACCTCCATTTGTAGATTTTATTATAAATCCCGCGTAACCGCACGACCAGCCAAGTTCCTGAGTCATAAAACGCACAGCATATTTTGTTGTATCGGGAGCGTTATTCATAGGCAGCCAGGTATCGCCGCCATCAGTGGTACGATAAGATTTATCTGTAAGTGAACCGACAGCCCAGCCATAATCCTGGTTGACAAAATCGAGTCCTCTTAATATTGCCGGAGTAAGAGGATTGACCTCCCAGTTCACTCCCCCATCTGTGGAGCGTAATATTTCACCCTGTGATGTGATTCCCATAATATTTCCGTTTCCCGCCGGGTATCCATGATATATATGATTAGGGGTCGGATATGGATTGAGTGATATCCATTGAGCTGAAATTACTGAAGATAATAATATTGATATAATTAAAACCTTAACGCATTTCATATTTTCCTCCGAAATTTGATTGGAAAATATTCAAAGATTTTATCATTGTCAATTTTCTTTACCTCTCCTTTTTATTAAATTGTTATTATTGTTATTGGATTATTTACAACCTGATCATTAAGAGGATATTATATGCGTTTTTTATCATTATTTTTTCTGCTTATATTATTTACAGTCCAGTGTGTGTGGTCGCAAAATCTGGATGATTTGTACCGGTTAAAAGAATATAACAGCCGGCGGGTTTCAAGCTGGGATACCACAGGCGGCAACTGGGACAGGATACAGATACCTTCAGATACCACCGTTACTCTCGCGTTTATCAAAGGAGCCGGTATTATTAAACATATCTGGGTAACCATCGCTCATACTGATAAAATGTCCAAAAGAAATGTTTTAATAAGAATGTTCTGGGATGGAGAACAAAATCCCAGTGTGGAATCCCCTGTCGGTGATTTTTTCGGCCAGGGCTGGGGTGAAGATTATATTATGAATTCCCTGCCTCTTGTCTGCGCTCCCGCGAGAGGAAAGGCAATGAACTGTTATTTCCCGATGCCCTTCAGTGAATCGGCAAAAATTACAATTGAAAATCAGTCTGAAAACAAAATCGCGGCTTTCTATTTTTATATCGAATATGAGGAACATGAATCCATTCCCCTCGAAACGCCAAGATTTCACGCCTGGTGGAACAGAGAACTTACCGAACCGCTTCCTGAGGGTGAAAATGAATGGGCCACTCTCGGTGAGACTCCAATTCATCCCAAAACTGCCGAAGGCAATTATGTGATGGCAGATATTCAGGGCAAAGGACATTTTGTCGGGGTGAATTATTATGTCGATTGTCCCTCTCCGATGTGGTATGGCGAAGGGGATGATATGTTTTTTATCGATGGCGAAGAATGGCCCCCGGAACTACACGGCACCGGCACAGAAGATTTTTTCAATACCTCCTGGAGCCCGAAAGAAGTATTTATGCATCCCTACTTCGGATACCCCAGGGTAAATGATGATATAGGATGGATGGGCAGAACTCATGTATACCGCTTTTTAATAGAATCACCGATCGCCTTTGATAAATCACTGCTCGCGACGATAGAACACGGACACGCGAACAATCTGACCCTCGATCTTGTTACAGTGGCCTACTGGTACCAGATTGAACCCCATAAAAAATTCCCGGAAATATTACCTGTTGACAAGAGACAAAATATGGACCCGATCAGGCATGTTGACATTCACCGGTGGAGAGACGCGTGGCGGAAAATGATGGGTGAAGGTAAATTATGGGGAGATGAAAAGAAAAAGGATAAATAATTTATGAGCGCCTAAATTTTCCCCAGGCAGAGCTTGAGGAAAACACCCTAAAGGGGAAAGGATAAATTGCAGACACCTGATGAATTGAGCTCTGATTTCTATTGAAAAGAATCCCGAATGGGATTCAATATCAATAACCCCGGGCGGCGAAAGAAGAGAGCAGCCCGGGGTATAAAGAAAAATATGCTGCCACGACCCCGAAGGGGTCGAATATAGAACTTCATCGCGGATTTGATTTTTCTCCGGCAACTACTATTTCCCCAGGGGTGTTTATATTCGACGCCTTCAGCGTCGAGAAAGATGTCCGTTATATCAGACCACCGGATTGCATCCGGGGCTATTCATATTCGACTCCATTCGGAGTCGTTTACTCCGTTAGGAGTTAAATTCTACGCAAAATGGCAAAATTTTTTTAATATTTCGAGAAATACCACAAACTCACCCTAAATCCCTCTCTTGGGAAGAGAGGGACTTTAAGACTCCCCCTCTTTTTTCAAGAGAGGGGGCTGGGGGGTGAGTTTTTAGTGCATGATCTGAAGCATTTAAATTGCTTGACTCTGGCTTGCCAGTTTTTGATTAGAAGAAATATTTCTCAGGTAATTCCGTTTTAATTCCGATTCGGCATGTTTATTTTGAATCGTGACCTGAATATCGGCAACATGCTATTAGCGGGCTTTTTGACAAATTTTGCTCCCTGGATTATCCTCAACATGTTTGCGTTAGTGTGGTGGTAAGAGCCTAAATTTTCCCAAGGTAAAGCTAAGGAAAATCCCCCGAAGGGGGTTAAACCTAATAGCCACGGGGTGTTCCCGCAGGGAATTCCCCGTGGGGGCGGTTAGTACAATATTGAAATTCCGGCTCAGCCGGTTTATGGATTTAGAATCGCGGCCTGACTATTGGCAACATGTTATTGGCCGGCTTTTTTGACAAATTTTACTCCCCGGATTATCCTCAGCATGTTGGCGTTAGTATGATAATTAGCGCCTAAATTTTCCCCAGGCAGAGCTTGAGGAAAACACCCTAAAGGGGAAAAGTTCCCTGGTAAAACGGGAGGCGATTTATCAACAAGTAGAAAGTTTTATTGCCAGGTACAAGTTTCGTAGTTACTCGAGGTGTGTCCTCCCCCGTCAATGAAGAAGAACGCTTCATTGCCACCCCCTTGCTTGCATCCCCATGGGGCCGGCGGGGGACATTCTGATTACTTGGATTTGTCAATAAATATCCCCCTTCGGAGGGGGTGGATTCAAAGTGTTTTTCTTTGAAGACGGGGGAGGACTATCCTTGATCTGATCGATAACTTTTCTTTTTCTGACTCCATCGGCTTATTGATTTAGAATTGCGGCCTGAATATCCTCAACATGTTTGCGTTAGTGTGGTGGTAAGAGCCTAAATACCAGGCCGAATGGAATAGTTTTATCCACCACCCCCGATATTTTTATTTCATTCGGCAATTTCACCTGTGAAACAGGCATGTTGATCGAAACAGATTAAAGTTTCGACGAAAATCGATAAAATATTTAAAATTAAATTGAATTTTTGTGAGTCATATATTTGTTTTGCAGGTGAATATTTTGAAAACAGCAGGAACTAACGTTATGTACTTTAACAAATTTGTCAACTCCAAATCAAAAAGAAACAGGATTTTTGTATTTTTTATCTATTCATTCCTTATCGCGGCATTGATTTCCTGCGATACAGTGAATGAAGTGCTCGATGATATTGATATATTTTCAGATGCTGATAACGCGAGCCTTGGCAACCAGCTTTCAGCCGAAATTGAAGGCAATTCTCAGGAATACCCGGTATTTAATGGTGACCCGACAATTAAATCATATATAAACAGCCGGATATTTAATCATCTTCTGGCCTCTTCAAAAATTACTAAAAAAGATGCTTTCTCGTATGAACTTGAAATCATTGATAATGATGATGTTCTTAACGCTTTTGCCCTGCCGGGAGGTAAACTATATGTTTATACCGGACTCTTAAAATACCTCGATTCCGAAGCTGCGCTGGCAGGAGTGATTGGTCATGAGATAGGACACGCTGAAGAAAAACACGCCACAGAAAGAATGACTAAACAATATGGAGTTACATTCCTGCTCAGTCTGATTCTCGGAGATAATCCATCCGAACTTACCCAGATAGCCTCAAACCTCTTCGTGGGACTGGCATTTCTTTCCAACAGCCGGAGCCAGGAAGATGAAAGTGATGAGAGATCATTTGAGTATCTTCAGGATACACGCTATTACCCGGGCGGTGTAAAATTCTTCTTCGAAAAACTGAGAGATGACGGAATGATTTCAAACGGCGGATCAACCATTGAAACATTTCTTTCAACTCACCCGGATCCCCTCGATAGAATAAATGAAACTAACCAGAGACTTACTAATTCCGGTTATGAAATTTATTCATGGGATGATGATCAGCCTAATTTTTACAGAGCAGAATACAAAACCAATATTCTCGACAAATTGTAATTTTCCTGTAGGACAGGCCCCAGGGGCCTGTCCTATAAAACTTACTCGCTAAGAGTTGATTACCCCCATTGCTTATTCCTTTCCTTAGTCTCCATCCGCAAGAATACCGGCCGGCCAAATTATTCCTTGTCAGATAACGCCCTGAAAGCGACCGCGTACATCTGAATCTGTTTGAGCATCGCGCCCAGCCCATTTTTCCTGGTAGGAGAAAGATGATTATCAATTCCTATACTTTTCAGAAAATCGGGCGGAGAAGATAAAATTTCATCAGGTTTATGACCGGAATATACCTTTACAAGTATAGCGATCAAACCTTTAACGATCGCGGCATCGCTATCGGCTTCAATAAAGATTTTGCCATCTTCGAATGAGGCGTCAATCCAAACCTGCGACTGGCAACCGTCAAGTTTATTTTTGTCTGTTTTTTTCTCTTCATTCATATCGGGAAGCTCTTTGCCCATCCGGATTATCCGGGCATATTTGTCTTCCCAGTCATCAAGTTCGGCAAACTGTCCAACCAACTCTTCCTGAATCTCTTTTATATTCATTTTACTCCCTGGTTTTCAGTTACAATTTCAAATTCTTCTGATACTGTTATTTCTCCGTCTGAAATGCGCGCAGTGTATTTTCCCGGTTTTAGGAAAACTGTTTTTTCATCCTTATCTGAATTATCTTTCAGATTATATGAATAATAATTAAGGCCTGAAACAGCATCGGTATCATCCTCAAATATTTTATTATTTTTTTCATCCGATACAATCAGATTTATCTTTTTCTCCTCCGCTGACCAGAAAACAATCTCTTTTTCAGGCAGTATTGGTTCACTCCACTTCCATTCCCTCATGCCCCATTGATTATTATATTTTATTTCTCCCGGTGAAAACAGGTATAGTTCTTCAGCCATAATTTTTTCATCCAGCATCCGAATATGGGAAATATCGGCTATATACAGGGAACGTCCGTGAGTGGCCGCGACAAGTTTATTCTCCTGCGGATGCAGAACCATATCATGCACAGGAACCGCCGGCATCCCTTTGCCGAGAAATGAAAATGTTTCACCCCCGTTAATTGAAATATATAACCCGTGGTCTGTTCCGGCATATAATATATTTTTCTTTTTTACATCCTCCCTGATTACATTCACCGGCTCGGCAGGAAGATTCCCGCCAATTTTTTCCCACTGTTTTCCACAATCGGATGACCTGTAAATCATCGCTTCAAAATAATCATCCCGATAACCGTTCAGTGAAACATAGACCGTATTGATATCGAACGCGGAGGCGATAACTCTGCTGATCCAGTAACCCTGCGGCAATCCTGCCGATATATCCTCCCATTCATTCCCTCCTCCTTTCGTAACATACACTTTGCCATCATCACTTCCGGTATAGATCAATCCGAATTTCAAAGGGGATTCTGAAATTGTTGTCAGGGTTCCATAGGGCACATCTCCTTTCTTCCCGCCGTTGGTTAAATCACCTGAAATAACCTCAAAATTATCACCTTTATCCATCGACCGGTGAAGTTTATTCGATCCAAGATAAAGAATGTCCTGGTTGTGAACTGAAAGATGAATCGGAGTCTGCCAGTTAAACCTGAATGGTTTTTCACCAAGTTCATGTTTCGGCGCTATAAATTTATATTTTTCCTTATCAACATTGATCCGGTAGTAGTTGCCGAACTGATAGCCGGTATAGATAGTATTATTATCCCTGGTATCTACCGCTACCTGCATCCCGTCTCCACCCATTACAGATTTATAGAGATAATGCCCCGTCTGATGCCATGAGGTTGACGCCTTGTAATTTGAAGGTCCTTTCCACACTCCGTTATCCTGCAGCCCGCCGTAAACATTAAAAGGGGTATCAAGGTCAATATTAACTGTGTAAAACTGTCCGACAGGAGGAGTGTTAGCTTTAATCCATGTTTTACCATCATCCCATGAAATGTTTATTCCGCCATCGTTTCCGGTTATCAGATGGCCATCCTTTAAGGAGCTTACCCATAACGCCTGAAAATCGGCATGGACATTATCCTGCATAATCGAGCTGAAACTTTTTCCACCATCTTCCGAGATTAGAAGGGGCACACCAAGCACATATATTTTATTCCGGTTGAAAGGTGACACTCTGATTTCCCCGAAATAATAACCGTAAGAAAAGACAAAATCGTCGATATACTCATCATGTGTTCTTTTCCAGCTTTTTCCTCCATCTTCCGAAAGATATATCTCGCCTCCTTTTACCGGCGTGTCAAAAAGAAAATTATTCGCGTCCCCGAGATAATCTATTAATGCCTGTGGTTTGATTTTTCCCGCTTCAATTTCCTTTTTGACAAATTCGGCTGAATACTTTTTAGGAAAACTATTCCTTCTTAAAAAATCCTCAAGGTCCTTATTTTCCAGTTCAAGAAAATCTGATGATGATATGCCGGTTATCATCTGCTTTGTAAAAGCGTATTCTTCTTCTTTTTGTTTTTCTCTTAAAGCCTGGTTATCGAGAAATGCGTAAATAACATTTGTGTTGCCTGGAAATATATCAAGTCCTATTCGCCCGTTTCCAACACCCTGCGGAAAACCTGATTCGGATCCGCTTATATGGAACCAGTTCTCTCCCCTGTCAGTCGATTTATAAATACCGGAAGTTTTGCCGCTTTCGGTAAAATCCCAGGCGCGGCGTTTTCTGTGCCACATAGATGCATATAGAATATCGGGATTTGCCGGATCGGCTATTAAATCAATCGCTCCTGTATTTTCATCCACAAAAAGTTTTTTATTCCAGGTCGCTCCTCCATCATCACTGACATAAATTCCCCTTTCATTATTGGCGGTATAGAGATGACCGAGAGCCGCTACATAGATACGTTTCGGATCTTTTTTATCAATAATAATCCTTCCGGTATGATGTGTCTCCGCGAGTCCGAGGTAATTCCAGTTTTCCCCGTCATCCGGGCTTGAATAAATTCCTGTGCCCGCGTAAGAGGAACGGCTTGAATTATTTTCCCCTGTGCCGACATATATAATATTATTATCCCAGTCAACCGCGATATCGCCTATAGTGATTGTCGCTTCATTATCGAAAAGGGGGCTGAATGATACTCCGTTATTCGTTGTTTTCCAAAGCCCGCCCGAAGCGTAAGCGACATAAAAGACAGCCGGATCGGCCGGATTGACTTCAATATCTGTCACTCTTCCGCTCATCACGGAAGGCCCGATCGAGCTGAATTCAACTTCTCTGAAAATACTATTTTCATTTAGTTTCAGCCTCTGCTGCCAGGCGTCAAATCTTTTATCCGCCGGAGTATAACCCACAATTCCTTCCTGGGCAGGAACGATACTGACTAAAATAAAAATTGATAACAGAACAATTAAAACATTTTTCATAATATCACCGATTGTACTGGAATAATTCTTCCAAATTTCCGGAAAGAAATAATTTTAAGCAAATCGACGGTAATATTTTCTCTATTCTTTTGTCAGTGAATAGATTGCCAGAATTATCGCGGTCGCAAACTGCGCGTATCCAAGGATTTCCCCTACTGTGCCAAGATCATGTTTTTTATTTTCTTCCTGCATTTTCGCGAGCTGTTTATTTAATTCTGCTTTAAATTGTGAAATGTCTATGCTGTCTGCCTGGTTTTCGCCCCCAGCGAGTGATAACAGGGCAAGGTAGTCAGTATCTGTGTAGAGGTCAACATCATTCAGGCTTTTCTCTGTTAAAAATTTTGTAATGGCTTTCATCTGCTTATTAAGCAGAAACCTGTTTTCATAAACTTCGGAAAGGGAGTCAGCATCAATAGAACCTGTGGAATCGGCGGAGCTGTCGGCAAGGGCTTTAAGATATTGGTAACGTGACAAGCCTGAGGGAAGATTTTTTTCCTGAGCGAATAACAAAAGCCCCGGAAGGAATAATATAATAAGTAATGAGTATTTCAATTTTCACCTTTGTAATTTATCCATTTATACATTACACCTGATTAAAAGTTGCTGAGAGGAATTAAATTTATAATTAACTTATAATATCTTTCGAATAATAAATTAAAATTTCTTTAAAGTGCAGATAAAAGTTCCTTGACTTTTGAATGGCAATTCATTAATATTAAATTTGGAGTGGCTATTTAATAACTGTTTATTAAACAGTTTAAATTATATACTGAAATACTTTTGTTGAAAGTATTTTTTCAGGTCCATACCGGCAAGTTCATATGGACAGTATTAATTCTGGTATCTCTTATTATTCATTATCCTGCGGAGACAATATGGAATTCCTTATAACAAGACACCCGGTATTTAACAAAAATATGGAAGTTCATTCCTACCTGTTGGATTTTTATTCCGACAACGCGAATGGATTTGACAAACAACCCGCTTTCGAGCAAAAAATATCCAAAATTATAACTGACGGCATATTAAGCGGTAAGTTTGAAGAGCTCACATTTGGGAAACCTGCCCAGATAATTTTCCCCGGAAATCTCCTTAAAAGTGGCATTGCCGATCTCATTCCCGGCGAATTTATTAAAATTGTAATCGCCGATAATTCCGATCTTGATAATAACCTCTATCAGCGATGTAATGATCTGAAGAAAAAAGGCTACGATATAATACTGAAAAATTTCTCCTTTAAAAGAGACCAGGTCGATTTCCTCCCCGCACTCAGTATGGTTGAAGTTGACTGTGAAAATACCGGCGACTATGTTAAACAATCCGCTGTAAGGAAATTGAAAAATCAGAATTTTGCTCTCATCGCGGGAAATGTTTTCTGTAAAGAATGTTTTTCGGAAATGTTATCACTCGATTACGACCTTTTCGAGGGCGATTTTTTTAAGGAAGCTAATTTTACTATTGATAATGATATAAAAAGTTCAAAGATAAATCATCTTCAGATTCTGAAGGAAGTAAACTCGCCTGACGCCGATTTCAGGAAACTTGAAAGCATTATCAAACGGGATGTTTCACTCTCCTACCGTTTACTGAAACTGGTCAATTCCTCTTTTTATAACCGTACAAATGAGATACACTCTATCAGGGACGCGCTTACTTTCCTGGGACTTGAGACGATAAAAAAATGGACAATCCTGATACTCCTCGGTAATCTCGGTTCCGATAAACCTCTTGAGTTATTATATACGTCACTTACCAGGGCGAAGTTCATGGAAAATATTGCCTATACTGCCGGATATAAAGAACATAAAGAAAATTTATATATCCTCGGGTTATTTTCCCTTCTCGATGTTTTTCTCGATAAACCGCTGAGTGATATTTTAAATAATATATCACTTGAAAAAAATGTCGAAGAAGCTCTTCTTGGTCATAAATCAGATTTCTCAAACCTTCTTCTTTTGACAAGAGAATACGAGAAAGGCAACTGGGAAAAAACCATGAGCATCGCGTCGGAATATAAACTTGAAAACAATATTCTTTCAGAAAAATATCTTAACGCCAACCGATGGTCCAGGGAGATCATTTCGAGTTGTTTCAGCAAAACCTGAAAAAGATTATCTGGTTTTGTCCCGGAAGCAAAACAAGAATCAGAACAATCCTGTAGGACAGAATCGCACTTATGCCCCGCGCAGGTTGTCGCAGATTCATAAGGATAACAAGATTGTTTGCATTTATTTGTTAGCCAATAATTTGTAAACCCCCTAAGCTGTCAAATTCAGAACCAAAAGGAATAATAAAAGAAATAATCATAATTTCAGAACTCCTGATCCCGGTTATAAAAAACAATAACTTACATGGATGCATTCGCAAAATAAAATCGCGGGATAATTCGATAAGGAAACAACTTAGGCAGGTATTTCTTTATCTTATCAAATAGTGTTCTGAACCAATACATTGACATTGTATTATTTTCAAAAATGATTTAATTTGAACACCATTTTATGCATCTCCTACAGAGATGTTTTTCAGGGGATCTATTCTATTCTACAATAATGGAACCTCTACAAGGTTCTTTTTATCTCATTTGCCTTGTAGAGGCAACATTATTGTAGAAAATTGTGAACACTATAAGACAAAATCCTTGTAGAGGATTCATAAACCACCCCGGATAATCAAATACCATAAGACATTTCTAATAAACTCAGATCAATAGAATTTCAAATTTGGCACACGTTTTTTATGGCTGAAAAATGACCTTGTTATGTAATAGATGGATAGCAACTTCATAGGATATTTTTCAAAACTTCCGCGATTTCATTTTGCGAGGGGTAAAGAGTTCTGAATTTTAATCGTAATCATAAACTGGCTGAACCAGACAAAAAGTTAGCTGTCTACTCCAGGTTGTGTCCTCCCCCGTCGTCAAAGAAAGACACTTTGACGCCACCCCCTCCAAAGGGGGACATTGTTGATTGTCTTGAATTCCGAATGTCCCCCTTTGGAGGGGGTGGTTGATCCGCCGCGGCGGATCGAAACCGGGGGAGGACACACCTCGAATTGTCAAAAAATTTTGCCATTTTGCGTAGAATTTGACTTCTTACGGAGTAATCTTGCAAGCCAGAAGTGAAAAGTCAGTTAATTGATAATTAAAAGATGACCCGGTTTTTTTATTTTATTAAAACATTCTGACCATCATTCTTATCCGGGTAATCCTGTTTTTTCGCGTCCATCAGTGAAATCCGCGAGTAATAATGCCCCGGTCAAAAAGGCAATAAGGTTGAAATTTTTGAGGGCTTGCTATTGCTACTAAGGTTAAAAAATCAAAAAATAAGGTTTCATTACATTCTTTTCATTCCTCATTCGTAATTCGTAATTCGTAATTTCTTTAGTGGCTTTTCTTCCACCTCATCAACGAAATATGCGTAATCAAAAAAACTGCGGTAGTCTTTGTCTTTTTAATTGTTCATTGTTCATTATTAATTATTAATTGCATTCTTGCCATTTTGCGTAGAATTTGACTGCTTATGGAATAATCTGGCAAGCCAGAGATAATACGAATTAGGAATTAGGAATTACGAATTACGAATTAGGAATTGACTTTCCCCAGGTATTACCAATTAATTGTCATTCCGGTTTTTTGCGTCTTTTGCAAAAAGACCAGCCAAAGGCGGGCAGGCCGGAATCTAATGCCGATTTTTACTGCCAACCAGCAACAATTTTGCCATTTTGGGTAGAATTTGACTTCTTACGGAGTAATCTTGCAAGCCAGAAGTGAAAAGTCAGTTAATTGATAATTAAAAGATGACCCGGTTTATTTTATTAAAACATTCTGACCATCATTCTTATCCGGGTAATCCTGTTTTTTCGCGTCCATCAGTGAAATCCGCGAGTAATAATGCCCCGGTTAAAAAGGCAATAAGGTTGAAATTTTTGAGGGCTTGCTATTGCTACTAAGGTTAAAAAATCAAAAAATAAGGTTTCATTACATTCTTTTCATTCCTCATTCGTAATTCGTAATTCGTAATTTCTTTAGTGGCTTTTCTTCCACCTCATCAACGAAATATGCGTAATCAAAAAAACTGCGGTAGTCTTTGTCTTTTTAATTGTTCATTGTTCATTATTAATTATTAATTGCATTCTTGCCATTTTGCGTAGAATTTGACTGCTTATGGAATAATCTGGCAAGCCAGAGATAATACGAATTAGGAAACTTAACAATAATATCCTTGCTTTTTTTGGCAGAATATTGAATAGAGTAAATTGATTTAAATAGTCGTACTCGTACTCAGCGAAGCGGTACTCGTTATCGTACTCGAAAAATTCGCCATAAAAAAATAAAGCCGGGTACGAGGACGATTACGAGAACGAGAACGTTTTTTTTTGAATTTCTTTTTGGTTCTGGCTTTGCCAGCTTAGGAATTACGAATTAGGAATTGACTTTCCCCAGGTATTACCAATTAATTGTCATTCCGGTTTTTTGCTTCTTTTGCGAAAAGACCAGCCAAAGGCGGGCAGGCCGGAATCTAATGCCGATTTTTACTGCCAACCAGCAACAATTTTGCCATTTTGGGTAGAATTTGACTTCTTACGGAGTAATCTTGCAAGCCAGAAGTGAAAAGTCAGTTAATTGATAATTAAAAGATGACCCGGTTTATTTTATTAAAACATTCTGACCATCATTCTTATCCGGGTAATCCTGTTTTTTCGCGTCCATCAGTGAAATCCGCGAGTAATAATGCCCCGGTTAAAAAGGCAATAAGGTTGAAATTTTTGAGGGCTTGCTATTGCTACTAAGGTTAAAAAATCAAAAAATAAGGTTTCATTACATTTTTATCATTCCTCATTCGTAATTCGTAATTCGTAATTTCTTTAGTGGCTTTTCTTCCACCTCATCAACGAAATATGCGTAATCAAAAAAACTGCGGTAGTCTTTGTCTTTTTAATTGTTCATTGTTCATTATTAATTATTAATTGCATTCTTGCCATTTTGCGTAGAATTTGACTGCTTATGGAATAATCTGGCAAGCCAGAGATAATACGAATTAGGAATTACGAATTACGAATTAGGAATTGACTTTCCCCAGGTATTACCAATTAATTGTCATTCCGGTTTTTTGCGTCTTTTGCGAAAAGACCAGCCAAAGCCGGGCAGGCCGGAATCTAATGCCGATTTTTACTGCCAACCAGCAACAATTTTGCCATTTTGGGTAGAATTTGACTTCTTACGGAGTAATCTTGCAAGCCAGAAGTGAAAAGTCAGTTAATTGATAATTAAAAGATGACCCGGTTTATTTTATTAAAACATTCTGACCATCATTCTTATCCGGGTAATCCTGTTTTTTCGCGTCCATCAGTGAAATCCGCGAGTAATAATGCCCCGGTCAAAAAGGCAATAAGGTTGAAATTTTTGAGGGCTTGCTATTGCTACTAAGGTTAAAAAATCAAAAAATAAGGTTTCATTACATTTTTTTCATTCCTCATTCGTAATTCGTAATTCGTAATTTCTTTAGTGGCTTTTCTTCCACCTCATCAACGAAATATGCGTAATCAAAAAAACTGCGGTAGTCTTTGTCTTTTTAATTGTTCATTGTTCATTGTTCATTATTAATTATTAATTGCATTCTTGCCATTTTGCGTAGAATTTGACTCCTTACGGAGTAATCATAATCCTTTTTTCGAGGACGTTTACGATTACGATTACGTTTTTTTTGAATTTCTTTTTGGTTCTGGCTTTGGCAGCTTAGTGGATTTACAATATTTGCTACATATTTCCCTTTTCTCTCAGAGATTAAATGAAAAGAAATTTGAAAATAATCCAAGTGAAATTTCATTAAAAAACTTCTTATCGCCCGAAGGCTGAAGATTATACCTGTATCTTGCGTATAAAGTGAAAGTGCCGTATATCTTAAACAGCCCTGCTGATATTTCCGGAGCGATTCCGTTAAACCCTTCAAAATCAGTGAAAAGATTTACTCCCGGCGAAATATATTCTATTCCGGGAATTTCAATAATATTTTTATAACCGGCTCTCAGAAAATTCTTAACCGGGGCGTCAATAATATAATTATATTCCAGCGACAAATAATGGCGCGGGTAAGTAAAGTTGCCTGAATAAATGGAAAGCAATGGTATTTCTTTCCCCAGTCCCCAATATTGTTCACCGTCGTAATAAATTACAGATGGATTCGGCAGCCCGAAAATCACTCCGCCGAAACAGCAAACCTGGAATAATCCGGGACCATCACCCTTTTTCATTTCGTATGCCTCGGGCAAAGCGACTTCATAGGTCTCACTTTCTGAAGGATTTGAATCAGCGTCTGATACAAATATTTTAAAAGGAACAAGAAGTGAATCAAAAACAAGACTGGTCATATCTATTTCGGCACGGTGATCTGTCTGGAGATCAGGTGATATCTGGTATTCATATCTCTGGTCAATAACAAGCCTCGCGCTGCATTCCCCGCTGGTAAAAAAAGATATTACAAACTTATGAGGTGTTTCGGGGGTAACATAAGAATCAATAAGAAAAACCTCGATATCACCTTTTTGAGCAAAGCTGACCGAGAATAGCGCGAGTACGAAAAGCAATATATTCATTCTGTAAAAACCAGATATCATTAATCCTCCGAAAACCGGGATTCAAATCCCGATGTAATTTTAAATTTTCTGATAGTAAAAAATAAATAGTGTTACCATCATTATCAAATAAGAAAACGTTTAATCATTTTGCCGTAAGCGATGAAACTCCTGAAAGTCCGTTCACCTGAAAAATTGAAGGTCCGAAATAATACTCAGCCTCCGCGTTAAAGTTGATTCCGTCACTATTCCTCTTAAATTTCCACAGGAAACTTTCACCCTGTTCAAATCCCTCCTTTTCGCTTGTGAGGATATCATCTCCCCATACTGTGAGGGGCTGATTATCGCTGCCATCCCAGGTAATATATCCGGCGCAGGCATATACCCCGGAAGAGTCATAGAATACTCCCACATAATCACCCGGTTTCAGGGGAATTCCATTTATGTCAGGATTGCTTGAGACCGGGATCGATATAACATGACTAATATCTGTTCTCGAAAAATTCCAGTATAGATCTGATGTATCGGGAGAAATATATTTATCCAGGTAAAAATCGGTTCTGATGGTTTTACCGGCTTCGGGAATTACTTCAATCGAGTCCGGGGAAAATCCTTCGGCGGCAGCTTTTATTATCCGTGGCCGACCCGTAAAAATTTCACTAATAAAATAAAAACCCAGGCTATCGCAATCAATTACCGAGTTTGATGTAAATATTCCGGCCTTATCTAAAGGAGAGTTTGAATTATTCGCCCTTACAAAACCTTCGACTATTGATATATCATTTTTTTGTTTTAATGAAAATACCAGGTCTTCTCCGGAACGGTTAATTATCAGGACTGACTGGAAAAAATTATAACCTTCTCTGAAAATCAATATATCCTTCTCTCCTTCTTCTATCGAATTGAATAGGAACATTCCGGATGTATCAGTTTCAGTAAATTGCTCACCCAACTCAACCCTGACTTTATAAACTCCTTTCCCTGTTATTTCATTTACCACTTTACCGGAAACAGAATAATAATTTGCAAGCGGAACAAGATCAAAATTGGCAAGGGATTCCTCTCCTTCAATAATACTTACTGAAGAACTTCCTTCATTAAACCCTTCCATCACAGCCCTCAGAGTGTAATTCCCCGCTTCAACCTCTCCGAAAGTGTATCTGCCCGCGTAATCTGTCCTCGCGCTGTCATTATTGAATATTATCAGAACGTCAGCGATATATTCCAGGGTTACGTCATTTCTCACATATCCGCTTAAAGAGCCTTTATGAACATCATTGATATTTCCATTTTCGCTGCAGCCCGCCAATAATATTATCAGCAAAAACAGAAAGGACAAAGTTATTTTCCTTGCGCACAACATGATTCTTTGATTATTACCGGGGAATGTTTAACATTTACCGCTCAAATATCTGTAAAATTAAAAGTAATTCAAAGAAGCTCTTGAGAATTAAATGAATTTAGTTCAGACTGGCATTTCATTTTGGGATTTTTTTAGTTGATCTCCTATGCCGATAACTACCCCGGTTTGCCCTATTCTATGAAATCTTAAAAATTCTAATATTTATATTATCAGGCAAATTCGGGAATATCATCAGTAAGAAGTTAAATTCTAAGCGAAACGGCAAAATTTTTAGTACGTAATTTTGAATATATAACCGGCAGTAGTAAATCTAATATTATATCTGTACTACGGTTAATAAATATGGTGTACCTAACGGCACACATCCTGTTTTGTGTCGTAACTTTTTACCAATATGCTGTCCCTAACGGGACAAAAATATTTGTTGTTGTAGAAAATTGCCCCGTTAGGGGCAAAATATTGGTAGAAAAAAAAAGAAGAAATAAATAAGTGTGCCGTCAGGTACACAATATGACAGACTCGTTTTGAAAAGATGAGGAGGAAATACGAATGATTATTGGGAGTTTAATTTTTTAATCTTGGTCAGTTTGCATTAATAAAGTTAAATTTTGACCGGCTGTCACCTCAGTTGTTATCAACAAAAACCTGAATTCCACCTTATTCCTCTACCTGAATTCGTTATTCCATTTTTTTCGTGGGATTTTGTGTTTTAGTGATTTTGCGGCGGTTTTCTTTCTGTAATTTATTCTATCAAAAATTTTTTCCGGTTTGATTGTTCTTTACTAACTGTAAATTTTTCTTTAACCGTTTTGAGCAGAATAGGGGCGTTAAAATGTTACTCTATCCTCTTTTTCATTAGCACCATTTTATACCCCGGTATGTTAAATGAAATAGCCTCCCAGCCATACTGACCTAATATATTCAGCACACTGATTAGATCGCAATTCCTTCCGATCCACACCTTTCCAGGTTTGTATTCCAGCTCTGTCTCATGCTCCAGGTTCTCCTCGAGTGATTCATAAATCTCGGCGCTGAGATTTCCACAGGTAATTTCAATTTCCTGGTTTTTGTCAAGAACTGTAATATACTGAAACTTCTCCATTGTATTCCTGCCGGTCAGTATCCCATTCATTTGAGTCAGATTATTATGCATAACTTTCCCGGAAACTAAATTTAAACATTTTGTTGCTTTTTTGTCAGCAATATATTATCGAAGAAAAGATGATTAACTTAAATTTACCGCGGACATTCATTCGTTAAATAAAAAAAGCGCGTCAAATGACGCGCTTTTGCCGGGTAAAAAAACCTTCGCGGAGTAAATACTTTCAATTAAGAATCTTAAATTTTATTTGAGAAATAATAACTTTTGCGTTTGAACAAAATCCTGCGACTCCAGCCTGTAGATGTATACCCCTGTGGCCAGTCCGGCGGCATTCCATTTAACAGTCGTTTCACCTTTCTCAGCGATATCATCGAATAGTGTAGTTACCCTTTGTCCAAGCGCGTTATATATTTCAATTTTTACCTGGGCCTGCTCCGGCATGTTGAATACAATGTTTGTTTCCGGATTGAAGGGATTTGGATAACCCTGTGACGTAATCGCTTTTTCTTTTAAGATCGGAGGAGTTGTCTGCACTAATAATTTTTTGCGGAGCGCTCCATTGGCAAATCCACATACCAGGGAATAATTCGAACCATATTCGGTGACATCCATGTTTTGAATTACATAATCAGGAGTAATATCATAGACATTAAAGATTAATTGAGGCGTCCATGTAGTATTATTCAAATCCTCTACGTCCGGAATATAATAAATTCTCGAATTGTATTTCGTTTGATCATCCTCCATTAATTTCAGACTGATGAACAAATCTCCATGATTTCCTGATATCATTCGGGCAAAAGCAATATTTCTCCAACGTTCCCCTGTAGTATTATATATTTCGAATTTCTCATAATTGCCAGGATCACCAATCTCAGCTAAAGTAGTTGGTAAGTTTGGATATTCATAAAGATATGCTCCCTCATAGTTATTTTCAGGATTATCTCTTGACCCGATAACGATCTTATAGAATTTATCATTTTGGATTGCGATATCAGCCGCTCCCCCGGCTTCTTCTCTTACACACGGAATAAGTGTATTATAATCCCTTTCACCCATATCGACTCGATCAGATTCAAGTATAAAAATCCCATCGCTGTTACCGGTTGATCCATCATGCGTTGTCCCATAAATTCTGAATCCACTCCATGCAGAAGAAGTTTGCCTGATAATCAAATTTGTGATGTTCTTTTCACCTTCAATTTTGCCTAAAGCAAATAGTTTATCGATGTCATTGTCATAAACCAACAACCTCGCATTTGTTGTATTGCTGTTGGACCAGTTTACATAAGTGCCAAATGTTACAAAATCACCATCTCCAGCCATTGCGAAAATATGTGTTTGATTTGAATCATGAATATAGTCCTGGACATTAAATGTCTTCGATATAGATCCCGTTGGCGTGTTCCTGTAAGCAAATATCGGACCGCTATAGTTTCCATAATACACTTTATTGTGGAAAGGGAGAATTGCGTCAGACTGGGTTCCGGCGACAGCTAATACACCCCAACTATCGACCGAAGGAGAAGGATTATAAATCAATTCATTATCATTAAAATGTGAACTTATATGTATGTTGTTTCCTACAACTGCCATCCCTAGAATTTCTTCCCGGCCATAATTTGAAGTTTGACTTGCAATATCAACAAAAGTAAGTTGTGTTTGCGTGAAAAAAGGATCAACTAAAGCATATCTTTTTCTTTCGTGATCCCATCCAAAAAAATTGACAAGTGTTCCATCACTTCGTTCAACTATTTTTTGTCCATCTAAAAATTTGTCGGTATGTGGCTGGTTATCATGTTCTGGATCAAGTTCAGGATCATATGTGATTTGTGTAAACAATTCCCGATAAACATCAAATTTGTATCTTGGAGTAAATATTGAACTGCTATTTGCATCGTAAAATTTTCTGCACTGAAACCATTGCCTGCCAGTCATATCTGTGGGGACATCATATTCACTGTATATTACTTCTTCGGTCTGAAATTTCCCGAGATATTCATTTTCATTAAATCTGTTGTCAAAAACAAATATATACCATTGATTATATATTTTGACCGGTAAAATATTTTTAGTAATATAGGTTCCCCCAAATAGAGGCGATCTTGGTATAAAACCTCCATTAAATTGTTCTGAATTTATTGAATAAAAAACAATTTTATTTACTCCCTCCAAACCAAGAGCCAAAACGGGTTCGCCAAATCGTTCCATATAATGCATTGATTTTGATATGACATTTTTTGACTCTTCCCAAGGAGACGAAATTATCTCTACATTATTATTAGCGCTAAACTGGTAGATACCATCCACATAAGGCACTTCCCATTTAATTAAATATACCTTATTATCACCTCCACTTTTTGTTGCGGTAAAAAATATTGTCAGATTCCCATGATTATCAAAATATTTTACCGGAGAATATATTCCCTCTATATTATTTGCTTCTAAATAAGCATTCGCCAGAGTTACAGGATACATATTATTACCGATAATTCTCGCATAAAAAAGCATGGATTTTCCAACGCTGGCGCCAATCAGATATCCAGCGTGAGATGTTAACCCATGTATTTGGCAATCATTCGCCGAGGTATCAATCTGGCCCATCTCATAAACATCTTCGGAATTGTTTAAAACGTCTATCCGCCAAATATGTCCATTGGGATGTGTCGAAATATATAAATAGTCATCCATAATTGTATGATCGCCTGCTTTCTCATAAAACCACTCCCAAAATGGAAAGGCGTTATTCTTATTCAGATCAGTCCAGCCGGTCTGGCTAAACATAGAACCTGCAGTTAAAAGAGTTGCAATAAATATTAAAATTACTTTCTTCATGATTTTCCTTACTAATTGTTTTTTGGAATAGGGATCGCATTTTTATAGGGAAAAAACGACTGGTTTTTATTTGGTCAGTAACAATATTTTCACAGGTTGCGGGATATGATTAATCATTAATATATCTTTACTTAAACGCTTTCTTAACTTACTGAATATTATTATTCCTGTAAATAGTTATTAATAACTATTTTTGATGATTATTTTCGAATATCGAGAGAATTGGCCGGAAATTAAGACTTGCCCGATTACACTTTTAATCAGATTGTTTTATACTTATACAACGCATTTGCTAACTGATCAATTTTTCATCCTCTGCTACTCAAACATATACATGGGAGCCGGTATAAAAAAGACCTTATACAATACAGCGCACAGCTAACAGCAGCGCTATTTTGAATTTCAACGTCACCTTCAATTTTTTATCCCTGCCTGAAAATAATGATATTATTACAGCCTGTAAATAGTAATTAATAATCAATTTTTCCTCTTCCGCCAAAAATCACACGAAATAGGGCTATACGTATTACTCCATTATATACGTTTAATGGCATTTTTTTGCCATACCGTAAGTTTTCCCTTGACAAGCACTTTACGTTATATTAATTTACAGACGTTAATCGTAAACTTATTAATATATTGTAAATAATATGTCAAAACAGGATCAGATACTCGAAGCGGCGAAAGAATTGTTCATGCAGTTCGGTTTAAAAAAAGTAACCGTCGAGGAAATATGCCGTGAAGCCGGCGTAAGCAAAATGACATTCTATAAATATTTCAGTAATAAACATGAGATGATTAAAAATCTCTGGGATAAATGGGCCGATGAAGGAATAAAGGAATTGCGGGAAAATATTGAAAGCGACAAACCATTTGTTGATAAGATTCAGACGATACTTGAGCATAAGGAAAAAAACTCAAGAAAAATAAAAAGGGAATTTATTCTCGATTACATAAACGCATCCCCCGAAATGGCCCCGATCTATCACCAGATATACACCCGCGCAATGGAAGAATTTATGAGTTTTTATATCAAATCGCAGGAGGAGGGTTATATTTATAAAAATCTGAAACCGGCCCTTTTTCTTAAGATCACCTCCCTGCTGCCGGAACTCGTTAAGGATGATGAACTGATGAAACATTACCCGAATTACCAGGATTTTGTGATGGAGGTAAACCATTTCCTCTATTACGGCATGTTAACCGATAAAGCCAGGAAACAATCTGATGAATAAATTCCTGACAATATCGTTATTACTGATTATCACGGCTTTAACGCGCGCGCAGGATTTTGATTTTAACGGACAGATAACAGCTAATCACATATATTCATATAATAAACATTCAGAAAATTTCAGTTCTCTCCGCTTTATTCCCCGGCTCGCTTCCTCCGCATTGTACCTGAGCGAAAACTGGTTTATTGATTTTGATCTTTCAGGACTCTTTTTTATCAATTCCGATTACAATGGGACTCAACATGAAGCGAAACTTTTCAGGGGAAAAATTCGAATTGCGAATGACCAGTATGAAATCCGGGGAGGATTACAGAAAATCAATTTCGGACCGGCCAGAATGCTCAGAACACTCAGATGGTTCGATAGCGTTAATCCCGCTGACCCCACCGGTTTTACGGAGGGAGTATACGGTATAAAAGCCCGCTATTCCTCAATGAATAATTCCATATATGAAATTTGGAGTCTTTACGGAAATGAAAAACGTAAAGGCATCGAACAGACAGAGACTGCGGGAAAAAAGCCTGAGTTTGGAGGAAGAATATTACTGCCTTTAGGGGCGGGAGAAACCGGGGCCGTTTTTCACACCAGAACTGAAAGTCTGAACGGTCTTGATTTCAGGGAATATCGCTATGGTTTTAACTTTCGGTATGAATATGAAGTTGGCGCCTGGATTGAAGCAATGGCGGCCGACAACAGAAAAAATCCTTACACCCCCGCTTATAACAATATGATAACAACCGGAATGGATTACACGTTCGGCATGGGCAATGGTTTATACACTCTCGCCGAACATATGCTCAGCTCATCGGGGAATAACGCGGGAGAGTTTTCTAATACGGTAAATATCACTGCTATGCTGGCAACATACCCCTGGTCCTTATTCGACAGTTTCAGTCTCTATTCCTGGTACCTGTGGAATATAAATGAGGGAGCCGTTCAGTTACAGTGGCAGCAAACCTATGATACTTTTTATTTTAACATTGCCCTGTTCCATTTTCCGGGGCATAACATCCTCGCTGAAAACAGCGGCTATACAAAGGGAAATGGGATAAGTCTGATAGTAAACTATAATTTTTAAATGGAATAAATATGGATGAAATAATAATCGCTGAAAACCTGGTAAAAGATTATCCGATCGGCGGCGGAAACTTCAGAGCTCTGAATGGTATCAGTCTTAAAATTACTTCGGGCGAATTCACCGGAATAATTGGTCCGAGCGGTTCCGGAAAAACCACGCTGCTAAACATTTTCGGAGCTTTGGATAATCCTACAGAAGGCTCGGCTACTGTGCTCGGAAAGCAGGTTGAAAAACTTTCACACAAAGAACAATCGGAACTGAGGAAAAACTCCATCGGATTTATTTTCCAGACCTTTAACCTGCTTCCTATCTATTCAGTTTATGAAAATGTTGAGTTCCCCCTGCTGCTCGCGAAAATTGATGATAACGAAAGGGACCGTCTCGTAAGAGAAGCTATCGATCATGTGGGTCTTACCGATAAAATTAAGTCCCGGCCCGATCAATTATCGGGCGGCGAATCACAGCGGGTGGCAATAGCGAGAGCAATTGTGAAACAGCCGAAACTTGTGCTTGCCGATGAACCTACCGCGAACCTTGACGCGAAAAACTCATTCCATATACTGGATACTATGGTTAAGTTAAACGAAGTTTATAAAACAACATTCCTCTTTTCCACACACGATGAAAAAGTTATATCCTGCCTGAGAAGAGTTGTCACCCTTAATGACGGCAGGATTGTCGCAGATGAGAAAAAAGAAAAGGTGGAAGTATGCTGCTGATAAAACTTGCTTTCCGGAATATAACCCACGCTGGTAAAAGGACCTGGCTCAATGTGGCCGCGCTCGCATTCACCTTTATTATAATTATATGGACCCAGGGAATGTACGATGGCATGTCAAGTCAGGTGAAAGATGCCGCGATTAAATATGAGATCGGTGGAGGGCAATACTGGAGCGCAAAATATGATCCCTTCGATCCCTTTAAAATTGAGGATTCTTACCAGACACTGCCCTGGGATTTATATGAGCAGGTGCAAAAAGGAATGCTGACGCCTGTCCTTATCACCACAGGCACCATATTCCCCGGAGGAAGAATATTTAACGCGACTCTGAGGGGAATTAAAACCGATCAGAAAATACTTGAGTTTCCCTCTTCCGTTCTTCATTCGGATAATGATGAAGTTACAGCTCTGATTGGAAAAAGGATGGCAAATGCTTCAGGACTTAATAAAGGTGATTACGTTACGATGAAATGGCGCAATTCCCACGGCACTTATGACGCTATTGATATTAAAATTGTGGAGATCATGGAGACAAATATCCAGGCGATTGACGCGGGACAGTTGTGGCTGTCTTATAACAACCTGGAAAGGCTGCTCAGGACTCAAAATGCCGCCACCCTTCTTATCGCGAAGGAAGGATATAACCAGATAATTTCTGACCCGGAAAACTGGATATTCAGGAATCATGAATTTCTGCTCAAGGATATCAACTCATTCATATCACGAAAAAAAGTAAGTTCCGGTATTATGTTCTTCCTTCTTCTCGGGATGGCAATGCTGGCGATTTTCGACACCCAGGTTCTTTCCATTTTCAGAAGAAGAAGAGAAATTGGAACAATGATAGCGCTGGGACTGAACAGGCTTCAGGTGATTATTTTATTCACAATCGAGGGAGCGATGCACGGAATACTCGGTATAACCGCAGGCATCCTTTTCGGGACTCCGTTGTTTATTTATTCTTCCATTAACGGTTTCGATATGCCTCAGGCAACTGACCAGGTGGGACTCTCTCTCGGCTCATCAATAATGCCATATTACGGATTCTGGCTTTTTCTTTTTTCCTCAATCCTTGTTTTTATCGCGGTTACAATTGTAAGCCTGCTCCCCACAAGAAAAATTGCCCGGTTAAATCCCACAGACGCTCTAAGGAGGCAGACAATATGAATAAATGGCTGATTAAAGGACTATTAAGAGATCGTCACAGGAGTCTTTTCCCTGTCATAATCGTCGCGGCTGGTGTCTTGTTTACCACCACCATCTATTCCTGGATGATGGGAGTATTTAATGATGTGATTGATGGTTTCGCGAGATTCAGCAACGGGCATGTTAAAGTGATGACAAGAGGATATATGGAATTATCCAGCCAGATACCAAATGATTTATGCCTCGTTCATACCGATAAATTAATTCCTCAGCTTGAAAAAGAATTCCCGGGTTACAGTTTTGTGAGCCGGATTAAATTTGGCGGACTTATTGACATCCCTGATGAAAACGGAGAAACAAAAGATCAGGCCCCGGTGGCGGGACTCGCCCTTGAACTGCTCAAAAACAATGATGAAATTAAAAGGCTGAATCTTGATGAAGCTCTTGTTGCCGGCGCTCTCCCCGGGAGACCGGGAGAAATATTGATCAGCCAGGTTCTTGCCGAAAAACTCGGACTAAAACAGGGCGATGCAGCCACTCTGCTCGGAAGTTCGGCAAGCGGAGGTATGAGCATAAGTAATTTTATTATCTCGGGAACTTTGCGTTTCGGGGTTTCAATGCTGGACCGGGGAACCGTTATAGCCAACCTTTCTGACATGCAGCAGGCTATGGATATGAATAATGCCTGCGGCGAAATACTGGGTTTTTCTTCCACCGGTTTATATAATGATAAAGAAACTGAAAAAATGCGGGACCTCTTTAATGAAAAATATTCCAGGCCGGAAGACCAGTTTTCCCCTGTTATGCTAAATCTCGAAGATCAGGACGGGATGAGGGAATATCTCGTATTCGCCACTTCGGCAGGAGGATTGATAGTAATAATATTTATAATAGCTATGTCCATAGTTTTGTGGAATACATCATTGATGTCCGGGATAAGAAGATATTCCGAGATAGGAATCAGAATGGCAATTGGGGAATCAAAACATCACATCTACTATTCAATGCTGGTTGAATCCGTTTTTGTCGGTATTCTCGGATCAATTATAGGCACAGCTATCGGAATCGCTCTCTGTTACTACCTTCAGGAGGTGGGAATAGATGTCGCAGGAATATTTAAGAACGCCTCAATTATGATTAAAGATGTTATTAGAGCAAGAATTACATTTACAAGTTATGTAATAGGATTTATCCCCGGGCTGGCGGCTACAGTGATAGGATCAGCCATTGCCGGACTCGCGATATTCAGAAGACAAACATCCAATCTTATTCGGGAGATGGAATAATGTTGTACAAAATATTTATGATCATTTTGATATCCCTGGCCGACTTTTACGCGCAGGATTATAACGGGACAGATATCCTGAAAATGATCGATGAAAATATTACGGTAAAATCAGCCGTGATAAAAGCAAAAATGATAATTCAGAGCAGAACCGGAACACGAACCATTGAATTTAAGAGCTGTATCGACGGACAGGAAAAGTCGTTCGTCGAATATACCTCGCCGGCACGCGACAAAGGTAAAAAAATGCTTAAGCTCGGTGAAAAAATCTGGAATTATGTTCCTGAGCCGGCGGACCGGATAATATCAATAAGCGGGCATCTGCTCAGGCAGTCTGTGATGGGTTCCGATCTCTCTTATGAAGATATGACAGAAAACCGGAAACTCTATGACCTCTATAACGTAACAAAAATAGTTCCTGACACCCTGGATGGGAAAGATGTTCTCAGACTGGAACTTGTCTCGAAAGAGGAGAACATTAATTATTACAGCCGAAAAATCTGGATAAATCAGGAAATATTCCTGCCCCTTAAAGAAGAATTATACGCCAGAAGCGGGAAGCTGCTAAAAATAACCGAAATTAAAGACTATAAAAAAATTGAGGGACAATATTACCCTGTGTATATGAAATTTAAAGATGTCCTGCAGAAAGGAGGAGGAACAGAATATATTATTGATACTATTGACCTTAATGTTGTGCTCCCCGCTTCGATGTTTACAAAAGCGGCCCTTAGAAGATAAAACCCCTTATAATATCCTGAGGATAAATTTCCCTCAGGATATTAATTTGATAAAACTCCTTGCTAACCAGGCCGGAAACAATTAGGAATGAGGAATTAGGAATTAGGAATTAGGAATTAGGAATTGGTTTTCCCCAAGTATTACTAATTAATTGTCATTCCGGTTTTTTGCGTCCTTTGCGAAAAGACCATCCAGAGGCGGGCTGGCCGGAATCTAATGCTAAATTTTACTGGCAATCAGATAAAAACTTTTCCATTTTGCGTAGAATTTAACTCCTGACGGAGTAATCATAAACCGGCGGAGCCGGAAGTGGATGGTGAAGAGTTAATAAACAATTTTTCTTTTGTGATAACTTCAAATTCTCCTAAAAGTCCCGTTAGGGATCCGCCGCGTCGGACAGGCTTTCAGATAATAGCCCCACAATTCATTGTGGGGTAATAGGTTAATGAGAGAATCAATAGTCCCGCCAGGGACGACAGAATTACCCGGATAATTGTTAATGGATAATTCAAAGATGACTCAGTTTTATTATTGTCTTAAAACCCATGGTCATTATTCTAATCCTGATAATCCTGTTTTTGCAGCGATAATCATCGAAAACCCCGGGAAATAACGCCCCGGTAAAAAAGGCAATAAGGTTAAAATTTTTGAGGGTTTGCCATTGCCACTAAGGTTGAAAGATTAATCCGTAAGGAGTTAAATTCTACGCAAAATGGCAAGAAATTAATCAACGAGTAGAAATTTCATTTGCCAGGAAAAAGTTTTGTGGTTAACCGAGGTGAGTCCTCCCCCGTCACCAAAGAAAAGTCCGCCGCAGCGGACCACCCCCTCCGGCGGGGGACATTTCAACTATTTGGATTGGCTGACAAATATCCCCCTTCGGAGGGGGTGGCAATGAAGCGCCTTTCTTCATTGACGGGGGAGGACTTACTTTGAGTAACTCGTTAACTTTGCTTTCTCTGGCTCTGCCAGTTTATAGAATAAGGTTCTTTGCTTTTTAAGAGAGAAATTTACGCATCAAAAAAAATCACCGTTTTACGAAATTTTTTTTGAGCTCAGGGAATATTTATCAATTGTCTTTTAACTTGTTAATTGTACATTAATAATTGCTAATTGAAATTTATCAGCAAGCAGAAAGTTTTATTGCCAGGCATAAGTTTCGTAGTTACTCGAGGTGTGTCCTCCCCCGTCCCCGACGAAAAACACATCGGGGCCACCCCCTCCGGCGAGGGACATTTCAACTATTTGGATTGGCTGACAAATATCCCCCTTCGGAGGGGGTGGCAATGAAGCGCCTTTCTTCATTGACGGGGGAGGACTTACTTTGAGTAACTCGTTAACTTTGCTTTCTCTGGCTCTGCCAGTTTATAGAATAAGGTTCTTTGTTTTTTAAGAGAGAAATTTACGCATCAAAAAAAAAATCACCGTTTTACGAAAAATTTTTGAGTTCATGGAATATTTATCAATTGTCTTTTAATTGTTCATTGTACATTATTAATTGCTAATTGAAATTTTTCCATTTTGCATAGAATTTAACTTCTTAGGGACTAAATTTTCCCCAGGCAAAGCTGAGGAAAACGCCCTATTGGGGAAAGGATAAACTGCAAACACCTGATGAATTGAGCTCTGATTTTTTTTGAAAAGAATCCCGAATGGGATTCAATATCAATAGCCCCGGGCTGCGAAAGAAGAGAGCAGCCCGGGGTAAAAAGAAAAATGTGCCGCCACGAACCCCCACGGGGTCGAATATAGAACTTCATCGCGGATTTGCTTTTACTCCGGCAACTACTATTTCACTCGGGGTGTTTATATTCGACGCCTTCAGCGTCGCGAAAGATGAATGCCATATCAGACCACCGGATTGCATCCGGGGCTATTGATATTCGACTCCATTCGGAGTCGTTTACGATTAAAATAAATATTTTTCAGGTAATCCCTTTTTGATTCCGGCTATTTGGAATCGCGGCCTGATTATCGGCAACATGTTATTGGCGGGCTTTTTGACAAATTTTGCTCCTTAGATTATCCTCAACATGTTGGCGTTAGTGTGGTGATAAGAGCCTGATTAAAGTTATTTTCCTTTATATTGGGCAGTTTTATAAGTTATTCCGGTGAATGTCTTGTTAAATATCCGGTCACTTCCTTTAAACTGGTATGATGCTTCCACCTCAATTGAGCTGTTATCAAATCCATTCATTCCACATGAAAGATTTTCCAAAGCTTCAAGAGGATATCCCCACGATTTGCCGAAAGCCCCCACCAAAACCGGTCCTTCCCAAAGAACTTTTCTGATACCTGTCAGATTATTTTTACAATAAATTTTATAATTGAGTGAACTTAACTGCGGGAACTTACCATCTTCAGCATAGATGAGGGAAAACTTCATCATTGTCCCGTGTTCTTTTCTTAAGGCGACAACTTTCAGGTCCATATCACAAAAACCGGGAGAATCATCATCCAGCAAAGCCTGATGGAATTCGAGCATCGCGGGAATAAAAACCTCATTCGCGAAAAGTTCATGATAATCGTAACTCACTATCGCGTACCCTTCATCTCCCCAGTCAATTCCCCATGAATTTTTAATTATAAATCCCGTTTCATTATAACCGACAATCGTCACGGCATGCCCTCCCCAGTGTTTCGAAGTGGTATCCTGCAAAACAGGCATCTGGTTATTCAATATCCTGTCGGCAAGGTCGGGATATATTTTCTTCGCGTCGGAATAGGAATAAAATTTATCATTAAAATAAACGCTCAGACATTTATCCGGATGAAACGCGGTTGCTGATACCCCTTCATTTTCGGCCCAGAGGGGAATATATAAAGTATACGCTACCGGAATGGCAAGAATGCCGTCATTGAGTCCGCTTTTAATTCTCTCTATAGTATGACGGGCTTCATCTCCTTTTATAAAAGTAGAAATATTCGGGCGGAGCCTGTAACTGTTTACAGTAAAGAGTCCTGTAAAAAGGTCGTATATTCTTGTCGAACCGGCTTCGGCGGTATATTTATCCATCAGGTTATCTTCATTTGTCCAGAGAACACTTTTAGGATTATATGGTTCAAACTCCTCCCTGACGGTTCCATCATTTTCCAGCACTTTAATATAAGATTCGAATGTTTCACCCTCATAAACAACCTTCTCATCAATATACTTTTTTAATTTAACAGAGGCATAAAGATACTGTTCGCTCAGGTCAACAGGAACACCGGGGAAAAGCTCCAGGGCGGCTGTCATAGCGAAAGCTGTGCAGGTTCCCCTTTCCGCCTGGTTTTTCACAGGTGTCTGGCTTATTCTGTGATCAACAACGGCTGGCAGCGGCGAATTGCCCAGCAATTTATCTAATCTGCTCTGGGCGGAAAAAATACCGGAAATAATTAATAATATCAGTATAGTTGTCCTCATGATAAAACCTCCGAAGCCTGAATGAGAGATAGTTGTCTTCTGTAAAAAATATTTTTCAGATGAATATACTTCTTTTATATGATAATTTAAAACAAAAAAGGGAGACCGAAAAGCCTCCCTTTATCATCTATTTCAATTTCCAGTTTTTCCACTCGGAATAAACATCCATACTGCTGTTGACCGTCGGGGTTTGAGATTTTCGGTTAACTACAACTGATTCCCTGGTTACATTATTTTTAATATAGTCTCCAAGTTCACTCATGGTAACATTTCCTTTGGTATCCTTTAATTTCTTCAGGAGGAAATAGGTAAACATACCATGCTGTTTTTCTTTGTAGGGAAATGCTGTTTCATCACCCGAGGCAGCGCTGAACACAACTATACGCCCTTTGAGAGCATCTTTATTAACTTTTATCTTCACTCCCCTGCCATCGGCGAGCATCATTCCTTCATCACTTCTGGCCGAGCCGCTGAAGCAGGCGTCCAGAAATACCGAAACAGATTGTGAAGCATGTTCTGTCAGTTGTGAATATACCTCTGTAAGTTTTACAGCGGTAACCGTATTCTGGGAATTTCCGTCAACCGGCAGCAGGTACGCCTTTTTGGATGATTCATCCGGCATACCATGTCCCGCGTAATAAAATACAGCTTTCGCCTCACCGTTATATGCCTTAATTACATCATTTATCCAGTTCAAACCGTCAAGCATTTCGCCATATGTAGCGTTTTCAAGATAATTAATATTTTTCGCCGGCAAACCGAGAGTTTTTTCCAGATACTGTTTAAATATTCTGGCGTCATTAAGCGCGTATTTTACTTTAATCTCTTTTGTATAATTTTCATTTCCTATTACAAGGGCGAATGTATTGTCATTCGAAATACCCACATCAGGAATATCGGTATCGACATCCGACACAAAATCAGGTATATCCTCTATTATAACTTCGGAAGGTAAATCTCTTTCATCTGTTTTGTCAACTGTTCTGATATAACCAGCTTCTTCAAGTGTTTTATTAATAGCGAAAGTTTTGCTTTCGCTGAATCCGTGTTTGCCCAGCCTTTCGGTTGTGTTGATCGAAAAACGAAGCTGTGTATCCCTAAATTCACTGTTTACAAAATAGCGGTATATTACAGTTTCAAATTTGCCCGAGCCTATTTTGCTGTATTTCGGGTTTTCTCTCAATAACTGCTGTCCTTTTGCCACCCCGAGCAGCATTACACCTTTCTGGTTGCAGGTCACTTCCACGTCAACATTCTCAGCATCACCCTGTCCCACATTCTGAACAGCGAATTTAAGATCGATCATTTCATTTATATCAATCTGGTTATTGGGGGAAGCTGACTGGTTTTCCACAACCGCGTACTTGGCGAGAATAAGCTCCGGTTTCCTGTATTCACGTGTGGCAAACTTTAATTGTTTTCCCTGTATTCTTACTTTAAAGTTTGGTTCCACCACTTCAATTTTTAATGAGGCGGTCGATGTAGGCAAATCAAGACCACCTTTGATCTTTATATTAACCGATTTTGATCCTCCATTCGCGGGAATAACAGGGAAATAAGTTTTTGAGGGAAAACTTAAATCTTTCAGATAACCTGAAAGATTAACATAAACATCTTTAGCGTCGCCCGGGCCGCTGTTTTTCAATGATACAGAAAGTTCAGCGGTTTCCTCGGCGTCAAGAACCGATTCTGAAAATGTGATGTCACTTATACTCAAAATAGGAGGCAGACCCACGGCGAATGTTTCCTCCTTTTCAGGCGCCGGATCGGTTTTAACAACAGTGCTAACCGATCCTCCCGCTCCTTTAATCCGGAAATAATTCACATCCATAGAATTATCATCGGCACATACAGATAAACCAACTCCGTCGCCAAATGAAAGGTCCTCATAACTGGTATAGAGCAATTTTGAGTTGATATAAAATTTATAAGCGCTTTCATCTTTTTGCACTTTTAAAACATTTTTTCCGCTTGTTTTTATTACCTCATCTTTGGTCCAGCCTGTGATAGTTTTATCAAATTTACCGTTAATGTTTTTTGTAACCAGGTATTCCCCTGATCTGTTAATCCCAAACAGGTAAAATTTATCACCCTTTCTGCCGAATAAAATCCCGTTTAATCCCCCTCCGTCATTATCAATTTCTGTTTCAATCTCCCAATTTTTGGGCAAACTAAAACTTTTGGTCGAAGTTATAATTCCATATCCATCTTTCCCATGCTTAAGTTTTAACTCTCCCCCGCTGACAGAGTAACTGGTTTCCTTGCCCAACGAAGTCGAAGACCATTGATAGCTGTCTTTGGAAAACTCATCGGCGAAAATGTAATCTTTTGATCCTCCTTTTTTACCATCTTTGATTTTGCCGATAATATCCACCATCTGCCATTCCATATTGTAACAATGTGAATGATTATAGGATGGATAATCATCTGAAACTGTAGAAGAGCTGCTTAAGTCCTCATCCCACATAACACAGCACGGAGGTTTGAGGGGGTCGAGCGAGCCATAAAAAGTACCCTCCATACCTGATTTAACTTTGCCGTAATCCTGGTTTGCCCTTACCCTTGTTCCAATGGTAAGATTATCCTCATTAAAAATTGCGTAATCATCTTTATCGTAATCAATAACCTCAAACATATTCCAGTAAATCCAGTAACCGTTTTTTTCTTTGTCTTCGGGATAATTATCCAGTTTGGTTACATTTTTCCCCACATCTTTATCCCAGGCAATGAGAACAGGAGGATTGCTGGTGTTATAGCCATAATATGTGCCCATCATTCCCCTTTTGATTACATTGTCGTAATCCATTATGGCCCTGACTCTGACACCTTCAGAAAGTTTCCTTTTCATATAGGACATAAGATCGGGGTCCTTCTTTTCCGGAATATCTATCATGTGCCATTCAACCCAGTTGGCGTGAGATTCAAGATAACGGGGGTAATCATCTGTCATTTTATAACCGGATGTCCCCTGGTCTTTATCCCAGGCTACAAGACAAGGGGGATTGCCATTATTTGTACCGTAGTATATTCCGTAAGAACCTTCAGGTGTTTTGTCATCCTTCTGGTTGAGTCTCACTCTCATACCGATTTTGAGAGTTTTTTTTACATATTCCCCGTAACTCTCATCTGAACTGAAATCGGATCGTGTTTTATAATCCTGGGAGTTTGAAACAAGAAAGGGGATTAAAACGATAAGCAGTATGAATATCTTTCTCATCTTTTTCCTTTATTTTTATCCTTTTAACAACAAAAAGCGCAAACAAAGTTCGTTTATTTGATATAAGGAAAATAATATTTTCGGCAGGATAATAAAAATCCTGACGTGGATGAAAGCTGACAGGAGGTTAAATTTATTATTATTTTTAAGTTAATTTCCAGGGACCGGTTGGTACCTGCCGGTCCCCGGGAAAAAAATCAGAAGATGAAATAATTGACTCCCAGTCCAATTTTCGAGAAGCTGTAATCCGTTGGAAACTTTTCAGCAAAATCTTTCATATAAGGAACAGTGGAAGATTTGTAAAAACCTTTGAAGAAAATATTTTTCAGGAATTTTTTCCTGTAATCAAAGGGGAAATAGGTCAGTTCAACTGTGAGTTTATTTCCCTCAAGTCTCATCTCATCACCAGTCCCTTTTATAAAATAATACCAGTCATATTGTATAAGCAGCATCGCGAGATCATCCTCGAATATCTCCGTAACATACCCGGTATTTATTCCGAAATAAAGATCAACCGCTTCATTAAAATTAACCAGACCGGTATAATCATTATTGATTTCCGAAGGTTCATGCCCCTCCTCAACCTGGGCAAAATGAACACCAAAGTTTCCTATACCTCCCTGAAATCCAAGCATTAATGGAATCCCCGCGTAAGATTTTATTGAACCGGAATAAACAAGCCTTAGGAAATCCATATCAATGAAACTGGCTTCCAGACCTTTATTGCCTGTAAAGTTATCATACTGATTACCAATTTCACCCGCGTCATTAAATACCGGCACATATCCGTCAGCCCATGAATCGCCCGAATAGGTTTTATCAACGCCAATCTTATATTCATTTGTTCTGAGCAGATTTAACGCTCCGACAAATAATTGATGAAACGCGTATGTTGAGAATTCCGCGTAACCCTGGTCGGAATAAGCCGCGTATCCAAAAGGAAAATACAGGTGATTGGTATTATCTGAAAATCCGGTAACTGATAAAGGGTCCATCGCGTTTGAGCCGTCAACAAAAACGTAGGGATTTTCATGCGAAGTGGTTTCATAAGTGAACCCGGCAAAAACACCTGTACGCTCCTGAGCGGTGGTAATTGTTGTAGAAATGATTAGTATTATAAATAAAATGTTAATTGGTTTCATCTTGTTTCCTCTAATTTAGATTATCAATAATTTCTAAAATCTTTTCATGTTTTTCGCGGGAATAATCATCTATGTATTCCCGGTAATAACCTGCAAGTGTTTCACCGTTATATGCACCGTTAATTTCATATACTGCCGATATTTTCAGATACTGATTTTCATATCCTTCATACCAGCCGATTTCAGTTAAAACCGCGCCTTCGGGCTGTTCATCATTTATTATTTCTTTCGATCTTTCAAGAATTTTATTATATGATTCCTCATCAAGCTCTTTTGGAACACCAAGCCAGTTAATAAAGGTGATCTTTTTTCCGGAATTTATTATCTCATAATTATATTTATCTTCACGGGTAAATCCCCAGGCCCCTTCTTCACCTTTTAATTCTTTCGATACATGACCGCTCAAATTATCATCAGTGATGAGTTCAAAAGCCGATCTACTCAGATAAGTAAGATTATTTTCCATCAACTCATCTCTTATATCTTCCTTTATTTCATCATAGCGCATATCAATCTCAGGCAGGAAATCATCTCCGAACGCTTCAAAATATTCTGTAAACTCATCCCCCGTAAATGACCCGTCAAAAGTATAATCAAATTTAACCCAAATATTAGCCGGCAGATCGGCAGGCGTTTCCACAGCGATAACAGGATTCCCTTCACTGCCTGTATCATTCGCGGCATCTGAAAGTCTGTGGATAATCATTTCTTTCAGTTTTTCATCCGCTCCCTCAGGCAGCCGGTCTTCATATATCAGTTCGATGTGACCGCCGTAATTTCTGACCTCCATATCTATACCTTTAAGTGTATATCCATACGCCCCTTCGGTTACTCCCGGCACCTCTTTAGCCCACTCCTCAAGTTTTTCACGGGGAAGAAGAATATTCAGGTCCAGCCTTGAGAGAAACTTTAGCTCCATATCTTCCAGTTCCTCCCTTCGGTCAAAACGGGCATAGTGATACTGCGAGAGTATGGTTTCCACAAGCTTTTGCGAACTTCTCATAAGAAAAACCAGCCTGTTTTTTATATCTCCCCCGTCAGCATCGGTATATGGATAATTTGCTGTAAGCAGTATCTGTCCTTTTTCATATGTCCAGCTGGCGTTTATATCATCATATTCCTCCAGAAAATCCTCCCTTAGCTCCTCAAGTTCTTCAAGTATCCGCTTTTCAAATATTGCCGGAATAGGTTGTGAATAAACGGCATACTCAAATCTGCTGCCAAAATTCAGAATTACCGCAGGCTGATTCCGTGTAAAGACCTCCTTTACACCATATCCGGGAATATCAAACTGCCCTATTATTCCGACCTTATACGCGTTAACGGTATTTGGCTGGTTTATCGCACCGTTTGGCAGATTATGAATTTCACCACAAGCCCGCCCGAAAATATCGTGGAACGACCGCTGATCAAAATAATTTTGTCCTGAGAGTGCAACGCTTAGAACGATTAATAAAATAAACAGATATTTCATCATAAAGCTACCCTGTAATTTTATAATTGATAAATCGACAAGTAATCCTTTTAATGGGTCAAAAATGCGGAGATGCTATCCTATTTTCAATAGGGCATATGCAGTATTATCAGGAGGCGGTGTCTTAATTAAAGAGTGGTTCGGTCATCGCGGGTCGAACTATTTTTACTCATGCTCTTTTTATCTCTACAATGAAGAGCAGCCCTGGCCGGGGTCCACTTCGTTTACAGTATAACTTTTTGGGAAATTTCCTTTTGAGTTTACCTTTAATATCCGATTGTATTTTTTTTATGCTGAAAGGATGTAATAATTATTCTATCAGCAGTCAAATTCAACGCAAAATGGCAAAATTTCATCGTACTCATGGAACAGGTACTTGTTCTCGTTCTCGAATAACCTGAACGTTTTGGTAAAGACGAGCACGAAGTATGATTACTCCGTAAGGAGTCAAATTCTACGTAAAAAGGCAAAGTTTTATTTGACCATCAATTTACCTGGGAATTCTGTCGTCCCTGGCGGGACTTTTGATCAACTTCTAAACTAATTTCCCCACAATGAATTGCGGGGCTATTATCTGTCGTCCCTGACGGGACTTTTTTGGGATTTTGAAGTTATCTTAAAGAAAAATTGCAGGTTCTTATCTCTTCACTCTTCACTTCTGGCTTGTCAGATTATGAATTACGAATTAGTTTTCCCCAGGTATTACCAATTAATTGTCATTCCGGTTTTTTGCGTCAATTGCGAAAAGACCAACCAAAGGCGGGCAGGCCGGAATCTGATACCAAATCTTACTGCCAATAAGATAAGCACTTTTCCATTTTGCGAAGAATTTAACTCCCTACCGAGTACTTGTAATCCTTTTCGGTTATAAGTACCCCTTCAACCCCCGGAGGGATGTTTCATGAAAACGAGCAGGATTATTTAATCAATAAACTCTTTTTCATTCCTGAAAATTCGCCCGCTCTTAGGCTGTAAAAATAAACTCCCGAATTCAAACCGGAAGCGTCCCAGATATAGCTGTGATATCCTGCGGAGAGGTATTCATCCAACAAGGTTGAAACCTTTCTGCCGAGGCAGTCGTATATATTAAGCCTCACTCTTCCCGGCGCCGGCAGACTAAATTCAATTTTTGTTGAAGGATTAAACGGATTAGGAAAATTCTGCTGAAGAGCATACGATTCAGGCAATTCAATTCTGATTTCAATACTCTCTGAATAATCGGTTTCGCCATTGATGTCAATCTGCTTCAGCCTGTAATTTTGACAACCGGGTGACGGTTTTTCATCAATAAAACTATATTCCCTTTCACTTGATGAGGTTCCCGATCCTTCAACAAACCCGATATCACTCCATTTATTATCCTCACATTTTTTTCTCTGAATACCGAATCCGAAGTTTTCAATTTCCGTTTCAGTTTTCCAGCTCAGCCTTACATCTGTCCCCGAAATAGCCGCGGTAAAAGCCGCGAGTTCGACAGGCAGCAGCGTCGATGAAACAGAAGAAACCGGCCTCAGTTTAAAATCGGCGGAACCGTAGGCGCTCCATGATCCGCTGTAAACGCTTGATCGGTTATCGATACTTCCCGCGTCTGACAATATTGAGAAAGCGCTCCCCGATGTATAATAACATACAATATGATAATCGGTCCCTGACGAAACACTTACCCCCGCGTCAGTCAGATCGGCATAATTCCAGCTATATTTCATTATTTTATCTTCATCAAAAGAAACAGCGCTGCCTGTTTTTGCCGCAGGCAGACTCCCGCTATTCGACCAAATTTCAAAATTTAAGGGCCCTGATAAAGTGAGGGACCCCCCGGTATGGAAATACACTCCGGTTATATCCCCATCTGAAGCGGGAGAAAACCGTACCGCGACCTTTTGGGTATTACTGATCGCCACATCACTTAATACAGACCAGGTATCATAGACGAAGGTAGTCTGAGTGTTTGTCCATCCTGAATTAACCGCTTTAACAAGCGCCCTGAATATATTCAGTTTACCATAACCCCAATCATATCCGGGAGGAACTCCGGTAAAAGAATCTGTATCGGCATTATCAGTAATAAGTGTTTTTACCTGTGACGCCGTGAGTGATGAATTATAATCAAGGAGCAGCGCGACCGCTCCGGCAGCGACCGGTGAAGCCATGCTTGTTCCCTGGGCTTTGTGGTAACTTCCGCTTACTATTACATCCTTGTAATTCGGGCTGTAATCGGATGATGTTGTGGAAATAATCACTTGCCCGGGAGCCGCTATATCGGGCTTCTGCGCGCCCCCGCGGGTAGGACCGATACTGCTGAAATCAGCTATATCGTCCGATCTGTCCGTGCCGGTCAGAGTGTAACTGCTGCCGCCTGAATTAGTCCACCGCCACCGGCTTACTGAAGCTCCCACTGTCAGCGCTCCCGAAGCTACACCCGGTGAGGCTACCGTATAATCGGAATCGCCTCCATCCAAAGTCGCGGGTATAGTCGTAACCGCCAGCCAGCCGTGGTATGAAACCGCCGTCCCTGTGTTGTTTTGAAGAGTAAGTGTATATGTGCCATCTGCGGGGGGACTCGCTTCATCGCTGTCATAAATTCGCAGGTAAATTCTTCTGTCTCCATTCGTATGCGAACCATCAATAATGTTATATATCAATATCGTCCCGTCATCCGTGGCGCTTTCACCATAATTTCCACTCGTCCTTGAATAACTGTGCGAATTCGGAGTAGTGCATGTCGCTGTAAAATCAGACGCGTCGTCCAGCCAGAGATCAAAAATGAAATAATCATTCCCCGATCCCGAAGAGGCCGAATATGAAGGGACCGTGAATGTGACATCTGCCGATGATGAGCCGTTAACCGTCCCGCTTATATGAATATTCTGATCCCCCTCGTTGCCGGCCGAAATAACAGCGACCTGACCATTCCCCCCTCCGGTAAAGTTATCGACAGCCACATCCTGACTTGAAGTGCCGTCATGCGCGTTGGTATGCCCGCCGAGACTCATATTAACCACAACTGGTTTCGACTCGGTATCCGCAACTCTTTCAGCATAATCGAGAGCGTCGATAATTTCGGCGGAAGAGAAGGTATTTAATTTTACAACCACAATATCGGCTTTAGGGGCCATTCCCGCGTAAATTCCTGTGGTCAGGGTTGAACCATTGCCTGCCGCGCTTCCCGCGACATGGGTGCCATGCCCATAAGTATCAGCAGAACGCACAAAAGCTGCGGGTGTGCCATCTATTTCATCGTTAATATCGCTGCTTATATATTCTACTCCGTAATCCAATCCGCTAAAATTGCTGTTATCCCTGTCCTCCGGGGTATTCTCACTCCCCTGTTTAGCCAGAGACATATCCCACAGGTATAAAATCCGGCTTTGGGTATTATCCGTCGGGTCCCTGAAATCAAGATGATCCCAGTCTATCCCGGTATCTACAATCACTATGATTACATCAGCTCCGTCATACCCGGTAAAATTCACATATCCGTTCCTTACTAAATCAGCCCCGGTCAATCCCGACGCGACATTATTATTGGGATAATTTACCTCGCCGGGCGATATATATATCACTTCCTCAAGGTCGGAAAGGGCCAGCATTTCCCCGGTAGTCAGATGCGCGGTAACAAATCCTGTGATTACACTATGGATATCAATCCCCTCTCCCCTGATCTTTTGGGGGAAATCAGTTCTGATCACCGAATGATAACCGACGGACTTATCAATCTTACCCGGTTTTTGTGTTACTCCCGGATAAAGATAACTGTAGTCTTTTTCAGTACCCGAAATAATTTTCAGATATGAAGGCGCTATTTTTTTATCCACTGTCACATTACCTCTCTGGCAGAAAGAGAGAGAGGTATAAAACACAATAAGAAAAATAATTTGTAAAGTTCTCATGATTCAGCCGGCTCTCCTGTGAATTATAATACCTCTAAAAATAATATTTTTTTCAAAAATTCACAGAGTCTTGGCAAAATCACAATATAAAACAACACAAATAAATATTTCCTGCTTTTTATGGGGAAAATTGTGTTGAATGCGTTGATAAAACATATCATATTCACAAATCAGCCGGGCAGGATAAAATAGGGAATATAGTATGTGAAATAGGGAATTGAATTTGGACGGTAGCCATAAATTCTGATTCTAAAAAAGGGCTGGCCTCAGGAATGATGTCTGACTACAATTTCTGATTCCAAACAATGTGTCATTCCGGTTTGACATCCGTTCTTTGGTTGTCAAGATCGTGCCGCGGCAGAAAGGCCGGAATCTAATCCCGAATCTGCGGAATATTTTATAATAAATATTATCTCGAACTCACGATAATCTTAGATAATTTATGCTTTTTCATTTGTTCATTAGCAACTATTAGTTATAATATCGCGAAGAATTTGATTGATCGAAAAGGAATCAGGACAACAATTATTTTTGAATTCACCGCCCCGATTTTCAGGATTAACAAATAATCAGACTGCTATCCTGTGAGAACAGATAAAAATGCAGTGGGATATATAAAAAAAGTCACATTTTTGAGGCATAAATATTTATTTATTATAATTTTATTATTATATTCTTTTTTGTTAACGGTTGGTCTTCAATATAATATAGATGCAGACGCTGTTATCATCTGTGGAATGGTAATAATTTTCGCATTTAAAATATTGGTGGGAAAAAGCGATCAATGAAGGCAATAACAGATGGAACTTCTATATGAATAACAAAAGAATTCTGCTTGTGGATGATACCCCTGAAAATATTGATATTCTCGGGGAGGTTTTAAAAGACTATAAAAAAAGTGTAGCGCTGAATGGTGAAAAGGCGTTAAAGATTGTGCGGCTTAAAAAACCTGACCTTATTCTTCTCGATATTATGATGCCCGAAATGGATGGTTTTGAAGTTTGCAGAAGGTTAAAATCTGATCCCGAAACCGCCGATATTCCCGTAATCTTTATAACGGCTAAAAACTCAGTGGAAGATGAAACCAGGGGACTTGAATTAGGCGCGGTTGATTTTATCCCCAAACCTATCAGTCCTCCAGTAGTGCTTGCCCGTGTAAAAAATCAGCTTGATCTGCTGAACGCGAGGCAAAAGCTGATGGAAAAAAATGAAGAATTAACATTCCGCAATAAATATATCACCGACAGTATCAACTACGCTAATCGAATCCAGAAGGCGATTCTGCCACGAAAAGAGTTCATTGATCTCCTCTTTCCGGAAAATTTCCTGATTCACAGGCCGAAGGATATCGTAAGCGGCGATTTTTATTGGACAAATGAGATCGAGGGGAAAAAAATAATCGCTGTTATCGATTGCACGGGGCATGGTGTTCCCGGCGCCTTTATGTCCATGATCGGCAATACACTCCTGAATGATATTATCACATATAAAAAAGAAACTGATCCGGGAAAAATTCTCGATTTGCTCGATGAAGGAATTGTTCATGAATTAAATAAAGATGTAAATACCGAAACTTATGACGGAATGGACCTCGGAATTTGTGTGCTTGATGAAAAGGAAAAGACTCTTCGTTTCAGCGGTTCCTACAGGCCTTTATATTGTTTTCAAGACAATGAGTTCCTGGTCATTAAAGGAGATCGAAAATCTATCGGCGACAGGCGTAAAGAAATGAAATACACTACTCACGAAATCAATTATCTTGAACATATCAGTTTTTATCTGTTCACCGACGGTTACCCTGATCAGAATAATGATAAAAATGAAAAAATCGGCATAAAACGTTTAAGGGAAATAATCATCAATACAAATTCGTTACTCTCTGATCAACAGGAGAATATTTTACTCGAAACACTCGATAATTTTTCAGGCGATGAAATCCAGAGGGATGATATTACAATAATCGGCATTAAAATATAAAAGGATATTTCAAATGCGCAGAGAAATTTTTAATCTGAAATTCAGCGGAATAATAAACCATGCTTTTCTGATTGCTGTATCCGATATTTTGTATTCATCACTTTCTCCCCTGCTTGGTCCCAAAAAATTTAAAAGCGTCTTTTTTATCACGAATGAAATGGTGCAAAATATTTATTTTTATTCCGGATGTGAAAGGAAAGATGAAGAGGGAAAGGAATCGGCGTCCGGCACGCTCTCAATAAGAAAACGAGAAGACACAATTGAAATAATAACTACAAACTGTGTAAATAAAGTGAACAGCGAAATTATATCAAGAAAACTTGATCATTATAACTCACTAACGGAGGAGGAACTAAAAGCGCTAAAAAAACAGATACTTAAGGGAGAAGCCGATGAAGGAAGCAAAGGAGGAGGAATAGGCCTGATTGAAGTTATCCGGAAAGCGCAGAATCCCATGCAATATCATTTTGAATCAAAGAATGATTCCGATCTAATATTAAATCTGAAAATTTCAATTAATACAGGAGAGAATAATGGATAATCTTGTGATCGAAAAAACAAAAAATACACTTGGAGTTAATTTCGACAGCTCCACGGGTATTCTTGAAATGTCCGGCTCCTCTTTTCCGGAAAATACCAGGGATTTTTTTCAGCCTATGCTGAAATGGATACAAGATTTTATGCTCCAGGTAACAAACAAAATCACACTTAATTTTCGTTTTGATTACCTGAATTCGAGTTCAATCAAGTTCGTTTCAGATATTGCCGATAAACTTGAACTTTATCATAAAAGCGGCGGAGAGGTTGAAATCAACTGGTATTACGAGGAAGATGATGAAGATATTCAGGAGATGGGAGAAGAGTTAAAAGAAGATCTGGAAATTCCGTTTAATATTATTATGAATTGAGGATAATATGTCAAAACAACTGGATGAAACCGAAGAAATTTTTATCGAGTATTTTGAAGCTCTGGATCAGGCGAATGAAGTAAAAAATAATCCTGAATTACCCCAGAGAGCCTTGACCATTGAGTACCACAAACTGACAGAAAGTTTTGAAAAGCTGCTGAAAACATCTGTCAGAATCTCAAAACTGGGAGATAAGGCCCAAAAAAAATTAATGAAATATAAAAAATTAATTGACGCCTTTAAGAATGTAGACTGATATGAATAACTCCGATCTCAACCTGGTTCTTCAGGAGGCCCTCGAACATCTTCACGGAGGACGATTCCGAATGGCGATGCCCCTCGCCGAACGTCTGATAGTTGAAAGTCCTGAAAATAGTGAAGCCGCTCTTTGTTACGCGTGGGCGTGTCTTGAGAACGGAGAGCCGGTTAAGGCAAGATATTACTGCGATCTTTCATCCCAATTAAAGGGCGACCCCGTTGTTACCAGGATGTATAAAGGTTATCTGCAAATGAGACTCTCAAATTTTGAGGGAGCGGTATATGAATTTAATATGACCGAGGGAAGGCAAAAAGAATTGCTGGCCTGGACCTATCTGAATAAATCCAAAAGTCTCGCCTGTATTGGACAGCCGGAAAAGGCTGAAACCTTTTACGAACTGGCCCTGATGATGGATAACAATGCCCATCCGGAATGGAAAAATCTTGGAAAATATTTTGATGTTTTGCCGCAGCTTAAAAAGGATATAAGAAAATTAAAGCCGGAAACTCTCGAAAAATTATTTAAACTTGCGGCGAAAGCTCAAAAAGAGAATGAGCATATTTTTGCCCTGTCCATTCTGAAAAAAATCAACAGCCTTGAGGTGATAACCAACAAATACCCCAAACTGGTTCTGATGGAAATGGAATCAATGTTAAAGCTTCATCAATATACCGCCCTGGAAGAAAAAATTGATAAATATGGTGAAAAGTTTGAAGAGAATGAAAAATTCTCAAAAATTCAAGAAGCGCTTGATAAGTTCAGAAAAAAGAAAAAGGAGGGTATCGATTTACCCGAATCGGCAAATTCTTCCGGAAAAGCAGTAAAACAGGTAGTCCTCGACCCCTCTTCAGGCTTAGGGATTCTTAGTCTGAAACTCTTTGACGGAATTAAATTTAAGGATTCAAAAATAAAGGATAATCTTACGGAGGTTAATCTGGCCTCAGTTCCATTGCTTGGACTGGAAGTGGCTTATAAAAATCCCTACTTCAACAAGAAAAAATACACCTTCAACTGTTTTGTCGGCTGGTATCATGGAGAAACGCTGCTGGATCAGTCCTCATTTCAGCTTGAGATTCCCGAGGATTGGGACGCGGTCCTGCTGAACGAGTTTTGTGATACAAAAAAAACAAAATTATGGAAAAACGGCCCGGCGCGCGTAGAATTTTTTGTTGATAAAAAGAAGGCGTTCGAATACAATTTTTTAATCGGAAAACAAAATGTAATTAAAAATGATATTTTGAAAAGCGAGGAGGTTGAACCGGAAGAGGAAGAACCGCTCTCCCTTCAGGACGCGCTTGAAAGTCTCGAAAAAATCGTCGGATTAAAAAATGTAAAAAATTCGATTCACGAACTGATTGACTATCTTGAGTACATGAATGAACGGAAAGAACTCGGGCTTAAAGCAAAAGATAAAATATCAGTAAACGCCACCTTCCTCGGAAACCCGGGAACGGGTAAAACAACAGTGGCGAGGATGCTCGGCAAAATATTCAAAGCTATGGGACTGCTGAAAAAAGGGGATGTTATAGAAGTCGACCGGGGCTCTCTCGTTGGCCAGTATGTTGGAGAAACAGCGCAGAAAACAGAAAAAGTACTGGAAAACGCTATTGGCAACCTTCTGTTCATTGATGAAGCTTATACGCTGGTAAAAAAGGGAGCCAATAATGATTTCGGGCAGGAAGCAATTGATGTAATCCTTAAAAAGATGGAAGACAGAAGAGGCGATTTTTTTGTTATCGCGGCGGGATATCCAAAAGAAATGGAAGATTTTCTCGAATCAAATCCAGGGCTGAAATCCAGGTTCACACACCATTTTACATTTGAGGATTATGAACCTGAAGACCTCATGGAAATTTTCAGGGGAATGATAAAAAGTGAAGAGTACAGGATGATGAATTCCGCCGAAGTTTTCCTTATGAAACAATTCACCGCGATGTACAGGAACAGGGATAAAAATTTCGGTAACGCGAGAACCGTACGTAAAACATTCGAAGATGTAAAAATGCAGCTCAGCAGGCGCTATCTTTCATTGCCCAAAGAAGAGAGGTCAAAAGAAAAAATGATCACAATAACCGAGGAAGATGTGAAGGCTGTTTTTGCCTCGGCCACCGAAATAAAATCTTTCCAGGCCCCTGTAAATGAAGAATTACTGAATGAAGCCCTCACTGAACTGAATAATCTTACCGGGCTCAGTTCGGTAAAACAGGAAGTGAATGAACTGGTTAAACTCGCGAGATATTATTATTCACAGGGTGAAAATCTGGCTAAAAAGTTTTCTTCCCACCTGCTCTTTTTCGGCAACCCCGGAACCGGTAAGACAACTCTGGCCCGGATAGTCGGTAAAATATATTCGGCGCTTGGTATTCTCCCCAGGGGCCATCTGATTGAAACAGACCGCCAAAACCTGGTGGCCGGCTTTGTGGGCCAGACAGCTGAAAAGACCACCGGGGTTATCCAGAGCGCTATAGGCGGAACTCTTTTTATTGATGAAGCTTATACACTGGTAAATAAAGATTCTTCGGGGGATTTTGGACGGGAGGCAATCGACACTCTCCTGAAAGCGATGGAGGATAAAAGGGGTGAGTTTATTGTGATAGCCGCAGGATATACTGATGAAATGAAAGATTTCCTTGAAAGTAATCCCGGTATGAAATCCCGCTTCACAAAAACCTTCCTTTTTGAAGATTATCAACCTGATGAACTGCTTACTATTTTCGAAGCGTTATCAGCAAAGAACAGGCTGAAGGTAAATGAAAGCGCCGGGGAAATGATTCTGAAACATTTTAACAAACTCTACAGGGAACGGGATAAAAATTTTGGAAATGCCCGGCTGGTCAGGAATTTATTCGATAAAATTAATAAAAAACATACCTTAAGAATGATGAATCTTGATCCGGCTGAAATAAGTGAAGAAACGAGATCGACAATCTCAATTGAGGACCTGTCTGATATTTCTTCCGGTGGAAAAGCGGTTAAGAAGGAAATTACAGGAGATGAAGAAAAACTTAAGGAATATATTGAAGAACTGAATAACCTTACCGGGCTTGATGAGGTTAAATCGGGTATTGAAAAACTGGTCAACAGCCTGAAAATCGCGCGTGTAAGGAAAGAACGGGGGCTTAATGTGGTTCGCAAACCTTTGCATAGTGTTTTCACGGGCAATCCGGGAACTGGTAAGACTACCGTCGCGCGCCTGATAAGCAACATTTTTAAGGAGCTGGGTGTAATTGAAAAAGGTCACCTTGTTGAAGTTGACAGAGCGCAGCTTGTGGCCGGGTATTCGGGACAGACGGCAATAAAAACAGATGAAATAATTCAAAGCGCGATTGGAGGCACACTTTTTATTGATGAAGCCTATACCCTCGCCCGCGGATCAGGCGATTTCGGACAGGAAGCTATTGATACCCTGCTGAAAAGAATGGAAGACTATAAAGAGGATCTTATCGTGATCGTGGCCGGATATACTAATGAAATGAAAATGTTTATGGAAAGTAACCCCGGACTTACATCCAGATTCGTAAATTCCTTCCATTTTACCGATTACACACCTGACCAGCTCATTCAGATCACAAGGAGCATGGCCAAAAGCAACGGCTATAAGTTTAGCCGTGAGGGACTGGCAGCTCTATATAAAAAATTCGTAACCCTCTATAATAACAGGGACAACAATTTCGGAAATGCCCGCACAGCCAGAAATATGCTTCTGGAAATTATCAGCAACCAGGAAAACAGAATTATAAATCTTATGAATCCCTCAGATGATGATCTGACAACCTTAACTGAAAAAGATATCACATAAACTACCCGAACGGAATCAAAGGATAATAAGATTTTCAGGTTTGGGCAGCCTTCAATTTAATTACAAAAAGTAGCAAAAGAAATCTGGTTTTCCTGCTTTTGGGTCACTATTTTTTAATCCGTATTTATTTGCTTAATTGTAATTCTTTCAGTGATCAATTTATTCAGGATGACAGACAAATTTTCTTTCGAAAACATCAGCCCTTTTCAAATTTTAATAATTTCCGATTCAGAAACTGATGAGAAACCTCTAACAGAAATCTTCGGGAAAAGAGATGATATTTTTCATTTTGTTCAATTTCCCTCTGAAGCTGAAAATCTATCACCACAGCGGTTGAAGACCATTTTGGAAAAAGCTGATACCGCGGATATAATTTTCTTATGCCCCGGTTCTGTGGAAAACGCGCTTCGGATCAGTGAATCATTATTTGCCCCGGGCACAGTATTTCCTCTCTTTATTCCCCTCTTTTCACTTTCCGGGATAAAGAATTCCGGAGATAAGGACAAACTTAAAAATCTCCTCCGCTACGCTAATACGATTATTATAACGGAAGAACCCTCACACTACGGCAAAGCGGAAATAATGAAGTGCGTTACCTCTCCCCTGGTTAATCCCGGTCTGATCTCACCCGGTTTTAATGATATCCGGAGTCAGCTTAATGAGGGGATGATTTCACTTTTTTCACATAGTATGGGGTCAGGCCCGAACGCGCTCAAAACAGCTGCCGAAAAAGTCATTTCCGGTTTTCCGCTGATTAAGAAATATTATCACAGCGCCTTAAAGATAACCATTCATTTATCTGTTCCACAATATTTGGGAATTGTGGCCGTATCAGAGATATCCGATATTTTATATGGGAAAACAAATGACAATTGTGAAATGTTATTCGGTTTCGACTACAGGAATGATGAACAAAATATCGCCGATATTTACCTTATAGCCTCAGGTTTTAATACAAACATTTTATTTAATTAACGGGGACCAATCAGATGTACAGAAAAATTGAAGATTTTATTACTGACTGGAAAGCTGAATCTGAAAATACCCTAAAAATATTTTCAGCTATTGGCGATCAGTACATTTCAACAAAAGTATCAGATAATGTCCGCGGCCTCGGACGGCTTGCCTGGCATATTACGCAAACAGTAACAGAAATGCCGGCTAAAGCTGGATTATTCGAAAAGGATGCGCTGGAAAATATTGATATTCCCGCTTCATTCGCCGAAATAATGAACAACTACAAAAAATATTCAGCGGAACTGGCCAACCTGGTCGAAGAAAAATGGACCGATGAAATGCTGGCCGAAACTGTGAATATGTACGGGCAGGACTGGCAGCGTCATAAAATCCTATCTGCACTGATCAATCACGAAATACATCACAGGGGTCAGATGACAATTGTCATGCGCCTGCATGACATTAAAGTCCCCGGAATTTACGGCCCCTCAAAAGAAGAATGGGCGCAATTTGGAATGGAAGCACAGGAATAAAATTAAAAGACCTGGAAGAATAATACTTCCAGGTCTCTGATTAACCTCTTTAGAAGCCGAATAGAGGAAATAGTTATTTTAGTGAATAAGCCGATATTTCTTCATCGTACAGATTAAAAATATTTGTATTATCCGGGGACTGGAAGAATTTTGATTTTTCAGTAATTTCAGAGCTGAAAATTTCCTCTCCATTTGTCAGATCAATGGCAACCAGTTTTTCATCCATCGCGTAAACAAGTTTTCCATTAATAACCTTCGGTACAAATTGCACCTCCTCATTATCATAATCCCATTCTTTGTCCCAGATTATTGATCCGTCGGCTGAGTTTACAAGAGCTAATTTTTCCGGCCCTATAACAACAATTTTGTCACGTCCGTAAAGAATCCTCAGACATTTTTTACCTGTTACTCCCCAGATATTACCCCAGCTTGTGTAGGTAGTGCTCAGATCACTGCTTTCGGCCTCATCCAAAAATTCAGAAACTGCCTCTTTATTGTAACCGCCGGTCGTAGTTGTCGTAACCATTGACCATCCGCCGCCGATATATGTGGAGCTTGTACGGGTGCGGGGTACAGAGCCGATCCATTTTTCAATTACGGCGTATGATTCACCAAAATCATATTCACCTATTCCGCTGTTTTCAAAATTCATCTGCCAACTGAATTTACCACCATCCGCGCCAAGTTTGAGGGCGTAAAGACTTTTAACATCCGCGTAATAGAGATGGCTTGTGGCATCATCAAAATAAGCCTGCATATTAAATTCCGGAGTCAGAAGCACAGGATCGGAATCTGTTTTTACATCCCACAGTATCGCTCCGTCCGAAACATTCAAAGAAAGGAATCCATAAGGATCATAATCGGCAGTCCCTTTCAGTTCCACTTTATCCTTCTTAAGATTTACATCAAATGACTGGGTGCCATACTGCACGCAGAGAGCGTCGCCTGTTTTGAAAAAATCGGTAACAAGCTTATCCTCAATTTTTGTTTCCCATATTTTTTTCCCTTTAGCCAGATCGAAAGCGAGAATTCTTTCGTTACCCGCGGCATAGATCATATTTTCATCGAGCAGGGGCGACGCTATCTGCTCAGCCTCTCTGCCGTCAAATCCGGCCGCAATCGGGAAATAATTCCTGTAATTTACTTTTCCGGTTTTGTAATTGACTGAAACAAATCCTTCCCCCGGTTCCTCTTTTGTATCAGGATTCTGCATTGGCGGATTCATCGAGTTCATATTTGAGCCCCCGGTATAAAAAACTATATTATCTCCGGGGTAGTCAAGGTTAATATAAGTGAATCCTATATTATCATATCCGAGCATTTTATTGAACATAGCGGTTGCTTCTGCCCCCACATCATGCCCTGTTGACGCCTGAACAACTGTTGTGGATATACTCATTACAATATCTGCAAGAGTTCTCTGAAATCCTGTTATCGCTATCTGACCAAGAAAAACCGGAATTTTATATTTTACATCACCGGTGATAGCATCGATGCTGAACAAATAAACATAAGTCCCTTTAGTCATTGAACCATCAGCATAAGTGAGTACAATATTGTTTCCATCAGTTTTAAGATACCTGTGAACATAACCTTCGAACTGCGGATCATCCTCTTTTGTTGACCATAATAATTTACCCTGTACGAGATCAATAGAGGCAAGCATGTCTTCCATCGATACAATAAGAATGTCCTTTCCGTCAATTGTGTATGAGTTCATGGTTCGCAAATCATCAACTTCAAAATTCAGTTCGGTCACTTCTCCGGTAAGAAAATTAAAATGAACAAATTTTTCCTCTCCCATAACCGCGCAGCCCTGGTTAGTTGGGAGTATCGCATTTATATCGCCATCAATTCCAAATTCTCTTCTGGCCATCTCTTTGTTATTTTTCACATCTACAGCCGCAGCTCCATCCTCCAGAACAAACAGAAGAAAATCATCATCGGGTGATTCATAAAGCCAGTCGAGTCCTTTCGCAATTAAATCTTTATTAATATCATACCCTTCCGCTGTAAAAAGTTTTTTTCCATTAGTAACATCAAAAATCGATGCTATTTCACTATCCTCCATAACCAGCATTTTGTTTTGTTTTTCAAGAACAGAGTAGTTGAAGGTGCCCAGGTTTACAAGCTCACCCCAGTAATCCACTTCCATCCTGAATAATTCATCACCGTTATTCAGATCAACTCCAAGCTCAACATCATCATACCTGAAGACCGCGTTATTTTTAATAAACTCCATCGAGCGGTAATCCCCCTGGTCGATGTCATCATATTCTTTTTCCCAGAGCATCTTGCCCGCGACTGCGTCATATGCCTGCAGTTTATTATCCGAATTTGTAAGGAACATTTCACCCAGCAGAAAATTAATCCCCTCTTCATTATAATCAGGTATTTCCATCTTCCATACTTCAGAACCCGATTCAACACTATGGCACCACACATATTCGCCGCTGGTAAAAAAGAGATATTTACCCTGGTTAATAAAATTATATTCTTTGATAGGCTCGCCCAGATCGGTTTTCCATAAAGGCGCTTTCTGTGCTGTCAAAAAAATTGACGAAAAAAGAATTACAAATAAAATCCTTTTAGCTGTCATGGATATCTCCCTGTAATTGATCATTTATTTTATTTTGTAAAAGCCATTGCGATCTGCTTCCGAGGACATAATCAACTTTAATGTTTCTGCAAATATTCAGAGCTGTTTCAATATTAGTGGCTGTCATAAGATTATAACCTTCCCTCGAGAATATTTTCCTCAATCTTAACAATTCCCTTTTGTCTTCATCTATTATGAGCAATGTTGTTTTCATAACAGGTAAGAGACAAAAAGGATACCAATATGATAATCCCTTATTTTGAATGTTTTTTGGGTAATATTCAGGATATGTGTCGTAAATTTGTAACAAGCCCCACAGAAGGTGTCGCATAAATGCGACTCATAAAATTCAATTACTCAATAAAAATAAGATTCTTATGAGCTGAAATCTTATTTTTAATCTTTGATTTCCAACCCGGACAGCAAACGATGCAGGTGCGACCGGTTAATACCAAGAATTTCGGCAGCTTCCGATTTTGAGGCACATTGTTTCAAAACTTTTCTGATGTAATTTTTTCGAAATTCTTTTTCAGCCTCATTTAAAGGCCTTATTCCTTTATCAGATTCGAATGATTTTTTGTCGGGCACAAGTTCATCAGGAAGATCCCCGATAGCGATAATATTACTCTGCGCGAGGACAACACACCGCTGAACCACATTTTCAAGTTCCCTGATATTTCCGGGCCAGTCGTAGTCCTCAAGCGCTCCGGTCACCTCATCTGAAAATGTAAAAAGATTTTCTTCCGAATATTTAGTAAGAAAGTGCTCGGCCAGTTCTTCAATATCCTCTTTTCTATCCCTGAGCGGCGGCAGGGTAATTTCAATAACCTTCAGACGATAATAAAGGTCCTCACGAAAATCACCTTCGGAAATAAGTTCATTGATATTTTTATTTGTCGCAGCGATAAAGCGGACATCGATTTTTTTTGGTAGCACACTGCCGAGTCTCTGAATTTCTTTTGTCTGAATAACCGTAAGAAGCTTTGTCTGCAGATTTACCGGCATTTCACCAATCTCATCGAGAAAAATAGTACCGCTGTCAGCCGCTTCAAGTCTGCCCGGTTTCGCGCAGACAGCCCCTGTATAAGCTCCCTTCTCATAACCGAAGAGCTCTGATTCGAGCAAATCAGCAGGTATGGCGCCGCAATTTATCGACACAAAAGGACTATCCTTTCTTTTGCTGTTTTTATGAATAGTTTCGGCGAGCAAATCTTTACCGGTTCCATTTTCACCAAGTAAGAGTACATTCACATCAGTATCGGCAACTCTGGAAGATAACCTCAGAACATCATAAAGTTTTCCTGATGATCCGACAATTGATGAGCAGTTAAATATCTTCCGCAGCTCTTTCATTCTTCTTGCCGAAAAATTAAAAGTTGAGCTCCTGAGTTCTGTCAGCTCAATGGAAATACTTAAACTTCTTACGACCTGTTTTGAAAATGAGATCAGGAATGTTAGTTCCGATTCCTTAAATTTATTATTTTTATCTTTTCTCGCGGCGTATAATACTCCGAGGAGTTTGGAATTTCTAATCAGGGGTATGCAAAGTAAATTTCTTAATTCCAGTCCGGTAACGCTTGATTTCTTAATTATAAAATCCTCATTTATCTCCTTCTCGCGGGATTCTCCCGAAAGATTAATCTGAGTATTTTCAATAACATTCCGACAAATATCGAGTGTGCTTTTTTCCGCGTTTGTATCCGGATCGTAAGAAATTATTTCATCAACCCGGCCATCGGCTGTTGTCAAAACTATAATACCATCATCAGCTTTAATTTCACGGGTAATAATTTTTAACGCAATCTGTAAAAGTTCATATTTATCCTTGTCAGCCGATAGAATTATTCCTGAGGAATAAAGAGATTCACACCGTTTTTTCTCTTCTTCAAGTATCTTGATCCTGTCTGTCAGATGTTCCGTTTCCGTCATTCCCGAGTCTCTTTCAGCAGATACAGATCTCAGAAACCCAAGAATTTTTATAAATATTTCATTCTGGACTTTTCTTATTTCGCTAAGATTCTCCAGGGAATTCAGGGATAGAAAATCATTAGTTAATATTCGGATATAATTATCGATTTTATCTTTCAGTTTTTCGACGTCATGATCTTTTGCCATTGATTGCCTTTTCCAGTTCATTAACTATTTCATCAGCCGATTGATACCTGTCCGCAGGATTTTTGGAAAGCATTTTTTTAATTATAACATCTATTTCATTCGAAATCAAGCGGTTTTTAAGGAAAACCGGGGCAGGTTCGTTATTAAATATAGAATGAATAACTGATATTTCATTTTCGCCTTTAAATGGCAATTCGGATGTTGCCATCTCATAAAAAACAACTCCGAGTGAAAAGATATCCGCCCTTTTATCAATCCCGGTTCCCGTTACCTGCTCAGGCGGCATATATCCTATAGTACCGATTGCCGTACCGAGTGTTGTCATTTTGCTTACTAAAGGAGCTTTTGACAATCCAAAATCCATTATCCTTATATTTCCCACGGAATCAAACATAATATTCCCGCTTTTCAGATCTCTGTGGATGCACCGGGAACGGTGTATTTCAGCGAGACCGCCGGTTATCTGCAACGCAATTTCAGCAAATTTTTCCATACTTAAAGGATGATGTTTCTCAATAAACTCAAGAAGAGTTCCTCCGGCAAGATACTCCATAGCGAGAAACACATAATCTCTTGTTTCCCCTATTTCCTCAACTTTAATTATATTGGGATGATTAAAAGAAACAAGAATTTTACCTTCATTCAGCAGCCTTTTCCTGTTGATTTCATCATTCAACAGCTCTGGATTTAAAACTTTAACCGCGGTATATTTTTTCATGCCGGTATCGTATGCCTTATAAACTATCCCCATGCCTCCTTTACCTATTATATCCAGCAGTTTATATTGCGCTATATATTTACTCTCGCGGTAGCTGGTTATGCGGGCTCCGATAAATAAAAGAAGAGATGTTGAAATCAAAAATATTGACCAGGTTTTAATGGTCTGACTCAGTAATGTTTCCAGAATATATAAATGAAGTGATATCAGGTAAATCATTATCAAGAAAATGTAAAAAAGCGGATTTTTTAAAATTCTGAATATTTTTTTCTTTCGAAGAATCAGAAATAACATCAACTGGAAAATGATAAGTGGTACGGTTTTCAGAAGCTCAAAACGGGGCTCGGCAAGAAGCAGGGTCCTCCTTATTGATTCAACTGCTGAACTGAAATAAAAATGAAAAGCTCCCGATTCGTAAATTTCTTTTTTATCAGACTCCTGATCGGGAGTTAATTCCTTAACTACTCCCGAGGGAAATTCAACTCTGATTTTATCTTTCGGTTTAAGAGGACAAAGCATAACACATGTATTATCTTTTTCTGTCATCGGCGGACATCCCGATCCGACAGTAATTGATGAGATTATTTCACCCTCCCCATCAATTGTTGAGATTACAGAGCCTTTTCCACTCCTGGCGCTTTTATCACAAAATAAGTTTATAGCTGTTCCTCTTTTATTAAAAAGATTGTTCCTGAATAAAGCTGCCCGTAATCCTTTTCCGAATGCCCTCTGTGAACTGCCGAAAAAAATATCTATATCACCATCAGAGTCAAAATCGGAAAATGACGGATTCCCCCTGAAATTTAGTCCGGTAAAGCTGCTGATCTCAGTAAATTTTTCACCATTCAAATTCAGGAATAATTTGGAACCGGCGAAAAGATCAATATAACCATCGTTATTAAAATCCGCCGCTCCCATAATACCATTTACCGGTGAATTGTGGCTGAACCGAATATCAAGAGCAGTCTCTTTCGAGACCTCTTTGAAATCGGAATCGCCACTGTTTTTGAATAACATCACACCATACTTATTACTGTAGAAGAATATATCGGGCCGCAGATCATTATTATAATCTGCCACAAGAGCGGAATATAGAAGCCAGGAAACATCGCTTCGGAAAACCTCGGGCAATTCAGCAATAAATTTATTTTCACCCTGGTTGATAAACAGCAGAGCATGTCCCCCTTCTGCGGGGAACTTAAAGGGTATTAAAATATCGGGCAGCCTGTCACTATTAAAGTCTGAAAATACAGCCCCGGGCGAAACACAGCCATCCGGTTTGATTATCCCCGATTCTCGAAACCTGTCAATGAAGATTCCGCATCCGTTATTAATAAACAAGTAATCTTTATCTCCCGGGGCCGAAAAATAAAGATCGGTATAGCCATCATTATTCAGATCAATCAGTTTTGCAGAGCAGTCTCCCTGCGGCACAGGGCTGAATTTAAGTCCGCTTTTTTTTGTAAAATCAATAAATTCACCATTGCCCATCCCCAATAGAAGCCGGAAATTCTCATAAGAACTGTAGTAGAAAACATCTTCATTTCCATCATTATTAACGTCACCAAAAGTTATCAGGCGTGCCCTGTCTTTAATATTAAGGGGCATATTCTGCTCTACAAACACAGATGAATTATTTATATAATACCGGGAAGGGCCAAAATCATTCTGAACGAGCAGATCGGGATCATTATCATTATCCGCGTCAAAAAAATGTCCGCAGATGCCATTTTCCCTCAGACCGACCTTTGAAGTGACATTTGAAAAGGAAAATCCCATTGACAACGAATTGGTATAAATTCCCTCATCCCCGGTAAGCCATAAGTTTACTTTTCCATCTTCTCCGATAGCCGGACTCAGATCACTAATATTATCGCTGACTTCATCAAAAAGATTTTTTTCCCTCCACTCTCCGTTGTTATATTCCAATAATACGGAACCTGTTCCGGCTATCCAGCCTTTGGATGAATCGCAGAATTTCACAACCTGGAAATCAGAATAAACCGGGCTTGGATATTCCACCCATTTTTCACCGTTAAATTTTAATATTGTTCCCTCCAAGCCTGCTGCCCATGCTAAAGAATCGGGAAGAATAAATACAGAGTTCAGGGTATTTTTTACCGGAGAACCTGCCTCGCTCCAATGATTATTATTATAGATGAGAATTCGCCCCTCTTTTCCGACGGCAAAACCAAAGTCGTGATTTAAAAACCGGACTGAGTTAAGGTCTCCCCGCATAAGCTCCCTCTTTTTCCCTTTTTTCTCGATTTTATCCGGGTATTTATGGCTCCATTTGTTTCCGTCAAAAAAAAGGATATTACCCTGCTGGCCAACCATCCACGCGGTCCCGTCATCAAAAACAAACCAGGATTTGTACATCACAAAATCGGTTTCATCCCACATAATTTCCGGGAGCTTAATCTCAATTCGTTTATCACCTGTAAAAGAATAATGGCGGGGACGGTAAAATCCGTGATGGGTCTCATGTATGAGATACCAGATCGTGCTGTCATTATATCGGGTTATGAGCGGATAATCTGAATAATCATGTTCGAAAATCGCGCTCCAAGAAGTGCTGTCAAGTTTCATTACATGCCCTTTTATCTCTCCCCTGCCTCTGCTGATCGCGTAACCTTCATCTGTTGAATCGATAAGTATCTTTGCCCCTAATTGTTGATCGGCCTGCTTATACCAGACTTCGTATCCTTTTTCAGAATCGTAACCGGAGGAGGGCAGTTTATTACTATCAGCGCAGGAAAAGAAAAAAATAAAACAGACCACCAGGAAAAACATCTTATGTTGTATTGAAGCCGGCATAAGTTATTAAAGTATCTCTGAAGTGACAGTTTTTACAAATATAATCAGATCATTTTAATATGACAAAATTATCCGGATAATAAAGGATTCGATTTTATTTTGTTAATTTCATTCTCCGGTCAGGCTTTGATTATTTTTGATCAGGTTGTCAGTATCGTAATTCAATAGCAATTTCAAATCGGCTGTCATCTCTGCCGGCTTCATCCGGATAATTCAAAGCGTCATAATCGATAATCAGTTTGCTTCCTCCCGCAAAGCGATAGGCCGCGCCGGTTATATATCTGTCTGCCGACTCAATATAATCAGGAAAATGGCTCCGGAATTTATCATATCTTCCAAACAAACTGAAAGAAGAGCAGAGTATCTTCCACTCATAAAACAGGGAGTATCCATCCTGATCGCGCGACTTATATTCGATATCGTTAATAACCGCGCTCCCCCCGTAATTGCCTTCCCCGGTGTAATACTGACCGGTAAGAATTAACTGCTCTGATTCAAAAGAAATAAAAGCTGAGCCATAGTTCCAGTCGGGAGAGGATTCAATGTTTCCCTTGCCATAAGAACCATGTCCGGTAATCTGCAAACCGGGAATCAGATCAGGCAAGGGCCTGATTGTCACTCTTCCTTCAATACTTTTATTCAAATTCTTTTCGAGCGCGTGGTATCCCCCGCCGTTAAAAATACCGAGCGCCATGCTGCCATATCGGCCGGCATAACTTTTGTTTACCTTCTTTTTATAGGAATCGGGCATCTCACCGCCAAAATAGGACATGAACACAAGACCGAAATCGGCCGAACTCACAACTTTATTTATGTCAAGAAACATCGGTCCTTCAACACGATAATCATTTATATGCTGTTCAAAATCAATCCAGGGAAGGTGGACAAGTCCCGCTTCAACATGAGGTTTATGGAAGAATCCGAAATCGGGTATCGATGCTTTCAGATAGAGATATTTTAATCTCATCTCAATATCCCCTTCGCCATCCCCCTCTTTGTCGGTTGTTATATCAGTTGTAATTCTTCCCGAAAAAATTTTATTAATTTTCTTCTTAATATTAACATATCCCCGTTTCAGAGTGAATTTGTTATATTTGTCCCCTTCCTTTTCACCATTAAGCCATGATAAAAACCATTGCATATCAATTGAGAGGTCCGAAAATATTTTTTCCTGTAGATCCCTGTTTTGGGCGTCAACCGGCAAAGGATTCCATAATCCGATTATTAATGCCAGACAAACAAATATTTTACCATTCATAATTTATCCTGTTTTTTCTCTCATTCCTGCGCAAATATCGATATAAAAATTTAAATGATAAAGGTTTTAATTTATTTCCTGAGACAATTATCTCCTTTACCTTGATAAATATTATTTTTACTCAGTTTCCGGGAGTATAAACAGGTTAAAATGTTATGATTATTTTATGCTATAAAAACACTTCATTTTTTGTTTTCGATCAGCAAAAAAAAATATGCGGGATTATTGACGAATAGAATATGTGATAATTCCCTAAGCTTTCAAAGCCGGAACCATTAAGGAATAACAAAAGAAATAATCATAATTTTAATCGTAATCGTAATCGTAATCATAATCCTTTTTTCGGGTACGATTACGACTCGTTTTTATTAACCTGATAAATTCATTATTCTGCCATTTAAAGCAAATATATTATTGTTAAGTTCTCTAAATTTTCCCCAGGCAAAGCTGAGGAAAACGCCCCAAAGGGGAAAAGTTCCCTTGCAAAACGGGAGGCGATTTATTCAATAAGAAGTTAAATTATACGCAAATTGGTAAGAGATTTATCAATAAGTAGAAAGTTTTATTGCCAGGTACAAGTTTCGTAGTTACTCGAGGTGTGTCCTCCCCCGTCAATGAAGAAGAGTCCGCCGCGGCGGACCACTCCCTTGCTTGCATCCCCATGGGGCCGGCGGGGTACATTTTGATTGCTCGGGATTATCGATAAATATCCCCCGCCGGAGGGGGTGGATTCAAAGTGTTTTTCTTTGAAGACGGGGGAGGACTATCCTTGAGCTGATCGATAACTTTTCTTTTTCTGACTCCATCGGCTTATTGATTTAGAATCGCGGCCTGTCTAGCGGCAACATGTTATTGGCGGGCTTTTTGACAAATTTTGCTCCCCGGATTATCCTCAACATGTTGGCGTTAGTTTGGTGGTAAGAGCGTAAACCCGCGACTACCAGATATCGGTTATTGCCATGGGAAAAATTTACATTTACATAGACTGATAAATTTCGTATAATTGTATTCTGTTTTTTGAACGACTTGCCGAAGTGGCGGAATTGGTAGACGCGCCAGACTCAAAATCTGGTATGGGTTAACCATGTGCCGGTTCGAGTCCGGCCTTCGGTACTGCTTTCAAACTTTAGAGGGACTATACTGACTTTTGTTGATATAATCAGGTCATTGACACCCAAATTTTTTCTTCCGGATTAATTAGATATTCTGCTACAAAAACCAAGTGCAAAATTATTAAGGCGCAATATTTGGATCAGGCGATTATAAGAATCATATAACTTTCGACATATCAGACACTATGATAATTGAAGCGCTTTTAAAAATATTTAATTTAATAAAAGCACACCCGCCTTTGGAAGGATAGACACACTTCTTTTGATACTCCTGACCTGCTGTAAACTTTACCGAATGTTTACTGATTAAAATAAATTAACATTATAAGATTATTCCCGTCATCTCAGGTGGGTACAGTATAATCACAACATAAGACTTTTTAACTCCCCCCATAAATTCGATATTTTTTTTTGAAAATATTATAAGTTAAGAATAAAGAAGAAAGACGGGTACGGAAGGCGGCAATATCGGCAGAGTGGAATGTAACTGGCAGGATGAATGGTATAATGGAGAGCCTGTATGGACAAGAACCGATGATCGCTTTTACTACATAAAAGACCACCTTGGCTCAATAAGGCTTACAATAGAAGATGATGGTTCTCTCTTTGCCGCGCAGGATTATGATCCCTGGGGCAAAATAACCCGCTCATGGAACCCCTCCACCCCTTATGAGAAATTCAAGTTTACCGGCAAGGAACTTGACTCAGAAACTGATTATCATTACTTTGCCTGTCCGCCGCATATGAAATTGTTGAGGCGGCATTATCCAATAGTGATTTACATTTTCGTTGATAGCGGCTTGACTTTAGGGCGGAGAGCCAGGTATTACGATTCCTTCAAAGCCCAATGGACAAGTCCCGACCCGCTGGAGGATAAGTACCCCGGCTGGAGTTCTTATAATTATTGTTTAGGAAATCCGGTTAATTTCTGGGATCCGGATGGAAGACTGGTGATCATTGATCCCGCTCTTTTAGAACCGGTTGTTGATGATGAGGGGAATGAGAAAAAATTTAAAGATATGAATGCTGCAGAAAAACACAGATGGTATTTTCAGCAATGGTACACTGATGAGAACAAGGCTGCTCTCGAAAAGTATTTTGGAGCTGAAGATGGTCCGGATTTATATTTTGAATTAAGTAGTCAGCCTAATAAATCGTTTCTGACAAGTTTTTTGGAGGCCGATCGCTCCGAAGGCGATGCAATAACAACATTTGGATTAAAGGGAATGGATGATGCTGATCTTTTAAGAGAGCCAAAGGATTATCCATGTAATTACAAGTTAGGAGACGGTTCTGAATGGGGAATTAACGATGTGAAATTTAAAGTTTTCCTAAATCCTGCACAGTTGGAAAAAAATAACAATCCTGTTCGACATGAAGTTGACATTCATATTTCATATTTGTATTACGCTATTTCAAATAAGTTTAAAATTATTAAATCTGGAGCATGGCAAAATACAGCAGCAAATATATACACGAGATTGATTAAATAATATGATAGAGAATATAAATTCAATTTGGAGTTGTTTCAAATGAGAATAAATATTTATGCACCATTAATTATAAATTTTATTTTTATTGTAATAGCAGTGATACTTCGCAATAAAAAAATTAGAATTGTTGTATATTTTTTGATACTCTTATTTGGTTTATATATTACTAATTATACATCAGAAACTCTGGTAGATGTTATATATATTGGACATATTTATGATTCGGAAAACAGATTACTTAGCTTTTTAAGAGATTTCAGAGTTACATTTCGTTCAATTGAAATATCCCTGATATCATTGACTATTTTAGGTATTCTTGAAATATTCTGGTTCAAAAGAAAAGCTAACAATGTAATTAATCAGAAATAATATTATCCGATAATAATTTTATTTTGGCTAATTGTATAAAATCACTGAAATTTTCAATGAATGATTTTTCCAGTTAACTAAACATCATTACTTTGCCTGTCCGCCGCAAATGAAGTTGTTGAGGCGGCATTATCCTTTTAGTATATAACTCTGTTAATGTGACAGCGGTTTTACTCAAGGGCGGGGAGCCAGGTACTACGACGCCTGGAAATCCCAATGGACAAGCCCCGACCCGATGGAGGATAAGTACCCGGGCTGGAGTTCTTATAATTATTGTTTGGGAAACCCGGTTAATTTCTGGGATCCGGATGGTAGGGAAATATGGCTATCTGAGTATGATGAAAATGGGAAACAACTCTACAAATATCAATATAAAAACAAAAAGCTATATGATGAAAAAGGGAACGAATATAAACCTAAAAATAGTTTCCTTCTAACTACTTTAAAAGTTTTAAACAATCTCATTGAAATGAATGACAAGACGATAAAAGACAAATTGAATGACCTAATAACAAATGAGTTTAAAAATGAAATTAGTATGAATCCAAATGGAACTAATGTTTGTGCTTGTTTTTCAAAAGACTATCAAGATTTAGCCGATAAAGGAACGGCAATTCCAACAAGAATATGGTTTGACCACACTTCGACACCAAATGTTGATCCTGAAAGAGATGATGGCGGTTATTCATTTGAGACTTCTTTAGCACATGAATTACTTCACACATTTGATTTTAATCACGGAAATATGAAAGGCTGGTTAACGAAAGATAAAGAATTATCGAGTGCGGACCGGTCTTATGAAGTTAGAGCAGTAAACTTTGCAAATATTGTCAGGGGCATTCAAAAGTTAGACCCAAGGACAAAATATAATGGAAAAAAAATGGACCCCAATAACACACATATTCGGAGATAATATTTTGAGACATGTATTTTTCCTAATAGTCCTATTATCTTGTACCGATCTCCATAATGATGACTACATTTTATTTGTGACAAAAAAACATTTTCAACATAATCTGGCTTTAATTATTCCTGTATTTGAAAAAGGAAATAAAATTAATATATTAACTGATGTGTGGTCAGTTAATGATCGCATTTATAAAAAATACTCAAATTTTGAGAATGAGACATTTAGTAATTTTACACACAATTTAATTAATGGCAAAATTAAAATTGCTATTGAGAAATATAATTTAAATTATTCTAAAGTAATAGATACTAATATTTATGATGAATATTCCAGAAAAGGAATCAATTTTATTATTAAAAAGTATTTTAGGAAAGGGACCTTATCAAAGATAGGTGGCAGAAAATATTATTTACTTGATGATACTCCCGGCGATAAAAGGAATGATTTAATAAGAATAATGTTTGATAATGAATTTCTTATAATTCCTTCAGATATAACATCAGATTACATCTTTATTAAATATTAAATAATTGATTATAGTTTATCACTATAATCTACAAATAATTTGTTATGTATAGGAAAGGTATATTCTATATTATCAATTCACAAGAATATAGAAAAGAATTCTTACATGTTTATCCTTGGAAAAAAGTTTCAGACTGGTCAATTTACCTTTCAAAAGTTATCTTACTTTCGAAAGGTATATTTGAGTAAATATTATTCTCAACATGATGAAAGCAATTCAAGTAATAATAACATCTTATACTAAATAACTCCAACGCAAAAATAAAATTTTGTTTTATAAAGTCAAAGCCAGCTAATTAAAAGCTGGCTTTGATTTTTCTTTTGTAAATAACAAAGTCATCTACTAATGATTTTGATATTGTAATAGCTTTTGACATCCCCCCATAAATTCAATAAATTTCTTTTTTTGAAAAATTTTATAAGTTAAGGATGAAGAAGAAAAAAGACGGGTACGCGCTGGTTTCGGTTCTGACTATTTCACTGGTGGTCACCGGGATGGTTTTTCTTTTTTTATCCTTTATCCAGTTTATTAATATTTATTCGCTTCAAAAAATCAAAAGAAAAAAAGCTGAACTGGCCGCTTTTTCCGCTATTGAAAGATTTTTGCCTGAATCGGGTATTCCCGGCAAAACCGGAACTTTTACCATTGAACCTTTTAATACCAGGGTTAATCACAGCGCGCGGGGATTGATAAACCGTTTTAATGTACAGGTGACCCGGGGTGAAGATACAACCAATATTTCCGCCGAATACCTTCCCTCACCCGATTCTCTCTTTGGTAAAGCGCTCACCCTGACACGTCCGAATTTCCGCGGTACGCTCGCCGGGAAAAATAATATAAAAGGCAGGGTGGTCCTTACAAGAAAAAGAATATTCGAAGGCAACCTGCAGAATATAAGCCGGGGCAACAGGAATGATATTTATAATGATTTAATTGTCGAAAAAAATTTGCGGAGTGATATTTTCCCCGACTCCCTTCTCTCCCCCATTTTTGAAAAAGATTCATTATTCAAAGATGGAAAACCGCTTTACCTTGAGCAGCGTATTTTATACCCGGACAGCAAATTGCGGGGCTGTTTATTTGAATTTCCCAAACTGGATATAAAGGGAATCCCGGACCAGGATAAAAAAGCAGGGATTTTTATCCATTCATATGGAGATGTTACTATTTCGGAAGGATCTGATATCCATAGAGAAATCAACATTCTCAGCTCATCAAAGCTGGTCATAGAAAAAAATGTCCGACTGCGAAACGCTGTTTTTGCCGCGGTTGATTCCATAATAATTAATGGCGGCGAATTTAAAAACTGCCAGTTTTTTTCAAAGACGGGGATAAGAATAAAGGACGCTTTTTTTAATTTTCCAACGATTATATGCCTCAGCAATGATAATTCCGACAGCAGTTTCACGCAGAATGATATCAGGATTTACAACAGCATTATAAATGGCGGCATTCTCCACCTCAATAGCGTTACAGGTCTGCCCGGAAATAAATCGACCATTTTTATCGATAAAGAGAGCAAGGCGCATGGAATAATTTACTCTGAAAATAACTGTGAACTCCGCGGGGCTGTTTTCGGGAGTGTTTATACCTATAACCTTTATTTTGTTGAGGATAAAAAAGAATATATCAACTGGTTCGTAAATCTTGAAATAAACCGGAATAAACTTGATCCGGAATTTCTGGCTCCCGCTTTTTTTAATAATAATAAAAAACTGAAACTGGTTAAATATGAAAGTTATTAGAGGAAAAAATGGTTTCAGTATAATTGAAGCGCTCGTATCGATTGTTTTGCTCGGTTTATTGCTCAGTCTTACCGCTTCATTTTTTACTTCCCTTTTCGATAAACCTGAACTGCTGTTAAAAGATGAAGCTCTTTTAATGGCGGAAAGCTCTATGAATAAATCTGTAAGGCAAAGCCTCTTTTCTGATTCACTTTATTACAATGAAAAAAAAACACTGGAAGTAAGCCGAAAGGTATATTACGATTCATCATTCGTGAATATCTTGATTATCGTAAAAGGCGCGGGAAAGAATAAAGAGATAGTCAGACTGGAAAGGGAGATATACATTTGGCAGGAGTAAAAAGAAATGGTTTTTCCATAATAGAAATTCTCGTTGGCATTAACCTCACCATGCTGGTTATCTCAATGGTATTCGGGTTTTATCTTTTTTTTACCAGGTTCACCATAACAATGGAAAAACAGGTGACCACCCGGCTGCGGATAACCGATATGCTCTCAAAAATCGGACGATGTATAAACAGGTCAGATGAATATATCGTTAAAAATAAGGGTAAAAATTTATCAATAATTTTTAATGACGCTGATAGTTTATTATTTTTAGAGAATAAAATTTCTTTATCCGGTTTTGGCAGGCTTGAGAATATTAAAAAAATAAATGTCAGGATCGGATTAAAAACAGGAAATAATATTTATTGGACAAACAGGGGAAATATTTCAGGGGATATAAATTATAATCTTTCAGAAGGTCTTCAATCCGGTGAAATCAGCAGTCTGGTTATTACTGTCAATAATGGGCGCTTAGAATTTGAAAATGAATATTTAAATTCCGGGGGTATGATGAAAGATTTTATCAATAAAGGAAAAGATGATTTTTAAGAAAAGCTATTTCAGGGAATTTCTTGATTTCAACAGATCGCTGAGCCTCATGCTGGTGGCGAAGCTGAATCTTATTCAGGCAGTTGAAATTATCAGGCTTCAGCTTAAAGCTGGTGAATTCCGCTCGGTTATTGATGAGCTCCTCAGGGATCTGAAAACCGGCAGCTCTTTTTCCGCGGCCTGCGCCAAACGAAAAGATATCTTCCCCGAAGTATATGTGGCAAATATAAAGATAGCTGAAGAAACCGGCGAGCTTTCGGGTATCATAAGTGAATATACTGCATTCGAAGAAAAATACAGCAAATTAAAACAGAAAATATCCCACGCGCTCCGTTATCCGGTATTTATTATTTTTATCGCTGTGGCGGCTGTCGCCTTTTTACTTTTTTTCCTCATCCCCACTTTTGAAACATTATTTTCCACCATGAATGCCGAACTCCCCCCTGTTACAAAAGCGCTTATGGATATCAGCGGATTTTTGACCGATAACGGTATATGGATCATTCTCATAGTTGGTCTTCTATTTTTCTCGGCGTCACGCGCTGTTAAGACTGAATATGTTAAAGAAAATTATATTGACCGCATGGCCCTTTCATTCCCTCTTATATCCGGATTATTCAGGATAAACCTGCTGGCCCGTTTTTCGCTGAGTATGTCGATTTTGATAAGAAGCAGAGTCCGCCTTACAGACGCGTTAAAAATAGCGATGAATATTTCGGGGAATAAAGTTTTCAGGAATGAAATTAATGGTCTGGTAAAAAATCTTGTAAAAGGAGAAAGCATTGCCGGTAATGTAAAAAAATCGATTGTGTTTGATCCCACTTTCACCAGGCTGCTTATTGTAGGTGAACAGACAGCGGAACTTGATAAAATATTCTCCCTGCTGAGTGAATATTACACAAATGAATTTGATTCAAAACTTGAAACAATTACCTCAATGATCGAACCTGTGCTTATATTATTTATCGGGTTGGTTGTTGCGTTTATTCTAATAGCGATGTATCTTCCGATGTTTGAAATGGTAAATGTTATGGGAGCATAAAAATGAAACGGAATAAAAGGAAAAACGGCTTTTCGATGACCGAATTGCTTGTGGCGCTGGTAATTATCGGCGTGCTCGTTCTCCTTGCCCTTCCAAGGCTGATGCCTGTGGTCAACAAAGCCAAGGCGACTGAAGCAAAGCTGAACCTTAAGCAGGTCTATATGCTTCAGAAAGCCTATAAGTTTGAATTTGACAGATATTCCGATGAGCTCGCGGCTATCGGCTTTGAGCAGGAAACGCTGGTTACCGACGGAGGCAGAGCCAGGTATGAAATATCTATTGAAGAGGCCAACGTATCCAAATTTGTGGCCAAAGCTGTTTCCGTGGTCGATTTTGATGATGACGGCAATTTTAACGCCTGGCAGGTGGACCAGTCAGGTGTAATTAAGGAGGTTAGACCTGACTGATGAAAAAAATACTTATTATTAATTTGATTTTTGTTCTGCAGGGTTGCGCGGTAATTGACCTTTTTGACTGCGCCGATATAAATATAAGAATTGAAGAAGGCGCGCTGGATAAAAAAGGATATATAACAAATTTTAAGGTTAACGGCGCGGCTTTACCTTCCGATTATCCCGGGCAGCTTTCATCATTATTATATAACGATATTTACCTTTCAGGAAGAATGGAACTTATCACCCCCGGCACAAAAGATTCCGGCGAGGGAAGCGATGATCTGAAAAAAATATCGGCAGAATGTCTTAAAAATAAAGGAGAAATAATTATCCGGGGTTCACTATTCATTCTTAAGGACGCCGGCGCGTTCAGCGGCAGAGAACCGGGATATATATTAACTTTACAGTTTATTGATCCCGTTAACCTGGAAACATCGGGCATTGCCGAATTAAAAGGCTGCTCCATAACGGAATTTATGGAAAATCCTGAAGCGGCCCTGAATAAATTAACCGAGCGGATTTTTGAAGAATGATATATTTCTTTATCATATTGTTCCTGACGTCACTTTTTCTGGGCAGTTTCGCTAATAACCTGGTCTCCCGGCTTGGTAGCAACTCAAAATTTGATCTTCTGCGCTCTACATGCCGGTGCGGTAAAAGAAAACTTGATATTTGTGAGATGATACCTGTAATAAGCTGGCTGCGGTCAGGAGGAAAATGTGAAAACTGTAATTCCAGGCTTCCGGTCAGGTATCCTCTTGTTGAGTTTTTATCCTCAGTTTTTGCTTTTTTTGTTTATTTTATTTACGATCTTACTGCTGAAGCCCTGGTGATTTATTTCGCGTTTTATATAATGATGATCATTGCTTTTACCGATCTGGAAAGCTGGTCCATCCCCGATGCGCTTCCCGCCCTTTTAATTGCCCTGGGAATAATAAGGTTAATCATTATTTCCCCCGACTATTCCATGACAGCCGTTTCAATGGTTGTTCCAACGCTTCTTTTAATAATAAAGGAATTTTTCCTGCGGGTTAAAAAAAGAGATATTATCGGGTATGGAGATATAAAATATCTTTTCGCGCTGTTTCTTTTTTTCCCCTTCTTCACTTCACTTTTGTCCCTTTGGATTTCCGCTTTGATAGCTGTTATAACTTATTATTATCTCAGATTTCGTGATATAAAGTTATTCGGGGAAGGGCTTGTGCCGTTCGGATTTTTTCTTTCAGCCGGATTTATACTGGGAGGATTGGCGGGTGATAATTTAATTAATATTTATAAAAACATGTTATTCTGAAATTTTTATGGAACCTTTATTAACGATAAATAAAAACGCTGCTGAGCTGATTTCTGCCGAAACCGCGTTTGAATATAATATTTTACCAGTTGATATTAATAACAACATACTCAAAATAGGCGCGGGAGATTCCGCCGACAGGAAGATGATAAAAGAACTTGAATTTGACACAGGCTGTCAGATTGAAATTTTAACGCTTCCACTTAGTCTTATACATAAAAAACTTCCTGAGTGTTATCCCGATTTTATAAACAACTCACATATCCTTGATGATCAGGAGATTTCCGACGCGTCGAATATCGAGTTTGTCGACCGCATAATATCAGGAGCGCTAAATACCGGGGCGAGTGATATTCATTTTGAGGCGATGGATGAAAAATACCGGGTGCGGTACAGAATAGATGGTCACCTCAGGGAAGTCGCCTCACTGCCAATAAACAGGCACGCGCAGATATCTTCAAGGCTGAAGATAATGGCCGATCTTGATATTTCGGAAAAAAGAAGGCCCCAGGATGGAAGGATTGCCTATTCTTATGAGAACAGGAATATTGATATAAGAGTATCAACCATTCCCGCCTCTTTTGGAGAAAAAATTGTTCTTCGTCTTCTCGATAAGGGCAGACTTTGCCTCGATCTGGCAAAGCTTGGGCTGAATTCCGGCCAGCTTAAAACTTTTGAGGAAAAAATCAATCTGCCATTCGGTATGATACTCGTAACCGGTCCCACCGGAAGCGGCAAAACAACTTCTCTTTACGCGGCTCTTAATTCTATCGATTCATCCGAAAAAAATATCCTGACCATCGAAGATCCGGTGGAATATAATCTTGACGGCATCAACCAATGCCAGGTTAAGCATGATATCGGCTTCAACTTTGTCACAGCCCTGCGTTCATTCCTCAGGCAGGATCCCGATATTATTATGGTCGGGGAAATAAGAGATGAAGAAACAGCCGACATTGCTGTCCGTTCGGCGCTGACCGGTCACTTGGTATTCAGCACACTGCATACAAACGACTCGGTAACCGCGATAACCCGTTTAACAGATATGGGCATTCCTCCCTACCTGGTGGCTTCATCGGTAAAACTAATTATCGCCCAGCGACTCGTAAGAAAATTATGTAAATGTTCCATCGGCAATAATGGAAAAGAGAGGGAACCGCGGGGATGTATTGAATGCGGCTATACAGGATTCAGAGGAAGAACCGCTCTTTTTGAAATGATGGAAATTGACCCCGAAATAGCGGAACTTATCTCAAATAATGCTTCGGTGGGAACAATAAAGAAAAAACTTTCTGAGAAAAACTTTAAGTCCCTGAGGGAAAGCGGAATAGAAAAAGCGGAAATAGGAATAACAACATTAAACGAGGTGCTTCGTGAAACTGCTGTTTAATATTTTATCTGCGTTAATTATTTTTTTATCTGCGCTCAATGCGCAAGAAAACAATCCTGTCGGATATCCTCCAAATTATAATTCTGTCATTCCATCCCTTAATTTTAAGGATACCGATATAAGGGATATTCTGAGGGCAATGGCGATAGAATATAAAACTAATATTGTAGTGGATAACAAAATCTCACAGAAGATTTCAACCGCTCTCTTCGATATTTCCCTTTTTGACGCGGTAAAAATAATATCATCGGATAACGGGCTGCTTTTCGCTTATGACAGCCTGAGGTTTTATGTGAAAACCGTTCCTGAAACCGCTCCTCCACCCGAAAAGGAACCTGAACCTTATGTCAGCTTTGATAAGGGCAATAATCATATCGATATCAGGCTGAAAAATGTTTCGGTAAACAGGTTTGTTCAGGAGCTGAGGGAAAAAACCGGCAGAAACTTCCTGCTCTCTTCCGGAACATCCGGTAAAATTTCAGGTGAATTAAGAGACATCAATTATGTAACAGGCATTCAGAACATTCTAAGGAATAGCGGATTTTACCTTACCGAAAAAGATTCCATCTATTATATTTCACGATCCTCATATTTCAGCGCTACTGAAAGCGTCAGAAAGGATAACAGAGTTTATTGGGTCAGCGCCAACGGGAAATCTGTGACCATTGATGTAAAGGAAGCGTCACTGAATAAAATAATGGATGATATTACCGGTCAGCTCGATTTGCAGATAATCAAACTCGCTTCCCCTAACGCGACCATAACCGTTAAATGCAACAATGTCGACCTCGACAGGGCGCTATATTATATGTTTAAAGGCACTGAATTTTCGTTTAAGAAGGAGGAGGAAACATATATTATCGGCAAAAAAAGTGAAATTACCTTAAGCAATATCAGGCTTGTAAGATTAAAACATCTCCGCGCTGATAAACTTAAGGAAAAATTGCCCGGACAACTATTTCCCGGCGCGTCGGCAAGTGTGGATATTGAGCATAACGCCCTGGTGCTGACAGGTCCGAATGAGCCGGTTTCGCAAATGGCCGATTATATCGACGCTATCGACCAGCCTGTGCCCCAGGTTATGATAGAAGCTCTTGTTGTAGATTATAATCTCGATAAACTTTTTGAAATGGGCATTTCGGCAGGAAGCGGTGATTCGGCTACCGCGGCAAGATCAGATCAATGGTTCCCCGGCCTTGATGTAACCGCGAGCGGAAACAAAATAAACCAGATATTCAAAGATATAGGCAACATAAATCTTTTTGGAAAAGATATAAATGTTGGCAACCTTGGCAAACTTCCGGAAGATTTTTTTATTAATATAAGAATGCTGGAACAGGATGGCGTGGCAAATGTCCGCTCCCGCCCTGTTCTTTCGGCTCTCAACGGGCATAAGGCCTCACTTAAGGTCGGTCAGATACAGAATTATGTTTTCAAAGAGATCATGCCCCTTACAAGCCAGGTGAACACAAATTTTATTGAACGTGAACAGATTGAAAAAATTGAGGCATTTATAAGCTTCGAAATTACACCCTGGGTAGGTCCCGATAACCAGCTTACTTTAGAATTAAAGCCCGATTTCCAGACTCCCATTGGAAATTTTTCACCCGATAAAAATGAAATCCCGGCGATCAATACCCGCACACTTGAATCGACGGTAAGATTAAAACATGGGGAAACGATAGTCCTGGGTGGTCTTATTCAGGATAAGGAATCAACAACTATTAGAAAATTCCCGATTCTTGGCGATATTCCTTTCCTTAAAGAAATTTTCAGCAGCAAAAGCAGGCAAAGGTCTAAAGCTGAACTTATAATCTACCTGACGCCTAAAATATTTTACGAAGATTATTCCGATTTCAGCTACTATGAGTATGCTAAATAAAATAAGTTACCTGAAAACCGCCGGTGTTTCGGAACTTGTTCTGCTCAGAATAAGAGGCGGGAAAGCTGTGATTGAAGGATATAAAGCGGACAAGAATCCCTTTAAACTTTCTTCATCAAAGCCGGTTTTAATCCGGGAAAAACTCTTCGAAAAAAAAATAAAATTCGATGGGGATTTTACCACCCTCCTGAATGAATTGGTCCGTTTTGCTGAAGAATCAGGTTTGAAAGATTATTCGGTTGTCGCCGACCCGGGAGTTTTCAGGGTTAAAGAGATTAAAACTCCTTTTGAAACTACCGCGGATGAAGAGCTGTGGTTTCTCGAGAATACACAGAAGTTTCTTCCTAAAAGCGGAGATAAAGATAATTTCTACTACCGTTATTTTAAATACCATTCCGATAACGATTATGCCTCTTATATAGTGGCGATTACCAGGAAAGAAAGCATTGATAATTTCACCCGGGCCGCCGAAAAGAAAAAATTGAATATTCTCTCCATAACCCCGTTTCAGCTTTCACCCCTTCTTCAACCGGCGGAGCCGGATAAACCGCGCGTGTATATTGAAGAGACTGAGGGCAGCATACAATTCTTCTATAATTTTGAGGGCGGAATAATACATGACGAGTTTTTAAACGAAACAGGGGAAAACAGTGTCGACCATTATATCGCGCGGAGGATTTCAGACCTACTGGGCAAAAAAAAGGATTTAAACCAGGGTGTTGAACCTCTCCTTTATTACAGTGGAAAAGAAAACGGGAAAAATATCGCGGACAGGATTCAGAATATGTTCAGGCTGGATTCAACTCCCGAACTGTTTCCATCCGGGAAATCTGTAATTGATATGCTTTTTTATGATTTCGGCAGACATATAAATTTTCTCGAAGGTCCCCTTTTATCATCAGGAAAAGAAAAAAGGGAAAAAAACATACTTAACAGAACAATAATCGCTATCGGACTCACCCTGGCTTTTTTCCTCAGTATGAACATGTTCCTCGCGGGATTTTTGACATCGCGGATTGACTCTGATGAAGAATCACTTATTGAAATTGAAAGCGGCAGAACCCTGGCTGAGAAGTTAAATAAAGAAAATGATATACTGAAAAAAAATCTGCTTTCACTCGCCGATCTACAAAATAAACACACAAGAATATCACATGCCTTAAAAGAGTTAAGTTATGTTTTTGAGTATGGAGCGAGCCTTTCTTCGGTAGAAACCGAAGGAGATGAGAATAAAGTTTCTTTTACCCTTTCAGGATATGTTACAGATAATGAACAGGCTGTTCATGTAGTTAATAAACTTGAAAGGATTTCAGGCTTCAATAATGTTAAACTGATTCACTCCGGAAAAGTAGCGTCAAATAAAAAACATCCCGCTGATTATCAATTCACCATTAGACTGGATTATTATGGAAACGATTGATAAAAGAAAAAGGAACCTCGTTATCCTGGTGATTTTGTTCAGCCTGTTGATTTTTTTATTTGAGATAATTCCCGGGCTTTTTGAAAATGTTTCCCTCCTGGCTGAATACATTAAACGAACCGCGGGCGCCGGAGACGCCGCGGAAGTAACTTACCGGTTGAAAAACGCGCAGTCTGAAAACCACGCCCTAAAAAGCGCCCTCGGTGGAATTGTAACGGAATATGAAGAAAACAGCGCCTTCTCTCCCCTGCTGATTCTCCTTAATGATCTTGCCGAGCGCTCTGGTCTTGATATTATGCATCTCCGCCCTGGTCCGGCGGAAAGGCAAAAGGACCTGTGGCTTCAACCTGTTGAAATTGAAATGGAAGGTTCCTTCGAAGAGTTTTATAATTTTAACCGTTTCCTTGAAAATTCCGGAAAGGTAATTACTGTTAAAAAATGTGAGATTAAAAAGGATAAAGGGAAAAAATTAAAAATAACCGCTCAGCTCGATATTTACCTTAATCTTTCGGGGAGAAAGGGATAATGAAAAAAAAGGGGAACAGGTTAAAAACCATTATCTTCCGTTCAGCGCTTGGAATTGTTGTCCTGGTAATTTGGGGCAGAATATTCTGGCAGGCCGCGGAATATTTCTCAGCCGGTGAGGATGATATTCCGGTTGTAAATATTGAAGAACAAACCGATTTTTCACTTAATAATAAAGCGCTCACTACAAAACCTGTCATGCCCGGTTATGAAAATCTGCCTAATGATCCATTTGGTTTCAGGGCAAAGCCGGTCAGAAAAAGAATTCAAACCAATAAAACGGCAAAAAAAGATACTATTCCACCTCCCCCCTTTTCACTTAACGGAGTTATAATTAATGGCAAAAGCAAACTTGCCGTGATTCTCGATTCCAATACAGGCAACACAATTTTCCTGAGAGAAAATGAAACCTACCTCGAATACAAAATAACCGCGATTTCAAAAAATGAAATAACCCTCAAAAGAAAAAACAAAAAATTCACCCTTAAAATCAATCCGTAGGACAGATTTGCAATCTGTCCTCTCCTAATTAGCGCATGTCTTCGCCTATGGAATATCTCTCCACTTCATCCCCAATTCCTATGCTGGCAAAGCGAGAACCAAAAGGAATTGCATAGAAATCGTCATAATCATAAACCGGCGGAGCCGGAAGTGGATAGTGAAGAGTGGAGAGTTAAAAAACAATTTTTCTTTTGTGATAACTTCAAAATCTCCCAAAAGTCCCGTTAGGGATCCGACACGTCGGACAGGCTTTCAGATAATAGCCCTACAATTCATTGTGGGGTAATAGGTTAGTGAGAGAATCAATAGTCCCGCCAGGGATTCTCCGCGGCGAACAGGCAGACAGAATTACCCCGTAAAATAAAATTTTGCCTTTTTGCGTAGAATTTAACTTCTTACGGAGTAATCATAAACCGGCAAGCCAGAAGTGAAAAGTGGTTAGTGGAAAATGAAGAATAAAACAATTCTCAGATTTATTAAAGAACCCGCTTTAGAAGGCGACTTCGATTTAGATTTCTATGGCCAACATATATCCGGTCAATCTTTTTAATCACCCCATTCCTATTCTGAGTTTTTTACCTGATAATTAGATAATTCCTTAGAACATATCGCCCGCTTGAATAAGGGTTAATAAGGTTTAGTTTGGTCGGGTGGTTTCCTATGCTACTAAGGTTAAAAAATCAAAAAATAAGGTTTCATTACATTCTTTTCATTCCTCATTCGTAATTCGTAATTTCTTTTGTGGCTTTTTTTCCACCTCATCACCGAAATCTGCGTAACCAAAAAATCTGCGGTTCTCTTGACCTTATTAATTGTTCATTGTTCATTATTAATTATTAATTGCGTCTTTGCCATTTTGCGTAGAATTTGACTGCTAAGGGAGTAATCATAATCCTTCCTTAGAGTACAAGCGCTGCTATTCAAATCATTATACTCTATTCAATATTCTGCCCAAAAAAAGCAAGAATATTATTATAAAGCTGCCCAATTCCTAATTCCTAATTCCCAATTCCTAATTCTAAATCCTCACCCTATTTTTACCCTACTTTAAACTTGACAAAATTGAATTAATTTTATTATGTTTCACATTAGAAGATATACAGATGTTATTAGTATTTTATTTAGAGGCTGAGTTTTTTTGGGCTATGTTAAAGGAAGGGTTATTTCTTCCGGATTTTATGTTTATGGATTAAGTGCAAAAGTTAATTCTTTTTACGTATAAGGATATATTTTTTTATAAAATAGAAGTTTTCGTTTATTTAAAGAAAATTTTTCCCGGAGGAAAAAATGAGGTTTTTTGTTGGTTTGGCGACTATGTTATTATTATTCATCACAAGTTCACATGGACAGGTTGAGATACCTGTTAGCAGTTTCGAAAAATTTAATGAGCGGGGTTTTTCAACCAGCGCAAGCTTTAGCGCAAGAGGAAAAGAAATCATCAGTGATTATGATGGTAACTTTTCTTTACAATATAGCAGCAGTCCTGACTTACCTGCTGAACTTGCGTCCGATCTGACAATAATGTACAATGCTAATGTCGACCACAGAGCTCTAGTTCTTTGCGGTGGAGATGTAAGAGAATATACGATAAATGCAGGCGAATGGATTATTGGTTTTAAAGGATTTGCGATACAAACCTTTAATTTTGAAACAAATAATTATACAGATGGCACCAGCGGCTCTGAAATCGCAATGTTAATACCCGGATATCATTATACCAATAAACTGACTCATGAATTCGATGCGCCAGCTTTTCCTGGTAGTGAGAGTGTTGGAGGTCGAGATACAGATTATATCACCATACTTATGGCAGATGGCTCAAAAAAAATATTATATAATAACACTACCGTGTCACAGAAAATAGATGGAATATATTATGAGCCTGGGAAAAGCAGCCCCGGTTACGCAATTGTTGAGAAAATATCCGAGACGGATGACCTGAGAAAAATGTGGTACAAACCGGGTGACGGAATCACTTACTATTTTGAGGAAGAATGGTCCAAGCTGCACGGTCAGGATTTCATTATTCATGAACCAAAAGTATTTTATCTAAAGAGTATAAAAGCTCAATCGGGATGGGAAATTAATTTAAATTATTACCGATCACTAGACCCATATATATATAGCGGTGTAATTACAAAGGGAAGAAAACTGGTCGGTGAAATTAACCTTTTTGATCCAAACCACGCTTATGCAAGAACAGTATATAAATTCTTCTTTAAACCAGCGTTTGAAAGACTACATGGATTGTACATTGTCGATCGTATGGATGATAAAAATAATCCAATGTGGGAGCCGCCTGTAAATTATCGTTGGTTTTTAGTTTTTGATCAGAATAAACAAGACCGTATCTATGACGGAACCTCACTTACTTCAGTCACAAACAGGGACCAGACCAGGTCTAAAAGAGTAATGCTGAAGATGTTTATTGATAAACTGAATAATACCGATCAATTCTTTTACACCGATTACGAAAGAAACTTTGATACACAAATCAACACCATGACACTGGGGGATAATGTATTGAACAGAATCCATTATTCCAATGGAAAACAAACAGAGATTTCCTATTACACATTTTTTGATGGAGTAAGTTCACAATCTTCTTTAAACCTTGAAAGCACTGCTACCAGATATATCGACGGAAACATGAAAAAAGCATATAGGGATCCCTATACTAACTTTATGGTAAAACAAGTGCAAGTGAAAGATGAGAATGACGATATTGTTTATACTGACACATATAATTTTACTTTTGATAAAGATTTTTATATAAATAATGATAATCCGGAAATGACCTGGGATAAATTAACAAAACTTGCCACATTAGAAACCATTAAAACAATCATTACACGTATTGGAACGCAAGTTGAAGGGACTGAATATTCGGGATTTGTAAAGGAAAAGTCTTTTACAAAATACCGAACTTCTTACTATGATTACAATATAAATGACAGAACTTTTATTACAAGACTTGTCAATGAAAAGACTTCTCCATTTGGCAATGATCCTGATCTTCCATATATAGAAATTGAACATAAATGGTACACCGGTCAAGAGATAGGAACAGAACTTGGTTACTGGACAGGAAGATTTAACGATAAAGGATTAATTGAAAATACAAAAACTCCTTCCGGAATAATTTCAAAAATAGTCACAAATACTGAACCGAATAACAATAGTATTTTTGATATTTTTAGTTTAGGTTCTGGTATATCAAAAGAGCTGGCAGTTCTTAAGCAGGAAAAAATATTCTCCGGACAAGATTCAAAAGGAAATTACAAAACGATAAATCTACAAAATTTTTATCCGGAACCAGGTGAACTGCTTGATGTTGATTATTATTATTTAATCGGACGACCTGAGCTGGAAACAGTAAGATATTATTGTGAGGAAAGAGATTCGATTGCGTCTCAAACGAAATTTGAATATTTTGATAATTCCTCTGATCCGGCAATAAAGTATAAAATAAAAAAGAAGACAGGAAATTTCCATATTGAAGGAAGAGAAATTGAGACATACTTCTATTATTATAACTCAGAAGTTCCTTCCATTGCCGGTTTTCCGTATCAAATAACATCGAATGGAGTTACGCAGGAATTTTCATATCTTAATACATCAGTAAGTAATGTTAAAAAACTTTATCGTGGCGCTGAAACATCTCAATTGGTAAATATCGAACCAATTCTCTCTAATAATGGATACAAACCATTTAAAACTACTTTCTCAGCCACTGATAACTTAATGCCGCTTGAAGTATATAACGCATATAATGAAAGAGGCGAATTAATTTGGGAAATAGATATAAATAACAATTATTCTGAATTTTCTTATGATGAAATAGGCAGAATGACTTCGGCAGCTTTTCCGGGAAGTTTCCTCCCAAATAATGATCCAATTATTAATACTTATACAATTCGAAAACAGTTTAATCTGTTCGGTATCAGGAATTTTGTTGTCGATGAGGATGGAGATAAACAGTGCCCTTTAGAGATTGGGGGATATTGTACAGAGCCACGAATATATTCAAAGGTATATGAACAGAACATAGGAAGTGGGGGCACAGATGAAGGTGAAGAAGGTTTCTCGCGGGATGCTGAAGAAACGGGAGATGGACCCGGCGGAGGAACACTTGAAGATCAATATGATTATTATTACATTGCTTTCGATAAAGAATTAAATGGCAACGATATTTTAAATATTTTTTCTGCCAGTCTGGAAATTGATACAAAAGATTATACAGAGATGCATGATTACCAAACCATGACGTTCAAAATTGAAGGTATTGCAAGCCCAATGGAAGGGTCTTCTGGTTTCACAACTATTGGTGAGATTGGAGTTGGATTCCAGGAAAATACTACGATGAATATTAATTTGTACGGGATTCTGAATGAGATCAAGAACCACGGTGTTACACTTTATGGACTGAAATTAAGCACACAGGCAATCTGGCAGGAAATTCCCGGGGCCTATGACGCAAGTTCAGAAAAATCAATGAGTTTCAGGGGAGGGGATTACCAACCGAAGCTTAATCTTGATCTTGAGATGCAGATAACTGATATCACGACAGCCAGTGGGACAGTTTATTATACTTATGACGATCAAACAAGACAGGTTATTCAAAAATTGACGGTTGTGGCAGATGACACAGCACCTGAGTATCAGAAGAAAATAATCCAATATAACTGTTTTGGAGAAATAATTAAGTCCCAGTCTGAAACACAAACTGAATTAATTACAGATGTTACAAATTATTATAATTACCTCGGTAAAGTTTACCGAGCCACGGATGCTGAAGGCCGGAACACCTACCAAAGATATGATTTCCTTGGAAGGCCGATTAAACAGGGATATTATGAAGATTTAGATTGCAGTCCTCACATTTCTTTTAACTATGATTCATATTTAGATCCTATAACTTCAGAAAATTTTTATGTTGAAAAAATAACTGATGAAATTGGCAACTGGACTGTAAAGAAAACTGATAAACGTGGAAGTCTTAGGTTTGAAGAAAAAAGTGTTAATACTACCCAAACTGTTATAACAAAATATGAATATGATTTTTTTAACAGACTTCAGAGGGTGATATCTCCTGATAGCTACGAAACTTTTTTCCTTTATGATGAGTTACATAGTCTGGCCGCAAAAAAAACACCTCATTCGGGAACGTATTATTATAAATTTGATAAATTCGGCAACATGCGCTATAGGAAACATTTTAGTAGTATGATGCAGAGCAGGCTTGAATACCGCCGTTATGATTTATATAACCGGTTAACTCATATTGGTTTGCTTTATGGGGACACAAACTGGGATCTTCTTAATCCTGATGTATTCGATCCGGAAAGCCAGGAATCAGATGGCAACACGATGCTTCTTCTCAATGAATACAGAAGATATGAAGATTTCATGGCTCACGGCCTGTTTAACAATTTTTCTCTTCCGATAGAGTTTAGCGAAGAAAACAATCCTTATAAGGGTAAACTCCTGGCAACCATATTTAGAAACAAAGCAGATGCTACCACACCCTGGAACCTGAAAGCTTACAAATATGATGAACTTGGAAACATAATTAATTTCAGGCAGGAAATTGATAACCTGGATGTGATAACACAAACTTATAGTTATAACCATGTGGGAACTCTTTTACAGCATGATATCGATGGCGGGTATATGGGAACATTTTCCCAGTTTTTCGACTATGATATATTAGGAAGAATAACCCAGCAGAAATCGAATATGAATCCTGTGAAAACAAACGCGATTCTTGACGCGAAATATAATTATAATGATGCCGGACAGATTACCCGTCATGCCTTCGGTTTTGATCCGGAATTCCGGTATGTGGATTATGGTTATGATCCGTTAAAAGGTTTATTGACAAATACTCAGTATAATTTGTCTGATCCTCCCGCTGTTAGCGTGTTATTTGAAGAATCTTTGCAATATTTGGATAACGGAAACATATCCGATCAGGATATTACACACAACATCAGCGCGTTATCCTGGAATAATCAGAGCTTCGATTATATTTACGACGGACTTAGCAGGCTTACAAACGTAGCGGGTTCACATAATGAAACAGTTACATACAAAAATGATGGAAGAATTAGTACTCGTGAAGGAGGTGGTATTCACATGATGTATAATTATGCTGAAGGTGGAACCGAAAGATTACTCTCCATTCAGCATCTTGAACACCACCCTCCTCTTACTCCGGTTAATACAATCTTAAATTATTCATATGATGGCCGGGGTAATTTAATAAGTGATGAAAGAATCAATAGTAATGATGTGATTCTCTTTAATTACACCTGGGATAATCTTCCTCTTTCTATGTTGACCAACGGGCAGTTTATCAATTACAAATATGATGATGCCGGCCAGAGAATTATGAAGGATGTGAACGGGCAGAAAGAATATTATATTCGTAATTTTGACGGAACGGAGATTGGAGCGGTTAATCTCTATGAGGATGAACTGATTGAATATAAGTTCAAATACTTTAATTTAATCGGCGGCGGCAATATAGGCCGGGTTGAATGTAACTGGGACACATATATGAGTGGCGGTATTCCTTACTGGACAAGAACCGATGAACGCTTTTACTACATAAAAGATCATCTCGGTTCAATAAGGCTTACAATAGAAGATGATGGTTCCCTTTTTGCCGCGCAGGATTATGACCCCTGGGGCAAAATCACCCGCTCATGGAATCCCTCCACCCCTTATGAGAAATTCAAGTTTACCGGCAAGGAGCTTGACACGGAAACAGAATATCATTACTTTGGAGCCAGGTATTACGATTCCTTCAAAGCCCAATGGACAAGCCCCGACCCGCTGGAGGATATATTCCCAGGTTGGAACTCATATAACTATTGTATCGGAAATCCGGTAAATTATACTGATCCGAATGGTACAACCGTTGTCGGTCAACAAGATTCGACCGGCAGATTTTTCTATTCTCTGATACCAGATGGGATTTCCAGAGAAATTGTTTACAATTATGAAGGAGATGTAATTTATGATATCAATCTCTCGGGTAATTTGGAAAGGAGGACGGAGCTTTATAAATTATTTGAAAAGCATGGCTATAACTCTTCCCTGTTATTCCATTCTATCTTGGGAGGTGACCACACAAAGGTTTGTGATTGGGCTGCTTATACTGTAGCAGTTACAGCAGTAATATATGGTGGTGTAGGATTTGAGGTATTAAAAAAAACTGATCTTGTTTTGGATAAAGTTGAGAATGCGACCAATATTTACAGAATAATCACAAAAAATTATATGACTTTTAGTAATTTCGCTAAACTACGTGGTCTGAATAAGTCGATTGGTTTAGGAGGAAGCGCTGTTACTGCGGGTAAACAATGGCGCGCTTTCAAGGAATTTTTGTTCAACGGATTGCGGGTAGCTACTCAGTCAATAGAAGGAGTTGTTCCTGGTGTTCCGGGAAATACTCCTGCATCAATCACCACTCTTGTTAAAGAAATATTATGGGGTGATGATTAATTCTATGGGTAGATTATTACAATTGTTTCTCGCTGTCAATTTAGTTCCAGTTGGAATTAAAACGATAATTGTCGAAAAAATTGATTTAAGCCTTTGGTACTATAAAGGATATCATGTAAAATATGGTTGGGAAGCTCAGGTAGTTGGTGCAATTTTTATTATAATTGCAGTAATATGTATGATCAAATATGTTTCCAACTTTAATGTATTTGCAAAAATAATCAAATCTAATAAGGTTTTATTAATAATCCTGATATGCTTTACAATATTTTTAATTTTTCCATTTTTTAATCAATATGTTTTTTCTACTTCCCGTGAATTTAAGTTTGTCTTACTTATTCTTATTAATATTCTTATTGTACTCTTTTATATCATACATAAATACATATATACTAATTATTATTGAGGCAGGTATATGAAAATATCTATATATTTAATTTTCCTTTTATTGATTAATCTGGATTTATTTGCCCAGGAAGAGATTCATTTTGATCCTGTGCTCGACTCACTGATGACTGAAAAGTGGACTACACTTAAATTAAATCTCAATGCTGACTACAATGATATCTTATTCCTAATGGAACCAAACCAAGCTTATATAAAACATAATGACTATATTTTTGTTGTATCAGTTACTCCATCCCTTAGCGATGATGAGGTTGATTTTTATCTAAAAAAAATACATGTTGGAAATATTAAATTCAGCTTAAACGGAGTAACTGAATTGAGAAACATTCTTTCAGATCTTACATTTCAACTGATGGTTGAAAAAAAGTGGAAATCAAAAATGATATTTAATCCTTCAATTGAAAAAGATGGGATCAAATTCTTCTTCATTGAGGAAATCCTGTTAAAATCTTATGAAGAGCTCCGTGAAAAAATACCGTTTTCCTCCCTAAAAGAATAATTTTATTTTACCAATAACGGGCCGGCGGAAAAACCGAATATTACGTGCGCGACCACTCCGGCCGCGAAGTTGGTATATATGATAAAGATGACGGTTGGAAGAGTTTCAACCTGTTCGGCAACGGCCTCATCGGACGCGCAGATGTATATTACCAATCAGTATGGGTGGAAGATCCCGAAGAAGGAATGGTAGAGGTTCAGCAACGTTTCGATGAACGCTTTTACTACATAAAAGATCCCCATGGGGACAGGCACCTCGGCAGCATACAAGTAACCATAGACCAAACCAACCAGGTAACCGCCGCCCAGGATTACTCAGCCTACGGCGAAATATGGCGCGATATTAACACCTCCACTCCAACGGACTCAGTTTTTAGTTCACGTGGAAATTCTCTACTAATCTCCCTGGTCCTGTTCAAGTCTGTTTTTTTTATTTTTATAGTTTTGATGATTTCGCGGGTAATTTTTCGCTTGAGTACACATTGTTAAGAATCTAAATTTTCCCCAGGCAGAGCTTGAGGAAAACGCCCTATCGGGGAAAGGGATAAACTGCAAACACCTGATGAATTGAGCTCCGATTTCTATTGAAAAGAATCCCGAATGGGATTCAATATCAATAGCCCCGGGCGGCGATAGAAGAGAGCAGCCCGGGGTTAAAAGAAAAATATGCCGCCACGACCCCGAAGGGGTCAAATATAGAAATATTTAGCAGATTAGATTTTACTTTGACAAATAATATTTTCTCCGGATTGTTTATATTCGACGCCTTCAGCGTCGCGGAAGATGAATGCCATATCAGACCACCGGATAACATCCGGGGCTATTCATATTCGACTCCATTCGGAGTCTTTTACGATTAAAAGAAATATTTCTCAGGTAATTCCTTTTTGATTCCGGCTCGGCCTGTTTATTTAGAATCGCGGCTTAATTATCGGCAACATGTTATTTGCGGGCTTTTTGACAAATTTTACTCCTTAGATTATCCTCAACATGTTGGCGTTAGTGTGGTGTTAAGAATCCACTTAAGTCTCGCGGTGAAATTATCTCAGTTAATTCGGAAAAAATAAAAATAAGACTTGATATTATTAAAGTAATTGCTAAATTAAAATAGCATATTCTTATCTCAATAACCATTTATAAATAATGGAGAGTTCAAAGATGCGTCTCAAATTACCCAAAAGTTCATATAACTGGCTGACTGCTTTTGGCGCCATCCTGGCTGTGGGAGCTGTTCTTGTATTCCTCTTTTTATTTATCCTTTCAACCCTTACCGGATTAAGTTCATCTTATCTTGGTTTGTTTATGTTCATCATAATTCCTCCCTTTCTGATAATCGGCTTAATTCTTATACCAGTTGGAATGTATATTCAAAACCGGAAAAATAAGAGCTCAGTGAGTGATTCATTCGAAGCGCCGGTAATTGATCTGAATAAATATGAACACCGAAATGCCGCGTTTATTTTCATTTCCGGCAGTATAATATTTCTCCTGCTCACCGCCCTGGGCAGTTATGAAGCTTTTCATTTTTCCGAATCAAACACATTCTGCGGCGAAGTATGCCACTCGGTTATGCATCCCGAATATACAGCCTATAAAACCTCAGCTCACGCGAGAGTGAAATGTGTGGAATGTCATGTCGGCGAGGGAGTTGACTGGTACGTAAAATCGAAACTATCGGGGATACGCCAGATATACAACGCCGCTACAGGGAATTATGAAAAACCTATTCCCACCCCGATTAGAAACCTTCGTCCCGCAAGGGAAACCTGTGAAAAATGCCATTGGCCGAAGAAATTTTACTCCCGGACAAACAGACTTGAAAAACATTTTCTGGCTGATGATGAAAATACTCCCTGGGATATATATCTTACCCTAAAAGTAGGGGGCGAACATACTTCCGAGGCATTATCGAAGGGAATCCACTGGCATGTTGATCCTGACAATATCGTTCAGTATATCGCCACCGATGAGCAAAGACAAAATATTCCGTTTATCAGGTTTATTAACAATAAATCAGGTGATACAACCATTTATATCGATTCAGATTCAGATTTTGAAGTTAGCAATTTATCCGATTTTGAAACCAGGGAAATGGAATGCATTGACTGCCACAACCGCCCTTCACACCAGTATCTGCCGCCTGATCGTTTTATCAACAACGAACTCGCGAAAGGAAGTATCTCTGCACGAATTCCGGAAATAAAATACCAGTTGTTAAATATCTGTGAAAATAATTTTCCTACCATCGATTCATTGAGAAGGTTCGCTAATCAGAGTCTTATGGAATATTACAGCGATTCTTATCCCGAAATAATAAAAAATAACAATGAAGAACTTGTCAGTTCTATCGAAGCATTCATACAAATTTATTCCGAAAACATCTTCCCGAAAATGAATGTTACATGGAGCAGTTATCCCTCAAATATCGGACATATGAACTTTAAGGGCTGCTTCAGGTGTCATAATGGGACCCACGAAAGCCGGGAAGGCAATTTACTGGAAAGAGACTGTAATCTTTGCCATATAATAAACGCGCAGGGTGTTTCAGGCAACCTGGTAAAATCAGTTTTTAACGAACCGCTGGAATTCACCCATCCGGTAGATATTGATCAGGCCTGGACCGAAATGAATTGCAGCGAATGCCATACCGGTCTGCTTCCGTAAGTATAAACTGACAAAGCCAGAAACAATGAGGAATTACCTCCTCCGCGGCGGATAAAGATGACGAATTACAAATTGGTTTTCCCCAGGTATTACCAATTAATTGTCATTCCGATTTTCTGCGTCCTTTGCGAAAAGACCAGCCAAAGGGTGGCAGGCCGGAATCTAATGCAAAATTTCACTGCCAATCAGATAAAAATTTTTCCATTTTGCGTAGAATTTAACCTCTTACGCAATAATCATAAACAACTCCGAATGGAGTCGAATATTATTAACCCCGTAGTCCGGGGCTATTCACATCGTATCCTATTCGGGATTCTTTATCTTAAAAATTGCGGGATTTTGTTTTTTATGATTTAGTGGCGTTTTTCAACCTGAATCTGCAAAATTAAAAAATCTGTGTTTAACTTTGTCATTTCAATTATTAATTATTAATTATTCATTATTCATTATTAATTATTAATTATTAATTAATAATTGCATTTTTGCCATTTTACTAAGATTATCAGCGATTACAGATTCATCCCTCATTCTACTTGAAACCACCCGGTTTAATAATTCTGATACCTTTAGCCAGCTTTAATGAATCTCCCCGCCACAACTTCAATATACAACACAGAAATTATTCATTATAATATAATTCAGGAACTTAATAATAATTTAACACTCCCGGATTGAATTATTATAGGATATCAGGTGTTATTAACTTCAATATGTTAGGATGAGTTGGAAAGCCCCGAATTATTTAATATAAATCACAGGCGCTTCCCCGACAGATCAATTTATTTTTTGCACAGGAGAATGACATAATGTTAAAAAGAACTGCTCTTTTTCTGTTTTTTCTGGTATTTTTAATTAGTCCGGTTTCAGATATATTTCCTCAAACTGCCAGCCCCAAAGGGCTTTCTTTTGACGGCGTAAATGATGTAGCGGTAATTTCAGCCGATCCGGCGCTCGATTTTATCTCCGGAACAATTGAGTTCTGGGTTAAACCAACTTATAACACTTTAGGTTACAGCCCTGTGCTCGTGGCCATGAGAAACACATCACAAGTTAGATTCAGCATTCACATGGGCGCCAGCCGCGATCTGATTGGTTTGTGGAATGGTTCAAATTATATATCCTTTAATTACGCTTTTAACCAGGATGAGTGGTATCATATTGCGATAGTATTTAATCACGGTTCATATACTGATTTCGATATTCTGATAAATGGCGCTGATATCAGCACTTTAGCTTTCGGCGGACAATTTTTATCAACAACCAGCGGGATAAATTTTAGTGTCGGCAGACAGGATGGTTATTCAACCGACGGACAGGGAGAACCTTTTGTTGGTTCAATTGATGAATTAAGAATATGGGACCGTGTGCTTTCCGCCGATCAGATTAATCAGTACATTGATTTTGAAAGGGAGGGTGATGAAACAGGTCTGATCGGTTATTACAAAATGAATGAAGGCGCAGGCAGTTCCTCGGCAAATGCCGTTTCAGGTTCAGTTGGTGATCTCACTATTTCAGGCTCAACCTGGACAGATGGCAAATTAATACTCGATCCGGATCAGCATATCCAGGTAAGCGGCTCCGGAACCTCTGCCGCGGATGGTATTTATGAGCCGCTTGGCGTTTATAACAACTACCCTGTTTACAGCAACAGGGATTATATGTTATTCAATACCGCTGTTAATACTCCTCCTTATGGTAACCTCGATACATGGGCTATTGGAAATAATTTATATTCGACCGTTACAGGCGGTTTTGCCTATTATTACAACCAGACTGATAATAATATAAATATTACTCCTGCCGGGGAAACTTTTGTATTGGGCGGCGCGGGAAGCAACCCTGTTCCCTCTGTAACCTCAACTACTGATACACTTGAAAACAGCTCCGCCATTAAAGACGGACTTTATTTTAACGGTTATAACGGGAAGGTCACAAGCGGAGTCTATGATTATACGGAAGAAACGATCGAAATGTGGGTGAAGCCCACCTATTCAGGCAAAGGTTATAACCCTGTTATCGCGGCTTCGCGCGATAATACCGGTTCAAGATTCAGTATACACATGGCCGGTGACCTTTCACATCTTGGTTTATGGAATAACAGCGGCTATTATAACTCGGCATTCAGTTTCAGTCAAAACACATGGCATCATATCGCGGTCACTATCAGCGCAACGACAATTTCTTTTTATGTCAATGGCAGCCTTATCGGCAGTCACTCAGCCACTCTGAATACCGGAATCTCAGGTGTTCCCTTCACTATCGGAACCTGGAACTCCTCTTCCGAAGGCGCGGGTGAACCGTTTTCCGGTATGATTGATGAAGTAAGGATTTGGAATGATGTCAGAAGCCAATCTGAGATATCGGAATTAATGAACCTGACATTATCAGGCAGAGAGAATAATTTAATCGAATATTATCCTTTTAATGAAGGCAGTGGTTTAAGCGCCGCGGGAATAACAACAAGCGGCGCTCTGAGCTCTTCAACTCAATGGACTGAAGGTAAGGACCTGCCAACTCCCGACGGTTCAGGAACTTCGGAAGATCCATATCTCATCTCCGATCTGGACGATTTACGCTGGCTGAGCAATAACAGCGGTCAATGGGATAAATATTATAAACAAACCGCCGATATTGACGCTTCGGCGACTTCAACCTGGAATGATGGCGATGGTTTTTCTCCCATTGCCGGTTATTTTAACAGTACATATTATTATTTCACTGGTCAGTATGATGGTGATTATCATTCCATCAGTAATTTGAATATTGATCGGAATACTACCAATTATGTCGGTTTATTTGGTTATCTCAATTACAACGCCGTAGTTAAAAACCTTAAAATTGAAAATGTCGATATTACAGGGCAGGAATTTGTCGGAGGACTTGCGGCAGGCAGCGCTGCCAACACGGTCCAGATTTTAAATTGTTCCGTTTCAGGTGATATTACAGGCAACGGTAATGTTGGAGGACTTGGCGGTTTTATAAGAGGAATAATAAATGGTTGTGCTGCGGAAGTTAATATAAGCGGGATAGCACAAATTGGAGGACTTCTCGGCAGAGCGCTTCAGGCAGATATTGACAACTGCTACTCTGCTGTTGATATTACACGGAGAAGCGGCGCCGATCTTAATATTGGATTGTTAATAGGAACCAGCTTCGTTAATCAAGTCCATTACTGTTATTCCTCCGGGAATATTGTTGATTCTGAAGGAGGCTCAATTGCAGCGGATAAGGGGTTTTTGGGAGCTAATGTCGGGTCAACTACTGGCAGTAACTTTTTTAATAACGATTTATCAAACCAAACCTCAGCAACCGGAGCTGAAATAAAAACCGCCGGTGAGATGAAAACTCTTTCCACATATATTGACGCCGGCTGGGATTTTGTTGATGAAACCGATAACGGCGCTAATGATTACTGGAATATGGACCTGATCAATGGAGTTTATGGCAGCGGTTACCCTTTTCTCTCCTGGCAGAATGGAAACGTTTCTCTGCTTCCCGTTGAGTTAAGCTCCTTTGAGGCAAGAATCGTAACAAATTCAGTTATACTGGAATGGAAAACCGAGACCGAAATAAATAACCTTGGATTCGAGGTTGAAAGAACAATAAACTCTGAAACAGACAATCTGATAGAAACCGATTGGGAAAACCTGGGATTTGTACAGGGCAACGGCAACAGTAATTCTCCGAAAGAGTATTCTTTTACAGACAATCCTGATCAATTCAGGAAATATTTTTACCGCCTGAAACAAATTGATACTGATGGCGCTATTGATTATTCCGATATAATATCAATAGAATTCACACTTTTGCCTGACAATTTTATTTTGTACCAGAATTATCCAAACCCATTCAACCCTTCAACAAAAATTAAATTCGGGTTGCCTGTTGATTCCAGAGTGAGAATAGCGGTCTATAACGTGCTGGGTGAAAAAGTAATCGATTTAGCCAAAGGAGAATATTCCGCCGGTTATCATGAAATAAATATGGAAGCCTCTCGCTTTGCCGGAGGAGTGTATATCTATTCCATTATTTCTGAAGGCAGCGACGGTTCTAAATTCAGCTCGGTAAAGAAAATGATGCTGTTAAAATAATCTTCAAGTCAACAAATATTTCTTTTGATTTTTTGAATAATATAAAGGCGCTTGCGAGCGCCTTTATTTATTATACTACAGATTTGTAATAATTCCCCTGTAAATTCAGTGTGTAATAAAATCCACCGATGTCAGGGGCCGGATAATTCCCCGGTAAAAAATAAAAACGGTCCACCTTATTCTCCGGTTCCAGGACCAGTCTCCCCTATAATCCTTGTTATCAAATTAGGCAATTCTGTTTTTTTCGCCTCCATCATCGAACTCTGCGGGAAATAATGCAAGGTTAATATGAAATAAAAAGGTTAAAATTCGTGTGGTTATCTTCGGCTGCTAAGGAGCCTCAATTTGAGAAAACACCAAATTTCAAAATTAACAGCAATAATTTTAGAAATTATTACCTGGCGAAAACTCTTAAATAATGAGAGCCCGGAATCCTCTCCCCCCAAGATTTTAAGGGGAGGTCGGGAACGGTTTGATCTGCATTGAGACTACAATAATCATGGGAGACGTTATTATGTTCGAAAATAATTAGCGGGTATTTTATCTTAAAAATAATCTTGTGCCTGGAAGGTTAAAAAAACAAGGTACTTTTCGTGGGATTTTGTGTCTTTGTGATTTCGTGGCTATTTTCTATTAAGGGACAATACAAAAAAGAGACAGCTATTCTGTGAGCAATTTTATAGCGAGCAAAATAATTACTGATTTTTTTAAAGTTATTACATTTTAATGTTTACTTTTAATAATTATTTTCACATATTGGTGATCGATTTTTTCACAAATAAACGAAGAATATCTATGCTGAATTTTCAAAAACATATCATGTTGCGTTTTGGATATTCGTTCGGACTTCAGCGGAAACACAGTTAGCCCTTTACTCACCTGACTTTTCCGCCAAACCGCGCGGATAAATTCCAAAATATCTTAAAATAATTCCTTTCATGGAAAAGGTACATCCTGTTCAAACTATTGTTCACTTTTTCCGCGAAAGAGCCTCAATTAGCTGTGTATTTTAAATTAATCAGAAGAAAAAAATGGCAATTACAATAGCAGACAGTTACTATTTAAAAGCGCTTGATCTTTATCCTTATGAACTGGACCAGGTTACCGAAGCTCTTAATTACGCGGTCGGTTACGATGATGAACACGCGGGAGCCCACAACCTTCTGGGAATGCTGAATATTTACCAGTTAGGGAATTATTCCGAGGCTGAAAAACATTTCGAAAAAGCCCTGGCTTCCGATATAAATCATGTGCAGTCCTATTATAACTACGCGGATCTGCTAATAGAGATTGGCGAATTTGAAAGGGCTAAAAAACTGATCGATCACGCTTATAAAATTAAAGGCGCCAGAATACCAAGATTAAAACGTTACGAAGGATTGATCGCGGAAATTTCAGGAGATCTGGCTAAAGCGAAAGAATATATGAATTCCGCTTATAAAAATTCCTGTCGCAAATATGAAAGGGATTTTTTCAGGAATGAACTTGCAAGGATTAAGGCAAAAATCAAAGATGCGAAAAAGGAAGAGAAAAAAGAAAAGGATAAAAAAAAGAAAAAGAAAAAATAATCTTTTACAGGGAATATCGCTTGCCGAAGTTACAAAATTTAGTAACCATTCCCCCGCCGAACCAAGGAGAAATAATTTCCCTGGAAAAATAAACCTGGTGTAAAAAATCTATTTTTTCCCCAGGCATAGCCTGTGGAAAACGCCCTATCGGGGAAAAGTTCCCTGGCAAAACGGGAGGCAATTTATTCAATAAGAAGTTAAATTCTACGCAAATTGGTAAGAGATTTATCAACAAGTAGAAAGTTTAATGCCAGGTAATAGTTTTGTGATTACCCGAGGTGAATCCTCCCCCGACCTCCGGCAAAAGACGACCGGAGGCCACCCCCTTGCTTGCATCCCCCTGGGGCCGAAGGGGGATATTATGTCTTTTATCCCCCTTCGGAGGGGGTGGCTTCAAAGTGTTTTTCTTTGAAGACGGGGGAGGACTATCCTTAAGCTAACCGATAACTTTTCTTTTTCTGACTCCATCAGCTTATGGATTTAGAATCGCGGCCTGTCTATCGGCAACATGTTATTGGCGGGCTTTTTGACAAATTTTGTTCCCTGGATTATCCTCAACATGTTGACGTTATTGTGGTGATAAGAGCCTATATTAGGCGTATTTTTATGCTTCAAAGGAGAGCGAAAACCTCTTCTTTTATCAATATTACAATTTAATCACCAATAGCAGAGAATGCTTTACCTGGTTATGCAGGAAATTATTTACTCGGGAAGGGATTGAATAGTGATACATTTTGTTATCCAATGGAATTGAGGAAACAATCCTGACACTAAATCCTATTTCGTAAACTGTATATATTTTCTTTTCCAGGCCAAAATCAATAAAAAATCTCTGGTTATCCAATTCCGGAAATATCGGTGAAGTAGTCGGAACAGATTCACCAGGGTAAACCGGTTCAGAATGAATATAGTGCAAAGAAAAGCCGGTAAGAACTGCCGGAAGATAATTCTCTCCACAATACCCGGCAAAATCCAATAGTAATTTTGATGACAGAATGTAGCTGGTATTGTTATAGTAGCCATGATTTATTCCAACATCTGACCTTTCGAGCATATCAAAAGTAAGTCCAAAGGAAATCTCCCAACCTATGCTTTCAGGTATTAAACCACCGGATAATGAAACCTGGGGGTAAAATGAATATAATGAATTTGATATTTCAGATGGAGCATTATTTCTCATTACACCCAGCCCCACTCCAAAACTTTGGGAATATGTATATCCCGCAGATAAGATAATAAGTATAATAAAAAGAAACGACATACGTTTTTTATAATTCATTTTGTTCCCTTTAATTTTTTTAATTCTGTTGAGATCGCGCCCAAATATAAACTCCTCAGGTTTTTATCCTCAGCCCACCCTGATTTAATTGTATTTATTATATGCTTAGCTGATATGCTGGTTTCATTAGTAACTGGACTTCCCGAGAGTATTTCCTCATCAGCGCCAAAATAATCATACCAATCCTAATGTCCTAAAATTTTGTTCCGGTAGATCAACAGAAAATATAAATTATTGTTGAGGCAAATACAAGCCATTCTTTTATGGTTAAGGCTCAAACAGTTTGTAATATTATGTCCGTTCAATTTAAGGAAGTGGCCATAAATGATTTTTCAGTATAACTCCAAAAAAGATTCCTGTTTACCTTCCTCTGTCATGACCAACTACGAAATGACACTTTTAAAAAATTCACGCATGTTTGATTGCGTCACGCCATAACAACCAACTTTTGTCATTTATGGCCGGACTCTATTCTTTAGCATGCACAAATATTTCACAGAGAATAAAATTTCGAGCTTACATGAACAATCTGAATACAATCCCCCTATTCCTTCCCGTAAAAATGTTTATTGAGAAAATCGAGCATAACATTCAACGCGGCCGGCGCGTCTTTTTCAAAGCTGGTCCCGAGGAAATCATTGCTCCCTGAATCGAGAAACGCGTGGGGGCGACCTTCATATTCCCAATATTCAAGTTCAGTATACCCTGCTTTTTTCAGTTTTCCAATAAAATTTTTCACCGAAGCAGGTGTAATAAGATCATCCTTTTCGCCGACTGTAAAGAGCATCGGGGGAAGTTTTTTATCCTTCACATCAGGAATATTATAGACCGGTGAAACTTTCTTATAAAATTCCGGATTATCATCCACATTTATTTCAGCGCCAAATATTCCTCTCGCTTCGGCATTTCCCATAGTCCAGAAAAAATTGGAAGGTTTTTCAAATCCACCCAGGGCTGTTCCATATATATCTGCAGCTCCATAACTTATCATAGCTGCCTGCACTTCCAGTTCATTGCCCCCCTTTATATCTTCCGCGGTTTTCCCCTCGGGCAGCCAGGAGGGATTAAAGCCATAAGGTTTATCGGAAAAACCTTTTGATGACAGATGATCACCCTGCATGGTAACCATGAGAGTCAGATGTCCTCCGGCGCTGTCCCCTGTCAGTATTATTTTTTCCGGGTCACCTTTATATTTAGCTATATTATATTTTATCCAGAGGGTGGCGCCCATAACATCCTCGATGATCTCATTCATGCTTACGGTGTTCCCCTGGTCTCCAAGAAGTCTGTAATTCACATTGCAGACGACATACTCTCCATGTCCGGCAAGATACGCCGCGGGTTCATTCATTATGCTCTTGTTATTGATAAGCCAGCCCCCTCCGTGAAAAATTACTATCACCGGATAACTGTCTTTACCGCTATCAGGAGTATAGATATCCATGGTAAGATCAAATCCTTCCGGCGAGGCCCATTTGATATCTTTTACCACACTGAATTCAATGTCATTTTTCGAATAAATCATTGCAGAATAACTGATAAAAGTTAAACTTAACAGCAGAAAAATTATTTTGTCGCTCATTTATATTATAACTCCATTATTATTGGTAAATATGAAAATTTTCCATTTTACTCCGGGAAATAAAAAAAGGCGCCAAAGGCGCCTTTTTGAAGTGGTCACCACATTTCCACTTAATCGAGGAGTTACTAAATTATTTCAAAATCATCATTTTATGAACACTTTCATAAGCTGCGGCGCTCAGGCGGTAAAAATATATTCCGCTGGCAAGAGCGGCTCCGTCAAAATCGAGCGAATAATCACCGCAGGATTTATATTCATCCACAAGTGTTGCCACTTCCATACCCAGGGCATTATAAACTTTAAGCTTTACGGGTGAGGGTTCGGCAATAGAATATTTTATTGTTGTGGTAGGATTGAAAGGATTGGGGAAATTTTGCTGAAGATTAAATTGGAATAAATCGCCCGAATTATCTTCTACATCAGTAAAAGTAACTATATCAAACCAATTTAAGTTAAATCCCCCATTCTCCGCGTAAATTCGTATTGTAAATTCTCCGCGTGTCAGGTCCGCCAGGCTGGCAACGGTAGTCCAGCTTTGCCAGCCTCCGGTAACAGGCACAGTCTGGTCAAATAATTTATTCCCGTCAACGAGAAAATTTATTTTACCTCCGCTGCTTTCACTCGCCACCCTGAAATTAATATAAAAGGTTCCGCTGAAATCGAGGGCGCAGTTATAATCCATCCAGTCGCCATCATCAATCCATCCTACATTCAATCCCCCGCCGATATCTGAAGTGTTCTCTGTTTGCACACCAAACATATCAGCATAATTTTCCGCTTCGACTTTTTCAGGTAAAGAAAATACCTGGGGAGAATTAACGAGAAAATTTATCATTTCTTTATTATCAAACGCGGCCAGAGTTCCTCCATCTTCCGATTTGATATTCCCTGAAATATATGATAAAGTTACTTTATCTTCTGCTGACAGAGTTCCATCAAGTTCCAGGATAATTCTGTTGTTATCATATTCGCTTATATAAAAGTCTGTTACCCCGATAACTTCACTTCCATTTTTTAAAACAGCAAACTCAGCAGAACTATTTCCTGAATTATTCATCGATTTATTAAATGCCAGTTCAATAATTTCTCCCCCTTCTTTCACCATTCCTGATTCAAATTGTGGAGCCGAACCGGGGGTTGAATTCGCGAAAGTTGAAATGCCATAATCGAGGGGAAAAAGAGGATCATAATTATCATCGCCAAAATTGATCGGTATCTGGTCCATATTTTTCGGCCACGACATCGGCAGCAGGCCATGAGGATTATAATCGCCGAAAAGCACATCCGCTATTCCCCTCCCTTCAGTGCCGGGAAGCCACGCGGCAAAAAAAGCATCTGAAAAATGCAGAACCGGATTTATTATCATCGGCCTGCCCGATATTAATATTGTAATAACCGGTAGTCCGCTCTCTTTCAGTTTTTTAGCGATCATTATATCGCTGTAATCCAGATTTAGGTCTGTTCTGTCACCAGTTCCTTCAGCATAGGGCTCTTCTCCAATAACCACAACCGCGCAATCGGGAGCTTCGCCTGAATAGCTGCCATCCGCGCTGAATATTATCTCCGCGCCCGGGGCGGCCTGCTGAATAGCTTCATAAATGGTTGTGCCGTCGGTTATATCACCCGCGGCGCCCTGCCACTGGATTGTCCATCCGCCACACTGCAATCCAATATCATCTCCATGCTCCCCGGCGACCATTATTTTCACAGCAGTTTTCGGCAGAGGGAGAACATTATCATTCTTTTTAAGCAAAGTCAATGATTTCCTGACCGCCTCTCTCCCGACTTCCCGGTGGCTTTCTGATCCCACAATAGAGAGCAGACTTCTTTGCGCGTAGGGATGCTCAAATAGTCCCGATTCAAATTTAACAGCCAGAATCCTGCTTACAGCGTCATCAATTCGCGCCCCGGTAACCGCTCCTGTCTGAACATGCGATTTCAGAATATTAAAAAAATCAACATAATTATTTGGCACCATAACCATGTCAACACCGGCGTTAACAGCAGTTTCAACATCGGAAGAATAATCGCCCGGAAGTTCATCAATGCCGGCCCAGTCTGAGACGACAAAACCTTCAAATCCGAGTTCTGTTTTTAATACTTCATTTATCATATATTCATGGCCATGCATCTTCTGACCATTCCAACTGCTATAGGAAACCATAACAGTCTTAACATCATTTTCAATTGCCGCGATATAACCCGGAAGATGAACAGCGCGAAGTTCCTCCTCACCGAGTTCGGTATTCCCCCGGTCTATTCCGTCGGTTGTTCCCCCATCCCCGAGGAAGTGTTTAGCGCATCCGACAACGCTGGTAAGCATATTGAGCGAATCACCCTGAAATCCTCTTACAGCGGCGGCCCCGAGCGGCGCGACAACACCGGGAGTTTCTCCGAATCCTTCATAAGTTCGCCCCCATCTTTCATTTTGAGGCACTGTAACACAGGGAGCGAAAGTCCAGTCCATCCCGGTCGCGGCCATTTCAACCGCTGTTATCCTTGCTGTTTCTTCTACCAGCGCTGAATCTCTCGTGGCGCCAAGACCGATATTATGAGGGAAAATAACCGCGCTCGTAACATTGCTGTGCCCGTGAACAGCATCTATTCCATATATCATGGGAATCATTAATCGCGATTCAAGAGCCTTCTGCTGAAATGAGTCATAAAGATCAGCCCAGGCTTCCGGTGAATTTCCGGCATCCGGGTCGGAACCTCCCCCGCTCAATACAGAGCCTATATGATAGGTAAGCATATCCTGCATATCGGCTATCGCTTTATGATCCGCCTGTATCATCTGACCGATTTTTTCATCGATAGTCATCCGGCTTAACAGATCATTAACACGCTCCCGCACCGTCGCAGTAGAATCAAGATATGTTTGTGAACTGATTATTGAAGTAAATACTATTAAGTATATTAGTATTGTAAATATTATTCTCATCTTCGAACCTGTTATTTTGAAATACTTTTTAAATAAATCTTCCGAACGATATCAATAATGAATTAGAGGTGAAATATTCCGCCGCTGGTGTCATTTTATTAAGGCATATCGGCTCTTTCTGATTCCCATTTTTCTTTCCACTTGTGGAAAAGAGGTGAAAATGGCATAGCCAGCATTCTTCCACCAAAACCGAAATATTTATACACGATCATATCTACATCTGTCACCCCGATATCCTTCAACAGGCTTTCATTAACATTCAGCTTGTAACCGGATGCGAGCTCCGCGGTTATATCCTTTCTGATTGAATCAAATTTTTCTGTCCGGATTGAATTCCTAATCAGCTCTTTCACCTCTTCATAAGCCGCTATCTCTTTTATTTCCCCCTCTTTTTTATCCAGAAGTTTTACCAGTGTATATCCTTCTTCAACCTTTACAGGGCCATATAATTCTCCTTTTTCCAGTCCCGCGGCTATTGCTCCCGCTTCTCCAAACTCTTCGGCTGAGAGATATTCAGATACCCCGTTTCTGAATTCTTTTTCTTCCCTGCTGTTATAATCCGCCGCGATGGTTTCAAACCTTTTACCCGCGTCAATTTCATTAAATAATTTCTCAAAAAGTTCGAGATTTTCAGAGGTTACAATTGCGATTTTCATTAATGCAGGGGATACATTCTTATTACGCAAAGTATCATATTTTTGTTTAACCTCATCCTCTTTCACATTTACTGATCTATAAAGTTCATTTTCGTAAAGCTGAGCGAGATAATGTTTTTTCCATATATCAATCTGTCGCTTTACTTCAGGATCATCAAGATATCCCTTTCCGATCGCCTCCCTGGCAAAAAGCTCCTGCTCAATAAATAATCTTATTTGTGAAGAAATCATTTTTTGCAGCTCCGCGGGCACGGAGGTAGTCGCGAAAATACCGGTAAAAAATATATCCCTTAAAAAATCTTTTGCCGTAACCGGATCCTCGCTGAATTTAATTAGAACCGCTTTTGAAAACTCCCCGAGCTCCTTATGTATCGCGCGAAAATCATCCTCCGAAAGTTGAATTCTCTCCCCTTCGCCCGTTCCATGAAGCTCACGTTTTTTTATAACCCTGTCAATTATTTTGGCGGACAGTATATCAAAAACCTTCCTGTCGGTTTTTACAACTACTTTTTTCAAAAGGGATTGATGATATTTACCATAAATTTCATCCTCAGCTCTTCTTTCAGCTACCTTCCTCACATTGGTTAAAAGGCTCCCACTCTCCTTCTTTGAATTTAAAGTGATATTCTCTATTTCTCTGAGCCGGAAAATATACCACCCGTGAGGAGAACGCACTGGGTGTGTGAATTCTCCCGGTTTCAGACTATATATCTCATCTTCGGCTATTTTTTCCATCTTTCCAAACATTACAACATAATTGGAATCATATGATACATCACTCGCGGTGAATAATTCGCGGCCACCCGCTGATTTTTTTTCTGTCAGCTTTGTGTGGAGATTCCTAATCGAGGTCTCATTTTCCGAGAAAAAATAATCGACCTTCAGATTTTTTAAAGCTCTCTGGTAATATTCTTCAATCATCCCATCCGGAACTGTGACTTTAGATGCGATTTCTTTCAGGTACATCGCGTCACGGGCAAACATTTTTCTTAGCGCGTCGAAGGAAAAAAGAAGTTGATTCTCGACCGATAATCCCTTTTCAACTGCTGCCTTCGCCCACAGTTTTTCAGCGATAATAGTATATAAAACCCGCTCTTTTTTTATTTCAGGAGAATTTTCCGAGCCATATTTTATCCAGGGTGTGAGTTCATACCTTTCTTTAAATTCTCTCGCGGTTACTTTTTCATCCCCGAATTCTGCCAGAATATTTTCTTTCCTCTGCGCGAAAATAACTGATAATAAAACCAGCCAAATAAATAGAATGTAATATATAATTTTATTCCTGTCTGCTGAATATGACATTTCTTTCAATTCTCACTAATATGAAAAAATAGTTTTCAGAATCTGACCGGAAATCCATTTTGTAAAAAAATTTACTATAATGTCCACCGGTCAAATTCTTTTCAAACTACTTAAGATATAACATTTTTTTCGTGTCGGTATAACTTCCGGCTTCAATAATATAAAAATAAATTCCTGTTGAAAGTTCGCCATAACCTCCCGCGGTAAATGTCACGCTGTGAATACCCGAGTCCATTTGCTCATCTACCAGAATCGCGACTTCCCGGCCTTCCAGGTCATATATCTTTAACTTCACATATTCCATGTCCGGAAGAGTGAAGCTGATATTTGTTTCAGGATTAAAGGGATTAGGATAATTCTGCATCAGCGCGAATTCAGGTTCAAACTGGTCCTCTTCATCAACATCGGAGGAGCTGGTTATCGTAAAAGAGCCGCTCTGTGATCGGAGATTTGAATTTTCTGCGTCAATAATCATTATGGTGCATTCATCAGATTCTATCTGCGGAGTTTTCCATCGGAAAGCTCCAAATTTGGCTCTGTTTCCTTCACTTACAAATTCCCAGCTTGTTCCGCCGTTTGATGAAAAACCGATTTCCACATCCTCCACCTTCAGTGATTCCCACCTGATTTCCATCACCTGACCGGCTGAAACTACTTCACCGCCAACCGGATAATTTATCTCAACAGATGGAACTGTGGCCGGTTCGTATATACCAAAACGGTTGAACTTAAAATCACCGCCGGTAAACATTATTTTCACTTCATGAATTCCGGCGGTCATAAGGAATTCATCGGTAATTACATCTTCCCATACATTAATTCCGCCGCTGTTAGGGATATTAATTTCACCGAAAAGATCGGTTCCGTCAAGCGATATTTTTATCTTCCCGTTATCAGTTTCCGAGGCGGTCCGTAATTCAAAAAGGTATTGCGCCTCCGCAACGCAGTCAACCGTGTAAGTTAAATATTCACCTGAGTTTATTGAATATATCTCGTATTCACCATATTCATCAAAACATTTTTGAATATCGACACCATCGGTTCTGTAAATTTCTCCAAGATTCGAGGGATCACCGTCTGCCCAGGCGTCCTGCGTTCCGCTGATATCGTAATCTTCCGCCTCAATTATTCCCGGAACGGGATGAGGATAACCGGGGTAAGGGGAAGTTGTCGCATTCCCTTCCACAGTTATATTTATAACAGGTGAAAAGCCGGGTAAGCCGTTTTCCGAATATGCGGTCGCGTTTAACCGATATTGACCGGGATAAAGATTGAGCCAGTTCATTTTATAAGAAATAGCGTTTGTTTCCCCTATTTTCATGCTGCCCTGGAAAAAATCAACTTTCTCTATCCCCTCCGAAAAATTGGCCTGAACCGCGACCTCAATATCTGATCCGGAACTAACCACCGTATTATTAAATGGAGCGGTAACATAAACTGTGGGCAGATTTTCTTTCTTTTTATATACTCTCACATAATCAACTTCCATCACCTGGGGAAAAACGGTTGTAGCGTTCGGATAACCGGGCCATTCCCCGCCGACCGCGACATTAAGAATAATAAAAAATTCATCATGAAATTCAGATAAACCGGAAGGAGTAATATCAATAACGTGATACTGAATGCCATCAACATACCAGACTATTTTCTGCTCATCCCATTCTGCGGTAAAAACGTGAAAGTCATCCTGAAAATAACCGCTGGATAAGGTATAACTGCCTCCATAACTCGCGTGACCATTTTGTTCCCAGTGCAGGGTGCCGTAGACTGTCGCTTCATTTCCATCACCACCTATTTTTTCCATAATGTCAATTTCACCGCAGGCGGGCCATCCTGCCGAAGAAATATTTTCGCCAAGCATCCAGAACGCCGGCCATATTCCCTGCCCATAAGGCAGCTTCAACCTGGCTTCTATTTTTCCATATTTCCAGAATTTAACTCCCTGGGTTTTAATCCTTGCTGAAGTATATGATGAACCGTGGTAAGTTTCAGCCATTGCTTTTATTTTCAGGGTTCCGTCACTCACTGTTGAATTCACTTCTCTGTCTGTATAATACTGAAGCTCGCCATTTCCCCAGCCGCCGGCTCCTGTCTCCTTTGTCCAGATATTTTCATCCAAAAGATCACCGCCAAATTCATCCGCCCATATCAACTGGTAATTCTGCGCCTGTAAAACATTTATTAAAAAAAATAAAATAATACCTGTCGTTTTTTTCATTTCCGGGAACCTCTAATTATTTTTTTGATATACTCTGACCCAGTCAACCACCATCGTCTGCGGAAAGATTGTACTCGCGTCGGGATTTCCCGGCCAGTTGCCCCCAACAGCGACATTCAATATAAGATGAAATCTTTTATCGAAGGGAGCGGGATAATCGTTTCCTACAGAATACCAGTCAGTCTGTGTCTGATAATGTATATCATCGACATACCACCTGATCTCTCCTTCTTCCCATTCTACTGTGAAGACATGAAAATCGGCGGCAAAAGTTGATGAATCAAGAGTAAAAAAATCGCCGGTATGGGTATTATTAGGGTATTCTCCTCCATAGTGGAGGGTACCGTAAACCTTATCGGTTTCATGACCGATAAGCTCCATAATATCAATTTCTCCACTCGCTGCCCAGACACCGTAATCATAGTCGGAAGGAAGCATCCAGATCGCGGGCCACAATCCCTGACCGTACGGCAGTTTCGCCCGAACTGAAAATTTTCCGTAAAGCCAGTCCCCTTTATTCAGGGTTCTTAATCGCGCGCTGGTATAACTTCTTGTTTCATTATCCGAACCTGTATAAACTTCTTTCCGCGCTATTATATTCAGGTAACCATCGGAAACATAAGAGTTATAACCACGGTTGGTATAATATTGCAGCTCATTATTGCCGCCGCCATAACTATTAACTTCATATCCCCATTTAAAGGGATCTATAATATTTCCCTCAAATTCATCCTGCCATACGAGGGTCCATTCATCCCCTGTCCCGGTTCCGGGATCGGTGATTCCATTTTCATCGCCTGAATTATCTTCCTGACAACCAACTGCAAAAAAAACACTGATAAAAATTATGCTGATATATTTTTTATAATTCATGTCTCACCAGAATATTATATAAAATACAGAAATAATCGCCGTAATAACAATAGCTCCGATATTAAAAACGGGCCCGGTGGAAAAGAGGTCTTTATCAATTTTAATAGCCCTGGGATGTTCACCTTTCTTTTCAATAAGTGTTATAATAATAACAACAGCGCTGAGAAGGAAAAATACTATAGCCATTCTGTTGAGAAATGCCATTTCAGGCATAAAGTACTTAAATCCGGCAGAAAGGGGAATTGTAAGAATTGCCGCCCATAACGCTGAGTTGGTTGTCGCCATCTTCCAGAAGAGTCCGAAAATAAAGATCACAAATATGCCGGGACTTACAAAACCGGTAAACTCCTGAATGAATTGGAATGCCTGATCGAGAGTAGTAAGTGTTGGAGCGATTAAAATAGCGATAACCAGGGCGACTCCGCTTGCCACCCTTCCCATAGTAACCAGTTCCTTTTCACTCGCGTCTTTTTTTATTAACTGTTTATAAATATCCATTGAAAAGATTGTCGCTGTACTGTTTACCATTGAGCTGATTGAGGAAACAATAGCCGCGATAAGAGCGGCGAAAGCAAGCCCTTTTAGTCCCACCGGCACAAACGTATTCAGCAGCCAGGGATATGCTTCATCCGGTTTTGCGATATCGGCCTGAAGATAATAAGCGGCAATTCCCGGAACAACAACTATAAGAGGAAGCAATATTTTCAGGAATCCGGCAAAGATCAGTCCCTTTTGGGCCTCGGGAAGACTTTTAGCGGCAAGGGCTCTCTGGGTAATATACTGGTTACATCCCCAGTAAAAAAGATGAGCTATCCACATACCGCCGAAAAGAGCGAATATTCCGGGCAGTTCCGAATAACTCGGATGATTGGCGTCGAGGATCATATCAAATTTATCAGGAGCATCGCTGATCAGGGTTGATAATCCGGCTATCCAGCCTTCTCCTCCCGATACCGCGTTCAGAGCCAGAATTGTTGTTATAAGACCGCCGCCGATCAATATTACCACCTGCACCACATCTGTCCACGCGACAGCTTTTAATCCGCCATAAATAGTATAAAGTGCGCTTATCAGCGCCAGTCCTATTATCCCGTAGATCATTTCTATGCCCATAATGCTCTGAAGAGCCAGTGAGCCGAGATATAGTATGGAGGTAAGATTGATAAATATGTAAACCAGCAGCCAGAACACGGCGAGACTGGTTCTGACCCTCTTATCAAACCTGATTTCAAGAAACTGGGGCATGGTGTAAATCCCCTTTTCAAGAAAAATCGGAAGGAAAAATTTCGCTACAATAATCAGGGTAATAGCCGCGAGCCACTCATAAGCCGCGATAGCGAGCCCGACAACATATCCTGAACCGGACATACCGATTATCTGTTCAGCCGATATATTTGAAGAAATGAGTGAAGCCCCTATCGCCCACCATGTGAGCGCTTTACCAGCCAGAAAATAATCTTTTGAGTCTTTCTGATGTCCTTTTTTTTCACGGGATACAAAAATCCCAAGCGCGATGATTCCGATAATATAAATCGCGAATACGGTATAATCAAAACTGGAAAATTCCATTGTTGCTCCGAATGCTATTTTTCTGATTTAAAAGTAAATTTTTTCTTTAATCCCTTAATTTCAATAATAAATTCTCCCGGCTCGGTTATCCAACTACTTTTTCTGCCGATGAATTTCAGGTCTTCTTTATTGACAGTAAATTTCACCTCTTTCTCCTCACCCGATTTCAGAGAAATTTTCTCGAATCTTTTGAGCTGTTTTACCGGCCTGCTTACACTTCCATAGATATCTGTAATATATAATTCAACAGCCGTTTTCCCCTCACGAATACCTCTGTTTTTCACATTTACTGAAACTGACAATAATCCTTTACCAGTGAAAACCGTGTCTGAAAGGGTTAAACCGGAATACTCAAACTCGGTATAACTTAATCCGTGTCCTAAGGGGAAAAGAGGCTCATACTGGTTTTGTTCGTATGACTCGATCGGCTTGTAATCATAGCATGTAAAACCCGCGGGATGTTTCGGATAAGAAAAAGGCAGAATTCCTGAAGGATTATAATCTCCGAAAATAACATCGGCGATTGCCCTGCCTCCTTCCAGACCGGGAAGATAACCCATAATTATGGCGTCACTATTTTCGGCGGCGCTTTTCAGAACCCGCGGCCGCCCTTCAAGCAATACAGTAATAACAGGTTTTCCTGTTTTTTTCAGTTCATTCACGAGTTTTATCTGCGGGGCTTCGAGAGTAAGATCATTTATATTGCCGGGGGTTTCACAATAAGGGCTTTCACCAAGACAAACAATAATATAATCAGCTCCCGAGGCTTTCCTTACTGTACTACTGATATTTATCTCTTTATTAAAGTCAGTTCCTTTGGAAAATATCACATTGGATTTGCCTATTTTATCCTGAATCGCTTCAAGAACAGTTTTCTTTTCCGCCGGATAAAGGTCTTCCCTGTTACCCTGCCAGGTAATTGTCCACCCTCCGTTAAGAACCATAAGTTTATCAGCGGTCGGGCCTGTTACCAGAACTTTATTCTTTTTATTTAACGGAAGTATTTCATCCCTGTTTTTAAGCAGAGTAATAGTTTCCCGGGCCGCTTCAAGATTAATTTGTTCCGATTCTTCAGTGGCAAACATTTTTAATAAATCTTTATCGGGATAGGGATTTTCAAAAAGTCCGGTTTCCAGCTTTACCCGAAGAATTCTTCTGACCGCGTCATTTATCCTTTCAACCGGCACAACACCATCATTTACAAGTTTCACAAGTATCTCAAAAAAGCTGTAATTATTGGGGACCATACTCATATCAACCCCTGCCATTACAGCCATCCTTACAGCCTCTTCAGGTGTATCGGCTACTCTGTCCCTTGTATGAAGCCGGATGATATCCTGCCAGTCTGAGACCACCAGTCCCCTGAAATCCATCTTTTTTTTCAGAAGCACTGTTAAAATATTATAATCGGAGTGCACAGGAATTCCGTTTATTTCGGAAGAATTGAGCATTACTGTCATTACTCCCGCTTTAACCGCCTCCTCGTAAGGAGGAAGAAAAATTTCTCTTAGGGTTCTGTCTGGTATCAATGCCGGAGTCCGGTCCTTTCCATTCAGCGGAAAACTGTAACCGAGGAAATGTTTCATGCAGGCAGCCACGCTGTATTCTTTTCCGAGTGAAGAATTCTGTGAACCCTCAATATATTCTCTGCCAAGTTCAGAGGTGAGGTAAACATCTTCACCGAAGGTTTCAAAAAAACGGGGCCAATAAGGATTGCGTCCCATGCCGAGTACGGGATTAAAATTCCATGGAATTCCTGAAGCTCTTGTTTCAGCGGCGGTTATTTCAGCTCCTTTTCTGACCAGGTCCCGGTTTCGCGTTGCCGCGAGCGCTATTGATTGGGGAAAAATAGTTGCTCCCAATGTATAATTTGCCCCGTGAATGGCGTCGATGCCATACATAACAGGAATATTCAATCGTGTATTATTTTTTGAGGCATCCTGAATTTTTGTTATTATCTCATGCCAGTTTTCGATTGAGTTGGCCGCCCCGCCATTATCAAAGAATGATCCGATATGATACTTTGCCATAACCTCTTCAAGTTTCTTTTCATCAATGACAAGAGGATCGGAATCATTCTCCCTTTCTTTAGTTATCTCAAGTAATGTAATCTGAGTCATCTGACCAACTTTTTCCTCAAGGGTCATCTGCTCTAAAAGCTGGTCCGCTTTTTCATCAATATTATCTTTGCCGGGGGGCATATTGTCACATCCGGCAATAAAACTTAAAACAAGAATTGAAACAAAAATTCGTAAAAAATATTTCATAAATATCCCTGATTTATATTGCTTACATAATTCATACACTTTAATTATTCCAGGATTTCCCGCAGGGGTATTAAAACTGGAATCCAATAATTTTTTACCTCAGTCTTTCAATATACAAAATTTGTAACGGAGTCTTACTTTTATCTGCTTGTCCGATAATCCGGAGAAAACCGCCGTCATAATACTCTTTTTCCGGTTATTATTTATAATGTTATTTTACTAAAAGCATTTTTTTCACGCTGACAAATTTTCCCGCGCGCATGGTATAAAAATACAAACCTGAAGATAATCCTGAAGCGTCGAATGTAACTTCATAACTGCCCGGAAACTGTAATTTGTCGACAAGTATCGCGGATAATTCTCCCAGCGAATTGCTGATACTTACAGAAACATGCGAAACTTCAGGAATGGAATAACTTATTACTGTGGAGGGATTAAAAGGATTCGGATAATTCTGGTTCAGTTGAAAAGTCATGGGAAGATGATTTTCTTCGTTTAATCCGGTTGTTCCCAAACTATAAACTTTAACCCAGTCGATATACACCGCGCAGGGAAATTCCGCTTCCGGAACGATGGCTCCACCATATGTGTACTGACTTCCACCAACCCCGGCGCTTAATATCACGAACATATTGTGATCAAAAGGATACCATTCAGGGAAATGATGGGAGTATTCTGATAGGGCAACACGGTTTCCTGAAATTTCAGATATGGAAAATTCATCCTGGCCATCCGGCTGAAAAGCTCCTCCGTCATTAAAATAATGGATATGATAAACAGAGCTGTCACTAAAAAACTCCATCCTGTTTTCATACCAGTCTATTCCATATAGGTGGAAATCGCTGCTGCCGGCAAATTGCGCGTTTTGCGGAGGGGGATAACCGCCATAACCAGGTTCGGGAGGATCGGGCACTTCTTCAGTTTTAAAGCCGTAGTACGCTCCCTGGTGTCCGTGATTCCAGGACTGCCACTGGTTATTTTCCCAGAACCAGGCGTAATGAACCGAGCCAAGATTATGATAAGGGATTGAACCGACATATTCCATAATATCAATCTCCCCCCCCTGGGGCCACATAATATAGTCCCAGCCGTCGGGAATTTCATCGGGCATCATCCAGAAGGCGAATCCCTGTCCCTGAAACCTTACATCAGCCGGACGAACTTTCGCGACTATTCGATGTCCCGGGCCCCACGAGGCTTTGCCTGCTGTGTTGATTCTGCCGCTGGTGTAATTTCTGTCGATATAAAATTCTTTTCTTGTTGTAATTACCAGGCAGCCATCTTCAGCTCCCGGAATATTATCCAGGAAACTCACATTTTCCTCCCGGCTTGTGGCACGGTCAATCTGCCCTGTGCCCCAGTCACCATTGACACCTGTTCCGGTTTCGTAACTCCATTTGGTCAAATCCAGCTGACCATTATTAAAATTATCTTCCCAGATTAAATTTCCATTCTGACCAAATATCGATAAATTTATCATTATCAGCAAAATATAAGTGTATGATAATTTCATTTTGTGGAAACCTTCCTGGTGTTAATAATTAAGGGGAACCGCTATATCTTTCCTGAAAGCCGCGTAAATTCTATCATTCCGGATGAAAATCGGTTTAAATAAATTTCCGGAGAAAAATATCTGTCATTAAATTGAGAGCCGTTCTGGTTTTAAATTCCGGTAAAAATATTTTCAAAATATCGTTATGAACAAATCGCCGGCCATCATATTGACAGCCGGCATATAATAAATATTCATAAAATTTAGAAATTGACTCCGATAGAGAATTTCTGGATATCGTTCAACCTTCCGAAATCTCCATAAAAATAGTCAAACTTAAAATTAACATTGCCAATAATAAGCTGCTTAAATCCCGCGCCAAGTGTGAATGACTCCTCGGAATCGGGCAGGAACAGCGATTTATAACCACCACGAATAGCAAACTGACCCAGGAAAGTATATTCGGCGCCCAGGTTTATGCTTTCGTAATTGTCATTGGGATGCATCGCGTCGAGAGCAAAAATAAGGGAGTGGGAATTAGTCTGGAACGCCTGATAAGAAATACCGACCCTGTAGTTAAGCGGCAGGTCCCATTCATCAGTATCAAGGGAAGCTGGTATTTTATCATTATTCCCCGCGCTCTGTTCATCCAGATCATACAGTACAACCGCGTTGGTTCCCGAAAGTTTCATCGTTGATCCGAAATTGGTAATAGACATACCGAGAGTTATTCCTTCAAAAGGTGTATCATAAAGAATACCCATATCAAAAGCGAAGGCATAATCAGACATGCGCCAGATGCTCTGGTAAATCACTTTGGATTGAAAACCAATCGAAAAATTGTCGGTCAGGTTTGTCGACCAGGCCAGACCAAATGCCACGTCATTAACTGAAAATACCTCGCCGGTTCCTTCAGGCTGATCAATAGTCCGAACCTTCATCTCTCCATAATCGGAGGAAATAAGGCTGAGACCCAAAGTTCCAAAAGACCCTGTATTAAAAGAAAAACCGACAAAATTATATTTAAGATCTGCAATCCATCTTGTGTGATCAAGCATAACGCCGTTTTGCTTCAGCCTGGCAAGTCCCGCGACATTCCAGAAAACGGCGGAGGGATCGTCGGCAACCGCAACGAATGCGCTTCCCATTCCTGTCGCACGGGCGCCCTGACTGATATTCAGGAATGGCGCGGCAGTTACAGCTCTCTTGGAAACATTCGATTCAAAGTCCTGAGAGAATAATTGCGTTGTGCAAACAATTAAGAGAATTATAAACTTTTTCATATATATACCATTATTTAATAATTGCGAACTTACCGATTTTATTGCCGACACCCGGAGCGTCGATATGATAGATATAGAGCCCGTAGGCTATATCTGTTCCATCATCCGATACAAGATTCCATGAGGTTGTTCCGTTGGTAGTCGAATACTCCTTTTGAATCGTTTTTACCAACGCGCCGGTAACTGTATAGATTCTGATAGTACACTCGGCGGGAAGATTAATGAAATCAATCCGGCGTTCACCACGGCCTGTCTGGTTAAGATTTCTTTTCTCCCATGCCGCCGCGGCAATATATGGATTGGGCACAACCGCTATTTCAGAAAGAGAGTTACCCGCTTCCTGGTTATCGATTGTGGAAGCCGAAGTAGTAAATTGGAAGTAATCACCTTCATAGAACTGTTTTCTTGTTTTGATCTGGAAAATATCACCGGCAACCGGCGCGTGAGGCTGAACATTAGGTATCGGCGGGGCGTGATATTCTATACGATAGGTAAACCGCCAGTCTCTCCTGAGGCTGTCAACATATTCCATTATCACTATATCATCGCTTACAGAAAATTCACCATCACCAAATTTATCATCAATAAAAAAGTCCGAAATCTCACCGGTATTCATGTTTGTGATCTGAAATTTCACCGGTATTCCTGATGATCCGAATGATGTATCCACATAATCATCAAAGAATTTGATCTGGTAATCGGCAGGCCAGGCAACATTTTTGTTGGTAGGACTGCTGTTATTCGGATAAGTGCTCATGGTAAGGTTGCTTGTTCCGACGAGCCACCCGGTTAATGAGTCAACTATTCCCGAGGTGGTATCATTGACAACCGAGACAGATATTCCATCAAATGGCTGCATGAATTTTGCCGCGCCGAAATTTTCTGCCGGATATGAAAATACCAGGGTGTCGATGTTGCCATCATAAGTCCTGACAACCATCGCGGATGTTGAATTGTATATTGGATAATTGTCCTCTTCATCTTCCGACTCAAATAATATTTTGTAGCCGGCTCCTTCTTTTATAGCTCCGGCGTCAAGAATATTCAAATTAAGATACCCTGTTCCCTGTCCTTCTTCAGGCGCTGAAAGATTACCGGCAACTTCCGGAGGCTGATATCCCGCGGCGGGTACATTTGGCTTAACTACGGCGCAATTAATATCAACAAACTGAATATTTCCTGAAAAGTCCTCAGTGATAATTTTTGTACATTCCGAGGGCACAAGTCCTTTTGTTCCAAATGCGGGATCACCCTGGTCGTAAGATACAACAGCGTAATAATACTGCTGTCCGTTTATCACATCCGTATCTATATAAGAATGCTGCAAACCTGAGTTATTTCCCCTCCAGAAGCTTGCTCCGTTAATGCCTACCGGATCGGGTCCTTCAATGTCATTATCAAGATCGAACTGAGCGATTGGTTTCCAGAATTTCGCTTCTCCTTTCGAATCGGTAATAATTTTTATATCATTAAATTCCGGTTCGGTGCTCCTGTATATAAGATAACCTTCAAAATCTTTCTTATACCCCTGGAGAGGATCATTGTTTTCATATCCCAGGAAAGGATCGGTCGATTCTTCGGCGACATCATCCCAGAAAAGAAATACCTGCTGATCTCCCGCGACAGCGTTAACCGAAGGTTTCAAAGGAGGTTTGGAAAAATTATAGTTGGCATTGTAAATCTGCTGAACAGTTTCTTTATTAAACACCAGGTCTTCGAGATTGCTTCCAAATACCAGGGCCATGGAAAATCTTTCCCTTTTATCCCTTTTCAGCGGAAATGGTCCCGATGCGAAAGTCATACTGATATTAGCTCGCTGAAGGCTGGTATCAAAATTGGCGTAATTCATTCTGACCCACATTTGCTCATCATCTTTTGGCCAGCCGCCGCCTGTGCCGCCATCGCCAAGTCTGTAGATAGAAAGAGATGTAAGCCCGATCATATCCGATTCATCAACGTCGGTTTTGTCAAAATTAGGCTCTCCGTCTGTCGCGATACCATCTCCTTCCCCTTCATCGGGTCCGGTATATTGCCTGTCAAGGGGACCAATGCCATCCTGACCGACATCATTATTAAGGGGTTCATTTTCTTCGGGATCCCACTTGCCATTTCCATTCATATCGGTATAAGGAAGCCAGTCGCCATCATTATCGATGCCATCATCTCTGCTCTCATCCACAATACCATCTTCGTCATCATCTATACCGTTGAGAGCGTTTCCCGGACTTTCCAGGTAAGCGTAACCATAATATCCTGTCGGCCAGCTTCCGGGAGCGCCTTTACCGTCACTGTCATAAGCATAGGCAATGTCAAGTTTTGTATCGAATGACGCGTTATCATCTTCACTATCCGATGAGCCGCCGACTCCTGTATCTGTGTAAAAACCAAACAGGGATTTTTCATAGTCCATGTCTGAAATATTAACTATATCGTAGTGCCAGAAAATAATATCTTCGGCCAGTACATGAGACCATTGGAAACCTCTTACCTCAACACGAAGTCCCAGCCCCTTTCTGTTCGAATCTGATTCGATCGGGAAAAAATTATATGGAGGGCGGGCAAATTCACCATCTTTTGAATCATCCATAACAAAGAAAGTCTCAAAATCGGAATTCTGCACACCTTTTCCGAAATATCCATACCAGAGTCCGTCCCATGTTTCATCAACATTAGAAAGAGCTCTCGGCCATATATCAGGCCACGAATCGGTATTGGTATTTATTGCCGGGTTGCTCTCGGAAGGATTGGCATACCCGGGAACCGGTTCCAGTCCCCAGATCAGGCCGGTCACAGGATCACGATCCATCCACTCCCTGTAGGAAGTTTCAAGGGGATGAACAAGCATACCATTGCCAGGGGCGGTGATCTCTGTTGAAATCAGGACTGCCACGCCGTCAAGATAACCATGTCCGCTTCCCTTCGGCCATTCGCCTGAAGGGCTGTAAGGCCATTGACCTACTTCACCATTATTGTAAAAGAGCGTTCTAATCTGGTTTCCATCCATTACCCCTTCACGCCTGTACTGGATATCGCCATATTCATCCTGACGGTATTGTTCTGTCTGCTCTGAAGTCTGCGCCAAAGTAACTATGGTCAGCAGCAAAGTCAGTAAAATTAGTAATTTTGTAATTTTAAACATTTATTTACTCCGGATTAAAAACCAAAACTCAGACCGATTCTAATTTGTCTCGGCGAATTGTAAAAACTGGGATTGCTGGCATATTCATCAACAGTATTAAGGCCGATAATTTCACCTTGATACTTTTCAGCGTCGAGATCAACACCCGCGCGTCCTGTGGTAGAATAAACGCCATATTCATTCTTAATATTCAGCACATTATATATCCACGCGAACGCGTTTATTCTGTATCCATACAAGTGGAAAGTTTTATCCGCCCTGAGGTCCAGGTTGTAGCTTGAAGGTTTTCTGCCTCCATTTTCAAACCTCACCCCGTTGGATACTTTTATATCCTCTGTATAGGGCTGTCCTGTGCCGAAGCTGAATATTAAGCCCAGGTTCCAGTTTCCCGGTTCTCCGACATTAGCCGATAAATTAAGAGTGGATCGCTGGTCCCAGTTGAGTGGCACAGCCTTTTTCTCAGATTCCACAGGAGGATCTGTCTGGTTATCCTGGTAAACCGCGTATGGATCGGATGCGTTGCCTTCCGCGATTTGGTAGGTGTAGTCAATCTTGGCGCCAAAATAATCGGCAAATCTTTTATCGAGTGAAATAATAAAACCTTTTACGTTGCCGTAATCACGGTTGATAAAACGGCCATATTTTGAGCCTTCATACGTGTTGATTATTTCCATTCCAAGCAGGTTCCTGATATCACTGTAATAAAAGGTAAGATCAAGCGCGATATTGGGAAAAATTACCTGCTGAAGACCCACTTCATATTGCACACGTTTTTCAACTTTAAGATTCGGATTTCCTGTGACTGATGAAAGAGCCTGTCCCAGGTTAAGGAGATATTCATCATTTACAAATAGATTCTCGAACCTGGGTATCTGAAGAAAGTGTCCGTAAGAGAAATATATAGCTCCCTTATCGGTTATCGGAAACGAAACTCCCAGTCTCGGAGAAATCTGGAATTCCGGGTCTGAATCAACAACTACTCCGGCTCCCGAAAAATCTTCATTATTTGAAGGATTGCGCAGATCGGCCGGCAATGTGGAATTTGAGTTAAAATATTCGAACCTTATTCCGGCATTAATGATCATTATATCATATTCCATCTTATCCTGAATGTAGGCTGAAAATTCATAAGGGAATTTATGATATTGCTGATTGCCGATAGTATTTAAATTTCTGTATCCAATTGTAAATAGCTCGGTATATGGATCATTTGGGTCAACCTGGCCATCCGAAAGGTTTATCATATCTGTATTATGATTGAACATTTCATGGAACCTTGCCTCGGCGCCGAGTTTTATTTTATGAGCCTTGTGAACCTGCGATTCCACCGAAAACTGCCCTATGAAAGTATTCGTAAATCTTTCATAACGGTTCGGCTGCTGACCACCATATCGATAGGTGTAGTCAGAAGGAGAAATTCCCTGGTCCGGATTCAGATACCTTGAATCATAAGGATCTTCATAAAGATAGCCCTTATAATTATGCTGACTGTAGGAAAATTTCAAGCTGGCAACTGTGCTCTGTGAAGGGAAAAAACCCACCTGAAAATGATGAATTGTATTATCCCTGTAATGATTCATCAAACCATCGGGAGCCCATCTGAAAGCGTGATCGTAATATTTATTCCAGTTGTCATCATAGAAAATGGAATATGAAAATTTCATGTTCGGCAGAACATAGGTAAGTTTTGCGTTAACCGAATATTTTTCATAAGGATTCATCGGGACCGCCTCCCCATCTCCTGTCGCGGTATAAGGATTATCATTTTCCATGGTATAAACCCTTTTGCCGATGAGGTATCCGCGGTCATAAAAATATCTTCCGGTGGCAAAAAATTTCAAATTGGGTATTAATGGCACGGGACCTGAAACAGAAGCCTGTATATCCCTGACTCCAACTGTTGATATATCATCAGTATTCTGGAATATATCATCATTAGTTGAAAAATAACTGCCGAGGAAACCGGAAACATGTCCGTCATACCCGGTAACCGATCCCTCCTTGGTGACAATGTTGACAACTCCTGAGAGGGCCTGCCCGTATTCAGCGTTAAATGTTCCTGAAATAACTTCAAGCTGGCGTATAGAGCTGTTTTCAACTTCGACCGAAACAGCGCCGTTATAAACGTCTGTTACCGGCATACCATCTATCAGGTAAGCGACTTCACCGAGGCGTCCCCCTCTGAAGTGTCCGCCGACAACACCTGCCTGAAGATTTACTACCTGCGAAATATTTTCCACCGGCATCATTTCAATATCTTCAGAAGAGACTGTTGAGGAAGTGGAAGTAAGGTCCTTTTGGATAAGAGGTTTTTTTGCCTGGATAACCACCTCTTCGCCCAATTCAAGAATATCTTCCTCCATTTGAATATCCACCCTGGTTGTAAGATCAATTTTCACATGCACATCTGTAACAATAACTTTTTTGTAACCAACCGCGCTGACTATGAGATCATATGTTCCCGGAGGAATATTGTTAATAAAATAATAACCATCCACATCGGCGGCGGCCCCTAAGTAAGTATCCTTCAGAACCAGGTTGGCAAAGCTGACCGGATCGCCGCTTCCCTTAACCTTTATATACCCCGAAACCTTTCCTGTCTGACCAGCAAACAAAGAAACCGATAGGATACAGAAAAGAATTAAAGTTAAATGTTTCGCTTGGATCAATTTATGTTCCTCCTGTATAATTTAAAAGGGGTATGAGAACTTCATACCCCTTCAAATTCTTTTACTTTAATAACATCATTTTTTTGGATGAGATAAAGCTTCCTGCCTGAATCTGATATATATATATACCACTTGCCAAACGGGACGCGTTAAATGTAGCGATATATTTTCCTGCGGGCTGTTCCATATTAACGAGAGTAACAACTTCTTCACCGAGAATGTTGTAAACTTTAAGTGTTACAATTCCTGCTTCTTCGATGGAATATTTAATCTGGGTAGCAGGGTTAAAAGGGTTAGGATAGTTCTGATCGAGTGAATAAGTTATAATTTCACCCGGATCTGTATCTTCCGGTTCTACTCCGGTAACCCATTCGTCACCAATCCATGTATGGACCCATCTTGAAACATCCTGGTACGACTGGTCTTCATTATTCGGTGAATAGGTAAGAATTCCTTCTCTTTCATCTGTGCCGGGAGTATCGTTATCGTTTATTGAAAAATCGATTGGCACTCTGATACCTTCCGAAGGAATAAAACGGTTGTCCGATCCTGCTGCGGCAATCGCGTCGAGGGACATTCTTCCTTCCACGATGTAACCTGAAGGGAAGTTTTCTCCCCAGTAATAATCTTCTCCGCCATTATAGGCTAAAGTATGACCACTGAGATTATCAATAAGAATTCTGTTAAAGCCGAATCTGAAGTGGTAGTCAGGATAAAGTCCTCTCTGGTATGATGTATGTGGATTGCCATGCCAGTTATAAAAACCGATATACAGGTCAGGTGAATCAACAAGATATGAATCAAAAGTGGTGTCGTTGCTGATGACATCATCTTCAACGTCCCACGCGAAATATAAATAATCATCGTCTATCGCCAGATATATGTCGGCTGAAAGATCAGCGTCGCTATCGATTGTTGTGTTTGTTACAACTGTTCCGGATCCATCTGAAGGATACATCCTGAATGGCATAATACCGGTCCATTCGGAAAGATTTCCATCCGCGGCAAATGAAGGAGGAGCGGTAGGTTCTATTGTTGCAACACCTTTTGCTTCATTGGTAACCGATGAAGCTGACTGCGCGATATCACTGATATTTCCAGCGGCGTCAGTACAGGTAATAGCATAGTAGTAGGTTACATTCTGATTTGTTTTTGGAGCTATCAGCACATGTTCTGCCGACTGTTCACCTTCGGTGATATTTATTTGTACGGTTTCAACTCCGGGAGCTTCAAGATCGGTAATCGGGTTTTCACTGTAATAAACGCTGTATGTTTCACCATCTTCACCGGCTACATCAATCCAGCTTATAATATTAACATACTGATCGGCTGAAGCTGACAGTCCTTCGGGAGGCAATGGAGGAATAACATCAATTTCAGGATCGCCTGTCCAGATATAATCGAACCATACTTTTGTTCCTGCAACAGCGGTTCCGGGAGTCATAAACTGAAATACTGTTATTGCAGAAGAATCAAAATTAACTGCGCCGTCGGCTACAACAAAATCTCTTAACGGCAATGCATATTCATGCCAGTCATTATCCGCGGTCGGGGTAAATGTGTAGGCTCTTTTTCCTTCGGCTGATTCGAACTGCATAAGAAGATCGCCTGTTGCCGGTTCACATTTCATATTAAATTTAAGTGAGTCGAGGTCCCAACGGTAACGTATATTAACCGCGGGATCAATATTCCAGCCAGCGCCTGTAAAACCATTTGCCCATTCGTCACCCATTGTCCATTCAAGTGAGTTTGTTGCCGGATCCATTCCGCCACCTTCGATTAATTGAAGAGCGGACTGACCCCAGGTAAACATTCCAAAATTGGTATTAACAGTTTTACCATTGAATATAAGCATTGGTTTTTCCCTGGGATCCTGAACCTGTAATTCATCCAGGATAATTTCACCTTTTACGATGTCTCCTGAGCCTGCGCCTGAAACTGAAAATTCAATGGCCCAGCCTTTGATTTTATCCAGATCAAGTTTGCCATTTCCCTGAATTCCGTTCCAGGTAGTCAGAGTAAAAGCTTCGCCGGCATAAGAATCACTTCTTGCCATATTGATTACAATCTGATTCCAGCCCGGCGCATCGTCGAGGACATAATGAAATGAATAATAAATTTCGGTATCGACAATATCATAAGTATTTACACCGTTAGGTGAATCACTGGCATCAAGAAGCTGGATTCGCATGTGTACTCTTTCTGTTGAATCCTGTGGAACTGCATTATAATACCATACGGTCAGGTTTTCAAAATCAGAATAGTCGAAATACGCGTTTGAATCTGGATTCCAGTGCTCAATTTTGTAAAAACCACCCCAGCTTTCAGCATCCTGAACGCCATAGCTGATCTTCATGGCTTTCCCTTCCTGCACAGGATCGTCAATGTAATCAAGATTTAAATACGCGTCTGCGCTGGCGTGTTCACTTGTGTTAAAAAACCAATAAGTGCTGTCTGACGGTTCCTCATCAAATTTGTCGACAGGTTCCGACTGCGCAAAAATGATGGTTGTGGAAACCAAAAAAATTAAAAATATGAAAATATTTTTCATATCAGGACTCCTTAAAAGATTGTTAAAAGTTAAAATAAACTCCAAAAAGTTATAGCTGCAATAACAATAAAAATTGAAAATATTACTTCACTTCTGTTTTTTTTGTATCTCAAAACTTTATATAGAGGAGTAAAAAGAAGAATCTCCTGGAATTTCACATGATATCTTTCATCCCATTCATCCGAGTATTTTTCTCCTCCGGCAAAAGTGCTTACAACCACCATAATTACAACCGATATGAGGAAAAGAATGACTGCCAGGTAGAGGTAATTCATACCAAATATATCTTTGATAACCGGTATTGAAGAAACAAACTCTTTGCCGGCAAATTCAACGGTAAGAAACAGAAGGCTTATCAAACCTCCGATAATTAATGTCGCGTTGCTGCCGGCCGAATTTGCCTTTTTCCAGATAAATCCGAGAATAAATATCGCGGCTATCGGGGGACTGATATAAGACTGAATTTTCTGCAGATATATATAAAGGTTAGAAGAGATCAGTTTGACCAGCGGCACCCACAGAATGGCGATAAGAATAGTGATTACTGTTGAAAGACGGGCAATCAGAACCAGCTTTTCTTCACTCGCGTCGGGGTTCTTCAGTTTATAAAAATCATTTACGAAAAGAGCCGATGTACTGTTAAATACCGAACTTAGCGAGGACATTAAAGCCGCGATCACTCCTGCTATGGCAAGTCCCTTAATACCTTCCGGAATAATTCCGCTGTTAAGGAGGGTTGTATAAGCTTCATCACCTCTTATTTCAGGGAAAAGAGCCGCGGCTATCAGGCCGGGAAGAACAAATATAAAAACAGGCAGTATTTTTAAAGAAGCAGCGAAGATCGTCCCCTTTCTCGCGTTATCAATACTTGAGGCTCCAAGTATTCTCTGTACAATATATTGATCTGTGCACCAATACCAGATTGCAAGTATCGGGGCGCCTAAAATAATTCCGGTCCATGGGAAATCAGGATCAGTGGCCGGTTTAAGAACATGAAAATATTCGGGCGAAAGCCTCGAAGTCAAACCTGATAATCCCCCAACTTCAACAAAACCAAAGTATGTAACCAAAGAAGAGCCGAGCACAATTATAAATCCCTGGAAAATCTGGGTATATACAACAGTCCTCATCCCTCCTATCAGTGTATATACTCCGGCTGTTAAAACCATAATTACTGAAGAGGTGTAAAGGTCCCAGCCAAAAACCTCTCTGAGGAGCAGCCCGGAGGCAAAAAGAGTAATGGATATTTTTGTAATGATATAAGCTATAATGGATATAGTCGCCAAAATCTGTCTGGTTCTTTTGTCATATCTTTCTCCGAGGAACTCAGGCAGAGTTATAACTCCCGCTTTTAAAAACATAGGGGCCAAAACCCACCCGAGAAAAAGCAGAATAAATATAGCCATCCACTCAAACTGTCCGACCGCAAGCCCTCTCGATGAGGCTGATCCGGCAAGCCCGACAATATGTTCACTCGATATATTGGTGGCAAAGAGAGATATCCCGATGCTAAACCAGCCGAAACTTCTTCCACCCAGAAAATAGTCTTCACTCGTATTAGTTTTGCTCCTGTACACAAGGATAACTATTACCGCCAGAATAAAGAAGTAAAGCAGAATGATAAGATTGTCGTAAGTGCCTAAGTTGGGAATCATAAATCCATTATTGTTTTTTAAACTATCTGTCCAATAATAGTGCCAATTAAAAGAGGGTGGATTTACCGGGGAAAAGTTCCGCCGGATTATTAATTTATTATTAAATTGATAATCCGGCGGTTATTGATTTAATAATCAGGTTACTTGAGGTACACAACCTTTTTTATAGCGTTATAATCGGCCTGAGTAAACTGAAGTAGATAATTACCCGAAGCAAGTGAAAGATTTCCAAAATCGAAACGGACTCTCTCCTTCGGTATTCCCCCGTATATTTCAGATATATATTCACCGGTTATTGAGTATAATTTCACACTGACAGGCTGGTGAAGATCGGAATAACTGAGGAGAATATTTAATTCCGAATTGAAAGGATTCGGATAGGTGTCGATTCTGTAATTCAGTTTATCAATATCTTCATCTTTTACCCCTGTTGGCCCATTTTTCTGAAATTCCAGATAGTTAAGATTAAAACCCCCTGAAATTACCTGGAACTGAAATACATGCTCCCCGGCCGGCAAATCAACACTGTCAACCTGGTATGTCTGCCAGTTTTGCCATCCTCCCGTCGCGGCGAGGCTGTATAATCCTGTAAGCGCGCCGTCATCCATGTTTATTCTGAACCTTCCCCCGCCCGACTCGGAAGCGTAGCGGACACCAATGCTGTAATTGGCCTCTTCAGCTATATTGACCGTATATTTAATCCATTCGCTGTTTTCAATCCAACCGACATTAAAACCGTTTGTGACAGCGTCCGAACAGCTTTCAATATCAACACCGTCATTTCTGTAAGAATAGCCGTTATTATATACACTGCCGCTGATATTCTGATAGTCCGCGTCCTTATAACTGACGCTGTTTTCCCCCATATCATATTCGGTAGCATAAAGAATTCCGGGGATGTTATTTTCGCTGAATTGTTTGATTGAATTATCAAAAGGAAGACGGACAACCGCGTCGATAAAATCTTTTTTTTGCGCGCAATTTTCATATTTCAGGTTTTCAACCATTGTCAAAAGCGCCGCTTTCGCGAACAACTGTGAGGGTTTCTGCGCCGAACCATTCCAGTAATCAATTATCTGCTGATATTGGGGTGTAACAGGGGAATTTAAAAATACCGCGATAGAACCAATTTTTTTCAGGGTCCATATATTATATCCGATATTTTCCCCGCTTACAAGCCTTATTGTTTTTGCCAGCCATTCATTTGAGTTTTCACCCGATTCTCCCAGCCATAAAGGCACATCATGTGTTTCCCTTATCTGGATAAGGTAATTTATTGACCCTATATCAGGACTGTTCCAGTATTTATGAAAGGCGTAAACCATATTGTCATCCATCGGAGGAGTAAGGCCGGCGAAATCGGTAGCGAACCAGTTCCCCTCGATAAAAAGAATATGATTCTGATCATAAACCCGGACAGTATCAGTAAGCTTTTCATAAAAATCGCGCAACTGAACATTATCTGTACCGAGGTCCCAGGCCGGTTCGTTCAAAAGATCATAGCCGGCAATAATATCCTCATCCTTATACCGGTCGGCCAGTTTCGCCCAGAGATCGTATGTTCTTTCTTTATTCAGGTCATTTTCCCATAAAGATGGTTCGCCGGCTACATAGTCGCTAATCGGCTCGGCGCTCTGTCCGCCGGGGGCGCAGTGAAGATCGAGGATAAGCCATAAGTCATTTCTTCTGCACCAATTAATGACGGTGTCGACAAGGTCGAATCCTTCATCGATATAAACAAAGGGCTGATCTTTCGGTGTAAAAAGATTGTAATGCAAAGGTAGTCTGACTGAATTTATGCCCCGGCTTTTAACAGCCTGGATATCTGTTTCGGTATAAAAGTTCTCCTTGTATTGCTGAAGTATAGTTTCAGCGTCGGCAGACCCTACAAGATCAATAATTTCATTTTTAATTTCTGTTGGTGAGTTGGCTTTTGCTGAAGATTGAATCATATACCCCTCCGGAACGAGCCAGCCTCCCAAACCTATTCCCTGCAGAAGGACATTCTCACCGGAGGAATCAACAATCTTTTTTCCTTCCGCTTTAAGAAAACTTTGCGAATAAATTATCTGACCTGTTAAAAGTAAAATTAAGAGAAAATATTTCATGTTCCACTCATATTTTTTATCAATAAACATTATCTTCTCTTATAATATTCAAATATCAAGCCACCCTTATTTCAGGCCGAGCTCCTTGCTCATTCTGTGGAAATTGGGGGGAGCCATTCCCATCTTCTTCGCGGCGTCGGCGTCGGATGATGAATTTCGCCTGATGAAATCAAAATAAAGCAGTTTAAATTTCCTTAGCGCTTCATTATAGTTAAGAATTCCGTCATTTTTCAGAAAATTAAGAGTGGATAACTGATTGCCCGGACTGAGGAAACTACCTTCGAGTGATTTTTCCACATCATATTTTTTTATTACTCCATCGGAATAATATAAAATCCTCTGTACGAAATTTCGAAGTTCTCTCACGTTGCCCGGCCAGGAATAATTTAGCGCGTATTCAAGCGCTTCCTTTTCAAAAAGTGGTTTTGGAAATCCCATCTGGTTGGAATAAAATTCAACAAAATAATCGATCAGTTCAGGTATATCATCCCTGCGCTCATTCAGAGAAAGAATCCTGAGAGGGACAACATTCAGCCTGTAATAAAGGTCCTCTCTGAAACGTTTTTCCATAACCTCTGTTTCTATTTTTTTGTTGGTAGCCGATATTACCCTTACGTCAACCTCAATTTTTCTTGTCCTCCCAATTTTCTCAAGTTCCCCTTCCTGGAGAACTCTTAACAGCTTAACCTGCGCCGATAATGGAAGGTCGGTTACTTCATCGAGAAAAATAGTCCCGCCGTTGGCAAGTTCAAATAATCCCTTTTTCGCGCTGTTAGCTCCTGTAAACGCCCCTTTTTCATAACCGAAGAGCTCACTTTCAATCAGGTCCTCCGGAATGCTTCCGCAATTGATCGCTATAAAATTTTCCAGCTTCCTTCTGCTTTTGTGGTGTATATGTGTAGCCACAAGCTCTTTGCCTGTTCCCGAAGCCCCTGTAATCAGAACATTAACATTTGAGCGGGCCAGCTTATCTATCTGGCCGAGCATATCTTTTGTGAATGAAGAATTTCCGATAATCCTTTTTTTCTGAAGTATTTCTTCATTTTTGTTGTTCAGTTTTTGATAAGATATCTGGGAAGAGCGCTCAAGAAGTTTTTTCTGGTAGGCGTTTAGCATGCTTATTATGAAGTCGGTCGGCTGATAAATAAATTCCTCAATATCCCCCGGGTATTTTGTGCAGTACCAGAAGGCTCCCGCCTCTATAAGATTATTCGCGAAATCAAAATCTGTTATGTTGATTGTATGTTTGGTTATTACGATAACCTGGATAAGGGGATTAATATTTTTAATATTCGTTATCAGCGATTCACCCATTATTCCCCCGGCTATCTGGTAATCCATAATAACAATATCAACCAGGGATGGATTTTCTTTCAGGTAATCAAGCGCTTCGGTTCCGTCTGAAAGCACTTCGGTAATATCAAACGCTCCCGAAAGCAGCTTAAGGGTATTCTTTACTCTTCTAACGTCAAATTCTTCATCTTCAATCAACAATACTTTTATATTCGAGTAGTTTTTCATTATCTGCCTTAAAAGTTTATCATAAATTTAAATGTGGCTCCGCCATTTTCATTGTTATAAGCGTCAACATCCCATCCACACCTGTTTTTCGCGAGGTTATAGGCAATAAAACATCCGTATCCTGTATTTCTGTTGGAGGATTTCCGGGTTGAGATATTTTCCAGGAATAAAGCCTTTATGCCATCTTCTTTCTCAATAAGCAAATCCTCTCTTATTCCGTTGCCATTATCATGGATAAATACAACACCTTTACGCGCCTGCTGATCAAACTCTGTTTTTATTGTCACAGTAATTTTGCGGTCCCCGCGGTGATCAAAAGAGTTTTGGATTATCGGTTCGAATATCTCCCACACAACATATTCATTCAGGTGTACATTCGGCAGTTTTTCATCAAGTTCAAGAACAAAATTGAATGAATCCCTGCTCGCGGCCACTCGCTTAAACACATGGTCAATCAGAAATTCCAGGGTCGCGTTAATATTTGTATTAAAGAAAGGTCCCCTGAAGGTGGAAACCTGGGGTTCATACCATTTCATATCATATATTACCCGTGATACGAAATTGGAATATTTCAGAAGCCTGAATTTTATTTCATCAATATTTTCTTTAACCAGGTTTCTCAGGTCCTCCCTCATAAAGCCAATTATTTTTTCAGCTTTATGATGTGAGTGATAAATCCTTTTTGTAAAAATCATCTCCTTTTCATGTTCTATATGTTCCTTCAGATGTTCCTCATGCTCCTCCATAAGAAGCTCCTGCGCTTTATCCCTTTCCTTTACGGTATATGAGGAAATATAGAACATTGTCAGCAAACCGAGAATGATCAGGGAAGTGTTGATCATCGCCGCTTCGTTATACCCTGAAGTAAGCGTCTCCGTAATTGTACTGAAATCGGGATGTATTCTCATAAAAAGGGTTCCGGCATATTCCCCTCGCGGAATAAGAGGCACAAATATATTGAAAGTATTTGAACTATCAAGCTGACTGTGAATTACCTCAAGCATTTTTATTGTCTCCAGGTTGTTCAGATAAATATTTCTGACCTGTTGATGCCTGTCGGTTTCCATTCCGGGGGGGAATACATTTTTAGAAAGGTAGTTCAGAAGGTCTTCGCCATCATCTATGAAATAGAGAAGCGAATCCTTTTGAAATACTGTCATCACTTTTTCTACATTCTGCTGCAGAATCTGCTGATTTAAGATGATATTAAATGATTCAATGATCTTTCTTTCCCTGTCACGGTCCATTCTTGATGAAAAATCGATATTTTCAATAATCAATTCCAGCGATGTGGCTGTCAGGTTCGCGACCTCCTCGGCTGAATCTCTCTGGTACCAGAACCTGGTGTCATCCAGAAAATTATTTATTGACGCTTTCTGTATCAGGGAAAGCATAATCTGAAACGTAACAAGGATAACAAATATTACAAGAATATGCCTTATCTCAATCCTGTACTTTTTAAATTTTTCCTGGAGATAACTTTTTTTATTTGAACGTTCCATCTGTGTTTTCTTATTTTTTCCTGATCATTGAATTTATGCTGCCGATCGCCTTTTCGGGTGTAATATCTCCACTGAGGGCTTTATGAACATAATAGGAAATTATATCTGAGACCTGGGTATAATTATCGAGGAATGGTCTGTTAATCGCTTTTTTCAACTGCTCCCTGTAAAAATCAAGTTCAGGATGCTGACTTAAATATTTTTCATCTTCATAAATCGATCTGATGGCCGGAATATGATTGCCAACTTCGTACATGGTCTTTTGAGCTTCCTCACTTACAAGATATTCAAGGAAAATAGCCGCCTCTTTTTTATGCTCGGAAGATTTGGAGATCATGATATTCCACCCCCCCAGTATTGGTGAACTTTTGCCTCCCGGCGCCGGAAGCACAGCTATCTTCTCGAGTCCCGGTTCTATATTTTTCTCGCTGCCAAGGTCTCTGAAAGAAATTTCGAAGGAGGGCCATCCCCTTATCAGGAACTCATCATGCTGAAGAATATATATAATCGATTCTATCTCCTTCATATGAAGCACATCTTTAGGCGCGACTTTTCCCGGGCCTATAAGGCTTTTGATAAATTTGAGCGCTTTATTTGTCTGTTCAACAGGCAATGTGTTATCATCTTCCAGCAATTTCCCATTATTAATTGAACCCAGCATTTCAAAGAAAAAACAGATAAGCCCCTCGTAATCATCCGCCTGAAATATAAAGGAATTTCGCTCCTTCCCCTCTTTCAATTTTGACATCTCAAATATATCATCCCAGTCAAGTGAATCAACATTGCCTAAATATTCTTTCTGCTTTTCATTCAGTCTCCCTTTAAGCAGGAAATAGGAACCTATATCCACATATAATGGAACAGCGACGAGAACACTATCCTGATAACAGGATTGCAAAGTATAATCGACAAGTTTTGAACTGCTGATATTCGTAAAAGCTTCTATCGGCTCAGCCCATTTTGCAAATCTCTTCACCCATATAAGGTCCACGGCGAATATATCTATACGGTTGCTCTTGTTTCTGAATGATCTCGCGAGTAATTCTTTGCGCTCATTTGTGCTGAATTTTTCGAAAGGGAGATGAATTACCTCAACCTTAATCCGTCCCTTATATTTTTTATTAAAAAGTTCGACAACTTTTTTATGAGCTTCGGTGATATTATCAGCAAAACGGATTACCACTCCGTTTTGTGAGTTGTCCCTGTCTCCTATCGCTATTACCTGGTATATACTCAGTGTAACCAGTATAAAAAATAAAACCAATAACGGAATTAAGTTATTTTTAAGCAGTGTTGTAAGTTTTTTCATTTTCACACTATTACTATTAAACAGAGGTAATCTATTTTTTTATAAATCAAAATCAGACTGATATCTCAATCATATCTGAATCATTAACATAATATCGAAATTCTATTATATATTTTTAACCGGGGTTATCAAAATTCAGTGTAATATGCGAATATAAAGTATGTTTATTCGCTTCGTCCTTAACCTTATGAATGTTTCAATAACAAAAGTGAATGTTATCAATCAATACATTTTTTCTAAAAATTGAGGGCTTTAATCAGGTTTTCCTGAATTTTATCCCTGTTCTCATATAGGTGGCGCTGCGCCATAACCATTCAAAAGGTCCAAAATAATAATATTTATTCCATTGCCATGCAATAAATAATTGTAATAACCAGAATAAAATACCGAGAAAAAAGCTCCATGTCTGTCCGATAAAATTATAGGCTCCGATTCCGAATCCGTAGAAAAAAGGAACAAATATCACAGACTGACTTATGTATATTGTCAGACTCATTTTACCTGCAGGCGCGAGAAAGCGCAATATTTTATTCCCGTTGAATGTGTTAAACAAAATAGTAAATATAAAAATCCCGGCCGCAGTGTACAATAAATCGTTGTAGCCGGATAAAATCGCGGATGAAAACCAGTTTTCACTTATGGGAAAAATTTGTACTATTGATTGCCGGGTGAAAGTAAGGATAATTGCGGAGAGTAATAACAAGATAGAAAAATATATGATATATTTTCGATAGTATAAGGTCTTTCTAAAGAAATCAACTCTTCCGGCCAGAAGTCCGGCAATTGATATTCCAATTATTGTGGATAATCTTCCGCTTTCAAGCATAAACACCCATTTTGCCGCCTGCGATTTCCACAACGTTATATCCAGCAGATCGGTGAAACTCCCATTCGCGTAAACATTCAGAATATCACCATATAATCCCCAGTGAGCCGGATTGCCGGGAGCAGAAGTATTGAAATATACCACATAATATATTATCGCGGGCCCCTGTAAAAGAAAAAAAAGTGACAAAAAAACAAGGAGGCCTGTTTTTAGATTATAAAGAGGAAGAAGAAAAAATCCCGCGACCGCCAAAACTATCAGAATGTCCCCGCCATAAAGAAGCCCGTGAATAAAACCGGCAATAAGAAGCAGTATAAGACGCCAGCAATAGCGCCCCCTGAAATCAATTCCTTTCTTAGCCTGGTTATGGAGCATAATAAAAAAACTCAACCCGAAAAGCATAGCGAAAACTGCGTATGCTTTTCCGCCAAAAAGAAAAAAAGTGATATCATTAAAAATGCTCTGCTCAGGTTTATACCAATATAGTTCAAAGTATTCAACCATGTGAACCATAAAAAGTCCCATCAGCGCGAAACCCCTGAGCGCGTCGATAAGGATTATTCTTTCATTTGCTTTGTATTGAGTTGTTTTCATTGTTATTCAGCAGAAAGTGTGGAAGAATTATTCACCTGTTAATCGCGGCCTGATTACAAACTTCATAAAAAATTTCGCCTCGTACTGAGAGGAATTATAAAAAACGGAAGATATTTAATTAAAATCTGATGCGGGAAAATAATAAAATTTCCCCGCAAAAACTTAAAGGTCGTAATTGAGTTGAGTAAGTTCTTTTATATCAGTTAAAAAACGATGGTCTGAATGGAATGAGGGTAAATGATTTCTTCAAATAACATTCCTTCAAAGTAAAATTTATATTTAATCTCTAAATCACTCTGGTTCATTACTACCGCGGCAATAGAACCATCCGGATTCAGGAAAGATGTTGCCAGAAGATGACTCCTGCTGCTTGCCGTGCTCAATCTTTTTGCGCCGGGGCGTATGAATTTGGAAAAGTGCCCGATATAATAATATGAAGGTGTGTAGATCAATTCACCCGTTCTGGTATCAGCGTGCACGGGAGCAAAACAAAAGTTTTCCACATGATTAGGTCCACCCCTTTCATCAAGGAGAATATTCCAGTCGGTCCAGCCAACAGTTCCGTTATTAAAATCATGGATCATGGAACGTCCATATCTTTCCCCGTTTTTCCAACGCTGGTATCCGTCCGGTTTAAAGCTTTCCGCGCAGCCTTCGGTGAATAACAATTTTTTTCCGGGGAAAGAATTATTAACCAGACCTATATTGTGGTACATCTCTTTGCCTCCGGCCCATGATTCGTACCAGTGAAATCCAACTCCCCAGGCATATTTTGCGGCATCGGGATCCTCAAGGATGGTATTTGCCCTGTTAACGATCAGATCACGATTGTGATCCCACACGACAATTTTTTTATCTCCCAGACCTTCTTTTTCCATTACAGGTCCGAGATGGTTTTTCAGAAAGTCTCTTTCCTCTTCCGCGGTGTAAATGCACGATTCCCATGTCTGTGTTGCCATTGGCTCATTCTGAAGAGTAATTCCCCATACCGGAATTCCCTCTTTCTCATATTCTTTTATAAATTTTGTATAATAGAGAGCCCACGATTCAAAATATTCGGGAAGAAGCTTTCCACCCTGAAGCATATCTTTGTTGCTTTTCATAAACGGGGGCGGACTCCAGGGACTGGCATAAAGAGTTAAACCACCTGCCATATCAATTGCTTTTTTAATAAGAGGTATCCTGAATTCCCTGTCATGTTCAATAGTAAATGTTTCAAGGCTTTTGTCCTCATCGGAAACATAAGTAAAACTGCCGCTGCTAAAATCACATGAATGTATTGACACCCTCGCGAGAGTGTAGCCTATTCCTTCATCCAGCGTATAATAAGATCTCAGAAATTTTTCTTTGTTTTCTGCCGGTAGTTTCGCGAATACTTCGGCTGAAGCGTCTGTGATCGCTCCACCGATACCCAGGAAAGTCTGAAATGTTTTCTTTCCGTTAACAAATATTGAAACTTCCGTCTCGAGAGGCTGGCCGGCTTCTGTAAATGTCTTTTCCCCGGTTGGAGTAAGCCTGAGGTCCTTATCCCTGGCGGTTGTAAATACCTTTATTTTTTTTGATTTGAGATCGTCCGGGTTTCCCGAAGCAAAAGATATTTGAGTCAGAAAAGATATGATCATTAAAAGAGAGAGAACATTTTTACCCATAATATTGTCCAGTGTCGTGTGGTTGGGAAATAAATTATTTGAAGTTTGTAATCTCCCTGAAAGAGAGTTAACAAAATATTAAAACAAATATCGTACCATTAAAAGTGTCAATAATCCCTCAATAATTATCATTTTTATAACCTGAATTATTAACCTGATAAGGCCGGGTTATTATTTTGATAATATAATGGCAGAAATATAACTGATAAATATAATAAGCCCTCACGTTCAAAAAATTCCCTCACTAAAACTGAGGATTAAACCAATCAGAATAATTAGTCAAAGGCTTTTAAGAAATTCATCCAATCTTTTATTTAGATATCTTTTTATTTCATTTGCCTTGTAGAGGCAATAATTATTGTAGAAAATTGCTCTAAAAAAAGAAAAAATCCTTGTAGAGGATTCACCAACCAACCCGGATAATCTCATACCTTACGATATCCCTGATAAACCAAGATAGACAGAGTTTTTAATTGACGACACATCCTGTATGGTTAAAAAAGAATCTTGTCAAGTAATAAATGGATAACAATTTTCTGTGATATTTTCTAAAAATTCCACGATTTCAATTTGCGAAAGGTAAGGAGTTCTGAATAAAATGTCAGAAACGCCGCCGATAAATATAATTAGCCCTCACGTTCATAAATTCCCCCAGCAAAACTGTGGATTAATCCAATCGGAAAAATTAGTCAAAGGCTTTTAAGAAATTCATCCAACCTTTTATTTAGAGATCTTTTTATTTCATTCCAATCAGTGTGTTCAAATGTTTTAGGCTCTGCCATCAGCTTTTTTAATAATCCCAGAGTTTCCTGATCGATGGTTCTGTATTGTAACATCTGAACTCTTCTTTTTTTACTTTAAATATTACACTGCAAAAATTGAGTGTCAATTTATCTAAATACCTTATTTGAAGAACTTCCTTTTTTATTTTATCCAGACCGTAATAATCTCTGATGCTCAACCAGTCATCAACGTCTCCCCTCATTAATACCCTTCCGATAATGAACCGGGAGTTTTTCTCATAATCCAGTTTGTCATAGTCAATATCCCAGAATATTGATCTCTTCAGATTAAGGCTCATAAACTCTAATTGTTCCTTCTGTGATTATCCTGACAAAGGTAAACAGGTTTATTCATTAAATCAACATAATTTCAGTAAAACAACAGGCTTTGAATAAATAAAAAAGGCGCCTTTCGGCGCCAAAGAATCATTAATCAGTAATACTATCACAATAAAGCCAATAAAAAATTATGCCAGCCAATCGCTTATTTTTTTGGCGACTTTTTCACCGGTATAACCATAATATTCGGCCAGATCGCCGGCTTTGCCTGAGCGGCCAAAAGATTCGATATTTATTTTTAGCAACTCTCCGGGTAAAACATCTCCCCAGCCAAAACATGTTCCGGCTTCGACAATAACCTTAGGGATATCGGGAAACAATTGCTTCCGGTAAGAATCAGACTGTTCCATAAATAACTCAACGCAGGGAACCGATACTACCCGGCATTTAATATTTTTTTCCATCAGTTTTGCCGCGTCAACCGCGACCGAAAGTTCCGAACCTGTGGCGGCGATAACCGCTTCAGGCGTCCCTTCAGGTTCATAAACAATATAAGCGCCTTTCATGAACTTGTCCGCCATATCGGGGTCAGCTTCCATATTGACCGGATAAGTTTTCTGCCTTGTAAGAATTAATGCCGCCGGTGAAATTTCCTTTTTAAGAGCGCAGCTCCACGAGAGAGCGCATTCAACACCATCGGCGGGTCTTAATACATATAGATTCGGGATAGTCCTCAGGGCGTTGATATGCTCAACAGGCTGATGTGTCGGCCCGTCTTCCCCTACGAATACACTGTCATGAGTGAAAACATAAGTCACCGGAAGTTTCATAATTGAAGCAAGACGAACCGCCGGGCGGAGATAATCAGAAAAAACCAGGAATGTGGCGCCATAAGGTAACAAACCGCCATAAAGAGCCATGCCATTCAGAATTCCGCCCATGGCATGTTCCCTTATTCCGAAATGAAGATTTTTGCCTGAAAAATCACCTTTGGAAATGGAGCTGTAGTTTTTCAGAAAAGTATTATTTGAAGGATGCAAATCTGCCGACCCACCGAGCAAAGATGGAACTTTATCCGCGAGAATCTGAAGTATTTCACCGCTCAACGCTCTTGTCGCTTTTGGTTCTTTGCTCACCTTATCCATCAATTCCAGCTCAAGCGCCGCGGGAATTTTATTGTTCATAAAAGCTTCATACTCATTTCTTAAAGCGGGATATTTTTCAGACCATTCGGAAAACTTTTGCTGCCATTCACTGTATTTTTCTTTAAGGGAAATTTTTCTTTCTTCAAAATGGGTTAGCACAGATTCAGGGATGGTAAACTTTTCCTCTTCTTTCCATCCGAGTTCTTCTTTCATTAAACCTATTTCTTCTTCTCCCAGGGGCGCGCCGTGAACTTTAGAGGTATTCTTCTTATTCGGGCTTCCCTTGCCTATAATGGTCCGGCAGATTACCAGTGACGGAGTATCTTTTACCTCCCGCGCTTTTTGAACAGCTTCTTCAATTTCGGCGAAATTGTGTCCATCTATTTCCTGAAGATGCCAGCCGAATGATTCAAATCTTTTCCGGACATCATCCGAAAAAGTCAGGTCAGTATTTCCTTCAATGGTAATATTATTGCTGTCATAAAGATAGAGGATATTTCCTAACCCGAGATGACCGGCAAATGAAGCGGCTTCATAAGAAATTCCTTCCATAAGATCACCGTCGCTGACAATACCATATATATAATGATCGCCAAATATCTCATATCCGGGACGGTTAAATCTGTCCGCGATAATTTTTGCCGAAAGAGCCATCCCTATTCCGTTAGCGAAACCCTGTCCGAGGGGGCCTGTTGTTGTTTCAATCCCCTCTATCATTCCATATTCGGGATGACCGGCAGTCCTGCTTCCCAGTTGGCGGAAATGTTTAAGTTCCTCCCTTTCAAGCTTATAACCGGCAAGGTGAAGCAGCGTATATAATAACGCCGAGCCGTGGCCTGCCGAAAGAATAAACCGGTCCCTGTTTATCCAATTGGGATCATCGGGATAGTGTTTTAATATTTTTGTCCACAGAATATTCGCGCAGTCTGCCATTCCCAGGGGCAGCCCGGGATGTCCCGAATTTGCCTCCTGGATAATTTCTGCTGAAAGCACACGTATAGTGGATGAGACAAGAGTATCTATATCACGATTCACATTAACCTCATTATTTATGCGTTGTATGTGCTTGAAGCGGTCTGACCTCCGCGGCCTGTCCAGTTCGTATGAAAAAATTCACCGCGCGGTTTGTCCGTTCTTTCATAAGTATGCGCGCCGAAATAATCCCGCATAGCCTGAAGCAGATTAGCCGGAAGCCTTTCAGCTCTGTAACCGTCGTAATAATTGAGAGCTGTTGTAAGCGCAGGAGTCCAGATACCATTTTTAACAGCTTCGGAAACTACATTGCGCCATGACTGCTGTGCCGATTCAATTTTTTCCCTGAAAAAATCATCAAGGATCAGGTTTTGCAGATCGGGATTTTTATCAAAGGCTTCCTTTATTTTACCCAGAAATACTGATCTGATAATACATCCGCCTCGCCACATCAGAGCAATGCCGCCATAATTCAGATTCCAGTTATATTCTTTTGCCGCGGCTTTCATAAGTTCATATCCCTGCGCGTATGATACCACCTTCGCGGCATATAAGGCATTTTTCAGGTCTTCAATAAATTTGGCTTTATCTCCCTCAAATTTCATTTCAGGACCTTTGAGCATTTTCGAGGCAGTAACTCTTTCCTCTTTTTGAGCCGACAGACACCTGGCATATACCGCTTCCCCGATAAGTGTAAGGGGAGTTCCCATATTGAGAGATTCAATAGCCGTCCATTTTCCTGTACCTTTCTGGCCGGCGGTATCGAGTATCTTTTCTACCAGCGGTTCCCCTTCTTCATCCCGGAAACGCATGATGTCACGGGTAATTTCGATGAGATAACTGTCAAGTTCTCCTTCATTCCATTCTTTAAAAACATCATACATATCATAATAACTCATTCCAAGAAGGTCTTTCATTATCTGGTAGACCTCGCAGATTAGCTGCATATCGCCATATTCAATTCCGTTGTGAACCATTTTAACAAAATGACCCGCGCCGCCTTCACCAACCCAGTCGCAGCATGGTGTTCCATCCTCAACTTTCGCCGAGATAGCCTGGAACATAGGTTTAACATGTTCCCAGGCAGAGGTTGAACCACCCGGCATAATTGAAGGGCCTTTAAGGGCTCCCTCTTCACCGCCTGAAACTCCTGTGCCTATATATCTGTACCCTTTTGCTTCCAGCTCTTCGGTTCTCCTGATAGAATCGGGGAAATGTGAGTTTCCTCCATCAATTATTATATCATCTTTATCCAGCAGAGGCAGCAACTGCTCGATCACCGCATCAACAGGTCTGCCCGCTTTTACCATTATCATAACTTTTCTGGGTGATTCAAGATTATTAACCAATTCTTCGAGAGTATGTGTCCCTATTATTTTTTTTCCTTTTCCACGGCCGTTTACAAAATTATCAACCTTTTCTGTTGTTCTGTTATAAACGGCAACCGTGAATCCGTGACTTTCCAGATTCAGCACCAGATTTTCACCCATTACCGCAAGACCGATTAGTCCTATTTGCGCTTTGTTCATAAAAACTCCAATATATTTTCTTTAATTGTTACATAAATTTTTCTTTCGCCGACCATAATCCCAGCGCGGGATTTGAGATAAAATAAATCTCCTCACCATCAGGCAAACGGTTAAATCCATCCCTCAGTTTTTTCGGATCATATCTTTTCATCATTTTTTCCAGCGAATTATATTTATATCCGACACTTTCTATCTCTTCTCTGCTCAGTTTGCCCGCGCAGTAAGTCACGTCGAACCTGTTTTCTGATGATCCGTGAATAAGATGAGCCGCGGCGCTCAGATTCTCACTTAACTCTGTTCCTTCCTTAACCAGCTCAAGAATCTTTTCTGAAGTCCTGTAGCCAAATTTTCTGATCAGCCGGTCGATATCAGGGTCCTCCCCGAATTCCCCGACCGCGGGAGCCATAACTACCAGCTCACCTTTATCAGCGATAGCCATTCTTGTCCTGTAAATTGACTTATTACCAAGCCAGGTGGACTTGAATTCCCCAGGCTCGAGATAAACCACAATTTTATCGAGAGGTTTATCAAGCATGGTAAAGTTCACTTTCAGGGATAATTCGGATGCCAGACGGAAACATTCATAATCATCGCCGATATATAATCCCCTTATCACAAGCCTGTTATTCTCATTTTTACCAATAACCGTAAGTATATAAACTATTGGAAGTTGAGTGGCAAAATTATCGGACGCGTAATTCAGCGCCCTTCTCACAGGTGTATCAGCCCTGCCCATTATTTTTTCCATTCCATAAACAGCGCCGAGAAAATGACTTTTATCAATCCCCTCCTTTCCGCCTGTGCCTACAAAAATATTCTTATTATAGTTTGCCATACCGATAACCTCATGCGGCACAACCTGTCCGATTGAGAGAATCAGATCATGCCCTCCCACGCTCAGAAGTTTATTTACCTGGGCGGGCCAGGAGTAATCAATCAGTCCGTCAGACACACTTTTCAAATAATCGGGGGGCACAACGCCAAGAGTGTCCAGCTCTTCACGCCATTTATGTTCCCTGAAAAGCGCCAGGGGAACATCGGGAAACATTATCTCAAGTTCTTTCCCGGTCATCGGGAAATGGGTTCCGAGAGCGGGCAGGATATCTTTTACTGAATCCCTGTAATATTTATAAGAAAGAGAGGTGATCTCACCAGCCCTTGAGTGATATCTTGTAAAATCGGGAGGGACAATGAGTATCTTTTCTTTTCTGCCTATTTTGTCATAAACCTCATTAAGAATTCCGGATAACTCTTCAGAGGTTATTTCTCTGTTTTCGTCTCCTTCAGCGTACCAAATCATCTTTTTTTCCTGTTCACAATTTAATTTTCAATCGATTCTAAAGACCGGATAATAAAAAGCTATACACCTGAATAAGCGTTAAAACCGCCGTCAACAGGAATTACAACCCCTGTGACAAATGAAGAAGATTCGGAAAGAAGAAAATATAGGGCGCTAAGCAATTCTTCCGGTTTTCCGAATCTTTCCATCGGAGTGCCATTAATTATTTTTTGCGCGCGCGGAGTCAGTTCTTTTGTTTCCTGATCGACCAGCAGGAACTCATTCTGTTTTGTTAGAAAAAATCCCGGGGCTATCGCGTTAACCCTTATTGAGCTTTTGGCCAGGTGAACCGCGAGCCACTCAGTAAAATTATTGACCGCGGCTTTAGCGGCGCTATAAGCGGGAATTTTTGTAAGCGGTCTGAAAGCGTTCATCGAGGAAATATTAAGGATGTTTCCACCCCTTCCTGTCATATCTTCGGCAAAAATCATGGAGGGCAATATCGTGCCTGTAAAGTTAAGATCCATTACACTGCGGAAGCCATCAAGATTAAGCCCGAAAAAAGTATCCTCCATTTTGATAGCCTTTTCACTGGTTATAAACTCTTCTTTGGTTGTCGCTGACGGATTATTACCTCCCGCAGCGTTAACAAGAATATCAACTTTTCCAAATTCATCATTGATCTCTTTTTTGGCACGTATCAGAGATTCTTTGTCAAGCACATTTGCAACTGTGCATAAAACCGGGGCGCCCTTTTTCTTTGCGTGAAAGTGTGAGCATTCTTCACATCTTCCCTTCTTGTAATCAAGTATCGCCAGTTTTACTCCCTGTTCCAGCAGCGCGCCCGCGAACATATTGCCAAAAACTCCACATCCGCCGGTCAAAACACAAACTTTATCCTTTAGTCCGTAACTATTCTCTAATGCCATTTTTTCCTCAGTTTCATTATTCATTTTCTTTTCTCAAAATCTTCCGATTCTATATTTTTCCTGATAGAATTATTTTCAGTGTGTTATTTCCCTTTGTTATTTCCCGCTTAATATAATGCGGAACAGTATCAAAAACATGACTATACGAAACAAATCTGATCTTCATAACCTGTTTAATGATTTTACGTAAATTTACCGATAAAGTTAACGTTTACTAATATATATCTATCAGAAGTTAATGTCAATAGTTTATGCATTATTTAAATTAAAAGCCCGGATAAATCCAATTTCTCTCACCCCCGGGCACGAAAGGATAATCCTTATCATAAAAATATTTTTCCCGGCGGTTTAAGAAGAGAACCGAAGAGCCGCAAATAAATTTCTGAATAATTTCTGAATCTTTTTTATTTTTGTGTTGTTAATAAGATAAGTATACCAATTAGTATTATAGTCTGCTCTTGAATAAAATCGCGATAAATATTGTAACAATTTTTCTTGCCTTATCAGTATTCACATCAGGGATACGATATATACCGGCAGAAGTTCATATCCCCTGCGGTATGAAAGAAGACAGCGTATGTAATTCAGACTGCTGCAAAACAGCGCGGGAATCAATGGGAAAAACAAGCTGCTGTTCTGTGGAAAATACAACTGTTCGGGATGCCGGGAACTCATGTGAAGAGTGTAATTGTGAAAAGCTGACCGCTCAGGAAAAAGAAATAATTGAAGTATTTATAGTAACGCAGACCTATAGCAAAATAAAGCAAAATATTGCTTCAGGTTCCTTTATAATTATTCCTGCCCTATCGGAAGAAGATGAGTCAGGTAATTCGAACCTGAGAATTTACCATCAGCAAATCCCTCCTGACCCTTACGGCATAACCCTCGTAATCAACCTGAACCAAAGAAAAATCCCTGCTCCTCATTTTAGTTAAAAAACTCTTTAAATATTCTGTTAACTAAAATGGAGCAAAACCATGAGGAAAATATTTCTCATTCTTACTTTTATTGTGTCCGTTTACCAGGCTCAAAAACTTGAAGGTTTTGTTTATGAGCTCTCAAATAGTGAAAAAATACCACTTCCCGGTGTAAATATAATCTGGCTTGGCACCAGCATCGGAACCGCGTCGGGCATTGACGGCAAATTTGAAATAATAAGAACCACAGCCGACAGCGCGAGATTGCTGCTGAGCCATGTGGCATATAAACCGGACACACTTATAATTGGCAAAGATGACAGTTATATTGAAGTTGCCTTCAGGAAAACAAGGATTTTTGAGGAAATAACTGTCACCGCGAGAACCAAAGGGATAAATATCAAAGAATATGACCCTGTCTTTACTCAATCATTAAACAGAAAAGAGCTCTCGAAAGCTGCCTGCTGCAACCTTTCAGAAAGCTTCGAAACCAACGCGTCGGTTGATGTATCTTATGCCGATGCTGTAACCGGAGCAAAAAAGATACGTCTGCTTGGCCTGGATGGCAAATACAGCCAGATAATGATGGAAAACATACCTAATATCAGGGGCCTTGCCTCAGCTTATGGTCTATATTATGTTCCCGGCCCATGGATGGAATCAATCCAGATATCCAAAGGCGCGGCTTCGGTAATAAATGGATTTGAATCAATCACAGGGCAAATAAATATTGAATATATTAAACCCACAACTGAGAATAAGCTTTATGCCGATCTCTATATGAACCGGAATCTCCGCAGCGATATGAATATAATCGCCGCGCGAAACATTTCTGAAAATCTTAGCTCCGCTTTGCTTGTTCATGGAAGTTATTTCGGAAATAATGTTGATGATAATAATGATAATTTCCTCGATCATCCCAATTCAAGACAATTTAACATAATTAACAGATGGAAATATAACTCTGAACATCTGCACGCTCAGCTTGGCATTAATTATATGCTTGAGGAGAGAAAAGGTGGTCAGGCCGGATTCGGGTCTTCATTAAATGAACTGCCTTATAAAACCTCGATCAGTACCAGCCGGCTGCAAATCTGGTCAAAAACAGGTTACATTTTCGGCAATGAAAACAATAGCAGCTTCGGTTTTATTAATATGATCACATTTCACGATCAGGAAGCCCGATTCGGGTTGAGAGATTTTAACGCCGACCAGTTCACCTACTACTCCAACCTAATTTTTGAATCTGATATTTTTTCTGCTGAACATAAAATAAATACCGGAATGAGCATATCTTATGATAATTATTCTGAAAGTTTTGATGGTTTGAATGATAATCCAAATCAAACTGTTCCGGGATTCTTTTTTCAATATACTTATTCCCCGGCAGATAATTTAGCGCTTATAGGTGGATTAAGATCAGATTTTTTATCGGGCGGTCATCCCTTCTATACTCCGAGAATTCATGCCCGTTATAGTCCATGGGAAAATACCACTATCAGGGTAACGGCGGGTAAAGGCTACAGAAATTCCTGGCTTATTGCTGAAAACATCCGACTTCTCTCCAGCTCCCGGAAATTTTATAAATCTGGTTCCATCAAAATGGAAGAAGCTGTAAACACCGGAATTAATCTGACCCAATACTTTTCTTTGATGAATCGTGAGCTTACTATCACAGCCGAATATTACAGGACCTCATTTATTAATAAGGTTGTTGCCGATATTGACAGGAATTCGAGGGAAGTACATTTTTACAACCTCGAAGGGGATTCATTTTCCGATAATTACCAGGTTGAATTGAGTTACGAATTATTTACGCGACTCGATATTCTTGCCGCGTTCAGATATTCCGACTCGAAGACAACATATTCCGGAGAATTGCTTTCCGATCCCTTTAACAAAAAAATCAGAAGCATAATCTCCTTCTCTTATATCACAAAACTGAGGTTGTGGCAGTTCGATTTCACCGCTAATTACAATGGCAAATCAAGATTGCCCCGGTTTACCAGCAGCGCCATAAGAGAATATTCTCCCGGGTTTGTGATAATGAATACCCAGGTTACCCGCTATTACAAAAATTTTGATGTCTACTTAGGAATTGAAAATATCACTGATTTCAGACAGGATAGTCCGGTCATAGCTCCTGATGATCCTTTCGGTCCCGATTTTGACGCTTCAATTATTTGGGGACCATTAAGCGGAAGAAATATTTATTTAGGAATAAGGTATTCAATTAAATAGTGAGAAAAAAAATGAGAAATTATTTAAGCATTATTATCGTATTATTTTTTGTATCTGCATGCAGTGTGTTTATGGAAGGTGACTCAATAAGATCGGTCACCTTCAAAACTTCCATTCACTGCCAGGATTGTGTGGATACTGTTTTCAACAGCCTTCCGAAGGAAAAAGGAGTGGTCGATTTGAAGATCGAACTGGAAACGAAACTTGTAACTGTATTTTATAACGAAAATGAAACAGAGATCAATAAACTTGTTGAATTTCTGAACAATCTTGGTTATACAGCATTTGTAGTTACACAAGAAAAAAATAACGGAGCGGAATAATTTAGGATAAGAGGAGGGACAAATATTCCCTCCTCTTATATAATTCTGCCGGTGAATTAATCGGCCTCAACGATAAATTCAATCGCGTGCTGTTCACCCGATAATTCCAATATCTGTTTCCCATCAGGCTCAACTTTAACTTTTCCTCTTGAATTTTCCGGGATATCCCACTCCCCGTTCCAGTAATAGCCATCATCACGGTAATTAAGAACATATTCGAATGAGCGCGTGATTTTTTCACCGTTCGCCTGATTTACCGTTTCACCTTCAATCTTCAGAGTAATTGTGTTACCTGAAATTTTTGTAACCTTTGCTGTTCCGGTCATACCGGGACCAAATGCCAAATGACTCTTGTAAACAAATGTTTTTTCCTTATTTCTTATAAAGAAATCTGGTTTCGATAAATCATAAGGCGCAATTTCTTTTGGAATAAATGGTTTTTTAGTAGAGATGTCAATCAGATACCAGTCCGCCCAATCACCATTATGATCTTCCCATAAATGAATATTTGTTCCATTTTTGCTCCGTCTGTCATCAAGACATACTACCATTCCTGAAGTAGTATATATCCTGAATCGTCCGTTACCAAGATGTTTAAATCTGAATTTTTGCCAGTTTTCGCCATTTTTTGTCCAGGTATGAAGATTTGCTCCATTTTTTTTCATAGAGGATTTACCGCCGGCAACATCAATCCTGATATTTTTTTCCCAGCCGGGTTTGATCTCATAATAACCATCAATATCTGAAGCTATCATATAAAACTTTCGGTCTTTATGTTCATCGAAATTATACACAGCCAGATTCATACGTTTTTTAATTGTTTTGGGATATCCGGGAAGGTCCCAGTAGCCACCGTCAGTTTTTCCGAAATTAATTGCCGACTGTATATAATAAGGCCTTCTCTCAAATAATTTTGTTGCTTCCTGGGCTAAAAGCGTAATTGAGCTGAGAATTAAGATCAAAATTAAGATTGTTGCTTTTTTCATGATTATTCCTCCATTTAATTATTGGGTAAATCCAAAACTTAATAAGCGGTTCATATCTCTTTATGTTCAACGTAACTTTTGTTTTTAAACAAATTATATGCCAATTAATTACCCGAACAAAATTAACCTGCCTGTATTCTCCTTTAATCGCCTTTCCGATCTCCTGTATTTTAATTTAACAGAAGTCCAAAATAAAGGGATAAAAACCGAAACTTTTAGTTGTAACAAAAATTTTGTTTCCTGCTTATTTGCCTTTGGCGTGGTCTTCCATCCGCGACTGCGGGGATTCACTATATAAGGACCCGAAAGATTTGTTATTCCGGTTCGACATCCCCTTACTGGTTTTCCTGATCGCGTTACGGAAAACAGGTCGGGATCTGATTCTGAGCCAATGCCAATGTTTTGTATAAAATCTTATCTCAAACTGACACCAATTTAGTAAGCAGCCCGAACTTAATCAATATCAGTTCTTAAGAATCGATAAACATTAAATGTACTAAAATCAGTTCAGTCCTGAGGTGGTTCCAAGCAAAAAAAAAGGTGTCGTTAAGACACCTTTTAAGTATTGCAAAAAAATTATCAGATTTTATTTCATGAGTATCATTTTTTTAGTCTGAGTAAAACTTCCCGCCTCAAGCTGGTAAAAATAAATTCCTGAGGACAATCCGGCCGCGTCAAATTCATACTCATATGCTCCCGCGTCAAGGTCTCTGTTCAGCAGACTTTCAACTTCCTCACCGAGTGAATTAAATATCCTTACAGCTACTCTCGCTTTTTCAGGAATACTGAACTTAATAGTTGTCGAGGGATTGAAGGGATTCGGATAGTTCTGGGCAAGCTCGTAATTAACCGGATTTGTAAACTCGGTAATATTTATATACCTCACAGAAGGATCGGTAATTGTAACTGAATTACCATCATTTACCCAGCTATTAAAATTATCTGAGGAAATATTGGCGTGAACTCCCGACAAAGTAATTTTAACCGGATATGCGGCAGAGTTAAGTTCAATTCTCTGGGAAATTGAAAGGTCTTCGGCCGATTTTCCAGTTGAGAATCTCGCGTCAAAAATTCCTGCCGGAGGCGCCGGAGGCATCTCGAACAGATCGGAAGAAACAGTTTCCGCTGCGTAAAGAGTTGAGGTTCTGCCATTTTTATCTGTTATTATTATCTTACCCCAGTTTTCTTTTTCCGATTGAATTTCAGCTATCACGGAAGGTGTATTTTTACCCAGTATTTGCTGGATTAAAATTTCCCCATCCTGGTCAGTCTTAACCCAGTAACCTTTTCCAGGATTCAGGTAATTCGCAATATCATAAGCGCCGCTGAAACCGTAAAATACAGATGAAATTATTCCGGGAGGATTTGATGTTATTGAGGCAACCGCAATGTTTTCCTCGAAAGGACCAATCATATTCCAGCCCGCGCTCACCTGGATATTGGATGTAACAACTTCACCTGTAACCGGAATTGATTCGGCGCCGCCGAATTTAACCCAGTAACCTTCTCCATTTTCGAGAGTCGACTGCGCTACATATCCATTATCGAAACCAAAAACATTTGATGAGGCGCCGGGGAATAACGAAGCGGCGCTCATATCCGCAGCCATTCGGGGCACCGATACCATGTTCCAGCCTTCCATTACAACAACATTTGTAGTCGCTCCTCCGGGGGGTTCAACTGTCAATGTCGCGTACCTGTAATGAACCGGAATACCATTAGGACCTTCACCTTTGATCTTGATTGTGTATTCACCCTCAACAACGTTGCCCGATGTCACTACCATGAGCTCAGCCGAACCGGGAAAACTGCTTATTGAATTGCCTTCAGGAAACGAAAGACTGATTGTTCCCGCGACGGGAGAAGTAACAAGCTCGGCGCTGAAATTCGCCTCATCTTCATATAGTTTCACTGAAGGTATGTTTACGTTAAAATAGGTTGTATCATCATCATTTGATATTGTCTGCGAGGAAGGTGACACTGTCATGGCAAAATCGGGAAGATAACCGACATAACTGTCAAATGAACCATCTCTGAAATCGGTCCAGACATGAAGCGCGATATTCCCGTATGAGGTTACCGCATCGTAATCACCCTGGTAACGGGGAGAACCGCCGCCGCCGCATGTAGTACAGTTAATTTTCATTTTATCATTCGATATTTTGACATTAGGCTTAAAAGTAACGCCACCGTCATCCGAATAGGTTCCATAAATCATCGCGTAATCGCTCGTTGGTGTATCCCTTGAATCCATCCAGTGTATATGAAGACGTCCTGTTTGAATATCACACCAGACTGCCGGCATAAACTGGTGATTTCCTGTTGTCTGCGGATCGTCATTTACAACCACCGCGTTCGACCACTGAACTCCTCCATCATCCGAATATCTGCAGAAAATGTCAGGTTTATTTCCATTTCCGGAAGGAGTGTTGGAAGCGTAAACCAGGTATAACCTGCCGCGATAAGGACCGTAGCTGTTATCGGCTGTGATAAAAGGATATGGCCTTGTACGCATATTTTCAACCGAGTGTCTTCCGTTCGAGTTGGTTCCCACGTAATTGGCATACTGTTTGGCCGCCCTGTACTGGAAACTCTGACCGCCGTTTGTTGAACGGTAAAATGTATATGTACTTGAGAATGTATTCCCTCCGTTGGTCACTACATAAACCGCGCCTCCGGGAACATCAGTCGAACCTTCAACATAAGGGCCGACACAAACCATCATCCCCGGCAGCCCCTGGGTCGAAAGTGTTGCTGTTTGCTGGAAAGAAGCGCCAAGGTTTGTGCTTCGGGCAACATTTCCGCCACCGCTTGCGGTCATTACAGCGTAAACATAGTTCGAATATGGTCCGTCAGTCTGGTCGGCAGCCAGCCAGCATTTATCTACGCCGCTGACGGCGGTTACCGAAGCAAGCCAGGTATTCCCGTTATTGGTTGATCTCATTACCTTTGCCCCGCTGATAAAACCATACATATTCATATAATAAAGATTGCCTGAATAATCATGGGCAGTTACAGGGTCTCCGGCCAATGATGTGCCAAAGTTAGGGGTAGAATTGAGCCATTCATGCCCGTCAAAAGTTCTGTGAGCGCCATTTGTATTATAGGCATTAAAGTACTGAAGAGGATCATTCGGATTTACCGACATATGTGGCTCGGCAAAATCAGTGCCTATCTTATAATTATCATATCCGTTAATTGTAACTACTGTGGTAGATCTTGATCCGCCGCTCTTGTAAAGCTGTTTTTGCTGTAAATATTCCAAGGGCAGATGGTCATAATTTGGATTATCCGGATTATTCGCATATTGAGAAAATACAAAGGATGCGGAAATCAGGATGAAGAAAAAAACTGAAAGTATGCGGTAGCCTGTTAAATTCATGTAACCTCACCTGAATTTGTTTTTTAGAAATGTTTTGATGATTCAAGATAATAATTATTACGCAAGTTTGAAAGGGAATAATTAATAATTTTAGATATTCTATCCGTTTTCATATACGAATTATAAAGGGATAGTAAAAACAAATAAACTACCCTCACCTTTTTTACTCTCAATTTTAAAAGTTCCGTTATTCCTCGATATAAATTCCCGGCATAATTGTAATCCAAGCCCTGTGCCCTTTTCACGGTATGTTCCGTCGGATATCTGATTTTTTCTCCCTTCAAGCAACTGCAGGACTTTCTCATCATCCATACCGATACCGGTATCCCTCACCGAAATTTCAGCATAACCTTCAACGAAATTGCAAGTAACTTCAATAATTCCATTTTCGTATGAAAACTTTATAGCGTTATTAATCAGATTCCTTAAAACCGTTTCGATAGTATTTTTATCGGCAAAAACAGTCGTCGTATCGGAACACTCAGATTTTAATTGAATACTTTTGCGGGCCGCGACCGGAGCCAGAAGATCAACAACCCTTCTGATAGATTCGGAGATGGAAAAATAAACCGGTTTTAATTCTATCAGTCCCCTTTCCGAACTGGCCCAGAGCAGAAGGTTTTCAACCAGGTAATAGGCTTTTTGCGAAGCGCTGTTGAGCTGGTTTACATGCTCAAGTTTCTCTTCATCGGTAAAATTATGAAAATCGTTGAATAACATTTCGGAATAACCAAGTATCGTAACAAAAGGACTTTTAAGGTCATGAGATATCAGTGAAAAAAACTTATCTTTTTCGCTGTTCAGTATCTCCAGTTCAATATTCTGTTCCTCTATCTGTTCTTTGGACTTTTGAACTTCAGCAAGCGCCGATTCTGTTTTTTCCTTCTCCTGTTTAAGATTGATTGTTCTTTCCTCAACAAGTTCCTGAAGCTTCTTCTCACGATACTGCAATGACCTGATTCTTATATAAAACACTGTCGCCACCAGCATTACAAATATTATTGAGACAATAATATAGAATAGGACTGTCTGATAAAAATAGGCATGGACGATCAGCTTTACACTACTCCCCTCGTAATTCCAGATGCCGTCGCTGTTGCACCCTCTTGTCCTGAATTCAAAACTGCCGGGCGGAAGATGTTCATATATAATCTCTCTGCGCTTGATCAGGTTGCTCCATTGATCGGATAATCCCTCAAGTTTGTACTGAAAAGTTACATTTTCGGGCGATTTAAAACTCAGCGAGGTGTACACTATTTTTACTTTTCCGGACCCCGGCGGAATTTCAACAATATCCGGATACTCATATTCGGTATCGTCAACAAAAACTTTTTCAATAAAAATATTTGGTCTGCTAAGATTCAGGTTCATCTTTTCAGGATCAACCACAGCGGCTCCGTGTATCGATGGAAACCATAAGGTCCCGTCAGTGTGTTTGAGAGAGGAAGGGGTCATTCCGCCGTTAAATTCCGTGCTTAAAAGACCATCCTCTTTGCCAAAAACAACCGGTGAAAATGAGGCGATTTTTCCTTCTATATAATCATTCAGGTCCGATTTCCTTACGTAGTATAATCCCTTATTGCAGGTAAACCACAGATTATTGTAATCATCCTGTACGATGGTCGAAACAACATTATCAAATAAGCCATCCTCAGTAGCGAAATGAAAGAATTTCTTTCCATCATATCTGTATAAACCATCTCCATAGGTGCCTATCCACAACAAATTTTCGTCATCGAGAAAAAGAGACCTGATAAATTTTATGTGCTGGCCGTTTTTCAGGGGATATTGGCGGAGGGAGTCCTTTTTATCGAAATGATTTAATCCGTGCGATGTTCCCACCCACATGCCATCTTCCCTGTCATTTAACAGGCATTTTACATCTGAATTGGAAAGCCCCTCATTCTCAGTGAAAACCTTAACTTTTTCCCCCTGCTTTACCACAAGTCCGTTAATACCACCGACCCATAACCTTTTTCGGGAATCTTCCGTAATAGTAAAAATAACAAGAACTTTCCCCTCTTCATCAAGCTCCTCCATTTCTATTTTACCATCAACAATTTTGTAGAGTCCCCCTCCATAAGTGCCGTAAAATAGATTCTGGCTGCTGTCAATAAAAAGACTCCATGTGCAGGAATTGTAGCTTTCCATCACGGGGCCCAATAAATTTTCTATTCCATTTTTCGTCACCAAATTTAATGGCCCGCAGTTAACTCCAATTAAAACTTCATGCCTGGCGTTTTCAGCTATTGGATAAACAACATTATGCGACAATCCATTAGCTTCAGACATAGGGAAAATGCTTCTTTTTCGAAATCTGAATAAGCCGTCTGAATTGGTGCCCACCCAGATATTAGCTTCAGAATCAAAAGAAAAGAACCGGATTACCGTACTTTGCATTTCACTATCTGAGTAACTGTAAACTTTGCCATTTGAATAAAAATATAAGCCCTGCCATCCTGTCCCGATCCAGTATATTCCATCATCATCCTCAAAAAGAGAATAAATTGATAGTTTTTCTGTACCGGGAATAAGACTGGTGTTAAAATCATCATCTGGTTCGAGATAATATAGCCCGCTTAAAGTGCCCGCGAGAATTTTACCGTCTTTTAACCTGTAAAGCTCGGAAAAAGCCTTGTTAACCTCTTTTCTTCTAATAACACCCTGTTGGGCCGAGACAAGGTAAACAACTCCGCTGCATCCGACAATTATAGTTCCATCACGGTCGGGCAGCATTGAAATGGCATAATTAACATCAAGTCCGCTTTCCGAGCCAAATAATCGCGCGCCGGTCTCATTCATACAGAGAAGTCCGGTGTTAGTTCCAAGCCAGATATTCCCCTGTGAATCCTCTTTGAATTCACTCACATACTGAAAATGGTGTATACCGGGCAACTCCACATTCGAAAATTTGTTATCCTGATATAGCACTATGCCTTTCGACTCCAGGTAGAGCCACATTCTTTTTTTGCTGTCAAGGAAAATCGCGTTTATTCTGTTTGATTCAAGTTCGGGGGTATTGGAATTATTATAATTTATAAATTTGTAGCCGTCAAATTTCAGTAACCCTTCATTTGTAGCCAGCCAGATGTAGTTATCTTCAGTCTGAACAATTCCATTAATTGAGTTTTGAGGGAGACCATTATCAGTATTCCAGTTAAAAGCGATGTAAGTATCCCCCGGATTATTTACATCGATATAGCGCTCATATAACTTCTGTCCCAAAACGGGGATATCGTGAAAAAATAAAAAAAAGGAAATAATAACCATGTGAAGCAATAAATATCTTAAATATTTCCTTTTTCCTTTCAACAAAATTTTCACCATTATATTTTAATAAATTCCCTCTCCTTCCTGAATTTTCAGATGCCTTAATCATCGCAGGAAGAAGGGGGAACTAAAAACATTTACACAAATTTAAGCAAGCAGCCTTATTTAATAAGAATCATTTTTTTGATATCTGAATAGTCTGATGCAGAAAGGTGATAAAAATATATTCCGCTTGATAAATCTCCGGCATTAAATTTAACACTATAATTTCCTGCAATCAACTTTTTATTGATCAAAGTTTTAACTCTTGAGCCTAAAATGTCGTAAATCACGAGTGAAACATCTGATTCAGCGGGTAATGAGAAGCTGATGTTAGTTTCCGGGTTGAAAGGATTCGGATAATTCTGCTGAAGCGCGAATTCTGTCGGCAGCGATACACTTTCAATCTGTAAACCGGCGGCCTCAGTCTCCGAAATCGAGATATAATCTCCATCCGCGAGTGTTATAATTTTCTCCGGCTGATTATTTAATCCTTTTAGTCGTAAAGCTTTACCGGTAATTTGAATCTTCAGCGGGAATTTCACTGAACTGAACCTGAAATTTGCCGGTCCGTCATTAAGATTCGCCCTGTTTTTGTTATTCATGAACCTGATATCCATAACTCCCCGGGGAGGCAATGGAGGCAGCTCCGATATTTTTTCGATTTGACTTTCTGTTACACCGAGAGAATATGTACGGCCCGAAGCATCTGTAAATTTGAGTAATGATGCCAGCTCGATGTTTTCTTTTATTACACCGGAATTTATTGCTCTTTTTGAAGGAGCCATCAAAATTTCACCTGCTTCACTTGTTTTAACCCAGTAACCTTCTCCGGGCATAAGCTGATCAGCCTGGCTGTAACCGGAGTTAAACCCGAAAAATTCTGAAATAATTATTCCCTGGGGATTCGTGGAAATTGATGAAGCGCTAATTTCATCGTTATAAATACCTATCAGGTTCCACCCTTCCAAAAGCTCTATATTACCGGCAGGGGCGATACCTGATATATTAACAGACTGAGAAGCATCAAATTTTAACCAGTAGCCGAGACCGTTTTCCAGTACTTCATTCATTATATAGCCATCGTTAAAACTAAACGCGGGAGAAACAGCCTGCGGGAAAAGGGATGAAGCATTCATGTCAGCGGTTGATAATGGAACAGAAAGCATATTCCATCCCTCTGACAAATTAAGTGTAGAGGTGAGAATACCTGTGCTGCCGACATTTAAATTCACCGGAATAGTAACATTCAGATTATCCGGATCATTTGTAGCGAGCTGAATATTCATGTTATAAAGGTCTTCAGACAAACCTTCGGTATTTATCTCAAGAATAACTTCCACCGAAGCGCCGTTATAGATTGTTCCTTCCATATTATTAAGTGAAAGCCATTCCGGCATGAAGGAAAACTGTACGGCAAATTCATTTTTTACATAGGAGGTGTTATAAGCAGGCATAAGGCCTATGCTGCCGTCATTATTTTCGATGCCGACTGTAGAGGAAGTCAACGTTCCCGACATTGAATTATAATAATAAACAATTTTACCACTTTTATAGAGAACTATCTGGAATGTAAGTGAGCTGGTTCCTGAATAGGTCGCCCAGTTATCATACTGAATAACAGTTTTATCGCTGTAATTCTGATAATAAACTTCACCGGTGGTTTTGCCGTCAAGATCATCCCAGAAAGGAGCTACTATATCATCGGGATAACCGGATGAAGGGATGCTGCTATTGGAAAAGACATTTTCGGTTATCGGCGCGAAAGTAAGCAGTCCGTTGGATGAAACATAAATTTCTTCCTTATCCATACCATAAAAAGGGAAAGCGAAATCGGGAACAACAGGCCCGGCGTATCCTTCATCCTTCGCGGAATAGGTGCCTGTCTGGGTCCAGTTATCAAGCATCGTTCCGGTCGAAGAAATATCTGTCCATTCATATTCCGGTCCGTCCGGCTCATCACTGTCAATCCAGTCATAACCAAACTGATCCGGTCCGCCGCTTCCTTTTATACCGGCGACATTTTCAGTAAATCCCTTCTTTTCCATTCGATCTGTGAGGAGATCGCCAGCAACTATTTTCGCTCCCGCAATCTTAAAAATATCACCGGGCGCTTCAAGCTCCAGAAGGAAATCGAGTGTGGAAGGAACTGACGATACATTGGAAATTGTCAGAGTGTCATATACAATAGTGTTAATATTTGCTTCAATATTATAGGCAGTCGGATCAATTCCGAGTGAAGGAGCTTCCCAGGTGCCGGCTGAAACTATATTCGACATCTCTGAAAAATTCTGCCAGATATCATGCGATTTAACCGCGAAATAATATTCGGTGGCAAATTCAAGTGAGTTAACTGTCAGGCTTTCCATTTCACCAGCCGGCAGCGGATCACCGCTCCAGGGTATCTGCTGGGCATTGTTAAAATCATCCTCATTCTGAATTGGAGCCTCAGACATTCGAATATCGTAACTTATTACTCCGCCTGCCGAGGTATCCATCGGGGCGGACCAGGTCAGTGTTACTGAATTTGATGTGCTTTCCGAATGGGCCAGATCGGTAATTGTTGTCGGCGCGACTGTATCGGGTGTGCCGAACATAGAAATAAGCTGAACATCAAGGATAGTCGATTGACCGTCAATAACCTGAACGCCTGTTATCTCTTTTGAAAAATAGTCCGGCGCTTCAAATGTTATGTCATATGTGCCCGATTTAATCAGCCGGTGATAATTTCCGGTGAGAGAATCGGAAAAAACAGTTGAGTTATCAAAATCATGTCCTTCAATTATTACTTCAGCTTTGATCGGCTGACCGGCTATACCTGTTACAATTCCGGTAACACCATTCATCGCCTGCTGAAGATAGTTAATAAATGAAGCCCTGTTATATTCCCAGTGGGCCGGAAGCAGTGAAGCGCTGAGTAGTTTGGTATCCGATATCTCCATTGTCACTTCACGGCAGTGACGGAAATATGTCATATAATCCTGCCTTGTTCCATCGGCTTCATACCATGCGTAACCATTGGTAATGCCATTATCATACCCGTTCATATAACTCGATGGCGCGTGCAGATGAACAGTATCGGCATATTCACGGCAGATTAACCGGAACCATGAATCATCGGCATGGAGTTCGGGCATGGTATCCCAGGGGTAGTTCAACACTTCCGTTCCCCCGTGAAAATTTGCCGACATTACAAAATTATTTGCTTCGGCAATATCCATCATAGCGATAGTTTCAAGCTGCCAATCATTTCCGTCGGGATGAGGCCCGTCAATGATATCGGGGAAATTACGGTTGATATCGACATAATTGGCATTGTATCTTGTAGCTCCGTTAACGGAATTATTTCCTCCGGCATAGGTGCCGTCCGGATTGGCAAGCGGATTAATCCATATTTCAAGATTATCCACAAGTTCTGTAATTTCCGCGTTTGAACCGTAATTATTCAAAAGATAATCTATTAGTCTGAGCATCAGAACATAACCGGTCGTTTCATCGCCATGCATTGTGCCGGTATACATAAACTGCGCTTCAGCTTCCTTCTGACTGATATTATCTGAAATTACGGCAAAAAGAAGGTCTCTTCCGTCATGTGTCTGCCCGATATTTTCAATTCTGCAGATTTCAGGAAAATCTGTGGCAAACTGGTACATCATTTCTACATAAGCGTCGTAGGTGGGATAGTAGTCCCATGATTTAATTTCTTCAGGATTTGAGGACATCCTTACAAATTCTTTATCTCCCGGATGGGGCAGAACTGAATAATTAAAACCTGCTGATAAAAACTGATCAAATCCTTTACTATTGGCATAAGCGTAAACATAGGGGTATTCGATATTATCGATTGATATAAAATTGTCAATATTTTGCAGATCGGCTTTATCCGTTATCTCAAATTTAAAATACACCTCACCTTTTTCGGCCAGGTATTCTCCGGCTGTTTTTTGTGAAAAAGTTAATGAGGAAATAAGTAGAGTGAATAAAAATATGAGTAAAAGTCGTTGATTCATAAAAAAGCTCCGCATTAAGTAATAATGTAAAAAACAAAGTTACCTGACGGAGCTTTAAAATACAATTATAATATTAGTATCTTTTTTAAAATCTCACATTAAACCCGATGGTGGGCAGTATGGGGAACATGGAAGTAGCCTCCCGTTCAAGAGTAAGTTCATCTGAAATATAATAATCGTAGTTAATAATATTGGAACGATTATAGACATTGATAACATCCAGGTAAAATACCCAGTCGAGGTCCCAGTAATCAGCCGCGAAATTAAATCTTAAATCCAGCCGGTGATATTCAGGTTTCCGTGAACTGTATCTCCTTGTCTGATCGCCATAATCAACATCAAAAATCACTTCCCTGCTTAAACCGTCCGCGCTGGTTCTGGTCGCGATAACCGGAGTCTCAGGTATAAGATCGCCATCATTATCCTCAAGAAGAATGCGCGGTTTTATTCCTACAGCTTCGGTCAATGGAAATCCTGAACCATATTGAAAACGCACTCCGATATCAAACCAGGAATTGACCCTGTAACTCATAACCAGGTTAAAGGTGTGCCGCTGATCATATCTGAAAGGAGTTTTTCTTCCATCTTCAAAACGGTCAGCCCATGCCAGCGCATATGAAGCCCTTCCATTGATTCTGTCAAACCCTGCGATATTTCTTTTCTCCAGATATAATTCCAACCCATAAGCCTCACCATCACCTTTGTTCAGGGGTATCTGCGTTAGTGAATCTGTAAAATTTGCGACCGGGCGTGTCCATGAATCAGGATTTCTCCGGTCAAGTCCCGGAACCGGTTCACTATAATACTGCCGTCCTGTTTCAATATCTCTTTCGATAAGATCATAAAAATCTTTGTAATAAGTTTCTATTTTCAGGTTCCACTCACTTGTTATCCACCTGTCGAAACTGAGGACATAATGCAGGGCTCTTTCCGGATTAAGATTGCGTGTAAGTTCAGGTGTAAGATCATAAAGTATATTCCTGTCCCTCAGTTTTTCATACCCGGGCGATTGAAGATATATTCCCCAGGATGCTCTCAGAGTGGTAATGTCATCAAGAGCGTAGGACAAGGCTACTCTCGGTGAAAAAAATCCTTTTTCAAGGATATCAAAATAATCATATCTGAAGCCGGGCTGAATAAAAAATTTGTCGGAAATAGCAAAATTGTTAAACGCGTAAGCTTTATACCTGTTGTATTTCCGGATATCTTTAATATCATCCAGGGTAGCTCTAATATTTGGATTAGAGTTAAAGAATGCCCTTATTTCATCACCAAATTCAAAATCAAAATCGAGAACTGTTTTAAGGAAATCGACACCGGCTCCCACTTCCAGTTCACTTTTTTCACCCCAGAACCAGATAAATTTATCTTCCACAGAATATTTTTCAAAGGTGTAGTTCGATTTGAATCTGAAATTAAAAAGATATGCCGATAATGTATCTGTAAGCGCGTCTTCAAAGTCCTTCCTGTTTAAAGAAGGATCGAGAAACTCCGAGCTGAAATCGGTATCTCCCTGGTTGCTGTACCAGGAGGCGATAACCTTGTTGAGCACATTTTTGTTCGGCGCGTAATGATACGCGAAAGATGCCATATCATTTTTTGAAAGGTCCTGCACACCTACGCTGTCAGGCGTTGTCCGGTTTTCACCGCTTACTACTCTTACCGCGTCCCTTGAATAAATTCCATTAATAAAAAATTTGTGTCCCTTAAATGGACCGAATGCCAGCTTTGTCTGAATATCATAAAAATTAGGGAATGAGACATTTTCTTCAACCAGCCCTGAATTTTTCACAAATGGTTCAATTATCAGGTCATAATAAGTTCTTCTCGAATTTACAAGCCAGCTTCCGGCAACGCCAAATGGATTTTTTCCCTCGAGCACAAGATTTGCGGCAACAATACTCGCGTTCAGATTTCCTTTAAGGTTTTCTGTTCTTGTCCCCTGTTTATTTGTTACGTCGAGAACTGCCGAAAGCCTGTCGCCATATTTGGCCGAAAAACCTCCTGTTTCAAGATTTATATCAGATACAGCTTCGGGATTAAACATGCTGATAACACCATAAAGCCGGTAGGGATTAAAAATCTCCACATCATCCATAATTATTAAATTCTGGTCGGGAGTGCTTCCCCTGATCACAAGCTGCGAAGAAAAATCGTTTGGCGCCAGCACTCCGGGCAGAGAGTGCAATGTGCGGAAAACATCTGTTACCGCTCCCGGCATTGCCCGCGCTTCACGGGGCTGAAGATCAATCAGACTTGTTCTGGTATCCTTTTGCTCCTGAATTCTTTTATCCACTACCTCAACAACATCAACTTCTATATCTTCGGTCTCCAGTACCACATTGAGCTCAAGTGTCCTCCCGGCTATGATCTCAATATCAAAAAATTTCGTCGCGTGCCCGACAGCGCTGAACCTGGCTTTATATTTTCCCGGCTCAAGATTTAGAATTTCGTAACTTCCTTCAAGATTACTCACACCTCCTATAGTAGTTTCCAAAAGGAGTATATTTACTCCCGGAAGAGGTTCCCCGTCAGTTGTAACCGTACCTTTCAGCTTTCCTGTCTGCGCGAAAGTGACCACATTTATAATCAATATCAATAATATTATTCTCACACCTTAATCCAATATTTATTCAACTGTAATCTATAACAAAGCCGTGTTAAATATTATTCCAAAATTTTGACATATTACCAATAATCGTAATCTTAATCGTAATCTTAATCCGGCAGAGCCGGAAGTGGATAGTGACGAGTGAGGAGTTTAAAAACAATTCTTCTTTTGTAATAACTTCAAAATCCCAAAAAAGTCCCGCCAGGGATCCGCCGCGTCGGACAGGCTTTCAGATAATAGCCCCGCAATTCATTGTGGGGAAATAAGTTAAGAAGTTGATCAAAAGTCCCGCCAGGGATTCTCCGCGGCGAACAGGCAGACAGAATTCCCCGGTAAATTGATGGTCAAATAAAATTTTGCCATTTTGCGTAGAATTTAACTCCTTACGGAATAATCGTAATCTTAATCACCCCATTCCTGTTCTGAGTTTTTTACCCTGTCATCAGATAATTCATTAAAACATATCGCTCGTTTGAATAAGGTTAATAAGGTTTAGATTGGTCGGGTGATCATCTCTTCTACTAAGGTGAAAAAATAAAGAATAAGGTTTTTTGAGTTTTTTCGTGGGATTTGGTGTTTTTGTGATTTTGTGGCTTTTCTTCCATCTCAAGCAACGAAATCTGCGTAATCAAAAAAACTGCGGTAGTCTTTGTCTTTTTAATTGTTCATTGTTCATTATTAATTATTAATTGCATTTTTGCCATTTTACGTAGAATTTAACTGCTTACGGAATAATCGTAATCTTAATCACCCCATTCCTGTTCTGAGTTTTTTACCCTGTCATCAGATAATTCATTAAAACATATCGTTCGTTTGAATAAGGTTAATAAGGTTTAGATTGGTCGGGTGATCATCTCTTCTACTAAGGTGAAAAAATAAAGAATAAGGTTTTTTGAGTTTTTTCGTGGGATTTGGTGTTTTTGTGATTTTGTGGCTTTTCTTCCATCTCAAGCAACGAAATCTGCGTAATCAAAAAAACTGCGGTAGTCTTTGTCTTTTTAATTGTTCATTGTTCATTATTAATTATTAATTGCATTTTTGCCATTTTACGTAGAATTTAACTGCTTACGGAATAATCGTAATCTTAATCACCCCATTCCTGTTCTGAGTTTTTTACCCTGTCATCAGATAATTCATTAAAACATATCGTTCGTTTGAATAAGGTTAATAAGGTTTAGATTGGTCGGGTGATCATCTCTTCTACTAAGGTGAAAAAATAAAGAATAAGGTTTTTTGAGTTTTTTCGTGGGATTTGGTGTTTTTGTGATTTTGTGGCTTTTCTTCCATCTCAAGCAACGAAATCTGCGTAATCAAAAAAACTGCGGTAGTCTTTGTCTTTTTAATTGTTCATTGTTCATTATTAATTATTAATTGCATTTTTGCCATTTTACGTAGAATTTAACTGCTTACGGAATAATCGTAATCTTAATCACCCCATTCCTGTTCTGAGTTTTTTACCCTGTCATCAGATAATTCATTAAAACATATCGCTCGTTTGAATAAGGTTAATAAGGTTTAGATTGGTCGGGTGATCATCTCTTCTACTAAGGTGAAAAAATAAAGAAAAGGTTTTTTGAGTTTTTTCGTGGGATTTGGTGTTTTTGTGATTTTGTGGCTTTTCTTCCATCTCAAGCAACGAAATCTGCGTAATCAAAAAAACTGCGGTAGTCTTTGTCTTTTTAATTGTTCATTGTTCATTATTAATTATTAATTGCATTTTTGCCATTTTACGTAGAATTTAACTGCTTACGGAGTAATCATAATCTGGCGGAGTCAGAAGTGAATAGTGGTTAGTGGAGAGTGAAGAATGAAACAATTCCCAGATTTATTAAAGAATCCGATTTCGATGGCGACTTCGATTTAGATTTCTATGGCCAATATATATCCGGTCAATCTTTTTAATCACCCCATTCCTATTCCAAGTTTTTTACCCGATCATTAGATAATTCATTAGAACATGAATAAGATTAATAAGGTTTAGTTTGGTCGGGTGGTTTCCTATGCTACTAAGGTTAAAAAATCAAAAATACGGTTTCTTTGAGTTTTTCGCGGGATTTTGTGTTTTGGTAAGTTGACGGCTTGTTTAAAATACCAAATAACATTCCAAAGAAATATTTCACCAATATTCGCAATTCAATCTTGAAATGAATTATATTTGCCCCCTGTAGGTTACAAAATTAAAACAGAAAAAAGATGAAAAAATTTAATATACCTGACTTTTACCGCAGCAGTCTGATAAGCCGGATAAAAACATACAGAAAACAAACTGATCCGAGGAAAAAGGATTTTTCCCCTACAATTCTTGATTTCGGCCCGGTGGAATTCAAAATAGCGAGGCATTTCGGATTTTGTTACGGTGTGGAAAACGCGATAGAAATAGCTTATAAAACTCTGAAGGAAAATCCCGATAAAAATATTTACCTGTTAAGTGAAATGATACATAATCCAGCCGTAAATAATGATCTGCGCGCGCAGGGCATTCAATTTGTCATGGATACCAGGGGCAATCCCTATATGGATATTAATGATATCACCCCGGATGATATTGTGATCATTCCCGCTTTCGGAACAACAATAGAAATGGAAAACCTTCTCAGGGAAAAAGGGATAAAAACAAAAGAATATAATACCACCTGCCCCTTCGTTGAGAAAGTATGGAACAGAGCAAATTCTCTCGGTGATAAGGAATTTACAGTTGTCATTCATGGCAAACATACTCATGAAGAAACCAGGGCAACATTTTCACACTCCGATAAAAACGCGAAGTCCCTCATTGTAAGAGATATAAATGAAACCGGCAAACTTTGTGATATTATACTTGGTAAAATTCCGGTCTCAGAGTTTTACGAAATATTTGAAGGAAAATATTCAGAGGGATTTGATCCGGAAAAAGACCTGGCCCGCATCGGTGTGGTAAACCAGACTACAATGCTCGCGAGCGAAACCGAGGAAATTTCCAATTGTATTAAATCCGCTCTTCTCGATAGATATGGCGCGGAAAAGATTAAAGAACATTTTGCCGATACCAGGGACACACTCTGTTACGCCACAAATGATAACCAGTCTGCCACCTATGGATTGATGGATTCGGGAGCCGACCTCGCGATTGTGGTCGGAGGTTATAACAGCTCCAATACATCACATATCGTTGAATTGCTCGAAAGCCGATATCCCACCTACTTTATCTCTTCAGCGGATAATATCTCTGAAATGAAAGAGATCACACATTTTAATCCGGAAAGCAAAAATAAAATAAAAACTTCCGGTTTCCTGCCTGATAAAGAAAAAATCACAATCGCCCTCACCAGCGGCGCCTCTTGCCCCGATTCAATTGTGGATGAGGTGTTAAATAAAATACTGGAGTTTTTCCCGGATAGAAAAGGAAATGATGAGGTAATCAATCTGATGTAGAGAATATTCATGAATTTTCTCTAAACGGGTTATCCGGTGGCTGAACCTGCCGAAGCCGAACTATGATTAAAACGCGGCATCATTTTTCATTTCTATGCCGAAAAAAAGTCTGTAAGAAAACCTGTGGAGACAAGGCATGCCTTGTCTCTACGGATGGGGAAAAAATATTTCACCTTGTAAAAATTCTCCCCTTATCACAAATAATCATTGTACTTTATAATATAATTTTATTAAATTGTGTTCAATATGAGTCTTAAGCAGGGATTTATTATGACAACAAGGGTTATTTTATTTTTTCTTTTTGTTTTTTCAGTTGTTAATGCCGAAATCCACTATGTCAGCAAGACCGGCAGCAGCATACCACCCTACACCTCATGGGCTACGGCGGCGGATTCTATTTATAAAGCGATGGATATTTCCGTTTATGGTGATACTGTTTACCTTGGCCCCGGGATTTATAAGGATACTGTTATTGTGCCAAAAGGGGTGTCTTTTATAGGGACAAATAAGGATAGCTGTATAATAGATACACGGGATTTTCCCAAGCCGGATTATTTTCATTCTGTAAGGTTACTTGGCGATAATACGGCAAAAAATCTTAATATTATTGTTGATAATAATAAGGAAGGATGGGGACTTACTTTTTATCCCTTCGAATACCATGATAGTTCAAAAGCTGTAATATCGAACAATATCATAACCAATGGATATTATGGTATCTATTCTATTGGTCGGGAGGTTGTTATTAGTGCAAATAAAATTTCAGATTGCGAAATAGGTATAAATCTCAGAGGTTATGAATATTCCGGTATTATCAGAAGAAATAAAGTTTGTTCATCACATGGAATAAGTTCATCGCCTGGTGGACAAACACTCTATATTCATAATAATGAAATACTCCTCACTTATTACGGTGGATATGGTATTCATGTAATATCATACCAGGCGCAAATAAAAAACAATCTTATATATACAAGTAACATCGCAATGGTAGGCATAAATAATGTTGGTTACCCGGTTGTGACAGAAAATAATGTTATTTATGGCAAGTTCTGGTTTCGCGCCTTATTAGCTCACTGGGAAAATTTAACACGAAATAATTTGATAATAAATTCAATTGCCGGGTTAAGCTCTGCTAATAATAATTCTGTACAATATAATGTAATGTGGAATTGTGAAGTACCATTTGTTGAAGGCACGTTTGATTCCACCAACAGGGTTATAAATCCGATGGTGGCTGACACATCAGCTCTTGATTTTCACCTTCAGAAATATTCACCACTTATTGACGCGGGAGCTCCCTATCTTCATGATAAAGATGGATCAAGAAGCGACATCGGACTTTTCGGCGGAGAATATGGGGATAGGTTATCCATATATCAACCTTCCTCCCTCAGCCCCGCGAATAGATACCTCGGGGTATAACAACGGATATAATTTTATTAACTGGCTCGATAATACTGAATCGGATGTAGTCAGCTATAAAGCAGAAAGAGAAGTAATTGCGGGAAGATTTGGTATCGATAACAAAAAATGTATCCATAAAGCGGACACTTCATTAACTGAACCTATTAATGGATATGGCACAATAAGATACCTTTTAACAGCAATTGATAATGAAGGTTATGAATCGGATGTTTCCCCTGTCGATATAGCGGTTCCCAAACAAAAGGGTATCAACCAAAAAGCAACTAAAAACCGGCTGCGGGCCTATCCCAATCCCTTTAACCCGGAAATAATAGTGACCTATGAATTGGAAAGCGATTGTGATATAAATTTTACCTTATGGTCATTAACCGGTGAGAAGATAAAAGAGATAGAAAAAGGGAAAAAAGGAGCGGGGAATTATGAACGTAGAATAAACGGGGACGAAATGGAATTATCGGCCGGAGTATATTTTTTGAGATTAAACATTGCAAATGAAACCGGAAAAAGGGAAGATTTTTCATATAAAATAATTTATTTAAAGTAGCGAATCATTTTTGCGCCTGTTATAAACCCATCCATATTTCTCCCAAATACAATCCAACAATAATGATATGCAACATGCCAGTGCCATGTCCCGGGGAATGCAGAATTAACCTGGTTAAATATCGCTATCGATCTTATTTTTTTTGTGCCGGAAAGAAAACCTGTAGAGACAAGGCATTCCTTGTCTCTACAACATAAAAATGCTATTGTATTGGAATTTCCTTCAACAATAAACAGCGAAGAAATTGCTAAAAAAAACCCGCCGGAAAAGCGGGATTTTATTATAAAATATTCAATCAGTGAATCACACAACACCGGTAAGCAGACTTAACAAAATACCGGCGGCGACTGCCGAGCCGATAACACCTGACACATTAGGCGCCATCGCGTGCATAAGCAGGTAATTTGTGGGGTCTTCTTTAATACCAAGATGTTGAACAACTCTCGCGCTATCGGGCACAGCCGAAACACCTGCCGCGCCTATCATGGGATTCAGTTTATTATCTTTTGAGGAAAAAAGATTCATTACTTTCGCGAAAATTACTCCGCCGGCGGTAGCTATCATAAATGATACAGCCCCGAGAACAAAAATTAATATTGACTGGGGAGTAAGAAAAGTAGTTGCCTGAGTCGATGCCCCTACGGTTAAACCAAGTAATATGGTAACAATATCTATAAGAGATTTACTCGCCGTATCACTAAGCCTCTTTGTTACACCCGATTCTTTAAGCAGGTTGCCGAAAAAGAGCATACCGAGCAGCGGCAGGCCCCCGGGTGAAATGAAACACGTAAGAATAAGACCAACAACCGGGAACATAATTTTTTCGAGCCTGGAAACCGAACGTGGCGGCTTCATTTTGATCTTACGCTCTTCGGGGGTTGTGAGTAATTTTATTATCGGGGGCTGAATTACCGGAACAAGGGCCATATAAGAATAAGCCGCTATAGCGATCGCCCCTATCAATTCGGGAGCGAGTTTGGAACTCAGGAAAATAGCGGTAGGGCCGTCGGCGCCTCCGATAATCCCGATAGCGGCAGCCTGTGGCATAGTAAAACCTAAAACCAGCGCGGCAATAAAAGTAAGGAATATACCCACCTGGGCGGCAGCTCCAAGCAACACTAATCGCGGATTGGAAATAAGAGCGGAAAAGTCTGTCATTGCCCCTATTCCAAGAAAGATCAATGGAGGATAAATACCTTTCAGAACACCGAAATATAAATAATTAAGCACGCTGCCCTGCTCATAAATGCCAAGCTGCAGACCAACCCCTTCAAGAAAGGGTATGTTTCCTACAAGGATTCCAAATCCGATAGGCACAAGAAGCAGCGGTTCATATTCTTTACGGATAGCAAGATATATAAAAAACGCGCCGACCAGAATCATAACCAAGTGACCTACAGAGACATTGGCAAATCCCGTATAACTGAGGAACTTGGAAAAGCCGTCGAAAAATTGATTAATAATATTCATTTATCAACTCCCGATTTCAACTAATGTGTCACCTTCGAGAACAGAATCGCCATTATTCACTTTAATTGAAACAATTGTTCCATCTCTGTCGGCGTTGATATTGTTTTCCATTTTCATGGCTTCCATTACGAGCAGTTTATCACCTGCTTTTACGCTATCACCTTCTTTGACTTTGATCTCAAGAATTGTTCCCGGCAATGGAGCATTTATCATTCCCGCCCCTTTCTTAGCTTCGGGACGTGAGGTTTTGCTCTGTTTCGGTTCATGGGAGTGTACAACTTTAGGCCTCATCAGCTTGGGTGTTTTACTCTGTTTCACCTCTTTATGAACTTCAACCTTATATGTCGAACCATTTACTTCAATTTCTGCAATATTGTCTTCAAAATTCAGGATATTAACATCGTAGTTATTACCCCTGATCGTAAATTTAAATTGTTTCATTTTATTATTTTCCGCTTATTTACCTGGATAGTTTCTTAATCCATAGATCTTTGAACTCCATGGTGAATAGGTCCTCTGGACCTTTTTAATAGTAATTACGGTATTTTCGTAGTCATGCGCTTCTTCAAAATGGAGATATAATGCGGCCGAAATAGCGGCATTAATTTCACCCGAAACAGAGATATCTTCATCCTCATGAGCTATCTCCCCTTTCGCCCGAAGCCTTTTCTTAACATTTTTCTGCAAAATTTTCGCGAAGTTAAAGAAAACCAAATAAAGAATAACAAGCGCCGCGAACACAATAGCATAACCGAGGACGGTTATGACAAGAGATTCCGAAGTAATATTGGTAAAACTTATATTAAGTTCTCCAAGAGCGGTATCAGCGGCGGTAACGGTATCCTTAACAGTATTAAGAGAATCAGAATTAATTATTTCATTTATAATCATTTTACCAGTCCGTTATAATGGTAAATTGGAATGTTTTTTAGGAGGATTTGTATCCTTTTTGGTCGCCAGCATCTGAAGGGCTCTGATAATACGGAACCTGGTGTTTCTTGGTTCAATTACATCATCAATATATCCGAATTTTGCCGCTACATAAGGATTGGCAAATTTGTTTTTATAATCCGCCTCTTTTTCGGCAATATATTTAGTTCTCTCTTCTGGATCCTCAATTTTTTTAATTTCCCTGGCGTGCAGAACCTCAATAGCTCCTTTGGGACCCATAACGGCAATTTCAGCGCCCGGCCAAGCGTAATTAATGTCGCCGCGAAGGTGCTTGGAACTCATCACATCATAAGCGCCGCCATAGGCTTTTCTTAAGATTATTGTAACTTTGGGTACTGTTGCCTCGCCATAAGCGAAAAGAAGTTTGGCTCCGTGAATAATAATGCCGCCATATTCCTGGGCTGTTCCGGGGAGAAATCCGGGCACGTCGACAAGTGTAACAATAGGAATATTAAAAGAATCGCAGAATCTTACAAAACGAGCGGCTTTTCTGGAAGCATTTATATCAAGCACACCTGCCAGATATTGCGGCTGATTCGCTACAATACCAACCGGGTTGCCATTAAATTTCGCGTAACCTGTTACAATGTTCGGAGCGTAGCTTCTTTGTACTTCAAGAAATTCATTATTATCCACTACCGAAAAGATGATATCCTTGACATCATAAGGTTTGTTTGGATTGTCGGGGATTATTTCATTTAAAGCGTCATCAAGTCTGTCGATAGGATCATCACAAGGAGAATAAGGTGGATCTTCAAGATTATTCTGTGGAAGATAGCTCAACAGTTTTCTGATCAGCATAATGCCTTCTTCTTCATCCTCAACAGCGAAATGAGTAACACCCGATTTTGAAGCGTGAACTGACGCTCCGCCAAGCTCTTCGTCTGTTACAACTTCGCCTGTTACTGTTTTCACCACCTTCGGACCTGTAACAAACATATAACTTGTTCCTTTGGTCATAATGGTATAGTCAGTAAGAGCCGGTGAATATACGGCGCCTCCGGCACATGGACCGAATATCGCTGATATCTGTGGAACAACACCTGAGGCCATAATATTTCTCTGGAATATATCCGCGTAACCGCCAAGACTCTTAACACCTTCCTGAATTCTCGCGCCGCCGCTGTCATTAAAACCAATAATTGGGGCGCCCATTTTCATTGCCTTATCCATAACCTTGCATATCTTTTCGGCATACATTTCGGAAAGTGAACCGCCAAAGACAGTAAAGTCCTGTGAAAAAACATAAACAAGCCGGCCATCGATTGTCCCGTAACCGGTAACAACTCCATCTGAAAGAAAATGTTTCTTATCTAATCCAAAATCTACCGTGCGGTGAGTTACAAACATATCAAATTCTTCGAAGCTGCCTTCATCCAGCAGCATTTCAATTCTTTCCCGCGCAGTATATTTTCCTTTGTTGTGCTGGGCTTCTATCCTTTTTTCACCGCCGCCCAGACGCGCCTCATCGCGCATCTCCATTAATTCTCTGATTTTATCCTGTATCGCCATTTTTACTCCTGATAAGAGCGTATCTTATTTTGTATTGAGTATTTTTGTTAGTAAATATTATTTTATTCTGACTTACTTTCCGGATTTTCACATAGTTCAGTCAAAACACCATTGGTAAACTTTGGGTGAAGAAATGCGATATTTAATCCTTCAGCTCCTTTACGAGGTTTTTCATCTATCAGCCTTATCCCCTGCCCGGCTATCTCATTCAGCGCCGACTGAAGTCCGTCACCTACATTAAATGCCAGATGGTGAATACCCTCACCTTTCTTTTCGATGAATTTTCCTATCGGTCCCTCAGGATCAGTTGATTCAAGCAATTCAATTTTTGTCTGTCCCACCTTAAAAAACGCTGTTTTTACCTTTTGATCCTTTACCTCCTCAACAGCATAACATTTCAGTCCAAGTATTTCTTCAAAATATTTTGTTGATTTTTGCAGATCTTTCACCGCAATCCCGATATGTTCTATATGTGTTAATTCCATTCCTTACCTCGAAAAATTAATTTGATCTATAAACCGAACAATTTACATGCCATAAAACAAAATGTCACAATGCCTATTTTTTTTTGATTAAAGCATGAATAATAAGGATTTTTCCCATAAAAATTATCAATTATTTCCTTATTTCTCAGATGTTGGAATCATCTTTTCTTATATGATAATATTTAAAGAAATATTATTTGCAAATTAAAGGGGCTATTGTTTTAGAAGAATGTTTCAAAAGTTAGAATGGCGGAAAAATATTTCGGGATAAATGATAATTTTTTTATTTATTTACATGTACCTCTTGACAGTTTGTCTTCCAGGCTATATATTTGGTGTTCAATTGTTTATGACTTTGTTCTTATTTTATTTTTTTACATTCCACCTTAGCTCAATGGTAGAGCATGCGGCTGTTAACCGCAGGGTTGTAGGTTCGAGTCCTACAGGTGGAGCTCATGGAAGCCTTCTGTTCTTTTTTCGGAAGGCTTTTTTCGTTTTCGGAAGGCGTGTGAGCATGCGGCTGTTATCCCGAAGCATCGGGATGTAGGTTCGAGTCCTACAGGTGGAGCTCAGGGAAGCCTTCTGTTCTTTTTTCGGAAGGCTTTTTTCGTTTTCGGAAGGCGTGTGAGCATGCGGCTGTTATCCCGAAGCATCGGGATGTAGGTTCGAGTCCTACAGGTGGAGCTCAGGGAAGCCTTCTGTTCTTTTTTTTCGGAAGGCTTTTTTCGTTTTCGGAAGGCGTGTGAGCATGCGGCTGTTATCCCGAAGCATCGGGATGTAGGTTCGAGTCCTACAGGTGGAGCTCAGGGAAGCCTTCTGTTCTTTTTTTTTCGGAAGGCTTTTTTCGTTTTCGGAAGGCGTGTGAGCACGCGGCTGTTATCCCGAAGCATCGGGATGTAGGTTCGAGTCCTACAGGTGGAGCTCATGGAAGCCTTCTGTTCTTTTATCGGAAGGCTTTTTTCGTTTTCGGAAGGTTCTGGTATCCCAAGGTGTAATATTCAACCCCCTTGGGGTTGTTACATTTTTCGCTTCTCATTTCCTCCGGATTGCATCCGGGGCTATTTATATTGAATTCCTTCGGGATTCCTCACCGATCTTATACTTCACCGATTATTCCACATTCCAATATAATTCCGGTAATAATAGAACGAAGTTACCCCGACAGGGGTAAAATATCATTAGCCGCCAGTGAAACTGGTGAAAACATGCCCCCCCATTATTCAACAACCCCAACGGGGTTGAATTGCCGGAAAAACAGAACAAATATGATAACATTAAAACAAATACTTTTCGTTAAACTCTATTCCATTTTCAACATAAAACTCTATTAATTCTTCCTTGAAGGTTTTTTCTCTTTGATGTTCCTCCTGATTTTTAATATAATTTATTACATCATCTTTATCCCTATATGAAAATGTTACGGCGCCATATCCATTCTGCCATCCATCAAATGCAGGAAAAATCTTTGAATGTTTTATAAAATTATCTGCTGCAAGTTTAATATCCTTCACCAGAGATGCCAGAGTAATGGTCTGATGAATATGTGTGGCAATATGAATATGGTCCTCTACACCATCAATCCAGTAAAGATGGCATTTTTTATTTTCCAATATCTTTGAGATATATCTAAAAAGCTCATCTCTATCTGATTTCCTTAATGATTTATTTCTTTTAAAAGTTGAAAAGATAATATGATAACATAATTGAGTGTACGTACTCATCCAACATCCTCACCTTAACTATTTTTAAAACTGATAATGGTTTATTAAATTAATAATAATACGAATTCCATTCAAGCTTTCAATATTCAACCCCGTTGGGGTTGTTAAACTTTTTCACTTCTCATTTCCTCCGGATTGCATCCGGGCTATTTATATTAAATCCCTTCGGGATTCCTCACCGATCCTACACTTCGCCAACTATATACGTTTTAATAGAATTCCAACAATTTCGAACGAGATTACCCCGACAGGGGTAAAATATCATTAGCCGCCAGTGAAACTGGTGGGAAAATGCCCCCTCGTTTTTCTTACAACCCCAACGGGGTTGAATCTTGCAATGCTGATGAGTTAACTCCTTATGATCATATAAAAGAAAGGCTCCGTGAAGGAGCCTTGTAAAACAATCTGTATTATATACTCGTTACCTCAATTTCTCTAAAAGGACAGTCAATAACTCATCAATCTTCACCCTTGTCTGTTCCATTGAATCCCTTTCTCTAAGGGTTACAGTATTATCTTCCAGAGTCTGGGTATCGACTGTTATGCAATAAGGAGTGCCCGCTTCATCCTGACGGCGGTATCTTCTTCCGACCGCACCCTTGCTGTCGTAAAATACTTTAAGAAAAGGACGCAGGTCGGCCTCAATTTTTTTAGCTATTTCAGGCATTCCATCTTTATTGACCAATGGCAGAATGGCAGCTTTAATTGGAGCGAGTTTCGGATGGAAACGCAAAACAACCCTGTTTTCACCTTTAACTTCCTCTTCATGATAGGCGTCGATAAGAAATGCCATAAAAGAACGGCTGGCTCCCGCTGAAGTCTCAATAATAAAGGGAATGAATTTCTCCCTGCTCTCCTCATCAAAATATTTCTGCGATTTACCAGAATACTCTTCATGACGCCCCAGGTCAAAATCGGTCCGGTTATGGATACCTTCCATCTCGCCCCAACCAAACGGGAACAGATATTCGATATCTGTAGCCGCTTTTGCGTAATGAGCCAGTTTATCCTGCGGGTGATCGGCGTAACGCAGTTTATCAGGACTCATACCCAGATCAGTATAAAAATTCAATCTCGCTTCTTTCCAGAAATCGAACCATTTGTCATCATCACTTGGTTTAACGAAATACTGCATTTCCATCTGTTCGAACTCCCGTGTACGGAAGAGAAAGTTCTTCGTATTTATTTCATTTCTGAAAGCTTTGCCTATCTGCGCGATTCCAAAAGGTAATTTCTGGCGGCTGGCAGTCTGGACATTAAGGAAATTGACAAATATTCCCTGCGCGGTTTCAGGCCTCAGATAAATCACATTGCCTTCCTGCTCAACCGGCCCGAGAAAAGTTTTAAACATCAGGTTAAAACTGCGAGGTTCGGTAAATTCCCCTTTAGTACCGCACTGCGGACAATTGGTTTCAGCAAGAACTGCCGGCGCAATAACTGAATTTTCAAAAAGGGCAGTCAGTTTATCATTATCATCTTCGAAGGGCGTTATAAGCTCCTCAATTTTTTCTTTTATTTCTGGCGAGAGAGTTTCACTTTCTCTCAGGGTGCGTAAAATCTTTCCTTTTTTCTTATCTGAGATCGCGTCACTCAGAATATCAAGGCGATATCTTGCTTTGCATTGTTTACAGTCAATCATCGGATCGGTGAAATTTTCCACATGCCCCGAAGCTTCCCATACCTTAGGATGCATTAGAATTGCGGCGTCAAGACCCTCAACATCCTCCCGGTAAGTCATCGCCTTCCACCATTCTTCTTTAATATTCTTTAACAATTCAACACCCAGCGGACCATAATCCCAGCATCCGTTCAATCCGCCATATATTTCACTCGATTGAAATACGAATCCTTTTCTTTTTGCCAGTGATACAACCTTTTCTACAATGTTCTGCTGATTTTTATTATCCTTTTTGATAGCAAACCTCAATAGCTGTTAAAAATTAAATAGCAAATATAATGTATTAATACCTTTTTCAGAACCGGATGATAATTTTTTTCAGTTCCTTAACAAGAAGTGTCTGTAGTGAAAGGTACACTTCCTCCGATAATGAATTCTTTTTTTTCGCGGCCTCAAGCAGACTCAGACTTCCCGATAAATAATCAAGTAAAAGCAGCCGATCATCTCTTAAAGTTTCTATATGCCTCAAAACAGTTGAAATATCGCCACGCTCAATAGTACCCGATAAAGCCTGTTCCGGACTTTTTTTCATAAGATTCTCAAGCGTCTGTTTTACTATCGGTTTTGTCAGCTCGGCTGAGGAGATCATCTTCAATCCCGAATGACTGATTATTTTTTCCGCGTTAAAATAATTCGCCACCATAAAGTTCGATGTAAATACTCCAAGAAGATGGTAAGCTGTTTTAAGTTCACCATCCAGTTCCACAGCATTTATCCCCAACAACTTCGCGAACTCCGATAAATATTGTCGTATTTCCAGATCATCTGATTCAACAGCGCCCCTGGCGCCTTTGATATTTGATTCACTCCTTTCGGGAAATGTCTGCATGATATGCAAAGAACCGGTTGCTGCGCCCCTCACAGCCAGAGTCCTTAATTCATCAGCCGATTTCGAGCCTGAAAGATGCAGATAAACCTGGTTGACAAAATCAAATTTCATATTTGAAATCTGCTCAGATAAATCAGATATTGAATCATCAGGCACAGCGAGAATAATTAACTCCTCTCCGGCAAGAGAAATCAAATTATCCGAATAATTCTCCAGGTTGTTCTGTCGAGAAAGTTTTTCAGCAGACTTTATGTTTCTGCTGATAATATTGACATTTTGAAATCCGGCCTTTTTTATCGCCGGCACAAGGGACCAGCTTATTTTCCCCGCCCCGACAACCGCGATTTTTTTATTCAGATTCATAAATAACTGCTGAAAGATAACCGACAACTTCTGAGCGATCACCCGACGCTCTGCCTGAATCTGTTCTCTCAATTACACGCGCTTTATTTATTCCTCTTGATTCAGCCGCTTTCATCAGCGAAACAATTCCCCCTCCTCCACAGGCTTCACATTTTCTTTTTGTAAGGTCTTCAAATAATCCGCTGTAATTAAACGAATTTATATGATTTTCAACTATACCATCGAGATAAGCCGCGGTATCCGAATCATAAAAATGGGACAGGTCCGAACTGACAACTACCATTACATCCTCCCCGAACAGCGGCGTTAACGCGTCGGCAAGACCATAAATGTATTGAGCTGACTGATCTCCTATAACGACCGGGACAAACTCCGCTTCCGGAAAGAGATGCTGAATGAATGGAAGTATCACTTCCACAGCGTGCTCCTGGTTGTGTCCGGCAGAATTAAGTTTGATCAGATCACTGCCCGAAAGCAGTTGCTCCCTCAATTCCTCATTGATGGCTATTTCTCCAAACGGTGTTGAAAATGCGGCGCCGGGATAAATATTAATTCCGGGGAAATATTCCCTGTGACTGGGCGAAATAACTATAAACCGATTATATTTCTTTTTAAGCAATTTAAATGCCGCCGCCGCGGTTCTTCCCGAATAAACATACCCGGCGTGAGGAACCACAATGCCCGCGATGCCTTTATATTCTCCATAGTCGGCAGCTTCTTCCAGCATAAGAGTTATTTCTTTCCGAAGCTGATTTTCGGAACCGGGATAAAACATGCCCGCTACAGCCGCGTTCCTGATCTGGTTCATGTCTGCCTCCCAAGTTCCTTTTCTGAAAAAACGGCAGCAGTAAACATTTCTATGTTCAGGACCCTCTCTTTCCAGAAGTTATAAGGCAGTCCCGCTTTCTGACACAAAGAGGAAAGATACTCTTCAAGGTCCATGTTATGCTCAACCGGCACCTGCGGAAGCAAAAGTCCACGATGGCCTCCTTCTTCAAGTATCAGCCCATGTTTTCCAATTTCAATATCCTCATATTTTTCCATTGAGAAAGCAGGAGAAAGCACAGATATTTCAATACTTATTCTATCTTTTTCATTCTCGTTCAGAGGCATAAAACGGGGATCATTTTTTGCGGCCTGAATAGCGGCATCCGCCACAAGGCTGTATAATGGACGGTAACCTTCAATATATCCGATGCAGCCTCTCAGGTTGCCATCAATTGTCAGAGTTACAAAAACACCGGTTTCAAGATTAAAAACAGGATGTTTTTGTAAATCAGGCTCCGGCAGTTCAATATCATTAAAAAGCGAATTTATTGATTTTCGCGCGGTCGCGAGGAGAATTTTTTTTTCTTCATCCGATAAATTCATTTATATCATCCCCTTAATTTTATAGATGATGACTTTCGTCTTTTCCCGGATAACAACTAAAATATCTTTATAGATAAAAAATGTATCCGGATTAAATTTTTCAGTTTTGCTGTCAAGCTTAATATCCAGTATTTTTTCACAGGAATCAAGCTCAAAAGCAAAAAGTTTATGATCGAGATTTGTATCTTTTCGTAAATAATGTATTGAGGCGATAAGTATTTTTTCGAGTCTTATTACCTCAGTCCGCGGGAATACTGAACCTGTTGATTTTTTAATTATATCATCAGTAACTCCCGGTTCTATTCCCGCGAAAAGTTCAAATTCAGGAAAATGATAATCGGAATAGTCGGAAAGTTCATAAGCTTTTTCATTCAGCTCTTTCCAATTGGAAGAATCTTCATCTTCGGCCCTGGAAATTTCACCGCTGACCGCGTCAATAATATATTTCCTTTCTATTCCGCTTTCTTCCCCAACGCAATAAATCTTATTTTTAATGGAAAAGTTATATTGAAGATTGGGATACCCCCAAACTTCTTCCCCGGAAACAGTGTCCACGGCATAGACACCTGTATGCTCAGGCATATCCGGTTTCACATACTTGTGAAGAATAATATTTCTGCCATTAATTTCTTCTATGCCGGTCCAGAAATCATCAACCAGAGATTTCCGAATAAAGTTTTTTCTTCCGTCGCTCATTTTCAGGGAGTGAAAATATGCCTTTTTATCTGACGGATCCCTGGTTTCGATAATAAGATTATCCTCATCCGAAACCAGGAGACGCCAGATCATATTTTTATCGCTATATGAAAACAGTTTCTCTATTTTCAAAATAATTATCCGATCGGTTTAAATTTCGCTGTAAAATGTCGCAGCATCGGAGCTTCATATGTTATCTCATAACCTTTAAGCTCATTACGTTTTTTGTAGGTTTCTATCATCACCTCAGAAACATAATCTATATGGCTTTGTGTATATACTCTTCTGGGAATTGCCAGGCGTACAAGTTCCATCGGAGGGGACACCAGCTTTCCATCTTTTCCATATTTTCCGAACATAACACTGCCTATCTCAACGGCCCTTATTCCCCCTTCAATATATATTTCGCAGGTGATAGACTGCGCCGGATACTGATGCGGAGGAATATGAGGCACAAAACGTTTGGCGTCAATATAAACAGCATGTCCGCCGGGGGGTTCAATGATCGGTATACCGGCGTCCAGCATTTTTTCACCAAGATACTCAGTGCTTCTTATTCGGTATTCAAGATAGTGTTCATCAAGCACTTCTTCAAGTCCGCGGGCAATTGCTTCAAGGTCCCTGCCCGAAAGTCCCCCGTATGTAGGAAATCCTTCAGTAACAATAAGCAGGTTTCTGCACTTCATCGCCAGTTCATCATCATTCATCGAAAGAAAACCGCCCATATTGACGAGAGCATCTTTTTTCGCGCTCATTGTCGCCCCGTCAGCGTAAGAAAACATCTCCTGTACAATTTCAATTACTTTTTTATCCTGGTATCCTTTTTCTCTTTTTTTGATAAACCAGGCATTCTCGGCAAAACGGCAGGCGTCAAAAAATAGCGGTATCCCAAATTTATCACAGACCGCGCGGACATCTTTAATATTGCGCATTGATACAGGCTGTCCTCCGCCGGAATTGTTTGTTATGGTTATCATCACCAGGGGAATATTTTCGACACCTTTTTCTTCGATAAATTTTACCAGCGCTTCCACATCCATATCACCTTTGAAATCAGCCCTTATCTCCGGATGTTTACCCGTTTCATTCAGAAGATCGACAGCTTCGGCGCCGCTGAATTCCACATTAGCCCTGGTAGTATCGAAATGAGTATTATTCGGTATGAATTTTCCTTCACCGCCAAGAATCGAAAAAAGAATTTTTTCAGCGGCTCTTCCCTGGTGAGTGGGAATGATATATTTATCCCCTGTAATTTTTCTTACTGCCGCTTCAAAATTGTAAAAACTTTTGGATCCGGCATAGGATTCATCCCCTTCCATAACTCCCGCCCACTGTGAGGCGCTCATCGCCGAAGTGCCGCTATCGGTAAGTAAATCTATCAAAACATCATCGGCATGAATCAGAAAAGGATTATAACCCGCTTCATCAAGTATCTTCACCCTTTCTTCTTTTGTGGTAAAGCGAATAGGCTCCACCGATTTAATTTTAAAAGGCTCAATTATAGTTTTCATTTTTTCCTCTGATTCCATTCTTTTCATTTTATTTACAAATAATTATTTTATAAATCTGAATAAAATCAAAAATTTTGTGTATCTTATTCAGTTGTTATGAAGAAAATCTTTTTTTCAAACGTCAAAATAAATATTCTTGAGGAAACTTGCTTTACCTGGCAATATCATCATTAATATAAATAGGAGAAAATATGGAAGATTACAACAACAAGCCCCTCAATGAAGAAGAATTACCGGAAGATGAGGATTATGAACTCAGTCATACCGATAAACTTGTCGGGGTGTTTACCGAGCCGGTTTCAATGTTTACAAAGTCTGCCCAGTTCCCCGCTCGCGCGATCGACTGGCTGATTCCGGTGATACTGGTGATCGTGGCCGCTATTTTATCAAATTTCCTTCTTATGAGTAATCCGCAGATTAAATACTCAGTTATTGAGAAACAGATGGGTATGGTTGAAAAAGGACTAAACCAGGCTGTTGAAAGTGGTCAGATGAGCGAGCAGCAGGCCGACCAGCAAAAAGAAGCCATCAGAACCCAGATAGAGAAAAATATCGATGGAGGAATCCTTGTTCAGGCAGTTGGAATCGTTATTGTTTCTTTCATCTTCTTTTTCATTATAGCGGGAGTATTTTTCTTAATAGCCAAGTTTGGTATAAAAGGAGAAGGAACTTATTCAGACGCGATGGTTGCCTGGGGTCTGCCATATTATATCTCGGTAATACAGATTATCGCCACGGTAATTATATCCCTCTCTATGGACCAGATGATAAGGTCCACCAGTGTCGCTACGTTGCTGGGTTCAGATACCGAAACATTTGTCGGATTTTTACTTGACAAAATTGACATTCTTAGCATCTGGTTTTTTGCTGTTGTATCTATCGGTTACGCTAAAATGTTTAAGGCAAAATCAACGACTCCATACTTCATTATGGTTTTCGGAATGTGGCTCGGATTTACCACACTGCTTTTCTTCCTCGCTCAGCAGATACCATTCCTTAAATTTTTCATGCAGTAATAAAATTCAAATAATCCCTCTCACATTATCGAGAGGGATTTTTTTTTGAGCTTTTTGTGGGATTTTGTGTTTTAGTGATTTTGTGGCCTATCTTCCGTATTAATCTGCGATATAAAAGAAATCTTTAGTAAACCTTGCCTTTTTTAATTGTTCATTGTTCATTGATATTTTTTCATTTTGCGCGGAACTAAAGTTCTAACGCTTTAATCCCGTCCCGCAAACAAGATGCACAACCCAGCCACCATCACTCAACCCGGTCATTATACTCCTACTTTTACTCAGATTTTTTTAAGGCAATTAAGTTTGAATTTGTCGGATAGTTACCTGTGCTACTAAGAAGCCCCAATTTGGGAAAACTGCTAAAATTTAACAACAACAAATCAGGTAATTACAGCTTATCGAAAACTCTTCAGCAATGAGAGATCAAAGTCCCCTCCCCTTAAGATTTTAAGGGGAGGTTGGGTGGGGTTTGATCTGCCTTGAGTTGTAACTAATCCGGAGAGAAGCCTACTCATTTTACTACCGGAAAGAGAAATATTATCAAGTAATTATCTTCTTGTTACCTGGAAGGTTAAAAAATGAAGAATAAGTTTTTTTTGAACTTTGTCTTGAGGTTTGGTTGCTTTGGTGGAAAGTTTTCTTCGCGTCCCTTTTGTGCCTTCCCTGTGTTCCTTGTGGTTAAACTGCAATCGGTGTGAACCTCTCTTTTGGCTAAAGCCGGATACTTTGCCGCGGCTTTAGCAACTGTCCCCGGCCTGAAGGCGCGGGGTTATTTGAACCCAATCTCTTGCAAAATACCACCATCCTCCAATAATCGTAATCCCAAGCCAACCCCATGATAAGAAATGAACAACCCAACCACCATCACCAAACCCGGTCATCATACTCCTACTCCTACTCTGATTCTTTTTGAGGCAATTAAGTTTGATTTTGTCGGATGGTCACCTCTGCTACCAAAGAGCCTCATTTGGAAAACCGCCAAACTTAACAACAACAATTCTGGTAATTACAGCTTAGCGAAAACTCTTCAGCAATGAGAGATCAAAATCCCCTCCCCTTAAGATTTTAAGGGGAGGTTGGGTGGGGTTTGATCTGCCTTGAGTTGTAACTAATCCGGAGAGAAGCCTACTCATTTTACTACCGGAAAGAGAAATATTATCAAGTAATTATCTTCTTGTTACCTGGAAGGTTAAAAAATGAAGAATAAGTTTTTTTTGGACTTTGCCTTGAGGTTTGGTTGCTTTGGTGGAAAGTTTTCTTCGCGTCCATTGCGGCTTCCCTGTGTTCCTTGTGGTTAAACTGTAATCGGCGTAAACCTCTCTTTTGGCTAAAGCCGGATACTTTGTCGCGGCTTTAGCAACTGTCCCCGGCCTGAAAGCGCGGGGTTATTTGAACCCAATCTCTTGCAAAATACCACCATCCTCCAATAATCATAAACTGGCAAGCCAGAGATAATGAGGAATTACGAATTAGGAATTGACTTTCCCCAGGTATTACCAATTATTTATCATTCCGGTTTTTTGCGTCTTTTGCGAAAAGACCATCCAGAGGCAGGCAGGCCGGAATCTATTGCCAAATTTTACTGGCAATCAGATAAAAACTTTTCCTTTTTGCGTAGAATTTTACTTCTTACGGAGTAATCGTAGACTGGAAAGCCAGAGACAATGAGGAATTACGAATTAGGAATTGACTTTCCCCAGATGTTACCAATTAATTGTCATTCCGGTTTTTTGCGTCCTTTGCAAAAAGACCGGAATCTAATGCCGATTTTTACTACCGATTAGTAATAATTTTGCCAATTTGCGTAGAATTTGACTGCTTACGGAGTAATCGTAATTCCTCCACCTAAAAAAGTGAATACTGCCAGGACCGTCGCTCAACCAATCATCCCCCTCATAAGCCTGCTCAACTTTCTTCAAAAACCGATTTCGATTTGGATTTAGATGGCAGGCTTTAATCCTGTTAATCTTTTTAATCCCCGTAATCCTGTTTTGTGTTTTTTGCCGCGTCCATATTCAAATTCCGGAAGAAATATTGCTCGGTTGAATAAGGTTAATAAGGTTAAATTTCTGGAGGTAATTATTTATGCTACAAAGGTTAAAAAATAAAGAATAAGGTTTCATTACATTCCTTTCATTCGTAATTCGTAATTTCTTTCGTGGGGTTTGGTGTTTTTGTGATTTTGTGGCCTTTTTTCCTCCGAAATCCACGGAATTAGCGAAATCTGCGGTAGTCTTTGCCTTTTTAATTGTTCATTATTAATTGTTAATTGAAATTCTTGCCATTTTGCGTAAAATTTGACTCCTTACGGAGTAATCCTAAGCCACCCCCATGATAAGAAATGAACAACCCAACCACCATCACCCAACCCGGTCATCAAACTCTTACTCCTACTCTAACTCTGATTCTTTAAATGATATTATGCGGATCGATATCAACAATCATTCTCGCGTCCTTCGATTTTTCCTTCTTCTTATATTCAATCATTGTATCAAAAACAGCTTTTCTCAGCATCCTTCCGGAAGGATCATCATTTCTCATACTTTTAATCATTATCTGATAACGGTATTGATTTTTAATTCTGGCAATTATTGCCGGCGCGGGAGGAGTTACAAATAGTTTTATCTTCTGTTCCTTCAATATTTCATAGAACCTTGTAGCTGCCCTTAAAGCGACAGCTTCCTCCTCATCCTTCATTTCTATGAGGCAGAGTTTCGCGAAAGGAGGATACCCCCCCTGTTCTCTCAGCGATAATTCACGGTCATAAAAAAGTTTATAATCATTTTTAAGAACATTTTGCAAAACAAAATTGCTCTTATCCTGAGTCTGAATAAGCACAAGACCGGGATTCTGACTTCTTCCGGCTCTACCCGCGACCTGCGTAAGAAGCTGAAATGTTCTTTCATCCGCCCTGAAATCGGGCAGCCATAAAGTAGTTTCGGCTGATATCACCCCGACCAGGGTAACATGCGAAAAATCCAGCCCCTTCGAAACCATCTGTGTGCCGACGAGTATATCATATTCCCCTTTTCTAAAGTTATTGAGCAAAGTGCTCAGCCTTCCTTTTTTACCAATTGTGTCTGAATCGATACGGGCTATTTTCGCATCGGGGAAATAATATTCCATTTCATCTTCGACTCTTTGAGTACCGGTTCCAAAATACTTTAGGGAAATTGAACCGCAAACCGAACATGCCTTGGGAGATTTTTTAACTGTTCCGCAATAGTGACACTGTAAAATATCCTGGTTGATATGATAAACCATCGCCACCGAACAATTTGGGCACATCTCAATTTCACCACAATCCTCACAATATATCTGTGTGCTGAAACCCCTCCTGTTCTGAAGAATTATTATCCCCTCTTCAGCTTTTAATTTCGCGTTGATCGTATCCAGAAGTCTTTTTGAGAAAATATTCTTCATTCTCTTTTTTTGTCTTTCAGTCCTCACATCAACCAGTTCGATGACCGGCATTTTGGCGTTATCCACCCTGTCAGGCAGGTTAAGAAGTTTGTATTTCCCCTTTTCCGCGTTATACATACTTTCCACTGAGGGGGTGGCAGAACCGAGAAGAACAGGAGCATCCGATAATTTGGCCAGAACAACCGCCGAATCACGCGCGTGGAATTTCGGAGTCTGTTCAAACTGTTTGTAGCTGCCGTCATGTTCTTCATCGACAACAATCAGACCTATATTTCTCAGGGGAGTAAATAGGGCGGAACGGGGTCCGATCACAATTTTATATTTGCCGGCAATTATACCTTTCCAGGTATCAAATCTTTCTCCTGCCGAAAGACGGCTGTGAAAAACCGCGGTTTTATCTTCAAATCGCTGGAAAAACCTGCTGGTTATCTGGGGAGTGAGCGATATTTCAGGCACAAGAATAAGGGCGGTTTTTCCTTTATCCAACGCTTTGGAGGCAAGCTCAATATATACCTGGGTTTTTCCGCTGCCTGTTACGCCATGCAGAAGGAAAACTTCAAATTCATTCTTTTCTATTTTTTCAGAGACAGTGTCGATTATTCCCTTTTGTCCATCTGTGAGCGCAAACGTTTTCTTTTTTTCCGAATAAAGTTCTTCGGGCCTCCTCTCTATCTCTTTGTCAATTATTTTTATTAATCCTTTCTTCTCCAGCGAATCAACCGGCGATTTTGATGAACCGGTCTTTTTTAATAAATCGGCAAGCAATGCTCCCCTTGCTTTAAGAGAAACAAGCTCAAGCATTATTTTAAGCTGCGCCTGTGACGATTTTTCAATTTCCGGCAACATTTCAAAAACTATTTCAGGATTTACCAAAAGCTCGACATACTTCTGCTTTTTCTCTTTCACCTTAGGGTCCATTATCTCATCAAGAATTGAGACAGCCCCCTCCTTCTTTAACTTTTGAAGAGGTGAATAAATATTTTTCCGGTTTACCTTCTTCTGCAGAGAGGCAATCGTATGGTTTTCTTTCTGGCTGAGAACCTCAAGTAAAGATTTTTTCAGGCCCGGTTTTAATGAAGAGTCGTTCAAAAGTTCGGAGCAATATTCCATATCGCTGATTATTATTCTTTTCGATTCAATTTCCGTTCCGTGAGGCACACTGTTTCTCATCACCTCTCCGAGGGAACAGAGGTAATAATCAGCGATCCACTGGTAAAAAGGCATAACGGATTGATCAAAAACGGGGATTTCATCTATAACATCAGTCACAGGTTTTATATTATCCTGCTCTTTGATGTTATCATTTATTCCGGTTACAAAACCTGTCAGCACCCTTTTGCCAAATGGAACAACTACCCGTTTTCCCACAGCTATGCTTTCGGCGAGCTCTTCCGGTACTGAATAGGAGAAAGAATTTCTGAATGGTAATGGAAATACAACTTCGGCGTACATTTAAGACCAGTTTTTTAATGATAGCCGAAAAATAAAAAATACTGAACTAATTTACAGAATAATCGAGAAGGGTTATTTTTTTTCTTCCCGTATCCAGACGCGCTTTTGTGCCGACAGGAAGAGTAAACTTATCGGTAACATGACCGAAAGAAAGGCCGTATATAACCGGTATTCCCAATTCATAAAGCCTGTCATATAAAACCTCTTTGAGGCTGAAGGATGATTTATCTTCCTCCTTTGGATCACACTTTCTGAACCTGCCCAGGGCAATTCCGGCGGCATTTTTAAGATTGCCCGAAAGAATCAGTTGTGTCAGCATACGGTCAATCCGGTAAGGTTCCTCGCCAATTTCTTCCAGAAAGAGTATTTTGCCGGTTGGATCGATATCATATTTTGTGCCCATCAAAGAAACAACAATTGAAAGATTACCCCCTGCCAGGATACCTTCCGCTCTTCCGCTTTTAATTGTGTATATGTCCTTCTGATCTTCCGCTGAGGATACCAGTTCTGTTTCAGAGCTCGCGCCTGAAAGCGCCCTGGTAAAATAATTTGTAGAAAATTCATTAAATGTGGAAATTCCCACCGGTCCGTGGAAACAAACAAGTCCGGTCTGTGAATAAATCGCGTAAAGCAAAGCGGTAATATCACTATAACCTGTGAGAACCTTGGGATTTTTTCTGATGAGATTATAATCGATCATATCCAGTATACGCGCGCATCCGTAACCACCTCTCGCGCATACAATTCCGTCGACCGAATTATCTGAAAACATATTGTTTATTTCCTCAGCCCTTATTTTATCCGCGCCCCCTAAATATCCATAACGGCTGAGTATTTTTTCACTGTATTTTACTTTATAACCAAGATTTTCCAGGTTGTTTACCGATTCCTGAAGTTCATCTTCATTTATAAAACTTCCCGGGGCGATAAGGCCGATTGTATCTCCCTTTTTCAGTCTCGGGGGTAAAATATTTTCTATTGTTTTTTTTGACTGAGAATGTAAAACCTGTGGCCCCGCAAGGCCCGCCGCGGTCAGCACAGAGGCTGATTTGAGAAAATTTCTTCTGTCCATTAGTCTATTCGGTAAAAGGATCGGTTAAAACATTTTTTTAAGAATATCAATTATTTTTTCAGCTTCCATATTTAAGTTAACACCCCTGTCAAAAAGAAGCTTGTTTTCCGGGGCAAGTTCATCACCGGTATTCAGTAATACTATTTTAACACTTTCACCGGCCGCGTCACCTTTTATCTTTTTCGCTACCATATTCGCGTCAAGAATTTCAATGCCATTTTCAAGCGCTACTATATCAGGCTTAACTTCGCCGAATAATTTGAATCCGTCAGCGCCATTTTCAGCAGTATGTATTATAAAAGCTGGTTTACCCGAATCCTTAATTTTTTCCGCGAGATCTATATCTTTGCAAACGAGCAGCAATGTCTTCAACTCTTGTGTATCAGAAGTTGACAATTCCTGTTGCTCCTTTTTTTGCAGATCATCTTTTATTTTGCTGAATATTTTACGCAATCTTACTTTGGTTTCAGCATAGATCAACGGTTTGAGCAGATAATCATAAACGCCCAGCTCTGCCATTTTTTTAACTGCGCTTCTTTCATTATCGGCTGTAATGGTAATAACCGGCAAATCGGAATGTTTTTCACTTTTTCTTAGTGTTTCCAAAGTTTCTATTCCATCCATAACCGGCATATGAATATCCATCAGAACAACATCCGGATTTTCACCCTCAATAGCTTCTAATCCCTCAGCTCCGTTAAAAGCGCTGATAACTGTGCAGCCAAATAATTTACTCAGAAGCTTTCCAAGCAAAAAATTAGTATTCTTATCATCTTCAACTACAAGAACTTTGAACATACCATCAACCGTTTTTGTGTTAATTATCGAATAAAATGCCAGATAATTTAAAAATATATCCGCAATATAGAAAAATTGGATAAAATATTCTTATAAAGGATACCCGAATAAAAGCAGAAAATCATTTCTTTTTACTTCAAGGCATCCATAATGAGCAAATCGATATTATATTCCTAATTAATAGCTGATAGTTTTCCTTTCAAATTTAATAATCAATTTTTATATCGGATGCAAATTCTTTGAGAAAATTATTTCGATCTGCCGACGAGCTGATTGAATAGAACTAACACACCCTCACTTCCCTCTAAAATGCAGGTGAGAAAAAAAGCTTCCAATAGTTTTAATATTGTATCCTCGCAATCAGAAAATTTGGGACTACAGTGAGTAATTTAAGACCTAATCTGATTGCTTAGAATTTTACATCCTTCCAGCCGTCACCCATCCCGATCATCTTCCCCCTTCTCTTATTCTGATTTTTTCATAATGAAATAAGGTTGAATTCTTTTGTTTTTCACCCAGGCTACGATGGTTAAAAAAATAAGAACAAGGTTCTTTTAAGCTTTTTTGTGGGATTTGGTGTATTAGTGATTTAGTGGCGTTTTTCCAGCTCAATCAGCGTAATCTGAAAAATCTGCGGTAGTCTTTGTCTTTTTCATTATTCATTATTCATTATTACTTGCAATCCTGCCATTTTGCGCAGAATTTGACATCTTACCGAATAATCTCCACATTCCCGGAACATGAATGGGTAAAAAATTGTTAAATTGTCGTTAATAGGATATTTCTACCATTTATCTATTGATTAATTATCCGCAAAAGTTTAGCTTTATCTTTATAATAATTTACCATTATAAAAGGAGAAACAATGAAAAGAGTACATGTCTTAATAACAATCCTGCTGCTCGCCGCTTCAATTATTTTCGCCGAAGGAACTAAATATGGCGAAGAGATCACACTTAAAGATAAAACAGATATCAACACAATCCTTTCATCACCCGATAAATATGAAGGTGAAAAAGTTCTTGTAGAAGGTGAAATCGTTGAAGTCTGCGGCTCAAGCGGATGCTGGATTAAAATTTCAGATGAAAAAACCTCCCGCATAATTACAGTTAAAGTTGAAGACGGGGTAATTGTTTTTCCTGAAAGCGTAAAAGGGAAAAAAGCCCTGGTCGAAGGAATCGTTTACGCTAAAGAGACCACACCCGAAAGCGGCGGCGACTGCGGCAGCAAAGTATCATGCGGCGGATGCGGCGGTTCAAAATCAAAGATGACCAAAGTTTACCAGATCAAGGGACTTGGCGCTGTTATCAGCTAAATATTAATTTTCTTCAGGAGGCGCTTGCCGCGCCTCCCGCTCCTTTATCACCCCTCCAAAAAATTTATTTTTAATCTTCACACCGCAAAAATCTTTACCGCCCATTTTTATCCATTGAATTATTTCTCTTTTTTTGTTTAATATCTTAGAGAATTTTATTAATTCAGGGAGTAAAAATGAACAAAAAAACAGCGCGCATAATTTTATTTGCTATTTTAAGCTTAATAGCGATAATTACCACTATCAAATTTTCAGGTATTCATAAACCGAAAAAGTCAGAACAGGCAAAAACTTCGGGCGCTTATGAAGCGCTGAATTTATGGACTGACCAAAGAGCTTATCCGGGCAAAGATATTCCTTCCGATAAATTTTTCAGGGAATTTGAAAAAAAAGCTCTTGAAAAGGCGATTAGAAAAGAAAACTCTCTCGATGGTGAATGGAAAGCTATCGGGCCAAAAAATATCGGAGGAAGAACTCTCGCCCTCGCGATTAATCCTCTTAACAATACGACTCTCTATGCCGGTTCGGCAAGCGGCGGATTATGGAGAAGTTTTACTGCGGGAGAAGGAGCGTCGGCATGGCATCGCATTAATACCGGCTATCCGGTGATGGCTGTCGGAGCGATCGCTATCCCGAATGACGACTCAAGCACAATATATATCGGCACAGGTGAAGTGCTCGCCTACCAGAATTCCATCGGAGGCGTTTCTGTCAGGGCAACGAGAGGCAGTTATGGAATCGGGATACTGAAATCAACTGACGCCGGAGCCACATGGTCCAAAAGTCTTGACTGGACTTACCAGCAGGAACGGGGTGTGCAGGTTATTAAAATCAATCCACTCAATCCCAATACAGTCTGGGCCGGAACCTCGGAAGGCATATATAAATCACTTGACGCCGGAAATAACTGGACCAGAATGAACGAGACAGTTATGGTAACTGATATCGCAGTTCACTCCGTTGATACCAATAATGTTGTTATAGCCTGTGGTAATATGGGTTCCGCTGGAAACGGAATTTACCGCACAACCGACGGAGGAGAAACCTGGGTTAAAAAAAGCGTCGGCCTACCCTCTTCCTATGGCGGAAAAGCTTTACTCAGCAGCTACAAATCCAATCCTGATATTATTTACGCAAGCATAGGAAACAGCCATAACTCCACATACGCTGCCACGTGGTTATGTAAATCGACTGACGCGGGAAATACATGGAGCACCGTATCAACTTTCGATTATTCAAGCTACCAGGGCTGGTTTGCCCATTTCGCCCTTGTGCATCCTGAAGATAGCAGCAAACTGCTCGTTGCAGGTGTGGATGTGTTTAAATCAACTAACGGAGGAAGCAGTTTTTCCCAGAAAGCTTATTGGAATCTCTGGTATCTTGGCCGTACTATTCCGGGTGAACCTGAAGGCCCTTCCAATTATTCTCACGCGGATCATCATTGTTACGCTGTCGACCCGTTTGATCCCGACGTTGTTTATCTCGGTAATGACGGAGGAGTATTTAAAACAGCCGATTTTGGTGAAACATACGACGGACGAAACGGGGGATATCAGTCGACACAATTTTATAACGGATTCACCAGTTCGCTCAGTGACAGTAATCTATCCATGGGAGGCCTGCAGGATAATGCCTCCGCTATTTACGATGGTCAGGATGCCTGGATAAGAGTAATCGGAGGTGATGGTTCATGGACCGGAATTAACCAGGCCGATAATGATATATTATATGGCTCATATCAATATCTTAATATGAGGAAGTCAACTGACGGAGGCAATAATTTTTATGGAATTCCATATCCTCCGGAGGGGGAAGCCGGTTTTATCGCCCCATTTGTGCTAAGCTTTAGTGATCCTAACCTGATATACGCGGGCAAAACCATGGTTTATAAGAGTACAAACGGGGGAAACGAGTGGATTAAAACCAACCAGGGCAACCAGTTAACACCAAATCTGCCAATTTCTATGGCAATCTCTTATGATAATGATGACGTTGTGTACCTGGCCGCCGCTCCCACTTCATCCAGGGCGCAGGTATTCAGAACCACAAACGGCGGAGAAAGCTGGGACGAAATCACTAACGGACTTCCCGACCGCTACCCTATGGAAATAGTTGTAAATCCAATTGACGATAATGATGTATATATTGCCTTTTCCGGATTTGGAACTTCCCATGTTTTCAAATCAACCAATAAAGGTGATGACTGGATTGATATCGGCGACGGGCTTCCGGATGTCCCCACTTCGGCTTTAGCGGTTGATCCCGACTACCCTGATCATATTTATGCCGGAACCGATCTTGGCATCTATGTTTCTTTTGACGACGGGTTATCATGGCAGCTTTTCGATGAAGGATTGCCAAACGCGACTGTTATTATGACTTTATCTGTATCCTATTCCAATCGTATGCTCAGGGCGGCAACCCACGGCAATGGTGTATATGAGAGAAAAATGCCCGATATCCCCTCCTCAGTTCCTGCCGGCAACAGCAAGCCGGAAGGTTTCGCGTTAAACCAGAATTATCCGAATCCTTTTAATCCGGTTACAAAAATAAGTTACTCAATTCCTGAAAGATCAAATGTAAAAATAAACGTTTATGATATAACAGGCCGCAAAGTAAAAACGCTGATAAATGAAGTAAAAGAGGCGGGAAGTTATTCCCTTTCATTTAGCGGAGAAAATCTTTCAAGCGGCACATACTTTTATACCATCAATGCCGGAAAATTTTCCGAGGCGAAAAAAATGACACTCCTGAAGTAATGGATGAATTTTAGAAGTCTGAGATGATCATGCCGCGCGCACTGCTTTCGACTTTAGGCTTTTTTAGGGCTTAAGTTGACAGCAGCGCCCGGGGCGGACAACCACACCACGCGGGCCGGAAAGGCTGTTCTGCGTCTGAATTGATATATAAAATCTGGGACTTTTTCCTGATTTAAATAATCTGGCTGCCCGGAAAGTGAAAAAATCAATAATAAGGTCATTTAAGCTTTTTTTTGTTCACTGCCTGACCGAAGGCGCCGAATATTCCATAAGAATTTAAATTCTACGCAAAATGGCAACATTTTATCGTACTCATAGAACAGGTACTCGTAGTTCTCCTCGTTCTCGAATAACCTGAGTGTTTTGAAAAGATGAGCACGAAGTACGATTACGAGAACGATTCATTTATTGGGATTTCATTGTTTATCTGGTTCTGCCTGTTCATAATTAAGAGTGAGTGATATTGTGTGCCTGACTGCACATTCCGGCATGGTTATATCATTTTCTTATTTCGAACTAACTTTAACCGTAGAACTTTAAAATAAAAAAGGCGCATTAAATGCGCCTTTTTTTTTCAATGGTGTCGCTCTTCCTGTTCAATATACGTGGCAAAAATCACATAACAAAAAGTATGTTTCGGTAATGCCATGAATAAAAAACAAAAGCCCGAAAAATGGCAAGCCATTTTTTCGAGCTTCAAGATGAGAAACCTAAAGCGGTCTTGGTTAATTAAACCAGTTCGACATCTTTAGCCTGAGGGCCTTTCTGGCCTTCACCAATGGTAAATTCGACTTTCTGGCCTTCTTCGAGCTTACGGAATCCATCTGCTACGATTGACTGATAATGTACAAATACATCTTCGCCATTATCGCGTGTGATGAAACCATAACCTTTTGCGCTGTCAAACCATTTAACGGTGCCGCTTTCACGTCCTGCCATGGCGTAACTCCTGTGAAAATTAAAAAAAGATTGAACAGGACTCTTGTAAAAAGGTGAAACTTTCTTTAAGATACTGCTCAAATAACAATTAAATAAATCCTTCGAAAAGGATTGCGGAGAGAGTGGGATTCGAACCCACGAACCAGCGGAGGCCGGTTACACGCTCTCCAGGCGTGCCAGTTCAACCACTCCTGCATCTCTCCGTGATTGAATGATTCTATTCTTCAGGACGATTCGAAAGAGTAAAAAGTTCTATAATTTTCTCCTGTAAATCGTTCATAAAACAAAATTATTCACAAAATAATAAGAAATCAGCCAAGATGGGCATATTTCGCATGTAAATATAAAATAATTAATCGAGGTACAAAAATTTTTTTTAAGATTATGTTAATTATTTGAAAATCGAATTTTTTCCAGGACATATTTAGTCGCCGGTAAAGTTATATCAAACTCCACTCCTTTCTCGCTGCTGCTGTCAATAGTTAAACATCCTCCATGTATTTCAATCAGTCTTCTTGCCACAATTATTCCAAGGCGTTTACCAAGCTGATTCTGAAAATCTGTGTTTGATGGCTCATAATTTTCAATCATTTCAATCTGTTCTTTTGAAAAAAAAGCGCCTTTATCTTTGATATTGATTATCAGCCATCCGTTCCTGAAATGAGACCTTATAAAAACCTTTCCGCTTTTGGGAGATTTTTTCAACAAACTAAGCATCAGCTCAACAAATATTTTTTCCAGAAATTCAGGTGACATTACATCCAGCGAACCATTCTCCAAATCAATACTGATATCCTTTGATCTGTCCGATATTTTATTCAGTTTAGTCAATGAGCCATTAATGATCTGGTTCGCGTTCTCGGTAATACCCGAGGCAAATGGAATTATTTTTGGATTCTGTAAATATAACAGTCGCAGTTGCGAAAAGATCATATAATTTTCAATCATTCTCTGAAACTGTTTGCCCGAATGCATAATGGAAAATATTATATCCTTTACCTGGTCGTTTTCATTCGATTTCGGATCATTCAGATCAAACTCGCCATAACCATGCCGGGCGAAAAATGAGTTATTCATTTCCGAAGGCAGTTTTTGTTTATAAGGGCGGGCGGTTTCTTCTTCCTCCCCTTCGGCTAAACCGATAATTCTCTCGACGAGCCTGTCGTGGTCATCATTAAATATCAACACCTCACTCTCATCATCTTCAGCGTAAAACTGATCATTCTCGGTAATAAATACCTTTTTTATTCCGGATACTGCATTTAGTTGATGCATATTCCGGCGGCTTTGAATATCGGGATCATCCAGAATTACGATAATACTCGGTCTGATCCTCTCTATTCTTTTAATTGCCCCATCCAGTCCGCTGCACAGTATAATATTCACACTGCGCGAATTAAACCGGACGATGAACTCCTCATCAAATCTGTTCCCCGGATCGATTACTACAATCCTTTTCATTATGTCAACCTGCTTCATGAAAAATATTTTCTGATGCTAAAATAATTCACCGAAACCTCTTCTTCTTTTATTTTCGATGAGCGCTTAAATTCATTCGACAAGGAAGCGGCTTTGAGGGATAAAGGAATTAACAATTTTTGTATATTTAAATCAGTTATTTATAATCACGGAGACAATATGAAAAAAATTATTCTGTTTACTATCCTGCCCCTTCTATTTATTCTTTCAGGATGCCAGATAAGTGAAGAAAAAGCCGATTCCTTTTACAAAAACGCCCTGGAATATAAAAAGCAGAGTTCGGAAAACTTTGATAAAAGAGAAGATGCCCTATTCTTTTTCCTTAAAGCATCTGACCATCAAAAGTATCAAACTGCCGAAGTAGCAAACGGTATTTATACAAACGCGGCCCAGCTTCTCGCGAAAAAGGGTAAAAATATTGATTATGACTCAAAATCACGTTATAATAAAAATATTATATCAGGCATAGAGTTATTGCTAAAAGTAAGTGAAAAAGAAAATCCGGCGAAAAAAGAATCAGATTTGGTTAAGGAAGAGCTGACCAACATCTCTAAGTCGGGTAAACTTGTTTATAAAACAATAAGAGACGTCTTAAACACTGAAAATAAATCTTTACTTGAAAAGGTTAACAACCTGGCAAAATAATTTTTTACGCGGAGATAATCAGGTTTTATGATTATCTCTGCTATTTATAAAAACTCTTCCCTTATTTCAATAAAAGCATTTTTCGGCTGTAACTATATCCTCCCGCGGTCAGAGAATAAATATATACACCGCTTGTCAGCCCTGAAGCGTCAAATTCTCTTTCATATTTACCCGCTTCCATTTCCTCACAAATCAGAGAAGCTACCTCTTCCCCGGGTATGCTGTAAACTTTCAGCGTAACATATTCTTTTGCCGGAATGCTGAAGCTTATTATAGTAGAGGGATTAAATGGATTGGGATAGTTCTGCGCGACGTAAAAACTTTTAGCTTGCTTATCTCCCGAACTTTCAACCAGTGTCGGATTTTCCCTGAATTCAATCTTTAATTTTTTTATTGTTGTATCCTGAATGATAAAAGCGCTATCCTCTTTCATATCAATCACAAATATCGGAGATGGTGAAGAATTCTTTAGAAGAAATTGACCATCGCCAAGCTTATCACTCTCCCATTCAAGTGTTATCGGATATCCTGAATCCCCCGGCTTCAGCTCTAACTCCCAATCGGAGGATGAAATATTCACATGTCTGATATCCACTTTGGAATAAGTTTTATCAATACGGGGAATAATAAATCTTGCATCAATCTCTCCATTATCGGGAAAATCAACAGGTAATTGCCATTCACCGAGATGCTGATCCAGGTCAGCGCTCGCTGTCTCTCTGACACCAAAATAAAGTGTTTTTAATTTAAGGGAATCCAATTCACTTGAAATTATCAGAGTCGATAACCAGGTTTCTTCAGGAAGAAAAAAGCCATGATCCCTTGATGAAATAAAAATTGCGGCAGGATTCAGTGGATTGATATCTCCGATCGCTCCCGCCTCATACCAATATATTGAATATGTTTCAAGATGATACCAAACACCTAATCTTTTGGCAAGAAATGCTGCGGTCTCATTCATATAAGGAGTTTGAGTTAAATTAAACGATTTTTCCCAAGAATGAGATCTTCGGTTGCTTTGGTAAATATCACAATTTTCCGTCTCCGCTCCATGATACAACCATTGAACAGTATAATCGGAGTATCCAAATCCTGATGATATCTGAATATTATAACCAAATTTCCCCATGCCGGGATCGGCGGAATAAACCGTTCCTCCTATTAATGTATCCGGCCCGGAATATTTGGAATTATCATCCAGACTATCAACGATAAATTTAACACTCCAGGAGCCGTTGCCGCCATAAAATTCTACAAGAGCGTTTACCCACTCATTATCAGCACTGTCATTAAGCCTGCTCAGGCCGGTAACAAGGTGAATCTTTTCATCATCACCAATAGCTACATCTCCCGAATAGTCGGGACTGCTATTTTCCCTGTTCCAGTCCCACAAACGATCAAAAGCACCCATACCCGGAATAGATTTAATATCTATTATCTCAATTGGATTCCAGGATAATCCACCATCAGGAGAAACAAGCACCCCCGGCTTCCACATATTTTTACCTCTTTTATCGGAAAATGGGGCAAGAAATCCAAAAACAAGTTGTCCGTCGTAGTAATTATCTCCTCCGATAAAAATCACATCTCCGCCAAATTTTTCCAGTGTCCAATCCTCCGGAGTGATATTCTGTACCCCCCCCATCTTTGAATACTGAACATACTTACTGAATTATTTTCATTTTTCACCAGCCAGAACAGTTTATCACCAACCTGGATCATTGGATTGGATGTTTTACGCAGGACTGAATCTGTAAAGATATATGAAACATTTAAACTGTCAGCTCCATAGTTGAGTAATATACCTTTTTTATAAGAAAGAAAATTATTTTCCCCAACCTCCGACCAGATAAATGAAGTGTTTAAATTATCGTATTCATCATCGGTATATGAATTATGAGTGAATAATGATGGATGTATACCATAAGGGTTACTAACAAGCGAACTTTGCAATGGGTTCTCACTCCTGTGCCAGGTCTCTCCCGTATCGTCTGAGTAACTCCACCAAAGTTCTCCCGCGCTTCCCTCGTAACTTCCCTTATGCCCATTGTAAACTATAATCATTCTATCATAAAGCGGATGATAATAGTATGGAGTGATCTCGGGATTTGCGAGACTCATTGAAAATGCCATTGTATCAACAATCGTAAAAAACTGACCTGATAATGCCGAATTGTTTTTAATTTTTCTGTTTAAATATTCACCATTATTTTGTGGCAGGCTAACTGCCTGAAATAACAACCATAATAATAATAATCTCATACAAAGCTCCCGGAGTCGTTATTTTCTTTATCCCGTTTATCTTAATACCCGTTTTGAGACTTTTTCAATTCTGTAAACATTTGAACACTTAACGAAGTAAAAGCATTTTTTTTGTTGCTGAATAGGTCCCGGCTTTTAATGAATAAAAATATATGCCGCTGCAAAGTTTTGAAGCATTAAAAGTCACCTCGTGTTTTCCTTCCTTCATTTCACCGTTTGCGAGCAATGCGATTTCTTCCCCGAGTATATTATAAACTTTCAGTTCGGTAATAGCCTCTTCCGGCAGTGTAAAACTGATTTTGGTAGAGGGGTTAAATGGATTGGGATAGTTCTGCTCCAGTTGAAATTCTTCAGGTGTATTTGAAATATCTTCCAAAGAACCGGTTGTTCCCTGAAAATAAAATATTTCAATTTTGGTTACCGTACTATCCGAAATAACGCATGTGCTGTCAGTCTGCATATCAACAAAAACATTTGAGCCATTTTCTGAATATTTCATTGTGAAATTTCCCCAGTAGCAATTCATCGGAGTCCATTTAAGCAGAAATGGATAACCAGCTTCACCCGGTTTTAGATTAACTTCCCATGTTGATGAATATACCCCTTTATACCTTACATCAATCAGGGATGGAAGTTTCGGATTCCCCGGGATTAAAAACGCCGCGTCAAATTCACCTGCTAAAGGCTCAGGCGAACATTTTTCTCCCAGGGCTGGATCAATCCCTGCCGTAGCCTCGTCACTTAATCCCAGGTATAGCTTTTTAATTGTTTCGGCGGTTGGCACCTCACTGACTATTAATTCTGTTAGCCAGATTTGTTTTTTCTGAAAATATGGATAACCTGAAATCCTTTGAACATAAAGCGAAGCTTTGTTAAGCGGATTTATATTTAATATCGAATATTTTTCATACCAGTGTAATATAAAAGCTCTGTCAAAGAAATAATAATCATTTTCCCAGTACATTCTTTTACCCATAAATGCCCCGGTTTCATTTTTATAACGGGTGTCAGTAACATTAATTGGCTGTTCCCAGGCAGAGTGTACCAGAAACCTGACACTGTAAAATATATCACAGTAATTATTGTAATCACCGTGGTAATGCCATTTTGCCCCTATAAAAAAATCAGAATATCCATTAGGACAATATGAAGCCAGATTTATTCCATAACCAAACTTACCCTGTCCGGGATCGGAAGGTAATATTTTTCCATTTACCAACGTATCAGGCCCCCTGTATAAAGAATTGTCATCGAGCCCTTCAACGATCATTACGGCATCCCAGCTATCGCCATTATCAATAAACTCAACAATACTGTTGGAGTACTTGTTATCCATCTTTTTTGAAAGACCGGCGGCAAGATGAAGTTTTCCCTGGTAATCAAAAACAAGATCACCTGAATATTCAGGAATGTCATTGCTCCTGTCCCAGTCCCACAGGCCTTCATAATCAGAAACAAGGGGGATTTCCTCATGCTGAATAATTTTAATATCACTCCAGGTAACTCCATGATCGGTTGAATAACTGACTCCCGCTTTCCATCCTTCCTCACCGACGGCATCGGGATAAGGAGAGAAAAATCCGCATGCCAGCGAATCCTCATAAGCGTCAACTCCGAGTATTATTACTTCTCCTCCAAAAATTTCACCTCTCCACTGCTCCGGATAACTTTGTTCAATTGTTCCGTAATCCTGTGTCCGGAATAACTTCACCGAGCCTGTTGCCTCTTCAGTTGCTAACCAGAATATCCAGTCATCATCAGAAAAAATCGGCGCCCCGGGAGAATATCTGATAGTATCATCAGCCAATTCCGCCAGCGCTGATTCCTCAAATCCCAGTGTCACACCCCAACCTACTGAAAAACTCTCGTTGCTGATCCCCGTTGTTTCACTCCACGAAAATACCCCGTATAAATCTTGTAGAATAGTGGATTGAGTCGGATTAAACAAAGATGCCGACGGATAAACAGCTTTATTGGTCGCAGTTAATCCATATTGCACTGAAGTCTGGCTTCTTAACCATGTCCCTCCCATATCAGTTGAATAGTTCCACCATAATTCTCCATCGTCAGTGGTGTAAGATTCCCCGATTCCATTATGAACCACAGCTACTATTCCGGAGCGTTCATCAAATAATAAGGGATTTATCGCCGGGTTGGCCATTGATACAGAATTGCCCATGCTGTCAATTTCGGTAAAACTAATCACTTCATCAATCGAAAGTCTACCCTCCTGTGAAAAGCATAATCCCGAAATACTCAATAAGAAAATCTGAAATAAAATCACAATAGATAAAAACCGTGCCTTCATAATCATCGCTCCCTTAGTTTTGGGATGATTTATATTTTCTCTGTTTTGATTAAGGTAAGAATATTCAGTGATAAAAACAATTCATTTTTTAATAACTAAAAAAAGAGGATGCGTAAATGCATCCTCAATGAATTATTTATAAAAAATTAAAGTAATTAAGATTATTTAATTAGCATCATTTTCCTTGTTGATGAAAATTCGCCCGCATTTAATGAATAAATATATACACCACTTGTCAACCCTGAAGCGTCAAATTCTGTTTCATATTTACCCGCTTCCATTTCACCGCTTATTAAAGATGCTACCTCTTCTCCAAGAATGCTGTAAACTTTCAGCGTAACATATTCTTTTGCCGGAATGCTGAAGCTTATTTTGGTAGAGGGATTAAATGGATTGGGATAATTCTGCGCCAGTTCATATTCAAGTGGCAGACCGGCGCCGCTGACTTCTATCGCGGTAAGCGGAGCGCTAATAATTTGCTGACTGCCATCTTTAATTACCAGGCTTTCACCTCCGGCATTCAGTTTTATCTCGCCGCCGTTTACACTGATTTTCACAGGGAATTCAGCGCCGCTGATATTAATTACACCCCCATTCTTTTCAGCATAATTACCGCTCGCGAATCTGACATCAAAAGCGCCTTCGGGTGGCGCCGGGGGCATCTCGAAAAAGCCGGAAGTTTCATCAGTGAGAATATACATCGTTGATGATTTACCAGTTTTGTCGGTAATATTTATTGAAACTGATTTTTCCGGGATTCGCGCGTCAGATGACTTTGCAGCGGTGGCCGGAAAAACAAGCCGTCCATCAGCGCTGACCTTAATCCAGTAGGCTTTTCCAGGCTCAAGCTGATCGCTTATTGAGTATCCTCCATCATAACCAAAAAAGTTTCCCGCTATTATTCCGGCCGGGAGCGAAGTAATGCCACTTGTCGCAACTGAATAATCAAATGGCCCGATAAGGTTCCAGCCGGTTTTAACCGGAACGTTAAAGCTTACCCCCATTCCGGTAATCTCAACAGTGGTGGATTCAGGAAACTTTAACCAGTACCCTTCACCACATTCCAGTTCGTAGGCCTGGACATATCCGCCGTCAAATCCAAATGCGTTGGAACTGGCAGTAGGGAATAATGAACTAACCGACATATCTGAAACATAAACCGGCGCTGAGACAAGGTTCCAGCCATTATTAACATTGAATGTGGATACTGTTCCTTTTTCAAATATTATATACACTTTATTTATATCGGTATTTGTTAGAGAAAAGGCACTCTGTTCTTTCATGTTAATCGAGAAAAATGCTCCTTCAAACGGATCCTGCAGAAACATTCTTCCAGGTGGTAAATTGTCGGGGTTCCAGGAAAAATTCATCGGATATCCTGCGGTTCCGGGCTGAAACTGTACTTCCCAAATATTTTCAAACTCATCAACCGACCGAAAATCTATTAACGATGATGCGGCGGGAAATGTCGGCAGATTAAAGCGCGCGTCATAAGCGCCCGCGGGGGGAACCGGAGGCAGCTCTTCCTCTCCCAGAATAGTATCAATACCATTGGTCGCGCCAGTCATCTGTCCGAATGTAAGAACATCGGCAGTTCTTAAACCACCCGCGTCCGCGACTGTAAGATCAGCGCTCCATGTTATTGGCGCCGCTTCCGGATCAACTAATACCGGAGCCACATAAATTACAGATGGATTCAGCGCTGTTATCGGGCCAATTGCTCCCGCTTCATACCAGTACATTGTAAAGACAGTATAAGTGCCATCATTGTTATCCCTGATACAAGGCGCTATATGCATTCCATCTTCATTCATCTCTGGTGTTTCAGTAATGTTCACCGGCTGAGACCATGACGGGCTGTCTATATGACGCCAGCTTATATAAATATCGCAATTTACTATTCCCGGTTCGTGATGTACCCACTGAGCAACAAAAAAATCATTATCGGGACTTGCCGCAATTTTCGCGGCGTGTCCGCACTGCCCTATTGCCGGATCGGTCGCGTATCCGCCTACATCGGGTCCTTCATATAATGATTCATCATCAAGCCCTTCCGCAATTATTTTTGCGTCCCAGCAATTATCTGTTTCAATGAATTCAAAGAGAGTGTTAAACCCTATCCCGGTTATAGTATCAACATCTTTGCTTAACCCGGTAACAATATGAGCATAACCGGAGTTATCCAGGTGCATATCACCGGCAAAAGAAACAAAACTGTCCCCTTTTTTCCAGTCCCAGATTTCTGTATAATCCTGAGTCAGTGGTATCTGAAGCCAGTCAACGACGTTACATTCGCTCCATGTTGTTCCATGATCGGTTGATTTACTCACGCCCGGTTCCCAACCGCCACCGCCAACTGCCGGGGCAAAGGTAGCGAGAAATGCGTGAGCGATAATATTACCATTTGAAGCTCCTATCAGCGGTATTGCTCCCGAACCCATAGCATCGGCGCTCCATTCAGGCGGATCAATTTTATCAACAACCTGGTAATTCTCAGTCCTGAATAACCTGACCGAACTATCATCCGAGTTGTCCGACACCCAGTAGACATATTCATTATCTGTAAAAATCGGGGTGCTTGAACTGTAAGCGGGGGGATCAAAATCAATTTCAGCCAAAGCTGATTGCTCCAGCCCTAAAGAAACTCCCCAGCCAATATATTCGAATGTCGCGCTAAGTTCCGGCCAGGCAAATGACGCGTAAAGATCATTGATTGAAGTACTTCCTGTCGGGTTAAAAAGCGTCATGCTCGGGTATCGGGCAGTTATCTGTGATGTCAGATTATTCTGAACAGAAGTTAAACTTCTTTGCCATGTTTGCCCGAGATCGGTTGAATAATTCCACCAGAGTTCCCCGCTTCCCTGCGCGTATGTGTTGGCATTACCTCTGTGAACAACACAAATGACATCAGTCAACGGATCATAAGAAAGGGGGTTGATATTAAAACTGGATGGTCCGAAAGTATTGCTCATTGTGTCAACAGCAACATAATCAGCTATGGTTTCGGGCGAAAGATTATTCTGTACTTTAACGGGAATGTAATTTGAATTTTCGGGATCATTTAGGAGCCGGCTCTTTTCCTTTAACTGTGCCTGGCAAATCATCCCTGCCATTAAAAAAAACAACAAAAATCTTTTAATCATTATTCCTCCTGTTAGATTGATTGGTTATTTATATGGTGAATCCCTGGTCTCCAATCATCCTCAATTATGGAAATAAATTAGATAAATTCAGGTTAAGGTTCAAGAAAAGAACAACAGAAATTAATTTCTTAACACAGACCGATTATCATTGCTATAAATGCAGGATATTTATATCTTTTAGTATCTTATGAATAAACTGGTGTAAAAATGAACAGACGGGAATTTTTCAGAAAGGGAGCATCAATAGGACTGGCAGGAGCGGCGCTAAAATTTGGAGCTTTTCCGGCTCTTTTCAGATTATCGGCAAAATCCCGGCAGGAAACCATTTATGATCTTGCTGCTGTTAAAGGAGGCGAACCAGGTGAAATGTTCGAAAGAGCAATTGACGCGCTTGGAGGAATTAAAAAGTTTGTCAAAGCTAATCAGACTGTTGTGATAAAACCTAATATTGGCTGGGACGCCCCACCTGAACGCGCCGCGAACACCAATCCTCAGCTTATCGGGCGCATCATAAAAAAATGTTATGACTCCGGAGCTAAAAAAGTTTATGTTTTCGATCATACATGCAATGAATGGACACGCTGTTATAAAAACAGCGAAATTGAAAGATATGTGGAAGATGCCGGTGGAACAATGGCGCCTGGAAATGAAAAAAGTTATTACGAGAAGGTGGTTGTCGGCGCCGGTAAAACCTTAAAAGAAACCGAAGTTCACGAGCTTATTCTCGAATCGGATGTTTTTATAAACGTGCCGGTACTTAAAGATCATGGTTCTGCACGGGTCTCAATCGGTATGAAAAACATGATGGGAAATGTGTGGGACAGAAGATACTGGCATCATACAGACCTTCAGCAATGTATCGCCGATTTCACCTCATACCGCAAACCGGATCTGACTGTCGTTGACGCCTATAGAATCCTGAAAAAAAACGGCCCCAGGGGTGTTTCGGATAATGACGCCATTTCTGCAAAATCCCTGATAGTTTCACCTGATATTGTGGCTGCCGACGCCGCTGCCACAAAACTTTTCGGTCTGGACCCCCTTGATATTCCCCATATTCGGATAGCTGAACAGATGGGGCTGGGAACCATGGAATTATCAAAACTTAATATAAGCAGAATAAAAATTTAACTGTGTGGAGAGATATATTCTCTCCTCCGTTTTTCTCTTTACTTTATGAAAATTCCGGTTATACGTTATTCCCCAGATGGACAAAAAAAGCATTTGAATCTAAAGAAATTCAGGGCCCTCTTTGCTATAATTATTTTCATTTTTTCGGCATTCGCCTTTGTTGATATATTCGAGTTACTTCCACCCTCATTTATTAAATCGATATTTTATTTACAGTTTGTCCCCTCCCTCATCCGGTTTTTGTCTGAACCGGCAATTGCCGTATCGGGATTTATATTTGTATTATTGTTTACAGTTTTTTTCGGCAGGATATATTGTTCCTTCCTCTGCCCCTTTGGAATTTTAATGGATATTATTGGCAGAATTAAATCCTGGTTTATAAAGAAACCGAAGTACCGTTTCAGCAGAAGTAAGAATAAACTTCGGTATTCGATACTGGCTCTTTCCTCGATCACCCTTTTTTCCGGCAGCACACTCCTGCTCCTTCTGCTTGATCCATATAGCAATTTTGGCAGAATCATGAGCAGCATAGTCCGCCCCGGTTTAATTTATTCAAATAACCTGACCTCCCGTTTTTTCGAATTTTTCGACTTTTACCTCCTTAAACCTTTTGAGTTTAGGGGTATACCCCTCTTTGCCATTATTTTCGCCCTTTCCATATTAGCGTTGATTATTTTCTTCACCTGGAAAAGGGGACGCATTTTTTGTAATACTTTATGTCCTGTCGGCGCGCTTTTAAGTCTCCCCACAAAATTTTCAATAAAAAAAATTCATATAAATCATGATCTTTGTAAAGGATGCGGAGTCTGTGAAAAAGTTTGTAAAGCAGAATGTATCAATTCCGAGAAGAAAGAGATTGATTTTTCAAGTTGTGTTGTTTGTTTTAATTGCCTTGAAGTTTGCCCGACAAGTGGTATAGTATATAGTAACATGCCCAAAAGTATGAATGAAAACGGTGAGCGAAGAGAATTTATAACACACTCGGCATATTGGGCGGGAGCCGCGATTCTTCAACAGGTGAAGCTTAAGCCCTCAGCCGTGGTTATAAACAGAAAAAATCCGGTGGCTCCTCCGGGCGCGTCTGATATTGATAGTTTCACCGATAAATGCACAGCCTGTCATCTTTGTGTCAGCGTGTGCCCCACTAATGTACTTCTGCCTTCTTTCCTGCATTATGGATTCACCTCAATGCTTATGCCGAGAATGGATTACTGGCGCGGATTCTGTAATTTCGATTGCACAAAATGCACCGAAGTCTGCCCGACCGGAGCATTGACTCCTCTCAGGCTTGAAACAAAAAAACTGACACAGCTCGGCCAGGTAAAATTTATAAAAGAGAACTGTATTGTTCACAGCCAGGGAACCGATTGTGGCGCGTGCGCCGAACATTGCCCGACAAAAGCGGTCAGGATGGAATGGGAAGAGGGGAAAAAAGTTCCTGTCCTGAATGATAAAATATGCATAGGCTGCGGCGCATGTGAATTTGCCTGCCCTACAAAACCTTATAAAGCAATTTATGTGGAGGGAAACCATGTCCACAAACCTGCCGAAAAACCGAAAACCGAAAAACTTGAGGATATAGATACTTCGGAGGATTTCCCTTTCTGATCAGGATTCTCCACAGACCCTGTTAATTTCAGAATTCCTGATCCCGGTAATAAAAACAATAGCTTATAGAATTTTATTCGCAAAATAAAAACATAGAAAATCTGACAAGAAAACAACTAAGGCAGGTTTTTCTCATCTGGCGAATAATGTTTAGAACCAATACATTGACATTGTATTATTTTCAAGAATATTATAATTTAAACGCCATTTTATGCATCTCCTACAGAGATGTTTTGCAGGTTGTCTACCATACTCTTCCCTATAGGGACTGACGCATTACCGGAACCTATAGGAGGTTCTTTTTATTTCATTTGCCTTGTAGAGGCAATAATTATTGCGGAACGTCCCAATGGGGTAGAAAATTGTTAACACCATAAGACAAAATCCTTGTAGAGGATTCACAAATCTCCCTGGATAATCATTTACCTTAAGACATACCTGATAAACTCAGATCGATGGAATTTCAATTTTCTTATACATCATGTATGGCTAAAAAAAATCTTGTCACGTTATAAATGGATAACAACTTCTTGTGATATTTTCTAATATTTCCGCAATTTCATTTTGCGAGAGGTAAGGAGTTCTGATGCTACTAAGGTTAAAAAAATCAAAAAATCAGGTTTCATTACATTCCTTTCATTCCTCATTCGTAATTCGTAATTCGTAATTCGTAATTCGTAATTCGTAATTTCTTTTGTGGCTTTTCTTCCACCTCATCACCGAAATCTGCGTAACCAAAAAAATTGCGGCTCTCTTGACCTTATTAATTGTTCATTATTAATTATTAATTGCATTTTAGCCATTTTGGGTAGAATTTGACTACTTACGGAGTAATCACCGCGTCAACCTCAATTTCCACAAGAAGATTTATATCTATCAGATTATTTATCTCTACCATCGTGGCAGCCGGTTTAATATCCTTAAAAAACTCACCATGCGCTTTACCTATTTCTTCCCAGTCACCTATATTAACAACAAATATTCTTGTTCTCACCACATCTTCAAGATCAGCGCCAAGGGCTTTCAGCGCTTTTTCAATTTTCTGAAAAATATACTTAGTCTGATGATAAGAACTGCCTACACCAATTATTTTTCCATTTTCATCAACAGCGGCGGTGCCGGAAACAAAAATATGGTTGCCCGCTTTAACAGCTCTTGAATATCCCACCTGGTTTTCCCAGGCTGTTCCCGATGAAATCTTTTCAACCTTTGACATTTTTTACCTGATTCTGTTTTTTAACGCACATTTACATTTGTCTGGCAAAAATAAATAGAATTATATCGATAAATCCAAATGATTTTTAATTCCCGGCATCATTTCTTATCTTTAAAGTTTATTTAATAATTAATAAGAAAAAGAGATGAGACTCAGCAAAGCTTTTATCCCCACACTCAAGGAAGTTCCGGCAGATGCTGTAATTCCAAGTCATATTCTGATGATCCGCACCGGAATGGTTAGGATGCTTTCCGCCGGAATTTATTCATATCTGCCAATAGGATATTCAATACTAAAAAAGATTAATAATGTCATTCGTGAAGAAATGGACGCGATAGGCGGCCAGGAATTTCATCTTCCGGCTCTCAATCCGCGTGAATTATGGGAAAGGACCGACCGTGTTGAAGCGTTTGGAGATACAATGTTCCATATTAAAAACCGCGATTATGTTCTTGCCCCTACTCACGAAGAGGTGATGACTTTTCACGCGAAAGGTGTTATTAAATCATATAAAGAAATGCCGCAGATTTGGTACCAGATTCAGACCAAATTCAGGAATGAAGCCAGACCCCGCAGCGGTGTTATCAGGGGAAGACAGTTTTTAATGAAGGACGCCTATTCTTTCGACTCTTCTCTTGAAGGACTTGATGAGTCTTATGATAAACATTATAACGCCTATAAAAAAATATTTGACAGATGCGGAATTAAATATTTTATTGTCGGCGCCTCAAGCGGAGCTATGGGGGGAAGCAAATCGGAAGAATTCATGGTTAAATCTGACGCGGGCGAAGATACGGTAGCCTACTGTGAAAAATGTGGTTACGCGGCGAATGTCGAAGTCGCTCAGTCAGATGTTGAAAACATAAAACGAGAAGAAAATTCGAAAGAAGTATATGATATTCATACTCCTGATGTTAAATCGATTGATGAATTGTGTGAATTCCTGAGTATTAATGAAAGTCAGACAGCAAAATCGAGGGTATATATTCATGATGAAAAACCGGTATTGATATTGATGTCGGGGAATGATGAAGTGAATGAGACCAAACTTGAAGCGGTTCTCGGCGGTGAGATAAGGCCTGGTCATCCGGAAGAATTGCTCGAGATAACAGGAGCCGACGCTGGTTCTATCGGCCCACTGGGATTTAAATACAGAATACTCGCGGACAACAGATTGAAAGAAGCGAATAATCTTTTCAGCGGCGCTAATAAAAACGATTACCATATTGGCGGTATCGATATGAAAAGAGATGTGCCCTCTGTAGAATATTTTGATCTTCGCTCGGCGGCAACCGGTGAAAAATGTGTAAGATGCGGAAATGAAATTGAAGTTTTCAAAGCTATTGAACTGGGACATATCTTCAAGCTCGGCACAAAATATTCTACAGGACTCGGAGCCAATTTCCTTGATGAAAACGGCGCCGATCATCCAATCATTATGGGCAGTTACGGCATAGGCATCGACCGTGTTCTGGCATGTTATGTCGAACAAAATTTTGATGAAAAAGGAATCGTCTGGCAGGGTGAATTAACTCCGTTTGATATTCATCTGCTCGCCCTTAATATTAAAAAAGATCCTGTAAGGGAAACCTCCGAAAGTATATATCAAAAATTAACTGACTCGGGTATACGGGTTCTTTTTGACGACCGTAAAGATGCCCAGGCAGGATTTAAGTTTAATGACGCCGATCTTATGGGTTTTCCAATCCAGGTAATTGTTGGTGAAAAAAATCTTAAAGAAAATCTTGTCGAAATTAAAGTCAGAAAAACCGGTGAGAGATTTAAGGTTGAAGTTGAGAACCTCTTTGATAAAATAAAGGAATTATTATCTGACTGGAAAGAAAAAAAATAAACCGGTCATTCATGTTGTATCTGTTCCAATTGGTAACCGGGATGATATTACCTTAAGGGCTTTGAAAGTTCTTGAGTCGGTCGATTTTGTAATTTGCGAGGAGCTTAAACAGGCGCGCAGGCTCCTCTCTTATTATAATATATCAAAAGAACTTGTGCCCCTTAATGAACATAATGAAAAAGAAGCGACCAATGACCTGATAATCAGGATAGCGCAGGGTGAGAACGCGGCGCTGATATCTGACGCGGGCACTCCCCTTTTTTCTGATCCCGGCAATTATTTTACCAGGGAATGCGTTTATGCCGGAATAGAAATTTCACCGGTTCCGGGGCCAAGTTCACTGATGGCAGCCCTCGTTACAACCGGACTAATTTTTGACACATTTTATTTTTTCGGATGGCTCTCGCAGAAAACAGACCAGAGAAAATCGCAGCTTAAAACACTCAGGCTGAGAAAAGAAATTATCATTCTTATGGAAACTCCTTACAGACTAAAAAAACTTCTTGGAGAAATTTCTAAAGTTTTCGGGAAAAATTTCCATACTGTTCTCGCGTATAAACTTACTATGCCGGAAGAAAAAATATTCAGGGGCCCGGCAGCTCAAATTCTCGCGGCCGTTGAAAAAGATAACCTGAAAGGTGAATTTGTTCTTATACTCGATAACAGAGGAAGAAAAAATTTTTAACTTGCGAATTAAAGCGGTATATCTTTATTTACCGTTTGAACTTTCAGATGATTCCTGAAGTTCTATCTTTAAAAACATGGAGTAAAGAATGCTTATTATACAGGATGTTGACCTGACACCAAACCCCCAGGCTCTGAAATTTATTCTCAACAAAAGGATATTACAGTTTGAGACACGAAATTTCAGCTCCCCGGATGAAGCGGTAAATGATCCTCTCGCAAAAGGGATTTTCGCTATTGATGGTGTTGTGTCTGTTTTTTACATGGATAAATTTATTACCGTCGAAAAACGGGCTGAAATAAACTGGGGATTAATCCAGAAAAATCTGATAAACTTCATTAAAGATTTTGATGAATCAACTATTCCGCCTGAAAAAGAGATTGAAGGAAAAACAATTGAAGAAACAGAATTATTAAAATCTATCAATGATATTCTGGATCAGCGTGTAAGACCCGCTCTCGCGGGAGACGGAGGAGGCCTGGAAGTTATCGGTCTTGACGGGATGACCCTTAAAATCCGCTACCAGGGCGCCTGCGGAAGCTGCCCGAGTTCTATCAGAGGCACACTTGTCGCGATTGAAAATCTTTTAAGACGTGAAGTAAATCCCTCAATTGAAGTAGTATCGGCATAATCATTTACAAAAATATTCTTAAAATAAAAAAACCTGCCGCTGCGGCAGGTTTTTTTTAATTTTAATTAAGCTACGCCGAAAGATGAAACATTCTGTAATTCAGCGCTCTGATTTTCAGCTCTTATCTGCGCCTCACGCTTTTCTCTCAATATCTCTTCAAGCTCATCTTCATAAAAGAATTTTTCTTTACCGAATGCCGGCTCCAAATGATTCAGCCAAACCGCGCGCTGATCATATTTAGCGAAAAATGGTCTGCGAACCCATTCATGATTCCTTCCCTGCAGGAAGTTGAGCACAAATACTTTTTCACCATAAACTTCGGCAATACCTTCAACAACAACTTTTCCCGGTGTTGCCGACATAGATGGCCCCCTGACCGTACGGCTCAGGCCGGAAACCTGTATATAAGCTTTGCGGAATATTTCATAAGCTCTTGCGAGTGGAATCGCGAAATATTCACTCGCCCCTGTATCCCTTTCAACAAAGAAATAATAGGGTATAATACCAAGCTTCACCTGTTCTTTCCACATTTTCGCCCATATATCGGGATGATTGTTTATATGCTTGATTAATGGCGATTGCGATCTGATTTCCGCGCCGGTATCTCTTATTCGCCTGACTGCTTCTCTGACAACATTTGTTGAAAGTTCTGCCCAGTGATTAAAGTGAGCCATTATTGCCAGATGTTTACCAGCGTTGCTTACCTCCTCAAAAAGATGCAGGATGTCATCCGCGTCTTTATCTGTAACATATCTGTAAGGCCAGTAACCAAGTGATTTTGTTCCAATACGTATATTTCGGATATGATCATATTCGGGAGCAAGCAGAGGCTCTATATAAGCTCTGAGTTTGTCAACTCCCATTACCATAGGATCACCGCCGGTAAAAAGCACGTCGGTAATTTCTTTATGTGAACTTAGATATTTTTGAAATCTTTTTGATTCATCGGTGGCAAACTTTATATCGTTCATACCAACAAACTGAGCCCACCTGAAACAAAATGTGCAGTAGGCATGACAGGTTTGTCCGGCGGAAGGAAAAATTAAAGCTGTTTCGGTATATTTATGCTGAACACCTCTGACCGGTTCATGATCTTCGGTGAAAGGAACATTTGCCGTCAACTGTCCTGCCGGGTGAGGATTCAGTTCAAACCTGATTTTATTTGCCGCGGCTTTGATTTCGGAATTTGCCGCTCCCGATCTGATCAGTGAAGCCATTCTTTCGAATTGTTCTTCACTAAGCATTTCTTTCTGCATAAAAGTAAGAATATAAATGGGATCATTCGGAACATTGTCCCAATTTATCAGTTCCTCAACAACATAGTTGTTTGTTCTGAATGGCAAGACGTGGGCAACTACTTTGGAAGCAAATCGCTCTTCTTCGGATAAATGCTGCATCTGAGGAATTTTATCTATATCACGCAGGCCGTAAAATTTCATTCTTTTCGGATTAATCATACGCTTCCCTTTCAGAAATTAGTAAGGTGGAATATACCCGCTAACTTAATAAATCTTTCAAGTCTTCCTTGTTAAAATTTTATTAAATCAGGAAGACTTGATGCTGGTTATAAATTAAAATAATAGAATTTGAATAATTGTCAAGAGGTGACAAATATTTACTTAATATGATAACGTAAAATCGACTATTTCAGTTCTGTTACTTTTGCGATATCATCAACACTTACAAATTTTTCCTGGAATTTGTAAGAACCCTTCTCTGTCTTTACTGTCTTTACAAATTTTACGTTAATAAGATTCGATTTTGACTTTGCTTTTGATTTATCAGCGAATGTCTGTGTTTTAGCCATAATTTTATCTCCTGTATTTTAGCAAAGAAATATAATAAAAAAATTCCATTATTTAAATATTTCAGGAGTTTTTTTAGTGATATTTTATCACCCAAATTTAACAAAAGGAACTTTTCAATAATAATTCCCAAGTGCCAAAACCAGAAACAAAAAGAAACTCAGAATAAAAAGCATATTCGTTCTCGTAATTTTCTTCTTCCTCTGCTTTAATTTTTCTCTGGTGTTTTGTTCGACCACTCCGCAAGGAGTTAAAATCTACGTTAAAAGGTGAAAAGATCAGGAAGATTAATAAATTATTTAGTTTACCAGCCTCAACATGGCAGATCAAAACCATTGGCGATGGTATACTGATGATGTTTAATAATATTTTCCGAACTCCTTACTTCCATCAAAATGTATTATCGTGATTTCATACACACCAAGACACAATTCAACGATTTTTTTTACGATTTAATCACCTCGCCCAAAGCGCCGAATATAATTCAGAGTATGTTATATGGTGTACCTGACGGCACACACGGACGCTTTTTTTCTACCAAGATTTTACCCCTGACGGGGCAATCTTTTACAGTAATTACTATTTATGTCCCGTTAGGGACATCATATCGGTAAAAAAAAAGAGACCAGCAAAATATCAGGTGTGCCGTCAGGTACACCATATTTATCAGCGGAAGTACAATAAATATATTTATAACAGTCCGCAAATCAATAAGTTACCCAAAATTCTTTCGGGTTGCGCAACAACAATGCGATAATTTATTTTATGAATAGTTTACAATAAGAAGTTGTTTTTTAAGAGGAGTCAGGAGTTCTGTAATTTACCACAACACTATACTCATAAAAAGCATCCCGAATGTGATTTAATATCAATAGCCCCGGACTGTGAAAGAAGAAAGCTGACCGTAGTAAAAAGGAAAACATAAAAAAAAGATACTGAAGAGATCAACATTATGACAACAAAAAAAGAACTGATTTCATATTCCGGTCAAAAATTTTGCCGGGTGGTCCTTTTTGCAGCAAAGGTTAAAAAAATTAAAATAAGGTTTTTTGAGCTTTTTGTGGGATTTTGTGTTTTAGTGTTTCAGTGGCCTTTCTTCCGCCTGAATCTGTAAAATCAGCTTAATCAGTAAAAATCAGCGATAAATTCTGACTTATCAATTGTTCATTATTAATTATTAATTATTAATTATTAATTATTAATTACTAATTGTTAATTGAAATCTTTCCATTTTGAGTAAAATTTGACTGCCTGCGGAATAATCCGACCAAATCGGCCAATAAAAAATTATTCCTTTATTCCCTCCCCGCGGATTGTTAAATTTAGATGTACTATTTTATTTGATTTTAACGGAGCAAAAAATGTCGAATACAAACTTGTTGGATTTTTCTCCTTCAGCATTTGTAAAATTTCTGAAAGAAAATAATATTAAACGTTTCTATTTTATTTATCTCCCTGATGAAAAAAGGGTTGTTGCATCCCACAAAGTTCTTGGTCCTATTGCAGACTTCATCACCAGTGACAAACGTGACTTCGACACACATGAAGGTATGTTTTTCTCACTGCTCGCTGAATATGATACAATTCTCGGCGCGTTTGTTCACCGCACCAACCGTGGACAAGCTGCGGGAGGTGTTCGCTACTGGAGCTATAAAACCATGGAAGATTATTTCCGCGATGGTATGCGCCTCGGTAAAGGAATGACACAGAAAAATGCCCTCGCCGGATTATGGTGGGGCGGTGGAAAAGGTGTTATAGCGCATAATCCTGATGTGGATAAATACGATCCCGAAATCCGGGAAATAATTTATTCTGAGTATGGTAAATTTATGACCAGTCTCGCGGGCTGTTATGTTACCGCCGAAGATGTTGGCACAAATGTGGAAGATATGCAGAATATTTTTTCGCAAACGAGGTTTACTACCTGCATCCCCGATTTTCTCGGCGGCAGCGGAAATCCTTCTGTCCCTACCGCGAAAGGTGTTGTAAGCGGGATGGAAGCCGCGCTTGAATTCCGGGGCATGGGCTCGCTTGAAAGTAAAACGATTGCGGTTCAGGGTATGGGTAATGTTGGCGCTCCACTGATCAGATTTTTATTTGAGAAAGGTGTCAAAAAAATTATCGCCTGTGATGTGAATGAACAGAATGTCAACAAACTGACCGATGAATTTCCTGAAAAACTGGAAGCGTCGCTTGTTGAAATAGACGACAAATCTATTTTTTCGGCAGATTGTGATATTCTGGCGCCCTGCGCCACCGGGGCGATTTTGAATCCTGAAACAATAGGAATGCTCAAAGCAAAAATTATCTGCGGCGCGGCAAATAACCAGCTTGAAGATACCTTCCGTGATGATAAACTTATCTTCGAAAAAGGCATTACATACGTTCCCGACTTCCTGACAAACAGAATGGGAATTGTAAACTGCGCGAATGAACAATATGGTTATATAAAAAATGACCCAGCTATTGAGCAGCATTTTAATCCCGAATGGGAATATTCTATCTATAAAATGGCGATGGAAATATTAACAAATTCGAAAACCAAAAATATACCTCCGGCGGTAGCCGCCTCTCAAAAGGCTGATGAACTGAGCAGAATAGATCATCCTGTGATGGGACACCGGGGAGAGATGATTATCAAATCGCTGATGGAACAGGGCTGGGAAAAAATGTAATTTCAGGCGGAATCCTGAAAGTTAATTTACAATTTCTGCAAGAATGACAAAAATATTACCTCTCTCCCTGAATGTTTTACCGGGGAGAGAGGATATCCTACGGAACGAGAGAAAAATTATTCAATTTTAATTACTATTTCAATTTCATCTTTATTCACTACGAAACTGGCATCTTTATAGTCGGGCGGACCAAAGCTGCCCCTTGCGTTATTTGAAAAACCATAAGCTTCGCTGGGCATCCCGAGAAAATTTGTATCCATTTTTTTGTTTCCATTTTCATCGTGGAAAGATTTTGCGGCGTACTCGCCGAATGGAAGATTTTCGATAACCCATCTCGCCTCGCCCCCTTTGATCTCGCAGGCATTTTTCATCAAAGCTCCGTGGTTTTCATATTCCTCCCTGTTGCCGCATAACGCGCAGTTCACAGCGCCATCATCCGATTCCATACCTTTAAAAACAATTACCAGCCGGGCGGTTTTACTGCTGTCAATATTTTCCTGGCCGGACAACGCGGCAGAAGTGAAAAAAAACAGAAAAACAGAGAGATAAAGAAACATTTTGATGCTGCTCATGATATAATTCCTTATAATGCTTTACATTTTATTGATTTGATAATTTGAATTCAGAACTTTATATTTTGCGCTCCTGAAAACATCCGGAACAGAAACAGGCTGTAAATGAAAAATTATATTTTTTACATTCTCATATTACTGACAACATCTTATTTTATCAAGGGTGAATCAGAAGGGACAAGATTTGATTCACTCGTTTATGAAGGGATACACCATATTTACAACCTGAGATTCGATTCTGCCGATTCCCTTTTTAATATTGTTAAATCAGAATATCCCGATCACCCTGCCGGTACGTTTTTCGAAGGGATGGTGGTCTGGTGGCAGATAATGATCGATTTCGATAATAAATCGCTGGATGAAAAACTTGTGGAAAACCTTGAGAAAGTTATCGAACAATGTGATGAAATTCTGGATGAACACCCCGACAATGTTGACGCAATATTTTTTAAGGGAGGAGCCCTTGGTTTCAGGGGAAAACTCTATTCAATCAGAAAAGACTGGCTCAATGCCGCCCTCGATGGCAAGGACGCGCTGCCCCTTGTCCACCAGGCTTACGCCCTCGCGCCCGCGAACCAGGATGTCCAGCTTGGTTTCGGAATTTATAATTATTACGCGGCGGTAATTCCTGAAAAATATCCTTTCGTAAAACCTTTCATGCTTTTTTTTCCCGAAGGAAATAAGAAAAAAGGGATAGAGCAGCTTGAAATAGCGGCCGATAGCGGTAAATATTCCAGGTATGAAGCCCGCTATTTTCTTGCCACTTTGTTTCTTCTCTATGAAAAAAATTATGATAAGGCTCTGAAGTACCTCAACAGTCTGCTGAATGACTTTCCTTTAAATCCTGTTTTCAACCGATACCACGCGTTAGCTTTTTATACAAAAAGAGATTACAAAAAAGCCGACAGCCTTTATCATATAATAATAGAGAGAAATGAACAAAAACTAAAGGGCTATAGCTGCTGGTTAAAAAGAGAAGCTCATTATTATCTTGGAAAGATGGATAAAAAATTCAATCGCTTAAATTCAGCGTTTAATCATTTCCTTGAAAGTGAACGAATATCAATATTGCTCGATAAAAAACGGGATGAAGCATCAGGATTTCAGATTAAATCCACTCTTGAAATCGCGAATATCCTGGCCGGCAGAGGAGAATCAGCAAAAGCCGCTGAACGATATAAAAAGATACTTGAGCTCAGGGACTATAAAGATTCTCATAATATAGCTGAAAAAGCGCTGGAGCGAATAAATAAAGATTAATTCATAAGCATCATATTCTTCTTTTAAATTGCGGAATTATTAAAAATTCCGGCAGGCGCAAATAATTATTAATCAACTCCTAATATATATTCATGCCTGCCGGATCAGCAGATCACTTCATAAGTATCATTTTTTTTACATCTCTGAAGGAACCTATCTGAATTTCATAAAAAAAGCAACCTGAAGAATAATCCTCAGCATTCCATTCCGTTTCATAAATTCCCCCCTGTTTAATTTCATTTAGAAGAATAGACACTTCTTCACCTAAGAAATTATATATTTTAATCTTCACATTCCACACTCCCGCGGGAACCGAATATTTAATCTTTGTTGAAGGATTAAAGGGATTGGGATAATTTTGTGCGAGCTCAAATTTTAGTTCTGAATCGGAACTGTGGTCTCTCCCCAAACCAACAGGTTCGGCCTCAGAATACCGGATATAAGCCGAAAGAGACCCCGGACCGCTATATTGACACCCTCCTGCCATAAATACCACTCCATGCTCTTTGGTCATCCAGTAATAACTTGTATCGGGCTCTTCCCAACCGCCCGTATCATCACTCCATTCATAATCGAGAACTCTCAGCCGTAAAGATGCATATTCACCATAAGGTGTCTTTACAGTACCCCAGCCATCCGCTATCCTTTCGGTTTTGCATTCAATTGTGTCATCGATTACTCCGTTATGATAGGAATATTCAGTATAGTCATCACTCCAGTTGCTCTGGTATGTTAAGGGGAAAACAAAGGAATTGACGTAAGGATCAAATTCGAGAAGTATCACACTGGATGCCGGATTTGAATACATTTCATAGGCGATCATCTGAACTGCCGAAGATGTAACTCTGGCATGCGTATCCCTGATATAATTAAATCCCGGCTGAATTTCCATCTCCCACCTGGTAAGAGAATTCGCGTCGGGATATGTCGAAACAACAGGATCAATAGTTTTTTCTGATGCCGGGGCCATTACGCTGATGGTATCCGCGCATGAAAAATCCCAGTAATAATCAGCTCCGGTTGCCACGACATCAAATGTTACATTGTCACAATTACCCTCATAAAATGTCGATTCATATCCGATATCCATAATTAAATCATCGGAATTGACTACTATCTGCGCTAAACTGCTGACCGAAATCAACAAAGTTTGAAGTGATATGACGATGATGCTGTAAAATCTGACTTTCATATCAAAGGCTCCCTGTAATTTTAAAAATTACTGAAATAACAGGAGAATAAAACGGGAATTTTTGTTTATACATCCCGCTATTTCAGTACTAAATTTTAGTTATTGCGCTTTGACTGTGAAAAAGTTCAGTTTCAGTCTATCTTACGAGTACCAGTTTTCTGGTTTGCTGGAAGTTTCCTGCCTGTAATCTGTAAAAATATATTCCGCTGGGCAGATTTTCCGCGTTAAATTCCGCTATATATTCCCCTGCTTTATGAAAACCTGATTTGAGTATTTTCACTCTCTCTCCTAAAGTATTAAATACAGAAATGCTTACTTCTGTATCAAAAGGTATTGAGTATCCAATCTTTGTTGTGGGATTAAATGGATTGGGGTAATTCTGCTCAAGTCTGAATTCGCCCGGCATTTGAGACAACTCATCATCCACATCTGTTGTAATCAACTGGCTCCAGTCAATTCTGAAGACCCCGCCGTTTTCAGTTCCCACAAATAAATATTGAGATGTACTCGTGTAACAGGTCACATTTCCACCTGAAACTCCGGTCATATCAAGGTACTCCCAGGTTGTGAAATCAGCGGAAAACAAGCCACTTTCCCCGAAAGCAAAATATCCCATTTTAAATGAGTTCATAATAAAAGCGACAACATTCAGATACTCATTATCAACCAGAGTGAGCCAGTTTTCCCCGAAATCAGTTGACGCGTTCAATCCTCCCGGAGTTGCTGTCATAAGCAGAGTGCCGCCAACCATCAGAACAGAGTTCACATTAATATCATCACCGCTCATGGTTCCATTCTTTAACTGCCAGGTGCTCATATTATCTGACGAAACATATACACCCCCTGCTGTCGCGATTGCCGCGTATTCCTCTTCATCTTCACTGTAACCAACCATATTTCTTACTATCAGGCCATCGCCGCTTATACCGTTATTCGAAGTGGCCCAGGGTCCCTGGTGTTCATCAGCAAGAAATACTCCCCCTCCTTCCGAGGCAATAGCCCAGTCAACCGGATCATCACCTCCGAACCAGTAATAGTTTATATTTATTGTCGTAAGTCCGTTTGTACTGTACTGATAGTTATTAAGGTCCTCAGTATAATAGGGACCGTCATCCGTAGCTACAAATATATTGGTCGGAATAGGGCCGCCCCTGACATCATTTATATGTTTGTTTCCGATATCTCCATTGATATCCACCCATGTGTCGCCATTATCTGTCGACCTGAACAATCCATCCCCGTCTGTTCCTACTATTATTGTGTCAAGCCACGCTGTCAGCGTTGTTACCTGTAAATTTGGGAGGCCATTATTAACTTCGGTCCACTGGGAAAATATTGTTCCGGTAAGAAGCAATAGGATAGTTGCCGTCATGATTTTTTTCATTTGTTACTCCCGTCTATGTTGTAAATTATTTTAGCCGACAAAACTCTGAGGTATATTGAAAAAACGAAAATTATTATTGAATTTCAAGCAGAATATTTTCAATAGCAATTTCCGGAAATATTATACCCCCTTCAATACGTCAGATGACCTATTCCCATTAATAATCGTAATCATAGACTGGCAAGCCAGAGATAATGAGGAATTACGAATTACGAATTAGGAATTAGGAATTGACTTTCCCCAGGTATTACCAATTAATTATCATTCCGGTTTTTTGCGTCTTTTGCGAAAAGACCATCCAGAAGCGGGCAGGCCGGAATCTAATACCAAATTTTACTGGCAATCAGGTAAAAACTTTTCCATTTTGCGTAGAATTTAACTACTAACGGAGTAATCATAATCGTAATCATAGACTGGCAAGCCAGAGACAATGAGGAATTACGAATTACGAATTAGGAATTGACTTTCCCCAGGTATTACCAATTATTTATCATTCCGGTTTTTTGCGTCTTTTGCGAAAAGACCATCCAGAGGCAGGCAGGCCGGAATCTAATACCAAATTTTACTGGCAATCAGATAAAAACTTTTCCATTTTGCGTAGAATTTAACTACTAACAGAGTAATCATAATCGTAATCATAAACTGGCAAGCCAGAGACAATGAGGAATTACGAATTACGAATTACGAATTAGGAATTGACTTTCCCCAGGTATTACCAATTATTTATCATTCCGGTTTTTTGCGTCTTTTGCGAAAAGACCATCCAGAGGCAGGCAGGCCGGAATCTAATACCAAATTTTACTGGCAATCAGATAAAAACTTTTCCATTTTGCGTAGAATTTGACTCCTTACGGAATAATCATAATCATAAACTGGCAAGCCAGAGATAATGAGGAATTACGAATTAGGAATTGACTTTCCCCAGGTATTACAAATTAATTATCATTCCGGTTTTTTGCGTCTTTTGCGAAAAGACCATCCAGAGGCAGGCAGGCCGGAATCTAATACCAAATTTTACTGGCAATCAGATAAAAACTTTTCCATTTTGCGTAGAATTTAACTACTAACAGAGTAATCATAATCGTAATCATAAACTGACAGAGCCAGAGACAATGAGGAATTACGAATTACGAATTACGAATTACGAATTAGGAATTGACTTTCCCCAGGTTTTACCAATTATTTATCATTCCGGTTTTTTGCGTCTTTTGCGAAAAGACCACCCAGAGGCAGGCAGGCCGGAATCTAATACCAAATTTTACTGGCAATCAGGTAAAAACTTTTCCATTTTGCGTAGAATTTGACTCCTTACGGAATAATCGTAATCATAAACTGGCAAGCCAGAGATAATGAGGAATTACGAATTAGGAATTAGGAATTAGGAATTGACTTTCCCCAGGTTTTACCAATTATTTATCATTCCGGTTTTTTGCGTCTTTTGCGAAAAGACCACCCAGAGGCAGGCAGGCCGGAATCTAATACCAAATTTTACTGGCAATCAGGTAAAAACTTTTCCATTTTGCGTAGCATTTGACTCCTTACGGAATAATCATAATCATAAACTGGCAAGCCAGAGATAATGAGGAATTACGAATTAGGAATTGACTTTCCCCAGGTATTACAAATTAATTATCATTCCGGTTTTTTGCGTCTTTTGCGAAAAGACCATCCAGAGGCAGGCAGGCCGGAATCTAATACCAAATTTTACTGGCAATCAGGTAAAAACTTTTCCATTTTGCGTAGAATTTAACTACTTACGGAGTAATCGTAAACCGGCGGAGCCGGAAGTGGATAGTGACGAGTTTAAAAACAATTCTTCTTCTGTAATAACTTTAAAATCTCCCAAAAGTCCCGTTAGGGACGACAGATAATAGCCCCGCAATTCATTGTGGGGTAATAGGTTAGTCAGAGAATCAATAGTCCCGGCAGGGACGACAGAATTACCAGGTAAATTGATGGTCAAATAAAATTTTGCCATTTTGCGTAGATTTTCACTCCTTAAGGATTAATCATAATCAAGTCAAACCGGAAGTAAAAAGTGGTTAGTGGAGAGTGAAGAATGAAAACAATTCTCAGATTTATTAAAGAACCCGATTTCGATGGCGACTTCGATTTAAATTTCTTTGGCCAACATATATCCGGTCAATCTTTTAAATCACCCGGTCCTGTTCTGAGATTTTTACCCCGATCATTAGATTATATATCGCCCGCCTGAATAAGGTTTAGTTTAGTCGGGTGGTTTCCTATGCTACTAAGGTTAAAAAATCAAAAATAAAGTTTCATTACATTCTTTTCATTCCTCATTCGTAATTCGTAATTCGTAATTTCTTTTGAGGCTTTTCTTCCACCTCATCAACGAAATCTGCGTAATCAAAAAATCTGCGGCTCTCTTGACCTTATTAATTGTTCATTATTAATTATTAATTGCATTCTTGCCATTTTGTGTAGAATTTAACTGCTGACGGAGTAATCATAGACTGGCAAGCCGGAAGTAAAAAGTGGTTAGTGGAGAGTGAAGAATGAAAACAATTCTCAGATTTATTAAAGAACCCGATTTCGATGGCGACTTCTATTTAGATTTCTTTGGCCAACATATATCCGGTCAATCTTTTTAATCACCCCAGTCCTGTTCTGAGATTTTTACTTCGATCATTAGATTATATATCGCCCGCCTGAATAAGGTTAATAAGGTTTAGTTTGGTCGGGTGGTTTCCTATGCTACTAAGGTTAAAAAATCAAAAATAAAGTTTCATTACATTCTTTTCATTCCTCATTCGTAATTCGTAATTCGTAATTTCTTTAGTGGCTTTTCTTCCACCTCATCAACGAAATCTGCGTAATCAAAAAATCTGCGGCTCTCTTGACCTTATTAATTGTTCATTATTAATTATTAATTGCATTCTTGCCATTTTGCGTAGAATTTGACTGCTGACGGAGTAATCATAATCATTGACTGGCAAGCCAGAAGTAAAAAGTGGTTAGTGGAGAGTGAAGAATGAAAACAATTCTCAGATCTATTAAAGAACCCGATTTCGATGGCGACTTCGAGTTGGATTTCTTTGGCCAACATATATCCAGCCAATCTTTTTAATCACCCCAATCCTGTTCTGAGATTTTTACCCCGATCATTAGATAATTCCTTAGAACATATCGCCCGCTTGAATAAGGTTAATAAGGTTAAGTTTGGTCGGGTGGTTTCCTATGCTACTAAGGTTAAAAAATCAAAAATAAAGTTTCATTACATTCTTTTCATTCCTCATTCGTAATTCGTAATTCGTAATTTCTTTTGTGGCTTTTCTTCCGCCTAAATCAGCGAAATCAGAATAATCTGCGGTAATCTTTGCATTTTTAATTGTCATTTGTTCATTATTCATTTATAAATGCAGCTATGCCATCTTACTCCGGACTTGACATCATGCAGGTGAATCTGCGTTATTTAAATGCCCCCTGTCTTAACAATACCTCAAATCAGTTTATATTTCTGAGCTTTGTTCACTGCCTGCATTTTACTGTTTACATGCAAAATTTTGTAAATATTCTCAATATGTTTTCGAACCGTAAAAGGAGAAATAAACAGGTTTTCAGCTATCTCTTTATAATTTAACCCGGAACTCAGTTGGGCAAGCACTTCTGTTTCTCTCTTTGAAAGTTTTATTTCAGGGTCTTCCTCCCGTTTTTCAATTCTCGAAGGATCGCGAAGAAGCTGAAGCGATTTAGCCGCTATAACCGGAGACATAGGGGCTCCCCCCTCCAGTATCATTTTAATCCCCTCATATATCTTATCGGGCGGCTCCTCTTTTAACAGATATCCATTGGCGCCAGCCTGAATTGAATTAAAAATTCTCTCTTCATCATCAAAAACCGTAAGCATAATGATCTTTATCTGGGGATACTTTTCACGGATTATTTCAGTCGCGGTAATTCCATCCATCACCGGCATTTCAATATCCATAAGAATCACGTTCGGGGTATGGTCCCCGGCGAGCATTTCCTGCAGTTCCCGGCCGTCGCAGGCTCTGAAGGCAACCTCTATTTCCTCCTCAAATAGTTCCAGCTTTTCATGAATGGCCCTGGCCAGTGAATCATTATCTTCAGCTATCGCAATTCTAATCATCATCTCTTTCCAATTTTAGGTCAAAATTACTTATTATACATTTGGGTATCAATAGGCCAAATGTACTATTAGGAAAAAGTGCAGATAATCTCAGTCCCGGAAAAATCACTTCTCAGTTCAAATTTCCCTCCCGATTCTTCGCAACGCGACTTCATATTTCTTAAACCATTTCCCCTTTTTACTTTATCAGGTGAAAATCCTTTGCCGTCATCTGTTATACGCAGCTCAAATCCGCTATGCTTTTCGGTAAAGGAAATTTCCACATTTTCAGCTTCCGCGTATTTGATTACGTTTTGCACTGCTTCCTGAATAATCCGGTACAAATTCAGCATCTTCGCCGAGCCCGGGAATATTTCCCTTTTTATTTCATTTTTTATTTCCAGATGAAGACCGGTAAGATTTTCATTTACCTGCTGTTTCAGCTCTCCCAGTTTGAGAATCAGATTACTCAGATCGGTGTCATCCTGCTTCATTGCCCAGATAGTATTCCTCAATTCCTTCAACGTGTTCCTGCCATACTGGCTCAAACCTATAAGTTTGTTATAAACTTTTCCCTCTTTCTGGAGGAAAGTCAGATTATCCATAGAACTTACTATAAATGTCAGATGTGAACCAATATTATCATGCAGTTCACGTGAAATCCTGATTTTTTCATCCGACATCTTCTTCTCAAGTTCCATCTTGCTCAGGCGGTTCCTGAATTCAAGTTCCTTCCTCATTCGTTCTCTTTTATGTTTCTGAGAGCGGTAAATCCATACTGAGGCTATTATAAGAATAATTACCACAGCCGCCATAAGAAGAAGCTGAATTCTCCTCTGTTTTATTTCAAGCTCTTTTTCAGCTATCTGTCTGTCCTTTTTTTCTGTATCATAGGCAACTTCCAGTTCGGCGATGCGTGAAGTTGTTTCGAAATTCAGAACACTATCTTTTATGGAATAATATTTCTTCTGATTCAGAAAAGCATTTTTATAATCCCCCAGTTCCTCATAAATAAATGTAAGCTGTTCGTAGCTGTACCTGATATGAAAGCTGAATCCCTGGTTGCCATAATTCTTTAAACATTCTTTGTAAGTCTCTATCGCTTTTCTTGAATCACCCATCAAATAATAAATATTCGCGTATAGCAAAAGATTTTCCATCCTGCCGAAATCGCCCTCCTCATTTGCCCTGAACTTATCAGACAAGCGGATATAATCGAGCGCTTTATTATAGTCTCCCTCCATCGCGCTTATTCCCGCCAGATTATTCAGACTGTATGGAATCCCTATCGTATCCTTCAGCTCATATTTCATATCAAGAGCTTTCTGATAATAATATCTGGCGCTGTCAGTATCATCATTCATTTCCTGAAGCACACCATAATTATCATATAAAGCTGTCAGCTCCCGCCTGAAATTGTATTCCTCCCCTATCCTGATGGCAAGCCGCATATAAGTCATCGCTTTGGGCAGATTTCTCCTTTTAAGCTGATAACCGAACTCCCCATACGCGGTCGCCAGATCAGAATGCGAATTCAGCACTGTATAAATTTTTATGGCCTCAAGATAAGATTCCGTGCTTTTGTCATATTCACCGGCAATATAATAAGCCTTGCCCAGGTTTTCCAGCGACTTTGCTTTGCCATAACTATACCCTATCGATTCGGCAAATTCGCTGTTTTGCCGGAATAATTGAATACTCTCTTCACTATTCGAAACAATAAAATCATGAGAGGTCGCGTTAACAGAATCAATCTCTTTCCTTATATCCTGCGCGCTGACCACTGATACAATAAGATAGATAAAAAACTGTGATACCAGGAATTTTCGGATGCTGTTATCCATTTAACCGCCGGCTTAATTTTTTCTCATTTAAAATAATTGTTTTTTATTATTCATTGCAACAGAGTAATCTGTATAAAAACATTACATCATGTTAAAACAGACAATGATTAGATCAGTTCATCCCTGATTATTCGCCGAATTGAAATCCAAATCGCGGTCGAAATTGTTTTTACCGCCGGCACAAGAGCGTATTCCGGAAAGACCCTGTCCTAAATTATTAATCTGGCGGAGCCAGAAACAATGTGGAATGACGAATTACGAATTGGCTTTCCCAAAAATATACGAGATCATTTGTCATTCCGGTTTTTTGCGTTCTTTGTATAAAGACCGGAATCTAATGCCTGTTAAATTAGACCTGATGTCGCCGGTTTCGACTCCGCTCAACCACCGACTCAGATTTGTAAAAACTTTCCATTCTGCATAGAATTCGACAGCTTACGCAGTAATATTTTGGTTCTATATGAAATGTAGTGGGTAATTGAATTAAAGTCAGCAACAAGCCAGGTCGATCACAAATAAAATTTTCTTTATTTCAAATACTTCCGGCTCTTTTTCTGGTTAATATATTGCCATTGTATTATTTTTACGATGATGCAGTTTAACCACCATTTTATGCATCTCCTACAGAGACGTTTATCGAGACGTATTTAGTATTCTACAATAATGGAACCTATACAAGGTTCTTTTTATTGTATTTGCCTTGTAGAGGCAGTAATTATTGTAGAATATTGTTAAAACCATAAGATAAAATCCTTGTAGAGGATTCACAAACCATCCCCGGATAATCAAATCCTTTAAGACCTCCCTGGCAAAATTCAGGTCGATAGAATATGATATTTGTAATACATCATTATAGCTCTTATCAGGCAAACAATATTTTAGCGCTTATGTTATTATTCAGTTACGTCCTTTAATAATCGTTTATCTTTTTATTACCCACTGGTTTTCATATAGAACCAATTTTTTAAACAAAGCCTGAGAAACAAAAATAACGTGAGTTCGGCAAAAGAATAAAGAAAGAAAAAAATAATTAAGAAATACGTCCCGATATTTTGTTTGCCATGCTGTTTACCGAAAACTTTTTATATTTTAACAGTAAATAATTTCACACTTAAATCAGGTTTTCCTGATTCATCCATCAATAACAAATTAGTGGAAGGCCGCTGAATGATAAAATATATTTCACTTTCAATTTTAATAATTTTTTCAGGGTGCTCAGAAATGAAAATAAAAGGAACTCTTGAATCGTTAATTCAGACAGATAAAGAATTTGCCGCCTGTTCCATTAAGAAAGGCGCTGCCGAAGCCTTCAGAAAGTATCTCGATGATGAGGCGATTATGCTTTCCGCGGGATCTATGCCTGTTACCGGGAATGAAAACATCTTTAACATTATGAAAAATTCGGGGAATGATTATACACTTGAATGGGGACCTGAAGGAGGCGGTGTGGCTGGCTCTGGTGATCTGGGCTGGACCTGGGGTTATTTTATAAATAAATTTAAGGGCGATGCCGAGAGCCCCAAAACGAGAAGAGGCAAATACCTGAACGTCTGGAAATTTGCTGAGGGTAAATGGAAAGTGATAGTAGATATGGGAAATTCTAACGGGGGAAATCATTAATGCATACAATTACGGAAGCAATAAGGGAAGGATTAAAAAAAGAGACAAATCCTGAGGACGCGGTTCAAAAACAGAGATATATGAAAACTGACCAGAAATTTTACGGGGTCAGGACACCTGTGATAAGACACATGGTGAAAGATACGCTGAAAGAATATGGGAATTTGAGCAGGGATGATTATTCTGTTGTCATCTCGGAATTATGGAGCGGAATTTACAGGGAAGAAATGTATAGCGCCATTTTTATCGCTGAAAGTGTAACAAAATATATCGACAAAACATCACTCCCTATTTATGAGGAAATGATCTATACCAGCACTAACTGGGACCTGCTCGACGGCATCGCCTCCCACCTTATCAGTCCCCTCATACTTAAACACCGTGAGCTTGAAAAGGAACTGGAACGATGGTCCCGCTCAACTCACCTTTGGACCAGAAGAGCATCGATACTGGCATTCCTTCATCATAAAGAGCAGGCAAATCTGCCGCTGCTTGAAAAACTTATACTCTCCCTTGCCGCCGATAAAGAGTTCTTCATTCGGAAGGCAATCGGGTGGATACTGCGTGATATGTCCTATAAACATCCCGAATGGGTCAGGAATTTTATTGACACACATGAAAATGAACTTTCTCCTTTAAGCAAAAAAGAAGGGATGAAAGCATTAAACCGAATGGAATCAAGGAAAAATGAATCTTCCTGAATCGAAAAGATACGTTAATAAATACCTGTACTGGAAGAGCTGATAGGAATTGCAAGGGAAAGAATTATTACAATTTTAACAGCTCTTTCAATCATATTCCTGGTATTCCCTTTAATTTATGGATTTCAGTTCCATAAATTAGTCTAAAATTATGGAATAAGCAAAAGAAGGCTCTTAAAAACCTTATTTTTTTGTTTTTAACATTAGCAGGAGAAATGACCACCCGGCAAAAATAAACCATATTGCCTTACTCAGCCAGGACAATATTTCCATCGGGATTATTGAAGGACTCTGAAAAAATCACAGAGCAGGGTTACCAGGATAAGAATGATGGTCAGGATGTTTCAATAAAATAAAAAAAACCGGGTCATCTTATAATTCCCAATTGTTTATTATCAATTAACTGACTATCCACTTACGGTTCCGCCGGTTTATGATTTAGTTGTTTTCTTTAACAATTTGCCAGGTTTATGAGATAAGTTAAACCTAATCATACGCAAGCGGTTCCCCGATCGGAATAAATGGAATTTAGTAAAACGCCCTCTTCCATGAAAATTATCCGCAGCTATTCTATTTGGTTTCCTCGACAACAATTTTAGAACCGGAAACTTTTGTAACCTTCACCGGAGTGTTTCTTGTGATAAACTCCCCATCGGTGACTACATCCACCCGTTTGCCATCGATTATAGCGGTGCCGGCAGGCCGCAGATCTGTAAGCGCTTTACCGGTATGCCCGACCATCGTTGGAAAATCAGGGCTGTAAGATGAATATCCCGATGTGGAATTAACATTATCGGCGAGTATGAGTTTATTCCACATATTTGTTTTCGGTAAAAACTTAAGCAGAAAATAAATTACTATAAGAGTAACGATTAAGGTTAATGCCATTTGAATAATAACCGCTGAAATCATATCAAAATCAATAAAACGAAAATCGGAAAGAAGCCCCAGGAATAACCCGGCGAACATCAGAAGAATACCTCCTATTCCAAATATTCCGAAACCGGGAATAACAAAAATTTCAAGTATCAGCAATATCGCTCCGGCTACAAATAAAATAATTTCGATTACTGACGCAAGCTCAAGAATGTAATGCGCTCCGAAAAATAGAGCCAGCGCGATAACAGCCGCCGTTCCCGGCAGTCCCCATCCGGGTGATTTAATTTCGGTAAACATACCTATCATGCCGATCATCATAAGCAGCGATGATATTATAGGATGACTGAGAAATCGTACGACACTCTCGGCCCAGTTCTCATTATTTTTAACAATATCAGCCTTTTCCAGGTTAAAAAAGGCGAGCGCTTCATTAATTGAATTAAGGGTAGTATCAGCGATACCATATTTCATAGCTTCGGTGGTAGTAAGGGTAATAAGCTGGGTGCTGTCAACCAGTCCCTCCACAACAACTCTTTCATCAACCATTCCTTCCGCAATATCGGTTCGCCTGCCATTTTTTTCGGCGGTGGCCCGCATCTCGGAACGCATATAGGACTGATATTTTTCCGGCACCTTTTTCCCCTGTCCGTCAACAACTGTGGAGGCTCCGATTGAAGCGCCCGGCACCATAACAATTTTATTACAGGAAAGTGATATTAAAGCTCCTGCCGAAATGGCTCTTTTATCAATGAACGCGATGGTTAGAACATCGCTGTTAAGGATGGCGTCCTTGATCTGAGTAGCGGCGTCGACCCTTCCGCCAAAGGTATTTATACGGAAAATAACTGCGTCGGCCATCTGCTCTTCCGCGTCATCGATCACTCTTTTTACGTAGGGAGCGAGTCCAAGATCAATATCACCCTCAATATAGGCGACATGCACCTGCGAAAATGATGAAATGAGGGGAAGTAAAAAAATAAGCGCTGAAAAAATAATCTTCGTTTTCACTTTCATTCTCCTTTATTGACTTCATTAATAAAAGCAAAGTTCAGCATTTTATAAAGCAGTTTTGCCGCGATAAAATTAGACGCTGAATGATATTTTGAAGGCGCCAGCTCAACAATATCAAAACCTACTATATTACGTTCTCGTCCGACTCTTTTAAGCAGACCAAGCGTTTCATCCCAGAAAAGGCCGCCCGGTTCAGGTGTGCCGGTCGCGGGAACAACGGATGGATCAAAACCGTCGATATCAAATGTTATATAAACATTTTCAGTAAGATTGTCAACAACCCTTCCTTCCCAGTTTACTCCGTAATCACCATTCCTTATAAACCTCGCATAATATGTCGATATGCCGTTTTTCTGAATAAAATCATACTCTTCACGGCACTGGGCCCTGATGCCAACCTGAACGATATTATCTGTAAATTCCGCGATTCGCGCCATCACAGAGGCGTGGGAGTATTTTGAGTCATCATAACTATCACGCAAATCGGAATGCGCGTCAATCTGCAGAATACTGAGATTATCAAATTTTTCATTATAAGCGCGGAAAGGGGCGAGAGTAAGTGAATGTTCTCCGCCAAGTGTAACTAAAAATTTTTCATTTTCAAGAATCTGCATTGAACTCATATAAATTTTTTCGATCCCCTTCTCAACACTCATATTGTTAAGTTTAAGAGGTTCGAGAGCGCATATCCCTTTTTCAAAACATATCTCTCTTCCTGTCTCCTCATCAAAAAACTCGACATAATGGGAAGCATCCAGTATAGCTTTTGGACCTTCCGCGGTTCCGCGACCGTAACTCACAGTCTTTTCCAGCGGAGCCGATAGAATAAATATATCCGACTTTTCCGGGTTGGAATACTCATCTTCAAGAGCAAGGAAATTGTGGTTGATATCAAGGTAATTCATCTTCTTAACCTTCTTAAAATAAAAAAAGAGACTTGTAAAAGTCTCTTTTAATCCTGTTTTTCTTTGTTTGTCAGAACTGTCGCGATAGCTGAACGTTCAAATTTCATCTTAACATTATTCCCGACATCGAGTAAAGCAGTTTTTTCATCGAGCCCCGCGATTGTCGCGTGGAGTCCGCCGCTTGTAACTATCTTATCACCTTTCTCAAGTTGCGAAAGTAGTTTTTCACGTTCTTTTGCTCTTTTCTGCTGAGGTCTGATTATCATAAAATAGAAAATAAGGAATATAAGTCCGAACATAACCAGTGTTCCGACCATTCCGGTACCGCCGCCTTCACCACCGGCCGGCTGACCCATTAAAAAGAGGTAATTCATTTTTCCTCCGTTGCTGATACATTAATTGATATTTTATTTATTATTTCATTTTTCCAATCTTCAAATGTTCCCTCCTCAATTTTTCTCCTCGATTCGCGAACCAGATCGAGATAAAATCGCAGGTTATGGATTGTCGCAAGCTGCAAACCCAAAATTTCATTGGCTACAAAAAGATGACGCAGATAAGCCCTGCTGTAATTCCTGCAGGTATAACACCCGCATTCAGGATCAAGGGGGCTATAATCATTTTTATACCGCGCGTTCCTGATAGTTACAATACCCTGTGATGTAAAAAGGTAAGCGTTCCTCGCGTTTCTCGTGGGCATAACACAATCGAACATATCCACACCACGACTGATTGCCTCGAGAATGTTTTCAGGCCTCCCTACTCCCATCAGGTAACGTGGTTTATTCGCGGGAATATAATCTGTAGTGAAATCGACGATTTCATACATCACTTCAGCAGGTTCCCCCACTGCAAGTCCCCCGATCGCGTAACCATCAAAATCAAGTTTCAACAATTCTTTTGCCGATTTTTCCCTTAAATCTTTATAAACACTTCCCTGGATAATACCGAACAGATTCTGATTAAACCCATAAAGAGGCGCTGAGCTGTCAAAAGCTTCCCGGTTCAATATTGCCCATCGGCTTGTTAGTTCGGTACTTTTTACGGCATAATCATATTCACATGGCCAGGGTGTACATTCATCGAGAACCATCATAATATCCGACCCTATCTGCCGCTGGATATTTATCACCTTTTCCGGGGTAAAATAATGTGATGAACCATCCAGGTGCGATCTGAACTCCACCCCTTCTTTCTTCATCTTTCTTAAATCGGAAAGACTATAGATCTGAAATCCCCCGCTGTCGGTAAGCACAGGGCGGTCCCAGTTCATAAAGCGGTGAAGCCCTCCCCCATTCTCAATTATCTCCATTCCGGGCCGGAGATAAAGATGATAGGTATTGGAGAGTATTATTTCGGCGCCAATATCATTTTTCAGGTTTTCCTCAGTAACAGCCTTCACCGTTCCCTGGGTGCCCACCGGCATAAAGATAGGTGTGTTGATTATTCCGTGATCTGTAGTTATTTTTCCGGTTCTGGCTTTGCCTGCGGGGTTTTGCCCCGTTAACTCGAACTTCAAGTAGTACCTTTATTTTTTACAATCTTTAAAGATAATATAAAATTACCTTAACCGCCATTACTATCCCCCTTCACTTTGCCGGAAAAAATATGACGGTTGCGCGAAATGAATCGATATATTCTGTCAAGAAACGATTTTGGCAAAAATGAGAATAGGGAAATGATCTTTGTAAATCCGTCAGATTTTTCTCCGAGCCTTACGACAGCATCCGACTCTCTTTTTATTTTTCCATTCTCAATCAGCGTAATACTCTCAGAATCAAGTGAATATTTCTCCGAAATTTCCCTTCCCTCTGATGAATTGAGATCAATCCAATCGAGATCAGAATCTTTATTGCTTTTCCGGTAAATTTCAGCAGATTTTATACACAGGCTGCACCTGCCGTCATATAATACAACACATCTGTCATTCGCTGATTTCATGATACTTTTCCTGATCTACTGTCAGTTTGACAAGGCTGATTCTGGCCTTGTCCGATCTTAAAATCTGTATTTTAAAGTGCTCTATTGTAAATGACTCATTTTTTTCCGGAATAGTTCCCAGGCGGGAAGTAATAAAACCTGCTATTGTTTCATAGTCTCCTTCAGGAATCAGAAGATCATATTCTTCGTTAAGATAATCAATCTCGCTCCTTCCGCTAAGAATATAGTTCCAGGCGTCAATCTGTTTAGCGATGACTGTGTCGGTGTCGTGTTCATCCATTATCTCGCCAAACATCTCCTCAATAATATCCTCAACGGTTACGATACCGGCGGTTCCTCCAAATTCATCAATTACAATCGCTATTGAAATATGTTTGGCCATAAGCTCATTCAAAAGCTCAAGCGATTTTTTCGAATCAGGGACAAAAAGCGCCTGGCGCATTACACTCTGAAGGTCTTCCGGATTTCTAAACATATCATAAGTATGAACCAATCCTTTGATATTATCAATGTTTTCCTCAAAAACAGGCAGCTTCGAATATCCTGAACTGATAAACGTATCTATTACTTCTTCAATCGGACTATTAATGTCAACTGCCACAACATTGGTTCTGGGAGTCATGGTTTCATAAATACGGGTTTGTTTTAATTCCATTACCTTGTTGAATATATCCGATTCCGTTTCCCCGACAATCCCGGCTTCCGTACTCTCTTCAAGCAGTGACTGCATATCAGTTCTGTCAAAAAGGTGACTGATATTTTCCTCATTAACTTCGCTGCTTCGTGTAAGCATTGAGGAAAACATTGCCACTATTTTAACTGCCGGATAAAAAAGTATTGTTATAACTCTCAGGGGAAAGGAGGTAATCATGATAAAACTATCAGCAAATTCTCTCGCGAAATATTTGGGAATAAGTTCACCAAAAAGCAAAAGCAGAAAAGATGAGAGAAGAAGTATCTGCAAATCGCTGAAATCCCATAAAGTAAGGAGAAATACCGTAAGAAGTGAAGCAAACGCAGTATTTATAATATTATTGCTAATTAATATTGTTGAGAAAAAGGTCTCGGGGTTTTCAACAAAATATTGCGCGTTGCCCGCGGTTAGTTTTTTCCTTTTAGCTCTGATTTCAATTTTTATTTTATTTGAAACAACAAAAGCAAGCTCGGAAGAGGAAAAAAAACCACTCGCCAAAAGAAGCAGAAGAAGAGCTATTATTTCGAATAACATATTATATCACCTTTTCAACTATTTGATTTTTAAGTCTGAAAAGATATTTTTTCTTACCATATGAAAAATTAAATTCAACATCCACCGGTTGATCTATTTTATGAACAGGTACAGGGAAAAGGCCCTTTATTGTCGAAAAAATAAATCCCCGTATTTCGGGATCGTCAATATTCCGGGTCTTGGGACTGATTCTGTAAAGAATCTTACCCTCCTGCAAAATTGTTATGTTATCAAGAGAATACTCCTTTTCGCCCGTAAAATATATTTCTCCGGTAATATTAAACCTTGTCTCGGAATTTGGCATTTCATTAAGCCAGCAATAAACCTTATCGGTCTTTATCAAGGGGGCGGGTGGTTCAATTGTCTTTATAGTTTTTTCTTTAGCGGCCTCCGCTCCTTTCTGACTTTCTTTCGGAGAACTGCAGTAAACTAAAAATAAAACGCTGACAAGAATAAAAAATAAATTCCTGGTATTCATTTTAATCATGCCTGTAAATAAATAATATAAACGACTGACGCAACATAAAAGAAAAGATTCATAAGAGTTGGCACATCGGTAATAAGTATTTCCACAGCGTTTTCACCCCGGCTTTTTTTTACTACAAGGAACATATAACGAAAAATGCCAAAGACAACAAAAATAGTTGTATATACAAGATTTTCAGTGTGAAAATGCTCTATTGTTCTTGGAGAAACTGTGTAGACAGCGTAACTTAAAATAACCGCCGCGGCTGATATCGCGGATATCTGATCAATAAAATAAATACTGTAATCCTTAAGCACTTTTCTTGTGCTTCCCGCTCCTCCCGATGAAACAAGTTCCGATCTTCTTTTCATTACAGCGAGAAAAAGAGAAATAAAAAGAGTTGTAAGAATCAGCCAGCTCGAAACATAAACATCGATAACCAGAGCTCCTCCGAGAACCCGCAGCATAAATCCCCCCGCGATACACATTAGGTCCACAATCACAACAGTTTTAAAGTAGAGCGTATAAGCAATATTAACAATCACATAAGCAAGAAGAACCAGCATAAATTCCGCGCTGAAAAGAAAGTTCAGCGACAAAGCTCCGACACCAAGTATAATCATTATAATTACAGCTCTGGTTTTAGAGATTGCCCCACTGGCAAGAGGTCTGTTTTTTTTCTTCGGATGCTGCCTGTCGGCTTCTATGTCCATATAGTCGTTAAAGACATATACCAGGCTGGTAACAAGAGAAAAACCTAAAAACGCCAGTGTAACATTAAGAAAACTGGGGATATCAAATAATAGTTCGGCAAAAAGCAAAGGGACAAAAACAAATGAGTTCTTAATCCAGTGAGAAACTCTTATCAGATTAATATACTGTTTAAGCATCAGAAAACAACCCGCTCCTCATAAATTCCAAATTTTTCAGAAAGTTTATTTACCATTTCACCTAAAGTTACATAATTTTCAGCAGCTTTAATAAGAACAGGCATAATATTTTTTCCATCAGTAGCACAGCTTTCTATTTCTTTCAGTGATTCCTCAACAAGTTTTTCATCACGTGAAAGTTTAAGTTCAGCGAGTCTCTGCTTCTGCTTCTTCTCCACTTCAGGCGGCACTTTAAGAATTGGTATTTCAGGTTTATCATCAGCGTCAATAAAAGAATTGACCCCGACTATATATTTCTCATTTTTTTCAAGCTGTTTCTGGTAGCGGTAGGCGGCGTCCGCTATCTCTTTTTGGAAGTAGCCTTCTTCAATCGCCGGAATCACACCTCCGAAAGAATCGATCTCATCAAATATTTTATTCGCCGCTTCTTCCATTCTGTCGGTCAGGCTCTCAATAAAATAACTTCCCCCGAGCGGATCAACAGTATTGATAACACCAGTTTCATAAGCCAGTAACTGCTGGGTTCTCAGTGCAATTCTCACAGCCTTCTCGGAAGGAAGAGCGAGTGTTTCATCCATAGAATTTGTGTGGAGCGACTGGGTGCCGCCCAGCGCGGCTGCCATCGCCTGAAATGCGGTCCGGACAATATTGTTTTCAGGCTGTTGCGCTGTCAGAGTGCAGCCTGCTGTCTGTGTGTGAAATCTCATCCACATCGATCTTTCTTTTTTAGCGCCATATTTGTTTTTCATCCTTCGGGCATATATCCTTCTTGCCGCGCGATATTTAGCGATCTCTTCAAAAAAATCGAGATGAGAATTAAAGAAAAATGAAATTCGGGCCGCAAAGTCATCCACATTAAGTCCCCGCTCAATTGCAGCTTCAATATAAGCAAATCCATCGGCGAGAGTATAAGCAAGTTCCTGAGCCGCTGTCGATCCGGCCTCCCTGATATGATAACCGCTGACAGATACAGGATTCCACTGGGGAACCTCATTTGTACAATATTCAATCATATCGGTTATTATTCGCATTGATGGTTCGGGGGGAAAGATGTACTCTTTCTGGGCAATGTACTCTTTGAGAATATCGTTCTGAAGAGTGCCTCTTAACTTACCGAAATCAACCCCCTGCTTTTTTGCCACAGCTAAATAGAAAGCGAATATCATAGCCGCGGGGGAATTGATTGTCATGGAGGTTGATACTTTGTCGAGTGGAATTCCTTCAAAAAGTATCTCCATATCCCGCAGTGTGGATATGGACACGCCGCAGATACCGACTTCTCCTTCACTAAGCTCATCATTCGAGTCTCTCCCCATCAATGTCGGCAGATCAAATGCCACCGAAAGTCCGGTCTGTCCCTTCTCCAGCAGATACTTAAACCTTTGATTAGTATCTTCGGGAGTCCCGAATCCCGCGAACTGGCGCATAGTCCATATCTTTCCCCTGTAACCGCTTGTATGAATTCCCCGGGTAAAAGGATATTCACCCGGAAATCCTATATTATCCAAAAATTTATCTTCTTCCACATCATGGGGTGAATAAAGCTCTTCTATTTTCTGATCCGAAACAGTTGTAAAGCTGCTATTTTCCACCTTATTTTTTGATGAACGGTCCAGGAATCTTTCAAAGGCGTTTTTATATTCTTTTTTCATAATCAGGTTTTCCTTTCTCTTATTATGAAGTTCTCCCGAATCTGCGGTCAAATTCCTCGAGAGGTATTTTGATAACTACCGGTCTGCCATGCGGGCAGACATAAGGCATACTCGTAGCGAATAACTGGTCAACGAGCTGCCTCATTTCCTTTTCATCCAGTTTGTCACCTGCTTTAATGGCTGCTTTACATGAATAAGACTTGGCGAGATTGTCCTTTTCTTCCAGTCCTTTCTCCCGTTCATTCTTTTTATATTCATCAAGTATATCAAGCAGTGTATCCACTTCCGAGCCCACCTTAATATCAGGGGGCACTCCGGCTATAACGATAGTGTGGTTGCCGAAATATTTAATTTCAAATCCAAGTTTGGAAAGATGAAGATTCAGTTCCTGCAATAAACCGTAATCGGCGGGATCCATTTTTACCGATTCAGAGAAAAGTAGCTGCTGTGAAAATGGCTGTTCTGCCGAAAGAGCGCCCGTAGCCTGCTCATAAAGAATTCTTTCATGAGCCACATGCTGATCAATGATCATTAAACCTGATTTTATCGGAGTCAGTATATATTTATTATGCAGAGAGATAATAAATGGCAAATCCTGGCTTGTCGTTGACGGGACACGATCTTCAATTCGTTTATGATAAATTTCCCGGGGTTTGTTTTCTGAGAATGGATGACTTTCGGGAGGATTTTCCTTCGAACTCTCTTTCAGTTCCCTGTTAATGTTACCGAAAAGCATATCAATATCATCCTCTGAAAACAATTCTCTTTTCTTTTTCTCCTTCTTATTATCATTAAGAAAAGCCGGTCTGTCGCTGAAATCATCTTTTGTCACATCTCTGAAATGACTAAAACTTAATTTTTCCGAACCGCTTTCCCTCGGCGCTCCAAAATTCATTGAAGGAACAAGATCATGACTGCCGAGACTTTTTTTCACAATGGCATGAATAAAATTGTATATATTTTTTTCATCCTCAAATTTCACTTCAAGTTTGGATGGATGAACGTTCACATCCACCTCGGCAGGATCAAGACTTATGAATAAAATGAAAAACGGATACTCCCCTTTTTCAAGAATATGTTCATAAGCGCTGAAAACAGCGTGGTTAACCGTTTTGCTCTGGATATAACGGTTATTTATAAAAAGGAACTGTTCTCCCTTGTTCCTCCGGGTAAATGATGGTTTTGCCACATATCCCGCAATACTTAAAAACTCTGTTTCCTCTTCACATTCAAGCAGGGAAGCAAGTATTTTCTCATCGAAAACAGCCCTGATTCTTTCTGTGATTATCCCCCCGGGATAATCGAATAACAGATCATCATCATTCCACAGCCGGAAAGAAACTGATGGATGGCTGAGAGCAATTCTTTTGAATGACTCAATAATATGCTTTAGTTCGGTCGCGTTTGATTTAAGAAAATTTCGCCTTGCGGGAGTATTATAAAAAAGGCTTTTAACGGCAATGGAAGTGCCTTTTGCATAACTCCCTTTTTCTGTAATAATTTCTCCATCTTCCGATCTTATCAACGTGCCCAGGTCATCATCTCTCATTTCAGTTCTTATCTCAACCTTGCTGACAGCGGCTATCGAACTCAACGCTTCACCTCTGAAACCAAATGTCCTGATGGCCTCAAGGTCCTTATACTCTGATATTTTGCTTGTGGTGTGTCTCTGAATTGAAAGCTCTGCATCCTCCTGGCACATCCCCTCCCCGTCATCGACAACCTGAATCAGGTCTTTGCCCGCTCTTTTAATAATTAAATCAATATTTGCCGCGCCCGCGTCCAGTGAATTTTCCATCAGTTCCTTAACAACCGATTCGGGTCTTTGCACCACTTCTCCCGCGGCAATTTTATTTGTCAGGAATTCGGGCAGTATATTTATTTTTTTTTGAATCATTGTTCCTTATTTATCCTGGTGTAATATTTCACCTTAAATTTTTCAAATTTTTCTTCCTTTTCCACTCTCCAGTTTTCCCCTTTGATCTGAGGGAAAAAAGTATCTCCCTCCGGTTCGGCCGGAATATAGGAAAGGATCATCTTATCGGCGTCATTAATTGATTGTTTATATATTTCCGCTCCCCCGATAATGAATACTTTATCATAATCCGCGAAACAAAGCTGATAAGCTTTCTCAAGTGAGTCGGCAACTTTTACATTCTCAAAATCATAATCCGGATTCGCTTTTTTCGAAAGAATTATATTCAATCTTCCTTTCAGTGGTTTTTTACGGCTGAAAGATTCAAATGTTTTTCTTCCCATAATAACAGGCCGGCCCATTGTGGTTGATTTAAAATGCGCCAGCTCTTCTTTAATATGCCAGGGCATTCTCCCTCCGGCGCCAATCACATTATTTTCCGCGATGGCGGCAATTATTATTTTTTCCAAAAATACTCCTTGAATGTAATTTTGTGAATCATCCGGATATCAGACCTGATTCAGAGAAATGGTAAAATGGGCGCCTTTACCGGGACTGCTTTCAAGCTCAATTTTTCCGCCATGTTTTTCCACAATATCCTTGACAATAAACAATCCGAGACCGGTCGAGGTTTCACCTCCGGTCGGATTCGCCGAAAGTTTCTGAAATTTACCAAAAAGTTTCTTCTTGTCATCTTCGGTAAATCCCGGGCCTTCATCTCCCAGGTCAATCTGAATATGGTCATCAGCGCGTTTTAATTTTAATTCAATATTCCCCTGCTGCGGTGAAAATTTAATCGCGTTGCTAAGCAGATTCTCAACAGCTATTCTGAACCAGCGTCTGTCTACGTCAGCTTCAATATTTTCTTCTATTTCTGTTTTAAGTTTCTGCCCTTTTTTTGTCGCGTTCGGAATATTAGCCTTGATAACCTCATTCAAAATATCATCAATGCGGCTTCTCTTAAAATTCAGCCGCAGATCATCAACATCATGCGCTGCTTTTTCAAGCAGACCGACAATCAGATCATGCATGCGGGCGGATGATTCTTTAATTATCTCAATAAATTCATCCGCTTCCTCTTTACTGCATTCGGCCAGAACATCAGCGCTCCACATAATACTTTGCAGAGGATTTTTCAGGTCGTGAGCGGCTATAGCGAGGATTTCACTTTTTAATTCACTTGTTTTATAAATTTTTGCTTTATCTTTCTCACTTTCAAAAAGAAGCTCTTCAATCTTTTCCTTTTGTTTCCTGATCGCTTCGGTTTTTATCTCCACCAGACCGGTTAATTCCTTCTCCTTTTCAGCCATTTTTATAAAACGATATTCATTTATTCTGTTGAATATAAGAGCGACAACTGAAATTGTAAGGAAAAAATAGAAAATAATCATCCAGTCGCTTAGATACCAGGGTGGAACAATTGTAAAACTATGCTGCTCAAATTCACTCCAGGTTTTTCCCGGTTTCCTTGCTCTGACACTGAATTTGTATGTCCCGGTAGCAAGTTTCGGAAAATGCGCCTCTCCCGTTTTTGAAATTCTCCTGATCTTTTCATCACCAGTTTCAAGTATCAGTTCATATACCGAATTAAATGAAGGGTAATCGGGTGAAGTATATTCAATAAACAGGTTCGAACCTGAAACAGCATTGTCTTCTCCCTTATAATCTTTTCCTTTTCTTGAAAACCGGACCGTTTTTATAACCGGAGTTGTGGTAGGCTTTAAAAGCTTTTCCTTCTGTTTAAGAAATGACAAACCTGAGGCGGTAGCTGCCCAAAGGATTCCGCTTTCGTCTGTGACCAGACCTTTACGGATGATTCCTGATCCGGGTAATCCCACATCACGGTTATAAAAGGCTGTTTTATCTCCATCCACAACCATTATTCCCGAACTCGTTCCGTACCACTGCTTACCATCGTCCATAACCGCGACCGAAGTAATATTGTTGATTACTTTACCTTCACTGTTTTTAAGGCTGATTGGCAGCAGTTCACCATCCGCATACTTAAAAACACCATGATTTGTGGCAAGAAGAAGATCTCCGTTATCCATCTGAGCGGTCTGATTTACGATAAAGTTTTCAGCTATTTGTACTTCACCTCTGACAGGAAGCGGAGATACTGTCTCAGTTATTTTTGAAAGTTTATACAGAAACTGATCTGTACCCTGCAAGGTTATATAAATATATTCTCCCTCCGTATTATCAAAGCTGGCAATCGCGGTATTCGCGGGAAATCTTGTCGAAATAAACTCAATGTGGTTCTGCCGGTTGATGGTAAAAATCTTTCTGCTTGTTTCAAGAAATCCCCAAAGTTTCTTCTCTGAGCCAAGAACAAGCTGATGAGCCCTGTCATCATCAAATATATGTTCAAATTTAATCCCTTCCGAATAGCTGTAATTGATTATCTCACCACTCCTCATTGATAACCAGATACCCTCGCCGTAATTAGAAAAGTCCCTTATCAGTCCTGAAACGTTCGTTTTAATTATTCTGTTTTCCCCGGCTGCGCGATCCGCCCTGTAAAGGTTATTCTCATCCGCGAAAATAACACTGTTTTTTCCCGCTCTTTCTATTTTTATAATATAACCGGCATCAGAGGCTTCATCACTCCATTCTGAAACATTAATAAATTGTTTCATATCGAGCAAAAGCGCCCCCTGGTCGGAACTGGCCCATATTCCCCCGGTATTATCCATCATAAGATTATAAAAATTGATGCCTGTCGTTTTTTCAATTACCCTGACCTTTCCTATTGAAAGATCAAGTTTAACTATCCCCTGAAATCTTGTCGAAATTATGGCCTGTTCGTTATCAGTAAAAACAAAATCGGTAACATCAAGAGATGGTAAAATCTTTTCCGCTTCAATCTTATTACCTTTTAAATTGAAAAACTTTCTCATTCCTCCGGAAGTCGCGGCAAAAAGATCACCGTTATAAAACTTAAGATTGTTGATTCTGATATTCCCCTCTTCAGTAAAATGAACCTGTTCCAGCCTCTCTTCGGTTTTGTTAAATTTAAAGAGATACCCGCGCCACGAAGCCATCCACAGCTCTGCTCCGGAAGATTCGGTAAACGACCAGGATTCAACAAAACTGTCTGACCAGAATTGTTTTCCGGGATGATAGCGCCGCAATTTATTATTCACAATCCGGTAAACCGAATTAAGCCCGCCCAGCCATATCGCTCCATCCGAATCTATTAAACCATCTTTTGGATAATAAAGCAGGCTGTCTGTAAATTCCAGACTTCCTTCAGACAGGGGTATATAACTGTAATTCTCATCAGGTTTTATGAATCCCGCTCCAAGATCAGTGATGACCAGCATCGTTGAATCATCGGCGGGGATGATACTTTTTATAAAAAGGGAAGGCAGGTTATTATTAAGTCTTTTAAATTTTACACCGTCATATATTAAAATCCCTTCATCTGTCGCGAACCAGATAAATCCTTTTTCATCCTGACAAATGTCCTTTACCATCGTTACCGATATGCCAAATCTGTCGTCAAAAAGAATTGGAATATACTCGGACGATTTTATGGCTGATGAAAAAAGAGAGAAAAAAATTAGGATATTAAATATCTTCTTAACCAATCTGATCTTTACCGGATGAATGTGCAAAATAAATAATATTGAATTTATATAAATATGTCAAGAACAAACCCCGGATTCTGAAATTTCAAACAGCTACTTCAAATTTTATTCTGGGGTGATGTTTATAACCTGAAAGTATAAAATCATCAAACTGCAGTTCATCAACAGGCTTGTTTTTTATTTCAAGCCGTGGTAATTCGAGCGGTTTTCTCTTCAATTGTTCTTTCAGTCCCTTTAAGTGGTCATATTTTTCCATAGGGCTGCCTTCATCGGCAATATAAATATGCGCGTCAATTATCGTATGGGCAAAAACACCCGGCTTCAACCCTGTTACATTAGCGATAATAGTTGTCAGTATTGAGTAGGCCGCCAGGTTAAATGGTATCCCGAGAGCAATATCTCCCGATCGCTGTGTAAGATGACAATTCAGCCTGCCGCCGCTAACATTAAAAGCGTACGTATAATGACAGGGAGGAAGTTTGCTGTATATAGCGTTGCCCGGTTCCCAGGCAGTAACAACGAGTCTTCGGCTGTTGGGATTTCTTTTTATCTCATCAATAACATATTTAATCTGGTCTATTTCAGTTACCTTCCAGTTTCCCCCGTTATCTTTCCGGGCGCTCGGGAAATGACGCCAGTAATAACCATAGGCTGTTTCAAGGTTACCATCTTCATCGGCCCAGGCATCCCATATTTTCGTATGATTTCGGAGATTTCTTATATGATTTTCACCCGACAGGTACCATAATACTTCATGCAGCAAAGATGACCATAACATTTTTTTTGTGGTAAGCAACGGAAACCCTTCCGATAAGTCTACCTTATAAAACGCGCCGAAAAAAGAAAGTGTATCAATTCCTGTGCGTGTTTCTTTCCGAATTCCATTTTCGATAACCTGTTTTACAAGATCTAGATAAACTTTCATAAACTAATTCCGGTAATAATTTTATTTAATTTTTTATTCTTCTTCATCGATTAACTTGAATGCCATTGCCAGATTATTTCGGGTAGTCAATAAATCCTGCGAGATAACCTTTATCTCACCGAGAGCCGGCATAAAGTTGGTGTCGCCGTTCCACCTGGGAACAATATGGAAATGCAGATGCTGATCGATACCCGCTCCGGCAGCTTTCCCAAGGTTTGCCCCGAAATTAAATCCATGCGGTTTCATGATCTTTTTCAGCGCTTTTATAACCTTTTTAACCAGTTTCATAACCTCGTTCATCTCTTCTTCGCTCAGATCGGAAAAATCGGAAAGATGACGCCTGGGAACCACCATAACATGACCATTATTATAAGGATATAAATTCATCATAATAAAACAATGTTTTCCCTCGTAAAACTTCATAGATTCCCCCGTCTCCGGCTCCATCTTATTCTCTCTGCAGAAAACGCATCCTTCGTCACCCTTTTTATCCTTAAAGGAATCAATATACTGAGAACGCCATGGGGACCATAATTTTTCCATTATCACTCCATATACAAAAAAGGCGGAAGAATAATCTTCCGCCCGGTTAAGCAGAATTTATGATTATTCTTCTTCTTTCGATTTGTTATATTCTTCGATGATCTTTGTTTCAACTTCTTTAGGCACCTCTTCGTAATGAGAGAAATCTCTCTTGAACATTCCTCTGCCTGAAGTTATACTTCTGAGGTTGGTAGAATATTTGTAAAGTTCGGCCAATGGAACTTTTGCTTTAATTACCTGGAAGGGGCCTTCGGAATCCATACCTGATATCTTACCGCGGCGGCTGGAAATATCACCCATTACGTCGCCCATATATTCTTCGGGAATTTTCACTTCCATATCATATATAGGCTCAAGGATAACCGGTTTCGCGGAGAGAAATCCTTTTTTGAATGCCTGTGAGGCGGCAATTTTAAATGATACCTCATCAGAGTCGACATTATGAAATGTTCCGTCGAAAAGTGTAACTTTAACGTCAATAACTTTGCTGCCTGTCAGGATTCCTTTCGATAATATTTCGGCCAATCCTTTTTCTACAGCCGGAATAAACCTGCCCGGAACCACACCGCCGACAATCGCGTCGACAAATTCGAATCCTTCACCGCGAGGCTGTGGTTCAAGCTTCAGATGTACATGACCATACTGGCCGCGTCCGCCCGACTGTTTTTTGTGTTTGTATTCGGCATCCTCACAAGTGCCTTTGATTGTTTCACGATAAGGAATTCTTGGTTCAACCAGGTCAACCTCTACGCCATAACGGTCTTTCAGAAGTTTAACAGCTAATGCGAGCTGAAGTTCTCCCTGTCCTGATATGATAGTCTGTCCCAATTCAGGTTCATATTTAACTTCCATTGTCGGGTCTTCCTGATGAACAGTATGCAAGCCTGAGGATATTTTATCTTCGTCGCCTTTTGATCTGGGTTTTACCGCGCCGCGTATCACAGATTTCGGGAAGTTTATCGGAGCAAGTTTAAGATTAGCTTCTTTGGTAGATAATGTATCACCCGTATGTGTGTCCTTCAGTTTGACTACAGCGCCGATATCACCGGCGTTAAGTTTTGATATTTCTTTACGGGTTTTTCCATTCATCACCTGAATCTGCCCCAAGCGCTCGGTTTTATTATTATGTGTGTTAAAAAGGTCCATTCCGGCAGAAAGAGAACCTGAAAATATCTTAAAAATTGAAAGTTCACCGATATGTGGTTCAGAAAGTGATTTAAATACAAAAAGCAAAGGCTGTCCGTCAACTTTACATTCTACTGTGGTTTCTTCTTCCGAATCACCCTGAAATGCTTTAGCTGAATTTCTGTCGGCAGGTGTGGGGAAAAAACGGGCGACAAAATCAAGGAAGCTGTTCATGCCCACTCCCTTTGAACCTGACATCGCGAATACCGGCACAAATGAACCATTTATCATTGCCGCTTTAAGCCCTTTGTCGAGGTCTTCATCCGGAAGTGTGCCTTCTTCGAAAAACTTATCCATCAATTCTTCATCCGATTCGGCAATCTTTTCAATCAGTTCTTCCCTGAGAGCTTCTATTTCGGACTTTTGATCAGCCGGAATATCCGCTTCTGTAACTTTTCTTGAACCGGCTTCAGCATATGTATACATTTTCATTTTGATAATATCGATAACAGAGTCGAAATTCAATCCTTCGTTAACCGGTTTGGTTATAATGATCGCGTCTGAACTGAGCCTTTTTTTGGCTAATTCAAAAGTATCGTCAAACGTGGAATGTTCATTATCAACTTTATTAATGATAATTGCCGCAGGAATATTGTCATCTCTTACAAACTCCCATGTCATCTCAGTGCCAACTTCAACACCTTCGGCCGACTTGATCACAGATACCGCTGTATCGACAACATGAAGACTGGACCTTACCTGTCCGATAAAGTCGGAATATCCCGGAGTGTCGATAAAATTAATTTTGTTATCATTCCATTCCAGATGAAGAGGAGTTGCCGAAATTGATATTTGTCTTTCAATTTCATTAGCGTTAAAGTCAGATACTGTATTTCCTTCTTCGATCTTTCCTATTCTGTTTGTTTCATTTGCTGTAAAGAGCAGCATTTCACTCAGGGTTGTTTTTCCGCTTCCACCGTGTCCGATAAGTGCTAAATTCTTGATAGCGTCCGGATTATATTCTTTCAAATTTCCTCCACTAAATATTACTTCGTTTCTGATTTTATAAATTATTTCGTAGTGTATTCCAAAATGTAGAAATTCCTTTTCCAAGCGCCGAGATTGTGGTTATGATCCTGTTGACCGGATTATCCGATTTATACTGACTGAATTTGTCGCCAACTTCGTTTAATCTCGATTTCACCCCATGAATGTAGTTTTCAGCCTCTTCGGCATGTCTTTCGACCTTCTCGCTCACATTCAGAGCTTTTTCAGATATCTTTTCAAGATTCTCGAGCAGGGGAATTAGTCTCCTGTTGACCTGCTCAAGATCATTACGGATATCTTCTGTGACTGTGTTGAGTTTTCGAAGTGAGATTATTAAATAAATTAAGGTGGCAACGCCCGCGATCAGGAGCGCTGCCAGTAATATATCAATTATCATTTCTCACGATTCTTTTTCAGTTTTATAGGTGTCGACACCAGCTTTAATTGCTGATTTAAGTTTTTCACCTTCTTTTTCTATTTTTCCTTTGCCCGAACTTATCATATCACCGGCCTTATTGCGGGCGTCGTCCAGAATATCTTCGGCTTCCTTCAGAAGCTTGTCAACTTTAACCTTGGCATCTGTAATTAATACTTCCGACTTTTTTTTGCCATCATTAATTAAAGCATTAGCTTTGGTTTTTGCCTGTTCAAGATAAGTTTCCGCATCTTCAAGATATTCCTCACCTTTTTCTTTGATATCCTGTCGCAGCTCTTTTCCTGATTTTGGAGCATAAAGCAACGCAATAATTGATCCGACTACTGATCCTGTGAGAAAACCCACGATTAAACCTTTTCCAAGTCCGTTATTGTCAGCCATTATTATTCTCCTTTTTCGATTGAATATAATCTGTTTAAAATAAGAAGTGTTATACCGAAAATCAAGAATATATAATATTGTTTGACCTTAATGATTCCGACTATTACATATTCCTTATAATTTCGTTGCCAAATTCCGAGCATTTCACTTCTTTTGAGCCGGGCATCTGCCTCGCGAAGTCATAAGTAACCACTTTGGAGGAAATTGTTTTTGAAATAGCTTCTTCAACTTTGTCGGCTGCTTCGGTCCATCCCAGGTACCTGAGCATCATAACTCCTGAAAGAATCACTGATCCGGGATTCACTTTATCCATTCCCGCGTATTTGGGCGCTGTTCCGTGTGTGGCTTCAAAAAGAGCGAGATGATAACTCATATTGGCTCCCGGCGCAATACCCAATCCACCGACCTGGGCGGCGCATGCATCTGAAAGATAATCTCCGTTGAGGTTTGGTGTGGCGAGCACTTCATATTCTTTCGGTCTTAAAAGCACCTGCTGGAACATACTATCGGCAATTCTGTCCTTAATTACTATTTTACCTTCCGGAACCTTACCGTCATATTTTTCCCACAATTCATCTTCTGAAATTGTCTTTTCAGGATAATACTCTTTCGCGGCTTCATATCCCCAGTCCCTGAAAGCTCCTTCGGTAAATTTCATAATATTACCCTTGTGAACCAGTGTTACACTTTCACGGTTGTTTTCAATCGCGTATTCGATTGCTTTTTTTACCAGACGGGCTGTGCCGAAGCGACTGATCGGCTTGATTCCGATACCTGAAGAATTCCTGATATTTTTCCCGAATTTGCTATTAATATACTGTACGATGTCATCACCTTCAGGTGTTCCCGCTTTGAATTCTATCCCGGCATAAACATCTTCGGTATTTTCACGAAAGATAACAACATCCATATCACCTGGTCTTTTAACAGGGCTTGGTGTGCCGTCATAGTATTTCACCGGACGCACACAGGCGAAAAGATCGAGCTTCTGACGAAGGGCTACATTCAGACTTCTGATACCACCGCCGACAGGAGTTGTCAAAGGTCCTTTGATGGCAACTATATATTCCTTGATAGCCTCAACTGTTTCTTCAGGCAGCCATTCATTTTCACCGTAAGTATCAACAGCTTTTTCCCCGGCAAATATCTCCATCCAGACAATCTTTTTCTTTCCCCCATATGCTTTCTCTACTGAAGCGTCCAGAACTGCTTTTGACGCCCGCCAGATATCGGGGCCTATTCCATCCCCTTCAATAAAAGGAATTATCGGATCATCCGGAATCATCAGCTTGTCATTTTCCACTGTGATCTTTGTTCCATTTTCCGGCACTGTTATTTTCTTAAAACTGGTCATATTATTTCTCCTGAAATTTTTCCTGGTTCATGGTGATTTCACCAAACCGTTTTTGATACAAAAACACACTTACTGCTCCTACCAGAACAGCGAACCATAATGTGACAACCCGAACCAGGAAAGTGGCGGCAACCGCGAGATTTTTTTCTCCCCCCACCCTTATAATCAGATAAGTAAGAGATCCTTCGGTCACTCCCAAACCACCCGGAAGCATGGTTATCGCACCCGCGATAGTGGCAAACGCGTACATAAAACTCGCGTATCCCAGGTTAATACCCAAATCAAAAACTGTAAGAACGATATACAATCCCAGACATTCAAAAAACCAGGCTACCAGACTCAATAAAGTCATCAGGTATAACGGCGCCGGTCTGAGAAGATTATATGAACTTTCATAGGCATTGCGAATCGGTTCAGCATATTTTCCGGCAAATTTAACCTTAAGCAGCAATGAAATTATTTTCATTGAAAAATTCTTCTTCGAAATAATAACAACAATCAGCAGGAAAAAAATTCCCGTTCCAAGAACAATTTCTTTGCCAAAATCAAATAACCATGCTCCGACAAGTCCGATCAAGACAAGAGATATCATATCCGTTATTCTTTCCGCGAATATAACAGGCGCCGTCTTTCCTATTGGCTCGCCGGTTACCTGTTTTACAAGATAAGATTTCAGGAGTTCCCCCATCTTCCCGGGAGTAACACTCATAATCAGACCCGACAAAAATATCGCGAAAGAATCTTTACGGCTAATTTTAATGTTTATAATAGAAAGGTAATAATGCCATTTTAAAAATCTGAAAAAATAGTTAAGGAATGGAAGGGTTATCAGCAGCGGCAGAAAACGCCAGTCAAAATTCTTAAATGACTCGAGAACTGCGTTGTAATCGGCATAAATAGAGAGACCAAGATATATTATCGCCGCGGCGGCAAGAGCGATAAAAATGTTTTTTTTAACTTTCTTCAACAATTGCCGGTAAATTCCTTTAATTTTAGATAAAATTGAGCAAGCGGCAACCCCACCACATTATAATAACATCCTTCAATCGATTTAACAAAAACTGCCCCGAAATCATCCTGAATGCCATATGCGCCTGCTTTATCCATCGGGCTCCCCCCTTCTATGTAGTCATCAATTTCATCGTCGGATAAATGCCTGAATGTTACCGCGGTTTTAACATAATCGCTTACTTTTTTGCCCGAAACTTTGTCTGCTATGCAAAACCCTGTAAAAACAAAATGAGTATTGCCGCTTAAATTCCTCAGGATTTTAAACGCCTCCTTTTTATCAGCAGGTTTTCCGATTATTTCGTTATTCAAAACAACAATTGTATCTGCCGTAACTAAAATTCCCTCTTCCACATTTGCAAAAGCCATTTCCATTTTTTCCTCTGAAAGCCTTATTACCGCGTTTTCGGGAGTTTCATTCTCCTCAACTACTTCATCGTGATCAACCGAAAAAGAAGAAAAAGTTAAGCCAATCTGCTCCAGCAGTTTTTTTCTCCTCGGTGAACGTGACGCGAGATACAAAGGTTTTCCAGGTTTAAACATATTTAACCCGCTAAATAAAAAAATAAAATTGGATTTGAGTCGCCGGGATATCAGCGGAAGAGTGCTTTAATGCTTCCCCAGGTTCTTTTTACACCCGATACATTATGAGTGACAGAAGCATAACCTGAATATGAAACATTACCATCCTTGTCAACTATTTTTAACTGGTATACGTAGAAAGATTCTGAAGTTTTGTAGGCATTCTCATCTACAAAATTATAGGTAGAAAAATCTCCCTTTGCCACCACATCCAGTAATTCGACCAGATTGTTTTTATCTTTACCCCTGAGTATCACAAATTTCTGGAGATTGGTTTCCCTCCCGGTCTGCCAGTTCAATACAATATTTTCACCATTGCTCGTAGCGGTGAAATATTCAATAAATGCTCCGGCAGTAACCAGACTGTAGAATGTAAACAGGATAATTGATATAAACAACTTAGTCTTTTTCATGTGTGCAATATATTTTTTCCATTGGAAATTGTCAAGTTCCCGACATGAATAAATTATTAATAGATCATTTTTTACCCTGTTATTTACCCCGCTCACCTCTGAGAACCTCTTAAAAATAATAAATTGCAATTCGTAATCATAAACTGGCAGAACCAGAAACAATGAGGAATTACGAATTACGAATTACTAATTAGGAATTGACTTTCCCCAGGTATTACCAATTAATTATCATTCCGGTTTTTTGCGTCCTTTGCGAAAAGACCATCCAAAGGCGGGCAGGCCGGAATCTAATGCCAAATTTTACTGGCAATCAGATAAAAACCTTTCCATTTTGCGTAGAATTTAACTCCTTACGGAATAAGCTGACCAGGCCGGTAGTAAAGAGCGGTTGTGGAGAGTCGCTTAATTGATAATGGATAATTGACAATTGCTGATTAAAGATGGCTCAGGTTTTATACGGTGCTTATTTATCCTGTTACTCTTTATAATTTACTTAATCCTTTTCTTCCTTTTTTTTCCCCGATCCATCATATTGTCCTTTGAATAAGGTTAATTTTTACGTCGGTTTACCTCTGCTGCCAAGGTTAAACATTACCAATAATGTTTCATTACATTCCTTTCATTCCTCATTCGCAATTCCTTTCGTGGGATTTTGTGTTTTTATGATTTTGTGGCCTTTTTTTTGCCTTAATCCTCGACATTAATGAAAAATGAGGTAATCTTTGCTTTTTAATTGTTCATTATTCATTATTAATTGTTAATTGTAATTTCTTGCCATTTTGCGTAGAATTTGACTCCTTACGGAATAAACTGGTAGAACCAGAACAGAAATAACTCTGTTTGCTTGCCCTTATACAAATTGGACAATATCACCGCCGCCTACCATACCGTCATAATACTCTTACTCATACTCCTGCTCTTACTCTGATTTTTTCATAAGGTTAATAAGATTTAAGTTTTATGGGGGTTTACCCCTGCTGCCAAGGTTAGAATAATCAAGAAAAAAGACTCATTACATTCCTTTCATTCCTAATTCCTCATTCGTAATTCGTAATTCGTAATTCCTTTCGTGGGATTTTGTGTTTTTATGATTTTGTGGCCTTTTTTTTGCCTTAATCCTCGACATTAATGGAAAATGAGGTAATCTTTGCTTTTTAATTGTTCATTATTCATTATTAATTGTTAATTGTAATTTTTCCATTTTGCGCAGAATTTGATTGTTTACCAGATAATTCAATTCTTATTTTTAAAGAAACTACAGCTTTTTTAGTTTCTTCCAGTCCATCACCGAATATTTAATCAGCACAACCATCGAAAAAACAAAAACATAAAAAGGTATGGCGGCCCACGCGCCGGTCAATCCCAATCCGAGATAAACCCCCAAAAACCATGCAAGAGGCACAAACATCATCCAGTTAACAATTATTTCAGTCATCATAACAAAAAAAGTTTTTCCCGCCGCCTGTAGTCCGTTGGACATAACTGCCGAGGTTGCGTAAAATACCTGCCCAATTCCGGCAATTCTCAGCGCCGGCACTGCTGTTTCGATTACACCGCTGTCGTCGGTGATCAGTGAAAGAATAATTCTCGGGGCTCCTACAAATACCGCCCCCACAATCAAAGTATAGAGTGTCGCCAGTTTGCCGGTTTCAAATCCATAATATTTGGCGAGATTAAGTTTACCAAAGCCGATATTATTTCCTACCAAAGTCTGTACGGCAATCCCAAAACCCATACAGGGCATAATAGTTATAAAGAGAGATGAAATTACAGCCTGACTCGCGGCCTGTTCAGAAATTCCAATAAGTCCCGAAATCGCGACGAAAGAGAGAAATCCAACCAGAAGAAATACATTCTGGAATGAAACCGGCAGAGAAATTTTCAGAATTGAAGAGGCAAATTTCCTGTTGAATCCCAGTCGTTTGAAATATTTAAATTTATCTTTATACCTTGGCAAAAAGAGGATTATAAGATAAAAAAAGACATCATTAATTGTGGCGATAGTGGAGCCCAGCCCTGCTCCCGCAAGCCCCATTGGTTCCATTCCGAAAGCGCCGAAAATAAAAATATAATTATAGATAATATTCTGAACATTGGCGAGAATTCCGGAATACATAAAAATTTTGGTTTTGGAAATACCGAAAAAAAATCCCCGGTAAGTAACCGTTATCAGAAAAAAAGGTATTCCCATAAAACGGTAATAGAGATATTCACCCGCGAGAAGACCAACTTTATCATCGGCAGCGAGAAGGTCGCTTATATCAAAAGCAAAATAGATTACCATTAACCCGACAGTTCCCCCAATACCCACAGAGAGGATAAGTGAAGTATTGAGAACTTCTCCGCACGCTTTAAATTCTCCCCCGCCAAACCTCCTCGCGGTCAAAACATGAGTGCCAGTTGCCAGACTCGAAAAAAAAGCCACAATTGCCCACGTTGCCAGAACTCCTATACCCATCGCGGCAAGAGAATATTCAGCATGAGGTATTCTTCCAACCATCGCTGTGTCAACCAGTGAAACAACCATTTGAGTCGATAATCCCGCAATAGCCGGCAGCGCGATCTGCAATATATATTTGTATGTTTTTGTCTTACCGGAAAATTTCATATGCTGTTAAACTAAAAAAAAAAATCATTAGAGAAAAAAACTCTTTTGGGAACTTATTAAAATTCAACAAATATTATAGATTATTGATGAAATAAATATTTTTATTGCTTTGTACAACTTGACTTTAAGGCACTGAAATGGCTATTTTTAACTACCTATTCATAACATAAAACGGAGGTATGTATGAAAAAAGCCTTACCAATTAGTATTTTCTTAACAGCCATAATTTTATCCGGTTCACTTTTTGCCCAAAACTTTGATAGTGAGTGGCATTGTCTTTATGCCACCTACGACGCGAGCAACAATGGCACCGGCTATAACACAATCTCTGTCGGCGCGATAGCCGACAATGAATTTGTTGCTCTGGTAAACAGAGCCAACCAGGGAAGCTATTATCTTGTAGGATACCGTGACGCTGATTCAGCAAATGGACGTCTCGGTCAGTATCCTTATGCCGAACCCGGTTTCGCGCAGATATGGCAGTCTGGTTTCGACCAGATAGCTATGGAAGATCCGAACGATATTTCTGTCGGAGCAGATGAAAGAATTTATGTCGCTAGTAATGATCCCGACAGAAACATTTTAACTTTCACACTGGGGCAGGACAGCGTATTATCCGATGTTTACCGTCTGCCCACAGGCGCCGATTATCTCTATGGCATTGATGTTGACGATCAGGGCCGTGTATTTGTCACTTCGGTTGATACCGACAATAATACAAGCAAAGTGCTTGTATATGACAATGTAACTAATGAAGGAGCCTGGACCGATCCGGTATTCACTACCGCTACTGTTATGCAGATAATTGATCTTCCCGATGAAGGTGAAGCGCGAGGCATTACAGTAAATTCAGATGGTTCCGTTATCTGGGTTTCTGTCTGGCATTCAAAAAAAGTTTATTGCTACACCGGTGCGCCTGAAACAGGTTATACACTCGATACCGGTTTTAACTTCGAGCTTGATGACATTTATTATGTTGAAGAAGGTGGTATTGTTACCGATACTGTTTATCCCGGTCCCTGGGGACTTCAGTATATGGAACAAAACAACATTCTTTTCATGTGCGCCGATGCCGATTATCAGTTGGGAAACGCTTATCAGTACGCGAAAATATTCCTGATGAATCCGCAGGACGCTACTCTGCTCGATACTGTTAATGTTGCGTGGTGGAATTATATTACACTCGATTCTTCTTATACAAACAGATCAGGCGGTACAGATCCGGGTAACGCGTCCGGATACGCATCTACATATTATGTAGACGTTGATGACAACGGCAATATCTACAGCCAGTCCTTTTATGGCTGGACAGCCGAAAAATGGCAGTACCAGGGAACTCTGCCTGTGGTAACTTCACTACGACAGACAAGCAGCCTGATTCCTGAAAAATTTGAGCTTAACCAAAACTTCCCCAATCCTTTTAACCCTTCAACCACAATATCATTCTCAATCAGCGAAAGAGCTGTTATAACATTGAATGTTTATTCAGTAACCGGCGAGCTGGTTGCGAGTCTGGTCTCCGGGGAAGAATTTGAAGCAGGCACATATGAAACAACTCTTGACGCCTCAAATCTCGCGTCAGGAATTTATCTCTATTCACTCACCACAGGTGATGTTAAATTAACTAAAAAAATGACTCTGCTTAAATAACAAACAATAAATATTCCTGGAGGAAGTATGAAAATATTCAGACTGGTCATCGCGTTGATGGCAGTTGCATTATTAACAAACCTGACTGCGCAGGAACAACTATTCTACCGCAGCGCTACAATTCCGGCTCCTGCCATTGAAAATGGCGGACTTGGAAATGTTATCGGCGGCGTTGATCTCGACGGCGACGGCAAAATGGAAATTTACGCTCCCAATGATAACTGGGGAGATTCTGGCGAAGAACTTATTCCACGTCTCTATAAATGGGAATGGAACGGAACCGAATGGGAATTAGTCTGGCAGACTACTCTCAATCTTCCTCTTCAGAACACCTGGCCGGCGCTGGCAATTGGCGACCTCGATAAAGATGAAAAAATGGAAGTTATCTGGGGCCCGGTAAATAATTTCAACGATGATAACACTAATCCGCCACGTATTTGTGTATTCGAAGTTAAAGGTGACGGTAGTGATATTCTTGGCGTTGATGATGGCGCAGGGAACTATCTTCCCAACGCTCAGTGGCCTATTATTGATATTGATAACACCAATATGAGACCTTTCAGATGGCATTATGGCGATTTTGACCAGGATGGACAGGGCGAAATTGCTTTTTGTGATCGTGTAGGTTATTTACACTTTGGTATCGTTTCTGTTGATGACGTTCCCGACGACGCCAGCGGAAACGAGAACTGGGCTCTTGAAGTCAGTGGTCTTGATGAACTTTCGGTAATCGGCGGCGGAACCCAGACTATGCCGGGCAGCAGCAAATGGGATATCGTTGTTGCCAATGATAACATCTATGTCATTGACGGCTCAACAAATATTTACGGCCTGACTTATGACGGCGACTGGAAATATCTTCCTAACCAGGAAGGTCTTTTTGCCGATAACTGGTCATTTATGGCCGCGCAGGCTTATGACATTGATGGAAACGGCACAGAAGAAATCATGCTCACAAACTATTCCGATGGCGGCAATGGTGAAATTACCGTGCTCGAACTCGAAGCTGATACTCTGAAACCAACTACTATTTTCACCTCTGAAGATCACGGATCATTAAGACTTGTCGGTGGAGCTCATGGTGATATTGATGGTGACGGAAATGTGGACTTCGTCTGGGGTACAAGATCAGGTAATCCTGTCGGCGCGGTTTATCGCATGGAATACCAGGGCGGCTCAGTAAGTGATCCCGCAAATTATACAATTGACCTTGTCGATTCTAAAATCCATCCGACAGGCGGTCAGACAGATATGATCAATATGGGTGATGTCGACGGCGACTCAAAAGATGAAATTATTTACACCGGTGTTCCAAGAGGCAGCGACCCATTGCCTATTGTTGTTCTTGACTATATGGATGTTACCGGTCTTATCACAATCGGTGAAGCAAGAGCCGATGATAATGGTGACTATGTACCTGATATGCTGGGCCAGACTGTTACAATAATTGGCGCGGTTACATCAATTAACTTTACAGCTACCTCAAACCGTTTCAGCTATTACATTCAGGATGAAACCGGTGGTATTAATATTACAAAAGGAAGTGAAACAGGCGGCGGTCCGGTTTATGAACTGGGCGACAGACTTCTTGTAACTGGTGAAGTTGATCAGTATAACGGACTTACCCAGCTTGCTCTTTCCGATCTGAATACAGATGTAACTTATCTTGATGGCGGAAGAACTGTTGTTCCTGTTGAGCTGTCTGTTGGCGAATTTGTTGAAAATGCTGAAATGTATGAAGGTATGTTAGTTAAAGTCATGGGTCTCGGTCTTTCGGAGAATAATACTGGCACATGGCCGGCAGATGGCAGCAGCGCCAATATTACCCTGAATGACGGATACACCGGCAACGACTTCACTCTTCGTGTTGACAGCGATACAGATATTGACGGACAAACTGAACCTACTTACCCGATCAACCTTACAGGTGTGGGCACACAGTATTCTTCAAGCACTCCGGCCAATGACGGTTACCAGGTTTCACCAAGTTTCTACACCGACTTTGAGCAGGCTGTCGCAGCTCCTCCTTCAGCTTATTTCTTCCTTACCGCTCCTGCTGACGGCGCAGAAATTACTATTGATAATCCTGCTACAGAATATACCGCTACATGGACTCCGGCAGTCGACCTTAATGGCGACGCGATTATTTATCAGTTTGCCCTCCTGCCCGATCATCTGACAAGCGGCGCTCTTACAGATACCTTCTTTACTTTCACCGGTCAGAATATTCTTGATCTTATGACAGATATGGACACACTGGCCGCTACATGGACCGCGAGAGCCAAAGGCGCTGAACTTGATCTTATCGCGAGCGTTGATACTTTCGCTATTACTTTCATTAAAGGTGATATGGGTGAAGAACTTCTCAGCCTTACCCACACACCTGGCGACTTAAATGTTGGTATTTTTAATGACGGTTGTATCGGTCGTGACCGTGATTCTGATGGTCCGAGTATTACCTGGAAAGGCCAGGATGGTCTCTGGTCAGGTGGTCTGATATTCGGTACACCCGCGGTAGGACAGGTTAATGGTCTTATCCCAAGCTGGCAGAACGCCTCTCCGAATTTCATTGTTGACGTTCAGAATATTGGCAGTAACTTCACAGGTGGTTTCACAACCAGCAGTGATTTTGACCAGATTTCAACTTCTATGCTGAATGACCAGACAGCTCCTACTCCTTATGGTGTCGATATAGAAGTATCAAGTTATTCAAACACTGGTGATAATTTCGTATTTATTCGTTACGGATACACCAATACAACCGGCTCAGACCTCGTTGATTTCCATGCCGGTATATTCATTGACTGGGATGTTGATGGAAATACTTATACTACCAATCTCGGTGGTTACGCCATGGATGAATACCTTGTCTACCAGTTTGATAATGGCAGCTCACCATATTATTATGGTATCGCCTGTATCAATGGTATGGATGGCGGTCGTATTTCAAGTTTCTTCCCCTCTGACGAAGCCACAGGACGTACAGAAGCATGGTCATATCTCTCAACTACTGAAGCAACTAATCCAACTGATCCGGATGATTACCGCGCGTTCCAGGGAACAAATCTTGGCACTATCGCAGCCGGTGAAACAAAATATGCTACTTTCGCTGTTGTAGCCGGTGATCAGCTTATTGATGTCCGCGCAAACGCTAACGCGGCATTTGTTAAAGCAAATGAAGTTGGATTTACTGATATTACTCTTGATGTTAACGGTGATATGGATGTTATTCCTGAAACATTTACTGTTGATCAGAACTATCCTAATCCATTCAACCCTGAAACTATTATCCAGTTCGGTCTTCCCGCTGAAATGAATGTCGATCTAAGAGTTTATGACATTCTCGGTCGTGAAGTTTCAAAACTTATCGTTAATGAAACAATGAAAGCCGGAACATACAAAGTATCATTCGACGGAAGAAATCTTGCCAGCGGCACCTATGTTTACAGAATTGTTGCCGGTGACAACGTAACAACCAAGAAAATGATGCTTCTGAAGTAATATTCAGATCTAAATATTTTTCTCAAAACCCCGCCTTTAGCGGGGTTTTTTTGTTTCCGGATACCCTTTGCTTATATAAAATAACCTAAGGTATCTCCGGCCTGAAAACGCGGAGTCATATTCCTTGTGCTTCTTTGTGCCTTCCCCGTGTTCCTTGTGGTTATTTTTTCAGCCTCCCGGCTTTCTATGGAAATAGCGCCCGTTTGAATAAGGTTAATAAGGTTTTATTTTTATGAGGATTTACCTCTGCTACTAAGGTCAAAAAATAAAGAATAAGGTTTTTTTGAGCTTTTCGTGGGATTTGGTGGCGTTTCTTCCACCTCAATCAATGACATCTGCGTAATCAAAAAATCTGCGGTTCTCTTGACCTTATTAATTGTTAATTGCATTTTTGCCATTTTACGTAGAATTTAACTCCTTATGGAATACTCCTAACTCTTACTCTGATTTTTTAACAGACAATAACACTTACAAATTCTGCCCCTGAAAAAAATCAAAATGGATTCAGCCGTTTTTTTCGTAACATATCGCTAAACCGATTTGTTTATAACGTTCTTTCAAAATAGATTTTTTGCTCTATTTTTATTATATTTTCCGGCAAAACGAGTAAAATATTGAGCAAAAAAGAAGAAATCATTGCCGAGATAAGAAACTCGGGAGTAAATCCGGCCAGAATAGCCGAACAAATGGGAATTAACTCCTCCACTCTTTCAATCCTGTTAAATGAAAATGACGAGATTGAAGATGATCTTTATCAGCAGTTAAAAGAAATTCTTAGCGCGCATCAGTATGAGCTTGAAATATTTGATCCTTCCGGTGAAATCGGCCTCGATCTTTTCGATAACAATGATCTGGAAAAAAGCATTGGTGAACGAATAAGAATTTTCGCGAGAAAAAATTTCGGCACACTTAAAAAACTTGCCGAGTCAATTGATATGTCTCCCCAGCAGCTTCAACAGTATATCAGCGGCAACCGGGAACCGGGAGCTAAAATATTACTTAAGCTTCTTAATACAGGCTGTGATATCAACTGGCTTTTGAGCGGCAATGAAAAAATCCAGACCTACAGGACTTACAAACTTGAAAAAGAGGTGAAATCGCTCAGGTCGAAAATAAGAAAAATTAACATGGTCCTTGGCAAAAATGAGACTTAATATATCTTTCGGCTGTTTCCCTTACACTATTATTCATTATATTATCGGATTACAAATTATTCATTTACCTTTACAGGAAGTTTCCCATTAATCAGAAATCTTATACCAGCAACAGACTCGCCCCGGTTTTCGTTATACTCGCGGCATCCATGTGGGGAATTGACGGAATCGTCCTGAGACCTTCCCTGTTTACTTTACCGGTCCCTCTTGTTGTGTTTATCGAAAGCGCGTTGGTCACCCTTCTCCTTACTCCTTTAATTTTCTTCAGAAAATCTGAGTTAAAACAGCTAAAAACAAAAGACTGGCTCTCATTTGCCGGAGTTGCTTTATTTGGCGGCGCAATGGGGACAATGGCAATTACGAAAGCCCTCTTTTATGTCCATTTTGTAAATCTCTCAATTGTTGTATTAATTCAGAAATTACAACCGGCTTTCGCGCTTCTTTTTGCGGCGCTCTTTCTCAGGGAAAAACTTCCTCCGCGGTTCTTTTTATGGTCGGGTATCGCCATGTTTGGAGCTTATCTGATGACTTTCGGCTTTATACCCGCGGCTATCGAAACCGGTGAAGCGAGCTTATATTCTGTCCTGTTCGCTCTGCTTGCCGCTGTCAGTTTTGCCCTTTCCACCGTTCTCAGTAAAAGAGCGTTAAGAAATACCGGTTATGAAACCGGAACTTATCTCAGGTTCCTTTTTGCCGCGTTTATTTTGCTGGTACTAAATCTCTATACAGGTGATTTTTCTTCAATTGACTCTGTCACGTCACACCAGGTTATTATATTTGTTATAATTGCCTTTTCCACAGGAGGACTGGCAATAATTCTTTATTATTACGGCCTGAAAAAAATCACAGCCTCTGTTGCCTCAATCTGCGAATTAGCATTTCCCCTCACCGCTGTCGCGCTCGAATATTTCCTCAGAGGCAATATTCTTAAACCTGATCAGTGGCTTGGTGTTATCCTGCTGATCATAGGAATGTTAAAAGTAACCGGGTTTCGAAAACCACCGGAAATAAAAGTTTGATAGAAGACAAATAATTTGCCATTGAAATTAAGCTGATTTATACAAATATTCACTACTTAAATTTTACGTAATTATACGGAGATATTTATGTCTCAAAACAACATCAATTCAGAATTCAAACCTTATATAGCTCCCTCCGATTTTATTCCCGAATTTACCCCGAAAGCTATTGTTCTCGGCGCAATATTCGGAATCATTTTTGGAGCGGCAACAGTTTATCTCGGGCTTAAAGTTGGTCTTACTGTAAGCGCCTCAATTCCTATTGCGGTGCTGGCAATCTCGGTATTCAAAAAAATCGGGAAAGCGAGCATCCTTGAAAATAATATTGTTCAGACTATCGGTTCTGCAGGTGAATCGGTGGCGGCTGGTGTGGTGTTTACTATTCCGGCCCTTCTATTCCTTCCCGGCGGAGGTGATTACTTCCAGTATTTCCAGATTTTTGTGCTCGCCCTGGCCGGTGGTATTCTCGGCGTTTTATTTATGATCCCTCTTCGCAGAAGCCTTATCGTAAAAGAACATGGCCGACTTCCTTTCCCCGAAGGAACTGCCTGCGCCGATGTTCTTGTGGCAGGTGAAAAGGGAGGCAAACTCGCGCAGAAAGTCTATTATGGACTCGGTATCGCGTTTTTGTACAAATTTTTCATGGTAATTCTCGGGTTATGGAAAGATATTCCTTCATATATTTTCAGTAAACGTTCCGCTCTTCCCAATGGAACAATAAATGGAGAGATAACCCCTGAACTCCTCGGCGTCGGGTACATTATAGGTCCCAAAATTGCCGGTATAATGGTCGCGGGTGGTGTTCTTTCATGGCTGGTGCTGATCCCCTTGATTACATTGCTGGGAGAGAACCTCGGTTCGGTATTTCCCCCCGCGACTAAACTGATATCGGAAATGTCCCCGTCTGAAATATGGAGCAACTATATCAGGTATATCGGCGCTGGAGCTGTAACTTTCGGCGGAATTGTCACTCTGATCAGATCATTCCCCACTATTATCAACGCGTTCAAAGATTCCTTCAAAGACCTTAAAGATACATCCAATAATGGCGGGAAAGAAAAATCACGCACCGAAAAAGATATTCCTCTTATGTATGTTCTTATAGGAAGTGTTATCCTTGTGATATTTATGGCTGTTATCCCTAACATCCCCACCAATCTCCTCTCTTCAATAATGATTGTCATTTTCGGATTTTTCTTTGTTACTGTTTCCTCAAGAATTGTGGGTCTGATTGGTTCATCTTCAAACCCGATTTCAGGAATGACCATTGCCACCCTCATGGCTACTTCACTTATTTTTGTCGCTGTCGGCTGGACAGGTGAAATTTATCAGCCGATCGCGCTTGTTGTCGGGTCGATAGTATGTATTGCCTCGGCGAATGCGGGCGCAACATCTCAGGACCTAAAAACCGGCTATATCGTGGGAGCCACACCTGTCAAACAGCAGATCGGGTTGATTATCGGGGTTGTCGCCTCGGTAGTTGTTATCGGATTCACTCTCCTGCTGCTCGAAGACACACTCGGTATTGGAGCTATTACACCCAATCATCCCAATCCCCTGCCCGCTCCGCAGGCTACTTTAATGGCCACAGTTATTAAAGGCCTCCTAAGTCAGAACCTTCCCTGGGGTCTTGTGCTCACAGGTATGGGAATCGCCGCGGTGATGGAATTAAGTGGTGTCAGGTCTCTTCCTTTCGCGGTAGGCGCCTATCTTCCATTATCTACCTCCTCTCCAATATTTATTGGAGGACTGGTAAAATTAGTAGTTGATAAATTCAAAAAATCGGATGAAGAAGAATCAGATATCGGCCCGGGAGCTTTATTCAGCTCAGGTCTTATAGCTGGTGGAGCCCTCACAGGTATACTCGTAGCTATTCTTGTAGGAACTCCCTGGGAAACCCTCGCCGACGGTTCCGAAATTTCCATTGCTGAAGTATTAAATACCGGCTTTCATGAAACACTTGGATCGGCTGCCGATTTAATTTCACTTGTTATGTTCCTCGGCCTTGCCCTCTTATTATTCCGATTTGCCATGTCAAAAAATAATTCAGTAAACTCATAAAAGATTTCAGGTGATCCGGATGACAGAAAATATAAATTCAAATGCTCCTTCCGCCCTATTCAGATGGACATTACTGATAATTATTAGTTTCGCGATGTTTGGAAACTATTATATCTATGACAGTATCAGTCCCCTGGCCGACCTGCTTTCCACTCAGTTAAACTTCACTGACGCCGATATCGGCTGGCTTAATGGCATCTACAGTATTCCTAACCTGATAATGGTTTTCATAGGAGGCATACTTATTGACCTTCTCGGAACCCGTATTTCAACATTTTTATTTGCCACTTTATGCCTGATAGGCGCCGCGATAACCGCCAGCTTCAGCGACCTCGAAATGATGGCCGTCGGAAGGCTGGTATTCGGACTCGGAGCCGAATCGCTTATTGTCGGGGTAACAACAGTTGTAGGAAAATGGTTTAAAGGCAAACAGTTATCATTTGCTTTTGGCATCAATCTCATGGTGGCCCGCCTTGGCACTATCGCGGCTTATAATTCCCCTACCTGGGCATCCGGATTATATACTGATTATAAAGGTCCCCTTATGCTGGCTGTCGCCGCCGGTGTAATTTCTGTGGCAGCAATTATCATTTACTGGGGCATGGATGTTTACGCCTCGAAAAAATATACAGTTCGCAAGGAAGGAGAGCAGGATAAATTCCGTTTCAGTGATATCCTGTCATTTTCAAAGTCCTACTGGTACCTTGTATTTCTTTGCGTTACATTTTATTCGGCTATCTTTCCTTTCAAAACTTTCGGTGTAAAGTTTTTTATGATGGAGCATGGAGTTACCAGGGAGTTTGGAGGATTTCTGATTAGCGCCCTCGATATTTCGGCAATATTCCTGACGCCGCTTTTCGGACTTATGGTGGATCATTTCGGAAAGCGCTCACTGTTAATGGCCTTCGGTTCGTTCATTCTATTCCCGGTTTATGTGATTATGGGTTATACCGATATCAGCCTTTATATACCGATGTTTTTTATGGGACTTTCCTTCTCACTGATCCCGGCGGTGATCTGGCCTTCGGTTGCCATGATCGTACCTGAACGAAGCCTCGGCACAGCTTACGGGCTGATGACGATGGTTCAGGCGGTGGGTCTGTCATTCTTTAATATTTTTGTCGGCTATATTAACGATTCAACCGGCAGCTACGGAGTTGGAATGTGGATATTCTCATCCCTCAGTTTTGTTGGTCTTCTTTTCGCCTTTTTACTCAGGCGGCGTGAGGTCGGACCAAAAGGACACGGACTTGAAAAAGGTTTGGTTAAGGGGAGTAAATGACAGAACTTGCCGAGCTCTACCCGATAAGAAATTGTGAATATGAAGTTAATGACGGCCTGGTAACCATTTTATTTGTTAATCCCAGGCCAAGCTTCATCGACAGAATATTTTTCAAAAAACTTTCCAAACGTCCGAGAAAAATTGACCTTGATAAAATTGGTTCTTTCGTTTGGGAATTATGTGATGGCGCGAATAATGTTCAGCAGATCATCGAAAAACTGAGCGACCATTTTGGCGAGGAAGTTGATCCCGCCGATAAAAGAGTTAATTTATTTATTACTCAGTTAAAAAGAAATAAATTTATTAACTTGTATATGAAAAATCAGGAAAACTCGAGTGACTCTGAAAAATAGTTTGAAATCGATAGCGGTTTTGTTTTTTCTTTTGAATTTAATGGAAACCAGGGCTCAGTCATGTGGATTTGGCTGTCTCGGACTCAGCGGCTTTTTCGGCGGTTACAGTATTCAGAACTATGATCCTGAAGGATTGAATAACCACATTAATAACAACGCTCTCTGGAAAGATTTCAGCGATAAAAAAATTGACTTCAACCAGGGTACGGGATTCAGAATCGGTGTAAATTTATTCCGGGCCCGCTTTAATCATTTTTTCTTTAGCGTCAAAGGATTCTACCAGTTTCTGAAGGAAGAAAAAACTTTTCGAGGCGATATTCCTTCAGGAAAATTTATTGACAGTTATAAACTGCTGATGAATTACTGGGGTGTCGGAGCAGATTTTGGCCTTCCTCTTTTCAGATATCTTGATTTAAAAATTATTGAAGGAGGTGTTACATTTAACAATTTTGAACTTGTTAACACCTCCTCGCTTGATGGTAATTTTTATTCCGAATTAAACTTTAAAAATTCTAAAACCAATATCGGTTATTATGTTTCTTCCGGTCTGATTATCAATGTTATACCTGATTATATTTCTATTGAAGGATCGGCAACCATGAATTTTATGAACATTGAACATCTGACAAATGACCGGAATGAGAGACTGCCCGAATCAGGAGGAGCTGACTTCTTAAAAGAAGGAGGTCTTTCCGGATTGATTCAATTAAATCTTGGTATTCCGTTATAAAAGCTTTGGAGGCAACGAAATGACAAATACAGCATTAAAAGAAGCGTGTAAAATAGCGATTATTGATTGTATGGGCGCGAAAGAAGGTGAATCCATATTAATTATAACTGATGAAAACAAAAAAGAAATCGGGTACGCTCTCTATAGTACAGCCCTTGAGCATTCTTTCGAGGCTGTTTATCTTGAAATGAAATCGAGAGAAGTTAATGGCGAAGAACCACCCGCCCAGATTGCCGAAATGATGAAACTTTTTGACATTGTTCTGGCCCCTACAACAAAATCACTTACCCACACCGACGCCAGACGCGACGCGTCAGCGGGAGGATCAAGAATCGCTACTTTCCCCGGCATTACAGTTGACTCAATGATAAGAGGTCTGAGCGCAGATTATCATAAAATTGCCGAACTAACTCTCAAATTAAAGGAACTGATGGATCCCACTTCAATCGTCAGGGTAACCGCTCCTAATGGCACCGATATTTCAATGGATATCACCGGCAGGAACACTATTCCAAGCAAAGGATTATTCCACGCAAAAGGTGAAAGCGGCAACCTCCCTACCGGTGAAGCTTTCGCGGCGCCTCTTGAAGGTAAATCGGATGGTATATTTATTGTGGACGGTTCGATGGCGGGAATTGGAGTCCTAAAGGATGAAACAATAAAGATTGTAATTGAAAAGGGTTACGCTACCGAAATTTCCGGCGGACCAAAAGCTGATCAGTTAATTGAGATGCTCGATAAAGTTGGAAAAGAAGCCAGGAATGTCGCCGAAATCGGCATAGGCACCAATGATAAAGCAGAACTGAGCGGTCTCCTTCTTGAAGATGAAAAAGTGCTCGGCACAGCTCATATAGCGCTCGGAAACAATGTTTCAATGGGCGGATCGGTTAACGTGCCGATTCATCTGGACGGTGTGGTAAGGAAACCTTCTATATGGTTCGATGGTAAGAAGATTATGCAGGATGGAAACCTGTTGATTTAATTGTACGTATCTGTACATGTGATGTCTGTCAACGTACATAGATTTCTTCCTTGAAACAATATTCAGAACTTTTTATCATTGTAAAGTGAATTTTGTTTTTCAGGCATGATACTTGTTCTTACACAGGAATGTGACATAAAATTAAAGGATAAACTATGGCAGACCTGTGTATTCCGGTTCCACATCTTGAAGATACTAAAATCGCCGAAGTGGAAGTAAAAATAAACGGCGTAAAAACAAGATATAATTTTCGCCTTGAATCTTTTCCCTGGAAAAGTGAATCTGATGAAGCACAGGGCGCTGATTATATTTCTGAGCTGGAGAACAATATTCATTTACTTAAAGAATCAATAACAAAGTATGACGAAAACTGGGAGTTGATTCAGATTTATAAACCAAAAGAGAATGCCAATTCAATCCAGGTATTGTTCAGGAAAAAAGATATAATCTGATATTATCTCTCCCACAGGGGAAAAATGAGAAATAGCTACAAACCGGGACTTATCACAGCAATTTACTTTCTGGCGGTCCTTTTTTTTAATTGCTCTGATCCGGATTTGCCGGGTAAAAAGAAAGATTTACGCAGCGACAGAATCAAGGAATTCGCTGAAGATCAGAACGCGATTATTCCTGATCTGGATTCATTTGAGATCACTGAAGATTTATTTTCAGGTAATGTTGTTATCGATTCCACAATCAGGAGTATAAATCACAGTGACGGCGCCTATTATATTTGCGCCAGGGCCACAACCGAAACCGCGGGACAGATATTTATTAAACTGGAATGTGAAAAAGAATTATATAATTCATTAAAAAAATATAAAACCTGGTTCGCCTGTTTATCCGCTAAAATAACGAGAATGGACAACACCTACAGCTCGGTACAGATCGAATACCTTGATGATTTTAACCAGGGCGGAATATCAACTGAAAAAGAATTGTACTTAGAGGGAAAATTACTTGCCGCAATAGAAATGCCCCCTGTCGGCAATCTTTATATTCGAAATAATAATAATCTCTGATTCCTTTAAAATCATAATCTTAATCGTAATCCCGCCCCCTCATGAATAATGAACAACTCCACCGCCAACCCGGCCATCATGCTCTTACTCCAACTTTTACTCTGATTTTTTAACACCAATACCGAAAAATAATCATGTCATCCATAAATCCTTTAATCATGGTTCAGACAATATTTTCGGCAATAATCAACGGAATCCGAGATAAATAATAAGGTTTAATTTTTGTTCGTTGACGCCCCTTCTACAAAGGTTAAAAAAATCAAAAACAGGTTTCATAACATTCTTTTAATTCCTAATTCCTAATTCCTAATTCCTAATTCCTAATTCCTAATTCCCAATTCCCAATTCCTAATTCCCAATTCCTAATTCCTAATTCCTAATTCGTAATTCCTAATTTCTTTTGTGGCTTTTCTTCCACCTCATCAACGAAATCCGCGGCTCTCCTGACCTTATTAATTGTTAATTGTTCATTATTAATTAGAAATTGCATTTTTGCCATTTTGCGTAGAATTTGACTCCTTACGGAGTAATCATAATCCCGCCCCCTCATGAATAATGAACAACTCCACCGCCAACCCGACCATCATACTCTTACTCCTACTTTTACTCTGATTTTTTAACACCAATACCGAAAAATAATCATGTCATCCATAAATCCTTTAATCATGGTTCAGACAATATTTTCGGCAATAATCAACGGAATCCGAGATAAATAATAAGGTTTAATTTTTGTTCGTTGACGCCCCTTCTACAAAGGTTAAAAAAATCAAAAACAGGTTTCATAACATTCTTTTAATTCCTAATTCCTAATTCCTAATTCCTAATTCCTAATTCCTAATTCCTAATTCCTAATTCCTAATTCCAAATTCCCAATTCCAAATTCCCAATTCCTAATTCCTAATTCCTAATTTCTTTTGTGGCTTTTCTTCCACCTCATCAACGAAATCCGCGGCTCTCCTGACCTTATTAATTGTTCATTATTAATTATTAATTATTAATTATTAATTGTACCCCCGCCCCGGGATAAAATGAACACGATCACCAACCCGACTATCATACTCTTACTCAGATATGTTATCCGGCAATAAATAAAAAAATCTCCCCCGCTCCATATCCTTAACCCCTGCCTTTCCATTATCCAGAAGACTGCCGGTGTATTTTGATATTTCGGCAGGCTTAAGACCTGTTATGGCGCTCAAATCCTCAATCGTGCAGGGACGGCGAGTTATCATTGTCAGTATCAGCTCTTCAACATTCCTGTTATATCCACCCGAAATATTGGAAACAACAAATTTGGAAATGATCTCAACAGGCAGCGGTTCCATAATAGCTGCTATTTCTGCAAACCTTTTTCCAGAAAGTTTATGAATATTTTTTTCTGTGCCGGGTCTGTCAAGTGAATTGAGCTGCACTTTGTCAGGAATAATTTTTTCGGCGGCTTCCTTAAGCTTGATAATCTCATCATCGGTATCATTAATGCCGGGCAGCAAAAATATTTCCAGCCACATTTTCCCGCTGAAATTCTCATTAAACAAAACCAGACCGTCGATGATATCCTGAATTATCAAATTTTCATGAGGCCTGTTAATCTTCTCAAAAATATCCTGCGAAGCGGCGTCAAGTGAAGGAAGAATAAGGTCAAGCTGCTGAAGTTCTTCTCTGAGCAACTCATTACTCATAAGAGTGCTGTTTGTTAAAAGAGCGAGTTTATAGCTGGGATAATTACATTTAATGTGTTTAATTATCTTCCCTATTTTGTTATGCAGAGTCGGCTCACCCGAACCTGAAAATGTTATATAATCAAGTTTCGGCTTTTCACCAAGAAAATGGTCAAGCTCACGAATAACTTCCTCAAAGGGAACAAGCTCTTCCCTCTTTATAATTAAATTTGTGGTCTTCCCAACTTCACAATATACGCAGTCAAGAGTGCAATATTTCAGTGGCACCAGATCAACACCGAGTGAAATGCCCAGTCTTCTTGAAGGCACCGGTCCGAATAAATATTTATATTCCAATTTTTCCCAGTTCCGATTATTTAATTTAAAATTCCATTTTACGCATACCGATATGACATATAGCGAAATCATATTTTACCGGGTCTTCAGGATCAAATTCCTTCAGTTTTCCGGTGATTTCCTCAGCCATTTTCCACGACACCGTCTTTCTCGCAGTCAACCCGATTTCACCACATATTCTCGCGACATGTGTATCGACAGGAATCACCAATTGCGAGGGCGATACTTCAGGCCACAAACCAAAATCCAGCTCATCTTTTCTGACCATCCACCGCAAAAAAAGATTCATCCTCTTGCACGCGCTATTTTTACATGGGTCGGGAAACATAAATTTCATACCCGGTGAAGGTTCTGAACTGCCACTAACTATATCCATCAGATTCCCTGAAAAGAATTTTATGGCGCTTTTCAGGTTATCCTCATTCTCAAAATAATAAAGAAGGAATAAATACCTCAGGGAACCATACTCTTCATAAATAATTCTCAGACCTCTGAATAATTCTTTTATATCTTCTGTGGTATAAAACCGGAAATATAGATCATTAAAATAATTTTTCGAGGTACGGTAGTTCATCAGAAAATCATAGGGATTTTCACCCATTTCAGAATGGACCTTTTCCAGAGTTTCTGTTATCATCTTTACATTGCCATAGGCAAATACAGATGATAAAAATGCGGAAATTTCAATATCGGGATCTGAGCTGAATCGATGCGGGAATTCCAGAGGGTCCGGCGATATTTGTGAAAAATCAAAATATCTGTAATGGTAGTCAAGTTTGTGCTTCAGCGACATAGATTTCAATTATTTTCCGGGGAGGACCTTCTCCAGTATTCCCCTGTTCATAAATTCCGGCTGTTTTTTTCGCGACATCATACCGGTATAAAACTATCCGAAATATATTAACATTATCCCCCTTCTTCCACTGAAATAACATTTATTATTCACTATGCCGGCCGGACCAGAATTGCGCAAATAACGTTCCAATTTGTTCAACAATTTTTTACCGGCCAAAAAAAATTCAAGTGCGGCAAGCGCGACTTAAAAAACAATTATTCTTACAAATACCGCCCATAATGCTCTAAGCTGGCAGAGCCGGAACCAGGAAGAAATTCAGAAAAAAAAATCGTTCTCGTTCTCGTAATCGTCCTCTTACCCGGTTTTATTTTTCTATGACGAATTTTTAATACGATAACGAGAACGTATTTTGAATCGCGGCTTAATTATCGGTAACATGTTATTGGCGGGCTTTTTGACAAATTTTGCTCCCTGGATTATCCTCAACACGTTAAAGGTAGTGTGTTGATAAGAGCCTAAATTTTCCCCAGGCAGAGCTTGAGGAAAACACCCAAATGGGGAACATTTGTAAGCACATCCAAACAATCGGAATATCCCCCGCCGGAGGGGGTGGATTCAAAGTGTTTTTCTTTGAAGACGGGGGAGGACTATCCTTGAGCTAATCGATAACTTTTCTTTTTCTGACTCCATCGGCTTATTGATTTAGAATCGCGGCCCGATTATCGGCAACATGTTATTGGCGGGCTTTTTGACAAATTTTGCTCCCCGGATTATCCTCAACTTGTTGGCGTTAGTATGATAATAAGAGCCTATATTTTCCCCAGGCAGAGCATGAGGAAAACGCCCAAATGGGGAAAAGTTCCCTGGCAAAACAGGAAGCGATTTATTCAATAAGAAGTTAAATTATACGCAAATTGGCAAGAGATTTATCAACAAGTAGAAAGTTTAATGCCAGGTAAAAGTTTTGTGATCACTCGAGGTGAATCCTCCCCCGGCCTCCGGCAAAAGACGACCGGAGGCCACCCCCTCCGAAGGGGGACATTCTGATTACTTGGATTTGTCGATAAATATCCCCCTTTGGAGGGGGTGGATTCAAAGTGTTTTTCTTTGAAGACGGGGGAGGACTATCCTTGAGCTAACCGATAACTTTTCGTTTTCTGACTCCATCAGCTTATGGATTTGGAATCGCGGCCTGAATATCCGCAACATGTTATTGGCGGGCTTTTTGACAAATTTTGCTCCCCGGATTATCCTCAACACGTTGACGGTAATGTTATGATAACAGACTTTATTCCGCTATTTAAAACAAGAATATTATTAAGTTGCCTAACAACAAAATCCATATTAAAATGAAAATAAAAGCAAAGAACCAGTTCCTTTTTAATTTCACAGACTCTTCTTTTTCCGCCCTTTCCCTTGATTCATCGAGAATTACTTTGGGAATTAATTTTATTGAAAGAGAAATTAAAACCGGGATAATTACAAGATCATCAAGGTAACCAAAGACCGGAATAAAATCTGGAATAAGATCAATCGGACTCAGTATATAACCCAATGTAATTAAAATAACCAGTTTGGGTAATATTCCAACATCTGGATTTTTCTAAGCATAATAAATGGTATTGATCTGCTTTTTTGTTTCCCTGGTCTTTGTTTTTATTTTTTCCTTCCATTTCATATTATAATAGCCGCGCTTTACTGACTATGAGACAATATAATAAACAACACAGTTATAGAACTTTGCACTCACCATTTTGAAGCTTTTTTGGCACTATGATCGGGAATATTCTTACAGGATGAATTTTTTTGTATATCTGTTTTACAAAATCAGTGTCCCGAAATTTTTTTATTATTGGAACCGCGCTAAACAGGAATGAAATTTTTCCAAATAAAAATATAATTATGATATAACCAACAGACCATAAAAGTAATGAGATTAACATATCCGGGAATGCCGGCATTGAGGAAAATTGGAGAGAAAATAATTGCTTAATATAATCATCGTAAGGTAGAAAAAGCAATAGGAATGCTCCAATTAGCATACTTAATGGCAGTTCTATTGCCTGATTGGGACAAACATAAACACATAGCAGACAACCCTGGCATCGATTATTTCTTCGCGGGCTGTTTAACCGGAAATGTATAGCTTCATTTGGACATAATTTTACGCAACGCATACAACTATCGCACCGTTTGGATGTAATGAATAGTTTTGCGACAAATTTTCTTCCCAGCAGTTTGTATAAAATTGTAAGGATTTTTATATATACCGGGGCATTTTTTAAAGAATATGTTTGAGATTCGATAATATATTTATTGAGTTTTTTTCGAATATTCATCCTTTACCTTCCAAATAAAAATATTTGTTTTGTTATTACGCCTTACGGCTTTGTATTCAAAGGGAATACTGGTGTTTACGCCTCCAAATATTACGTTTTATTGATTTAACTATTCATGATTTTATATTGTATAAAATTTAAACCAATCCTAATTTCTCATGTTTTGACAGGCTTAAGAATTCAGCCTCAGATACTACTCAAAATGCGTTACCATAGTAATTCGGTTCATTACCACAATTTTTCATTTTATCCAATCGAGGTAAATATCCGACTATAAATAATGAGGTAATAAAATCCAATTCAATATATGGAATAGTATGTAATTGAACTTTTGTGTTACATTAAGTTTGCGATAAAGTTCATCAAACGATATCTATATATATTATTTGTATTTCTTTTTAATATTTAGCGCTATTACAATAGAAAAAAAAGTTCTAAGCTGGCAGAGCCGGAACCAAAAGAAATAATAAAAGAAATAATCATAATTTTAATCATAAACTGGCAGAACCAGAGACAATGACGAATGACGAATTGGTTTTCCCAAGTATTACCAATTAATTGTCATTCCGGTTTTTTGAGTCCTTTGCAAAAAGACCGGAATCTAATGCCGAATTTTACTGCCAATCAGATAAAAACTTTGCCATTTTGCGTAGAATTTGACTCCTTACGGAGTAATCATAATCCTTTTTTTCGGCTACGAGCGCCGCTTCGCCCTATGTGGGATGTTTCATGAATACGAAAACGACTCGTTTTTTAACCTGGGAAATTATATTCTGCCATTTAAAGCAAGAATATAATTGTCAGGTTGCCTGATAACTCCGGAAATATTTCAATTGTTTCCAACATATTTTTTATCGCATCATTAAAGAACTGAGAATAAGTTTCGCTTCCGTTTTGGGGAAGAGGGGGAGAAACAACTTCATACTCAGTCAGGCGACGCTTCCGCGATTGCCATTAAACTATAATCAAAAACTCGTTTAATAATATTTTTTAAGACAGGTTCGCAACGCGTGTCCCCCGAAGTGGATCATTTCATATTACTATTCTCCGGCCGTGCAAAAAACATATTTAATATATATCGTGTAATACAATCATTCACTTATTACCTGCTCCCCAATACAGCCAACCATTTTTAAGTTAATGAATATTGTTTTTTTATGCAAGCAGAAAATAAGTATGGGGTCTGAAGTATTAAAACTATTATCCGGGTTTAATCGACCGTTATTGTTTTTTTATTACCTGAATCAGGAGTTCGGATATCACTTAGTATGAGTTGCAAAAAAATCCCGGAAATAAATCCGGGATAAGATGATTATTATTTTTGAATAAAGTATTTATTTCAAAAGAGCCATTTTTTTCGTTGAGCTAAAACCATCACATGTCAGATTATAAACATAGATACCTGAGGAAAGATCAGCGGCGTCAAAATTTGCCGCGTAAGAACCGGCATCCAGGTAACCATCCTGAAGGATGGCTATCTCATTTCCGATTATGTCATAAACTTTCAGGGAAACTTCGGCTGGTTCCGGTATTGAAAAGGTTATGGTTGTTTCCGGGTTAAAGGGATTTGGGTAATTCTGTTCCAGGCTGAATTTGTCAGGAATTGACCCATCATTATCCCATTCAACTCCTGTGCTCGTTTCAGCATCCCTTACAGGACGAACATAATTATATATCCTGATCACATCACCCTGGGGGCCGAAACCATTGGGATAATTTGCAGGGTCACCATCTTTCGGATCGCTTCTCTGCGCTCCTGCCCCGTGTACATCCATCAGAGTATAATTTCCCGATCCGGGTGGTATTTCCATAAAACCCAATGCTGTCCCGAACGCGATATACGCGGCTTTATTTGGCTGAGGTCCGTCATAATGTGTTGTGCCGGTCCAGTAAAAGGGAAAATCGGTTCCTCCTCCTTCATCTGTTATTTCCGGTACAAAAAACATATCATCAATCGCCGGCTTTCCATTTGTGGCGGGAGATTTTGTATAATCGAGCAGACTCTGCAATTCTTTCGCGTTCGGAAGCCGCCAGTCAGTATAACCCAGGTAATTGTCACTGTTCTTTTCTTCAACCCAGGCAAGTGCCTCTTCCCAGTTCATCCCTTCATTGCTGCCGTTTTTATCCCACATTAGTCCGGTCGCGGCGTCTGTAATCGTCCCGTTACCATTATCTTTCAGGTCATTAACGCCGTAATTGGAGGAGCCCCTTACGAACTTCGCCTCAAAATTTTTACTCTGCGGATAACCCTTTATCCGGCCATCGGCAAAATTTACACCGAACATAGTAGGTTCATTATTCATCGTTGTTGAAACATAAACGGTTGTAGTCGCGTACTGAGCGTCGATAAATCTTTCCGAAGGATCATATTCATCACCATAACGGAATTCAAAATAGTCGGTGTCGAGATAAGGAATTGATTCTTCAGCGCTCATACCGTTCACCCCGTCAAAAAGAATCAGGGAGTATAATTCTTTTATTGTCGGCAGCCGCCAGTCATTATATCCCGCAAGAGAAAACGTATCTGCCGCGGCAACCGCCTCTTCATAAGTAAATTTTGTTTCGAGCAGATTTTGCTGCCAGATCAAACCGGTCACATTATCGGTTATTGTCCCATCACCATTATCTGTATAAGATGGCTGGAAACCATCATAATGGGCGTCCTGTCCGAAGAAAGCCTCCCCCTCCCCCGGTTCGGTGATGCTGCCGGTATTGTCATAAAATAGTTTTTGTCCCGTATCCACGATCGGATATGTCAGTGTCGAAGACTGGGCAGCAATTACTGAATAAAGCCCCAGTAATAATACGATAATGATATGTGCCTTTTTCATTTTACTACTCCCTTAGTTAATATATGCTCTGCCATAAAGACACATCATCTTCATATATGGTTTAAAATGACCATTGTTAATCTTGCCGCAATTATAATAAATGTTTCAAAAATTGATGCGGCTCAATTCATTGCCGGCAGAAAAGGAAGATTCTCGAAATGAATTTATAAAACATCAGCAGCTTCAAACAATCAAAATCAAATTTCCTGAAAAATGTAATATGCGCTTTTTAATAATTTACAGGGGAGATAATAAACAGCAGGAGGATTTCTGACTACTTTTGAAGGCAGAACCTTCTGTGTCCCTTTGGATTTCCCGCCCGAAAAAAACCCAAAGGGACAAAAATTTATTTATACTGATAATATTCGGTGTACATTTCACCCAAATCGTTTTGATCGAGAGTTTTTACAACCCGCGACACGGGATAGCCGTCATCCCTGTATGTATATTCGTAACTTGTTGTCATGGTCTGTGTATTATCGCCGCTGTAGCTGACAGATTTCATCCTGGTAATATTGTTTTTACTCAGTGTCAGGTCATAATTAATAACCGAACTGAGTTTACTCCAGGGATCAGTTTTTTCATCATATTCCATTGTTACAACCTGGTACAGATTTTCCCCGCTGAATACCTTCTTTTCCACTACATTATGATTTTCATCATAATCATATTCAGTCCGGAAAATCAAAACATCATTCGCGCTGAACTGACTCACGCTGAAATCATCATCAACAGGACTATAACTATATTGATAATAACCATAGGGCTGTGAGTTCCCTTCCTCATCTATCAGGTTCATTTCAATTTTTACAACGCGGTCCTGATCATCATAAAGAAAATACTTTTCAAGCTTTCTGTAATTGTCATTAAAAAGCTCTTTGCTGATAAATTTTGAATCGCTGTAGGTAAATTCGATACTCCGGCGAATTGAGTAGTTGCTGACCGATTTGTAGCTGGTTACCAGGTCCCCCAGGTAGGTAAGTTCGGTATAATTGTAATCATCACGGTAGACTTTCAGCAGGTTCGTGGAACTCCCTTCAGTCTCGGAAGGAAGCGTGGTGTTGTCTTCGCAGGCAATAAATGTCAAAGCGAAGAAAAGAATAATTAATCCCAATGATTTTTTTAACATGAATGACTCCTTATTAAATTGGTTAGTAAAGATCACCGTAACAATTTTATCGAGTCATTAACCTCCGATTTATTAAAATTTAGAAGCAAAATATAATATCCTGTAAAGACCAGGGCAAGGCATAAAAATATACATGTAAGAAATTGGTGTTATTATCAGGAAAGATGAGAATATGAGTGCGCCATCATCAAGTAATGGCGCACATAAAATTTTACCAGAATACCGTGTAAAGAACAATTAGAATTACTGTTATTGCAATGGCGCCGATATTAAAAATATTATCGGTTTTAGTAACTTCTTTATTGATGGTTATCGCTTTTTTATCAACACCTTTTCCTTCATATAAGGTTATCGCAACAACCATAATGCTTAATATCAGGAATATTAGTCCCATCCTGTTGAGGAATGGAAGTTCGGGCCAGAAATAATAAAATCCTGCTGAAAGAGGTATTGTCAGAATTGCCGACCACAAAGCAGAATTTGGAGTAGCCTTCTTCCAAAACAGACCAAATATAAAAATCACAAAAATACCGGGACTGACAAATCCTGTGAATTCCTGAATGTACTGGAATGCCTGGTCGAGAGTTTTTAGCTGTGGCGCGATAATAATAGCTATTATCAACGCGATAACACTGCCAACGCGCCCAACGGTGACAAGCTGCTTTTCACTGGCATCTTTTTTTATGGTTTCTTTATAAATATCCATCGAGAATATTGTGGCGGTGCTGTTGACCATTGAACTGAGGGAAGAAACAATAGCAGCGATCAACGCCGCGAAAGCCAGACCTTTAAGTCCTACCGGGACAAAACTGTTAAGCAGCCAGGGATAAGCTTCATCTGCCCGCGCGATATCAGCGTTGAGCGCGAATGCCGCGATACCGGGAATAACAACAATCAGGGGCATTAATAATTTCAGAAAACCGGCAAACATAAGGCCGTGCTGCGCTTCTTTTACACTTTTAGCCGCCAGTCCCCGCTGTGTTATATACTGGTTGCATCCCCAATAAAAAAGGTGCGCTATCCACATTCCCCCGATCAGAACCCAAATGCCGGGAAGCTCGCCATAAAATTCGCTGTCGGTTGCCAGTATCATGTGAAATTTATCGGGCGCCTGATCGATAAGCCGCGAAAGTCCCGTAAACATTCCTTCGCCTCCTGAAAACGCGTCGAGGGCGAGATATGTCGTCAGCAATCCACCCGCTATAAGCACTATTACCTGTAATACATCTGTCCAGGCAACTGCTTTTAATCCCCCGTAAATTGTGTAAAGTGAGGAAAAAATAGCAAGACCAATAACTCCGTAGATCAGATCAACACCCATGATCGTTTTAAGACTCAGAGCGCCGAGGTATAATACCGAAGTAAGATTAACAAATATGTAGACCATAAGCCAGAATACAGCCAGACTTATCCTAATCCTCTTATCAAATCTTATCTCGAGGAACTGAGGCATTGTATAGATACCCTTTTCAAGGAAAATAGGTAAAAAATACTTCGCGACAATAATGAGGGTGAAAGCCGCAAGCCATTCATAAGAAGCTATCGCCAGACCTATCGCGTATCCTGAGCCGCTCATACCTATTATCTGCTCGGCTGAAATATTTGCCGCGATAATCGAAGCCCCTACAGCCCACCAGGGTAAAGACTTCGAAGCGAGGAAATAATCTTTAGTATCTTTCTGATGACCTTTTTTTTCTCTCGACACCCATAATCCCAATACCACTATCAGGACTATATACCCGAAAAATACAATATAATCAAGGGCCGAAAAATCCATATTTACTCCAGTATTTTGTATTTAAAATCATAATCTTAATCATAAACTGGCAAAGCCAGAAACACTGAACCTGTCCGGTAGCTGAGCGGAGTCGAAGCTACCGCCGCTGGTTTCGACTCCGCTCAACCTCCGGCTGTGTTCATGAAATTTTTTGCCATTTTGCGTAAAACTTAACTCCTTACGGAGTAATCATAAACTGGCTGAACCAGAAAAAAGTTAGCTGATCGCTCCAGGTTGTGTCCTCCCCCGTCTCCAAAGAAAGACACTTTGGATCCACCCCCTCTGAAGGGGGATAGAAGACACAATATCCCCCTTTGGAGGGGGTGGTTGAGAGTGTTTTTCTCGAAACCGGGGGAGGACACACCTCGAATTTTCAAAAAATTTTACCATTTTTGCGTAGAATTTAACTTCTTATTGAATAATCTGGCCGAGTCAGAAGTGTAAAGTTAGTAAAATAATTATAGTTAATGGTCAATTGACAATTGGCAATGAAAAGATAATCCTGTTTTTTATATTGTCTCAAAATATCCTGACCATCCTGTTTTTTCTGCTCAATATACAAAAAATAATACCCCGGTTAAAAAGGCAATAAGGTTAAAATTTCAGTGGGACGCTTTAACTACGAAGGTTAAAAGATTAAAGAATAAGGTTTTTCGAGATTTTTTGTTGAATTTTGTACCTTCGCGTTTTGTAGCGTTTTTTCCGCCAGGTGATTACTCGTCAAAAATAATCCATGTTTTGCGAACACTTTTTTGAGCTATTCGAATAATCATCAATTATACATTGCCAGGTTCCTTTTCAATTGTTAATTAATTATTCATTATTAATTATTAATTATTTTAAAATAAGCATCTTTCTGCTTTCTGAAAAGGGACCCGCCTGAAGATGGTATATATAAACACCTGAAGCCAGATCCCCCGAATTAAAATTTACAGAGTGTTCTCCCGTTGAATACTCTCTCCCGGGAATAAAGCCAACCTTCTCACCAAGCAGATTATATATATTCAGGGCAACATCGGTTTTTTCCGGTAAGGAAAATGAAATTGTTGTTTCAGGATTAAAGGGATTTGGATAATTCTGATAAAGATTATAACCCTGAGGCATTTCATCAGCTTTGCCCACACCTGTAATAACTTCATCAAGTTCAACAACCACCATGGACCAGTACTTAAGTTTCGGAAGAACAAGACTAACGTTGCTGCCGTTTTGCGTCCATTCAATTTCTTCAGGTATGAGATAATCATTATCGGCGCTGCTATACCATATTTTCTCGACAGTTTTATCTGTTTCAAATTTTAATCCGACATTTTCGAGCAAATCAGGTTCTGTCTGAATTCCGGCGTTATCCCTCCATAACATTGTCGCGGCCTGGGTAAAATTTATCACCTGAAGAACCAGGTTATCCCTTCGCGCCCTCGGGAATGCCCATATACTCCCCTGCTGCGGGGGCCACGTAACAACAGAGTGGTTATCAGAGGAAATATCAATATCATACCCCTCAATACCGTCTCTTAATAAATTTTCATAAGCAACCATAAAATCATAGTAGGTTTGCACTTTCTCTCTCAAGGTAAGTGTCATCCCCAGGTTGCTGTTGGGGAAATAGGGGTTCGCGAGCATGTGTTCGCCAAGTTCGAGATGACTGCCTCCCGAAGCAAAGATAACAGCGTCGGCGAATAAAACAGAGTTTTTATTAAAATAACCTGTTGAACCGCTTTTGCCTTCGTTAACATAAGCGGCAAGAACTGTTTTTAATTCATAGTCGCCGTAAAAATTATTAAGGTTGATAATATTTGTTAAATCGCGGTATTCATCATTCGGGTCCCAAACCTCGCTATATAAAAATTCGACTCCTCCTCCCGCTATAAACTTCTGACCATATTGATTCACGGCGTTGCAAACGACAGGAACGTCAAGCTGCATCTTTGCCTTTTTAATAAATGGCTCAAAAGTCTCCTGAACATAAATATTCTCTCCCCCATATTTATACTTTAATCCCCTGTCACCGAGCTGATCCATGTGCCAGCCGTCGAAATCGAGCGCTTCAAATACTTTCGCGCTCTGCTCCATTATATAATTTTGCCAAAGGATATTGGAAAAATCCATAATATAAATATCACTTGCCCAGGAAGATGGCAGATCATGAAAATCGGGATACTGGTGGCTCTGATCATTAAACATCCGCCATTGTGTTGATACTCCGTCCTGTGAAGCGTTTTCATAAGCGCCGTAAACAAGATTATATGCCATGGTTTTCATATTTCTGGCTTTTGCCCCGGCAATATATCCCTCAACTGTTGAAAGATATATTGTTCTGTTGGCAATATCGGGCCAGGTTGAGGAAACATTTCCCGGCTCTCCTTTCAGAGGCATGTGATGTTTCCAGTGCCAGTCATAAAATTGCAGTCCGTTTATATGGTGACGGTTGAGTTTATCGAGCACATAATCTATCTGCCCCTGAAGCATATAATCATATTTTGAAATAAATCCGTAACGGGGAAACATCTTCCAGTCGGAGGAGACATCTACCGCAATATTCGCCGAATCAATTGCCTGCCCGGCAGATTCTAAAACAGCCAGCATCAAATATCCCCTGTAGTTATCCGCCGGCGGCTGCCAGTTCCATGCGGCCTCATCACCAGAGAGGGTAATCTGATCGGTCTCAAGCAATTCATCGAGGTGATAATATTCAATCGCAAGCAACATTCCGCTTACATCTTCACTGAATTCCACCTTAAAATCAACGGCGTCATCAGGTTTGTAAAATGCCTTTAACTTTGAAATTTCTTCAATTTCAGGTTGTGAAAACAGCAGGGAAGTAAAAATTATTAGATAGAAGGGTAAAAGTATTTTGTATCGCATATTATCATTCTGGCCGGTTGTGATATCTGATTATAATGAATTAAATTGAAAATATCCGGAAATTATCCGCGGGGAATAAATCAGCGGACCTCATAGGGAGGTCCGCAATCTAACATATTATTTGAGGAGCATCATCTTTTTGGTTAAAACATTTCCATTAACATTCAGACTGTAGAAATATATTCCGCTTGAAAGGCCGTAACCATTAAAATTAATTTGGTATGTTCCCGCTTCCTGAACATCATTTACGATTGTCGCAACAGATTCACCCAGGACGTTAAAAACGGTCATAGTAACTTTTCCTTCTTCGGCAATATTGTATTTGATTACAGTTTCAGGATTGAAAGGATTGGGATAATTCTGCTCAAGAGTATATTTATCAGGAATAGTATTATCTATCTGTTTCACACTCGTAACAAGAGTCGGCCAGATATCGAGGACCTCACTTCCCGCGGCGGTTGCCTGGATATTAAAGGAAAGATCTTCTCCCGATGGAGCGGAGTTGTCGAGAGGAGCTCCGCTGGCGCCGGGAATAGTATCGCAGCCCGGATACCAAATACCATATTTATATGGTGAGGCGCCCTGCATAGTTCCTGCCGGGAAAGTTACATTTGCCGACCAGATATGATCGCCGGCTACCTTGTCGCCATTTTCTCCGGAGTCATTAATGACAATACAGTTTGAATCAGCGGCTACAGTATCAGCGAGTGTCCAGTTTCCTCCCCAGCCTCCAAATGCTGTTGAAGCCCCTTTGATAATGCCAAGAGTAACTTCATCACGAGGAATTTCGGAACCATCATACCTGTTGGCCGAACCTTCAACCAGATTAACCTGGAATAGAACTGTAATATCTGAAGAGAGAGGAAGGCCGAGAGGTGTTATATTAGGCTGAATAACATCCATTGTCCAGGATGTGCCATCTTCTTCAAAAATTATCGGTCTGTTTGCCGAGGTTTCCCATCCGGTATTGCTGAATCTTTCGTCCGGGGAAGCTTTAAATTTAAACCCTGTTCCATTGCCCGCGACAGCCCCTTCAGGCAATTCAATGGTCAGTGTAGTTGTATACAACCCGACCATAAAGGGATCTGGTGTCATAATAGGATCGCCATCAACAAGAATCGCGTCAAAAATATTCGGATCATTCGCGTCTCCCCAGAATCCTTTTACTTCCATTATATCTCCCGCGTCGGGATCAAAAAATCCAACGCCGGTTCCAAGCATACTTGAAAGATCGGCCTGGAAGGTTATTGTGTTCTGAACACCAACTCCGGTCTGGATCATTGTAATCCAGGGCTCAATAGGATCAAGATCAACAACCGATCCATTATCCTGGAAAACATAAGCGTGGCCGTCATAACCCGTGACCGGATTCGCGCTTTCCCATCCGCCGTCAACAAAATCTTCATCCGGGTATGCTTTGAATTTCCATCTCGCCGAATCACCGACAACCATATCGGGCGTCGTGGTAATTTCAAGGGTTACCGTATAATGCATCGCGTTATTGGGGTCCTGAAGCATTTCTCTGTCGCCAACTACAGATATATCGCCGTTATCCCAGTTAAGACCCTCAAGCTTTAACCCGTGTGTTCCCGGTGTAAATCCCTGTTCGCTCAGAACAGAAATATCGGCAACAAAAGTTACAGTATTTGTGACCTGCGCGAATGATACGCAGGAGATTAAAACAAGTAGAAATAATACTTTTTTCATACTATTGTCCTTAATTTATTAGAAACCAATTGATAATGAATATCTTAATAAGTCGTCAAATTTGCCAAAATCGGTATAACTGAAATCGGCCTGTAAAAACAATGTGCCAAAATATTTTCTCAGACCAACGCCGGCAGTCAGCCCTTCTTCAGCATAATTTTTAAATATTGAGCTGTAACCACCCCTGATAAACAACATTTCACTCCAGCCAAGCTCAGCGCCGGCGTTAATATAGGAGTTATTGTTATTTGGCATCAGGGCGTCGGCCGCTACTGTAAACTGCCATTCACCCGAATTTATCACTTTTATCGCGCTGCCAATAGTAAAGAGAAGGGGAAGTTCCCACGAATCGGTATCCAGTTTCGAGGTTATCGTCTGGTTGTTGCCTGCATTATCGGGATCAATATCTATCGGCTGAAGCAAATCTTTTCCATCGAGTTTCATCTCTGTGCCGAAATTTGAAATATTCATTCCGATCTGGAAACCCTGGAATTCAGTTTTAAATAATAGCCCGACATCAAAAGCGAAGGCGCTGGCAGATTCATGCCATATCGCCTGCCTGATATATTTTGCCGTTCCGCCGATAGAAAAACGATCTGTCAGATTACGGGCATACGAAAGACCGATAGCCAGATCATTCGCGCTCCAGTTTTGTCCGGTGCCATTTGGGTCCTCTTCGGTAGTAATTTCCTCTTCGCCGTAATCGAGCTGATAAACACTTATTGCCACCGCGCTGTTTTCATCAAGGGCAAAACGCAGCCCGGCCCAGTCGAGATTTGTATCAAGCAGCCATTCCGAATGTATAATTGAAACCTCATTTTTTCTCATGGCCGCTAACCCCGAAGGATTCCAGAATGCCGAGGTTACATCATCCGAGAGAGCCACGAACGCTCCTCCCATAGAGCTGGCCCTCGCGCCAACCGGAATTGAAAGGAAATTTGCCGCCGTGGTTCCAACCTTGTCCTGAGATAATATCAGGGATGAAGTCAGCAGAAATATTATTAAAATTCTTTTCATATCTATTACCTGTTGTCAGATTTCCATTATTTAATTATTGCCAGTTTTCCGGTTTTCTTTAGTCCCAGATCTTCAGCTTCAACTATGTAAAAGTAAACGCCGTAAGAAACATCAAGTCCTTCGCGTGTTTTAAGGTCCCATGTGACAGTGCCATTCTCAAGCGCGCCATCATGCTGAATCTCATTGATAAAGGTTCCAGCCGAGTTATAGATAGTAATTTTGCAGGCCGGAGGAAGATTAATAAAATGAATCACTCTTTCTCCCCTGCCCCTGATCTGGTATGGAAGAGGCTTTTCAAACTTGTTAGTAACAACATAGGGATTAGGAACAGCTTTTATTTTATCAAGCTGATCTTTAGCAGATTCGGCGTTAAACTCCGCCTTTGAGGTGCTGAATGAAAATATATCAGCGCTGCTGACAGGTTTATTCAGGATTATCGACAAGGTATCGCCTGTTGTAAGAGCCTGGTTAAATCCTGTTGAGTCAGCGAAGAAATCGAGATACCAGGTAAAGTTGCTCGTATCCTGGTTCAGCATAATAACCCTGTCAAGATTATTCAGAGAATCGTCACCGGACATGAAAAGGAAAGGCACTTTTTTCACTTCACTTTCAGTTACATCATATATTTCAAAATTGGTATTTATCGAAGGCCTGTTCACACCAAGCACATTGCCTACAGTCGGTTTGTCATAAGTATCGGTAAAAATGAATTCATAATCTCTCGCCACCCGGTCGCCAAGGGGGAATCCCTGAAAATTAAAGACGGCGATAGTATAACGCAACTGATGCTCATAAGTGTTATTAAATCCCGACTTATCGCGGTTGAGCCTGATACTGTCTACACTCTGAAAATCAGTGTTAAATGAGAGGGTAACACCATTAAACACCTCACCTTTATCTTCCGTGAGCGCCTTTCCGGTTGTCACAATTTCGCCTGTTTCACTGTTTGTAACGGTAAAAGATTCCGCCAGTCCTACTCCCTGTGATATCGAATCAGTGAAGGTCACTTCATAAGCGGCGTCTTCAATTCTGACCGGGTCCACTACTGAAAAGTAGGGTATATAGGATGAACCTCCGCTTACACGGTCGAGCATGATTCCCGATTCAGGCGCTACATAACCCGAAACGGGGGCCGAAGGTGTGGCAGCGGCTGTATTCTGATCGAGCTGCAATACTCCGGCGGCGTCAAGATAGATAGACTTGGTGTTTTCTGACGGAAAAATATCACTCGAAGTCTGACCCCTGTCATAAGCAACAACCGCGTAATAGTATGTTTTACCATTTATAACATCAGTATCGGTAAAAGTATTTTTGATTCCGCTGTCTTCACCAAGGTAATAGGGCATTCCTTCCATAAGGGAATATAATGTCTCACCCGGCAGGAAATAACCTTTGATTCCGTTTTTCAAATCAAACTGAGCTTCCGGCTGATGCCAGCGTGTATAACCGAGACCATCTGTTATCACAAAAGCGTCTGTAAAATCAGGATCAGTGCCTTTATATATCTTATATCCTTCAAAATCCTGTTCTTTGGTAGTAAAATCAATTGATGTTTCCGCTATGCTGTCCCAATAGAGTGTAACCTTTCCATCTCCTGCAACAGCGTGGACAGTTGGTTTTTCCGGCGGTTTGGGGAAATTATAATTTGAGTTATATATCATCTGGGCAATTCGTTTGGTTTTGAATATGCCGTTGCGGTCGTCACCGAAGGCGAGGGCCAGTGAAAACCTCTCTGTCTCTCCCGGCAGCAACGGAAAATATCCTGAGCCGTAAACAAAGTCCCCATCTTCACCTCTGATCGCCACATTATTCTGGATAGAGCGGGGCACATCAAAATGTCCGGGACGCATCCTCCGCCACATATCCTCCTCATCGCTCATTACGATATCACCCGAAGGAACAAAATACTGGAAACTGGTTAGCCCAATCTGATCAGATTCTTCTACGTCAGTTTTATCAAAATTAGGCTCGCCAAATGTGGGCATTCCATCGTTTTCACCCGCGTCCATAGTTCCTTCTTTTCCATCTTCTCCAACATCATCATATTCAGCGAACCAGTCATTATCATTATCTATTCCGTCACTCCTCGATTCATCGATCATATCGTCATCTGTACCAATAGCATTCACAAAATCTATATACTGAAGAGGATTCAGGGTATCAATCAGCACCTCACCGGTGGTTGCGTCTTCTTTATACTGTTTGAAGTGAACCTGGTAGTTTTCATCTATAAGTCCATCCAGATCATTATCAAAACCGTCGAGAGCGTTGTCATTCAGTTTTGGCCCCCGGTTTGTCATAATCAGGTTACCTTCGGCAAGATTTGTAATACCGGCGTAAAGTTTATATTCCTTGCCGAGGGAATAAACCACCGCGCTGTCGGCAGGCATAACGTATATGCTTCTTTTGTATGTTCCAGGTTCAATAAGCACCAGCTCATCACCCTCCTGCACGGTATGGTTAAGAAAACTCGCTTCGGAAAAATATGGAGCCGTGTTGGGATAATTCCTTAAATCACCGTCATTATCGATTCCGTCATACTGGTTTCCCGGCGATTCGAGAAAGGCGTAAGCGATATAACCAACCTGCGATGGCGAGGGCTGCCAGTCCGGGTTGGATGATGGACTGATATAACCGTCAAAATCCCATGAGTATGTTATAGCTTCACGAATATCGAAGAATGAAACGTCATCATTCCATTCATCACCCGCGCCGCCGACATAAGTGCCGACTATAGTCCCGAAAGCGGCCTGATCATATATTGTTGTGCCGATATTATTTATTTCATATAACCAGAAGATCACATCCTGAGCGAGAAAATTATTCCATTGAAGCCCCCTGACCATCATTCTCAGCGCCGCTCCTTTTCTGGTTGCGTCAGCGCTGTCGGGAAGGAAATTGTAACGGTTGTACATTTTTTCATCCTGGTTGTCATCCATCCAGAAATAACTCTCCTGGTCCGCATTCAACTGTCCTCTACCAAAATATCCATTCCACTCGGCGTAACCATCTTCATCAAGCCAGTCCGGATGATCAGGCCAGTAACTCGGCCATGATTCCGGCTGATGACTCATTGCCACACCCTTCCCTATTTCATTAAGTGTATCATTGGCAAAGCCCGGAATTGGTTCAAAACCCCAAAAAGTGCCTCCACCCGGCGCGTAATCTCCTCCGCCGGGGCGTGAAACGGGAGTGATGATAACACTGTGAAGAGTGTCAGCGACTTCATCGCCATAATAATTTTTAATAGGCAGCCTAACCCCCACAAGCGGAGAAACATCACCGACATAAGCGTTCGCGTCATATTTCCAGGCGCCACGCGGGCCCTGGTCCTCAGGCTGGGCAATCATACCAAAATTGGTAAAAACAGTCCGCACCTGGTTACCCCGGTGAACACCAACTTTTCTGAATGTCGGATCACCCCGCCTTATATTCTGCGCGAATGAAAAAGTATTCAGCAGAAAGAAACAAAGAAAAACGGATAAAATTATTTTCACTTTCATATTCATTCTTTTTTTATTCAAAATTTAGGGTGAATCCGATCTCAATTCTGCGAGGCTCCGAATAGAATGTCGGATTTCTGTAATATTCATCAAGTGTATTAATTATTTCCGGCTTGCCTCCCTGTCTTCTCAGGTATTCTGTCAGGGTAAAATCGGCTGTGCCGCTGTCGCTGTAAACATTTACTTCATTGCGGATATCAAATACATTATATATTCTGGTGAATATTGTCATTTTCATAAAATCGAAAGGATAAAAGTCATAATATCCCCTGAGATCAAGATTTACTGTGGAGGGCTTAAGCTCGCTGTTGTTTAGCAGCTTGGATAAGTTCATCGACTGCGATGGTGTGTAAGGAAAACCGCTTCCAAACTGACCTATCAGGCTGAATCCGCAGTTTGATGTGGAATAATTAAAGGTTCCGTTGACTGTGTGTGTCTGGTCCCAGTCGAGACGAATAAGCTGAATTTCAGGCTGCACGCCACCCGCGAGCTGATTGCGCGTGGCATTCGGATCAGAGGCATTACCTTTAGCCGACTGAAGTGTGTAATCGAGCGAGGCGCTCCAGTTATCTGAAAATCTTTTATTCACGCTCAGTATTATTCCTTTAATAAATCCGAAATCGCTGTTTACATACTGGCTGTATTTATTGGTGCCTCCGAATATATAAATTTCATCGGCACGGGTGCCGGTCAGGTCTCTTACATCTCTGATATACCCGGTAAGATCGATGGAAATATTTTCCGTAATCGCCTGCTGAACACCGATCTCACCGCTTATTGTCTGCTCAGGTTTCAGGTCGGGATTTCCCGCGATTCCAAGGTTTCCGGTTCCATAATCAAATTTGTATTCAGGATTGCTGTAAAGCAGGTAGTAGCGTGGCACCTGGAAAAAGTGGCCGTACGAAAAATGAACAACGCCCTGGTCGGTAATCGGGAAAGCGATTCCAAGCCTCGGGCTTAACTGGTATTTTGCCGTTGCCTCTTTGTACCAGTATCTCCTCCGTTCTTCGAGAGTTTTGGCAATATTTTCCGGTTTTCTCGGCCTGTAAATATCAGGATCGGAAGGATCGGTTAATATTTTTCCATCCGGTTCAAAATAGTCAAAGCGTACGCCAATATTGACGATCATTTCGTCAAGTTCTATTTTATCCTGAATATAAAATGAGAATTCCATCGGTTTGGAAATAAATGTATTGACCGACATATTTTCATCAGGATTGTTTATATCGGGAGCCCTTACCCTTACGAAGGGATTGCCTGTTATCTGTGGCTCCGAAATACCATCCTCCCCCGGATCAAAAATTCCGTTTTCATTTCTGTCTATCCACGTCAGCAGGTTAGCGCTGTATTCGCTTAGTGTCCTGAGTTTGAGGTCCACACCGGTTTTAATCTGATGAATGCGGGTAACCTGTGAAGTGAAATCCAGCTTCACACCATATTCATCGGTCACTCTTCTGTATCTTCCCTTATACTCCCCGCCGGTGTTAAAACTTGGCATTTCGGCAGGTTCCTGGTCAAGCAGCCTGTTGTGAGTCCATGCGGGATCGTCAAGATCTTCGTGCACGAAATGTTTATACTCCTTGAAAAAATTTGAAAAATTCAGGGTATAAAATGTTGAGGAGGAAAGAGCGTGTGTAATTCCAAGAATATTGGTATTGGACCATCTGAATCTTTTGTACCTGCCATCAGGATTCAGCACCATTTCATGATTGTAATCCTGGTAACGTATTTTATCAAGGATATTTGTATAATTAATTTTTACTCCCGCGAAAGGATTAATGGTAATTTTTCCCTGGACATATATTTTTTCATTCCAGTTCATATTGACAATTTCACCATCGCCCGTTTTTTCGATAACATATCTTTCATCGAGCGGAGCCGCGGGATCAAGATTAGTTGTAATATCCCAGGGATTATACTCTCTTTTTCCATTCAGCCAGCCTCCGAAATAAACATATCGGGAATTGAGGAAATAAGAAACATAATTTTTATATATCGGTCCATATATAGTCCCGTTAAAATTGAGAATATTTACCGGATCGAAACTATCTATATCCCTGAATATCTGGGTTCGCGTGCTGAAATAATCGCCGAAATAGGTGGTAAATGATCCGCCTGTTTCAATTCCTCCCTCTTTTGTGGCAAGGTTTACCACACCTGAAAGAGCGCGGCCATATTCAGCGTTAAAGGCGCCGCTTATAAACTGCATTTCCTGTATGGCGCTTGTATTCACATCAATTACCGTTGAACCATCAAAAACATCAGTTATCTGCACACCATCAATTGAGTACATAATTTCGCCGCTTCGGCCGCCTCTTACCTTTCCGCCGACCACTCCCGCCTGGAGTTCCAGCACTTCTGAAAATTCAGTTACGGGCAACGCCTCAATTTCTTCGGTTCCCACAAGAGCTGTAGAAGCTGTAAGGTCTTTCGTTATCATCGGCTTTTCAGCCACAACGATAACATCCTCTGCCAGTTCGAGGCTTTCCTGCTCAAGCTCCATATCAATTTTAGTTGTCAGATCAATAGAAACCTGTACATCCTTTAAGACAACAGTCCTGTAACCAACAGCGGATATTCGCAGGGTATATTTGCCGGGCCTTACATTTAATATCGCGTAATAACCTTCTATATCGGCAGCGGCGCCCATATTGGTTGCTTCAATGCCGACATTCACGAAAGGAACCGGCTCACCGCTTTCCTTTTCAGTTATCTGCCCCGCTATTTTTCCGGTTTGTGAATATAACGCTGATGTTAAAAACAGGAATAATAGTAGTAATTTTTTTCTCATATCTGTTTCCTTATATACCATAATTCCATGTTTCTGTTCAAATAAGATGCCATGATCAGGTTAACAGGTGATTTTTACCGCAGGTTTACCTCGTTAAGGCTAAACAGGTTTTGTACCTAACAGAATAATATACTTTTGGCCGATTATTTGGAATTGAACTATATTCTGATAGCGCTAAGGAAATTCACACCCTCTCATTTCCTGCCCAATTTTCCTGAAAAATTTTTTTTCTGTTCCGGATCAATCTTTTTTTATCTTAATGATAAAAAAAGTGTTATCATTAATACAAAAACCGTAAACTTATTTTATACCAAGCTGCTGACATAGCCGGAAAAAATTGGACGGCGCGACGCCAAGTTTTTTTGCCGCGTCGGAATCATTTTTTGAATGCTGCAAAACAAACCTGATATATTTTCTGTAAACAATATCTTTAATTATCTTCAACTCCTGAATATTGTCCTGGTCAAAGAGGTCCTCCAGTTCCCCTTTTCCTTCACCAAGCGATGGATACATACCGAGAGAAAACCGCACATCCATATCACTAAGCTCTTTTTTGTTAAGCAGCATCAGCCTTTGCACCACACTTTTCAGCTCCCTGATATTGCCGGGCCATTCCGAGTTTAACAGGATATTTTTTGCCCCCCTGCTAATAGTGGGAACAAACCTGTTCATCTTTCGTGAGAAAAAACTGAAGAAATAATCTGTAAGCACTTCAATATCCTCCCGTCTGTCCCTTAAGGGGGGAATATAAACAGGCACGACACTAAGCCGGTAATAAAGATCTTCACGAAAGTTTTTCTTTTTTACTTCCTGTTTCAAATCTTTATTTGTCGCGGCGATTACTCTCACATCCACAATTTTTTTCCCTGTCCGGCCAATCTTTTCAAGCTCCCCCTGTTCAAGAAACCTGAGCAGTTTTGCCTGTGAAGATAAAGGCATTTCTCCTATTTCATCAAGAAACACCGTTCCGTTATCCGCTGTTTCGAGCAATCCTTTTTTATCTTTATTAGCGCCTGTAAACGCTCCTTTTTCATAACCAAAAAGTTCACTCTCCACCAGCTCCGAAGGAAGACTTCCGCAATTTATCGCCACAAAACTATTAAATCTCCTCCCGCTTTTCAGGTGAATATTGTTTGCGACAATCTCCTTTCCTGTTCCCGATTCACCGATTATAAGCACATTCGCGTCTGAGGGAGCATACTGTTCTATCTGTTGTTTAAGATATACCATGGGAGCCGAAACCCCGATGATCTGTTTTTCATCCAGTTTCTCAATAATATTTTTTTCCAGACTGCTGTCCGATTTCCTTTTCTCCTCCTCCAGCTTTGCCGCCGAGGCCGCGTTTTTTATACTCAGTATAAAGTCTGTCGGCTGGTAGATATATTCTGTTACATCCGCCGGATATTTTGTGCAGAACCAGAAAGCGCCGGCATTCAAAAGCGCGTTGGCAAAATCAAAATCATTGATATTCATTGTCATCTTGGTAATAACGATGATCTGAATGCTCGGCCTGATCGACTTTATTTTTCTTATCAGCTCTTCACCCATAAGTCCCCCCGCGATCTGAAAATCCATAATGATCACATCATTGGCCAGCGGGTCCTTTTCAACCTTCGCCACTGCCGCGGCCCCATCCGATACGACATCGGTTATCTCTATTTCATCCGGCAGAAGAGAAATTGTTTTTCTAACACGCTCAACATCAAACTCTTCATCCTCTATTAAAAATACTTTTATCTTTTCTTTCATTCAGCATCAACCTGTAATTTAAAATTGTAAAATTTATCTCCCCAAATAATCATAATCGTAATCATAAACTGGCAGAACCAGAGACAATGAGGAATTACGAATGACGAATTACGAATTGGCTTTCTCAGGAATATTTTTTTGAATCAGATCTGCTTTGGAGAAGCAGCATTATTGTAGTAAAGAACAAAAAAATACAGTAAGATCCCTGTAGGGGATCAACAGAGCTAAGCCAAGAAAAACTACAATCCGAATTATTACTAAAATTTTTGCCATTTTACGTAGAATTTAACTCCTTACGTAGTAATCGTGATCCGGTAAGCCAGAGTTAAGCAATTTAAATGCCACTGATCATGAACTAAAAACTCACCCCCCAGCTCCCTCTCTCTTGAAAAAAGAGGGGGTGTCTTAAAGTCCCTCTCTTGCCAAGAGAGGGATTTAGGGTGAGTTTGTGGTATTTTTCGAGACATCAAAAAATCTTTTCCATTTTGTGTAGAATTTAACTTCTTATGGAATAATCGTAATCCCGCAAGCCGGAAATAATGAACCTGTCCGGTAGCTGAGCGGAGTCGAAGCTACCGCCGCTGGTTTCCAATCCGCCGGGTAATCGAGCTAAAAAAAGACTCAACCATTGCAAAACCACATTATGGCACAAAATATGTTTTCTTGGTATGTTAAGGTACAAATATTGTTCCGCAACAGGAATAAATAAATTCCGTATGTTTAAGTAATAAAATAATCTTTAAAAGTGACGCCTGCAAAAATCATGATAAAATATTCATTTTTTTTCTTTATGCTGATAAATCTGGCCATTTCCGCCCAGGAAAAAATTATTGCCGAAATAAATGGCGAGTTAATTACCGATATTGAGCTGAAGGAACGTTATGAATTTTCCCCTGCTCTGAACAAATCGGAAAAATCAAAGGAAAAAATTCTTCGTGATCTGTTATATACTCTTATCGCGGAGAGACTGCTGGCAGATGACGCCGTATCAAATAATCTTGACAGGAAGATCGCGTTTCAAAGCGCTTCTGAATCTGTCGGGAAATTATATGTGCGGGATAAACTTTATCATCAGAAAATATTTGATAAAATAAACATCAATGATAAAGAGCTTGCGAGGGGAGCGACGCTTTCAAAGAAAAAATATTCGGCCCGTTTTCTTTTTTCCCCCGACAGCGTTACAATATTTAATCTATTTCAACTTCTGAATGATGGTGTTCTTTTTGAGGAGATACTCGCCGAAAGACCAGAAAATGAAGAGCAGAAAGAAAAAATCGAAATATATTACGGCGACCTCATAAAACATGTTGAAGAGCAGTTTATCAAACTTAAACCCGGTGAATATACAAAACCGTTATTGACCGGAGATGGCTGGTATATTTTCAAACTTTATTCTGTTGAAAAGAGGGACCTGACACGATTTGGCAATGAGGAGCAGTCTGCCTTAAAAATTGCCGAAAAAGTAATAAAAAAACGACAGGAACAAATATTATATGATAAATTCCGGCGGGAATTTTTCCCGGGAAATAAAGCTGATACCGACCCGGGAATGTTTAACTCGCTCGCTTCAAAATTTATAAATCTGCTGCGAGACCGCGATACCTCAAAGGGAGGACTCTATTCATTTACTGCCGGAGATTTACTGAATATCGAAAACTCCTTCGGCCCCGATTCACTTGAGCAGACATTCATTACTATCAACTCAAATGAAAAATCTTTGAGGGATTTCCTCAGAGAATATATGCTCAGGGGAATAAATTTCGAAGAAAAATCAAACACTCATATTCTTGGGCGGCTGAACATGGAAATACAGCATTATATAGAATCGGAACTGCTCGCTGCCGAGGGATTCAGACTGGGACTGGACATGGATCCCGAAGTTCGGTACTACAAAAAAATGTGGGACAGCCATTACCTCGCTGAAGCCGCGAAAGCTGAATATTTCGAATCATCCCCCGATTCCCTCAGGAACGTTGATTCATTTAACCGCCATATAGCATCCCTCGCCGAAAAAGCGGAAATAAAAATACACCCCGAAATTTTCAAAAATATCGACGTAACCAGAATAAACTCGGTAGTCTTCCGCTACATGGGCTTCGGCGGCAAAATCTCCGCCGTGCCCCTTACCTCACCAATATTTGAGTGGGTGAAGTTTTTGAGGGATAAGGGCAAGATTGTTTATTGATCGGATAAACGGGGCTTAACGGTTTATCACTCCATAACACAACGGACATTATACCCGACCGAAAAACTACCGATGACAAATGCGGTATGGGATATAACACCCAAAAGATACATTCCCAGAGGAATATTATATTCCTCACTGACAGATGAACTCCCGAAGGCGGACCTGCCAGCCTTTGGATGGGGATGACACCACCCCGCACAACACGCCAACGGTTTCATTTCGTTGATCACCAAATACTCCGCTCCAATTTTTTCGGCTTTCTCTGGACAGTACACCGTGGTCCTCCTTCGAGTTCATTTCATAGACTCAAATTTTTCATTTGAAATTGTGCCCTGATAACGCTCACTGGTATAAAGTGTTGTAAGAGAAAGTAATATAGGATACAAGTATTGGAAATGATAAACAAAGTTAGTAAGAAAAAGTTCAACTAATAGCCAAAGCTTCCAACCTCACCCCAACCCCTCTCCTTATGAAGGAGAGGGGCTCTAACCTTTTGTTAACTAAGCATTTATGAGATTTTATAATATGTAAATGATTACAAAATCAAGTCGTATATTTGTTTTTCACTGTTTTAATGACAAATCTGAGATAAATCACCTTTGTCACCACTTCAATTTTTTCGGTTTTCCTGAGATGATCCACTGTAGTCCTCTTTCGTCTCCAGGAAAGACCATGCCAGAGGCAGGCGCGGCACCGGGAGCCACCTCCTCTGCCTCTGGCATCCCAATGGGGCAAAGGAGGACATTTTATCGGCAAACCAGGCAATCGAAATGTCCCCCTTCGGCTCCAGAGGGATGCAAGCAAGGGGGTGGATTCTGGCCGCCTTTTGCCAGAAGACGGGGGAGGACACCACCTCAAGCAATACTCCAGCCGGCAAATATTCTCAGGTCCTCCAAAACAACTTCTTGCGGGTAAATATTGCCGCGGTCAGGGCAACTAAAAAAGTAAATATCACCCCTTTAAGAAAACCGATCCATGGCCAGGGCGCTGACATTTCAGAAAGCCAGGGTTCAACTGTCAGGATTGTCAGAACCGGCAGGATAAGGTTGCTCCCGGCAATGTAGGCTATCATGGGATTCTGGCCGCTTTCAGTGATGATACGGAACGGTTTTTTGTATTTCAATATATCAATGATAATTGAAAAGGTTATGTAGGTAAATATCGCCAGTCCTGTGGTAACAAAATAATAACTCAGAGTTGAATGATCTTTTTTAATGCCCCCTTCGAAAGCTTCAAAAAAAAGTCCGAGCAAAAGCCAGAAAGAGCCCCACTGAAACATCCTGTAAAACATATTTCCTGTAACTGACTTTTGCGCTTTCAGGAAATACCACGCGGCTCCCAAAAGTAAAACATTCAACAGAAGATTTAATTCCATATTGCGGCTGAAAAGGCATACCAGGTTACAGAGAAGTATCAGCATAAATATAAACGGAATATAAATTGACCATTTTCCTGTGATCTTTTCTTTTTCCTCTGAATTAAGCCACTTATAAATGAAGTCGCCGATAATAGTCCCCGGTATAACAATAAAAAGATACTGAAGGTAATAAAATTTATATAACCAGGGAAAGGGGGAAAAATTCCATAACCACTGATTCCAGGATCCATCGATATCATGAGTTAATCTCATCGCGATCAGAAAACCGAGTATTCCAAGCCGCAATAAAATATTTTTTCGGGTAAATAACCATATAAGAGAACCGAAAAGAGCTGTATTGGCGAGAACAAGAATAATGATATCACTCCTTCCTGTTGAGAAGCTCCCCCCTTTGGGATATTCAAGAAAATATAACAAAACAACCGCGATCACCACCCCGGCTGATTTCAGCGATATTACAATTTTATTATTTACTGATTTAGGATATCTAAGCAGTATTATAAAAAGCAGCAGAAATCCGGTAATACCTGTAAGCCAATTTAAAACAGAGGGTGTGGGATTAAGCGCGTAGGGTTTTACATGCTGAATAAAAATGGCGAACGCGGCGAGAAGAAGTCCCCTCTGGATTATCTGAATCGAAATTTTCCATTTGGCGATTCCCTTTTCCAGTCTCCTGTTGAGAGCCAGCGGGAAAGCCGCCCCCATCGCGAAAAGAAAAAATGGAAAAACAAGGTCCACCCAGGTAATTCCGGCAACAGTCGGATCAAAACTATGAACTGGCGGGGGCACCTGCGCGTGGTACATCCATGCCGGCAGCGCTCCGCCAAAAGGAATACTCCCCGATAAAATCATTAACAATATTGCCAGTCCCCTCAATGCGTCAAGAGCATCTGCACGTTTTTTCATTTTATCCTCATAATAATAATCATAATCGTAATCCGGCAAAGCCAGAAAAAATGAGAAATTACTAATGACGAATTGGTTTTCCCAGGTATTACCAATTAATTGTCATTCCGGTTTTTTGAGTCCTTTGCAAAAAGACCGGAATCTAATGCCGATTTTTACTGCCAATCAGATAAAAACCTTGCCATTTCGCGTAGAATTCAACTGCTCACGGAGTAGTCGTAATCCGGCAGAGCCAGAATTACCAAAGTTATCGAGCTGCTCAAAGTAAGTCCTCCCCCGTCTCCAAAGAAAGACACTTTGGTTCCACCCCCTCTGCCACTGGCATCCCTATGGGGCGAAGGAGGATATTTATCGACATACCCAAACAATCAGAATGTCCCCCGCCGGCCCTATGGGGATGCAAGCAAGGGGGTGGCAATGAAGCGCTTTTCTTCATTGGCGGGGGAGGACTAACCTCGAGTTACTACAAAATTTTTACTTGGCAACAAAACTTTCTGCATGTTAATAAATTTTTTTCCATTTTAAGCAGAACTTAACTTCTCACGGAGTAATCCGGAAAAGCCAGAACCAACCAAATTCTGTCTGCCTGTTCGCCGCGGAGAATCCCTACCGGGACTTATTTACCTTTCTTCATACATTTCCCCCCATTTGAAAATAGGGGCTATTATCTTTCATCTGTCCGCCGCGGAGGATCCCTGCCGGAATTCTTTTTTACATGAAACTATTTATAACGAAATGAATCAGTTATAAAAAGTCCCGTTAGGGAACCTCCGCGGCTGAGATGCATGACAGTTATCCAAATTATTATTAATTATTAATTATTAATTGTTAATTATTTCATCAGCATCATTTTGAAATTCTCAGAAAATCCTCCCGCCTGCATGGAACATATATAAATTCCGCTGGAAAGCCCGGTCGCGTCAAATTGAGACGAGTATCTGCCCGCGTTAAACTCTCCTTCTTCCACTACTTCAACCTCCCTTCCAAGCAAATCATATACTACAATCTTAACAAACTCACTCTCACTCAGAGTAAACTCAATCGTAGTTAAGGGATTAAACGGATTAGGATAATTTGCCGAAAGTGTAAATCCCGCCGGAATAGTTTCATTTTCATCTTTATCTTTTACTTCGACAACCACTTCGGGCGATTTTTTACGATTTATCATCAGCATAGCGGCATCGGCCACGAGATATTTTCCATCCTCAAGCATGGAATTATCCAGCTTCAATACCTTTTTCATTCCAGACTCCAAAAAAACCGCGTCAAGCTTATTCCACCCCCTGCGGCTTAAGTCTGACTGATCAACCACATAGGTAGTGGAATCTGATTCTCCGTACAAGGTATAAAAAGCATTTTCTGTCCAGGGGCTGTTGTTTGTTGAGTAAATATAGAGGTCATACCACGCTGAATATGGAACATCAAAAGAATATTCAACAGAACAGAGATTGTCTCTTTCCCGCGTTCTCATTATCAAGCCCTCAAAACCATGCATCTGGTATGTTTCCCAGTTACCGGTTATCAGGCTGTTGTCACCATTCTCATTTTCGATTGATGCTTTCGGGCGCCAGAAACATCCTCTTTCAGGCACCATCGCCGGTTCGCTGTAATAGGTGGCTTTCAGGGTATCGCCGAGTAAATTATTATTTTTCCTGAATCCTTCATAGAAAAAATATGCCTCCCCCATCACTCCTTTACTCCGATTCGCTTCAAGGGCGCTCAGAAGATAATCGGCTGACATTACATAAGCGTTGCTTCCGGCGCCGATATTCATCAGAATACCGGGAAAAAGTTTGTGCAGATTACCGGGACTAACCTGCTCAATAGCTTTATTAAGTTCATAGAGATAATCTGTAAAACTATATCGGTAGAGCTGCGGAATAAAATGATCCACAATATTTGAGTCTATCCAGGTCTGCGCGTCCTGAAGATAATTATCATATCCCCAGGGATAAATACTGGGACTGGCCGATATAAATAACTCCGGATTTTCACCCTTTACAAGCTCTTTAACTCCTTTATACCATTCATTCAGTTTATCTCCCCTCCACCTTTTCCACTGGGTGTCGTTGTAATAAGAAGGTGGTTCGGCTCCTCCATGCTCCTGTTTATATATCGCGACAGTGACTGAATCGTAACCTCCTTCAATTGGCATCGCGGGTATGCGGTCTGAAAATTCCACTCCGTCAACATCATAATTCTGAATCACCTCAAGCACCAGAGAGTTGATAAAATTTTGAACATCAGGATTCACCGCCGACATCCAGTCGAAGCCATTTTTTGTACAGATCTCACCATCTGAAGTCCTGAGCGCCCATTCAGGATATTTAGCGAGTATGTGCCCGCCGTAAGGCGGGGTACCGCCCGAATACCAGGAGGCGAAACCATATTCAAACCAGGGATATACCTCAATTCCGTTCCGGTGAGCTTCAATTATTATTCTTTTCAGGGGATCACGCCCATAAAAATCGGGATCAATGGACCGTCCGAAAAGACTGTCCATTATCGCGCTCTGGTATTGTGTCCAGCCGCCATTCAAAACAACCGGCAGAACAACATTAATTCCGCACCCGGCAAGATAATCCATTGCCGCCGCGATATTTTCATCTGTGTACATAACCTGACTGTCAATGTCGGTAATTTTAACAGCCCTGAACTCAACCGGACTCTGAGCAAAAATAAGCAGAGGTAATAGGGAAAAAATAAGTAATATTGATTTCATAGTTGTTAATTCCGTTCTAACTTATGTTCAAGATAAATTGGGAATAAATACTCGTACTCGTAAACTGGCAAGCCAGAGAAAACAAAGTTAACGAGTTACTCGAAGTAAGCCCTCCCCGACTTCAAAGAAAAACACTATGAATCCACTCCCTCCGGCGGGGGATATTCGCAACTCCAGGTTGCCGGGCTTTTTGTCCCCCTCCGAAGGGGGTGCCGGAGGGTGCTTTTCCCGAAGGCGGGGGAGGACGCCACCTTGAGCAACACGCTAACGGTTTCATTTCGTAAATCACCTTTGTCACCACTCCAATTTTTTCGGTTTTCACGAGGTAGTACACCGTGGTCCTCCCCCGTCTCCAAAGAAAAACACTTTGAATCCACCCCCTCCGGCGGGGGATATTCGCAACTCCAGGTTGCCGGGCTTTTTGTCCCCCTCCGGAGGGGGTGGCAATGAAGCACTTTTCTTCATTGACGGGGGAGGATTCACCTTGATTATTCAAAAAACTCTTATTTGGCAATATTACTTTATACTCGTTGATAAATTTGCTGCCATTTTGCGTAGAACTTAACTTCTTACGGTGTAATCATCCTCGTATCAGGCTTTCAGTGTATAAAGAGTTTCCCAGTATAAATATAAGTACAAGCTCCAATTCAGTCCCGGAGGGATGTTCCAGAAGAATGAATAGGGCTCGCTTATATTAAATTGTACAATTCAATATTCTGCCAATTAAAAGCAGGAATATTATCAGGTCACTGAAATAAAATATGTAATCCTCTCCTGTCAGCTTAGGTTCTTCTTCACATCAATAAGAATCGTATCATTTTTTTGCCGGATTCCTCATAAAGGCTATCCTTTACTCAACGGGGATTTCTATTATTTCTCTGTTTTTCATACAGATCAATAATCTATAAGGCGCCGGGAACTAAAGCTATTATCTTAACAGGATCATTTTTTTTGTTATTGTTACTTCTCCGGCTTCAAGAGTATAAAAATAGACACCGCTGGAAAGCGTATTCGCGTTAAAGCTGACCTCCCCATTACCTGCCGGCCGCCAGTCGTCATAAATAACTTTCACCTCCCGGCCGAGGAGATCGGAAACACTAATTCTGCAATGTGATGTTTTGTCAATGGAAAATCTGATGGTTGTTTCAGGATTAAAGGGATTCGGATAATTCTGCTCAAGACTGTAACCTGCCGGAATTACCTCTTCAACCGGTTCATCCTCTACTGAAACAATCACACCTGGTGATAATCTTCTGTTTATCATCAGCATCATGGCATCGGCGACTACATATTTACCATCCGCGAGTCCTTTATTATCCAGTTTTACAACTTTATGGGTTTCGGCCGTAAGATATACCTGCCCGACCTTGTGCCAGCCTTTTACGTTAAGTACACTCTGATCAACATATACTTCGGTTGAATCATCACCTGAATAAAGCACAAAATGGGCGTTATCTGTCCAGGGCGTATTGGGTGTCCTGAAGCTGAAAAGATCATACCAGGCTTCATGCTCGACATCAAAATAATATTCGGCCGAGGCATATCCGGCAGTTTCCCCGGTCCTTAATACGGCTCCTTCATATCCCTGCATCGGGTAAGTTTCCCAGTTGCCAGTTATTACAGTTTCAGGGCCATCTTCATTTTTAATTGCGGCGGCAGGACGCCATGTATTTCCCCCGCGCCAGGGAAGGACCGCGGGATCTCTATAAAAATATTCGCCGAGATGATCGCCCAGGTCATTATTGTTTTTTCTTAGTCCTTCATAAAAGAAAAAACTTTCACCATTTACATTGTTATCCCTGTTGGCGCTCATCATCTGCCCCATCAAATTTTTATCGATGAGGTATGTGCCGACATTCATCAGAACTCCGGCAAAAAAGATTTCGGGGTTATACTGCCCCACATCATTTAATGTTGTGTTCAGGGCGTAATTATAGCTGCCCAGGTCATACTGGTATAGCTGCGGAATAATATTATCAACTATTTCATCAATCACCCAGTTTTTACTGTCCTGCAGATACTCCCCATATCCCCAGTAATATGGGGATGGAGCTACTGACAATATCAGATTCTCAGACCGGGATTTCACTAAGTCTCTTACACGCGCGAAATATTCGTTAAGTTTACCGGCGCGCCATGTTTTCCAGCCTGCGTCATTGTAACTTACCGGAGGTTCGGCGCCGCCATGTTCCGATTTATAAAGTTCAACTGTAAACTCTTCATAGCCTCCTTCAACAGGCATCGCCGGAAGACGATCATCTCCCTGGACTCCATCAACATCATAGTTATCTATTACTTCCATAATCAGCGACAACATATAATCCTGCACTTCGGTATTAATACCTGAAAGCCAGTCAAAACCATTCTTTACAACAAGGTTGCCGCTGCGGTTTTTGCATGCCCAGTCGGGAAATTTTTCGATTATATGCCCGCCGTTAAGGCTGTATGATGATGAAAAACCAAACTCGAACCAGGGTATTACCTCTATCCCTACCCTGTGAGCTTCCGTTACCAGCTTTTCCAGGTAATCCCTGTTCTGAAAAGCGGGATCAGGCAGAGTAGCATGACCGAAAAGAGAATCCATAATAGCGCTGGGATAGAGTGTATAACCTTTATTATAGACCACAGGAAAAACAACATTTATATTAATTGAAGCAAGATATTCCATCGCTTCAGTTATATTATCATCAGAGGCAAGCACATAACTGTCAACATTTGTCAGCCATACAGCTCTCATTTCCTCTACAGGCTGGGCGTTTAATATCCACACCGTGAGCAGAATCATCACGGCTATCATTCTGTATTTCAAAAGAACTCCTTTTTACTTCTTTATTAGTTTCGGAAATCTGATATTCTTATTTAAGTAAATTTCTTCGAAAAAATCAGGATATTTTTTTAATCCCTCGTAAAAGAAATAAACTTCACCCTGAATACCATTTTTTCTGTTTACCTCAATCATGTTTGCCAAAAATGTCAAATCGGGATAATAGTCCCCCACTTTTAATAAAATTCCCGGGTAGAACTTATTAAAATCTTCTTCATCAAGCTGCTCATCAACAATCAGCTTAAGCTCCTTTTCATATGCATCAATATCATACCGATAAACCTGGGGGATTATAAGATCCACATACCCCCTCGCCATCCACTCGGGCCAGTCCTGCAGATATTCTTCTTTGCTCCAACTATAGAGGCTCGGCGCCATGGATATGATCATATCTGGATCGGCCGATTTCACTTCTTCATAAATCCGCCTCATAAAACCGGTCATCCTGGCGGCTCTCCATTCCACCCATTCATAATCTTTTGAATATTCAGGGGGTTCCTCTCCATTATGTTCTTTTTTATATTCAGCAATGGTAAAGGGATCATAACCCGCCTCCGAAGGCATCGCCGGCAGCCGGTCATCTCCCTGTATTCCATCTATATCATAATTGTTCACAACCTCCAGAATTAATGAAATAAGGAAGTCCTGAACCTCAGGAAAAAAACCATTCAGCCATTCAAATCCGTTTTTAATAACCAGCGCGCCATTTTTATCTTTTGAAGCCCATTCAGGTTTTTTCCTCAGAAGTACTCCCCCTTTTTCCTCATAAGAAGAGGAAAATCCAAATTCAAACCAGGCAAAAACTTTGATATCCCTTTTATGCGCCTCCTCTATCAACTCTTTAAGCGGGTCCCTTCCTGTAAAAAGAGTATCTATTTCAACACCGGTAAAATCTTTCATAATCTTACTCGGATATGTTGTCATAGCTTTATTCCACGTAACAACAAAAATTGTATTTATACCTGTTTCAGCACATAACTCTACAGTCTTTATAATGTTTTCTCTTGAATTAAGAGCGTCGCTGTCAACATTTGTAAGCCAGACACCCCGCACAGCTTCAGCTCCGGATGCCTGAACGCTGATACTCATGAAATAAATTATGATGATTGTCAGAAATTTTTTCACTATTAACCACCTTTGTTAAAATCTGAATTGTAAACCTGCTCGCAGATCAAACATCTGAAATCCACTCACATTTTCAAGTCCCAGTGATAATGTCGGCCAAAGTTCTCCGACTACCAGCTTGTAATTTGCCGAAAAATTCAGCGCCAGCATTTCCATCATGGGAAAATTAATCTCGGCGCCGATATTAAAAGCTCCGCTCCAGTCAGTCTGGGTTCTGCCGGGAACTTCAAGCTCATCAACTAATACCGGGTCTCCTCCTTCAGAGGGTGTAACATAAAGAGAATCATAATATTCACTTCGCTGATGCTCCCAGTAAAGAAAACCGAATCCGAAATTCAGGTCTGTTTCCATATATCCGGTTCTGAAAACATTCATTTTTGCTTCAGCCATCAGACCCGCGATTTCCATTTCCATCTCAAGACCGGGCAGAGGAATGGAATAATCATTTGTAACACCATTAATCTCCGCCTGTATCATTTTATTCAGGTTCTCCTCCCTCATTTTATCAAATTTGTAATAGAGGAGATTTCCGGTCCAGGTCCATCTTTCATTAATCTGCTTACCAAAGTAAACAGAATAACCGATCGCCGGTTCAAACCGCTGTGATAAAATACCGGCCGGAAGAATGGCGCTTCCATTTACACCGGCGACAAATTTCATTTCCTGCCCGGAAGCTGTGAAAGCGCTGACCAGTGTAACAACAATTAAGATATATACTTTTTTTAACATTTCAGTAAACAATTGTTAGTCCGAGTTTAAGTGAAAATGAACTTTTAAAAGGAAAGTCATCATATCCCAGTGAGCCTTCAGTTGGTAATATGCTGTTATACACGAGGCCGGAATATAAAGAAAATCCTTCCGACAGGCTGTATTCAGCATCTATTCCGGCATTGATTACAAATGGATTCCCCGACTTTCGGGGCGCGAAGTTTCTGTAGCTGTATGAAAATGTGTAGTCCTCATCCTCAAAATATTTGCTCCACTCTTCGACAACATAAAGCCTTCGGGTATAGAAATAAATACCGACAGAGGCTGATGGAATAATTTTGACTTTGTCATTCAGAATTATATTGTAATCCAGACCAATCAAAACCGGGATAAGGTCCATCTTCTGGAAGGAGCTGATATCCGCGCTGAGATTCGGGTCCGCTCTAAGGTCGGAATCGATTTTATCTGAATAACGGTCATTCCAGAATCTCCATCCCCATCCATAAAGCTGATCATCCTCAGATAAAGAATATAGACGATAACCACCTGAGATATAGAGATTGAAGGAGTTAAAATCGAACAGTCTGATTTTAATTCCTCCCCCCACCGCGTCAGCTTCCCTGGTCCTGGTTTTCAGGGAAAGGGCGGAGGAATAATCAGAGTAAGCTTCAACCGATATAACCTGGGCCGAAACGGCGCAGGCTAAAATTAAAGATAATATTAATGTGTACTTAATTTTCATTCATAAATCCGTTTATAATATTCCCAGTTGAACAGTTATTCTGGTGATGTTTCCAAGTCTTCCATAATCGGAAAAAGCAAAATCAAGAATTACAGGCAGCTTAACCGGCGCGCTAATTCCCGCTCCGATACTGAATGTTTCCTCATCATAGAAAAATTTATATCCGCCCCTCAGGGTAATGATGTTTTTCCAGGATATTTCAATTCCGGTATTTACTCTTTCATCGGCGTCATTAGGGTGGGTTGCCTCGGCCAGAAGTGTCACCCGGTAATCTGAATCTTTATCGCCGATAACTTCACCAGATATACCGAGCCGCAGAATCGCGGGCATTTTAAATTTATCATTCAGAAATTTAGCGTCAACTCCGAAATTCTGAATGCTCGCCGCTATCCTCATCGAGCCGAGTCCCGTATAATATAGCACTCCCCCGTCGAAGAGCACATTATCGGCCGAATATATATCAATTTTTTCATTAACATATTTGATTGACACACCAAAAGAAAAACGGTCGGTCAGCATCTTTGAATATGATAATCCGAGAGCGATTGAGCTTGCTTCAAAGGTTCCCAGCACCTGGTAAACTTTCTGGCCGCTTGCGATTTCTGTACGGGGCATCGAACCATAATCCATCATTATTGCCCCGACGCCAAATACACCAAAATCTGACTTAAAAGAATAACTCGCTGTATAATTTTTAATATCGGCAAACCAGGGTGAATAAGATGCCGCGAAAGAATGTGTCCGTTTTGTAAAACCAAGCGCTCCGGGATTGTTAAATACCGCGTCTGAATTGAGATCGGACAACGAAAGTGAAGCTTCTCCAAGGGCCGCTGTGCGCGCTGTGGCGGGCAGCTCAAGGAATACAAATCCCGATGTAGCAGTTTTTTTAAAGTCCTGCCCCGAAACCTGCGTTAAAACCGGAATCAATAACAGAGCAGTCAAAAGGAAAAATATTTTATAAGATATTTTGGGTTTCTTCAAAATCATAATTTATCTCACAATAGCCAATTTTCCGATTTTAGATTTACCATCATATTCAATGTGGAACACATAGATACCACTCTCAACAAACTGTCCGTAGTCGGTTACCTGATCCCAGGATACGATGGCCCCTTCCCCGGCGCCGACATCAATGGTTTTAACGAGGTCGCCGCGGATAGTATAAATTCTTATTGTACAGGGATTGGGAATATTTACAAACTGAATAACATCCTGCTCACCCGGTCTGGAAAATCCTTCACCCAGAACAAATGGATTTGGCACAACAAGTACTTCTTCAAGATTATCCTTCGGAGGTAAAGTGGCAATGAAGGGAGTCTGCAGCCTGTTCGCGAATATAGATGATTCAAGGGGATCAATATTGTTCAGTGTCTGCACCCCGGTCCAGCTTTCCTTGCCGGAATCAAATGCTGTGAGGGCGTAATAATAACCCTGCCCGATATCCACCTGTGAATCTGTATATTCGTATTCAATTCCGTCAAAATAATCAATATCCCCTTTGTATATAGTATCTATCGCGGTCCATGGACCGACAGGCAGGTATTCCGATCTGTATATGATATATCCTTCCAGGTCATCGGTTCCGTCATCGGGATCGGGAATATTTTCCGCTTCCCTGCCCCACTTAAGAATTATCGCCACATCATCCGAATTCCGGTTGTAATCGACTGAAAATTCGGGCGCCGCGGGAGGATCGGGATGATTATAATTGTTGTCAAAAGTAAATTTCGCTCTCTTTGAGCTGGCATTAAATTTTTTCCGGCTTTCGGTGTCGATAGTGTTGCTGGCATAACTTCCCGGATCAATTGCCATTGAATAATCGGCGCCATCAACAATTTCGGCAACCACAATCCTGACAGAATCACCCGGCATCAGGTCCCAGGGACCAACTGACATAAGAGACCACATTCTCGATTTGCGCATAAAGTTCTGATCGGCAAAACTTTCCACAAAGTTTGAAGCCAGTCTTATATCCTCCAGCACCGAATATTGCGCCTCCCTGCTTCCAATATTTGTAAATGGACCGCTCAGATCAATTGAATTACTTGCCGCCGACCATCCCTGCTGCCTTACTTTTGTTTCCTCACCATCTTTATTGGGAGAAGCGTATAACAGCCTGAAGCCTGCATAAGCGGGAGCGAGATATTCACCTGTTGGTTCACCATTTACAAGTGGTCCCATCGAATTCGCCAATCCGAAAACTTCATTGCTTCCCTGGCTCTCCTCATAATCAAAAGCCCTGCCGAAAACTACCTTGTCAACAAAATTGTAATTAAACCCGGTATTCCGGGCGCCAGGGGTCAGTGAAGGGAATAAAACTGTCCATGAACGTGAATTGCAATGCAGTCCGTAAGTAACCAGTGAATAAAAATCTTTTAAGGTGTCGGCAATAAATCTTTCGGCAGGCAGAACAGCTCTCAGCTCTTCAGCTATGTTTTTAATTACATACTCATGTATTATATAATTCTCATCCTCCATTGAACCGCTCCACTGGTAGGATGTTCTTGAAACCCTGATCGGCAGCATCCTCTGTATCTGGTATTCATCCTCATAATCTGTATTATATTCCCATACAGTTCTGATCTGCTCTTCAGCTCCCGCGGGATCACTTTTCAGCCAGTGATTTTCACCATCGGGGTAAATCCGCCTGTGTTCTGTTATCCTGTATTTCGCGGCAGCTCCTTCGGCGACAGATCCTGCATATAAAGCCCATTCCTCAACAGAAAGAACCGAGTCTCCAGCCATAGCGCCGACATACATTCCCCCCGAAACCAGGTGTGAAGGAGAACCGCCGATATTTTCCCCGATAAGGGATGGATCAAAACCGGGCCAGTCCAGTCCGATGCCCCTTCTGCTCCAGTTGCTGAAAGAGGGGCCGGTTTTCCCGAAACTTAATGTCTGCCAAAGCTTACCCCGGTTAAGAATAATTGAAGATGATTCAACCTGGGCCAAAAGCGCCTCAGCAAAAACCAGGGAGAAAAGAATTAAAATTATTGTCAGTTTTTTTATCATTTTTCCCGCGAAAAAAATTATCATTAGAATATTAAAAGCCAACGCCGAAGGTAAAATATATTCTTCTCGGAAGATTGCGGAATGTCCTGTAGGGAGCCGCGATGTAGCTCAGCCTTGCCGGATCGTTGCCCGGATCGGCCATGGTGATGCCATCTTCCACCCACAGCCGGATATCTTCCGATGTTGACATGGGTGTTATCCAGCGGTTGTCGAAAAGATTCATTACTCTTACTCCGAGTATCATTTTAACTCCGCTTATATATATTTCTTTATTAAGATTAAAATCTACATTCGATTCAATAGGATATCTTCTGTTGTAAACGACATCTTTGAGTGTAAAATCGGTGATATATGTGTATGGAGTTCCGGATTGCGCGGTATAAGTTAAACTCACTACCATATTCTGAAATGGTTTCAGACCCCATAATTCAGGCCCCTCATTATCACCCCAGAAGTATTGAATCAGTCCCCTGAAATTATGTGTCCTGTCCCAGGAAGCGAGAAATTCACCAGTGAAATTTCTGGCGGAATATCCCCTGGTATCATCGGGATAAATGATTTGGGGACCGTAATTTCCGGCAGTTGTCTGTGATAGACTGTAACTCAGCCTGTATGACCAGTTGCGCGCCGATACTGTTTCGAATGTCGCCTCAAAACCGACTGTTGAACCAAATGCGTTATTCTCAAATGACCAGTAATAATAAAGTGGTGTGTTATCCCCTGCAAAACCGGCAAACTGGTTCCGGCTTCCTGTGTAGGAAGCGATATTCTGCCGTCCTGTCTGAGTTGTTCTGTCATTATAATATAACACAAGATCGAGGCGGTGATTATCATCCATCTGCTGCTGAAGGCCAAACTCATAGTTTATTGTTTTCTTCGGGTCCAGATTCGGATTCCCTATTCCCTGCCATCCTACCCAGGTCTTGCGTGATAATGCCTGAGTAAAGATTGGCATTGAGGCAAAATGGCCATACTGAAAACGGAATGCTGTCGCCTCTGCAATAGGGAACGAAATTCCTATTCTGGGAAGGATAAAAAACTTCCATTCAGAATTTTCAGTTACCGAACTTCCTGTCGTGCCCGGCCCGTCCGTACCCGGATAAAGCACACTGAACCGGTCGAGCGGCGCCGATGTCTGAAAATTATAAGCTTCCGCTCTTACCCCGATATTGGCGATCATTCCCTCAAATTCCATTTTATCCTGAGCGTATATTGCAAAGTTAATCGGGTAAGCTGTGTAATAATCGGCAAAGCCATTACGGGCAACGTAAGAATTTGCCTGAAAACTTGAATTGACACCATTGTTTATCATATCCCAGTAATAAAACCGCAATCCTCCCTTCAACAGATGAGATGTGGATACCTGGTTGGTGTAATCGGCTTTCATTCCAATATTTTTCGTGCGGCTGTCCTGGTAATAGTTGGTGCTGAATCCAAATGGGGCCCTGAAATAATCCTTTTCCCACCAGCTTCCTTCTCTTAGGACCGATCCTGCATCATCATTCAGGCTGTCGAGCCGGTCAACCTCCAGGCCATATCCGGCCAGATATCGGTAAGGCAGTTCATATTGTTCATCCTGATGGGAAAGATTAACTTCCATGAACGATTTAGGATTGATTGTATAAACCCAGTTTAGCGACTGCGCGATTGTCTGCTCTTCTCTGACCGGGTCAACGGTGATAAGATATTTTGTAGATACTCCCGGTGGTGTAAAAGCGAGTCCCGACCAGCGGATATCCTCAGAACCAGACCAGATTCCTCCTTCATAATTCTGGTAGCTCGCCATAAGTTTTATTTTATGCTCAGCCACTGGCTGATAAATAAGGTTCATTATATAATTCTGCGTCACCTGAACTTTTTCAGGAGTGGGAAGACGGGTAGGATTCCTTTTATATTCCCCCGAAAAGAAAAATTTCAGCAGATTCGGGTCTTTCCCGAGAGGACCTCCAAAACCAAACATATATCTTGTATAAGAATAATCACGGTAGTCATATACACCGAGAACATTATCATCGCCCGGTTCATGGTTTTTAACCCATGTTTCATGAGCCCAGGCAATTTCCTGATCAACAAGGCGGTTATATTCATCAGGGTTTGAAACCTTAAGATCAGCATAACGAACATCAAGTTTTAATTCTTTTATTATATCTTCCCGCCTGTTCATCCAGTCTTCAAGCTCACCCCATCTCTGCCATTCGTAATTGGATTTACTGTAAATATAGTCACCATAATGATATTGCCCGGCAGGTCTGTATTCCACCCTGAACTCACCTTCGAATTTTGGTCCCCCCTCCTTCAAAACGACATTCACAACACCCGCCTGGGCATTTCCATACTCGGCGGAAAATCCGCCGGTGATAAGCTGCAATTGTTTTACTCCGAGAGGATTGACATCATATTTCCAGGAATTGTCCGCTTTTTCAGTATCAAATGTTCCCGGAGCGCTGGTATTGGAATTGGACTGGGTCATGCCATTCACCTGGAAATTCAGCTCATAAGAACCTGAGCCCCTAACCGAATAGTTTCCTGTGGCGTTTTTCTGAAATCCGGCAGAAAGCTCCAGCGCGCCCCGAAGTCCTTCAAGTGGCGCCGCTTTAATTTGCTCGCTCTCAATATTTGTCGCGGTGGAAGTGCGGTCTTTTACAACCGCGGGCCTTTCGGCGGTGATTATCACCTGGTTAATCTCAATAGTTTCATCGCTCAGCCCAAAATTCAGGGATGTCGTTCGGTCAATAAAAACCATAACATCTTTCTGGATAACCTTCGCGAATCCCACCATGCTGGCTGATACATCATATTTTCCCGGGAGCACATTAAGGATGACATATCTTCCTTCCAGATCAGTCGCCGCGCCGTAATTTGTCCCTTTGAGAATAATATTCGCGCCGATCAGCGCCTCGCCGGTTGTTTTATCCTTAACAATTCCGGTAATTTTTCCATTCTGAGCAAATAAAAAGGATGTCAGAATCAGATATAAAGTAAAAATATTATAAATAAATTTGTATGTACCTTTCACGTTATCTTTTCCGGGTATCATTTTGTAAGGCAATTAATTAAAATACCGGGCCGTGGTTGGTAAGGCCGCCGACCCGGCACCTAACCTATTTCATCAAGAGCATTTTTTTGGTAATCTTTCCTTTGCCTGTAATCAGGGAGTAAAAATATATGCCGCTCGAGAGCTTTTCGCCGTTAAATACTTCGGCATAAGTTCCGGCATGTCTCATTTCATCAGCCAGCAGGGCAACTGTTTCACCCAATGAGTTTGTAACAACCAGTTTTATATTGCCCTGTTCCGGCAGTGTAAACTTTATAAGTGTCGAAGGGTTGAAGGGATTTGGATAATTCTGCTCAAGTGTAAAATCCATTTCAGCAATTGTATTATCATCCACACTTACGGTGCTGTTTTCAAAAACAAAGACCGATTTTGAGTAAGCGTCAATTACATAAGCTTTAGCCGCGTCGGGGGTAAGCGCTACATCGCAGGGGCCTCCCATCGGAGCGCCATCCGGATCCGGTTCATCTTTACTGAACTGGCTCGGCAGGTCATAAACCGCCACAGCGTTGATACCTTCAAGCTGAAATCCTTTCACCCAGCGGCGGGTTGAGTCTATTCCGGCCACCCACAGGATTCCATTCTTATCGACTGTTATTCCATAAGGAATGGGATCAATAAAAGAGAGAAAATCATTAAAATCGATTACTCGTGAAGGAGTGTAATCAATCGGTTTTTCCTGGGTGCCGCCCATCCAGACAGCAATTCCGCCGGTAATCTGATCAATCGAAAATGAGTTCCTCGATGAATAAAAGGGAGTCTCTGTCGAGCTGTAATCGCCATCCGGTATCAGGGCAATATCACGTATCAGGTCTTTACCCTGGTTTTCAGGCCCGCCCGGCTCAAGCTGATTACTCCAGAGGTTCCCGTCATCGGGATCGGGCAGAAGCCAGGTTCCTCTTCCCCTGTCCCCCTGCATATCGCTGTTGCTGAAGTTGTACCACCTGTGAGTAGGCCCCTGGAAAGAAATCCCCATAATAACAGCCGAATCACTCGTAGCTTCCAAACCATGATTATAAGAACCCCATCCGCTTCCTTCAAATACCTCTTTCTGAAGTGTATCGGCATCAGTGTAATAATATGATATACATATTGTCATCGGCTGAGTTTTTGGATAAGGCTGTGACGCGTTTATAAGAACATCATTGCCGATAGTTGTTATTCCCCTTATCGCTCCGACATTTCCCAGCAGTGTATCTGAATCACCATTCAGATCATAATCGATCATTTTCGTGAAATAATCTTCACCCGGATCGGCATAATAAATCGCGTTATGAGCGTTGGGTGTTGTAGCCTTGGACGATACTACATAAAGTCTGCCATTTTCATCGAGTGTCCCGAGGAATGGCCGAACTACAAGACTGTCCTCTTCAGGAAAATCTATTGTACCGGTATATTCCCAGTCATTTTGCGCGGAAATCTGAAAAACCATTCCGAGCGCGGCAAGCATTAAAAATATCTGTATTGTTCTTTTCATTTTCAGCCTCAATAAATTCAGGTTCCAAATTCTGTTTTTCGACGATACCAAAATTTTGATTCCGGCCGGCAAATTCAACTACATCATGGTGTAGTTTTTTCACCTTGACCTATTAATTAAATTTGCACCGTTCTTAACTGGAATAGGTATATGGAATCAATTCAACTAATAACTCTGGCCGGAATATTTATCGTAATGGCTCTTCTCATGTTTTTGAGAAAGATTCCGGCTCTCATTGCGCTTCCACTGATGGCAGCCCTTATAGCGCTGGCCGGAGGTGTTAATCCTGCCGATGTGATAGAATATGTTATCGGACACGGGGCGCTTAAATTAAATCAGGCTTATACAATTGCCATGTTCGGCAGTATGCTCTCCATTATATTACAGAAAACAGGCGTCGCTGAAAGTTTTATTAAAAAAGGAGCCGAATTATCGGGAGATAATCCCTGGATAATTTCTGTAATCATGCTGCTCCTGATTACTTTGCTTTTCACTACACTGGGGGGATTGGGCGCAATTATAATGGTCGCGACTATTGTTCTGCCAATTATGTCCTCGGTCGGAATCGGTCCGATGACCTCAGTAGGAATATTTTTGATGGGACTAAGCATCGGAGGCACACTTAATGTAGGCAACTGGGCTGTTTATGTCAGTGTTATGGGACTCGAAGTTGAGGAAATAAGGCCTTTCGCCCTTATAATGTTTTCCCTCTCAATAGTTACAGCTATAATATATATAACCGTGCAGCTATATCGTGATGGTCACGACCTGAGTCCGGGTAAAATCATCAGCCGCTCTCTGGTCATCATTTTTTCCGCGGGTCTGCTCCTTATTTCATATAACTATCTGCTTTCGCCGGAAATCAAAGAAACACTCAGCGAAATATATTCCGGTCTGATGATGGCGCTTAAATATTTTATTTCGGGCGGTATAATATTGCTTTTCATTTACGCCCTTTACCGGATAATATCGGGCAAAAGCGGCGCTGGCAAAGAAATACACTGGATCAGTTATTTCTCTCCGGTAATTCCTCTGCTTTTGATACTACTGCTTGATATGAATTTTATCGCGGCATTTGTCACAGGACTTATTTACGCTTTTGTAACCACATACAGAAAAGGAAGACTGAATCTTTTTATACAATCTGTTTTTGAGGGTGGCGCGGTAGTTATGCCCGCCGTTACCCTTATGTTTGGTATCGGAATGCTGCTTATCGCGATAATGGGGCCCGGGATAGAGCTTGAAGCATATCCTGAGGGCTGGCCGGTATTAAACCTGGTCAAGCCTGTTATGGAAGCGATTGTCCCCTCGAGCGGACTTGTTTATGTAGTAATTTTCACAATCGCCGCACCCCTCGCGCTTTATCGCGGACCTCTTAATGTCTGGGGCATGGGATATGGTATCGCCGCTGTTTTTCTCGCCAGCAATATGAATCCCGGCGCTGTAATGGGACTTCTCCTTTCGGTGGGACAGATTCAGGGAATAAGCGATCCTACCAACACACATAATGTCTGGCTGGCAAATGAGATGAGAGTCGATGTGCAGAAAGTGCTCTGGAATACCATTCCCTATACCTGGATAATCGCGTTTCTGGGACTGGTGATTTCCGCGGTAATTTTTTATTGATGGTGACAAAATGAACAGGAAAATCAAAATAGGTATAGATGTCGGCGGCACTTTCACACATGCCGTGGCTGTGGATATAAGCAACTTTTCAATTATCGGTAAAGCCTGTGTGCCTACCACACATACTTCCGGTAAAGGTGTAGCCGAAGGTGTTGTCGAATCAATGAATCTTCTGCTGAAAGAATCAGAAATTTCACCGAAAGAGGTAATACTTATTGCTCATTCCACAACTCAGGCTACCAATGCCCTTCTGGAAGGTGATGTCGCTGTCACCGGAATTATCGGAATGGGAAAGGGCCTTGAAGGCCGGAGAGCAAAAAAAGAAACAAATCTGAATAACATCGAACTCTCTCCCGGCAAATTTTTACCTGTAAGATTCAGATTTTTAGATACCCGAAAACCCCCCGATGAGGAAACCGTGAAAAAGAATATCACGGCGTTGATCGGGGAGGGAGCGGAAGTGATTGTCGCGAGTGAGGCATTCGGTGTTGATGATCCCCGCAATGAAGAGCTGGTTCTAAAAATCGCCGGAGAAATGGAAATTCAGGCTACAGCGGCAAGCAGAATATCAAAGCTTTATGGATTAAAGGTAAGAACCAGAACCGCTGTAATAAATGCCAGTATGATGCCCAGAATGCTTGAAACCGCCAACATGACAGAACTTTCGGTCAGAGAAAGCGGAATAAAAGCGCACCTGATGGTAATGAGATCGGATGGGGGCATCATGGATATAAATGAAATGAGAAAACGCCCCATCCTGACGATGTTATCAGGCCCGGCCGCAGGTGTGGCGGCGGCTTTAATGTACGCGAAAGTTTCAGACGGGATTTTTATCGAAGTCGGAGGCACCTCAACCGATATTTCAGTGATAAAAAATGGCAAACCCCAGGTAAAAAGCGCTCAGATCGGGGGTAACAGGCTATTTCTGCGAACTCTTGATGTACGCACTCTCGGAATCGCGGGGGGCTCCGTGCCGAGAATGAAGGATGATAAAATAATTGATGTCGGCCCGAGAAGCGCGCATATAGCCAGTCTCGCTTACACATCCTACTCTGAAACAAATGATTTTGACAATATAAAGCTTGAATGTGTCCAGCCTGTTAAGGGGGATCCGGAAGATTATCTCAAAATTTCTAATCTCACAGATAAAAACAGTTATACAATAACCCCCACAGGGGCTTCCAGTTATCTCGGGCTTGTTAATGTTAAAGGTCATGGGCTGGCTAACAGAAAAGCCCTGGAAAGCTGCTTCGGGAGCCTGTCTGACAAATTCAGCCAGGATCCGGAACAGATAGCCAAAAGAATACTTGAGTTATCCTCCGCAAAAATAAAACCGGTGATAGAAAGACTTTCAAGAGAATATAAACTTGATAATGAAGTCATTGAGTTTGTCGGCGGCGGCGGCGGCGCGGCCGCGATAGTTCCCTTTACCGGCAATAGTATGAATATTCCCTGGAAAATCGCAGAAAACACCGAAGTAATTTCCGCTATCGGCGCGGCGCTGGGAATGATAAGAGATTCGGTTGAAAAAAATATTTTGAATCCCACCGAAGCGGATATAATCGCGCTGAGACAGGAAGCGGAAAGCTCTGTAATTGCGATGGGCGCACTGCCCGATTCGGTAGAAGTATCTGTAGAAATTGATTCAAAAAATAAAAAAGTTATCGCTGTGGCTATGGGCAATAGTGAAATGAGAACCCGTGAACTTGAAATAAAAGAACTTGACGAAAGAGAATTACTGGAAATTTGCTCAAAATCTTTTAACGCGGCCCCCGATGATCTCTCCATCGCAGGTAAAACCTCATTCCTCAGGGCTGTTTTATTCAGCAGCAGCAAAAAACATCTTTTCGGCCTGCTCAACAGCAGGAAAAACGGAATCAGGGTTATAGATAAGGAAGGAACTATCAGGTTAAGATTAGCTGATTGCGAGGTTGAATCGGTTCATAACGGCAGTGTAAAAAGGGCAATATCCGAGATGATTGAAACTCTTACTACATTCGGTGACGCTGGCGCCCTGGTGCCCGATATTTTTCTGCTCGCCGGAGCAAAAATTATTGATTTCACCGGACTCGTAAATGAAGCACAGATTCAGGCTCTTGCCGATATTGAACTGGCTAAAGTATCTGCCAATGAGGAAGTTGTCGTGATCGGAGCGTCAAAAAAATGATTAAAGAATTTTACGATTATATTATATACGGCGCCGGATATAAAGGTATCACTCTCGCCGAAAAACTTTCGGAGATGGGCGCTGATGTTTTACTCCTCAACAGATATGGTTTTCCCGGGGGAGATATTACCGAGGCTCTTGATTTAATCGCGCCTGCTATTACTGACCATCCCTTTCTGGAAAAGATTAAAATTTATCCCTCGGGATTTTTTTATGAGGACAAGGATAAAATTATCCTCAATCCCGAAGTTGTAAAAATATTATTGCTTAAAAGAATTATTGACAGCAAACTTGATACACTTTTTCATATTCATCCCTGGAAAATTGAATCCTCACCCGATTCTTTCGGTGTTTCCATCGCCGCGCGTGAAGGAAACCGGATCATCAATTCAAAAATACTGATAGATACTTCATCTGAATCTGAACTGCTGAAGCCGATTTTACCCGCGGGAGATAAGAGTTTTAGCCTTTCCCTGAATCTGCTGATCAACAGAAAAAATATGAATGGAAATATTCAGTTACTAAAAGAATATTCCCCGGTCTCCCTGACTGGAAACCTATTATTCTTATCAACAGAATTAAAAAATAGGAATAATCTCAACATTGATCCTGAACATGAAGCGATAAAAATAATACGCGATAAATCTTTGGAACATGGCTTCACTATTTACCTTCTCCCACTGAAATCAAAAAGGTTCTGGAAATCTGAATCCCGGCCTGCTCTATCCGGAAAGAATATATTCCAACTAACCGATACTGATTTTTTATCCAACGATTTTAATTCTCACGACCGTCAGATAGAATCGTTCATCGGGGGGCTGAATGGAAATGTTTGATCGATTGAAGCATGGTCTTGTAGTATCATGCCAGGCGGAAGGAGATTCACCTTTTAATTCTCCTGATGGCGTAGCTCTTATGGCGGAAGCCGCTCTCAAGGGAGGAGCGGCGGGAATAAGAGCCGAAGGGAAAGAAAAAACCGCGGAAATTATCAGGCGGATAAATCTTCCGGTAGTCGGACTAATGAAATCGGAATTCGAGGACGGATATGTCAGAATTACAGGCAGCTATAATGATTTCGAGGCCCTTCTTGAAGTAAACTGTAACTTTATCGCGGTTGATGGAACATTCAGAAAACGGGAAGGACTTACCGGACCAGAATTTATCTCCGATCTGAAAAAAAGATATGGCGCGATCATTATGGCTGATATCTCCACCGTGGAGGATGGACTCGCCTGCGCCGCTTCCGGGGCTGATTGTCTTTCTACTACTTTAAGCGGTTATACTCCCGAAACAATCGTTAATAAATCAGACCAGCCCGATTATGTTCTGCTTGATACCCTTGCCAGGAAGGTTGATATTCCTGTATTTGCCGAAGGAAGAGTAAACACCCCTGAAAGAGCTGCCAGAATGCTTGAGCTTGGCGCCTGGTCGGTTGTGGTCGGAACGGCGATTACACGGCCGGTTAATGTCACCAAATGGTTTGTTGACGCTATGAAAAGTGTGGGAGCGGTCCGATGAAAAAACGATATGATATTATCGTCTGCGGGGCAGGAATAGCCGGAATAACCGCGGCGGTTAAAGCTTCCAGACCCGGCGCTTCCACCCTGATTATCGAGCAGTATCATTTTGTCGGGGGAATGTCAACCGCGGGACTTGTATCCCCTTTCATGAAACACAGCGTCAATGATATACCTCTTGTGCGGGGCATATTTGAAGAGATTGAACTTGAGATGATCAGAACCGGCGGAATGATAAATAATGGATTTAATTCCGCTTCATTCAGACTCGCGGCTTATAAACTTTTAAAGGAGAGCGGATGTGATATTTTATTTGATTCCACTATCGTTGACACAGATTTCAAAAACAGAAGTTTAACTTCTGTAACAGTAATTACCCCTGTGGGCTTATCAGAATTTGAAGGAAATATATTTATAGACACTACCGGAGACGCGAGGCTGGTTTTTCTTGCGGGCCTCCCATTTAACAAAGGTGATGAAAAAAGCGGTCTTCTCCAGGCGCTGACTCTTTTTTTCCGTATGGGTGGGATAAATATGGAAACTGTGGCAGCGGAAGTGAAAAAAAATCCCGCCGATTTCCTCCCCTGGGTCATTGATGAACTTGGCAAAACAGGTATTGTTTCAGTTGCGGGATTTCTCAGTCATGTAGAGAAAGCCCGGAAGGCGGGATTGCTGAGCAAAGAAATTGAATATATATTTTTCACCACCCTGCCCGAAACCGGAGAAGGGTCATTTAACACAACCAATATTCTTGAGCTGGATGGTTCAGATTCTGAACAGCTTACAAAAGCGGAATTTATTTCAAGAATTCAGACAGATGAAGTGGTAAACCTGCTTATTTCCGAAGTTCCCGGATTTGAAAACGCATTCCTTATCGAAACCGCGCCGCAGGTTGGAGTCAGGGAAACACGCAGAGTGATTGGCGATTATATTGTAACGGGAGAAGATATCAAAACTGGAGCGAAATTTCAGGATGTTATCGCGCGGGGATGTTACGGAATTGATATTCATGGTCAGAAGGATGAATCTTCCAGAATGGAAGATCTGCCGGAAGGATTATTTTATGAGATCCCCCTGCGAGCACTGATTGTGAAAGAAGCGGACAATCTTCTTTCAGCGGGGAAATGTATATCATCAACCCGTGAGGGACAGAGCGCGTTGAGAATTATGCCCACCTCAGCCGCGACCGGTGAAGCATGCGGCGCCCTGGCGGCTCTCGCGGTAAAAAGCGGCAAACAAATACGTGAAATAGACCATTCTGATGTTCAAAAAGAACTGGAAGGAAATATATGAATATATTTTTCGGAACAGATGGCTGGCGCGCCATAATCGATAAAGAAATTAATACCGGATCTGTAATGCTGGTCGCGCAGGCTTTTGCCGATTATACACATTCGGTCTCAAAAGAAACAAGGCCCAAAATAGCAATTGCTTACGATGGCAGAAAACACTCATTTGATTATGCCGAACTGTTCGCCTCGGTGTTGTCAGGAAATAAAATTGATGTTTTTCTTTCTGACCGTATTATTCCCACTCCTCTCCTTTCCTGGTTCGTTGCTGATCTTAAACTTGACGCGGGTGTAATGATAACTGCTTCGCATAATCCCCCTAAATATAACGGTGTGAAATTTAAGGGGAATTATGGCGGACCATTTTTTACTGAAGAAACTCAAAAAGTTGAAAAGCTGCTGGGCAAATCTAAGGTAGAGAAGGATTTCCTGAATGTCCTGAAACAGGACTTCACAAAATTATACACCAGGCATCTTTTGAATATTATTGATTTTTCACTAATCAGTGATTCCGGATTGAGAGTAATTGTTGATTCCATGGGAGGAGCCGGAGAAACTTTTTTACAGGATATTCTTCTCGATACCGAACTCGAAATTGATACCATATTCGGAAACGCGTCTCCCGATTTTTACGGAAGAAATGCTGAACCGATAGAAAAAAATCTTTCGCTGCTCTCTGAAACCCTCGCGAATGAGCCCTATTCAATAGGCCTCGCGACAGATGGGGATGCCGACCGGCTGGGAGTGATGTACGATGGCGGCGGATGGCAGAGCGCCCAGGATACTATTTTGATGCTGGCAGATTATTATTCCCGAAAGAGTTCGAATACTGGTCCTGTTATTAAAACAGCCTCTGTCACCAACAAACTGAATCAAATATTCGGAAAACAAAATCGTAAAGTCGAAGAAGTACAGGTGGGCTTTAAATATATCTGCGAAAAGATGATAAGTGAAAACGCTCTTTTCGGATGTGAAGAAAGCGGCGGTTTTGGTTACGCGGGTCATATTCCTGAAAGAGACGGCATTCTCTCGGCGCTGCTGATGATAGAAATGCTTGCCGCTTCGGGCGCGGAAAACCTATCCTCATATCAGGAGGAGAAATGGAAGGAATGGGGAAAAATATACTATAAACGTGAAGATTTCCTTTATGATGTTCCCGAAAGAACTGAAATTCTGCCTGGTATCTTCCGGGAGATTCCAGGTAAAATCTCCGGTTTTAATATTTCCCGTATTAAGGAATTCAGCAGCAGCAGAGGTATTATCAACGGCTTAAAACTGTATTTTGATGATAATCAGTCATGGCTCCTGCTCAGATCTTCTGAAACAGAACCCCTATTCAGAGTATACGCCGAATCGGTAAATGACTCAGGTGTAAAATATTTACTGGAAAATGGAATAAAACTTATAAAGGATTATGGCAAATATTAAAATAATTGACAGGAATGAAGCATGCAGGCTGATACCAAGTTCAAATTCTGAATTCGCGGTTATTCAAAATCCCGGTTACATCCATCCTCGATTCGATATTGTGCCTCTGGCATCAAGAATCACAAGTCCCGCGCAATATTTTCTCGGGGCGGTTATGGATATGGATGGCACAACTACCACAACGGAAGAACTTTGCATTCATTCCCTTGAGTATATGATCAGAAAAATGAGCGGAAGGATGTCCCTCTCCGACTGGAAGGGCCTTGATCCCGCGCAGGATTATCCCAATATAATCGGCAACAGCACAACAAAACATGTTGAATATCTTTTGAACAGGTATCAGCAAATATTACATTCCCCCGATATCAATACCGCGCTTTTTTTCGCCAGGATATGGACACTGGTTAAAGGAAAAGATCAGCAGAGAAAAAATGAAGTGGCCAGAAATCTCAAAAATTCAGGTTTTTCCGAAATAACTGAACTGGTTAGATCCCTTCCATCAGATTATTCTGATTTGAAAATTAAAGAAACCGCTCAGAAATATGCTGAAAAACTGAAAGAAGATTTTACACCGGATGAACTCACCAGGGCTGGAATAGATATTTATTACCAAAGGTATCATGAAATTCTGGAACGAATTCGCCAGGGAGAAAGCACAAAAGTATCAGATGAGATTTTTGGCGATCCGCGAAAAAAACTGATTGAACCTATGCCCGGTATTGAAATATTCCTCCCCCTGATTAAGGGTTGGCTGGGAAAAGATATACAAAAACTTTCCGGAGAACTTACAGATTCCGCGATTAAAAAAGGAATTGATACGGACATAATACCGGATGAAGTTCAATTAAAAAGCGCGCTTGTCGCCATTTCTGAAAGATTCGCACAGCGCCCGCTAAAAACAGCAATTGTCACCTCCTCAATATTTTACGAGGCGGATATTGTGCTTTCGGAAGTTTTCAGGCAGATAAACAATTTTATAAATAATTCTGATCTTCCTGATTTGACAAAAGAGAAAATTTCAGAGGGTATGCTGACTTACATTAAGTATTATGAAACAGTAGTAACCGCAAGCGATTCGAGCGAAATAAGGCTTAAACCGCATCGTGATCTTTACAGCATCGCGCTCCATCAGCTTGGGATTACTCCCGATAAATTTGATAAAGTATTGGGCTTTGAAGATAGTGAAAGCGGCGCTGTCGCTATCAGAGCCGCGGGACTCGGAAGGTGTATCGCTCTTCCCTTTGCCCAGACTTCGGGTCATGATCTTGCCGCGGCGACCAATATCTGTAAATGTGGAATCCCTGAAATAATAATAATGAATAAGGTTTTTCTTGATGAAATCGATAGTTAAAAATAAAGTTTTTCACGTTATCTCAAATACTCACTGGGACAGGGAGTGGCGATACCCTTTCCAGCGCAACAGGCAGATGCTGGTTGATATGATTGACCGCGTTCTGGAAATTTTGGAACAAAATCCCGATTACAGGGCTTTCCACCTCGACAGTCAGTCTATTGTGCTGAAAGACTACCTGGAAATAAAACCGCATAAGAAAGATATTATTTCAAAATTTCTTAAAAACAAAAGACTCCTCGCGGGTCCCTGGTATATTCTTCCCGAAGAATACCAGGTCGGGGGTGAAAACCTTATCAGAAACCTTCTACTCGGACATAAAGTGGCAGAGGAACTTGGAAGGGTATCAAAAATAGGCTACTCCCCTTTTTCATGGGGGCAGATATCTCAGCTTCCCCAGATATACAGGCAGTTTGATATCAACCTTATAATGTTCTACAGGGGAATCAATTCCATCGACAGTCCCAATGCTGAGTTTCTATGGAAAGGAGCTGATGGAACGGAAGCAGTTTCATCACGTTTTTCAACTATGCCGCGATACAATTTTTATTTTTATATCTACCGCCCCGCGATGTTTGATGAGGGATTCGCGGATGTTGAGCATAATTGGAAAAAAGAGGAAACACCTTTTCATTTCGCCGATAAATTTCAGGCAGATGAGGACTGGTTTGTTTTATCCCCCGAGGTTCTTTTTTATGAAGAAAATATATCTCCTTCGGTAAAAAAAATCATTAACGATCAGGCATCCGATTTTACGACCAGACATATCATCTGGATGGAAGGACACGATTCAAGCGGACCGAACACTCACACGACAAAAATTATTGCTTCAATTAAAGATAAATTTCCCGGGATCGATCTGAGGCACAGCACACTTGAAGATTACGCGAAGTTATTGGATGAAGAAATCGACCGATCATCAATTAAAGTGGTCGAAGGTGAAAGGAGAAGCGCGCAATATGACCTCAGGAGCGGAAACCTCTATGGATACACCACTTCAGCCAGAATGTACCTGAAACAGATAAACTTTAACGCTGAAAGATGGATACAGTTTTACGCCGAACCATTCAATATCTGGTCCGCGTTTGCCGGACGGGATATCAATGACACTTATCCGGAAACTGCCTGGGAACTGATAATTCAAAATTCAGCCCACGATTCAATCGGAGGGTGCAGCCTCGATAGTGTGCATGAAGATATGGAGATAAGATATAAACAGGCAATAGAAATTTCCAAAGGTGTTTTTGAACGTTCCGCGAAACATATTATCAGAAATCTGGACACCTCGCCCCTCTTCAATAATAATCCTGAAACGCTGTTGGTTTTGACCGCGATAAACGGGACAAACTTCAGCAGATCGGAAGTTGCTGATATTGTTATTGATATTCCCGCTCCATACGACAAGGGCTCCGTTGATGTACTCGATTCATCAGGCAGCCGGCTCCCTGTTCAAATTATCAAAAGAAATAAAATTCAGCCGGTGCTTGAGCAGATGATCAACAGGCCGAAATATTATGAGATGGTCCGGTATGAAGCAAAATTGTCACTCGCCTTTGTTCCGCAATCGGGACTTAAATCGTATTCAGTTTTGCCGGCAGATGGTAAACAAGAGGTCCGGAAATATGTTGCCTCAATGAACTTCAATAAATATGTATTGGAAAATTCCTTCCTGAAACTTACCGTTAATAATAACGGCACATTTGATCTTATCTTCAAAAAAACAGGTAAAATTTATAAAAACCTGGGATATTTTTACGATGAAGGTGAAGCGGGTCACGCGTGGGAAAATAAACCGGCGGAACCATTTATTACATCGCTAAACTCTACTCCCCTTATAACTCTTAAGGAAAACGGGCCCCTATTTGCTGAAGCAGAGGTAAAACATCTGCTTTCACTGCCACCCTCACTTGAGGCGAGAAAAAACAGAGGTGAATTTGTAGATATCCCTGTTACTTTGAGATTAGCCCTGTCAAAGGATTCAGAAAGAATCGATATAAATATAGAACTGGATAACAAGGCTGAAAGCCATCGTCTCAGAATCATGTTCCCACTGGAGCTAAACGCTGAATACAGCCATGGCGAAGGTCAGTTTGATGTTGTCAAAAGAAAGATCGCGCGGGAAGATACGACCGTATGGGTGGAACAGCCGATGTATGATTACCCCATGCATCATTTTGTCGATCTATCAAATGATAGTGAAGGGGCCGCGATACTTGTGGATGGGCTAAAAGAATATGAAGTTCTAGACGATAATAATAATACACTGGCCATCACACTGCTCAGAGCTTTTGAATATGTCATAGCCTCCTCCTCCAGGCAGGAATTCAAAGAAATGAAAGGTTCGCAATGCCCTGGAAAACACAATTACAAATTGTCATTTTACCCTCATTCCGGTGACTGGCAAAAAGGCAGAGTTTACCGCGAGGCGTTAAAGTTTAATATACCTCTTAGGTTTGCCCAGTCGGGTGAAGGAAAAGGGAATTTACCTCATGACTTTTCTTTCCTTAAAATTTCGGATGAACGGATAATTCTCAGCTCGGTAAAAAAAGCTGAAAAAGGTAAGATAAATGAAGCCGTAATTCGCTTCTATAATCCCTGTGAAGAGCATATCAGTTTTAATATTTCTTTTGCCGCTGAAATTAAAGAAATCGCAGCCGTTTCTCTTGAGGAGCTTGAACAGGAAAAGTTATCCGTTGTGAATGGAATTTATAATATCAGTATCAAATCGAAGGAAATTAAATCAGTCAAAATAAATTTTGGACCAATTGATGTTAAAAAATAAGTATGGTTATTTCTCTGAAGATCACCGCGAATATGTGATTACCGATCCCGGGACTCCCCGTCCCTGGTTCAATTATATATGGAATGAAAATTACGGCGGCCTGGTATCTCATACAGGGGGCGGATTTTCCTTTTTGCAGTGCCCGAGGGATAACAGGCTTTCCAGAATGAGGTATAACTGCCTTCCCTGGGACAGGCCGGGCAGATATATCATGCTCAAAGATAAGTCGAATAATGATTACTGGTCCCTTAGCTGGGCGCCGACAATTGATAAAAAATATGATTTTTATGAGTGCAGGCATGGACAGGGATATACAACAATAAAAACAAAATACAGAAATATTTCAGCGTCACTGACATACTTTGTCCCGAGAGATAAAAATGTTGAAATCTGGCGGGTCTCCCTGATAAATGAAGGCGCTGAAGACCGTGAACTTGAGATTTATTCCTTTCTTGAGCTTATGATGGGAAATGCCCTTAATGACGTTATCAACCAGCCGAACGACAAACATTTCACAGATATCAAATTTAATAAAGAACATCAGACTCTCGTAGCGACAAGAAGATACTGGGTGCTGAACAAAAAAGTATCAGTCGCCCAGCCCAATATATCATGGGAAAATAATTTTTTATTTGGTTCAACATTACCAGTTGAAGGTTTTGACAGCAGTCTCGATTCTTTTATCGGCAGATGGCGGTCTGAGGCTAATCCGGTATCTGTTGAAACCGGGATTATGCATAATAAGGAAATTACCGCGGGTGATCCTGTAGCGGCTTTAAAATCGTCGGTAAGTATAAAGGCAGGTGAATCGATAGAATTTGCCATAATAATGGGAGCCGCCGATAAAAACAAGGATCCTTTCAGTGAACTAAATTGGAATAACTTCAAAGACACCTCTTATATTGACCGGAAGTTTATAGAACTGAAAAAGTATTGGAACAGTTACCTGTCAACTGTTCAGATAGATACTCCGGATGAAAACATGAACGCTATGATAAATGTCTGGAACAGATACCAGACCGCCGTTACATTTGATATGGCGCGTAATGCCGGCTATTATCATGGAGGACTTCTTTTCGGGACCGGAATGAGAGACCAGTTTCAGGATATAATTGGTGAAGTTATCTCACGCCCCGACAGAGTAAGGAAGAGACTTCTCAACGCCCTTCAATATCAGTTTAGCGATGGTTCGACACTGCATAACTTCTTTAAACTTACCGGAAGCGGTGAAAAAACCAATCACTCCGACACCCCCTTGTGGATACCTTATGGAATAATCGAATATCTAAATGAAACGGGTGATTTTTTAATCCTGGAAGAAATTGTGCCCTGGCATGATAAAGGGCAGAACACCGTATATGAACACATAGTAAGAGCGCTTGACTATTCTATCGGAGCCGTGACTGAAAGAGGCATGCCTAAAATTATGAATGGTGACTGGAATGACACTCTTGACCATATAGGTCCACAAGGCAAAGGCGAGACAGTTTGGGGAGCTTTTTTCCTCGCTTATGTACTGAAAAAAACGTTTCCGCTACTGGAAAAAATATCTGATAAAGAAACTCTCGCGAGGTGGCGGAACAGCTACAACAAATTAAAAAAGGTTACAAATGAATATTGCTGGGATGGTGAGTGGTACCTGAGAGCTTTCAGGGATAATGGAGAGAAGGTCGGCTCGGTTTCACATAAACAGGGAAAAATATTTTTGAATGCCCAGACATGGTCGGTAATATCAGGCCTTGCCGATAAAGAGAGAGCCGATAAAGCCCTTTCAAGCTGCGTAAAATACCTCGAAACTAATTATGGGATGCAGATCTGCTGGCCTTCTTACCGGGAAGTTGAGGATAATGTGGGACTTATCAGTCGCTGTGTTCCCGGTAAAAAGGAAAACGGAGCTGTGTTCAATCATGCCTCATCATGGTTTGTACTGGCCGCGATACTAAATGGCGACAAAGAAAAAGCCTGGGAGATATATTCAAAAATGCTTCCTGTGAATTCATCTGCCGATATTGACCGCTATGAGACTGAGCCCTATGTTTTTTCAGAATATGTTACAAGTCCCGATCATGAAACGGAAAACCAGGCCAGCCATTCGTGGCTCACAGGTTCGGCGGTGTGGATGTACAGAATCGCGCTTGATTACATTCTGGGATTCAGAACAACACTGGATGGTTTCACAATTGAACCGAAAATACCTTCCTCCTGGGGTGGTTTTTCCATGACCCGTAATTTCAGGGGAAAAATATTTAATATTAAAGTCATCAATAATTCAGTTGAGAATTCACTATATATTGATGGGAAAAAACAGGAGGCTATGGTAATTGATCCCTCTTCTTTCAGTAACAAAGAAATAAACATCGAAGTTAATCTTATTTAGCAACGGAAAATTTATGAGAAAAATTTTAGTTATATTCTTAATAATAGCGGCCTCAATAAGCGGACAGGAAATCACCTGGACAGATATCACATCAAATTATCTGCTGCCCCATGGTATAAAAGTATTTTCGGGAACGCGGACAAGTCCCAAACTTGCAATCTGGTATATTGATGTTGACCTGAATAATGAAGAGCTTGTAGTAAGACCATATATTTCGGAAAGCCCCAAAAGTGTTCCCTCTTTCTGCAGTTCGGTCGGGGCTTATATGGCTGTCAACGGGGGATATTTCGGAGGCAGCGCGTCATATAGCGCTGTGGTTTATCCTTCTGTGGTAAAAGCGCAGAATGTGGCCTCTCTCGTGCGCAATTCACAAAGTTACCCGGTAATGAGAAGTTTTTTCCACCTGAAGGAAGACAGGAACTGCTCGGTTGACTGGATTTATCATTTCGGCGGTGAACCTGAAGATATATATTCCTACTCAGAACCGCTTCCATATTTATATAATGATCCCACACCAAAGCCGGCGCCTTCGCAATCTGATGGTATTTCTATTGATGATATTTTATGTGGAATAGGCGGAGGTCCGACCCTCGTAAAGAATGGTGAAATAAATATTACCTACAATGAGGAAATATTCTGGGGATCAGGAGTCGGCTATGATAACAGCGATCCCCGGACCGCTGTCGGATATACCGATGATAATCATGTCATTATGCTCACGGCGGATGGAAGGCAGACAATCTCTGAAGGAGTCGGGCTGCCCGAACTGGCGCAGATAATGATCGACCTCGGCTGTACCGAAGCAATGAACCTTGATGGAGGCGGTTCCACTCAGATGGCAATTGATAATACATATCTCAATAATCCGTCCGAAACCAGGGCGGTGCCGACAATACTCGCGGTGACACATGTGGATTCACTCCCCGTTGCTCAGGAACCCACATTTGAAAAAATCATCGATACCGGCGATCCTGAAGCCGAAATAATCGGCACAGGCTGGTTTGAGTCGGCGAATGCCGGCTACTGGGGTGATACAAAAGCGCTGCTTCATGCTCTCGATCCTCCCGTAAGTTTTGTTAAATTTACTCCCGATTTACCCGCTGAGGCTGAATATGAAGTGTGGGCATGGTGGGTCGCTTCAAGCAACAGGTGCAGGAATACACCCTTTGTTATAGAGCATGCCGCCGGTTCGGATGTTGTCTTTGCCGATCAGACCGCGAATGGCTCCTCCTGGCAATACCTGGGGACATGGACATTTAACCCGTCAGGCGCTGAGATCAGCGTCAGCAGCGAAGGTTTCGGCGGAGGAACTTATGTTGTCGCCGACGCTGTTAAAATCATATCCTACGATGATTTACAAACCGGATCAAAAAGTGATAAAAATTTATATTATCCGCAAGAATGGATTCTTGACAATAATTTTCCGAATCCATTTAATCCCGAAACAAAAATCACTTTTTACGTGCCTGAGAGAAATTATCTGAAACTTTCTCTTCTGGATGTGCTTGGCCGTGAAATAAAGGCGCTGGCTGAAGGTTATTATGAGAGAGGTAGTTATTCGGTTACCGTAGATGGAGCGGACCTTTCATCTGGTATTTATTTCTACCATCTGCAATCAGACTCATATTCTGAAGTAAAGAAAATGACTCTGCTGAAATAAAATTTGTTTCAGGTATTGATTATACTTTTCTTGATAATGATGACGGTTGTGGTTAAATTTATATCACAACTGTCGGAGTCAATTTTGTCTAATGGTTAAAATACTTTTTCTTTTCCTTATCACTTTCTCATTTATTTTTCCATCAGGGAAGAGTAAAATTAATTTTGAGCGGGTTTCAATTGAGGATGGCCTGTCACAAAGCTCAGTGTTTGATATCTACCAGGATTCACGCGGTTTTATGTGGTTCGGCACACTCGACGGCCTGAATAAATATGACGGATACCACTTCAGAATATACCGCTCTGAACCGGAGGACAGCACAAGTCTCAGTCATAATACTGTTTTTGTTATGTGCAGTGACACCAGTGGCCGGTTATGGGCAGGCACTCTCGGCGGCGGTCTGAACAGGTATAATCCCGCCACAGATAACTTCACACAATTTAAAAATATTCCGGGTAATGAATACAGCCTTTCCGATAACAATATCAGGTCGATGATGCCGGACAGATCCGGAAAAATATGGGTGGGAACGGAAAAGGGTTTGAATATTTTTGATCCTCAGACCGGTTTATGCGAACATTTCATTCACGATCCCGATGATCCATCCTCCCTGAGTAATAATTATGTCTGGTCTCTTTATCAGGACAGCGATGATAATATCTGGATAGGGACATACGGAGGGCTTGATAAATTCAACCGCGATGATTCCACATTCCATAATCATACTGAAGGATTTGATCTGCCGGAGGAATCTTCAGGATTATATGTCTGGTCAATTCTGGAGGACAGACAGAATCTGTTATGGCTGGGCACCAAGAGCGGATTGATAGGATACAACAAAAAGGATAAGAAATTTAAAGGTTATGATGATCGAAAATTTACCGGGACCTCTTTGAGCCATAATAATGTCTGGACATTATTCGAAGACAGCAGCGGCCGGCTTTGGTCAGGGACTCTTGGCGGCGGCCTGAACCTCGCTTCAGGCCCCTGGGATAATTTGAGGTTCACCTCCTTTCTTCACTCAGCTAACGATCCGCAAAGTATCAGCCAGAATTTTATCTGGTCGATTTTTGAGGATAACAGCGGTATAATATGGATTGGCAGTGACCTGGGAATCAATAAAATAAATTATTCCAGAGAAAAATTCCCCCATTTCGCCAATGATCCCAATAATGAAAACAGTATAAGCTATAATGAGGTTACCGCGATTCTTAAAACGGACAATTCAATACTCTGGGTCGGTACGCGGAACGGACTAAATATTGTGGATGAAAAGAACAAAAAAATAAGAAGAATTTTTCACAACCAGGATGATGACTATTCAATCAGCAATAATTATATAAGAACAATTTACCAGGATCAGAGCGGAAAAATATGGATTGGAACTGACGGGGGCGGCCTGAATTATCTCATTTCAGATAACAGGTTTGCCCATTATAAATTAACCGACAAACCAGGCAGCCTGAGCAATAACAATGTTACTTCGGTGATTGAGTCAAACGATGGATATTTATGGGTGGGCACGCTTGCAGGATTAAACCGTTTTGACAAATCAACCGAAAAATTCAGATATTATATTGCCAATAAAGAGAATCCCGGTTCTTTAAGTCATTCTTATGTTTACTGCCTTTTTGAAGATAGTCGTAATGAGCTTTGGATAGGAACACTCGGAGGGGGATTAAATAAATACCGGAAAGAAAATGAAACCTTTCAAGTTTATCTGAATGACATAAATGATCCCGCTTCAATAAGAGATAATTATATATGGACAATTTTTGAAGACTCAAAAAAAAGGTTCTGGATCGGCACTAATAACGGGTTGGAACAATTGATTCGCGAAAAGGAACGTTTCATTCATTTCAGAGAAAGTGACGGATTTCCAAATGATGTGATTTATGGAATTCTCGAAGATAAATCGGGGAATCTCTGGCTAAGCACCAACAAAGGCCTTATTAAGTTTAACCCTGATACAAAACAGGTCAGAGCATTCGACATGGCCGATGGCCTCCAGAGCAACCAGTTTGGCGGCAACGCTTATTTCGCTGATAAAAGGGGAAAACTTTATTTCGGAGGCATTAATGGATACAACGCGTTTTACCCTGACAGTGTAAAACTGAATACCCATATCCCCCCTATTGTGATCACGCGAGTTGAAGTTCTTAATGCTTCCGGGAATGATCAAACGGAAAACTTTATTCGTGAATCCATCACAAATAATGAAATTGTAAAGCTTCCCTATTCCCAAAATACTTTTACTATTGAGTACGCGGCCCTTGATTATTCCTTCCCGGGGAAAAACAGGTATAAATATATGATGGAGGGTATAAACAATCAGTGGATAAATACCGGAACAAGGAGATATGTAACTTTTACGGCGCTGGCTCCGGGTGAATACCAATTCCGTGTAATAGGCTCCAACAATGATGGAATTTGGAATAATACGGGGACATCATTCAGGCTTGAGATCACTCCCCCCTTCTGGATGACCTGGTGGTTTATCTCCGCAATAATCGTATTGGTTTTATCTATTGTCGGCATCTTTGTCTATAACCAGATTAATCATATAATACAAATAGAACGGCTCAGATTAAAAATCGCCGCTGATTTGCACGATGATATCGGCACCCGTTTAACCGAAATATCATTATTAAGCGATATGCTTTATCACCGTAACAGCAAAAAAACTGATCCGCAGGCGGAAACAATTAGAAAAATCGGGGGAATCGCGAGGACTCTTATTGATAATATGTCCGATATTGTCTGGCTGATAAACCCCAAAAGAGATTCACTCTATGAGCTGCTGCTGAAACTTAAAGATAACTATGAAGATATTCTTTCATATAAGAATATCATGCTTTATATAAATAATCTCAGGTTTCTTGAAAAAATAAGGCTTCCTATGGAGCAGCGGAAAAACCTTTACCTGATTTTTAAGGAAGCGATGAATAACAGTATCAAACACAGTGAATGTACAGAAATCTCACTGAATGCGATGACAAACGGGAAAAAACTTGAACTGACACTATATGATAACGGAAAAGGTTTTAATACACAGTCGCGCACCGGCGGCAACGGAATATCCAATATGCTAAGCAGAGCGGACAGCATCGGCGGTGAATTACGTATTCAATCATCTACGGATACCGGTACAATGATCAAATTTACAGGCAGAATAAACGGAACAGGTTAATGAAAAATATAAAAGTCGCGATCGTTGAAGATAATGAAATTATAAAGGAAACACTGGCAGCCTTTATTGATCAGGCAGATGGCTTTGAATGCGCCGGAACTTATGGCGACGCTGAGTCATGCCTTGATAAGATCAATAATAATTTACCCGATATTTTACTTATGGATATAATTCTGCCCGGAATGAATGGAATTGAATGTGTCAGAAGGGTAAAAACATTATATCCGGATATGAATATTCTTATGCTTACTATTCATGAAGAAAATGATCTGATCTTCGACGCCCTATGCGCGGGAGCCTGCGGTTACCTGGTGAAAAAGACACACCCCGAAAGATTGCTTGACGCTATTCAGGAAGCACATGAGGGTGGCGCACCGATGAGTTCTCATATCGCGCGCAAGGTAACAAGCTTTTTTCAGGGTAATAAAAAAATTGCACCCGACGCCGATCTTCTTACCGACAGGGAACAGGAAATATTAAAAGAACTTATAAAAGGCAAAACATATTACTCTATCGCCGTATCTCTTAATATCAGCAAAGATACAGTCAGGTTTCATATAAAAAATATTTATAAAAAACTGCATGTGCACTCACAGGCCGAGGCGGTGGCCGAAGCGATTAAAAAGGGGTTTGTCTGATAAATGTTCTATGCGGATAAAATTCTTCAGGGATTAAATTCAACGGTAAAAACTGTTCCTTCTCCTTTTTTACTCTTTACTTTGAGTTTCGCGTTATTCAGCTCACAATATTTCTGAACCAGCGCCAGACCGAGCCCGTTCCCTTCATAACGTCTTGTATAACCCTGGTGTTCCTGTGTGAATAAATCAAAGAGGCTCGGCATATACTCTTTATCAATGCCAATCCCCGTATCGATCACATCTACAACAAGGTTATTCTTCTTATTACGGTAAACAACAACCTCAACTTTTCCCTTATCAGTGTATTTGATCGCGTTATCAATAAGATTATAAAAAATTTGTTTGAGTGTGTATTCATCAGCGCTGATAATTGAGTTCTTCTCTTTTTTTATCAGCTCAAATCCGATTTTCTTTTCGTTGGCGCTTTTTTTATAGTCAAGATATATATTTTCCAGAATATCGGAACACAAACTCAATTCCCTCTTTACATAATCATAAGTTCCCGTTCTCATCTGGGACATATCAAGCAGGAGGTCAATCGTTCTTATAATCCTTTTGCCGGCTCTCGACATAATCTGAAATGAGCTTTTCAGATCATCCTCAATATTATCTCCTATCATCTCTTTGAGCAATCCGGAAAAACTAAGTATCGCGTTCAGAGGGGTTCTTATTTCATGCGACATCTGGGCAAGGAATTCAGACTTTAGCTGGTCCGATTTTTCAGCTTTGGTCTTTGCCTCCATAATGGCTTTTTCGGCATTTTTTTGTGAGGTTATATCCTCAATGGTGCCCTCGATAATAAGATTGCCTTCAAGATTTTTTGTTAGTCTTGCCGATTCCCTCACTTTTATGATATTTCCATTCTTTTTCCGGTATTCTGTTTCAAATCCTACCAGACTACCGAACTGAAGAAGAAGTTTATTGAAACGTTCATGCTCAACTTTATCAACATAAAAACTCTCCTTCACACCTTTTTTAATGATCTCTTCTTCCGAATTATATCCGAAAATCCTGACGAAAGCCGGGTTACATATTTCTATCATTCCGTTGAAAGTCGACTGATAAATTCCGAAAGCGGAATGTTCAAAAAGACTGCGATAACTTTCTTCACTTTTCTGAAGGTCCTCTTCAGCTTTTCTTCTTTCATTATTTAAAAACAATTGTGAAATCTGATCGGCAATCTCTCCGGCAAAGTTAATCTCATCCCCCTGCCAGTTCCTCGAACCAATTGATTCAATTGTAATAACTCCCCTTACCTCACCTGAAATCCTGATTACAGCATCAAGTTTGGACCGAACATCATTTTTTTCAAGATAATCTGTTATCCCCTTTAATTTCCCGCTTTTATAAACATCGTCAACCGGGACCGCCCTGCTCATTCTCAGCAATTGGAAATATTCCAGGCTGCTGTTTCCATTTATAATTTCATACTTTTTGTGTTCCCTTTCACTTGCATTAAACATATCATAGGATACAAGCCGGCTCATTTCATTTTTGAATAACCAGATACCCACCCTGTCAACTTTTAACGCGTTTGCGACTGTCTCGGTAATAATGCCAAACGATTTTTCTGTGTTGCCTCCTACAATATCCCGGTTTGTTGAAAGCCTGATTATCGCGGATTGATATTTCTCGAGTCGGCTCATTCTTTCTTTTCTTTCAAGATCAAGTCTTTTTCGCTCTGAAATATCCCTGATTATTGCCTGAATATATTGCCCGGAGCTTAATTGAAATACATTTAGACTTATTTCAGAATGGAACAGGGTATTATCAATTCTCCTGTGTTCCCACTCAAAAACCTGGTTCTCCCCTTCAATTGCTCTCTGAATCTTTTTTTCAGCCAATTCCTGTGAAGATTCTCCGCCCGGCTGCACAGAAGGAGAAAGATAATGCGGAGTGAAGCCGACAATGTGCTTCCTCTCTCCTCTGAAAAGCTCCAGCGCTTTGTCATTACAGTCAATTATCAGGTTATCAACCATGATAAAAATAGCGTCGCTGGCGCTTTCGAATAACATCCGGTACCTGTTTTCACTTTCTAAAAGCGCGGCTTCAACAATTTTCCTGTCGGATACATTTCTCCAGATTGTAAGCAAAGCGTTGTTACCTTTATAATCTATCCCCTTCGCGCTTATCTCAACAAATATTCCATCCCTGTTCTTCGGCAGCGCGAATGACTCAAAAACTGTATAGAAGTCATCTTTAAGGAACCAGTTTTCAAGCATCGCAACATCTTTATCAGGCAAAAACTTTTTTGCCGGATTACCCTTTAATGATATTTTAGTTGTATTAAGCAGGTGGCTTATTTCGGCATTAAATTCAATTATTTTTAATTTATCGTCAAGGATTAAGATACCATCTGAAGCATTATCAAATATTTCCCGGAACTTTTTTTCTTCTGATATGAGGTTTGCTTCCGCCTGTTTCCTTATACTTATATCGTAAAAAGTGGACACTATACTTTTCTGGTTATTGTAGTCAATTTCTATTGAGCTGACTTCACAAAAAACAGCCTCCTCTTTCAGATTAAAAAAATTAATTTCAAATTTTTCCTTTTCCGCCACAATTTTTTCAACAATGTCCGGATCAGATTTTCGAAGACTGACAAATAATTCTTCAACTGCTTTTCCGGTTAAATCCACTTCCTGACTATTACCTAATAAACCTGCCATTTTTTTATTGGCGTAAAGAGCTTTCCCTTCTGAATGAATCAGAATGCCCGACCTGTTGTTTTCGATATATTTACTGAATAAAATTTCATTTTCAAGCAAAGCTTCTTCATAAACTTTTAACTGTGTATTATCCCTCGCGATTCCTATTAAAGCAGCAGGCTGACCCTCACTATTTTTTAGTAATTTATTACTCTGTCTTATCCAAACACTTCTCCCATCCCGATGAATTATTTTGAAATCATAAAAATCATCAACAACCCCGTTCATCAGCTTTTTCTGTTCTTCAGTCAAATAATCTTTATAGTCGGGATCAGCTATTCTGAAAATAAAATCTGAATCGGAATAGAACCGGGATTCATTATAACCACATATCTCTTTTATGGCAGGGCTGATATACAGATACTCACACTCAGGAAGTGACATCACAAATATCAGATCTTTTGAATTTTCCAGAATTTGTTTATAAAAGAGATGGTCATTTCCGGGCGTGTTGTGGATAATAACTGCCGAGTATTTCTTTTTTTTAGTAAATATATTAACAAGACATCCGGCAAGAGTCTTTTCCCCGTTTAAGAAATCAGCGAAAAATTGACTTGTTCCCTCTTCGATCATCAATTGTTCCTCAGTCACCCCGGGAAATAATGAATTAATTTTTCTGTCCCTGATCTCTGTTTTTTGCGAAGCAAAACCGGGCGTGAAGGATAATATTTTCCCCTCTGAATCATACTCAATCAATAATACATTTACATTATCAAGCCCGTATAAGTTAGCCGGAGTTTCATCATCCCCGGCAAGCTGCTGTAGTTTTTCATTCCGGACTCTATTTAATGTTTTTTCAGTCATACAATGTAATTTATTATTTATCCGGCGGGCAGGGAAAAGCTGAAAATGCTGCCTTTTCCGGGAGTGCTTTCGACAGTAATTTCACCGCCATTTTTTTCTACAAGTTCCTTACTAAGAATCAGACCGAGTCCTGTGCCCTCTTCATCTTTTGTCCCTTTCGATCTGACCTTATTGTCAATAACAAAAAGTTTATTAACACTTTCCTCCGACATTCCTGTCCCGTCATCCCCGACTGATATTTTAACCTCTTCATTCCTTAATTCCGCGCTTATCGATATATTGCCTCCCGGATGAGTAAATTTCACCGCGTTTGATAATAAATTTCTGAGGATTGTTTCAACCATATTTTTATCGGCAAAAACCTTAAAACCGGTTCCCGTATTATTCTCAATAACAATTTCTTTTTCGGACGCGTTAAATTTTAATAACTCCAGTACTTCTCCGGTTAATATGGAAAGATTAAGCTTTTCGGGACTGAAATCCATTCTGCCCGATTGGATCCTCGCCCAGTTAAGGAGATTCATCAGCAATTCATTCATCCTCTTAGATACATCCCTTATATTAGCGACATATTCTTTTTTCTCCTCATCCGATAAATCGTGATAAAATTCTTCTATTAATTCTGAATAACCTAAAAGCGCGTTTAAAGGGCTTCTTAAGTCGTGACCAATAATTGAAAAGAATTTATCCTTACTTGCATTCAGTGTCTGAAGTTTTTTTTCAGATATAGCCAATTGTTCATTCGCAACTCTCAGGTTATAAGTCTGCTCTTCCAGAAAAGACTTATTATTTTCCAGTTCAATCACAATATCTTTTAATTTTTTTTCTGCTCTTATTCTCTCCTGCACCTCATGAAGAGCTTTATCCTTCATAACTTTAAATTTTTCTATCTGAAGGCTTTCGTGAGTAATATCCTGAATAGAAAAGACACCATAAGTTTTGCCATCCCCCGGATGTTTTAACCCCGCGAGAGTAGTATTCTGCACTCTTTCATTTCTTGTTCCGGTATAACTGGGAATAAAACATTTGTGAAGTTTATACGAGAAGATTGTCGGGGGACCTCCTATCATCACACCACCGATCAAAGCTCTGTAATAATTTTTATTGAGATGAGGAAAAACTTCGAACAGGTTTTCCCCAACAATCTTCTCAGACGGAATATTAGACTGATTTTCCAGAACATTATTCCAAAAAACTATATTATCCTCATCATCAATAACAAATATGCCGGAATTAATATAATTATAGTTTTCAAAAATTCTTCTGTTCATTTCATCCCTCCAGAAGTTTATCCAATCCCCTCTTCAAATTGTCAAAAGAGGGTAATTCCATTATCAGATAAAAATCTCCTTCGACATCCAGTTCCTTCACTTCAAAATGGGTTTCGCCACATAAAACAACCATATCATCTTTTAATCCGTGTCCGACCAGAATATGAGGGGTATCTTCATTGAACCTGGGAATTGAATAGTTAAAATGATCTTCAAAAATATTGCTGATAGAACCGAGTACACCATTTAACATAACATTAGCCACTTCATTGAGTGTGCCGGCTTTGATATTGTCAAACTCGTCAGATTCCTCATCTTCACCCGTTAATACAGATACAAGGTTAAGCGCGCTTCTTGCCGGAAACACCACTTCAGCGCGTCCGGAAAAGGAACCTTCAAAGTTTAATTCAATTGAAGATAACTTTTCCCCCTCGGGATAAGAAATATTCGATTTTATTTCTTTTAGAATACTGACCCAAATTCTTGGAATTTGCATTGATATCGGGGCATTAACCATTTCATTAAGCAGCGCTGCCGACTTACCCGCACCTATATTGATTACTTCACTGATCACATCAAGTTGTTCTTCAGTTAAAAGCATAACTTACCTCAGTTCCGCATTTAGAAGCTCATTAACCTTATCAACCAATTCAGCTTCTGATGGGGGTTTGTTCAAAAAATAATCTGCCCCGAGTTCATATACTTTTTCTTTTGTCGAAGACTGTATATCTGCCGATAATACAATTACAGGAATATTGTTTTTTCTCTCCTTCAAAGCTTTAAGCACCCCAATTCCATCAACTTTAGGCATCAATAAATCGAGAATTATCAAATCGGGATTTTCCTGTTCAATTTTCCCCAGCACATCCTCTCCATCAACCGCGTGCAAAATCTCATCAGCGCATTGTTCAATAAATTTTGAAATTCTTTTTCTTGCAAATAATGAGTCATCACAAACAATTATTTTTGACATGTTTTCCCTAAAAATTTAGTACAACCAGTTGTTAAATTCATTTTCCCAGTTTTCACCTTCCTGGGAGCTGAAATATTTTTCTCTCGAAAATGTTCCCGCTTCTTTTGTCATCCTCCTATAGAGGGCAGTTTTAAGGCTGCTGTTAAGAATATAGGCTGTTTTTCTTACTTTTGTCCTGAATAATTTAAAGCGGCTGTTATCAAATATCTCCCTGCTTTCAATAGAAAGAGGTTTCATATTTCTCATATCAAAACAAATATTGCTCTCATAATTATTGTTCTCAATTTTCGATTCGACCTTTTTCATACACTCAAACATTTCATCCGCGGCAACGGTCTCATAAAATTCAACAAGCAGGCCATATTTTGTTTCTTTTATCGAATACATCTTAATACCCGGGATATCCATTTTTCATGAGAAAAAGGGACCGGCATTTTATCCGGTCCCAAATAACACAACGCAGCTTACATTTAATACTATCAGGCAGCATGAGAAGGACCAAGTAACCTTTCCTCGCCCATGTATCCGCCTGTCCTGGCTTCGATCTGGTTATAATACGTGTCCTGATCATCAGCCAGCTTGAATGTGCTGACCATATCCTTTAAATTTTCCATCAATCTGTTCAGGTCCTCAGTTGAGCGGGCTATCTCCTGAATACCCGAGGCAGATTCATTTGTCACACTATTGATGCCATCAATATTTTTACTTATTTGTTCCGCGGCAGAGGATTGTTCTTCACTGGCTGCGGCTACCTGATCAATCTGAAAACGAACACTTTCAGTGCTATCCAGTATACTGCGGAGCGCTTCTTCTACTTCTTCAGTAAGCATCTTTCCATTATTCACCGCGGCTCCTGCCTCCTGCATCGATTCATCGGCATCTTTTGCTTCAATCTGAATAGCTCTGATCGTTTCAGCTATCTCTTTGGTAGCCTTTGTTGTTCTTTCAGCCAGTTTACGTACTTCATCAGCCACAACTGCGAATCCCCTGCCTTGTTCACCTGCCCTTGCCGCTTCAATCGCCGCATTGAGCGCAAGAAGATTAGTCTGATCGGCAATATCATCAATCACCTGCGCGATTTTGCCAATCTGATCAGTTTTATTAGCCAGTGATGAAATAATTTCTCCGGTATTTTGAGCAGAGGAAATTATTCTGTTCATACCTTCTTTCGATTCTGTTACTTTCTTAACACCAACTTTAGCCTGTTCGCTCGATTTTTTTGAAGCTTCCGAAGCGAGGCTCGCATTATTGGCCGTCTCAAGGATTGTTTTTGTCATCTCTTCCACCGCGCTGGCCACCTCTGTTGTCTGAGCGCTTTGCTCCTGAGCGCCCGCGGCAATTTCTTCTGTGCTTGAAGATATCTCAGTGGAAGCATTGGCAGTTGAAACTATTGATTCGGTTATTTTTCCGATCAGGGATGTGAGGGAGTCACCAAGTGTATTCATACTCTTCTTAAGTTTGTCATAGTCACCCTTGTAATCACCTTTTACTCTCACCGTCAGATCACCATTCGACATATCCGCTAACGCATCCATGCTTTCTCTGATAGGGGTGACAATCGCGTCGAGAAGACTGTTTATACCAACAATCATCTCCTTCCATGCTCCGGTATACTTATCAGAATTTCCTCTTTCCGAAAGATTACCTTCGCTGGAAGCGTCAATCAGTTCTTTTGTTTCGCTGATAAGGCCACTTACGATATCCACCTGTTTATTATAAGCTATTCCCAGCACATCCCTGTCGGATGCCAGTTCCACTTTTGCCAGTTTCCCCGCAGCCATATCCTGTACAGCCCGGACTTTTTTCTTTTGATTTTCCACTAAGTTTTTAAATGCCCTTGAAAGATCACCTATTTCATCAGCCAAACTTGTATCTACATCAAGCTCAACATCCCCAGCCGATACTTTTCCCGCGGATAAAGTAAGGTCCTGAAGAGGTTTGCTAATCATTTTCCCGATAAAATACCCAATGATTATTGTTATAACAATGGCTATAAATAGGAAAAACAATATACCGTTTGTCATTGAGGCTACTTCAGCTTCAACATCATCAACATAAACGCCGGTGCCAATAATCCAGTCCCAATCCTTAAAATGTTTTACAAACGAAATTTTTGGAACAGGTTCCGAAAATCCTGGTTTCGGCCACATATAATCTACATATCCTTCGCCTGATGATTTCGCGACCTGTGCCATTTCAACGAAAAGGAATTTACCATGCGGGTCTTTCGATTCTTTAAGTGATTTATCGTTAAGCTCCGGTTTAAAAGGATGCATAACCATAAAGGGCCTGGAGTCATTTATCCAGAAATAATTATCTCCCGCGTACCTCAGGTCTTCAATTACATCGAGGGCTTTTTCTTTTGCTTCGGCCTCACTTAATTTCCCACCTTTATATTTAGTATAAAATTCCTGAATGACGCTGAATGCTACATTTGTGTTATCTTTTAAAGCGTCTTTTTTGTAACGATATAACGATTCCTCGGAATCGGGAATAATATAAACCATAAATATGAAAGTAAATATCAATATTGGAATGATGGCTGCTGTTAATACTTTCCAGAACATCTTCCAGTCCTTAAAATTCCTGATCTTCATTTCGACCTCCGACAATATTAAGTTTCAATCTGCGCGGAACGCAAACGGTATAAACGATTTTTTAATTCTCTTGATTAATAATCGGAGGTTTAGGAAATATATCTATTGCAAGTAGTTGGTATTTAATAACATAAGAAATAAGTAATCTTTATACCAAGAAGTTGGTATGCCCTGCGCTTACTGAGTTGCCCCCGATGAAAACCTGTGAGGAATAATTTTGATCGCCCTTAACTTCAGGTAGGGCAGGTTAAGGTTTTTGTCCGTTAAAATTTTGAATTTCAGCTCTGAATTGAATCATCACAAAACCATGCTACACAATTCCCGACGAGAGAGCGAATTTTATCAGTTCCGCTGTATTCTTAACCTGGAGTTTCTCAAGAATATTTTTGCGGTGTGTTGTTACGGTAAAATAACTGAGGAATAGTTTCTCGGCAATCTCTTTGGAAGTTTCACCCTGCGCGATCAGTTTTAGAATCTCTTTTTCTCTTTGTGTTAATTTCGACTCTTTTTTGTCAGTTTCACCAAATTTCTTTTTAACAATAATATTTGTTACTTCCCTTGAAAAATATGGTTCTCCCTCAGAAATGAGCCTTACCGCTTCTTTAAAAATTGTCAGGGGCGACATTTTGTATATATATCCGTCTATTCCTGCCGAAAGCGCGTTAAACACATAACTTTCGTCACTCATCATAGTCAGAATAAGAATCTTAATATTTTCATCAATCTCCTTAATTTTTTTCGAAGCCTCAATTCCATTCATAACCGGCATATCAATATCCATAACTATCATATCGGGCCGTAATTTTTCAGCCAGCCTTACACATTCCTCCCCATTGCTGGCTTCACCGGCGATGACCAGGTTATCCATTCCCGATAAAGCCAGCTTAAAACCTTCCCTGACCATAATATGATCGTCGGCAATAATCAATGTTTTTTTATCCATTTGGAATCTCAAATTTTATTTCTGTTCCTTTTTCAGGCTCAGCAAAAATATGAAAGTTGCCGCCAAGCATTTCTGTCCTGTCGCTCATATGCATCAGTCCCCACCCCAAAGATTTCGATTCAAGGTCTGAAATATTAAAACCTTTTCCGTTATCTCTTATCAAACCTTTGATAACACTTTTCGTAACAGCAAGCTTCACTTCAATCATTCCGGCATCCGAATGTTTTACGGCATTATTTAACGCTTCCTGAAATATCCGGTACACATCCAGCTCAACCTTTTTATTTATCGCCAAGTTGGTGGCATTCACCTGGTAACTGATGTTATAATCTGTTGATTGATTAAATTCCTCCACGAGAAGCTTAACCGCTTTCGTTAACTCATATTTTTCAATTACAGTGGGAGTAAGAGATTTGACAATACTTTTAAGATCCTGACCAAGCTTTATCAGGTTTTCAGTTGCGGTATCGAGATAAGGACTGTTTATACCCTCATTTTCTCTGAATAATTCAATATTGAGTTTTGTAAAAGTAAGTCTTTGACCAATAACGTCGTGGAGCTCTTTTGCCAGCCTTCTTCTTTCGGACTCAAGAATTTCTTTTGAGTTTTCGAATAGTTCTTTATACTTTTCACGGCTGTCTTCGAGCTGCCTTTCCGCTTCTTTTCTCTGGGTAATGTCGACAGCGGTAATATATACCGCCGGTTCATCAAGATATTCTATCAGGTCGCTTGTAATTTCAGCCCACATCTCGCTGCCGTCCGAAGATATTACCTTTGCTTCATATTTTTGAACCCCCCTCATCCCTTTCATCCTTTCATGATGTTTTTTAATAAGAAGAGACCTGAAATCGGGGTGAACAAATTCAGCGAAATTCCTGCCAAGAACCTGTTCAGATGAAATTTTCAATAATTTTGTAACAACCTGGTTGGCGAAAATTATCCGGTTTTTTCTGACAATCAGAATTGCCGCCGAAGTCGCGTTTATCAAAACTTTAAATCTTTGTTCACTGACCTTTAACTGGCTTTGAGCCGACTCAAGAAAGATCGCGTTGCCTAATATGCGTGATAAAATCAGGATTTGTTCCGTCTCTTCAGGTGTATATAACTTTGCCTGATCAGAATAGGCAATTCCCCAAACCCCGATTAATTCCTCTTTTGAAAAGAGAGGAACTAAATAAAAAGCAGATATATTTTTATCCGTGGAAAGATTATACCTGATTAAATTAAATACCTCTAAATTTTTCAGTGGATTACAAATACATATTTGATCGGAATATAATTTAATTCTTACTTCATGTGTATCAAGAAAGTCCAGCATCTGGTTATTATAAGAATAATCACTATTTTCCTCGTTCCAAAAATAATCTCTTTCTTTTTCGGAGGCATATTTCTTACTGACATGCAAAAACTGCAGGGGAGAATGTAAGGTCAATCCAATTTTTTGAAAAGAATCTGTAACTTTCTCACGCAAAAAGCCATATGGCAGACTTAAAAAATCGGAAGAAATATCTGAAATAAGTCTGCCAAAACCAGCCAGATTTTCCAACTTCAGTTCAGTTTGTTTTTTTTCAGTTATTTCCCTTACGTAAGCATAATAACCGGAAACATTTCCATAATTATCCCTCAAAAGGAAAATATTCTGTTCGAAAGGTAAAATTCTTCCATCGGCAAGTATGAACATTACTTCTGTATATCCTGAAAAACCGCTGAACTTAACTTTATTTTGAACAATATGCTCTACGTAATTTTTCCATTTTTCCGGCAGCAGATCCCACAGGCATTTATTTAACAACTCATTTTCTTCATATCCCAGATGCGATGAAAACGCGTTGTTAAACTCCAGAATTGAAAAGTTTGTATCGAAAGAAACGATCCCAAGATCAGAATCCTGAAAGAGTTGATTATAAAATCTGTTCCGGCTGTAATTATTAATTTGCCTCTCCATAAGTTATTCGGAAATTTGATTGTGAAGCGGAAGAGTAAAAGAAAAGACACTTCCGGCGCCTGGTTTACTTTTGACTTTTATTTTACCTTTGTTTTTTTGTACGAACTCTTTACATATAATAAGGCCCAATCCGGTCCCTTTTTCATTAAAAGTTCCGGGGCGCGATTCTTTATTTTCTTCTGAAAACAGATTATTTATCTGTTCTGAATCCATTCCGATACCTTTGTCAATTAAATTAATTTCTGCAAAATCATCTTTCCGTCTTACCTTTACAACTACTTCGCTGCCAACCGGAGTAAATTTTATCGCATTTGAAAGGAGATTCCGCAGGATAACATCAACCATCTGCGAATCGGCGCAAACAAACAGATCATTTTCCTCATCGATAGAAAGGCTGATATTTTTATTTTTTGCTGCTCCTTTGAAAATGCCGAAAGTTCTTAATATTGATTCATGAAGATACAATTTTTCGGCTCTGCTTTCAATCCTGCCCGATTGTATCAGGGCCCAGTTTAGTAAATTTTCAAGCAAATAGTATATATTTTTTGTGGAATTATATATACTGATTTTTAATTCAGTTTTTTCCTCTTTTTTAAGGTCCTCTTCTGTGGCGAGCAATGAGGTTGAACTTAACAAAGCTGCGAAAGGATTTTTCAGATCATGCGCGATAATTGAAAACATTCTGTCTTTATCCCTGTTCGATTTAATAAGCTCTTCTTCCGCCGCTTTTCTCTCCTCTATAATTGCCCCCAGTTTGCGGTTGGCTTCTTCCAGCTCTCCTGTTCTTAATCTTACAAGGCTTTCAAGTTCAATTTCCCTGTTTTTTACAGCTCTCATTCTTAAATAGATAACACCTGAAACAAAACTGATAATAATTAAGGAAAAAAGAATCTTAAAAAGCAGTGTATCCCAAAAGGGAGGAGTAACAATAATTTCCAGCTCTTTCAGATACGGAGTCCAGATATCATCATGATTTGCCGCCATCACCTGTAGTTTATAATTTCCGGCGGGAAGATTTGTATATGTTGCATAACGTCTCTCATAATTAACAATATTCCAGTTCTCTTCAAATCCTTTTAACCGGTATTTATATTTATAATCTTCGGGAAAGGCATTATTCAGCAGTGAAAACTCAAATGTTATAACATAATCTTTGTAGGATAGTTTCAGCTTATCCATTTCATTTACAGAATAAGGAAGAATAATTCTGCCATCATATTTTTTACCGATAATAACTGATTGATTGAAGATACGAAGGTCGGTTAAAACAATATTTCCTATAAATTCGTTATCCCTGATTGATACGGGATCAAACCAGGTAACGCCATTTATTCCGCCAAAATAAATAATGCCATCTTTATCCTTATATGAAGCTGTGGCGTTGAATTCACTGGAGGATAATCCATCAATCTCAAAATAATTTTTAATCTCTCCTGTAACAATATTAAAACGGGAAATCCCTTCATTAGTGCTCACCCAAAGCTGGTTGTTATTATCCGTCTGAATGGAATATATAACATTATCTGCCAATCCGCGTTTTCTGTCATATCTCTTAAATTTTTTCGTCCCTTTTTTAAGATAATTTATTCCACTGCCGCTGGTGCCTGTCCATATATTCCCATATTCATCAATATACACCGAAAATATCCGGTTACTGCCGATAGAAAAAGAATCGGATGGATCGTGAGTGAATGATATAAATCTCTCGTTTTCGCGGTTAAAATAATTTAGTCCCCCCGATTCTGTAGCGACCCATAAATTACCTGTTGAATCTTCGGCAATTTCCCATACAAGATCATTGGAAATTGAATATGGATTATCATCATCATGATTAAATATTGTAAACGTTTCTTTTACCGGATCAAATCTTACCAGCCCGGCGCCATCAGTTCCCAGCCATATCAATCCATCCCTGCTTTGATAGATATCCCATATTTTATTCGATCCCGGGCTGTTTTCCAGACCGGGGAAATACCTGTATCTCTTAAAATCATCACTGTTTTCCAGATATTTAAATAATCCGAATGTTGCCGTGCCTACCCAGACTGTCCCCCCTTTATCCTCAAAAAGTGAAATTACAGTATTTGGAAGATTTGGAGAATACCTCGTTTGAAAATCGTAGTTAATAAAACTGTTCCGCTGATAATCACGTCGGTTCAACCCGCCCCATGAAGTCCCTATCCACAAATTTTTCCGGCTGTCTTTTAATATGGCCCATACATTGCTCCCTTTCAGACCTGATGAATATTTATCTCCAAATTCAATTGTATAAAACTTTTTATAATATAAGTTCAGTTTTTTCGGCACATCCCCAAAAAGCCCGACCCACATTATTCCGCTGCTGTCTTCACAAAAGGCAAAAATCCTGTCGTGCGGGTTAAATCCGTTCTCTATATTGCTGTCATTATATCTTTCAAATTTTCCGGTGAGGTAATCATACCTGTTAAGCCCCCCGGCTTCAGTTCCTATCCACAGATTTTTTTTGCTGTCAGAAAATATTCTTGTTATTGAATTAATTGAAATACTTGAATCATCACCCGGAATATTAGCAAACCTTTTAAAAGTCCCTTTTTTTTGATCTAATCGGAAGAGACCTTTCCTCGCAGTTCCAAACCATATATATCCCATACCGTCATCATGGACCGCCCTTATACCTGATGAACTCAGTATTTTCCCTTCCCGGCTTTCAAAATTATTACTGACCATTTGATCCTTCATTTCGCTGTATAATTTCAATCCGGCAGCGGTGCCAATCCAGATTTGGCTGTCAATCTCTTTTATTGACCATATTCTTTGTCTCTCAAGAGGAATTTCTTTTTCCGTATCCCATTTTATCCTGCGAAAACTTTTCTTATCCCTGTCAAATAAATTCAGACCGCCATAGGCTGTCCCCACCCAGAATCTGCCGCGGGAATCTTCCATAAGGGATACAACTGCATTATCACTGATTGATTCAGGATCATCTTTTTCATGCTTAAAGTGTTCAAATATTTCTGTTTTTCTGTCAAAAAGATTCAGTCCTCCTTTCGCTGTGCCTGCCCATATATTTCCCCTGCTGTCTTCCAGCAGACTAATAACATAATTATCGCTTATCCCCTCCGGATTCTCCGGATTGAAATCAAAAGTTTTTACTCTGTATCCATCATACCTGTTCAGCCCGTCTTCTGTCGCAAACCAGATAAATCCATATTTATCAACCAATATATCCAGTACTGTATTCTGCGATAACCGCGCGTTCATTTTCAGATATCTGAATTCCGGATTATTCGCAAAAACCTGGTAACAAAACACAATGGAGATAAAAAGAAATATTTTGGATTTCCACTTCATTTTCTACAAGGATATCCTGAAATTTATTCTCACTTTCTTAAATGGACAGATCAATATTATATAATCGGAATAAATTCTTTTTTTTTTACATTTTATTCGTTTTTCCTCCGTTTTTCTTATAGTTTTTGTTTACAGACCAAATCATTGTTTATTTATTCTTAAATAAAGTAATAAATGCTAAGCTGGCAAAACCGGAACCAAGCGGAAATTCAGGGGAAAAATCATTCTCGTAATCATAAACTGTCAAGCCAGAAGGAAAAGTGGAGAGTGGAGAGTGTAGAGATAAGAACCAGTAATTTTTCTTTAAGATAACTTCAAAATCCCAAAAAAGTCCCGTCAGGGACGACAGATAATAGCCCCGCAATTCATTGTGGGGAAATAAGTTAAGAAGTTGCTCAAAAGTCCCGTCAGGGACGACAGAATTCCCCGGTAAATTGATGGTCAAATAAAATTTTGCCCTTTTGCGTAGAATTTGACTCCTTACGGAGTAATCATAGACTGGCAAGCCAGAAGTGAAAAGTGGTTAGTGGAGAGTGAAGAATGAAAACAATTCTCAGATTTATTAAAGAACCCGATTTCGATGACGACTTCTATTTAGATTTCTATGGCCAACATATATCCGGTCAATCTTTTTAAACACCCCATTCCTGTTCTGAGTTTTTTACCCCGATCATTAGATAATTCCTTAGAACATACCGCCCGCTTGAATAAGGTTAATAAGGTTTAGTCTGGTCGGGTGGTTTCCTATGCTACTAAGATTAAAAAATCAAAAATACGGTTTCATTACATTCTTTTCATTCCTCATTCGTAATTCGTAATTTCTTTTGTGGCTTTTCTTCCACCTCATCAACGAAATATGCGTAATCAAAAAATCCGCGGCTCTCTTGACCTTATTAATTGTTCATTGTTCATTATTAATTATTAATTGCATTTTTGCCCTTTTGCGTAGAATTTGACTCCTTACGGAGTAATCATAGACTGGCAAGTCAGAAGTGAAAAGTGGAGAGTGGAGAGTGAAGAATGAAAACAATTCTCAGAATTATTAAAGAACCCGATTTCGATGGCGACTTCTATTTAGATTTCTATGGCCAACATATATCCGGTCAATCTTTTTAATCACCCCATTCCTGTTCTGAGTTTTTTACCCCGATCATTAGATAATTCCTTAGAACATATCACCCGCTTGAATAAGGTTAATAAGGTTTAGTTTGGTCGGGTAGTTTCCGATGCTACTAAGGTTAAAAAATCAAAAAATAAGGTTTCTTTATATTCTTTTCATTCCTCATTCGTAATACGTAATTCGTAATTTCTTTAGTGGCTTTCTTCCACCTCAACAACGAAATCTGCGTAATCAAAAAATCCGCGGCTCTCTTGACCTTATTAATTGTTAATTGTTCATTATTAATTATTAATTGCATTTTTGCCATTTTGCGCAGAATTTGACTCCTTACGGAGTAATCGTCCTCGTACCTGGTTTCATTTTTCTTTGGCGAATTTTTCGAGTACGATAACGAATACCGCTTCGCCCCCGGAGGAATGTCCCATGAGTACGAGTACTGTTCGTTTTTATTAACATACAAATTCAATATTCCGCCATAAAAGCAAGAATATTATTAATAAGTTGCCTAAATTTTCCCCAGGCAGAGCTTGAGGGAAACGCCCTATCGGGGAACATTCTTAAGCACATCCGAACAACCGGAATATCCCCCGCCGGAGGTAATGGCACTAAGATTGTGCAAGAATGAGGATTATTTAGTTTTTTTCTGGTATTCAGACCCCACCCTTGCCAGAGGCATCCCTCTGGGAAAATCCCTCCCCATAGTAAGGGGAGGGACTTTTAAAGCCCCTCTCCTTGATAAGGAGAGGGGTTGGGGTGAGGTTGTAAAAAATTTAATAACAATAGGTTAGCCAATTATTGTTATCATTCTGTTTAATTGATATTGGAAAAACATTCCATAAGGAATATTGATGTTGGGGGATAACTATATTCGCGCAATATTCCTTTCGTTTCACTATGTTAGTGCCATAACCGCCGGCCCCATAGGGATGCCAGTGGCAGAGGGGGTAGATTCAAAGTGTTTTTCTTTGAAGACGTGGGAGGACTATCCCTGGGCTAACCGATAACTTTTCTTTTTCTGACTCTATCAGCCTATGGATTTAGAATCGCGGCCAGTCAATCGGCAACATGTTATTAGCGGGCTTTTTGACAAATTTTGCTCCCCGGATTATCCTCAACATGTTGGCGTTAGTGTGGTGATAAGAGCCTAAATTTTCCCCAGGCAAAGCTGAGGAAAACGCCCTATCGGGGGAAGGATAAACTGCAAACACCTGATGAATTGAGCTCTGATTTCTTTTGAAAAAGAATCCCGAATGGGATTCAATATCAATAGCCCCGGGCTGCGAAAGAAGAGAGCAGCCCGGGGGTAAAAGAAAAATATACCGCCACGACCCCGAAGGGGTCGAATATAGAAATTCATCGCGGATTTGCTTTTACTCCGGCAAATACTATTTCCCCGGGGGTGTTTATATTCGACGCCTTCAGCGTCGAGAAAGATGTCCGTTATATCAGACCACCGGATTGCATCCGGGGCTATTCATATTCGACTCCATTCGGAGTCTTTTATGTGATCCCTTTTTTGATTCCGGCCTGGCAGGTATATTTAGAATCGCGGCCTGACTATCGGCAACATGTTATTGGCCGGCTTTTTTGACAAATTTTGCTCCCCGGATTATCCTCAACATGTTGGTGTTAGTGTGTTGGTAAGAGCCTAAGATATCATTACGGACAACAGATCTGAAATTATTCATGAAATTTTTCTTCATCCCTGCCTTTCCTCAATTTGTTTTGGCTCTTCCTTAGCGAATATTCCTGGTCTTAAGCGGAATAAAAGAATGACCTGAAATAACAGGAATTTTCAATTTTATCTCGATATATAAAAATAATTGATAAATATCCTGATTATGTGCTGTTTTTCACAGTTTTTCCTAAAATATTTAATACATTATCCGATAGTTTATAATGGTTCTAACATATTAAGCAGCTTAATAATAATATTCTCCCATTAAATGGAAAAAAATTGAGTTGAGCCGGTTAATAAAGACGAGCCCTGACTGCACTAACAGAGCAGGTTATCGTTATCGTACCCGAAAGGAAGATTATGATTACGATAACGATTATGATGATTTCTTTAACAATTCCTTGTGGTTCCGGCTTTTCCAACTCAGGAATTTGAAATATTATGGATACAGGTTGATATGTCAGGTAATTATAAATATACCGGTCTGAGAAAATTTGTCGCTCCTGAATTTGTTTTTGGAAACGGGGCCATTGACCTTACTCCAAATTATATAAATAATCTCGGCGCCGGGAAAGTGTTGCTTATTACGGATATAAAAATAATGGAGCTGCCCTGGTATAAAAAAATTAAAAAATCATTAACTGATTTAAATATAAAGCACTCGTTATTTACACAAATAACACCGAATCCAAGAGATTTTGAATCAATAGCCGGAGCCGAAATATTTCTCTCAACAGGTTGCGATACCATAGTGGCATTGGGTGGAGGAAGTGTATTGGACTGCGCGAAAGGAATTGGCATACTGGTATCCAACGGCGGCAAAATCAATGACTATGAAGGAGTAGACAGAATATACGAGCCCATTCCTCCGCTGATATGCATACCAACTACTGCCGGTACATCAGCCGATGTATCACAATTTGCTATTATCCTTGATCCTGAAGAAAAAATTAAACGGGCAATCATCAGCAAAACAATAGTACCGGACGTTTCACTCATCGACCCGCAAACACTTACGTCCATGGACAGTTACCTTACAGCATGTACCGGAATCGACGCGCTTGTTCACGCTATTGAGGCTTTTGTGTCCAACGCGAGTTCGCCAATTACTGATATTCACGCGCTCAACGCTATCAGACTCATCAACGATTATCTTATCAAATCGATAAAAAACCCGGAAAACCTTACTTTCAGGACAGCGGTAATGCAGGGAAGCCTTGAGGCAGGGCTCGCTTTCAGCAACGCAAGTCTCGGCGCGGTCCACGCGATGGCTCACAGCCTTGGCGGATTGCTGGATTTACCGCATGGTGAATGCAACGCAATTCTTCTTGATCATGTTATTTCTTATAATTACGAATCGGCGCCTGAAAGATATACAGAAATTTGTAAAATTATAAAACTGCCCGTCGGGGGATTAACCAACAATGAGATTAAAAAAACTTTGACCGGCCACATAGACAATTTGAAAAAAGAAGCCGGCATTAGAAAAACTTTATCAGATAATGGATTGAAAAAAACCGATATTCAAGCTCTTGCTCAAAATTCGATGAAAGATCCCTGTATTGTAACAAATCCAAGAAAACCGGCCCTTAGGGATATAGAGGTTATTTATGAAGAAGCGCTCTGAGAGAGAAGAAAACTGGGATCTGCTCAGGGATAAAATAATCGGGCTAGGTGAAAGTTCCACAAGAAAAAGTTTTTATCCGCAGCTCAGGAAAAGGATGTCGGAGCTGGAAACATTCCGTAAATTGCTGGATAAAGTGAATGAATCCATAATTCTTTTTAATGCGGATAATGAAGAAATTGCAGATTTAAATTCCACGGCAAAAGAACTATTTGGATTAAACGACTCAGAGAGGAAAACTTTTTTTCTTGATGATATTCTGCCTGAAAAAGTTTTAAAAAAAATCAGGTCCCTCTCCTCCGATCAAAGTGCAAAAGAGAAAACTCTGGTCTTTGAGTATGAATTAAGCCCAAAAAAGGGAGAAAAGATCTGGGTTGAGTTTTCCATCGATTTTACTTTGCTGGACGACAGCATTTATGGATCGGTGATCATCCGTGATATAACCGAAAAGAAAGAATTTACCCGAAAGATCACTGAAGAAAGAGCCAACCTTAACGCGGTAATTGAAAACAATAATGCGTTTATATGGTCATTAAACAGAAATTTGCAAATAAAAGCGATGAACGCGAATTTCCGCTATTTTCATGAATTGTTCACAGGTATCGAACCTGAAGAAAATCAATACATCATAGAAACTCTTCCCCCCGATGAAAGCATTATTTGGGAACGCCGCTATAGAAGAGTACTGCAGGGAGAATCTTTCAGCCTTGTAGAAAAATTCATACTGGAAGAAAGCACAAGATATTTTCAGCTCTTTTTTTTCCCGATTATTCAGGGAAACAGAGTGCAGGGTATCAGCGCCTGGGCAGAAGATATCACCGAAAGAAGGTTAAATGATTTCCAGCTAAATGACTACAAAACCTCAATCGAAGTTTCCATGGATGGGATTGCTTTTATCGACAAGAGAGGAATTTATACGTATCTGAATGAAGCTTACTCCCGGATTTTTGGTTATGACAGCGCGGATGAACTGACAGGAAAGATGTGGACAGACCTCTGTTATGATAACAATTTTGAAAGTTTTCTTGATTTCATGGAGTATCGAAAAGATAATTCGGGTAATTTTCAGGGAGAATCACGGGGAAGAAAAAAAGATGGAACTCCCTTTTATGCGGAGCTTTCTATTAACCGACTTGATGATGATCGTTTTGTCTGTGTTGTAAAGAATATTGATTTCCGTAAACAGGCCGAAACAGCCCTAAGAGAGAGTGAACAAAAATTCCGAACTGTTTTTCAGACAAGTCCCGATGGAATACTTTTAAACAGATATACAGATAATGTTTTCATTGATTGTAATAACAGTTTTACAACTATTACCGGATATACATCTGAAGAGATGATAGGGGAAAAATTATTTGAATCGGGTATATGGAAAAATGAGGATGATTATTCCAGATTCATGACATTGCTGAATAAAAATGGAACTGTTAATAATCTCGAAATTAATTTCAGATTAAAAAACGGAACTGTTCATTCAGGACTTTTTTCCAGCCGTCTTGTGATGCTGAGCAGTGAACTAAATATAATAACTATCATAAGAGATATTGAAGAACTAAATATTGCCAGGAAAAGATTAAAACAAAGTGAAACCCGGTTTCGGAGCATGATTGAATCGTCGCCTCTTGGCATAACAATAACAAAAGCGGGTATTATACAGTACATCAACCGGGCCGCGCTTTCTCTTTTCCGATATAAATCACCAAAAGATATGATCGGGCATTCTGTGCTTGAATTTATATCTCATGAAAACAGAGAAAGAATCAAATCTATTATTACCCAAAGAGAGACCGGCATCGTCACACCCGCGGACTATAAATTCAACGCTGTCAGAAGTGATGGTTCATTATTCCCGCTATCAGGCTCAGTAGCCCGAATCAATCTTCCCGAGGGTGAAGCAACTATCTCCTTTTTCGATGATATAAGTGAAATTACAAAAGCGCAGGAACAGATAAACAAACTATCGAGCGCGGTAACACAAAGCCCCGCTTCAATTATAATTACAGACCTTAACGGCAATATTGAGTATGTGAATTCAAAGTTTCTGAAGATAACCGGATTTGAACATGATGAAATAATAGGACAAAATTTCGCCGTTCTAAGGGCCGGAGCGACACCCTGGACAATTTATAAAAAAATCTGGGATACGATTGCCGAAGGAAAAGACTGGCACGGGGAATTTCACAACCAGAAAAAAAATGGTGATGATCTCTGGCAGCTTGCTTCTATCTCCCCTGTCAAGAATGATAAAGGTAAAATAACACATTATCTTGCTGTGATGGAAGATATTACCGAAAGAAAAAAGGGGGAGGAAAATTTAAGAATCGCTAAAGAAAATGCCGAAAAATCGGAGAAGCTTAAATCTGAATTTCTCGCGCAGATGTCTCATGAAATCCGGACTCCGGTAAATACTCTGCTTAGTTTCGCGAGTTTGATAAAGGATGAAGTATCCGGATGCCTTCCGGCTGATCTCGATACAAGTTTTGTTATTCTGCAAAGAGCGGGAAAAAGAATTATCCGGACAATTGATTCCATACTTAATATGTCGGAAATTCAGACGGGGACTTATGAACCATCTTTTAATGATACCGACATTTACCGTGAAATTCTTTTATCATTAAAAAGCGAGTTTGAATATATTGCCAGAGAAAAAGGATTGAGTTTTGCTCTTAAAAATTCTGTAGAAGCCTGTATTCTTAGCCTGGATGAATATACCGCGACACAGATCTTCGCGAATCTGATAGATAACGCGATAAAATATACACCCGAAGGAAAAGTTACCGTCAATGTGAACAGAGATTCAGATGATCTGCTTTTCGTTGAAGTCAGTGATACAGGAATTGGAATTGACAAGGACTATATTCCAAGTTTGTTTAAACCTTTCACTCAGGAAGACCAGGGATATACCAGACAATATGAGGGAAACGGACTTGGCCTGGCCCTGGTAAAAAATTACTGCGCGATAAACAATGCGGAAATTTCCGTTAAAAGTATCAAAGGAAAAGGGACTACATTCAGGGTCACTTTCTTAGGTTAAAAAAGAAAGAAAAATATTATTTCGCTCTTTTCTTGAGTAATTTAATCCTAATAACTATTTTTACCTGATTGTTTTTAAATTGTGGGAGCAATTGTGTCAGGTAAAAAAGGAAATATAATAAGAGCGCTTTTGATATTATCAACAAGCATCCTTATTGCCGTCTTTTGCAGCGCGGGTGAAAATGGCAAGGATAAAATTTTCGTTAGTATTCTTCCTCAAAAATATTTCGTGGAAAAAATTTCAGGCGATTTATATGATGTTCAGGTACTTGTAGGACCCGGGCAAAGTCCAGCAACTTTTGAACCAACCCCGCTGCAGATGAAAAATCTTGGTGACTCGGAAATATTTTTCACGATCGGGGTGCCTTTTGAGAAATCATGGACCGATAAAATTCAAAGTAATTTCCCCGATCTTAAAATTGTTGATATCAGTAGGAAAATCACCAGAAGACAGGTAAAATCATACGAACACCTTTTTGCTGATTCCGATAAATCTCATAGCGAAGATCATCATGACCATTCCTTATCCGATCCGCACTGCTGGTTATCCCCCGGTTTAACATCCGGGATGGCTGAGGAAATATATAAAACTCTCGCGGTTTACGACACGGCGCATAGTAAAACATTTCAAAGGAACCTGGAAAAATTCCAAAACGAGCTCGACAGTGTATCTAATGAAATAAGAAACATTCTTTCCGGCGCTGAAACAACAACATTTCTTGTTTTTCACCCTGCTTTCGGTTATTTCGCCGATGAATTCGGACTGCGTCAGATTCCATTCGAAATTGAAGGCAAAGAACCGGCCCCTGCTGAGTTAGCCGAAGTAATAGAATTTGGAAAAAGAAATGATGTGAAAACAGTATTTGTGCAGAAACAATTCAGTGTTACAAGCGCGAAAATACTGGCAAAGGAACTGGGAGCAAAAATTGTCACAATTGATCCTCTGGCAGAAAACTATCTGGAAAATCTGATCCTTATCGCAAAATCATTCCGAGCCGGAAAATAAAATGAATTCAGTTGTCGATATTAAAAATGTATTCTATTCCTATGAAAATATCCCCGTTCTGGAAGATATTACACTGAATATTAATGAAAGAGATTTTGCAGGTATTGTAGGACCAAATGGTGGCGGAAAAACTACTCTGCTTAAACTTATCCTCGGCCTTTTAAGTCCGCGAAAAGGAGCGATTAAGGTATTGGGTAAAAATCCGGCTGAGGTAAGAAATCTTATCGGATATGTGCCGCAGTATGGAACAATGGCTGATAAGTTCCCCGTAACCGCGTATGAAGTTGTTGAGATGGGACTCTATAACAGCAGTTTCGAATCCTCATCCAGGTCAGAAAAATTGAAACGAATTAAAGAGCTTTTTTCTCTCGCGGGTCTCAACGGACTTGAGGATAAGCCCTTTTTCACCCTATCGGGAGGTCAGCAGCAGCGCACTCTGATAGCGAGAGCGCTCGTATCCGACCCGGAAATTATTCTTTTGGATGAACCAACCGCCAGTGTTGACAGCTCCTCGGAAATTGATATTTACGAACTTCTGAAAAAACTCAACAAAGAAAAAACAATCCTTCTCGTCTCTCATGATGTTGCTTTTATTTCCACCTATATAAACAGGGTTATCTGTGTTAACAAACGTCTTGCCTGTCACAGCATTGATGAGATCAAATCGGAAAATGTTAAAAATAACCTGTATAACATCGATGTTAATTTTATTCAGCATAGTTGTGGTCTCTGATGCCTGATTTTTTTACATATCTTACTGAATATTCTTTCCTGCAAAATGCTGTGATCGCCGGACTGCTTTCCGGAATCGCCTGCGGCATAACCGGTGTATTTGTATATGTAAAAAAAATGAGTTCCATCAGCGGTGGCATGGCGCATACTGTTATGGGAGGCCTGGGCATCGCCTACTTTTTTAATCTTAATCCTATCCTCGGCGCTCTCGTTTTCGCCATTTTTGCCGCCTTTATTATCGGCTTTGTCAAAATAAATCTGAAACAGAATGAAGATACCATTATCAGCGCGTTATGGGCTATCGGAATGGCGGTAGGAATTATCTTCACCTATCTTACACCCGGTTATAATGTTCAGCTTCTTTCATTCCTCTTTGGAAACATCCTCCTTGTCACCACTGAAAACCTTTATATTTTGCTGGTTGTTGATATCATAATCATAGTTACTGTTGTAATCAACTACAGAAAACTTGTCTTTATCAGTTTTGATGAAGAATTTGCCCGACTTAGAGGGTTAAATGTAAAATTTTATTACCTGATGCTTCTTTCACTTATCGCGGTAACCATTGTGGTTCTCCTGCAAACAGTGGGAATTATTCTTGTAATTGCTCTCCTTACACTTCCACCCGCGATATCAGCAATGTTAGTCAGCGATATGCGGAAGATGATGGTCTATTCATCAATTCTGATTTTCCTCTTTATCCTCGCGGGACTGGCGCTCTCTTTTTACGCCAATCTCCCTTCGGGAGCCTCAATTATTGTAATTGCCGGCGCCGTTTATCTGCTCGCTTTTTTGATAAAAAGGTGATCTGCCGGATTTCGGAATTAGAAAACTCAATAGAGTTGTCGAAATCCTGTGTATCTGACGGCAAGGTTTATCAACTTTTTTGTTTGCTTTGAAGACATCTTAATCGAACTCATATTAAATTTAACATCTGATATTCCCGCTAATTAGCCTGCCAATCCTGAACCAATCTGATTTTTGACTATCATATCAGCTTTTTGAAATCAGACAGGAAATTCAGAACTCCTGACTCCCATCAAACTATTTTGTCGTGATTTCATGCAACAAGACACAATACAACAAATTTTTTGCGATTTAATCCCCTCACCTATGGCGCCGAATATAATTCAGAGTGTGTTATATGGTGTACCTGACGGCACACTCATAATTTTGCGTTTATCTTTTTACCAATATGATGTCCCTAACGGGACATAAAATATTAAATGATGTATATGATTGCCCCGTCAGGGGCAAAATCTTGGTAGAAAAAGAGGAGAAATCAACCAAGTGTGCCGTCAGGTACACCATCTTTATCCCCCGGAGTACAATAATTATATTTATAACGGTCTGCAAACCAATAAGTTATCTAAATTTTCCCCAGGCAAAGCTAAGGAAAATCCCCCGAAGGGGGTTAAACCTAATAGCCACGGGGTGTTCACGCAGGGAATTCCCCGTGGGGGCGGTTAGTACAATATTGAAATTCCTGTTCAGCCGGCTTATTGATTTAGAATCGCAGCCTTACTATCGGCAACATGTTATTACCGGGCTTTTTGACAAATTTTACTCCCTGGATTATCCTCAACATGTTGGTGTTAGTGTGGTGATAAGAGCCTAATAATAATTCGGGATGCGTGTCAACATTACGACAATTTTTTTACGAATAGATTTCCATAAGTAGTTGTTTTTCTTACCAGGGGTTATAAGTTATGAAAATTGGGTTGAAATTATCTGTAAAAATCCTGATGTTTATAAACAGTTAAATAAAATAGTCAGATGAATAAATTATCCCGCAGAAAATTTATCGAAAACAGTGGCAGACTCGCGTTATTCGGCGCGGGTTTAGCCTCATTGGCCGCCAGCCCGCTGGCAGCGGCTCTGAGAATATTTCGGGAATCTGATGGAAAAGCCGGATTAATTTTCCCGGGTGATGATTACAGCCAATACCCCGAAGCCCGTTACTGGCTGAAAGCTGATAGCAGGGAAAGCTGTAAAAGCTGCCACGGCACAGATGAAATAGCATTCGCTGACAGTTATCCTCATAGTTCAAGACCTGTAAAATGCCTGCTTTGCGCCAATCAGTGTATCATTCTTAAGGGAGAAAGGGGCAAATGCCGGGCGAGATATAATGATAATGGTATTCTTCGCTCCCTGGTTTATGGCCGCCTGGTTTCAGCCAATATTGATCCGATTGAAAAAAAACCATTTTATCATTTTCTGCCGGGCGCGCTCGCCTTCTCTGTTGCCACAACAGGCTGCCCCCTCTCCTGCCAGTTCTGCCAAAACTGGGAGATATCACAGGCGAGCCCCGAAGATTTCAAAACTGAATATACACCCCCTGAAAGAATATCGGCAATAGCTGAATACCGAAAAGTGCCGGTGATCGCCTATACATATAATGAACCGACTGTTTTTACAGAATATATGATTGACACAACCCGGAAAAGCAAAGAGAAGGGATTAAAAAATGTATTGATAAGCTGCGGGTTTATGGGAGAGCTGCCGCTAAAGGATATGTGTGAAAACCTGGACGCCATAAAAATAGATCTGAAAGGTTTCAGCAATGATTTCTATAGAAATGTCTGTAAAGCTGATCTGGAACCGGTTCTCAGGTCAATAAAAACCATCGCGCGGTCCGGAGTTCATCTTGAAATTGTAAACCTTGTTGTTCCGACACTCAATGATTCAGATAAAATGATGGATGAACTCTGCAAATGGGTATTCAATGAAACCGGCCCCGATACTCCGGTGCATTTTACCCGGTTTCATCCCGATTATAAGCTTCAGAATCTGCCCCCCACTCCCCCCTCAACTCTTGAGAAAGCTCGTGATATCGCCTTTAATAACGGGCTTCATTTCCCCTATGTAGGAAATATTCCGGGGCATCCGGGCAATAACACATTGTGCCCGGAATGTGGAAAAACTGTAATTGAAAGGAACGGATTTTTCATTAAGGGTGTAAAACTGACAGATGGTAAATGTAATTTCTGCCAGTCCCCCGTTTACGGAGTCTGGAAATAGACCGGGAGCTTCAGATGAAATTTAAATTCTGGCTTATTTATTTATTCATTTTTTCCCTCTGCATACATCTGGAAGCGCAGACAGAAGGAGAATGCAGGCAGCCCGCGGTGGCAGGGAAATTTTATCCGGATAATGCCGCGATGCTTAAAAATGCTCTAAAATTTTATTTTGAGAACGCTGTCAGCCCCGGGAAAGAAAAGCCTGTTGGTATTATAGCTCCACACGCGGGATATATTTATTCCGGACAGATTGCCGCCGACGCGTGGAACCAGGCAAAACCATTTGATTATGACATAATAGTTTTCCTCGGAACCAACCACACTTCCCCTACACTCAAAAAAATATCTGTGTATAATGGAGATGGATATAAAACTCCACTCGGAACAGCTCAGATTGACCCGGGTAATACAACGGAATTATTAAACCACAAAGATATTGTTGAGTTTGATCCCGACGCTCATAAAAATGAACACTCCATAGAAGTACAAATCCCTTTTGCGCAGACACTCTTCCCCGGCGTAAAAATTGTAACCGCGATAGTCGGCGCTAATGATCCGGTACTTGCTGAAAATTTCGCGGAGATACTGTACAATTTACTGAAAGAAAAAAATCCCCTGTTCGTGGCAAGTTCCGATCTCTCCCATTATCCCCCTCTTGAAGTTGCCTGCGCCGCTGATTCATCAACACTGAAAATATTTGGCTCAGGAAGCGCCGAAAAAATATTTAAAGGAATGAGAAAACTTGAGAATTCCGGTTCCTCTGAAGTTTCCACATATGCCTGTGGCGAAGGTCCCGTAATGGCTCTTTCGGAAGTTGCCCGGCTTTTTAATAACGATAATTATTCAGTTATCAGCTATAGTAATTCCGGTAAAACCCTGATCGGCAAAAATGACCGGGTAGTCGGCTACGGAGCGGCCATCTACAGAAAAGATGGAGAGACAACAAGTACTGTTTATTCTGAGCGCTCCCCCGATAAACTTAACGATGAACTTACAGATGAGGACCGGAGAGCTCTGCTTCATTACGCCAGAAATACACTTGAACAATATTACAGTTCCGAGACTCTTCCATTGCCCAGAAATTTCAGCGCTCCCCTCAGGAGTCTTGCCGGAGCATTTGTCACATTAAAAAAAGATGGCATGCTGCGGGGCTGTATAGGTCACATGGCGGAAGATACCCCTTTATGCAAGACAGTAGGTCTGATGGCGCTTCAGGCCGCGCTAAATGACAGAAGATTTAATCCCGTAACCGAAAATGAAATCCCCTCCCTCGAAATTGAAATATCAGTATTGACCCCCTACTCAAAAATAGGAGATTACAAAGAATTTGTAACAGGCAGAGATGGAATTCTGCTGGTCAGGGGAGAACACAGGGCTGTATATCTGCCGCAGGTGGCCCCTGAACAGGGCTGGAACAGAATTGAGACGCTTCGGCATCTCTGCCAAAAGGCGGGACTGGAAGAATCTTCCTGGAAGGACGCCGATCTTTATACTTTCCGTGCCATTGTTTTCAGCGAGTCTGAATATAAATGAGAACAAAGTATTTTCTTTTCCTCACCGGGTTTCTCTCCCTCGTTGCCCAGATAGCCCTGCTCAGGGAAATAAACGCTGTCTATTATGGAATCGAGCTGATTTACCTGATTGGAATCGGATTGTGGTTATCGGGAACCGCCGCGGGAACATGGCTTGGGAAAAAGGTAATCTCCGATAACTTTATTTCTATCTCAATTCTTTTAATAATAATAGCCGTTCTTATTCCCTCCGATATATTTTTGATAAGGGTAACGAGAACAATAACAGGAGAAGCGAGAGGTTCATTTCTCCCTTTTCATTTGCAGCTCATTTCAATTTTTATCATTATTTTTCCGGTCGCCGCTCTGAATGGAATTCTTTTCAAACTGGCCGGGTATCGTTATCTCATTGAAGGAAACAGCCTTGCCGCGGCCTATTCCATCGAAAGCGCAGGCGGTCTGATTGGAGGGCTGGCTTCATACCTGCTCATTCTGGCCGGTGTATCCAATTCAGTAATTATCCTTTTAACAAGTATAATCGCGCTGACCGGAGCTGTAAAACACAGAAAGTCGGCTTCAATCCTCTTAATTCTTCTTCTGACCGGGTTAATTTTTCTGAACAAAATTGATCTCTTCCTCCATTCTTTTGATCATCCCTTCATAACCGAAGCGAGAGATACTCCTTATGGCAGGTTGATATTTGAAGAATACAGGGAACAAAAATCAGTTTTTCTTAATGGCAATCTTCTTTTTGAATCGGAATCTGACAAGAGTGAGGAATTTATCGGTCTTACTCTGACTCAAAGAAATAAATATGGACATATCCTTCTTTTGGGAGGCGCTCTCGAGGGTCTGGTTGACGAGGTTATGAAATATTCACCGGATACCCTTACAGTAATTGAGTATGATAAATCACTCATCGAATCATCAGGTTATAACTCCAAAACATTTTCAACCGGGGTTGTTAATGTTTTGATTGACGATCCGCGAAAATATCTCTCGAACAACCAAAAATATGATCTGATAATAAGTTCGGCAATCGCCCCTGTAACCGCGGAACAGAACAGATTTTATACAATCGAATTCTTTAACTTATGCAACAGACACCTCAGAAAAAACGGCTTAATGGCACTGAGAACCTCCTCCGGCGAAAATGTCTGGAGCAGGCAGCTCAGGAAACAGAATTCATATATCTATTCTTCATTAAATGAAGTCTTTAAAAATATCATTTTTCTCCCCGGCTCGCAGGGTATAATAATAGCATCAAACAATATACTCATAGATCAGGCGGATAAACTGAGCTTAAGGCTGCCCCCGGCGGGTGAAAGAAAGCTGGTGGATTCGAATTACCTGTCATATATGTATTCTGCCTACCGCCTTGAACAGATAAATGATTATATCGATAAAAATTCAGAACCGAACAGGGATACAAGACCGTTTGTATTTCTGCTCTCAACCGGAATTTGGTTATCAAAATTTTTCCCGGGACTCGAAATTACTGATACGGTTCTCGAAATAATATCAATATTCACAATCCTGGTTATTCTGATAATTTTATTCCTTTTACATAAATATGAGAGAAAAAAATTCAAGTCGTCTCTGCTGGGACTTATCTTTTTTTCCGGGTTTGCAGGTATGCTCCTCGAATCGGCTCTTATTTTGCAATACCAAATCAGCCAGGGAGTTTTATACCGTGACCTGGGAATTCTTGTTACTATTTATATGGGGGGATTATGGGCCGGTTCTTCCCTCTCAACCCTTATGGGTAAGAAAAAAATATTGAGAGCTACAAACCTGGTCTTTTATCTGTCTCTTTCTCTCAATATTCTTCTTGTTTATTTATTAATAGCGTATAACATTTCGGGCAATTTATTTTTAACCGGGGTAATGATATTTTTATCATCAGGATTAACAGCCGCTGTATTCGGAAATTCAGCCGCTATAATAAATGTTTCAAAAAAATCTCTCATTCCCCTTCTCTACACAATTGATCTCTCGGGAGGAATTTTTGCCGCTCTTACCGGGGGACTGCTATTTATTCCCTATGTGGGAGCCGAAACAACTTTAATCGCGATGTTGTTACTTTCTTTTCTTCCGCTTCTTTTTTTATTACGCGCCAGATCAACCGGGGGAAAATAAACGGGAAATTTATCTGGCATTTTTTAAGAAGAATTTATTTATTTTTAACAATTATTTCATTGATTTGTGAACCATAATTCATAAGTTTGTTTATTAATTTTTAATATCTGGAAAGTTATTGTGACATTCGAAAATATTTTTGAAGAACATAAGAATAAATTTCTCAGTTATTCAAATTTCTTCAACTCAGGCGACCCCCTCTACACTCATCACATAAATCAGAAAATCACTCATACTATGAGAGTAACCGATATAGCGAGGTATATCGCTGAATCGGAAGAACTGGACGCCAGGGGCATTTTGATCGCGCAGCTCGCGGCTCTTTATCATGATGTCGGACGTTTCATCCAATATCATAAATATAACACCTATGATGACAGCCGTTCGGAAAACCATGCTGAATTATCAGTAAAAACAATAGTTGAACAAAATTTTCTTTCAGATTTGTCTGATGAAGAGACAACAACTATTCTTAATACCATTCAAAATCATAACCTGATAAAACTACCTCAAATCGCTGATATAGATATTTTATTCTACTCAGGGTTACTCAGAGATGCTGATAAAGTTGATATTATCCACCTTATGGCAGATATCTGCTCGGGAAGAAATGAAATCCCTTATGGAATAAAAACCGAAGGAATTCCAAAGGAGGGACATCTTTCGCAGGGCGCCATAAGAGAACTGGAAGCCGGCCTGCTTGTAACTTCAAAAAATGTGAAAATTTTTGATGATTATAAACTGCTGATGCTTGGGTGGGTATATGATATTAATTTCACTCCGACTTACAGAGCGCTGCTTGAAAATAACTATCTGAATGAAATCATGTATTCCATCGAAGACTACAATAAACATAAAGAGCTGCTCACTTCAATAATATCCATCGCTGAAAAAGAAGTTAACAAAGAACCGGAAAAAATAGAACTTATTTAAATAATCCGGTTCATGGACTCCGGATTACTCCGTCAAATGTTCATCCTCAATAAGAATGATTCTCCTGCCGGACCAGGATAACAAGAAATTATTATTCCTTTAAACCGCCAAAGCCGGAAAAAATGAATGACAAAAGAAATGATCACCATTTTAAGCGTAAGCGACTCCGAATGGAGTCGAATATTATTAGCCCCGGATGCAATCCGGTAGTGTTATCATACACATATCGACTGCGACGCTGAAGGCGTCGAATATTAACAACCCATAGTAAATGATATCTGAAGGATAATATTTTATCTGGGCATGAGAGTTTTATCCGATCCCTGGAGGGGATCGACAGAGTTCAGCTAAAACAAAACTACAATCCAAAAAGTCGCCAAAATTTTTTCCATTTCGTGTGAATTTGAAAACTCATAATCAACTCCCATTCTGTTTTCCAATCAAGATTTAAAGATCACCTCTCAGCCGTCAGCGATATTTTACAATTATATAATTTTTGATTTATAATAATTAATTCATTATATTAAAATCAGTCCTTTCTGTCCTGAATCTTATGTGTCGCGGGCAAATATTATCCTGATAACAAGTTATCATCAGAGAACTATTACGGATAAACTGATGCACGAATTATCAATCGCTCAAAACATTCTTTCTATTCTCCGTCAGGAGGTGCCGACCCCCGATCTGTCCAAAATAAAATCTGTCAAACTAAAACTTGGCATTCTTAGCAACATATATCCTCCCGCGCTTGAGGAAGGATGGCAGGTTGTCTCTCAAAACTCCGGCCTTCCTGATTGCAGGCTGGATATTGAACAGATACCTATGACAATCAAATGCCTCGATTGTGGTCATGATTTTTCAACCAATGAATTTGCCTTTACCTGCTTCGCCTGCGGCAGCAATAATATAGAGGTCAAAAAAGGAGAAGAAATAACACTTTCAGAAATCGAATTATAACCAGCTTACGGAGATACTATGCCGGTAATTACTGTTGAAAGAAAAGTGCTTGAAAAAAATGATAAGGTTGCGGAAACACTCAGGAACCTGTTCAGGCAGAAAAAAATCTTTGTCATTAATATGCTGAGCTCTCCCGGGTCAGGAAAAACAAGCCTCGCGGAAGCCCTGGCCCATTATAGCGGCAAATTATTCAACATGGCTGTGATAACCGGCGATCCGCAGACACGCAACGACGCCGAAAGAATTGATAAACTGGGCATTCCGGCAATACAGATAATTACCAACGGAGCCTGCCATCTCGACGCTTCTCTTGTTAAAAACGCCGCGGAAAATATCATTAACCTCGATATCAATTTTCTGCTCATTGAGAATGTCGGCAACCTCGTATGCCCCGCGGGATTTGATCTCGGGGAAAATCAAAAAGTTGTTGTAATAAGTGTAACTGAAGGTGTGGATAAACCTCTCAAGTATACCAAGGCTGTTCTTAACTCAGAAACATTAATTATTAATAAAACCGACCTCCTCCCCTATACTGATGTTGATATTGAGCAGCTTAAAAAGAACGCGCTTTCCATCAACCATAATCTGGAGATATTCGAAACCTCATGCCGAAGGGATGAGGGAATTGACCTGGTGGCTGAATGGATCAAGAGGGAAACAGATCAGCTTTGAAAAAACGGCGGAAAATTCATATAACGGGAACGGTCCAGGGTGTGGGATTCCGTCCTTTTATTTATAACCGGGCGAATGAATCGGGACTCACAGGTTTTGTGGCAAATTCAACAAGCGGTGTTATTATTGAAGTTGAAGGAGAGGAAACAATCCTCAATGATTTCAGGGAAATAATTAATAAAAATAAACCGGCGTCAGCGAAAATACATTCATTTCATGAATCGGATTTGCTTTTATGTAATGACGATGAGTTTAAAATAAAACCAAGCGTGATAGAAAAGTCCTCCGGCTTTAATGTGCTTCCCGACCTTGCCATGTGTGATGATTGTAAAAGAGAACTATTCGACAGAAGCGACCGCCGTTATCTCTATCCCTTCATAAACTGCACAAACTGCGGGCCGAGGTATTCCATTATTGAATCAATGCCCTATGACAGACCGGGAACAACAATGCGGGAATTTGAAATGTGTGATAACTGCGGCGCCGAATATAAAAATCCAGCCGACCGTCGTTTCCATGCCCAGCCGGTGGCCTGCCCGGATTGCGGCCCCGAACTTGCCCTGGTAAATAACAGCGGCAATACCGTCAGCGGCAACAATGAAGCTCTCGAAAATTGCGCGGAACTGCTGAAAGCCGGTTATATTATATCATTAAAAAGTATCGGCGGATTCCAGATACTTGCGGACGCGGCAAATCGGGAGGCCGTATCAAGATTAAGAGAAAAAAAAAGGAGAAAAAAGAAAGCTTTTGCGATGCTTTTTCCGGACATTGAGACTGTGGAAGAAATCTGCCATGTTTCTCAAATGGAAAAAGAACTGCTGCAATCAACAATTGCTCCTGTTATTTTGCTTAAAAGGAAATACAAAGATGATCCTTACAGCTTAAGCGCTCCCGGAAATCCATATTACGGTATAATGCTGCCCTTTTCCCCTCTTCATCATCTGCTTTTGGAAAAATTTGGCGGGCCGCTTATTGCCACAAGCGGCAACGCATCCGAGGAACCAATTTGTATTTCTATCGATGAAGCTTTACGCAGAACCGGCCATATCGCTGATTATTTCCTTACACACAACCGAAAAATTGTTCGCCCCGTTGATGATTCGATAGTTCGCTTTTTTGATGATAAACCGACCGTTTTACGCAGGGCGCGGGGGTATGCCCCCTCACCTGTTTACCTGAATATAAATGATAACGATAAAACTATCCTGGCATTCGGAGCTTATTACAAAAACAGCATCTCGATAAAAAAAGATAAAAGGATTATCACAAGTCAGCATATAGGAGACCTTTCGAACCTGGAAGCGACAGAAAATTTTGAGCGCAATATTAAAGATATTTGCGCTCTCAATGATGTCACTCCCGATCTTGTTGTTTCAGATATACACCCCGATTATTATTCCACTCAGTCCGCTAAAAAAACCGGGCTTCCCCGCGCAGAAATTCAGCATCATATAGCCCATTTCGCCTCATGTTATATGGAGAATAATATAAGTACTGACTACGCGGGGTTTATATGGGATGGCACAGGACTGGGCACAGATGGCAGAATATGGGGCGGAGAAACCTTCCTGCTGAAAAATGATAAACCTGAAAGAGCGTTAAAATTCCGGGATATTATGCTGCCGGGAGGAGATAAAGCGATAACGCAGCCTTTCAGATCGGCCATAGCGGTTTTATTTGATCTGTTTGATAAAGAAGTTCCGGAGAATGTATTAAAGAAGCTGCCCCCCTTCAGTTTTGATAAGTCCGGTTTTATTATTGATATGCTGCGTGGAAATACAAACTGCTTTCCCGCTTCTTCGGCGGGCAGATTATTTGACGCGGTTTCTTCCCTGCTCGGACTTGTTCATATAAATGAATACGAGGGACACGCGGCGGCTGAACTTGAATATATATGTGAAAATGATGACAAGAGTTTTTATCCCGTCAGAATAGCGAAAAACACAGTGGATGAATTTGACTGGCGTTCAGTGGTAATGCCTCTTCTGGAAGATATATTTAACGGTGAGGCAGCGTCGGTGATATCAAACCGGTTCCATAATTCTCTGGCTCACCTGATTCTGGATGTCAGTTTCATTTGCGGCAGTGAAAATGTTCTTTTCAGCGGTGGTTGTTTTCAGAACTTCCGCCTCGTGACCAAAGCGAAAAAACTGCTCGAACAAAATGGTTTCAGGGTATATCTTAACCGAAATATTCCCCCCAACGACGGCGGAATATCATTTGGACAAATAGCGGCAAAACTTAATGGCTGGGAGGTATAAAAATGTGTCTCGCGATACCGGGAAAAATAATAGAGATTTATAATCCCGATGATACTGGGATAAAAGCGAAAGCAAGTTTTGGCGGAGTTATAAAGGAAATTTATACCGACTGGCTGCCTGACCTTAAACCGGGCGAATATGTGATGGTGCACGCCGGGTTCGCGATTAGCAGGGTCGATGAAAAGGAGGCGGAGGAAACTATAAAATCAATTCTTGAAGCTGAGGAGCAGATCATTAAAGAGATGAAAAAATGAAATACCTGGAAGAGTTTAGAAAAGGTGAACTTATTAGGGCGCTAAAAAAAAAGACAGATAAATATGATGGCCCCCCTGTGAATATTATGGAAGTTTGCGGAGGACAGACTCACACAATATTAAAATACGCGCTTCAGGATCTACTTCCCCGGAATGTCAGCTTCATTCACGGACCCGGCTGCCCTGTGTGTGTTACCCCCGAAAGAACAATAGAGAGCGCGATAAAATTATCATTTAAAAAAAATGTGATACTTGTTTCCTTCGGCGATATGCTACGGGTTCCCTCCCCTGCCGGAAGCCTTTTGGAAGCGCGCGCGAATGGAGCGGAGATAAAAATTGTTTACAGCCCGATGGAAGCCTTAAAAATCGCGGCGGATAACAAACAAAAAGAAATCGTTTGGTTCGGTATAGGATTTGAAACTACCGCGCCTATGACCGCTTCACTGGTAAAAAAAGCCGCTGATCTCAATATATCCAATCTTTCCGCGTTAGTCTCGATATTTCTGGTGCCCCCCGCGCTGGAGTTTGTTCTGAATAACGGAGCGGGAAATATTCATGCTTTCCTTGCCGCCGGGCATGTATGCGCGATTACAGGATTAATGGAATATGAAAAAATCTCTGCCGGGCATAAAATCCCGATTGTCGCGACCGGATTTGAACCCGCCGATCTTCTCCAGGGTGTTTTGATGTGCCTTCAACAAATTGAGAAGAACAGATATAAAACGGAGAACCAATATAGCAGGGTAATTAAAAGAGAGGGAAACATTGCCGCCCTGAAACTTATGGATGATATTTTTGAAACAACAGACCGTGAATGGAGAGGAATAGGAACAATTCAGGGAAGCGGACTCACGTTAAAAAAGAAATATTCCGGGCTGAACGCCGGTTTGAAATTTAACATTAATGAAAAAAAATTCGATAATAAAACGATGTGTATTTCCGGAGAAATATTAACCGGGAGAAAAAAACCTCCCGAATGCCCTGAATATATGAAAGGCTGTACACCCGATCACCCGATGGGAGCCCCGATGGTTTCGGCGGAAGGGGCCTGCTCAGCCTACTCACTTTATTTTAGCGGAGAAAAGGCGGATGGATAAAAAAAGTGAACATTTTTTTAATTGTCCCCTTCCTTATGAGAATCCGGGAATAATTTCGATCGCTCATGGGGGCGGAGGTAAAAAGAGCAGGGAACTTATTGAAAAAGTATTCATTCCGGCATTCGGCAATGAGTACCTCGAAAAGATGCATGATGGAGCAGTGGTGCCAATTCCGGGAAGAAGAGCCGCTCTCACAACCGATTCTTACGTAATTGATCCTCACTTTTTCCCCGGTGGGGATATTGGCAGCCTCTCAATCCACGGAACTGTGAATGACATATTAATGTGCGGCGCCGAACCTCTTTATATATCTCTCGCCTTTATTATCGAAGAGGGATTTGATTTTAATTCGCTGGCGAAAATCTGTGTTTCAATTAAAGAAGCTGCCGATAATGCCGGAGTTAAAATCGTTACCGGCGACACTAAGGTGGTGGAAAAAGGAAAATGTGATAAAATTTTTATTAACACAACCGGACTCGGAGCTATAAGACCCGGTATAAACATATCTGCGGATAACATCACAGCGGGTGATAAAATTATTATTACCGGCAGCATCGGGGATCATACAGCGGCTGTTCTTTCGGCGAGGGAAAAATTTAATTTTGAGTCAGATATTACAAGCGATTCAGCCCCGTTAACAAAGCTTATCCTTCCCCTTATTGATAATTGCGGCAGAATAAAAATGATGCGTGATCCCACCAGGGGAGGTCTTTCTTCGGTATTGAATGAAATTGTGACCGATAAAACTTTCGGCATCAGCATTGAAGAAAAATCTGTGCCTGTAAAACAACAGGTAAACGCCATTTTTGAGATACTTGGTCTTGATCCCTTTTATGCCGCGAATGAAGGTAAAGCGGTTATTTTTGTTTCATCCGCCTCCGCCGATAAAGCCCTTGAAATACTAAAACAAAATAAAAATGGCAAGGACGCCGCGATAATAGGTGAAGTAACTGAAAATCATCCCGGTAAAGTTGTGCTGCATACCCAATATGGCACCAACCGAATCCTCGATATGCTCTCCGGCGAACAATTGCCGAGAATCTGCTAATAGAAATCATAATCGTAATCATAAACCGGCGGAGCCGGAAGTGGAAAGTCAGTCAATTGATAATTAAAGATAACTCAGTGTTTATTTTATTAAAACATCCTGACCATCATTCTTATCTTGGTAATCCTGTGTTTTCTTCGTCCATCAGCAAAATCCGCGGGAAATAATGCCCCGGTTAAAAAGGCAATAAGGTTCAAATTTTTGAGGGTTTGCTATTGCTACTAAGGTTGAAAGATTAAAGAATAAGGTTTTATCAGCTTTTTCGTGGGATTTAGTGTTTTGGTGATTTTGTGGCTTTCCTTCCGCCTAAATCAGCGAAATCAAAATAATCTGCGGTCATCTTTTCAATTGTTAATTGTACATTATTAATTGTTAATTGAAAACTTTGCCATTTCGCGTAGAATTTTAACTCCTTAAAGATTAGTCTCCGCCCTAATCATACTCCTGCTCTTACCGTGACTTTTCATTTTAACGTTGCTTAATAATTCTAAAATCAATTGCTCTTAATCCGATTATTTATTATTATAAGCATAAATAGAATAAAAATATTAAACCCAAACTTTAACTCGCGAATGAAAAGAATCAGAATATTTTTGGCTTCATCCAATGAACTAAAAGATGAACGGGTAAAATTTGAGATCGAGGTTTATCGTAAATGCAAAGCATGGTTTGAAAAGGATATATTTTTACACCTTGATATATGGGAAGACCTTACAGCGCGAATGTCAAAAAGCCGTTCGCAGGATGAATATAATAAAAAAATAAAAGAAGCCGATTTGTTCGTTTTGCTTGCCGCCAATAAGGTGGGAATGTATACAGCCGAAGAATTTGAAAATGCCTTCGGATCCTTTCAAAGCGCTCAAAAACCTTTTATTTTTACCTACTTCAGAAATTTAGAGGAAAGTGGCGATAAAAGCCTGGTAATATTTCAGAATGAACTGAATAAGCTGGGGCATTTTTACTCCTTCTATTCAGGCTTCGATAACCTTTGGAACCAGTTCAATAAAGAACTCGACCGGCTTCTGTTAAACCGTTTTGATAAATTTGAATTTGTCGGGAGTGAAACAAAAAACGGCAGAAATATAAAAATCGGAGATAAAAGTTCATATTTTGAAAATCCGGGCAACGTGACAATAAACATTCAATGAGGCGCTTAACATGACGGATTTAAACAGGAACATTACTCTTGGTGATAAATCGGTATTTTTTGAAAAAGCGGAAAATGCGTATATAAATTACGGCGAAAAAAAGATAAAAAAACTGATGGGGGCTGTTCCGGTAAATCCTGAAATATTTATCGGCCGCGATAACGATATCACTGAAATAAATAAAAAATTGTGTGAGAACGATAACTGCCTGCTGCTGGTTAACGGCGAGGGGGGAATTGGTAAAACTACGGTGGCTTCGGCTTATTACCACAAATATCTCGAATATTATTCACATCTTGCCTGGATCGCCGTTGAAAAAAACATTCAGGACGCTTTATTGTCCCTTTCATTGGAACTGCAATTACATTTAGATGATATAGAAACGACTGACAAAAAAATTGAATTAATTCTGCGTGAGTTATTAACACTTCAAAAACCGGGGCTCCTCGTGATAGACAACGCGAATGATTTTGATGATCTGAATAACATATACCCGGCCCTGAGAAAATGTTCATCGCTTCATTTGCTGATAACAACCCGCGTGACAAAATGTTCACATGCCGAAATGTATCCTGTAAACTGCCTTAATGAAAAAAACGCGAAAAAACTTTTTGTCAGCCACTATGCTGAACACAATCCTTCGGATGATAATATTCTTAATCTTGTTATGGAAGCTGTAGGTTATAATACATTGGTTATAGAACTTTTGGCTAAAAACCTGAATAATTTTAATAATGAACTTAATAAACAATATTCTCTTAATGAACTTTTAGGGGACCTCCGGCAAAAAGGGCTGCTAAACCTCAGTATGAGCGAAAATGTTGACACCGATTACAAACTTCAGAAAGCTAAACCGGAAAAAATAATTGAAGCTATGTATGATATTTCGGTTCTGGATGAAGATGAAAAAGCCATACTCTCCCTGTTTTCAGTTTTGCCTCCTCAGAACATTCCATTTAAAAATATCAGCTCCCTCCTTAATCATTCGGACGGCCTCGATAAACTAATGCTTTCAATCGCTCATAAAGGATGGATTTATTTTGACAAGGGGATTAAAAGTTTTAAATGCAGCCCTGTAATTCAGGAGATCATCCGCAGACAGAATGGTGAAAGACTGGAAGCGGACTGCCGGGAATTAATTAATAACCTGGTATCAAAACTCGATTATGAACCGGGAACAGGAAATGTCACAAATGTTTCTTATGATGAGGCCGCAACCCTGGTACAATATGGTGAGTCGGTATGCGGTCATTTATTCCCTGTAAGAGGTGATTTTTCAATTTTATTGGATAGGATCGGCAATTTTTATAAAACTTATGGGAACCTCGATAAAGCCCTCAAATTTTTTGAAGATAATCTTAAATTGACAAAAGAACTACATGAAACATTTCCCGATAATATGGACTATAAGAACGGGCTGGCTGTTTCTTACGGAAAACTCGGAGAGGCTCACACTTCACTGGGGAACCTCGATAAAGCCCTCAAATTTTTTGAAGATTTTCTTAAATTGACTAAAAAGCTAAATGAAACATTTCCCAATAATGTGGTCTTTAAGAACGGGCTGGCTACTTCTTACGGAAAACTCGGATCGACTCACACTTCACTGGGGAACCTCGATGAAGCCCTCAAACTTTTCGAAGATGCAAGAGCTTTATTTGAAGAGCTCCATGAAACATTTCACAATCATGTGGACTTTAAGAACGGGCTGGCTATTTCTTACTCTAAACTCGGAGAGACTCATACTTCACTGGGGAACCTCGATAAAGCCCTCAAATTTTTTGAAGATTATCATAAATTGACTAAAGAGATACATGAAACATTTCCCGCTAATGTGGGATTTAAGAACGGGCTGGCTGTTTCTTACGAAAAACTCGGATCGACTCACACTTCGCTGGGGAACCTTGATAAAGCCCTCAAATTTTTTGAAGAACGGTCAAGGTTGGGAAGAGAGCTACATGAAACATTTCCCAATAATGTGAAATTTAAGAACGGGCTGGCTGTTTCTTACGAAAAACTCGGATCGACTCACACTTCACTGGGGAACCTTGATAAAGCCCTCAAATTTTTTGAAGATGAAACAACTTTGTTTGAAAAGCTCCATGAAACATATCCCGATAATGTGGAATTTAAGAACGGGCTGGCTGTTTCTTACGCAGAACTCGGATCGACTTACACTTCACTGGGGAACCTTGATAAAGCCCTCAAATTTTTTGGAGATTTTCTTAAATTGACTAAATTGCTCTATGAAACATTTCCCGATAATGTGGAATTTACGAACGAGCTGGCTATCTCTTACGAAAAACTTGGAGAGACTCACACTTCAATGGGAAACCTCGATAAAGCCCTCCAATTTTTTGAAGATGACCTTAAATTGACTAAAGAGCTATATGAAACATATCCCGATAATGTGGGATTTAAGAATGGGCTGGCTGTTTCTTACTCTAAACTCGGATCGACTCACACTTCACTGGGGAACCTCGATAAAGCCCTCCAATTTTTTGAAGATGAAACAACTTTGTTTGAAGAGCTCCATGAAACATATCCCGATAATGTGGGATTTAAGAATGGGCTGGCTGTTTCTTACTCTAAACTCGGAGATACTCACACTTCACTGGGGAACCTCGATAAAGCCCTCCAATTTTTTGAAGATGAAACAACTTTGTTTGAAGAGCTCCATGAAACTTATCCCAATAATGTGGAATTTAAGAACGGGCTGGCTGTTTCTTACGCGAAATTGGGTGTTTTTTTCAGGGACAGTAAAAAAGATAAACCCAAAGCCCGTAAATATTTTATTAAAGCGAAAGATTTATGGGAGTTTTTAGTTAAAAAGTTCCCCGCTTATATTGAATTTCAAAAAAACCTTGATTGGGTAATAAATGTTTTGAATGAATTATGAATACTTGCATTTATAATGTCGCATAGAATCAACAACACCTCATGAATTAAGGGACCCGATCCATATTACGATACCGATCTCTCAACGGCTATCTGGATGGAATAAGGTAATAAGGTTAAAATATTTTGATGGGTGTGTTCCCGGCTACTAAGGTGCCCCAATTTGGAAAAACAACAAAATTCAAATTTTCAGCAACAATATTCCAGGGATGATAACTTAACGAAAAAAAAAATCAATGTTTTGGGATCGGAATCCCCTCCCCTTAAGATTTTAAGGGGAGGACGGGAGGGGTTTGATCTACCTTGAGATGTCTATAATCCGGAGAGAAATCAGTATATTCGTAAACATTCAGCAGGTATTTTAATTCATCCTAATATTGTTCCATCTCAAGCAACATCATAATCATAATCATAATCGTAATCCCCAGCCCGGGAAAACAAAACACAATCCAAATAACCACAAAACCAAATTCATAATCTTACTCTGATTTTTTAAAGACGATTGCGATACCGATCTTTTAACGGCGATCAGCTAAATCTGCGGAGTGGAATATACAAAATTGCGGGTAATGTATTTTCTGCTCAATAAAGAGCCCCAATTTTGGGTAACGCCAAATTCAGTTAATATCACGACAGGATTATATAAACAAAAACAGTTCAGTGGATCCAAGAAATTCCGAGGGGAACGACAGGGAGGGACAGCCTGGAAAGGCTGTCCTACGTAATCCCCAACCCCGGGCAAACAGATCACAATCAAAATAAACACAAAACCAAATTCATAATCTTACTCTGATTTTTTAAAGACGATTGCGATACCGATCTTTTTGCGGCAATCAGCGAAATCTGCGGAATGGGAATAAGGTAATAAGGTTTGAATTTTTTAATGGGGATATCACTGGCTACTAAGGTGTAAAGATCAAAGAATAAGGTTCTTTGTGCATTAATCGTGGGATTTCGTGTTTTTGTGATTTCGCGCCCTTTTTCCGCCTGAATCCACGAAACCCGCGAAAATCTGAGTTAAACTTTGTCTTCTTAATTATTCATTATTAATTATTCATTATTAATTAAATTCTCTTCCCTCAATGCACATAAATTTTCTTGTAACTGCCCGTTTTAACCGGCAAAGGCAATTCGACCTTAAACGAACTTCCCTTATTCAGTTCGCTGTTTACAGTAATTCTTCCATCGTTTTTTTCGACAATTTCCCGGACCATATTCAGCCCGAGTCCTGTGCCTATCTGTTCCATTTTACGGGCTTCCTTCGTCCGGTAGAACTCCTTGAATATTTTATCAAGGTCCTCCTGGGCAATCCCGATACCGGTATCGGAAACGGTAAAGCCGAAAAAATCATCCGACCGGAAAACCGACACCTCAACATAACCACCTTCGGGAGTATAACGCAATGCGTTATTAACAAGATTGGTCAACACTTTTTCCATACCCGATTTATCAATGGAAACATAAAAACTGCGCGGATATTCTGTCAACTTCAGGAACACCCGCTTTTTAACAGAATAATCCCGCTGCAGCGAAACCAGTGATTTTACCCACTCATTAAACTCCAGATGTTCTATCACCCTTTTATCGATATCGAGATTATACTGGGTAATAGTTATCATCTCTTTTACCATATTGAGCACCTGGTCGGTTCTTCGCTCCGCTCTCAGGATCATATCACTTCCTTCAGGCGGGAGATTTCGATTATAAAGCTGTTTTACCACACTCAGAGTGCTGTGAATTGCGGTAAGTGGTGATTTTAACTCATGAGCTGTATAACGAAATATTTTACTCCTCTCCCTCAGCGCGTTTTCAAGGGCGTCGTTTTTCTGATCAATAATTCTTTTAAGATGCCTGAATCGTATGAGAAAATCTTTTAATATATAAATGCCGGTAAAATTTATCAGGTAAAAAGAGAATAGCGCGATAATAAAATAACGGAGTTCAATACGCTGGTCAAAAAGTGAATATGAGGGAATAAAATCAAAAAACTCCAGCACAGTCCAGGTCGTTAATAAAAATGCCGCCGCGGACGCGTTCACCCAGGGCAGAGTAATACCTGGAAAAAGAATGCCCGATAATATAACCAGCACTATGTAAAGAAAATAAAGGGGATTATTTATTCCTCCAGCGAAATGAATGAGCGTCGACAAAAAAAGCATATCTGTAAGAATCTGCACCTCGGCAAATACCAGCTCGCTGAACTCACTCACCGGGGGCAGATGCTGAATGATTAAATGATAAATTATATTCAGAAAGGCAAGAATTGAAAGAATGATAATAATGGGATTATAAGCGAGATTAAAACCAAAAATATCCCTGCCGAGCGGCACGGCTATCAGAATACCAATTATCCCCACCCACCTGAGATTCACATACCATCTCAGCCTGACCCAAAAGGATTCGGCCGTATGGAAGGGAAATATTTTCGCCGAGCTCATTCTTCGCAATTTCATCAGCCTTTAACCTCCCGGGGAAGAAAGTTCTCAATTGCGTTTATCATCTTCTTACTTAAATCCCCCTTACATGGTTTTCCGCTGATATTAATTCCCAGGTAGAGAATATCAGTCTGGTGAAAAGCCCGGATATAATCTTCAATCATAACAAGCGAAAATGTATGGGTGCTGAATCCGGCCTCATCAACCATTCGGCTGTTTATCCAACTGATATCACCATTTGAACCGGAAGACCTCACCGCGTCAATAAATACTACACATTCCGGAAAGGCGTCGATTATTGGCTGAAGATAATTTTCCGGGGTTCTGCCGGCTTCGATAAAAATTGAACCCCGGAAATCATCAAGTTCCTGAATTTTTTGAAAAAGATACAATCCGGCCGCGTCGTCGCCGGCCCATTCATTGCCCAGGCCGACAAACACAACCGTTTCGGGAGAATACTCCTTCAATGTGTTCTTAAATTCGTTAAAATTCATCTTCAACGACAATCTGATATCGGGACTGTGCCGTAACTTCCTTAACCTGGTCTTCACGCCTGATCCTGCTTTTTGGGTATGAAGGTTCGAGCCTGAAGAATTTTTTCTGTGTAAACAGCATCAGATTGGGATGTGCGTAAGCCTTCGCCCCGAGCCGTTCTTTTACAAACTGAAGATGGTCGGAACATGCCACAAATTTGCCGCTGACTTCACACAAAATAATTTTTTTCGTTACGGAATCAAACATTGAAGGATCTTTCAGATCAAAGACGGCGAGTGAATAATCGGAGGAGAGTTTAATCCCTTTTTCGGTGATGCAATGCTCTTCACACTGGCCGCAGAACATACATGATGAATAATCGACCGTTAAAGTTCTTTTTCTCGCTTCAAGATCATCACTGATCGTAATAGCTGAATTGGGACATACCTGAGCGCAGGTTCCGCATCCGACACATCCGTCTTCATCATATTTTGGCTTGCCCCTGAATTCATCAGGAGCATCATATCCTTTGGCAGGAAATTTTGTGGTATAAGGAGCTGAAAAAAATGAAGTAAGCGCTTCCTTTATTTCCCTGAGTTTTGGCAGATACATATTAACCTCCGGTATACATTAGTTCACACTTCATTTGTTTCAGAAACCGAAACAGTCTCCGGTTCCTCCTTTTTTTTATCTTTGGCATATTTATCAACAACGGTGCAGTCGGCGAGAGGTATTCCCGCTTTATGCGCCGCTTTTGAAATCGCGTGGGCCGCTGCCGGAGAGGTCAGAAAAATAAATGCTATCCCGAGCAGAGCCTTAAAGCCGAAAGCGTTAAATCCCTGCATAAGAAACACGCCGAATAAAATTCCCGCCGAACCGAAGGTAACACATTTTGTCGCTGCCTGCAGCCTGTTATATACATCGGGCAGCCTTACAAGCCCGAGAACTCCGAAAAAGTCGAAGGCTATTCCAACTACAATAAATATTATTCCTATGGTTTCATTAATCATCTAAACGCCTCCCTTCGAGAGTTTTTGCGAATGCGAGTGAAGCGACAAAACTGAGCAATGCCCAGATAAGTCCGATATCCATAAAGAAAGATTCGTCATAAAAAATACCCATCAGCGCGAGCATCCCTATAATAAGAATACCCAGAATCTCCACAGCCACAATTCTGTCGGCCGGGGAAGGACCGATGATCACACGGAATAAAACAAAAAGAGCGCAAAAAAGGCTGATATTTATCAGTTGAATCAGCAGTTCCCCTTCAAATATGAAAAAATTATAGTAGAGAAAGGCCGCGATAATTATCAACCCGGCTAACCATTTTATTACTTTCATTCGAATACCTCCTTCAGTCTCCCTTCAAATTTGCTCCCTATCTTTGATGTCGCCTTATCCTCATCAGATTCCTCAACATCAATCCAATGGACATACAGATGTTTTTTGTCATCGGAAATGTCGACAGAAAGTGTGCCGGGAGTTAATGTGATCGAATTTGAAAGAACGGTAAGAGAGCTGTCTTTTTTCAGATCGGTTTTTATTCTTACAATGCCCGGTTTAATCGGCAGCCCGGGATGCAAAACAATATAGGCTACATGAACATTGGCTTTAATCATTTCCCATAAAAACCGGAAAAAATAAACAAGAGCTGAAATAATCCTTTTAAAAATATGTTCACTTTTTTCCGTTGTCACCAGAAAGTGACCTGCCATCAGGGCAACTATCGCGGCAATTATAATTCCGGCGATAATTTCCTGCAAAGATCCCAGGTCGGTCAAAGCTATCCATACGAGAAATGAAAGAATAAATACAATAATTCTGCTTTTTAGTTTCATATCTACCTCCCCGCCAACAGGTTAATGAATGAGGCTTTATTCATCACAACGTCAACAACAGGATCAAGCACAACCTCACGAATACCGGGAATGATAAAGGCGCTTGAGAGAATACACAACAGAGCCAGCGCTATCATCGCGAAGTTCATTCTCCAGCCAATCGCGGTTTTTACGGTCTCTATTATTTCCTGGCCTCTGAAACCATACCTCTGCACTTTCATAAATGAGGCAAGGGTAAGAAGGCTGCCGATAACCGCGAAAAGAGCAAACCAGGGTTCACCCGCCTGAACCGCGGCGATTATGATTACCACCTTGCTGAAGAATCCGTTAAAGGGAGGAATACCGGAAATCGAAAGAGAGGCGATCATGGATGTGTGTGAAGTAACCGGAAGAGCTTTGGCGACATTTCCCATCTTTTTGAGGTCTCTGGTTCCGAGAGCCATTTCGACCGAACCAGCGTTATAAAACAATAAAGATTTAAACATGGCATGGTTAAAAAGATGAAATACCGCGCCGAGAATTCCCAGCGGGGTGGCGAGACCCAGTCCGAGAAGAATATAACCTATCTGGCTGATGCTGTGATAGGCGAGCAATCTCTTCAGGTCCCATTGACCTACGGCGAGGATAACTCCTGCCAGAATTGAAACGGACCCCAGAATAAGAAAGGCGGTAATAAACACCTGGGGAGCCCCGAGAACGTTATAAAATATTCTCATTAAAGCGTAGATGCCAAGAGCTTTTATCAGTACTCCGGAAAGCATCGCTGATATGGGAGCGGGCGCGGAGGAATGCGCGTCGGGCAGCCAGGCATGAAATGGCATTGAAGCCGCCTTTAAACCAAATCCCGCAAGAAACAATCCACCGATCCACAATATTATTGTCTGGTTGGCGCCTGTAAGCTCTTCAGCCACTTTAGCCATTGATAAGGCCGATGTCGCGCTATATGTGACAGCAATCCCTATCAAAACAAAAATTGAGGAAACAGCGCCCATGACAGCATACTTAAATGAGGCTTCAAATTCAACCGATTCACCACTGAAAGATACAAGGGCAAAAGCCGCGAGAAGCGCTATCTCCATAAAAACAAACATATTAAAGAGATCGCCGGTTGAAATAACTCCGTTCATGCCCGTTACAAGCAGCATAAAAAGGGAGTAGTATTTCCAGTCGGTTGACTGATGCCTGATATACTGGACAGAATATATTATGGATGTAAGCGAAACGATGCTGACCATAACAAGCATAAACATTGAAAGCGCGTCCTGCACCAGAACAATGCCGACCGGCATCTGCCAGCCGCTCATTTCGTAAACAAACGATTGGTTACCTGTGGTAATAAAAGCGTAGACAGAAAGTATGAGCAATGAAGTTATAGCCACAAATGAGAGCGCGATGCCCCACTGGTCCTTCTTTCCGCCGATCATGGCGATCAGAAACGCGGCCATTAATGGTATTATAATAAAATATGGGAGGATCATCCTGATAACCTCCTTATTTTTGTGATATCAAAAGTGTTGTATTTTTGATAGAGCCTTAGCGCGAGGGCTACAAGCAGGGCGGTAGTTCCAAGCTCAATAACGATGGAGGTAAGCACCATCGCCTGGGGCAAAGGGTCCACCATAGCGCCGGCTTTGGAACCTTCCGATAATATCGGGTATCCGCCTCCCCTGCTGTAGCCGAAGAGCACCAGCATAAGATTTGCCGCATAACCGATAATTCCTATCGAGAGTATTATTTTTACAAGGTCTCTCTTGGTCAGCAGGCCGTAAAGACCGACTAAAAACAAGAGAAAACAGAGAAGATACAGTGTCATTTTTCCTCCCCTTTTTTAATGTCAAAACCTGCCATCAGCCAGACTACAAGAAATAGGGACATACCGACTTTAACGCCTATCAGTATATTAAGCGCCGGCATGGTTCCTCCGCTGAGAAGGCTGAATAAATTCCCTTTTCCGAGGAAATTGGCCAGAAATGAGCCTCCCAGGGCAATCCCCAGCAGGCCTACAATCAGAAAGAGAGTAATGCTTGAGGCTTCAATGTCATGCAGCAGTTTAATATTCAGCCATTTTTTGCTGAAATCCCTGCCGTAAGCGAGCATAACATTCAGGAAAGCGAGTCCGAGTATAACTCCCCCTCCGAAACCTCCACCGGGAGTAAGATGACCGTGAAGAATTATATAAAATCCATAAAGCAAAATCAGCCACACACTTATCCGGGTAATGGTTTTTACGATTATCGACATTCCATCTTTATTCATTTTCATCCTCCCCGCTCTTTTTGCTTTTTGATCTAATCCTCAGCACTGTAAAAGCTCCGAGAATGGCGGTAAAGAGCACGGTAACCTCGCCGAGGGTATCGAAAGCCCTGTAATCAAGAAGCACAGAAGCGACCAGGTTAGCCGCGCCGGTTTCGGCAGCTCCTTTCTCAATATAGTGACCCGCTGTTTTCATCAATGGCTCACCAAATGGAGGGAGAAGTTCAAATACTGAAATACTAAAGAAAAAGATTGCTCCCAGGGTAATTATCGCTACCCCGGTGAGCAATTTATTAATGGCGGCGGGCTCTTCATTATGATAATCTTTTTTAATGAAAGCCCTGACGAGTATGATCAAAGCGAAAATTTCAAAAAGAAATTGTACTATTGCCAGATCGGGCGCCTGAAGGACCAAAAATGCGATTGATACTCCAAGCCCGATAACACCGATAGCAATGATTGAAGATAAAATATCCTTCATTTCGAGGGCCGCAACCGACCCGATAATCATGAAGATAAGAAGAAATATTAACCAGTTGTCAACAGGCATATTTGGCTCCGGTCCTTTTTATATTATTATTAAAAATATTAGCAATCCAAGCAGAATATAGAGGAGATAGAGCTGAAGTTGTCCCGGGTGAGCTCCCTGAATTACCCTTGATATCGCGAATGTGGTTTTAGATCCCGCTTCATAAAGATCAAAATATTTTTTCTCCGCCATACTGTAAATATATTTCAGCGGATTCATCTGCCTGATCTCATTATAAAAGGAGGTGCCGGCAATTCTGAATTTATCATCGGCTTCCATTCCTCCCAGGTATACATTATCATATCTTGTTTTCCTGACAAGCCTGTAAACAAGTATAGCGAGCAGAGCGGTTATCGCCATCATAATAGTAATAACCTTGGGCGCGTACAGACCTGTAAAATCGGGAAGAATTATTCCCGCGTCTCCGAGAGCAGGGATTATTGTCAGTCCCAGCGGAAGTTCAAGGGCAAAAATTCCAAATACCACACATAACAGAGCGAGCATTCCGGTTGATATCCACTGGTTCGCCGGGGCTTCTTTTATCTCATTCCATATCGCGGGCCGTTTTCCGAGGAAAGTGGCGTGGATAAATTTCATGAAACTGGCGAGAGTAAGAGCGCTGCCGAAAACAGCGAGGATCAGGCAGATCAGAAGCCAGATTTTGTAACCGGTCCCGATAAGGGCTACCTGTTCAATAAGTCCCTGGTAGATCATCCATTTTGAGAAAAACCCATTAAAAGGTGGAATTCCCGATATAGAGAGAGCGCCTATCAGGGCCATAAGAAATGTAAGCGGCATACGGCTTCCGAGTCCGCCGAGATAATCCAGTTCGGCGGTTTTTGTCTGTTTTTCAACCGATCCCATCGCGAGAAAAAGATTTGATTTATATATAGTATGATTTATCAGGTGAAATAAACCGCCGGCAAAAGCTATCGGATTAGCCGAACCGACACCCATTATCATATATCCCACCTGGCTGACAGCGTGATAGCCGAGAAGTTTTTTTCCGTTATGCTGTTCCATCGCCATCATTACCGCTGTGATAACAGTCAGGGTGCCGATTGTTACGACGATCATATTTATTAGAAAATCAAATGTAAAAAGAGAATTCATCATTCTTGCCAACAGGTATATTCCGAGAAGTTTATCCAGCGAAGCGGGCAGAAACGCGGCGCTTTCGACCGGGGCGTCCCTGGTAAAATCGGGAACCCATGTGTGGAAAGGAAAACCTCCCGCTTTCGCCAGGGCCGCGATAAGCAATAAAAAGAATGCGACATAACTCGCGGTTGAGACCAGCGGCAATTGCATAAGACTTATATCCATTGTCGACCGCTGCAGAAGATACCAGATCAGCACAAATCCGAATATCAGCAGAGCGTCGCTGCCTCCAAGAATAATAAAAGTCTTTTTTGCCGTTCCCGGTGCTTCGTGGGTTTTTCCCAATATGCCATAAAGATAGACAGTCAGACCTGAGAGTCCCCAGAATATCAGGAAAGCGATCATATTTTCCGATATCACCACGCCGTTGCAGAAGGCGACAGTGAGGGGATAGAGAGTCATGAAAGGACCTTCAACAGATTTATCCACTCCCTTCAGACAAAACAGAAATATTATGAAGGAGAGTATCTGAATGAATGTCAGGGCGAATATCGCTATCTTGTCCGCCGCGAAAACTGTGTAGTCAAGAATGTTTATTGATCCGGGATTTCCCTGGTAGAGCATATAAACCGGTATAAGCATGAACACCAGTCCGGCGAGATTCAGATACTTCCTTACCGCGACAGGCAGGATTATATTCAGAATCGTTATCGCGGCCGGAACCAGCAGAAAAATCCATAACAGATTATTTTCCATTTTTTCCTCCCCTTATTCTTTGGGTCTTTTCTCTGGAGAGTTTCATCAGATTCAGAGGGCGCGCGGGATCATTAAGATCGACAACCCGCAGCGCGCGTTCGGTGCAGCAGTAACATGGATCGACAGCGGCGAGAGTTATCAGGGCGTCCGCTATGGGGATTCCTTTGCATGAGGCTTCGAAGGTGGGAATATTAACATAACTGGGAGCTCTCACCTTGTGGCGGACAGGACGGTTGGTGCCATCGGTTCTTACGTAATGGAATACCTCACCGCGGGGCGCTTCATATCTTCCGCATCCTTCACCTTCACCGATTTCTTTTACATTATTTATAACCGGGCCCGTTATGGTTTTAAGCTTGTCAAGACACTGCCTGCAGATTTTCACAGATTCAATTATCTCAAGTACCCTTACGACAAGTTTATCATAAACATCACCGTTTTGGGTAACAATAACATCAAAATCAACAAGCCCGTAGGCCTCATCTTTTTCTGATGTTCTCACATCTGCCGGAACGCCCGAAGCTCTTGATGTAGGGCCGACCGCGCAATAATTTACAGCCGCTTCTTTTGTGAGCACTCCCACACCGACAAGCCTTGATTTTAACACCGGATCATCATTAGCGGCTTTTGCTATCATTACCATTTTTTTCTCTACCATATCGAGGATAGAATGAAGTTCCGGTATTTTGGAGGGATCAACATCCTTATTTACTCCACCAACACGCATCATGCCGTAATGATTTCTGTTGCCTGAAATAATTTCGAACATCTGCAAAACCGGCTCGCGGTATTTCCAGGCCCACATCCATAATGTGTCGTAGCCTATAAAATGCCCGGCGAGACCAAGCCAGAGCAGATGACTGTGTATTCTTTCCAGCTCTCCGACGAGGGTTCTGATATACTTGGCCCGGTCAGGTATTTCAACATTATCCACATCCTCAATGGCATGCACACAGGCCAGCGGATGGGAGGTGGAACATATTCCGCATATTCTTTCCACCAGGTGAATTGACTGGGTAAATGTTCTCGATTCCGATATAAATTCATGTCCCCGGTGCATCCAGCCGATATCAAGATCGATATCAACGACCGTTTCGCCGTCAACCTGAAGTGTAAAATACTCAGCTTCTTCAAGCAGCGGATGATAGGGACCAACAGGTATTACATTTTTATCCATTTTTCACCCCGTTGAATCTTAGCTGATTTTTTCTCTCTTCCTGCCGCGGATGGTCACGGGTTAGCAATGGTTCGGGCCGGGGATGATCCCTGAAGGTTATTCCCCAGAATTCCATCATTTCCCGTTCAATCCATTCAGCGCCTTTGACGATTCCGGCGATTGAATTGCTTACCGGGTTCTTTTTATCCTTCATAACAACGCGCGGACAAAAATAATAGCCGGTTTCATCATGTGAGAAATGATACTGAACCTCTACCCAGCCATATCTCTCCTGCGCTGTGGCAGTGGAAAGCCTGCACCCGACATCTTCAAAAAGATAGCGGGCTATATCCCTGATGTCATCGGGGTCAACATCAAAATAGAGTCTTCCTTTTTTGTCAACTATATTATTAAACCTGCCATCCATCTTGCTGAGGAGATCATCTTTTTTACCCATTAAGCACCTCCACAAGTTTGGCTACCCCTTCAATCATCGCTTCAGGTTTCGGCGGACATCCGGGTATATAGAGATTAAAAGGAATAACTTCTTCCCTGTTTTCCACAACGTTGTAACTTTCCTTAAAGCAACAGCCCGACGCGGGACAGGTGCCCACTCCAACCACAAAAACAGGTTTCGGGGCCTGCTCAAATATTTTTTTAACTTTTGGCGCTACTTTCTGATTTATCACACCTGAAACAAGTATCACATCTGCGTGCCTGACCGAGCCGACAAGTTTAATTCCCAGCCGCTCAAGATCATATTTGGGTGTGAGTAAATCGAGAATTTCAATATCACAGTTATTACATGGCGAAGCGCTGACATGAAAAACCCATATCGATCGCGCCAGCCTTTTATTATACCATCCCATATTACACTCCCAATATTGATAGAATTAATGCCGCAAATGCCAGAGGTGACGCATATTTCCAGAAAAAATTGAGTGATGTATCAATCCTGATTCTGGGATTTGTATTTTTTATTATAATTATTAATACCACTATAAGAAGGTACTTGAGAACAGCCCATAATATGCCAATTCCTTCAAGATTAAATCCTCCCCAAAAAAGGGTGATAAGAAGAAATGGAAATACGACATACATCATCAGATGATTCAGTTTCCAGAATGCGAGGGGCGGGCCGCTATACTCCATAAAAGGACCTTCCACAATTTCGGTTTCAGCTTCGGGAATGTGGAAAGGAGGAAGAGTCATTTTCGCCTGAATGCATAATAAACCGATAATAAAAGCCAATACCCCTGAAACAGAATATAAAAAGGGCGCTTCCGACTGGGCTGAAATAATTCCGGTCAGTGTAATTGTATAACCTGACTTTATAACAGGAACCAGACAGATAATGATAAACGCCAGTTCATCGGCCAGCAGCAGTTTTATTTCCCTTCCCGCGCCGACACTTGAATATACATTGCCGGATGCCGAACCGCCGAGTATCACCATTATGGAGTATATCATCAGCAGGTACATAACAACGAAGAGATCGGCTCCGAAACCGAAGTTAAAAAAGATCGCTGTGCCGACTACGGTCGAAACTGTCGCGAGCATTCCAAAAGCCAGGAAAGGAGCCAGTATGAACATTCCCGGCATACCATCTTTTACGATGATAGTCTCTTTACCCATAAGTTTAAAAAAGTCATTAAAATTCTGCAGAAAAGGAGGCCCGACTCTGAATTGAAACCGCGCCGACACTTTTCTGTCCACCCAGCCGACAACCATGCCGAATACTCCTGTAAAGAGCAGTCCGGGGAAAATCAGCAGGTAAAAAAGATATTCCCATTTCATATCAGTTCCTCCTTTCTTTTCCAGGATGGATTCTTTACTGCCAGGTGATCGCCAATAAGAAATATATTTTTTTCAGGATCTTCAGTAATTTCACCGGTCATAAAAAATGTTCCTTCCGGTGAAGTTGCCACGCAGGCGGGAACATATTCCGAATCATCATCAAGTTTTTCAAGGCAAAGATCACATTTGGAGGTTACATAATTTATTATTTCAGGGAAAATGGTTCCGAAGGGACATGCCAGCACACAGCTCTTACAACCGACACATCTCATGTTATATCTTTTAATCATTCCGTTATCCTGGTGTTCCAGCGCGTCTTTCGGGCAGGCTGATATACAGAACGCGTCCTCACACTGTCGGCAGTAGGTAGAAAATTCAACCATCTCAAGAAGGGAAAAAACTCCCTGGTTCCGCCTGTGATAAGTATAACTGCATTCTATTTTTTCAATATCGGCTCCCGAATCGATGAGTGCCGGAACATCAATCATTATTCTTCTTAGTCCCATATTCCCTCCTCATCTTTGATATCGGAATATTTGAAAACCGGACCATCTTTGCAAGCGTAATATGAACCCATAGCGCAATGCCTGCACTGCCCGAATCCGCAGTACATTTTTTTCTCCATGGAGAGGTAAATATTTTCCTCTTTATAGCCATATTTCAGCAGATCGAATGTTCCGAATTTCATCATCACCGGAGGACCGCAGACTACAGCCGGGTTGCCATCCGGTTCCATATTGATCTTTTCAAGCAGCTTGGTTACCAGGCAGACATCCTCGTCCCATTCTTCTCCATCGGGAACCATATCGACCGCCCTGATAAATTTAACATTAGGATATTTTCTCCATTCAGCCGCCTGATCTTTGTAAATACAGTCCTTTGGCGTTTTTGCTCCCGCTAAAAATGTAATGCTGTTATATTTTTCAACATCATGGAGCAGAGTAAGAAAGAGAGACCTCAGAGGGGCGAGTCCGCAGCCGCCGCCAAGAATAAGCAGATCTTTTCCTTCAAAATTTTCCAGCGGATACCTTGAACCATAAGGACCGCGCAAACCGACTTTATCACCAACTTTGCTCTGATGAACATATTGAGTGACAAAACCGGTTTTCATAATTGTAACATCCATCACCTCATCGGTATAATGTGATGATGAGGGAGTAAACGGACCTTCTCCGATACCGGGAATTGAGAGCTCGATAAACTGGCCGGTCTGAAATTTAACCGGATGCTCAGGACGCAGCCTTAAAGTTCTTATCAGCGGAGATTCCTGAACAACATCATAAATTTCGGCCGGGGTAACTTCATAGGGATTGTTCATGCATTCACTCCTGAAGTAAGTACCGGTTCTTTTTTAAGTTCTGTAATTACCCTTCTCATATCGATATTCGCCGGGCAGGCGTCAATACATCTGCCGCATCCCGTACAGCCATCGATACCGGGATTTTCTTTCATGTAGACCATCTTGCACAGATACCTGTTACGGAATCTCTGCGACATTTCAGGTCTCGGAGTTCCGCCCCCTGCCACCCTTGCGTATCCGTTATACTGGCAGGAATCATAACTTCTTACCTTAATAAATGATTCTTCGCTGCTTTCATCATTTAATATCAGACAGTAGCATGTGGGACAAATATTAGTGCATGCCCCGCAGCCGACACACTTGCCCGATTCCTCTTTCCAGCCCCCCTGATCGGCTTTAACCAGGGAAAGTTTTTCAGAATCAAAATTATACATCGAATTTTGTTCATCAAGCTTTGCCCTGATTTTTTTTCTTTGTTCTTCCACCAGTCTGCTCTGTGTTTCACTAATTTCAGAAAGAGTAAATTCTTTCTGAATCAGACTGAGTAATTCTTCACCGGCTTCAGTGCCCGCTGTCAGCATGTAGTGATCATCCACCGGAGTAAGATTGATATCAAATCCTTTTGTCGGGAATGGATTTTCATCATGCAGATTACAAAAACAGGCGCTGGTAACATCTGTACAATCGCAACTGATTATATAGCTGTTCTTTCGCCAGTGATAATATGATGGATCGGTAAAATCTTCATTGATGAGGGCCTTGTCCATCATTTCCAAAGCTTTCAGATCGCATGCTTTTATGCCGGCGATTATCCTTTTTTTGTTCTCATATTTTTCGGGAGATAACACCTCCCTGGTTTTATAGAACAAAATTTTTACCGGATCAACCGATCTGAATCCATCAAGCATATAACCGGATTGTCCGTTCAATACTGTCAGGAATGTCAAATCGGAATTATAAACACTTTTTTCCGGCAAAATAACTTCGGAAATGCCGCCAAATCCTTCATCACGACATTTTGCAAAAAATGCAGACAGGTCATCTGCTTTAATAAGCATAGAATACCTCCCGAAAATACCTTATTTAACGCATAGGGATGCGTATACCAATTTGTTCACTCGAATTTTTCCGAATTGGAGTATACAGCCTTAAAGCTGTTATGCTTTTTTTCTTCCTCTCACTATTTTCCGCAGAATATAGTGAAAACCTTCGGGTTTAACCTGAGGTGAGTTGAAACAGCAGAATAATGGTTAAATGGAAAAAGGATAAGGTGGTTTTCAGTGAAGACCAGTTTGAGCCCTGTGATGGTATAAAAAGAGGATGAGTCAATATGCTCATTCCAAGAGAGGAGTGTTTCTTATTTATGTAAAATAGAAAAGTATTTCCCGGGAGAGAAAATGGAGGGATAGAGGATATGTAATATTGCTCGAACATAGACAGAAAAAGATTTCCTTGCTTCTGAACAATTATTAACAGCCTCGAGCTGCAAGGCATTTAATTTACAATTATAAACTAAATAATTTTACAGGGAATGTCAATAATGATAAGCTAAATATATTTGAATATTTTTATTTTTAGGACAATTATTTTATCCGCGACCTGAAAAGCAGGGATACTACTGTGCCTCTTCCCTTTTCAGAATCAATATCTATATATACTTTATTCAGATCACAAAACTTTTTAACGAGAGCCAGCCCCAGCCCGTTGCCCTCATATCTTCTGGTATACCCCTGCTCTTCCTGGCGAAAGGGTTTGAACAGGTTGGGGACAAATTCCTCGGCTATGCCTATCCCGGTATCTTTTATTTCCACCAAAACCGAATTTTCCGATTCATTTGAGAATATCACCTCCACTTTACCGCTTAAAGTATATTTTATCGCGTTATCAAGAAGGTTATTAAAAATCTGATTAACTGAATATTCATCGGCAGTTACAAAAGTATTATCGGTAAATCTTAAAATATTGAGTGAAATATTCTTTTCTTCCGCGAGATTTTTATATTCCGGGAATAATTTCTCGATAAAATAGGTATAGATATCAATATTTAATGGATTATAATCGTACGATCCCGATAACATCTCCGACATATTAATCAGCAGGTCCATTGTCCTGATAATCCGCCTTCCCGCCGAATTAATGCTCTGAAGACATGCGTCCCATTCTCCATCCAGGGTTCCTCTTCCGATTTCCTCCCTCATTAAAGAACAATAATTAATTATTGTGCTGACAGGAGTTCTTATTTCATGTGACATCTGAGCGAGAAATTCACTTTTCAGGCGGTCTGATTTCTCCGCTTCATTTTTAGCGTGCATCAGTTCATTCTCAAAGCTCTTTCTTTCTGTAATATCTCTTACCGTAGCGAGAAAAGCGGGTCTTCCCTCAAATCTGATTTTCGATATCTTTACCTCAGCTTCATACGCTCTGCCCGATTTATGAAGAAGAAGAGTTTCATAAGAATAAGGAACAATTTCACCCAGTGTCCTGCGGTTATGATATTCCAGCACCTTTTTCCTGTATTCAGGCGCGATAAAAGATTCGATATTCTTACCAATAATTTCATCGGCCGGATATCCGCATAGTTCACTCATTTTATTATTGGTATACCAAATCACGGCATTTTCCACGATTAGTATTCCATCGGCGGCATTATCATAAATGGCCCGAAGTTTGAGCTCACTGTCATAAAGTTTTTCCAGAGTCGCGGCCAGCTCCTCCTTCTGGTTGGTAATAAATTTATTCTGCTCCTTCAGCTTTCTGTTTATTTTCTGATTGGCAGAATATTTACTTATAATGATGATACCGAGAAAGATCACAATGCCGCTGAAAACCAGTAAAGTATTAACAAGGGATTCCTGTCGTTCAATCTGCAACTGCTGTATTTCGGTTTCTCTTTTCAGCAATTCATTTTCTCTTGTTTTCTGCTCCTGGCTGTACCTGAAGTCTAATTCTTTTATCTGTGCGTTTGCTGCCTTTACCACCATTCTGTCGTTCATGGCCTGATACTCAATCTGGTAATCGAGCGCTTCCCTGAAACGGCCGGTTTTCCTGTAATAATCGGATAGAGCCCTTAATGCTGAACTTAACACAGGATATAACTTCTCCTCTCTCGCAATCAGAACGCACTTCTCCAGATGCTCTGCCCCCTGGCTTTGAAACTGCATCTTTATAAGCTGCATTCCTGTTTTAAGATAGGATATCGCGAGATTACTTTTTTCACCAAGTTTCTTCCTGATATTCAGTGAGCGGGTGTAATAATCGAGGGCCCTGTTATTACTCTCTTTCATACTGTAAATATCGCCAAGATTACCAAGTGAGGCGGCCATACCTGAACTATCTGTCAATTGCTCATTTATCGTCAGCGATCTAAGGAAGCAGCCCAGCGCCGAATCAGGTTCCGACCGTAATTTATATATCGTTCCCATGATATCGGAAACAGAGGAGATGCCTTCGGGATTTTCCTCCTCTTCCTCAATTTTAATTGCTTTGCTGAAATAATAAACTGCCCGGTCAGTCTGACCAATATTTTTATAAAGCTGCCCCAGATTAACAAGAGCAAAACTTTTTATTCCCGGAATATCTTTATCCATGAAAAATTCATTTGCTTCAAAAAAATAATCGAGCGCCTTATCATATACACCCCGCTCATTTAAAATTATCCCGGCATTTACCATAGCCTCATATTTAATTATATCGGCCGAATCGGACTTTGAAGCTCTCATAGCGCCCTCAAAATAATCGAGAGCAAGCTGAAATTCCCCTTTTCTCTTATAGAGTACTCCAATATTATTTAATGAGTAAACTATCTTAAGATTATCACCAAACTTTTGCCACCCCTCTAATTCCTTTAAATTATATCTTATCGCTTTGTCGTAATCATTAAGCTGAAAGAAACAATGCCTGATTTTACTCAACAAATTCAGATATCTCCGATCCATTTTATCTACCGGCAACAGGTCAAGCGCCGAAAGGAAATATCCTTTAGCGAGATTATATTTTTCGAGTAAAAAAGCTGTTTCACCAATATTTAAATTAGAACTTAAAAATCCATCATTTATACCGTTTTCCCGGGCAATATCATAAGCTTCCAGCGCGAACTCCAGTGATCTTTCAGGCTTTTTCAACCTGTAAGCTTCTGAAAGATAATTCAGAGTATTAATTTTTTCTATACCTGAAATTCCCTGAAGATCAGCCTCCAGACTGTCTTCAGTAACATTTTGCTGAAAAAGAAAAAGAAACTCCAAAATAAATAAAAATATATGCATTATATCCGGTCGTTTTTAAATGGAAGAGTAATTAAGAATTTACTGCCTTTACCCGGAATACTTTCAACCCGGATTTTACCGTTATTTTTTTCAATAAACTCTTTGCACAATATAAGACCCAGACCTGTACCCGCTTCGCTGCGGGTGCCGGGGGTCGTAAATTGCTCGCCGATATTAAATAATTTTTTAATGTCGCGCGGATCAATGCCTATGCCTGTGTCGGCGACGGTAAGCAATAATTTTTTATCTGATAATTTGCCACTTATATTTACTTTGCCGAATTCCGGTGTGAATTTAATCGCGTTCGATATTAAGTTCCTCAGAACTGTCTCGAGCATATACCTGTCTGCCGACACACAAAGATTTTCCGGTATACGTTCATTAATTTCTATTGACTTATCGGCAGCGCTTTGTTTATAGAGGTTCATTAGTTGATAAACCATCTTCGATAGATGCACTTTCTCTTTTCTGAAATCTATCCTGCCGGTTTGTATTCTTGTCCAGTCAAGAAGATTTTTCACCAGGTTAAAGACGTTGTAAGCAGAATTATTTATTGAAGAAATAATTTCAAGCATTTCGGGTTTTGAAAAATCATCCGCTTCCCTGATTAATAATTCCGTAAGTCCTAAAAGTGAATTAAATGGTGTTTTAAGATCATGGGCGAGTATGGAGAAAAATTTATCTTTTGCCCGGTTTAGTTCTTCAAGTTCCCTGGAATATTTTTTAATGGCATATTCTGCTTCCTTACCGGGAGTAACATCCTTGGCAAAAACAGAAATGCCGCCCGCAGAGGGATAAATATTAAATTCATAATATTTTTTCCCATTTCTCTCACCGAAGTCAATCGCCACACTCATTGCGCGGCCCGATTCCAGAGCAACTTTATGCGCTTCAAAGAGCTCGTCTTTTTCCTCCGAAAGGTTTTTTACAAGCATCTTTCTGCCGGGATATTTATTTATATCCATTCCAAAAAAAGCTTCCGCCGCCTGATTGGCATAAGTGAACGCCATGTTTTTATCCAGGCCATAAAGAATGTCAGTAATACTTTCCGCAAGCACTTTAAATCGTTTTTCACTTTCGACAAGCTCTTCCTGAGCCATCTTTCTTTCGATAGAATTGCCAATATTTGCCGAAACAAAACTGAGCATTTCCAAATCATCATATGTAAGAGCCGATTCATCATCATAGTTCTGGACAACCATAGCGCCGATAATTCTCTCTTCCGCTATCAGAGGCACCCCCAGCCAGACCTTGCAGGGCGTTCCTATAAGGTCAATCAGACCCTGTTTCTCAAGTTTTTCAATCCCTTCCTCATCAACAAAAAGTGGTTCCGCCCGTTTTATAACAAGTCCGGTCATCGTTTTTTCGGCAGGAACTCTTTCAAAACTATCCGCTTTATCCACAAAAAATGGAAGTATCAGCTCATCGGTATCGCGGTTATAATAGGCGATAAAAAAATTGGTTGTATCAATTGCCCTGCTCAGAATACCCCTGATTCTTTGATAAAGTTCATGAATACCCAAAGTTTCATAAACCGAATTACTAATATCATACATTACTCCCTGGATGACATCGCTTCTTCTTCTGAGCATCAGCTCGTTTTTCAAACTGTTATTAATATTCCTGAGAGCATTCAGGTATTCCCGGCCGGGTTGATCCTTTGAATCATCCAATTGTTCAGAGATATGCCGCACAGCAATTTCCTGTTCAGTCAGCAGCTTATCAATCCATTCATCCTTCGATTCTGTTGCACTGCTGTTTAGCTGCAGAATATCCTTTTTCAGACACTCAATTGTTTCGTCATTCAGTAGGTTTTCGGGAAAATAGGAGGACAATATTTTCAGTAATTTTTCATTATCCGGCACATTATCACCAAAGGTAAATCGAAAAGATTTAGTTACCAATAAGTTTACCTGTTTATTTATAACCACTTTACCATTATGTAGTAAAGTGCAAAGATAAAGAAAAACATATAAAAAAGATAACAAAACCGTGTTATCGAGAGGAAGTTTTCCAGGAGAGAATCAGGATAATTTTTCGATCGCGGCAGCTGTATTTTTCAGCAGCTTATTTACATCGACATTTTTTAATCCGGGACCAGGGTTATAAATTTGTGTGGGGAAGATATTCCCGCTTTCTCCCAGTTTATCATAAATAGTGTGATGAGGTGAGAACATATAAAGATAAACAGATTTTTTTTCAATATTTTCAACCAGCTCCTCAAGCTTCTGAAGTCCGAATTCTTTTGTGGTTGAATAAGCGAAATTAGGGAGAGGAGAGGCATCTGTGAAAAGAATAACAATTTTTTTTGAATCTGGATCCCAGTTTGTTTTCAGAGAGCTGAAGGCGAGAGCGTCAAGAGTTGATTCCGGTTCATCCCCTCCTCCACGGCTTTCAAGTGACATAAACTGCTGACGCAGTTCATCCTCACTCGCGGTGAAAGGAAAATCATTAAGCAGATACTCTTTATCCTGAAAAAAATCGCGGTATCCAATTACCCGCGCTTTCCATTCAACTTCCTCAGATGTTTGCATAGTCTCAAAAAACAGGCTGATTCCTTTTTCAAGCTGAGTAATACAGTTATCCATCGAACTGGTGATATCGACGCAAAATACAATATTTATTCTTTGCTTTTTTTTCATTCTCAACCATCCATATAGTTAATTTTATTCAGGATATAAGCGGCAACAGATTTTCTTATCTCTTCGGCTGATTCAATATTTTCAAGTTCCCGGGCATTTATAATAAACTCTGAATTAAAATACAAGTCCTGTATAATTCGGCCGGTATTAATAACTCTCAGCTTTAACATTCTTTTTGGCTCGGAGTAGATAAAATTATATGGAAGAGAAGCATCGCTCGCAATAAATTTTCTTTCCGCCGCCTCTTCAGGTTTTTTCAGACCCGAGATATGATATGTAAATATATTTTCAGCGATAAGTGAACCATATTCCCTTATTATACCAAATGATGGAAAAGGAACCACACTTTGATAATAAGATGAAAAGTTCTGGTTGCCCCCGGAAGAAAAAATTGTTGCGAGGCGCGAATTGAACTTAGTATTAAATCCGAACCTGACCGGTTCATGTCCCCTGATAAGATGTGTAAATTCTGATCTGGCCATAAATGATTCAAATTCATCCCTGCTGTATTCAAACCTGCTGTAGTTGCCCTGCCGGCTTCTTTTTTGATCAACAGGATCTCCCCAGAGCATTGAATTGAGCATCTTTTCCGCTTTACTTCCACTCTCCGGAATATCTTCTCCTGACAATTCTCTTATATTGATTCCAGTATCGACAGCCTCTTCGGGAACTCCCGCGTGGATAAAAAGATACTCCTTTTCCTCTCTTGCCAAAGTCGCGAAATAAGGAAGTGAGTCAAAATATTCCTTAAAAAGCTGAACAGTTGACTGACGAAAAATTCCTGAAAGCAGGTTAACAGTTTCAGAAGGAACCACAAGGGAATAGAAGAGGTTCAAGGATTCCTCAAATTTTATGGAGTCATGATTTCCCCTGAGAAAAATACACCGCTCTTTAAGCAGCAGTTTTAATCCGAATAAAAATTTCAGGGTCTGAATCGGCATGCTTCCGCGGTCGAGAAAATCGCCGAGAAATACAAAGGTGGCATTATCAAAATAATTATAATCGGAAAGTGAAAGTTTACGAAATATTTCGGCGAGGGATAAAAAGTCACAATGAATATCGCCAATGACAACAATTCTGTTTTGCCCCGATATAACTTCCGAAATTTTTCTTTTCTGACCTGAAAGAAGAATATTCAACTCTTCAACAAAGTCCTTTTCAACAGTTTCTATCGCGGTGTTTTCAAGATCACTGCCCGCATTATAAATCAAATCAAAAAGAATATTTTTAATATCCATATAGTATAAAGAATAGCCGGGTAATTTTTATACTTAAGATAAACTTTAGAAACAGATATTGCAATAATTCAAATCACCGAAACAGAGAAAAATGAGCTTTGTATAAAAAAAAAGCCGCACAAAATTGTGCGGCTTATTACAAAGCGATTTATGCGATATATTTTCCACGCTTTTCATAGTGAGTATGCAGCAGTTTATGTGAGAGATGACTGCAGGGTCCTTCGGTAAGGAATTCTTCATAAAGCTGGAGAACATGAGGGTTATCATGAGATTTACGAAGTTCAAGAGATTCATCTTCAGCATAGATAGCCTGGGCTCTTTTTGCTCTGATTTCTTCATTGGTCGGGATAGGCTGACCGCCGCCTCCGAGACATCCGCCCGGACATGCCATAAATTCGATGAAATGACATTCACTGAATTTACCGCCGGCTTTGATATCTTCAAGCACTTTTTTAGCGTTGGCCGTTCCATGAGCGACCGCGACTTTAAGAGTAGCGCCTTTTAACCAGTCCCAGTTTGGAACGAGAGGTTTCAGAATTTCAGGAACCGGTCCAACAGCCGGAATCGGAATTTCGGCATATTTGATTCCTTCAAATCCCCTGACAGGAATAACATTAGCGTTATCGAAGATATCTTCCGCTTTTATTCCGGTAACCAGTTCGGCAACAGTTCTGATAGCAGCTTCCATCACACCGCCTGTCGCGCCGAATATAAGACCCGCGCCTGAAGCGTCGCCAAAAGGATTATCAAAATGTGATTTAGGCATTTCAGGCAGATGAATACCGGCTTCTTTGATCATTTTTGCCAGCTCACGTGTTGTCAGGCCATAATCGACATCTTTAAAGCCTGAGTCGGTCATTTCAGGTCGGTTGCACTCAAATTTCTTGGCAGCGCAAGGCATAACAGCAACAGAAACTATGTCTTCAGGTTTAACGCCCGATTTTTGCGCGTAGAAAGTTTTAATGAGCGATCCAAACATCTGCTGTGGTGATTTGGCGCTGCTGAGGTTGTCAATATATTCAGGATAAAAATGCTCGAGGTATTTTACCCAGCCAGGTGAACATGAAGTGAACTGTGGAAGGGCGATACTTTCATCTTTTTCCACAAGAGCTTTATATAATCTTAGAATAAGCTCTGTTCCTTCTTCCATGATTGTCAGGTCGGCTGTAAAGTTTGTATCGAAAACTTTATCAAAACCGATTCTTCTGAGCGCGGTATTGAGTTCCTGAGTCATTGAATGACCTGCTTCGAGTCCGAATTCTTCACCGATTGCGGCTCTTGGTGAAGGAGCGGTCTGAATGACCACATGTTTTGTCGGATCATCAATGGCATTCCAGATATCATCGGAAGGATCATTAGCGTGAAGAGCTCCGGTGGGACATCTGTTTATACACTGACCACAGTTGATACAAACAACATCGCCGAGATCTTTTTCCATAAATGTGCTGATATGTGTAAGATCACCTCTGTCAACTGATTCCAGGACACCAACTTCCTGAAGATCTATACATGTTCTTACGCAGCGTTTGCAAAGAATACATTTATCCATATCGCGGACAACCGAAAATGATGAATCGTCAACCGGGAATCTTGATTCTTCCACATGTCCGAATGTAAACTGGTCAACGCCATATTCTTTTGCCAGGCCCTGAAGTTCGCAATTATTATTACGCACACAGGTATAACATTCGCCATAATGTTCACTGAGCATCAGATCAATAACATGTCTTCTTGCTCTTCTGACCTGGGGTGTAGATGTTTTTATCTTAATAGGTGAAGTAATAGGATAAGCGCATGCCGCCTGTAATGTTCTCATACCTTCAACTTCGACAACACAAACACGGCAGACACCCGCGATGCAAAGGTCATCATGGTGGCAAAGTGTGGGAATATGGATATTATTTTCTCTGCAGGCTTCAAGAATTGTTGTGCCTAAAGGAACAGAAACTTTCTTTTCGTTGATTTCGATAGTAACCGAACCGCCTATTCCTGAAGGATCTTTTGGTTTTTCAACAGTGTGGGGTTTCTGGCTTTCAGGTGCTCTTAATTTATCTTTACTTTCCATTGCCGCCTCCGTTACCGCTGTTAAATATTTCATCTTTGAAGTTTTCAAGAATTGAAAGGAAAGAATTTGGGCTTGATTGTCCCAGACCACATTTTGATGCTATCTGCATTGTCTGGCCAAGTTCTTTCAGTTTGTTAATATAGCTGAAGGTATATTCATTTTCTTCTATCATTTCAATACCTTCCAGAAGTACCTCATTGCCAATGCGGCATGGAGTACACTGGCCGCAGCTTTCTTCAACGAAAAATTCCATGAAATTTTTCAGAACATGAAGCATACTGCGGCTTTCATTGAAGATCATTATTGAGCCGCCTGTGGCAGCGTCTTCGTAAGCCAACTTACGATCGAACTGGGATTTTGGAAGGCAAACACCCGAAGCTCCGCCAACCTGGACAGCTTTGGTATTTTCCGCGCCAACTTTTTCCAGCAGTTCATTGATTGTTGTTCCCCAGGGAAGTTCATATACTCCCGGCTTAGCGCAGTCGCCTGATACAGAAAACAACTTTGAACCGCTTGATTTATCCGTTCCAACTTCATTGAACCACGCGCCATTGTTTTTGACAATATGAGTAACTGACGCGAAAGTTTCAACATTATTGACTGTGGTCGGTTTTCCAAGATAACCTGTGCTTACAGGGAAAGGAGGCCTGTTGCGGGCTTCACCGCGATGTCCTTCGAGGGATTCAATCAAGGCTGTCTCTTCACCACATACATACGCGCCCGATCCGAGTCTGATAACTATGTCAAAATCGAATCCTTCTTTGCCGCAGATATTTTTTCCGAGCAGATTGTCTTTACGCATAGTATCAAGATAAGCTTCAAGTGATTTCAGCATATATTCATATTCACCGCGAAGATAAAGGATACCATTTTTGGCGCCTATAACATAACCGCCAATAACCATTCCTTCGAAAACAAGTTCAGGATATTCCAGAAGAAGCACTCTGTCCTTGAATGTTCCCGGTTCACCTTCATCGGCATTGCACACGACATATTTTTCGTCGGCTTTGGCCGCAGCTGTAAGCATCCATTTTGTGGAAGTGGGAAATCCCGCTCCGCCGCGTCCTTTTAATTTTGATTCTTTAAGTTCAAAAAGTATATCATCTCTGGACATACCAACAGCTTTCTTTACAGATTCGCCGGGATTATATTCAGAAAACAATACTTTTCCTTCTCTTTTCGTTTTCATATTTTCCATCTTCACCTCCTACCTTATCTCATTAAGAATTTGTACTGCTTTCTCGGGGGTAAGATTAGCGTAGACCTTGTCGTTCACGAGCATCGCAGGGCCCTGATCGCACATACCGAGGCAATTAACATATTCGAGAGTGAATTTGTTGTCGCCTGTGGTCTCACCAAATTCGATACCAAGCTCTCTTTCAATGGCGTTGGCTATCGCTTCTTTTCCCTTAAGGTCGCAGGTGATTGTCTGACATAACCTTACAATATTTCTTCCCTTCGGATTGGAGTCGAGGAAAGAATAGAATGTAATAACACTATATACTTCGACAGGATGAATATCAAGTACGCGGGCTACTTCCTGCTGCGCGAACTCAGAGATATATTTATATTTTCTCTGAATATCCTGCAGAACCGGCAGCAGAGCAGTACGGTTGCATCCATGTTTCTCTACAAGCTCTTCGATCTCAGCAGTCAAAGCATTTTTCTCTTCTACTAACATTGAAACCGCTCCTGTTATTTCTTGGTTAACAAATTTTCAACTTTCTGGATAAGTTCTTCTGGTGAAATTGGTTTTTCGACAAAATCGTCGACCGGAACCATATCACCCGAGCCATACTCAAAACCTATGGTTTTTGAAACAGATGTGTACATTAAAATAGGTATATTGATGTTATTTCTCCTGAACTTCTGTGCAAGGAAAAATCCATCATCCGGCTCATCCATCATCACATCCAGAATTATCAGTTGTGGAGAATTATCTACGACTATTTTGTAACCATCTTCGGGATTGCTTGCAGTTACTACTTCGTAACCTTTCGATTTTAACACAAGACTACTTGCTTCAATGATATCGGGATCATCATCGATAATTGCAATTAGTGCCATATTTTACTCCCATTTCGTAGTTTATTTATTATTGATTTTTGGTATATATATGGTAAATGTTGTACCTTCGTCAAATTTACTTTCTACATCTATCTTGCCATGATAAGATTCAATTATTCTTTTTACAATATTGAGGCCCAGACCCGTTCCGCTTATTCCCCTTGTTTTTTCATTTTTTGCTCTGAAAAATTCCTGGAATAAATTTTCGAGCTCATGCTCTTTAAGACCGATTCCTGTATCAGATATTTTAACCACCAGATAATTTTTAGAAGATGTCAGAACTATTGTGATACTTCCCTGGTCCTTATTATACTTGATGGCATTGCTGAGAATATTTGTAAAAACCCTTATGATTTCATTCTGATCCGCCTTGATCTGAGGGATTTCGTTATCATATTCTTTAATAAGTTCCAGACCCTTCTTCCTCATTTCGAGTTCAAGAAATGTAAGGGTCGAATCCATTGTCTCCCTGACATTGATCTCAACAATTTCACGCTGTTTTGTTTTCAGCTCCATTCGTGAGATATCCAGAAGGTCGTTAACAAGGTCCAGAAGTCCTTTTAACCTGATAACAGATCGAGACAGAAAATCTTTCTGCTGCTCATAAGAAACTTCAACCTTATCGTCAAGAAGTATCTGAAGAAAACCCTGAACCGCCGCGACAGGTGTTTTAAGTTCATGAGCGACCATGGAAACAAACTGTGATTTAATATGCTCAATTTTTTTCAGCTCGGTAATGTTTCTTACAACAACAACAACACCGGCAAGAGATTTATCAGGCTGAGGCACCGGCGAGCAGATAGCTTCTATTACCAGTTCATTGGCAGGTTTTATCTCAAGCTGTTTTGAGTAGGATTTCTGGATGAATTTATTCGATTTCAGGTGCTTGTTAACCAGTTCCACAATCTCCGGTTGTATCTTGTCAAGAATATAATCGCCGATAGTGAGCTCTTCAAGATCAAGATTTTTGAGGATCGGATCGTTAAAATAAACAACTTCTCCCATCCTGTTGATAACCAGAACTCCCCCGGTTATGGAACGGATAATTGTGTTCAGACGGCTTTTTTCATTCGCGAGTTCAAGCAGGCGTTCCTCTCGCTCCTTATGAAGTCTTTCGGCTTCGAGAAGAAGCAGACGCTGGCTGAATCCTTTTTCCAACTCACTGATCAGCTCGTCGGGTGTGAACGGTTTGGGTATATAGCTGTAAGCACCTATCCTGGTGGATTCGATTGCAGTATCATAACTTGCAAAAGCGGTGGCAATGAAGCAGACAGTATTGGGCCTGGCTTTTTTAATTTCTTCCAAAACTTCCAGGCCCCCAATATCGGGCATTTTAAGATCTATTACCGCAAGGTCGAAGTCTTTACTGGTGCCTAACTCAATTCCAACTGTGCCGTTTTCGGCAGTCTCAACAACGTATCCTTCAGATTCAAGTAATCTTTTAGTACCTGTCCGCAATCCATTTTCATCATCTACAATGAGAATGTAAGGCTGTCTCTGTGTCAAATTTTCAATAAAAGCATATTAGTATCTGAAAATTAAAAATATTTTTCATAATACTAAAACTTTTATTGAAAAAAATTCTCCAGCTTGCTCAACAAATCTTCAATAACGACCGGTTTATTCAATATACCATCACATTTAATCCATTCCCTTTCTTCATCGGTCCGGGCGCTGAATTTAAAGCCGGTATCGTATGTAGCGGAAGTCAGCATAAACACCGGAATATTTTTCCCATGATCGGTCCTTTTAATCTGATGACAAAGAACAAAACCTGAATCATGCTGTTCCATAATCAGGTCGACAATCGCCGCGTCCGGTTTCTCTTTTTTGAACATCTCAATCCCTTCGGCAGCCGATTCGGCAGTGATTACATTAAACCCCCTGGTCTCCAGTAAAATTTTATTCTGTTCCAGAAGGTCAATATCATCATCTACCAATAAAACTTTTTTAACTTTCAGGTCAAGCGACATTATTTTTATCTCCTAATTAACCATTACATTTTTTAACGTCAGTTCCAATGGAAATTTAATTGTGAATATTGTGCCTTCATTCACAACACTTTTTACCTTGATATCTCCGCGGTGCATTTTTATTATACCATAACTGATTGCCAATCCAAGTCCGGTTCCTTTTCCCATCTTTTTTGTAGTGAAAAAAGGAGTAAATAGTTTTTTGAAATTATCTTCCGGAATTCCACAACCTGTGTCCTTAACCTCAATCACAACATTTCTTTCATCATTGCTTACGCGGATATTAACTTCTTTTTTATCTGTTTCCTGACATGCTTCGCAGGCGTTATTTATTATATTCATTAAAACCTGGCGAAGCTGGTCTGAATCACCTTTTATTTTTCTGCTGTTGCTTTCATCATTAATCGATATATTTACCTGACTGTTTTCCGGTTTCAGACCGGCAGCCCTTACAATATCATTCAGAATGTTCACAATACTGACTTCTGATATTTTCAGTTTACCCTGGCGGGCAAAATTTAGCAGATTAGCGACAATTCCCTTGCACCTGTTTGCTTCATCAATAATCATCTGGAGGTCTTCGCTATTCTGCCCCGCGCACGCGGTTTTCGAAAGCGCCCGCTGAAGCATGGAAGAATAAAGCATTATGGTTCCGAGCGGATTATTAATTTCATGCGCCACACCGGCGGCAAGCTGCCCTATCGAAGCAAGTTTTTCGGCGCTTTGAAGCTGATCCTGGGTATCTTTCAGATCACGATAGGCCTGTTCAAGAGTCTCAATAAGATAAGGAAGACACATATCTTCCTCGGCGAGTCCCTTGGCAATGGATATAGCGTATTCACGGCATGAATGATATCCGCAGGCGCCGCAATTCAGTTCATCACCGATTGTATGTTTATTGGTCCTTGCCAGTATCTCTTTTATTTTATCTTCTGAGGGCATAGGCCTTTTCTGACTTTTTGCCGTGAACTCCCTGTTCAGATTTATATCCCGGCTGTTATAAATATCGCTCATCCAGACTTTCTTATCGAGATGAAGAATATTTTCTTCGATGTAATCTATTACCTTTTCACGTTTTGAATAAAGATTCAGATCACTTCCGATTCCCGGACCATTAATACAGCCTTCACAGAAAAGTATGTCGACGAATTTGGACTTTATCTTATTATCAGCAATATCCTTTATTATCTCTTCAACATTATTCTTTCCTTCGACGACAATTACTTCTTTTGCCAAAATATCACCCGATATTCCTGAGGTTTTAAGCAGGCCGCCGGCGAGAGAAAATGATTTACCCTGGTTCGCCACCGGGGGATCAAAGAATGAATCCTCGAGCGACGCGGGATCAGTATCAGTCTTTTCAAACAGCTCCTTTAATTCGGTAAAGGTCAGAACCGCGTCGATAGCGCCCTGCACTTCCTCATCCAGTATTTCACTCTTCTTTGCCACACAGGGACCGATAAAAACAACTTTAAGGTCCTTATCAACATACTTTTTCAGATAACGCCCCATAGCTATCATGGGGGAAACTATTCTGGCGAGATTGGGCACAAGATCGCTGTAATATTTTTCGATGTAATTATAGACAGCCGGACATGGAGAACTGATAATAGTTTTTTCGCCGCGCGATTCAAAAAGATCCTCATATAAACCGCTTATCAAATCGGCTCCGAACGCTGTTTCAGTGACCAGTGAAAATCCGGCTTTTCGCAATGCTGTCGGAATTTTGTCATACTCATCGGGAAACGCGGCAGGAAAACTGGGAGCAATTATCGCCGCTGCCCTGCCGGAAGGAAGTAATGAATTGATTACTCTTTCAAGATCACTTTCAATTTCCTTCGCATGCTGGGAACATACTTTAACGCAGTGTCCGCAGCTTATGCATCTTTCCGGCTGTACTACTGCCTGTCCGCCCATAACCTTTATGGCGTTTGCGGGGCATTCACGAATGCAGGAATAACATCTGCGGCATTTCTGACCGATTGTACTTACAATTCCATTTATCATCTTTCTATTTTTTCCTTAAGATTGCTCTTCTGTCAACATATTTTGTGTGAAGAATTTCATGAGCTTTATGACTGTTGGGAGCCTCAAGGAATTCATCATAAATTGTCTGGACACCTTTATTCTCGTGCGATTTGCGGTTTTTTGCCTTGCGGTCAATTTCATAAAGGGCCTGAACTCTCTTTTTAATTTTTTCCGGTTTCTGATGAATCGGTTGTCCGCCGCCGTTTATACATCCGCCCGGGCATGCCATAACCTCGACAAAATGATATTTGCTCTCCCCGTTTTTAATTTCATCGAGAAGAGGATCAACATTGCCGATACCGTTGACTACAGCAACTTTTACATCCAAACCGTTGATATCGACGGTCATGCTTTTTACTCCATCCATACCGCGGATATTTTCCAGCTCAACATTCTCAAGTTCTTTTCCTGTGAGTTTGAAATAAGCGGTTCTGAGGGCGGCTTCCATTACACCGCCGGATGTTCCGAAAATGGCTGCGGCGCCGGTCGATTCACCCAACGGGTTATCAAAATCATCTTCCGGAAGATCATCAAAATCGATTCCGGCCATTCTGAATAATCTTACCAGTTCACGTGTTGTAAGAACCGCGTCGACATCAGCGTTATGTTCTTCGCTTAATTCAGGACGTTCCGATTCAAATTTCTTAACTGTGCAGGGCATGATCGATACTACAAACATATCTTTTGGGTCTATACCCATTTTTTTAGCGTAATATGTTTTAAGAACAGCTCCTTCCATCTCATGAGGCGACTTACATGTTGAAACATGATGAAGCATATCGGGACGTTCCTGCTCAATATATTTCACCCATCCGGGGCAGCAGCTTGTAAACATCGGCAACGCGCCATTATTCTGAATCCTGTTGATAAGCTCAGTGCCTTCTTCCATGATTGTAAGGTCGGCGGCAAAGTTTGTGTCGAATACCTTTTTGAACCCTAATCTCCTCAGGCCGGTTACAATCTGTCCTGTCACATTAGTGCCGAGGGGCAGATTATATTCTTCACCCAGAGTCGCCCTCACAGCGGGGGCTATCTGAACGACACAAAATTTTGCTCTGTCATTGAGCGCGGTCGTAACATCACGCATATGACTTTTCTCACGAAGCGCGGCGGTAGGACATGCTATAATGCACTGTCCGCAAAGTATACAGTCGCTTACGTTTAGTCCTTTGTTAAAAGGGGTTGTAACGTTGCTCGAAAAGCCGCGGTTGGTAAAATCGATCGCGCCGACTTTCTGAATTTCATTACATACCCTTACGCATCTTCCGCATAAAATACATTTGGCCGGGTCTCTTTCCATCGAAGCGCTGGAAATATCTATCGCGTGGTCTTTCTTTTCACCGACATACCTGTGCTCCCTCAGACCATATTTCTCAGAAAGGTCCTGAAGTTCACAATTTTTATTTCTTACGCAGATAAGACAATCCTGCGGGTGATTTTCCACTAAAAGCTCCACAATTGTTTTCCTCGCGCGGCGTACTCTGGCGGAATTTGTGTCAACTTTCATTCCGTCAAAAACCGGGTAAGCACAGCTTGGGGTTAGTCCTCTCATACCCTCAACTTCAACTACGCACATCCGGCACGCGCCTGTTGGAAAAAGGTCCTTCATATGGCATAATGTTGGAACGTAGATGCCAACCGATTTGGCGGCGTCAAGAATTGTCATTCCTTCTTCAGCTTTAACTTTTATGTTATTTATGGTTAATTCAACCATTTTAACTCCTGATTTCTCTCTTAGTTAACCTTTATCGCGTTGAAATTACATGTTTCAACACACATTCCGCATTTGATACATTTTACATCAATTATATGATGAGGCTGCTTTTTCTCACCAATTATCGCTTCAACCGAACATTTGCTCGCGCATAATCCGCAGCCGTTACAAATTTCTGTATCTATTGAATATGTAAGCAGTTCCTTACATACCTTCGCCGAACAGTGGCGGTCAAATATATGCTCTTCATATTCTTCTTTGAAATACTGAAGCCCTGAAAGAACCGGATTTGGAGCGCTTTGTCCAAGGCCGCAAAGTGAAGTGTCGCGGATTACATCAGCCAGGCGTTTCAGGTGAATTATTCCCTTAAACCTGAGAAGCTGGTCCAGTTTATCTTCTTTTTTGTCAAAGTTTTGTGTAATTCTTTCAACTATCTCAAGCATTCTGGTTGTACCTTCGCGGCATGGCACACATTTTCCGCATGATTCATTCTTGATAAAGGTGAGGAAAAATTTGGCAACATCCACCATGCAGGTATCTTCATCCATAACTACAAAGCCGCCCGATCCCATCATCGCGCCGACAGTCTTGAGCGATTCATAATCAACTTCCGTGTCCATAACCTGTTCGGGCAAACATCCGCCCGAAGGTCCGCCTATCTGAACAGCTTTGAATTTTTTACCGTCCGGAATACCACCGCCTATATCAAAAACAACTTCACGAAGGGTTACACCCATCGGCACTTCCGCGAGTCCGGAGTTTTCTATATTACCGCTGAGGGCAAATACTTTTGTTCCTTTGCTTGTTTCTGTGCCGATAGAAGAAAACCATTTGGCGCCGCCCGAAACAACCGCGGGAATATTGGCGAGTGTTTCAACATTATTAACAACTGTCGGTTTTCCCCAGAGCCCCGAAACTGAAGGATAAGGAGGTCTTGGCCGGGGCATTCCCCTTTTACCTTCTATTGAGGCGATAAGCGCGGTTTCTTCTCCGCAGACAAACGCTCCCGCTCCTTTTTTGATCTTCAGGTTAAAATTAAATCCTGAGTTTAATATATTCTCACCAAGCAATCCATATTCTTTACATATCTTAATTGTGTTTTCCAGCCTTTCAATTGCCAGGGGATATTCCGCGCGGCAATAGATAAAACCGAAAGACGCGCCGATAGCATAAGCGGCAATAGTCATTCCTTCAACAAACTGGAAAGGATCCCCTTCAAGGATTGAGCGGTCCATAAACGCGCCGGGGTCCCCTTCATCGGCGTTGCAGATAAGATATTTCTGATCAGCTTCCTCTTTAGCGGCGAGCTGCCATTTTTTACCGGTCGGGAATCCTCCGCCCCCTCTTCCGCGTAATCCTGACTCAAGAACTTCATCCACCACTTCGTCGGGAGTCATTAATCTCAAAGCTTTGTCAAGTCCTCTGAATCCCCCTGCCGCAATATATTCATCAATCGAGTTGGGACTGATAATACCGCAATTTTTAAGGACTACTCTTTTCTGTTTTTTGAAGAAGGGTGTTTCATTAACATTTGGTAAATCTTCTGTCGCTTCACCATAGGTGGCAAACGCTTTTTTCTTATAGACTCCACCATCTGTAATTGTTGATTTTATCAGAGCGCTTACATCCCGCGGGGTAACAGATTTATAAATAATCCTCTCCTTTCCGGGAAGTTTGATATCAACTACCGGTTCAATGGCTCCATAACCGAGTCCGCCGGTAGGAATAATCTGCGCTTTAATATTCATCGCTTCAAGTTCTTTTTCGATAGCGTCTCTTACTTTGCCGGAACCGGAAGCAAGTCCGCTGGTATCCATCCCGATAAATATCAAAGGAAGATCATGTGATTCATATTTAAGTTGTTTATTGTATTCGTTGATCTCCTCTTCCATTCCCGGGGTCAGTGATCCGTCAGTACAATGAGCAATAAACTCTTCAACAGGATTGCGGGGGCTGTGCTGCCTCCCATCCTTGAATTTTATGTCCAGGAATTTTTTCATTTCACACCTACAGATTCGTTCTTCTCTTTCGCAATTTTGTCCTGTTCCGCTTTTGCTTCCCTCATATATTTACGGATAATTTTAGGAATTTCTTTAACGGTCAGGCGTCCGTAGTATTCATCATTTATGTTGATTACCGGAGCGATACTGCAAGCGCCGATACACGCGACCGTTTCGAGGGTAAATAATTTATCCCTTGTTGTTTCTCCCGCTTTTATTTTTAATTCGGTTTCGAGAGCTGTTAATATATTGGCCGAATTTTTTACGTGACATGCAGTGCCGCGGCATACTCTTATAACATTTTTACCAAGAGGTGTAAGGCGGAACTGATTATAAAAAGTGGCGACACCATATACGCCGCTTAAAGGCATTCCAAGAAAATCAGCTATATCCTGAAGTCCTTCTTCCGGCAGATAGCCATATATATCCTGTACATCCTGAAGCATCGCGATCAGGTTTCCCCTTTCTTTCGCAGTATAATTTTTAAATATTTCCTTATGCATATCTTCTACCTGTTTTGTTGATTGCCCTTCAATATACAAATGGCATGCCATAACATTGATATTATATAATTATAAAGGTTTTAAGCCTTTTTAATCGATAACTATAACGGTTTCTCATAAAATCCTCCTATAATTTCCAAAAATTGGAATATTATTTTTTCCAATTATTGGGAATATTTTTGTAGGACAGAATTGCATTCTGTCCTCCCCCCCCCCATAAAAAACGATGCCGATACCGATATAATTACTAAATCATAAACTGGCAAGCCAGAGATAATGAGGAATGAGGAATTAGGAATTACGAATTACGAATTAGGAATTAGGAATTAGGAATTGACTTTCCCCAGGTATTACCAATTATTTATCATTCCGGTTTTTTGCGTCTTTTGCGAAAAGACCATCCAGAGGCAGACAGGCCGGAATCTAATGCCAAATTTTACTGGCAATCAGATAAAAACTTTTCCATTTTGCGTAGAATTTGACTACTAACGGAGTAATAACTCCGTCGTTCACGGCGGAGACCTGGGAAAATCACAATTCAAAACGGCTTTAGCCTAAAGAGAGGGCCGGGATTGGAGAAAAACTTTCAGGAGCCGCAATATCCGGAGGTGGCGATTTGCCTGCTCAATTTTGCGCCGGTAGTGAAGAAAACTCCGGGTTATCCTTTGGGCTAAAGCCCGGTTAGCCGGGAGGTATTTCGGGGTCCACGGCCTAAAGTCCGTGGTTATTTTTTTTGCCAGGTGAATAAAAAATAATCAAATACTGTAGAGACAAGGCATGCCTTGTCTCTACACATCTAATATATCTTTTCATTCTCCGCATTGTCTGTTCCCCAAAATACAATACCTATACCGAATATAATATAATAAATCGTAATAACTCCGTCGTTCACGGCGGAGACCTGGGAATACCACAATACAAAACGGCTTTAGCCAAAAGAGAGGGCAGGAATTGGAGAAAAACTTTCAGGAGACCCAAAATCCGGAGTTGGCGGATTGCCTGTTCAGTTTTGCTCCGGTGGTGTAGAAAACGCCGGGTTATTCTTTGGGCTAAAGCCCGATTAGCCGGGGAGGATTTGGGGTCCACGGCCTGAAGTCAGTGGTTATTATTGGTTTCGAAAGAAACAGTAAACTGATTATTTCCCTTTTTTATACTTCATAAAAATTATTTTACTATTTCCAGATAATCATTGTATACTCTGACCAATTTATTATTCTTTATCAACGCCACCAGCTCTTCCCATATTTTTATTAGTAGCTGATTCAATTCGGTCTTTCTCATATTCCCACATTTTATATGTATGATTCTGGGAGGAGGTTTTGTAACCAATATCCGGTCTGAGAAATCCGCATCCTTGGTAACTATAACCAGATCATTCTCTTTCGCGTAATTCCAAATCTCTGAATCGGTCATACTGGTTTTCACGGAATTAACATGGATGAATTTTTCAGAGCAAAATAATTCCAGATTTTCCGGAAGATTTTCATCGATTAAAAATTTGTTCACGCGATTTTTTTCATTTCATAATGATTAGCCATGAACCTGGAAGCATACATTATACAAGCATTAACATCTTCCCTCTTAATTTTCGGGTAGGCATCCAGCAAATCATCCACCGAATCTCCGGCCCCAAGAAACTCAAGGATTGTCTGCACAGTTATCCTGGTCCCTTTGATAACAGGTTTGCCATTGCAGATTTCAGGATTTACTTCTATTTTACTTATTTCCATTTTTCCCCGGCGCGATTATAGTGATTCAATACAAAATTTTAATTATTTAATTTACGATTTTCCATCTGATTTGCAAATGTTTTTGTTCTTCCAATTATATTGCTATGGGTTATCCCCGATAGTAAAATGATATCTATGCCGATTCCCTGTTATCCCGTTTAATAACTCCGTCGTTCACGGCGGAGACCTGGGAATACCACAATACAAAACGGCTTTAGCCAAAAGAGAGGGCCGGGATTGGAGAAAAACTTTCAGGGGCCGCAATATCCGGAGTTGGCGGATTGCCTGTTCAGTTTTGCGCCGGTGGTGTAGAAAACGCCGGGTTATTCTTTGGGCTAAAGCCCGATTAGCCGGGGAGGATTTCCAAGTCCACGGCCTGAAGGCCGTGGTTATTTTTTTTGCCGGGCGAATAAAAAAATAATCAAATACTGTAGAGACAAGGCATGCCTTGTCTCTACACATCTCATATATCTTTTCATTCTCCGCATTGTTTGTTCCCCAAAATACAATATCGATACCGAATATAATATAATAAATCGTAATAACTCCGTCGTTCACGGCGGAGACCAGGGAATATCACAATACAAAACGGCTTTAGCCTAAAGAGAGGGCCGGGATTGGAGAAAAACTTTCAGAAGCCGCAATATCCGGAAGTAGCGGATTGCCTGTTTAATTTTGCTCCGGTGGTAAAGAAAACTCCGGGTTATCATTTGGGCTAAAGCCCGGTTAGCTTGGGGGGATTTCCAATTTCACGGCCTAAAGTCCGTGGTTATTTTTTTGCCCGGTGGATAAAAAATAATCAGACGTTGTAGAGACAAGGCATGCCTTGTCTCTACAACGTCTCATATATCTTTTCATTCTCCGCATTGTTTGTTCCCCAAAATACAATATCGATACCGAATATAATATAATAAATCGTAATAACTCCGTCGTTCACGGCGGAGACCTGGGAATACCACAATACAAAACGGCTTTAGCCTAAAGAGAGGGCAGGAATTGGAGAAAAACTTTCAGGGGCCGCAATATCCGGAGTTGGCGGATTGCCTGTTCAGTTTTGCTCCGGTAGTGAAGAAAACTCCGGGTTATTCTTTGGGCTAAAGCCCGATTAGCTTGGGGATATTTCGGGATCCACGGCCTGAAGTCCGTGGTTATTTTTTTGCCCGGTGGATAAAAAATAATCACACATCGTAGAGACAAGGCATGCCTTGTCTCTACAGGCCGATATATTTTTTTTAGCGTCCCGGGAAAATATAGAAAAGGAATAAAAGCCCTGAAAGGGCGATAGCAAAAATCACTCTGAGAAATTCGAACATCCGGACATAAAAAACCTCCGGGGTTATGAAAACCCCGGAGATTTTGGTGAAAATTCTAAATAATTAAAGTGACGATATCACTTCAATGCGCCTTAGGCGCTTATTTCATCAATATCATTTTCTTTGTGTTGCTGAAGTTGCTGCCGTCAATTCCTTCGGCTGAGATAGTATAGAAATAGATACCACTTGCTATTGATGAAGCGTCAAAATTCACAGTGTGGATTCCGGCTTCCATATCTGCGCTGGCGAGAGTTGATACTTTCTGACCAAGAGCGTTGAATATAGTCAGTGTAACTCTCGCGTTTACAGGAATGCTGAATCTGATCTTTGTGGCAGGGTTGAATGGGTTCGGGTAGTTCTGCTCGAGAGCGAAAACTTCAGGAACTTCTGTCCCTTCAACTACAAAAGATGTAACAGCTGAATTTGAGATAACAGTTTCTTTTCCGTCAGTCAGAGTTGTGCTGAGTATTGAACCGCCGATGTTGTCGCTGATTTTAACATCCGCGCCTTCAACTCTTACTTTAACAGGATACTGTGCGGAATTCATCATTACAGTATTCATTCCCATAGCTTCAACCATTGAACCTGTTGAGTAACGAACATCAAAGACTCCTTCGGGAGGAGCGGGAGGAAGCTGATAACCGGCAACTTTTTCATTGCTGATATAGAGTGTGCGGCTGCTGCCTGTCGCGTCGGTTACAATAATTTTGCTCCACGCTGAGTTAATTTCATTTACAACAGGATTACGTTTTCCAACGGGAAGATTCGGTATCATCCATCCTGCCTGATCAGCTTTAACCCAGTAACCTGCTCCGGGATAAAGCATATCAGCGACGAGGTATCCATTATCGAATTTGAAGAACTGTGAACTAAGTATACCCGCGGGATCAGTGGTGATATCATTCACATCTACTTCATAATCATAAATACCGACCATATTCCATCCTTCAACGATAGGAATAGGCTCGACAACCTGCATTCCTGTGAAGCTGTGGTTAGCCGCCGCGTCAAATTTAGCCCAGTAGCCAATTCCATTTGCTAATTCAGTTACAGTTGTGTAGCCATTGTCGAAGGCATAAAACGCGGTAACCGCGTCAGGGAACAGAGTTGCTGTGGACATATCATCCATAGCGAGAGGAACTGATAACATATTCCAGCCTTCCATTGTACCAAATTCAACTGTAGTTTCAGTTGTGTATTCAATTTTTAAAGCTGTTATCGCTGTATTGGAAATTTCAACCATATCGGTCGATTTCATATTAACTGTTACTACTCCTATTCCGAGCGCGTCTTTCAGCATGAATGTTCCATCGGGAAAATCCATAGGATCCCATGTTAATGTTATCGGGTATCCATCAAGACCAGGCTGCATAGCGATATTCCAGGTTACTTCTTCATTGTTTGTTGATCTTACGTCAACCAGAGAAGCGGTAACGCCGTCGGGGAACATAAATCTTACATCGAATACTCCTGCCGGAGGTACCGGAGGAAGCTCAATTTCGCCGAGAGTTTCATCAAGACCGTCGGTAGCGTCATCATGCAGACCAAAAGCGATCGTATTGCCAACTCTCATTCCGCCTGCGTCATATACGTTTACTTCTGTCAGGAATTCAGGCTGGAAGCCTGTTTCGTCAAAGTCTGTGTAGAAGTTAGGTGAAATCTGGTATCCGTCATTAGGAGGTGTTGACCATGAATATTGTGTTGCGATACCTGAAAGATTAACCGGCCATGTTGGTTCCGGATTCTCATCAATGTCGGAATCATTATCAATTCTGAGTGTAACTTCCGAAATACCATCTGTAATAGTCATATTGGCGCTATTGCCGGCGTCGGGCCACGGGTCTGAACCGGCTGTGGGGGAAACATTTTCAAATCTGATATACATTCCTTCATATGTTTCACCATTAGCCAGATACTCAGCAATTGTAATGGTCGCAGGATCAACAGCTACGCCCTGGTTAACAAGCTGAATATTGGCAAGCATGGTTGAATCGAGATTAAGCTGGACAGATCCTGCATAAGCGCCAACTTCACCTTCAACGATAATTTCATCACCGATTTCATAAACCGGGCCGCCCATATCTTCGCTGCCTTTTGTTATATTGATTCCGCCCGTAGCATCCTGAATATAATAAGAAAATCTGTTTGCGCTTGCTGTAAAATTAATACTGTTTACAACACCTTTAACTGTAACGGTATCACCTTCAAGGTCGGGGAAGAAATCGCCGTCGACATCAATTCTTGCTTCACCGATAGTCATAATTCCGGGGCCTCCGCCCTGGCCAAGCTCAGTAGCTGAACGGGCTGAAACACCATCGACAACTATTCTTACAAGCGCGCCTGTTGTACCATCTATTTCATCAACGCCGCCGCCATGTGTTACGAGGAAGTTGCCATTTTGTATCTGATACAATCCGCGAAGACTTGTTGTATAAGCGAGAGTAGTGACAAGATTTCCATCAGGATCATAAATACTTACTCCGTCAGGTGAGCCGAAAACCGCGACAGCTATATTGCCATCATCAAGCTGCATAAGCTGTTCCGGGAAATCCATTGCAGCAAAATCATCAAGATAGGTTCCATCAAGATCATAACGGTGAACAGCGTCCGAAGAACTTGCGGTAACAAGAACATCAGCATCCCTGAACTGAAGATCCCACGGACCATCTATGCCGCCGGCGCCGCTTTCAATAAAGTTGCCGACATAGTTTCCATCGGAATCAAATTCAGCGACAGCGTCTGTGTTGGCGCCGCCGGCGCTGGTGATAAGCAGGTTGCCTGTTGCCGGGTTGTAATTATGACATCTTGAGTTATCTACCAAATCTGTATTGGGTCCGTTTGCCGGAGCAAAAAATGTTATATAGTTGCCATCCATATCATATGACATACATCCATCTTTTAACTGGTCAGAAACGAGGTAAAATCCCCATGGTGAAATAGTGGCTTCAATTGGTGTTGAGAGCTCACCACTTGAGGTAATGTAACTGGCATCTACAAGATCACCTGAATATTTGTCAAAAGCCATTACAGCGTCATTTGATGATTCGGGTATAAGCACCAGATCATCTTCTGTGTATTCACCTGCTGCAGGCTGCGGGAAACCAAGAGTCGGGTTTGTGATGATTCCATTACCATGGTTAATTCTGGCCCCCTCGAGGTTAAAAGTTTCCTCGATTTCAGAGTAAAACATTGCCTGGCCGTCTGCGTCTGAGCGAGTCCTGGTATTTAATACTGAATAAACCGGCTGGCCATTTTCCACGCCGAGTACATCCATAAGATAACCGTCAGTAGTAAAGATGCTTAACGGTATTCCCTGCTCAAGAGCAGCCTGTTTCGCGAGCTGAATATTTTCCATATTCTGCTCTGCGTTCATATACAGATCGTTAAAGCTGATCTGAGGTTTCTGTGCGGCGAAAATACTGATTGCCGCGGCAAGAAAAAGCATGACAATAAGTCTCGTTTTTCTCATGGCAAATCCTTTCAAATAGTTAATAAATGATGGTTAGTGTATTGATTTTCGCTTAATGATTTCTCTATTCGGTTTTCACAAAAACACATCGTTTATCCTAAAACAACCATGACCTGCTTCAAACATTAATTTATAAAATTTTTTTTGGAAAATCACATTAATTAAATGTTTTATTTTAAATAGGGAGCTTTTATAGTTTTTTTTGCGAAAAATTTCCTGTAAAACCCTAAAAACAGGTTGATATTTTCTGTTTAACCAGATAAATTTCAAATATCACTGAAAATAAAACAATATTATCCGGAAAAGAATATTAAAATCTAAAGTAAATAGCTGATCAATAATGCGTGAAATTCTTTCATCCCCCTTTTTTTTGTTTAAATAGTGTATTAAATTCCTTATTTTTCCATAAGTTATATATATTCAGGTTTATTTTTTGAAGTAATTTCCGATAATAAGTATTAGTATCGATTAAGAAACAACCTGCAAATCTGAAACATATATTGTGATTAAGGAAAAATAATATAGAGACGTATGAAAGATTATATTGAAATAGTACAGAAGGTTTCTCACGATATACTTTTAAACATCAATTCCATTCTTGGTATTACAACAATTCTTGATGAAGATAAAAGTTCGCCTGCTGTATCCAGATATATCAGTACATTAAGAAAAAATGCCCGTCATCTTCTCAGTACCACAAATGATTTGATCAATTATTCCAATCTGGAAAAGGGTGAAACGGGAATCAACAAGAATAAAATCGATTTGTCAAAAACGATTAATAATCTTGTAAATGAATTCAGGAATAAATTTGAAATAGACTATGTAATAGAAATTGATGATAACACTCCAAAAGAGTTTATCGCTGATGAACAAAAGTTAAAATTTATTCTTCACAATATTCTTCTGCTTTCCTCGGCAAATACCGCAAGAGGAAGAATAGTGGTGAATATTGAGAAAGGGAAAAAGGAGAAACTCAGTTTTAAGATTACCGACAGCAGTAAAGGATTTAAACCTGTTCCGGCCGAAAATATTACCCGGCCTTTTCAGCTAAGATCGCTTGATCACTTAAAGCCTTATAACCTGAGCGGCTTGATATTAACACTTTCTGAAAAATATATTGAACTGCTCGGTGGAAAACTGACTGTTTTGGATGAAGCAGGAAAAGGTTCTGTTTTTGAGTTTACAATTAGCGGGGAAGAGATGCCTTCATTTGATTCAACATTATCGAAGTTACCCAAACCAACAGACAAAAACAAAGTTCTGGTCATTGAGGATGATTACGCAACTTCGCGTCTGCTTGTTAATTATCTGAAAAAATGGGGATATGATCCCAAACTGGTGAATACCGCGGAACAAACTTTTGAACTTATAACAAGAGAATCTTTTCTGGCGATAATTCTCGATATCGAGCTGCCGGATTATAACGGACTTGAACTTCTTAAGCAGCTCCGTGAAAGAGAAGATACAAAAAATACGCCGGTAATTGTCTGCTCGGTTGAGGTTGAACAGCAGAAAGCATATTTGATGGGCGCTGTGGAATATTTTGTAAAACCGATAAATTATAATTTCCTCGTTGAAGTGCTTACAAATTATAAACTCCGGCAAGACTCCAACATACTATGTGTCGATGATGATCTGCCTACTCTGAATCTTATCAAACGCGCTATTGAGACGGCCGGGTTAAAAGCAATCGCGGAGAATATTTCCGCCAATGTGATGGACAGGATTGCTAATATCGATATCGATCTCGCGATTGTCGACCTCGATATGCCTCACCCGAATGGCTTCGAACTTATCAAGCTGATTAAATCAAATCCAAAATTCAAAAAGCTTCCTATCATAATTTATACAGGTAAAGAAAATTTTGATGAAGATCTTCAAAAAATAGATGGTCTCTTCGATCACCTGCTTCAGAAACAAAGTGTAAATATTGAAGATCTTGGCGATACCATTAATTCAATGATTCAGCGATATGAAACCCCTCCCCCGGTTGAAGAGGTTATTGAGAAAAAGGAAGAGGGAGTAATAAAAATATTGCTGGCTGAGGATTACAAACACTCACAGATCATTGTTACCCGTCTGCTCAAGAAAAATGGGTTTGAGAATATTGTTGTCGTTGAAAATGGAAAAGAAGCACTCGATATGGCAACTAAAGAAAAATTCACACTTATCCTTATGGATATGCAGATGCCGATAATGAATGGATTCGAAGCCACAAGGAATATAAGAGAACAGCCTCAATATGCCGATACCCCTATCATAGCTCTTACCGCTTTCGCCATGAAAGGTGACCGTGAAAAATGCCTCGACGCCGGCGCGACCGACTATATCCCCAAACCGATCGACAGTAAAGAATTTATCGAAAAGGTTAAACATTATACAAAGTCCGGCGCTTAACGCCGGGCTTCCCTTTTTTAAAAATCGTAATCATAAACCGGCGAAGCCGGAAGTGGATAGTGAAGAGTGGAGAGTTAAAAAACAATTTTTCTTTTGTGATAACTTCAAAATCTCCCAAAAGTCCCGTTTGCGACGACAGATAATAGCCCCACAATTCATTGTGGGGTAAATGGGCAACATACAATAACAAAAAGTCCCGTCAGGAACGACAGAGACAATTTCTCATCCTTTAAAATGCAACATCTTTTTTATTGTTTGCTCTTTGAATGAGAAATACTGTTTATATTGAGAGATTGAGATATGATAATTCGCGATAAATTTCCGCGATTTCATTTTGCGAGGAGTAAGAAGTTCTGAATTTTCAAAATTCACTGCAACAATTTCACGAAAACTATTCAATAATTAGCGACCAAGGGAGGGGTTTGATCTACCTTGAAATGGAACTATCCTGGATAAGAGTCGATAAACTATTATATTATGACGGCATTTTCCCTGAAAAATATTCTTTTGCCTGGAAGGTTAAAAAAATAAAGAATAAGGTTTCGATCTTTGCATGAATTCCTAATTCCTCATTCGTAATTCGTAATTTCTTCCGTGAGATTTGGTGTTTTGGTGATTTTGTGGCTTTTCTTCCGCCTAATCAGCGAAATCAAAATTATCTGAGGTCATCTTTTCAATTGTTCATTGTTCATTATTAATTATTAATTGCATTTTTGCCATTTTGCGCAGAATTTAATTTCTTTCGGAGTAATTGTCTTTTGTATTTTTGTAACCTTCTTTATTTGTGCTCTTAATGCCTTACCTGTGCGTTGCCGGCGCAGGATTAAATTGTAACTATTCTGCGCTTAAGGAGTCATAAGCATAAAAAGAAAGGACTCAACTTTGAACAAAGTATTCATCTATTGTTTCACACTTTTAATATTTGTTTCATGTAATAAAAATAACAATCCTGATAATCCCGCGTCAGAAACCCCGACAGAGAAACAACTTATTTCCGATATTGACAAAAGAGCCAGAGAAATCTTCACTAATTATAATTTCCAGGGTGATTTTCTACTCGCTGTTGTTGATGAAGATGGACTGGTAAGTTCGACTGCCCTGAACAGGCAAATTATTGAGGGTAAACAAACCGGACTCAATAATGACTCCCCAATATATATAGCCTCTCATACAAAAGCCTTCACCGGGACCTTACTAAACATACTTGAGGAAAAAGATATATTAAATCTGGATATATCACTCTCGGAGAGTCTCCCTGAACTGAAATTAAAGGCAGATATAAAAACAGATAAAATAACTATTAATAATCTTCTTACTCATACACATGGAATATTCAGCACAATTGTCACCTAGAAAACCGCATTTTTAGGGTATAGCGGAGAAAACTCCGAACTGATAAATGATTTTCATAATAATATGATATATGATCCTTCAGGAAAATTTCGCTATTCTAATATCGGACCAATTCTCGCGGCCATAATAGCAGAAAAAGTAACAGGCAAAAGCTGGAAAAAACTAACCAGGGAATATATTTTTGAGCCGCTAAGGATGGAAAATTCAGGAACAAATGTATCCGATTTTGATATAGATAAAATTCTGCCTTCTCTTACCATATCCTCGGAAGGCCGGATAATTGAAAGGGGATTCTACAAAAAAGATGTGACAATGCACGCGTCCGGAGGAATTATCTCCACGGTAAATGATCTGGCTAAATGGCTAAGCGCCAATATCAGGCAGGATAAAAAACTGCTGAGCAAAGAATCATGGAAACGACTTCACAGCGGCTCAGTTTCACAGAACAGAAAATATTTTTCCTACTCAAGAAATGGCTACAGCCCTGGCTGGGATATCGCTGTTTACCGGGGGGATACATTATTAACAAGATTCGGCAGTTATGGGGGCATAATGATTCACATCTCATTTATGCCATCCGTTAAAAAAGGAATAATCGCTTTTACAAATGATAACCGGGCTTATCTGCTGCCTCATCTGGTTGCTGACTACGCATATAATAGAATGAATCACTACGACGCCGACAGCATTTTTCAGAAGGAACTTAAAATTTTTAAATCAGCTTTCGAAAAGGAAAATAATATTGATTATTCTTCAGAATATTTGTTACTGCCAAATGAAGAGATAACCGGTAAAATTATCGGCTATTACAAAAATAATTCCGGCTGGCCGATTATCACAATAACCAAAGAAAAGAGTAATTACCTTTTTAAGTGGGGAGCGCTGTCAGGGAAAATTTATTCAGGAGAAAAAAATAATTTATCCTCCCGACTGGGCCCGTTGAATAGAAAATTCCGAATTGTTAACGACACATTGTTTAACGGTTCATTAGTTTACATAAAAAAGATGGATTAAACTTTTCAGTTTAAAGCCTGATGAACATGAAGATCGAATAATCCCCGGCCTGAAGGCGCGGGGTTATTTTAAACTGAACTTAATAAAATCTTCCTTTCTCTCAATAATCGAATCATATTCATAATCTGGCAAACCAGAACTGCCGAGCTGTTATTGAAGAGTTGTTTATTTGAGAATGGATAATTGATAATTAAAAGATGACCCGTTTTTTTATTTTATTAAAACATCTCTGACCATCATTCTTATCCCGGGACCCTGTTTTTTCCGGGTCCATCAGCAAAATTCGCGGGAAATAATGCCCGTTTGAATAAGGTTAATAAGGTACGATTTTGTTGGGTGGTTTCCAATGCTTCTTAGGTTATAAATAAAGACGAAGTTTTTTCCATCTTTATTTGACCTCTGCTTTGCCGAAGGTTCCGAGTATAATTCAGCGTAAGATATATTGTGTATCTTACGGCATACTCATTTGTTTTCTATCTCCTTTTATCATCCAATATTTTGCTCTTAATGGGGCAATTTAAAATTGATACAAATAAATTGTCCCGTTAGGGACAGCATATTGGTAAAAATGATCAAAGAAAAAATGCATAGTGTGCCGTCAGGTACACCATATTAGCCCCCCGAAATAAAATAAAAAATCCAGAGCGGTCACCTAACCTGGTCATCATACTCTTACTCTGATTTTTTAACACCGATACCGAAAAATAATCATGTAATCCTTAAATCCTTTAATCATGGTTCAGACAATGGCGGAGTTGGATTATGCGCATTTTGTAATTTTCCTGCCAGCCGCTCTTTGGGCTAAAGCCATATGAGTGTGGTTGTTTCGTTGGGGGTCTCCGGCCTAAAGGCGCGGAGTTATTTTAAACTCAATTTTGAAAAGAATCTCCATTCTCAAAAATCATAATCATAGACTGGCAAGCCAGAAACAATGAGGAATGACGAATTACGAATTGGTTTTCCCGGGAATATATTTTTTGAATCGAATCTGCTTTGGAGAAGCAGCATTATTGCGGAACTTCTCCATGGGGTAGTAAAGGACAAAAAAATATAAAAAGATCCCTGTAGGGGATCAACAGAGCTAAATTAAGGAAAAACTACAATCCGAATTGTTGCCAAAAATTTTGCCATTTTGCAAGGAATTTAACTGCTTACGGAGTAATCATAATCCTTCCTCAGAGTACAAGCGCTGTTATTAAAATCATTATACTTTATTCAATATTCTGCCATAATAAGCAAGAATATTATTGTTAAGTTGCCTAAATTTTCCCCAGGCAGAGCTTGAGGAAAACGCCCCAAAGGGGAAAGAATAAACTACAAACACCTGATGAATTGAGCTCTGATTTCTTTTGAAAAAGAATCCCGAATGGGATTCAATATCAATAGCCCCGGGCGGCGATAGAAGAGAGCAGCCCGGGGTTAAAAGAAAAATATGCCGCCACGACCCCGAAGGGGTCGAATATAGAACTTCATCGCGGATTTGATTTTACTCCGGCAACTACTATTTCCCACGGGATGTTTATATTCGACGCCTTCAGCGTCGCGAAAGATGAATGCCATATCAGACCACCGGATTGCATCCGGGGCCATTCATATTCGACTCCATTCGGAGTCGTTTATGCAATTCCTTTTTTGATTCCGGCCTGGCCGGTTTATTTCGAATAGCAGCCTTACTATCGGCAACATGTTATTGGCCGGCTTTTTTGACAAATTTTGCTCCCCGGATTATCCTCAACATGTTGACGTTTGTGTGGTGATAAGAGCCTAATTCCTCATTCGTAATTCGTAATTTCTTCCGTGGGATTTGGTGTTTTGGTGATTTCATGGCGTTTCTTCCACATCTTTCAGCGAAATCCGCGTAATCAGAAAAATCTGCGGTCGTCTTTTTAATTGTTCATTGAATTTTGCGTAAAATTTTTCTTCTTACCAGGTACCTTTACCCCAACATTTACTCCGATTCTTCTCCGCGAAATTCGGGTTAATAAATTCTGCTGATCAAACCGTGTTTAATCGGAAAGCTAAAAATCGAAATATGATTTTCAGCTCCCTTTTTATTAAATTTGCAGTTTATTTTATTGATGGCTATATATAGAGTTTGAGTTATTACAAATAAATTTTTGAGGAATCATGATTTCAGAAACACCGAGAGTAAGATTCGCGCCAAGCCCCACCGGATACCTCCACGTGGGAGGATTGAGAACAGCGCTATATAACTATTTATTCGCGAAAAAAAACAATGGGAAATGTATTCTCAGAATAGAGGACACCGACAGAAACCGTTATGTTGAAGGAGCGGCGGAATCACTGGTTGAAAGCCTGAAATGGAGCGGACTGGAATTTGATGAAAGCCCTCAGAATCCGGGAGAATATGGACCATATACGCAATCCGAACGCAATGAGATATATGATAAACATATCAAACAGCTTATCGAGGATGGCAACGCATACTACTGCTTCTGCACTCCGGAAAGAATAAAAGAACTGCGTGATAAACAATACGCAGCCAAAGAACAGCCGATTTATGATAAACACTGCCTCAATCTTTCCAAAGAAGAAATTGAAGAAAAACTTGCGGCAGGAACGCCACATGTGGTTCGCCTTAACGTAAGACACGGTGACAAAATTTATGTTGATGACATAGTCCGGGGCAGAGTGGAATTCGACAGCAATATAGTTGATGACCAGGTGCTCATTAAAAGTGACGGTTATCCCACCTATCATCTCGCCAATGTGGTTGATGATCACCTTATGAAAATTTCCCATGTGATCCGCGGTGAAGAATGGCTTTCATCGACTCCCAAACATGTGCTGCTCTATGATTATTTCGGATGGGAACGCCCGCAGTTTGCTCACCTCCCTCTCCTGCTCAATCCCGATAAAACAAAACTGAGCAAACGCCAGGGCGACGTCGCGGTTGAAGATTACCGTGATAAAGGTTACCTGAGGGACGCGCTGGTAAATTTTGTCGCCCTGCTTGGGTGGAGCGCCGGGGATAACCAGGAATTCTACAAATTGGATGAGCTTGTTGAAAAATTTTCACTTGAGAGAGTTCATAAAGCCGGGGCGGTTTTTAATATCGACAAACTCAACTGGCTCAATTTTGAACACCTCAGACTTATGCCTGTCGAAGACAAAATCGAGGGTGTAAGGAAAGAACTTGATAAAGCGGGTTATGATAACACAAAATTCAGCGATGAATATCTGAGCCATGTAATTGAAGCGATGGTGGAACGGGTTAATTTCATTCATGAGAATGTAACTAACTGCCCATATTTTTACACCCCACCGACAGAATATGATGAAAAAGCTGTAGCTAAAAGATGGAAAGAAGACACTCCGGCGCATCTTGATAAACTGCTCGAAAAATTTGAGGCTCTCGATAATCCCGTTAAGGAAGCTTACGAGAACGCGCTGAAAGAGGCGGCTGAGGAGCTTGGTGTCGGCAATGGCAAACTTATTCACCCTGTAAGGCTTTCTGTAAGCGGTATGAGCGGCGGCCCGGGATTATATGATATTCTGGTAATTATCGGCAAAGATGAGACTATCAGAAGAATTAAAGAAGCAAAGGTAAAAATTACTGCACTGAAATAACAAAATAAGAATAATATATTATGAGTGAAAAAGAATTAAATAATGGCGCTTCGATGGAAGAGGAAAAAATCTCAAAAGATTTTATCAGGCAGATCATAGATGAAGATCTGAAAGAAGGGAAAAATGATGGAAGAGTTCATACCCGTTTCCCCCCTGAGCCGAATGGTTACCTGCATATAGGTCACGCTAAATCGATTTGCCTCAATTTCGGGCTCGCGAAAGAATATGGCGGCAAATGCAACCTCCGCTTTGATGACACCAATCCTGTTAAAGAAGATGTGGAATATGTAGATTCAATTAAAGAGGATGTCCGGTGGCTCGGATTCGACTGGGAAGACCGTGAATTTTACGCTTCCGATTATTTTGATAAACTTTATGAATATGCCGAGGACCTCATAAAACAGGGAAAAGCTTTTATTGATAGCTGCAGCGCTGAAGAGATGAAAGAACATCGCGGAACGCCAACCCAGCCGGGGACCGAAAGCCCTTACAGAAATCGCCCTGTTGAGGAAAACCTTGATCTTTTCAGAAGAATGAAAGCGGGTGAATTTAAGGAAGGAGAACATATCCTTCGCGCTAAAATTGATATGTCCTCACCTAATATGAACCTTCGCGATCCCGCCATATACAGGATAAAACATGCCTCCCACCATCGAACGGGAGAAAAATGGTGCATCTACCCGATGTATGATTGGGCGCATGGTCAGAGTGACGCTCTGGAAATGATTACACATTCCATCTGTACTCTGGAATTCGAAAACCACCGCCCCTTATATGACTGGTGCCTCGAACAGCTTAATGTGCCTTCCAATCCACGCCAGATTGAATTTGCCCGCCTGAACCTCAATTACACCATCATGAGCAAAAGAAAACTTCTCGAGCTTGTCCAGGGTAAATATGTGGATGGATGGGATGATCCCCGCATGCCCACCATATCCGGCTTGCGCCGCAGGGGTTATACTCCCGAATCTATCCGCAATTTTTCGGAAGGAGTTGGGGTAGCGAAGAGAAATAATATTATTGATATCGCCAAACTTGAATGGGCTGTGCGGGAAGATATGAATAAACGCGCGCAGAGAGCGATGGCTGTTCTGAAACCTTTAAAACTTACACTTACAAACTATCCCGAAGACCTGGTTGAAGAGATTGAAGCGGTTAATAATCCGGAAGATGAATCGATGGGCACAAGAATGGTTCCCTTCTCACGAAATCTGTTCATTGAAAGGGATGATTTTATGGAAGACCCGCCGAGAAAGTTTTTCCGTCTCGCCCCTGGTCGTGAAGTGAGGCTGCGCTACGGATACATTATTAAATGTGAAGAGGTGGTAAAAGACCCTGGGACAGGCGAAGTGATCGAACTGCTCTGCACTTATGATCCTGAGACAAGAAGCGGCACAGGAACATCAACAAGAAAAGTGAAAGGAACTATTCACTGGGTTTCAGCCGGACACGCGATTAACGCTGAAGTGAGGCTTTATGACAGACTTTTTAATCATGAGAATCCGGCGGGCGATAAAGAAGGACGTGATTTTAAGGAATTTATCAATCCCGATTCCCTGGAAATTCTCGAAAACTGCAAACTGGAACCATACCTCAAAGATATGAAAACAGGTGACAAATGTCAGTTTGAAAGACTCGGATATTTCTGTGTGGATACAAAATATACCACTAAAGAAAAACTTGTTTTTAACAGAACCGTTACTTTACGTGATACATGGGCTAAAATAAGCAAACAAAAATAAATTAAAGGCCGGCTCGGGCAGCCGGCCTGGTATTATAATACAAAACGGAGGGATAATGAAAAAGCTCCTGTTATTGTTCTTAATTTCCACTTCTTACCAGGTATTCGCGCAGCCGGGAATATTTAACCAGTTTCTGCTTTCTTCCCCGGCGTCAGCTGAAATTTCAGGTCTGGGAGGAGCCGGAGTAACCGGGCAATTTTCAGATATAGCAGCATTTTATTATAATCCCGCCCTCAGCGCCGGCAGCTTCGGCAAACTGGCGTTTTCATATAGTAAAACAAATTATTTCAGCAAACAGAATCCGGTGGCGCTGCCCCATCATGTCACACTTCCCACTTTTAACACTTTTAATCTTTCATTTGATTTTGGAACGAAGCTGTTAAATTTCCCGGTAGTGTTAGGCATAAGTTATATTGATTCCGAAACTCCTCATTCTCTCTATTCTTATCAATATTACACCGATGGAGAAATAAGTTCCGAAAGTTATACCGGGTTTAATATTTCACTAAAGACAAAATATTTCGTAACCCTGGCCCTTGGTTTTAATACGAAAGATTATGAATTTGTCTCAGGAGATATTTCTTCTCCGGTGAGTGAGAAACACAATCTGAGTGATTTTGGATGTGAGATAATTGTCCCTGTTAAAAGTTATAAATTTGAGACCGATAAATTTATAATTGAAAACCAGGCTGAGTTCTCACTTGGATATTCTCAAAGCAACAGCAACGGCGCTGTAATTTTCAGTTTCCCTTTTTACATGGATATAAACGCGCCGAAAATAGCGAGGGCAGGTTACTCCCTCAGGATCAACTCCCGGCTGAAATATAAAAGTCTTGACGTCAATCTTCTGTCACTTATTTACTCCGTAACCGCTGAGGACAATCTTAACCAGAGCTACTATGGAGCCTGGTTTGAATATTTCCCTGAAGAGCAAAGTTTTATGGGAGATATTAATATAGGCGCCAACCTGCTTAAAGGTATAGGTGATAAAAATGTAATTGTTCGTAAAGGTTTAAAAATTGAAGCGGGCGAAACCTTCACCCTCCTTCTGGGAGGTTACAACGGAGAAGGTTTTCTTAATGAATCCACCTGGGGATTCGGGTTATCTTCGAGAGGTATATTAAAGGAAGCCGCTTTCCTTACCGGCTTCAGAATTATCAAATTTATTTCCAGTCACATTAAAGTGAATTATTTTTACAGCTTATACAGCTCCGCCGATTATAAAATCAATAATGAGTCTGTCAATTTTGAACTGAATTATTCTTTTTAGAAACAAGAGACAAAAAAACTATTATTCTTTAATAATTTCGGAGGGATAATGAAAACAATATCCTGTTTTATTTTTTTCTTGTTCATTTCATTCCAGGTATTGGCGCAACCGGGAATATTCGATCAGTTTTTAATTTCTGTTCCATCATCGGCAGAAGCAGCCGGAATGGGCGGCGCGGGTGTAACCGGAAAATTTTCAGGTATCTCCGCATTTTATTATAATCCCGCCTTTAGCGCGGGTGAATTTAGTAAAATCACCGCAGGTTATCAAAGAACAAATTATTTCCTTGACAGAGGACCATATTCAGATCCTGATAATTTACCCATGCCCGGTTTTAATTCATTTAACCTATCGATGGATATAGGAACAAAAATAATCAATTTCCCCCTGGTTGTTGGGCTGAGCTATATTAATAGTGATGTTTCACATCCCCTATTTATAAATCACGAGCGGCTGCGGGAGGATTTGCCCAAAGGGGAAAATTATTCCGGTTTTAACATTTCACTAAAGACCAGGTTATTTGTCACCATTGCCCTGGGAGCCACTTTTAAAAATTACGCCATAGCGCCGACTCATTATTGTTCCGAAGGATATTACGGTGAGGAAGAAAATCATAAAATGACCGACTATGGCATAAATATTACTGTCCCCATTAAAGAATATAATTATATATCAGGAAGTACAAAATTTAATAACAGTTTTGATTTATCCCTCGGCTACTCACTTTGTAATGAAAGCAACGATATATTGTTTTACCAGTATTATCGCAGTATACGAACTCCCAAAGTTGCGAGACTGGGATACAGTATAATGGCAAGTTCAAATTTAGAATATAAAGAGATGAGCATAAATCTCCTGGATATTCAATACTCTGTAAACGCTGAAGATCTTCTTTATAACTATTATCACGGCAGTGGATTCGAATCTTATTATGAAAGCCAGGAACTCCTGGGTGACATTAAATTCTATGAAAACCTTCTCCTGGGAAAGGGAGACACGGATATAATAATAAGAAAAGGATTCAGACTGAAAGCCGCCGAGACTATCACATTGATGACCGGTGGTTATCATGGCGACGGTTTTATTAATCAATCAACCTGGGGTTTTGGAATATCAACCCGCGGACTGCTTAAGGGCGCCGCCCTGGTCACCGGTTCCAAAATCATTAATTCCCTTTCCGATTATTTTGAGCTTGAGTATTATTTTTCTCGTTTCAGTTCCGCTTATGGTAAAGTCACTCTTGAATCAATTAATTTCAGACTGAATTATAGTTTTTAAGGAGGATATATGAATAAGTTATTATTGTTCCTGATGATAGCCGCTTTTCCACTCTTAGCGCAGTACGAACAGGGGACTTATTTTGTCCCGGCGTCAGCGGCGACAAGCAGGCTGGCAACTGCGGTTCCGACAGACGGCCTGGGAATGATCAACGAAAATCCCGCCTATAGTGGTATATTTGCCGAAAATATATCTTTTATCAGCGCTTCATCATTTAACCAGGGATGGAATTTTTCAGGATCATTTAAAAATTACAATTATGGTTTTTTCGCGGGGCTAAATCTGAAGGATAACTTTGATATTCCACTTAGCGTTGGAATATCATACTTCAGAAATTATTATGACTGGGGGAAAATGTATTACATTGTTCCCGAAAGTAACACAGAAGGATATGAGTTTCCTTATGACAACTCAAATTTATTTACAATTTCGGCGGCTTATAATTCATTTTTCAAACTCTCCTTTGGAATAACATATAAAAACATGACCAAATTTTTCCGGGAAGATTCTAAGTCGGAATTCAGCGCTTTTGATTTGGGTGTTATCTCAAATTTCCCGGTATCAAATCTGATACCCGCCAACTGCAGGGTAGTAAAATCAAAAGATTATTCCTTCAGCTACAATATTGATTATATGCTTGGATTCTCAATAAGAAACCTGGGCGATCGATACGATTTTGGCGATCCGGCGCAGTCCGATCCTCTCATGAGAGAACTTAACCTGGGTCACTCCCTCACTCTGAACACTTCGTTAGAAATCGGCAGACAGTCCATATCCCCTTTTTCGGTCACTACCGGAATTGATGTACATGAGGAGCTGATTGAATTAAATTCCGGCCAGAATGATTATGAATCGATTCCGGGATCGATAAGATTTTTCGATAATTTTATTATAGGCCAGGGTGATTCCGGAACAAGAGTAAGCAAGGGATATATCGTTTCCGCCCTGGAAACCATTACAATATATGGCGGCTGTAAAATGGGCGGCCCCTATTCTCCCGGAAATATTAATGGCTCCGGTTTTATGCTTGAATCGGCGGGAGTATCAAAAATAATCGATATGATAATCGGTTCAAAAACAACAGCGCTGATTGCCAACCATTTTAATCTCAGGTATTATTACGGAGAATATTTAAGCAATGGTTTTGAAGAAAGGAGTGTAAATTTCCTTCAGCTTGAGGTAAAAAATATTACTTCGTTATTTTAATTTACGGGAAATATATTATGCGAAAAATTATATTTACTTTGTTCGTTTTAACCGGGCAATTTCTTGCTCAAAATTTCGAATTACCTTTATTTACCGCTACTTCAGAAGCGACTTCCAGATTAGCCGCGGCTATTCCGACGAATGACATTTTAATGATTCAGGAAAATCCGGCCTATGGCGGTATCTTCGCGAAAGAAACAAATTTTTCATATATACGTTCATATGAAAATTCCAGTCCATTCTATTCTCCTCTTCAGGCGAACTTTTACGGATTATTTGCCGGATTTAATTTTAAGGCGATCTCAATATTACCTTTAAGTATTTCCTTCTCAAAAATGCGAAATTATTATAATTACGGAGAGATCACATACAGCTCTTCACCCGGTGAATATATTACAGAAACCCAATATTCATACGCAGATATATTCAGTTTTTCAGTTTCTATTGGCACTACGATTAAAGCATCGGCAGGAATTACTAAAAAATCATTCTTTTATAACTCCGGAGTCCCAGACAGGGACAAAGAATACAAAGGATGGGACTATGGCGCTCTGTTTATAGTTCCCTTTCATCAACTATTTAAGGGATTTAATATTTATGCTCAAAATAACCTGGGTATTAATCTCGGGATAACATATATGCTTGGCGCTTCGATTAGGAATTCCGGAGATAAGATGTACATTAATGATTCCCGAAGTGCCAGTTCTTACCAGGTTATGAGGAAAGAATTTAACATAGGGCATTCACTAACAATAAGTTCCATTTTAAGCCTTCCGGAAAGGGAACTTAAATTATTATCGGCCACTCTTGGAACTGAAGCTCACGATGTCCTGACAAAACGTCAGAATAATAATCCGGAATACGTTTCAGCGCCGGGAAAATTTATATTTTTTGATAACTTCATATTTGGACAGGGCAGTCCTGAAATATCGGCCAGTAAAGGTTACATCCTATCCTTTTTTGAAACAATCAGTATTATGGAAGGGTCTGAGACGGGAGGCCAATTTGAAAATTATTCAAGTGATTATTGGAGCAATGGGAATGGATTTATTTTTGAATCCGCGGGAATATTCAAGGTTGCTGACATGCTTCTGAAAAACAGGATAACCGAAACCCTGGCAAACCATATTAATTTCATCTATTATTATTCTGAAAATAACCGCGGTGAACTAAATTTCAGAACAATGAACTACTTCCAGCTTGAGGTGAAAAACATCACTTCATTATTTTAACCCCGGGGGTATAATTTATGCGCCTAATTTTATTCATTTTTTTTATACTGAACTGTCAATTATCAGCCCAGATATGGGAATTCACCTTTTATGTACCAACCTCCGAGGCCACTTCAAGACTGGCCGCCGCCATCCCTACAAATGATATTTTGATGATCCAGGAAAATCCCGCTTATGGTGGTATTCTGGCGGAAAATACTAATTTTTCATATAGCCGCTCATACAATAACAAATATATCATGGATGAACCAACCTGCCAAACCTCTTATGGACTATTTGCAGGATTCGACTTTGAAAAGGTTTTAAAACTACCAGTGAAAATTTCAATTTCGCACCAGAAAAATAATTATGATTATGGTGAACATACTATCCGGAACTACCCTGCCGGCCCGATTACATCGACACAATACTCTTACTCTGACATGTATAGTTTTTCTGCTTCAATTGGATCGACTGTTAAAGCATCCTTTGGAATAACAAAGAAGGGATTTATTTATAATTTTGGTATTAAAGAAAGAGATATGGACTATGTAGGCTGGGATTACGGAGTTCTGTTTGTCATTCCTCTTCATAAACTGATCAGAAATGGATTAAATATCTACTCGCAAAAACATCTGGATATTAATCTTGGCATGACTTATATGTTGGGATCATCAATTAGAAATTCCGGAGATAAATTTTTTCACCATGATTATATGCTGAATGGTTATTACAGAGCTTTATACAAAGAATTTAATCTTTGTCATTCACTAACATTTTCAGGGATATTAAATCTCAATGGAAAAAATCTCAAAATAATTACAGCGACTCTGGGGACCGAAGCACATGACCTTTTAATCTCGTTTGGAAATATAATGCCGGAATATTATTCACCACCTGGTGATATAAAATTTGTTGACAACCTTATTCTTGGCAAAAGTGATGAGGAAATATCAATCAGCAGAGGGTATATCCTATCTCTTTTTGAAACTGTCAGCTTTTTTGAAGGATATGAGACCGGAGGTAAATTTGATGCCTATTGGGGTAAAGGATATGGGTTTATGTTTGAATCTGCAGGAATATTAAAAGTTATCCATATATTATTTGAAAGTGAAATCACATCTTTCATCGCAAGGAACCTTAATTTTTGTTACTTTTACGCCGAGAACAATCGTGGAGACAGGTATTTCAGAACAATGAACTACTTCCAGCTTGAGGTAAAAAATATTACATCTCTTTTTTAATATCGATATTTTTAATATTTTTCTTTTGAGTGGAGAAATAAATTAAATGGAGAACAAGACATAACAATTTGATTATTTATTAATGGGAGAAAAAATGAGAAAATATTCAGTTTTGTTTTTGCTCATTTTATCAGCCTCGGTTTTCGCGCAGACTTTGGTTCAGACGACATATACCACACCCTCCTCAGTAGCGACCGGCCGACTCGCTACCGCCGTTCCCACCGCCGACCTGGGGATGATCAATGAAAATCCGGCTTATGGCGGCCTCTTCGCGCGGAATATTTCGTTTGTTGCCTCATCCTCTTTTAACCAGGAATGGAAAGTGCCCGTAAGCGATTTAAAACATTATAATTATGGATTTTTCGTTGGGCTGGATCTCCGTGACCGAATAAGATTGCCCCTTAGTATAAGTTTTTCATATTACCGGAATTATTATGATTTTGGAGAGCAGGCCAACTGGCTTAGCTCCTTTGTGAAAGACTCCTATGAAACATCCGATTTATTTTCGGTTTCAGCGGCATTCAACTGGCCTGTAAAACTTTCCCTTGGAGTTACCTACAAAAAATATTTTGTACAACTCACCAATGATTTTGACGCGGATTTTACCGGCTGGGATATAGGGATGATCGCGCAATTCCCAATACACAGGCTTATCCCTGATTCCTACAGGATATACAAAAACAAAAAAATGCGGATGTGGTACGATCTCGATTATATGCTCGGTTTCTCCCTGAGAAATTTGGGAGATAAATATTATTTTGTGGATGAAGCTCAGTCTGACCCGCTTTACCGGGAATTAAACGCAGGCCACTCACTCACCTTCTCCTTTAATGTATTAAGAAGAAAACGTCCCTTTACTCCCCTCTCGGCTACAGTTGGCATTGATGTGCATGAGAGTCTTGCGCAAAATAGCGCTGATGCAGATTACAAATCCATTCCGGGAAGTATCCGTTTTGTCGATAACTTTCTCCTCGGGCAGGGTGATTCCCAAGTAGCGGCGAGTAAAGGTTATATAATCAGACTCATGGAAACATTCTCATATTTTGGCGGCAGCCAGGTGGGAATGGATATGTACTCTTCACTGAATATGGATGGATTCGGTTACATGCTCGAAACCTCGGGATTATTTAACATTCTCGACTGCCAGCTACGAACCCGCTTTACCGGCATATTGGTGAAACATCTGAATTTCAAATATTATTACGCGGAAAGATACAAAAACGGCCCTTTTCAGTATCATGTGAATTATTTCCAGCTTGAGCTTAAGAACCTTACTTCGTTTTTTATATAATAAATAAGTTATTGACAAAGGGGCTCCCCGGCCCCGTAAATAATAATCTTAAGCATAAACTGGCTGAACCAGACGAAAGGTTAGCTGTCTACTCCAGGTTGTGTCCTCCCCCGTCGTCAAAGAAAGACACTTTGACGCCACCCCCTCCAAAGGGGGACATTGTCGATTGTCTTGAATTCCGAATGTCCCCCTTTGGCCCCAGAGGGATTCAAACAAGGGGGTGGTTGATCCGCCGCGGCGGATCGAAACCGGGGGAGGACACACCTCGAATTGTCAAAAAATTTTGCCATTTTACGTAGAATTTAACTTATTATGGAATAATCATAATCGTAAACTGGCAAGCCAGAAGTGAAAAGTGCTTAGTGAAGAGTGAAAAGTGAAGGATTAAAACAATTCTCAGATTTATTAAAGAATCCGATTTCGATGGCTATTTCGATTTGGATTTCTATGGCTAACATATATCCGGTCAATCTTTTTAATCACCCCGGTCCTGTTCTGAGTTTTTTACGCAATCATTAGATAATTCCTTAGAATATATCGCCCGTTTGAATAAGGTTAATGAGGTTTAGTTTGGTTGGGTGGTTTCCTATGCTACTAAGGTTAAAATACAAAATCAGGTTTCTTCCATTGCATGAATTCGTAATTCGTCATTCGTAATTCGTAATTCGTAATTCGTAATTCGTAATTTCTTTTGCGGGATTTAGTGTTTTAGTGATTTTGTGGCTTTTCTTCCGCCTAAATCAGCGAAATCAAAATAATCTGCGGTCATCTTTTCAATTGTTCATTGTACATTATTAATTGTTAATTGAAATTTTTGTGTTTTAGTGATTTTGTGGCGTTTTTTCAGCAAGTCAATCACTCTTGGAATAACTTTGTCATATTAATTATTCATTATTCATAATTCATAATTGCATTTTTGCGTAGAAATTTACTGCTAAAGGACTGCTCTTACTCCTATTTTTTCACCCGATCATTCATATCTCAGGGCTTCAATAGGATCAAGATTAGCCGCTTTATAAGCAGGATAAGTGCCGAAAACCACACCAATCATAACACATAAACCAACACCGATCAGCACCCATAAAACAGGGATAGTAGCCGCGGCGCTCATCAGGGAACCCACCATATTGCCCACGGCGACTCCGAGGAAAATCCCGATAAGTCCCCCGAAAAGGCATAATACAATAGCTTCGGTAAGGAACTGCATTAAAACATTATATTTCTTGGCGCCTATCGCTTTCCGGATTCCAATTTCCCTGGTGCGTTCGGTAACAGAAACGAGCATTATATTCATAATACCCACCCCGGCAGCCAGCAGAGCTATTGCCGCGATAATAAGGGAGCCGATTCTTACACCCGCGGTCATTTCGTTTATCCTCGTAAGGAGCGACTGGTTTGAGAAAATATCAAAATCATCCTCTTCCATCGGGGATACTTTTCTTATAAGTCTCATCGCGCCGCGGGCTTTTTCAATGACATTATCGTAGGATGCCCGGTCGTGACTCATAACGGTAATATTGATGCTCCTTCCCCGTTTTCCATAAAGTGACTGATAAGTAGTAATGGGAATACAGGCAAAATTGTCGTGAGTCTGCCCAAAAGCTTCTCCCTGGCTTTCCAGAATACCGATAACCTTTAGCTTATGTCCATCAACCCAGACTTCCTGCCCGACAGGATCGACATATTCGAACAGGGTTTTCACTACATCAGCGCCCAGCACAATATATCTTTCGGCGCGTTTTGTATCTCTGTCAGTAAAAAGCCTGCCTTCATCCGGTATCCATTTATTATTTGGAAACGCGCCGATTGTGCAACCGCATAGACTAACGTTCGGATTGGTTTCCTTGTTGCGGTATTTAAACCGGCGGGCTCCTTTCCATTGTTCAGCCCCCATTGAAGCCACTTCGGCGCTGATCATCTTTTCAAGACGCTCATAATCATCAAGAGTAATATCCTTTCTGTTCCTGAATTTCTCCCACGAGCCGGGTCCACCCGAATGCATGGCGGGCCATTTCTGTATCTGGAAGGTGTTTTTGCCGAGTGACGAAACACCTTCCTCAATGCTGACCTGAAGCATTTCAATCACCGTGCTGATTGCGATGATTGAAAATATTCCTACAACGATGCCAAGAATTGTAAGTGAAGATCTGAGTTTATTGGCACGAAGTGAATTCAGAGCTATCGATATTATCTCGATAATATACATCTATTCATACCTCAATGATTCAATTGGGTCTAAATTTGCCGCTTTATATGCGGGATATGTTCCGAAAACAAGCCCGATCATCACACAAAGCGCGATACCGGCAGAAATCCAATCGAGCGGAAGAGTTGCCGTGGCATTGATCATCGATCCGGCTATATTACCTACCAGAACCCCGAGTATAATGCCGATAAATCCTCCGAGCAGACTTAAAGTAATTGCTTCGAGAATAAACTGAATCATAATATTCATTTTTTTAGCGCCTATGGCTCTCCTTATACCTATTTCCCTGGTGCGTTCGGTAACTGAAACAAGCATAATATTCATAATACCCACTCCGGCGGCCAGCAAAGCGATGGCGGCAATAACGATAGCGCCGATTCTTACGCTTGATGTCATATCATTGATCTGGTCGAGCATTGCCTGGTTTGTCCGGATCTCAAAATCATTTTCTTCACCCGGCGGCACCTTGCGGATAGTGCGGAAATGCCCTTCCGCCTTTTCGAGAAGATCATAATAGGTCTGCACATTAGGCGCCCTGACAGTAATATTTATACTCCTGCGTCTGCTGCCGTAAAAACTCTGAAATGTTGAGATCGGCATAAGAGCAAAATTATCGCGACTCTGCCCGAAAACTTCACCGCGCGATTCAAGAACGCCAATAACTTTTAGTTTATAATCATCAAGCCTTACCTCCTGTCCGATAGGATTGACCGATTTGAAAAGTGTTTTCACCAGGTCGGCGCCAAGCACAATAACATTTTCACGGCGGGCAACATCATTCTGATTGATATCCCGGCCATAATCGACAAACCATTCGTTATTCAGAAACGCTTCGGGAGTTACACCAGATACACTGACATTAGGATTTGTTTCCTCGCTGCCATAACGAAGTTTCCTGCCAAACCGCCATTGTTCGGCCCCGATCGCGTTTGTTTCGGTAAGTTTTTCTTTAAGCGCTTCAAATTCTTCAAGAGTGATATTTTTTCTGTTTCTGTATTTGGCCCGCTCACTTGGTCCGCCGGTGCGAATGCTTGGCCATTTCTGTATCTGGAAAGTATTCTGGCTTAATGCCGATACTCCTTCTTCGATGCTGTTCTGCAGCATCGCTATGATAGTGCTTATTGCGATAATCGAAAAGATACCGACTATGATACCAAGAATAGTTAAGGCGGATCTTAATTTATTTGTTGAAAGTGAACTGAATGATATTTTCAGTATTTCCCAAAATTTCATTATTCATACCTCAATGCTTCTACAGGGTCCATTCTGGATGCGGTAAAGGCGGGAGCAAAACCTGAAAGAACTCCTGTGATAAGTGAAATCGTAATGGCAAGAATAGCCGAATTAACCTCAAGTGAAATAGGAAAATCGGATTGTTGAATAGCCATTGTTCCAACAACCGCGACAAGTAACCCCATAAGACCCCCGATCAGGCAGATTATCGCGGCTTCGGAAATAAACTGGCCAAGAATTGTTCTTCTTTTAGCTCCAATCGCTTTCCTGATTCCAATTTCTTTTGTTCGCTCTTTTACCGATACGAACATTATATTCATTATGCCAATAGCGCCTACAAAAAGCGACAGGCCCGTAATAAGAAATCCGCCAATCTGGATTACACCTACTGTGGAATTAATTTCATTCAGAAGACCTTCCTGCTGGTTAATGGAGAAATCATCCCGCTCATCATATTTAAGTCCTCTGATTTTCCTCATTATCCCGATTGCCTCTTCTTTTACCTGTTCGACCGCTTCACTGTTTCCGGCCCGGACATTAATTGTAACACTTCTGAATCTCTGTGACGCCAGGTTCTTAAAAATAAAACCTATAGGAACGAAGGTCTGGTTATCAGGATTAAAATTACCCATGATATAACTCCCCTGCTCCTTCAGCACGCCAACTACTCTAACATCGCGGCCTTTAATATTTATTTCACTTCCAAGAGCGTTTCCATTGGGAAAGAGATTTTTTGCAACTTCGCTGCCGATTACAGCAACCTGCCTTGCTCCTTTGCTTTCAAGCTCGGTAAAAAATCTTCCCGATTCAAATTCAAGATTAGTTGTTTTGATATAATCCTGATTGGTGCCTGTAATCATGGCATATTCAAGGGTTTTGTCCTCAGCTTTTATGGTCTGTGTATTCCATACAGTCGGGGCAACAGCCACAGGAAGCCTGGCCTGTTCTTTATACTTTTTAAAGTCATCCATATCGAGGTTGCGCCGGTTTCTTAATTCCCACCATGGAATGTCATTATTGAACCAGGCCCATTTATCGATATACAGGTTATCCGAGCCCATCGAAGAAACACCCTGGCGGAATGAAGCGTCAATTCCCTGAATCGCGTTCGACATAAGAACCACTGCCGCTACTCCGATGACAATGCCAAGCGTTGTCAGAACAGATCTAATTTTATTGGCCCTGATAGCTTTGAAAGATATCAGAAGGCCTTCTTTCAGCTCATGCAAAAAATTACTCATTTTTATTTTCCTTCCGTTTTTGCTTCGGCGAGATGGCCGTTCGGAATAATTCGTTTTTCAACATGTTCATCACGTTCAATCAGGCCGTCGCGAATTCTTATTATTCTCGCGGCATGTTCGGCAATATATTCTTCATGAGTAACCAGGATGATAGTATTGCCCTGTTCATAAATTTCATTGAAAAGGCTCATAATATCTTCACCTGTTTTGGTATCAAGGTTACCGGTAGGTTCATCGGCAAGGATAATGGAAGGATCGGTTACAAGAGCGCGGGCAATAGCCACTCGCTGACGCTGACCACCGGAAAGTTCATTCGGTTTATGATAAACCCTGTCTTCGAGTCCCACTTTCACAAGGGCTTCATGAGCTTTTTCCTTCCTCTCATAAGATGGCATTCCTGAATAGATCAGAGGAAGCTCTACATTATGAAGCGCGTCGGAACGGGGAAGCAGATTGAACGTCTGGAATACAAAACCGATTTTTCGGTTTCTGATCTCAGCGAGTTCATTATCATCCATATCGCTGACGTTAAATCCTTCAAAATCATAAAGCCCTTTTGTGGGAGTATCGAGGCAGCCGATGATATTCATCAGTGTGGATTTACCTGAACCGGAAGGTCCCATGATGGCTACATATTCATTTTTATTTATTCCAAGAGAAACATCGGCAAGCGCGTGAACCTCCTCTGTTCCAACCTGGTAAATTTTTGCTATATGTTCAAGACTGATAATATTCATTTTATTTCCTGTTATTTGCTTTCTGTTGCAATTTCTTCTGCTTTTTCTTCACCTTCAGCCGGAGTTTTATCTTTCTTTTTATTTGTGACTCTTACCTGAAGGCCATCATTGAGTTCTTTAGAAATTGCTCTGTATGGACCGCTGACAACTTCCTCGTCAACATCCAGCCCTTCAGAAATTTCAATAAAATTATCATCACTGATACCTGTCTTCACTTCTTTCATTTTAACTGTCGAACCTTCAACAACAAATACCACTTCGGAAGGTTTCTGTGGTTTACCCGATTTATCGAGCCTTGGCATATGGGATGAATCTTCACCTTCTCCTTCACCCTTTTTCGCCATTCTCGCGGTAACGCTCTGGATAGGCACAGAAACCACACCCATTTTGTTTCTGTCTGAATATCGGCGTCACATGACATTCCGGGACGAATGCCTTCATCAAGCTCGAGAAGTTTAATTTTCACTTCGAAATTAACCACTTCATCCTGTGTTCCGAGTCCTGTTGTCTGGGCGCTGTTGCCAATATGTGTAACCACACCTTTGAAAAGTCTTTCACCAAAAGCGTCAATTTCAATAAATGAAGTATCTTTGGAAGAAATCAGAATAACGTCATTCTCATCAACTTCAACAATTGCCTCCATCTGTGAAAGATCGGCTACGGTCATCATATTTGTACCCTGGGTAAAATTACTGCCCAGAACTCTTTCGCCAAGTTCAACATTTAACTTGGAAATAGTCGCGTTCAGAGGAGAATAAATTGCTGTTTTAGCAAGATTTTCCTCGGCCTCGGTCAGAGATTCCTGAACCTGCAGAATAATTGATTTCTGAGCCTCAAAAGCTCCTTCGCTCTGCAGATAATTTGATTTGGCCAGTTCAAGCTGTGAATCACTTGCCAAACCTTTTTCATAAAGCCCTTTAATTCTTTCAAATTCAGCTTTTTGCTGCTCAAGAGTAGCCTTTCTTATTTTAAGAGTTGCTTTCGAACTCTCAAGATTGGCTCGCGCGCGGTTTCTCTGGGCCACATAAATATCAGGTTTAATCCTGATAAGAAGCTGTCCTTTCTTAACCATATCCCCCTCTTCGACAGGCAGTTCAACGATCTCGCCGGTTACTTCGGGAGTGATATTAAGTTCTTCAACGGGATAAATTTTACCTGTAGCCGAAACTACCTGGGTTATAGTCCGGGCTTCCGAATTGTCAACCTGAACAGGCACAATCAAATCTTTTTCTCCGCCCAATGCCACAACCAGTACTACAGCTATCAAAAGTCCCAGGAACCCGAATATTATAATCTTTTTGTTCCGTGATTTTTTACGATTCCTCTTCGCCATGTTAAAAATCTCCTTAAATTCTATTTGTCAAATTTTTTATAATCAAGTTTGCCGAGAATATTTGTCAGGTTGTCTTTCAGCTTGTAATAATTATATCTCGCGTCAATCATCGCGCTGACGGCGTTTGTATAATCCTTATCAGACTGTAACACGTCAAGGATTGTTCCCGCTCCCAGGTTATACCTTTCATTATTTATTCTTCTGTTTTCTTCAGCCGAGATAACATTTTTACTGCTCACATCGAGCTGTTTTTTAGCGGCGACAAGATCAAGATATCCCTGCTTGACCTGAATTTTAATTGAACGCTTTAATGCTTCCAGATTCTCTCTTTCATTTTTAATGCCGGCTTTAGCGTAATCCATTCCTGCTTCGGTATTCCAGTTTGAAAAAATCGGCACATTCAGTGATAACCCTATAGAATATGATCTCCTGTCGAAAAGGTCTCCCGGTTCAACACCTGATGTTCCGAAACCATAACTTCCGGTAAGAGTAGGGAATAAACCGCTTCTCTGGATAATCAGGCTTTCTTCGGCGTTATTGACCAGAAGATCCTGACTTTTAAGATCTGCCCTGTTATTAAAGGCGTCCTTAACCAGGGCCTGAAGATTATTGAGATTTTCAAATTCATCTTCAAGTTTTTCTTCAGTGTCGGCCGATGTGGGATCATCAAATTTATATTCATCCAAAACATCGAGCGCGAGGTAATTCAGCAGATTACTTTTCGATATCTCAAAAGTATTCTGCGCCTGAATCAGGGCGAGCTGGGCATTACCGAGCTGAACCTGCTGGGCATAAACATCCGCCACCGGAACAGAACCAAGTTTATTTCTCTCCTGTATGGTTTCCAGCAGTTTCTGATTATAGGTAACATTATCCTCTCTTACCTTAAGCAGCTCTTTGGCATTAAGTATGGTAAAGTAATAATCGGTCGTACGGTAGAGCACATCCTGCTTCAGTTTTTCCAGGTCATACTTTGCCGATTTAAGACTGTTTTTAGCGCTGCGGAGATTGGCATAGTTTGCCAGTCCGTTAAAAAGAGTCACGCTGCCGCCTGCCGAAAAGCTCCATGACCTGTTATCCTTTTCCGATTTACCGAAAGTGACAACCGAATCCAGCTCGGCAACATACTGCCGTGATCCGTCATTCGCCACACGCGACCAGTCCCAGCTTCCGTTGAGGCCAAAACTTGGCAAAAAGTCGCCATAAGCGCTTTTAACGTTCGTCTCACGGTAGTCGAGGGAATTCTTCGACTGAATAATACCGGAATTTCTCTGAAGCGCGATTGAGTATGCTTCTTCAAGTGTTAACTGCTTCTGTCCACATACAATTGTCGTTAAAAACAGGACCCCCAGAATAAATAGATTCTTTCTCATTACTTTCTCCTAAATGTAAAACTGAATTTTGCTGTATTCTGCTTCTTTGGACGTTAGTCAGAAAGAAAAGTTACAGGATTTATCTCAGGAAAAGCAAGATTAAAAAAATTATTTCTCAGTTGATATATCTATCCTTTATCTGCATCAGGTAATGTTTTGCCTCTTCATAATCATTGGCGATAATCCCGTCAAGAATTGCCTCTTCAATCGCGCTTTTTATTTCACCGACTTTCTTCGAAGGGGGGATTCCGCAAATTTCCATTATCTCATCCCCTCTTACGGGAGACTGGAATTCCCTTAGCTTGTCTTTTTCCTTCACCTCTTTAACCTTGTTCATAACAAGTTCATAATTCTCGAGATACCGGGCAACCTTATATGGATTTTTGCTTGTGATATCGGCGCGGCATAATGTAATAAGGTCATCCAGGTCTTCCCCCGCGGCCACAGCCATTCTTCTTATGGCCGAATCGGTAACAATATCTGATACAAGAGCTATCGGCCTCAGGTGCAGTCTTATCAGGTTTTCCACATAAGGCAGTTTATTGAATGGAAGCTTCTGACGGCTGAAAACAGCTTTCATCATTCTCGCCCCAATCTCTTCATGGCCATGGAAGGTCCAGCCGGTTCCTTCAATAAATTTTTTCGTTCTTGGTTTCCCTATGTCATGCACCAGGGCAGCATATCTCAGCCAGAGATCATCTGAAACCCGCGCGACATTATCCACCACTTCGCAGGTATGATAAAACACATCCTTATGATGATATTCCTTTCGCTGCTCCACCCCGACCATTTCGGAAAATTCCCTGAATACATGCTTCATCACCCCGAGCTCCTGCATAGGAATAAATCCTTTAGAGGGAACCGGAGAAGCCAGTATCTTAAGAAACTCATCGGTTATCCTTTCTCTCGAAACAATTGTGAGTCTTTCGGCCATCGCTGTCGCGGCTTTTTGTGTTTCCTCCGCTATCTCAAAATCAAGCTGTGCCGAAAACCGGAAAGCTCTCATAATCCTTAATGGATCATCATCAAATGTTACCATCGGATCGAGCGGGGTGCGGATAATTTTCTTATTAATATCCTCCAGCCCGCCAAATGTATCTGTCATCTCGCCAAATGTATCTTTGTTCAGGGAAACCGCGAGTGTATTAATTGTAAAATCTCTCCGGCCTATATCATCATCGAATGTTCCTTCCTCAACTATCGGTTTCCTGCTGTTGCGGTTATAAGATTCTTTACGCGCCCCCACAAGTTCAATTTCCAGATCACCATATAATAACTGAGCGGTGCCAAAATTCCTGTAGATATTCACCTTTGTTTTATCAAGCCGGTCGGCAAGTTTTTCAGCGAATTTTACACCGCTTCCGGTAACCAGAATATCGAGGTCCTTCCTTTCTCTCTCCAGAATTATATCTCTTACGTAACCGCCAACAATATATATATCAACACCTTCACTTTTCGCAAGGTCAGATAAAATCTCAAAAATCTTTTCTTTATTGAGTAATGCCTTAAAATTCAATTCTTTTCATTCCTTTCCAGATTTCCAAATGATTCTTCTTCATCCACCGTATCTTCTGTAAATTATATTTCAGGGGAGCAAAATTAGCTTTATTTTCACATTTACGCAAAGCTCTTTCGGCAAAATATTCAGCATTATCAAAATCAGGTATTTTAGTATAATATTCCGAGATTTCAAAAAGCAGGTAAAAATCATCGCTGTTTCTAACCTCAGGGCGTTCAAGAAACTCCGGGTGAAGAGAATCGGGAGGTTCTTCCTCAAGTTCAGATTTTAATAATCTTACCAACTCAGGCGCAGTTTCAGGAGAAAAAGAAATCCTATTGTGTTGAGCAAGGATTTTTAATTTTTCATGAGTACTAATATCATTTAAATATGCAAAATAGTTTTTTCCATTGGAGGTGATAAAGTCTTGAAACCTCGCGTAATTATAATAGTTTTTTGAAGGATTTTGTTCCATTACCCTGTCATAATATTTCGCCGCCTGCTCAGGCATTCCCCTACGGGAATAAATTTCTCCAAGTAATAATTCCATCGCGTATTCATAAGAGGCTCCTTTGAAACGATCATTATATAAACCGGCATATTCCATTGCCCGGTCAAGGCTGTCCATTTTAATATAAGTATTAACCAATCCTCTTAATGAGGAGTAATTATCTGTTCTGTTAAGCAGGTCCTTATACATTTCAAGGGCTTCTTCATATTTACCCCGATAAAACTCTTCCTTCGCCTCCTCCATTTTTCGGGCGACATACCGCGGGCAGAATTTTTTTACCAGCGGCGGCCTCGCAAAATAAAGCTGCGCCCGGTGTTTATTCGTATCAGGTTCAATTGTATTTATAAACTCTTCGTAATCCCGGCTTAACTCCTCAATATTTTTACCGGTATATTTTTCGAAATCCATATCGGAATAAAGTTTATTAACAGTCTCCATACCATAATAAAGTGAAATAAACTTCAGGAACGCTCCGGAAAGGGCGTAGGATAAAGATGTGTTGCTCGTGAAAAAGTTAAATCCTGAATAAAGTGAAGCGGGATCGATAAAATATCCGGCATGTTTGGCGAAAGCGGCGGTATGAAACAGATCAAAATCATCAAAATTGTTTTCCACCAGCATCGCGTATCCCTCAATCATTGCCGGGTTAAAATTTTCGGCAAGTTTAAATATTCCCCTCCCCTTTTCAGCCGAAAAAACATGCGCCAGTTCGTGAAGAATTGTCGTTCCGGGAGTATTGTTCTGAATAAAAATCATATACTGCCAGGGTTTGGAAACATCCGCGTTGCCCGCTCCAAAATATTCTTTCTTCATCTTTCGGTCTTTAAATATCCAGGAGGTTATTTTTTCCGAAGGTTTATAACCGAGAGAGTCTGCCAAGTAGCTGTAACAGAATTCATGCTCAAGGGCTAAATTTTTAATCCTGTGTTCCTTCAGATTCGAGGGCAGTACAAGTGAAAAATGTTCTGTCTCAATTTTAGCGCCGAGAGTTTTCGTCAATCCCGATTCTGTGGTGGAAAACCAGAAAAGTGGCTTGATAAAAAAATAAGCCGCCAGCGCCGATAAAATAAATATCTTACTTAAATATTTTTTTCGTCGGCTAATTAATTTTGTTAGACTAATGAAAAGCGCTGATACAATCAGCGTGGATGTGCTAAAATAAATTAAATTATTTGGAATATTAATGTATTCATCATATATATTTCCGGGGAAATAACCTATCAGAATACTATAAAAATACACCTGGGGATTTGTATATAATTCGTAAAGAGGAATAAATAAGAAGTAAATGAAAATAACAAAAAAAATCAAGCCCGGTCTTTTTTCACTCAGATGGAAACTAAAAAATCCTGAAACCATTCCGAGCAAATATGAGGTTATAGAAATTAAAAAATAAAACGCGATATCATTTGTAACCAGACAGTCTGTAAAGAATATTGTCGAAACCAGCGAAATAATCAGTGGAATCAGACATAGTGTAATTGATTTACCCATTACCTGTTTGGTAAACTTATCATTTGGAACTGAGCTATTATAATACTTCAGAACCATCAATCCTCCCGCGATGAACAGAAAAAACCCGTTTATTGCGGAAACTTCATACCCGATAACATTGGTAAGCGGCAGGAAAGCCAATAGTATATTTAACGCCGTAAAAAACGCCGCGAGTACGTAAAACAAACTCATTAGACTTAATATTCTTGTGTCTGAACTCTTTCTATATCGGCGCCTAAAATTCCAAGCTTTTCTTCAATTCTCTGGTAACCGCGGTCGAGGTGGTAGATTCTGAGCACTTCGGTAGCTCCTTCGGCGGCCAGTCCGGCTAAAACGAGGCACGCGCTCGCTCTCAGGTCAGTTGACATCACTTTGGCGCCCTTCAGTTTATCAACTCCCTTAACAACAGCGCTGTTCCTCATCACTTCAATACTGGCTCCGAGTCGGTTAAGCTCGGGTACGTGTTTAAACCGGTCAAAATATATAGTATCTGTAATTGTCGAAGCGCCACCGGCCAAAGTCATAAAAGCTGTCCACTGCGCCTGCATATCGGTCGGAAATCCCGGGAAAACCGCGGTGGAAACATCAACATTTTTAATTTCGGTATCGGTAGCGTCAATAATAATAGATTTGCCTTTATATTCCAGTTTTACTCCGCTATCCTCAAGTTTCCACAAAACCGAGTTGAGGTTTTCTTTTTCAGCGTAAAATAGTTCTACCCGGCTGTGTGTCATGGCCGCGGCTATAAGAAGAGTGCCGGCTTCAATCCTGTCCCCGATAACTCTCGAGGATGCGGGAAGGAGGCTCTCAACTCCTTCAATTTCCAGAGTGGAAGTTCCGACTCCCTCTATCCTTGCTCCCATGCTCTTTAGATATTCGGCAAGCTGGGTTATCTCAGGTTCAACAGCGGCATTGGTAATCACAGTTGAGCCTTCGGCCAGCGTCGCTGCCATAAGAGCGTTTCCTGTGGCGCCGACAGAGCTGATATCAAAATGAATTTTCGCCCCTTTGAGCTTTCCTTTGGCTATTATATAACCTTCCTCAAGCTCAACCTCGGCGCCAAGTTTTTTAATCGATTCCAGGTGAAAATTAATCGGGCGCGGTCCCCAGGCGCATCCGCCCGGCATCGAAACTTTCGCGTAACCATATTTTGCCACAAGCGGGCCAAGCACATAAACCGAAGCGCGCATTTTTTTTACATGCTCATAGGGAGCTGTAAGCTCATTAATACAGCTTGTGTCAATAGTAAGGCTGTGCTCGCTGAATTTCACCTCTGCCCCGAGGTGCCTGAGCAGTTTGGACATTGTAAAAATGTCATTAACTTCGGGAATATTCTCAAAGGTATTCAGGCCGTTATTAAGAAGGGTCGCGGGCATAAGGGCCAGCGCCGAATTTTTCGCTCCGCTGACTCTTACGCTGCCTGAAAGCTGCTTCCCTCCGTGTAGTACAAATTTATCCATATCAGAAAAAAGTTAATATTGTTCCGTTCTTGCCAACCATGGTTACCAGACCGGAACGGGTTATCGCCATATCATTAAAGTTTACAAATGTGCCGGTCGAATAAGGACGCCAGCTTGCTCCTTTGTCGTTAGAATAAAGAATCATTCCTTTGCTTCCTGCGATGAGACCAATATCCTCAGATATAAATTTAACCTTCTGCAAACCGCCAACCCGGTCCACTCTGACCTGTTTCCAGGTGGAACCGCCATCATCAGTTCTGAATATTGTGCCTCCGCCGCCAACGGCAACGCCATAATCTTCATTCACAAAATCAATGGAACGAAGATATTTTTTTGTGAACGTAGGCTGCAGTTCCCAGGTTTCCCCTTCATCGGTTGTTTTATAGATAATACCATTCCAGCCGACAATGAATCCGGTGTTTTTCGTATTAAATGATATGTCATATAAAATTGAATTTGAATTTATTGAAGCTCTTCTCCAGTTCAGACCACCGTTGTTGGTTTTCATTACCAGTCCTTTGCTGCCAAGTATAAAACCGGTATTATTATTTATAAAATGGATTCTGAAAATTGTCTGATTTCCCGGGATTTCAATTTTGTCACAGGTTGTGAAAAAATTCCTCGTTTTGTAAATCGCCGAACTATCCCCGACAATTATACACCTGCCGGATGGAGAATAATATCCGTCGCGCAGAGTGATCTTCCGGTCAAACCGGATTTCCTCCCAGTTTTTCCCCTTGTTATTTGTCCTGAGGATTATTCCCGAATCTCCAATCGCGAATGCTTTAGTATCGCTGAAATATTCAATTGAATGAAGGGTTTCGTGAGTCTGGCTCTCCTGTTTCTCAAGTTTTTTAAACCTCTCGGAAAATTTCCCCGATTCAAAGAGGCTGTTGATATTGTACTTGTCAAGTTTCTCAAGTTGTCCGCTGTTAACCAGTATCTGCGACTGCGATACAATAAAATATGAGATTATCAGGAAAATTACGCCGAAAATTGAAAAGCCCAGGATTGAATAAAATTTCTTTTTGGCAGGCATTCTTTCAGCTTTTTTCGCCTCATTCTCCTGGATTTTGTAAAGATATTTTTCAAGTTCAGCCAGTGACCGGGCAAATTCTTCACATGAGGCAAATCTCTCGAGGGGATTTTTGGCCATGGCTCTTTCTATAAGCTCATCCACAATGGTTGGAGTGCCGGGCATCAGGTCCGATATCTTCGATGGCATTTTATTTACATGAGCGTCCATCACTTCATATTCGCTTTTACAATCGAACGGCGGACGGCCGACGATCATCTCATAAAATGTGGCTCCGATTGAGTAGATATCACTCGCTGAAGATGTATCTTCACCTTTAACCTGCTCGGGACTCATATAATATACGGTGCCAAGTTTGCTTCCCGGTTTGGTAAATTGTTTATCGGTAGATGATTTCGATATACCGAAATCCATTACCTTACCAACACCTTCCTGGTTAAATATAATATTCGACGGTTTGATATCTCTGTGTACAAATCCGCGGGAATGAGCAAAAGACATACCGGCAAGAAGCTGCTTCATTATATATACAGCATCGAATATATTAAAACGTCCCTGGCGGTAAATTACTTTTTCCAGACTCTCCCCTTCGATATACTCCATTACTATGCCGAGAAGATCGGAATATTCGATAAATCCGAATACGGTAACGATATTCGTATGTGTCAGGTTAGCCTGGTTTTTTGCTTCCCTTTTGAATCGTTCAATATGACGCTCATTTCCAAACATATTCTGGGCGAGCATCTTAATAGCGACATATCGTTCCAGTTTGGTATCGTATGCTTTATATACGATTCCCATTCCTCCCTTTCCAAGAGTAGAAACGATTTTATAGTTATCAATGGTGATTCCAATTAATTCTTCCATAAAGAAGCAGCTCTGTTTATGAAGAAAAATTCAGATTAGCTCATAATATAATAATAATTTATTATTAATTGATAAGTTAATCCAATTATTTGGTCAACATTTTAAATTTTTATTTTTAATGAGGTGATCTTACGCACTCCGGCGGGAGGACTGACAGAATTATTTTTGCTCTGACTTCGCCGGTTTATTCAGTTAGAAATTAAATTCTACGCAATAAGGCAAAGTTTCAATTAACAATTAATAATGTACAATGAATAATTAAAATACAATTGATAAATATTCAATGAGCTCAAAAATTTTTCGAAAAATGACGATTTTTTTGATGCGTGAATTTCTCTCTGAATAACCCGACAAAAGAACCTTATTCTTTAATCTTTTAACCTTAATAGCAATTGCAGGTCCTCAAAAATTTGAACCTTATTGCCTTTTTAACCGGGGCATTATTTCCCTCTGATTTCGCTGATGGATCCAGAAAAAACAGGGTTACCAGGATAAGAATGATGGTCCGGATGTTTTAATAAAATAAAAACCGGGTTATCTTATAATTATCAATTGTCAATTATCCATTATCAATTAACTGACTTTCCACTTCTGGCTTGCCAGTCTACTTCGTAAGAAGTTAAATTCTACGCAAAATGGCAAAATTATTGATAATTGGCAGTAAAAATCGGCATTAGATTCCGGCCTGCCCGCCTTTGGCTGGTCTTTTTGCAAAGGACGCAAAAAACCGGAATGACAATCTGTCAGGTATGTAGTTATGGAAAACCCAAAAGTCTCATTTGTCCCATGAGTCCCCCTGCTACTTTGGTTCCGGCTAAGCCAGTTTGGAAATCAGGAAAAGGATATCGCCGGAATATTTATCAGCCGCCGAAAACAGGCAAGATAACGGCAAAATCCCATCCCAAATCCATAATCCATAATCCATAATTCGTAATTCGTAATTCGTAATTCGTAATTTAAAAACGCCTGAACTTCCTGTTATTTCGCAAGGAGCATTTTTCCCGCGAGGCTATTATTATTTATATTCAGCCGGTAAATATATACACCGGAAGAAAATGAAGTGGCGTCAAAATTTACTTCATGGCGGCCGGCTTCCTGAATTTCATTGACCAGGACAACATTGCTTTCCCCTGTTACTGAAAATACTTCCAGTTTAACTTGCGCTCTGTTATCCATTTGATATGATATCATGGTAGAGGGATTAAACGGGTTTGGATAATTGCCCAACAACCGGAAACCTGTTGGCGCGCCTGCTGTTTCCTTTCGCAATTCAAGTTCGGATGTGTTGATTACATATTGGCCGTCATTACCTTTTATTCTTTCTCCCGAAGTAATGTCGATCAAAGAATAGCCCTCAGGAATACCTGTCAAAATAACCGGGAATTCGGCAGAGTTTAATTCCATTTTAAGCGATTCTCTGTCCAATGTTTCAGTCTGATAACCGCTGCTGAATCTTACATCAAATATTCCATCCGGAGGAAGCGGAGGCAGCAAACTGAGCTTGTCTTCTTTTGATGAAAGATAAAGAGAACCTTTCAATCCCCTGGAGTCAGTAAAAATTATTTCTTTTTTGAGAGAATTGGTTTCCCATTTATGAATAGTTGTTCCTCCGGGAATCAGAACTCCGGCTGAGGTGCAATTTACCCAATAACCTTTTCCGGGTATCAGCGTCGAAGCGTTAAGATATCCATTATCAAATTCAAAAAAGTTGCTTGAAATTATTCCGGCCGGATCAGAGGTAACAGAAGATACCGCAATTTCCTCATGGAACGGACCTACCAGGTTCCATCCTTCTGAAACAGGAATATTTCCAGCGACGTCCGCACCTGAAACTGTCACCTCCCCCTGCTGTGAAAATTTTATCCAGTAACCTTCTCCATTCTCAAGTTCTGATGTAAGCTGATATGAGCCGTTAAATCCAAAAGCGTCAGTGGTCGCGTCGGGAAAAAGCGCTGAAACCGACATATCACCTGCAGCCAGCGGAACAGATACCAGGTTCCATCCTTCATTATAGGCAACCTGACTATTAATTATCGTGCCTCCCACCGTTACAGTAAAGTTATCGGCAAAATTCCATTCCTTCTTTTTCCCCATACCGGTTACATATATTGATTCATCCCCGGCTGTTGAGGGAGCTGTATATTCAAAATAATATGTATAACTTCCGCCGTTGTAATTCCGGGGGCTTGATTGGACCAGCTCAGAACTTAAAACTTTCAGATTGTTATCAACTTTTGCGAGTGTTCCGGATGAAACAGCAATATCTATCCCCACATCATTTCCGCTTCCTCCTGATATTGTGACAGTGTAATCACCAGTTGCGCCTGGCAGTAATTCCGCCGGTCCATCAACAATAACCTGAACCAATGATGTGGCGCTGCCATGAGTTCCGTGGCATGCTCCGCATCCTGAAGTATTTGTCTTCAATGTATATCCTGCTATGCCGTTGGGATATGCCAAAGCAGAACCTGAAAAGAAAATAATTGTCGCCGCTAAAAGAAATAAGGTAAACAAAACAGATTTCATATCAACTCCTGATTAAATAAGATTAAAGGATATTCATATACAATATACTCTTTATTTTTAAGAATAAAAACGATTCCTTTATTAAGGTAAAACAAAAAATTTCCGGGCAAAATTTACATAATTCCCGGCCTGAAAGCGCGGAGTTATTTTAAACAAAATCACCAATATATTCCCGCCATCCCTAAACAATCATAATCGTAATTATAATCTGACCATTCCAGAAGTGAATAGTGGTTAGTGAAGAGTGGAGAATGAAAACAATTCTCAAATTTATCAAAGAATCCGATTTCGATGGCGACTTCGATTTGGATTTCTATGGCTGACATATATCAAGTCAATCTTTTAATCACCCCATTCCTGTTCTGAGTTTTTACCCCGATCATTAGATAATATATCGCCCGTTTGAATAAGGTTTAGTTTGGTCGGGTGGTTTCTTATGCTACTAAGGTTAAAAAAAATCAAAAATAAGGTTTCATTCTTAAGTTCTCCCCGAATTTTATACACTACACTCCAATAGTTTGAGAATCTGCTCCTGTTCATTGGAAAGGGTTACAATTTTTGACCATTCAAATTTATCCTTTTCCGATTTCAGTTCCACCTTATATGCCGACTGAAGTTTCTCTAAAGCATATACTGCTGAGAGTCCTTTCTTTCCAACCTTATATTGTATATACGACAGAATTGCATAAGCTAAATAACATATTTTTACATGCGCTTTGATTCGATGGATTAAATATTTTCTTACCGGATGCAAATTTATGGGTCCTTTTAGCTCTTTATAGGCTTTCTCAACTATATCCTTCTCGAAATATGTCCTGATAACATCTGACACCTCAAATTGCGTCGTATGAAATATTAGCGAGTATCCCATATACTTGGCTTGTTTAGGATCATATTTGTCAGCTTTTCTCATTGCGCGCTCTCTTTTTGCTGACTCCATCTCAGGGTTATATATTGCTATGAGTTTTCCTGATAGATATTCAAACTCCTTTGCAAAGACTACTGTATTTTTTAATTCAATTCTGTATGCTGGTTGATAGATTTCTTCCCTCTCTATTTGGTCAAGGTACTTATGTTTTATCGTTTGATTCATCCGCAGTCCTGTTATTACTGCCTGTTTCAGGGTAAGCAGGTCTTTCAAAAGCGTTTTTGATATCATCCCTCTGTCAAGTATGATTGTCTTTACATCTTTCAGCCTGATATCGGATAATAAATCAGAGAATATCTTTGTATTTCCTATATTACCTTCATATAGTTTATGCAATATTGGGAAACCTTCCTTTTTTGTGACTGCAAGCGCGATCTGTACCAATTTGTCATATTTCCCGTCTTTTCCCCTTCTGGATTTCCACTCTGCCTGTGATCCGTTGAAGTAAGTGTCTGTAACATCGAGAACCAATGCCTGGTCATCATCATTTTCCGAGGGTAGCTGCTTGAATAGTTGATCTTCTATTTCTCCAAAATCCAGGTCTTCAAGGAAATCGAGAGTCTCGTAGAGCTGTTTATCAACGATTTTATCAAGATTTAGCAATTCTTTAAGGGTTGTTTGCTCTATATGTTCGGGGAGTTTATAAAGGGAGTTTCTGGTAATTAGTTGAGTGTAAACAAGCAGTAGTATTCTATTGGCATGTTTACCCAATATGCCGGTAAGCGAGAGTTTTTCTGCAATCTCATGAAGGATCTTATAATCAAGATGTCTTTTAACGGAAACCACCTCGACATCTTGAGATGATATCTTTTTAACAGGTTGTCCATCGACTTCTTTGCCGATATATCTGATTACTTTTTGTTTAACCTTGCCGTCTTCTCGATAGTTTTTAACCTCCGCAAGGTAGACTCCACTCTTTTTCTTAATTCTTCTTGTAAAGCTCATATTTCACCTGTGGTGTATAAATTATACACTACAATATAAAACTTATCCCCGTAAGTTGCAAGTATTATTATACTTACAGGTAGTGTATAAATTCTTAGGAAAAGTTAGGTTCATTGAATTCTTTTCATTCGTAATTCGTAATTCGTAATTTCTTTTGTGGCTTTTCTTCCATATCAATCAACGAAATCTGCGTAATCAAAAAATCTGTGGAAGTCTTTGCCTTTCAATTATTAATTATTAATTGTTAATTATTAATTATAACCGTGCCCCGTAAACAACATGAACTACCTCTCCGCCGCCGCCAGCCCGGCCATCATACTCTTACTTTTGTTCTACCCTTCCCTTCCAACATCCATTTTCACCGCCGAACGAAGATGAAGATCGCGCTGCGGATAAGGTATTTCAATATTATTTTCACGGAATTTTCTGACAATAGAACAGTTGACATCCGAGCGGACATAATAATATCTTTTAGGTTCATCAATCCAGAATCGAAGCTGCATATCCCATGAAGAGTCACCAAAGTTTTTTAAATGGACTTCCGGATCAGGGCTGTTAAGGATTTCTTTATTTTCAAAAGCGACTTCCTTCATCGCGCGAATAACAGTATCCAGATCAGAATCGTAAGACACTCCCACGTTCAGGTCTATCCTGATCTTTTTATCACCGTGCGACCAGTTAATTACTGAGTTGGAAATAAAATCGGAATTTGGAACTATTATGGATATATTATTGAGCGATTGAATAGTAGTTGAGCGGATATGAATATCAAGAACATCTCCTTCAGTGTCTCCCACTGTAACCCTGTCCCCCACCTTAATCGGCCTTTCAAAAAGAAGAATCAGACCGGCAATAAAATTGGAAGTTACATTCTGCAAACCAAAACCGATACCAACAGAGAGAAAACCAAGTATTACCGCTATCCCGCTGAGGTCAATGCCAATTGTCTGAAACGCGACGATAATACCTATAAAAATTACAATGTACTGTGTGATCCTTGTCAGTGTAAACTGCATCCCCTCCTCGATATGGAAACGGGTAAGAATTTTTGCCAGCAGCCTTGTCCGGAGTAATTTCGCGGCAAAAAGAAAAAGAGAAATTATCAGAATCAAAATTAAAAATGAAACAATAGTTACAGGGGTCTGGTTGATCGTGAAAATCTGGTATTCAACTACATTTTTAACCTGGGTCCAAATATCGGCAACTTCCATTCGAGGTCTCCTAAATAAAAATTAAAGAGAGAATTAAACAAAATTCTCCCTTTTAATCAACATCGATTTAATATTTTTTGAGGGGCCGTCTGGCGCTATTTAAGCAGCAGCATCTTTTTTGTATCATTGAAACTACTGCCGTCAATCCCGTCTGCTGATATTGTGTAGAAATAAATGCCGCTGGCGAGCGATGAAGCGTCAAAACTTACAGTGTGGATTCCGGCCTGTATATCTCCATTAGCAAGAGTGTAAACTTTCTGACCGAGAGCGTTGAATATTTCAAGCTTAACTTTAGCGTTTACCGGAAGGCTGAAACTGATATTTGTAGTGGGATTGAAGGGATTTGGGTAGTTCTGCTCGAGAAAATGTCCATGTACTATGGCATCCTTTTCCTCAACAACGCTTGTAACCGGATTGCCATTCTCATCTATTAACATATGGCTTTCATATATTGCGCTGATACTGTCATATTTTGCGAGGAATATCATCGTTCTTCCATCCGCCGAAAGTGATGGATATGCCTCCCATCTATTCATGAATTCACCGGCATTGTACATCGAATCTGACCAATTACTAATATTGAGTTTGTAAAGGATTGAATAACCTGAAGGCCTTGATGAATCGAGATAACAAACAGACAAGTCATTATCTGAGAGGGATGGCCAATCTGACTCATGAGATTCTGGAATATTCAAATATACCTTTATTAGGCCATTTTGAATAAACGCGCCCCAAATTGTGCTAAATCCATAAATATCATCTGGCCACTTTGTTGCGTAGCTCCATTCTTCCAAAATTTTATTATAGTGGGAAATATACAGGCTCAATCCCTTCTGTACTATTAAAGTGGAATCATCAGGGGCTGAAACTGCCCTGCCGCCATCCCAGTTGACATTATATCCGGTGTAGGTCGCCGGCCCCCAGTCATTCAGTGAATCATCCCAGTCGGAATACCAGACTGTCCAGCTCGGATAATACCAGGTAAAATAGAGCCTTTTACCATTTGGAGAAATTACAGGATCTTCAACAATATGATTATTAAAATGGTCATTTAATTTATAAGGATATGCCCATCCTGTATCTGTCTTTTCCGATACTGATATTCCATATGATCTCATATAAATCTTTTGCCCGTCGGCAGAGATATATGGCATTGTAGCATTTTCTGAATACTGGTTAATAATATCTATTCTTTCCGGAACACTCCATTTTTCAGGCGCTTCCTGCAAGGTCTGCGCGAAGACAGCAACTGTCAAAACACACATATATATAATTACCGCTCTCATACTCTTTTATCCCAATGTTTTCAGGATTAAAATGTTAAATTTATTCTCATTTGTCAATATCATATTATTGTCATATAAATTATCCGTGTGAATATTCCCGTTACGGCGCTTATGGGAGATATTTATTTTATTAAAATAATTTTTTTGATAAAATTTTCTTCGCTGGTGAAAAGCCCGAGAAGGTAAATCCCTGAAGAATACCCGGCCATATTAAATTTCCTTGTATAGTTACCTCTTGGATGATATCTTTTTTCATTCATCCATATCTCTTCACCCAGCAGGTTGTATATCGCCAATTTCAACTCCATTCCCTCCAATACCTCATATTCTATATTAACTTCCGGATTAAAAGGATTGGGAAATGGATCATAAAAATTTATCCTGTCCGGGATCAAGGCAGGGTTTTTCTCCTCTCTTTCAACACTTAAGGGATTGCCATTCTCATCTATTAACATATGGCTTTCATATACCGCGCTGATACTGTCATATTTTGCGAGGAATATCATCGTTTTTCCATCCGCCGAAAGTGATGGATATGCCTCCCATCTATTCAGTATTTCACCTGCGTAATACATAGAATCTGACCAGTTACTGATATTAAGTTTATAGAGAATTGAATATCCTGATGGACGTGACGAATCGATATAACAAAGCGTTATATCCTCCTCAACTTCTATATTCCCATTCACATTAGTAACCTTGGCGGTATTTAGATAAACTTTTTCGAATTTATTTTGAATAAACGCGCCCCAATTTGTTGCAAATCCATAAATATCGTCTGGCCATTTTGTTGCATAACTCCAATTACAGGTCTCTTTGTCAAATGTTGATAAATATAAACTGCCACCCTTCTGAACAATTAATGTTGAATCATCGGGGGCTGAAACTGCCCTGCCGCCATCCCAGTTGACATTATATCCGGCATAGGTCGCCGGTCCCCAGTCATTCAGTGAATCATCCCAGTCGGAATACCATACTGTCCAGCTCGGATAATACCAGGTAAAATAGAGCCTTTTACCATTTGGTGAAGGAACAGGATTTTCAACAAGATTCTTGTTAATATTATCATTAAGAGAGTATGGCCAACTCCAACCGGTATCAGTTTTCTCTGAACAGGAAATTCCATGACCATGAAAATATATCTTTTCTCCATCGGCAGAGATATATGGCATTCTCAGGTTGGATGAATACTGTGATAATATGCCTATCTTTTGAGGCACACTCCATTTTTCAGGCGCTTCCTGCAAGGTCTGCGCGAAGACAGTAACTGTCAAAACACACATATATATAATTACCGCTCTCATACTCTTTTATCCCAATGTTTTCAGGATCAAAATGTTAAATTTATTCTCATTTGTCAATAGCATATTATTGTCATATAAATTATCCGTGTGAATATTGCCGTTACGGCGCTTATGGGAGATATTTATTTTATTAAAATAATTTTTCTGAATAAATTTTCTTCGCTGGTGAAAAGACCGAGAAGGTAAATCCCTGAAGAATACCCGGCCATATTAAATTTCCTTGTATAGTTACCTCTTGGATGATATCTTTTTTCATTCCTCCATATCTCTTCACCCAGCAGGTTGTATATCGCCAATTTCAACTCCATTCCCTCCAATACCTCATATTCTATATTAACTTCCGGATTAAAAGGATTGGGAAATGGATCATAAAAATTTATCCTGTCCGGGATCAAGGGAGAGTTTTTCTCCTCTCTTTCAACACTTAAGGGATTGCCATTCTCATCAATTATCATGTGGCTTTCATATACCGCGCTGATACTGTCATATTTTGCGAGGAATATCATCGTTTTTCCATCCGCCGAAAGTGATGGATATGCCTCCCATCTATTCAGTATTTCACTTGCGTAATACATAGAATCTGACCAGTTACTGATATTAAGTTTATAGAGAATTGAATATCCTGATGGACGTGACGAATCAATATAACATAGCGTTATATCCTCCTCAACTTCTATATTCCCATTCACATTAGTAACCTTGGCGGTATTTAGATAAACTTTTTCGAATTTATTTTGAATAAACGCGCCCCAATTTGTTGCAAATCCATAAATATCGTCTGGCCATTTTGTTGCATAACTCCAATTACCGTTCTCTTTGTCAAATGTTGATAAATATAAACTGCCACCCTTCTGTACTATTAAAGTGGAATCATCAGGGGCTGAAACTGCCCTGCCGCCATCCCAGTTGACATTATATCCGGCGTAGGTGGCGGCTCCCCAGTCGTTTAAGGAATCATCCCAGTCGGAATACCAGACTGTCCAGCTCGGATAATACCAGGTAAAATAGAGCCTTTTACCATTTGGTGAAATTACCGGATTTTCAACGATATGATTATTAAAATGGTCATTTAATTTATAAGGATATGCCCATCCTGTATCTGTCTTTTCCGATACTGATATTCCATATGATCTCATATAAATCTTTTGCCCGTCGGCAGAGATATATGGCATTGTAGCATTTTCTGAATACTGATTAATAATATCTATTCTTTCCGGAACACTCCATTTTTCAGGCGCTTCCTGCAAGGTCTGCGCGAAGACAGCAACTGTCAAAACACACATATATATAATTACCGCTCTCATACTCTTTTATCCCAATGTTTTCAGGATCAAAATGTTAAATTTATTCTCATTTGTCAATAGCATATTATTGTCATATAAATTATCCGTGTGAATATTCCCGTTACGGCGCTTATGGGAGATATTTATTTTATTAAAATAATTTTTTTGATAAAATTTTCTTCGCTGGTGAAAAGCCCGAGAAGGTAAATCCCTGAAGAATACCCGGCCATATTAAATTTCCTTGTATAGTTACCTCTTGGATGATATCTTTTTTCATTCCTCCATATCTCTTCACCCAACAGGTTGTATATCGCTAATTTCAACTCCATTCCCTCCAATACCTCATATTCTATATTAACTTCCGGATTAAATGGATTTGGATAAGGTGTATGAAAATTTATCTTGTCCGGGATCAAGGCAGGGTTTTTATCCTCTATCTCAACACTTACCGGGTTGCCATTCTCATCTATTAACATATGGCTTTGATATACCGCGCTGATACTGTCATATTTTGCGAGAAATATCATCGTTCTTCCATCCGCCGAAAGTGATGGATATGCCTCCCATCTATTCATGAATTCACCGGCATTGTACATCGAATCTGACCAATTACTAATATTGAGTTTGTAAAGGATTGAATAACCTGAAGGCCTTGATGAATCGAGATAACAAACAGACAAGTCATTATCTGAGAGGGATGGCCAATCTGACTCATGAGATTCTGGAATATTCAAATATACCTTTATTAGGCCATTTTGAATAAACGCGCCCCAAATTGTGCTAAATCCATAAATATCATCTGGCCACTTTGTTGCGTAGCTCCATTCTTCCAAAATTTCATTATAGTGGGAAATATACAGGCTCAATCCCTTCTGTACTATTAAAGTGGAATCATCGGGCGCTGAAACTGCCCTGCCGCCATCCCAGTTGACATTATATCCGGCATAGGTCGCCGGTCCCCAGTCATTCAGTGAATCATCCCAGTCGGAATACCATACTGTCCAGCTCGGATAATACCAGGTAAAATAGAGCCTTTTACCATTTGGTGAAGGAACAGGATTTTCAACAAGATTCTTGTTAATATTATCATTAAGAGAGTATGGCCAACTCCAACCGGTATCAGTTTTCTCTGAACAGGAAATTCCATGACCATGAAAATATATCTTTTCTCCATCGGCAGAGATGTATGGCATTCTCAGGTTGGATGAATACTGTGATAATATGCCTATCTTTTGAGGCACACTCCATTTTTCAGGCGCTTCCTGCAAGGTCTGCGCGAAGACAGCAACTGTCAAAACGCACATATATATAATTACCACTCTCATATTCTTTTATCCCAATGTTTTCAGGATCAAAATGTTAAATTTATTCTCATTTGTCAATAGCATATTATTGTCATATAAATTATCCGTGTGAATATTCCCGTTACGGCGCTTATGGGAGATATTTATTTTATTAAAATAATTTTTTTGAATAAATTTTCTTCGCTGGTGAAAAGCCCGAGAAGGTAAATCCCTGAAGAATACCCGGCCATATTAAATTTCCTTGTATAGTTTCCTCTTGGATGATATCTTTTTCCATTCCTCCAAATCTCTTCACCCAGCAGGTTGTATATCGCTAATTTCAACTCCATTCCCTCCAATACCTCATATTCTATATTAACTTCAGGATTAAAAGGATTGGGAAATGGATCATAAAAATTTATCCTGTCCGGGATCAAGGGAGAGTTTTTCTCCTCTCTTTCAACACTTAAGGGATTGCCATTCTCATCTATTAACATATGGCTTTCATATACCGCGCTGATACTATCATATTTCGCCAGAAAAATCATCGTTCTTCCATCATGGGTTACTGAAGGATATACTTCCCATCTGTTCTGAATTGCGCCCGCGTAATACATGGAATCGGACCAGTTTGAGATGTTCAGTTTATAAACGATCGAATATCCTGATGGACGGGTGGTATCAATATAGTTTACACATAAATCATTGTTTATATCTCTAACACCATTGGGAGCATCACTATTTGGAAAAGTTCTGTATACCTTTATTAAATCATTTTGGACATACGCGCCCCAATCTGTGCTCATCCCATAAATTTCATCCGGCCACTTTTCAGCGTAGCTCCACTCACCGGAAATTGAATTATACCTGGATATAAACAAACCAAATCCCTTCTGAACAATTAAAGTGGAATCATCGGGCGCTGAAACTGCCCTGCCGCCATCCCAGTTGACATTATATCCCGCGTAGGTCGCCGGCCCCCAGTCATTCAGTGAATCATCCCAGTCGGAATACCAGACTGTCCAGCTCGGATAATACCAGGTAAAATAGAGCCTTTTACCATTTGGTGAAATTACCGGATTTTCAACGATATGATTATTAAAATGGTCATTTAATTTATAAGGATATGCCCATCCTGTATCTGTCTTTTCCGATACTGATATTCCATATGATCTCATATAAATCTTTTGCCCGTCGGCAGAGATATATGGCATTGTAGCATTTTCTGAATACTGATTAATAATATCTATTCTTTCCGGAACACTCCATTTTTCAGGCGCTTCCTGTAAGGTCTGCGCGAAGACAGCAACTGTCAAAACACACATATATATAATTACCGCTCTCATACTCTTTTATCCCTGTGTTTTCAGGATTAAAATGTTAAATTTATTCTCATTTGTCAATAGCATATTATTGTCATATAAATTATCCGTGTGAATATTCCCGTTACGGCGCTTATGGGAGATATTTATTTTATTAAAATAATTTTTTTGATAAAATTTTCTTCGCTGGTGAAAAGCCCGAGAAGGTAAATCCCTGAAGAATACCCGGCCATATTAAATTTCCTTGTATAGTTACCTCTTGGATGGTATCTTTTTTCATTCCTCCATATCTCTTCACCCAGCAGGTTGTATATCGCTAATTTCAACTCCATTCCCTCCAATACCTCATATTCTATATTAACTTCCGGATTAAAAGGATTGGGAAATGGATCATAAAAATTTATCCTGTCCGGGATCAAGGCAGGGTTTCTCTCCCCTTTATCAACACTTACCGGGTTGCCATTCTCATCTATTAACATATGGCTTTGATATACCGCGCTGATACTGTCATATTTTGCGAGAAATATCATCGTTCTTCCATCCGCCGAAAGTGATGGATATGCCTCCCATCTATTCATGAATTCACCGGCATTGTACATCGAATCTGACCAATTACTAATATTGAGTTTGTAAAGGATTGAATAACCTGAAGGCCTTGATGAATCGAGATAACAAACAGACAAGTCATTATCTGAGAGGGATGGCCAATCTGACTCATGAGATTCTGGAATATTCAAATATACCTTTATTAGGCCATTTTGAATAAACGCGCCCCAAATTGTGCTAAATCCATAAATATCATCTGGCCACTTTGTTGCGTAGCTCCATTCTTCCAAAATTTTATTATAGTGGGAAATATACAGGCTCAATCCCTTCTGTACTATTAAAGTGGAATCATCAGGGGCTGAAACTGCCCTGCCGCCATCCCAGTTGACATTATATCCGGCGTAGGTGGCGGCTCCCCAGTCGTTTAAGGAATCATCCCAGTCGGAATACCAGACTGTCCAGCTCGGATAATACCAGGTAAAATAGAGCCTTTTACCATTTGGTGAAGGAACAGGATTTTCAACAAGATTCTTGTTAATATTATCATTAAGAGAGTATGGCCAACTCCAACCGGTATCAGTTTTCTCTGAACAGGAAATTCCATGACCATGAAAATATATCTTTTCTCCATCGGCAGAGATGTATGGCATTCTCAGGTTGGATGAATACTGTGATAATATGCCTATCTTTTGAGGCACACTCCATTTTTCAGGCGCTTCCTGCAAGGTCTGCGCGAAGACAGCAACTGTCAAAACGCACATATATATTATTACCACTCTCATATTCTTTTATCCCAATGTTTTCAGTATTAAAATATCAATTACATTCTCATTTGTCAATGAATATTTCAGGATATTTTTTTTCTTTGGATTGATTTCCACCCTTCAGGGACATTACATGGCGTAATAAATCAATAAAAATTCAAGGCGTTCAATAAATGCCGAAATCATATAAACAAAAGTCTCTGGCGCCTCCCCCGGGAAAAATTAGCAAAATATAACAGGAGCTATCAATGAAGAAAATGATTTCCACTCAAAAAAGTTCATATATCCAGATACAAAAAAACCTCCCCCATCGGGATGCCTTCGGCACGGGATTTTTGAAATCCCGTGGCATAGCCATCCTATTGGGGGAGGTCAGGCAAAAATTTCATTTTGCAAAGTGACTGAATCACATCACTATACAAGGCTTTTTAGGAACTATTTTAAAAGAATCATTTTCCTGCTCTTTTCAAATCCTTCCGAGGGTACAGAAAGGGTATAAATATATGTGCCGCTGGCGAGTCCGCGGGCGTCAAAAATAACGGAATATTCACCCGGCTCATATTTCCCTTCCATAAGGGCGCTTATTTTCCGGCCATTAATGTCAAAAACCTCAAGCGAAATATCACAATTGCATGGTATCGCGAACCGGATAAATGTCTCGGGATTAAAAGGATTTGGATAATTGGGAAGAAGAGAGAACTGTTCAGGCAACGCGGATTCGACTGTAATTTCAGAAACTATTTTTTTTGTTCCATCCAGATCAACCTGAATAAGCCTGTACCGGATAATATCTCCGCCGCCCGGATTCAAATCAGTGAAGGTATAATTTCTTGGTTCCGAAGAGCTCGGTGAGCCATCGACAAAAGTTATCCGCTCAAATTCTTCCTGATCTGAACTCCGGTATATTTCAAATCCCAGGTTGTTATTTTCAGTCGCGGTTTTCCATTCCAGTATTACTGACCCGTTATTCACAGCGCCCCTGAAATAGACAAGCTCAACAGGTATAACAGCATTGTTCAGGTCAGTTTCAAAAATTGATCTGCCGTGAGTCCCGATTCTCAGCAGCCGTTTTCCATTAATATAGAGGTAACTGAAATCCATCGCGGGCACAACAGGCATACCTGTTCCGGCTCTGCTCCAGTTTTCTCCATGGTCAATAGTCCGGTAAACTCCAAAATCATTGGCGATATAAAGAACATCTGTGTTCAATGGATCAATGAAAAGATCGTTGTGTGGAATATCGGGCAGATTGCCTGAGATATCTTCCCAGGAGGTTCCAAAATCTGAAGAATAATATAATTTACCGGAACCAAATCCTGTCCTGACAACATATAAATCTTCATTAACCGGAGAACAGACCACACGCGAAACTCCTCTTTTCACCCCGGGAAGATTCTGATCAACTGCCCGCCAGTTAATTCCACCATCCTGCGATACCTTTATGTCCGGATCATCAGAGTACCTGTTAGCGGAAAGGATCATAACATTATCATTCGTACTACAAATATCCATTGTATGGATGGCTGATGATGACTGGCTTCCCGATAGAGCCTCCCAGGTGTTTCCCCTGTCGGTTGATTTCCAGGGTCTGTCACTTGCTGTATAAATTACAGCGCTCTGTGTGGGATGCATAAAAAATGGAGCGGTCCATGCTTTGGGCTGACTTCCCCAGTCAGGTGTAATTGATGAAAATGACCCATATCCGCCACCGGTTGTGCTTCTTTTAATAGCTCCGTTCTGAGTTGCCATATAAACATTTCTTGATACTCTCGGGTCAATAAAACATTCCATCCCGTCTCCGGTTGTCACGAGATAATATACTGAGGCTCCCCCGTCATCTGTGCGGAAATTTCCGTTATCCTGGGCGCCCCCTATAATAACATTCTCGTCATTCCGGTCTGACGCGATTCTGTAAAATTGGATGGTTCTTAAACCTGCATTGATATCAATCCAGTTGGCGCCGCCATCAGTGCTTTTATAGATACCCCCGTCGCATCCGACATACCGGTAATCAGGATTAGACCGCGAAAAACGCATGATATGAAAATCGACATGCATAGCCTGATCCCAGTAACCTCCCCCGACATAATCAAAATTTGTTCCGTCAGTTGTTCGAAGAAGTTCATTATGACCGATATAAACTTCCCGCGAACTCTCGGGATTTACACCGATCAGCAAATCATACCAACCCTGGCTCGAATAAATGAGGTCGGTTACCGAGCTCCAGTTTTCTCCGTCATCATTCGATTTATAGAGCTGAATATTATGGTCTGTATAATAAACAAGCAGGTAAAGAACCTGGGTATCGCCCGCGGTGGCTATCTGCATTCTTCCAATGCCGCCCTGGTTGGAAATTCCGTCATTGCTTATTGTCCAGGTATCCCCCCCATCGGTGGAAATATGAAAATCTTTATCCGCCACCGCATATATTCTATCCGAAATATATGGGTCCGGCAGCACATCAAAGCCATCGTTAAGATTTAATACCTGACGCCAGGTTATACCATAATCATTACTTTTCCAGACACCTTCATTTCCGGGATTGGTGAAAAAGCGGTATCCGCTTCCGAGAGTGGCAAAAACTTCAGAGTTATCGAACGGATTAACCGCGATATTTCCAAAATGTGTTCTGTCTCCGAATCCGCTTGTAATGTGGGTCCATGTATCTCCTCCATCAGTGGATTTGAACATGCCTCTTCCATCGAAAGTTACCGAATTAAAGTTATACATTGTCTCACCTGTGCCGGCATAAACATTTTCCGGATTCACCGGATCAATGGCAATGGAACCAAAACTCAGGGCTTCCATTCCGGCGCCGATATCAAGCCAGTCCTGGCCTCCGTTCGTGCTTTTCCATATCCCTCCGCAGGCTGCTCCGACGTAAACTATCTCAGGATCGGTCGGGTGAACGGCTATCGCTCTTACCCTGCCGCTGACTACTCCCCACTGTGAAGGCCAGGTGGAGTTAATTCCGTGAGGTCCTTTTTTCTCCCAGATTATTCCATCCCTGCTTCCCTGACTTCTTGATTGTAGTTCAGACTCAACAACTTCATCTTTTAAAGTCATAAAATGATCATAAGGAAGTGAATCGGTTCCTGTCAGACGGGGTCGGTAAAAGTCCTCAAATCTTTTATACTGTTTGGTTATTTTGATGTCATTATCTATGACATTCCAGAAAGGGTCCGTCTGCGCGAATAACTGAGCAGACATAATTATAATGCTAAATATTAATAAGTATCTTTTTTTCATCCTTTAAGCTCTTGATTTTAATTGAACTGATTAAACTAAAATAATGATTTTATCTTTACAAGAACAAGAATAAAAAAAAGAATTGTATTTTTTGCGGATCAGGCAGGAGAAAATGGGGCCGGAGTTAACTCCGGCCCCACAATATTATTTAATGAATTTTTCTATATACTTGTAATCCGGGGTCAGTTCCCCTTTATATAAAATAACAGCTCTTTTGATTTCCGGAGGAAGTTTACATTCATCGAATGGAACGGTATCATCAAGTTTTACAATGGATGGCACAAAAGGTGAAAACGCGTCGCTGAATTCAACCGAAGAATCGCGCGGCAATTCAGTCGGGAGATTATCGATAGTTATATCAACAATTCCTTCTCCTTCAAATCCATCGGTGAAATTATCAGTCAGAGGATTATAGATAAATCCGGGGACATCCGGCATAGTCGCTTTATAAGTAAACTCTACAGTACCGTTTATATCGCAGGTAATATCACCTACAAGGCCCAGTTTTATCTTATCATAATTTTCTTTCAGATATTTTTTTGAGAGGAACACGGGATATTTTTCAGTCCAGTAAATAGCGTTTATTAAAACATCCATTCTTTCAAGAAAGGGTTCAAATTTCGATTTGTATCTTTCAGGATGGTTATAATATTCCTGAAGCTCAAAATCCTTACCACTTTCAATATTTTCCACCATATCTTTCTCTTTGAAGACCACTTTAAGAATACCCGCGGGCAATTCTTTTACTGATAAAAGCTCATCTGGTGAAATTTCGGTATAAGGCAGTATATCGAATATTTCCTGCGCTCCGCGGGAAACATTGCCATAACCGGCAAAACCAATCACCAGAGGATCGAGCTCTTTATTCAGACCTTCCGATTTTATCTCTTCGGCAATTTCCGCGATATGTTTTTTGGCCTCATCCACATCCCTATATTGATACGCCTGTTTTATTTTGAGAAACGGGGTTTCAATCCCTTTTGATTTATATCTTTGGCCCATACCGTATAGAGCTTCAATCATGCCCGCGAGACCGGCGAAACGTCCGAAAAATACAAGCCGCCTTCCCTTTTCATCCGCGATACATTCGTAGTCGATAAGTGTGCATTTTAATTCCATCAGACGCTTTAACAAAGGCATGTTATATTCCTGACCTTTGATTGTATGACTGAAAAACACATAATTTTTTTCAGGCTGAAGCAGATTGACAGGTATCTCCTTTACGGCTACTACAGTTTTACATTCGCTTAAATCGGAACTCAGTTCGGCTCCGGCATTCCTGTATTCATCATCGGTGAAAGCTCTTCTTTCGAAAGGTTCAACAACAGCGTGAATATTTTCTTCTTTTATAATTTTTTCGAGGTGGGAAGGTATTACGGGAACTCTTCGTTCCCAAATGTTTTTATCTTCTTTTCTTATTCCAAGTGTTCGGTCGCTCAATAGTGCATCCTCCATACTAAGGTAATATTAACATTAATTTAACATAAAATAAGCCCTGTATATTTATGGAAATTGCGCCTTAAATTCAATTGCCGGTCATAAGAATAAGTTTGATTTTTAACAGATTGTTTAAAATAAAAAAGCCGGCCATGAAATTAACACGACCGGCCGGGACTATTTAGTCAAATTACTTATTTATCATCGTCGACCACTTCATAGGAAGCGTCTTCAACTTCTTTATCATCCTTTTTATCGGAAGATTTCGCATTCTGATTTGTCTGACCCTGTTTACTCTGTTGAGAATCCGGGCCCGGCTGGTCCGGTCCGGGCTGCCCCTGACCAGGCTGAGGGCCTGCCTGCTGATAAATATTCTGTGAAATTTCGCTCCAGGTTTTTGTCAGGCTTTCAGTTGCCGCCTTAATCTTATCGGTATCATTGGTTTTTAAGGCATCTTCAACCTTCTGAATTTCAGATTCAAGCTTATTTTTAGCGTCCGCGGGAAGTTTGTCTTTCAGTTCCTCAATCTGTTTTTTTGTCTGAAAGACCAGGTTATCGGCCTGATTCCTAACTTCGACCTGTTCCTTTTTCTTTTTATCTTCAGCCGCGTGTTCCTTAGCTGTGCTTTTCATCTTGTCAATTTCTTCCTGAGAAAGACCTGAGGATGAAGTAATTCTGATGCTCTGCTCTTTGCCTGTAGCTTTATCTTTTGCTGCCACATGCAGAATACCGTTGGCGTCTATATCGAATGTTACCTCAACCTGCGGCACTCCTCTTGGCGCCGGGGGAATTCCATCGAGATGAAATCTTCCCAGGGTGCGGTTATCAGCGGCCATCGGTCTTTCACCCTGAAGCACATGTATTTCAACCGATGGCTGGTTGTCGGCCGCCGTTGAAAATACTTCACTTTTCTTTGTCGGGATAGTTGTGTTTGACTCAATCAGTTTTGTCATCACATTACCGAGAGTTTCAATTCCGAGTGACAAGGGAGTAACATCGAGAAGAAGCACATCTTTAACATCCCCGGCGAGAACGCCACCCTGAATAGCGGCGCCGATGGCAACAACTTCGTCCGGATTTACACCCTTATGAGGTTCTTTACCAAATATCTCTTTTACCACTTCCTGAACTTTCGGAACACGTGTTGAACCGCCGACAAGAATAACTTCATCAATCTGCGACGCTGAAAAACCGGCGTCTTCCAGAGCGTTGAAACAGGGTGTTTTAGCTCTCTCGATCAGATCATCAATGAGCTGCTCAAATTTAGCGCGTGTAACAGAAATATTCAGGTGTTTCGGGCCATCCTGTGTAGCGGTTACAAATGGCAGATTCACATCTGTCTGCATTGAGGATGATAATTCAATCTTAGCTTTTTCAGCAGCTTCTTTGAGTCTCTGAAGAGCCATCGGATCTTTCCTGAGATCAATGCCTTCTTCTTTATTAAATTCATCTGCGAGGAAATCAATCAGTCTCTGGTCAAAATCATCGCCGCCGAGATGAGTGTCGCCATTAGTCGATTTCACTTCAAACACACCATCGCCGAGCTGCAGAATGGATATATCAAATGTCCCGCCGCCAAAGTCAAATACAGCCACCACATGGTCGCTTGTTTTTTTGTCGAGGCCATAAGCGAGAGCTGCCGCGGTGGGCTCATTGATGATTCTTTTTACCGTAAGTCCTGCAATTTCGCCCGCGTCTTTTGTTGCCTGGCGCTGGGAATCATTAAAATAAGCGGGAACAGTAATCACAGCTTCTGTAACTTCCTGTCCGAGGTAATCTTCGGCGGTTTTTTTCATTTTCTGCAAAACCATGGCGCTTATTTCGGGAGGTGAATATAATCTGCCGTCAATACTCACTCTCGCGGAATCATTATCACCTGCCTGAATTTCATAAGGAACTTCATTTATTTCGGTGGAAACTTCAGCTTTCCTCCGTCCCATAAATCTTTTTATAGAAAATATAGTGTTCTTCGGATTTGTAACAGCCTGTCTTTTTGCCGGCTGACCAATAAGACGGTCCCCGTTTTTCGCAAAACCAACTACTGAAGGGGTAGTTCTGCCACCCTCGGAGTTTGGTATTACAACAGGTTCATTTCCCTCCATTACCGCGACACATGAGTTAGTCGTACCCAAGTCAATTCCAATTATCTTTCCCATAATTTTCTCCTGTATTTCATATTCATAAACATTAAAACATTTGCCTTACATATAACAATAAATATGCCAGGTCGTAAACTGTTAAAAAATAATAATTTACAGGAATTACCCCCTTTCACTATATATGCCATTATGTCATTTTATACGCCTATATGACAATTATATTGTAATTTGAGCGCCTGTAAGACATATTTGCATAAATTAATTAAATTTTATGGGGAGAAAACCCGGTGTTTAATATAGAAGACTTTAATATAAAGCTCGATACTGAAGAAATTGGCAGAAATTTTGTTTATTGCGCTGAAATTAACTCAACAAACAGCTTTTTACTCGAAGATGAAGAATTCAAAAAAAACGGCACTGTCATTTTGGCAGAATACCAGACAAATGGACGCGGCAGGTTAACCAGGGAATGGCAGAGCGCTAAAGACCTAAACCTTACGTTTTCCATTTTACTAAATAAAGGTTTTGAATCTGTAAATCCCAACATTATAAATCTAACAGCTTCCCTCGCTGTGGCAATGAGCATTGAAAATCTTTACCAGCTTCCTGTAGAATTAAAATGGCCGAATGACGTTCTGGTAAATTCTAAAAAAATAGCGGGCATTCTGCTTGAATCAACATCGAAGGGAAGCAAACTTGATAAAATTGTTATAGGTTTCGGAATTAATGTCAACCAGACCAGCTTCACCGGTAAATTTATTATTCCCCCCACATCGGTCAGAAATGAGTTTCATTCTGTCGCGAGCAGGGAAAGAACACTCAGCGAAATGCTGAATAATTTTGAGGAGCTTCTGGAAGTATGCAAAGCTCATCCCTGGAAAATTCTGGAGGACTGGAAAAACCGCTGCAAAATGCTGGGTGAAAAAATTAAAGTTGACGCGGGAGAAGGAAAAACAAAATTTGGCAAGTTCAAAGATATCGACGACAGCGGGTTTATGATACTTGAAGTTTCCGGACGGGACGAAAAAATTCACTTTGGAGATGTGAGCATCCGATGAACACTCTCGTTTGCGACATAGGCAATTCAGTCATAAAAGCAGGAATTTATCAGCGAAATATTTTCACAAAAAAATTCCTCCTGAAAGGTAATAATCCCGATCTCAATTTTCTGGATGATTACCCGATCAGTTATGCGGCTGTATCATCGGTTGTTCCCGATAAAACAGAAGAGCTAAAACAAAAAATAGAAAGAAAAACCGGCGTTGTACCTTTCTTAATTGATCATACCAGCAAGTTTAATTTAAAAATAAACTATCGCACTCCCGAGACGGTGGGAATTGACCGGATATGCAGCGCGGAAGGCGCCCTCGATATTTATCTTGAAGAAAATACCGAGACTCTTTATAACGAGGGAACAGGTATTATTAGCATTGATTTTGGAACAGCCATAACATTAAATTTCATTCATTATAACAAAATTTTTGAAGGGGGCATTATTGCTCCCGGTCTGCACATGATGGCGTCTGCTCTTAATGAAAAAACCGCTCAGTTGCCGCTTGTATCAGCCTCCGATTTTGAGGGAATTATAGGTAAGAGCACACCTTCATCGATTGCCGCGGGAATATTCAACGCCGCGTCCGGTATGCTGGAAAAAACAATAAAAGGATTAATTAACCGTTATAGCCTTAATGAACTGCATATATTTACCACCGGCGGCGGATACGATTATATCAAAAATTATCTCGATTTTGAGCACTCTTTCGTCGATGAACTTGTTTTAAGAGGCATAAACGCGATTTATAATATTAACAGGTAAAGCCAATAACCTTAAGCGAATATATCAGAAACTCCTTTGTTTCCGTACTCGTTATCGTACTCGTCATTCGTACTCGTTTTATAAAGGATAAATCGCTTGACAAATACAACAGCATAAGTTGGTTGTAGTTTTATACTGTTAACAAACTTCCCGCAAAAATGTTAAAAATTGGTAGGTATCAGTCATGAAAATATATCTTGATAACGCGGCAACCACTCCCCTTCATCCTGAAGCTCTCGAAAAAATGCTTCCCTTTTTAAAGGATAAATTCGGCAATCCGTCATCCACCCATTCCTACGGCAGAGAAGTAAGGGTGGCGATTGAAGAGGCGAGAGAAAAAATCGCTTTAATTATTAATGCCGATCCTTCCGAGGTTTATTTTACATCCGGCGGGACGGAAGCGATAAATTTCATACTAAACGGGATTACACTGACCTCACAGGAAGATGAAAACCGGGATGAGTTTATCTGCTGGAACTCCGAGCATAAAGCGGTTCTGGAAGTCGGGGAATCACTTCAGAAAACCGGAATAAAATTTTCCAAAGCGACCACTGAAAAAGGAGCGGTCGATTTCCATAATCTCTCAGGAAAAACTACCGAAAAAACTTCTCTTTTAGCGGTCATGTTTGCCAATAATGAAACGGGTATTGTTAATAACATCGCCTCCCTCGCGGAAATTAAGGAAAGAACCGGCGCGAGAATTTTCACCGACGCCGTTCAGGCATTCGGAAAATTCCCCATCGATGTTAAAAAGCTGAATATCGACGCGATGAGCATGTCATCACATAAGATCAACGGACCTAAAGGAATAGGCGCGGCATATATAAAGAATGGCGCTCCCCTTCAGTCATTTATGATCGGGGGGCCACAGGAAAGGAACCGCAGGGGGGGCACCGAAAATCCCGCCGCGATAATTGGTTTTGCCGAAGCCGCCGGAATTGCCCATGAAAACCTTGATTTTCATTTTAACCATGTTTCCGGATTGAAATCACGATTTATCAATCTGTTGGAAAATTCAGGTTTTAGCGGTATCACCATCAATTCAGATGATAACTCATCTCCATATATACTAAACCTGACTCTCGACAGCAGCGGCTATAAAAATGATCCCGAGGCTATGTTCATGTACCTTGATTTAAATGGCCTGGCAGTTTCCGGAGGTTCTGCCTGCACATCTGGAGTTATCAAACCATCGCACGTAATAAAAAACCTGGGCTATAGTGATTTGGACGCCGCCGGCACATTCCGCCTCTCTTTCGGAATATTTAACACCCCCGATGAAATAGACCAGGCTGCTGAAATTTTTATCGGTATGCTGGGAAAATTCAGGAAATAAAAATTTTATATTGTAGAGACGCAAAATTTTGCGTCTCCGCAGTAAATCCTTTGATTTCTGCCTGTTTTTAAGATCTGAATTACCCGAATTCCGGTGTAGAGACGCAAAATTTTGCGTCTCTACCATTACCCTGTTCATCTATCCAATAATAGTGTTGTTTCAATCAACATTTGGCCGGGGAATTTTTACTATGAATTGTTCCCCATCGACATCATTAATAAATTCAATATCCGGCTGCTCTTTTAATGACCTCCTGATCCCCGAACCCAAGCCGCTGAATGGCATTAACTGTGTACTGAACGCGACTAACTGATTATTCCTGATAACAGGATTGCCATACTTTATATCTTCTACAGTCAGGCCATTTGGCAAGATGCCGGGACTGATAATCTCAATCCTGTTCTTAAAAACTAATACCCTGATCGGTGAATTCCTGAAATAATCCCGATGTACAAGAGCGTTTTGTAATAATTCCTTAAGAGCGATTTCCGAAACTTCCAATTGCCCCTTTGAATTAAAATCTTTATCTATTTGAAGATAATGCAGATTTGATTTAATAAAATTCAGGCAGTCTTCAAATATTTTTGGAATTCTCCCTTTCAAATCTGTTGGTTTACTTTTATATTCATTTTCTGAGATTTCATTCCTGTAAAATGAAACAAGTTTTATGGTAAAGGCTGGTTTAAATGTCTGCGGAGTTATCCCGAAAAATAATAAGCCTGCCAGGGATATGTATTTATTTCTCAAAACGCGTTTGGCTTTTAACGCCTGTTCATATGTAAGCCCGGCTTCTTCAATAGATTGACCAAATTCTTTTTTGAAATAATTACGGAAAGCCGCTTCATCCAGATCATCTATTGATGTATCATAAACTTCCATTTCATCAGCCAATAAATTTCCGCTGCTTTGAAATAAACGCATAATCTTATCATATTTTTTGATATATCAAATTTTCAGTACAAATTTAATCGTTTCAGACTGAAAATCAATAAAAAAACAATGAATGATTTATAAAATGGCAACATCGATTGTAGAGACGCAAAATTTTGCGTCTCCGCCGTAAATCCCTTGATTTCTGCCTGGTTTTAATATCAGAATTGCCCGAATCCCGCTGTGCAGACGCAATATCTTGCGTCTCTACGATTGTACGGCAGGGAAAAATTGGTTCAACATTTGGGGATATTTCATTATTTACAGACCCAGTTTTGGGTTATGCGCGGGCAATCCCGATTTGGCTTTTGGGCTGATTGGTGAGGTGATTGCGGAGTTGGAGGGGAAAGGATAGAGAGATATGATTTTGGTGTTGGGATTTCCCTATGTTATTGTTATATATGACTTTACAACCTCACCCTATATCCCTCTTACGCCACAGCGCACTTAAAAGCCTTATAAAGGAGAGGGACTTTTTACTCCCCTCTCCTTGCTAAGGTCGTAGATGCGCCGGGGCGTGAGAGGGGCCGGGGGTGAGGTTAAAAAGGTTTAGATAACCAATAAACTCTTGAAATTCATCCCACAAAAAACTATATTTTTTCAACACTAAATAATAACAGCAAACAATTATTTCACTTATGACTATTCTCTACAATAAATCTTCCGAAGAAGCTAACCGAAGGAATCTCAGGCAGGAATCAACCTTGTGTGAAAAGTTGGTCTGGACATACCTCAGAAACAGACGATTTCACGGCTATAAGTTCCGGCGACAGTATTCAGTGGGGAAATATGTCCTTGATTTTTACTGCCCTGAATTGCGTCTCTGCATCGAAATTGACAGCGATATTCACGAAGAACCGGAACAGAAAGAGAAGGATGAGATAAGGAGTAAGAAAAAAAAGATTTGATATAAAACCAGGTTTTGTGATTGTTCTAAGTGTGTCCTCCCCCGTCAATGAAGAAAAACACTTCATTGCCACCCCCTCCTGCGGGGGACATTCGGTTTTACCGGGATTGCCGACAAATATCCCCCGCCGGAGGGGGTGGATCCAAAGTGTCTTTCTTTGGAGACGGGGGAGGACTTACTTCGAGTATCTCTATAACTTTTTTTATATTGGCTTTTAAGAGGGTTGGTGAGGTTATTGCGGAGTTGGAGGGGGAGGGATAGAGGGGTTATGATTTTAGTGTTGGGATTTCCCTATGTTATTGTTATATATGACTTTACAACCTCACCCTAAATCCCTCTCTTTATAAAAGAGAGGGACTTTTTACTCCCCTCTCCTTGCTAAGGTCGTAGATGCGCCGGGGCGTGAGAGGGGCCGGGGGTGAGGTTAAAAAGGTTAATAACTAACAATCCAGCGCCAGCTTCACCCCGCTAAAATCCCAAAACAATTTTTGATAATTGATAACTCAAAAACAAGTTAAAAGTCTCTCTAACATCTGAAGCACTCAGCCGTCTAAATCTAATCGACTGTCAACTATTTATTTTATTAACCCGAGGTCATGAATGAACCGAATATCAACTTTAATTATTATCATTTTTTCAATTTCAGCCCTGGCTCTGGCACAGGATAAAGAAAGAAGTGAAATTCCTGATAAATACAAATGGGACCTTTCCGATCTTTTTAAAAACAATGATGAATTTAAAACAGGATTAAAAAAGATTGAAGCGAGAATTCCGGAAATCAGCAAATACAAAGGGAAGCTGGCTGATAAATCGGATTACCTCTTTCAGACACTTGATTCATATTACGATATCAGCAAGGAACTGGCAAGACTTCAGGTATATGCCTACCGACTCGCCGATGAAGATGTAAGGGTAGGAGATAACCAGTCACTTAAACAGCTCGCGCAGGGAACAGTTACAAAATTCGCTGAAGCTTCCTCCTATATCCAGCCCGAAATTTTAGCTATAGGTAAATCAAAAGTTGAGTCCTTCCTGAAGAATGATAAAAATCTTAAGGAATTTAAATTTTCTCTGGAAGACCTTTTCAGGACATCAAAACACACATTAACCGCGAGTGAAGAAGAAATACTCGCGAGCGCCGGCGGAATGGCGAGAACCCCCGTTGATGTGTTTAACGTATTTAATAACGGCGACCGCACTCCCCCTAAAGTAACTCTCTCAGACGGGAAAGAAATTGAAATATCCTCAGCCGGTTATTCGAGATACCGTGCTGTATCAAACCGTGAAGACAGGGCAAAAATCTTTAAAGCCCAGTTTGAGGGATATAAAAAATATGAAAACACATTCGGCGCGAATCTGGCCGGTAAAGTGAGAGGCGACTGGTTTTTCGCCAAAAGCCGTAAATATGGCTCAACACTGGAATCAGAACTTAATGAATATAACATTCCGGTATCAGTTTATAAAAACCTTATCAAACAGATTCATGATAACCTCCCCACCCTGCACAGGGCCCTCGAACTGAAGAAAAAAATGCTCGGAGTAGATGAACTTCATTATTATGATCTATACGTTCCCCTGGTTGACGCGGTGGAAATGCCATTCACAGTTGAAGAAGCCCAGGAAACTACATTAAAAGCTCTCAAGCCATTAGGTGATGACTACCTGAAAGTTCTAAAAAAAGCTTATACCGAAAGATGGATTGATTATTATCCCTCCAAAGGGAAAAGAAGCGGCGCTTATTCAAGCGGCTCGGCTTATGATGTGCATCCCTATATTCTGCATAACTTCAACGATGATTACGAAGGCACATCGACACTCGCCCATGAAGTTGGCCACTCTCTCCATTCATATCTTACAAATAAAAACCAGCCCTACCAGTACACCGACTACTCAACTTTTATCGCCGAAATTGCCTCCACAACAAATGAAAATCTGCTCAATGATTATATGATAGCTAATGCCAAAACCGATGAAGAAAAATTGTACCTTCTCGGATCAGTTCTTGAATTACTAAGGCAGACTATCTTCCGCCAGGTTTCATTCGCCGAATTTGAGATGATCATTCATGAAAAGATTGAAAACGGCGAGCCTCTGACCGGCGAAAAAATGAGCGATATCTATTTCGGAATCGTTAAAAAATATTATGGTCACGATGAGGGGATTTGTGTTGTTGATGATTATGTGCGCTATGAGTGGGCCTATATCCCCCATTTCCTCATATACACATACTATGTTTACCAGTATTCAACATCATTAATTTATTCAACCGCTTTCGCTGAAAAAATACAGAAAGAAGGAGCTCCCGCAGTAGAAAAATATCTGAAACTGCTCGAAGGCGGCTCCTCCGATTACCCGATAGAGCTTATCAGAAAAGCGGGCATCGATCCATTATCATCAGAAGCATTCGACCTTACTATGTCAAAAATGAATAAGGTAATCGACCAGATCGAAAAGATTGTAAGTAAAAAATAATATACTGCTATCCGGGAGTATCAAAACTCCCGGATTTCATCCTGCCAGGAATTCCGCAAAATTCTCCCTGTGAACCACGCTGAATTCAGCATCATAACTTTCCCTGAATTTTTTTGGAATCTTAGCCTTCGCGTCAGGATTCCATTTTATCTCACTGGCAAAAAGTTTTCCATCCCTCTCTTCGATATAATCTATTTCCTGTTTTTCTCTCGTTCGCCAGAAAAACCTGTTATGATAAATCCTGCGGTAATCAAGAGATTTTATTCTTTCACTAATTATAAAATTTTCCCATAAAGCGCCTTTATCCTTTCTCTCATCGAGCAGATTAAAATTCGCTATAATTGAGTTGCGGATTCCGGTGTCATAGAAATATATTTTCCTGTTTGTCATTATTTCGCCGCGCAGGTTTCTGCTGAAAGGTTGAAGTCTGAAAATGACAAAAGCTTTCTCCAGCAAATTCAGGTAGTTTGCCACAGTATTTTTATCAACCTGCAGAGTTCTGGAAAGCTCATTATATGACACCTCACTGCCAATCTGGAAAGCGAGCGCTCTAAGAAGCCTGGATAAAATTTCAGGTTTTCTTAATCCGCCGAATGAAAGCAAATCTTTATAGAGATAACTGCCGGCAAGCTGGGTTAAAATTTCTTTCTCATCTCCCGGATTGCTCACCACTTCGGGGTACATCCCGTAAATTATTCTTCTCTCAAGTTCCCCCGCGGCCTCAAGATATCCCCTGTTTTTTTGAAATTCCCCCCAACTGACAGGATATAACATATACTCCCATTTTCGTCCCGTAAGGGGCTCATTGATCTCATTTGCCAGTTCCAGCGAAGAGGATCCGCTAACAAGCAGAATTTTACCGGGCAGCTCATCAATTATTAATTTCAGAGTTAATCCGATATTTTTTACTCTCTGCGCTTCATCGATAAAAACAATCTTTTTATTGCCGAAAATTAATTTTAACTTATCCAGAGGAACGTTTTCCAGTTGATCCCTGGTATAAAGTTCATCACAATTTAAAGTAATGGAATTATCATAATCGGATAATATTTTTTTGAGCAAAGTTGTCTTGCCGGTCTGCCGGGGACCGATTATAATTATAGCCTTTCCCTGCCCAAATTTATCCCTGATTACATCTTCTAAATCTCTATTTATCATCTTCCAGTGATCCTGTTCACTAAATATTCAAACTTTTGGTGAATATAATCACTAAATATGAGTTTATCAAGAATTATTTTCACATGGTGAAAAGATTAATCTTAATACAGCTAATGACGCTCGTAATCTGGCAAAGTCAGAAAAAAAATGGAATCCCAATAAATGAGTCGTACTCGTTCTCGTAGCGCCCGCTTAGATATTCTCAGGTTTTCTTCCCAAAAGGAATCGGTTAACTTTCGAATTAATCATATTTCCTATCAAAGCTTTCATGGGTAAAGGATAAACTTTTATTTTCAATTGTTAATTATTCATTATCAATTATTAATTCAGACCTGACCACTTCGCGAAAATCTAATTCACTTTCGAAAATGCCACTCTGAAACCAATGGTTGACCATCCGGGAACCGGCTCTTTAACATCCCGGTTCGCGGGACGCATAAAAAGGGGATGTGAATCCCAGGCGCCCCCCCGGTGTATCTTCCTGTCACCATTTCCGGGTCCGGCGGGATTTATCGCGAATTCCTCAGTATATGCCTCATACCAATCGCCGCACCACTCTGAAACATTGCCGCTCATATCAAATAAGGATAATTCGTTTGGAGCCTTTTGCCCGACCGGGTTTGAACTTGTTATGGAATTATATTCACACCAGCCGACTTCATCATAATTATCGCTTCCTGAATACCTGCACTCCCTGTCATATACTCCTCCCCGAGCGGCATGCTCCCATTCTGCTTCGGTAGGCAGCCTTCCTCCGGCCCATTCACAGTAATCTCGCGCGCCATACCAGGTCACATATACAACAGGTCTGTTTTCATATTCGGCTTTAGCGGAATAGTATCCCGAATTGTTTTCAATCTGCGCTTCGCGGTCTAATCGGAGTTCTCCTTCATTTGTCATATTTCCCTTTTCATTCAGGAATAAAGCGAATTGGGCATTAGTAACTTCATATTTGGATAAATAAAAATCATCTACAACAACCGTATGCACAGGTCGTTCATCCTCCTGGTATTCCCATGTCCTGTCACCCATCTCGAAGCCTCCCCCCTGAACATATACTACATCGGAACCAAATTTATCACGGCTTACCAGGTAAACCTCTTTTTGTGTTGTTTCCCCATTTATCACTGTCAGCAAAAGTTCTCCCGGGAAATAATCCTGATTGGAGAGTAATACTTCATATATCCCCTGCTCCAAATGTTCAATAAATATTTTCCCTTCCGCGTCAGTAGTAATCGTTGACGCCAGAGATGTGATAGTAATGTCGATACCGGCTGCAGGAGTTAAATCGGAGGAATAAACAAAGCTGCATTCAAGATTTCCTTTTTCGGGGTAATATAATGTCACCTGTTTTTCTGTTTCCTCAAGTATAACATCAGATGTCATATCGGGATAATTCTCCTTTGAAACCTGAAAAGAATATGTTCCCCATTCCAATAACCGGGTAAAAATTCGTCCATCGGCATCAGTGAAATATTCTTCTTCGGGTGATTGAAGAATTATTCTTGCTTCTGACACCGGATTATCAGAGCCATCAACCAGAATTATTTCAATTCGGCCGGTTCTCTCCGGGATTGTTATAGCTGATGAATTTTCTTCTTCCCCGCATCCTGATAAAAGAAACATAAAGAATAACAGTATGAGTGTAAAAAATGCTATATGGCTGAAATAAAATTTCTTATCAAACATATTATCCTCCGGCAAAGATTATAATCTATATAATACATAAATCTCATTAAAATATCAATGCATTTCAGTTTTTTGTGTTCGTTATAATTTAACTGGAATGATAAGCCTTACTCATCAGAGGGAAATCTAAATGAGAAGCTAAATTTTCCCCAGGCAGAGCTTTAGGAAAACGCCCCAATGGGGAAAAGTTCTCTGGCAAAACGGGAGACTATTTATTCAATAAGAAGTTAAATTATACTCAAAATGGTAAGAAATTTATCAACAAGCGGAAGGTTTTATTGACAAGTATAAGTTTTGTAGTTACTCGAGGTGAGTCCTCCCCCGACCTCCGGTAAAAGACGACCGGAGGCCACCCCCTCCAAAGGGGGACATTACGTCTTTTATCCCCCTTTGGAGGGGATGGCAATGAAGCGCCTTTCTTCATTGACGGGGGAGGACTTACTTTGAGTAACGCATTAACTTTGCTTCTGGCTTGCCAGTTTATGATTTATTATTCAGGATTTCATTTTTATTCGACTCTGCCGGTTTATGAATTACCCTTTAAAAACAAAAAACCAGGCTCGGTAAACCTGGTTTTTCAGCTTTCGCTGCTTGATGTGGGCAGAGACGGAATTGAACCGCCGACACATGGATTTTCAGTCCATTGCTCTACCGACTGAGCTATCTGCCCGTCAAAATGTAGACCCGAAATATAAATAAAAGGAAACAATAATGTCAACAAAAAATATATTTTTATCTTTTACAGGGATTCTCATTTAACTCTCAAAAACTTACGGCAGAGATTTATCCCCTCTCCTGATAAGGCAAGTATATACACTCCGCTTGAAAGAGTGGAAACATTAACATTAAAATTAGACCTGCCCACAGGTAAAGATAAATCGCCTGAAACATTCATACTTCTGCCAAGAATATCAAATATCCTATACCGCGCAGATGTTTTCACTCCGGGAGAAATGGTTATGGATAGCAGTCCGCTTCTACTATTCTGAACTATCATCAGTTCATTTTTAGAAACACTCCCCTCTTCGTTTTCTTCCATGCCAAGAATCGTTCCCGGAGGTGTGTCGCCGTAATAAACCCAGTGAATCGTTGAATCACTCACGGGTATTACAAAATCCCGCGGATTCTGAAGATAAAGAGACTCAGTCATACTTTCATCAATAGCGAAATAATATTCGTCCGATACTCCTGCCATTCCGGGTGGATAATATACTGCCCCTGAATAAACATAATATGATGGCAGAGTATTATCCTCTGACTCCCTGTATAGTTTTATTTTATTCCCTGTTCCCGGTTCATCCCCGAGAAAATAAACATATTCCATATTATCCGTATAGCCCTGGTTAATAGCGGCGGGAGTTTTCATAAATACTCGTAACCAGAGGGCTATGCTGTCCGGTTTTTCTTCCCAGGGACGCCAGTCATATTCTTTCAGACTGCCTGAGGCGTTAAAAAAATGGGTCGGCAGAGTTGTGTCTGATTCTACTGTCAGTATACTATTGCCGTCAGGATCTCCATTGTCCTCGCCGATATCCCACCCATAATTGATCCCCAGCTCTGAAGCCCGTTCCGACCAGAACTTGAATGTAAGTGTTTTCCCGACAGGCGCGTAGATTATCAGTTTATAACTATCCCCCCCGGAATTACTTAACCGCATATCCTCACCCCATTCCCAGTTGATATATCTGCCATCAGAAAGAACCCACGGATTTTGGTTATTCACTGATCCGCGCATCTCAATAATTTCATCGTAACCGGAAGTATCCGGAATAGATGAAATATTTAAGGGAAGCTCTACGCGGTAATAAAACTTTTTGTAATCCTGGACTGATGAGAAAGCTGACAACCCGGGCAAATCGTTTCCGGTCTCATCAAACAGGGTCATATTCTCCCAGGAAGAGGTAAAACCGGATGTTATATATTCAGGCTCCCACCAGTAAACGGCATCGACCGAACTCCCTGCTCCGCCGATCGCCGCCAGAAGATCAAAAACAAAATTTTCCTGACCATCAATTGTTGCCGGGTAACCGGCAAATCCTTCATCTATCTCCCCTACAAGATTTGTTTTGTCATCAAACCATTCAAGGGTCCAGGGATATGCTGTTTCCGCCAGAATAATATCTTTGCCAAATTTTTGTCCGAGGTTATCAACATTACATTGCATCCTGTCCATTCCCCCATGCCAGAAAGGATAATATGACAACGCGATAATATCATACTGCACTTCATATTCATCCAGCATTGAATAAAAATAATCGGCGGCCTGAAAATCCCCTCCTTTATCAATATGAATTACAGTTTTCAGCGGTTCATCCCCCGCGGCGTCTTCGGCGCCTTTAATTCCCGATTTGAGTAAAGTTGTAAATTGATTCCATTGCTCAGGTGTGTTAAACTGGCCGTCAACTCTTCCTTCAGGCCAAAGAAAACCGGGTGTGATTTCATTGCCAATCTGAACCATATCGGGCAATAGTCCTTCGTTTTTCAACCTGGCTATCAGGTCGTAAGTATACTGGTATACACTATCATCAAGCTCATCGAATGTTAATCCCTCCCAGGCCGTCGGTTTAGTTTGGTGAGCCGGATCAGCCCACCAGTCGGAATAATGAATATCGAGTAAAAACCTTAAATCACGTTCTTTAATCCTCGCGGCAAGGGACAAAGTTGTATCCAGGCCACTATAACCGTCAGAAGGACTATGCCAGATTCTTAAACGAACATAATTAAAGTTTTTCTCCTTAAAAATCTGCATGCACTCTTTTTCTTCTCCATCAAGAAAGTAAAGCCCCCCATAATCTTCTATGCGCTGAAGGAAAGAAATATCAGCGCCCAGGTTTATCCCGGAAGGATTTTGCGCGAAAATCCCTGAAATCATCCAAAAATATAATATAGGAAAAAGAAATAATATTTTGCGGTTGTAATATTTTTTACGTCCGGAAATATAATTCATATCATCATTAAATTTTGCAGTTATCGCAGAATCAATTACTAATTAACATTTACTTATGAGCACAAATGTAAATAAAAAATGCATAATATAAAGTTTACCCCGGAAACAGGAACAAAAAATAACCTGTTAATGTTTTTAATCAGGGTATCCCTTTTTAATAAAAGATTCAGGAGGAAATAATCAAAATTTATCTGAATATTACCCGCAACAATTTAATATAGTGAGCGCGGAAAAACAGAACGGCAAAATAACGAATGATTCCCTTAAACAAACGAACAGAATTATCGATAATAAAATTATGTTAACGTTAATATATTATGATACAGAGGTGTCTTCTTTACAAACAATCAAACTGAAAACCAATACTTACAGATCAGTCAGATATCTCTAAGAAAGTAATTAAATCCACGTATATGTCGAAACATAATATTTTTGTAGTAGATGATGAATCAATAATAGTACTGGAATTAAGACAAAGAATTCTTGAACTTGGTTATGCTTTTGCCGGCAGCGCCGGAGAAGGCTATACTGCGATCGATCAAATAAGCAGAATAAGACCTGATCTTGTTTTGATGGATATAAATATTTCCGGTAATATTGATGGTATTGAAACGGCAAAGATTATTCTTTCCAAATACCAGGTGCCGATAATTTATTTAACCGCATATACTGATTCGGAGACACTTGAGAGAGTAAAACAAACCTCACCCTATGGATTTATCATTAAACCTGCCGATGAAAAAGAGCTCTATGTTGCTATTGAAATTGCTCTTTCAAAATCAAGGATGGAACAAAAAATCAGGGAAAATGAAAAAAGTCTGCTTACAACCTTAAATTCAATCGGCGACGGGGTAATAACAACAGATAACACCGGAAGGATAAAAAGAATAAATCCGGCGGCCTCCGAAATAACAGGCTGGAAGGCAGAAGAAGCTGCGGGTTTATATACGAAGGAAATTTTTACATTACTGGAACCAAAGGAACGAAAAAAAGTTAAATGTCCTGTTAAACTGGCCTTGGAAACAGGAAATACCATATCACGTGAACAGCACTCCATACTCACCAGGAAAGATATTTCAGAACGATATATTTCATATAGCGCTGCTCCTATTATTGATGAATTTAATGAAATTGAGGGTGTCGTACTGGTTTTTTCAGATGAAACTGAATCGTATAAAAACAGGCAAAAACTTATAGAATCTGAGAAAAAGTACAGAACCACAATCGAGAATGCGACCGATATGATCTATGCCACCGATATTTCAGGCAATCTCAGGGATATAAATATTGCCGGTTTGAAAATAGTTGGTTTTGCGAGAAAAGAAATAATCGGGAAAAATGTTCTTGATCTTATTGCCCCTTCACATAGAAATCGTATCAAAAGACATCTGTTCAGGCAATATATTGACAAGATAAAAACCTCATATCTGGAAGCTCCGATAAAAAAGAAGGATGGTTCTCTAATATGGATAGGACAAAACACCGATTTGGTTCTGGATGGAAACCGGGTTGAAGGCTTCCATGTTATCGCGAGAAATATTACCCAAAGAAAAGAAGCCGAATTTGAATATAAAAAAAGCAGGGAAATGCTTCGAAAGATAATTGATACAATTCCCGATATGATTTTCCTGAAAGATAAATCGGGAAAATTTCTGTTGAATAACAAAGCCCATCTTGAATCTATGGGGTTTATTGATCAGAAAGAGGCGCTCGGCAAAACAAATTATGATTTTATGACTCCCTCACTCGCCGATGAGTATAAAAAAGAGGAGGATCGGCTATTAGAGGGAAAAATTCCATTTATTCACGCTACAGAAAGTATGCTTGATATAAAAGGAAATATGAAGTGGTTTAATGTTACCAAACTTCCCTACAGAATGAGCGATAAAGGGATTGACGCGATTTTGGGTGTGTGCCGGGATATAACCTACTTCAAAATATCTGAGGATATAATAAAAGAAAATAACAGGAAATTCCAGTCGCTTGCCAACATTTCTCCTGTGGGTATATTCCGAACTGACAGAGAAGGAGATATCGTATATGTTAATCCAAGGTGGACTGAGATAACCGGTCTTCAGGTTGAAGATTCCCTCGGAACAAGCTGGGATAAAATTGTGAGAAAAGAGGACCTTTCGTTACTAACTGAGGCGTTATATGGATCATTACAGACAAAAAAAGCGCTTAAAGTTGATCTTCGATTAAACACCCTCGATTCCACAAAATGGATAATGTGTAATGCCCAGCCTGAAATTGATGAAAAAAATAACATTATCGGTTTTGTAGGAACAATCTCAGATATCACCGAAAGGAAAAATACAGAAACAGAAATTCTGATGCTCGCTGATTCTTTAAGAGCTATTAATGACTGTGTTACTATCACTGATATAGATAATAATCTGCTCTTCGTCAACCAGGCTCTTCTGAATACATACGACTACTCCAGAGAAGAACTTATAGGAAAACATATCAGCATTCTTGGATCTGAAAAAAATCCGGCGGGCATTAATGAAGTTATAGCTGAAGAGTCAATCAGGAATGGCTGGAAAGGTGAGCTGATAAATACAAGAAAAGATGGAACCGAATTTCCTATCCAGCTCTCAACAACCTGTATCCTTGATAAAGATAGAAAACCGGTCGGACTGATTGGAGTATCTTCGGACATAACACTAAGAAAACAAAATGAAGCCGAATTAAAGAAATTAAACCAGGCTATAATACAAAGTCCTGTTTCAATAATTATCACCGATAAAAATGCGAAAATTGAATATGTCAATGCCCAGACATGCGAGGTCACAGGTTATTCAAAAGATGAGTTGATTGGCAGTAATCCAAAAATATTCAGCACTCATGAAAAGTCGGAAAAGGAATATCAGCAACTCTGGGAAACAATAACATCGGGGAAAATCTGGAGAGGCGAATTCCGAAACAGAAAAAAAAACGGAGAGCTTTTCTGGGAATCCAATATTATTTCACCGGTAAAAGACAGCCTGGGCCATATTACTCATTACATGGCATTTAAACAGGATATAACAAAAAGAAAAGAACTTGAGCAAAATCTAATAACCGCGAAAGAAAAAGCTGAAGCGGCAAATGATGTGAAAGACGCCTTTATCGCGAATATTTCGCACGAAATCAGAACTCCCCTTAATGGCATTCTGGGAATGCTTTCCTTGCTGAAGGAACTCGTCGCTGACAAAACAGATGAGGATGAAACATTCATTTTCGAGTCCATAGGCAGATCAAGCAGAAGAATCATCAGAACTGTTGATTTGATCCTGAATTATTCAAGATTGCAGGCCGGAGATATAAGCTCCCTTAAAGAAAATATTCGTATTGATAAAATAATTGAGGAGAATTATCTCGATTATAGAGGAATTGCTCAAAATAACGGTCTTGATTTCAAATTTGAAAATAAAATCGGCAGTACACATATATTAGGAGACTGCAATTATCTTTCACTTATATTATCAAATCTAATCGATAACGCGATTAAATACACCCCGGAAGGTTCAGTGGTAATCTTTCTCGATAAAAACAAAGAGAATTTTCCTGTCATTCAGATAAAAGATACAGGAATAGGCATATCAGAGGAGTATTTTAATAAATTATTTGAGCCCTACACACAGGAAGAAAGTGGATATACAAGAGCTTACGACGGGGTGGGTCTGGGACTTTCACTTGTTAAAGAAATCCTTGATATTATAGGCGGTTCTGTTGAGGTAAGCAGCGAAAAAGGAGCCGGCACAACTTTCTCGGTAACAATTCATTCACAAATATTGGCTGACCTGCAGGCTTAAAATCCTTTCAACCTGTCATTTTAAACCCTAATCCAGTTTAAATTCCTCTTTCCAGTCCTTTTCCTCAACCAGTTTTACCTGGGCCTTTTTATCAAACAGAAAATTATCCATAACAAGGTAATCCATCTCGGTCCGCATAAAACATCTGAACGCGTCATCGGGAGTACAAACGATAGGTTCTCCCCTCACGTTAAAACTTGTGTTAACAATAACACCATACCCGGTAAGCTCCTTAAAAGCATTGATCAGCTTCCAGTAACGTGGATTTGTTTCTTTTTTTACACTCTGAATTCTTGCGGAATAATCGATATGTGTAATAGCGGGAACATCGGAACGGACAAAATAAAGCCTCTCGCGTAACTCTTTATCTGAATAATTTTCAGGATAAGGAATACATCTCTCCTGATTCACCGGAACTACCAGTAGCATATAGGGGGAAGGCCTGTCGAGATCGAAATATGTACCGATTTCCTCTTCCATAACAGTCGGGGCAAATGGACGAAATCCCTCGCGATATTTAATTTTCAGATTCAGTTTTTTCTGCATTTCAGGATTGCGGGCGTCGGCAAGAATGCTGCGGTTACCCAGAGCTCTGGGGCCATATTCCATTCTGCCCTGAAACCATCCGACAACATTTCCTTCATTCAGTATTTTCGCGGTTTTTTCGGTAAGCTTATCAAAGTTTTCAAAATGTTCAAAGGGCGCGTCATATTTCCTTATCACTCTTTCAATATCTTTTTTCCCATATTCCGGACCCAGGTAGGCGCCTTTCATAGAGTCGGGATTATTATTCACTGCCCTTTCTTTACCCATCCAGGTATACCAGGCGCTTAATGCCGCACCTAAAGCTCCTCCGGCATCCCCGGCCGCGGGCTGAATCCATATATCTTTAAATATGCCTTCTTTAAGTAATTTGCCATTCGCTACGCTGTTGAGCGCCACCCCTCCAGCCATAACCAGGTAATCAGAACCGGTTAACTCTTTGGCAGTTAAGGCAAGCTTAAGAACAATTTCTTCAGTTACTTTCTGAATAGCCAGCGCCATATTCATGTAGTCAGGAGTTATTTCCGATTCACTGTCCCGGGGATCAAGCCCAAACAGTTCTTTCCATCTTTTATTGTTGCTCATCTTCAAACCGGTGGCGTAATCGAAATATTTCATATTCAGAAGAATTGATCCATCCTCCCTTATATCAACAAGTTCATCCTTTATAAGCTGGATAAATCTTTTTGTCTGCTCCGAATTTTCATCGCCATAAGGAGCAAGCCCCATCAATTTATATTCACCTGAATTTACCTTAAATCCTGTGTAATATGTAAAAGCTGAATAGAGTAAACCCACTGAATGGGGGAAATCCAGTTCGCTGATAATTCTGATTTCGTTTCCTATTCCATGACCTATCGTTGCTGTCGACCACTCACCTACTCCATCAATAGTAAGGATTGCCGCGTCATCAAATGGAGAGGGATAAAAAGCGCTTGCCGCATGCGAAAGATGATGTTCGGGGAAAAGAATTTTCACTTTGCCTTCACCAAGTTTGGCCAGTTCTTTTCTCAGCATATCCTTCATAAAAAGTTTTTCTTTTATCCAGACCGGTATGGCGGAAAGAAAACTTGTTAAACCTTTCGGCGCGAATGCATGATAAGTTTCGAGCAACCGTTCAAATTTCAGATAAGGTTTATCATAAAAAGCGACCGCTTTCAGATCGGCATAATCTATTCCCGCCTCCTCAAGCACATACTTCGCGGCGTTTACGGGAAACCGGGGATCATGTTTTTTTCTGGTAAATCTTTCTTCATGCGCGGCCGCGATGATTTCTCCATCAGAAATTACTGCCGCGGCGCTGTCATGGTAATATGCGGAAATACCAAGAATTACATCAGCCATAAAAAACCTGTGATTAGAAAAGAGTATAAATGAAAGGAGCTATCGCGGAACCGCTTGTCAGAACGATTAAAACTCCGAATAGCAACAGAACCACAATAATCGGCAGAAGCCAGAATTTTTTTCTTTCCCTGAGAAACTGCCATAAATCCTTTAAAAATTCCATAATATATTCCTGTTAAAATGGGGTTTCAAGATCTTTCAGACTAAATTTATGGTCCCTGTTTTTAAAAACCGAACCAGTTCCCTTTTTCCATTTTTTTAGCTGAAGTGAATCTTTGCCAACAGCTCGTCTGATTAAGCCTACCGGAACAACAAGAAGAAAATAGACAATCGAAAGAATGATTTTGCTCATAACAGTTCCGAGTAAATGGGAGAAGCCGAGCCATAGGTATGCGAAAGGTTTATAAACAGAGGGCCATATCATATTCAATATTAAAACCGGGATAGCAATTTTATAATATAGTGAATCCCCGGTAAAATAAGAAATCAAGAGCAAAATCAGCACAATTGCCATTCCTGTGTCTCTTGATTGCGCTTTTGTGATATTTTTAGGAAACAATATAGTTTACTCCTGATGATATCAAAAAAAATATAAGATTAAATGATATCGAAAAAGAGTAAAAAAAACAAATAAAAAACCTCCGGGAAACCGGAGGTTTTCTATAACATTCTATAAAAGAAGTGATTACATAACAAGCGCCATAATGGCTTTCTGAACATGCAGTCTGTTTTCAGCTTCATCGAAGATTACTGAGTTACCGGAATCGGCAACATCATCCACAACTTCATCACCCCGGTGCGCAGGCAGACAATGCATAAAGAGATAATCATCTTTCGCATGTTTAACAAGTTCGGGATTAACCTGGTACTGAATAAAGTGTGATCTTCTTTCTTGAGCTTCCGATTCCTGCCCCATACTTGCCCAAACATCAGTGTAGATAATATCAGCATCTTTAACAGCTTCGAGAGGATCGTTCATAATTTCAATTTTACTGCCCATATAAGCGGCGTTTGCTTTAGCGTTTTCCACAATCTCTTTCCGGGGCTGATAACCTGAGGGAGTCGCGAGAACCAGGTCCATCCCAACTTTGGAACATCCGTGAAGAAGTGAATGCGCCATATTGTTTCCATCACCAAGATAGGCCATTTTTAAACCGCGGAGAGTTCTCTTTTTCTCCAGAACAGTGAACAGGTCAGTCAGAACCTGGCATGGGTGCAGCAGATCAGTAAGACCATTTATTACAGGTATTGATCCGAAGCGTGCAAGATCAATAACATCCTGATGTGAAAAAGTACGGATCATGATGCCGTCAAGATATCTTGAAAGCACTTTTGCGGTATCATGAATATTTTCACTTTTACCAAGCTGAAGATCATTCGGACCAAAATACATGCCTATTCCGCCAAGATGATAGATACCGGTTTCGAATGAGATTCTTGTTCGAGTAGAAGGTTTGGCGAAAATCATACCGAGAGTTTTTCCTTCGAGAACCCTGTGTGGTTCACCTGTGTATTTTTTTTCTTTAAGAGTTTTGCTCAGATCAAAAATCTGATATATTTCTTCCAAAGTCAGATCATTGATAGAGATCAGACTTTTTCCTTTCATATTTACAGCCATTAACTTTTTTACTCCAATTAAAATTATTTAATCAGCGATAATGCTTGTACCGCAATTCTCATATTCGAGCTGGGAAGCTTCAGTAATAACAGCTTTCTTCCCCCCGTTTTTGATAAACTGAATCGCGGCTTTAACTTTCGGGCCCATACTTCCGGCGCCGAACTCACCATTTTCAAGATATTTTTCAGCTTCTGAAACAGAAACTTCATCTAATTGTTTCTGGCCGGGCTTATTAAAATTAACATAAACCTTCGGCACATCGGTAATAATAAATAGTTCATCTGCGCCTATGGAGCTTCCCAGAAGTGATGAAGCGAGGTCTTTATCTATTACCGCTTCTATCGCTTCCAGGAAATTATTTTCATGCCGGTAAACCGGAATTCCGCCGCCGCCCGAGGCAACAACAATGTGCCCCCTCTGAGCAAGTTCCTGAATAATCTCTTTGTTCAGGATATCGGAAGGTTCGGGAGAGGCGACAACTCTTCTCCATCCCCTTTTACGCGCGTCTTCCCTGAATATCCACTTATTCGCTTTCGCGAGTAAATCGGCTTCTTCTTTAAGGTAAAAAGGGCCTATTGGCTTGGTTGGATTTTTGAACGCCGGATCTTTTCTGTCAACGAGCACCTGCGTAATCAAAGCAACGACATTTTTCTCGATCTCCTTTTCATTCAGGAGGTTGCGCATCTGGCGTTCGATCATATAACCGATCTGCCCCTGGGAATCGGCTACGCAGATATCCAGAGGCATTTTCGGAAGTTTATATTTATCATACCCGGCTTCGTTGCGCAGAAGGATATTTCCAACCTGCGGTCCGTTGCCATGTGTTAGTATGATATTGTATTCTTTGTTAACCAGCCATAGTACTTTTTCACAGGTATTATAAACATTTTTTTCCTGCTCATCAATCGTGCCGACTTCATTGCCCCGAAGGAGCGCATTTCCGCCGAACGCGACTACAGCCAGTTTTTTCATATAATACCTTTTTCTTTAAGCATGGCTTCAACAGTATTAGCGCCTATTTCCTGAAGCTCATATTGAACTCTGGTGGAAGGTTTATTGATTTTCAGAATTCTTCCAAGGTCAATTGGAGTGCCAACCACGACAGAGTCACATTCAACGCGGTTGATAGTTTCTTCAAGGTCCTTCATCTGCTGATCGCCATAACCCATAGCCGGAAGAAGAATTCCTATGCCCGGATATTTTTCGTAAGTGGCTGTAATTGATTTTACGGTAAAAGGCCGGGGATCAACGATTTCCGAAGCGCCCATCTTCTGCGCGGCTACTGTGCCGGCGCCATATTTCATTTCACCATGTGTAAGAGTGGGTCCATCTTCAACAACAAGCACTTTTTTCCCCTTGATGACCGACGGATCGTCAACGGTAAGAGGTGATGCCGCTTCAATTATTGTAGCATCGGGATTAACTTCTTTTGTATTATTGATTACTGTAAGAATATCGTCCGGACCAGCTGAATCAATTTTATTGATAACTACAGCATCTGCCATTCTCAGTGCGGTATTCCCGGGGTAATATTTCATTTCGTGGCCTGGTCTGTGAGGATCGGCAACTGTAAAAGTAACATCTGCCTTATAAAAAGACATATCATTATTACCGCCATCCCAGAGGATAACGTCTGCTTCTTTTTCAGCTTCGCGAAGAATTGCCTCATAATCTACTCCTGCATATATTACTCCGCCGAGAGCTATATGGGGCTCATATTCTTCAATTTCTTCAATAGTACATTCATGTTTTTTAAGATCTTCAAGAGTAGCAAAACGCTGAACTTTCTGTTTTACAAGATCACCATAAGGCATGGGATGACGAATAGCGACTACCTTTTTACCGGCATCTCTCAGAAGTTTCACTATTTTCCTTGAGGTTTGAGATTTTCCACATCCGGTTCTAACAGCCAGCACTGAAACTAAAGGTTTTGTACTCTTTATCATTGTTTCTTCTCCACCAAGCAGCCTGAAAGATATTCCTTCAGCATTAACGATGGAGGCTTTTGTCATAACATAGTTGAAAGGCACATCTGAATAGGAAAAAACAACTTCATCAACTTTCAGTTCATGAATAAGTTTCACAAGATCTGCCTCATCATAAATCTTGATTCCATCAGGATAAAGTTTTCCGGCCAGTTCTGCAGGATACATTCTTCCATCGATATTAGGTATCTGTGTAGCTGTAAAAGCAACTACGTTATATTCTTCGTTATCTCTGTAAAATACATTAAAATTGTGAAAATCGCGCCCTGCAGCGCCCATGATCAAGATATTTTTTTTTGTCATAATAAATTACACTCCTGTTATTCAACTGTAACACTTTTAGCTAAATTTCTGGGCTGATCAACATTCAGCCCTTTTTTTACTGCGATATGATATGCCAGTAACTGAAGAGGAATAACTGTCAGAATGGGCATAAGCATCCTGATAGTATCGGGAATTTTTATAGTGTAATCTACGAGTGAATCAATTTTATTATCGCGTTCGCTGGCTATGGCAATGATCCTTCCATTACGCGCTTTGACTTCTTCAATATTGGAAATGACTTTTTCGTAAACAGAATCGGTCGGAGCGATAAATATCGCCGGCATCTCTTCATCTATTAAAGCTATCGGGCCATGTTTCATCTCGGCAGCCGGATAACCTTCGGCATGGATATAAGAAATTTCCTTCAACTTTAAAGCTCCTTCAAGAGCAACGGGAAAGTTATAACCTCTTCCCAGGTAGAGGAAGTTTCTGGAATCAACAAAATCATCCGCTATTTTTTCAATATGGTCATTAAGTTCCAGAATTTTTTGAATTTTGCCTGGCAGCGAATCCAGCTCTTTGATAACATTCTGGCCATCAACCAGACTCATCTGTTTTTTTCTGGCAATTAGCAAAGTAATTAATGCGAGCACTGTAAGCTGACTGGTAAAGGCCTTTGTCGAGGCGACTCCTATTTCGGGTCCGGCATGTATATAAACACCTGCCTCGCTTTCACGGGCAATCGAGCTGCCAACAACGTTACAAATACCCAAAACCAGCGCGCCGCGTCGTTTTGCCTCTTTTAACGCCGCGAGTGTATCGGCTGTTTCACCGCTCTGCGAGATAAAAATCAATGTATCTTCCGGTTGAATTATTGGATTTCTGTACCTGAATTCCGAAGCGTAATCAACTTCTACAGGAATTCCTGTAAATTGCTCAAGCATGTATTCTCCAACCAATGCAGCATGCCAGGATGTACCGCAAGCGGTAATAATTATTCTTTTCGAATTTGCTATACGGTCTTCGTATCCGGCGAGTCCGCCAAGTTTGGAAATACCTTCCGACTCAAGCAACCTGCCCCTTAAAGAATTATAAACAGACTCGGGCTGTTCCATAATTTCTTTGAGCATAAAATGATCGAATCCGCCTTTATCAATTTCTCCGGCGTCCACTTCAATTTCATATATCTCTTTAATCGCTTCTTCATCATAAATCGTGCGAGCCATAAATCTGTCCTGATAAACCTCAGCGACCTCATCATCCTCGAGATAAACCACCTGACTGGTATGTGATACCAGGGCGTTTACATCCGAAGCAATAAAATTCTCATTATCACCAATGCCAATTACCAGGGGAGAGCCCCGTCTGGCAACGACAATTTTATCTGGTTCATTTTCGTAGATTACTGCGATTCCATATGTGCCTTCCACACCGTTCAATGCGGACCGGACAGCCTGGAAAAGGCCATGTCCTTTTTTTATGAAACTATCGATTAAATGAAGAAGAACCTCAGAGTCGGTATCACTTTTGAATACATAACCTTTTTTAAGCAAACCGTTTTTAAGAGTTTTATAATTTTCGATAATTCCATTATGAATCATATAGAGATTGTGATCCCTGTTGGTATGCGGATGGGCATTGGCTTCATTTGGCACACCATGTGTTGCCCACCGGGTATGACCAATACCTATCATAGCCTTCGGATTGGTAAGATTTATCTTTTCTTCAAGAACAGATACTTTGCCTTTGCTTTTAATTAATTCACTTCCGCTTTCATTTAAAAAACCAACTCCTGCCGAGTCATAACCTCTATACTCCAGACGCTTTAAACCCTGTATAAGAATTGGCATACAGTTTTTATCACCGATATAACCAACTATACCACACATATGGAAACTCCTTGAATATTAATGAAATAGATTATCGTCCGATCCGGGCGTTAATGATCGGGTAGTGGTCTGATAAGAAGGGGGTTGAATCTAACAAATATTTTTTTGCTCATCTCACTTACCAAATAAGACTTCGCCTAACAGTTAATAATTAAATAGTTTATCCAATGCATGTAAAGGTAAAAAAAATTAACCCTTTATCCAATATTAAAGTAGCGCAAAGAAGAATAAATTGACTGGCGCCACATTATATTATGAACAATAGTCGAAAATAAAAATTTTAGCTCTCCGACATTTCCATGTCCTGCTGTTTTTTACTCAGAAGAGTTGATCTAATCATAATGAGTTCTTATATGAAAAGGATCAACTCTTCATAAAAATTATTAAATCTTACAGGACACGCGCGATTTTCTTAATTTCCGTTTTGTACTGGCCATTATATTTAGTGCGTACTTTGCAAAGATATACACCGTTAGCTATATCATCACCATCCTGGTCTTTACCATCCCAGTAAATTTTATTGAGCAACTGAATTTTAAGATCGCTTACGGGCACTTCGATTTCTTTTATAAGTCTGCCGGCAACAGTATAAATCCGGATATTCATTTCCTCCGGCAATTCAGAACCGGTAAGTGTAAATGTGAACCAGGTATCATCAGCAAATGGATTGGGATAATTATAAAAATCCCTGAAAGTATTCTCATTGTCCACCATAAAATTTACTCTGTAAGCTACAGTGTCTGAAGGATTTCCTGAGGCATCCGTCGTATAAATATCAAGATTATGCGTCCCGTCAAAAAGTTTTGGCCGCCAGGTAACCATAGCAGTCGAATTGGGATATGGCGTATATGTGTAATCGAGAGAATCACGTGTAAATGAAAGCAGACGGATTCCATGGGTAATGTTAAAATTTGCTGTATCCAGAGGTAAAGGACCGTTATCTGTTAGTGTCATAACAATTTCCGGGTTTGCCGAAACCAAATCACCATTCAGTATCTCCACCCCGTCGAAAGTAACATTAAATTGAGGCTTTATCGAATCCCTCGCGACAAAAAAGCTATTTTGAGCAATATTATTAAATGTATAAAACTCCTTACCTGGTAAAATCGCGACAGATTTAACGGTATTCTCAAATATATAAGGAGTTGTATCATATTCGTAGGACAGGGTAACTGAGGAGTCCTTATCTATCGATATAACATCCGAAAAGGCAATGCTGTCGGAACTATTAAAGAAGAAGTCCACCTTCAGGCTGTCAGCTTTCGAATAACCAACATTCTCCAAAGTATAGCTCATTGTCATTGGGAAACCTCTGAGAATGGAATCGGGGGCAAATATAAACTGATTGTCCCTTAATACTACTTCCGGAAGAGAATTATATGCAACTTTCAGATTTGAAAAAGAAGGTGGGCGTGTAACTCCTGATGAAGAATCAATAAAATTAAATTGTGCTCTTATGTAAGGGTATTCTTCAGCATCGACATTTTGAATTGAGTGAAGAGGAGTAAGAGGATTTTTTAATGTATCCCATTCATTTGTTTTTGAATTCAATCCCAGTAAGAATCTCTCATCTTCCCCATTATAACCGGTTAAATCGAGATTATACTGGACATAATTCCAACTTATCGCAGGTCCTATTTTGGGCGACAAGATTGAACCGGATTCCTCCTTATACTGGCCGATGAATTGATAAATTTCAGGCTCATTTCCCGGTGTGGCAATTGATGAATAAACAAGATCATTAACAGGATCATAACACCATCCATGAAATCCGGGCAGAGGAATCCATACAAACCACTCCTCTTCGAAAACACCATCTGACAATCTTACTCTGCGCATCGCGCCATTAAAATCTTTCTCATATAAATAGATATAACCCGAAGCGACAAAATATCCGGAAAAAATAGCGCCCCAGGTCGAACTTCCGGTTAACAGGTCCTGCCGCGGACGTGACCAGAAATTTTCCGGGTCAAAAAATCTTACGGTAAAATAATCATTCCCAAGGCTGTCGACGAAGGCCAGATTATAAACATATTCCCCGTCTGATGTCATATAATGGGAGCCATTTTTTACTTTACCGCTTGAATTATCCAACATCCCCTCTTCAATATATACGGTCGATGATTCACCTGTTTCAGGATTAACTTTTAACAGATTATATGCATCCCCCGTGGTAACATAAATATAACCATTGTGATGAAAAATTGAGTTCCAGACTGTCGCTGTAAAATCGGGGATGGAATCATAAAAGACTCCTTTTTCTGAGTTAATACCTGTGCCAACTTTGTAAATCGGGGATGGTTCAAAATTATTAAAATATGCCTTATTCGCGTAATAAATATATTGACCATCGGTTGTTATCGATGTTGGTTTGAAATAATCATAAGAATAAGATATTTCAATTGAGTCAATAAATCTTTCCTCTCCGGGTCGGGGAGGAAGAAGATCGGTATTCATGACAAGAGAATGAGAAGAATCCTGGTAACTGAAATTATCTGTTGTCAGAAGTTCGAGTTGTTTTCCGCCAAGATAATAGCCCGACTCAGGATTCGGCGTCAGAGTAATTGTTCTGATATCGGACCAGTCACTGAATTTTTCTCCGTCATGAAGACGGCACCGCCAATAATACACACCTTCATTCAGCGCCGGCATTGACCACTCAAGCAGACCATCAGAAGGTGATATTGCCTGTGATTTAATAATCGGATTATCAAAATTATTTTGATTATTGATCTCGAAATAATACTTGAGGTCCTTACCAATATAATAACCTATATCTGTAAGCAAAAAGTCGAGGCTATAATCTGAAGTAGTAATCCCGTCATAAGGTTTAATAATATTGGGCTTGCTCAAATCAAAAATGGTAAAAGAAACTTCAGCGGAATTATCTGAAAGGTCCATTTCCTCCAGTTTTCCATCCTGATTTATTGCAACCTTAAGTGTTGCCAGTCCTGCTTTATCGGGATGCCAGATATAAAGCAAAGAATCGACATGATTGAATGATGTAAACCTCTTTTCGGGAAATTGATAGGTGGTATCCTCCATTACAATACTGTAGCTGAGAGATACAGTATCATCTGGAAAAGCCCTTCCAATATTATCAAATTTAATTTTTATAAACATCGAATCGGTTATCAGAGGCCGTTCAGGAGATAAATCGATATAAGCAGACTTTATCCTGAAGTCAGGCTTTTCAGGAATAGCAAGCTTGATTGCCGGATCCCCTAAGTAAGTGAATAAAGCTATATGATCGTTGACATAAACATTGGGATTATTACCGGCCATTGTAATTTTGGAATAGTTAATTGCATCGCCAATCACATAATTTTCATCAAGAAAAAGAGCTCTGAACAGATTTTCATTTAAAACAAGACCATAACTCCAGAAAGTTAATCCGGTGTTACCCCAAAACCCTATACAGCCTCTGTTGGCGACTCTGTTAAATATTTCGCCAAATGCCTCCTGATTATCATAATGTGCCGTATAACAGGTTACGCTTGATACTATTGGTAGTCTGTCTTCATTTTCGAGAACAAAAATATCATCATCATTAAAAACAAGGTCCCATTGATATCCACCGCCATGCCCGTAAAAATTGACTAATGAAACCCCCTCATTAATTTCACTTCTTATACGGGGTCCGTCACCCTGAAATGGCACATACGCAGGTTTATTGGGATAACGAAAAACTTTTGAAGTAGAATATCCTGCCGGGAGAACATATTCTGTTTCGAGCAGAACGCTCTTATCATTAAATTTATAACTCTGTTCATCAGCTTCATTCTGACCAGCTCCAATCAAAAGGATATCCTGTTTCCACATCTTATCATAATCAACCGGATAATTAATTATCTTATTAACTAATATCTCGGCCTGACTAATAGTTTCGCATGATATCCTTCCAATCGCGATATCAGGAATAATGTCATCTCCTGATACAGCCACAAAATTATTATCGCTGAATGCAAGTCCATATTGCCTGGAATGATATGGCAGCGAGGGAATAAAGTTAGGAAGGCTCGTGGTCAGGTTCTTTTTATAGTCCCAGCTCATATCACCCAGGAGAGCAATATACGAAGGAGCCGGAGCCTGCCAGTTTTCAAACGCGTATCGACAAAATTCGTTTATAGCATCCGGATCAACCAATCCACCTGAAAACTCATCATAAATATCATCCACTTCAATGACCATCGCCCTGGGATTATCGAAACCGTGTAGATTTTCGTTTCTGTATTGAGCCAGTTCATTTGCCTGATCTATAAATTTCGGATGTGTAATAACAATATAATCAGCGCCATTATCTGTATTTTTTAGATTCTCATGCTGGAACCGGGCCACCGAATCGGGCCAGAAATAATAATCAGGAGCCGCCAGAAAATATTCAGTTCTTTCATCCACCGTATCCGAAAGGAAGATAGTTCCCCATTGATTGCCGGTAATCTGGATACTATCGAGCACGACGTTCTTTTGAGGAATATATACTATTGCGCTATCCTGCCAATATTGCCAGCACTCGTATTTCAGAATTCCTGTTTCGCCCGGCGGACTTTTATAGAAATAATGATTTGTGCCTATTCGGTTGTCCCTCCAGTAATCAAACTCAAACCAGTTTACCCTGATCTCATCATTTGAATAGTGTCCTTCACAAACGTAACCATCAAGTTCAACCTCAAAATAGTTCCCATCACTCCAAATGTGAATGCTGTCACCCGAAACATAAAAAGTTTTTTCATAAACTGTTTCAGTCTGCGCGTCCCACTCGGCAGTGCCGATATATTGACCGGTTAAAAGCACTTGCGCTTTGTGATCAGGTGAACACTCCAATCTTGTCATACCATGAAACTTGGCTCTTAAAGTAACATTATGTTCATCGTCATTTTTATTTTCAAAAGCTTCAAATCGGGTTCGGAATTTTTGAGTTTTGCTGCCAAGGGCTCCTTTGGCTTTTCCCCAAAACCAATAATCCCTGTTGCCATCCGGAGCCAGCCCAAGCCTTTCGAATAGTGAATCAACTTCATAATGATCAGTTTTTATGACCTGCTTAAACTTTTTGGTATAGGCCCCGGGATATCCCGTTTCTCTTTTATATCTCAATCCCGATTCTCCCTGAAGTGTCAGCCAGTAGACATTTCCAATATTATAAAGATTTGCAGTTGTATTATTTGAAGCCGGTGGCGGGAAACCGACAAACTGTAAAAAATCTTCTCCTTCAAATAATCCGTCTCCACCATCATTTATATCAACGGGCACTTCACCATTATTGTCAAATATCTGAATTTTGTCACTTGGAATTGCAGTCCCGTCCAAAAATCCTAATGCCTCAAGATAGGGATACGATATTCTGTAAATATTTTTTTCAGTAACAAATATTTTAAACCATTCTTTCTCGGGGTCCAGCCAGTTTTGATTATCAGACGGTTTTTCGGAGCGTTGTAATCTCTTTCCTGCCCACTTTAATCCCTGTTCCCAATTTATAACATGCTTAGTAATAAATCTATCAGTCATAACATCTGTGACAGGAGCTACATTCTCATAACTTGAATTATTATAATCTATTCTGACAATAATCTTTTTTAATATGTCAACTTCCCTTTTTACAGGATTAAACCTGACAGGGTAAATATCCAGGTTCGTTAACCGGATATATCTGTAAGTGAAAGCCTTTGATAGTTCTACAGTACTTTTTGGGAAAAGAGCATTTTTTGCATAAATGTCCTGATCAAAATTAAACTCTTCAAATTCATCCTCATCGTCCGTAACAGGAATAACCATTTTGTTTCTTTTAGTATCATATTCCTCCTCAACTACTGATAATTTTGGGCGCGAGTTGTAACTCACAGCTATCGGAATTCTATGATATGGAAGTTCAGGCTCTCCCGGCAGAAAGAGCGATTGGCCTTTAAATCTTACTTTTGTGTAAGTTCCGCCATCTATTACTGTATCGATCAACGTAACGGAATCATCAAATTTAATCTCCATTACAAACGCATTATCATCAGACTGAATGATTTTTTGAGTTTGGCCCGAGATCAGATTATTTATTATAAAAAAAAACGTGACTAAGAGAATTCTGGTTGTCATTTTACCCTTTGAAATTGTTCTTAAGATAAATGAAATGCAAATTTAATGAAATAATTCTTTCTAAATCAATTCATAAGAAAGCAATTGAACAAAACAATCAATAATTGTCAGAACAAGTTAAATATCCGACATCTTTTTGAAAATGAAATAATTTTTACCCTTTTGCCAGGGCAAGGCCATTTAAATGAATCTCAACTAAAGCATCTCCTGTTTTTGGGTTTTATTATTCGAATAAAACAGCAGAATTAACAGACACACCCATAAGATGAGGTCTCTTGTAATCCAGCCATAGGTGAGGATTCCGGTTGATTCAAATAAGGAACGGGAAAAAAAGCCCATTCCCACAGCAATTGTGGCTATTACGAATATTTTTTCGGATGTTTCCGACCAATTGGTTAAAGCTTTGCGAGCAGTATTATAATAGAATAATCCGATATAAAAAATGCTGATCGCTCCCAGGATGCCCATTTCAGCCAGCCGGAATAAAACAAAATTATGTGGATGACCGATCTTAACTGCATTGTGTATATAATAGAACTCTGCTTCCTGCCAGGAACCAAGCATATATGGTAAGTAATCATACATCAGATTCCTGACATTTCCTGGTCCTGCTCCAAATAACCAGTTATCATGGAAAATATTTATCGCAACCGACCAATGCCCATACCGGGGATTTTCCACTACTCTGTTCAATCGGAAGAATATCTCAATAAGTTTATAAATTTCTTCATTGAGAAATATGATGATCGGAGTAACAATTAATGTGATAATTAGTCCCGCAATAAAATATTTTCTTCTTAGCTTATAAAAGAGGAAACCAATACTAATAATACTGCCAAAAATCGCAGCCCTTGAATTCGTCAGAAGAAAAGCCACAAACTGTAAAATAACTGCAAATATAAGAAACCAGTTCTGGGAAGCAGATTTTTTACTGCTTAACAATAACGCAATACTGAACGTCAGGGAAGCGAGTAAAATGCCACCGACAGCCGCGACATTATTCATATAGCCGCCATATTTAATCATTCCCTGGATCAATAAGGTAGTAATTTTTTCTGGTGAACCAAGAAATGTAGAAACTAATATCAAACTTATTATACAACCCACAAAAATTATTGCCCAAAACAAGTTTCTGATTTGAGAAGAATCTCTCAACGAAACAAAAATTAAATAGATAATCAGCAGAAATACACCCTGTTTTATGTTGAATACCAGGGAGGTTGAAAAATCGGTCCCAAAAACCGATGATAAAAAAGTTGACACTACAAGAAATAATATAAAGTAACCAAAATGATTTGGCAATTGAGGATATTTCCTGAAATTAGCTCCATAGCTGTTAATAAAATTAATAATTAGTGTCATGATAAGCACTATATTTACAACTACTCTAAGCTGTTCTCCCAAATCACTTGTTAATAAGAAAAACAAAGATATCACCATCGGCACCAGATACTCTTTTTTCCAGTGAAAACAGAGTAAAATACCGGAGAAGAGAATAATTGGGATATATATTGAAAAGGGAGTCAGAATTAAAATAATTATTGCTGTAATAAAAGCATACAAAATATAGTCTCTTGTGCGAAATATTTCCCTGGCAAAACTTTTAATCATGGAGGTCTCTCCTTCTTACAAGAGAAGTAAAAAGCTTACTGATACTAAATATCTCATTTTTATTGGATATATACAGAAAATTTACAAAAAACGCTAAAAATGTAAATATTTTAAAAACCTCCGATAAGCTACCTTTAAACCCGGTATAATCTGCGGAGATGTCCACTAAAATTTTCGAAGAAAAACCCGCAACCAATACCAGAAACATATTCTTGACAATTTTCAATACTGAAATTTGTCTGACTTTTCGAGTTATAACAAATAGCGAAACAAAAACCAAAGAAACGACAGCGATCGATGTTGACGCTGCAAGTCCGTTCTGCTGAAAGAGCCCGACAAGATAAATACTACCGGCCAATTTCAACAAAACTGCAACCAAAAGGATTACAACGTAACTACCGACTGCCCCGATACTGTAAAGAAATTTATTATTTATCCCCATAAGACCTAATGCGATCAGCGCCGGAGCGTAAAATTTCAGTACTTCTGAGGTCAATTTAGTCCCCTGCATCGTAAAAGCGCCCCTCTCAAGAACCAAATTAACAATAAAATATCCATGGTCATAAACAATAAATGAAAAGGGGACAAAAATAATAAGGCTCATTTTAAGAGCGTTCATATATCTGTCCGACAATTCTTTTATTCTCCGGTTATAGAAATCAGCCGAAAAATTCGGAAAAATGGCAGAGGCAAGCGCAAAAGAAAAAATAGCGATAGGAAGATTATATAAAGTAGTAGCATAATTTAAAGCTGATATTCCCCCCGGTTCAACTTCCGTAAAAAATAATCGGTCGATAATCACATACGAGAATGATAAAAGCTCAGCAATAACAGTATAAACCAATGCTTTATTAATCAGTTTCTCACCACTTCTGAAAATGTTAAGAATATACCTGGTTTTTAATATTTTTTTTGAATAAAATAAAAAATAGCCCAATTGAATTATCATTGCAGCGACAGCCGCGACGGGGATTGCGTATATACCGATAACCTGGGCAAAAATAAAAATGATTGCCACAAGAAACAGATTCATTAATAATTGGGAAATTGCAGGAATCAGAAAATTTCTCCGGCAATGATAATAAGCAGTTAAAATTGAGATAGTCGCAAATAAAGGGATCGTTAGGGAATATATTCTGAATAGCCGCATCGCAAGTTCAAGATCTCCGGGATTCGAGTCGGAAAGAAACAGACCAAGGATGGGACTCGCAAAAACAAACATGATAAGATAAAGTAACCACCCCAGTACGTTAAATTGCCAAAAGGTTTGATTAAATATCACATCCGAATCTTTTCCTTCAGCAATCTTTTTATTAAAAAGAGGAACAAAGTAATTTTGTCCAAAATAAAAAATTGTGGTACTCAAAACGGTTGCAAAAGAAATACTTACCAGATAAAGATCAAATTCTTTTCCGATACCAAAATAATTGGCGATTACAATTTCACGTAAGAAACCAATTCCTTTACTTAAAATGCCAGCAAGGACCAAAAGAAATGAAGCTCCGGCAACAGTTGTTAATATTTTACGCATTAGATTACATCCGAATAAATATTAACAAAATCCCTGATTTGATTTTTCAAGTCATAATTGGCCATAACCATTTTTCGGCCAATATTCGAGAGAAGTTGGTATTTCTTCTTGTCCCTGAAAAGAGCAATAATTTTTTCAGCAATGGCTTCTGAATCCCCATGCGGTACAATATTTTCAGAATTTTCTGCCGGGGTAATCTCCCTGAAACCACCTGCGTCTGATAAAATTACCGGTTTTCCACATGCCATAGCTTCCAGGGCCGATACTCCAAAACTCTCTCTGACTGAATTAAAAACCTCTATATCCATCTCCTGATGATATTTTTCTATTTCATCAAATTTAACTCTTCCTGTAAAAACGATATCATCGGACAGACTGAGTTCGGCTGCTAATTTTTTAAGTGAATATTCTTCCTGCCCGGCACCAACTAATAATAACCTGCATTCAGGCAATTCTTTTTTTACGATTGCAAAAGCTTTAATCAATCCATCTATACCATATATCTTTTCAAGATGTTTGACAGTGCCTATTACAAAACAATCTTTGGGGAATATTCTGTTCAGTTTCCCTGGAGAGAATCGTTCAGTATCTACACCAAAAGGGGTAACAATAATTTCCCGCCGGAAATACTTTTCGGTTTCCTTTTTCATAAAATTGCTCGTTGATAACACTTTATCAGCTCTATTGAGGATAAAGGAGAGCAATTTTTTTTTTAAAATTGATTTTTTTGGAAAAGAGAAGATATCTTCACCCCAGACAGAAATAATAAATGGTTTGAATCCAGTCAAACTGCCAAGTAATCCATTGCTTGACGCAAAGTGAGCATGCAAAACATCTGGCTGAAACTCCCTGATTTTGCTCATTAGCTTACGAAAATATCTCAAATAAAATAGTTTTCTAAAACTTCCCGATTTTTTAGCATAAAGTGATTTATTAATATTTGCCGAATATGTTTGAATATTTTCTGAGTTGAAAATTAAGTCAGGTTGAAACTCTGTCAGAGAGAAAATAAACAATTTTATACCGCAATCAGCCAGTCTTTCAGAGAGCTTTATTATATGAGCATTACCCGCATTTGCAATAAAAAAAATCTTCAGACCCATATAATTTTATTCTCCTCTGAATTTCTCTAAAAATGAAATAAATTTGTTGTAAACATTTTCAACACCCAATAAATTCATACATTCAAAAGATGGGCAGCCTTCTCTTCCGGCAAATGTAATGCAATATTGTTCCTGTGAAGGTGGTGAACACTTCAGCGAAAGGTTGATGAAATCATGATGACTGCCTTCAGGCAATGAGTAGAAAGGATTAGTTGGCCCGTATATAGTGAATGTAGGTATTCCAAACATCGCCGCGAAATAGAGGGGCCCGGAATCGCACCCGATAAAATAATCAGCTCCATTTACCACTTCGAGCAATTGTCCGACCGAATCAGTTTCAACAAATTCTAAATTGTTTTGGATAAGATATTCCTTTATATCGGGTTCAATTTGTCCGGCAGGGAAAATGAGCTCAACTTCATAGTCCGAACTGAGTTTTTCTGCCAGGGATATAAAACGGTATAATCCCCATTCCTTCGCTTTCCACCCCGCAAATGGATGAATCAAAATCTTATTATTCACCGGAGCGCGAAATTCAATAAATTTATAATTTTCAATTTCTTTCCTCGTAAGTTTTGGCTCCGCGGCATATAAATACATTTCTGATAAGTGACAATCGATTCTCTTTTCAGAAGGATAATCATATATACCGCTCAATTTATTGTGTTCCAGTCCTCTGATCTCGGCATTATTTCCCAGGATAAGGGAAAAACTTCGCAACTCTCCTGTAATATCAATAATAATTGCGGGTTTTATCGAGAATAATTTTGAACGTATTGAGGGGGCGGCGATTTTTCCATTGAAGAAAAAGGAGTTTGTTGATAATTCCAATAAATTCAGGTTAAATTTTTTTCTGTAAATAGATGCCGATTCAGGATAACAAACAATTATGAGATTATCGCCATAAATGCTGCTAAGATAACTAACTGCCGGAAATGAGAAAACGGTATCGCCCAGTTTATGCAGGGAAACCAAAACGACACTATTACTCCCGCCCGGGTAAAAGACCCTGAGAAAATGATGAAGTAATAATAAAAATCTTCTGCTTAAAGCAGATAAAAACTTTATAAACAAGTTGAACACAAATTGTTTAGGAAAGTCGAAAACAATAGATTATCCCTTGCTGAAGTCAGTTAAATATTCATGTAGTTTGTCGATCTGCAATTCCCGGTCGAACATCTCTTTTGCAGCCTTTCGACCGTTTCGGCCAAACTCTTCAGATTTTTCCGGTTCAAAGGAAAATTGACTCAGATTCTCCCGGAAAGAGTCATAATCACCAGGTTTTGATACCCAGCCAACTTTAAGTTTTGAAATAATAGAAGCCCCTTCGCCGTTGCCTGAAAATAAAATGGGTATTCCCGCTGCCATCGATTCATAAATTTTTGAAGGCACCGCGCCATAAATATTTTTTACAAGAGGAATAACCGCTCCATCGTAGTTGGAAAGAAGTTCGGGAATCATATCCCTTTCTACCGGTTCGTGGATAAAAATATTTTTGTCGGGATTACTGCTGAGATAAGCCTGTAATTCTTTTCTTTCTGCTCCCTCTCCGAATATATGCAGCTCAATTCCAAGTTTGGAAAGGTCAATATTCCTGCATAATGATAACAAACCCTGGGCCACCCCAACAAGGCCGGCATAGATTAATTTAGAATTTTTACGGGGATTATGGTTATTAAACTGCTCAAATCTTGAGAATACCACTCCGTTTCTGAACAAATGTGAATTTCTGGCTCCATTTAATTTCAGGTGCCGGGTAATTTCCTCCGACTGACCAAGGCAGATATCAGATTTTTTGTAAATATATTTTTCTAATTGAACTATTTTCCGATATAAAAAACCATCCGAAATCGCATTAAGCTCTAAAGCTGAAAGGGGCCAGATATCCGCGACATTCAATATCATTTTAGCGCCGGAGAAACGGGAGAGAAATAATCCGGTCAGGCCCAGAACGAGAGGAGGACTTTCAACGAGTATAAAATCAGGCTTTTCCTTTCGTATATAAAAAAGAGAAAAGAGTGAGGAAAAAGCAAACGAAAGCATATTAATTATTCTTGGAAAAACCCTTGAGGAATTAGAGGCAAATATCCAGAAACGCTGAATGTCAATTCCAAAGATATTCTCTTTCACACGCCATTTTTTTCTATACTTGGGGAAAATTTTTCCGGTTGGATAATTTGGCATAGCTGATAATACTTTGATATCCCACCCCCTGTGTTGCAATCCCCTCGAAAGTTCAAGCAACCTTGAGGCAGCAGCGCCCATTTCTGGATAAAAATATTGGGTCAAGATTAGTAGTTTCATAAATCCGGGGCTCTATTCACCTATTTTTCTGCCAATTGTTACTCTGTTTGTCAAGTTACACCAATTGACCTGTTTTTATTAAAGAAGTAAAAATAACAAAATCTCGCTTCTAAAAAAAAATTAAATTATTTCCACCAAGTTACATTATTTTTTTTGTGAATCAAATTTAATTGATGCTTTATATCACAGATCGGCAGGGACCGGATTTGTCATAATCTTAAAGGAATATTCCCTGTTAACTTTGTTTAAAAAGCATAGCATTGTATATATTTTGAAATTCAAACAGATCGGGAATATAATCAGCCTTATTGTATTATTCTTTTGATTTCGGCAAGAAAATAAATCAGTATGCAGCCGAATTAAATTGATATTTATTCCCACATCAATATATTTGTAAGATATTTTTATGATTTATGGTCTGATCGGATTAATACTGGTCAGAATTATTATCAGGTCATTGAAAAATCGGCAGGAAATATTTTGTTTCTTTTTCTCATTTCTATTTTTCCGGACTGCCAGACTTTATAATAATTTTTATAAAACTTATATTCGTTAATAAAGTAAAATTTCGGATTAACACATGAATAAAATAGCACAGGAATCAGGATTCTTCAAGTCAATTGAGCTTTTTCAGGATTTAACAGATGATGAAATAAAATTACTTTCGAATGTTGCGGAGAAGAAGAAATATAATTGTAATGAGTTACTTTTTTCTGAAAACTCTCCAAGAAATAATCTGTTCCTGATTAAAAGCGGTGAAATTGAACTCTTTAAAAAAACACCCTTTGGTGAAGAAAAAAGACTCTCATTTTTTGGAAAACTCGATTTTCTTGGCGAGGGCTCATTATTAGATGATTCACCTCATTCGACATCCGCCAGAGCTATCCTTGATACAGAAGTTTATACATTAAGCCGGAAGAATTTTGAAGATATAGTATTAAAATCGGGAGCTACCGGGGGAAAAATAATCGCGAGAATAGCGAAGGTAATTTCACGCAGAATGAGGCAGGTTAATACCCGGGTAATGAATATTTCAACCCAATACCAATCGGGCCGGACCAGAAAAGAACATGATCTTATTGGTGAACGAAGTGTTCCGGATGAACTATATTATGGAGTCCAAACCCTGAGAGCGCTTGAGAATTTTAGTATCAGCGGAATTTCGCTGGGATTTTATCCCGTTATAATCGAAAGCCTGGCGATGGTAAAAATGGCGGCGGCGAAGGCAAATCTGGACCTTGGATTACTCTCCAAACCGGTATCCGACGCGATAATCCAGGCATGTAATGAAATAATCAACGGAAAGCAACATACACAGTTTGTTGTTGATATGATTCAGGGAGGAGCCGGCACATCAACAAATATGAACGCAAATGAGGTTATTGCCAACCGCGCGCTTGAAATTCTCGGGTATGAAAAGGGTGAATACAAGTATTGCCACCCAAATAATCATGTGAATCTTTCCCAGTCGACTAATGACGCATATCCTACATCTGTAAAAATTGCGCTGATCAGAGCAAATAAAAAACTGCTCGAAGTGCTTTCCTCTCTCGTAGAGTCATTCATGAATAAAGCGATTGAGTTTTCGGATGTTCTGAAAATGGGCAGAACTCAACTCCAGGACGCGGTTCCGATGACACTGGGACAGGAGTTTGAAGCTTATGCTGTGACCCTGAAAGAGGAAATTAAAAGATTAAATGAAAACGCGAAGCTGTTTCTTGAAGTTAATATGGGCGCGACCGCGATCGGCACCGGAATTAATGCCGACCCCGATTATGGTGAAAAATGTGTGAGTCATCTCTCTGAAATAAGCGGACTTGATCTGAGCCTCGCCGGAAATCTTGTCGAGGCAACTCAGGATACAGGAGCATTTATTATGTATTCCTCGGCAGTAAAAAGACTCGCGGTTAAACTATCTAAAATATCCAACGACCTCAGGCTGCTCTCTTCCGGTCCCCGAACCGGGATCAATGAAATAAATCTCCCGGCAATGCAGCCCGGGTCTTCAATAATGCCCGGTAAAGTAAATCCGGTTATTCCAGAAGTGGTTAACCAGATTGCCTTTAAAGTAATAGGGAATGATCTTACGGTCACTCTCGCGGCAGAAGCAGGACAGCTTGAGTTAAATGTAATGGAACCGGTTATTGTGCAGAGCATATTTGAATCTATTGAGATGCTGAAGAATGGAATGAATACACTTAAATACCGCTGTATCGACGGAATCACCGCGAATCGTGAAATTTGCAGAAAATATATTGAAAACTCAATAGGCATAGTAACCGCTCTTAATCCGGTTCTCGGTTACGAAATTTGCACCGCCCTGGCAAGAGAGGCGCTTGAGGATAACAGAAGTGTTTATGATCTTGTGATTGAAAAAGAGTTACTTTCCGAAGCGGAACTTGAGGATATTCTAAAACCTGAAAATATGATCAGACCGAAAAAAATAAAGAAAGAATGATCACAAAAAAATCTTACCTGGCTTTTGTATTGCTTTTGCTTTTCTTCATAAACTGTTATGGAGAAAATTCAGGCCGCCCCCGAACCGGACTTGCTCTCTGCGGAGGGAGCGCGCTCGGTTTCGCCCATATTGGTGTTCTTAAAGTAATCGATTCTCTCGATATCCCGATTGATTATCTCGCGGGAACCAGTATGGGAGGTATAGTCGGTGGTTTGTACTCAATTGGCTATTCAGCAGAGGAACTTGAGCGGCTTGCGCTGAGTGTAGAATGGAATGAGCTGTTTACAGATAAACCGGCCCGCTTCTTACTCCCCTATTTTGAGAAAAAAAATACCGGCAGATTCCAGCTTGAGTTACAGTTGAAAGGATTTACTCCCACCATTCCAAGCGGATTGATCCAGGGACAAAAGGTAAATCTGCTGCTTTCAAAACTTACAGGATTCCGAAGTGAAACCGGTGATTTTGATAACCTGCGGATTCCATTCAGATGTATTGCCGCAGACCTTATAACCGGAAATGAAGTTGTTCTTGAAAAGGGCTCGCTTACGAAAGCTTTAAGAGCCACTATGTCGATCCCGACTGTTTTTTCACCCGTAATCTATGGAGACTCTCTGCTTATCGATGGCGGCGTAATTAATAATTTCCCGACTGATGTTGTCAAATCTATGGGAGCTGATATTATAATCGGGTGCAACCTTATTTATCCCAAACGCTCCTCGCAAGATTATGAAAGCCTTCTTGAAATACTTGACAGGACAACGGAAATTCCGCGAAAAGCGAGAAGGGAAAGGAATATACGACTATCAGATATTTACATTCCCGAAGATATTGAAGGCTATACCCTGATGGATTTTGACAAAGAAAAAATTCAGGGTATTATCAACCGTGGATATGAAGCGGCCATCAAAAATATTGATAAATTAATAGCGCTGAAACAATTACTTGATGAAACAGGATCTGAAGATCATAATAGCAGATTCAGAATCGGACAAATCTTTTTTTACGGGTCCACAAAATATACCGAAAATGAACTGCTCGAACTTACCGGTTTAAACAGTGACAGTTTGTGCAGCAAAAAGTTTGTTGAAAATAAGATTCAGTCTTTAACTGACAGCGGGCTATACCAGGAAAAAGCGATAAAATATCAATACAATGATGATGAAACAGTTGATATTAATATTTTTCTGAGAGAAACAAACCGACCCCCAATTCATGGTATATCAATCAGGGGAAATAAAACACTCGATTTCAGATTTATATATAATCTTCTTGGTATAAAACCGGGCTCAACCTTCAATCCTTCGCTTCTCGAAGAAAAGATCAACGACATCTACTCTCTTGGTTATTTCGAAACCATGTATTATGATCTTACCAGAATTCCCGGCAAAGGAGTGCATATAAATATTAACGTGCAGGAAAGGTCACTCCAGAAAATGTATGCCGGAATGAAATATAATGATCATGATATGATCATCGGTTTACTGGGTATACAGACAAATTCACTGTTTATTCCCGGGTTAAGGACAGAACTCGAGCTTCAGTTTGCCGGCCTGCATCGTTTTTCTTTGAATATTGCTTATCCATCCAGATCCTTAAATCTTCCAATTTATCCTTATGTTAAAATCGTCAACAAAAACATACCGGTCGATATTTATAACGGTATGGGGAAAAACATTGCTCAATATAAGGACAGATCATGGCTTTTCGGAGCAGGAATAGGAATTCCCATTTCAACATACGGGACTATTGAAACTGAATATACAACTGAATTTATGGATGTTTCCGCCTCTATAGCAAGTGATGATTTTCCACAATGGAAAGATCAGTTGACACAAATAAGAGTAAAAGCAATTTCGGATCTGGTCGATAGTAAACTAATTCCAAGAAAAGGTATATTGCTTAAGGGAGTCGCGGAAATCGGTTCCAAACGAATAGGTTCGGAAATAGGTTATTCGACAGTTGATCTGTCTTCAGATATTTATTTTACTATTGAATCAGTTCATACCTTCCATGTGGGGGGCAGATATATGGTATCATTCCGAAATCTGCCTCAATATAAATATTTTAATCTTGGTGGTCCGGAATCTTTTGCAGGAATCAATTATCAGCAGCTTTCCGGTTCGAAATTTACAATACTCAGCGGTGAATACAGGTATGAACACCGGAAGGATATTTTTCTAAAAGCCCTATTCAATATTGCTTTCGATTATAAACTTGGATTTTCAGGATTTTCTACCGTCGGTAAACCAATTCTCGGATATGGTATCGCGGTGGAATTTGATTCCATACTTGGTCCGATTCAGTTCATGCTTTCGGAAGGAGATAAAAAAATGGGAAAACCGGGTGAAAAAACGATTCATTATTATTTTACTGCCGGTTATAAATTCTAACAAAGTTTATTGATTTTCCCTCATTCCTGTATTAACTTTACTTACATCATTAACACTCTTTTGTCCTTAATTCTACCCTCCGGGGTATCATGGACAATATGATTTTACATCTAAAACTACCGATGATTCCGGTGAAATATAAAGATATTTTTTAATGTGTGTATCCTAATTGGAGGAAAAGAATGTCAAACGCATATTTTATGGTGCCAGAGCCAAAAAATGAACCGGTGCTTACCTATACCGATGGAAGTCCGGAAAAAGAAGAATTAGTGAAAAAGATTGCCGAGTTAAAAAAACAGGAAATAGAAATACCAATCATTATCGGCGGAAAAGAGATTAAAACAGGTAAAACCGCCGATATTACAATTCCACATAACCACTCCCATAAACTTGGATTTTATCATAAAGCGGGAAAAAAGGAAGTTGACCAGGCTATAGAATCAGCGCTCGCAGCCCGTAAAAAATGGTCAGAAATGCCATGGGAGCACCGCGCTTCAATTTTTCTGAAAGCAGCCGATCTTCTCGCGGGTCCATGGAGAGCGACAATAAATGCGGCAACAATGCTGGGCCAGTCGAAAGTTGCTCATCAGGCTGAAATTGATTCCGCCTGCGAGCTGATAGATTTTTGGAGATTTAATGCCTACTACATGTCGGAGCTAATGAGCGAACAGCCATATTCACCCGATGGAATGTGGAACCGGGTTGAATACCGTCCCCTCGAAGGATTTGTTTTTGCCGTGACTCCGTTTAACTTCACCTCAATTGCCGGAAATCTTCCGACAGCTCCCGCGGTAGTTGGCAACGTCGCGCTTTGGAAACCGGCTTCAAGCTCTGTTTATTCAGCATACTTCCTCATGAAATTACTACAGGAAGCAGGATTGCCTGATGGCGTTATTAATTTTGTGCCGGGCTCAGGAGGACAGGTTGGCGATCCGGTTATGTCAAGCCCCGATCTGGCAGGCATTCATTTTACCGGCTCAACCGCGGTATTCCAGAATATGTGGAAAACAATTGGAAACAATATCCATAATATGAAATATTACCCGAGAATTGTTGGTGAAACAGGTGGTAAAGATTTTATTTTCGCTCATAATTCGGCAGATGTTGACGGATTGGTTGTCGGAGCGTTAAGAGGCGCCTTCGAATACCAGGGACAGAAATGTTCCGCCGCTTCAAGAATGTATATCCCGGAATCAATTTGGGCTGAATTTAAAGAGAAATATACTAAAGAAGTCGCGAAAATTAAGATGGGTGACGTTGAAGATTTTGGCAACTTCATGTCCGCGGTTATAGATAAAGCCGCATTCGACAGCATTAAAGAATACATTGATTACGCAAAAGATTCAGATGAAGCCGAATTTATTACCGGTGGTGAATATGATGATTCCAAAGGTTATTTTATCCAACCGACTACAATAGTTACAACCAATCCCCGATTTAAAACGATGGAAGAAGAAATATTTGGCCCGGTTCTGACAATCTATGTATACAAAGATGATAAATTTGATGAAGCGCTTGATCTTTGCGATACAACATCTCCTTATGCTCTGACCGGAGCGATTTGGGCCCGTGACAGATATGCCCTGGTAAAAATGGCAGAAAAACTGAAAAATGCCGCAGGTAATTTCTATATGAATGATAAACCAACCGCGGCAGTTGTTGGTCAGCAGCCCTTTGGCGGCGGCAGGGCTTCAGGCACAAATGATAAAGCCGGCAGCGCAATGAATATTCTGAGGTGGATGACCGCGAGAACAATGAAAGAAACATTCAATCCGCCCAAAGACTGGACTTATCCTTTTATGAAATAAAAAAAAGCCCCTCGCGATGAGGGGCTTTTTTATTTATTCAATATTTTTTTGAAGTAATCAATTGTGATCTTTAATCCATCCTCCCTTTCAACAACCGGTTCCCATCCCAGCAGTTTTTTTGCTTTTGTTATATCGGGTTGCCTGACTTTCGGATCATCCAGGGGCAAATCTTTATAGATAATTTTGCTTTTCGAATTTGTAAGTTTAATTACTTCCCCGGCAAAATCAACAATAGAAATTTCGGAAGGATTGCCGATATTCACCGGAAGATTTTCTTTCGACATCAGAAGCCTGAATATTCCCTCAATTTCATCCTCAACAAAACAGAAACTGCGCGTTTGCCTGCCGTCGCCGAATACTGTAATATCTTCATTGTTCAGAGCCTGTGATACAAACGCCGGCAGCGCCCTTCCATCATCAAGCCTCATTCTGGGGCCATAAGTATTAAATATTCTTACTATTCTCGTATCAACACCATGATACCGATGGTAAGCCATGGTCATCGCTTCGGCAAATCTTTTCGCTTCATCATAGACCCCCCTGGGTCCTATCGGATTTACATTGCCCCAATATTCTTCTGATTGGGGATGAATGGAGGGATCGCCATATACTTCAGAAGTTGACGCGAGTAAAAATACCGCGTTCTTTTCTTTTGCCAGTCCAAGAGTTTTGTGAGTGCCGAGTGAACCAACTTTAAGTGTTTGTATAGGCAGCTTAAGATAATCAATGGGACTCGCGGGCGAGGCAAAATGAAGTATATAATCCACCCTTCCCGGAACGTGAATAAAATTTGTGATATCGTGTTTGATAAACCTGAAATTTTCATTACCGAAAAGATGGGATATATTTTCAAGGTTGCCTGTAAGGAGATTATCAATGCAGATTACCTGAAAATCATTTGAAATAAGTTTATCGCACAGGTTGGAACCAAGAAATCCGGCTCCGCCGGTTACAACGGCTACAGGTTTATCCATTATTCAAGCCTCTTTTTCAATGACTGATTTTTTTTCTGTTCGCTGTATATTAAAATTATCGAAAGAAGTAAAAATGCTGTAAGTCCCCCCGACGCAGTGTGAAAAATAAGGCGGGGACTCGCCTGTTTTACCGGGGGTATAGCTTTATCCAGAACCTCAACAGTGGGGATGTTTTTATTTTCCTGTATTTGCTCCGAATAATATTGTTTCTGAAGCAGCAAATATAATTCAGTTTTTATTTTTACTTCACGGTAAAGTTCACCAAGTTTTAATTGCAATTCGGGCACCTTGTCCATTCCCGGCAGGTAGTCTTTTACTCCGGGTCGTCCGGTTTCAAGTTCCTCATACTTTTCATTCAATATTTTAAGCTTTTCCTTAAAAGACTGGAGATCCATGCTATTATCGGAAAGATTAAGCTCGGCATTCTTTTTCTGAATTTCGAGATTAATTATCTGGCTTTTAATATCCGCGGCCGATTCAATTGAGGCCTCAAGCTGAGCCGGCAGATTAATAGCCTTGTGCTCAAATTGAAACTTTTCAAGTTTTTTCTCGGCATCTTTAAGCTCAACAGCGACTTTATTCATCTCAGACTTTATAAATAATTTTGTCTTTTTCGCTTTCTGATTTAGTTTTTCCAGATTTATTTCATCAAGCGCTTCGACATACATATTCGCGATTTCAGCGCTTTTGCTCCTGACGCTATCCACACTATCGGAATATCTTGAAAACCAGGGAGTTTTTAACTTAACTGATATTTCAATAATCCCCTCTTTGGTTACGTTGATAATACTGTTTTGCTGTAAAATCAACACAGCATGCTGAAATTCCTCCACCTTAAAATAATCTTCAAGATTACAATTATTCACCACAACTTCAGCGATAGAACGGCTTTTTAATATTTCGGAATATAACTGAGATTTATTGCCCGAAGCGTTGACTCCCAGCAAATTTGCCGCCCCCGACCCCATCAACATGCTTTCGACACCCCCAATATTATCCTTCTCGGGAGGGAGCAGAGTAGTTGTGGAGATAAAAGTAATAGGATAAACCAGCAATAAAAAAAGGAATAAAAAAATGGTGGTAAATCCTGTAAAAATCAAAAGCCTGATTCTGTTAAAAAGCAGTAGGTTTAATATTTCATGAAAGCTCAATTTAATTCCTCGTCGCTACTATTATTGCCACCACAGAAGTAATAACTGCCGCTGTCTGTGCTAAAATGGTCAGGGTATCCATAAATACTTCCCAAAACCTGGGAGAGGGAGGTTCTTCGGGAATCCAGATTATATCTCCCGGATGAATTACTTCAACTTCATCCGATTCGAGCCACTCACCCGAATCCCCGCTAATTAATCGTATATCATCTTCCACTGCCCGCCAGCCAAAACCTCCGGCGGCTTCTATATAATCGTTAATCGTAAAGTTTTTATTAAAAACAATATTTCCCGGATTAAGCACCTGTCCGACAATTCTGACATGGTTGACTTTTTCAGGAATTACTATTTCATCACCCGTTTTAAGCAAAATATTTTCATCCGCATTGTTTTCATAAAACAATTTTTCAAAGTCGACAACCATAAATCCTTTCCGCTGCCGGGCCATTGCCTTAAGATAATTATATTCGTCATCACTCATATCCGCGCGATCCATCTTTTGCAGCCTTTCAAATTCAGGATCAGTTTTTGTTATTCCATTGGGACGGAAAATATAGGCGTCTTTCAGAGAGGCGTCCTCAAGAAAACCGCCCGCCTGCTCAATAAGAACCTCTTTCAACCGGGTTTTGCCTTTCTCAATCTTATAAACACCCGGATATTTTACTCTTCCCGCAACCTTTACCGTTCGGGCAATCTGATATAATGATTTTTCCCTGATTATAATAAAGTCGCGGTTTTGTACTATCACATTATCAAGCTGCTCTATATTGTAATACAAACTCGTTTGATTATAGTCGTCAATGAACCTGACTATCTCAATTGAATCGGTATAAGCTCTGTGAGTAAGTCCCCCGCATAATTCAATCAATGAAGAAACTTTTTCATCTTCAACAAAAGGAAAATTCCCCGGATTCGCCACCTGTCCGAAAACCACAATATTTTTATCTGTTTTATTAACTTTTACAATGCAGCCGTCAGTCAGATAAGGATTCTCACTTTTTACCCCGAGCTTTAAAAAACTTAGTAAATCATATTTATTCACAACATCATCGGTAATAACTTCGATATTCCTGAGATCAGCATCATCGGGCAGATTACCGGCAGTGAGTAAAAATTGAGAAAGACGCGCCGAAGCATATATAGAATAAACGGAAGGTTTCCCGACAAATCCCACCAGGTTAACATTTATTTTTCTGACGCCTGTAAGAATAACATCTATTTCAACATCTTTAAACTTCTTCAGAAAGGCATCTTTTATTATTTCTTTCCCCTGTTTCAGGGTAATGTTATCCAGTTTTAATATTCCCAGCCGGGGTATATAAATGCTGTTTTCCGGATTAACAACCAATGTGGAGGTCGTTTCGAAGACTCCCCTCACCGAGACAAAAAGAGCGTCTCCCGGGCCGATAATATATTCATCCGGGTCTACAATTCCCGCTGTTATTGAAGAAATATTCTCATCTTCATCTTTTTTTTCCTCTTCGGCAAATAGAATTGCTGAAAACAGTATACTACTAAATACAAACAATTTTATGAGCAGGGAAACACTTTTTTTGAATTTCATTTCGCGCATACAAAATCAACCAGAAAATTATAAGTTTTTTATTTCCAGAGTCTGTTTTCCCGCGGCGGGGATACTGCCTGCCAGACTTAAAATAACTCCAAGAAAAAAATTAAACATAGCAATAAAATTAAAATACCTTCCAAAATCAATTTGGAATACCATATGTATAACAGGAATAACGATAAAATAATAGAACAGAATACTAAGAGCCGACGCGATTATACCAAATATAAGGCTGCTGAATATTACGGGCATCCTTATCGCGCTTAAACTGGCGCCGGCAAGCTTCATATTTCTGTATTGCTCTCTCCTTGAATCGGTAATCAGCCTTCCTGTTGAATATACCAGATAAAACCCCAGCAAAATTAAAGCGGTAGAAATTATGACCACAACCAGCTTTATCTTGTCGAGAAAATTGAAGATATTAATCACAAAATCATAATCATAATTAATTTCATCAACTCCTTCAATTTTGGCGCAGTCTTTTACAAACCGGTCCAGAGTTTGTGAACTGATCATTTCCTTTCTGAAAATAACCGTAAATGACTGAGGAAGTGGATTATTCTCAAGAATAGAACTAAAATCCTCCCCTGTTTCTTTGATAAATTGCTCTCTTGCCTCTTCTCTCGATAAAAACTGAACAGAAAGAACTGTTGAATCTTTTTCTATCAGTGATCTTAGATTAGTCACCTCATTTTCAGCCAGCTCAGGTTCAAGAAAGATAGTCATTCTTATTTTGCTTTTTAGAATTTCCCCTATCTCTTCTGAAATAAAAAACATCGAAAGTGAGGCCGCTCCAAGCATTATGGCAATAGTAATAGTAAATGTCGTAAAAAAAGCAGCGAGTTTCGCCCTTTTTATCGAGCTGAAGGTTTCGGTTATGTAATATCTTATCATGATTAAAAGTTCGATTCATCCTGCCATCGTTTTATCTGCCACTTCTGATCGGGGTCTTTCACAAGATCAAGATTTACACGGCCATCAACAAAAACGATGTCAGTAGGATTAAAAGTAATTGTTAAATTAAAACTTCTCACAATATTTGTTGAATCATCTGTAATGGAAATAATATTGTTCCATACAAGATCAAGCCTCTGAGAATTTTCAAATAAACCATTTGTAACTTTCATCTCTTCATCCCTACCCCAGGAAACATCAACTCCGAGGTCATAATCTCTGTAGCTAAAAATAAACTCGGGATCGAGGAGTTCACCATATATAAGTGTATCAGAAAAAGAATAGGCATATTGAAAGTTACGGAATACACCCTCAACATCTGAACGATCGCTTAGCAGGGTTCCCGAGCCGGTTGTCTGATCATCCAGCCGGGGCGCAAAAGGATTCAAACAAGAGACCAACAGAAAACCGATAAAGACAGCAGCCGTAATTTTAGTAAAAACGGCCTTTAAGTTCACTCCAGCTATTTAACTCTCCTTTTTTGATATCTTCCCAGGAATTAATTACCCATTGTTCCCGGTTGTCAAGATGCACCTTAAAGCGGACACTCCCTTCATAGCCGCCCGGAATACTTTCATTATTTGAAATAAGGTTAATAGTATAATCAAAAGTATAGTCGGCGCTATCGGCCAGAAGAGTGCTTACCGAATTTGAAAAAACAACAGTGATGGGCGAGCCTTCCGAGGAGGCTGAAATTAAATTGGTAAAATATTGTTTTTCTTCTTCCCTGCCCCAGCTCGCAAGCTGAGGGAATCGTGAAACAGAACCGGGTGAGGGAATAAATGAAAATTTCTTTTTTGAAAAGGCAGTATCGGCAAAACATGCTGTATAATTTTCAATTATTTTTTCACTGAATGAGTTGATCAGGTTTTCAAATAACATATCGGGAGTAGTGGGAATAAGGAAATTACTCCTTCCCCTTTCAGGTTCCTCCGCATCCCTGGTTTCCAGAATATCACAGGCTCCGAGAAACAGAATAAATAATATTGCTGTTATCTTTTTCATTTTTCGTATAAGATAATCAACCTTTCTGATCTGTCCGGGGAATAATTATCACCGGAATAACTGCCAAATTTATTTACTTCCTTAAATCCTATATCACCAAAATTTTTTCTGATTTCCGAATAACTGTATAATCTGACCGATTCGGAATAAGATACTGAATTTGAATTATCGTGAATTTTAATCTTTTTTTCAACTCTATTATCTTTAATTTCTCTTTGTTCGATAATCTTTTTACCATTGACCTCTCTTTCACTCAGAGGAACCAGGTTACTAATTACATACTGATCATTGAAATAATCAAGGACAAAATATCCCCCTTTCTTTAATAATCTGAACGCGTTCCGGGGGAAAATCATATTTTCAGCGTCTGTATTAAAATAACCAAAACTGGTAAATAAATTGAGGATGAGATCAAATGGACCTTTAAAAGGAATATATCTCAGGTCGGCGTTGATAAATTCCGGCTCAGGATTTCCCTTTGTTTTTCTTTCGCACGCGAGTTTAAGAAACATCAGAGAGAGATCAAAACCAAAAACGCTAAATCCCTCGCTGGCAAGCTTAAGTGAATGTCTTCCGTTTCCACAAGGGGCGTCGAGAATTTTCCACGATCCCGAAAAATCGATGGAATTTTTAAGAAGGCTGATCAGTTTAGAGGCATCACCATCATCCCGGTGGCCATAAACCTTAAGATAATCGGGAGAAGAAAACCACGATTTATACCATTCAGTCATTAAATATTCATTCTTCCAAGAAAAGCCCGCCCCAGAGTTGCTTCATCGGCATATTCAAGATCGCCGCCAATTGGCAGTCCTCTCGCGATGCGGGTTAATTTAAGATCGTAATCCTTTAACATTCTGGCAATATAGAGAGATGTCGTATCTCCTTCTGTGTCGGGGTTAAGAGCAAGGATAATTTCTTTGAAGCTGCCTTTATCTATCCTGTTTATAAATTCTTTCAGTTTAATATCATCAGCGCCAACGCCACGCAACGGTGAAAGTGTGCCTCCGAGAACGTGATAAACGCCATTATATTCATTTGTCTTTTCAATGGCAATAATATCACTCGCTTCCTCAACAACACACATTACACTTTTGTCCCTTTTTTCACTCTGGCAGACAGGACAAATTTCTTCAGTGGAAATATTAAAACAAATTGAGCAGAAAACCAGTTTTTCCTTCAGTTCTGAAATTGCGCCTGTAAGACGGGTGACTGATTCGTTATCTGCTTTGAGGAGAAAAAGAGCAAGTCTCTGCGCTGTTTTTTTTCCAATAGAAGGAAGCTTGCTCAATTCATCAATCGCGTTTTGAAGAGGCGCTGCAATTAACAAATTACAGCCCCGGAATATTCATTCCCGGAGGCATCATACCGCGGGTGATTTTTGCCATTTCATCTTCAGCCAGCCGGCCTGCCGATTCCAGAGCCTTGTTTACAGCAGCCACAACAAGGTCTTCAAGCATTTCTTTGTCATCCGGACTGATAACTTCATCATTTATTTCGAGTGAAATTATTTCCTTTTTTCCATTGGCTGTAGCCTTAACCATTCCGCCGCCGCTCTCTTCCGAAACTGTCTTCGAAGCCAGTTCGTTTTGTGTCTTTTCCATATCTGCCTGCATCTTCTGAAGCTGGCGCATCATACCTTGCATTCCACCTTTCATTATTCCTCCAATCCTGATATTCTGGTTAAATTATTTTACTAAATTTAAGAAAAAAAATAATCACAAGAAATTATTGCCGTAAAATATTAAATTAGAGACTGGAATTACTGAGATTATTCAGATTCCGTTTAACGGGAAAAATTTAAAGGACTGAATCATGGTTACCAAATATGGTCTTACCACTGTCGGAATTGTAGTCGCGATCGTTTTTGTTCTTGTAACAATCGGTTTGCTCATACAAAATGGATTTCTTAAATATCTATTGATTTTCCTTGGAATCGCAATACTGACCTTTACACTATATTTTTTCAGGGATCCCGACAGAAATATTATTGTGGCTGAAAATGTAATTCTTTCACCAGCCGACGGGAAAGTTATTATTTCAAAAAAAATAGTCTCAACAAAATATGTTGAAGGAGAAGCCTGGCAATTATCAATTTTTATGTCCCCGCTCGATGTTCACGTCAACAGGATACCCATCAAAGGTGTTGTAGAACATCTTCAGCATTTTGATGGTGAACATATCGCGGCCTTTGAGGATAAAGCTGATCAGCGGAATGAAAAAACCGAGATAGGTCTGCGAACAAAATTTGGAAGGATTTTATTTACGCAGATCGCCGGTACAATAGCCAGAAGAATTATTTGTGAACTTGAAATAGGACAAACCGTTGAAATGGGGGATCGTTTCGGCATGATTAAATTTGGCAGCAGGGTTGATTTAATTGTTCCTCTGTCATGGGATGTGAAAGCATATGAAAATGCGAAGGTCGTTGCCGGAAAGACTGTGCTCTTCGAACATAAAAACTGGAAATAATTATAATGCCCAAAAGCATATACGCTAATTCTTTTACCGCTCTCAATCTCTTTGCAGGATTTTACGCGATTATTTCGGTTCACCAGAATAATATTGAATTCGCGGTTTACCTGATTATTGCAGCAGCCCTTTTTGACGCTTTGGATGGCGCTGTTGCCCGACTCGCGAAAACCAGCAGCAGATTTGGAGTTGAATTTGATTCTCTTGCCGACGCGGTAAGTTTCGGAGCAGCCCCCTCCTTTCTGGCTTACCAAACATGCTTCGCGCAATTTAATTTTTGGGGTGTGCTTATAAGTTCGGCTTTCCTTATTGCCGGAGTATCAAGGCTTGCCAGATTTAATATTAAGCTTAAGGACATAGATAAAAAAGAGGAATTTCAGGGATTGCCAATACCTTTGGCCGCTCTGACACTTTCCTTCTTTATTTATTCATTTTATGAGAACAGACTTTTAATTAATGAATATATCTGGGTCCCGGCTCTGCTTTTAGTTATATTGTCCATCCTGATGGTAAGTCAGATAAAATATGTTTCTTTCTCTCAAATAAAAAATTTCCCCCTGTTAAGCCGCCTGCTTATATTAGTTTGGTTAATTACTTCAGCCGCCGGCACAATTTTCACCCAGGGGTACGCGTTGTTCTATGTCTTTTTTTCCATTGTATTATTTGGTATTTTTAGGCATACATTCTACTTTTTTACTCAGTGTCAGAAATCAAATTAGTTCCGATTTTTAAACATATTTCACAGGTTTATTTTGTATAAAGTAACAGTTTTTATAAAAAGAAGAAAGTCGATCCTCGATCCACAGGGAAAAGCCGCTGAACAGGGCGCCAGGTTACTGGGGTTAACAAATATCAGTAATACCAGGATAAATAAATATATCGAGTTTAACCTGGATGCTCCCGACCATAATTCCGCTGAGGAAGAAGTTAAAAATTATTGCGCTAAACTTCTTGCCAATCCGATTATGGAAGATTTTGAATATTCATTAGAGAAGGTGGATTAAATTGAAATTCGGAGTAATTGTTTTTCCAGGTTCAAATTGCGATCATGACGCTTATTATTCTGTGAAAAAAGTTCTCGGTCATGACGCGGAATTTATCTGGCATAAAGAAAGAGATTTGAAAAACAGTGACGCGATCATACTGCCTGGAGGATTCTCATATGGAGATTATCTTCGCAGCGGAGCTATAGCCCGTTTTTCACCGGTTATGGATGAAGTGATCAAATTTGCCGAAAAAGGGGGACTGTTAATCGGGATATGCAACGGATTCCAGATTCTTCTCGAATGTGGATTGCTCCCCGGGGTTATGCTAAGGAACCGATCGCTGAAGTTTGTCTGTAAAGATGTCTTCCTGAAAGCTGAAAATAAAAACAGTAATTTTACTAATTCACTCAGGCAGGAAATATTAAAAATTCCGGTTGCCCATGGTGACGGGAATTATTTTGCCGAACCTGATACTCTTGCTGAAATAGAGGAAAATAAACAGGTGGTATTTCGTTATTGCTCACCTGAAGGTGTGGTTTCGGATGATTATAATCCTAATGGCAGTATAGCGAATATTGCAGGGATAATTAATAAAAACGGCAATGTGCTTGGCATGATGCCTCATCCTGAACGCTGCTGCGATCCGGTTCTGGGTAATACGGATGGCGCTCAGATATTTGAATCAATGACAAAAAGTTTAATAAATACTTAGGGAATAAATTATGTTTGGAAACCTTGGTTTCTGGGAAATATTCGCGATTGTTTTTGCTATTTTACTTCTTTTCGGAGCAAAAAAAATACCTGAGCTTGCTCAGGGAATCGGCAAAGGAATGAAAGAATTTAAAAAAGCAGTCCGTGATGTCGAAAAAGATATACAAATAACTGATAATAAAGAAGAAGAAAACAAAAAAGAGAATTGAGCGGTTATACCGATCACTACTCAAAAATAGAATTATTAAAGAACGGGACATTATCTCTTAAGGATAATGTCCGTTTTATTATTAACAAGATAAAAAAGCACTCTCACCTGAATTGTTATACTTTCGTTTCTGAAGAAAGCGCCCTCCGAAATGCCTTTGTTATTGAACAGAAAATTAAAAAAGGGAACCATGGCACACTTGCAGGCATGGTTATCTCCGTAAAAGATGTAATAGCTGTTAAAGATATGCCTATGAGCTGTTGTTCAGCAATACTGGGTGAGTATATCCCATCTTATAATGCCGACGCGGTCGAAAGACTCATCGCCGAAGATGCCATAATTATTGGCAAAACGAATTGTGATGAATTCGCGATGGGTTCTTCCAATGAATACTCAATTCATGGCCCTGTCTTAAATCCTTATGATAACAGCAGAGTGGCGGGAGGTTCATCAGGGGGTTCTGCATGCGCGGTCGCAGCCGGTTTATGTGACGCGTCGCTTGGAAGTGATACAGGGGGATCAGTCAGACAGCCTGCCGCTTTTTGCGGCATATACGGGCTGCGGCCTGAATATGGTTCTGTTTCGAGAAGAGGACTAACTTCTTTTGCCTCATCACTTGATACGATAGGTCCTATGGCAACGAATTACAGCGATATCCTTAAAATCCTCAATGTTATAGGGAAAAAAGATACTTATGATTCGACGAGCAGAAAATCTGTGCCAAAAGGAGAAAAAAAGATAAGGAGTGTCGGATTTCCCGAAGAATTAAAACCGCTTCTTCATCAGGAATTTTTCAAAAAATCTGCCGGAAAATTTTTAAAACTGCTTGAAGATGCCGGTATCGATGTAAAATTCCCATCCATTCCCCTGCTTGAATTTTCAAATGAAGTTTATTATGTAATCGCGAATGCCGAAGCGGCCTCTAATCTCTCCCGCTTTGATAAAATCAGATATGGTAAAACATCGGGAGCAACACATTCTTCAGGTAGTCTTGACAAGATAAGAACAGCGCTTTTCGGAGCGGAAGTAAAAAGAAGAATAATGTCGGGGAATTTCATTTTATCTTCAGGTTATTCTGAAAAATATTTTGAGAAGGCGGCGAAAATAAGGAGGTTGATAACAAATTCCCTTTTAGAAGCGCTTGAGATTTGCGATATTCTGGTCACTCCCACCACCCCCGGAACTGCTTTTTTACTGGGACAAAAGAGAGAAAATCCTGTAAGTATGTATGATGCGGATATCTATACCACACCCGCGAGTCTGGCCGGACTTGCCGCTCTTCACATTCCCCTGGAAATGGGAAAAAACAGCGGGCTTCCTTTTGGGATACAAATAATCTGCCGAAACTCAGACCTCCGGAGCCTCACCGGGATTATTGAGATTTATAATCAAGGAAAAGATCGGTAACGGGCCACCTCGGCTTTAGATCGAGTGTATCGGAATAATAGATGAACTGTTCCGAGGGAATAAAGGGACTGACGCTTCCATAATCATATTCATCATTGTTATTACGATCAGAAAAACTCCAGAGGAAAAACTTCCCGGGATAAACACGGGGAAAATCATAAGAACCATCTTTCTTTATTTTTATTTTGTAATCCCGTTTTTCCGTCAGACTTGAAAGAACAATAACGTTGGCGCTGTCAGGAAAATTAAAAAGTTTTCCCGAAACACCTGTAAACTCCTGCTTCCCTATTGTCTTCAATTGAATGATATGAACTGAATCGGCTCTGTTCCCCGCTACGTCAGTTAACAAAGAAAAGTCTATGGCAAGGCTGTAAGCAGTATTTTCCTTGAGAGTGTTGCGGGGAATAATTTCCAGCGCCGCGTCATCAACGGGAATTATCTCAAGAGGAATATCACCTCCCCCTTCCATTTGCATTGAGACAAAACTTTCATCCCCAAAATCGAAAGAATCGTTGAAAATTAATCTGAGTTCCGGATGAATAAAATCAATCGCGTTTTGTGAGGGAGTGGCTATAATCCGGGCAACCATTAACGCCGTGGTATCCGGAGCGGAATTGAGCGCTACTTTGAAAGGTTCCGATTCAGCGCTGTTTCCGGCATAGTCGGTAATTATACCACAATGGAGAAAATACTCATTCTCCTCGCTGAGGGAGTCGGAAAAGGTAAAAAACTGGCTGCCGGTTTGAAGCTGTCCCCTGAAGATATGTTTGATACCAATCTTTCTGCCTGCTGTTGAGTCATAAAGAAAAATCGAATTTCTGTCGAAGAGAGAACTGTCAACAGGTTCGCTGAATTCAACCACCAGATGATTTCTGTCGGTCATGGCAACATTTACAAGATTTGGAACTAAAGTATCTTCCATAGTCATTTTAAAATTCAGGCCGCTGAAAAGAGTATCTGTTTCGGTCAGTATAACCTCTCTGAAAGGAGCGCCGTAATTATCTTCTCCCCTGCCGTAAAGAAAATCACCGAATTCATCACGGACAGCAAAAACACGGTAATTACCTTCGGATAAACCCATGAAATGATAACTGCCATCGGCTCCCGACTGCGAACGGTAGTCCGCTTTTTCTTCCAGCGGATTGGCGAATCCTTCATTTTCCCGGTACGCGAAAAGCATAATACCTTCAGGTTCATCATCATATATCTTACCGCTGATCACACAGTTATCAATTTCATCACCGGTGGAAAAAACAAGGACGTAGGCGCTTCTCATTTTATTGCGGGCGTTAACATCCGAAACATTTGTGCCAATTGTAAAGGTGTAGGTAGTATTCTCTTTCAGACTATCATTAAATTCTATCTCAAGCCTGGTGCCGCTCCATGAATATTCCAGTTCACCTTCGATTTCGGGAGAAATAAAAACAGACTCCCTGACACTGTTTTTCTCAACATACTCCGAAAAAGTCAGTGAGATATAATTCTCCGAATACCTTGTGGTTCCATTTACCGGGTAAGTTTCAGTAATTTCGGGCGCTTCTCTGTCAATTTCTCCCCCCGGGGGAGGAATCTGGATAGCGCATCCCGCGATGAATAAAAGCAGGAGATAAATTAATTGTGTATTCTTCGCCATTTTCTGTATTTTCCAACGTTTCTATTATGCTCGGCAAGAGATTTTGAGAATGTATGCCCCCCGGTTCCATTGGCGACAAAATAATAATATCTGTGCTCTTCGGGAAATAACGCGGCTTTAATAGCGGCGCGCCCGGGATTATTTATCGGATGTGGAGGCAGACCCGGATACATATAGGTATTTATGGGAGAATCAATCTCAAGGTCCTTGAAATATATTTTATTATGCTTTCTGTATCTTTTCAGGTACTGTACGGTCGGACAAGCCTGCAAAAGCATATCTTTCTTCAACCGGTTATGATAAACTCCCGATATCCGCTTAAACTCGCTCTCAATATTAGTTTCGGCATCAATAATGGAAGCGAGGGCGAGAATCTCTTCCCTTTTTAACTCAAGCCCGGCCATTCTTTTTTTTGCCTCTTCATCGAATAGTTTATCCATCTCCCTTTTCATTCTCGCTATAACATCAATTGCCGTGGCATTTTTATTAAAATAATATGTTTCGGGAAGTAAATATCCTTCCAATGTGCTGCTGTTTATTCCAAGTGATTTAAGAAATACTTTATCCTCGCTCAAATTCATAAACCTTGTCGAATCGATCCCCATCTTTTTTTGAAGCAGAGAAGCAAGTTCATGCTGCCAGATTCCTTCGGGAATCGTCACCGATATCTGTTCCTCCTGAACTCCTTTTTCGAGCATTTCAATAACATCAAAATAACTCAAACCATTTTCAAAAGAATATTTTCCCGCCTTCAGTTTTGAATCAGTTCCGGTTAAAAAGACAAGAGTTCTGAATACTGTTCGGGAGGGAACGATCTCAGCTCTGACGAGCGTTTCTGTAATCTCACTTACGTTTTGCCCCCTCTTAATCTCTACCTGCGCCGGAGCATCGGAACTGTAATAATTAGGGGTAAATATTCCCGCGAGCATTAACCCGGTTAAAAAAGAAAATACCGCGAAGATCAAATATGTTTCGTTAACTCTCTTCAATAAATCGTTTAACCTGTCTTTATATTTTTTCATACCTTTCTTTCAATAGCAGATTTTTCCTGCTCATCTGTTGAGTGGAAATATATAATTTCAAGAAATTAAACGGTAATAAAGGGAATTCTGTTCCGGATAGGAAAGAAATTATTTTTCCACTGAACTAAAAATATTTTTGGGTAACGCCGGAAAAGCGGGATAATTGTAGTCAAACTTTTTCCCCGATTCATGAACTTTCCATCCCCTGTAAGCTATCATCGCGCCATTATCACCACAAAAACTGAGGTCGGGAACGATAAATCTTAGTGATTTTGAGGCTGCTATTTTTCCAATTTCATCCCTTAATGTTTTATTGGCCGCAACTCCCCCGACAAGAGAAACCGATTTTACACGATATTCTTTCAGCGCTTTTTTGAGTCTTCCTGTAAGGGCTCTTATCACCGCGTCCTGAAAAGAAGCCGCTATATCGGGAATATCAGCCTCGGGCGCCGATAATGCCGGGCCGTAATTTTCCTGTAAATATCTTAAAACTGAGGTTTTCAGGCCGCTGAAAGAAAAGTCATATTTATTTTTTGTTCTCCCGACAGGAAATTCAATTTTTTTGCGATTTCCCGCGAGAGCCCTGCTTTGAATCATCGGGCCCCCGGGATATCCGAGCCCCAGCATTTTGGCAACTTTATCGAATGCCTCGCCTGCCGCGTCATCAATTGTGCCGCCAAGTTTTATAATTTTTGTGTGACTTTCCACTAACAGAAGTAAAGTATGTCCGCCCGATACAGCTATACACAGATATGGAAACTCAGGATTGTCTTCCATTAGAAAACCGGAGTATATATGCCCCTCGATATGATTCACCGGCACAAATGGTTTTCCCGCGGAAAATGCCAGCCCTTTGGAAATTGTTAACCCGACAAGCAGAGCTCCGATTAGTCCGGGCCCTGCTGTCGCCGCGTAAAGGTCAATATCTTTTAATGTCATACCCGATTTTTCCAAAGCCTGCCGGAGCAGAGGTATAACCATCTGGAGATGCGCCCGGCTCGAAAGTTCAGGAACAACACCTCCATATTTGCTGTGAAAATCCTGCGACGAGATCAGGTTTGCCCTGATTCCGTTCTCATCTATTACTGCAACCGACGTCTCATCACATGAACTTTCTATTCCGAGTATATTCATCGGCCGAATGTTAGTATTGATTTTGTAATATACCATGCCATTTGAGGATTTTCCTGAAGCCTCCTGATTGAATAGGCGTACCAGTGAACACCAAAAGGCACATAAATTCTCAACTTATGCCCATCCCGGTTAATCCTGTCTCTCATAGCTTCTCTCACACCATATAACATCTGGAATTCATACTTATCGCCCGTAATATTCTTTTCTTTAAGCATTTTGTATGATTCATCAACAAGATATTCATCATGAGTAGCGATGCCAACGTAAACTTTATCGTCGAGCATCTGCGCGAGTATCTTCATAAAATTGTCTCTGACTTCCTGACGATCTTTATAAGCGATTTCTTCAGGCTCAACGTAAATCCCCTTGCAAAGACGATAATGGGCCCCGCCGGCATTCATATCCTTAACATCGTCAAGAGTCCTTTTAAGATAGGCCTGGACAACTATCCCTACATTCGAATAATCCGTCCGAAGCCGTTTAAAAAGCCTGATAGTTTTGTCGGTAAAAGGAGAATCTTCCATATCAATCCTGACAAAATTATTTAAAGAACGGGCCTTTTCAACAATTTCTTTCAGTAAGTCATAACAAAAATCTTCATCGATGCCGAGTCCGAGCTGCGTCGGTTTTATTGACAGATTCGCGTCAAGTTTTTCCTGCTCGATAGTTTCAAGTAATTCGATACATTCATCCCTTGCTTCTTCAGCTTCCTCTTTCGTACTGATCGATTCGCCGAGAACATCCATTGTGGCAACTATCCCTTTCTCATTAAGATTTTTTGTAACTTTTACCGCGTCCGCTAATTTGGTCCCGGCGATATAACGTTTGGCAAAAATATATACTATCGGTTTTGGAAGTAATTTAACAAACTTTACAATCAAAGAATTTAATGCGTTCACAGTAACCTCTCATAGAATATGAACATAGATTAAAAAGTCCTTTTATATTTTCTTTTCCGGCCCCGCGTTAACCGAATACCGATTCGTTAAAACGAGCCTGCTTAAATTCAGGGTGTTAAAACTCCCCGAAGAGCAGTTTTTCGGCGGAAGGCCGGTTCAGTTATCACAAAATGAATTAATAAATTCACAGAGGAAATTTAAGAAAATTGCCCTGATTAAGGAAAAGTTTAATCTGTTTTTATAGAGAAACAGAAATTAAAATTTAATTTTTTATTACTGTAGCGCCCCGGAGGTCAATTACCTCTTTCGAGCCACGCAAAAAATTTCTCTGTTTCGGCTCTTAGATTATCAATATCTCCATCATTCCTGATGATGTAATCGGCTTTGCCTGATATTAAATCGGGTGAAATTTGTTTTGAAAGCCTGTCGAGCACTTCCCTGGCGGAAGTATTATCCCGTTTGACAGTTCTCTCGATCAGATCATTTTTCTCTGTCACCAGTAAAACAATCTTATCAAAAAGAGACTCCATTCCCGCTTCAAAAATAAGAGCAGCGTCGACGAAAACGTAATCATTCCTTTTTTCCTCAAGCTGCATTATATTTTTTAACCTGATTTTTAAGGCGGGATGAACAATTGAATTGAGAGTTTTTAATGCTGATTTATTCTTAAAAACTTTTTCGGCGATATACTCGGTATTTAATTCCTCTCCATAATAAGCCTCAACACCGAAAGCCGATTTTATTTTATCCCTGATTACAATTTCCTCAACCATTATTTTTTTCGCGACAGAATCGGCGTCAATCGCTTTGAATCCTCTTTCCAAAATAAAACCGGCGAAGGTAGTTTTACCGGCGCCAATATTTCCGGTTATTCCTATTTTCATATAAAGCTCCGGGAATAAAAAATCCGGCTGAAAGCCGGATTTTATTTATTTAGCATAAGATATTTTTCTTACTTCCCTGATAACAGTAACCTTTATTTGACCGGGATACTCCATCTCATCCTGTATCTTCTGTGATATTTCCACAGCAAGACGATCTGAAAAATCATCGTCAACTTTATCGGGTTCCACAACCACTCTTACTTCGCGGCCTGCCTGAATGGCATAAGTTTTGGCCACACCTTCGAAAGATTTGGCAAGCGACTCCAGATTTTCGAGTCGTTTCACATAACTTTCGAGAGGTTCTCTTCTTGCTCCCGGACGGGCTCCGCTTATCGCGTCGGCCGCCTGCACAAGGGCGGCTATCGGATGTTCCATCTCAATATCTTCGTGATGACTGCCAATAGCGTTGGTAACTATATGATGTTCCCTGTATTTTTTAGCAAGCTCATAACCGATAAGAGCATGAGGGCCTTCAATGTTTCTATCTACCGTTTTGCCGATATCATGCATCAGGCCCGACTTTTTGGCGAGGATAGGATCAAAACCAAGTTCCGCGGCCATTATACCGGTAATATGTCCCACTTCGATACTGTGCTGAAGGAGATTCTGACCATAACTGGAACGATATTTCATCTTTCCGATATGTTTTATAAGTTCCGGATGCACACCATGAATACCAAGCTGAATCAGTGCGCTCTCACCTTCACGAATAATTTCTTCTTCAAGTTCACCCTGAACCTTCTGAACAACTTCTTCTATTCGCGCCGGGTGAATTCTGCCGTCACTTATCAAACGCTCAAGAGAGATTCTCGCTACTTCTCTTCTGAACTGATCGAATGCCGAAAGAATAACCGCTTCGGGAGTATCGTCAACAATAACATCAACTCCGGTGGCAGCTTCAAACGCCCTGATATTTCTTCCTTCCCGGCCGATTATGCGGCCTTTCATATCATCGTTCTGAATCTGCACGACCGAAACGGTTGTTTCAACCGAATGATCAACGGCTGTCCGCTGAATGGCCTGCACAACAATTTTTTGCGCAATTTTTTTCCCTTCAACTTTTGTCAATTCCCGAATTTCATTCAGCTGCTGCGACGCGTCGGCTTTCGCTTTTTCAAGCATATTTTCCATCAGCATCTTTTTTGCTTCATCGGCGGTAAGACCGGCTGTTTTCTCCAGACGAATATTCTGCTCAATGATCAGACGGTCGAGATTCTCATTCTTCCTTAATAAATCGTCCCGGAGTGTTTCGACTTCTTTTTCGGTAGCACGAATATTTTTTTCTTTTTCCTGGACCAGATCGAATTTTTTATCAAGATTTTCTTCGCGCTGTTTAAGCTGCTTTTCTATATTCGAAAACTTCTGATTTCGACGATTTACCTCAACATCAAAATCCTGTTTTTTTCTGAACCATTCATCTTTTACTTCAATAAGTTTTTCGCGTTTGATATTTCTGGCTTCTTTTTCAGCGTCTTCTACAAGAATTTTTGCTCTCTGTTCGGCAGCAGAAATTGTATTTTTACCAAGTTTGGAATTAATAGCCCAGCCAAGATAAAATATTAAAGCAAACGCCACTAACGCAATTGGAATAATAGTGACTAATTCCATTTCCATATTTTCCTCCACAAGCGATAAAATAGACCGCACCAGCCGGCGCATTGTTGAAAGAAGAACTCTTCTATCGACAATGTGGTAAACTGCCCGACGCTTTTTACTTCCCCTGGGTCGCTAAGGACTCCCGAAGGATGGGGCCTGTAATACACGCCGCAAGTCAGTAAACCTATGATATGGTGTTAGTTCTTTATTATTGTCGACCGGCGGTGCGGATTCTAATACTTTTATGATGGAATGGGCATATTTTCTGAGTCGGTCAAAAGAAGCTTTATTCTCTTAATCTTATCCTTAGCCTGTATATTCATCTCACTGAAGTGGTTCTTTTCAACATACAATTCATAAGCTATATTCAAAGCGGCAATAATTGCGAGAGTTTCATTAGGCTGATCGGGTAAATCCCGGCGGGTATCTTCCATTACTTTATCAACATACCTGGCCAGGTCGCTGGCAATATCCTGATTCTCAACCAGCAACGAGTATTCTTTATTAAATATCTTAACTTTCAGCTTCTTTTTTTCAGTCATAATATGTCAAACCATCATACGATCAAAATTTCTAAGAACGCAGATGATAATCGAGTCGGCTTATTAAATCATCTATCTGGCCGCGCAGAATATCCCGGTCTCCCCGGAATGAAGTTTTTTCGGCTTCCGCGCTCTGACTCATTATCTCTTTTTCTTCAAGTTTTAGTTGCAGCAGTTCATTTTCCTGCTGAAGTACTCTGTTTCTATTTGTTAACTGATTAATACTGTTATTTAGTTCCTGATTTCTCTGCACATAAATATAAACCTGTTTTTCCAGGGAGGATAATTCTTCCAGTAAGCTGTCATACTTATTCTTTTCAGACAATTTTACTCTCCTCTTAGCTGTGCGTTAAATCTTTTCTTAATCATTTCAATAAGTTTTCTGAAATCTTTATCTACTTCTTCGTCGGTCAATGTCCGGGCTTCATCATAGAACTCAAGCTCGAAGGCAAGGCTTTTTTTACCTTTTCCTAAACCTGACCCCTCAAAGATATCGAATAACTTGATATTTTTCAATAGTTTAGATGATTCTGAACGAATTGCCTTAATAATTTCGCCCGAATCGGTGTTTTTACTGAAAATAAACGCGAAATCCTTGATTATTTTTGGATATTTTAGTAATTCTTCGAATTTATTCTCACTTTTTTTAATTTCTTTCATTGCTGAAAGGCTAATATCAAAAAGAAAAATATCCTGTTTTATATCAAACTTTGCCGGAATATCGCCCGAAAGCTTTCCTCCGGTTCCTATAACCTGTTTTTTGAAGGTCATTTCAAAGCCATAATCGAAGAAAGATTTTTTCTCTGAAAAGCTCTCAATCCTTACCTTATCCGATATCTGCATATCTTCGGTAAAATCTTCAATCAATCCTTTCAGATCAAAGATGTCATAATTTCGGGCATCGGCAAACCATTCTTTATCGGTATATTTTCCGGACAGACCCATAACCAGATGAGTTTCCTCAGAAAAATCAGAAAAATCTTTAATCTTATTATCTGTTTTTTTATTAAAAATATTCCCTATCTCATAAAGAGCGAGATCATGTTCTCTTACTTTCAGATTTTTTCCGATAGTCCATAACATCCCCGGTATCAGAGATGTTCTCAGGTAAGCCATCTCAATGCTCTGGGGGTTGATTATTTTAATTCCCCGTCCGAAAAATGACGCGGTTTCTTCATTATGCAGTGAATTTGTCAGCGCTTCAAATAATCCCAGTGAATTAAGAACCGAACGGCTTCTTTCGGCAAGCTCAGTCTGATCTATCCTGTTCTCGAGAATATTCCAGATTCTTTCCACTCCCGGAATATTATTATATCCGTTTATTCTCGCAATTTCTTCTATTACATCTATTTCCCTTTCAATATCGGGCCTGAAAAGGGGAATTTCCACCAGAACAGAATCATCCTCTCTGCTGCCGATTCCAAAATGAAGATCACTGCAGATCGATACAATTTTATCGGCGGGTATTTCAAATCCCATAATTCTGTTCACTCTGCTGAACCGGACCCTGATTTCTTTTCTTTTAAGCTTTTCGGGATACACATCCACAGCTTCATCGGCCACTTTTCCGCCGGCAACCTCCTCAAGAAGCTGAGCTACTCTTCGCGCCGCCCATAAGGTATTTTCCGGGTCCACTCCTCGCTCGAAACGGTAAGAAGCGTCGGTCGACATCCCTAAAATTTTGGCTGTTTTCCTTACGGATGAAGGATCAAAATAGGCGCTTTCAATCAGAACATTTTTTGTATCTTCAGTAACTTCACTGTTTTCACCACCCATAACACCGGCAATAGCCACATTTCTTTCACCGTCGGCTATCATAAGAGCATCTGGGGGTAGTTTTCTCTCTTTCGAATCGAGAGTTACAAAGTCGGAATCATCACCTGCGTCGCGGATAATGATTTTCTTCTCTCCAATCTGTTCCAGATCGAAGGCATGAATAGGCTGGCCGGTTTCATGAAGCACAAAGTTGGTAACATCCACAACATTATTTATCGGTCTTTGGCCAATAGCGGTCAGTCGTTTCTGCAGCCAGTCAGGTGAAGGAGCGATTTTTACATCCTTCACAACCAGTCCTACATACCTGGGACATCCGATTCTGTTTTTTATCTCGATAGAAATTTCATTCTCAGATAAATAACCTGACGGTTTTGTATTAACTTCAGGTTTTTTAAATTCCCTGTTGAGCATAACCGCGAGATCGCGAGCAACACCGATATGGCTTAGAGCGTCAGGCCTGTTGGGTGTAATGGCAATATCAATTATTACATCATCATACCCGAGAACCCCGGCCAGCGGCGCGCCTGGTTCAAGTTTTTCATCAAGAACCATTATGCCGTCATGATTATCGCTAATTCCCAGCTCATCCTCGGCGCATATCATACCTGAGGAATGTTCGCCTCTTATCTTTGCTTTTTTAATTGTAAATCCGCCGTTGGGTATAACCGCGCCGACTTTGGCAAAAGCTACCTTTTGTCCTTCCGCGACATTGGGCGCGCCGCAGACGACATCAAAAATTTCCCGGCCGTCATCAACCTTGCACAATGAAAGTTTATCGGCATTGGGATGTTTTCCACATTCTGTCACATGCCCGACCACGAAATTTTCAAGCATAGCGGCTTTATCAATTATCTCATCTACTTCAAGTCCGGCAATAGTTAATTTTTCTTCAATCTCTTCGACTGAAACACCATCCAGATCGACATATTCTTTCAGCCAGTTTAATGAAACTATCAATTTCTACTCCGAGGTTAAAATTGTTCCAGGAAACGTTTATCATTATCAAAAAATGTGCGGATATCATTAATGCCATATTTTCTCATGGCAATTCTTTCAACCCCCATACCAAACGCGTAGCCGGTATATTCTTCAGGATCAATATCGACATTTTTTAATACATTCGGGTCAACCATACCGCAACCCATAATTTCCAGCCATCTTCCGCTCTTCCCTTTCGGCTGCCACCAGATATCCACTTCGGCGCTCGGTTCGGTAAAGGGGAAAAAACTTGGACGGAAACGGTATTTAACATCTTCACCGAAAAACTTCCTTACGAAAAAGAGAATCGTTCCTTTTAGTTCGGCAAAACTAACATCCCGATCGACATAAAGACCTTCAACCTGGTGAAACAGACAATAAGATTTCATGCTTATCGCTTCATTCCTGTAAACCTTGCCGGGCATAATAGCTCTGAGCGGCGGCTGTTTTTCTTTCATCAGCCTTACCTGAACAGGTGAAGTGTGGGTGCGCATCAGAAAATCTTCCGTAATAAAGTAGGTATCCTGCATATCCCTCGCCGGATGATCGGGGGGAAAATTAAGCATTTCAAAATTGTAATAATCGGATTCCAGCTCAGGTCCGTCATAAACTGAAAATCCAAGGTCTTTAAAGATCGCCTTGATTTCATTCAATGTCTGAATCAGAATATGACGGCTCCCCACCTTTCTTCTTCTGCCGGGGAGACTAAGATCGATATAATTTTCAAAAGCATTCTGATCGGCGGAAAGTTTTTCTTTCAGCTCATCAAATTTCTTCTGACATTTCCCTTTGTTTATGTTAAGAAGTTTTCCGATGGCGGGTCTCTCTTCTTTGGGCAGAGTTTTGAATTCATCAAAAAGAAGTGTAAATTCTCCTTTTTTACCGAACCAGGCAATTCTGAATTCCTCCAGCCCTTTAAGATCGCCTATATTAACAATACTCTTTTCAAACTCTTCGACAGCATCAATAATTTTTGTTTGCATGGCTATACGTCGTTTTAAAATTTAAAAAAATACCCTTTTGAAATTTTAAATAATATAAAAATTTCCAAAGGGTAGAAAAAAATCAGTTTATGGCAAACTTCACGATTTCATCAAAAACAGCGGGATTTTCAGTAGCAATGCTCGCGAGCATTTTTCTATTCATTTTAATCCCTTTTTCATTTAACGCGTAAATGAATTTAGAATAATTGATGTCATGTTTCCTGACAGCAGCATTTATCCTGACAATCCAGAGGCTTCTGAATGTACGTTTTTTGAGTTTTCGGTCCCTGTATGCATGCTGCAAGCCTTTTTCAACACCGGTTTTCGCGATGGTGTAAACTTTGCTGCGGGCTCCGAAAGCCCCTTTCGCAAGTTTCAGTATTTTTTTTCTTCTTTTCCTCGACGCAACATTATTTTTCGTTCTTGGCATTACTCAAATCCTCATCATTTTTGGATCATAATTTTTACACGTTTCGAATCTGAATCGGCAACAAGAGTAGCTTTCCTAAGGTTTCTTTTCCTCTTTGTTGACTTTTTGGTCAGAATATGAGCTCTGTAAGCTTTATTCCTTTTTATTTTCCCGCTGCCGGTAACTTTGAAGGTCTTCGCAGCCCCTCGGTTGCTTTTCATTTTTGGCATAATAAAATCCTGTTGTAATTTATTTTTTCTTTTTCATTTTTGTCGGCGCTAAAATGGTATGCATGGTCCTGCCTTCAAACTTTGTTTTCTGCTCCACTTTGGCGACATCTTCCATACGTTCAATAAATTTATTTATAAGTTTCTCGCCATGTTCTTTATACGCGAGTTCACGGCCTTTAAAGATAACAGAAACTTTCACTTTATTACCATCTTCAACAAAACCCATAGCATGCCTTACCTTAAAGTCGAAATCATGCGTATCGGTATTGGGGTGCAATCTGATTTCTTTCAAAACAGTTACATGCTGTTTTTTCTTCTGCATCTTTTCCCGTTTTTGCTGCTCATAGGTAAATTTACCATAATCAATAATTTTGCACACGGGTGGTTTTGCCTGTGGCGCTATTTCAACCAGATCAAGCTCTGCTTCATCTGCTCTTTTCTGAGCTTCCTTTATGTGCAAAACCCCAAGCTGCTTCCCGTCGGGCGCTATTACCCTTACCTCAGGAGTCCTGATCTCTCTATTAATACGGTATTTCTGTTGAGCGATATGTTACCTCACCTAAATGTTAGAAACTTTATTATTTATTTCGTTTAGAATTCCTTCCAAAAACTGATCAAGAGTTTTTACCCCCTGATCTCCTTCTTTATGTTTTCTTACAGATACTGTGCCGGCTTCTTCTTCCTTTTCTCCGACAATCAGCATATAAGGAACTTTATTAACTTCCCAGTCCCTTATTTTAAACCCGATTTTCTCATTCCTTTTATCTAATTCGGCAAAAATGCCATTCTTTTTCAGCTCATCAAACACCTTGCCGGCATAATCAAAATATTTCTGCGATACCGGTACAACGGCAACCTGAACAGGTGCGAGCCACATCGGGAAATCACCGCCGAAATGTTCTATCAGAACACCCATAAACCTTTCTATTGAACCAAGCAGCGCCCGGTGAACCATAAACGGCCTGTGTTCTTTGCCATCCTCACCGATATATTTCATATCAAATCTTTCAGGAAGATTAAAATCGAACTGAATGGTGCTCATCTGCCATTCACGGTTAAGAGCATCCCTGACTTTTATATCGATTTTTGGTCCGTAAAAAGCTCCGCCCCCTTCATCGAGTTTATAATCGAGCCCTTCACTTCTCAGGGCATTCTTCAATGATTCAGTAGCTTTATCCCAGATAGCGTCGTCGCCGACAGCTTTATCGGGGCGGGTTGAAACATAGAAGGTCAGATTTTCGAATCCGAAAGATTTCCACATAAAAAGTGAAAAACGGAGCACTTCGATAATCTCATCTTCAATTTGTTCCTGGGCGCAGAATATATGGGCGTCATCCTGGGTAAATCCTCTTACTCTCAGAAGACCATGAAGCACGCCGCTTTTTTCAAACCTGTAAACGGTGCCAAGCTCAGCCCATCTTAAAGGCAGGTCTCTATAGGAACGAAGATGACTTTTATATATAAGTATATGAAAAGGACAATTCATTGGTTTAAGAAAATAGTCCTGCTCATCGATGCTCATCGGTGAGAACATATTTTCCTTGAAGTTGCTTAGATGGCCGCTTGTTTCCCAAAGCCAGCTTTTGCCTATATGTGGTGAATAAAGCAGATCATAACCATTTTTAGTATGGGCGTCTTTCCAGAAATCTTCAATGGTGTTGCGGATTCTCGCTCCTTTGGGATGCCAGTATATTAAACCGGCTCCGGCCTCTTCATGAATGCTGAACAGGTCGAGCTGCTTTCCAAGTTTACGGTGATCTCTCCTTTTAGCTTCCTCAAGCATTTCTATATGTTCATCGAGCATCTTTTTCTTGGGGAATGAAATGCCGTAAATTCTCTGCATCTGTTTGTTTTTTTCATCACCCCGCCAGTAAGAACCTGAAACACTCAGAAGCTTAACATATTTAATTTTACCGGTATCGGCCAGGTGAGGGCCTGTGCAGAGGTCTGTAAAAGCTCCCTCTTCATAAAAACTGATAACTTCGGATGATTCATCAAGCTCGGAAATAATTTCCTGCTTATACTCATCCCCTTTTTCAGTAAAATAATCAAGAGCTTCTTTTTTTGAAAGCTCACGCCTTTTATATGGAGCTGCCGTTTTGGCAATCTCATACATTTTCTTTTCAATCTTTTCGAGGTCTTCTTCTGTAAGACGGGTATCGATATCAAAATCATAATAAAAACCGGTGTCAATAGCCGGACCGACGCCGAACTTCGCTTCAGGATAAAGTTCCTGAATGGCATGGGCCATCAAGTGTGAAGTGCTGTGCCAGTATGTATGTTTTCCTTCATCATCCCTGAATGTGAATATCTGGAGGTCCGAATCTTCATCGATTTTTGTATCCAGATCTTTTTCTGCTCCATTGACTTTGGCGATAATAGCATCGGATGCTAATCTGCCTGAGATTGATTTAGCAATCTCAAAAACGGTTACCCCTTTATCATACTCTCTTACAGAGCCGTCGGGCAAAGTAATTTTAATCTGTTCCATAATTCCAGTACTTTAAAAAAAAACGGATTTTACTCCGGATTCAATTAGTGGGTTCTAGAGGATTCGAACCTCTGACCTTCTGCACGTCAAGCAGACGCTCTAACCAACTGAGCTAAGAACCCTGTTTTGTACCGAGGGCCGGGCTCGAACCGGCACGGGAGAAAACTCCCACAGGATTTTAAGTCCTGTGCGTCTACCAATTCCGCCACCCCGGCAAAAACGAATCACAAATATATGGCTTTTATTCATCTTTTGCAATTATTTTAACTTTGTAATTACAAATAATTTAAGAGCTTCCGCCATAGGATTAAACAAAAGCTGTAAGTGATTTTTACTATCTCTTATTTGCGCTGATATTCGGGGCAGTCCAATTGTCCCCTTCGCGCGACACTCCGCCGGTTTCATTTCGCAAATCGCCAAATTAACCACTCCGTTTTTTCTCTTTTCCTGAGATGATCCACCGTAGTCATCCCCCGTCTTCAAAGAAGAACACTTTGAATCCACCCCCTCTGCCTCCGGCATCCCAATGGGGCGGCGGGGGAAATTCGGATACTCCGGGCAGTCGACTGTCAGGACCGGTAAAAGTGGCAACTTTTTTTCAGTCCTGACAAGTCGACAATGTCCCCCTTTGGAGGGGGTGGCAATGAAGCGCCTTTCTTCATTGACGGGGGAGGACTCAACCTTGAGCAACACGCCAACGGCTTCATTTCGTTAAACACCAAGTACACCACTCCAATTTTTTCGGTTTGACTGAGATGATCCACCGTAGTCCTCCCCCGTCTTCAAAGAAGGACACTTTGAATCCACCCCCTCCGGAGGGGGACATCGGGAAACTCCAGGCAATCGATAATTTCCCCGACAGGGGGTGAAGCTGAAAGCTTATCACTAATTTTTTTCTTGAAGTTTAAACAAAAATATTGATTTCATAAAAAATAAGTGTTAATTTTGTGTTCTACATTTTTGGGCTTGTAGCTCAGTCGGTTAGAGCATCTGACTCATAATCAGAGGGTCCGGGGTTCGAATCCCTGCGGGCCCACCCTCAAAACCCCGCATTAGCGGGGTTTTTTTATTGTAGGACAGATTTGCAATCTGTCCTAAATATGTTCATCAACCTACCCTCTCATTAACAGACTCCCCCTCGAACGCGACGTACATCTCTCCCCTCAAACTCAGTCGAAAACCAGCCGGAAACCTATATAATTGGCGCTTTCATTGGCGGCTGTATGATCACGGGCTGATACGCGGCAGAAATAATCCTCGGAATTCCACGCGCCCCCTCTGATTACTTTTGTTTCTCCTCCCCATGGTCCAGCGGGATTATCAACCGGTGAACGGGAATAATATCCGGCGTCGTACCAGTCGCCGCACCACTCATGAACATTGCCGCTCATATCATATATCCCGAGTTCATTTGGGGCAAGCTCCGCGACCGACTGGATATCCCCCTCAGAATTCAGCCAGTACCACCCCGCAATATTCGGATCATCACTCCCCGAATAAAAATAGTTATTGCCATATTTGCCTCCACGCGCCGCGTATTCCCATTCAGCTTCGGTAGGCAGACGTCCTCCCGCCCACTCGCAAAATTTCACGGCTCCCTCCCAGGTTACCTCCGTAACAGGATAATTCTCATAACCGGGTATTGCATAGTACTTTTCTTCCGCGCGATATATTTTACAGTCTTCATCATTAATATCAAGCCAGACAATGAGATTATCAGCGTGCTGCCCCATTTCAGTTAGAAATGCCGCGTATTGCCTGTTTGTAACTTCATATATTGAGATATAAAAGTCATCAAGAGTAACATTATGAGAGGGTTTTTCATTCGGGTCGCCAATCCCCCTCGTATCTCCCATAATGAATTCTCCCCCTTCGGCATAAGCCATATCGAGATACCTGGTCATTTTAATCTCTTCATCACTGGTTTCGCCATTGCTCACACCAATGGTAATTTCTCTTCTGAAATAATTCTGCGCTTCCACATTAAGAGTGTAAACGGCTTCGGACAGGTATTCAACAAAAAAATCCCCTTCCCGATCACTATAAATTTCAAGATTCAGCGCTAAAATAGTTACCTTCGCTCCTTCGAGAGGCTGATCCGTTTCACCATCAACTATTTTTCCTGAAATGGAGCCCTTCATAAAGAGATTGACATTCATTTCCAGATCGGCGCCGTTCCGGATATCAATTCTTTCTTTTAAAGAGGCGATTTTGTCATCATCCGGAGTTATCTGCAAAAGGTAGTTGCCCCCTGGCAGATATTCCAGTTTATATTCACCCGAGCCATTCGTCACAGATGTTTTTGTAGGCGGAAATGTTTCAACAATAGCATTTTCCAGGATTGAACCGTTTACCGCATATTTCACCACACCAAATACAGAACCCTTTTTCCGCAGCGTTATATTAACAGTTTTTATTTTGCCATATTCTATTTCAACCGTGACAGAGCTATCGGCATAAACGGAATCGGAAAGGCTGAGTGTGTGATTTACCCCGGTCAGCGAAGCGGAATAAAATTTCCCCTCTTCGTCCGTATAATACAATGTATCAGCGTTATCAATATTTATTTTTATTCCCTCAAGAGGGTTGCCTCTGTTATCAGTTACAATTCCTTCAATTCTCCCTTCTGCGGGTGTATCAGTGATTCCCGAACCGTTCTCTTCATCCGAACAGGAAACTGTCAATAAAATTATTGACAATAAAAAGAGAACCGGTATTTTAAAAATCACCTGCTTCATATAAAATATCCACACTATTTTATTAATATAAGCACAGCAAAATGAATTATTATATAATAAAAACACTTTTCCGGTAAATATCAATATTAAAATCCGCCTCATAATTATCCTGATCCGGTCGTACCGGGAAGAGAGAAAAATGAGGAATTACGAATGACGAATTACGAATGGACATTTCCGGGGTTATTCTTATCTGAAAACCCTGAGTAACGATTTCCATTGTCATTTGGAATTAAAATTTCAGAACTACTGACTCTTATCACACTATTTTGTTATAATTTCATATACCCGGACTTAATTTCAGAACTCCTAATAAAAAACAATGACTTACATATATTCATTCGCAAAATAAAATCGCGGGATAGAAGTCCGGAAGAAAATCCCGCCAGGGACAGCAGAAAATAGCCCGCAATTCATTGTGGTGTAACAAGTTAACAAGAAAATATAAAAGTACCGTCGGGAACGACAGATAACCGCAGTTCATTCCCGCAAATAGCAGCGTAAATAAAACCTTCCCATTTTGCGTAGAATTTAATCGCTTGCGAAATACTCTTGCTCCCACTCAGTTTGATGGCAAACTATTAAAATGCCGCATCATTATATTTGCTCACTCAAATCAAAATTCCTATCTTTGAGCCGGAAATTTCAATGAAAGGGAAATGATGCTTCTGCTCTGCAATTATTATGTAACCTACCGATGCAACGCTTTTTGTGAATTTTGTGAATTTGCCGAACATGGCAAGTTTAAAAACTCCGGTTATGCTGACCTTGATGAATATAAAAAGAATGTAACTGAATTATCAGATATGGGTGTGAAGTTCATTGATCTTACCGGGGGTGAACCATTGCTTCATAAAGAGATCGATAAAATGGCCGCCTTTGCCCGATCGAAAAAAATGCAGGTCAGTATAACAACCAACGGTCTTCTTTATCCCAAATTTGCCGAAAAACTCGCGGGCAACGTCAATCTTCTCCACTTTTCCCTCGACTCCCCTGATGAAGAGGAACACAATAAAATAAGAAAAGTAAATTGTTATGGCAAGGCGCTGGAAAGTCTGGATATCGCGAAATCACTTGGTGAATTTCCCGATATTTTATTCACCGTCACCAACAAAACATATAAAAAACTGCCCCGGATGCATGAACTCGCCAAAAAATATCAGCTTATGCTTATTGTGAATCCTGTATTTTCCTATTTCGGGAATCCGGGACTCTCGGAAGAAGCGATGAATTTTATTGAAGAATATGTCGCCGGTAAAAATGACATCTACCTCAATCCCGCGTTCCTGAAACTCCGCAAGGATGGAGGAAATGATAAAAACAATCCCTCCTGCAAAGCGGTAAGCAGAGTAATTGTTATTTCCCCCGATAATAAAATCATCCTCCCCTGCTACCATTTCAGAAATGATTCTGTTATCATTGACCGCCCGATCAGGGAACTGAGAAAAACTGAAAAAATAAAAGAATTTCAAAAAATGGAAGGCAGATTTGATTTCTGCCAGGGGTGCACAGTCAACTGTTATTTTGAACCCTCTTTCGCCTTTCCGGTAAATCATTACGGAATATTGAGCCTGAAATCCAAAATTGTATATTCCTTTAATAAACTCATTCGGCAAAAAATGTTCAGGAGGATATAAATATCCGTCGCATTATGAGAATTGGCAGTATCTCAAAAAATTATATAAAGCCGGTTTATTTCAAATTAACCATTTTAATTACATCTCTGTAGTTCTTTATCTCCAGAGAGCAATAATAAATTCCACTGGCAAGGTTATCAATGTTGAATGAATATCGGTAAGTTCCCTCTTCAAGCGTTTCACCGATTATTTCTTCGACAAGTTCACCCAGTATATCATAAACTTTCAGACTCACATATCCCGGTTCTTTAATATCAAACCGGATTTCAGTTTCGGAATTAAAAGGATTGGGATAATTTTGATATAACCTGTAACTATCTATCACAGGCTCTTCAGCCACCTCTTCTATCTTTTTTTCTTCCTCCTCAATAAAAATACTGTCAGCTTTCCATAATTCCCCTTCGTAAAGAGTAAATAAAAGATTATCCCCGCTAACTGCCATTTGATCAATGGAGCTAAATGGGTAATTTAAGGCATAATGCTTCCATATTTTACCCTGGTCGGAAGTTTTGTAGGCTGAACCATTCATATACAAAATTCCTCTGCATGAATCAATAAATCCAATAGCGTAAATATATTCCGGAGACACCCTGCTGTAGAACAGTTTGTTCCAATTGTCTCCTCCATCTCTCGTTATAAAAAGATCAGTCATAGAGATCGCGTATCCTGTTTTTTTATTCATCATTTCGACTTGAATAATTTCATTTTCTGATTCAAATATTGAATACGTCTCACCGTCATCATGGGTCGTATAAATAACATGATGATTTTCGGTTGTACACAATACTCCTGCGGCAATATATGTCGACGAATCAGGCATAGTTGCAAAATTCGGATAAAAATTTTCCGGGAAATTTTTACTATTCCAGCTTTCCCCCCCATCAGATGAAAGATAAAATTTATTATAGCTGTATACACAAAGGTTGTTTTTGTCATGAACGGCCAGTCCACGACAGATCAGATTGCCATCAGGTAAATATATCCTCTTCCAGCTGTCTCCATGGTCAGTAGATTTTAACATAATTGAGTTATACATAATGACATAAATAATCCCCTCTGAAATTTTAATTTCTGAAAATCGATACACTGAATCCGCCTGAATTCTTTTTTTATTCCAGGTTTCACCCCTGTCCTCACTGATGATAAACTCGCCATTTAATCCTCCGGCAAAAACTATCTGGTTTGCTTCATCTTCTGCATTCTTTTCAATAGCGAGTTTATTTAAATATCCTCCCAGGGGAGTAGTAATTTCCTCAAAACTTTCTCCGAGGTCATAGGATACATACCGTTTGCTGCAATCAAGATACAACGTATTAAGATCAGGAACAAAGTGGGAAACTGATAAATATTCATCATTCAAAACCTTTTTCTCCCATAACAAACCTTTGTCGGTAGTTTTATACATTACCACCTCACGATTTGAAAAATCTGTATTATAGGCTATAACGATGAATGTACTATCATTCAGCAAATGCACACCCTTTGGATAATAGGGATAATACTCATTGGTTACCCAGGTATTGCCAAAATTACCTGTTACCTGAATAAAGAATTTATAATCCAGATACTCTTCCCTGTAGATTGTACCGGCAGTCACACCATATCCCGTGGGGAGCATCCTTATATAATAGTAATCTACTCTGGACTGCTCAGAAGTAATAAATCCGGTATTCTGTTTCTGCCATGATCTCCCACCATCACTGGTATAAAAAATCTTCCCCCCGACATTCTTGGAAAAGTGATACCTGCTGATAATCCATGCTTTGGTCGAATCAATCGAGTAAAAATCTGTAACTATTCCATCAAATTCATCAGGAATCGTATAATTGTTCCAGGTCTCCCCCTGGTCAGTTGTCACCGCGCATCTTCCTATTCCTGCTTTCCAGCCAACTTGATCAGTGCAAAAATGAATATGTGAATAAATACTGCTTTCATCAATTACCTCCCAGTTTTTCCCTCCATCAACAGTTCGAAAAATTTCGTTGGAATAATTGGAGATAAATCCTGTTTTTTCGTCGGCAAAAGTCATTATTTTGGAATAAACCGTACCTAATAGATTCTCATCCCAACCTACAAAAGGAGTGTAAAATTCATAAGTCTGTCCCCTATCAGATGTCTTATAGATTACATTTTCCTCAGTCAGAAACCATATTGTTTTCCCCCTGACACATGATTCCGCAAGACCGAATGCCGGCGGCCCGTCATTTATCCTGGTCCATTCAACCTGTGCTAATAGAAGATTAGGCATCATGAAAAATGCTGTTACAATCAACATCAATAATAATTTCATTTCCCCTCCGAATATCAATTTCCACCAGAAATACAGGAATCATAATAAATAATTTATTTTATATATTCAATCCCATTTTTCATGAGATAAATATTTAATTGAATCAAACTCCGGATAAATAATTACCGCAAAAAAAACCTCCGGGGTTTTGGAAACCCCGGAGGTTTGGGATAAATTTTATTTATGTAATTACATTATTTCAAAAGGATCATTTTTTTTGTATCAATAAAACTGCTGCCATCAAGTCCCTCCGCGGATAGAGTATAGAAATATATGCCGCTCGCCAATGACGCAGCGTCAAAATTCACGGTGTGGATTCCTGCCTGCATATCTCCGTTGGCAAGAGTGGAAACTTTCTGACCAAGAGCGTTGAATATTTCCAGCGTAACTTTCGCCGTTACAGGAAGACTGAAACTTATATTTGTGGCAGGGTTGAAAGGATTCGGATAGTTCTGTTCGAGATAATGGTTATGTACTTTGACATTCTTTTCATCCTTAACTTTCGTAACCGGGTTGCCATACCTGTCAACAAGCAACTCTGAGTGGTATATAGCATAATAACCATGATAGTTACCGAGGAAATAAAGATGTCTTCCATCTCCTGTAACTGTTGGAGAAGTTTCATATGTGTTAATATATTCCCCTATTCTGTATAATGAATCAGTAATGTTTGAAATATTCAATTTGTTTTTAATTCCATAAGCAAGAATACCTACAGAATCGGAATAATAAACTGTAAGATCCCTGTCAAAGTATGTTGTTCCATCATTCAAAGTATCTTCAAGCTGTTTGCATACATAAACATTTTTTAAATCAATTGTCATATCCGCTCCCCACCAGCTTGATACAGAGGAAATGCTTCCATCAGGGAATTTTTTACCATCAACATATTTTCCCAACGCGCTATCCCACCTGGCAAAATAGAGAGTGCTTCCAAGGAAAAAACAGAATAATGAATCATTGGGAGCGCAGCCGGCTCTGGCTCCACCTACCAATCCATTGACATTCTCCCCGGCGTTAACAGCCGTTCCCCAGTCCTGAAGCTGCTCATCCCAATCGGAATAATAGACCTGCCAGGTTGATGTAAACCATGTAAAGAACATCCGTTTTCCATCAGGCGAAATCACCGGGTCCTCAGCTAAATTTTTATTGATATTATCATTAAATGAATAGGGATAAGTCCATCCGGTGTCGCTCATATGCGTTGATGAGAGCCATTGTCCAAAAAAAACAAATTGTTGACCATCCGCCCTTATATAAGGCATTTTCAAATTATCTGAAAATTGTAAAAGAATTTCAACAAGCTCAGGTTTACTCCATTTTTCAGGGGCTTCCTCCATGTATGTAACCTGTGAGAAGACAAATCCTGTGACAATAAAAAACACTATTACCAATATCCGAACCATTTTTTCATACTCCCCGCAAACAATAAATTTCCGGCATTTTCCTGCCGGATACGTTTATGAATGATGTAGATTACCCATCCAAATTTTCAACAGAACAAAGCGCCCTGTAAGTATCCGCTATTATAAAATAGTTATACCTGGTATTATATGCAACTCAAATTTATATATTATTTAATGGATTGGAGAAATGAATGAAATGGTCAAAATATTGTTGCAAGTATTCACTTCCCGGGAAAAAGCTTCAACGCGTATTTGAATAAATAACCTCATAACCGCACAAAAAAACCTCCCCCATAGGTAAGTCTTCGGCGCGGGGTTTTAAAGATGGCATAAAAACCTCCGGGATTTTAGAAACCCCGGAGGTTTGGAAGAAAAATTATCTGATTAAACTGGGTTAACCAGTCCAAAAATACAATGCGTCTTCGGCGCTTACAATGTGACTTTGTCACTTCATCAGTATCATTTTCCCTGACGCCGCGAAACTTCCGGCATTTAATTTATAGATATAAAATCCGGAAGCCGCGCCCGAGGCGTTCCATCTGACCTGGTATGTGCCGGGACTTTTATTTTCACTAACCAGTGTCGCGACCTCCGATCCGAGGATATCATATATTTTCAGACTTACCGGAATAGCGCCGTTGTCTGTTACGGAGGGTATTGTGAATTTTATTGTTGTTTCCGGGTTAAAGGGATTCGGGTAGTTTTGTTCAAGACTGAACTGACCGGGAATTGACAGTTCCTCCTCTATTCCTACTGCCTGCAGAAGCAGATTGTGGAATTCATCGGAAGAAATATTTCCATCGGCTGCTACGGCAGCGGGAACCTGTTTCAGAAGCGCTCCTCCATCAGGATTTTCGTATACTCCGAGCGCCAGGTAAACATTGGAGGGAATGACACCAAATTCCTGTTCGAGGTTTATTGTTCCCTCGAGATATGTGCCTGATATCTGTTCCGCGTCCCCTTCATTATCAAACCAGCCGCACCAGTTATTTTCTGATTCATTCGCGAGGAAGGCGTCCCACTGCATAACCTCTCCTCCCTTAGCCCAGGGTGAAGCTGTCATTGCCCCGCTGTTTTGCGCGAGCATAATAAAGAGATCGCCGCCCGACTGGCCTGCCGGTTTAGCCGCTATATATAACTGAGGCGGATCCCAGGCCGCGTAAAGCTGCAGGCCGTCATTTTCGTCGACAAGCTGAGCCGCGTCATCAAGCTGACCATCGATAACAAATCCCTGCTGGCCTCCTCCGCCAATATATATATGATAATCGGAGCCTGAGTTATTATCCCAGGTATCATCATCATAGTGAATTACAAACGCGATAGTTTCAACTGATTGAGCCGCGTTATTAAAGGGGCCTATCTGAAGTGTAAGACTGCCTGATGTATCGGGACCCTCAAATGGAGTTTCAACGGCAGGGCCGGTTCCCTGGAAAAGCTGACTTCCTATGGGCCAATAAACTTCATCCGGAGTCTGCCATGTGCTTCCCTGGTTATTAACTCCCCAGTGAAGTTTACCTCCCTGACCAGCGTCAGTGATAGTAATGGTAATAAGATCATTTTCATCCGGCTGGGTAGGGTCCCATGTCACTGAATATGAACCTGTTGATCCGCCGCTGTAATTGCCAACCCAGACATGCTTGATTATTGATTTGGATACATTATTATTGCTGTCAACTGCCTCTATGTAATAATCGAGCAATTTATCATTGATTCCCGTTATTTCGGCCTGGTACTGTTTTGCTTTATACATCGGTGTGGGATTTGTCTGGGAGGCGATATCCCACTCGGTCATATCAATCTCCTGCCAGGAACCCACATCCGAACCTCCCGCGTATGTTTCATTCTGGTGGTTATCCATCGAATTGACACCGTCGAGGTCTTCCCTGTATTTCAGCTTAACTGTCTTCAGCCCGCTGCGGTCGAATACATAACTCCATACCATGAAGTCGGATGACTGGCTTATTCCCCATTCCGTGCCCCCCGGATTATAAGGTTCTCTCTGCGGATGAAATATCGACGGGCCGGTGTTGTCTGTTCCGGTTATGTTGCCCGCATGCTGGAATACATAGTTGCAGGCCCTCGTCGGGTTGCTGTCCCATATTCCGTTCAGTGAGCCGTCCCAGTACCAGTAACAGCTCGTCTGGGAATTCATATAATATCTTCGCGCTTCCTTTGTATCATTGGCATTTGGGTTTATCTGTTCTGCCTGCTCCACAAAGTTCTTTGCCGCGGTAACCACCGCCCAGCTATTGCGGTCTGGACTGTAACCGTTATCCCCGGGAGCGCCAAGCCATTTCATAAACTCAGGGTCTCCGTTGTCGGCTCCGCTCCAGCTTCCATTCTCCACGTGGATCACATCATCCTGCGCCGGGGGGAACATATCGAGATAATCCTGGATTGTTGTGCAGACAAAACGCGAGGGATTCGACTGAAGCCAGTTTACAAAATTCTGAAAGTTGCTGTGGTAATATGATTCCGAGCCTCCGCCATAATTGTCCCCGTCATGGTGAAGAACGATAAGGATAGGATGTTCTGAGTCTGTATTATAGGATTCAAACTGGCTCATTACTGATTCATACTGTAACGCGCCGAATCCTCCCCGTCCATCTTCATTACCGAGATATCGGTCGGCGGGCACTCCTATTATCCTTGTTACCTCGCCTGTCTCAGGATCGGCATATTCTATCCACTTTGGTTTGCTCGACCAGGCGGCAGATACTTTTGTCGGAGCCCAGAGGTTATTCAGTTGTATCCAGTCTCCGGGGTTGGGATTAAGTATATCTGAGCCGTTTGGTTCATAAAGGCCTCCTTCCGACGCCCAGGGATATCCTTCACAGGTTCGCTCAAAGTGGATATTATCAATCAGCGCCCATTCTATTCCTTCATCGGCGAGGGCGGGTATCATTTCAGGGGTAAAGGCATTTTCAGGGGGAAATATACCCCGTGAATAATTTCCGCTGAAGTTTGTGGAGAATATTTCTTTGTGAGCCTGTATCTGTTTTCTTATATCGCTGTAATCTATCAGTCCCATCAGTGGATGATGATAACCGAAGCCAACCATATCCAGCCGGGGATTGCCGAGGCTTGTAGTCTGTGTTTTAATATAATTCCAGTGGCTTTTCCAGTTCTGGAAGTTTCCGTTGCCTCCCGCTTCAAGGTTGTTCAGGTTTTCCACAAGGCTGCCTGAAAAACTTACCTGGGCGCCAATATGAGGCAGACCCGCGTCTATGCCTGACTGCACGGCGTCTTTCGGCCAGCTATTGTACGGGCCTAACCGCTGGTTATGGATATCTGCTATCGAATAGGGAAACCTTCCATTGTTATCGGTTTCTATCAGGTTTTCATAAGGCCAGTAGATAGGCTGATGCATATGCCATAAAAATGCTATGTAAATCGGAGGGTTTTCTTTTTCTCCGCCATTAAGTGTAAATGCGATTAAAAAGAAAAACAGAAGAATTTTTTTCATGTTGACCACCGTATTTTTAAAAAAAATTTAATCAGGCAATTATTTATATTGAATTTTAAATCATTTTTAATCAGTTTAAAAGGGTTTTTAAAGCTAATATGTAAGCAGGCTGAATAACAGAAAATGTTTTCAGTATATTACAGCTCAATATAATAAATATTTTATAATTATTTTTTAGAAGATGGCTGAATTATCCTCAAAAGATATTCTTACCGTTATTGTTGGTTCTTTTATTATTCTGCCGATAATAAGTCCTTTCCTTATTGGTATTTTTCACAGATTTGAGGATAAAGTACACAAATCGGAAGGTATGCCTCCGCGCGATTTAGGCCCCAACCAGTCTGTTTTACCTTATACAATAATAATAGCCACAATCTTCAGTGTTGTTCATTCACTCTATTTTTATGGTGAGCCATCCTTTTTCCTTGTGCTGGTATTGAGCTGGGTAGGTATGATACTTTTTCTGAGACTCCCCGCAAAGCTATTTAATATCGCGCTTTTTATTTTTGTCGCGGCCAACATTGTAAACCTGGGTCTTTACCTCGATGTTGGTTATCAGCCATATATTCCCATGTATCTCTGTTTTCTGGACCTTTTTTCGGCAGGTCTTTTTGTAACACATAATAAATGTTACAATGCTTTTTATAAATGGCGAAAAAGTTATTCTCTTACTTACCTCGAAGCCAGGAAATTAATTTCAAGTCAGGATGAATTATGTTTCCAGATATGGCAGGAAAATCTTCAGATATACGAAAGCCCCGAACCGGAAAAAATTTATTACGAATATCCCGAACTATTTGACGCTTTTCAGCCATATAATAAATCCCTTGAGGGGGGAATCTGGGCGGGCCAGTCATACAGATCAAAAGAAGATCTGTCCGATCAAATCAGAAAATCGCTCGCTGAAATTGACAGGAGAACAATACTTATCAGAAGGGACACCTATTATTTCATGATTATTTACGGAGCCATGATGGTTCTGGTATTCGCTATCTCCACCTATTTCGGCAGAAAAACAGGGGTTAGCTGAAAAAGCTTATTACTTCCACCCAGAAGTTCTCCCTGTTTAATTCATTCCAGGCCTCAATAAATTCATTGTATTTATTCTCTCTGAGTTTTTTCATTTCCTCAAGGAAATAATCTATTCCCGGCTTAACCTGGGCGAAGGGTGCATGATGACCGTAAAAGTCAATGGTCTTTTTCACCTCTTTTTTACTTAACACAGGAATCATATCCAGCCAGACATCACAATCATGAATAGTTCCGAGTAGTTCATGAATAATGACAAGTTTTTTTACGAGCGCTTCCAGGTCGGTTCCATATACCGGAAGAAATATATCGAGAGTATACCTGAGCTGTTTATTAATTTTACGCAATTCATGTAATTCAAAAACTCTTTCGGGATTAAAAATAAACGGCTCATAGGATTTAATTTTAGATACAAGCTGTTCTGTTAAACTCAGCATATGTTTTTTAAATATTTTCGACTCGCTAAGGTAACGGGGAGTCAGTTTTTTCTTCTCTGAGCATTCTTTGTTTAACATTTTCAGAACTTCGGAATTTTCTGCCGATTTCAGAACACGGTTAACTTCACTCTGCTGTTTTTTCCTTTTTTGTTCAATCCTCACAATCAAACGTTTGACGCCGGGTATCAATTTTTGCGATTCGGTTTTTTCAACAAATTTATTCAGGTAGATTATCTGCACATCTGAATCCCTCGCGGCTCCCAAAGCGCCGGTAAGAGTTTTGACAAAATCGAGATACCGGGTTTTATCTTTTTTATTGAAGCAGTTCCCGAAAACTTCAAGGGCGCTTCTTATTTTTCTTGTTGTAATTCTCAGTTTATGAAGCTGCTCCGGATTGCCTCCTTTTTTTACATCCGGCAGCAATTTGGTAAGTCTTTTCTGATTTTGCTCCAGGATACTTAAACCAAAATTGTAAAAAGGATCTGATTTAACATTTTTTTTCATTGGTATCCTGCTATTATTCTCCGGTTTAAAACAAAAATAATAAAATATTGAACAATTATTTAAGATATTGCCTTTGTCAGAAGGCTTTTATTGACTATCTTGTTAGGTTTTTTGATAAATAGTTATTAATTTAGGATAAATTTTTGTCTAGAAACGACTTTTTTTTGAATAAATATTTTTATTTTTCGTATTAGCAAATTTTTCAGACGAACATTTCACAGGCGCGTTGAATGGACCAGACCTCAATAATTTATACTACCCTCGCGATATTTTTTGCTTCAGCAATAATTGTGATCATCACTTCTTATATTGTATTCCGAATACGTCAAAAAGCAAGCGGTGAGCTAAAACCTCATGAAAGGATAGCTCTGGAGGACAGAGCAAAGAGAAAGGAAAAGCCGGCGCCTCCCGAAAAAAAGGTCGAAACTCCAAAAGTTAAACAGAAAAGCAGAAGCTCTTCATCTTCATCTTCTTCCAGATCACATGAAAAGAGAAGCTCTTCGAGCATGTCAACAAAAGAAAAAATTGAAATTGAAAAAGAAAAATACCGCAGAGCAAAAGAAAAACGTGAACAAGATAAATCTTCACAGAGAAGGTCATCCTCCTCCTCTTCATCTCACAGCCGCAAGAAACCTGTGAGTTCATCTTCAGAAAAAAGAATGCAGGTGATTAAAGATTCAGGTGAAGAAAAAAACAGATCGAGAAGTTCGCAGAAAGAAGATTATGAAAGGAGAAAAAGAGCCCGACTAAAACATGGCTTAAGCAGGGATAAACGAATAAAAGTTATAAATAAACCAGATAAACCGGAAAAATCGCCTCCTCCCCAAAAGGATGATGAAGAAATCAAATGGACAAATGATTCACCTATAAGCTACTACGCGCCTGATGACGAAATATCGGGAGAAAGAAAAAAAACAGACAATTCGGATGATTATTACAGCATCAATATCAATCCCGATAAGGATAAATAACCTTTGATTTCTTAACAATATAATAATTTCATCTGACAACAATTTTCTTTTAGTTTATACACAGATTTTATGATAATTTGTGGTGTATAAGTGGAATTTAAAAATCATCTGCATATCTACTCGGAAGAAAGGCTCAGGATGTTAGTGGAAAGAGAAAAGTCTTTCGTTAATATCGATAATTATGAGCTTGCCTGTGGACAGTCGCCGCCCCCTGCCGGAAAGAAAAATAATCAAGTTGAAAAAATTTTCGAAAATGAAATCGAAAGTTTTTATCCGGATTCCGAATATCAACTGATTATCAGAGCATAAAAAGAGAAATACTTTAAGAACTCCCTGACTCCCATCAGACTATTTTGTTGTGATTTCATACAACAAGACACAATTCAATTAATTTTTTGCGATTTAATCCCCTCACCTAAGGCGCCAGAGCGTGCTATATGGTTTACCTGACGGCATACCCGGACGCTTTCTACTTTTTTTTTCTACCAATATTTTGCCCCTGACAGGGGCAATCCTATATAGCAATTTTTTTTATGTCCCCGTTAGGGACAGCATATTGGTAAAAATATAATAAGCAAAATATTCTGTGTGCCGTCAGGTACACCATTTTTATTCACGGGAGTACAATAAATATATTTATAACAGTCCGCAATTCAACAAGTTATCCAAAGATTTTTAGGGATGCTCGTTAAAAACAGGATAAATTATTTTACGAATAGATTTCCAAAAGAAGTTGTTTTTCTTACCAGGGGTTACGAGTTCAGAATTTATTCCCCGGCTATTTTTTTGGCAATCTTTCAATATATGAACTATGGCTGAGCACAGCAAAAGTTTCCACTTTTTTTAGCTGCTCAATACCTGAACAGTTCATGTAACTTAAAGCGCTTCTTAACCCGTCCGAAATAGAATTTATGACATTGACTACTGTCCCTTTGTAAGGAACCATTGTTTCTTCACCTTCAATAAACTCTCCCTTCATTTTAACTCCGAAAGAAGCGGAACCCCTGTATTTTTTCCATAACATATCATCATATTTTATCACTTCGCCCGGTGTTTCTCTCGTTCCCGCCAGCATTCTGCCAAGCATCACCACATCGGCGCCGAGAGCGATCGCTTTTACAACATCCCCCGGAGATTTTATCCCCCCGTCGGCAATCAGTCCGATATCAAGCTTTTCTTCCTCCCGGACATGATATACGCTCAGAAGTGAGCTTACCTGTCCTATCCCGATTCCTGTCTGCATTGAAGTTGTGCAAACACTTCCCCCCCCTATGCCAATCCTTACCGCGTCGGCTCCGGCATTTACAAGGTCTTTTAAAGTCGCCCCGTGAGCAATATTTCCGAGAATTACTTTCACATCAAATTTTGATTTTAACTCCGAACATTTATTAAGCACTTCCCGGTTATTCGCGTTCGCTGTGTCAATGCAGATCATCTTTACTTTTTCCGCAAGCCTGGCAACATTTGATTCACTTGTCGTAAGCCCTATCGAAACAGCTTCCACATCCTGATTAAATGAATCATTGTCGATAAGCTCCTTTAATGATGAATCAAACCGGTTTAATATTCCTACGCAACCCATTTTCTTTAAAGTTGAGCTCATCTCAATGCCTGTTACTGTATCCATCGGGCTTGAAAGAACCGGCACATTAAGTTCTTTTCCCAGAAAACTGCATTTGGTAACCGCGTCCATCCTGCTTTTAATAGTTGATATCACAGAAGGAATCAGACTGATATCGTCATAAGTAAGAGAATAGTCGAAATTATTGAGTTGTGATTTGGAATATATTTTCATTGTTATACCTTTAAAATAAAAAAACCGGCCCGGCCTGCTGTAAGCAGCGCCGGGACCGGCTAAAATAAAATTAATCTTCGAGTAATTCTTCCATCTGGTCAAGCAGTTTATTCATCTTTTTAACTACAGCCAGAACAACTTCCGGAGAATTCATATCAACTCCGGCATCCTTAAGCACATCAATAGGATATTTTGAACTGCCGGAGCTGAGGAAATTGATTATTCTGTCAATAGCGGGCTGACCTTCCTCTTTCACCTGCGCTACAAGAGCCTGTGAAGCGGCAAAACTGGTGGCATACTGATATACATAAAAATTATAGTAGAAATGAGGAATACGCGCCCATGTGTAATTTTCCTCTTCATCAACCACCATATCGGGACCCCAGTAGTTTTTATACATTTCACCATACATTTCAGAGAGTATATCGGGGGTTAAAGCTTCACCCTTTTCTGTCCTCTCGTGAGCTGCCTGTTCAAATTCGGCAAACCTGGTCTGACGGTAAAATGTAAATGTCATCTGACTGAGATTCTTTTCAATTAACGCGAGTTTTTCCTCTTTGCTCTTCGCATTCTGAATGAGATAATCAAGAAGCAGGGCTTCATTAATTGTTGACGCTACTTCAGCGACAAAAATGGAATAATTGGCGTAGGGATATGGCTGGTTGGTAGCCGTCAGGTAAGAATGCATATTATGGCCCATTTCATGCGCGAGGGTGAATACATCACTCAACTGACCGTTCCAGTTCAGCAGCACATAGGGATGTTTCCCATATGTTGTTCCCGATGAATAGGCGCCGGTTCTTTTACCTTTGGTTTCATAAACATCAATCCAGCGGTTTTCAAATGCCATTTTCAAATTATTGATATATTCTTCTCCGAGCGGCGCGAGAGCTTTCAGACAAAGTTCAACTCCTTCATCGTAGGTATATTCTTTTGTTACTGAAGGGAATAATGTAACATAGGTATCATACGCGTGCATATCATCAAGGCCGAGAACTTTTTTCTTCAGACCACACCACCTGTGAAGCGGTTCGGCATTATCACGGGCGGTTTTTACAAGATTATCATAAACTGATAATGGAATGTTATTTCTGTCGAGAGCAGCCTGGCGGGTGTTATCATATTTCCTTGCAGTAGCATTAAACATGCCCGCTTTGATATTTCCATTAAATAGTGAAGCAAGAAGATTTTTATTCTTCATATAAGGTTCATAATATCCACGATATACTCTCTCACGAAAATCACGGTCATTTGAGTATAAAGCCGCATAATATCTTCCATCCGAAATTTTAATTTCTTCATCCGAATCTTCGGCCTTTACCATAGGATAATCAATATCGGCATTTTTGTACATACTGAAGGCGTCCCCGGGCACACCTCTGACAGGTCCGGAAAGAGCCATAAGTTCTTCAAGTTCCTTGCTCAGCGTGTGCTCTTTGGTACGCAGCATATCTTTCAACATCTGAGTATAAACCTGCAATTCGGCCTCTTCTTTCACAAATCCCCAAAGTTTATCTTCCGGAATTTTTAAGATTTCAGGCTGAATATAAGAGCCTGCGGCAGATACTTTTGATGATAAAGCAATCAGTCGGTCGAACATTGCTTTATATTTTGTGTTGTTCAGATCACGGTCCTTTGCCAGGCTGGAATAGAGAGCCATTTGTCCGAATGTAATTCCTACCTCATCATCAAACTTCAAACAGGCGAGAAGGTCCGCGGCTGAATTACCAATCTTTCCTTCGAACTGACCATATTCATCAACTTTAGATTCCATCAATTTAAAATCGGCTTCCCAGGCTTCGTCCGATTCATAAATATCGGTTAGATTCCATTTATATTTTGCCTCTATCTGATCCCTGGTGGGAAGCTCTCCACCACCCTGAGCATTTAAATTACTCCAGTTCATCCCTGTAGCTAAAACAAGCATTAAAACGGTCCTTACTATTTTGTGGACATAATTTATCATATTGTGTTCCTTGTTAAATAGTGATTTGGTTTAGGAAAACTTTTCCGGAACACAGATTAATTCAACATAAGAGACTTTAAATTTAACTAAAATTATTGTGAAAGTATCATTTTTTTAACAAATATTTTATTACCGGCCGATAGTCTGTAAAAATAAACTCCACTCGAAAGTGAAGACCCATCGAATGATATAGCATGTTTTCCTGACCGCATTTCGCCATTTACAAGGGTACTGACCTTTTCTCCGAGAACATTGAATACTGCCAGTTCTACCGGGCCTCCTTCTTTAAGAGTGAATTCAATTTTTGTAGCCGGATTAAAAGGATTGGGATAATTTTGTAAAAGAGAATATTCCACAGGTAAATCATTTTCCTTTATTCCGGTCGAGGGCGTTACTGTAAAAACTCCACTTTCAGAATAGTATTCAGGAAACTGACCATCTGAGATTTTGATCTTGCATTCAGAGGATGAAATATCCGGAGCAGTCCAGCTATAGCTGTTATTACCTGTCGGGATACTTTCATGAACAACGCTCCAGTTATCCCCGTTATCCGATGTAAATTCAATTTTTAAAGTTTCGGAATTCAGTGAAGACCATGTTAAATTGTATTGTGTATTACCTTCTATAGTCTCCCCGCCTGATGGCGAGGTAAGATTTAAATCAGGCGCCGGGACAATGGAGAAATCTGCCAAACTTTCATCCCAGATAAAAGGATCGCTCATATCACTTATTCTGATCCTGGCATTTTCTGTCTGGATATCGGGTATAGTCCATTGATATAATCCTGTATTACCCGCTAATCCCGATGACACCGGGCTCCAGTTGCCGCCCGAATCAACAGAATATTCTATTTTTACATTTTCGCCATTCCGGTTCAGCCACAAAATATCTCTCTCCCCCCCGGCAGGAAATATTTCTCCCCCGGTCGGCTGAAAGAGAGTTATCATAACCGGGTTAAGTTTAACATACTTTTCCAGACCGGGAACATATATTTTGGGAATACCATAGTTTGAGAGGTCTATTGAAGCCGAAGGAGAATATTGCCTGACTATCCAGTTATCTTCAGCTATCCAGTAGGTATTCGGAAAATCGGCAATCAATACATAAAGGTTTGGAAAAGGAGGGGGTAACTCAAGTATATAATAAAGATTAACACTTACGGTAAATTTTTTGCAGGTAAAGTTTCCCACTTCTGTGGAGAGGAATTCATCTTCCTCCCTCTCGGTCGTAACCTCAATCCGGACCGGCACAGCCGCGGTGTCAAAGTTGATTGTTGTATCTGCCTGGAAAATTGTATCGGGCTGGCCGACTGAAGCGCTAAAGGGATACATGCCATACCAGTCATTATAACCGCGAAGCAGGTAGATAAGGCTGCTGTCCGGTATAACGGCGGAATCAAGAAATGAAGGGAAATTGACATATTCGAATGCCGAGCCACCCTCAAATGAATAAAAAACAGAATCTGTATAATCTATGAAATCAACTGCTCCGGCAGGGGCCGTTTTGGACAACATCAGGTGTGACTGCCTGCCGTGAAACTGACCATCCGCCACCGCGAATGAATCCTTCTCGAGTATTGCCATATTCAGAATAGGAAAATTAAGTGAATCGAGAGGAGTAATTCTGTAATACCATGTATGCCCGGCTGAAGAGGGGAAATAATCGGATGCGTTCTGCGCCGAATAAACAGATGTTATAATTACCAACAGAAAAAATATTTTTCTCATACCTGTTTCCTTTTTCTTTTTATCAAATTAATAAAAATTACTAAACATAAGTTCATCATACAAGGTCTTTATTCCCGGATGTGATCAGGCACATTATAAATACAATACCTGTTAAGCCGACGATTAAGAGAATCTGAATTGCCGGCATTCTTATTATTTCCAAAAACTTTCAGTGAATTGTTCACTCATATTTTCAGGTAACCAAATAATTAGATTGAATTTTTCACCTGCCGGTATTAAGTTTTGACAATTCAAAAATTTACTTTAGGAAAAAAATGAGCAGCATTTTTAAAGTCAAAAAAAAATTTGACCTTCGCACCCTTATAATTTCAGCGCTGATACCATTAGTCGTCGGATTTTTGATCGCTTTCCTTACACCCGACCAGGGAGCGATTTACGGATCACTAAATCTTCCCTCATTCGCCCCTCCCGGGTATGTTTTTGCCCCTGTCTGGACAATATTATATATACTTATGGGAATTTCAGCATATAGAATTCTGATGGTGGGGAAAACAGGAATAAATGTAAAACTTCAGATATATGTTTACGCGCTTCAGCTCGCGCTCAATTTTTTATGGTCTTTTCTATTTTTTACCTGGCAGTTGAGAGGACTTGCTCTTATAGAGATTATTTTCCTTCTGGTTTTTGTTTTGCTTACAATGGCTCTCTTCAATAACCGGGACAAATTATCCGCCAAGCTGTTAATCCCTTACCTGTTATGGATTATTTATGCTACTGTATTAAATTTCTCGGTTTGGAACCTCAATTAAAATTTCAGGCGGCATAATAACATAATTGACGCCGCCGTTTCATTTTATGATCTTTTTCTCAAGTTCCTCTTTTGAAGAATAATTTTCCAGGTAAAAAATGCTTACCCTCGTCCTGTTTTTAACCAGCCATGAAAGCATAATTTTCATTCTTTCGAGGTCCTTATCATCGATACCTTTGAAGAGATGTAGTGTCCCGCTGAAATAATCATCCAGAGCTGTTTCAAATAGTTTATCCTCATTCAGCGCCTTCCCTTTTATTATAACTTTTCCCTCAATAAGCAAAAGAAAGTCATCTTCCAAAGCGCCCCTTACTTTAATCAGCACCTTTGCTCTGTTAACCGGTTCAGCCAATATTGATGATCTGTTAAGCTGGTTCATAAGAAGGTTAACCGTGTCCCTTACTTCAGCGGCCTGTTCATACTTCTGTTCTCCGGAAAGTATCTTCATTTTCTCAAGAAGCCTGTTTACCGCATACTGGTTGTTTCCTGAAAGAAAATCATAAACTTTGCACAACTCCTCTTTATACATTTCGGAATCCGCCCCATTTTCACAAGGAGCAATACAGCGTTTCAGATCCGCGAGATAACATCGTTTTCCTTTCCTGAAATCTTTTTCAGTGCATTCCCTGACGGCGAAAGTTTTATCGATAATATTCAGCATAGCCGCGGCAGTGTCCCTTTTGCTGTATGGCCCGAAATAGTCATTTCCGTCGAAGTCAAATTTTTGGGTCTGTCCGAGCTTCGGAAATTCCTGGGTTGTCGATACACGAATAAAATGACTGCCCGAATACTTTTTGAGCATAGTATTCATAGGCGGTTTATGTTTCTTTATCAGTTCCGCTTCGGCTATCAGCGCGGTCAGTTCTGTGTTGGTCTCAATAAATCCAAGCCGCGAGGATTTTACCGATATTTTTTTTGCTTTCCGGGCGGCGCTTTCCGAGAAATAATTTTTTACCCTCCTTATCAGTGACTTTGCCTTGCCGATGTAATAAATTTTATCTTTGGCATTCTTAAAAAAGTAAACCCCCGGTCCGTCGGGCAGGCTCGCGAAATCACCGGCCAGTTTTTTTTTTGTAATCCTGTATCCCCCGCTCCTACCACCGGGTGTATTCTGGAAAGCGAGAAGTTCACCGAGGGTTTCAATATGATGTTCTTCCCGCAAAATATCAATCATTTTCAGCAATATTTTCGCTGTCACCAGCGCGTCGCCCAATGCGCGATGAACATTTTTGTGGACTACGGAAAGATGTGAGGTAACATTGCCGAGTGATTTACTGGGCAGCTCCGGGAATAACCTCCTCGCGAGTTTAAGTGTGCATAACCCGGTATATCCCGGAAATTCAAAGCTGTTCCGCAGAAATTCTTCTCTCAGGAATCCGTGATCAAATGTATAGTTATGCGCCGTTAATATCGAATGTCCGATAAAATCAGTTATCTCCGGAACAAAATTTTCAAAAGGAGGCTCATTAATGACATCTGCTGTTGTAATGCCAGTAATCCCTGTAATTACCGAAGGAACAGGGGCGCCGGGATTAATAAACTGCCGGTATGTTTTTTTTATCTCCAGATTTTTAACCTGCACCATACCTATTTCAATCACACGATGATACCTGGCGGAAGTTCCGGTGGTCTCAACGTCAAGCACACAAAATTCCGCCTCTTCTATCGGAACAGATTTTATTTCCAGGTCTTTCATAAATCTCCGCCCGACTTAAAGAATATCTCAAGCAATTCCTCGGCTGCCGCGGCGGGAAGTTTCTTTTCATTAATGATATCTTCACGCATTCCGGGAAGAAAATTTTTAATCTCGGGATGGTTATAAAATCTTCCTCTTAATTCATCCTCAATAAGCTTAAGCATCCATTCAACCGCCTGATCTTTTCGCTGTTCTTCGAATATACCTTCCGATTTGGTATGGCCGGTAAATTCTGTTATCACACTCCATAAATCATCGATGCCTTTATTATGCAGCGCGGAAGCTGTATGAGCTTTCGGATGCCATCCCCTTGTGTAGGGTTTCATATAATGAAGGGCGTTAGTGTAATCAGCTTTTGCTATATTAGCCGGTTTTTCATTATCACCGTCAGCTTTATTTATCAAAACCGCGTCAGCCAGCTCCATCACTCCCCTTTTAATGCCCTGAAGTTCATCCCCTCCCCCGGGAATAAGTACGAGGAGAAAAAAGTCAACCATCGATCTGACGGTAATCTCACTCTGCCCGACTCCGACAGTTTCAATCAAAATAGTATCATACCCGGCGGCTTCACATAGTAGCATCGTCTCACGGCTTTTCCTTGCAACACCGCCGAGGGTTCCGCCCGATGGAGATGGCCTTATAAAACAATTCTCTTCACGTGAAAGTTTTTCCATTCTCGTTTTATCGCCGAGAATACTTCCACGGGTGACGCTGCTGCTCGGATCGACGGTTAATACCGCGACTTTGTGCCCCTCCTTCAGCAGGTACATACCCAATGCTTCAATAAGGGTGCTCTTTCCGGCTCCCGGAACACCGGTAATCCCTATCCTTACAGATTTCCCCGAATGCTGAAAGACACCGTCAAGAACATTCCTGGCAAGTGTGTAATGATTTGGTGAATTGCTTTCTATAAGAGTTATCGCCCTGGCGAGAATATTCCTGTCCCCGGCGAGTATGCCATTAACAAATTCTTCAGGAGACAACTGCTTTCTCTTTTTAATCGCGTTTTTCTGAGGGCCCGATTCTCTTTTTTCTTTACCTTTTACAACCCGGACAGCAAATTCCTGCCCGGCATTTTCTGGCGCCCAGTCTGGTTTATAACTATTATTTTCTGACATTTATTATCTCAGGAGTTTCTAACTTTTTTAATCCTTCCACACCTATTAACGACTCCCCTCTCCTTGATAAGGAGAGGGGTTGGGGGTGAGGTTGAAGACAATTCTACAATCTAATGCAATTATCTACAAAAAACCCCCTCCCCGAATTCCGGGAAGAGGGTTATAAATATAATAAATATATCTAAGCGAAACGCTTATTTATTTCATCCATTATTTTTACGCCCGCTTCCGGAATTTTTGTTCCCGGTCCGAAGATCGCGGCGGCGCCATGTTCATAGAGGAAATCATAATCCTGTGAGGGAATAACACCTCCGCAGATTACAATTATATCCTCCCGGCCATTTTTCTTCAGTTCTTCAACGAGCTGTGGCAGAAGAGTTTTATGTCCGGCTGCCAGTGAGCTCATCCCTACGCAGTGGACATCATTTTCAACCGCCTGGCGGGCAGTTTCTTCCGGAGTCTGGAAAAGAGGGCCGACATCGACGTCAAATCCCATATCGGCGTAGGCTGTAGCAACAACTTTTGCGCCCCGGTCATGGCCATCCTGTCCCATTTTAGCAATCATAATACGTGGACGGCGTCCTTCATTCACGGCAAATTCATCTGTCATATCTCTTACTTTGTTCAGGACGACATCTTCACTCTGCGAGTATTCACTGCTGTAAACGCCGGAGATTGTCCTCGTCTGCGCCTGGTATCTTCCGCTCGATTTTTCAATTGCCATTGATATTTCTCCAAGTGTGGCTCTCGCTCTCGCCGCGTTTACCGATAATTCGAGAAGATTTCCTTCGCCGGTTTCAGCCGAGTTCGCCAGCGCTCCGAGCCATTTATTTACTTCATCTTCATTTCTGTTCTGTTTGGTCTGCTGTATCCTTTTTATCTGTGAAAGCCTTACAGCGGTATTATCCACTTCAAGTATTTCAATCGGGTCTTCCTTTTCAAGCCTGTGTTTATTGACGCCGACAATAGTTTCTTTGCCCGAATCAATATGCGCCTGCCTGCGGGCCGAAGCTTCCTCAATCCTCATCTTCGGGATGCCCGCTTCTATTGCTTTGGTCATACCGCCATAAGATTCAACTTCAAGGATATGTTCCCAGCCTTTTTTAAGGAGAGCGTCTGTAAGAGCTTCAACATAATATGAACCTGCCCAGGGATCGATAACCTTCGTGATCATTGTTTCATCCTGCAGGTATAACTGGGTGTTTCTCGCGATACGGGCAGAAAAATCTGTCGGAAGCGCGATAGCTTCATCAAGTGAGTTGGTATGCAGCGACTGTGTATGTCCCAGCGCCGCGGCCATAGCTTCGATGCATGTTCTGGCAACGTTGTTGAAGGGGTCCTGCTCGGCGAGGCTCCAGCCCGATGTCTGCGAGTGTGTGCGCAAAGACATCGATTTAGGATTTTTCGGATTGAACTGTTTCAGCAGTTTCGCCCAGATCAGTCTTGCCGCGCGCATTTTCGCAACTTCCATAAAATAGTTCATTCCCTGCGCCCAGAAGAATGATATACGGGGCGCGAATAAGTCTACATCCAATCCCGCATTAATTCCTGTTCTGATATATTCCAGACCATCGGCCAGTGTATAGGCCATTTCCAGGTCGGCGGTCGCTCCCGCTTCCTGCATGTGGTAACCTGAAACGCTGATACTGTTGAATTTAGGCATATTTTCAGATGTAAAACGGAATATATCCCCGATAATTTTCATCGACATAGCGGGGGGATAAATATATGTGTTTCTTACCATATACTCTTTAAGAATGTCATTCTGGATTGTCCCTGTCAGCAGTTCGGGAGCTACTCCCTGCTCTTCCGCGGTGACAATATAAAAAGCCATTACGGGCAAAACCGCGCCATTCATGGTCATTGAAACAGACATCTTATCAAGGGGTATCTGATCGAATAAAATTTTCATATCCTCTACTGAATCGATAGCCACACCCGCCTTACCAACATCACCGACAACACGGTTATGGTCAGAATCATAGCCCCTGTGAGTTGCGAGATCAAACGCGACTGAAAGCCCTCTCTGACCCGCGGCGAGATTCCTGCGGTAAAAGGCGTTGCTTTCTTCAGCGGTGGAAAATCCGGCGTACTGCCTGACTGTCCAGGGCCTGCCGACATACATCGAGCTATAAGGACCGCGTAGAAATGGAGGCATGCCCGAAACATAATCGAGATGGGATTTATCTTTTATATCATCACCTGTGTACAATGGTTTTACATCAATCTGCTCCATTGTTTTCCAGACAAATTCTTCGAAGTCTTTTCCGGTTTCGGCTTTAAATTTTTCTTTCCACTCCTCATAGGAGCCCTTTCCGGAACCGGTATCAAGTTTTATTTTACTGAATTCAGGTTTCATTTTATCACTCCTGTTTTTTTCAACAATCCGGAAAGTATTTTATAAACATCGGCGCCAAGGAAAATAAACTCATCGACACCAGCTTCTTTGTGGGCTTCAACCTGGTCTTTGGGATAACCGGCAAGCACCACTGTGGCATCCCCCTTTTTATCTTTTATCAATTTTACCAGCGCCGGAACAATTTCAGGATAGGTATCATCTGTTGAGCAGATAACGGTTATTTCATTTCCGGAGGCGAGGAAAGCGTCAGCGGCTTCTTCCGGAGTTTTGAATCCGGCGGGATATGTTACGTCAAAACCGCCAGCCTCAAAAAATCCCCTCGAAAAATCAGCTCTCCCTTTATGCTGTTTTAAAGAACCCATATTCGCCAGGAATATTCCGGGGGCTTTACCTGTTTCTTTTTTATAAAAGGCGGAGGCGTCTCTCAATTCTTCAAACGGTTCGGACGCCCGTGTAAATTTCAGCGGAATCACACAAACAGGATTTCCGGCATCCGGCCTTACAGCTTTGCTTATTTCGCCAATCGTGCCGCCGGTAATAATTATTTCACTTCCTTTTTCAATCAATCCTTCACCACCCGCGTCAACAAGTTCCTGGAGTTTTTCAAGCACCTGCTGGTGTTTGGTATTGTCTCCGCTTGTTCTGAATTTCTGCAGATATTCCGAGCGCATCCTGTAAAATTTGTCATGATCCACCATGCGTTTTTCTTTTTTAACTTCCGTAAGATTCGCGTACATGTTGGTCCCGACAATAACTCTTTTTCTTTTGGCAATCTCTTTATTTCTCTGCGCGTTTACAGTCTCAATTTCACTCTGTGGAAAGTTATCGCGAAGAGCCTGAATTATTCCCCCCAGGTCATCAATTTTCCCTGTCAGTTCCCATGTTTTTTCAGCCACTTCCTCAGTCAGTTTTTCGACATAATATGAGCCCCCCACGGGATCAATAAGATTATTCAGGTGTGATTCTTCATTCAGGATAATCTGTGTATTTCTCGATATTCTTCTGCTGAATTCATCGGGCAGGCCGAATACTTCATCAAAAGCGTTGGTATGCATCGAATCAACACCACCCACAACCGCGGAAAATGCTTCCGTTGTGGTTCTAAGCATATTCACATAAGGATCATATTCAGTCTGGCTGAATTTTGAAGTTTCAGCGTGAACTTTCATCGCCGGGATATCATTAACTCCGAAGGCTTTCATGATGTTTGTCCAGATCAGACGAGCCGCCCTGAATTTGGCTATCTCCATAAAATAAAAAGTGCCGGTTCCGAATGTGAATCTCATCGATGACGCGATATCTTTTATATCTTTTCCCTTTTCAGAAAGATTTTTCAGGTATTCAATAGCGGTCGCCATTGAGAAGGCGAGTTCCTGAACCGCGCTCGCTCCGGCATTATGCCAGACAGCTCCATTTATACCGATTGTTCTTAAACCCGGCGCGTTTGTTTTTGCCCAGTCCAGCACAGTATTCATTTCGCTGAACGCCGTCTCCTCCGAAACCGGCAGTTCACCATTTTCGGCTAGCCATGAAACCGGATCGGCTTCAATGCTTCCTTTCAGTTTGCTGATATCTTTATTAGAATTCTTAAGCCAGGCGTTAAATACAGATATAAATGGCAGCGCCGAGAATCCCGCTTTTACATAAATCGGGTATTTCTCCAGATCGATATCTTTCAGCGCTCTGTTCAGACTCCTGTATGCGGAAACTGAAATACCGCCTTTACCGACAATTTCTTTCCCGGCGTAATCAGCGTCAAGTCCCATTTGTGTGGCTTTATCAAGGGTAAGACTAATCGCGGTCTGTCCCCTTTCAAGATCATGTTTAAGGGCCGCGTTAAATTCTTCCGCGTCGGCGTAAGGAATATTCTGGCATACTTCCCATTCTTTACCCCGATAACCTGAGGCAGTGAAACCGCGAACAAAACTGCCCGTTCCCGGCAGTTCATCCTTAAATTTAATATCCTCAATATCACCTCTTGTATAAAGAGGATTAAGTTTAATATCTTCTAAAGTTTTAGTAACAAGTTTTTTTTCAAAAGGCACCCCTTTCAGGTCCTTTTCAGCTACTTTTTTCCACTCTTCATATGTTGGAGGGGTAAAATCGGCCGCAAGATTCAACTGCTCTTCCAGCTTAAATTCCCCGCTTTTATTTTCACTTTCCATTAAAAGAAACTCCAATGAAATTTTATTCAAAATGAATTTAAAATATCATCTAAACTTAAGAAATTTTACAGTTGTAAACCGTAATTTACCCCATTTTTCATCATTTTTGTAGGACAGAATTGCATTCTGTCCCCCCTGTCGAGATAACACGCAGCCTAATAAAAAGCCTCCCATCCGGCACAACTTACTTAAACACAACATGGCGCGGACAGATTGATGAACTTCCGCGCCGAAAAATCTTGCAGGACAGATTTGCAATCTGTCCTAACCACCTCGGAATGAGCGCTGCCTTTCAAATAATGTCTGCCTCGCGCTATCCGCTCAGGACAGAATTCAATTCTGTCCTACAGTATTTTATTGATTTATTGACGTATAAATAAAGCGCTGTATTTCATAATTAACTGAACTTAAAATGACTCCTGTTCCAAAATCCGAAGTTTTAAGTAAATTCATGAAATTACAAAATTACCTGTAGGACAGATTTGCAATCTGTCCTTACCACCTCGGAATGAGCGCTGCCTTTCAAATAATATCTGCCTCGCGCTATCCGCTCAGGACAGAATTCAATTCTGTCCTACAATATTTCATTGAGTTATTGACGCATAAATAAAGCGCTGTAATTCATAATCAAATTAACTTAAAATGACTTCTGTTCCCGAATCAGAAGTTTTGAGTAAATTCATGAAATTACAAAATTACCTGTAGGACAGATTTGCAATCTGTCCTTACCACCTCGGAATGAGCGCTGCCTTTCAAATAATGTCTGCCTCGCGCTATCCGCTCAGGACAGAATTCAATTCTGTCCTACAGTATTTTATTGATTTATTGACGTATAAAAAAAGCGCTGTAATTCATAATCAAATTAACTTAAAATGACTTCTGTCCCCGAATCAGAAGCTTTGAGTAAATTCATGAAATTACAAAATTACCTGTAGGACAGATTTGCAATCTGTCCTAACCACCTCGGAATGAGCGCTGCCTTTCAAATAATATCCGCCTCGCGTTATCCGCTCAGGACAGAATTCAATTCTGTCCTACAAAAAGCGCTTTTATTGATTATTAAGATGAGAGAGTACAAATCTGTCCCGCGGTTTAACAATTTGGTAACATATAAGAGGCAAAAATGATTATTAATAACTATTTACTTTGGGTTGTAATAACTATTATTTTTTGAATGTTCTTTCAAAAAGTTTACGTATTTAATATTGGCAAAGGTCTAAATAGGACACGCATGGCTTTTAGATTTTTGTTAACTCGGAATGAGTGATTTAGAATCTTGTTTTGTAATTCCTGAAGAGCAGGACATATTTATTTCCCGGAAAAGCGGGAAAAACGCGGCTGGATTTTAACCCTAAGCAGGGATGGAAAACTATATATTCTCTCCTCATTATTGGAGAAGAATGGTATCCTGCAAACTAAACCACAGCGATACCCGAGAATTAAGAGCCCGGTGGAAGCCGGGCTTTTTTAATTTTACTCCTGTGTGGAAATTATGTTGAATCTTTCATCCAGCAAAATGTCTGAGAAAGCGATTTTTTTGTCAATAAAGCGCTTTACCCCAGGAGGAACTGAAAACAATTTCACCTGGATTTTTTCTTTTTCTTACAGACAATTCACTTGCTTTCAGATTGTCGGGAAGCGCCCCCGGATCACCCGGATAACCACCGGCGATAACTGCTGCCGGAATAAATCCATCAGGAATGCCGAATAGTTCAGCCGCTTTGGTTTTATCAAAACCACCCATTTGATGCATATATATTCCTCTTGATATCGCCTCAACAGTCATCATGGCAACAGCCTGCCCGGTATCATATAACGCATAACCGTTTTCTTTACCGTTCCTGTCGAGATTTAGAGACGCGGCGCTCAGAATAAGCAGTGGAGCTTTTTCAGCCCAGGTTTTATTTCCGGGTAAAAGAGTATCGTAAATTTTTTCCCAGGTTTCGTCAAAATTAATTCCCGCTACAAAACGCCAGGGCTGCTCATTATATGATGAGGCTGTCCATCTCGAGGCTTCAAAGAGAGAATACACATCCTCAGTCTTTAATTTTTTATCTGAGAAACTGCGGGGACTCCATCTTTTCGCCAAAAGATCATTCACAGGATAAATTGTGTTCGCTTTTTTATTTGTCATGGATTTTCCTTTTTTTATTTCATTTTGCTCTATAACAAAAAGGGAGAATAAGGAATTTCATTTGTTGTTGGAAAGATATTGATGAAAGAGTTATTTTACCGATAAACGGCTAAGCTGTCAAAATCAGAAACAAGAAATTGTTAGAAAAACCATCGAAATCATAAACTGGCGGAGCCAGAAGTGAATAGTGGTTAGTGAAGAATGGAAACAATTCTCAGATTTATTAAAGAACCCGACTTCGATGGCGACTTCGATTTGGATTTCTATGGCTAACATATATCCGGTTAATCTTTTTAATCACTCCATTCCTTTTCTGAGTTTTTTACGCGATCATTAGATAATTCCTTAGAACATATCGCTCGTTTGAATAAGGTTAATAAAGTTTAGTTTGGTTGGGTGGTTTCCTATGCTACTAAGGTTAAAAAAATCAAAAATAGGTTTCATAACATTCTTTTCATTCCTAATTCCTAATTCCTAATTTCTAATTCCTAATTCCTAATTCCTAATTCCTAATTCCTAATTCCTTTTGTGGCTTTTCTTCCGCCTAAATCAGCGAAATCAAAATAAACTGCGGTCATCTTTTCAATTGTTAATTGTACATTATTAATTGTTAATTGAAATTTTTCCATTATGCGTAGAATTTAACCTCTTACGGAATAATCTGACCAAGCCGGAAACAACGCACCTGTCCGGTAGCTGAGTTGAGTCGAAGCTGCTGTCGCCGGATTCGATCCGCCGTGGAAAACAAGTCTCCGGCCGGGTACATGAAAAACCTCGCCATTTTGCGTGGCGGGATTCAACTTCTTGCAGAATTATCCCGTGCGACAAAAAAGAACTAATTATCAAGGTAACTTATCACTTCAGTAAATGCCCTATTCCAACACCGAGAAATGTCGCTATCGCGTACCCCAGTGTCCCGCATAAAATAGCCGGAATTACAAGAGCGTTCCATTTTCGCGCCACAGCCATTGCCGCGCTGGTGGTCGGTCCACCCATATTAGCGTTGGAAGCGATTATTATTTCGGGCAGACTCAGTTTAAATAGCCTTCCGGCAAGGAGAATAATTATAAGGTGTATAGATAGAATTACAGCGGCAAAAAGAAATAGTATCGGTCCAAACTTTAATACTACCATAATATTCGCGCTGGCTCCGATCGCCGCGAAAAAGACCTGCATGAGCAGAGTCCCCAGTGCATCAGCCCCGGCGATACGGCCTGTATATTTTGGAAATATTGTTGCCATCGCCACAATCATCGCTGTAATTATCAGAATGCCGCTTCCTTTGATTCCTGTCAGATCAGCTATCATAAATCCGACAGCACAGATGATAAAACTAACCGCGAGAGCTTTAGCCATACTTTCCAATGTCGGCTTATCATAACCCGATTCCAGTTCCTGTTCAAAATTCTTTTCTACCCCCATTTCCTTATCATTAAAAATTTTTTTAAGGAATCCGACTGAAGGAAGGGCAAAAAGAACCATAAAATAGGCGGCCATAACCAGGTTATCGGCAGCGACTCCGGCCGCGAGCAGGTCACCCGAACGCATCTGAAGCGCTTCCGCGGCAGCGACATAATTCATCGAACCACCTATATAGGTAGCTGAAAATATGCCTGCCAGCTTCCAGCCCTCTTCACCGAGAGGTATTATATTATATGCTATTACCGTTCCGATAAATGTTCCGACGCCCCCGAAAAAAAATGCGATCAGAGTAGGCCCCGCCTCTTTTAGTATTCTTTTCAGGTCAGCTTTAAATAATAACAGAGGAATCGCTATTGGCACAAGATAAGACCAGACAATATCATAAGTTTCTGCCGAAGCCGGAATAACCGAAAGGTTGGACAAAATAAATGTTACAAGCAGAGCGACCATCATTGCCGATAGACGCGAGCCCCACCTGGTTTTTTCGGCCCAGAAACCAAAAGCCGCGGCAAAAAGCAGAACAGCCCATAAAGCGAAATTATTTTCAGCGGATATCAGAGTAGTATCGAACAAAATTTTCTCCTTTCAAAAGAATATTATTAACGAAGTTTTCTCGAATAAGAAAGCACAGCTTCCCCCAATTCTTCAGGGCCATCCCTTATAACGTCGCAAGCAGGTAAACCGGTCAGTTTTTTGATTCCTTCCCTTTCAGCCGCGGCATCTTTTTCATTATGTTTACGGCTGTTTATGGCAATCCCGATAACTTTGGTTTTAAATAAATTGGCCGCGCTGCACTCAAACAAATTTATAACATCCCGCAGAGGGGGTATTTTCACCCCGTCGAGACCATGAATAAATTCCCTGCCCATTTCATAACACATAATAAGTCCCTGCGGCATCGCGCCATGAAGCAGCCCTATCGACACAGCCGAATACCTCGGGTGCACCAGGCTTCCCTGTCCCTCGATAAAAAGAAAATCATGATGCTGATTCTCCAGTACAAGTTTTTCGGCGGAACCGCTGATGTAATCCCCCCTGACCGCGTCGACAGGTATTCCTTTTCCCGCGATAATAATACCGGTCTGACCTGTCGCCGCAAAACCGGCGTTATATCCCTTTTCAAGCAGATATTTCTGAACCTCCAGGCAGACAATCATTTTGCCCACCGAGCAGTCATTGCCTACTGTCTCAATCCTCAGACATTTCGGGTTAATTCCTTTCCGGTGAGCAACCCCCGTAAAATCTGTTTTCCTTATATCATCAATTTTAATCCCCGCTGCGCGCGCTTTCGATGAAATTTCAGGATCATCCGAAAGAAAATGGTGAAGCCCCGAAACAATATTCATCTTTCTTTCTATCGCTTCAAAAATTCTGTATCTTAATTTTTGCGGCAGAACACCCCCCGGCGTGGCAATACCAATCAGAAGAGTATCCGCGGCAGGAGCATCATTAAAGTCAGCTACAATCGGAACTCCTCCCGCGTTGAGTAGTTCGCGGCTTATCCTGTCCCGGTTATATTTGTCCAGTAATGCTATAACCGATTCAGGTCTGTATAGCAAAACATTCCGCGCAGTTTTTGCTACATGGGGATTTGTAAAACCTTCTGTTAATATCAGATATTTTGGATTCATCAAAAACCGGTATTTTTTGTGTACCGGACAAAAATAATAAATTTCTTCCTTCTTTGCCCTCTTTAACATAAAATGTCAGTAGAATTATGCTTCCAAAACTATCTTAAATTAAAGGTTTTATTCCTGTATATCTTATAACATGCGCCTCGCCATTATGAAAATCCCCTTCATTCAGACTAATTTTGTCTTTAAGGAATATCAGCGGATCAAGATCCTGAAAGTCGGTAAATATATCCTCCAGACTATAGAGCATATCTTCATTTCGCGGACCGCCGGAATTTTCTTTAATCTGCTCCTTCTCAAAAACTTCCATTATTATTCTGCCACCCGGCTTTAAAGATTCCGCCAAACTCCTGTGAAATTTCTCCCTGACTTCCGGTAAAAGATGAAGATGAATGATGGCGATAAGATCGAACTGCCCGGCAGGCGGATGAAAATTACTGAGGTCTTCAACTTTATAATTTATTTTTACACCTTTTTTCTCAGCCAGTTTTAATGCTTTTTCCCTTCCCTTAACACTGAAATCAACAGCAGACACATCAAAGCCCCTTGTCGCGGCAAAAACCGCGTTCCTTCCTTCACCCTCCCCGGGGAGCAAAAGTCTGCCTCCATTTATCTTTTCAATTTGTTCCATGAAAAAACGGTTTGGTTCTTCACCATAAACATAATTTTCAGAATCAAATCTGTCATTCCAGAATTCTTTCATAAATCCTCAAATTATAATGGTCCGGCAAATTCCGGATCGTTTTATTTATTTTATAAAGTATCCTGACCGGTTTCCCAGTTGCATGGACAAAGTTTACCGGTCTGAAGAGCATCCAGCACCCTTAATACTTCAGGAACATTACGCCCGATGTTCAAATCATTTACACAAATCCACCTTATTATACCATCCGGGTCTATAATGAATGTCGCTCTGTACGCGATCTTTTCATTTTCTTCCAGTATCCCGAGCTCCTCCGCGAGTGATTTGGAGGTATCGGCAAGCAGAGGAATTCGCAGCTCCTTTAGATCAGGTTCATTCTTACGCCAGGCAAGATGAACATATTCCGTATCGGTCGAAGCTCCAATCAGAAAAGTTTTCCTTTTTTCAAATTCCTCAAGATTTTTGTCAAATTCTATTATTTCGGTTGGACAAACATAGGTGAAATCTTTCGGATACCAGAACATTACCATCCATTTCCCTTCCGATTTGTGTTCCTCTGACGAAATTTTAACGAACTCATTTCCCTTTTCCAGTGAAACAACAGATAATATGTTAAATTCCGGGAATTTCTGTCCAATTGATAACATTCGTAAGCTCCTGATTATTAGTATTGTTCGCGAATATAATTCAGTAAACCAAAAAATGTTTATCCCGGTTCTATCTATTTGGAAATTATAATCTGGTTCTGTAAGAACTATCTTACCTTTTTTAAATAAGTAACGCTAAACTCTCAATTCCAAGGCTCCTGATCCCGGTTATATAAAACAATAACTTACATGGATTCAGTCACAAAACAAAATCGCGGGATAGAAGTCTGGAAGAAAGTCCCGCCAGGGACAGCAGAAAATAGCCCCGCAATTCATTGTGGGGAACAAAGGCAGAGAGAAAATGAAAAGTCCCGCCAGGGACGACAGAGTACCCCGGCAAATTGATGGCTATAGATGGTTTTGCTTTTTGCGTAGAATTGACCTCTTGTTGAATAATCCGGCTAAACCAGAAACAAATGCGATCATCCGGCAACTGAGCGGAGTTGAAGCTGCCACCGCTGGTTTCGACTCCACTCAACCACCGGCTATGTTCATGAAATATTTCGCCAAATTGCATAGAATTTGACTGCTGACAAATGAAGCAGTCCGGATCAGAAACGATGTACCTGCCAGAAGGCTGAGCTTGTCAAAATCCCGGAATTTGGCAATAAACAATGTGTCACGGACAATTCCGTGACACAAACTGGTCGCAAATCTGTTCGATTCCCTTCCCGCTAAAAGTTATGCTAATTCCTTTAATTCAGCCATGGAAAAGAGAGGAGTAAGCTTCAGACCTGCATTGCCAAGATTTTCGAAAGCCTTATCTTCCCTAACGATAACACACAATACATTTTCAACTTCGGCGCCAAGCTCTCTCAGTTCATTAGCGCTTGTAATTATCTGTCCGCCGGTGGTGACAACATCTTCAATAATTGTAAGCTTTTTACCTTTAAATTCCAGCCCTTCGGCAAGTTTCCTGGTGCCATATTCTTTTGCTTTTTTCCTGACGAAAAGAGAAGGTATACCAGTTTTAGCCGAAATTGAAGCGGAAATAGGGATGCCCCCCATTTCAAGACCGGCAAAAAAATCAGTATCCTCAGGAACCAGCGCTTTCATCTGATCTGTTATCTCAGAGAGCAGTTCCGGAATAGATTCAAATTTGTATTTATCAAAATATTCATTGGATATTTTACCCGATCTCAGCAAAAATTCTCCCGTTATATGGGAAACATCATAAATTTTTTTTCCAAGTTCTTCTCTGGTCATTTTTCTTTTTCCTGGTCAATTTAAGTAAAGAATACTGTTCTTTTGCCAATTTAACTGGCGAATTTATATCTCAAAACTTAAGGAATAATTTTCATTTTCCGTGAAAAATATTTTATTAAGAGCGCTATATTTTATTTATTTGTAACTCAGGTTATAAAATTTTGTACAGAAAAAAGGGAAACATGTCAAAAAATCTGGTAATAGTTGAGTCACCCGCCAAGGCAAAAACAATTGAAGGAATACTCGGTAAGGAGTTCACAGTCACTTCAAGTTTTGGTCATATTCGTGATCTGGATAAAAAGAAAAACGGAGTAGAAATCGATAAAGGTTTCAAACCCATTTATATAGTTCCCGCCGATAAAAAGGAGGTTGTAAGGGAATTAAAAAAGATGGCGAAAAAGGCGGAGACAGTCTGGCTGGCATCTGACGAGGACCGTGAAGGGGAAGCAATCGCGTGGCATCTTAAAGAGGTGCTCGATCTTGCCGAGTCCGACACAAGAAGAATTGTATTTCATGAAATAACCAAACCGGCCATTGAGAATGCGGTAAAAAATCCCCGCACAATAGATAACAACCTGGTAAATTCACAACAGGCGCGAAGAGTCCTCGACAGAATTGTGGGATTTGAAATTTCCCCGGTACTATGGAGAAAAGTAAAACCCGCTCTTTCTGCTGGCAGGGTGCAGTCTGTGGCTGTCCGGCTGATAGTTGAAAGAGAAAGGGAAATAGATGAATTTACTCCCAAAGCAACTTTTAAGGTTAGCGGCTTATTCAAAGTAAAAAAGAATGGCAAAACCGAAAGCCTCAAAGCTGAAATCCAGAATGGATTTGAAAGTGAGGAAGAAGCCGCTCAGTTTTTGGAACATTGCCGCAACGCTGAATTCAGTGTGGAGGATCTGGAGGTAAAACCGCTTAAAAGGTCACCTGCCCCTCCTTTCACAACTTCAACCCTTCAGCAGGAAGCTTCCCGTAAACTGCGTTATTCGGTATCCAAAACAATGCTTATCGCGCAGCGGTTATATGAGGCTGGAAAGATAACATATATGAGAACTGATTCGGTTAACCTCTCTGATTTGGCCCTCGGCGCTTCGGCAAATGTTATCAAAGAAAAATATGGCCCCGAATATTCAAAGACCAGAAAATATAAAACTAAATCTTCATCAGCGCAGGAAGCGCATGAAGCTATCAGACCGACCTACCCCGATAAAGAAAAGATCGAAGGTCCGCGGGAAGACCAGGCTTTATATGAACTGATCTGGAAACGCACAATAGCCTCGCAGATGGCGGATGCCAAGCTTGAAAGAACGACTGTAAAAATATCTGTCTCCGGAAAAAAAGAGAAATTTGTTTCACAAGGTGAAGTGGTTAAGTTCGACGGTTTCTTCAAAGTTTACCGTGAATCAACCGACAACGAAGAAAACGGGAAAGAGAATGATGGAATATTGCCTCCTCTTGAAGTTGGAGAAAAACTTGAACCCGAACTTATAAGCGCTACCGAAAGATTCAGCCGCCCTCTGCCCCGCTATACAGAGGCAAGTCTGGTTAAAAAACTTGAGGAACTCGGAATAGGGCGACCATCCACTTACGCGCCGACTATCAGCACAATTCAAAAAAGAGAATATGTGCAGCGGGAGGAAAAACCGGGCAGGGAAAGAGAATACCGGATTATTAATTCGCTCAACCGGGGAGTTCCCGAAAAATCGGTTAAAACTGAAATTACCGGAGCGGAAAAAGGGAAACTTTCCCCCACCGATATCGGCATACTTGTGAATGATTTCCTCGTGCAGAATTTCCCCCGCATAATGGATTATAAATTTACCGCCCACATAGAAAAAGAACTCGACGATATTGCCAGCGGACAGCTCAATTGGAGTGAGATGCTGGAAATATTCTATAAACCTTTTCATGAAAATGTGGAAGAAACAATTGAAAAAAGCGGCAAGGTGGCGGGTGAAAGACATCTTGGCAAACATCCCGAAACAGGCGAGGATGTTTACGTAAGAATGGCCCGTTTCGGCGCGGTCGCGCAGATAGGCAAGCCGGATGATCCCGATGAAAAGCCAAAATTCGCCGGCCTTCGTCCCGGACAGAAGCTTGAGAAAATCACACTCGAAGAGGCCCTTGATCTGTTTAGACTCCCCCGTACGGTAGGCACATTCGAAGAAAAAGATATGGTCGCGGCCATTGGAAGGTTCGGACCTTATATAAGGCATGACGGCAAATTTTATTCACTCGGCAAAAAGTATGATCCCTATACGGTAAACTCTGAAGAAGCCATTTTGGTAATAGAGGAAAAAAGGAAAAAGGATGCTGAAAAATTCATCAAATCATTTGATGAAAACCCCGATTTCCAGATTCTCAACGGCAGATGGGGACCATATCTTAAAGCCGGCGATAAAAACGTAAGACTCGCGAAAGATATTGACCCTAAAAAACTTACTTACGAAGACTGCGTAAAACTGGCCGAAAAAGCCCCCGAAAAGAAAAAGAAAGGAAGAAGGAAATAAACCGGCGCTGGTAAAATTTTCTTTGAAATTTAAGCCCGGATTTTATTAAATCCGGGCTATTTTTTTTTAGAACCTAAATTTTCCCAGGCAGAGCTTGAGGAAAACACCCTTATTGGGAAAAGTTCCCTGGCAAAACGGGAAGCGATTTATTCTATAAGAAGTTAAATTATACGCAAATTGGCAAGAGATTTATCAACAAGTAGAAAGTTTTATTGCCAGGTATAAGTTTCGTAGTTACTCGAGGTGTGTCCTCCCCCGTCCCCGACGAAAAACACATCGGGGCCACCCCCTCCGGCGGGGGATATTTTGATCGCGTGGGGTTATCGATAAATATCCCCCTTTGGAGGGGGTGGATTCAAAGTGTTTTTCTTTGAAGACGGGGGAGGACTATCCCTGGGCTAACCGATAACTTTTCTTTTTCTGACTCTATCAGCTTATGGATTTAGAATCACGGCCTGACTATCGGCAACATGTTATTGGCGGGCTTTTTGACAAATTTTACGCTCGTGATTATCCTCAACATGTTGGCGTTAGTGTGGTGATAAGAGCCTAAATTATCCCTGCTTTGTTCAATTAAAGCAATCAGCTCGGAAAAAAGTTGTTCCTCTTTTGAATCCTGGCTAAAAATTTCCTTTGACATTACAATTCCTCTTTGAAGTATTTTAATTCTTTTTTCTTTTTGAGGAGAAGCTTATTTATTTATACTTACAGGTTAAATTGTTTTTCCCGACTTATCCTGGTTTCCAATGAAATGATTTCTTTTCCCGGTTCTTTTATAATAGTGTCTATTTTCACCGCTTCCTCAAATTCTCTTTTTTGAATTCATAATTCATAATCTGGCGGAGCCAGAAGTGAATAGTGGAGAGTGAAGAATGAAAACAATTCTCAGAATTATTAAAGAACCCGATTTCGATGGCCACTTAGATTTGGATTTCTTTGGCTGACATATACAGTCAATCTTTTTAATCTTCCCATTCCTGTTCTGAGTTTTTACCCTATCATTAGATAATTCCTTAGAACATATCGCCCGTTTGAATAAGGTTAATAAGGTTTAGTTTTGTCAGGTGGTTTCCTATGCTACTAAGGTTAAAAAAATCAAAAATACGGTTTCATTACATTCTTTTCATTCCTCATTTTTATCCGCCGCGGAGGACGTAATTCGTAATTCGTAATTTCTTTTGTGGCGTTTCTTCCACCTCAATCAACGATATCTGCGTAATCAAAAAATCTGCGGCTCTCTTGACCTTATTAATTGTTAATTGTTAATTATTAATTATTAATTGCATTTTTGCCATCTTGTGTATAAAATCTAATTTGCTTTCAGCATGTTCAGATTCCCTTACCAGCGCTCCGATTGATGTCCCTGATCTCAATACCTGTTTGCTTAAAACAAATTCATTCTTTGATTCGAGGTATTTATACAACTTTATTATCCTTAGCGCGAAAGCAAAACTTTTCTCCTTAATCACATTCTTCTTCATTCCGTCCTCCTTTCAATTCATAATTCATAATCTGGCGGAGCCAGAAGTGAATAGTGGAGAATGAAGAATGAAAACAATTCTCAGAATTATTAAAGAACCCGATTTCGATGGCCACTTAGATTTGGATTTCTTTGGCTGACATATATACAGTCAATCTTTTTAACCTTCCCATTCCTGTTCTGAGTTTTTACCCTATCATTAGATAATTCCTTAGAACATATCGCCCGTTTGAATAAGGTTAATAAGGTTTAGTTTGGTCGGGTGGTTTCCTATGCTACTAAGGTTAAAAAAATCAAAAATACGGTTTCATAACATTCTTTTCATTCCTCATTTTTATCCGCCGCGGAGGACGTAATTCGTAATTTCTTTTGTGGCGTTTCTTCCACCTCAATCAACGATATCTGCGTAATCAAAAAATCTGCGGCTCTCTTGACCTTATTAATTGTTCATTGTTCATTGTTAATTGTTCATTATTAATTGCATTTTTGCCATCTTGTGTATAAAATCTAATTTGCTTTCAGCATGTTCAGATTCCCTGACCAACGCTCCAATTGCTGTCCCTGATCTCAATACCTGTTTGCTCAGAACAAATTCATTCTTTGATTCGAGGTATTTATACAATTTTATTACCCTTAGCGCGAAAGCAAAACTTTTCTCCTTAATCACATTCTTTTTCATTTTAATTCACCATTCATAATTCATAATTCACAATTATTATGGAACCGGATCGTAGCCGCTTCCGCCCCATGGATGACTCTTTTGAATTGTGAATGGTAAATTATGAATTGTGAATTTTTTGTTTGGTTGTCAGTATTATGGATGATAGTATTTTTAATATTTCATTTAATTCGCCGGATATGGATTTATACATTTTTTCATCCAGATATTCAGAGTGATACAATAAGTCCAGCCAATAATCCGTTTCATTTGCCTCTTTTTGCGCGATTGCCATCTTGTGTATAAAATCTAATTTGCTTTCAGCATGTTCAGATTCCCTGACCAACGCTCCAATTGCTGTCCCTGATCTCAATACCTGTTTGCTCAGAACAAATTCATTCTTTGATTCGAGGTATTTATACAATTTTATTACCCTTAGCGCGAAAGCAAAACTTTTCTCCTTAATCACATTCTTTTTCATTTCAATTCACCATTCATCATTCATAATTCACAATTATCAGGGAACCGGATCGTAGCCGCTTCCGCCCCACGGATGACAGCGGGAGATTCTTTTTATTGAGAGCCAGCCTCCTTTGAAAAGGCCATATTTTTGCAGGGCTTCTATGCTGTAGTGCGAGCAGGTTGGTCTGAAACGGCATGAGGGTGGGAAAAGAGGGGAGATTAAAATCTGGTAAGCCCTGAAAAGAATAATAAAGGGCCAGGCTAATATTTTTTTGATTTTCATACAGGCAAAATAAAGTTATTTTTGATGGGATGCTTCATTAAGCGAAAAGATTCCGGTCTGATAAATTAATTCATTTCTTAGGTGATCCCCTATTTCATATTAGTCATAATTTGTAAGTTAGAAATCCAAATCGAAGTCGAAATCGGAATTCAAATCAATTTTAAAAAGTCATCCTAAAAAAACAAGGGCCATGACGCAAGCCATGACCTTTAGTAAATTTTGTATTTTGTGATTTTTCCTCAAATCATAATCGTTTGCCCGCCGCCGGGATTACTCCGTAAGGAGTTAAATTCTACGCAAAATGGCAAAGTTTTTATCTGATTGGCAGTAAAATTCGGCATTAGATTCCGGTCTTTTTGCAAAGGACTCAAAAAACCGGAATGACAATTAATTGGTAATACTTGGGAAAACCAATTCGTCATTGTCTCTGGTTCTGCCAGTTTATGATTAAGATTAAGATTACGATTATGATTGAAGTAATTTCACGGCGTTTTTGGCGAAGTAGGTTGCTATCAGATCGGCGCCGGCTCTTTTTAACCCGGTCAGCGATTCCATCATTGCTTCCTCTTCATTCAGCCAGCCTTTTTCAGCCGCTGCTTTTATCATGGCATATTCACCTGATACCTGGTAAACGGAAACGGGAACCGCCACTGAATCTTTTACAACTTTAACAATATCAAGATAAGGTCCGCCCGGTTTAACCATTACAATATCGGCCCCTTCGGCAACATCCATCGTGGCCTCTTTTATGGCCTCAATTGAATTGGCGGGATTCATCTGGTAAGTTTTTTTATCTCCGAACCCGGGGGCAGAATCGAGCGCGTCCCTGAAAGGTCCGTAAAAACATGACGCGTATTTGGCGCTATATGCCATTATGCCGGTATCATAAAATCCATAATCTTCGAGAGCTTCCCTGATAGTCAATATCCTGCCATCCATCATATCGGAGGGAGCGACAAAATCGGCGCCGGCCGCGGCGTGACTCGCCGACATTTCCGCGAGAATCTCACAAGTGATATCATTAACTATCCTTCCCCTTTCCACTATTCCGTCATGGCCAAAACTTGAATAAGGATCGAGAGCCACATCGGTCATAACACAAAGATCAGGATGAAGATCCTTTATAAATTTTACCGAACGCTGCATAAGCCCTTCCGCGTTAAGCGCTTCCTTGCCGGTGTTATCCTTCAGCTCATCCGGAACTTTCACGAATAGAAGCACACATTTTAAGCCCAGCGACACCAATTCCTTAAGCTCATCCTTAAGAAGATCGAGGCTATAGCGGTAATATCCGGGCATTGAGGCAATTTCTTCCTTCTTCCCCTCTCCTTCCATAATAAATAAGGGAACAATAAAATCATTGGGAGTCAGAGATGTTTCTGTAGTCATTGCCCTGAGGGCAGCCGACTGACGCAATCTGCGGTTTCGGATATATGGGTAATGCAATAGACTAATCCTTTTTTAATTCCATATTTATATAGTTAAATAGTTCTCTTCTTACTTCATGATCATGGAAAGAACCACTGAATTCAGATGTTACTGTTGTGCTGGTTTCATCTTCAATTCCCCTGACCGAAACGCACAGGTGTTTTGCTTCAATCACAACGGCTACATGCTCTGTATTTAATACATCCTTAAGTTCGTTGACTATCTGAACAGTCATTCTTTCCTGCACCTGGGGACGTTTCGCGAAATAATCGACTATCCTGTTAAGTTTGGAAAGACCGACTACTTTACCGTTAGGAATATAGGCTACATGCGCCTTTCCGATTATCGGCAGGAAATGATGCTCACAGGTAGAATTAAATGAAATGTTTTTTTCAACGAGCATCTGGTTGTATTTATATTTATTCTCAAACGATCTTGCTTCAGGTTTATTTTCCGGACTCAGCCCGCTGAATATCTCTCTTACATACATCTTCGCTACTCTGTAGGGTGTCCCCTTGAGGCTGTCATCAGTCAGATCAAGTCCGAGAGTTATCATAATTTGACGGAAAAGATCCTGTATAACCTCAACTTTTGTATCATCATCCAGATCAAAAGCGTCGGGACGCAAAGGTGTATCAAGGTTGGACGTTAAATGTGAATCGCCTATATCCTCTATTCGTAATCTTTCGTTAAATGTTTCTTTCATTTTTTACCTTTCAATAAAATTTCAATCATCTTCTTAAAATGTAACACCCGTATGATCGAAATAATTTCAAACCCTGTAAAGTATACATCCATTTTTTGCTGAAAAGAACATTAAAAATTGTGTTGATGAAATTTAACAAAATTTTTTCTTAAATATTCCATTTCCGGATGATAAGTGAAATCTTTGCCCAATAATACCGAATAACTGACCGCTCTTTATCCCCTCTCTTAAAAACAGAATCTGGCTGAACCGGAAACAAAGAGGAATGAGGAATGAGGAATGAGGAATTACGAATTGGCTATTCCGGGATTTTTGTTTTGAATCGGAACTGCTTTGGAGAGGCAGCATTATTGCGGAGCTGCCCTCAGGGGTAATAAAGAACCAATTGATACCAGACGATCCCTGCGGGGGATCAGCAGAGCTCAGATAAGACAAAACTACAATCCATATTGTTGCCAAAGATTTTGCCATTTTGCATGGAATTTAGTTTCGTGCCCGCCAATTTATCTTTAACTTTCTTCTTAAAACAAATATATGCAAAATTAACTCCGTTAAAGGGAAACTTTTAGCCGATTAAAGTTTTCTAATATACTGTTAACTTATTATTTTATCACGCAAAGAGTAAAGTCTGAACGTTTCAGTTCATTGCTTTTGAAAGGGTCTTTAGTTAACTTTGTTAATTGGATAAAAATGGAGAAATAAATGTTAAGCGGATTAGTAAAAAAGATATTCGGTGACAAAAATACCCGCAGTCTGAAAGAGCTCTGGCCAATAGTTGATGTGGTTAATTCATTTTATGAAAAACTGGAATCTCTTACTGAAGAAGAGCTGATAGGAAAGACCGCAGAATTCAAAGATCGTATAAATGAACATACTGCCGAAGTTCGCAATGAAATTGACCAATTAAAAGAAAAACTGAAAGAAGACAATTTTGAAGAAGATAAAGAAAAAATTTATGACGAGATAGAAAAACTATCGGAAACACTTGATGAACAGTATAATGAGATCCTCGATGAGCTTATGCCTGAGGCCTTCGCGGTTGTAAAGGAAACCTGCCGCAGGTTTGTTGGCAAGTCATGGGAAGCGGCCGGGAATAAAATAACCTGGAATATGGTGCCCTATGATGTTCAGCTTATTGGCGGCGCTGTTCTGCACCAGGGAAGAATCGCCGAGATGGCAACCGGGGAAGGTAAGACTCTCGTGGCAACATTGCCGATTTATCTGAATGCTCTTACCGGCAGAGGGGTTCACGTAATTACGGTGAACGATTATCTGGCGAAACGTGACAGTGAGTGGATGGGTGAAATATTTAAATTTCACGGCCTTACTGTCGGTTGTATACTTAATGATATGGACCCCGCCGAACGTACTGAAATATACAAGCAGGATATTACATACGGAACAAATAATGAATTCGGCTTCGACTACCTCAGGGATAACATGGCTGTCGCTAAAGAATATTGTGTCCAGAGAGGGCACAACTACGCGATTGTCGATGAGGTCGACTCGGTGCTCATTGATGAAGCCCGAACCCCCCTTATTATTTCAGGTCCGGTGGAATCGGATGATCATAAATTTTACGATATGAAACCAAGAGTTGAACGGTTATTCAGAAAACAGTCTGCTTTGGCCGCCTCACTGGTGAAGGAAGCCGAAGAGCAGTTTAAAGATACCGAAACAAAAGGAGCCCGTGAAAAAGCCGGCCTCGCTCTGCTTCGCGCTCACAGGGGACATCCCAAAAACAAAAGACTTCTTAAACTTTTCAGCGAACCGGAATATAAAAAGTTACTTGAAACAACCGAACTCGAATACCTCAGGGAAAACGCGAAAAGAATGCCGGAAGTTGATGAGGAATTATACTTCGCCATCGAGGAGAGAAACAATTCGATCGACCTGACAGAAAAAGGCCGCGAGGAACTGGCAGTCGGCTCATCAGAGGGAAAAGATTTTTTCGTGCTTCCCGATCTTGGAACTGAGATAAGTAAAATAGAGAATGACACTTCCCTTTCGGAAGAGGATGTTAAGAAGAAAAAAGATGAACTCTATCATCTTTATTCCGAAAGAAGCGACAGAATACATACATTAAACCAGCTTCTGAAAGCCTATACTCTTTTTTCCAAGGATGATGAATATGTTGTTACCGATGATGGCAAAATAGCGATCGTGGATGAGTTCACAGGCCGTATTCTTCCCGGCAGAAGATACTCCGACGGCTTGCATCAGGCTATTGAAGCCAAAGAAAATGTTAAGGTTGAAAGGGATACACAAACACTCGCGACTATCACTCTACAGAATTATTTCAGGCTATATAAAAAACTCGCAGGTATGACAGGCACCGCGGAAACAGAGGAAAATGAATTTTTCGAAATCTACAAGCTGGAAGTAGTTGTAATACCAACAAACAGACCTGTGATAAGAGATGACGCGGAGGACGCGATTTATCGTACCAAAAGGGAAAAATTCAACGCGATCATAGAAAAGATCAAAGAACTCAGAGAGAAAAAACAACCGGTCCTTGTGGGAACAACAAGCGTTGAAGTTTCGGAAACACTAAGCAGAATGCTTAAACGCCAGGCTGTCCCTCATAACGTGCTTAACGCGAAACATCATCAGCGTGAGTCGGAAGTGGTCGCGCATGCCGGACAGCCGGGAGCCGTTACAATCGCGACCAATATGGCAGGAAGGGGAACCGATATCAAGCTGGGCGCGGGAGTGAAAGAAAACGGCGGTTTATATATTTTAGGCACCGCCCGTCATGAATCAAGGCGAATTGACCGGCAGCTCAGGGGCCGTTCCGGAAGGCAGGGCGATCCCGGAACTTCCAAATTCTATATCTCACTCGAAGATGATCTTATGAGGCTTTTTGGCGGCGATAAGGTTACCAATGTGATGAGCAGAGTTGGTATGCAGGAAGGGGAGGCTATTGAACACTCCCTCATTACCAGGTCTGTGGAAAGAGCGCAGAAAAAAGTTGAGGAAAATAACTTCGCTATCAGAAAGAGACTACTCGAATATGATAACGTTATGAACCAGCAGCGAGAGGTAATTTACGCCAAGCGCCGGCAGGCGCTCGAAGGAGAAAGACTTCGTGGCGAAGTTATGGATTACCTCGATGAATATGTCGAAAGTGTGATTGATAATCATTATGACGGAGGGTTATACCAGCCTATCCATGATGAAATCGTACAGAATCTTCTTGTTGATCACAAGGTTGAACAGGATAAATTTGAAGATGTGAAAAAAGAGGATCTGCATGATCAGATTTATCATTCGGCGCTGGAATTTTATAAACGCAAGGAGGAAATGCTCGGTTCTGAGCTGATGGCCAGACTCGAACGTTACGCGGTCCTCAGTATAATCGACAACAAATGGAAAGAACACCTCAGGGAAATGGATGACCTCAAAGAAGGTATTGGACTCAGAGCATATGGCCAGAAAGACCCGCTGATTGAATATAAAGCCGAAGCCTATAAACTTTTTGTTTCTCTTCTCGATCAGATTCGTAACGAAGTTGTTTCATTCTGCTACAAATTCTTCCCCCAGGCCCCCGATGAAGTCCAGGAGCAAAGGAGAAGGCCGGCGCGAATGACCACTATTAAAGATTCTGTTACTAATATGGGTATGCAGGGTTCTTCAGCTCAGCAGGATGAAGGCGCCAAAAGAGGAAAGCAGAAACCTGTAAGAGTTGAGCAGAAAGTTGGCAGGAATGAACCATGCCCCTGCGGAAGTGGTAAAAAATATAAACATTGCCATGGAAAAAACTAATTTGTTTGGAAATTTATGAAAAAAATAGAAGCGATAATTCGGCCCTTTAAACTTGATGAGGTTAAAGAAGCTCTTCTGGAAGAAGGAATCAGGGGACTTACGATAACCGAAGTCAGAGGTTACGGCAGGCAAAAAGGACATACCGAAACCTACAGAGGAAGTGAATATCAGATAGAATTTGTGCCCAAAATAAAAATTGAGGTTGTTGTTGATGATGACGAATCTGAACAGGTTATTGACGCTATTCTGAAAAATGCGAAGACCGGACAGGTCGGTGATGGTAAAATTTTCATTTATGATGTTTCAGATGTTATCAGAATCAGAACCGAAGAGTCAGGCAGGGATGCCCTTTAACCGAGGGTATTTCTTTCTGCATATTAATTTATACTCTTTTTAACTATTTTTAGTAATCCTTATTGAATTGATTAACAGGTTATTGAATGAACAGTTTTAAGTCAGCGTCAGCCCGGACTGTTTTTGTTCTGGCATTATTATTTCTGACAGGGTGTGGTATCTGGACCGACTTTACCACCTACTTTAATTTGTATTACAACGCCTCAAAACTTTTTGAAGAAACTGAGGAAGAAATAGAACTTAAAAGAAAAGATCGTTTTCTTTTTAAGCAGGAAAAACTCGCGTCCACTATATCGCAGAATCTTGTAAAAGTTATAGAAAAAAGCTCCGCTATTCTGCATGATCATTCCTCTTCATCCTATTTTGACAGGGCGCTGCTGATGATTGGTAAATCTTTTTATTATCAGGAAGACTATTCAAAAGCAAAGAGAAAATTCAGCGAGCTTGTCGGCCTGGAAGAGACAGACCAGCATTTGAATCTCGAAAGCGCTCTCTGGCTGGCAAAAAGTGAACTTCAGTTAAGGAATTTTGATAAAGGCCTGGAACTTCTTGAGGAGGTAAAAAAGAAAGGACGTGAATTAGAAGAAACTGAAATTCTTGAAGAATCTTATGTTACGGAAATCAGTTTTTATATTTACCGCGAAAACTTTAACAGAGCGATTTTATTGCTGACTGAAATGAGAGAGCTGGCTGAGGATGATGAATTAAAAGCAGAATTATTATACCAGCTTGGTCTGCTTTATCTTAAACAGGATGATATTAGCAATGCCGCTGAAGCTTTTGCCGCGGTTTCGGAATATTCACCTTCGTTTGAAATTGAATTTAACAGTAAACTTGAAAACGCTAAACTTCAGAAAAAGCTTGGCAATCCTGACCTGAGCCTCGAATTACTCGAAGAATTGCTGGATGAAGATAAAAACAGCGATAAATTTGACGTTCTGGAATTTGAGTCCGCTTTGATATATTATGAAAAAAATGATATTGATGAAGCGATGGAGCGTTTTTTTGATATCGATACTACCTATAAGAGCACACCCAGCGCCGGACAGGCTTCTTATATGATGGGTGTTATTCTTGAAAAAAGATTTTTTAATTATGACAGCGCCAAGTATCATTACGATAAAGCCCGCACAACCCAGCTTCCGGAAGAATATAAAGAAGACGCTCAGAAAAAGTCGGAGCTTTTTTCCAAATATAATAAGATATCAGACGACATCTATAATTATGAAAGACAATTATATTACCTTGAAAATCCGGAAATCTATCAGCAGGATTCTATCGCCTGGGCTGAATACACAAAACAGGACTCAACACTACTGCAGGAAGGTGAGGAGGGAAAAGAAAAATTAACCGATGATACCGGCGAAAAAAAGGATGAGCTCTTTGATAATCCGGAAGAGCAGCAAGAGCAAAGTTCTGAAACAGAAGATGAAACTGTAACGGAAGATCAGGAAGAACCGGCTTCGGAAGGAGATGAGAATTGGAATGACGGTTTCGGCGAGGAAAAAATAATCCCTGTTCAGCCTGTTAAACCTCTTTTTGAAAAGGATTCCCTTTATTCTTTAATAACGAGTAATGAATTTGAACTTGGCAATCTCTTTTTAACTGAATTTGAAGTGCCTGATTCAGCGGTCTTTTATTATTCAAAACTTGAGCATGAATATCCCGATTTAAAGTTCAGGCCGAAACTTCTCTTTGCCATAGGATCTTACTTCGCGAATATTGGAGAAAAAGAAAGAGCGGACAGCATGTATAACCTGGTTTATAATAACTACCGCCTCGACAGAATCGCAAATGAAGCTGCTATTAAACTGGGATATGAACAGATTGATTTCGGCAGTGATCCGGCTGAAATGACATATAGTAATGCCGAGGAATTTTATCTGGATGGGAATTTTGAAACTGCCATTGATAGTTTTTATTACCTTACAGAAAATTATCCCGAATCGCATCTTGTCGCCCGTTCATATTACGCTATCGGAAAAATACTGGAGGAGAATCTTCAACTTTACGACTCTGCCGCTGTTGTATATGACACCCTCGTAAGCAGATATAATAATACCGATTATTCCAGAGCAGTCAAACCGAGGCTGAATTCCTATAAACAGGAACAGAAAAGGGTGATTGATTCAATTAAAGCTGTTGAAAAAAGAATTGCCGATTCTGTTAAAGCCGAAGAGAAAAAACTGGCAGACAGTATCGCCGCGGCAAACAAACAACTTTCCGCGGACTCACTTTCAACCTCTTCCGATTCATTATCAGTTCCTTCCGACTCTTTATCGGCTGGTGAAAGCATTTCTGATTCGTTATCGGCTGTAAAACCCGATTCTGTTAAAACGACTGAACTGAAAGCAGTGGAAGATTCAAGCGCGGCTATCCGTGATTCCATAGACAGAAAAAGTAAGCGATTTAAATAATACTCCTGCCCCGAAAGGAAAATTTCTCATGAAACGAAGGGAAGTTGCCGAACTCATTGAAGGAGGAGAGGGCCTTCGCGTTGAGTTTAAAAAACGGTTCTCAACCTTTGAAAAAATTGCCCGTGAAATTATCGCCCTTGCCAATACCAGGGGCGGGTATATTCTTTTCGGGGTTAATGATGACGGCACAGTTTGCGGCGTCGAAAGTGAAAAGGGGGAAGCTGAGCTTATAAAACGCGCTCTCAATGAGTATTGTCTCCCTGTTCCCGATACCAAACTGCACTTTTTTGAATTCGACGGATATGAGATAGTCATCCTTGAAATTATGGAATCGGATGTGAAACCGCACAGAATTCAGGATTATCTGCCCGACTTTGACATTTCAAACGCGATTGTCTGTGTAAGGATAAATGATAAAAGTGTGCAGGTTAGTAAAGAAATGATCAAAATTCTGCAGGCTGAATCTTCCGGCAAAAGACTCTACAAATATGAGATTGGGAAAACAGAGAAGAAAGTTTTTGAATACCTCGAAAAAAATGAAACTATCACCTCAAAGGAACTTGAGCAGGCAGCAAATATATCATCCAGAAGAGCCGCGAGAACTCTGATAAAACTTGTGAGGGCAGGATTGATTTTTATCCATACAAAGGATAACGGTGAAAATTTTTATACCAATGCCGGCTGACATTACATATAAACTTTAATATCCCGCCATTTCCACAATAATCATAATCATAGACTGGCAAGCCGGAAGCAATGAGGAATTAGGAATTAGGAATGAGGAATTAGGAATTACGAATTACGAATTGGTTTTCCCGGGAATATTTTTTTTGAATCGAATCTGCTTTGGAGAAGCAGCATTATTGCGGAACGTCCCCATGGGGTAGCAAAGGACAAAAAAATACAGTAAGATTCCGGTAGGAGATCAACAGAGCTAAACAAAGAAAAACGTCAATCCGAATTGCTGCAAAAAATATCTTGCCATTTTACGCAGAATTTAACTCCTTACAGAATAATTGAATCCCTCCCCCCGTATAAAAAATAAACAATCACACCGCCGCCACCTGTCCCGGCCATCATACTCTTACTTCTACTCTTCCACTGATTTTTCATAAGGTTAATAAGGTTGAATATTACCGGTTTGTCACCGTGGCTATTAAGGTTAAAAAAATAAGGAATAAAGGTTTTTAAGCGTTTTTGTGCGATTTTGTGTTTTGGTGATTTTGTGGCTTTTTTTTGCCTCAACCCTCAAAGTTAGAGAAAACTGAGGAAAACTTTGCTTTTTAATTGTTCATTATTAATTGTTAATTGAAATTTTACCATTTTGCGCAGAATTTAATTACTGACGGAATATTTCTGCCCCGTATGCATAATGAACAACTCAGCCGCCGCCTGTCCCGGCCATCATACTCTTACTCCTACTCTTCCACTGATTTTCATAAGGTTAATAAGGTTGAATATTACCGGTTTGTCACCGTGGCTATTAAGGTTAAAAAAATAAGGAATAAGGGTTTTTAAGCGTTTTTGTGAGATTTTGTGTTTTGGTGATTTTGTGGCTTTTTTTTGTCTCAACTCTCAAAGTTAGAGAAAACTGAGGAAAACTTTGCTTTTTAATTGTTCATTATTAATTGTTAATTGAAATTTTACCATTTTGCGCAGAATTTAATTACTGACGGAATATTTCTGCCCCGTATGCATAATGAACAACTCAGCCGCCGCCTGTCCCGGCCATCATACTCTTACTCCTACTCTTCCACTGATTTTTCATAAGGTTAATAAGGTTGAATATTACCGGTTTGTCACCGTGGCTATTAAGGTTAAAAAAATAAGGAATAAAGGTTTTTAAGCGTTTTTGTGCGATTTTGTGTTTTGGTGATTTTGTGGTTTTTTTTGCCTCAACCCTCAAAGTTAGAGAAAACTGAGGAAAACTTTGCTTTTTAATTGTTCATTGTTCATTATTAATTGTTAATTGCATTTTTGCCATTTTGCGTAGAATTTAACTCCTTACGGAGTAATCCTTCCCCCGTATAAAAATTGAACAATATCACCACCGCCACCCATACCGTCCATCATACTCTTACTCTGATTCTCTACCACCTTTTGATATCAAATGTTCGCATAAAAAAAAGCCCCGCGCGGGGGCTTTATTTTTTATACAATTTCCAGCATTCGCTGAATAGGAAGTTTTGCTTTTTCGGCAAGCTCCTCAGGAACTTTAACCTCATATTTTTCATCGCGTAAAGCCTCATAGAGCTTTTCCACTGTAATCATCTTCATATATTCACATACCGAATCTTCACTGACCGGATAGAAATTTTTGGAAGGAGCTGTTTTTTTCATACGGTGCAATATCCCTACTTCAGTAGCGATCAGAAAATCATCCGAATCTGATTCTTTTACTCTGTTGATCATACCTTCGGTGGAATATATCCTGATATTTTCATCACCGCCATACTGGAGTGATTTGAGCATACAAGATGTTGAGCAGCCACATTCCGGATGAATCAGAATTTCGGCGTCGGGATATTTAGCCTGGGCGTCGCCAAGATTCATTTCACCTATTTTTGCGTGAACATGGCAAGCGCCGTCCCATATTTCCATATCGCGGCCGGTAACGGCTTTAACGTAGGAACCCAAAAATTTATCAGGCAGAAAAAGGATTTTTTTATTTTCCGGTATTGCCTGAACCACTTTAACCGCATTTGAAGAGGTGCAGCAATAATCGGTTTCCGCTTTTATCGCCGCGGTTGTATTTACATAAGAAACCACTACCGCTCCGGGATTTTCTTTTTTCCACTCAACAAGCTGTTCAGCGCTGATGCTCGCTGCCAGAGAACAACCAGCATCAGGATCCGGTATTAAAACTTTTTTATCGGGACTGATAACCGAAGCTGTTTCGGCCATAAAATGCACTCCGCAAAAAACAATTATTTCCGCGTCAGTTCTACCTGCCTCCTGTGCGAGTCCGAGCGAATCGCCCACATAGTCCGCTATATCCTGTATTTCCGGTATTTCATAATTATGCGCGAGAATTACAGCTTTTTTCTCTTTTTTTAGTCTGTTTATCTCTTCAGTGAAATTTATTTTTTCACTCATCTTAGTTTCCTCTCAAATAAAAATGTTTTTCTCATGGAAAACTATGGAATTTCAAACTGAATTAAAAATATAAAGCGGGGCAATAACTTATATACCTGTTAAATAAACCGCATGCTTATATCCAGAGCCTTAACAGAGTGAGTAAGAGCGCCTGAAGAAATATAATCAATTCCTGTTTTAGCCGTTTCTTTAAGTTTTTCAATTGTCATGTTGCCTGAAGCTTCTGTTTTACATCTGCCATCAATCAATTTAACAGCCTCACGCATCATATTGGCATCCATATTATCAAGCATTATTACATCCGGTTCGGCAGCCAAAGCTTCTTTTACCTCTTCAAGAGTGGTGGTTTCCACCTCAATTTTTACTTTACCCCCCGATTTTTCTCTTACCATTTTCACTGCTTCGGTTATACTTCCCGCCACCTTAATGTGGTTATCCTTTATCATCGCCATATCGAATAAACCGATGCGATGATTATCTCCTCCCCCCGCCGCGACCGCGTATTTGTCAAGCAGCCTGTGCCCCGGAACGGTTTTCCTTGTATCCAGTATTATTACTCCGGTCCCTCTGACAGCTTCAACAAATTCCGAAGCGGCTGTAGCTATCCCCGACATCCTCTGGAGGAAATTCAGGGCAGTCCTTTCTCCTGTAAGCAATGCCCGGTAATTACCGGTCATATTTAATATCCTGTCCCCTTTTTTTACCGGGGAGCCATCTTCTTTAAGTATTTCAATAACAATTTCACCACCTAACCTGTCGAATACTTTTTTAAATATATCAATACCCGCGATTATCCCATCCGCTTTGGCCGCAAGATACGCTTTTTTTTCCGCTTCGGCAGGGATAATCGAATCAGTTGTTATATCGCCTGATCCTATATCTTCTTCAAGCGCGAGGTCAATAATTTTATCTATTTGGGGCGAATCTGTTAATCTATATTTTGTCATTTTGTCACCGGTTAAAAGTCTAAAAAAATCAGAGATTTGTTTTCACTGGCAGCAGATGGGGGTCTTCCCCCTTTTTCTGAATAATATTAACAATAAAATCATCACTCTGCTTTGGGAAATCCTCCCTTATATGTCCTCCCCTGCTTTCCTCCCTTATAAGCGCCGATCTGGCAATCAGTATACAGACTTCAGCCAGACTCAGCAAACGGAGCCCGCAGAAATTATCCTCAAAGCTGTTAGCCCTGTCAATAATATCCTCTATTTTCTGCACCGCTTTTTTAAGTGATTCACGGCAGCGGACAATACCCGCCTTTCTTGTCATAATATCAGCCAGGCGGTTCCGAAGCTCAAGCGCCTGCAATTCTTTTTCCGGCTCAATATTGTATTTCATTCCCGGGCTGTGTAAAAAATATCCCCTGTTTTCAAAACTGAGCGCGGCGTCAACCGCCCTTTTACCAAATACAATACATTCCAGCAGTGAATTGCTCGCGAGCCTGTTGGCGCCATGCACACCCGTAGCCGCGGCTTCCCCGCATACAAAAAGACCGCCGATATTTGTCTCTCCCATTAGTCCTGTTTTTACACCTCCTATCATATAGTGGGCGGCAGGAGCAACCGGGACAGGGTCCCTGGTGATGTCGATACCAAATTTTTTTGCTTCTCTGCTGATTGTGCTGAATCTCTTTTTTATTTTAACAGGGTCTAAATGATCGAGCTTAAGAAAAATATGACTGCTGCCGGTTTTTTTCATCTCATGATGAATCATTATCGATACAACATCCCTTGTGGCAAGCTCATCAAGTCCTTCCCTCAGCATAAATCTCTCACCCCGGTTATTAACAAGATGCGCTCCCTCTCCCCTGACAGCCTCACTCACCAGAAATGTTTCCCCGGTTTCAGTATACATAGCGGTGGGATGAAACTGGATAAATTCCATATCGGCCAGACATGCCCCGGCGTCATAAGCCAGGGCGATTCCATCGCCGGTGGAAGTGTGGGGATTGGTGGTTCGTGAAAAAATACCCGAGGCTCCGCCGGTCGCGAGAATTGTGGAGTTACTGGTGAGGATAAGATGTTTTCCGGTTATACTGTTATGGGCATAAACACCGCCGCAGTTTACACCATCGCTGATAAGACGATAAGCCATGGTATTTTCAAACACGGTAATATTTGTCAGAGCGCTGATTTTTCTTATTAGAAAATTAACAACCTCCCTGCCGGTCGCGTCTCCTCCGGCGTGAAGAACCCTTCTCTTACTGTGGCCCCCTTCGAGCCCGAGGGCGAGTTTTCCCTCTTCATAATCAAATTGCATCCCCATGTCGATAAGATCAAAGACTCTTTCCCTTCCTTCATTTACCAGCACCTTTACCGACTCAGCGTTACAGAGTCCTTTACCGGCTTTTATCGTATCATCAAAATGATCTTCAGGGGTATCATCCGGATCAACCACCGCGGCAATGCCTCCCTGGGCCCAGAAAGTATTACTGGTTTGAAACCTGGATTTGGTTAGTAACGCGACTTTTCCAAAATTTGACGCATACGCGGCAGAATATAAACCGGCTAAACCGCTTCCGGCTACAACAAAATCAAACTTTAGCTCTTCCAATTAAATATTCCCGTACAAAAAATTCCGGTTCAAAAATACAAAAGCCGGCGGCAAAAAGCATGATTATATTAAATTATTATTAAAAATAATTGGCTTCCGGCCTTTTACAAATAATTTTCCATGAACCAATATCAGTTTATGCTGATCCTGAGAATATTTTCTTCTGTTACCACATCCAGACCTTTAATATCTGATAGCGCTTCACTTCCGCTTATTCTTTTGCCATTATATTCGAAATTTGTCCTGCCCATACTGCAGCATTGAATAGTTTTTGTGCCGGGAACAGGATCAAGCCTTCTTTTTCCATGAGAACAATAATTTTCAACAGCATAAAAATTGTCATCTTCACCATGGACCAGAAGAACCCGTTTAGGCAGATCTTTTGACTCAATCCTCAGCGCCCCCGATTTCTGAACTAATTCAGGTGATTTTTCAATATCCACAATGATAACACCATTTTCATATTTCCAGCAGCCGGGATTCTGAGGCAGTTTTGTGGCACAAATACCCAAAATTCTCTGGAATACTGATCGCTTTAATGTTTTAACTTCCATTATAACTCCAAATCATTTATTTTGAGCAAAAATATGTATCCCGCTCTTTCAGGGAACATTCCCTGGTCAATCCTGCTCTTCATAACTCATGCTCCCATAACCATATAGTTTCCTGAGAAAGGCAATTTGTCCTATATGATAGGTGTCATGAGATGTAAGAAATGAGATTGTACCGAGAAATGTTGTATCATCAACAGGGAATTGAAACCTCGATTTTTGACTCAGCTTTTCTTCATCAATTTCCTGAAGAGCTTCATGCAGATTTTTCGATACAATTTCCCAAGATTCTGTCACTTCTTCCGGGGATGGATATTCATCAATGTCATCATTACTTTTCACGTCGGCGAATAATCCTTTTATCGGATATTCAACCTTTCTGCCGCACATCCGAAGTAAATAATTCCTGGCGTCGACCAAATGAATGAAAATAAACAAAATGGAGTTGGTGTCTTCCGAGGGTCTCTTTTGAAGGTCGTTGACGCTGATACCACTGATTGAATTCAGGCAGAGCCGGGTATTCAGTTTAATAATATCATATAGCGGTTTTACTGATTTATTCATTTTATCTCCGCTTGTTATCTGTCAGTGACCTGTATATTGCCAGTATTATAACCGCGCCAAGCACAGCGCCAAGGAACCCCGCCCTTTCACCATAATGATAAAATCCGAAAAACTGCCCCAGGTAGGTTGCGACAACAGCGCCTCCGATTCCGAGCAGACTTGTAATAATACATCCTTTCGGATCTTTCCCGGGGAAAATTATTCTGGCGAGCAGCCCCGCGAGAAAACCAATAATTATAGTCCAGAGTAAATGCATTATTTTTTTTCCTTAAATTTGCTAATATAATCGACAGAATAATCTGAAAGAATTAATCTGCCGCTTATTTCAGCCCTTTCTTCCAGAAGTTCATCCCAGTTTTCACATCCTTCCCAGAAAATCTTTTTCAGCTCGCTCATGGCCGAACTATGCGCTGCGGCCAGCTTCGAGGCAAGCATTTCAACAGCTTCATCCAGTTCGGTGATTGAATCATAAATTTCGGTATAAAGTCCTCTTTCTTTTGCCCAGCCCGCGCCACGCCAGTCATAATCCATTGACATCGCGCTGAAAGCGCTGCTTCCGATTTTTCTTTCGACCGCGGGTCCCACAACAAAGGGCCCTATTCCAAGCGCCAGCTCACTTAATTTAATATGAGCCTCTTTTCCGGCCAGAGTATAATCGGCAGCCGCGGCAAGCCCCACCCCTCCCCCGACAGCTTTTCCATGAATCCGCGCTATGATAAATTTCGGACATTTTCTCATCGCGTTAATAACCCGCGCGAATCCCATAAAAAAAATTTTTCCTGTTTCAAAATCTTTAATTTCAAGCAATTCATCAAAGGATGCTCCTCCGCAGAACGCCCCCTCTCCTTCACTTTCGAGAATAATCACTTTTGCCTCTTCCATCGAAGCGGTCCGGGTGATGTTATCAGCCAAAGCTGAAAGCAGAGTTCCCGGAAGTGAGTTGCTTTTAGGATGATAAAATTTTATTCTGGCAATTCCGTTTGTAACCGTAATTGTAATATTTCCTTTTTCAACCATTTTTATCCTTTCAGAATATTTTTCAGGCTGGTGAAATGATCTATTATGTAATCTGGTTTCTCATTTTTAATCTGCGCGAAAGACCTGTAACCGAATGTAACAGCGCATGTTATTGCTCCGGCATTCTTTCCACATTGAATATCCATTTCCGAATCCCCGACCATCATCGTTTTACCACAGTCAGCTCCGAATTCATCACAAATAAGACGCAGCGGCTCCGGATCAGGTTTTATTTTAACACCCGGTTTTCTTCCATTAATGCTTGAAATAAATTTATCAAATCCAAAGTGTCCGGCTATTTTTTTTGCCTGGTCGTCACCCTTTGTTGTCAGAAGACCGATGTTGTAACCACTTTCTTTAAGAAACTGAAGTGTTTCATATACACCCGGGTACACAGCAGAATCATCAATAAAATCGAAATAATAACCCTTGTAAATACTGATAAAATATTCAAGATCATTAACCTCCACCGAAAGTTTATCAAAAATATCCTGGAAGTGAAGTCCTATCAATAAATTAAAATCATCCTCATTCATATTATGAGGAATTCCAAGTTTATCAAGTGTGTAAACAGTTGTGTTATATATTGTTTTATGAGAACTGACCAGTGTGCCGTCAAGGTCAAATACGATAGCGCTGATGTGGGAATTGTTATTCATAGGCATAAATTTTTGATCGAAAAATAGTTATTTCATTCAATATTTCCTAACCGCGCTAAGCCTGAAAAGAATTGTTTTTTCGGAATCAGTAATAACGAATTTTAATTTCCCGCCCCCAAAGGTCCGTGATTATTTTAACCCTTGCTCATATTTAATCCCTCTGATAGTATTTATGAACCGACGGAGCCGGAAGTGAATAGTGGTTAGTGGAGAGTAAAGAGTAAAGGACCTGATTTCGATTACGATTCGATTTGGATTTCTATGGCTAACATATATCCAGTCAATCTTTTAATTCACCCCATTCCTTTTCTGAGTTTTTTACGCGATCATTAGATAATTCCTTAGAACATATCGCCCGTTTGAATAAGGTTAATAAGGTTTTGTTTGGTTGGGTGATTTCCTATGCTGTTAAGGTTAAAAAATCAAAAATAGGTTTCATAACATTCTTTTCATTCCCAATTCCTAATTCCTAATTCCTAATTCCTAATTCCCAATTCCCAATTCCTAATTCCTTTTGTGGCTTTTCTTCCGCCTAAATCAGCGAAATCAAAATAATCTGCGGTCATCTTTTCAATTGTTAATTGTTCATTATTAATTATTAATTGCATTTTTGCCATTTTGCGTAGAATTTAACTTCTTAGGGAGTAAACGACTACGAATGGAGTCGAATATCAATAGCCCCGGATGTTATCCGGTGGTCTGATATAGCGGACATCTTTCGCGACGCTGAAGGCGTCGGAATATAAACACCCCGGGGGAAATAGTAGTTGCCGCAGTAAAATCAAATCCGCGATGAAGTTCTATATTCGACCCCGTCGGGGTCGTGGCGGCATATTTTTCTTTTAACCCCGGGCTACTCTCTTCTTTCGCCGCCCGGGGCTATTGATATTGAATCCCATTCGGGATTCTTTTTAATAGAAATCAGAGCTCAATTCATCAGGTGTTTGCAGTTTATCCTTTCCCCATAAGGGCGTTTTCCACAGGCTCTGCCTGGGGAAAATTTAGGCTCTTAATTGCGATTTGTCATTTTACGTAGAATCTGATTGCTTATAGACCGCTCTGATATTCACCTGAAATTTGTTATTTTTTTTTGAGAGAGATCATTTTATATTAGTATTAATTTTTATAATTTAGAATGAATTTAAAGAAATAAAATCGTATATTAAGTCCGTTTTCTATTGTCACAGAAAAATTGTTATTTGAAAATAAACCGGGAGCAGTTTGTGAATAGATTAACTTACCTTATTATTTTATTGATTTCATTCACACTATTCGCACAAGAAGAGAAAAACTATGTGCAGGGACAAATGCTTGTGCATCTGAAAAATGACGCGAGCATGCTAAACTTAACTCAGGAATTTAACTCAATTGGACTGAAACCTGAGAGACTTCTTTCAGCGAGGCTGAATATCTGGCTTTGCAGTTATAACACAGAAACTGTTGAAGATAACTCAGCTCTTGATATGGTATATGGTTCAGACGAGGTAAAGATCGCCCAGTTTAATCACTTCATTGATGAGCGAATAGCGCAACCCGGCAAATCCGGTTCCAGCGATGGCGCCAGCCTTTTCCCTGATGATCCTTACTTCGATGAGCAATGGGCGCTGCATAATTACGGACAGACCGGCGGTGAAGCCGACGCGGATATCGACGCGCCCGAAGCATGGGATCTAAGCCAGGGAGGCCCGACAGCTCTCGGCGATGAAGTTGTTATAGCTATTATTGATGGCGGAAGCGACCTTGATCATGAGGATCTTCAATTCTTCAAAAATGTTCATGAAATACCCGGTAATAATATAGATGATGATAATAACGGTTATATAGATGATTATGATGGATGGAACGCTTATAACCATAACGGATATATACCGGATCACAGCCACGGGACACATGTGGCAGGATGCGCCGCCGCGGTTGGAAACAACGGAACCGGAGTGGCGGGTGTTAATCTTAACGCCCTGATAATGCCTATCGCCGGCTCATCCACCACGGAAGATATTGTTGTTGAGGCATATAGTTATGTTCATGAAATGAGAAGCCGTTTTAATGAAACCAATGGCCAATATGGAGCATTCGTTGTGGTAACCAATGCATCTTTCGGAGTTAATTATGGCGATCCTGTCGATTATCCCCTGTGGTGCGCGATGTATGATTCTCTCGGAGTCGAGGGAGTTCTGAACTGCGGAGCCACGGCAAATATAAACCTGAATGTTGATATCGAAGGGGATGTCCCGACTGCCTGCGGAAGTGATTATATGATAGCTGTAACCAACACAACCCATGAAGATATTAAAAATTACGGCGCGGCTTATGGAGCGACAACAATCGATCTCGGCGCGCCGGGAACAAATATTTATAACACCGTACCCGGAAATGGTTATGATTACAAAACAGGCACTTCAATGGCCAGTCCCACTGTTGCCGGAGCAATCGCGCTTATGTTTTCGGCAGCTAATCCGGGCCTGATGCAGGCATATAAAGAAAACCCCGCTGAAACCGCGCTCGCTTTCAAACAATTCCTTCTCGACGGTGTGGATATTCTGCCATCTCTGGAAGATGTAACTGTTTCCGGCGGAAGGCTGAATCTTTATAACGCTCTGCTCCCTGTTCTTTCCGATCCCGATACAGTCGCGCCGACACAAATTACCGACCTCGCCATAGCTGAAGCAACTTCAGAATCAATGATGCTTTACTGGACGGCCCCTTATGATACTTCACAAAACGGGGTAATCGCTTATGACGTCAGGTTTTCTTTATCCCCGATAATGAATGATGATGATTTTTATAACGCGGAGGAACTGACATTTCCGGAAGCGCCGGCAGAACCGGGAGAACCTGAAAGCCTGCTTGTTCAAAATCTCGAAATGGCAATGACATACTATTTCGCGGTTAAATCCTCCGATATGTGGAATAATATTTCTTTAATCTCCAATCCGGCAAGCGGCGCGACCTACGGACCCCCTGAAATATCGGTGAATCCCGATGAGATAAATGTAAATCTTCCCCAGGGCGGAACTACTACAAGAGAATTTAACCTCGCAAATGTTTCACAGGATAATTCAACCCTCGAATATTCGATAAACCTGGAGAATAATTCCTTCCCTTCGGATGACGCGGTTAAAATTAAATTGAAGCCTCACAGTGTGGGGAACAGAAACATCAACCAGATAAAAGGCAAACCGATATCTGAAGGAGGACAGGCAATAAGAGGTTCGGGAGGTCCCGATCAATATGGTTATGAATGGATAGACAGCGACGATCCGGAGGGACCGGAATATATATGGCAGGATATATCGCAGACCGGGATATTAGCCACAGAATGGGTTCAGACCAGCACTTATGAACCAAAAGATGAAGGTTACGCGGGCCCTTATCAGCTCGGTTTTAATTTCAACTTTTATGGCCAATCTTATTCAAAAGTTTTTATCGGCTCAAACGGATTTGTAACATTTGAAGAATTTTCCGGAAATACTTTCACAGTTCAGGAGATTCCCAATAGTGACATACCAAATACTTTCATCGGAGCATTAAAGAAAGACCTGGATGGAACAGATAACGGAGAAGTTTATTATAAGGCGGATAACAATAAATTCATTATCCAGTATGATAACTGGGGTGAATTTTATGGCAGCGGCAAATTCACCTTCCAGGTTGTTATTCATCAGAATGGAAAAATTTTAGTTTATTACAATACTTTTAATGGCGGAACCGTCACTAACGGAACAGTAGGAATCGAAAACCAGGATGGAACGGACGGACTTCAGGTTGCCTATTTTTCAACATATCTTCATGAAGAACTCGCGATAAAATATTCGGCTGAACCTGACTGGCTTACATCCAATACCGCTTCAGGAATATTATATAACGATAATTCTGTTGACGTTGAGCTGTTATTCGAAGCACAGGATTTCCCTCTCGGGGAATATTCCATGGATGTTGTGATCACATCGAATGATCCGGTTACTCCTGAATTTATTCTTCCTGTGACAATGATTATCGGTGAAGGAGGTGTATCATGGTCTGCCGACATTATGGTTGAAGACGCGGGTGGTCAGAGGAGCAGCCAGAATCTTCTGTTCGGGCAGCATCCCGCGGCGTCAGATGGCATCGATGAAAATCTTGGTGAACAGGAGCTGCCTCCTTATCCCCCGGCGGGTGTATTTGACGCCAGATTCCTGCTGCCGGGCGATCTATCTTCCCTGACTGACTTGAGAAATTCACTACTGGAGGAAATAACCTGGCAGCTAAAATTCCAGCCGGGCGGCGATGGATATCCATTTACCCTCACATGGAGCCCCTGGGCCCTGCCGGAAGGTTTGTTCCGTCTCGTTGATCCGTTCGGCGGTATTCTTGTCAATCTTGATATGAAACAAAATAATACCGTAACGGTAGAAAACAGCGCGGTTGATATGCTCTTAATTGAGTATCAGCGGAATATTACATCTGCAATTTCGGTGAATGGAGGCTGGAACATGGTTTCGGTTCCCCTGCTGCTGGATGATATGTCAGTCAATTCGGTTTTCCCCGACGCGGCTTCACAGGCTTATACATTCGACAATGGTTATATCACTTCGGACCAGCTTGAAAACGGAACAGGTTACTGGCTGAAATTTAATGACGCAGCCACTTATGGAATTACAGGGAGTGTTCTTCCCGATATTGTTCCTGTCAACGAAGGCTGGAATATGATCGGGTTTTATAATACTCCTCTTGACGCTGATATTATTATGTCTGATCCTTCCGGCATAATTATATCACAATTTTTTGGCTTTGATAATGGTTATTTCGGCGCGGAAACAATTAACCCCGGCGTGGGATACTGGGTAAAAACCAGCGGCGCCGGCGAACTCTACTTCCCCCCGCCCCCGCTAAGGAAAAATGGAAATGGAAAAACAATCGCGGAAATTCCTGAAAACAGTTCGAAGCTTATTGTTACTGACGCTTCGGGCAGCCGGACTACACTTTACCTTATTGGGAATGATCAAAATAACGCACCCTTTGAGCTGCCCCCCGCCCCCCCCGATGGTATTTTCGACGCCCGGTTTTCATCCGGGTATTTCGCTGAATCACTGAATGATGATACCGAACTGATACTCTGTTCCGCAACCTACCCGGTTAAAATAGCTACTGAAAAGGCAAAATTTAATATCCTCTTAAATAATGGTGAGAATTTTAGGCTGACTCCTGAAAATCCGGTGATTATAAAAAACCCGGCCGTAACTGCTGTTGGTATCGAAGGGATAGAAATTCCGGTAAATTATTCATTAACACAAAACTACCCGAATCCCTTTAATCCCGCCACGCTGATTCAATACTCTCTTCCGGTGGATGCCTCGGTAAATCTGCAGGTCTATAATCTTCTGGGTCAGAAAATCTATGATTCCGGCAGAATTGATAAAAAAGCCGGTTATCACAAATATGAGTTCGACGGGCAAAATCTCTCCAGCGGGCTTTACATATATACGCTCAACGCGAAAGGAACTGACGGATCAAATTTCAGCCAGACTAAAAAAATGATGCTGATGAAATAAAATTAATTCAGGCCGTTGTTCCTGACAAAATTAAATAGACCCCTTTAATCTTAATGATTGAGGGGTTTTTTTATTATACCGGGAACCATAAAACCAACAAAATATTATCTAATTTAAATATACTTTTTTGTCAGCAATGCAGTATTAATTGTTTTCCCTCGACTTTTGATTTAACTTGGATAATATCCCGCGGAGAGAAGGAGAATTTTCGATTAATGCAAGAATTATCTTCTTCCACTCAACATTTGAATTTCTGGTTCCCTCCCCTTTCAACTGAGTAATCATTTTATAATATTCTCTTTTGTATGAGTGATGGACACAGTTTTTAATGTAATTCTACCTGGAATTATTTAAATACTATTCCCGAGCTTCTGGCATAAGGGAAATAAGATATTGAAATACAATTACATAGATTTTGGATTACACAGATAAGCATGAATCGACTGTTAAAATACTATTGGCGCAAAATAGTAACTATGATTTTTATTAGCACAAAATAATTTAGTATTATTCAAAATGGGTACGCCTCAATATGCTTAGATAGTAATTTGCGAATGAATATCCTTTAAGAATTGCCTTTTCTTCCGGGGATCAGGAGTTTCGCAATTAGTAAAAATCCTTTTATGACGCTTTAATTATCATTTTCATATAGAGGGAATTCCAGTATAAAATCAGAACCTTTGCCCTCTTCACTTCTGAGTGTTATTTCGCCTCCCAGAAGAGATGTATATTTTTTCGCAATCGACAGACCCAGTCCGGTTCCCTGGTAACTCCTTGTGGTCCCCTCGCTTGCCTGCCTGAACTCATCAAAAATAAGCTCCATTTTATCGTTGGGAATTCCAATTCCGGTATCGCTGATAATTATTTCAACAATTCTGTTTTTTTCAGTTTCTCTAATCGCGACTGAGATTTTAACTTCCCCTTCATCAGTATACTTAATCGCGTTATTCACAAGATTTATCAGCACTTCCGAAATGAGTCTTTCATCTGTCCGGATAAGAATGCTCTCCGGATTATATTCTTTATTCAGCTCCAATCCTTTTTGTTCGGCCGCTTTGTGGAATTGAGCGTAAACCTCATTCGCGATTGGAATAAGGTCAACTAATTGATAGTTAATTTCGGTTTTGTCAAACTCAAATTTTGTCAGATCAAGTATTTTTGACAGAGTGTCGGTCAGCCTCTTTGATGTTCTGACAATACCTTCAGCCATTTCTTTTTCTTCAGGGTCTTCAAGAATTTCGGCGAGAAGATTCGCGTACCCCATTATACCCACGAATGGAGTCCGTAGCTCATGACTCATATTCGCGAAGAAAATAGTTTTCAGCCGGTTCATTTCCACTGCTTTTTCTTTGGCGTTAATAAGTTCCTGAATCATTTTTTTCTTCTCGGTGATGTTCTCCTTCATAGCCACAAAATGAGTAATTCGGCCATCACTGTCCTTCAGAGGAGAAATAAACGCTTTTTCCCAATATAACTCACCATTTTTGTTCCTGTTATTTATTTCACCCTGCCAGTTTTCACCTTTAAGAATTGTTCCCCAGAGATCCTTATAAAATTCCCCTGAATGTTTTCCCGATTTAAGAATATTCGGTTTTTTCCCTATTGTCTCCTCATAACTATAGCCGGTTATCTCTGTAAACCTGTTATTAACAAACTCAATAGTTCCGTCGGTTGAAGTAATAAGCACAATAACCGGGCTCTGCATGACCGCTTTCGAGAGCTTTCTTGTAGTATCTTCAGAAAGTTTTCGCTGGAAAAATGCTCCCAGTTCATGCGCTATTACATTCAAAATATCAATGGTATCATGATCAAATTTATCATCACTTTCATAATCCTGTATTACGACCGCGCCAAAAACACTTTCATTGACCATCACAGGAGCGCCGATCCACACCTCAGGCATTGTTCCAATTATATCAATTTCACCTGATGCATGGAGCCGCAGAATATCATCTTTCTTAAATAATAATGTCTTTCTGCCCTTTATCACCTGCCCTGTTAATGATTTTTTAACAGGCCATGAACTGATAAAATCTTTTTCATCACGCGGAACATTGGCCGAAAGCATCCCTTCTTTTTCATCATGAAAAACAATCACAAGATTTTTTGTCACTACCAGTTCTTCCAGCTCTTTGATTATAGTCTTAAAAAGTGAGGAAAAACTTCTGGACATTAAAGCCGCGTTAGATATGGCATATTGCATTTTCTTAATGTTTTCGAGTCTTTTTCTGTCAGTAAAATCGCTGTGACTTACCCTTCTGCCTATCCATGCCCCATCCCTGTTATAAACAGGCTGACAAATATGATTTATCCACCTGATTTTTCCATCCTTTCTTTGAATGCGGAATTCGATATTCGCAGTGTCATTTTCCCTGAACATCCCATTTTCATGTTCCTGAATTATATGGGCGTCATCCTTATAAATAATTCCTGAAATAAGAGATGGATTATCGTAAAATTCATCTGCCCTGTACCCGGTTATCCTTTCACAGGCCGGCGAAATATAAATCAGTTCCCGGTTTACTCCAAACCACATTTCCCAATCATAAGTATAATCCGCGACTGTCTTAAAACTTTCTCTGCTCTCCATCAGCGCTTCCTCAGCCTCTTTCCTCTCCGCGATAAATCTGGCCTGCTGCACATTCTGATAAGCTATTGATGAAAGTTGTTTTGCGATAGTGTATAATGTCTGAGCAATCAGCGCGAACTTTTCATTCGACATTTCCGGAATCTCACTAAACGCTTCCACAAATGATTCTTCATCCAGGCTTAACTCACCGGCATACTTTCGGATACCTTCAATCTTCTGCCCGGGGGACCTTACCTGCCCGATAAGCCAGTTCGCTATATGTTTTCCTCCCACGGTAATGCTCGCTCCCGCGTCACTCAGACCTGCGCTTAAACATGGTTGAATTGTAGGTCCGTTCATATTTAATTTTCCAATCGCGGCGTCCGATTTCATACAGTTTATTTTCCCTTTTTCACTTTTCCTGACAAATTCACTGCAGAATCTTGAAAAATTCGAAGGTTTAGTTAAAGGAACCCCCTCGGGTGTTGTAATCAGTGAAGCGATACCATGAGATTCGGCAAAAAGGTCCTGAATTTTTTGAATTTCATTAAGATCAAAAAGGTCTTCAAATTTTAGATCATCAATATTTTCAATTGGTTTTGTTAGAGCGATTATTCTTTGTTCAAGCGCCTGCTCAATTTTTTTCTGCGAAGTTATATCCTGGAAAACAACCGCGATGATTCCATATTCAGGAGAATAAACATGACTCAGAAAATAGCTGTCTCTCTCACTGCTATATGTTTCAAATGTAACAGGGGGTCCGCCAAAAGCAACCGACGAATATTTATCGAGATATGGAGGAACTTTTCTTTTATATAGTTCCGACCCCAGTTTACCAATTACATCTTCTCTCGTATATCCAAGGATTTCTTCAAATTTATTATTTATATCAACAATTTGATAGTCGACAGGCTTACCTTCAGAATCGACAATAATTTTTTCGACCGCAATTCCCAATATAGTATTTGTAAATAATTTCCTGTATTTGGCTTCGCTGGCTTCAATTTCTTTTTGTTTCTCACGTTCTTTGGTCTGGTCTCTGAAGACAAGGACTACACCAATGATTTCGTCTGACTCATTTTTTATGGGAGCTCCGCTATTGGCGATTGGAATTTTTTCCCCATTCGCGGAAATTAAAACGGTATGATTTGCGAGACCCACGATTTTTCCGCTGCTCAAAACTTTTTTTACAGGATTTTCAACTACTTCACCGGTTATTTCATTTTCAATTACAAATATCTTTTCCAGATGTTTGTTTTTTGCATTTTTTTCACTCCATCCGGTAAGTTTTTCGGCAGTTTTATTGACGAATTTAACTTTCTCATTTTTATCTGTGGTAATAACAGCATCACCGATACTGTATAAAGTTGTTCTGAATTCCTCCTCTTTTTCCCATAATGATTTGTATAAAAACTTTTTGTTTTTATTAAAGATTATCGCAAATCCTGCCCATAAAAGAGCAGTTGTCAGAAATATTAAAGTGAGGATCATGCGCGATTGCCTGTGAACCTGAAGATATAGTTCATCCTTATCAACTTTTGTAATCATGTACCAGGGTGTGCCGGGTATATCGCTTAAATATGAGAGAACTTCAACACCTCTGTAGTCTTTTCCATCAAAGATACCGCTGAAACCTTCAACAGCCTGAATCGCGGGCGCGGAGGTCTTTTTCTTATCAACCCTTAGTTTAAGAGCGCTTCCCGCTTTATACCGAGGTTCATTCAAAAATAGTATATTACTTCCTTCATCTCTAATTATCAGTGTCTCGGATGATTCACTGGAAGTTGGCCATGACTGTATAAGGGGATACAGGTATTCTTCAGGATCAATCCTGAAAACCAGAAATGCGAAAAGATTATTACTTTGATTTTTAACAGGCGCTATAAAATCTATAAATATTTTATTGTCCCTTTCAGAAATATAAAGATCTGAACAGACTACCTCTCCCGATTTTTCGGCTTCGGCCAATAATGCTTTGGAATGTTTATCAATGTTTTCTCCTCTTCTTTCCCCTGTATATATATAACCATCGAGTCCGGCTACAAAAACATCGTTGAATGAATAATGTGTTTTAAGATAACTTAAATATTCATGAGTATCAAAGTTAATTGAGTTACTGATTCCGGATACAAGCCTTTCAATCTTAGGCGCTAATTCGCGATCACGGGTAAAATACATAGTGTGGTCAAGTTTCTCATAAAACCAGTTTGATATCTGGGTGATTTTTAACTCTGCTATTCCCTTCAATATTTCTTGTTTTTCAGCTCTGACAGAGTCTGTTCGTACAATATAAAAATAATATCCCGATATAACTAATATGATGCTGATAGCGATAACAAATACAATCAGCGGCTTCTTATTGGTCATCATTATTTCTCTTTTTTCACCGATTCTTTAAATCACACATAAAACTAAAATATTATCGATTAAAACTCAGAAAAGATTAGAAAAATTCAATAAAATTAAAAGAATTAATATTCTGGTTAAATTCTTTTTACAAGACTGACAAAACCGCAAAAATAGATAATCGGGAATCAGCGAAAAATATCCTTAGCTATTCGAACACGGACAAAAAAATCCTGAATACCTAAGCTGACAGAGCCAGAACCAGAAGGAATTGCTTAGAAATCGTCATGATCATAATCGTAATCATAAACTGGCAAGCCAGAGGTAATGAGGAATTACGAATTACGAATTAGGAATTAGGAATTAGGAATTAGGAATTAGGAATTGGCTTTCCCCAGGTATTACCAATTAATTGTCATTCCGGTTTTTTGCGTCTTTTGCGAAAAGACCATCCAGAAGCGGGCAGGCCGGAATCTAATGCCAAATTTTACTGGCAATCAGATAAAAACTTTTCCATTTTGCGCAGAATTTAACTCCTTACGGAGTAATCATAGACTGGCAAGCCAGAAGCAATGAGGAATTACGAATTGGTTTTCCCAGGAATATATTTTTTGAATCGAATCTGCTTTGGAGAAGCAGCATTATTGAGGAACGTCCCCATGGGGTAGTAAAGAACAAAAAAATATAGTAAGATCCCTGTAGGGGATCAACAGAGCTAAGCTAAGAAAAAGCTACAATCCAAACAGTCACCAAATATTTTGCCATTTTGCGTAGAATTTAACTCCTTACGGAATAATCTGGCGGAGCCAGAAGTGAATAGTGGCTATTGAAGAGTTTAATAACAATTCTTCTTTTGTAATAACTTCAAAATCTCCCAAAAGTCCCGTTAGGGACGACAGATAATAGCCCCACAATTCATTGTGGGGTAATAGGTTAGTGAGAGAATCAATAGTCCCGCCAGGGACGACAGAATTACCCCGTAAAATAAAATTTTGCCATTTTGCGTAGATTTTAACTACTAATGGAATAAACTGGCAAGCCAGAGATAATGAGGAATTACGTCCTCCGCGGCGGATAAAAATTACGAATTAGGAATTGGCTTTCCCCAGGTATTACCAATTAATTGTCATTCCGGTTTTTTGCGTCTTTTGCGAAAAGACCATCCAGAGGCAGGCAGGCCGGAATCTAATGCCAAATTTTACTGGCAATCAGATAAAAACTTTTCCATTTTGCGTTTAATTTAACTCCTAACGGACTAATCCCGCCACCTAAAAAAAAATGAACACTGCCAGGGCCGTCGCTCAACCAATCATCCCTCTCATACGCCTGCTTAACTTTCTTCAAAATCCGATTTCGATAACGATTTCTATTTGGATTTAGATGGCAGGATTTTATCCTGTTAATCTTTTTAATCCCCGTAATCCTGTTTTGTGTTTTTTGCCGCGTCCATCTTTAAATTCCGGAAGAAATCTACCCGGTCAAATAAGGTTAATAAGGTTAAATTTCTGAGGGTGATTATTTATGCTACTAAGGTTAAGAAAACAAAGAATAAGGTTTCATTACATTCCTTTCATTCCTCATTCGTAATTCGTAATTCATAATTTCTTTAGTGGCTTTCTTCCACCTCATCAACGAAATCTGCGTAAACAAAAAATCTGCGGCTCTCTTGACCTTATTAATTGTTCATTGTTCATTAATAATTATTAATTGTATTCTTGCCACTTTGCATAGATTTTAACTACTAATGGAATAAACTGGCAAGCCAGAGACAATGAGGAATTACGAATTAGGAATTGACTTTCCCCAGGTATTACCAATTAATTGTCATTCCCGTATTTTGCGTCTTTTGCGAAAAGACCATCCAGAAGCGGGCAGGCCGGAATCTAATGCCAAATTTTACTGGCAATCAGATAAAAACCTTTCCATTTTGCGTAGAATTTAACTCCTTACGGAGTAATCATAGACTGGCAAGCCAGAAGCAATGAGGAATTACGAATTACGAATTGGTTTTCCCAGGAATATATTTTTTGAATCGAATCTGCTTTGGAGAAGCAGCATTATTGCGGAACGTCCCCATGGGGTAGTAAAGAACAAAAAAATATAGTAAGATCCCTGTAGGGGATCAACAGAGCTAAGCTAAGAAAAAGCTACAATCCAAACAGTCACCAAATATTCTTGCCATTTTGCGTAGAATTTAACTGCTAACGGAATAATCATAATCCTTCCTCAGAGTACAAGCGCTGTTATTAAAATCATTATACTCTATTCAATATTCTGCCATAAAAACAAGAATACTATTGTTAAGTTGCCTAAATTTTCCCCAGGCAGAGCTTGAGGAAAACACCCTAATGGGGAAAGTTTTCTGGCAAAACGGGAGGCGATTTATTCAATAAGAAGTTAAATTATACGCAAATTGGTAAGAAATTTATCAGCAGTTAGAAAGTTTTATTACCAGGTAAAAGTTTTGTGATTACTCGAGGTGAATCCTCCCCCGACCTCCGGCAAAAGACGACCGGAGGCCACCCCCTCCGAAGGGGGACATTCTGATTACTTGGATTTGTCGATAAATATCCCCCTTTGGAGGGGGTGGATTCAAAGTGTTTTTCTTTGAAGACGGGGGAGGACTATCCTTGAGCTAACCGATAACTTTTCGTTTTCTGACTCCATCAGCTTATGGATTTAGAATCGCGGCCTGAATATCCGCAACATGTTATTGGCGGGCTTTTTGACAAATTTTGCTCCTTAGATTATCCTCTACATGTTGGCGTTAATGTAGTGGTAAGAGCCTAAATTTTCCCCAGGCAGAGCTTGAGGAAAACACCCTAATGGGGAAAGTTTTCTGGCAAAACGGGAGGCGATTTATTCAATAAGAAGTTAAATTATACGCAAATTGGTAAGAAATTTATCAGCAGTTAGAAAGTTTTATTACCAGGTAAAAGTTTTGTGATTACTCGAGGTGAATCCTCCCCCGACCTCCGGCAAAAGACGACCGGAGGCCACCCCCTCCGAAGGGGGACATTCTGATTACTTGGATTTGTCGATAAATATCCCCCTTTGGAGGGGGTGGATTCAAAGTGTTTTTCTTTGAAGACGGGGGAGGACTATCCTTGAGCTAACCGATAACTTTTCTTTTTCTGACTCCATCAGCTTATGGATTTAGAATCGCGGCCTGACTATCGGCAACATGTTATTAATGGACTTTTTGACAAATTTTGCTCCCTGGATTATCCTCAACATGTTGACGTAAGTGTGGTGATAAGAGCCTAAATTTTCACCAGGCAAAACTGATGAAAACGCCCCAAAGGGGAAAAATTCCCTGTCAAAACGGGAGGCTATTTATTCAATAAGAAGTTAAATTCTACGCAAATTGGTAAGAAATTTATCAGCAAGTAGAAAGTTTTATTGCCAGGTATAAGTTTCGTAGTTACTCGAGGTGTGTCCTCCCCCGACCTCCGGCAAAAGACGACCGGAGGCCACCCCCTCCGAAGGGGGACATTCTGATTACTTGGATTTGTCGATAAATATCCCCCTTTGGAGGGGGTGGATTCAAAGTGTTTTTCTTTGAAGACGGGGGAGGACTATCCTTGAGCTGATCGATAACTTTTCTTTTTCTGACTCCATCGGCTTATTGATTTAGAATCGCGGCCTGTCTACCGGCAACATGCTATTGGCGGGCTTTTTTGACAAATTTTGCGCCTTCAGATTGCCGGGAGATGAGTCTTTCCACTGGGATAATCCATCGGTGTGAATCGGGTTCATATAACCTATATACCTGATTCATTATTCCGCCACTTTAAGCAGGTACATAATTGCCGATCGTTTAATGCGGGTAGCTGACTTATATGGAGCCTGAATAAATGCCATTATCGCCAATAACTCATAGTCCTCTTCTAAAACGGATATAAAAATGCAATATCGCATCTTTTTTTAACTCATACTCCTATGTACATTTTGCACATAGTGTAAATAATTTACACACCCAGAGGAATATGTCACCCTGAAACAAAACTTTATTGTCATATATACATCAAATTTTCCCCCGATAAATAATTTTTTTATCATTATATTTTATTGGTGTGAAAATTGAGTATCATAACAAAAAACAAAAAAAAACGGATATGAAAAAAATACTGCTGGCGCTAATCTTATCAGGTTTATTCTGCTCCCTGAAGGGGCAATCTTATACTGAAAATTTCTCTCCCGTTATTGGATTCCGGTTCGGGTATTTTACCCCTGCCGCCTCCAATTTCGGAGATGTGTATGATGAAAGTGATCTTTCCTATAACGCGAGTCTCGCTCTGGGTGTAAACAATTTTTTCTTTTTTGCCAAATACCGGAAATTCACGGCGGATGGAAGTTCGATAATAAAAAACATGGAGCATACCGGGAATGCCCACTGGAAACAAGACATATTTTTAGCGGGGCTGAGGATTTACACACAAAGTAAAACTGAGCTCTGCGCTTACTTTGAATTTGGTCCATGTTATTCTTCTGTTACCGAATCGATCGGTCTGGAGGGATATACAATCAGCGAATTTGATTCCAGAACTGAAAGGGAGAACTGGGGGTTCGGTGTGACAGCCGGATTTGATTACAGGCTTGTTGATATGATATCAATGAATGCCGAGGTAGAATATACTCATATTAATATTGACGCTACAGAAGGTCTGCCTGAATCAGGAATAAGCGTTGGCGGACTGTTTTTGGGAATCGGACTAACTCTGCATCCATTTTAGGAGAAAATTATGAAATCGATTAAATATATATTATCAATTTTAGCCTTGCTTTTTATTTTCTCATGCACCGAAGATGATGGTCCGGAAATTCCTTCAGGAGATATCACAGCCCTAAAAATCATAGCAAATGATGATACTCTCAACATAGCAATAGTGGATGAACCCCTTGAGCTTGCACTTGAGGCTGTTTATGTCGATGATAAATCTTCGACTGTATATAATATCGGGATTCTACAGACCGCACAGGTAACAACAACGAGCCCGGATACTACACGGGAATCTTTCGACAGATTTGACGCGGAATGGAATTCAGCTAATTCGGCTATAGTAACCGTCGACAACGGAGTTATTGACGCTGCCGGCATTTCAGGATTTACAAGTATAACAGCATCGGCACAGGGAGTTTCATCCCCTCCGCTATATATTAATGTTACCGGAACTCCCGGCGCGCCTGGTCTTGTAATAGACCCTCCTCTTTCCACTGTGGTTTTTAAAGATGAAATAACCGTGGAAGGAAATGTTCAGATTCTTACCTGGCTGGGAAACTCGACTATACTAACCGCTGCTGAAAGCCGGTCGGGATTTAACGGAAATATCAGCTATAATAATCTTGGTGATTTTACTTTTACGGTAAATAATCTTCAGACAGGAAATAGTATCATCTACGTTACGGCAACTCATCCGGGCGACAACCAGGTTCAAACTGTTAAAGAAAAAGAGGTTGTTTATTATCCTTATGGTTCTGATGAAGCCGACGCGGTTACAGGCGACTGGCAGGGAACCCATGATGGTAAAAACTTTGACTTCCTGATCACTGAAAATCCATCTGATGGTGATTACGAAATATCGGGCGCTCTGTCCCTTGAATTTGAAGTATTCGGTTTAATTCCGAATATTCCCTTCACAGGCAAACTTTATGATGATGGTTATTTCGAGGCCGATATCTATAAAGATGATTCCGGGACAAAAACCAGCGGCAAACTTATGGGCAGACTAAGTTCATTATCAGCGGTATCAGGAGAAATTGACGCTAAAGCTGAATATCTTTTTCTTCCGGCAATCGAGAAAAAAACAACCTGGAGCGGCAGCAAGAACTGATTTAACCAATATATAATAATGTTGTCTGATATTGCCGGAAGCCGGAAGAGCCGTTTACCCGGAACAAAAGAGGGTCCTTGGACGGTAAAAGAAAACTGTTGACAATTTACATGTTTTTTTCTTATTCTTAATGTAGATTTTTCAATCAGAATATTTCTTTTACTGAATGGTGAATTATGGCAAATGTTCCGCCAAAAACAAAACTGAAAAAAGAACTTCGACTAATTGATATATATGCCATTGCCACCGGCACCACTTTAAGCGCCGGTTTTTTCCTGCTTCCCGGAATTGCCGCTTCACAGGCAGGCCCCGCAGTAATTCTTTCTTACCTGATAGCAGCAATTCCTCTTATTCCTTCAATGTTCAGCATCATTGAACTTGCCACAGCGATGCCAAGGGCGGGAGGTGTATATTATTTTCTCGACAGAACACTCGGTCCTTTTTTTGGCACCATCGGCGGCCTTGGCACCTGGTTAGCTTTAATATTAAAGGTCGCGTTCGCTCTTGTTGGAATGGGCGCTTATATTTCCCTTTTTGTCGAGGGACTCGCGATAACACCCATCGCCATTACTCTGGCAATTCTGCTGGGAGTTCTGAATTATTTTGGTTCAAAGAGCAGCGGTAAAATTCAGGTCCTGCTCGTATTTGGTTTGCTTGCTATTTTATTGCTTTTTGTTGGCAGCGGTCTTCCTGAATTAGAACTTTCCAATTTCGCCAATTTTCCGGGTGAAGATTTTTCCTCCATATTTTCCACCGCGGGACTGGTTTATATAAGTTATGTTGGTATAACAAAAATTGCCAGTTTGTCCGAAGAAGTCAAAGAACCTGAAAAAAACCTTCCAAGGGGTGTAATCCTCTCCTTTATAACCGCTATTATAATTTACGCGCTTGGCACCACAGTGATGGTCGGGGTTATTCCTCTTGACGATCTTATGGCAGACCTGACACCCGCCGCGACAGCCGCTGATTATATTGCCGGAGAAATTGGAGTTATATTAATTTCTGTCGCGGCTATACTGGCATTCATTTCTGTAGCTAATGCCGGCACACTAAGCGCCTCCCGTTATCCCCTTGCAATGAGCCGGGATCATTTGTTTCCTCAGATTTTCAGAAAACTCGGGTCGAAAGGCAGTCCTGTATATGCCCTTATATTAACAGTCGTAATTATAATTTCTCTTATTATTTTGCTCGATCCCGCGGGAATTGCCAAACTGGCCTCCTCATTTCAATTGCTTATGTTCGCGCTTATTTGTCTTGCGGTAATTGTAATGCGTGAGAGTAAAATTGATTCTTATGACCCGGGCTACAAATCCCCTCTTTATCCCTGGATGCAGATATTTGGAATTCTTTCATCATTCTGGCTGATATTCGAAATGGGATGGCTGCCAATAGCGTTTACCGGTGGTCTGATAGTTACAGGCTCTATATGGTATAAATTTTACGGTTCAGAAAAAGTATCAAGAAGCGGAGCTGTTTATCACGTTTTTGAAAGGCTTGGAAGGGGCAGATACGAAGGACTTGATATTGAACTTCGCGGCATTATGAAAGAAAAGGGATTGAGGGAAACCGATCCATTTGATGCTGTTGTAATGCACAGCCATGTTATTGATATCAAAGGTGTAGGAGAATTTAATGATATTGTCAGAGACGCTTCTGAATGGCTCGCAGATTTTGTTGATCACTCGGGCGCCGATATTTCAAACCAGATAATGGAAGGCACAAGAATAGGCGCCACACCTGTTACTCATGGAGTCGCTCTTCCACACCTGCGGATAAAAGGGCTCGATACACCTAAAATGGTTCTTGTAAGAGCATCAGAAGGAATCCATATTGTTTTCAATAATCCGCTTACAGATAATGAAGAAGAGGAACAGATTGTCGAGGCGGTATTTTTCCTCGTCAGCCCTGATAATGATCCTTCACGGCATTTAAGAATGCTCGCCCGCATCGCCGGAAGGGTTGATGAAGATAGTTTTCATTCCGACTGGACAAAGGCGGAAAATCAACAGCAGTTGAGGCACTCCCTGCTGCATAATGATAACTGGATATGCCTTACCCTCCAGGAAAACGGCAAAACGGATCAACTCATAGGGAAATATCTAAGGGATGTTCGTTTTCCCGGAAGCTGTCTGGTCGCGCTGGTCAACAGACATGAGGAGACTCTCATCCCAAGGGGCGACACCCGCCTTGAACAAAATGACAGGCTGACAATTATTGGAGATCCGAAAGGTATACAAAAAATACACAAACAATTTGAATAGAATTAACATGGTCCTTTTCTAACAAATCGGGGAAACCAGGTTTATGATTTCATTGAACAGAGTTTATGTTTTAATATTTATTCTGATTTTTGCGTTCGCGTGTGAAGAAAAAAAGGAACCCCCCAAAAACACGGTTAATATTGTTAATCTCGACCTTGATAAAATAAAAAAACGTGGCAAACTCATTGCCATAACCGGTTATAACGCTTATAGTTACTTTATATACCGGGGAAGACCCATGGGGTATGAATATGAGCTTGTGAACCGCCTTGCCGAACATCTGAATGTATCGGTGGAATTTATAATTGAGAAAGATTTACGCAAAATGTTTGAAATGCTTGACAATGGTGAAGGTGACCTTATTGCCTTCAACCTTACAGTAACAAAAAAAAGAAAGCAGCGTGTAAATTTCACAAGCTATCATAATACCACCCGGCAGGTGCTGGTCCAGCGGAAACCTGAGAACTGGAGAAAAATGAAATCGCATCAGATTGAAAAAGAACTTCTCCGCTCTCCTATTGACCTTGAGGGAAAGACTGTTTTTGTCAGGCACAGTTCGGCCTATCTTAACAGAATGGAAAACCTGGAAGATGAGATCGGGGGTGATATTATCATTAAAGAGGCCGGACCTGATGTGAGTACGGAAGACCTTATTGAAATGGTGGCTGACGGTACAATTGATTACACAGTTTCAGACAAAAATATTGCCATGTTAAACCAGGCTTATTACACTAACCTGGATATCAGAACAGACATTTCACTGCCACAGAAAATTGCCTGGGCAGTAAGAAAAAATGCCCCGATGCTTCTGACCGCCATAAACTCCTGGCTTGATGAACTCAAAAAACAGCCCGACTATTATGTCATTCATAATAAATATTATTCCAACCGGAACGCATTCCGCAACCGCATGACAACTGACTTTTATCTTCACAAGGGAGGTAAAATTTCAGAATATGATGATGAATTAAAAGAATATTCGGAACAATTGGGATGGGACTGGCGCATGCTTGCCTCTCTTATTTTTCAGGAATCCCGTTTCGATCCTGAGGCTAAATCCTGGGCCGGAGCAGTGGGACTTATGCAGCTTATGCCGCAGACAGCCGGCCAGTATGGTGTAAAGAATCTTGAAGATCCTGAACAGAATCTTAAAGCCGGCATTAAATATCTTCAATGGCTCGATAACTACTGGAAAAAAGAGATTGAAAATAAACAGGAAAGATTAAAATTTGTTCTCGCTTCATATAATATTGGCCTGGGGCATATTATTGACGCGCGTAAACTCGCCGAAAAATATGGCGCCGATAAGAATATCTGGTTTAAAAACGTTGAGTTGTATCTGCTTAAAAAATCCAATTCAAAATATTACAATGATGAAGTCGTCCGAAACGGGTATGCTAAGGGAACAGAAACTATCCGTTACGTTGAAGAAATCCTGGAACGTTTCAGTCAGTATAAACAGTTTATAAGCTGATAAATAATAATCCCGCATTTGCCGGGCCGGAATAAATGAGGAATTGATTTTCTCCGGCGATCTGATTTCGCGATCTTTCTCAAATGCTTTTGGCTAAAGCCGGATTTAATGTTGCAACCTTATCACCGTTATCCGGCCTGAGGGCGCGTAGTTATTTTAAACGTTATTTCTTTCAAAATCCCGCCATCTCCCAATAATTTTAATCGTAAACTCAGAACTCCTTGCCCTCGCAAAATGAAATCGCGGAAGTTTTGGAAAATATAACAAGAATTCGTTCTCCATTTATTATTTGATACCCCCACCATTTTAACCATTAATGATGTGTTGCCAATTAAAAACTCCATTGATCCGGGTTTATCGGGGATGTCTTAAGGTATTTGATTATCCAGGGTGGATTGTGAATCCTCTACAAGGATTTTGTCTTATGGTGCTAACAATTTTCTACCCCAGTGGGACTATCGCATTAATTGGAATCAATACAAGGTTCTTTTGTTGTATTTGCCTTGTAGAGGCAGAAATTAGTGCGGAACGTCCCCCTGGGGTAGAATATTATAGATAACCTGGAAACATCTCTGTAGGAGATGCACAAAAAGGCGTTAAAATTATATCAATTTAGAAAATAACACAATGTTGATGTATTGGTTCTAAACAATATTCGAAAAGATAAAGAGATATCTCCGCAAGTTGTTTCCCTCTTAAATTTTCTTCATTTTTATTTTGCGAATGTATCCTTGTAAGTTATTGTTTTTTATTACCGGGATCAGGAGTTCTGAAACAGGCAGAGCCAGAGGTGAAGAGTGAAGAATGAAAACAATTCCCCTATTTATTAAAGAACCCGATTTCGATGGCGACTTCGATTTGGGTTTCTATGGCTGACATATATTCAGTCAATCTTTTTAATCACCCAATTCATCTTCTGAGTTTTTACCCGATAATGAAATAATATATCGCCAGTTTGAATAAGGTTAATAAGGTTTAGTTTTGGTAGGGTGGTTTCCCATGCTACTAAGGTTAAAAATAAAAAATCAGGTTTCTTCCTTTGCATGAATTCGTAATTCGTCATTCGTCATTCGTCATTCGTCATTCGTCATTTCTTTCGTGGGATTTTGTGTTTTTGTGATTTGGCGGCTTGTATTTAGCAAGATTCTTACTCTTGGAATTCTTTTATTATTTGATTTATTAATTGTTCATTATCAATTATTAATTACATTTCTTGCCATTTTGCGTAAAATTTAACTCCTTGCTGACAATACAGATACAAAAAAAATAATCCTTGATTCAGATAATTACGAGAATATTTTATAAACCGGCCGGAAAGAGTTTCAGATTTTTATTTTGGCGAAAACAATATTGTATACCTGGGGAGGCGCTTTATTATTGAATCGCAAGTTTTTTGCCTGATATCCGTCAAATCAGGTAATATTTAACAATTTGGTAACAGAGAAATGAATTTCCGCAAAATTACATGGAAGCACGCTGCTACAGCAATAATCATTATACTGGTAATTGCGCTCTCTTTAACAGTCTGGCCGATAGAAATGAAATATACAAAATCCAGATATGGACGGGTTTATTCCGCGAGAAAGTGGTTCCTGATACGCGGGAATGACGGCATTCTTATATCAGCCATTAAAGATAATCTTAAGGGTGTTAATCATGATTATAAAGTACATCAGTTTGAACGGGGTGAGTCAGCAAACGTATCCCTCAGGGAAGACCTTTACTCAGGTAAATTTGTCTTGTCGGGTGATACGGCAGGTATTGTTTACGCCAGTTCAATTAACGCCGATTATATAGAATCACGCGGAAAACTGAATGTCGCTAAAGCTGAACTGGCCGCAAGCATGACAGGAGATAAAAAAAGTGTAATTAATCAATATGAAAAACAACTTGAACTTGCGAAAACCGAATTGTCAAAACAACAGCGCATCGTTGAACGTTTGCAAAAGCTTTATGATAAAAGGTTTATTTCGGAGGAGGAATTTCAGATAGCTTCGGATGAACTCAGGATACTTGAACTCGCGGCAGCGTCGAAAGAAGCCGAGCTGACCGCGATAAGCAGCGGGGAAAAACAGCAGGAAATTGCGAGGCTGAAAACATATATCCGCAGCATTGAGGATGAATTGAAGAATATTGAAAAAGAGCAGTCGGGACTTATAATTACCGCCCCCTTTTCTGGTTACGTCGAAAGGTCTTTCGGCAGCGACACGCTTCTTATTCTCGCTGAGGCGGATCGTTTCCTTATTACATTTCCGGTCCCCGTTGATGATTATTCACTCATTGATAAAAATTCCACAATTGAAATTATCACCGGAAAGGGAGTAATGAATGCGGAAATTATTGAAATAAGCAATTTTATTCACCAGATAAACGGAAAAGATAATTTACTGGTACATGCATTCTTAACAACAAAAAACACACTGATATACCCCGGAATGATGACTGAAATTACTATTAAAGGCCGCGACATGAATTTATTGCCTTATTTAGCGAATGTTCTCAATAATTAACTGAAAAATATGAGTGATATGCGAAAGAGATTTGAATATAAATATAAGGTGCCGAATGAACATCTTGATTCATTGAGAGAAAGGGTAACTCCCTTCCTGAAAATTGATCCCTTCGCAAACCGTGAAGGGAAAAAGGAATATATTGTTCGAAGTATTTATCTTGATAACCTGAGACTTAGTTCTTATTTCGAAAAAATTGAAGGACTGCCCTATAGAAATAAATTCAGAATAAGAGGCTATAATGAAGAGACAGCCCGAAATACTGTATTTTTGGAAATTAAACGGAAACACCTTAATAATATAGCAAAAACCCGCGTTCCTCTCAGTTATAACAATTTGTCCGATGTGCTGAACAGACAAAATGGAAGGATAAATGTGGAAGTTGCCGATGACAAACTTATCAGAAATATTCAAAGTTTCTTATATTATTATTACAGAAACAGGTTGCAGCCGGTTATTCTCATAGTGTATAACCGCGAAGCTTTTTCGGGCCGGTTTGATAATTCCCTGCGTCTTACCTTTGATAAAAATATCAGAAGTATTTTTATGCCTGAATTCGATGATCTCTTCCTTGATGAACACCACTTTACCCCCGCGATGAAAAATTATTTTGTTCTTGAATTTAAATTTTTTGATACGGTGCCGTTATGGTTCAAACAGATTGTAAATGATTTTAACCTGGCGCGAAGCGCGATATCAAAATACACTATTTGTATTGATTCACATATAAAAAACAAAGCGAAGTGGCGCAGCACATTCAATAATTCAGGATATTCAAATGGCAGCCGGCTGCCGGCTTTAATGATGAGGAATCTTTTATGTTAAATGATTTGCAGCAGATAAATGTTTTTTCCCTGACTCTTATGGAAATCATCTCAAATTTGAGTATGGCGCTTACCGCCGGCATTATCCTTGCCTGGTTATACAGGAAAACCTATAAAGGAGCAGGTTACGCGGCGGGATTTGTGGGTTCTATTGTACTTCTTACTATTATTACCGCGCTTGTAATAATGGTGATCGGGAATAATCTGGCAAGAGCATTCGGGCTGGTAGGCGCGATGTCCATTATAAGGTTCCGCACCGCTGTCAAAGATGTAATGGATATCGTATATATATTCTTCTCCCTCGCAGTGGGAATGGCAAGCGGCGTTGGGTATTTCCGGCTCGTTATCGTTGGATTGATTTTTATCGGTATAACTACATGGATTATTTTTAACACCCGGATTATTAATCCGCGGAAAAATGAATATTTACTTCAATTTACATTCCAGCCTAATGGCAGCGGCGATTCACCCTACCAGGAGGTTCTTAATCAATATTGCAGAACACAAAAACTTATAAATGTTAAAACAGTTGACGAATACTCCAATAATCTTGATATGGCATTTTTTGTGAAAATGAAAAATCCGGATAAATATAATGAGTTTATAAAGAAACTTTCAAAAACAGGAGCAAATTCGGTCAATCTGTTTTATGATGATGAAGCAATCTGATTTTTTATCTTTCACATTCTGGCCGGGAACTGTTGTAATCTCCCGGCCTGTGTTTCTTCCGGGGCTATTCAAAGACAAACTAATCAACAGCGAAGAGCGGGTAGTGAAGAATGAAAACAATTCTCCGATTTATTAAAGAACCCGATTTCGATTACGACATCGATTTGGATTTCGAGGTCTAACTTATGTCAGGTCAATCTTGTTGCTCCCCTTAATCCTGTGTTTTGCTCTTTCCGCGAGCATTCCAATATCCCGATGGAAATATTGCCCTGTTAGATAAGGTTAATAAGGTTTAGTTTTGGTCGGGTGGTTTCCTATGCTACTAAGGTCAAAAATAAAAAATCAGGTTTCTTTCTTTGCATGAATTCGTAATTCGTAATTTCTTTCGTGGGATTTGGTGTTTTGGTGATTTGGCGGCCTGTTTTTAGCAAGATTTTTTCTCTTGATTTTTTTATCATTTGAATTGTTATTTGTTAATTATTAATTAATAATTATTAATTATTAATTGCATTTCTTGCCATTTTGTACAGAATTTCACTCCTTACGGAATATTCAACTCCTTTGGCTGTCATTTATTGTTACAATTTAAACTCCCCCAGATAGCGTTAAAGTATACCGCATCCACGATAACAAAAGGAAAATCTGATAAAGCACAAAAAAAATCCCGCCAAAGTGACGGGATTATAATATATTAAAATTAATAATATTTCTTACATATAACGGTTTTGAACCTTCAGCCTGTTAAGCGCTCGTTTAAGAGCCAGTTCGGCCCTGTCCAGATCGGTATCCTTAGCATGTTCACTCAACCTTTTGCGGGCTCTTTCTTCGGCAGAGCGGGCTCTTTCAGCATCAATTTCTTCTGGTTTTTCAAAACTTTCGGCAAGAATAATTATCTTGTTTTTCAATACTTCAACAGTGCCGCCGCCGGTTGCGAAAACCATTTCCTGATCGGTTGTGTCAACCATTTTAACCATTCCAATTTCGAATGAACTCAGAATTGGAGCATGGTTAAAAAGCACCTGAAAAGCGCCGAGAGATCCGGGAACACTGAGTGATTTAATTTCACCGCTGAAAGCTTCTTTTGCCGGTGTTATAACTTCGACTAACATCGTTTTCATTATCAGGCCTGCATTTTCTTCGCTTTTTCAACAGCTTCTTCGATAGTGCCGACATAGAGAAATGCCTGTTCCGGAAGATCATCATGTTTACCATCGATGATTTCACGGAAACTTCTTACCGTATCTTCCAGCTTAACATATTTACCCTCGAAACCGGTAAACTGCTCAGCGACATGGAAGGGCTGGCTAAGGAATCTTTGAATCCTTCTCGCGCGGCGGACGATAATTTTATCTTCGTCACTGAGTTCATCCATACCAAGAATATTTATAATATCCTGAAGGTCTTTATATGCCTGCAGAATTTCTTTTACATTTTTCGCCACATCATAATGTTCCTGACCAACTATGCCCGGTTCAAGAATTCTTGAAGTTGAATCGAGAGGATCAACCGCGGGATAAATACCCAGCTCTGATATCTGACGGCTAAGCACCGTGGTAGCGTCGAGATGTGAGAATGCTGTAGCGGGAGCGGGGTCGGTAAGGTCATCCGCGGGAACGTAGATCGCCTGAACAGAAGTAATAGAACCTTTATCGGTTGATGTGATCCTTTCCTGAAGCTCACCCATTTCGGTTGCGAGGTTAGGCTGATAACCCACTGCCGAAGGCATACGGCCAAGAAGCGCTGACACCTCGGAACCTGCCTGCGTAAAACGGAAAATATTGTCGATAAAAAGAAGAACGTCCCTTCCCTCTTCATCACGGAAATATTCTGCCATGGTAAGTCCTGTCAGACCTACTCTCAGACGCGCTCCCGGGGGCTCATTCATCTGGCCGAAAACAAGCGCTGTTTTTTCCAGAACGCCCGATTCTTTCATTTCAAGCCACAGATCATTTCCTTCACGGGTTCTTTCACCCACACCGGCAAACACCGAATAACCGCCATGCTGCTTGGCAATATTATGAATCAGCTCCATAATGATTACGGTTTTACCAACACCGGCGCCACCGAAAAGACCTGTTTTGCCACCTCGGGAATATGGTTCAAGAAGGTCAATAACTTTTATGCCTGTCTCAAACATCTCCTGGGAGGTGCTAAGTGTATCAAACTTAGGCGCTTCGCGATGGATATTATAGTATTTTTCCGATTCGATAGGATCGAGTCCGTCAATACCTTCACCAATAACATTTATAAGACGGCCTAAGGTCGGTGGTCCGACCGGAACGGAAATAGGAGCGCCGGTATCCAAAGCTTTCATACCCCTGACCAAACCGTCAGTTGTATCCATCGCCACAGTTCTAACCCTGTTCTCACCAAGATGCTGCTGCACTTCAACTATAAGCTCCTCTTCAACCCCTTCAACGTTTGTACGATGAATTTTAATGGAGTTAAAAATTTCCGGCAGATGTCCATCCGGAAAATCTATATCTACCACCGGTCCGATAACCTGTACTATTACACCTTCAGTACTTGCCATTTCTCTCCCTGGAAATAATTTAAGTAAATTGCAAATTTAAATAATAACATTCCTTTATTCAAACAGATGGATACATTTATTTTAAAAGCATCATTTTTTTCGAATATATCCTCTCTGAGGTTTTCAGTCTGTAAATATATAATCCGCTCGATAGTTCAGAAGCGTCAAAGTCATAAACATTCAAACCGGCCTCTGCCGTTCCATTTAAGATTGTCGCCACTTCCCTGCCGAGCATATCATAAACAACCAGGCTGGCTTCTGCCCTTTCAGGCATAAAGAAAGTAATAGTGGTAACAGGATTAAAGGGATTTGGATAATTCTGACCAAGTTCAATTGTTTCAGGATACAACCCTTCCTCTTCAACCGAAGTAATTATCGGGACCACAAATGATGTTGTGCCGCCAAGTTCGTTATATCTCTTTTTAAATTCCTGCATATACTGGTTAGCGATATAAATATCATGAATGAAGAGTGTGTTTTCATCATTATCATTTTCAGCCGCGGCCGACCAGTTGTGTGAACCGGTGTAAACCACCGGATCGCTTGAAGGATAAGAAGCGTCTGTCATACCATATTTATGATGCAGGGTTCCGCCGAGAGTGTATTCAAATACTTCCGATATGGCGAGCAGGTTGTTATATTCCGATCCCTGAACGTTTATATTGTCAATAATGCCCCTTACATCGGTAACACCGGAGCTGATTCTGCCCGATATCGCGTCAAAAAGGTCATTGCTTGTAAATACAAGAAGAGCATAATATATTGAGCTGTCGGCGCTGTTGATAGCGGTCTCTATCTGGTTCTCTGTATTATCCGAAGGGCTGAAATACAATCCAACTTCTTTCCCGCCGATGCTGAAGGTATGAGTTGTGTTATCCTGTTTGTAGGGCCCGAATTTCGCGTTTGAGGAGTTGGGTGTGTCACCGTCGCTTCCCCACATTTCTTCAAATTCGGTTTTGTAGGCTTCCGCCAAATTTGGGTCATTAATTTCAATTACATTATTGCGCCAGTCAAGTTCACCCGAGGTCCAGTTCCATGAGCCGGTCCATACCCAGTCGTTATCCGGATCACTGTCACGGCCGTCAATGATAGCAAATTTATTATGCATGATTCCATTGATCGCCGGACGCTGACTCATCTGTATCCCATTATTAAGCAGCACCTGCATCGAGCTTTGTATGGTCCTGTTGTCATAAACCACTCTTATTTTAACTCCGCGCTGTTTAGCGGATACAATAGCGTCGGCAATATCATTCATTCCATAAAAACTATAAAGAGCGATATCAATTGAATATGTAGCGGAATTTATTCTTTCAATCACTTTGGCCTTAAAATCGACATTTCCCATCGCTTCGTTTCCCGGAATGGCTACAGAATTGTCGACGCCGTAATTAAAATATACATTTATCGTTCCGCTGGAAGGATTCGGATTAGCGGTGTTGACACTGTAAATCGCGCTCTCACTTGTGCCGTGCGAATTGGTTGAATAAGCTCTGAAATAATATTTTGTCAGGGGATCGAGTCCATCAACTAACACAACATGATAAGTGGTGTCCTCTTCAATAATTTTTGAACCCAGTTCCAGGTCTTCAGTTATTCCATACCTTACTTCACTATTTCCCGTTCTGATCGTATTAAAATACACAGAAAAGGAAGTTGTGGTTATATTAGACGCGACTACAGGACTGATAATTACAGGCTCGTTACCTGTAATAATATCCTCAATAAAACGTGGCAGAAGCTGATAACCATCATCATAAGGGGGGCTGTAGGCATATTGCCCGAGAACGCCGACTACATCAACCGACCCGGAGGGGATTGGTGTATTAATTATAGATGTAACATCGTTATCAATTCTTATCTCCATGCTTCCGGTGGCATCTGAAATATTATAATTTGTATTGCCTGAAAAGTTGCCGCTCGCGTTAATTGTCACCTCATTTAACCTGATAAGGGAACCTTCATATTCCTCCAGACCGTTCCACGCCTGGCCGAGAATATCGGCAATTGAAAGATTTAACGGCTCAATTTCACATCCCGATTTATGAATTGTTAAACTGGCCCCCGGATTGCTGAAAAGCAGTTCTGTCAGGCCATTATACTGTCCGACTTCGGCAGATACAGTTACAGAATCGCCAATCTGGACCTGTCCGGCAAATCCGCTGCCATAAACAGATATACCGGCTGTTTCATCCTGGACGTTGCCGGGACCGCTATTGCCGAAATTTCCCGCTGTGGTAACAATACCTGAAATCGTGACTATCTGGCCAAGCATTGCAGGTTCTCCACTGGAATTGTTTTGTCTCACATCAATTATGGGAATAGTCTGGCTGAAAACATTTGTTAAAAAACCATATATAAAGATCAAAAGAACTGCTGAGATTTTTTTCATTACTAATTTCCTAATCAATTTCTGTAGAAAGAATATATCGTAAAATTCTGTCGTTATTGGTATCGACTACATATAATGTTTTATCAAAATGGGCTATCGCGTGAGGACTGTCGAAAACATCAGGCCCGCCGAAGGATTCCATCTCATCACCGAAAGAGTTAAACTTGTAAATGCTGTCCTTTTCCGCGTCGGCTACATAAATATTCATATATTCGTCAACTGCTGCGTCTTCCGGCTGACCAAACTTATTAACGGTCATCAATTCAGAGGAGAACGCGGAAAGTTTACTTTCATACTTCGAATATAAGGGAGTGACAACCCATTCCAGCCACTGAACCCTGAAGCTGTTGTTGCCTATCATGGTAACAACCATATCAATATTATTTCTCTCAAAAGAGGTTATTGAACTGACATCATAAGCAGCGACAAGACCTGTGCCGAGCGGTTCCACCTGAGGCACACGGCCAAGCAATGTATCAACTTTTACTCCATCTCCACGATCATAGCGCGAAAACATAAGGATTGAGTTATCGGGATCAACAGGACTTGAGTTTACCGGACCTTTTCGGGATACATAAAAGAGATTACTCTGGAATACACATACCCCGGTATACTGTCGTTCAGGCCTGGAAAAATCGAAGGATGTTTTTGGCAGAAGTCTGGTGATACCAGCGTCCCCTATCTGATGCTGCGCGCTGAAAAGATCGGCCCGGTAGACCGCGCTGTAAGTTACACCGGCAGAATCAAACGTTCCGCAGATTATAAGGGAGAGATCATAGTCCTGGGCAATAGCTGTCGGATGAGGCACGGCAAGCTCGCCAAGCCTTTGTCCCGCTACATCAAGCATTACAATTCTGTCATTTTCGGTATCTGCGACATAAAGAAATGGTTCACGCCCGACTATAATGTCCTGAGGTTTATTGAAACCATCCCAGACAGGGTTCTGCTGAATATACAAAGTATCTCCTATCGATCCCTGGCTGACCGGATCACCTGTATCAACAATATCGAACTTATCGGTACAGGAATAAATAACTACTATGACAAATATCAAGATTAAAACTTTTTTCATACTCTTTATAATCCCAATAATAATGAAAAACGGTGAGCTGAACCCAGCCGTTCAAAATTGGCAAACGCGTAATCGAACGTTACATCGGCAATTCCGAGAGGCGCTTTTACACCCGCGCCGAAAGTAAAATTCTGTTCTTCAACATTAATTTTATAACCTCCCCTGAGGAGCAGAATATCTCGCCATGAATATTCAAAACCGGCCCCGACATTTTCACTGTTGTCATTCGGATGATTTAACTGTATCGAAGTGGTCACACGGTGAATTTCATCTTCGTAGGGTTCAAAGGCGAAACCAATCCTGAACATTGTTGGAGGTGAAAAGGATTGCCAGCCTGATTTCTCCTTTTTTCCCCAGAGGGTCACTTCCCCGTCGGGGGCAAGTTCGTTTCCAAAATTGGAGATAGTTACGGCAAACCTTGTGGACCCGAGTCCGGTCCAGTAATATGTTCCAAGGTCAATCATCATGCCCCGCATCTTCAGTTTATCGAGTGTTTCTTCGATGTAACGGATAGTTGCTCCGAAACTGAACTGACTGGTCATTTTTCTCGAATAGGAAAGAGCCACTGCCAAATCGCCGAATGTAAAATATTCTCCAGTGCCATACTGATGAAATTCAGTTGTCACAGGCATATCTTCCATGTGCAGGCTTGTAACGGCCAGACCAACAACATCATTGGAGCCAAGATGATATATTCCGCCGACAAATTCATGCTGAATATCAACAAGCCATTCATTGTGGGAGAATATTACCTGGTCGCTGCCGGTCTGAACGAGTCCGGCTGGATTCCAGTATAACGCTGAAGCATCATCAGCCACGGCAATAAAGGCGTCAGCCATAGCGGAAGCTCTTCCTCCGACACCAATTTTAAGGAATTGAGCTGTGGATATTCCGGCCCTCTGACCTCCAAGCGTGGGAAAAAGCTGGGCAAAGTTAATTGTCAGGGGCAATAACAATATTATTATTAGAATTTTTTTCATATTAGAACTTTAAACTGATGCCAAATTTTATATTTCTTCTTGTTAAATATCTCGCGGGATCAAATGGATAGGCTGAAATAGGAGCCTGAAGATCGGGATAATTAGGATCATTCCAGCTAGATGGAATAGCGTCGCCCGCTTCATATGCTTCGCCTGTAACAGGATTGATGATCGCTGAATTTTTTGTATCGAGAATATTGTTGATTTCTGTAAATATTGAGAACTTCATGCCGCCGAAGGTAAAATATTTTTCAATATTTACATCAATCCAGAACCAGTTATCCCCGACGCGGCCATACCTGTCGCCACGTTCATATACATATTCAGGGCGTCCGTCAATATCATAACTGCCCGTAAATACCGCCGGGGTATAACGTTTGCCTGACTGATAAAAAGCGCGCATATAAATATTAATATCATCCAGAACACCGGGGGCAAAACCAAAGAGAGGCTTATCCTTTTCAATATAGAAGCTGACACTTGCTGTGGCTGTCACAGGTCTGTCCCAGGCAACATATTCTTCCTTGATCGATTCATCAAGGTCTCCTCTCGCTATCAGCACACCTTCATCGGCGGATGAACTTTTTCCGGTAACAATAGCGTAACTGAAAGAGGTCATACCGGTGAACCATTTGCCTATTCTCTTTTTATATTCAAGCTCTATGCCTCTCGATCGCGCGTAATCAAGATTTGCGTAAGTTATGAAAGATTGTGTGGCAAAACGGGCGGATGTTATTTTTGCTGTTCTGGTACGCACATAATCAAATATATCTTTGTAATATGTTGTAACGGTCAAAACATCATCCTCTGAAAACTGGGTTTTCAAACCAAGTTCATAAGCGACGGTAGTTTCCGGTTTCAGGTTTGGATTGCCAAAACGCTGAAATGAGGACTGCGCGCTTGAGGGACTCAGTTTGGCATAAACAAATTGCGGTTTGGGCCATTTGCTGAAATGCCCGTATGAGAAAAACAATATCTGGTAATCAGTAACCGGATGTGAAATTCCGAGACGGGGACTTAAACGGGCTTTAAATTTTCTGTCGCCAAAAAATGTGAAAGAATCTTCTTCGTAACGTTCCCTTATCTCATCCGGAATTGTAATGACATCGGGATTATTAACAGCGTCATCCACATATTTTCCGGGGAACCAGTAATCGAGCCTGAGCCCGAAGTTCAGTATCATTCCGCTGAAGTTGATATTATCCTGCGCGTAAAATGAACCTCTCGCCGGAAATACCTTATATATATCGTTGTTCAGGCCAAGTTCACCAATCCAGGGTTTATAGATATCAATTACCTGCATTTCCTGGAATATCATGTTAAAACCAGCCTTAAATTTGTTCTTTTCGTCAAAAAAGCTTGTAACATCCCCTTTAATCGAAAACTCTTCAACATGATGATCGCGCCACGTAAACGGATTGCCGACATCCCAGAATCCATCACCGGGAATTACCCCTATTGTATCACTTCCGGTATTATAATATTCAATCGGGAAAGTTACAATATCCTTTGGCTCAACATATTGAGAGTAGTCTTTACCATTGGCGTCGGCGCGTAAATGAGAGAAAAAATGATTTATTTTCAGCTCATAAAATGTCGACGCGTTGAGTGTGTGAGTCCAGCTTATGGTATTATACTTATTATTGTGAGTAAAAGTATTGGCGTTATCAAGAATTTTCTGGAATTCATACTGATAACCGGGGCTTGGCTGAACATACTCAAGATTCGACTGCAAAGACTGTGAATTCTGGTTAATACTGACAGATTGATTATAAGAGTAAACCAGTTTCATGGTAGGACTGATAGCGTAGGTCAGTTTTCCAAGTCCGAACCAGCTATTTTCAGAGCGGGGCGCGAAATCGGAGCCGTGAAATATTGAGGAATAAAGCTGGTTGGCGGTGGGCTTATAATATCCCTGGGTAATGCCATCGCTTATTCCCATATATAAACTGGTAAAAAATGAAATATCCCCCGGAATATCCAGACCAAGCGCTGGCAGAATCATGGAGGTTATCGGTTCAGGTCCGCTGAAATTTGCTTCAACCACATCAAGATTAAAAACATGGGAAGAACTTGTGCTTCCGAAGTTATCTCTTTTCCAGGAAAGATAACCCCTGAAATTCTTACTCCCTTCCCTGGTTTTAACATTAACCACACCCGAAGTGGCCTGGCCAAATTCGGCGTTAAAACCGCCTGTAATAACTTCAACCTCTTCAATCGCGTTGGAACTAAGCTGCAAACCAAATCCGGTTCCCGCGAGAGGGTCCTGCACAGAAACACCATCGAGAAGGAATGCGCTCTCATAAGAACGTCCGCCCCTGATATGGATTGAATTATCCGACTTTACAACACCAGCCTGCTGGGTTACAAGATCATTTACATTTTCTACAACGGCCATTTCAATATCATCTTTGGATATTGTTTTTTTACTCTGGGTTTCTTCAACATCCACCAATGGTTTTTCGCCGACAATAACCACATCCTGGTCAAGAGTGAGTACCGTCTCTTCCATTTTAATCTCAAGAGTAAGAGTACGGTTGGCCTCAACTTTAACACCGGTATACTGTACCGGTCTGAAACCGATAAGAGTAGCTTCTATTGTATAGGTGCCCGGATTAATGCCGGTTATTTCAAACTTGCCATCCATGTCGGACGCGGCGCCGTAATATGTACCTTTTACAATTATATTTACCCCGGGCAATGGTTCACCAAGTTCGGTGTCAATGATAACGCCGGCAACTTTGCCTTTCTGCTGAGCAAAAAGTGAACCAGCCAGGAAAAATATAAATGATATTATCAGTAGTTTCTTCATAAGCTAAATCCGAAATCATCAAAATAGATTTTTTCGAGAAGTGTTCTTACACTTCCGGGATATTTTTCACATCTGTGAAGTGACAAACCGAAATATGCCATATTGTTATCGAGAGTTTTGAACGCGATATTTTCTCTGCCCGCGGCGTCATCATCCTTAAGGTTATAAAGCTGCAGTGTGCTGGCCGATGAAGGCAGCATGGTTCTGGCATTATTCATTCCACGGGATATCGCCAGTTCGGGATAACCTGCCTGAACAGGCTCCAGAAGGGTATTTATACTGACGGAACCGATGTAATAAATAGAATCGAGCGGAAGAAAACTCTGAAGCAGTTCTATATCAATTACATCAGGCAGAAGTATTGAAAAGAGCGCTTTGCCACCCTGGTTAAGATAACTCTGCACCGTTACAGAAGCAAGGTCAAGATTAGGACTGTTGGAATACCAGAACACGGCGTCAAAAAGGTTTATCGTTTCCAGAAATGTTGTATTCTGAAATGGAAGATTGGCATTCCTGATATCGAGCACATCATACTGGCCATTGGTCAGGCTGTCAAACTTTTCATAATAAAAATCATTGGGATTATCTGTAAGAGTTTCCCTGTAATCGTCAACAAGGAGCAATTTTCCTTTCGGTTTATGCACAAACCAGGTCAGAGAAGAATCGGGAAGAGAAATAAAAGGGCTTTTCGCGCCTGAAATATCTTCCGCCTGAACGTAAAACCTGTTATTATCATCAAATTTAAGTCCGGGCAGTTTTTCAGAATATGTATTTTCAGGAAGACCATTGATATAAATATCCATTTCCGGTTCAGCGGATTCAAAATCATCTGTTCTGATAGTAATAATCCTTACGCCGCCATCGAGCGACACAAAATTATTTGTATCATTAAGAGCGATATTGATTTTGCTGATAGATTCAACTCCGTCGACATCATCAGCTTCCCACCTGAAAGTCATCGCCGGATAAGATTCCGAAGGTACCGAGCTTGTTTCATTCCACTCAATCTCAGGCTGCGAGTTTTTAATCGGGAAAGGCTGTGAGGCCGGGGTGGGATCAATTAGTCCGATATCTATATACTCTTCACCGCTGTCATATACCCCGTTTTCATTTTCATCGGTAAAAGGTTCGGGGCCGAAATTTATCTCATTCTGGAAAATTTCGCTGTCATAGCTCCCGTTACCGCCATTATCGGCCGCGGCAACCTGAAAAGTATAGTTTGTATCATTCACACCTATCTGAAGCGCGAACAGGCTGTCATTATCGGTGGTAAAAGTCCAGTTTTCACCATCCCAGCTAAAATAATACCCGACAATTAGTCCGTCCGGGTCATCTCCCCACCAGTTTACAGTCAGGCGGCTCTGCTGCTGACTTATTTCACCATCAGTAAAAATAAAGAGACTGGTTTCGGGAGGCTGGTTGCCAACAGGATTATCCGTAATCTCCTCATCACAGGATAAAAATATGATCAGGGAGAAAAAAAATGTTAAAAGTAGTAAAGATTTTTTCATTCCGGTTATAACCAAAGTTTAAAAATATTTCTCCCGGAACTTCTTAAGCCCCGGGAGAAAATAAAATTTATTTAAGTAATGTCATTTTCTTTACTGTATGGAAATCGCCTGCCTCAAGACTATAGAAATAAATTCCTGAAGAGAGATTTGAAGCATTGAAATTAACTGTATATGTTCCGGCGTTTTTATATTCATTAACCAGACGAGCTACTTCCCTGCCCAGTACATCATATATTTTCACTTTAACATTTGACGCTTCCGGAAGTGAAAACTGAATTTTTGTAGAAGGGTTAAAGGGATTGGGATAGTTCTGCGAAATTGAATAGGTTTCAGGAAGAATGTTCAAATCTTCAACATCGGTTGTAAATCCTACCAGATCTGCGTCTGTTCTTGGCTGAAGTTTATAATCGCCGAAGGAATAATAAAGAATACCTGTGATTGAATCAAAAGTATCTCCGGTGAATACCTGTTTCATTCCGGCGCTATCTGCCAGAGCCGGATCCCAGAGGTTGTGATAGGTAAGATTACCATCCTGCAGTTCAACTCTTGTTCCGCCCGTATTATCGTCGATCAGCATTTCACCGAAATTACTCGGATCATCAGCATTCGCGGCAATCACAGAAACGTTTTCATAAGTTATCAGAACTGATTCATATTTTTCAGCGTCAACATAACCATCTGAATTCTGACCAACTTCACCGGTAGGAACTACAACCGGGTCAGGAAGAGCATTGCCCTGGCTGAGAAGATTAACTTCAACACCCTGGTCAATTGAACCTATCTGGGTAATTGAATAAGAGGAAGTAACCGGTCCGGTAACTTCCACTAAATCACCTTTTACAAGACCTTCAGCCTCAACTCCGAAAATCCTGACACCGTTCCAGGCGCCTTCTCCATCCTGAATATAAATATAAGAATCGAAATCGTTACTGTCAGCGGTGACAACACCCTGAACGGTAACTTCAAAATTATGAAGCGAGCTGTAACCGTTGCCAAAAGGAGAGTACTGAACATCATGGATTGTCAGGTCACCACTTTTAACAATGTAAAAATATGGACTGCTCGTGGTATCAAAAGGATTGGTTGTGCGGTTGCCGTCATTATCAATCGCGGACACGAAATATTTCACTATCGCCGAATCCTGGGAAATTGCCGGTATGGTTCCCGCATAGGATGAGTCCTGAACGAACTGCATAGCGACAGATTCATAATCTTCGCCATTGACACTGTAGTGAACAAATGCTTCTGAGATTGTACCATTGGCGTCAAACATATTACTTGTTATTTCAACAGATTCATTAGGTTTCGCGTAAGCGATATCTCTTTCAATATCACTGATTGTCGGAGCTTCGTAATTAGTTACAATATCTCCCGGATAAATCGGAGTAATATAATACCCGTCTGTTCTTGTCTGCATTATACCTTTGATACTGACAATAGAAGATCCATCCTGGGGCGGTTCATAATCTGTAATTCCTGAGAGCCGGTGTCCCCTGAGAGTAAAGAAGCCCGACTGATCATACATATAAATATGATTTCCATTGCCATCATTTATAGTAAAAGTACCGTTCGAAAGGTTTCGGTCACTGGTAACACCTTCCCTGATTTCAACATACATACCTTCATATTTTTCAGCTTCATTAACATAATTGCCATTATCCATGAAATCTGAAATGGAAAGAACAATAGGATCAGGTCTTTTATCAAGTGTGTTAACTACTTCAACCTCTGAGAGGGGTTCAAGAAGGATAATCAATTCAGTGGTTGTGTAATATTCTGTTACAACACCGACTAACTGAATAACATCTGCTGTATCGACATTCTGAAAATATGTAAGCTGATTATCCCCTGTGGTATCATCCTGGATAATATTAACGCCTCCCCAAACCTGGCCGCTTTCATCCTGGATATATGAAACCCAACGGCTGCCTGCCCAGATAATCGGGCGGCGGTCGGTCTGCTGATCAACCAGAGGAGCAACAATACAGACGCCCTGTACGATAACTGTATCGCCGTTTAATGGTGAAGGAGCGTCTCCGAGTGAGATGACGCTATCGGGCAGAAACTGAATGTCCATAACAGACACCTGCTGAAACTGTCCGAACGCCGCGACGCTCATAAAAAGCAAAGCAATAAAAATGTTGCGTATTTTCATTGTAGTATCCTCGTTATTATTATTTTACAACTAAAAACTTTCCGGTTTTAATATCACCTGTCTGTTTATCTTTTACGCTGAAAAGATATAACCCGGTGGCAGTGGCCTGATCTCCGTCCGTAACGAGATCCCACGCGTGTTCTCCTCCCGACATCTTCTGGGCGCCATCTTTAGAATACGTTTCAAACCAGCGGATATCCGATCCGTTGCTGGCCTGATCATGCTGAATTCTTTTAACTACATCTCCCGAAAGTGTGTAAATGGTTATTTCACATTCCGCCGGGAGATTATAAAAATATATTTTTCTTAATCTTTCCGAACTGCCATCCCAATATGCTTCACCATAATAGGGATTTGGATAAACACCAATCTTTACTCCCGCGTCAGATGTAGCCGGAGTTCCGGGCAATACTTTCTGAGCTGAAGCGAGAGAACTTGATTCGAGGCTTCCCAGGTTATTTTCAGGATCACCCCTGTCAAAAGCGCTTACGGAATAAACATACTGCCAGCCGTTGAGCAGATTTTCAATTTCAAATTTATACCAGTAGGCTGTTGTATCTCCGTCAAAATATTTGGGCTCATCCATTTTCACGTGTGAAAAGCCGGTGTTATAGCCGATACTGTTATACATGCTGTCAAATTCGGCAACTTTTATAAATGCGGCCTGAAGGTCCTGCGCTTCAGAAAGGTCAAAACCGGTGTTTGTTCTGTATACCCTGTATCCTTCAAAATCTTTTTCGGCTGAAATAGGGTCTATTGATTCCTCAGCTCTTTTATCCCAGTAAATAGTTACTTTCCGATCTTCCGGAACTACTTTTACGTTGGGAGAATATGGAGGAGCCGGAAGAACATAACGTGTTATCTCTCCATCTCCGTCAATATCTTCACCGGGATCCAGAATTCCGTTATTATTCCGGTCTTCACCATTATATGCTCTTAACGCCCAGCCGGCATTATTATAAAGATTTGCTTTCTGACTTTCGGTATCAAGAGCCGGATCATCATAACCATCTTTTTTTGCTGTAACAATAGCAAATACCACATTAACCGAATCACCCGGCGCCAGGTTAAAAGCTCCCGCTGAAATAAGCATTGAGCGGTTGCTTGCTGTTTTTAATTCAGAGGCGCTGACACCGTTGCCATAGCTTACTCCCTCGGCAAAATACCCCTGAAGTTTCAGATAACGGTTGTTATCATTCTGGGGGGCAAAAAATTTGGGGTCATCTGTATTACGGAATTGCCAGCTTACGAATGAAGCGGTGTCCACTCCCCCGTCGCTTCCAAGATACTGAATGCCAACGTAACTGTCTGTAAATCCCACATCACCGGCAGCGTCAAATTCATAGGCTATCATGAGAGAATCGGCGTAACCGTTTCCCCCTTTGTTAAAAAATGCCGATCCGGTGCGGGGTGAAGTGATATTGGTATTACGCACAACAGTGTCTGTCCAGAGACCGACATATACATTATCAAGATATTTGCCCGACACATTTTTTATCCAGTAATTCATTATCACAAAAAAGTCGGCAAAGGGAAAATTCCAGGCATAACTTTCATGTCTTACGTTTACACCCAATGGTTCATGGCCTATAATTTCCTCTCCATTTTCCAGGGTTCTGTTGGTATCGGTAAAATCGATTATAAAATCCTGGTGGGAAATTGCCTGAGGGCTGAAAAACCTGGAATCGAGCAGGGTTGATCTTTCTGTTATGCCTGCCTCGGAAGCGTTGGTATATTCAAATCCGCCGCCGCGCTGTGATACCGACGCGGCGTCAACCGCTCCGGTAGTAACAAAGGGGCCGATTCTTCCGGTTGATCCTCCATCTTCACTTCGGTATCCCCCTATCCAGAGTCCGCCGTCAAAGAGGTGTTCGATGCCGCTTCCCGCAGGGTATTCACATGAGGGCTGCTCGGGCCACAAACTGAAACCATGTCCGTAGGTGCCGAAGTTCGTTATCGTCAGCGCAATATTTCCTACACTGGTATAGTGTGAATTGTCATCTTTCAGAATTTTGTTGTACTGTCTTCTGCCATTATCCGAGTTAAAGGTAAATGCCAGAAACATTACAGAAACTAACATTAAATAGTAAGTACGTTTCATAGGTTCCGGTTAAATAATTTTTAGCATGTAAAGTTAATCATATGCTGTAAGGTTATCAAACAATTACAGGGATAAAATAAATCTTAATATTATCTTAATTATCAGGGATAAAGTAATATGACTTGTTTAACGCCATCAGCAATTGGAATTATTACATTTATCAATCTAATACTAAAAATTAGACAATTTAAATTTAAATTCAAATAGCTTTAGGAACAGCAGGCATTAATGGATACAGGCTTTGTTTAACAGAAGCCCGCTTATCAGGAAAAGAAAAAATATCGACAACATGTCAGTTATAGTTTATCTTGCGCGGTTTATTTCATTCTTTTGGCCGTTACTGCGGAAAAATCGCCCTCATTAAAAAACATCTGTCCATGTATTTCATCATCGCTGATTAATTCAAACCACCCCCCGCCTGAAGCTTCATCCATCTCATCCCATCCTGACCATGCGTACTCAATTTTTATATTCTCTGTATTTTCAACAATCCTGTAATTCAGTTCGCCATCCACATAACCGAACATGAAGGAACCACGTTTCATTTTATCGAAGTAAAAGAAACCATCGCCCTGAGCGTTAATAAAGTCATCATCCCATAATTCCATTTCAGTAATTTTCCATTTGCCAATAATTTTGCTCATTTCCCTGAATCCCGAAATTCGTTTACAGTTTAAATATATTCCTTCCAAATCTAATATTGATTGAGTTTCCCGCACAAATAAAATGCTTCCGAAGGTTGAAAAATTTATTGTAAATTCTTTAACAGTTTCAGAACTCCTTACCTCTCGCAAAATGAAATCGCGGAATTTTTAGAAAATATCACGAGAAATTGTTATCCATTTATTCGAAACAAGATTTTTTATAGCTACAAATGATGTGTTGAAAATTTAAAATTCTATTTATCTGAGGTTGCCGAGGAGGTCCCAAGGTTTTTGATTATCCGGGGTGGTTTGTGAATCCTCTCCAAGGATTTTGTCTTATGGTTTTGACAATGTTCTACCCCATTGGGACGTTCCGCACTAATTACTGCCTCTACAAGGCAAATGAAATAAAAAAGAACCTTGTATAGGTTCCCGGTAATGCGATAGTCCCAATGGGGTAGAATATGATAGACAACCTCGAAAACATCTCTGTAGGAGATGCATAAAATGGCGTTCAAATTATATTATTCTTAAAAATAATACAATGTTGATGTATTGGTTTTAAACATTATTCGATGAGATAAAAAAGGACCTACCCATATTGTTCCTTTATCAAATTTTCTTCGTTTTATTTTGCGAATGAATCCATGTAAGTTATTGTTTTTTATATACGGGATCAGGAGTTCTGAGTTTATAGGCCTTTAAGGATGCGTAATAAAAATATGTCAATTTCTACTGAAATGTCGATTTATATTATCGATTTATGAGGAATGCGCTCTCGTGAGCCCGGGACGGAAATACGGAACTCGCTAAAAAATTAAGCATGAGAACATCAATTCTGAGGACGATTCCGAAAACAAAAATAATTTATTATTTTTGACTTCCTTTCATCTCTGCCGGAACATTATTAGTTTTATCCTCCGCTACCAAACATAACTCCGCTGGTTGTGGAAAATCTGTCGGTATATAAGACAGCTTAAATGGCAGCTCTGAATCAATTAGGTGTATTTCAGATGCCATAAAACTATTATTAATACAGTATTCAATAACCAATTTTAAATAACGGCGCAATACCATCAAAGGAGGAAATTCCCCTTTATCATTCATCCACTCCATGAGATCTTTTTTTCCTTTAGAACTGTTACATTCTCTGCAGGCATAAATAAGATTATCTCCCGTGTCTCTGCCCCCATATTTTTTCGGCAGAATATGGTCAAGTGAAAGATTATCAGGTGAACCACAGTAACCACATTTCGATCCGGATATCATCTTGATTTTTTCATCATCAAATAATGATCTTATATTCATCCTGCCCTCCATCAGTCCTTTATATAACCTTGAACGTATCATAAAATTGAATCGATTATACTTTTCCTGATTTTTATCAACGGCTGTGTGGGCCATGGCTAAATTCGCATAGGACCAGAATAATAAGCTCTTAATTGTTTTTAGTTCTTTTTTTGCCATATTTTTCCTTTTATCGCTTGAGATTATATTTAACACAAATTTTTTCCTCAACAAAGTCATTTTATTCGCGCTGACTAAGGTTTTGCCAAAACAAAATCGAAAATAACTCGACAATATTTTTATGTCCCCGCCGTAGTGATAATGCGCCTTCGCGGGAAAACACTGATTCAAGAATACTTTTAGTAATTATTTTTCAAAATATGAAGAATCTTTTTCCCGCGTTTCCCTGGAATGAAGACCTATTTTTTCAATGATTCATATTTTCATTATGTCCACCGATCGCAAAAATATAAATGTAATTCTCATCAAACTTATTAATCACCCTGTCTTCCCGGGAAATTCTCCGCGACCAGAACCCTGATAAAGCATATTTTAGCGCTTCTGGTTTTCCTGCGCCTGCTGTTGGAACACTCCTCATGAGTTCCTGAATAATTCTGCGGAGATTTTTATGCAGAATTTTATCTTTTCTTCTGATTTCCTCATATCTCTCCCGGGAATTCCCCTCAAAGACCAGTGATCGCATTCAGCTCATCTGCGTTCGGTTTATAGCCGCTATCTGACTTATGTGTTTCGAGAGACGCGGCTATTTGATTCATCAAAGATTTGTTTTGTAAAATATAGAGCGTCTCCCGGTCTCTCTCCCAATCTTCAGCGGAAATAACAATAAAATCCTTCCCTGCCCGGCGTTTTACCCGGAATGGCTCATGATCAGATAATGCGCGATCAACATATTCTTTTAAGTTTGATCTGAATTTATTAACTGACAGCTCTCTCATAAAATTTTCCATTTTTACATATACTTACTTCCGGTACATATTGCGGCGATAAATATTTAATTTCATGATTCACGTTTTGAGTATTAACTCCGCAGGTTTTCAACCTGACATAGCGAAATCACTCATGAATCTTCTCCTACCTCAACAAAATCATTTTTCTCGTATTTATATATTCCCCGGCCCTGACGTTATAAAAATAAACACCTGAGCATAGGTTTTCCGCGTTAAACTTTACTTCGTGCTCACCCGCGGGCAGAGTTCTATTTATCAAGGTCGCGACTCTTCTGCCAAGAATATCGAATACTTCAAGGCTCACCTCCTCACGTTCAGCAATAGAAAATGTTATCGTTGTTGAGGGATTAAAGGGATTGGGATAATTTTGTCCGAGAGAATAAGTATATTCTTTTCCCGGTTGCTCATTTTCTTCTATTGATGTAATAACCGGGTTAAAATATTCCTGGTAATAGTCTGATATTTTCCTTGTTTGAACGATCGCGTCCTCACTGCCGTTTCCGGTCGCGGCGTAATACCCGATCAGAAAGCTGACCTTTTCCCCCGGGGTTAGATTAAAAGGTCCCATTGACGCGATAAGCCTTAAATCACAGGCATAGGTATGAATCCAGCCGTCATCAATTATCGGATTGCCGGAATAGGCAAAAACAGGATTAACATTCTCACAATCGCAATTGTAAACAGAGCCGTAATAATCATTGCAAGGGTCCATCCTTTCACCATCATAATTGTATCCTGTTGCATAAAGCCGTAATTCTGCCGCGTTTTGTGGATCTTCATATGCAGGATCGCCGCAAAGATAATGAGAAGATGCTCTCATCTTCATCGCGTCTGCCTGCGAACTTTGAATACAATCCATAAAAAGGGCTGGCGGATTTTCACCGTAGTCATTATCAGCGCCTTCATTATAAGTATAGATAGCATTTCTAAGAGTATCCGTTCCAAAAAGGTCATCATCTCCATAACCAATATCTGTATCTGAATAAATCATAAAGTAGGCGTCTTCCAAAGTCACTGCATTTTTGTTTTTATTATGAATTTCATAGTTGATAAAGAATGCATTTTCGGAATAGAGGAATGAGGAATCCATTGTGAAAAGCGATTGATGAATTTCAATCCCCTGTTCTCTGGAATCTGTAAACCGATATAACCAATTACTAAAATTCCCATCATGATAAATGGAATAAGATATATTGCTGCAGTTTTTTAAAGGACTATCCTCAGTAAGGTCCCAAACACCATTATTATTTTGATCTATAGCCTGGTAAATACCATCTCCGTTTCCGTCATAAAAGTCTGCCCCCAGTGCGGCCGCTATTTCCCAGTCCTTCCAGGAATCGCCAAAATGGGGGTCAGATTCTTTCACCAAATATTGATTTTGAAACGCCTCAAAAGAATAATTCTGGTATGCTAACCCCGGAAGAAATAATTCGGCTAATGAATATGAAGCCATACCACTTCCATATAGCTCATTCCCGAAAAATCCACTTATATAGAATCCTGCGCTCCAGAGCAGGTCTTTATCGTTAAAGGTTAATCTTTCTTCTGACTGATAAAAATCTCCTACTACGCCATCATTTCTGATGGGAATAGAGAGTGTATCAGTTTTAAGAATCAGGTTTTCCCTGAAAACAGATGGCTCCCTTACGAGAATATTCACCGATTTAGCCTCCAAAGATTGCGCTGACTTAATGATGGTTGTAAAATTTTCAGAATACAACCCGGATAAAGCTGTTGTAAAAAGGCCCTTTTCCGGTAAATTAGCCGCTAAATTTTTCCAGACTCCTTCCTCTCCGTAATTTATATGAATCTCTATTCCGGTAACTTTATTTCCCCACCATGTAAAAGTAAAATCCTTATTAGTATTAATCGGGTAACCATTTAACGGAGAGATTATTATTAATTTTTGTTCAGATATTTTTTCTTCGGTTATTCTGCTCGTTGGCTTCCACCATATATTGTCCCACTCATAATTAACCTGCTGAGAAATTCTTCCGTCAGCGAAACGATAGAATACGGTTTTCGACAAATTCTGCCATCCCCCTTCCCAATCCTGGTGAACTTGGGATATTATCTCTCCTGAATCATCACTCTCATATAGTATTCTGTCATGGGTAATCGCGAAAATGTTCGCCTTTACAGTTCGTACACTTTCTTTCAAATGTTTATCCGAATCATATACATATTTAGTTTCGAGCCGGTAGCCCTGAGAAGTGTATGCATATTTTATTTTCTTAACCTGCACAGCATCCTGGTATTCAAATTCATACAGTGTGTCAAGCATTAACTGTCCTGCTGCATCATTAAATAAATATAATTCTTTTTTTATTAATTGCTCATTATCATTATATAAATATTTGTTTTTTTGGATCGTTTGCCAGCCAAAATTTTCCTTTCGTTCTTTGCTCATTTCTGTCAGCAAATTTTCGCTATATGCATAGAGATTCCTTTCATAATCAAACCATACCCCGTCAAAATGCCTGACCAGTTCCTCTGTTAAAAGATTATCGGTGTTATAAGTTAAGATATGCTCGGAATAACTGTTTATTTCCCTGTCAAATCTGTGAACTTCAAGTGTATCCTTCATATCAATAATTGAATGATATGGATATTCCTGCCGCCATTCATCCTGCTCATAGATATATTTTTTCTGAATTCTTGGCTGTGAAAATAATATTCCCCCGCAAACTATAAGCAGCGTTAAAACTATTTTTACATATTTCATCCTTACTCCACTATCATTCTTGTAAAACAAAATCATGAAATAGTTTATTTTTCATCTACCTCAACAAAATCATTTTTCTCGTATTTATATATTCCCCGGCCCTGACGTTATAAAAATAAACACCTGAGCAGAGGTTTTCAGCGTTAAACTTTACTTCGTGCTTACCCGCGGGCAGAGTTCTATTTATCAAGGTCGCGACTCTTCTGCCAAGAATATCGAATACTTCAAGGCTCACCTCCTCATGTTCAGCAATAGAAAATGTTATCGTTGTTGAAGGATTAAAGGGATTGGGATAATTTTGTCCGAGAGAATAAGTATATTCTTTTCCCGGTTGCTCATTTTCTTCTATTGATGTAATAACCGGGTTAAAATATTCCTGGTAATAGTCTGATATTTTCCTTGTTTGAACGATCGCGTCCTCACTGCCGTTTCCGGTCGCGGCGTAATACCCGATCAGAAAACTGACTTTTTCGCCGGGATTTAGACTAAATGGACCCATTGCGGCTATAAGTCTTAAATCACACGCGTAAGTATGAATCCAGCCGTCATCAATTATCGGATTGCCGGAATAGGCAAAAACAGGATTAACATCCTCACAATCGCAATTATAAACAGCGCTGTAATTTGTATAACAAGGGTCCATCCTTTCACCGTAAAAATTGAAGCCTGTGGCATAATATCTTACTTGTTGCGTGGTAAGAGGATCACCATATGAAGGATCGCCGCAGAGAAAATGTGAAGAAGCGCTCATTTTCATCGCCTCCCCGGATGAACTATATATACAATCCATAAAAAGCGCCGGTGGATTTTCACCGAATATATCATCGGCATCGTCATTATAAGTATAGATCGCGTTTCTGATTGTGTCAGTGCCGAACAGATCATCCCATCCGTCCCCTAATTCAGTATCGGCATAAATAAGGAAATATGCGTCTTCCATGGGTATTGAAAATTTATTCCTGTTGAATATTTCATATTTCACAAAAAAGGCATTTTCAGAATAGAGGAATGAGGAATCCATCGTAAAAACTGTTTGCCGCATCTCAATTCCCTGCTCCCTTGAATCCCCCATAATGAAATCACCTTCCTGAAAATTTCCATCATGGTAGATCGAATATGAATTATTATCAAATCCCGGGAAAGGACTATCCTCATCGTTATCCCAAATACCATTGTTATTGAGATCAATCGACTGATATATCCCGTCCCCGTTTCCATCATAAAATTCGGCGCCCAGCGCAGCGGCAATTTCCCAGTCATGCCATGCCTCTCCAAATGGGGGCTCCAATTTATTTACATAATATAGGTTTTCAAGCGGGTCAAATTGGTATTTTTGATATGCGGCGCCCGGAACAAACTGTTCTGCCAGTGAAGCCGAAGCCATACCGCTGCCATATAGTTCATTACCGAAAAGGCCGCTTAAATAAAACCCGGCAGTCCAGATAAGGTTTTTATTATCAAAAGTTATTTCGTTCTGGTAAGGATACAAATCACCAATCATACCATCATTACTGATCGGTATGGACAGGGTATCTGTATTCATGATCGCGTATTCTCTTAAAACTGCCGGTTGCCTGACAAGAATATTCACCGATTTAGCTTCCAAAGATTGCGCTGACTTTACGATTGTTGTAAAATTTTCAGAATACACCCCGGATAATTCCGTTGTAAAAAAGCCCTTTTCCGGCAAATTTACCGCGACTACACTCCATGCTCCTCCATCTCCCGAATTAGTGTTTATTTCAACACCACCAATATTATGCCCCCACCATGTAAAAGTAAAATTTGTTCCGGCAGATATGGGAAATCCATCAACGGGGGCAATAATTATTATTTCAGGAGAATCGATTATTTCCTCAAAAGATTTCGATTTTGGTTTCCAGAATGATCCCTCCCATTCATATTGAATGCTTAATGATATTCTACCATTCGGGAAATAATTATTGATTTCTTTCTCCAGGTTAATCCATTCGTCATCCCACTCCTGGTATATTTTCGTAATTATCTTACCCGAATCATCTCGTTCATAAACAAACCTGTCGGATAATTTTGTGCCATAAAATAAAATACGCGACCTTACAGATTCTTTTATCTGGTTCGTGGAATCATATACCAGGTCAGTTTGATACCAGGGATTCATAGTTAACCCGAGAAACTGTATCATCTGTAATAAAAATCCATCTTGCCATTCGTACTCATAAAATGTATCTAACTTCATTTCACCGGTATTTTCATCGAATAAAAACTCCTCTTTTTTTACCAATTGTTCCTGCTCATCATAATAATTTTTTGTTTTCTTAACCGTATACCATTCAAAATTATCTTTTCGTTCTATCTTAAATTCGATTAACAGTTTTCCATCATAGATATAAGATTGTCTTTCATAATCAAACCATACCCCGTCAAAATGCCTGACCAGTTCCTCTGTTAAAAGATTATCGGTGTTATAAGTTAAGATATGCTCGGAATAACTGTTGATTCCCCGGTCAAATCTGTGAACTTCAAGTGTATCTTTCATATCAATAATTGAATGAAAAGGATACTCCAGGCGCCAGTCATTATGATCGTAGATATATTTTTTCTGGATTCTTGGCTGTGAAAATAATATTCCCCCGCAAAGGAAAATCAGAGCTGCGAGTATATTTTTAAGTCCCATCCTTACTCCTGTTTGCGCCCATAAAATCGTTAAGAAGTATTTCATTTTAATATAGTAATTAAAAGGGGTAAAAGCAATGAAAAAGAAAAATGAATAGAATCGCAGTTGATTAAAGATAAATTATTATTCGCCCGGGATCAGGAGTCTTTTAAATGCAATCGGACCGAAAAGATTCAATACTTAAGTAGGAAAAAATTGTTGGTTGTTAATTTTCAGCGCTATATATCAGGCGCTTCCCTTTTTTTTTTATTTTTGGTGATGGAGGTTGTTCTTGTTGAATTCTGTTTTCCCAGGGGGAGGGATTATTCAGTTAGAAGTCAAATTCTACGCAAAAAGGTAAGATTTCAATTAACAATTAATAATGTACAATGAACAATTGAAAAGATGACCGCAGATTATTTTGATTTCGTTGATTGAGATGGAAGAAAAGCCACAAAATCAGTAAAACACTAAATTCCACGAAAAAACTCAAAAAAAACCTTATTTTTTGATTTTTTAACCTTAGTAGCACAGGAAACCACCCGACCAAACTAAACCTTATTAACCTTATTAACCTTATTCAAACGGGCGATATGTTCTAAAGAATTATCTAATGATCGGGTAAAAAACTCAGAACAGGACCGGGGTGATAAAAAGATTGACTTGATATAAGTTAGCCATAGAAATCCAAATCGAAGTCGTAATCGAAATCGGGTTTTTAAAAAATCAGAGAAGAATTTATAACTCTCCTCTAACCACTTTTCACTTCTGGTTTGCCAGTTTACTCCGTAAGAAGTCAAATTCTACGCAAAATGGCAAAATTTTTGGCAACAATTCGGATTGTAGTTTTTCCTTAGCTTAGCTCTGTTGATCCCCTACAGGGATCTTTCTATATTTTTTTGTTCTTTACTACCCCATAGGGACGTTCCGCAATAATGCTGCTTCTCCAAAGCAAATTCGATTCAAAAAATATATTCCTGGTAAAACCAATTCGTAATTCGTAATTCGTAATTCCTCATTATTTCTGGTTTGCCAGATTAAGATTACGATTATGATTACTCCGTAAGAAGTCAAATTCTATGCAAAATGGAAAAGTTTTTATCTGATTGCCAGGAAAATTTGGCATTAGATTCCGGCCTGCCCGCCTTTGGCTGGTCTTTTTGCAAAGGACGCAAAAAACCGGAATGACAATTAATTGGTAATACCTGGGGAAAGTCAATTTCTAATTCGTAATTCGTAATTCCTCATTATCTCTGGCTTGCCAGTTTAAGATTACGATTAAAAAAAAGGGGCTGCCAAAATGACATTGGCGAGCCCCTTAAAGGAATGTTTATATTATTTAATTATCTCAGGCTGTCTGGCCTACTTCCGCGGCGAGTTCCATTCCCCTGTTCAGCGCCTTTTCATTTAAAGGCAGCAGGTGATGGTAACGTTCCGGCAGAACCTGTTTAAGGCCCGCGATAATATTATCATATTCAATGATAGGTTTTTTCTTAAGGAATGAACCGAGCATAATCATATTCAACACTTTTGTATTTTCCATTTTTGCCGCTTCATTACTGCCGTCAATCCCGACCAGGTCAATATCTTCACGAGTGGGAGGATTAATGATATTGGTAGTATCATAAATTAATGTTCCGCCCGGTTTAACAGCTTTTTCAAATTTATCAACTGAAGGCTGATTGAGCGCGATAACAGTATCAAATTTAGAAATTATCGGTGAACTCACCTTTGAATCACTGACAATAACTATACAGTTTGCTGTTCCGCCGCGCATTTCAGGTCCGTAAGAGGGCATCCAGCTAACCTCTTTTTCTTCCATCATACCCGCGTAACAAAGAATCATACCCATTGAAAGAACACCCTGTCCGCCAAATCCGGCAATTACTATTTCTTCTGTCATTTTATGCCTCCTTTCCAGGTTTTTTAATATCTCCAAGCTGATAGAAGGGCAGCATATTTTCTTCTACAAATTTGTTGGCTTCAACAGGAGTCATTTTCCAGTTGGAAGGACAATTGGAGACAATTTCGACAAAACATGTGCCTTTATTCAGTTTCTGATATTTGAAACCGTTCAGAATTGCTTTTTTGGCTTTTCTGACATTGGCAGGTTTATGAACCGACTGGCGTGTAACATAATAAGTGCCCGGCAGCGCGGCGACAAGTTCTGTAATTTTAAGCGGATGTCCCATTACTTCAACATCGCGGCCAAAGGGAGATGTCGTGGATTTCATTTTTGAGAGAGTGGTCGGAGCCATCTGACCCCCTGTCATTCCATAAATGCCATTATTTATAAAAACGATCAGTATATTTTCACCACGATTGCATGAATGAATTGTTTCGGCGGTGCCAATTGCGGCAAGGTCGCCGTCACCCTGGTAGGAGAAAACATATTTTTCGGGCAGCACACGTTTGATGCCGGTAGCCACTGCCGAAGCGCGTCCGTGAGCCGCTTCACTCATATCGATATCGAGATAATTATAAGCAAAAACCGCGCAGCCGACAGGGGCAACGCCGATTGTATCTTCCTGAATGCCAAGTTCTTCAATCACCTCGGCAAGTATACGATGAACTATGCCATGTCCGCAACCGGGGCAATAATGCAGAGGAGTATCGGTAAGCACTTTTGGCCTTTCATATACGATGTTTTCTTTTGTGCATATGCTTTCATCAATCAGCATTTCGGTAAATCGCTGTTCTTCTTCGTCGAGCATTATCTTTTCATTCATGCCGCGCCTCCAAATTTCTCTTCAAATTTCTCTAATATCTCTTCCGGAGTAGGTACGATACCACCCATCCTGCCATAAAACTCGACAGGAACTTTTCCGTTTACGGCAAGCTTCACATCTTCAACCATCTGGCCCGCGTTCATTTCAACATCAAGAATACCCTTAACCTTGTCGGCCAGATCATTATAAACCTTATAGGGGAATGGATAAACGGTTATGGGGCGAATAACTCCCACTTTTATACCTTTTTCCCTGGCGAGTTCGGCAGCCTTAGAGCAAATACGGGCAACCAGACCATACGCGGTAATGATATAATCGCAATCTTCACAATTGATCTCTTCAAACCTGACTTCATTTTCTTCGATGGTTCTGTATTTTTTCTGAAGATGAATATTGATTTGTTCCATTTTATCAGGCTGAATATGAAGAGAAGTTATAAAATTTCTCTCTCTTTCTTTTGGCTTGCCAACAGTCTTCCAGTCACTCATTGTGTCGAGTTCCTTTCCGCGTTCTTCCTGGGGGAAAAGTTCGACTTTCTCCATCATCTGGCCCAAAGCGCCATCGGACAGGATCATTACAGGATTGCGGTACTTAAAAGCGAGCTCAAATCCCAGTTTTACAAAATCGGACATTTCCTGAACTGTTGAAGGGGCCAGCACTATCAGTCTGTAATCGCCGTGTCCGCCACCTTTAACCGACTGAAAATAGTCACCTTGTGAGGGCTGAATTGTTCCGAGTCCCGGACCTCCCCTGTTTACATTAACAACGAGGCAGGGCAGCTCGGCGCAGGCGATATAGGATAGTCCTTCCTGCATAAGGCTGATACCCGGAGAAGATGAGGAAGTATAAACCTTTTTACCTGTACCGGCAGCTCCATAGAGCATGTTGATAGAGGCTACTTCACTTTCCGCCTGTAAAACTACCATACCGGTCCTTTTATTTGCCTCACGGCTCAGATATTCCAGAACTTCCGACTGGGGAGTAATAGGATATCCGAAATAACCATCGCATCCGGCCCTTATAGAGGCTTCTGCCAATGCTTCATTTCCTTTCATTAATTTTAATTCTTTCATTCTTTCACCGTCACTGTTATGTCCTGAGTTACGTTAGATATTTTTGCCACCTGTTCTTTCTTTTTGGCAGTCTGCCTGTAAACGGTTATTCCACCTTCGGGACAAACCAGGGCGCAGCTGCCGCATCCTGTGCAGGTGTCTTCAACTTTAACAATATATAGATAACCTTTTGAGTTAACTTTTCTTGAGCGTTCGAGCGCATGTTCCGGACACGCGTCTATACAGAGTTCGCATCCTTTGCATCTTTCGATATCGATGATTATCTCACCTTTGACTTTAGCCATATTTTATACCTCTTGATAATATTTAAAATAAAAAAGGCTGCAATTTTTCAGTTGCAGCCTCCGGCTTCGATATTCTTCACCAATAGAATTGTAAAAATAATATTGATCGATATTATATTGGAAAATTTATATTCTTGTCGCATTAATGTATTGATTTTTTAGGGCGGCTCTCTCATTACAATAAGCCGAAAAATTCATGTATAAAGATTATCGAAAATTATCGGGAAAAACCAACATAAAAGTCGATTTGTATATCCAAGTTAATAATTTTTTAATATATCAATCAACCTAATTCAGGAAAAGTTTTTATTGCCGGCGCCTCTTCAATATATGGGTGAAATTTTCCCTCGGTCCTGAGCAAAATATAAGTTAACATTGAACTTGTAAAACCGGCAGTGAAGAATACTATAATTTTTCAATCTTATTTATAAGCTGGCAAGCCAGAAGTGAAGAGCAGTTAGCAGAGAGCGAAGAATGAAAACAATTCTCTGATTTTTGAAAGAACCCGATTTCGATGGCGACTTCGATTTGGATTTCTATACATAACATTTATCCAGTCAATCTTTTTAATCACCCCATTCCTGTTCTGAGTTTTTTACCCGTTCATTAGATAATTCCATTGGACATATCGCCCGTTTGTATAAGGTTAATAAGGTTCAGTTTGGTCGGGTGGTTTCCTATGCTACTAAGGTTAAAAAAAATAATAATATGATTTCATTACATTCTTTTCATTCGTAATTCGTAATTCGTAATTTCTTTTGGGATTTGGTGTTTTGTTGATTTTGCGGCTTTTTTCTGACTCAATCCGCGGAATCGGGTAAATCCGAGGTAAACTCTGTTTGAAATTGTTATTATAATCTTGCCATTTATCGCAAAATATGAGGCTCTTACCAACTAACTTACGTTAACATGTTCAGGATAATCCGGAGAAGGCATAATTTGTTAAAAGCCTGCTAATTACATGTTATCAATCGTCAGACCACAATTTCAAATCCGCCCCCTATTTTGTTTGTAAATTCTTCCCCTTTGGGCTTTTTCCAGAGACTCTGCCTGGGGAAAATTTACGGGGCTATTCATATTCGGCTCCATTCGGAGTCGCTTAGGCTCTTATCACCACACTAACGCCAACATGTTGAGGATAATCCAGGGAGCAAAATTTGTCAAAAAGCCCGCAAATAACATGTTGCCGATAGTCAGACCGAGATTCTAAATCCATAAGGTGATGGAGTCAGAAAAAGAAAAGTTATCGATTAGCTCAAGGATAGTCCTCCCCCGTCTTCAAAGAAAAACACTTTGAATCCACCCCCTCCAAAGGGGGATATTTATCGACAAATCCAAGTAATCAGAATGTTCCCCGCCGGAGGGGGTGGCCCCGATGTGTTTTTCGTCGGGGACGGGGGAGGATTCACCTCGAGTAATCACAAAACTTTTACCTGGCATTAAACTTTCTACTTGTTGATAAATTTCTTACCAATTTGCGTAGAGTTTAACTTCTTATTGAATAAATCGCCTCCCGTTTTGCCAGGGAACTTTTCCCCTTTAAGGCGTTTTCCACAGGCTCTGCCTGGGGAAAAATTAGGCAACTTAACAATAATATTCTTGCTTTTTTTGGCAGAATATTGAATTGAGTAAATTGATTTAAATAGTCGTACTCGTACTCAGCGAAGCGGTACTCGTTATCGTACTCGAAAAATTCGCCATAAAAAAATAAAGCCGGGTACGAGGACGATTACGAGAACGAGAACGGTTTTTTTGAATTTCTTTTTGGTTCTGGCTTTGCCAGCTCAGGATATATGGATTAATCCGTTCCTCAAATATCAGGTTCAATTTTCAAATTCAGGAAAAATGAACTTTTATTATATTCAGGAGTCTGAATTCACGTACAAAATAATAATCAGAGAATGAATTAATGATGAATGTAATTAATCAGGTTTTCAGCCCGCAAAATGATTTTTTCCTGTTAACAAAAGATTCGAAAAGATTAACACATGTAGGTTTCTCCTCCTTTTTGCTTCCCATATTATTCATTATGCTTGCCGCATTGCCGGTTCAGTTTCTTTTCGCTCCACTTATCATCGGCGCTCCCCAGGAGGCTCCCGCCTGGATGAGAGAAGTGTTTGGTTTATTCTTTCTCTTTGGTTTGGCGACGGCGCTTATTTTTCTCTGGGTAAGATTTTATGAAGGAAGAAAAATCTATACACTTGGTTTTACGAAAAAAGATTTTCCTCTGAACTACCTGAAAGGATTCCTGCTTGGTTTTGGAATGAATGCGTTAGTTGTAGCTATTATTGCTATGCTGGGTGGTATTTCATTTAACAGCGAAGTACAATTTCCTACAGACTCCGCTACGATTGGAATTGTAATTTTATTCTTTTTCGGATTTATCATTCAGGGGGCGTCGGAAGAAATTCTTTCAAGAGGCTGGATGTTCCAGGTAATCGGGGCAAGATATAAACCCTGGCTTGGAGTTCTTATATCGAGTATTGTATTTATGGTTCTTCATCTTGGCAACCAGGGAATAAATGTAATATCAGTTATAAATCTCACCCTTTTCGCGCTTATGATGGCTCTTTTCGTTATGAATGACAGTTCTATCTGGGCGGCTTGCGGGTGGCATTCGGCATGGAACTGGACCTTGGGAAATTTTTTCGGATTATCTGTTAGCGGAATGGAAGAAAAGATTTCAATTATTCATCTGCAGGCACAGGGGAATGAACTGATAAGCGGCGGAGGTTTTGGCCCGGAGGGAAGCTTAATTACAACTGTTGTTCTTCTGATAACAATCATTATTATTGCCCGGATGATCATAAAGAAAAATAATATTTCGGTATAAAAAAAAACGCAGCGATGACCTGCTTTTTGCATCGCTGCGTCCTGAATGTTTACTGATAAAAGGGGACTATTTCATCAGTAACATCTTTTTAGAGGCATTAAAATTTCCTGCCTGAATACGGTAAACATATAGACCGGAAGAAAGTTCCGACGCATTGAAATTAACCTCATGAACTCCCGCCTCAAGTTCGCCGCTGAAAATTTCGGCTACTTCCTGTCCGAGAAGATCATAAACAGCAAGTTTCACTTTTGATGGGGCCGGAAGAGAAAAACTAATGGTTGTCGCTGGGTTGAAAGGATTGGGATAGTTCTGTCCGAGTGAATAATCTGATACAGAAACATCGACCGAAACTCTCAATGAGCCGGAAAATTTATTCAGTACAATCTCGCCCGATATTTCTTCACCTGTCAGGTTATTGATCAGTGTGATTCCCGCATCCGGCATTATTTTCACAGGGTAATTCAGGTCCTTCATAATAATCTCAGCGCCCGGTTTTTCAACTGAATAACCGCTGCTGAAACGAACATCCGGCGCTCCCGCGGGAGGAACCGGGGGCAGTTCGGAGTTTACAAAAGTTTCATCCGCGATATAGAGAATCTGCCTGTATCCTTCGGCATCTTCAACCACTATTGATTTTGCTCCTGCCGGGATAAGCGTATGTGTGTAGTTTCCTTTTGCCGCGGTTGTATTATAATATATTTCTCCCGACTGTGAAGCTTTAACCCAGTAGCCCTTTCCCGGTTCAAGAATATCGGAAGAGACATAGCCGTTGCTGAATCCGAAAAACTGGCTCGAAATAATTCCGGAAGGAATTGTTGTTATTGATGAAACGGTAACTTCACTCTCAAAGGGACCGATCATGTTCCACCCTTCATTAAGGGTATTGGTTAAAGCTACCTGCATTCCTTCTACGGTAATCATTTCGGGTGATGGGAATTTAAGCCAGTAGCCTGTCCCGTTATAAAGTTCATCTGCCTGAATATATCCGTTATTGAACATGAACGCGGATGAAACGGCATTCGGGAAGAGTGTTGTCACCATCATATCATCGGCAAGCAGGGGCGCTGAAATCATATTCCAGCCTTCACTTACGCTAATTTCAGATGTAATTCCTGACGGCGCTGTATATTGCACCAGCAGAGAATTGATAGTTTCATCGGGAAGAACAAGTATTGAATCAACTGTCATATCAATATTAACAATATTTCCGCCGAGAGTATCTTTCAGGAAAAATTCACCCGCCGGGAATACATCCGGATGCCAGTGAAGCGTAAACGGATAACCCGCGGCGCCTGGCTGAAATCTTAATTTCCATTCAACTTCTGTTTCACTTGTATTTCTGAAATCGATTCTGCTGGCTACTTCGGGCATTCCGGGAAGAATAAATCTCATATCAAATTCATCCTGAACAGGAGGAGTCATCGGGACTTCGAGCAAATCGATATCAATGCCGTCGGTGGCTTCATCATGCTGTCCGAAAACTGTAAGGGAAGCCTCGCGCATTCCTCCGGCGTCGAAACCTTCAATCGGCATAGCCCAGTAATTCGGCGGATCGGTTGATATTTCAAAAACATCGGCGCTGACAGATATAACCGCGGGATTATCGCTGTCATAAATTTTTATCAGGCATGTTGTTGAGGGAGTATTCGGCGCTGTCCATTGAAATAATCCCGGAACCGCGGGATAATTTTCCTGAATAACGGTCCAGCTGCTGCCGGCATCAGGGGAAAATTCTATGCTCACATTCTCAACATCAAGGCTCTGCCATAAAATGAATGTTTCATTTCCGGCAAAAACTGTTTCACCACCGTTGGGGAAAACAAGAACAAGGCCGTTGGTAGGCTCGGCTATAATATCTCTTCTTAAACCGGGGATATAAAAGGAGGGCAGCCCGAATCCTGATAAGTCAACCGTCTCGGAAGGCTGGTATTCCCGGACTATCCAGTTATCTTCAGCTATCCAGTTTGTGTTAACCAGACTAACAATTTCAATATACTGAGTCGGCAGCGGAGGGGGGAGTTCAAGTACATAATATATGGTGAATGAAATCTCAAAAACTTTTGTATCGAAAGAGCCGATAGCCGTGGTTATAGTTTCATCCGCGATTCTTTTACCGGCAACCTCAAACCGAAGGGGTATTTCCTGGTTATTATAGACTACTGTTGTGTCGTAAACAATTATATCCCATGAACTTCCAACATTCTGACCAAACTTGTAAAAATTAAGCCATGCGCTGTAATTCTCGGCATTGGCAGGAAAATCACCGGGGAAAGGAATTTCGGGGAATGAAAAAAATACCGATGCGTCATTACCTTCAAAAGCGACATAATTTGAATCGGTAAATGGCAGTTGGTTAATTGTTGTCAGACCGCCGGTTTTGCTTAAAATAAGTTTTGCCTCTTTTCCATAAAAATTTCCCTCAACAGCAAAAGAATCCGCTTCAATTACTGTAAGATTTTGCTGAGGCTGGCTTAATGAATCAAGGGGAGTTACCGCATAATACCATTTAAACCCCGGATTCTCGGGAAAATAATCCTCAGCCCCCTGGGCAGATAATATGGTAAAAGCTGAAATGAATATTAAAAATATCCTGAGTAATCTCATTGCTTTCTCCTTATTTATACAATATTATAATACTGTCGGCAATATATTGAATTGAATAAAATCAAAATGTGATTCAAAATACCAAATCTCCCCGTTATTAGCAAAAGTGATCCAGGTAAAAATTCCTCTTTCACAAAACATTTTTTGTTCAAAACAGTATCTGTATAATAAAAAGAGCCCTTCGGAAAATTCCTCGGGGCTCTTAAAAATTTTATCGGTTTGGAATTATTTCACCAGTAGCATTTTCTTCGTCGCTGAAAATTTACCGGCGGTGATTTTGTACATATACATTCCGCTGGAAAGGGCGCTGCCGTCGAATGTTATTTCGTAGGAGCCCTTATCCTTTATTTCATCAACAAGAGTTGATATCTTTTCTCCAAGCATATCATATACTTCAATGTTAACATGCGATTTTTCAGCAATTTGATAGTATATCAGTGTTGCGGGATTGAAGGGATTTGGGAAATTCTGTTCTAAAGCGAATTCACCAGGGTTAACGATATTGATTTTACCCTGTTCACCACCTACAATATCTATATCTACAGTATTAGAGGGAGACGTAATTTGATTTAATAATAAAGCGTCATTATAAACCATGCGAACATAATAAAATGCGGTCGTACTGCTTTGACCCCGTACTATTGTTTCAGTTTCATCTACATAACAATGACTATGATATAACATCTCCGGGTTATAAGTAATTTCCGCAAGCTCACTCCATTGTCCGGCATTTATCTTTTTGTATATTTTTGTCGAGATCCAGTCCCTTGTATCAGGGTGGACACCCCAGATTATTTTTGGATGGTTATCTTCCGACATAACAACTAAAGAATTTGACCAGCTTTCCGGGTATATCATTGACGTTCCATAGGGTACAATATTCCCCGGGGGAACTGTGCTGATTGTTCCCTCTTCGGCAAGATAAATATCACCTTCAATGATATATTCATCAGAGATGGTTAAGGTCAGATTATCCGGTATATAAAGATCATTCTCGAGAGTTATATTAGTGATAATTTCATCATCAGCTAACAAAGTTCCTCCTGAATTGACCATCGGTGAAACCCGGTAAAGCTTTCCTTCACCCGGTGAAAAATCCTGACTGAATGTTTCGGAGGATGTAAAGGACTCATTGAAATCACTTTCCTCTTCAAATACATTAAAGTTGTTATATTCATAAAAGCAGCCCGCGGATGGATTCGAGGCCAAAATATCTATTGTTTTAGCTGAACCAATGGTAGCGAGGTTTGTAATATAAAAATAATAATTCTGCCAGCTGTCAGCTATTTCTTTATGTTTTAACCATGTTACAAGGAAATGATCAGGAACACCCGTCCCCGGCAGAGAGGTAATCTGAAATTTGTTGGTCATATTAGAGGGAGTATTTGGTATTTTATCGGTTGTAAATATATTATAATTTACATGATGCCATGTATGTTCTCCCTGGTATTCCAATTCATTTATCTTTGGCCCTACGCTATTTATTAATCTCGGGGAGATAACATTACTAATTTCATAATAGAGAGGGCCGAGAGGTGGATTTTCATTAGGATTGTACAAACCGTAATTTACATCAGAAGATGCGAAATTGTAGAAAAATATACCTTTCGCTCCAAACGCGAGCGCGTTATTTACCTGTGCATGCAATTCCGGAACGGTAGGTTTCCTCTGGTGATTTCCAGTACCATAAAATCCATGAGCCTGAACAGTGAACATAAAATCAGGGAACTCTATAGCTCCCTTGTGTAGAAGATTTCGTTGAAATCCCAAAAATTTAGCGTTTGCTTCAGTGTTATTCGGATTATCCCAGTCAGGTGATATCACGGGATAATAATAGAATAAAAATTTGGAGGGATTATAAAGTTCTTTAAAAAGTGGAAACTGTTCTTCCCCGGAAACAGAATTATTCCATTGGGGATAAAATGTCGTAAATATTTCCTTCTCATTATTTGTGCCTTCTTTAACCCAGCTATTTATCAGATTATATGGAATATGACCCTGTCTGATTGTTGGCTCATCAGCGCTGTGCAAATAATTCGCGTCCGCGAAAAAGGATTCATTTGCGCGATCTTTTATTTTCTGCTCGGCTGTTAAAATGTCATAATGCACCTCATCTATCCAAATCATTTCATCCCTGAATTCAATATAATCAATATGGAATTCCCGGTTTGTAAGGGAAAAGAGTTCAAGTGAAATACCCTGGTCTTCCGCGCTGCATCGCCTTATTGGCATCCCATCCTGGTTATAAACCACCTCGGGATAGGAATCAATTGCTGTGTAGGAATAAGAGTCAACTTCTATAAGCTTCCATTCCGTCGTAATCTCATCTGAGGTCAGGATAAAATCCTGTGTTGTCAGGTTTACTGAGTCTTCTGCCATATTTTCATCAAATACTCTTGTGTATGATTCAATTCTCAACACATTTTCAGAAGTCGGAGGCGGAGCGTTGGCAAACCTTATTCTGATGTAGCTATGATATATGACAGGATCACCAAAGGTTAATCTTCCATTTGGATAATTAGACCTCTGGTAATGATTCGGACCTGACAACATGAAATTATTATTATCCGCTATGCCGTTATTACTGTAATAATTTTCAGTAATAACTCCGTTAAAAGAAGCTCCATGTTTTAATCCCACCGCGTTTGGGGCAACTCCATTTTCCGCTTCCCATATTGAAGTCAATCCGCTAGTGTAGTAGGGTATTTTATCAACAGTGCTGTTTAAGGCATTATTGGCGATATGTACATCAAAATTTGTATTATTATGAAAATATGAGGCATTATCAACAGTTAGTGGATGCATTATCCAGGTGACGCCAAGATTGCTGTGAAGATCAATAAGGTATGTGTTATTATCATAGCTGTTATCATTATAACCGCCGTAAATACCTACCGGGTATCTTAAAGATTGCGGGGTTGACTTAACAGGACACAACAGTGTTATTAATAAAAGTAACAGTGTAATATTTTTCATTTCTCACTCCTTTACTTTAAATAAATTATTTTATATGAAAAATCTTCCCTTTTCCCCGTTTCATTTGCAAGGTTTAATCTCAAAAAATATACTCCGGCCGATAATTCCATTTCGTCCCCGTTTATTCTACTTTCATAATTCCCCGCTCCTTTTTTCCCTTTTTCTATCTCTTTTATCTTTTCACCGGTTAATGACCATAAGGTAAGATTTATATCACAATCGCTTTCCAATTCATAGGTCACTATTATTTCCGGATTAAAGGGATTGGGATAGGCCCGCAACCTGTTTTTAGTTGCCTTTTTGTTATTACCCTTTTGTTTGGGAACCGATATATCGACAGGGGAAACATCCGATTCATAACCTTCATTATCAATCGCTGTTAAAAGGTATCTTATTGTGCCATATCCATTAACAGGTTCAGTTAATGAAGTGTCCGCTTTATGGATACATTTTTTGTTATCGATACCAAATCTTCCCGCAATTACTTCTCTTTCTGCTTTATAGCTGACTACATCCGATTCAGTATTATCGAGCCAGTTAATAAAATTATATCCGTTGTTATACCCCGAGGTATCTATTCGCGGGGCTGAGGGAGGAAGGTTGATATATGGATAACTATCCCCATATTCTCCGCCGAAAAGTCCGATGTCGCTTCTTGATCCATCTTTATCATGAAGATAGGGAGCTCCCGCGTCAATAAGTGGTGAATATTTCTGAAGGTGAAAATCAAGAGCTGATGTGTCAGCCACCATCGGATTTATAACCCTGTTGGTGGAATCAAACGTGCCTTCAACAAATGGTACTTCACAATTCCACATTACATTATATTGTACAGAATTATTATTAGCAGAGCTTAACCCGGCAATTGAATTTATTATCAAATTATTTCGTGTTAAATTTTCCCAGTGAGCTAATAAGGCGCGAAACCAGAACTTGCCATAAATAACATTATTTTCTGTCACAACCGGGTAACCAACATTATTTATGCCTACCATTGCGATGTTACTTGTATATATAAGATTGTTTTTTATTTGCGCCTGGTATGATATTACATGAATACCATATCCCCCGTAATCAGTGAGGAGTATTTCATTATTATGAATATAAAGTGTTTGTCCACCGGGCGATGTTCTTATTCCATCAGATGCGCAAATTTTATTTCTTCTGATAATACCGGAATATTCATAACCCTGAATTCTAATTCCAAATTCACAATTTTGAACTATATTTGCATCGATTACAAACTCCCTGCCAATTGAATAAATACCTGAGTACCCGTTTGTGATTTTATTGTTTGATATTACAGCTTTTGAACTATCATGGTATTCGAAGGGATAAAAAGTAAGTCCCCATCCTTTCTTATTATTATCAACAATAATATTAAGATTTTTGGCCGTATTATCGCCAAGTAACCTTACAGAATGAAAATAATCCGGCTTGGGAAAATCCCGTGTATCTATTATACAGCTATCCATATTTGTCCCTATAAAAGACACCCCTTTTGGCACAATAACAGTATCCTTATAAATCCCGGGGCCAAGGTAAACAGTATCACCATAAACAGAAATATCCATCGCTTTATAGATAGAATCCGCAGCCGTAGCCCATGAGGTATATGGTGGTGTGCTACTGCCGGTTTTGCTCACATATTTTATCTCGGCATTAGTAATTGAGAAAATTAAAAGCAAAAATAAAATAACCCTTGTTGTCATAATAAATCCCTGCTTAAGAATCATATTGAATACAATCTAATAAAATGATATTATAAAATGCAAGGATATTTTGTGATAGGGGCAAAATATTACCGAATCATATTTGCGGGGGAAATTATTTATCTAATTGTAGAGACGCACGGCCGTGCGTCTCTACAGGTTTTCATTCCGTCGTTTTCTCCGTATAAAAATAAAAAACGATACCGATAGCGAACCCGATACCGATTTATAATCGGGGTAATCCTGCGTTTTTCTGGATTGGGTTCTATTCGTTTTCGGTTTTTATTTTGGAGAAACATGGAAGGGTTTATAACAGGCGCAAAAATTATTAGCTACTTTAAATAAATTATTTTATATGAAAAATCTTCCCTTTTTCCCGTTTCATTTGCAATGTTTAATCTCAAAAAATATACTCCGGCCGATAATTCCATTTCGTCCCCGTTTATTCTACGTTCATAATTTCCCGCTCCTTTTTTCCCTTTTTCTATCTCTTTTATCTTCTCACCGGTTAATGACCATAAGGTAAGATTTATATCACAATCGCTTTCCAATTCATAGGTCACTATTATTTCCGGGTTAAAGGGATTGGGATAGGCCCGCAACCTGTTTTTAGTTGCTTTTTTATAATTACCCTTTTGTTTGGGAACCGCTATATCGACAGGGGAAACATCCGATTCATAACCTTCATTATCAATCGCTGTTAAAAGGTATCTTATTGTGCCATATCCATTAACAGGTTCAGTTAATGAAGTGTCCGTTTTATTGATGCATTTTTTGTTATCGATATCAAACCTGCCCGTAATTACTTCTCTTTCTGCTTTATAGCTGACTACATCCGATTCAGTATTATCGAGCCAGTTAATAAAATTAAATCCGTTGTTATACCCCGAGGTATCTATTCGCGGGGCTGAGGGAGGAAGGTTGATATATGGATAACTGTCCCCATATTCTCCGCCGAAAAGTCCGATGTCGCTTCTTGATCCATCTTTATCATGAAGATAGGGAGCTCCCGCGTCAATAAGTGGTGAATATTTCTGAAGGTGAAAATCAAGAGCTGATGTATCAGCCACCATTGGATTTATAACCCTGTTGGTGGAATCAAATGTGCCTTCAACAAATGGTACTTCACAATTCCACATAACATTATATTGAACAGTATTATAATTGGAAGAAAATAAGCCGGCAATGGAATTTATTATCAGGTTGTTTCTTACAAAGTTTTCCCAGTGAGCGGAAATTCCTCTCTCCCAAAATTTACCATAAATAACATTATTTTCAGTTACAACCGGGTAACCAACATTATATATACCAATATCTGCAACATCATTTGTATATATTAAATTGTTTTTAATATACGCCTGGTATGATATTACATGAATACCAAATCCACCGTAATAAGTGAGGAGTATTTCATTATTATGAATATAGAGTGTTTGTCCACCAGGCGATGAACTTATTCCATGTGATGAACAAACTTTATTTCTTCTGATAATACCGGAATATTCATAACCTCTGAGATTTATACCTATTTCGCAATCTGAAATTTTATTTGCACTAATAACAACCTCCCGACCAATAGAATAGATACCATAATATCCATTGGTTATGATATTGTTCGATATTACAGCTTTTGAACTATCATGGTATTCGAAGGGATAAAAAGTAAGTCCCCATCCTTCCTTATTATTATCAACAATAATATTAAGATTTTTGGCCGTATTATCGCCAAGTAACCTTACAGAATGAAAATAATCCGGCTTGGGAAAATCCCGTGTATCTATTATACAGCTATCCTTATTTGTCCCTATAAAAGACACCCCTTTTGGCACAATAACAGTATCCTTATAAATCCCGGGGCCAAGGTAAACAGTATCACCATAAACAGAAATATCCATCGCTTTATAAATAGAATCCGCCGCCGTAGCCCATGAGGTGTAGGGTGGTGTACTGCTTCCGGTCTTGGATACGAACCTGATTTCGGCATTAACAATTGAAAAAACAAAAAGTAAAAATAAAATAACCCTTGTTGTCATAATAAATCCCTGCTTAAGACTCATATTGAACACAATTTAATAAAATTATAATATAAAATACAATGATAATTTGTTAATAAGGGCAAAATATTTCCGAATCATATTTTCAAGGGGAAATTTATATATAATTTTAGAGACGCGCGGCAGTGCGTCTCTACAGGTTTTTTTCCGGCACAAAAATAAATAAGATCGATAGCGATATTTAACCAGGGCAATTCTGCATTCACCGGGACATGGCGCTGGTATGCTGCATATCAATATCGTTGGATTGTATTTGGGAGAAATATGGAGGGGTTTATAACAGGCGCAAAAATGATTCGCTACTTTAAATATATTATTTTATATGAAAAATCTTCCCTTTTTCCCGTTTCATTTGCAATGTTTAATCTCAAAAAATATACTCCGGCCGATAATTCCATTTCATCCCCGTTTATTCTACGTTCATAATTTCCCGCTCCTTTTTTCCCTTTTTCTATCTCTTTTATCTTTTCGCCGGTTAATGACCATAAGGTAAGATTTATATCACTCTCCCTTTCCAATTCATAGGTCACTATTATTTCCGGGTTAAAGGGATTGGGATAGGCCCGCAACCTGTTTTTAGTTGCTTTTTTGTTATTACCCTTTTGTTTGGGAACCGCTATATCGACAGGGGAAACATCCGATTCATAACCTTCATTATCAATCGCTGTTAAAAGGTATCTTATTGTGCCATATCCATTAACAGGTTCAGTTAATGAAGTGTCCGCTTTATGGATACATTTTTTGTTATCGATACCAAATCTTCCCGCAATTACTTCTCTTTCTGCTTTATAGCTGACTACATCCGATTCAGTATTATCGAGCCAGTTAATAAAATTATATCCGTTGTTATACCCCGAGGTATCTATTCGCGGGGCTGAGGGAGGAAGGTTGATATATGGATAACTATCCCCATATTCTCCTCCGAAAAGGCCGATGTCGCTTCTTGATCCATCTTTATCATGAAGATAGGGAGCTCCCGCGTCAATAAGTGGTGAATATTTCTGAAGGTGAAAATCAAGAGCTGTTGTATCAACGACCATGGGATTTATTACCCTGTTGGTGGAATCAAATGTACCTTCAACAAATGGTATTTCACAATTCCACATTACATTATATTGTACAGAATTATTATTAGCAGAGCTTAACCCGGCAATTGAATTTATTATCAAATTGTTTCGTGTTAAATTTTCCCAGTGAGCTAATAAGGCGCGAAACCAGAACTTGCCATAAATCACATTATTTTCTGTCACAACCGGGTAACCAACATTCTCAATACCTACAATTGCAACATCATTTGTATATACAAGGTTATTTTTAATTTGGGCGTGGTATGACATGACATGAATACCATATCCCCAATAATCAGTGAGGAGTATTTCATTATTATGAATATAGAGTGTTTGTCCACCAGGCGATGAACTTATTCCATGTGATGAACAAACTTTATTTCTTCTGATAATACCGGAATATTCATAACCTCTGAGATTTATACCTATTTCGCAATCTGAAATTTTATTTGCATTAATAACAACCTCCCGACCAATAGAATAGATACCATAATATCCATTGGTTATGATATTATTCGATATTACAGCTTTTGAACTATCATGGTATTCGAAGGGATAAAAAGTAAGTCCCCATCCTTCCTTATTATTATCAACAATAATATTAAGATTTTTGGCCGTATTATCGCCAAGTAACCTTACAGAATGAAAATAATCCGGCTTGGGAAAATCCCGTGTATCTATTATGCAGCTATCCTTATTTGTTCCTATAAAGGATACCCCTTTTAGCACAATTACAGTATCCTCATAAATCCCCGGGCCAAGGTAAACGGTATCACCATAAACGGAAATATCCATCGCTTTATAAATAGAATCCGCCGCTGTAGCCCATGAGGTGTAAGGTGGTGTGCTGCTGCCAGTCTTGCTGACATAGTGGATTTCGGCATTAACAACTGAAAAAACAAAAAGAAAAAATAAAACAACCCTTGTTATCATAATAAATCCCTGCTAAAGACTCATATTGAACACAATTTAATAAAATGATATTATAAAATACAATGAATATTTGTGATAAGGGGAGAATTGTTACAAGGTGAAATATTTTTCCCCATCCGTAGAGACAAGGCATGCCTTGTCTCTACAGCTTTTTTCCCCCGTGAAGAAATAAAAGAACAATAGCTATATCGAACACGGCGCCGATTTTTAATCATGGAAATCATAAAATTCTTTAATCAAGGTTCAGAAAAAGGCGGGATCATATTAGCTGCACTGTATTATATTATATTACTCAGCCATGCTATCGGAACTAAACAAAAAGAAAACGCATCAAAAAGGGAATAACAAATTATGCGAATCAATAGATATGGTGTACCTACAGCGCCACATAATTCTCATTGCTTTTATCTTTTGTAGCAGGCGCTTTTCACAAAAAAAGCCCGCGAAACGCGGGCTTTTTGAAAAGAAGGAAACTTAATAATGTGTTTCTGTTATTTCATCAACATCATTTTTCGGCTGTCACTGAATAAAGAGCCATCAGCTCCTTTTGCCGATATTGTGTAAATATATATTCCGCTGGATAAAGCCTCGCCATCAAACTCCAGATTGTGATATCCCGCGGGCTGCATTTTTTCAGAATAAGTATATACCTTTTGACCAAGAATATTATATACGGCAAATTCTACGTCCGATTCAACCGGGAGTGAAAAACCTATTTTGGTTGATGGATTAAACGGATTAGGATAATTTTGCTCCAGAGCAAAGTTATTCGGGATTTCACCCGATGAGATAAGAAGCGATCTTACAGATTCATTACTTATAATCATCCTTCCGTTATCCTTAAAACTATATTCAGCGAGTGAAACAGGATCTTTTATTCTAATCTCCATACCAACAGATTCAAGAACTATGGGAAACACGACATTACGTAAAGAAATTTCAGCAGCGCCCGCTTCAGTGTTGATAGCGGCCATGTTATCGGTTGTCCGTATATCAAATATACCTTCAGGGGGAGCGGGAGGTAGAATATATTCTGACTGCCCGAAATCGCCCCTGAATATCTTCAGGCTCATTCTGTTCCCTGCCGCGTCGGTGAAAACCAGGCTGCCATCGGCTGTTTTGCTGTTATTATTGGTTTTCCCGGGAACAATAATATTTGTCAATATCGCCCCCTCTTCCGATGCTCTTACCCAGTAACCTTTACCCGGGTCAAGAGTCTGGGCGGTAAAATAACCGGCATTAAAACCAAAGAAGTTGGATTCGATAATCGCCGGAGGACTTGTGTTAATTCCACTTACATTTATCTGCTCGTCAAAGGGACCTATAAGATTCCATCCTTCCGCCAGAGGAATTTCACCTGTGGTGATTTCATCCCCTGTCAGATTTAACGCGCCGCCGTCATCGAACTTAAGCCAGTAACCTTTTCCATATTCCAGATCAGAAAAGGAAATGTAACCGTTATTAAATCCGAAAGCCTGGGATACCGCGGATGGAAAGAGTGAACTGAGGGACATGTCGGAAGCGTCAACAGGAACAGAAATTATATTCCAGCCGGCATCAACATTTACCGGAACAGTTATCGTTCCCCCCGAGCCGAATTCATGGAGATAAAATTCACCTGTATCTATGTTGCCATCGCCATTGCCCGCCGGAGTCTGTCCGTTAAGCGCTCCGCCATCATCGGTCTGGTATCTGCCAATAGCTATATATATATTTAATGGAACAACGCCAAATTCTTCCTCAAGATTTATATACCCTTCAAGGTAATCACCTGCCGCGTTATCGGCGGTACTGTTATTGTCGAACCAGCCGGACCAGCCGTTTGTGCTTTCATTGGCTAAGTAAGCTGACCAGTCTCCCGTTTCTCCCGCTTTTGCCCAGGGAGCGGCAACCATCTCATCAGGATTATCCGAGATAAGAATAAAAATATCATCACCCAGTGACGCCGCTGATTGTGTCGCCACGTAAAGAAGAGGATTCTGCCAGCCGAGATACAGATCAAGTCCGTTATTTGTCGAAATTATTGACGCGGTTGAATCAACGGCGCCATCCATCTCAAATCCCGAAGGGGTATTATTAAATACAATCTGGTAATCCAGTCCTCCATTATTATCCCATGTATCATCATCATAATGAATTACAAAAGTAACATTGTTAACTATCTGGGCCGCGTTATTAAATGGCCCTATCTGAAGTGTAAGGTTACCTGAAGTGTCGGGACCATTAAAAGGAGTTTCAACCGCGGGGCCTGAGCCATTAAATAACTCTGTTCCGGAAGGCCAGTAAACTTCATCCGGTGTCTGCCATCCGTTAACTCCCCAATGCAGTTTTCCTCCTATGGTTGCCCCGGAGACGGTTATCGTGATCATATCATCGTTCGTGGGCTGATAAGGTTCCCAGGATACACCGGAGGAACCACCCCCTCCGTTATAATCTCCAACCCAGACATGCTTGATAATTGATTTGGATACATTATTATTGCTGTCAACTGCCTCTATGTAATAATCGAGCAATTTATCATTGATTCCCGTTATTTCGGCCTGGTACTGTTTTGCTTTATACATCGGTGTGGGATTTGTCTGAGAGGCGATATCCCACTCGGTCATATCAATCTCCTGCCATGAGCCTACATCTGAACCTCCCGCGTATGTTTCATTCTGGTGGTTATCCATCGAATTGACACCGTCGAGGTCTTCCCTGTATTTCAGCTTAACTGTCTTCAGCCCGCTGCGGTCGAATACATAACTCCATACCATGAAGTCGGATGACTGGCTTATTCCCCATTCCGTGCCCCCCGGATTATAAGGTTCTCTCTGCGGATGAAATATCGACGGGCCGGTGTTGTCTGTTCCGGTTATGTTGCCCGCATGCTGGAATACATAGTTGCAGGCCCTCGTCGGGTTGCTGTCCCATATTCCGTTCAGTGAGCCGTCCCAGTACCAGTAACAGCTCGTCTGGGAATTCATATAATATCTTCGCGCTTCCTTTGTATCATTGGCATTTGGGTTTATCTGTTCTGCCTGCTCCACAAAGTTCTTGGCCGCGGTAACCACCGCCCAGCTATTGCGGTCTGGACTGTAGCCGTTATCCCCGGGTGCGCCAAGCCATTTCATGAATTCGGGGTCTCCGTTGTCGGCTCCGCTCCAGCTTCCATTCTCCACATGGATAACATCATCCTGCGCCGGAGGGAACATATCGAGATAATCCTGGATTGTTGTGCAGACAAAACGCGAGGGATTCGACTGAAGCCAGTTTACAAAATTCTGAAAGTTACTGTGGTAATATGATTCCGAGCCTCCGCCATAATTGTCCCCGTCATGGTGAAGAACGATAAGGATAGGATGTTCTGAGTCTGTATTATAGGATTCAAACTGGCTCATTACTGATTCATACTGTAACGCGCCGAATCCTCCCCGTCCATCTTCATTACCGAGATATCGGTCGGCGGGCACTCCTATTATCCTGGTTACTTCGCCTGTCTCAGGATCGGCGTATTCTATCCACTTTGGTTTGCTCGACCAGGCGGCAGATACTTTTGTCGGAGCCCAGAGGTTATTCAGTTGTATCCAGTCTCCGGGGTTGGGATTAAGTATATCTGAGCCGTTTGGTTCATAAAGGCCTCCTTCCGATGCCCAGGGATATCCTTCACAGGTTCGCTCAAAGTGGATATTATCAATCAGCGCCCATTCTATTCCTTCATCGGCAAGGGCGGGTATCATTTCAGGGGTAAAGGCATTTTCAGGGGGAAATATACCCCGTGAATAATTTCCGCTGAAGTTTGTGGAGAATATTTCTTTGTGAGCCTGTATCTGTTTTCTTATATCGCTGTAATCTATCAGTCCCATCAGTGGATGATGATAACCGAAGCCTACCATATCCAGCCGGGGATTGCCGAGACTTGTAGTCTGTGTTTTTATATAATTCCAGTGGCTTTTCCAGTTCTGGAAGTTTCCGTTGCCTCCCGCTTCAAGGTTGTTCAGGTTTTCCACAAGGCTGCCTGAAAAACTTACCTGGGCGCCAAGATGAGGCAGACCGGCGTCTATGCCTGACTGCACGGCGTCTTTCGGCCAGCTATTGTATGGGCCTAACCGCTGGTTATGGATATCTGCTATCGAATAGGGAAACCTTCCATTGTTATCGGTTTCTATCAGGTTTTCATAAGGCCAGTAGATAGGCTGATGCATATGCCATAAAAATGCTATGTAAATCGGAGGGTTTTCTTTTTCTCCGCCTGTCAGGGTAAAGCTTAACAGAAATAAAAACAATAAACTCTTTTTCATTAGTATTACCTTGATTAAGTAGTAAAAAATGCAAATTAAAATAAAAAAAAAGAATAATAAATGCTGTGATAATTGTAATATCACTAAAATGCTTTATGTTTCTTATCCTCATTTTTATTTGCGCCTTATTAATTAATGGCTATTCTCAATAACACCTAATTTATTTATGTCAACCTTATCATTTGCCTTAAAATACATTTAACTGTTTCAAACAAAATCTGGTGACAAAACACAAAAAAAATTGTTTTGAATTTCTGTTCAAAAAAAAGCTAACCAAAATTCGGTTGATACGTCTAAAATTTTGAACCTAACAGGAGAAAATTATGAATGACCGATTGTTCAGATCACGGAGAAACAGAATTGTTGGCGGTGTTGCCGCGGGGTTCGCAGAATATCTTAACCTGGAACCGATTATTATCAGGCTGCTTTTTGTAGTAATTACTATTTTTAATGGTCTGGGTATTTTATTATATATTGTCCTCTGGATTGTAGTGCCTGAAGAAATTGTGGTACAAACCGGAACCGGAACCACTACGGCGCGGGGTGATAAAGATTTCGATAAACACAGCGCGAAAGAAAGTGACGAAAGCTCACACAGTGAAAATACAGGAGATAATGAGTATACACCGGCAGACAAGGATGAAAAAAAATCCTCCGGTAAGGGACGAATAATAATTGGCCTGACATTATTAGTTTTGGGTTTTCTTTTCCTTTTTGATAATTTTTTCCCTTATTTTGAAATTATTGATATATTTCCACTTTTGTTACTTGGTTTTGGTATATTTTTAATTTGGAATTCAATCAGCAAACAGAGATAAACTATTATGAAAACTGGACAAATTTTTTGGGGAACCGCACTCATATCCGCCGGCTCACTGATCTTACTTGTAAGATATGACGCGCTGAATGTCGACTGGAATTTCATCTGGAATCTGTGGCCCCTGTATTTTGTATTCTGGGGATTATCTTTATTGACAAAACAATCCTCTTTTCGTCCATTCATCGCGCTTTTATTCGGGCTGTTCACCGGAATTTTTTCCTATGGCATCATAAATATGGTATATGACAATGATTTTGTCTTTGATGAAGATGGCCCTGAATACCGTGTTGAGAGATTTACGGAAGAATATGATCCGGGAATTAACACTGCCAGACTTGAAGTTAATTCGGGCGCGGGAAAATTCTACATTCGCAAATCAACCGGAGATTTGGTAAAAGGTATAGCAAGAGGAAATTATGCCGATTATTTTTTCAAGGTGAAAAAAGCGGGTGATAATGCGGAAATAAATTTTGATTATACTAAAAACATTCGAATATTCGATGGAAAACTCAGGAATACACTTGAGATCAGGCTTCATCGTTCTCCTCTCTGGAATTTGGAATTAAACCTGGGAGCGGCTAAATCTCATTTTGACCTGAGTGATTTTAAAATAAAAAAAATTGAATTGAATGCCGGAGCGGCAAGCACCTATTTTAAACTTGGCAATCTTTATGAGGATACAAGATTAAATGTGGAAATGGGTGCCGCCGAACTGGAACTGGAAATTCCTGAAAACACCGGATGCAAAATTTCGGGTGAGATGGTTCTCGTATTAACAGATTTACCGGGATTTATTAAAGCCGGTGAAGATTATTATATTTCGGAAAATTATGAAGAATCGACCAACAAAATTTTTCTGCATATTGAAACAGGAGTATCATCAATAAAAATTAAAAGATACAAGGAAACTTTACTGCGAAACCGGAACTGAAAAACACCGATTTTATTACACCGGGATCCCTGCTTGCGCAACATTAAATTTTTGTGCCTGAGCAGGGATTTTCTTTTTTTTGTTTCTCCCGACCAGTCAAATCCCAAAACTGCCTTGCAGGGGGTTACACAATCGGGGTAAATAAAATCAGCCGCGCGCTTCCCTGAAGGCGATTCTGAAAACAGTTCCCGAATCTTTTTTACTTGATATATATATTTTCGCGCCATTTAAATCAGCAAGTTTTCTCGCTATGGCGAGTCCCAGACCATTCCCTTCAAATTTTCTGGTATAGCCTGTTTCTTCAGTGGTAAATGGTTCAAAAATATCCTCAATATAGTTTTCATCAATACCAATGCCGGTATCTTCAACCAGAATTTCGATATAATCGATATTGCGCCTGGTAGAAATTGAGATAGCGCCTTTTTCTGTAAACTTCAAAGCATTTTCTATGACATTTCTGAGTAAAATTTCAACCGAATATTCATCGCCCCGTATGAAAAAACGGTCAATATTCTCCTCCATTGTAAAACTGATTTTCCGATTATCCGCAACCGGTTTCAGTTCTTTATATATTTTCCCCAGAATTTCATGTTGAAGATCAAAAATACTAAGCTTTATCTCAAAATTTCCGGTCTGCAATTCCGACATTATCAAAATTGAATCGATAGTTTTTATTATCCGCTCCCCTTCTTCTTTCATAACGCTGAAGCTTTTAGCCAGCTCCTTATCAATATTGTCATCAAATTCTTCCCTGATAAAATTCGCGAAGCTTAAGATCGAATGCATGGGAGTTCTGATTTCATGCGACATCTGAGAGAGGAATTCGGTTTTGAGCGAATCAGATCTCTCCGCTTTTTCTTTTGCCTGCTTTAACTGATCTTCAATAATTTTCCTTTGTTTAATTTCCTCTTTCAGAGTCTGATTTTTAAGGAACAACTCAGCGGTTCTTTCTTTTACCCTTTCTTCGAGCTGATTGGTAAGTTTAATAAGTCCTTCACGGTTTTTTGTCAGTTGGTCATTTAATTGCCTTTTATACCGGTATAAAAGGAATAATACTATCGCCAGCCCGATAGCAAGAATCATAAGTACCATAAAAGATATTCTCATAATTCTTTCTCTTTCGAGCGATAGTTCCTTCATTCGGTGCTGCTGTTTAAGTATCTCTATCTGTTTTTCTCTCTGCTCAATTTCATTTTTTACATGAAGACGGGCAATTTTTTTGGCGTTTTTTTCTTCTTCGAGGGCATTGTAAATTTCATTAAACTTTTTGTGATAATCATAGGCTGATTGAAAATTTCCTTTGCGGGCAAAAATATCCGCTAATTTCTGATAACTTTCTGACGAAATTTCTTTTATTTCCTCAGAAAGAGCAATCTTCAGACTTTGCCGGAAATAATCTGCCGCCTCATTAATTTTACCGGATTGCAGAAAAATATCTCCAAGCAGCATTAAATTTGAAGCGGTGCCAAGTTTATCATTAAGTTTTTCTCTCGCTTCAAGAGCATCCCTGAAATACTTCAACGCTTTTTCCTTATTGCCGCCGGCCAGATAAGTATGACCAATTTCAAGCAGATTATTCGCTATTCCATATTGATTGCCTTCGTCGAGATAAATTTTCATCGAACGCTGATAAGATTTCAGGGAAAGTTCATAGTTGCCAATAGTCCGGTAAATGCTGCCCATACTCTTTAGTGAAAGGGCCACCCCGTTCGAGTTGGCCATATTTTCGTAAAGAGAAAGTGATTTATTGGCATATTCCAGAGCCTTTTTATTTTCATTCAGGTCAGTATATAAAACGGAGATGTTGTTATATGCGTAGGCAATACCTTCATCGTAACCAATTCGTTTATAAATATCAATGCACCGGAGTAAATTGTCGAGGGCGTTTTCATAGTTCCCCCTGGAACGTTCGAGCCGGCCAAGATTTACCAGGGTAGTGGCAATACCTTTGTCATCACCAATATTTTTTCTTATTTCCAGGGCCTGTAAATATATTTTTTCCGCCTGGGTAAAGCTTCCAAAATATTGATAAATATTAGCTATACTGCTGAGAGTATTAGCGGTATTCCTCGGATTATCCAATGATTCCCTGTGTTCGAGTGCCTGCAGGAAATATTCCAGCGCTTCCTTATACTGTCCATCGAAGTAAAGGGCGAGCCCGATATTATCCAAAGCTCTCGCTTTTCCCTCTAAATATTCCAGCTCCCCGGCCAGATTGAGAGCCAGATTTCCGTAATGCAAGGCTGAATCGGCATCGGTGCGCCTGTAATGAACCGCGATATCACAATACCTTTCTACTTTTTCCGTTCCGGATATCTTCTGGATAATATTCTTCAAACTATCCAGATTTCCGGCGCTGAGACCTGTATAGATGAAGAGTAAAAGTAAAGAGGAATAAATAAATTGTTTTATACTGTTAAATATTGTGAACCTTATCACCACGCTTCCTGAAATATTGGTCAAAATTTTTTACCTTTTTTTTCACTTAATAATTTACGGCAAATAATCTAATATTGAAAGTATTGTGTCATTATTATCTGTTTCACCCTGTTTTTTTGTTCCCGGAATGAGATTTCAAGTAACAGGACGCATTGTCTTTTTATATCGAGCTTAAAAATTTCCTTAAATGTTTTTTTAGCTAAAATTTATCTGGGTATTTACTTTTATCCTAACAATATATTAAATTGTGCGTACAGAATTTTATTAATATAAATTACTCTCTTACAAGAGAAGCCCGGAGTAGAAGTTAAGAGATGTTAAGATATAGATATCTCATGTAACACAGCCAATCTAATTATTTCCAAAAAAAATAAGGATCACACTATGGAGATTTTTAATTCTTTCAAAAAAACCTTTAAAACCCTGTCGGCCCTGATGCTCGTCGCTCTTTTTATCGCGGCATTCCCCATGCAGGCTGAGAACTATAAATATAGTGACAGCTGGGGAAATAACGGATTCAACCTTGTTGAACAGGCTCCATCAGGATTAAAAATGATATTCTCGGTTACAGAATTTAACATTGAACAGAAGAATATAGATGGTGAGCCGATGCAGGCTTTACATTTTCCCGGCGTTTATCTTCCCAACCAGACAGGTTCTCCCGATCTGCCGGGAATGAGTCGTTATATCGCGCTTCCCGAGGGAGCGATACCCCAGGTGAAAATTATTTCACGCCGCACCGAAACTTTCCAGAATATGGAGATTGCTCCGGCATTCGAAATTCCTCTTATCACGGACGACCGTCCGCTGACTTATAAAAAGAACATGGAAATATACAGCAAGAACGAATTTTATCCGGCAAGTCCTGTAATCGTTTCTGATGTTCAGCAGATGAGAGGCGTTGATGTCTCTCTGATCAATGTGACTCCATTCCAGTATAATCCGGTTACAAAAGAACTGGTTGTTTACCGCGATCTTGAAATAGAAGTTTCTTTTGTTGGCGGCGGCACCCAGTTTGGCGAAAACAGATGGAGAAGCATCTGGTGGGATCAGATACTTAAAAACAACATAATAAACAGCAATATGCTGCCGAAAATTGATTATACCACCGGCGGTTCACGCGAAGTTGCCACTGATTATGTAATTATCACTCCTCCGGACGCTGACTTCGTTCAGTGGGCTAATGTAATCAAAGATTTCAGAAATGAGCAGGGTATTAAAACAATTGTCGTCACTACAACAGAGATTGGTGGCAATAGCGCAGATGCCATTGAAGATTATTTCGATGATATGGCAACATGGGATCCGGTTCCTTCCGCGGTTCTGCTTCTTGGCGATTACGGCTCCTCTAATACAACTATCACTTCACCTTCAAGAAGCCATCCTTATTCTGGAAGTTGCATTTCTGATAACTTATATGCCGACGTCACCGGAGATCATCTTCCCGATTTCGCTACGGCGCGTATGACTGCCAGGAATTCAGCCGAACTTGAGCTGATGATCGGTAAATTCATGAATTATGAAATGGCTCCGCCCGAAAACCAGTATTTTTATGACCACCCGGTAACAGCCATGGGATGGCAGACAGACAGGTGGTTCCAGATATGTTCGGAGATTATCAATGGATTCTGGGAATATGGGCTTGGTAAAGACCCCGTCAGAGAAAATGCTATCGGCAGCGGTTCTCCCTCAGGATCATGGTCCAGCAACCAAAATACTGGCATGATAGTCGATTATTTCGGCCCTAACGGATTGGGATATATTCCGGCTACCCCAAATCATCTTAATGACTGGGGAGGCAACGCAACCAGACTTAATAATGACATCAACCAGGGCGCTTTTATGATCCAGCACCGCGACCACGGCGGTGAAACAGGATGGAGCGAACCGGATTATGGCAATAGTGATATAAACGGCCTTAACGGTAACGATCTTGTTTATGTATTTTCAATCAATTGCCTTACCGGTAAATTTAATTACAGTAGTGAGTGTTTCGCTGAAAAATTCCATCGTTATGATAATGGCGGCGCGCTTGGAATTATGGCTGCCACCGAAGTTTCCTATTCATTTGTTAATGACACTTATGTTTGGGGTATGTACGATGGAATGTGGCCTGACTTTATGCCTGCCGAAGGTGAACCCGGTCCGGTAAGACTTCTTCCCGCTTTTGGTAACGTAAATGGTAAATATTTCCTTTCAGAATCAAGCTGGCCATATAATCCGAGTGAAAAAGAGATTACTTATGAACTGTTCCATCATCATGGTGACGCTTTTTCTGTTGTTTATTCTGAAATGCCTCAGGCTCTTGCTATCACTCACGATGCCGCTATCGTAAGTGGAAACGGTACATTTTCCGTAATAACAGATGAAGATGTTCTGATTGGTCTTTCTGTTGATGGTGAGCTCATCGCCAGCGGTTACAGCGATGGAAGCGTTCTTAATATCGCTATTCCATTCATACAGCCTGGAAAGGTACTGAAAGTTGTCGCTACAAAGCAAAACTGCTACAGATATGAATCAGATGTTAACGTTGTTCCGGCTGATGGCCCTTATGTTGTTAAAGAACATTATGTTATTAATGACGCCGCCGGAAACAATAATGGTATGATGGATTATGCTGAAAGCAATCTTCTTACTATCTATGTTCAGAATGTCGGACAGGATAATGCCGAAAACGTAACCGTTACAATCAGTTCAACTGATGAATATGTAACTATTACCGATGCTACAGAATTTTACGGGCTGGTTCCGGCTGACGATACAACATTCGTAACAGATGGTTTTGCTTACGATGTTGCTGAAAATATTCCGGATGGCCATAACGTGGCATTCACCTGCAGCGCGACAGATGGCGACAGCACCTGGATAAGCTACTTCAGCATAGAAGGTCATGCTCCTGTTGTGGAATATGCCGGATTTGAAGTTAACGACGCTGCCGGAAACGGAAACGGAAGAATTGATCCCGGCGAAACTGTCGACCTGATTGTTGGTGTACGGAATGATGGAACATCAGCAGCTTATAATGTCGAAGGTCTGCTTCAAACAAGTGACAGTTACATCACCATCAATTCAAACAGCGCCACTTATGGCGAACTCGCTGCCGGCGCTGAAATGACAAAAACATTTAATATTACAGCTAATGCCAATACCCCGATGGGTCATATTGCTAACTTTATGGTTGAGTTTACGGCTGATCATGATATTTATACCCAGGGAGATTTCTTTACCGTTGTAGGACAGTTCCCTGTTCTTATTGTTGATCTCGATGAAAACAATAACTCAGCAAACCATTTACATGACGCGTTCATGGCAAACGGCATTGTCGCTGAGTATTCTACTTCAATACCTTCCGATCTTACAATGTATACTTCACTCTTTGTCTGCCTTGGAATTTACAGCAATAACCATGAACTCACCAGCGCTGAAGGACAGATACTCGCCGAATTCCTTGACAATGGCGGCAGTGTTTATATGGAAGGTGGAGATACATGGCATTATGATGATCCGACTCCGGTTCATTCATATTTTAATATTGGAACTACCGGCGACGGTGATGATGACCTTGGAACCTTAATAGGACAGAATGGAACATTCGCTGAAGGAATGTCATTCGATTACAACGGCGACAACAACTGGATTGACAGGTTGACCGCATCTGCTCCGGCTGAAATTGTATTCCAAAATGACAACCCGGTTTATGGCGCGATGGTCGCACATGATGCTGACACATACAAAACAATCGGAGCTTCATTCGAATTTGGCGGTCTTACAGATGGAAGCAGCCCCTCGACAAAAGAAAAACTGATGGCCGAAATTATTGACTTCTTCGAACTGAACGGTTCAGGATCGAACGATACCACGATCTACCGCGATGTTTCGGTTAACGAAGGCTGGAACCTTATTTCAGTTCCTGTTGAAGCTGACGAAATGGGCACAACAGCCCTCTTCCCGAACGCTATTTCATCTGCCTTTATGTTCAACCAGCAGTATCAGCTCGTTGACGAACTTGAAATGTGCGAAGGTTATTGGCTGAAATTCCCTGCTGCCGAAACAACCGAACTTGGCGGCCTTATGCAAATGATGCCGATTGATGTTAATGAAGGCTGGAATATGATAGGTATTTTCTATGAAGATGAACCAACCACCTATATTAACAGCGTTCCCGCAGGAATTATAAGCTCACAGTTCTTTGAATTTAACGCAGGTTACGTCGCTGCCAATACACTCGAAGTTGGTAAAGGATACTGGGTAAAAACAACTCAGGCCGGTGAACTTTATATTGACTCATCACTTGCCAAGAAAAATCCTGTTGCTAATGTTATCAACAGTGAAGGTGAATGGGGAACCATCGTTATTGAAGACGCGGCTGGCAACAGAATGACCCTTTACTCTCCTGCCGAACTCGACAACGCTGAAGATTATGAACTTCCTCCGGCGCCTCCCGCAGGTGTATTTGATGTTAGATTCGAATCAGGCAACTTTGTTGAAATGATCCCGGATATGGGCTCAGAAGTTATTCTTAATTCAGTTACCTATCCTGTTAAAATTTCCGCTACCGGCACTGACCTCAGAATTACCGACTGCGTCAATGGTGAGATCGTTAATGAAATCGTTCGCGACGGAGCTGAAGTTGTTATAACTGATTCAAGAATTAAGAAAATTAATGTTACTACTGCCGAAATTCCTGATTCATACGCTCTTTCACAGAACTATCCTAACCCGTTCAACCCAAGCACAACTATCCAGGTTGCTCTTCCTGAAAATGTTAAAGTAAGCCTTAAGGTTTATGACATGCTCGGTCAGGAAGTTGAAACTCTTATCAACAAGGATATGGACGCGGGTTATCATGTAATAAAATGGAACGCTGCCAAATATGCCAGTGGTGTTTATTTCTACAGAATCACAGCAGGCGACTTCGTAAGCACAAAGAAACTTATGCTTCTCAAATAAGCGCTCCTTTTTTCAAGGTTTCAAAAAAAACCCCTGCAATCGCAGGGGTTTTTTTATATCCCGGGTACGGATTTAAGTTTTTATCTGTTATATAAATTCAGAACTCCTGATCCCCGTTATAAAAACAATAAGTTGCAGGAGTTCATTCGTAAAATAAAATCGCGGGATAAAAGCCTGGAAGAAAGTCCCGCCAGGGACGACAGAGACAACTTTTCATCCTCTTAAATGGAACATCTTTTTTATTGTTTGCTTCGATGAATGAGAAATACTGTTTATATTGAGAGCTTGGAATATGAAAATTCTCGATAAATTTCTGCGATTTCATTTTGCGAGATGTAAGGAATTCTGACGATATTTATTTCGAAACACTGCCATTCATCTTTTACCCGGTGCGATGATTTTCTTCTTCTCAGGAAGGATACTCAATTGAGTCTTGACTATTTCATATTAAATAAGTCATCAAGAGGAATATCAAAAAATATTTTTTCAATTCTTATTCTTATTTTCCTGTTGCCTGTAAAAACCTCAACAGTATGCGGTATATTTACCCCCCGGTATTTCCTGTAATCATGATACTCAATCCTTTGAATTATCACTCCGCCCGGAGTGGGGACTGTCATTTCTTCATATAACTTTAAGCCGGTTGAATCACTATACCAGGAATTTATATAAAACTTATCATTTATCCTGTAATGTATAATACTGCAACTCTCCTCCCCTCTTTTATCTTTCCCAAGGTATTCAGTCAGAATATTGAGTGTGTCACAGGCAGTTTCAATAAATATCGAACTTCTTATTTTCAGGAATTCATCTTCTTCCCTGTTCATATCAATAAAATATTCTTCTGTTTCGCTGCGGCCATGTTTACCGTCGAAGATTATTCTGCGTTCAATTCCATCCAGAGAAAAATTCTGGTGATAAAATCCCTGACAGCTTTGAAATATTTCAAACCTGATTTTGCGGCCATAAACTTCACCGGAATAAACTGTCTTTTTGGTTTGTATCGTTCTTAGTATATTCTTCCCTCCCGCGGCCTCAAGATAACGATGAATAACCTCAGCCGCCTTCCCCTCCTGACCTGAAGAATATCGGAAAGAAAACAATATGCAAAGGGAAAAAAGAAATTTTAACATAGCAGCCTATTTGTCGAGTATATCTCTGATAATTGGTTTTAACCCGCTGAAGAAAAACTCCACCGCGATAACCATTACAATAAGCCCCATAATTCGCATCATAACCTTATTTCCTGTTTCTCCCAGAAAATGTATTATCCGGCGGGCGCTTAAGAGAGATGCGAGCGCGACCAGCATAACAACAATAATAGCCACGAGGAGAATCATTTTCTGCCCTATATCCTCTGTTTCATTCATTAAAACTATGGAAAATGTAATCGCCCCCGGTCCGCATAACATCGGGATAGCGAGAGGTGTAATAGCAATATCGCTGGCATATTCCGTTTCCGATTCATCCACCGCTCTTGTCCGTATAAGTCGTGCCTGAAGCATATCATAACCAATCATCAGGAAAATTATTCCACCGACAATTTTCAGGCCGTTTACTGAAATCTGGAAAAATTCAAAAATAAATCTTCCCGAAAAAGCAAAAATAGATAAAATTATTATCGCGGTGATCACAGCCTTGATTGCCGTTTTTCTCGCCTCGGCGGCAGAAAGCCGGGATGTCATCGAAATATAAACCGGCAGCAATCCTAGGGGATTTATAACCGAAAATAGTGATGTGAAGGCCAGCAGCCCGAAATCGAGATATTTATCCATGAATTTTTTGAAGCTCCTTTAATTTTTCTTTGATCAGATTTATCGCGAGATCAACATCCTGCTTTTCTGTTCTGAAACCGGAACTCACCAACCGGATCACAAAATCATCATTCAGTTTGGTATGTGAAATAAATATTTTACCTGTTTTATTTATCTCATTCATAAGTTGTTCGTTAAACTCATTGACTTCTGATTTTCCACAAAATTCCGGCTTTACACGGAAACAGACTGTCGCGAAGTTAACCGGAGCTTTCAGTTCAAATTCATCTGAATTTTCTATAAACTTTTTAAAATGTCCGGCCAAATTCAGGTGAGTTCTCAAAAATGACCGCAGCTTTTCAGCGCCGTAATATCTGAAAAGGAACCATAATTTTAATATCCTGAAGCGACGTCCGAGCTGGAATCCGTAATCCATATAGTTTATTACTTGCGACTCTTCATTTGTCCTTAAATATTCCGGAGTAAGAGAAAAAGCATCTTTCAATATTTCCGGTTTATTGGTAAAAAGTATACTCAGGTCAATAGGAACAAAAAGCCATTTATGAGGATTAAGAACAATCGAATCGGAATTTTCCCAGCCTTTAAAAAATTCATTTTTCTCCTGCAGTGATGAGGTAACTCCCGCGTAAGCCGCGTCTGTGTGAAGCCATAATCCTTCATCCCGGCATATTTGAGCAATTTCACCGACAGGATCAACCGAAGTGGTCGAGGTAGTTCCGATGGTAGCGCTTACAAAAAAAGGTTCATATCCTGATTTTTTTGCTTCCCCGATTTTTAATTTTAACTGCACGGGGTCAATTCTGAATTTATCATCACATGGCACCTTGATTACGGCCTCCCTTTCAAGACCTATAGCCAGGGCATTTTTTTCAAGGGATGAATGGGCATGTGGAGAAATAAATACCCTTAGTCCGGAATAATTTTTAATACCACTTTTTTGTCTGTAGTATTCTCTGGCGGCAATAAGAGCGTGCAGCGAACTAACCGAAGCGGTGTCGTAGGATAACCCTGTATATTCATCAGGCAGCCCCACAAACTGCCTGAACCATCCCATCATCGCGGTTTCAAGCTCAGTTGAGGCGGGGGAAGTTTTCCATATCATCGCGTTGGTATTCACAGCGGCCGCGAAAAACTCAGCCAGTATTGCCGGACCGCTTGAAGTGGAATTAAAATAGGCCATAAATCCCGGGTGATTCCAGTGGGTAATTCCATTAAGAATAATATTTTGAAAATCCTCCGTTATTTTGGAATATGGCTCCCCTTCTTCGGGAAACTTATCAGGTATCTTGTTAATTATATCGCCGGGTTCGATTCCGGGCACAACATCATATGTCCTGATAGTTTCAAAATAATCTGCTATTAAATCCGCGGTTTTATGCGCCGCTTCTCTGAATTCTTTATTATTCATTTCTTTTTTATTTCCCGTTTAAGTCTGTAATAATTCTCGTTTTAAATTTAATGATTATCCCCATATTTTTTTTCACCCGCTCTAACTTCAAGATTCAGATAGTTATCCTCAGGCGGAAGAGGACACGTCGCGTAGGGTGTAAATGCGCAGGGAGGATTATAAGCCTTGTTAAAATCCAGAATAACATGATTAAGTGAATCAGGAGCCTCACAATACAAAAATCGGCCAGCGCCATAAGTATCCCTGCCGCTGGTCATATCGGCAAAAATGATAAAAAATCCTTTACCGGCATTTGTAATATCAAGCTGAAATATTTTACCATCTTTGTTGAAGCTAAGATACCCGGGCGCTTCAGTTTTATTTTCCGTCCCGATCACTGTCGGTATTATTATTTCTTTCGGGGGATCATATTTTATAAAATCAGCTTCAAGGCGCCAATCCTCATTAACAGGAAAACGATCGATCCCTTTAAAGCTCTTCACCAGCTCAGCATCAATATTACGCAGCCTGATGCCAAACCTCTCACCTCGTCGGATTATATACCATCTGAAAGACCTATACTGAAGCATAGTGGGATTGCCGCTCATATCATCGGCAAGCATTAGTCTTTCAACCTTTTTTCCTTCCGACGTTATCACGCAGTTGCCTGAAGAAATGAAGCGCGCCGAGTCATCCCGCAAAATAATTGCCCCGGCATAACCACACATCCCTTCAGGAAATATTATGTCATTATCTTTATCAGAACCAAATTTATTTTCTCCCTCGTTCAGCCAGAATAATCCTGCCAGATTAAGCCAGCCGTTATCCTTTTTCAGTCTGTTTATTCTCTCTTTATGCCAGTCATTTATTTCTTTAATGTACTCAGGGCTTCCTTTTTTTACTTCTTGTCCGCCGCAGGAGAGTATTATTAAAAACATCAATAATGCCGCAATAACTCTGTATACCAATTTCTTCTCCCGGTTTATAATCGTGAAAACAAATTAAAGAAAATATGAAGAAAGAAAAAAGCTCCCCGCCCTTCAGATCACTGCTAAATATTTCCATTATCTCAATTTTATCAGGATCTCTTTTGCGCGGAAATTAATTCTCTAATGAACAACTTTGCGGCAGACTCAAAAATTCTATATATTTTTGCAAAATTTGTGGAAAGCGTATATCATTGAATATTCATTAAAACAGACTTATATTATATTAAAAATTAAAGGCTTTTAGATTGTGATTGATATAAGGAAATTTACAGAAAAGGAAATGAAAGGACTGAGCAGACTTCAGCCGGAAGGATGGCCTGATATCAGAGTGTGTTTTAATTTATACATTCAGTCCTCCTTTTGTCATCCCCTCGCCGCTATTGATGGTGATCAGCTTGTCGGAACCGGAACGGCGATTTACGGTGGCAAAACAGGCTGGATAGCTCACATAATTGTAATTCCCGAATACCGCGGTCACGGGCTCGGTCAACAGCTCACAAATAAGTCGAAAGAAATATTGAAAGAAAAAGGATGCGCTACGATCTCACTTATTGCCACCGACCTGGGAAAACCGGTATATGAGAAAACAGGATTTAAAGTTGATTGCTGGTATAATTTCTTTCAAAAGGATAGCTTACCTGATAAACATTTATTAGAAAATATCGGGACAATCACTGATTCTGATATGGACGATATTCTCGAACTGGATAAAAAAATCACCGGAGAAGACCGGAGCAGAATGATAAAAGCTTTTCCATTTTCAGGATACCTCGTTAAAGAACATGGAATTGTTAAAGGATATTATCTTGATAAATTTGAGGAGGGGCCTGTTATTGCTTCCGACAGTGTGAGCGGGATTTCACTTTTATCACAGAAACATTCAAACGGAATTCAGAAAGCTGTGTTTCCGGAAGATAATAAATCGGCGCTGAGATTTTTTGAAGATAACGGATTTAAATTAATAAATAAAGCCGCCCGAATGTATTGCGGAGAAAAGCTAACTTATTCGCCGGATGGCATCTATAGCAGGACAGGCGGCTTTTACGGCTGATTAAAATCTGAACCTGTGAAATGATTATCAAGTCTAAACTAAAAACAGAATTTGTCGGGGAATCGTTATGGCATGGGAAATAAGAGTAAATTCATTAATTAAAATTCTTTTCTCAATTCTTTTTTTAATAACATGCACCATTTCGGCGGAAAACGAACTTGAAACAGGAGAAAAATATACAAGGGAATTAAAAGGAGGAGAAACTGATACCTGGGAAATTGAACTGGATAAGGATGAATTTGTTTATATCAGGGTTATGCAGTCAGACCTCGATATTATTCTTAAACTCTTTGACCCCGCAAAAAATCTTCTCATTGAACATGACAGTCCTAATGGAGAAAACGGTTATGAAAACCTGACCTTCCATACGATAACCGAAGGAGTTTATTCACTGGAAATATCTGTTTTTGAGGAAGATTCCCCCCGGGGTTCATATACTATTGAACTTATAAAAGTAGAAAAAAGCGCGACAGATATCCCTGGCAAAATTGATCAGATGCTGGCCGCCTATTCAACAGATGAAAATCCGGGCGCCTCAATCGCTGTATTAAAAGATGGTGAAATTGTTTATTCAAAAGGTGTTGGCACAGCCAATTTTGAATATGACATTCCGATAACCGAAAACACCATTTTCCATATAGCTTCTGTTTCAAAACAATTTACAGCCTTCGCCATAGCGATGCTCTCAAGAAACGGCATAATTTCTCTTAATGATGATATCAGAAAATATATCCCTGAAATTCATGATTTCGGTTATGTAATAACTATCAGCAATCTTCTCTATCATACGAGCGGGTTAAGAGACCAGTGGAACCTGCTGAGCATGTCGGGCTGGAGAATGGATGATGTAATCACAAAAGATCATATACTGAACATGATCGGCAACCAGCAGCAGCTCAACTTTGTGCCGGGAGATGAACTGCTTTATTGTAATACAGGTTATACTCTTCTTGCCGAAATTGTCGAGCGGGTTACAGGTGAAAAATTTTCAGCCTGGATGAAAAAAAATGTCTTTGAACCACTCGGAATGGATAATACTCTCTTTTATGACGATCATACAAAAATTGTTAAAAACCGCGCATATTCTTACACATTCAGCGGAAAAGAAGGCTATAAAAAAAGAGTTCTGAATTATGCCAATGTCGGGGCGACAAGTCTTTTTACTACCGCGACAGATCTCACAAAATGGATCAGAAACTTTGAAAATCCAGTCGTGGGAGATGAAAGAGTTATGGCCCTGATGAACAAAACAGGCCGGCTTAATAATGGTGATCACCTCTCATACGCTTTCGGACAGGGGCATAATGTTTTCCGGGGTGTTGAATACTGGTCGCACGGGGGAGCCGACGCGGGCTACAGAAGCTGGATGGGACGTTTTCCGGAAGAACACCTGGGAATAGTGGTGCTAAGCAATTATGACGCCTTTGCGCCGGCAAGAATCGGCCATAGAATAGCGGCTCTGTTTATTCCCGAACCTGAACTGAATGATGAAGAGGGTAGTCAGCCCGATGAAGAAAAATCGAAACTGAAAAGTGAGGAATCAGAACAAAAACCTGACGAAACCATTGTTGACCCAAAACTTTTGGAAATATATTCAGGGAATTATAAAATTGATGAAGGAATAGTAGCCTGTATCCGGCACGAGAAAGAAAGATTAACCGGGCAGCTTGCCGGAGATGAAAAACATGACCTTATCCCGATGAACGACTCAACATTCGTTATCGGGGATATGGAATCACCACAGCTCACTATTATTTTTCACCCGGGTGAAAATGATCGCTGTGATTCGATACTGATACGGGAAGGTAAAAGACAATTCACCGGCAGGAGAGTTAAAACTTTTAATCCCTCCGGAGAAGAACTCAATGAATTCTGCGGCATCTATTACAGTTTTGAAACTTATACCCGCTATGATATTAAAGCGGAATCGGACACATTAAAATTATGTCATATAAAAGCCGGGAAATACGCTATGCATCCCGCGGAATATGACAATTTTATCGCGGATATATGGTTTATGCGGGATATAAAGTTTACAAGAAACTTAGATGACAGAGTAGATGGTTTCCTCGCCTCCAACGGCAGAGTAAGGAATCTTCGTTTCGACAAAATAAAATTCTGCCCCGTAAAGGAAGAATATCCACGAAAATAATGAACAATGTACAATAAACAATGTACAACTCGTAAACCGACGAGCCGTCAGGAAAATGTGTGTTAATGGATAATTGACAATTAATTGTTTATTGGAAACTCTCCATTTTAGGCAGAAATTAAATTCTTCCCGGCCAATTCCTAATCCAAATTCTTAATTCTTTCAACGGATTTCCATATATTTGTCTGGTTGAATATTATTTAAGGGAGAAATATAAATGAGATTAATATTTCTTTTTCTATTACTTGTATCTTCGCTTGCGGCTCAGGTAAAATTTGAAGATTATTTTTTTGACAAAACCATGCGCTTCGATTATTACGAAACGGTCGATAGCGCCACATCGCTGTTTTCTTATGATGAAATAAAAGAAGAGCCCTATTGGGCCGGATCAAAGACCAATCTTCTTGACACACTTGAATTCGGATATTATTTCTTCAGGATTTTTGACCTGGAATCAGGTAAAGAAATTTATTCACGCGGGTTCTCAACTCTCGCTATGGAGTGGCAGACAACAGCGGAAGCAAAAAAATTCAAAAAAACATTTACTGGCTCGGTCGTTTTCCCTTATCCAAAGAAAAAAGTCCGGCTTGAAATGTTCAAACGTAACAGAATGGTTCAGTTCGAGAAAGTGTATGAATATAATATCAATCCCGAAAGCTATTTTGTAAAGAAAAAACTGGAAATGCCCTTTGATAATTTCAAGGTGCATTATTCAGGTGAACCAGCCATCAAGCTTGATATTGTTCTGATCCCAGAAGGTTATTCAAAAGAGGAGGTTGAATCTTTTAAGGAAGAATGTAAAAAATTCGCGGAATACCTCTTTAAATATGAACCATATAAATCGCATAAAGAAAATATTAACATCTGGGGTGTTTCAGCATATTCGGAAGAGTCGGGAGTAGATATCCCGGGCGATACGGTATGGGTTAATTCAATACTGAATTCCAATTTTTATACATTCGACAGCGAACGTTACCTGATGGTGGAAGATTTCCAGAAAGTAAGGGATGTAGCGGCAAACGCTCCCTACGATCAAATTTATATTCTCGCCAATACCGAAAAATATGGGGGCGGAGCGATATATAATTTTTATTCGGTAACAGCAACAAGAAACAGAAAAACAGAAAAGATATTTATTCATGAGCTGGGACATGGTCTTGGGGGACTCGCGGATGAGTACTATACTTCACAGGTATCCTATGAAAATTATTACCCTGAAGGTGTTGAACCCTGGGAACCAAACATCACAACAATGGTGAACTTTGAGAGCAAATGGAAAAACCTGCTTGATGAGGATACTCCGGTTCCCACACCTGATAATGAGTTATATGATGATGTTCTCGGGGTATTTGAAGGGGGCGGATATGTGGCAGAAGGAGTCTTCCGTCCAACCCGCAACAGTGTGATGAAAGCGCTGGAATCAGAGGGTTATAACCTCCCCTCGATAAGAGCGCTGGAACATGTAATAAAATTTTATTCCCGCTAAAGGTATTATGGAACAAAGGAAAATATATAAAACGATAGAAACTGTCGCCGGTAAATCATTCGAAAGTGACAAAGCCCTTCTTAATGAAGTTGTAAACCAGATTGTCGAGAATGAAGAAATAAAAGTTACCGGCGCGAGAATCTGGAAACTCGATCCGCGACGCAAAGGTTACAGTCTTCTTTTCCAGAATGGAATTGTACAGAAAATCCCGCAGAATTTCCTGCTCACTCTTCATGAGAATGATGTTTTTGAAACTATCGCGGCAGAAAGAACAATACTTGCTGATGAAACAGATGAAACTCTTAAAGAAAAAGGTATTTTCAGATATTCGGCATCAGGAGTCGGAAGCAAAATAAAGATAGATGGCAAACCCTATTTTGAATATCTCTTCGCGGTCAACAGCAATCATATAGATGATGAATTAAGAGATACCCTGAATATTGTAGCCGCGGTGCTTACAGCCAAACTGAAGGAACGCAGAATATCTGTTTCACAGCAGAATCTTATCCAGGGCATAGACCGGGCAAAACAATTGCAGAAAAGCATTCTCCCTGAGCATGAATATAAATTTCACGATTATGAGCTGTTTGGAGTAACAATTCCGGCTGAAGAACTCGGAGGTGATTTCTTCGATTATCTTGCCGTTGGCGATGATGAAGAAAGAATGGCCATAGCGGTCGGGGACGCCGCTTCCAAAGGACTGGCGGCAGCGGCCGAGGCAATGTACATTTCAGGCGCTATAAGAATGGCGAGTTTTTTCCAGATTAAAATTTCTTTCTTTATGAACCGTATAAATCAGCTCGTTAATAAGATTTTTGCTGATGATAAATTCGCTTCACTTTTTTATGGTGAAATTTCGAAAGATAAACGCGGATTATTTCTTTATGCCAACGCCGGACATAATCCCCCTATTTTTGTATGTAGTAAAACAAAAAAAGTGATGCATCTGCAGCCTACCGGCCCCCTTCTCGGACCCGCTCCTCACGCCAGATATGAAACCGACAGTGTCAATTTTCTCGATGGTGATGTGCTGGTTATCTTCAGCGACGGGATCACAGAAGCGGCCAACGCCGATTTTGAATTTTATGAAGAAAAAAGACTCGAAAAAATTATTACTGAAAACATAGAACTTTCACCAAAAGAAATCGCGTACAGGATCCTTGATGATGTAAACCGCTTTTCAACAGGTGACAGCAAATATCAGGATGATAAAACTTTGGTAGTTATCAAGAGAAAGGAAAACAATGCTTGATGAAAAAATATTTGAGGCCGGAGTAGTCGGAGCCGGCGGAGCAGGATTTCCCACCCATGTAAAAGCTAAATCGGATGTGGAATTTGTTCTGGCAAACGGCGCTGAATGTGAACCTCTGATACATAAAGATTTTGAGATCATGGTCAATTTCCCTTCTGAAATTGTTAAGGGAATGGAACTGATGATGGAAAGCACAGGCGCCAAAGCGGGTCACTTTGGTATAAAAGGGAAAAACCAGCGCGCCATTGAAGCCATCGAACAACAACTCAACGGCTCGATCGATATGTGTGTTCTGGGCGATTTTTATCCTTCGGGTGATGAATATGAACTGGTTTATGAAGCCACAGGCAGACTTATGCCCCCTCACGGAATTCCCCTGAATGTCGGCTGTGTAGTGAATAATGTGGAAACATTTTATAACGTGGCAAAAGCCTCTGAGGGAATTCCGGTTACCGAAAAGTTCATTTCTGTTACAGGACTGGTGAAAAATCCCTGCTCCTTTTTTGCGCCGGTCGGGACCTCTTTCCGCGATCTGCTCGAATTTGCCGGAGGGGCGGTAATTGATGATTACGCGATTATGGTCAGCGGCGTCCTCATGGGCAGGCTCACTTATGATCTTGATGAACCCCTCGCAAAAACTATGGCGGGAATAATAATAATTCCGCGCGATCATTACCTGGTAAAAAGACTTGGCCGTGAGAATCATGATATGAACCGCATTGGGAAATCAGCGTGCGATCAATGTAGTTACTGCACCGAGTTATGCCCGCGTTACCTGCTTGGTTATGATGTTCAGCCCCATAAAGTTATGCGCTCCCTTGTATTTACTTCGGGGGGAGAGGGATACTGGAATAAATATGCCGATCTCTGCTGTTCCTGTGGTTTATGTTCACTATATTCATGCCCCGAAGATCTTTATCCCCGCGAGGCATGCGACCAGAGTAAGGCCGCCATGAGGGAACAGGGACTGCCGAAATATGAACAACCGAAACCGGTTAAAGTTCATCCGATGAAAGACGGGCGGAGAGTCCCACTTAAACAGTTGATGAAAAAACTGGATATTTACAAGTTTGAAAAACCGACTCCGTATACAGATAAAAAACCGGAACCGGCTGAAGTTAAGATATTGCTGAAACAGCACGTGGGAGCTCCGGCGGAACCGGTAATATCGGAAAACCAGGCTGTAAAAAAAGGTGATCTGGTTGCCGATATAAAACAGGGACTCGGAGCCAGGCTGCATGCCTCGATAGATGGCATAGTAAAAGAAATAACCGGTGAATATATACTGATCAGGAGATAAGTGAATATGAATTCTTTAGGATTAATAGAACTTACAAGCATAGCGGCCGGTATGCAGGCTGCCGATACAATGTTAAAAACATCGCAGGTTGAGCTGGTAATATCCAGGACTATCTGTTCCGGGAAATATATGGTGTTGATAGGAGGAGATGTAGCCGAAGTGCAGTCGGCTGTGGAAGCGGCGGAAAAATCTCTCGATTTTGCCGTAATTGATACATTTGTAATTCCAAATGTTCATCCCGATGTTTTCCCCGCACTCGCCGGACACAGCAATACCGATGAGCTGGAAGCGCTCGGCATCCTTGAATCTTTTTCCGTTGCATCACTTATTGAAGGAGCCGACGCCGCGGTTAAAGCTGCCACTGTGCGTCTGATAGAAATACGGCTCGCAATGGCCCTCGGCGGAAAAGCATTCTGCACCATAACAGGTGATGTCGCCGCCGTTACCAGCGCGGTAGACGCAGGCGCGAGAATCATCGGCGAAAAAGGATTGCTCGTAAACAAAGTTGTAATCCCCCGCCCCCGCCCCGAACTGCTAAGCGAAATGATATAAATTGTAGGACAGCCTTTCAGGCTGTCCACTTTATGGGTCTCTCCCTGCTTATATTTTTCTTAACTTCTAATTTTTACCGATTTCAATGGCTTCCAATATCAAAACTCATCTTTAAGCCCTCTCAGATTTTCAATAAGCCAATCAACAGAAAATGTTGTCATCTCATTGTAAACTGTAAAATAATATTTATTGTTTTTATCCTTTTTCACACATCCAATAAACTCTTCATTAAGAGTAATTTCGGCATATAAGTTATAGTCATCGTAAGGATCATTTGTTATATCTATCTGATATTCATCCATTTTAGTTCTCCAAATTATTTTTTATTTCCCTTTATAGAACTAACGTTTTTAATTTATTCTAAACAATGGGAAGTGTATTCTTAATATCCGTTAATAAATATCCATTCTCATCAAAAAGCTCATTTAACCGGGCCATCTCAGATTCGAACCAAACTGAAAAGGAAGGCCATTTTATACTCTTTCTCATATCTATATAATGTGATTTAATTTCAATCGAACCATCTTGTAAATCGATTGTTATACCTGACCTGTCATATCCATAAGATCCAAAAATTAATTTATCTGCAAGGAATTTGCCTTCTTTTATATTGTTATCTTCCATTATATCAAACGGAAGAATATTTCTCCAATCTGTTCTGTCCAGATAATATTTATCTGGTAAAAAACCATATATGTCAATACTACTGTTTAACAGGGAAGCTCCATTAAATTCCCTGTAAAATAAACTTATTTCATCAGGTAAGTTCAATGGTTTTATTTTCATATCTTGGATTTTAATTTTTGCAGGAGGAAAAATAATATTTAGATATGAGAATTGTGCTATTTGGGGAGTATTGGTTTTAAATTTCACTCCGTTATACTCAAAATCGTTATGATTTTTATATTTTTTTTAATGACTTTTCTATCAAAACCTTCAAATTTATCTCCAAATTATTACAGTCACGATGGATCAAACAAACTTTCTGATATTTAGAACAAATAATAATTACTAATAAAGTGCACTGGAAATAAGCTTAACTAATCATCCCGATTTTTTCCTCCGTTCTTGCCTCCATCCCTCTTCCTGTTAAACCAAAAGATTTCCATAGCACCCAAAATGGAAAGAGATATTAATGATACCTCAATTGAACGAAATGTAACTCTGAAATCTTTTAAAAAATCCAGGGTCCCTTCATACGAATCATATAAATGACCAATACGAATTACTCCAATCAGTGATTCCGAAGTGTGGTTTGTAATATACAGACCAAAGAGTAATATAAGGAGATAAAAAATAATTCTTGCTTTTTTGTGTCTTAAAATAATAGCCAATATCATAAAAACCAGGTTAATAACTAAAGGCGCGTAAATGTTTATTCTCATTTTGACATTTTCTCATGTTTTATTTAGACAATTCATTTTTACCAATAATGATTAGATGAATTATTTGAGTCTTAATCGATTGATATACCACTGTTGCGCGTATTATCATAGTCTTACTAATAAAATAAATAACAAAAAATGAAGTTATTCTTCTTTTACAAGTTTTGCAAAACCTGCTGTTGTTGAGATATCAGAACAATTAAGTTCATCATTCTCCAGTTTAATAATTATTTCCAGATTTTTTGTGTAATACAGACGAAGCTTAATATTATAAAAATAAGCTTTCGTTGATTGTGAAAACAGATTCATTGGATAATCAATGATATTGCCTTCCATGTCCAGCAGATCAATTTTAGGAATCGGCAGTAATTCAGCAGAATCAAAATAGAGATGATACTTGTGTACAACTGTATCATTCCTGCCATACATTATAATACCGATCAAATTTTCTTCAACATCATAAGAGGATGAGGACGAAGATAAGTAACAAATAAAACCGCCCTGTTTAATTACAGGATAATGGAATGTTTTTAATTCAGTTGAAGCTGTTACAATTTTTTGTCCTGTGGAAAGTTTATAATATGTATGGATGGGGTATTCGCCTTTTTCTGTAATAACAATTTTATCTGAAAGATCATGATTAATTTTGTATCCATTCTGTGAAATAGTCCAGATGGGGTTAATATCAAAGCCGTTATTAAGTACTTTGGCCTTTATCGTAATTTCTGAATTCTGGGAATAATCTTCAAATGTTGATGTTTTTGTTTGCTCCAGTAGCAGAATCTGATCTGTTTCAAAATCCTCCCGGATTTCAAAATAACAATTTGATATATAGTAAGTTGTATTCCCTTCTTTATTTTGCATCATTTTAAGACTGGATTTCCCGGAGTCAATTTCTTTTACCTGGCAGAATAAATATTGAATACCAATCAAAAAAAACACTAAGATCAACCTGAGATAAAGCATATTTGCCCTGTTATGAATTATTTCATATTGTTATAAACAAATTTAATGAATATCGGTCAAATTCAACAGGAATTATTTTCTGTGTTTGCCTGAAGTTTGCAAAAGATTGATATGATGCCCCAATAATAATATCCAACCATGCTCAATACCTTGTAGGACAGATTTGCAATCTGTCCTAACCGCCTTGAGTGAGCTTCAGCTTTTCAAAAAAGTGATTTGCGTAACGCTGCCCGCCCTGGACAGAATGCAATTCTGTCCTACAGAAAATTGTAAATTATAAGTAATAATAAAACCGGTTTTCATAACCTATTCGGTTTAATATTGTATCTTTCGCTCCTAATTCTTCACTCGATTCACCCTGCTTCATCAATCTTTTGTAGGACAGATTTGTAATCTGTCCTAACCGCCTTGAGTGAGCTTTATCTTTTCAAAAAAATGATTTGCGTAACGCTGCCCGCCCTGGACAGAATGCAATTCTGTCCTACAGGAATTTGTAAATTAAAAGTAATAATAAAACCGGTTTTCACAACCTATTCGGTTTAATATTGTATTTTTCGTTCACAATTCTTCTCTTAATTCACACTGCTTCATCAATCTTTTGTAGGACAGATTTGCAATCTGTCCTAACCGCCCCTGAGGGAGTTTCATCTTTTCAAAAAAGTGATTTGCGTAACGCTGCCCGTCCTGGACAGAATGCAATTCTGTCCTACAGAAAAATATAATATCTTTTTGGCGCCTATCCTTTCGTAGTAAAACAGTTCGGCGTGTGCATGATTCAGTTCAATTTATTCCTTCATTTTCTCATCTCAGGCAAATCATTAGCTTTTTCATAGATGCTGAACCTCTTGGGATTTATACCATTTTTTTCAGGGGATTTACTCACATTAATTACTATTTCAATTCCATCAAATTGCCTGGAGGGTTTACTTATCTGATTTTCAGATGTGTAAATAATCAATTCCCTATTTCCGATGATTCTATAAAAAATTTCAGTTGTATAAAAGACATAATCAGTATTCTTGTCCGGATAATCTTTATCCGCTTCAGATAAAATAATTTCATCGTGATTACCTGATATACCCCACCTGCGCGCCAAAAGGAAAAGTTTCTTTTCTGAATCGTTGAAATGTAGTACCTGCTTTTTAGCGGGAAAAGAATAAGGTCCGCAATTTGAGTCGGGGAAAATTAAAAAGATTGTAATAAAAATTGCCCCGACAAATAAAGCCAATATCGCGAGTGAAATCATTACAATTTTATGAACATTCATTTTACCCTCCAAAAGGATTAGATCATTTGAAATATAAAGTGCTGTACCTCATCATCTGAATTATCCTGCGGATGAACCAAGGTTCACCTTTATTACATTTTTGTATTTTCCATTTTCCGTTAACTGGGTCACTCTTGCGGTATTGGGGGCCGTAAATGATTTAGTTCACAACAGCAAAGGATATGCTTTGTATACAATTCAAGACTATCTTTATTATGAACTCTAAATGTCCAGCCATAGGAGGAATATGGAAAAACATTTGCGTCGGAAGAAGCCTTATCCATAAATTTTGCTGGAATATTTTCCTTCGGCATATTATCCTCCACTAATCCCACAGTGCTTATCGAATCAATATCATAAAATACAACAGCATTTTTGTCGAACATGAAATATCCATCCATTATTTTACTATTATAACCGATGGCGTTTCTGATTACAAAAAAATCACTCTCATTTTCATGAAAAAAACAAACGACAAAAATATTAGTTTTTAATACTTTTCTCTCCATGGAAAGTGAATCATAAACAGATATGAATTCCCTGATCTCCTTATTTAGTTTGTCACTAATTTGGTATTTTGTCTTTTCCCTGCTTAGATTCGGAATATAACTCTGCCTTGCACCCTCATCGCATGAATAAAAAAAATTGAAAACGAGAATAATATGAAATATAAATTTTATCATTTGCATTCAATTGCAGCGGTTGATTGTCCAATATATTTTTGTACAATACGATTAGTAATATTGTTCTCAATAAAACACAAATCACTGGTTCGAAAATCTTGATCTCATAATTATAGAATTGCCCTCCCGGGCTTAGAATGACAGCGACGACAGACTGAAAATATTCAGGGGGCCAGTCCGTAATAGCTTCAGCGCAGGTGAATTTTCATGCAGCTATAATGGAATTCATTACAGGACAGATTTGAAAATTTGTGCTTCGGCGTATTTGTTCACGGTATGTTAATTTTGCCTTGTAGGACAGATTTGCAACCTGTGCGCCGCGGCGTATCTGTCCTAACCATATCGTTGGGGTGTACAACTTTTTCAAAAAATGTACTGCGTTGCACTACCCGTCCTGGACAGAATGCAATTCCGTCCTACAGAATTCTATTGATTTATTGACGTAGAAAAAGTGCGGGGATTTTTTATTAATCGATATTAAAAAGACTTCTAATCCAAAGTTAGAAGCTCTGAGTAAATTCATAAAAACACCAAACTTCCTTGTAGGACAGATTTGCAATCTGTCCTAACCGCCTTGAGGGAGTTTCATCTTTTCAAAAAAGTGATTTGCGTAACGCTGCCCGCCCTGGACAGAATGCAATTCTGTCCTACGGAAAAATGGATGATTTACAAATGCATTTACCGCGAATTTATTTTTTCAATTCACCATTCATGAGTCCACTCAAATAAGCTCCAAAAATGAATTTCCGATTGCGTTTTTAAGCTGAAATCGCAACTTATTTTTCAAAAAAACACCTTTTTTGACCGGACTCATTCATAATTCATCATTCACAATTGCTTCAAAGAGTGTCCTTTGCTGTCGGAGTTTTTTAGTCCCTCATCTTTAAGGAGATCATAAACCTGCTGAAGTTTGGATTCAACTCCTTCATCTGTGCCCGGTTTATTTTTATATATCAGGTAGTTAAAGCGGTAATCATTTGGAGTGTATGATGGCATAATGACATTTGCTCCGGCCCGTAGTCCCCTTCTTCTTCCATCGGGGCGCAGAGTCGAGAGCGCCGTGGTGGTCGGGATATGAACATTTCTCAGCAGAATTCTGGCCACCGCCATGGTTTTAAGCACAATCTCAATATCACAGTTTTTATGCCCGGCGAGCGGAGTATCGGCGGCGGATAAAAAAGGGCTGAATGAAGCCATATCGACATCAAGTTCATTACACAGAAGCAGATCATCGGCTATATCTCCGATGTTTTGTCCCGGCAGACCGATAATATTACCTGATCCGGTCTGGTAGCCGATTTCCTTTAAAAATCTCAGGTGTCTTATCCGTTCATCAAGATTCTGGTATGGATGAATTTTATTATAAATCCCGGCATTCGCCGTTTCATGTTTCAGTAAATAACGGTCCGCCCCCGCTTCAAGCCACAGTTCATAATCGGCGAATTCTCTTTCACCCAGACTCAGGGTAATCGCCACATCACAATTATCCTTTATCCGCCTGATTATCCCGGCAACCTTTTCGCCCGAATAATGCATATCTTCACCAGATTGCAGGACGATGGTTTTAATTCCTGATTCATAAATAAATTCCGCCAGCTTTATTATTTCATCATCGGAAATCCTGTAGCGTTTAATATCCGGATTGCTCATCCTGATTCCGCAGTAATGGCAGTCCTGTTTGCAATGGTTGGAAAACTCGATAATGCCCCTGAGATGAACTTCATCACCGCAGAGAGCCGATCTTACTTCCCTCGCCTTCCGGAATAATAATTCGGTCTCTTCCTCTTTTTCGAGAGAAAGGAGGAAAATTATTTCCTCCCTACTCAATATTTTTTTACATAATATCTCACTCAGATTCAAAATTACCTCTTAGAAAAAGACGTCCCGTTCACCATTTTCAAGTTTATTAACCATATTTTTTGTAGCGTTACGCAGGTTTTCAGGCAGCTTTTCAATCTGTTCTTCAAGCGCTTTTTCCCCTTCGGCCACTGTCTCTCCCGTGCCGTAATCGAGCAGATATTCTTTGAAGGTCGCGAGAGCGTTAGGTCCGCAGATGCCTCCGATTTTGCCCGATTTGGCAAGCTCCATAAACCTGTCCCCTGTTCTTCCTGAACGATAACAGGCGGTGCAGAAACTTGGCAGATATCCCAGGCTGCATACATCCCTTACAACCTCATCAAGGCTGCGGTGATCACCAAGCTGAAACTGCTCAAGATCGTGCGATTCCAGGCTCTCCTGCGATTCTTTATAACTTCCGGGGGAGGTGCGGCTGCCTGCGCTTATCTGTGATACCCCGACTGAGAAAAGGTCTCTTCGAAGCTCCGGTTTCTCTCTTGTTGATAATATAATTCCGGTATAAGGAACGGCGAGACGCAAAACAGCGATCAGTTTTTTGAAATCCCGGTCATCAACTGCATAAGGAGGCTGAATTGCCGCGGGCGCGTTCAATGCCGGTTCAAGACGGGGTATTGAAATCGTATGCGGCCCGACGCCATAAGTATTATCAAGATATTCAGCGTGCATAAGCATGGCGAGAGTCTCGAAACGATAATCGGTCAATCCGAATAAGGCGCCGATGCCAAGATCATCAATACCGGCTTTAAATGCGCGGTCGGGAGCGTAAAGTCTCCAGGCGTAATCTTTTTTCGGCCCCGATGGATGCATCTGAGTATATGTGTCGAAATGATAAGTTTCCTGGAAAATCTGGTAAGTGCCAATTTCAAAGCTATGCAGTTTTTTGAAGTCTTCATCACTTAAGGGAGCGATATTAACATTAACCCTGCGGATATTATTGCCGTTAAGATTTATACTGTAAATTCTTTCAATAGCCTTTCCGACAAAATCAAGATTAGCCACTTTGGGATGTTCGCCACAAACAAGCAGAAGTCTTTTCTGCCCCTGGCGGATAAGCATCTCAGCTTCCTGACCTATTTCGTCAATTGTCAGAGTTTTTCTTTTAAGCTCCTTGTTATCCCTCCTGAAAGCGCAATAGAGGCAATTGTTAACACAGGCGTTTGTGAGATAGAGAGGCGCGAACATTACGAGACGATTGCCATAAATATTTCTCTTTATCTCATTGGCGGTACTATATAGTTCCTGAAGCAGCTCTTCATTTTCTATATTAAGCAGCGCCGCGCTCTCTTTAATCGTAAGCCCTTTTCTCTCTTTTGCTTTTTCTATAACTTCTTTCTGATACCGGCTGTTTTTAAGAGACTCATCCTCGATATAGCTGAAGATAAGTTTTTCATCTATAAATTCCATTATAACTCCATATTATGATGCTGTGAATAGGTTATTTCAATTGCAATTTTAATGCCATCGGAATAAGCCCTTTTTTGCTCTGATATACCCACTTTAAATATTTTATTTCTATAAAATGAGATTATTTTTTCCGTTTCAGGAACTTTGAAAATAAAGGATTAAAAATGCCCCTGAGAGCAGTATGACAGTCGCCGCTGTTTTTCTTAAAATATTTTTTTCCGAAAAAATTCTGCCACCGAAGATGACCGCTATAAAAACTGAAATTCTCTTCACCGAAAGCACCAGGGCTACAGGGGCAATTTTAACAGCCTCAATGAAAGAATACCTGTAACCGGTTGTGAATACAGAAATCATCAATATCCAGAGATAAGTTTCACGCGGTATTTTTTTTATAATTTCAACCGGATTCTTTTTGCTTATCAGAATCATTATAAGAAAGTTAAAAGCAAAAAATATCTGCTGGAACGCCATAAAAGGATAGGGCGCCAGTTTAAAATCCCGAAGAAGGCTTTTATCAAGAATGCTTGTAGTTGTAAAGAGCAGGAGAGCGAATATTATATAGTGATGTTTTTTTGAACGGAAAAATACCGAGAAGGGCCCCGCGAGATTTCCTCCCGAATGAAATTCGATTATATAGGTTCCCGCCAAAAGAAGAAACATTCCACTAAGTTCATAAACACTCAATGACTCGCCCAGTAGGAAAAAAGAACCAAGCGCTACCAGTCCGGGAGTTACAACAAGCAGAGGCAAAGCCCCGCTGATATCCATATTTTTTATGGAGAGCATGACACATAAAAAAGCCAGCGAAGCAAGAATTGTCTTCAGATAAAGTACCAGCAGGCTTGCTAAAGTAATGGCCGAAAAATCGGTGATCGTGAAAAATGCCGCCGAAAGCAGCATATTCACCAATGAAACCACAAAGGAAAACTCAAGGGCGTCAAGCTTAAATAACACCCTTTTTTGAGATATAGCCGCCGCGGCGGATAAAATGGCCGAAGAAAAAGCGAAATAAAACCAGATCATTTATGCCGGAATAATTAGTAAAAAAATATCAGATAAAGCTACCAATTTACTTTTACTCTGACAAACAAATTTCTGCCCGGTTCAAGTTTAATTAATCCACGGTTTGATGATAAATGCAAGCGGTATTTTTCATCGAGCGCGTTTCTGATTCCGGCTGAAAGATTAAAAGAAATCTTTCCGGAGCTGATATTCCTTCTGGCCGCGGCAAAATTAATAATCGCGTATCCCTCCGTTGTGTTTTCATAGGAGGCAACAGCATTCTGTTCCCCGGCAAATTCACAATTTAAGTTCACATCAATTTCGTAAGGGAATTTTCCCCTGACTCCGAATATGCCGTTGACAGGAGGAATTTCAGCGAGATCAAGATTATATTTGGTTTCGATACCCCTTACATAAGATACATTCCCGAAAACGAAGAAATTTTTCACCAGCGATACTTCGAAGGCAGTTTCAAATCCATAGATTTTTGCTTCACTGATATTTCGTTTAATAAACAAACTGTCGGGAATTTCAACAACATTAGCCACCAGGTCGTTAAAATAATTGGTAAAAATGTTGAGTTTCAAACTCATATCATCCCGCCATGCTCTGTATCCCAGGTCGAAGAATATCCCCTTTTCCGGTTCGAGATCAGGATTTCCGAGGTAGATATCTCCTCCGAGGTCAAGATACTGGTAACGTTCTTCCAGTGAAGGAGCCCGGAATGATGAAGCCCCGTTAAATGTCAGCTCTGAGGATTTTGATAATTTATACATTATGCCAACGTTATAACTCCATGATCTGTTATCAACATCGGCTTCGGGAAAAGAAGCCTGTTCAATAATCGGCGGATTATTATTTACCACTCCGTTTACAACGATTCTGGTCGGATTAGTCGCTGCTTCATTAGTTATATTGATAAGATCATAACGACCTCCCAGGGTAACAACAAGACGTTCATCCAGAAGATAAATATCATCCTGAATAAAAAGTCCCGCGCTGCTGAACCATGAATGGGGAACCGGGTAGTCATAAATCACTTTATCGGGAGTGGTAAATGTTTTGCTCCTTATTCCGTCATATTCCCTTTTCCAGTAATCTAATCCCGCAACGATTATATGATTGTCTTTCCACGTAAAATGGGTCTCCAGCTTGCCGCCGATGGTCCTGTGATCAGCGTTCGGGCGGATTGTGAGAGCGCTGTTCGGTTTTACCTCCACCTGCCGTTCATATTCCTGGTGGTATACAGTGGCTTTCAGGGAATTCATAAAACTGAAAGGGCGGCTCACCTCCCAGCTTACATTATACATCCTCCTGCCTGTTTCAGGATATCTTACAGAGGCCGCGACGGGAAAAGGATTTCCCCCCGGCACACCAACATCTTCCGCTTTAAAATTCTGGTAAACAAATTTAATCGTATGTTTTTCGGCGAACCGAAGCCCGCCGTTAACATTAATACTGTGATCACGGAATCTGCTGTTAAGAAGTTTTCCATCAGGTGTTTCCGCGTCTTTTGCCACACGATAACCTGATTTGATATTGACATAATGATCTCCCCCGCTAAAGTTAAGGGCAAGATTATTATATGATCCTGAATTAACTGAATAATATCCGCTCGAAAATGACCCGCTGAAATTCGGTGTTTGTGTAAAACCCGGGGAATTTGTTACAATATTAATTACTCCGCCAACCGCTCCGGAACCATAAAGTGATGAAGCTGATCCTTTAACAACCTCAATTCTTTCAATATCCCCCGGATCAAGAGCCGATAAACCGGCAGCCACCGCGGTGGATGTCTCTATTCTGGCTCCGTCAATATTCGCGACAATGTTCTGCCTGCTTAATCCCCTGATATTCACATGAGTCGCCCAGATTCCATCCCTGGCCATTGAAATTCCCGGTTTATTGTCCATAAAGGAAGCAATGGAACTCATATTTCCCTGCTCCCCGTTATCCTTCTCAATAATTTCGAGAGGCATAGCGGCGTCACGTTCCATTTTGTTCTGATAAAGGGACTTCACAACAACCTCACCCATCCTTATATCAGTTTTGACCAGCTTAATTATGAAGTTTTCAATCCCGTCAGATCCTATATCCACTATTCCCCTGACAGGTTCATACCCGGTGAGACTTACGATATAACTCCACTCACCGGCAGCCGGAATATTTACACTAAAATTACCTTCCTTATCAGTATGGGTATAATACTGCCCCTTTTGAATACCGATAAAAACGTTCATAAGGCCTTCACCGGTTGACGAGTCTTCAACTCTTCCTGAAAGTTTTACCCCTTCAGCAAAAATTGTTGTTGAAATAAAAATAGCGAAAACAAGAATATTTATTAATAATTTCATTTAGAACACCATTAAAAAGATGAATAAGTCCGTTAAAATTACAGATATTCCTGTGAGGAACACTCTGCTCCTTTATAATTGTAAGGAATTATGAAAGGAAACTAAATGAATATTGACATTTTTGTCAAGTTTAAAAAACATAAAAAAGAAGGGGCCGGGAAGCCCCCTTTTTTATAACTCTTTTATTTCATTTGTCAGCTTTGTTATAGCGTCTTTAGCGTCGCCAAAATACATCAATGAATTGGGATAGAAGAAAAGTTCATTCGAAATACCGGCATATCCGACATTCATCGAGCGTTTATTGATGATAACTGTTTTCGCGTAATCGACATTGAGTATCGGCATTCCATAGATCGGGCTGGATGTATCGTGACGCGCCGCCGGGTTGACTACATCATTCGCGCCGACAATCAAAACAACATCAGTGTTATTGAAATCATCGTTGATATCTTCAAGAGCGAGCAGTTTGTCATAGTCGATATTCGCTTCGGCCAGGAGTACATTCATATGTCCCGGCATCCTTCCGGCGACCGGGTGAATGGCGAAACGAACCTTTATACCTTTTTTCTCAAGAGTATTGGTAAGATCACGAATCGCGTGCTGAGCCTGGGCGACAGCCATTCCATACCCTGGAACAATAATAACGCTGCTCGCGGAATCGAATATCATTGCGGCTTCTTCCGAGTCAACAGATTTAACATCCCCTTTCGGACCTGAACCGCCTCCTTCCGCGGGAGCCGCGCCTGCTGATTCCCAACCGCCAAGAAGCACATTCATCAGGGATCTGTTCATACCGCGGCACATGATCATTGTAAGTATGAATCCTGAAGCGCCAACCAGCGCGCCCGCTATGATAAGCTCATTATTCTTGAGAACAAATCCTGTTGCCGAAGCGGCCAGGCCTGAATAAGAATTCAGCAGAGAAACCGCTACCGGCATATCCGCGCCACCTATGGGCAGAACAAGCAGGACGCCGAGAATCAGGGAGATGCCCACAATAACAAGCAGGAATGTAGTCAGTTCAGGTGAAATAACAATATAAGCGCCTGAGCCTATAACACCGAGCAAAAGCAGCGCGTTAAGAGGATGCTGTCCCGGGTATTTAACAACCGCCCCGGTTACTATCCCCTGCAGTTTTCCAAACGCGATTAATGAACCTGTAAAGGTAACCGAACCGATAAGAATACTGATAACAATTGTTACTGTTGTCGAGTATTCAAACTGCATCCCGGGATGGGTAATAATTTTATAATATTCCGACAGAGCGACCAGTGTGGAAGCGCCCCCTCCGAAACCATTCAGCAAACCGACCATCTGAGGCATGCCTGTCATCTGAACTTTCGTCGCCATTACCGAGCCGACTGCTCCTCCGACGATCAAACCTATTATAATATACTGATAAGTAACTATATCTTTATGAAGCAGGGTAACAATTATTGCCAGAAGCATACCGATTGAAGCATACATATTACCGGTTCTGGCAGTCTTCGGCGATCCGAGTTTTTTAATCCCCAGTATAAAAAATACCGATGAAATCAAATAAACTATATGTGCAATTAATTCCATATTCTATTCTCACTTCTTTTTGAACATTTTGAGCATTCGGTCGGTAACCATAAATCCCCCGACAACATTTATTGTCGCGAAAATTATAGCGACAAGACCTAATACAGTGCTGATTGTAAATTCATCAGCTCCGGCGCTGATTAAAGCCCCGACAATTGTAATTCCGGAAATCGCGTTCGATCCGGACATCAATGGAGTGTGCAGAGTCGGAGGCACCTTAGTAATAAGCTCAAAACCTGTAAAGACCGCCAGCACAAAAACGTAAATCATCATTAAAAGTTCGAAGTTTTCCATTTCTTGCCTTTATTTATTTATTATTCCTTTTACTCTTTCATTTATCACCGCGCCTTCGCGTGTAATCAGCGAGCCCATTACAATTTCATCTTCAAGATCAAATTCAACCTTGGCATCTTTAGAAATATAATCGAGCAAAGCCATAACATTCTTTGAATAAACCTCGCTCGCGTTCGTGGCGACCATACTCGGCAGATTGGGCTCACCAATGATCGTAACATTATGTTTTACAACTGTTTCACCCTTGACGCTGACCTCACAGTTGCCGCCAAATTCAACAGCCATATCGAGCACCACCGAGCCGGGGCGCATTTTTTTCACCATTTCTTCGGTTACGAGAACCGGAGCTTTTCTTCCCGGAACAAGCGCGGTGGTTATTACAATATCTGCTTCAGTTACATGTTTAAATATCAACTCTTTCTGTTTTTTCAGGAATTCTTCCGAAGCTTCTTTAGCGTAACCACCTTCATCCTGCATATCCTCATCTGTATCGACCTCGATAAATCTTCCGCCAAGACTCTGAACTTCTTCTTTTACCTGGGGACGAATATCTGATACTTCCACCACAGCGCCGAGCCTTTTAGCTGTACCAAGGGCCTGCAAGCCTGCTACTCCCGCGCCCATTATCACAACCCTTGCCGGCGATATTGTTCCGGCCGCGGTCATCATAAGTGGGAATATTTTTTTCAGATGATTGGCCGCCAGCAATACACTCTTATAACCGGCGATATTTGCCTGCGAACTTAAAACATCCATCTTCTGGGCGAGTGTTGTACGGGGAACCATATCCATAGCTATAAAATCAATTCCCTTTTCAGCGCATTGCTGAGCAACTTCCGTATAATGCAGCACATAAGCAAAGGCGATCAGCAAACTACCTTTGTTCATCAAATCAAGTTCATTTTTCCCTGAATCGGGGTTAATCATGGGTCTCTGAATTTTTAAAATTATTTCACCCTTTTTGTAAAGCTCTTCAGCGTTATCAATTATAACTCCGCCAGCCTTTTCATAATCAGCATCTGTAAATCCCGCCGCTAATCCCGCTTCTTTCTGAATATTAACAGTCCAGCCCTTTTTCACTAACTTTCCGGTAGTATCTGGTGTGAGAGCCACCCTGTTTTCACCTTTTAGAATTTCTTTTGGTACCGAGATTATCACAATTGATCTCCTGTAATATTAATTCAGTTTAGCAAAAAATCATATATAAAAGCACAACTTGTCTTTATTTCATATTCGCTAACAACATTTGAATTGAGATAATTCCCCAACCCGAAACATTATATATGAATTAAATAATAGTTGATATGATCAGGGTAAAATCTAAAAGAAGAGTGGATTATTTTTGATTTTGGAAGCAGGAGGGATTTAATTGACACTTGATAATGGATAATTGATAATGGATAATTGTAAGACTACTGACTATTGGTATTAGAAACAACTACTTATAAAAATCTATTCGTAAAATAAATTGTCGTATTGTTGACGCGCATCAGGAAAAATATTTGGATAACTTATTGATTTGCGGACTGTTATACATATGTTTATTGTACTCTCCTTGATAAATATGGTGTACCTGACGGCACATCGAATATTTTGTATATCGCTTTTTTACCGATATGATGTCCCAAACGGGACATAAAAATGATTGCCATAAAATTGCCCCGTTAGGAGAAAAATATTTGTAGGGAAAGGAAGCGTCCGAGTATAACGTCAGGAACACCATATAACACACTCTGAATTATATTCGCCGCCCTGGGTGAGGGAATTATATCGCGGAAAATTCGTTGAATTCTGTCTTGGTATATGGAATCACGGAATAGTAGTATGATGGGAGTCAGGAGTTCCGAATTTATTACTGATTTTAACATCCTCATTAAACCAATCTGTTAAAACGACCAGGAAACCCTCAGGTCGAAGAAATCGGCTACATGGCCGTAAGATTTGAAGTTAAGTCCCGCTGAAAATCTTTTGTTGAAACGATACATAAGTCCGTAACGCTGGTAAACAAAATCACTTTCCACCAGGGGCCTGTAGACATAAAATCCGAACGATGTGCTGAATAGTGTATTACCCATAACAAATTCGTGTCCAACAATTACCGATACCCTGTGGTAATCATAACGGCCCTGGTGATAACGGGCGTTTTTTGAACGCCCCCTGCCATTCATCTCCAGCTCAATTCCATAAAGAAAGGAGTGAAGCGGCGAAACACGGTTATGCCTCAGGAATTGAATTCCAACCATGGGAAACTGTCCTGAATCGGGGAAACTAATCGCTGAAAGTCCCCCATAAAGCACAATCTCGTTTTGGACCTTCTCAGCCTTTTCAAAATATTCAGGGTCCCTTTTTCTTTCATGAGGAAATTCACCTTTCTCAAAGGAATACTGCACACCGAGACTGAGAGAAGGAAAGTTTATACCCCCGTTGGGTTCTTTGATGCCGGCATTTGACTGGTGATTCAAATTGACAGAAAAATTAACTCCGTAATCATCATTAAACTGGTAAAGAAAACCCAAATTGACAAAGAGATTAAAATTGAAATGCATCGCGTAGGACATATTATCCCTGTTATTCTCTTTATCATAAGGTTTGGTAAGATAAGCGAATCCGGCTCCCCCCCTGACAAAAGGGTTAAACTTTCCCGGCAGGACAAAATAATATGTTAAATCAAGCCCCGTAGCGAATCCGTAACCCAGAATATCCGGCTTGGTATAATCCCATATCATTCCGTAAATTCCAAACCGGGGATAACAACCGCAGTTGTTCCAGACATCCTGGTTGTTATAACGCCAGGAAAGGTTAAATTCAAGTCCCCGGGGATAAGATTCCGCCGCGCTTTTCACCCATTGCGAATGCTGGATTATCCACCCGTAATGCATACGAATCCCAAGATTAAGAGGATCCTCACAGCTATTGCAGCCATTCTTTACCTGGGCATAACCATTCATGCCGGCAATCAAAATAAAGATTAGGAGAAAGGTAACTTTTAAGCGGGCCATATAAGAGAATCCTTAATATCCAAAATGGAATTTTATTACAGAATAAGTTGTGTTTTCAACCGTGTCGTGAAGATGATTTTTCAGAATATTATAAGACAGAATAAAATCAATATAAAGCTCTCTTATTAGTTCTGTTTTTATCTTCAGCGAGAAAGTATGATTATCAATTTTTTCTCCATCGAGGAAATAAGCCTCCTCGGGGCTTCCATCTGTTTTCTCCTGGGAATACTGAATGTCACCCCCGGCATTAAATATAATATTCCCCTCACTGTCATAAAGGTTTTCGCCGGAAGTTACCCCGACATATTCGATCTCTGCCCTTATTCTGCTGTTTAGATTATACGCGGCGTTTAAATAAACTTCCCGTGCGTTTGGTCCGATGGGATGACCGAGTATAATCCCATACGCGCTGTAGGTATTGCCGGGAATTCGATGGCTGTATACATAGGGTCTGAGATATGTATATTCAAAATTCAGCATCATATCATCCAGCGAAAATGGTCTCATCCATAAAAAGCCCGCCTGGAAAGCTGATTTATTGCTGAAATGATTCGGTTTATTTACATTAATCGTTTCATCAAGGAAATAGGTAAGCTGAAATTCAAAATCGGGGATAAAATCAGATTGAAAATCGAGAAAGAAAGTGCCGTTATCACGGTCCTGCATTGCAATTTCGAGAAACTTGTAAAAAATAAGGGGATTCATATAACCTATCTCAATACCCCGCCCCGAATAAACGATTGTCTGCCCCATGCCAATATCAAAAAGCCCGGGCCAGGAAAGTTTAAAACGGTTGCTCGCGAAATGTTTGGTGTAATTATCCTCAATTCCTTTATGCAGCTCACCGACGGTGGTGGCGTGAAATGAATAAAAATTAAAAATCCCATATCTGAAGCGGAATTTAACCAGATCCATATAAGGTCCTTCACCTGAAAAGGAGAGGCGGGAATGATAACCGAGTCCGAATTTCGTTTTTTCTCTTCCAATCAGAAAATCGACCTCCATATCTTCAGCGGGAGTATCATAATATTTTATGTAACCGGTGGTTATATCGTAATTATTAATATTTTCCTGGTTGATTAAAAACTTGGTGCTGTAATTCAGCGCTCTGTCAATCTCGGGAGCGTAACCTCGCGAACCGCTTACCAGCCCTTTGCTCATCCTGAACGCGAACCCAAATTTATCAAGCACAGCGCCCCTGAACCTGATGCCAATATCGTAGATTTCGGCATTGTTCATTTCCGGCGAAAATTTCTGGCCATGAGTATAATTCCCGACTCCTTCAAAAAAGAGGTTAACCGACTCATTTCTCTCAGAATAAAGATATTTTATATTATCTGAAAAAATGGCGGCAAATCTCTCGGGAATCGAATTTTGCCCCTCAAAAAAACCATAATTTAATCTTAGAGAATCACAGTAGGAATAATCAAACTCAATACGATATTTTTCAACAATTGATTTTTCTGTCGCTGAAAGTGACGCACGGTTATCCCAAAGAAAGTTTATTTTTTCAATCACCTCTCTTCTGGTAAGATTGGGGAAATCATAATGCAGATTCCTTACCATGCCCCTTACTTTCATCTCTTTAAGAAAATTATAAACGGGATGATCAAGCGGAACATACTCCGCCTGCCCTTTTATTCCGGATGATATGAAGAAAAATATCAGAATAACCGGGAGGAAATAATATCTGTAAAAGTTCATGATCTATCCGGAAAAAATTAGCGTTAAAAGTATTTTTCAAACAGGCAGCTAAATTTAATTTAAAAAAATATTTTTAACAATCGGAGGCAATTATTTTTCCATAATAGCGGTCAGAAAAACTGACCTTTTTTTTATTGAAAATTATCGTAAAAAAATTTGGCAGGCACTCTGAATTTTTATAATTTTAAGACTAAGATATCCTTGTTATCCTTTTTAGAATAACACTCTTAGATAATTAAATAAATCCAAAATTAAGGACAAACGTTATGGCCAGGATTCTTCATAAAAAACAGTTGTCAGACGATGTTTTCTTAATGCGGGTTTATGCGCCGCTCATTGCCGAGGAACGTTCAGCCGGGCAGTTCATAATCTTGCAGATAAATGATGACTACGGCGAAAGAATACCGCTTACTATCGCTGATGCCGATACTGATGAAGGTTCGATCACCCTTATTTTTCAGGTGGTTGGAAAATCTACACTCGATCTATCAAATTTTAATGAAGGTGACGAAATACCAACTCTTGTAGGACCGCTTGGTACGCCGACTCACATTGATAACTTCGGAAGAGTTGTCTGCGTCGGAGGGGGAATCGGCGTCGCGCCGCTGCATCCGATAGCCCAGGCGCTGAAAGCGGCGGGTAATCATGTTACAACAATTATCGGAGCCCGCAATAAAGAGCTTCTAATACTCGAAGATAAAATGAAAGCTATCGCCGATGAATTTGTTGTCTGCACAGATGACGGCAGTTATGGAAGAAAAGCTCTTGTTACCGTGCCATTGAAAGAAGAATGTGAAAAAGACCCGAAACCGGATATGGTTATCGCTATCGGTCCCCCGGTTATGATGAAATTCTGTTCCGAAACCACCCGCCCTTATGGTGTATTCACACAGGTATCACTTAATACAATCATGGTAGACGGAACAGGAATGTGCGGCGGCTGCCGTGTTAATGTTGGCGACGAAGTGAAGTTTGTATGTGTCGACGGGCCTGAATTTGACGGACATAAAGTTGACTTCGACAACATGATGAGCCGTCTGGGATCCTACAAAAAATTTGAAACCGAGAGACACAGATGTCATCTCGAGGAAGCAATGAAAGAGAAGGAGGCAGCTAAATGAAACATGTAAGCCCCGAAGTGCTCGCGGAAAACGCGAAAGTATTGCTCGCGGAAATGCTTGAGAAAAAAGATACACTAAAACCAAAAGACCGGATGGCAATACCTCCCCAGATGATGCGGGAACAGAATCCCGATATCAGAAGAGGAAATCTTGAGGAAGTTGCAATCGGCTATACTGCCGAACAGGCTCAGCTTGAAGCGATGCGCTGCCTGCAATGTAAGAAAAAAACATGTGTAAATGACTGCCCGGTATATATAGATATCCCCAATTTTGTCGGTATGATTGCCGAAGGTGATTTCCAGGGCGCCGTTGATGAGATAAAAAGAACCAGCCTCCTTCCCTCAATCTGCGGAAGGGTTTGTCCCCAGGAATCACAATGCCAGATGAACTGCACTGTGGGACGCGGCCTTAAAGATGTCGAAAAAGGGGTTGCGATCGGCAGACTCGAAAGATTTGTAGCCGACTGGGAAAGAAATAACGGAGGCATCAAACCACCAAGCGTAAAACCGGCTACCGGTAAAAAAGTCGCTATCGTTGGCAGCGGCCCGGCAGGTCTTGTAGTGGCTGCCGATGTCCGCCGTGAAGGACATGACGTGACAATTTTTGAAGCTTTCCACAAACTTGGCGGCGTAATGATTTACGGCATCCCCGAATTCAGGTTGCCCAATTATATTGTCGATCAGGAAATAAGCACACTCAGGGAAATGGGTGTTAAATTTGAAACTAACTTTGTTGTTGGCCGCACACGCAAACTTACCGACCTTATCGAAAAAGATGGATTTGACGCTGTATTCGTCGGGACAGGCGCCGGACTGCCGATGTTTATGAATATTGAAGGTGAAAACCTTGTCGGGGTATTCTCGGCAAATGAATATCTTACCAGGGCAAACCTGATGCGCGCCTTTGAAAAAGGCAAAGCTGACACACCGATTTATGAATCTAAAAATGTTGTTGTGCTCGGCGGCGGAAACGTGGCGATGGATTCCGCGAGAATGGCAATCAGACTCGGCGCTGAAAAAGTATATGTCGTATACCGCCGAACCGAAAAAGAGATGCCTGCCAGGAAAGAGGAAGTGCATCATGCCAAAGAGGAAGGAATTGAATTCCATTTCCTTAATAACGCGAAAAGAATCATCGGTGATGAAAACGGCCGTGTAAAAGCAATGGAATGCCTCAAGTATGAACTGGGCGAACCGGACGCTTCAGGAAGAAGACGCCCTGTTGTTATTCCCGGCAGTGAGTTCATCATTGATGTCGATACCGTTATTGTCGCGATAGGAAACGGAAGTAATCCTCTTATCAGTCAGACAACCCCCGCGATCGAAACAAACCGCTGGGGCAATATTGTTGTTGATGAAAAACAGAAAACAACCGTTGACAAAATATACGCGGGCGGAGATATCGTTCTTGGAGCGGCAACCGTTATCCTCGCTATGGGTGAAGGAAGACGCGCCGCGGCTTCCATAAATGAACTGCTCGCCACAGAAAAGTAATTCAGGCAGAACTACATATATACAAACAAGAGCCGTCCCATTTTAGGGCGGCTCTTTCGTTTTAATCCGTAGGACAGAATTGCATTCTGTCCCAACCAACTCAGTGACTTTACAAACCCGATAAATAATCACCACCCTTACACCACCAAACCAAACCACAACCCCAACCCCAAGACCCACCCCGTAGGACAGAATTGCATTCTGTCCTGACCAACTCAGCGAATTCACAAATCTGATAAAAAATTCGCCTCCCATCCCCCCCTTCCAGCCCAAAACTCAATCCATAATCCGGCAAACCAAAAGTTAAGAGTGCATAGTGGAGAGTACAGAGTAAAAACACCTCACTGATTTTTAATAACCGATTTCGATGACGAATTCCATTTGGATTTCGACGGCTGCCTTTTATTCTGCCAATATTTTTTAATTCCCGTAATCCGGTTCTGTGCTTTATCCCGCGATCATTAGAAAATTCCGCCTGATTTATCGCCATTTGAATAAGGTTTATAAGGTTTAATTTTGAAGGGTAGTTTCCTCTGCTACTAAGGTTAAAAAATCAGAAATAAGGTTTCCCCGAGCTTTTTGTGTTTTTGTAATTTGTTCACGTTTTTTCAGCAAAATTTTTACTATCTAAGTTACTTTATCATTTAAATTATTAATTATTCATTATTAATTGCGATCTTGCGTAAAATTCGACTGCTAATAAAATAATGCCCCCTTGTAGGACAGAATTGCATTCTGTCCTGACCAACTCAGCGAATTCACAAAACTGATAAAAAATTCGCACCTCTTACACCACCAACCCAAACCACAACCCCCAAATCCCCCCAGCACTTGCGCGCCGCGGCCGAATCTGTTCCGGAGGGCCCATAGCCACGGATATTCTTTTTAAAAACACGGACTCCCCCTTTTTTTCGTATGTCGCCTTTGAACTCTGTGGCGTTATCCGCAAAAGAGGGAACATTTTCCGTAAAATTCTTGATCTACTCAGGAGGAAGGACAGATTTCAAATCTGTCCTACAAAAAAAAAAGGATACTTCAGGTTATGCGGCCTGAAGTATCCGTCTGTTAAAATTAATATTGAGGTGTTTCATCCACATTATAAAATATGAACGAAAGTATATCGGTATAAAGCTCAATAGTTTTTGATATACTCGAACCGGCCCCATGTCCCGCTTTGGTTTCGATTCTGATTAGAGTCGGATTACCCCCTGTATGTTTCGCCTGCAATTCGGCGGCATACTTAAATGAATGCGCGGGAAAAACCCTGTCATCATGATCGGCTGTCGTAACAAGAACAGCAGGATATTCCACACCGCTTTTGATATTATGCAGCGGAGAATATTTAATCAAAGTCTCATATTGCAGTGAATCCTCACTTGAGCCATATTCAGGAACCCACGCCCAACCAATAGTGAACTTATGGAACCTCAGCATATCCATCACCCCGACAGCGGGCACAGCCGCGGCAAAAAGATCAGGCCTCTGATTGATTACAGCGCCGACAAGTGTGCCGCCATTTGATCCGCCGAACGCGGCAATTTTTTCAGATGAAGTGTATTTTTCATTTACCAGGTATTCGGCGCCGGCGATAAAGTCATCGAATACATTTTGTTTATTATGCAGCATTCCCGCCTTATGCCAGGTTTCGCCATATTCACCGCCGCCGCGCAGACATGCCTCAGCGAAAATACCTCCCTGTTCCAGAAATGGCAGCATTGTCAGCCTGAAAGCCGGTTTCATAATCACATTAAATCCGCCGTAACCATAAAGGATTGTGGGATTATTGCCATCATTTTTTACACTTTTTTTCTTTGTAATAAACAATGGAATATCGGTTCCATCCTTGCTCTTGTAAAATACCTGTTCTGTTTCATATTCATCGATATCAAATTTAATATCAGGTTTTTTGAATACTCTTGAACTCTGTTCTTCCAGGTTATAAATAAAAATAGTTGAGGGGTATGTATAGGTAGTAAATGTATAGAAAAACTCCTTGTCATACTTATTTCCCCCGATATTTCCGGCGGAACCTACTGTCGGCAATGAAATATTATTGATCTTCTTACCCTCCATATCATAAACAGAAAGATAAGTCAATACATCTTTCAGGTAACGTACGATAAGTTTACCTCCGATAGAATAAACTCCGTTCAGCAGGTATTCCGATTCAGGTATTACCTCTTTCCAGTTTTCTTTAGCCGGTTTTTTGGGATCAATAATTACGAGCCGGTAGTTGGGAGCTTCATAGTTGGTTTTAACCAGAAGTTTATCGCCGATATTATCAACAACAATATACTCAGCTTCTTTTTTGCCGATAACTTTTCTTATTTTTCCATCCTTTTTGAGGTCTTTCACATAAAGCATATTTTCGCTTGATGAACCTTCCCATACAAAAAATGTAAGAAAACGTTCATCATCGGTAACTGAAACCGAGAAACCCCGTTTTTCATTCTTTTTATCCTGGTAAATCAGTTTGTCCTTATCCTGAGAAGTCCCAACTTTGTGATAATATACTTTCTGGTTGATATTCTGACTTTTCATGGCCGATTTTTCATCAGGTTTATCATAGCGGCTGTAGAAAAATCCATCTTTATACCATGCCATTCCTGAAAACTTTATCCATTCCAGGTGATCATCGAGCAGTTTGCCGCTCTCAACCTCTTTCACATAAAATTCTGTCCAGTCCGATCCGCTTCGTGATATAGCGTATCCGCAGTATTTATGGTCCCTTGAAAAATATAATGTTTTAAGACTGACGGTTCCATCTTCCGAAAATTTATTGGGATCGATAAATACCTTCGGCTCACCATCCAGCCCTTCCTGGATATATACAACAGCCTGCTCCTGAAGGCCGTCATTTTTTTCATATATATAATATTTGCCCACCTTCTCGGGAGAATAATATCTTTCATAATTCCATAATTCCCGGTACCTCTCCTCAATATCTTTTCTGAAAGGGATGGCTTCAAAATATTTATTTGTAACCTCCATCTGGGCTTTTACCCACGCCGCGGTTTCATCAGAGTTGTCATCTTCAAGCCAGCGGTAAGGATCGGCAATCTTGTTGCCAAAATATACATCCACTGTATCGGTCTTTTTTGTCACAGGATATTTTATCTCCGGTTTATTGGAACAACCATAAGCAAAAAGTATTATAATCGCTGTAATAGGAAATAAATTTATTTTCATTAAACCTCCGCTTAATAAATTAATAATTTGAAATTAAGAATAATTTTTCACAACATTGTTGAAATTACAAATATTATTCAGCTAATCCAATACTAAAAACAATAACATATATTAAGGAGGATTTATGGCAGCAAAAAAAGTTCTTATGATTGTCGGCGATTTTGTCGAGGATTATGAAGCGATGGCGCCTTTTCAAATACTTTTAATGGTCGGACATGAAGTGCATACAGTTTGCCCCGGGAAAAAAGAAGGTGAAACCGTAAAAACCGCCGTTCACGATTTCCAGGGAGACCAGACTTATGTGGAAATGCCGGGTCACTGGTTTGGCATAAACGCCGATTTCGACCAGGTTAATCCTGAAGAATATGACGCTCTTGTAATTCCGGGTGGCAGAGCTCCCGAATACCTGAGACTCAATCCCAGGGTTCTTGAGATAACAAAACATTTCGGCGATAACCATAAACCGATCGCCGCGATATGCCACGGGCCCCAGATACTGGCCGCGGCAGGACTTCTCGAAGGCCGTAAAGTTATCGCCTATCCCGCAGTCGGTCCCGAATGCCAGGCGGCCGGCGCGATATTCGGCGAGGTGGCCCCCGGCGCCGATAACGCCCTTGTCGATGATAATATCGTTACAGCCCCCGCATGGCCCGCACATCCCGCCTGGATGAGAGAATTCCTCAAACTTCTCGGCTCAAAAATAGAAGCCTGATTTTTAATCAAACTTCCGTAGGACAGGCTTTCGAGCCTGTCCCTCTGGGCCTGCCCCCCTTTTGCGTAATTTGCCAACCTGAGAACTTAGCCTGTCCATGCAATATCTGAACCATGATTAAAGGATTTCAGGATTACATGATTAATAATAGGTATCCTTCTTCTATTATGTGCCGGAACGACAAATTTTAGAGACAAGGCATGCCTTGTCTCTACGGGTGGTGCAAAAATCTGCATTTTGATATGGAATCCGTACCTGTTTTTGGCAGGATAATGCGTACATCATATCAGAATTGTAAAAAAACCTCCGGGGTTTCAAAAATCCCGGGGATTTTTTATTATATAAACATCTTCAGATTACCCAAAACATCTTCCCCGAGATCGATAGTCATTACTTTTCTTCCTTTGGAAAGCAGAGCGTCACGGTCGCCGAGGGCCTGTGATCTTTTTAATGTTCCGAAATCGATTACTGAATTTTCAGAGCCCGGTTCTTCAGGTACAGGCGCGAAATTTTTCGGAGTGTTGACAAACTGAATAAAAATACCGGAGTTGTCATCTCCCTTATGAAGCTGCCCTGTTGAGTGGAGGAAGCGGGGTCCCATTCCGGTTGTAACGGCGACATTATATTTTTCGCAAAGTTCATGCCTGAGCATTTCCAAGGCCGCGCCGGTGTCATTTGCCGGCTGAAGATAAGCCTGGAGCGCGATATATGATTTACTCCCCTGCTTCATCATTTCAGAAACAAATTCCTCAACCGCCGCTTTCACCGAAGAGGGTTTAAATTCTGAAAATATTTTTACCCCGTTTTCTTCAAGTGTAATTTCAGGATCGGTCAGTTTGCCCGTTTCGGTAAATTCTTTTATCACCTTGCGCGCTGAAACCTTGGCCGATTCCACATCAGGCTGATCGAAAGGCTGAATATCGAGCAGAGCGCCGGCAAGCGCGGTGATGAATTCCCAGTGAAAATATTGGGCGGAAAGTTCATATACATCTTCCATCTCAAATCTGATAACCGGGAATCCTTCATTGATAAGGTTATTCACATAAAGATCGCGGGAATCATCAGCCTTAAGTTTCAAATAGACAAAGAGCCGGTCATTGCCATAATGTTTCATCAGGTAAAATTTATCATCCACCACCGGGAGTATGCCTTTCCCCTCTTTACCCGTGCTTTCGGCGATAAGCTGTTCCACCCAGCTTCCGAAAGAAGCGAAAGAATCGGGAGTTATGAACGTCAGTTTGTTTATCCCCTTATTTGCCAGCGCGCCGATTAACGCCGCCGCTTTAGCCGCCGGATTCTCCTCAGCGCCGGTTTTATCCTGTCCTGCGGCTGAAAGACTGTTTGACACAAGTTTATCCACATCATGCCCGCAGAGCGCTGAAGGAACCATGCCAAAATATGAAAGCGCTGAAAAACGCCCCCCGATATCAGGATCATTCAGGAATATTTTTCTGAACTTAAGATCTTCCGCCATTTTCTGAAGACCGCTGCCGGGATCGGTAATTGCCACAAAACTGCTACCGGGATTTTCTTTACTGATATTATCGGCAGCATATTTATAAAAATATTTCATCAGTGATATTGTTTCAACTGTCCCCCCCGATTTTGTGCTTACCATAAAGAGGGGTTTTTTACCCGCGAGAGCCCCGGCGTAGCTGAACACAGCGTCAGGATCGGTGGTGTCGATAACATGCAGATCAGGATATGTTTCATTTTTTCCCAGTATGTTTCTAAACACCTCAGGCGCGAGAGATGAACCACCCATCCCAAGCAGCAGAATATCTGTAAATCCTTCCTTCTTTATTTCAGCGGCGAATGAGATTATTTCATCCGCGAAATTTTTTGCTTTTTCAGGGCAGTCGAGCCATCCGAGCCGGTTGCTTATCTCGTGCGGATTTTCCCTCCACACTGTGTGATCCCGGTCCCATATCCTCGGAACCAGTTTATTTGCCTTTATTTTTTCCATGGCGGATGAATAATCCGCCTGATATTTCCCCGGAAATACAAAAATTTTTCCTGACATAATTTTCTCTCATTAATTTAAAAATCATCTACGCAAATATTGATAATTCGAAGAACTATTGCAATCAGACCGCGTTAAAGTTTAATGAAAATATCCCGCTCACCATCTTTTCCCACCGCTGCCAGAGGATAATTGTTACCCGGCGCTGCCCTATTATTACACAAGTGTGAATAAATTATACACTAATAACATCCTCATGGCCCTGAAAATAATAAAAATGCAATGGCATGAATATTGGATTCACTATTATGTTTTCAAAAATCATATTATTATCACAGGAGGATGTTTTTAATGAAGAGAACTACATTTTTAATTTTAACTTTGATGATGTTCAGCTCACTTTTGTTTGGGCAGTGGAAAAAGAAGTATGATATCATCGAAAAAAGCGGCAATGGAGATCAATTGCTGAAAACAGGACCCGGAAGAGATGGAGAAATTTTCCGCAGCGCCATATTTGAATATTCATTACTGGAGGATGGATATTTTACAATTGGAACAAACCAGGGAGCGACAGAGGGAATGCTTGATGATAATTGCCAGCTTACCTACGGCCATCCATATTCACTCACCTCATTTATTAAAATTTATGAAGCGGGTCAATGGAAAACGCCATTTTATAACTTCAGATTTTATGAGCAGGAAATATCTGTTGATGACAGCGTTTTATCAATCAACCTGACTGAAGAGGATAATCTCGCGATAAATTTCCGGATTTATCCTTCAGGCCAGGAAAATAATCTTATTCTTGAACTAAACCTGCAGAATCTATCATCAGGAATAAAAGAAATGGGGACTGGATTGGCGCTGGATATTTCGTTAGGGGAAAACGGGGATGGTTTTCTGAAATATAACGATACTGAAATTACTGACGAAACATATCTCGATGAGATAAGCAACAGTGATATTTTCAGGATAACTGAAAGGAATACAGACTATAAGGGACTGATTGAAGAAATATCTTTCCCTGAGTCAGCGCCTGCCTCGGTTAATGTGACTAACTGGCGCAGACTCGCGGAAGATGAAATAATATTTGAGACACAGTTTGTTCAGATTTTTGACCTCGCGCTTGATATCAGGGGTGAGATAACAGAACTGCAACCGGGCGAATCTGTGAATATGATTATGAGTATTACCCTGCCGCAGCCCGATTTCCCCGAAAGCATTTTCGCGCGCGCCGATATTCCCCCGGAACTCAGTATTGAAGAGGGAATACTTGTGCCGGAAATAATTTCGGCTTATACAAAACTGATCAATAACAGCAATTCAAATATTTATTCTCTTTCTTCAACGATTTCTTTTTCGGAATATTTCGAGCCTGTTATCACCTCAGTATCTGTTCCGGTAGCGCCGGGTGATTTTTCCATTGTTGAGATTCCTGTTGCCACAAGAGAATTTTTTAAAGAAAAGCTGCTGGAATTAACACTTGAGGTAAAGGATGGGAGCGTGGTTATTGATAAAATAGAACGTTTATTATATATCCCTGCTGTACCCCTTTCCGATAGCGGACTGGTTGTAAATATTGATTCGGTAATTACTGATAATTACCCTGAAATTTCGGTACGGTTTAACGCGCTGAAAGAATCATCGGGCGGTTATATATTTGATCTTGACCCGGAAAATATTTTCTTCACCGAAAATGATGAAATTATTGAAGATTTTACAGTGGGAAAGGATACCTCCGGGGGCAACTCTGATATTGACATAATTTTTATCCTCGATGTTACTGGCAGTATGAGTGATGAAATCGCCGCGGTAAAAAACAATATTATAGAATTTACCGATAGTCTTACCCAACAGGGAATAAATTACCGGCTGGGAATGGTGACTTTTCTTGATGAAGTGGAAAATATTTATGATTTCACCTCTGATCCTCTCATATTTAAGTCCTATGTCGAGCAGCAATATGCTCACGGCGGGGGGGAATATGAAGAAAATTCACTTGAAGCCCTGATGACCTCCACTCAGTTCAATTTCCGTCCGAGCGCGAGAAGAATGAATATCTGGATAACCGACGCCGCCTATCACATAAACAATTCATTTACCTCACTTACCGTTGAGGAAGTTGTGGACGCGCTGCTCTCTTTCGGAATCCAGACTCACTGCATAGGCAATACGGCTGAGCAGACCAACTTTTATAATCCCATTGTAATACCGACCGGTGGTGATTTTTATGACATAAATGGCAATTTCAGAGATATACTGCTTAATATTTCCGGAAGCCAGTACCTTTCAGATTATCTGATCACTTATACCTCATCACTACCTGCCGGCAGTATAAACAACATAGGAGTGGAAGTTCATTATGCGGGACTCGGTGGAAAATCAGTCTACAATATGGGAATGATTGAAAAACCTGTCGTAAAAGAAAATATAAATGTTTCCTGTTATCCGAATCCCTTTAATCCCACGGCAAATATCAGGGTGGTAAAACCAACTGAAAGCGGGGGTAAAGTAGTTATATATAACATCCTGGGGCAACAGATTAAAACTTTTAACCTCGCGGCGGGTGAAAGCAGTTTTCTGTTTAAATGGAACGGCCGGAGCGACGCGGGAATGGAGGTCGGCAGCGGAGTATACATTGTCAACACCCTTCTTACCGATTTCAGGGGAGGCCTGATGGAAGCTAATTCTCAAAAAATAATGTACCTAAAATAGGGGGCTGATAATGAAAAAGATACTAATGATATTTGTGTTATTGTTTGTTTATTCATCCTTATCCGCCACAGGAGTTATAATCCCGGATGATGAAGATTATCCCAAAGACCTGCTCAAGAATAAACTATGTGAAATCCGGGTAAATATAAAGGGCAATATGGCGGAAACCATTGTTTATGAAGAGTTTATCAATGAATGGAATCAGTCGGTAGATGGTGTTTATTCATTTCCCCTGCCTGAATATGCCAGAGCGACGGCTATATACTACTGGAGAAATGACACAACCTTTAAAGCGATCCTCAAAGTGAAAGAGCAGACTCCCAATCCTGGCACCGGTTCAGGAGGAGTCGCGGCTCTTGTCAATGATTATATCGGGGAAAATGGAATAAAAATTCTCTTTAAAGGAATAGCTGCCGGAGAGGTACAGAAAGTAGAGCTGCATTATATCTCCAGTCTTGATTACCACATGAGTGAATTCAGTTATACCTTTCCCCTCAATACAGAACTCTTTGTTAATTACCCGATTGATTATCTTAATATAGATGTCAAAATAGAATCACACAGACCAATTCTTTCTTATGATATGCCTTCACATCCCGGGTTCGTATCCACACAGGAAGATGACTACAATCTGCAATTGAGTTATCTCAAATCGAAAGCCTATATAACTTCCGATATGAAACTTAATTACACAATTGTAAATCCTGAACTGGTAATCGATTTCCATTCTCAGTTCAGAAATGACAGAGGAGGTCACTTCACTTTGTATTACAATTCCCCCGATACCTCCCCCGCCACTTTATCGAAAGAAATAGTATTCCTTGTTGAAAATTCCAGCCGCATGCGGGGAGCAAAATTCAACCAGAGTATTGACGCGGTAAAAACAGCCCTTGAGATGCTTTCTGAAGAGGATAGTTTTAATATTATATTTTTTAATTCCATCACTTCGAAATTCAGATACACACCGGTTGTTGCAGATTCTTCAAATATCAGCTCGGCGATAGGATTTCTCGAGGGGGCCGCCTGGAATTATGGCAGCGATCTGCATAATGGTTTGCTTGAAGCGCTTGCACAGTTTTCCGACGCGACAAAAAATAACTCCATTCTTACTTTCACCACAGGCTACAGCCCGGTTGACCCTTTGGAAATTGAAGAGGAAAATGAATATTCAACAGGCATTTTCCTGATAGGGATGGGAACGGAAGTCGAAAGGGCAAGAATTGAGATGACTGCTAATCTGAATTATGGAAGAGCTTTTTATTTCACTGAAGAAAACTACGATAAAAATGAAGTGGTAAAAATACTGGAAAAAATCAATTCTCCCCTGGCAAAGGATATCGATATAACTTTCAACAAATCGGATATCAGCAATATCTGCCCTGAGAAATATCTTTCCCTTTATGGAGGAACCCGGTTCCACGTATCGGGACTATATGATATTGGTGAAACAAATTCAATAACTATTGAAGGTGTAAATAACAACGGCACATTCATTGAAGAATTCCAGGTGGAATATACAGCCGACTCACTTGAAAATTCATCGGCTGATAAACTATGGGCGAAACAAAAGATGGATGAACTTGAATGGGAAATTGAAGTCTATGGAGAATCTGATGAACTGAAAGAGGCACTGATTGATCTCAGTCTCGCCTATGGAATCAGATGCCGCTACACAGCTTATATCGCGGATTATACAACAACCTCGGTTAAAGAGAAAAATTCCGAGAATATAATGCCGGAATCTTATTCATTTCTCAAATCCAATTATCCCAATCCTTTCAACCCCTCAACAAAAATCAGGTTTTTCCTATCCGATGCTGATATCGGGAAAGTTAAAATGGTTAAAATATTTGATATTCTTGGAAGACTGGTCGCGGTTATTGATATCTCAGGATTTTCAGGAGGCTGGCATGAAATAACATTTGACGGAAGAGATTTTTATGGATCGGCCCTCGCGAGCGGAACCTATATCGTTACCCTGCAGGTTGGCAATTCCGTCAGAAACTCAATTAAAATTGTATTGATGAAATAATTCGGCTCTATTGTTGATAAATACCCACTACTTCTCCTTGTAATGAAAAAACCGGCTGTGTTATAAAGCAGCCGGTTTTTTATAAACCGCTTCTCCAGTCCTCTTTCGGAATGTTTTTTATTTCCATCTCCTTCCACAGTTTATTATCCTGATCGCTTTCAGGCAACGAACCGAAAGACAACACCTGAGTGGGGCAATTTACTACGCATGCCGAGCAGCGAACACATTCAACATCATTCATCGGAATGCCCTTATTCGCGTAATTCATCACATCAATGCCCATGTGGCATACTTTAGTACAGATATTACACGAAATACATTTTTTCTTATCGGCGAAAATCCTGTATCGGGAAAATCTGGTGTAAATATGCATTAATGCGGCAAGGGGACATCCGAATCTGCACCATACTCTGCCACTGAGGAAAAAATAAACACCCACTCCGAGCACCCCCGCGAATATCACATCAATTCCAATTACGTAAAATTTGTGAAAAAAGTCGGAGAGGTAAGATATTTTTTCATTCAGAACCGGTATTTCAAAATTATAAAGATTTGCTATAAGTTTGAAAAGTGTAATTACAAATGCGAAAGCAAGTATATACTGGCCGATATTTTCCCATCTTTTAGCCTTTTCACCATGAGGCGCTTTTGTTCTGTACTCATCGCCAAGTGTTTCTGCCAAGGCTCCGCAGGAACATATCCATCCACAATAAGCCCCTTTCCCCCACCTGTAAACGATATAGGGGATGATTATGAATGTTTGGATCAGTGAAAAAACCAACCAGAAGGAGGTAATACTGCCGCTATAAAGATTCCCCATATTGAGCGGCCAGGCAAGGATAAATCCATATGACCGCCAGTAGCTTTCCCGGGGAAAAACCTGTGTCATTATGAAGCTGTTTTCACCACCCAGAAGACCAGCCTTACCCAGAAACGGGAAAACAAATTCGGGAAGAATAAACAACGGAAGAGCCTGAATAAGAATCAGCGCCCAAGTCTGATATTTAATGTATCTTGTCGGTTTCAGATGAATACGCCGAAGCCCGAAAATAAGAATCGTCAGGGAATATAAACCTGTGTAATAAAAACTCTGTGATTTACCAAATAACTCCAGGCCGAAATATTTACCTCCGAAAAAGATAACCATAAAGAAGAAACCGGTAAAAATGAAATAGGCATACTTGAAGGTTGTCCAGTCAAAATTAATAAACCTCAGATTTTTACCAAGAAATTTCCAGAGAAGATAAATACCGGGGAAAAAGGCGGCCAGAAAACAAAAATAGGCGATAAAAGAATTTATAAACCTTGTTACATTCCATATTTTCACACTATCAGAAAATAACTGCGAACCGAGATAAACCGGCGCCGCGAAAAACTTACCAAGAAATTCTAATGAAAAGAGAGCTGAAAAAATTTCACTCCACTCTTTAGCTTTTTCTCCGCCAAAAAAATATTTATAGAGTGTATTGCTGCTTTTACCAAAATATATAACTCCCGAGATCAGCAAAAGTAAAAGAAACTGCATTTTATATTCAGTAGTTTTATCTCCCTCCATCCCTATTTTGCTTCTTCTGAAAAACTCGATAGGCAATTCGGTCCCTATCATGGTAAAAACCATGCTGTTTTTCAACTCTTCCCGGGAACCGGAAGTATGAGAAATAATCACCGAATCATTTTTGATTTCATCAACCGATGAATTCAGTATTATCCTTATTTTCCCCTTATTTTCAAGTTTTTTGAGTTTTTGAATATTCCCCTCTTTTGGACGGGTAAACCTGCTTTTTCTATAAGATAGTGTAACTGAATCGGCATATTCAGCGACAGCTATGGCGGTCTCCAAAGCAGTATCCCCTCCCCCGACAACCAGAATATCATGACCTTCGGCATCAGCAGGATCAAACAATCGATTGTATACCTTCGGCAGAGATTCTCCAGGCACATTCAGCATCCGTGAATTACCCGATTTTCCAATGGCAAGAATTACCCGGAGAGCTTTGTATTCTCTTTTTCCTGAAACAACCCGTAAAAATGTTTTTTCTCTGATTATCTCATCGACCATCACCCCCTCTTCAACAGGAAGATTCCTGTCGGTTAGTGTTGATTGCAGCTCTTCAAGCAGGCTTTCTTTTGTGCCATCCGTAATTTTCAGTTCGGAGAACTGTTGAAAACCGGAAGGCTCGGCGAAAATAGGTTTACCTTTAGGAAAATTAATTATGGTATTAAATTTTTTTGCCGATTCAAGAATAAGGAAATTCAAACCTGAATTTTGTGCCTCTATACCCGCTGATATTCCGGCCGGACCTGCTCCGACGATAATAATATCATAAACATCATCAGTCCTGTTTTTCCTTTCATCGCGGAATTTATTGTCGGAACTGATATGTGATACAACTTTTTTGCCATTTTCGGCAGCTAATTTGAGCAGCGGAATTCCTGTGAGGTCTCCGGCTATGTATATTCCTTTTACGGAGGTCTCACCATTTTCATCAGCTTCAGGATATTTTTCCACCCCGCCCGCCGGATTATCTTTTTGAAGCCAGTTTAGATATTGCTTTACAATGCTCATAGTCCGCCTGAGTTATTAAAAAAACAGGCCATTAAAAAATGACCTGTGCTCAAAAATAGGATTATTTACAGCAATAATCTGTAATATACCTTACTATTATTATTTTTCAAACTTTTCCAGCAGTTCTTCCGCTATACTTTTGTGAACCATAAAATCCATAATCTTCAGTTTAACGTAATCCTGATGCATCATAAAATAACCTTTAAATCGGCCATTAAATGAACCTGACCCGGAATCCTTAATAAGAAACCAAAAGTCATCACCCGTTTTTTTATACCCCACAATATGCACCCCGTGGTCATCAGTTGTTGTTTCATTGGAAAAACGGAACTGGCGGGCATACTGATCAATATATTCTGAAGGAATGTCAAAATCGGGAACAAGGAAAACATCTTTTTCAGGAATTCTGCCCGGCTCAGATACATCGCCCCCTATACAAATGCTCAACTCAGACTCAACAGCTTTTTTAAGCAGTGTCATAAACTCATCAAGGGGGACATTATAATACTCTTTACTGTGCCACCAGTTATCCACTACATCATATTCCACCTGCTCCCGGTAAGGAAACTGCATATAGGAAATTATATCGACATAATCATTCAGATCTATTTCCAGAAATTTATAAAACTCAGGAGGAGTATATTCTTTCCCCTGGTATTCAAACTTCTGCGGGGGAGTTCCCATGTGATAATTCATGATTGATTTAATTGTTTCAAGAATTTCTTTTTCATTCCAGGCATTTCTTTCTTTACAGCTCTCCAGGTAGGAATTCATTTCATTAAACATAGGTTTATGGTTATGAAATTCCTGTCCTTCAAGTTTACCGTTATATGCCTCTTCAGTAACAAGGCCATAAACAGGCCAGATATGATTTATCGCGTTTGCCTCGGAACCCTGGGCGAAATAAGAATCTCCTCTTGTTTTAACAAATTCTTTGGCTTTTTCAACATATTCGTAATAAACCGTAAACATTTCAGATAGTTTTACTTTCCTGTTCGTTAAACGGTATATTTCCGATTCAAAATATGAGGTGGTTGAAAATGACCAGCATGTACCTGTATAGCCCTGCGAATGAGGAGGATTATGCCAGTATGTCGTGAAATCATCAATCGATTCCGGAATATCTTTACCTGAAATATCCATCATAAAACTCAGTTTTTTTTCTTCAGGTTTTTTTGAGAATTCATTCGCGGCTTTTTTTATCTTGTCCAGCATTTCATTTTTAGATTCAACCAGTTTACCTTTATCTTTTGTCTGGGCTGTGCAAAAAATTATCGGTATTAGCATCAGCAGTAAAGTAATTAATGCCTTTTTCATCATTTGCTCCAAAATTTCTTAAAGAAAATTAAAAAGAGAAATATTTTTCACTTCTTTTTAAAAATAAGTATTTTTTAATTCAAGTTTACAGTTTTCGATTTTTTGCACAAAAAATTCAGGGAGAAATATGAAGAATCACTCATTTTTACTAACAATAACTCTTTTTCTGTTTTTAATAAGCAGTCTTTTCTCGCAGGACCGAACCAAAATTGAGGAACTGCGAAATCTCGCTCAGGAAAAAGGGGCGGAATACCTGGTTAAAAAGGCCGAGGCAATAAAAAAGGCTTCCGCGATGAACATGCCTGTCAGAAAAGAAAAGGCAGATGGAACAATAATGGAACTTCAATATTTTGTCGGTGATTTTCCGGTCTATTATGAAACCGAAAATATCAATGCCGCTATCACTTCATCCACCAAACAATTATGGGATGGAGATATAGGCGGATTTGACCTGAACGCGAGAAGGCATCTGCTTGGAGTATGGGACGGGGGCAAAGTAAGAGATACACATATAGAATTTAATGGAAGGGTCACGCAGCGGGACGGGGCAAGCTCGCTCAGTGATCATTCAACACATGTCGCCGGCACAATGGTCGCTATGGGGCAGGGCCAGGGTGTAAGAGGAATGTCGTGGGACGCTTTTCTTGACGCTTACGATTACAACAGTGACGAATCGGAAATGGCGGCGGCAGCCGCGGCAGGTCTTACTGTCAGCAATCACTCTTACGGCGTATTGCTTGGATGGGAATATGATTATTTTGATGATGGCAAATGGGCATGGCTGGGAAATACATCAATTAGCCCTACCGAAGATTACCAGTTTGGGTTTTATGGATCGCAAACACGCTACTGGGATCAGATAGCTTTTGACGCTCCATATTATCTTATCTGCCGTAGCGCGGGAAATGAAAGAAATGAAACCGGACCGACCCCCGGGGGCGAGCACTGGGCTATGATAAATGGTTCATGGCAGCTTAACAATGTCGTAAGAGAACCGGATGGTGGCGACGATGGATTTGATTGTATCCAGACAGACAAAGTCTGCAAAAATATTCTTACTGTCGGAGCCGTAAATGATGTAATTGATTATACCGGCCCTGAGTCTGTTGTTATGTCCGATTTCAGCTCATGGGGAATGCCCGATGACGGAAGGGTAAAACCGGATATCACAGCCAACGGAGTCAGCCTTAAATCGACAAGCTCTTCAGGGGATAACGCTTATACTACCAAAAGCGGCACCTCAATGTCGACCCCCAACACTTCCGGTTCGATCGGGCTGCTTCAGGACCTTTGGAATGATCAGTATGGCTATGATACAGTAAGAGCCGCTACAATGAAAGGACTTGTGATACATACATCAAAAGAAGCCGGTCCGGCGCCGGGACCCGATTACATGTTTGGATGGGGACTTCTCAACACTTATGAAGCAGCCTGGCTCTTAAGAATGGATTCCGAACTCGGAGGAAGTGAGCTGGTTCAGCAGCTATACCTGGGAGAATCGCAGACAATAGAAATTGATCTTGAATCGAATGGTAATGAACCTCTTAAAGCGACTATTTGCTGGACTGACCACCCCGGAACACCAGTGGGAGCTCAGTTGAATCCGCCCGATATTATGCTCGTCAATGATCTTGATCTCAGAATCGTTTCACCAACAGGAACAGAACATAAACCCTGGATACTTGATCCCGAAAATCCCTCAGCGCCCGCGGAAACAGGGGATAATTTCAGAGATAATGTTGAGAAAGTATATGTGGAAAATCCTGTAGCGGGAACATATAAAGTAAAAATAACTCATAAAAACACACTTCGGGATGGATACCAGGCTTTTTCACTTATTATGTCGGGAAGAGCGATGGAACAGCCGGATGAACCGACGCTGGTTTATCCTGAAAATGGCGCTGATGATGTTGAGCTGAATTTTACAATGGAATGGGCTCATTCCGCCAGATCACAATCCTATTTTTACCAGGTCGCGCTGGATGATCAATTCAGCCAGATCGTTTATGAAAATTCTTCCTACGTGGGAATAAGGCTCTTTATGGAAAATCTGACAGGATTAACCACATACTACTGGAGAGTAAAAGCTGAAAATAATGGCGGCATAAGTGACTGGAGTGAAACCTGGTCATTTACCACCAAACTGGATGTTCCCCAGGCTCCGCAACTTGTTTACCCCGCTGATGAGGGGCATCTGATTCCCAATGATTTTGATTTTGAATGGACAGGTGACCCAACGGCAGATTATTACCAGATTCAGGCAGCTACTAATTTGATTTTCCTTAATCCTTTAGTAAATAAAGACAGCCTCACAACCACAACCTGGCCGGTAACCGGGTTAGAAGAAGGAAAGAGATACTTCTGGAGAGTATTCGCCTACAACCAGATCGGGGTTAGTGACTATAATTCGGCTGTATTTTATATCAGGCTAAATGCTCCCGACAGCCTGACCGCCGAAAATACCGCGGAAGAAGGAATAAAGCTAACCTGGAAAGATAATTCCGCCGTGGAAAGCAGTTATATCATAGAAAGAAAAGATGGCTCAGGCGGTGATTTTACGGCCATTGATACAATTGCCGCAAATATGACTGAATATTATGATACAGAAATCCTGAACAATATCTTATACAGCTACAGAGTATATTGTATAAGCAGTTACACCTACAGCGATTACAGCGGTGAAGCCTCGGTATTGTCGGTCGGTGTTGAAAATGAAACCGGGGCTCCGGATGTATATTCACTTTCGGCCAATTATCCTAATCCGTTCAATCCGTCAACGACAGTCAATTATAATCTTCCTTATGAAAGTTTTGTAACAATAAATATCTTTAACGTATTGGGTGAGCTGGTTGATGTTCCCATTAATAACCAGACCCTTTCAGCGGGAAGCTACAGCTTTAACTGGGATGGAAAAGCTCTCTCTTCAGGATTGTATTTTTATAAAATACAGGCCACATCAACTGATGGAAAGGAAAAATTCACATCGACAAGAAAAATGATTCTGATGAAATAAAATTCAGCGGGACATCTTTATTCATAAAGATGTTCCGCTCTTTCTTATCCATTCACGCAATTTCAATATCACTTGCCAAGGCGGATTACTTGGCGGGACTTTCTCAAAGCAATGTATTCCACGATTTTATTTTGAGAATAAATACATGCAGGTTATTGTTTTTTATAACCGGGATCAGGAGTTCTGAATTTATCCCTTGAAAAGTTAGTGGATATCATACCTCATCACAGGCCTCGTCACCGATCTTCTCGCGACCTCTATAAATCCCGCTTTCAGAAATGTTGAATGTATTCCGGTCCAGACAAAGGGAGCGGCTATTTTCCCTTTTGATGAATCGACAGGGTAACCCTCAACAATTCCAAAATTATTTTCGGAGGCATATTTTTTTACCTGTTCCAGAAGTCTGAGACTGACGCCTCTCCCCCTAAATTCCTTTTTGATAAAAAAACACACTACAGCTAAAACCTCCCGGTTATCGACAGGTCTTAATATTTTTGATTTTTCAAAACGAATAAAAGATTTTCGCTCGCCGAAGGAACACCAGCCGACCGGTTTGTTATCTTCATAAGCTAATATACCGGTAATATCGCCCTCATCAACCAGAGTTTTCAGTTTCTCTTTATTCCCTTCTCCTTTGCCTTTTTCATACTCTTTATGAGGCAGTCTCCAGTACATGCACCAGCATCCGCCGCAGGCCCCTTTTTGGCCGAAAAGATTTTCGAGATCGGACCAGTTTTCTTTTGTGAGTAGTTTGAAATTCATAAGCGCCGGTAAAAAATAAAAAAAAGAGAGACAGGCCCCATTGGGACAGGCTGGAAAGCTTGTCCTAATGGAGCCTGTCCTACGGAATTATAACCCGATAAATTTATATACATGCTGCTGAACTTCTTCGAGAAGCAGGTGAGCTTCTTTTTTGAGTTCGCGGCATTTGTTTCTCATATCTTCATTAAACTCTTCATCTGTAATATCTTTGAGGTTAATCAGGACATTATAGATTCCACCTTCGACACCGGTGAATGCTATCTGTGCTCCGACGCCGACATCTGTAATCGAGTTTGGATTACCGTGTTTAACAACCGTGGTCGCCACCCTGATCGCTTCGAGGCTCTGTTTTGCTGTTTCAAGAGGAACCATAACAGCTTTTTTCAGACCGAGCTGCATTGCTTCTTCTCTCGCGTTTTTCTGCTCCTCAGTCTTCTTAGGCATACGCCGCGCGTCCATATAATCGTTGAATGCGTCTGTATCGGCGTCGACAGCATTGATAAGGGCATCTTTAATGAGCTGACATTTTTCAGCGGAATCATTCAGGATTTCATCAACATCTTCGCTTCCCCTTTTATTGGCTGTGAGATTGCTGACCATCGATGAAAGAGAAGCGCCGAGAGCTCCGGCGAGAGCCGCTATTGAACCGCCGCCGGGAGCCGGGGATTCTCTGGAAACTTCATCGGTAAAATCTGTAATCTTCATTTCAACCAAAGCGTCAGATTTTTTTTGGGGAAGTCCCAGAACTCTTTCTTTTATATTGAATTCAGACACATCATTCAGGCCGAGTGACTGAACCGCGGTTTCAAGAATATCTTTAAAAGGAATACCTTTTGACCTACCCTGTTTTTCCAGGTAATGTTTTCCACTCTGAAGCAGGGCGGGATAAGGCACCAGTCCGACAATCTCGCTTCCTGTAACAACCAGACCTCGATCAGCGGCAAGCGCACGCGCCGCGTCCAGAACATGATGCATGGAAGTTATATTGTAATCGGTAAGATTAATTGAAATCTGTGCCCGGTCATATTCGTTAACCATCCAGCCGATAGCCTTGGCATTACTGAACATACCTTTTTTCGGCACCGATTTGCCTTCAGGTTTTGCCGGATCAACGCCGTTAAGTTTTAATAGTTCAACAAGATCATATCCATATTTTTCCCGGCAATATTCAATTGTCTCCGCAATTGTTTTGCCGACAAAGTCATCTTCACCACAGGGATAAGAACCTTCCTTGTACTTAAGAACTTCCTGCGATTTGTAATAGAAAGGTTTGCTCACCGGTCTTCTGGCCGATCTTCCTCTTTCTCTCAGCTCAAACGCGATATCGGTCGCGTGTTTTGATTCACGGGTATTAAGAGAAATATTATAGGCAATCAGGAACTCCCTTACACCCATGACGGTAGCGCCTGCTCTCGCGTTAAACTTAAAGGGGCCGTAGTCAGGTTTCCATTCAGGCTTTTTCAGTTTTTCTTCAAGCGCTTCATATTCACCTTTTCTTATCCGGGCAAGATTCTGGCGTTCCGGTGTTTGCGCTGATTTTTCATATAAATAAACCGGTATCTCAAGTTCTTCCCCCACTCTTTTTGCCACCTCGTGGGAAAGAGCGATACAGTCCTCAATAGAAACACCGCTGACAGGCACAAAAGGACAAACATCGGTGGCTCCCATTCTCGGATGCGACCCGCTGTGAACACGCATATCAATAAGTTCCTGCGCTTTTTTAATCGCCTGGAACGCGGCTTCCTTCACCCCTTCAGGAGATCCGACAAAAGTTACAACTGTACGGTTCATATCGGGACCGGGATCGACATCAAGCAGCTTTACATTATCAATTTTTTCTATTTCATTGGTTATCTGTCTGATTACATCGGGATTGCGCGCCTCAGAGAAATTGGGCACACATTCAATTAATTTTTCTGTCATTTTATCCTCAGGATTAAGTTTTCGCTTAATATATCTTTAAGTGAATGACAAAATTAAAAAAATTAAAGTGCAGTTGAAAGGATAATCAGAAAGGTTTAAAAAAGGGAAGGCCGGCACTTTCGCACCGGCCAAGGAGAATCATGAAAGCAGGTTCAAACTTATATTCTATTTATTGATTAATCGGGAGCGGGAAGTTCCTAACACATATTTACCTTGAATTGTTTCGTCCCCGTCACATAGCCACCATTGTTTCTTATCAGTTTCCCGCTCACGATCATATTATCAAAGATCAATTAAAAACTCTGATTCAAAGATAATATATCAAAAGGGGGAAGTTGGAAATATTCGATAAAACATTATATCCGCCCGATAAAAGTATCTTTCGGCGGGATAAAAGAGCCGGAAAAAATTCCGGCTCTTAATTTTTATCTTTTTGTAATGACAAGGTCAATTGTATCAAAGGCTTCAGAACAACCGGTGCCCCGTCCGTCTGAAACGGTCAGAGTAACTTTATAATTTCCCGGTTTCTGATATTTGTGCATTATGGATGGCCCGCTGTATTTCGATCCGTCCCCCATATCCCATCTGTATGTCAATGGGTCTTTATCCGGATCAAAAGAGGCTGTTCCATCGAAGAGAATATCATCATGCGCGCCTCCGGTAAATCCTTCGGTGATAGCAGAAGCTTTGGCAACCGGCGAACTGTTTACGAACACATCTACTGTATCCATCGCAACTCCGCAATCGCTTCCGGTTAAATCATCAACTGAGAGAATAACTTTATATGATCCCGGATTTTCAAATGCGTGCGTCACTGATTTACCGGGAGCCGTAATTCCATCTCCGAAATCCCATCGGTATTCAAGATTTTCATCATCGGCGTCTGTGGAATTTTCTCCGCTGAAGTTATATTCCTCTCCGGGACATAATTCCACATCCGGTCCGGCAAAAGCGTAAGGTTTATAATTAATCTTTATTTTCCGGGATAAACTGACACGGCTGTTAAGTGTTCCCTTTCCATCATCAACAGATAGAGTTACTGTATAAATTCCGGGTTTATTATATTGATGAACAGCGGTTATGGTGTCTGAAGAAAAACCATCGCCAAAATCCCAATGGAAAGATAAAACATCACTATCGTTATCCCTGGTAGATGCGGCGTCGAAGGTGAGTTCACTCTGCGGACAGGCAATTTCAGGCATGCTGATTACCGGCTCGGGAGGATAGTTGATTTTTATTTCAACTGTGTCTTTCGAAGTGTTATTAGACATTTCTGTATTATCCTTAACCGTCAGGACAGCGTTAAAAACTCCCGGTTCGGCATACCTGTGAACAGATTCAATACCGCGCGAGGTTGTGCCGTCACCAAAATCCCAACTGTAATTAACAATTGATCCGTCACTATCACCAGAAGCGGAGGCATTAAATATCATATCCTCATTAACACCGCCAAATTTATCATCACCGGCCGCGGCAATCGGTCCGTCATTGATAATAATATAGTCCTGATAAGGAGCGGAACTGCATTGAGTTTCGGAATCGGTTTCAATATTAAGCTTGATGAAATATTTACCCGGCTTCGTATAAACATGTTCGATAATCTCACCTGTTTCAGTTGTACCATCACCCATTTCCCAGTTCCAGGCTGTAATATTTGAACCTTCACCTGAGGATTTTGAGCCGTCAAATGTAACCGGTTCGCTGACAGGGGCCATTTTCGGAGCTGTAAATTCTGAAATAGGCGCATCCAGTACTGTAACTGTCATTTCATCTTTGTCTGAATTATCACAGTCACCTATCAGATCGCCCGTTATAGTCAGCAGCACCCTGTAGACACCCGGTTTTTCATATACATGGGTAGGTTTAGCGCCTCCCCCTGTAGTGCCATCGCCAAAATCCCAGGAATAATTATTAACCATTCCATCAAAATCATAAGAATTAGTTCCGTCAAACTGAACGATTGTACTCGCGCAGACAGTCTGATCTTCTCCGGCATCGGCAATAGGCGCGTCAGCTACATATACTATCGCCTGGTCGACATCTGTATTACATGGAAGGCCCGAATCATCTTTCACAGTAAGTGTAACTTCATATGCCCCCCCCTTTTTATAGGTTTTGGTGGGGTTCATACCTTCAGCTTTTGTGTCATCACCAAAGTCCCAGTAATATTTGAGCAATCCCCCTTCAGGATCTTTAGTGCCTGAACCATCAAACAATACAATATCACCCGCGCAAATTGTCCTGTCCGGACCGGCATCCGCTTCGGGTGAATGGTTTATAAATACTATCATTGAGGTGGAATGCACCGAATTGGGCAGATTCTTTCCATCATTAACAGTTAAAACAATCGGGAAAGTACCGCTTTTACCGAAAGTATGGTATACTTTTAATCCGCTTTCCGGCTCAGTGCCATCCCCAAAATCCCATGTATAATTCAGCGCGTCCCCATCCGGATCAACAGATTTGGAAGCGTCAAAGAATACATTGAGATTACATGTCCTTATATCATCGCCCAATACCGCTTCGGGCGGATGGTTTACATGAATGATCAGTTTATCTTCCGACTGATAGTTCAGTGCTCCGCTGTTATCTTCAACTCTCAGATTCGCGGTATATATTCCGGGAGCGGGAAAACTTCTCTTTACAATTTTCCCTTCAGTTTCAGTATCCTGATCAGAAAAAGACCAGAACCATTCTAACTTATCTTTATCAATATCAAAGGAGGAAGAAGCGTTAAATTCAACTTCAACACCGGGTGATGTGACCAGATCTTTTCCGGCGATTGCCACCGGAGGAGTATTGATTCTTACTACCGCTTCATCATAACCAGCGGCATTTTCATGTCCTGTATTATCAGCCACTTTAAGTCTTACTGTATAATACCCCGGTTCTGCCCAGGAATGTTGCGTCTCTTTTCCCTCTCCTTTATTTCCATCACCAAAATCCCATGTGTAAGAACTTATTTCTCCATCCGGATCAGATGAAGAACCTGCGTCGAAGCTCACAACTTCACCGGTAGCGGCAATTATATCAGCCCCGGCATCGGCAATAGGTTTTTGATTGACGATAACCGTTAGTTCATCACTATCCGATCCGCTTGTTGTTTTGGAATCATCTGTAACTTTTAAGGTAACTTTATATGTACCGGGGTTGCTGTAAATATGTGAAGTTTTAACACCCTGCCCGGTTGTGTTATCTCCAAAATCCCAGTCATAGGCAGTAAGTTCGCCATCCTCATCAGATGAAGCTGAGCCATCAAAATGAACTATGCTGGAGGTAACTGTCTGGTCAGGTCCCGCTTTCGAAACAGGAGGAAAGTTTACGACAATTTTCAAGTTATCATCATCTTTATCGGTAGTGGATTTTGAATCATCGGTGATTGTAAGGCTGACTGTATACACACCAGGTTTTTCATAAGCGTGTGTTACATCCATTCCATTTGCTGAGGCGCCATCGCCAAAGGTCCAGCTATAATCAATTAACTCACCATCCCGGTCAAGAGATTTGCCGCCGCTGAATTCCACAATTTGTCCCGAGGCAACCACCTGATCATCGCCGGCTTCGGCTACGGGTTTATCATTAACCGCTACAACCAATTGATCGGAGGCATTGTTATTTGTTACATCTGTATTGTCAATAACCTTAAGAGTTACGTTGTAATCTCCGGGCGCGCTATACTGATGTTCCACAATACGTCCGCTGCCTGTGGCTCCATCCCCGTAATCCCAAAGGTATTGCACTATCTCACCATCACTGTCATAGCTCTGACCGCCATCAAATCTTACTGTTTCATTTACCGAGGCTATTTTATCACTTCCAACTTCAACAACCGGAGGTGAATTAACCCACACGGTTATCTGATCAACAGCAAAATTACAGGGGCTGTCTGAATCATCTTCAACCCTTAAAGTTACTTTATACCTGGCCGCTTTATTATAAATATGGGTGACATTATTACCTTCCGCTTTTTCACCGTCGCCGAATTCCCACGCGTACCGGCTTATATTGCCATCAGGGTCTACTGAAGCGGAGGCGCTGAATCCGACACTCTCACCCGGCGCCACAATCATATCCTCCCCGGCAGAGGCTGTCGGGGGCTGGTTAAGAGTTACGTCAAACATGGCTCTCGATGTATTTTCAATTACTCCTGATTCATCTGTAACTTCAAGAGTAATATTAAACTGTCTTGTATCTTCAAAAGTATGCGCTACTCTCACCCCTTCTTTTTTTGTGCCGTCACCAAAATGCCAAAGGAAGCGCATCGCGTCTCCGTCACGATCAGAGGATTCCGATCCGTCAAAAATAACTGTATAACAGTCTGCCAGAGTTTTCCAGGAATATTTCGGCACAGGTCTTCTGTTTGGTTTCTGTTTTAAAACAGGCAGTTCAAAAGGAATATATTTTCCATCCATATCCATCAGATAAAAGGTCGCGTCATTTGGAATCTCATTACCCTTTTCAAACTTGACCGCGTTTAATACACCCTGCTCATCGTCGTTCAGTTCGACTCTTCCGCCCGACCAGGTATCCTGCCCGGAAGAAGGCACATCTAAACCTGATCTGTATTTTGTTACAACTGATACTTCACCGCCTGCGACGTCAAAATTATAAACATCCACCGCTTTTGTTCCGGGAGGAGCGAAGAAACGCAGCTCGGTAAAAATATTTCTCGCGGGCAGCCTGAAAGTGGGAACATAACTAAATATCCGGCCTCCATCGGGCAGAAGGTTTTTCTTTTCGCTTAAACTGAGAGCAACCTCAAATATGTTGCCGTCATTTCCCGCGGAACCTTCAACAACAAGTTTGAAGATTCTGTCATCTCCCGATTTCTGTCCCTGTGAGGCGTTTAATGTAGCGAAATTATACCATTTATTATCGAGATAGGGATCGCTTCCAAAATCAATTTGTTTTATCAGCCGGCCTTCAGCGCTGTTTTCAATAACCATTAAAGAATCACCCTGAACCGGAGGGATAAAACATGAATCGCCCCCATAAAGCATAAATTTCGTAACAGTATTCCACTCACCAAAAGGAGCGTCAACTCGTCCACCCGCGTCCGGATCAAAAATTCTGAGGAATACCGGCCTTTTTAATGAATCTGGTATTGAAAAATAAATTATTTGTCCATAGTCATCGTCACCTTCAATCGTTTCAGCATTCGGACCGTAAGTAACCAGTTGTATATTTTCCTGAGCATACATATTCAAAGTAAATAAGGCAAAAATTATAAGAATAAAAGAGTATTTCATGTAACTCATCACAATTCTCCCAAAAGTTTTATTCTAATACGTGATTTGAGTTTTATTTCCCAAGATATCTTCTGTGGTAACAGATAACAGTTTAATGGTTCCTTTTATACCCGGCTCAATATTAATTACCACGGTATACAGGTTCATATCTTCATTGAAGTGTAGAAAACTGTTATAAACCACACCTCCGCATTCATAAGAAAAAGGGATTGCTTTTTTGAGAGGAGAATTATCCTGACATATAATTTCGAGTCCTATGACATCGCCGGGATTAACCTGTTTCCGGCTGAACTTATAACTTTTTATCTCAGGCGCTTTCTGATCAAGAATAACTTTCCGTTTAATTTTACGCTGGTTTCCGGCGTCATCAATGGCATTTACGGTGATGCTGTTTATACCATCGGCAAGCTCAAAATCATAGCTAAACTTACCATCGGCGGGAATCAGCTCAATTTCATTTATTTTTACCAGAGAGGCGTCAGAAGATTCACCACTGATATTAAAGAGCGCTTCATTCGTATAGGCCGGAAGCGGAGAAGTCAAAATTAAATCGGGCGGGATTACATCCGATTGAACTTTAATTTTGCTTTTCGACTGGTATCCCCCGGGAGCGGTAATAACAATATCAAACTCATTTTCACCTTCCGAAAGGGGCGCGCTCAACCCAAAACTGCCATCTTTTTTATCGGAAAAAGTATTTGACGCGAATACATTTTTTGTTGAGGCAAGAGAAATTCGCGCGTCGGGATCGGTAATTCCGCTGAAATTAAATCCCGCGCCCCTGGAAATTATCTTACCTTCTCCGTCATCATTTTCTGAATCAAGCTGGTTACTTGTATATGTAACCTCCTTCAACGGCAGGTAAGTGATATTTTTTTCAAACTGGTTGACGTTACCCGCAATGTCAATAAGTTTTACATTTACGCTGTTTTCACCTTCACTAAGACTGACAGGAAAAGTAAAATTGCCCAATGAATCGACATCAACTTTCTTGTCATTTATATTGAGAATCGCGTCGTGTTCTGTTTCTCCTTCAATGACAAATGACTCTTTTGTAGTCTGAACACCTCGGTCGGGAATATTCAAATAAACAAAAGGAAGCACATTGTCGGTAATAACTTTAACCAGACGGCTTTCACTTTTAATTCCGGGGAATCCCTGTTTATCAATCGCGGCAACTCTCCAGTAATAAACTCCATCTTCCTTTATCTCCCTGGTGGAATAAGAATTGCTTCGAATATTAAACCGGTTGATCACAAGAATATTAAATGTGGATTTTTCGTAAGCCACCTCAAGCCAGTAGCCCACCGCGTTCTCTATAGCTTCCCATTTAAACTCAACTTCCTTTTTATCATCGGTTCTGAAAGCTGTGCTGTTATGTTCGGGAAAAACAAGTTTCGGACCAGGCAAAAGGTCTTTAGGATCTGTCGGCCTCTGGTTTCTTTTCACCATAACACCCTTGTTCTTTCCAAGCTCGACAGTCCTTCCGCCCGATGAAAGATTAATTGTGCCATCATAATTGGCAACCTTAACACCACCCTTGTCTTTGTTTATCCAGAAATTTTTCGATTTAATATCAGTATCAACACCGGGTACTTTAATATCCATTTTTTTACGTGGATTGCCGCTGAGCAGCGCGTACATATCCCCCTGAACAAGACTGACGCTCGATTCCTGTTTGTTTTGAATAACATCGCTTCTCATCTTCTGAATTACAGCCTGGGAATTTTCATTAAGCCTCAGCCTCGATTCATCTTTAAAAACAATTTCGGCGTATGAAAGAGAAAGTGTTCTGACCTTTTCTCTCTCAATAAGGGTTGAATTCAAAGGTATTTCATCCCAGAGAAGGTCTGAATCGGTCTTGCTTTCCACATCACCCGTTTTATCATCAAGGACAGCTTCGGCAGGAACGTTGTTCTTATCTTTCGCGATTGTAAGAGCCTCCTGCGCTACAGATAAAGCTTTTTCGGCTCTGATGATACAATTTTTCCAGTCGCTGTTATTCTTAAGGGCAATTGCCTCATCCCTGATATCAATAGCTTCAGAAATTTTCACAGGGGCCAAAAGCCGGGCTCCCGCTTTAGTGGCTTCCTGAATTTTCTTCAGAGAGTTTTCCAGCGCTTTATCAGCGAGAATGATATCGCTGGCCGGAATTTTAATTTTCATACCGGGTTTTAGGTCGGTAATAGATGAAAGTCCATTAATTTTAAGAATTTCATTCCATCTGTTGGCGTCATTAAGATGTTCTTCCGCAATATTGCGTATGTTGTCCCCTTCCCTGAAAGTGATAACCTTATCATTTTGCGCCGATAAAGATGGCGCTAAAATGAATAAACAGAGAAGAGATAACATGAAGAGTAAGGCCGGATGTTTTTTTGCTTTCATGATCTCTTACCTTTCTTCGACAGAGAGAAATAAGTAATTTTAATTTTAAAATAAAGCTTTCTGTGAATAATTAAAAGTTAATCACAAAATTTTAATAAATTTATAATTTCAGAAAGCTCTTCGATATGAGATCAAAGGTTACTTCAGGCTGTTTACCTGGTAAATCTGGATTGGTTGTGATTTACCTTTCACCCGAAGTTTTTCCAACTGTTCAATCACAAAAATATCACTATCTTTGATTTGGTTATAAGAACTTTCCGAAATAATTGTCTGATTTCCCTTTGCCGCCGAACAAAGGCGGGCCCCCAGGTTCACATTGTCGCCAAGAATAGTGTAATCCATTCTTTCTTCACTTCCCATTGCGCCAAAAATCATATCGCCGGTGTTTATACCGATTCCTATTCCTATATCCCAGTCAGGGTGTTCATCATTTAATTCCTTCATTTTCTGATGAATTTCAATGGCTGACCGAGCCGCGTTTTCAACCATTTGTTCACCTCTGAAAACAGCTACGAGCTCATCACCGACATACTTATCTATATCACCATGATATTTTTTAACAATATGAGCCTGGTGACGAAGATAAAGATTAAGCATCTCAATAACTATTTCAGGTTCAACTTTTTCGGAAAAAGCTGTAAAACCTCTTATGTCCGAGAAAAAGACAGTCGCGTTATCTCTGGCTCCTCCCAGTTTTATACCATCAACATCCGACTTTTTAATCGCGTCAATTGTATGACCCGATACAAATTTTGTTAACTCAAATCTCTCTCTGAGCTCCTCGATCATAGTGTTCATTCGCCGGCCCAGGTGAGATATTTCATCCTTGGATTTTAACTCATCAACCCTGACCTGAAAATCACCATGCCCGACTTTAACGGCGACGTCACTTATCTGAAGAATAGGTTTACTGATCTTCCTCGAAAACCATATTGCTCCGACAACCGCGATGATCAATCCTATTGTAACCCAGATCATTAAACTTTTAAACATCTCAAAAACAGCTAAGTAAGCATTTTCTTCTGATCTTTCGGAGATGACAGCCCAGTCGAAACTACCCGGCATGGAATAAGCGCCGAGCATTTTCTGCCCGTCAGGTTTTGTATAGGGCTGAATATTAATTAAACGTGTTCCGCTGCGTAACATATCGGTAGCATTTTTCACCAGATCAAGCCCGGAAAGATCGGTCTTATCCTTGGTGAAAAGCTGAAAGCCGTTTTTATCGGTAACAAATATTTTACCGGTATTATTAAAGGGATGCTCCTTTATTTCATTTATAAGCCTGTTAAGATTAATGCGGGCGGAAAGCAGTGTTTTGGCGCTATTTATTTCAAGTTCAAGGGGAATATAAATGGTGGTCAGCCAGGTATCAATCTTCTCAATATATTCCAGTTCACCTGTTATGATGCCCTCTTCTCCAAAAAAATCGGCAATTGCCGTTCTTGAGATTTTAAGCACCTGATTTTTATCCAATCCGTTCTCAGTAAGTTTTTCATCAAAAGCCGCGCGGTAAACTGAAAAAGGCTGAATATCGGCGTCCGCGTTAACCTGGAGCCAGATAATATCCTCCACCTGCCTGGTGGCGCTCTGCATGAGTGAGTATTTCTCCACCACTCCAAGTTTTTCGTTCTCTATAACATTCTTTACCAGAAGCAGCGGGGCAAGCCATGTATCACGATAAAAATCATCGATTTCCGATGAAATTTGTTCAGCCGTAACCCTTAATTCGTCATTTGCGGCGCTCTTTAACTCATCCTGGGTAATGGTGATCATTCTGTCACCCGCGATTCCCAATGGGATAATCGCCAGTAAAACAGAAAAGAAGAGTAACTTTTTACGGAGAGAGGGTCTTAAGATGGTCGATAATACAGACATATTTTTACCTGCTTTGATGAAATAACTGTAAATGCATATTTCCTGTATATTACAGTATAATTTAAAAAGGTAACACCAAAAATTCAAAGGTAAGAGATAAGTAATTTTACTTTTTTTCTATTTTTCAACAAAAAATAGTATAATTTTATAAATATTATTGACTTACGGGAAAACTACCCTGAATAATGACCCTTCATTTTTGCTGCTTTCCACCTTAATTTCGGCATCATAAAGCTCGCAATATTTTTTAACAAGAGCCAAACCGAGTCCGTTGCCGTCAAATTTCCTTGTGTAACCTCTTTCCTCCTGGTAGAAGGGTCTGAAAAGATAAGGGAGAAATTCTTTCGATATTCCCTTTCCGGTATCCGCAACGTCGAAAATTACTTTTCCGGCGCTGTTTAATTTAATTCCGGCTCTGACACTGCCGCTATTTGTAAATTTTATCGCGTTGTTGACCAGGTTTTCGAATATCTGGTAAATTGAGTAGCGGTCGGCGATCATGTAAACCGGTTCTGCCGGAGCAAAAATTTCGAACTCCAACTCTTTTTTGTCTGCTTCCGAGTTTAATTCATCATAAACATTTTGAAGTAAATTCGTGATATTTATTTTGGAGGGGGAATAATCGTAAGTTCCGGTTTGTAATTCAGACATATTTATCAGTAAGTGAACTGTCCTGACTATCCTTCTGCCCGAACTGTCAATAGAGAAGAACAGCTCCTCAATTTCTTTATCAATTTTTCCTGATACTTCATCCTTGATCAGGTTCACCGAATTGAGTATCGCGCTCAGAGGAGTCCGGATTTCATGTGATATCTGTGTCAGAAATTCCGATTTCAGCCTGTCCGATTCTTCTGCTTTCAGACGGGCTTCAATCAGCGTCTTTTCGGCTGCCTTCATTCGTGATATATCTTCGAGGGTTCCTTCAATAAATGATTGTTCGCCATTATTTGTTCTGAAAATCTTCAGACCTACCAAAACATCAATCAGGGCGCCATCTTTGCGGGTAACTCTCGTTTCATATCCTCTTACATCTTCCCCTTCAAGGAATGTATGTATAAATTTATTTTTTTCTTCCTCTCCAAAAATAAGATCAGAAAAATTAGCCCCTTTTATATTATTGTTTTTCTCATATCCAAGAATTCTGAGTAAAGCCGGATTTGCAAGTATAATATCCCCTGTACTGTTCAGCCGGAATATTCCGGCGGCCGAGTTTTCATATATATCGCGGAATATTTTTTCATTTTCCCTTAACAGTGTTTCCATTTTTATTCTTTCAGTCACATCATGGAAAACGATCTGCAGGGAATCTGTATTTCTGAAATTTATTTCTACTCCCTTTCCCTCAATAAAACATTCGCTTCCTTCATTCTTATATATTCTCAGACTAAATTTTCCGGTAAAAAATTTCCTAAGATTATCATAATCATTTACCCCCTGTCCCAGGTTTATTATCTCTCTGCCAAGGACTGAGGTTATATCTTCTCCTTCAATACTGTATTCAGAATTCAGCCCCAAAATTTTATACACTGACTGATTGCTGTAAACAATTTTTCTGCCCGAAAAGATTATAATGCCGTCCGGAATATTCTCAACCAGCAAACGGAATCGCTCTTCACTGTCAGTTAACGCTCTTTCAGCTTTTTTCCTGGATGTAATATCATTTGTTATTATGTAACGGTATAATGATCCGTTTTTACCAATCGATGCTGAAATTCTGTTCTGTATACATTTTTTCTCATTCGTACCCGATCTTATCCAGACAGCTTTTTCCTTAAGCAAAGTATTGGTCGTCCTCATACCAAATTCACCGCGCGATTCTTTTCTTGTCACAGTTTCAACAGATTCCAGAAGATAACGTTTTAAATTTTCAGCCCCCGGATTTCCAAAAATAAACCGCATCCCCCTGTTTACATAAATCATTTCCTCATCCCTGAAAATTGCTATCCCATCCTTCATATTATCAGCCATGTGCCTGATGCCATCCTCTATTACCGGGTATCTCTCCTCAGGATTTTCTTTTTCCTCAACTCCTGTTAAACAAAGGATGAAACGTAAAAAATCATTATCCTGTGTATCATTTTTAAAAAGAGTGGCCGTAACAGGATAATGGATATCTGAATCGATCGATAAATTAAATACCGGCGAGACTGACGCTTTCTTTTTATCTTTTAATGATGATGAAATAAAGTTTTCAATTTTTTCACTATCAGCAGGATGAACAAGATTCATGAAATATTTTTCTCTGACCATTCTGCGGGAGGCAATATCATCATTATTGAATAACTTCAGGTCTGTTTCCTGAGCAAATGGGAATCCTTTTTTATTCTGCAGATGAAATAGAAATGCCGGTCTGGTTTTTCGATACTCAAAATCACCGCCAGACGGACTATCATTGCTTTCAGCAGTAAAAAGCTCTTTTTCGAATACCACTTTTAACCCGGAAAATTCTCCGGAATTGCCAAATCGTGGTTCACTCCTGTATTTAACAGAAATAACTTCATAATTTTTGTCTTTAAATTCCAGGTACATCATTCCCGGGGATCTGCTCTTCAGATCGTCCGATAATCTAAACTTTAGTTTTTTTCCAAATTCTTCATCAAGAAGCTTAAAAATCAATCCCGGATTTTCCAGGATATCCTGCGCCCTCACCCCTGTAAACTCAAAAACTGATTCGCTGCAATAAAGCACTTTCGCGTCGGGATTAAGGAACAATGTCCAGGAATCTTTATCTTCGTTAAAATTTTTTAATATCCGGAGGGATTTTTCTGCCTGATCTAATTTTTCCCGCAGCCTTTCATTTTCCATTAGAAGATCGTTATAATTCCGATCTTTGGAATATTGATTCAACAAAATATTATTTTCAGATTCCTGTGTTTTCCGGCTCATCAATTGCAGACAGCATAGTTTGAAATTGTCGGGGAATTAAAAAGGATTAAATACTAATCCCTTAAGGGCAGCATCTTATTTCCCCGAACTATATTATCGGCAGTAATTAAATATTTTTTAGTTTAAATATTAAAAGATTTTGGCAGGTTACATTTTTGGCCGTTTTATCAATTATTTCCCGGCATTTTTTAACAGAATTGATAAAGACAAACCATAAATGAAAACCACCTGAGTAAGAAATGAAGGGTGAATAGATTTTTCTGGTTTTTTAATATCGCATTAAGTGGAAAGTAAAGTGTAAATAATTATCATTTCTTGTTCACTCAACGTTTCAAAATGTTTTGTGAAAGCATAATTATTGTAGTATCCGTAGATAGTTTAATTCTGCGCAAAATGGCAGGAATGCAATTGATAATTAAAATTATGAATTAACATCAAGAGTAAAAACACTGATGAAAAAACGCCACCAAAACTCAAAATCCAGGAAAAAAGGTCAATAGGCTCTTATCACCACACTAACGCCAACATGTTGAGGATAATCCGGGGAGCAAAATTTGTCAAAAAGCCCGTTAACAACATGTTGCCGATTGACTGGCCGCGATTCCAAATCCATAAGCTGATGGAGTCAGAAAAAGAAAAGTTATCGATTAGCCCTGGGATAGTCCTCCCCCGTCTTCAAAGAAAAACACTTTGAATCCACCCCCTCCAAAGGGGGATAAAAGACACAATATCCCCCTTTGGAGGGGGTGGCCTCCGGTCGTCTTTTGCCGGAGGTCGGGGGAGGATTCACCTCGAGTAAGCACAAAACTTTTACCTGGTAATAAAACTTTCTAACTGCTGATAAATATCTTACCATTTTGCGTAGAATTTAATTTCTTATTGAATAAATTACATCACCGTTTTGCCAGGGAACTTTCCCCATTAGGGTGTTTTCCTCAGCTTTGCCTGGGGAAAATTTAGAACCTTATTCTTGATTTTTTAACCTTAGCAGCATAGGAAACCACCCGGCAAAACAAAACATTATTAATCTTATACAAACGGGCGCTGTTTCCAAAGAAATTTTCTAATGCCCGCGGAACAAACACAGCCCCGGATTAAAGGAATTAAAAAGATGTACAGGATATATGGCAGCATCGAAATCCAAATCGAAGTCGCCATCGAAATTGTTTTTTTAATCAGAGAGGTGTATTCTACTCTTTACTCTCCACTGACCACTCTTCACTTCCCCCTTTGCCGGTTTATAATTTATAACCTCTCATGAAATCGCCGGCAGCCATTCTTTTTCTTCCTTCCGGCTGAAGTTCTGTTATCTCAATTACGCCGTCGGAAAAACCGAGAAAAAGTCCATCTTTCCCCTGGTAAACTTCACCGGGTTTCAGTTTTATCCCCCCCGCGATCGAGGTTTTATAAATCTTAAATTTTTTCCCTTCTCTTTCAATAAATGCCCCCGGATGGGGTGAAAGGCCGCGAACTCTGTTATGGACATTAATCACACTCATTGTATAGTCCAGATTGCAATCCTCTTTGGAAATTTTTGGAGCGGGAGTCGCTTCAATATCCTCCTGGGGAATTTCTTTAACATTTCCCGCTTCAATAAGATCGACAGTTTTTTTAAGCAATCGGGCTCCTTTGTCACTCATCTTTTCCCATAAACTGCCCAGGTCATCATCGGGATCAATTGTAATTTTCTCCTGAAGAATTATATTTCCTGTATCCACTTTTTTCTTCAGGAAAAATGTGGTCAGACCGGTTTCCTTTTCACCATTGATCAAAGCCCATTGAATAGGAGCTGCTCCCCTGTACCTCGGTAAGAGTGAGCCATGCAGATTTATGGACCCTTGTGGAGGAATTGTGAAAACAGCTTCCGGTAAAATCCTGAAAGCGACAACTACAAAAAGGTCGGCATCACAGCTTTTCAGTGATTCTATAAAATTCTCCGATTTTAAAAGAGCCGGCTGTAATACCGGGATGTTGTTTTTAACCGCGAATTCTTTAACTGCTGTAAAACTGATTTTTTTCCCACGTCCCCTTTCTTTGTCGGGAGCGGTGACCACCGCGGTAATTTCGTGATTGCTTTCCAAAAGCCGCTCGAGTGACTTGACGGCAAAATCGGGAGTGCCAAAAAAAACTATACGCAATATTTATCCTTTTTTATCAGTAATTAGATAATCAACATCAATTTCGCGACGCATGATCTTTAATATATCCTTTTTGAGTCTTTTCTTTTGCTGTGTATTTATTCTGTCCGGAATCATTTTCCCAACAAGATGATCATATTCATGAAGTATTACTCTTGCCAGGAAATCATCAGCTTCCAGTATTTGCTCATTTTCATCTGTATCAAGATATTTGACTCTTATGGATTCGGCTCTTTCAACATCCGCCCGAAGATAGGGCAGACTCAGACACCCCTCTTCAATTATCACCTTATCATAGGATTCTTCAAGAATTTCAGGATTGATAAATACCATCGGTTTAAATTTCTCATAACCTTCAACCATTGTCAGATCAATAACAAAAACAGATTTATCCAGACCGACCTGGTTGCCGGCCAGTCCGACGCCATTAGCATTCCTCATAGTATCAAACATATCTTTAATATCAGATATCAGATTATCATCAATCTCTTCAATTATTTTCGTATTTTCTTTTAATACTTTATCGCCATAAATTGTAACCGGTACAATTGCCATAATGAACCTCTTTTCTAACTAAATGTTTATAACCTCTGCATTTAAATCTTTGTATAAAAGTAATTCTGTCGAACAAAACAGCATTCTAATTAATAAACGGAAAATAATCAACATCTGTTGCAAAATAAATAGAATTATCAGGTAATAATAGGGCTGACCCGGTATAAGTCCGCCCACTAAATTGTATATAACGGCCCCGGCTGATCCTATCGCCGAAGTTACAAGAAATAACAGAAATACTTTCGCAAAATTTTTTCTGATAAACCTGACCGAATCGCCAATACTTTTTAATATTTTCAGGCTGTCGTTAACCGCCAGAATTATTCTCGAATAATCAGCGATTATTGTAACCATACCAATGAAAAATAGAAGAAGCAGATATCTAAGTGTCCTCAATATGGCGTCCGCCACCTGGTTTTCGGTATCCTCAAAAATCCATGTTATTAGTTTACCGATATAATCGTTAATCAGAAATGCCAGGGCGACAAGCAATCCGACTATAATCAGAATTTTTGTAAAACGGGCCCAGTATTTTACCCCCCCGTAAAAAAAATCGACAATATGGTTCTTTTTGGGATTATTGAATATCGCGATCAGTCCGCCCATAAAAAAATTCTGTACAATTATATAAATTAAAAGAACACCCAACAGTGTATATAACATGCCATCAAGATTTATTTGATAAAGAAAACGAAACTGGAGATACCAATTGTAATCGAATGTCCGGGCAAGTTTATCACTAAGCAGGGAGTTGCCGAGGTGGTCAATCAGATTATAATAAACCGGCAACGCGAGAATCAGAGCCGCGCCGATATTCCACATCCAAAGCAGCACAAGGGTTTTGAAATTAAAAAAAACAGCCCGTGTTCCTTTAACCATTATTTCGGTAAATAACTTTTTCATCCGCTGCTTCCCATTATCATCAGCGCGTTCTGAACCCAGAAAAACCATCTTATCGCGATTGAAATGGATGCCCAGTAACGGGAATGGTAAGTATAGGAATTATTGGCAAAATTTATATCCATCTGAATTTTTCTGTAAGGGTCTGCTTCAGCGGCAATCACATCACCTTCTGAAAGAAAATAAAATCTCCTCCAGCGCTCCTTTCCCGTCCATACAGCATATTGGGTATCCGTCTCGGTATAAAAAGCGATATCGACAGGAGCGACGGCGTCACCAAGTCTTTCGGCCGTAACTTCCCATTTGTTTTCCCCCACCGGTTTTACACCTGAAACCGCGTAATCAAAGTATTTTGTTTCGTAAAACATATCATGAAGAAAAGCCTTTGAGCCACCCTCAAATTCATCACTTATTTCAGCCAGAACTTCGCCGGAACTGACATCACGAAAACAATGGTATCTGAAAATATCGGAAAGAGCTGAAATAAGTTTCTTTTCCCCGATAACTTTCTCAATCGAAAGCAACATCAGATTTGATTTATAACGGGATAAAACTTCGGCTGACAGGTCATCCTTATATAAATTTACAGGGCTGCTTAACGCCCCCTCCTGCAGATGATTATAATACTTTCCGTAACTTTCGGTAGCTTCTGTAAAATTGTATGTGCCAAGTGAATATATAATCGGTATCTCATTATATGAAAGGAAATTAAGTCCCTGCAAAGGAATATATTTGGCGATCCTGAAATGCTGTCTCCCTTTTGGATAATAATTTCTGCAAATTACCGAAGCGAGGTATTGCGGAATACCATTTGAAATCCAGAGAAATCGTTCAGATCTGTTTTTAGCGACCTGACCGAAATACTGTTTTGCGCAGGCATAAGCTATATCAAGCTCAGGATCAAGCATCGATTCGGTCGATAAAAGGGGGGCGTTTATCAGGAAAAATTTTGTAAATATCATCTCATCGGCATGCAAAGCGCGGGGCGGATCGAGCAAAGTGATTGAATCATAAGGATAGCGGCCAAGCGCGGAATCAAGAAATTTCATTGACCTGGAGAGAATTTCGAAATATCTTTCAAGGTAATATCTCTTCTCAGGCTGAAGATAAATATTTAGCTTTATACTTCTGCCATCAGTTAATTCTATTTCTTCTTCAGCGTGTTCAATTTCGCCGGTAATAAATAGCACGCAGTCATCAATGGCGCTCCCGCTAAAATGGTATAGAATTTCACCATCTCCCTCCTTCATTTTCAGAAGAGCGCAATTTCCTGACGAATAAAAATTTTCGGGAGTTTTCAGCTCACAATCAAACCGGGAATAGATCGGATTGGCAGGCAGATAACTGCCGATATTTGTTGAGTTGTAACTTGCCACACGAGGAAACCAGCCGGATAAAAGAATAAATTCCCTTCCTTCGGAATACCCCAGCCCTTTCTGGTAGACGGGAAGATTAATAATAAAACTGAATTTAAGTGTGATTATTTCTTTATTTTTTTCTTCTTCAGGAACTCTCAGGAAAAACCGCGGACTATCAATAAATTCGGTATGCAATTTTTTTCCGTTATAGTAAAGCGAATCAACAAATTTCGCGGCATTAAGATTATAGCTCCCGTTTCCAAAAATAAATGGAATACTGTCCCCGACAGCAATCTTTCCTTTGACAGAAATTATCTGATCGACCAGTATCCTTTTTTCATCATCCAGGAATCGGGCGCTGATTTTAGCGTGAACACTATTTTCATGAGCGCCTGCCTGAGCGCTAATATAACTGCCTGTTCCGGCGCTTTTTGGTTTTGAAGACAGGTATTCCGGATTTGATGAAAGATACGAAAGGATAACGAACAGGATAAAAAATAAAAACAGGACAGGTTTCAACTTATTTCAGATTTAATATAGCAAAAGAGCCAACTAGCGGATTTGAACCGCTGACCTGCTCATTACGAATGAGCTGCTCTACCAGCTGAGCTAAGTTGGCTTACGAAATTATCTTACTTTCTTTTTATGACGATTTTTTCTCAGTCTTTTTTTCCTCTTATGGGTCGCCATTTTATGTCTTTTACGTTTCCTGCCACAGGGCATCGGTACCTCCGGTTAATGTGTATTTAAAAATTCTTTAGCTTTTTTGCTAATTTCATTATCAGGATTTATCTCTATCACCTTTTTCCACCATTTTTTGGCTTCATCGGTTTTGCCTTCAGCCATTTTTACAATTCCGATATTAAAATGGGCTATCTGGTGTGAAGGATTTATTTCTATTCCTTTTTGCATAGTATTAAATGCTTCTGTCAGGTTGTTAATTTTATAATAACAAACTCCCAGATCAACCCATACATCTGCATTCGAGGGAAAATTTTCGAGATATTTAAGATAGTTCTCAATGGCTTTTTCTTCCAGTCCTGAATCATTCTGAAGATGGGCCAGATCGAGCATAAGATCGTAATTGGCAGGATCGGCCTTTAAAGCATTCTCCATATCACTGATCTTCTGAAATGCGGCCATATCATCATGTGAATGAGGATTCTGATTCATATTTGAAAATGATTTAACTCCCGGCTGAGGACTGTCAAAAACTCCGCCGATAAACATCAGAATAATTGAGATCAAAAGAAAACCAAAAGCTATATAATAAAGTTTCACAGGTTCAATTTTTTTTCCTGTTAACTTCCCCGCTTCATTTTTCTTTTCTGTTGTTAGTTCCGCTTCTTCAGTACTCTCGACTATATGAGAACGCCCTTCGAGCAGAACACCGCAACCTTTGCAGGAATCACTCCCGGAAGGATTATATTCACCACAGAGATCACAGGCAATATACTTATTAATATCGCCTTTAATATTGTTATTTTTTTCTGACAATCAAATCCCCGCTTTCTTTATTCAAGCTCTTTCATGCCTTTATCAACAGCCGCTTTGAAGTCTTTTGAAAATTTAAATGTCGGCACATAATGTTCATCAACATATACTTTCTCACCAGTCCGCGGATTCCGGGCATACCGGCCATTTTTTTTCTTGACACGATAAGAACCAAAGCCACGTATTTCAATTCCGTTGCCATCCTTCAGAGACTGAATAACGGTATTAAGGAATCCTTCGATAATCGCTTCAGTTTCCAGTTTAGTTAATCCGGTTCCTTCGGCTACCTTTTCAACTATATCAGCTTTGGTCATTTCAGCTTTCCTATAATATTCACAAAAATTAACAGACGCAAAATATATTAAAAATCCACACAATAATCAAATATAACTGTTTATAAAATATATACTTATGCTAATCGGGAAAATTCAGATGCTATCTTCTGTCTTTCTAAACAGGCCGGAGCCGGGCAAAAATATGGATGTTATGCTCACCGGCCATATCCCTCTCAGCATATTTTTCAAAAATCGAATTACCTCAACGCGACAAGCTTTCACGCAAAACAGATCGGATGATAAATGGCAGCTCATCGATAAGCTTTCTCTTTAATTGGCCGGTTTAATCATCACTCGTATGTTTGCAGCATTGAAGACTGCTCCCTTAACACCTCAAGCAGATTAGAAAAATCCTCAGCCGGGTTTGAATCAAAACGCATAAATTCTTTTTTATGAGGATGATAAATTCCAAGAGTTTTTGCGTGAAGGGCCTGCCTGTCGATAAGTTTCAGCAGATTATTAACCCGGCTCTTCATTCTTGGCAATTCCCAGCCTGCTGATATTTTCCTTCCCCCGTAATAATCATCACCAAAAACAGGATGGTTGATATGTGATAAATGAACCCTGATCTGATGAGTCCGCCCTGTTTTTAATTTAAGACTTACCAAAGAGGTAAAATCGTGAGATTCAAGCACTTTATAGAAGGTGTGAGCATGTTTTCCCTCATCTTCCGTGACGGCAAACTTTTTTTTATCTTTCCTGTAACGAGAAATATTTCCTATTATCTCCCCCTCCTTCACCTTCGGAATTCCCCAGCAAATAGCCCAGTATTCTCTTTCAATAGTATGCGCCGAAAACTGTTTAGAGAGCATCGCGTGAGTCCATTCATCCTTGGCCACAACCATGAGACCGCTGGTGCCTTTGTCAATCCTGTGCACAATTCCGGGGCGCGCCGGGTCATTCAGTGAGCTTAAATTTTTTGTATAATGCAGAAGCGCGTTCACGAGAGTGCCGGTATAGTTACCTATCGCGGGATGAACAACCATGCCGGGTGGTTTATTGACGATTAGAAAAAATTCATCTTCATAAACAATATCGATGGGAATATCTTCAGGTTCGGTTTCATCAGGTCGCGGAGATATCGGGACAGTCGCGATAATCAGATCACCCGGATTAACCAGGTAGTTAGGTTTAATTTTCTTACCGTTGACTTCAACCAGTCCCTCTTTAATTAATTTCTGGACCTTCGATCGTGTCGCGTTCTCAATAGAATTTGTAAGGAAAAGGTCAATTCTTTCCTTGCTCTTCCCTTCCGGTATCTCGTATTTCAGTTTTCGCTCGGTTATTATCCTCGCCATTCAAATCATCCGTTTTTTCCACAACTGAATCTGTGTTTCCGTTCACATCATTATCATCATCGGAATTATTATTGCCCGATTCTTCATCCGCGACCGGTTTTTCCCAGATATTCTGGCTCATCAACATCAATATTACCCCGCCTGTAACGGCGGCGTCGGCAATATTAAAAATGGGCCATCTTTCATAAGTTCGTCCAAAGATCGTAAAATCAAAAAAATCGACATTTATAAAATCAACAACTCTTCCGTAAAAAATGGGGGCATAACCATATATAAGTCCATAAAAAGTTCTGTCGATCAAATTTCCGGCGGCGCCGGCGAGAATCAGAGCTATTGAAATTTTAAAAAGTGGTTTTTCATCTTTCATACGGTAGAGATAAATAAGAAGCCCGATGCTCGCGAAAAGAGAAAAAAGAGAAAGGAATAGCTTTGATGACTCCCCGACATCAATACCGAATGCCATTCCTGGATTTTCTACAAAAGTTATCTGCAGGAAAGATCCGAATACCTCAATACTTTCGGCATATTTCATTCCTTTCCATTCTATACCGAGAAAAGGAATGTTTATACCTTTGACAATGAGCTTGCTAACCTGGTCCGCGATCAGAATAAAAAGTGAAAGAAATAATATGCGCAATAATTGTCCTGTTTATTTTGGCTGCATCTTTTGTTTAACCTGCAGGCAATGCTGAGTATGTGGCACTGCCATCAGCCTTTCCTTTGGGATGAGGGGGCAGGTCGGACACAAATTCTGCGGCTCGTCAATACAATCAATGCAAATTCCGTAAGTCCCGCTTTCAATCCGCTGAAGAGCGTCTTCCAGATATCCGAGAAATTTATTCTCCCTTTGCGCCCAGAGATAAAGTTTTTCTCTTTCCTGTGCGTCAGTACCCTGTTCGGCCATATGCAAAGAATAAGGAGAGCTTTCATTAACATACTGCCCTGTGGTCGGGTCCATCATCTGATCTTTCAGCGACTGAAGCTGCTCGATGATTTCCTCTCTCTTGGCCATGATCACTTCTTTAAAAGCCGCCAGGTCCTCTTTGCCATAACCTGTAACGGTTTTCATCTTTTTTGAGGGAGACATAATCTCAACCTGGTTATCTCCCTTCCCGGAATCAGCTTTTCCTTCAGAGGTCTTTTTACCTTGAGATTCCGCGGGATGCGGAAGCCTTTGTATTTTTAATATCGACATGATACCTCCAATATTTACGACTTTTCGATAATAATTTTACACTCATATTCACCTATTTTCCAATTCTGAGCATAGCCTTTATCGTAATTACCGGAGCTGATATTATCGGCTAATACTTCAGTACTGATATAATCGGTAAACATTTCGATATGTTTACTGAGTGATGCTTCACTCGTATAATATACATTAATTCGATCCATAACATCAAGTCCGGCATCCTTTCTCATGTTTTGGATACGGTTTACAAATTCTCTTGAATTACCTTCGGCCAGCAGCTCTTCGGTAAGTTCTGTGTCAATCGCTACAGTGGCGCCTTCATCACTTTCAACAACCCAGCCTTCAATTTCAGTGCTGATAATTTCGACATCATCCAGCAGGATTTCAAATTTTTCATTTTCCAGTTCCAGCATATAAACGCCATTTTTCTCAAGCTCAGCAATCTGGTCTTTACCAAATTCCTTAACAAGCGGGGCGACAGTTTTAACCATTTTGCCAAATTTTGGCCCAAGTTTCTTGAAATTAGGTTTTACTGACTTATTAACGATACCTGAATCATCTTCGAGCAGCTCAAGTGATTTTATATTCAGCTCGTCAAGAATCACATCCTTCATATGTTGAATTCCGTCTCTTTTCGCCGCGCTGATCGCTATCATAATCCTTTTAAGAGGCTGTCTGACCTTAAGATTGGCTTTTGCTCTCATGGCCCTGCCGAGATAAACGATTCTCTGCGAATCTTCCATCTGCTCCTCTAATTCGGTCTCGGAATAAACCGGCTTCGGAAATTCGGCCAGATGAACCGACTCATATTTTTCGGAGGCTTCCCGATTCAGGTTCTGATATATTTCCTCCGAGATAAAGGGAATATATGGAGCGGCAAGTTTAACAAGAATATCGAGGCATTCATAGAGAGTCTGGTAGGCCGACATTTTCGCTTTATTCATCTCTGATTTCCAGAAACGTCTGCGGCTTCTTCTAACGTACCAGTTGGAAAGCTGATCTGTGGTAAACTCTGAAATTGCGCGGGCAGCTTTAGTTACATCATAGTTTTCGAGCATTGATTCGACAGTTTCGGCAAGTGAGCTTACTTTCGACATAATCCATCTGTCAATCTCGGGTCTTTCTGAGTAAGGTATCTTTTCATCATTTACCGAAAAACCATCGACATTGGCATATAAAGCAAAAAATGAATAGGTGTTTATAAGTGTTCCAAAAAATTTGCGCTGTACTTCGGCGACACCTTCCTCATCAAAAAGGGTTGGTTTCCAGGGGGGACTTGTTGTAACCAGGTACCACCTGGAGGCGTCGGCTCCATATTTATCAAATAATTCAAAAGGATTAACGGTATTGCCCTTCGATTTGGACATTTTCATTCCGTTTTTATCCAGGATCAATTCATTCACGATAAGGTTTTTATAAGCGACATTATCAAAAAGCATTGTCGCTATCGCGTGCATTGTATAAAACCAGCCTCTCGTCTGGTCAATTCCCTCACAAATAAAATCGGAGGGAAAATTCTTTTCGAACCACTCCTTATTTTCGAATGGATAATGGTACTGCGCGAAAGGCATGGAACCGGAATCATACCATACATCTATCAGCTCAGGAGTTCTTCTGTAAATTTTACCATCTTTTTCAAAAAGGACATTATCAACAAATGGTTTATGAAGGTCGATTTCCTCCACCTCACTAACCGGTATTCTTTTGCCATCCTCCTCAATAAAGCCTTCTTTCAGCTCCTCAACACTTCCTACGGCGAACATATCTCCATCATTGGAAATCCATATAGGAAGAGGAGTGGCCCAGAAACGATCTCTGGAAAGAGCCCAGTCCTTATTTTCTTCAAGCCAGTTTCCGAAACGTCCGCTGCCGACTTCCGGAGGATACCAGTTGATTGTTTTATTCAGTTCCACCATTCTGTCAGATATTGAGGTGGTTTTGATAAACCATGATTCTCTCGCGTAATAAATTACCGGAACATTATCAAAACGCCAACTGAATGGATAGGAGTGAACAATAGTTTCTTTTCTGTAAAGTTTATCTTCACTTTTCAGTTTATATATAATATCAGGGTCAGCGTCCTTAACAAATTTTCCCGCGAAATCGGTAATCTCTTCGGTAAAAATTCCACCCCTTGTAACCGGCTGAAGGAAAGGCAGATTGTTTCTTTTCGACACTTCGTAGTCATCTGCTCCGAAAGCGGGGGCTATATGAACGATTCCCGAACCATCATCCGTACTAACAAATTCTCCGCTGATAACATAAAAAGCATCCAGATCGACATCGAGATATTTGAATAACTGATCATAATGAACTCCGAGAAGGTCTTTCCCTTTGTATTCTTCAAGTATGGTATATTCTTCCCGGATAACGCTTAACCGTTCTTTGGCAAGAATTATTTTTTTGCCGTCAGTTTCAATTTTAACATAATCGATATCTTCGCCAACCGCGAGAGCCACGTTGGAGATTAATGTCCAGGGAGTAGTGGTCCAGACCAGGAAGGAAACATCCTCACCGCCGGTAAACTCTTCATCCATAATTTTCATCAGCACATAAACAGAAGGGTCCTTTGTTTCTTTATAACCCAGAGCCAGTTCATGTGATGAAAGCACCGTTTCTGAACGGGGACACTGGGGAACGATTTTATAATCTTTATAGATAAGACCTTTATCAAAAAGAGTTTTCAGCGACCACCATACCGATTCAATATAATCGTTTGTGCATGTAATATAAGCATCTTCCAGGTTGATCCAGTAACCCATTCGTCTGGTCATCTGTTCCCACAGTTCTTTATAGGTAAATACCGAATTCCTGCATGCCTTATTATATTTTTCAACGCCAAAGAGTGGAATTTCACTTTTATTCTTAATACCCAGGCTTTTTTCAACTTCAATCTCAACCGGCAATCCGTGAGTATCCCAGCCGGCTTTTCTGTTTACTCTGTAACCTTTCATGGTTTTATAGCGGCAGACGAGATCTTTTAATGATCGGGCATAAGCGTGATGCAGACCCGGTTTTCCATTTGCAGTCGGAGGTCCTTCATAAAAAGTGAATGCTTTTTCAGGGTCTCTTGTTGAAATACTTTTTTCAAAAATTCCATTTTTTTCCCAGAAATTCAGAACTTCACTTTCAATCTCTGAGTAATTTACCTTCTCTTTGTATTGCTTAAACATATCAATTCTTGTATTTATTGCCTGAATAATTTTAATTACTTGTCCAATTCATATTTCCTCAGAAGCTCTTTTTCAGCTTCCAGAAATTCTTTCAGCCTTCTTTTCATGTCATCATGAAGACTTTTCACTTCGGCTGCTTTTTTTTCCGCTTCAAAAACAATTTCTTTCCCTTTAAGTTCAGCTTGTTTTATAATTATTTCATTCCGGGCCGAAGCGTCCGAAATATTTTTTTCCATAAATTTAATCTGGCCGGTAAGAAGCTGAATTTTTCTTTGCTGATAAAACACCTGGTGCACAGCCATTCCAAAAAATCCGAATGAACCCAAAACAACATTTCTTAAAGTATATAATATCATATTTTCGCTAAGCAGCTCACTGAATCCAAAATATTCCTCGAAAAAGGAAATCAACATAAGACTAATTAATGACGCCGCGATAATAACGGCAAAAACCAGCTTACCGCCAAGAGTCCAGCCCAGGGTTAGGTTTATCAGCCATCCGCAGACAAACGCGAAAAATGAAAGTACAAACCAAACCGTAAAATTCATCTGCCCGATATTCAGAACATCGGTGCTCAGAAAATTTGAAAGAAACATCAGCGCGGCAAGGAGAGCCGGGGTAAAAAATGATAATATTTTGGGTTTATCAGATTCCAATCTTTTTTATTACCTCTTTCATAATAAGAGTCATTTTTGGTTCCGCCGCATTCGCTGCCGCGATAATTTCGGACACATCAACCGGTTTTAAAGATTCGGGGAAACATTCATCGGTAATAATACTGAAACCGAGCACCTTCATACCCATATGATTGGCTACAATGTTTTCCGGTATGGTGGACATACCCACCACATCAGCGCCGATGGTTCTGAGAAAGCGGTATTCCGCCCTGGTCTCAAGGTTGGGGCCGGCAACTGCCACGTAAACTCCTTTGTGAACCTTAATTTTATTTTCCAGCGCGGCTTCTTCGGCCAGAGCTATCATCTCCTGATCATAGGGTTCACTCATATCCGGGAAACGGGGGCCGAGTTTATCTTCATTTTTTCCAATCAGCGGATTATCGCCGAGTAAATTGATATGATCGGACATTATCATTAAATCCCCTCTGCGGTATAGCGGATTCATTCCGCCGCAGGCGTTGGAAACAAGCAGATGAGTCACCCCGAGAAATTTCATAACTCTTACCGGGTAGGTGATCTGCTGCATTGAATATCCTTCATAATAATGAAACCGTCCCTGCATCGCTACAACATTTTTCCCGTTGATCTTACCGAATATCAATTTTCCCTGGTGCGATTCAACCGTTGACAGGGGAAAATGTGGCAGTTCACTATAGTCAATTTCGGTTTCAATTTTTATTTCATCAACGAGTCCTCCCAGGCCGGTCCCGAGGATAATGCCTGTTTGATAGGTTTCGGTGGTCTGTTTTCTTATCACCGCGATGGTTTCATCAATCTTTTTCAGCAGATCACTCATGTAAGTTTCTCCAGTATATCATCAATATTTATATTTTTTTCAGGGTTATCCCGACTGATTTTTTCATTCTCCGGGTCGGGAAAATAGAGATCAAGCATTCTCGACTGAGTGTTGATCATAGCTTTCAGTTTTGCAGTAAGAAGTTTATTTTCTTCCCGCAGATGCACGACAGAACTTTTAACAAATTCCGCCTCCTTTTTTGCTCCGGATAACAGCTCAGATGATTTTTGTTCCGCTTCCTTAACCATCTGTTCTATTTTTTTCCTCGTTGATTCTATTGCTTTACTTGACGACTCACGCGCGTCAATGAGGGTGTGATGAAGAGACTTTTCGATTTTGTTGAACTCTTCAATCCGTGAATTTTTTTTATCGTTCTCCTGCTCAAGGGAGGCAATTTTTCCATTCATCTCTTCTACATGATTAGCCATCTGTTCAAGGAAAGCCCTGACCTCATCGGCATCATAACCCCTGAGAGTTTTATTGAACTCCTGATTTTTTATGCTGTTGGGAGTAAATTTCATCAGACCCAATCCAGTTGTTTACCTAATTTCTTTCACCAAAAATAGCGGTTCCGACTCTTACCATGGTTGCCCCTTCCTGAATCGCGAAGGGATAATCATTGCTCATACCCATAGACAGATGTCGTAGTTTTGGAAAATTGACCGAAAGATCATCCCTGATCTTTCGCAAGCCGGAAAAACAGTTTCTCAAAATCTTTTCATCATCAGAATATGGCGCCATTGTCATCAGGCCGCAAACTTCAATATTTTCAAGAGCGCCGCAATAACCGGCAAGTTCTTCAATTTTTGAATATTCCCGCAATCCGAATTTCGACTCTTCACCGGAGGTATTCACCTCAATAAAAATTTTCTGAATTTTTCCGGCAGCCAAAGAGCGTTTATTAATTTCATCGGATAACTTTTCGGTTTCAACCGAATGAATGTATTCGGCTGAATTAATAATATATTTTACTTTGTTACTCTGAAGATGCCCGATAAAATGCCAGATAATTGAAGAATGTTCATATTCCGCTTTCGATTGCAGCTCACGAGCTTTATTTTCGCCGAAATGAATCTGACCGGCTTCATGAACTATTAGGATATCCTCCATGGGCCGGGTTTTTGAAACCGCGATTAATGTTACTTCCGACCGGCTCCTTCCTGAATCGGCGCAAGCCGTGGAAATATTTTCTTCCAATATCTTTAATTTATCAGTATTCATCTTTTTTAAGGTTGGGAATGTATCGCTTTTGCTATGAAAAGTCAATAAAAAAAGGGGGCTCTACCCCCTTTTTCAATTCAACATAATTTTATCGTTAACTGCATCCTGTTGTGGCCCCGCAGGTGGTGCATTTAAGGCATGTGCCGTTGCGAACCATAGTCATGCTCTGGCATTCAGGACAAATATCCCCGGTATATCCGCGGGTTCTCGCTTCGGCAACCTTTTTATTCATGGCGATTACCTGGTTCCGAATGCCCGACTCACGGTCATTTCCGTTTCCGTTTTTCGGCGGTTCGATATCAAGGCTTATTTTTGAAGGGCTTACCTCTATCATCCTCTCACTTATAACCTCTTCAGATACATAATCAGACTCCATAGAAGGAGATTTGTCACTGAATTCAGGTTCCACATGAGAAAGATCATTTCTGTTAAGATAGGTTACCGCCAGTTCACGGAAAATATAATCAATTACCGAAGTGGTCATTTTAATCCTGCTGTGTCCTGTCACCACACCACTGGGCTCGAATCTTGTAAAAACAAAAGCGTCGATAAACTCTTCGAGAGGAACGCCATGCTGAAGACCGAGAGATATTGAGATGGCAAAGCAGTTAAGAAGGCTCCTGAAAGCTGCCCCTTCCCTGTGCATATCAATAAATATTTCACCGAGCTGGCCGTTTTCATATTCCCCGGTGCGGATATAAACAGTCTGACCATTGATTTTTGATTTCTGGGTATATCCTTTTCTTCTGTCGGGCAGTCTGCGTCGTTTGGCTATATAACGATGAATAATTCTTTCGGCAACTTTTACGATATCATTTTCTTCCCTGGCCTGTTCAATTTCTTCAAGGTCTTCCTCGCTGACACTGTTAAGAGGCTGAGATAATTTGGAGCCATCCCTATAGAGCGCGTTGGCTTTGAGGCCAAGCCTCCAGGACTGAAGATAGGCTTCTTTTACATCCTCGACAGTGGCATGATTCGGCAGGTTGATGGTTTTGGATATGGCTCCTGAAATGAAAGGCTGAACCGCTCCCATCATGGTAATATGCGCTTCAGCTTTAATATACCGTTCACCTATCTTGCCGCATTTATTCGCGCAGTCAAAAACAGGATAATGTTCATGTTTAAGGAAAGGAGCCCCTTCAATTGTCATTGTGCCGCTTACATAATCATTAGCGCGTGAAATCTGGTCTCTTGAATAACCAAGTTCTTTAAGCAGATCGAAATCGGGGGCATTAAGTCTCGATTCTGAAATACCAAGTTTTTCGGTAATAAACTGATCGCCCAGTGTATAACGGTTAAAGGCGAATCCGATTTCAAAAGCGGCAGGGAGCATTGATTCTATTTTCCGCAGTATTTCCGCGGTAAATCCTTTTGACTTAAGCGATTCAGTATTGATATGCGGACAGCCGTCAAGTGAACCTGTTCCTTTCGCGTAGTTTATTATTTCTTTAATCTGCTCATTATTATAACCAAGTTTTTTTAGCGCGGGAGGAATTGATTGATTGATAATCTTAAAATATCCGCCTCCGGCCAGTTTTTTGAATTTCACAAGGGCGAAATCGGGTTCGATACCTGTTGTATCACAGTCCATAACCAGTCCGATAGTTCCTGTGGGGGCAAGAACGGTAACCTGGGCATTCCTGTAACCATGTTTTTCACCCAGCTCAAGCCCTCTGTCCGAATCTTCAAGAGCGGCTTTTAATAAATCGGAAGGACAATGTTTGGGATTTATTCCTTTAGGTATGATCGAAAGATTTTCAAATTCCTCCGCGGGCACATTATAAGAAGCTCTTCTGTGATTTCTGATCACTCTGAGCATATGTTCTTTGTTTTTCTCATATTCGGGGAAAGGCCCGAGCTCGGAAGAAAGTTCGGCGGATGTGGCATAAGCGCTCATATGCATAATAGAGGTAATGGCTCCGGCTATCGCGTAGGCCTGCTTGCTGTCATAAGGAATTCCCTGGCGCATCAGAAGTGATCCGAGGTTGGCAAAGCCAAGACCGAGGGTTCTGTAGTCATAACTAAGACGCGCAATTTCTTCACTTGGATACTGCGCCATCATAACACTGATTTCAAGGACGGTTGTCCAGAATCTGACAGCGCTCCTTAAACCTTCTATATCAAATTTTTGAGTTTCATCATCATAAAACCTTACCAGGTTAAGTGAGGCGAGGTTGCAGGCAGTGTCATCAAGAAACATATATTCACTGCATGGATTTGAAGCTTTGATCTCCCCTCCTTCGGGACATGTGTGCCAATCATTAATCGTGGTATGATATTGCAGGCCCGGATCGGCAGATGACCACGCGGCATAAGATATCTGATCCCACAGATCAGTTGCCCTTATTGTTTTACACGCGGCGGGAGGACGGTTTTCTTTTTCAGCTTTTTTCTTCTCGGTTCTCCAGTAAAGGTTCCAGTCATCATCACTGATAACGGCGTTCATAAAATCATTGACAACACGGACTGAGTTATTAGAATTCTGACCGGAAACCGTTGTATAGGCGTCCGAATTCCAGTCAGTGTCCAGAACAGGAAATTCAATAGATTTGAATCCCTGCCGGGCAAGCTGGATTACCCGTTCAATATAATTTTCAGGAATTCTGACTTTGCGCGCTTCCAGAATCGCTTTTTTGAGCTTCAGATTGGTTCTTCTGTTAAACCTGTCATTTTCGGGATGCTCGGCATAACATGCTTTCATTATATTATTAAGATGTTCTTCAGAAAGCTGGGATCCTGCCACAAGAGCCGCGACCTTTTGTTCCTCAACCATTTTCCAGTTGATATATTCTTCTATATCGGGATGATCCGCGTCGAGAGTAACCATCTTGGCGGCGCGGCGGGTGGTTCCCCCCGATTTAATTGCCCCGGCCGATCTGTCGCCAATCTTAAGAAATGACATTAAACCGGATGATTTTCCTCCTCCGCTTAAAGGTTCATTCGAACCTCTGAGGTTGGAAAAGTTTGTGCCGGTGCCTGAGCCATATTTAAATAACCGGGCTTCTCTTACCCAAAGGTCCATAATACCGCCCGAATTAACGAGATCGTCATCAACTGACTGGATAAAACAGGCGTGTGGCTGAGGATGAGTATAGGCGTCTTCCGATTTTGTCATCTCGCCTGTTTCAGGATGGACATAAAAGTGCCCCTGGGCAGGGCCGTTTATTCCATAAGCCCAGTTCAGACCGGTATTAAACCACTGCGGACTGTTGGGAGCGCATAGCTGACGGGCAAGCATATAAACCAGCTCATCATAAAAAATTCTCGCGTCCTCCTCGCTATCGAAATAATTATACTTAAATCCCCAGTAGGTCCATGTTCCGGCCAGGCGATGAAACACCTGCCTCGAATCAACCTCGGAAGAGTATCTTTCTTTTTCAGGCAAATGATTTAATCTTTCAATATCAGGCTCTGAAACCTGAAGCCATTCAGGAATATTCTCCTCCGTTTTCTTTTTGAGCAGCCTGGGAACACCTGCTTTTCTGAAATATTTTTGCGCGAGAATATCTGTGGCAACCTGCGACCAAAATTTTGGCACAACAACATCTTCCATCTGAAACACGATAGTACCATCGGGATTTTTGATTTCCGATTTCCTCTTTACAAACTCCATTGATGCCAGCGCATCATTCCCTTCCCTGGTGAAGTAGCGAAAAAACTTCATTATTTCCTCATTACATTTTTTTATTTTTTAGAGTATAAGATACCGTTTCTCGTTGAACACAACGAAAATAATTATTTTTCAGTTTCCGGAACAGGAAGATTATAACTAAAGTGGGTGACAAAATAACAAATAATTCTTTTTTAAGCAATCACTTTAATATTATTAATTTTGATAAGGCAATCAGTTAATTAAAAGTTCACCAGAACAGCAAAAATTATTTTTTCTTACTAAAGTGTTTATTTTTATGTAAATTAATAGTTTAGGTATTTCAATAAATTAAGAGGTGAAAATGAAATTCAACAGATCTGCGGGAATTTTGCTGCATCCCACTTCTCTGCCGGGGAAATATGGTATTGGCGACCTTGGTGACGATGCGTTTAAGTTTATTGATTTTCTGGAAAATTCAGGTCAAATGTTATGGCAGGTTTTTCCTTTGGGCCCCACAGGTTATGGTGATTCACCTTATCAGTGTTTTTCAGCCTTCGCCGGCAATCCACTATTGATTAGCCCCGACAAACTTCTGGAAGAAGGACTGCTTTCCGAAGAGGATGTGAATGATATTCCCGAACATAATTTTCATAAAATCGATTATGGCCAGGTAATCTGGTATAAGACAGGCCTTTTACAAAAAGCATACGGCAATTTTAAAGCGCAGGGAAATTCGGTAGAAGTACAATGCGCCGATTTTTGCGCCGCTAACAGCTATTGGCTTGATGACTATGCCCTGTTTATGGCTGCCAAGCAGCATCATGGCGGAATTGTCTGGACAGACTGGGATAAAGATATCGCCCTCAGGAAGGAAGGCGCGGTTGAGAGATGGGAAGAAAAATTAAAGGATACCGTTGATTATCAAAAATTCCTCCAGTTCATTTTTCACAGACAGTGGAATGCTGTCAGGAATTACGCTCATGAAAAAAACATTCAGATCATTGGCGACCTTCCGATTTTTATAGCTTATGACAGCGCTGATCTTTGGGCAAATAAAAATTTATTCACGGTTGATGAAAAAGGAAAACTTGAGCTCGTTGCCGGCGTCCCACCCGATTATTTCAGCAAAACAGGACAATTATGGGGCAATCCTCTTTACAAATGGAATGAAATGGAAAAAGATGATTACTCCTGGTGGCAGGCCCGTTTCAGAAAACTCTTCGACATGGTCGACATCGTAAGAATTGATCATTTCAGAGGATTCGACGCCTACTGGGAAATACCGGGCAATGCAAAAACCGCTATCGATGGCAGATGGGTCAAAGGTCCGGGAGAAAAATTATTTAATGTCATTAAAGAAAAACTTGGAAATCCGGCCATTATCGCTGAAGATCTTGGTGTAATTACCGAGTCGGTTGTAGAATTAAGAGATAAATTTGAATTTCCCGGAATTAAAATCATGCAGTTTGCGTTTGGTAAGACCGGGGATAAGAAATTTTTGCCCCATAACTACCCGAATAACTGTGTTGTACATACCGGGTCACACGATAATGATACAACGCGGGGCTTTTTCGATAAAGAAAAAGAAGCCGGTTCCGATATATTCACCCACGTTTGTGAATATCTTGGAAGTGACGGTAATAAATTAACCGAAGATCTTATTAAAGCGGCTTTTGCCTCAGTTGCCGACACCTGCGTGATACCAATGCAGGATATTCTTAACCTCGGAAGTGAAGCGAGAATGAACTTCCCGGGAAGACCAGCCGGAAACTGGACATGGCGCTTTACCTGGGATCAGATTCCCGGAAATTTACCTAAACATCTTGATTCACTGGCGGTTCTTTTTGAAAGAAAAGGCAGAAAAGAAACAGAATATGAAATTATTGAAGTAGAAGAAGAATAAAAAAAATACAGGTTGAAATGCTAAAATTTCTGAAGAAAATAATTACTCCGTATGATACTCCCGATCCTTCGGGAAGAATTTCTTTCAACAAGGTCAGCGATGAAAAGAAACTCCAAATAGCCACATGCGCTCTTTTTCTTGAAGTAGCTAATGCCGATGATGAATTTTCAGTTGAGGAAAGGGAAAAAATCATCATTATAATGAAGAAAACCTTCAACCTGACAGATGAAGCTGTTGAAGACCTGATTGATCTGTCAAAAACACATATGGAAAAAAGCATCAGTATTTACGAATTTACTGATATTGTAAATCAAAACTTCAGCCGCGACCAGAAAATGGAAGTATTAAAAAATCTCTGGCGATTAAGCTACATAGATGATTTCCTGCATAAATATGAAGATTATTTTATCAGGAAAATCAGCGGGAATCTGCATCTTACACATGCCGACCTCATTTCGGCGAAGATGGAAGTTAAGGAGGAGATTCAGAAAAACTGAATCCCTCCGGTTGAATAACCTATAAATATTTGTCTGCGACGCGCCTGATTGTTTTAATATGATCGGGCGTTGTTCCGCAGCATCCGCCTATTATCGAAGCCCCTCTTTCATACATCCTCTCTACTATACCGGCGATGCTTTCAGCCGATTCACCATATACAACCCTGCCCGATTCAATTACCGGCAGTCCCGCGTTCGGATTCAGCAATATTGGCACATCCGGGAAAAGTTTCACCACTTCATCAGTCAGCTCTTCAAGTTGTTCATAACCCGCGCCGCAATTGGACCCGATAATATCGGCGCCCGATTCAATCGCTATCTGATAAGCCTGGGCAGGTGTCAGCCCCATCATCGACCTGTAGGTTCCGGCGCTGTTTTTTTCCCATGTCAGAGAGGCAATTATTTCAAGGGAACTGTTTTGTTTAACAGCCGTTACCGCCGCTTCAATTTCATCGGAATCATAAAATGTTTCAATGATGGCAGCGTCAGCTCCCCCTTCCTCAAGAGCCGCAGCCTGTTCACTAAAGAGATCAAACAGCTCCTCTTTTGAGATGTCTCCGGTCATAACAAATTTTCCCGTGGGACCGATTGATCCTGCGACTATGACATTTTTACCGGCAGCTTTTGAAGATATTGAGGCGGCGATCCGGTTTATTTCCGCGGTTTTCGCGTCCAGGCCATAACTTCTCAGCTTAATTCGGCTTCCGCCAAAGCTGTTGGTTTCAATGATATCAGCCCCCGCGTTGACAAAACTTTCAGCGACCTGGTATACTTTTTCAGGATATTCAAGATTCCAGTATTCAGCGGGCTGGCCGGGCTCGAGACCCATATTTTGCAGCGACGTTCCCCATGCTCCGTCGGCGACAAGCTTTTTTTTAACTTTTAATAAATCTCTGATTCGTCTTTTTTTCATTCTTCCACCAGGTTGTTTCTGTAAATACAATCTTCCCTGTCACAAATCGAACAGGAATATCCCAGCCTTTTTGCCCCTTCGCCATAACCAATAATGCCACTGACCGATTTGACCGGAATCATCAGGTATGACGCGTTCAGGGTAATTCCGCAAAACTTATCGGGCAATAGTGAAAAAAGATTTTTCTGGTCTTCAAGATTCCATCCGCAATAACCGGGACTGTATCGGTTAGTTACCGCGCCCGAGGGGTTGAGTTCATCCCGGATAAGTCTACTTTCAATTTTTTCCGCCCCATTCTCACAGCTTTCCGAACCAATAATATCGGCAATATAAGCTCCGAGCGGATCATTTTCTGCATTGAGCTTATTTATCAATTCCGAGATTTCATTTCCCGAGGTAACAGAAAAAATAACAACCGATTCAGCCTTGCCCAGCCTTGCCGAAATAAGGCGACCGGTATTTAACTCCTTTCCCCGGCATATAATACTCTCTTGCTTTTTTAAATACTCATCCGGGTTTAAAAGCAGGTATCCCCCTTTAACGTTAAGAGAACCGGAGGCCCGGGTCAGTATATTGCTAATTTCTTCCAATATATATTCCGGAGGTTGTTCATTTCTGTAACCGAGTATCCTGATAATAGTTGTAATATCAGGGAGAACATCTTCCGCCGCAATTTCAAAATAACGCAGATTTTGCATTTCAGGCACACTTTCGGTTAAGAAATTCCAGCGCTTCATGAGGACCTTCGCAATAATCGGCTCCAATTTCTTTCGCGAAAGAATCAGAAAGGGGAGCGCCGCCGACAATTATGGTTGTCTTTTCGGAAAACTCTTTTACTTTTTCAGCGATTGTCTTCATATTGAGCATCGTTGTGGTAAGAAGAGCGCTCATAGCAACCGCTTCAGCATTCGACTCTTCGAGGGCTGCTATAAACCGTGCCGCGGGAACATCCACCCCAAGGTCAATCACCTCCCAGCCTCCTCCTTCGAGAACCATCCTGACCAGATTTTTGCCTATATCATGCAGGTCGCCCGCTACGGTTCCGAGAATTATTTTTCCCTTCCTTTTTACTTCTCCCGAAATAAAATAGGGCTTTAGATGCTCAAGCGCCGCATTCATAGCTCTTGCCGCTATCAGCACATCCGGAACATAAATTTCACCATCCCTGAATTTTTCTCCCACTCTTCCCATTCCCGGCATCAGACCTCTGTTGAGGACCTCTTCTGCCTTTATGCCTTCTTCCAACGCTCTCGCGGTCAGCTCCGACGCGCCATCCTCCCCTTTCAGATCGGGAGGAAAAGGTGAATCTTTATTTATTTTTCCACGTTCAATCAGCAGCGCGAGCTGATTAAAAATATCGCCTTTTCGCATAAACCTCGCCTTATTTAACTTCATACTTCACTTTTCAAAACTAAAATTAAATGATATACCAGTCAATAATCAACTTTGCATTTATCCTTTCTATTTCTTACATTCTTTTAAGTTCTCTTCCTCTCCTGTTAAATAATAACAAATTAGAAGGAGCAAAAAATGGTGGAGCAACACAAATTCGATACACCGCGTAATATTTTTGAAAAGCTTATCCGCGATTCCGAAAAGCTGGATAAAGAGGTCAGCGGCGATCAGATGTTCAATTTTATTTCAACCGCGTGTCATCTGAAACAATGGATAGAAAATTCCCCCCTTATATCCTCCGAGATTGTTAAAAGGTTCGACCAGCGGCTCGATGAAGATCCGCGCCTGAAAAGATGTGGCGGCATACTTAAAGGCACCGAAACCTTTGAAGTAAACATCAATCATACTGATAAAAAATCAGAATTTAAAATCGGGGATATTACAGTCGACGCCATAGAATTTAAAAATGAAATAATGGAACTCTATTCGACATATTTTAAGCTTAAAGGCTCCTGATTCAGCCGGCAATTTAATTCAGAAAAACTTTGCTTTTGCTTTCTAAAATAAATAAACCGGAAAAAGTTGATCCCTCACGGGAGAGGAAATTATTTGGCCCTGTCCGATTGCTATTCCATAAAATATATATTATATTTAAAGTCTATAATTTTTTGCACCTGGTTACAAATGCGAGGGTGGCGGAATTTGGTAGACGCGCTAGACTTAGGATCTAGTATCCCTGTGATGTGGGGGTTCGAGTCCCCCCTCTCGTACCAGTCATTTTTATTTCCCATGATTAAACAGAGGTTGAGTTGGAAACAAAGATAAATACTATTTCTGATTTCGTACGTGAACTTGAAGTAACCCTGGATTATTCAGAGATCAAACCTGAAATTGAAGCAGCTTACAAAAAAGAAAGAGCAAAAATAAGCATCGACGGATTCCGTAAAGGAAAAGCCCCTATGGGTATGATTAAAAAACTTTATGGCGACGCGATCGAATACCGCGCGAGTGAAGATATCGCGAATACAAAATTCTGGGAGATTGTAAAAGAACAAAACCTTGAACCTATCAGCACTCCCGCTTTGGCAGATATCAACTTCGAACCGGAAAAAGAGTTAACATTCAAAGTTCAGTATGAGGTTAAAGCTGATATTGAAGTGAAAGACTATTCCGGACAAAAAATAAAAAAACCGGTTTTTTTGGTCAAAGATGAAGATATCGAGCGCGATATCAACACAATGTTAAAGTCGAAAAGTGATTATGAAGAAGTGGAAAAAGTAGAGGATGAAAATCACAGAATTACTGTAGACCTCCAGAGAATTGATGAAAACGGGGAAGCAATAGAAGGAAGCACAGCCCGGAATATGGTAATCGATCTGGCAGATGAAAGGGTTAATCCCAATATAGCGAAAGCGGCAATCGGTAAGAATATAAATGAAACATTTACGTTTAGCTTTACTGATGAACATAAACATGGCGAAGAAACCCATAAAGAAGATTTTACATATACCGCCAATATATTAGATATCGAAAAACTTGTAATGCCTGAGATCACCGGGGAACTGGTCAAAAGTCTTTCGAGAAATATGGCGACCGATATGGAAAGCTGGAAAAAAAGCTTAAGAGAAACTTATGAAAAATATTATGAAGCCCAGTCGGATGAGATATATACCAATGGTCTGCTAAATAAAATTATTGAGAACAATGAATTCACCCCTCCCCAGGGTTATGTGGATGTGCTGTTTAACCGAATCGTGGAATCAGAAAAAGAGAAAGCAAAAAGAGAAAAACGTCACTTTGATGAAGAAATGATGAAAGACAACATCCAAAAACAGGCTGAATGGATGGCCAAATGGCAGATCATTTCGGAAAATATCGCCAGAATTGAAAAAATTGAAGTGAACGATGACGATCTCAAAGAATTGGCTGAAAAAGAAGCGGAAAACACCGGCATATCGGTTGATAAACTGATAAAGTATTATAAGGACAGCAATCGGGCCGATGCCATGCTGGATGAAAAGATCATCAGCTACCTGAAAGAAAATAATGAAATTGAGGAATTCGACCCCTCAAAAGAAGCTGAAGGGGAAGAAAAATAGTGACTTCAGGAATTTCGGCCCAATATTCTTTGTTAAAGGATTCTAAAAACAACAATGGAAATAGTATGAAACCTGAAATTTATAACCAGCTTGTCCCTTACGTAATTGAACAAACCGGCCGCGGCGAAAGAGGAATGGATATTTTTTCACGCCTTCTCAGGGAAAGAATTATTTTCCTTGGCACTGCTGTGGATGATCATATCGCCAGTCTTGTTATTGCCCAGCTTCTTTTCCTCGAAGCTGAAGATCCGGGTAAAGATATCAACCTTTATATCAACTCACCCGGCGGAAGCGTTTCAGCCGGTCTCGCTATTTATGACACCATGAAATATATCAAATCGGATGTGGCGACAATTTGTGTCGGACTTGCGGCGAGCATGGGTGCGGTGCTTCTGGCAGGCGGGGCAAAAAGTAAAAGATCAGCTCTTCCCCATTCTAAAATAATGATTCATCAGCCATGGATCGGCGGATTGCAGGGTCAGACTTCCGATATTGAGATACACGCGAAAGAGATGATAAAAACCCGCGATACTCTCTACAAAATACTCGCTGATACTACTGAAAAAGATATCAAACAGATATCAAAAGATTGCGACCGCGACTATTATATGACCTCCGAAGAGGCGAAAGAATACAAGCTTATTGACAATGTCCTGGAAAAAAGGACTCTGCTAAAGGATGATAAAGCGAAAAAATAAATATCAGAGGGACCGGTTCAAGGTCCCTTTTTATTTTATACCCACCATAATCCGAGGTTCCCCTATGAAAAGCATATTTATTACTGCTCTCCTGCTTTTTACTTCCACTATCTTTTCACAGAATAAAATTTTCACCACATCCGATATTACATCCGGTTCCTACTCAACACTCGCCCCGCAAAAAATCAGCAAGTTTCAATGGATCCCAGGCGCCGACAGCTATTCTTTTATAGATAAAGAAACAACAAATGATGTACTAAAAAGAGGCTTTGTAAAATCAGATAAAAAAGAGATTATTTTGCGGCTGGAAGATCTTGCTTCTTTGCTGAGAAAATATAAAACCGGAATTGATAATAAATTTCCGGAAATTATATGGATAAACTCTGGTGAATTCCTGATTGAAATCAACAATCAGTGGTTTGAATATGATATAAAAACGAGGGAATTATCTCAAAAATTCAGCCTTCCTGAAGAAGCTGATAACGCGGAACTTTCACCTGACAAAAAAAATATCGCATTTACAATAGCGAATGATCTTTATGTGATCAGGGAAACCGGTGAATTTATTCAGGTTACTGATACTCGTAATCCCGATATTATTAATGGTCAGGCCGCTCATCGAAGGGAATTTGGAATAGAAGATGGTATTTTCTGGTCCGATGACAGCAAAAAACTTGCCTTTTACCGGATAGACCAGAGCATGGTAACCGACTATCCGATCATTGATTTTACCGGATCATATCCGGCAAAAACAAAATTTATAAAATACCCTATGGCAGGCCAACAAAGCCATGAAGTCAGGATTGGGATATATGATATCGGCAGAGGGAAAACTACCTGGCTCGATACGAAGGGGCCTAAAGATCAGTACCTCGCGAATATAACATGGGGACCTGAATCAGAAAATATCTGTCTCACTCATATCAACCGCGACCAGAATCATTACATCCTTAAAAGATATGATCCCCTTTCGGGAAAATTTCTTAATGATCTTTTTGAGGAAAAAGAGGAACGTTATGCCGAGCCGCTGCACCCGCTATACTTCATCCCCGGTCAAAATGAAAAATTCCTCTGGCTGAGTGAAAAGGATGGCTTTACACATTATTATCTATGTAATATAAATGGCAGCGAAAGTTTACAGTTGACCCGCGGAGAATGGGTTGTTACAGAACATATCGGATTTTCGAAGAACGCGGATGAAGTATTTTTTACAGGCACAAAAGAAAGTGTGCTTGAACGACACTTATATTCCGCCTCTCTTGCGAAAAGCAAAATAAGAAAAATCACCGATGGGAAAGGTGTTCACAATATAAGGATGAATGAACAGTCCTGGTTTTTGGATGAATGGGAAAGTTCTGAAATACCATTGGTATCCCGTATAATATCACCCGATGGAAAGATCGTAAGGGAAATAATGAGATCAGAAAATCCTGTCGCTAAGTTTGATCTTCCCGGAATTGAACTGGTCAGCTTTAAAAATGAAGATAATATAAAATTTTATGGCAGAATCTATACACCTCCCGGTTTTAATCCTGAAAAAAAGTATCCCATGATTGTTTATCTTTACGGGGGACCTCATGACCAGCAGATCCTCGATGAATGGCAGTATGGCAAATACCAGTTCTGGTCAATGCGCATGGCCCAGGCCGGGTATGTGGTTTTTACAATGGATAACCGTGGATCGGAAAACCGGGGAAAAGAATTTGAGCAGGCAACATTCCGCCAGCTCGGGACCATAGAGATGCGGGATCAGATGACCGGAGTGCGCTATATGATTAACCGGGGATTCGTCGACCCTGCACGGGTAGGTGTTTTCGGGTGGAGTTATGGCGGTTTTATGGCGACAACAATGCTGCTGCGAACAGATGATATTTTTAAAGTCGCTGTCGGCGGAGGCGCGGTTATTGACTGGGCTATGTATGAAATAATGTATACAGAAAGATATATGGATAAACCGCGAACAAATAAAGAGGGTTATGAAAAAGCATGCCTGCTGAATTATGTCGGAAACCTGGAAGGTAAAAAGCTGCTTCTTGTGCATGGCACATCCGATCCGACAGTGGTCTGGCAGCAGACGCTTGTTTTCGCGAATAAAGCCGCTGATATGAATAAACCTCTTGATTATTTCCCCTATGTCGGCCAACCGCATGGAATCAAAGGAAAAAAAATCAATCATCTCTGGAATAAGATCACCAATTATTTTTTAGATAACCTGTAAAATTTATTTCGTTTGGGCAGCCCTTGTGGCTGCCCATTCCTTTCTTATTAATCCCCCGGCAGGAGGTCGCGTGTCTTTCGCGCTCAGCATTTTAAAATAATCACTCAATCCTTTAATCATTGTTTCATACATTTTTTCTGTGTAAAACCATTGCGGACTTTTCCATCGACCGAATAAGGTTAAAATTGGAGGGGTGATCACAACTGCTACTAAGGTTTAAAAAAAGAATAAGGTTTTTTCCTTTGCCTGAATTCGTAATTCGTAATTCGTAATTCCTCATTCGTAATTTAATTTCCGTGGAATTTTGTGTTTTTGTGAATTTGTGGCGGCAGTCTTTACCCTCTCAATTGTTCATTATTAATTGTTAATTGAATTCTTGCCATTTTGAGTAGAAATTGACTCCCTATGTACTAATCGTTATCAGGCCCGGCCAGGAAATACAAGATGTATTATCTCACCGCCGCTGCTCAATCCGATCATCATACTCTTACACTGATTTTGTAATACCGATACCGAAAAAAAATCACTCAATCCTTAAATCATGGTTCATACATTTTTTCAGTGTAAAACCATTGCGGACTTTTCCATCGACCGAATAAGGTTAAAATTGGAGGGGTAATCACAACTGCTACTAAGGTTTAAAAAAAAGAATAAGGTTTTTTCCTTTGCCTGAATTCGTAATTCGTAATTCGTAATTCCTCATTCGTAATTTAATTTCCGTGGAATTTTGTGTTTTTGTGAATTTGTGGCGGCAGTCTTTACCCTCGCAATTATTCATTATTCATTATTACAGGGCTCCTGACATCAGAAACATAAAGTGTTGAAATAAAACAATATAGATTTTTTGTTGCGTATATACGTATGCGACTGGCATTAGAAATTCTGTTAAACAGAATTGCGTTTATAAGTTTCCTTTGCGTGAAATAATTTGAAATTTACCTCAGCTGGTAAAGCGAGAACCAATGGGGATTGTCATTAATCTTACCAAATATATTTTATAAGAGATGCCCTTACTTTTTGTCTTGACACAAAAAGTAACAAAAAAGTCAAGACTGCAAAAAAATAAGCTAAAAATCAATTCACTCCGCTAAAATGAAAGAACTCGGCACATAAAAAGACATGTGCCTCAAACAGCTTTCCTTTTTTAACGCTTCGTTCATTTGATTTTTTTAACGCTTATTTTTTTGAGGTCGCTTTAAAAGATAAAAACAATATTGAGAGAGGATAAACGAAATATTCTTACTGTTATTATTTTGTCATTTAATGAAAGAAAATGATAAAAATTAGTTGCATTTCAATATACGTGATGTCAGGAGCCCTGTATTAATTGTTAATTGAATTCTTGCCATTTAGCGTAGAATTTAAACGCTGAGGGATAAACCTCCCCGCGGGATACAAATGACCAATCCCGTTATCATACTCCCGCTAAGATTCCGAATCACCTCTCAGGACTCATCGGCGTACCCTCGGCAACACCAATAAAAAGACCAATCGCCTTTGGACCGGTTACATTCCACTTAACAACACCGCCACTCTGGGAAAAAGTATTTTCAACAGGATTGTTACTGTTCCTGGTAATAAAATATTCATAATAATCGGAATCAAAAGCCATTGAGAGAAACCTCAGTCTGTTCCGGTAATGCGCCTGGTTATAAGTTTCCGGAAAATTCGCTGTTCTCATATCCATGACATCAGAATCCTGACTGCTGATTTTTTTCACGGTATAAAGCTTATCTGAGCGAACCATTTCCCTGCCGAAGTTATCGAGAAGAACCCATACAGCGCTATAAACCTGATTGTAAGAACCGGTAACTCTGGCGGTAATATAACTTTCCTCAGCAAATTCAATATTGGCTACCTGCGGCGCGTAAGGCACTCTTGTCTCGGCGGTATAATGTTCCCCATCAATCAGCGCCTCCAGGTAGTAAGTATATCCCGAATGAATTGTCATCAGCCCCCTCTGGCTGTATCTCCCCAGGCTGTCGAGGAAAAGATATCTTTCCTGCCCGCGGTCATCAGTTATTTTCACACTGGCGTCGGTTACAAGCGCTTCGGAATAGCGATAACTGCCGGTGAGGGGAATAGTCCTTGATATAGAGACTCCGTCAAACTGTCTTCCCGCGTATAATTCGGCATTTATTACTATCTTCTCTTCGAAAGGAAGTTCTGTTTCAACAACTTCAGTAGATTCACATCCGATAAAAATTATCAGAATAAAGGGAACAAGGTATTTTTTAAAATTCATATCTGACACCTATTGTGGGCATAAAGGGAAACAGATTCATATCTTTCAGCACCGGTACATTATCTGTCTCACGCAGAGACATATATCTTACAAAGGGATTTTTTCTGTTATAAAGATTATAAATATTCAGGAAAACCTGGTAGGGTTCATTGACAGGGTTCCAGGAAATATTCAGGTCCAGCCGGTGATAATCAGGCAGGTGATAACCATTCCTTTCCGAAAAATCAAACCGGGTTTCATATTCATCTGTAACTCCCGGATTTGTCATCGAATACTGTCCGATGGGCATTGTAATGCCTGCCCCTGAAGCATACTTCCAACTGACGCTTACAACAAGATATTCCAGGGGTTTCATAGAAAGGACCAGGGAAAAATCATGCCTCCGGTCATATTTCGGGTAAAATTCCTCCCCGTTATTCAACAGTTCAAATTTTCTTCGTGTCCAGGATAATGTATATCCTATCCAGCCGGTAAAGAGGCCCGACCTTTTTTCCAGAAAAACTTCCGCGCCCCAGGCTTCCCCCTGACCGGAGGTAAAAAGGTCCTGATCGAGGATCTCATCAATTCCACCCGGCGCGTCTTTATATTCATAGAGGTTATCCATTTTTTTATAATATCCGGCCAGGGAAAAATAATATGGTATATCTTTAAAATTTTTGTCGGCGCCAAGACTAACCTGCCATGCCCGGCCCGGTTCTATATTTTCATTCGAGGGATACCATATATCGGTTGGAAGTGACATATCATTCCTGACCATAAGGTGCATGAACTGGCTTGAGGAACCCGCCGCTCCGTTTATGGAAAATCCTCCGCCCGGAAACCAGCTAAAAGATAATCTGGGGTCTATACCTATAAACTTGTTGTCCTTAAAATAAGAAAAGCGCAATCCCCCTTCTATCATTAAATTATCGGCGGCTTTCCAGTTATCCTGCATGAACGCTACCGCTTCGAGTGAGTTGATTTCTATCCTCGAAGAGGGATCATTAGCCAGATAATAATTATACTGATTGCTGTAAATTAGTTCATATAGATGGTAACTCATCATAAATCCGGCTTTTGCCTTATGATTTTCGAGAGGATGAAACTCTACATCACTCCTGAAAATCAAATCATTCAAGGTTGTATTTGAATAATGGTCGGAAGATGATACAGTGGATTTAAGATCATTTATCCTTGAATAAAATTTATACCTGATAAAAGAAAATGATGTGGTAAAAAGATTTGAGCGTGTGCTTATTCTCATCCAGTTGCCATTAAGGACAAGATTTTCCCAACTAATATCGAAATTGGAATCTTTATTTCCCGGTCCGTTATATAATTTGTCGCGTGTATAAAAGCCGTTAAATGAAATCACCTGCGAATTTGATGCATTGTAGGTAATCTTTGAATTCAGGTCCCAGAAATTATACCGGGGCACAAGACTATTTTTATCGGCGCTTTTCTGAATAAGATCGTAATAAAATCCCCTGCCTGAAAGAATAAAGGTTGATTTATCACCAAAAGGTCCTTCAAGATGAACAGAAGAATTTATCAGACCGGCAACTAATTTTCCGCTGAATTTTTCTTTTGAGCCCGCTCTCATCCTCAGATCGAGAACACTCCCCAGTCTGCCGCCGAATTCAGCCGGAAAAGCTCCTTTAATCAGCCTGATATCCTGAAGCGCCTCGGTATTGAATGTACTGATAAAATTGCCCAGGTGCGCCGGATTATATAATGGCACCCCGTCGAGAAGTGTTAAAGTCTGATCGGGGGAACCTCCTCTGACATATAAACCTCTTGATATTTCATTCGCCTGTGTAACTCCCGGCATTGTTTCGAGCGCGCGCAACACTTCCCTTTCGCCGCTTGCCGAAGGAAGGGCTTCCACCTTTCTTTTCGAAATTCTGTCAATACCCGGTTGTCTTAACTCATCTTCCTCATTTTCGCTGATAACAACTTCCCTTAGTTGCACATCCTTACGGGTAAGGGAAATGTTGAGCACGATATTTGAATGCGCGCTATCGCGCAGGGAAATTTTTTCCAGGCCTGTATCATATCCCAGCGCTTTTACACTAAAATAATAAATTCCCTCCGGAAGTTCAGGCACTGAATAAAAACCAAATTTGTTGGTGGTTACTACTCTGTAATAAACTCCGGAAATAACTGTATCTCTGAAAACAAACACCGCCGCGCCGGCAACCGGCTCTCCTGTTTTTTCCCCTTTAATAAATCCGGAGACTTTAAATCCGTTAGATTCTGAAAAATTATTACCCAAAGCAGGAATTGTCAGAGCTATAATAACAAAAAGAGTAAGAAAATACTTCATCGGACCTCACAATATCAATAACAGTTCCAAAATTATCAGAATATCAACATTAATTCAAGTGAACAATTTTTCTCTTTTTGAATCTTGAAATAGTGATTTTCACAATACCGTTTTTTTTATAGTGCAGGAACAACCATAACGGAGCTTCAAATTTACCGATTGTTTGGAAAATAAAAAACGGGAATAACTTGGTTTTACGATCAGGGCCAAAACCATAAGGAAATACCGGCGGATATCCACCGCAACGGTCAGGCAGAATCACTTTATTCCGGCTATACCCAACCGGGCAATAAAAAAAGATCGGAAATGTTAGTAAAGAGAATAAAGAAAAATATTCCGGACCTTATTATCGATACGCATAGTATAAGATTTGGATAACTAATTTATATCACCCCGGATAAGCAGAACGGATTTCTGAATGGGTATCTAATTCCGTAGGGAAAGAGCTGCCGGGGACCAATACGGAGAGGATACATAAGATTCTATATTTCCATCTGATATTGCCATTCCTATAGTATCCGCTAAAAAATAATGTGACCGGGTTTATTAAACAAAAAGGAGAGTTACCGAAAATGTTTCAAAAGAAGTTAATAATTCCCCGCGAGTTTTTGATGATAATTCTTTGTTCAACCTTTTTTTTGAATTGTTCAGAAAAAAAAACCGATACTGAAAATGACGATTACAGCATAATATTAAAAACAATTACCGGTCATTTTCTGGAACGACAGGATAAAAGTATTAAATATATGGCTGAAGTTTTAACACCTGGTGTAAAGTATAACAGACCGCCTGAACTGTTTATTGGATCAGAACCGGCTCTGCCGGAATATTTTAAACACCGCAATAATCCGATAACCTCGGTTCCGCAACCATATTATTTTTTACTTGATTCTCTCATACGATCCGACAAAAGCATAAGAAATCCTGAAAATATAATTGAAATAATATATGGGGGAAATGAAAGAGTTTATCCCGTTAACAGACATTCATGGTTTTCCCGGGATACGGTTAAAATCGGAAATCTTGTAATCAGAGTGGTAAAAGATTTTCCGGTTAATTTTGGTTTTCTCGAGTTGTCGCCTGTGATAATAGATAACAAAAAGATGCACGCAGTTTGCGCCATTTTTCATTATTGCGGACCTAAGTGTGCAAGAACATCAGTTTTTTGTCTTTCCAAAAAAAATAACGATTGGAAAATTATCAGGGAAATTACTTTTAGTCTCTCCTAAGCTTGCAACAATGAGGAATGACGAATTGGCTTTCCCTGGAATATTTTTTGCCTTTTTGCGTAAAATTTCACTGCTAATAAAATTATGCCAAAGAGATATAGATTGGACAACCTCAACGCCATCGCCAATCCGCTCATCATACTCTTACTCTGATTCTTTAAAAAAACGATACCGATACCGATACCGATACCGATACCGAAAATTAATCATGCAATCTTTAAATCCTCTAATCCTTGTTCAGACATTTTTTTTCCGGGTAAAACTGGTATAGACTTTTCCACCATGTAAATAAGATTAAAAAGATTTATTTTGAAGGGTTGATAACTCTGCTACTAAGGTTAAAAAATCAAAAATAAGGTTTTATTAAATTCTGTTCATTCCTAAGCCGGCAAACCAAAACCAAAAAGAGGTTTATAAAAAACTTACTCTTTCTCGTAATCGTCTCTTTTTACTTTCGCAATTCATTATTCTGTCACGAATAGCGGGAAAATAGTTGGTAAGGCGCCTAATTTTTCCCCAGGCAGAGCTGAGGAAAACGCCCCAAAGGGGAAGAGATTTATTTCGTAAGTAATCAAATTCTGCAAAAAATAGTTAAATTTTTAAAATATTTCGAGACATGTAACAAACTCACCCTAAATCCCTCTCTTGGGAAGAGAGGGACTTTAAGACACCCCCTCTTTTTTCAAGAGAGGGGGCCGGGGGGTGAGTTGTTTTTCCAACCTGGGATATTTAAATAGTTTTATTCTTGCTCTGCGAATTTTTAGATTTAGAATCGCGGCCTGATTATCGGCAACATGTTATTACCGGGCTTTTTGACAAATTTTGCTCCCCGGATTATCCTCAACATGTTGGCGTTAGTGTGGTGTTAAGAGCCTAAATTTCCCCCAGGCAGAGCTTGAGGAAAACGCCCTATTGGGGAAAAGTTCCCTGGCAAAACGGGAGGCGATTTATTCAATAAGAAGTTAAATTCTACGCAAATTGGTAAGAAATTTATCAGCAAGTAGAAAGTTTTATTGCCAGGTATAAGTTTCGTAGTTACTCGGGATGTGTCCTCCCCCGTCAATGAAGAAGAGCGCTTCATTGCCACCCCCTTGCTTGCATCCCCATGGGGCCGGCGGGGGACATTTTGATTGCTCAGGATTATCGATAAATATCCCCCTTCGGAGGGGGTGGATTCAAAGTGTTTTTCTTTGAAGACGGGGAAGGACTATCCTTGAGCTAACCGAAAACTTTTCTTTTTCTGACTCCATCAGCCTATGGATTTAGAATCGCGGCCTGACTATCGGCAACATGTTATTAGCAGGCTTTTTGACTAATTCTGCTCCCGGATTATCCTCAACATGTTGGCGTTAGTGTGGTGATAAGAGCCTAAATTTTCCCCAGGCAGAGCTTGAGGAAAATCCCCCGAAGGGGGTTAAACCTAATAGCCACGGGGTGTTCACGCAGTGAATTCCCCGTGGGGGCGGTTAGTATAATATTGAAATTCCGACTCAGCCGGTTTATGGATTTAGAATCGCGGCCTGACTATCGGCAACATGTTATTGGCGGGCTTTTGACAAATTTTGCTCCCCGGATTATCCTCAACCTGTTGGCGTTAATGTGTTGATAATAGCCAAAACAGGGTATTTCATATTCTTCGCGACTTCCCGGCGCTCATCGTTGTATTAAAATCATTCCAAAGAATAATTTTAATGTTCACAGCTACTCATCAAAACTTTTATTGCTGTCAATGAGACTAAATATCACAACAGCGGCAAAAGCGAATACAAAGGCCACAAGTCGTACAGAGAGAAAACTATCGAGAACTTCGATATTCGACCAGATAACTGTCGTCAGAGCTCCTGTTATCATACCGGCGATAACACCATTGCGGGAAGTTTTTTTCCATTTAAGGGATAATATCAAAGCAGGCCCGAATGAGGCTCCCAAACCGGCCCAGGCGTATGAAACCAGCGCGAAAATCAATTCCTGCGAAGTTACCGCGATGATAAAACCGAGAACTCCTACTCCGATTGTGATTAATCTGCTGAGATTCAGCAATGTTTTATCAGAAACTTCCTTACCCAGGGTTTTATGATAAAAATCTTCAATAACCGAGGAGGTGATTACGAGTAACTGGCTGTCGGCTGTAGACATCATAGCGGCGACAGCGCCCGAGATAAAAATACCGGCAAGCCATGAAGGTAAAATTGCGGATGCCAGGTGAGGCATTATCTGCTCTACATCCTGGAAATGTCCCTGGCCATACATCGCCAACCCTACAAGTCCTATTACCAGCGCGCCGGCAAATGCGGGAATCGCCCAGATTATCGCGATTCTTCGGCTTATTTTTATTTTACCCACATCTTTGATCGACATAAAACGTGTCAGCAGGTGTGGCTGGCCCATATAACCGAGCCCCCAGCTTAACCCGCCGATAATTATAGCGAACGCGGCCCATCCTTCCGCTCCGCCGGTAAAACTGATAAATGAAGTTGACTGTTCCGCGATAGCTCCGTTGAGTGATTGCCCTGCGGAAGCTAATTCAAAAAGGCCTACAACAGGAAGAATAACCAGCGCGCCTATCATTATCAGCCCCTGGATAAAGTCGGTCCAGGCAACCGCGAAAAATCCCCCCATCATGGTATAAAATATAATAACAACCGCGCCTAAAATTATGCCTGTAACAGGAGCAATACCAAATGTTACGTTGAGAACTTTGCCCGCTCCGTTAAATTGAGCGGCGAGGTAGAATGTGAAAAAGAAAATGATAATCAGCATTGAGATAAAACGAATTATTTTTTCATTTTCACCAAATTTTTTAGAAAAAAACTCAGGCAGAGTTATCGCGTCGAGGCGTTCTGATTCTTTCCGGAGATCGGAGGCGACATAAAACCAGTAAAAAATAATACCGAGTACACAACCGAGAGCTGTCCAGAACTCAAGAAATCCCTTCGCGAGAGCGGCTCCGGGTAAACCAAGGAGCAGCCATGCCGATTCTCCCGAGGCTCTTTCCGAAAGCGCGACCACCCAGGGATTCAGCTTCCTGTCCGCGAGGAAAAAATCACGGTGGCTTTTATTAATTTTGTATGTAAGAAAACCAACAACAAGGACAATAATGAGATAGAGAATAAATCCTATTAATGTAAAACTCATCTTTAACCTTCAGATTTATTAATACTTGTTATATCACCCAGGTTATATCCGCACCATCCCCCGAGTCCTCCCGCGATAAAGGCGATCACCATAGTTGCCGTCAGTAACAGCCAGGGCTCGCCCGTATTCAGTGTCACCGCTATTTTCCCGGTGATAATCTGAGCGCCGGTAAAATAAAACCAGAGTGATGAGATCAGCCATACAGCCGCGACCGGAATTGCCCCGGCGAAAAAAGGATGTCTTTTTTTCTCGGGATAAATGAAAAAATAAACCATTGGAACCAGAATTATCCAGTGCCAGAAGGCAGTTGAAAGATGCAGCGTCAATAGAACAGCGGCAATTATCAGCATATCTTTAATTTTCATTATTTGCCTCCTCCTGTAAGTATGGTCCTGCTGAATTCGGAATAATAACTTTTTTCCGTTTCATTTCTCAGCCTGAAATATTTGCCATTCACCCAGCCATCAACCATCTGGTCATAATACTCTGAACCGGGATTGCCCGATTCTCCCCCGGGATATATACCCCAGGCTTTAACATCATCCCCCATTTCAACTATCATCCGCCAGGATGGACCGGCAAGCCGCTTTGTGGCGTCCACATTATTATAGTTTCCCCCGGTATATAAATTGTTTCTGCTGAATCCCGGAATTCTCGCCAGATGCCTTATGTTTGTGCCCCTTGTCTTTCCCCATTTCCAGTTATCACCAAATTCTCCAAAAAAATCTGTCAGCTCTTCAACTGTCGCCGAAAACGCGGTATCAGCCAGCTCTTTCAGCGTCTCAACTTTTTCAGTGTATTTATTATCAAAGAAAGGGGAATCCTGTTCATTGAGAATAAGATTAAGGGTAACATCTCTGCCGGGGAATAATAATGTATCTTCACCGGTATCCATATCATCTGTCCATAATAACCAACTGAACTGACCCAGGAACCTTTCGTAAATAATTGGTGCAACTGAGTCGGGATCATTTCGGTAATTCCAGTTTTTCAGGGCGTTCAAAGCCAGCAGTCTCTGAACTGATCCGGTATCGGCAATCATCGGAAGAAGAACCGGCAGGGCCTTTTTCGCGTGAAGATTCAGATTATCCCTCTGTAGTTCCATCATATCCTCCGGTGTAATATCATTATTCGCTGAGAGCGCTTCATTTATTCTGGCTGCTCTTTCAAATGAAGTATACTTGCCCCCGAGATAATATGGGTAATCCGGCCCGGCCGGATTCTGGTTGGCCGAACTGACAAAACCTCTTTCGGGATTTATGATATGAGGCAGTTCATCCATAGGAATATATTTTTTCCAGAGTTTTTCAGGAACTTCCTCCCTGATATATCTTCCCTCCTCAAACTTTCGGACAGGGTATTTACCCTTATGCCAGATAGCGATATCTCCCTGTTTTGAAATGAAGGCAAAATTTTGTCCGGGGCAGTTATAATGTTCAAGGGCTTTTTTATAATCTTCCAGATTCCTGCTTCTGTTCAGTTTATAAAATGTAAGAGCTTCATTTGATGCGTCATGCGCCCCCCATCTGAGAGCGCATCCGGCAGGTATATTATCATATAATGGTTCTTCATTTTCCAGATAAGAAACAGGCCCGTATTCTGTATAATATACGGTATCTTCAATTTCCGCCCCATCCCTGACAATTATTTTATCGATAACCATATTAAGAGGGACTTTCTCCTTTCCTTTCAGATAATGTTGTTTTGTGTCATCCATCTTAATTCTGATCCAGTCGAAAATATCACTCGCCGCGTTAGTAATCCCCCACGCCACATTGTCATTAAATCCTACAGTAACACAAGGCGCACCCGGCAATGAGACTCCATATACATTCATACTGTCGCAGACCAGATGAACCTCATACCAGATTGAAGGGAGATTTAATCCCAGGTGAGGATCGCTGCATAAAATCGGGCTGCCGCTTCTGGTTTTTGAGCCGTCAACTGCCCAGTTATTGCTCCCGATATCAGAAGCCTCGGAAAATTTATTACTAAAGGGAAGTTTTCCGCCATCAGCCGGACCCGAATCCAATCCGCTCATTTTCCCCGGTCCTTTGAAATTCCATTTTGTATCCTCAGGAATTACAGGTTCCTGGAATGGCGGATACACAGGATAAAGTTTTCGGATGAGTGAATCACCTAAAGCCGAGCGGAGTTTAGTCATGTAAATTTCCCGGTTATATCCTGTAAGGTCCCATGACATTAATTTCAGCAGCAGGGCGGTTTTCAAAGGAGTCCATTTTTCAGGGCTGTAATCAAGAATCTTGTACTCCACCGGATAATCCTTTTTCTCCAGAGAATTAATATAGGCGTTCACTCCGTCGGAATAAGCTTCTAAAATCCCCCTGAAAACAGGTTCTTCCAGCATGGCCCGCATAGCTTCTTCAGCCGCGAGGGGAATTCCGAGCCTCCGCTGAAGTCTGTCAACTTCAATTGCCATTTCCCCCACCACTTCCGATAATCTTCCCGCCGCGGCAAAAGTCTGAAACTCCATCTGCCACAAGCGGTCGGACGCGGTAACAAAACCCTGGGCAAAATAGAGATCATGTTCATTTGTTGCGAAAATATGGGGCACATATCTTTCATCCCGAAAAACTGTAACGCTGTCCTTTAACGCAGGATGAATGATTTCCTCCGGCAGCATAATATCATTTGAATTCCGCATATACCCGCTGAAGGGATTCAGAAGTTTCCCGAGTGGGGGAATAATATCATGCTTATAATTTAGTGAATAAAAAACTCCAATAACCAAAATAAGAGAAATAATAACTTTTGCTGTTTTCATTAATCACCATCAATAATTTTAATCGCGAATAGGGAAATATCATCCGATCGGCTTCGGTCCCCCCTCCATTTTTCACCCGCCTCCAGAATATTGGAAATAATTTTTTCAGGATTTTTATCGACATTTTCCGAAAAAACCTCCTTTAATCTTTCAAAACCAAACTGTTCATTCCGCTCATTAAACTGCTCACTTATACCATCGGAGTTAAGAAGAATTATATCACCTTTTTCAAGCTTCTGCCTGTGCAGTGTGTACTTAAAATCATGAAACGCTCCGAGCGGCATTCCCTTAATTACAATTTCTTCTGTTTTATTTTCATTTTTCCGGTAAATAAGCGCCGGAGGCATCCCGGCAGCCGATATTTCCATTATACCATCTTTTATTTTGAGCATCGTAAATGCCATATAAAGATTCCAGAGTTTCATGCTTCTCAGAGTACGGGTTGTATCATTAAAAAACTCGAGCAAATCTGATTTGGCGGCCAGGGCGGAAAATAGTCCTTTAATAACCGATACCATTGTTCCGGCCCTGAGTCCGTGTCCGGTAGCGTCGCCGAGAGCGGCAATCAGTTCATCATTCTCATAAATATAATCATAATAATCCCCTCCAACCTCCGCCGCGGTCTGCATAGCGAACGCAATCTGATAACCGGGTATCTCCGGGGCTTTTTCAGGAAGCATTGAAAGCTGCAGTCTTCGCGCCTCCTCAAGCTCACGTGTCTGCCGTTCATTTTCTTCATAAATTATCCTGGCCTGAAGTTCCGCCGCTTCAGCTCTTATCTCAATTTCACGCAGATGAGCTTTTTCTCTTTCCTTTTCCGTAATCCTTTTCCTTTGCATTACATTCACAAGCAGGAGAATCCCGCTGACAATCATCGCGTAGGTTATCCAGGCAAAAGGAGTATTCCACCAGGGATGGGCAATAATTATCTTTATCCTTTTCTCATGATCATTCGAAACGCTGCCCGGGTCAGTACTTTTAAGCCTGAAGATATATTCCCCGGGCGAAAGATTTGTATACGCGGCATAGCGCCGGTTACCGGCGTTGGTCCATTCATCTTCAAAACCTTCCAGTTTATAACTATACTGACTCCGCCAGGGATATAGATAACCCAGGGATGAGTATTCAAACTCAAAGGAATTCTGATAATGTAAAAGCCTGATCATTCCTTTGTCTTCCAGTTCCTCCGCTCCGGGAATATCTTTATCATCAGCCGAAGCGGTAAGGACCCTGAAAGAGGTCAAAATCACCGGCCGCGCTTTATCATCCATCTTCATATTTTCAGGATCGAAGGAATAATAACCATTCATAGTCCCAAGGTACATTTTGCCATAATCCGATTTGTATCCGGAGAGAAAATATTTACTCTCTATCCCTGACCTCTCATCAAAAATTTTACCCCTGTTTTTTTCAGGATCAATTTTTATCAATCCGTTTCGGGTGGCGACCCAGATAAATCCTGAATCATCCTCGACAATCGATGTTATTGAATAATCGGGAAGTTTAACTATTTTTGTGTAATCGATGACTTTATCATCTTTGTAATCAAAAATGTTCAATCCTCCATCTGAACCTATCCAGATTTTCCCGGTACGGTCCTCATGAATATAATTTACCGAATTAGCCAGAATCGAACAATTATCTTCATTCTCGGTACTGAAATGTTTCAGACTTTTATCGGGACTTAATCTGTATATCCCCCGGGTCATAGTTCCCAGCCAAAGGTTGCTCCTGCTATCCATCAGCATAGCGGAGAGCATTCCTTCATCAATCTTAATTTCTTCAGGGAGAAAAGAATTGGCGTCTTGAAATTTTCCCGTGCTAAGTTCGTATCTGAACAATCCCTTACGAAGTGATGTCACCCACAAATTTGTTTTTGTGCTGTCGGTGAAGGTGATATCCATTAAAAGCCCTGACTTTTCATCACTCAGTTTTTTCATCTCCATAGTTTCAGTATTGATTCTGTAAAAACCACCCAGACAAACAACAAATAACTCATCATCACTGTCGGGCGCCGGTATTATCCTGCCGATCGCGTTGGATGAAAAAATCTTGTCGGAAACCTCTCCGAGCTTAATCTTTTTTATTCGTTTGTTTTTTTTATTTATCCTGTTCAGTCCGGTATTGACTGTGCCCACCCACAGATATTTTTCCGATTCATAAAACGCCGAGATAAGATTGCCGCTGATACTGTTTTTATTTTCCGGATCGCTTTTAGTGTGTTCAATATTTTCTTTATTCAGATCAGCAATATTTAACCCTCCGTCAAATGTACCGGCCCAAAGAAGCCCTGAAGGGTCTTCATAAATCGAAACAACCAGGTTACTGCTTAATGCTCCTTCAGCTTTTCCGCCTGAGGGAAAATGTTCAAAAGATTCAGTAGGAATATGAAATCTCGCGAGACCGGCATGACTTGTTCCGATCCATAAAATATCACTGTCTTCTGAACCGGCAATACAATTCAGGGAATTATCTTCGAGACTGCCTTTGTAATTTCCCTGCTTAATTTTTTTATAACTTCCCGTCCCGGTATTAAATTTTATCAGTCCGCTTGCCGAAGTTATCCACATGGTTTCAGGGTTACCCGGCGCTGTATATATTCCGGTCATCAGATCACTTTCGGGATTGTTAATATCCTCCTTTATCGATAGAGAATATCTTTTTATCTTTTCGCTATCTATATCAATGCTGCATAGTCCGTTGAATGTCCCTGCCCAAATGGTCCCTGGTTTTTCAGGAATTTCATAAGCCGTAACAACAAGATTATGCCATAAAGATGCCTCGTTATCCCTTTCCCTGCTATAATGTTTTACTTCCTCCGTCTCCGGATTATACTTATATAATCCCATTCCCACTGTGGTCGCCCAGATATTTCCCCTGCTGTCCTCTAAAATAGTTCTGATCGGGACATTACTCCACTCACTTGAATCGGGCATAAGATTTACCTTTTCGAACTTCCCGGTATGCCTGTCATAAAGATCAAGGCCGTGACCTGTTCCTATCCATACCCGATTTTTTGTGTCTTCAATAATATCATTAATTCCCGAATAGCTGATGCTGGTGGAGTCGTTCGGATCATGTTTGAATACTTTAAATTCATATCCGTCAAATTTGTTCAAACCCTCGTATGTTCCAAACCACATATAACCTTTGTGATCTTTCGAAATGCTTATAACAGTAGGGTTGGACAGTCCCTCGGGCACAGATATTTTTTTAAATTCAAGTCCCCCGCCCTCCGCTCCGGATAAAAGAATATTCAGGGAAAAAAGTAGAAAAAAAACTAACTGAAATTTTTTCATTACGCGGACTTATATTATTCTGAAATAACAGAAAAAAATATAATTAAACCTGCGGTAATTCCCAAATCGGACCGCTGATTGACGCAGATTGCGCTGATTACGTTGATTTTATGATTTCTGCGAAATCACATAATCCGGCAGAGCCGGAAGTGGAAAATCAGTTAATTGATAATGGATAATGGATAATTGACAATTGATAATTAAAAGATGACCCGGTTTTTTATTCTATTAAAACATCCTGAACATCATTCTTATCCTGGTAACAATGTTTTTTCTGGGTACATCAGTGAAATCCGCGGGAAATAATGCCCGGTTAAAAAGGCAATAAGGTTCAAATTTTGAGAGCCTGTCATTGCTACTAAGGTTAAAAAATCAAAAAATAAGGTTTCATTACATTCTTTTCATTCCTCATTCGTAATTCGTAATTCGTAATTTCTTTAGTGGCTTTTCTTCCGCCTAAATCAGCGAAATCAAAATAATCTGCGGTCATCTTTTCAATTGTACATTAATAATTGTTAATTGAAATTTTGCCATTTTGCCTAGAATTTAACTCCTTACGGAATAATCTGCGTTAATCAGCGGTAATGATTCTCCCTATCCTCAGTTTCCTGCTCTCTTTGATTTCGGCAAAAAACTCAGGAAGGTTTTCTGATTCATAGGAAATATTAATTTCTTTAACATATTCACTGAAAGGTTCGAGGGCCTTATTCAGCAAACCATTATTAATTAATTGCCCGCCGGTCGCTCCCGCGGAACCGTTATTAAAAATCAAAATTTTGGGATTGAGTCCCCTGTTCAGAGCTTCCATAACACCATTCATTCCCATTGAGAGAAACCCGAAATCACCTGTAACGGCCCAGACATCCTGAAATCCTGCCAGCATAACTCCCAGGGCAAGCGGGACGCTTCCCCCGAGATGAGTGACAATATCAATACTATTATAAGGCGGCAGCGCAAAGGAGCTTGTTATACTTGTATCACCGGTTACAATCTTCCCGCGGTAATTATTAAAAACTTCAAAAACAGGCCTGTAGATATTAACGGTTCTTTTATATTGTTTGGGCAATACATGGTCAAGATCCGGCACTTCCGATTCTTCATGCCCGGGGAAAACGCCATTATAAATCTTCTCACAGAATCTTTTATACTGGTCAATCGCAAAATAGGGATGCACCACATGAGAAATAACATTTCGTTGATACTCCCGGGGGACAGCCGCTTCCTTTTTCCTTTCAAACTCACACTGATAGGATAATCCTCCGGCATTAACCAACAGGACCACCGGCAATCTTAATTCTTCCGAGAGCTCATAACATTCCTGAATATCCTGGTAAATATGTCCCCATGCCTGCCTGAATGGAATAGAGATTCCTTCGAGAAATTTATCCACTTCAAATATATTATCCGAGTGGCTTCCGGCCGGATCATCTCCCGCTAAAATAACCATTCCGGCTGTCAGGTCTGTATATAATGAATCCAAAATACTGTTGGCGCCTTTGGTCAGGCCGTGGGTTTTGATGACCGCGGCTGAACGAGCGCCGGCTATCGCGGCTCCATGCGCGATAGTAAGGGCAGGCTCTTCATTAAATGAAATGGTTATCTTTTTTCCTGTTGCCGATTCATAATCAGCGATAATCTCATTGCCCCCGTAACCAGGCACATGGGTAATGACTTTAACTCCCGCATCACTCAGTGCGATCGCGGCGGCTCTTGAAGCTGAACAGATCATAACAGTTTGTACTCCGCTTTTGTTCGGGGAGTGAGATTTTTCAGATCGGAACCGGTCGGGAACTGAAATACCCGAAGGTCAAATTCAGGCAGAACCGCGAAAAGATGGTCAAAAATATCGGCCTGAATTTCTTCGTAACGGACCCATTCTGTAGTTCCGGTAAAAACATAAATTTCCAGGGGCAGTCCCTTTTCGCCCGCCGGAAGCTGCCTGATAAGGAAAGTCATGCCGGGATTTATATCCTCCCTTTGTTTCAGGTAAGCTTTAAGATAAGCCCTGAATGTTCCGATATTGGTCATTCTTCTGCCATTTACCAGACTCGATGTGTCGATTTTTTTATCTTCGTTGTATTTTGCCAGTTCCTCCTTTTTCCCCTCAAGATAACCTTTCAGAAGATGGATTTTCTCAAGTTTTGTAATATCATCATCTTCCAGAAACCTTATGCTTCCCATATCAAGATATATAGCCCGTTTGATTCTTCTCCCCCCTGAGAGGGTCATTCCACGCCAGTTTTTAAATGAATCCTCAACAATTTTATATGTTGGAATTACCGTTATGGTTTTATCAAAATTCTGAATTTTAATTACATTGAGCGATATATCAATAACATCCCCATCCGCGCCATATTTAGATATTTCCACCCAGTCTCCCACCTTAATAAGATCATAAGAAGTGATCTGGATGCTGGCAACGAAAGAGAGGATTGTGTCACGGAATATCAGCAAAAGCACCGCGGTCAGGGCGCTTATTCCTCCGAGCAGAGTCCAGGGGCTTTCCCCGGTAAGCAAACCCATAATAATTATTATTCCGTAGAGAACAAAAATTATTTTGATTACCTGAATATACCCCTTGATGGGCCGTTCTTTAAAACGATCCATCCTTTCGAGAAATATTGTCAGGGAAGTTAAAAGCGCGTTGCCGGCGATAAGTATTAAAACAGCGATAATCGCCCCTGAAAGACGGTTGACCAAAGCTTCAATATTGGGCATAAGATATGCGAATTCATGCACAATAATGATGGGAATAATCAGGGCGATTTTATCAAGCAGTTTTTCTGTAAGGAATATATCATCAATCTGTGTTTTTGTTCTGCTTATCAGCACTTTGATATAATGGAAAAACACTCTGCGTGTAAAAAGATGCACAATAAAAGCGAGCAGAAAAATTACAATCAGCACAAGTATGTCCCAAAGAACAGGCCAGGGAGCAAGATATTCTTTTACCTGGTTAATTATTTCATTCATAACAGCTCCACATTCATTTCAGAAACCGGTTTTATCTTATCCTCAGCGAGTCGGAATATTGTCCAGTCATTCATAGGTTTTGCCCCCAGTGATTTATAAAACTTTATAGCCGGTTCATTCCAGTCGAGTACGGCCCATTCAAACCTGCCGCAGTTCTTTTCAACCGCTATTCCCGCCAGATATTTTAATATATATTTCCCGATGCCATTCCCTCTCTCTTCAGGAACAACATAAAGGTCTTCCAGATAGAGTCCTTTTTTCCCCGTAAAAGTTGAGAAATTAAAAAAGTAGAGGGCAAAGGCTACCGCGTTATCACCGGAAAAAACAAAAAGAGCCTCGATATTGGAACCGGAGCCAAAAACATTTTCCCTTATCATCTCCTCTGTTGCTGTAACTTCATTACTCATTTTTTCATAATCAGCAAGCTTTTTTATCATTTCGAGCAGCAGTCCGGCATCTTCAGAGCCGGCTTTTCTAATTGTCAGCAAATTATCACCATTTTTAATTAAAACCTGCTACAAACTTAATAAAATAACAAATTACATAGAAAAGGGGGAGGAATTATTCTTAGTATCTTTTTCTTTTCCAGAAAGATTTAAGATAATCTTTAAGCCTTTTTTCCTGCCCGTTATCGGTGGGTTTATAATACTGTTTATTCTTTATTTCATCAGGAAGGTATTGTTCCTCAATAAAATGCCCCGGAAAATCATGCGGATATTGGTAATTTTTGCCATAGTTCAGTTCTTTCATAAGTTTTGTCGGCGCGTTTCTGAGGTGGAGCGGCACCGAATAAAGAGGTTTTTCCCTGACATCACTCAGAGCGCTATCAACAGCCATATAAGAAGCATTACTTTTGGGACATGAAGCGAGGTAGGTGGCGCACTGCGCGAGAATTATCCTACCTTCAGGCATCCCTATCTTTTCAACCGCGCTGAAAGCCGCTTCGGCCAATACAAGTCCGTTAGGCGACGCGTTCCCTATATCTTCCGAAGCAAGGATTATCATCCTGCGTGCAATGAAAAGGGGGTCTTCACCACCCTCAAGTATTCTTGCCATCCAGTAAACGGCGCCGTCGGGGTCACTTCCTCTTACACTTTTTATAAATGCTGAGATCAGGTTATAATGTTCTTCACCGGCTTTATCATAAATTACATTTTTACGCTGAACTATATTCTCAATTACTTCTTTGGATATAATTATTTCCGCTTTGGCCGACTCCTGAATTACGCACGACTCCAGTATGCTTAGCATCGTCCTGGCGTCACCCCCCGATATGTATAACAGAAAATCTTTATCTATTTCTTTTATATTTAGCGAGTTTAGATAAATATCCTCTTTAAGGGCCCCGTTAAGAATATTCTCAAGGTCCTTTTTACCCAGTTCATTAAGCACGTAGGTTCTCGCGCGTGAACGAAGTGGAGGAATAACTTCAAATGAGGGATTTTCTGTAGTGGCTCCTATCAGAATTATCTCACCCGACTCAACGGTGGAAAGCAAAGCGTCCTGCTGTGCTTTATTAAACCGATGGATTTCATCAATAAAAAGGATCGTTTTTTTATGATAATTAAGATTCTCCCTCGCTTTTTCAATTACGGCCCTTACTTCCTTTACGCCCGATGAGACAGCGTTAACCGAAAAAAACTCCGAGCTTGTCTGACGGCTGATTATTCTCGCGAGGGTTGTTTTACCTGTGCCGGGGCTTCCCCATAATATAAATGAGCTGAGTCTGTCATTTTCTATCATCAGCCTGATTGGTTTTCCCGGACCAACCAGATGCTCCTGGCCATAAAAATTATCGAGAGTTTCTGGCCTGACTCTTTCGGCAAGTGGTATCCCCGGAATTTCAATTTCCTTCAAGGGTTTATTTTTCATCGATGATCAGAACCTCTTCATTTTCACCTTTCATCCGGAACTTTTCTCTCGCCGCTTTTTCAATTTTATCAAGATCATTTTTATATAACCCGATCTCCTTTTCGAGGCTGTCAATCCTGCTGTTGATATCAGATATCTCCTTATTCAGAGCGTCAACCTCCGAGCTGAGCCTCAGGTATTTTATTATACCATGCTCATTAAAAAGGAGAAATATTACTGATATCAGCAAAATCACAATAATCAGAATTCTTTTTACAATCTTTAGTTTGTCACTCTTCATCCTAAAGTGCTTTTAATAATCCTCTCAATCAATGTTTCAAAACTTAATCCGGCAGAGCGGGCCATCTTGGGAACGAGACTTAATTTTGTCATTCCCGGCAGAGTGTTCATCTCAAGGCAGTAGGGAACCATTTTTTCACTCAGCCTGAAATCAGCTCTTCCATAACTTTTGCACCCGACAGAATTATATGCCAGAAGGGCCTGGTGTTTTAAATGCTCGACAACTTTCTTCGGAAACTTGGCCGGGACTTCATAACGGCTCATTCCATCGGTGTATTTACATTCGTAATCATACAAATTGTGAGAGGGAATGATTTCGAGAACCGGCATAACTTCCTTACCGATAATTGTCACCGCCACTTCATGGCCCCTGATAAATTCCTCAATAATTATTTTATCTGAGTATTTAGCCGCCGTTTCAATCGCCTCTTTCACTTCGATATCGCCGCGGCAAACCGATAAACCAATTGTCGACCCCTGGTCGTTAGGTTTCACAATACAGGGATAACCGAAAAATTTCTTTATTTTGGCTTTTATTAATTTGTAATCCCTTTCACCCGGGCCAACAAGGAACCAGGGCGGAGTTGATACATCATAATGCTGAAAGAGTACTTTTGATAAAGATTTATCCATGGCCACCGCGCTGGGGGTCACTCCCGAACCGGTGTATTTTACTCCCCGCAAATCAAGAAGAGACTGGATTGTGCCATCCTCGCCATATTTTCCGTGAAGCCCGATAAACACCAGGTCGGCCTTATCAAATTTTTTCGAATCTACCGCCGTAACATAATTTCTCGCGCTGACTTTAGCATGATCTTCTTTGCTGAAAAACTGCTCCGCGTTTTCCGGCTGATCGGCGCCATAAGCCGGATCAATAAGAATAACATCGTGTCCGAGGCTGATAAGAGCCTCATAAATTGAAGCTGAAGATAATTTTGATACTTCCCGTTCGGGGGACGCTCCCCCGACCAACAATATAATATTCATAGTTAGTCAATGTCTGAATTATCTGAAAAATTTATTCATTTCACTAATTTTAATTCCGTATGTTTTTTCCGCGATTTCATATAACTTCTGCACCTTATGCCTCGGCAGAATCTTTTCCCTTCCCATCATCCTGGCGTGATAAAGAGTTTTGGCGGAGTGTTCCAGTTTTTCCATTTTATAATAGGAATCGCTTATTGTTCTGCCGAAAGTGATCGCTCCATGATTTTCAAGGAGCATAGCCCAGGCATAATCGATATAAGGATTCATCGATTCGGGTAATTCATCGGTAGATGGTGTGCCATATCTGCAAAGAGGAACCTTGCCGAGAGTGAGAATTACTTCGGGAAAAACAGGGGCGGTAAATCCCTCCCCTATTGTCGCGAAGGCAGTAGCGAAAACCGGGTGACAATGTGTTACAGCATTTACATCTTCTCTTCTTTTATAAGCCAGAAGATGAATTTTTGCTTCGGTTGTTACTTTGCCCGTACCTTTAATTTTGTTGCCGTTGATATCTATTTCTATAAGGTCTTCCGGTAAAATATCACCTTTGCTTCTTCCCGAAGGTGTTATAAGAATATTGCCGTTTTTAAGCCGCGCCGAAAGATTGCCATCATTGGATGATACAAAGCCTTTTTCATATACTCTCCCGCAATATCGGGAAAGCTCCTCCCTTATCTGCATAATGATTCCAGTTTTTCCATCAATTGAAGATTTATCAGTCCGTCACGACCTGTTACCATCGGGACACTATTACGCAAAAATGAACGCTGAACATCCTTTAGCAGGTAACTAACCTTATTCGCTCTTTTCCTGAAAGATTTCCTCCCTTCACCGCTGAGGTCAATAGTCAGTTTACTGGAACCGGTTTTTTTACCGATAAAATTTTCAATTGCGAGACTTCCGTTATATCCCAAAACTTCTATTCTGTTAAAAGCTTTTTTGGCGTTATATGATACATTCATGGTAGCATAACCGCTTTTACGGAATTTCATCAGCGCCACGGCAAAATCTTCCACCTCGCTTTTATAAACTATGTTATCCATATAGCCTGTGATGTCCTCAATCTCGCCGCCGAAAAAACGGAGCAGGTCTATCATGTGAGTGCCAAGATCCCTCAGCGCCCCTCCGCCGGCAAGCTCCTGTTTAAATCTGAAGTTGTCATTGGGAGCATAATCAATATTAAAATTAAGTGATACCGATATCAGCCTTCCCAACATTCCCTTATCAATTATTTCTTTGGTTTTAAGCACCAGCGGATGATAACGGTGCACATAATTTATTGTCAACAGAACTTTATTTTCTTCACAAACTTTCAGCATTTCTTCAGCCTGGACAGAATCGAGAGCCAGAGGTTTTTCACATAAAATATGTTTTCCTGCCTTCGCCGCTTTAATGACCTGTTCGTAATGATCTGAATTTATACTTCCGATAAAGAGCGCGTTAAAATCACTTTCAAGAAATTTATCATAATCATTATAAAATCCTGAAGCATCATAAGCGCTGCCCAGTTCTTTTGCTCTTTCAAGTGAATGACTGTATACCGAAACCAGTCTGCTTCTTGTAAGCATACTGAGAGCGGGTAAAAAAGAATATTCGGTAAACCTGCCGCAACCCGCGACACCCCACCGAAGTTTCTTAATATTACTTCTGGGAATCTTAATTTTTTTCATTTTTCCGCCTGGTGACTGATCAGAAGTTTAATTTTTCCATTAACATTTTGATTGGTTCCGAATTCTGCAATATATAAAAATGTATCGCCGGAACATTATTATTCAACAGGTCTTCAACCTGTTTATGCGCCCAATTCACTCCTATCTCAGGCACATGTTCATCTTTTGCCTCCATTATTTCATCCACCAGATCATCCGGTACATCTATATAAAAATTCTTGGGCAGACTTAGTAGTTGTTTCTTGGAAGTCAGGATTTTTAATCCCGGAATAATCGGAGCGTCAATACCTGTTTCTTTGCATAACCCGACATATTTATAATATGCCTCATTATTATAAAACATTTGCGTGACAATATAATCGGCGCCGGCGTCAATTTTCTGTTTTGTATTGGCAATATCGGTTTTAAGGCTGGGGGCTTCAAAATGTTTTTCAGGATATCCGCCGATTCCAATACAAAAGTCCATTGAATACGCATCGAGAAGTGAATCCTCCAAATACCTTCCGTTGTTCATATTTTTAATCTGTTCGACCAGGTCGAGCGCGTTGCGGTTAACACTTCTTCCCCATTTAACCGGTTTGCTGTATCCCGATTTTTCATCTCCCCTGATAGCGAGCACATTATCCATTCCAAGATAATTCAGCTCAATAAGAAAATCTTCCGTCTCCTCCCTCGTAAATCCCTGGCAGATTACATGGGGCACAGCGTCAATATTATATTTATTCTGAATCAGCGCGCAGATACCGAGCGTTCCCGGTCTTTTCCTTTTCACCTTAACTTTAACTGTTCCATCCGGATTTTCTTCATAAGCAACATCGGCGGCATGACTGGTGATATCAATAAATGGAGGATTATAAACAAAAAGATCATCCAGCACAGCGAGAAGCTGCGAGATATTTCCTCCCCGCTTGGGAGGAATTATTTCAAAACTGATAAGGGTGTTATTTGCCTTTGCCAGATGTTCTATAACTTTCATCTTACTTTTCCTTTCAATATAAGATTTTAAACTTACAGTATAGCCGCTTATTTTACAAATTTAAATAAATACTCATTTTCGATTAGGCAGCAGGGTCAATTTTTTTTCATTTCCGCGCATAGTGTTTACCCTGCTCATATTTAGTTCAATCAGTTCGCCACCCATCCAGAGCGGAGCCATATCACTGTAATTATCACTTAAAAAGTTTCCCGATTCACCTCCCGGAAGTACGCAGAACATTGTTTCGGGATCAGCCATGTCGCATATATAACGCATCGCGGCGCCGACATTTGTATCGAAAGGTTTACTGAAAGAGTAACCGCTGTTCATAAGAGTAGTGCCATCTCCTCCAATTTCAAAGGGACCGATATTTATCAGATGATCAAGTATTGCCGCGCGATCGGAAAAAGGATGTTTAAGTGTAACACTATGAACTCTTCCCCATTGCCACTCAGCAGGATTCTCACCTAAAGTTTCCTCAAGTCTGGCAAGCGCTGATAAAAAACTTTTCCTGATGATTTCATCTTTCGTTTCAATTTCTTCACTGTTTATATTATCCCACCAGCTGTTTTCCTTTTCAGCCAGCACTTTTTCAAGTATTCTGTTGGGCAGATTGGGGATCATATTAAATTCTTCAAGTAACTTCTCCCCCATTTCATCCCCGAAAATCCCTCTGATAAGTTCTATCCGGAAGTACGAAAATATTGCCGGAGCCTGCATAAATTGATTCATCTCACCATCCCAGTTCTTAAATAACTTCAGAGCGGTTCCAAGATTTTTATCATGTATTTCGGCATTTCCGAAAGCTTCCAGAACCGGGTTTACCAGGAGTGGAGCATAAAGAGATTTTTCATCTCTCTGAATCATCTTAAAATCTTCAGGGTCAAATTTTTCTTTTTCCGCCAGTTTTTCTTTTATTCGTTTAACACGGGCATCCGGTTCCCACATGTTGGATATATATATTTTTCCATTGCCGACATCATTATTCGCGGTGGCAATAATCTTTTCACCCGGATTATACACTGAAGGCATCTGCTTAAAGGGGGTAAACTTCTTCCAGTCATATTTGCTTTGTGTGCCGTTATAAATAAATATCCCGCTGACCAATTTTCTTTCCGGCAGCAAACCGGCGGCGTAATAACCGATATTACCGGCGGTATCGGCAAAGAGAAAGTTTTGACCTGGTCCGGTAAAATCAGCGAGAGCATTTTTTAATTCCTCCCTTCCTGCGGCTTTATTCACCTTTCTTAATGCCGTAATGTTATCGCTAAACCGGTATCCGGTCCAGGACATGCTCACAGGAGCATATTTTACACTGTCTTTAAATATCAGGCCGAAAGTATGTATATCATGCACAAGGGGACCCCGGTGTGTAAAACGTATTCTAAACTCAACCGGGTTCGAATCTTTAACATAAATCGTATCTGTGATTATTTTCAGATCACGCCATTTATGATCGACCATGTATCGGGCGCCTGTTGAATCCAGTTTTTCAATATAAAAATCGGAATCATCCGCCATCAGATTTGTTGAGCTCCAGCAGATTTCCCGGTTCTGACCGATTATAACTGCCGGAACACCGGGCACCGTATATCCCGCGGCATTCCAGTCACCCCCCGATACTGACACAATATACCAGATTGAAGGTTTGCTCAAAGCGAGATGTGTGTCATTTGCCATCAGAGGTTTTCCCGATTTCGACCTTTCACCTGATACAACCCAGTTATTCGATCCTGTCATACTGCTTTCAAAAGCGAGATATTTACGGAAAAGCCGGTCTGTTTCCACAATCCCGTTCGAGATCGGTCCGCTGAATTCAAAAGGACAATCATCAATAACAGCCGCGCCATCAGGTACTGGCAGAATTTCCCTTAATTTGTCGCACCCGGTTTTTTCAGCCACACGCGCCATAGCCACATCGGTCCACCAGCCGAGGTTAAGCATCCAGGCAAAAAGTTTTTCGATCAGGTAACAATCCTCAGGTTTCCAATCCCCGGGGTAATAGCCCAAAAGACTGAATTCGGGCGGATAAACGCCGTAAGAGATTCTTATATATTCATTTACTCCTTCGCTATAAGCCTCAAAAATTCTTTTTGTATTATCATCAATTCTGGTATAATTGCTGTCCACAAACCTTTGCATCCCTATAGTCCTGAACATATAATCCACCGGTAAAGCTTCTTCGTTCGTTACCTCGGCGATTCGTCCCGAAGCGGCCCTTCTCATCAGGTCCATCTGGAACAGCCTGTCCTGCGCGTGTACAAAACCAAGAGCGAATGCCGCGTCCTCCTCATTTTCTCCATAGATCAATGGAATGCCATATTCGCCCCGAAATATTTCCACAGGCGAATTTATTCCGTTAACATTCAGTTCACCCTCAACCTGCGGCAGACTCCGGCCAAGGCCTGTCCGCAATATGAAATATGAAACAACTATCAGTACAATTACCACAAATGGGATGATAATCGCCGCCTTTAACCATTTATTCATCTTTTTTTATTACCGGTTAACTCATTAAACATTTTTTGATATATTCGCATATACAAATATAAAGATTACCTGAGTGAATCTTCCCATTTTCATTTTATTAAAAAAATAAAGAGGTCTTATGCCACCCGAAATTGTTTACCTGGCAGCGGCAGTTATAATAATCGCGCTTGTTATTATGGTCATTGTAATTACCGGAAGAATGCGCAGAATAGAAACAGCGTTAAGTGAATTTTCTGAAAAATCGCTGAAAGCTGTGCGTGAAGAATTCAGAACAAATCGTGAAGACAGCGGCAGACAGGTAAAACTGCAGATGGATGAAATGAGAAACTCGATGAAGATGCTCGGGGATATGATCGGTGATCGCCTTACTGATATTTCAAAACAGCAGCGTTCGAAACTGGAAATTTTCACAGAACAGCTTTCAAAACTTACCGAGACAAATGAGAAAAAATTTGAAAAGCTTACAGATAAGGTCTCTGCCGAACTGAAAGATATACAAAAAAATAATGCCGAAAAACTGGAAGAGATGCGCGCTACCGTGGATGAAAAACTTCACGCGACCCTGGAAAAAAGGCTTGGAGAATCATTCAAACTTGTCGGTGAAAGGCTCGAACTGGTTCATAAGGGGCTTGGTGAAATGCAGAATCTCGCTTCCGGAGTTGGTGATCTAAAAAAAGTGCTGACCAATGTAAAATCGCGCGGAACATGGGGAGAGGTTCAGCTTCAGACTCTTATAGAACAAATACTGGCCCCCTCACAGTATGAACAGAATGTCAGAACAAAAAAAGGTAGCCGCGAGCTGGTTGAATTCGCGATAAAACTGCCCGGCAGAAATAAAGATGATAATGAGGTTGTCTGGCTCCCGATAGACGCTAAATTCCCGATTGAGGATTACCAGAAACTTATCGACGCCAGGGAAGCGGGCGATCAGCCATCCATAGACACTTATACAAAAGGGCTTGTAACCCGTATAAAGGGAGAGGCTAAAAACATCTCAACAAAATATCTCGATCCTCCCAACACCACCGACTTCGCGATCATGTTCCTCCCGGTAGAAGGATTATACGCCGAAGTGCTGAGTGTGCCGGGACTTGCAGAGGTAGTTCAGAGAGATCACAGGGTCATCATGGCCGGCCCGACCAACCTCGCGGCGCTGCTCAACAGTCTGCAAATTGGTTTCAGAACTTTAATAATCGAAAAACGCTCCAGTGAAGTCTGGAAACTTCTCGGCGCGGTAAAAACCGAATTTGGCAAATTCGGCGACCTACTGGAAAAAACCCAGACAAAACTTGAGCAGGCAAGCAAAGAAATAGGCAACGCGAAGAGCAAATCGAGAACCATTGAACGAAAACTTGGAACAATCCAGGAACTACCCGAAGCTGAAAGCGCGAAACTGCTCGGCAACGGCAATGAAGAATATTGATTTTTATTATCCTTATTGTAGAGACAAGGCATGCCTTGTCTCTACGATTTAGACATCCTTCCTTTACGTTTTCTCTACGTAATCTTTTCTTCCACAGTCTTTCTCCTATACCGATGGACCAATAATACCAAATCGTTTTTATCATTCAAACTAAAATTTTCATGGAATACCCAATTTTTAATTCCTCTTTTTTATCCGCCACGAAAGAGTAACTTATTTTGGTCTTTTTTTTCATTGCGCTCCTTATGACTTCCCTGTGTGCTTTGTGAATAAACTGTAATCAGCTCAAACCTCCCTCTTGGCCAAATCCGCTGGAAACAAGTGTGAGGGAAAATAATTAAAAAATTTACCACAAAGAATTTGACCATCATCAGGTAATTAGTTATTTTTGTTTAGACTTAGTCTAAATAAAAATAACAATCGCGATCGCAGGTTTTATTCATTAAAAAACTGAAAAAAGGAAACATATATTTAGCAGATACAGACATCTTATTAAAATTGTATGATTCCCATTAATTATCACTGGAAATCTATTCACATTACCCCGGTGATATTAATGTAAAAAACGATTAAAAAGCGGCGGAAGACGCGGCTGCCGGGAGAAGTATGTCTTACCACAACAAAAGACACAGGCATCTCATTTCGCCGACAGGTCAATCACAAAAATAATTCGATAAAAAACTAAAAAATATTATGAAAAAACTAAAACTTGTTTACATCACAACTGCGCTGTTTATCCTGACCTTTAACGAGATCATAAACGCGCAGATATTTGAAAAACCGGAAATTGACGCTCATCTGATTTTACAACTCGAAAGCTTTGACGGGGATGAGATGGCTCCTTTTGCCGGTTATGAAACCCCTGTATCCAGATTCAGTATCCGCCACGCTTCAATAGAGGCATCCGGCAAAGCAGGGAAAAAATTTGAGTATAACGTGGAAGCGGGCACCGCTACATGTCTCGCCGGAGGTCAGTTCACTTTAATGGACGCCTCGTTATTTTATTACATTTTCCCTTATCTGAAAGTCGGTTTCGCAAAAGGGGAAATTTTAAGGGGATTTATGTTCTCGCAGGATTGCGGCAGCTTATTAACCGGTGAGAAAACCCGCTTCGCCAAAACTTTTGCCCCATGTCATCCGACAGGCGGAATTATTGAACTGGATTATAACTTTGAAAATAATTTTGGACTGCTTTTACAACTGGCCTATCTGAACGGAAAGGAAACGAACAATATTCAGGAGGAATACGATCAGAATGTGGGCATTGTTATCAGAACTCCGGTTAACGGGCTGGAATTCGCCGGGTATTATAACAGGATAAAAGCGAATTTCGGAACCGGTCCGGCGCCGGAATACAAGTTAATAAACGGCGAAGGAAACAGAATGGGATTCGGAGCCGGTTTTGAAAGAAAGAATTTTTCACTGAAAAGTGAATATTATATGCTGAAAGGATATTACAATAATCCCTTCAGCGGAACTCTATACGAGGACGCCGCCCAGACTCAATATATAAATTCGGAAGATATTGAAATGCGCGCGTTTTATATAGAAAGCGGCTATTCATTCACAACAGAATTAGGTAACCTGCAGTCAGTGCAGCCCTATTTACGTTACCAAACCTGGGATAAAGCGGTCAATGCCTATGGAGATCATCAATATTCATACCTGACCATGGGGATAAATTTTTGGCTGGATAAAAAGGAGGAAATTTTCTTCCGGGTTGATTTCGAAAAACCGATTGACGCCCCGGAGGGTATTCAAAAGGACGCGTCACTTTTAATTTTAAGATTCCAGAAAGGATTCTGATAACAACAGGAGTATAATAATGAAAAAGATTAATAAGATACTTTATATATTTCTTTTCGGCATACTGATAAATTCAGTTTATGCTGAAATAGTAACATTCTCACCTCTTGATGATATGTACACCGATGAAATAAATACCGGTCAGCATTCGGTTGACCAGTTATGGGTCGCTAATTACGCGCCGGTAAATAACTACCAGCGGATTATGATGAAATTTGATATCAGCTCCCTGGCCGGACAAGATATTAATAAAGCTGAACTGAATATTTACAGGTTCTTTGGATGCCCCTCGGGAGGAGCAACAACAGTGAGGATTTACGCGATCCTGGAAAGCTGGGATGAAAATTCATGGTCGCCCGAAACTCATATATCTTATGACGCTGGTAACCAATACGGATTATATGTTTTTAGCGCCAATGGCATGCATACTATCGATATTACTTCATTAGCGCGGGCCTGGGCCGATAGCAGCGTGGACAATCACGGCCTGGTAATGATAGCGGATGATAACTGTAAATTCGCGAAATGTTATTCAAAAGAGGCTTCAAACAGCGAATTCCAGCCATATCTGGAAATTGATTACACTGTTCCGACTAATGTTGGAACCGATGATCATGACCTCATATTAAAAACTCTGGAGTTGTCGGCTTATCCGAATCCCTTTAACCCTTCAACTAATATTAAAATAGCCCTTAAGAATGGGAGTAAAATTGACATTAAAGCATATAACCTTGCCGGGCAGCAGGTTTCCGAAATTTTTTCAGGTTATCTTGCAGCCGGTAATTACACCTATCCTTTTAACGGCGCTAACCTCGCTGCCGGAGCTTATTTTATTATAGCGGCAACAGAGGAAACAAAAGAATGTTATAAAATCTTATTGATGAAATAATTATTCAACATAAAAAGGGGACAAAATCTTGTCCCTTTTTTAATTGTATTGATTATTCCGAACGCAATTCAATTCTGCTCGAAATAGATAAGTTTTTTTCAAATTTCTCTAATTTCGCAGGTTGATGTAAAAGTGATACACAGGATAAAAGGGAGCCATCAAAATCCAAATCGAAATCGGGGGCTTTGACTCTTCACTCTCCACCAATCCCTCTTCACTTCCGACTTGCCGGTTTATAATTATTTCTTTTGTTATTCCTTTTAGTCCTGGCTTATCCGGATCAGAATCTTCATGGGAGAGTCTATTCCTCATTTTTATCCGCATCGGAGGATGTAATTCGTAATTTTATTTGGCGGAATTTGGTGGCCTTTTTCCATTAAAACAGAACCGCAGCATTTATCCCATTCAAACAGCTATAGTTAATCTCACCTGAAACCATTCCGCCTCTTTTAATATATTGAGTATTACCATCGCTGTTATTCCCGGCTTCAACAGTTTACGGTGATGATTTTTTAATCAGGGATGAAAGATTCCCTTTACTTTTGATTTGAGCTTTATTATCTTCACTCAGCACATTTATTTTGGAGGAGCAATGAAATACAAACAACTACTACCTGTTCTCTTCTTTGTCTTAGCCTTATCCGGACACCTGTATCCGCAAAATGGCTTTAACAAAGAAGCCTATGATCTGTTCTTACAACAGCATCAAAATCTTACAACCGATCAGTTGCTGGCGCTGCACCCTGCCGGCATGTTCGAGAACAATTCCGCGAGTATCTGGAATGAATCACTCTATCACGATTCCCTGGAAATTAAATATGAGCTGACCGCCGATGAGTTGTCACTCATAAATAACCATGGATTCGTCGTAACAGAAAGACTGCGCCAAAATACGTTCGGCGAGCAATTTCTTGATATCTGGCATAATGATGTGCCTGTATTTGTTTCAAGCGACGCTATCCTGCACGCTTTTCACATGTCCTACGACAGAATTCTGAGGGACACCGAATGCCATTATCTACAGGGGAATCTGGAGCAATTCCTCGAAGCGTTAAATAGCAGTTTTGGCGCCCTTCACAACAATTATTCAGGCAATCCCGACATGCTTCCTTATCTTCAGGATGTTGATCTATTCCTGACTGTGGGAAGAAAGCTGCTTGATAACTCAGCGCAGCCTCATTATTCCGTTAACAATTCCGCTATATCTGAATTGATAGGCTACATCATGGCTGAAGAGTATAAGGAAATACCTTTCTTTTCTGAAATAATCAGGAAAATTGATTTCAGCCAGTTTAAACCTCGCGGACATTATGTTGACCAGATGTTTCCTGAGCTGGAGAATTATTTCCGGGCAATGATGTGGTTTGGCAGAAGTGAGCTTTACCTGCTCGCCCCGATAAGTGATGATCCGAAACCGACACCTGAAGATATCCGGCGGCAGACCATTATGTCCTACCTTATCAGGGAACTAATTGATATTGCCGGTCAGCAGAGTGAATTCGACGAAATCGACACCGTCATTCAGGCTTTTGTCGGTGAACAGGATAATGTTACAATCGCGAATCTGGATGAATTAAAACAGCTCTCAGGATTCCAGAACGCATCTTCCCTGCTCGATATGGAAACACTGACAACTTTCCAGGACACACTGAAAAACCAGCCCTTCGCGTGGCAGAAAATACTTTCCCAGTGTCTGAGCCGCGATCCTTTCAGTCCCGACAGCATTGTGCCCGCGTCAGCCTTTATGCTTTTCGGACAAAGATTTGTCGTTGACTCATATATCACCGGCGGGGTAGTTTATGACAGAATTGAATATGAAGGAAATCTCATTTTGCGTATGCTTCCCGATCTGCTGGATGTCCTCTTTGCTTTGGGCAATGACGCGGCGGGACAAATACTTATTCCGGAACTCAACCAGTATCATTACGGAACCAACCTCGCGGCTTTACGTTACCTCGTGGAAAATTACGGCCCCGATTTCTGGGACCTCTCGGTTTATAATATGTGGCTCGACGCTATAAGAACACTCAATCCGCCCGAAGATCGTTCGGAGCTTCCCCCGTTTATGCAGACAGCCGCCTGGTGGCAGATGAAACTCAATTCACAGCTCGCCTCCTGGACCGAACTGCGGCATGATAACCTGCTTTACGCGAAGCAGTCTTATTCGGGAATACCGATATGTTCTTATCCCCATAGTTATGTTGAACCGGTTCCACAGTTTTATGCCCGCTTAAAAGATATGGCATATAAAACAAATGAAAAACTCACCGGCACAGGAATACCATATATTACCATGATTACAAATTATTTTGAAACATTCATGGCAACAATGGACACACTCGAATCAGTCGCCCAAAAGGAACTGGAAGGCACAGCGCTCACCGATGAGGAGAGATCATTCCTGGCGGGAATGCTCTTTGAAACACAGATGGGATGCGCCCCCACAGGTTACAGCGGCTGGTACGCAAAAATGTTTTATTATGATGAACCGATGGGAAATGACGGCCTTCTCAAAAAAGATTTTCTCGTTGCCGATTACCATACATCCCCGGCGGATGAAGGTGGAACAATCATTGGCTGGGTGGCCCATGCGGGAACAGGCCCGGTTGAACTGGCATTCCTCGCCGCCGAAACTCCTGATGGACAGAATGTGGCGTTTGTTGGTCCTGTGTCATCATATTATGAATATACAACCACCAATTTCCTGCGGCTCACAGATGATGAATGGGAAGAATCTTACCTCGCGCTCTCTTTGCGCCCCGACTGGGTTAACCTCTATCTGGCAAATAGTGAGGGAAATAAAATGGATCCGGGCACAAACCTGATCACATTATTTGATCCTGAAGATGATGAACCGACAATTCCCGCGACTCATATAACGGCTCAGAATTACCCCAATCCCTTTAATCCCGAAACACTGATTAAATTCACCATTCCGGGAAGTGAAACCGGCGCGAGAACCACCCTGAAAATATTTGACATCCAGGGGAGGGAAATCGCTACTCTTGTAAATAAAGAAATTCCGGCCGGCAATTATCTCACCAAATGGAATGGCCGCGACGCTTCCAACCACCCTGTGGCCAGCGGTGTCTATATATATGAAATAAGATGCGGATCAAAAAAATTCGCCGGAAAAATGAATTTACTGAAGTAACCAGTAAAAATATTAAAATGTAAGGGGCCCCGCGCCCCTTTTTTATTGCCCTAAAATCATAATCTTAATCTGACGAAGCCAGAAACAATGAGGAATTACGAATGACGAATTGGCTTTCCTCAAGTGTTACCAATTACTTGTCATTCCGGTTTTTTGCGTCCTTTGCAAAAAGACCGGAATCTAATGCCGATTTTTACTACCAACCAACAACAATTTTGCCATTTTGCGTAGAATTTAACTTCTTGCGGAGTAATCTGGCAAGCCAGAAGTGAAAAGTCAGTTAATTGATAATTAAAAGATGATCCGGTTTATTTTATTAAAACATTCTGACCATCATTCTTATCCTGGTAATCCTGTTTTTTCGCGTCCATCAGTGAAATCCGCGAGTAATAATTCCCCGGTTAAAAAGGTAATAAGGTTGAAATTTTTGAGGGCTTGCTATTGCTACTAAGGTTAAAAAATCAAAAAATAAGGTTTCATTACATTCTTTTCATTCCTCATTCGTAATTCGTAATTCGTAATTTCTTTAGTGGCTTTTCTTCCACCTCATCAACGAAATATGCGTAATCAAAAAATCTGCGGCTCTCTTGACCTTATTAATTGTTCATTGTTCATTATTAATTGTATTCTTGCCATTTTACGTAGAATTTGATTGCTTATGGAATAATCATAGACTGGCAAGCCAGAGATAATACGAATTAGGAATTAGGAATTAGGAATTGACTTTCCCCAGGTATTACCAATTATTTATCATTCCGGTTTTTTGCGTCTTTTGCGAAAAGACCAGCCAAAGCCGGGCAGGCCGGAATCTAATGCCGATTTTTACTGCCAACCAGCAACAATTTTGCCATTTTGGGTAGAATTTGACTTCTTACGGAGTAATCTTGCAAGCCAGAAGTGAAAAGTCAGTTAATTGATAATTAAAAGATGACCCGGTTTATTTTATTAAAACATTCTGACCATCATTCTTATCCGGGTAATCCTGTTTTTTCGCGTCCATCAGTGAAATCCGCGAGTAATAATGCCCCGGTCAAAAAGGCAATAAGGTTGAAATTTTTGAGGGCTTGCTATTGCTACTAAGGTTAAAAAATCAAAAAATAAGGTTTCATTACATTTTTTTCATTCCTCATTCGTAATTCGTAATTCGTAATTTCTTTAGTGGCTTTTCTTCCGCCTAAATCAGCGAAATCAAAATAATCTGCGGTCATTTTTCAATTGTTCATTGTTCATTGTTAATTATTAATTGCATTCTTGCCATTTTACGTAGAATTTGATTGCTTATGGAATAATCATAGACTGGCAAGCCAGAGATAATACGAATTAGGAATTAGGAATTGACTTTCCCCAGGTATTACCAATTAATTGTCATTCCGGTTTTTTGCGTCTTTTGCGAAAAGACCAGCCAAAGCCGGGCAGGCCGGAATCTAATGCCGATTTTTACTGCCAACCAGCAACAATTTTGCCATTTTGGGTAGAATTTAACTTCTTACGGAGTAATCTGGCAAGCCAGAAGTGAAAAGTCAGTTAATTGATAATTAAAAGATGACCCGGTTTATTTTATTAAAACATTCTGACCATCATCCTTATCCTGGTAATCCTGTTTTTTCGCGTCTATCAGTGAAATCCGCGAGTAATAATGCCCCGGTCAAAAAGGCAATAAGGTTGAAATTTTTGAGGGCTTGCTATTGCTACTAAGGTTAAAAAATCAAAAAATAAGGTTTCATTACATTTTTTTCATTCCTCATTCGTAATTCGTAATTCGTAATTTCTTTAGTGGCTTTTCTTCCGCCTAAATCAGCGAAATCAAAATAATCTGCGGTCATCTTTCAATTGTTAATTGTACATTATTAATTGTTAATTGCATTCTTGCCATTTTGCGTAGAATTTGATTGCTTATGGAATAATCGTAATCATAATCCCTCCCCCGCAAGAAAACTGTACTACCCTACAGACATCACCAATCCAGCCATCTTACTCTTACTCCTACTCTGATTTTTTATACCGATATCGAAAAATAATCATGTAATCCATAAATCCTTTAATCATGGTTCAGACAATAACGGGATTGGATCATGCACATACTGTTATTTTCCTGTCAGCCGCTCCTTTGGCTAAAGCCCTTTGAGTGTGACCAAATTCGCCCGGAGTCTCCGGCCTGAAGGCGCGGAGTTATTTTCCTTGTGCTCTTTGTGCCTTCCCTGTGTACCTTGTGTTTATTTTTTCAGCATCCCGGCAGTTGATTTGGATTTCTATGGAAATAGCGCCCGTTTGAATAAGGTTAATAAGGTTTAGTTTGGTCGGGTGGTTTCCTATGCTAATAAGGAACCCCGATTTGGAAAAACGCCAAGTTTCAAATTGGATAGCAACAATATAGCAGGGGCGATAACTTAACAAAAATAATTCAATGTTTCGAGATCGAAATCCCCTCCCTTTAAGATTTTAAGGGGAGGACGGGAGGGGTTTGATCTACCTTGAGATTTCTATAATCTGGTAAGAAGTCAAAATATTCGTAAAAAAAATGACTGGCTTTTTCTATGCGGGCTTTGCGTTTTCTTTTCCTTAGCGCTCCTTGCGTGGAACTCGCTCCCGGGATAATTAAATATAATCATTAAAGTCTGTTAAGCTTTTTGTGGAATTCAGCGCCCACTTTCCCATCAAAAACTGCAGTAAACCAAATTCTTTGAATTATTAATTATTCATTATTAATTATTAATTGCAACTTAGCCATTTTACGCAGAATTTGTTTTCTTATGTACTACTTTAACTCTAATTCTTTTTCCCTTGCATTTATAGTTTATTTCAAGTAACTTTATTCATAGATAGTAATTATCATACATTTGGAGGAGGTCATGAAAAAAAATACAATTTGTATCGTTTTTATCTTTTCTCTTTTTACAATTACGTATGGGCAGACCAGCCAGACTGATGTCATCGATCCTCTTTACCCTTTTAACTTTACGGTTACAAATGGTGAAGGGACATATTCCTTTCAGATTGGATTTGATCCACAGGCAACATCAGGCATAGATACTCTTTTTGGGGAGTGCTGGATTGGTGAACCCTGCGGCCCACCATCCAATATTTTTTGCTCCTTCCTCGAATTGGAACAGGGTTATGGATGGATAGATATTAGAAATGGCGACTTTCAATCTTCTGATGAACATATTTTTAATTTACATGCTTATGATGATTCTGTTTCCCTTACAGGTTATCTGCCTGAAACTGCCGGAACGGTTGAACTAAAAATTGTTGATCCCTTCGGAGGTTACCTTTTCGAATATTATTATCATGACGGAGAGCAGGTTAACATGTCGCAAACAGGATATTCATATGGGCGCTATTTTCTTCAACTTACCTACACCCCGCCTCCCGTTCCGGTTGAGCTGACAAATTTTTCCTCACAAATTTGCGATCAAGGGATAGAACTAAACTGGTCAACCGCCACTGAGAGTAATAACGCCAGATTCGAAGTGGAAAGAAGTTCCGATAAAATTCAGTTCAACCTGACAGGCTCGGTTGATGGTGCGGGAACAACCACCGAACCGGAAAATTATACGTTCATAGATATTCTCCCCCTGCCGGGAATCAATTACTACAGACTGAAACAAATTGATTTCAGCGGCGATTACCAATTCAGCGATATTATTGAGGCTGGTTTCACACCCCTGGAATTCGCGCTTGAACAAAATTACCCCAACCCATTCAATCCCTCCACCTCAATAAAATACCAGCTTCCTGAAAAAACGCGTGTAAAAGTGGAAGTATTTAATATGCTCGGCCAATCGGTAAAAATACTTGTGGATGAGATAAAACCGGCAGGTTATTATGAAACTGAATTCACCCCGGTTAACCTCGCCAGCGGAGTATATATATGCAATATTAAAGCGGGTAAATTTGACCAGTCTGTGAAAATGGTTTATATGAAATAATATATACTTAGAATCAAATAACAGGCATAAATTAGTACATTGTTTATTAACTTGACTTTAAGCATAGTTATCGTTAACATATATTAAAAAACTGCGGCCATAAAGGAGTGGATGGGGTAGTATAATTTAATTTTCTGATAATAAAGGTATTTTATGCGCAAAAGGTTTTCTAATATTTTTATTATAGCGTTCCTGTTTTCATCAATATTTTGCAACGCACAGTGGAGCACAAGTCCTTTAAGTCATAATATAATAGGAGTTGGAAAAAATATAAAGATAGTCGGGGATGGCGAAGGTGGATGTTATGTTATTTTTGAACATGGTTCTGTTTCCCCCAATTCAATAGGGATATTAAAATTAAATAAATATGGAGAACATGAATGGCCTGAATATGTGGGAATTAAAGGCACAAGAGATCAGCAAATGACAATGGGAGTAATAGCTGATGGCGCCGGCTCAATGATTATTGCGTACTCAGATATGAATTATATGTCTCCCGCACTATTAAGATTACAAAAAATCAATAAACTTGGTCAACTTTTATGGAGTGAAACGGGGCTTTGGATTGATAGTACAAGTTCAACGATGCAGGCATTAAGGTCTATTATTTCCGATGGTGAAAATGGTTGTGTGGTAACATGGATTGACTCGCTATTCGAAGTTAGAATGAACAGGGTAACCCATAATGGTAAAAGAATGTGGGGAGATGGAGGGATTTATAAAATGCCGCCTAATAATTCAAATTATTCAAAACTTGTAAGAACATCCCAGGATAAGTATATATATATAATGGATGATCTCTGGAAATGGTATGACAACCAGGGAAATCTGCTGATGACTGATACAACGACATATACTCCTGTGAATGTAATGGCGACAAATGATGGAGGCGTTGTTTTCGAAACCTTCGATGGAGAATGGCCGGAAAACTGGAATATGTACCTTCAAAAAATTGATTCTATCGGGCAACCATCATGGGGGGGAGAAAGAATACATATTGCTGACAGTTTATTTTACAATTCCTCACCCCGATTATATAAAAATGATAATTTTTTTATCTCTTCCTGGCTGGGTAAAAAGGATGGGATTGAAGCGCTTCAGTCTCAATTTATTCGACAGGATGGTTCAAAAATATTAAATGATGATGGTTTAACAGTATATGATTCTTTAATTCTTTACACATCATATAGTGTTATTCCTTCATTAAAGGGAAATACAATATTCACATGGTATGAATGGTTGACTGATTATACGAAAGTACTGAAAGCGCAGAAGTTTGACTCATTGGGCACAAAGCTCTGGAAGGAAACAGACATTGATGTTTCTTACACCGAAACCGGATTTGATGCCATTCCTGACGAAATGGGAGGCTACATTTATTTTGGGCAAATGACTGATTTTCAACTTTTTGCAGACCAGGTAAGCGTCAATGGAAATTTAGGGGAAGTAATAATAACGAGTTTTAACGAATCTGTAAAAATAATACCTAGACAAATAAAACTATTTCAAAATTACCCCAACCCTTTCAACCCCTCCACCTCAATAAAATACCAGCTTCCTGAAAAAACACATGTTAAAGTGGAAGTATTTAATTTGCTTGGTCAATCTGTAAAAATACTGGTGGATGAGGTAAAACCGGCCGGTTATTATGAAACTGAATTCACCACGGTTAACCTCGCCAGCGGAGTATATATATGCAATATTAAAGCGGGTAAATTTGATCAGTCTGTAAAAATGGTTTATATGAAATAATTTCAAAAATATTTTGACTTATATAATTCTTTTTTTTATCTTAAGTTCGAGGTGACTGAGAGTTAAATATTAAATATTGGAAAAAATGATAATGAATGGCAATAAGTTTAATATTTTAGTTCTCAGTGAAGAGTTTTCAGATTATTTTAAGAGCATCAAAAGTCTGAAAAATCAATTTAATTTGCATTTTCAAACGGTCGAAGAAGATTGGACTAAAAGTACAGAATTAATTTCATCGAATCATTTTCAACTATTTATTTACGATGAATATTTACAGAAAAACGACATTCCCTCCCAAATTAAAAAAAACAACCCATTTATCGAATCTTTACTCATTACTACTAAGATCACAAAAAGCAACAATGGGAAAAATATTTTCCATCTGACAAGTGAAAATGGAATAGATAATTTAAAGCTAGTCATTAATAATTTATGTGAAAAATCTTTCTTAAAATACAGACAATGTCTTTACGAAGAAATATTTTTTAATATTCACACAATTGATGAAACGAATGATTTACCAAAAGTACTCTTCGAAACATGTAAGTCTATTATTCATTTCACTAAACGTATAAAATGTTGTATTTTTCTTCATGATCTGAATAGTAAAGAGGAAGGGCAATTGGTTCAATATCCTATTTTTGAGGAGGACCATCCAGTACCTCTAAAAATATTTCGCAATCAGCTACCAAATAAGAAGAATATCATTATTAAGTCAGAAAATGATTATGAGAACAATCCATTATTAAAGATATTATTTAGAGAAAAATTTATCTATTCAGTAATTGTTTACCCATTGATCAAAGATAAGAAGACAATAGGAGCTATTTATTTATGTAAAAACAAAAAGCAAATAGATTTTTTTGAGGAGGAATTTAAAATACTAGACATATATTCAAGAGCCCTATTAGCAAAAATATCTACAATTGAACGATATAGAGAGCGATCTATTTTAAAAGAGATCGGAGATGAACTAAATAAAAATTTATCAAATACAACCCGCGAGATTTTAAAAAGTGTCTATAAAAAATTACTTAATATTATCAATATCAAAAATATCTTTTTCGCAATATATGAAAAGGAAACAGGGTCATATTCTATTCCTTATTTTAATGATATAAAAGACACGCCGGGTAATTATTCCAACGCAGAATTAGAAAAAGGGCTAACCGGTTATGTTGGAAAACATATGAAGCCAATATTCGTATCAGAGGAAAAAAATCAGGAACTTCAAGACAAAGGAGAAATTAAATTAATTGGAAAACCAGCGAAAGTATGGCTGGGTGCTCCATTAATCAGCGGTGATGACTTCTATGGAGTAATTGCAATTCAAGATTATGAAAATCCCAACGAATACTCTAAAAATGACTTACATATCTTAGAAATTATTGCATCTGAAACAGCACTAATTTTAAAAAATAAAGCATTAATGAGATTAAAGGACCGCTATATTAATGAACTTACAATTATAAATGAAATTCTTAAAAATTCATCCAACGACATCGGAACAAAAAATCTTTTTGAGTCCATTGTACATGATGTAACCAAAAAATTGGAGTGTAGTCACTGTACTTTATTTTTGGCAGAAAAAGTAAAGAATGAAATCAGAATTATCCCTAAGGTTTCCTTTGGAGAAAATCACGAGAAAATATTTGATCGATATTTTTTACCTGGCAAAGGTTTAGCTGGACATTCTTTTCAGGAAGAAAAAGAATTAATAGTGCCTGATGTATTTAATCATCCGAAATTTGAACCAGCAAGAGATTCAGATGGGGAAACAAGGTCCATGCTACTCCATCCAATAAAAGTTAGAGACAAAACAATTGGTGTAATCAGTCTTGATAAAAAAGGGGTAGCCAAATTCCATAAGGATGACTTAGAATTTGTTAGTGCCCTGTGCCTAAATATTGCGGCAACAATAGAAAAAGAAAAATTACTTGAAAAAATTCAAGAAATAGGGAATAAACTGGCTTTAAATAAAAATGTAAAAAAAATATTGGAATATACTGCTAAAGAAACAAAAAATCTTTTTAATTGTGCTGAAGTAGTCGTTATAACATCTCAATTTGACAGCAGAGAATATTTATCTTCATTGAAAAAGTCCACGGATAAAATATCAAAGGCAATACTCTCGAAACTATCAATATATATTTTTGAATATCTAAATGCCCACAAAAGTAATAACGATATATACACCTTGGATTATATTGTAAACAAATTCGATATCGACTTAAAAAAAGATATAAAATATAAATCGATGCATATCGTTCCATTAACTGCTTTCAATAGGATTGAGGGAGTGTTATTTCTTTTTGATAATCTCAAACGAATTTATACTGCGATTGAAAAAAATATACTACTTAATATTTGCAGCTTGACAGCAATGTCTTTGATGAACGCTAAGACAAATGATGCACAAAGAAAAAAGACTCGATGTTTAGAATTGATAAAGGAATTGCATAAAACAGAGGATGAATCAAGTCTAATGAAAAGTTTATTATTTAGTCTTAACTCTATATGTAAATTTGATACTTGGTATATTTCTGAAATAGATCATCGTACAAATAGGTTGATATTTATAAAGTTTTTATATAAGAACAAATATATCAACGCTGATATAGTCAATAATAGGATTTGTGGACCAGAAGAAAAGGTTATTAAAACTGGCGAGACACTCTTTATTGAGGATTTAACAGCTAATTCTGAAAACTATATCAATAGAGTCAATAAGCAACATGATTCACAATCTTGGTTGGGAATACCAATAAAAAGCCCTCAAAACAAAACAATCAGTATATTTTCTTTACAATTTAATAAGGCTAAGTTTTTATCTAGTGAAACAATACATTCATTAGAAACTATTGCGTATCAATTATATATTGCCTTAAAACGAATTCAATTGCTAAAGAAAGAAAAAGATCTAAGACTTGAATTGGAATATCTCAATAAGGCAATCATTGCTATATCAAAAATGGACGGGATTAAAGAAATTTGTAATGGTATTCTTGATGGGATAAGTGAATTTATTGAATACAAATCTGCTTCGATTCAGCAAATTTATCTTGGTAAAAGAAAGCTCATTGCAGGGAAAGGATTTGATTTGGATTCTCAAGATCCATACCTTACGAGACCTATTAACAAAGATAAGTTGATTAAAAGGATTATTGAAAAAAGGGCCATCGAAATTATTCCAGACGTAACAAAGATAAAGGATTGGGATTGCAACTGTGGTACATCAGACGTAAAAAGCTGGATTTGTATACCATTAGTTTACCACGAAGAGGTTGTTGGAATCATAACAATAGATCATAACAAAGCGAATTATTATAATCAAAGTAGTTATAATACATTAAGTTATTTTTCAGAGCGAGCAGCTCTTGAATTCGGGAAAACGCTAAAAATCATTAAAACTCAAAATCAAAAAAATGCTTTACAGAGACTAGTGAGTTTAAATGAAATAACAGGAAAATTTCTCCACAATATAAAACAGAATTTATCTCCAGTACCATTATTACTAGAATCAATAAGGAATGAATTAGCAAATAGCGAAACAAATCTTACAGAACTAAAGTCTAATATTAATATTATTGAGTCAAAGTTTAAAAATGTGAACGAAATATATGAAATAGTGAAGACAAAGATTGTTGAAAAAGATAAAGAGCAAGAAAGAGAATCATTTGATCTTATAAGACTGATAGATAATTGTTTAAATATGATTAGAATTAAATTTGCGGATAACGCACATACGATTGATTACTCTTTTTCGCCTTCATCAAATTCAATGATAATTAAAAATTATCGTGCTTTTTATAAAGAAATTTTTATTAATTTGTTTGATAATTCTATTGAAGCAATGTTACCCAAAAAAGGCAAGCTAAGTATATCAGTAAACAAAAGCATGAACCAGTACAATAACAATATTGAAGTTAAAATAGTAGATACTGGGAAAGGTATTCCTGAAGAGGAATTACCATTCATTTACAGCTTGGATTATAGCAAAAGTGAAAAAATCCCAGGTTTTGGATATGGCTTGTATATCACGAAACTGTATTGTGCTGCAACTGGCACAGATATTGATATTAGTTCAGTTGTTAATAAAGGAACAAAAATAACTCTGACTATACCAAATAATAAGGATTGAATTATGAATTTAAAGTATTCAAATGCGATATTAATTGAGGATGATGTAATATGGGGAAAAATAATCATTAAAATTATTGCATCATACTGCGAAAAAATCACTTATTATCGAAATAAAAAAGAAGCCCATTCCATGTTGACATCTTCAAACTCAAAATTTGATTTATCTATTGCGGATATAAGACTTGAAGAGAACGACTATAAGAATAGTGACGGCCTATTCATTTTAGAGGAGTTAAAAAAACAAGAAAGAGTTTCAAGACCTATTGTGATTACAAATTTTCCAAACGATGACTATTATAAAAGGGTTAGCAAAATAAACGGAATACTATTGGAAAAGGGGGATTTTACTGAACAAGAGTTTCTTGACATATTGTCTATAAAATAAAATACTGAATATAAATGCCTGCAAAGAAAAGACTAAAATTACTATTGTTGGAAGATGAAGAAATTTGGATCAATCTCATTTTGAAGTATTCCTGTTTGGATAAATATAAAGATACCTATCCAGAAGAGATAAAGATAGCAAGAAGCAGCGATGAAGCAAATGAACTAATTAATAAATACACATTTAAAGTTGCAATAACTGACTTACGTCTTCGACAAAATTTAACAAAGTTTTCTGAATGGAATGCATTTGCTTTGAAACTGACAAAATCTTCATGTAAAATAATTGTTATAAGTCATTACTTAGAACTTAAACAATTATGCAAAATGGTAAGTGATTATAATATTTCGATGGTTTTCGATAAAGATGATATTGATTGGGATAGATTCAACCAATTCATTGAACAAGAAGCTTTTAACTTTTCAACACAGAAAAAAACTTCAAGCAATCAATTGTCATGGCTTCATATCTCGGATTTTCATTTTGAGAAACAACATAATTCAACAAACTTCGAGATAATACTTGCAACTTTCTTAACTGATGTTGAAAAATTAGTTAAAAGTATTTTACAACCAGATTTGGTATTTATAACTGGAGACTTGGCATTTGCAGGTAAGTTGGAGGAGTATAATTCAGTCTCCTTATTCATTAAAGAATTGCAGCATAGGATTGGAACCCCCTTTGAGAATATTTACATTGTGCCGGGGAATCATGATGTTGAAAGAGAAAAGATAGACTCTGAACTTATAAAATTATGCCAATTCAAAAATAAATCCGAAATTGACGAATTTATTCGAAAAGATTATTTTTTACATGTTCAAAAGAAGTTCAAGAATTTTTATTCATTTTTAGATAGTTTGGATAATAGTTACAAGCCTGCTATAGATGAGTATAATTCATCCGTTTCATATAATATCATCAGGAAAATTCGGGACATCAGCATCCATTTAACATTATTTAATTCCGCATGGAGCTCTGGACATTCATTTGATAACGGAACTGTATATGATAAAGGTCGATTGTATTTAGGGAGTACTCAACTACCAAAATTGAATTCAAATTTTGAAAAGGCAGATTTAAAAATTGCATTAATCCATCATCCATTAAATTATTTAAGTGATTTGGAATCTTCCGACATGAATAACTTCTTTTTAAAAAACTTTGATATTCTTTTACATGGACATTTACACAGGAACAATTTCCAAAACATACATCAAGCTGCTGGAAATAGTATTACAATTCCAACAGGAGCTTTGTTTCAGGGAGATAATTTAATAAGCTCATATAATATCGGGATATTCGACAATGATTCAAAAGATTTACTAATTAAATACAGAAGATACAGCGATATCCAACAATGCTGGATAAAGGATTTGGATATTACTGGTGAAGAAAATGATGGAGAAATACATTTCCAAATCCCTGAGAAATAATCAAATTTTTATTCATATCTTAAACTTTCCACAGGATTAGCTGAAGCCGATTTCATCGACTGCCACCCTACAGTTATGAGGGCGATCAAGATGGAGATAAACGCCGAGAGGATAAATACCAGCGGGGTAAGCTCAATTTTATAAGTGTAGTCATGAAGCCAGTTGCTCATTACATACCACGCCAGGGGCAGGGCGATTATATTTGAAATAAGTATCCATTTAAGGAACTGCATAAAGTGCATAAACAAAATAGAGCTGATTGAAGCCCCGAGAACTTTCCTGATGCCAATTTCCTTTGTGCGCCTTGCCGTAATATATGAAGCCAGTCCGAAAAGCCCGAGGCATGCGACAAATATCGCCACAATAGCGAAAACCATAAAAATGGAGCCTGTTTTCTGTTCGGCAAGATAAACCTTTCGGAAGTGATCATCGAAAAACTCATATTCAAAAGCCTGGTTTCCCGCGTATTTATGCCAGCTTTCTCTAATATGTGGCAATATCTCCTGGAAATTACCAGCTTCAAAACGAACCGCGAGATACCGGCCCGCCCTTTTGCCATATTGAATAAAAAGTGGTCTTATACTCTGCTGAAGCGGCTGGAAATGAAAATCTTTTACAATTCCTTTTATTGTGAACTCACCACCCTGGAAACTTTTCAGCTTTTTGCCGAGAGGATCTTTCATCTGAAGAACTTCTATCGCTTTTTCATTCAGCACAATCGAGTTCTTATCAGATTCGTTATCTCCCTCGTAATAATCCCCCATCACCATTTCCACTTTGTAGGTGCTCACAAAATCCTCATCGGCCCAGAGACTGTGGATGATCTGGTTGCCCAGCTCCGGATTTTCAGCGGGATGAAATAAATTATCCCCGAATGAATCCCCCATTAAAGTGGAAAAATTGGATGATGATAATACTCCGGGCGTCTGTTGAAGGTCCTGTTTGAACGCTGTAATATAATCCCCGATATCATCTACTTTATGGATAATTACCACCTGGTCCCACTTAAATCCCAGGTTCTTTTTGCTTATGTAATCCATCTGGTTCTTAATAACAAATGTGCCGCATATAAGGAAAATTGAAGCCGCAAACTGGAATATTACAAGAAAATTTCTCAAAGTTCCCGAAGATCCGCTTTTCATCTTCTCCCCTTTCAAAACTTTAACCGGATCGACAGAAGCGAGAAGAAAGGCCGGGTATATACCTGCCGAGAGTCCGACTGCTATAAACAACAGTAGTATCCCGGGAATAAACCAGATACTCTCAAAATAGGGTATAGAGAGACTTTTGCCTGATAGATCATTAAACCAGGGAAGCAGAAGGTGAATAACAGGGAATGCCACCACCGCGGAAAACAGACTAAGAATAACCGCCTCGGAAACGAACTGGAATCTAAGCTGATTTTTTGTAGAACCGATCGATTTCCTCACTCCTATCTCTTTCGCGCGCGCGCCTGCTTTGGCAGTGGAAAGATTTATAAAATTGATGCAGGCGATCAATAAAACAGCGAGAGCCGCCAGAGCGAAAATATATGTATAGAGTCTGCTTCCCCCTGCTTCCGCTTCATAGCCCATATTCGAGTCGAGGTGAATATCTGTAAGGGGCTGCATAAAATATCGGAAGTATCCCCCCTGGGCTTCTACCTCCTCAACTGAAATACCGAGAAGCCCCTGAATTTGGGGATAAACATATTTATCCCGGAGGTAATTGAGACTTTCCTGAAACTTACTGCCATCCACCCCCTCTTTCAGAACAAAGTAAGTATAAAAATTATTACTCCCCGCCCACATATCGCTGCGGCTGTCCCTCAGTGTGGTCATGGAACTGAGAAAATCATAATGAAGATGAGAGTTTTCAGGGACATCTTTATATACACCGGTTACCAGAAAATCCTGCCTTTTATCGAGATTTAATGTTTTTCCGAGAGGACTTTTTTCGCCGAAATATTTTTTCTTTACAGATTCAGAGATAACCACCGTATTAGGTTTTGTGAGGGCTGTCCTTTCATCACCCTCCAGCAGGGGCAAAGTAAATACACTGAAAACCGTAGAATCGGTATAAAACCATCTTTCTTCGCTGAAAACCTTATCACCATATCTTACAACAGGAAAACCAAGCCGGCGGAATCTTGTTGACGACTCCACCTCCGAAAATTCATCCATCAGTCCCTGCGCGACTGGAGCGGAGGAAATTGCCCCGTAGACAGCATGCCCGTTAACCATAGCGTCAATGCCTATACGGTAAGTCCGGTCGGCTTTCTCATGATATCGGTCATAGCTCATTTCATCATAAACATAAAGCCCGATAAATATAAAGCAGATAAATCCGAGCGCCAATCCTGATAAATTCACAAAATAAAAAAACCTGTTTTTCCGGAAGTTCCTGAGTGTCATCTTAATGTAATTAAGGATCATGATATCTCCATTTTTTTATTATGACGAAAGAGGGCCGCAAAAGGTTACCAAAATTTAATTAAGAATTTGGAATGAGGAATTAGGAATAGTGAATCGTGAATGCCGCGGTTAAAATTATTTTATCGCGACCCCTGCTATTTTAATTGCGTATTATATGAATTTTTAATATTTTATCTCTGATTTTCAGACGGATCGGCTTTCACTCATCATTAGCGGAATCATATTGATTATATAATTGATATTCACCGGCCCCGATATAAAACCACCAATAAATCAATTAAATGGAGGAAAAACAATGGACTACACAACCGCATCAATAGTCGTGGTAAATGAATTAAAAAACCGGCTGGATCAGGATAGTGAGCTGGCAAATCTTTTGGAGGAATCATTAAAAAAAGCGCGGCTTATCGCTGAAGCTGAGTTAAATCCTGAGCTTTATAAAGCGCTTAGATGGCCTGAGGATATTCCTTCCTACCTGGAATACCTCGAATGGTTTGCCAACTGGCCCCCGCAGCAAAGCACAGACCCGGTGTGGACAGAACCGGGAACTGATGAACAGCAGGAAGTCTACGACAGACTCTGCCACTTCTACTGGTTAATCGATCAGAAGGTCGGCCCGGGAAAAAGAATCGTGGAAAACGATGAATGGTTCAGCCAGTGGCTGATAAAATACGCCGACGCCTGGGGTTCATTTCTCGATACAACAGAATCATTCAATGACGATATTCTGAAATCTTTTCTGGAAGATTCACCCAAATACAGAGTGCAGGATTCACTTATTAACGGAAAAGCAAATTCTCCAAGCGGCTGGCTGACATTTAACCAGTTTTTTGCCCGTGAGCTAAATCCGGGTCTGCGGCCGGTTTCCAGCCCGGCGGATAATTCTGTAATAGTCTCCCCCGCCGATTGCACATACCGCAATATGTTCCAGATAGGACCTGATTCAACAATTCCTGAAGTTACTGTTAAAAAGACACATAAATATGCAAGCGTTAAAACCCTGCTTGACAACAGTCAATATGCCGACGCCTTCGCGAACGGACTCTTCGTTCATTATTTCCTCGGCCCATACAGCTACCACAGGTTTCATACCCCGGTCGCCGGTTTATTAAAAGAATGCCGGGCGGTAAAAGGGAAAGTCTATCTCGATGTTAACCTGAAAGATGGCCAGTTCGACGCTCCCGATAGTTCCCAGGGCGGATATGAATTTTACCAGGCGAGGGGCATTGTCATAATCGATACTTCCGCTTCGGCTTATGGTGACGTGGGACTTGTAGGTGTATGCCCCATCGGGATGGCACAGGTATCATCTGTAAATATGACCGCGCAGGCAGGGAATAACATGCAAAAAGGGGATGAATTTGGTTATTTCCTTTTCGGAGGTTCAGATATTATTCTGCTTTTTCAGGATGGCATCGATCCCGAAATTTATACAGGCTCAAATTATCATCATTACGGAACATGTGTCGGTACGTGTAACATGAGATAATTCAGCGGTTTCAGATTATATTTGATCATTTTATTAAAGGTGTATTTCTGTTGTTTTTAAAACAGGGACGCGCCTTTTTTGTCTAAATATGGAAGATTAGAAATCATCTGAATATTTGTTATTGTTATTCAAATTTGATATTTTGAAAAAGGGAATGGGAATCATGAATTATCAAATGGAGCAGAAAATGAAATATTTAGCATTATTTTCCATGTTTTTGTTTCTCGCGGGATGTTATTGTGAGGAAGTGAATGAAAGAGACCTCAGATCGGCATTTGGCCGCTGGCGAGGGGAAGGAACATTCAGTGACGCTGAAGTGGCGAAAAACTTCGGCAGGTTAAATTTTGAAATCTATATAAACAGGGATATGACCGCGACCGGTATTGTAGGTGACGCGGCGATAGAATCAGCCGATTTTGGCAAAGCCGGGGGCAGAATAGATATCCGCGCCGTGCTCGATGGCAAAGTAGATAAAACCAAAGATTGTGATAAATGTGATATTATAATCCGCCTGGAAAAGAGGAAAAAAAATGTCATAACAGGCACATTCCACCTCCAAAGCAATTTTATATTTGATTACGATTCTTATTCCGGCGATTTTACTCTGAATAGAAGATAGTGTGTATTTATTCCATATGCGGTTAAATTCTACGCAAAATGGCAAATTTTTCAACCTGCAATTAAGCACACTAACGCCAACATGTTGAGGATAATCCGGGGAACAAAATTTGTCAAAAAGCCCGCCAATAACATGTTGCCGATAGTCAGGCTGCGATTCTAAATACATAAGCTGATGGAGTCAGAAAAAGAAAAGTTATCGGTTAGTCCAAGGATAGTCCTCCCCCGTCTTCAAAGAAAAACACTTTGAATCCACCCCCTCCGGCGGGGGATATTTATCGATAATCCCCAGCAATCAAAATGTCCCCCGCCGGAGGGGGTGGCAATGAAGCGTTCTTCTTCATTGACGGGGGAGGACACACCTCGAGTAACTACGAAACTTATACCTGGCAATAAAACTTTCTAACTGCTGATAAATTTCTTGCCAATTTGCGTAGAATTTAACTTCTTATTGAATAAATCGCCTCCCGTTTTGCAAGGGAACTTTTCCCCTTTAAGGCGTTTTCCTCAGCCTTGCCTGGGGAAAATTTAGCTCCTTACAAAGTAATCCCATACACGTCAAATAAAATAGGCTCAGAATTCCTGACTTCCATCAAACTATTTTGTCCTGGTTTTATACACAAAGACACAATTCAACGAATTTTTTGCGATTTAATCACCTTACCTAAGGCGTCGAATATAATTCAGAGTGAGTTATATGGTGTACCTGACGGCACACTTGGTGGCTTTCTTCTTTTTTTCTACCAATATTTTGCCCCTAACGGGGCAATCCTATACAGCAATTTTTATTTTATGTCCCGTTAGGGACATCATATTGGTAAAAACTGAAAGGCCAAATATTCTGTGTATCGTCAGGTACACCATATTTATCCACGGGAGCACAAAAAATATACTTATAACAGTCTGCAAATCAGCAAGTTATCCAGAAATATTTCGGGTTACTACTTAACAATACGGCACTTTGTTTTATGAATAGAATTCAATAAGCCGTTGTTTTTCTTTCCAGCGGTCAGGAGTTCTGAAATGCAGGCTTATATATTTTTTCGCCGAATCCTGTTATATCAAATAATACCGAATAATTTTGACGGAAGGAGATAAATACTCACAAAATAATATTACAAGGAATTTAGTCTTCATTCCTTCTCTGTGGAGAAGAACACAGGATTAAAAAGGCAAAACAAATCTCCGCAAATTGATGGGGATTTTTCTATCTTGTTATATGTAATTTTAATTTATTATTCAAAAGGAGCAATAATGAAAAAGAGTATTATCCCTTTCCTGCTTATTCTGTTCTGCGCGTTTTCAATTACAATCGCGAAGAATCCCGCGGGAGATTCCGATCTGTTAAACAAACTTCTTAAAGTAAGCGGTGTGGAAGAACAGTCTCAGGCTATGCCTGCCGAACTTCTGGCCGGAATGGAACAAATGTTCACCAAAACCGGGAAAGATGTAACCGGAATGTTTGATAAAGAAAAGATCACAACCGAAGTAACAAAAATTATAAAAACCGAATTTACTGAAAACCTGACCGATGATCAGATGGGACAGATCATTGACTGGTTCGAATCTAAAAGCGGCCAGAATGTACGCCAGGCTGAAGAAAGCATGGATGCCGCCCCGGCAACTCCCGACGATGAAAAAAAAGCGTTGATTAAAAAACTGGTTGAAGAAACTGATTTCAGCAAGTTTAATGAAACCATTTCAATGCACCTTTCCGAAAAAATGATGAAAACCGTTATGTACGCTTCCGCCGCGGTGATGGGTAAAAGTAAAGAAGATATTGATAAAATGGTTGAGGGCGCTGAATTTAAAGAAGGAGTCAAAAAAAGAGTCGCCTCTGAATTTTCTGTAGAAAAATTTTACGCGAAATATGGTTCGCTTGATAATGAGGAAATAACTGCTTATACCACATTCCTGAACTCGGATGCCGGTAAAAGTTTCTTCAAAGCCGCAACTGAAGGTATGATTAAAAGCATCAACTATATCTTCGATACCATCGACAAAAAGACAAAATAATTTATCAAGGGGTGGATTTTCCACCCTGCCTTTTGCATCACCACCCCCTGTTTCTCCTCACATTTGATTTTATTTTTCCGGCAAATATTTGTTTTCATTTTCCTGCTCACTTTTTTTAGTGTAAAGGGTAAAATTGAATAACCATAAATATATTTTTTGACCTGACAATTTTTTTTAGCAAATTTCAACCTGAAATATCATAAGAATTCGAGGATGATAATGAGTGGAAACGCACCCGACTTCAGCGGTTTTTCAATTCAGGAACTGAAAGATATTGTCAATAATAAACAATTACCTGAAGCCCATAGAAAAGCGGCCCTTGATGAACTAAAAAAACAAGGGGAATCTGAAAATACGTCATCAGCCGATAAACCAATTAAATCCGCGGATACAGATTTTATAAAGGATAAAACCCTAATTAAAAAGAACCGGAAAATAAGTAACAGGAAATACAGGTCAAAAACGGAAAAGCAGCTTAAGGGATATGGAGTTTTTATCGCTATTTTCTCTCTGTATTTCCTTACTCAGAACATTGGCCAGATCTTAAATAATATTTCGTTAATTCTATATATGTGGCCCGTAATTATCTTTTATATAATTAACGTTTCCGGCATCTGTTTTTTATTTAAAAACCTGGTTAAATCCGTAAGATTTTTTCAGGCTGGCCAGATACCGTTATTGTTTTCTTTTATTATTGGCGGATGGACTTATTCTTTTGAATCGGGTTACAATATTATTCTCGGTTACTCAACAATATCAAATTTTGAATTTGGATTAAATTTTTTCGATGCCACTTTTGAATTAACTTATTCACCTATGCTAACCGAAAATTTTGCGTTCACACTTAACCTTTTCGCATTAGCGATCATTTTCTGGCTGAATGGAATCAAACAAATTCTTGAAAAAATTAAAAAGAATGAATTACCAACTGATATGTGAATAATAAAATGAAAAGACCAATCTTCACAGTTTCTTACATAATATTATATGTAATTATTCATATCAGCCTGAACGCGCAGGAAATTAAACCCGATTTTGAGCTCGCGAAAAACAACACTTATAGTCAGCTTATCAGAAGGTATAATCCCGCGAAAGCTCTCCCCTGCTGGCTTGAGGATGGGAAATCCTTTTTATTTGCCCGACTTTCAGATATTAAACCCGCGATTTACCTGGTTGATGTCATAAATAATAAAAAAAGAAGATTAAACTGTGAAATTACGGAGATCAATAATTCCAATTTCATTTTTGAATATGAGGAGAACTCCTACACCTTTGACCGTATAACCGGAAAAATTTCACAATCCGCCGATAAAAAAATATCAGGCGGGGTTGAAGCAGTATCACCCGACGGGAAGTATAAAGTAGCAGTTAAAAATCATAATCTTTTTCTGCGGGGGCCGGAAGAGAATAGCATAACCAAACAAATATCCTTCGATGGTGAAAAATTCTTTAGCTTCAAGGCCAATATTGATTATAATTTCACTTATGAGAAATTTCTAAAGGATACTACCCCGCAGCCGCCAAATATTTCGTGGTCGCCCGGTTCAGAATATTTTATAGCGATTCGGACAGACGGCCGTACGCTGAAAGACCATTGGGTGATAAACTCAATTTCTGATCCCAGGCCTGAAATAACATATTACAAGCAGCGACATCCCGGAGAGCCATTCCCCGTTGATGAACTTTGGATTTACGATGTTGTTTCCGATACATTTTTCCAGGTGAATTTAAAACGCTGGCCAAACGAAAATTACTGGTTCCAGGGATGGAGTAAAAAGGGAAATCACTTTTTTGTACAAAGATTCCGGCGGGAACAGGACAAATGTGATCTGCTGGCAATTGATCGTGAGGGAAACTATCGTCTGTTAATTGAGGAAGATCCGGGAGCCAATATTTATAAAAATGAATTTCTTGAACTCTCTGATGAAAAATATCTCTGGTTTTCAAGGCGGGATGGCCGGGGACATCTTTATCTTTATGACAACGAGGGAAATTTTACCAGGCAAATTACAAAAGGGGAATTTAATGTCGAAACGGTTTTAAAATATAATGATGAATCAGAAGAGCTGTTTGTACTGATTAACGGGAAAGAAAAAGGGGTAAATCCCTATTTCTCATATTTATATTCCGTAAACATTTACGAAAACAGTTTAAAATTGTTAACCCCCGAAAATGCGAATCATGAGGTCTGTCTCTCGCCTGATGCTGAATATTTTGTGGACATTTATTCAAGAGTTGATCTGCCCCATAAATCAGTTTTAAGAGATAAAAAGGGTAACCTTATTATGGAGCTGGCAAAAGGTGAAACAGAGGAGCTTACAAAAAACGGCTGGCAAAATCCTGAGCAATTTACCGTGAAAGCTGCCGATAATAAAACAGAGCTTTGGGGAGTGATGTGGAAACCATTCAATTTCGATCCTCATAAAAAATACCCTGTGATAACTTTCGTATATCCCGGCCCTCAGCATAATTTTGTGCCGGTTCAGTTTTTCCAAAGGCTCAATAACGCCCATCTGGCGCAGTATGGATTTATTGTGGTTATGTGCGGCACAAGAGGAAGCTCATATAAAAGATCGGTTGAGTTCAGTGAATATTTTCGGAAAAACCTGAGAGATTATCCCCTTGAGGATAATAAATATATGCTTGAACAGCTCGCGGAAAAACATTCCTTTATTGATATAAACCGGGTGGGAATATGGGGAGGCTCAAGCGGTGGATTTATGGCCGCCGCGGCGATATTATCATATCCTGATTTTTATAAAGTCGCCGTTTCCCGTTCAGGACAGCATGATCCCCGGGTATTCCATTCATGGTGGAGTGATATTTTTAATACTCCCCCCGGGCAGAATAATGCCGATTCCCTCTTTTCAAATATATCACTTGCTGAAAACCTGGAAGGAAGACTTCTGCTCATTCATGGAGAAACTGATATGAATGTTCATCCTTCCAATTCGGCCCGGCTTGCCAATGCCCTTATGAAAGCAGGTAAATATTTTGATTATATTGTCGTTCCGGGAAGCGGACATGGCTGGGGCCCGAATGGAGAGTATATTCAGAAAAGAATATGGTTGTATTTCATCGAACACCTGATGGGGTATAAAATTAATGATATTAATATAATGCGCTATTAAAAAGAAAAAGTCAATTTACATCCAGAGCTTCAGAACTCCTGACCCCTGTTAAGAAAAACAAATATTTATTCAATGCTATTTGTAAAATAAAATTTCGTATTGTTGACCGCATCACTAAATTATTATGGATAACTTATTGTTTTTCAGACTGTTATAATTATATTTATTGTCCTCCCGTGGATAAATATGGTGTAACTGACGGCAAACCGTATATTTTGCTTTTCGATTCCATTGCTATAAAAACTTCGCCACCAAGTCACCAATACACCAAAAGTCACTAAATATTTTTCGTGGGATTTAGTGTTTTTATGCTTTTGTGGCAGTTTGTCTTTCGAATCCGGCGTAAAAAAGATTTTGCCGGTAAATCACAAAGACACTAAAACTCACTAAATATTTTTCGTGGGATTTTGTGTTTTTGTGCTTTTGTGGCATTCTGAATCCTGAGTTATTAGAAGAAATTTGAAATCCATAAGGCCTTGCATATTACAGCTACATTTAATAATTTCTTTAAGTTTTATAACTTTTTATTAGTAAATACTCATCAATAATTCTGGTTAATTTTATGAAAAAAGAGTATGAACCACTTTCCGATGATATCGAACAACTTGGGAAAAAGATTGTTCATGCAGCATATCTTGTTCACAAAGAATTAGGTCCTGGGTTACTTGAAAAGATTTACGAAATTTGCTTTAGTCATGAATTATCAAAAATGGGATTAAATGTTGAAAGACAGGTTAATATTCCAATTAAATATGACAATCTAATTTTCGATGAGGGGCTCAGATTGGATGTTCTGGTAGAGGATGAAGTTATCTGTGAATTAAAAGCTGTTGAGCAGGTAAATCCAGTTTGGGAAGCACAAATAATAAGTCATTTAAAGCTAACCGGAAAAAGACTCGGTTACCTTATTAATTTCAATGTAGTCAGCATCGGAGCTGGAATAAGAAGATTTATATTATAATTTCAAATCCATTTCATTAAGTTTCGTCACCAACACACTAAAATTCACTAAATATTTTTCGTGGGATTTTGTGTTTTCCTGTTTTTGTGGCGGTTTGTCTTTCGAATCCGGCGTAAAAAAGATTTTGCCAGTAAATCACCAAGACACTAAAAGTCACTAAATACACTTTTGTGGGGTCTTGTGTTTTCCTGTTTTTGTGGCGGTTTGTCTTTCGAATCCGGCGTAAAAAAGATTTTGCCAGTAAATCACCAAGACACCAAAACTCACTAAATACACTTTTGTGGAGTCTTGTGTTTTCCTGTTTTTGTGGCAATCAACGCCGTGAGCGCTTCAAAAAAAAAGGCGGCCAGAAGACCGCCCGTAAATTAAATCAGGGTAAAATTTATTTTAACAATAACAGTTTTTTTGCCGCGCTGAAATCACCCGCTTCAATACGATATACATATAAACCTGAAGCAAGCCCCGACGCGTTAAAAGTAACATTATGAGTTCCGGCATTAACATCACCTGATATAAGAGTTGCCACTTCCCTTCCGAGAGAATCAAATATCTTAAGTGTCACGTTTGACGCCTCAGGAAGAGAAAAACTTATAGTTGTGGATGGATTAAAAGGATTGGGATAGTTCTGTCCCAGCGCGTAATTAGCAGGCGCTTCACTTTCTGAATCAACCGACAGAGTATTCTCTCCACCATTTAATACCAGGTTTGCGGAAGCATACTGATTCTGTCCGTAATCAACATCAACTTCTGCTGTAGTTTCATTTGTATAAGTGTACTTATCGCCGAATACTGTGTAATTGCCCGGAATAAGTCCGTCGATCATATATGATCCATCCTCTGCGGTTACAGCGAAGGATCCAACACCTGTAGTATTGTCAAAAGCAAAAACATAAGCTCCGTCAACCGGCAGTCCGTCATTATTATGAACAATGCCGCCAATAACTGATTCACCATACTGAATATGAGGAATTACGTTAAAATCAATGGCAGTTATCATCGAAATTGAATCCACTTCTATCGAATCGGCATTAGTCCAGTGAGGAGCCTGGGCGCCGTCATAACGGAAGAATGTGGGCAGATAATCACCTTCCGGTTTCACAAGCATAATATACTGACCGGGCAGCATATTTTCGAGCGTATAATCGCCAAGAGAATCCACCAGGGTTGTATAACATCTTCTTTCCGAAGGAGCGGTATTCAGCCTGAAACCATTGACAATACCCATTACCGCAACACCATTTGAATCTGAAACACTTCCCGAAATGCTGTTTTCAAATACCGGCTTTGGTTCAATTACAAAATTAATATCTGTCACATCACCATCAATTAATATTCTGTCAGCTTCTTCAAAAGTAGCTTTATCCTCATAAAATTCCGGCATAAGTGTAAAATCAAGAGGACGCGCGAATACAATTACCGAATCACCTTCAATCACATTTACAGAGTAGTTGCCGAGACTATCGGTGATAATTTGTCCGTGATGATGGTGATGGCTGTTGTGCCTGAGCCTGTAAACAAACATTTTTGACACTACAGGATTGTTATCGGCATCGGTTACTGTTCCGCTGAGAGTATATTGCGCGGGGCATGTGAAAGGTTCAAGAGCCGCGTCGATTACAAGACTGTCTCCCTCTCCGAATGTAACCAGGTCGGCTTCATCAAAATAGCGGGTATTATCATAATACTCGTACCAGAATCCAAGTTTCATATATCTGACAAAATAATCGCCGGGAGGGATGTCTGCGGAATAGTTGCCCAGACTGTCGGTAAATGTAATCACTGAACGGTGAAAATTTTCCTGGGGAAATATAATTACCTTCACACCCGGAACAGGTGAATTATCACTGTCATCAGTCACAGTTCCCGAAACGAAAGCCGGATCAGCCTGCACCGGTTCTTCGATCGTTATTTCCACCGTGTCGGACGGGTCACTCTCGCCATCCTGGTTGAACGCGGTAACGTAATAGGAATATGTTTCTCCCGGTATTACCTCATGATCATGGAAAGCCTGTCCCCACATACCATTATGTCTCAGATAGAAAGAACCGGTATCACTTACAGCCCCGTTCTTTTTATAAATTTTGAATCTTAATTGAAATTCCACCGGAGGTTCCCAGGTGAGTTTGACAATCTCTCCATGCCAGGTAGTTATCAGTTCGGCCTGAAGATTTGCCGGCGGCTGAGGCTGGGCGGATAGATTTATTGTGGCCGCGAAAACAATAAGCAGCGCGAAAAATAAAACATTTTTTTTCATAAAAACTCCACATTTGTTAAGATTTCAGGGGTTTGACACAGCGTGGATTAAGATGGTTTAAAGACAAGGATAAAACTTTAATTATTATTGAAAAAGATTTGAGAGATATCACATTTACCACAAACCTCCGCTATTTTTTAAACAACTGAGGTTTGGTGGTATGGAAAGGTCCTTACAGGGGGTCATTCGCAAAATAAAAACGATGAAAATTTGATATGGAAACAACTTGGGCAGATATCCCTTTATCTTATCGAATAATGCTTAGAACCAATACACTGACATTAAATTATTTTCTAAAATAAAATAATTTAAACGCCTTTTTATGCATCTCCTACAGAGATGTTTTCCAGGTTGTCTATCATATTCTACCCCGCAGGGACTTTCAGCACTAATGGGAACCTATACAAGTTTTTTTTTCATTTGCCTTGTAGAGGCAATAATTAGTGCGGAACGTCCCAATGTGGTAGAATATTGTTAAAACCATAAAACAAAATCCTTGTAGAGGATTCACAAACCATTCCGAATTAAAAAAAAGGCGGCCAAACGACCGCCTTTTATATTAAAATACAACCATTTTACTTAAGCAATAACAGTTTTCTAACCGCGGAAAACTCTCCCGCCTCAAGTCTGTATATATATAGACCGGATGAAAGATTTTTCGCGTTAAATACTACCTTGTGATGTCCTTCATTCATTTCACCCGAAGCGAGGGTAGCGACTTCCCTACCGAGCAGGTCAAATATTTTCAGACAAATATTAGCCTTTTCAGGCAGTGAGAATGAAATCGTCGTTTCCGGGTTGAAAGGATTGGGATAATTCTGCGCGAGAGAATATTCACCGGGAATTTCTTCAATAGTTTCATTCCCCATACCGGTTGAGATGTTTTCCCATCCTATAGAGATAGCTGTTTCTTTAGCAAGTCCCACCCGGGTTTTAAGATGTTCCGGATTATCTCCGGCAGTCAGTACAAAAGTTACCCAGTTGGTATCTGCCGGTTCAAGCGCGCCGACATTTGTGCCAATCCATGCTCTCAGGTCGGCATCTTCGGGAATAGGTTCGGTGTCAATGGTTGAAATAAAATTGAAAGAATTTTCCCTTACTCCGGCGGCGTTGCCGAATGAACTATATTCACCTGTAATCTTCATGCCGCTCATTCCGTTAAGCGCGGCAGCTCCATAACAGTAGGGTGAGTCTTTATGATACTGGTATACCAGGTTCGCGTCTGTTTCATAAACACCATAATTATGATTGTAATGAGTAGCGTCAAAATCGAGGAACAATCCGGCGTAAAAGTCATTAATTGTTTCAGTCCCTTCATTGATATAACCATAACGGAGAAGAATATATTCCTGATCAGCAGAAGAATAAGAACGCTGAAGTATCTTTACGCCATAAGGTTGAGGCGCGTTGGAATCATCAAGCACCGACCAGGTATACTGATCAAAAACTCCATGTGAAATAAAACCTCCCTGGTAAAAGCTTGCTGTTTTATTAATATCGGAAACCAGTTCCTGTCCTAACGATAAAAAACTGCCGAAAAGTCCGTTACAATATCCTCCGGATTGTGAACCAAATATCAGGCCTCCTTTCCAGAGCCCCTCTTCTCCTCTCCAGGAAAGGCCTGGTCCGTCACCGGTTTTGCTGTCACATCCGACCGAACCATCATTGAATATTCCACCTTCTAGTTCGCCCGGAGTATGGACGAGATACATCTGAGCTTCCGAAAAATTCATTTTAATTGAGCCGTCAAAATATTCGACCACGCAGTGAGCGCCTCCTGAGCTGAGAACAGAACAGTCACCGGTTTTCCATATCAGGTCACATTGCTCACCCGTAAGATAATTGAATTTAAGATCAAATAATTTATGCAAACTGATATCAAGCGGTGTAGAAGCGGTTCCACTAATGCTTATATCATTTCCCGTCACATTTATATTGAGAGAAGTTATTTCATCGATCTTGTTTTCATAACCAACATATTCAAAGAGTGTCATATCGTACTGAACCTTGAATGAAAATTCGGTGACATCTTTTAGATTTTTGGCTTCAAGCGGAACAAATATATATTCATCATTGGGATTAACATTAACCGACCCGATTGTCATTGTTGTTGTTGTATCGGTAGCGAGTCCCTTAATACAAAAATTAGCGTTGCCGCTGCCCCAGGTGGGGTGATTATAATCGTAAAGGTCTTTCCATACACCACCCGAATAATAGAAACTTTCATTCGGGTCTGAGGATGATTCAACTACCGTTTTTCCTTCGGCCCCCAGAAGAACCGGAACTTCAGATGTCCTGTCATAAGGAATGCCACCTTTGTTAAGCTTAAGGTAAATATAAAACTCATCCCCTTTAACCAGGGGAATACTATTATCAAAAACTACTGTGCGAAGCCCCTTAAACCGGGTTTCACCTGAAGCTTCACCCAAAAGCTCACTTAACTGACCATTCTGAAATTTATCATATACTTTAATTTCATATTCAGCGGTATCTGCCGCGACAAAAAAGTTGACGGCATTCAGATACTGATCATCTTCTGCAATAAAAGCGTTAAAGGCTTCATTTGCTTCGGTAAATTCATCACGCCAGCCATGATAATCGTGATAATAAACTTTATCATATTTCATTCTTTCGACATTCTGAAAAGAAACCGCGCCCATCTCAGGTTCCCTTGCCGCCCATTTATCATAATAGGAAATCCAGAAACATCCGTCAATACCCCAGTCGGAATCCCAACTGTTTTTGCATAACCACGCGCCCGGCTGCGGAGCCTGTGTTACTTTGTCATCATCCCATCCGATAATGGCAACGGAATGGTTTGGCAGTTGAGTCGTGTTTAAAGGCTGGTAATGTATAAAATTGCCTCCCATATACTGACTGCTTGAATAAAGGCAGGTGGCCATTACACCCTCTTCCATAACTTTCTGTTTTATAATATCGATGCCTTCAAGATTATCACCGATGGTAAACCACTCAACATTGTTCACATAATAATAATGATAGGATGGTTCGGAACGGGCCGGAGGACTCGAAAACGATTGCCCGTCAATATCCCTAACCGCCCCTTCACCTCTGGAAAGATAGGCAGTAGCGACCATGTAATCTCCACCCTGGTGCACTTCCAGCCCGCTTCCTGTGGGAGGGTCCAGATCATCATTATTGTGCTGGTTAAAACCGTTCCACCAATCGAGGTGATATTCCGCCATATTCGGCTCACCCGATTCACCCCCGGCAAGCCAGCTGCCGGTTACAATCATATTGCTCTCGATGGAAGCCATTGTGCCGTGAGTCCAGCATGTACCCCCCGACTGGCTTTTAATTGATGTTACATAATTATTTCCATTATAGTCCCTCAAATCAAATGATGAAGGAAGAACCTGGCCGAATAAAGCGACAGAAGAAAAAGAGGCCATTAACAAGACATACAGGTATAATTTTTTCATAATTCCATACTATATATTTCTTTTTAAAATATTGACCATTCCAACATAAACTAAGTTTACTGAATAGTCAATTCCATTTTCGGTAACTATCAAACAAATTTGTCAATCATCGGGGAAAAATGTTTCTCAAAATGATCATAAATTATATTCATCTGGTCCTCACTGAGCTTATCAATTCCACTGCAATTAGCGACAGCCTGTTCAGGTGTTTTGATTCCCGGAATAACAGTTGAAACACCAGGAACACTTAAAATAAAACTTAAGGCCAGCGCCGTTTTATTCAGACCCTGAAAAACTTCATTTCTCCAGATTTCCTCAAGAATATCAAGCTGCATACCTAACATATCAGGAGTGAGTCTGAAGCGGCGGTGATCATTTTCCTCAAATTTCGAATTTCTGTTAAATTTCCCGGTTAAAAGTCCGAATTGCAGCGGCATCCTCGCGATAACCCCGTAACCGGCATTACTTATTTCGGGCATCATTTCGAGAGATCGCTGATTAATAATATTCAAAACCAACTGAAAACCGGAACCGATTTTATTCCTTATAAAAAACTCAGCTTCCGGTTTAGGAGAAAATGTATTCAGCGAAATGCCCCAGTATTTTATTTTCCCCTGCTCCTTTAGTTTTTCCATAGCTTCAATACATTCCCCATTCTCCAGATGTTCGATTCTGGCAGAGTGAAGCTGGTAATAATCTATAACATCACGATTCAGCCGTTTCAAACTTTGTTCGGCAGCATTCATAATATGAGAAAAGCTGTAATCGAGAGCTATGGAACCATCATTATTAAGCCTGTGACCAACCTTGGAGGCAATAATAACATCATCGCGGCTGCCAAATTCTTTTCCGATAAGCGCTTCTGAATGACCAAGTCCGTAGAAATCCGCTGTATCGTAGAAATTAATTCCCAAATCAAAAGCCTGTCTCAGCGCCGCGACTGACGCGACGTCATCCACTTTACCCCAGCCTATAGGAATATCTCCGGCCATAGCGGGGCCACCAATTCCCCAGGCACCGAATCCTGTTTCACTTATGAGCAGATCAGTCTGCCCGAATTTTCTGTAATTCATTTAATTCCCTGTTGTTTAGTGCATTCGTCGCCAAAACAGATGCCAAGTTCCCTGGCGGTTTTCATAGTATCACTATGAAGCGGAACAACCTTCATCCTTTTGGTAGCCTCAAGCAGGGGCACATATCTAACATGGGGCGGATCGAGAGCGACCATCACTCCTTCTTTTCCTTCGGCGAGCGCTCTGATAGCGGCGGCGCCAAATCTGAGACCCAGCAGCCGATCGAATGTCGTCGGGCTTCCTCCCCTGAGCAGATGACCAAGGATAACCGAACGGGCTTCAATTCCGGTCAGATGTTCAAGTTCTTCTGTTACTCTTTCACCAACGCCGCCAAGTCGTTCAGCTTTCCCAATCTCTTTTTCTATCACCGAAACTGCTCCCCCTTTTGGTTTGGCTCCTTCGGCAACAACAACAATCGCGTAATGTTTTCCATTATAATATGCTTTTTTAATATATTCGGCGACCTTGCGGATATCATAAGGAACTTCCGGTATCAATATAACATCCGAGGTTCCTGAAACACCTGAATTCAGCGCTATCCAGCCCGCGTAACGGCCCATCATCTCGACAACCATTATTCTGCCGTGAGCCTGAGCTGTGCTGTGAAGACGGTCGATAGCCCCGGTCGCGAAGCTGACCGCTATATCGAAACCAAAAGTGATAACTGTTTTATCAAGATCATTATCAATTGTTTTTGGCACCCCCACAACTTTTAATCCTTTTTCGGCAAATTTTGAAGCCATCGATAGTGATCCGTCACCCCCTACAGCTATCAGCGCGTCAATTTTGTTTTCCCTGAATCCATCCATAATTTCATCTGAACGATCAACCTCAATTATATTCCCCTCTTTATCGGGCATGGGATATTTAAATGGATTTCCTCTGTTGGTGGTGCCCAGAATTGTGCCTCCCAGGGGAGTTATATCTCTGACCTTCTCACGGTCCAGCCTAATCAATCCCCCTTTTGGATATCTTTCTTTAAGAAAGAGGCCGTTATAACCGTCCCTGATTCCATAACATTCCCACCCGCGATTTTCGGCAGCTATTGCCGCCGCTTTAATTACCGCGTTCAAACCGGGCGCGTCCCCGCCACCTGTGTTAATCGCTACTCTTTTAATATTGGATCCATTTTTCATATTCTGCCTTTCACTTTATTGTGTTTATTAACAATATAATAAATTTTCAACAATTGAGTTATGACGAGCTTGCAATTTAATAATGAATTAACTAAAATTAAATTCATATAATTATACCGGGAAAAAATTTTATGGCTTCATCAGGTGGAAAATTCACATTATTTGTTTTAACTCTTTTTTTCGGGCTGGCTATAGGCTGGATATTTAAAAGTTATTTTGAGGTAAACAGCAAAGAAAGTCTCGATTATAATATCACAATGAGCGATTTTTTTGGAACTATGATGAAGATGCAAAAGATGGATTTTTCTTCATCACAAAAATTCGGGGATGAGGGAATTGATCTGACCGGAGGTGTTATCATCAGGTCTTCACGGAATTCTATATTAACCGAAATTACCATAAATTCAGCGGCGCTGATAAATGGGGCGCTCGAGTTTAACGGTGATTCATACGCGCCCGCGATGGTTTCCCAGTTAAAAAATAACATGGATAGTAAATTCAGACTCGGGTTTGGCAGTGTTAACATCGAACATAAGGGAGAAAACACATTTATTGTTGTCTTCCGGAAAAGAAATGATTTTTCACCTCCGATGAGCCTGAAACTTTCTTATCAGGGGAATGTAGTTGTAGATAAAGAACTCTCCTTTTGAAAATTAACTGCCGCTGAAAACTTATGGTTCTATATGAAATCCAGTGGGTAATGAAAGGACAGCCATTTATTGAATGGACAGAAATATACACTTATAAACTGCAACAAACCTGTCGAAATATGGTGTACCTGACGGCACACTTGAACGCTTTCTTCTTTTTTTTCTACCAATATTTTGTCCCTGACGGGACAATAAAAATGAATAATACAGATCATCCCTTGGTAAGAATGAGGGGAAATATATCGATTTTGCGTTTCAAACAAATATATCATATCAACGAGGAATGAAATAGAATTTTAGAAAAAAGAAGACTAACCGGATAATAGAATCAAATAAGCGTTAAAATTCAGTTAACCGGAAAAAGAACCGGAGGTTTTAGAGACAAAGAAAATTTCATCAATGTTCAACCTGGTTTTTTGCTGACTCAAATTCAATTACCCACTATAATTCACATAGAACCAAACTTATTTTGAAGGTGAAATAATTATTCTCTACTCTTTTTTTTATCTGTCCCGCTTTGTAGCTTAGGTAGCAGTAATCTTTTATTTATTGCATAAAAAATTTGAGTTCCCCAATGAATAAAAAAATACCCGGTGTGTTAAGTCTCCTCTTTATTTTTTCTGCGGCTCTGCTGGCAGTCTATTATTTGTTTCAGATTAAAACCGACTACGCGATCATCTACCTGGTGTCGGTTTTTGCGGGATCGCTGTTGATGGTCCGCTCATGGTGTACAAAATGCTCCCGTAGTGATAGATGCCCCCATATTATCCCGGGCTTTATGATAAAACTTATGAAAAAAAGGGAGCCGGGAAAATATGAGAGGATGGATTACGCGGGATTAATTGCCGGATTTCTTTTGATTCTGCTTCCGCCGCAGTTTTGGCTCATTCAAAGTCTTCCACACTTTCTGATTTTTTGGGGAATGATCATTCTCGGTATAATTGAGATAAGGCTTTATCTCTGTAAAGATTGTAATAACAGCTATTGCGTATTATCAGGGAACAGGATAAAATGAAAGAATCTCTTAAAAACCTGCAGGTAATTCCCGGTGTCGGCAAGAGCATCGCGCAGGATCTGATTGATATAGGCATCACCGATGTAGCGGCTCTGCGGGGCAAAGATCCTGAAAATTTATATGACATGTCTAATAATTTTAATGGTGTAATTCAGGACAGATGTCTTCTTTATGTTTTCAGGTGCGCGGTTTATTTTGCCGAAAATGAAAATCCTGAACCGGAGAAACTAAAGTGGTGGAATTGGAAAGATACCAGAAAATAAATTTTATTCCATGAGTGGGAAACTAATTTCACGGTATCTCGGCGCCTATCGCGGATTGCCTAAAAAAGCCTGGCTTCTGTCCTTTGTAGTGCTTATCAATCGCAGCGGGTCGATAGTGCTTTTTTTCTTAACTCTCTACCTCACCAATGTACTGAATTATTCGGTTAGTGAAGCGGGAAAAATAATCACTATATATGGCGCCGGAACACTCTCGGGAGCTTTTCTCGGAGGTTGGCTGACTGATAAGATCGGCTCAGTTAAGGTGCAGTTTCTCAGCCTTTTTATAGCTGGATGGGGTTATATATTCCTTTCTTTCCTGAAAGAACCAATTTTCATTTCAGTAACTGTTTTTATCCTGGCAACAATTGCCGAATCATTCAGGCCGGCAAATAGCGCGCTGCTTTCTGAAGTCTGCGCGCCTGAGCTACGAACCCGCGGATTTGCCCTGAACAGGCTGGCAATCAATCTTGGGGTATCCATCGGACCGGCTATTGGGGGATTCCTGGCAACAGTAAATTATAAGTATCTTTTCTGGGTTGACGGCCTGACATGCATAGGAGCATCTTTTCTTCTATTACTCTTTTTCGGTAAAAAAGAATGGCGAAAAATAACCGCGGTTCATGTTTCTTCTGATTCTGTAAAAAAATGGTGGAGCGACGGCCCGTTTATCCTGCTTCTTTTTCTGATGCTTTTAATGGGAATAAACTTTCTGCAGATTTTTAATACATGGCCTCTGTATCTTGAAGAATATTATCATCTGCCGGAAGATAAAATTGGTTTACTTCTCGCCGTAAATGCCATAATGATAGTATTATTGGAAATGCCCCTGGTACACAGGATAGAAAGTTTTCAGCCATTAAAAATCATGGCCGCGGGAGCATTTCTTCTGTTCAGCGGTTTCGCGTTATTACCCCTTAATTCAGCTTTTTCCTGGGCTGTTCTTACAGTTATTATCTGGAGCGCGGGGGAAATCCTGGTTTTTCCTCTCCTCGCAGGTTTTATCGCCAACCGGGCCGATGACTCCAACAGGGGCAAATATATGGGGATGTTCTCATTTTCATTCGGTTTCGCGTTTACTATCGGTCCCGCGATAACTACATCAATTTATGAATCTTTTGGTCCCGATACACTTTGGTTAATTGGCGGACTGACCGGAATATTTGTTTCGGCAGGTTTTTTAATTGTTGAAAAATGGATCCGGGAATGATATCATCATTTTGATTATACCATTTCAGGATAAATAAATTCAATCACTTTTTTCAATTCAGAACTCCTGACTCCTGGTAAGAAAAACAACTACTTATTGAAAGCTATTCGTAAACTAAATTGTCGTAATATTGACGCGCATCCCGAAATATTATCGGATAACTTATTGATTCGCGGACTGTTATAAAGATATTTATTGTACTCCCGCGGATAAATATGGTGTACCTGACGGCACACCGAATATTTTGCTTTTCACTATATTACCAATATGCTGTCCCTAACGGGACATAAAATAAAAATCACTGATAATATTGCCCGGTCATTGGCAAAAAATTGGCAGAAAAAAAAGAAAGCTACCAAGTGTGCCGTCAGGTTCACCATATAACACCCTCTGAACTATATTCGGCGCCTTAAGTGGGGGAAATAAATCGCAAAAAATTCGTTGAATTGTATCTTGGTGTGTGAAATCACGACATAATAATTTGATGGGAGTCAGGATTTCTGCAACTGAGAAGTATACGCCGCGGGTTATTGCCCGAAGATAAATTTCTTACTCCGGCCGAAAAAATTTCAGAGGTAAAATTTCATCACCAAACGCTTTATATTATCTGTCAGACCTGCCAGATTATTTGCCGGTCCCGCAAGAGGTTTTCCAATGGTAGCTTTCACCATAAGTACATTTTACCATTCCACACAGCTTTATTGAGCTTATTCCACATTCAAAACGTCTAATATTTATTATACCGGTTTGACCGCTCACATGAATTTATATGGCTGCATTAATGTTTAACACATATATATTTCCAAAAAAACAAAGTTCAAATAGAATGGAGTAATCTATGACAAGAAAAACAATGGTTTTGTTTTTAGTTCTTCTGTTTACAGCAGTAACGCAAATAAGCGCCCAGGTCGAAAGGAGAGAAGAGGGCAATCTCGTGATCGAAAATATCCCCGATATCCCGGAAAGTGTGATTGACAGGATGATCCAATACAGAAATGCCCGTTCAGCGGGATTCCGCGGCTGGCTTCCATCAGGCGAAGGAATGCTAATGTCAACACGTTTCGGTGAAACCTCACAGATTCATATTATCAAAAAACCGGGAGGCGCGCGAACCCAGATTACTTTTTTTAATGAGCCGGTAAGCTCAACAGCGCTTTGTCCCGATAAATCTAAAAACGGGTTCCTTTTCATGAAGGATGTCGGCGGAAGTGAATTTTACCAGATATTTTGGTTCGATATGGAAAATGGGACCAGCAAAATGATTACGGATGGTAAATCACGTTTCGGAATTTTAAACTGGTCTAATAAAGGGGACAAATTCACCTACTACAGCACCCAGAGAAACGGCCGCGACTGGGATGTATACCTGGCGTCGATTGATGATCCGGAAAAAGGAAAACCTGTCTTGGAAAAAAGCGGCGTCTGGGCGGCGGTTGACTGGTCGCCTGATGATTCAAAACTTATAATAATGAATTATGTTTCGGCTAACGAATCATATTATCATATATTGGATGTAGAATCGGGAAAACTGGAACAAATTAACCCCAGTGATGAAAAAATAGCCTACGGTTCAGCAATTTTTGATAAAAACGGCAATGGTGTTTATCTTACTTCAGATGAGGGAACCGAGTTCAGCCACCTGCGCTATTATTACTTAAAATCGAAAAAAACGACTGTGCTGACAAAAGATATCCCCTGGGATATTGGTGATATGGAGCTTTCCAAAGATGGATCGAAACTTGCTTTTACTGCCAATGAAGATGGCGTAGGCACAATGTATATGATGGATACAAAATCGGGTAAATATGAAAAAGTGAAAGGTATTCCTGTCGGACAGGTGTATTCTCTCGATTTCAGTCATGATGGAAAACATCTCGGCTTTGTCAATAATAATCATAAAACTCCCGGAGATATTTACAGCCTTGAATTGGGAACCGGTAAACTGACCCGCTGGACTTACAGTGAGGTGGGAGGATTAAATACCGAAGAATTTTCAGCAACCGAACTTATTCATTATAAAACCTTCGATAACGTTGATGGTAAAAAAAGGGAAATTCCCGCGTTTATTACCAGGCCAAAAAACAAAAAGGGCCCTTTTCCTGTTGTAATTGATATTCATGGCGGACCTGAAGCCCAGGCTCAGCCCGGTTTTTCATCCACTCTTCAGTTTTGGGCAAATGAACTGGGTATTGCCGTAATTGAACCGAACGTCCGTGGTTCTTCCGGTTATGGCAAATCATATCTCCAGCTTGATAACGGATTTAAACGTGAGGAATCAGTCAAAGATATAGGTGCGCTCCTTGACTGGATCGAAGAACAACCCGATCTCGACGCCTCCTCTGTCTGTGTTTTCGGAGGTTCCTATGGTGGTTACATGGTTCTCGCTTCAATGGTGAATTACAATGACCGGATAAAATGCGGTGTCGATATCGTGGGAATCAGCAACTTTGTAACTTTCCTCGAAAATACAAAACCCTACCGCCAGGATTTACGCAGAGTGGAATATGGAGATGAACGGGACCCGGATATGCGTGAATTCCAGATGAAAATATCACCAACTACCAATGCCCACAAAATTACAAAACCTCTGTTTATCGTTCAGGGACTTAATGATCCCCGTGTTCCGGCGAGTGAAGCGGAGCAGATTCTCGCGAAAGTGCGTGATAACGGTGGTGAAGCCTGGTATCTTCTCGCGAAAGATGAGGGACACGGTTTCCGTAAAAAACAAAACAGAGACTATTTCAGTTATTCAGTTGTGATGTTTTTTGAAGAGTATTTGCTGAAATAATATAATTTTTGCTTAATTTTAAAAACCCCTTTTATGCCCCCGAAAGGGGTTTTTTGTATAATCTCCCTCTTGGTGACATCTTTTGACATCTCCTTACTTTCTTATGACAACTACCCTCCTTTCCTTTTCGTCTTAATTAACAGAACGAGATAAAAATTATTACAAAAAGGAGATATAAAAATGAAAAGAAATCAGAGCCAAACTACAGTATTATTAACACTTCTTACACTGCTTATATTAAGCGTATCAGCTTATGGAATGAAACCGGCATACCAAAATCTGGAAAACGGAATAAAATCCTCCAACCCGGGACTCAAAAAATCAAGCATATACTTGGCCGGTAAATATGAAATAAAAGAGCTTCTGCCGGTTATGCGGGAAGAGCTTAAAACCGCGTCCGATCCGGAGCTTAAAAAACTTATGATAAGGGCCATTTATAAAATTGACGCTTATTCGGCAATGAAGTCAATTATTGAAATTTCATCAACAACAGATAATAAACATATCAGAAAACTTTGCGAAGCGCTTAACGCGGATTATAATAAAGAGATGAGCGCTTACGCGGCAAGATAAATAGTTCTGACGATTTAAGATATTACATTTATCCCCCGGATTTATTTCGGGGGATTTTTTTATTTAAACTGGATAATCCTCAAATTTCCTAAGCTGTCAAAGCCAGAACCAAAAGGAATAACAAAAGAAATAATCATAATTTTAATCATAAACTGGCAAGCCAGAAGTGAAAAGTCAGTTAATTGATAATTAAAAGATGACCCAGTTTATTTTATTAAAACATTCTGACCTAATTCTTATCCTGGTAATCCTGTTTTTTCGCGTCCATCAGTGAAATCCGCGAGTAATAGTGCCCCGGTTAAAAAAGGCAATAAGGTTGAAATTTTTGAGGGCTTGCTATTGCTACTAAGGTTAAAAAATCAAAAAATAAGGTTTCATTACATTCTTTTCATTCCTCATTCGTAATTCGTAATTCGTAATTTCTTTAGTGGCTTTTCTTCTGCCTCATCAACGAAATCTGCGTAATCAAAAAATCTGCGGCTCTCTTGACCTTATTAATTGTTCATTGTTCATTATTAATTATTAATTGCATCTTTGCCATTTTGCGTAGAATTTGATTCCTTACGGAGTAATCATAATCCTTTTTCCGAGTACGACTATTTAATTGATGTACTCTATTCAATATTCTGCCATAAAAAGCAAGAATATTATTGTTAAGTCGCCTAAATTTTCCCCAAGCAGAGCTTGAGAAAAAAACCCCGAAGGGGGTTAAACCTAATAGCCACGGGGTGTTCACGCAGTGAATTCCCCGTGGGGGCGGTTAGTATAATATTGAAATTCTGGCTCAGCCGGCTTATTGATTTAGAATCGCGGCCTGATTATCGACAACATGTTATTGGCTGGCTTTTTGACAAATTTTGCTCCTTGGATTATCCTCAACATGTTGGCGTTAGTGTGATGATAAGGGCCTAATTGTTAATTGATTCTCGCGCAAAGGCCGCAAAGAAAAACAGGATTTACAGGATTGTTTTGATGAACAGGATAAAAAATCCGTATCGGTATCGTTTTTTACTCACCCAGGGAAAAATGAACAAAACCAATACAACCACCAGCCTCGCCATCATACTCTTACTCATACTCTGATTTTTTCTCATTCATAATTCATAATTCACCATTCACAATTATTTTCCCCCATTCACAATTAATTACCTCTTGCATAAAAAAACAAGATTCATTATTTTGCGCATGACTGATTGTTTTTGGGGTAATAAGCGCTTGAATAAGAAAATCATGCTTTTTTCAAGATAGATAATTGTGTGTTTAATTTTGACTTAATAGAACCATGAAGTTACATGCTAAAGCTGTAGAAAACAAGATTTCTTTAACACTTTTGGTTATTCAGATTTGTATTTGCTATAATCCAAAAATGAAAGGATAGCGTATCTAATTTGGCATTGAATAATTAATTCAGTGCGAATATATCAAAAAAGATTATTTAAGAGGAAGCAATGAAAGAAAGATGGGAAAAACTACTTACACCTAAAAGATTTCGTGAATCTTCAACTATCAGAGATAAAATGGATAGAAGAAATCCATTTGAAAATGATTATTCAAGAATAATACTTTCTGCTCCTTTAAGGCGCCTTCAGAACAAAACTCAAGTATTTCCATTAGAGGAAAATGATTTTATTCGAACAAGATTAACACATTCATTAGAGGTATCCAACTTTGCACGGAGTTTAGGATTAAGTATTGAAAAATTATTGATTGAACGAAAAAAATTGCATCCTAAACATGATGGAGATCTTAGTTCTATTCTTTCCTGTGCCGGTTTAATTCATGACATTGGTAACCCACCATTTGGTCATTTTGGTGAACAAATAATTCAAAAGTACTTTACAAAACATTTTGAAGATAAAAGAAATATAGAACACTTTTCAATTGAAGAGCTAGCAGATTTTCAAAAATTTGATGGAAACGCACAAAGTTTTAGGTTAGTAAGAAAACTGCATTTAAGTAAAGATGAATTCAGCCTAAATTTAACGTACCCTGTCTTAGCATCAATACTGAAATATCCACACGACTCAATCAATGGAAATAATGAAAATAAAGGACTAAGTTTTTCAAAATTTGGTTATTTTCAGACAGAAAAGGAAGATTTTGAGTCAATAAACCATACACTCGAATTACAGAATAGACGACATCCACTTGTATACATTTTAGAAGCAGCAGACGATATCGCATATTCAGTTGCAGATATTGAAGATGGATGTAAAAAGGGTATCATTGATAAAGATATATTATTTGATCATTTTAACACGGAACTTAAGGATTCAATAAATAAAAAATTTATTAGCATAATGAATGATATTGATAAAGCAATTCCGGTTGATTTCCCTAATCGTACTTCAATGCTAATTCAAAACATAAGAGTTAAAGCTCAATCACAAATGCTTATTCATACAGTAGACTCGTTTATAGCTAATCATGATGCCATTCTGGATGGATCATTTGACGAAGATATCGTATTAGTATCTAAATCAAAATGTTTACGTAAGGCATTTAAAAAATTAAGTCTGTTTAACTTTAGTGATCAGAGTGTATTACGAAGAGAATTATTGGGAGAAAAAACTCTTAATTTCTTGTTGCAATTATTTACTGAGTCTGTGTTGTCGGATAATAAATTAAAGCCTAAAACAAAAGAGGCAAAAGTGTATAAACTACTTTCAGATAATTACAAATACATTCAGAACAACTTTAGTAAATATCCAAATGAAACATATAAAAACTTGCAAATCGTTGTTGACTATATTAGTGGTATGACAGATAAATATGCTTATTATTTGTACAGACAATTTTCTGGTATCATAATTCATTAGATAAATCAAGGAACTCTCTAAGAATATTGGTTTCTTTGGGTAGAAAATATACCAGCCCGTATGCAAATTCCCGGAGGAAACTGGGGCCTACGGATAGATACCCAAAGGCGCGAGGCTGTCTAAAAAGAAATATATTGAAGTGACATTTAGGGATTTTCAGGTCATTTGATTTTCTGGTTTTCATTTATTTCTCAAATTAATAAAAGGCATAAGGTAGCTCACTTTACCTCTGAGCCCATCTTCATTATATTGTTTGCCATGCTTAATAACCCAAAGTCTAAATTCACTTTTTCTATCCCTCGTAATCTAAATCTGTTATATCCTCTGTTGTATTTTATAAATCCAAATACCGGTTCCGGCTCAATATTTCTTTCACCCCTATACTGAATCCCTTTCTCAGAACATAAATTTTGTCTTGCCTGCTTTTTATATTCTTCCAGTTTCAAGTTGATTTGTATCGTTCTGTTACCCTCTCCTTTTTTACATTTTTTTGCATATGGACATCCGGTGCAATCCTGGCATTCATATATTCTCAATTTCTGTTTAAATCCTGTTGTTGTTTCTACCTCTCTTTCCTCCTTAAATTCTAATTCCTGACCATTAGGACAAACATATGTATCCTTTTTTTTATTATATGGGAAGTGGTCTTTATGAAATTTATTCTCCTTATAAGCCTTTGTTGATTCATAGTGGAATGTATTATACTTTAAATAATTTCCTATGTTTTTTTCGTTAACGAACTCATAGTTTTCTTCTGTGCCGTATATTGAATCAGTGGAGGCCAATCCCGGATACCGGTTAAATGTTTGATAATATTTTTCCATCATTCTGATAAACGTTGTGTTATCAGCAGCTTCCTGAAATACTCCATATACCAGTATATACTGTTTTTGAGTGCCAATTTGAGTTGTGTAGGATGGCAGCAACTCATTATTTTTCATTACAAAAAATGTTGCGTCAGTATCTGTTTTTGAATATGATTTCCGTTGTTCCAAAAGCCTTTTCTGTTCTTCATACCCGGCAAGTTTTTCAGCTTCTTTTTTTAACCTGTTTATTCGGCTTTTTACCGTTCTTTGTTGCTTTTTGCACAGGTTGCTCTCTTTTAGTCTTTCACTTATCTGATTTGCTTTTTCCTTTATCTCTTCACTGGTTATCTGGCTTTCTTCACCTTCTTCCGGTAAATCTTTATCTCCATATTTTTCATCTTCCTCCTGGTTTATTCTCTCTATTTCGGCAAAGATTTGTTTTACTCGTTCTCTTAACGCTGCTTCGTATCTTTCTGTATTCTTTTTCCATACATAGCTGCTTTTTTTGGCGTCAGCTCTGAATTTTGAGCCATCTACAAATATTTTCTCCAAATCAAAGTATCCATGTTTCCCGAGGAAAAGGAGCAAACTCGTAAAGATTTCCTCCAATGCTTCGCCAAGCCTCAAACGGAAGTTGTTGATTGTTCTGAAATCTGGTTTATTTCCTCCGCTTAACCACATGTAGACTACGTTCTCTCTTAATTTTCTCTTTATTCTTCTTGATGAATATTCTTTATCAATATATCCATATACCAACACTTTTAGCATCATTCTTGGATTAAAACTGCTGGTCCCTCCTCCACGATAGGTTTTGAATAATGGACCTAAATCCAACTGATCGATTGTTTGATTTAGTATTCTGGCTATATGCTTTCCCCAACAAAATCTTCAAGACTTGGTGGCAGAAATGTCATTTGATGTTGGTTATATTCTTTGAATACAGGCTTACTGTTTTTTTTCCTTCTTTTGGTTGTTTTTCTCATTTCCTGTAATTCTAAACTATCGTTTTCTTTAAATTGAGATTCCATTCTATTTAAGCGCTTGTTTTTATTACTTGTCGTTATTTTTTATCTTATATTATTCAATTACCATACCATCTCTTGTCTTTTTGGACAGCCTCTCTGGAGTTTGGCTAAGTCTGTTGATAAAAACAGGCAGAAATCAAAGGATTAACTAAAAAACCGCTGTTTTGTAGTTCGTACTGATTTGCAACGAAGTGGCCAAAATTCAAATTTATTGATCTGGCCCAGTATTGAGTCCTGAACATATTGACAATCTCCATTGTTGACTGTCTGTCGTTTTCATCTAACTTGTTCCATTTTGCCCTTGGCAGCATATTTTTGTTCCCGTTACATCTGGTTGATCTTATTGCCGCAAGTAGCATAAGAGCATAAACACCGACAATGAAGGCAGGCGCCCTTTCGACTGCTTTGCTTTTAACAACCTGAGTCTGACCGCATCCCATTATTGTTTTCTCATCGCGGAAGTTGACTTCAATTTCCCACCTCCACAAATATGCCTGCAATATTTCTTCTATGTCAATTTCTGTTGATGTACAGATAAGGTAAACAGGATTACGGTACATTATTTTTGATTTTTTTGTTTTTCTGTAAGCAAGAGGTCTGATTATTATAACTGTCAGGTCCTGCTTCCCTGCCTTTTTCCATCTTACTTCTCTTACTACTTTTACATCAAATTCATGTACTTTACCGGCTCCCCAGGCTCTGACTTGTTCCCATGGATAATCATCTGACTGCCTTATTTGTTCCGGGGTAGGAAGACGATCACCATAAACCAGGTTTCTTCCAACACCCTTTTTGCTTGTATCAGGGATACTATAGAGCGCGGCGTCTTTTCTTATCCGGCCGGTCAGAATAACACGATCCGGGAGGTTCTTAAATACCGTCTCATTTGTATAACTTCCATCTGCATTCATTATAAGTGTTCTGTCTTTTGCTCCATGACGATCGAGTTGATGGCGTAAGTACGCTATTCTTTATATTCCCGCCTGACTGAGCTTTGTCCTTTTCTGAGTTTCCTTATACTCTTTCCACTCTTGGTCGGGGCTGTTTTTCTTTGGCTTCTTTGCTGTAGGAGCATGATAGAAATCCACTGGTATGGCTCTTGATCTGGAAGCTCCATCTTTTTCCGAGATCGCGATTGATTCTCTGATCCCATATTACAGGGCTCCTGACATCAGAAATATAAAGTGTTGAAATAAAACAATATAGAGTTTTAGTTGCGTATATACGCATGCAACTGTTATTTTAAATCCTGTTAAAAAGAATTGCGTTTATGATTTTTATTTGCATAAAACAATTTGAAAATTACATATAATTATCTCATTTCAATATACGTGATGTCAGGAGCCCTGTATTAACTCAGGGTTCAGAGTTTTTTTTATCTTCATTTTCTGAAGTATCTTTAACTCTTTTAAGAGTCAACGTATCTCTGTTTTCAATTTCCCATTCTACTTCATCACCCTTGCCGAAATGCATAGCATGAGTAACAAAGGCGGGAAAATTGACGTAATATTGTTTACTGTTGGCTCTTTTAATCTCTTGAATCTTAGTTTTGTAACCCATGAAGCAGCCTCAAGATATAGTGATATAACTATAGAATATAACCATTTTTATTCTATAAGTCAAGTCGTTTTGAAATTTTTAAACTATGAATATGCCAAACTCCAGACGACCCCGAAGGGGTCGAATATAGAACTTCATCGCGGATTTGATTTTACTCCGGCAACTACTATTTCCCCCGGGTTGTTTATATTCCGACGCCTTCAGCGTCGAGAAAGATGTCCGTTATATCAGACCACCGGATTGCATCCGGGGCTATTCATATTCGACTCCATTCGGAGTTTTTTACGATTAAAAGAAATATTTCTCAGGTAATTCCTTTTTGATTCCGGCTCAGCCGGTTTATGGATTTAGAATCGCGGCCTTACTATCGGCAACATGTTATTGGCGGGCTTTTTGACAAATTTTGCTCCATAGATTATCCTCAACATGTTGGCTTTAGTGTGGTTATAAGAGTCTAAAATTTCCACATATCTCACTAAGAGGAAGTTCAATGAAAATAATTGTAGATTTACACCAGTTATTTATCAAAATCCGGATAATATGGAAACTATTAAAGATCTTATTGAGATTGTCGCGACCGCGGGCAAAACCGCGCTGGCATGGCAGAAAAACTATAATTTCAGCGACAGGGATTATAAAGAGGATGGATCAATTCTCACAGAAATCGATACAAAAATTGATGAGTACCTGTTTAAAGAAATATCAATTCTCTACCGGGAAGCTAATATTTTAACAGAAGAAAGAAAAAGAATATTTGATCCCTCTAAAAAATTCACCTTCGCTGTTGATCCGGTTGATGGCACGGATGTTTTCAGCCAGGGAATGCCAAGTTGGTGTGTTTCTGTCGGGCTTTTGGATGAAAAACTTAAGCCCGCCGCGGGAATTATATATTCCCCTTCACTCGATTTACTCTTCTTCAAGGATATTAAAGGTCCCGCATTTTGTAATGGAAAAGAGATTAAAACAACCGTTAATAAAGAGGACCTTCTTTATTCCTCAAATGTCATGGTGCCCTCAAAACTTCAGAAAAGATTCGATTTGAGTAAATTCCCGGCTAAACTGCGTAATTTTGGAAGCACCGCACTTCAGCTTGTTTTTCCCTTAATCTACCCTGCCGTTACCGGGGCTGTTACAGGAAGAACTCATATTTGGGATATCGCGGCGGGGCACGCTCTTAACAACGCGCTGGGCATGGACCTTAAATATTTTAGCGGAGAAAATATTACCTACGGGAAAATGATTGACGGTTCTCAGGCGGAAGATTATATCCTTTCAGGCACACCCGGGATGATAAAGCAGATTAAATCTTCCATGAAAAGATTATAATGATATGTTTCCTGAAAGATTTGTCCCATATTCCGAACAGGAAAAAAAGCTGCCGAAGGAAGGAAACAATATTCTCGCTTATTATGATGAAAACAGCATAATTGTTTACCAGGCTTTTAATAAAGATATTGGACATTTCGCGGTGAGAAACCAGATTTTCGGCGGGGATTTTTCTTTTAACCGAATGAGCTGGATAAAACCGGGATTCATGTGGATGATGTATCGTTCCGGCTGGGGAATAAAACCGAACCAGGAAATGATACTGGCGATTTCTTTAACAGGGAAATTATCTTTCTGCCCCTAAAAAAAGCCCCCGAAAAACGGGGGCAAAAAAACTAACTGTTAAACTCTTTTATTATTTTTTGAATATCCGATTCAGAAATGCCGGAGGTTCCATATCCTTTTTGTTCACCATTTTTCTTAACCGGTGTGTTACCTGATCTTTGAAATGGCTGAACAGCGGGATTGCCGGCCCTCGCGATAAGTCTTTCTTCAATTTGCCCCATGTATCCGGTTGTATTGTTAACCGAAACAGATTTAACATCAAGGCTGTTTACCGATTTTCCCTGGTTTACCGGATTAACCTCGAAAGCCAGAGTTTTAATATTCATTAGATGTTTCGCGGTAACATTTTCGGAAATGATAGAGCCGCCCCAGGTTCCCACACCGAGAGTCATTGATGGATTAAGCGGGGTTGTAAATCCGACGGCGCCAAGTGAAGAAGGTGTATTAACAACAATTCTGAAAGCAGGTTTTTCAAGAGCGAATTTCATGATTATTTCCCGGTCTTCCGAATGAATTACCAGTGTGTGTCCCACTCCTCCGAACTGGAGCAGATCAATACATTTATGACATCCTTCAAGCCAGCCATCGACGACGTAAAATGCCAGTGTGGGGGAAAGTTTTTCCATCGACATTATTTCATCTTTTCCCACCCCGGCGCATTCTGCGATTAGAACCGAAGTGTTTTCAGGAACCTTAAATCCCGCGTAATCAGCTATCCAGACAGCGCTTTTACCAACAATTTCAGGATTTATCTTTCCTTTGGGCGCGACAGCTTTTTCAAGCTTTATCTTTTCTTCGGCATTCACAAAATAGGCGCCTCTTTCTTTTGCCTCCGCTATAACTTTATCTTTTAAGGGCCTGTCAACAATCATTGCCTGTTCCGATGAACAAAGTGTGCCGTTATCGAAAGTGGTGCCGCTTATTATATCGGCTACAGCTTTTTTGTAATTCGCGGTTCGTTCAATAAATGCAGGCACATTTCCGGCGCCAACTCCGTAAGCCGGTTTTCCGGCGCTATAGGCGGCTTTAACCATCGGGTTGCTTCCGGTGGCGAGAATTACCGCTGTATCATCATTTTTCATCAATTCTTCGGTGCCGGCAATAGTGGGAAGAGTCATGCACTGAATCAATCCTTTTGGGGCGCCCGCCTTTTCGGCTGCTTCCCGGATAATATCAAGCGCCTCTTTCGTACAGTTAACAGACCGCGGATGAGGACTCGCGACAATAGAATTACGGCACTTAAGTGAAATAATAGCCTTGAACATAGCTGTTGATGTCGGGTTAGTAGAGGGAATTAATGCCGCTACAACTCCCATTGGTTCCGCTATTTTTACCAGCCTGCCGTTTTCTGTTACATCTATAACGCCAACCGTCTTCAAATCCTTTATCGACGCCCACACATCCCTTGTGCCAAACTGGTTTTTGAGTACCTTATCTTCCCATTTACCGAACCCGGTTTCTTCGGCAGCTTTTTTTGCCAGAGTTTCCGAAGCCTGAAATCCGGCGTCCACCATCGCTTTTACAATTTTATCAACCTGTTCCTGGTTAAAATGTTTAAATTCAAGCTGCGCTTCTTTTGCCGCGCTGATTAAATCTCTTACCTGCTGTACTGATTGAAGGTCTTTATCAAAATTCATTGTATTTCCTTTTTTCATTTCCGCAACAAAATATAATTATACCTGCATTAATCTTCAATTAATAATTATTTTTCCTGCTTACTGTAATCACTGACTGGCAAATCCGCAAAAGAAAAACGGAAAGTCTGTTAATTGATAATGGATAATTGACAATTGATAATTAAAAGATGACCCGGTTTTTATATTACGTTAAATTATCCTGTTTATCTTTTTATTTCCCGTAATCCTGGAATGTGGTTATTCAGTGTCCGCCAACAAATTCCAACTGAAATATTGCCCGGTTGAATAAGGTTAGTTTTGGTGTGTGATTATCTCTGCTACTAAGGTTAACAAATCAAAAAATAAGGTTTCTTTGATTTTTTTCGCGGGATTTAGTGTTTTGGTGATTTTGTGGCTTTTCTTCCGCCTAAATCAGCGAAATTAAAATAATCTGCGGTCATCTTTTCAATTGTTAATTGTACATTATTAATTGTTAATTGAAATTTTGCCATTTTGCGTAGAATTTAACTTCTTACGGAATAATCGCGCAAACGATAACTTTTATCAATTAACACTCAAAATGACAACTGACTGATAATTCCTGCTTTTTATATAACCCCTCAGGCCCGGCATTACTGAACAACAATTTTTTTATTGTTATAAAAGAAAATTTCCTTTATTTTCCCTGTGAAAAAATATTTGTTTACATCATAAAATATTTTTTACTTTTGTAAAAGTTTATTGCACTGACTCTTTACATTGATATTTCTGTAAGTCATCTGTTTTCAGGACAAAACTATTCCTTTTGTGACAATCCGATATCCTGGGAACCTGTTTTTATCTTACATGCACTATATCTCTTTTTTATTTTAGAATATAAACCATTATTAAAATGAAAAAAACATTACTCTTCGCGTTACTGCTGCTCCTTATCTCATGTGAAACCAATCCCCCTACACTTGTAAATAACACCCCTGAATATGGAAAAATATTTGTCAGCTCCAATATACCTGGCGCGGTTATTTATATTGATAATGTTTCCACAGGAATTTTAACTCCCGATACTGTCACCGTTGAAAGCGGTGAGCATGTGGTATCCCTTGAGCTCGAAAATTACCAGGCTTCCACACAGACAATTACTATTTCACCCGATGAATTAAAATCGCTTGAATTTGAGCTTGAGTGGGCAATCGCAAAAATTGTCCTTCTCGAAGATTTTTCGAATACCAGTTGCGACCCCTGCGTTGAAGCGAATCTTATTATCGAACAGCTTATTAATGAATCATACGGACATACAAAAATTGTTGGTATTAAATACCCGACATATTTTCCCGGCCCAAATGATCCTTTTTACCTGGCCAACAAAACCGACTCTGACGCCAGAATAATGTATTATAATATTTTCAAGGCGCCGACTGTAAAAATTGACGGATTTCTTACACCATCTGAAAAAGATTCCAATGATATTAAGTCAGATATTGATCAGCGTCTTGCCCAACCCGCTCTCTTTGATATAGGAGTGAGCACAGATATTGCCGGACTTTCCTGCTCAATCAGCATTGAGCTTGATGTTCTTCAAACCGACGGAATCGATTTTTCCGACCTTGTATTGCATACCGTCGTAACAGAAACTGATATTCATTTTGATACCCCGACACCGAACGGTGAAACTGATTTTTATGATGTAATGAGACTGATGCTGCCGAATAATAATGGCGAATCACTCGCGTCGGTTAATTCAACCGGAATTATTAATTTCAACAGACAGGCAACACTGGATCCTTCATGGGACACAGCCAATCTTCATACTGTTGTTTTTATTCAGAATAACAGTACAAAAGAAGTCCTGCAGGCCGGATCCGATTATTAACATACAACACTACATAATAAGGAAGTCAATGAAAATTGTCTAACCCAAATTAAATCAGGAGGTTTTATGGTAATCAGATTATTACGTTCTGTTCTACCTTTGTTATTTTTTGTTCTTATGGCATTTGTTTCCGAAAATACAGTCGCGCAGCAAAGAAATCCTGTTCTTGAATACTGCACAGGGACCTGGTGCCCCTGGTGCCCCTGCGGTCATGAAATTATCAACAATGATATTCTTCCCAATTATCCCAACGCTATTATTTTAGGTTATCATTATGGTGACGAATTCGCGGGCTTTTATGGCAGCGGTATTATGAACAGCCTGGGCTTCAGTTCTTATCCTACAGGAATAGCTGACAGAACTTCAGCCCCTGTAAGCCGTTCACAATGGTACAGCCGTGTCGCAAACCGCAATACAGTGCCGGCGACCGTTGATATTACTTATGATAAATCGTGGAACGCGTCATCCAGAACTTTTTCAGTTACGGTTAATGTTAGTCCTCTGACTTCATTAGATGGTGAATACCTTATGCATGTCGTACTGACCGAAGAAGGTCTTACTTCTTACCAGGCCGGAAACAGCTCATGCACCGGTGGAAGCAATTACCGACATTCTCATATAGTACGCGCTGTGATGAACGGTCAGGCCGGAACAGTTCTGAATGCAACATCTCCATGGAACCCCGGCACTACAATATCAAAAACAGTCACTTATTCAGTTGACGCCGGATTTGATGAAGAAGAATGCCACGTCGCGGTTTTGGTTGGAAAGAGCGCCTCTCCTCTTTCAACTGCCGAAATTCAGCAGGCAGTTGAGTTTGAACTTCTCGGCGGAGCAAGCTACAACATCTTTGTGAACGAAGGATGGAACATGATTTCAGTGCCTAATGAAACTGCTGATATGACAGTATCATCTCTATTCCCGAGCTCCTCCTCAAATGCTTTCGCCTTCAATAACGGTTACGTACAGGTTGAAGAACTTGATAACGGAATCGGATACTGGCTGAAGTTTGATGGTCAGGAAGGATTTGATATCCAGGGAACCGCTCCCACAGGCGATATTCAGCTTAATGAAGGCTGGAACCTGATCGGGCCTTACAACGTTAATGTCGCGACCGAAGGAATCACCACAAATCCCTCCGGAATAATCGCTTCGCAGTTTTTTGAGTTTAACGGAGCTTACGCCACATCTTCACTGCTTCAGGTTGGAAAAGGTTACTGGGTAAAAGCAAGCGCGTCTGGTACGATGTCTTATACAACTCTCGCGAAAAAAGGAGCAAATTCATTTGATACCCCGACTATAAGTGAAGACTGGGGTACAATAACAATCACCGACGCGGCAGGTAATATGACAAGACTTTATGCGGCTAATGGCGGAACTAATGTTGAAATGTTTGAACTTCCCCCGGCCCCTCCGGCTGAAGTTTTTGACGCCCGCTTTACCTCAGGCAGTTATGTCGAAACTTTTGAGACTCCGCGGGAAATTGTGTTTAATGCTGTTCAGTATCCTGTTGTAATATCTGTAAACAATACCACTTTGGAACTTAAAGATGTTACAGGCGGAAGTTTTGTTAATACAACTCTTTCCGATGGAAATGAAATTGTAATATCAAATGAAAGTGTGAATCGTCTTTCTGTGAATTCTGTTTCTCTCCCTTCCGGGTATGTTCTTGAACAAAATTACCCGAATCCGTTCAACCCGACTACAACAATCAAATTTGCTGTTTCTGAAAAAGCTAATGTTAATCTTTCGGTATTTAACCTGCTCGGTCAGAAGGTAACTGAAATTTTTAACGGTGAAGTTGAAGCCGGATCACACGAAGCTGAATTCAAAGCTGACAATCTTTCTTCAGGTGTTTATATATACACTCTGAAAGTAAATGAATTTACCACTTCCAGGAAAATGACAATTTTGAAATAAAATATTCTATTTAATGAAACCGGAAGGAAGAGGCCTGGGTCTCTTCCTTTTTTTTATTCACTTATAATTTCAGGCTATAAAATAAAATGAAACTTTTATTCAAAAACCTCAGTGTGAAACTTTTTATTCTTTCTCTTTTGCTGACAGTAACGGCAAGCGCCCAGAGTTTTTCACTGGAATATGAACATACAGTGATCGCCGATACTCTCGGGACAGAATTTGTATTTGAATTTGAGATAATCAATAACAGCAGTGAACCCTTAACGGTCAGCGCTGTAAGATACGTTAATGACCTGCCCGATATGTGGATGTCCTCTTTTTGTTTTGAAAACTGCTTCGCCCCTTTCCTCGACAGCATAGCCACAACTCCCGATTTCGCGAGTGAACCGATTGTCGCGGGCGGCTCCATGCCTATGTCAATCCATGTAACATCGATGGAAAATCATGGAACAGCTCATCTTCAGGTCAGTGTAAAAGATGAAAATGATTTTTCATCAAATTATCTGCTGGAACTTTACACCACAACTGAATTCACTCAGGGAATGGATGGATTTTCAGTTGACGTGCATAACCTTTCACTTACCGACACACTCGGCTCCGAAATGGTTTTCGACATGGATATTACCAACGAATCGACCGTTCCGCTTGAACTTGAGATCGCCAGGACACAGAATGATTTGCCCGATGGCTGGAGTTCTTCCTTCTGCTTTGATGTCTGTTATCCTCCATTTCTTGATACTGTTGTCACAAATGAAGATTTTGCCACTACCCCTCTCCAGCCTTCAGAAACCAGGGAATTTGCAGTTCATGTTTTCGCTTTTGAAAACCCGGGAACCGCAAACCTCGAAGTGGTAATGAAAAACCTTCTTGTTCCCGATGAAATCGAAACATTTAACCTTTCGGCAACAGTTGAAACAAATTCAGTAGAAAACACAGGTATTTCACCCGATAATTATTTCCTCGGGCAGAATTACCCCAATCCTTTCAACCCCTCTACAAAAATCAGATTCGGCGTTAAAGAAACCGGTTTTGTTAAGCTTACTGTTTTCGGAGTTCTGGGAAATAAAGTTGCCGAACTTGTAAACGGTGAGCTCCAGGCAGGTGAATATGAAGTCGATTTTGACGCGGGGGAACTTTCTTCAGGTATATATTTATACAGATTAGAGACAAACAATTTCACACAAACTCAAAAAATGATACTGGAGAAATAATGAAAAACCTGATGATCATTCTTCTTATCTTGACCGCCGGATTCCTATATGCCCAGGAAGAAAAAACTACTGAAGGAACAAAGGCTCCAAATTTTATCCTGGAAGATATTGATGGCGATGATTTTGAATTAAGTGAAGCTCTGGGTGAAGGCCCTGTTATTATTAGTTTCTGGGCAACCTGGTGTAAACCTTGCCGTGATGAACTTAAAGAACTCACAAAAATCTATGAGGAATTAGAGGAAAAAGGACTGACCGTTCTCGCTATATCAACCGATGATGAAAAAACAGTCGGCAAGGTTAAACCTTTTGTGAAATCAAAGGGAATTCCTTTTACTGTTCTTCTGGATACCAATAGTGAAGTTATTAAAAGTTTTTCGGGGTATATTCCTCCTCACCTTGTAATACTTGATAAAGCCGGCAACATAGTCTATACCCATTCAGGTTATTCAAAAGGGGTGGAAATAGAAGTAAAAGAAATTGTTGAAAAACTGATAAACGGATAATTTTTAATGAGAAATACCCGGAAACTTTTTATCGTCCTGGCGCTTTTTTTCCTCTCAGTTTCGTCGAACGCGCAGGATAGAAACATTGTGCTTGAATATATTACCGGCAGCTGGTGCAGTTACTGCGCCTGCGCTGCCGATACTATTTATAATAAAATTTTGCCCGAATTCCCCGACGCCGTTATTCTGGCCTATCACGGTGGACCGGATCCATATTCCCCCTTTCCCGGTGATTCTATAAAACAGATACTCGGTTTCACGGGATATCCTACGGGAATTATCGATCGTGTAACCTCTCCCGAACAAGATGACTCCTGGTATCAGAAATTCGCTGAGCGGGCCGGGTATGAACCGACATGTGATATGCAGGTTAACTCCAAATATAACATAGCTGAAAAAAAGCTGCATATCAGCGTGACAGCCTGGGCAAGGGTTGAACTTATCGGCAGTTATTACGTTAATCTTGTGCTTCTTGAGGACAGCCTCGTTTCGCCCCAGACAGGAAGTGACGACTGCCCCGGCTCAGATACCTGGGTTCATAATAATGTTGTCCGTGATATGATCAACGGAGCTTATGGCGACGTTATCGCGTGCTGCTCAGCCTGGATGCCCGGTGTGCCCAGGTATTATGATTACACTTATAATATACCGGACAATGTTAACATCGAAAACTGTAAAATCGCTGCTGTTATTTATGAATATATGGTTCCTCTTAACAAAGCCCAGGTGCAGCAGGCGGATGTTGTATCGGCTGATTCTCCCCCGACGCCTGTCGAGCTGACCTCATTCAGCTTCGATATCGGGAACGGAAATATTCTGCTCCACTGGGTTACAGCCAGCGAAACGAATAATTATGGTTTTGAAATTCAAAAATCGGAAGATGGAAATACATTCAAAAAGGTCGGATTTATTGAAGGAAAAGGCACAACAGCCGAATTTTCAAATTACTCCTTCACTGACTCCCCCGCGAATGGAAAAGTCCTCTATTACCGCTTAAAACAAATTGATTTTGACGGGAAAGCTGAATTATCCGATATTCTGACAGTAAACATTTCTGGTGAAAAAAGCTTCCGTCTTTCGCAAAATTATCCCAACCCATTTAATCCGTCGACCGTAATTCCTTTCTCAATCGCGGAAAGATCTTTTGTTACACTAAAGATATTTAACGCGCTCGGAGAACTTGTTGCTGCTCCGGTTGGTGACTTTCTTGAAGCGGGAATTTACAGGATAACTTATAACGCCGACCTTCCGGCAGGCATTTATTACACCTGTCTGAGTGTTGAAGAGAGGTCGGAAACAATTAAAATGATTCTTCTGAAATAGTAAATTCGGTAATGAAAATCATGAAAAAAATACTGGTTATTTTTCTTCTTTTTGCTCCTTTATTTTACTCACAATCTCTTCCTTCACTGGAAAATATAAAACTTCCGGACGGACTTAAAGTCTATAATCACTTTGAATATTCCTTTGATGTGGAAGATGAAAATGAAATTCTTGAAAACTGGTTAAATATCGATTACCGATATGGAGCATTCACTACAGGGATAAGGTTTGAACATTTTCAGCCCAATGATCCCAATCCCTCTATATCCCGCGGCAAAACCCGGTTTTCTGAAATTGATTTCAAGTATCTCAAATTTGATCTCGGCAACAAACGTGAAGGCCTTTCGATAACCGCCGGTAACTATTATGCCCTTTTTGGAAGAGGTATGGTTCTCAAAAGTTATGAAGACCGCAACGTAAGGGTCGATAATAACCTGCTGGGTGTAAAATTTGAAGCACGTTATAAAAAGTTTGTCCTTACCGCTCTCAGCGGTATGCCGGCAAGTGATCAGAATGAACGCAAAGATCTTCTGCATGCCGCCGATCTTATGTATAAAGGATTTAAAAAATTCAAACTGGGAGCCTCATTTGCCTCCAGTGATCCCGAATCGGAAAATGAAGCCCGCACACGCCTTGCCGCTTTTCGTATTATGCCCTCGATATGGAATTTCGATTTTTATGCCGAATATGGCATGAAATTCAATGATGATATTAATGAAGAGTATTTTAATAATGATGAACCCTTTATCGGGAAGGCATTATATGGAAGCATGAACTTTTACTATGGTAAATTTTCGATGGCTGCCGAGTATAAACTTTATGATAACTTTGCTTTTGAATCGGGGGATAAATCGGTTGCTTATAATAATCTACCCGCCGTTAGAAGGAATTACGCTTATTTTCTTCTCAACAGGCATCCATCTCCACTCAATCAGAACAATGAAACCGGTTTCCAGGTTGAAGCCTGGTATACGCTTAGTGATGAAACATCATTCAACGCAAGTTACAGTCAGACAGAAACCCTCGATGATAATTCACTTTACCAGAAAATCAGGGGCACTTCTCTCGATACCAGGACACAATTTAAAGAAGCCTTCGGTCAGATAAGCCATAGCTGGAATAAAAAACTGACAACCACCGCCGCTTTCGGTTATACCGAAGAAGCATCTTCGAGCACAAAAAGTATTACCCCGATAATTGAGAATAAGTATTATATCGATGATATCAACAGCCTGAAGCTGATTGTCGAACATCAGCATGTGGATAACAGCTTCACAGGGGAAAAATACTTTGACGATGTAATAACATTTGAATACGCCCGCGCTCCCAGGCTTTCGGTAGCTTTCGTAAGTGAAATGCTTACCAAAGAACCGGAAGAGGGAGAAACAAAAAGAATCTTCTGGAATTTTGTTCAGTTCGGGTATAAATTCGGTCAGCATACAGATATTTATCTGCTTCTCGGCTCACGTCAGGCAGGTAATATATGTATCGGCGGGGTTTGCCGCTATGAACCTGAATTCCGTGGTATAGAACTTAAAATGCACACAAGATTATAATTTAATTTACTCCGCCACTCTCCCCTCCCCTTCATAAGGGGAGGGGCCGGGGGTGGGGTTATAACTATCAATTATTTCTTATAATGAGCTTCCCCCTGTAACAGCTCAATTCTTACTTTTCAATCTCAACTTTAACAGCTTTCGATTCCTTTACCAGTCTCCAGAATATTGCCGATAGCGCGAGACTGACAGCGGCAATGATAAATACAATATTTTTGTCAGTTGCTGATTCAACAAAACTTCCAACCACATAACTGACAAAAAGCTGCGGAATTACGATAGAAAGATTAAATATTCCCATAAAAAATCCCATTCTGCTCTTTTCGGCATATTCCGACATGATGGCGAACGGAAGGCTCACAATCGCCGCCCAGCCGATACCAACAACAGCCATGAGAATGTAAAGAACAATTGCGTCAGCAACAAACATTAGGATAAGAAAATATCCCAGGGCCATAAGGGCTATACAGGAGGCCTGAACTTTTATCCTTCCGAATTTTTCGGTTAAGGGCTCAAGAACCAGCGCAGGAAGAATAAAACCGACTGTATTAAGCACCGCGAATGAATAGGCAATGATCTGGCCCGTTTTATCATTGATCGAACTGATCATTTGTTCAGTCGCGTTTTCAGGAGTAGGATTAATTTTCTGGTTGATAAAAGCGATAATAAATACAAACATAGTCTGAACGCCAATCCATGAAAAACCATTGGCGAGATAAATCCTGAATAACTGTCCCCAGTCTGCTTTTTTCTTTTTGGTTTCTTTTATTTCCGCGTTTTCATCCTCTTTTTCCTCTTCCGAAAAGTCGCGGCTTTCGGTAATAAAAAATGTCGGTACAATTGAGAAAAGAAGAATGACAACAGCGCCGAAATAAATCAGGTTATAATTGCCAAACCACGCTCCGAGAAGATAGGCGAAAACACCAAAAAAGCCTGAGATAGTCTGCATCCAGGTATATCCTTTGGTCCTGGCCGATCCTTCAGGTGTAACATCGGATATAAGAGACCTGGTAGGATTAAAGCTTACATTAATGGCCAGGTCAAGGGTAAGGGCAATAATAATGGCCACCGCTATCAGGCTTCCCATCCCCAGGAATTCGTTGATCTCCCTTAACCAGGGAAGAGCGATCAGCATTCCCGCCGCGAGTGTGCCTCCTATAAGGATAAAGGGGCGGCGGCGTCCTCCCCAGAACCAGACTTTGTCACTTATCACCCCTATTAATATCTGGCCGATAATTCCTGCCAGCGGACCTGCCGACCAGATTATTCCGATATTCTTGTAATCAAGCCCGTACTGGGTATTAAGGATCCAGCTTAATACCGCAATCTGGATTGAAAGCGCGAAACCCATCGCTGTCGCCGGCAAAGAGAGAATCGCGTAAAACGGATTGGTTAATTTTTTCTGAATTGCTAACATTTTAGGACATCTACCTTATAAAAAGTTGAAGAAAAATTAATCTGCCCTAAATTAGTATTTTTGAATTAAATTGCAACCTTTTTATTTTAAGTTAATAACTCTCTTTATCCCCTTTAGCTGAAGTCCCCTTCGATTGTTAGTTTTTCCCCTCTCTCTTCCCAATAATCGTAATCATAGACTGGCAAGCCAGAGTAGGAATTAGGAATTAGGAATTAGGAATTAGGCTCTTATCACCACACTAACGTCAACATGTTGAGGATAATCTAAGGAGCAAAATTTGTCAAAAAGCCCGCCAATAACATGTTGCCGATAGACAGGCCGAGATTTTAAATCCAAAAACCGGCTGAGCCAAAATTTCAATATTGTACTAACCGCTCCCACGGGGAATTCACTGCGTGAACACCCCGTGGCTATTAGGTTTAACCCCCTTCGGGGGATTTTCCTAAGCTCTGCCTGGGGAAAATTTAGGCAACTTAACAATAATATTCTTGCTTTTTTTGGCAGAATATTGAATTGAGTAAATTGATTTAAATAGTCGTACTCGTACTCAGCGAAGCGGTACTCGTTATCGTACTCGAAAAATTCGCCATAGAAAAATAAAGCCGAGTACGAGGACGATTACGAGAACGTTTTTTTTGAATTTCTTTTTGGTTCTGGCTTTGCCAGCTTAGGAATTAGGTGATTTTGTGGCTATTCTTCCACCTCAATCAAAAAAATCTGCGTAATCAAAAAAATCTGCGGCTCTCTTGACCTTATTAATTGTTAATTGTTCATTATTAATTGCATTCTTGCCATTTTACATAGAATTTAACTGCTAATGGAATAATCGTAATCATAGACTGGCTGAACCAGAGACAGATGCGACCAACCGGTGGCTGAGCGGAGTCGAAGCTACCGCCGCTGGTTTCGATCCGCCGCGGCGGACTTACCTCCGGCTGTGTTCATGAAAATTTTTCCATTTTGCGTAGAATTTGACTTCTTACGGAGTAATCTGGCGAGCCAGAAAAAAACAGGCCGTCAAACTGAAAGTTAAAACTCTTTCTCCGCGGGCTTTGCGTTTTCTTTTCTTTTACGCTCTTTGCGTGGAACTCGATCCTGGGATAATTCAATATAATTATTAAGATTTTTGTGGGATTTATCGCCCACTTTCCCATCTAAATCTGTAGCACACCAAATTCTTTAAATTATTATTTGTTCATTATTAATTATTAATTGCATTTTTGCCATTTTGCGTAGAATTTAACTTCTTACGGAATAATCGTAATCTTAATCACTCCATTCCTGAGCTGAATTTTTCACCCGATCATTGGATGATTCCTTAGAACATCTCGCCCGTTTGAATAAGGTTAATAAGGTTTAGTTTGGTCGGGTAGTTCTGATACTACTAAGGTAAAAAATCAAAAATCAGGTTTCATTACATTCTTTTCATTCGTAATTCGTAATTCGTAATTCGTAATTTCTTTTGGGATTTGGTGATTTTGTGGCTTTCTTCCACCTCAATCAACGAAATCTGCGTAATCAAAAAAATCTGCGGATTTCTTGACCTTATTAATTGTTAATTGTTCATTATTAATTGCATTCTTGCCAGTTTACGGTTAACAAGGTTTAGTCTGGTCGGGTGGTTTCCTGTTCTACTAAGGTTAAAAAATAAAGAATAAGGTTCTTTCCACTTGTTATTTATTCACTGCCTCGTTAAAGGTTCTAAATAAATTCGATATGGATTATACCGTGTACCTGACGGCACACTTGTTTGTTTCTTCTTTTGTTTCTGCCAATATTTTTCCCATGACAGGGCAATATTACACATCATTTTTTTCTCCCGTTAGGGACATCCTATTGGTAAAAAAGAGATACACAAAATATTCGCTGCGCCTTGAGGAACACCATATTTACAATCCGGAATAAAAATTATTCTTCAGTAAAAATTTTATCATCAATTCCCTCATTAACCTTGTAATTCCTGAATAACAGAGATACCTTTCCCGGCAGGGGAGCATTTCTTTCACCCCCTTCACTGAATTTTTTGGTAATCGCCCTGGGGAGCGCTGCCCCGCTAATATTAAATACAAACTCCATCTTTGTCGGCAGAGGGAACTCCTCCTCATAAACAAACGTAATATCAATATTTCCTCTTCCCTGCGATTTTGATTCAACCTTAAGTAAAATATCCTTTTCTTTATCAATCCAAAGGTCGGCCACAAAAAAACCTTCGGAATCATCTCTCGGTATTATCCTTATCCTCCATGTTTCCCGGTTATCCAGGGTATCTGTTCCGGCAAGAATGGAGTCAAAATTACCATCAAAAAGTTTACCCGGCGTAAACCGAAAAACTTCTTTGGGAATAAGAGCAAATTTTTCCGATTTAAAGTGCATCTTATCCGGCTTTTTAAAGAAAAGGGTGCCTTTTGCGGGGGGTACTTCCAGGAAATCGACATCAATATTTATTTCAAGATCAGCCTGGTAATCATTTATTCCGGCAAGTTTTTCTTCAACTCTGTTTAATATTTTCCCCGCTTCGTCATCAACGCCCGAAACATTTAGATAGATGAAAAATAAAACAATAATATATTTCATAAGAACCTCAGCTTAAAATATCTTTTCTGATAAACGCGTATAGTGAAACTCCATAAAAAAGAATCAAGTGAAAAAACAGAACAGCGCCTGAAAAAATCAGTTCCCCTGTTTCCACCGGTTTAGTAAAAAAAGAACTCCATTGCACCATGTGTGTCGTGAAGAAAAATCCCTTAATATCAGCCAGAATATCAATAGGAAGCGCTGAAAGAATAAAAAAGATAATTATCACCGCCATCGCTCCCACAATAGGGCCGATAGCGTTTTCAACAAAAGTGGAAAATAAAAATGAAAGGCCAAGCACCACACCCATACTGAGGAGACCGAAAAGATAAGCGCCGATAAAACGCCATAAAATATCATCGGCAGCAAAAATATAGAGCTTATCTTTAATTGAAATGAGTTCACCCGTTCCAAATAGCAATACGCTCACACCAAGACTCATCAAAGCGAGAAAAAAGAGCAGTAATCCCGAATAAATTAATCCCGCGGAATATTTCGCTGTAAGCAGCCTGAACCGGGAAACCGGCCTTGTAAGAATCACCCTGTAAGTTCCGGCTGTTCCTTCTCCGGCCATAAGGTCACCCCCGACGAGCACAATTAGAAATGGGATATGTATATATAAAGATTGCAGCACCAGGTTGGCAACAAGATATCCGTTAAAAAGAGAACCGGAAAGTATAAAAGTATCTCTGATACCCCTGAGAAAATGATTAATGCTGTTTTCCCCTTCGAAATAGAGAGCTATCTGAACTACAGGCACCAAAACTCCTATCGCTATAAAACCAATATAGGTTCGCCATTTGCTGAATATTTTTTCAAGCTCAATCCATATTAATGTTCTCATTGTCCCTCCACAACCATTCTTATAAAATATTCTTCGAGAGACCGCCCCGGAATAATGGCGCTGACGTTATAACCTTTTTCCATCAAAAATCTGTTTAGTTCGGCAATATTTTCTTTTTCCATTTCAAATATTAATCTGTTTTCCTGAATGCCTTTATATTTTTTTCCCCATACGCTGGCGCTGATATCCTCCCGCGCCGAATCAATATTATCAGTTTCCACCTCAACTTTAAGATGTTCCCTGTTAAGTAGTTCATCAACCCTGCCTTCAACGATGGTTTTTCCTTTATTAATGATTATCATACGGTTGGCTATAAGCTCAACCTCCCTGAGTATATGTGAGGATAAAAATATGGTTTTCCCCTTTTCTTTACTCAGGTTTATTATCATATCCCTGATCTCCTTCATTCCCTGGGGATCGAGTCCGGTCGTAGGTTCATCCAGAATTATAAGTTCAGGATCATGGAGAAGAGCCTGCGCGAGTCCGAGCCTTTGTTTCATCCCGTGTGAGAATGTTTTAACTTTACTGCCGGCTCTTTCGGCAAGTCCCACCGATTCCAAAACATTCATGATATGTTTTTCAGAAGTGTCGGCTCCTGACAATCGGCCCAAAATTTCGAGATTTTTATATGCTGGCAGGTACTTGTAAAAATCCGGTTTTTCGACAATAGCGCCGATGCTTTTGAGTATTTTGTTCCTCTCTTTCCCCAGGTCCCTGCCAAAGATCCTGATATCCCCCTTCGTAGGTTTGATCAGTGAAAGAAGCATTCTTATTGTGGTGCTTTTACCCGCTCCATTGGGCCCCAGGAATCCGAATACATCACCCCGGTATACATTCAGATCGAGGCTATTTACAGCTGTCAGATTACCGAACTTTTTTGTAAGTCCTTTTACTTCAATTATTTTTTCCAACTAAATTTTTCCGTTTCTTTCATTGCAGATAAATATAAAGTTTCGCATCCTAAAATATAATAATAGTAAAAACAAACAAGGTCAAAAAGATATTCTTATTGTATAAGTCATTTCCTGAAAATTTGGTTCTCAATCAAAACTTTAAACCAGCGGAGAAAGGAGGAAGAAAGAATTAAGAATTAAGAATTAAGAATTAGGAATTAGGAATTAGGAATTAGGAATTAGGAATTAGGAATTAGGAAACTTAACAATAATATCCTTGCTTTTTTTGGCAGAATATTGAATTGAGTAAATTGATTTAAATAGTCGTACTCGTACTCAGCGAAGCGGTACTCGTTATCGTACTCGAAAAATTCGCCATAAAAAAATAAAGCCGGGTACGAGGACGATTACGAGAACGAGAACGTTTTTTTTGAATTTCTTTTTGGTTCTGGCTTTGCCAGCTTAGGAATTAGGAATGAAAGGAATGTAATGAATCCTTTTTTTTTTGATTATTCTAACTTTAGCAGCAGGGGTAAACTTCCATAAAAATAAAACCTTATTAACCTTATTCAAACGAGCAAATCCAAATCGAATGCCGGGATGCTGAAAAAATAACCACAACGTACACAGGGAAGGCACAAAGGGCACAAGGAAAATAACTCCGTGTTTTCAGGCCGGAGCCCCCGTGCGAATTTCGTCACACTCAAAGGGCTTTAGCCAAAAGAGCGGCTGGCAGGAAAATAACAGTATGTGCATGATCCAATCCCGTTATTGTCTGAACCATGATTAAAGGATTTATGGATTACATGATTATTTTTCGATATCGGTATAAAAAATCAGAGTAGGAGTAAGAGTAAGATGGCTGGATTGGTGATGTCTGTAGGGTAGTACAGTTTTCTTGCGGGGGAGGGATTATGATTACGATTATTCCATTTGCAGTTAAATTCTACGTAAAATGGCAAGAATGCAATTAGTAATTAACAATGTACAATGAACAATTGAAAAGATGACCGCAGATTATTTTGATTTCGCTGATTTAGGCGGAAGAAAAGCCACTAAAGAAATTACGAATTACGAATTACGAATGAGGAATGAAAAGAATGTAATGAAACCTTATTTTTTGATTTTTTAACCTTAGTAGCAATAGCAAGCCCTCAAAAATTTCAACCTTATTGCCTTTTTAACCGGGGCATTATTACTCGCGGATTTCACTGATGGACGCGAAAAAACAGGATTACCAGGATAAGAATGATGGTCAGAATGTTTTAATAAAATAAACCGGGTCATCTTTTAATTATCAATTAACTGACTTTTCACTTCTGGCTTGCCAGATTACTCCGTAAGAAGTTAAATTCTACCCAAAATGGCAAAATTGTTGCTGGTTGGCAGTAAAAATCGGCATTAGATTCCGGCCTGCCCGGCTTTGGCTGGTCTTTTCGCAAAAGACGCAAAAAACCGGAATGACAATTAATTGGTAATACCTGGGGAAAGTCAATTCCTAATTCCTAATTCCTAATTCCTAATTCCTAATTCTCACTCTGGCTCCGCCAGTTTATGAATTAGGAATTAGGCTCTTATTACCATACTAACGCCAACATGTTGAGGATAATCCGGGGAGCAAAATTTGTCAAATAGCCTGCTAATAACATGTTGCCGATAGTCAGTCCCCCATTCTAAATACGTACTCGTAATCGTATTTCGTACTCGTCTTTTCAAAACGCCCAGGTTATTCGAGAACGAGAACAATTTCGAGTACGTGTACGATTTTTTTCTGAATTTCCTAAGGGCGCCGGCTTTGCCGGTTTTTAGATCAGCTCCGCGTATTAAATCTTCCTGCTTCATCCTGTTTATCAATAAAATCCTGTAAATCCTGTTCTTCTTTGGGGGCTTTGTCTTTTATTTTCCTGCCAGCCGCTCCTTTGACTAAAACCCTTCGGGTGTGATCAAATTCGCCAGGGTTCTCCGGCCTGAAGACTATGAGTTATTTTCCTTGTGCTCTTTGTGCCTTCCCTGTTTACCTTGTAGTTATTTTTTCAGCATCCCGGCAGTCGATTTGGATTTCTATGGAAATAGCGCCCGTTTGAATAAGGTTAATAAGCTTTAGTTTGCCCTGTGGTTTCCTATGCTACTAAGGTTAAAAAATCAAAAAATAAGGTTTCTTTAAGTTTTTTGTGGGATTTTGTGTTTTGGTGTTTTAGTGGCTTTTCTTCTGCCTGAATCTGCGAAATCTGTGTAATCAGAATAATCGGCGGTCGTCTTAACCTTTTTAATTGTTAATTGTTCATTATTCATTATTAATTGAATTTTTGCCATTTTGCGTAGAATTTCACTACTAACTGACTACTCTTACTCTGATTTTTTCTCCAATTCCCCTGTGTTACTAACTTTTTAATCAGGCAATAACAGTAAACCAAAACACTTTTATACAAAATCACCAAAAAAATTAGTAATTTAAGGTTTATTGAAAATTGGAATTATGGAAAACAAAATGCGCTATTTTGAATCTGACTCATTCACCTATCCCGAAAACAAAATGTTCTGCGAGGAGGTAGCTGTAGAAAAACTCGCCTCTGAATTTGGCACCCCCCTTTATATCTACAGCAGGAAATTTTTCACTGAACGCTTTAAAGAACTGAGTGAAGCATTTTCATCAGTAAATCATAAAATTTATTATGCCTCTAAGGCAAATTATAATATTAATGTCATAAAACTATTTTCTGATCTCGGGGCCGGCATAGATGTTAACTCCGCCGGAGAACTTCTGCGGGCAAAAGAAGCTGGAATTTCAGGTAACGAACTTATGTTAAGCGGAGTCGGAAAAACCGTTGAGGAGATTAAACTGGCTCTGAAAGAAAATGTAATGATGCTGAAAGCCGAGTCAGAGGATGAAGTAATAAGGATAAATGAAATAGCCGCTTCGATGGGAATTACCGCGCCAGTAGCTTTCCGTGTTAATCCCGACGTGGATGCCGGAACACATCCCTATATATCCACAGGACTCGCTGAAAACAAATTTGGCATTCCTGCCTCAGAAGCCTTAGATACCTATAAAAGATGTAATGCTCTCTCAAATGTAAAAATGTGCGGCATTGATATGCATATCGGTTCGCAGATAACCAGCGCCGATCCATTTGAAGAGGCGGTTGCAAGACTGGCTGAGCTTTACAAAAAAATAAGGAAAGAAGGAGTTGAACTGGAACATTTTGATATCGGCGGAGGAATAGGGATCAGATACAATGATGAAAAAGTTTTCACTCCCTCGCAGCTTGCCGATAGAATATTGCCTATTGTGAAGGACCTCGATTGTCAGCTTGTTCTTGAACCGGGCCGTTTTCTTACAGCCAACGGGGGTATACTTCTTACAGAAACTTTATATACCAAGGAAAACAGAGGCAAAAAATTTATTGTCGCCGACGGCGCCATGACCGATCTTTTAAGGCCCAGTATTTATAAAGCATATCATCATATTCAGCCGGTTGTAAAAAACAACAGGGCGGATATTACATGCGACGTAGTTGGCCCCGTTTGTGAAAGTGGTGACTTTCTGGCAAAAGGAAGGGAAATTGAAGAACCCCGGAGCGGTGACCTGCTGGCGGTAATGTCTGCCGGCGCTTATGGCATGGTCATGGCATCCAATTATAATGGCAGACGCAGAGCTCCAGAAGTAATGGTAGATGGGAATGAATATTTCCTCCTCCGCTCTCGGGAAACATACGAACATCTCCTCTATGATGAAAAATTAATTGAAAAACTCCATAAAAAGGAATCAAATGAGTAAACTTAGTTTTTTTGTTCCCTCAGATGTGGAAAACGAAAAAGAATGTCCAAAATGTGGTCAAAAAGGAACATTGAGAATATCCCGGCCAAAGGATTTAATCGACAACCTTGTGGTCTCCTTCAGCCTGCACAGAAGATTCAGATGTAAAAGCTGTAACTGGAAAGGATATCTTTTCAGCCATACAATTTCACGCGACTGGTATAAAATAGTGATCTTCTATATATTCCTGATGATAGTTGTTGTGGCATTGGTAGCTGTTATCGCCAAGAAATTTATATAACTGAAATGGGAGAAACCAATGAAAAAAATAGTAATATTGTTATTTATAATATTGTTATCGGCTGACCTTATGACAGGCCAGGAGAAAAAAGCCATTACCCCTGAAGATATGTGGGCGATGAAAAGAATAAAGGACGTTGTTGTTTCTCCCGATGAATCATTGCTCGCTTTCACTGTCGGCTGGTATGACGCGGATAAAAATGAAGGTTATTCGGCAGTCTATACCATCAAACCTGATGGCAGCGATATGAAAAAACTGCTTGATTCAGATAAAAATATCAGTTCGCCGCTTTTCCTCCCCTCTTCAAAAAAAATCGCCTTCTCGATGGATGGACAAATATATTTATGCGGTTATGACGGTTCTTCCCAGAAGCAATTAACCGAACTTTATTCAGGTGCCTCGGGAGCGCAGTTTTCGGGCGATGAAAAAAAGATGATCTTTTCTTCGATGGTCTACCCTGATCTTACTTCCATGGAAGAAAACAAAAAACGGGATGAGGAAAAAAAGAATAACAAGGTAAGCGCGAAAATATTTACCGAGTTGATGTATAAACACTGGAATGACTGGCGCGGTGAAAAAAGAAGTCACCTGTTCCTGCAGTCTGCTGAAACAGGTAAATATACCGATCTGAACCTTCTGAGCGACTCAGATGTCCCGCCGCTGGCACTTGGGGGCAATGTTGATTACGCGATTTCTCCCGATGGAAATGAAGTCTGCTTTTCGATGAATCCTGACAAAATGCTCGCCGCGAGCACAAATAACGAGATATACATTCTCGATATAAGCGCTCTTCCGGGAGGAAAAGCCGGAAAGCCAAAAAAAATAAGCGAAAGCAAAGGAAATGATAATCAGCCGGCATATTCACCCGATGGGAAATATATCGCCTTCCGAAGCATGAAAAGAGCCGGTTTTGAAGCTGATGAACTGGACCTCATTTTATATGACAGAAATTCAGGCAAATTAAAAAATATTACTCCCGAACCTGGATTTTCAATCGGAGAAACTATCTGGTCGCCCGATTCAAAGTATATCTATTTTACAACAGCGAATACAATATACACATCAATATGCCGGCTGGATATAAACAACGGTGATATAAAAATGCTGCTTGAAAAAGGTGATAACGGAAGCATTACACTTACGAATGATGGCAAAACCATTTATTTCCTTCAGCAGCGATCTACACTTCCCAAAGAAATTTTCGCTGTCAGCAGCGAGGGTAAAGACCTCCGCCAGATAACATATATCAATAAAGATATCCTTGCCGGAATCGAATGGAATCAGGTAGAAACCTTCTGGTCAGAAGGAGCTGAAGGAGCGAAGGTTCAATCAATTCTGGTAAAACCGCCTTTCTTTGATGAGAATAAAAAATACCCCGTTATTTTACTTATCCATGGCGGCCCCCAGGGACATTGGACAGATGATTTCCATTACAGGTGGAATCTGCAGATGTTCGCCTCAAAAGGGTACGTGGTTATAGCTCCCAATCCGAGGGGCAGCACAGGTTACGGACAGAAGTTTACCGATGAAATTTCGCAGGACTGGGGCGGCAGGGTATATATTGATATTATGAATGCAGTTGATTACGCCCAGGACAGCTACAGCTTTATTGATGAGAATAATATTTTTGCCGCCGGCGCATCTTATGGCGGATATATGATTAACTGGATAGAGGGACATACCGACAAATTTAACGCCCTTCTATGCCATGCCGGTGTATTTAACCTGGAAAGCATGTATGGAGCCACAGAAGAATTATGGTTCCCCGAATGGGAATTTGGCGGCGCTCCCTGGGAAAACAGAGAACTTTATAAAAAATGGTCACCTCATAATTTCGTTGAAAACTTCAAGACTCCCATGCTTGTTGTTCACGGGGCTTATGATTTCAGAGTGCCCGAAGGACAGGCATTTGAGCTCTTTACCAGCCTGCAGAAAATGGGAGTTAAAAGTAAACTGATTTATTTCCCCGATGAATATCATTTTGTAGTAAAACCGCAAAACGCTCTTTTCTGGTGGAAATCGGTTTTTGAATGGTTTGAAGAGAATAAAAAATAGGAGGATAGAAAATGGAAGAACAATATAAATCCCCCGATCTGGAAGAACTTGAAAGTGAATATTCCGACGAGGAATCATTTAAAAAAGGTGAAAAAGAGCTGGATGAAAAACTGTGGCAGAAAGTTGAACGGGCAGGTAAAAAGATCACTTTCGCTAAAGATATTCTCGCGCTCTATTCTTATATGAAGGATCCCGCTGTATCCTGGCACAGAAAAAGCATCGTAGTGGGAGCCCTTATTTATTTTGTCGCTCCGATTGACGCTATTCCCGATATTGCCCCACTGATAGGCTATCTGGATGACCTCGGGGTGCTCACGGCTCTCCTTAAATTCCTCGGCAGCGAAATTATTCCCTATTACCAGGGAGAGGAATAACAGGTTAATTTTTAAATAAGCCCGGTTAAAATAACCGGGTTTTCTTTATTTTTCCCCAAACTGCATATATTTTCTTCTGTCCTTCTATAGAGAATATTCCGTAAGCAGTTAAATTCTAAGCAAAATGGTAAGATTATTTCCTGAAAAAGAATCCCGAATGGGATTCAATATCAATAGCTCCGGGCTGCGAAAGAAGAGAGCTACCCGGGTAAAAAGAAAAACATGGAACAAGACCCTGAATAGGTCAAATATAGGAATCTACAGGGGCTATTCATATTCGACTCTATTCGGAGTCGTTTATGGAATAACAATAAAAGGAAATAAAAAGGCTGGTCAGAATCCCCTCCATTCCCTCATGAAAAAGACTAATAATAAAGTGGATATATAATGGATAACAAAAATTTTAAGGTACTGGAAAGTGAAATAATATTCAGCGGAAAGGTTTTCGACCTTCAGGTTGATCAGATAGAATACAAAAAAAGTGGAAATAAAGCCCGTCGTGAAGTGGCGGTTCATCCGGGAGGGGCGGTAATATTACCGGTCACAAAAGAAAACAAAATCATTTTTGTCCGACAGTACCGCTATCCCCATAATATCAATCTTCTCGAATTACCTGCCGGAAAACTTGAAAAAGGTGAAGAACCGGCGCTTTGCGCGATAAGGGAGTTAAAGGAGGAAACCGGATATACAAGTGACAAGATCCTAAAACTGGGAGCAATTCACACCACCCCGGGGTTCTGCTCCGAAATACTTCATATTTTTCTTGCCGAAGAGCTGACAGCGGGCGATCATCAGCGGGAAGAGGGTGAACAAGATATGGAAATGATCGAAATCAGCCCGGATGAAGCGGTTAAAAAAGTGATTAAGGAAGAAATCACAGACGCAAAAACAATCTGCGGCCTCTTTTATTATCTGCACAGAAATACAATTGATAATTGATAAATAAAAAATGGCAGTTTTTCATGATATTTCACCATTTCCTGTTAGTCTTTTTAATCCACATATTCCTTCTCAGCATCCTTCATCAAATTCCGCAGAAAATATGGCCCTGTCGAATAAGGTTAAATATTGGGGGTGATCATATCTGCCACTAAGGTTAAAAATTCAGGAATAAGGTTTTTTAGAGCTTTTTTGGGGATTTTGTGTTTTAGCGATTTAGTGGCCTTTTTCTAAACTCAGAACTCCTGATCCCGGTAATAAAAAACAATAACTTACAAGGACTCATTCGCAAAATAAAAACGAAGAAAATTTGAAAAGGAAACAACTTGGGCAGAGATCTCTTTATCTTTTCGAATAATGTTTAGAACCAATATATCGACATTGTATTATTTTCAAAAATGATATAATTTGAGCGCCTTTTTGTGCATCTCCTACAGAGATGTTTCCATGTTGTCTATCATATTCTACAATAATGGGAACCTATACAAGGTTCTTTTTATCTCGTTTGCCTTGTATAGGCAATAATTAGTGCGGAACGTCCCAATGGGGTAGAATATTGGCAATAAAGCAAGACAAAATCCTTGTAGAGGATTCACAAACCACCCCGGATAATCAAATGCTTAAGACATCCCTGGTAAACCCGATCGATAAAATTCTAAATTTGTAACATATCATTAAAGGCTAAATAGGACTTTGTCACGTAATAGATGGATAACAATTTAAAAGGATATTTTCCAAATTTCCACGATTTCATTTTGCGAGAGGTAAGGAGTTCTGAAACTCAATAATATTTTGCCTTTTGTATTGTCAATTGTTCATTATTAATTATTAATTATTATTTTGCCATTTTACATAGAATTTCACCAGACATGCAAACCGTGGTAAAAAAGAATTAACGTAGGGGCAACCCTTGTGGTTGCCCTTCTCCGGAATGTCCTGATAATTTTAAAAAGGCTAAAAAAAACAGCCAAAGCCCCCAAACCGCGGATCACACAATAATCCCTGACAGATGCTCAAGATCGATCTTCTCAATTTTCTCAACCGGGCGGCCCAGAAACATCTCGGCAACCTCGCGAAATTTGGTAGAGATATCGCTGACATAATATTCATGCCGTCCCCTGCTCTCCGATTTATTGACAAGACCATTCTCAACCAGATACTTTTTCAAAATAACCGCTGACGCGGTTCCCGAATCTATAAGTTTAACATCATCTCCCATTACCTTTTGGATAACATTTGTCAGTATCGGATAATGGGTGCATCCCAGGATAAGTGTATCGATATTTTCCTTTTTTAATTCAGCCAGGTATTCCTCCGCGATCAGCAAAGAAGCTCTGTGTTCCGTCCAACCCTCCTCGGCGAGAGGCACAAAAAGAGGACATGCTTTTTCAAAAACTTTCAGGTCCGGATCCAGATTCAGAAGTTCGGTGGAATAAGCTTTATTGTTTATTGTGGCGTTAGTGCCGATCACCCCGATCCTGCCATTTTTTGTATTGTTTAAGGCCATTTCGGCGCCCGGTTTTATCACCCCTATAACTGGTATACTAAATTTATCTTCTATAGCTGGTATCGCTACCGAAGATGCTGTATTGCATGCGACAATAAGCATTTTTATATTGCTTTTCATCAGGAATGCCGCATCCTGTAAAGCATATTCAATCACTGTGCTGTTAGATTTGGTTCCGTATGGAACTCTCGCAGTGTCGCCAAAATAAATTACGTTTTCATCCGGTAAAAATTCATCGGTTCTTTTCACAACAGTAAGTCCGCCAATGCCCGAGTCAAATATTCCGATAGGATTTTCTGAAATAAGCTGCAATATTACTCCTAAATAATTTCTTTTATCGCGTTGGTTAATTCAAGCCGTATCAGTTCATGTTCATTTTCTGATACCTTTTCCCCTGTTCTCTTTAAAACATAAAATGAATCGACAACATCATCAGCGCGGGTTGATATTTTTGCCAGGTAAATGGAAAGATCAAGTTCATGCATTTTTTTTGTAATTTTATAGAGAAGACCTAATCTGTCGGGAGAAAAAACATCAATAATAGTATATTTCTCATGATTCTCAAACTCAATTTTTATCTTGCCTCTTCTTTTAAATATCCTGTCCTCCAACCTTTTCCATTTCGATTTAACCCTCTCTATCTCAGCGCCTATCTGCAGGCGGTGATCAATCGCCAGCATCATATCTTGCCTGATTTTGTCATACCTGCTCTCCTCAATCGGTTTATTTGTCCTGTAATCGGTAACATTAAAACTATCGATAGCAATGCTGTCATTACGGGTAAATATTTTTGCTCCGATAATATTCAAATCATTCACCGAAAGAGTTCCACAAAGATAGGAAAGGAGAGAATCGCTATCCTTGGTAATTACCGATACATTTGTATAACCCTCGGTATTCTTAAAAAACACAGAAAGTTTTGTTCCCCTCTCAATCTCGTGAACATGCTGATCAATCTCTTCTTTGGAATAATGCTGCAGATAACCGGGGTCATCAATTGATTTAAGATGATCATTAACCGGTTTTTCACCATTATGAGCTTCGATAAGTTCCCTTGTCACATTATTGATCAGCTCAACAGCCGAAACCTGGTTTTCGAGCATTGACCTGGTTTTACGGTAAAGTTCAAAAAGAAGATCACTTTTCCAATGAGTCCAGACAGTAGGATTAACAGCGGAAAGATCGGCGTAAGTTAAAAGATATAATAATTCGAGTGATTGAATATCGGGAAAAATAGCGGCAAATTGATTCAGAGTTGAGGGATCATTCAGGTTTCTTCTGAAAGCGACCTGCTCCATCGTAAGATGATGCCTGATCAGGAACTGGACCAGGTTAATCTCCTCCTGCTCATATCCCAGCGAAGGCATAATAGTTCCGGCAATCTCACCCCCCAGTATCTCATGCCCGGCAATATTTATAGGTTTCGCTATATCATGGAAAAGCGCCGCGAGATAAATTATATCCCTTTTTTTCATCGACTTGAACAAGGTGGCGAGCCGGGAATGTTCTTCAATAAGCTTTTCAAGATTTGTTATTGCCACAAGAGTGTGCTCATCGGCTGTATAACAATGATAAACCCCCGGTTGAAAAAATCCCACCATCTCCCTGAACTCAGGAAGCAGGGCGCCAAGCACACCAATTTCGTTCATGGAGTTAAGGGTTTTTGCGACATTCGAAGGCATCCTCAAAATCTCACGAAAGAAAACCGATGACAAATGTTCTTCAGGCCTGTTCTCTTCAAGATCTATCACACTTTCGATTATCAATGATCTGAGATTCTCATCAAATCTCGCGTCATGAACTCCCCTGTAATAATATACCCTGAGGATATCAGAAAGAAGAAGGGGGCGATTTTCATTTATTGAAATAGTTCTTCCTTTCAGCCTGTAATCATCATCAAGCTCAATTGATAAAATATCGGATATGGGGGGAATTATCTGTTCTTTAAAGCCTTTTATCATTGTTTTTGAAAACCGGTGAAGGATGTTGGAGGCGTAAAAATAATCCTTCATAAAATTTTTCCAGCCGTCAGACCCGGGATAGAACATTTTGGATATCTGTTCCTGATAACGAAATTCCAGTCTGTCGTTTCTTCTGCCGCTCGTAAGATGAAGATTATTCCTTACGAATAAAACGAGCGCATAACTTTCCAGAAGCCTGTGCGCCGCCCTTTTATTAATGACTCCTTTTTCATTAAGGAGTTTTATAAAACTTTCGGTATATGTGGTTTCACTCTGGGTATTCAACACCATATTGGATTTGATATGGTAGATCCACTCAACACAATGAAGATCGCGAAGTCCGCCGGCAGAAAATTTAACATTTGGCTCCAGCATTTTAGCTGAAGAACCATATTTCCTGTATCGCAGCTCAATATCTTCAAAATAACGAAAAATGAGTTTTTTCCTCACATCCTCATCAATCGATTTTACAAGTTTCGCCGTCCATTCATAATAGATTTTTTCATTACCCATAATGAAACGGGTTTCGAAAAACTGGGTAAAAGCGTGAAGATCATCCTTCAGAAACCTTTCAATATCGGAAAATTCCCTGACGGTATGTGAAACTTCAATTCCCGCGTCCCATAACATGGTAACACTTTCCCTGATCGCGTCTTCATGTCCTTTAACCTCGGGAAAAATAAACATTACATCAATATCGGAAAGAGGGGCCAGCTCACGCCTGCAAAAACTTCCTGCCGCGGCAAGAGCGCAGCATCCACCCGCGTTTTCAATTATTTTGTATATATATTCCTCAACAAGCAGGCTGTATTCAACGCAGAACTGGTATTTTTTATTAAGCAGTTCAGTATCATTGAATATTCTTTCCTTTTCCGCAAAGAATTCTTTTTTAATACCTGAAAGGTCTCTCATAATATAGTCCGGCATTACTCTGCTAAGTTTAAACTATTAATGCTATTCCGACAGGTTTGGTTCAGTTAATTTCATTACCGGTCAGAATATTCACCCCTGTGAACGGGGAAAAACAGGAATTTTCAGCGCCAGGAAGGAGATGGCAAGGCAAAACAAAAAAGGGAAAAAGAGAAATCTCTTTTTCCCCGAAAATATTAAAGTTTTTCGAATCTTCCCTGGAAGAAACGGAGGTATTTTGGTTCGTAAACCATTTTAAGCCCCGTAATATTTTTACGGTTTTCATATACCTGGGCAATCGATTCAACAGCGACATCAATATGAGCCTGGGTATAAACTCTTCTCGGGAAGGTCAGTCTTACCAGTTCCAGCTTGGGATATCTGTGTTTGCCGGTTTCAGGATCGCGCCCTGCCGAAACTATACCTCTTTCCATACCTCTCACACCCGAATCAATGTAAATTTCGGAAGCGAGTGTCTGGGCCGGAAATTCATCCTGGGGCAGATGTTCGAGGAATTTTTTAGCGTCAAGGAAAATCGCGTGACCACCTATCGGTTTTACGAAAGGCACACCATATTCTTCAAGTTTTTGTCCGCAATATTCAACCTGGCCAATACGCGCGCGGATATTATCGAAAAGAACCATCTCTTCAATACCCCGCGCCATTGCTTCCATATCACGCCCGGCAAGACCGCCATATGTGTGAAGACCTTCATAAACAACAACCATATTTCTCGCCTGCTCAAAAACATCAGGGTCTTTGGTAGCGAGAAAACCGCCGATATTTACCATAAGGTCTTTTTTGGCGCTCACCCAGAGTCCTTCAAAATATGAACAGATCTCCAGAAGGATTTCAGCTACTGATTTATCCTGGTATCCATCCTCGCGCATTTTGATGAAATAAGCATTTTCGGTAGCGCGGGTAGCGTCGAACCACAAACGAATATTATGTTTATCACAGAATGCTTTTACCTCTTTCAAATTAGCCATTGAAAAAGGCTGACCACCGGCCATATTAACCGGACCTGCCATTGAAACATAAGCAATCCTCTCGGCGCCGACTTTATTTACCAGCTCTTCCATTTTATTAAGATCGATATTGCCTTTAAATGGATGTTCACTATATGGATCATGCGCTTCATCGATAATTACATCGACAAAAGTAGCGCCGGAAAGTTCCTGATGCAGGCGGGTTGTTGTAAAATACATGTTGCCCGGAACGTAATCACCCTGTTTAATCAATATTTTGGAAATCATATGTTCCGCGGCTCTTCCCTGGTGAGTAGGAACAAAATAGGGCATTCCATAATATTTTTTAACATTATCCCAGAGGTAATAAAAGTTCCTGCTGCCGGCATAAGCTTCATCACCGAGCATCATTCCCGCCCACTGGTAATCGCTCATAGAGTTGGTGCCGCTATCGGTTAAAAGGTCGATATAAACATCTTCTGATCTTAAAAGAAAAGTATTGTATCCTGCTTCTTCAGCTGCTTTTTCTCTTTCTTCGCGGGAGCGCATTTTAATAGGTTCAACAACCTTTATTTTAAAAGGCTCTGCCCAGCTTCTTTTTAATGTGTCTGACATTTCTTCTCCATTTTTATCTATAATTTGAATCAAAGTATATAATTGATAGTATTACTTTTTATGGGTTCTGATTTCCCACAAACTTTTCCCGGTACTCTTCATTGACATATTCGGTCCGGATAACTGATGTTATACCGCCCCTTACATTAAATCTGGCAGTTAATTTCATATATCGCGGACTGCAGACTTCAACCAGATCATCCATAATTTTATTAGTAACACTTTCATAAAATATACCATCTTCTCTGAATGAATTCAGGTATAATTTAAGCGATTTAAGTTCAACGCAAAGTTTATCGGGGATATATTCAACAACAATCGTCGCAAAATCGGGTTGTCCGGTTTTAGGACAAAGTGAAGTGAATTCAGGCGCCGAATGCTCGATGAGATAATCTCTGTCGGCAAAATTATTTTCAAATGTTTCTAATAATTTTTTATCACTTTTCATAGTCAGGTCTTCTATTTATTTATATATAAGGGTCTTTGATCATAATCTATCGGGTCTTCACGGTTAATTTCCTGAAAACCTCTTAACCTGAGGGCGCAACTGTCGCAAATACCACAGGCTTTTGTTTCCGATTTATAACAGGACCATGTTAAATCAAGAGGAGCTCCAAGTTCAAGGCCTGATTCAATGATCTCGCTTTTTTTCATATTTATTACCGGTGTAATAATTTTTATTCTGGTACCCGGTTTTGTTCCAAGGTTAATGCTTCGCTCGATTGATTCGAAAAATTCAGGCCTGCAATCGGGATAACCTGAAGAATCTTCGGCGACAGCTCCAATAAAAATTGCTTCAGCGCCAATAACCTCAGCCCAGCTTGCCGCTACCGAAAGAATATTGCCATTACGGTAGGGCACATAGGATGAAGGTATTTCTTTGTTCTCAAGATCGGCCGGACTAACCTCCATTGAATAATCGGTCAGAGAAGAACCTCCTATATCGGAAAGGTGCTTCAGGTCGACGACAAGCCGATAAGGACTGTTGTAATAATCGGCAATTTTGCCGAAACATTCCAGTTCCTTTTTCTGAGTTCTCTGACCATAATTAATATGAAAGAAAGCCGGTCTGTATTCCTTTGAAGCGATGGCGGCAGTCACGCAACTGTCCAGTCCTCCGCTAAGAGCAATTACAGCAATTTTTTCATTTCTATTCATAAACGGAAATATAAATATTCAGTTGTTTTAAACAAAATTTAATCAAAGGCTGTTAGTATAAATATGGCGATAATCAGACTAACGATGCCTGAAATCATAAAAGGGATCGACGCTCCGTAATAATCCCATAAAAATCCTGTCGCGGCCGATCCGGCCATTACTCCGAAACTTGAGAGAGAATTTAGCAGCCCGATTGCCGATCCCCTGTTGGTATCCTTAATCAGATCAGATACCCAGGCTTTAGAAATTCCTTCTGTCGCGGCAGAATAAAATCCGTAAAAGGCAAAAAGTAGCCACAGCAGATATTGACTGCTGTTGAACGCGAATCCAAAATATACTATTGAAAAGATTATCAGGCCTATCGAAAAGATATATTTTTTCCCTATTCTGTCGGATAATAATCCTGCCGGGTAAGAGGAGAAGGCGTAAACAAAATTAAAAAAGATATATCCCGCGATCGCCATTGTGTCGGAATTAAACAGATTCCTCGATTTAAGGATAAGGAAAACGTCGCTGCTATTCACAAAAGAAAAAATTGTAAAGAGCAGAAGAAGCAGTTTATATTTTGAAGGCGCTTCAGACCAGAATTTTCTGTAACTGTATTCTCTTTTTTTCCCTGTTGTCTCTGCGGGATCCCTGACCAGGAATGTAAAATATATGGCTCCGAGAGAGGGCAATATGGCGGCAAGATAAACAAGCGCGTAATTTCCGGGGTAAAAATATAATAATAAAAGCGCAGCTACAGGTCCCAGCATCGCGCCGAGGGTATCCATGCTGCGGTGAAATCCGAATACCGCGCCTGTATTTTCCCCGGCGTGTCCGGCAAGGAGAGCATCCCTCGGACTCGTTCTGACACCTTTCCCTATCCGGTCGGTCAATCTGGAAGCAATCACAGTGGCAACAGAGGGAAAAAAGCCGGGCAACGGCTTGATAAGCCCGGAGAGACCATAACCGAGAAGGACAAAAATTGATCGTTTGCCCAATTTATCCGAAAGAGCTCCGAAATATCCTTTTAATACTCCGGCAATTACCGAGGCGGCTCCTTCAAGTATTCCCACCAGCGCCATTGAGGCCCCGAGCGAAGCAAGAAAAATAGGGGCGACAGGGTATAGCATCTCACTCGCTATATCGGTAAAAAAGCTTACCATTCCAAGAATTATTACCTGACGAGGCATTTTTTTTAATTTCATTTCTATTCGGCGCTTTCTATACGATTTTTATTGACAATTATTAAATTGCTGTTATATTTTAATTTAAATACCTGAAATTATTACTGGCGCCAACCGTGGGTCCAGATTTTTTATTCAAGGCTCTAAACTTAATAAAAAGGAGCATAATATGGAATATTATGAATTGCACCCTGTTAATCCGCAATTAAGATATATCAATAAAGCGGTTGAAGTGTTAAAAGCCGGAGGAGTAATTATTTATCCTACCGATACTCTCTACGGTTTCGGCTGTGATATTTTTAACAGAGACGCTGTGGAAAGAGTGTATTCAATTAAAAATGAATCCCTTACAAAACTCTTCAGCTTTATCTGCCCCGATCTGAAAGATATTGCCAAATACGCCAAAGTATCAGATTACGCCTATAAATCGATGAAAAAACTGCTGCCCGGTCCATATACATTTGTGCTCCCGGCTTCAAAAGATGTCCCGAAAAAACTCTGGACTAAAAGAAAGACTGTCGGGATAAGAATACCGGATAACAATATTGCGATTGAACTTTCCAGAGAACTTGGCAATCCTATATTGAGTACAAGCGTGACAAACCGTAAAGGGGAAATTTTTTATGATCCGGAAGAAATTCGCACTGTGTTTAACTCCCAGATAGACCTTATGTTATCTGTGGGAGGACTGGACGGGAAACCCTCCACTATTGTCGACCTCTCATCCGAGGAACCGGAAATTATCCGCGAAGGAGCCGGCGACACCTCTCATTTTGAATTTTGAAAATAATAAAATCATATTGTTATTGAAACTCGGATTATTGTCCGGGTTTTTTATTATAACTTTTTTTTGATAACAGGAGGAGAATAATAAAAGCTATTGGGATTATAAAATTCTGTTTTATGAAAATTATATGCTACTAAGGTGGAAAGTTAAAGAATAAGTTTTTTTTAATATTTTCTTTCCCCCCTAAAAACCATTTACACCAAATTATTTACACTACCGCTGTACTCTATTTTCCCTATATCTCTTTTCATGGCGCATTTGTTCTTTATTTCACCAGAATAAATTTCGTTGAAAATGATTGTTTATTAAGAATAAGATTCAGAAGGTAAACCCCCGAGCTTTCCTTATCCAGAATTATGCTGTTTCTGTAACTGCCTTCACGCAGGTACTTTTCCTTTTCCTCGTATATTTTTTCTCCCATAATGTTATAGATTATTATTTTTGTTTCTCCCGGCTCCTTAAGGTCAAATGTAAAACTGAACTGGTTGTTTGAAGGATTTGGATAAACCGGGTGCATATTTACCTTTTCTTTTGGTTTTTCTTTTAATTTATATTTTTCTTCAACTTTGGTAACCGGATTTCCATACCGGTCCTGTAGCAGCCGGGAATGATAAATAGCGTAATAGCCATGATAGTTGCCCAGGAAATATAGATGACGCCCGTCACCGGTTACGGTTGGTGAAGCCTCATATCGATTTATATACTCTCCTGAAAAGTACAATGTATCAGCCTGGTTCGAAATGTTAAGCTTATAATAGTCATAAATAATATAACCCTGAGCTGTATCTCTATAACCAACCACAATATCTCTGTCATGGTAAGATGAACCCGTCAATGTTGTATCAGAAAGAGAATGGCACATATAAACATTTTCAAAATCAGAGGTCATATCTCCGCCCCACCAGCTTGCCACAGTTCCCACACTTCCGTCAGGGAACTTTTTCCCATCAACATATTTTCCCTGGGAACTGTCCCAGCGGGCAAAATAAAGTGTGCCGCCCAGGAAAAAACAAAATGTGGTGTCATCGGGAGCGCATCCGGCACTTGCGCCACCCACTATTCCATTTACCGCTTCACCCGCGTTAACAGCAGTTCCCCATTCCTGCAATTGTTCATCCCAGTCGGAATAATAAACCTGCCATGTGGATGTGTACCAGGTAAAAAACATCCTTTTACCATCCGGAGAAATTACCGGGTCTTCCGCGAGATTTTTATTTATATTTTCAGGAAATGAATACGGGTATGTCCACCCGGTATCTGAAAGGAATGTTGTTGAAAGTCCCCTTCCATCAAATACAAGCTGCTGGCCGTCAGCCCTGACATAAGGAGTTCTCAAATTTTGAGCGTAGGTATAAATTATTTCAACAAGCACAGGTTTACTCCATTTCTCAGGCGCTTCTTCCATATAGGTTACCTGAGCGGATAAAGAAACAGCAAAAAGAAGCATCACTATAATTTTACGAACCATAAATTTTACTCCTGTAATAACAGATATAACCGGCTCTAAAACTGCCGGAAATTCTTTTAATTGTATTATAATAATACAATTAATTATTTTGTAAGAGAGTTCTACCCCGTAGTCAATCAGTCAATCTAAGATAATCATATATTATTTTTAAGCAATACCTTTTTTCATGTATATAATGTAATTCCAGAACTCCTGATCCCGGTTATAAAAAACAATAACTTACATGGATGCATTCGCAAAATAAAATCGCGGGATAATTCGATAAGGAAACAACTCAGGCAGGTATTTCTTTATCTAATCAAATAGTGTTCTTTAACCAATACATTGACATTGTATTATTTTCGAAAATGATTTAATCTGAACGCCATTTTATGCATCTCCTACAGAGATGTTTTTCAGGGGGTCTATTCTATTCTACAATAATGGAACCTCTACAAGGTTCTTTTTATCTCATTTGCCTTGCATAGGCAACAATTAGTGCAGAACGTCCCACTGGGGTAGAAAATTGTAAATACCAAGAGACAAAATCCTTGTAGAGGATTCACAAACCACTCCGGATAATCAAACACCTTAAGACATCCCTGATAAACCCAGATTAATTGAAATTTAAATTTTCAACACATCATTTATGGTTAAATAGGGGCTTTGTCATGTAATAAATGGATAACAATTTCATATGATATTTTCCAGAAATTTCCGCGATTTCATTTTGCGAGAGGTAAGGAGTTCTGAACTATTCGTTCTCAATTCTTTCCATTCAACCAGAAATAACAAAAAAGGGAATCTATTATCCATTAAGATAAATTCAAAAACAAAAGCACTTCATTTTAAACAAGATAAATGCGGCGTCATCTTTTACAACAACGCCGCAACATACAATTCTTCTTCAATCTGGAAGAAATTAAATTATCCTTCCTTATGCATCACAAATGGAGATGCCTGCGCCGATGGCATAATTATTATCTCATTTATTGTTACATGTTTCGGCCTGGTGACAATAAAAAGAATGGCGTCGGCGATATCTTCACCGGTAAGCGCCTCAACACCTTTATAAACATTCGCGGCTTTTTCCTCATCCCCGCCAAAACGTGTCATGCTGAATTCGGTTTCGACCATGCCGGGATCAACCGTGCTCACCCTGATGTTTTTATCAATAAGGTCCATTCGCATCGATTTTGTGATAGCGTCGAGAGCATGTTTGGTCGCGCAATAAACCGATCCCTTCGGATACGCTTCATGCCCCGCGATTGAACCGAGATTTACAATATGGCCCTCATTCCTTTCGATCATCCCCTTCAACGCGGCTTGGGCGCAGTATAATGCTCCCTTAATATTCGTATCAATAACCTGGTCCCAGTTTTTCGGATCATCATCCTGCAGTTTGTTCAGCCCCAGGGCAAGTCCCGCGTTATTGATCAGAATATCAATATTTTTCCATTCATCGGGCAGTGAATCAAAAAGCCCGGACACCTCTTCCCTGTTCCTTACATCGAGAGAAGCTGTAAAAATATCGGCGCCTGTTTCCATATTAATTTCTTCAGCGATTTCATCAAGTTTTTCTTTTCTTCTTGAAGTCATAATCACTTTCGCACCCTCGCGGGCAAAAACGCGCGCGCATGCTTTGCCAATTCCGGCGCTCGCGCCGGTAATAAATACAATTTTATCATTAAGTTTAATCATCAGATTTCTCCTTTTTTACCCCGGTCCTGAAACTGTCCGGGAACGTATATAAATTTATTTATTCTGCCTGTTAATATCATCAGAAAAAGAAAATACAAAATAACCATAGCCATAACAAACGCTATTCTTCCCCCCAGTGAAAACTCAGCGAGTGAGCATAACTTTTCCCAGTCGGAACCGGCGCCTGCCTGTAAGACCACAGGAAAGCTGTTATAAAAAAGGTACAATAAAACATATCCCAGGGTAAAGACAATAAAGGAAATCATGGAATACCTCCAGAACCCGGGGGTAGTCTGCTGAAGAATTCTGGAAACTGAAAAAAGCGCCATATATAAAAACATAACCGGAGAAAGGTATATAAAATAGTAATATAAATCGGGCGTCTCTTCAGGGAAAACCAGGCCATATTCCAAACCTGCAAAATCAATAGTGATATCACCCGACTCACAACCGGCTATCAGCGCGGTTGCCGCCTGGAAAAGTTCGGCCAGGAACAAAATCAAAAAAAGACCGGCCGCCGCACCGATTAAAATTGCCTTAATATTTTTAATTTCTTTTACCCGGTTATCGCTCAATCCAGCCGCTCCTTCCCCTTTCAAAATCGGGAGCGATCACTTCAAAGCGGTATTCTTCCGCGCGGGCTTTTACCTTTTTATCATCTTCTGAACCGGGCAGTTTTTTTACATTCCAGGTGGAATCGCTGCATACTTCAATCATTTGTTCACCTTCGCCACACTGAATATAAAGGTTAAATCCCGCTTCCCCTTTTCCGTAATAATTATTCGCCTCCACTTCAATCTTGTTTTCACCTTCACGCAGATTACCTGTTATATCAATCATTCTGATACGGCCGTATTCCACAACCAGACTTAAAGTCCTTCTCGCGTATATCTCTGAAATCTGCTCGCCGTTTATCTTCAGTTTCGCGTGAGTATCCCCCATAAAATGGGCAAAGGCTTTACCCGGTACATTCTCCAGAGTAAAATTTTTGCTGAATTCAGCCGATTTTACCAGCTCATCTTCATCTGAAGGATAATAGATCCATTCACTCTTTATTTTCGGATCATATAATTCACCATTTTGAAGAGCTGATTTTATTTCTTCAAGGTAGGAGGTTAACCTCTCGAACTTATCCATAATCATATGCAGATTATCTTCACGGTAATATTCCTTCCAAAGTTTACCATATTCCATTTTTAGAACGCCAAGTTCATTTGTCAGCTTTTCAGCGGAACTAACAGCGGTTCCCGGATCAGTTACCAGGCTGTCCTCAATAAAACCAAGCTCATATTGAAACTCAAGTTTATCAGCGAACCATTTATTCATTTTAGTAAGGAACCTGAGAATTTCAGCATGATCCTTATTCCTGCGGGCCGAGGTCTCAATTTCATTAATGCTCCGATCAATATCATCATTACTCCATTCCATCCAGGATAGTCTTGCCGAACGGGATAATTTCGATTCCCACCAATATGGATTCCTGAACTCAAGAAGCGGATGCCGCCAGAATTCCTGCCAGCCAAATTGATTGAATACGTCACTCATTTCCCTGCTCAGACCGGCGGCGTAATCAAGCCGGACTCCGAAAAAGTCATTGTAAAAATTTCTGCTGAAGTTTCCCGGCTCACTTCCTTCAATATTCCAGGCGCATTGCGCCGACCAGGCATAACCATGATAGTTAAGCTCCTTAAAGGTTTCAGCTCCGAAATCGCCCCAGTTGGAATTCACCATTCCCTTAACTTGATTATCAACCCCGTTTTTGGTTAAATAATAAATATTCGGGAACGCATTAATATTTGTAGGATAAGATGTTATAAAATTCCATACAGAAGGAGAAACAAAAATATCAAATCCCGCTTCGGTAAAAGTTTTAACCGATTTATAATTTCTGGCAGGTCCGTAATGCCAGTCAACTATCAATATATCCTTTGGAATCTTTTCAAGTATTTCAGGATGATGGAGAATAATATCCCCATACATTATCATTTTTCGCCCGTGTTTTTTACAGATATCATATATACGGCGGTAATGTTCGGCGTGTACATCGGCTATGCTGCTATTTTCAACAAGGTGTTTTGAATTTCCCTGGCCGACATCATAACTTTCATCGGCCCCCACATGGATATACTCACCCGGAAAAGCCTCAAAAATTTCCATGAGCATATTTTCCACGAAAGTATATATTTCCTCATTCGATACATCCAGACTTGCCGCGCCGGGGAACTCGGCGTATTTAATAAAATTATCCAATAATAAAATATTTTCGTAGTGCCCCAAAGTCTGAAATATCGGAATAATTTCTATATTCAGTTTTTTCGCGTAATCAACAAGCTCAAGAGCTTCATCTTTGTTAAGAGCTCCCCTGCCGGCTCCAATATCGGGATATCGCGCAAAGCTGAAAACATCTTCGATATAGGGCATGTACAAATTCATTTTGTATCGGGCCATAAAATCGAGTATCTTCTTAAAATTATCCATGGTGGAAACCTGACCCCGGCTTATATCATCCGATATGCCTCTTATGGCCAGATCGGGCCAGTCGATAATTTTGCAGCATTTAATTTTGCCCTTCTCACTATTTTCAATAATTTGTTCAACCGTCATAACGCCGTAAAATAATCCGCTTGCGTTCGTCGATTTAATAATAATTTTATCAGCTTTTATTTCAAGCACATAACCTTGATCTGAAATATCCCCTGACAGAGAGGAGAGCTCCTCTAAGTTTTTATCAATTATAAGTTCAATCAATAATTCAGCATTCTCATCTTCTCCTGAAAAAGATTCTGACTTCAAAAAGTTTTGTATCTTTTGGAGTCTTTCAGTAACAAATTTTGTTTCATCACTTTTTTCTGACGAAATTCTAATGTTTTCCGTAAGTTTTAAATATTCATCAAAACAGATGATTTTTTTTGGTCGGGGAATAATATTTTCGGGATTTAACTGCATTGCCGCTCCTGAAATTAACGGTAAAAATAAAACTAAGATAAAAAGCGCTGTTTTTTTCATATTTTAATCAGAATTGTTTTGAATATTGCCGCAACTAAATTATAATTAATATTTGATAATAAAAACTTGTTTCGGCAAAAATAATGCTCCGGCTTAACACAGATTTAACATAGAATTAATTTCAAGCTGACAGAAATTAATTTTATTATTGTTATTTGGTAATTTCACATTCCTTCATAAATAAAAAGAACTATGGATTTATACCTGATAATTGTGGTAGTGCTTTTCGGTCTGGCAATTTCGGACCTGATGGTGGGCGTTAGCAATGATGCGGTCAATTTTCTAAACTCGGCAATCGGATCGAAAGCGGCTCCCCGCGTTGTAATTATGGCTGTGGCAAGTATAGGAATACTTGTCGGGACAACATTTTCCAGCGGATTGATGGAGGTTGCGCGAAAAGGGATATTTCACCCCGACCAGTTCCTGTTTCCCGAGATCATGGTCATTTTTCTCGCTGTCATGCTGACAGATATACTTTTACTCGATCTTTATAATACTTTCGGATTACCCACCTCAACAACTGTTTCGATTGTATTTGAGTTACTTGGTTCGGCGGTCGCGGTTTCAACAATCAAAATATTAAGCAGTGGAAGTAATTTCGGTGATATTGTCAATTATATCAATACAAGTAAAGCTCTGGCAATTATTTCGGGAATTCTTCTTTCGGTCGCCGTAGCGTTTACGACCGGCGCTATTATACAATTTTTTACCCGTCTGATATTTACCTTCGATTTTGAGTCGAAGATAAAACGTTACGGAGCTTTATGGGCGGCTATAGCGCTGACTTCAATTACTTTCTTTATTTTATTCAAAGGCGCTAAAGGCTCTTCCTTTCTCGCTACCGAAACAGTTACCTGGATTAAGTCCAATACATATCTCCTGATGGGAATTAGTTTTGCTTTCTGGGCTGTGTTATTCCAGATACTGCTCCTGTTTACAAAAATAAATATTTTACGACCAATCGTGCTGGTTGGCACGTTTGCTCTGGCTCTTGCTTTCGCGGCAAATGACCTGGTTAACTTTATTGGCGTGCCCCTGGCGGGATTAAGTTCGTGGCAGGCCGCTTCGGGAGTTGAAAATCCACTGGAACTCGCGATGGCAGCCCTCAAGAATCCTGTTCAAACCAATACAATACTTCTGCTCCTGGCCGGTATTATAATGGTTGTAACTTTATGGACATCGAGAAAAGCCCGATCGGTGACAAAAACCGAAGTTAATCTCGGACGTCAGAATGAAGGTTTTGAAAGATTTGAATCCTCTGTTATAGCAAGGGTTGTTGTCAGAATGTCATTATCCTTGCTGGAAATGATAAAAAAAGTAACCCCGTTATCCGTTCAGAATGTAATAAAAGTTAGAATGGATGGCGCGTCTAAAACTCTGCCGGCAGCGATTGATGGTGAAGCTCCCGCATTCGATCTGCTCAGAGCGTCAGTAAACCTGATGGTCGCGAGCATTCTCATATCTTTCGCGACTTCTCTGAAGCTGCCACTTTCCACAACCTACGTTACATTTATGGTAGCGATGGGCACTTCCCTTTCCGACCGAGCCTGGGGAAGAGAGAGCGCTGTTTACAGGGTTAACGGAGTAATCACCGTTATCGGAGGATGGTTCTTCACCGCTCTTATGGCTTTCACGGTTTCATTTGTTTTCGCTTTTATAATTTATTATGGAGGTCTGACCGCCATAATCATCCTTGTGCTTCTCGCGGCTTACCTGATCTTCCGCTCACAAATTCTTCATAAAAACAAAGAAAAAGAAGAAGAAGAACAGGAAAAACTTTATAAAGTTGCCGGAGCTTCGGGAAATGAGTCAGTTCTGTTAAGTCTTAAAAATGCAGCTATATTATTCGATGAAGTTTCCGATGTCCTTTCATCAACACTGAACGGACTAAAAAGTGGGGACAGAAACATATTAAAAGAAGCGAAGAAAAAGACCAAAGATATTCATAAAGGCGCTATCAGAATATCCACAGGTTTATTCCAGTCAGTTGATAAAATGGATCAGTCCATAATCAAAAAAGGGAATCGTTTTGGCAAAATGACCGCCTCTCTCCAGGGTATCTCAAATAACCTTAAGAGTTTTACCGGCCGCTGCTTTGATCATATCGATAATAATCACTCTATACCGGATGATAACCATATCGCCGAGTTAGAGGAAGTTTGCCAATTCCTTTCAAGCCAGTTTGGCGCTGCCGGAAAACTACTGAATGAAGTAAATGAGGAAAATCTTGATCAGTTCGAAATAATAAGTGAAAAGTGTAATGAATCGATCAACTCTCTCGATGAGCTGGAAGTAAGCAGAATAAAAAGCAAAAAAGATACTGCCAGAAATATTTTATTATTCCTTGGATGCCTTTCGGATATTGAAAAAATATCTTATCATTTAACAAATGCTGTAAAGGTTAACAATAAAATCCAGAAAAATATCAGAGGCTGATTCTTTTGGAAATATTTTTTATTTACAGATTATTAAACCGGGCCTCCGCCCGGTTTTTTATTTCAAGCAAAATTTAATCGAAGAGGTTTTCATAAATTTTTCAGCCGGTAAAACCCGCTCTTCTATTCATTTTTTTTAATCATGCATTCTTTTTCCAACCTGGTTCAATCCGGAGTCCTGAAAGATTATCCAATTACCTCACCTCCCTTCAGGAAAGAAGAGTAACAGACCGTGGAATTACTTTATTTTATCATTGGTCATATTATTGATTTTTGTAGCTAACCTATTTATATTAGTAATCTTAATTAAAATTAAACAAGTATATACAGATTTTATAATTAAACAAGAAGACCCTGATGAAAGAATTTCGATTTAAAATTTTTATCATAGTTGCGGCAGTCGCACTGAGTATCTTTCTGCTATATCCAACCTATCAGAATTATGAAGATGAAAAATTTATTCAGGAAACCATAAGTTCTGTAAGAGACAGTATTAAAGCAGCAAATCCCGGGATTGACGAAGAATACCTGAATGAGATTATATCAATAAAAGAGGACAGCCTCAGGCTGAGCGACCCCTCCTTTCGTGAAGCGGCCGATAAAAGGGTAAAACTGGGATTGGACCTTCAGGGTGGTATGTACCTGGTTATGGAGGTTAACACAGCCAAACTTCTTGAAAGAATAGCCCGCGAGCCTGATGAAGAATTTCTGCAGCTTCTCGCTGAAGCCGAAGAAGAATCAAGAGTATCGGAAGAAAACGTAGTTAGTATACTTGCTAATAAATTAAGCGCAGCCGGAATCAGCCTGAGCCGTTATTTCGGTTCTATCAGGCAGGATGAAGCTGAAATTATTGACAATCTTGAAGAACAGGAAGCCGACGCTGTTACCAGGGCAATCGAAATTATCAGCAACAGGGTTAACCAGTATGGTGTTTCCGAGCCGAGTATTCAGCAGCAGGGTTCAAGAAGAATTGTTGTTGAGCTGCCTGGTATAGCAAGAGAAGAAGAAGCCAAAAGACTCCTGCAGGGAAGAGCGCTTCTTGAATTTAAGCTTGTTAAAGACCCGCAGTTCACATTTCCTGTAATGGTAAAAGTTGATGAAGTGCTCGCGAATCTTTTTTCAGGCGATTCTACTTCCTCGACCGACAGCCTCGCCGCTGACAGCTTAAGCCAGGAACAGCAAGAAGAAAACTTTAAGAAAGATCATCCTTTCTTCTATTATGCACAGGTTAACCAGCAGAGTGGTGTTGCCGACGCATTTGTAAGAGAGAACAATATGGCAATGGTTAAAAACTTTCTGAGGAGACCTGAAGTTCAGAAAGTTGTTCCCGATAACTGCGAATTTGTTTTCGCGGCCAACCCTATAGATTCACAGGATCCGGTTAAATATTTCAAACTATACTGCCTGACAAAAAAACCGGAACTTACCGGCGGCGTTATTGTTGACGCACAGGCAAATATCGACCAGACAACAACCGCTCCGATAGTTACCATGCAGATGAATGCTGAAGGAGCCCGCGACTGGGCCCGTATAACAGGTTCGAATGTTAAAAAACGATGCGCGATTGTTCTCGACGGTCTTGTATATACCGCGCCTGTAATAAATGGCAAAATTCCTAACGGCAACTCACAGATTGAAGGAATGAAAGACCTCGATGAGGCAAAACTTCTTGAAATCGTTCTTAAAGCCGGCGCACTTCCCGCTCCGGTTGATATAATTGAAGAAAGAACAGTCGGACCATCACTTGGTCAGGACTCAATTAACCAGGGCCTTAACTCCACCATGATAGGATTTTTCCTTGTGGCGATTTTTATGATTGTTTATTACAGAAAAGCCGGCGGCGTCGCCGATTTCGCCCTTCTCTTTACTATTATATTTATCATGGGTATTCTCGCCGGATTCCAGGCCACTCTTACACTTCCCGGCATAGCGGGCATTATCCTCACCATCGGTATGGCAGTTGACGCGAATGTGCTTATTTTTGAAAGGATCAGAGAGGAACTGTCTACCGGTAAAACCGTTAAAGCTGCAATTGAAGGTGGTTATGCCCACTCCTATTCAGCAATTTTTGACTCCAATATTACAACTTTCTTTACTGCCATTATTCTTTATCAGTTTGGCAGCGGGCCTATTCAGGGTTTCGCGCTTACTCTTATGATTGGAATTCTTTCCAGTTTGTTCGGCGCGCTGATTATCACCCGTGTATTGTTTGATGTAATGGCCTCTAAAGGATATAAAATTAATGTTGGATAATAAAACCGTATTAAGGAGATAAAAAATAGATGCGAATTTTTGAAAGTGCAAATATCGACTTTATAAGCAAAAGAAAAACAGCTTACATAATTTCCGGAACCCTTTTAATTCTCGGGTTGATCAGCCTTGTTCTCAGAGGTTTGGAACTTGGCATTGACTTTAAAGGCGGATCAGATATTACTCTGCAATTTGAAAACCCGATTGAAATTTCGGCTATTCGAAGTCATCTTACCGATATCGGGCTTGGCAATGTTGAAGTTAAAACATATGGCGGTGATAACGGCGTACTCGTAAAAACTGAATTGCAGGAAATTCCCAGGGAACTCTTTCCCAGGATCATTGCTTCTATTGAAGCTCAGATTGAAAAATCACATCCCGGAGTTGAAAGAACACTGACCGACTCCACAATCAACTCGGTTACCTATAGTTTTGAAAATCCCTCTATAGCCAACAAAGTTATTGAGTCCCTGTTTAAGACCGGATTTCAGACAGGAAAGGCTACCATGGAACCGACAAACCGGGAAATGGTTGTCAGGGTAAGCGTAGCCGACTGGGTTGAAGAAATATTAAGGGAAAAAATGCCCGATAATAAATTTGAGGTTCAGAAGGAAGAGACTGTCGGTCCGAAAATAGGCGGCGAATTAAAACTTGACGCTATAATTTCAGTTGTCCTCGCTCTGATCGTTATCCTTGTTTATCTCGGCTTCAGGTTTAAGTTTGCTTTCGCTCTCGGAGCTGTCGCCGCTTTGTTCCATGACGTTATGATTACACTTGGCGTTTTTTCACTCCTCTACGGTCTTCTCCCCCTGCTTAATCTCGAAATTTCAATTAACGTTGTCGCGGCCTTTCTTACTCTTGTCGGTTACTCTATCAACGATACAGTGGTTGTATATGACCGTGTAAGGGAAAATATGAAAGTTCATAAAACCGCGCCTATAAAAGACAATATCAATTTTGGTATAAACAAAACTCTTCCCCGTACAATTATCACATCTGTGACTACTCTCTTTACCGTAACCGTGCTTCTTATTTTCGGCGGCCAGGTTTTAAGAGATTTTGCTTTCACTCTCTTCTTTGGTATTTTGATCGGTACATATTCTTCAATTTTTGTTGCGAGCCCCTTTGTTTATGAATACGCGACAAGATGGAATAAAAAAATAGAGTTTTAATTTTTATAAGTAATTAAAAAAGCCGTCATTTAATGACGGCTTTTTTTTTGCTTTATAAACAGCGTATTAAAACTGGCTCCATGTGAATTATAGTGGGTAATTGAATTTGAGTCAGTAACAAACCAGGTTGAACATTAATAAAATTTTCTTTGTCTCTAAAACCTCCGGTTCTTTTTCCGGTTAACTGAATTTTAACGCTTATTTGATTTTGATTCTATTATCCGGTTAGTCTTCTTTTTTCTAAAATTCTATTTCATTCCTGACTGATGTGATATATTAGTTAGAAACGCAAAATCGATATATTTCCCCTCATTCTTTCCTGGGTGGATGATCTGTATTATTTATTTTTATTGTCCCGTTAGGGACAAAATATTGGTAAAAACAGAATAACCAATCATATCTGTGTGCCGTCAGGTACACCATATTTCAACAGGTGTGTTGCAGTTTATAAGTGTATATTTATGTCCATTCAATAAACGGCTGTCCTTTCATTACCCACTGGATTTCATATAGGCTCTTACCTGCATACTACCGTTAACATGTTGAGGATAATCCGGGGAGCAAAATTTGTCAAAAAGCCCACAAATAACATGTTGCCGATAGTCAGGCCGCGATTATAAATTCATAAGCTGATGGAGTCAGAAAAAAAAAGTTATCGATTAGCTCAAGGATAGTCCTCCCCCGTCTTCAAAGAAAAACACTTTGAATCCACCCCCTCCAAAGGGGGATAAAAGACACAATATCCCCCTTTGGAGGGGGTGGCCTCCGGTTGTCTTTTGCCGGAGGTCGGGGGAGGACACACCTCGAGTAACTACGAAACTTGTACCTGGCATTAAACTTTCTACTTGTTGATAAATCTCTTGCCAATTTGCGTATAATTTAACTTCTTATTGAATAAATCGCTTCCCGTTTTGCCAGGGAACTTTTCCCTGATAGGGCGTTTTCCTCAAGCTCGCTTGGGGAAAATTTAGAACCTTAAAACTTTACCTCCGACTTACAGAACAAAAGAATTATTTCATCCCTGATATTAAATTCGATTTCAATTTTTCCGCAATTTTATCCCGAGACTTAAACCGTTATCCATAAACTGGCAGAGTCAGAATTGGAGTGTGATCAGTGGAGAGCAAAAACAGGGATGTTAATTTTTTTGAATTGAAACTGCTTTTGAGAAGCAGCATTATTGTAGAATCAGGATGCATTCTTTCATTCGATCCCCGGAGGGGATCAACAGAGCTCAGTTAAAACAAGACTACAATTCGAATTGTCGATAAAAATCCTGTCATTTCCCGTAGAATTTAACTGCTTATAGAATAAACTGGCATGCCAGAAGTGAAGAGGAGTTAGTGGAGAGTGAAGAAAGAAAACAATTCTCCAATTTCAGAACTCCTTACCTCTCGCAAAATGAAATCGCGGATATTTATCGTGAATTATCAGATCACAAGCGCTCAATATAAATAGTATTTCTCATTCATCAAGCTAACAATAAAATTGATATTACATTTTAAAGTATGAAAAGTTGTATCTGTCGTCCCTGACGGGACTTTTTTTGAATGTATGTTACCCATTTACCCCACAATAAATTGCGGGGCTATTTTCTGTTGTCCCTGGCGGGACTTTCATACAGACTTCTATCCCGTGATTTTATTTTGCGAATGAATCAACGTAAGTTATGGTTTTTTATAATCGGGATCAGGAGTTCTGAATTTATTAAAGAACCCGAGTTCGATGGCGACTTCGATTTGGATTTCGATGGCTAACATATATCAACACCACATTCCTGTACTGAATTTTTTACGCGATCATTAGATAATTCCTTAAATCATATCGCCCGTTTGAATAAGGTCAATAAGGTTTTGTTTGGTTGGGTGATTTCCTATGCTACTAAGGTCAAAAAAATCAAAAATAGGTTTCATAACATTCTTTTCATTCCTAATTCCTAATTCCTAATTCCTAATTCCTTTTGTGGCTTTCCTTCCGCTTAATCATCAAAATCAAATAATCTGCGGTCATCTTTTCAATTATTAATTATTAATTGCTCATTATTAATTATTAATTATTAATTGCATTTTTGCCATTTTCAGTAGAGTTTAACTGCTTAGTGAATCTTCAGGTGTAAATTCAGATGCAAATATTCCCACGCTTCAAATTCTGAATTTATTAAAAGGCTCTTTGATTTTGCCATGGTTATAATTTTGCTCATAAAAGTCCGCGGCTCCCTCTTTATTAAAGACCAAAAGAGTTGAGGACCGGGTTCCGTAAATAGGTGAAGAAATAAACACCGGGGATAATAACCGCTCCCAAATTCTCGCAACTCCTGTGGAAGGCAGACTATCAGCAGGGGCTCTCCTCTGATCCTGAAGTATGCTGAAAATTTTCTCCGGGTCGCTCCTCTCACTTTCACTCAACGCCCTAAATTTTTCTTTAATTAAATTCACCTTGGGCCAGGGGGTATTGAGCAGAGCGTTGCTTAAACCATATATCCCCTCTTCCAATTCTTCCGGTTCTCCTTTTCTGTTCGAATAATAGAATAATCTGCTCTTATCACCGGCTATAATATTGAAACCATTATACATATCCCTCTCCCTCTCCAGATTTTCAAGAAACGTGGAAGAGTCTTCTTCAGAGTGGAGAAAATCATTAACAATGTGTCCTCTCGATCTTTTGTTTTTATCATTCTTCCCTCCTTCCCTGTAATTTGTCAGCGCTGCGAACCGGCCGTCATTTCTTACTCCCATCCATGTTCCTCCCTCTTTAAGATCAAGTCCGGAAAGTATATTAAATTTTCCACCCCTGAATCTTGCGGGCTCTGTGGGGCGGTTATAAAATTCATCCCTGTTTGCCGCGACCACCAGGGGATGAACACTATTTTTATTGATAGAAAAAACGATAAGACACATAAGTTTCCATTGAGTTTTTTTGTGGATTTTTGTGTTTTGGTGAATTTGTGGCCTTTTAACGCGAGGATTTCACTCCTCCATAAGTTTTACCATTTCAACTTTTTATTTGTATTTTGCTTCATACTGAGCTATAATAATCCTTTTAGAGTAAGAGAACATGCGCCTGTTCCACGTTTAAGAGGAGCGCTTGTTCGGTGAAATAATTTCTCACTCAATTCGCCGCCTTAAAATTCGGAGAAAAAAAGAAGGAAAACAGACCAATATTTCATTGACCCGGCATTAAAAATCAATTTATTTTTACAGTTACCAGGGTGATATCGTCATTCTGAACAGCGTTTCCCCTGAAAGCTTCCACCTTTTCAAGTATATTTTCTTCCAGCTCCTGCGAAGTAAGGGAATTGTTTTCCTCAATAATTTTTAAGATTTCCTCATCACCAAAAAATTTCTTTTTTAAATTCATTGATTCCGAAAGTCCGTCCGAATAAAAAACTATAATATCTTCGCTTTCAAGTTTTATGGTAAATTCAACCAGTGTCGAATCAAATATTTTGCCACCTTCGAGTCCCAGCCCAATGCCTCCCGGTTTAATAAGCTCCGAGCGTTCCTTCCCGTAAAATGCCAGCGGGGCATGTCCGGCGCGGCAAAATTTAAGCTCCATTCCGGCCAGGTCAAAAAGTCCCACTGTCGCGGTGATAAACCAGTTTTTTTCGATGTTATGGTATAAAAGTGAATTTATTTTTTTCATCAGTCCTGCCGGTGAATCAAATTCCGCGGCATACATCCTTACCATAGTCTGCAATTTCGACATATAAAAAGAGGCGGCAAGCCCTTTGCCTGAAACATCCCCGACAATAACAAAAAGTTTTTCATCCGATAACTTGATAATATCATAATAATCCCCTCCTATATGCATGGCGGGTATCATGATTCCTGAAAAAGAAGCTTTTTTAATAACCGGCAGTCTTTTGGGAAGAAGACTTTCCTGAATTTTCCTGGCATTATCAAGGTCTCTTTCAAGCTGTTTTTTTTCAACTTCCGATTCATATAACCTGGCATTTTCGATTGAAACCGCTATCTGATTGGCGGCGGCCACAAGCAGACCGAAATCTTTATCGGTAAATTGAGCGCCTGAATACTTAAGTCCCAGAAGCAATAAACCTATCACTCTCGATTTGATTATCAGGGGAATTACAGTATATATTTTTTCCTCCTGCAAAACACTGCCGCCGCTTCCGAAAACAGAGGTAAAATCATGATGGTCAAAAACCGTATGCTGTCCCGCATGTTTTTTATCACTTAGCAGTTTTTCGAGAACCGGGAAATCGGGGGACAATTCAAAATATTTTTTCCTGAATCCGGAATTCCTTCTTAATTCCAGCCGATCATCCTGCTGACTAACCAGCATTATGCCAAATCTTTGTATTTTTAACGCTTCCACAAAAGTCTGTTGTGAAAAATTCAATATATTCTCCAGACCTACAATGCCGTAGACATCATTGCTGAATCTCAACAGCATTTTCTGGGACGCGAACTGTTCAGGATAAAATTTCTGGGTTATATAACTCTGAAATTTATTTCTTGTATTCTGAAAAATCATCGCGAACCCGATAAATACCAGTCCGGCGATGATACTCTGATATTCTGTACCTATAGCCGCGCTTATCTGCTGGCCGGCAATATAGATTACCAGAAAATAAATACCCGCCAGTGAAACGGTTGCTGTCGCGTAAAGGATAGCATTTTTAACAACATCGGTAATATCCATCAGCGAATAGCGGAAAACCGCGTATCCGAAAGTAACCGGTATAACAGCTACAAAAATAATGGGGGCGAAATAATATGGAGAATTATAGATGTTGTCAGCGATAACATTAGCAATTGTAGCGGTATAAATAATTGAGGCAATCCCGAATGTCATCCCGATAAATATAGTAAATACCGCGCTGCGTTCTTTTGGGTCTGTCAGTTTCAGATATCCCCTGAAGAGCAATATCGTTCCGAATATGGCCAATATGAGCATAAGGAAAGCGGTAATAGCCTGATAAACCGCGTAAAACATCATAACTTTGGTAAAATCGCCATAAACAAAGAAATATTTATAAAGCATGAACAGGGTAAAGATAAGCCAGGGAATAATATAAAGGACAAATTCCGCTCCTTTTTTATCCATAATCTTCAATTTACGCGGAAACAGCATAAAAAACTGAAGGATCAGAAATGGAGCGAAAGCTGAGCCCAGAGTCTGCAGGTGATCAACAAGCAGAGTAAGAAATATATACTTTTGAATCGGATTATCGCCACTTGCGTAATTCTGAAGATTAAACATTGAGAAAAGAACCAAAGCCGCTCCAATCCTGTAAAAAACGGTCTGAACTTTTCCAAAAGGTTTTGCCATCACCACAATATGCCCGACAATAAGCCAGATAAATGAAAGCAGTATGAAAGCAAGCCCCCCGAATTGTATTAGTCTTTTTACCTCCACCTCAGTGGTAAAAACATTTCCGTTGCGCGAAACCTTATATTCGGCAAAACCATTTTCGGCGCTTAATAGGGCTCTGTTGGCAACGGTGGCATTAATTGCTCTAACCCCTTCAATCTCCAGCAGGTAGTCGCCATCTCTGATACCCGCGTTCCAGGTCACTCCTTCAAATTTAACCTGTTCAAAAATGTATACAAAATTACCATTTTCATCTTTGCCCTCTCTCCAGATACATTCATCATTCGGCTGGGGAGTAATATCAAAAATGAAATAGAAATTAACCAGACCTATAAAAAACAGGACAGATGTAAGAATAATTATTATATTTTTCTTATACCGGTTATAATATAATTTAAGACTGTTCATTCCTTAACCTTAACCACAAGCATTGTAATATCATCCGATTGTTCTGCCCCGGTAGTAAATAATTTTACTTCTTCAAGAATTTTATCAAGTATTTCGGCAGCTCCCATACTGCAATATTGTTTTACCATTTCCTCAAGTTTTTCATCAGAGAATTCCTCTCCTCTTATGTTCATCGCCTCTGTTATCCCATCGGTAAAACAAATAATCATATCTCCCCTTTCCAGCTTAACAACTTCACTCATGTAAGGAATCATGGTCTCCATAACACCGAGTATCATTCCCCCGGTTTTTAATTTAATGATCTCACCTTTTCTCAAAAGAAGCGGCGGATTATGGCCCGCGTTCACATAATGAAGCTCATCAGTTTCTCTATTCAGAATACCCCAGAAAAAAGTAATAAAACTGCCCATAATAGTATTTTCGGCAACCAGGTCATTGATCATATCGGTCGCCGAATTAATTTCTATTTTCTGCTTGCATAAAGATTTCAGAAAGGCCTGCAGGTTGGCCATAAGAAGAGCCGCCTGAACACCTTTGCCCGATACATCACCGAGAGCGAAAAGCAGGTTCTCTTCATCAAGTTTAACCACATCATAATAATCCCCTCCCACCTGCCGGGCGCTGTTATTAAACGCGGCAATTTCAAATTGCCCGATTTGAGGTATTTTATTCGGCAAAAGATTTTTCTGTATATTCCTGGCCAGTTCCAGGTCTTTCTCAAGCTTCTGTTTTTCGAGTGTCTCTTTAAAAAGACGGCTGTTTTCAATTGAAATAATGGCAAGACTGCCGACAGAATAAATATACTCAATATCGGACCGCGCATAAGGTCTTTTACTAATACGTTTACCAAGCAGGATCAATCCTTTGGTTACACCCTGAAGCTGCATGGGGATAATAAGACTAACCCCCAAACCGTTAAGCTCACAATATTCTTTTTCGAGCTGCTCTTGCTCCAGAGGCGCCGTTATCGACTCCAGGGAAAGACCGGCGAGAATTTTTTCAAGTTCGGCTTTTGGAAATTTTGTTTCCAGAATATTTTTTGTTTCGCCGTCGGAGGTTATTACCGCAAACCTCGACACCATCATTTGTCCTATTATCGAGAATACCAGCAGTTTTACTACAGTTTGTATTTCAAGAATTCCCCCAAATTCCTTGCTGAGGTCAAAAAGAGATGCAAGCTGGTTAACTTTCGCGTCAAGATTCCTGTTGAGCGACTTTAATTCATCTACAATGATTGAATTTTCAATAGAAGTGGCGCCGATATTTACAATGGTTTCAAGAAAGTTGAGATCATCATATTCATAGTCTTTGCCCATCATCCGTTTGCCAAGAAGCAAAACACCAAGAAACTTCTCGTTGGAGATAATTATTCTGAAAAGAGGAATCTGGTTTTCACGTAAAAATTCATTAAACTTTTTGCTTTCATTAAGCTGTTCAGCATCGATTTGTGGAAATGAATTAATTACATCTTCTTTAAATCCTTTATTGACCCTGACTTTCAGAACACCATTCTCATCGGCAAGCGCAATTAAACCTTTCGTAGTGTGAAATTTCCCAAAGCATGTGAGGAGCAGGTTGTTCAGAATAAAATTCAGCTCCAGGTTGGAATTTATCAGTTTACTGAAATCAATCAGCGCCGATAAATTACCCAGGGCAGCATTATTGGCGTCATACTGCATTTCCGTTTCCTTCCCGTTAATAAAAAACAAATTGCCAAAAGATCAGAGATACTTAACCATCGTAACCTGGTTTCTCTTATCTTTAGCGCTGGTGTAATCCACTTCATCCATCAATTTTTTCATCAGAAACATACCCAGACCGCCGCTTTTTTTCTGCCTGTGATAGGCTTTCAGATCAGGCTCGGGCACTATTGCCGGGTTGAATGTTTTTCCGCTGTCTTTAATGGAAACAATAAGCCGGGATTTTATCATCTTGGCTTTTATATAGATATCACCGTCGGGAGAATAGTTGTAGGCATGCTTAATTATATTTGTGCAGGCTTCATCCACAGCCAGAACAACTTTTCCGATAGTTTCTTCGCTAAGGCCGGACTCACCGCCAAATTCACTAATGAAATTACGGACTGCCGTCAGATTTTCTGTGGAACTTTTTACAATAAGTTCTCGCTGCATATTTCCTGATTTCTTAACCAAATCTTAACTCTCAGACTCGTTGAACTTATTGACAGCTGCTAATTCTTCCTCAAAAAACTCATAGAGCATGGGAAATCCAAGCAGATCGAAGATGTTATATACATTTTCCTTCATGTTGGAAAATTTAATGTCACCTTCATTTTCCCGCATGGTCTCCACATAAGCCATAAATACGCCTAAACCGGCGCTGCTTATATAGGCCAGCTCATTAAAATTAACTACAACTTTATAGTTATTCTCATCAATGAGCTTGTTAAAAGTATTTTCCAGATCAGGAACCGTGTGAGCATCGAGGTAACCCTGTAGCTCAATTACCTTTACCACGCCCGCGTCCCTGAGATTGACGTTAAAATCCGCCATTAAACAGTCTCCAACTCTTTGTTTTCAATTACCCGCTTGAACAACACCAGGGTTATATCATCATGCTGGGAATTATCTTTAGAAAATATTGTAACTTCTTTCATTATCGCGTTCGAAAGATCAATAAGATCTCTCTCTTTATTTTTCAGAAGTATTTTTTCCATCCTTTCATAACCAAAATCTTCCAGTTCCGCATTTTGAGATTCCGGTATGCCATCTGTGTAAAGCATAAATATGTCGTTATCCGACAAATATAATTCTTTTTCAGTAATTATTGAGCTGAATCGGCTTCCCTTGTCTATTCCCAGGCCTATTCCCGGGGGAGTTATTTTCTCAATTTTATTACCGTGAACAAGGTAAGCCGGATTATGACCCACCCTGGAAAAGGTAAGCTTACCTGTTTTGTAATTTATTATTCCATATATCGCCGTCACAAATGTTTTTGTGTCGAGGCTTTCAATAAGTATTTCATTTGCTTTTATCAGCAATTCCTTCGGGCTGAAAATCAAACGGGAAAGTGACTCGAATACACCTTTTACCTCGGCCATAACAAATGCCGCCGATATTCCTTTACCCGATACATCTGCTATTACAAAACCAAGATTATCCTCACCCAGTTCAAAAAAATCATAATAATCGCCGCCTACCTCAAATGCCGGAATGAACAAAGCGGATATATCGAGCCGGGGATAGGAGGGCGTTTTGTTGGGAAGAATTTTATATTGAATTTCTCTGGCTACATCAAGTTCTTTTTCGAGTCTTTCTTTCTCTATCGATTCTTCAATATGCCTGGCATTTTCCAGCGCGATTGCCGCATAATCAGCATATGCTTCAATAGCTTTTTTTTCATCCTCATCAAAATCATAAGATTCTTTTTTGCCGGCGAAAAGATAACCGTTAACCTTATCCTGCACTTTCAAAGGAGCTACGGCTATTGAACGAAAGTTAATTTTGCGAATATCATTTTTTACTTTGATCTTAACAGCGCGCTGATTAAGAATGGTAACTTTATCAAGCTTTTCAAAATGTTCGAGCTCAAGTTTTTTACTGAACTCATCAGCTTCAACATAGCCGATATTCATAACAGAACTCAGCTCATAGTTGCCATCTTTTTTTGTGATCAGCCAGGCAGAATCGGAAAAACATACTTTCATGGTGATAAAAGTAATCGTCTCGGCCAGCTCTTTGAAGTCGAGAACTCTGGTCATCAGCTTGCTGAGGTCCATTAGTGAAGAAGCCTCTTCCGCTTTCCTGTCAAAAGCCTCAGCGGTGGGCAAATGAAAAAGAGCTGTGAAAAATATCACCCCGAAATAGATACCTCCGTATATCATCATCAGGTTAAGAAATATCGCGAAGGAGGGTGAAAAAATTGAGAACAATTCATTTACCGTAGTTTCATGAAGACTGAGAACAAAATTGGTGATAAATATGCCCGAAAGAACGATAGAAATTACAAGAAGCTGTATTTTTTGTTTTTTCGCGAGGAAAGCAATCCAGCCAACCCTAAGCGAATTTATAACGATCAGAATTATCGCGACAGCAAAGAAAGTATTATACAAATAATTCAGCGAATTGTCATATCTTAAAGGCACGACAGATACGGACGCCAGGATAAAAAATGTGAGCATCGTGTTAAAATAGGAGCGGGGATTTCTTTTCTGCCTGTAAAAAAACAATTCCCTGATGGCGGCAAAAATATATACCGCGGCAATAAGCAGCATTGCCGATACAATAGTAAGAAGTATAGCTGTAATAAATCCCGGCTGATCGGGGAATTCAACTCCGCTTTCAAAAACTGAGCGGGATATGGAAATTATAAAAAAGAGGAGCGCGCCCAGAATACCGGTGTTTAATATAATGGATAAAGGCGCTTCTGTCCGCGGGTGAATGAACGCCCGGAGGTAATGAAATAAAAAATAGACGCCCCCAAATGTGAGCAATTCATTGATAATCAAAAGTATGAATGAATCGGCGACAGGAAAAAGTATCTTAAATATCAGCAGCAGAACAAATGCGATAATCACATGTTCTAACCTGAAAGCGCTTTTTAATTTGAAAGATAACTTCATCCGTTTTTGATGAGTTCCATTTTTATAAATTAATAGGGTTAAAAATAATGTAAAAATAACTTTTTTTAAAGTTGGGGCAATATCTTTTATTTATTCAACCTGAAGAGTCTGTTCTTCTATCTTCTTTTTCCGGAAACAGCTTTTGATATTGTGGAATCTTTTATTAACATCTGAATATTATTTCCCAGGCTGTCAAGAATAATCTCCAGACCTTCCATATCATCCGGTTCCTGACGGCTTTGTTTTAATCCTGTTTCTATACCTATCCGGATCAGGGAATCGAGATTGCCGAGATTAAACTCAAAATTGAATGCTTCATCTGTCCCCTTCGATTCTGTTTTACCGAAGCTGAGACTGAAGCCGGTCTGATCACCGTTGCCTGTAAACGCGAATGAGATATTTGCAAGTTTTGTGGTTAGGCTGTCGAGGAAAATATCAAGGCTGTCGAGCCCCGGCAGTTGACCGGGATAAGGAAGGAAATTATCGCCAAGATTAACACTATAGGAATTTGAGGCAAGATCGAGATTTACCGCGCCCGGTTCGAATGGTTCAAAATCAAATTTATCGGACGCGATATCGAATCCCATTTCAAATTTTTCTAACTGCTTTCCCGGTGATTTTTCTTTTAATTCAACCTCTTCAAGTTTTTTTACGATCTTATCCCTGTCAACATCACATATTCCCCTGAAAATTGTATCCGGTGTAAAGAATATATAGTTGCTCGCTATTCCCTCAAGCGATTTATCAAGATTTTCCCTGATCTTTTTAATTTCTTCCTTCTGAACCACCAGGGCTTTTTCCTGTTTGTCGGAAGGAAGATGATCGGCAACAAATTCATATATATCGGCCTGAATGGCTTTGCGAATATATGCCAGTTCAGGATCAACGGCAATTGTGTTGTTTTCATTATAGAGCACAGAGGAATAAATTTCATTTTTATGCAGATTAAGCAGGGAATCAAGAGATGCTTTGCCTCTCTCATCAAGTTTCAGCTCTCTGATAAAGGTTTCATAATCGGCTTTATCCCTGACAGAGGCCGCGGGAACAATTTTATATGCGAATGAATTATCTTTCGTATCCACGATATTCAGTATCCTCTGCCCCTGCCTGTCAACCGGCAGTTTCCTGTTGAAAGCAAAATCGAATACATCCTTCGACTGAAGATCTTCTCTGAAAAATATCGGTTTTAGATTTTCAGTATAAAATGAAAAAATATCATCTTTAACTTCATTCAGCAGATTTTCATTCTCCTCCTGGTAGTTGCGGAAATAAAACATCAGCCCGATTGTAAGTATAACAAGGGCTGTTCCGGGAAGCCACCGGCTGAATAAAGTTCCCTGTTCTTTTTGAAAATCCACACTCATATTATTTCCTGTAATCTCAGTTTTTCAGTTCTTTCTGATAAGGCTCAAGAATAATCTTCAGACTCTCGCGGGCTCGGAATATTCTTGACTTAACAGTTCCGACCTCACACTCAAGTTTATCGGCAATTTCCTTATAGCTCAGACCATCAATATCTCTGTATATCAAAGGTATTTTCAGTTTATCGGGCAGACGTTCAATCCCCTTTCTCACCAGATGAGGAATATCGATATTATCTGAAGAACTTTTAACACTCAGCTCATGCTCTGAATCCTTTATGGGCACAAATATACTGCGCACCTTTTTTTTCCTGAGATAATCACGGCATTTATTAACAGTAACCCTGTAGAGCCAGGTTGTAAATTTAGATTCATGCCTGAAGTTATCCAGGTTATGATATACGCTTATAAAAACATCCTGCGAAATATCATCAATGTAATCGGAATCACCAAGGGTCAGAAAAACAAGGTTTCTTACTTTGTCCTTATGCCTGAGGATCAACCGGCTGAACGCTTCTTCCTCACCTTCAAGAAACTTTTTAATTAACAGTTGATCTTCGTCAGCTGCGTGATTTTCACTTTTTCCCGATTTTGCTTTTGAACTCATATTTTAGACGACAGGTTTAATAATTAGTTCCGGCTCGGAGATATACTTTTTTTTGCGAAACCCGACCATTATTTGCGAAATATAACTTTATTTTTACATAAGGATTATATAACTTGACTTTTAATATAAATATTTATGCGTGATTATATCCAATTTCTTGCAGAAATTAAGTATATTTATTAGCAAATAATTTGTGTATATGAAAATTGAAAATAAAATCCGGGAGATAACACATGAAAATCAAGATTAACGAAAAGTATAACGCTGTTGTGGTTGAACTTAAGGGTAATGTTATGGGAGGACCAGACGCCCAGGAGTTCCAGGATGAACTTCATAAACAGATTGATCAGGATAAAAAAAATATCGTGGTAGATCTGGCAGGAGTTAAATTCATGAACAGCTCCGGACTGGGAATGCTCATCAGCGGTTATACTACTGTAAAAAATGGCGGAGGCAACCTGGTTCTGGCTAATGCTACCGAAAAGATCAACAGTCTTCTTGTGATAACTAAACTTATCACCATTTTCGAGCATTTTGAATCAGTTGAAAAAGCTGTGGACAGCTTTAAATAGAAAAAATCTCCTTTTTTTATTATTTTTGTATTATAAAAACTCCGGTATTCTGCCGGAGTTTTATTTTGTTAAGCAATTAGTTTGGAGTAAAATATGAGTGCAGCCGTTCTGGTTGGCAGCCAATGGGGTGACGAAGGAAAAGGTAAAATAGTTGATCTGCTGAGTGAAAATTTTGATGTTGTCGCCCGTTACCAGGGAGGCGCGAATGCCGGCCACACCATCCAGATTGAGGGAAAACAATATATTCTGCATCTGATACCTTCAGGAATTTTAAGAGATAATGTTATTTGTGTTATTGGAAATGGTGTTGTTTTAGACCCTAACGCTCTTCTCGATGAAATTAATTTCCTTAAAGAACATAATATTAATATAGAGGGCAGACTGTTCATCAGTCAGAATGCTCATCTTATTATGCCCTATCATAAACTGCTTGATTCTATCAGCGAACAGGGTGAAAGAAAGATTGGAACAACCGGACGCGGCATAGGACCATGTTATATGGATAAATATGCCCGGAAAGGGATAAAAATTGTTGATCTGCTAAATAAAAAATCTCTCGAATCAAAAATACGCGAGAACCTGAAAGAAAAAAATAATCTTCTCAAAAAAGTTTATAACATAGATGAACTTGATGTTGAAGAAATTATTGAGGAATATCTTTCCTTTGATAAAAAAATTGATCAGTATATTACCGATGTTCCTCTCTATCTGAACAAAGCTATCTCGGAGGGTAAAAGAGTTCTTATGGAAGGCGCCCAGGGAGCCCTTCTGGATGTCGATTACGGCACTTATCCTTATGTAACTTCCTCAAACCCAACCTCGGGAGGAGCATGCACAGGAACAGGAATACCACCCACTAAGATTGAACGGGTTATCGGTATCGTAAAAGCTTATACAACCCGAGTCGGGCTTGGACCTTTTCCATCGGAACTGCTCGATGAAACCGGGGAAAATCTGCAGAAATGGGGTGGCGAATTTGGCGCGACTACCGGCAGGCCAAGAAGATGCGGATGGTTCGACGCTTTCCTTGTCAGATACAGCGCGATGATAAACGGTATTACCGAAGCGGTTATAACCAAACTTGATGTTCTGAGCAATCTTGATGAGATCAAAGTTTGCACCGGCTACAGAATTGATGGTAAACTTATAAAGTCTTTCCCTACCGACTCGGATAGATTATATAACGCGGAACCAGTTTATGAAACACTTCCCGGCTGGAAAAAAGATATCTCTGAGATCACAAGTTATGATGATCTTCCCTCCGAAACAAAGGATTACCTGAATTATATCGCGGATATTTGCGGATTCCGGATCAGCATAATATCAGTTGGTCCAAACAGAAAACAGACTATTTTTGCCCCTGATCGCAGCTAAAGTCCTCCTGCTGAAGCCGCGCGGATCTTGAAAGAATATAACTCCAGATATCCATAGCGGCTTCTTTCACTTTTTCAGGTGATGATCCCACAATCCTCTCCTTTATTTGTTCCTCCCTCTCTCTATCAATTACGGGATATCCTTTTCCACATTTTACGCCGGCTATTTTGCGGCAAAGCTCTATCCTTTCAAGTACAAGCTCAAGAATAGAGTTATCTATTCGGTCAATATTTTCTCTTATCTCTTTTATTTCCTGCATATTCAGGTCAGTTATCCCGGTAAGTTGAATAAAAAGTGAAATGCTCCCAGAAATCGGGGTATGATTTTTTTACAGCTTCAGGCTGGTCAATCAGAATATTTTCAATTACGGCGCCGGCCATGGCAAAACTCATCGCTATCCGGTGATCATTGTAACACCTGATCTTTCCGCCCGAATATTTATCCGATGGAGTAATCAGCATATTATTATTGTCGAATTCCGCTTTTCCCCCGATCAGATTTATATTTTCTGAAATAGACCTGATTCTGTCACTCTCTTTATGTTTCAGATGATTTACATTCCTGAAAACCGACTGCCCCGGGGCAAAAAGAGCGGCAACCGAAAGCGCCGGAACAAGATCGGGCACATTGCGGCAATCCAAATCCATCGACTTGTTTATCCTTCCCGAAACTTCCACTCCCCCGGGATATTCCCTTACCTTTGCTCCTACCGCTTCTGCTATATCAAATATTATTCTGTCCCCCTGAATTGATTTCAGCGACACACCCGGAAAATCGATATGTATGCCGGAAACAAGAGCGAGCGCGACCCAGATAGCCGCTGCTGAAAGGTCTTTTTCAATTTCAATATCCAGACCTTTTTCCGGAATCTTCGGGAAAATGTTAATTTTCCTGTCCTCCATAAATATTCTGAACCCGGTCTTTCGCATAAAATCGAATGTCATCTTTACATAAGCGAGGGATGGCGTGTCAACAGGAATTTTAAGCTGAAGTTCTTTTTCCATCAGCGGAGCCGCCATCATCAGTCCGCTTATTATCTGGGAGGATGAAAGATTTTCAAAAATCAGCTCCCCTCCCGATAGTTTAGCCGGATATACTGTCGCCGGAAGTGAATTGTCGCCGGCTTCAATTGTGCCACTCAGATCGCGGATCGCCTCGAAGAGAGATTTGAATGGCCTGCGGTATATTTCTTCATCACCGGTAAATCTGACCGGTTTATTGAGATAAGAGGCCAATGGCAGCAAAAACCGCGCTGTCGAGCCTGAATTAGCCAGATAGATGGTCTCCTCTCCTCTTCGCGAAATACTGCCTGATATTTTCACCCCTTCTCCTGTTTCCTCAAATATTAAACCCCAGTCTGAAAGTATATTTTTAGTAATTAATGTATCCTCACTTTCTAACGGGTTCCTTACCAGGCTTTCTTTTCCTGTAACCGCCGATAAAATGTATGCCCTGTGGGTCAGACTTTTTGATGAGGGCAGATTGATTGTGAGCTCCCTCACATCCGTATTCAATATTTTATACATTTAGAAACTATTCTTATATTTGTGCGTTTAAATGTTAGTAATAAGGTAAAAAAAAACTTTGAATAAATGAAGCGATGATTTAAGATTTTTTTTTTTGACAGGATGTGAAAGGAAAAGCAGGATAACATTATTTTATGACATTATGTGAGATAATTATTCAAGTGAGCTGAATTGCTCTGGATCACCCATTCAACAGTGAGCATTACTGGTGGTGCTCTGTGCCACAAATAATATAAAGCATTCTTCCTATTATTGGGCTGTATTTAATCTGAATTCTAATTGTTCACCGAATTTGTTTAAGAGATAGAACTAATTAAACTTTTTGCATCTGATTACGATAATTAAAAGTAACGATTTGTTTTACAAACATAGGATATACCAATGTATAGTGTATTGATCATAGTTGCAATGCTGACAGCATTAACATTGATGTACAGGAAAGCAAAATCATTTTTCCGTGAGTTGCTGCTCGAGGAAAAATAGCCCAAATTATTTGAACCCCTCTCCAATATAATATATACCCCTTAATGGCGTCATGTATATGGCGCCTTTCCCGTTTAAATACCCCCCCGTCTTACAAAAAGAAATATCCGGGAAACCATCATAATCATAAACTGGCAAGCCAGAAACAATGAGGAATTACGAATTACGAATGACGAATGACGAATGACGAATTGGTTTTCCCCAGGAATATATTTTTTGAATCGAATCTGCTTTGGAGAAGCTGCATTATTGCGGAACGTCCCCATGGGGTAGTAAAAAACAAAAAAAATATAGTACAGGGCTCCTGACATCACGTATATTGAAATGCAACTATTTTATCATCTTCTTCCATTAACTGGCAGAATAATAACAGTAAGAATATTTCGTTATCCTCTCTCAATATTGTTTTTATCTTTTAAAGCGACCTCAAAAAAATAAGCGTTAAAAAAATCAAATGAACGGAGCGTTAAAAAAGGAAAGCTGTTTGAGGCACATATCTTTTTATGTGCCGAGTTCTTTCATTTTAGCGGAGAGAATTGATTTTTAGCTTATTTTTTTGCAGTCTTGACTTTTTTTGCCTGCTCGCCGCAGGAGAGTTACTTTTTGTGTCAAGACAAAAAGTAAGGGCATATTTTACAAAATATATTTGGTAAGATTCATGACAATTCCCATTGGTTCTCGCTTTACCAGCTAAGGTAAATTTTAAATTATTTCACGCAAAGAAAAATTATAAACGATGTTCTTTCTAACAGAATTTCTAATAACAGTCGCATACGTATATACACAATAAAAAATCTATGTTGTTTTATTTCAATACTTTATGTTTCTGATGTCAGGAGGCCTGTAATAAGGTTTAGTTTGGTCGGGTAGTTCTGATACTACTAAGGTTAAAAAATCAAAAATCAGGTTTCATTACATTCTTTTCATTCCTCATTCCTCATTCGTAATTCGTAATTTCCTTCGTGGGATTTTGTGTTTTAGTGATTTGGTGGCCTGTTTTTAACGAGTTTTTTACTCTTAAAGTTGCTTTATAATTTAAATTATTCATTATTAATTATTAATTGCATTTTGCCTTTTTGCGTAGAATTTAACTCCTTATGGCGTATTCGTAATCATACCCGGCCATGAAATAAAAAATGTATTATCTCACCTCCATTACCCAATCTGGGCATCATACTCTTACTCATACTCCTACTCTTACTCTGGTTCTTTAATACTGATACCGAAAAATAATCTGGCATTCCTTAAATCCTTTAATCAATGTTCAGTTTTTATTTATGCGTAAATCTTCCCTGGACTTATTAACCAGGTGAATAAGGTTAATAAGGTATAGTTTGGTTGGGTAGTTCTGATACTACTAAGGTTAAAAAATCAAAAATCAGGTTTCATTACATTCTTTTCATTCCTCATTTGTAATTTTTATCCGCCGCGGAGGACGTAATTCGTAATTTCCTTCGTGGGATTTTGTGTTTTAGTGATTTTGTGGCGTTTTTCTGCCTAAATCCGCGTAATCAGAAAAATCTGCGGTCCGTCTTTTTAATTGTTCATTAATAATTGTTAATTGAAACTTTTCCATTTTGCGTAGAATTTAACTCCTTATGGCGTAATCGTAATCATACCCGGCCATGAAATACAAAATGTATTATCTCACCTCCATTACCCAATCTGGGCATCATACTCTTAATCTTACTCATACTCTTGTAGTGCTTAAATTGAAAAGTGACTTTTATTAAATTACAAAATGTAAAATCAATTTAATAGGAGTCGGTCGTGCAAAGGAAAAAAAGAGTTAGCAGCGAAGACAAAATGAAGATACTCAGGGAGCATCTTGAGAACAATGTTCCCATAAGTGATATTTCAGAAAAGTACGGGATAAGCGTAAATGTAATATATTCCTGGAAAAAAGCATTGTTCGAAAATGGAGCTGTAATATTTAACAAACAGAGTGATAAAGAACTCAAAAAGAATGAGGCGAAAATTAACATGCTTGAAGAAAAACTGCAAAACAAAGACAGCCTCATTAGTGAGATAATAGAGGATAATATCAGGTTAAAAAAAAAGTTGAGTGGGGAGAACTGAATAATCTTTGGGTTGATATGGCAATCAGAGATAATCTGATAGATCACCTCGACTACTTAAATAAAAGATCATCAATCCCGATTTATAAACTGGTGAAAATGACAGGAATAGCAAAACAAAAATATTATCGCTGGAAAAAGCAAACCGGACAAGATAACCGTCATAACAACAATCTTCCTAAAAGTAACTGGTTGTTGCCTTGGGAAAAAGAAGCAATAATAAACTATGCGAAAGAACATCATTCAGATAATGATTTTTTTCTCAGAGATGGATACAGAAGGCTAACCTTTCAGATGCTTGATAAAGATATTGTTGCTGTCAGTCCTTCTTCAGTCTATAGGATTCTGAAGGAGGCCAAATTACTAAATCGTTGGAAAACAAAAGGAAAAGGGAAGAAAGGCAATGGATTTCAACAACCGAATTATATCCACAGGGACTGGCATGTTGATATAAAATATGTCAATCTAAGGGGTTGTTTTCTCTATCTTATCTGTGTCCTTGACGGCTTCTCCCGGTATATTGTTCATCATGAACTCAGAATGAATATGACCGAATATGATGTCGAACTTACTATTCAAAGGGCAAAAGAAAAATACCCGAAAGCAAAACCCCGCATAATATCCGACAACGGCTCCCAGTTTATATCCAAGGATTTCAGGGAGTTTATCAGGTATGCCGGACTAACACACATAAAGACCTCTATTGCATATCCTCAGTCAAATGGAAAACTTGAAAGGTTCCATCGCTCCATCGGTATAGAATGTCTTAATACAAAGAGCTTTATTGATATTGAGGATGCCCAAAAGATTATTGCCGAATATGTCGATCATTACAACAATGTCCGGTTACATGCTTCCTTATTTTATCTGACCCCCGAAGATTTCTTAAATGATTCCTATCGAGATAAGCTAAAAGCAAGGGAAGAAAAACTTTCATTGGCAGCAGATCGGAGAGCCAGACAGTGGAAAAAGGAAGCCGCGTGATCCTTGAAATTTTGTTTAAGAATATACTCTCAACGGAATGAATGAAACGAAGACACAATTAAAAGTGTCGTAGTGGAATGAATGGAGTGGTAATGCCCATTGGCAAGCTTTCATTCACAAAATTTTTTTTTCGAAAAGTCACTTTTTTGTTGAACCTATACACTCTTACTCTGATTCTTTAATACTGATACCGAAAAATAATCTGGCATTCCTTAAATCCTTTAATCAATGTTCAGTTTTTATTTATGCGTAAATCTGCCCTGGACTTTTCCACCAGGTAAATAAAGTAATAAGGTTTAGTTTGGTCGGGTAGTTCTGATACTACTAAGGTTAAAAAAATCAAAAATCAGGTTTCATTACATTCTTTTCATTCCTCATTCCTCATTCCTCATTCGTAATTTCCTTCGTGGAATTTTGTGCTTTAGTGATTTTGTGGCGCTTTTCTGCCTAAATCCGCGTAATCAGAAAAATCTGCGGTAAACTCTGCCTCTTTCCGGTTTGGAAATTATTTCAATCAATTGTTTGTTGATATAAAAAATAATATTACCCCGACTGACATAAGGAAACCGGAGATAAAATATGTCGGACAAATCGAAACTATGGTACCTGGAAAACTTTAATCTTTTCAAAGAGCTTCAAATGCCGGAAATGGAAGTCCTGAGCAACATGACCACCATTCATGAATTTAATAAATCGGAACCGATCTATTTTGCACGGGAACCCTCCAACGAGATATTTTTTCTGAAGAAAGGAAGGGTAAAAATAGCAAGGGTGTCACCTGCAGGGAAAGAGCTGATTCTGGCTATTATTAATCCGGGCGAAGTATTCGGAGAGCTGTCAATCGCCGATGAGAATGAAAGGACCGATTTTGCCACCGCGATGGATAATTCACTTATTTGCTCCATAAACAAAGATGAGTTTAAAGGCTTTCTGGAAAAAAATCCTGTGCTCAATCTTAAGATCACAAAACTCATTGGCTTCAGACTGATGAAACACAGCGAAAGGCTGGAAGAGCTTGTTTTTAAGGACGCTTCACAGAGGGTCGCTTCATTTATCTTAAGATTTGCCGCGGAAAGAGGTAAAAAAATCGGAGAACAGATATTTGTCCGCCCCTCTCTTACACACCAGGATATCGCTAAGCTGACCGCGTGCTCAAGGCAGACTGTAAACGCGACACTCACAGAACTTCGTGAAAAAGGTATTATTCGTTTCGACCGCAGAAAAATTATTATTGACCGGGAAGATGAACTTAGAAATTTCCATTCTTAAACGGAATTATATTTTGAGGGTATACTTATAATTTCCACTCTCACTTAAGCTACTGATCAAAGTGGATATCCAAATCATAAACTGGCGGAGACTGATACAATTGGGAATTAGGAATTAGGAATTAGGAATTAGGAATTAGGAATTGGGAATTAGGAATTGGGAATTGGCGCTTACGGGAATATTTTTTGAATCGTATATACTTTAGAGAAGCAGCGTTATTGCGGAACGGCCCTACGGAGTAGTAAAAACAACTAAATTCAGGAATATCCCTGTTGTGGTCAGTAAAGAGATGCTTAAGTGATGATTAAAAGATGACTCCGGTTTTTATATTGTATTATTTTATCCCGTTGTTCTTTTTAATCCTCCTAATCCTGTTCGGCGCTTTTTTCCGCGTTCATTACCAAATACAACTTGAATTAATACCTCGGTTGAATAAAGTTAATAAGGTTTGATTTTGCCTGGTGGTTACCCTCTGCCTACTAAGGTTAGAAAATTTAAATAAGGTTTTTCCACCTTTATTTACCCTCTGCCTTGACGAAGGTTCCGAGTAGAATTCAGCGTGAGTAATATTGTGTACCTGACGGCACACTTGTTTGTTTCTTCTTTTGTTTCTACCAATATTTTGCTCCTGACGGGGCAATTCCCTACAATAATTGAGATGTCTGTCCCGTTAGGGACAACATATTGGTAAAAAAGTTATGCGGATAATCCTTGTGTGCCGACAGGTACACCATATTTGCCATTTGGTATAATTCTTAAAAACGGAGTGAATACCATGCCCCGGCTTTCTTAATCCGGGAGATCACTGGTGACACCGTTAAGGAAAATCCTCACTAATCTTTTATAATGCAATAAGGTTTAGTTTTGCCTGGTGGTTACCTCTGCCTACTAAGGTTAAAAAATCAAAAATCAGGTTTCATTACATTCTTTTCATTCCTCATTCCTCATTCCTCATTCCTCATTCCTCATTCCTCATTCCTCATTCGTAATTTCCTTCGTGGGATTTTGTGTTTTAGTGATTTTGTGGCCTGTTTTTAACGAGTTTTTTACTCTTAAAGTTGCTTTATAATTTAAATTATTCATTATTCATTATTAATTATTAATTATTAATTGCATTTTCCCTTTTTGCGTAGAATTTAACTCCTTATGGCGTAATCGTAATCATACCCGGCCATGAAATACAAAATGTATTATCTCACCTCAATACCCAATCTGGGCATCATACTCTTACTCATACTCCTACTCTTACTCTGATTCTTTAATAATAATACCGAAAAATAATCTGGCATTCCTTAAATCCTTTAATCAATGTTCAGTTTTTATTTATGCGTAAATCTGCCCTGGACTTATTAACCAGGCGAATAAGGTTAATAAGGTTTAGTTTGGTCGGGTAGTTTTGATACTACTAAGGTTAAAAAAATCAAAAATCAGGTTTCGTTACATTCTTTTCATTCCTCATTCCTCATTCGTAATTCGTAATTCGTAATTCGTAATTCGTAATTTCCTTCATGGGATTTGGTGTTTTGGTGATTTTGTGGCGTTTTTCTGCCTAAATCCGCGTAATCAGAAAAATCCGCGGTCCGTCTTTTTAATTGTTCATTGTTCATTATTAATTATTAATTGCGCTCTTGCCCTATTGCCCTGAATTTAAATGCTAAGGGAGTAATACCTCTTTACAGGACTTTATGATAAACCAGATGTCCGTGGTTTTTATCTTTTCCGGTAAGGGTAAAACCAGCCTCTTCATAAATTCTTTTTGCTGCGCTATTATCGGGATGAACCTTAAGCATTATTTTTTTGATGCCATTAAGCCGGCAAAAAGAGATAGCGTGATAAATAGTCAGCCGCGCGAGACCCTTACCTGATAATTCAGGAGCGATCCACACCCCGTAAGATGGAGTTTCATATCCCTCATCAAATCCCCTGAGCATATAAAAACCGGCGAGTCTGTCCCCGATTTTTATCCCGAAAAAACAATCCTTCTTTTTTTGCTCAAGAATTTTCCTGAGGCTATTTTCCCCGAAGTCGAAGGGAATGAAATGGCGGCTGTATTCCTTTCCCGCGCCGAGAATTACCCGGGAAAGCTCTGCCGCCTCTTCTGACCGGAGTAAAAATATTTCAGGATTTACCATAGAACTCTTTTATTACATTGCATATATATTCCACATCCTTTTCTTCCAGACCGGGATAACTGGGCAGATTTATTCCCCTCCAGCCAATATCCTCCGCAATGGGGAATTTATGGAATTTCGCGCTGTACATCGGCATTGTATGAACCGGGTAAAAAGTGGGCCTGGTTTCAATTCCCTTCTCCGCCAGCGCCTCTCTCAGTTCATCCCTGTGAGCTGTCGTATCTGTAAGAATTGTTACCATCCAGTAGGAATTGATATAATTTTCATGTTCAGGCTGAAAATGGACCGGTGTTCCCTCCAGATTATTTTTATACCACGCCGCTATTTTCCTTTTTTTCTTTATTATTTCATCCGCTCTTTCAATCTGGGCAAGTCCCAGCGCCGCGCAAATATTTGTCATTCTGTAGTTATATCCTATTACATCATGCCAGTATTCACGATGAGCGGCAAGGCCCTGACCCTTAAAATGCGCAGCCCTGTCATAAAGAGTTTTATCATTTGTGGCTACCATTCCCCCTTCGCCGGTGGTAATGGTTTTATTTCCGAAAAAGCTGAATGTGGCTATGTCGCCAAAATTCCCCGCCATTTGGCCCAGGTACCTGCTCCCGAAAGCTTCTGCGCAATCCTCTATTACAAAAAGTCCGTTCCGTTTTGCTGTCTGACTTATCCTTTCCATATCGCACATATGGCCATATATATGCACCGGCATTACCGCCCTGGTTTTTGGCGTTATCTTTCGCTGCAAATCTGCCGGGTCCAATTGCCATGTATCGGCCAGCGAATCGGCGAATACTGGTGTGGCCCCGGTATAGGCTATCGCGTTTACAGATGCTATATAGGTGAATGTCGGAACTATCACTTCATCCCCCTCTCCTATGCCCAGGGTTACAAGCGCGAGATGTAATGCCACAGTACCGTTGCATACACCGGTCGCGTATTTTATTCCGCTGTATTCGGCAAACTTCTCCTCAAACTCCCTGATGAATTTCCCCTTCGACGATATCCATGTCGATTCGAGACATTCATTCACATAATCCCTCTCCTTTCCCGAAAGATCCGGCTGATATACCGGGTATTTTATCTTCATTTATTTTTTCCTATTATTAACCTCATATCTTCAAGAGTTTTACTTTTGATAAATATCTCTGGAATACTATTAAATCCAAATCTACTTAATTTTAATAATATTTTAAACAGGATAGGTGGAATTCTCTTCTTTGTAAAAAGGTGAAAGCTTTTATTATTTGAAAGTAAATATAGATTATATTTATCAGCTAAATATTGTAAAGATTTTTGAGAATATAAAGCTATATGTTGCCCTGAACTAAAACTATAGTAGTCCCATTCACTTGGCTTTGGATAATTACCCTTAAATGTTTCGGTTGAAAAAAGGATGTTGGCTGAATACTCAAGTAGTTTTTCTAACTCCGTAATAGGTTCAGAAAAATGTTCGAAACATTCAAAGGATGTAAGCAATTCAAATTTTTCATGCGTAGCTTCAAATCCTTTTGATAAGATATTCTCGCAGTATGGATCAGACCAATAAAAATCGTATCCGATATCTCTCATTAATCTTACGAAAATTCCAAATCCTCCACCATAATCTATAAAAGTCCCCTTTCTATCAAAAAAAGAAGAAATTATTGCAGAAGCTCTATTTGCAAAAAGAATATTTCTTTTTAATATACCAACATCTTCAATGCCTATTGGGTTGGTATATGCTTCATCAAGCCAAAAAGGATGTTCTGTTTGAATAAATTCACATTGAGGACATTGGTAATAATTAATCGTATAGTTGTCAAGAATTTTTGCGTTGAATATTTTTTGGGAAGGATGGTCACAAATTTTGCACTTAAATTTTTCCATATAAGTATTGACTATTAGTGATTTTTTTTTAAAATTTCTATTTTCAAGAAGGGAAAATAAAAAGTGACTCAATAAAAAACCATATAAAAAAAAAGAGGCTCATCATGAAAACAAAATTTTTTGCATTTTTTTTTGTATTAGCAACTCTGTTATTATCTCAGACAACCTCTAATACTGAATTAGTTGGGAGTTATAGTATACCAGGTGAAGCATATAATATTGAGAAAAAAGATAATATTATTGCTACAGCAAGCAGAGATATGGGAATGTATTTAATTGATGTTTCAAATCCGACCAATCCTGAACTATTGAGCTCAATATCTACAACGGGTGATACAAGAGGAGTTACCCTTTATGATCACTATGCAGTTAAATGCGATTATACTGGGGGACTTTACATCTTTGATATTAGCCAACCAACAGAACCAGTTCAGATCAGTTCTCTTCCATTATATTATTGTAGAGATGCAATAATTTATAACAATATTGCATTCGTAATGAACGATAATCTTGATCTCATTGATTTATCCGATCCAAGCATTCCTTCTTTTGTATCCACGTTTAATATAGCTGGCAATGCTATTGGTTGTACTGTTGAGGATAGTTTATGCTATCTTATTACTGAGGATCCACACGAATTATTAATATTAGACATTTCAAATCCTTATTCACCTTCTTCTATTGCGGCTTTATCTCTCTATGGTATACCACGAGATATTAAAAAGTTTGATAATTTTCTTTATATCGCTCAGTACGAAGGTGGTGTTTCCATCATCGATGTTCAATATCCAACAAATCCCTCTTATTCAATATTTCAGACAAGTACTTATAGTCATGGGATTGACGTATCCGATTCATTTGTTTATGTTGCATCGAGTCACTTAGGCTTAAGAATTTATAAAAGAGACAACAATACTTCGCTAAATTTTGCAGGAAATTATGTTACATCGAATACAGGTAAAGATGTTGTTATCTCAGAACCTTACGCTTATTATGCTGACGGAACTGGAGGTTTACTAGTTATTAAAAATTTATTATTTAATTCCAATCTTGACTGGTCCACGGCATTACAAATATCAGAAGGTTCATCCCGTGAATATGCAAATCTTAAAATGGGCCAGGGTGAAGAAGCCACAGATGGTATAGATGATAACTTTGGAGAGATAGAACTTCCACCTCTTCCCCCGGCAGGCACCTATGACGTTAGGTTCGAACTTCCGCAGGGAGAACACAGCCTGGTGGATATAAGGAATTCATCTTTAACTGAAGTACAGTGGCGGATACTGATTCAGCCGGGAACCGCGGGATACCCGGTAACAATTCAGTGGGACCCGGCGACACTTCCTGAAGGCACTGTAATAATCAGGGATGAAACGGGCAACAATCTTATCGAACAGGAAATGCACTTAACCGATCAGATAGTAATTGAAAATCCGGCTATAACCTCATTGACCATTGACTATGAACAGGTATTTACACGCCAGTCCTATGTTGACGCGGGATTTAACCTTGTGTCAACACCCGTTATTTCAGAGAGCATGTTTTATCTTGATCTCTATCCGGCGGCAATATCAAACGCTTTTTATTTTGATAACGGATACGTAATAGAAGATTCCCTCAAAGTGGGAAAAGGATACTGGCTTAAATTTGCCGCGCCCGATACCTTCCAGATAACCGGTGAAAAATATATGGGTGATATTAACATTTCAGAAGGTTGGAATATAGTGGCAGCCGGTGAAAGTGTTGTAAGCACAGATGACATCACCACAAATCCTGCAGGACTTCTGACGAGTCCTTTTTTCGGTTATCACGGCAGTTACGATGTAGTTGATGAACTCATTCCGGGCGAAGCCTACTGGGTAAAAAGTACCGGAGAAGGACAGCTTCTTATAGGCCAGTCCGCTGAAAAGAACAACCCGGCAGATAATATAACCGACGGTGAAGAAGCTCTGATAATAACTGATAACAACGGACGCTCAGGAAAGATATATATTGTTAACGGCGGACAGGCTTCACGTTATGAACTTCCCCCCGCCCCTCCGGAAAGCGCATTTGATGTGAGAACCCGGGGTGGTTACGCGGCTGTGGAAAACAGTCTGCTTAATGATGAGATAAAAATTTCGGGCGCCGAATACCCGATAAATATTAGTATGAAAGGAACCGATATAACACTTACATATTTATCTTCTTCAGGAATGGTCACCGAATATCTGAAGGATGGCGAGTTTATAACGATAACCGATCCTTCGGTCGGACTTTTGAAGATATCATCTGTCGACCAGGTGTCGGACTATAACCTGATAGGGAATTATCCCAACCCGTTTAATCCCGCCACAAAAATCAAATATTCCATTCCCGAAGGGGGAAACGTAACAATAAGAATATTTGATATCCTCGGAAGAGAAGTGGACGCGGTAAGAAACATCCAGGAGGCGGGCTCTTATGAAATTCAGTTCAGCGCCAAGGGACTCGCGTCGGGAGTATATTTCTACAGAATGGAAGTATCATCAATTTCCGGAAACAACCTGAAATATATTTCACCCTCACGAAAAATGATCGTTCTAAAATAAAATTCCAAAGGGGCCCCCGATTCCAGGGGGCCTCCTTCCCCCCAATAATCATAATCATAAACGACTGCGAATGGAGTCGAATATGAATAGCCCCGGATGTTATCCGGTGGTTTGATATGGCAGATATCTGTAGCGACGCTGAAGGCGTCGAATATAAACAATCCGGAGAAAATATTATTTGTCGAAGTAAAATCTAACCTGCTATAGATTCCCATAAACTGGCAAGCCAGAAACAATGAGGAATTACGAATGACGAATTGGCTTTCCCCAAGTGTTACCAAATACTTGTCATTCCGGTTTTTTGCGTCCTTTGCAAAAAGACCAGCCAAAGGCGGGCAGGCCGGAATCTAATGCCGATTTTTACTGCCAATTAGTAATAATTTTGCCATTTTGCGTTGAATTTGACTGCTAACGGAATAATCATAAACCGGTAAAGCCAGAGTCAAGCAATTTAAATGCTTCAGATCATGCACTAAAAACTCACCCCCCGGCCCCCTCTCTTGAAAAAAGAGAGGGGGTGTCTTAAAGTCCCTCTCACGCCACGGCGCGCTTTCAGCTTCCCAAGAGAGGGATTTTCCCAGAGGGATGCCTCTGGCAAGGGTGAGTTTGTGGTATTTCTCGAAATATTAAAAAAATTTTGCCATGTTGCATAGGATTTAACTCCTTATGGAATAAACTGGCAAGCCAGAAACAATGAGGAATTACGAATGACGAATGACGAATTGGCTTTCCCCAAGTGTTACCAATTACTTGTCATTCCGGTTTTTTGCGTCCTTTGCAAAAAGACCAGCCAAAGGCGGGCAGGCCGGAATCTAATGCCGATTTTTACTGCCAATTAGTAATAATTTTGCAATTTTGCGTAGAATTTAACTTCTTACGGAGTAATCATAAACCGGTAAAGCCAGAGTCAAGCAATTTAAATGCTTCAGATCATGCACTAAAAACTCACCCCCCAGCCCCCTCTCTTGAAAAAAGAGAGGGGGTGTCTTAAAGTCCCTCTCACGCCACGGCGCGCTTTCAGCTTCCCAAGAGAGGGATTTTCCCAGAGGGATGCCTCTGGCAAGGGTGAGTTTGTGGTATTTCTCGAAATATTAAAAAAATTTTGCCATGTTGCGTAGGATTTAACTCCTTATGGAATAAACTGGCAAGCCAGAAACAATGAGGAATTACGAATGACGAATGACGAATTGGCTTTCCCCAAGTGTTACCAATTACTTGTCATTCCGGTTTTTTGCGTCCTTTGCAAAAAGACCGGAATCTAATGCCGATTTTTACTGCCAATTAGTAATAATTTTGCAATTTTGCGTAGAATTTGACTGCTAACGGAATAATCATAAACCGGTAAAGCCAGAGTCAAGCAATTTAAATGCTTCAGATCATGCACTAAAAACTCACCCCCCAGCCCCCTCTCTTGAAAAAAGAGAGGGGGTGTCTTAAAGTCCCTCTCACGCCACGGCGCGCTTTCAGCTTCCCAAGAGAGGGATTTTCCCAGAGGGATGCCTCTGGCAAGGGTGAGTTTGTGGTATTTCTCGAAATATTAAAATAATTTTGCCATGTTGCATAGGATTTAACTCCTTATGGAATAAACTGGCAAGCCAGAAACAATGAGGAATTACGAATTACGAATGACGAATTGGCTTTCCCCAAGTGTTACCAATTACTTGTCATTCCGGTTTTTTGCGTCCTTTGCAAAAAGACCGGAATCTAATGCCGATTTTTATTGCCAATTAGTAATAATTTTGCAATTTTACGTAGAATTTGACTCCTTACGGATTAATTGTCACCTGGATAAAAGAATTAAAAGAATCAAATAAACAATTTGGGATGTAATTAGTAAATTGAAATTATATACTTTTTTATTTAAGTTGCTAATAAGATGCAGTTTTTTTTCAGAGGCATGTTTTTCGGTTAATGACATTTGATTTGTAAACTGTTCAGGTAGTAAATGTTATATTTCCTGTTATTATCCTTTATTCAGGCAGACAGTTCCCGTTCTGAAAGGACGCTAAAAGAACTGCTTACAACCTTTAACGTTCCGGTTATAGGATCAATAATAATATTCCTCGCGCTTCTGGGGTTAACTTTTATTTTCTTTCGTTATATTTTTATTCCGATGAAAAGGGAGCACTACTTCGAAAAGCAGGAAATTGAGCTTAAAAACAGCAGACTGATGGCGCTTTTCGCCGAACTTGCCCCCGACCCGATCATAAGGATAAATGAGGAGGGAGAGGTTACTTTCACCAATAAAGCGGCGCGGCAGGTTTTCGACCAGGTTAATTTTGATGAAAAAGTTATGATAGCGGATATACTCGATATCGGGGGTCTTTCCATTGCCGAATCAATTGCTAATAACCAGACCGCTAATTTTAATAAAAGTCTCGGTGAAAGGCATTTTTCAGTAAACTATAAGGGAATAGGTGATTTAAATATCGGGCAGTTTTATTTCCATGATATTACCGAAAGGAAAAAACACCAGGATGAACTGCTGATTTACCAGAAAAACCTGCGGAAACTTTCCACGCACCTCCGTAAATCGATTGATGATGAACGCTACAGAATTGCCGGAGAGCTGCATGACGGAATAGGGCAGAATCTTTATTTTATCAGGCTGGGATTAAAAAACTATCCCAAAAAGATTCCTGAACTGAATACTCTTTCCGATTATGAAGATAATATAGAACTGCTCGAAAAAACGATCGGTGAACTGCGGGAAATAACCTACGATCTACGCCCCCGCCTGCTCCAGGAATCAGGCATGCAGCCTGCCGTAACCGCGATGGTCGACAAGGTTAATTCGGAAGGCAGCATTAAAGGAAGCTGCGACTTTTTTAATATGAATGCCCGGTTCGATAAAGAGCTTGAGCTGGCGCTTTTCAGGATTATCCAGGAAAGCATTAATAACATTGTAAAACATTCCGGCGCCAAAGAATTTGATATCCAGATGCTGAGGGATGAAGCCGCCATCAGGGTGTTTATAAATGATAACGGCAAAGGTTTTGAGCCAAGGAAAATTGCCGAGGGTAAATACCTTTCAAGCGGAATTGGTCTTATGAATATGCAGGAAAGGATTGAATCATTCGGCGGTTCGATGGAAATTGACTCAACCCCGGGAAACGGAACCACTATTATTCTTGAAGCCCCATGTAAAGAGGAGATAACAGAAAATGCCTGAACAAATTTCGGTGCTTATTGTTGACGACCACAACCTTTTCAGGTATGGCATTAAAGCGCTGCTTAAAAAGTATAAAAATATTAAGATTGTGGGGGACGCTTCCTCCGGGCAGGAACTTATTGATATGTATTTCAGGCATAAACCGGATGTTGTGCTCGCCGATATTTCAATGCCTGAAATGACCGGACCGGAAGCCATAAGTAAAATAAGAAAACAGGATGAAGAAATAAAAACATTATTCCTTTCCATGCATGAAGGAAAAGAGGTTGTTAAACATGTGCTTAAAGCAGGCGGAAAAGGGCTGCTTAATAAAAAAGTAAATGAGGATGAACTTGTAGAGGCTATTCTGACCATCGCCGATGGCAAATATTATTTTGGAGAAGCCTGGACTGAGGAAAAGATCAATAATCTGCTCGAGGATTTCAGCCTGGATAATCTTTCAGGTGAAAAAAGAAAAGAAGCGGAAATTCTTAAGTTCCTTAAAATGGGAATTGAAGATGAAAAAATTGCTGAATTGCTTAAGGTAAATGTTAATATTATCAGGATGATCAGGGAGAAGATATTCGAAAAACCGGGTAACTATAAACTGGGATTATAATTTGCCGTCTGTTCTTTTTCAGGCAATTTAATTATATTATATTAATTCAAGGAGGAATTATATGCCTACTTACGGTCGGATTATTACGGTTACAGAGGCTGATGCCGATTTTGGTCAGCCCTCAGAGTCTTACCAGAAAACTTCGCAGCATATTCAGGACCTTTGCGATATTTGCAAAAGTTATATCATGTTCAGGATTGCCAATGGGGAGGCAGTCATAGTGGACCAAAACAGAATGCCGCTCGATCCTTCGGACGCTACCATCGAAAGCACGGATGTTTTTTCGGTCTATAGCGTTTCGGTCCTGGAAGAGCTGCTCTCGCAAGGCTCAAATATTAACACTCAAATTGAAATGCGCGGAAACACGCTTTGTGTTAGGAATGGGAATAAGGTAATGGATTATGGAACAGCTTGTCCACCTTATTGTCCGGTGACAACGTGAATTTAAGGTTTCAAATTATTCTTATTTCCTCTTTATTTTGGTTACTACCATTTTTTAGGCAGAGAAAGAGCAAATATCGATATTATTTTTTTACACTTGCTCTTTGCGATCCAATTACATTGAGCTTAATATTTTTACGTTATACAGCGCTGGATTCATTCTTTATGGTTTCTTTATCCCAACATGATCCAGTGCTGTTTTATATTATTTCCTGGTTTAGCAGTGACACCGACTATATTTATTTACTTTTGTATACAATAGTCTACTTTATGACAAATAAACTTGAGTTTTTAAAAGATGTTTTGATACTCGATATAATTGTTATGATTTTGGTTTTTACAGGAATTGGCTTTAATTTTCTCGATAAGCCTGCATTTATTTTATTACAAATTATTATTTTATTCAGATTTTTATATAATGGATTCAGCTATTCTAAGATAAACGCTTATCCGTACTTTTCTGAAATATCACTTATGGGAACATTGTTCTCAAGATGCTCCCTGAAGCCTTCTGTATCCATCTCTGAGAAAAAAATCATTATCTGAATGATGTTCTTTCGCATAGTTTATTATTGCTTCTTTTTCCCAAGGCAACAACCAGTTACTTTTAGGAAGATTGTTGTTATGACGGTTATCTTGTCCGGTTTGCTTTTTCCAGCGATAATATTTTTGTTTTGCTATTCCTGTCATTTTCACCAGTTTATAAATCGGGATTGATGATCTTTTATTTAAGTAGTCGAGGTGATCTATCAGATTATCTCTGATTGCCATATCAACCCAAAGATTATTCAGTTCTCCCCACTCAACTTTTTTTTTAACCTGATATTATCCTCTATTATCTCACTAAATAGGATTAATATCTTTGATTTTATCATTTCTTTTTACCATATAACTATTATCTTAGGTGCGCTTATCATACTGGCCGGTGCTCAGTACGAACTCGAATACAATTCAGGCTTTTTAATATTTCGAATTCTTATTTCATTATACTTCACCTTCATCAGATCAGATTCCAAATACGCGTTCATCAATCTGCCCGATTATTCAGCAGGCCGGACGTGATAGATTATATTCCATTATTGAAAAGTAGAAGAGATTAATGACAGCAGCCAAAACAGCACAGACAGTCATAGTGGACCAAAACAGAATGCCGCTCGATCCTTCGGACGCTACCATCGAAAGCACGGATGTTTTTTCGGTCTATAGCGTTTCGGTCCTGGAAGAGCTGCTCTCGCAAGGCTCAAATATTTATACGCAGGTTGAAATGCGAAATGACACCTTGTGTGTCCGGAATGGGAGTAAGGTAATGGAGTATTCAGTACCTTGTCCACCAATATGCCCCACAACGTAAAAAATTATATTACTATCAGATCCTGAAAGATACTATAAAATTTTTGGGGTCTGATTATATGATTCATATTTTCTTATTCTTGATTAAACAATGGTTTACATTTTGGAAAGACAAATGAAATTACTAAGTATTAATACTATTGAGATTTTATGAATATTTTTTTTCAAATTTCCTCCATAACATTTATCTTTTGGTTGCTTTTGGTAATTCGACACAGAAAAAGTGAATATATGCCTTACTTTTTAATTTTGACTTTCGGTATCCCACTTACTATAAGTTTTCTTTACCTTCATCATACAGCAATGAATTCGTTTTTTATGATTAGTCTTTTACATAGAGATCCGGTTTTATTTTATACGGTGGCATGGTGGGGCACATCTTCTCAGCCAACTCATTTACTCATTTCATTACTCGCTTTTTTTGCGATACAAAAATTAGAATTCATCTCACACAACTTTCTCCTGAACATAATAATGATTTGTCTTACAATGACAGGTATAATATTGGCTGATATTGGCCCTGCGATTTTTATCATTATCCAAATTATTATCATGTATAAATTACTGCAAAGAACTTTTTTATATTCTAAACACTACAACAAGATTAACGTTTTTGATTTCATTATGGTTTTATTTTCAATCTCAGTAATTATGGAATTTTTTTTAGGGATCGCAGAAATAAGTTTTCTTGCCGACTATGCTTCCGGAGCAGAAATATTTCGTTCAATTCTTGCAATTTACTTATCGATATTCAGCTATAATTCAAAATACACCTTCATCAATCTGCCCGATTATTCAGCAGGCCGTACGTGATGGATTTTATCCAACTTTTAAAAAGTAGAAGAGATCAATGACAGCAGCCAAAACAGCGCAGACAGTCATAGTGGACCAAAACAGAATGCCGCTCGATCCTTCGGACGCTACCATCGAAAGCACGGATGTTTTTTCGGTCTATAGCGTTTCGGTCCTGGAAGAGCTGCTCTCGCAAGGCTCAAATATTTACACTCAAATTCAGATGCGCGGGACCACGCTTTGTGTAAAAAATGGGAATAAGGTAATGGAGTACGGAATAAAGTGTCCACCTTATTGCCCAACCACATAACATATAATTTAATGTCAAACATAGATATTATAATAAAGTTATCTTCGATTTTTTGGATTATTGTGTTCCTCCGACAAAGAAAAGGAGAATACAATTTATACTTTTTTGTTTTGGCTATGGGAGACGCTGTTGCTGATACGTTAATTCATCTTCACTATACCGAAATGTTCTCATTTTTTATGATTACTTTGTCACAATCAGATCCAATTATTTTTTATCTTATCTCATTTATTGGATCTGATACTGACTATATAATGATTATTCTCACAATATTTTCTTATTTCTCTGTAACTAAATTAACGTATCTTCCCAAAAGTAAAATTTTAGGTTTTTCAATGTTTCTCCTGTTGGCTCTCGGCTTTTATTTACCAACAATTAAAGCGCTGTGTATTGCCTGTATGCATTTTTCGATCATGCTGTTATTTTTTTACAGAATTATAACTATGGCGAAACAATTAAACAAAATAAGCGCTTTTGATTTCGCACTGATTTTTTTTGAAGTCTCTGTCATAGCAGGATTTATTGGATATCTGGCTGATGATACTTTTATAATGAATTTTTTCATCGGTATGATTATTTTCAGAATGTTAATCGCAATCTATTTTATAGTCGTAAGATTCGATTCCAAATACGCGTTCATCAATCTGCCCGATTATTCAGCAGGCCGTACGTGATAGATTTTATCCAACTTTTAAAAAGTAGAAGAGATCAATGACAGCAGCCAAAACAGCACAGACAGTTATAGTGGACCAAAACAGAATGCCGCTCGATCCTTCGGACGCTACCATCGAAAGCACGGATGTTTTTTCGGTCTATAGCGTTTCGGTCCTGGAAGAGCTGCTCTCGCAAGGCTCAAATATTAACACTCAAATTGAAATGCGCGGAAACACGCTTTGTGTTAGGAATGGGCAGAAAGTTATGGATTTCAGCCAGTATTGTCCACCTATTTGCCCATAAAAAATGGATATACTGAATATTGCTGGTTTAATATCAGCGGTCATCTGGATATTCCCTGCTATTCGGCAAAGAAATACCAAGTATAGTAAATATTTTTTTGCTCTTGCCCTGGTTGGACCCGTTACCACAGGCTTGATGTATTTACATCACAGGGCAATTTTTTCTTTTTTTATGCTTAATCTATTTCAAGCCGAGCAAGCTCTATTTTATTTGATCTTTCATTTGAGTTCCGATACATCTTTATCTCAATTGATATTTTCGATTATTTCATTCCGGGCTCTGAAGGAGTTAGAATTTATAGAAAAAAATAATCTGTTATTTACTTTTTTTATTTTACTTATACCAATCAGATTACTTGCGCCGGAATATAGACTATTAATTTTGGTCCCAATCCATATAACCATAATTTTCCTGTTGTTTTACAGGATCTGGATTATTGCAAAACAATGCAACAAAATAGTTATATTCGATTTTGCTATTATTTTTTACGAAATTAGTATTGTATCAGGCTTTGTAATTTTTGAGATTGGTTACATATATATTTATGAATATTTATTAGGACTAATTATATTTGGTGCCATTTTAGACTTCTATTTTATCATCTTTAGAGCCGATTCCAAATACGCGTACATCAGTCTGCCCGATTATTCAGCAGGCCGGACGTGATAGATTATATTCCATTATTGAAAAGTAGAAGAGATTAATGACAGCAGCCAAAACAGCACAGACAGTTATAGTGGACCAAAACAGAATGCCGCTCGATCCTTCGGACGCTACCATCGAAAGCACGGATGTTTTTTCGGTCTATAGCGTTTCGGTCCTGGAAGAGCTGCTCTCGCAAGGCTCAAATATTAACACTCAAATTGAAATGCGCGGAAACACGCTTTGTGTTAGGAATGGGCAGAAAGTTATGGATTTCAGCCAGTATTGTCCACCTATTTGCCCATAAAAAATGGATATACTGAATATTGCTGGTTTAATATCAGCGGTCATCTGGATATTCCCTGCTATTCGGCAAAGAAATACCAAGTATAGTAAATATTTTTTTGCTCTTGCCCTGGTTGGACCCGTTACCACAGGCTTGATGTATTTACATCACAGGGCAATTTTTTCTTTTTTTATGCTTAATCTATTTCAAGCCGAGCAAGCTCTATTTTATTTGATCTTTCATTTGAGTTCCGATACATCTTTATCTCAATTGATATTTTCGATTATTTCATTCCGGGCTCTGAAGGAGTTAGAATTTATAGAAAAAAATAATCTGTTATTTACTTTTTTTATTTTACTTATACCAATCAGATTACTTGCGCCGGAATATAGACTATTAATTATGGTCCCAATCCATATAACCATAATTTTCCTGTTGTTTTACAGGATCTGGATTATTGCAAAACAATGCAACAAAATAGTTATATTCGATTTTGCTATTATTTTTTACGAAATTAGTATTGTATCAGGCTTTGTAATTTTTGAGATTGGTTACATATATATTTATGAATATTTATTAGGACTAATTATATTTGGTGCCATTTTAGACTTCTATTTTATCATCTTTAGAGCCGATTCCAAATACGCGTACATCAGTCTGCCCGATTATTCAGCAGGCCGGACGTGATAGATTATATTCCATTATTGAAAAGTAGAAGAGATTAATGACAGCAGCCAAAACAGCACAGACAGTCATTGCGGACCAAAACAGAATGCCGCTCGATCCTTCGGACGCTACCATCGAAAGCACGGATGTTTTTTCGGTCTATAGCGTTTCGGTCCTGGAAGAGCTGCTCTCGCAAGGCTCAAATATTAACACCCAAATTGAAATGCGCGGAAACACGCTTTGTGTAAAAAATGGGCAAAAGATTATGGAGTATGGAGTCTTATGTCCACCTTATTGCCCGACAAATTAGAAATTTGATTTGCAACAATATCAGTTTCTATAAACATTTCATTATCTTTTCATATGATATTATCTGCTGTATTTTAATTTCATCATATTTGTCGAAATTTATGTGGTAAGGATTTTTTATTTTTGGCAATTTATTAATAATATGCTTGCTTTAGATGGCAGAATATTGAATTTTCCAAGCTAATGAAAACGAGCCGTACTCGTGCTCTGTGAAGCGATACTTGTACTCGAATAATTAACCAGAGAAAAATAAAGCCGAGAACGTGTACGATCACGAAAACGAGTACGATTTTTTTCTAAGCTTCTTTTTGGTTCTGGCCTGACCAGCTTAGGCAACTTAACAATAATATTCTTGCTTTTTTTGGCAGAATATTGAATTGAGTAAATTGATTTAAATAGTCGTACTCAGCGAAGCGGTACTCGTTATCGTACTCGAAAAATTCGCCATAGAAAAATAAAGCCGGGTACGAGGACGATTACGAGAACGAGAACGCTTTTTTTTGAATTTCTTTTTGGTTCTGGCCTGACCAGCTTAGGATAATAAAATCGTCAAATATTATTTACTGTTATTATTCACTCAAGGAACTCGTCAAAAAACTGTTAGTCCTTAATATATTATTAAAATTCACTCACGACAAAAAGGTAAGTTTTACTCATGGAAATAATTGATACAACCATATTAATTTCAAATATTATTTGGGCGATACCTCCTATTGTACAACGTAAAACAATATATTTACCTGTTCTTTCAATGATATTTTTATGTGGGCCAGTTACTGATGGATTAATCTATCTCCACTATACGGCAATGAATTCTTTCTTCATGATAAATTTTTCACAATCAGAACCGGTATTCTTCTTTCTTATTGCCGAATTGAGTATGGACTCCACTAACATCCAACTTGTATTCACTATTTTCACTTATTTTTCAATTAACGGATTTCGCTATATACCTGAAAATAAGTATATAACAATATTTATTTTGCTAATTATACCAATAAAATTTATATTTCCCATATTTAGACTATTGGGGATGATAATTGTTCAAATTATAATCATGTTCAGAATTCTCAAACAAACAGCAAATTTCACTAAATTTGAAAACAAAATTAATATTTTTGACTTTGCGCTTGTATTTTATTTTCTTTCACTAATTTTATCTTTTCTTGTTTATCAAATTGAAGCCGTTTATTATATTGAATATATTATTGGACTATTGGTACTACGTATTATTATTGCAGTCTATTTTATTATTGTCCGACATGATTCCAAATACGCGTACATCAATCTGCCCGATTATTCAGCAGGCCGTACGTGATAGATTTTATCCAACTTTTGAAAAGTAGAAGAGATTAATGACAGCAGCCAAAACAGCACAGGCAGTCATAGTGGACCAAAACAGAATGCCGCTCGATCCTTCGGACGCTACCATCGAAAGCACGGATGTTTTTTCGGTCTATAGCGTTTCGGTCCTGGAAGAGCTGCTCTCGCAAGGCTCAAATATTAACACTCAAATTGAAATGCGCGGAAACACGCTTTGTGTAAAAAATGGGCAAAAGATTATGGAGTATGGACAACTTTGTCCTCCGATTTGCCCGACGACCTAAATAATCTGAAAGTTTTCCAGAATAATATTGTAAAAAGTTATTTCATTATTATTATGCAAAGGTATATTCAGCCACCAAAAGGAGTCATACACTATTGTTAAGTTGTTACTCTTAATAACTTAGTACCTTCGAAAGCCTCAATATTAAACCCCATTTTACATATTGAGGCCGATATTTATATATTTTATTCAAATTACAATTAAAAGTATATATGATTATTGACTATCAAATCTCTATTTTAATCGCTTTTTTTTGGTTGTTGCCTGCTATCCGCCAAAGGAAAAGTGAATATTTTCTCCTCTTTATTGTATTGGCTATTGGAAGTCCGTTAAATCTCGGTTTGACGTACCTTCACAGAACCGCGATGGAATCTTTTTTTATGATCTCATTTTCGCAAAGTAACCCGATCTTATTTTATTTAACAACCTGGTTTAGTTCAAATTCCCTATATACTTATTTACTTGTTTCAATGCTTGCTTTTTTTTCGGTCCATAAGCTCGAATATGTTTCTTCAAATCCCGTTCTCAATACATTTGCAATTTGTTTTTTTGTCATTGGTATGATCAATATTAATTTAAACAGTTATTTTAATATATCACTACAAATATTACTAACATCTAAGTTGCTTTACAGGACCATTATTTATTCGAGGTATTTGAATAAAATTAATGTTTTTGACTTTATAATTATATTCTATTTCATTGCTGTTATTCTTCTATTTATTTTAACATTAGCTGGTAACCAGTTTATTTATGCATATAATACCGGAGCGGAAGCATTCAGAGTTTTAATGGCCTTTTACTTCACAATAATTAAATACGATTCCAAATACGCGTACATCAATCTGCCCGATTATTCAGCAGGCCGGACATGATAGATTATATTCCATTATTGAAAAGTAGAAGAGATCAATGACAGCAGCCAAAACAGCACAGACAATCATAGTAGACCAAAACAGAATGCCGCTCGATCCTTCGGACGCTACCATCGAAAGCACGGATGTTTTTTCGGTCTATAGCGTTTCGGTCCCGGAAGAGCTGCTCTCGCAAGGCTGACCCGGAAAAAGACAATCAACTCTATATCAACCTGCCCGAATACAACTCACAAATAAAATCCTTTTAACATTTTGCATATTTAATTTAATTCACTATTTTATCCCGAAAAAAATTGCAGGTAAATATGAAAAAGAACCTGGTATCTTTATTTGTTCTATTAATTGTCATCATATCAACAAATTTTTTACAGGGAAATAATTTGTTCATCTCCGAAAATGAAACCCCGGTAATTATTCAGGAGGAGAAACAACAGGATAGTTTTTATTCAGAAAAAGAATTGGGCAGCTTTTTTAAAGATGGAAATACTTTTTTCAGGCTTTTTACTCCAAATGCCGAAAAAGTAGTATTATGCCTGTTTGAAAAACCGGGATTTAAGCCGGATAATGAATATGAAATGGAAAGGGATGAAAACGGAGTCTGGGAAGTAAAACTTGAAGGGAGCATGGATGGAATGCTTTATGCTTATAAAGTTTTCCATGAAAATACTGAAAATCCCCCCCTATGCGTTGACCCTTATTCTAAAGCAGTCGCTACCTATAATGATTATATGAATCCCCGCCTCTCAATCATATACAATGAAGAATATGACTGGGAAGGAGATAGCTGGCTGCCCCGCAAATGGACCGATCATATCATTTATGAAATGCACGTAAGAGATATGACCGCACATAAATCGAGCGGATCATCAAAGCCGGGAACATATCAAGGGCTGATTCAGAAAGGGAAAACAGGTGGCATTGATTATATTAAAAAGCTTGGCGTAAATACGGTGGAATTGCTGCCCTCGCAGGAATTCGGCTGTATTGAGATTCCCTGGAAAGACAGCATGGCAGGCCGGTTCAACACCTGGAATCCCTACGAAAGAAACCACTGGGGATATATGACCGGTGCCTTTTTTGCCCCTGAAGCTTATTACAGCGAGGATTGGAAAGAGCTTAAATGGAAAACCTGGATGGGCACAACCGGAAAACAGGTTAACGATTTTAAGGATATGGTGAAGGCTTTTCATAAAGAAGGCATCGCCGTGATGATGGATGTCGTATATAATCATCTGTCGGAATATGAAACAGGCAACCTTAAGGAGATAGACCTCGAATATTATTTCCGTCTGAATGATGATGGAACCTGCATGGCCGCTTCAGGCTGTGGAAATGATCTGCGCACCGAAGCCCCGATGATGAGAAAAATGATAGTTGAAAGTATTCTCTACTGGATGAAAGAATATCATATTGATGGTTTCCGTTTTGATCTTGGAGCGCTTATTGACTGGATAACTATTGAAGAGATAATAAGAGAAGCAAGGAAAATCAATCCCAATGTTGTTTTTGTATGTGAACCCTGGGGAGGAGGCAAATATGATCCCGAGGGATTTTCAGTACGCGACTGGGGAGTGTGGAACGACCAGGTAAGAAACGGCATTAAAGGGCAGAATCCCCGCGACGGCCAGGGTTGGATTTTCGGCAAATGGCAGGGGAATAATAATCCCGGCAGAATAAAAAGTTATGTTCAGGGAACTCTGCTCAGGGATTCACTCGGATTATTTACCAAAAAGGAGCACTCGGTTAATTATCTCGCCGCCCATGATGATAATACGCTGGGCGATTTTATCAGACTCGCCCTGGGGAAAGTCAATCCGGAAAAGAAGATCAAAAATGTCGACAGGTTTGTTAAGCTTTCATCCGGGGAACTTAAGCTGCATAAGCTCGCTTCATTATTCCTCCTTACAAGCCAGGGTATGACCATGATTCATTCGGGCCAGGAATTTGCCCGCACAAAGGTTATTCCTCATAACATCAAAGCTGAAGATGAACACAAAGGGCATATTGACCATAATTCATATAACAAGGATAATGAAACCAATTATATCAATTATAAACACGCGAAGGCCAATAAAGAATTATTCGATTATTATGCCGGACTGATTGAGCTTAGGAAAACATACAAAGCCTTCAGGGAAGCGGAATATGATGATATTAAATTCATTACTCTCAAGGATTTTCCCTTCGCCCTCGCCTATGAATTAAAATATGGTGATGACCGATTTTTCGCGCTCTTTAACGCCGAGCAAAAAGCGGATGTGACTTTTGAATTGCCGGATGGTAAATGGCAGGTGCTTGTTAATGAAAAAACAGCCGGAATAAAATCACTGAAAAAAGTCAGCGGTAAGTATAAATTAAAAAGTGTTTCGGGCGCTGTTCTGAAATTCCTTAAATAAAATAAGCCAGATATATTTTTATAATGAAACCGGGAGATATCTCCCGGTTTTTTTATTCCTTCATCTAATATCGAACTGCCGAATGTTTACAGACTCTGACCGTAGGACAGGCCCCAGAGGGACAGGCTTTCCAGCCTGTCCCTCTGGGGCCTGTCCCTCTGTTGAGTCCAAATCACCTAAACGTAAGGCATTCTTATCAGAGTGTTGGAGATAGCCGTGTTTTGAGACAAGCAATTTTTCCAGGTATTGTGAAATTTTTTGGCCCGTCCGGGACAGGCTGGAAAGCCTGTCCTACTGTTGTAACGCCTCCTTTGGAGTTATTTCAAACTCATTGCGGAAAATACTTTCCAAAAAGTCCCGGAAGGGACGACAGATAATAGCCCCATAATTCATTATGGGGATCTTTCAGAAACGAATAACCCCAAAAAGTCCCGCAGGGACGACAGAAAAAACAACCTCAAACCGTAATAAAACTCCAAACCATAGTAAACCAATTCACAATTCAAAGTTATTTTCCCTCGCTGAAAATCGCCTTTTTAAGCGATTTATCGATCGCCACCTTAAATGTTTTCAGATTAACCGGTTTGTTAAAAACATATTCAACCCCCATCTCACGATATTCATCGGCAACCGAGGGATTAAGATCACTGCTGAGAATAATCACCGGGGGCCTGTATTTTGTTTTACCATCCCTGATATAAGAAACAAGCTGCAATCCGTTCAGAACCGGCATCCTGTGATCAGATACAATAAGCGCCGGATAAGATTCCTCAATTACCTGCAGCGCTTCTCTTCCGTTATTTGCCAGTATCACCTGGTAATTAGGCACAATATTGCTGATAAGTTTGCTGTATAATATCCTGTCGGTGCCCGAATCATCAACAAAAAGAATATTGGTTGAAGAAACAGGAAGAGTAAAATAAAAAGTAGTTCCCTTCCCCCTTTCGCTCGTCACTCTCATCTCGCCGCCATGTTTGGTAACTATATCGTGGCAAAGACTCAGACCAAGTCCGCTGCCCTTTTCCCCCCCGGTTCCGTGGGTTGTAAATTTTGTATCTATTCTGAATAGTTTCGCCAGATCATCCTCTTTAATACCCACACCGTTATCTTTTACTGCAAACTCAAACATTTTTTTATAGATAATCGGCTTGCTCTCAATTCTGATTTCACCCCCGGGATGAGTAAACTTAACCGCGTTGGATATCAGGTTGTTAAATACCTGCAGAAGAAGATTCTCATCGGCGTGAATAAAAATATCATATTTCAGATCAGATACAAGTTCTATTTCTTTCTGCATGGCGCTGCCCGATATGATCTGGACAGACTGTTCGGCAATTCTGCGGGCATTTATCCTCTGCGGCTCAAACTTCATCCTCCCTGTCTGGAGCCGGGTCCAGTCGAGAAGAGAATTGACAAGAGCGAGCATATTACCCGAAGATTCCCTGATAAATCTTACGTACTCCTCCCTTTTTTCATCGGTAAGATTTTTATCTCCCAGCAGCACATCGGTGAAACCAATAATCGAACTGAAAGGTGTGCGCAGGTCATGGGATATAATTGAGATGAACCGGTCCTTGGTTTCATTCAGCTTCTTTAAATCCTCGGCGCTCTTCTTGAGCTCTTCCTCAGCTTTTTTATTGGCTGAGATGTCACTGACCGAACCATATAATCTCGGAGTCGATTCAACCTGCTCCCTCTCAATATTCACCTTGTTTTCAATCCAGACCACATTGCCATTTTTGCTGATTATCCTGAAATTGAATGACTCACTTTTTTTCTCATCATTTCCTAAAAACCGGCGTAGTTTTTTTATCACTTCATGATAATCATCGGGATGAATAATTCTGAAAAAGAGCCTGCTATCCTCAAGAAATTCCTCATTGCTGTATCCGGTAATTTTTTCTATCGCGCCTGAAAAATAAGCCGGTTTTATCCTTCCTCTTACCTGCTCGGTAGCCCAGATGGCAATATTAATATTTTCGGCAAGAGCGCTGAATTTTTTTTCATTAGAAAGAATTGTCGATTCCGCCGATCTGTCGGATGTAATATCACTCAGGGTATGGATGAAAAAGGTTTCACCTCCCAGCTCTTTCCTCTCAATTTTCAGATCGAGCATCATTTTTTTCCCTTCCCGGTTCATTCCGGTATAGCGGATACTTTTATTGCCCGGTTCGCCTGCCAGACTTTTTTTATAATACTCTTCTACCTTTTGCTTATCCCCCTGAACGGCATTAAACCGGATACCTTCCCCCTTGATATCCTCTTCATCCCCCGCTTCAATAAGATGAAGATATGTACGGTTTGCCAGGTAATAAACCCCATCTATCTCTATTGCCAGTCCCCTTTTCTTTTCATTCAGAATACTCTTCAGTATACTGATGGTTTTCTCTTTCTCTTTTTTCAGCGAGCCGTCTTTAAGAGTCAGCAGATAATATTCAGGTTCATTGTTGATATCGAGTCCGGCATAAAAGCAGGCATTCATCAGCTTTTTCTCACCTGAACTGGTGATCATCGGCAGCTCGGGGTCTTTTTCCCTGCCGGCGCTAATTCTTGTAATATTAAAATGATGGATTTTCAGAAATCGCTGCTCAATGATGGTTTTAACGCTCTTTTTTTCCTTAATTATTTCATTGCCGAAAAGAGAAGTAAATTTATCATTGCCCCATTCAATATTACCCTCATTGCTGAGGACCGCTACCGGATCATCAAACTGCAGGGCAATTGTCCGGAATTTCTTAAACTCTGAATAGAGCTTTTCTTCATCATCAATTCTTCTGGTAATATCCTGTAAAAGAAATATTATATTTTCTTTTTCCTCATCGGGAATAAGAGCGAAACTTCCCTCAAGAATTCTCAAATCACCATTATGCCGCAGAAATCTTATACGGTCATTCCATCTGCCTGAAACCCTTAATTCCGAACAAATTTCGCGGAATTTTTTTTCATCTATGGCTGGAATAAGATGTGCGATATTTTTGCCGATTATCTGCCCGACCCTTTTTTTCAGCAGCTCGCGGGCTGTTTTATTCACCTCGCTTACAGTTCCTTCGACATCAGTAACCAGAACAGCGCCGGCGACAGATGAAACAGAATTATAAAGGAAATCGAGCTCAGCCAGTTTTTTCCTCTCCTCCCCCCTTTCTTTCCTCTCCCTGGTTATATCATCGAGAAGAAGGAGCACGATATCACCTTTTTTCCGGTTGTCGGCAGTGATCGACGCCCTGACGCTGATAACTCTCTCTTTTTCTTCAAGTTTAAGTAAAATCTTAGCGCTTTTTTCACCAGAATGAAACCCGCTGTAAAGCTTTTTAATAGCGAGGTAGTTACTTTCTGAAAAGCTGTCGATAATATTAAATCCCTTCTGGCAGGTAAACCCGAGAAAATCTTTCCTGAATCGAAGTGATGTTGAGATAACATTTCCCGAATCATCGGTGAGAATGTAATGTTCAGCAATTCCGCCGACAAAATCCTGAAACAGAGGCCCGGTAAAGGAGGCTTCCTTCCGCGTAATAAAATCGCCGAGAATATCCTCTATCAGAATAATACCGCCGGCAAATTCCCCTTTGCGGTAAATAGATGTGGCTTTAAGAAAAATAGATATTTCGGAACTGCCCGGGGTTTTAATTCTGGTCAGCTCACGTTCAAAACTTACTGAGTCCTCAAGTCCGGTCAATTCATCCGATAATTTATATTTTCTCACAAAATCGAGGGCCAGCAGGTCTTTTCCGGGAGAAGTGAGTGAAGCTGAGGAGGACTGGGTTACGAAGCTGTTAAAATTCCTGTTAACTCTTACAATCTGAAACTCGGAATTAAAGATAAGAATGCCCACAGGGAGAGAATCAAAAACCTCGCCGTAATCAATCCCATTTAAAATACCTGCTGAATTCATATTTCTGCCGAAGAATATTAAATAAAGAAATTTGGTGAAAAATATAATGGTTGGCGGTGTATAAATTCAAGGGGATAGAAATAAAAATAGCCGGTTGACTGATAATAAATGTCAACCGGCCTTAAATTCAGTACATCAGACTTTGGGTCCGGCATTTTTTATGTCATCAGAAACGTCCGTTTCGAAATCACGGAAGTTATCAATAAACATCTGCGCGAGATTTTTTGCCGCTTTGTCGTATGCTTCTTTGTCTTCCCAGGTATTTTTGGGATTAAGGATTTCATCCGGCACGCCGGGCACTGAAAGAGGGACATGGAGGCCAAAAACAGGATCTTCCACGGTTCCGACCTCATCAAGTTTTCCTGATAACGCCGCGTTAAGCATCGCGCGGGTATATTTAATTTTCACCCTTTCACCAACTCCATAAGGGCCGCCGCTCCAGCCGGTATTGATCAGCCAGCAGCTTGAGTTGTGCTCTTCAATTTTTTTACCGAGCAGATTCGCGTAAACAGTCGGGTGCAGCGCCATAAACGGAGCTCCGAAACAGGTGCTGAAGGTTGCTTTCGGTTCTGTAACCCCTTTCTCAGTTCCGGCCACTTTCGCTGTATAACCTGAAAGGAAATGATACATTGCCTGTTCCGGGGTCATGCGAGATATTGGCGGTAAAACTCCAAAGGCATCAGCGGTCAGCATAACAATATTTTTTGGATGCCCGGCCATTCCTGAAATCTCAATATTTGGTATATGTGTCAGCGGGTATGCCGCCCTGGTATTTTCGGTAAGGGTGGCGTCATCCAGGTTAAGCTTCCTCGATTCCTGATCGACCTGCACATTTTCCAGCACTGTTCCAAACTTTCTGGTAGTTTCATATATATCAGGCTCGGCTTCCTGTGAAAGGCGGATAACTTTCGCGTAACATCCTCCCTCAATATTAAATACCCCTTTATCGGACCAGCCATGCTCATCGTCCCCTATAAGTTTGCGAAGCGGATCGGCCGAAAGTGTGGTTTTACCGGTTCCCGAAAGTCCAAAAAGAACCGCGACATCGCCATCCTCACCAACATTTGCCGAGCAGTGCATCGACATTACATCTTTCTGGGGCAGCAGATAGTTCATTACTGTAAAGATAGATTTTTTGATTTCACCGGCATAACTTGTTCCACCGATAAGAACCAGTTTTCTGCCAAAATTGACAACAACAAAAACAGGGGAATTAGTGCCGTCAGTATCAGGATCAGCCTGGAGTGAGGGCATCTGAATAACGGTAAACTCCGGTTTGTGGTCTTTTAACTCTTCTTCATTTTCAGGCTGAATAAAAAGGTTGCGGGCAAAAAGATTGTGCCATGCTGTTTCAGTAATAACTCTTATCGGTAATCTGTAATCGGGATCTTTTCCGGCGTAACAATCCTGAATATAGATATCCTTATTCTGTATATATGCCATCATTTTGGAATAGATACTGTAAAAGCGTTTTCCTTCAATCGGCTTGTTAACTTTCCCCCACCATATTTTATCGGTGCTGGCCGGTTCATCGACAATAAATTTATCGTTCGGGCTGCGGCCTGTATGCTGGCCGGTTCTTACAACCAGGGGGCCGAGATGTGAGATGATGCCTTCTCTTCTCCTGATTGCCCTTTCATAAAGCGCTGATGAAGAGAGGTTATAAAAAACATCATTTATATTCCTTATACCTATCTCTTCAAGCTGCTTCATTATTTCATCTTTGGGTCTCATTACTCCTCCAAATAATTGAATTATTCTTTAATCAAGCTCTTTCAGATTCTGCTTCAGTTTCATCAGCATATCTTCCCAGTTTTTCTTCTTCGCTCTTTCCTTTTCCACAATCTCAGCGGGAGCATTGTTGACAAATCTCTCATTAGCGAGTTTTTTATCAACACCTTTCAAAGCTCCTTCCAGCCTGGTAATCTCTTTCTCAATTCTGCCAATTTCCGAATCGAGATCAATAATACCTTCAAGAGGGATAAAAATTTCAAACTCTCCGACAACAGCGGTGGCTGTCGCTTTCGGTTTGATATAATTATCATCCTTCTTTATTCCCGCGGCGCGAACAATGGATTGAATATAACCTGACTGAATATCGTTCAGCTTTCCGTTACGGATAATAATGTTAATCGCTGCCGAAGGGGGAATATTCATTTCGCCCCGTATGTTCCTTATTGCGGTGATAATATCCCTTACGGTATTGAACTCTGCCTCAGCTTCCCTGTTAATTAAACTTTCGTCGAATGGGGGAAGTGAAGTAAGAGTAATACTTTCTTTTTCATTTCGGGCCGAAATTCTGTGCCATAATTCTTCGGTAATATAGGGCATAAAGGGGTGGAGCAGTTTCAGCATATCATCAAAAAGAGCGATAGCACGTGAAAGAACAGCGGTTTTTACCTGAAGATCATCCGAATACAATCTCTTCTTCGCTAATTCAACATACCAGTCGCAGAAATCATTCCAAATAAAGGAGTAAATTATTTTTGAAGCGCCATTTATATCAAATTTATCCAAAGCTTCCCGGTAATTTTTTGTGGTTTCACTGAACCTTGAAAAGATCCAGCGGTCTGTAAAATCAAGATGTTTATCTTTGAGTGATTCATCCAGTTCAATATTCGCAGCGTTCATCAGCAGAAATCTGCCTGCATTCCAGATTTTATTGGCAAAATTTCTTCCTATTTCACATTTTTCAGTGGAAAAGAGAACATCCTGTCCGAGGGGCGCGATATAATTAATTGTAAAGCGCAGGGCGTCGGCTCCGTAATCTCTGATTACATCAAGCGGGTCGGGAGAATTGCCGAGCGATTTGCTCATTTTCCTTCCCTTCTCATCCCTTATCACACTCGTAAAATATACATCTGAAAAAGGAATGGCATCCTTAAATTTAAGCCCGGCGATAATCATCCTCGCCACCCAGAAGAAAATAATATCGGGGGCGGTAACGAGAAGATCAGTCGGGTAATAATATTTTTGTTCCTCTTCGGTGGTGAATACATCATATGCCCATAACCAGCTTGAAGCCCAGGTGTCGAGCACATCTTTATCCTGAATCCAGTTTTCGGCATCCCGCGGCGGATCGGCCTCGCAATATATTTCACCTGTTTCTTTATGGTACCAAACCGGTATCCTGTGACCCCACCAGAGCTGCCTCGAAATACACCAGTCCTTAATATTTTCCATCCAGTGTTTATACGTCTTCACCCAGTGAGCGGGATGGAAATGTATTTCACCTTTTTCAACCACTTCAAGCGCCGGACGGGCCAGATCATCCATTTTCATGAACCACTGTTCCGAAAGATATGGTTCTATCGGCGCTCCTCCCCTTTCCGAATAACCTACGTTGTTAGTATAGTCTTCGGTTTTTTCCAGCAGTCCCAGTTTTTCAAATCCTTCAATTACCTTTTCTCTTACTTTGTAACGGTCAAGATTCCTGAAACCTTCAGGCACATTATTATTTGATGTGGCATCTTCATTAAATATATTTATAAATTCAAGGTTGTGCCTTTTACCCATTTCATAGTCATTGACATCATGAGCGGGTGTGATTTTTACCGCGCCGGTTCCGAATTCGATATCAACATACTCATCCGCGATAACCGGTATTTTTCTCCCTGTTAAAGGAAGTTCTATCTTTTTCCCTATCAGGTGTTTATACCTTTCATCATTCGGATTTACGGCAACGGCCGTGTCACCCAGCATCGTTTCCGGACGTGTTGTGGCGACAACAAGATAACTATTCTCTCCCTCAACAGGATATTTCAGATACCATAATTTTCCCTGCCGGGTTCTGTAAATAACCTCTTCATCCGAAATGGCTGATTTTGAAACCGGACACCAGTTTACCATCCGGTTGCCCCGGTAAATATATCCTTCCTTATATAACGCCACAAACGCCTCAACCACCTTCTTGTAGTAATGGTCATCCATGGTAAATCTTTCTCTTTCCCAGTCGCAGCTTACGCCAAGTTTTCTCAACTGGTTTATAATAATGCCCCCATATTTTTCTGTCCACTGCCAGCAATGTTTAAGGAATTCCTCCCTGCCTATCTGCCACTTGTCAATCCCCTGGTCCTTAAGAGATTTAATTACCTTGGCTTCGGTGGCTATCGAGGCATGATCTGTTCCGGGCACCCAGCATGTGTTATAGCCGAGCATTTTTTTATACCTGATGTAAACATCCTGGATGGTGTTGTTTAACACATGCCCGAGATGAAGCATACCTGTCACATTAGGCGGCGGTATGACTATGGAATAAGAGGGGCGGGAATCATCAGGTTCTGAATGGAATATACCGTTGTTTTCCCAGAAGGAATACCATTTATCCTCAATTTCTTCAGGATTATAAGCTTTTGGAATTTCATTTGTAATATTTGCTGACATATTTCTCTCTATCTTATAAAAAATCAAACAGCAAATATATCTATTTTCACACAATTTTGCTTATTATACTAAAAACGCTCGTGATTTAGGGCCATTCGCGCCATTTCTTAATATTTTCTTAATACTGCCCATATTAGATGGAGAATGAATGATTGGATATCAGGCCCCAACCTGATCCCGGAATTGTCCGGGATATTGTTGTTCACCGGGAAGGTTATAAAGAATTTCGGGAACAACTCCTGACTTCCGACCCAAAACAGCGTAACTCATTGTTATTAAAGGGCATAGGTTTTTTATAGGCACTACATTTCTCATATTTCCGATTTCACATTCAGGGAGTTATCTATATTTCATATGGAACGCTATCTATCTTTAGCCCTACTACCTGATAGATTTTTCTTATATGTTTCGTTACCATTGAAGGCATGGCATACCTTTTTTGAGTTGACTGGTCTCTGAGAATACTGCATTGAACATGAAGCAACTCATTTCTTATTACTTCAGGAGAAAGCTTTTCATACTGTTTCAAGACACGATATTCAAGGTGCCTCAGACATACCAGCGCCATAAAACATATCGCAATATGAGCTTTTACCCTTTTGGGCGTCCAGTGGTATATCGGACGTAGACTTAAGTCATGCTTACTGATCCGGAAGCATTCCTCTATTTGCCATAGTTTCTGATATTGCTCCCTTACTTCTTTTTCGTTTAGTTCTTCTGCATTTGTGACAACACCATGCAATCCGTCCCATTTTGCCGACTCAGCTAGTTTTTCTTCATCTATTATTATTTTGGACTCACCTTCTATCTGAAGAAATTTCTTATATCCATAGTTGCTTATCAACGAAGAGGGGTTTGAGGATCGTTCCAGTTTCTTTCTCAACTTTTCTATCGCTTTTTCTCTGTCATAGCGATCCTTTTCGGCACGTTTAGGACTGTATGTTACTATTAATCGTTTTTTTTCTCCCAAGGTAAATACTGCCATCTTTTCATCATCAACCGTTGATTTATAATTTGTCAGGTCAGTTATTTTATTCTGCATTTTGACGCTCATGTTTTTTAACCGCGCGCCAACTATATATTGTTTTTCTTTTCCCTCAAGTTTTGAAAGGTTTGTCTGGCTTAACATCGCACTGTCTGCAACAAATATTATCTTCCCTACCTCAAACTGTTTTTCCAGTTTCTCTATGGCCAATTCAAGTGTATTCCCCTCATAATAGGAACCGGGATAGACCTCATATCCGACTGGAAAGCCTTCGCTTGTTGTAATAAGTGCCAACAACACTTGCGGCTGGTTAAACTTCATGTCCTTGCTGTATCCATTCTCCTTGAGTTCATCTTCTGTGAAGCTTTCGAAATACAGGGTTGTGCAATCATAGAATATTACATCAATCCTTTCTTTTATTATTCCTGAGGCTGCTTCATATGATAGCTTTTGTATTTTGTTTATTTTCTCTTCATCCAGCATATCCATCATTTTGTATACTCCGTCTAACGATAGCTTTTGGCCAAAGTCTTTTTCCAACTGTCGGACTGATGATCTTTTTGATGATGGATTGGCTATCCTGGCCATTACTATATTAAATAAATTCCTGCTCGAAGATACTTTTCTTTTAGGACTGCCAAGTGTGTACTGAAAACCAAGCTCATTATATATTTGACCATAGACCTCATGGATGCCAATGATAATCCTTTGTTCCTCCCTTAGCTTTTTTAAGTCAACATTTATTGGGTTGTCATCCTTAGTTTTTCTTGCTTCAATTACCATTTGAGCAATTTCTTCCGGGGCAAACAAGTTTGGCTGGCTTTCAGTTTCAAGCTTTGCTTTTACGTATTCAGCCAGTTCCTTTAATTTTTGTAATTCATCATCACTTAGAGCTGTGCCGATATGGCGTACAATTTTTTGCCTGACATTAGCGCCATTACGAATCGACTCAACGATTTGAACGGATTTTTTAGGGCTATTCGGTGATGTTTTTGTTCTGATAAACATGAAGATAATATACAAAAAAATAGACTGAAAGTCAAGCGCAATGTAATATTAGGCACTACATTGGCCGTTTTTTATTTTTCCTCTGTTTTTATTGTGTTTTCTAACTTCTGGGATACTTTGGGTCTGAAGTCAGGAAGAATTTCGGGAACAACTCAGGCTCTGTTTTTTATTTCCATCCAGGTTCCGGCTGGCGGGGATATGCTCAAAATGCCCGTCAGCCGAAAGATCAGTAAAAAGCGGTATTAGTGGAAAAATATGCTTGGATTAAAGATTGAGTTTCTAAATTTTCCCCAGGCAAAGCTTGTAGAAAACACCCTAAAGGGGAAAAGTTCCCCGGCAAAACGGGAGGCGATTTATTCAATAAGAAGTTATATTATACGCAAATAGGTAAGAGATTTATCAACAAGTAGAAAGTTTTATTGCAAAGTATAAGTTTCGTAGTTACTCGAGGTGTGTCCTCCCCCGTCAATGAAGAAAGGCGCTTCATTGCCACCCCTTGCTTGCATCCCCATGGGGCCGAAGGGGGATATTTGTCAACCAATCCAAATATTTGAAATATCCCCCTTTGGAAGGGGTGGATTCAAAGTGTTTTTCTTTGAAGACGGGGAAGGACTATCCCCGGGCTGATCGATAACTTTTCTTTTTCTGACTCCATCAGCTTATGGATTTTGAATCGCGGCCTGATTATCCTCAACATGTTAACGTTAGTGTGGTGATAAGAGCCTAAAATTTTCCCCAGGCAAAGCTGAGGGAAACGCCCTATTGGGGAAAGGATAAACTGCAAACACCTGATGAATTGAGCTCTGATTTCTTTTGAAAAGAATCCCGAATGGGATTCAATATCAATAGCCCCGGGCGGCGAAAGAAGAGAGCAGCCCGGGGTAAAAAGAAAAATATGCCGCCACGACCCCGAACGGTTCGAATATAGAACTTCATCGCGAATTTGATTTTACTCCGGCAACTACTATTTCCCACGGGGTGTTTATATTCCGACGCCTTCAGCGTCGCGAATGATGTCCGTTATATCAGACCACCGGATTGCATCCGGGGCTATTCATATTCGACTCCATTCGGAGTCGTTTATGTGATCCCTTTTTTGATTCCGGCCTGGTCAGTTTATTTAGAATCGCGGCCTGATTATCCTCAACATGTTAACTCTTATATGGTGGTAAGAGCCTAACTATCCAATAATTCTCTCAGTTTTTGTTTGAGCTGAATTCCTCTTATTTCCGATGATAAATGAATGACTTTTCCCTCTTTGTCAATAAGGAAGAGAGTCGGATAAGAAGAAACATTATATAACCTCTGAATAGCTCCTTCCGAACCCTCGAGAACATGTGTCCAGGTCATTTCTTTACTTTTAACGAATTCCTTGAATTTCTCTTTTTCCATATCATCACAGCTAATGCTGATAATCTCAAATCCTTTGTCATGATATTCGTTATAAGCTTTTTTGATTTTGGGTATTTCTCCAACACATGGTCCACACCAGGTTGCCCAGAAATCGAGCAGAACATATTTTCCGTAAAACCCGGATAATTTCCCTTTAACATTATTTATCGTAGTGAATTCAAAATCGGGCGCCTCCGCTCCTTTTAACTGTTTCCTCATTTCCGCGTCTTTTTTATTTTTTGTTAAACGCTCCTTAATACTCCTGTAATATGATTTCGCGAAACCATGGTGATCTTTTTCCGGTATGGATTTCATAATTGAAAGAAAATCTGATTCGGTATTCTGTGTCAGGTCATACATCAAAGGATAAAGAGCATATTTATATTCACATATCATACTGGCTTTAATCTGTTTTATTGAATCAGTTTCACCATATTTAGTAACAAGTTTGTTGTAATTGTCTGAAATATTATCATAAAACTTCTCATATTCGGATAAAGTCTCCGCGCTTTCAAGGTATTTTTTGTTATATACCATGTGTGCCAGCCAGTTTTTCGGATAAATACGAAGCTCTTCCCGCAGCGCGCTTAAAACCTCGTCCGATTTGCCAGCCATAATTAAGAAATCCACACTGCTGAAACGGGCGTTTTTTACAGGAATACCCTTTTCATTACAGATAATATTCATATATGTTTTTTTATCGTTATAATCAGTGGTTTCCCCATCTGTAAAATAATAACTCAATAGTTTTGCCTCTTCGGGAATATCAATCGTCACGTTCCAGGCAGCGTCATTTTTTTCCATTCTCCTGGTATTTGCTCTGTGGGGATCAGGTGAGAGAACATTTTCGAATAATCCGGAAGCTCCGTCATGGTAAGTCGTTGTCGTACCCCAGTAATCAAATACATAGACAATATTCAGCGAATCCCCGAAGAGATGATTCACATCCTGATATTTCACCACATATGATTTACCGGCGACCGGAAAGTTACCTGTCGAATTCGTTTGTTTTTCGCAGGATACCAAAATAATAAAAACCAATACTGACAAGAGAATATTGATTTTGTTCATCAGTTTCTCCTTTATTTAATCTGTTTAATTTGAATTGCTGATGTGGCCAAAATCTCTCCGCCCTCTACAGCAACATCCAAAAATACAAAAAACGGATAGTAATAGACAAATTATTTTATCCATTTTTTCTATATATTATTCTGAATAAATAAACTTGATTAATCTGCGGAGAGGTGGAATTAACAATAAATAATTTACAATTTTTATGGAAGATTTTGTTATTTTCATAGCTGTTTCGGAAAAACAGGGGCAAATTTTGGGAGCTTAGTTTTGCTCGAGTTCGTTTGTAAATCCCTGCGCTGGATGAGGGTAAAGAGATCATACCTATCCGTTTAGTTCCCAATGTCTTAACAGTGCGCCTGCAATGTGGCTTCGACTCCGCTCAGCCACCGGGCTTCGGATTCGTTCAATCAACTGTTTCGACTCCGCCATGCCGAGTCTGGTAAACCCGGTCACCGGGCGCCGGCTGAATTGAGGGCGCCGGGTTTCGACAGACTCATTCACCCGCTTTTAATCAAACCGGCAGGCTTGTTCCAGCTTTGGCCGGAGCGCTCAGGATAATGCGCAGACAGGCGATATATCCTTCGAGCTAAAATTTTTCTTTAGTCTTTTAACTTATGATTAAAACGGGAAAAATTAACACAAAACAATAGACTCTGAGGCATTAAATTGTTATATTGAGGCAATCCAATAAAGCATTACGTTTATTATGTATAAGGTAAATAAAACAAGAGTTTAAAATGAAAAAAATCATTTTGGGATTGATTGTCTCAATAGCAGTTCTTTTTGCGGCAGGATGCGAGGTGGAAGACGCTCCCCTCCAGACGATTTTTGATAACGGACCCGGGTCGGTTAACCTAATTTCACCCGCGGGGGGTGAAAGCTTCACATCAGGTTCAGAAGCGGAAATTAAATGGACAAGCAGCCAGGTTTCGGAAGTTAAGATTGAATTCAGCTCTGACGCGGGAATAACATGGGAACAGATAATCAGCGCGACTTCTTCCGACACTGCCTCGGTTGACTGGACTATACCGGACCTCTCATCTTCCTCATGTAAAGTAAGGATAAGTGATGTTCGTTATCCTCTTGTTTCAGATACCAGCGAGGGTTTATTCTCTATCGCGAATACACCGGGGATAACACTTACACGTCCCAATGGAGGAGAAAACTGGCTTGTCGGTTCGGAATATTTTATTACCTGGAATTCCGCCGGTATTAATGATATCAAACTTCAATATACCACAAACAATGGCTCCGACTGGCTGCTGATAGAAGACAGCCTTTCCGCCGCCTCAGGCAACTATCTCTGGGAAGTTCCGGGAACTCCCTCAAGCGAATGTAAAGTTAAAATTTCAGACTATACAAATTCATCATTAGCGGCTGCCGGCAGCGATTTCTTTACAATTTCGCCTCCGGAACTGATGATTATCGCCCCCAACGGAGGAGAACAGTGGCTTGTCGGGACGACAAAAAATATCACCTGGAATTCAAGCGGAGTGAACAATATCCGTATTGAATACTCAACAAATAATGGCGTCAACTGGTCGACTATTACCGAAGATATAGCCGCATCGGTTAAATCATACCAGTGGATGGTGCCTGAATTGCCTTCCGCGAACTGCCTTGTTAAAATTACCGACATAAATAATACCTCAATAAATGATGTTACCGACAATTCTTTTTCTATTGTTACCGCCTCGGGAATTTCGATGATCAGACTTGAAGCGCCTAACGGAGGGGAAAGCTGGCTTTCAGGCACATCCAAATATATAACATGGATAAGCGACAATATTTCAACCCTTCAAATCTCATTTTCAAGTGATAACGGCGCGAGCTGGTCGGTGATAAAAGACAGCATCTCAGCTATGACCGGACATTTTATATGGGGCCTCCCTGATCTTGAGTCGGATGAATGCCTTATAAAAATTTCCGATTTTTATAATCCCGAGGTTGAGGATATCTCCGATAATCCTTTCGAAATAGTAAAACCACAAATTAAACTGGTATCTCCCAACGGTGGAGAAAACTGGATAGTCGGTACAACAAAAAATATCACCTGGTCTTCATTTGATGTATCAAATGTTCGAATTGAATACTCAATAAATAACGGAAGTGTGTGGACTACCATTCAGGAAAGTTATCCGGCAATAAATTCTTCCTATAGCTGGACTATTCCGGGCACCCCTTCCAATTCCTGCCTGGTAAGGATAACCTCTCATTCTGATGGCACGATTCTCGACCTGAGTGATAATACTTTTTCAATTGTTGGAAATTAAAAATCAGGGGGCGTCAGCCCCCATTTGTTAAGGATGGCAGCCCGACAATGTATAAATCTGCAAGATATTTTCTTATAATATTTTTCCTGGCTTCCCTGCTCTATTCGCAGGAGAATAAAAATCCATATATGGATGCCCTGACCATTTCGGCAACAGGTGGATTCACATATACGATTTCCGATTACAGGGTGTTTCAATATGATTATTTCGGCAATATCTCTCTCGACTATTATTTTCTCTCCCTCCCTTATGGCGATCTTGGCGCGCGAATATTCGGAGGAATGGGCTTCACAAAGGGAAAAGACAGCCAGATGGCAAAATATATTGACCCGGTTCCGCTTTCATTCCGGACCAGGGTACAATATGCGGGAGGGGGAATTCTATACATGTATTACGTTGATGAATATATTGCCCCCTACCTTTTTGCGGGTGTAAGTTATCTGCAGCATAATTCAAACAACTACTACCGGCGAAATGAGATGAATTATAATATCGCCCTCGGGTTCAGATTTAATATCTTTGAACAATTCGGCGCGCTTCTGGATTTCGGAGGCCATATCAGCCCGAAGGATCATCTCGATAATTTTGTAACACCGGCCACCAACGACCTTTTCTATACAGGTGGAATTGGCGCCTCCTGGACTCTCGCGTTCGAAAAAGATGATGACAATGACGGGGTTAATAATTCTGAAGACAGGTGCCCCGGAACTCTTAAAGGACTGAAGGTCGACGAGTATGGCTGCCCACTCGATAGTGATGGAGACGGAGTCGCCGACCATTTGGATAGTTGTCCTGAAACCCCGGTTAATGTCGCGGTTAATTCCAAAGGATGCCCGAAAGATTCGGATGAAGATGGTGTGCCCGACTATATGGACGCTTGCAAAGAAACTCCCCTGAATATAACTGTCGACGCTAAGGGATGCCCTGTGGACAGCGATCAGGATGGAGTGGCCGATTTCTCGGATAAATGCCCTAACACTCCCCCGGGTGTTGAGGTGGATGTCAATGGATGCCAGCTCAGGGATCATGTTACCTACAGGGTTGATGAACTTATCCTGGGAGCGGGAACTACTTTTGAGCTGAATAAAGCGATCCTGAAACCTGCCGCGTTTGGTGAACTTGATAAACTTGTGGATGTGATGAAAAGCGAGCCTGATTCAAAATGGCTGATTGAAGGACATACCGATATAACAGGCCCCTATAAATTCAATAAAAAATTATCTCTTCAAAGAGCGCGGGCTGTATATAACTATTTTGTAAAAAAAGGTATCAGCGGAAACAGATTTGAGGTGAGAGGCCTCGGGCCCGATTTTCCTGTCGCCGATAACTCCACCAGGGAAGGCAGAGAGAAAAACCGCAGGGTTGTTATAATAAGAACTGATAAAAGAATTAAACCTGAATTAATTGAGGAAAAGAAAAAGTAAAGATATGATTTTTCCTGTTTGCAGAGTCCGGAATCAATTTTGTGTTCTTTGAATTATTTTTTCGATTTTCATGAAAAAACAATTTTTTCAAAAAAATACTTGCATCGTTTTGCGGGACACTGTATATTTGGGTCTATATTTTTTGAGACTTATATGTTCTTAAAATTTTGAATGGGATCGTAGTTCAGTTTGGTTAGAACGCCTGCCTGTCACGCAGGAGGTCGCGAGTTCGAGTCTCGTCGATCCCGCTTTCGAAATCCTCACAAAAGTTGTGAGGATTTTTTCATATATAGGGTACATATGTTAAGAAAGGATTAATTTTTTCCTGCACTCCCCCTCTGTAATCTAAAAATTGAACAAAAAATGTAATCTTCTAAATAATAAATGGAGAAGTATATGTCACTTAAAAAACAGGTTCTAAAATCAAAGCCAGTGTGCAAAGTCACATTCAAAATACCAGGTGAACTTGGTAAAGAAGCTGCTGCTGCCAGTATTGTCGGCGATTTTAATGAATGGGACAAAAATGCAACTCCGATGAAAAAACTTAAAAAAGATGGCTCTTTTTCTGTGACACTAAATCTTGAAACCGGAAAAGAATATCAGTTCAGATATGTTCTTGACGGTGAAAAATGGATCAATGAGGAAGAAGCGGACAGACAGGTTGAAACTGAATTCGCCGACGCGACCAACTCAGTTATCTCACTCTGAAATGATCATGAAACCGGCGTCTGAGGGCTGGCCGGAGAAATAAAACAATCACACCAATTTTTGTCAATGCGGGCATAAAAGGCGCAGGTTCAGCAACCTGCGTTTTTATTTTTAAAACTGATGATGAATCCGCCGGTTAATAACCTTTTGCAGATACCGGCCATAATTACTCTTTTGCATCGGTCCGGCACATTTTTTCAACTGTTCATCATCTATATAACCCATAATATGGGCTATCTCTTCAATACACGCAATATTCAGCCCCTGTCTTCTTTCGATCATCCCGATAAACTGCGACGCTTCGAGCAAGCTTTCATGTGTGCCGGTATCAAGCCAGGCGAATCCCCTTCCCATTATTCTCACATCCAGCTCACCTCTGTTAAGGTATGTCTGGTTTACATCGGCTATTTCAAGTTCTCCTCTCGCCGATGGTTTTATTCCGGCAGCTATTTTCTTAACCTCATTAGTATAAAAATATAATCCCACCACGGCATAATTGCTTTTAGGATTTTTCGGTTTTTCTTCAATTGAGACAGCCTTATTATTCCGGTCAAATTCAACAATACCATATCGATGAGGATCATTTACATAATAACCGAAAACAACCGATTTCCGATCCCGCTTTACTGTTTCAACACTATTCTGAAGCAGCTTTGTAAATCCCTGTCCATAAAATATATTGTCACCAAGCACCAGACATACATCATCATCGCCAATAAAATCGGCGCCCAGAATAAAAGCCTGCGCTAATCCCTCCGGAGCAGGTTGTTCCGCGTAATCAAATTTTACCCCTATCTGCTCACCCGATCCGAACAGTTCCCTGAACCTGGGCAGATCGTGTGGTGTTGAAATAATCAATATTTCTTTTATTCCCGCAAGCATTAATACCGATAAAGGATAATATATGAGCGGTTTATCATAAACCGGCAAAAGCTGCTTACTGGTTACAAGAGTCAGCGGATGAAGCCTTGTGCCTGATCCGCCGGCAAGAATTATCCCTTTCATATTCAATCCAGATTAAATAAATTACTGCTACAAAGATAAAAATTATTTCCACTTTAATACACGCGGTAAACAAATTAGAAAATGCAAGATGAATTATAATTTTTATTTTCGGAATTTCCTTATCTGGCTCGGTCTTGTTCCAATAGGCATTTTAAATGGCGCAGCCAGACAATACCTATACTCCACCTATGTCAGTGAACTGACAGCCCACCAGATTTCAACATTCACCGGGATATCATTATTCTGGGGATTTATATGGCTCGCAAATAGAAAATGGCCCTTCGGCAACAGAATCAGGGCGATAAAAACAGGTATATTCTGGATTGCGCTTACGATTATTTTTGAATTCCTCTTCGGACATTATGCTATGGGCAATCCGTGGAAAGTCCTTTTCCATGATTATAATATTATTGAAGGCCGGCTATGGATTCTGGCGCTGTTGTCAGTGGGATCTCTTCCCTGGATTGTCCGGGAACTATCGGGAGGGGAAAAAATAACTTCTGAATTCAAACAACTGAAAAAATAATAAAAATAAACAAAATGAGAATTATCCGGGATTAATTACTGTAAAATAATTCAAACGCTGAGGAAACAATGAAAAAAACGATGATCCTGCTTTCGTTATTATTGATACTGACCGCATGCGATCAAAAACCAGTAGAAGACTCACTTGAGGTGGCAAGAAGGTTTAAACCATACAACAAAGATTTTAAGCCGATATTTAAAACAATCTTTTTCCTGATGGAGTCGCAATCGCCCTCCTATGTTGATTCAATATATGAAAGATACGCGCATGTATATAAATTCCCCAGGAATGCTGCCGGATGCAAAGATGGCATCTACACGGGAGAATCGCCGCGGGACGCTTATGATTATTCTCACCGGGTAACAATCTCGATAAAGGATGAAAAGATTACCTCCATCGATTATGATGAGATCAGCGCGGATGGAATCGGCAAAGAAAAAGATGAATCCTATAATAACCTGATTGATCCCCGCGGCGCGAAACCGGCTGATGTATTTCCTGTTTATGAAAAAGAGATGATTGAAAAGCAGGATTATATGAAAGTTGATGGTATAACAGGGGCAACTTATTCTCTCTTTCGTTTCAGATATGCCCTCACAATTGCGCTGATGAAAGCAAGACTCGGTGAATCAGATTAATCCGTAAGCAGAAAAATTCTACGCGAAATGGTAAGAAATTTATTAAAAAAAAACATCCGTCCGCAACGGAGGCAGATTCCTAACGTGTCTTACCGGAGATTTGAGGTTATCTTAAAGAAAACTTGCTGGTTTTTAACTCTTTACTCTCCACTAACCACTTTTCACTTCTGGCTCTGCCAGTTCATGTATCAGAATAAGTTTCCCGAATGCGAATCGCGACAATATATAAAATTACTGCCGTTATATATTATTCCCTGCTATTTAACACCACAATCGTTCGCCCGCCAGTAAAAAAAAACGACCGGACGGCTTTTTTTGAAATAACATTCAAAAAAAAAGGAGCAAACAAAAAAGGAAAAATATTTCATTACAACTTTTCGAATAAAATATGGCAAAAAATAATCTGATCAGCAAATTGATTTGTCTTTATCAAATCAAATAAAAAGAGCGCCTCAAATCATAATTTTAAAATTATTATCAATTAATTATGTCATCAGGCAGTTTGCGCGCAAATACGATTATTCCATAAAATATTGTGAATTCTTTAAAAAAATGAACTTTTGAGAAAAATCACTTAAACGTTTTAGATTTTCAGGGTAGAGATCAGCCCGGTTCTGAAAATTATGGTATTGCGTAAATTAGATATAAATCTTAAATTGGGTGTTTAAGTATAAGCACTCATGATAAAGCACTACTTATTGAACGACAAAACGAATGTAAATATCAGATACCCAGCCACCGAAAAAACAGACAACAAAAGCACACACAAATGGAACAAATACACCGAGGTACATTATGTCTAAAGCTTTACAAATTCTTCTTCTGCTGACCATATTCTTACCTTTAACTCTTTCAGCACAGTGGATTCCAATTGATAACAGATCTTCAGAGAGAACAGCGCCCGAGGTTACACTGCTCGAGGATACCCCCTCTGAAACAATTTATGAAATAAATATCAGGGGATTTGCGGTAAGTGAAATCCCCGGTGAAAACAGGAACTGGCAAAAAATTGATCTTTTAACTGAAAACGCAACAACTATCCCCGGACAACCTGAAGTGCCATATATAGCAAAGGTGCTCGCGATTCCGGATGACGCGGAAGTATCAGTTGAGATAATAGAAAAAGGGGCTGTGCATAAATATAAGAACATTGAGCTGGCGCCTGCAAGAAAAAGCTGGTGGGAAGGTGAAGAAGAGCCTCCTTATTTAGCCGATGGCGCCGCTTATAACTCCGAGAGCCTTTATCCGTCTGTTTCTGTCGAAGCTGGCGAACCGGCCGTATTCCGTGACTTCAGGATATCGAGGATAGCTGTCTATCCCGTTAAGTACTCACCGGCAAAAAAAGAACTTGAAATTACTTCCCGAATGAAAATTAAAGTTACTTACAAGAATGGAATGGCTGTTAACCCTAAAAGAGCGCCCAAAAGAAAAATTTCCCCCTCTTTTGCTCCTCTTTATGAAAGTTTCATTTTTAATTACAATAGTGTTCTTAACCGTGATTTCGGAGGAAGGGAAGATGGTTATGACCTTATGCTCGTAATTATGCCTGATGAATTTTATGAAAAATTCCAGCCTTACGCTGAATGGCAGAGAAAAAGCGGCACAAAGATCCATATAACAAAATTCAGTGATATCGGCGCCAGCGCGACCGACCCGACAATAATAAAAGATCATATCTCCGACGCTTATTATAACTGGGAAACTCCTCCGAGTTATGTGATGATAATGGGAGATGACGCATTCTTCCCTGTAAAATATGCCTATTATGATTATACTTTCCCTAATGATGATTATTTCGTTGAAATTGATGGCGATGATTATTTTCCCGAAATGATGATCGGAAGATATACAAACCAAGGCGATTACAGAATGGAAGTTATGCTCACCAAAACCATGAATTATGAAAGGTTCCCTTATATTGATGGTTCGGGATGGTTTAAAAAAGCGACATGCGCTTCAAATGACGCCTATACATCCCAGGTTGAATGTAAAAGATTTACAACAGAATTAATGATTGAAGATGGCGGTTTTACCCAGGTCGATACAATTATGAGCAAGCTTCCCTGCCCGGCAAATATTGAGACCATACAGAATGCCATTAATGAAGGACGCAGTTATCTGAATTACCGTGGTGAAGGCTGGAGCACAGGCTGGAACGCCACCTGTTATGATTTCCATACGGAACATGTTTACGAGCTTAATAATGGTCAGAAACTAACCTTTGTTACCAGCATCGGCTGTGGTGTCGCTATGTTTACATCAAGCAGCGGAAACTGCTTTGGCGAGGTTTTTATCCAGCTCGGGTCAATAACCGCCCCGAGAGGAGCTGTCGCTTTTGTCGGCCCGACTTCAAATACTCACACAACTCAGAACAACCGAATTGACAAAGGTATCTATACCGGTATGTTTCAGGAAGGTATGGATACCCCCGGTCAGGCTTTGTTAAGAGGTAAATTATATGTTTATAACGTATTTGGCCCCGGAATCTGGACCGAATATCACTACAGAGTTTATACCGTGCTTGGAGATCCCAGTATAAGGATCTGGCGTGATCAGCCTACTTCGGTCGAAGTTACATATCCTGATGAAATCCCGGTCGGATACAGCCAGGTTGACGTAACAGTTGTCGACTCGCTGACCGGAGCTCCCAAAGCAGGAGCAAAAGTTTGTTTATACTCAGATGATGTTTACGAACTTGGTGTTACTGACGGGTCAGGAAGAGTATTGATCCCTGTTCTTCCTTCAACTGAAGGTGAGGTAAAATTAACCGTAATAGGGCTTGATGTAATACCTCATGAAGGAACTATCAATATAGCCCAGGCCCAGGAAAATATCGCTCCTGTTGGTGAACCGGTAATTGTTGATGTAGATTACAACCAGGATGGAATGCTGAATCCCAACGAAACATGCTCGGTTACCTTTGAATTAAAAAATTATGGCGCTATAGTCTCAAATAGTGTGAGCGCGAGGCTGGAGACCGAGGATAATGATCTTGTTGAAATTATTTCCACAGCTCCGGTTTCATTCGGCGATCTTACCCCCGCGCAATCAAAAACCGGCGATCCATTTTCTATTCATATTATGGAAACATGCCCGATAGATACATTTGTTACCCTTAAACTTGTAGTTTCAAGTTCATCCGAAGAATGGGAATATTATTTCAAAGAACACATCTATGGCTGCAATGTAAGGTACCAAAGCTATTTCATCGATGATCTTGGCTCGGCCAACAGGAATTTCCGTATTGATCCCGGTGAAACTGTCAGAGTATTCCTGACTTTACATAACCAGGGATTTGATAAAGCCAGTGAAGTAAAAGGAATAATTCGCACAAATAATCCTCATATTACTATAGAAGATTCAGTAAGTTTTTATGACACTATTGAACCTGACAGCATATTCAGTAATATCAGTGACTTTTATCTGATAACTGCCGATCAGAGTTTCGTTGATGATTCTCTCGCTGTTTTCAGTCTCCATCTTTCCACAACTGACGGGTTTTATCCTTATAGCTCTGTCGATACATTTAAAGTGCCCAATGGTCTGGCAAAAGCGACAGATCCTACCGGACCTGATGGTTATGGTTATTACGCTTATTCCAATTCCGATCTTTTTTATCTGCAGGCGCCACTATTCTCCTGGATGGAAATAAGTGACCGGGGCACTCAGATTCAGAGAGTTGGTGAAGAAAGTGACTTTACCGAAATTGTGGATTTACCTTTTAATTTCCAATATTATGGAAACACATATAGCAAATTAAGTATAAACAGTGACGGCTGGTTCGCGTTCGGCGAGCAGGATGTAACCGCGCCCGAAAATACGATAATCCCCAACCCCGATACGGTTGACGCGATGGTCGCCGTTTTCTGGGATGACCTTTTCTCGGAAGAATCGGAAGATACCGGAAAGGTTTTTTATCATTACGACTCAGAAAATAATCTTTTTATTGTTGAATGGCAGGAAGTTGGTCATGCCGAGGATTATACAAATAAAGAAACATTTGAGGTTATATTATATGACCCCGCCCACTATACCACAGAAACAGGCGATGGTGAAATTGTGATGCAGTATCTCTCGATTGCTGAAGAAGAAAAATGTACTGTCGGTATTGAAAATATGACTGAAGATACCGGACTTCAGATTGTATTCAACAATACTTATACGGAAACTGCCTCACTTATAAAAAATGAACGCGCGATTAAATTTACTACTGAAGAGCCAAAAACGATTATCACTTCCTTAAAAGAGATCACTTCTTTTGCCGTTCCTGAAAATTACAGACTGGAACAGAATTATCCGAATCCTTTTAATCCATCTACTGTTATCGGATATTCCATACCTGTAACTGTGGAAGGAATGGCCCAGGTAAGCCTGAAGATATATGATATTCTCGGCTCGGAAGTTGCCACCCTGGTAGATAAAACACAGCGCGCGGGCAACTATGAAGTTACTTTTGATACCGGCAATTTGCCGAATGGTCTGACCAGCGGTGTTTATTTTTACCGCCTTATAGTAAACAGCAACACCCCTGGCGGTCAGGGTTCGTTCGCCCAGACCAAAAAGTTTGTACTGCTTAAATAATCAATATTCGGTTAATTAAATTATATGTACATTCTTTTTATTCTGACAATAATTGTCGCGGCGCTCATAGTTCTGGCAATTTTAGAATACACGTTTCATCAGAAACGTGTATTCTCAATTCCCGTAAGAATTCATATTAATGGAACAAGGGGTAAATCAAGTGTCACCAGGCTGATAGGCGGCGGACTCAGGGAAGGGGGAATCGCCTCAATTACCAAAGTTACCGGAACTTATCCGCGGCTTATTCTGGAAGATGGCACCGAAACTCTTATTTACCGTAAAAGTTCGGCCAATATTCTTGAGCAGCTATCCACGGTGAAATTTGCCGCCTCCCGCAAAGCTCAGGCGCTGGTTGTTGAATGTATGGCGCTTCAGCCCCAATACCAGAAAATCACCGAAAATCAGATGATTCATTCCACTATCGGTGTAATGACAAATGTCCGGCTCGACCATACAGATGTAATGGGTTATACAATTGAAGAAATCGCCGGGTCAATGGGTAATTCGATTCCCCGGAAAGGGAAACTTTTCACAGCGGAAAGAATTCACGACAAATACCTTGAAAAAATCTGTAAGAAGAAAAAAACTGAACTGTTTATCTCCGATCCCGAGACAGTTAGCAACAGAGAAATGAAAAAATTCAGGTATCTTGAGCATAAAGAAAATGTCGCGCTCGCTCTTGCCATTTGCGAACATCTTGGTGTCGACCGTGAAAAAGCGCTTGCCGGCATGTATAAATGTACTCCCGACGCCGGAGCTCTTACAAAAAGCACAATCAGGGTATTCGGCAAGGAAATCATATTCTATAATGCCTTCGCCGCTAATGATCCTGAATCGACCCTGATGATATGGAAAAAAATTAATGATGAAATAGGATTTCAGGGCGCGGTTATATTTTTACTCAATAACAGGCAGGACAGATTCGAGAGAGGAAAACAGCTTATTGAAATGCTCGGGAATAAATTAAAAGATAAATTTGATTTCCTTGTTCTTGTGGGAGATTCCACTGATGTTATAGAGGGGCTGGCAGTAAGCAATAAGATACCCCGCAACAAAATTGTGAATATCCATGCCAGAACTGCCGAGGTAGTATATGAAAAGGCGCTGGGGCTGACAAAGGAAAAATCATCCATTATCGCCATTGGCAATATGGGAGGCGTCGGCGCTAAAATAGCTGAATATTTTGAACATCGGGATACAAATTAAATATGATAGAATTAAGTGTTACACTGGGACTCATTTTTAGTCTGCTTTCATATGAAGTATTCGGACTCGCGGCCGGCGGCATAGTTGTACCAGGCTATATTGCGCTTCATCTTACCGAACCGGACAGGCTCGCCGGAATTTTTATTGTCAGCTTTATTACTTTTCTGATAATTAAAGTTCTCGCCAATTATACTTTTCTCTATGGAAGAAGACAAATGGTTTTATCCCTTTTAATCGGTTGTCTGCTGGCAAATTTTTCCCGTCAGTTTCTTTCATTCGAAATGGCGGCAGGAACTATACAGCTTACCGCTCTCGGATGGGTAATTCCGGGACTTATCGGACACTGGTTTGGAAAACAGGGAGTATTTAAAACCATAACAGTTTTATTTATCACAGCCGTTTTTGTAAGATTTCTTGTGATATTGATATTTAACGGAGCGCAATTCCCTTACTAAAGTTTAAAAAGAGATGAATAAACTCAGCATAAAATCAAATATAGTTCTTGGCGCGCTCGCGCTGTTAACTCTGATCGCGTTTATAGCGGTTGAAAATACAAAAGTAATGGTCGAGCAGCAATGGTATGAAGAAAAACTCGCGGCCGCGGAGCTCGCGAAAAAAGCCGCCGATCATCTTAAGCAGACGCGCCTTTCGCAGGGTGTCTTTATTGATGTAGTCAATGACCCTAATGAAACAGCGATGATAGGCCAGGAATTCACTATGATCACCACCGACAGGGGATCAATTGACGCCAAGCTGATTTCAACCAATCCTAATTTTGCGGCGGCGATAGTGGAAATGTTAAAAGAAGCGGGCCTTAAAAAAGATGAAAAAGTAGCGATCGCTTTTACCGGCTCTTTTCCGGCTCTGAATCTGGCAACCCTGGCGGCAATGGAGGTCTTGGAGCTTCAGCCTGTTATTATTACTTCAGTCGGAGCTTCGAACTGGGGAGCGAATGATCCCTGGTTTACCTGGCTCGATATGGAAAAAGCCCTTTATGATGCCGGAATATTTCATTTCCGCTCGGTTGCCGCCTCTATCGGCGGCGGAAAGGACCGTGGACGGGGATTAAGCCCCGACGGGCGGGATCTGATAATTGAAGCGATTAAAAGAAATAACGTAAGGTTTATTGATCAGGAACACCTGGAAAACAGCATCCAGGAAAGAATGGAAATATATGATGAACATTCCGGCGTTGATGGTTATAAATGTTATATAAATGTCGGAGGGGGAATAGCGAGCCTCGGAGCCACAATAAATGGAAGAATTATCCCCAGCGGTTTATCTGAAAAACTGCTGATGAAAAATTTCCCCGTGCCCGGTGTTATTATTCAGATGGCAAAAAAAAATATCCCCATCATTCATTTGCTCAGGGTTAAACAACTGGTAAGAAAATATCAGCTCAGCCCTGTATCCGTTCCCCTCCCCCTTCCCGGAGAGGGTGAAATATTTATCGAAGAAAAATACAGTTTAATACTTACAGCGGTACTGACGGTTATTCTTGCGGCAGCCATCGCGTTTGTATTCATTATGGAAAGGAAACGACACAAACCGGGTGAAGAAAAGGTGCCCGGTTTAACCTGATAGTTTTTAATTGGTTTTTATGAACCAGCAGGATATATATATGAGAAGGAAAACAAAAGTTATACTTTTTACATCATTTTTATTACTAATTTTTTGTGGCGCTGTTTTTTCTCAAACCAGATCAAAACGACCTGTAAATATTCAGTCAAAGGTTCGTATGGTAATATCAGGGAAATCACGAACATATTACCCCCTGCCATTCGAAAAACCGGCTACAATCAATTTAAAAGGACCCGCAAAACTGAAAATTGTTACAAGAGCTCGTTTTAAACCGGGTGAAAAGAATAACCTCGATTATTCAATTAAATACCAGGTTGACGGGGGAAAAATTGAGGAAACAGGTTTCACCGGTGTGGAAAGATCCCGTTACGCGGTCTATAGAAAAGGTATTTACGGCATCCCGGGTGATAAAGAAGAAATTATCATTGAAGTCGGGCTCGGTTATCATACCATAAATGTTTTCAGAGGAGAGAAAGATATCAACATAGCCGCCAGGTTCCGATATTCAAAAATGAAAGCAAAAAAACGTTCATGGATATCTCTGACTCCCGATCATCCCAATGAACCTGTTGACCTGGTTACGCGTGAAGAAATGAGCCATTATTACCGTTTTTCCGAGCAAAAACCTCTTCGTTTTGATATTATCGGTCCCACCCAGGTAAGAGTGTTAACACGCCCGGAAATTGACTATAAGATGAAAGGACGGATAATTTACCGCGTTCAGGTTAAAGATGGAAAAAATCTTCTTAATAACTATATGCTGAGCACAGTTAAATCAGAAGTTACAGGCTACCTGAAAAATGGCAAACTTATTCCGGGTAAGGCAAGGGAGATTGTGATTAATGTTCCTTCCGGCAGGCACAGATATGAAATTTGCCCGCTGGATAAAGATAAACATACCCTGCTCGCAAAATTATTATTCCCCAAATCAGATGTTAAACTAGAAGAATAACAATAATATGAAAAATAACCTCATCAGAATTCTCAGGTATACCGGCTTTATTTTGATCATGGGGCTAATTATCTCCGCAGCTATTTCAGATGATATAATAGCTCAGAAAAAGTCGAAGAAAAAGAAAAAAAAGAAAAGCAGCGTTGGAAGATGGGAATTAAACGTTGGTTTCAGAACTATGTATGATGATAATATTCTTAAAAACTCTGACAAATACCTTGATCGCTTTGCCAACCGTGAGGATGAAGGGCGTTTCCATATTGAAACCGAAGATGACATTATCATCCAGCAAAGTCTGGGAATTACTTATTCCAATCGTTTTTTCGGCAGCTTAAAAACTGAATTTTCAGCAGACGCCGATTTTAAACTTTATGCCCATAATCCGGTTAAGAATTTTTATATCTATTCATTCGGTGTACGTCAATATGTTTCAAAAAAAATACACCTTAACTTTGCCTATACCCATATACCGGAATTTTACGTCAGGCACTTCCGAGATGAAGAATGGGTAAATCTTGTCGGCTATACCGAAGAGGCCTTCCAACCCTATGAGTTTGCCAAGGATGACTACGGTTTTTATATGCATCATTCTATTTTCAGCCGAACAAGCTACAGAGTATACCTTTCTTTTATGAAATATTTTCATAATGAACATTTTACCGAGTATGACTGTGATAATTATCATATCGGCGCTAAAATTTACCAGAAGATAACGAATGAAATAAAAATTGACCTTGCTTATGATTTTATCTATTCAAAAGGCACAAGGGTATCGAAGGAGCCGCGAATTATGGGCAATACAATTGTCGATCCCACCAATGATGAACATATTGTAAGTCTTGGCGTCGGTTACAGAATGCCCAAAATAGCGGGCAAAAAAAATTCAATCTCGGTAACAGCGAAATATTACCGCAGGTTTTACACCACTGACATTTATCATGAACTGGATCCGCTGCACGCGGGCAGATATGATTATAACTACAGAGTTTTTCTCAATTATGATATCGACCTTATAAAAGGAGTTTCAACAACCTTTTTCTATAACTGGCTTCTTCGTGAATCGTCAACATCAGTAGAAGAAAACAAAGAAGCGATTACCGAAGAAAAAGACTACAGACAGAACATTTTTGGAATCAAACTTGGATATAAATTTAAATTATAGAGAATGAACAAAAATATTTTTAAGGAAATAAATAATGCTGAAATTAAAAAAATACCTTTTGTTATGTGGTTTAATAGTACTTGTCAGTTGCGGGACACCAAATGACCCGGAATCTATCTTTGGCGGAAATGGGGGTTATAATATTGTGGGCAGATATGAAACCCAGGGTGAAGCCCATGATATTTTTGTTGATGACAGCCTGGCATATATAGCCCAGGGTCAGGGTGGATTATTGATTCTTGATATTGTTGACCGTACAAATCCCAAATATGTTTCTTTTATCCATGAAGATGCCAGAGGTTATCTCGACAGAATTATAAAAAAAGGAAATGTAGTCTATCTCGCCGCCGGTGGTTTTGGTGTAACGGCAGTGGAGGTTGATGACCCGGAAAATCCTGAAATAAGTATCTCCAATCTTAATATAAAACCTGCCACAAATTTCCTTATTCTTGGCGACTGGCTGCTCACCGCGGTTGATGAGCATGGTTTTAACATTTCCGATATAAGTTATCCCCAGCAGCCTGATATCAGGACCTATACATTTACGCCCGGCTACGCGCAGGGGCTTGCCACAAATTCTGATTCCACTATGCTGCTGGTTGCTGACGGCGAAATGGGACTGGCGGTCATGGATATTTCCAAAATAAATGAACAACAGGGTTTTGGCGATTATCCACTGCTCAATTCCATTGATGTGCCCGGTTACGCGACAGATGTCATTCTGGTTGATGATCGTTATGCCTGCCTCGCCTGCGGAACCGGTGGTTTAAGTATTGTGGATATTGCCGATTCAGCAAATTACGTGTTGACTGCGACCTATAATACCGGCGGATATGCCAAGGAAATAGCGGTTAAAAATGACAGGCTTTATATCACAACACAGGGAAGAGGACTCCAGATGGTATCAATTTCCGACCCATATTCTCCTCAACCTCTCGGAGTTGTAAAATCAGGATATGCCAACGGTGTTGCCCTGGATGATAATTATGTTTATGTCGCCGACAGAGAGGAAGGAATAATAATCATTGAAATTCCAAATTAAAAATGAAAGAAAATAATATTAGCTCTGAAATAAAAATTCCGTCGGCAAAAAAAGAAAGATTCGAGTTTATCGACCGATTTCGCGGAGTAGTCGGAGTTTTAATGCTTCTGGGGCATTCCTCCTATTACTTCAATTCGGTCTGGAAATATCTTGATCCGCTCGATCCCCTTTTTGCCGACTGGGGTCAGTTTTTTGTAAGGTATATCGGTTATCTCTGCGCCCCCGGTTTTCTGATGATGAATGGAGCGATGGTCTGGTGGGCTTTTACAAAAAGAGTAACAAAAGGTGTTTCGCCCGCCGAAGCCCGCTGGCATTTAATTCAAAGGGGTCTTTTCCTGGTACTGGTTCAGATAACATGGGTAAATTCATCATGGGGCGGATTTACACACCTTCGCCTCGATCACCTGGGAATTATTGCCGCAATTGGCTTTTCAATGATCCTACTTACGTTTATCGTTCACTGGAAATGGCATTACAGAATGGCTGTCGCGGCTGTTATTCTACTGTTGCATCCGTTTCTCATTCAAATCAGTTATGATACGTCAGATACTTTAAGCGCAGTTCTGATGCAGACATTCGTTGATTCCGGCTCTTTTAATAAGTACCCTGTGCTCCCCTGGTTTTCGCTCGCTATCCTGGGATCGGTTATGGCAACCGGTTGGCTGAAAGAATGGAAAACCGACAGAGAACGAATTAAATTCGGGCTTCTTATTGGTCCCGGCTCAATGCTCGCCGCACTTTTTATAAGGTTAGCCGGAGGTTATGGTAATATTTCCCCCTGGTCCGGTTTCTGGAGCTGGTCATTTTTCCTTGATCAGAAGTATCCTCCCAGTCTTTTTCACAATTTATGGTTTTTCGGCGCGGTTGTTACCGGGGTTACAGTAATTATTATTTTAGGAAAATATTTACCAAAATTTGTAAACTGGCTCGGCATTGTCGGACGCGTGCCTCTCTTCTTTTATGCTGTACATATAGCTTTCCTCGGAATATTTTCCAAAAGGATTGATATTTATTACAGAGAAGGAGAAGTAACCGAAACACTTATCGGTTTTGTTATAATGATTGTTATTATGCTCCCCCTCGCCGCATGGTTTGGGAAAGTTAAAAGAAAAAGTAAAAACTATTTTATCAGATTAATATAAAGATTATGAAAAGGTTCCCCGGTTTATATCTGTTATTTATTGTATCATTTTTTGCAATTTTCTTTTCAGGATGCGCCTCAAGGGATTTCACTCCTGAAATGATGGAAGACTCGACAATAGTTTACAGTTCTTCCGACGGCAATGGAATTAACGCACAGATTAAACTTTACAGAAACCTCTATAACAGCGACGACTTACCTGATAACCTTACAAAATTCAGGTTGAAGAATAATGTAAATCTCATCGCCCGTATTTATCTTAAAAACACAGATAAATATATTGGTGAAAATTTGATGTTTCATATTGACTGGATTGATAACCAGGGGGAATCATTCTATCTTAAAAGAATTGATTTAACACCTCAAAAGAAAGATAATGAATTTATCAGCGCCATATCTCTCGATACTTCCGGCAGAGCGCCGGGGAATTATTCCATAAAGGTTTACCTCTTCAGGGAATTAATTGCCGGGAAAAACTTTACACTGGAGAAAGCTTATCCCCTCTTCCCTCTCGCGGAAATAGACAATCTCAAACATAATCTTATTCTCTATAGAAAATACAGCCGTAAAAAGGGAAAATATTACGGAGTAAAAGGCCCATACAGGCAGAAGGAAAACGCCTGGCTGAGGGCAAAACTTGAATTGCCGAATATAAAAAAATTCAGGGAATATGATTTTGATTTCAAATTTGAATGGCGCGCTCCCGATGGAAATCCCTTTTATACAAAAGAATTAAATATACCTCCCGGCAAAAAAGTTAAATCATTAAAAACCGCGATCCCAATTTCGGAAGATAAAAGAGAAAGAGGGAATTATACCCTGAATATGTTTCTGAATGATTCACTTCTGGAAATTAAAAAGTTCGAACTGATTCCGGAATATCCTGATTATTCGCCGGAAGAGGTCAAAAAAATCAATACGGAACTGACTCTCTACAGAAAAAAGAGTAAAAAATCGGGTAAATTAATTGGGAAAGGCAATTCTTTTCAAATAAAAAAAGGAAGAAAGGTCAGGGCTGATATCAGGTTCAGTAATCTTAAAAAAGTTAAAAATCTGAAACCTGAAGGAAAAATTATTTGGAAAAACCCAAGCGGTAAAACTATATATACCCAGTCCTTTAAACTTCCTTCAAAGTCCGATAAAAAACTGGTAACAAGCGCATTATCGATTTCAAAGGGAAAACGTAAACCAGGCAAATACAAAATTGAAGTTTATATTTTCAGGGAACAGGTTGCCGGGAAGGAATTCACTTTATATAAATAGCAGTGTCAAAGTATTCATTTATCGCTTTTATTAACCCCTGTATAATAAACTGGCTGAGCCGGAAATAATAGGTATAATATTTAGGACTCCTGATCCCGGTTATAAAAAACAATAACTTACATAGATGCATTCGCAAAATAAAAACGGGAAAAATTTCATAAGGAAATAACTTGGAAAGATATATCTTTATCTTATCGAATAATATTTAGAACCAATACATCGACATTATTATTTTCAATAATGATATAATTTGGACCCCATTTTATACATCTTCTACAGTGTTTTCCGGATTGTCAATAATATTCTACCCTATAAAAACGTTCCGCGCTAATGGATTTTTTTTGCCTTGCAGAGGCAATATTATTGTAGAAAATCAATGAAAAATTAAGAGATAATCCTTGTAGAGGATTCACAAACCACCCCGGATAATCAGATACCTTAAGACCTTCCTGAAAAACTAAGATTAATAGAATTTTAAATTCATCACACATCAATTTTGGATAAAAAAGGACCTTGTCAAATAATAAATTGATAACAACTTTTTAGGATATTTTTCAAAACTTCCGGGATTTCATTTTGCAAGAGGTAAGGAGTTCTGAATTTAACAGCTTATGTAATAATCAAATCTCACAGTTCCGGTAATAAAACATGATAAATTCGTCGCTGAAGTCCTGGCCATTCACCTGGCATCGATATATGAGCACACAATATTAACAGGAGCGGATAAGAGCTATTATTTATCATGTTTGTGTTTCAGGTGCTCAATATTTCGAAATCTGTATATGTTTGCTCATCTCCATTTATTATTCGGCTATCAATCCGTATTTGTAACGTAACAATATTCTTATCCCTGGCTCAGGTTCTATCATTATCTTTTTGTTTTGTCAGCGCTGAAGCTATAAGTCCGGTCGGTACCGCTACAATACCCAGCCCTGCCATTAAAATTAAAAAAGTAAATATTTTACCTCCAATCGTAACCGGATATATATCTCCATAACCAACTGTTGTCAGCGTCGCGACCGACCACCATAAACTCTTAAAAATTGATCCAAACTGCTCAGGCTGCATCTCACTTTCAAAATAATATATACCAACACTGGAAATATACAGCAAGATAATCGTCGCGAATATAAATATTGTCAGCTCTTCCTTTATACATTTGAACGCTGCCAGGAATCTGTCAAGAGCTTTTCCGAATCTTAGAAGTTTAAAGATTCTTATTAATCTGAATAACCGAAAAATCCTTATTGAACGAAGATCAATACCTGTTGAAACATAGAAAGGTAATATCGCTAACAGATCAATAATACCATAAAAACTGCAAATAAAACGAAGTTTATTGTCACTTAAATAAATGCGTAATATATATTCAACTGAAAAAACCAAAACACATCCAATTTCGAGATAATGTAGAATCTGTAAAAAATCCTCCTCCAAATCCGGCGATGTTTCAATCGTAAAAGACAGTAGCGAAATAATAATCAGACTTTGAATAACCAGATCAAATATTCTTCCTGAGAGTGTAAAATATTTTGTGTAAATGGAAAACATCTAGATGAAAGGCTTCAGCCTTTCATCAAAAAAAATAGAGAGCTGAGAAAAAATGAAGGACCAATTACGAATGGGCACACTCCATTTTTTACTTAGATCAATATAAGAAAGATAAAGTATTTTAAGCAAGGCGTCATCATTAGGGAACAAACTTTTTGACTTAGTAACTTTTCTAAACTGTCTGTGAACATTTTCAACAGGATTAGTTGTATAAATAAGAGTTCTTATTTCTTCAGGATACTTAAAATAAGCAGAGAGATTCGCCCAGTTTTTTCTCCATGAATTTATCGGGTAAGGATATTTTTTACCCCATTTAGCTTCAAGATTATCAAGCTCGGCAAGGGCAGATTTTTCAGTTGGAGCTTTGTATACTAACTTAAGATCATTCAAAAATTCTTTCTGGTTTTTAGAAGCAACATATTTTATTGTGTTACGGATTTGGTGAATAACACACTGTTGAACCTGGCATTCAGGGAACACAGACTCAATGGCTTCAGGAAATCCTTTAAGGCCATCAACACAAGAAATAAGAATATCTTTAACTCCTCTGTTGCGTAATTCGGTTAGAATAGCCAACCAGAAATTAGCCCCTTCAGCTTCACCGATCCAGAGCCCCAGAAGGTCCTTATGTCCTTCTATATCAACTCCAAGGCATGTATACGCTGCTTTTGAAACAACTTTGCCTTCCAGCCTTACTTTATAGTGAATAGCGTCAAAATAGACGATTGTGTAGATATCTTGAAGCGCCCGATCCTGCCATTGCCGTGCATGATCTACCATTGCATTTGTGATATTAGAAATAGTTGTTGGAGAGATATCAAGACCATATATCTCTTCTATATGAGATTGTATATCACGGGTTGTCATTCCTTTTGCATACATCGATATTATTTTATCTTCTATGGGTCCTACAGTTCTTTTGTATTTTTCAATCAATACAGGATCAAATGTAGAATTACGGTCTCTTGGTATATTTATCTCTAACTTACCATTTTCAGATATTATTGTTTTGCTTCTTTTCCCATTTCTGCTATTCCCGCTATTATTTCCGATCGGGGAATCTTTCGGGTAGCCAAGATGATTAGTTAACTCCGCATCAAGGAGTTTCTCAATAGAAGATTTAATAAGTTTTTTAATCGCCCCGTTTTTACCCATCAGGTCATCATAGGACTTTACGTTTTCCAAATCAGCCATTAGCTGGTCTAAAACTTCTTGTGGTAATTTCAAAATAACTCCTATATAAATGATTTTTAAATATACTCATTTGAGGCTTTCAGAGCCCACAAATTTTTCGCGACGGGGGGAAAGGGGCTTCGGACTACGTCCTCAGCCCCTTTCCCCCCGAAAAACCATTTACACCAAATTATTTACACTACCTTCTTCCTCGAAAAGTACTATTTTCTTCAACAATTTTTTTTAAGCCCTTCTTAAAACCAAGTTCCTTCATATTTAAGATGCCTTATCCATATTATATATAAACTGCTTTTATACATTCAACAATCAATTATTTATATATTCCCTCACATCAGCATCACTGATAATATATAAAAAAAAGAAAAATATTGCAACTATACTTCAATTATTTATTATTGATAAATTTTAATCCTGTTGCAGTTAAGATACATGGCCGCTATTGTATTGACCATCCCGGGTATTTTCGTAAATTCCGATCAACTGTAACAATAATTTAATCTTAAACTGTATATTTTAATTGCATTAAAAGGCCTTTTTTTCTAATTTACATATAAATAAAAAGTTGAGTGGACTTTTATTTATTAATATAAAAAGAGGACCCGGATATGAAAAAATATCTAAATCTTGCAATAGTTTTATTAACATCCTTTATTTTACTATCCTGTTCAGGGGGCGGACTGATGACGCGTGAAACCCTGATGGAAAAACTTAACCTTTCAAAACTTCCCGATATGGTGGAATATCCTGATGTCGATGGCGTTATTCTTGTCCATGACAATGATGTTTCAATGGAAATCACCAGTGACTGGACGCTGTTCACCAGGGAGACTGTCACTCGCGCAAAAATTCTTTTCAGAAATGTTGAGGATCATGCCTATGTTCAAATCCCGATCTTTGATGGAGAAACACTCGAAAATCTTTCGGCGCAAACCATTAAAGCAGATGGTACAGTAATCGAGATAAAAGAGGAAGATTTTCATCTTGTCAGCGGAGAGGCTGAAGGCTTTACTTATTATTCCGATACACAGAAGATGAGATTTACTTTTCCCGGAATAGAAAAGAACTGTATAATCCAGTGGAGTTACACAAAAAGAAAAGATTATCCTTTCCGAAGGGATATCTGGGGTATTCAGGATTATATGCCCATTATTTCCAATACCTATTCACTAACTGTCCCAACATTGCTTATTACCAAATTTAAATGGGACTGGCAATACCGGGCCTATAACTATATTCTTGAAGAACCGGTATATCATAAAAACATCAATCCGACTCAATCAAAAAAGGATGCGAGTGTAACTTATACATGGACACTCAAGAACATTGAAGCGTTTAAAACCGAACCTTCAATGCCCCCCTTCGAAGATAATGTGGCTTATGTCCGTTTCGCGCCGCATGACTGGCAAAAGTGGAATGATATAAGTGAATGGTATTATGAAAAACTTTTTGAACCCCAGCTCGATATAACCGACAAAATAAACACCCTGGCAAATAAGCTGACCGTAGGAGCTGAAACGGATGATGACAAAATAGCAAAATTGTTTAATTTTGTACAAAAAATGCGATATGTTTCTATTAAACTTGGCGATAGTGGTCTGCGCCCATCATTCCCCGAAAAAGTTCTTGAAAGAGAATATGGCGACTGTAAAGACAAGTCAATTCTCCTTATCGCGCTGCTAAGATCGGTAGGAATTGAGGCAAAACCTGTTCTGGCCCTTACAGGAGATAACGGAAGGCTTGACACCTCTTTCCCCGCGTGGAATTTTAACCACATGATCGTTAAAGCAACCGCCGGAGAAAAAGATTACTGGCTCGACGCTACCGTTACCCATTGCCTGCCGGGTGAACTTCATTCGGGGTGTGAAGGAATTAATGTAATGGTAATGGATGATGATGGCAAATGTAAAATGGAAACAACTCCTGTGGCGACTCACAAGGATAACCTGAAGCTTTATGATGTAAAAATCAATATCGATGATAAAAATGAAGCTGAATTTGCTGTGACAATGACCTACAAAGGGAAAAATAATTTCAGTTTGAGAAGTTATTTGAAAGATCAGACCGATGAAGACCTTGAGGAATTTTTCACCGATATCTTCTCAGATGATAATCTGCGCTCTACCCTGGTGAGTTATAATGTGCCCGATGTTGATTCCCTGGGCGCTGAGCTAAAATTGAATTTTGTCTTTAAAACTCCAAATCTTATTCAGATTCAGGGTGACCTCTGTTTTGTTGATTTCGATCCTTTTAATCTCTTCCCCGATCTTTCATGGCTCTCCAAAGAGACCAGAAAATATGATCTTGAGTTTGACTTCCCGCATACAATTTATAAAAATATTGAGATAAATTTTCCGGCCGAAAAATATGAAATCAGAAATTTGCCGGAAAACATGGTGTTAAAAAATTCCAATATTGAATACCGCAGAAGGTTTAATAAAGTCTCCGAAAACAAAATTATGTTTAATGAATCTTACGCCCGTAAGAAAAAAACTATTAAAGCCTTCCGTTACCCTGAATACAGGGCAAATGCTGAAAAAATAAGAACACGCATTGAGGAAAAGCTGATACTCTCAAAGAAATAAAAATATTAATAAAAAAAGCCGGGATAAAAACCCGGCTTTTTTTTTATTCATTTTTGCTTTTCCTGTCAATCAAGTTCACTCAGCAAATCACTAATTTTATCCTCAGAAAGCTCCGATTCAGTAAAGAAAGATTTAAGAAGAACATCGACCTGTTGTATAAGTTTTTTCTTATAATACCTGGGGGCGTATACGGAGCCGTCAAGCATATATATCCGCCTTGTATCCTCATCATAAAAAGTATAATTTATGAATGGACCACCCATGCTTTTATCATTCATTCTCCAAAGGCCCTGGGTCATCAGAGCGTAACGGTCCTTAAAGTTTACTTCCGATGTGGTGATGATATCATCCGATATTTCCACGTAGGCTTTGTCATCAGATGAACGGAGGAATTTTTCGGTCATCCTGTTTCTTTCGGCATAAACAGAATCAACTTCAAGAAAAGAAGGTGAGGCATCCTCAATCCAGTGTATGAAAAGCCACCTCTCCATATCTGTGCCGGGAGCCCGCCTGAGCCAGACAAAATTATCTTCCGGGCTGTTTTTACCAACCAGAAAATCTGCCTGCACATAAATAATCCAGCCATAATCTCTCAAAAACTGCGCTTCAACTTTTTTCTGTTCAAATTTTGCGTTATACAAATTTTTGAAAAGTCTCTGATCTGAAATTTTCTGGAAATACTGGATGAGCTGTTTTTTGTTATTACCGATTTTTTCAATCAAATCTTCTGTTTCGGGAGCGGTAAGGAACATTACCAACTGGTTCTTTGCCCAAAGATCATATTTGTTAAAAATAAATTCCTTCCCTTCGTTCACCATATTCCGCACTGTAGAATCGAGAACGCTGTTCATATATCTCGAAGTGTTGCTTCCGCTGCTTAGCGGAGCTGTAATAATTATATTTTTCCGGTTTTGATATCTTTTCAGGCTGCCTATTCCTTTCCGGTTGAGAATAAACAATTCTTCAGGCTGAGGAGTATATATAGTATCGGCAAATACATCATGCAGAATTTCTTTCAGAGCATCATATTCCATAGAATCCGCGAGAACGATAATCTCATCTTCGTTCCCGATAGCGCTCCTTTTGCCGCCGCATGAAGTTAGTATAACAGCGCCTGCTGTTAATAAGAATAACAGGATTAAATTTTGTAGAATTTTTCTTTTCATGTTCGCTCTGAATTGTTGTTTTAACTGTCTGCCAATTATACAACAATACTACAGACAGGTTTCCGAATTATTGAGGAACATTCAGAAGCACAAGTGAATATTGAGGCAGGAATATTGAATATAAAATCCACATTGTTCCCCCTATTGAGACCGGAACAGATAAATTATCGTCAAAATAACCATATGAAAGATTTTCAGCGATAGCGCCGACAAAAACCGCGGCAAAGGCGATCAGGTATTCGGCCGGAGCGCCGGTAATTTTTGGTGTAAAAAGCATTACAATGCATCCCACAACAAAAAAGGAGAGTGTTCCTTCCAAAGATTTTGAAAGGAATTTATGTTTGCCAAATCTTCTGCCGATAAGGGCCGCAGCGATATCACTTAGAATTAACACAGCAAAAGCAGCCACCGCAAAAATTTTTGGAAAAAAAGCCACCATAATCACCGCGGAGACAAGCACAAAAGTCGCTCCGTTCAGCTTTTTAGATTTTTCATCCTTCTCATGCTCCCGCAGCATAAAACCAAAAACCGAATAAAATATTTTGCTGACAGATGGAATATAATATCTGGAATATTCAACAAAAATTGATATCATCATCATAGGCACAAGAATCCAAAGCGCGGTTTCTCTGCTGATATGATAATAAATTATCGGTATCGAAAGGGAACACAAATGGATTCCCTTTCTCATTAATTCACTTTTATATGCTATCGACCCTCTGTCATTCTCCTGCACCTTTTGATTCAATATCACTTTCTCCATCTCTCTTCTTCCGTTCGTCCATAAGTTTCTTTACGTGATCGGGGACTTCCTGCTCACCCTTTTCTTCGGAGCTTCCATTCTTTTTTACCGGCGGCAGTTCTTCCCCATTCATGACCTTGCTGATCTCATCACTGTCCAGGATTTCCCGTTCCAAAAGTTCGTTGGACAATTTGTGAAGCATCTCGACATTATCCTTCAGAATTTTGTCGGCGCGGACCATGCAATCCATCACAATATTACGAATTTCACTGTCTATTTCCTGAGCAGTGGTTTCACTATAGTCTTTATGTTTTGTTATTTCCCTTCCAAGGAATATTTCTTCTTCATTTTGCCCATAGGCCAGAGGACCGAGTTTTTCACTCATACCCCATTCACAAACCATTTTACGGGCAAGGCTGGTCGCCTTTTCAATATCATTCCCGGCTCCGGTAGTGAACCTGTTAAAAATAAGCATCTCGGCAGCTCTTCCGCCAAGCGCATAAGTTATCGTTGCTTCGAGGTATTCCCGTGAATAAGTATGCTTTTCATCGACCGGAAGATATGTGGTCACACCGAGGGCTCGTCCGCGGGGTATGATTGTCACCTTATGAACCGGGTCGGCTTCAGGGAGCATTCTGGCAACGAGCACATGACCGATTTCATGATAGGCAGTAAGCTTCTTCTCCTCTTCCGAGATAATCATGCTCTTGCGTTCCATTCCCATCATTACTTTATCTTTTGCTTCCTCAAAATCCTCCATCGCAACAAATTCTTTATTTTTTCTCGCGGCGAGAAGAGCGGCCTCATTTACCATATTGGCTAATTCAGCTCCGGCAAGACCGGGAGTTCCTTTGGCAAGTGTTTTTAAGTTTACATTTTTATCAAGCGGTATTTTGCGCGTATGAACTTTAAGAATGCCTTCCCTTCCCTGAACATCGGGACGATCGACAACAACCTGGCGATCAAAACGGCCCGGGCGCAGCAAAGCGGGATCGAGAACATCGGGACGGTTGGTGGCGGCAATTATAATAACACCGCTGTTCTGTTCGAATCCATCCATTTCCACGAGTAAAGCGTTAAGGGTCTGTTCACGTTCATCATGACCACCTCCGAGTCCGGCGCCTCTGTGTCTTCCGACAGCGTCAATCTCATCAATAAATATAATACATGGCGCGCTTTTTTTACCCTGCTCGAAAAGGTCCCTTACACGGCTCGCTCCGACACCAACAAACATTTCGACAAAATCGGCGCCGCTTATCGAGAAAAATGGCACACCGGCTTCACCGGCAACAGCGCGGGCCAGCAATGTTTTACCTGTTCCGGGAGGGCCCAGAAGGAGAACACCGCGCGGAATTTTACCGCCAAGCTTCTGAAATTTGGAAGGCTCTTTAAGAAATTCAATTATTTCTTCCAGTTCCTGCTTGGCTTCATCCGCTCCCGCGACATCTTTGAAGGTTACTTTAATCTGGGTTTCCGAAATTAACTTGGCCTTGCTTTTGCCAAAATTAAAGATACCCCTGGTTCCTCCGGCGCCCGACTGCATCCTGCGCATAAAAAGAATCCAGATTCCGACAATCAGAACCCAGGGAAGAATTCCGAGAAGCACAGTTATCCATTCGTTCGACTCTTTCACAAAAGTATATTTCAGATTTTTCTCATCCCATATTTTGAGCTGTTTTTCGATAACAGGCTCAACCATGGTCACCTGAAATTTTTTAATTCTTGTGGCATTGTCATTAATAAAAATTCTCTCTTCCTGCTTCAGAGTTCCTTCAAATAAATAATCGGCAGGATCGGTTTTAATAATTTTGGCTTCTTCAATTTTATCACTGTTTAAAAGCCTCTCATAAACATCAAATGTAATTTCAAAAGCATTTGTGTTTTTAGAGTACATAAACTGAAATATAATAACTGCTCCAATCAAAACCGCGCCCCATGAGAGCACTGTTTTAATCATCTTCGACCAGTCAAATTCACCGCCCGGTTTCTGGGGATCATCACCCCCGCCATTTCCCTGGGGTGAGTTATTCTGATTTTGAGGTCCCGACATATTCCATTTATTTTTATCTGACATCTAATTAAACTCCGTTATTCGCTTAAAACATATATCGAACGCAAATTCCTGTATTTCTGGGCATAATCCAGTCCGTATCCAATAACAAATTTGCTCGGAATTTCGAATCCAATATAATCAATTTTTGTGTTATATTTCATGCTGCCCGGCTTGTGCAAAAGTGTTGCCACTTTCATGCTCGCGGGCTGCAGCTCTTTCATAAGCTCTTCGATATAATTTATCGAAAGCCCGGTATCAACGATATCCTCGACGATAATCACATGTCTGTCCCTGATATCGGCGTTAAGCTCCTTTAATAATTTAACCCTTCCGGATGAAATTTTCTCATCTCCGTAACTGGATAATTTGAAAAAATCAAGTTCACAGTTTACCGGCATGCTTTTCAGCAGGTCTGTCATAAACAAAACAGAACCGTTGAGTATTCCTATTACAATAGGGAATTTGTCGTGATAATCTTTGGCAATCTCCAGGCCCAGTTCACTGATCCTTTCCTGAATCTTATCCTCCGATAAATAAACGACAAATTTTTCGTTTCCTATAATAATTTCATCACTGTTGTAACGTTTTAATTCGTCCATAGCTTAATAATTTTTGAAGTATTTTTATTTATTCTGTAACGGTTATCTATTCTTAAACCGACAACCCATACAATATTGTTCCTGTTAAGCAGAATTAAATGCTCTTTTTTTTTGTATGAGGCAATTTTATTCTCATTGAGGAAATCGGATACATTTTTATATTTATTCATGCCCAGCGGAATGAATTTATCTCCCGGTTTCCAACTTCGTAATATAAAAATATCATCTGTATTATCCGCAGATATTATTTCAAAATCCTCAGAATATTCCGGTTCAAGCTGTTTTTTTTCAACTTTCCCGATATTTATCTTCAGGCCGGCGGCGTTAATACTTTCACCCGGCCTTAATTGATATTCTCCTTCAAAAACTTCCCTTTCCTCCTTTGTAACGATGATATTTTCTCTTTCAATATATCCAAAATAATTTTCACGGAAATTTATCACCTTGCCGCTTTCAGAATATAAAGCCGATTCAAATTTTTCGCAGTCGGTATAATCTGCCTTATAACCTGAATATTTAAAGATCAGTCGTCTGAAAATTTCGGCGGCTCCTCCATCCGGAAGAGATTTAAGAGAATCAATAAGGAATATCATTTTCCCATCCTCAAACCGGCAGAACCGCGGGGCAGAACCGGAAATGAGATCGGAAAGCAGCATGTCAGCCGACCGCATAGTTTGTGTATAACGTAAAGCGGCTTCATCAAACCTGTTGTTGATCTTTTTCACAAGGGGAACCACCTTTTTCCTCAGGTAGTTCCGTGGAATGTTTATATCCGCGTTTGAGCTGTCAATTCGATACCCGATACTCTTACTTTCCAGCCACATCAAAATTTCTTCATTAGTAACGGCAAGAAAGGGTCGAATAATATTATCTCTTTTCACAGGAATTCCTGCTGAAGAGGTTACCCCCGCTCCTTTAATAATATTCAAAAGCAGTGTTTCGGCATTATCCGAAGCATGATGGGCCGTAATAATTTTTGATGATTTTGTTATCCGGCTGATTGATTCCAGTTTGTCATATCGCCATTCGCGCCCGGCCATCTCAATCGAAATACCTTTCTTTTCAGCGATAGATTTAATGTTTTCCTTTTCAGTAAAAAACTTAACCTGATATTTGCCGCAAAGTTCCGAGCAAAAGTTTTCATCGGCGTCACTTTCTTCACCCCTGAGTGAATGGTTAAAATGAATACAGGAAAAGCTGCATTGAAACAATGAGGAATATTTTAGTAAAAAATGGAATGCGAAAACAGAATCTCCCCCTCCGCTCAGCGAGAGCAGCAATTTATCACCCGGCTCAATAAGCCGGTATTTCCTGATAAACTTAACAATCTTCTGCTCAATTGTTTTTTCATTCAAAAATGCTGCTCCATGGACAAATTACCCCAATCAGGAAATATCAAGTATTTCAAATTTTATCAGGCCCGCGGGAACTCTCGCCTGGACTATATCACCTTTTTTCTTATTCATCAATGATTGACCTACCGGTGAGGTATAAGCGATTTTCCCCTTTTGAAGATCGGCTTCCTCTTGTGAAACCAGGGTATAATCGTAAGTTTTTGAATTATTAAGGTTTTTCACCGATACTTTCGCGAGAATATGGACCGTATCTTTAGGAAATTCATTCGGATCAACTATTCTGGCTTTTGATAAAAGTTCTTCAAGTTTACTGATCTTCAGCTCCATTAGTCCCTGGGCATCTTTTGCGGCGTCATATTCCGCGTTTTCAGAAAGATCGCCGTAAGATCTTGCTTCAGCAATTTTCTGGGCCATTTCTTTACGCCCGTTCTTCTTCAGGTCATTCAGTTCCTTTTCAAGTTCCCTTATTCTTTCTTTGCTGAGATAAATGAAATTGGACAAAATTTTAACTCCTGTTTATTTTAAAAAAAATTGCCACAGTCGCAGGTGGTTGAACCAACGACAGTGGCTATTCAAAATTAATAAATATTTAATTTCATATCAACTTTTTTCTTAATTTTGAATTTGATATTCTAATACTCCCCCGGTACAATGGTAAAAAAATATAAAATTTTATTTCTTCTGCTTCTTTTAACGGGAATAATATACCTGGCATATACCCTGTTTCAAACTTCGGGACGCTCAGAAAATATTATTCTGTTTATAATTATTTACGCTTCAGCTTTTATTTTATTTATTGTCGCCCTTCTGCTGTTACATAAAAATGAGAGATACAACGAGGGACGCAGAATAACTTTTTTGATCATTATATCAGGAATTTTGTTCAGATTAGCTCTTATTGATTCCGCTCCTTCGACATCGGATGATTTTTATCGATACCTTTGGGAAGGGCGAATGATTCTCAATTTTGAAAATCCTTTCGAAAAAGCGCCTGATGATCCTTCTCTAAAATATATTCATGACGGTCAACTGCCTGCAAAAGTATCCTTTCCGCACATGACTACAATTTATCCCCCAATAGCTCAAATAACTTTTGCCGCCGGAAGTTTTATATCACCAGGTAATTCAGCCGGCCTGAAAATAATTTACCTGCTATTCGAAACGATGACATTGTTTATCTTATTCCGCCTTCTCAAAGAAACAGGAAACAATGAATGGAAGGTTGTTTATTATGCATGGCTTCCTCTTCCGATTATGGAATACATGGTCAATGCTCATATTGACGCGGCAGGGATAACATTCTTTCTGCTTTTTTTATATTATGCCGGTAAAAATAAATATATAGCGGCTTCTTTTCCCCTTGCCGGTGCAATACTGGTCAAACTTTTCCCCGCCCTTTTTATTCCTCTTCTTTTCAGGAAATTCGGATTTAAAAAATCTGTCATTTCCATTGGGATAACTCTGCTAATCGTCTCCCTGTTTATGCTGCCTTTTATTCCGGAAAAGAGAGAAATCAATGAGTCGCTTATTACATATCTTTCCACATGGAGCTTTAACGGATCCCTTTATAAAATTACCGATTATCTGACCGGTTTTGGAAGCGACTCCAGATTAATAACCTATTCACTCTTTATCGCGGGAATAATTATAATTTCATTCAGATATAACAACTTCACCAAAGCTGTTTTTTACAGTTGGATTCTTTATATTATCTGCACTCCCACCTTATACCCCTGGTACCTGGGATGGGTATCGGCAATGCTGCCTCTTGTTTTTTCTCCCGCCCTGTTATCCCTGCTATTCTTCGTTAATTTTTCAAATGTCACTCCCCTCGCAAAAACCTGGACTGAATTTAACTATGTTTTGTTTTGGGAATATATCCCCTTTTATCTTTTGTTAATTTATGAAATTATTTTTCTTAAAAAGAAAGATCGGAACTGTTTTCCGATCACAAATGATTGAGCGGAAATTTAACGAACATAAGTAATCCACAGGCAGTCAAATTCTGCGTAAAAAGGTAAGAAATTTATTTTATGAAATCATCTGTCGTCCCTGGCGGGACTTTTAATCACTTCTTAAATTATTACCCCACAATGGATTGTATGGTAATAGGTTAACCCCACTTCCGCGCGAGGTGCCTTAAGTATTTAAAATACAACAACTTAAATTTTGAGGCACTACACAAATCGTCTCACTTTTTTATTAAGCGATGATTTTAGTATTTGGTAGGTTTTTGTAATCTATTGATAGCAAGTCGTAGATTTTAGTATGTACATCTTCCGGTATACCAGGTTTTCGCAGGTGGATTACTGCTCCTTTTGTCGTAGGCAGTATTATGGTGGAGTACGTATGGGTGGATACTACTCTTTTTATCGTATCCCAGCATCTGTAAAATCCTTTCATGCGCAGAGTATATTCAATAGAATGAAGCAGGTGGTAAGCAAGTATGGTTATGAAAATATGACCGTCAACCCTTTTTTCTTTTTGATGATAGTTTGGTCTTAATCCAAGATCACTTTTAAGGTTTCTAAATGCTTTTTCAACCAGCGTCAGCATCATATATGTATTCCAGATCTGATCATCAGTCAGATCCTTTCTATTTGTCTTGAGCAGGTAATTTCCCTCTAACTGTATTCTTTTTTCTATTTTTTCATCCAGTGGTTCCCATTCAAGACGAGGCCTTTCTATTTTGGCAGTTATATTCCCATATTTTTCTGTCAGTCTCTTAAGTTCCTTTTCCACCTTTATATAGCTTATCGCAAATGAATCTGATTTTTCCTTCAGTTTTTTCAGTGAATTTGATTTTCTGCGATCAGTAGTATCATTTTCGTATTGAAAAGTAAATGGAATGTATTCTATTTCATAAAATTGCGCTGCTTTTGAATGTTTTTCTTTTATTCTTCCTATTGCTCTTTCAACTGCCGCCGGATCGTTCTTTTTCCCCTCATTGACCAGCTTCTCCAGTTTTTGCATCGCATCTTCTAATTTCTCTTCCGCCTGATTTCTCATTGATTCTTCTTTTGCCCGTCTTCCCTTGCTTTTGCATAGAAGATAGACAATATCTTCTTCCTGCTTAAGTGATATTTCCACCTCATTTTTTGTTTTTTCTTTCCGTAATTTCCGGAATTCTCTATTACTAAAATCCTCTGCCAGTAATGACTCTTCTGATGATCGGGTGGCTACTATATATTTAAGCTGCTTTGATTCTATCAGTTCCAGGTTATCTTTACTTGCTACACCTCTGTCAAAGATGATTGTCGGCATTTCCTTTTCACGCATTTCTTCTTCGAGTTTTTCCAGAATTATTTCCAGAGAACCCGTATCGCTCATTTTACCGTTGAATGTTAAATGCTTTCTTACAAATCCCTCCCGATCCAGTACAAGCGCTACAACTACCTGTGGACAATCATTCCTTTTTTCTTTCTGATTTCCCTTGTACTCCGCCTTTGGATTTCCTTTGCATCCCCCTTCGAAATATGTATTGGTCAGATCATATAAATATACCGCATTATCCAAACCAAATAATGTTGATGCTTTTTTATATAGTCCTTCCTCAATTCTTTTATGGCTTTTCAACAGTTTATCTGATATTCTGTAAAATCTGTCCGAAGAATATTCCTCGGCGTTTCTCTCTATGATATCTGCCGATGCTGTAGTTCTTATCCACAATGGTATCGCATTTTCACTACTTCCTGCTATCAGACGATTTAGTATTGTTATCTCCGCATTGTTCTGTTCGGCCTGACTAAAGCCACAGGAAGATAATACCTCGGGGAAACCGGTTCTTTTCCAAAACGTGTCTCCTATTAGCAATGGGCCAAGTATTCTGTCCAGACCATGCTCGACGCCATCAACAAATACTTCCGCTACTTGATAATCCTGGTTTGTTTGTTGTAATGGAACTGCCTGTTTTCTTTGCGAATTCCACTTTCCGTCTGTCTGGATTTTTTTTATAATCTTTTCTGCATATTCTACAACCTCCCCGGAAAAGAAAAGGGAGGTCTGACCAAGTAATTTTTGTTCTACTGCTTCGGCGACTTCTTTTCTGAGGTTATCAGGAAGGGGAAAGTTGGTTCCAAGAGAGATAATTATTTTTTGTCGTACTTTATTATTTTCCCGTGTGTTTTCTACGAGTTGGAGAACAGGTTTATTGGAATGTGGTGATTTCTTTTTTCTGAAAAACATGAACCTTACCTGGTTAAAATGCTATAGTTAATATAGGGAATAATTGCGATAATGTCAAATAAAACGCTACAAACACAGCCCCTTATACAGGCACTACATTCGCACTCTAAAATCATAACTTATTGTAATTAAACATGTTATGATTTTACCAAATTACAGGCATTTGTTAACTCATTGTTTTATAATGAGTTACAGTAATGCATTTTTCTTTACTTTTTTTATCGCGCGGAACCGAGGTTAAAGAGAGAATCAATAGTCCCGCCAGGGACGACAGAATTACCCCGTAACATAAAACTTTGCCATTTAGCGTAGAAGTTATAACTTCAAACTGAGTAATCCGGCGAACCAGATAAAAACAGGCCATCAAACTAAAAGTTAAAACTCTTTCTCTGCGGGCTTTGTGTTTTCTTTTCCTTTGCGCTCTTTGCGTGGAACTCGCTCTTGAGATAATTAAATATGATCATTAAAATTTATTGAGCTTTTCGTGGGATTTGGTGTTTTGGTGATTTAGCGGTTTTTCTACCACATCAATCAACGAAATCTTAGTAATCAAAAAAACCTGTGTCTCTCTCGACCTTATTAATTGTTCATTATTAATTATTAATTCCATTTTTGCCATTTTGCGCGGAATTTAGTTTTTACAGCAGTACTTAAAAGAAGGATTATTATTATTAAGCAGATTGGAGCAAAAAAGTTTATTGAACCTTCCAGACAGATTTTGATAATATAGCGCCGTCATAAGGATCAATATATATTAGTTCCCCGTTGCCTTTGTATCTTTCTTTGCTGCCTGATTCGCTGATTGTTGTCATCACTTTCCAGACGTATGACTTGTATTCAGCAGACCATTCAAAACTGAGGATCCACTCCTTAACACCTTTTGGCAATCCATTAATGCGGGCAATTTCGGAGGCTTCGTTCCGGTCAATACTAAAAGTACATTTTTCGGGAGTTCTCCGGCATTGAGGAATCCCGATAATTCCATATTCGGAAAGGATTTCACCCTTGTCATTTAAATAAAAAACAATTTCTTCATCAACGAATTCAAGATCGGGCATAACAAACTTATAATGCATCTCATACCCAAACTTCACCTTCTTACAGCCGACAGGATCAAGTTTTATATATTTCCGGAAAATATCATCCCCGGTTTTTGTCATAATATATTCATCCGCCGCTGTTATAACATTATCGGGAACCTGAATAATATCATTGTTTTTACCACAATCGGAACAACTGCAGCCGGCAATAACAATAATCACGAAAAACAGAATAACAATTGTCAGTTTATTCATTTTCATCCTTTGTCGCCATGGTTTTTAGTGTAAAATAAAAGCTGCTTCCTTCACCCGGCATGCTGTCAACCCAAATCACTCCCTCGTTCTTTTCAACAAATTCTTTGCAAAGAATGAGTCCGAGACCCGTCCCTTTTTCTTTTGCGGTGCCAAGAGTTGAATGTTTAGTATCCATTTTAAAGAGTTTCCCGATATCCTCCCGTGCGATTCCTATCCCCGAATCAGAAATTGTTACAAGAAGTTCACCTTCCCCTTTTTCCGCCGAAATTTTCACCACACCTTCATCACCTGTAAATTTTATCGCGTTGGATATCAGGTTGCGTAAAATCGTATATACCATATTCTCATCGGCAAAAACTATTGATTCACCCGGACATTCATTAACTATATTGATATGCTTTAGATCGGCGGCTTCATGGAAGAGCCTTAATACTTTTGTTACAACATTATAAAGATTAAATTCCTCCTGTGTAAAATCGAGCCTACCTCTCTGAAATCTTGACCATTCAAGCAGATTATCGATAAGGCCGTTTATCTCTTTGGCAACATTATTTATATAAAAATTATATTGTTTAATTTCATCACTGCTGAGGTTATCGAAATCCTCCATAATAATATCACTATAGCCGAGAATAGTTGATAATGGCGTTTTAATGTCGTGTGATATAATCGAAAAGAGCATATCTTTACGGGCATTAATATTTTCAAGATTATCATTATATTCAAGCAGCTTTTTTTGCTGGTGCTGAATAAGAAGATGAGCGTTTACCCGCGCGACAAGTTCGGCATATTGAAACGGCTTGGTAATATAATCAACGCCTCCTGTGGCGAAACCTTTTATTTTTTCGGCGGTGGCGGTTAAAGCGCTTAGGAATATAACCGGAATATCTTTTGTTTCTTCATCCTTTTTAATTTCCCGGCAAACCTCAAAACCATCTATTTCAGGCATTACAATATCAAGTAAAACCAGATCAGGTTTAATTTCTCTTACCAGATTTATTGCTGTCTTTCCACCATCCGCTACAAGAACCTTAAATCCCTGTTTGGTCAGATAATTAAATAACAATCCCAGATTAGCCGGATTATCATCCACTATCAGGATTGTAGAATCCTTAATATTTATTTCCCGGTTTTCAGCCGAATTCATAAAAAAACTCTCTTTATTGAGATTGAATTATTAATTTAATAAATAAATTGCTTTTTATAAATATCTATATAACTAAAAATGCCGTTAAATCAAAAGCATAGCCCCTGTTTTTTTCATGTAACCTCCTCTAAAATTTCGGAAAGCCCCCTGGTTATATTCTTCCGGTCGAATTTTCTGATTTCTTCGAAATCAACTGGCCCGGTATCCTGAATGTCAAAACTCTCAGCCGCGCTGTCGGAATAATTATACAATCTTCCAACGCCTGTCTTTTTCAATATTTCCGCAACCTCATCATTGTCATCCCCAAATGCTATAACCCGCTTTCCGGTTCGTATATACTCAAATAATTTACCGGGCACATGCCGGGGTTCAGTCGCGCAGACAAGAAGATATTCCGCCGATATCATTTCCCGCAGCATATCTTTATATGGCAGAAAACCTGAATAATCAGTATAGGGCGAAAGTCCGTTTTTTTCTATCTCCTGTTTGATCAGCGGACTTACAGTCCCCACAAACTTAATTCTAAGGCTGGCGCCGGTTTCAATTTTTTCTTTTACCGCCGGCCAGAAATATTTCGGATTCTGATGATCGAAAATATTACCGGCATGCAAAATTGTTTGATAGTCCTTTTTCAGCGGCTCCAGGTCTTCAAAATCATCTTCGTTGTATCCCCAGTATAAAAGTCTGTATTTTTCCTTTTCCTGTGGGTATTTATCACTGAAATAATCAATCAGTCCCTGCGTAACAAAAACTGTCTTTGAGGAGAACTTAATTACCGATTTTTCCAGATGATTATCAATTGCGAGAACAACCTTATTTCTTTTCTGTCCTTTGTAATATGAAATATCAACCCAGGGGTCAATAAACACCGAAACTAAAGGTATCTTAAAAAGTGAGCTTAGTTTTTTACCAAGCAAATGAACACTGTGGGGAGGGCCGTTTGTTAGAATAACATCAAACTTTTCTTTCTTTAATATCTTTTTTGCCTCCTTCAGGCCTGGCATGTACCAGCCTATACGGGCGTCAGGAATAAAAAAAGTCATACGAAACCAGATGGCCAGTCTTTGTTTAAAGCTGTTATCGGTTTTGCTCAGGGCCTCCGAGGCAGAAAGTATTTCTCCCTTCTTTTTCCCGAGCAGTTTCCGATAGAGATCGAAAGGATCGAGAAACCCGGTTTTATAAACGGGCAAATCGGGGCTGACCTCCTTCAGCAGACTGTCATCGGGAGCTGTAAATGTATCCTCCTTAACTGTGAGCACAGAAGGCTGCCAGCCGAATTCCGGCAGAAACTTAACCATCTTAAGAGGCCAGTGAAGAGAAGCTTTTCCTGACGGAGGCCAGAAAAAGCTCAGGACCAGTACTTTTTTCAATCTATTTCTCCCTGACCAGAATTCTTCCCCAATATGGTTTCACTTCAATTTGACCGGGCTTAATTTCCATCCCGGTGGCGGCGTCAATATAAGATTTTCCATCTGTGTGTTTTGCGTCCAGCTTCTGATCTTTACCGGTATTGTTAATTATTACAAGTACGTACTGACCTTCATATTCCCTTGAGAAAGCGTATAACCCTTCATTTTCCGCGAGAACAGTATTGAAATTTCCTTTCTGAAGCGCTTTATATTTATTTCTTATACCAATATATTTTTTGATATGGTCATATAGATTCTCATTATAATATACCCTGTTCTGTTCCTTTCGCGGAGACTGGTCAGGATTAACAGTTTCCGGCTCATAATTCATATCAGGCCATACCATTGGTTTCCGGCAGCAGGGGTCATTGGCGCCCCACATTCCCGCTTCATCGCCATAGTAGATCATCGGGGCTCCGAGATATGACATCTGGAATATGACCATCAATTTATAAATATTGATTTCATGTTCATCGGGTCTTCTGGTTTCATAATTTTTATTTGCCGCTCTTGTTTTTTCATAATATGAACCCCAGTTGCGCATTGGCCCGATATTTTTATTAACAATATGTGAGAGGATCCTCTGCGTATCATGACTTCCAAGCAGGTTCTGCATCACATAAGCGACACATAAAGGATAAGCTTCGCGCAGCTCCTTAAGCTGCCTGTCAAATTCTACGGTATTTATTTTATTTGAATCAGATATGAAATATTCTTCGCATGAAAAGGCGAAGTTATAGTTCATTACAGCGTCAAACTCATCTCCTTCAAGAAATGGGATATTATAGTCGATAGGCTCAATAATCTCGGCGGTAATATATGATTCAGGGTTGACCGATTTGACCTTTTGCCTCCAGTCTTTCCAGAAACCATGTCCAATCATAAAAGCGACATCCAGACGCCAGCCATCTATTCCGTCCGATGGATCGCCGTCGCCGTCAGGGTCCATCCATCTTTCCGTAATATCAAATATATACTTTTTCGGAGGTCCCGCTATTCCGGTTGAATCCTGGTAAAGTTCCGGCAGTTCCTTCACCCCGTACCATCCTGAATATTCAAACTTCGTTCCCTTTTTCTCATCATCCCACGATAATATTTTGAACCAGTCTTTATATTTTGATTTCTGCTGTTTTTCCTTAACATCTATAAAAGCGGGGGAATTTAATCCCATGTGGTTAAATACACCGTCGATTATTACCCTGATATTTCTCTTGTGGGCTTCCTTCAGCAGTTCAAGAAATAATTTATCGGCAGAGGTCCAGACCCAATTTTTCGAATCGGAAAATTCTTCGCTTTCAATCAGCTTTTTATCTCCTTCCGGATCAGGTCCGAAAAAAGGATCGATATGATGATAGGTAGCGCCGTCATATTTATGCATTGAGGGAGCCTCAAAAACCGGGTTTAGATAAATCGCGCCTATTCCCATTTCTTTTATATAATCCAGTTTATCAATTATACCCTGCAGGTCACCCCCATATCTTCTTCGCTGTATATTAAAGAATACATCCTTCCCGTTTTTTTTCTCCCATTCCTGCAGCCTGTACCAGTCGGAATTCCAGGGGTGTACTTCCCAGGCAGAGGTGAAATCATGTGGCCAGCTTCCTTTAATTGATAACAGATCAGGATCATTGCTCTCATCTGAATTTCTGAATCTTTCGGGGAAAATCTGGTACCAGACTACCTCTTTCGCCCATTCCGGAACAAAATTTTCCGATTCCTTAACTTTTTTCATATCGCCGCTGCTCCCCTCTTCTTCTCCGGCGGTCAGACTAATGCCGGTGAAAAGAATGATAATTATAATAGATAAAGATGAAATTGAGAGTTTCATATCATTTACCCGCGTATTTTGTTTTTACAATTTTATATACTTTGTCATTTAATCTCAGTTTTTCGGGACATTTAAAAGTTACCTCTTCCTTTTTCAGCCCCTTTTCGGCAGGTTTATCATCCACAAATATCGAATCCGGCTCAAGTTTTACCACGCCGGTGGCATTTCCGATTATATAGATCGGATCGCCCGGGGTCAGATCACCCGCTTCAAGCAAAATATGCGCCACCTCTGCCTTTGGATAATAATGCAGAACCTTGCCAAGATATTCTTTTCGTGTTTCCGACCGGCTTCCATATTGTTCGGCAAACTCCCTGCTCCCCGGTCTGCCAAAATAAAATCCGTCCGAAAATCCGCGGTTATATACCTTTCCAAGCTCAGTAAAAAGCTTTTCTTTGATTTCCTCTGTAAGTTTGTCATCAAACCATAAATCAATAGCTTTACGGTAAACAGAAACAGTTTGTAAAATATATTCGGGACTCCTTTTTCTCCCTTCAATCTTAAATGAGCTGACGCCCGCTTCTATAAGCTGATCGATAAATTTAATAGCGTTCAGATCTTTTGGGGACATGATATAATCTTCACCGAGGTAAAATTCCGATTCACCGCTGTCATCATAAATTTTATATTCCCGGCGGCAGGGCTGCAGGCATTCCCCCCTGTTCGCGCTTTTCCCGAAAACCTCGTGACTGAGGAAACATCTGCCGCTGACAGCGACACACATGGCGCCATGCACAAATGTCTCCACTTCAATATCAACATTCTTTATAATATTTTTAATCTTATTAAGGGTGCATTCTCTCGCCAGCACAATCCTTGAAGCCCCCAGGTTTTTATAATATTCCGCCGCGGCGCTATTCGCGATAGAAGCCTGCGTACTTATACAGAATGGAATATCCTTTTCAACACATTTTTGAATTACAGCCTGATCCCAGCAAATGATCATTGTTATCCCCGCCAATTTGGCCGCTGTAACTATCCTTTCAAGTTCATCCAGTTCATCATCATATATTATCGTATTCAGGGTAAGATGGGTGTCAACTCCATTCTCCCGGCAAAACCGGACAATTTCAGGAAGATCTTCTGTGGTAAAATTCTTAGCCTTCGCTCGCATGTTCAGACTTTCCACCCCGAAATATACGGCGTCGGCTCCCGCTTTTACCGCTGTTTTAAGCATCGGCCAGTTTCCCACCGGCGCCAGCAGCTCAGGCTTTTTTCTCTTTATTTTCATCTATTACAATTTTATTAAAAAATTATCAAAATCCAGGTTCTAATCATAAATATAATATCCATTAATATGCAAACATCATTAGTAATCAAAAAAGTCAAATCACCCTTAAATAAATATTAAAGCGCCAAAAATTCCCAATAAAAACTCAAACGCGGAATCGATATTATTTAAACTTCCCATGCTGGCGAAACCAGAATTAGAAGAAATAACAAAAGAAATGATCACACTTTTAATCGTAATCATAGACTGGTAAGCCAGAAGTAAAAAGTGGTTAGTGTAGAGTGAAGAGTGAAGAATGAAAACAATTCTCTGATTTATTAAAAAATCCGATTTCGATGACGACTTCGATTTGGATTTCAACCGGGTGTGTTAAATTCTTTAATCCCCGTCATCCTGCTGTGCTTTTTTTCAGCGGTCCCTATTATATTCCGCTGAAAAAAAATTGTCCTGTTGAATAAGGTTAATAAGGTTTAGATTGGTCGGGTGGTTTCCTGTGCTACTAAGGTGAAAAAATAAAGAATAAGGTTTCTTTGAGTTTTTTCGTGGGATTTTGTGTTTTGGTGATTTAGTGGCTTTTCTTCCACCTCAATCAACGAAATCTGCGTAATCAAAAAAACTACGGTAGTCTTTGTCTTTTTAATTGTTCATTGTTCATTATTAATTGTTAATTGCATTTTTGCCATTTTGCGTAGAATATAACTTCTTATGGAATAGACTGGTTGAGCCAGAAATAATGAGGAATTACGTCCTCCGCGGCGGATAAAAATGACGAATTGGTTTTCCCAGGAATATATTTTTTGAATAGAATCTGCTTTGGAGAAGCAGCATTATTGCGGAACGTCCCCATGGGGTAGTAATGAACAAAAAAATTTAGTAAGATCCCTGTAGGGGATCAACAGAGCTAAGCTAAGGAAAAACTACAATCCGAATTGTTGCCAAAAATTTTGCCATTTTGCGTAGAGTTTAACTTCTTATGGAATAATCTGGAAGTGCCGGAAAAAAATTGAATCCGAACAAAGAATCGTACTCGTTCTCGTAATCGTACTTCGTTCTCGTCTTTACCAAAACACCCGGATTATTCGAGAACGAGAACGATTACGAGTACCGCTTCGCCCCCAGGGGGATGTTCCATGTGTACGATAAAATTTTGCCATTTTGCGTACAATTTAACTCCTTACGGAATAGACTGGCCGAGCCAGAAATGAAGACCGGGTAGTGGAGAAGAGGAAAAAAACACTTCTCAATTTTTTAATAAACCGATTTCGATGACGATTTCGATTTGAATTTCGATGGCTAACTTATATCCGGTCAATCTTTTGAATCCCTGTAATCCTGTTCTCTGCTTTTTACGCGAGCATTAGAAAATCCCGATGGAAATATTGCCTGTTTGAATAAGGTTAATAAGGTTTAATTTTGATGGGTGGTTACCTCTGCTACTAAGGTTAAAAATAAAGAATAAGGTTCTTTTGAGTTTTTTCGTGGGATTTTGTGTTTTGGTGATTTTGTGGCATTTTTTCAGCAAGTTAATCACTCCCGGATAATTTTCTCCATCTCAACTTCCTTATATCCTCCGCAATAACATTCAGAGTATCTATAAGAGAATCTGCTATAAAATTTATAAAACCGGAAGGTCCCTCAATATCCGCATTTCTCAGTGAGTAAATATAATCTTCTCTTTTTTCGTTTTCGATAACCGCCGGAGGAATTCCTTTTTTTATCAGTATCAGATTCATCAGCAGTCTTGCTCCCCGTCCGTTTCCATCATCAAAAGGATGAATCCTCACAAAATTATAATGAGCGATCGCCGCTACAATTACAGGATGCTGAGTTTCGATATTATCATTTATCCAGTTAACAAGAAATTCCATTTGGGGCCTGACTTGTTCAGGCTCAACATATTTATGAATACTCCCGTCTCTCTGGAGAACGTGATTGGCAAATTGTTTATATTCTCCCGCGCGGGCCGGTTTATTTGTTTTATTACCAAACTGATCGACTGCCGGAGTTGATTTTATACCGGAAAGAAGAAAGGCGTTAAATTCTTTTATTATACTCTCACTTATAAACCTCTCGCCCCTGATTACATCATACAAAAAATCAATTGCTTCAACGTGGTTTTGTGTCTCAATAAAATCTTTCAACGGTTTTCCCTTAACGGTCAATCCTTCCCTGATAAAAAATAAAGTTTCGTCAAACGTAAGAGTATTCCCCTCGATGGCATTTGAATTATAAGTCCATGATATTTTTAATTTCTCCTGAATTTTATCCCATAAATCCCCCTCATCGGACTTGTTTTTTCTTATAAAATCAGCAAGCTCATCGATTCCATTCAGCTTTTTTGCCAGATTCTGATCAGGACAAAATTCATAGTTCCTGTTTTGAAAACTGGTTGCATTTTTTTCCGGGATATCACTCATTTTTTCAACCATTTTTTTATATCACGTATAGTAAATTCATAATTCACCATTCATAATTCACCATTTAAATCATTTCCTCCCCGGCATCTCCATTATCTGGTGCTCAAATTTGAAGATAGAAATTTCATTGAACATCCACTTAATCAGCTCGGGGCCATATTTATTGGCAAAATAGGTGAAATTTATTTCCCGTTCCTGCAGGCTGCCCGCCGGAAATATAGACATCCTTAGTTTGTTTACCTGGCGCAGCGCGGTTTCATGCCTTCTTTCATCAGCTTTTATCGTTTTCTCTTTCAGCACCTGAAGCCCCTGGAGATTCCGATTCAGTGTTTTTTCCACAACGTCAGTAAGCGTTTTATCGATTTTGCTCAATTCCACATCAATCTTATTAAAAACAGCTATAATCTCCTTTTCACTGCTTTTAAATAATTCAGCCGAATCTATATCGGAAACCTGGTCAATCACCCTTTTAGTAAGAAGTTTTTCCTCATTAAAAATATCGCTGTAATCAAGATCAAGTTTTTCCATTACTCTTTTCACCGGAGTTTCGATAATTGTGGCTGAGGCCCGTGGAAAAATAACCGGAGCATTCAGATTATAAGCTTCGTATAAAGGCATCACCTGGGAAAAATAACTTATCTCACCCGGCCCTCCTATATACGCCCCGGTGGGGAAAAGATAATCCTGGCATATTGGTCTTAATAAAACATTGGGGCTAAATAACTCAGGATTGTTTTCAGCAATTTCGATTATCTCTTCCAACGAAAACTTTTTTCTTTTACCTTTCAGTGAAAATCCCTCCTCATCAGGTTCAACCAGGTATCTGCCCCCCTGTTCCTGAAAGAACAGGTTTACCGGCTTAACCTTTACCTGCGCGTGATAAAGTTCTTCCACCTCGGCGCTTCTGTTAATAACCATATCTGTGTGTTTCCTGAACTCTTTTAATTCTTTCAGGAACAGGGGTCTTAACAACTCTTTGGCTTCTTTCTGCTGAGGGCTGAAAATTACAAGTCCGTAATCGTCAAATAATTCAGTGAGCAAACTTCTGAAGGATTCTTCAAAGGTAGCTCCCTTGTAATAACAATATCTTAATAGTTTAAGCAATGCTTCCTTAAACTCACTTTCCCTGAGATCTTTTTCCAGGGACCCAAATACTGTTGCCATATTTTCATTAAATTGGATATCGGCGACACTGCCCCTGTTTATTTCGGCTTCGAGACCATCATCATAACTTATGGTTTTAATTTCACCAGCCTGGTCAAGAATATTAAAACTCTTCACCTCCTCAAAATCATGATCATTTCCTTCGAGCCAGAAAACCGGAACAAATGTATAATCATCAAAATTATCGCGCAGATAACTGCATAACTTGATAGCGGTAATTATTTTATAAAATGTATATAGAGGTCCCCCCATCAAACCAAGCTGCTGACCTGTCACCACAGCTATTGTATTCTTTTCACGCAAAGCCTCAATATTTCTGCTTGTAAGGGATGATATTTTAACTTTGCTGTATTGGTGCTCCAATACCCTGAAAAGCCCTTCCCGGTTCCTTTTTGTATCAGATGAAACCGCCTCAAATAGTTTGCCATAACTCTCAATATCTCTGAAATTCCAGGGATAAAATTTTTCTACATTTTCAAATTCATATAGATAATCGAGAAAAAGATTATGGTGACCGGGTATATCTGAAAAGCTGATAAACATTATTGATCCATCTGTTTTTTTTCAAAAATTAATTTAAACATTTATTGTTTAATTTGGGATTTTTCTTCGGAAGCCAGTGAGAGGACATATTTTTTATAATAGGAATAAATGAGAAAAGTTACCGGGAGAGCAATAAGCAGCCCCAGCATCCCGAGAAGTTTCCCCCAAATAGAAAGAGAGAGAAGCATGACCACCGGACTCAATCCGAGAGCCTCCCCCATAATTTTGGGCGTCAGAATACTATCCTGAATAATCTGAACTGCGATAAAGACTATCGCGATAAGACCGAGCATAATCCAGAAACTGTCCCCTGTTTCGAGCGAATGAAGCAGAGCGAGAAATAACGCGGGAATCAGACCGATATTCTGCATGTATGGTATCATATTAAGCAGACCGATAAAAAGCCCGAGCACAATACCAAGCGGCAGACCGATTATAACAAATCCTATCGCGAATAATACTCCCACAGAAAGAGCGATCAGGGACTGCGCCCTGAAATATCTGCTCATTGCTGAGGTAAAATCTTCAATCACTTCCAGTGTTTTTTCTTTGTAGGATGGAGGAATCAGGTCCCGGCTTCCTTCCATAAATTTTTCATAATCGAGCAGAATAAAAATCAAATAAAGGAGAATTACGGCGAGCCCGAAAAATCCTATCAGAAAACTGATCGCGCCTGAAAATACTCCCCATAATCCGGGGAATATCTTTTGCACAGCTTCATTTAATATGCTGCCAATCTTTTCAGGAGTAAAAAATTCGATAAGCTGATCGCTTTGAATAAGCTCCTTAATATATTGCCAGACTTCAGGCGGAAGGATTTCCCTCGATTTCTGGTCAAGATTGGCGTCAGCCACAAGCTGCCTGAGCAGATGCCCCATATGAATGATCTCATCAACAACAGCGGGAATTAAAAACATCATTAAAATAGTCAAGAGCATCGTCATTGAAAGAAGAGCCAGTGTAACCGAAAGAATACGGTTTCTAACCCTCAGCTTCCGCTGAAATAAAAGCACCAGAGGATTGATCATGTAGGCAAGGATTACCGCCGCGACAAACGGGATAAGAACGTCACTAAGATAATCAACCGCTGTTATCAGTCCCCAAAGCATAGCCAGGGTTATGGCAAGTCTTATTACCCGGTCAAAAGTAAATTCCTTATCGCCTGTTAAGAATTTCATGCTCATAAAATTTCACCTCATAGCCGGCAAATTCTCCATCCTTATAGTTAAACTTGGCGCTGAAAAACTTATTATTGAATAACCATCTCATAAAGATCTTATCGCCGGGCCATAAATTAAGATTATAAATCAATTCATTCGGCACCCACTCAAGTTCTCCTTCATCGGTTTCTTTCAATTCACCTTCATAATCTGACGCGGTATAGAGAAATACATACCAGTCATCGACACCGTCAAAAAGAGGGAATGTTATTATTCCTCTTAAAACCGGATCTTTGACTATTAGTCCCGATTCCTCTTCAACTTCCCGCCTTACACATTCTTCAGGTGTTTCACCCGGATTAAATTTTCCACCGAGCCCGTTCCATTTTCCTTTGTGATAATCATCCGCTTTTTTGTTGCGGTGAATCATCAAAGTTTTTTCATCATCCCTGATATAACATAATGTTGCCAGTTTCATTTTGAACCTTATGACTGAAAAAAAATATTATAGATATTATTAAAATAATTTTCCTGAAAACTATTTCCAAAAATCAGGAGAAAAATTACTAATTTAAGAGTTTGATTAATCTCCTTTTCCATATTTTTTGGCCTGATTAGTTTGAAAAGGAGCAAATTCAGCAAAACAGTGTAGAATGAAAAAATAAAATATTATGCAAAAAGAAACAAAGCCTGTTCATTACAGCGATAAAATTGTTGTTAAGGGCGCCAGAGAGCATAACCTTAAAAATATCGACATTGAGATACCCCGGAACAAACTGATAGTCTTCACCGGTGTTAGCGGCAGCGGGAAATCCTCTCTCGTATTTGATACCATCTACGCGGAAGGACAGCGAAGGTATGTAGAAAGCCTTTCATCATACGCCAGGCAGTTCCTGGAAAGAATGAATAAACCGGATATGGATTTTATTTATGGTATTTGCCCGGCTGTTGCCATTGAGCAAAAGACCGGGGCAAGAAATCCCCGCTCCACCGTGGGCACCTCTACCGAAATATATGATTTCCTCAGGCTTCTTTTTGCCAGAATTGGTGAAACAATATGTTTTAATTGTGGTAAAGTTGTAAAAAAGGACTCGGTGAAAACTGTCACCGAAGAGATGGAAAAAAAGGAGGAGGGAGGAAAATATTATTTAACCTTTCCCATTCATTCACATGAAGGAAGAACGGTTGAAGAAGAACTGCAGTTGCTGAAGAAGAAAGGATTCTTCAGGATATTTTATAAAGATTCACTTTATGATCTCAATGAACAGGAACCGGAAATTGATGATAAAAACCAGATTTATGTTGTAATAGACCGGTTCAGGATTAAAAAAGGAAAGATGAGGGAAATGCTCGCCGATTCCGTTGAGACCACATTCAGGGAGGGTGAGGAAAAACTTGCTGTAATTAATGCGGACACCTTTGAGACAGATGAATTTTCAAGGTTTTATGAATGCTGCGGAATAAGGTATGAGGAACCTGAGCCACGTTTTTTCTCTTTTAATAATCCTTTTGGAGCCTGCCCTGTCTGCCAGGGATTCGGAAGAACCATGGGTTATGATATGGAGCTTATTGTTCCCGATGACAACCTCTCAATTCTTGAGGGCGCCATCGCTCCCTGGAGAACCGCCAAATACAGTAAATACCAGCGCGACCTCGTAAGAAACGCTAAAAATAAAAATATTCCTCTCGATATTTCCTTCAGACAACTGACCTCAGAGCAGAGAAAATATATCAAAGAAGGATTTAACGGTTTTGCAGGCATTGATAAGTTTTTCAGCATGCTCGAAGAAAAAACATATAAAATGCATATTCGTATTCTGCTGAGCAAATACAGGGGCTACACAACTTGTCACGCCTGTAAAGGTTCCAGACTGCGCCGTGAAGCGATGCAGGTAAAAATTGCCGGTGTTTCAATACATGATATTATTAAAAGACCTATCGAATATGTTTCTCAGTTTTTTGAGGAACTTCAGCTTACAGAATACCAAATGCAGGTTGGTGAAAGGATTCTGAAAGAAATTACAAAAAGATTAAGTTTTCTTAACGATGTCGGACTTGGTTACCTTACTCTCGACCGGTTAAGCAGCACATTATCCGGTGGCGAAACTCAGAGGATAAATCTGGCGACTTCTCTCGGCTCAGCCCTCATAGGCACCCTTTATGTGCTCGATGAACCGAGTATTGGTCTGCATCCAAGGGATAATGAACGACTGATTAAAATTCTTAAATCACTGAAAAATATCGGAAATACAGTGCTTGTTGTCGAGCATGACTCCGAAATGATGGAAGCCGCCGATCTTATCGCTGACATGGGACCTGTGGCCGGACGCAACGGCGGTGAGATAGTCGCCTACGGAACCCCCGATGAGATTAAAAAGCATCCCGATTCATTGACCGGCAAATACCTTTCCGGTAAGTTGGAAATTCCTCTGCCCGCTAAAAGAAGGCTGGAAAAAACCGATGAGATAATCATTTCGGGAGCCAGGGAAAACAACCTGAAAAATATTGATGTGGTTATTCCGCTTCACAAAATTGTAGTAGTAACCGGTGTAAGCGGTTCAGGTAAAAGCACTCTTATCCATGATGTGCTTTATGGAGGAATTCTTAAAATGCTGGGGGGAAATCCTCCGAAACTTGGCAAATATAAATCACTTTCAGGTGTTAATTTTATAGATGATATTGAAATAGTCGATCAGTCCCCCATTGGCAAATCACCCCGCTCCAACCCGATAAGCTACATAAAAGGATTTGATAATATAAGAGAACTCTTTTCAAAAACTCCCCAGGCAAGAGCCAGGGGGTATAAACCGGGCTATTTTTCATTCAATGTCCCCGGCGGCCGGTGCGAAACCTGCCAGGGGGAAGGATACGTAAAAATTGAGATGCAGTTCCTCGCCGATCTTTACCTGGAATGTGAAGATTGTAAAGGCAGCAGGTATAAAAAAGAAATCCGCGATATAACATATAAAGGAAAAAATATTGTTGATGTACTGAATATGACTGTTGATGAGGCGCTTCAGTTTTTCAGTAAAACACCCAGAATAGCGTCATATCTGCAAAATCTGAGTGATGTCGGTATGGGATATGTACAGTTAGGACAACCTTCAAATACTCTGTCGGGCGGTGAAGCGCAAAGAATAAAACTGGCTTCACACCTGATATCTCAAAAAAACAATAAACATATTCTCTACATATTTGATGAGCCGACAACAGGTCTGCATTTTGACGATATTAAAAAACTTATGAATTGTTTCGAAATGCTGATAAAATATAATAACTCTGTTGTTATCATTGAACATAACCTCGATATCATCAAGAATGCCGACCATATAATCGACCTGGGTCCCGAAGCAGGAGAAAAAGGGGGTGAAGTTGTCGCTGAAGGAACTCCCGAAGAAATTGCCGCCGTAGAAAATTCCCATACAGGGCGCTTCCTTCAAAACGCGCTGAAATAACTTTTTATACGTGGCGAATCAAAGATAAAATGCTGAAGGCGCTGAGATATACCGCGCGCCGGTTTCAGCAAGAAATAAATTTATACTTTGCATAATCTCCCCTTCTCTTTTTAATTCGAGGTTATATCTGCCCGTCATTAAACTTTTTGTATTAAATTCGATACAGTACTGTCCGGGTAAATGTACACTATGGACAAGTTTGAATTTTTTATTCCCTTTTTCGTTACGCAGAATAATCTCAATATTCATTAGTTCAGGGATTGTATAAGAAATATATTTACCACTGGCGCCATTCTTATTATCGACCAGTGAAAGGCTGTAATTCGAAGTTTCTTCCGATAAATCGACCTCATAATATCCATACGATCTGATAACAGATAACCCGTTTTTTCCTGAACGCCGGCAAACACCGCAACCGTTTTTTATCGGAAGGTCGCTTCCATAGGCCATTTTGATCCCCTTGCAATAATAATATTCACAAAAAGGATACAAATTCGGTACCATAATTTTTTTTATACATTTTGAAAAATTTCAAAAGTTCAGGCAGCCTGTCACGGTCTTAAAAATACCGGGACATACCGTAGTCCCGATTTTTATTGTATGGCGTCATAACTCTGAAAAACAAATCGGGAGAACCTGCCGGGACAGGGAAACAGATTGCTTTAATCTTATTTTTAGTAACAAATAACATTCTGAAAAATCCTGTTTTGCAAAAGGGGAAGAAATTAATAAAGGGAAAATTTTTCACATACTACGCAAAATATGCACATTAAATCAGCTCATTAATAAATCATTACCGCAACACCATTTTTTTTGTTAATTTTATTGTTTGTATTTAAATAATCTTGGAAAATAATGAAAGTATTAGTAACCGGCGGAGCCGGATTTTTAGGAATCAACTTAGTAAGATACCTTCTGAACAAAGGTTATGATGTAGTTTCACTTGATATTGCCGATTTTACCTATGAAGACTGCAAAGCAGACATAAAGATCGTGAAGGGAGATATCAGGGATGCCGAAACGGTTAAAAATTCTATGGCGGGCGTTGATATCGTTATTCATTCCGCCGCGGCCCTGCCACTTTATTCTCCCGAAGATATTTATTCAACTGATGTGGAAGGAACCCGGCTTCTGGTCGATACAGCTCTTGAAAATAATATAAAACGTTTCATTCAGATTTCATCAACCGCTGTTTATGGAATACCCGATCATCATCCTATCTTTGAAGATGACAAACTTGATGGTGTAGGTCCTTACGGAATAGCGAAAATTCAGGCCGAAGAAGAGTGTATTAAGGCAAGAGAAAAGGGAATGTGCGTTCCCGTTTTAAGGCCAAAATCGTTTATAGGACCAGAAAGACTGGGCGTCTTCGCTCTTTTATATGACTGGGCTTATGACGGCAAAGGATTTCCGATGATAGGCAACGGAAAAAACAGGTACCAGTTGCTGGATGTTGAAGACCTCTGCGAGGCTGTCGGTTTATGTATGGAGCTTGATGAAGATACAGTTAATGATACATTCAATATCGGGGCGGCTGAGTTCACCACAATGCGCGAAGATTACCAGGCAGTGCTTGATTTTGCAGGACATGGCAAAAAGATAAAAGGCCTGCCCGAAAAACCAATTATCCTGACCTTAAAACTGCTTGAAGCGTTAAACCTTTCTCCTTTATATAAATGGGTTTATGAAACCGCTTCCAAAGATTCTTTCGTGTCGATTGAAAAAGCTGAGAAAATACTTGGTTTCAAACCAAAATATTCCAATAAAGACGCCCTTATAAGAAATTATAAATGGTATGTTGATAATCTTGAAACTTTCAGCAACCAGTCAGGTGTTTCTCACCGTGTCCCCTGGAAACAAGGGATATTAAAATTAGCGAAGATGTTCTTCTAAAAATTAAATAACGATTTATTATTTTGTCACGGGAGGCGGATATGCCGGCAAAAAAAGAATTTTTAAAAGAGACTGTTGAACATATCGATATAAAAAAACTGGATGTTGTGCCTGTTGTCGAAGCGATGGGTAAAATGGCTTTTTCAGCGCGCGACCTTAACAGGGCAGCGCAGATTTATAACAGAATGCTGCGGGATAAAGATTGCACTGTTATTCTTACCCTCGCCGGCAGCTTATTCAGCGCCGGATTAAAAAACATTGTATGCGATATGATCAAAAATAATATGGTCGACGCCATCGTTTCCACCGGCGCCATCATGGTTGACCAGGATTTTTTTGAAGCGCTTGGTTTCAAACATTATATCGGCTCTCCTTATAGCGATGATAATCTTTTGAGAGACCTCCATATTGACCGTATTTATGACACCTATATAGATGAAGATGAATTGAGAATCTGTGATGACACCACGGCTGAAATATTTGATTCTCTTGAGCCGCGTCCATGGTCTTCGAGAGAACTGCTTTATGAATTTGGCAAATATCTTGATAAAGTTGGTGTAAAAACCGAATGCAGTGTGGTACATGAAGCCTATAAAAACAATGTCCCTATATTTGTGCCCGCTTTTTCAGATTGCTCAGCCGGTTTTGGTTTTGTTGTGCATCAGACCAAAAACCCTGATAAACATGTTTCGGTTGATTCAGCAAAAGATTTTGTGGAACTGACTAAAATAAAGCTTGAAAGCAAAGAAACAGGAATATTTATGATCGGCGGCGGTGTTCCTAAAAATTTCACACAGGATATAGTCGTTGCGGCTGATATCCTGCAGGAAGACGCCCCGATGCATAAATACGCTGTGCAGATAACGGTAGCTGATGTAAGAGACGGAGCGCTTTCCAGCTCAACTCTTAAAGAAGCCAGCTCATGGGGAAAAGTTGAAACCACTTATGAACAGATGGTTTATAGCGAGGCGACTCTGGCAATGCCCCTTCTGGCAGGTTACGCCTATCATAAACGCGCCTGGGAGTCAAGGGAAAAACGAGAATTATCTAAATTATTTTTAAAGAACTAAATAAAATAGCGGGAGTATGATGAAAGAACCGGTAATACATGTAGCTGTTCTGGTTGCCGATGAAATCAGGTTCGAATTGCATGGCGATTTCACTTCATCACAGGACAAAAATAACTGCAGCGGAAAATATGCGGCCAAAATTGAAGATGGAAAAATTGTTGTATCCGATAATAATAATGAAACAGTAATCAAAGGTGAAACTATTACTTTCGATCCCGATAACTTTGAAGCTGAATCATTTATTGTCAGAGATGTGATAATTGGCATTCAGTTTCACTGGCAGCAGAAAGAAAACCAGAGATTTCAGGGATCGCTCAAGTTGCTGATTGAGAAGGGAAAAATTGCCGCGGTAAACATTGTGCCGGCAGAATCTTATCTCACAAGTGTAATCTCGTCTGAAATGAGCGCGACCAGCTCAACCGAATTTTTGAAAGCGCACGCGATTATCTCACGAAGCTGGTTATTCGCGCAGATTGATAAAAGTAACGAATTAAGATCAACACAAAATAATTATAATTCTTCGATAGAAACTGATGAGGAATTGATCAAATGGTATGATCGTGAAGATCACACTCTTTATGATGTATGCGCGGATGATCATTGTCAGCGTTACCAGGGTATAACAAAACTTTACGCTCATAACGCTCAAACCGCGGTGGCCGACACAAGAGGACTTGTATTAAAATATAACAATAAAATATGCGATACCAGGTTCTCAAAATCATGCGGCGGTGTATCGGAATCTTTCGAAAATGTCTGGGAGCCTGTGGAACATCCCTATCTCGCCAGCATTATTGATTACAAATTTGAACAGGATGCTGAAATAGGGGACCTGCGCATTGAAGAAAACGCGGCAAAGTGGATAGCCAACAACCCGCCGGCTTTCTGTAACACACAGGATGAAAATATATTATCCCAGGTTTTGCTCGATTACGATCAGGAAACACGAGATTTTTACCGATGGAAAGTTGAATACGGCAATGAAGAACTTACAGAGTTGATAAAAGAAAAATCTGGTATTGACTTCGGAGAAATCATTGATCTTGTGCCGATTGAACGTGGTTACTCGGGACGGCTCATCAAATTGAATATTATCGGAAGCAAAAAGAACATGATAATAGGAAAAGAGCTCGAAATCAGGCGCCTTCTTTCCACAAGTCATCTTTATTCATCGGCATTTATTGTTGAAAAAGAAAATGTCAAAGATGGAATTCCCGGCAAAATCATCCTGCGCGGAGCGGGATGGGGTCACGGAGTCGGCCTGTGTCAGATTGGAGCCGCTGTTATGAGCGAAATGGGACACAATTTTGATGAAATTCTTCTTCATTATTTCCGTAACGCAAAAATTGAAAAGATTTATTGATTTTTCCCGGATCCCGGCCCCCCGGGATCCTCACTTTTTTTTCGGATTAAGCAGATATAAAGGCCCTGAATAATTCCGGAGCAACGGCTCAGTCTTCCCGGAAAATATGGGAAGAAATATTGGTACTGTTTTTGATTTAACTGTTATTTACCTATCTTTTGAGATTTGAAATTTTTGAATAAGTCTATGAAAATAGTTGTTACCGGCGGCGCCGGTTTTATCGGAAGTCACATTGCGGAATACTGGGCCGGAAAGGGAGCCGAGGTGATAGCGCTTGATAACCTTCGCACCGGTTCGCTCAGTAATATTGAAGATAACTCCGGAATAAATTTTGTTCCGGGAGATATTACAAACAAAGACACAGTATTTTCGGTTCTGGAAAACGCCGATTATGTTTTTCATCTGGCCGCGCTGGTGTCTATCCCCGAATCAATAGAAAAACCTGCTGAGTGCATTAAAATAAATGTTAATGGTTTTTTAAATGTTCTTGAAGCCGCCAGGGAATTCAGCATAAAAAAGGTTGTACACTCCTCTTCCGCGTCGGTATATGGCGATGATCCCGAATTGCCCAAGGATGTTTCAATGCGCCCCGATCCGAAAACCCCTTACAGCATCACAAAACTGGATGGGGAATATTATTCAAGAATGTTTCTTGAAGAATACGGGGTAAATACTGTTTCTCTGAGATATTTTAATGTCTTTGGACCGCGACAATCCCCGTCAAGTCATTATGCGGCCGCGATACCTGTATTTATTGATCACGCGCTGAAAAATAAAAATCTGATCATTTATGGCGACGGTGGTCAGACAAGAGACTTTATTTTTGTGAAGGATGTTGTGCAGGCAAATGTTAAAGCGGCGCTGACCGAAAATAAACATGGCGTATTTAACGTCGCGCTGGGAAATTCCTGTTCAATACGCAACCTGGCAGAAAAAATTATTGAGATTACCGGATCAAAGAGCAAAATCTTTTTTGCCGATCCGAGACCAGGCGATATACGTCATAGTATTGCCGATATTTCAGAAACTATCCGTGATTTTAATTTCTCTCCCGAACATGACCTGAATGAAGGATTGATATCCACGATTGATTTTCTCAGGCAGCAACAATGAAAAAGATTCTGATCATTTTTACCGGCGGCACCTTTTCAATGAAGATTGATGAAAAAACAGGTGGCGCCATTCCCTGGTATCACGGGGAAGAACTTCTTGAAATTATTCCCCGGGCAAAAGAGATCGCTGAAATTGATGTTTATAATTTCGGCAACTTTCCCGGACCTCATATGACTCCGGAACTTATGCTGAATCTTTCCAGGAAGGTAAAAGAATTTGTGGCTGATGACTCAATTGATGGAATAATTATCACTCATGGAACCGATACACTTGAGGAAACCTCCTATCTGCTTGATCTTACAGTAAAAACAGATAAACCCCTTGTCGTAATAGGAGCAATGAAAACAAGTTCGGAAGAAGGATGGGACGGTCCGGGAAATCTGATGGACGCCCTTTATATATGCATCAATGAAAACAGCCGCGGCATGGGTGTTCTGGTATGCCTGAACGGTGAAATAAACGCGGCGAGCGAAGTTACCAAAACACATACCGAAGACCTTGGCACCTTTCACAGCCTCGATTTCGGAGCGCTTGGTTATGTCGACCGGGGCAGAGTAATATTCAACAGATTTCCACGAAAACAGGAACTGCTCGAATCGGAAAAACTAAATTCCAATGTTGATCTTCTGACCGTTTATGCCGGCATGGATGAAAAGCTGGTGCGGTTTTCAGCCGATAGCGGAGCCGAGGGAATTGTAATTGAGGCTCTCGGGGTGGGCAATGTGCCCCCAAAAGTTCTCGAGGGAATAAAATATGCCATAAGTAAAAAAATACCTGTCGTGCTCGTTTCCCGCTGCCCTGCCGGTGAAACAATAGGCAAATACAGTTACCCGGGAGCGGGCAAATGGCTAAAGGAGGCTGGGGTTATTTTTGCGAACTACCTTAATGGTCAGAAAGCAAGAATAAAACTGATGCTCGCGCTGGGAAAAACAAAAGATATATCAGAATTAAGAAAATTACTTGAGGAGTTTTAATTGAAAATTAGCAGTGGAGCGGATATTCTGGCTCCGGGGCTTGATTATCCTGCCAATTATCTCATACATAATTGTGAACTAAAAAATAAAAAAGTCCTTGTTATCGGTTCGGGATGTGAGCTTCCCGCGCTCAGACTTTTTGAACACTCTGAAAACATGGTTGACCTTATAGTTGAAGATTATGATTCGCTCATTAACTCTCAGCTTAATCTTGAAGATCAACATGGGGTAAGAGTTAGAATAATGGATTTCGAAATTACCGATTTCGGTAAAGATGAAATTGATGTGGTTCTGGCGCAGAATTCTCTTACCGATTTCAGGAGAAGCAAGATTTTGAAAGAAATTAAACGTATTCTGAAACCGGGGGGATTTGTCTCGGCGGGAGAACTTGTAAAAATGCAGGAAAAAATCCCTGTTTTTGTGGAAGATATGTTCAGAAGTTCACTCCTTGATCCACTCACTCCGGATGAAGCTGAAAAATTTTATACCGACCGATCGTTGAAAATAATTGAAAATTATGACCTTTCATTCACTTTGAAAAAATACTATACTGTTGTTCTGAATAAATTAAAAGAAACTCTGGGGACCCTTTCTGAACGTGAGAAAAAATATTACAAAAAGCTCATCAAAAAAATATCGCATGAAAGCAATATCTATTTGAAACAGGGAGGAGATAAATATATCGGGTTCCGTAACTATTTAATGAAATATGACGCATGATAAAAAAAGGCAATGAAATAACACTCGATATCACCGGATTTGCTTTCGAAGGAAAAGGAATAGCGAAGGTGGCAAGATATGAAGGTGATGAAAAAAACTATGTGATTTTTGTTTCCGGCTCTTACCCCGGCGATAGAGTTAAAGCCAGGCTGCATAAAGTTAAAAAATCGTTTGCCGAAGCAAGAGCGCTTGAGGTGCTTTCCCCCTCTTTCCTGAGAACGGAACCAGAGTGCGTATATTTTGGAACTTGCGGAGGCTGCAAACATCAGGACCTTCAATATGAAACCCAGTTGAAATTTAAGGAAGATCAGGTCAGGGAAACATTTGAGCATATTGCCGGTCAGACAGACTTTGATTTCGAACCAATTCTCCCCTCCGAAAATATCTTTCGTTACAGAAACAAAATGGAATTTTCCTTTTCCGATAAAAAATGGCTTACCAGGGAAGAATTCGATTCTGACGAAGAACTTAAGAAGCCTCTTTTCGCGGTCGGGCTGCATATTCCCAGAATATATGATAAAGTGCTTGATCTTGAATATTGTAAACTCCAGAGTGAAACCGGGGACAGGGTCCTGAACTTCACCAGGAAATTTTTTCTGAATAAAAATATTCCGGCCTGGTCAACAAAAACTCATGAAGGATTTTTGCGGAACCTGGTAATTAAAAACGCCGGAAGAACAAAAGATTTTATGGTTAACCTTGTCACCTCCTCTTTTGAAGCCCCTCTGATGGCTGAATATAGTGAAAATCTTATAAAGGAATGCCCCGGTGTTACCACAATTGTCAACAGTATAAACAGCGGTAAAGCCCAGGTAGCAAGAGGAGAATTTGAAGAAGTCCTCTTTGGGGAAGGTTATATTTATGACTGGATAGGTGATTACAAATTCAGGATAAGCGCGGGATCATTTTTCCAGACTAATACCTTACAGGCTGAGAGACTATATAATACCGCTCTGGAATTTGCCGGACTTAAAGCTGAAGAAACTGTATATGACCTGTATTCGGGAGCAGGGACAATTACTATATATATGTCCGGTCTGGCTGATAAACTTTACGGTTTTGAATCTGTTAATTCCGCCGTAGAAGACGCGAAGGAGAATGCCCGTATCAATGAGATCACAAACACGAAATTTTATGAAGCGAATCTGGATAAGTCATTTCTTCCATTGATTAAAGAAACCGGAATTGATCTGCCCGATGTAATTATTGCCGATCCTCCGAGGAGCGGAATGAATCCCAAAACCGTTTCCGATATACTGAAACTCCTTCCCGACAGAATCGTTTATGTGAGTTGCAACCCCTCTACACAGGCGCGGGATATTAAATTGCTTTGCGAAGAAAAATACAAACTGGTAAAAACCAGACCGGTGGATATGTTTCCCCATACCTGGCATATTGAAAATGTCGCTTTGCTTAAGCGGATTTAATTAACTTGCGTTAAATTCAATTTTCGACCTTAAACCGTCGACAAACTCCTTAAACTGTTCATCCTGCATAAATTCATTTTCCACAGAATTATACGCGTGGATAACGGTTGAATGATCTCTTCCGCCAAAATGCAGCCCGATAGTTTTAAGGCTCGATTTGGTAAGCTTTTTTGAAAGATACATCGCAAGCTGCCTCGCCCTTACAACTTCCTTTTTCCGGTTTTTTTCCCTCACTTTATTCTCATCAACCTTGTAATATTCACATACGGTTTTTGTAATATAATCAATCGAAATATTTGCCGGCCTGTTGGTCGATATCTCTTTGACTGTTCTTTTCACCAGTTCAAAATCGATATCCCTGCTGCTGAAGGATGAATTTGCCAGAAGTTTTATCAGGCATCCTTCCAGCTCACGTATATTGGAAGTAATATTATGGGCAATATATTCCAGAATTTCATTATTAAGACTAATGCCATAATTTTCACTTTTTTTCTTTAAAATAGCTACCCTGGTCTCAAGATCAGGAGGCTGAATATCGGCAGTTAGTCCCCACTGAAAACGGGATATCAGTCTTTCATTTAGCCCCTTCAGATCTTTTGGCGGCTTATCGCTGGAAAGTATTATTTGTTTGCCCGACTGGTGAAGTGTATTAAAGATATGAAAGAAAAGGTCCTGAGTTTTTTCCTTGCCGATCAGGAACTGAATATCATCTATTATCAGCACATCCATACTTTTATAAAAATTGGAAAACTCATTTACTTTATTGCTCTGAATGGCCTCGACAAATTCAACTGTAAAAAGATCGGCAGAAAGATAGATAACCTTTTTACCAGGATGTTTTGTTATTATCCTGTTTCCTACAGCTTGTATAAGGTGAGTTTTTCCAAGTCCCACTCCCCCGTATACAAAGAATGGATTAAAAGAGGTTTTGTGAAGATTCTCCCCTATTGATATTGCGGCCGCGCGGGCAAGCTGATTCCCCTCACCTTTAATGAAACTATCGAAAGAATAACGGGGATTGAGATAACTGTTAAAATCGGGAGGAATATTATTTGTTGGCTCAACATATGATACCGGCTCCTCTTCGGGTACTTCTTGAATCTCTTCCACCTCCTCTTCAATAGTATCATCCTTGCCGTCAAGTATCAGATAGATCAGCCTGGCATCTTCACCAAGCACATCTTTAATCGTGTCATTTATTACAGTATTATAATGTTCATCAATCCATTCAATAAAAAAACTGTTGGGCACCTCAATTTTTAAGGTCGTTCCACTAAGTTTAACAGGTTTTATCGGAAGAAACCAGGAATTGTATGTTAAAAATGGAACTTTTGATTTTATTAGTTTCAGGCATTCTTTCCATGCCTCGTGAGGACTGCTGTACAGCTCCTTATTAGTCAAGACTTCTCTCATTAAAAAGTTATCCACAAATTAGAATTATCAATAAATCCACGTAATTACAGGGTTTCCGCAAAAATCATAACTTTTATCAACAATTTATCAACATTCAAATAATCTTCGTAACATATTGATTATAAACATCTTACGGCACGATACCTTAAATTGCGAACAGAACAGCAAACAATAAAATCGGAGCATTGCTTATTTTATCAACCGTGAAACGTTTCACAGCGAAAACTTATCAACATTTTATTAACATATTCCGGGGTTACCTGTACCGACGTGAAAATAACTGTTTCATTCAATTTGAGCAAATTAAATTTTATCCGTTTTCTTAAGTTATTTTATTACAACAAAATAAATTTGCAACTAACCTGTAATACTTAATTAATATTTAATCACTTTTACCGCGAATCGTTTATTCCGTTAAAAGAGAGGAAAATATGCTTTTTTTTATAAAACAAAGAATGCAAATTTTTTAATAATTTTGTTCATTTACAACTTGTCTATATGATTTTTTTTATTATCCGAAGGACATTCGTAAATTGCGTATAAATAAAATTGAGGAAATATGAAAAAGCTTCTCCTATTGATTATTTTAATTCCGGCGCTGCTGTCGGGTCAGGAATTAAAACTATATGGAAACATCATGCCGGCAGGTATAATTATTGGTCATGCCGATAATATTGAATGGGCTTTCCTCGATACTCTTCAACTGCAAACCGATAAATCAGGTTATTTCGTTTTTGGTTTTGACCGTAATGACACCGGTTCAAATTTGTTAAAAGTAAAAATCAAATCGGGGCCGGTCTACCTTAAGGTCTTAAAACTGCCTGAACGGAAATATAAAGTCGACCGGATTAACAGAATGCAGAAAAAATATGTCAGTCCGCCTAAATCGGTAAATGAAAGAATCAGCAAAGAAAGAAAAATCGGCAGGGCTGCCAGGGCAAAAATAGGAGAGATTGACTCAGCATTCTTCAAAGCAGGTTTTATGCGACCTGTAAAAGGTGGAAGAATTTCAAGTGTTTTCGGCGGACAAAGAATTTTGAACGGTGTAAAAAAGAGCCCTCACAACGGACTGGATATTGCTCTTCCACAGGGTACCCCGGTTTACGCGATGACCGATGGAATTGTCCGTCTCGCCGCGGATAATTTTTATTACGCCGGAAACTACATACTTATTGATCACGGGCAGGGATTAAGCAGTGTTTATCTTCATCTGAGCAAAAAGAACGTTAAGGAGGGAGATTTCGTCAGGAAAGGAGATAAAATAGGAGAAATAGGAACAACGGGTCGTTCCACCGGTCCTCACCTTCACTGGGGAGTGCAATGGTTTGGAAAAAGAATCGATCCGGCGTCTCTCTTAAAACTTACTTTTAATGAATAAGGTTTTTATATGAATAATAAAATAGTCTGTGTCGGAAGAAATTACGCGGCTCATGCCGAAGAATTAGGGAATGAAGTGCCCTCTTATCCCCTGATTTTTCTTAAACCTTTTTCCTCCCTTATTAAATCGGGTGAAAAAATAGTCTGTCCCCCATTTTCAGGTGAAATGCATCACGAAGTTGAACTGGTATTATTAATAGGAAAAAAAATTAAGAATGTTGCTCCCGAAGAAGCCCCGGGCGCCATCTCCGGTTACGCTGTCGGGCTGGATATGACACTTCGTGATGTTCAGTCGGAATTGAAAAAGAAAGGCCATCCCTGGACTCTGGCGAAATGTTTTGATACTTCTGCGGTAATATCTGATTTTAAAGATGCCTCGGAATATAAACTTTCCGGAAAAGAGAGAATAACACTCTCGGTTAATAATCAGGTAAGACAGAATTCCAGCCTGGAACTGATGATTCACTCTCCGGTCGAACTTGTCAGCTACATTTCTTCAGTTATGACATTGGACGAAGGGGACCTGATTTACACAGGAACACCGGCAGGAGTTGGGAAAGTTGAGAAAAAAGATATAATAACCGCTGAAATTGAAAATATCGGCAAACTGGAAACTGAAATAACTTAAACCGCCAAAACCGAGATAAAAGGAAATTCAGTAAAAGCTCGCAGCCGTGATTATAAACTGGCCGAGCCAGAAGTGAAAAGTTGGTAGTGAAAAGATGGTAAAATGATAATGGATATTTGACAATTAATAATTATTATATGACCAGTTTTTATGTTATATAACTTTACCTTTTAATCCATGTAATCATTATCTTCATTCATTTTCTCATCAATCAGCAAATTTCCGATGGGAACAATGCCCTGTTGGAATAAGGTTAATATGGTTTACTTTGCTGTTTGATCACTTCTGCCACAAAGGTTAAAAAATCAAGAATAAGTTTTTTTTGAGCTTTTTGTGGGATTTGGTGTTTTTGTGATTTTGTGGCCTTTTTTCATTTCAACCTGCGAAACCTGGTATCAGATTTTTCATAAATCTATAAGCAAGGAGGCAAACGTGAAATGCCCGGAATGTGGATCAACAGACTATAAAAAATTGTTTTCCACTTTCAGCTCTTCCACCACAGCACACATGACCGGGGTTCCGGCCTGCTCATCCGGTGATTGCCCCGCGTTTGAGAGCTCTTCCTGTCAGGGTGGGAATTGTAATCTGTAATTCTTTCAGCCGGGTTTTATTTAATGTCCGGTTTTACTTTTTTATTACCAGGGCGTCTAAATAATTTTAACACTATCGGGAATCGGATATGAAATATCTTCTTTCAATCTTTGTTATTTTAGTTTTCATTAATATTTCCGCTCAGGAAAATCTTTATTATCCATATAAAAGCTCAGACTACAAAGCCAGCATTGAAAACTTTGGTAAAATGTGGACTTTCGATAACCTGCCTCTTGAAAGATGGAAAACCGAATATGGCTTTGAACCGGATAGCATCTGGATAATTAACAGCCGGATGGCAGCTCTTCAGTTTGGATATGGCTGTTCAGGCGCTTTTGTTTCGCGGGATGGCCTAATAATGACTAATCATCATTGCGGTCGTAACAGCATAATAAAAACCGAAACCGAGGGAGAAGATCTTCTGAAAACCGGTTTTTATGCCGAATCCCCTGAAGATGAAAGACCGGTTCCCGGGGTGTTTGTTGATCAGTTGATTTCCATTGAAGATGTAACAGACCAAATAAAGGAAGAATTACATAAAGGAACTGATGATCAGGAAAAGATAAAGCTGAAAAGGGAACTGATAAAAAAGCTGACTGAAGAAAAAGAAAAAAACAGCGGGCTGGTCGCAAGGGTAATTACACTTTATAACGGAGGCAAATATGCCCTTTATTCCTGGAAAAGGTTTAACGATATCAGGCTTGTAATGTCGCCGGAGTTTCAGATAGCTTCCACCGGATGGGACTGGGATAACTTCACTTACCCGAGATATGAATTCGACTTTATGTTTTTCAGGGCTTATGACTCGACAGGCAATCCTGTAAAATCTGAACACTTTTTCAAATTTAATGAGAATGGAGCTTCAGAAGATGACTTGATTTTTACGATCGGCAGGCCGGGAACAACTCATAGAATTACCACTTCCCGGGAAATTGATTATCTCAGCAATTACCCTTATAAATCGCGACTTATTATTTTTAACAATCTTTATAATGTTAACAGAAAACTTTATGAAGAAACCCCGGGCGATGATTCTGATCTTTTGAATAATATTATGGGACTGGGAAATGCCCGGAAAGTATATGCCGGAAGATTAATGGGATTAAGAAATGAACGCCTCATTGAAATAAAAAGAGATTTTGAATCACGGTTATTCAGTAAATTCCGTGAAGACTCTGTTTTATCATTAAAATATGGTCATCTGGAAGACTCCGTTAAATCAGTCATTGCCAAAATGAAATCGACCGCGTCAGACCTTTATACTTTCACTAAACATCGTTTTGCCAATTCTGTTTACCTGGAAAAAAGTGAACAGATTATAAAAATGGCTGAAGAAAAAATTAGAAGGACCGGAAAAATAAATGCCGACTCACTTCAAATTGAAATTCTGAAACAGGATTTTGAGCCGGAAAAGGAAAAAATGATGCTGGAAGCAATCCTGAATTATTTTCACTTTATGCAGGATCGGGATAAAAATTACTTCAAGGAAATTTTTGGCCGGAACTGGAAAGAGAATATTTCCGGACAAATTCTGGAAAACTCAATATTTAATAATTACAGAGATTTTTATCGTTTTGTTCACCAGAAGGCGGACAAAATTCTGGCCAAGGATGATCCTCTGCTGAATTATATAAAAATCCGGGAGGAAAAATATCCCGCCGCGGCAAAAAAGTTAAAAGAGCTTGAGGCAAAACTTGAGGTACTGAATCAAAGTTTCGGGGAAGCTGTCTTTGAACTTTATGGTGATAAAATCCCCCCCGACGCAACCTCGACATTACGAATATCGGAAGGGAAAATTAAAGGTTATGAATACAACGGAACTCTGGCTCCGGGTAAAACAACCTGGTACGGTCTCCTTGACCGCTATTATTCTTTTGGCGGGGAGACTTATCCCTGGGGATTGCCAGACAGTTGGAAAAACATACCTGAGGGAACTGACCTTTCCGCTCCTGTCAACTTTGTTTCAACTAATGATATTGTCGGAGGGAATTCCGGGAGCTCGGTAATCAACCGCAAAGGAGAGGTTATCGGACTTGTTTTTGACGGCAATCTTGAAAGCATTTATGGAGACTTTCTTTTCCTGCCCGATGAAAACAGATGCATCGCGGTCGATTCAAAAGGATTGATGCAGGCGCTGGAAATAATTTACAAAACCGAGAGATTATGCGAGGAATTAAAAACGGGTAAAATGTAGCCTGAACTTTTATCATTTATAATTGTTTAACTCAATCGGAGGGGCCTGAAAATTGCTCCTCCATTTAATGATCTGCGAAACCTAATATATCCTGAATAAGAAATGAAAAAAATATTACTAATTCTGCTTCCGCTGCTTTTGCTGAATACTGTCGGTCTCTCTCAAAATCAGAATAATCTGCGCAATAAATACCGACTCGCCCAAAGTTATGAACGATCGGGCAATTATGAAAAAGCCGGCTCAATTTACAGAGAACTTCTAAAAACACAGCCCTGGAATTTCCAGTATCTTCAGGGTTTAAACAATATTTTTATTATTCAGAAAAAATATGACGAATCAATCTCTCTGTTAAATGAAAGAATAAAAGCAAATAACCGGGATCTAAACAGCTATGGCCTTCTTGGAAGCACATATTATATTTCAGGCGACTATGAACGGGCATACGAAACGTGGCAAAAAGGAATTGATGTAAATCCCGCCTCTTTAACTTCATATAGAACAATAGCCAACTACGCTATCGAGAACAGGGCATTTGATAAAGCGGTGGAATATCTGAATGAGGCAAAAACAGTTTCAAAGAAAAAATCGACCTATGCTTTTGATCTCGCTCAAATATTCAGCATTACAATGAAATTTGAGGAGGCCGCGACAGAATATTGTTATATCCTTCTCGAAAATCCGCAGCAAGTATCGCAGGTTCAGTCGAGAATCGCCCGATATTTGAGCAGCGAGGAGGCGCCGGAAAAAACCATAAAAGTTGTGAAGAAATTTTATGATGAGAACGAAGATCCTGTTTTCATGAATCTTCTGCTCTACCTCTACAGGTATACCGAACGTTTTGATGAGGCGTTTGATATAGTAGGGAAACTGGAAGAAATTAAAGAGTCGGGCGGATCACAACTTTATGGATTTGCCCACCAGGTATTTAATGAAAAACATTACGAGGTTTCCGCGAGAGCTTACAGGATGTTTATCGAAAAATATAAAGAGTCTTCCCTTCTTCCCAACGCGAAAATAGGCCTTGCCCGAAGCATGGAAATGACGCTGACCGAAAAAGTTGATTCGGCGAATAATAAAAGCTGGCTTGAATTCACTATGCACGATACCACGGGAGCTTTTCTTTTTTCCCCTATTTTGAAGGAATATGAAACTTTAGGACAAATTTTAAGAAATAATGAACCCTGGTTTGAATCCCTGTTCCGTCAGGCTGAAATATATCTGACAAGATTTAATGAAATAAATAAAGCCGACAGCCTTTATTCAATTATTATTCAAAAGGGACCTTACTCTTCATTTTATATTCCTTCAAAGTTTCGTGAAGCTGAAATTGCATCGGGCCGGAATGATTTTGCTGAAGTAAAAAAACAGCTTGAAGAAATTATTAAATTCCCGAGGTCGGATAATAAAGCAAAAAACCGGGCGTCATTTTTAATGGCCCGGCTGAAATTCTGGATGAACGATTTTGAAGCCGCGGTGCAGCTTCTTGATAATTTCAGCAATTCGATGAAAGATGATTACGCCAACAACGCTATCTCATTAAAAATGATGATAACAGCCCTGCGGCAGGATTCACTGACCCTCGCTTCATTTGCCAAAGCCGATCTGCTCGCCGAAACAGGAAATCTGAATGCCGCCGCCGAGGAATACCGCCTTATATATCTTAATAAGAACGTATTTTTATACCGGGATTATGCCGGATATCTTTATGCCGAATTGTTAGCGGCCCAGGGTGAGTATAATAAATCTGTTGAAATTCTTACAGAAATATCGGCTGCCGAAAGTTCCCTTCCGTTTTCCGATAAATCATTGTTCCTTCTCGGCAATATTTACAACTTCGGGCTTGATAATAAGGCAAAAGCTAAAGAAAGTTATGAAAATTTACTTGAAAATTTCCCTAACTCCTTATACTTTAACAGGTCAAGATTTTTTATAAATAGTATCAGTAACTAAATCAAGTCACCTATGGATAATACCCAGGACCAGAAAACAGTAAAATGTTCCTTTTGCGGAAGGGAAGGCAGCGAAGTAAACAGCATGGTTGCCGGCCCCGATGTTTATATATGCGATATATGTATTCGTACAAGTGTTGACATATTAAAAAATAACCTTGCCGCGTACAGCTCAACACCGGGAAACAAAGGCACTCTTACTCCCGAAATGATTAAAAAAAGTCTCGATGAATATGTTATAGGACAGGAAAGAGCTAAAAAAGTTCTTTCAGTCGCGGTTTATAATCATTATAAACGTGTTAACGCGAGCTCATCATTCTTCGATCTGGATGATGTGGAAATTGAAAAAAGCAATATCCTTTTAATCGGACCGACCGGGGTTGGCAAAACTCTCATCGCCCAGACTCTCGCTAAAATTCTGGATGTCCCTTTCGCCATCGCGGACGCGACTACTTTGACAGAGGCGGGATATGTGGGGGATGATGTCGAGACCATACTGGTAAGAATTCTGCAGGCTGCCGATTATAACCTCGAAAAAGCCCAGAAGGGTATAATTTACATCGATGAAATAGATAAAATTGCCCGTAAAAGTGAAAGTGTCTCCATCACCCGCGATGTCTCTGGTGAAGGGGTTCAACAGGCTCTGCTGAAAATACTCGAAGGAACAGTCGCCGGAGTTCCCCCGAAAGGTGGAAGAAAACACCCGGAACAAAGCCTTATCAATGTTAACACAAAAAATATTCTTTTTATCTGCGGCGGCGCTTTTGACGGAATTAAGCCGATTATCGCCTCAAGGATAAATGTCAATACTATGGGATTTGACTCAGACATTGACAACAATCTCAATCCTGAAGATGACAACCTTATTTCGAAAGTTCAGCCGGAAGATCTGTTAAGCTACGGTCTGATTCCCGAACTTATCGGACGTCTGCCGATACTCGCCCCGCTTCATAACCTCACTGAAGAAGCTCTCAAAGAAATCCTTACAACACCCAAAAATGCCATTGTCAAACAATACAAAAAATTGTTTATGATGGAGGGCATCGATCTGGAATTTGATGAAATGTCGCTGGCAGAAATAGTCAAACTCGCGATGGAAAGAAAAACCGGCGCCAGAGCTTTACGTTCAATTGTTGAAAATATTCTGCTTGATATAATGTATGAAATCCCCGATAAAGACAACATTGAGAAGTGTCTTGTTACCGCGGATACCGTAACAAAAAAAGTGGAACCGATTTATATAGAAGCTGACCGCAAATCGGCATAAATTTTCCTGCTCCCTCTTCCTTTAAGGACCAGGGAGCATCTATTCTTTTGAGGGAATATCCGGTTTATATATCAGAACAAACGGAAACTTATGATGAAATATTTACTATTACTTTTTATCTCCTTAAACCTTTACGCTCAATCAAAACTTTTGATATATATGGATCTGGCCCAGACAGATCATCTTAAAGCTTATGGCATTACTTACACCGTTCTTAAAGATGGCGCTAAAGCCGACTGGCTGCTTAATTACCGTGGCGGCTCTTTCCTGCACGACTTCACCCCCGAGCTCGCTATGAGATGCCGGGTGGAGGGTGTGGCCTATGAAACCCTTACAGCGGCCCAGACAGTTGATCTTTACGCCTATGTTCAAAGCGACGAAGTGAATATGGATGTGGTCAGACTTGAGAAATCCCCCAAGATAGCCGTTTACGTCACCCCCGGACATGAACCCTGGGATGACGCCGTAACGCTTGTTCTGGAATACGCTAATGTGGAATATGACAAAATCTGGGCGGAAGAAGTGCTGCGGGGCGATCTGAAGAAATATGACTGGCTTCACCTTCATCATGAAGATTTCACAGGGCAGTATGGAAAATTTTACGCCAGTTTCCGCAATGCGCAATGGTATATTCAGCAGCAGATGTTATATGAAGCGGAAGCAAAAAAACTTGGTTTCAAGAAAGTTTCCGATATGGAGCTGGCTGTTACATTAACTATAAGAGAATTTATCGGCCAGGGTGGGTTCCTCTTCGCCATGTGTTCCGCCACCGATTCTTATGATATATCACTCGCCGCCGGCAATGTCGATATCGTTGACCGAATGTTCGATGGCGATCCCCCCGATCCGGGCGCCCAGGATAAACTGGATTTTTCTCAATCACTCGCCTTCCAGGATTTTAAACTGGAAATGAATCCGATGGTTTATGAATACAGCGATATAGATATACAGCCTATGGAAATCGGCAGCGAAAGCAATGACTATTTCACTCTCTTCGAGTTTTCGGCAAAATATGACCCGGTCCCTACTATGCTCACCCAGAACCATGTAAATGTAATTCACGGCTTTATGGGGCAGACAACCATGTTCCGCAAGAGCACAATTAAAAAATCAGTATATATCCTCGGCGAAAGGGCTGGCGCCGACCAGGTGAAATATATTCATGATAACTACGGACGGGGTTTTTTCACATTCTATGCCGGGCATGATCCCGAAGATTACCGCCACGCTGTCGGCGATCCCCCTACCGATCTGAATCTCCATAAAAACAGCCCCGGCTACAGACTTATCCTCAACAACATACTCTTCCCCGCCGCCAAGAAGAAAAAACAGAAAACTTGAGGAAATGTCGAAATCTGGCAGCGCCAAAATGGAAATAAAATAAATGGAAGGGTGACTCAGACCTGGTCACCCTGGTCATTATCTTTCAATCTTTTCTTTAGCTCCTCAATGATTTTATCCTTTTTTTTCAATGCTTCTTCTTTCTCCTTTAATTCCGTTTTATTCCTTTTTATCGTTATATTTTTCTCGTCGATAGTTTTTTCCTTTTCCTCAATCTCTTTCTTACTTTCCTCAATTAGCTCATTCTTCTTAGCGATTGTTCTCTCCATATCCTCAAGCTCTCCGAGTATCTCATCCTCAAGGTCCATTGTGTCTCTTACTTTCGTTTCGGCTATCGCACGCTGTAACCGCCTTATTACTGACTGGTACTTTTCAGGAAAATCTTCTTCTCTTATATTAAGTACGTGATTATTCGATCGGCTCTCCCCCTGGTCAAATATACTCAGAAGCATTTCCAGTTCGTTTCTTCGTTTTTCCTTTAATTTTGGTATCTGGATAACATAGCTGTCATGAGTAAGGCTTTCAATGAACTCTTCTTTTTCTTTAAGCTCCTCTCCCGTTGCCATATCTATATAATTTCTTTTTACTTTAATCACGGGAGCTTCAGTATGTTTCAGGCTGTGCCCCAGGAAATACATACTTATGATCGGCAGCACGTATTTTACACCTTCTTCTTCAACATACATATTATTTGGGTCGGCATACTGGCTTCCCAGGTATTTCCTGAAACGCATTATATCTGTATGATATTTTGCTTTTTGTATCTCAATTATTACCAGCCGGTGATCCCCCTCCGAAGTTTTTATCTTTGCCGAAAAATCCATACGGTAAACTGTTAGAGTAGATTTTTCCGTCTCCCTCCTCACTTCCTTCGGGCGGTATTCAAGCTCAACTATTTCCTCTTCAAGAATTGCCGAGAGAAATATTTTCGCCACCTTGTTGTCATCCAAAAGGTATTTGAATACCACATCATATATGGGATTAGCAATCTGTATCATTTTTCCTCCTTAATAAATATACCCTAATTTAATAAAATTTTCGCAAATTGATAGCAGTTATTAACATCACAATTTAAGATGCGAAACCCTTCGATTTTTTCTATTTTTTCAAGATGATCCACCGTGGTCCTCCTCCGTCTCCAAAGGAGAATATTTAGTCAAAAATCCCTGGCAGTCGACAATTTCACCCTACAAACCCTCTCCCGATATATGAAGGCAAAAATTCATAATTCACCATTCATAATTCACCATTCATAATTCACCATTCATAATTATTCTTCCAATCTCCTTTTTAACTCCTCAATGATTTTTTCCTGTTCTTTTATCGCTAAATCTTTTTTATTTAAAATCTTGGTATTTTCTTGCAGAGTCTTATCTTTCTCTTCCAGAGTCTTGTCTTTCTCTTCCAGAGCCTTATCTTTTTCTTCCAGAGCCTTATCTTTTTCTTCCAATGCCTTATCTTTTACTTGCAGAGCTTTTTCCTTTTCCTCAATCTCTTTCTTACTTTCCTCAATTATCTCATTCTTCTTAGCAATAGTCCTTCCCATATCTTCAAGCTCTCCGAGTATCTCATCCTCAAGGTCCATTGTGTCTCTTACTTTCGTTTCGGCTATCGCACGCTGTAACCGCCTTATTACTGACTGGTACTTTTCAGGAAAATCTTCTTCTCTTATATTAAGTACGTGATTATTCGATCGGCTCTCCCCCTGGTCAAATATACTCAGAAGCATTTCCAGTTCGTTTCTCCTTTTTTCCTTTAATTTTGGTATCTGGATAACATAACTGTCGTGTGTAAGGCTTTCAATAAATTCTTCTTTTTCCTTGAGTTCCTCTCCCGTTGCCATATCTATATAATTTCTTTTTACTTTTATAACAGGAGCTTCAGTGTGTTTCAGGCTGTGCCCCAGGAAATACATACTTATGATCGGCAGCGCGTATTTTACACCTTCTTCTTCAACATACATATTATTTGGGTCGGCATATTGACTACCGAGGTATTTCCTGAAACGCATTATATCTGTATGGTATTTTGCCTTTTGTATCTCAATTATCACCAGCTTGTGATCCCCCTCAGCCGTTTTTATTTTTGCTGAAAAGTCCATTCGGTAAACTGTCAATGTGGATTTTTCCGTTTCCGTACGAACTTCCTTCGGACGGTATTCAAGCTCTACAATTTCCTCTTCAAGTATTGCCGAGAGGAATATCTTCGCTACCTTGTTGTCATCCAAAAGGTATTTGAACACCACGTCATATATCGGGTTGGCTATCTGTATCATTTTTCCTCCTTAATAAATACATCCTAATTTAATAAAATTTTCGCAAATTGATAGCAGTTATTAACATCACAATTTAAGATGCGAAACCCTTCGATTTTTTCTGTTTTTCCAAGATGCTCCACCGTGGTCCTCCTCCGTCTTTAAAGGAGGATATTTAGTTAAAAATCCCTGGCAGTCGACAATTTCACCCTACAAACCCTCTCCCGATATATGAAGGCAAAAATTCATAATTCACCATTCATAATTCACCATTCATAATTCACCATTCATAATTATTCTTCCAGTCTCCTTTTTAACTCCTCAATGATTTTTTCCTGTTCTTTTATCGCTAAATCTTTTTTATTTAAAATCTTGGTATTTTCTTGCAGAGTCTTATCTTTTTCTTCCAATGCCTTATCTTTTACTTGCAGAGCTTTTTCCTTTTCCTCAATCACTTTCTTACTTTCCTCAATTAGCTCATTCTTCTTAGCGATTGTTCTCTCCATATCCTCAAGCTCTCCGAGTATCTCATCCTCAAGGTCCATTGTGTCTCTTACTTTCGTTTCGGCTATCGCACGCTGTAACCGCCTTATTACTAACTGGTACTTTTCAGGAAAATTTTCTTCTCTTATATTAAGCACGTGATTATTCGATCGGCTCTCCCCCTGGTCAAATATACTCAGAAGCATTTCCAGTTCGTTTCTCCTTTTTTCCTTTAATTTTGGTATCTGGATAACATAACTGTCGTGTGTAAGGCTTTCAATAAATTCTTCTTTTTCCTTGAGTTCCTCTCCCGTTGCCATATCTATATAATTTCTTTTTACTTTTATAACAGGAGCTTCAGTGTGTTTCAGGCTGTGCCCCAGGAAATACATGCTTATGATCGGCAGCGCGTACTTTACACCTTCTTCTTCAACATACATATTATTTGGGTCGGCATATTGACTACCGAGGTATTTCCTGAACCGCATTATATCTGTATGGTATTTTGCCTTTTGTATCTCAATTATCACCAACCGGTGATCCCCCTCAGCCGTTTTTATTTTTGCCGAAAAATCCATACGGTAAACTGTAAGAGTAGATTTCTCCGTCTCCGTTCTTACTTCCTTCGGACGGTATTCAAGCTCTAATATTTCCTCTTCAAGTATTGCCGAGAGGAATATCTTCGCTACCTTGTTGTCATCCAAAAGGTATTTGAACACCACGTCATATATCGGGTTGGCTATCTGTATCATTTTTTCCTCAATGATAAATGTACCCTAATTTAATAAATTTTTTGAACATTGCTAATATTTTTACGGCAGGTTTGTAACGATAATTTTTGATACGTTTAATTACAAATGCCCACATGTCGTCCATTGCCGCAACTAAGTACCTCTGTTGTTGAGTCTGCATAGACTGCGGAAATAATTTCAGAATGTCCGGGAAGGAATCAAATATTCTTTAATACTAATTCACCCGCAAAAAAATTAAGCTGTTGTTATAATAATTTCTCTTTTAATTCCCAGCTTTCTCATTTTTGAACCGAGGGTTTTGCCATTTATTCCCAGTAACCGGGAGGCGCTGTTTTCACCGGTAATTTTACCCCCGGTTATTTTTAACGCTCTGATAATATGCTCTTTTTCCATTTCCACTAAAGGTTTCAACTTATCGGGTGATATCTCCGGTTTTGTCAGATTGCCCGAATTGAGGGCCTGAAGATTCAGATTTACACCGTTAGAAATTATAATGGCCCTTTCTATCAGGTGTTCTAATTCTCTTATATTGCCGGGCCACTGGTACTGAAGAAGGTTTTCCATATCAATTTTTCTAATTGATTTAATCTCTTTGCCAACACGTTTTGAATATTTCTCAATAAAATATTTAACGAGTAACGGAATATCCTCTTTCCTCTTCCTCAGGGGAGGAACGGTGACAGGAAATACATTCAGCCTGAAATAAAGGTCCGCCCTGAAATTCCCTTTTTCCACCTCAACCTCAAGATTGCGATTCGTAGCGGCGATAATCCTGACATCCAGACTGATTTCACGGCTGCCCCCGAGGCGTTCGAATTTTTTTTCCTGAAGAACACGCAGTATTTTCGCCTGAAGTTCCGGCGGAAGCTCTCCTACTTCATCCAGAAATAAAGTGCCCCCCTGCGCCATTTCGAACTTGCCGATTCTCCTCTCCGAAGCGCCTGTGAAACTTCCTTTTTCATGTCCGAAAAGCTCAGATTCAATTAGTTGCGCGGGGAGCGCGGCGCAGTTAACTGTGATAAACACATTTTCACTTCTTAAAGATAAATCGTGGAGGGCGCGCGCTACCAGTTCCTTCCCGGTTCCTGTCTCGCCCTGGATAAGCACTGTGGCATCGAGCGGAGCCACCTGCTTAACTTTGTTAAGAGTGTGCTTAATTTCTTCACTTTCCCCTATGACTTCTTTGAAAGAGTAAGTCAGATTTATTTCCTCCAATAAATATCCCTTTTCCTGCTTTAATCGTTTATTCAATTCTTTAATTTCTTCAAACGCGTAGAGATTGGCCAGAATCAGACCGATATTTGAGAGAGCTTCCAGTCCGAATTCTATTTCGGTTGAGGTGAAGAAAGAATCAAGATTCTGATTAAATAACAAATCAATATTATAAATTTCACTTACGAGAGGGCTTCGTTTTTTCCTGCCGAGTATGAGCAGAAATTCTCCCAAATCGGGGAAATGATATTGAAATACAACTACAGAGTTAATTTCATAATTAGTGATAATCGCCTTAAAAAAAGGGGCTTTCAAGGCAAGCTCTTGAAGATTTGCTTCCATAAACTCAAAATATGTTTTTCCCCGCAGAATGCTTTTATCCGATTTCACAGTCTCGATTGAAGAAACGAGAAAATCATTTTTAAATTCCCTGAACGAGCCCCCCTCTTTAACCGCGCAAAATGTGTTTGTAAATTGTTTTTCCAAAATTGCCGGATCAAAAGCGTTCGCGTGAATGGTGATATAATCATAAGGAATCAGTTTATCAAGTTCTTCAACGAGTTTGATAAAAAGATGATTTCTTTCATATTCACCGACAATCGAAAAGAGCAGTTCCAACTGCATATTATTTGTTTGTTCACGCCTCTTCAGATCGGCGAAAGTCCGCAAATTTTCGATCGCCATAGCGAACATATTTGAGGCTTTCGAAATCACATCAATATTAACATTCTTAACTTCACCGGCGTCAATATTCAGTATCAGAAATCCAACCCGTTTCCCGCTTAGTTTCATTGGAATCAGGTGTATGGTTAATTCGGACTCCCTTTCCAAAATAGTTTTAAGCGGAGGCTGATCTTTTCGCAGCGGCCTGAGAGAGTAAAGAACATCAGGCGGTATCTCAGAAATTTCATCTGTATTATGACAAAAAAACAACGGGATATTATCTATATCATATTTCGAAAACCACATCTGAGCGTCGGGTAATCCCGCTATATCCTTTACCCTGACAAACAACACTCCGAACTGATTCAGCGCATTATTAAACAACGCTATTCCCCCAATTTCAATATTGAGGAGCTGTTTGAGATTTCTGAATATCTCATAAAACAGGAGTTTTTCATCTCTTAAAGTGGCGATAGCGTCGTTAATTGAAAGCAAAATAGAAAAGTCTTTTTTCTGCATTTTGGCTCCTCGCGTAAAAGCAACTGCTTATATAAAAGAAGTAAATTTAGGCAATTGCTTTTATATAAGCAACTAAACCGGTCAAAAGCTGTTTATACCCGACAATATCGGATTAAAGTCATTATTGCCCGTCTGGCATTCAAGTTGCCTTCAAAATTATGACAGATAATCTGTCACCGCCTGATGCAAGGTTAAAATCATTTCAAAATAATATGCAGGTTAAAATGAAACGTACAAAAATTCTTGTAAGTTTTTTCCTTATTATATTCATTCTATTATTGAATAGCTGTTCAGATTCTGACGCTAAAATCAGAGAAAATAACGCGATCAATGTAAAAGTGGAAAAAGTAAGGAAGTTTGATGTAAGGGAATCGATATCATGGAGCGGCACAATTGAAGAGTCGGAATCTGTTCCGTTAAATTTTGCCGTTACGGGACATGTTGAAAAAACGCTTGTTTCGGAGGGAGATTATGTTCGCGAGGGGGATTTACTCGGCACCCTGAAAGAAGGTGTATATATAGACGCAAAAGAAATGTCGGAGGCCGCATTAAAACAGGCTGAGGATGCTTATAATCGTCTGAAACCGATGTACGATAACGGCAATCTTCCCGAAATTAAACTCATTGAAGTTGAAACAGGGCTTCAACAGGCGCGGTCGGCTGCCTCTATTGCCCGCAGAAACCTTGAGGATTGCAGGCTCTACGCGCCTGTAAATGGTTTTATCGGTTCAAAATCAATTGAACCGGGAATGGCTGTGGCTCCCGGTCTGGCCTCAATTGAAATAATTAATATTTCCACGGTCTACGCTTCCGTTTCCGTTTCGGAAAAAGAGATCTCGAAAATAAAAAAAGGTCAGAACGCGTTGATTTCTGTTGGCGCGCTGAATAACAGTCAGTTCGGGGGAAATGTTGTGGAAGCAGGCATTGTCGCTAACCCGCTTTCACATACTTACAAAATTAAAATCGCTGTAAATAATCCCGGACATATAATTAAACCGGGAATGATCTGCGAAGTATCCATTGATAAAACGGTCGAGGATGACTGCGTTGTTATACCAAACAGCGCGGTTCTCACCGATGAATCGGGAAGAACTTACGTATATATAATATCTTCTTCCACATCCGGCGCGGAAAGAAAATATGTCCGAACCGGAAAATTTACCAGGGATGGAATTACCATAACCGAAGGACTTACCCCTGATGACCTGGTAGTTACGGCTGGTCAGCATAAAATTGATGAAAATTCAACGATTCAGATTGTAAAAGATAGAGGGGAAGAGGGATAAAATGGGAAAAAACAGATCGTTAATTGATATTTTATTAGAACATAAACAACTAATTCTTATTTTAACAACTCTGCTGGTGATATATGGAATTGTAGGGCTGATGGAAATGCCGAGAGATGAATTTCCCGAATTCAAAATCAGACAGGGTTTGATCATTGGAGTTTATCCCGGAGCGACATCGGAACAGGTCGCCGAACGGCTGACAAAAAAAGTTGAGAACTACCTTTTTCAGTTTGAGGAGGTTGATAAAGAAAAAACTCACTCGGTCTCTAAAGAAAATGTAATGGTAATATATGTGGAAGTTGACGGAGATGTCGATGAGCCAAAACTTTTCTGGTCCAAACTTCAGCATCGGTTAAATGAAATAAAGCCGGAACTGCCCGCCGGAGTTTTTTCTCTCACGGCAGATAATGATTTCGGAAATACTTCGGCTATTCTGCTTGCTGTTCAGTCGGAAACCAAAACATACAGACAGCTTGAAAAGTATATCGAAAGGTTTGAGGACAGAGTAAGAAAAATTTCAGCCACTTCACGTGTAAAACATTTCGGGCTGCAGAATGAGGAAATAAATATATATATCGACGACGCGAAACTTGCTCATTACGGCATAAAGTCTCTTTCTCTCCTGGCCGCTCTAAGATCTCAAAACAGCGTTAATTATTCCGGTGAAATAGATAATGGAAAGTTTATAAGGCCGATTCATGTCACCGCTGATTTGAAGACCGAAAGCGATATCGCGAACCAGATTATTTATTCTGATCCTCTCGGAAATGTTATCAGGCTAAAGGATGTCGCCGAGGTAAAAAGAGAATACCCCGATCCCGATTCATATATCAGGCTTAATGGTAAAAAATGTTTGATAGTTTCACTCGAAATGCTGCCCGGAAATAACATTGTTCAGTATGGTAAAAATGTTCAGGTTGAGATAGATAAGTTTATTAACGAGGCGCCGTCGGATGTAAAAGTAGGGATTATTTCTGATATGCCCTCCTTTGTTTCCGATGCTATTTTTAATTTTTTAAAGGAATTCGGGCTTGCCATTCTCTCGGTTATCATTGTTACAATTCTGCTTCTGCCTTTGCGGGTCGCGCTTGTTTCGGCCAGCGCCATACCAATATCAATACTAATCACACTTGGAATGATGTGGAGCACAGGTATTTATTTACAAACTGTTTCACTGGCAGGACTGATTATCGTACTTGGAATGGTTGTTGACAACGCGATTGTAATTATTGATAATTACGTCGAAAAACTTGATAACGGCATTTCTCCCCGTGAAGCGGCCTCTAAAAGTGTTAGCGAACTTTTTGGATCAGTATTTTCGGCAACCCTCATAATTGTATCCACATTCTTCCCAATGCAGCTCTTCATAACCGGATTGGCAGGCGACTTTGTTGAATCTCTTCCAATTACGATAGCATACGCGCTTTTTATCTCACTTTTTGTTTCCGCGATACTTGTCCCCCTTTTCAGTTATTTATATATCAGGTTTGGTATTAAAGGGGCAAAGGAGGGAATAAAGGTCCGGTTTCTTATACGGCTTCAAAAATGGTACGATAATTTAGTCGAGCGTTCATTTAAAATTAAAAAAACAGTTGTGACTCTTGGATTTATCTCCTTTGTTATCGGGCTGTTTTTGATTACACTTTCTCCACAGCAGCCTTTTCCCTCTTTCGACAGGAACCAGTTCGCGGTTGAGATCTTTTTACCTTCGGGAGGTTCTCTCAGGCAGACAGATAAAGTGATGAAGGAAGTAGAAGCTTTATTATTAAAGGACCCGCGGGTTAAAGAAGTCGCCGCTTTTGTCGGGACAAGTTCTCCGAGATTTAACTCACTTTATGCCCCGCAATTTCCGGGAAAGAACTATGGCCAGTTTCTGGTGATTACCGATTCGGATGAATCAACTCTCGCCATGCTGGATGATTACAGCAAAGAATACAGCAATATGAATCCACACGCTTATATCAAGTGGAAGCAGCTTGAGATGATGAATAAAAGGGCCCATATTGAAGTGCGCGTTTCAGGTGACAGCATAAGGGCAATAAAACGGGTAGCCAATAAAGTTGCCCAAATCTTAAAATCGACTGAGGGAACTCAATGGATAAGAACTGATTTTCGGGAACCTCTGCAGTCGGTAAGGCTTGAAATGTTTGAAGATGAAGCCGCGAGAATGGGATATTCAAAACAAATACTGGATTACGCGCTGCTTATTGGAACAAAAGGATTTCCGCTGGCCACTATCTGGGAAGGAGACTACCAGGTAAAAGTAAATCTTAAAGTGGAGAAAAAAGTCCAGACCAATATTGATGAGGTAATGAATCAATATGTCACTTCTCCTTTTCTCGCCTCATCTGTTCAAATCAAACAGCTTGCTGAAGCTAAACAGGAATGGACTGAAGGAGAAATAGGCAGAAGAAACGGAGTGCCGACAATTACAATTCGTTCAGATGTTGAACGAGGGAATTATGCTTCCGAAATACTGGACAAAGCAAAACCTTTGATAGAAAAACTTGAACTGTCCGAAGGTGTATCAATTGAATTCGGCGGTGAATATGAAATGAATAAAGATGAAATGACCCCGCTCTATTACGCTTTGATCTTTAGCATAGCTGTTATTTTTATTATTCTTCTTGCCCAGTTCAGGAAAATTAAAACCGCGTTCCTGATAATGATGACTATGCCGTTAAGCATTTTTGGAGCTTCTTTCGGAATACTTATAACCGGCTATCCATTTAGTGTAACCGCCTTTATCGGGTTGATCGGACTAATAGGAATTGTTGTAAGGAACGGAATTATTTATATATCATACGCCCGGGAACTTGTAACAGTGCATAATATGAATATTGAGCAGGCCGCGATTTCGGCGGCTAAACGAAGAATGCGTCCCATTTTCCTGACATCCTCGGCCGCGGCGGTAGGAGTTGTGCCTATGATCCTCAGCGGCTCAAATTTATGGGGCCCTCTCGGAACCGTTATTTGTTTCGGGCTGCTCTTCGGTTTGGCGCTTTGTCTTATCGTTATCCCGATCCTTTATTTTCTTTTACATAAAAATGATAGTGATAATACCGCGGAGGTTACCGTATGACCAGGTTAAAAGTATTGATCCCGTTTTTCGTAATGATTATTTACGGCAACACCTTCGGCCAAATTGAGCTGACTCTCGAAGAAAGCAGGGAAATGGCGTTTAAGAACAATGCTGAACTAAATAACGCCCGGCTTGAAACAGAAGCGGCAGCAAAGATTAAAAATTCAGCTTTCACTCATTATTTTCCCGGTATCAGCGCCGGAGGGATGATATTCGAAAATACAGGCCCGTTGATGGAAATGGAAACTTCAGGAGGAAATTTACCTGTATATGACGGCGATCCGGCGAACCTGGCCAATCCCGCGCAATTCGCTTTTTTACCCGGTGGAAAAATGGGGCTGCTTGAAAAAGGGCAGATAGGATATATCAATGTTATTCAACCCCTCTTTGCCGGCGGAAGAATTTACAATGGCAACAGGCTTGCCGCGCTCGGTAAAAATGCCGCGGAATACAAGATGCGTCTGACAAAAAATTCAATTTCATTAAAAACAGAAAAACTTTTCTGGCAGATAATTTCGCTTGAAGAAAAAATGAAAACCATTCTGAAATTTGAGGAATTACTCAATTCGCTCAATAAACAGGTATCGGATGGATATCAGTCAGGTCTGCTTCTGAAAAACGATTTACTGAAAGTAAAATTAAAGGAAAGCGAAATAAGGTTAAATAAAACAAAACTTGCCGATGGAATCAAACTAGTAAAAATGGCTTTCTCTCAGCATATAGGCCTGGCTTATGATTCCCTGCTCACTCTGAGAGGAAATCTTGAGCTGACTGATCTTCCGCAAAGCCTCTATGTAGATAATGAAAACGCTTTAAACACACGGGATGAATTCAGGCTGCTTAAGCTTTCTTTGAAAGCGGAAGAATTACAGACAAATATGAAATTAGGCGAGTATTTACCCCGGGCAGGAATAGGGGTGAGCGGTCAATATATTAAACTTGATGAAGGAGAGGGCAATACTGTGGGTGTTTTATTCGGCACTATCTCACTTCCCCTTTCCGACTGGTGGGGCGGTTATTATGAACTACAGGAAAGAAGTATAAAAGAAAAAATATCAAAGAATAATTTACGTAATTCATCCGAACTGCTAATGCTTCAAATGGAAAAAGCCTGGCAGGATTTCGAAAGCGCTTACAGGCAATACCTGCTGAATCTGGAATCGAAAGCGCAGGCGGAAGAAAACCTGAGATTAAATGAAGACAGCTATAAAAACGGCCTTATAACGTTATCCGATCTGCTCGAGGCGCAGGCAACGCTCCAGAATGCGGAAGACAGGCTTACAGAATCAATTGCCGAATATAAAACCAAAAAAAGATATTATCTGCAGGTTACAGGCAGATAAATAATATTTTGCCGCCGGGGTTCGTTGGTTTTCCCTCCCTTACAAAACCAAACCTTGCATCCCTGATCTCCCGGCGGCATTAGATATATATTATAAAATCATTTAGTTTATGAGCGTGAATAATCAGCCATTTTTCTTTACCAATGTAACACTTTTCAGATTGAAGAAAATCTTATCGGCAATTGGTTTCTTTTTTTTCATTTTTTTCATCAATCTGCCTTTTACCAATATTAAAAATCTGCCGGTTTTATGGGCGGTAATTGTTGTTGTCTCTTCTTCTGTTTTTATTTCTGTTTTTGAATTTTTCATTGCCGGCTTTCTTCAAAAAAAACTGCATACTTTTTTCTTTCTCCTTGTTTCTCTGACCTATTATTATTCTCTTTTTTTTCTTCTGGTTCTTGTCATTACTCTTTCGGGATATGAATTCGATACATTTGTCAGTTTCGAAAAATTGATTTCGTTCAGCTTCTTAAAGGTAAATTATGACAACATAAGTTTTCTTTTTGTTTACCTCTCCATTTTTTTCGCGACGCGGTTTCTGTTTATTCAACTACAAACAAGAACCTTATATGGAGCTGTCAGGCGTTTTTTATGGAATAAACCGGGAAAACCAAAAGCTGATGAAAGAATATTTATGTTTATGGATTTAATTTCTTCAACGACCTACGCTGAAAAACTTGGTTATATGAAGTACAGCATGTTTATAGCCGATATCTATAAAGAGCTGGATGAATTTGTGCTTGAAACAAGAGGTGAAATCTATCAATACGTCGGAGATGAGGTAGTGATAGTCTGGTCAATGTTGAATGGGACAGAAAAATTAAATTGCGTTCGTTTTTTTGCTCTTATTAACAGAAGACTTGAGATACAGAAGAAATATTTTTTGGAAAATTATGGAATTTTCCCCCGGTTTAAAGCCGGCTTTCATTATGGTAAGGTGGCAATTACCGAAATAGGCGGAATGATGCGTAAAGACATTGCCTTCCATGGTGATCCGGTGAATACCACAGCCAGATTATGCACCAAATGTACTGATCTTAAAGAAACCATTCTCATCTCCCGCGATCTTGTAAATAAATTCCAGCTTAACGATTTGGAAAATTTGTTTATCCCCAAAGGATTTTATCAACTGAGAGGAAAAAATAAAAAAATAGAACTGATGGCTGTTAACAGAGACTCCCTTGATAAATTTTTGGTATCCTGACACCTGCCTTATTTCCCCAAAAAGTGATCAAATAGCAGAGATAATTAACAGAATTCTTATACCTCTTCAATAAATATCCCTTTGTGGAAAGTAAATAGTATTCGCCTCCATAAAAACGGGGGCGACAATCAAAACAAATAGATTCAATATCTTAAAATCCGGACTTCCCGGCTAAAAGAAATCTCACCTTATCCCCTTCTTCAGATATATATCACCCGAGTAGGCGCTGATATTTATTTCAGAGCTTCCGGAACCGATTTTTCCTGTCATTTTTTCTTCAGAGTCTCCCATCTTTATTGTCATTGGGAAATCACTCTCAATTCCGCCGTAGCGCGATGTAAGAGAATATTCTCCTTCAAAATCATCAGGCAGAAAGAGTTTAATATCTCCATACTGGTTTTCAATTTTCACCTCCTCGGGATTTGATACCATCTCAACAACAATCGGCTCGCTTCTGTTATCAATTTCCAGCAATTCCGAATCCATACCTGTAAGCTCGATCGCGCAATAACTTGTCATTGATCTCCATTTACCCTTAATATTTTCCGCCTCAACTTTTGAGCTTCGGGTATGCAGCTCTACATCACCTGATATATCGGCAAAACTTACATTGGAATAAGAATCGTCCACAAGAATATTGCCCTTTATTTTTTTCAGATATATATTCCCCGATCTTCCCTTGATATGTAAAATCTCGAAGAGTTCATTTTTGATCCGGCTAATTTTCATTGTGCAATAGGGCGCGTCAATTTTCAGACCCTGTGTATTATTCACAAATATTTCACCGCTTCTGCCTGCTATTTCCGCTGATCCATTAACACTATCAACTTTGATATTACAGTAGCTTCCATCAACTGTAAGATTGCCATCCACATTTTTAACATCAGTTTCGGCGCTTCTGGTTTCAATATCAGCGTTGCCTTTTATATCGTTTATATAAATATTTGAATACATCGCGTAAATATGAACCGGGCCGTCAAACCTGTCTATTTTTATATTTGATGATCTGGAATCAAGTTCAAGATGACCCCCTGAACCTCTTATGGTAACATCACCGTAATGATTGTCAAGCTCTGTAATATTCACGCAATTGTTGATTACCAGTTCATTGCTTCTTCCATCCAGTTTAAATTCACCCTCAAGCCCGCTTACAGATATTTCACCATATCTGAAATCGGTAAAAAGAGCGTTCCGGCGGGGCACCATAATTTTGCCTGTAATCGATTTTTCTTTGGAGAAATAAAATTTACCCTTAAAAAGGTCGCCAATTCCCCAGCCCGCATCCTCATTTGTTTCATCAAATTTGATTGAGATAAGGGCGCCATCTTCCCGTTTTTTTAATTGAAACTCATCAATGTATATCTTTTCATAATCATTATCTGTTGATGAAACCCTGACGAGCAAATCGAAATATATCGAATCCCGGTCCCAGGCTTCCACTTTTACATCCATTCCCGAAACGGTAAGGAGTTCAATATCTTTTCCGTTTTTGACAGGAAAATATTCATTTATTTTTTTCTCCTCATCCGCGAACACTGATCCGGCAAAAATCAGGGCAAACAATATCATTTTAATAGTTTTCATATCCGGTCTCCTGCATTTCTATTATTGTATTTATCACCTCAAGTTTAAGCCGGTAGAGTTTTCTCAGCTTTTTTAACTTAACCGGTGAAATATCACTTCTTCCTTTCTCTGAATAAAATTCATCTATCGCGCCGTTCAGAGTTTTTAATTCCTCCTTTTTTACCATCATCAGTTCATCCACTCTTTTAGACTCAAATGATCCGGGAGTTATTTCAGGAAGCTTATCTTCAATATTATTGATCGCGTCAAAATAGGCCCTGTTGACAGTAAGGACCGCCGGCTGCTGATCATAATAAATTGATTTGCCGATGCTGTAAATTCCGGTTAACATAAAAAAGAGAACCACAGCCGATACGATACCGAGGGCAAAACTTCGGGTTTCGATAAAAAAACCCCTTCTATCGTCATTCACCCGCACCGACTTTCTAATTTTTCGCCACATTTTTTTCTTAGTCAAAAATGTGGGATCATCATTTTTATTATAAAAATTCTCACGATTTATCATTGCGCCTCCGCCAGCTTCATATATCTTTGTTTTAATTTGCCCCTGACCCGGCTTAATATTGTTCTTGACGCCGCGTATGAAATATCGAGCATGTCGGCAATCTCGGAATGTGAATAGCCTTCCACTTCATAAAGTATGAATATTGTTTTTTTAGCAGGGTCAATACCATCAAGAATAACTTTCATTTCCTCTCTCCATTCAAAATCAGTTTCACTGCTGGCTGTTAATTCTTCTGCGCCGGCTTCGGGAGTTATATATTCATATTTACCCATTCTTCTCATATCTGTTTTCATTTCATTAATCGCAATACGGAATAACCAGGTGCCGAAAGAAGAATTGCCGCTGAACTGCCAAATCTTCTCATAAGCTTTAATAAAAGAATTCTGAACCCATTCCTCAACCTGGTCATGATCTGTGGAAAACTGCCTTAGAAAACGGTAGAGTTTTGTAACATTCAGATCATATAAATACCTGAACGCGTTTTTATTTCCTTTTTTTAATTCAGCGACAATTTTTTCTTCTTTAGTCATTCATATCTTTGTTTTTGAATTTAGATGAAAGTTATGTGGCAGTTGTTACAGTTGCGTGAAAAATTTCCGGTTTATTTTTATCCCCGGTTTTTCATTTAATGTGAAACGAATATTTTTCAGGTGAATATCTTCCTTATCAAACAAGGCGCCAAATACTCAAATCAATAAATCGCTCAGAATATTTTCAACATGCCCCCGATGCTTTTTTACCCTCTCGCTCAATGAAACCAAAGTATTATATCCCCCGGTCGCAACAAATATCCGCGGGGGAAAAATACCCTGTTAACTTATAAAACTGAATAGTTACCGGTCAAAATGACATAAATTAAAATCCGGCTCGAAATACGTTCCGTAAAGAAATAAACATAATTCGTCATTTTAATTTCAGCCATTTTCTGATCGCTGCTGAAAGTTCGGCATTATTTTTATAGCCAAGATCTTTATTCGCCGCCAGTTCAGAAATCGTTTTGTTCTTTACCAATCCATCAATAAGATAAGGCATAAAACCCTCCTTATTCTTTTTTGCCAGCGACTCCATAAGGGCAAGAACCATATTTTCTTTTGCCCTGTATTCCGGAATAACTCTGAGCATGGATAAATATTCAGTAACTTTTTTGAGCGCAGGTTCTTTTCCAAAAATTGGCTCGGCGGTATCAAGACTATCCGTTGAAAAAGCTGTCAGTGATTTTACAGAAGGAATATCCTCCACAAAATCTTTGAAATAATTTTTCCTCTCCCTGCGAATGGTATAATCTTCATAAAAAACATTGGTGAGTAAAAACCATTCAGGCAGTTTTTCATTGATCAGATTAACAAAAGGGGAAGTGATAATATATTCTTCACCATATTTTTCCGCGATCCAGGCATTTGTAAATAACGCGCCTGTCAGAGACATTAAATAACTTTCATAAGCGGGGAATAAAATTTTACCGGGAGGAATTTCACCCATCTGCTCCATTCGCCACCCATTCATCTCTTTTTTTAAAAGTTTTGGTTTCTTAAATGAAAAAGTTTTTTTCTTTCCTTTTCTGAGTACTTCAACTTTTACATTGTCCCCGACTTTTATCTCGTAATATTTATCCATCAGCTCATAACAGTGGTGTACTCTTTCATTATTAATTGAAATCAAAATATCTTTTGGATGAAGGGGATGAGGCGGATCGCCTCCCGTAACATCAAATATGTTGATCAGATGTATCTTGTCTTCGACCGATCATCCTGAAATACAAGACCAAGAGATATAATGGATACCTTACTGAAAGCGTTGATCCTTTCAACATCCTCAATACGCAGCTCCTGCATCATTTTATGCCATCCCTCTTCGGTAAGAAATGGGAGAAAATATTGCTTATTCGCGTAAAGGCTGCTGAAATTGAATTTTTCTATTTCTTTATAATCGGGGAATAAAAAGATGGATACCTCAGGGGGATCTTCACCAAATATCTGTTTAAAACGAACCTCCACCTGACGTAATTTCGGGGGAATTGATAATAGAGATGATTCAGTTGTAGAATAAAGTGTATAACATAATCCTTTCTTTGAATAAAAATTTAGCTGATCCTCATCCTGTGAAAACAAAGGAGAGGAAGCAAATATTATTATCGCAAGAAAAATATACCGCACGATTATATTCCTTTCATTTTTTTGGAGTAACGAAAATAGTAATTTAATTTGAATTTATCCTAAACACAACATAAACTGATGATTGAACTTCAGCTTCTGCCGAGAATAGTGAACCTCCCGAAGCGCCTCCTCTTACTTCAGCCTTCAGATAATTCAGGGGAACGGCAGGGCTAAAATGCTCTTCCCTGACAATAATCGCGCTGCCAAGCAAAACATTGAGAGATTCAGCCATAATCCTCCCTTTTTCTTTGGCTTTTTCGACTGCCTTTCTCAGGGCTTCTTCTCTGAATTTTTCTATTTCCTTAATTGAAAATCTAATATCGGACACAGAATTTACATCACTCTCGCTGACAAGAAATACTAATTCCTCTAAAAGCTCAAGCGAGTCTGTGTTTACTATGGTTTTAATGCTCGCGGCAAAATCACGGCTATCGGAAAGAAATGCTTTGTCACCGGCATTTTCACCCGAATCAAATTTTATTGTTTCCAGGTTATTCTTTTTTAAACCCGCGTTAAATAATTTTTCACTCAGTTTTTCAATCTTCACACTTGCTTTTTTATAAGCCTCCCTTAATGTGCTTCCATATTCAACAACCGTAAAACTGAAAGACGCCTGATCGGCCTGTGCAAGAATCTTAGCCGTTCCCCTTACCTCAAGACGGTTTTCCAGTTCCGACCGGTCAATCGTTACCAAACCCTGCGCGCTTAAAACACCCTGCAGAATAATAATGGCAAATATTATTTTTTTCATTTCATCCTCATATATAAATTATCGATTTTTAAGCCCGGTTAATTTTATATTTCACCTGTCATGTTAAATCAGCAAATTCCGCGCCGGCAGCCTTCTTCAGTTCTTCCGGATTTACCTTTATCTGCGTACCCCTTATTCCGGCGCTTAGATATATCATATCATGGAGCAGAGAGGTTTCATCTATATAAACAGGATAGTCCTTTTTCATTCCCAGTGGTGAACAGCCGCCCCGTTTATAACCAGTGAGAGGAAATAGTTCTTTTAATGAAATTAGTTCAACTTTTTTATGCCCCGACGCTGCAGCGGCTTTTTTAAGATTAAGATCAAAACTAACCGGAACGCAAAATACTGCAATATCCTTTTTATCCCCTCTGGCCACGAGGGTTTTAAATACCGAATCATGTTCTGCTTTAATTTTATCGGCTACAGAAATGCCATCCAGTTCATCCTCACTGTACTCATATTCGAATGTGTCATATTCAATACCGAGTGATTCCAGAATACGGATGGCATTCGTTTTGGCCATATTATTTCACCGAATATTTATCCTTGCTCAGTTGAATCAAATCTGCCAGAATATGTCCGGTTTCAACAAGTCTTACGTCATCATCAGGGACATCTTCCCCGGCGGCGACCTCTTCTTTTTCTTTGAGTTTCAGGCCGGTCCTTTTTTCACGTTCGGCGTCTCTTTCCTCTTTGATTTTTTCCTGTTTTTCAATTTCGGCTTTTCGTGAATCGAGATTAAGTGAAATATACTCCTTCTCACGGGCTTTTCTTGTGGTTTCTATATCCTCAATCAGGTACTGAAATTCGATATCTTTTTGAATTCTTTCATCATGCTGGCGAATGAGTTCCGGAATAAATTCATTCAGATTTTGAAACTTCTTAAAATTGGCAGTTCTTATCTGATCCCATGCCAGTGAACTTGGCCTGCTGCTTTCTCCAAAATCTTCAGGATCAACAGAGGAAGGAAACTCAATATCGGGCTTCACACCAAGATTTTGTGTACTGCTTCCTGTAATACGGTAATATTTTTCACGGGTAATTTTTATCTGTCCCAGTCGCTCCTGCACCCCGGGAAGATACCGGTTAAGATTATCGAGATGCTGAACAGTTCCCTTGCCAAAAGTATTTTCACCAATTATTACTCCCCTTCCATAATCCTGGATAGCCCCTGAAAATATTTCGGAAGCGGAGGCGCTGTAACGGTTCACCAGAACCGCCAGCGGACCATCATATAATATCGACTCATCAGGGTCCTTCTTAACATCAATATAACCTGATTGTTTTTTCACCTGAACAACCGGGCCTTCCTCAATAAAGAGACCGGTCATATTTATAACCTCTTCGAGCGATCCTCCTCCATTGTTCCTGAGATCAATGATCACTCCGTCAACTTTTTCCTCTTTAAGCTCTTCAAGCAGTTTTGCCACATCGCGGGTTGTGCTTTTATAATCGGGATCGCCATTTCTCCTTCCTTCAAAATCGATATAGAAAGCGGGAAGGTCTATTACACCAAGCTTAAATTTTATTCCATCTTCCTCGATGAAAATAATTTCTTTTTTTGCCGCCTGCTCTTCAAGTTTAACCTTATCACGTATAAGAACTACCTCTTCGGAAGGCATTCCGGGGGCATCTTCCGCCCTTAATACATCTAATCTTACTTTAGTTCCTTTTTTTCCCCTGATCATCTGCACGACATCATCAAGCCTCCAGCCAATCACATCAACCATATCTCCATCATCTCCCTGCCCTACTGCCACAATTCGGTCATCGGCAAAAAGATCATTACTTTTGGAGGCAGGACCTCCGGGAATAATTTTCACAACCGTGACATAATCATTTTCCGAACGAAGCTGAGCTCCTATTCCCTCGAGGGAAAGACTCATATTGATCTGAAAATTCTCAGATGTAATAGGTGAAAAGTAACTGGTGTGAGGGTCCATTACATTTGTGTAGCTGTTCAGATAAAGCTGGAATACATCTTCCGACTTATATTGAAGTATCGCCTTGTGATAATTTTTATACCGGTTCGTTAGTCCTTTTACAATATCCTCTTCCGGTGTATCGTTCAGTATTCGGTTTAGCTTTTCATATTTAATTCTTTTTAACCAGATTTTATCAAGTTCGTCAATGCTTTCAGCCCATGGCGCATCCTCTCTGTCCAGCTTTAATGAATCATCCGCCGTATAATCATAGTCTTTTTCCAAAGTGGCGAAAAGGAAAGGCATTCTCTCATTGAGCCTTTTTTTGAAGGTATTAAAAATATCGAATGCCGGCTCCAGCTCTCCGGTGTAAAGAAACTGATCAAGAACATACCTGTATTTTTCAAGGCGGTCGATATCCTCCTTCAGAAAATACATTTTATTATAATCGAGAGCTTTTATGTAGTTGTCAAAAATCTCCGAACTGAGTGAATCATTAAGTCTTTTACCGGAATATTCATAGTGAAACCGGGAAATAATACCGGCAACAACCTGGTTAACCTTGGGATGCACAATTTCAGGCATCAATACCTTGTTAGTATCAAGAGATTTATTATCTTCTTTCAGTTCATCTATTGTCTGCCCGCCAACAATTGTTATCAGAGCAAAAAAGAAAATCAGAGCCGTTTTTTTCATATCTTCTACCATTATCCTTAAATTTGCCATATATACAATATAGCTATTGTTTTTGTTTCACCACTATCCCTAAATAAAATTTTTTGTGATATAATTCAACATATAAATCAAACACTTTTATGGATATCGAATCTTTAAGAAATTACTGTCTCGCGAAAAAAGGTGTCACCGAAAAATTCCCTTTTGATGAAGAAGTGCTGACTTTTCAGGTTATGGAGAAAATTTTTCTTTTTGTGGATATTAATCTTCCCGAAAGTATAATCGTAAAATGTGAACCTGAACTCGCCCTGGAGCTTAGAGAAAAACATGAGGAGATTACTCCCGGTTATCATATGAATAAAAAACACTGGAACTCCGTTTCATTAAAAGGACGATTAAAAAAAGAGCAGCTCCTGGAAATGATTGATCATTCTTATCAACAGGTGGTTAAAGGTTTAACGAAAAAGAAAAAAGAAGAGTTGCAGAGATTGTCATATTTATGATTTGAATAAATCCATATCCATAGACTGGCAAGCCAGAAAGAATGAGGAGTTACGAATGACGAATGACGAATTGGCTTTCTCAGGAATATTTTTTTGAATCAGATCTGCTTTGGAGAAGCAGCATTATTGCGGAACGTCCCCATGGGGTAGTAAAGAACAAAAAAATACAGTAAGATCCCTGTAGGGGATCAACATAGCTAAGCTAAGGAAAAACTACAATCCGAATTGTTGCCAAAAATTTTGCCATTTTGCATAGAATTTAACTCCTTACGGATTAATCATAATCAAAACCGGCAAACCAGAAGAAAAAGTGATTAGTGGAGAGTGAAGAGATAAGAACCCGCAATTTTTCTTTAAGATAACTTCAATTTCCCAAAAAAGTCCCGCCAGGGACGACAGAATTCCCCGGTAAATTGATGGTCAAATAAAATTTTGCCATTTTACGTAGAATTTGACTTCTTACGGAATAATCATAAACTGGCGGAGCCAGATGAAAATTCGGAATGAGGAATTTAGCAATAAATAATTATTTTCTTTCTTGAGTTGACAGAATATTGAACAGAGTCTGTTGATTTAAATAATCGTACTCGTAAAATTCACCAGAGAAAAATAAAACCGGGTAGGAGCGCTCTGTAAGGAATACTCCTCCCACATAAACAAAATGAACAAATTCAAAAACCTCACCAATCGGGTCATCATACTCTTACTCATACTCCTACTCTTACTCTGATTTTTCACAAAATTATTAAGGTTCAATATTGCCTGTTTGTCACCTCTGCTACTAAGGTTAAAAAATCAAAAATAAGGTTCTTTTGATTTTTTTGTGGGATTTGGTGTTTTAGTGATTTAGTGGCTTTTCTTCCACCTCAATCAACGAAATCCGCGTAATCAGAGATATCTGCGGTCGTTTTTTTAATTGTTCATTGTTCATTATTAATTACATTTTTACCATTTTGCGTAGAATTTACCTGCCAATGGACCAATCTTACCCTGATTTTTTTATAACATTTCATTGTCCAATTTTGCAGGAAAATAAAAAGCCCGGACAAAATTAATTCTGCCCGGGCCTGAAAATAAACTCTAAAGAGCTTCTTATTCCACCTCTACTACCTTTTCCTCACTTTTCCATAGGCCATGTTTTGTGCAGAAAGAAAGAGCGGTAAGTTTCAATTTTTTAGTCGGCACGATATAAAAATCCACCTCAACATTTCCTGGAACGTTGCCCATAGCGCCCGCCATAAAGTTTGCCTGGCCGAGCATTGTTTCACCACTCCAGAGCTGAACGCCTGAAATATAATGATCGAAGTCATCAGGATGCTGGTATTCATTTCCAACTTTAACTTTTACTTTAAATTTTTCACCCTTTTTAGCGGTATCATCACAATATACAAAAACCGAATGCCTGTCGATATAATCTTTTTTTGCTTCTTTGTCCAGTGTGTTAATGTCAACATAAGTGTTAATCAGCATATTATTTCTCCATAGTTTTTCGATAATAATGTTGTTAATATATTCTCAGCGCTAAGCCGTTGAACCAGCCAAAACTCACATACTCTCAAACCGGGATAACAAGGTCTAAAGTTCCTTAAAATAGAATTCTCTTTTCATTTCGGAAAATTCAACGGTAAATTGGATTGTCATACCTTCCCCGGTAAATGAGTTTTTTAGAATTTTGCAAAGTACTCCACCCGCATTTTTAATCAGATTTGCGGATTTTCCAGCCAGAACCTTCACTTCCAGGTGAACGAAAGCTCCACCATCGCATCCATGCCCGATTGAAAAATTCTCCGCTTTGTAGATTCTGCTTTTGCAACTGCCGATATCAATCCCGGCAGTATTTGCCAGCGCCCTGTTAAGATCGGCTAAAATTTTGTCGGTAGTATCAGATGGTTCTATATTTCCTGAATATTCAAGTATTAAATGGGGCATCACCTTCTCCCCTGCATTGAACGAACAAAACTCCCTAATTTCTTTACATTTTCAGGAAAATCGATAAACTCATTTTTTTCAATCATTTTTACCAGTTCCACAGAGCTGACCGCAAAACCCATTCCTTCCACACCAACTTTACTGAGTTTATTGGCATTAATCCCGACCAGTTCCGCATCCTCATTCACTAATGGTCCTCCGGAATTGCCGCTGTTGACAGGTGTATCGGTCTGGATAAAATTATATTTCGCGCCCAGCTCACTTTCCATAGCAACTACGGAGGATGTGATTCCCGACGTAAAGCTGAATTCCGATCCCATCGGATGCCCCATAGCAAAAAGCTTTTCACCCTGTCCGGGATATTCATCCAGAGGTTCCAGGACAGGATAATCACCCACTGAAGCGCTGATATATAACAGGGCGATATCTTTTAATAAAGAGTTGATTACTATTTTATCTATTTTTCCCATCCTGCCGTCAAACATTTTTACGGTCAGATCATATTTCCTGATATCGGGGGTTGTAATATCAGAGCCTGAAATTGTCCAGAAACCCAGAACATGAAGATTGGTTGCTATCACATATTGGTTTTCCCTCTCATCAATGATAACTCCTGAACCGCTCCATGAGAATTTATCATCCCTGAAAAGATCTTTTTCCACGCAAAACCCAGTAATAACAACAGTCGATTGTTTAATCCTTTTGGCGATATCACGCGGATCATCCCCATATACTGTAACGTAAAAAAACAGAAAAGAAACCATTAACATATAAATTTTTTTCATCACAACTCCGGCAGAATCTTTATTAATAGAAGGAATTTGTTAACTATCAAAAAAAAATATAAAAAATGAAGGCATTTCCGGGAAAACGGGTTTATTTGGAATTCAGCTCACTCAGCAGAATTTTGAATTCATCTTCATCTATCGCTTCCTCTTCAAGAAGCCACTCAAACTTCTGTTTTTCTTTAAGAAGATCGCCATCCTTATTTATCTCAAGATATTTCTCCCTCAAAAACTGTTTTTTTCTCTTGTAAAGCTCATTAATAAACTGTTCGACCTTCAGCCTGTTTGGTTTATTTTTGAGCATATAAATTGCCGATCCCCCTTCAACCATTATCCTGATATATTCTTTCTTAAGCACAAAATACCATAAAAAAAGAACGAGCGAAGCCAATGGCCAGACCGGGGCATATTGCACAATATATTCAGTAGCGAAAAAATTATTTACGTAGGCAATGATACCAAATGAGAGAAACGCGAAAGCGGTTGTAAGTATTCTGCCATTTCTCTGGACATATCGAAATTGCGACCTGGTAATATCTTCATAGGAAATGCGGTTTTCATACTCACCATCATTATCTTTGCTTCGCAGGTGTATTCCTCCTTTGCCAAGGATAAACTCACGTCGCTCAAATAATGTCCTCTGATTAAGTCTCATTTCCAATTCCGATTTTATTCATCCAAATATAATGATAAATTTTTCTCCTGACAATGCGCGGAAGCGGCTGAAAATTCATTTACCGGGACAACTCACTCTTTTTTTGATATTTTAATCGATAACATAAATGGAAAATCTTTATTTATCTCATATATAATGCCCGGAATTCCCTGAAGAATTGCTTCAGCTTCTTTTAGTGTATATGAAGAAGACATTGAATCGATAAAACCTGATTTACCCGGAATTCCGCATATCAGGTTTATCCTTCGCAAATCATGGATAAAAAACACCCCTTTTTCATTTAACATTTCCATAATACCGCAAATCGCTGTTACAGGTTTTAACCAGAAATGAAATGAATAAGCGCTGTAAATAAAATCAAACCTGCCTGCCTCGTTCAGTTTGCTCAAATCAGAGGCGTCCCCTTTCACAAACTTTATTTTTCCGGCTCCTACCTCTTCGGGATAAAAATTTTCCCCGGCTGAAATCATTTCACCAAACTTCTCCACACATATAACCGACACATCGGTAAACTTTCTTACTATCTTTACAGCCGCGACGCCGCTTCCGGCTCCAATTTCCAGAATCGTTCCTTCCGGTTTTATTTTCTCTATATGCTCAAGGAACGAGATATACTTAAATCCCATCCTTTCAGAGGCCGCCGCATACTTTTTCGCCGCCTCTTCCCCGCCAAAAAACCTTTCCTGATTTTCAGGTAAAATTCTTTTCAATTTTTCGCTCCGGAATTATTATTTTAAGTATGTTCGATATAGCTAAAAGTAAATAAGAAGCATTTCAGTAATACTTAGAATCATTTAATTATTATTCCTCCCCTGGTCGGAGTATGATTGCATAAATTTTGATAATCGGTTATGCCTGCATCTGATCTTTTGTTCGCGCAAATATCTAACTCATTTTTTATCCCGAACTTAATTAATTTTATTAATACAATATTTTGTTTATGATAAATCGCAACCTATCCATTAGTCTCTTTTATAAGAAAAAAGTTTTATTTTTTGTACATATATTTTATCGTGAAAAATTTCAGGGAAACCAAAATGAATCTGACTGAAGAAGCCAAACGTTTAAAAGAAAAACTTGGTATGAAATATTTCCCCATCGCCTATTTCCGGATGCAAAACAAGCCGGAAAACTGCCTCGCGTTTAAGAATGACAATGAAGGATGTATAATGCCCCTTATCTTCTCGGCAGCAAAAGGAAAAACAACGATGTTTGGTCCCGGGCAGGCAGGATGGAATTGCGGCCAGTTTTACCTGGGCTACAGGGAGAGCATTTTTCCCGGCATAGAATATTTTCTCTCCCGGGGACCCTTCACGCGGGAGCCGGAAAGGCTGACTAAAAACGCGAAACTGGCTAAAAAATTTGTCGACGCTGCAAAACCTGAAAACCTGATCACCGATTATTCCATCTTCAAGCCTGTTGAATACCTGGAAGATAATGAGAAACCAATATTGATCACACTTTTCCTGAATCCCGACCAGGCGAGCGCGGTTGTTTCACTCCTCGCCTTTAATGATCCTTTAAGCGAACGGGTAGTTACCAGATGGGGTTCCGCCTGTTCGACAACAGTGACTATCCCGATGCAGTATCTTGAAGAAGGAAAAGAAGTCGCGCTTTGGGGACTCTTTGATATTACCGTCCGCCCGAAAATACCCAAAGAACTTCTGACAATCACCATGCCCCCTTCATTATTCCGGGAGATTTGCGAAAATCTGGATAACAGCTTTGTAATTACCGAAAGATGGGCAAAAATTATGAAAAGGAATGAAAGTTGATTTCTTTAAAAATCAGGGGGGAAGTTTTACTAAAATAAAACTCCTCCCGATTATTACAGAGCTCCTGACATCACGTATATTGAAATGCAACTATTTTATCATCTTCTTCCATTAACTGGCAGAATAATAACAGTAAGAATATTTCGTTATCCTCTCTCAATATTGTTTTTATCTTTTAAAGCGACCTCAAAAAAATAAGCGTTAAAAAAATCAAATGAACGGAGCGTTAAAAAAGGAAAGCTGTTTGAGGCACATGTCTTTTTATGTGCCGAGTTCTTTCATTTTAGCGGAGAGAATTGATTTTTAGCTTATTTTTTTGCAGTCTTGACTTTTTTTGCCTGCTCGCCGCAGGAGAGTTACTTTTTGTGTCAAGACAAAAAGTAAGGGCATCTCTTATAAAATATATTTGGTAAGATTAATGACAATCCCCATTGGTTCTCGCTTTACCAGCTGAGGTAAATTTCAAATTATTTCACGCAAAGGGAACTTATAAACGCAATTCTTTTTAACAGAATTTCTAATAACAGTCGCATACGTATATACGCAATAAAAAATCTATGTTGTTTTATTTCAATACTTTATGTTTCTGATGTCAGGAGGCCTGTAATAGTATAATTTTCTTTCCCTGTTTTTGTAAATCTTAACAAAAAAAATTAAAGCATCTGGATAAAGGACATCTCCTCCTCTTAAAACAAAGGGGAGGTAGGGAGCAATGCTGTCAACTTAGTGAATATTTACGCAAAAATGTCACCGATAGGGGGCAAAGCCGAATAGCCACGGGGAATTCCCCGTGAGGACGGATAGAAAAAATATACAATCCCCAGGAACATAAAAAAGATTTTGGGCCTAAGTTGACAGCATTGGGTTGGGATGGGTTTGATTTACATAGAGTTATTAACAATCTGGCGTGATTCAGACCAGTTTAAACTTCGAACAATAAATTTGACTTTTGCCCCAAAAAGCTGATCCGCCAGAAAATATGAAGTTCAATCTGACGCAGCAAATATATATTTGAAAAAATGATTTGAGCGCCGATTTCTATATCTCCTCCGAAAATGATTTTTGAAAAGTCTCAAATATTTCCCCCGGTCAGGAATTCTGAATCCTCGTTACAACCTCGGGTCTACTTCCTCACTTTCAAGAGCAAGCACGCCAAAAACACTCTCATGAACTCTTCTCAAAGGTTCTTGCCTGATAAATCTTTCGAGAGCCTCAATTCCAAGCGCGAATTCCCTTAACGCGAGTGATCTTTTCCTTGATAATCCCCTGCTTTTTAATTTTTCGATATTTCGCTGAAAGGTATATTCAGGGCCGTAAATTATCCTGAGGTATTCTTTGCCCCGGCATTTTATAGCAGGCTGAATAAGGTCTGAACTTCTTGAGGAAATAAAGTCGTAAGGTTTAATAACCATACCTTCTCCTCCCGCGCCGGTCAGTTCCAGCCACCAGTTTACAGCATTTTCTACCTCATCACTCTTATCAGTTTCCACAATTTTATATGGAGTTGGCTTAAATAATGTGGTATCCTGACAGCATATATTGTGAATGGTTTCCATATGCCATTGATGATTTTTATCAGTATGAATATTTCCTTCGGTAGCCATAATATGGAATGGGGCGATCTTATAATCATCCAAATTATTTATATCCCAGCAGTATCTCCGGTAAGATTCCCTGAATCTGCGGTTAGCTTCCAATTTTTCGCTGTAGTGATCAAGAAGAGGTTTCACCTCTTCAAGTCCGCTTTCAAAAGCATTTTGCAATTGTTTTATTGTTTGGTTCAATCCTTCAGAAGCGGAAGCGCCGACAGACGCGTATTGGTCCTTCAATAATGTGGCAGCTTTTGCCGACCAGGGCATCAGTTCAGTATCCAGGCATACCCATTCGGTATTAAAATCCTCCCAAAATCCTGACTTTGTAAGAGTATTTGCCACTTTATATAATAGTTGCTGCTCCACTTCTTTATCTTTAAAAAAACTCCTTCCTGTTCTTGTATAACAAACTCCGATTCCTTCACCTTCCACTCCAAATCTTTCACGCGCTGTCTCTTCATTCCGGCAGAGAACAACAATCGCGCGGGAGCCCATATGTTTTTCTTCACAGACAACTTTGTTAATACCATTTTTTCTGAAATAATTAAATGCCTGTTCGGGATATTCAAGATAACTGGGCAGATCACTGGTATCGGAAGGCGCCATTGTCGGAGGAAGATATATCAACCATTTGGGATTTACCGAAAAACGCCCCATCACCTCAAGAGCGGCTATCGAGTTCTCCTCCCTGATAGTAATATTTTTTCTCAGCCTCGTCTGGATAATCCGTTTTCCCGTCACATCTTCAATGTCAAGAAGATCATCATATTCCTGCTGGGCGCTGATTTTTTTTTGGCCATTCCCCCTCTCCAAAGGTCGGGCCGGTTCATAATACACCTTTCCTGCCGACACCGCGATAATTTCTTCTTCCGGATATCTGAAAGCGGTAAGTTTTCCCCCGAAAACACAACCGGTATCGATATTAATGGTATTATTCAGCCATTCAGGTTCCGGCACAGGAGTATGTCCGTAAACCACTTTTGATTTTCCACGATAATCCTTTGCCCAGTTATATCTTACCGGTAATCCAAATTCATCGGTTTCTCCGGTGGTTTCTCCATAAAGACAGAATTCTCTCACAGCTCCCGATCCCCTTCCCTGCATACTTTCGGGCAATCCGGCATGCGCGACAACCAGCCTGCCTCCATCAAACAGGTAATGACTGACCAGGCTGTACAAAAATTCCTTTACCTCTTTTCTGAATTCTTCCGTTTCTTTTTCAGCCTGCTCAATGGTTTTTTCCAACCCGTGTTTTATTTGAACATTTTTACCATTGAGATATTTCAGGAACTTAAGATCATGATTTCCGGGAACACAAAATGCCTTCCCCCTCCCGACCAGGTTCATTGCCAGGCGAAGAACATTCATTGAATCAGGCCCCCGGTCAATCAGATCGCCGGTAAAAACAAGTTTCCTGTTATCCGGATGGTTAATATCAAAAACTTCTGTTCCGTTGTTACATTCAGATACAGACACTTCATATCCCAGTTTCATAATAAGTTGTTTCAGTTCTGTAAAACATCCATGAATATCACCAATTATATCAAATGGACCCGAAACATCTTTTCTGTTACTATAGAGTTTCTCCCTTCCGATTAACTTTACTTCCTCCATTTCTTCAACAGACTTAAAAATATGAATATGCCTGAATCCCTCCTTTTTTAATCCCTTTAAAGATTTCCTAAGCTGTGATCTCTGCATTCTTATCACATGTGATCCAAAATTCCTGTCAGGGCGTTTTTCATTTCTTTCACTGCATAACTTCTCCGGAAGATCAATTACTATAGCGACCGGAATACAATGATATTGCCTTGCCAGCTTTATTAGTCCTTTTCGTGATTCACGTTGTACATTCGTGGCGTCAATGACCGTAAGAAGACCATTTTTCAGACGTTTACCGGCAAGAAAATATAAGAGATCAAAAGCGTCATCTGTGGCATTCTGGTTATTTTCGTCGTCCGAAACCAAACCACGACAAACATCTGAGGAAATAATTTCGGTACTTTTAAAATGTTTTTGCGCAAAAGTACTCTTGCCGGAGCCTGACACTCCGATCAATACAACCAATGATAATTCAGGCACTTTAATTTCCATAACTTAAAACCGCCATTTGTGTTGGCGCCCCCGCTTCCTGATCAATTTCTCCGATATTTTCAACTCTGTACTTATAACCATAACGTTCCGCTATTTTTTCCACCCAGCCCCTGAATTGCTCCCTGTTCCATTCGAAACGGTGATCTTCATGTCTTAGCTGATTTTCTCCGATATTATTATATCGAACATTATATTCACTATTGGGAGTAGTTATAACCACATGAGCAGGTCTCGCGAATTCAAAGAGTGTTCTTTCGAATGATTTCAGTCTTTCAGGATCAAGATGTTCAATCACCTCAATTACCGCTGCCGCGTCAAAATTCTTTAATCTCGAATCACGATAAGTTAACGCGCCCTGGATCAGTTCAATTTTTTCCTTTTGCCGTGAGGGCATATCATCCCATTTTAATCTTTGTTTTGCTATAATCAATGAACGATAAGAAACATCGACTCCAACTATACGGGCAAACTGCTTCTCTTTAAGCAGCAAACTCAATAATTTCCCTTCTCCGCATCCCATATCCACAATTGTTTCAGCCCCGGTCCGTATTAATTCCTGCAGTACAATCTTAAGCCGTTTGGCATGCAGGTTTTCCTTCCTGATTTTCTCTTCCCCTTTCTCATCCTCATCATCAATTTCAATCTCATCATCATCCGAAATCCTCTTTAGCGCATTTTTCGAAAGTGAGGCAATATTTACCAGGTAACGCCTGATTATCTCTTCCCTGGCCGGATGATCTTTAAGCCACCTATCCCCTTTACTAAGCAATTTATCCACCTCATCCCCGCTTATGAAATAATGCTTATGGTAGTCCAGGGCGGGTATAATAACATATAGATGAGTCAGAAGGTCCCTGAGTGTAACTTTGTTTCGCATTTTAATTGAAAAGTACCTGCTTTCTCCCCAGGCCGGGAATTTTTCATCAAGATTTATCCTGTTAAGCTCAATTTCATAACCAAGCGGTTCAAAAAATTTCCGTATCAGTTTTTCACCACCTGAAGGAACCGGAAGAGAAGCCAGTGAAATTTCAAAAGGCATTCTCAAATCAACCAATTCCGGCTTTTCTTTACATTTGCCATTCATGGCTGTCGAAAACGCTTTGGCTATCGCTACACTCATAAATGAAGAGGATACATAAGGCCTGTCATTCACATAATGACTGAGCATAAATCCGTCACCCGTGTTGTCCCTCGATTTTCTCACAAGAGTTAAAGGATCAATATCAAGAAGAAGACAAACTGTGGTTTTGACTTCTGATCTTTCAGGATAAAAAATATGAGCCTGGCCGACAGAAAGGTCCACTGACTGAAGTTTTGCCGGATGTTTGTGAAGCAAATATCCCAGATCGGTGGCTGGCTTATAAGTATTTGTTATTGTAAGTATCATTTCGCCCCGGTTAATTTTGATCCCGGGCAGATACAGGCCCGGGGTCAATTTTGAATTTATTTCATATTTTAATTTTTCAGCGCTTTCCTTACTTCAAATAAACCATCCCGATGGTTTTCGAACTGAGATCGGTTGTGACGCGGCAGTAATATACACCGCTGGAAAGATTTCCAGGTTCGCCGGCATTAAAAAACAGTTCATGCTCTCCGGCGCTCATATATCCATCTGACAAAGTTTTTACCAGTCTGCCCAGGGTGTCAAAAACCTGAATATTTACATCGCCATCCTGTTCGAGTGTAAACCTTATTTTAGTCTGTGCATTAAAAGGATTGGGATAATTCTGGTAAAGCTGAAAATCCTCAGGAACTGATGATCTTCCTTCAACCTTTAGCGGATTGCTGTATACAATCCTGAAAGCGTCTGCCGCTACGACGCCGGAAGCCGCGTTGCTAAGTTCAATCTTCAATTTTCCATTGGCAGGCACTTCCATATCCACGAGGTAATTCCACTGGGCGCCATTGGTTTTTTGGGTTTTTGTAAGATTTTTTGTCTCACTGTCGCTGCTGAAAACAAAATTGGCATTATAGGCAAAATCATTATTATCGGGCCACATACCATATACAGAATAATATCCTCCCTCAAGATTATCTGATTCCCAGGTCATAACATTTTCACCGGTTCCCGGCTGCGAGGTATAAAAGTTCTTGCCAAAATACCTGTGGCCACTTGAATCAATCGCCCAGTTGCCGGTCGGCAAAGCGCTCACATTATCCATTATAAAATATTTGGGATGATTCACCTCAAGAAATTCGATTATTCCGTAAAGCGTTCTCGCGCCAAGCTCATGGAGGTTTTCATTTGTCACCCATATATCTGTAGAATACTGATCATAAGGGGTTTCATAGGTAAGGGCCATTGGCGCTTCTCCATAATTATCCCATAACCATCCTTCGGGAAAATAGGGCTGCAGGTTTGATTCAGCAAAATCCTCATGCCTGAAATATGGATTGTCGGACGCCTGAAGGTTGCAGAACTGGTATTCCCTGCGATAGAACCAGTCGGATGTTGAACCGGGTGTATGAATAAAAAAGGTACAATTCGATGATGCCTGCGAGTGAAGATTAAGGAATACATCCACAGGTTTGTTATCACAAATTTCTTTAAGCTTTCCTTTCAGCGCCTGTACCTCTTTTGTAGTCTCATCATCCGGTTTATTCCAGTCCCTTTCAAGATCAACGCCATAATAGTTTGTTCTTGATCTGCCGAAATAAACACCTTCGGGATTCACAAAAGGAATAAGATAAAATATCATGTTCTCCCTGTAATACTGAATCACTTCATCATTACTGAGTAATGTTTCGACAATCCCCTTAAAATGCCACGAGCTGGGGGTTTCCCCCGGGTGAGTTCTGGCGTGTATCCAGACCTGCTTTTTATTATCCAGTGGAATTGAGGGATCAGTAACAGTAAGCAACTGCATAGGAAAACCGAAATCGAGAATGCCCAACGTATCGAGCCGCGCGTGAGGATGCTGCTCCCATGTGGCAAGATTTTCCTGCATCCATGAAAAATTATAGGGATAATAATAAGCGACAAATACTGTATCCTCCTCAAAGGTTTTATTAAACCTGTTAAGATGGGGACTTTCAGATTCAGTAAAACGAATAAAATCTCTGTTATCATAAGAATAAAGAGGACGGTTCACATCGCTGTTTTCAATAATCACCTCAATATACCGGTCCTGTACACCGGAAATTCTGAAATAGAACCAGCGTCCTCCTATATCAGGAACAGAGCTGACATAATATGTTACCGAATCGGTTGTTGTAGCGGTATCGATATTGCCGCTCTCAAATTCAGCGTCAAAAACTACCTGCGCCGATAATGTGCTTATCAGCAATAAAAAAATCGGAATTAACCTCATTTGACATACTCCAAATTGTACTACCATTCGCTTTATTTATAAAACAGGCTTAAATGCCCGATTTAAGTTTTTCCGTTCTGTCGGCAATTTTCATTTTTTCTATCATTTCTGCCAGGTCTCCTTCCATAATATTGGAAAGATTGTAAAGGGTCAGTCCTATTCTGTGATCGGTAACCCTGTTCTGTGGAAAATTGTAGGTTCTTATCTTCTCACTCCTGTCCCCGCTTCTGACGAGCGATTTCCTCTGAGCGGCAATCTCGCTGTTCTGTTCCTGAAGTTTGATATCATAAAGCCTCGTTTTCAGAACTTTCATCGCTTTCTGGCGGTTTTTCAATTGCGATCTTTCATCCTGGCACTGAACAACTATTCCGGTTGGCAGATGAGTAATTCTGATAGCTGTTTCAACCTTGTTGACATTCTGACCGCCTGCCCCGCCGCTTCGGTAAACATCAATACGAAGATCATTCGGGTCAACATCTATTTCCACCTCTTCAGCTTCAGGCATTACAACAACCGACGCCGCCGAGGTGTGAACGCGCCCGCTTGCTTCCGTAGCCGGAACACGCTGAACCCTGTGCACTCCGCTCTCAAATTTCAGATCACCATATACACCCTGGCCATTCAGACTGAAAACGGCTTCCTTGATGCCACCCATTCCCGATTCATTGTAATCGATGAGTTCCATCTTCCATCCCCTCAGCTCGGAAAGCCTGCTGTACATCCTGAATAAATCACCGGCAAAAAGACCGGCTTCGTCACCACCTGTTCCCGCTCTTATCTCCATGATAACATCTTTATCATCATTCGGGTCTTTCGGAATTAGAAGCACTTTGATATGGCTTTCGAGTTCTTCCCGTTTTTCTTCCAGTTCAACAAGCTCTTCCTCAGCCATTTCAGCCAGTTCCGGTTCATCGCCCGAATCAATAATTTCCCTGTTGTCAGTGATGTTTTTTATCACATCCATATATTGATCATAAGTCTCAACTATTTCCTGAAGTTCGCTTCTCTCTTTTCCAAGTTTTATCAGTTGCTTTTGATCTTTGACAATCTCAGGATCAGATAATTTTTCATTTACCTGGTTATATTTTTCTTTTATTTCTTTTAGTTTTTCCAAAAATTCCATGTAATCCTCAAAAATATAGAACTTTAAATATAATCATCTGACAGCAGATTTCATAAAATGTTAACGTGATTATTCCACGTTTCACAATATAATATATCTTTAACGACAGATAATCAAAAGGAATTATAATATGCTTGTTTCCAGCCCGAAAATAAGGATTTTCCATATATTAACTCTCCTTCCCGGTTAAACTAACATAAATTAACACGCAAAACATTTTACGTGATTGTTGCAGGCCCTGCCAAATTTATCCGATTTTCAATACCTAAGCTGGCAAAGCCAGAACCAAAAAGAATTGTCATTAATCTAACCAAATAAATTTTATTAAAAGTGTCCTTACAAAACGGGAGACGATTTATTCAATAAGAAGTTAAATTATACGCAAATTGGTAAGAAATTTATCAGCAAGTAGAAACCAGGTATAAGTTTCGTAGTCACTCGAGGTGTGTCCTCCCCCGTTAATGAAGAAAGGCGCTTCATTGCCACCCCTTGCTTGCATCCCCATGGGGCCGAAGGGGGATATTCTGATTACCTGGATTTGTCGATAAATATCCCCCTTTGCCCCATAGGGATGCCAGTGGCAGAGGGGGTGGATTCAAAGTGTTTTTCTTTGAAGACGGGGGAGGACTATCCCTGGACTAACCGATAACTTTTCTTTTTCTGACTCCATCAGCTTATGTATTTAGAATCGTAGCCTGACTATCAGCAACATGTTATTGGCGGGCTTTTTGACAAATTTTGCTCCCCGGATTATCCTCAACATGTTGGCGTTAGTGTGGTAATAAGAGCCTAAATTTTCCCCAGGCAAAGCCTGAGGAAAACGCCCTGTTGGGGAAAGGATAAACTACAAACACCTGATGAATTGAGTTCTGATTTCTATTGAAAAGAATCCCGAATGGGATTCAATATCAATAGCCCCGGGCTGCGAAAGAAGAGAGCAGCCCGGGGGTAAAAGAAAAATATGCCGCCACGACCCCGAAGGGGTCGAATTTAGAACTTCATCGCGGATTTGATTTTACTCCGGCAACTACTATTTCCCCCGGGATGTTTATATTCGACGCCTTCAGCGTCGCGAAAATTGTCCACCATATCAGACCACCGGATTGCATCCGGGGCTATTCATATTCGACTCCATTCGGAGTCTTTTACGATTAAAAGAAATATTTCCCAGGTAATTTCTTTTTGATTCCGACTCAGCCGGTTTATGGATTTAGAATCGCGGCCTGACTATCCTCAACATGTTATTGGCGGGCTTTTTGACAAATTTTGCGCTCTGGATTATCCTCAACATGTTGGCGTTAATGTGGTGATAAGAGCCTAAATTTTCCCCAGGCAAAGCTGAGGAAAACGGCCTATCGGGGAAAGGATAAACTACAAACACCTGATGAATTGAGTTCTGATTTCTATTGAAAAGAATCCCGAATGGGATTCAATATCAATAGCCCCGGGCGGCGAAAGAAGAGAGCAGCCCGGGGGTAAAAGAAAAATATGCCGCCACGACCCCGAAGGGGTCGAATTTAGAACTTCATCGCGGATTTGATTTTACTCCGGCAAATACTATTTCCCCCGGGATGTTTATATTCGACGCCTTCAGCGTCGCGAAAATTGTCCACTATATCAGACCACCGGATTGCATCCGGGGCTATTCATATTCGACTCCATTCGGAGTCTTTTACGATTAAAAAAAATATTTCCCAGGTAATTTCTTTTTGATTCCGACTCAGCCGGTTTATGGATTTAGAATCGTTGCCTGACTATCAGCAACATGTTTTTTGACAAATTTTGCGCTCTGGATTATCCTCAACATGTTTGCGTTAGTATGATAATACGAGCCTAATTACTCTTTGTCTTCTCCATCGTACACAGTTCGGCAATATAAGCAACTGTCATTTTTAACTGAGTTACCCGCGGAAATAGTATATTAAGATTTGGAATCAGGGAAATTCCCGAACGCCCCAATTCGTAATTCGTAATTCGTAATTCGTAATTTTTTTCTTCCTGCTTTACCAGCATCATAGCTAATAATCTATATTATAACGTAAATCACCCTTTTAGTAATTCCAGCAATTCAGACTTGACATCCTCATATAAAATATTGAATGAAAGCATATATTCCGAAATTTTCATCCTGTTTTCATTCAATGCCTCTATTTCTATGTTTTCCATTATTTTCTCCAGCTCTTTCGATCCGATTGAAGCAAATGAGGGTCTAATTTTATGAGCGATATATTTAACTTTATGGAAATTCTTTTCATGCGCGAATTTTTGCAGATCATCAATCTGCGCTCCTGTGGAATCTAAAAAGATCGTTATTATTTCCTTCATTAGTGTTTTATTTTCACCGGTCACCTCCCTCAGATAAGTAGTATCCAGGGCTGACTCCTTTTTCTTCTCTGTAATTTTTTTTACCGGCTTTATTTCGGCAGGAGCGTTTTTCACCTTGTTATTTATATACTTATCGATGATAGTCAGCAATTCTTCAGGTTTCACCGGTTTTCTCAGAAAATCATTCATCCCCGATTCAATTACCTTTTCTGTAGACTCAAGCAGGGCCGAGGCAGTCAGCGCGATTATCGGCAATTCCGATTCTTCGGCTTTCCCCCTGCTTCTTATAATTTTTGTCGTTTCATAACCATCCATTACCGGCATGGCAAGGTCCATTAAAATCAAATCCACTTTATTTTTATCGAGCAGTAAAAGGGCTTCCTTCCCATTATCAGCGATAAGATAGTTAATTTTCCATAAATCAAGAATACTTGTTACAACAAGCTGATTTACCTTATTATCTTCAACAATTAATATCATCAAATCGGAATAGTCTGCTGAATACTCAATATAATTTTTCTCCATAATTTTAGCGCCGGGGGCTTTCCTGGCGCCTATGGCAAAGGGCAGGGTAAAACTAAACGTGCTTCCTTCTCCGACCTCACTCTGGACAGAGATAGATCCCCCCTGGAGTTCAACCAGATTTTTTACAATCGCCAATCCCAGACCTGTTCCACTAATCTGCTTTGTACTTTTGTCCCTCAACATTTCAAAACTTTCAAAAATTGAATCAATTTTATCCTCGGGAATACCTATCCCGGTATCATCCACAGTCGTTTTAATATAAATCCTTTCATCTTCAGTTCTGATAAAATGACAGCTTATTTTTACGAGCCCCTCATTGGTAAATTTTATCGCGTTGCTTACAATATTAAGAACAATCTGGTTAAATCTTACCTTGTCCCCAATAAGACTGTCAGGTATCTGTTTATCTATAAATTTTCTTAATTTAATATTTTTTTCCCGGGCAGAATACTGAACAGCGCCAATAATCATATCAAGAGCCTCTTCGAGAAAAAACTCCTCATAATCAAATGTAATTTTACCTGATTCAATCTTCGAAAAATCGAGGACATCATTAATAATTACCAGAAGATTATCGGCGGATGATTTGATAACATTTAAAAATTTGTACTGCTCGGGGGAAGGCTCCATCTGCATAAGCAGATGTGTTAAAGCAACCACAGCGTTCATCGGAGTCCTGATTTCGTGACTCATATGAGCAAGGAACTGCTCTTTTGCCCTGGTAGAATCCTCAGCCATCTTTTTTGCTTCTATCAGCTCGGCAACAGCTTTTTTTCGGTCAGTAATATTGCTTATGGCAGCGGTGAAAAACAACTTGTTTTCAATTTTTGTTTCCTGAATTCTTATTTCAATCGGGAACACCGAACCATCTTTATTCAGCCCCTCCAGTTCAAGTTTCTGCCCGAGCACATGTGCTATTCCTGTCTTTGTATATCTGTCCATTCCCGCCTGATGAGCTTTCCTGAAATTTTCAGGCATAAGCATTTGAAGATTCTTACCTTCCAATTCTTCTTTTTTGTAACCAAAAATATCACAAACCTCACTGTTAACCATAATTATGCTTCCATGATGGTCAACAGTTATAATACCTTCACCGACAGTCTGCAAAACAGCGGAAAGCTGATTCTGGGAATGATAAAGAGCTTCTTCAGTTTTTTTTCTTTCGGTAATGTCAATGCCATAAGCTATAAGCCTTTTGACCTCTCCTTTTTTATCGGTAACCGGACTAACAAATCTAATAAAATATTTCACCTCTCCGTTTTTATCTTTAATTTCCTCCTCAAAGCTTACCGATTTTTTTCCGTTTAACACTTCTTCCAGGTGTTTTCTTCTGTATCGGGCAAGCGAGTTATCACGGCCGGTTTTTCCGCAATAGTCAAAATCATCTTTATTTATCAGCCATTTCCGCATATCATCATTTTTCACACTTTGCGGATTCAGGAATATATATTTAAAATCTGTTCCAATAACAGCTATCTGACCAGGAAGATCATTTAATGTTTTTTCATAAAAATCTTTTAGTTCGGAAAGTTCGTTTTCAGCTTTTATCCGCTCGGTAATGTCATTGATAATGGAAAAAACCCCAATAACATTATCTTTTTCATTTCTAACCGGTGAAAAATTAATATCTATCCATTTAACAGAATCTTTAGAATTCCTTAGTTCCAAAGTAATAGACCTATGCCTGTTTTTTAATGATTCATCGATCTCATATTTAAGTTTTTGTTCATCTTTTTTATGTTTAGGTATTTTATAAAAAACCTGCCCTTTTAATTTTTCCGGTGAAATTCCAATAATATTTTCCGACTGTTTGTTGGCAAATTCAATTATCTGGTTTTTGTTGATAAAAATCACCGCGGATGAAACATTTTCGATGAGGGTTTTTTGCTTCTCCTGAGAGTCTTTCAGAGCTGCGGTAACATTTATCCTCTCGGTTATATCCCGGTAGGCTGAAAGAAACATCTTCTGGTTTTCGAATTCAAACATTCTTGTTGAAATCAAAAGAGTTTTTTCAATGCCATTTTTGGTGGTAATAGCGCTTTCAACATCTCTTATCAGGCCATTTTCAATCACTGCCTGTATTCTGTCAAGCGCTATCTGTCTTTTATTTTTATCAGGATAAATCAGTTTTAGTAAATCTTTTGAATCGTTCAACTCTTTATGTGTATAACCGGTTATTTCTACCATTTTACTGTTATAAATAAGAAATTCTCCCTCCGAATCGCTCAGCGTTATTCCTTCATCAACCAGATCAACCACGGTAGCAAGCCTGTTTGCCCCCTCCCTTATTTCATTTTCACTGTTTATCCTTTCCGTAATATCATTTTGAACTCCCACAAAATGAAGCAGTTCACCATTGTCATCGAACATAGGTGATATCTGTAGTTCATTCCAAAACATTTCTCCGTTTTTTTTGTAATTCCTTAAAGTTACTTTACATGATTTATTGTTTTTCAGAGCTTTCCTGATTACCTCCAATCCGGGCTGATCATTCTCACGCTTGTGTAAAAAACGACAGTTTTTACCTGCGACTTCTTTAAAACTATACCCGGTAACTTTTTCAAAAGCGGGATTCACATAAATAATCGGATCGTCATTATTACGGGCATCTGTAATTACAACTCCGTTACTGGATGATCTGATGGCAAGCTCAAGAAGTTTTCTGTTTTCTTCAGTTTTGGCAAGTCTTTCAAGAGTCTCAAGCGCTTTTGAATGTGCTAAAGATCCCTCAACAGACACTCCGAACTTCCTAAAAACATTTCTGAGCTGGTTTTGTTCAAGATCGCTGAAAATTTCATCACTATCCGATTTAAAAAAACGTAAAAAACCGATGCCTTCAAGTCTGCAGTTAAAAAAAGAACCTTCTTTGATCTCCTTTTCTATGACGAGTTTTCCAAAATAGTCCGATTTTGAATTATAAGCAAAGAACTCCTGAGCTTCTATTCTTTTTATGAGATCATGGCCGGAAGGAAGTTCCCTGCTTGCGGAGCGGCATTCCGGAATTGAATAAATTAGTTCGTAATCACCCTGATTATAATCGCTCTTTATCCAGACTGCGCCATAATCGAGATTTTTTCTGCTTAGCAAAGTATCAATAAAGTTAGAACAATTTGTTTGCAGCTCAAGTGATTTCCCGATCGATAAGGAAAGCTCATATAAAAGAGTAATATCACTAATTACAGAACCCGCGTCATAATTATTCATAAAAAGCTCCGATTACAGTTGTTTTGTTGAAGAATTCAAGAATACCTTTACTGTGGGTTGATATTTCTCCCAGCGTCAGCGCCCCGGTAATTTCATTCTCACCTTTCCAGAATTTATTAATTGTATTCAGTTCCTCCTGAAATCTGTCACCAAGAAACAGAGCTCTCGAAATACAATCAATCAAAAAAACATCTTTGAGGTTTTCTTTCCCCCCGGTAAATATCATTTTTGCCGCTTCAGCGGACGCTTCAATGAGATTATCAGGTTCTCCCTTCAGAATATTTAGCGCGCTGTTTTCCGGAACCTCCCCTACACAAACAAGTTCATCATTCTCATTTACAGCTATCGGGTCTCTTACTATATCCTCTGAATTTTCGCGGTACATTCCAAAAGGATAAGATTTCGATATTTCAAAAAAATTCTCCCTGGTTAAAGTTATTCCTGAATCGCTTTCAACAATATTCTTATAAATTTCGAATGGATTCTGCCAGTTCAGCTCTTTAATTACATTCCTGAATACTCTGGTGGCGACAAAGGGTCCCATAATTTTTTTCCAGCCATGTGTAACCGACAATTTAATTTCAGGTTTCAAAAAAGTCACGATAGCGGTGTCCTGGAAAAAACCTTCATTGCTGAATACCGAAGGCAGTTGCTCCAGGCTTAATGATCCTGTCCCGCCGCCAATATACGCCACACTGGCGCCCAATATATTGAATAATTTCGAAAGAAAAAGTTTAATATTTGCGGTTAATCCATCCACTAAAATTAAAGCAGTTTCCTTTCGGGCTATATTTTTCTTTACATTAATGAATTCATCCATATAAATATTGTCGCTGTTTAACCCTTTGACTATAACCGGGTCAGAGGCGGTTTTCATTTTTTTTATTACAAAACCTGTATAGCGAAATTCGTTTCCCCAAACAATCGCGGGAAAAAGCCCTCCAATAAATTTCACACCAGCCTCATTTAACTGTTTTATCACCCTGTCAATATTTTCCTTTTCTTTTTCCGCTGCCAGGATAATGAGTATTTCATCCTTTTCATAATGTCCGGTTATCAATTCCCTGAAGTTTCTTTCGCTGCAATCTTTAATAAACATAGGTATCTCCCGAAATTTATTTCATCAAAACACTCTGTTTGTAAAAAACACAAAAAAATGCCGAATAATTTCCCGTATTATTGTGGGCCAGGTAACAGTCTTATTAAAATTGCCATATTTACATTGCCTATTTGGAATTTAAACTTATTTTTACAATATGTAAAGTTAAAGATTGTACACAAAGGCAAGATGAAGATAAAAACAAAAAAAATAATCGATCTTCCCGACTGGATTGAGACAAAATGTGAGAAATCGGGTATTATCGATAATGTTGAAAAAAGAATGAAGTTTGTTATTGAGCTTGGTAAAGAGAATGTCGCGCGAAATACAGGAGGACCTTTTGCCGCAGCCATATTTAATCTGGATAACTCCGGCCTTGTTTCAGCCGGTGTGAATGTAGTAGTAGATCAAAGGACCTCAATAGCTCATGCCGAAATTATGGCGCTGATAATGGCTCAGGAAAAATTGGGGACACACAGACTTGAGCAGGGAAATTACGAACTGGTTTCATCCGCTCAGCCCTGCGCTATGTGTTACGGGGCATTGTGCTGGTCCGGTATAAAAAGACTGGTTATCGGAGCCAGAAGAGAAGATGTTGAGAAAATCACAGGTTTTGATGAAGGCCCGATCCCGAATGACTGGGAAGGGGAACTTAATAAAATTGGCATCAGCGTTGTAAAAGATATATTAAGAGAAAGCGCCGGTGAAATATTGAAACAGTATATCGAATCAGGCGGAAGGTTATATTAGAATTTAACTTTCCTTAATAAATCATTAAAATTTAGAATTATTGATACAGGAGCTCCGGTTGAATCTTAAAATTTTAATCGGTATTTGTTTACTATTCTTCCAGAATTTTGAAGCTTTATCGCTTTCAAAACCAGAATCAGCAGACAGCGCCTCGGTATATCTAAACTTATTCCTCGAAAATAAACTTTCGAATCAGGATACTGCCATCTTCTTTGCTCATCGGGCAATTTTGCTGGCTGAAAAAGAAAAAAACGATTCGCTTCACATTGCCGGACTAAATGAACTGGCAAACCTTTACCTGGTTAAGAATGAATTTGATAGAGCTGATGAACTCTGCAAAAAAGCTGAGCTTATTGCGAGAAAGAACAACCTGACAGCACAGCTTGGAAAATCATTGCATATCCGGGGGAAAATTTGTTTGAGAAAAGGAGATTATGGCGAATCATTAACATTAAACAAAAGTGCTCTTGAAGCCTATACGGAATCGGGCAATATTGGAGGCATGGCAAGCGTCAATAATAATATCGGCGTAATATATTCATCAATGCAAAACTTTGAAAAAGCATTCAATTATTTTCTCGAAAGTCTGAGGGCCTACAGAAAATTAAATCAGGAAAGAGGTATATCAAAAAGCCTGAATAATCTCGGCATAGTCAGTATGGAAAATAACGATCCTGAGAATGCTCTGAAATATTTTGAAGAATCCATTGCAATTTCCCGTAAAGAAGGAAATTTGCGCGCTACATCGAATACACTTAACAACATAGCGCTTGTTTTTCTTGACCAAAAAAAATATGACGCCGCAAAAAAATACCTTAACGAAGCATTAGATATCTGTAATACGTCCGGCTATACCATCAACAAAATGAGCATTTTTATAAATTTAGGTGTTATTTACCAGAAACAGGGACAAATAAACAAGGCAAGAGAATTTTTTGAAAAATCACATGCGATAGCTAAACAGATCGGAGATATAGTAAGCATTACCGATGCTTTGATAAATCTTGCTGAAATAAAATATATTCAGGGTGAGGATAAAGAAGCGCTGAAAAATAGTGATTCGGCAATTAAATATTCAAATGAAACAGGCGCTCTCGAACAGCTCAAAAACTCCTTATCAATAAAAATGTTGCTGGCCTCAGCTACCGGGAAACGAAATGAAGCATTCGATTATCTTGAGCAAATAAATGATCTTCAAGATTCTTTGTTTACCATAAAGAATTCAGAGCTTACCGCTCATTTAAGAAACCAGTATGATTGGGAATACAAAGACAGGGAAATCGAAAATCTGAAAAAAGAAAGCCGGCTCCAGGCGCTGGAAATAGAAAAGAAGGAAAATTTCCAGATTTTTATGGTTATTCTTTTTTCTTTCATCTTAGTAGCTATTATCATTGGAATCAGGTCTTATAAGAAACTGAGCAGCGCCCACAAAGATATTAAGAATAAAAATGCGTTGTTAAGGGACAGAGAATCTAAACTGACCCAGGTAATCGCGGAAAAGGATAAATTGTTCTCAGTAGTTTCACACGACCTTAAAAATCCGTTCAATTCTCTATTAGGCAATTCCGATTTTCTTCTCGAAGTCTATAATGATATGGAGGATGATGAAAGACTCGAAATTATTAAGAACATTCGTTCAGCCTCCCGGAAAGCATATAATCTTCTCGAAGAACTATTAAAATGGGTGGCGTCGCAAAGAGGCCGACTAAAAATAAATAAAGAGGTATTTAATCTCACTGAAGAAGCGGAACACGCGATATACATCGCTGAGGAATCTGCCGAAACAAAAGATATCGAGTTGAAAATTGAGGCGCCTAAATCAATCCTCGTTAACGCCGATAAAAATATGATTGCCTCAGTGATTAGAAATCTTTTAATCAACGCTATTAAATTTTCGAAAAAGCATAGCTCAATTTATATTTTTATCAGGCAGGCCGGCGAAGAAGTTACTCTTTCCGTAAAAGATAACGGAATAGGAATGAGCAAAGAGGAAGTGTCGCAGTTATTCAAAATAGTCGCCGGTATAAGTAAGAGCGGCACTGAAAATGAGAAAGGCACCGGACTCGGATTGATATTGTGTAAGGATTTCGTTGAAAAAAATGAAGGTAAAATTGAAGTTGAAAGTGAACCGGAAAAAGGAAGTGTCTTTCGTTTTACTCTCCCATTGTATCACTTAGCTTAAAAGTGACGCTGAAAACACTGCCTGCGCCAGGTTTGCTCTTTACTGTTAATTTGGCTTCATTCATCAGGGCAAATTCACGGCAGAGAATTAATCCCAACCCCGATCCGCTCTCATTCATGGTTCCCTGTTTTCTTTGGTTTGCCGCGAGATCAAAAATAGATTTAAGGCCATCTTCATCTATCCCTATTCCGTTATCCTTAAAATGAACTGTAATGGCAGAGTTATTTAATTCGGAACTTAACGTAATTTCCCCACCCGGTTCTGTAAATTTAATAGCGTTGGAAAGCAGATTTCTGAAAATAGTCGCCACCATAAATCTGTCGGCATTTGTACTCAGGTTTTGTCCAACCAGGTTTTTCAGCTTAATCCCTTTTTGATTACAGCTAAAGGACATCGTTGAAATAGTTTCATCAGCCAGTTTTGATAAGCTTATCAGCTCTGCTTCCGGGGTTAAGCGACCTGTCTGAAGCTGCGACCAGTAAAGAAGATTTTCCAAAAGAGTATATATATTTTGCGCTGAGGTATGCAGATGAGCGAGAATATCCTTTTTATCTGCATCGGATATAACATCATAATCCTTCTCCAGCAATTCCGTAGAATTCAGAATATATGAAAATGGATTTTTCAGATCATGCGCGAAGATAGAAAAAAACCGGTCTTTGGTTGCGTGCAATTCTTTAAGCTGCAAATTAGAATTGTTAAGTTTTTCATACGCTCTGCTGAGTTTCGCTGAATTTTCTTCAATTTTTCTATTTTTCCCGACAATCTCAGAGTGCTGCTCACTTATCTGCCTGTTTTTTTCGAGCAGGAGAAAATTGCTCTTTCTTTTCTGACGATTGCTTCTGAAAAACATAACGATTACAATTACCAGTGAAATGATCACAATAATGGCGATATTCCTGAAGAACTTTTGTTCACTGATTTTATATTCCGCAGTTCTTAATTCCGCCTCTTTTTTTGTAATTTCATATTTCGCGCTGTATTCCATCACCCTGTTGGCAATATTTTCACTATATATACTATCCTTTACTTCAGAGTACATTTTATGAAAATTTAATGAAAGTTCAAACTGCCCGGCGTCAGCATATAAATTGGAGATATTAAGATAATTATCTTTTACCAATTCTCTTTGGCGGATACTTTTCCCTATTTCGAGTGATTCAAAATATTTCGCGAGCGCTTTTCCCTTTTGACCGGTAAAGAAGAAAGTCTTGCCTATATTCATCAGCGCTGTTCCTTCCCGTTCTTTATTGCCAATTTTCCTGGCAACAGCGAGAGCGGTCTGGAAATTTGTCATCGCGCTATCAGGCATATTTTTCAGATTAAATACCTCCCCGATATCCTCATAATTAAGAGCAACGCCGCTCAAACTCTCCAGCGCGCCATATAAAGAGAGTGACTTTCTGTAATAAACCAGCGCTGAGTCATAACTTTCAGTCAATTCATATACAGACGCGAGATGATTATAGGCGTAAGCCTGCCCGTCGGTATTTTCCCTGTTGACAGATAATTTTAAAGCCCTGTCGAAATAGATATATGCTTTTTTGTAATCTTTCCACTGTCTGTAAACCCTCCCGATATTATTTAATACAAGAGCCACTCCATTCGTATCCCCAGTTTCTTCTCTCAATTTAAGAGAACGGTGATAATATTCCAGAGCTTTGTCATAGACTGCCCAATTCCAGTATAGAACTCCGATATTATTAAGCAGCATTCCTATCTGACGTCTGTCCCCCCGCTCCTCAATAAGTTTAAGAGCGTTATCATAATATATCAACGCCGAATCATATTTACTCGCTCTCCAGTAAATATATCCCAGGTTCAGATTGGCAAATGAGAGCGCCTCGATGTTTCCCAGTTCACTCCTTAATCTTATGGCTTCCTTCATAAGAATAACCGAAGAATCCATCTGGTTATTTCTGAATTTTATATAACCAAGTTTCTGGGTATAACGGGCAATATTAAATTTATCATCAGTGATTTTCGAAAGAGTGTATGCTTTATCATAATAAACGAAGGCAGTATCGTAATATTTATTGGCATAATAATAGCTTCCCAGATTGCCATAAGCGTTTATTTTCCCTTTTGTGTAACCAAATTTTTCAGATAAACCAAGCGCTTTACCAGCAATTTCAAACCTGCCCCCCGAAGTATCATCATAACTTTCAGCAAGCTGATTCAATAAATCAATCCGGTTTTCCCCTTCGGCAGCCGCAATTAATTGTTCAAGACTATCCTTCGAAACAGCATTTTGGGCAAAACTGAATCGGGAAACAATTATAAACAGGAGAAAGATACCCTTTAAAGTCTTAGTCATACCAATTTATTTTTAATTTTACCCAAAATTTCATCAATTTTCTTGAATTATACGAATTTTTTTCGATTATTTCTAATATATTTCTGATTAACAGCATATTTTTCCGGTTAAACTTTATTTCTCTTTATGGTCGGCAGCAATGAATAGTAAAATTCGGATTATATTCCTTTTTATATACCTCTTTATCTCATTCAGAATTACAGCCCAGTATGATGAATATAGCATAAAGGCGGTGTATCTTGAAAAATTCACTCATTATATCGAGTGGCCCGAGGATAGCTCTGAAGTATTTACAATCGCGACAATAGGATCTAATCCACTGAAAGAAAAAGCTGAACTACTATTTAAAGAAAGAAAGATCAAATCCAGACCGGTGTTATTTATTGAGGTTGCCCCCAACTCTCTGAATGATGAAATAAATATTTTGTTTATCAGCAAAGATCAGAAAAATTCGTTAAGGAATATATTAAAAAAGATTTCAGATAAACCGATACTTACAATAGCCGATACTGACGGATTTATTGAAGAAGGTGTTCATATTAATTTCTTCCTTGAAGATAACAAAGTCTTTTTTGAAATAAATGAAGAGGCATTGAAAAGATCAGGTATCCGGGCCCGCTATCAGCTTTTACGACTGGCGAAAAATTTTGGAAGGGAGGAATAAGATGAATTATTTCCAGAACCTCTCTATAAAAAATAAAATTGTACTTATCCTCTTCCTGACAACATCAATAGCCTCCCTGACAGGTTTTCTGCTGCTTGTTTCCAGTCATGTTAACGTATTAAAAGAAGAACTGATTGAAAACTCAATTCTTGAAGCAAAACTTATCGGGTATAACTGTGTCGCGGCAATCGATTTTGGCGATTATCCCGCCGCTGAAGAAATACTTAGTTCACTCGAAGTGAATGAAAGAAATATCGCGGGTTATATTTTTGCTCCATCCGGCAATCTGCTGGCAAAATATACGAGAATTGATGGCCTGCCTTCTCCCGAACCACAATTAAAAATTGAGAATCAATCCGGCCAATTTACCGGGAAATACCTTATTGTTGAGTCTCCGATTTTTTACAGGGATAAGCTCTATGGATTTATATACCTTACAGTATCGACAAACGAACTTTCTGAAAAAATTACCGATCAGTTTCTCTATTGGTCCTTTATCATCTTCATTATTTTCGCGGGAGCTTTTTTACTTGCCCGATGGCTTCAGGGTTATATTTCACGCCCGATAATTAAACTGGCAAGGATTACCAGGGAAATATCGGAAAGTAAAAATTACAGCGTGCATATTAAAAAAGATTCAAATGATGAAGTTGGTCAGCTTTATGATGAGTTCGATTCAATGATAAAACAAATTGAGAGCAGGGAAAAGGAGCTGATAAAAGCTATTGAAAAAGCTGAAACATCCGAAAGGCTGAAATCGGAATTTCTCGCGCAGATGTCGCACGAAATAAGAACCCCCATCCATACAATTATGAGTTTTGCCTCTTTGCTCCGGATGGAATGTGAAGAAAATATTTCAGAGGATAACAGCGACAGCTTTAACTCAATTGACAATGCCGCGAGGCGGCTGCTACGTACTATTGATCTTGTGCTTAATATGTCGGAGATAGAGTCCAGATCATACGAACCGATATATGAGAAATTTGTGTTTACCGAACAGGTAATAAATCCGCTGTTCGCTGAATTTTCTGTGCAGGCTGAACTAAAAAATATTGAATTTATTATTGACGATAAAAATCCGGGCGCTGAAATTACCGCTGATAAGTATACTGTTACTCAAATTATGGCTAATCTTATCGACAACGCGATTAAATACACAACAACCGGTTCAGTAACCCTTATCATGGAAGAGAAGCAAAAATATTTTGAGGTCAGCGTTTCAGATACGGGAATAGGGATAAAAGAGGAATACCTTCCATTTCTGTTTTCCAAGTTTTCCCAGGAGGAACAGGGATACACGAGAAAATTCGAAGGAAACGGACTTGGTTTGGCGCTGGTAAAGAACTACTGCGAGTTAAACGCGGCAACCATTGATGTAGAAAGTACAAAGGGAAAAGGTTCGGTTTTTCGGATTTCTTTTCCACTTGACAGAGATTTAAATAAAACTAATTAGTCTGAAAATGTTTAAATGAAGTTAAGTATTGTTTTTTTAAGGTTTTGACACGAATATTGATTAAAGTCGATTGAATAATTAAGATGCGTTTATGGATTAAAATCGCGGGTGCGTTATGAAAAGATTGATGATTCCTGGTTCCCTGCTGATAATTTTAGCAGCGGGAGTCCTTTTCGCTCAGGAAAATCCTGAAAAGTTGTTTGAACTAAGCCTGGAAGAGTTACAGAATGTGACTGTAGTTTCCGCCGGCAAACAGACCGAAATCATTCTCGATGTCCCCTCAAGTGTGGTTCTCATAACACGCAGGGAAATAGAGCTGATGGGTTACCGAAAAATAGAAAATATACTTGAGGATGTTACAGGTTTTTATATTGTGGATGATTATGACGGATATGGCCAAAAATATGGCGTCCGTGGATATCTGGATGAAATGCCAAACAGAAAACTTCTCATACTGGTTGATGGTTCCCCTGTTCAGATGAGTTATCCTTCGGCCCATCCTATTACGATGTGGGCGGTGCCTGTATCGGCAATTGACCGCATTGAAATAATAAAAGGTCCTATGTCAGTAGTATATGGCAGCGGCGCGTTTTATGGTATTGTAAATATTATTACAGGTAAGGATGCGGGAACCAGCTATGCAGCCGCATCTGCCGGAACCAGCGAATACTATGATTTAAGTCTGAGATACGCGCGGCAATATGATGAAAATCTTTCTTTTATTTTAAACGCAGGGTACCAGCAAAGCCGGGGACCTGACGTTCCGATGAGCGAATTAAAAACGGGTGAATATCCTCCTCAATGGGGAGTCGGTCCCGATGAGAAGACCGGAGATAAACTATCAAGAACCATTAGTTACATGGCGTTATCAACATCCTATAAAAATTTGGACGCTCACTTAAAATACTCCCATTCAATAAATCAGGGAATGTTTCTCTTCCCCCCTTCCGACGGAAGCCGTACATCCCATATGCAGATGTTCAATTTTTCAGCCGGCTACCGTTTTGATATAACCAAAAAACTTTCCGGGCGGATAAAGACTGATTATCTCTCTCTTGTTGATGATTCCAATGAACAGTTTTTTACCGACACATTTTATGGATTCCAGATTGTAAACTCGGAATTTACCGATCACGAACTGAATCTTTATTATAAGATTGATGAAAGCAAACAGATTACCTTCGGCCTTTTTAACCGAACTTATCTGGTTATTGATAAAATTTTTGATCTCCCCTCCTTCCTTAATCCCTCATTCGAAAACAACCATGAAATGCTGGATAATCCTTACATTAATAGTTCATTATTTGCCCAGACCGATCTTTCATTCGGCCGCTATTTCCGGTTTACCGGGGGAATTCGATTCGAATATCTTTCCCCTTTCGATTACTTTAAGGAACAGACCTATCTAAGCGAAACAACAGATATCGAGGGAAGAACCATATATCAGGAAATTTACTCAAAAACAGAGGGCAGATATGACCGTCAGGAACTGGATTTTTTACCACGGGCAGCTTTAATCTTCACACCCGCGGATAATCATGTGCTTAAGTTAATGTATGGAAAAGCCATCGCGCTCCCTTCATTTTTCCATATTATAAAAAACCTTGGGAATCCCGACGCTGAATCGCTCGAACCTGAGTATTTGCAAACAATCGAAATTTTATACCAGTGGGGAGTTAATCCTGATTTAAACATCTCCCTGTCACTTTATAGAAATATGCTCAGTAACCTGATCTCGAGGATTATCAGAATCAATCCGGACGGCTCAGATTACCGCACCTGGAACGCGAATGCGGGTGAGATGAAAACCAACGGGCTCGAATTATCATTCTCAGGAAAAATATTTAAAAAATTGAGATACCAGGTTTCCGGATCTTACCAGATTTCCAGTGACCTGAGAACTAATTTTGAAGATGTCGATATTGCTTTCTCACCACCTTTTACAGGACACCTGAAAATTATTTATCAGCCCTCCGAAAGAATGGCTTTTTCGATAAAGTCAAGATTTGTCGATAAAATGGCCGCCTATTTTGATGAGGCTCCTCTTGATCCTGCCGCCGGAATATTTGCTCCCGCCGGCAGAATCGGACCCGATTCACCCTCCTATTATGTTTTTGATATTAATATGCGATTTGATGAGCTGTTTATGAACAATACTTTTATAAATCTGCATATCACCAATTTATTGAATAATAAGGTCAGGTATCCGGCATTTGTCAATAATACCTGGATGGACAGAGGCTCGGTTGGAGAAGAAAGAAATATTGTGCTTACGGCAGGATATTCGCTATAAAATTTGTAATGAATAAAATTTGGATTCTAAACTTTTTTATGAATATCACGATAATTAATTCAGAATACTTCATACGTTCCTCCTGGTAATAGTAATACTTCTTTTATTGATAGAAAAACCCGGTAACTGCAGCCGGGTTTTTTTATTAATGCAATAATCAGATATTTTCCATATCTTCCAAAAGGAAGCATTATTCTTTTCTAAGAATATTTATTCTCTTATTCTTCCCGTTTTTAACAAAACAGAATCATTGATTTGGTATTTGAAAAGAAATTATATATTTTCAAAACATATAATAAGAATTTTTTTTCTTCTTATATCTCATGGCTTTAGTCAGTTATAATCAGGAACAAAGGGAGTAAAAAATGAAACTTAAAGTTTTAATATCACTAACAGTTCTGTTTATCAGTTTTACACTGACCGCTCAGCCGGTCAGCAGCAGAGTCTCGGGCCAATGTATGGTTTGCCACAAAAATGAAAGCCCCGGGCTTTATAATCAATGGTATAATTCAATGCATGCCCTTCACCAGGTAACCTGTATTGATTGTCATGGCGCTGAAAAAGGAGATAAGGATGCTTTTTTCCACGAAGGGGCATATATCGCCACATTAGTTACCCCGAAAGACTGCGGAAGCTGCCATAAAAAGGAGGCGGAAGAGGTAGGGAAATCCTATCACGCCACAGCCGGGGAAATACTGGAATCGGCTGACGCTTATCTCGCCCATGTGGGTGGCGGAGCCCCTGTGGCGATAACAGGCTGTGAAAGCTGCCATGGCGCGAAAGTGATAATCGATGAAAGCTCACCCAATAAACTTTCAAAAAAGTCGTGGCCAAATTCAGGAATCGGAAGACTTAATCCTGACGGATCAAAAGGATCATGCAACGCCTGCCATACGCGTCACAGCTTTTCAAAAGCACAGGCGCGGCAGCCTGAATCCTGCTCCAAATGTCACCTCGGACCCGATCATCCGCAGAAAGAGGTTTATGAAGAAAGCAAACATGGAAACGCCTATTACACCCATAAAGAGGAAATGAATTTAAAAGCCGATCGATGGATAGTCGGGACAGATTATTTTGAAGCTCCTACCTGCGCGACCTGCCACATGTCGGCCACAAAAAAACAAAAAGCCACTCATGATGTCGGCACAAGACTTAAATGGACTCTCCGTCCTCCGATTTCCAAAACTAAAGATAACTGGAGTAAAAAGAGAGAGAATATGAAAGATGTCTGTGTGGCCTGCCATGGCAAAGAATTTGCCGAAGGTCATTTTTACCAGATGGACGCGACCATCGAGCTATATAATGAGAAATTCGCCAAACCCGCGACCGAGATCATCAAACTAATAAAAAGCAAAAAACTGCTGGAAGTTAAAGCCAACTTCGGAAACGAAATAGAATGGATGTACTGGGAGCTCTGGCATCACGAAGGGAGAAGAGCCCGCCATGGAGCCGCGATGATGGGGCCCGATTATACATGGTGGCATGGTATTTATGACGTCATTCACAATTTCTATTTTGAGTTTATTCCTGCCGCCCGTGAGTTTCACGATAAGGATGTTGATAAATATATCGACGATCTTTTTGAGTCGGATGAAATGCACCAGTGGCTCGGTAAATCGACTGAGGAATTAAAGAAAGCCATCAAGTCGGGAGAATTGCAAAAAAAATACTCAAAACTGTTTAAGAAATAGGAACCCGCAATGAAAGATAAATACCTAAATTTCATCAGGGCCGTTTCTGTTAACCGTTTGACAAGGAGCGGGGTAGCTGTTACTACCTCCTCCTTTATAATATTTATTATGCTTGAGATACCCCGGCTTCTCGGTATTCTTACAAACGCATACCTTGGATTGATCACTTACCTTACCCTTCCACTGATTTTTGTAGTTGGCTTGCTTTTAATTCCTGCCGGAATTTATATTCATAAAAAAGAAACCGGTATAGGTTTCAGAGATTTAATCAGAAATAAACTTCCGGCAGATGAAACCGAAAAGAGATTTTCCGGTTCCAGAATATTTAATTTTATCGCTGTCCTTACATTTGTGAATGTAATCTTTCTGGGGCTGGCAAGTATGCGTATGCTTAGTTTTATGGATTCGCCGGTCTTTTGCGGCACTGCCTGTCATTCGGTAATGAGCCCTGAATGGATAACTTACCAGTCATCTCCTCACGCGAGGGTTAAATGTGTCGACTGCCATGTGGGTGAAGGTGTTGACGCCCTGGTTGATTCCAAACTAAACGGCGCCTGGCAGGTGATTTCACTTACTTTTAATCTTTATGAACGGCCTATCCCCACCCCGGTACATCAGCTTCGTCCGGCAAGGGAAACTTGTGAAAAGTGCCACTGGCCCGACAAATTTTATGGCGCGCGCCTCAAATCCTTTCAAAGATTCGGACTGGATAAAAATTCAACACCGGCATGGACTACTCTGAATTTGAAAATAGATTCGGGTGAACAAACCGGTGAGGCGGGAATTCACTGGCATGTATCAAAAGAATACAGTGTTGAATACAGCTCTGTGGATGATGAGCGCGAAGAAATTATTGAAATAAGGGTTTTAAAAGGGAACGAACTAATAAAAACCTATAAAAATAATGCCCTCAGCTCTTCTTCAGATAACATAAGCGGTTTTCGGACAATGGATTGTGTCGACTGCCATAACAGAGCGACACATATTTATGAAGTTCCCGAACATGCTATCGATGAAAAAATGTCGAGAGGTGAAATTAACCGTAAGCTGCCATTTATAAAACGTGAAGGGCTCTATGCTGTTTCACGCGGATACTCTGATAAAGAAACAGCAAATCAATTAATTGATAATTATTTAAACCGCTTTTATTTTAATAATTATCCCGACATTGCCAAAAACTATTCCGAAGATATTGCAGTGGCAGTCACGGCATTTCAGAAAATTTATGACCGTAACATTCATCCCGAAATGAATATTGAATGGGGTTCATATCCCGATCATTCAGGGCATGAAAATGGGGGCGGCTGCTTCAGATGCCACAACAGGGATTTGAAGGACGCGGATGGTAAATCCCCTTCATACGACTGCAATTCCTGCCATTCTATTCTGGCTTATGATTCGGATAATATCATGCAGTTCCTTATGCCCCCCGATAAAAATTCGAAAGATTCACTTGTGCATGAATATCTTCGCGCTGAATTTTTAAATGAAAAGTAGAATTCCCTGAAATTTCGCAGAGAAAGAATCAATATATTTTGATTCTTTCTCTTTTTTTTGATATAATATTACAAATTGTATTAAGGTATATCAATTGCGCGGAGAGCATATGCCGACAAACCTCCCTCCCGAGTTTTATGACGCCGATCGGAAATACCGTGAGGCCGCCACGAATGAAGAAAAAATTGCGGCCCTTGAAGAAATGCTCACTACCATTCCCAAACACAAGGGGACAGACAAACTCAGGGCCGAGTACAGAAAAAAACTCTCTAAATTAAAATCGGTAAACCAGACCAAAAAGCAGGTAAGCAAACACGATTCTCATTTTGTAATTGAAAAGGAAGGCGCCGGAAGAATTATCGCGCTTGGTTCAGCAAATACCGGTAAATCTTCCCTGATAAAAACATTCAGCCACGCGAGCCCCGAAATATCAGAAAATCCTTACACAACCTGGATTCCAACCCCCGGTATGATGAATTTTGAAAATGTTCAGTTTCAGCTTATCGATACTCCCCCGCTTGACCGTGATTATCTTGAACCGGAATTTATCAACCTGATCAAATCCTCCGACCTGGTAATTTTGATGCTTGATATTCAGGCCTATCCCCTTCAGCAGATCGATCTGGATATAAGAGTGCTGAAAGAATATCATATAATGCCAGAAAGCTTTAAACCTGATGAACCTGACAAAAGAGTAAGCTATATTCCTTTCATTATTCTGGTGAATAAAGTCGACTCTCCGGAACTGATGGATGAATTTGAGGTTCTTGATGAACTGCTTGGTGAAGATCATAAACTTATCCCATTTTCATTAAAAAACAGGATAAATTATGACAAGTTGATGGAAAGCCTGCTCCGGACTATGAATATTATCAGGGTTTATTCAAAACCTCCTCATGAAGATGCCGATATGAGCCAGCCTTTTGTGTTAAAAACAGGTGATACTCTTGATGATTTTGCGCGTAAAGTTCACAGGGATTTTGCCGAACAATTAAAAAGCGCCCGTGTATGGGGAGAAAACGTTTATGACGGGCAACATATAGGTCATGATTATATACTCAGTGATGGCGATATTATAGAGCTGCACATTTAGCCAGGTTTTACGATGCCATATTTCTTCATCTTTTTAAAGAGATTGGTTCTCTCAATTCCCAGCTCTTCAGCCGTTTTTTGAACCTGCCAGTTATTTTTTAAAAGCTTTTTAACAATCATTTCCTTTTCAAATTTTTCTTTAGCCTCTTTAAGTGTTGACGGCCTTACCAAATTTATTTTGTGATGACTGCCGTTATTTTCCGAGTTATAAAAATCCTCAAGAGTTATCTCCTCACTCTCTGAAAAAATAACAAGCTTCTCCATCAGATTCCTTAATTCCCTTACATTGCCGCGCCAGTCCATTAACAACAATTGACCCTCAACCTGGGGACTTATAGTTTTTTTTGGTTTATTATAAGTAAGGCAATGTTTCTCAACAAAATATTTCGCGAGAGGCATAATATCATCCTTTCTCTCCCTAAGCGGGGGAACATGTATTTCAAAAACATTAAGCCTGTGGAAGAGATCCTCCCTGAACCTGCTTTCTTCAATTTCCTCAGCAAGGTTTTTATTTGTCGCCGCGATAACTCTTACATCTATTTTCCGGGGATGATCTTCCCCAATAACCTCAACTTCATTTTCTTCAAGCGCGCGAAGTAACTTTGCCTGCAAAAAATAGTCCATTTCACCTATTTCATCCAGAAATAAAGTGCCTCCCTCCGAAGCGAAAAACTTTCCTTTTCTGTCCTGCGTCGCCCCGGTAAAGGCTCCTTTTTTATGTCCGAAAAGTTCACTTTCCAGAAGCTCCTTTGGTACTGACGCGCAATTTATCTTCAGATATGGTTTATCCTTTCTTTTACTATTGTGATGAATGGCCCACGCAACCAGTTCTTTTCCGGTGCCGGTTTCCCCTGTTATCATTACCCTGGCTTCTGTCGGGGCGACTATTTTTATCCTCTCAATCAACTCAAGAAACTGATCAGATTTTCCGGTCATTCTATAGTTCTCTTCCAGCTCCTTCAGATAATATTCCTTCTCATCCGAAAGAGTTTTTCTTTCTATCGCGTTTTTAATTGTTATTATCAACCGCTCTTCATCCAGAGGTTTTTCCAGAAAATCGTATGTGCCGTTTTTTATCATCTCAATAGCTATTGGAATATTACTCTGCCCCGAAATAGCAATAACCGGCACACCAGGTTTAATTTTTAATATTTTTTTCTGCAATTCAACACCACTCAGCCCCGGCATTTTTACATCTGTAATTATCGTATCAAATTCATCCTCACTTATCATTTCAAGGCTTTTTACCGGATTGGAAATCAGTGTTACATCAAAATCGTTAAGGACCAGTATTTTCTTAATCGATTTCAAAAACACAATATCATCATCAATCACGAGCACCCTTTTGTTCATCCTTTTACTCCATTATTAGATTGTTTGTCTGATTTCCCTCTCGGGAGAAAAATTTCAACTGTAGTTTGTTTTCCAAATTCCGATTCTATTTTAATATGTCCGTTATTATCTTCAATTATTTTTTTAGCGAAAGCCAGACCCAGTCCGGTCCCTTCTTTCTTTGTTGAAAAATAGGGCTCGAATACTGAATTCAGGTGTTCTTTTTTTATTCCATTACCATAGTCAGTTATCATGAGAACTATAAAATCAGCTTCCCTTTCATTAACTGGCATAATATCAATCACAATTTTGCCTTCTCCGCAGAGAGCGTCAATGGCATTTTCAATAATAATCTGTATCACTTCTATCAACTGCGATTTGTCAAAAAGAATACCTTCATTAGTAATTGTCGGGGAAATATAAATTTCAACTCCTTCATTGATATAGGCAGAAAATTTCTCTAATGAAGAATGAAGAATTTCTTTCAACGAATGTCTATACTGTACTGTTCTTTCAAGATTGGTGATCTTCAATAAAGAAGATGTGATATTTTTAATTCTGCCAACCTCATTCTCAATTACATTTATATCATCCGCAAGCTCTTCATCAATTTTTATTCCCCTTTTTTCAAGACGTTTGCTGAGCGCTCTTATATTCAAATTAATTGAGCCAAGCGGTGTCTTGATCTCATGCGCCAGTTTCCTCGCAGTATGCGACCACACCTTCAGTCTTTCATTTATTATCTCTTCGGTCAGATCAGTTATTCTTATCATATACGCTATTACATAACCCAAAAATGCTTTATAAGGAATAATTTCAATCTTACCCCTGAATGATTTTTTGTCAAGAAAAAATCCCAATTCCTTTTGGATTTTCTCACCAGAACTTATTGACTCTTCTATAAGTGATTCAATTTCATATAAATCTTTGAGCAGAACTTTAAAGTGTTCCCCCTTCTTAACCCCGTTTTTATTTATCAGTCCGGCAAATTGCTGGTTATAATTAATCAATTTGCCGTCGGAGTTTAACACAAAAAGAGCGGAGCTGCTCTCCCGGATCAATAATAACATTGACCGTAAAATTGTAGTGAGTTTTTTTGCCGAGAGATGGAAAAGAATAACAATTGAAAAAATTATTAAATTCAGAAGGAAATAAACAAGAAAACTATTCCACACAAATAATGATTCAACCATTTCATAAATCTTTGTATCCCCCGCATTGCTTAGGACTATTTCATCATTTCCGTTTTTCCCGTTCTTTCGGATTGTTATCCAGGAATCAGGATCGTCCATGGCTAATTGAGCCACTATTTTCAAACGCGTATCTGTAAAAATAAAACTTTCGCCATTTTTAAAGATTTTAAACCTTTTATTATTATAATTAAAGGTGAAACCTTCATAAAATCGCATATCCCTGTATAAATTTTTTAGCGAATCAATTAAAACAAACCGTGAATCATAAAGTTTTATATATCCCTCATCATCCTGATCAATTATTCGCGGCTCCGGTTTATAATCGAAGAATAAAAACTTTCCCCGCTTTTTATTATATATCTCTCTCGAATCAATCAGCTTCATATCAGATGAATATTTATAAAAACCGCTCGTCACCGAATCCCTTTTAGTATCATATTTAATAAGATATATTTCCTTTTTTTCTTCCCGGTCATCAACATAATACTCTATCTCTGAGCCGCTGCCTCCATATCGCTCAGCAAATAAAGTATCGAATTTACTGCTGAATATCAGGAACCAGGCGGAATGATCGTGGAATCCGGTTGAATCGGGCTGGTTATCACTCGCTGCTGTGTGCAGTATTATTTCCGGAGAGCCGTCGTCATTCAGATCACTAATAGCGTTTTCTGAAAGCGCCGGGTTCGATTCAAGCCATAAGCTGTCGAGTATTGTTTTATTTCTGTAATCCACTATCATCAGCCCGCGGGGATTCAATGAGAAACCGGCTCCCAGCCCTAATAAAATATCATTATAACCATCCCCGTTAAAATCATAAATATCACTATTGAGTTTTTTTATATCCCACTTTTCCCTTGAGTTCAGATATTTTCTATGCGTAAGAAAAAACCGGCGCAGAATATATTCACGATCTTTAAAACTGATGATATTTAGAAAAAGTGAATCTGATTCGGGATTAATCATTACTATTTCTTTCTTTTTATCACCATCCAGATCATGAAAGTTCAGATACCAGCTTTCTATTTTATTATTCCAGAAATTAAACTGCGCTAATGTTTCACCCTCCGAATTGTTTAGATGAATATGATAATTTGTATCGGCATCATTATAGATGTAACGAATTGATTCACTGTAATTATCTCCATCCAAATCAACAAACCGGAGATAACACAAGCTGTCAACCCCATAATGATCTATCTCTTCAACCTTTTTGAAATGATATGGCAGCCTGCCGGAGAAAAATATCATGTACAGTAGCGCTGAGATTACCAGGGAAAAAAGAGTCAATACCCCATAGAGAGTCTTTTCAGATTTTATTATTTTTAAGTTCATCCCGATATACCGCAAAAATCAATCCACACTAAAAACCAAAAATAAGCAAAATATTTAAATCAACCGTGAGTTTTTTGCAACATGGCATGTTGCAAAATATTCACGGATTTAGAACTCCAAAGCTGGCAAAGCCAAAACCAGGAGGAAATTCTGAAAAAAATAGTTAAATTTTTAAAATATTTCGAGACATGTAACAAACTCACCCTAAATCCCTCTCTTGGGAAGAGAGGGACTTTAAGACACCCCCTCTTTTTTCAAGAGAGGGGGCCGGGGGGTGAGTTGTTTTTTCAACCTGGGATATTTAAATAGTTTTATTCTTGTTCGGCGATTTTATGGATTAAAAATCGCGGCCTGATTATCGGCAACATGTTATTAGCAGGCTTTTTTGACAAATTTTGCTCCCCGGATTATCCTCAACATGTTGGCGTTAGTATGGTAATAAGAGCCTAATTTTTCCCCAGGCAAAGCTTGAGGAAAACACCTCAAAGAGGAAAAGTTCCCTGTCAAAACGGGAGGCGATTTATTCAATAAGAAGTTAAATTCTACAAAAATTGGTAAGCAATTTATCAGCAAGTAGAAAGTTTTATTACCAGGTATAAGTTTCGTAGTCACTCGAGGTGTGTCCTCCCCCGTCAATGAAGAAAGGCGCTTCATTGCCAACCCCTCCGAAGGGGGATAATTGTCAACCAATCCAAATATTTGGAATATCCCCCTTTGGAGGGGGTGGATTCAAAGTGTTTTTCTTTGAAGACGGGGGAGGACTATCCTTGAGCTAACCGATAACTTTGTTTTTTCTGACTCCATCAGCTTATTGATTTAGAATCGCGGCCTGATTATCGGCAACATGTTATTAGCAGGCTTTTTTGACAAATTTTACTCCCCGGATTATCCTCAACATGTTGGCGTTAGTATGGTAATAAGAGCCTAATTTTTCCCCAGGCAAAGCTTGAGGAAAACACCTCAAAGAGGAAAAGTTCCCTGTCAAAACGGGAGGCGATTTATTCAATAAGAAGTTAAATTCTACAAAAATTGGTAAGCAATTTATCAGCAAGTAGAAAGTTTTATTACCAGGTATAAGTTTCGTAGTCACTCGAGGTGTGTCCTCCCCCGTCAATGAAGAAAGGCGCTTCATTGCCACCCCCTCCGAAGGGGGATAATTGTCAACCAATCCAAATATTTGGAATATCCCCCTTTGGAGGGGGTGGATTCAAAGTGTTTTTCTTTGAAGACGGGGGAGGACTATCCTTGAGCTGATCGATAACTTTTCTTTTTCTGACTCCATCAGCTTATGGATTTAGAATAGCAGCCTGATTATCGGCAACATGTTATTAGCAGGCTTTTTTGACAAATTTTGCTCCCCGGATTATCCTCAACATGTTGGCGTTAGTGTAGTGATAAGAGCCTAACCCGGCACAGAATTTGAGACGGTAAATAAATACATACCCTTCAATCAGTACTAAATCCCTGTCGGCGGGTTGGCAGCCAAAGAGAGCAAATAGTCACCAAAACCTGTCGATGTTTTTACCCTCGAAAAAACAAAAACCCCGGAAGGCCATTCCGGGGTTTTATTTTGTCTACTCCAATTTCTGATTTCTATTTTACAGGATTTCCATCCAGATCAATCACATGAACTTCACCAAGATTCAGCTCTCTGACCCCGGCCTCAATAGATTTCGCGTCGCCGACAATAACATAAAGCATTTTATCCGGCCGGATATATTTCTCCGCGGCCTCAGCGATCTCATCTGCGGTAACATCCTCTATCTTCGAAACATAAGCAGCATAATAATCTTCCGGCAGATTATAAGTATAAATGTTTGAGATTTTTCCCGCTATCTGTGAGATGGTTTCAAACTCGCGCGGGAAACGAAGAGTGATATAATTTTTTGTATCCCGGAGTTCTTCATCACCGACAGGCAGATCACCCGCAAGTCCGCTTAACTCTTTAACAAATTCAACCAGACTTTCTTTTGTATATTCCGACTGCACCTGCGAATAAGCCATAAAGGGCCCGACGCCTTTCATATACATAAAAAATGATCCGGCGCCATAAGTATATCCTTTATCTTCACGGAGATTTGAATTTAACCTGCTGGTAAACTTGCCACCGAGAATAGTATTCATAACGCTTGTCTGGTAATAATCAGGCGCGTTCCTGAGAGCGCCCTGGTGACCGATAACAATCGCCGACTGAGCCGCGCCCGGGTTATCAATTATATAGACCAGGCTTTTATCCAGCTTATCTGTGGAGGGAACGTTTGTCTCGGGCGCCGCGCCCTTTTCCCAATCCTTAAAAGCCTTCTCCAGTTTCGGGATAATTTCATCAGCAGTGATATCACCAGCGACAATCAGGCGGGCATTATTTGGAAGAATCCATTTTTTATAAAATTTCTCCAGATCACCCCTCGAAATTTTCTCAATCGATTCCTCGGTTCCGGTTCCTGTATAAGGCTGTCCATAGGGATGGTCGCCGCCATATAGAATCTTCATGAAATTTTTGATTGAAACGGTAAAAGGCTGACGTTTCTCCTGCATGATTCTTCCGAAGTACTGCTGCTTTTTGCGCGCCAGTTCCTCATCCGGGAAAGTTGGATTAATTATTACGTCAGCGTATATTTCAAGCGCTTTATCGAGTTGTTTCTTGAGAGTGTTCAGTGTAACCGAACTTCCGTCGAAAGAAGATGAAGAACCGAGTCCCGCCCCTATTTCTTTTAAATCCTGAGCTATCTCAAGGACTGATCTGTTTTTTGTTCCTTCATCCTGTAAGTCGCTCATCAGGCTTGAAACACCCGGTTTGCCGGAAGGATCATTTGCCCAGCCCGCTTCAATCTGGAGGTTAAACTGAACCAGCGGCAGCTCATGATGTTCTGCGATAACCACTTTGAGTCCGTTCGAAAGTGTTCTCTCTTTAAATTCGGGCAGTGTAAGTTCCGGAGCTTCACCGGTTTCCGGTCTTTTAGTCCAGTCGATCTTTACATCTTCAGCCGCTTTAAGATCGCCTTCCGGTTCAACTCTGATAATTAATCTTTTACCCGGATTTAAATATTTTTCCGCGATTCCCCTGACCGACTCAGGAGTAGCGTTCAGATATCTCCCCATATCCTTTTCTATATAATCGGGGGTGCCACGGTAAACGTTATATTTATTCAGAAGATCCGCTTTACCGCCAAATCCTCCGATAGACTGAATTCTTCTTACAAACGCGGATTCCCAGGAATTTATGGCTGTCTGAACTTCTTTTTGATCAGGCCCCTCACTAATTAATTTTTTCATTATTTCATCGATAGCCTCCTGAAGCTCGCTCAGGCTGTGTCCCTGTTTTGCTGTAGCTACGACATTAAATGTGCCCGAAATTTCACCTGAGCTCTGATAAGAAGTAACATCCTGCGCGATCTGTTTGTCATAAACGAGACTTTTATATAAACGGGAATTTTTTCCCCCGGTCAGAATACTGGCGAGAATATCAAGTTCACCATCTCCATCATCATAATATGCCGGAGAATGCCATGACATATAAATGCGGGGCAGAGATACTTTATCCTTCATATCAACTTCTATTGATGTTTCGAGCTCAGGGACCCATCTTTCAAGACGCGCTACAGGGGGTCCGGGAGATATTGCCCCAAAATACTTTTCCACAAGTTTTTTTGTTTCATCAGGATTTATATCACCCGCGATCGAAAGACTGGCGTTATTGGGAGTGTAGTATGTTTTGAAAAACTCATGAACATCTTCTACCGAAGCCGCCGACAGGTCTTCCATGCTTCCAATTACGGAATGACTATAGGGATGATCATCCGGATAGAGATACTCAACCTGCAGTTCACCAACAAGCCCGTACGGCTGATTATCCACCCTTTGGCGTCTTTCATTTTTTACAACATCTCTCTGACCGTCAAGTTTTTTCTGATCGACGGCCGGGAGCAGGTTTGCCATTCTGTCCGCCTCGAGAAATAACGCCAGTTCCAGGGCGTTGGATGGCACATTTTCCCAGTAATTTGTCCTGTCTTCGGAAGTAGAGCCGTTATTATCCCCCCCGACAGATTCGAGCCATTTATCAAACATCCCTTCCGGCGCGTTTTCCGATCCTTCAAACATAAGGTGCTCGAAAAGATGGGCAAAACCGGTCCTTCCCCGTTTTTCATTTTTTGACCCGACATGATACCAGAGATTCACCGAAACCATCGGGGTTGAATGGTCTTCATGGAGTATTACATCCAGTCCGTTTGAAAGGGTAAATTTTTCAAATTTTAATTCCGGAATATCCTGAGCAAACCCCAAAGAGCAGGTAAACAGGATTATAACTGAAATTATTCGTTTCATAGAAACTCCCAGATTATTAGCATAGCTTAAAAGAAATTTTGACGTTCTAAAAAAGTTTTTGTGTCCTGATTAGAAAAATAATGAAAGGAATAGTAAAAAAAGATACAAAAATCTGTAACCGGTCAATTTGACAGGTCAAAAAGAAACATTCTTTAACATCGTTTCAACTCAGCTGATCTGCAAGACTGACGCTGAAAATCCTGGTATTTTCTTTTTTACCCCTCAGAAGCAGCTCTCCTTCCTCTCTGCTGACAAATCCGTTCAGGTTTCCGAGTACATTATTCAGTTTTTCCGAAATGAGCATTTTCGAGGAATATTTATTACATAAGTCCTGAATTCTTGAGGCGGTATTAAGTGTATCCCCGTGATATGCTATTTCTCTTTTGATATCGCCGATTTCGGTTGCCGTTACAATACCTGTATCAAGCCCTGCCTTAAAAAAAGGAACGACACCAAAATTGGAATCATAAAAGCTGCTTTTAGAACGGAGCAAACTATCATATTCAAAATAGGCCTTAATGCAATTAAGATTTTTTAATCCCTTCTTCTTCTCCCATGAAAGCACCACTTCATCTCCGACATACTGATATATTTCGGCCTCATATTTCAGAACAATCTCAGAAAGATCATAATAGCAGTTTTTCAGCATACGGCTGTAAAGTTTATGCCCCATTTCCTCAGCGAGTGTTGTTGAGCCTTTCAGATCGAGGAACATAAAAATCCTCTCCTCCTCCCTGGGATGATGATATTTTCCGCTGAACATTTTCCATAAATTTCCGGGGCCGAATTTATGATCTACTTCAAAGAAAAAGTTCAGAAAAAATATCAGAAGCAGAATAAAAATAAATGTAACGGCAATAAATTCGAAAGTAAAAAATACTTTCATTTCCTGAAATGTTACGGGAAGTTCAAGAAGTCCGCTCCGGTATAAAATAAGATAAACAAGTGAAACCGTAAGAAGAAGGCCAAAACTATATGAAATACTTTTGAATAATATAAGTCGGCCAAAGGATACCTTTCGAATGTCTGATTTTTCAACCAGGTAATCTGTAAGAATAAAAAATGTCCCGAAAATTAAACCAAACAAAGTGCCTTCAATATACTGGACCGATGAATTCGCGAACTCAATGGTTTTCATACTGTCACTGCGAATAACCGGTTCGATTAAGCGGAGCTGATTCCTGACAAAGGTAATAAAATACCAGGAAAGTAAATTCAAAAATCCGGAGCATAATAATACAGCCCAGGCCCATCTTCTTATTAAAAATTTAAATTTTATATTCTTCATCTTTAGTCCGATTCTTAAGCATGTCCAAAAATAGCATATTCATCGTAAAAATTAAAATGACAGTTTTATAATTGTATAATATTTTTTTTTATTATTAAATTTGTAGTTGCTGCCAAATTAAATTTTAATCGATACCGGATAATAATCCGATAAGCACTGATATTGATATTGAATTTCATTTAAAAAATGCTGAAATTCATGGTGAGTATTATCAGGTGTCCAATTGAAAAAATTGAGGTTATGGAAAACGAGAAAAAAATAGAGCTCAAAAATATGAACAAAATTGAGCTCCGCAAATACTTCTGCAAAATAAAAGAAAAACCGTTCAGGAGCGACCAGGTATTAAACTGGATATATAATCAGCTTGTGACCGATATACAGGATATGCAGAATATCCCCAAAAACCTTCGCCAAAGGTTAAGCAGGGAATGCACTCTTGACGCGCTTGAATTAGCCGAAGTACAACTATCTGAAACAACCGGTACAAAAAAGTATCTCTTCAACACCGCCGATAACCATAAAATAGAATCTGTAATTATACCTGAAGAGGAAAGGAATACATTATGCATTTCCACCCAGGTTGGCTGCCCTCTTGACTGTAAGTTTTGCGCTACAGGTGTAATGGGTTATACAAGAAATCTGACAACCGCTGAAATAGTCGATCAGTATATTCATGCCGCCCGCGATATCGGCAAAAAAGAGCTGACCAATCTTGTTTTTATGGGTATGGGTGAACCTTTGATCAATTATGCCGCGACAATAAAAGCTCTCGAAATTCTTGGCTCCGAACTCAATAACGCGATCAGCCGAAACAGAATCACTATTTCGACGGTAGGAATACCACAGCGAATTGAAGACCTCGCAAATTCGGAATTAAGGGTAAAACTGGCCCTTTCTCTTCACTCCCCCTTTGATAAGATGAGGAGTGTGATTATGCCGATAAATGATAAATACCCCCTCGCGCAGGTGCTTGATGCTGTAAAATATTATACGTCAACTACCAGAACCCGGGTAACCTTCGAATATGTCATGCTAAAAGGTTTTAACGACCGTGAGGAAGATTTAAGAGAACTGGTAAGAATCTGCAGCAAAGTTCCTTCAAAAATAAATCTGATTCCCTTTAACAGTATTGCTCATATGGCTCCCGAAGGAATATCCGCCAATCTGGTACCCTCCTCTTTTGAGACCATTATTGAATTTGCCGAGGAATTGCGCGATAGAAATATAACTGTGATGATCCGAGATACCAGGGGTGATGACATCGCCGCGGCTTGCGGGCAGCTTGCCATTAAACATCAGTAAATTAGCTGAGAACCCGGTTTTTTCTTTTATCGGATTCCCCGATTATCAGCAACTGAAAATTTCAGCAGATGCCCTTATGAAAGATTTTCCATTTTGGAGCTTGATTAAAGAAGTAATATTCAGTAACTTTCTTGATGATATTTTTTTACTTATTTAATAATCTCAAAATACCAAGGTGGTGATTTAATTGATCGGGATTTTAGTTTCTGAACATGAGAATATTGATAAAGCTCTAAAAAGGTTCAAGAAAAAATATGAAAGGTCAGGAGTTCTTAAGGAATATAAAAGGAGAACTTTCTACGTTAAACCTTCCGTAGAGAAACGTATGGAGCGTATCAAAGCTAAAAGAAGAAACTCTCGTGAAGTTGCCCGGGACAGGCGTTAAAATTTAAGGTCGCCCGAATTTTTAAAGCCCCTTTCCACGGGGTTTTTTTATTTTAAAAGACATGTTATTATGAAAGCACTATATTACCTGCTATTTCTCTTGCTAACCATGAACATTGGCGCTCAAAGCCTGCGCCGGAATATCGCTGAAAAACTTGACAAGTTACCGGCGGATACCAAAACCGCGGTTTTTATTTATGATCTTACCAATAAAGAAACCTTATTCTCCTTAAACGCGACCGACGAGATGATACCGGCATCGAACACAAAATTATTCACCAGCGGAGCCGCTCTTTATTATTTCGGACCAGAATCATATTTTTCGACCGAAATCTGTGTTTATGATGATTCCCTTGAAGATGGGATAATTAATGGCGATATCATTCTCAGGGGATTCGGTAATCCCTCGGTAACATCAAAAGATTACGATTCTGTTGCCATCGCGCTGAAAAAAAACGGCATTACCAGAATAAATGGCAATGTAATTGGCGATGAATCCTGGTTCGATAATATATATACAAGGGATGACTGGATAAAAGGTGAAAGATCAAATGTTTCTCTTCCCCCCGTTTCAGCTCTTGTAACCGACAGAAATATGATAAATATGAAATTTGAATGCGGCGGCAGGGTTTCAACCACTCCTGAAATTGAGCATTTCCCCCCATCCGAAAATATCATCATCAATAATCATTCGGTTATCAGCAATAAATACAGCCGACTCGATATTGATCAGGAATTTAAGGGTGATTCAATTATTGTTGATATTAATGGCAGGGTGAAAAGAAGAAAATATGCGAGGTATTATTCGGTGTTCACCGGATCCCCGGCTAAATTTGCCGCCCTGGTATTTAAGAGCTCTCTTGAAAAAGCAGGCATAGAAGTTACCGGTCATATTGGAGAGGGATTTTCGGATGGAGCTTATCCTTATACCGAAATTAGTATCAGTCTGCCCGATTTGCTTGTTGAAGTAAATTCACAGAGCAATAATTATTATGCTGAATGCTTATTTAAATCGCTTGGCGCGAGGTATTCGGGAAAACAGGGAAATTCATTTTACGCCGCCCAGGCTGTTAATACATTCATTCTGGAAAATGATATCTCCGATTCAAACACTGTTGTTGTCGATGGCTCGGGAATTTCCCGCTATAATTCAGTTTCGGTTTATTCTATTGTGAGCCTGTTGGAAAAAGTGTATGAAAACGACCTGATATTTGACTGCTTTTATAGTTCACTCGCAATACCGGGTAAAAAAGGCACACTTGAAAAAAGGTTCAGAAAGATGGAAAGCAGGAAATTGTTCAGGGGAAAAACAGGCACATTAAACGGAGTTTCAGCCCTTTCCGGTTACCTCGGAAATAAAGACCACATGATAGCGGTCAGCATTATTTTTGAATTTAAAAGGAAAGGTGGACACTATTATAAAAACATTGAAGAGGAAATTGTGGAACTGACAGCAGCGAAACTGCTGAAATAAAAATTAAGAAATTTTTATTTTGCAGTATCGCCGGTTGTTTCAGTTTCAGGAACTTCTGAATCAAGTGTGGGAAGCGCGGGAGTTTCAGGCACCGCGTCTAAAGACTGGCTGTTCTGAATAATACTATCACGCTGTTCTTTTGTAGTCTGTCCCGGAAGGAAAAATAAGTTAGTTACGAGAGCGACTAAGAGTAATGCCGAACCCAGCCACCATGTAGCTTTACTAAGAAAATCGGCAGTTCTTCTGGCGCCGAACATCTGTCCGAATCCGCCGGCCGCTCCGCCGCCTCCGCCAAAAGTACCGGCAAGCCCGCCGCCTTTGCTCGACTGCATTAAAACAATAATAATCAGCATTGCTGACAAAATAATGGAAATAATAACGAGTAATGAATACATTCTTTAACTCCGGTAAAATCATGAGTAGCGAGGGAGGGATTCGAACCCCCGACACGCGGATTATGATTCCGCTGCTCTAACCTACTGAGCTACCTCGCCGTTCAAAATTCTCAAAAAACAAGACCCTAATTATATACATTTTTTTTAAGGAAATCAATTATCTTTGATATTTTTCCCTCTTTTATTTTCTCTTTTCCCGGATGCTCTCATTTATCCATTTAACCGCTTTATGAAACAGTATATTTTCACTGCTATTTTTACCTTTATCCGGAACAAGAATATCAGGAATAATTCCTTCGGGATAAATATTGCCATTCCTGTCGCCAAAATATCCGGTTGTCAGCATTATTTTAATTCCGTTCCCTATTTCAAAAGGCTGGTTGATTGTTGCCAGTCCCCTGGTTTTTTCTCCGATAATGCAGACATTATTTTTACCGATAAATGATATTATACTCGCCTCACCGCTGCTGGCGGTTTTGTTGCCTGTGAGAATGACCACCGGTTTTTTAATAAAATTTATTTTTTGCGGATAACTCACCGAAAAATGGATATTTGATCCTACCCCCGCTTTACCATCTTTTGCCCGCCATCGCCAGTAAATCCCGTCAGGATATGCTCCGCAACCGGCGGTATCTGAATCTACCAGGGGACTTAATCCGGCAAGCATGGGCCATAAATGCCCGCCGCTGTTGCAGCGGAAATCGAGAATCCATCCTTTCATATCAGGCTGGTAAAGAGAGATAATCTTATTGAAAAGATCATCGGCAAATTTTTGCATTTTTTTATTATCGCCAGGTGAAATTCTCTCAACCTGGAGATATTTTATTCCCTTGTCAACCCCCGGTATACTTTCGATATCAACCTTTTGTATTGCTTCCGGTTCAGCTATTTCCCCAAACTTCCGGCCATCCTTCATAATGAGATAACTATGGCCGTCACCCAGGCTGTCGATAAGAGACTGTATAGCATTATATAATTCCGAATCTGAGGATATTTCCTTTTTTTTAAGGGAAAATTTCGCATTTAATTTTTCGAAGTCGACGATATCCCTTTTTATTGAGTTATTTTCTATAATTTCTAAGACGTTCTCAATAACCTGAGAAAAAGAAACCTCGTCCTGAGAGAGAATTGAATTGTAAAAAAATAATGTTAATACAAAAAAACATAAGAGTATTTTCATAAATTGATTTTTAAATCTCTAATTACAGAATTACTATTCGCGTGAAACAAAATCAAATGCCGGGAAAGATAGCTCCGGGGACCTTTTCGCGTCAAATATTAACAGATTTTCCATAAACAGTAGTAATTACATATTTATCACCAAAAACCATATTTCAAATCAATGGATGGAATATATTTCCCATAATAGCCGGATATCTCAAAATTCAGCGACAATCCCCTGTAAATGTTAAAAACCACTCTGGCAGCGGGTAAAATGGAAAATTTTGTATAGTTTTCCTCTCTCCGGAGGGTTTCAATCTCACCGGTCGATCTGTAAGCGTCAAGTTTTTCTTTTAATATCTTATATTCAAGCGACAGGCTGTGAAAGCTGGCAGTTGCTCCGCATTCTACAGAAAGCCACTTGGTAAAATAATATACAGGCGCCATTGAGGAAAAGGAAAATAAAAATTTATTGGAGGGATAAACTCCATCTTTTGTATACCTAAAACGGTGATAAACACCATGACTAACTTCTTCATAAGCGCCTATATAAGAAGTCCTGATGTCCGGATCATCGACCCCGGCGGTGAGCAGTGTAAAGCAGAGACCTGATTCTATAAAGGATAAAAATCCCGGTTCTGATTTCAGCTTTAGTCTATAGCCGGCGGAAAAGGAATAATCGGGGGTAAAATAGACTTTCACCGGTAAAAAATTGGAATATTGATTATTGTCCAATTGATTTATCTCTATCGTATAAAAGAGGATATCCTCGTAACTATCGGCTTTACTGAAAAGAGCCTCCTTCGAAGCGGAAATAAAAAAACCAGATTTTATTCCCTGCTGCGTTATATATATATCCAGGCAAACATCTGCCGCTTCAAATGATGTTTTTAATTCATGTTCATTCCAATATTTGCTGCCGACCAGATACCAGTAACCAAGAATTTTTTCCAGAAACTCTTCCTTTTCCTCCCCGGAAAGGGAAGATTGTTTATTTCTGAGCAATTCAAAATTCATTATCTGATCGATATAATAGTTTCTGTTAAGATACTTATAGTTAATATCCGGATTATAATTGGTATAAAATCCTTTAATATATAATTGTTCGATATACTCAATAAAATTGGTATCGTAACTAATTTGGGAGCCTGCTCCGGATTGAAGCGAATTCACTTCTATGAGTTTATTAAAATGATTAAAAGCATCCTCATTTAAGAAACGAGCGCCATCTTTCATTCTGAGAGATGATATCTGGTGGTTAGCCCATTTGTTTTTTGCTTCCAGATAATCATCCCGTTTTTCTTTGAGAAGATTAAAAAAATTATCTGCCGGGTCCGATATCTTCCTTCCAAATCTATTATCCATATACAGGATATAATAACCAATCATCGCGGGATGTATTTCCTGAGTTTTACACTTAAAGAAAAAAAAAGAGCAAAAAAGTGCGAAAACGGGCTAAAAACACATATTTGGATTGAGAACAGCTGTAAAAGTAGTGACAACTTATTCATGCTTAAGGGCATCTAACATATTGTATAATATTACTATAATGTTGATTATCAGTAGTTCTACACTTATATTTGTAATATAACATTCCAGAGTTACCTATGTTTATTAAAACTTCTCATTCAAAAGGTCATCAATATCTTTCAATTGTTGAAAGTTATAAAGTAAAAGGGGTTTCGAAACATAAAGTGATAGCCAGCCTCGGCAGGGCAGATAAACTTGTAAGCTCAGGGCTGGAAAATATTCTCCGTTCTCTTCAGAAATTCGTCGATAAAGAAAAATGTAATCTTAAAGATGTCTCAGGCATGAAAGAAAAATACAGACTTAATTACGGATATCTGGCATACAAAAAACTCTGGAAACAATTTGATTTTGACAATATTTTAGCGCCTGTTGTCAAAAAAAGTAAATCAGGATACAACCTAAAAGGACTGATATTCACACTTGTAATCAACCGTTTGCTTAACCCGGGAAGTAAACGCGACTACTATTTCAGCAGGGATAAATATCTGGAATATGATCCGGATCTGGCTCTTCACCAGGTTTACCGTTCACTTGATATTCTTTCAGAGAACAAAGAAAAGATAGAAAGATCATTGTTTCTTAAAAACCGCAACCTTTTCAATATGGAAATTGATGTGGTTTTTTATGATGTGACAACCTGGCATTATGAATCACAGAAACAAGATAGTCTGAGAGACTTTGGTTTCAGTAAAGCAAACAAAGTAAATGAAGTTCAGATAGTAATGGGACTTCTGATAGATAAGGAAGGCAGACCAATAGGTTACGAACTGTTCCCGGGAAATACATTTGACGGGAAAACACTACTTGGAATACTTGATAAATTGAAAAAGCAATTTGAATTGGATCGGGTGATAATAGTCGCAGATAAGGCTATGAACTCCAAACTAAATCTGAAAGCAATAAAGGATCGCGGATATAATTATATAGTAAGCGCCCGATTAAAGTCCATGTCGAAAAAGGTACAGCAGGAAGTTCTGAGTCAGGAAGGCTATAGTGAAATAACCAGGGAAGAAGAAAAATACAAATACAAGGTAATAGATTACGAAAATATAGTTCAATATGAAGAAGAAGGAGAGAAAAAAAAGGCAACATTACCAGAAAAGATGGTATGCACCTGGTCGTCAAAACGGGCGGCTAAGGACAGAAAGGATCGGGAACGCGCAATAGAGAAAGCAATGGAAGTAGTAGACAAACAGGAGCATAGCAAGGTTAAAAAGAAAAATGGCTATAAGAGATTTATAGAGGAACAGGGAGATAAGAAAAATGGGAAACTACTGATAGATCAGGAAAAAATAGAAAAAGAGTCCATATTTGATGGTTATTACGCTATAGAGTACAGCGATCTTGAGATGGAGCCAATTGAAGTCCTGGAAAGTTATGGCTATCTATACAAAATAGAGGAATCCTTCAAGGTAATGAAGTCAACTATGCAGACAAGACCAATATACCTGAGAGTCCGGGAACATATAGAGGGACACTTTATGATTTGCTTTTTTGCTTTTATGCTGGAAAGAGAACTGGAGTTCAGATTAAGAAAAAGAGGAATAGATTATTCTACTGAAAGGATCAAGGAAGCTTTGTTGTCAGTTGAATTTAGCGAATTGGAAATAGAAGAAGAAACTTATTATTTGAAGAGCAAACAAAAAAAACTTGCATCGGAGATTTTTGCTCTTCTCAGAATCAAACATCCCCAAAAACTCATGGATCAGACAGAGGTAAATGATTATGTAGAGCTTTAACCATTAAAAATTATAATAAATATAACTTGCCTGATTTTTCACTGTCGCTGAAATGGTAGTGACAAATTTTGCAGTTTTTTTTATTTCTCCTTTATTTTACAATCATTTACAGATATCAAGTGTAAAACATAGGAAAAATTATCTGCCGGGTCCGATATCTTCCTTCCAAATCTATTATCCATATACAGGATATAATAACCAATCATCGCGGGATGTATTTCAGAATAAAATTCCAGATTTGTTTCAACCATCTGCCTGTCCTCAACCTTGTTTAACAATTTTTGTGGAATGACAGGAGAATAAAGATCAATAATTGACTGCGGGAAAACCATGCCCGCGATTAAAACAATGACTACGACAAAACTTTTTTTCATTTGTTTATATTCCCTACCAGACTAAGTATGTTAAATCTAAGTTTGTTACAAACTTATCGAACATTTGGGATGAGGTTACCGCGATACTTAATCCTTTAAAAACCTCCAGCCTGAGTCTGAGCGCCGGAGTTATTTTTCCGTTGGTTTCTGAATATTCATCAATTAGTATCTCTTCGCCAAGCGGAGTTATAAAACCGTATGGGCGAACATATCCTAACTTTTCTTTTAGTGTTTTGTATTTAACCGAACAGGAATGATAATTATAAACAGCGCCTGTTTCTATTGATATTTTTCTTCCAAAAAACCAAACGGGAATAAATATATGAGCCGAATACATATTCTGATCATCAAACTCAAATTCCATAAGGCTGTAGGTATAAAGAAATGCATCATCAAATTCATCCCTTTCAAACCTGCTGCTATACGAGAGGCCCTGGTTATTATCACTGGCTGAGTGCCGCGAAACAATAATAGATGCCCCCAAATCAATAAAAGACAACAAACCATTGTCTTCACGGATTTGCAGCTTGTACCCTGCGGAAAAATGAAAATCGGGTATAAATTCTACCTTGGCTTCGGTTAATTTGGGAGGTTTATAATCATCATACGTTTTGGGTGTAATTGAATAAACAAGCGAACCTGAAGAAACGCTATTTCCTGAAAGAAAATTTATATTTGAAATAGAGAGGTATAATCCGCCTTCCGGTTGATACTTATTTTTCAGGATTATTTCCAGAATATCAGATGATTCAAAATCGGTAGTATGATTATGTTTGTTAAATCCCTGGTCACCGCAAAAGTACCATTCTGAATTTAACTTATCCAGAAATACCTTCCTGCTATCGTCGCTCAAATCATCTAATTGCTTAAAATCATTATTAAGTGAAGAGATATGCTCCTGAATATATTTTTCATTGGCGGCCTTATAATCCGCCTGAGTATCATATTTTGATTGTTCCCTTAAAAAATAAATATGAAGCAGGTATTCAAAGTAGTTATCATCATTGATAAAAGAGATTCTTTTTTGGGAAGTGTCACTATTCTTACCAAGATAATTCTTATAAGGTATTGTATATTTTTCATCAACAGAATAATCATCTGAAAGATTAGTTATTCCTTCTAATTGTTTTTCGCTCCAGAATTCCCTTTTCGAATAATATTTCTGCCTCAGTGAAAGAAAAGCATTGATGACATTTTCTCTCTTTTGTTCATTATCTGATTGTATATACTCATTCAGGAATATCACATAATAAGCAACCAGTTCCGGATGCAGTTCTGAATAGAATTCCAGGTTAGTTGAAATCTTTTCTTTACTGCTTTCTTCCGCTAATAATTGCTCAGGTATTTCACTTTGATACAAATTTATAAGACTTTGTGAACTGATAATAATATTGACCATTAGAAATAAACTTACAAAAATGAGCTTCATCTTTATGCCTCTTTAATTCATTTTCTAATTAAATTGAAATTCCAAACGTAAGGCGACCTGAACTCCATTTATGAGCAAATAACTGCTGCCTCCTATATTGAATGAATCTGATAAATTATACTTATATGAAATTACCGGGGAAAAACTTAAGTAATTTTGTTCTATTTGCTCATAAGAGTCTGCGCCTTGATGGTCATCCGGAATATTGGTGCCGCTATATTCTGTAATTTTGTATTTTACATTCATTGTGTGGAGATGTGTCACAATACCTGCGCTAATTATACTCTTTTCATTTAAATAAATCATCGGACTTTGAATAAATAAAGAAAAGGTATGGCTTGAACTCTCTTCAAAACCGGAACTGGCAAAAGTACGGTATTTCAATCCTCCACCAGCGTTATAACTATCCTGCCTTAGAATCTTATCGACATTATCATCCAGATATTCATTTTTTGAGTATTTATACTGAGCCAAAAAATCAAGAACCGATAAAGGTTTTGAGTCTTCCCCAATAATCAGCCTGTATCCTATTCCGGCATCGAATAATGTGCCTGGCCTGACATGTACTCTCTCCGGGACAACCAGAGGCATTTCCAGATCATTAAAGAAACTGAAGTTATGAGGAATATCAACCGGAATTACAGATAGAGCGCTGCCTAAAGTAAAATATAATCCCCTTTCGGCCGGATACTTTCCGGTTAATAATAATTCTGAAAGTTCATATGCCTCAAATGATGTTGAAATGGAATAACGTTTTTGTCCTTTTTTACCAATAATATACCAGTATTTTTTTATTCTGTTCAGAAGGTTTTCCTTTTCAGTTTCCGACATTGAAGATGAGGCCATTTTCTGCAGTTCAATACTGTTAATAATATCATGTACAAATATTCTGTTTTTTAACTTGTAATCCCTGGTCGGCTCATATTCTTCAAATTTATTACTGAAAAATATTCCCGATATATATTCATGATAATTACTGTCTAATGGAATTTGTTGATCAAACTTAAATTTTTGGATAAAGTCTTCCCGTTTAATCAGTTCCGCATAATTTTCCGATGCTATTTTTTTTTGTGATCTGTGAAGGTCGGACTTATTAATTTCAGCAATCTGATCTTCTGCCCATTCTTTCCTTAACTCCTGGTATTCACCACGTTTCATTTTCAGAAGGTTGAGATTATTTTTTTCCGGGTCCTTATTCCCATCCTTGAAGTAACTTTTCAGATGCATTAAATAATAACCTATCAAATCCGGATGAATATCAGCATAAAACTCGAGATTTGTTTCAACCATTTGCTTCTCTTCAGGCGTATCAAGTAGTTTTTGTGGAATGACAGGTAAATAAAGATCGATTAATTGCTGCCCCTGTATTGAAAATGTAAACAAAATTGAAAATAATATGAAGGTCCTTTTCATTGGAGCTCCTCTTTTTATTGTTTCCCTGTTTAATGATAATAGTTATTGGAATACTTATCCTAAATAAACTATTAGATTAAAATTATTCATTTTTTTATCATTATTCAAGAAACTTCATATCCTATTATAATAATAAAAAAGATAATAATGCCGTATCTGCCCCGAAGATACGGCATTTCAATAATTATTTCATCATCTTTTTTATCCATTCGGATGTATATGTAATAATCTCATCATTAAAGTGAGTCGCGTAATATTCCCTGATCTTTCCGGTCGCGTAAAGTTCGGCGTCCTTTTTCATTGTGCCTACCTTAAGAAACGCGTGATCTGTTTCCTTCATCAAATAAAATTCAGCTTTTCCGGGGTGATAGTGATTAACCACTTCGGCAATATTCTGGTGTTCCTTAGGACTTAAAGCCTGGAGATCGGCTTCACCGAATATTGAAAGCACATAAGCATCTGTTTCGCTCCAGAGTTTATAAAGCTCAAGGTCGCAGATCGACTGCCAGTAAGTATAGTGTCTGTCGTAGATGCTTTCATTTCCATCATACTGGAAATCGCGCTCAAGTAATTTTTTATAGGTCGTGTCTTTATCCGCCAGCTCTTTGGGATGTTTTCTTAATACGTAGTGTTCATAGAGAAGTTTATGATAGACCCGCATCTCCCTGTCCGCCTCAATCCAGTCAATGCCCATAAGAGGATTTTGAATTCTTACCATATCAATAAGATATTCATACCATGATTTTAATCCCGTTCCATAAACAATCACTCCCCTCGGTGAATAATTTGCCGCGACATAAGGGGCGTTTATACCTCCCATTGAATGACCGAATATGAAAATATTATCTTTATCAACAAAATCATAAGAGGCGAGTTTTTCGAATCCTCTCCCAAAAACTTCATTTTCGGTATTTATATCCATATCGAAACAATCAATAGTATTATAACAGTCACCCATACCCGGTTTTTCAATCCTGAATACAACAAATCCTTCCTTCACCCATCCGTCAATAAGTTTTTTATATGGATGGACTGCCCCCATTCCATCATAAGAAGCGCAGGTATATCCCGGAATAAAAAGAACCGCGGGCAAATTTTCTCCTTGCGGCTTAAGTGTAATGGTTCTCAGGTAACCCTGCTGAAAAGAGGCTGTGTCATATATAACCTCGGCAAATTCACTTGTTTCGAATGGTTTTGGTAGAATTGTGCCTTCAAGTTCAAGCTCCCCTCCATCGCGGTATATCTTCAAATTAAGCTCATCACCCTGCCAGCATTCGGCGGCAAATGCCCTAACCTGTGCGAAATCACTTATCTTTTCACCGTTCAGTTCAATGAGTATATCTCCCTCTTTCAGACCCAGATTCTCCGCTGTCGTACCTTCAACAGTTCTTGTAATATTTAATCCATGATCGTATGGGTAGTTGAGAGAATCGATCATCTTTTCGCTGACGGGCGTTCCGGCAAAACCGAGTCTTCCCCTTCTCCTGACATCCTGTGAAAAAACCGTAGAGATAAATAATAGTGATAAAAAAATGATTAATAACTTTTTCATAAAATCTCCCTGAATAAATTTTGTAATTCAATTTTGAATCAGTACAAATATACTATCAATAAAAATAATATTCTCTTTTTTATCCTTTAATTTATTACTCAAAATGAGAGCGAATTTTAATTTTAAAATATTCTTGGTGTACAGGAAAATAAACCAGACGGGTAAAAACAGGAGAAGGAGGAGGAATTAGGAATTGGGAATTAGGAATTAGGAATTAGGAATTAGGAATTTACCCATTCCGGATATTTTGAACAACAGAAAAAAAAAAATTCTGCCTTGGAATATGATATACATTTCTAAGAGCATTTTACATCCAGTTAGTCCAAATTATCCCCGCAATACTGCTCTGAGTTTTTTACGTTCATCAGCAATAACAGCTTTTAGAATGAGCTAAATAAAGTTTAATATTGCTGGCGCTTATTTCTGCTGCAAAGGTTAAAAATGCAGATCAGTTTTTTAAGTCTTTTGTGGGATTTTGTGCTTTGGTGATATTGTGGCGTTTTTCCACCTGAATCAGTGTAATTCGAAAAATCCGCGGTAGTCTTTATCTTTTTAATTGTTAATTATTAATTATTCATTGTTAATTGAAATCCTGCCATTTCGAGTATAATTAAACTTTTTACAGACTGCTCTCACTATGATTTTTTTATTAAATAACTATAACATTATTGCCGTGTAATTCAATAAATTCTTATCTTGGATTTGAAATTACAAATTCAGGGGAAATATGCAGAACCGGAGAGAATTTATGAAAACGGCGGCGCTCGCTGCCGGAGTGACACTTTTACCAATAAACGCTTCTTTTTCCTCCACACCTGAAGGTGAATTTGAAGGAATAAAACCGGTAAGAATTTCAGGCGCGGTCCATTCCGGTCCTAAAGGTATTGGCGGTGTGGCAGTTTCCGACGGCCTGTCGGTTGTTTATACCGATAAAAATGGTGAGTTTAATTTTATCAGCGACGGAATAAGAAGATTCGTTTTCATCTCTCTTCCATCCGGGTATACTATTCCGGTAACTGAAAAAGGCACAGCTTTATTTTATCGGGAAATTATTCCTGACAATGGTGAATTCACCGCTGATTTTCAGCTTCAGCCAAATACTGAAGATGACACAAAACATACATTTCTCGCTCTTGCCGATCCCCAGACTCTCGATGAAGAGGATATGGAGAGGTTCCATAAAGAAACAATACCGGACATTAAATCGCACATGAAAGGTGCCGGGAAAAACCTGTTTGGAGTTTCCTGCGGAGATATAATGTTTAACAATCTTGAATTTTACCCTGATTATGAGAAAGGAGTCAAAAATACCGGAATTCCGTTTTTCCAGGTATTGGGCAATCACGATTGTGAAGTCCTCACTAAAACAGATGAAGAATCGGTAAAAACCTTTCAGGATCATTTCGGACCCGCCTATTATTCATTCAACAGGGGTAAAGTACATTATGTTGTGCTTGATGATATATTCTGGTTTGGGAAATATATCGGTTATCTTTCCAAAACACAGTTGGACTGGCTGAAAGCTGATCTGAAAAAATTGCAGAAAGGAAGTCCTGTGGTGATTTTCATACATATTCCGGTGATGTCAACCATACATGAAAGGCTGGGAGGCAAACGTCCCGATGATAGTGTTGTGATAACCAACCGGGAATTGCTTTATAAAATTCTTGAACCATTTAAATCCTTTTTTATCTGCGGACATACTCACGAAATTGAATACCTCAAGGATGGCAATTCTGAAATACATATATGCGGCGCCGTTTGCGGAGCATGGTGGACCGGGGATATTTGCTGGGATGGAGCGCCAAATGGTTATATGGTCTACGAAGTTGATGGAACAGATTTAAAATGGTATTATAAAGCCACCGGTCAGCTAAAAGAACACCAGATTCGCCTCTACAAACCAGGTTCTGATCCTGAGAATAAAGAGGCGCTGATAGCGAATGTTTGGAACGCCGATGAAGAATGGCAGGTTTATTGGTATGAGGATGGAAATAAAAAGGGGGAAATGGAGAAAAAACCTGGTCTCGATCCACTGGCAGTTGAACTTTACGACGGGAAAGATAAACCTGCAAAACATAAATGGGTTAATCCACGGATAACAGGACATTTATTTTACGCGGAACCGGCGAAAAACTCTCGGAAAATTTTGGTGGAAGCTTTCGACAAGTGGCAAAACCGGTATACTGCCGAACTGGAACTATAATAAGAAATTCCCCAAGCCGGAAGTGGAAAGTGGTTAGTGAAAAGTGAAAACCATTCTCAAATCTATTAAAGAACCCGATTTCGATGGCGACTTCGATTTGGATTTTTATGGCTAACATATATTCGGTCAATCTTTTTAATCACCCCATTCCTGTTCTGAGTTTTTTATGCCGATCATTTGATAATTCCTTAAAACATATCGCCCGTTTGAATAAAGTTAATAAGGTTTAATTTTGCCGGGTGGTTACCTCTGCTACTAAGGTTAAAAAATAAAAGAATAAGGTTTCTTTGAGTTTTTTCGTGGGATTTTGTGTTTTTGTGATTTGGAGGCGTTTCTTCAACCTCAATCAACGAAATCTGCGTAATCAAAAAATCTGCGGAGTCTTTGTCTTTTTAATTGTTCATTGTTCATTATTAATTATTAATTGCATTTTTGCCATTTTGCATAGAATTTAACTCCTTACGGAATAATCTGACCAAGCCAGGGTAAAGAGTAGTTAGTGGAGAGCTAAAACACCTGCCATGATCTTTTCAAAAAACCGATTTCGATAGCGATTTGGATTTGGATTTCAACCGGGCGTGTTAAATTCTTTAATCACCGTCATCCTGCTCTGTGCTTTTTTTTCAGCGGTCCCTATTATTTTCCGTTGAAAAAAATTATCCTGTTGAATAAGGTTAATAAGGTTTAGATTGGTCGGGTGGTTACCTATGCTACTAAGGTGAAAAAATAAAGAATAAGGTTTCTTTGAGTTTTTTCGTGGGATTTTGTGTTTTTGTGATTTGGCGGCGTTTCTTCAACCTCAATCAACGAAATCTGCGTAATCAAAAAATCTGCGGTAGTCTTTGTCTTTTTAATTGTTCATTGTTCATTATTAATTATTAATTGCATTTTTGCCATTTTGCATAGAATTTAACTCCTTACGGAATAATCTGACCAAGCCAGGGTAAAGAGTAGTTAGTGGAGAGCTAAAACACCTGCCATGATCTTTTCAAAAAACCGATTTCGATAGCGATTTGGATTTGGATTTCAACCGGGCGTGTTAAATTCTTTAATCACCGTCATCCTGCTCTGTGCTTTTTTTTCAGCGGTCCCTATTATTTTCCGTTGAAAAAAATTATCCTGTTGAATAAGGTTAATAAGGTTTAGTTAGGTCGGGTGGTTACCTATGCTACTAAGGTTAAAAATAAAAGAATAAGGTTTTTTTGTAGTTTTTTGCGGGATTTTGTGTTGTTGTGATTTGGCGGCGTTTCTTCAACCTCAATCAACTAAATCTGTGTAATGAAAAAATCTGCGGTAGTCTTTGTCTTTTTAATTGTTCATTGTTCATTATTAATTATTAATTGCATTTTTGCCATTTTGCATAGAATTTAACTCCTTACGGAATAATCTTCCTCATACCCGGCTTAATTTTTCTCTGGCGAATGTTTCAAATACGATAACGAATATTGTTTCGCCCCCGCAAGGATATCCCATGAGCACGGGTAAGACTCATTTTTATTAGCTCAGGAAATTCAATATTCTGTTATTCAAAGCAAGAATATTATTACGATAATGCATAAAAACAAACAGGCAATAAAAGTTTTCAACTATTCGGTTTTCACTCAGGAAAAATTACATTCCTACATTCATAAGGGAGAAAACCCTCAAAATTACAGGTAATTTTTACAGTTTTATTTTATAAATAGCAAGCATTCCGTTGAATCCGAATATCCTGCGAAGAAAATTTGGTCACAAAAACAATGGCACGCTAATTGATGAAATATTGATAGTTAAGTTAGAAATGGCAAATACAGGAGATGACAAAATGACTGGCGCGATAATTATAACATTGATGTTTATGATAATTTTTTCATCGGTAGCGATAAAGTTTTTCTTTGAATCATAAAAGTTTTTTGGTAGCATAGTTTATCCTCCTCCCGGTTCTATTTGAGGGCAATTCTCCCCCCCCTTTTTTCGAATTAAATCATATAAAAATTCTCACATTATCATTTCGGTAAACATCACTATACATGTTTGCGAATATGATGATAATCCAATTTCCGATCAGATCATAGAAATTTGCTATAAGCCGGAAAGCCAGATTATTCCATTGATTTTTTTCTCCTCTGAATAATCATTAACATTATCCTCCATCCGGCTTTCTTTAAAAACTTATTACTTTTTTACACTTATGTAAAAATAACTCGCAAATTTACCGGTAATTTTTACAGTAATATTTTATTATTAGCAAACATTATTTTTAATCTGCTCCGTTTTCAAAGGAAAATCACTCAGCATATTTATGGCACACAAGTTGAGTTATTATTAGCAGTTAAGTTAGAAATGGCAAATTCAGGAGATGACAAAATGGCTGGCGCAATAATAATCACGTTAATGTTCATGATAATTTTTTCATCGGTAGCGATAAAGTTTTTCTTTGAATCATAAAAGTTTTTTGGTGGCATAGTTTATCCTCCTCCCGGTTCTATTTGAGGGCACTTCTCCCCCCTTCTTTTGAAACTAAAATCACATATAAATTTTCATAATATCATTCCGGGAAACATCAGAGCAGGAATGTAAAACTGCCACGGGCAGTTTTACATATTTTTTTAATGAATTCAATTCTATCCTGTCCGCTCCCGGTCGTAATCACGTATGAAAATATTATTCGTTTCCCCGAGTCTGATTATTCAAGTAAAAGCAGTTTTCTTGTGATTTTAATTTTTCCATCGGTTAAAGAATAAAAGTATACTCCCGATCCGAGTCCTTCTGCGCTGAGACTGACCTTATGGTATCCGGTATCATAAAATCCATCTGCCAATGTTTTTACACGCGAACCAAGAATATCAAATAACTCCAAACGAATATTACCCTGCCGGGCCAGGTAAAATTCTATAACGGTCTCCGGATTAAATGGATTTGGATAGTTCTGCATGAGTGTCATTGTTTCCGGAATTGTTGTAATTTCTATTGTGAGATCACCAACCGGTTTGGATGTGCCGTCATAGTCAACCTGGTAAAGCCGGTATCTGTAATTGCCATCTGTCTTGGCAAAGTCGGTGAATGAATAGAACGTTTCCATAGTCGTTGTGCCTGGTCCCTCCACAAACCTGATCTTTTTTTCCATACCGTCATTAATTGACCTTGTAAGAGAAAATCCCCGGTTGTTTATTTCCGTAATGGTTTTCCATTTGAGTTCTATTTTGTTTCCCGTTACTTTCGAGCTGAATCCTTCAAGCTCCACAGGCACCGGAAGAGTAAATAATCCCCTGCTTCCATATATTTCACCATCCCCCGATGAATAATCGTACCAGGCAACAAAAAGAGAATCGGCGCCCGGGGTTTCATATTTCATAATTCTCCCCCGGTAGGAATTTTCCGAATTTTCGGAAAGGTTAATCAAATCACTCCAGCTATCTCCGCCATCTTCAGAATACTTGAAATAAATATCGAGGTTATCATAGTTTGGCGCGGAATGGGTATTATCATGCCATGCAAGGTAGAGCCTGTGAACACCATCTGAAGCCCGGCTGATTTCCATATCCGCGAAACCTGAATTTCCACTGTTATTTGTAATGTTATGCGCGGCGATCCAACTATCTCCTAAATCGGTCGATTTCATAAAACCGATATCGTCAAAATTAATTCCATATTGATCCTGCGAAACAATATATATAGTATTATCCAGTATCTTCATGGTAATTCTGTGTTGTGGCAAAGCGTCATTTGTCAACTGCTGCGCGGTTTCCCAGGTGAGTCCGTTGTTTGTCGAACGGCTGAAATAAATATCTGAATCGGGATATGAAGGTGATTCCAGCCAGGAGAGATAAACAATTCCCTCATGTTCCTTAATCTGGACCCACCTTGAGGATTCCGGGGTATTAGAAATATTCTGAAGATCTGTCCAGGTATTTCCCCTATCCGATGACATAATATAAAATATTTCGTAATTGGTATTAATTCTCTCTTCCCACGCGGCGAAAATATAATCACCCCTTATCGCGAGTTGCGGAGTAATGGAGGTCGGCTGAATTGACAAAACCTGCGCGGAGGACCAGGATAATCCATAATCGGTCGATTTCTGAAACCGTATATGGTAATTATTATCCTGAGCATGATAAAAAGTATAAACATTCCCACCCGAAGCGGCAATAACCGGCCAGCCGCAGTTTGCCGAAGTTGATGATACCGGTCTGTTTGAGGACCATGAGCCCCCCGCGTCAGAAGAGTATTTGAGGAATATTTCACCATTATCCTCCCAGGTAATATAAAAATCGGGACCATCGGCATATACAGCCTCATAGTCCGAGTTGCCCCAGGGTGTATTGGAAAGATTTATATAATTTTCAAAAGACATCTGAGCATTAACCGCTGAAAATGTCAAAAGAATAATCAAAAAGACCTTCATAATAATTCCCTTCGCTAAATGTTATCAATATCTTTCCATTTATTTTAACATTGACAATATATTAAAAAAAATATTATCTTTGGATAAATAAAGGGAATTTTAATTAATGATGGAGGGTGACCCCCTGTATTATTTCGGGAGATACTAAAATGAAAAAATGGAACTATTGCATTCCGGCAGCTATTCTTTTATCAATTTTAATACTTCAGGGATGCGGAAGCGCCTCATTCATGAAAAAAGAACAGATCGCGGCGCTGAAGTATAATGAAACAAATAAAAATCAGACCATCTATTTCAATAAAAAATATTCTATCGAATCTGACGGGTCACTGATCATGAGACATCATACAATTGTAAAGATCGGTAACAATCCCGGAAGAACCCCTGATATGCTGGTTGTATATGACAGCCCGACATTAAAACTTCTTTCATATAACGCGAGAACTATCAAACCTGATGGTGATATTCAGACGTATGGATCGGGAGACCTTGGCTCGGTAAATCTCAGCAGCGGAAGGGTGATATCCAAATCAAAAATAAAAATCGCGCCCTTTGAGTATAGTCTTAAAGAAGGTGATATTATTGAAGTTTTATATGAGTCTGAGCTTACCCTGCCGCAGCTCGGGATATATTTTTCTAAATCTGAAGCGGGAGAAAACGCCCATAATATTTATTTCAACATCGAGGCCCCCTCATCTGAAAAAATACTTTACCAGGTTTATTTTGATGATCAGACACCACAAATTTCTGAAAAAGAAGGTAAAAAAACTTATAAATTTACCTGGGAAAGAACCGGCTCTTACACAACTGCTTCCGAATTTGAATGCCGCAACCAGGCGCCCAAAGTTGTTGTAACTTCTCCACTTCTGCAACAAATATCGAAGGAGCAAAAACCCTCCTGGAATGCTTTTGGCAACTGGTATCTTAATGCTATTCGTGATAAATCAGATTCACCGGAAATGGTTAAAGAGATCGCGGATTCTGTTACGGCAGGCCTGGATACAAATCTTGAAAAGATGGATGCTATTTTTAAGTATTGCACCGATAATTACCGATATGAACAACATTATCTTGAATATGGCGAGGTAATACCAAATAAAATCTCTGATATAATCAAACATAAATATGGCGACTGCAAGGACTATTCATTCCTTATGTATGAACTCGCCAACTCTGTGGGAATTCCGGCCAAACTTGCACTCTGCCATCGGGGAAGGGGAAGGTTTCATCCGGTTAAGATGCCGGTCAGCCAATTTAACCACTGTATTTTAGCTCTTGAGAATAACGGGCAATATTACTGGTATGACGGAACAAACCAGACTGGTATGGGAGGAATAACTCTTGATGACTTAATCAATCAATACGCGCTGGTTATCGATAAAGAATCTTCAAAAATGGAGCTTATCAAGGAGCACCCCCGGTCAGGCATAGATATTTATGCTGAGATGACAATGAGTGGCAAAAACCTGAAAGGAGTCGTTAGTTTTGACCTGAAATTTCAGTATGGCATCATGTTCTCGTATATAGAAAAATACCTGAATAAAAATGATTTTTTGGAAATGCTGGGAAGATGGATAAAAAATAATATAGACGAGCAGATTATTATTAACAACATCCGAACATCAGGAACTGATAGCTCATATACTATCACTACTTCATGTGAATTCCCAAATGTAATTACCAAAATAAATGGGAAATGTTATTTTAAACCTGCTAATATTGTTAAAAATATCCTTCCTTTCAGATATAAAAACAGTGATCCTGACGAAATATTTTATAATCCCTATTTCAGCAGGGTAAATATTGATATTCATCTGAGGAATGGTCTGGTATCAGGAAATGATCATATTCGTTATAAATATTATCTTCCGCCCGGCCCCTTTAAAGATGAAGAAAGGAAATTGTTTCTCGACAATTTTAATAAAATAAAAGATAATCTGGAAAAATCTATTATCATTTCACCGAGGGATATATGAAAAAGAAAATACTCGCTATTTTATTTATTATTTGCTTAATTACATCTGTTTCACCGGCTCAGGAATTTATCAGAGAGATGCCGGACCAGGATTTTAGCAAAATGCTTTCGCCTGAAAAATTCCCTGATCGTGATGCTATAATTATTATTAAAGAACAAAGTTACCAGATAACAAATAAATCAACATTTACTCAGGGTGTTGATTTTTTCGGGCTGGCCGGGGTTTATTCGAAAATCCTCATTGTTAAGCTGCTTAATGAAAGAGCGGTGGATCGTTATGGAAAATTTGAATACTATTATTTCGAAAGATTTTATGATTTTGAGGCAGGTTTTGATGTCAGAGCCCGTGTTATGAAACCGGATGGAACTATCTGGGTTATGCCTGAAGATGATATTATTAAAGAGCCTGATGTTGAAAACTCACGCGGCCAGGTTCTCTTTACAAAAGTAATTTTCAAAATCCCCGATCTTAAACCTGGTGATTTACTTCAAATTGAATACGCGCATGAGGATCCCTTCACCTATTCAACAAGTCGAAAATTTTATCATAATGAAGAAGATTTTATACTATTCTCAAATCTTTACCTGACTTTCCCTTCGGATAAAAAATATATTATACAATCATGGCCGCAGGCGCTAATCGGAGATCCGAAAAAACAACAGCTTTCCCAGGATTTCGGATCGGGGCAGACTCTTTTCTGGGGAATAAAAAATGTGCCGGGATTACCAGAAGAACCATTTTCAAAACCATATATGGATCTTGCCTATACAACTACATACCGGATTGTAAATGACGAGTTCCTTGAAAAAGGGGGCTGGAATATCATGGCTGAAAACTACTTTGAAAATTTCATGGATGACGATGACGTTGACGATGATATGATGCTTATGCTCGGTCTTCCGGAAGATGCCGAAACAATTAAACCGACATGGGAAAATGTAAACAAAACTTTTACAGCTATTAAAAAATATTTTCACACAGCAAAAGGTTACAACCTTTTTCCATCTTCTGAAAGGCTTGATGACCTCTTCGAAGAAAAGAAAGGGGACGCGACCGATCTGGCATATATATTTTACCAGATTATGAAAGAGATGAATGTCCGCGCCGATCCTGTCTGGATAAGAGACAAAGAAAACGGCGCTTATAAACATGAAATTCCTTCGACAATGTGGTTCAACCGGCTTGGCATTTTAGTGACAATCGACGGTAAAGAAAATCTTTATGATTTTCATCGCTGCCTGCCGAATCAATATTTTCATCCCTGGTTCCACGCCTCTCTTCCGGTTATTTTGGTTAAAGAAGAATCCGCTGAAAAAAAAGTAATATTTGGCGAAGTCGACATGAAAGATCACTGTCAGATGGAGCAACATAATATCGTATTCGATGATGATTTAATTATCACCGACTCACTTTGTCTGACTTACAGAGGAACAGAGGCTGAAAGTTTCAGGAATACTTTTTACAGCGCGGAAAGTGATGAAATTACAGATTATTTCAAAGATGAACTGGAAACATATTTCGAAGATAACTGCAAAGTTTCTTACAGCAAATTTTTTAAGGATAGTATTGATATCAAAGTGAACTGCGTTGGTCTTTCCAAATTCAGAACTGACGCGGTTGATTCCTTTATGACTTTTAATGCAGACCAATACCTGATAAATAATTTAAAAGATGTTCTTTTCGCTACTAAAAGGTATAATGACATTCTCTTTGATACTCCTTTTATATACCATATTTCCTGGGATATTCAGATTCCGGACGGATATGAATTACATGAGCTTCCTAAAGCTGAAGAATTCAAAATTAAAGATAAGATCAGCTCATCTGTTTCCTGGAAAGAGGAAGGAAATATTATCAGGGAAGAAGCGATTATAGAAATTCCAAACCGTTTTATCCCTGTAAATGACCACCCGAAATTTCTTGATATCCTCAATAAAATCCAGAAATCAACGGCACAGGAGATAATTTTTAAGAAAAATTAAATAATTGCCATGTATGATATAATGTTAAAAAAGATAACGATTCTGTTATTATTTTCTTCAATCGCTGTCGCACAAACTTTAACTTCCAACTGGCAGATAGTGGAGATTGGAGAGTATATCGGCGCTCACAGAATGCTGGCTGTTGACAGTGATAATGATGGGTTAGATGAAATTTATCTTAGTTCTCAGATGGGAGGTCTTCGACTTGAGTATGTCAATGATAATTATTTTACTACCGGTTATACAGATCTGAATTCAAAAATTGGTAATTTCATTCTCGCATCTGATTTTTTTTATATTAATGGAAAATTGAAAATAATTACTATCAAACAAGATGGATTGGCAAAAATATTTGATGGTGTCACTTTTCAAAAAGAGAGGGAATTTGAAATATTTCAATACGTAACAGGCCATTCAGAATATTCTTACGCTAATGATTGCCGGATTTTCGATCTTGACAATGACGGAAACAATGAAATCATTATATCGTGTTATGATATATTATTTATTAAAGATTATGAAGATAATTCTCTCATTTGTGAAATAAGTACAATTAATGGCATTAACGCTACATTAGGAGGGAAAAATCTTGACATCGCAAATGTGGATAGTGATCCCGACTTTGAAATTTTATGTTCAGACGGTACGGTATTCGACTTTAACACACAACAAGTAGAAAGGAAATTTCCTTTGGGATTTAGTTCCTCACTTACCACAGAAGATATAAATGATGACGCCATTGAAGAGATTATTTTTACAAATGAAGTTGAAGATTCGATTTTCGTTATCAATGGAGAAAACTTTGAAACTATCTGGAAGGAAAAAGTTGATAACAGAATAGCCTCAATCGTATTTGAGAATGTTCAGGGAGATGACAGAAAAGAGATGATCCTTGGAACTAATTTTCAGACTTCACTATATGTTTACGATATCCAGAATTTCAGCAGAATTCAGGAAATAAGTGATATCAACACCACGGGGGTATCTAATATTGCGCTTGGCGATCCAGATGGAGATGGAGACAAAGAACTCATTTGGGGAGTGGGAAGCTCCAGCAGCGGACCGGATAACCTTCTAATAAGTGATGCGACAGGTGGCGCGAGGGAATGGTCAAACGTCGATATTGCCGGCGGATACTCTATTGATCTCTTCTCCGGAGAAAATAACTTACCACGTTTTTTTGGTTTAAGCTCAAAATGCAGGAACTTTAGCGATGGTTGCTTTTTTATATGGTCTGATATATTTGAGGATTTCACAATTCAATCAACCAGGCAATTCAATAACTCTATTCAAGGCCTTATTTATTCACTCCTTTGCCATAAAAATATTTCCAATGGCAATGAATACCTGCTACTTGGGCAAAATAAAAAAGTATTAATTTTCGACATAAATTCGGAAGAAATCAGAACCGTGGATATTGAAGAAGGTTATTCTCCGGATGTGGTTGAATTGTCTTTTTTTGATTATGATACTGATGGCGCTGAAGAGTTGATAACCTGTTCGGATAATGGATTTATCAATTTCTTTGATTTTGAGACCCTCGACAAAGAAATGTTTATCGAACATGATTCAACAGATATTGATATCGTGCACGACATAGTTTTCGGGACATTAGAAGGAGAGCAGATAGCTTTTATTTGCGGAACCAAGTTTATTAATAATATTCCCTCAGGTGTGGTGACCTCTTTGAACTTAAATCCTCCTTCCCAAAATTGGATTAAATATTTCCCCTCAAATGTAGCCTATTCTTTGATGTTTAAAAATTTTGACAATTACGGTGAGAAAGAACTCTATTGCGGACTTCAGGATGGAACATTATTACAAATTAATCCCGTTAATCAGAACGAAGTTATGTACTATAAACATTCGCATGGTATTAGCGGAATTGAAAGTTCTGATCTGAATGCTGATGAAATTGATGAGTTGATAATTTGCGCGGATAAACTTCTGGTATTAGATAAAATTAATATGGAAATTTTATTTTCCGGTAATCAGTTTGATCTTGATTGCTCCGTCAGAAATTTAAGAGTTATTGATTATGATAATGACGGCAAAAAAAATATTATTGTCGCGACCGGAATGGGAATATTTGAATTTGAATCAAATCTTTCTCCAGGCAATGTAAGAGAAACAAGCGAATATAATTTTGATGGAAGTTTTTATCTTTACCAAAACTATCCCAATCCATTCAATCCGGTTACTTCGATAGAATTTTTCCTGCTGAACGCCGCAGAAGTTGAGCTGGATATTTATGACGCGCTGGGAAGACATATCCGAAATCTTTACAAGGGAAATAAATCGGCAGGCAAACACAAAATAAATTTTAACGCCTCTGATCTGGCCAGTGGTTTATACCTCTATCGCTTAAAATCTGATAATTTCAGTGAAGCAAAAAAACTGTTACTGTTGAAGTGATAATAACCTGTTATTAGCTTCTTACAGATCATCGAAAAATCTGAATGAAAAGTTATAAGAATATATTAATATACTTCTTTTCCGGCACCGGCAACGCGAAAAACGCCGCGGGATGGATCGCGGCCGACGCGGGAAAATATGGAATAGAAAACAAGGTTATCAATATAGCCTCCGATAATGTTTTCCTTCCTGAAAGTCCCCGTTCCGAAACTTTGCTGGGTTTTTGTTTTCCTACTCACGGATTTAACGCGCCCCCGATAATGCTCAGGTTCCTGATAAATTTCCCCAAAGGCGATTCAGATGTATTTATTGTTAATACCAGGGGAGGCACAAAACTGGGCCCTCTTTATTTTCCGGGGCTGAGCGGGGCGGGGCAAATTCTCCCGGCAATAATTCTCAAATTCAAAGGATACAATATATCAGGCTTTCGCCCTCTCGATCTTCCATCCAACTGGCTTTCTCTTCACCCCGCTTTAAGGGGGACTGCTGTCACCCAAATTTATAAACGATGCAGAGGAATTATTTCCCGGTTTACAGAAAAAATATTCAATGGCGAAAAAGTACGGCGCGGACTTTATGACCTGCCGCTCGATCTGCTCATACTGCCGATATCTATAGCCTATTATTTTTTCGGACGTTTTTTACTGGCAAAAACATTTTATGCCGATGAAAAATGCGACAACTGCGGCGCTTGTATTAAGAACTGCCCGGTAAATGCCATAGAACTTGTAGGGGGAAAACCTTTCTGGAATTTTAAGTGTGAGAGCTGCATGAAATGTATGACCGGATGCCCGGAAAAGGCGATACAGACTTCACACGGTTTTTCCATCTCCCTCTGGATTCTCCCCGGGATCATCCTGCCCCCCTTAATTTCATGGTTTATGCTGAAACTCGGGTATGAAGCCTTATACCTGGAACATGAATCATCCATTTTCTTCACTTTAATAAACACAACATTCACCTTCGGGCTTGTCTGGATTATGTACCGAATGATGCACAAAATCAAAAAGTTCAGTCTTCCCCGTTTATTTCTGAGATTTTCCAGCCTGACCAGGTTAAAATTCTGGGGCCGGTACCGCGCTTCGAAAAACATCAGGTAAGAGAAATTCATCAAACCCCGGGATCTCAAATGGGGAAAGAAAAGTTTGGTTAATCAGCCCTCAGACAATAAAACATAACCTTTTCTCTCCCGGGACCTGAAGTAAATACCAGGAACTCTTCTCCTCCTTCGCCGATATTAAACATTTTTCTGAGCTTTTCGACTGACCAGGGAAAATCCTTTCTCAGCAGATTAGCTTTTTTAATACCCTTCCCTTTAATCCACCTTCTTATTTCTTTTTCGTTGAAAGGAAGAGTATCAACAATCCGGAAAATTCTGCCCGGGAAACCTGAAGCCAATTCATCCGACGTAAAAAAAACGCCTGTTTCATTGATCCTCAACAACTTAAAATTAACAGCAAGTTTTCCCTCCAGTCCCGATTTTACGAAAGCCGGATCAGGTTCATATAAATATTCAGCCATGGATTCAGTTGGAACTGGACCTATTTTCTCACTCCATAACCGGGTCAAAAGAAACGATTCACCTTTTCTTTTGTTCAAAACTACCGCCTCTATCATGGGAATAGTTTCATCAGGCAGAGAGGAATTCATAATAATCAGAACCTCCTTTACCTCCCCTCCAACCGATATAATTGTAATTCTATCTATCCTTCTGAAAATCCTCAAGGCTTCGGTTATGTCAAACGCGGGAGCAACTTTTACACATATTTTATCTGCCCGGCTGAAAAGAAGGTCCAGGTTGGCGGGAATATCAGGACTGTAATAATTTATATCCACACTCCTTTTATCCCCCTGCCTCCTTGATGGATCGGCATATATCCAATCGAACCGGCTGTTATTATTTTCAAGATGTTTTATCCCGTCATCCGAAAAGGTTTTAATATTTTCCCTTTCCGAAAAAGTGAGGTTATAATCAAATATTTCCTTTAAGAACTGATTTCTTTCACAATAAACAAACTCATCAAAACCCTGTGAAAGGAAATGACTGTCAGCTCCCATCCCACCTGTTATATCGATTCCCCTTTCTCCCGAAATAAATGAAGATTTATACTTTGCCGCGATTTCCCCAGTTGCCTGTTCAAGAGCGAGAGAATCAAAAATCCTGAAAAAATTTAATGATGGCAGTTTTTTGGAAGCTTTTTTACGGCACTTTATCTGTTCGGCAATTGCCCTCGCGGGTAAATTACTGTCACGAAACTTAAGCGCGAAACCGGCCGGATCTCTGTTTTCATTTTCCAGGATATAATTAAATATGGAAGGTTTCTGAAGCTCTATGAATTCCTGAGGTGTGATCATAAAAAAAAGGAGGGAGAAATCCCCTCCCTTAATAAATTGTTAAAATTTATTTGAGCAGCATCATTTTTCTTGAATCAGAAAAAGCGCCCGCTTCAAGTTTATAGATATATACACCGCTCGCGAGAGCTGGTGAAAAGTCTGTTGTATTCAGTTTAATAAAATGTTTTCCCGCCTGCTGAACATCACTTTTAAGCAAAGCAATCTCATGTCCAAGCATATCATAAAGTTTAAGGCTGACCTCTGTTTCCTCAGGAATATAATAATGAATCGTCGTTGAAGGATTAAAAGGATTTGGATAATTCTGGAACAGGTGATACTGATTCAGCTCTATTTCCTCACCATCAGTTCCTGTAACACCAAGAATATCTTTCATTATCCAGTTGCCGGGATCGAATTCTATCCCGGTCGGAATTCCTTCCACGTCAAATTCAAAATCCTGTTCCTGCTGATCATTAAAGACCGTAACAATGGTATCGCCATCGGCAAAATTTACTTTAATCTGAATCGGCATAGTAAAAAATGTCGGGTTGCTGTTAGTTGACTGTGATATGGTCATATGAACTGAGGAAGTTGAACCGCCATAATTATTGTAACCCCAGTCATAAGAATATTTAGGATAGTTTTCTCCATAGTGCCATTCATCAAAGAAATAATCAAGATCAACACCTGATACATCCTCAGCGACAAGTTTGAAATCATCAATTCCGGCAACACCATAAGCATAATCGGGATGGCCGGCATAAGTTTTCATTACATCAAAGAAAACATCATCACCAAGCACTCCTCTTAACATATGAAGAACAACAGCGCCTTTGTTATATGAAAGAGCGTAATTAAAAATAGTGCCTGTACCGCTTATATCCTGAACATAAAGTGATCCGACAGCATTTTTCGCGGCCCCGTAGTTTGGCGGCTCAATTTTGTTCAGAATATATTCATCATAATATTCCTTGCCGTAAGCTTCCTCAAAATATACAGCTTCAGAATAAGTGGCGAAACCTTCATTTATCCAGATATTATGCCAGTCAATACATGTGATCTTATCACCAAACCACTGGTGAGCGAGCTCATGGGCAATAATATGTTCTGAAAAACTTCCTATTGATGTACAGGTCTGATGCTCCATAGCGCCGCCCCAGCCAAATTCGGCATGGCCATATTTTTCACGCAGAAAAGGATAGTCGCCATATTTTTCGGTAAATACCTCTATCATATAGGGAGTTTTATCCAGGGCGTCTTTTCTTACGGCATCCCAGTGTTCAGGGTAATTATAATGGTGTATAGGCATTGAATCTGTATCAGTATAATGGAAATAGTTAACATATTCCTGATAGTTTGTTATTGCCATTGAAATCAGGTAATGAGCGATCGGATAGCTGTTTTTCCATTTGTAGGTTTTAGTGCCATCTCCGTTATCCACAACTTCCTGAAGAGTACCGTTGGAAACCGATACCATATCTTCATCAGCAGTCATCCACATATCGGAAGAATCAGCTTTATCGGATGGTGTATCCTTTGCCGGCCACCAGTCGCTCGAACCGTATGGCTCACTTAAAGTCCAGATTACAGGCTGTCCGGCGTGGGTGGTGTTTTCATAACTTCCAAATCCCGAGCTGCCTGGAACTCCCTGGTAATAGATATCGGCTGAAAATTCTTCATCGGCCGCGTATGCTCTTTCAAGTGTAATTGTTACCTTATCATTCTGATGGTTAAAAACAAGACTTCCGCTTTCATTTTTTACCGAATCGACAGTCATGGTTGTCTGAAGATCAAGAAAAAACTGGGTAAGATCAGCGGATACAGCTCTTGCCCTTACTGTAACCATTCCTGTAAGATAGTTCGGGCTGTGTGAGATATTCAGATCAAGTCCGTAGTATGTCACATCGATATTTGAATCACCGGGATAATTTGCTTTGGCCAGTTTCATTAAATGTTCACGATGTTTCTCCATAATGACTTCATCCTGGGCGAATAATGATATATTCAACAAAATCAGTAAAACTGTCACTATTTTTTTCATTTGTTCCTCATATTAGATTAAAGGTCCATTAAATTTAACAGATTATTAACTTTAAAGAAATAGAAAAATCCGCATCCATTCACATACAACAAACAACCAGGGATAAAAAACTTACGTTCCCTGGCAAAAATTTTTAATCAGTCATTTATTCCTTCAGGATCAATATGGATTGTAGCTTCGATATCCATACTCTCCCTTAGGAGATTTTCAAGATGTTTTGTCTGTTTGTGGGCATTATCCAGGTTTTCATCCCCGGGCAGACATATATGAAATGTAACTTCCAGGTGATCGCCATATTGATGAAGATGAAAATGGTGCATGTTAAAATCAGTTCCCGCGTGGTTTTTCATAACAGCGCGTATTTCACTTTTTAATTTCTCATCAGGTTTTTCTCCGAGCAGAACATGGGAAGATTCATAAAATATCTCCCAGGCCACCTTAAAAATAAAAATAGTTACAATCAAACCGAGCGCCCCGTCTATCCACCAGAAATAATCGCTGAGAAATACTCCCGCGAGAATTATTAACGATGTTACAGCGTCACTTCTGTGATGCCATGCATCGGCTTTCAGCGCTTTGCTCTTCATTTTTTTCGCGGCAAAAAAGGCAAACTGCGCGAGTCCTTCCTTCACCACTACAGAAATGGCGGTTACTACAATCGCCGCCGTGCCAAATACAACCTGTTTTTTTTCGACAAGCTGGTTAATCGCTTCAACAAAAAAGTTTATTCCAACTACAGCGAGAAGTGTTGCTATTACTATCGCGGCTATAAGTTCAGCCCGGCCATGTCCGAAAGGATGTTCCTCATCGGGGGGTTTTTGTGAAGCCCAGAATCCGAATATAATAACAATTGAGGATAATGTATCTGAAAGTGTATGCCACGCGTCGGCAATAAGGGCAATCGATCCGGTAATTATTCCTACCCAAAGTTTAAGACCAAAAAGCAGCAAATTCATTACTGCTGAAAGCCAGCCTTCTATAAAACCAAGTTTTTTACTATTATTGTTATTGATCTTCAAAAGACATCAATTGTTGTTTTTGACAGCTTTAAATTTATCGAACTTTTTTGTGAAAGTAAAAAAAAGAGAAAAGGTTATAAGATATGGCCCCTGAAGATTGCCTGACAATTATCCGGTATGGAATAAATTCGGTGACTCCTTCCTCCCTCTTTGGAAATAAGGCAGGCATGATTGAAGACCGGTTTTATATCGATAATCAAATACTTGAGCTTAGTCGATATAATAACATTTTTCTGACCGGCGCAGGAAAAGCCGCCGCCTATATGGCTGAAGGTATTGAAAAATTACTTGGTGAAAGAATCACCGGCGGAATTGTAGCGGTTAAATATGGTCATACTGCCAATCTGAAATATGTCCGGCAGATTGAAGCGGGACATCCTCTGCCCGATTCTAATTCTTTCGCGGCCGGTGAAAAAATATTTGCTCTTTTGAATAAAGCCGGTAAAAATGACCTGGTGATATTCCTCCTCTCCGGGGGCGGATCAGCTCTTATGGAAAAACTTCTCGATTACATTTCTCCCGTTCAGTTTCAGGATATAACCGATCAGCTTCTCAGATCGGGCGCGAATATTGCCGAAATTAATACTGTCCGGATGTCACTTTCCATGCTGAAAGGGGGACAACTCGCCAATATTACTCACCCCGCCGACGCTGTAATTCTCATTATCAGTGATGTGCCGGGGGATGATCCAGCCATTATCGCCTCGGGGCCTTTTTACCAAAACAATGCTAAAACAGGTTCGGCCGCTGATATTCTTGGCAAATATAAAATTGGGTATCCCTCCGGATTAAAAAAACCTAATCCGCCGGTATTAAAAAAGAAATACCCTCATATAATTCTCGGAGGCAACGATGACGCTCTGGAGGCGGCAAAAGAAAAAGCTAAATCCATCGGTTATTACACAAAAATTTTTTCCGGGGGATTAACAGGAGAGCTTAATCTGATCGCTGACAAAATTTGTAATGAAATTGTATCCGAAAAAAGAAGGAATCACAATAGGCCGGTCGCTCTTTTGTGGGGCGGCGAACCGACAGTAAAGGTTACCGGCAAAGGAACCGGCGGCAGAAATACTCACCTCGCCTTAACGATCCTGGCCAGGTTGAAAGATAGTTTAGATTACACCTTTATTTCATCGGGAACAGATGGAACCGACGGCCCCACCGATGCCGCGGGAGCAATTGTTTCATCAGAATTATGGCGAAAAATCGCCGAATCAGGTCCCGATCCCGTTAAATATCTTCACGCATTTGATTCCTACAATTTTTTCAAAAAAACCGGCAGCCTTATAATCACCGGCCCCACCGGCACAAATGTTATGGATATCGCCTGCGCGATTATTTAATAAAAGTATTGGCAGAAACTAATTGCCCAAGTACAATCCTATAAAAAAAACAAAGCCGGCAACCCCGGGAACAAACAGAAATTCAGAAAAAAAACCGTACTCGTTCTCGTAATCGTTCACGATTTTATGGCGGTTCCTAAAAAGGTTTTTACAGCATTGAAGGGTATTATATTCCTCAGCGCGGCCAATCTTATCCCGCCATAGTCTGAACCATGATTAAAGGATTTTAGAATTACCATGATTAAGAATCGGTATCCTCCTTTTATTCCATCGTTGAAAAAATGTCTGAAAGAAACCTTGTAGAGACAAGGCATGCCTTGTCTCTATGAATGGCAAAAAAACTGTATTATGAGAAGGTGAATTTCCCTGCCCTTGAAATATCCCATGCCTCAAATATGGTGTTCCTAACGGCACACTATATCCAAACTGTATTTATTTTTCTTCTAATATGCTGTCCCTAACGGGACATAAATACTCCTGAAATAAAATTGCCCCGTTAGGGGCAAAATATTGGTAAAAAGGATTGACATATAAAAATTATGTGTGCCGTAGGTACACCATATTTAGCACGCCGGGTAAATTATCACTCTTGTTTTACAGTGATTTAGATGAACAGCGTCCATAGAAATGCATGATGGTATTGCATATCACAGTACGTCCAAGCTTATCCCGCCATAGTCTGAACCATGATTAAGGGATTTCAGGATTGACATGATTAAGAATCGGTATTCTCCTTTTATTCCAACGTTGAAAAAATGTCTGAAAGAAACCTCGTAGAGACAAGGCATGCCTTGTCTCTACGAACGGCAAAAAAACTGTATTATGCGAAGGTGAATTTCCCTGCCCTTAAAATATCCCAAGGCACAAATATGGTGTATCTGACGGCACACTTATTCGAACCTGTATTTATTTTTCAACCAATATGCCTTCCCTAACGGGACATAAATTCTCCGGAAACATTATTGCCCCGTTAGGGGCAAAATATTGGTAAAAAGGATTGAAAAATAAAAATTATGTGTGCCGTAGGTACACCATATTTAGCACGCCGGGTAAATTATCACTCTTATTTTACAGTGATATAGATAAACAGCATCCATAGAAATGCAGGATGGTATTGCATATCACAGTACATCCATTCTTATCCCGCCATAGTCTGAACCATGATTAAAGGATTTTAGAATTACCATGATTAAAAATCGGTATCCTCCTTTTATTCCATCGTTGAAAAAATGTCTGAAAGAAACCTGTAGATACAAGGCATGCCTTGTCTCTATGAATGGCAAAAAACTGTATTATGCGAAGGTGAATTTCCCTGCCCTTGAAATATCCCAAAGCCTCAATTTGCCAATCTCCCCAAACCTGGAGAATTTTATAATATCCATGCGCCTTCAGGCCGTGGAATAGGTGACATATATAAAATGGTGGGCTTTAGCCCAAAGAGAGAGCCGCATTAACAAAATCATTTCACAAATTCCCAACTATTTTTTTGACTGTAACTCCGAAAAGAATTATTTTATTTTTTTTACATTGGGAGAGAATATTTATGAGAGCTTTATTTACATTTATATTTGTTTTTACATTCAGCCTTCAGGCGCAGGTGCAATATGACGGTCCCGCCGATGGCCAGATAACCGGCGGCTATGAAGTATCGACCGATGATTTCACCACCGAAAGCGGAATGCACTACGGCAAACTAAAACTATTCAACGATCTTTCGGCCGATAATTACCCTGAAGGCCGGGGGGGATATTTCGGCGGTGAAAAGATCACCTCGTCACGCACACTCCTGGATGACAGCATACTGGTATATCGCAGCTTCAACGGAATACCTGATCTCAAGGTAAGCATTCCCCCCGATCCATATCTCGCCTGCGGCCCCGAATATGTCATTCACGCGGTAAACAGCCGTTTCCGTATCAGCGACAAGGAAGGAAACACAATAAAAACCATTAACGCCGATGACTGGTTCGCCAATGTGCTCGACGCCCCAAACTCATTTGATCCGAAGGTTATCTATGACGATTTTGAAAACCGTTGGGTTATGGCCTGGCTTCACCTCAATAATAACTCGAATGAAAGTTATTACCTAATCTCAGTTTCAGATGATGAGAACCCCCTCGGCACATGGTATAACTGGGCAATTCCGGGCAATCTGAACGGCATGACTCCCGACGGATACTGGGCCGATTATACAGGAGTAGGATTTGACGATAAAGCCATCTACCTCGCGAGCGACCAGTTCACTTATGCCGGTGAAATATTCAAATATGAAAGAATAAAAATTATTGATAAATCAACGCTTTATATTTCTTCGGGACCGGCTGTTGTTCAGTGGAAAGACCTCTGGAATATAAAATATCCCGGCACAAATGTTACTCCCTACATGATAAGACCGGCGCAGATGGCTGATCCCTCTTCAGAATATTATTTTCTCGTCATTGAGCCTGATTCCATTTCCGCCAATAAAACCAGTGTCGGCTTATATAAACTCAGCGATCCCCTCGGAACCCCCTCCCTTACCGGAACCACCATTGATGTAGCGGAATACCAGGACCCCCTGAATCCTTCCCAGATGGGCGGCGGAACACCGCTGAAAATATGGGGAAGTAATTTCCTCAATGAACCGGTTTTCCGAAACGGGAAACTTCACGCCACCCACACAGTCGCCAATGGTGATTTGTGTTCTGTAAGGTATCTCTGTATCAAGCCGGCAACTAATGAACTTGTTTCCGATTTTGTTATATCCGATCAGGAACACTATTATTTTTATTCCGCGCTTGATGTAAATACGCGGGGCGATGTTCTGATTACATACAGCCGCTCTTCGGCCAATGAGTATGTGGGCGCGTTTTACAGTGTGATCAATGCCTATTCCGGCCTGCCTTCATCAAGCATGATGATGCAGAGCGGCAAAGCCCGTTACGTAAAAACTTTTGGCGGCGAGCAAAACCGCTGGGGTGATTACATGGGCGTCTGGGTGGACCCCGTCGATGAGGAAACTTTCTGGATAGCCTCGGAATATACCCCGGAGGAGAATGTCTGGGGTGTCTGGGTATCGGCAATCAGAACCGAGCTGTTCCAGGAACCAACATATACCATTAACACCGAATCAACAGACCTCGGACTGGTCGAGATCCCCGCCACAGCGGAATCACAGGCATTGATAATCAGAAACGCGGGTCAGACGCCCCTCGAAATATATTCCATGACTCTTAATGAGTCAGCCTTTTCACTCAACCTGCCTGTATCCCTTCCTGTAACGCTGCAGGGATATGATTCATTAAAATTCACGGTAACTTTTGAACCCGCTATGACAGGTGTATATTCCGATTCTATTGTAATCAGCAGCAGCGATCAGCAGGCTCTGCGATATGTATCTGTTGTCGGAGAGGCATTCAGGATAATGCCGGCAAACGGGGGATTTTTGTATGGCTCAACCGGGTCTTCCGGAGGCAGCGCTCTGATTCAAATTGATCCCGTCACAGGAACAGGAACCGAAATAGGGGAACACAGATTTTCCGCTGTTACCGATATCTGTATTGATCGTGGTAATGACGAAATTCTTGGATTGGCCAGCGGCGCTTCGGTTACAAATATCGTAAGAGTTAACAGTGAGATGGGTGACGCCTGGACAAAGGTTGAAGCGGACGCGCTGCTTTACAGCTTTACGATTACCACTGATGGAACCTGGTTCGCCACTGATAATGTAGGAATTCTCTATACGATTAATCCTGAAAACGGAGAACTGACCGAAATCGGGAATACCGGAATACTTATTTCAGCCCTCGCTGAAAATCCCCTCACCGGTGAACTTTACGCTTCTCTTTCCGCGGGCGATAATAAAGATGAACTCTATAAAATCGATAAGGCAACCGGCAGCGCGCAACTGCTTGGTTCGACAGGAATTGATAATTATATCGACGCCTTAACATTCACCGATGACGGTCTTCTGTGGGGAGCTTATGATAAAATTTTCCAGCCCTCCACTTTACTGCTGATAAACACAGATAACCTGGACACTGAAGAAATAGGCTCCATCGGTATAAAATCGGTGCTCGGTCTGGCCGTTACAGGCACACTCATAACCGATGTTTCCCCTGAAGAAATAAGCGATCTCCCTTCAGAATACAAACTTCAACAGAATTTCCCCAATCCCTTTAACCCGGTTACGAAGATTAAATTCCAGTTGCCGGAGTCGGCCAACGTATTGCTTGAAATATATGACATGCTGGGCAGGAAAATAGCCACCCTGGTGAATGAAGAATTGCCGGCAGGATATTATTCAAAAGAATTTGACGCCTCCCTCCTCGCCAGCGGAACATACATATATAAATTAAAAACAGATAATTTTTCAGCCTCAGGAAAAATGATGCTGCTGAAATAAAATTTGACATTATTTGCGGAATTGGGCGACTCTTCTCCACAGGTATTTTTGTGGATGCACTGCTGTCAACTTAGTGAGAAGTGGGAGAGTCCTTGATTTTTCCGTCCCCGAATGGGGGCAAAACCGAATAACCGCAGGCAGCCTTCGAAGATGGCGGCCTGCGGAGGAAGATCAGAAAAAAGGACACCTCCGAATGGCGGGGAACCGGGGCTTTAATTATCAGAAGTGCTGCGAAAGTGGTCGCACATGCCCAACGGTTTCGCCATTTGCAAGAATGTTCGCCTGTTGACCTCTGCAAGTTTCTTTTTTCTATCATTTTCCTTTTAGAGGATTCACAAACCACCCCGGATAATCAAGAATCTTAATACCTTCCTTATAAACCCGGATCGATATAATTGTAAATTTATGACACATCATTTATGGGTAATAAAAAGGCCCTGTTACGCAATAGATGGATAACAACTTCATAAGATATTATTCAAAAATTCCGTGATTTAATTTTGCGATGAGCAAGGAGTTCTGTAATTATCCATTGATTCGCTCTTCACTTCTGGTTTCGCCAATTTACGATTATAATTTATGGCTGCTCATTTTTTCCCTCAATCAGCCGTTTCAAACTTCATAAATAAAAAAAGGCGGGTCACCCCGCCTTTTCAGGAATAATTTACTATTCCGTATGAATTTATTTCAATAAGGTCATCTTCTTAACCGAGGTGTAATCTCCCGCGATAAGGCGGTAGAAATATACACCGGGGGCCAGACTGGAAGCGTTAAACTCAACCCTGTGGTTTCCGGCTTCCATTTCACGATTTATCATCACACTCACGAGTTCGCCGAGCACATTATAAACGGCGAGATTCACTTTCCTGTTTTCAGGCAGTGAGAAGCTCATGATTGTAGTCGGGTTGAAAGGATTGGGATAATTCTGGTTAAGCATAAATACTTCGGGAACAGCTCCTTCAACCGATTCTGCCGATTCAATAAAACTTATGCCGTTAACGGTATAATAATTTTTACCTGATGAACTGAAGTTTAGTCCGTTAAGCGTGAATTCTTTATCCTGCGTTTTGCTGTATGCCTTCAGAGTAAAGTTTTCATAAATTTCGAGTCCGAATCCGTTATCCATGGCATTTTTTCCCCAGACAACAACCGCTGTATTGCCGCCGTTATAAACCGCGCTTCCGGCCATTTTTCCATTCTCGCCGAATATCGCGACCTCATCACCAATTTCCAGAATAGCTGAAAGAACCGATTCGGCAATTCCTACCACCGCGCTGTTATCAGAGTTTTTCTCACAAACAAAATGTTCCGGTTTCGATTTTTCACCTGAGCTCTTCGCGGGTGAAGAAGTATTAGCCGGATAAACCAGCGTGGCCGATTCTGAAAGTTTCACGAGGTAGGCCTGGCCTGTTTCCATATCGCCGATTGAGTTAATCGACTGTTCGGGCCAGTAAACATTTCCATCCTGATCTTTGGCAATCAGCAGGCTATTGGCAATGCCGCTTATGGCAAGCTGTATCGGCATCGCTGAATTACGCAGATAGGGAATCATATTCCAGCCCGCGCCCAGGGAAAGACTCGTTTCCTGGGGCACAACTACAGTGCCTGAAATTTTTAATGTATCAGTCTGTGAAGATGATTCCATCATTATATAATATCCTTCCCTGTAATCCCACTCGGTCATATCTGCAGTGATTACCGGGGAGTTTGGATTTGTCTTATCAGTAACCCAGTAAACATTTCCGTCGCCATTCTTCAGTATAAGGAAATTCATCGGATCGGGAGCGATACCCTGGTCTATTCCACCCTGAAGCTCACTGACAGGGGGAGAAAGAAGATTATCGCCGGCGGTAATGCTCCAGTCGAGGTCATTATTATTTACAGGATTAACATGGCTTGAGATATAACTCCATCCTGTCCGCAGAATAATTTCATGATGCCCGTCCTCACCAACAACCGGAGGATCATCGCCGCCCCGCTGGTAAAGAAGTTCGGGATCGGTGAAAACATCATTAAGCTGATAATTTATTGTTCCGGTCGAGGTCGACGCCGTTCTGTCATTGATATCCCCAACCAGTTCCTCCTCTTCAGGATCATCCGCCGACCATTCGCTGCGCCAGATCTTAAATACAAGGCTTCCCCCTTCGGGCACCGCTTCAACAACATCTGTTGTAGTGGGATCATCTCCCCATACGGTGAGAAATGTGGGATTTGTGGCATTCAACGGATTATACCTCAGATAAGAATAACCAACGCATGTAAGTCCTTCCACATTATCGAGGTAAAACGCGCCGATATACATATCCTCTTCCGCCAAAACTATAGGAAGATCATCTTCATCAAGAAGCTGAACATCCTCAAACATAATAGTCATATTATGTCCGGTAGTGTTATCAAAATACCAGACATCATCGGGAGTTGAAGGAGGTGTTCTCCGGATTGTGAATGTATCACTTACAAATGTATTTAATAAACCGTTATTATCAATTACTCTTATCCTCGCGGTTTTATAAGCTCCGGTATCGTTGGGAACTACCCAGTCGAAATAGGCGTCGGTTGAAATAACAAAATCGCCATCTTCCATAACCTTCCACCACCAGTTGTTCGGGTTGGCGTCTGTTCCGTTAAGGCAGTATTCGAGTCTCATCGATACACCCCAGGGCGCCACCCATTTAATTCGGTGAGTTGTTCCCCCAAGCAGCACATCATCCACAGCCGGAGAGGTAACAGTAATTTCATCTGTAAATCCGCATAATACAACATTTGAAACAACCGATTCATCAGGATATGTTACAACCCGGAATTGAACGGAATTGTCCGACACCTCAAAGGTATAGCTGCCCGAGTTGCAGACAATAGCGGTTTCATCCGGCTGTATAACCCCGAGCGAATCCATAACATAAACTTTTACCCTGGGGATAAAACCCGAGCTGTTCCATTTGATTGTCAGCAACTGGTTTTCTATGATAAAGTCATTATTGGCCGGTTCGGTTATAAGCAGTGACTTCACCAGAAACGCGGTGGCGTTTGAAATAGTACCGGTAGTCAGCCAGTTGGTATAGTCTATCGAATTGGCTGAAGTAAAATATACAAGGTCGGAAACACAACAATTAATGCCCCACCAGTTCTCGGTAAAATCGGCAACAGGGAAGTTATCGGCAGTTGTATAAACCTGGTAGCTGTCGGTAGTATCATTGCCATATATATTTGAATTCCTGAAAATAACCTCGGGAGTTTCAGATTCTGCCGTTCCCGCGAGAATCAGCAGATCACTTTCGAGCCTGTCAGGAAAAATTCTGTAGCCATAACTGATATTATTTATATCTGTTACATAAGTGCTTGTAGTTTGTGAATTACCTGCCGAAACAATACCCATCGAGGCGTTGCCTGAAATTTCTGATCGCTCAATCCAGACATACCCGCTCGAGTTTACTATACCATGATAACTATTCCCCGACACCTTTGTGTTGAGAATCTGGGTTATTGTTCCGTCAAGATTAAAAATACCGGAACCGGCGCATCCTGTTATATAGCTGTTCATGATAATAGTATTGGTTCCGTCGGCGCCATTATAAATACCAGTGCCATTTATATCTCTTATTTCGCACCAGTCGATGGTAATATTTTCCGCGTATATTTCAATGCCGTTGCCCTGTGTGCTGTCGATAGCGCAATATTTAAGATTTGTATTCTTTTTATAAACGAAAATTCCTGTGCTGTCGGCATTGTTAATATCAAGATTGTTAAGGCGGGTAGTTTCAACATCATCAAAATTCTGTACAATAACTGCCGAACCGCCGATATCATCAAAGGTCAGGCAGCCCAGACTAACATTCCTGTAAAGCTGAATGCCTATATGCGCTTTCCTGAATTCGGCGTACTGAATATAATCATCGGTATCTTCGTCGTTTTCAAAAATTATTCCCGACCAAATACTGTGCTCCGATCCGTTCGGCACCGGACAGACTATCGGCTCAAGAATAACCGGGTCCTCCGCGGTGCCATCGATATAGAGCCGGCCGCCATCTTTAACAACAATCTTAAAATCTCCAATCAGATCGTTATTGAGATCTGCCCAGTTAAACCGGACGTTGACTCCTTCCTCTATATGAAGAGTTCCGCCGTCGGCTATTTCTATGACGGTGTTGATCATTTTGTCCTGATCCCATACCACATACTCATCAATCGTCGTAACAGTCTGACTATACATAAAACCGGAAAACAACAGGAGGAATGGAATAAAAGACAGATATCTTGATATCTTCTTTTTCATCGCTCTGACCCTTATAATTTAGTCTGAATAGTATACATGCATTATAACGCTTTAATATAAGGAATTATTATGACTATACAAAACGTTTATTCATGATAAACTTAATAAAGCTATTGATTTATCTCAATTATTTTTTATAAATATATAACCTGAAAAGTGATAATTTATTTTCGACATTTTTTTTCTTAAATTTATATGTTATTTCAGACAATAATCTTAAAGGTTCATTCCCCTTGACATCGGGAAAATATATATTGATAACACTTATCATCAGCCTGCTTGTAATGATCATATTTGTTCCGTCATGCAAACATGTCAAAGATACTCCGACAAGCTGGGATACTCCCGGAAATATAAAGGGATATGTCAGGGATCAGCTCAGTCTCGAATACCTCGCCGGAGTAGAAATAAAACTCGGCGCCCTGGAAACAGAAACAGGAGAAGATGGCTTTTATGTTTTATCAGGTCTGACGCCTGATGAATATACTGTAATTGCCGATAAAGAAGGATACTCCAATTCGGCTTCGACAGTCAGAGTGCTTTCCGGTGATACATCCTATGCCAATTTTCACCTGATACCGGAAAACGCCACCGGCTCAGTTCAGGGATATGTCAGGGACCTCGCCACTCAGAAATTTCTTTATAACGCGGCTGTTTCAACCACCGGGAACGCGGTTACAACAAATGTGGCAGGTTATTATACTTTGACTGATCTTTCATCGGGCAATCATGTGATCACCGCCTATCTTGCCGGATATGACGAAACAGACCTGAATGTTTCGGTGAGTCTGGGTGAAATTTCAACAGTTAATTTCTGGCTGGAGCAGACTGGCGGGTCGGGAATCCTTACCGGATATATAACAAGTGAAACAACCGGGAACCCGGTTACAAGCGGAATTATTACGGTGGGCGATCTGAACGCGGTTTCAGACACTACCGGATATTATTACCTGCCCGGCATTATTCCCGGCACATATATGGCCTATGGCTCAAAAAGCAGTTATGAAACAGATTCAGCGGAAGTTGTTATTGCCGACAGGGGCACAACTGAACAGAATTTTTTAATCAGAAGAATAATCCCCCCCGATACCACGACACTTGTGTGGGAATTCAGCAACACCGGAACCAATCATATTATTTCGATTCCTCATTCGATAAATCCCACTGTTAACGGCGCGGCGTTATCTTCAGGCGACCTGATAGGAATTTTTTATGATGATAACGGGGATCATAAATGCGCCGGATATGTGGAATGGGACGGAACGAGCAACCTGGCTCTCGCCGCGTGGGGTGACGATTCCCTCACTCCCGATAAAGACGGGCTTGCCTCAAATGAAACATTTATCTGGAAAATCCATATTACATCTTCCGGCCTTAACTACACCGCCAGCGCCGAATATTTTTCCGGCAGCGGAACCTTTGAACCGAACGGACTTAGTATTCTTTCATCTTTGAAGGTGGAGTAAAAATCTGTATCAAAGGAACTGGCCAAATCCGGTTTACTGTTAATATAAAACCATCCATAAACTTAACGTCTTATAACCCTCAATAGTTTTCCTTCAAGATTTTTCTCCCTGCTTAGAATGTCGAGAATGTTTTTTGTTAATCTTTCAAAATTTATATCAAATGTACAAACAATTATTCCATTATGGTCAGGATTGGACTGATGAAGTGAAATAAAATGTCTTCTGTTAAAAGTTATTACCGCCCTACTGTTTGCGGAGGCAAATTTAAGCACTGCCTCATCGGAAACTGCCTGCTGACCATACCCGGTTTCCTGTATTGTTAACACATCCAACCCGGCATTTCTCAGTAAAAGGACTACCGGTAACGGAAAGTTTTCATTTGCATATAGTTTGATCACCTCAGATTTCTTCATTTTGTCTGATCTGGCAGTCAATTTCTGATTTATTCAGCCTCACATAATTCCAGGCATTGAGCAGGTCTTCAGATTTAAGTGTTGGATACCATGATAAAATTTCGGAATCTTTCGCCCCTGATCTTCGGGCTTTTTCTAAGAGCCAGACAGGAATTCTTGTTCTAACTATCCTTGGCTCACCACCGCAAATGTCAGTCCTGACTTCAATTCCCGGAAAACCGATACCAAGATCACGACTTAAAATATACAGTAGCTCTCTTTTATCTGAATTTGTCAGAGAACCAATAAAGTTTATGGCTTTATTTAAATTATCCATCTATACCTCAGGTTCAGATTACAGAACCAAAATAATGTAATCAAAATTTTTGTATGTATTATACAAAAACCGCTATATTTTGTCAAAGTTATAAAATCCGCGCTGTTCTGCTAAATTGGTGACAAAGATAGATATCATTACCGAATATCCGAAATCATCGTAAGCTGGCAAAGCCAGAGTCAAGCAATTTAAATACCTCAGATCATGCACTAAAACTCACCCCCCGGCCCCCTCTCTTAAAAAAAGAGGGGGTGTCTTAAAGTCCCTCTCACGCCACGGCGCACTTTCAGTTTCCCAAGAGAGGGATTTTCCCAGAGGGATGCCTCTGGCAAGGGTGAGTTTGTGGTATTTCTCGAAACATCAAAAAAATTTTTCCATTTTGCGCATAATTTCACTCCTTCCGGAGTAATCACAGACTTGCAGAGCCATAGGTCAAGAGTGATTAATGGAGAGCGAAGAGTTTCTTAATTGATAATTAAAAGATAACCAGATATCATCTTATCCTGTTGGTTAGTTAGTCTTTTAATCCACTTAATCCTTATCTTCCTTCTTTTCAGCCTCCATCAGTAAATTCCGCAGGAAATATTGCCCCGTTAAATAAGGTTAATAAGGTTTGATTTTGCCGGGTGGTTTCCTCCTCTACTAAGGTTAAAAAAATAAAGAATAAGGTTTTTTAGCTTTTTGTGGGATTTTGCGTTTTGGTGTTTTAGCGGCTTTTCTGCTGCCTGAATCTGCGCAATACGTGTAATCAGAATAATCCGCGGTCGTTTTTGCTTTTTTATTGTTCATTAATAATTGTCATTTATAATCTTGCCATCTTGCATACGTTAGCCGGTGGTTAAGCGGAACTGAATCCAACGGCGATGGCTTCGACTCCGCTCAGCCGCCGGACAGGTGTAGAGTTTCCGGTTTTGCATGATTATTTATTGGATGAAATGTTCTATTCTTACCTGCCATTTGCAATTAAAGCCTTCAACTTCATATATTAAAGAATAAAAATAACAAAGGAAATGTAATGGCAGACTTTACAGGGAAAAAAATACTCATAACCGGCGGAACGAGCGGAATAGGAAAACGGATGGCCATTCAGATGGCCGCTGAAGGGGGAACGGTAATTATCTGGGATATAAATACTGCCGGTCTTAATGATGTAGTCGGTGAGATTGAAAACGCGGGTGGCAAAGCAGTTGGTTATTTATGCGATCTTTCGAAAAGAAATGAGATATACAGGACTGCTGAACTGGTGTTGAGCGAGCATGGCACAATTGATATTCTGATAAACAATGCCGGAATAGTGGCAGGTAAAAAATTTATGGATATTGAGGATGCCAAAATCGAGCAGACATTCGCGGTAAATACCATGGCCCATTTCTGGACAGTCAAGTCCTTTCTTCCACCGATGCTTGAGCAGAACAGCGGACATATCGTTACTATCGCGTCGGCAGGGGCATTGATAGGGACAGCGGGACTATCAGATTATTCGGCCAGCAAGTTTGCCGCTTTCGGCTTTGATGAATCGCTCCGTTTTGAGTTTCAGCGAAACGGGAATAAAATCGACACAACCGTTGTATGTCCCTACTATATCAATACCGGTATGTTTGAGGGAGTAAAAACCCGTTTCTCATTCCTTCTGCCGATACTTGATGAAACAAAAACAGCAAAAAAAATTGTAAGGGCCATAAGGAAGAAAAAACCGCGGCTTATCATGCCCTGGTTTGTCTATACTGTTCCCCCGATAAGAATTCTTCCGGTAAAACTTTTTGACGCTATCGTGAGAATTTTCGGCATTCATAAAGGTATGGATGAATTTAAAGGACATTCGGGAAAGTAAGGAGAGAATAAAAATGACAACCTTATCATCAAATCTTACTGAATCATTTAATCCGGCGACAGGGGAATTTCTTGGCAGTTCTCCGCTGCATAGCCGAGAAGAGCTGGCAGGAATGATAGAGACCGCGAGAAACGCGCAGCCGCTTTGGGAAAAAACAGGGGTGCGGAAAAGAAAGGCTGTGTTTAATAAGATTCGGAAATTTATTGTTGAAAACGCGGACAGAATATCTGAAACAATAAGTTGTGAAAACGGAAAATCACCTGTGGACGCTCTCGCGACTGAAGTCCTGCCGGCAACAATGGCTATCTCCTTCTACACAAAAAACTGTGTCAAGTTTCTCAGGCCGAAAAGATTGAAGGGTGGTAACATAGCCCTGGTTAATAAAAGAAGTTGCCAGCAGAGAATCCCTTTTGGAGTTGTCGGAATAATCTCTCCCTGGAATTATCCATTCGCTATAGCTTTTTCCGAAGTAATTATGGGGCTTCTGGCTGGAAATGCGGTAATATTAAAAACCGCGACCGAAACACAATTAACCGGATTGCTCCTTAAAGAAGCAGTGGAAGTCGCGGGGTTGCCTGAGGGAATATTCCAGTTTATTAATATTCCCGGAAGAATTGCAGGGGACGCCTTCCTTGAGCTTGGAATAGATAAACTTTTTTTCACCGGATCAGTGCCGGTCGGGAAAAAACTTATGGCTAAAGCGGCTGAATCTCTGACTCCGGTCTGCCTCGAACTCGGGGGTAATGACGCGATGATCGTTTGCGAAGATGCCGATCCGGTCCGCGCTGCCGGCGGAGCTGTTTGGGCAGGTTTCCAGAACGCGGGACAGTCATGCGGGGGTGTCGAAAGGATTTATGTGCATGAAAAAATATATGACCGGTTCATGAAAGAACTGGCGGAAAAAACTAAAAAATTAACACCGGGTTCCACATCAGCGATTGATACCGAACTTGGCTGTCTTACAACCGAAAAACAGCGGAAAACAGTTCAGACCCATATTGATGAAGCTCTCGAGATGGGAGCGGAAATTTTTGCGCGGTCTCAAACACCGGAAGGTATAAACAATTTCATACCAGCGACTGTACTCACAAATGTAACCCATGAAATGATGGTGATGAAAGATGAAACATTCGGCCCTGTTGTGGGAGTAATGAAAGTCAGTTCTGATGAAGAAGCGATAAAATTAGCGAATGACTCCTACCTGGGTTTAACAGGCTCGGTATGGTCAAAAAACAGCGGCAGAGCAAAAAAAATCGCTTCAAAGATCAGGGCGGGCGCCATTATGATAAATGATCACCTGATGAGTCACGGACTTGCGGAAACCGCATGGGGCGGATTTAAGGAATCGGGAATCGGGCGTACACATGGCGAGCTTGGTTTCAATGAATTCACCCAGCCGCAGATGGTGATAAATGACATCCTGCTCGGTGTTAAAAAAAATCTCTGGTGGCATCCATATAACAAGAAGGTTTATAATGGCCTTAAAGGTGTAATGTATATGCTTTATGGCAATTCCATCGGGGAAAAACTGAAGGGCGCTGTGAATGTTACAAAAATATTCCCGAGAGTTTTTAAGAAATAGGCTGAATCAGTTTTTGCCCGCCCCCTTTCAGGGCTGAAAATTTATTTTATGCTTTCCCGGGGCGTTGCCCCGGGCTGTTGCTTTTCGCGCCTTCAGCGCCCAGGCAGCACAATCCTGAAACCGCGGGATTATTTTCTTAAGTTCTCCCCGAATTTTATACACTACACTCCAATAGTTTGAGAATCTGCTCCTGTTCATTGGAAAGGGTTACAATTTTTGACCATTCAAATTTATCCTTTTCCGATTTCAGTTCCACCTTATATGCCGACTGAAGTTTCTCTAAAGCATATACTGCTGAGAGTCCTTTCTTTCCAACCTTATATTGTATATACGACAGAATTGCATAAGCTAAATAACATATTTTTACATGCGCTTTGATTCGATGGATTAAATATTTTCTTACCGGATGCAAATTTATGGGTCCTTTTAGCTCTTTATAGGCTTTCTCAACTATATCCTTTTCGAAATATGTCCTGATAACATCTGACACCTCAAATTGCGTCGTATGAAATATTAGCGAGTATCCCATATACTTGGCTTGTTTAGGATCATATTTGTCAGCTTTTCTCATTGCGCGCTCTCTTTTTGCTGACTCCATTTCAGGGTTATATATTGCTATGAGTTTTCCTGATAGATATTCAAACTCCTTTGCAAAGACTACTGTATTTTTTAATTCAATTCTGTATGCTGGTTGATAGATTTCTTCCCTCTCTATTTGGTCAAGGTACTTATGTTTTATCGTTTGATTCATCCGCAGTCCTGTTATTACTGCCTGTTTCAGGGTAAGCAGGTCTTTCAAAAGCGTTTTTGATATCATCCCTCTGTCAAGTATGATTGTCTTTACATCTTTCAGCCTGATATCGGATAATAAATCAGAGAATATCTTTGTATTTCCTATATTACCTTCATATAGTTTATGCAATATTGGGAAACCTTCCTTTTTTGTGACTGCAAGCGCGATCTGTACCAATTTGTCATATTTCCCGTCTTTTCCCCTTCTGGATTTCCACTCTGCCTGTGATCCGTTGAAGTAAGTGTCTGTAACATCGAGAACCAATGCCTGGTCATCATCATTTTCCGAGGGTAGCTGCTTGAATAGTTGATCTTCTATTTCTCCAAAATCCAGGTCTTCAAGGAAATCGAGAGTCTCGTAGAGCTGTTTATCAACGATTTTATCAAGATTTAGCAATTCTTTAAGGGTTGTTTGCTCTATATGTTCGGGGAGTTTATAAAGGGAGTTTCTGGTAATTAGTTGAGTGTAAACAAGCAGTAGTATTCTATTGGCATGTTTACCCAATATGCCGGTAAGCGAGAGTTTTTCTGCAATCTCATGAAGGATCTTATAATCAAGATGTCTTTTAACGGAAACCACCTCGACATCTTGAGATGATATCTTTTTAACAGGTTGTCCATCGACTTCTTTGCCGATATATCTGATTACTTTTTGTTTAACCTTGCCGTCTTCTCGATAGTTTTTAACCTCCGCAAGGTAGACTCCACTCTTTTTCTTAATTCTTCTTGTAAAGCTCATATTTCACCTGTGGTGTATAAATTATACACTACAATATAAAACTTATCCCCGTAAGTTGCAAGTATTATTATACTTACAGGTAGTGTATAAATTCTTAGGAAAAGTTAGGTATTTTGACCTCTCAATCATCATAATCGTAATCATAATCATAAACTGGCAAGCCAGAAACAATTACGAATGACGAATTACGAATTACGAATTGGCTTTCCCCAAGTGTTACCAATTACTTGTCATTCCGGTTTTTTGCGTCCTTTGCAAAAAGACCAGCCAAAGGCGGGCAGGCCGGAATCTAATGCCGATTTTTACTGCCAATTAGTAATAATTTTGCAATTTTGCGTAGAATTTAACTTCTTACGGAGTAATCATAATCATAAACTGGCGAGCCAGAAACAATGAGGAATTACGAATGACGAATGACGAATTGGCTTTCCCCAAGTGTTACCAATTACTTGTCATTCCGGTTTTTTGCGTCCTTTGCAAAAAGACCAGCCAAAGGCGGGCAGGCCGGAATCTAATGCCGATTTTTACTGCCAATTAGTGATAATTTTGCAATTTTGCGTAGAATTTAACTTCTTACGGAGTAATCATAATCATAGACTGGCGAGCCAGAAACAATGAGGAATTACGAATGACGAATGACGAATTGGCTTTCCCCAAGTGTTACCAATTACTTGTCATTCCGGTTTTTTGCGTCCTTTGCAAAAAGACCAGCCAAAGGCGGGCAGGCCGGAATCTAATGCCGATTTTTACTGCCAATTAGTAATAATTTTGCAATTTTGCGTAGAATTTAACTCCTTACGGAATAATCATAGACTGGCAAGCCAGAAACAATGAGGAATGACGAATGACGAATTGGCTTTCCCCAAGTGTTACCAATTACTTGTCATTCCGGTTTTTTGCGTCCTTTGCAAAAAGACCAGCCAAAGGCGGGCAGGCCGGAATCTAATGCCGATTTTTACTGCCAATTAGTTATAATTTTGCCATTTTGCGTAGAATTTAACTGCTTACGGAGTAATCGTAATCCCGCAACTCATAAAAAATGAACAACCTCGCCTATATAACCAATCTAATCATCATACTCTTACTCTGATTTTTTACTATTCCTTTTTCTTACGTCCATAAAAATAGAGGTAAACCGGCAATCCTGTAACTATCAATCCTGCTGCGGCGAGAGCGCCCCCGACAGGGTAAGCGAGGAAAGTGCCATAGGCAAGATACAACTGGATAAGCACAGCCAGCGCTCCCATCACTCCCCAGTATGGAGCCTTGAACGTCGGTTTATATCCCTCTTTTTTTCTGAGGAAAAATATCGCGCCGTAAACAAGAATATTCTGCAATACATAAGAAAGAGTGAAGTAACCGAGCATATTTTCAATATCCCCGAGAAGAAAAAGCACAATTGCCAATCCTGACTGAATAAGAATCGAATAATGAGGCGTTAAATGTTTCTGATGCAGTTTACCGAAAGCGCTGAAAAAATAACCGTCGCGCGCCATGGCATATTCAAGCCGGGGCTGGGCCATAATGGAAGCGTTGAGAACACCGATCATCGAGATAAAAGCGGCAATGGCGAATAACGCCCCTGCCGAACTGCCAAACATTGAAATATAACTGAAAGGATTTATAAATTCTCCTTCAGCGGCAACCATTTCGCCAAATGGAACAATCGCGCTTGTGCCGAATGAGATCAGTGTATATGCGGCCATTACAAAAAGCACTGAGCCGATAAGAGCGATGGGCAGATTCCTTTTGGGATTCTTCACCTCACCCGCCATATAAAGAATATTCCCGAATCCGGCATAAGACCAAGAAGTGGCCGAAATTCCCGCGGTGATAACCACAAAAATTGAAGTTTTCTCGAAAAATCCCGCTGCGGGAGTCAAATATATATTTCCTGAGTCGAGGAAGAAAAATCCGAATATTATAACGGCGATTAGAGGGGTAAGTTTTGTGATGGTCAGAACCACCTGGAAATTCCCCCCTCCCCTCACACTTCTGTAATTCACCCACGTAAGAGCCGCTATCATTCCGGCGGCAAAAAGGCGGGCGTAAAGTGGTATTTCCAGAGAAGGGAAAAAGAATGTAAGAACCGAAGCGGCGCTGAGTCCGACGATGGTTAAAGTAGGTGTATCGCTTGTAAGAAATGCCGTCCAGGTATATAGGAACGCCGGGAATGGAAGATCGGCTTTAAGAAGGTAATAATAGCCGAATCCCTGGTCGGGGTAGGCTGTGCCCATTTCGGCGAGAATGAGTATCTGCGGTATCCAGAGAATCCCCCCGATAAGCCAGATAATTGTGGCCATCATAGGACTCCCCGCGATTCCCGCGACAATAGGTAAACTTATGAATACACCTGATCCGATGACCGTTCCGATAATAATCGAAGAGGTCTGGACCAGGTTTAATTCTCTTTTAGGTTTTATATCGGGCATATTTATTTCAGCAGGATAAATTTACGGGAGCTGATATTATTTTTATGCCTGAGTGTATATAAATAAATTCCGCTGGCAAGGTTTTCAGCGGCTTTATAATCGATTTTATATTTTCCGGCTGAAAGATTTTCATCAATTAAAGTGGCGACATTTTCACCTGTAACTGTCCAGATATCCAGCTTTACATTTCCTGAATTTGGAATGCCGAACCCTATTGTGGTGGAAGGATTAAAGGGATTCGGATAATTCTGTGCCAGGTAAAAATCACCCGGAATATCTCCGATATCATAGGGCCTTACGGTTGTCACACTGTCGATATAGATAAACCTCATGGCGTCAAAAACTATCGATTCACCGGCTACGGATGAACCATCACCGAGTCTTACAAATGCCTGATCCCCTTCCGGGAAATTATAGATACCGAGAGAAACCCACTCATCAGTATAATTTTTCTGGGCAACAGGAACGTAAGCTATACCATCCTTGTGATAGATTTTGTAACCGGCGTCGGAAGCTTCGCTGAAAGGGATATATGCCTGTACTTCATAGGCTCCTTTTCTGTCGAAAGTCGGCGTCCACTGAGCGTAGGCGGTATCTGTCGGGAAACCGGCAGTGGTTTTTGTATACCAGAAATGATTGCCATAACCCTGAAGCATATCTTTGTAGCGCATCATTTCGGATGGAGTATCTGTATGCAGATAAAATCCGTTTTGAAGTTCCGAGTCATCAACCAGTGTGTCAGCCTCAGCTTCAGGGAAAATATGTGTGGAAATTGACCACGCGACACTTTCTATATTTGCGAAACCGTTGTTGTAACCAGGCCAGTCATACTGAACATTTTTACCATCATAGGTCGGGTACCCGGGAGTATTTTTATTTCCGTAAGGATCATTATATGTTAGAGTATGATCGCCGTAAACATCATGCGCGAGGATAAGATGCCCCGAGGAGGTGATCATGACACACATCGTATAGGGAAACCCGAGGCTGATTTCATTAACCGGGGTCTGCCAGGTAGCTGAATATGTCTGTGATGACTGAAAACCATGTTTGCTGTAATAACTTGACATCCTGCTGTGGGGGCTTCCCGTTCCCCACATATAACCATATCCGCCTTTAGTGGGATTTCCGCCTGCGTCATCGGCTGTATAATTATAGTCTGTGATTCTAAAATAATATTCTTCGGCGATATACCTGCCGAAATAGGAGTAATGAATGTGAGGATAAGAACAGCGTAATTTCCATTTGGGCAGAATATTATAATAACCTAACACCATTGCCGATGTTGTCGGCGCGCAGCTCCAGTGACCGTTATGCCAGTCGGGGGTATCATAAACCTGGTGGAGATAAGGAACTTCCATCGGAGTTTCAATTTCATCAGGCTGCAATGAATTTGGTTCCAGTTGAAATTGTTCTTCGGCGTGGCTAATACTCTTAACCGAGATTATTCCTCTCTCTGAAATTTCGGCGGAATTTATTCCCCTGTCCGAATAAGTCTGGTATATGATATTATTACCATCTGATGAAAACGCCGGATCCATCTCATGAATGCCGGGAGTGTCGGTCAGTTTTTTTGTGGCCGATCTTTCAACAGAATATAAATAAATATCTGAAGAGATAAATTTTATATCCTCTGATTCAACTCTGCAAAAAATAATACTTTTTGAATCAGAAGCCCATTCAGGTTCCCTTCCCTTTCCAATTTCAGTTGTTTCACCTGAACTGAAATTATAAATATAGATGGTCAGGTCAAGTCCTCTGAAAAGAATATACCTGCCATCGGGGGACCAGTCGGGATGGAAATATCCCTTTGCTCCATCGGTAATCTCTTTTTCTCTGCCCGATTCAAGGTTTCTCAGAAAAAGCTGGTCGTTATCATCGTTATAGACCACATATCCGCCGTCAGGTGAAACAGGCGCGATATTGCTGTAATTATTAAGCCGGTATTCTTTACGGGTTCCATTTTTATAAATGACCAGCTTTTCCCCCACTGTATATGACCAGGAGTTCCTGCCGAAAAAGTGAATCTGACCGCAATAATGGCTGAATCTTTCAAGAGGCCTGGCCTCCCCCTTTAGATCAAGTAAAGCGGGGGCCTGCTCACCATCTTCATTTATCAGTTTAATACCGATCTTTTTCCCGTCAGGGGCTACTTCGTAATTATATCCGCATCCGGGAGAGGAAAACATTTTTGTAATTTTACCATCTTTGTGCAGATATAAAGATGATCCAAAATTATCAGAGGAAATCACTCCTCCGTCAACAGCAGCCGGGTGTCTGAAATAACCGGCATTTTCTTCCGAATACTGACCGGCCGCTACCCCGCTCAATATCAGAAAAAATATTAAAAACATACTTCTCATTGGTTTTACCTTATTTATAGTTTAATAATGTTTCTGCCATTTTTATAAAATTATTGACCGGCACATAATCGGGAATTGAGTTCGACGATCCCGCGCACCATCCCTGAACCGGAGAACCTATCTTTTCGATTGTGTCAATAACAAGCTTTTTTATCTGCTCCTCACTGCCGCGCGCCAGTGTGTCAAGATCGATGCCGCCGCAGAGGGCAAGTTTGTCGCCGTAACGCTGTTTAACTTCACCGATATCCATCGCTTTCGGTTCAACGGGATGAATAGCCGCTACGCCGCATTCGATTATATCATCCATTACTTCATATAATATCCCGTCGGAATGATAAATCAATGGTATATTTTTTCTCTTTGCCAGGTCCCCGATTTTTTTCAGCCAGGGGAAAAAATATTCGCGGTAAAAATCGGGACTCATCATAAGTCCTGTCGCGTAAGCAATGTCGTCGCTATACCAGAAAGCTCCGATATTTTCCATATCAGCCATATTTTCGAACATTGAGAGCACAAGACTTCCAACTTTTTCGAAGAGGTCCCTTACAAGCTCAGGGTCGAGATAAACCGCCATGGCAAATTGTTCAAATCCCATCAGCTCCCAGACCATCGTGAATATATCGCCATACTGGCCGATAATCCCCATATCATCAGGAATCAGTTTTTGAGCAATTTCAAGATTTTCATAACTGATCTGGTTTTTCTCAGGCCATAAATACTTTTCGAAAGATTCCCGGTCGGTAATTATTCCCTCTCCTTCATTTGCCCAGGCCCTGTCGGGAGCGTTTTTATATTCATCCGATTTCTCCTCTTCCATTTTCCTGTGTTCAATATTGACATCTATGCGGGGCTGGACTTTAATAAAGTCATAACCCATTCTGCGCATAAATTCAATATCATCCTCCACCCTGAGCAAAGGACGGCCAAGAATTTCCTTCTTGATAACAGGATGAATACCCAGTTCAATAAGAGGAAAATAATCGGTTTCCTTTCTCCATAAAGTTTTTATCAGTCTTTCAAAATCTGTTTTTCTTCCGGTTTTTATCATTTTGCACCTGTATCTATAATTCACTCAATCCGATAAGCAGTTCTTTGAACGCCGCGTAAACACCTGCTGAACTGCCCCTGAAGTTGTTAACGATATAAGAAAAAACTATCACCTTTCCTTTTGTATCCTTAATATAACCGGAATAACTCCTGACTCTGTTAATGGAGCCCGATTTTATCCTCGCGTTCTTTTCCACATTTGTTCCTTTACCGAGCGACTTAAAATATCCCAAATCATCCGGATCGCCCGCAACAGCCATGGAATAATAATAATCCTCAAACACTTCCTGTTTTGTCATCGTGGCAAGAAGTCCGGTCATTAACGCGGTTGTCACTGTGTTGCTCCTTGCCAGGCCGCAGCCATCCGCGAGAGCCAGTCCGTTATGTTCTACTCCGAGTTTATCAAGGAAATGGTCGAGCAATTTAATTCCCGCTTCTGTGCTTCCTTCCCCGCTCAACTGATGCGCGATTGTTTTTAACAGAAGTTCGGTATAAAGATTATTGCTCTTCTTGTTAACAATGTATACAATATCTTTTAACGGCGGCGAGATAAATTGTTTAATCAGAGTTTTTTTTGATAATGACACCGGTGTGTCGGTATACCATGCTTTCCCGGTTACATCAACACCATTATCCTCCAGGCTTTTTTTAAGTGAGTTAACCGCGTAAAGGGGTGGTTCCGGAATTGAGCCTTTTATAAAAAATTCATCATATCCGGCGGGAACAGTTCCCCTGAACTCAAGTCTGTACTGTCCCGGGGCGCCATATATATATCCGTTATCACCCGAACCGACAGGGCCGGTTTTCATATAATTATCATAAGTAAGCCCTTCAACTTCAGGCTCAATTCTTAATACTTCGGCAGGATCGCCGGCGTTGTTGCCCGGCTTAAAATATAACCTGTAAAGATTTCCATGAATGGTAAGCGCTGAAACAGAGGCGCCGTAATAATTCCCTATATCAATCCATTCCCAGCCGCCCGGTATCGGTGTGCCTGAAAATTTGGAATTATCACCGATTATATCACCTTCAATCTTTTTTATCCCCGCTTTTTTTATCACTCCCGCCATATCTGTCATCAATTCTTCCAGTCCCGCTGACCCTTTAACCAGGTCATGCCCGAAAGAGGGGTCGCCATCACCTTTAAGGATCAGGTTTCCCTTTAAAATTCCATCCGGATTAAACTCACCGGTATAATATAAATCTGTTTTGAAACGGTAATCGGAACCGAGGTAATATAACGCCGCGGCGGATGTAAGAAGTTTTAATCCCGAAGCGGGGGCAAGCATTTCATGTTCATCCAGCGATGCTATAACTTCACCCGATTCGACATACTTCGCGTAAAATGAAAACTGTGCGTCCTTCAGCTTTTCTGATTTGGCGAGCTCTTCAAGTTTTGTCCGGACTCCTTCAACGCCCCCCGCGAAAAGAATGGCCGGAATAAGGGTAATTAACAAGACATATTTCTTCATAACCTAACCTCTGAATAAAAGAAATATTAAAATAAGAAATTTTGCGAAAGGAGAAAATTCCTGGGGAATCTTTGAGCGTAAATTCTTCAATCATAATCATAGGCTGGCAAGCCAGAGACAATGAGGAATTACGAATTAGGAATTGACTTTCCCCAGATGTTACCAATTACTTGTCATTCTGGTTTTTTTGCGTCCTTTGCAAAAAGACCGGAATCTAATGCCGATTTTTACTACCGATTAGTAATAATTTTGCCAATTTGCGTAGAATTTGACTCCTTACGGATTAATCATAAACCGGCAAGCCAGAAGTATAGAGCGGTTAGTGGAGAGTGAAGAGTAATAAATGGCTCTATGATTTTAAGAAAACCCGATTTCGATTACGACTTCGATTTGGATTTCGACGGCTAACTTATTTCCGGTCAGTCTTTTTGATCCTCTCAATCCTGTGTTTTGCTCTTTCAGCGAGCATTCCAATATCCCGATGGAGATATTGCCCCTTTGAATAAGGTTAATAAGGTTTTATTTTGGTGTGTGATTAACTCTGCTACTAAGGTTAAAAAATAAGGTTTCTTTCAGTTTTTCGTGGGATTTGGTGTTTTTGTGATTTTGTGGCCTTTCTTCCATCTCAATCAACGAAATCTGCGGCTCTCTTGACCTTAATAATTGTTAATCGAAACTTTGCTATTCTGCGCATAATTTAACTGCTTATGGAATAAACCGCAAAGCCGGAAGAAAAGAGTTATTTGATTGATAATGGATAATTGACAATTGATAATTAAAAGATGACTCCGATTGTAATGTGTTAATTTTTCCGGTAAGTGTTTTTATCCTGTCCTGTTTTTTTTATCGGTACATCAGCGAAATTTGGGGGAAATAACAAACCTGGTAATAAGGTTTAATATTGAAGGTTTACCACCTCTGCTACTAAGGTTAAAAAATCAAAAAATAAGGTTTCTTTCAGTTTTTCGTGGGATTTCGTGTTTTAGTGATTTAGTGGCTTTTTTTCAATTGTTCATTGTTCATCAATAATTGTTAATAGAGTTTATCCATTTCACGCAGGATTTAACGGTATATGGGGGCCAGGCTACAAATAAGACACCTTTCCGGTAACTGAACGGAATCGAAGCCCTCTCATTGAAAGAGAGCATAATTTCTTTTAGTGAAACCAAAAATTGAATTTCGATTGTTATTAAATTATATTTTAATTTTGTATTATTTTGAAAATACCGGACAGGGAATGGCAAAAACCCCTTTAATGACACAATATTATAAGGTAAAAGGAGATTACCCCGATACAGTGCTTTTGTTCAGGGTGGGGGATTTTTATGAAACATTTGAAGAGGACGCTAAAACAGCCTCAAAAGTATTGGGAATTACCCTCACAAAAAGATCAAACGGCGCGGCGGGTGATGTTCCTCTCGCCGGGTTTCCTCATCACGCAATCGACACCTATCTCCCCCGTCTGGTAAAGGCAGGTTACAGGGTAGCGGTTTGTGACCAGCTTGAAAATCCTAAGTTTGCCAAAGGAATTGTAAAAAGAGATGTTACCGAAGTGGTCACTCCCGGAGTCGCGTTAACCGACAAACTGCTTGACCATAAAAAAAACAATTACCTCGCGGCTGTTTATGTAGGGAATGATACTGCCGGCATTTCATTCTGTGATATTTCCACCGGTGAATTTTACGCTTATGAAATAAACCCCTCGCAGGTGGCGGCGCAGATAGAACATATTACCCCGTCTGAAATTCTGCTGCCGAAAAAACTTCGCTCATCAGTCGAACCGGAGATAGAAAGGCTCAACCTGAATATACGGGTGACAAGAATAGATGACTGGATATTCAACCTCGATTTCGCGAATGAGCTGCTGCTTAATCACTTTAATGTAAAAACCCTTAAAGGATTCGGCATTGATACTCTGGAGGCCTCAATTATATCGGCCGGTGCGGTTCTAAACTACCTGAAGGAAACCCAGAAAGCAAACCTGCCCCACATAAACAGAATCACATTATATAATCCCTCCGATTATATGATGCTCGATCAGTCGACACGCCGCAATCTTGAGATAACCTACACCATACAGGAAGGGTCGCGGGAAGGCACACTGATATCGATACTCGATAAAACCCTGACAGCGATGGGGGGAAGAAAATTAAAAAAATGGATAATGGCCCCCCTGCGCAAACTTGATCCGGCGCTGGCCCGCCAGGAAGCTGTATCGGTATTTTACCAGTTGAAAAAACTTCGCCGGGGAATTCAGGCGGAACTGGAAGAGATCGGGGACCTGGAAAGGCTGACATCCAAAGTCTGCACAAGCCGGATAAATCCCCGCGAACTTGTAAACCTTAAAACCTCCCTCAAAAAGATACCGGTGATACGTGAGAAGCTTTCGGAAACCTCCTCAAAAATTATCACAGAGCTGAAAGAAAACCTTGACCCGCTTGAGCATATCGTAGAGAGAATCGACACCTCCATTTCAGATAATCCCCCTCTTAGTCTGGGCGAGGGTTATGTTATCCGCAAAGGATTCAGCCCCGAACTTGATGAACTCCGCGATCTCTCCCTTAACGCGAAAAGCTGGATAGCCAACCAGCAGGAGGGTGAGCGCGAGAGAACCGGGATACCTAAACTTAAGATAAGCTATAACAGGGTTTTCGGTTATTATATTGAAGTGAGCAACGCCCATAAAGATAAAGTGCCTGATAATTACATCAGGAAACAGACTCTCGTTAACAGCGAAAGGTATATTACCCCTGAGCTTAAGGAATATGAAGATAAAATCCTCAACGCGGAAGATAATATAGCGACTCTCGAACAGGAAATTTTTAATGAAATAAGAAACAATGTCGCGGTTGAAGCTTTGGCGATTCAAAAAAACGCGAGAATTATTTCGGAACTTGACTGTTATCAGTCACTCGCTGAATGCGCCGTCCAGTATAATTATGTAAAGCCGGAACTTACTGATTCAGATGTTCTGGATATTAAGGAGGGAAGGCATCCGGTAGTGGAAAGAATTCTGCCGCCGGGAGAAAAATTCACCCCAAATGACTGCCGCCTGAGCAACAGCGATGATCAGATAATAATCCTTACGGGACCTAACATGGCTGGAAAATCGGTGTTCCTCCGTCAAATGGGACTTATTGTGCTGATGGCCCAGGTAGGCAGTTATGTACCCGCTAAATCAGCCGAAATAGGGATGATCGACAGAATCTATACAAGGGTGGGCGCCAGCGATAATATAACAGCGGGTGAGTCAACATTCCTTGTTGAGATGCAGGAAGCGGCCAATATACTGAATAACGCCACAAATAAAAGCCTTATACTACTTGATGAAATCGGCAGAGGCACAAGCACATTTGACGGAATTTCAATAGCGTGGTCGATTACCGAGTATCTGCATGAAAATCCTCACATGGCAGCCAAAACTCTTTTCGCCACACATTACCATGAGCTGAATGAGATGGCTTCAATATTCCCCAGGATAAAAAATTTCAAAGTGGAAGTTAGGGAATATGGCGATAAAGTAATTTTCCTCCATAAGGTTTCTAAAGGTGGCGCCGACCACAGTTACGGTATACAGGTTGCCGCTATGGCGGGCCTGCCTCTTTTTGTTACAAACCGCGCTAAGGAAATTTTGCAAAACCTGGAAAGCAAGGAGCTCACCCCCTTTGAGGTTAAAAAAGCAAAAATTAAAAAATATAAGCCGGACGATGATGAAGATTTACAGATAAACCTCTTTGAATTTAAAGATGATGAATTCAGGAAGGAGATATCGGATATGGCTATTGACAACATGACTCCAATAGATGCCCTGAATAAACTTAATGAACTAAAGAAAAAAGTCGATAAAAAACAGCCGGACTAAACTAAAAACATCTTTATTTGGTTAAAGAATAAAAACGGAAAAAAATGAAAAAATTTATTCTCTTTACTCTTGTTGTAACACTATTTTATTCCTGCGGGAAAAATTATACACCGGAACAGGAACAATATATTAAGAAAATAGAAACGGAAAGGGAAGCGAAAAATAATGAAATGAAAAACACCCCCCACTCCCCATTTAAAACCAGAACGCAGGTTGAGTTTCATCCTCTTAAATATTATGATGTTGATCCTGGTTTTGTTTTCGAAGCAAAAATGAATCTTTATGAGATTAAAGATACCATTAACATTCAGGGTACAAAAGGAGAACAAAGGAAGACAGTCAAATTCGGTTGGTTTGACCTTAATATACAAAACACCCCTGTTAAGCTGAATGTATATGAAAGCGCCGGAAGAAACGGACAGAATTATTACAGCATCTGGTTTACTGATAAAACGACAAATAATGAAACATACGGAGTGGGACGTTATCTTCATTTTCAATACATCCCTGATCCGGACCATATATATACTCTTGACTTTAATACCGCATTTAATCCCTATTGCGCGTACAGCCCTGATTATTCCTGCGCTATGCCGACAAAAGAAGATTATATTGATGTTGCCATCAGGGCGGGTGAAAAAAAATTCCATGATTAGTTTCGGGAGATCTTTGTGGTAGTAGTTTTTAAACAAAGCGCGACTGATGAACAGATCACAAGTGTAATCGGCAAAATTGAACATTATGGATTCCGAATACATAAGTCAGTCGGCGAAAGAAAAATTCTGATCGGCGCCATCGGTGATTCACCTAATTTTGATGTACGGAAAATCAAGGTGCTTGACGGAGTGGCGGACGCGATAAAGATTACCGAACCATATAAACTCGCGAGCCGCTGCCTTAAATCCTCAAACACGGTAATTGACCTCGGAACTGTTAAAATCGGGTCCGATCAGCTTGTGCTGATTTCAGGTCCGTGCAGCATTGAAAATGAAGATCAAATTTACCGGCTGGCTGAAGTAACCGCGCAATCGGGCGCGAAAATCCTTCGCGGGGGAGCGTTCAAGCCACGTTCTTCCCCCTATTCTTTCCAGGGTATGGGTAAGAAGGGACTCGAAATTATGCGAAAAGCCGCTGATAAATTCGGGCTCAAGATTATTACGGAAATTATTCAGCATGATCATGTGGACCTGGTATATGAATATGCCGATATCTTTCAGGTCGGGGCGAGGAATATGCAGAATTTCCCCCTTCTTAAGGAGCTTGGTAAAACCGATAAACCGGTTATGCTGAAAAGGGGAATTTCGGCGACAGTCGAAGAATGGCTCATGTCGGCTGAATATCTGCTCGCCGGGGGGAATGAAAAGGTCTTTCTTTGTGAGAGAGGAATAAGAACTTATGAGAGATTTACGAGGCATACATTTGATCTGTCATCAATTCCTGTTATCCAGGAGAAATCACATCTGCCTGTGATAGCCGATCCCTCCCACGCTTCAGGATACAGACATCTTGTTCCGCCGATGGCGAGGGCGGCGATCGCGGCCGGAGCCGATGGAATAATGATAGAAATCCATAACAATCCCGAAGAGGCCCTTTCGGACGGACCACAGGCAATGTTCCCTGAAAATTTTCTTAAGCTTGTTGAGGAATTAAAAGCGATCGCTGAAATTACCGGCAGAAGTTTTTAACCAGATCCTGCCGACGGAGCCTGCCTGTCGATTCATTCTTTGCCCCCGACAGACAGACTCCGCCGGGGGAGTCTGTTAACATGGAGGGTTACTAATTTTATTTAGTCCATCATCTTCCGAAGGAAAGAAGAGCTGTCTTCTTCCTGATCGAAATCGTTGAACCTGTCATTCTCTTTTTCTTCATCTTCATCCTTCTGAGTCCTAAAACCTGGGTCATCATATGTGGATGAAAATTTGTTGCTCAGATCATTGTTTCCTTTCACGCGGTAGATTGTAGGCACATCATAATCAACTTCTTCGGTTAAATTATTTTTACCAACCTGAAATCCGCTGTGGAAGTTATTATTAGCCGGAGGACGCTGAGTCTGTTCCGTTCTCTGCTGTTCCTGCTGACGGGCCTGCCTGGCGCTGTCAGCGCCGGAAGATGAGTTATTGAATCCTGTGGCAATTACGGTATAGGAAACCTCATCCTTCATTTCGGCTTTATTTACCCAGCCAAAGATAACATTCGCTTCCTCACCGGCGGCGTCATAAATTACCTGGTTGCCTTCGTTGATTTCCTGCATTGTAAGGCTGTCTGAACCGGTAACATTAAGAAGGATATTTTTTGCTCCCTGGATATTTATTCCTTCGAGCAATGGTGAAGATATGGCAGCCTGCGCGGCTTCGACAGCGCGGTTTTCACCTTTCGCGGTGCCGCAGCCCATAAGCGCGTCGCCGCTCTGACTCATTACCGCTCTTACGTCGGCAAAGTCGACATTAATTATACCGGTGATGGTAATGATATCCGCGATACCCCGTGTGGCTTCATAAAGAACCTCATTGGGTTTATCGAACGCGAGGGACGCGGCCACCGATTTATCAAGAATGTTAAGCAGACGTTCATTGGGAATAACAATAAGGCTGTCGACATGCTGCCGCAGTTCCTTTATCCCCTCTTCGGCATTATTCATTCTTTTTTTACCTTCCCAGCGGAAAGGTTTTGTAACTATGCCAACTACGAGAGCTCCAAGACTTTTTGCGATGGAAGCGATGGAAGGAGCTCCGCCCGTACCGGTGCCGCCACCCATTCCTGCCGTCACAAAAACCATATCACTTCCCTTGAGCACCTTTTCAATATTTTTGCGGTCCTCTTCAATCGCGCTTTTGCCAATCTTCGGATCGGCTCCGGCGCCAAGACCACGCGTAATATTGTATCCAACCTGGATTTTATGTGTCGCCTTGCTGTTCTGCAATACCTGCGCATCGGTATTAATGGCAACATATTCCACACCACCCAGGCCGCGTCTCATCATACTTTCGATAGCGTTGCATCCGCCACCTCCCACACCAACAACTTTAAGTAATGCCGGAGTGCCTTCCGTATTGTTTACTTCATTGTTGTTGTCATTGGATGAAAAATCATCTGTATCTAATGTGGCAAAACGTGACATATTTGCCTCCATGTTTTATAATTCATCAAAAAAATCGTATACTCGCTTAAATAATTTATTAAATGTGAGTTTTTTCCGCCTCTCACCAGGAATCTCCGAAAGCGCGTCATCGCTCGAAGTCGCGCCGGGAATTCCTTTGATCAGTCCCGCTACCGTAGCAAATTCGGGGCTTTCAATTTCATTCGATAATCCCGCGCCAAGATCGAGCGGAACCCCGATCCTTGTCTGCAATCCAAAAACTTCCTCCGCCAGTTCGGTGCAACCGCGAAGCAGTGAGCCGCCTCCGGTAAGCACAATACCGGCGTTAATTTTGCTTTTTAATCCTGTCTGCCGAAGTTCGTTATCGATAAGACCGAAAAGTTCCTGCATCCTTACATGAATGATCTGTGTCAGAAGCGTGATAGGTATCTTGACACTTCCCCTGCCGCCAACCCGTTTTATATAAATATCCTCATCCTTGATAATAGATCCTTCGGTGGCAAATCCATATTGTTTTTTCAGGTTTTCAGCCTCACTCATTACGATGCCAAGTGATTCTCTAATATCGTTGGTAACATGGTTTCCGGCTACTCCGATAACCTTCGAATGTTTAATCGCTTTATCCCGGTAAAGAGCAAAATCTGTTGTTCCCCCTCCGATATCTATGAGAACAACACCCAGGTCCATCTCATTTTCATCGAGAACCGAAAGAGATGAAGCGATCGGCTGAAGGATGTAATCCTTTACCGCGAATCCGGCTCTCTCGACCGATTTTCTGATATTCTGAATCGCCGGTATCGAAGCCAGCACCACATGACTGACAGCCTCGAGCCTTGAGCCGCACATGCCAATCGGGTTATCAATGCCTCCCTGGTGATCGACAGAAAATTCTTCCGGAATAATATGGAGTATCTGTTTATCCGAAGGAATCCGTATGGTTCTAACATCAGCCCTGAGGCGTTCAAGATCACTGTCGGTTATCTCACGGTCCGGATTGCTGATGGTAACATAATTTCTGTGGCGCAAACTTGTGATATGTTCACCCGCTACCCCGACATTAACTTCTTTCAGATCAATTCCGGCCCGGTTCATGGCAATTTTCATAGCTTCCTGCACAGCTTCGGCTGTTTTGGCTATATTCGCGACCAGGCCCCGGTTCAGTCCCTCGGAAGGCGCCACTCCAAAACCGAGAATATCGATACCCTGGGGGGTCCGTTCGGCAATAACCGCACAAACTTTTGTCGTACCGAGATCGAGCCCGGCTATGATATTCTTCTTCATGAAGATGTTCCTTCCAATATTTTACTGCTGAATCCCAGGTAAATCAAATTTTCATAACGAAAGTCAATATATTTAAGATAATCATTCACACTCTTTCCATCGGTGTACCGGGTCAGTGAAGCGAGACCAGCGGTTTTTTTCACTTCATTTTCGCGGCCGAGTAAAACCGGATAATTAACATTACTTAGAAAAACAGTTATATTGCCGGTTTCATCAATATCAACCTGCGAAAGCTCACGATAAAACTCATCATCAAAAAGCCTTGCCGATTCAACCACTTTCATAGCGCTTTTCATTTCACGGGTATTTAACTTATTATATAAACGGGCTCTGTTTTCCTTATCGTTAAGTGTAATGACCGGGACATCCGCGTTTACGGTATATGGCACAACCGGAAGAAGTGTCAGGTTGCCGGTCACATAATAATCCTCATCATTTACCAGAAGCAATCCCCTGATTATATATTCCTCAACTTTAACCGACAGGTATCCGTCATTTTCCATTCTTACCCTGACCGATTTGATATAGGGATGTTTGATAATCCTGTCCCTGACTATCCCCGCGGTAAGCTGCTGACCGCTAATTTCATCCAGCCGGGCGAATTCAAGATACTGTTCGCCGGCGAGGTAAAAATTCCCGCTGATCTTAATTCCCGCCGGTTTTCTTTCAGGTCTGTCAGATGCCGCGAAAGCTATATAAAAAACAAGCGCCATCGCTGCCATTGTAAAGAAAAGGTTCAATATGTTTTTCAGTTTATCCAATTATTTATTCGATTCTTTATATAAATCGACAAATTTTTCACCAAGTTTCCAGATATCACCTGCGCCGAGTGTAACGACGATATCATCTTTCTCCACGATACTGTTTATCAGTTCGGGTAATTTTGTTTTATCAGGTTCATAAATCACATTTTTATGACCGAACTTCCGGGCAGCCCCGGCAACCATTTCACCCGATACACCTTCGATTTTCTCTTCCCTGGCCGGGTATACATCTGTGCAAATAAATACATCGCTGTTAAGGAAAGAACGTCCGAACTCTTCATAAAAATCCCTGGTCCTCGAATAGAGATGAGGCTGAAAAACAGCGACCAGCCTGTTTTTCCATCCTCCCCTTATCCCTGAAAGAGTGGCATTAATTTCAGTCGGATGATGCGCGTAATCATCAATTACCAGTATGTCGTTTTTATATTTTGTCTCGAACCTGCGGTAAACCCCGGTAAATGACTCGAGCGATTTTTTTATTGTTTCGAAAGGTATTCCCAGCTCGGTCCCAACACAGACAGCTACAAGCGAGTTCTTTACATAATGGATTCCGGGAAGATTAAGAGTGATTCTTCCAAGTTCCTTTCCGAGATAACTCACGGTATATGAACTGTTATACTGATCTGTCTCTATATCAGTGGCCCTGATATCAGCCTGTGATGTGAGTCCGTATGTAAATATTTTTTTATTTATCAGAGGAATAATATCCTGGAGCGCCGGTTCATCCATACATAAAACCACAAAACCAAAAAAGGGCACCTTGTTGGCAAATTCAATGAAAGCCGACTTAATATCATTCAAATCTTTATAAGTATCCAGATGTTCTTTTTCGAGGGTTGTTATCGCCGCGATGCTCGGAGTAAGCCTCAGGAAAGTGCGGTCGAATTCATCAGCTTCAACGACAATATAATCGCTGTGACCCAGCCGGGCGTTTGTGCCCCCAAGTCCGCTGAGTTTGCCGCCTACTATGATAGTCGGATCAATTCCCCCTTCAGTCAGAACAAGCCCGACCATCGAGGTAGTGGTAGTTTTTCCATGTGTTCCCGCGATTCCTACACCGTATTTCATCCTCATCAATTCAGAAAGCATCTCTGAGCGTTTGATCACCGGAATTTTTAACTCGAGCGCTTTTTTAACTTCCGGATTGTTTCTCGAAACGGCTGAGGAATAAACCAGTACATCGGCGTCAGTAATATTTTCCTCTTTCTGGCCATAATAAATTTTCATTCCGAGGCTTTCAAGTCTCCCGGTTATCTCAGTGGGAGCCATATCAGACCCGGCAACTTCAAAACCCTGGCTCTGCAGAATTTCAGCCATTCCACTCATGCCAATCCCGCCAATGCCGGTCATATAAATTTTCTTGATCGTGTTCATCATCATCATGTTCAGTTCCTCTCCCGGTGCGTAATACTCCTGTCAGCGGTCAGGTAATCCCCGATTTTGGCCGCCGCGTCAGGTCTCGCTAATTTTCCAATATTTTCTTTCAGTTTATTCAGCTTCCCGTCATCAAAAATTGTTTCGGTTATAGTGGAAAATAATTTATCTTCCAGTTCTCCATCCTTTAATAAGATCGCGGCTCCCGCTTCTTCAAGAGCGCGTACATTTTTAAACTGGTGATTATCGGTAACATTTTCAGAAGGCACAAAAATCACCGGGATTTTCAAAAAGCAAGTTTCAGAAATAGTGGTGGCGCCGGCCCTCGCCACAAGAAGATCACATGCTGAATATGCCGATGCCATATCATCAATATACGGCGCAATATATAGCGACTCATTCTGCAGTTCCTGATATTTTTCAAAATATTTGTTACCGGTCTGCCAAATAATCTGAATATCCTTATCGTTTAATTTAATAAAAATTTCATAAACTATTTGATTTATTTTTAATGCTCCAAGGCTTCCGCCAAAAATTAATATTGCCTTTTTTGCCGGATCAAGGCCAAATTTCTTTTTCGCTTCCTCTTTATCTTTAAGCACAATTTCGTTTCTTACCGGATTTCCTGAAACAACCACTTTTTCACTGTCGCGGAAATATTTAACCGATTCCTCAAAATTGACAAATATCCTGTCAGCTTTTTTTTCGAGCAGCCTGTTTGCCATCCCGGGATAACTATTCTGTTCCATTAACACAGTTTTACTGCCCATTACCGAAGCCGCCCACACAACCGGCAGCGATATATACGCGCCGGCGCCGGCAACCGCGTCAGGTTTTAACCTGATGATTATAAAAAGCGCTTTTAGGAATGAATAAAAAAGTCCGAATGGCATCAGGAAATTTCTCAGGTCCATTTTTCTCTGTAATCCCCTAATGGGAATATGAATGAATCTGAATCCCTTTTCCGGCACAACTCTTCCTTCAATTTTATCTTTTCTCCCGAAAAATATTATTTCCGCTTCCGGATATTTCTCCTTTATATATCCGGCTACAGCGAGAGCGGGATAAAGGTGTCCGCCTGTTCCGCCGGCAGCAAAAATAAAACAATATTTTTTATCTTTGACTGTCATGCCGGTTCCAGTGTTACTTTAAGATTTTTTCTGCCCAGAACGGCTATATTCATTAATATACCGGCTCCCGCGGCAAATACCATCATTGATGTGCCGCCGAAAGAGATGAAGGGCAATGTAACTCCCGTGGTTGGAGTCAGACCCAGTGTAACGGCAATATGCACAAAAGCGTTAGTTATAACCATCATTGATATTCCGAAAGCAAGGAGCTGACCATATTTATCCCTTGCCTTTTTTGCTATTATCATCCCGATGGCGAAAAGAAGAAAATAGGAAATAAGGATTGTCGCCGCTCCGAGGAAACCATATTCTTCCCCCAGTATGGCGTAAATAAAATCGCCATAGGGTTCCGGTATAAAATAATCACTCTGCCTGCTCTGACCCGCTCCAAGTCCGAAAAATCCCCCGCTTCCCAGCGCTATTATCGCCTGCCTGGCCTGATCAGATTCTTCGGTCAGTCGTTTAAGAGCGTGAGGGAATGCCACTAAAATTGCGAGCCCGATTGATGTTACTGCCAAAAACCCGGTTACAAAAAGATGTTTCAGTTTTGATCCCCCTATATAGAGCATTGAAAAGCCGACCAGGAGGATCATAATTGTGGTGCTCACGTTAGGCTGAATAATCACCAGCAGTGAAGTCACGGCAATCCAGATAACAGCGAATAAATAACCTTTGTCCAGTTCTCTGAATCTGTCTCCTTTTCTTATTATCATTGCCGACAAATGAAAAATGAGGCCAAGTTTGGCAAGTTCGGAGGGCTGAATGGATATTATCCACAAATTCAGCCAGCGTGTCGCCCCGTTATACCTTTCACCAAAAATAAGAGTAAGCAACAGAAGAAATACTATACCAAACATCAGGGGTTTGCTGATTGAGTAAAATTTATTATAAGGCACAATAAGAAAAAGAACAAATACCCCTCCGGCCATAAATATTTTCAGCAGGTGCGATTTAAATAATACCTGGCTGTTCGCGGAACTTAACACCAGAACCATTCCGAGTATCAGATAAATAATAACTGTTATTATATATATCTTTGTCAGCAGCTTCATAAAAGAGCTCCCGCCGCTTCTTTGAATACTCGGCCCCTGTGTTCATAACTGCTGAACATATCAAAACTCGCGCAGGCAGGAGAAAGGAGCACTATCGAACCGGGTTCAGCCTCTTTGGCCGCGGCCGCGAGGCAAGCTTCCAGATCATCTTTGATCTCTGTTTGTGTGATTCCCTTAAAAAAGTTATAAACTTTTTGAGCTGAACTTCCGACAGCATAGATTTTTCTGACATTTTTTTTCACCGGCTCCAAAATCTGGTTGTAATCGTTTCCTTTATCCTTTCCGCCGAGAATAAGATACACAGGCTCATGGAATGTTCTCAAAGCATACCATACAGAATCAACATTTGTCGCTTTGGAATCATTTATATACCTGACGCCTCTTAACTCTCTTACAAATTCCAGCCTGTGTTCAACACCGGGGAAATCGCCCAGGCCGGCTGAAATACCACTGTTGTCACCACCGGCAATTTTTACCGCGGCAATTACAGCCATACAATTCATAAGGTTGTGTTCCCCTTTAAGACTCAAATCCGATACCTTACAGATAATTTCTTCACCCTTCTCATCAATGAAGCAGATATTTTCACCATCCGGGAAACAGCCTTTTTCAACTTTTTCATGAATCGAGAATGAGTAGCGGGAGGGCCCGTCAGTTAATTTTTCGGCGGGGAAATTTTTATCCTCAGCATTATATATGAAACTATCTCCGGCTCCCTGGTTCTCAAATATTCTCAGCTTCGCGGCAATATATTTTTCAAAACTGTTTTCATACCTGTCAAGATGATCAGGCGTCAGATTTAGAATCATGGAAACGCGGGGCCTGAAACTGTCAATATAATCGAGCTGAAAGCTTGATATTTCCAATGAAATAAATTCATCCTTACCCACTTTATCAGCTATTTCAGAGAAAGCAAAACCAATATTTCCGGCAGTATGAGCCTTAAAGCCGCATTTTTTAAGCACATGCGCGCAAAGTGAAGTTGTTGTGGTTTTACCGTTCGTTCCCGTTATAGCGATAATTGTAGCTTCGCAGAAGAGGGAAGCAAATTCCAGCTCGCTGATAACTTTAATATTTCTCCTGAAAGCATCCACTAATACCGGGGCGTCGGACGGCACTCCCGGGCTCGTTACAATAATATCGGCTTCATAAATCTTTTCGGTGTGAGCTCCGGCTTCAAATTCAATGTCAGCGGCTTCAAGTCTGGCAAATTCTTCTTTCAGTTTTTCATAACTTCCCGCGTCGCTGACAAAAGGAACCGCGCCCTGTCGTTTAGCGAGAAGAGCCGCGGCTATACCGCTTCTTACAGCTCCCAGTATGGTAATATGTTTTCCTGTTATATTCATTATCTGATCTTGAATGAGGCCAGACTCGCTATAGCCAGAATTATTGTGATTATATAAAAACGTATGACTATGCGCGGTTCGGGCCATCCTTTCAGCTCATAATGATGGTGCAATGGAGCCATCTTAAAAACACGTCTCCCTTCACCATATTTTTTTCTTGTGTATTTGAAATATGTTCTCTGTACTATTACCGAAATTGTTTCGAGGAAAAATATTCCTCCGTATACAGGAATAAGGAGTTCCTTTTTAATAAGTAGCGCGATTATTCCAAGAGCTCCGCCCAACGCGAGCGATCCGGTATCTCCCATAAAAACCTGGGCGGGATAAAAATTGAACCATAAAAATCCGAGACCCGCTCCAATCAGGGCGGCGATAAAAACTGTAAGCTCACCTGAACCGGGCAGGTATATTATCCTGAGGTAATCGGAATAGATAACATTGCCGCTTACATAACTCATTATTCCAAGAGCCATAAACGCTATAATACTTGTTCCCATTGCCAGTCCGTCCAGGCCATCTGTAAGGTTTACGGCATTTGAGGTGGCGGTGATAATAAAAATCACAACCGGTATAAAAAGCAATGAATAATCAAAATTCAGATTTTTGAAAAACGGAAGTGTCGTAAGTTCGGCAGTCTCTTTAAGATCGGGAAGAGTATAAAATAATATTCCTATTACAAGACCGAGAAGTATCTGTCCCATCAGTTTATATTTCGCTATCAGCCCGTTGGGATATTTTTTGACCACTTTAAGGTAATCATCCAGAAAACCAACCGCGGCCAGCCATAATGTCCCTCCCGATACGATAAGAATATATGAGCTTTTAATATCGGACCAGAGAAGTACAGGTATCAGTATGCACAGAATTATTATTACTCCCCCCATAGTGGGAGTTCCGGCTTTGCTGAAGTGGCTTTCGGGACCAACTTCCCTTATGGTCTCTCCTATCTGCTTCTTTTTCAGCAGATTTATTATTTTCGGACCGAGATAAAATGAAAGAAACAACGCGGTTATCGCTGATAACATCGACCTGAATGTAAGAAACCTGAAGACTTCAAATCCTGGCGGATCAAATACACGGTTAATATAATCTAACAGATAATAAAACATTTAGTTGTTTCCTTCTTCCAAAATTTTCACAAACTCTTCCATTCTCATTCCCCTTGATCCTTTGACAAGAATCGCGTTATTATCAAATTTTTTTTCCATTAAATAAGAGGACAGCTCTTCGCGCTTACCGAACCATCTAACATCTATAACTCCCTGCTTCAGAGCATCATAAAGATTTTTAGTCATTGCGCCAAGCAGATAAACAGTTTCGATTCCTGACCTTTCGAAGAGGGGAGCAAGTTCCCTGTGCATCTGCGCGGAGTTCCCGCCCAGTTCAAACATATCACCCAGGATAAATATTCTTCGGGCATATTCTTTATTTTCTGCCAAAACATTAATCGCGCCCCTGACTGAATCAGGATTAGCGTTATAGGTATCATCAATAATCAGCCCGCCGGCTGTTTTAATATAGTTCAGACGGCCTTTATAAGGTTTGAGACCTTCGAGAGCGGCGGGAATATCTTCATGAGAAAACCCGGCAGTAATCGAAGCGGCGGCCGCTGCGAGAAAATTGACTACATTTATCTCACCGGGAAGAGGCAGAGATAAATTTATACCGAAGTCTTTTCCCGTAATTCTAAAAGCTGAAGAACCGGCGCTGTATTCTTTAATTTCAGCCGAAAAGTCAGCGGGGGAATTAAGAGCCCATGTGGCTTTTGAGGAATATTCATCAGCCGCGGATGAGATATATTTATCATCCATATTCAGCAAAACAGTTCCCCCTCTTTCAGAAGTAATATCCAGCAGACTTTTTTTCTCCCTGAAAACACCATCCCGGTTTCCAAGAAATTCGAGATGTGAATCGCCGATATTGGTTACCAGCGCAATATCCGGTTCAGCGATTTTTGCTGTGTATTCAATCTCGCCAAAATGATTTGTGCCGTGCTCCACAATCAGCATTTCGCTATCGGCCGGAGCGCTGAGAATTGTAAGGGGAACTCCGATATGATTATTATTATTCGCTTCGGTTTTATACACTTTAAATTTGTATGAAAGAAGATGTGCCAGAATTTCTTTTGTTGTCGTTTTCCCCGAACTTCCTGTGATGCTTATAACCAGCGCGTCCAGTTTTTTTCTTCTGATATTTGCCAATTCCCCATAAGCCGCGGCAGTATCAGGAACTGTAATTATCGGAATTTCAATTTCATCAAGTGAATCGAGATATTCTTCATTTATTATCACAGCCGAACAGCCTTTTTTAACAGCTTCGGGAATGAACTTATGGCCGTCAAATTTATCCCCTTTTAAAGCCAGGAAAATAGCCCCTTCAAGCTCCAGTCTGGTGTCAGTTATAATACGATCTGCCGATTCAAAGTTATCGGGATCATAAATTACCGATTTACCCAGCTCAAATAAGTCCTCAATATAAAAGCAGCAATCGGGCATTATAAATATTTCTCCGCTGTCTCTTTATCTGAAAAGTATCTTCTCACACCATCAATTTCCTGGTAATTTTCATGTCCCTTGCCGGCCACCAGAACTACCGCGTTAGCAGGCGATTCCTCAATGGCGGCTTTAATGGCAAGTTCTCTGTCTTCAATAATTTTATATCTTTTACCAGAAAAACCGGGGATAATATCATCAATAATTTTAAATGGGTCTTCGGTTCTGGGATTATCTGAAGTAACCATCACCATATCACTTCCCTTTTCGGCAATGCTTCCCATGACAGGTCGTTTTGTCTTATCCCTGTCACCGCCGCATCCCATAACAGTATATACGGGGATTTCACCCTTTGTTATGTGGTGAATAGCTTTTAATGCTTCTGCGAGACTGCCGGATGTATGTGAATAGTCAATGATAACTCGTTTTTCACCTTTGGCGATAACTTCGAACCGGCCTGGAACCTGCGGGGTGTCATTAATCCCCATTACAGCAGCCTCGGGACTTATACCGCTAAGAGCCGCGGCGCCAATAGCGGCGGCGGCGTTATTTGCGTTAAATGCTCCGATAAGGCATGTGTGGACAGGATAACTTTCCCCTTTATATTCAATTTTAAAATTTGTTCCTTCAAGGGAAAATGAAATATCCGATATTCTGAAATCACAGTTTTTATCAGCGCCATAAGTAAAAATTCCGGCCCTGCAATCCGCTGTCAGTTTTTCCCAGGAAGGATCATCCCGGTTAACCAGGGCAAATCCGTCAGGTTTCAGATCATCAAAAAGAATTTTTTTCGCTTTCAGATAGTTTTCGAATGAATCATGAAAATCCATATGGTCTGAAGTGATATTGGTAAACACTGCCACATCAATATCGAGGCCGTAAGTTCTTTTCAGTTCCAGTGCGTGAGAAGATACCTCCATTACACAATTAGAAGCGCCATCGACAATCATTTTTGAGAGCAGTTCATTTATCTCAACCGATTCGGGAGTGGTAAGGCCTGATTTATAAACCTTTTCTCCAAGCCTGTAGTTGACTGTTCCCATTACGCCGGAATCTTTTCCACAACCATTAAAGATATTTTCAAGATAATATGAAACGGTGGTTTTTCCCTTGGTTCCGGTTATAGCGGTAAGACCAAGTGATTTTGAAGGATGGTAATAAAAAATAGCTGACGCCTCAGCCATTGCTTTACGGCTCTCCTTCACCATAATTTTAACACATCCCATGTGATCAAAAAATTCATCAGGCACAAGTGAGTTATCTTCAAGGATAACGGCAACCGCTCCTTTGTTGATCGCGTTGGTTATATAATTATGCCCGTCTGTTTTATAACCTCTGATCGCGATAAAAATAAAACCTTTATCAACCAGCCTTGAGTCATATGTTATTCCTTTCACAGATACCGGGGCCGCGTTTCCGGTAACCTGGATAACACTTAATCCGCTTATTATGTCAGTCAGCGCTTGTGACATTATTTTTTCGCCTGAATGTTGAACATTTTAATTCGCATACTCTGCCGGGTACAATTTTCGATCCTGCAACAATAGACTGACTCAGCACCTTTCCATGTCCCTTAATTTTATATTTTATTCCCAGACTCGTAAGAAGCCTTGTAGCGTCCCTGACGGAACGGTTCTTAAGGTCGGGCATTTTTTTAATCGCTTTCTTAAAATTACCTTGAAACGCGTCCGCTTTCTTCACCGGAAGATTAGACATTACAATTTCTTCCCGCTGATTCCTGTTACCCTCTTCAATCTCGGTAATGATATTATCCATAAGGCGCTTTTTTCTGTCGTGATGCGGAGCCGCGCCGCTTCCTTTCAAAATTGAAGGATCCGCCTTTACAAGCCTGCTTACAACTTTCTGAAATACCGGGGCTGCCACTTTACTTCCATATTTTCCATATACCGGGTCACGGTACATTATATAACATACAAGTGAGGCATTATGCTCAGGCACAAAACCAATGAAAGAGGAAAAATAACTTCCCTCGCTGTAACCTTCTTTGCTCCATATCTGTGTAGTGCCGGTTTTTCCGCCAAGTCTGACATCTTTAACCGAAGCGCTTTTACCAATGCCATTTTCGACCACAGAAACCATCCAGTCCTGAATCAGTTCAGACGTTTCAGAGCCGATAACTTTTCTTACAACCTGCGATTCTGTTTTCTTCACAAGCTTCCCGTCGCAGTCCCTGATCTCCTTTATAATACGGGGTTTGTAGAGATATCCCCCATTTATAAGGGCGCTGTATGCCATCACCATTTGAAGGGGTGTCACAGAAATCTGGTACCCGTGAGCGATGTACTCTCTTGTTAACGGAGCGAATTCTGACGGGGTTTTTAACATACCGGCGGATTCAGCGGGCAAATCGATAGTAGTAAAAGTGCCAAATCCATAATCCCTTAAAGAGCGGAAAAGAATATCCGGGGGTATCCGGCCGCCAAGTTTTACCATTCCGATATTACTCGACTGTTCCAGAATACCTTTTACCGATAACTGGCTGAACGGGTGGGTATCACTGAACAACGCGTTTTTGTACCGATATTTTCCATTTTCGGTGTTGATCTTCTCATTTATTCTTATCAGGCTCTGTTCTGCCAGAATTGACATAATAACCGGCTTAATGGTCGATCCCGGCTCATAAGGATCGGTTATGGCAAGATTTTTTACATCCGAAGGATTCTGGCTGGAAAATTCCGAGGGTGAAAATGAAGGTACACTCGCCATGGCCAACAGCTCGCCGGTTGCCGGATCAGCAATAATACCAACTGCCGACTCTCCTCCATATTCCGAAATTCCCGATCGCAATTCCTCTTCAAGAATTCTCTGGTACATCAGGTCTATTGTAAGATATATATCATCACCCGGTTTGGGCTTAATTGTCGATTCTTCATCAAAAGTTACCGGGCGTCCGACCACATCCTGTTCAATCAATATCCTGCCATCTTCTCCTTCAAGTTTCCCGTCAAAAAAGAGCTCCAGCCCGGCGGTCCCTTTTCCTTCCCTGTTCACATATCCTAAAAGCTGACCGGCAATATCGCCGAGGGGATAAACCCTCGTATGATCGGCATAACGATAGAGGCCTACCGCGGTGAAACGGGTCAGTTCGGCAGATTCTGAAGGGGAGGCTTTTTTCTCAAGAATAACATAGGGCTCTTCAGTATCAAGCAAATTTATGTAATGCAGCGAATCTTTACCGAAAACTTTCGAAAACTTGCCGGCAATTCTTCTTTTTATTATATCTTTTTTAATTTCCTTTGTCGATGCGTAATAGGTCACTTCATCCCGGGAAAAAGCAGCCGCTTCACCTCTCCGGTCTTTTATCGCTCCGCGAAGCGCTTTTATCGTTTTATCATTTTTCTGCTGGGCGATCGCGTTAAAATAGTGTTCATCATGATCAAGCACCTGAATCTCAAAAAGCCTGCCCAAAAGAACAAGCAAAAAAACAAAAACGATAACTATTATTGTATAAAACCTGTTTTTAATCATAGCGGCTATTAATTTCTCTTTTTATTTGTTCAAGCTGAAATTTATTTATATAAATCCGCTTAATATCCTCAACCGGCGTCATAAGTCCCAGTGAGTCGGATGCTATTTTTGAAACCCGTTCCCGCGAAGAAACCTTCTGCAGCCTGATCTTCGTAAGTTCAAGCTGGTTAATCTTTTTTCTTAAAATATCTTCAGCAATCGCTTTTTCTTTTTTCCTGTTTTTAACACCTTCGTTAAAGAAAACATAAATAAGCAAAACAGCCCCTGTGAAGGCTGCCGCGATGAACAAAAATCTGAAAAAGCTGTTTTTTTTCTTTTTCATAATTTTTCCGCGGCTCTCAGTCTCGCGCTTCTCGCTCTTCTGTTTTCTGATACTTCCTGTTCACCCGGAACAACCGGTTTTTTTGTGATGATTTTTACTCTCGATTCCTTGTCGCATACACAGTAAGGAATATCCGGAGGACAGATACAATCTTTTGCCTCATATCTGAATTTTTCCTTTACTATCCTGTCTTCCAGAGAATGATAACTAATAATGACAATTCTTCCGCCCGGGTTGAGTAAATCTATTGTTTTGTCCAAAAATAGTTCAAGCTCTTCGAGTTCATTATTAACATAAATCCGGAGAGCCTGAAATACTCTTGCCACTGACTTCAGGGAGTTTCTTCCGGGAACACACCTTTCCACTATCTCTCTCAGACGGGCCGAGTTTGTAAACGGAGAAACTGTTCTGCTTTTTACTATCGCGTGGGCTATGCTTCTCGATTTTTTTTCCTCGCCGTACTGGTAAATAATATTGGCTATTTCCTCCTCTTTGAAGCTATTTAAAACTTCGGAGGCAGAAATACCGGCAGACTTGTCCATACGAAGATCAAGAGCGGCGTCCGAGCGGAAAGTAAATCCCGACTCATTATTATCCAGTTGCCAGGAGGAAACGCCCAGGTCGGCGAATACTCCGTCAAAACCATTTATATTTTCAATTTTAGAAAGAACATCAATATTTGAATATCCTGTATGATAAACCAGCACACGCGGGTCATCCTGAAAGTGTGTAGTGGAATAATCAAATGCCTCGGAGTCTTTATCCGTAGCAATAAGTTTTCCATCCGGGGAAAGTTTTCCCATGATGGAATCACTATGACCGCAAAAACCGATTGTGCCGTCAAAATAAATCCCCGAAATATCGGTTACCAGGAGGTTTATACTTTCTTCAAGCAGGACCGGTTTATGCCGCATCGGTCTTTTTCTTGCCAAATACTTTTGAAGTGGCTTGTTCGAGAGGCATCGATTGACGGCTAAGATAATTTTCGTAACTCACCGGATCCCATATTTCAATTTTTTTCAAAACTCCGAGGATAACCACATCGGCGCCTATATTAGCATAATCTTTAAGGTGTTTTGGAATCAGAAGCCTGTTTTGTGAATCAAGATGTTCTTCACTGGCGTCCTGAAGTATCCTTCTTACGAGAGAACTTTCTTCAGGATCAAACATATTAAGGCTGTCCAATTTCTCTTCAAACACTTTCCACTGATCGAGCGGATAAGCATCGATACATTTTTCCGATCCCGGGATAAGCACAAAGGTGTTATCGGCCGCAGGTTCCATGCTTTTCCTGAGTTTGGCCGGGAAACTTACCCGCCCTTTCCCGTCTATCGAAAACTTAAAACTGCCTTTAAACACCTTGACTCCACCGTTATCATAATAATTTCACTACATTTCACTCCACTTTCTTCCACTCCGCTACAAATATTGTAATATTATTGGGGAAAGTCAAGTTAATTATTCAAAAAATATTATGTTGAGTAATTATGGCTAAAGAAAGACTTCAAATATTTTTTTCGGGCGCTCCGGCAAAAAAAGGATTCAGGCTCTGTTTCCGGGAAAAATCGGTTAAAACATAAACTGTTTATTGCGTTTTAATCCAAACTAATCGGGATAGAAATAAAAAAAATGAGCAATTACCAATATGCCATCGTAGAAGTGATGCAGGCGTGGAACAGAAAAAAATAATTTCGACAAATGCCTTAAATCCTGTCAGGCAACTTAACAATAATATTCTTGCTTTTTATGGCAGAATATTGAATTGAGTAAATTGATTTAAATAGTCGTACTCGTACTCATGGCACATCCCTCTGGGGGCGAAGCGGTACTTGTTATCGTACTCGAAAAATTCGCCATGGAAAAATAAAGCCGAGTACGAGGACGATTACGAGAACGAGAACGAGAACGTTTTTTTTGAATTTCTTTTTGGTTCTGGCTTTGCCAGTTTAGGCTCTTGCCAATACACTAACCCCAACATGTTGAGGATAATCCAAGTAGCAAAATTTGTCAAAATGCCCGGTAATAACATGTTGCAGATAGTCAGGCCGCGATTCTAAATCCATAAGCTGATGGAGTCAGAAAAAGAAAAGTTATCGATTAGCTCAAGGATAGTCCTCCCCCGTCTTCAAAGAAAAACACTTTGAATCCACCCCCTCCGGCGGGGGATATTCCGATTGTTCGGATGTGCTTACAAATGTTCCCCTTTAGGGTGTTTTCCTCAAGCTCTGCCTGGGGAAAATTTAGGCTCTTAATCCAATTAATCCTTTCCTTCCTTCTTTTCGGCGTCCTTCAGCAAATTCCGCGGGAAATATAACCCAGTTAAATAAGGTTAATAAAGTTTGATTTTGTTGGGTGATTACCTATGCCAAGGTTAAAATATCAAAAATCTGTTTTCCTTTCATTCCTAATTCCTAATTCCTAATTCCTAATTCCTAATTCCTAATTCCTAATTCCTAATTCCTAATTCCTAATTTATTCCCGTGGGATTTTGTGTTTTGGTGTTTTAGTGGCTCTTCTTCCCAAATCTGCGAAATCCGCGTAATCAGAGATATCTGCGGTCGTCTTTTCAATTGTTCATTGTTAATTATTTATTGAGTTCTTTCCATTCTGCGTAGAATTTCACTCCTTATTGAATAATGCTTCTTTCGGGAACGATTAAGCGCCAGTCATCCGGAATGTTCTTTTAATCTATACTGAATCATTATTCACCCGGATAATTTCCAACCTATTACATTTACCCTTTCTGATATTCCAGGTAAAAATGAATGTTTTCAAAAAAAATATTTCTGCATTCTTGAATTCACACCTTTTTATCCTTATATTTATTTGGGATTGCTTTCAATCGTTAATTAAGTCGCCAAAATAAGACATAGAATACTTATTATATAAACCGAGCCGGGAGGATGGATATGATTGTTGATCTTTCGTTCTTACCAAAGGAACTTATTTCCGCAGAATTGCGAGAAGCCTCAATGGCGCGAATAGAATACCCTTATATTCACAATAATATATTTACCGATGATCTGCTTATTATGGATAGCGAGCTCTCTAAGAATGCCGCTTTCGTGCAAAGCAGAAACCAGTTCAGGCAGAATTTCTGGGAATTCGAAGATAAACTGTTAATACTCGCGGATAATCTTTATGAGGAGGGTAATTCCGATCTGGCTGAAAATTGTTACCGCTATCTGATGGATATCGGCAGCAAACTCGCTCATGTAAAAGAGAGACTTATCCTTATTTATCTTGAGAATAAAAATAAAATCGGACTTCGGGATGTTAAAAGAGCGGTCAAAAAGCAACTAAAAGAACCGGACGCGAAAACACACTCCGAACATCAGTTTCACGAAGATTTATGGGAGAAATATTTTAAGAAATAATTTTAGGCAGCCGGGGATTGTTTGCTCTAAAGTAATTTTAAGAAAACCGGGAAGGGAAAGAAACAGTTAAAAATTGTTCAACATGTTACCCCGCGGGGCAACATGTTGAGTAATCTTTTTAATTATTGAATAAATGAACATCCTGTTGAGGGAATGGGATTGAAACTCCGGCTTCATCAAACCGTTTTTTAACAGTTTCGTGTGTATCGAAATATACACTCCAGTAATCGGAGCCCTTAACCCAGGGAGCAACCTTAAAATTCACTGAACTGTCGGCAAGTTCGCTGAGCACAACAAGAGGAGCGGGATCCTTAAGAATTCTTTCATCTTTTGCCAGAATATCATTAATGATCGACTTTGCTTTATCAATATCGTCTGAATAACTGATTCCAAACACCATATCCACCCTCCTTGTCGGTTTGATGGAATAGTTTATAATATTATCGGAAGCCAGTTTTGAATTAGGAACATAAATCACTTTATTATCTGGTGTTGTCATAACAGTTACAAATATTCCAATTTCCGAAATGGTTCCTGCCGCTCCGCCGGCTTCAACATAATCACCGACACGAATTGGCCTAAAGATAATCAGCATTACCCCCGAGGCGAAATTGGAAAGAGAACCCTGCAATGCCAGACCGATTGCCAGACCGGCCGCCCCGAGAACAGCGAGGAAAGATGTGGTTTCAATACCCGCCTGATCAATCGCTGTAATAATTACAAGCACAACCAAAGCTGTTTTTACCAATCCGCCGACAAACTGTTTCACGGTAAGATCGACATCCCGTTTTGTCATTGCCTTTACAATAAGCCTTGTAATAAATCCGCTTAACCACATACCGATAATAATTATCAGTATAGCTTTAATCGCGCTCACTCCATAGTGGGATACATAAGTTTCAAACTCTTTCAGATATTGTTCCATCTTTTCTCCGATGAATGAATAATTAACCATAACAAAACAAATAAATCTTTAATTAAAGTTCCAGCAGTTTTCTTAAACCGAACCGTAATTCATTAAATGATAATTTTGTTTCAAAAGCAAATACCGTAAATAGAAGATAAAATTAAATAACCATAAAAGAAATAAAAATCATTTGCTTCGTGAAATTGATGGTAAACATGAGTTTGAGATATATAACCGAAACAGCCATACGGAAATATTATTTGCCGGAGGGGTACACCAGGCTGGTCAGTTTCACTGTTTCTCCCAAAGCCGGCCAAACCGGAACCAAAAGGAATTGTAAAGAAATCGTCATAATCATAAACTGGCGGAGCCAGAAGTGAATAGTGGTTAGTGAAGAGTGAAGATTGGAAACAATTCTCAGATTTATTAAAGAACCCGATTTCGATGTCGACTTCGATTTGGATTTCTATGGCTAACATATATCCGGTCAATCTTTTTAATCACCCCGGTCCTGTTCTGAGTTTTTTACCCGATCGTTAGATAATTCCTAAGAACATATCGCCCGTTTGAATAAGGTTAATAAGGTTTAGTTTGATTGGGTGGTTTCCTATGCTACTAAGGTTAAAAAAATCAAAAATAGGTTTCATAACATTCTTTTCATTCCTAATTCCTAATTCCTAATTCCTAATTCCTAATTCCTTTTGTGGGATTTAGTGTTTTGGTGAATTCGTGGCATATTTATCACCGGAATCAGCGTAATCAGAGATATCCGCGGTAGTCTTTGCCTATTCAATTGTTCATTATTCATTATTAATTGTTAATTATCAATTGCTTTTTTGCCATTTCATGTAAAATCCGGCTAATTACGGACCAATCTCAACGCAGCGGGAGCAGATGAAACAAAGAATCTCCATGACTAAAATTTCAGGCGAAATTTCAAACATCCTGGCAGAAGCATAAAGAATTAAGGAACTTGGAGGTGAAATTCACGGTTCCTTTGATATAATGACAATAAAGTGATCTCTTCAACGGATCATGTTGCTCAGGGAATTTTCAATCCCGGAAGCATCGCCAAAAACTTATGATGATGCAGGTAATTTTCTCATTCAGGAAACGGATATCATTTTTTCTGATGTTGAGAAATTACGTAATGTGAAATTTGAAAGAATATAAATAAACTGCATAATACTCCCATTGTTTCCCTTTCCCGGTTCAGGGAAAGGGAAACATCTTAAAACAAAGACAAATATAAAGAAAGAATAAACGGTGAATGATAAAGTGAACATAGTGATAATTTCCGGCAGTATTCGTGAAGGAAGCAATACCTTAAAAGCGGTCGGAATACTTATGAATGAATTTTCAAGCTACGATTTTATTGAGACAACTCATATAAATCCGAAATATATAAGTCTTCCCTTCCCGGGAGATATCAACAGTTCCGGTGATAAAGAAAAGTTACACGAACTTATCGCCGCGGCAGACGGAGTGTTATTGGCGACTCCCGAATATAACGGCAGCTTCAGCAGCATTCTTAAACTTATTATTGAAAATCTTGGCTATCCTTCCGCTCTTAAAGATAAACCTATTGCCATGCTGGGAGTCGCCTCAAGTTTTATAGGGGCAATAAAATCTCTTGAACATTTGAGAAGTGTCTGTTCACATATCGGGGGAATTGTTCTGTCACAGCAGGTAAGCATTGGTGAAGCTGATAAAGTTTTCGCGGATGATCTTGTTGAAGCGGACACAGAAAAAAGGATAAGAAAACTTGCCCGAAACCTTGTTGAGTTTATTGAATTATATATTCTGCCCCGCAGAAATATTGAAAAACTGCTCCCTTAAGAGAGCAGTTTTTTAATTTCATCTTTACTTTCTGCCGGCAGGCTGCATCTGAATTCCCTGCAGATATATGTTTTAGTTTTGTCCTCAACCTTATAATTTTTCAGATAAGGCAGAAGAGTTTCAAGTTCGGCGCTGTTTTCAGGATTTTTAATAATAACCACTTTGGAAGGAAGATAAAATGAGCGCAGAAAGTCAGCCGTATCCTCCAATTCTTCTTTCGATTTTCCGGTAATAATGATCTCAAACGAATTCCCTTTTCTGAAATCTTCCCCGCATAATAAATAGGTAAATCCGCCCGGAATATTTCCAATTCTTTTTACTGCCGCCATAAAAACAGATTCTGCGATATCAAGGTACTTATGCTCTGTGCTCAGCGCGTATAATCTGAGGAAGGCATTGTACGCGACCGAATTTCCTGAAGGATAAGCCCCGTCATAAAAATCTTTAGGCCTTATAATAAGCTGTTCATCATGAACCGATGTCAGAAAAAATCCCCCATTCTCCTTATCAAAAAACTTCCCGTGAAGCATATCGGCCAGTTTTAGCGCGTGCTTCAGGTATTTTGTATCTGCTGTAGTCTGAAACAGTTCAAGAAAAGCCAGCGTTATCCACGCGTAATCATCAAGTTTACCTGTGATGTGAGATTCCCCCCCTCTGAATCTGTGTTTCAGTCCTGTCTCTTCATTAAACATTTCTCTCAATATGAACTCTGCCGCTTTTATAGCATATTCGAGATAATCCCTGTTTCCTGTTGAAGAGTAAACCTGCATTAATGCAAATATCATCATACCGTTCCAATCAGTAAGAATTTTATCATCCTTGAGGGGATGAATTCTTTTTTTTCTTTCCGCGAACAGTTTCTTTCTAACACCATCCCATATTTCGGAACTGAGATCTTCGAGATTATCACCCGTGTAGTGAATAATATTTTTTTGAGTTGGAAAACCCGATACCTCCTCAAAGAAATTCCCCTCCAGTTTAACACCAAAATTATCAGCGATGAAATTCAGCTCTTCAGTTTTTAATATATTCTTCAGTTCCTCATAACTCCAGATATAGAACAATCCTTCCACTCCTTCGCTGTCCGCGTCCTCAGCGGAATAAAACGCTCCTTCGGGAGAAGTCATATCACGTATAACGTATTCAACTATTTCTTCAGCAGTCTTTCTAAACAGTTGATTTCCGGTGACTGTATATGCTTCCGAGTAGATGATTGCCAGCATTGCCTGATCATAGAGCATTTTTTCGAAATGAGGTACAAGCCAGTTAGCATCAGTGCTGTAGCGGTGAAAACCATATCCAACCTGATCATACATTCCCCCTTTCCTCATTTCAGTCAGAGTCTTTTCCACCATTTTTAAAGCGTCATCTTCTCCGGTATTGTTCCGGTAGCGGAGCAGCAGCATAAGGTTATGAGGTGAAGGAAATTTTGGAGCGTTTCCGAATCCTCCCCTGCTCCGGTCAAAGTTCATCTCAAAATAATTATATGCGTCACCGGCGAAATCTTTGTTCCCCGCGCTTTTATCCTCTGACTCGGCATTGAGATGATTCATAAGGGTTTCGGTAGTTTTGTCAATTTTGGAGCGGTCATATTTCCAAACTTCATAAATTCTATCTATTATTTCTCCGAAACCTGTCCGGCCTGGTCTGCTCTCTTTGGGGATATAGGTAGCGGCGAAAAAAGGCTTTTTTTCGGGAGTAAGGAAAACCGAAAGAGGCCATCCACCTCTTCCTGTCATCATCTGGCAAACATTCATGTATATACTGTCGATATCGGGACGCTCTTCCCTGTCAACCTTTATGCTCACCAGCTTATCATTCATCAGCCCGGCGATATCTTCATCTTCGAATGATTCCTTCTCCATCACATGACACCAGTGACAGGTTGAATAACCTATGGAAAGGAAAACCGGTTTATCCTCAATTTTTGCTTTTTCAAAGGCTTCTTCACTCCAGGGATACCAGTCGACCGGATTATAAACATGTTGCAGCAGATAAGGACTTTGTTCATTTACCAGGTGGTTGCCTTTTTTTCTTTCCCGCATAATTTCTCCATTTTAACTTTGAAACAAGCTGGCAGAATTAAAGTTCAGAAAAAACTATACCACCCCGGCTTTTTTTGTGCGCCGCTCTTTACTAAATAATTCAAGCCGTTCCCTGAAAAGCTGCCCGATTTCAGCCCCGATAATAAAAAGAACCGATGAATAATATATCCAGAACGCAATGACAACAACGATAGCATAAGTTCCATAGATTCGGTTCCAGGTGGTAAAATGGAATATATAAAATCCGAATATGAATCTCGCCAGTTCCCATAAAATTGTCGCCCATAAAGCGCTGATGGCAGGAATTTTACGCCCCATTTTTTCGTAAGGAATAAAATAGTAAAAGATAAAAAACATTATAAATATCAGTATGGGGGAAGCTATGGAAAATATATTATCCAGCAGCGAACTGACTTCAAGAAAACTTAAAATTTCATATTCCGAAGCGAAAGTATTCAGCAAATTTAACACAGGGAGCACAAGAACAGAAAGAAGAATAAAAACGATCAATAATAATATCATCCCGAAATCACGTAATTTTGCTATTATGGGGGATCTTTCTTTTGATACGCCAAAAATTTTATTCAGCACAGTGCGCATACTGCTGAAAAGACTGCTGGCCGCGAAAAGCAAACCGATAGCTCCGATATAGGCCGCCATGGTTTTATATTCGATAACGTCCGGTATCCTCGACATAATCAGTTTGGCGGTATATTCGGCATATTCCTTATAGGGTATTAATGTGCTTATATAAGTATTTACCTGGTCTTCAATGGATTCACTGTCGAGAATATTTCCAAGTACCGAGAACAGGATAAGAGTAAGAGGAATAATACAGACAAAAACCGAAAACGCGATGCCTCCGCCAGACAAAAAGAGGTGGTTTTCATCGGTCCTTTTTATAAGACCGATGAAATAATGATTCAGAAAACCGGATATTTTTTTCACAGAAGGAATAGAAAGAAATTTCAATAGCCTTCTGTAAATTTTAAACTTTATCATCCATTCTGCTTGATATTGAATTGTAATACAGGCCGGAAAGTTCAGCAAGATCAAAGGTGTAATTTTCATTTACCTTGAACTTCTCTCCCCCGGTTGTGCCTATATATGAAAATGGAGTAAAACTTTTACCGGCGATCTCTTCAAACGCGTCAAGATTTTCAGGATTAATAGTAAGAATTACCCTGGATTGCGTTTCAGAGAAAAATGAAAAATCCTGCCTGCTGTTTACCGGAATATCAACTTTTGCCCCGACAGGATGATCGGGATCGGAGATACAACATTCCGCGAGAGCGCAGATAATTCCCCCCTCACTGACATCATGAGCAGATTCCACCATACCGCTTTTAATCAAGTTAAGCAATAAATCCTGAAGATCTTTTTCCCGCTGCAAGTCCATCCTGGGGCAGTCTCCGGCAACTACATCATGAATAACTTTCATATATTCACTGCCTCCCATCTCCTCGTTATCTTCTCCGAGGAGAACGATAACATGGCCCGAAGACTTAAAGCTGGAGGTAGTGACATGTTTCAGATCATCTATCAAACCGACCATGCCAATAACAGGAGTGGGATAAACGGCGGTATCGGGGCTTTCGTTATAAAAACTGACATTTCCTCCTGTAACAGGAGTATTAAAGAATCTACAGGCCTCGCCCATGCCGGCGATGGCATTTTTAAATCCCCAGTAGACTTCAGGCTTATATGGATTCCCAAAATTCAGGCAGTTGGTAACTCCGAGTGGCTGTCCGCCCGAACAGACGATATTCCTGGCAGATTCGGCAACAGCGATCTTTGTACCTTCTTTCGGGTTCAGATAAACATATCTTCCGTTGCAATCGGTATTAATTGCGAGGGCTTTATTATTCTCTTTTATATAAACAACGGCTGAATCACTGCCGGGTCCGACAATTGTATTTGTCCTTACCATTGAGTCATACTGTTCATAAACCCATTTTTTCGAGGCGATATTGGGGGAAGAAAAAACTTTTTTAAATGTGTCGGGAATTGATTCGGGATAAGGCAGGATATTAAAATCAAATTTCCGCAATTCTTCAAACCGGCCCGGTTCTTTGGTTTCCCTGTAATAAACCGGCGCGCCACCTCCCAAAACCAGGTCCCATGCTTTCATTTCTGCTTTCTGTTCACCCCCCTGGTTAATTTTAATGATACCGTCATCGGTAACATATCCTACAGTGGAACAGTGGAGGTCCCATTTATCAAAAATTTTCAGTATTTCATCTTCTTTACCTTTTTTTGCCACAACCAGCATTCTTTCCTGGCTTTCAGAAAGCATAATCTCATAGGCGCTCATTCCATCTTCCCTGAGGGGCACCTTATCGAGATCGATCACCATCCCGGAATCTCCTTTTTCACTCATCTCAGATGTTGAGCAGGAAATTCCCGCGGCTCCCATATCCTGGATTCCAACCACCAGGTCTTCCTTAATTATTTCAAGAGTCGCTTCCAGAAGCAGTTTTTCCGTAAAAGGATCTCCAACCTGAACCGAAGGACGTTTTGCTTCCGATTTTTCCGATATTTCCTCCGACGCGAAAGTTGCCCCGTGTATTCCGTCACGTCCGGTAGATGAACCAACTATCATAACGGGATTGCCGGCGCCCTGCGCGATTGCCGAAACCGTGCGGTCTTTTTTTACAATACCCACAGCCATGGCATTTACCAGGGGATTTCCTTTATAAGAATTATCAAAATAAACCTCACCTCCTACTGTCGGCACACCAAAACAGTTGCCGTAATCGCCAATCCCTTTTACAACACCTTCAAAAAGAAAGCGTGTCCGCGCATCATCAAGAGAACCGAAACGAAGTGAATTCAACGCCGCTATCGGGCGGGCTCCCATTGTAAAAATATCACGCAAAATGCCTCCCACACCTGTGGCGGCGCCCTGGTAAGGCTCAACCGCGGAAGGATGATTATGACTTTCAATTTTGAACGCGACCGCGAGATCATCACCTATATCGATAAGTCCCGCGTTTTCTTCTCCGGCGCCTACAAGGAGTTTTCCTCCCTCCCTCGGCAAAGTTTTTAATAAAGCTATGGAATTTTTATAACTGCAATGTTCACTCCACATTACGCTGTAAATTCCAAGTTCGGTAAAAGTGGGGGTTCTTCCAAGGTTTTCAAGCGCCCATTTATATTCTTCTTCAGTAAATCCGTGTTCAAGAGCAAGTTCTAAGTTAACTTCCGGTTCTTTCATAAATTTCTCTGTCATCTGATTTTTAATATAAAGTACAAATATAATTATATCTCCCCTCATAATAAACCAAAAGGAGACCCGGACCATTTACCAATCATAATCATAATCATAAACCGGCGGAGCCGGAAGTGGATAGTAACGAGTGAAGAGTTTAAAAACAATTCTTCTTTTGTAATAACTTCAAAATCTCCCAAAAGTCCCGTCAGGGACGACAGATAATAGCCCCGCAATTCATTGTGGGGAAATAAGTTAAGAAGTTGCTCAAAAGTCCCGCCAGGGACGACAGAATTCCCCGGTAAATTGATGGTCAAATAAAATTTTGCCATTTTGCGTAGAATTTGACTCCTTACGGAGTAATCATAATCCCCCACCCCCAATACAAAATGAACACCCCCGCCGCCATCACCCATCTGATCATCATACTCATACTCTGATTTTTTAAAGCCGATACTGAAAAATAATCATGTAATCCATAAATCCTTTCATCATGGTTCAGCCTGAAAACACGGAGTTATTTTCCTTGTGCCCTTTGTGCCTTCCCTGTGCACGTCGTGGTTATTTTTTCAACATCCCGGCAGTCGATTTGGATTTCTATGGAAATGGCGCCCGTTTGAATAAAGTTAATAAGGTTTAGTTTGGTCGGGTGGCTTCCTATGCTACTAAGGTTATAAAAATCAAAAAATAGGGTTTCTTTGAGTTTTTTCGTGGGATTTGGTGTTTTGGTGATTTACTGGCTTTTCTTCCACCTCATCACCGAAATTTGCGTAACCAAAAAATCTGCGGCTGTCCTGACCTTATAAATTGTTCATTATTAATTATTAATTGTTAATTGAAATTTTGCCATTTTGCGTAGAATTTAACTCCTTACGGAGTAATCGTAATCCGGCAAGCCGGAAGTGTAGAGTGAACAGTTAAGACAGTTCGATGATTTTCTAAAAAAACGATTTCGATGACGACTTCGATCTGGATTTCTATGGCTTACTTATATCCAGTCAGTCTTTTTGATCCCCTCAATCCTGTTCTGAGTTTTTTACGTGATCATTAGATGATTTCTTAGAACATATCGCCCTTTTGAATAAGGTCAATAAGGTTTAGTTTGGTCGGGTGGTTTTCTTTGCTACCAAGGTTAAAATAAAAAATCAGGTTTCTTCCTTCGCATGAATTCGTAATTCGTAATTTCTTTTGTGGGATTTTGTCCTTTGGTGATTTGGTGGCGTGTATCCCACCCAAATCTGCGAAATCCGCGTAATCACAAAAATCTATGGTAGTCTTTGTCTTTTCAATTATAATTGTTAATTGAACCACCCATCCCAGCCATAATACTCTTACTCTTACTCATACTCTGATTGTTGATACCGATACCGATACCGATACCGATACCGATACCGAAAAATAATCACGCAATCCTTAAATCTTTTAATCATGGTTCAGAGATTTTTTATGCCTAAAACTGCTGAGTACTTTTCCACCTGTGGAATAAAGTCAATTAGGTTTAGTTTGGTCGGGTGGTTTTCTTTGCTACCAAGGTTAAAATAAAAAATCGGGTTTCTTCCTTTGCATGAATTCGTCATTCGTCATTCGTAATTTCTTTTGGGGATTTTGTCTTTTGGTGATTTGGTGGCGTGTATCCCACCCAAATCTGCGAAATCCGCGTAATCACAAAAATCTGTGGTCCTCTTTTAATTGTTCATTGTAATCGGGAATTTTTCAGAACAGGGTTTTCTTTTTTGCACTGCCAAAACATTTTTTATTAAACTTCGTCTTATTATTTTTCCATTAACATTTATGAATTATTTAACGTTATTCTTCAGAATAATTACATTTGTATATAAAAATCAGAATAATTTTCATTTTATGCGGGTGGTTAAGCTAAGCCTCCCGATAGTTTCGGTTACAAAACCACAGGTATAATAAACAAAAGGAACCTGTTCAACAGCGCCTGCGGTCAATCCGGTATCCGGGACAGAACATTTTAGATTAAGAATATGATAAAAAAATATATATCCGCTTCATTAACAAAATCCAAATCGTTCTTTAAGAATAATGATAAAAAGATTATGGAGGCAGTTAAGGTAGTTGGGGAGGGAGGGATTAAGATTACTCCGTAAGGAGTTAAATTCTTCGCAAAATGGTAAGGTTTTTCATGAACACAGCCGGTGGTTGAGCGGAGTCGAAACCAGCGGCGGTAGCTTCGACTCCGCTCAGCTACCGGACAGGTTCAGTGTTTCTGGCTTTGCCAGTTTATGATTAAGATTACGATTATTATAATATAAACCGGGGAAAAGATATGTTAAGGGTTCTTTTATATTTATTATTATTTACTTCACTCCTGCAGGCTCAGCAGGGAATAATCAATGGCAGAATTGAGGACGCGAAAACCGGTGAATCTCTCATCGGCGCCAATATCATTGTCAATGAACTGGAAAATGTCGGCGCCGCTTCCGATGAAAACGGCCGATTTAGTTTTAATGTTCCTGTCGGAAGCTATTCCGTGAAAGTTTCTTTGATAGGATACCAGACAATAGTAAAGGTGGATGTAATCGTTAAATCGGGAAGTGAGACAAATCTGACAATAAAACTCTCGGAAACAGCGCTTGAAATGGGCGAAGTAAAGGTTACCGCCGATTATTTCGACCAGGCAATCATCGAAAACACCCTTAGCACTGTTGTCCTCGGAGCTGAGGAGGTTCGCCGCTCGCCGGGGTCAATGCAGGATTTCCAGAGAATTCTGCAGGCAATGCCGGGCGTTTCATTTTCAGATGATCAGACAAATGAACTGCTTGTTAGAGGAGGTTCGCCGAATGAAAATCTGACAGTCTTTGATAATATGGAAATTCATTCTACCAATCATTATCCCAACAGCTTCAATTCGGGCGGCCCGATAAATATGATCAATGTTGATCTGATTGAGGATATCCAGTTTTCCACCGGCGGTTTTATTTCAAAATATGGCGATAAACTCTCTTCAGTTATGAACCTTACAAGTCGTGAAGGCACACGCAATAGAATGTGGTCAGGAAATTTTAACCTGTCGATGGCCGGCGCGGGACTTATTGGAGAGGGTCAGATTGATGATGGAAGAGGCTCATGGATCATTTCAGGCAGGAAAAGTTATATAGATCTGATAGCCGGTTCATTCGGCCTGACCGCTATACCCCACTATTATGATTTTCAGTTCAAGGTTGCCTATGATCTTTCTGAGAAACATAAATTATCTCTCTCCGGCATTTATGGCAATGACGCTATTGATATTACCGGGGAGCCGGAAATTACAAATTTGGAACTGGCCAATAAATCAGATACGGTGGATGTAGAAAATGTCGATGTAAAGCAGGATCAATACGCCGCGGGAATAACACTGAAAAGCATCTGGTCCAAAAACTTTTTCTCCCTGGTTACACTTTCAAAAAATAATTACAACGAAGACATTTTTGTGACCTACGATTTTACCGAAAGATTCTATGACGGTAATGGAGAGGTTTTTAATACTGAAAAACTAAGCAAACGAAAAGTATACAGCCGAAAAGTTGATAATGGAGAAACAGCTCTGAAAACTGACTTTGTCTTCAGTCCCGCCAAATGGTATGAGATGAGTTTTGGAGGCGCGCTGAAGTTTATTCAGTATACCGCCAAAATAGAATCGGACGCGGATACTGTCAGATATGACATTAATGATGACGGAGCCTTCGGAATAAATGATCCGGTAATAATTCTTGATCCTATGTCGGTCGACTATAAATTTGATTTTTTTGAGGAAAATAAAAATTATTTCTACCTGAATAACAAGTTTTCGTTTTTTGAAGGAAGACTAATCGTAAATGCGGGTCTTAGGTATGATCATTTCACATATAGTGAAATGCGGCATCTCAGCCCCCGCTTTTCAGCTTCATGGTACCTGATACCTCTGGTAACAAAATTAAATTTTTCTTATGGCGAATATTACCAGACACAAGCCCTGCCTGATTATGGCGACCGTTATCAGTCAGAGATAAACCGCTATCTCGCCAATACCCACAGCAGACATTTTGTTGCGGGCATAGACCATATACTCGGTGAAGGATTAAAGCTGACACTTGAAACCTATTACAAAAATTATTCTCAGATACCTTACAGTGAAACATTTATCCACTATTATGACCGCACACTGCGATCAGAGAAAAAATTATCCGTTGGCGAAAAAGAAGCCTGGGGTATCGATTTTCTGCTCCAGCAAAAACTCGTTGATGACATTTATGGCACTTTAAGCTTTTCCAGAATGTGGACAAAAGCCGAGGACCCCCGATCAGGTTATGAGGGTAAATCTTTTGTATCTGATTTCGATTTCCCTTATGTGCTCAACCTCATAGTGGGAAAGCGCTTTACCGATCTTCGGTCAAAACTTAATAAAATGAATCCGGTAATAAAATATATGACCATGGTCCTTCCATTTTCGGATGATATGGAGATAAGTCTGAGGTGGCGTTACGCGTCCGGGAAACCATACACTCCGCGGGAATTCAGAACAAACGAACAGCACCGGGAAGGCCATATCCAGTGGGGCAAAGGTTCATGGGTAGCAACCGACGCGATAAACAGCGCCCGTTATCCCGATTACCACCGCCTCGATGTAGCCTTAAACAGCCGCTATAATTTTGACAACTGGAGTCTCGTGCTATTCCTTTCCGTACAAAATCTTTACAACAGGGAAAATATAGCTTATTACCAGTATAATTCAGACGGGACAAGGGAGAATGTTTACCAGTTTTCACTGCTTCCTGTCGGCGGTTTTGAAATAGAGTTTTAAGATGATTTTAGTAAGTCCCGTGGATCGGATTCTACGGGGCTTATTTCCAAAAATCTTAATCATAGACTGGCAAGCCAGAAATAATTACGAATTACGAATTACGAATTACGAATTACGAATTGGCTTTCCCCGGGTATCACCAATTAATTGTCATTCCGGCTTTTTGCGTCCTTTGTAAAAAGACCAGCCAAAGCCGGGCAGGCCGGAATCTAATGCCGATTTTTACTGCCAACCAGCAACAATCTTGCCATTTTGCGTAGAATTTATCTGCTTACGGAGTAATCCGGCAAGCCGGAAGTGTAGAGTGGTTAGTGTAGAGTGAACAGTTAGGAACCAGCGATTTTTCTTTAAGATAACTTCAAAATCCCAAAAAAGTCCCGCCAGGGACGACAGATAATAGCCCCGCAATTCATTGTGGGGAAAAAAGCTAAAAAGTTGTTCACAAGTCCCGCCAGGGACGACAGAATTTCCCAGTAAATTGATGGTCAAATAAAATTTTGCCATTTTGCGTAGAATTTGGCTGCTTACGGATTAATCATAAACTGGCAAGCCAGAAGTATAAAGTGGTTAGTGGAGAGTGAAGAGTTAGGAATCAGCGATTTTTCTTTAAGATAACTTCAAAATCCCAAAAAAGTCCCGCCAGGGACGACAGATAATAGCCCCGCAATTCATTGTGGGGAAAAAAGCTAAAAAGTTGTTCAAAAGTCCCGCCAGGGACGACAGAATTCCCCAGTAAATTGATGGTCAAAAAAATTTTGCCATTTTGCGTAGAATTTGACTGCTTACGGATTAATCATAAACTGCCAGAAGTGCAAAGTCAGTTAATTGATAATTAATAGATGACCCGGTTTATTTTATTAAAACATTCTGACCATCATTCTTATCCGGGTAATCCTGTTTTTTGGCGTCCATCAGTGAAATCCGCGAGTAATAGTGCCCCGGTTAAAAAGGCAATAAGGTTGACATTTTTGAGGGCTTGCTATTGCTACTAAGGTTGAAAGATTAAAGAATAAGGTTTTTTTCAGCTTTTTCGTGGGATTTTGTGTTTTAGTGATTTCGTGGCTTTTCTTCCGCCTAAATCAGCGAAATCAAAATAATCTGCGATCATCTTTTCAATTGTTCATTATTCATTATTAATTGAAATCTTGCCATTTTGCGTAGAATTTAACTTCTTATGGAATACTCCTACTCTTACTCTGATTTTTTCATAAGGTTAATAAGGTTTAGTTTGGTCGGGTGGTTTACTATGCTACTAAGGTCAAAATAAAAAATCAGGTTTCTTCCTTCGCATGAATTCGTCATTCGTCATTCGTAATTTCTTTCGTGGGATTTTGTGTTTTGGTGATTTTGTGGCCTGTCCTCCGCCTCAATCTGTGAAATTAGCCTTATCAGAAAAATCTGCGGTAGTCTTTGTCTTATGAATTATTCATTGTACATTGTTAATTTCATTTTCGCCAGCTTTTCTTTCACATTTTCAGGCATCTCATGTAAAAGAAGTGATGAAAAACCGGGATCATGTTTTTTGAAATTCTCCACTGCTACCTGGTGAGAATTTGTCGCGTAACAATATTCACACCCCATAAGGCACGTTGTATTAATTCCAATATCCCGGCTCCGGGCGCAACGACACGCCTTCCGCTGACCGCTGTCTTTCTTATACTTTAATTTTATCCCGAATTCATTTTCAATCAGTCCATCATCTATACATTTTCCCTCTTTTATTCCAATATGTTCAAATTTATTTTCTTCAGCGCAGCATAAAATTTTCATATTATTATCATTTGCTATTTCCCTGGTTTGACTAAGAAAACCCTCAATGCCCTTAACTTTATTCTGAATTTCAGGAAAGACAAGTTCCAGAGCTCTTAGTCTTCTCTCAGTTTTTTTGTAGATGTCAGCCATACTGATAATTACTTTACCGGAGCATCCTTTCAGATCGGCAGCTATCTTTCTGAAATTCCGCAGATGAAAACCGAAATCCAGTTCACTCGTTAAGAGTATCGGATCATATCGCCAGATAACTCTGCCCGCTCCTATTTTTTCTGAAAGCTCATGAAAATTTTGGAGCGTTTTATTATAAGGGGGAGTATATTTTTCCAGGTAACGGGGATAGTTGTTAAAAGTAAACAGGAAATAATATCGGTATCCCATATCATCGAGCCGCTCAAGCCGGGGCAGAAGAGGCGCCGGGTTTCTGGTCCAGAAAACTATTGCCGTGACATCTTCGGGCCTCAGACTCACCACAGACACGATTTTCCTGTTCATGGGATTGGGAACGGTACAATATCCTGCCCTGATTCGGTTAATAAACCATTCAGAATAAAACGCCGGGATATCTGTTCTTCTGCTCGCTGAAATTATCATTTTGATGTCAGTCGGATATTATTTCATCTGTTAGTTATCCCCTTCAAACCGGGAAAACACTATTCCCCGCCCTTTTCCTTTTTTAACCCAAACCTGTGGGGACAAACAGTCCGGCAGATATTGCACTTTTTAAGCACATATCCTTTCGGTGTGATATAATTGCTGAGTTTTCGGCACGCTTCCTGATCAACCGATACGCCATCCAGCGCCCAGTTAGGACAGCTTGATATACATAACTCACATCCCGGTTTGCATATCTCCTGTTCCATAAGAGGATCCCCCTCCAGCTCCAGATCGGTAAGAATAGCTCCAATCTGAATCATATTGCCATATTCAGGGGTAACAACAAGAGTATTTTTCCCTATCCGCCCGAGGCCGGCTTTTTCAGCCGCGTGCCTGAGAGAGAGTATAGCCCTGCCGTAATGTCGTTCCTCAATCCAGTATTCATAAGGATCATCACTCGGGATGGGGACCGCTATTATATCCATGTCCTCAAAGATAAGACACAAATCCATTGTGAGCTTATCCACCTGCTTTGTGATAATATCATTAACATGGGTATAAGGAACGGGGGACGCCGCCAAAATTGATGAACCGGGGACACGCTTCGCGAATACAATAACAGATTTGCACCCGTGAAAAATATCTTCCGGATGGAAACCTTCCGGGGCTTCACTGAATCTTTCTACGGGAGCTATTCCGCAAAGATCGGCGCCTGAATTTAATACAATTTCTTTAATTTTTTCAGCAGTCACTCAATTTCCATATCTTTCCGCAAATTGAAAGATACAAAAAAAAGAAAGAATTCTACAATTAGAAATAAAATTTTGATATCAACCGGAAAATGCCGGGGACCGGGATGAGAATATACAGCGGGTAAATCCGAATTTACATGATAATAATGTGCTCCGGAATATATAATTTCGCAGGAATTTACTCATAACCTTATGAGATGGATTTTATGAGAGTAAGGGAAATTATTCTTTGAAAGAAAATGTATGCCTGGGAAAATCATATAAAAACCATCTTGCGAAAGGTTTTTAATTTGTTCAATATTTAACGCATCAATTCGATTAAATTCTTTTTCATTATTTGTTTCGGGAAGTTCCTGTCATAATTCTTCTCTTTTGATATCCTGAGAAAAATCGCCTTGGTCTGGTCGGACAAAACCCTCATCATCAATTGATCCAAATAAAGAAAAAAATCTTCCGGCCATTCATTTTTAATTGAAGCAGATAATCATTTAACTGCCCATTTCGAGAGACTCAGATTTTCAGCCTGTGCTGATGAAGAAATTCTCTCTAAAGTTTTTTTCATCTATATAGGTTGAAAGTTGAGGCATAATAATCTCCATATTACGCTACATAAGAAGATAGCTAAAAACAATTTTTTGTTTCTACAACCTCGCGTGTTTATCAGCGTGATAACTGCTTCTCACAAGAGGGGCAGATTCAACCGCGAGAAATCCTTTTTCCAGTCCGATTCGCTCATAATAATTAAATTCGTCAGGTTCCACATACCTGTCCACAGGGAGATGTCCCGGCGTGGGCTGAAGATACTGGCCAATTGTCATTATGTCACAGCCGGCAGAAAGCAGATCATCCATAAGGTTTATAACTTCCTCTTTCTCCTCACCAATTCCCACCATTATGCCGCTTTTAGTCCTCAAACCGCGATCCTTGAACCATCTGATAAGTTCCAGGCTGCGTCTGTAATCTGCCTGTGGACGGACCGCGTGATAAAGCCTGTTTACTGTTTCGAGATTATGATTTAGAATATCGGGAGGATTTTTCATAATTATTTCAAATGCCTCTTCCACTCCCCGGAAATCAGGGATAAGTATCTCGACGGTGCATAGAGGCAGTTTTTCTCTGATAAGTCTGACTGTTTCAGCGAAGAGGGCAGCCCCGCCATCCTCAAGCTCATCACGGTTAACAGAGGTGATCACAGCATGTCTTAACTGCAGTTCCTCTGCTGATTCGGCAACTCTTCGCGGTTCATCAAAGTCAAGCGCGCCAGGTTTGCCCGTTTTCACATTACAGAAACCACAGCTCCTCGTGCATGTTTCGCCAAGAATCATATATGTTGCTGTCCTCGCGTTCCAGCATTCCCCAATGTTAGGACATTTGGCTTCTTCGCAAACAGTGTTGAGTTTTGATTTTCTCATCAGTTTGTGCACATCGCTGAAGTTTTGCCCGCCAGGGAGCCTGGTTTTAAGCCATTCAGGCTTTCTGCCAACAGGCCCCCGTTTCTTCTCGGCTTCTTCCTTATATTTCTGCTGATGCCGGTTTATCAATTTTATACTCCTATTCTAAACAAGGTTTATATCAAAAGACTCAAGTGAGTCCTTGATGTATTTCAGAAATTTGCCGCCGAGCATTCCATCTACAAGACGATGATCGTGGCTAAGACTTAGATACATCATCGGTTTAATCGCGATTGACTCAAGGCCGTTATTTTCAACGACGACAGGTTTTCTTGTAACGGCTCCCACACCAAGAATTCCCACCTCGGGCTGATTTATAATCGGAGTGCCGAAAAGAGAGCCAAACACTCCGTAATTGGTTATGGTAAATGTTCCATCCATAATATCATCCGGCATAAGGCCTTTTGAACGGGATTTAATACTCAGGTTGTTGATAGCCTTAGCCAGTCCCCTGATATTTTTCCCGTCTGCTTCCTTGATATTAGGAACAATCAGTCCGTTGGGTTCTACCGCAACCGCGATACCCAAATTTATGAATTTTTTCACAATAATATTATTATCATCTATAGAAGCATTTAAAAAAGGATATTCTTTCAGCGCGCGGATGACAGCGTGAGAGATAAATGGCATATATGTCAGTTTAACATTTTCCTGTTTAAGGAACGCTTCCCTGTTTTTTTGGATATAATCGTAAATTCTGCTCATATCTACTTCCGCGACCGCGGTCACATGTACAGAAGTATCCCTGCTGTTCACCATGTGGTACATTATCCGCTGACGGATATTGTCCATGGGGATAACTTCAGTATCGCCGGTTGACTGTACCTGGGGCGCCGGTTCCCGTTCGGCTTTCCTGGCAGGTTGTAAAACAGGTTTCGGAGCCGGAGGAACGGATTGATTTCCCCTGTTTTTCAGATAATCAAGAACATCTTTTTTGGTTAATCTGCCCGACGCGCCGCTTCCGGGAATAGTCTCAAGCTCATCAAAACTGATGTTTTCTTTTCTCGCAATATTCATAACAAGAGGTGAATAGAATCTGTCACCGGCAGGTTGTTCCGGTTTTACGATATCAGCCGCGGATCGGGGAGCCTGCTCAGCCTGAGTTTCATCCTTCTCAGGTGCTGATTTCGGAGGCGCAGATGAAGTTTTAACCAGTCCTCCGCTGGTTGAAATACGGGCTACGACAGTTCCGACTTCAACTGTTTCATTTTCTCCGGTAACAATATCATTGAGAACACCTTCCACCGGTGAAGGCACTTCGGTATCAACCTTATCGGTGCTGATCTCAAACAATATTTCATCTTTCTCTATTTTATCACCGACAGCTTTATGCCATTTGATAATCGTGCCCTCCATTATCGATTCACCCATTTTAGGCATTGTCACATCAATCAGCTCGCCACCGACCTGTGTGGTAGAAGGAGTCTCTTTTTTAGCAGGTTCCTCTGCCTGTGAAGCGGCCGCTTCGCCATCGGTTTCGAGAACTGCCACAAGGGCGCCCACTTCAACTGTCTCCTGTTCAAATACCTTTATCTCGGAAAGTACACCTTCCTCGGGACTGGGAATTTCAGTATCAACCTTATCAGTGCTTATTTCAAAAATTATTTCATCTTTGCTTACTTTTTCACCAACTTTCTTATACCATTTGATCAGGGTACCTTCTGTAATGCTTTCGCCCATTTTGGGCATCACTATATCGACTTTCATTTATTTTCCTCCGTTAATAAGCCAGAAGGCTTCTAAGTTCATTTTCAATTTTTGTACGGTTTGGCAGCACGTAATTTTCCATCTCGGGATGATAAGGAATCGGGGTGTCAAGCCCGGCAAATCTCTTTACAGGCCCGTCGAGATATTCGAAACAGTTTTCTGAAATACCCGCGGCAATTTCCGCACCGAATCCGGCCGTAAGTGTATCTTCATGAATAACTATCACTTTTCCCGTTTTTTTAACAGAATTAAAAATTGTTTCGGTATCCAGCGGAGCAATCGTTCTGATATCAATAAGCTCAATGGAATATCCTTCAGCTTCAAGCTTTTTAACCGCGAAACCAGATTCATGCACCATTGCTCCGTATGTAACAATTGTCAGGTCGGAACCTTCTTTTACAACTTTGGCTTTGCCGAATGGAACAAGATAATCGGCGTTAGGTTCGGGAGTTGTTGCGTAACTCTGGCGGTAAAGGCCTTTATGTTCCAGAAACATAACCGGATCGTTCAAACGCAGCGCGGTTTTAAGCAGGCCTTTCGCGTCAGCCGCGTTGGAAGGATAAGCGATCAGCAGCCCCGGCATATGAGCAAAAAATCCCTCTATATTCTGGCTGTGATAATGTCCCCCGTGGATATAACCGCCGATAGCGGTTCGGATAACTACGGGCGTCTCGAAAAGATTATTTGATCTGTAACGGTACATAACCAATTCATCCCTGATCTGCATAAAAGCGGGCCAGATATAATCGCCGAACTGAATTTCGACACATGGTTTCAGTCCGGTCAGCGCCATCCCGATTGCCGTCCCCATTATACTGGCTTCAGCAAGGGGTGAATTAAAAACTCTTTCATTGCCAAACTGTGTCGAAAGTCCCCTGGTAGCTGTAAATACTCCCCCTTTTCCATCGGCAATATCCTGTCCATATACATAAATCTTTTCATTCCTTTCCATCTCTTCCCTGAGCGCGTGATTTATCGCGTCAACCATTACGACAGGTTTTCCTTCAGGAACGGAAGATTCATAATTCAGTGATTCACGTTTTCCGCTTTCATCCAGAACATACCGCAGAGCGCTTTGACCCTTTGGCTGTGGATGACCCGCGGCGGAATCGGCAGCTTCATTTACATGGTTTATTATCTCTTTCTTAAACTCTTCATAAGCGAGTTCGGTGAGAACACCTTTTTTGACCAGCTTGTTTTTGAAAAGTTCGATAGGATCTTTTTTCAGGTCTTCTTCAAGTGATTCTTTTGAACGGTATTTTTTCTGGTCATCTGAAGAGGAATGTGAAAAAAGCCTTACCACATGCGCTTCGATAAGAACCGGCCCTTTTCCCTGGCGTGCATATTTATAGGCAGATTTCGCGGCGGCGTGCATCGCCAGAAAATCGGTCCCATCTTCCTGCAGCCTGAGCAGGTTGTCATATCCTTTCATCATTTCCGAAACTGAATTTCCTTTCCCGCCTGACTGATTCCCCACAGGCACAGATATGGCCCATTTGTTGTTCTGAATAACAAATACTACAGGCAGTTTTTCACGCGAAGCCCAGTTGACCGCCTCATGGAATTCACCTTCGCTTGTGGTTCCGTCGCCGCTGCTGACATAAACAACCGCGTCAATTCCCTTTTTTCTGGCAGCCAGCGCCGCTCCGACAGCCTGTAGAAACTGGGTGCCTGTAGGACTTGATTGTGTGGGAACATTAAATTCTTTTGAAGCCCAGTGACTCGGCATCTGTCTGGCGCCTGTCATGGGGTCATCTTCGCGGGCGAGCATATGAAGAAAAATCTCCTCAGGTTTTACTCCCAGTCCCAGCATATAAGCCATGTCGCGGTAATAAGGAAATCCCCAGTCTTTCTTTTTTTGTGAGGCAAGGGCAAAGGCGATCTGTGTCGCTTCATGACCCGCGCCGGCAATGTGGAAAAAACTTTTACCCTGCTTAAGCAATTTCATTAATTTATTATCCATCTCACGCGAGGTCAGCATAAGACGGAGCGCGTTCATTAATTCATCTTTTGTAAGGCCCCCAAAGGAATCAATTTTTCCCGTGGGGGCTTTAATTTCCGGTTGTTTAACTTCAGTTGTCATATTCTTCCTGTTTTTCTTTGTTAACTACTTCTCAAAACAAAGCGATAAGAATAATTGTTCCTTGCTTAATTTAGGTTTAAAGAAGTAAAAGGTGAAATTAGAAATGATTTAATCCCAAATTTGTCATTAGAAATTATATTCTAATAACGGTCATAAGGATAAAGTGTTGAAAGAGAGAGAAATATAGGATACAAGCATTGGAAATGATAAACAAAATTAGTAAAAAAAGTTAAAATAATAGCAAAAGCTTCCAACCTCACCCCACCCCCTCTCACGCCGCGGCGCACTTAACCTCGGTTCCGCGCGATAAAAAAAGTACAGAAAAATGCATTACTGTAACTCATTATAAAACAATGAGTTAACAAATGCCTGTAATTTGGTAAAATCATAACATGTTTAATTACAATAAGTTATGATTTTAGAGTGCGAATGTAGTGCCTGTATAAGGGGCTGTGTTTGTAGCGTTTTATTTGACATTATCGCAATTATTCCCTATATTAACTATAGCATTTTAACCAGGTAAGGTTCATGTTTTTCAGAAAAAAGAAATCACCACATTCCAATAAACCTGTTCTCCAACTCGTAGAAAACACACGGGAAAATAATAAAGTACGACAAAAAATAATTATCTCTCTTGGAACCAACTTTCCCCTTCCTGATAACCTCAGAAAAGAAGTCGCCGAAGCAGTAGAACAAAAATTACTTGGTCAGACCTCCCTTTTCTTTTCCGGGGAGGTTGTAGAATATGCAGAAAAGATTATAAAAAAAATCCAGACAGACGGAAAGTGGAATTCGCAAAGAAAACAGGCAGCTCCATTACAACAAACAAACCAGGATTATCAAGTAGCGGAAGTATTTGTTGATGGCGTCGAGCATGGTCTGGACAGAATACTTGGCCCATTGCTAATAGGAGACACGTTTTGGAAAAGAACCGGTTTCCCCGAGGTATTATCTTCCTGTGGCTTTAGTCAGGCCGAACAGAACAATGCGGAGATAACAATACTAAATCGTCTGATAGCAGGAAGTAGTGAAAATGCGATACCATTGTGGATAAGAACTACAGCATCGGCAGATATCATAGAGAGAAACGCCGAGGAATATTCTTCGGACAGATTTTACAGAATATCAGATAAACTGTTGAAAAGCCATAAAAGAATTGAGGAAGGACTATATAAAAAAGCATCAACATTATTTGGTTTGGATAATGCGGTATATTTATATGATCTGACCAATACATATTTCGAAGGGGGATGCAAAGGAAATCCAAAGGCGGAGTACAAGGGAAATCAGAAAGAAAAAAGGAATGATTGTCCACAGGTAGTTGTAGCGCTTGTACTGGATCGGGAGGGATTTGTAAGAAAGCATTTAACATTCAACGGTAAAATGAGCGATACGGGATCTCTGGAAATAATTCTGGAAAAACTCGAAGAAGAAATGCTTGAAAAGGAAATGCCGACAATCATCTTTGACAGAGGTGTGGCAAGTAAAGATAACCTGGAACTGATAGAATCAAAGCAGCTTAAATATATAGTAGCTACCCGATCATCAGAAGAGTCATTACTGGCAGAGGATTTTAGTAATAGAGAATTCCGGAAATTACGGAAAGAAAAAACAAAAAATGAGGTGGAAATATCACTTAAGCAGGAAGAAGATATTGTCTATCTTCTATGCAAAAGCAAGGGAAGACGGGCAAAAGAAGAATCAATGAGAAATCAGGCGGAAGAGAAATTAGAAGATGCGATGCAAAAACTGGAGAAGCTGGTCAATGAGGGGAAAAAGAACGATCCGGCGGCAGTTGAAAGAGCAATAGGAAGAATAAAAGAAAAACATTCAAAAGCAGCGCAATTTTATGAAATAGAATACATTCCATTTACTTTTCAATACGAAAATGATACTACTGATCGCAGAAAATCAAATTCACTGAAAAAACTGAAGGAAAAATCAGATTCATTTGCGATAAGCTATATAAAGGTGGAAAAGGAACTTAAGAGACTGACAGAAAAATATGGGAATATAACTGCCAAAATAGAAAGGCCTCGTCTTGAATGGGAACCACTGGATGAAAAAATAGAAAAAAGAATACAGTTAGAGGGAAATTACCTGCTCAAGACAAATAGAAAGGATCTGACTGATGATCAGATCTGGAATACATATATGATGCTGACGCTGGTTGAAAAAGCATTTAGAAACCTTAAAAGTGATCTTGGATTAAGACCAAACTATCATCAAAAAGAAAAAAGGGTTGACGGTCATATTTTCATAACCATACTTGCTTACCACCTGCTTCATTCTATTGAATATACTCTGCGCATGAAAGGATTTTACAGATGCTGGGATACGATAAAAAGAGTAGTATCCACCCATACGTACTCCACCATAATACTGCCTACGACAAAAGGAGCAGTAATCCACCTGCGAAAACCTGGTATACCGGAAGATGTACATACTAAAATCTACGACTTGCTATCAATAGATTACAAAAACCTACCAAATACTAAAATCATCGCTTAATAAAAAAGTGAGACGATTTGTGTAGTGCCTCAAAATTTAAGTTGTTGTATTTTAAATACTTAAGGCACCTCGCGCGGAAGTGGGGTTAAAAGCCTTATGAAGGAGAGGGGCTCTAACCTGTTGTAAGTTAAGCAGTTATGCGCATTTGTAATATGTAAATAATTACAAAATCAAGGTGTATATTAATTATTCACTGTTTTAATGACAAACTTGGGTTAATACAATTGAGCGGGGTAAAAAAAAGGACAGGCCGAAACCTGTCCTTAAATTCATCATTCACAATTCACCATTCATAATTATTATATATGAATTGCTTCATCATAGGCATCGGCGGCGGCTTCCATAATCATTTCCGATAAAGTGGGGTGCGCGTGAACGGTTTTTATGATTGATTCTCCGGTCGCTTCCAGACTTTTGGCTAATCCTAACTCGGCTATCATTTCGGTAGCCTCGGAACCCAGGATATGGGCGCCGAGAAGTTCGCCATATTTCGCGTCGAAAATAACTTTAACAAAACCATCCCTGTCACCCGCCGCTGCGGCTTTACCGCTCGCGCTGTATGGGAATTTTCCTATCTTAAGTTCATAACCTTCGGCCCTGGCTTTATCTTCGGTCATACCAACACTCGCGACCTGGGGCTGACAGTATGTGCATCCGGGGATATTGTCATAGTTGACAGGGGGAGGATTAAGTCCCTTTATTCCCTCAACACAGGTTATTCCTTCGGCTGAAGCGACATGCGCCAGCCAGGGGGGCCCGATGATATCACCTATGGCGTAAATATTATTTATATTCGTCTGGTATGTGGATTTATCCACTTTTATATGATTCTTAAAAGTCTCAATGCCTAATTCTTCCAGACCTATTCCTTCAATGTTGCCGGTAACACCAATCGCGTTAAGGACTTTATCGGCAGTGATTTCTTTCTTTTCACCATCTTTTTCATATTCTACCTTAACTTTCCCACCGGTAACTTCCGCTTTCAGCACTTTTGTTGAGGTTAAAATATTCATCCCCTGTTTTTTAAATATTTTTTCCAGAGTGGAAGAAACTTCTTTATCCTCAACAGGCAGAATATTATCGAGCATTTCAATTATTGTTACTTTTGTGCCAAGAACTGAATAAAAATAGGCAAACTCAATTCCGATGGCGCCCGCGCCGATTACCACCAGTTCTTCAGGCTGTTCTTTCAGACTCATAGCTTCAGTGCTGGTAATGATATATTCCCTATCCAGCGGAATTGCCGGCGCTTCTCGAGGTCGGGCGCCGGTAGCGATAATTATTTTATCAGCAACAACGGAATCTGTTTTCTTTCCTTCGCCATCAAAAACATCTATCGTGTTTTTTGAGCTCAGTTTTCCAAATCCTTTTACACGGGTTATATTATTTTTCCTAAAAAGGAATTCCACTCCTTTCGTAATTTTTGTCGATACATTTCTGCTTCGGCGGATAATTTTCGTAAAATCGAAACTGACTCCTTCCACCTTAATGCCAAAATCTTTCGAATGATTTTTAACTATGTCATATATTTCGGCATTTTTCAGAAGTGATTTTGTGGGTATACATCCCCAGTTAAGACATATACCGCCAAGATTATCTTTTTCGACAACAACTGTTTTTAATCCAAGCTGTGATGCTCTTATCGCGGCTACATATCCACCGGGGCCGCCTCCCAGTATTGCCAAATCAAACTTATCTGCCATAAAATGATTCCTTTTCCTTTATTTCAATTAAAACAGATGACCAATATTAATATTATCTATAGACTTAACAAAATAAAGTATTAGAAAGCTCCCCACAACAAAAAAAACTGAATAGTTTTGAATCAAAAAAGCACTATCAGCACAACTCCGGCAAACATAATCAGCGCGCCGGTCAGTCTTTCCTTCACGCCTGTTTCTTTGAGGAAAAAAACTCCAAGCAATACCGACATGAGCCCGGTCAGTCTTTTTAAAGTCACAACGTAAGCGACAAGCGCCATCATCAGAGCTTTAAAATGGAGGAACAAGGTAGCGGTTGAAAAAGCGCCGATAAGGACAAGGTACCAGAACCTGGTCTTTATTTCGGCGGGTTTTATTTTCTTTTGGAAAAAAGCAATAAAAGCGATAGATGAAGCAATAAATATCATCATTAGAGACATATGCTGCCACATAGAGGATACATTTGCCGCGGCTTTATCAAAATTTGCCGAGAAACTCCATAAAAATGATATAATAAGCATATACCTGGCTCCCCTGTTTTTAAGAAGCGCCCTGAAAGGTTCCAGAATACCTTTGTTCCCTCTATTCAGATTAAGTGAATAGGAACCGGCAACAACCAGTAAAATCCCCGCTATTCCAGTTATGTCGGGATATTCCCCGACGATAAGGGGACTCGTAACCAGCAGAAAAACGGGGGTAAAACTAAGCATGGGCACTACAAGGGATATCTCCCCTTCACGAAGAGCGTGCATATATAAAATATTAGCGGCAACATTAATTATAGCGGTCGGCAGAAAATACTGCCAGTATTCGCATGATAAATTGAGATCAACAAAAAACAGAACGGGAAGATAAAAGAGAGCGGGAATCAACGTGCTGAAGAGCGCGATGAGCAACGGTTCGGTATCTGAGGATATCTTCCTCGCAATCATTCCCTTTAATGATTCGGAAAGAGGATTCAGAAGCGCGTATATCAGCCACATATATTACCTGACATTATCGAGCAGCATGAAATTTTGTTCTGCCGGGGTTTTCGCTTCAGAATAATTTTTATCAGGGAATTCACAAATTTTTTCAAGAGGGCAAATAATACATGATGGATTTTTCGGTTTGCATATCTCACGGCCAAGCCTGATAAGGTTCGTATGGAACTGATGCGCTGAATCATCGGGTATAAAATCCTGAATTGCTTCGAAAGTTTTATCAGGCGATTTTGTTTTAGCGAGCCCGGTTCTGTTTAATGTTCTGTGTACATGAGTATCAACCGGACAGACATTGCGTTCCAAAGCAAAAAGAAGCACACAACTCGCGGTTTTAATTCCTATTCCCGGATAAGATGTCAGCTCTTCCAAAATATCATCATCGGCCCTTGTTTCCAGGTTACCGAGAGTAATTTCACCTCTTTTGGTCTTAAGCTCTTTAAGCAGATTTTTTATCGCCGCTGATTTTTGTTTACCCAATCCCGCAACTTTAATTATCTCTTCGATTTCTTCGCGTGAAGCGTTATCAGCCTCTTCCCATCCGGGATAACGTTCCCGAAGATTACGATAGGCCCGGAATGAATTTTTATCATTGGTGTTCTGTGAGAGAATCGTAGCGATAAGCATATCGACCGGTTCGGGAGCCTGCCTGCTCCTGTAAGGAATACCGAAATGATCAATCAGCAGGCGGTTTATTTCTTTAGCTTTAGCTTTCAAAATTCTTTTCTTTCAAAAATTAAATTCGCAATATAACAAAATACAAAAAAAAAGCGCTACCCTTAATAAGGCAGCGCTTTTATATGAATGTTTAATATATTCTTAATTACAGTTCAAGACCAACATCAACAAACTGAATTTTTTCCAGTCGGCCAAAATCGGCGTAGCCATAATTGAGATAAACTCTGAGGTGATCTGAAAACCGGTATTTAATACCTGCGCCGAGGCTTAATCCTTCCTCGCTGTTCTGTTTGAACATTGATTTAAAACCGCCGCGTATGAAAAACATTTCATCATAGGCAATTTCACCACCGAGATTAACATACTCGGTATTATCATTAGGATGAACAGCGTCAACAGCCGCGGTAAAACGAATATACCTGGTTTTAATGACAGGCATTGCCAGACCAATTCTGAAAGTAAGAGGAATATCAAATTCCTCTGTCTGGTATTTTGCCGGGATGTTATTCGGGCCGGTATCAATATTATCATTAGGATCATAATTGAACATAATATCTCTTCCATCAAGCTTCATGGTTGAGCCGAAATTTGAGATAGCGGCGCCGATCATCAGATCGTTAAAAGGTGTTCTGTATAAAGTACCCACATCAAGAGCGAATCCGCTCGCGCTGCTGTTCCAGATCGATTCCCTGATAAATTTAGCGTGAAAACCTATCGAGAAGCGGTCGGTCAGCATTTTCGCGTATCCAAGCCCGATAGCGATTGAGCCCGCATCCCATACACGTCCGTCACCTTCAGGGTTCTCAAAAGTTCTCACTTTATCTTCCGGAACAGAAAGTGTGGTCAATGAGGCGAATATGGTTCCTATCCCGTCGAGAGTCATAGCGCCCGCGGCATAGTCATAAGTTATATCAGCAATCCACTCAACATGGTTAAAACCGAATTCCATTGAGTTATGTGTTGTGGCGATGCCGGCGGGGTTCCAGTAAACAGAATAAATATCATCACTGACAGCGGTATACGCATTACCCATACCAACAGAGCGGGCGCCGGGGCCTATCTTCAGAAACTGGGCTGCCGTAGTTCCAACCTTCGAGGTGCTCTCAAAAAGCTGAGCATCCACCCGGGCAACCAGAAGCGCCAGTAAAATCACCGGTATGTATTTAATAAATTTATGCATTATATATCTCCGTTAAATTCTTTTTACTTTCTCTTATTTAATTAAAGCAAGTCTGCCTATCTTTTCACCAACGCCGGGCACATCAACATGGTAAATATAAACACCATAAGCCACACGCTGTCCTTCGAAAGAAAGGAGGTCCCAGCTTGCCATACTGGAGTTATCATTTTTCTCGATTGTTTCCACCAGCTCGCCGGTCATCGTATAGATTCTTATTGTACATTCCGGAGGAAGATTACGGAACTGAACTTCTTTTCCACCACGAAGGTTGGAAGTTCTTCCCGGTTCTTCGGCTATACTAAATGAAACGTAAGGATTAGGAACTACGTAGATATTATCCAGCTCATCCTTTGCTGTGGTTTTTTCAAATTTTGATGATGTGGTTGTAAAAAGATATTTATCACCAGCCTGGAAAGGCTTGGTTGTTTTAACAAAGAATATATCTCCGTCTGCGGGAAGAACAGGATCAGATTCAACTGAATCGGCTGGAAGAACAAAAGCGACGTCATAAGAGGTCTGGAATCCTGGTTCACCCTGTGGCTGGATGATTATCGCTTCTCCCCAGTCCCATTTTCCGTTTCCTCGTTTTTCAGGCATCGATTCATTTATTCTGTAAGTAGCCGGTTCTTCAACAAGGCCGGGAGTAGTATTTATTATTTCGAAAGGACAGGCCACCGGCTGGCTTAACAGCGAAAGCACATTATCACCGACATTTGCCCATTCACCTGTAGCGGTTGTATCTGTACCTTTCCACCTGATTTCCCAGTCAGCGCGGTAACGAACAGGAGAACCAACCGTAGCATCCTTTACAAATGCCAGGCTATCGTACACACCCGATTCATCATCAAACCTGGTTTCTTCCTGATCGATAGCGAGAATATCGTTGCGCACATAAATTTTCATTCCGTCAAAATCGGGATTCGCGTCACCCGAGTCAATCACGGCGCTTTCAGAAACCGGGAAGTAACGGTAACTGACAGAAAATTCTTCACCGAGCGGGAAACTTCCTGTTTCTGACTGTTTTATTTTTCCTGTCTCAGAATTGACAATATAATTATCGGAACTAATTACATTGCCTCCCATATCCTTGACAACAACTGAATTAGCAACTACTCCTTCATTGCCAAGAAAGACAAATTTTTCACCTTTGGAAATTATATTTGTTTCAATTCCTGTTGAATCGAGCACACTGAAAGTGCTGTCTGAGTCAAACTGGATGGAGTAAAGTTTTTCATCCTGAACGAGGAGATCATTCATAACTTTAATATAAATATCGCCAGTTGAGTTTCCCGCGACTTTTTCGGGAATGCCCATATTACCCGCTTCGGCGTCAAGCATACCGGAACCGTTTGGTCCCGGGATAACCGCGATGGTGTTGTCATCAAACTGAAGTTCGCCTGTAATCGGGTCCTGGCGTATAACCGCCTGAGTTTCAGAAGGAGGAAGCTCAGAACCTTCTGTAATTGAGCCATAATCATAAGCGACAACAGCATAATAATATTTTATTCCATTAATAGCCGAATTGTCTGTCCATTCATGCACCAAACCATCTTTATAGTTAGGGTCACCACAATAATACCTTACAGCTCGTCCCATATATTCAAGCGGATGGTATCCGCCGATATAAACAGCCGGATCAAGCTCAAGATGCCATTGGGCTATTTCGCCGGTTTCAGAATCGATAAATGCTTCACCGAGGAAAGCGTTTCCGCGTCCGTCTGTTATTGTAAAAACATCAGAGAATGTATAATCACGGCTTCTGTAAATTTTATACCCGAGAAAATCCTGCTCACCGGTAAGGGGATCAATCGATTCTTCAGCGCGGGTATCCCAATAGAGGGTTACTTTTCCATCGCCGGCAACAGCTTTTACTACCGGTTTTGCCGGGGGCTGAGCGAAACGGTAATCCGCTTCAAGAATCCTTGTTGATGTTTCCGCGTTCAGAATAAGATCCTGCAGATCATTTCCGAAAAGAATACACATTGAAAAACGCTGGGTTTCACCAGCCTCGAAATCTAATACGGGGCCTGTTCCAAAGTTAAAAATATTGTCGCCCGGTTTAAGCAGAAGCTCCTGTCCGGCAGTATCAACTTTACCTGCCGAGAGCCAGTCCCACATAAGTTCATCCTGCAGCGGAACGTTTGAAGTATTTGAGTAGGTCGCCGCGTTAAAACTTGTAAGACCAATCTGATCAGATTCCGATATATCCCTCAATCCAAACTGAGGTTCCGAACCGGCCCAGATATATCCTAATGACCTTGTATTGCTTATAGGCTCACCTTCATCATAAATAGCGTTGCCATTCATATCCTGGTACCATCCCTGTGATGGCAGACCATCAGCTTCTCCATAGTCGGGACCAGGGTAGTTTGGTGAATCGGGACCGATACCATCGATACCAACGTCATCCCTGTCCGCTGCCCAGTCGCCATCTTCATCACCTTCATACCTGGCTTTTGGCTCACCATAAACCTCTGTATAAACTATCGGATCAGAGATACCGGTAGTAAGAGGCAATGTTACACCGTCAATGTACTGACCGGCGGCATTTTCAGGTGTTTCATCCGTAATACCATCAACGTCATTATCTTCACCATCATCGGCAACAGAGGGTGATTCAAGAAATTTCCAGCCGAAATATCCGGAAGGTCTTCCGCCATCGCCTTCACCATCAGGGTCCCAGCCATAAACCATATTTCTCGATCTCTGTGGAAAGATTACTGATGACTGAAGTGTTTCACCTTCTGAGTTTACAAATCCGGCTCTGTCATCTGAATAGTTGCCCGAACCACCAATATGAGGATCACCATGCATACCGAAATAAACTTCCGGAAGATCTTTATCGGAGGCGTTGGTTATCTGGTAAACAAGGAAAAGAATATCTTCAGCAAGAGGATTATTGAACTGTATAATTCTCACTTCCATATCCAGTCCCAGACCCCTTTTTGTCGAGTCATTGTTGAACGGATAATATGGAAATTCCCTGTTAGTGTAATCATCAACCACAAAATAAACTTCTTCATCAGGAGCTGTAGCCTGATCGCCAAGAAACGCTGGCCAGATATATTTCTGCGCCCCTTCCGAGTACCATCTTTCAGGCCATGAATCAGGTTTTCCGTCACCATTATCATCAGGCGCATTTAACCGGGCAATCTCATCCTGGTCTGTGTCGACATAACCTGACTTTGGAAGCCAGCCCCATTTTTCAGTTCCATCAGGTGAATAATCACCCTGGTCGGTTCTGATAAATGAGTCAGAGGCTATCTGCATTACTCTGCCGGTATCATTTGTCACTTCAGCCGCTGCCAAAGGACCAAATTCAAAACCGTAACCCAGCCCTTCCCAGACAAGGTCGGCAGTTCCGCTTAACCTGTTTGGAGCGCAGATTGAAGCATAGTTAAATACTATGGTTGTAATTTTATTACCATTAATGATCGATTCTTTTATTTCACGGCTGTCGCCATATGCCTTGAATACTTTCGGAGCATACATATCTCCCAGAATTCGTTTGGCATCCTCGTCCGACATACCTTTCCAATTCACACTCTCCTGCTTTTCCTGAGCGCTAAGCAGGCCTGCAAATATCAATGTTATTATAAAAAACAGTTTTAATCTCATAATTTTATATCCCTTTGATTTCATCAATTAAAAATAACACTGAAACCCAGCCTTACTTCACGTGGGCTGCCATAGTTACCCGGCCGCTGGGAATAATAGTCATTAACCTGATCAATCGGGAACATTCCCGGATCACCACGATTTATTCTGCTGCGAATATCATCAAACTGACCGGCGTTGGTTGTTTCCTCAACACTGAATCCGGCGCGGCCGCTGCTGGCATAAACATACACTTCACGTTCGGTATCAAAAAGATTATTGACATGAAGGAAGAGAGAATATTTTAATGATCCTATCTCAAAGAATTTTTCAAATTTCAGGTCTACATTCCACTGAATAGGTCTGTTGGTTGAGTTCTGTTCAAATGTAATCGGCACCAGTTCGGAAGGGAATGAAGGTGTATAAGGGGTGCCTGTCTGGAAAAACGCGACCAAACCAAGTGTCCAGTCCTGAGGCTGAACCAGGTTAAAAGTAGCATTTATCACATGCTGACGGTCGAAGCTCAAAGGTACGAGATAAGTTTCAGTCTGCTTGCCGGAAGATTCACTATAAAAAAGTTCATCCGATGGCTGTGTTCTGTTTCCTTCGGCAATCTGGAAGGTATAATCGAGCGAACCCTGGAACATGCTGTTTTGTCCGCGTCGTTTAAAAAGTGATAATGTTATACCTTTTACATTTGAATAAGCCAGATTTGTCAGAAGGCTGAACTGTCTTCCGGAAGTGGTGTATATTGTCTGTGTGTATATATAATCTGTAACATCTTTGTAATATCCGGTAAATTCAAGTCTCAGGTCTTCTGTAAGTCCCTGTAACAGACCCATTTCATACTGAACTGATTTCTGAGGATCGACATTCGGATTTCCAAAGCTTGGGGTCGAGCCAACATTGGTTACGTAAAAAGTAGGATTCCTGTAAAGTGAACTTAGCGATCCATTCTGATAAAAATGTCCGTATGAAAACCGAATTATACCCTGGTCGGTTATCGGATAAGATACGCTGAAGCGGGGGGAAAGCATATGTTTAACATCCGCGGTGGCAAGATTTCTTGTAATCTCACCTTCTTTGTACGTCTGGAGCTCACTTGAAATCATCGGATTATACGACGCTGTCGGGTTAAAATATTCATATCTTAAACCAAAGTTAAGAATAAGAGATTTCGCCAGCTCTATTTTGTCCCTGAGATAAGCCGCGAATGAAGAGGGCTTTCTTGTATAATGGGTATAAAGTGAAGGTGAAGTGGGCACTCTTCTTATAATTTGAGTTGAAGGATTGAGAAGATCATCAACAGTAAGTGAACCAAAGTTACCTTCAGCGGATGAATCAACCTTTCCAATCTCAATATTATATGATTCCACTTCCAGTTCAAAGAATCTTCCTTCCATACCGAATTTAACTTCATGTGCTCCCCATAACTGGGCAACCATATCAAGCTTGATTCCTTTCGTGGTTGTCTCCCTGAAAAATCTCAGGTTGTCGGTTCCGCCTGTAAGGAAAGTCATATTCGGAAATGCTCTCTGGTAAAGAGAAGGAAGATATCTCGGGTCATCTATATCTTCATAAAGATAATATTCGCCATTATTTTTTGTGTAGGAAGCTTTAACGGTATAAAACATATTCTGGCTGACTGTATGGGTGAATTCAACAGCGTTGTGCAGCGCGTCCGAATAAGTGCGTCCCCTTGTATCCGGGGCATATTTTGCTTCCAGAGTACCAATTGACCCGCCGCCGTCAAATTCTCCTTTATCCATAACAACTTCATATTTGAGCTTCAGGGTAGGAGTAATTTTATAAGAAAGGTTGGCCTGAAGGTTCAGGTCCCATCCGGTGCTTAAAGGTACAACTTCACCATCACCTGTCGGCAATCCTGTGGTATCACCAAAAGGATTAAAGAAATAGGGTTCGAGCGAACTGGCTCTTAAAGAGTGATCACTCGGGAATTGAGCTCTTGTAATATAAGAGTCGGTATTATTATATAACCTTTCGCCGTAAATATATCCTTTTCTATTCGAATAAACCCCTGAGAAGAAAAATTTCAGATCGTCGCCGAATAAAGGAACCGGCCCGCCGAAAGTACCTTCAATACGGGAGCGGTTAAGGGGATCGAGGTCATCAATATGTGGAAATATCTGATCCCGGTTTGAAATATAATCACCAGCATAACTCCTCAAGCTGCCGGTATATTTGGAACCACCTTCTTTGGTAACGTAATTCACAACACCGCTGAGCGCATTGCCATATTCGGCGCTGAACGTTCCGGTGGAAACCGAAACTTCCTGAACGGCATTGGTCGCCAATCCTATTGAGCTTCTGTTGCCATAGGGATCGTTCAGTGAAACACCATTAAGAGTAAAAGCAACTTCGTTGCCTTCGCCACCTCTGAAGTGAAGCTGTCCGTCGTTACCAACAACAACACCAGCCTGAAGTTTGATAACATCGGTAATGTTATCAACCGGCAGTTCTTCAATTGTTTCGCCGGTAATAGCTACTGTCGGGTTTGTAAGGTCCTGACGAATGAGGGGATTTCTTTCACCCTGAACTATTACAGCGGGCAGATTGATATCACCTGTGCCAAGCTCAAAGTCAAGTCTGGTTGTGAAGTCCACATTAACGCGGACATCAGTGATGGATTTTTTTTGAAATCCGATAATTGATGCCGTTACAGTATATACTCCGGGCGGCACATTTAGTATTACATAGTTTCCTTCCATATCGGTTGCGGCTCCCATCGAGGTGCCCTTGATCATTACGTTGGCCATGGGCAGCCCTTCTCCGGTTTCCTTATCGACAACCGTTCCGGCTATCTTACCGGTGCTCGCCATTGCGACGCCGGCCGAAAATAAAAGGATTAATAAAAATGTGAATAAATGGAATTTTTTTTCATTCATACCTACTACCTCGATATATTTAGTATTTGTAAGCTTCCACAAATGGTTAAAAATAATTATCTTGGTAAAAATAAAATTGTTATATACTTAAGTCAATCTGAATGTCCTGTTTTCACCACAAAATTTCATATTTTTTTAACACAAAGCCATAAACTCATATTAACACTATCTCACCATATTCATGAATCCGGGCAATTTCACCATCCCATTTAATTTTAGCCGGTTTTTTCAGAAGTATTTTACCAAGCTCTCCCTCAATTCTGAACAAAGGATAATACTTCTCCTTTGCAGCCGAAGAACTAATCCGGGTAATATTATCCAGCCCTACCGAAGAGATATCTCCCCGGGTCTCCTCACGTAATTCTATAAAAGGAGTTTTTTCAGTCGTTCTGTATATCTCTCTTTCTTTTGTCTTGTAATTAATAGTAATATAAATTTTTTCATCTTTAATGTTTTTTTTCGGCTTTTTTTCTTCATCAGCTTGTTCTGCCTTCTTAGGCGCGGGCCGGGTATCCCTGCTTACAGTTCTGAATCTTGAGCGGAATTTGGTATATTCCATCTTTAAAGCCTCATGCTCAAGCTTAAGCGATTCAAGTTTTTTTAACAGGTTATCCCTTTCTCTCACCGATTCTGCAAATTTCGGTTCTAAAGGCAAAAGTAATTCATGACCGAGATTATCTATTTTTTTATTGAACGAATTATATATAAAATAGATAACACCAATAAATATCGCGGTTATTACCATTAGCATCCAGGTAAGGAATGTAGCATGGGAACTTACCCCCTCAAGACTTCTGACTTTCGATTTTAGATATTTTATCTCTTTTTGCTGCTCCTGAACCTGTTCTTTCAAAGAACGGTCGGACTGTTGCACATCGCGGGCTTTAACTGTCGCCAGGTTTTGGACAAGTATAAGCAGTATTACCGCGATAATTATTCTTTGCGCCATTCTTCTTCTCCGATCATCCGCTGATAATTTTCGGTAAAACTAAAAAGAATATAATGTCATTTTCAATTTTTTTCAAAAAAATATGCGTCCGGCAATAAAAATTTAAACAAAATAACTATTTTGACTTTATGAAATTTCATTAGTAATTAAACAAAACCAGGGAGATGATATGCCAACATTAATGGTAAGTGTTTCAGGAATAAGGGGAATTGTCGGGGATGGCCTCGATCCAAACGTCCTTGTAAAATATACTTCGGCTTATGCCGATTTCTGCGGCAAAGGAAAAATTGTACTGGGATCGGATGGAAGAATATCGGGCGGTATGGTAACAGAAATCGTTGCCGGAACACTGATGGCCAAAGGTAATGATGTAATTGATATTGGAGTATGTCCCACCCCGACAGTTTTATACAACGTAAAAAAACTGGGCGCTGTAGGTGGAATTCAGATATCGGCCAGTCATAATCCGAATGAGTGGAACGCTCTGAAACTGCTCAATGATGAAGGTGAGTTTATGACTCCGGCTCAAAATGCCGAAATGCTTAAATTGCTCGATAAATCTGTCAACAGTTATCAGGCTTGGGACGGACTTGGAAAATTTGAGTATTATGAAGAGGGACTTGAGAACCATCTGAGAGATGTCCTGAAAATGGAACATATAGATATAGAAGCTATTAAAAAGAGGAAATTTAGAGTATTGCTCGATTGCGTTAATGGCGCCGGAAGTTTTATTATGCCCCGACTGTTAAAAGAATTCGGATGTGAGGTAATTGAACTGAATTGTGAAAAAACCGGCATTTTCCCCCGGCTTCCTGAGCCGATTCCCGAGAATCTGACCGAAACGATGCAGGCTGTTATCGATAACAAAGCTGATATTGGTGTTATTGTTGATCCGGATGTCGACAGACTTGTGTTGATTACAGATGAAGGAGAACCATTCAGTGAGGAAAATACAATCACACAGGCTGTGCGCTTTGTTCTCTCAAAAACAAAAGGAAGCGTGACTGTTAATCTTTCAACAACCAGGGCGGTTGAGGATGTCGCGTCGGAAGCGGGCTGCGAAGTATTCCGCTCCCCCGTTGGTGAAGCAAATGTGGTAAAAAAAATGAAAGAAACCGGCGCGGTGATTGGCGGAGAAGGGAGCGGAGGAGTAATTTATCCCGCGCTTCATTACGGCCGCGACGCGCTTGTCGGCACAGCCATTACTCTTCAGCATCTTCTGGAATTTGGCGGCACAATGACAGAATTGAAAGAGAAGCTCCCCGCCTATTTTATTTCCAAGAAAAAGATAAATATTCAGGGGAAAAATCCTGATGAAGTTATCAAAAAGCTGGTCGATAAATATTCAGGAGAAAAAATAAACACCGATGACGGACTTCGGATTGATCTTCCCGATCACTGGGTCCATTTCAGAAAATCGAATACCGAACCGATTATACGCTGCATCGCGGAAGCCGGCACGGAAAAGGAAGCTGAAGCTTTTACTGATAAGTATTTTACCGAAGTTAAATCGCTGCTCGATTAAAAATTGGAGAGGCCATCTGCCTAATGCAGGTGGCTTCTTTTCTTGAAATAAGAAAGAAGGGCCTTATCGAATGGAGTTTTTGTATCAATAAGATTATATTCTATTCCAAATGATAGACATTCACTTTTAATTTTTTCCAGAAAATCTTTCATTGTTTTCATGTAAGCTTTCTGGATCTGCGCGGGCTGTGTAGTCATTTCCTCGCCGGTTTCCATATCAACAAATATCGCGTCGCGGCCTATAGCGAAATTTTTCTCAACCGGATCGAGAAGCTGAAAGACTATCACCTCATTCTTCTTATAATGAAATCGTTTGAGTGCCGATATCACTTTTTCGGGGTCATCAAAAAAATCGGAAATTATTATTACCAGCCCTCTTCTTTTTATTTTTTCAGCTATGATGTTAAGACAATCGGCAGTTTCCGTTTTTTTTGAGGGTTTTATATTCTCAAGATTTTTTAACAGCGCTGAAAGATATACCTTCGCCGAACGGGGAGGCATATATGATTCAATTTCATCGGAATATAACGCGAGACCGGCAGAATCCTGCTGATTAAGCATAAGATAGATCAGAGCCGAAGAAAGGAGAGTGGCATATTCGAGTTTGGTAACTTCACCCGAATGTTTAAAATCCATCGACCTGCTTATATCAACAATAACATGCCCGATAAGATTTGTCTCTTCTTCAAATTGTTTTATAAAAAATTTCTCCGATTTCGCGTAAACTTTCCAGTCGATATTCCTTATCGGATCTCCCTGCTGATAAGCCCGGTGTTCGGAAAACTCAACACTAAAACCATGAAAGGGACTTTTATGAAGCCCGACCATAAATCCCTCAACTACCAGGCGGGCTTTTAATTCGAGTGAATCAAGCCTGGAAACAACCGCGGGGTCAAGATATTTTCTCCAGGTGTTATCTTTTTTGTGCATTAATCAGCCGATTTTGCCGACTTTTCAAGAATTTTTTCCGGAGGTATTCCAAGATTTTTTAATTCAGCTTTTGCCGATGCCGCCAGTTCATTATCGGGATATGTTTTTAAAAAGAGGTTATAGGCTTCCTCGGCTCCTTTAAAATCCTTAAGCTCGTTTGCTTTAATAAAACCAATCATAAAAAGAGAATTTGGCGCTGGTTCACTGTCCGGAAATTTTGTATATACCGTTGTATAATATTCAATCGCTTTACTTAACGACTGTTCGGCAGTAAGATTTTTAGGTACTTTGCCATGATAGAGCTTGCCCAGCTCGAAGCTGGCATTCAGCAGATATTTTGAATCGGGAAATTCTTTTACCAAATTTTCATATTCCGCAAGGGCGTCTAAATATCTTCCCTCATCTATATGATTTTTAGCGGTGTTATAATAATCATCTTCCGATTTGCCGGAACATCCGGTTAATATTAAGAAGATCACAGATGAAATTAATAAAACTGCTACTTTTTTCATATTTAAGCGCCTTGATATTTATTAAAAAACAATCAAGCAAATTTAATGAATGAGTCTGAAAGAAAAAAGGATGTTTTTAAGGAATGCTTTTGAAGCAAAAATGTTATATCAGTTTTTTTACTTTGTATGAATCGCCTCTGTTAAAGGAGATGCTTTGCCCGATTGACTCAATATGCTGCTCAAGTTTCCTGCTGATTCCCCTGTTGAGATTTTTCCCCGGCGAAGGTTCGCATAAACCTGAATAATTCTCAGGTGTATAATTCTGAAAAATATTATTCGCGCCGCAGTTTAACGCTATTTCTCTGCTATTTTCACTCACTATATCAATGAGATGACTGGTGGCAATGTGAATATCCTTTAGAACAATCCTTGCTATGGCGATTACTTTCAGGCATCTGGTCAGATCAGCGGCGCTGTAATTCTGGTATGGAGTAAAGGGAGCCGGAATAAATGGCTCGATAATAAGTTTGTCGAGCTCAAGTTCAGATGCCAGCAGAATATCATCAGCGATATCTTCATTAGTCTGATGAGGCAGACCGACCAGGATGCCTGATCCCGCCTCAAACCCGATTCTTTTCAGATAACGCAGATGCTGAATTCGTTCATTTTGCAGTTTTTTATTATGATATTGCCGGTAAAGTTCTCTGTTGGCAGTTTCATGTTTTAAAAGATATCTGTCGGCCCCGGCGATTTTCCACGTCCGGTATTCATCAAATCCTCTGCTGCCCAAAGCAAGTGTAATCGCTACGTCGGATAGCTGTTTAATCGAATAGATCATATAGGATATAATATCGGGGTCATAATAATTATCCTCACCCGAAGAAAGAACAATCGTTCTGAGTCCCTTGCTCACTGCCCTTTTGGCAGCCTCAACAACTTCCGGAGCCGACATCCTGTATCGCTCTAAAGAAAAGTTATCCTCACGCATGCTGCAAAACAGACAGTTCGATTCACAATGGTTGGATATATCAATAACACCACGAATGTGAACTTCATCGCCGCACCATGTATTTCTTACACGGGTGGCCCTTTCGAAAAGACGCAGCAAAGCATCAGACGAAACGGTTTCCAGCATCCGGATTATTTCATCCCTGCTGAAATGTTCTTTTTCAATTAATTTCTTTATATCCATTAGTTCTTTGCTGCTTATAAAATATTTTGCTTTTAAAGTAATTACAACTATTGTACCAACAATTCGCCTCATTTTTGACGTTTTTTTTGTGAAAAAATTAACATTTTCTTAAAACAGAGAAACTATCACCATATTATTTTCATATTTCAGGGAAAACTGCTTTGAATTCGTTAAGGATAAAAAAGAAGATGATACAACCTGGCGGTAGATGAAAAATTAACAATGACGAATTACGAATTGGTCTTCTGTGTCAGATTTCCAGGGTTGGAGCCACTCTGCTAAAGCATCATTATTTTTACGCCATCCTTTACCCGGAATATGACAAGTAACCTCTCTTTCACTAAACCATGTTTTATATTGTTGAAATTGATCGTGAATTATTTTATCTTCTTTTAGATATAAAAAAGCAGATTGAAGCTTTATATAGCATATAAAGTTCTTATTATCTGATTATATTCTTCTAAAAACAGGAGAGGATATGAAAGAGAACATTTCGCGATATAAAAAGTATCTGTTTTACCTGATAGCGCTGCATTCGGCCGGAGTGGGAATCGGACTGATAGCGCAGCCATCAGTTGTTTTCAATTTTCTCGGTTATGAAACAATTCAGGAAAATTTCTTCCCCGCCCAGGGTGGAGTGTTCCATCTGTTGATGGCATTCTGTTATTATCTCTGCGCCATTCGTTTGGAATCATTTGGAATTCTGGTCTTTTTTTCATTTGTCGTTAAAATGACAGCGGCGCTTTTTCTTTTCCTCTATTTTATTTTTGTTTCTTCTCTTGCGGTAACTCTTCTTTCAGCTTTATCCGATCTTCTGATGGGGCTGGTTATTTATTTCCTCTTTGGCTATTCATATTTTCTTAGTCTGTTCAGGTATAAAAATGAATAAGGAACTGCAATCTGTCGTTATAACAGGGGCGTCCGGATTTGTAGGTAAGTTTCTGCTCGATAATCTGAAGGACTCCTATAATCTGTTTGGCATCGCCCGGCGTTCCATGGGAGCGGCCAATATACCTTATCACCCCAATATTCACTGGATGCAATGGGATATTGCCAACGGCGAAAGTATTGATGAAGTGAGAAGCTATATCGAATCGAATGGAGGCGCCGATTATATCATTCATCTCGCGGCTTATTATGATTTCGACTATTCAGATAATCCCGAATATGACCGCACAAATGTCGGAGGGACCAAAAATATACTGGCGCTCGCGGAAGCTTTAAAAGTAAAAAGGCTGATATTTTCCAGTTCTGTAGCGGCATGCGATTTTCCTGAAAACAATGACCAGGTAACTGAAAAAAGCCTTCCCGACGCTGATTATCATTACGCGAGAACAAAAAAGGAGGGGGAGAAACTTGTGAAGGAAAGTTCATTGATTTTCCCCGCATCCGTAGTCAGGTTTGCCGCTGTTTACAGCGACTGGTGCGAATATGCCCCACTTTACAAATTTATTTCGAACTGGACATCGAAAAATATTGATTCCAGGATTCTCGCGGGCCGAGGAGAATCGGCAATTCCATATATTCATGTTTATGATATTTGCGCGATAATTCAAAAGATCATCAAAGAAAGCAGCCGACTGCCCCGGTTTGCTATATTTAACGCGAGCCCCGACGGATCAACCTCTCATAAAGAACTCTTTGAATGGACTACGAGATATTTTTACGGCAAACCTGTGCGCCCCTTTCACCTCCCCCGCCTGCTCGCTTATCCCGGGCTGTGCTTTAAACATTTTCTGAGTTTTTTGCATCTTACCTGCGATGAACCTTTCGAAAAGTTCTGGATGATTAAATATATCGACAAAAAGCTGGACACTGAATCATCCCTGACAAGGAAAACGCTCGAATGGCAGCCGACAGAAAGATTCAAAATTCACAGGCGGCTGCTTTTTATGCTGGAAAAAATGAAAAGCCATCCAAATGAATGGAAACTTAAGAATGAAGCCGCCCTCAAAAAAACAGAATTCCGGGTCAACTATATGATATATGAAAAGATGGCGGCGGCGCAGGTTGAGCTGGTTGATAAAATTTCGGGTGAAATATTATCCGATATAAATATCAATAAGTTCTCCCTTTATCATAAGATGGACCAGGAGGATTACCATTGTTACCTCAGCACTTTATATCACCTCCTTATGGCAACCGTAAGGAGCGGTGAAAGAAGCCTTATGCTTAAATATATTGATGATATCGCCATTAAAAGATTTGCCGAAGGTTTTAATGCCATGCAGATAAACGATACCCTGGCAGTTTATCAGGATATTATATATAAATACCTGACCGGTATAAAAGAATTGAAAAAATTTGAAATAGAAGTGCACGATTATATTATTTTATCTCTTCAGCTTGCCAAGGATGAGATAGAAGATTTATATGAGAGCCTCCTCCAGAAAATGCCGGCTGAAAAAATCGCCGAATCACCCCTGCTGCCCGATTGCACCGAACTGAAAAGAATGATCAGGCAGTTAAGCGCGTTTTACCAGCTTACCCCCGAATCAGGCGAATATTACGAAGATCTGCGATAATTCCCCAAAGGACAGAATAGCGCATACGCGCCGCCGCCGATTCTGTCCTTTTTTTTCGACATGTCAAGCCAGATGATAATTACGAATGACGAATGACGAATTACTCCGTAAACAGTTTAATTCCACGCACATAGTAAACAAGTAGAAAGTTTAATTGTCAAGTATAAGTTTTGTAGTCACTCGAGGTTAGCCTTCCCCTGTCACCAAAGAAAATCCGCCGCGGCGAACAACACTCCCTTGCCAAAAGCATCCCTCCGGGATCGGCGGGGGATATTCTGATTGCCAGGCTTTATCGATAAATATCACCCTCCTGAGGCGCTGCTTTTAACCCGGGGAGATCCAATTTTTTACCGGCCCCGAAGGGGTCGAAGCCGAATAGCCACGGGGTGTTCCCACAGGGAATTCCCCGTGGGGACGGGGTTAAAAAGCGCGCAACATCCCCCGGAGAAACGAACCAGGTGGTTTAATTTCAGAACTCCTGATCCCGGTTATAAAAAACAATATGTCAGAACCGAAACAAATCACCCACTTTATTCCACATAGAACAAAAAAAATCATTCCGGTTCTTTACTTGTTTCCATAAAATATCAGAATTCCAAAGATGGTTTGTTTTAGATTTGCCTCAATAATGTTTATCTTGCTCTGAGAAAATTTGGGATATTGTAGTGTATAATTCTTTTGGTTGTGTCAGTATCATGGCATCCGCGATAAGCGGAGGAATAATTATTTGTTTTTCCCTTATGTTTATAGTTGATGAGGACCAGCTTTTAAACGCATGGGGAATAACAATGATTTCAGCCCTGGTAATCGGTAATACAGGGCTCCTGACATCAGAAACATAAAGTGTTGAAATAAAACAATATAGATTTTTTGTTGCGTATATACGTATGCGACTGGCATTAGAAATTCTATTAAAAAGAATTGCGTTTATAAGTTTCCTTTGCGTGAAATAATCATAGATTTTCACGGTAAATAAAGATACGTAGTTCGTGAATAAAAAGCGTTGGAAAATAGTATGGATTTATATCGGGACAAAAACATTTCGATATCCATAAACCCTTCTAATTATTTACGTTCGAGGACAATAGGAAAAAGTCAATAGGATTTATCATAATACATCAAATACGCATTATTACTAATGTGATAGCCACATAAAAACAATCACTAAATATCGGGAAAAATCAAGCAAGTTTCGTTAAAATGAGCAAAAACAATATGTTATGAGAATTATACGGAATGATTTCATATATTAAAGGTTGACTATAAAGAGCTATTGTGTAACAAATGCAAGTATTAGCGTATATCCAAAAAAGTTAATTAAATGAAATAATGCACTGTTTCCGATCATTTTACGGCTGAATGTATAACTTATTATGCGTACATATTTTCCCGTGAAAATCTGTGATAATTTGAAATTTTCCTCAGCTGGTAAAGCGAGAACCAATGGGAATTGTCATTAATTTTACAAAATATATTTTATAAGAGATGCCCTTACTTTTTGTCTTGACACAAAAAGTAACTCTCCTGCGGCGAGCAGGCAAAAAAAGTCAAGACTGCAAAAAAATAAGCTAAAAATCAATTCTCTCCGCTAAAATGAAAGAACTCGGCACATAAAAAGACATGTGCCTCAAACAGCTTTCCTTTTTTAACGCTTCGTTCATTTGATTTTTTTAACGCTTATTTTTTTGAGGTCGCTTTAAAAGATAAAAACAATATTTTGAGAGGATAAACGAAATATTCTTACTGTTATTATTTTCTCATTTAATGAAAGAAAATGATAAAAATTAGTTGCATTTCAATATACGTGATGTCAGGAGCCCTGTAATATTGTAGTATTTATTTTAAGGAAAAAGAATCTGGATGAAAAAGGAAATATCGGTATTCTTTACCGTACAGAGGAAGATATAATTGAAAAGATTGAAAAAGGATGGGCAGAAGATACTAAAAATCAAAAACCGCCTACTTTCGGGTTAGCCAGAGAGAAGGATTCTGAAAACTTCTTTCCTTCCAAATCTCGAAATGAATCATCGGACCATCAAGACTCTTAGAGGAGCGGCCAAGTTTTTTCCCCCCTTTTATCTTATCCCCTTCCGATATCTTAAGATCGGTGAGATTTCCATAAACTGTCCTATAATTTCCTTTATGAGTGAGTATGACCACGCTGCCATAACCGGGAATCCATTCAATTGCCGATACCAGTCCCTCGGCAACGGCAAATACATCCGATTCTTTATTCGTCAGAATATCAATACCATAATTCAGGGTAACGGTATTAAGCCGCTCATTTTTATTTTCACCAAACTTTTTAATTATTTTACCATATTTAACAGGCCAGGCCAGTTTTCCCTTTAGCGCGGCAAAATTCTCAAATTTCTCATAAATCTGCGTATATGATTTCCCCCCCTTATTTTTATTTTCCCTGGCAAGTCTCTCCTTTCTTAATCTTTCTTCCTCAAGCTTCGCTATTATTTTCTGTATCTGTAGTCTGGCCCTGTCCTGCTCTTCAATATCCCTCTTCAACGCTATGCTGTCTTCTTTAAGCCGGTTGATCAGGGTTTCTTTTTCTTTGCGGTTTTCCTGAAGGTCGGCTATCTCAATATTTTTTTCTTCAATAAGCCTTTGTCTTTCTTTAACCTCATCTGATAACAGAGCTGAGAGCCGCTGCAATTCCTTTTTTTTATCTTTCAGTTCTTCAAGGTTTTTATTGCCAAATTCCGTAATGTGATTCAGATATTTATAACGTCTCAGCATCCTGGTGATGGAACCTGATCCGAATAACGTTTTCAGCCTGCTTTCAGCCCCGTGTTTATATAGCCATACTATATAATCGGAATACTTTTTTTTAAGTGATCCGGTTTCTTTTTCAACCTGCTTTATCTCTTCGCGCAGTTTTTTTATCTGCCCGGTTTTTATCCTTTCCTCACTTTCATAACGTCTTACAAGTTTTTCATAAAGATGCTCCTGCTTTTTCATATTACTGAGCATCTCCCATGATTCTTTCTCCTGCTTAGCCAGATTTTTCAGATCATCCTTAAGTTTACGTATATTTGATCTTATATGCTCAAGCTCAATATTTTTCTGCTGTATCTGTTCAGCTTCCTGGGCAACCAGGGAAACAGCAAAAAAAAGGAAAATAATTATATATTGTAACCTCTTTACCATTCAACCACTTCGGCGTCTGAAGGAATATCGATATCAACATTAACATTTTCCCGGTTAATCTTTATGTGTCTGTATTCGATGTCGAGGCGCTGATTTTCCGATTCATTAAAAATTCTGGTATTATGAGGGACCGGAACATCATTATAATTTTTGAACCGGCTGTAATTCCCTTCAAAAAGTATTTTATCACTTTTATCTTTGATTACATAATCCGTTATCGCGAGATTCCCGGCATCGATTGTGTAGAGGCTGTTATAGCCCGATATTATGTCGGTATAGGTCAGAAAATAATTTTCTTTGTTTCCTTCAAATTTGTCAGGCTCGCGCCTGAGTTTTTCTGTCAGGTTAACGGCGCCGGCAAAAGCGTCCATAATATCTTCAAAGGAAAGATCGACTTTAAATACATTTTTTAATACCGATCTGTCATGTTTTCCTCTATGAACTTTATTCCTTAAAACATCATAAAAAATGAAATCATTATTAGTCACTCGCGCCGCTGCCAGATCAATCCCAAAGGGACCATAAACTGAAATTTTAACCGTATCCGGTTTTTTAATCACTACCTCAAAAGTTGCCGAGGCGGAAAGATCGGGAGATTCAACATCAATCACCCCGTTGCCTTCAAACACCTTTATTTTTCTTCTGTTCGATTCCAGTTTTTTCACAAGTCTGTCGGGCGAAAGAACCATTTCGGGTGATTCCTGTTTTGAGGGAATACAAGCCTGAGCTAAAATGATTATAAAGATAAAATATAACAGATTGCGGTTACTAATTATTTTCACGTTTATTTATTCTCCAGTTTAATTTTAATCTTCTCAAGCGCCGGGTCAATTTCAAGGGCTTTTTCCCACTGCCGCTTTGCCTTTTCTTTATCCCCCATCTCAAAATATACATCTCCGAGATGATCCAACACCTCGGCATTATCTTCGTCATATTTCAGCGATCTTAATATAAACTCTTCAGCTTTATCATATTCGCCGAGACGGTAATATATCCATCCCATAGTATCGAGATAGGATGAACTCTCGGGATCTTTTTCCAGAGCTTTTTCAACCATTTCTTTTGCTTCCTCCAGTCTGACGCCCCGTTCTGATAATGAATAAGCGTAATTATTAAGAACCAGGGCCGATTCCGGGTCAATGCTCAATGCCTTCTGATAAACCGAGTCACACTTATCCCATTGCTCCAGATCATCATAAATAAGGCCGAGAGTGCCGAGCAACGGAGCATTTTCAGGATCAATTTCGAGGGCTTTGGATATCGACTCAATAGCTTCTTCATATCTTTTCATCTGGTTGAGAGAAAATCCATAAGCGTAAAGAGCCGTAAAATTTCCGGGATTAAGCCGCACTGCCTTTTCGAGGTAACCGACCGCCTCTTCATGCCGGTTCTCCTGCCCGAGTGAAAGCCCCATCAGCAAATTCATGGCAAATTCGTCCGGGAAATTCTCCAGTGCGTTATCCATCAACTCTATTGTTTCGGCATATTTTTCATTGTCAAAAAGCATTCCCCCAAGGCGCACCTGTAAATCGGAGTTCCACCTGGCATCATCGGCGGCAAACCTGAAATATTCGAGAGCGAGGGAATCTTTCTTCTGTCTCAGCGATAGTTCCCCGAGGAAAGCATTAAGCTGCCAATCGCTGCTGTCGGCATTTACGGTTTTTATCATCTCCACAGTCTGGTCAAGTATTGAGGTATCATTAAGAGCTTTATTAAAGTAGAGAGTCGCTATCCTTTTTTTTGAGATAAAATCGACATTATCCATTTCAACAATTTTGGAATACTGTTTTAATCCTCCAATTCCATCCCCCTTTTGTATCAGGGAGCCCGCTTTCAATTCAATCAGTTCGGCATCATTGGGAAAAAGAGGGAGTAGTTCTTCAGTCAGCTTCAGCGCTTCATCATATTTTTCATTGTCAATCCACGACTGTATAAGCAGTTTCTGCATCCTCATATCTGATGGATTAAGTTCAAGCAGTTTTTCAACAATACTGATAGTCTCATCAATATTCCCCATCCTTTCATTCAACTCAGCCATCCGGGCGAGAACTGTCCAGTCGGGACCATTCATTTCAATAAGCTTCTTATATATTTCAATAGCGCGGGAAGGTTTATCATCCTCAAGCAGAAGCGCCAGGTTATACATCGCGTCGGCGTTATTCGAGTCAGCTTCCACCAGCCTTTTAAATACCGCCGCGGCTGAATCGGGCTGGCTGCCGGCTTTATAAACAGTGGCGAGAAGAAGATTAAAATCTTTATTTCCCGGCATCAGCTCAACTGCCTTTCGTGAATTTTCCAGCGCCGGAAGCAATTTCCCAAGCCGGTAATAATTTTTCCCGATGGCATAAAAGATACCGGCGGAAGTGTCATATTTTAATGCCTGCTGATATTCCAGAATAGCTTCGGCATATTTGGATTTTAAGTCATATACCGCCCCTTCCAGAAAATGCGCGGATGCCTTTTCTTTATTTTCAAAGTCGTTGTTTTGTCTCTCAACTATCGCCTCTCTATCCACCCTGCTGCCGGAACAGGCAGCCAGAAGCAAACCTAAAACAAAAATAATTCCAAATCTTTTCATATTATCACTTTCTATTACACCAATAATAATTAACTGTTACCACCTTCAACAAAAATAGGTTCCTCAAAATTTTAAAGTTATCAGAAAAGTTCATCTTCTATTGTTTCAAGCATGCTCAGATAACTTTCATATCTTTCTACCGAAATATCACCATCTTCGACTGCCTCGGCAACACGGCATCCCGGTTCATGATTATGAGTGCACGTATTAAACCTGCAGTCGTGAATAAAGGGAATAAACTCTCTGAAATAATGACAGAGGTCTTCTTCGGTCAGGCCATATGGATCGATTTCCCGGATGCCGGGAGTATCCACAATAAATTTATTATCGCCGACATCGGAAAGCACACTTGTTACAGTGGTATGTTTTCCTTTGCTGCTGTAATTACTGATCTCGGCAGTCTTAAAATTAAGACCGGGAAAAAGAATGTTCAGCAAAGATGATTTACCAACACCCGAGGGTCCCCAGAAGAGGTTTGTCCCTTCTGAAATCAGAGAGGTCAAATCATCCAGCCCGGTATCTGAAACAATGCTTGTTGTAAAAATTTTATATCCCGCCTCCTGGTAAACTCCTTTCCAGTATCTTACAAAATCATCATCCGGTTCAACCAGGTCTTCTTTATTCATGATAATCACTGTCTCAATTCCGCTGCTTTCACCGGCTACAAGAATTCGGTCGACAATTCTGTTATTAAAACCCGGATCGAGAATACTTGTTATAATAAATAATCTGTCGATATTGGCCGCGATAACCTGTTCGAGCCGCTCACCTCTCCTTCCCGAACCTTTAATTTTGGGAAATTTCCTGGAGAGTTGATTTTTCCTCTCTTCAATTGATGTAATTACTCCCGATCCGTCACCATTATCATCAAATTCCACATAATCACCTACCGTAACAATATCAAGATTATTCAGTTTTCCCCTTCTAAGACTGTATTCCTTTTTTAATCTCCCCGGAAGAGAACAACGGAAAAGTTTTCCCGAATTTTCCCCGACATAATAATTAATACTTTCAATTTTCCTTACTCTTCCTTTTATGGAATCCTCCGGTTGAATATTTAAAATAAAAAAGCATCTTTTAATATAAGATGCTTTTTGATATTAGGCAATTTTTTAGAAGAGGTTCAAAAACGTGATGAGAATGAAACGAACAACCTGTCATTTTTGATATCATGGTAATTACGTGAAAGGCCAATGCCATAATTATCATTATAATCTTTCCAGAATCCATGGGCATATCCGACATCGATCGATACATTTTCATTCAGCACTATCCCCAGGCCGCCGGTTAAATATTTGCGGTCATAATCTGAGGGATCATCCTTAAAGGGTGACGGCTTATACATATAACCGGCCCTGATAAGCAGACTTGTCATAGGAATTTTGTATTCCGCCCCGACACTATAGTTAACCGCTGTCCTGAAAATATCCTTAATTTCTTTATTATTATTCAGCCTCGCTTCCGAGGTAAGGCCGTCTGAAAACTCCATACTTGTATAATCAATAACATTTATATCTCCGCTTAATATAAGGCCGAACATATCGAAAGCGGCGCCGGCGCCGAGTTCAAAGGGAGTAGTTATATCATATTCAAAATTTTCTTCATAAGCGTCAAATTCAAAACCGCTGCTTGATGTAAAATCGCTGTAACCATCTGTAAAATAGGTTTCTTTGACTGTATAGGTTGTCGGGAATTTTACGGTGACGCCCAGCCTGGAAAATTTATTTATATTATAAAGCATTCCAAGTTTCATATCCCAGCCCGAGAGGTCCCATTTGATAATATCATTCATATAAAAGCGGACAAATCCCGCGGTTCTGCTGTCATCCGGGTCGAGTTGAAAATCATCACCATAAACATCCCTGGTATCCTCTTCGTAATAATCCCTGGTGCTGTTAAACTCACCTGACTTGATATTCAGAGTTACACCGACAAATAATCCTTTTGATACCTCCATGGCGCCGCTGAAACTCCATGAATTAAGGTTTCCCTCCTGCAGAATTTTTCCATCCTGGTTCAGGTTTCCATTAATTAAGGTTTCATCAAGAATTGTATTAACCGGATAGCTCAGACCAAGATAATAAGCAAGATCATCCCTGTTGGCCGCGAGTTCCTGGATCATTGAATGATTGCCTGAATTATAACCGTTAAAACTGATAACCCTGTTAAAACTTTTTTCACGGTTGAATCCGATAGCGAAAACAAGACTGCCGCGGTAAACAGGATAGGGAAATACAAGTCCTATTCTTCCCAGGTCGGTGCTTGCCCGGTCATCCGAAGTGGTATTGCCATAAAGTGTAACATCATTGGCAAAAGAATTATACTTCATCATGCCGGTAAATTCCATTCTTTTCATAAGTCCCAGACCGGCGGGATTAATCATAGCGGCTGAATAATCATCGGCAACAGCAATAAAACTGTTACCCATACCGAGGGCCCGCGCGCCGCTGCCCAGCCCTGGTTCTGAAAGCCTGAGCGCGTCATTAAAATTTTGCGCGTTTATGCTCAGACTAAAAATAAATAAAGAGACTACAACAGTTAAAAAAGGAATTCTTCTCATTTTTTTCTCCCGGATTTTCCATTTTTAGAATCATGACTGTCTCTTCTTGTTCCTGTATTACTTCCACTGCGTTCTCTATTAGCTCCGTCACCGCTTTTAGAAGGAGGAGCTGACCTTTCTTTTGTAACCGGTTTTGTTGTGCCTGAAGGGGGAGGCGGCACAGGAGATTCAATTATCACCGGACCCCGGGATGCAGGAACCGGAATATATCCCCCGCTATTTTCCTGATAATATTCTTCACCCACCGGGGGCATATAAAAGTCAAAATCATACCACCAGGCGGAACTGTTATAATAACTGTCAATTAATGAATACACATCTTCATAATAAGCAGTATCGGCTTTCACAAGGTAACCATAGTCAATCAATTCCCCCTGTGAATGGCATTCTCCGCAATTATCAGCGAAAAATATTTCCCCTTCACGGTAAATAATTTCATCATGAGCTGAAATTGCCGGATGTTCTGTCATTACATAACAGCCGCTGAAAAATGACAGAATAATAAATAAACCGATATATGTCTTAACTTTCATCATTTTTTTACCTTTTTGATCTGCCGCTGCTGCTCCTTGAACCACTGCTTTTCGATCCGCTGCTCCTGGATCCGGAAGACCTTGAGGATGAAGAACTTCGCGGAGGATTATATGATCTTGAACCGGAACTGCTCCTGGGCGGATTATATGATCTTGGCGACGAGCTCCTTTTTGGCGGACTATAAGACTTTGATTTTGAACGTCTGTTTGGGCTTTTATAAGATTTATAACCTTTTTTTGGCTGATAGCCTTTTTTGGGCTTATAACTACTCGATTTATTTTTCTTACTGTACCCGCGGGAAGATTTCGGTTTATAATATTTGTTCCGGCTCTCAGACTTTTTTCTGTAAGATTTATAATCCGATTTATTCTTTTTATATGACCTGGCAGAATTGTCATAACTTTTTGAATTTTTTTTGCGCGGCGTATAGGTTTTGCGTGAACTGTTTTCCGGATCGGCAACATTTCCCGATTTATTTTTCGTAACACCTTTTCTCGTTGAGGGCCTGCCGAGATCACTGCTTCTTCCTCCATCGGCAACAGCAGGTTGTTTTTGTCTTGTTATCTCTTTGGTCCTTCCGACCGGATCACTGACACGTCCTTCACGATCGGCAACCGGAGTTTTATCTCTTAAGCTGGTCCGTGTTGGCCTGCCCAGGTCATCACGGTTCCCGCCTCCTCTGATAACATCTCCGCTCCTGCTTACTGTTGATTCTCCTCTTCTGAGAACACTTCCCGAAAAACCTGTGCGTTCACCCCCTGTGCGGGTAATAGCGCTTCTGCCTCCGCCCGATCCACGACCATGATTTCTCCGCGTGCCGGCCCAGTAGTTGGTTCTGTATTTTGTTTTGGGGGCGTAATTCCAATGATTATAACTATAACCATAATAGGGATAGTATGAACCGTAAACTACATAATAGGGATTATACCATGGGTTATACCATGGGTGATGCCATGTTGTCCATGTCGGGTACCAGGGGTCCCAGTAATACCAATCCCAGGGATCATACCAGTAAGAACCTATCGAAAGAGTCAGACCCGGATGATAACCCCAATAATATTTCCTGTAGTTAGGCCTGTAATGAACACATTCGTAGGTGTCATAATAACCACCGTCATAATAATCATCCTCGTAAACTACTCTTCCCTCGGAATCTTCATCATAATACTCATCCTCATCGGAATACCCTTCCTCATAATATTGCTCATTTTCCTGGTTATCTTCATAATAACCTTCGGAATAGGCTCTTTCCTGGTTTTCCTTAACCGCCAGTTGTGTATAACACCCGGTAAGTGATAAAGAAGCTGCCAGGATAAGCAGAATATATAATTTTTTCATTTCTCTCCTCGTGCTGTTTTACATGCTTACTCAATATATGCAAGAATAATGCCTTAGTCAATATTAAACAAAAGGGACCTTCTGAAAAGGTCCCTAAAGTAAAATTGTATACAAAAAAGCACTATGCTGTATATTTTTTTATACAGTTTAGAAAATCGGCTGTATATATTCTATATATATTGCTCTGTCGGCTGCAAACGAATTGATTTTTTTATTTTCGAGCAAATCGCGCAGATCGAGCCCGATTGTAAAACCATCACCAACAGACATTCTGACTCCGACATTTAAATATCCGTTTCCATCCCCTATTGAGGTGCTGTCATTGTCGTTGACTGCAAAATCATATTCCGCAACAAGTGAGATTTTATCCTGAATTGTTTTTTCAAGCCCCACAGAAAAATTAAAATCTTTATCGCCATCATCACCCTCAAGTGATTTGTTGGCTGTCGCGTGAATGGAAAGATAACCTAAAAACTCAAAAGTTTTTGAAGCGGCAAGAAAAAAACCGGGTGATTTGATCTGGTAACGGTTTTCATCCTCATAATATTTGCCTTTTCCCTGCGAGTCGAAACCTATTGTAAAGGCAGGAATTTTTTCTGTTTCATTTAATACTCTGAAACGGGCATTCAGAGCGGGAAGCTTATACCATTCAATATCGCCTGTGCCTATAATATTGGAACCGCCGAATGAAAATCCAAAACAAAAATTTTCAAAAACACCCACTTCAAGTTTTGATATCAGAACTCCTTCGGGCATGGAATTAACACTAACCCCTACAAATCCTTTTTGAAGGATACCGGCTGTCGGCATATCAAGAAGACTGCGATATTCATATTTCGCGTCTTCACCCGCTATGCCCTGCGCTTTAATGATCATTGAAAATAAAATGAATACCGCAATAAAATTGAAGTATTTTTTCATCTTTCACCTTGTCAGTTTATTATTATTTCAATTTTGTTCGTCGCAAGTAAATAATCCGAATCGGCCAGCAAAATCAATTTGCCGCTGCCGCCGGAACAAAAGAACTCCAGATTCATAATATCCGGCCTGACTATATTGCTTATCAGTGTGTCTCCTTCATCAATAGTATATTCTATCGACACTGAACGGAAAGGAGCCCGGTTTCCTCTTGAATTCAGCGGAATTCCCGCTATCAGTACAGTGTCGCCACTATTACATTGCCGGCCGGGAGTAATTTCAAACCGAATTTCATAAATACTGAAAAAATGATGCCATACCAGCCATATAACAGCAAAGGAAAGAATTCCGGTTATAAAAACTCCCAATATCAAATTAGTTTTATTCAACTCCTCAACATATTATTTCAATTTAAATGTGGTTCCCTCCCTGCTGTCCCGGATAATTACGCCAAGCCCGGTAAGCCTGTCGCGTATCTGATCGGCCAGGGAGTAGTTTTTATTTTTTTTAGCATCGCTTCTTATTTCGAGAACCAGGTTAATAACATCCTCAAGCAGTTTGTTATCGCCTTGTTTTATTTCCTCATCCTTACTGATAATGCCGAGAACATCATCCGCGGTAACAGAAAGGGTTTTAAGAGCATTTTCAAAAAATCCCTTTGGCAGATTATCCCCTTTATCAATAAAGGCGTTAATCTCTTTCGCGTAGTCAAAAACCGAGGCGACAGCTTTTGGTGTGTTAAAATCATCATCCATGGCCGCTTTAAATTTATTCAGAAAGCTTTCGAAATCAAATCCGCTTTTATCCTCACCTTCAGGGGAAACTGATATCTTCTCCTTCAAACGCGAAACCAGGTTCCTGATTTTTTCATATCCTTTTCCGGCAGATTCCATCAGTTCATCACTATAATTCAGAGGACCGGCATAGTGAGTCTGGAGGAATAAAAGACGCAAAACCTCAGCCGGATATTTTTTAACTATTTCACGCGCTGTAAAAAAGTTGCCGAGCGATTTCGACATCTTCTCCTCTTTGATATTAAGGAAACCAAAGTGTATCCAGTATTTTACAAATTCGGCTCCGTTTGCCGCTTCGCTCTGGGCAATCTCATTTTCATGATGCGGAAAGATCAGGTCATTTCCCCCGGCATGTATATCGATTGTTTCGCCAAGATGTTTGCAGCTCATTGCCGAGCATTCAATGTGCCAGCCCGGTCTCCCTTTTCCCCAGGGACTTTCCCAGCTTGGCTCGCCCGGTTTCGCGTTTTTCCAGAGTGCAAAATCAAGTGGATTTTTTTTCAGATCATTTACCTCAATCCTCGCGCCCGATTCCAGTTCGTCGGTCTTTTTACCGCTGAGTTTTCCATAATCCTTAAAAGAGGAAACATTGTAAAACACATCTCCTTCCGCAGAATAAGCCGCTCCCTTTTCTTCCAGCTTTTTTATCATATCAATAATATCAGTGATATTTTCAGTCGCTTTCGGATAGATATCAGCCTTTTTTATCTTCAGTTTATTGAGGTCTTCCATGAAAGCATTAATATACTTTTCCGCGACCGCTGATGAAGGGATGTTTTCCTCATTCGATTTTTTAATTATTTTATCATCAATATCGGTAAGGTTCATTACAAATGTAACTTTATAACCGGCATATTCAAGATAACGGCGCATAATATCGGACATAATAAATGTCCTGCCATTTCCAATGTGAAAATAGTCATATACAGTCGGTCCGCAGACATACATCCTGACGTTGGGGGGATTTAATGGTTTAAACTCTTCTTTTTTCCTGGTCAGGGTGTTATAAATAAACATTTTTTCTCCGGGTAAATATTTTTACAGAATAATTCAGTTACCAAAATATAAGCATATTTTCAATTTTTTATGAGGTAATTAAATCGTATTCCCAAAGCCGGAAACAAAAAAGAAATTTATAGAATTTATGGTATAATTATAAATCTGGCGCAAGAAACAATGAGGAATTGCGAATGACGAATGACGAATTGGCTTTCCCGGGAATATTTTTTAAATCGAGTCTGTTTTGTTGAAGCTGCATTATTTCGGAACGTCTGAGGTATTAAAGAACAATAAAATACCGTAATATTTCTGTAGGGGTTCAACAGAGCTAAGCTGTAAAAAACTACAAGCCGAATTATTACCAATATATTAGCCTTTTGCGTAGAATTTTACTTCTAACAGAATAATCCGGCAAGCCCGAAGTGAAAAGTAAATTAATTGACAATTGACAATGGATAATTAAAAGATGACCAGTTTTTTATAATTTATCACTTTATCCTGTTTCTCTTTTTAATCCTCGTAATCCTTTTCAAAAACTATTACTGTGCCGTTCAACAAATTCCGATGGAAGTATTGCCACGATTGAATGAGGTTAATACAGGCCTCCTGACATCAGAAACATAAAGTATTGAAATAAAACAACATAGATTTTTTATTGCGTATATACGTATGCGACTGTTATTAGAAATTCTGTTAAAAAGAATTGCGTTTATAAGTTCCCTTTGCGTGAAATAATTTGAAATTTACCTCAGCTGGTAAAGCGAGAACCAATGGGGATTGTCATTAATCTTACCAAATATATTTTATAAGAGATGCCCTTACTTTTTGTCTTGACACAAAAAGTAACAAAAAAGTCAAGACTGCAAAAAAATAAGCTAAAAATCAATTCACTCCGCTAAAATGAAAGAACTCGGCACATAAAAAGACATGTGCCTCAAACAGCTTTCCTTTTTTAACGCTCCGTTCATTTGATTTTTTTTACGCTTATTTTTTTGAGGTCGCTTTAAAAGATAAAAACAATATTGAGAGAGGATAACGAAATATTCTTACTGTTATTATTCTGCCAGTTAATGGAAGAAGATGATAAAATAGTTGCATTTCAATATACGTGATGTCAGGAGCCCTGTAATAGGGTTTAATATTGCCTGGTTATTACCTCCGCTAATAAGATCAAATAATCCGGGATAAGTTTTTTTTTGAGTTTTTCGTGGGATTTTGTGTTTTTGTGATTTTGTGGCGTTTTCCACCTAAATCTGCGAGATCAGCGAAATCAGAAAAATCTGCAGATAACCCGGCCTCTTTAATTGTTCATTATTCATTATTAATTATTAATTGTTAATTGTATCTTTCCATTTTGCGCAAAATTAAAAACTCATTTACATACTCTAACTCGCGATCTTTTGCTAAAAGACGGATAGAAAAAATATACAATCCCCAATATTCCCGGGAAAGCCAATTCGTAATTCGTAATTTCCTATAAAATCAGGCTCTTGCAGAAATAAACTCTATTCCCCATCCTCACACCATGGATAATAACCGCGGTAAAATTCCGCGCTGCCGGTCGGAGCCGTGGCGAGATTAAGGGTAATTTCGATCGGATCGTTTGTTTCCGGCGCGAGAGGTTCGGAAATTTTTAAAGTATAAGTCATCGGACTCACATTCTCTATTTCAATCTCCATATCAAAAAGACAGTTGCAGTGGCATTTCATCGCGCCGTCATCCTCTTTTTCAACGATATTAATTACATTCCCGCTGACTGTTATATCTGCCAAAAGAGTTCCTGGACAGCAGTTAAACCCGCAGTTCAATCTTTTGAGCAGCAGTTTGTTACCTCTCAGTTCATAAAAAAGGTATGTTTTGTCACATTCCCGTTCAAAATCGCCGTCGAAATTGAACGCTTTAAGCAGCATACCGGGATCCGGATATCCCCCGCAATCACTGAATGCTGTTACTCCACCGGTTGATTCCCCGGCCGGATCGGAACTGTCGCAGCCTGACAGAGTGAATAAAAACAGTGCGGAAAAAACTATTACGGCTACAATTATCAGATTATTCTTTTTCATTAGAAACCCCATGGATAATGTGATCTTAAAAATTCAAATTCTCCCGAAGGATTATTTATTAAATCTATTGTCATCGCAACCGGGGGATCGGAAGAAACGCTATGTAATTCAATAACATTGACCGAATAAGTTGCCGCGGGAAGATTTTTTATCTCCAGAGTATAGTCATAAAGACACAAACAATCGCAGGGCGATCCCTCTTCAATTTCCTCTATTGTTATTTCATTATCGTCAATCAACACTGAAGTCTTGTTTTCGGCAAGGCAACAGTTGAATCCCGCGTTATATCTTGTAATGTAAAGTTTATTCGCGTGGTACTCATAATAAAAATAGGTTTTATTATCATCCCTGTTAATAATTAGTGAGTTCTCAAGCTTTACTCTGTCAAATCCTCCACATCCGCTTGTCCCGGTGATATTGCTTCGGTTTCCGGTTCCTGTAACCGGATTATTGCTGTCGCAGGAAAAGAATGTTAATATTGATAACAACAGGACAATTCTGATGTTTCTCATTCTGCCTCCATATAATTGCAAAAACAATATAAAACAATTTCAAACTAAAAGTAATGCAAAAAATAGTCATCAACTTTTCAGGTAATGCGGGAAATTTTACATCTATATCTGAAAATTTCCGCGAATAATTCCCGTCATTAATGAAAACAGACTTTCGATTATCGGGAAATGAAAGGAGAAAATCATAAAAAAAGGTGATTTAGCGCAATTTTAGAGATATATCACACCTTTTTACCCTATAATCTTTTAAATTTGTTACGAAGATAAAGTTAAGGAAAACTTTATCCGGTAAATCGGTTTCTAAGAAGATAAAAAATAAACTAAATTGAATCCACAACTTCCATACATATTGAAACTGGTTGAAGACGACACTCCCGAAGTACAGGATGCCGTTTTCGGCAGATTGTCGGAATATGGCACCGATCTGGAGATCGATCTCGAAGAACTGAAAGGTGAGCTTACTCCGGGCATTATCGCGCGCGTTTCCGATATACTGGAGAAAAACAGAAAAACCTGGATTATTAAAGAATGGAATAAGGTTTTTAAATTTCGAGATGAATATGAGAAGCTTGAACATTATCTGAACCTGATTGAAAATTATATACACGGACTTTCCTCAATTAACAAAACCGCTATTGTTCTGGATAACCTTGCCAATGAATTTGCCGAAACCGGAGGAGAGGGTCCATTCGATCTGTCCGATTTTCTGTTTGTTCGTAAAGGAATAAGCGGAACGAAAACCGATTATTACGATCCTTCCAACAGCAGCATATTTTCGGCTGTGAAGGAAAAAAAAGGTTTGCCGATAACTTTGGCCATTATATTTCTCCTGGTAGGTAAAAGATTTAATTACCAGATAGAAGGATGTAATTTCCCCGGGCATTTCCTCGCCAAGGTAAATGTGGGAGGACGTTATTATTATTTTGACTGCTTCAACGGTGGCAAAATAATGTTCGAAAAAGACCTTTTGATATTAGCCGACCCCGATTCAAAGTATTCAATTCTGAAGCTTTTGCAGATGAAAACCGACGCGAGAGTAATTATCCGGAGAGTTTTGAATAATCTGGTGAATGCTTTTAATATCTCAAAAAGGGAAGACCAGGCTAAAGTAATAAAAGAGCTATTAATTAAAGATGTAAAATCCCCTCCTCCCGACGCCTGAGAATTACTGATTTATCATCTGTTTGCGAATCGGGCAAAAAGAGTTTTATCAAGGCGCCATAATGGACAACCGCATTTTTTTACATGGCAGCTTTTCCCATGTTTGTTGAAATCAAATCCTTCATAAATATTCCCAAGCTTTCCATCCATCTGGAAACAACTCCTGACAGTTCCCCCGGGACTGATAACAGCAACGTTATAGCCCGCATTGCATATTAAATCGGTGTTGAGATAGGCTTTAATATACTCCCTGTCAAGTGAAAACAGACTGATCTCTTCTTCTGTATAACTTTCAGGATAGATTTTATCTTTATAACTCCCGAAAAAAGGATCGAACCTTAAATCAAGTCTGTTTTTATTCGCTAAATTTTTAATCTCACTAAAAATATCTGAGTAACCCGGCCATCCGACAGCTACGGCTTCCACATTAAACCCTTCAGATTTTAGCAGATGAAAATTTTTCAAAAATTTATCAAGCAATCTATTTTCCGCTAAAGTTTTATAATGGAATGAAGCATGTATGAAAATGATCCTTTCCGGACTGACCATGTTAATAAATTCAGGCAGTTTATTATTTACCAGGTTACTGTTTATTGATATAAAATGTTCTTTGGAAAAGTGATGACATGCTTCTGAAAAATTCGGGACCAGAAACGGCTCGCCTCCGGTAAATCCTATTCGAAAGATTTTACCGGTTTTGGTTAATGAATCCAGAGCGGATTTTATATCAATGGAATATATACCGGTCACTCTCTGCTCATGCCCGAAACAATATTCACAATCCAGATTACATCCGGTAGTCACATTCCACTGAAGCCAGGCATCATAATGAATATTTTCCCGGCGTGTAATATTTGTTCTTTTTTCAGAAATTTTGTCCATAACAAAAAAAAGGGCGCTATGAGCGCCCTTTTAAAATCTCAAACAGATTAATTTATTTGAGCAGAATCATTTTCTTTGAGTCGGTAAATGACGTGCCATCGTCACCACGAGCTTCAAGTTTGTAGAAATAAATTCCGCTGCTGAGTTTATAATCAGTAGTTGTGTTAAAATCAATCACATGATTACCGGCGCTTAAATCATTATCCAATATTGTAAGAACTTCTTCACCAATAACATTATAAATAGTCATTGTCACTTTCGCGCTTACAGGAAGACTGAATGATATTTTGGTGGAAGGATTAAAGGGGTTAGGATAATTCTGGCCGAGAATATAGTTATCCGGAATTGTGCTTTCATCATCCTCAACTCCCGCTACTATTGTTGAGTTGGTCGCGGTAATACCGTTTATTCTTACGAAACCGTTGATTTTACCAAGATCGGTCGCGGCGCCTGTGGCGGGATCAATATCGAGCAGATAACTGCTTGCGGCAAATCCGTGATAAATTCCCCACATTTTACCATCACCGTCAAATGTGACCGCCTGAATATTTTTGCCGATGCCTGTGGAGCCGACCAGAGTTTCATCACCTGTCGCGATATCGATGGTGTAAATATTATCATCATTGCTTTCATCTGTGCAGAGATAAAGCTGATTGGATGTATGATCAAATGCCATACACATCGCGGTAACATTAAGAGAACCCATTTCGGTAGTTTCACCGGTTTCAATGTCAATAGTATAATATCTCTTATTGGCTGTTGTTCCGTAAAGAGCTCCGGTATTATCATAAGCTATCGCGTGGAAATACATATTCTCTTTTGTAAAAAGCTTATAGGCGTCTCCGCCGGTTCCGTTTATTCTGTAGAAAGTGGTATTATCATCCTTGGCTACAATACCTATAAGCTGATTGGTCTCCGGATGATTGGTTATACTGAATACATCGGCATAAGCTCCGCCTTCTCCTACTTCGGCAGGCGTCATTGTAAATGGATCGATGTAAAGAAGCTGATTGCCCGATTTTGTATAACAATATATTTTTCCATCATCAATTGCGTTTATACTGAAACCAAAGCCTCTTAAAGTTACTTCATATTGAGGTGTGTCGGGATCGTTCGATTCGATGACTAACTGATCAACTACTTCGCCGGAGTCAGTCGGGGCAAAAACATATTCCAGAACGAGAGAATCGTATGAGGCCAAAACATAAGGATAAGTGACACTATTTTGCAAGACGAATTCAGAAGCTGAATTTGAAGCGGAACTTATGGTAAGATCTGTATCGCCATAATTTTTAACAACGACATTCTGAACTTCACTATTTAATGTCGCTTCAACAAATTCAAAATCAATATAGTCTTCCATAGCCTGGACTGTAGCGCCTTCAAAAGGAACAGTCCTTACTCCGCCAACCCAGGTTCCCCACTGGTTATACCCGGCAACATATTCCGTAAGCACCCAGAAATTGCTTGGATCGGCAGGATCTGTCCATGCGCCGTTATAATCACCCCAGCGGTTACGATCGCCGCCAAAGGTTTTAATATAATTATCTTCACCTTCTTTAAGCTTCACACTGCCAACCGGTTCCTGAGCGCCGGCGCGGAAAATAGTAAAGTACGCGCCCATATATTCATCTATAGAAGAACGGCTGTAAGTTAAAAGCACATCATTATCGGCGCTGACCGCGAGAGCAGGATAATTGTAATAATGGTCTCCTGAACCCATCTGCCAGTCACTGACAACACCCCATGTATCTGTGTTTAAAGCAAGATATCTGACTGCCGAACCATTGGTTCCCGAAAGTCTTGAAGCATGAGTGATATGAAGCAGACCATCACGGTAAACAGGTTCATTCCTGATATTACATCCGCCATCATCAATAGCTGGATTACCCCCGCCAAGCTGCTGAACAGAAGGAGGCGCCTGATAGGCTGCCACTGATCTTACATGAGTGGATATGGAGGGATTACCCAAAGGATCAGTTAAAATGAAATAATAAATATATGAACTTCCACCCTGGAATGAACGGGCAAAATAATATTCGTCATGAGCTTCCATCATCCTTGAGGGACGGATACCGAAATGTGGAAGGTTCCAGAAATCTTTGTAGTTAAGAACACCGGCGGTATTCGCGTATAGATCAGTTTTATTAAAAATTCTGATCTTTGAGTACTGGTACGTAGCGTCGGCGTTAAGACCAAATGTAAACTGGTTTGAAGTCAGATATACTGCTTTATCATCATACCCGACACCCTGGTAATCAGCCCAGTTTCCTGAAGGAGAGTTACCGTTCACATTGGATGGAACAGCCCAGTTGTACCAGGTGCCAACGGGATCGCTATCATCAGAAGCCGAGATAAGGAAATATGACTCGCTTGTCGCGTCATTCTGACTCAGCCATACCATGACCCATCTTTCTTCAAAATGATCATATAGCACTTTAGGGTCAAATGCGTCGGGAGAAGCCAGAACTGAGGAATACCATTGATCGGCGCCTATGGTTGCCAGGGTATTTCCTTCTTTGTCAGAAATTCTGAATGATGTGTTTACAGTCTGAATTATATGATCTGGTCCGACCGCGAGATATGGATCGGGAGGAATCGAATTGGTTTCGGGAATTCCGTCAAAACTGCTGAAAAGGATAACGCTGTCTATCCCCCCTTCAGTTGTTGACATAACGCCATAATCAGGCACATTGTTTTTTCCTTCTGTGCCGTCTCCCTGGAATAAATCGTATGCAGGATCGAATTTATTAAATAATCTGAACCGCGCCGGTTTTTCCGGGGCAGGGCCAAAATTATCGGTATTTACTATTGCTCCCACTGGCGACTGACCGTCTGCCGGTCCTGACTGCGCCGGGATAATAAATGTAATACAGAGGAAAAGAAGAATAGTTATAAATGTTACTCTCATTAGCTCACCTTGTTGGTTAATTAACAAATCTTATGGATAGGGCAAATTAATTATAAAATCTCTTAATTGCAATCTGAATAATGACTTAAAATGTTAAACAGGCAGTGGCGCCGGATTTATGGATGACCTCCCATACTTAGCTATGTACGTTATAATGTTGAATATATCTCGAAGAAGTTCAAAAAGGCAATAAGAAAATCAGTACTCGACCAGTCATTGCAGATTTATTCTCTGCGCCATAGCTTTTGCTCTAACCTGGCGGCAATGAATGTAAACCTTTTTACTATTCAGGAGCTCGCCGGACACCAAAATATAAACACTACTCAAAAATATACCCATGCCAGACACAGCTCGTTAAAAGATGCTGTTAATGCGTTGAATGGATGAAAACGATAAAATAGAAAGATATAAAAAATTGACAAAAATTTTAAAAACTGATAAATTTAAATAACTTAACATTTTAGTGTTATAACTTGCTAATGAAATCCCAAAGAATTTATATAATCCCTCATTCGTTCCAGTTACCTGGAGACCGGCGGGAACCGGTTAGCAAGCGGATGGGGGATTTTTATTTTAACAGGGCAACTTATGAATTTTATTTATTCGATATTTATAGGTGTATTTTTTGCATTATTTGAAACACCAACAATTTATGCTATCCCAGCTTTATTGTTTTTGGTATCAGGTAGAGCAATTAAAGATATTATTTTCAAAAAGGATTTTTTTACCGGCACACCAAGTCAATTTCAACTTTACATTTCAAATATTAATAAATCCAATCTTTCAACCAAAAGAGCTTCAGTAAAGTATTTTCTTCAATCCCTTCTTATTGATGGCGTTTTATCAATAACCGCATTTTTTATTGTTCAGCTCTTATTCAGTAACCAAGGTGAATAATATGAGTAACTTTACATCAAAGTATGTCGGAAAAAATATTCAGGAAATAAAGGAAGGAATTTCAAACCTCGAACAAGAGCGCACAGATATTATAAAACCTTTTGAAAAAGCAAGAATGGCTTTATACAAGGTGAAACGTAGCCGAAATGCAAACCTTGAAACCCTTAAGAGAAATCCGGAAATTCCATTTAAAGTAAAAAATGTTTCGATAGACTATCAGGACTATCAGGTAACTATTTATGATATTACTATAGCAACAGAAGAATTTAATACTAAACACAAAGCAGATTACACAACCTTTAAAGAGAATGATGATTATTTGGAAAAGGAGTTCAATAAACTTACTGAAATATGCAAAGAATATGAAAAGAAAAGGCTGCTCAAGAATCGTGGAATAACTATCCGGAAACTAAAGCTGATAAATGAAGAGACCCGTGAAACATTCGATAATTATGGAAAGATGGCCGCGGAGGATTTTCTTAAAGAGAAAACCGATGATGTAAACAGCCTATTAAAGGATTTGCAAGCTTATTCTGCCCTGTTGGGAGACGTTGAGTTTACTATTTATACACTTTCCCCAAAAGATGTTTATAAGATTTTGTTTGATTTCATTCCTGAAATTCTCCCATTCGAACACTATGAAAATATACTGATTGAATTCCTGAGTTTTGAGGAAGCTTTTGAATATGCCGGATATAACCACATTTTAGATTTAGCAAAAAAAATCCCTGAATATAAGAGACTATCAGATGGTGAGTTAGAGAATATTGTTATTGAGCTGACAAAATATGTCGATGATGCAATTTCTGATTACAGAACAAGAGTATTAGAAGATTCAATTTTGAATAGTACCGGAGTACCTGAAAGTTGGTGGGACTATGACCACTGGTGGAATGAGGTTGACTCAATACTCGCGGTAAAAAATGATAAATTTTTACAGGTTGTTTCTGTTGATGTTCAGAAAACAGTTGAAATAAGAACCGATCCTTTAATCACTGTACAGCCTCAAAAAATATACAAATATATCGAATCACTGTTAAAAGAAAACCTGGATATTTTAAGTATTAAACAAAAGGATATTCCTAATCTTGCTTCTGAATTTACAGACAAAATACAGTCAAGTTTCCTGGATAAACAAGTTGCTGATTTGGAGGACGCAACGGATAATGAAAACTATCAGGATAAACTGCTTATTTTTGATTCCTATTTTTTCAACCGAGTTGATAAGAAGATGTTAAATCTTTTAATCGATAAAAAGCAACACCCATTATCAGAAGGTGATATTAGTCAATTAAAAAACTTCTTAATAGATAGCGACAATAAGTATTTAAAATCAAAGGAAAAAATTCATTTACTTGATAATAATTCTAATAAGAACCTGGATAAACAAAAAACAGAGTATATAAAACTTAAAAATAAGGTTACAAATCCCAAAGGAGCAACTAAACCAAATTATGAATACGAGGCAAATCAATTATATATGAGGTTTTATAATTATTTTAAAAAGAAGGATAATCAGACTAAAAAAGTAACACAAAAACTACTATCGGAACTATCTGAATTTTCATCATCAACATTAAATAGAAGAATTAAAGATATAAAATTTATAACGTTTCTACTCCCAAAGTTACGAAAAGGATTGAGTGATTCAGAAAATCGAAAAAATGGAGTTGAGTATTTTCTATCCGAATTGATAGAGTTAGTCTCAAGAGAAATGAATTCCCCTGTGGAATATAAGAACAACTCCCGTCAGTCTGATGTAGAGTATAATGACGATTACAGATATTCAAATGATGATGAAAATGATACATATAAAAATATTGATGAAATTAATCCCAATAATTAGTGACACAACTATTGTTTATTTCAGGAGTTTAATTTATTGCTTTATAATAGGTTATGTTAAATGCAATTAAAATTTCATTAAATAATTGAAATGCTCATCTATTTATGAAGGTGAGCAGATAAAAGTTTTATTAGCCCTTTAAGGTCCTCGCTCACCTTCCTTAAAGGGCCTTTTTTTTAAGGTGAGCAACCTATGAAAATCTTATCTATTGAACCCGCAAAACAACCCCATCTTCAAGATGTTAAGCTCTTGCTTGAAAACGGCAAACAAGTCACTATTGCCAAATACGACCCGCAAATTAAAAGACTTACCGCATTAAAGAAAATTCAGCACAAGTATATGAAGCGAAACAGCTTTTCTATTGCTGTAGCAGTCAGAGAAATAGACTTTGATATTCTTGAAGTCCTTTATGAAAAGCACTCGTATTTTGTAACAAAGGAGTTTCTTTTCATGCATGGCAATCAATACCAGTTTAATGGGTTTGAGAAACAAGTCTTTCTTCCTGTCTCCAAGTTTTCCCGATCCATTGAAGCTGCCAAAGCGAATAATGAGGTGCAGACTGATTTATTCAGCGCCGCATAATAGTAAATTTAATTTGCCCTGTTATTGTAACGCGGATAAATAATTTACAAATAGTTTTTTGTCATTCCTCAATAGCGTCTAATTCATCATTTTCCAGGGATGAGTCGAATTTTATTTCCTCTAACTCACCCTTGAAGAATTTTGCGGGGATAATAAATGTGGAAGCAGAATTTCCAACATTTGATGTAAATGTGGAAATAAAAGAACGGACATAGGGAAACATAATCGCGGTCGCATTTCTTTGTAAAAGTCCGCTTCTTAAATTACTCTCTTTTTCCTCATTTAAGCGAACTTCAAAATTACCAACCGCGGTAAGATTAAGTGTATAAGTTTCAAAACAATCGACACCAACGTTCATTAAAATTTTGAACTCATCTTTTTCACTTTCAGGATAAAATATCTTTACATCAACATCTAAATCAATTTCACTTTCAGGATTTTCAATAGGTTTTCTTGATACAAATTCCACACGGATAATATCGACGCCAAAAAACTTTAACTTGTATTGGTTTTTAATTTTCATTATGCAGCAAGGGAAATTTGAGTTGATAAACCAGTTTCCTGACTCAATGATTTATTATTAATTTTAGGAGTTTTTTTGTTTGTAGTACAAAATCCCACACTTTCCGACAAGACGACTTCATACTCACCATTTTTAAGATATTCAGGCAAATGATTTGTCCTTTTGCCAATAAGCCATGATTTTAATGACTCGGAAGTTTCTTTCTCCAACGCTTCATCTACCAGTCTGTCTAATCTTTCGAGGTCTAACATCACTACACCTCCCTTCCATATTAAATTTAAATCTACTGACTATATTTATTATATAAGCAACCAATTGTATCCTTTTCTTATAATAAAATCCTTTAATAAGTGTATGTCTGTCATTTGTCGGCATGTCCTGAAATAATATTCCGGAAATTTTATTAATCCAGGGATTTTCGATCAAATATTCATTTATTTCTTTTATCGTCGCTTTTTCATTCGTTTTTTTAATGATTGCTTTAGCTACCTTTTCAATCTGTTTTATCCAGAACCTGTAATGCTTTTCGTTAAAAACTGTGTCGAGTACCTTTTCAGTATTTATATCCGCTTCAAAAATTTCATATTCATTTGTTCTTCTTTTACCTGTTTCACCCCAGAATACCGCATCTTCCAGTTCATCCCAAAAATAATATCCTGTTCCTAGCCAAGCGTCATCCCTGGTACATTTTATTGGGCGTGTTAACCTTTTCTTTCTTTTTTCCTGTGTATGATACATTCTCCTGTTGAGTTCATCAATCGCTCCCATAACAAGAACTACCTTCTAAACAAAATTGCACTATTCTATTATCGAAACTGACAGAAAATTATTAATCACATTTTCTTGCATTAAATTAAGAAGTAAATTTAATCAATTTTCTTACCAAAAAAAAACAAACAAAATTCAATCCTTCAAAATCAATAAACAAATACCAGCCACTAATCTTTAAACAATTTTTAATGCAATAAAGTTTATGTCGCAAAAAGCTCAATTGGTTTAACAGGCTGTGGCAGGTCCGGTTTTTCCGGTTGTTTTTTTGTTTAATGAAATCTTGTTCGCGTTTACACCATACAAGCATCATACTAAAAAAGCCCAATATTCAACCAAAGAACACCTCCTTCAAAAAACAAAAAAGCCGCGCTAAATAACTATTTAACACGGCTTAAATTTTGTGGAGCTAAGCGGGATCGAACCGCTGACCTCTTGAATGCCATTCAAACGCTCTCCCAGCTGAGCTATAGCCCCAAAATCAGGTTACAAATTTACTTAATGCTGAGCAATTTGTCAAATATTTTCCACCTGCATTTAAGAGAGTAAAAATTAATGCATTTGAATATGATTTGCCAATGCCCTAATTTTGAAAATAAAAAGTAAACAAACAATGAAGCCAATATATAATTTCATACTGCTTTTCCTCTTTTCGGTAATAGTGATAATTTCATCATGTAAAGATGAAATACCCAATCTTGATGATGAAATCCCCGATAAAAATGTTTCCTACGCGGAACATATTCAGCCGGTATTTAATATCAAATGCGCAACCTCAAGCTGCCATGATGACGCTTCCCGCCAGGGAGGATTAAGTTTGACCAACTGGGCAAGCGCTACTTCAAATCCTTTATTTATTTTCCCGTATGAACCAGACAACAGCAAACTTATATGGGCCATAGAATTTCAATCGGGAGCCACGGTAATGCCCCCCCTCGGAAGAGCGGCTCTTTCAGACAAAGAGAGAACAGGAATAAGGACCTGGGTTGCTGAAGGCGCTAAAAACAATTGAACCTGACCGGGGAATATATATCCTCTTAATGAAAATTTATGCCGATTTTGAAATCGGGGCAAAAAAGTTCATCGGTGTTCCATTTAAGGCAGGTTATTATTATTACGTGGGCAGCGCCCAGAAAAACCTGAAAAGCCGGGTTTCGCGCCACCTTCGCCGCGATAAAAAAGTACACTGGCATATAGATCACCTCACATCAAAAGAAGAAACCGATATTTATGAACTGATAATATTTCCCGGCGCCGCGAAGGAGCTGGAATGCCGGCTCGCGGCTGAAATGATGGAAATGAAAGGACTGCGGCCTGCCGTCCCGGGATTCGGTAATTCAGACGACAGGCGCAGCTTCACTCATCTTTTTTATTCAGGCACAAAGGATTATCACAGCCACTTGTTTTTACGGTACCAATCAATGGCGCTTTTCATACCTTCTTCAAGTGTGTAATCCTGTTTAAAGCCAAGTTCCCTTACAGCTTTACCGGTATCGCAGGTCCAGTAGCGCTGAACAAAATCTCTCGCTTTTTCCAGGTTAAAGGTCGCAGCTTTTTTCGAAAACATCGAAAAAAACTCGGCGATTGCCGCGACGGTATATACCACCGGGTGAGGAATTCTCAGCCTAAAAGCTTTTTTACCCATTCCCGCGGCTATGGCGTCCCCTATCCTGTTCCAGTCGTAATATTCTTCCGAACTGATAAAATAGGTCTGCCCTGCCGACACATCATTTTCGGCGGCAAGATAAATTCCCTTCACAAGGTCCTTAACATATATAATACTCACAAGCTTACGGTCAAACCCGACCATAGTCATAAGTCCCTGGCTGAAGGTTTTCAGCACAAGAAATATTTCGGTATCCCTGTCGCCAAATACAGCAGGCGCCCTTACTATGGATATCGGCAGATCGTTCATAAATTTCCTTACTTCTTTTTCTTCCTCAAGCTTGCTCTTTCCATAACGGGTAATCGGGCTCGGAGTATATTCTTCGTCGATGGCTTTAGCGCCCGGTGAGGGGCCGCAGGCAGTCTGACTGCTGACAACAACAATCTTCTTAACTGAAGGGTTGGCTTTCCTGGTAGCATTCATAAGATTAATTGCGGGCAGAACATTTCCGTTATGATAATCCTCTGCCGTTTTGGCTTTAACCACCCCGGCAACATGAAAAAGATAATCGGTTCCGGCTAACACTTCTTCGAGAGCTTCTTCATTATAAAGGCCGCAATCGAAAATTTTAACATTTTTGCCTTCCAGCCATTTGAGACTGCTGCTCTTTCGGGTAATACAACGGACTTCATGCCCTTTTTCCAGCAGAAGGTCGACCAGATGACTGCCTACAAATCCGGTTCCTCCTGTAACTACAGATATAAGATTTTTACTCATAATTGAATTCTAATTCGTTTAACTCATTGATTTTAAGACTTATTAGTGATACTTTTGCTCTTTGGATTTATAATTTAAAGATAAACAAATTTTCACTTTTTTAACCACCGGGAGGAAAGATATTGGATTTATTCAAAAAGTGTTACGAATACACGAGAGCCGATGAGGTGAAAGCAGCGGGATTTTACCCCTATTTTCGTGCTATTGAGGAAAATGAAGGTCCGGTAGTTTTTATTGAAGGGAAGAAAAAAATAATGGCTGGTTCTAATAATTACCTTGGATTAACTTCACATCCAAGGGTTAAGGAAGCTGCCATAAAAGCGATTGAAAAGTATGGAACAGGTTGTTCAGGATCAAGATATCTTACAGGCACCCTCGATTTGCATGTTGAACTTGAAGAAAAACTGGCTAAATTTTTCGGCAAAGAATCGGCGCTTCTTTTCAGTACCGGATATCAAACCGCCCAGGGTATAATCCCGACGCTTGTTAATCGTGGCGAAGTTGTTATCTCGGACCGCGATAATCATGCCTGCATTATGGCTGGCAATATGATGGCCCGCGGCGCTTCGGCCGATCTGCTAAGATATCGTCATATGGACCTTGATGATCTTGAAAGAGTATTTAACAAGCTGTCTAAAGACCAGCCCAAACTTCTCGTCAGTGATGGCGTGTTCAGCACAGGCGGTGAAATAGTCGATCTTCCAAAGCTTGTAAAACTCGCGAAAGAGAACAACGCCCGCCTTCTGATTGATGACGCTCATTCTGTCGGCGTTATCGGCAAAGGAGGCCGCGGAACAGCGAGTGAATTCAGCCTTGAAGATGAAGTCGATATGACGATGGGCACTTTTAGCAAAACCTTCGCCTCGCTGGGTGGTTTTGTTGTTGGTGAAGAAAAAGTTCTCAATTATATCAAACATCATTCAGCCGCCCTTATTTTCAGCGCCTCTCCCACACCCTCTTCAGTTGCCGCGGCGCTCGCGGCGCTCGAAATTCTGGAAGAAGAGCCTGAAAGAGTTGAAAGGCTTATTTCAAATGCCGACTATATAAGAGACGGACTTGATGACGCCGGGTTTAATATAATCAGAGGAAGAACAGCCATTGTCCCTGTGATTGTCGGCGACGACCTTCTCTCATTTAAAATGTGGAGAATGTTATTTGACGCGGGCATTTTTGTGAATGTCTTTATTTCCCCCGGTGTGCCGCAGGGACGCCAGATGATGAGAACTTCATATATGGCTACTCATGAAAAAGAACACCTCGATTTTATTATCGACACATTTACAAGCGTCGGTAAAGAACTTGGTCTGATATAATTATTATAAATTTCTTAAATTAAAGCATACCATTATGGTATGCTTTTTTTGTAAACAGCTGTTGGAGAAGTCATGTCGAATATAACGGTTACAACTGTCAGCAGTAAATCTGATCTGAACAAATTTATCAAAATGCAATGGAAATTTTATGAAGGCAACCCAAACTGGGTGCCACCGCTGATTATGGACAGGAAACATATCCTCGATAAGAAAAAACATCCTTTTTATAAGAATGCCGAAACCGAATTATACATTGCGTGGAAAGATGGTGAACCTGTAGGAAGAATCGCGGCTATCAAGAATGATATGCACAATAAAGTCCATAATGAAAATATCGGTTTTTTCGGGTTTTTCGAATCGATAAATGATCAGGAAGTTGCCTCTGCTTTGTTTCAGAAAGCTGAGGAATGGATAAAAGCTAAAGGACTTGAGGCAATGCGCGGTCCGGCAAATCCGTCGAGCAATGAGGACTGGGGGCTTCTGATCGATGGGTTCGATGATCCCCCGAGAATAATGATGACATATAATCCTGAGTATTATATCTCATTACTGGAAAACCAGGGCTTCAAAAAGCTTAAAGACCTCTATGCCTGGAATATAGCAAACGCGAAAATATCCCAGTCAAAAAAGCTCTGGCGTATGGAAAACCTGGTAAAAGAACGTTATAACTTCAAGGTCAGAGGGCTCAATATGAAAAAATTCAAGGAAGAGCTCAAACTTGTCAAGGAAGTATATAACCAGGCATGGGCTCCAAACTGGGGTTTTATTCCGATGTCGGAAGAAGAAATTGATGATATGGCAGCCAACCTTAAACCCCTTATTGTCCCTGAGATAGTTCTTTTCGGCGAAATTGGAGATAAAGTTGTTGGTTTTGCCCTCGTTGTCCCCGATTATAATTATCTGTTCAAAGATATGAATGGAAGACTTTTTCCATTCGGGATTTTCAAGCTTCTTTTTAATAAAAGAAAAATTCCCAGAAGCAGGATCATCACACTCGGTGTAATCCCTGAATATCAGAAAAAAGGGCTTGATTCTGTTTTTTATGCCGAAATTACCCGCCGCTGCCATGATATCGGGATAGATTTTGGAGAAGCAAGCTGGGTGCTCGAAGATAACGATATGATGAACCGGGGAGCTGAAATGATGAACGCGGAAAAATACAAGACTTACAGAATCTACGAGAAACCTGTATGAAAAAGGGAGTTTTAATAGTATCCTTTTTTCTGTTCATATCTACAATTTACCTGGGGCAATTCAGGACAGAAGATAAAGAACTGGCAAAAACTACTTTTTTGAGGGAGTTTAATCCCTCTTTAATAAAATCTTATCTTGATTCCGGAGATGAAGAAAAAGTAAATGCCGCGTTACTTTCAATCAGCCATTCGGGAGATACGACATTTGTAAAAGATATTCTCAATCTCGATTTCGACAGATTTGGTGAAACAGCATTTTTTACCCTGGGCCAAATCGGGAAATCGACCGAAGCGTCAACATTTATTCTTAATACAATTTTAAATTCTGAAGCGGGTCCCGGGATAAAAGAAGCGTATAAGGCATTAGGAAAATGCGGCTCTCCCGGGCAGATTGGAAAACTCATAGACCTTTATTTTTCCGGTGAAGGATTAAATTTTTCCGGTCTCCCTTATGCCATATATTATCTCGATGAAAAAGAATCTATAAAAGAGAAAATATCAACATTCCTTCTTTCTGAACTAAGCACACAAAAAAACAGGGAAAGAATTTTTGACGCCCTTTTTGTAACCTACCGCTCAGGCGCCGACAGCTCAATGATTTCTACTCTCATAGGGCTTCTTAATGATCCTGAAATGAACAGAATGCCAAACACATTTTATATTCTCGGCTCACTTAGGAAAACAGGTTATGACAGTTACCCGGAAGAACTATCCTTTTCCCTGCTTACAGATGATGACTGGCGGAAAAGATGTGAAGCTGCAAGGTCTTTGGCCAAAAGCAATAAATCCGACTCAGTTCGTTCAGTATATTTTTCTCTTTTGAAGGATAAAAATCCGAACGTTTCCCGCACCGCTGCTCAGTCCTTAAGAAATTTTGTTATTCCCCCTTCCTCCGGGGCGCTGGAACTGCTTGTCTCGGATAATAAAATTCCCGGCAATACAAGGGGAGAAATCTTTATTTCCTGGCAGAATCTATATCCTTTTTCTTATAAAGAGAGAATCGATACGCTGCTGAATATTGTGCCTCAGGAATATATTCTCCGATTTATTTCGGGTGATATACCGGACGCCGGCTATAAATGGAATTATCTCAGGAATAACCGGCCGGAGATTAAATCTGGTGAATTTCTTCAATGGACTCAGTCGGTAATATCATTACAGGATTCGCTTGCCGAAAACAGAGAATATGCGCAGACAGTAACCGGGCTGCTCGATTCCGATTCTCCCCCCGCGGTGTCAATAATTTGTGACGGTCTCGATTCAGCTTTTATCAGCAGTCATTCTGAAACATTAAAAAAGAGAGTTTTTCTGATAGCCGAATCAAATTTAAATGACCCCGATTATATGGAATCACTGATATCGGTGGCTAATTTTTCAGGAAAAACCGATTCGTTATATGAAACAAAAATATTGAACCTGCTTAAAAAATCGGCGATCAGTTCGGTTTCAACATTTGCAGCCGAAAAGTTAAATCTTTCGCAGCCCGTGTCGAGAAAACTTCCCGATTTTTTTGATGAGCTCTGGGAAAATTCATTTAAATACAGCAGCGCGGAAATAATTACAGAGAAGGGAAATTTCAGAATAGAATTTCTTCCCGGTTCTGCGCCGATATCTGTTGGCAATTTTGTATTGCTGGCCGAAAGGAATTATTTTGATGATGTAATCTTCCACAGGGTGGTTCCTGATTTTGTTATCCAGACCGGAGATCCTACAGGCACCGGATGGGGAGGACCCGGGTATGAAATTATTTCGGAATTTTCGCATCTGCCCTTTAATGAAGGATATGTCGGGATGGCGAGCGCCGGAAAGGATACCGAGGGATCACAGTGGTTTGTGATGCATAACCATTACCCCCATCTTGACGGCAGATATTCGGTTTTTGGAAAGATATTGGAAGGAATGGATGTTGTCGGTGATATTGACCAGGGAAACAAAATTATTGAAGTTTTACTTGAGGAATAAAAAAGGGGCTGTGAAGCCCCTTTTCATAAACTTTACTTTAACGCCTGATCATATTTTGAAATATTCGCCGGGTTAATTCTCTTCAGTTTCTCAAAAATAGTCTTATCTGGATAGTCCTTCAGATTATCAACAATTTCCCCCGCCTTAGCGTCAAAAAATGTTTTCAGAAGAACACTTCTCGGATTAAGTTTATCTTTTCTGTCGGCAAGGTTATTGATCATTTTTACCATTGCCTTTTGTCCCCTTATCCTGTCCTTCTCAATAATATCGAGGCCGTCGAAATGGTAATGCATAAAATCATGCCTGAACTGACTATAACTTGCGTTAAGCAAATCTTCAACCAGTCCCCTGCGGTTATATGAAGTTGATTCCGCGATCCACCCGTCTGAATACCTGCTGCTTGCCCCGCGTAAGGCTATATCAAGCGCGCGGTTAAAATATTCAGTGCCTCCATCGGGATCAGGGCCATAGGAATCGGAGTCGAATCCTATTATGATATAAGCATAAAAATCAAGAAAACTTGTGAGCGCTTCAAAATCCATCGGGTTAAAATACATAGCCTGATTTTTTTCATATACAAAATCCCAGGCGTTATCCATAACCGACATCATCAGCGAACGCCTGGTCGATTGATATATAGCTCGCTGGCTTGTCACAACAACCTGCGCCTTATACCTGAAATCTTCACTGCCCGACGTAAAAAAGATATTGAAGGTACAATTGATTTTTTCATATTCCCATACCTGCTCTGAGAACTTATTGTTATTCAGATAATCGGAAACCGCTCTTTCAAAACCAATCAGCCGATCCTTTACCTGGTTGGGAAGCTGTTCATAATTTACTTTTACGGTAGCATTAAGTTCCTGGGCAAAATTTAGAACAGGTAGCAATAAAATTAAGAGAATAAACCTTTTCATACTCTCCGCCTGTATTTGATTTGTTTTATTCATTTTGTTCTACAATATAAGAAATTTATTCTATTACTAATATAGTTTTATACCTGCACCCTTTTTTTTCGTTCCCTTTTTAAATATTGGCAATCATAAACTGGCAAACCAGAAGTAATGAAGAATTAAGAATGACGAATGACGAATTGGCTTTCCCCAAGTATTACCAATTAATTGTCATTCCGGTTTTTTGCGTCCTTTGCAAAAAGACCGGAATCTAATGCCGAATTTTACTGCCAACCAGCAATAACTCTGCCATTTTGCGTAGAAGTTACCTCCTTACGGAGTAGCCAGAAATGAAAAGTACTTATTGGAGAGCTAAAATCCTTACTCTTACTTTTTAAAACCCGATTTCGATGACAACTTCGATTTGGATTTCTAAGGCTAACATATATCCAGTCAATCTTTTAATCACCCAATTTCTGTTTTGATTTTTTTACGCGATCATTAGATAATTCCTAAGACCATCGCCCGTTTGAATAAGGTTAATAAGGTTTAGTCTGGTCGGGTGGTTTCCTGTGCTACTAAGGTTAAAAAATAACGAATAAGGTTTTCTCCACCTTTATTTACTCTCTGCCTTGCCGAAGGTTCCGATTATTATGCAGCCTGAGTTATATGGTGTACCTGACGGCACACCTGGTCGTTTTCTTATATTTTTTCTACCAATATTTTGCCCCTGACGGGGCAATTTTAAAATACAATTACTTTTTTGTCCCGTTAGGGACAGCATATTGGTAAAAAAGAAATAAGCTGGAAATGCGGTGTGCCGTCAGGTACACCATATTTACAATTTGGTATAATCACCGACCACGGAGAAAATGAAAACAATACTCCAACTTAGTAATCCGGCAGCTCGTTGATTACTTCTGCTACTAAGGTTGAAAAATAAAGAATAAGGTTTTCTCCACCTTTATTTGCTCTCTGCCTTGCCGAAGGTTCCGATTATTATTCAGCGTGAATAATATTGTGTACCTGACGGCACACCTGGTCGTTTTTTTATATTTTTTCTACTAATATTTTGCTTCTGACGGGGCAATCTTATACGACAATTACTTTTTTGTCCCGTTAGGGACATCATATTGGTATAAAAGAAATAAGCTGGACATGCGGTGTGCCGTCAGGTACACCATATTTACAATTTGGAATAATCGCCGACCCCGGAGATAATGAAAACAATGCTCCAACTTCAGTAATCCTACAGGGCAGTGATTACTTCTGCTACTAAGGTCGAAAAATAAAGAATAAGGTTTTTTCTGAGCCTTTTGTGGAATTTTGTGTTTTGGTAATTTTTTAGATTTTATTTCACTGATCTGATTACCATAAATAATGATTTAGCCGCTGAGAAAAAAATAATTGTGTACTGTTTTTCTTTATCGTATATTTACGATATACGTTTTTGAATGAGAGAATAACATGATACAAAAAAGAGAAAAATTTAACGAAGATGAAAGAAAACTGGCAGATATCGCAAAAGCTCTGTCACATCCGGCCAGAATAAGAATCCTCAGAATCCTGAACAATATGAATATCTGCATGACCGGTGATATTGTAAATCAGCTTCCCCTGGCACAGTCCACCGTTTCACAACATTTGAGTGAACTCAAAAAATCGGGACTTATTCATGGGGAAATTGAAGGACCCAAGGTTTGCTATTGTATCAATAATGAAACAATGCAAAAAGCGAAAAACATATTTACACAATTATTTAATGATGTGTGCGACTGCAAATAAAACAAAGGAGATAATATGCAGGACTCAAATAAAATAAAGGAAATTGTTAAGGAAAAATACTCCGCTATCGCAGTTCAGGGACCTGAAGACTGCGGATGCGGTTGTTGCGGGGAAGAAAGTTATTCCATTTTTTCAGATGATTACAGCAAACTCGCCGGATATAACAAAGAGGCAGACCTGGGTCTTGGATGCGGAATCCCGGTGGAATTTGCCGGAATTAAAAAAGGAGACACCGTAGTTGATCTTGGCTCAGGCGCCGGCAATGATCTTTTTGTAGCGCGCGCGGTCGCAGGTGAAACAGGAACACTCATCGGAATTGATTTTTCAGAAGAAATGATCCTGAAAGGAAGGAAAAACGCTGAAAAAACCGGCGTAAAAAATGTTGAGTTTATCTACAGTGAAATTGAAAACATTCAATTGCCTGGCAATATTGCCGATGTTGTATTAAGCAATTGTGTGCTGAACCTGGTGCCCGATAAAAGGAAAGCATTTAGTGAAATTCACAGAATTCTTAAAAAAGGAGCTCATTTCTGTATATCTGATGTTGTCACAAAAGGTGATCTGCCCTCAAAAATAAAAGAATCTATGGAGCTGTATGCGGGTTGTGTGTCAGGCGCCATCCAAAAGGAAGAGTATCTTGAAATTATTAAGGAATCGGGCTTCAGCGATATAACAGTACAAAAATCAAAAACTATCGAAGTTCCGGAAAATGAATTGCTTAAAGTAATAAACCGGGATGAAATCAGGGAAATTCAGGAGAAAGGAATGGGGATTTTCAGCATAACGGTAACCGGAAAAAAAGATTGAGAGATTTGTATCTTCATTCTCTCAGAACTTCTGACTTCAATTTAATTGTTTTGTCGTGATTTCATACATCAAGACACCATTCAACGAATTTTTTGCGATTTAATCCCCCCACCTAAGTTGCGGGATATAATCCAGCGTGTGTTATATGGTGTACCTGACGGCACACCTGGTCGTTTTCTTATATTTTTTCTACCAATATTTTGCCCCTGACGGGGCAATTTTAAAATACAATTACTTTTTTGTCCCGTTGGGGACATCATATTGGTATAAAAGAAATAAGCTGGACATGCGGTGTGCCGTCAGGTACACCATATTTACAATTTGGAATAATCGCCGACCCCGGAGAAAATGAAAACAATACTCCAACTTCAGTAATCCTACAGGTTGGTTGTCACCTCTGTTACAAAGGAAACTTTATTTGGAAAAACGCCAAATTTCAATTTTATCAGCAACAATATTTCACTTGTCTAAACTATTCAGGATTTCGGATGATAAATCCCCTCCCCTTAAGATTTTAAGGGGAGGATGGGAGGGGTTTGATCTACCTTGAAATTAAACGAATCTTAAGTGAGGTCAATATATTCCCCCAAATGATGACAGATATGTTCACCTAATACAGGGCTCTTGACATCAGAAACCTAAAGTATTGAAATAAAACAACATAGATTTTGTGGTGCGTATATATGCATGAAACTACAATAGGAATTCTATTTGCCCAAAATTGCATTTATGGTTTCTTATTGCACTGCACATCTTGAAAGCAACTAAATATTGTCTCAATTAAATATACGTGATGTCAGGAGTCCTGTAATAGTAATCTTGTTGCCCGGAAGGTAAAAAATCAAAAATATGGTTCTTGTAAGCTTTTTATTCCTGATGTTTTGGTCATCAGCTAAAAACAAAAAAGGCGTGGAATAGTCCACGCCTTTTCTTTCAGGAAAAATAATAATTTATTTCAATTCCAAAACCCTGCCCGGTGTCCAGGGGGCATTCATTTTCTCAAGCTCATTTTCAATTTTTCGCAGCTTTTCATTGTCAATTTTTTTAAGCTGACCGATTATCGGACGCAGTTCATCCCTGGCCGCTGCGAGCGATTTACGCTGTGTTTCCGTAGGTCCGGTTGAAGTCCTCCACAATTCATAACCAATTGTATTCAGTCGGCCGTTTATAGATGGAGCCTCCCCGATATTCCTTGAACCGAGACTGCCGTCACCATAGAGTTTACGGTTGATATCCTTCAGCTCCTGCATTATCTGCCTGGTTTCCGCTATCAGGTTATCGGTATTATCTGTCAGCATGGCAAGAGTATTGCGGTATATTTTAACTTTTCTCTGTATTTCTCTAAAGTAGCCGTTAGTACCTTCAATGACTCTGTTAAACTCATTAAATTCTTTCCAGAATGCCGCGAGCTCTCTTGAATCATTCTCAGATATGTCATCGCTGTAAAGAGTTTTAACCGTGAACTCTTCGGGACCTGCCAGCGGAGAAATAACGCCGTCCACACTTTCCAGAATTGTAACCTTATATTTGCCCGGCATTACCGGATGCCCTGTGTGTCTTCCCGAACCCAATCCATTTTCCTCATCGGCTGGATTTGTTGTGGTCGACCTGAGGTCCCAGGCAGTTCTCTGAACTCCCGTGGCATAAGGCGCTTTCAGACGTCTGAGGATATTTCCATTCATATCGCTTACAGAAAAAATCAGGAATGAACTTTCTTCATCATCTTCCGCTCTGATCTCATTAAAAGCCGGATAGGGTATCGCTTTGTTATCTTTTTTCAGTTCCTTCTCACTTTTTTTCCTAAGTTGTTTTTTTGTTTTGGGAGCTTCATTTATATAATATGTGAATACCGCTCCAAATTGAGGATTATCAGCGGTATAAAGGGCGTCTCCCTGGTATCCTTTATCCCCGCCGCCGATTGGACGGGCCTGAACATAAGCCAGCGCATCCTTCACAGGAAATATATGAGCCTGTTTTTCCATTAGTTCCTCAGATACAGTTCTCAGAGGGGAATAGTCATCCATCACATAAAAACCGCGTCCGAATGAAGCGACTACAATGTCATTCTCCCTTTTTTGTATGGCAATATCCCTGACCGCTATTGTGGGAAGGCCGGCGCTGAGTTTAATCCATTTTTTGCCCCTGTCGGGTGAAAAATAAAACGCGAATTCGGTTCCGCAGAAAAGCAGATTTTCATTAACATGATCCTCGGCGAGTGAATATACAGAACCCCTTTCGGGCAGCCCTTCCACTATTTTATCCCAGGATTTACCATTGTCTTCACTCACAAGAATATATGGTTTAAAATCACCCCGTTTGTGATTATTAAATGCCGCGTAAAGTCTTCCCTCCTTATGCTGAGAAGCAATAATGCTGTTAACATAAGTTGTATCAGGCACATCGGGGAAGCTGTCATAGCGTATCCATTTTTTCCCTCCGTCGGCAGTTACCTGAATTAACCCGTCATCGGTGCCGACATAAATCAGTCCTTCCTTAATGGGTGATTCATCGAGGGCCACAATATTTCCATACTGCGATGTTGAAGCATTTTTTGAGACGGCGTCCATACTCCATACTCTGCCCATCACAGGCAGTTTGTTGCGGTCAATCTTTCTTGTCAGGTCATCGCTTACTTTTGTCCAGCTCTCACCCCTGTCATCCGACCTGAATAGAATATTCGCGGCGAAATAAAGTCGGGTATTTAAATGGGGACTTATGATAAGAGGCGCGTCCCAGTTCCAGCGATATGCTTCTTCACCCGATTCTTCCTGCGGTTTAATTCCAATTTTTTCGCCCGTTTTTTTATTATAGCGGTTTAACCATCCATATTGTGACTGGGCGTAAACAATATTCGGATCTTTGGGGTCTATCGCCGATTCAAATCCGTCTCCACCATTAGTAATAAACCAGTCGGAATTAAATATACCATTTACATAAGTGGTGCGGGAAGGACCGCCAAGGCTGTTATTATCCTGGGTTCCCCCATAGATATAATAAAAGGGAGTTTCATTATCCACAGCCACCTTATAAAACTGGGTAACCGGCAGGTTTCGTTTATATCGCCAGCTTGCCGCGTTGTCATAGGTTTCATAAATACCGCCGTCACCACCAATAATATAATGATCGGGGTTGGCGGGATTTATCCACATCGCGTGATCATCCACATGACGGTTTCTGGTGGAAACATTGCTGAAAGTTTTTCCACCGTCCAGGGTCACTTTCGTCCAGGTATCAAGAGAATAAACCTTATCAGGATTAACCGGATCACATAAAATTTCCATGTAATATTGGGGGCTGCGCGCGATATAGCTGTTCATTTTTTTCCAGGTTGCTCCCCGGTTGACTGAGCGGAAAAATCCGCCCCTCTTTTCAGATGCTTCTACAATAGCGTATAAATAGTCGGGATTGGCAGGAGAAATAGCGAGGCCGATTCTGCCCACATCACCCCCCGGCAAACCCTTGGTCAGTTTATTCCACGTTTTTCCACCGTCGGTACTTTTATGCACCGCCGATCCGGGGCCTCCGTTTATCAATGTGAAAACATGTCTTCTTCTCTGGTAAGAGGAAGCATATAGTACATCCGGATTACGCGGATCAAAAACGATATCTGAAACACCGGTGTGTTTATCTATTCCGAGAACTTTTTCCCAGCTCTCTCCTCCATCTGTGGTTTTAAAGAGTCCCCGGTCACCGCCGGCATTCCATAATGGACCCTGCGCCGCCACATAAACAACATTAGAATTTCGGGGATCAACGATAATTTTTCCAATATGTTCCGATTCCTTTAAACCCATATTTTTCCAGCTTTTGCCCCCATCTTGGGATTTATACACTCCATCTCCATAGCCGACACTTCGCTGACTGTTATTTTCCCCTGTTCCTGCCCATATAACATAGGGATTTTCGGGGTCAATAGTTAAACATCCTATTGAATATGAACCTTGTGAATCGAACACCGGCTGAAAGGTGGTGCCATCATTCGTGGTTTTCCATATTCCACCAGACGCGACCGCGACATAATATTCCCAGGACTTCTGCGGATTTACGGCAATATCCGATATTCGGCCGGAAGTAAGCGCCGGCCCGACCGACCGGAACGATAGTCCCCGGAGATTACCGGAATTTAGTTTTTCCTTTTTATCATTTTCTTCAGCATTAATAAGTGAAGAAAGGATCAATATTATAGAAATTACAGCAAATATTCTCTTCAACATTATTTCTCCTTTATTATGCGTTTATTATTTTGCAACCGCTTTTTCAGTTGCAGGCTATTCAGGTTTGACGTATTATAATACTAATTGTTTTTCTAAAAATATTCTCAGGTTTTTTTTCGTTTTGAAAATCACTATAAAATTAGTAAATATTAATTGAACAAAGAAAGTTTCTGGATATGAAAAAACTACTGAATAAGTTAAAATTTTCTAACGCTCCCTCAAAATTCGGGACATTCGGCGGGGTATTCACTCCCGATGTATTAACAATTCTCGGCGTGATAATGTACCTCCGCCTCGGATGGGTTGTGGGAAACGCGGGCCTTCTCGGCGCGATAGCGATTATTATTCTCGCCAAATTAATTACTATCGCCACCGGACTCTCGATGTCCTCTATAACCACAAATATAAAAATTGGTCCGGGGGGAGCTTATTCCATAATTTCCAAGTCACTCGGATTAGAAGCGGGGGGAAGTGTGGGAATTCCCCTTTATGTGGCTCAAACACTTTCAGCGGCGCTTTATATAGTCGGTTTTACAGAAGGCTGGCTCGTAATTTTCCCCGATCACAATCCCGCCCTGATTGGCGGAATTACCTGGGCTGTACTACTGACTATTTCATATGTCAGTACTCTTTTTGCTATCCGGATTCAATATATCATACTCGGAATTATCGGCCTCTCGATAATTTCTTTTTTCATGACGCCGGCTCCAAAAGTTGAAACCGTCAACCTCATCGGCGCCTTCGAAGACGCCGGTTTCTGGCAGGTATTCGCGGTATTTTTCCCCGCTGTCACAGGCATTATGGCCGGAGCGAATCTGTCAGGCGATCTGAAGGATCCCCGTAAAGCGATTCCGGTCGGCACCATGGGCGCCATCGGAGTAACTTTAATTGTATATATCGGGATAGCGATAGTTTGCGCCTATTTTATTCCCTCTGATATCCTCCGGGACAACCAGATGGTTATGGTTGATTATTCCTTTTTCGGGCAGCTTGTCCTGCTGGGAATTCTTGCCGCCACATTCTCATCGGCTCTCGGCAGTATCATCGGGGCGCCAAGAATTTTACAGGCTCTTTCCGAACAACAGTCAGTTCCATTTTATAAAATTTTCGCGCTCAAATCTGAAAATAATGAACCGAGAAACGCTATAATTTTCACCTCGCTTCTTATTCTCGCCTCCCTTCTCGTTGGAAGCCTTGACGCGCTGGCTTCACTTATCACCATGTTTTTCCTGATTACATACGGCATGCTGAATCTTGTGGTTTTTATTCAGCAGAGTATGAAAATTATCAGTTTCAGACCGACATTTAAAATACCCCGTTTTATTCCCCTTATCGGCGGTTTAGGCTGTATAGCTATTATGTTCCTGATTGACCCGGTTTTTAGTATTGTGGCGATTGTAATAATAATCGGGTTATATGTGTGGCTGACCAGAAAAGGGCTGGCGGCTAACTGGGGCGATATCAGGGGTGGTATGTTTCTTTATATGGCGGAAAGAGCCAGCAGAATAGCGGCCAATTTTCCCCGCCACCAGATATCATGGAAACCTGATATTCTCCTTCCGGTGGAAGATCCCGCTTTGTGGGCGGGACCCCTGCTGTTTATTAAAAATATCACCTATCCTTCCGGTACTATCTATGCCTATTCAGTTAAGGAAGAAAATATTGAGGAAACAAAAAGTTCACTCGATAATCTTATGCAGCCTCTCAGACAGCAGGAACTTCTGATAAATTCAGCGGTGATTGAAGATAAAGATTTTCTCCATGGTTCAAAAATTGTTATTCAGACTCTCCGCGCCGCGGCTATGAGACCGAACGCCCTTTTTCTCACACTGGGTTCAGATCCGAAAAATGATATAAAAATTAGCAGGCTTGTTAATTACGCCTATCAAAATGAACTGGGTATATTGATATTGCGCCAGCATCCCCGTATAGCCTTCGGGCTGCAGAAGGATGTAAACCTCTGGCTGAGAGATAAAAGCCCCAACTGGCATCTCGCAGTGCTTATTACACTTCAGCTTCAGCTTAACTGGAATGGCAAAATTAACCTCGTCAGTGTTGCTGAAAATGATAAACATAAGAAAAAAATCAACAAGTACATGCAGCTTTTATCTGACCAGACCCGGCTCCCCGCTTTAACAGAATTTCATATTCTAACCGGTAACTTCCTCGAAGCCCTGAAAAACGCTCCCCGCGCCGACGTTAATATTTTCGGCCTCGCCGATGAACTTGATATGAATTTTATGCGTGATGTGCCTGAACTTACAAATTCATCATGCCTCTTTGTCAAAGATTCCGGCCATGAAAACGCCCTGGCGTAGAGGGAATGGGGAATTAAGAATTAGGAATTGGGAATTAGGAATTAAGAATTAGGAATTGGGAATTGGGAATTAAGCAACTTAACAATAATATTCTTGCATTTTATGGCAGAATATTGAATTGAATAAATTGATTTAAATAGTCGTACTCATAGACTGGCGAGCCAGAAACACTGAACCTGTCCGGTAGCTGAGCGGAGTCGAAGCTACCGCCGCTGGTTTCGACTCCGCTCAACCTCCAGCTGTGTTCATGAGTAATTTTGCCATTATGCGTAGAATTTAATTCCTTACGGAGTAATCATAGTACAGGTACTCGTTATCGTACTCGATAAATTCGCCATAGAAAAATAGTGCCGGGTAAGAGGACGATTACGAGTACGTGTACGATTTTTTTCCTGAAATTCCTAAGGGCGCTGGCTTTGCCGGTTTATAGATCAGCTCCGCATAATAAATCTTCATCCTGTTTATCAATACAATCCTGTAAATCCTGTTCTTCTTTGCGGGCTTTGCGTTTTCTTTTCCTTTCGCGGTCTTTGCGTGAAACTTACCCCCGGGAAAAGATTAAAAATTGAGAATTAAGTCCTCCGCGGCGGATAAAAATGAGGAATTAGTAATTAAAAAAAGGCCGGGTTTATGGTTATATAAGGGTAGTTCCTTTTTCCCTGGGTGAGTAAAAAACGATGCCGAACCCGACAGTGATTTTAACCAGGTAATCCAATAATCCTTTAATCATGGTTCAGACTGGCGGGGGGGGTAAAGAAAAAGAAATGTTGAATAAGGCAGATTACCAATCCTGTTCTTGCATTTTATGGCAGAATATTGAATTGTCCGGGGTAATAGAAGGAGCCGCAATCGTACTCAAAAAATTCGCCATTGGAAAATAAAACCGGGTACGAGCACGATTACGAGTACGTGTACGGTTTTTTTCCTGAAATTCCTAAGGGGAATGGCTTTGCCGGTTTATAGATCAGCTCCGCATAATAAATCTTCCTCTTTCATCCTGTTTATCAATACAATCCTGTAAATCCTGTTCTTCTTTGCGTGAAACTTGCCCCCGGTGGTAGTATTGGGCAGACTCATTCAGAAAGAGCCTCGCAGGTAATCCACCCCCATCATCTCTCTTTTAGCTAAAGTCTGGTTATGCCGGGGATTAAATAATAACCGGCCTGAAGGCGATGTGTTATTTATTGCTCAAATAATTATATTTTTAACAATTTACAAGTCATAATCTTAAGCATAAACCGGCTGAGTCAGAACCGAAAGATAATAGATTAACTCGAAAAAAATCCTCCCCCGGCTACTAAGGAATCCCAATTTGGAAAAACAAACAATTTCAAAATTAACAGCAACAATTTCAGTAATTACGATCTATCTAAAACTCTTCAAAGATGAGAGATCGGAATCCCCTCCCCTTAAGATTTTAAGGGGAGGACGGGAGGGATTTGATCCACCTTGAGATGTCTGTAATCCGATGAGAAGTCAAAATATTCGTAAAAAAAATGGCTGGCTTTTTCTTTCAAATATATTCTTGTTGCCTGGAAGGTTAAAAAATCAGGTTTCTTCCTTTGCATAAATTCGTTATTCGTCATTTCTTCGGTGGCGTTTATCTCACCCAAATCTGCGAAATCCGCGTAATCAAAAAATTCTGCGGCTCTCTTGACCTTACTAATTGTTCATTATTAATTATTAATTGCATTTTTGTCATTTTGCCAGGAATTTAACTGCTAATGGAATAATCTGGTCGAGTCAGAAGTGAAAAGTTGTTAGTGGAGAGTGAAGAATGAAAAAAATTCTCAGATTTATTAAAGAACCCGATTTCGATGTCGATTTGGATTTCTATGGTTAACATATATCCGGTCAATCTTTTGAATCACCCCATTCCTGTTCTGAGTTTTTTACCCGATCATGAAATAATTCCTGAGAACATATCGCCCGTTTGAATAAGGTTAATAAGGTTTAGTTTGGTCGGGTGGTTTCCTATGCTACTAAGGTTAAAAAAATTAAAAATATGATTTCATTACATTCTTTTCATTCCTCATTCGTAATTCGTAATTCGTAATTTCCTTAGTGGCTTTTCTTCCACCACAATCAACTAAATCTGCGTAATCAAAAATTCTGCGGCTCTCTTGACCTTACTAATTGTTAATTATTAATTATTAATTGCATTTTTGTCATTTTGCCAGGAATTTAACTGCTAATGGAATACTCTTATTCTTATTTTTTAAAATAAAAAAGGGAAGCCTGAGGAAGGGCTTCCCTTGTCGGAGTAGATTTGTTCTGAGGAATCAGATTATCTCTTATGCGTTTCTAATCTTCTTTTGAAATTATTATACCATATAATTCCTGATCATGAGGAGGTGAGGAATTCCAGTCGCCATAAGAATGTGAGCCATCAGTAGTATAGTATACTTTATACTCCCCTTTATCAAGAATAATTGTGCCGTTAAAGAGCCTGTTTTTTCTCGCTCCGCCGGCATGTTCGGTTTTCCTGTAAGTCATTTCCCAAACAACCTGACCGGTATCCATATTTTTTATCCAGCCATAGTCATACATATCATCCCTGTCCCCTTCACCCAAAGCGATTATTCTCACTTTGGTTTCCCTTTCAAGAGTAAAAGTTTTGCTTTTACGCGCGTCATCTCTCACCCTTGTAATTTCGGCCAGCGCCGATTTGCTTTTGAAATTATCCGGATCAAATTCTTCAAATTGGGATGAGGAATAATCCTTCAAAGGCCATAATGATATGCCCCAGAGTTCCCTGTCGAAAGGAGGCGCCGAATTCCACTCCTCGTAAGAATGTGAATCATCACTTACATACATTACAACATAATTGCCGGGATCGAGGGTAATATCCCCTTTCATTATTCTGTTTTTCCTGGCGCCGCCGGCATGACGGGTTTCACCCGCTCTCATTTCCCATATCGTTTCCCTTGTATCGGCATTGTAAATTTTGCCATAGTCCGCCATACTTTTGCCATGGCCCATCTCTCCAAGAGCAATAACATGCAGCTTTACTCTTTCTTTAACACGCAGCCCTCGTGAAATATATTCATCATCACCCACTCCGGTTATTGCCATTACAGGTTTAACTACATCATCTTTATCAAGGGGGCCGATAGCGTCCTTATCATCTTCGGTTGCCGGCCAGATAGTAATTCCATAGAATTCGGGATCGTTCGGAGGCGCGGCATTCCAGTCGGGCCATGAGTGGCTGTCATCGCTCAGGTAGGCGACCATGTAATTGCCAGGTTCAAGGCGAAGTATCTCATTAAACATAATATTCTTTTCATTACCGCCGGCGTAATCCGATTTTCTCGGGTCCATAGCCCATACTTTTTCACGGGTGCGTGTATCATATATCCAGGCGTAATCAAATACTTCTTTTTTACGTCCCTCTCCAATGGCGTATATTCTGATTCTTACCGGTTCGGTAACTTTAAAACCCTGTCTGAAATTCTCATCATCACCCGCCCTGTTAAGTGAAACAATCGCTCCTTCCAGTTTCTCTTTAATAAACTTATCTTTTTCAACTTTTTCAATTCTGCCTGAAGTTTTAAGACTGATATTCAGTTTCTCCCTGTAAGATGACCGGAATTTTTTTCTTTTTCTGCTAAAAACTTCAGCAATCACATCTCCGAAATCATCTACATGAAAATAATTGCCGCGGAATGAGCACAGATATACTTCATAATTCCCTTTGTCCAAATTAAGATCGGATTCAAAATCATAAAATCCCGATTCATCCCTGTAATCATCATCCTCATCATATATATGCCAGACAAGAGATCTGTCATCGGCGTCAATTATCCAGGCATAATAAGTAACCCTGTTATCCCATCTTTCAAAATTACCGAGAGTGCCTGAAATGGTGATTTCCATATCTTCACCAAGTGTAAATGCCGAGTAGGTCATTTCTCCCGGGTATACATTCCCTATCTTCAACTCATTTTCCTGAGCGACCAGCAATACAGAAGAGATAAAAAAAGAAAACAAGATCAGTCTTTTCATATTTTTCACCGTTGTTTTTTCTTTTAGACGTGACTTGTTAATAATGGTTCGGATAAAAAATGCAAACCGCTTCAGGCTCTCAAAAGGGACTGTCTTATTCTTAAGCCGGCAAAGACGTAAACAAAAGGAACTGTAAAAGAAATCATCAATATTTTAATCGTAATCATAAACTTGCAAGTCAGAAATAGTGAGGAATTAGGCTCTTATCACTACACTAACGCCAACATGTTGAGGATAATCCGGGGAATAAATTTTGTCAAAAAAGCCTGCTAATAACATGTTGCCGATAGTCAGGCCGCGATTCCAAATCCATAAGCTGATGGAGTCAGAAAAAGAAAAGTTATCGGTTAGCTCAAGGATAGTCCTCCCCCGTCTTCAAAGAAAAACACTTTGAATCCACCCCCTCCAAAGGGGGATATTTATCGATAATCCCGAGCAATCAAAATATCCCCCGCCGGAGGGGGTGGCAATGAAGCGCCTTTCTTCATTGACGGGGGAGGACACACCTCAAGTAACTACGAAACTTATACCTGGTAATAAAACTTTCTACTTGCTGATAAATTTCTTACCAATTTTCGTAGAATTTAATTTCTTATTGAATATATTACCCCCCGTTTTGCCAGGGAACTTTTTCCCTTTAAGGCGTTTTCCTCAGGCTTTGCCTGGGGAAGATTTAGGCTCTTATGCAACTTAACAATAATATTCTTGCTTTTTAAGGCAGAATATTGAATTGAATTAATTAATTTAAATAGTCGAACTCGCACTCATGATATATCCCGCCGGGAGCAAAGCGGTACTCGTTATCGCACTCGAAAAATTCTCCATAGAAAAATAAAGCCGGGTATGAGCCCGATTACGAGAATGAGAACGTTTTTTTCTGAATTTCTTTTTGATTCTGGTTTGGCCAGCTTAGGAAAGAGGAATGACGAATTGGCTTTCCCGGAAATATTTTTTGAATCGAATCTGCTTTGCATAAGCAGCATTATTGTAAAAAAAATAAAACATCTGATCTCATGAGGGAATCAACAAAACATCACCCGCATAATTAAATAAATATGATTCCCCTCCGAAGTCGTCTGCAGGCGCACGAAGGCTAATTCATAAACTGGCAAGCCAGAGATAATGAGGAATTACGAATTACGAATTACGAATTAGGAATTAGGAATTGACTTTCCCCAGGTATTACCAATTATTTATCATTCCGGTTTTTTGCGTCTTTTGCGAAAAGACCATCCAGAGGCAGGCAGGCCGGAATCTAATGCCAAATTTTACTGGCAATCAGATAAAAACTTTTCCTTTTTGCGTAGAATTTGACTCCTTACGTAGTAATCCGGCAAGCCAGAAGTGAGGAGTGGATAGTGGAGAGTGAAGAATAAAACAATTCTCAGATTTATTAAAGAACCCTATTTAGATGGCGACTTCGATTTAGATTTCTATGGCCAACATATATCCGGTCAATCTTTTTAATCACTCCATCCCTGTTCTGAGTTTTTTACACGTTCATTAGATAATTCCTTAGAACATATCGCCCGCCTGAATAAGGTTAATAAGATTTAGTCTGGTCGGATGGTTTCCTATGCTACTAAGGTTAAAAAAATCAAAAATACGGTTTCATTACATTCTTTTCATTCCACATTTTTATCCGCCGCGCAGGCTGTTGCAGGGAGGCAAAAAAAACATGGAAAATATTTTTATGTAAATAAAACTTGTAATTTATTTGGCAAAATATTCTTATAATTGAAAATATTAGGGAAGCATGATGCTACTTCCATGCTATCCGGACTATTATCAACCTTTCCAAACAGCTTGAAGAGTTTATTGAGATTATGGCCAATACACATAAGCAAAAATTCAGCATTTGCCGCAAACAACCCTTTTAGTCTAAACCGGGTATATCCCAGGTTCCATTTGATATTACCAAAGACCGGTTCGACTGTTGTTGAACGAATTAGTAATTTTTCCTTTCCCTCTTCTGTTTCCACCTTTTCCCTCATCATTTCTACATAGATTTCCCGATCATCTCGTCGAATTTCTCTTTTCCCACTTTTATTGTTCTTCGATAAACATTGAGACCTGAATTCGCAATTCCCACAATCATTGCAAACATATTTTCTTCCCTTGAAAGATTTATTCTTTTCTGTTTTTTTGAACTCTAACTTTTTATCTGACGGACATATATAGATGTCTTTTTCTTTATCATATGTAAAATCACTTTTGTCGAATTTTAAACCCTTTTTAATCTTTTCACTTGTCTCTTTTCCATTACGTCTGTTGCCTACATAAGCGTCGATCTGGTTGTAATAGATTTCAAATATTGTGTCATTGGTGTTAAACCCTCCGTCAGATAGATATCTCCTCTTTTTGTTCGGGCCCAAAATTCTTTCCGTATTATTATATTGAAGCATAAATTGTTTTTCGTCGTTCCTGTCTGGCGTCAGCTGGGCGTTTGCTATGAATTGGGTTTTCGTATCGGTGCATATTTGTGGATTATAGCCCGGAAATGCGCTTTTCCCCCCTCCCGGTTTTTGCATTGGAGCTTCCGGTTCTTCTATATTTACCTGATGATTATCCCTGCAGTTTTCTTTTATTGTCTCTTTTCGCTCTTCCAGTATTCTTTGGGCTTCTTCCAGCTTAGCCTTTTTCTTTTCCAATTCGGCAAGCTTCTTTTCTTCTATTTCGCTTTGATTCAGGTATTCGGTGATATCTTCTTTTATTGCTTTCAGTTTTTCTTCTATTTTGTTGGAGCGCATACTTTTTTTCTTACTGCTTGCCGCGGCCATCTTTGATCCATCCATCGCGATTTCCATGAACTCACTTATTCCCATCTCTATTGCTTTCCGTACTATCTGTATAAAAAGCCCTGGAATATGGGCCAGATGACGCTTTCTGAATCTGCTCAATGAAGTGTGATCCGGTCGAAGGTTTGCTGATACATATATAAAATCCATGTTCTTTTTGCAATTGTATTCAAGATCACGGGTAACTGATATACCTTGGGAATATCCGAAAAACAGTGTGGCTAACATTGCCTTTGGACAAAAAGCTTCTCCACCCTGTGGACTGTATTGCTCGTAGAGTAAACTTAAATCTAATTCTTCTACTATTCTTACGATAAATCTTGCTTTTGAATCTTCTTCTACAAAATCATCCAGGCTATAAGCAATGAATCCCAGTTGATCTCGATTTCCTTCAATAAACCCCATTATTCCTATTTCCATGTTTATTATTTACTACCTATTATATCACTAAACATACACTTTTGTTCCCGATAATCTGCAACAGCCTGCGCGTCGGACGTAATTAGTAATTCGTAATTTCTTTTGTGGCTTTTCTTCCACCTTATCAACGAAATCTGCGTAAACAAAAAATTTGCCGCTCTCTTGACCTTATTAATTGTTCATTGTTCATTATTAATTATTAATTGCATTTTTGCCATTTTGCGTAGAATTTAACTTCTTACTGAATACTCTTACTCTGATTTTTCGATACCGATACCGATACCGATACCGATACCGATACCGATACCGATACCGATACCGATACCGATACCGATACCGATACCGAAAAATAATAAGGCAATCCTAAAATCCTTTAATCAATGGTTCAGACATTTTTTTCTTTACAATTAAGGATCCCGGGGATGGTCAGAAATGCTCAACTAAGATTAGCTCCGGAAGTTATAAATTCAATTTAGAAAGATCCACAAAGAAAAAAAAATCACCTAAAAATTCTCAGCGGGAAACACAATAAAAAATTAAGTTAAAAATATCCTGAAAAAATGCGATTTTCCTTGCTAAATAAAAACATACAGAGTAATTTTCATTCATAAAAAGAAGTTTCCTGTCCAATTTGGACAAGGCAGCCTTTTTTTTGGAAAGTTAACATTATTTTTGTTATTATGTTGAGATTTCCTGCCGGAATCCGGCAACGGAATTATTTTATAACCTTGCCAATTTTGTGAGGATATTATGTTAGATTATGTTAATCAGGTAGTAGAAGAAGTAAAAGCAAAAAACCCGAGTGAACCTGAATTTCACCAGGCAGTTGAAGAGGTCGCGGAATCTCTTGATATAGTTTTTCAGCAGCATCCCGAATATATATCAGCCGATATATTAAGAAGAATGACTGAACCGGAAAGAATAATAATATTCCGGGTTCCCTGGATGGATGACCAGGGCAATGTAAAAATAAACCGCGGTTTCAGAATTGAAATGAACAGCGCGATAGGTCCCTACAAAGGGGGTCTGCGTTTTCACCCTTCTGTTACCCTCGGTATATTAAAATTCCTGGCGTTCGAACAGGTATTCAAAAACAGCCTTACCACCCTTCCAATGGGCGGCGGCAAAGGTGGATCCGATTTTGATCCCAAAGGTAAAAGTGACAACGAAATTATGCGTTTCTGCCAGAGCTTCATGACTGAACTGAGCAAACACATCGGACCTAATACTGATGTGCCCGCAGGTGATATCGGAGTTGGCGGCCGTGAAATAGGCTTCCTCTTTGGTCAGTATAAAAGAGTAAGAAATGAATTCACCGGCGTATTAACAGGCAAAGGCATTAACTGGGGCGGTTCTCTTATCCGTCCTGAAGCTACCGGTTTCGGATGTGTTTATTTCGCTGAAGAAATGTTGAAAACAAAAGAGACCAGTTTTGACGGAAAGATTGTCGCTGTTTCAGGTTTCGGCAATGTTGCCTGGGGAGCCGTTCAGAAAGTTAATGAATTAGGCGGTAAAGTAGTTACTCTTTCAGGTCCTGACGGATACATCTACGATCCCGACGGTGTGACAGGTGAAAAAGTGGATTACATGCTGCGTCTGAGAGCGTCAAATAAAGACGCTGTTGAAGATTACGCCAAAGAATTTAAAGTTGACTTTATACCGGGCAAAAAACCCTGGGAAGTAAAAGTTGATGTCGCTCTTCCCTGCGCCACCGAAAATGAAATTCATAAAGCCGAAGCTGAAACGCTCGTTAAAAACGGATGTATGGCAGTATGTGAAGGCGCCAATATGCCGACAACAATTGATGGCTACCATATATTCAAAGAGGCCGGCATTTTATACGCGCCGGGCAAAGCTGCCAACGCGGGTGGCGTGGCAACTTCAGGACTCGAAATGTCGCAGAACAGCATGCGCCTTCCCTGGTCACGCGAAGAAGTTGACCAGAGACTCCATGAAATTATGATCAGAATTCATGATACATGTCTTGAAACCTCTGAACGATTCGGCACACCGGGCAATTATGTCAATGGCGCCAATATCGCCGGCTTCCTTAAAGTTGCCGACGCGATGATCGATCAGGGCCTCGTCTAAAAATTTCTTAACAAATATGGATAATACCGGGAACAGCGCGCTGTTCCCGGTATTTTATTAATATATGAACGGATTCGATAAAGCCGCGATGAGAGATGTTTTTGGGAGCAGGGTAAAACGTTTCCAGAAACTAATGAGATTCAAAATAAGAGATATCCTCCTTGTTTCCTCCCTTTATGATAATTACCTTTTTGAAGAAGATGGCAGGTTGTATGAGCTGATAAGAGAAGAATACCAGACTCTCAATCTTAGTCACGCCCCCGAAATCACACATGTTACCACCGCCCAGGAGGCAATTGAGCTGGCCCGTGATGAAAACCGCTTCGACCTGATAATTACAACCATGCACATTGAGGATATGCATGTTGTTGAATTCGCTAAGCTTGCCCGCGAAAACGGCCTTAATCAGCCGGTCATTCTCCTTGCTTATGATAATATCGAAAGAAAAGAGATCACTCAGCATGAGGGACATGATATTTTTGACAGAATATTTATATGGCAGGGGGACTACAGACTACTTATCGGTATAATCAAATATGTAGAGGACCGTCTTAACGTTGAAAATGACACCAAGTCGGTCGGGGTTCAGTCGATCATTCTGCTTGAGGATAATGTAAAGTTTTATTCATCTTATCTTCCTCTCATCTATACAGAAATATTCGATCAATCGCAAAGGCTTATTACCGAAGGAATTAATGTAACTCATCGTTATCTGCGGATGCGCGCCCGGCCAAAAATACTTCTATGCAATACCTATGAGGAAGGATGGGAATATTTCGAAAAATACCAGGACCATATTCTTGGGATTATTCTCGATATAAATTTTAAGCTTAAAGGTAAAAAAGATTCTGAGGCAGGTATAAAATTTGCTATCGCAGTAAAAAATATGCAGCATGATATTCCCATTCTGCTTCAGTCGAGTAATCTTGAATTTGAATCTGTCGCGCCCGATATCGGCGCGTCATTCTTATATAAAAATTCTCCTTTCCTTTTAAGTGAGTTGCGGGAATTTATGATTAAAAATTTCAGCTTTGGAGATTTTATTTTCCGCACAAGAGACGGAGAAGAGGTTGGAAAGGCAAATAATCTTTTTTCACTAATGAACCAACTTGCTAAAGCCCCCCTCGATTCCATTGTTTATCACTCCGAAAGGAATCATTTTTCCAACTGGCTGAAAGCCCGAACCGAGTTCTGGCTGGCCAGTAAACTGCGCCCCGAAAAAGTCAGTGATTTTAAGGATCCGGAAGATATCAGGGTCAGACTAACTGAAACAATCCGCGAATATCTTGAACTGCGTCAGAGAGGCACTATTACTGAATTTTCCGCTGAGTCATTCGATCCCAAAAACAGTTTTGCCCGGATAGGAGGAGGCTCACTCGGAGGAAAAGCGAGAGGACTGGGATTTATTAATACTCTTATTAACCATTATGGCATCAGGGATAAATTTAAAGGTGTTGAAATTTCAGTGCCATCGGCTGTTGTGCTCGCGACAGATGTATTTGATAATTTCCTTGGTGAAAATAATCTTTTCCGCTTTGCCTATAATCAGACAGATGATGATAAAATTTTAAAAAAATTCCTTACCGCTCCTTACTTTCCTCCCAAAGTGGTTGATAAATTGTGGGAATTTCTCTCAATAATAAAGGGACCTCTGGCTGTCAGGTCTTCAAGTCTGCTTGAAGATTCTCAGTTTCAGCCATTTGCAGGTGTTTACCAGACATACATGATACCCAATAACAACCCCGATCCGGAAAAACGGCTGTTTGAACTGCTTCAGTGTATTAAAGGAGTATATGCTTCAACGTTCAGTAAGAACGCGAAGGATTATCTGAAGGCAACCTCCTACAGGCTGGAAGAGGAAAAAATGGCGGTCATAATTCAGCGCGTGACAGGCGCGGAAAGGAACAAACGATTTTATCCCGATTTCGCCGGAGTCGCGAAGTCATATAACTTTTACCCTGTTCCACCCTCAAAAGCTACCGACGGAATCGCCCTGGTTGCGTTGGGTTTGGGAAAACAGGTTGTCGAAGGTGGCGAAAATGTTAGATTCTGCCCGAAATTTCCAAAACATTTGCTGCAGTTTTTCTCTACAAAAGAAACTATCCGCAACGCGCAGCAGCAGTTTTACGCTCTCGATATGAATTGCTGCCTTGAAAGAGAACATGCTGAATCTCCCGATATCATGGTAAAAAAATACCGCCTCGAAAAGGCCGAGGAAGACAAAACCCTCTTTTATGCCGGATCAACATATTCGGCAGAAAATGATTCTGTCTATGATGGTATTTCCAGGCAGGGATCGAGAGTTGTAACTTTTGCCCCCATTCTGAAACATAATATGTTTCCACTTTCAGAAATTTTAAACACTATGCTGGAAATAGGATTGTGGGGAATGGGGACACATGTTGAGATTGAATTCGCGGTAAATACAAATGTGCCGAAAGGAAAACCCAAAGAATTTTCCATGCTGCAGATGAGACCCCTGGTATTAAGCAGAGAGACAGAAATAATTGAATTTGACGATATTGACAACAATGATCTGATTTGCCAGAGCACCCAGGTACTGGGAAACGGCGTTATTGACAATATACATGATATAATAGTCATCGATTATGAAAAATTCGACCGCTCAAAGACCAAACAGACAGCAAGAGAGGTGGGTGAGTTTAATGAAAAGCTGCTATCGCTAAAAAGGCCATATATCCTGATCGGACTCGGCAGATGGGGCAGTTTTGATCCCTGGCTCGGCATTCCGGTCACCTGGGATCAGATTTCAGGAGCTTCGGTAATTATTGAAAGCAGTTTTAAAGATCTGAAAGTAACTCCCTCGCAGGGTTCCCATTTTTTCCAGAATATCACCTCATTCAGAGTTGGTTACTTTACAGTTAATACATCCAACAAAAATTGTTTCATCGACTGGGACTGGCTTTTAAAACAGGAACCTGTTGAGTCGGGTGAGTTTACACATCATCTTCATTTTAATAAAAATATGATGGTGAAAATCAGCGGCTCTCAAAACCGCGGAATTATATTTCAACCAGGGAAAAACTAATTATTTTCATGCGAATTATAAGTAAACTATATCTCGTCGCGCTTGGTTTCCTTGTTCCATTAATTCTGTTAATTTACCTGCTTAACCTTGAAAAGAATAAATCAATAGAATTTACGGTAAAAGAGCTGGAAGGAACGGCTATACTTGCCCCCTTAAAAAATTCTCTGACCAATTTTCAGCTTTATTGCCTAAGCGAAAAATTTGATACCCCGAATCTTAACCGGGATTCACTTAAAGTTAATTTTGAAAAAAATATTGAGAAACTTCAAAATATTTCAGAAGGTAATATTTTTTCTTCCGCCCCTCTCAAAGACCTGCCGCTTTATATAAACCTGTGGAAAAATCTTGGTGAAAACAGCCGCAAAGACTGCGCTGTGATCGAAACGGGACTGAAACACTCATTTACAACAATCGGGAATGAATTTAACCTGGTTCTCGATCCCGCGCTTGAAAGTTATTACCTGATGGACCTGATAATTAATAAATTTCCCGCGCTTGAGCAGGAGCTTCTTGAATTAATGTCAGGTTATCCCGAAGAGGAAAGAGAAAAAAAATATTACCTTATTGAAAAAAATATGAGGGTGACTGAATCACTGATTGACCTTAATCTTTCGGGAACGCCTGAAGTCAGGGATACTATCAGCAAAAAATTTGCCAGTCTTAAAAAACAGATCAGCATTTTGGGAAAAATTTCGGTTAAAGATAGTCCGGACATTTTCAGGCGGCAGGCTCTCACAGCAATGGCCGAATCAGGAGAAATCTGGCAGATTACCCTTGAAAACTTCAGATTACTTTTACGGAAAAGAATTGACAACAGCAGTTATGATAAATTTTATACTTTTCTGGTCGCCGCCATTTTGATACTTATTCCTGTTGTTTTGTTTTTTTATATTTCCGGTTATATCAGCCGTTCGGTAAGGTTGTTCAACCGGGTCGCGGAACAGGTGATAGCGGGTGAACTTGATCTGGAGCTGGTCAATAAAAACAAGGATGAATTTGGCGCGCTGAGTAAAAACCTGAACAGGATGATAAAAGCTATCGGGTCGAACATCGCTGAACATGTTGAGAAACTTCAGATAACCGAAAACGCTCTGAATGCTGAAATCATTAAACATATCGAAATTGAAGAAGCCCTTTCCAAGTCGGAACTTCTTTTTTCCCGCGTCTGGGATATATCGGTTGATGGAATGAGGCTTACCGATAAAACAGGCAAGATTGTCACTGTTAATAAAGCTTTCTGCGAGAAAGTAGGAAAGAAAAAGGAAGAGCTTGAAGGGGAACATTTTTCAATAATATATCATCCATCGGTCAGGGAAGAATTTACACGGTTTTATGAAAGGGACCTGTCCGGAAATAAAATCAGGCCCCATTTCGACAGGGAATCATACCTCTGGAATGGTAAAAAAATCTGGTTCGCGTTCTCTAATTCTCTCTTGAAACTCTCTGACGGTTCAAGCCTTGTTCTGAGCGTACTGAAAGATATCTCCGACAGAAAAAAATCGGAATTTGAGCTGCAGATTTATGCCGGACAGCTAAGAAAACTGGCGTCACATCTCCAGTCAGTCAGGGAAGAAGAGAGGAGAATGATAGCGAGGGAAATTCATGATGAGCTGGGCCAGGTGCTAACAGTTCTGAAAATTCAGATAACTCTTCTGGCAAACAAACTCAGGGAAGATCAGCAGGACCTTAAAGAAAAAATTGAATCGGTTTCTGAAGTGATTGATAAAACGGTGGAATCGGTCCAGCGAATTTCATCTAAACTAAGACCGGGAATCCTTGATGAGCTTGGCCTGATACCGGCAATCGAATGGTATGCCCAGGATTTTGAAAACAGAACCGGAATTATTTGTGAATCAACCCTTCCGAATGAAGAGATAATTCTGGCTCATGATAAAATTACCGCTGTATTCCGGATTTTCCAGGAAGCGCTTACTAACGTCGCTCGTCATGCTAAAGCGACAAAAATACAGATTACATTAAATATAACCGATAATATCATCAGTCTGAGGATTACAGATAATGGCCGCGGAATAACAAACGAAGAGATTAACGCGCATAATTCACTCGGACTGCTTGGCATGAAGGAGAGAGCTGTTATACTTGATGGCGATGTCAGTATAACCGGCACAACAGGCAGAGGCACTTCGGTCTGTGTAAAACTCCCACTTGAAAATAACTGGCAGGAAACAATATGATTAAGATTCTCATAGCGGATGATCACGCGATAGTAAGAGAAGGACTAAAACAGATCGTTTCGGAAGAAACGGATATGAAAGTTATGGGTGAAGCTGAAAACGCGGAACAATTATTTGAACATATAAAACGTGAAGAGTGGGATATTATTGTGCTCGATATAAATATGCCTGGTAAAACGGGACTTGAGGCTCTCAAGCAGCTTAAAATTGATCATCCCCGTTTACCTGTGCTCATATTAAGTATGTATGGAGAAGATCAGTATGGACTCCGGGCTCTAAGGGCGGGGGCATCGGGATACCTGAAAAAAGTCAGCGCTCCCAACGAACTTGTCAACGCGATTCGTAAAATTGTATCGGGTAGCAAATTTATTAGTCCTGAACTTGCCGAAAAACTTGTGACAACTCTGGATACAAATTCACGGCTTTTGCCTCATGAAACTCTTTCAGACAGAGAATATGAAATTATGTGCAAAATAGGGTCGGGTAAAACTGCCGACGCTATCGCGGCCGAACTGAATATCAGTATTCATACTGTCTACAGCTACAGAAACAGAATTCTTGATAAAATGAATATGAAATCCAATGTGGAAATTGCCCAGTATGTAGTACAAAATAAACTGACAGGTTAAGATTTTATAGATTTTTCCCACTGCCACTGAATCTTTTATTAATTTCAAAACTCCTGACTCCAGCAGACTATTTTGTCGTGATTTCATATAGCCGGAATCAAAAAAGGAATCACATAAACGAATCAGAACGGAGTCGAATATCAATAGCCCCGGATGCAATCCGGTGGTCTGGTATAGCAGATTTCTTTTGCGACGCTGAAGGCGTCGAATATTAACAATCCGGAGAAAATATTATTTTTCGAAGTAAAATCTGTCGGATAAATCAGGAGCTTTTTATCATTCAGTTCCGCGGCTTTTAAATTTGTTCTTTATTGTTTAATGATTTCTTTTTATTATATTACTCATAATTTTTATTAATATAAAATTTCAGTGATCGGGACCAGATTATTATTGAATATTCCCTATATTATTTCACCATTTGTTTCGGATTGGTTAGTAGACCGACAGGTATGAAAATATTTTCCATTTTATATAAATATAAATTTTCCAATAAAAAGGAGATAGTTATATGAAAAAGGCCCTCTACTTTTTTCTTTGCCTGATTTTAGTCACCTCTGTTTTTGCGCAGAAAAAGAAATCATTCGGGATATCTTTTAAAGGTTTTGTAAAGACAGATGTTATGCTCGATACCCGTCAGACTGTGGCAGCCCGCGAGGGACATTTCCTTCTTTATCCCGCTGCTGAGCTAAATGACCCGGATAACGAGGATGTTAATGCCAAAGCTAATCTAAATATGCTCTCTATTCAAAGCCGCCTGACCGGCACAATAACCGCTCCCGATTTTCTGGGCGCTAAAACCACCGGCGTTCTTGAAGGGGCTTTTTTCGGACATTCGAATGCCGATGTCAATGGATTCAGGCTGCGTCACGCTTTCCTGAAACTCGACTGGAAAAAAAGCCAGTTGCTCGTCGGGCAATACTGGCATCCGATGTTCATAACTGAAGTTTTTCCGGGTGTAGTTTCTTTTAATACCGGTGTTCCCTTTCAGCCATTCTCCAGAAACCCGCAGATTAAATATACCATCAAAACAAATAAAGTGAATATAGCGATTACCGCCGCCTCGCAGCGTGATTTTACGAGTACCGGACCTAACGGAGCAGGCTCGACATATCTGAGAAACGCTTTAATACCAATTCTCGACCTCAATATTAAATATATGGATGAAGGAACTGTTCTTGGTGTTGGCGGTAACTTTAAATCTCTTATGCCCAGGACAGTCACCTCTATGGGTTATGATACCGATGAAAAGATTTCAAGCATCGCGGCCATGGCTTTCGCAAAATTCACAATCAAAAATACTGTTCTGAAACTTGAAGGAATTTATGGCCAGAATATGTATGACCTTCTTATGCTCGGCGGATATGCGGTAAAAAGTTTCGAAGCTGTAAAAGGTGTGGAAGAATATACTAATTCCAATACGATGTCGGCCTGGATGGATTTGAGTTTCGGTAAAAAAGTTATGTTTGGTCTTTTTGCCGGATATACTAAAAATATGGGAACTGATGATGACAACATCGGCATCTATTATTCAAGAGGCAGCAATATTGAAAGTGTAATGCGAGTCTCCCCAAGAATTATTTATCATGTCGGCCAGACTCGTTTTGCCGGTGAAATTGATTATACCTCAGCCGATTACGGTACGGTAAATTCAAAAGGTGAAGTGGAAAATACAACCAACGTGGCAAACCTGAGAGTCTTACTGGCTGCTTATCTTTTCTTCTAAGAATAATTTTCAGAAAAAATATAAAATTTCAAAACGCCGCTTTCCGCGGCGTTTTTTTATATGTCATTCGAAAAGGGTTTCATTTGATAAAAATTTCAGGTAGTCAGCCTGCAACAGGCAGTTGTTACATATTACAGGCCTCCTGACATCAGAAACATAAAGTATTGAAATAAAACAACATAGATTTTTTATTGCGTATATACGTATGCGACTGTTATTAGAAATTCTGTTAGAAAGGACATCGTTTATAATTTTTCTTTGCGTGATATAATTTAAAATTTACCTTAGCTGGTAAAGCGAGAACCAATGGGGATTGTCATTAATCTTACCAAATATATTTTGTAAAATATGCCCTTACTTTTTGTCTTGACACAAAAAGTAACAAAAAAGACAAGACTGCAAAGAAATAAGATAAAAACAATATTGAGAGAGGATAACGAAATATTCTCTCTGTTATTATTCTGCCAGTTAATGGAAGAAGATGATAAAATAGTTTGATGGGAGTCAGGAGTTTACAATTCACAATTCATCAAACTATTTTTACAATAATAATCGTTGTGTCATCATATTGCTGAGCGCTGCCAATGAATTCGTTAAGAGCGCCAAGTAGATTATCTCCGATTTTTTCAACACTCTCACTACTATTGACCGCGATAACCTCGGTCATCCGGTCATAACCAAACTGCTCGCCCGCTTCATTTTGTGATTCGGGCAGCGCGTCGCTATAAAATATCAGTATATCCCCTTCGGAGATATCAACTGTTGAATCCTTATATTCCAGATTATTTATCATGCCAAGAGGAATGCGCGGATCATCCCCTGTAAGAAAGCTGACTTTTCCATTTCTGCAAAGGATTGGTTCAGGCTGCCCCGAATTGGAACATATCATTTTTTTATTTATGAAATCAAGCATAACAAAACTTACAGCCGCGAAGAGCCTCTTTTCCGGTTTTTTCTGACATAAAGAAATATTGATCGAAGATAATGCTTCCGATGGTTTTTCGAAACCTTTCTGTTTTACCTGCGCGAGCATTCCCGATGTTAAAACAGTGGTCATGGCGGCTTTCATCCCTTTACCCGATACATCGGCGTTGGCGATACATAATATATCCTTCCTTTCATCCTTGAAAAAAATATCATAAAAATCACCACCCACTTCATAAGCCGGCACAAACTTTGTACATATCTCAAATTTTTCAGATTCAGGAAGTGTAACCGGCAACAGACTCCTCTGCATTGAAGAAGCCTGTTCAAGCTCCCCGCTCATCCTTATTCGTTCAAGTTCGGCAGACTGTTTCTCCTTTTCCCTTTTTATGCTCTTTTTATATGAAATAAGAGTAATAACGATTATACCGATTATTGTGAGCAAAACTCCCGATATTATAATATTGTACTGCCTGTTGATCTGCAAAGCTTTTATCTCGCTCTCTCTTTTCAGCAGTTCATTTTCCCCCTCTTTTTTATCTGTTTCATATTTAGTCTGCATTTCGGCAAGCTGACTTGAGCTGTTCTGATCAAAAAGCGCCTGCTTAATCTGGTAATATTTCTGAAAAGCCTGAAATGCCTTTTTACTGCTTCCTTTCGCGTAATACAGATTGGAAAGAAGCTGATACCCTGTTTTAATCAGCTCTTTCATATTTTTATCTTCCGAAAGAAGGAGTGATTTTTCAACTGCTTTTATCGCTTTTGAAATTGATCCGGCTTCCTTATACACCCTTCCCTGCCCGATAAGAGCTGTGGCGATAACACTGTTGTTTTCAAACTCTCTCCCAAGTTCTTCCGCTCTCGAAAAGAAATGAATAGCCCTGTCAAAATTATTAAGCGCCAGTTCATATTCACCCATAGTAACACTGACATTCATCATATTATAATCATTATGGGTTTCAGAAGCTATATCATTTGCTTCCCGCGCGTAAGTTCCCGCTTTTTCAATATCTCCCGATTCCAGGTAAACCGCCGCAAGATTCGCGAGACTTAGCGCCAAAGATGAAACCTCATTGATTTCCCGCCTGATTTTAACCGCTTTTTCGAAATGTTCTATCGCTTTATCATATTCCTTCATCCTCTGGTAAGTGAAAGCTATGCAACTCAGCGCATACCCGATTTCCGGTTTTGTATCTGTTTCTTCCGCAATCCTCAGCGCTTTAAGATAATATTCCAGCGCGAGATTAAATTTCCCCATACCATCATGAATATTACCGATTGTCTGATAGGAATTAGAAATTTCAACGAGATTGCCCACCTCTTCTTTCAGCTTGAGGGATTTTATTTCATATTCCAGCGCCTGTTTATATTGCTGCCTTTCCTGCATTGTAATTGCGATATTATGAAGAGCGCGCGCCATGCCCGATTTGTCATTGTATTTCTCCGATACATCTTTTGCTTTATGATATAATATCAGCATGCTATCGACATCACCGATATAATATTTGGAGATAGCGAGATTATTATAAGCATCGGTAAGATATTTATATTCACCCAGCCTGTCGTAATTGTTTACCGCTTCCCATGTATAGGCATCCGCTTTTTTATAATCTCCGAATTCTCTCAGTATCGTCCCCATATTTGATATTGTCTTCGCGTATCCTAAATCATCCTTCTCATTTTTATATATTTTATTCGCGCTGGTATAATATTCGAGAGCTTTATTAAAATCGCCAAGCACATAATATACAATACCGGTTTTGTTAAGTATTTTGGCTTTTAATTGCCGGTAATCTTTTTCAGCGGCAATTATTAATGATCTGTCATAATAAAACAAGGCCGAATCACTCTCGCCCAGACGGCTGAAACCGGACCCGATATTCATATTCGCTTTACAAATTTCAGCCTCATTATTTATTTCCCGCGCCATTTCCATTGCTTCGCGGGCGTATGAAATGCATTTTTCGGCGGAAGCCTTCCGGTAAGCTTCGGCAAGATTATTTAATGCGCTTATTTTTTTAATCCCCGATAACGATGGAAGAACAGCCTCGAGAGAATCAATATTTTCCTGCGCGGATAAACCGTTGAAAGTTATGAATAGTAACAGATAAAGAGTAGATATATTCCTTGAAATCAATTTATTTTCTCCATCGCTCAATTCATTTTTACGATAATTAAAGTGGTATCATCATATACCTCTGCGCCGCCTATAAAATCCGCCAGATCACTTATCATTTTATTTCCAAGCTCTTCAATTTTTTTACCGCCGTTTATAGTAACAGAGTCTATTATCCTGTCATAACCATACTGCTCTTCATTTTTATTCTGCGATTCGGGAAAAGCGTCGCTGTAAAAGATAATTATATCATCTTTCTCAAGGTTTATAAGACTATCCCTGTATTTAATATTTTTCAGCATCCCGAGAGGAATCCGCGGATCGGAACTTTGAAGATATTTAACTTTCCCTTTCCTGAAAAGAATTATTTCAGGCTGGCCGGAATTAGTGAATTTCAAAGTTTTATTCTTTGTATCTATTACCGCGTATGAAAGGGCGGTAAACAACCTTCTTTCCGACTTTTTATCATATAATGCGCGGTTTATCTCATTTAAAACCTCAGCAGGATCAGTGATACCCATATTTTTAACCTGCGCGAGCATTCCGGAGGTGAGCACAGTGGTCATCGCCGCTTTCATCCCTTTGCCCGAAACATCGGCGTTGGCCACACATAATTCATTATCGCCAATGGTAAATATGTCAAAAAAATCTCCCCCGACTTCATAAGCGGGATGGCATTCTGCCCATATCTCGAAATTTTCGGAGGAGGGAAATTTTTCAGGAAGAAGATTTCTCTGCATTGCCGCCGCCTGCTCAAGTTCCTGTGTAATTCTCGCTTTTTCAAGTTCCGCCTGTTGTTTCTGCTTAAGTTCCTTTAGTCTTTTTCTATAAGCTATAAGAGTGTAAATTACCGCGAGAATAATTACCGCGAGGATGCCGGAAATGATATAATTCTGCTGCCTGGAAATTTGAAGTTCTTTTATTTCATTCTGCTTTTTAAGCAGCTCATTTTCCTTTTCTTTTTTTTCAGTTTCATATTTGGTCTGTAGCTCGGCCATCTGCCCGGCGGTCTTCAGATTATAAAGGCTGTCATTCAACGAAGCATAATCAGTGAACTGGTGATATGCTCGTGTATAATCTCCCTTTTTCTCTGAACAGAACGCCAAATATTTGAGAGCCTCTGCTCTTAGTTCGGCATGTTCAATTTCTTCAGCTTTTGTGAGTCCCTCCTTCAGTTGTTTTTTTGCTGAGCCATAAAGTCCCAGTGAAAAATATGATTTCCCGAGATTTATGTACATTTCAGTTTCAAGATCGGCTTCTTCAATATCCACGGCTATTCCGAGAGCTTCTTTATAGGCGGCGGCCGCTTTATCATATTCTTTCTGAAATGAATAAATCAATCCCTTTTGATGGGAATACTGCAGGTATCCTTTTTTCACATCAAGTTCGCCGGCCAGTGTTTTCGCTTCCTCATGATATTCCAGCGCTTTTGCCTCATCTCCCTCTTTCAGAAGGATATCAACGAGTGAGGTAATACTGGAAAGCAATTCTCTTTTATCATCAATTTCTTTTGAGAGGTCATATCTTTTCATCTCATATTCCAGCGCTTTTTTCCGGTCGCCCAATTTAAGATAAACAGAAGAAATATTTGAAAAAACAGATGACAGATGCTCTTTTGTACCCGATTTAAGAGCGGCGTCCATAGCTTCAAGAAAATACTTCAATCCCTCATGAAATTTCCCCCAGGCCATATAAACATTACCGATTCCCTGAAGAGCGACAAAAACCTGGGCTTTATTGCCAGTTTTTTTCTTAAGTGCCAATGATTTTTTCAGGAATTCTGCCGCGAGTTGATAATTACCCTTCATTTCATAATTCACACCGATATTCTGGTAACAGAGCGCTTCCATATCAATATTTTTTTCATCACTGAATATTTGAGCAGCCCTGCTCAGCTTGGCTATTGAACTATCATATTCACCTGAAAAATAATCATTTACGGCAATATTAATATACGCGCTTCCCACATCCTTCATGGAATTGTGTTCCAGGTATACTTTTCTCGCCTCATTGTAATAATTGTTAGAAGCCTTATAATCACCAAGTCTTGCCTGCATAACCCCGAGATTCATTATTACGCGGCCAAGGGGAAGATACTGATCTGTCTGCTCAAAATACTCCTTTGCCTTTGAGAAATTTTTTATCCCCGATTTATAATCACTCTGGAAAAAATTAAGCCGGCCAAATTCATTATAGGCATTCGCCAGCTGAACAACATCCTCTCTTTTTTCAGCAATTTCCAAAGCTCTGTTAAAAAATTGTTTCGCGCTGTCAAGTTCTGATATATAAATTGAAGCGTTTCCGAGCAGACGCAATGATTCAAACTCGAGACTGTCATTCCCAATCTTACAAGATTCCTCCAGGGAATATTTCGCGAATATTTTACTGGAATCGTAAGAATTTTTTTGGTATTCCTGAGATATCTTCAAAAGAAGGTCTATCCTGTTCAGTCCCGAACTTTCGCTTAATTCCTGTTTAAGACTGTCGATGGAGGACATACCATTCAGGTTGAGCGTAATTATTAAGAATAGCAGGATTATTGGCAATTTTTTCATGGCTTTATGAGATTTTACTATCTTATTATTAAGCCTTACAGTGAATCCTGTAGGCTGTCAAAGTAATAGTATCCTTAAAGAATTATTTCAACCGGGAAATTTACAAAAATCACATGGATGGATAAAGGTTAAAGAAAATATTAATTATTTGTTGATATGAACAAAAATATGATTCTTTTTTTATTTTTGTATTTTCTTCTTGACCATCGGGCAAGATGTCAGTATATTTAGAATTACATTTTTATTGTCTTGGGCGCTTAGCTCAGCTGGTTCAGAGCACCTGCCTTACAAGCAGGGGGTCGTTGGTTCGAATCCATCAGTGCCCACAAAAAACCCGGTCTTTTGCCGGGTTTTCTTTTTTTAAAGAATATGAGGGAAAATGTTTTCTGTTTATATGATTCGGTCCAAAAATACCGGGAGACGTTATTATCGCCAAACTTCTAATCTGCCTGACTGATTGAACAGACATAATTCAGATCGCAATAAGTTCACAAAAGGGAAAGGCCCCCCTGAGAGCACTGCTGTCAACTTAAGGGATTTTATTTTTTTACCGGCCCCGAAGGGGTCGAAGCCGAATAGCCACGGGGTGTTCCCGCAGGGAATTCCCCGTGGGGACGGATAGAAAAAATATACAATCCCCCAAATTCCCGGGAACATAAAAAAGATTTTGGGCCTAAGTTGACAGCATTGCCCTGAGAGTTGGTTATTTCTGTTGATTTTAGGACAAGATCGGTAATTGAAGAACACGATTACATTTTCACCTGTGATAGCTTAAGGTCATTTCCATTTTACCGATTATTTCCCGGAACGATCTTTGATTTTCCGGCCGGCCATTTTGCATAACGTAACTCATACCCTGCACGATCATCAAATTTAAAAGTAATTTTTCACTGTTTCCCCTGTAACAAGAATTCAGGCCCTTTAAAGTTGAATCATCAAAAATACCTGTAATCCTAACCCTGCTGTGCCTCTCTCCATTGTTGCCGAGAAAATTTATTATGTGCTGAATAACGGAAATAATCCCGGGCACATCTGATAATACAGCCAGCAATAAAGCCATATCTGCCATTCTCTGTGAAGGATATTCATCCGCTCTGAGAGGAGTCTGGTAGTTTACAAAATAATACTCCCTCACCAAATCTTTCAGACTGATAATATCATTAAGATTAGCGGGAAAGAGAGGGGAAGATTTAAGAAATTCGATTTCCTCCCACCCTTCCCACTCAGGAACGGCGCGCCGGGAAATGCCAAAAAAAACCTCATCTTTTTCATTTTTAATATATTTTTCGATATGCCAAAGCAGTCTTTGATATGAAATCTCAAAATCGGCCATAACTCCTCATCATTAAAGATATAATATCCTGAAATGATTATCGCCTGTTAAAAGTTCAAGTGAAGCGGGATTTGGGATAGGAAAGACCGGAATGGAGCGGGCAACGGGACTCGAACCCGCGACATTCAGCTTGGGAAGCTGACACTCTACCAACTGAGTTATGCCCGCAGAGTTAATTTTCTGTAAAATAAATATTAACAAATAAATTATCAACTCTTTTTTGTAAATTAATTTCCTGATAAAAATCTTCTTAAATGAAAAAACTGAATAAAAAACAGCGCCGGATAATTGAAACATCAATCCTTGTCGCCGCCTCTCTTATAATAATATTATTATGGGATACCTGGCTGGTTTATCCTGTAAAACTTCTGGTTGTGCTGCTGCACGAAATGAGTCATGGTCTTATGGCCCTCCTTACGGGTGGTAAAGTTATCGGACTGAAAATTTCGGGCAATCTTGGCGGGACATGCGCGACTGTGGGTGGTATACATGTGCTCATTGTTTCGGCCGGCTATCTTGGCAGCCTCGCTTTCGGAGCAGCTCTTTTTGTATCAGCATATAATAAAAAACACAGTTTGTGGACTTCCGTAATTCTTGGAATTTTGATCATTCTTTTCGCTCTTTTTTATATTAATGGAGTAAGCGGAGTATTATTCGCTCTTTTAATCGCTATTGCCCTTATTCTTTCAGCTTTGTTTATTCCGGAAAAATATCATAAATGGGGGATAAAATTTCTTGGGCTGACAAGTATAATGTATGTGATCACAGATATAAAATCTGATCTTCTGACACTTGAATACAGGCAAAGCGACGCCCAGATTTTATTTGGACTAACAGGAATCCCCGCTCTCTTCTGGGGGATTCTCTGGTTCCTGATCGCTTTAACGGCAGTATGGTTCCTCCTGAAATACAGTTTCAAAAAAGGTTTTTGAATTCAATCGTTTCACCGGTATTTTATTCCTGGCAGGACGATAATAACAACAGTCATCTCTTAAATGAGCAAGTAACATTTATGATGCTTACTGCTAACTCATAAACTGGCAGAGCCAGAAGCAATGAGGAATTACGAATTACGAATTACGAATTAGTTTTCCCAGGAATATATTTTTTGAATCGAATCTGCTTTGGAGAAGCAGCATTATTGTAGTAAAGAACAAAAAAAATATAGTAAGATCCCTGTAGGGGATCAACAGAGCAAAGCTAAGAAAAAGCTACAATCCAAATAGTCACCAAATATTTTGCCATTTTGCGTAGAATTTAACTGCTTACGGAGTAATCTGGCAGAGCCAGAAGTGAAGAGCGGTTAGTGGAGAGTGAAGAGTTATAAATTCTTCTCTGATTTTTTAATACCCCGATTTCGATGACGGCTTCGATTTGGATTTCTATGGCTAACATATATCCAGCCAATCATTTTAATCACCTCATTCCTCTTCTGAATTTTTTACCCGATCATTAGATAATTCCTTAGAATATAGCGCCCGTTTGAATAAGGTTAATAAGGTTTTGTTTGGTCGGGTGGTTTCCTATGCTACTAAGGTTAAAAAATCAAAAATAAGGTTTCTTTTAATCTTCGTGGAATTTTGTGATTTTGTGGCCTGTTTTTAGCAATATTTTCACTCTTGAAATTGCTTTATAATTTAAATTATTAATTGTTCATTATTAATTATTAATTAAATTCCTGCCATTTTGCGCAGAATTTAACTGCTAATGAAATGTTTAATACTTAACTTTTCGCCTCTTTTACAGGGGGATCTTTAACATAGGTAAGTATTATCAGTCCGACAATAAAAAACAGACCAATTGATACGATTGCAATTCTCTGGCTACCGCTGAGAAAGCTGGCAAATCCGAATACCAGCGGCCCGAGCACAGCCGAGCTTTTACCGAAAAATGAAAAAAATCCAAAAAATTCAGTCTTCTTTTCAAAAGGCGTCAGCTTGGACATAAGACTTCTGCTTGTCGATTGTGTAGCGCCCATCACGCTGCCTGCAAGAAGCCCTATTACGTAAAAACTGTTATGCATAACTGTGGTAAGGTCTGTATTGAAAAGGCCGGATAAAAACCTGGTGAGAAATGTATCGGCGCTCGTAAAATATGCCACAATAATTGTAAATATCCAGATAAAAAGGGAATAAACAATAGCTCTTTTCTGCCCTGAAGAATCAGCTATAATGCCGAATATCACAGCGCCGAGAATAGCGGTTGTCTGGACAACAATGAAAAATATTATTAAGTCATTGGTTGTAAAACCAAGAGTTGTGCTCGCATAATTACCTGAAAAAAAGATGACCGTATTTACCCCTTCGATATAAAAGAAAAAAGCCAGAAGAAAAGTCGCAAGGTTCCTGTAATTCTTAAGATTGGTAATTGTGTTGTAAACTCTTCTGAAGCCAATACGAAAATAAGATTCCGCGGTTTCAGGTTTTTTTCTTTTTTCTTTAAGAAAGAGGAAAAGGGGGAGAGCAAAAATCAGGAAAAAGAGAGCTGAGAGGGGAAAGGTTTCACTAATCTTTTCGGCCTGAATTAATGGGAATGAAATGCCCAGTGAAGCCAGTGAACCAAAATAACCGAGGGCGTAACCATAACCGCTCACTCTGCCATAATTTTTGGGGGTAGTAAGTTCAGGCAGGAAGGCATCATAAAATACGAGTCCAGCTTCAAAGCCGATATTCGCTATTACAAAAAGAATGACCCCGAGAAGTATATCGCCGGGACCAACAAAATAGAGCAGCGCGGTGCCCGAAATACACAACGCGGTAAAAAAAAGGAGAAATCTTTTTTTGCCGGTGGAAAAGTCGGATATTGCCCCGAGAACGGGTGAAATAAATGCAGTTATTACCATCGCCAGACTTATCGCGAGGCTCCAGTAAAGGTCTCCTATTGATTCGCCTCCGGCGACGACATCTTTAAAATATACGGCGTAAATAAATGTGACAACAACAATCGAAAAAGAGGTGTTCGCGAAGTCGAAAAGTGACCAGACAAATATGGGAAAATTTCTACGATTTCTTTGGGAGCGAAACATCTACGAGTCCCCTGCCGCTTTTTTTCAGTTCACCCTTGTCCCTGAGATCTATCAGAATTCCGTCAAGGATGCCATTGATAAACTTACCGCTTTTTGCTGTGCTGTATTCTTTCGCTATCTCAATAACTTCATTAATAGAAACTTTTGGCGGAATATCGGGGAAAAACATAAGCTCGGCAATTCCGATTCTCAGCAATAATTTATCAATAAGAGCTATACGATTCAGCTCCCAGTTGGCAACTCTTTCAAATATTTTTTTGTCAATTTCCGGGGTATTGCCAACAACTTTATTAATGAGGGATATTCCAAAATCTTTATCAGCTTTGTTGTCTATATCGGCAAGAATTCCATTGGTCAGTCTTGTCAGATCTTCCCGGTGCATTTCATAAGCATAAAGAACCTGCAAAGTTCTTTCTCTTAACACTCTTCTGTTACTTTTCTTCACAATATCAAATCCTAAAAAATAAAAATCGAGTCATGAAAAATAAGGTATCCGAATGAAATTAAAAACCATTATCTAAAAATTAACTGAACATTCACGTTGAAACATGATTTATTTTCCGCTTTCCGGCAGTTGATCCTGAATAAATTCCTGAAATTTTACCGATCATATCCAGTCTTTCTTCAGCTCTTTTATTTGATGCCTGATATGTTGGTATTTTTTCACTGTTTGAAACAGCTATTATTTTCTTAACTATTTCATAAATTTCTTCCGCCTGTTTCATGGCTCTGTCCTGGCGGTAGCCTCCGAATTCACTTGCCACATTTATCAGTCCGCCCGCGTTAATCACATAATCGGGGGCATATAATATTCCTTTATTCATCAGCAGAGCTCCATCTCTTTCCTCATCCTCAAGCTGATTATTGGCGCCGCCGGCAATGATACTGAATTTCATTTTATCTATCGTTTCACCATTTATTATCCCTCCCATGGCGCAGGGTGAAAAAATGTCCGCTTCAATTTCATAAATCTCTTCCGGACGAACAAAATATGCTTTTACAGTTTCGAGCACTCTTTTTACTTTTTCTTCATAAATATCAGATATATATATTTCAGCGCCTTCATTATATAAATGCTCACAAAGATAGCGGCTTAGCTGCCCGGCTCCCTGAACGGCGATTTTCCTGTTTTGAAGTGAATCGGTTCCCCATACTTCATGAGCGCAGGCTTTCATTCCCACATAAACTCCGTAGGCAGTAACCGGTGAAGGATCGCCGGACCCCCCGAGAGCTTTGGAAATACCGGCCACATAATCTGTTTCCATTTTCACATATTCCATATCCTTTACGGTTGTGCCCACATCTTCGGCAGTGATATATCTTCCTGCCAGCCCGTCGACAAATCTTCCGAATGTGCGAAATAACATTTCATTTTTCGCGGTGGCCGAATCACCGATTATTACCGCGCATCCCCCACCCAGGTTTAATCCGGCCACAGCCGCTTTATATGTCATTCCCCGTGATAACCTGAGTACATCTTTAAGCGCGGAATCGACATTTGAATATTTCCACATTCTTGTGCCTCCGATAGCCGGTCCGAGCGTTGTGTTATGTATAGCGATTATCGCTTTTAGTCCCGCTTCCCTGTTATAACAATATAAAATTTCTTCGTGCCCGTATTCCTCCATCATATCAAAATTGTTCATAACCTTTTCCTCCGTCAAATTTCATATAGCGAATAACCAGAAAATAAGTAATCCCATTGTTTCTCTCAACCTGTAATAGAGAAGTTTTCTCCAGTTAAGCTCCAGACCTGAGGCTGCGCCTTTTGCGTTTACGTTATAAAATTTACACATTTCCATAACCCTTTTCAGGTGAAAGTCATCAGTAATGATAATAATATCATTAATTCTGTGTTTCTTTTGAAGAATTTTTTTTATAAATATAATCTGGGCGGCGGTAGTAGTTGTGTTAGCTTCCATAAGCAGCGCCCTTTGAGGAATTCCCTGTTCGAGCAGCAGATTCCTTGCCGCCACTGCTTCGCTTATCTCTCCCGGCGCGTTCGACCCCGTCAACTGAATTTTTTTTATTCGCCCCGATTTATACAATTCATCCGCTTTTAATATCCTTCCGCGGAATATCGGGCTGGGTTTATTGTTGCTCCAGACTGCCGCCCCGAGCACTACCCCCACATCATATTTTTTTCCATCGCTTTCCGCTAATTCTGATTCAGAAAGGAATCTGCCATAAAAGAAGGTAAAAACAATAATTATCATAATCAGAAGAGCTGTCATGCTTGCCGCTCTGATAAAGACAAAACTTTTCTGCGGAAGCGTCAGGCCCCATATTAAAACCAGAGTATAAATGTGAATTGTTTTTGAAAAGATAAGGAGTCCGGCTGTAAGAGTTTTTCTGAAAGGATAAGAAAATATATAAAACTCCCCTGTCGGCAGGTAACCAAGCCCGGTGAAAACAGCCCCTGTCAGAGAAATAAGTGATAGCAGAGATAAAACCAGTATGATTTTAAAAAAGGCTCCGTGATCTTTATTATACAGAAAAAACTGAAGGACCAGTCCTGCTATCATTGCTGAAGTAAAAATAATATTCAGGATATTCCCTGTATAAAAAAAGGAAAAGTCGCTGAATGACAGCCTGTTCTGATAATACTTAAAGAAAAATGTGATAAGTAAATCGAATAGACTAATTGCTATCAGTGAGTATATTATTTTTTTTTGATTTTTCAATTAACCGGGCAAAATAAGTATGTTAAAATTAGCATCCTTGTTAGGATTAAAGATTTCAGATTCAACCTGAAAAATCTTTTTTATATTGTCTTTATTAAGCACTCTGGATGTTGGTCCGTCAAGTTTTACCAATCCTTCCTGAAGCACGATAATTCTTTCGGTATAGCTGGCAGAGATGTTCAGATCATGTGAAACCATGATAATTGTAATTTCAGAATTGCTGTTAAGTTCCTTCAGCAGATTCATCACAGAAATCTGATGGTGAAGATCAAGATGTGAGTTAGGCTCATCGAGAAGTAAAATATCAGGTTCCTGGGCAAGAGCCCTGGCAATCAAAGCTCTCTGTGCCTCGCCCCCCGAAACTTCATTAATTCCTTTTTCTTCGAGCCCCTTCATCCCTGTAAATTCAATTGCCTGTTTAACTATCTCATGGTCACTTTCTTTTTCAAATCCTGTCAGGCCCAGCCAGGGATGCCGGCCCATAGCAACCATTTCATAAACGGAATAGGGAAATACAACATCATAACTCTGTGGAACAAAAGCTATTTTCCTCGCGGTTTCGGCAGGTTTATAACTATAAATGCTTTTACCATTCAGAAGAATTTCACCTTCAATAACTTTCAGATAACCGGAAATCAATTTCAGCAAGGTCGATTTGCCCGAACCGTTCGGGCCCGCGACCGAGACAATTCTCCGCTTCCTATCTTCATTTCAGGAATTTCAAGTCTGAAAGCGTCAGAAGCTTTTTTATTGTACTGATATGTAATATTTTTAAGCTCAATCAAAATAGTAAGACCATCAAAGTTATCAGGGCAGTCAAACTAAAAAAAATCAGGAAAATATCATAGAAATAAAATAAAAAAACCGGCATTCCGGAACATAAAAACATCCGGGCTGCCGGTGAAAAAAGTGAATTACTTTATTAAAATGCTTTTGCTATGAGGCAAAAATCCTCCTGAAAAATCGTTTTAATACTATTCCCGTATCTGTAAAAATGGAATAAATAACCGGAACGATCACAAGTGTAAGAACGGTGCCGAAAAGAAGGCCGAAGATAACTGCCACACCCATAGAGCGCCAGAATTGTGTGTCCGCTCCCCCTGATTCGAAAGAAAATGAATAAATATCAAACCCAAAACCAAAGGTCAGGGGTATCAGGCCGAGTATTGTTGTAATAGCTGTGAGCGTAACCGGCCTGAACCTTCGGATGCCTGCCCGGACAACAGCTTCGGATACAGTGTATCCCCTGCTCCTGAGAATATTTATATAATCCATTAGCACAATGTTGTTATTCACTACCACTCCGACCAGACTTATAACCCCTATTCCGGTCATAATAATACCAAATGGCATTGCAAAAAATATAAGCCCCATGAATACGCCGATAAGAGAAATTAAAACCGCCAGCATAATAATAAGCGGCTGGGCGAGTGAATTAAACTGAATCACCAGTATTAGGAAAATACCGAGAAAGGCAAAACCAAAAGCTTTCATTAAAAACGCCGCCGCCTTAGCCTGCTCTTCATCCTGTCCTGTAAATTCAACACGATAGCCGGGAGGCATTTGAAAATCCTTAAGGGATTCTTTTACCTCAGCCAGCACTGCATTTTTATTATAACCCTCCTTTACATTCGCAGCAACAGTTATAACCCGGTTGAGGTCTTTCCTTCTGATTGTGCTTGGTCCATATTCATAAGATATTTCGGCAACCGCCGAAAGAGGAACACTCAAAGTTTTACCCTTATTATCATTATAATTTATTCTCAGGTTTTTCAGCATGGTTACATTTTCACGCTGCGATTCCTTCAGCCTGACAGTAATATCATATTCCTCTTCATTTATTCTGTATTTGGAAGCTTCGAATCCGTTTATCGCGGTACGGATACTGTTTGCTATCAGTGAAGTATTCATCGAAAAAAGGGCGGCTTTTTCACGGTCGATCATAACTCTTATCTCGGGACGGCCTACATCATAATCATCCTTCAGATCAACAACACCGGGAATCTTTTCGATGATCTTTTTAATGCGGGAGGCAATCCCCCCCATCAGGTCAAAATCATCTCCTATAATCTCAATATTTACCGGCGCTCCGACGGGAGGACCCATATCCTCTTTTTTCACCTCTATTTCGGCTCCGGCAATATCCGAAACAGCTTCACGGATATCTTTCATTGTCTCAGCCGAGGGTGATTTCCTCTCTTCATAGTCAACAAACTGAACAGTTATTGTGGAGATATCGGGAGTAGTCGTCCCGCCGCTGAAAATATTATTCGATTTGCCAACTTCGGCAACAAATTCCCTGACGTTGCCGCCGAGAAAGGTTTCCAGTTTTTTCTCAATTTTACCTGAAATACGGTCGGTCATATCAAGGTTCGTTCCGCTTGGAGCGTCAACGGTTACAAAAATTCTGTCGGGATCAACATCGGGGAAAAATTCAACACCATGATCAAAAATTCCGTAAAGGCTGATAATGAAAACAAGTGTTAATATCGCGCCGGTAAATACCTTCAGCCGGTTGTTGGTAAATATAAATATTATACCCACACCAAGAATAATATTGATAAACAAGGCCAGAAAAGAATTTAAAAAGGCCAGGGACATTATGGAAACCGATAAAGGCATGAAAATAAAAAACACTATTAATCCCAGGATATTTCTCTTATGTACCGGCTGATTTTCATTTCTCTGAGATCCTATTGTAAACTTTAGGAATTTCTCATAAATGACAACAGTTTTTGTAAGAAGCACTTCATCAAAAAAACGATGTAATTTATTTACGGGACTGGTTAATTTTGAGAAAAAACCTCTCCCGGTTTTTTTACTCTCAAGTTTCATGAATTTTGAGGCAACCACCGGATTGATAACCAATCCGACAAATAATGATGAAGCGAGAGTGATAATAAGCGTCATGGGAAGGTAACTCATAAATTCACCAACAACACCTTCCCAGAAAAGTATTGGAGCAAATGCCATCAGGGTGGTAAGTGTTGATGTGGTAATAGGCCAGGCCACTTCTTTCGCCCCCGCTTTCGCCGCCGAGAACAGGTCTTTACCCTCTTCCAGAAACTTGTAGATATTCTCAATAATTACAATGGCGTTATCAACGAGCATACCCAGGGCGAGAATAAGAGAAAAAAGGACAATAAAATTAAGTGTTATTCCCATAACCGATAGCACAATAAAACTTATCAGCATACTCAGCGGTATCGCTATCGCAACAAAAAAGGCATTCCTCAAACCGAGAAGTGTAAATAGAATCAGAAGCACCAGCACAAGGCCTGAAAAAATATTGTTTTCCAGATTTTTCACACTTCTCTTAATATCTTTTGAAAAATCCACCGTAAGTGTAAACTTAACATTATCGGGAAGTTCGGTATCATACCTGGTGATGATATTTTTAACCTGGTCGGCAATTTCAATGATGTTAGCTCCGAGCCGCTTGGAAATCGACACCGAAACACCTTCAACCCCGTTCAGGCGGGCATAGGTGTTTCGCTCCTTAAAATCATAATTAACTTCGGCGACATCCCTGACATATATCGGGAATCCATCCCTGATCTTTACTACCAGGTCATCTATTATATATGGTTTCTCAAATTCACCCGGGACTCTTACAAGAAAACTTTTGTTATTGACATCTATCGATCCGCCGGGGATTGTTTTGTTTTCATTGGAAATGGCATTTATTACATCATCGAACCGGATGTTATAGTGCACAAGTTTGTTTATATCCACATCAACTTTAACCTCTCTTTCAAGACCGCCGCTGATGCTTACTTCAAGCACTCCGTCAATGTTCTCTATATCATCTTTCATATCCTCGGCTATATCCTTTAGCTGAACAAGTCCTTGTGGACCATTTATGTTAAAGATGATAATGGGGAATTCCGAAAAGTTAAACTCGATTATTTCCGGTTTTTCCGCGTCCGCCGGAAGTTCACTTTCCGCTTTCTCAACTTTGTCCCTTACTTTCTGCAAGGCTTCATCAATATCAAAGCCGCTTTCGAATTTAACGGTGATCGCCGAAAAACCCTCATATGATGAGGATGTAATTTCTTCCGCTTCGGCAATGCTGTTAAGCTCCTTTTCAATCGGCTGCGTTATCAGCGATTCTATATCTTCGGGCGAAACACCAAAATAGGGAGTTGAAACAACAATAAAAGGTATCTGAATATCGGGCGATGCTTCCCTCGGCAAAACATAGTAGGAAACTGACCCGACAATTATTAAAATCAGGGTAAGTATAAATATACTTGTCCTGTTATTTATGCTGACATCAGTAATTTTCATAACGGGTCACCTGCTTAATTAACAACTTCAACTTTTTCACCATGAACGAGATTTTGATAACCTACAACAATAAGCTTATCACCTTCATGCAATCCGCCGTTGACAGCAACCTTGTTGCCGAATCTGGCTAAAATATCCACATATTTTGCCTGCGCGTATCCATCCTCAAAAATAAAAACCATATACCCCTCATCCGAGCGGTTGATTATTTCATCCGGCACGGTAATCACATTTTCATATTTTTTGTTCTCGATTTGTATTTCGGCTACCATCTCAGGTTTTATCTTTCCTCCCGGATTTTCGAGTGTTATCTCAACAGGAAATGTCCGGTTGCTTGTAGAAACAGAGGCGCCTACAAATGAAACTTTTCCGCTATATTCATCCATAGAAAGGTTATTGAATTTTATCAGAGCCTTGTCACCTTCTTTCACCTGACCGACATAATTTTCCGGTATTCCGGCCTCAATTTTCAAGCTGTTGATATTTAAAAGATTTATCACAGGAACTCCCGGTGGAGCGTACTCCCCTTTTTCAAAAAATTTAGCGTCCACCTTTCCGCTGAAAGGTGCTTTTATGAATGAATGTCCATAACGCGCTTTATTCATTTCATAATCAGCTTTTGCCTGGTCACGGTTAAATTTAGCCTGGAGCATCTGGAATTCACTATTTACATTTTCCCGGAATATTTTTTCCTGTTTCTCATAAGTCATTTCTGCCAGATCGTACCGGGCTTTCGCCGCGTCCATCGCCGCTTTAAGAGTAGCGTTGTCTGTTTCCGCAATCAAATCGCCTTTATTGACCCGCGAACCTTTATCAGCATGAACAGTATTCAGTATGCCCCCCTCAAGAAAACTGAGAGAAGCTTTTTTTACAGGTTTTACAGTGCCGATAACGTTTATAAAATCCTGGAAATATTCTCCTTTGAGTGTCTGAACTTCAACATTTACGGCATCATTTTCCGATTCTTTAACATCTCCTTTCTTCCCTGTTTCCTCTTCTCCCTGACACGAAAGAAGAAAAATTGAGAGAAGAATTACCAACAAATAAAAAAACTTGTTAACCCTTGAATTCATATCATTTCCCTTTAAAAAATCTTTAATTGTTTCCATTCTGTCCGGTAATCAGGTCCAGCCTGGCATGAAGCACATAATACTCCGCCAGAGCTTTGAAGTAATTTACTTTTGATCCGGAAATATTAACCAGTGCATCAGTAACTTCCAGTTGTGTTCCCAGCCCGTTTTTATATCTTTTCACCGCTATTTCATAACCATCTTCGGCTTCTTTTACAGCCGAATCATAAGCGTCAAGCTGTTCTTCGGTTTTGGTAATCTGCAATAACAGAGTAACCAGACTGTTCCGGAGTGATTTTTCAGTTTCAGCCAGTGATTCGACTGATTTTTTCAACTCAATCTCGGCCTGTTCCACGCGTGAAGCTGTAGCGAATCCGTTAAAAATGGGCACTTTCAAAGTGACCCCTACTGAAACCGAGTTATTGTAGCGCCATCTGTCCATTGCCCTGTCATCATTCTCCTGCGCCTGAAGCTGCCAGGTTCCGAACGCGTTAAGGCTTGGATAATATTGTGAAAATTCATAAGAAGCCGCCAGGTCATTCAAATCACGGTTCAGCCTCGCCTGTTTCAGAAGATTATTATTATTCAGCAATAATTCTTCCGATTCCTCCCGGCTGCCTGAAATCACATGATTATATTCGAGAGAATCTGTAAAGCTAATTTCTGTAGCGAGATCCAGTCCCAGCAGAAGTTTCAGATTATTCCCGGCAAGAAGTTTCTGATTTCGGGCTTCGGTAAGAACCGGAAGCAGATTCTTATATTGCACACTCGCCTTGATTTTGTCATAATCGGCGCTGAGTCCTGCCTCGAGCATTGTTTCAACGTTCTTTAGATTGTCCCGTGCCCGCTTAACCTGAATTTCAGAAAGTTTGACCATCTCATCCGCGAGCAGGCATGTATACCAGGCCTCTTTTACATTTGCTCTGAGCTCCAGATCGGAGTACTTTACCGACTGTTCCGAAATTTCGGCAAAGGTATTCGCGATCTTCACAGCGAGAAACATCGCGCCGGTAAAAAGAGGCTGGTCCACCCTCACTCCGGCGGTAAGAGTATTTTTTGTTCCTACAGGAAATGAACCGCTGAACATATCAGTTTCGATTATAAACTGAGCCCTTTTAATCGCCCGGTTATAAGTTACATCCCCGCTGACATTTGGATAAACCGAAGTTCCGTAAGCTTCCCTTACTTTTTCAACGGCTATATCCCGTTCAAGTTTAATCCTGTTGAACTCATGATTATTCCCGAGGGCAATGTCAATGGATTTATCAAGATCAAGAGAAAGTTTCTCCTGAGCCTGAGTCAGGCCATAGGCCGCCGCGAGAACAAAAGTCAATAATATTAACCTGTTCAAAATATTTACCTTCGTTATTTATTATTTCAGAAAAAGAGTTGCGTTATCCGATATAAACCATTTTTCGAAAAAGAAAATTCCCATTCATGTGAACTTGAACCCGGAAAAATAAAGCAGCATCATGTGTAAAACAATGCAAAAAAAATATCATAGAAGCAGTAATCTACCAGGCATAAGCTTCCGGAGCCTGATTACCGGGACCGGGCCAGATTTCATCCAGTTTGACGAGCGATTCTTCAGTAAGTTCCAAATCAAGGGCTTTTATATTTTCTTCAAGCTGCTCTTTTGTCCGGGGACCTATTATCGGACTGGTCACTGTTTTATTTGATAGCGCCCAGGCCAGGGCAACATCTGCCGGTTTTGCTCCGAGCTCTCCGCAAAAGGATTCATATTTTTCTATTTGCGGTCTTAATCGCTCAGCCGATTTCATCAAAGGTTCACGGGTTCTTCTTCCTGTTTTGGCTTTTTCAGGAATTCCGCATAAAATGCCTCCTCCCATGGGACTCCAGGGAATAACTCCCACACCAAAGCGCTCGCAGGCGGGCAGCACTTCAAGTTCAATATGCCTGTTCCTCAGGCTGTAAATACTCTGCTCCGAGATTAATCCCAGGATATTGCGTTCTTTAGCGGTAAAATAGGCCTCCGCGATATTCCAGGCGGCAAAATTACTGCTCCCGGCATAAATTATTTTACCCTCGCTTATCAATTGTTCCATCGCCTGCCAAACCTCTTCCCAGGGTGAGTTTCTGTCGATATGATGCATTTGGTAAAGGTCTATATATTCCGTATTCAGCCTCTTCAGGCTTTCTTCGCATGCCTTTTTTATATGCCTGGCCGAAAGTCTCTGGTCATTTACGCCATCCCCCATCTTGCCATAAACTTTTGTGGCGAGAACAATTTTATCCCTGGCAGATGGATTATCTTTAATCCACTTGCCGATAATCTTTTCTGTAATCCCCTCTCCCGTTACTCCGCCATATACATTGGCTGTATCAAAAAAATTCAATCCAAGTTCAAGAGCCCTGTTCATTATGGCAAAACTTTCTTCTTCAGTTGTCCAGGGTCCGAAATTCATAGTGCCCAAACATAAACGGCTGACCTTCAGTCCCGATCTTCCAAGATTTACATACTGCATAATAACACCTTTTGTCTTTATTTTTTATTCCGCTACGATAATTTGCTTATTTATTGAACTTTATGCAAGTAAAAATGCTTTTAACAACAAAGATAACATGAATTACCTAAAAGGCAGGATATTATGAAAAACCAAAATATAGATGCGCTGAAAAAAATCAAGCATGAAGATTTTGACCGCGAAGTTAGCCCTCACACCGATGCGATATATAAATACGCGCTTAAATTATCAGGTAATGAAGAAGATGCTGATGATCTGTTTCAGGATACTATGCTCAAAGCATTCAGGTATTTTCACAACTTTGAACAGGGCACCAACTGTAAAGCCTGGTTATTCAGTATTATGAGAAACACATTTATTAATGAATACCGCCGTCAGATGAAAGAGCCCCTGAAAGTGGATTATGATGATGTACAGAATTTTTATGACAATATAAAAGAAACAGAGGTTGCCTTCCAGCATATAGTTGAAGACAGTTTCAGTACCGTTATGAGTGATGAAATTACAGATGCATTATCTGAACTGCCTCCTGATTCACAAACCATCTTAATACTCAGCGATATTGAAGGATATAACTATGATGAGGTTGCCGAGTTTATGTCATGTCCTGTCGGAACTGTAAGGTCAAGACTGCACAGAGCCAGAAAAATGTTGTATTCAAAACTGCATAATTATGCTGTTGATCAGGGATTTTTGAGATATGAAGAAACCGCCGATGTTGGAGAAAATGAAACCGGGAAATACTGATTACCGCAGGTCCCAAAAGGTAATTCACTTTACCGACAGATATTTTCCCAGGTTTCAGCAGTGCCATTGCATTGAGAATATAGAGGAGATACCCAATGATCTCCTCCTGGATATTCTCATTCAATTAAGGGTGAAATATTTTTTAGGCAGGGAATGTTACTATTCCAGAGCGCCTGTTATGTTAAGGGACCGGATAAAGAAAAATCTTCTGCGCTGCAACAGGCCTGATTCGGTATTTAATATATTTCGCGGAAAGAACTGATTCATGATAAATCGCTTCAGGGTAACAATTATTTTCCTGACAATATTTTATTTATCCATTGCCGGCGCCATAAATGCCGGCAACAGGGTTCAGGTTGAGATATTATCACGGAATGAAAACTTCTCAGTTATACAAAACAAGATTTTTATTGCCCTAAAATTCACAATTACTCCCGGTTGGCATATCTACTGGAAAAACCCCGGTGACTCCGGTATTCCCCCAAAAATTAAATGGAATTTACCTGAAGGCTTCAGTTACGGCGAAATTCAATGGCCGGCCCCGGAAAGAATTGAGGTAGCGGGACTTGTAAATTATGGTTTCCACGATGAGATTTACCTGGTGACAAACCTCTCAGCGCCGCCAGGTTTTTCAGGTGAAATAAAAGTTGAAAGCAAAATAGAATGGCTTGTCTGCAGGGAAAGCTGTATTCCTGAAGATACCACTATAACCTTTACTATTTCATCCGAAAAATCTGTCAGTTACAATAAAAAGTGGAATAATGTGGAAAATTTCTTGTCTGATCATTCAACCGTTTTACTGAACGAAGAATCGATTACGGCCTCCGCGACCGACAGTTCTGTAATTGTAACCGGACTTCCCGATTTAGTTGACACAAGTTATTATTTTTTCCCATCTGCTCCCGGGATTTTTGATAACCTCAGAAAACCGGTACTGTCAGAAAATGATCAGGAGAACACTCTTGAAATTTTTTATGATCAGTATTATTCGGGTAAACCTGAGAAAATTGCAGGATTATTTTTATCAGGGAAGAATAATTCAGAAAAGTTTGAAATAAATATCCCTCTTATTGAAGAACTAAAAAATGAAACAGCGTCTTTTTATTTACTGGTGATAATTCTTCTTTCAGCTTTCGCGGGAGGACTAATATTAAATATAATGCCGTGTGTGTTGCCTGTGCTTTCCCTGAAAGTTTTCAGTATTCTAAAGGGGGGACAATCCACAAAAAGTGAAATATTTTCCCGAACTCTTTATTATACCCTGGGAATATTAACAGCATTCTGGATTCTTACAGCCTTAATGCTCCTGCTGAAATCGGGTGGTGAGCAAATTGGCTGGGGTTTTCAGCTTCAATACCCCCAATTTGTGATAGTGCTTATTTTTTTCTTCTTTGTTTTCGCGCTCAATCTTTTAGGGCTATTTGAAGCCGGCGCTTCCTTTACGCGCATTTCGGCAGACAAAAAAGGAAAAAGCCATAAGGCGGAATCATTTTTAAGCGGACTTCTTGCCGTGGTTGTGGCCACTCCCTGCACTGCTCCTTTTATGGGAACCGCGCTGGGTTTCACCCTTACACAGCCCGCATGGGTAACCGCGCTTGTATTCACATTTCTCGGACTTGGTCTGGCGTCACCATTTATGCTGTTTGTCCTTTTTCCTTCACTTACCCGGTATATGCCAAAACCGGGAAACTGGATGGAGCTTTTTAAAAATCTTATGGGATTTTTACTTCTCGCTACTATTATCTGGCTTATATGGGTACTTGAAAAACAGACCGGCGGAGAAACCCTTACCTATCTCTTCGCTGGATTGCTTATCACATCCCTGGGAGCCTGGATAGCTGGCAAATGGAATCAGCCTGTTAAAAAAAGGATTATCCGGTGGACCGCGATATCAATTTTCACTCTGCTGATCGTTTCGGGAGTGATGATAACTATTCATGGAATGAACAACCAATCAGTAACCGAAACGGCTAAAAAATCGGAAGATGGATGGAACAGGTTCGAACAACAAAAGATTGATAATCTTATAAACAAAAATGAAAAAATATTTATTGATTTTACCGCTGCCTGGTGTCTTTCATGCCAGGTCAATAAAAAAACAGCCCTTACCGGTGATGAAATAGATAATTTCTTTCAGGAAAATGAAATACATCTTTTCAGAGCCGACTGGACAAAAAGGGATACTGAAATTACCAGGGCGCTGGCATCCTATAACAGAAACAGCGTGCCCCTCTATGTTTTTCTGACGCCGGAAAATAATTACGAACCGGTTATACTTCCCGAAATTCTGACTAAAGAAATTGTTACAGATTATATCTTAAACAAAGGAGAATAAATATGAAAAAAATAATGCTCATCGTTATCGTCGCGTTATTCGCCGCATTTAATATAAATGCACAATCCGCCTCAATAGGCAAAACGGCTCCCGACTTCGAGCTCAAAGACAGTATGGGCAAGAGTTATAAACTTTCGGACTTTAAGGGCAAACTTGTGGTTTTGGAATGGATAAATTACGGATGCCCTTTTGTAAAAAAACATTATGACAGCGGAAACATGCAGAAACTTCAGAAAAAATATACTGAAAAGGATGTTATCTGGCTGGCTGTTTGTTCATCTGCTCCCGGAAAACAGGGAAATCATGAACCGGATGAGATAAATGAAAAATCGGAAGAATATGGAGCGGCGTTTACAGCTTATCTTATCGATGAAGATGGAAAAACGGGCAAAATGTATGGCGCGAAAACAACTCCTCATATGTATATTGTTGATAAAGAAGGAAATCTTGTTTACGCGGGCGGTATCGATGATAAACCTTCCACTGCTCAGGATGATATCGAAAATGCCCAGAATTATGTAGCCGCCGCCCTCGACCAGCTTCTTGCCGGAAAAGAAGTGGAAGTCAAGTCAACAAGGCCATACGGCTGTTCGGTTAAGTATTAATAACTGACCAATATAGATTTTTTGAAAGGAGCTTTCGGGCTCCTTTTTTATTACTTAGCGTATGAAGCAAATTAATAATAGTTTTTAGTAATTTGCCAGAAACCGCCAAGTTTTGGGCCTATTCGTTTTAATATTTTTTTCTTTTTTAGTTTTGCCAAATAAGTCTCGATTGTACGGGAGCTCTTATTTATATTTTCCGCCAGTTTGGCCGCTGTGATCCCTGGATTCTTTTCTATTTCTTGTAAGATAATCTGTTCCATCGTCCCGAAATCATCCCGAAATCGTTCCGAAATTCTTCCCCATCATTTTATAACTTTAACATAACTTTCCGACAGGTCCGGGATCTGTTTTCAGTTTATCACAGATTTTCACGGGAAAATATGTACGCATAATAAGTTATACATTCAGCCGTAAAATGATCGGAAACAGTGCATTATTTCATTTAATTAACTTTTTTGGATACAAACAAAGATACGCTAATACTTGCATTTGTTACACAATAGCTCTTTATAGTCAACCTTTAATATATAAAATCATTCCGTGTAATTTTCATAACATATTGTTTTTGCTCATTTTAACGAAACTTGCTTGATTTTTCCCGATATTTAGTGATTGTTTTTATGTGGCTATCACATTAGTAATAATGCGTATTTGATGTATTATGATAAATCCTATTGACTTTTTCCTATTGTCCTCGAACGTAAATAATTAGAAGGGTTTATGGATATCGAAATGTTTTTGTCCCGATATAAATCCATACTATTTTCCAACGCTTTTTATTCACGAACTACGTATCTTTATTTACCGTGAAAATCTATGTTTATAAGTAATTAGCCTCCTACATGTGGTCAAAATCCCGGCTTTCAGAGAATTGACTGAAACTTTCATACCTTTTTCCTCACATTAATTGTAAATTCGTTAGATTGTGGAGTTGCTCTTAGATACACCTGCCTGCAGCAAATATGGTTTATCATTTCCCCTGAAACGAATTTTGATATAATCCAGGTTATTATATGTTTTGAAATTAATTTCAGGAAATATTTTCGGCTCTTCCTTGTTAATTATTTATTTTCAACTATTACCACTTCAGGATAATTACGACATTATTGAGAATACATTCAGAAATAAATTAACAATATTGTCTTTTAACATAACTGAAGTATTTTAATAAAAATATTTTTTGCTTTTGAAAGCAGCTTCAACTAAATTTATTTAATCATTTTACAACCAGAATTATTATATAGGTTTGCTTTATTTTTTCATTTATGGATGCTAATAATGTCACATAACATTTTTAACTTAAAATGGAGAAATTAGTCTTGAAAACTAAAGTAATATTTCGTATTGCTATAACGCTTACCGCTATTTTTATGCTCATATTATTTAATGGATGCGGGCTAACAGGTTCAACAAGTATATTTACTCTTGATTATAATCTTAAACCAAAGTTAGCTATATCTGGTGATTCAATAGTAGTAGGTTCAGTCTCTTTTGATATGGATGCAGCTAAATTACTGAACGTAAATTGTTTTGATTGGGGAAAAATGGATAAAGAAGATATTGGTAATATTGAACATTCGCTTAAAAACACCATAGCACACTGGCAAGCTGAATCTCCAAAGTCGAGTACTAATTCACTCCAGATTCATGTAGTGGTTAGAAGATACTTTTTACAAACTTCAACAAGTAATGTTGCCGGTCTTGTAAAAGTAGCATGGTGTGCAGCTTATGATAGCCAAAATATTATTTATCACGAAGAATTCTATGCTGCAGATAGTGGAGAATTGATATATACTATAGGTATGATTAAAAATAGTATTCACGAAGCAATTGTAAACAGAATAGCAAGAAATGCATTTTTGCTTTCTTCAAATTTGGGTAATGAGTTTATACCAGCTTCAGTACAAAATACATATTTAAGCTTTGATGAGGCCGTTTCCACACTTCCAGAAGCTTTGTTTACGAGGAGCGGAACAAAACAAGAAGGGGACAAGATAATAAGTTGGTACTATCAAGCGAATATTAACTGGGATTGGACTAAACACACTAATGTCGTTAACTGGCCTGAATTAATTTCAACTTTTCAGCAATAATATACCTAAATTTTCCCAGGCAAAGCTGAGGAAAATCCCCCGAAGGGGGTTAAACTTAATAGCCACGGGGAATTCCCCGTGGGGGCGGTTAGTACAATATTGAAATTTTGGCTCAGCCGGTTTATGTATTTACAATCGCGGCCTGATTATCGGCAACATGTTGTTAGCGGGCTTTTTTGACAAATTTTGTTCCCCGGATTATCCTCAACATGTTAACTCTTATATGGTGATAAGAGCCTAAATTTTCCCCAAGCGAGCTTGAGAAAAACGCCCTTATGGGGAACACTTGTAAGCACATCCAAACAATCGGAATATCCCCCGCCGGAGGTAATGGCACTAAGATTGTGCAGGAATGAGGATTATTTAGTTTTTTTCTGGTATTCAGACCCCACCCTAAATCCCTCCCCTTAGTAAGGGGAGGGACTTTTAAAGCCCCTCTCCTTGATAAGGAGAGGGGTTGGGGTGAGGTTGTAAAGAATTTAATAACAATAGGTTAGACAATTATTGTTATCATTCTGTTTAATTGATATTGGAAAAACATTCCATAAGGAATATTGATGTTGGGGGATAACTATATTTGCGCAATATTCCTTTCGTTTCACTATGTTAGTGCCATTACCGTCGGCCCCAGAGGGATGCTCCTGGCAAGGGGGTGGATTCAAAGTGTTTTTCTTTGAAGACGGGGGAGAACTATCCTTGAGCTAACCGATAACTTCTCTTTTTCTGACTCCATCAGTTTATGGATTTAGAATCGCGGCCTGATTATCGGCAACATGTTATTGGCGGGCTTTTTTGACAAATTTTGCTCCCCGGATTATCCTCAACATTTTGGCGTTAGTGTAGTGATAAGAGCCAAAATTTCCCCCAAGCGAGCTTGAGGAAAACGCCCCAAAGGGGAAAAATTCCCTGGCAAAACGGGAGGCTATTTATTCAATAAGAAGTTAAACTCTACGCAAATTGGTAAGAAATTTATCAAGAAGTAGAAAGTTTTATTGCCTGGTACAAGTTTAGTAGTTACTCGAGGAGTGTCCTCCCCCGTCCCCGACGAAAAACACATCGGGGCCACCCCCCTTGCTTGCATCCCCATGGGGCCGGCGGGGGACATCCTGATTACTTGGATTTGTCGATAAATATCCCCCTTCGCCCCAGAGGGATGCCAGTGGCAGAGGGTTGATATCAAAAACGCTTTTGAAAGACCTGCCTGCCCTGAAACAGGCAGTAATAACAGGACTGCGGATCAATCAAACGATAAAACATATATTGGCAAGCCAGAAGTAAAAAGTGGTTAGTGAAGAGTGGAGAATTAAAAAACAATTCTCAGATTTATTAAAGAATCCGATTTCGATGGCGACTTCGATTTGGATTTATATGGCTAACATTTATCCGGTCAATCTTTTTAATCACTCCATTCCTGATCTGAATTTTTCACCCGATCATTAGATAATTCCTTAGAACATATCGCCCGTTTGAATAAGGTTAATAAGGTTTAGTTTGGTCGGGTAGTTTCCTATGCTACTAAGATTAAAAAATCAAAAATAAGGTTTCATTACATTCCTATCATTCCTCATTCGTAATTTTTATCCGCCGCGGAGGACGTAATTCATAATTTCTGTAGTGGCTTTCTTCCACCTCAATCAACGAAATCTGCGTAATCAAAAAAATCTGCGGCTCTCTTGAGCATATTAATTGTTCATTGTTAATTGCACATTGTTAATTGCATTCTTGCCATTTTACGCAGAATTTGACTGCTAATGGAATAAGTACCTTGACCATATAGAGAGGGAAGAAATCTATCAACCGGAATATAGAATTGAATTAAAAAATACAGTAGACTTCGCAAAGGAATTTGAATATCTGTCCGGGAAACTCATAGCGATATATAACCCTGAAATGGGGTCAGCAAAAAGAAAGCGCGCAATGAGAAAAGCTGACAAATATAATCCTAAACAAGCAAAGTATATGGGATATTCGCTAATATTTCATACGACGGAATTTGAGTTGTCATATTTTATCAGAACATATTTTGAAAAGGATATAGTTGAGAAAACCTTTAAGGAGCTTAAAGGGACAATAAATTAGCATCCGGTAAGAAAATATTTGATCCATCGGGTCAGAGCGCATGTAAAAATATGTTATTTAGCTTATGCAATTCTGTCGTATATACAGTATAAGGTTGGAAAGAAAGGACTCTCAGCAGTATATGCTTTAGAGAAACTTCAGTCGGCATATAAGGTGGAACTAAAATCGGAAAAGGATAAATTTGAATGGTCAAAAATTGTAACCCTTTCCAATGAGCAGGAGCAGATTCTCAAACTATTTGAGTGAAGTGTATAAAATTCGGGGAGAACTTAAGTAATTAAATGCGCTCAATCTCTAACTGACGTTACAATAAACAGATCAATCTATAGGTTTAAATGATAAAAAAAGGAGCGGCGCGCGCTCCTTAAATTTTATTCCGGAATTTCAATTGCCTGATGGGAAAGGCTGTCGATGAACAAATATTCCTTAAATACCCTCGCGAGCGTATCCCTTTCGGCGTTAAATGTTTTTGGCAGATCATTCAGTTTTATTATATCCTTTATTTTGCCGCTGTTGCAATCGGGAGAATATAATTTTGGATCGCCAAGCTCTAAAATCGATTCCTCGCAGAAGGTGGCTGTAACCACATTTCCGCTTGCCGGCTGTTTGAAATAAGCCATTTCAAGATCGAGTGTATCATAGGCGGTTTTCATAAATTTTGCCCAAATTGGCATAGCCGCCCTGCCTCCCTGTCCGTAACTGCCGGTGAATCTTACCCGTCTGTCATCAAATCCTACCCAGGCGCCGGCGGCAAGCTGCGGAGTAAAACCCATAAACCAGGCGTCGGCATAGTCATTGGTTGTTCCTGTTTTACCAGCCGCGGGGCGCGTAAATCCATGAACAGAACGGGCTCCCCTGCCTGTGCCCTCATTAATAACCGTCTCAAGCATATCTGTAATAATATAGGCAGTTTCTTCCGAAATCGCCTCCCGGCTCACAGTTGTAAAATTATCAATTAACACTCCATCCTTATCCTCAATCTTCATGATCGATATCGGCTCATTATAAATTCCGTGATTTGCGATTGTGGCATAAACAGATACAAGTTCAAGCGGTCTTACTTCTGCCGCGCCGAGCGCGATAGCTTCAACCAGTGTAAGCTTCGATTTTATCCCCATTTTTTCAGCGTAAAGACCAATTTGCCAAAGGGGCACATGCCCTTCTATTACCAGACGGGCAGCCACAAGATTAACCGAGCTTTTAATCGCGTCCCTGAGAGTCATGTAGCCCCCCGTCTCACGACCGAAATTCCGGGGGCTCCAGATAGTCCCGTCTCCCGCCGGAAACATAAATGGCTGATTAAGCATAGGATAAGCGGGATAAAGGCCGTTATCGAAAGCAACTGTATAAACAATCGGCTTGAATGATGAGCCCGGCTGTCTTTTGATTTGCGTAACATGATTCAGTCCATACGCGAATCCCTGGTTCCTTCCTCCGACCATTGCCCTGATCTCTCCTGTTTTCACATCGAGACAAACAAAACCAACCTCTATTTCCTGCCCTACCAACTGAACGGAATCAACAAAAGCGACATTTTTCTTTAGTTTATCATATATATTCTGTTTTTCCACTCGTGAAGAAGCATTGATATAATCGCTGCGATTTTTTATTGCCTTGTCAATCATATCATCGAGAATATCCCTGTTTCTCCTCCAGTTCCAGTGTTTATCGAATGTTTTCTGAAACTCATCCAGATGAGAGGCTACAGCGTTAACCGCGGCTGACTGCAGCCTGCTGTCCAGTGATGTATAAACTGTTAAACCATCCTGGTAAATATTAAAATTATATACTTTGGATAAATCCCTCAACTGCTGCCGGACATACTCAAGATAATGAGGAGCAAACTTGCTCTTAAACCCATGCTTAATTTGTTCATAATCAAGTTTTAGCGGGAGCGCTTTCAGGCTGTCATATTCCGATCTGGTCAGTTGTCCCACCTGGAACATATTGAATAATACAACATTTCTTCTTCTTTGTGAATTTTCCGGCCTTTTTACCGGATCGTAATAAACCGAAGATTTCAGCAGCGCGATAAGGACCGCCGACTCCTCAACACTAAGTTCTGAAGCAGGTTTCCTGAAATATACTCTCGCGGCAGTTTCAATTCCATAGGCTCTGTTTCCAAAAAAGGATTCATTAAAATACATCTCCAGAATTTCCCTTTTTGTATAGGTTTTTTCTATCTGTATCGCGGTAAGCCATTCTCTTAATTTACGAACCACCGTATCGAAGAGGGTCTCCTGCCCCTCTTTAAGCTCAAACAGGTTCTTCGACAACTGCTGTGTTATTGTACTCGCACCCTCCCGGCTGAAAAAAACAACATTCTTTATCATCGCTTTAGCGAAACGTTCAAGATCAACCCCCCAATGGTCATAAAACTTTCTGTCCTCTGTTGATACCAGCGCATTAATTAGATTGGAAGGGAGACTGTCAATATCTGTTTCAATCCGGTTTTCGGCAAAAAACTGTCCGATAAGCTCACCATCGACACTATATACATTGCTGGCGAGGCTCTGGGTAGGATTTTCAAGCTGTTCGAGGGAAGGAAGCCCTGAAACAATGTACATGTAAAAAATATATCCTCCTATCAAAGCGCTGACAAATAAAAATCCTGTCAGGCTCCATAGAATTCTGCGGCATCCGCTTCTTTTGTTTTTAGCTACATCCTTTTTTTTCATTCTTTTTTCCAGTCAATGATATTGAACTCTTCTCCGTCAAAAACGCCGTAACACGGCCTGCTGAGCCATGAACCAAGATTTATATAATATGAGTTTCCAAACTGTTTTTTAATTCGTTTATGAGTATGACCGAACAGTACATAATCAAAACCTTCCGCGATCTTTTCCTCCGCTGTTTCCAATAATCCGTCAATCTTGCCATACTCCTTTTTGTCGGTATATTTTCTGCTTTTTCTGCTCGTGGAGCTTCCAAGCCAGATGCCAAAATCGGGATGAAGCGCCCTGAACATCCACTGCATCAGGGGATTTCGGAAAAATTTTTTCAAAATTTCATAACCTCTGTCATTCTTAACGAGTCCGTCTCCATGGGCGAGAAAAAACTTATTTTTATTAATTTCAATTTCAACCGGATCGAAATATACATTTACTCCCAGTTCTTCTCTGAAAAAATCGAGATGAAGAAAATCATGATTGCCGACAAGATAATGAACCTCTACTCCGGATTGTGTCAAATCATAAAGGGCCGCGAGTGTTCTGAAGAAACCTTTTTGATAAGACCTCCTGTACTCAAACCAGTAGTCAAATAAATCTCCCAGTATATAGAGTTTATCAGCTTCCTTTTTTACTTTTTCGAGAAGGGCAAGTAAAGAGGATTCCTTTTCTTTCTCTATCTCCGGTTCATTTATACCCAGATGGACATCAGAAATGAAGTAATAGTTTTTACTCAAATGATTTACAGCAAAAGTTGAAAATTTTATCAATTAAAAATAACAAAATACTTATTTGCTTACAATTTATTGAAATCAGCGAGAAGCCGGCTTTCGGGATCAAACTTTATTTTCTCCGGAAGAAAATCTGTTTTAAATTTTAGCAGTGTATCAGAAGAAACAATATAAACACTTTCAATATGAATAAGATTACTATCTTTGCCGCTAAATTTTATATCAAGAGGGAAATTATAAACAGGGTATCCCTTCTGATATTGCCTGAGATTTATTTCCACTAAATTTTCCCGCTCAATTAAATATTTTTGTATCCTGTATTTCAGCTCAATTATTCCCCTGCCATCGTAAATCCACTGATCAAAAAATTTATCAAAATTTTTTCCGGTAAACTCTTCAACAAGATTTTTAAACTGAGCTGTGGACGCATTTTTATACTTAAATTTACTGTAATAGTTCCGTAAAATATTAAAAAAGAGGGAGTCGCCGGTTTCCCTTCCCAGCATATGAAGCGTCCAGGCTCCCTTGTCATAAACAAGATCATCAAAAAGATGAGTTGAGGGATTATAAAGCGGACTGCTTTCGAAATATTCAAATTTGCTCATCATAAAATTTTTCAGCGCCTTTTTACCACCCTCTTTCTCATACCACAGCGCTTCGGAATAAGTTGCGAAACCTTCATTAAGCCATACATCTTTCCATTCAGCCGGCCCGACAGCGTTACCCCACCAGTGATGAGCCAGTTCATGAATAAATATTTCTTCATACAATTCATATTCATTTAAGAAATAAGAACCTACACCGGTGATCGTCTGATTTTCCATGGCGCCGAAATTCCACAGAAATTCAGCCACAGCATACTTTTGATCGGGAAAAGGGTATGGCCCGAAAGTTTCCTCAAAATAATGAATCCCCTTTTCGTGTAAACTAAGATTCTTTTCAATATTTATTGTAGTTTCAGGATAAAGATAAAGCTCCAGCTTAAAATTGTCGCCTGAAACGCTCTGAATGTTTTTTTCATAGCGTAAATATGGCGCGGCGTAAAGAGCTATAAGATAGGTTGAGATTGGTTTGCCGCTATACCATTCCCATGTTTTGAAATTATCATGGCCGCTCACTTTCTGCAATAATCCATTTGAAAGGCAGGTATATGATGAATCGGCGGTGATGATCATCCTAACTGTTGCTTTATCAGCAGGAAGATCGTTACAGGGGAACCATGATGAAGCAAATACCGGTTCCGATAAAGTATAAACAATTTTCCGATCTTTAAATTTTCTGAAACAAAACGCGTCCGTTCCGGTATCTTCAGGATATCCGTCATAAGTTATTTTTACAGTGAAGCTGCCGGAAATATTATTCCCATCTATTTCAACATGGCGTTCATCTCTTTCATAATCCGCTACAACACCATTCAGCTCAACCTTTCGGATTGTGTAGTTGGGATAAAAATTCAAAAAAATGTTATCCTCCCCCTTTTTGATACCATCAACAGTTACTTCACAATCTATCATATCAGATTCAGTGTTTAGTTTCAGCGCGATATTGTAATGGGAGATATCAATTTTATTCTGTTCAGGTAAAAAATAACTTTCATCTTCAATCTGTCGGAGTGTGGGGAAAAGATGATAACCGCGCCCATAGTCATCTTTTTCACCTCCCGGATAAAAATCATAACCCATAATTAGCGCGTAAATGAACAAACCTCCGGCGATAATTACCAAAACCAGGGGAAAAATCAACATATTATAATTGAACTTGACTTTCATAAAATCTATATTTATTTGTCATAAAAGGAGAATTAAGCAAAATTAACGATTTCTTTAATTGCGATACAATTCGTAAATAAATATTTTTAAGAAAATAAAATCGGGTCGACTATGCCTACATCAGGAGCTTCCATACTTCGAGAAACCCTCACTATGATTTTGGCGGGGGGTCAGGGTGAGAGATTATTTCCACTCACAAAAGAAAGAACAAAACCATCGGTTCCTTTCGGAGGAAAATACCGTATTATTGATTTTGCTCTGTCCAACTGCCTGAATTCCGGGCTGAGAAAAATTTATGTACTCACTCAGTACAAGTCCGACTCACTTAACAGGCATCTTTATGAAGCCTGGAATATATTTAACCCTGAACTTCAGGAGTTTATCCGCTCAGTTCCCCCCCAGCAAAAAATAAGCAATAACTGGTATACAGGAACAGCTAACGCGATATTTCAAAATCTGAATCTTATTTCCGACGGTAACTTTAAACGTCTGCTTGTTCTTTCAGGAGATCATATATACAAAATGGACTACCTGAGGATGATTCAGTATCACGAAGAGAAAAAGGCCGATCTGACAATTTCCAGTATCGAAGTGCCTAAAGATCAGGCAAGCCGGTTTGGAGTTCTCGAAGTGGATAAAGAGCTTAAAATAATATCCTTTGTTGAAAAGCCGAAAGATCCCCCGACACTACCCACTAATCCTGAACTCTCTTTTGTTAATATGGGTATATATATATTCAGGACAGAAGTCATAAAAGATGTGCTGTCTAAAATGCATGCCGATGGTATATCGAACGAAGATTTCGGAAAACATATTATACCCTATATGATAAAATCGGGGTATAATGTTTTTTCCTATGAATTTGTTGATGAAAACAGAAAAAATAAACCTTACTGGGTTGACGTCGGCACTCTCGACAGTTATTATGCCGCGAGTATGGACCTTATTAGTGTTGATCCTTTTTTCAACCTCTATGATAACCACTGGCCCCTAAGAACAAAACAGCTTCAATATCCACCGGCTAAAACACTCTCGCACGAAGGGGAAAGAGTCGGGAGGGTTTATAATTCTCTTGTAACTGACGGAACCATTGTTTCGGGTGGTCTTGTAGAACGTTCAATTGTTGGTTATAATGTCAGGGTTAACAGTTATACTTATATTACCGATTCAATTATTATGGATAACTGTAATATTGGCAGACACAGCAGAATCAGACGGGCAATTATAGACAAGAATGTTGTTATTCCCGAAGGAACAGAAATAGGGTTTGATCCTGATATAGATAAAAAAAGATTTAAGGTATCCGATACAGGCATTGTGGTGATACCCAAAGATTACCGGTTTTAGACTGACAACCCGCAGCTTATTCTGCGGGTTTCTTTTTTTAAAATGGTATGAATATTCTTATCAGAAGGGTAAGAAAAATAGCGATAAGAAAAGTAAGGATTGCTATCCCTATTGAAATCTTCAGGTTAAATTCTCTTTTTAAAGCCGCGATGGTAGCAAGGCAGGGAATATAAAATGTCACAAAAACTGTAAATCCAAGCACCTGCGAAAAAGTCATAACGCTTAAAACATCATTGGTCCCCATTGCCGAAAACAACAGTATGAGCGACAATTCCTTACGCATAATACCAAAAAGCAGAGTTACACCAACAAGGGAGGGCAGTCCGAGAATTCCTGTGGTAAAAACCGCGAGCAAAGAATTGATCGAGTCGGCCAGATCATAATAGTTTATAAACTCCAGCAGAACACTCCCGATAATTAGAAGTGGCCAGGCAACAACAATAAACTCCTTCAGTCTGAACCAGGTTTTGCTCATTACCGCTTTCGGTGATGGCAGATGATATTTCGGGATTTCGAGTATTAAACCCGGACTGACATCAGGCATTATTTTCGACATTATTTTGCCGGTTATTCCCAGGATTATAATATTCAGGATGTAAATGGCAACCGCGGCTTCCATACTTATAAAAAAGCCCACCAGTCCGAAGATGATCGTCATTCTTGCCGAGCAGGGCACCAGTGTAGTCAGAGTTGCGGTAATTATTTTATCTCGTGTGGATTTTAATATTCTCGTCGCCAATATGCCCGGCACTGTGCATCCATAACCCAATATAATCGGGAGTATTGAAAGACCGTGCAAGCCAATCTTGTGCATCAGATTATCAATCAGGTAAGCTATTCTGGCCAGGTATCCGGTATCTTCCAAGATAGAAAGGAAAATAAAGAATGGAAGCAAATAAGGTATAACTATTCCTATTCCGCCACCGATGCCTGAAACCAGTCCGTTGAGCAGATGAAAAAGAATAGTGTTTTCCCCGAAAGTCTCAGAAAGAAATTTGTTCAGTAAATCAAAGTTATCAAGAAAGATCGGCTCAACTAAATTCCCGATAGAAAAGATAAGTGTAAAAATAAGATATAATACTCCCCCCATGATGATATAACCAATGAAAGGATGCATAAAAATATCATCAAGTTTCTGCCGAAAATCGACAAATTTATTTGAACTTACAGCAGCGACCGATTCAAAAATCCTGAATGCCAGCGAATGACGAGCCGAAGAAACCACCATTTCAGAAAAGTTTTCCATCAGCTTTTCAAATTCTTTTATCTTCGCCGCAACATACCGCCAGTGATTTTCACCGAGGTATTCATCAAAAAATCTCTTCATCAACCGGTCTTTTTCTAAAATCTTAAGGGCAAGAAACCGGTAATTCCATTTTTCAGGCACTCCCGATTTTTTCAGGAAAGAGGCAAATTCATCAAGGATATTTTCAATAGGTCTGTCAAAATAAATATAGTTAGGAAGAGAACCTGTTCCGGCAACCTCAAAAGCTTTTTCAAATAGCTGGTAAACACCCCTTCCTTTTCTGCCGACTGTTTCAACAACAGGAACACCAAGCTTTTTTGAAAGCGCACCGGAATCAATTTTAATCCCCTTTCTGGCCGCTTCATCCATCATATTCAGGGCAATAACCATTGGGCGACGCAATGAAAGAAGCTGAAGAGTCAAATCGAGGCTGCGGGAAAGCACAGAGGCGTCAATAACATTAATAATCACTGAATCGGGAGGGGAATGACGAATATATTTTACCGAAACCAGTTCGGCTTCATCTGTGGTATTGGCCGAATAAGCCCCGGGAAGATCGGTTATATCAATTTTTTGATTTTGGAAATCAATTACACTTTTTGTGTATTGGACACTAACCCCGGGATAATTGGATGATATAGCTTTGTATCCGGCAACCTCATTAAATATCGTGCTCTTACCACAATTAGGCTGCCCGATAAGGATAAATTCCAAGTCAGATACCCTCAACCAGTATCTTTTCAGCTATTCCATATCCGATAGCGATATCAGTTTCACGGCATACGACAACAACGGGACCGCGAAAATTTGATTTTTTGCTCACTTCTACAACTTCACCAACCGACAGGCCAAAATTCATCAGGTTCATCATCGCGCCATGTCCTGCGCCGATTCCCGCTATTCTAACCCGGCTGCCTTTTTTACAATCTATTAATCTGCTCATAGCCAATAAATATTTATTCAACTGCTAATTTAAACTTAGTCTAAATAAAACATATTGTCAAGAAAATCATACTAATATTTACAGATTTTCTTATCTTTTTTATTATCGTAAAAAACAGTCTCTTTTTTTATACCTCTCTTATTTGGCATTGAATTTTTATTTTACTTTCACTTAATTAAATGGAAAAAAGATAGAGATAATGCCCCTGAAAATAATATTGTTGTCAGTCGTTTTTATTCTGATTGCAGGATGCGACAGATCAGATATCGTTACCACCGATGATGACGGCTTTCCCCCTTCCGCTCCCGAAGGGATCCGATTATTCAGAGCCCGGGATGGTGAAACAGGCATTGAATGGGAACAGAACCCCGAACATGATCTTCTCGGATATTATATTTACCGAAAAATCAACGATAATCCTGATCTCGCGCTCTACGATTCCACCGAATTAAATTATTACTTCGATTATCCCCTTAATTACGATTCCATTTACACCTATGCGATTTCAGCCTATGATAAAAGTTTCCGTGAAAGTGGAATCTCCGCCAGTGTGAGCGGTCAGCCCGCAAATAAATATCCCCCTTTTGTACCGCTTTATCCCGAGGCGTCGGGAAGGAATGACATTGATTCCATATTCATATCACTTCACTGGACTCCCCGGGGAGACGCTGATATTAAAGGTTATATTATCTACAGGTCGGCTTTAGCTGATTTTGAGACAGAAAACGCTGAAAAAGAATTTTTTTCCATTAGTTCGAGCTATAATGACGTTTCAGTTGAACCGGGAATACTATATTATTACAGAATAAAAGCGCTGGATAAAGGAGATTTGCTCAGCAATGCGACATTAACGGTGTCCGATCTGGCGCTTGACCGGCCCGAAATTCTATTCCCTCTCAATGGAGCCGCGATAACTGAACTGAACACAATTAAAATTTTAACATGTTCTTATCCTGCCTGGTATAAATTAGTCCTTTATTCCGACCCGGTATATGGTATTATTTCCGAAACCGATTTTTATTTTTCACAAAGCCGGGAAGAAATTGATCTGGATGCTTCAACTTATTATCTTGAAACTTATAAAAAATATTATCTGCGCCTGATAGCTTTCTCTAAGGAATCGGGATCGGCAAACAGTTATACCGAACTTATAAGTTTTGAAATTGTTCCGGATTAAAATTTGCGCCTTTTTTATATCAAAATAATATTCCTTTTTGCAGCGCTGATTATCAGGGCACAGGATAATCTTGACTCTCTCAGTTTTCTCACCGCCAATTATCAGAATCATTATTTTTCCAACCTCTTTGAAAAACAGCTCAATACCTACCAGTTAAATTCAGCCCTGAAATACAGCTTTTCGGATGATAATTTTTTTATCGGACTGGGAGAGAATTACCGTTCGGCTGTTATCAGGCTTGGTGAAAAAACTATTAAGGATGAACAGTATTTTTCGATGCTCGGTGAATATAATTTCACATCCGAGCTGAAAAGCGGATTTTTATTAAACAGCAGTATTTTTTCGGATGACCGTAAACTCGCGATAAATGAGGCGTCCGATTTTAATTCCTCTTTTTATGTAAAATATTCACCATTAGAAAGACTCCAGATTATCCCCTTTGCCGGGTTTTCATCCAATACCCAGATAGGAGTGATGGACCAGGGAGTTATATATGGCGCGGAAGCTGTCGCCGATCATTTCAGCTACAGCAATCTCGATATTTTTTCTTCATTTCGTTTTCAGAATGAAGACATATCGCCCAGGAAAAATTCCTTCAGAGTTTTTAATCTCCGTTTATCAAATGATATCGAGAACTCTTTGACAAATAATTTTATTACAAATTACTCGGAACGAAGAAGGGATTTTTATTTTGAGGCCGATTCACTTACCAATACTATATTTGACGTTAATAATAATATTCAAAGCCGGACCGAATCCTCATGGAATGTAGCTGATCGTCTTATCTTTTTTTCTATGGAATCAGGATTTTCGATGGATATTGAAGGAAGCACAGGATTCAGGGAAATTGACCGCTCAACCCGTTATATCGTCACCCGGACAAGCGGAGGCGTTGTCCCCGATACAAGGATAGAGGAATTCAGGCTCGATCTAAACAGCAGCCTCCGTTATATAAGCGCCTCATTTTCAGGAATATTAAAAATTGGTTTTTCAGAAAGAGAGGAAAAACATTTTGCCAAAAAGATTGAAGAGCTAAATCCACTGATCTACGAGCAGAGAAAAGAAACTGAAGCCGCCAAAAACAATAAAAATACCCGCGCTACAATTTCGCTAAGAAGTGAATGGAATATTTCAGCCGATGAAAAGCTGAGTTTCAGTATTTTTCACAGGAAACTGGTCTATGACACCCCCAGTGAGGCTAATAATGATGACAGAGATGAGCTTCTCTCTATTTTCCGGATTTATTATGGTAAAAAACTGACCCGTTTTTTTGATTATTTTGCGACCATTCAGGGCAGTCTGAATCATATTGTGTATATATTCGCTGAAAGAAGTTCCAATAACAACCTGAGGAGAGTTATAAAACTTTCTTCGGGCGGGACCTTTAACAACAAATTTATTGTTACCAAAAATAGTGCGGAAGTTTCAGCAAATTATACGGTATATGATTTTGAAGATATCAACCCTAATTACAAAAGTTTCTCGTTTCGGCAATATGTACTCCGCGATTCTTCGGTATTTAATTTATACCAGGAAAAAGGAATACTTTTTAACGGCTACCTGAAACTTTCGGAACAGGGAGATTTTAACTGGAACTCCTTTTCGGGAAGCCCGGTCAGATATCTTCAGGAATATTATGCCGAACCACGGTTCTTTGCAAAATTGTCTGCGATCAGAGCTTCAGTCGGTCTTCGTTTTTTCCAGTTGAATAGGTATTCTTTTACTTCGGATAACCGGAGAGAAAAAGAATCCACTTACAGAAGTATTGGTCCTGTTTCTGAGTTTCTTTATGATGATAACTCCTCAATTATTGTAAGAATTCACGGGTGGTACGAATTCATTACAACAGAAACGGATGCAAAACGGGAAACCGCAAATCTGTTTTTACAGATTAATTGGAAAATTTAGCATAATAATGCTAAAAAAGTTATTATTAACTTGAAAAGAACTTCAGGTAATTATATTTTTACCTGAGTAATGAGACCCCTACAAACAGGAGATAAACTTGCCTGAAAAAATATTTCAAAAGGAAATTGTAAGCGATCCTGAGCTTCTTCCCGAAGTTGAATCTTTTATTATGGATATTGTTTTGAAAAACAATATTGATGAAGATTTGTATAACAGTATCGCCTTGTCGGTTGCTGAAGCCGCGTCCAACTCAATCATTCATGGTAATAAGCTGGATGAAAAAAAGACAGTAAGGATTACGGTCAAAATTGATGAAGAGAAAATGATCATTATATTCAGGGACCAGGGTGAAGGATTTGATCCTGAAAAAATACCTGATCCGACAACTCCGGAAAATATCCTTAAAGACAACGGCAGGGGTATTCATATTATGCGGACTTATCTGGACGGATTAAAGTATAATTTCACTCCGGGTGGAACTGAAACCATACTTGAACTGAATTTTGCCCGAGAATCATAATCCTGCGGCATCTTCCGTGCTGTTTATATTAAGATAACGTTTATTCAGCGGAATATTATAATCTGCCGGACTAACAAAACAATTAATTTAACAGGAGATTTTATGGGTAGAAAAAAAATTGCCCTTATCGGCGGAGGCCAGATAGGGGGAGTACTCACTCAGTTAATTGCTCAGAAAGAGCTGGCCGATGTCGTTCTTTTCGATATCGTCGAAGATATGCCACAGGGTAAAACCCTTGATATTGCCGAAGCTTCACGCGTTGACGGCTCCGCTGTAACCTTAAGAGGAACAAATGATTACAAAGATATCGCCGGGGCTGATATCGTAATCATCACCGCGGGGCTGCCCAGAAAACCGGGGATGAGCAGAGACGATCTGCTGGTTACAAATTCAAAAATTATGAAATCTGTTGCCGAAGGAGTCAGGGATAACGCGCCCAACGCGATTGTCATCATTGTCTCCAATCCGCTCGACGCTATGGTAACTTTATTTCAGAAGGTTTCCGGATTTCCGCATAATAAAGTGATCGGACAGGCGGGAGTTCTTGATTCATCACGCTTTTCCTCTTTCATAGCCTGGGAACTCGACCTTTCGGTTAAAGATATCAACGCTATGGTTCTCGGCGGGCATGGCGACACTATGGTGCCTCTGGTTCGTTACGCCAACGTAAACGGAGTGCCGGTAATGGAAATGCTGGAAAGAAAATATGGAAGCAAGGATAAAGCGGAAGAAGTAATGCAGGCGATGGTGCAAAGGACAAAAATGGCCGGCGGCGAAGTAGTGAAGCTGTTAAAGACCGGATCAGCATTTTATTCCCCGGCAACATCAAGCATAATGATGGCCGAAGCAATTCTGAAAGATGAAAAACGGCTGCTTCCTGTATGCGCCTATCTTGATGGTGAATATGGAGTCGATGGGTATTATCTCGGTGTTCCGGCTGTGCTTGGCTCCGACGGGGTTCAAAAAGTAATTGAGCTGACCCTTGATGAAACTGAGCAGGCTGCTCTTGATAAATCTATCAGCCATGTTAAAACCCTTGTTGCCGATATGGAGAGATTAGGATTCTAAAAAAAAAGCCCTCCGAATTCCGGGGGGCTTTTTTTACGCGCTTAAAACGTGCACAAACTTTCGATTATTCTTTTTTGTCTCGAAGCTGACTACGCCGTCGGCCACGGCAAAAAGAGTATCATCTTTACCTTTTTTAACATTTGCTCCGGGATGAAATTTAGTACCGCGCTGGCGGACAATAATTGAGCCGGATGTTATTTTTTCTCCGCCAAATCTTTTAACTCCAAGATATTGCGGGTTACTGTCGCGTCCGTTTCGGGATGATCCCTGTCCTTTCTTATGGGCCATTTATTGTCTCCTTCTATACTATCTTCGTTACTTCAATTTGGGTTAAATGCTGACGATGACCACGCTTAACCTTGTAAGATTTTCTTCTTTTCTTCTTGAATACAATTACTTTTTCATCTTTAAGGTGATCAAGCACTTTTGCATGCACTTTGGCGCCGTCAACATAAGGAGTTCCGACTTTCAGATTTTCATTATCGGATACCAGCAATACGTTATCAAATTCCAATTCAGCTTCAGCTTCGTCCTTCAACCTGGGGACGTAATATTTTTCGTTGGGCATTACCTTGAATTGCTGACCAGCAATTTCAACTACTGCGAACATCAAATTCCTCCGTGCAATCAATTTTAGAAAAGCAAATTTATGAAATTTTTTCTTCCCAGTCAATATTTTTGATTGCTTTTATTTTGAATTTTTTACTCCCTGTTTAACCTTTCCTGCACTTGCTTTTAGAATAAGTTTAACAGACATAGTTATACATAAGTATTTCACACGCCGGGAATCGACACTATTCCAATTCCTGAGCCGGCTGAACCAGAACAAAACAAATAAATTGTCAGAGAAGATGTTCTGTATATCCCCCAAGCGAGCTTGAGGAAAACGCCCTTATGGGGAAAAGTTCCCTGGCAAAACGGGAGGCGATTTATTCAATAAGAAGTTAAATTATACGCAAATTGGTAAAATTTTATCGTACTCATAGTACAGGTACTCGTAATCGTCCTCGTTCTCGAATAACCTGAGCGTTTTGAAAAGACGAGTAAGAAGTACGATTACGAGAACGAGTACGTATTTAGAATCGCGGCCTGACTATTGGCAATATGTTATTGGCGTGCTTTTTGACAAATTTTGCTCTCCGAATTATCCTCAACATGTTGACGTTAGTGTGGTGATAAGAGCCTAAATTTTCCCCAGGCAGAGCTTAGGAAAATTCCCCGAAGGGGGTTAAACCTAATAGCCACGGGGTGTTCACGCAGTGAATTCCCCGTGGGAGCGGTTAGTACAATATTGAAATTTTGGCTCAGCCGGTTTTTGGATTTAAAATCTCGGCCTGTCTATCGGCAACATGTTATTGGCGGGCTTTTTGACAAATTTTGCTCCTTAGATTATCCTCAACATGTTGACGTTAGTGTGGTGATAAGAGCCTAATATTAAACTGGCTGGGCCATAAAATCAGTATGTTGTTTTCTGCGGGCAATCTCCTCCCCTGTCATCATATTCATACTCATAGACTGGCAAGCCCGAAACAATGAGGAATTACGTCCTCCGCGGCGGATAAAAATGACGAATTACGAATTGGTTTTCCCAGGATAATATTTTTTGAATCGAATCTGCTTTGGAGAAGCAGCATTATTGCGGAACGTCCCCATGGGGTAGTAAAGAACAAAAAAATTTAGTAAGATCCCTGTAGGGGATCAACAGAGCTAAGCTAAGGAAAAACTACAATCCGAATTGTTGCCAAAAATTTCGCTATTTTGCGCAGAATTTAACTCCTTACGGAGTAATCATAGACTGGCAAGCCAGAAACAATGAAGAATGACGAATTACGAATTACGAATTGGCTTTCCCCAAGTGTTACCAATTACTTGTCATTCCGGTTTTTTGCGTCCTTTGCAAAAAGACCGGAATCTAATGCCGATTTTTACTGCCAATTAGTAATAATTTTGCCATTTTGCGTAGAATTTGACTCCTTACGGAATAATCATAATCCGGCAGAGCCGGAAGTGAAAAGTGGTTAGTGAAGAGTGGAGAATTAAAAAACAATTCTCTGATTTATTAAAGAATCCGATTTCGATGGCGACTTCGATTTGAATTTCGATGGCTAACATTTATCCGGTAAATCTTTTTAATCATTCCATTCCTGATCTGAATTTTTCACCCGATCATTATATAATTCCTTAGAACATATCGCCCGTTTGAATAAGGTTAATAAGGTTTAGTTTGGTCGGGTAGTTCTGATACTACTAAGGTTAAAAAATCAAAAATCAGGTTTCATTACATTCTTTTCATTCCTCATTCGTAATTTTTATCCGCCGCGGAGGACGTAATTCGTAATTTCCTTCGTGGGATTTGGTGTTTTGGTGATTTTGTGGCCTTTATTCAGCAAGGTTATAACTCTTGAAATAATCTTTTCATTACAATTGCTCATTATTCATTGTTAATTACTAATTATTAATTGTATTCTTGCCATTTGCGCAGAATTTAACTGCTAATGGAATAATCATGGCTCAGAAAAGAAAGGGATTTAATAGTGAACAATCCGGCGTAATATTCATGAGCTGAACAACGCGGGAAATATCCAATAACTAACGGCACACTTGTTTAATTATTCATTTTTTTCTGCCGGTCTTGTTATGCAGCATATAAATAATTTTGATATTTAATGAATTTCATGCACAGTTCAACAATAACAGGCTCTGAAAATCATCCAACATAATCGGACAAAAGTTTTTTTAATCATTTTTCACAAAAAAAACTTGACAATTAGATTTGAAAGCATTAAGTTTCCATCAGTTTTTCATCCCTCCTTTAACAAACTATCCAGCTGCTGAGGTTCGCCCTCTACCTCAGCAGCTTACCTCCTAAAACTGACACAGTCAGTTTTTTTTATGCCTGTTCGAAAATCCCGACTTGCTATCCTGTTATCCCGATACTTGTAATAACTTCAATCACCTTTATCTTTTCCTCTTATTATATTCAGCGCTTTTCAGCACAACAGTGTTTTTGAGCTGCCGGGGCCGGTTCAGATACAATATGCGATGTAACTCATGAGACAACCGGGAATTGTTTTTTTCCCCTGCTATTAACATGTTGAGAAGATTTATCAAAAACCTGGCAACATAAAAAAATATTTTCAATTTATCTTATGGATTTTTTTTACATCTTTTCCCGGGGCTGTTATTCCGGAAACCTTTCCATTCCGCGGGAAATTGAGATAACATGCTTATTAAGTTAAATAAATAAACCTTTGATCATTTTTTTTCGCGGTCCAAAAATATTCTTTGCTTTTATACTTGACAATTAATCATGAATATGTTACTTTTGAATTAAGTTTTTCATCCCTCCTTTAACAAACTATCCAGCTGCTGAGGTTCGCCCTCTACCTCAGCAGCTTACCTCCTAAAACTGACGTGGTCAGTTTTTTTTGTGCCTGTTCGAAAATCCCGACTCGCTATCCTGTTATCCTTTAAATTATTTAGTAACGTAGTCATAAACTGGCAAAGCCGGAACAAAAATAATTAAATGTTTCAGATTTTATCTTCCCCCTCTTCTAAGAAAACCATGCCAGAAACAGGAACAGCGCTTTGGTTCCAACCCTCCAAAACACTGCCGTTAACTTAAAGATTTCCATTTTTTTACCGGCCCCGAAGAGGTCGAAGCCGAATAGCCACGGGGTGTTCCCGCAGGGAATTCCCCGTGGGGACGGAGAAAAAAACGCTCACATACCCGAAGTAGAGAACTAAGAAGATTGAATTAGGATTATAAAAACAATTTCGATGACGACTTCGATTTGGATTTGGATTTGGATGGCTTACTTATATCCTGTTAATCTATTTAATCACTGTAATCCTGTTCTCAGTTTTTCCGGTGTACTCCATGAAACCATTGAGAAATTTTCACTGAGGCTGGATAAGGTTAACAAGGTTGAATTTTGCCGGGTGGTTATCTTTGCTACTAAGGTGAAAAAATAAAGAATAAGGTTTTTTTGAGTTTTTTCGCTGGATTTTGTGCTTTGTTCATTTGGCGGCGTAACTCCCACCTAAATCTGCGAAATCAGCGAAATCACAAAAATCCGCGGTAGTCTCTGCCATTTTCATTGTTCAAAGATAATTATTATTTGCCTGCTTTATCCTTAGCGTCTTATCTTCGTGGGCCCCATTAATGCAATATATATTTGACTTTATGAAATATTTACACTACATTTAATCCATGAAAAACAAAAAAAACATAAAATTGAAGCTGGCAAGAGTCGAAAAAGATTTATCCCAGCAGGAACTCGCCGACCTGGTGGAAGCGACACGACAGACAATCGGCTTAATTGAAGCAGGGAAATTTAATCCGACTTTAAAGCTTTGCCTTAAAATAGCGAAAGCTCTCGACAAAACCCTTGATCAACTTTTCTGGGAGGAGGAAAAATGAAAAGGCCGCCCTTTCTTTCTGATGAAAGAGAACGTATTGTATTATACAGAATAGCATTTATAATGTATATCATCACCCTCCTTGCCATTATGGCTTCACTTTTATATCGTCAATTCTGGTTGAAGCAGGATTTAAGCCAGTTTGAAGATATCGCCATAATCTCCACTTTTAATTCTATTGTTTTTATTGCCGCTTTGTTATATAAGTGGGGTATCGGGTTTAAAAAAATGAAGGTGGTTAACGCTATCCTTATCTACCTCGGTTTTGTAGCCGCGGGGGCAGCTTTTACCATTCTGAAATATTTTGTATTTCTTGATCAGCCACTTTCAGCCTCGCAGCTATTTAATAAATTATATATCATAGCCGCAATTCTGGCAATACTCCTTTTTGTTTATTACATTTTCGGATACTTTGGCCACAAAAAAATTGAAAAAGAGATTGAGGAGTAAAAGGAGTTGTAAATATTTTTAAAAATATTCCCGCCGGATGCGGGATTATTTTATAAAAATCATCTTCTTCGATTGTGAATAACTTCCGCTCGTTAGTGTATATATATATATTCCTGAGGAGAGTTGCTCTTTAATTTGATAATCAGGGAATGTAAATGTAAATTCTCCTGGAGGAAGTTCGGCATTTACCAGTTTCGTAACCTCTTGTCCAAGTAAATTGTATACAACTAATTTCGTTATTTCCGACTTACTGATTTCAAGTTTTATAGTAGTCTGTGGATTGAATGGGTTAGGATAGTTTTGGTAGAGATTGAAACAATAGTTTCTCAAATCCGTACTATCTTCACTTTCGACTTGTTCTATTTCGGCTTGTTCTATTCCCCCTACTGCAATACTTCCCGACTTATCCAATTTAAAATAATTACATTCCGGCATACATGTAGTCTGGGAGACCAAACTTTCATCCATCGCAATTAATTTAAAATAAAAAATCCAGTCTTCATCCAACAATGCAGTATTATAAGAAAGAACCTTGGAAAAATGAGTAGTTGTATTATTATAAATGTGCCAAATCCTGTTTGTGCTATCTATTACCTCTCCATTATTGCCATAAAAGGAAATTACTTTTATTGACTTGTTATAATTCATTCCACTTCTTGACAGTTCATGTTCTATATAAAAATCAAAACTTAATTTTTCATCCTGCATATTTGCCGTAACATTAAAATTTTCGAATTGAGGTTTATAGCCGAGTGTATAATGAACCGCCTCACCCTCTCTGTAAATTATTGCATTTATCAAAATCCTATGATAAGAATAATCGGCAGTTTCATGCCCCGTATGATTAGCATACCTACTATATCCCGTTTGTCCAAATCCCCTGGAATATCTCTTCGCCATGCCGCCGTCTCCCCATTCACTACTTGAATGTAATGAAGCCCTGCGTGAGATTGTGGGATTACCAAAAACGTTATCTTCCCGCTCTTCCTTATAAATCAAATTGCAAAATCCTAAATTTTCGATATTTTTACTATAAACAGTATCTCCAACTTCGGCATTAAAATCAAGATGAACATTATCCTGATTATTATGCCACACATAAATTATTTCTTTCTCCCTGTCGTATCGCACTTTATTTTGCCTGATAATATAGTAGTCATATTCTCCTATCTTTTCTACTCCGGTTATTTCCATTTGCTCAAGGCTATATGAATAGCTCCCGCAACTGTTATACTCTTTTAAATACTGCCATTTGTTTCCAACCGCAAGTGGTAAATAATCGTTAAAAGAAGAGTCGGCTATTGAAAGATTCAAATTTCTGCTTTGCGCGTTCATGATATTTAGGCCGTAAAATAACATGAGTAAGTAATAAATGAGTGAAAATCTTTTCATAAGGCCATCCCGTCAGCTATGATTTTTATTATGTAATATCAGTAAGATTCATTTCAGGATACAGTTATAAACAATACTGCCATTTTAATAGGTCAAAAATCAAACCAAAACAGATTCTCAATTGACAAAAAAAAGCGAGTTGTTTTTATAAATCGAAATTTTCTTAATAATTATCTGAATTTTGTTATACTCTATTTTTTGGGAAGAGGTTTGAAGAGGACCAACTACTGTCGGAAAAGATCACAATTCTGTTAGAAAGAAACAGCTAATCCATAATGAATATGTGTAAAATTGAAACAATGGCGGGTAATATATTCACATTTGAGAGCCTGGGTAAAATCCCCGGTAATGTAATTCATCATCTAAAAATAAGGTCCTATGTGAAATGTAGTGGGAAAAGTAATAAATTAGCGCAAAAAATAAAGAACAAGCATATGGAAAATAGCACATAAAGATATGAATCAGAGATTCGTATATTGTTATGTTTAATCACCGGAAACCAGCCTCCCGGTCTCTTCAAAGCCACAGCTCTTATGGTTTTGAAAAAAGTGGATGAGTCTTAAAGTCCCACTCACCCCGGCTGAGGCGGGCGTTTTTAGATATCCAGCTCTATAGGCGTTAGCTGCTTTCACCCTTTCAGGGTTTTATATACATCTGTGACAAATTGAAATTATTATTAGCGCTGAAGGGGCGTACGCTTCAAGCCGGAATTACAGGTTACACTTTTACAAAAGGTTCTGTTTGATATTCAGGACCGAAAAAAATCACCCACTATATTTCATATAAAACCAAAAATAATGTATCACGGCACAAAAATATCATGCATTTTTATTACAACTCGCTATATTTTCCAGCCGACATCGATAAAATTACTTTGGCAATAAATAAGCTCTTATCACCACACTACACCAACATGTTGAGGATAATCCGGAGAGCAAAATTTGTCAAAAAGCCCGCTAACAATATGTTGCCGATAGTCAGGCTGCGATTCTAAATAAACTGGTCAAGCCGGAATCAACAAAGGAATTACGTAAACGACTCCGAATGGAGTCGAATATGAATAGCCCCGGATGCAATCCGGTGGTCTGTTATGGCAGATATCTGTCGCGACGCTGAAGGCGTCGAATATTAACAATCCTGAGAAAATATTATTTATCAAAGAAAAATCTGATCTGCTAAGGATTTCTATATTCGACCCCTTTAGGGTCGTTGTGGTATGTTTTTCTTTTTACCCCGGACGGCTCACTTCTTTCGCCGTCCTGGGCTATTGATGTTGAATCTCATTCGGGATTCTTTTTCAAAAAAAATTAAAACAGGGATAACAAATTCAGAACTTGCGACTCATGCCAAACTATATTATCGCTCTCTGAAAACCAGGGCTCAATTCATCAAATGTTTTGCGGTTTTTCCCTTTCCCGGTTAGAGCTTTTTCTCCAAGCTCTGCCTGGGGAAAATTTAGTTTCAAAAAAAAATAAAGCCGCGAAAGCATAAAGTACCAAGCTAACGCGGCCAAAAATTGTATTTATTATAGTCTTTCTATTTCAACAGCAGCATCTTGCGGACAAGAGTATTGTTTGGAGAAACAAGACGATAGAAGTACAATCCACTCGCCAGATTCGAGCCGTCAAATTTAACATCGTATATCTGTCCTGCTTCGGCGTTGCCGTTAAACAGAACAGCGACTTCCTGACCAACAGCATTATACACCTTCAGGGATGCTTCGGTATTAACTTTAAATCCAAAACTGATGCGGGTTGTCGGGTTGAACGGATTGGGATAATTCTGCGCGAGCATATAATCCTCAACCATTTCACCATTATCTATTTCAACAACATTGCTGTATTCGAATGAACCGTCAGAGTCAATCTGTTTCAGGCGGTAGTAGTTCATTCCGAATCCCGCTGTATTATCAGTAAATGAATATTCTTTTGGTGAGTCACTATTTCCGTGGCCGTTAACAAAAGCGATATTATTCCAGACAGAATTGTCGGAAGATCTTTCTATTTCAAAGCCATAATTATCCTGTTCTGTCGCTGTATTCCAGTTAAGGACTACATTATTGCCTGATTTAGAAACGCTGAAGTTTGTAAGCTCAACAGGCATCGCGCCCAGTTCACCGGCTGTAAAATCGGAAAATGTTGTTACTGTTCCGCTTATCTGATTTGAAGCGGTAGTGGCAGCGCCGAGATAAGCCCATGCGGCTCCGGTCCATGCCGCGCCATGCAGATTTGTTTCTGTGCCTTCAATATCAGCGTCAACGTAGATAAATGTTACATCACAACTGAAATCAGAAATGCCTGACTGGTTTACAGTCCAGTATCTTGTAATATAATCTGTCACGCTGGTATTGCTGCCATGTTTTGAATCTGAAAGTTTGACACCGGCATAAGCAGAGGCGAATGTACCCGCTGTAAAATTAAGTGTTACCGGAGAATATTCCGCTGTGCTGGTATTATCCCCCACCGGGAAAGTGAATGAACCTGTATCTGAATAAGTTTTACGAAGTTCGCCGCTTCCTGTCGCGACAATCATTTTTGAAGCGTCCGGGCTGCCGCTTACTGTCGCGCTTGCTCCCAGGGTAAGATTATTGGCTCCAAGTGTAACGAGACCATCTGAAAGTGTAATTCTGTCGGTAATTGAGGCAGAATTGGAGAGAGTGACACCAGCAGAATTATTTATGGTTACAAACGCGAATTCAGTCGCTGTATTTCCGCCGATATCCTGAGCTGAAGAGCCATTAAATTCTATATCTCTTGAATTAGCGTTAAAGGTATTATCATTGTCAAAATTACCGCCAACATTAATATCGCCGCCCGCGGCGTCTGAAAGTGTCAGGGTGCCGGCTATATTACAATTGCCTCCAATAGTAAATGATTCGGTCATAGATCCCATTGAAAGTGTTGAACCTGATTCAATTGTCAGGTTGCCTGTCATTGTGCGGGCAACACCGGGAGCTGTTCCGGCAAGGTTCAGAGTTGTGGAATTGACAACTTCAACATGAACCGGAGAAGTGGTATTCCATTCATTTGATCGGCCATAACTTCCACCGCTGGAATATTTAAGAATTGAAGAGCCGCCATATGTCGGTGGGTGATTATTAGCCACATAAGCGCCTGAATTGATAACCATAGTGCCTCCGACAGTGGAACCGGTTCCAAAATCAAGACCGCCATTCATATTAACATTATTAAAGGTTATCGTACCTGAAATTGTGCCGTCACCTTCAAAAGTGAAAGTGCTTGAACTTGCTGTAAATGTGCCGCCGCTGTTAGTGACCGTGCCGCCATCAACAACTGTTATTGTGTTGCTTCCGCAATCAAAGGATTTGCCGGAGTTAACGGTCAGTGATTTCAAATTTATTGAGCCATCGAGCGCGACAGTATGTCCTATTTCAACAAGTGAATACTGATTTGACGCGGGCACATTGCCTCCTGCCCAAGTCGCGCCGGAATTCCAGTCGCCATCACCGGCTGTTGTCCAGGCCGATTCAACGGTGTAAGAATAATTCACTTCAGTATTGTTATCATAATTAATTGTATAAAGATCAGCGTCCGAATGGGAAATTGTAAGGCCGCTTCCTGAAGTAAAGGCATAATATACAACAGTAGTGCCGGCCTGGTTTGAAGAAGCGGGAATTGTCGCGGTATATGATGTTCCGCTGCCCGCCATCTCGGTAATAGTCGAAGATGACCAGTTATCGGTAGTATATCTGATGTATGCCGCGTCACCGGTGCCGAAGTCGTCATTAATTGTTACAGTTACCGTAATGCTCTGACCCGGGTAGACAGTAGCCGCCGATCTTTCAACATTTGTAATAGACCTGAAAGGTGCTGTCGACTTGAAAATTACACAGGTATTATCGCTATTCCACTTATAGGCATAATAATCGTTCTGCACATAATCTGATACTGAGCAGTTATCAGCGCTTGTATTCAGATTTGTATATTTTGTGCCTATTGTCATAGCGGTCGCGTTACCCCACCAGCTTCCGTCATAAAACTTAAAGCTTGATGACGCGTTAGTATTCTGGAATGTAAAAACCCATGTACTTCCCAGGCTTGCTGACATCGCGGATTGGGCCCAGCCATTAAATTCACCCCTGACATCTTCCCCGTAGGTTAGAGATGCCAGAAACACAAAAGACAAAACAAAGAGTACTAACTTTCTCACTTGACCTCCATAAAAATATGAGTTTATATATATACTTATAATTTTATCCATCAGATTAGTTTTATATAGCTGTAATATTAGCCGATAATTTCTTTAAAAAGTTTCCTTTCCACCTTGAATAGCCAAATTTAGTTCCATATTAACACCAGTTCATCCTTTCTACATATATCTTATAAAAGTTAGTAATTTTGGCAAGTTAAATGCAAATTAATTATTTTATAATTTAACAGGAAAAATGTTACTGTAATGCAAATCACATGCTTTTTTTAATCAGGCAGGGTCCCAAAAATATTTTTTCATAAGAACCGCGTTGTTCTCATCAAATTCAACTCCTTCGGATTCAAGGAGTTCTTTCATTATTTCACCGCTTCCGAAATGATTTCTGCCGGTCAGTTCTCCTCTCCTGTTTACAACCCGGTGACAGGGCAGCCCGGTATCTTTTGCTCCATTCAGGGCCCACCCTACAGTCCGCGCTGCGGCGCCGGTTCCGCATACTTTCGCTATAGCGCCATAGGTAGTAACCCTGCCATAAGGTATTTTTGCCACCACCTCATAAACTTTATCAAAAAAGTCTTTATTTTCAGACATCATCAAATTCTATAAAAGCGCCGGTTTTCGCGGCCACATTCCAGTAATCCTCTGTAGTGTTTTTCAACCTTTCCGCCAGCCCTTTTATAACATCGCGGGTTAAAACGGGATATTCTTTAATAAGTGTCGGAAGATCGGCTTTAACACAAATAATATCCGAATCTTCGAGAGCTTTAATAGTAGCTGTCCTGGGCTGATTAAGAATAATACTCATCTCACCCACCACTGTTCCGACTTCACTGAATTCGGCAATTTTAAGGTCTCCCTTATAGATACCGACACTACCCCTCATCAGCACAAAAATTTCTTTTTTTTCACTTCCTTCCTGCGCTATTATCTCCCCGGCAGCATAAATAGCCATAATTCTCCTAATTTTGGGCAAATTTCAGCAAATATGAACGAATAAACTCATTTATATTCCCATCCATTACCCCTTGTGTATCGGAGGTTTCGGTGTTTGTCCTGTGATCTTTAACCATATTATAAGGATGGAAAACGTAAGAGCGGATCTGGCTGCCCCATTCTATTTTCATTTTATTCTTTTCAATTTCGTCCAGCTCGGCTTCCTGTTTCTCAAGTTCCAACTGATAAAGTTTTGCCTTAAGCATTTTCATCGCGTTTGTCTTGTTTTGAAGCTGGGATCGTTCCGACTGACAAGCCGCGACCGTACCAGTGGGTTCATGTGTTATCCGGACAGCGGTTTCAACTTTATTCACATTCTGCCCCCCTTTTCCACCTGAACGAAAAGTATCGATTCTAAGGTCGGCAGGATTAACTTCTATTTCAATTGAATCATCAATTTCAGGAATTACAAAAACCGAAGCGAAGGAAGTGTGCCTTCTTTTATTGGAATCAAAAGGAGAAATTCTTACGAGTCTGTGAACTCCGTTCTCTGCTTTCAGGTATCCAAAAGCAAATTGACCGGTAATTTCAAAGGTAACACTTTTTATTCCGGCGCCTTCACCTTCAAGCATATCCATAACAGCGATTTTATACCCATTGGTTTCAGCCCACCGGTTATACATCCTCATTAACATCAGGGCCCAGTCCTGGGCTTCAGTTCCCCCCGCGCCGCTATGTATAGTCAGCAGACAGTTCCTGGCGTCATCCCTGCCGCTGAGCATTGATTTAAGCTCAGCTTCCTCTATATTTTTTTCGAGCGTGGCAAGTTGTTCCAAAATGTCAGATTCGAGTGATTCATCCTCCTCCATCTGAGCAAGCTCAATATATTCCTCAGCGCCTTCACATTCCTCCATCAGACCGGACCAAAGATCGACCCATTCCTGCAATGCTTTTGATTTCTGGAGTATTTTCTGGGCATTTTTCTGATCATCCCAAAAACCAGGTTCTTCGCTCAATTTGCCAAGTTCGAGAATCTTTTCTTTTTTCTCATCTACTTTAAAGATAACCTCGTAATTTCTCGATGCTGTCTTTAAAGCCCTTAAGCGTTTTCACCTGTTCTTCGAACATAAAATCAACTCCTTGTTATATCAAAACATCAAATTATAAACAGGCAAAGATAAGAAAAAAAGTATCAATTGTCAGTTTCTATTTCCATCAGCAATAATGCCGCCGCGAGAGTTTTACCCTGGGCGTCATGTTTAAGTGAAACTGTTCCTCCGCCGCCCAGGGTATTGTGAAGCATAAAATTCAGGGCTTTGAGATTTGGCAGTTCATATCTTTCGACTTCACCCCGACAAATGCCTTCAAAATATTTTTTAACTTTGTCGGTTGTAAGTTTTTTCCTGATAAGTTCGTATCCTTTCTGATCATAAGCGATTATGCCTATATTGGCCGCGTCGCCTTTGTCACCGCTTCTGCCATGAGCAATATCTGATAACTTTATTTTCATTTTGCCTCCACAATTTTTACTTCAGGAGTTACAAGAGTTTTTGGTATTAACGCGGGCCAGTAGGCTACAACTTCGCTTGGCCGGGGGCGGCCTCCCGCAAATCCTGTTACGGAAGGGGGACCTGTAAGAATAAGAGGAGCAATTTCTTTGCCGAATCTTTCAACTGAAGCTTTGTCATGAGACCTGACAGCAATTCTCAGTACAACCTCATTAACCATATCCTCCGGAATTTTATGACTTAAAGGACCATGGCAGGCATCATAACCCACAAACTCTGTGCGTATTTCATCAAAGTTCAGGCCCAGTTTTTCCATTCTCTTTCTCAGAATTTTATCGGCAGCCCGGGCTTTTTTCAGCGCTTCCGGTCGTGAATAAGTCAGGTTTCCAATTGCCGACCATCCATCGCTATACGCGCATGAAACCTTATATGAATCTGTATACTCTTTCCCCTTTATTCCGCTGACCTTTACCCTCTCTTTACCATCCTCCGAAAGTTGAATCGAAGTAAAATCGGCAACACAGTCGGGAGTAATGTAATTAACCGGGTCGGCGATTTCATAAAGGAGCTGCTCGCTAACTGTTTCAATACTTACTTTTCCTCCTGTCCCTGAATGTTTGGTCACTATAAATGAGCCGTCGGGGAATGCTTCAACAATCGGGAAACCTATATCATCAAGGTCTTCAACCGATTCCCAGTCGGCCAGCAGATTTCCTCCCGAGGCCTGCCCGCCGCATTCAAGAATGTGTCCGGCCACCGTTCCTGCCGACATCAGATCAAACTGGTCCTCTTTCCAGCCGAATTCATATATCATGGGCGCGAGCGTAAGGCCCGTATCTGTGGTTCTGCCGGTGATAACAACATCCGCTCCTTTTTCAAGCGCCTCAACAATAGGGAAAGCGCCGAAATAAACATTGGCTGCGAGAAGTTCATTTTTAAAATTATCAATTTTTTCACCTGTTTCCATATTGTTCAGGTGACATCCCGCGTTTATTATTCTATCTATATCTCTTGTAATATTATCACCAAGAACAACCGCGACTTTAATACCAGTTACTCCTGCTTCTTCAGAGGCTTTGATAACCTCTCTCGCGCATGCTTCAGGATTAACCCCTCCGCCATTTGTAATTACCTTAATCCCTTTCTCTTTGCAGACCGGAAGAATTCGATTCATAAGAGGCGGAATATCGCGGGCATAACCAAGCTCAGGATTTTTATTCTTTTGTTTTTGTAAAATTGACATTGTAACTTCGGCGAGGTAATCCATCACCAGGTAATCGACATCCCCTCTTGTAACCTGGTGATAAGGCGCGTCAATCAGATCGCCCCAGAATCCCTGCCCCGACGCTATCCTTATTTTTTCTTTCATTCTTTCTCCGCGGCTAATTTCAGAAATACTCCGAAATTATTTCCTCCGCAAGCTTGTCGAAATCAGTCATTTGATCTACCTCTTTCCAAATGATTTTTTCATCTCTTCTGAACCATGTCATCTGTCTTTTGGCAAATCTGCGCGTATTCCTTTTAATAAGTTCTACCGCCCTTTCCCGACTGATCTCACCTTCAAGAAAGGAAATAATCTCTTTATACCCAACAGTATTCAGGGAATTTAGTTCCTTTTTCCATCCTGAAGAAAGAATTGACTCAACTTCATTTATCAGCCCGGTTTCAATCATTTTGTCAACTCTGTTTTCAATCAGCTTATAAAGAAGTTCACGCTCAATTGTCAGACCTATTTTGACAAAATTAATCTCTTTTTCCGGTTTGTGTTTTTCATGAAACCATAAAATGGATTTTCCTGTGAGTTTGAATACTTCCAGCGCCCTCATCACTCTTTTCCAGTTTTGCGGAAGCATTTTTTCGGCTGCAGCCGGATCGCCTGCCTTTAATAATTCATATAAACCTTCATTCCCCTGGTTAGTCCTTATCTTATGCAGATATTCCCTGTATTCATTATCTGTATCCGCTTCATCAAAAATCCCCTCTGTAACAGCTTTAATATAAAGCCCCGATCCTCCGGCTATAATCGGCAACCGACCCTCCGGAAAGAGATTGTTCAAAACTTCCGACGATTCATTCTCAAAGCGGCTGACATTATAATCTTCATCAGGGTTAAGATGATCGATGAAGTGGTGCTTTGCTTTCCGCAGCTCTTCACGTGACGGCTTTGCTGTCCCGATATCCAGGTATCTGTAAAGCTGACGGCTGTCGGCCGAAATTATTTCCCCGCCGGTCCGGTTCGCTATTTTTATAGCCAGTTCTGTTTTACCTGTGCAGGTGGGGCCTGTAATTACTAACGCCCTTCTTTCCATCCTTCCCTTCCTATCAAAGGAACAAAAGCAAAACTGGGGACTTTCTCAATTTTATAATCTTCTTCTCCCTCCTTTGTTATTACATGCAGAATCTGGGACTTCTTATCCCCAACCGGAATGACCATTCTGCCATTAACGGCTATTTGCTTAAGAAGATTTTTCGGTACTGCGGGCCCACCCGCGGTAACAATTATACCTTCGTAAGGAGCATATTGCGACCAGCCGATTGTTCCGTCACCACATTTTGTCGCGGCTCTTATTCCAAGTTTGTCAAACAGCTTTTGTGTCCTTGAAAAAATTTCAAAATTCCTTTCAATGGTGTATACTTTTATCCCCATTTCGGCCAGTATAGCCGCCTGGAACCCTGAACCGGTGCCGATTTCAAGTACTTTATCACCCTGGCGAAGCCCGAGCGCCTGAGTCATATATGCCACGGTATAGGGCTGGGATATTGTCTGACCGTAACCTATGGGAAGGGCATTATCCTTATAGGAGTGAAGATGCATAGCTTCGGGGACAAAGAGGTGTCGTTCAACAACTGAAAATGCCCGCAGGACCTCCTGATCCTCAATTCCCTTGCGTTTAAGCTTCTTTACCAGTTCTTCCCGTTCGTATTCGTACATTTACCTGCAAATTTTTTCAAATAATCCTGTTAAAAATAGCATTTATTTTATTAAGTTTTCACCGAAAAATAAATTGATTAAGGAATTGATAAGATGTTGGAAACACTCGCCGGCGCGCTTCTGATTATGATGCTGCGAATTACTGACGTAACAATAGGCACTTTCCGAATGATACTTGTGGTTCAGGGGAAAAAATATTATGCGGCTATGGCAGGTTTTTTTGAAGTTTTGATCTGGATTTTCGCTATGCGTTATATAGTTGAAAATATGGATGATACTATCAATTTAATCGGGTACGCGGCGGGATTCGGACTCGGAAATATTCTTGGTATATCGCTCGAAGAAAAAATTGCCCTCGGTTTTGTTCAGCTTAATGTTATCTCAAAACATTTTACCGACAAAATAGCGGAAACTCTGTGGAAATCGAAATATGGAGTTACAATATTACCCGCTGAAGGAGTAACCGGCGGAATGTCTGTGCTGATAATGATCATTAAAAGAAGAAATATGAAAGCAGTCATCAAAATTATTGAATCTGTTGATCCCGACTGTTTTATCACAGTTCAACATTCACGTCCCTACAGGGGATTTATTCATGGCTCGAGAAAATAATCATTTTTTTCTTGAATTATATTTTAATCAATATTATATTAGTTGACCTGATTTAGATGTTCTTATCAGAATGAATGCGGGAGTAGCTCAGCTGGTAGAGCACAACCTTGCCAAGGTTGATGTCGCGGGTTCGAGTCCCGTCTCCCGCTCAAAATCCACTCCGGTGGATTTTTTCATATATAAACAAAATATTGTTTATATAGCAAAAGTTTTTTCTGGCGGCGTGGCCAAGTGGTCTAAGGCGAAGGTCTGCAAAACCTTTATTCATCGGTTCGAATCCGATCGCCGCCTCTTTTATAAAACCTCGCAAAGCGAGGTTTTATTATTTTAAAGCGAATTCTGAGGGAGTATTTATTATGTATTTCGCTTACGTTTTACTCAGCCTTAAAGATGGAAAACGTTACTACGGCTGCACTGAAAACCTCGACAGAAGAATCAAAGATCACAACGCCGGCCTCGTTAAATCCACCAAAAACAGACGTCCTCTCAAGGTCATTTGCGGCAAAAGTTATTGTCAGTTCAATTTGTTGCGCTAACGTTTACCACCCTATTTTTACCCTACTTTAAACTTGACAAAATTGAATTAATTTTATTATGTTTCACATTAGAAGATATACAGATGTTATTAGTATTTTATTTAGAGGCTGAGTTTTTTTGGGCTATGTTAAAGGAAGGGTTATTTCTTCCGGATTTTATGTTTATGGGTTAAGTGCAAAAGTTAATTCTTTTTACGTATAAGGATATATTTTTTTATAAAATAGAAGTTTTCGTTTATTAAAGAAAATTTTTCCCGGAGGAAAAATGAGGTTTTTTGTTGGAATGGTTTGTTTTTTGTTACTCAACTCTATAATGTTTGCTCAAATTTCACAAAATAATTTACCTGCCCAGAGTTATGAAAAATTTAATGAAAGAGGCTATCTTTCTGGAAGCAGCTTTAAGGCCCGTGGCAATGAAATAATCGGCGAATATGACGGTAACCTGATGCTGGGATATTCAGTGCCGATGGACTTACCAAATAATTTGGGAAACGCTATCACTTTAAATTATAACACAAATGTTGACCATACATTTTACACAAAGGATGCTGGAGAAAATGTAATATTCAGTATAAATTCACCGGAATGGATCATTGGATTTAACGGATTTGCGCTACAGACATTCAACTTTGAAAATAATTATTTTACTGATGAAGATGATAATCCACTGAACGGACACTCTTTGAGTCCAATGACGGGAAGTCAGGTTGCATTATTATTAAAGGGTTATCATTTTACCAATTTAGTCGATGATGAACAGTCTGTGTCATATCCTGAGATTGGGGGAATTGGAGCATTGGACCAAAGGGATTATATTACACTTTTGATGGCCGATGGATCGAAAATTGTTTTGTATAATTCCCAGTCAACTGTGGCGAATATACAGGACCCTAATACCTTAAAAGGCATTTATCTTGAAAAAGGAAGGGAAGGTAAAGGCATTGGATTAGTTGATTTTATTGATGCCGAAAATATTTTCCGTTGTATGCATTTCAGAAACGGGGATGGCCTGACTTACTATTTTGAGGAAGAATTTTCAAATTTATTTGGTAAAGACACTTTGTACCGTTTAGATCCCAAAGTAATGTATCTTAAAAATGTTTATAATCAAATTGGGGATACACTAACATTTTCATACACAAATACAACACCCGATATAAGCCTCAACTTACTAAATACACGGAAATTACTAAAAAATATTAACATAAATAAAAACAAATTAAATCCGACACAAGATGAAGTGTTGTTATCAATGTATTATGATTTTATCGATATTAATCAGACTCTTGCTCATGTATTGATTGATTCCAAAATGCGTAGATATGATTTGTATTTTGATGTCGATCCCAATTCTGCATACAGACAGGGAAATCTTGCCGATACATACAGAGCAGAAAACTGTATTAAAAGAACGTTCATAAAATTTATTGTTGATGAAGCCGGAAGAACGGACACGATAAATTATACCACCCTCTCCAGGGAATACAGGAGAGGCGGCGATAATCCTAATTTAAGGATACAGGATACTTCTCCCCTATTTGAATCAGTTAGCTACCATAATGGTAAAATCACTGAATTCACATATACAAGCCATATGAATCAGGATGGATATGTAAATTTGTTTTATACCGATATTTTTTCCCAAGCAGATATGGAAGACAAATTCAGGGATCCATATACAAATTTCATGATAGCTGACCGACTAACTTATGACAACAGTTCTTTAGTTAAAACTGAAGAATATGAGTATTCTTTTCCTGTGAATAGCGCAACGATTTACGACTTACAACAGGAGCCAAGAGTAGACGATATCATTACCAAAATTACAACTATTAATAATAAATCTGAGAATAACTCTCCACCTCAGATTATAAGGGAAATAAATTATTCCAGATTAAGAAATAAATATTATGATCCAATCAGTATAAAATATGGTTTTTCAATTAAAAAAATGAGTGAACGAATTTATGCTTCAGAAACTGAAAAAGAAAATATCTTTACTCTGAAAGAATACTCCTATAACTTCGGTACCTTATCCAATAATGGCGGAACCTGGCTCCAATCTTATGATGGCAATTTCAAAATGTCTGATGAGCTTGTTACCGAAAGTTTTGGTCCAAATGATCAAATTTCGAAAAACACTCATTTTTCTTATACAGAAGAATCAATGCCAACACCGGAAAGCAACGATTGGAAAATATTTACAACCAAATCAACAAAACAAACTTCACAGGGGCTGATTGAGGAAAAGAGTTACAAGAATCTGCTTCCGAACAGTATCTCCGAGTTATCAGATTTAAGCTATTTATATATTCCCGGATTGACAGAAGAAGAAAAAGTTATCAGCCAAACAAATGTTATAAAAAGTCATGTGAAAAACAATTTTTATGAAAGCGGTGATTTTGCGGGGAAAATTCATTCCAAAACTATAAATCCTGGCGACCATGAAATCGTTATCTCTTATGATTACTACGGACCTGAAGTAAAGTCCAGAAGAGGTTTTCTTAAATCAGAATATTGTAACGATGTAAAAAAATATATCGAATATCCAGGTGAAGTATTACAAAACTGGGGACTAAAAATGGCTCTTATGGACACTGTGTCCAGAAGAACATTATTTATTGATGGAACAGAATTAAATGAAGAATACGAATTCAAATGTTCAAGTTATAACAACCGTCATGAATATTATATCTATGGAAGAGATACTCTTGATTATTATTACGCATATAACAATAAGGGCAATTTAATTTTTGAAGTCGATGCTAATGGCTACCTCCACGAGTTTGAATATGATGAGATCGGAAGGATTAAAAAAGCTATATTCCCCGGGAGTTTTATTCAGGAATCAAGAATCGATACTATTGTACAAACATTTAACCAGGATTTAACAATTGATTTCCCGGTAATTATCAACCAGAACGGCGCGAGTGTTTTATCAACAAGCGCTGCTACTGTACATTCTGTTTACACAAATGATGTCGGCGGCGAAGATCCGGATGGAGCAATTGAAACTTTACCGGAACAGGGATATACTCCTGAAGCGCCCGGGGGTGGTTCAGGCGGCGGCGGTTCGACAAGTTCTTCGAATGAGCCATTTTCAAAATATTATTTTTTCTTTGATCAGCCTTTCAACTGCAACCTTATGCAGCAACTGAATTCCGCAACTATGCAAATTAAAGCAAGACATAAAAATGTTAGTGATGGAATGGCCGCGAAATTTATTATCCAGGGAGTAACACAGGAATATTCAGGAGGTGGAAACGATTACTCTACTACAGGATTTGTAATTGTAAACTTTAATGAGTGGTCCTGGCATAATGTGGATATTTCATCAATATTTTCTTCGGCAAAAAATGACAGCCTCTCTGTTCATGGACTGGTAATTAAAGCTTGGGTCGACGCGAACAGTTCGGAAAGTGTTGAATCATGGTTGTATTTTGCCAATGCCGATACACTCCCAATAGTGCATGTTAACGCGATGACAATCAATACCGACGAAACCTTCAGAGGCGGCTCCCTCCGATTCACCTACTTTGATTCTGAAAACAAAGCCCAGGTGGTTAAGAAATGGGATCACGACACCGTGGATATTAAACAGGTTACTCTCTCGGAAGAATATGACGCCTTCGGGCAGCCGGTTATTTCGCGGGCAACATCTTTATCTGGCGGTTCCAAAATAATAGCGCGGACAGATTACAATTATCTCGGGTTAAAAAACAGCGTTTATGACGGCATGAACAGGATGACCGCCTCAAGTTACGATTACCTCTCTCGTCCGCTGGAAACATGGTTTACGGCGTCACAGAATCCAAAAACCACCATGACTTACGGAAAATCCGATATCCTGGATTATTTTTCAAAAGTTACCGCCGAAGATGAATGCGGCAAGCAGGTAATAACTTATTCGGATGTCCATGGCAACAAAAGGCTTGTAAGAAAATTTGTTGACGCGGCTAAAACCCAGAATGCCGATACAAAATTTGACTACAACGACCTTATGCAGCTCGTTAAAGTAACCTCTCCTGAAAATTATGAAACCACCTATGAATATAACGAGCTCGGTTTTCTTAAGAAAAAAATAACTCCACATTCCGGCACAACGGAATTCAAATATGATAAATTCGGCAATCTTCGTTTCCAGCGAAACAGCGCCGATACTTCAGGCATTCGTTTTACCTTTACCCGTTACGACAGCCTTTCGAGAGTAATAAGGATTGGAACGCCGGCCTCACATATTCTCTTTGAAAATATGGACCCTGACAGCCTTAACGGTGGGGAAAGCGACACTTTAACTATGCTGGTAATTCATCATTTTGATAATACCGGTTTTGATCAATATCCTGTATTTAACGCTTTTCAGACCACCGGCTTTGTTTTTAATAATCTTAAAGGAAGGATAGCTGTTACCGCCTATAGAGATAAGGTCGGCCAGCCCTGGAACTACAAAGCCTATTCATACGACCACCTCGGGCGCGTGGAAAGGATGAAAATTCAGCTTGCCGGATCACCAAATATTCAGGTTATATTCAAAAACGAGTATGACAACTTCGGCAACCTGGTAAAACAATCGGTCAATGAAAGTTTTTATTACTGGTATGAATATGATGATTTCGGAAGGCTCGAAAAAGTTTATTCCAGTATGCATGACAACCTTTCAACGGCTAAATTTGAGGCTGAATACGATTATAACAACGCGGATCAGGTCACAGGTCTCGCATTGAAAGGAGCTGCTGATAATGAAAGTATAAATTATTATTATGACACACGCGGGCGGCTGACACTTACTGAAAATCTCTCTCTCAGTTTGTTGAACTATCGTTTCAAAGAAAACCTAATTTATGCCGATAACAGCAATATCACCAATCAGCAGATATGGTATAATAGTGTATCAAATTTCACTAACCTTTACGCCGGTTATTCTTATGACGGTATGAACCGCCTTACAAGCGTGGTTGGCAACCATAGTGAAACTTTTACATATCATAAAGATGGAAGATTATTACAGAGAACTATTAATAACGACCAGGAATATGATTATTCTTACGAGTATCTGACCGGGAAATTAAATGAGATTGAAGGCACATCAGGATCCGATCAATCAACGTATTTTTATTCTTATGACAACCGCGGCAATATAATTTCCGATACCAAACGTAGCACAAGCGGCATGGAATATGACTTCCGCAACCTCCCTCTTACCATGCAGAAAGGAGCGGAAACACTTAAATACCGCTACGATGAAACAGGCAACAGAATCCTGAAACGGGCCGGCGGAAAAACCGAATATTACGTGCGCGACCACTCCGGCCGCGAGGTTGGCATATACGACAAAGATGACGGTTGGAAGAGTTTCAACCTGTTCGGCAACGGTTTAATTGGCCGGGCAGATGTATATTACCAATCAGTCTGGGTGGAAGATCCCGAAGAAGGAATGGTAGAGGTTCAACAACGTTTCGATGAACGTTTCTACTACATAAAAGATCACCTGGGCAGCATAAGAGTTACAATAGACCAGACCAACCAGGTGACCGCCGCACAGGATTACTCAGCCTACGGCGAAATTTGGAGAAGCCTCAACTCCTCCACACCAGGCGACAGGTATAAGTTTACCGAAAAGGAGCTTGATATTGAAACGGGGTATTCCTATTTTGGCGCGAGATACTACGATTCATGGAGAGGTACATGGAATAGTGTTGACCCGATGGAACATTTAAGAGCAGGTTTAACCCCTTACAATTATTGCCAGAATAATCCATTAAATCGATTTGATCCTGATGGCCAAGCTGATTTTCCTTCACCTGGAGAACTATTCCTGGGGGCGGTGGCATCCTTGAGCTCAAGGAATGCTTTTACATATAATGCATTTGATCCACTTGTCATTTACGATAATAAAACAAAAGCTGAAAATGCTGGACTTAATCATGCAAATAAATTTAGTCATGGCCTAAGCAGAAGTCTGGTCAGAAATTCCGGTGAAGGAGCATTTATAAGACATGCATATTGGTCTTTATTATCCTTTAGGTCTTCTGGTCTATTGTTAACAAAAATATTTACGGATGCACATGAATATTATGGCAACAACACTGAAGATAAAAGCAAAAAAGATTTAGCCGCAAATTTCTTTGGAATGATGCTTGCCGCGAAATATCCAGATCTCTCTGAAGAACAACTTTTAGAAATCATATCAAAAGAAGCAATGGATAGAAATGACTTTCAACGAGACGAAAATAAAAGTAATTTGGAACCAGAGCCTCAAAAAGACAACAACCAATCAGGAACTGAAGTTCAACAGTAGAAAGGAAAAGAATATGAAACGTTTAACAGGAATATTATTCGTATTATTTATAATTATTGGTTGCGAAAGTAAATATTATAAAATTCCAAAGGAATTTTCGGGGAACTTGGAAATATTTCTTGGAGCTGATATTAGCTCCATTAAAGATACTTATTATGATAATTCAACAGAAAACTATTTGATTTATTTTGATAATCCAGCACTTTTTGATAGAGCAATCATAGTAACGGAAGAAATTTTCTCAAATAAGATTAGTATGATAATTTTTATAAAAGACCTCAAAGCGGAAGATAATAAATATTTGTTTTATAAAAATAAAATTGCACTTTTATGCAACAAAAAGTTTGGTATTTGTAATGAATATACTCAGAATTTGGAAGCTGATATAGAATACGGGTACTACGCTTGGTATATTCAGGATAAGGTGAAGATAAACTTATCAATACCAAATTCAAATAAAAAAGTTGATTATTCTGGAAGAAAGTTCCCATTAAATATAAGCTTATGTTTTAAATTTTAGTTAGTATATAATATTTTAATTTTTATTCAGTAATTTTCTATATTTATATCAGGAAAACGACAATGAGATCATTAATATATACATTAGTTACGTTTATTATTCTTTCATCATGTACAGTAAAAAATCATAAGAATACTAAGTCATTGTTAGATAAAGATGCAATGGTTTTATACAATTTCACACCCAATAATTTACTACTGATTGATTCAAAGCTGATCGATCAAAATTTTTTACAGAATATTAAATATATCGGCTCAGATAGCAGCTATTATCTATTCAAAGAGAGAACAAATATTGATATTCCTCTAATAGAATATAAAAATGGTATTATATTCCTTTCAAAGCGTTTATTGGATGGAAAACCAGAAAGGGAAGAAAATATCAGAGGTATATTTCAACTTGATTTCACTGATAAATCAATCATAGAAATCACCAAAAACTACACAAAGAATCTCTTTTCGAATAGCGATTCCAACACAACCACTCCCCAAAAAATCCTTTTTAGGGGCAATTCAGAGTTTGTTTCATTTGGAAATGAAATTTTTAAAAAGCAGACAAATAAAATTGAGAAAATATTTGAAGCCAAAGATTCATATATGCTTGCTGACTTTCTCATGCCGAGAGAAAATGTCCTGGTTTCTTTTGAATTCAGATTACGAGACTTTAGCAATGTACTATCAATCATTGATACTGATAATGACAGTACTTTACTAAGTATTACCGGGAATGAAAATATGTATTTGTTAGGATGTTGCAATAACAAAGTATTTTATTCTGATGAAGAATTTCATGAAATTGATATGGAATCATTAAATGTAAGAACGTTGGAATTTCCCGGTAATGTCGATTCGATTAGAAAAATAATCCCGGTTTCTGATGATGAAGTTTATATACTTGTTACAAAGTATTCAATAACTATTCATGAACCATATGATAGCGCAATAATCAAGTATAGTCTTTCAAAACAAAAAATTACTGATGTAAGGTATCGAGGCAAAAGGATTGATGATTTTTTAGTCTTATAAAGTATAACAAACATCATTAAATTTTCATTGTTTTTGTCTATTGTATTTACACATATAATTTCAATAGCACAAATATAGATGGTTAAACTCAGGATTACTCAGCCTACGGCGAAATATGGCGCGATATAAATACAGCCACACCAACGGATCGTTACAAATTCACCGAAAAAGAACTTGATATAGAGACAGGATATGCGTATCATGGAGCCAGGTATTACGACCCGTGGAGAATTACGTGGAATAGCGCTGACCCGCTGGAGGATGTATATGCGGGATATTGGAGTTATAATTATTGCTTTGGCAATCCTAATATTCTCAAGGATCCCTCAGGAATGGGCCCTGAAGCATTAATGAATGTAGGTCAAAAGGCAGACTCAAGAACGAGAGTCAATTGTCGTAACAAAAGTGAAAAGACACCCAATTCCAAAAATGGATATAAAACAGGTACTTTTAAGTTTAAATCTGAAGGCCTTGGAGGAGGATTTACTGATTTATCCAACCATGGGATATTCGCTATGAATTACGGTATAGTTGGGAACTATACTATTTTTTATATCCCTTCAACAAAAGAATATCGATTATGGTTGAGCGTATTAGGTACAACAGGTGCAAGAAAATTAGGTAAAGTTATCTGGATATCAAAAGTTGAATTTATGGTGGATGGTAAATTACAATTTGCTACTGGTCTTAGACCCCCATATCAACCGGTAATTTTTGACAGGGATAACTTTGATTTCTTAGGTGAATTACAACTTCGACTTCCTCCAACAAATAACAATGTTAAAATAATACTTAAATGTGGTTATGAACTAATAACAACCATAGGTAATGTTGTTCCATATCCTTCAACGAAGACAATAACAATTGATCTATAACAAAATAATCCTTAGGAGAAAGAATGAAAAAGCTGACATTAGTGATTATCGTCACAATTTCAATTTTTACAGTTGAATCTATTAGTGGAGCAATTACAATTCAGGATTCAACCTATGAAGCAGCGCAGTTCTGGGAAAAATTTAATTCAACCTATAAGAATTACTTTAACGCAACAAAAGGATCAATTGAATATGAAAAATATGTAAAAGAATTAATATCTTTGTTAAATCAAAGGATAAAAATTGAACCTTCCAATATGATATTATATAATAATTTAATATCATTACTAATTTCAATCGATAAATTTCATGAAGCTTTTCGAATTATTGATGACTTGTTAATTATAAAGGCTGATTTTATTCCTGGTTTGCAAATCCAAGGATTATTATTAGAAAAGATGGGGGACACTATTCGTGCAAAGGAGAAATATCAGACTGCACTTAAGTTCCTTGAAAGCAGACTTTCTGGAAATAATCCTGATTTGATAGAGATTTTACAGAATATAACCTTAACTCAATATTTACTGCATGATAAAGATTATGCTATTTCTAAATTAGACTCGTTAATACAAAAATATAAACTCGAAGAATCTGACTTTATAGAATTCAAAACTATTATAATAGAAAACAATAAAGAAGATCTATTTTTGCAATAATAAATCACAGAAATAATATAATTATTGATCCACTTTAAGTCAGGATATATACGTATGGGATATAGTAACATTAAGACCGTTATTTAATATTGTTGGCAAAGGTTTTTCCGCTTTGATAAAAAAATAATATACTAATTTTAGTTCACAAACTATCTATTTAAATTCATAATACAGCAATTACACCTATTATGATAAGTATATGATATTATCTTACTATTTTTATATATTTAAGAATATGATTTCCAGCTATTGTTTTTACTATTATAATTAAAAGCAAAAGATGTTTAGCGACCACTCCGGCCGCGAGGTTGGCATATACGATAAAGATGACGGATGGAAATCTTTAAACCTTTTCGACAACGGTCTAATTGGCCGGGCCGATGTTATTTATGACACCACCCAGGTGGAAACCGAAGAAGGATGGGTTGATTTTATTCAACGTTTCGATGAACGCTTCTACTATATAAAAGACTCCCATAGGGACAGGCACCTCGGCAGCATACAAGTAACCATAGACCAAACCAACCAGGTAACCGCCTCCCAGGATTACTCAGCCTACGGCGAAATATGGAGAAGCCTCAACTCCTCCACACCAGGTGACAGGTATAAGTTTACCGAAAAAGAGCTTGACATAGAGACAGGATATGCGTATCATGGCGCCAGGTATTACGACCCGTGGAGAGGTTCATGGAATAGCGCTGACCCGCTGGAGGATAAATACCCGGGCTTGTGGAGTTATAACTACTGTGCCGGAAATCCCTTGAATAATATAGACCCAGACGGAAGAAAGTTAGAAAAAGATGAAAAATTATTTGCTCCAATAGTAGATAAGAAGGGTAATCAAAAGGAATACGATGACATGACCGATGAGGAACGAGGAAGATTTCTTTTTCAATCTTGGTGGAATGCACACGGAGAAAAAGTGGAGAAATTATTTGGAAAAGGTGGAAAATATGAATCAGTGACACTTAGATTAAAAGCCGGACACCCTAACCAAAAAAGTACTGATAAACACACAAATGGTTTCACTCTCTGGGGTACTAACAAGAATAAGCCGGAAGATATGCATCGAGGCGGTAGAGCTGTAAATACTGCCGGGAAATATGATTTAAAGAATTTAGCAATTAACGTTTATATAAATGTAAATTCAAAAAAAATAAACGGTGAAACTATCCCTCATGAGTTCGAACATGTTTCAATTATTATTCATTTTGTGGAAATAGGAGGCATTGTTCCTAAAGCTGGTTATGCATATTCCAGAGATGCGAATGATCAGCATGGTATGATGAAATTAAAGGACAAAAGACCTTATAAAAACATTCTAGAGTAAAAAAGTTCTTTAAAAACAGTTCACTAAAAGAGATCAATTTGTTATATCGTTTTTCAGGAGAATCAATATGAAAATTCACCATGCAATTCTTTTATTATTTTTTTTCGTTAATTCTTTCAGCGTGAAGCTAGTGTCACAAGAAATACTAGAAAAGGATGTTGAAATTATTTATAAAGAATTAAAACAAGATAGCGTCTATACAAAGTTTGTTGGATTTGACGTAATCCGGCGAACTGATGATGAATATTATTTTATGTATAGAGATTTAAGAAAAGATTCAAGTCTGTTCGTCTTCCCAAATTACTACGGAACTGAAAGTGAAAAAGAGAAATTAAATAACGATCCATTTTTCAAACAAAATCCTAATGCACTAATACAGTATGAAATAATTAAAAAACATCATATTAGAGCAGTACTCACTTATAATTATGACTCAAAATTAAACCAATTATTACGAAGTAAAACTGAAGGCTATAATTTTATCGACTATGAACTTGTTTTTTTACTCAATGATAACTCCCTAATCACTCATGTGAATTTTAATCCTCAAGAATATTGCAAAATAAAAAAAATTAAATATCCCAATATAGAGAAATTGGACTCAAACTGGTTTTTCATCAAGAGATAAGCTTTATCTTTCTCATGAGTTTATTTGTTTGTGGAGATCAGAATAATTGAACAAAATGAATAACGATGCGTTATCCAATAATGAATAATTGTATCCACAATCAATGTATGAATTATTCAATAATATGAATGGGATGAGTGAATTTCTCTTATGGATTCCCGATTTTAATAGTATAATATAATGGCGTAAAAAACCTTTTTACAATAATACTTTAGACAAGATGTCTAATGATTATAGTCATTCCAATATTTGATCTTGCGAGTACCAAAGATATAAATATATTAATTATCCGAATGACAATGAGATGGTATATTTCCGATACAAAACGTAATACAAGCGGCATTGAATATGACTTCCGCAACCTCCCTCTTACCATGCAGAAAGGAGCGAAAACACTTAAATACCGCTACGATGAAACAGGCAACAGAATCCTGAAACGGGCCGGCGGAAAAACAGAATATTACGTGCGCGACCACTCCGGCCGCGAAGTTGGTATATATGATAAAGATGATGGCTGGACAAGTTTTAATTTATTTGGAAACGGACTAATTGGACGCGCCGATGTGAACCACCAGACCATCCGGGTAGAAGATCCCGAAGAAGGAATGGTAGAGGTTCAGCAACGTTTCGATGAACGCTTCTACTATATAAAAGATCATCTCGGCAGCATTAGAGTAACCATAGACCAAACCAACCAGGTAACCGCCGCACAGGATTATTCAGCCTACGGCGAAATTTGGCGTGATATTAACACCTCCACTCCTACGGACCGTTACAAGTTTACCGAAAAAGAGCTTGATATTGAAACGGGGTATGCTTATCATGGGGCCAGGTATTACGACCCGTGGAGAATAACCTGGAACAGCCCCGACCCGCTGGAGGATAAATTTGCTGGTTTTTGGAGTTATAATTATTGTGTAGGTAATCCAAATAACTATCATGATCCAGATGGTCGAAATCCTATACTAATCAGAATATTGCAAGCTGTTCAGAGATTTGCTGGTTCCCCTGCTGGTCAAAGTATCCAAAGGAATGCAACAAGAACCTTGAACGTAGCTAAGCAATATCTGAAAAATGATTGGGCGAATTTTGTTCGGAAAGCAAAAAATTTTCCTAGTAGAATAAGAAATGATGCTACAAGGTTATTTAATAGTGTTAAAAACTTATTTAGCAGAGGAACAGATTTTAGTGCAAAAAGTAATGTTAAAGGATTAAGTGTTGGAGATTTACAAAGGTTTAATGGAGGGCAGGCAGTGAAACTGGGTTTAAAAACAGGAAAACAGCTCAATAAACCATTAAGTGAAGGTGGTATTCGAGTTGAGGGTATTAAAGTACCCAACAATGGAAAAATCGTGAAACTTTTTGATGAGGGAGGTGGACAAATCAAAGTAATGGTTGAAAAATTAGTTGATGGAGTAGTGACAGAAACATTTACAACAATTGGCGAAGCTGCGAAGTTAGGGATTCAAAACGCGGCTGAACTAATAAATAAAGGTGCTGTATATAACAATCATTTTATTGGAAAGGTGATTGCAAAATGAGAATCCAAATTTCAAAATTAGGGGAAGTTTTAACAGTCGTTATTGAAGAGGATTATGATGTTTTTACAATTGAAAGCATTAATGAGTTGTTAAGAAACGATTTAATGTTCAAGGGAATTAAAAAAATATCAGTAGATTGCTCAAAACTAAAATTTCTTGATAGTTTTGGTGGTGAAATATTCTTATTGAAAAAAAAGTTTAATATTGAACAAATGGAGTTTGTCGGTTTGGACGATAAATTAAGACCAATATTCAATGTTTTTTCACAAGAGATATTCAATAAAGATTTGGTTGAACTTACGTAGTGAATAAGTTTATTACTAAAATAGACAATTATGGCGGAAAGTTTTTAGAGAAATTTTGATTGTTTACTTATATGAATATGACAACCGCGGCAACATAATATCAGATACCAAACGTAATACAAGCGGCATGGAATATGACTTCCGCAACCTCCCTCTTACCATGCAGAAAGGAGCGGAAACACTTAAATACCGTTACGATGAAACAGGCAACAGAATCCTGAAACGGGCCGGCGGAAAAACCGAATATTACGTGCGCGACCACTCCGGCCTCGAAGTTGGTATATATGATAAAGATGATGGCTGGACAAGTTTTAATTTATTCGGCAACGGCCTCATCGGACGCGCAGATGTATATTACCAATCAGTATGGGTGGAAGATCCCGAAGAAGGAATGGTAGAGGTTCAGCAGCGGATTGATGAACGCTTCTACTACATAAAAGATCACCTCGGCAGCATTAGAGTAACCATAGACCAAACTAACCAGGTAACCGCCGCCCAGGACTACTCAGCCTACGGCGAAATTTGGAGAAGCCTCAACTCCTCCACCCCCGGCGACAGATACAAATTCACCGAAAAAGAGCTTGACATAGAGACAGGTTATGCGTATCATGGAGCCAGGTATTACGACCCGTGGAGAATTACCTGGAACAGCCCCGACCCGCTGGAGGATAAATACCCGGGGTGGAGTTCTTATAATTATTGTATTGATAATCCAAGTAATTATTTTGATCCTGATGGTGAGAATCCAATCACCGGACTTTTAATCGGCGCGGGTTTAGAAATTGCCGTTCAAATCATAATTGAGGGAAGGTCTATCGAAGATCTTGATGTTGGAGCAATTGGTGTCTCAGCAGCAATGGGGGCAGTAGGTTTTGGAATTGCTGATAAATTTAATAAAATTCGTAAAATACCTGGAGTAAGTCAATTAATAGATATATGTATGGATGCCATTGGTAGTATAGCGCACCAATTAGTAGAAAATGGCGAAGTTGATTTAGAAAAAACTTCTCTTGATGTTATCTTTGGTCAATTAGCACGAAAGTTTGATGATATAGTGAATGGAAATTTTAAAAGTAATTCCAAAAGGAAGATGAATCGTGACAAGCAACTAAAAGATAGGAAAAGCGTTCAAGATACAGAACAAGGACAAAAAAGAAATGGAAAATATAAAAAATCGAAAGAAGAATATGATAATGCTGTTAAAGCATCCGCAATTACCGTTGGAGCAACATCTGGCGCTGCATCGTCTTCAGTAGGAGGAGGTAATGAAAAAGAGAAAGAATGATATTCTCGAATATATTAAGTATAATTATCCATTCTTATTGGTACTAATAGTGGGATCAATTATTCTTATTCTTGATTCAAAAGACACTTTCATCGAATATTTTTTGATATTCACTATACCATTTTCAATAACAATGTTATATTATTTCGTAAAAATCAATAAAAACAAACAGTTATTAAAGAAAAAAGCCTCACCCTTTGTATTTTTACTTATAATCAGCATTCCTTTAAGTTATTATAACCTTGAATTTAGCCATCTTAAACCAATGGGAGTTATAATGGCATTCTTAATCTTTATACTAATTTTTAGAAGATAATGATTTTTTATAAGTAATCTTAAATAAATAATTTTCATCGAATGCATTCGGGCGGAAAAACAGAATATTACGTGCGCGACCACTCCGGCCGCGAAGTTGGCATTTTTGATAAGGATGACGGCTGGAAATCTTTCAACCTGTTCGGCAATGGACTAATTGGCCGCGCCGATGTTATTTATGACACCACCCAGGTGGAAACCGAAGAAGGAACCTTTGATTTTATTCAACGTTTCGATGAACGCTTCTACTACATAAAAGATCATCTCGGCAGCATCAGAGTAACCATAGACCAAACCAACCAGGTGACCGCCGCCCGGGATTACTCAGCCTACGGCAAAATTTGGAGAAGCCTCAACTCCTCCACGCCGGGTGACAGGTATAAGTTTACCGAAAAAGAACTTGACATAGAGACAGGATATGCGTATCATGGCGCCAGCTACTACGATTCCTTCAAAGCCCAATGGACAAGCCCCGACCCGCTGGAGGATAAGTACCCGGGTTTGTGGAGTTATAATTATTGTTTTGATAATCCATTAAGAATAATCGATCCCTCAGGAATGAATGGTGAAGATGGCCTGTGGAGTAGTTTTAAAAAATTACTTGGAATCAACTCAGAGAATGATGAGAATCAGAACTCTGAAGAAGTTGATCAGATAAATGCGGCTGATGAAATTGTAGATACATTCAAGGAGAATCTTGCAGAAAGCGCAGATAAAACTGCCAGAAAAACAGTTAAAGTTATTTGAAAAAGCGCTGATATCGTTTCTGATTGATATATCAACTATAGCCGCAATTGGGGGAGTTGTTGCCGCTCCGTTTACAGGAGGATCTTCCCTGGCTGTATCGGGAACAGCGGATGTCGTACGGTATAAGTGCTGATGTAGTTTCTTTAACATCAAAAACAATTGACTACGCTGTGTATGATGGTTCCGGCGAAGAAGTGACAAATCAAGCCATTCGTGTCGGTGTTTCTTTTGGAAGTGGCGCAGTTGTGAAAGGACTTACAAACGCCATTTGTGCAAAAGTTATTACCAGAACAGGTTCCAGAGTGGCTGGACCAGTTTTCCGTAGTTCAATGTCTGGGCGTTTCGTGAGCAATTCTTTTGGGTATACAGTTGAAACAGTAAAAGATGCTACGAGGATATCCACTACTATTATGGCAACAGAACTTATCACAAATAAGCTGACAAAATGAAAGATGAACTTGCAAATAAAATTAGAATTTTCCTTGAGAATAATGGACTCAATCCGGTGTATACAACTACCTTGGTTGTAATAATATTGTTTACTCTAACTTATTATAAATCATTTAAGAACTGGCACAAAATTGAACCATGGGAGAGAGGTTTGGCCTCATCAAGTCTCGCTGCGGCAATTGCATTGTCGTTGCTATCTATCCTAATGTTACTGGGTATTCTTAAATTGTAACCATTTCTTGATTGAAAAAGATTTTTTTCACCGTGCCCTATGTTTTATAACAGATCATCCGGAAGAAAGTAAAGTGGAAGTCCAGCATTGTCATAGATGAACGCTTCTACTACATAAAAGATCCCCATGGAGACAGGCACCTCGGCAGGATACGAGTAACCATAGACCAGACCAACCAGGTAACCGCCTCCCAGGATTACTCAGCCTACAGCGAAATATGGAGAAGCCTCAACTATTTCGTCCATCTTGCCGCGATCTCTTTCATATTCACATATATATTTGATACACGCCGGCGTTAAATCCCACTTAACTTATTTACATCACTTTCAATTTTTCACTTAAAAACTTATATTTATCCCCAAAATTATATTAATAAATAATGTGAATATCCTATGAATATTGAAAAACTGAAACAAATCTGGAAGGGACATTTTAATTCATCTGCTGAACAATTGAAAAAAATGTCGGGAGTTGATGGCCTGATCAGCGCTTTTAACGCTAATATCGATGCGGTAATTAAAATATCGGGGAAACAAATTGAGAAATTAATCAGCGATTTTAAGCTGGACCCTGAACTCCTGATAACAAATGGGGAAACAAGCATTAAATCTATTGAAGATTCCATAAGGGGATTGATAAAATGTTTCAGAGGAGGCATCGCCGAGGAATGGCTGATTGAAGATAAGGATGTATTTGACTGGCTGAATGAAAATATCGGTTACGACAAACTCCAGATGGGCGGCCAGGGAGGAATTGTCGCGAATGTTATGGCTACATGCGGAGTAAATAATGTATTTGTTCACACTGCCTCTTCTCCGGCGGAACAATCAAAACTATTTCAGGACCTTCCAAATCTGAAAAATGTTAATTCTGAAGGTAACCTGCAAAAAGCTTTTGATATTGACAGGCCGGAAGATATACCTCTTATCCACTGGATCATTGAATTTGATATTCATGACACTCTTATTATTGGCGAAAAGACATTCACCTGTCCAAAATCTAACCGGTTTATCGCTACTTATGATCCGTTAAATTTCAAACTGGCTATTGATGAAGCTTTTGACAAAAAAATGAGCGATCCATCAACAAATTTCGACTACATTATTCTATCCGGTTACCAGATGCTTAAAGAAAAGCTCAATGATGGCGGAACAGGCGCGGAAAGAATTAACGCCTCTCTTGGAGCTGTGGAAAATTGGAGAAAAAATAATCCCGAAAGTATTCTCCATTTTGAAATTGCCTCCACCCAGGATAAGGTTATCCGTAAATACCTTGTTGATAATCTGGCTCCTAAATCGGACAGCATCGGATTTAACGAAAGGGAGCTTATCGATATCCTTGAAGTTATCGGTGAGGAAGAGCTTGCCGAAATATGTGATAATGAAACCTCAGGCTCTAACCTATTTGAAGGGATGCTGAAAGTATTTGATTATGTCGATTGTCCCCGTATGCAGCTTCACATGTTTGGTCTTTATATAACTCTCCAGAAAAAAGGCTTCCGTGTATCCCCTCTTCAAAACAGAAATGGTATGCAGCTTGCGGCGAATGTTGCCGCGACTAAAGCCGGAACCGGCGCTATAAATTCTCACGACATACTTCTCTGGTCAGCAGATAAAGATGTTTCCGAAATTGGTCTGAAAGAATTAGGCGCTCTCTCTGATAAAGTTTCAGAGATATATGGCGCGAATGAATTGCTTTCCACAGGTATATTCGAAAATGATCAGGTTGAAATCATTGCCGTGCCCACAATTATAATTGATAAACCTGTGACACTCGTCGGGATGGGCGATACAATATCATCAGTTTCACTTGTTGGCGCGTTATAAAATTTTCATCAAACATTCCTAAAAATCCCGGCCGCTGCCGGGATTTTTTTAATATTTCCTCACTCCTGTTCCGGCTGCTGCCTTAAAACTCCTTTGTTTTTGTAAATTCTGTCAATATGACTGACGGAATTAACGTTAATTCCGTCAGTGAGGGTGACGGAATTTACAAAATTATTTTTTTGTCAGATATAACCTGCACAACCTTTTCGTAAAAAAAAGCCTGCTCGAAGGCAGGCTAAATTTTATTATAAAATATTCACTATTTGTTTTCTGCAGGTTCTTTCATCTGCCACATAGCGCTGTGCCAGCCGGGTGCGATTCTGCCACACTCAACTTTGCCATGTTCTATATGGATAGATGTTCCTTTCCACCGGTTTGTAATGTTATAATACTCAGTGCCCGGAACGCGTTGAATTTTCCACATGGCGCTGTGCCAGCCGGAAGCGATTTTTCCACATTCCACTCTTCCATGTTCAATATGAATATAAGTATTTTTCCAGCGGTTTTTAATTTTCACATATTCCGTGCCTTTAACAGGCTCTATTATCCACATAGCGCTGTGCCAGCCGGGAGCAATTTTACCACAATCAACACCACCCCTCTCAATATGTATATCTGTCTTTTTCCAGCGGTTTTCAATGTTATTATATTCTGAAGGTTTGTTATCGGCGATAGCGTTAGATTTATCTTTGCACAAAATATTTAATATCTGAGCTTCCGAAATATCTGAAAGCTTTTTCCTGTAATCAGCCACTGATTTTTTATTTTCCTGCAGTGAATTTGAAATTTTTCCAAATTCATCCACTTTGTTTTTTATTTCATTGGCTTTAGCGTAAACAGCATCCATTCCGGGGATACCGGGAAGTTTTGATCCAAGTTTTTTCGCTACCGGATCAAGAGCTTTTCTTGCCCATTTATCAATATCAATTTTAATCTTTTTAAGCCACTTTTTTGCTTTTTTCAGCGCGCCGCCGCCGGTTAAAACATCTCTGACGCTGATGCTTATTTGTTTGCCGAAAACTTTCTTTTTGAATCTCTTATCGAGCACCTTATTTACTTCACCGACAGCCTTACGCGATCCCGCAAACTTGCTCATAAATGTATCCAGCCCTTTGATGGTATTGTCAAAAACCGGATTTAGCTTGTTTACAGTATTATTAATAGCATTTAATTTACCCTCTTCATTCCCTATGTCGGAAAAACTGTTTCCATAGCCAGTTAATGCCGCGCTTACTTTCGCCGAACCTTGTTCAAAAAGCATTTTGGTAGTCTGATTTGTTCCGCTGACAATACAATTACATTTAGCCGCGGCCCTGGTTTTTATGTCAAATAAAAGCTTTAATGTCTGGTAAACCTCTTCCTCGGATATCCTGACACTATTAGTCAGCTCATTTGCTTTACCCCCAATAGGATTAAGAACGGTATTATTAAATCCTTCGAGTTTTCCCTTTACCCCGTCCATTTGACGAGCAGTAGTTTTCAGAGCCATCTGCGAGCTATTGGCGACAGTACCGAGAACAGGAATTAGTTTGAACGATTCAAGAGCGTCGATGGAATTTTGAGTATTTTGTCTTATTTGTGATACTTTATCAAGAATTACATTTTTTTTGTCGATTGTGCTCCCGGCGGAAGCGGCTTTGTCATAAATCGAGCCATATTTTTCCCAGGCTTTGTAAACCTCCAGGTAGGTTTTATCAAGTTCTTTAAACAGTTTATCAGCGTTCGGACCGGTAGTTTTGCCAGGTTTAATAGCGCTTAAATTTTTTGGTAATTCAACAGACTGGTAATTAGGATGACCAGCCGGATTCGGCATAGTCATAATTATATCATTATCTGATTCATTTTCCTTTGTATCCGCAGGACTGTTTGAATCAAAGGTATCTTTAGTATCCGCGATGTTCGCCTTCCCTTTTTCTGTGGGCAGGTTCATATTGTAAGCTGAAAGGCTGGTTCCTGTTAACAGCACGATTAGAATTAATAACATGGTTCTCATAAAAGATTTTCCTTGGGAAAGTTAATAGAATAAAATTTTAGATTGTCATTATATGGTTAAAAGGATATCGACGTTCTTTTTTTTCATTAATTGTGCCACTATATGTTAAAATGAATTCTCGCTCATTTTATGCACATTTACAATAAAAGTTCAGTAGGTGAATTTTTTCATTCGTTCAAAACCTTATACAAACAGGGTAAAAAATTATACACTTTTTAATATTCTGGTAAAATTCCCCGTTTATCGTTACAAGACATTTGCGTCCTGATTAAGCGATTAAGACTAATTACATTTGGGCAACTTAACAATAATATTCTTGCTTATTTTGGCGGAATATTGAATTCATATGTTTAGAAAAACGAGCCGTACTCGTACTCGAAAAAGGATTATGATTACTCCGTAAGGAGTCAAATTCTACGTAAAATGGAAAAATTTTTCATGAACACAGCCGGTGGTAAGTCCGCCGCGGCGGATCGAAACCAGCGGCGGTAGCTTCGACGCCGCTCAGCTACCGGACAGGTTCAGTGTTTCTGGCTCGCCAGTCTATGATTACTCCGTAAGGAGTCATATTCTACGCAAAATGGCAAAATTATTACTAATCGGTAGTAAAAATCGGCATTAGATTCCGGTCTTTTTGCAAAGGACGCAAAAAAACCAGAATGACAAGTAATTGGTAACATCTGGGGAAAGTCAATTCCTAATTCGTAATTCGTAATTCGTAATTCGTAATTCCTCATTGTCTCTGGCTTGCCAGTCTATGATTATGATTATTTCTTTTGTTATTCCTTTTGGTTCCGGCTTTGCCAGCTTAGGGGTTATTAAAGAATTTTCTTATCCCGCGCTTATGATGATAAATAAATCTTTTTATATACCGGGATATCTGATGCTGCAATTTTTCCTGTTTACGTGTAATTTATTCGCTATAAGATATGCATATCTTATTATTTTGTCAATCCTGGCGAACATTATTTAACAAAAATATTATTTACAGCTCGTTTTTCAAAGAATATATGGAATTATTTTTTAATTATAAAATTTATATAATGTTTTGCCCGGTGAATAAAAAGCAGAATAACAGAGTACTAACAAAACTATAATGTTTCGTTTTGAGCCGGTTTCTTATTTTTGATATAATTTTCCCAAGGTAAATAAAAAAAAATGGCAGGTCCGATACTGAACATAGTCTTCGATAATTGACAATATCATAAACTGGCCAGGCCGGAATCAAAAAAGGAATCACATAAACGACTCCGAATGGAGTCGAATATGAATAGCCCCGGATACAATCCGGTGGTTCGATATGGCCCATATCTGTCTCGACGCTGAAGGCGTCGAATATTAACAACCCGGAGAAAATATTATTTGTCAAAGAAAAATCTAATCTGCTAAAGATTTCTATATTTGACCCCTTCAGGGTCGTGACGGCATGTTTTTCTTTTTACCCCGGGCTGCTCTCTTCTTTCGCAGCCCGGGGCTATTGATATTGAATCCCATTCGGGATTCTTTTTCAAAAGAAATCAAAGCTTAATTCATCAGGTGTTTGCAGTTTATCCTTTCCCCATTAGAGCGTTTTCCTCAAGCTCTGCCTTGGGAAAAATTTAGGCTCTTATCACCACACTAACACCAACATGTTGAGGATAATCCAGGGAGCAAAATTTGTCAAACAGCCCGTTAATAATATGTTGCCGATAATTAAGCCGCGATTCTAAATCCAAAAGCTGGTGGAGTCAGAAAAAGAAAAGTTATCGATTAGCTCAAGGATAGTCCTCCCCCGTCTTCAAAGAAAAACACTTTGAATCCACCCCCTCCGAAGGGGGATATTTATCGACAAATCCAAGTAATCAGAATGTCCCCCGCCGGCCCCATGGGGATGCAAGCAAGGGGTGGCAATGAAGCGCTCTTCTTCATTGACGGGGGAGGACACACCTCGAGTAACTACGAAACTTATACCTGGCAATAAAACTTTCTAACTGCTGATAAATTTCTTGCCAATTTGCGTATAATTTAACTTCTTATTGAATAAATCGCCTCCCGTTTTGCCAGGGAACTTTTCCCCTTTAGGGCGTTTTCCTCAAGCCCTGCCTGGGGAAAATTTAGGCTCTTATTACCATACTAACACCAACATGTTGAGGATAATCTAAGGAGCAAAATTTGTCAAAAAGCCCGCCATTAACATGTTGCCGATAGTCAGGCCGCGATTCTAAATAAACTGGCCAGGCCGGAATCAAAAAAGGGATCACATAAACGACTCCGAATGGAGTCGAATATGAATAGCCCCGGATGCAATCCGGTGGTTCGATATGGCCCATATCTGTCTCGACGCTGAAGGCGTCGAATATTAACAACCCGGAGAAAATATTATTTGTCAAAGAAAAATCTAATCTGCTAAAGATTTCTATATTTGACCCCTTCGGGGTCGTGGCGGCATGTTTTTCTTTTTACCCCGGGTTGCTCTCTTCTTTCGCAGCCCGGGGCTATTGATATTGAATCCCATTCGGGATTCTTTTTCAAAAGAAATCAAAGCTTAATTCATCAGGTGTTTGCAGTTTATCCTTTCCCCATTAGAGCGTTTTCCTCAAGCTCTGCCTTGGGAAAAATTTAGGCTCTTATCACCACACTAACACCAACATGTTGAGGATAATCCAGGGAGCAAAATTTGTCAAACAGCCCGTTAATAATATGTTGCCGATAATTAAGCCGCGATTCAAAATCCAAAAGCTGGTGGAGTCAGAAAAAGAAAAGTTATCGATTAGCTCAAGGATAGTCCTCCCCCGTCTTCAAAGAAAAACACTTTGAATCCACCTCCTCTGCCACAGGCATCCCTATGGGGCGAAGGGGGATATTTATCGACAAATCCAAGTAATCAGAATGTCCCCCGCCGGCCCCAGAGGGATGCGCTTGGCAAGGGGGTGGCAATGAAGCGCTCTTCTTCATTGACGGGGGAGGACACACCTTGAGTAACTACGAAACTTATACCTGGCAATAAAACTTTCTAACTGCTGATAAATTTCTTGCCAATTTGCGTATAATTTAACTTCTTATTGAATAAATCGCCTCCCGTTTTGCCAGGGAACTTTTCCCCTTTGGGACGTTTTCCTCAGCTTTGCCTAGGGAAAAATTAGGCGCTTATCAACACACTAACGCCAACATGTTGAGGATAATCCAGGGAGCAAAATTTGTCAAAAAGCCCGCCAATAACATGTTGTCGATAATCAGGCCGCGATTCAAAATCCATAAATTCGCAGAGAAAGAATAAAACTATTTAAATATTCCAGATTGGAAAAACAACTCACCCCCCGGCCCCCTCTCTTGAAAAAAGAGGGGGAGTCTTAAAGTCCCTCTCTTCCCAAGAGAGGGATTTAGGGTGAGTTTGTTACATGTCTCGAAATATTTTAAAAATTCAACTATTTTTTGCAGAATTTGATTACTTACGAAATAAATCTCTTCCCCTTTAGGGCGTTTTCCTCAAGCTCTGCCTGGGGAAAATTTAGGTGACTTAAGAATTAGTTTCTTGCATTATATGGCAGAATATTATTAACAGTACGAATTATACTTATTCATTCTCCTTATTGTTTTGTCTATTGACATTTATTAAGTAATTCCTGTTTTTTGAAATTTGAAAAGAAAACCTGAAACTATTTTGTTATAAAATGTTTAGTTTTTAAAAAATTATTCTTATTTTTATAAAATAGTGGAGAGCGTTATTTTCACTGGCGTTAATTGAAAACCGGGAATCAATTTAATCCCTTAATTTTATATAAGACCGAAAAATATAAGAATATTTCTTTTTTGACGGTTTAATTATATATTGTTTTCATATAACCGACTATGCCAACGGAGTGATAAAAGGTTTAGAATGGATAATAAAATTTATTCAATCCGGGAAGAAGATTTATTTCCGGAATTAATTAAACGGTGCAAGTTTTTGAAGTTCAATCAAATGACTACCGGAATTCTGATCAAATGATCCCCTCCCTGGTACAATATGTGAAATTTTCCCGCAATGTTAAATTTGATATAAGGCCTAAAGAGAGTTTTATAACCAGATATAATATCTACGTTCATGCAAATCAAAGGAAATATATGCCGGCAATAGGCTGGGATGCGAAATTTATAAACTCCAGGCTTTATCAGACCAGCGCATCCTATTATAAAATCACCTCCCAGCAAAGAATTTTTCTAACAAAGTTTTTAATTGACAGGCGGCCCAAATGAGAAAAAATCTGACTATTATGTTGTTGTTTTTTTATTGTGTAATTAACTCCCAGCCACTGAACAATTGGCTGGAATTCGACGGTGTTAATGAATTTGTAAATATTCCTGACAACGCGGCGCTGGATTTGACGAATAATTATACCATTGAAGCATGGATATTCCCAAAATCTTTTACATTTTTAGGAGGTATAGTTTCAAAATACCATACTGCCGCGTCAAATGGTTATACACTTACATTAAACCTTAATTCACCATATACAGGAATTCAGTTTGACGGGGTTTATACCGACAACGGAATTTTGACCGATGACAACTGGTATCATATTGCCGCGGTAAATGATAACGGGACAAGAAAAATTTATGTCAACGGAGTTTCGCGTTCTGTTTACGGCACACCGCATAGTACCGCGGTAAATACCGACGCTGTGGCAATCGGTGTTGATTTCGGGCAAACAGACGCGCGATTCTTTAACGGACATATAGATGATGTTCGTATCTGGAATGATGTAAGAACTCAGCAGGAAATTCAGGATAATATGTTTACCGATGTTTCCACAAGCGAGGCCAATCTTGTCGCTTACTGGAAATTGAATGAATCCTCGGGAACTTCGGCTCCTGACTGCAAAGGAGGTTATAACGGTACATTGAGCAACATGGAGGATGATGACTGGGTGCCAATACTTGAGCCGGTATCCCATTCTATAAAAAAGTTGACCCTGGGTTCAGCCGCCTGGGCAGATTTTGATAATGATGGTGATTTGGATATTGTAATTTGTGGCGAAGAGGATGACGGATCGACTTTATCTACTGAAATATATTATAATAACAGCGGAACATTCAGCCTTCAGGCTTCTTTGGAAGGCATCTATTTTGGTTCAGTCGATTGCGGAGATTATAATAATGATGGTTTTCTCGACCTGCTTTTTACCGGCACCACAACTAATTGGCAAAACGAGACAGAGACCTCGGTAATTTATAAAAATAACGGTGATGGAAGTTTTACAAAACAGACAAATATTTCATTAACAGGCGTTTTCCGGAGCTCCGGTTCCTGGGCAGATTATGATAACGACGGGGATCTTGATATTATCCTCTGCGGAAGTTCACAGGACGGAATAGAAGGGATTACAACAATATTTTATAAAAATAACGGAGACGGGTCATTCACCGAACAAACAGGTATGGATTTGCCCGATGTGTACATTTCCCACACCGATTGGGGTGATTATGACAGAGACGGCGATCTCGATATTGTAATCTGCGGGCAGGATAGGAACGGTGACCCAATATCAAAAATCTGCAATACCGGCAGTGATAACTTATTTACACAAACCTCATTCCCTATAACCGGAGTTGAAAACGGTTCTTCTGTTTGGGGTGATTATGACAATGATGGATATCTTGATATATTTGTGAATGGTGGAGATGAGTATACATATCATTCAAAAATTTATAGAAACAATTCTGGCACAGCCTTTATTACACAGGCGGATATTACTCCGACCCCGCTTTATTACGGCTCAGGCTACTGGAGCGATTATAACAATGATGGATATTCCGATCTGCTTATAATGGGTATAGATGGCGCTGAATGTCTGTCTAAAATCTATAAAAATATTGGTAATAACACCTTTATTGAGCAAACTGAAATTAGTTTAACCGGAATTAAAGGCACATACGTTGGAGAGGGCATCTGGGGAGATTATGATAATGACGGAGACCTCGACCTCCTTTTAACCGGAGACGATTATTCGGGCGATCCGGTAGTAGCATTATACAGGAACAACAGCCTCAATCCTAATACAGCGCCCGGGACGCCAACTTCACTCCAGGCTGTGGATGGCGGAAATTCAATCAGTAAAAGGCTGCAGTGGAATAAAAGCAGCGACAGCCAGACTCCCGTTGATGGTTTGACTTATAATATCAGGGTAGGGAGTTACTCCGGCGGATGCGATATTGTAAATCCTATGGCTGATATTTCAACCGGATTTAGAAAAATCCCCAAAATGGGAAATGCTCATAATAATTTCTGGACAATAGAATATTTACCCGACGGAACATATTACTGGAGTGTTCAGGCAATAGATGGCGCCTTCGGGGGTTCTGCTTTTGCCGCCGAACAAACTTTTACAATTTCAAGTGATTTAAATTCAGAGTTTCAGGAAAAAACCGATTTGCCGACAAGTATAGAATACAGCTCAGCGGATTGGGGCGATTTTGATAACGATGGCGATATGGACCTCGCGGTTTGCGGGTATTATTCCTCTTCAGGACGACTTACAAAAATTTATCGGAATAGTGATAATTCATTTACTGATTCCGGCATTTCTTTTCCCGGTGTTTATGATGGCGATGTTAAATGGGGCGATTATAATAACGACGGTTATCCGGACCTTGTGGTAACAGGAAAAGCACAGGAAGGATATATATCTAAAATTTATAAAAATAACCAGAACAGCACATTTTCAGAGGATGTCGTTTTAAATGGTTTAGCTTATAGCTGCGCGGCATGGGGCGATTACAACAATGATGGGTCTCCGGACCTTTTTATGGCAGGTTATTCGAGTTCCGAATCGCAAAGTGTTTCCGAGATTTACATGAACAATACAGACGGCACATTCACCGAAGTCGAAAACTCCATTCCCGGGTTGCGTTACGCGGCGGCGGAATGGGGCGATTACAATAATGATGGCGATTTGGATCTGATTGTTTCCGGGTATGCAATTTCCGGCAGAATTACCAGGATTTATGATAACGATAACGGATCCTTTTCCGAAAGCGGAATATCACTGCCCGGACTCAGCAACGGATCAGCAACCTGGGGCGATTATGACTGCGACGGCGATCTTGATATTCTGCTAACCGGTATTTACGGTTCCGGCTCGGAATACAAAACCTGTATTTATAAAAACCTGGGCAGTGGGGATGGTTGGGATTTTGAACAATTTATTCAGAATAATTTGGAAACTGTGGGGTATAGTTCCGCGTGCTGGATAGATTTTAATAATGACGGACTATTGGATATAGTATTATCGGGCGAAAGTTTTTCAACTGCCGCGCCGACGACAAGAATTTACTTTAATCTTGGCGAATCGAACGGATATGAGTTTTATGAAGATACCGGTCACATCTTTGATGATGTTAAGTATGGCTGTTGTGTCAGCGGCGATTTTGATAACGATAATGATCTTGATTTATTCATATCCGGTGAAAAAGCATCAGGCAGATGCGCCACAATATTTGAAAACACTTTTTCAATTGTAAATGACAATCCCGAAACACCGACCGGACTTTCGGCTTCCCTGGATGGAACAACAGCAACATTCACCTGGAACGCCGCGTCGGACGATGAAACTCCCTCAGCCGGATTAACATATAATTTACGCATCGGAACAACATCAGGCGGCGATGAAATAATGCCGGCAATGGCTGATATTTCATCCGGATACCGAAAAATAGCCAGGTTGGGAAATACAAATCATAATACAAGCTGGTCGGTGAGTGGTTTGCCTGAAGGACATACATATTACTGGAGTGTGCAGTCAATTGACAACTCCTTTGCCGGTTCCGAATTTGCCGTTGAACAATCCTTTTATGTAACTGATCCGGGACAAAAAACAATGCCGGGTTACACTCTCGATTTCGATGGCGAAAATGACTACGTGGAATGTGGAAATGATGAATCGCTGACGGAATTTAACGACTTTACTATGGAAGCCTGGATATGGCTGGAAAATTCGGGTAATAATCAGAAGATACTCGGGAAATTCAAAGATTGGGATAACTATTATATAATGGGTGTTGGAAGCGGGGTTCAATACTCGCAGATAAGCGCTAATGGTGAAAGCATAGATTTCAGCGCCGGCAATGTGCCTTCACAGCAATGGACACATCTCGCGGTAACTTTTTCAAAAGGCAACGGAGGAAATAATGGCGCCTTCTATGGTTACGTAAACGGAGAAATAGTTTATTCCAAAACCGATGTAACAGATAACGCGTTAAGTGTAAGTTCCGGATCGTTTCCTTTTAGAATTGGAACCGCTCCCTGGGATATTACCGCATTTTTGGTCGACGGAAAAATTGATGAGGTACGCATCTGGAATGTGGCCCGAACCGAGAGTCAAATCCGTGAAGATTTGTACAACACTTTATCCGGCTCTGAAACAGGATTAAAGGCATACTGGCAATTTAACGAAATTTCAGGATCATCCACAGCGCTGGAACATCTCAGCGGGAATGACGGAACATTGCAGAATATGAATGTAAATGATGTCTGGGTCAGTTCGACTCTCCCAACCGGCGGCGGTTTAAGCTGCAGTTGTGAGAGTTTTTCCGGAGGAACTGAAATAATGGGTAACATTTCGTTAACTACAACAGATGGATTTGATAATCCGGTCGATCTTTTATGTACGGAAATTGAGAACTCACCCAATACAACTTCAGGTATTTCAGGTGATATTATCGACCGTTATTTTGTGTTGTCAGCGTTCGGAACTCCGGGGACTTTTTCCACAAACCTGACTTTTACTTTGCCTGAAGGAAATATCAGCGCCGAGGACCAGGCAACTCCTTCGAACCTGAAATTATACAGGCGCGAAAGCAACTCGGATGGAAACTGGACTCTTATAGCCTCTGGCGCGTCAGCCACCTCAACTACCGCTACCTTTAACGAAGTGACATCATTCAGCCAGTTTATCATTAGCAGCGACGCTCCCCTGCCTGTTGAGCTGACCACATTTGAAGCCGATGTTGAGAACGACATGGTAAATTTAAACTGGCAGACAGCCACCGAGGTTGATAACTACGGATTCGAAATTGAACGAGCTCTTTCAACAACTGAATCAGCCCGGACCAGCGGCGGTGAGGGTGCTGAAAACTCTGGCCAGACTTCCACTTCGGAAGAGTGGGAAAACATCGGGTTTGTCGAAGGCTCCGGCAACAGCAACTCCCCCAAATATTATTCATTTGTTGATAAACCTTTCGGCGGCAGTAGTTTCAAATACCGGCTTAAACAGATCGACACTGATGGTTCATTCATATACTCAGATGAAGTAAACGTAACTTTCCTCCCGCGGGAATTCAGTTTGAAGCAGAATTACCCCAATCCCTTCAATCCTTCAACAACCGTTGAATATTCCGTCCCTTCAAAATCACGAGTTAAACTTGAGCTTTTTGATATTCTCGGGAGGCGGGTAAAACTCATGGCTGATGAAATTATGAATGAAGGGAACTACCAGGTTACGATTGACGCCTCAGATTATACTTCCGGCATCTATATATTGCGAGCCTGTGTTAAAGAAATCGATGGCTCCCGGTTTGATTACCGGACAATAAAAATGACACTGCTGAAATAATTTTAATATTTCTTAAAATAAATGCCGATGGAAGAATTTCAAGTCTTCCATCGGCTTATGAAATATTTTATTAGTTATTTGACAGACGAATATTACAATAATCCACAATTCATCTTTCATGTACATGATTGAACAGAAACAAAATAATAATCTGGCAACCAATCCTGCAGATATTAAAAACCTGGTTTATAATATTCGCGGCAGACAGGTTGTACGCGATAACTATCCTGTAAAAATCTATTGAGTTGAAAAAGGATATTTGAATCACTCTTGAAAGAGAAATATACAGAGTTTTCCGGAAATATTTCGTTTCCAAAATGGGATATCATTAATAACCTCATATATTCCCTGCAGAGCCGGAGAGAATGGCGGCTTTGTTTTGATAAAATTATTATTGTTATTAAATTTACCTTCGTTTGTTTATGTTTGATGACTGCCGGGATCAAAAATGCGCCTCTTAAAATACAGTACTGAAAAAATTCAAAAATTATCCTTTTATACAATCGAAAGCACAAAGGATGTAATTTTGTGGATCGATTCGGAAGGCACAATCCACTATGTAAATAATGCCGTATATGATCTGCTCGGATTCAGGCCGGAAGAGGTTATCGGGAAAAAAGCATATGATCTCAATCCTGCGGAAGATTTCGCGTTCTTTCAGAATAACTGGCGACTCCTCAAAGAAAAAAAACATGTGACTTTTGAAAAAAAGCAGCAATCCAAAAACAGAGGATTTATTCCTGTTGAGGCGTCGATAAATTTTATTGTCTTTGAAGGAGTTGAATTTTCATGCAGCATCCTCAGGGATATAACCGCCCGAAAGAATTCCGAGAGGAAATTGCGTGAAAGTGAGGCCTATTACCGAAGCCTTCATGATAATATTTCCGACCTGGTTTTTATCCTCGATGTAACATCCGAAGGGAAATATAAATTCGCGGGTTTGAATCCGGCAGAGGAAAAAGTTCTCGGAATTAAATCGGAGGATGTAAAAAGCAAAAATATTGAGGAAGTTTTCCCGGAAGAGGTTATCAATAAGATTGTCGCCAACTACGATCAATGCGTTAAATTAGCGGAAACATTCGCTTATGAAGAGGAAGTGTTTATTGGAGGGAAACAGAAATTCTTTTTCACACGGTTGATACCTTTGCCGGATGAAACAGGAAAGGTTTTCAGAATTATCGGGGTCACACAGGATATTACAGAACGGAAAAAATATGAGAAGGAAATAAAAGACGCCCTTGATGAGGTTGAAAAATTAAAAAACCAATTAAAAGATGAAAATGTTTATTTGCGGCAGGAAATAAAACTCTCCCATAACTTTGATGAAATAATTACCCGGAGCAAAAAGTTCAAACAAGTGCTGATGCAGGTTGAACAGGTCGCCTCGACAAACGCGACTGTACTGATCCTCGGAGAGACAGGCACCGGCAAGGAGCTGATATCCCGCGCGATTCACGGAGTCAGCAGCCGAAGCGAAAGGCCCCTTGTAAAGGTAAATTGCGCCGCCTTGCATTCGGAACTGATTGAAAGCGAATTATTCGGGCATGAAAAAGGAGCTTTCACCGGAGCTTTTGAAAAAAAGATTGGAAGATTTGAACTGGCAAATAGCGGCACAATATTTCTGGATGAAATTGGCGAGCTGCCTCTCGATCTCCAGGTGAAACTTTTAAGGGTATTGCAGGAAGGTGAATTTGAACGACTGGGCAATCCAAAAACAATAAAGGTAGATGTTCGTGTTATCGCGGCGACTAACAGAAACCTGAAAAAAGAAGTGGAAAAGGGAAATTTCCGTGAAGACCTCTATTTCAGGCTGAATGTATTTCCCATTACTCTCCCCCCCCTTCGCGAAAGGAAAGAGGATATACCTATCCTGGTTAAGTATTTCATTAATAAATTCAGCGCTAAACTGGGCAGAGAAATCGATAATGTTCCTCAAAAAACAATTGACCGCCTGACCAAATACAACTGGCCGGGTAATATCAGGGAACTCGAAAACATTATTGAGCGCTCAATGATCATCTCAACCGACCACAAGCTTATAATCGGAGACTGGCTGCTGCCCGAAAATAATAAACCGGATAACGATGAATTTCTTTCGCTGGAAGAAATGGAACGGAAACATATTACCGAAGCGCTCGAAAAAACAAACTGGCGGGTAAGCGGCGCGGAAGGAGCGGCAAATATCCTGAAAATAAATTCGCAGACTCTCGTTTCACGTATGAAAAAACTTGGAATTTCCAGGTCATAATTTTTATGATATTTCATAATTTTATGAAATATCATAAATCCCTTTCCCCGTAAATTTTTCATCCTTCTACTTAACTCCTTTAATAACATTACGTTATGCCTTCTGGCATTCCACTTGTAATAATAATCGTAGAAAAACAAAATTATTTTACGAATCTATTACAGGAAAACAAAATGAAACGAGTGATACTTATTACAGGAGCCAGTTCGGGAATTGGAAATGCTGTCGCAGAATACCTTGCCTCGCAGGGAAATATTGTCTATGCCGGAGCTCGTAGATATGATGATATTAAAGCGCTAAACAATATCCCGAATGTCAGGGGAGTAATACTTGATGTCACTATTCCCGATCAGGTAAAAGAAGTTGTCGAACAGATAAAAAGAGAACAGGGACATCTGGACTGCCTGATCAATAACGCGGGCATAATGGGCTGGGGCGCTGTTATTGACCGTGATCTCAAGTACTATAAATCTGTTTTTGATGTAAACCTCTGGGGAGCAGTTTTGATGGTAAAAGAATGTTATCCCCTTCTCAAAAAATCAAATAATGCTCCGGTAATATTTAATATCAGCTCGCAGGGTGAAAACTACACTCTTCCCTTCTGGTCGCCATATATGATGAGCAAGCACGCCATCAAAGCATTTACCGGCAGCCTCAGAAGAGAATTGATGCCCGAAGGTATCAGTGTTGTGGGGATTGTGCCGGGCGCTTTCAAATCAAATATGCTCAACAGTCAGAAAGAAGCCCTGGAGGAATATGAACGGAAGTATTCCAGTGAATTTACATCAAAAGTTGTAAAAATGCTTGGACTTCCCATCAAGAAAAAAAGTGAACGGGGACTCTCACCAAAAATCCTCGGTGAGCTTATAAATAAAATAATGAACAGCAGTAAGAGAAAGGCAAGGTATCAGCCGGGCAGAAAATTCATCCCGGATGTTATCCTTGAAAAAATGCCGACATTTATAACAGATAAAATAATAGCAAAAATTTTAAATTAAATTTAACCGGAGAAAGAAAATGAAACGTTTTATGTTAAAAATCATGCAAACTTTATTATGGAACAAGATCAAAAAAAATATTGTCACCCCGCCGGAGGTTGTTCACTTCGAAGGCAGAAAATGTATCGGGTATAAAATCACCACCACCCTTGAAGGGAACCAAAAGAAGAAAGATATTCCCCCGTTTTATCATGAGATTTATGACCATGATAAACTCAGCAAGTTTCGTTCGGGCGAAAATCAGGAAATGTTTTGTATCTACGATTTTTACGAAAATAAAAAAGAATTCGATTATTATGTAGCGGTTGAGAAAAAGGAAGGGATCGCGGAAGCAGACGGCTCTACAATCACCCTGCCGGCAGGCAATTATATAAGAGTTGAATTATTGAAACGAAATCACACCGCTGTAAGTCTTATCGCGGTTTACCTGAGAAAAATCTGGATTGAATTAAAAAACCTGAAACATGGAAACAGCGCCCCTTTCATGCTCTATGATGAACGTTTCCACAGCAACTACAAAAAATACGGATGCATTGATGGCAACTACCCCGGATATCCTGTAGCGTTTCTTTTTGTGCCGGTGCAATAAAATTATAATGTCAGATTATTTACGGGAGAAAAAAAATGGTACTGTTATCCGCCGCGTATGTAATTTTCAGCAATCATTCAGGAAACTCAGTTGTCAATAAAAAAACCGTTAAAACAAAATCTGTGAATCACAGGGGAACTATTAGAAAGGAAAAGAAAAAATGAAAAAGATTTTAGTCATTTCAGGAAGCCCGCGAGCCAAAGGCAACACATATAAAATAACCGGAATTTTCGAAGAAAAACTTAATCAATCAGGGGAATACAACTTTGAATATATCAGCCTCGCCAAAACAGATTTACAATACTGCAAAGGCTGCCTGGCCTGCATGCGGAAAGGGGAATCTTTCTGCCCCTGCAAAGATGAAGCGCTCAACCTGCGCGATAAACTGCTCGCCGCGGACGGAGTGATCTTTACATCCCCGGTATATGTTCATACGGTAAACGCTATCATGAAAAACTTTTTCGACAGGTTCGCTTATTTCTGCCACCAGCCCCATTTTATCGGAAAAACCGCTATGCTTATCGTGACCACCGAACTCAGCGGCATTGATGAAACCCTCGAATATATGAAGTTCCCGGTAAATGCCTGGGGATTTAAAATAGCCGACAGTTTCGGCGTCGCGTTCCCTTCATTTAAGGAAAATAAGGTTTATGAAGAAAACTGTATAAAAAGAATAGAGGAGGCAGCTTTTAATTTTCACAGAGACGTAACGGCAGGCATGGTTGACCAGGGATTCAAAAAATATATATTCTTTAATCTGCTTAAATTGAAAGTGACCCTGCATAAAAACCAGCTCCCCTCCGACTACAATTTCTGGCAGAAGAAAGGGTGGCTCAATAAACCTTTTTACAATGACAAAAATTATTCACCCCTGAAGAGTTTCCAGGCAAAAATAATGGTCGGCATAAGATCAAAATTTATACTCAGGAAAGCAGGCATTGTTATGCCACGGTGAAAAATATGTACACTAAACCAATTGAAAAACAATAATGAAAGGCATTATTCATGAACAGATATATAATCCCGGTTTTTATAAGGGGAATCAAAAAGATAATATCAGGAAGATATAAAAATCCCAATCCCGGAAACAGTAAAACAATTTCACTGCTTTCAACCCAAAACAAGTATAAAGTATTTAAATGCACAGAGCTGACCGGCGAATCAGAACGGGGAAAATGTTTTTTCGAGGTTGAATTCAAATTCAAAAAATGGGTTCCGGAATATTTTACACCGACAATCCCCTTCTTTCTTGGAATGCCAGGTTTTATCTCGAAGTTGTGGCTGGTTGATGAATCCACCGGGGTATATGCCGGTCAGTATATATTTGACTCAAGGGAAAATGCCATGGGGTATGGGAATTCATTCGCCCAGAAACTTGTAAAGAAATTATGCCTCAAAGGGTTTTACCGGTGGCAGGCAATCGAAATGGATACAGTATAACATGAGAATAATATCAGTAAATAAAGAAAATTTTTTCCAAAAAGTTATTCAATCGAAAATACCGGTTATAATCGCTTTTTATTCCGGATGGTCGGGATCATGCCAGATAGTAATATCGCAACTGGAACATATTGCTGAAGAATATTCCGAGAGACTATCAGTTTGCACGGTGGATGTGGAAAAAGAAAAAAAAATCGCTGAACAATATGGCATAAATAAAATACCGGCCCTCCTCTTTTTTGACAAAGGAAAAATAAAAGCCAGCCTCTTTGGAATTGTTTCGAAAGGAGCTGTAGTTGAGAAGATTAAGGGGATAATTTGAAACCAGCTTGAAATTACATAATTATTCTATTCATGGCAAGATTATACTGGCTATTTCTTATCTGCTGTCAACCTTGGAATAAATTTTAATTGCAATCTAATCGTTTTATTTTTATATAGATATGACTTATCTTTTATGTTTTATAAATTTTGGTGTTGATTCTCCGGCGGTAAAATGAAAATAGACAGTATAGTTATTAAAAATTTTAAATCAATTAAAGAAGCGAAGATTGACCTGAATAAGGGAGTCAATGTCCTGATAGGCCCAAATGGAGTAGGTAAAACGAACTTCATTCAATTTTTCCTTATGTTAAATAACATAATTGAAAAGAACTTGCAGAATTATGTAGCATCTTCAGGCGGCGCAGAAAATTTATTGCATTTCGGGTCTAAAGTATCCAGGAGTATTTTTTTTAACCTCGATTTCGGAGATAACGGTTATTTTGGGACATTGGCGCCAAACACTGAAGATAGTCTGTTCTTTATCAAGGAAAGAGCCGAATGGAGAGACTTTGATGAATACCCTTACAAATACAATATTGGCGAAAGTAATCGGGAAACAAAATTATTTGACCGAATAAAAAGAGACAAAGAAAAAAAGGCTGCGTGGCATGTTGCCGAAGCAATTAAATCATGGCGAGTATATCATTTCCACGACACCGGCAGCACCTCCCCGATAAAAAAAACAAATAACATTAATGATAATAAGTATTTCAGGCCGGACGCCTCAAATCTGGCGGCATTTTTATATCTGGTCAGTCAAAAACATGAAGATCATTTCAAACAAATTGAAAGTACAATAAGGTTAATAGCCCCCTTTTTCGGCAGGTTTAATCTTGAGCCTTCCGCTTTAAATGAGGAGAATATCAAACTTGAATGGCAACATGAAGGCTCGGATAAATATTTTAACGCCTCACACTTATCGGACGGAACGCTAAGAATGATCTGCCTGATAACTCTTTTGATGCAGCCAAACCCGCCCGATACAATTATAATAGATGAACCGGAATTGGGGCTTCACCCCTCCGCGATAAATCTGCTTGGCGAATTGATCAGATCGAGCGTAAAAAAAACACAATTAATTATTTCTACCCAGTCGGTTGAGCTGGTAAATGAATTCACCCCGGAAGATATTATAGTTGTTGACCGAATAAACAATGCCTCAGAATTCAGAAGATTAAAAAGTGAAGAATTGCTGGAATGGCTGGAGGAATACTCACTCGGTGAACTCTGGATGAAAAATATTCTCGGGGGAAGACCCTGATGAAAAAAATCCACATTCTTCTTGAGGGTCCTACTGAAGAAAAATTTGTACAAGAAATATTATTGCCATAATTCTCCCCAAAAAGCTTTCATCTGAATCCCATATTGGTGAAAACAAAAAAGACTGCCGGCGCACAAGATTTCAAAGGGGGTTTAACTTCCTATTCAAGTCAGATTCGCCCGGATATTTTAAGACTCCTTAATGACAATTCCGCTGAAACTATTACGACGATGCTGGATTATTACGGCCTTCCAAATGATTTCCCCGGGTATTCAGCAAAATCAAAAAACATCACTCCTCAAGAAAAACTCGCAGAGCTGGAGACAGCTTTCGCGAATGATATCAACAGCAGAAAGTTTATTCCATACCTGCAATTTCATGAATTCGAAGCCCTTTTATTTTCGGATCCTGAAATAATTGATAAAAATATTATTGGCGAAAACAAGCAACAACAATTAAACAGAATTTTGCGAGCGTTTGGCGTCAATCCGGAACTGATTAATGATTCTCCCCAAACCGCCCCGTCTAAAAGATTATTTTCGCTTTATCCGGATTTCAAAAAAACCGTAAACGGAATAACAATAGCAAAAGAAATTGGCTTGGAAAAACTTAGAGAAAAATGTTCTCATTTTGATGAATGGATTGGGAAGCTTCTAAATAAATAAAAAGCTAACCCTAAAGATTAGTATAGAATATTTCATATCATTATGCCGACATCGGGATAATGGTTGATATTGCTTGAGTTAAAAAAACTCCCGGCCGAAGCCGGGATATTAATACAATCAAAGGGGCATTGCACCTGAGGCACATTAGAAAATTTATCCTTTATTAAAAGTACCCGCTTCCACCATCTGCCTGAAAAAGTCAATCAATGATTCTTTCGCGCTTCGGTACTCGATTTTTAATTCATTCTTTCCTTTAGAGTTATCGAAAATCCAGGGATAACCTACATTATTGGTGATCATTTTTCTCTTTACTCCCAGCATCGGGGCTGTCAGCCATACAAGAAACTTCGGGACCTCTTTTTTAGGAAACTGGTAATTATCACCAAATTCATCCCTGAGAATATTTGCCATTTCGAGGAACGTTTTCCTTTCATTGGCAATTATATAGCGTCCTTTTGCTTCAGGGAAAAAGCCTGCGTTAAAATGGGCGATTGCCAGATCGCGTACATCCACGAGTCCGAACTCAAAAGCCGCGGCGCCCATTTTCATTGTTCCGTCACCCAGCATTTTCATGATATTGAAACTTTCGGATGTTCCCCGGGGATTAATACCGGGACCAATAACCAGCGCCGGATTAATGACAACAAGGTCCCACCTCTTTTGTTTATCTGCTATTTCCCATGCCCCTTTTTCAGCGAGAACTTTGGAATATGAATATGGCTGATGATCTTTAGATGAAGAGGTATTCCATTGTTCTTCTGTCGCGATCTTTCCCGGATAACTTTGAATATCTTTCGCATCACCCAGAATTGCTGCCATACTGCTTGTCAGAACAACCCTTTTAACCGATCCCGTTTTGTTCACGGAATCGAGCACATTTCTGGTCCCTTTTAACGCCGGATCGATAAGGTCCCTCTGCGGATCTTTCACCTGGTTAATAAATGGAGAAGCTGTGTGAAATACCAGTTCGCATCCCCGCATCGATTTTTCATATGAGCCGGGCAGGAGCAGATCAGCCTCAAAATAAACTATTTTCCCGGGAGCTTTTTCCGCGATCAGGTTCAGGTATTTTAATTTTTCCTTGTTTTGAGGATCGCGCACAGGGGCATGAACCGTAAATCCTTCGTCAAGCAGTTTTTTTACTATCCATCCTGCCACATATCCTGTGGCGCCTGTTACCATTACCGGTTTTGTTTTGTCAATCGTTTTCATTATTACCTCGTAATGAATGAATATTCGTTCATGATATAAAAAAGCGAATGGTACATGTTAAGGAAAAAATGCGCGTGTAGAGACAAGGCATGCCTTGTCTCTACGGTAAAAATTGTGATGGTTTAATAAAATCCTTATTTTCAATCGAATTGGATTCAAAAGAAAATTGCATCCCCTATCCCCAAATCAAAAATAAAACCTGTAAACGGTTTCCGAGAAAAATTGTTCATCGGCGTTTAGAACCACGGATGGGAAATGTTCATGATTCGGGGAATCGGGGAAATGCTGGGTTTCAAGACAAAGTCCCGTTCGCCGCAGGTACTCCCGTTCGCTGCCCGCTGTTTTTTTACCGTCGAGAAAATTGCCCGTATAAAACTGCATTCCCGGTTCGGTGGTGAATACTTCCATCGCTCTGCCTGAATCCGGTTCATCCAGACGGGCGGCTTTTTTTAATCCGGCGTTTTTATCGTTCAGCACAAAATTATGATCGTATCCACCGGCCAGAATAAGCTGCTTATCTTTTATCTTAATTTCATCCCCTATTCTTTTTGAATTCCGGAAATCAAAAGGAGTATTCTCAACATTCATAAATTCACCTGTCGGAACCAGGTTCTCATTTACCGGGGTAATTGTATCGGCAAAAACCTGCAGGTTGTGATCGAGTATATCTCTCTTTCCACCATCCTTCAGATTAAAATAACAATGGTTGGTAAAGTTAACGATTGTTTTCTGATCAGAAATGGCATAATATTTTATCCCGAAAGAATTATTATTATCGAGGGAAAATTCCACTTTAACGGCCAAATCACCCGGGAAACCATCTTCTCCATCATCGCTGTCGTAACTCAATAATAATATAACTTTATCACCAACTTCCACGAAAGCGTCGCCCCAGAATTTTTTATGGAAACCCTCGCCTCCGTGCAGACAATTTTTGCCGTCATTAAGTGGCAGATGGTACTCTTTGCCGTCAAGAACAAATTTACCTCCACCTATCCTGTTGGCATATCTTCCTATTGTGCTGCCGAAACATTTATCCCCGCGGGCATATCCTGTAAAATTTTCATAACCAAGAATAACTTCCTGTTTGCCGCCTCTGTTGTCGGGCACCTTTATTGAAGTTATAGTAGCCCCAAAATCAGTAATACAAACTTCCATTCCATTATCATTTGTCAAAATGTAAAGGTCTGCTGATCTATTATTTTTCGAATTGTGGAAATCCTTCCTGACAATATCCATTAAATTTTACCCGGGAATTTGTTTTGAAATGAATAAGGAAATTAAAATTATCCCCCGGGTAATTTCCCGGGAGAATAAATATTTTCTTTAATTAACCGTTGAGCTTTTTCCAGTCGCTTAAAAATTTCTCAATGCCTATATCGGTGAGGGGATGTTTAAAAAGCTGGGTAATCACCTTGAATGGTATGGTAGCGACATCCGCGCCCATCATGGCGGCGTCAACAAGGTGAAGCGGATTGCGGATGCTGGCGACAAGCACCTCGGTATGATATCCGTAATTTTCATAGATAGTTACAATCTGTTCGATCAGGGCCATTCCGTCGTGGCTGATATCATCAAGCCTGCCTACAAAGGGACTTATATATGTAGCGCCCGCTTTAGCGGCAAGCAACGCCTGGGAAGGTGAAAAACATAGTGTGACATTTGTCTGTATATTTTCGGCAGAGAGAGATTTTACCGCTTTGATACCATCTTTGATCAGAGGAATTTTCACTACAATATTTTTGTGAATAGCGGCCAGTTCACGGGCTTCTTTCATCATCCCTTCATAATCGGTGGAAATAACTTCAGCGCTTACAGGTCCGTCAACAACTTCGAGGATTTCGCCAAGAAGTGTCTTAAAATCTTTTCCTTCTTTCGATACGAGGGAAGGATTTGTGGTGACTCCGTCAAGAATTCCCATCGCCGCGGCTTCTTTGATCTCATCGATATTTGCGGTGTCAATAAAAAATTTCATAATTGCTCCTTTATTTTTAAAGAATATTTTCCATTTTAGCTGCAAAAATACGAATATTGCCAAAAATATTTTACTTTTCTTAAACAATCAGACAAAAACAACAAATTGTTAACATAATTTTATCCGGGATTGATCGCGGAAATGAAGAGTTGTCTGATATTATTCCAAAATTGGGATTAAAATTTAACTGCCTTTTGCATTTGTTAACAGATGCGAAACCTGATTAATTATTTTTTTAACCTATGCTCCTTGTCCTTTTCACGTAAGATAAAACAAGGGTAATACATAACTTTTTTGCGGGTTTTATTTTCTTTGTGTATTTACGGCCCCCGACCTCACCCTCAGGATATTTTCGCCATCAACATATTGTTACGGTTGGCAATCCGATCCGGGGAATCGAAATGCCAACCGTTTATGAATATTCTGCCTGAATTATTCCTTATTTCATCAGCACAAGTTTTTTAACCGCAGTGAAGTCGTTTACGGTAATTCTGTAGAAATATACTCCTGTCGCTAAACCGGCTGCATTAAACTTATAGTCATATTTTCCGGCCTGAAGTTCTTTATTTATCAGTTCGTTTACTTTGCGGCCAAGAATATCGTATACTGAAAGATTAACTATTCCTTTTTCCGGAATACCGAAGGAGATAGTTGTTTCGGGATTGAACGGATTGGGGTAATTTTGCGCAAGTTCGAATTTTTCCGGCACATCCGTCACTACTTCCACAATTTTGGAATATTCGAAAGCGCCGTCAACATCGATCTGTTTAAGTCTGTATTGAATTACACCGCTCAAAGTTTCTGAATCTGTAAAACTATATGATTTAGGCGAGTTGCTGTTGCCGGCGCCGGGGATGAAATCAAGTGTCTTCCATCCTTCCTCAACGACAGAAGAGGGGCAGGTTCCGCTAAGAGTTCCGGTTATTGATCGTTCAATTTCGAAGCCGTAGTTATCCACTTCCGTAGCCGTTTGCCATTCTAACAAAACTCCGGTTTCGGATAGGGCCGCCGTAAATGAAGTCAATTCAACCGGTAGAGCAGATACTGCTCCCTCCTCTGTAAAAAATGCTCCATTGTATAATGTGCCGTCGTATGAACCTGCGGTCGCGTTATCCTCCAGCACTGCTTTATCAATAGTGTTAAATTTATAATATGCGACCAGACCCGATTCATTCCCATTTAATTCTGTGTGCATATTATCGGATATTTGCTGCTGGGTTCTTTCCACATTCCATAACCTTACTTCATCCAGCTTGCCATTATTAAGAGGCCGGGAAACGCCAGATCCGCTGACGGAAGTACAACCTATATAAGTTGTAGCATCAGGAGCGTTAAAATTAGTACCTGAGTAACTATCCACCAGGTTACCGTCGAGATAAAATGAAGGCACACCCGATTCATCAATTGTAAAAGCGACATGGTGCCAGTCGGTGCCAATATTTGTGCCGGTCGATATCCATCTGACCATGTTAAATATAGCTAATAATTCATTCCCTTCAGTATCAAAATTGCCGTTGCCTACCCCTATGGAATAACCGTTATTCCCGTTCCCAACCGTAACAAAGGTCCCTTTTTCACTTGCCGTAGGAAGATAAACCAGGCATTCTACGGTAACCGGCACTGTACCCAAGCCCATATTTGAATTTACCAGGGCATAATCATCCGAGCCGTCAAAATTAAGTACAAGGTTGGAACTTGTGCTTGAAGTTGTTGATGTGCCTGAATTGCCCGAGGATGTAGAGGTGAGCATATCATAAAACCCGGAAAATCCGTTACACTCAAAAACCTGAAATATATATTCTGTTTCAGGTTTCAGGTTTTTTACAGATACCGAACTTCCGTTGCCTGAATATACACAGTACCATCCCGTGCTTCCTATTTGGGTTCCCTGCCCAAAACCGATAGAAGCGTGATAGGAATTTAAATCAACCGGAGAAGCAGAACCACTGTTCCCTTCTTTGACGAAAACCATTCTTGATTCACCATTGCCGTTGGTCCAGCTTAAATCGACTGAGATCGCGCCGACATTTGAAATTGCCAGGTTGGATACCTGTGCAGTTGGTTCGGTTATATTATCAGTAAAACCTTTTAAATATGGATAACCATCATTTATATCTGATGAGATAGCCCAGGTATTTGTAAAATCCCATCCGGAAAAATTACCCTGCACTTTCATTTGAGCAGTAGTATAGCCTGTACCGAGAGGACTGCTGCTTTTACCGGAGGTCTCTGTATCCCAGTATGATGATGTGGCTGAGCCCGCATACCGAATCCCGACCAGGCCTCCTGTAGTTCCGCTACAAACAACACTCCCGGTACTGTAGGAATTTGAAAAACTGCCGGCGTTAAATGCCCCGATCAAACCTCCAACTCTCGAACCGCCTCCGTAAACTGAAGCAGTTGTGTAGCAATTAGAAACAGTAGCGCTTTCATATACGTATCCAACAACACCGCCGCAATTATTTCCACCGCTACAAGAACCAGTAGAAAAACAATTCTGAATTATCCCGCCTCCTCTCAGCATACCGACGAATGTAGCTAAAGAGTAGTTTGAACCGCCCGCGGTAATACTTGCATCGGCAATAGCAAGATTTTTAAGAGTTCCAATGGAATACCCTATTAGCGCCTGGAAATCTGAACTCCTGTTTATATATAAATCTGTAATAGCGTAATATTGTCCGTCATAGGTGCCTGTGAAATAGGTTGACGAATTTCCAATTGGCGACCATCCGGCGCCGCCGTTTAAAGAGGATGTTTCGGAAGCATCGATATTCGCGGTTTGTATATAATATTTGTTCCACCTTGAAGCGTCAGCCGAGATCCACACAAGTTCATCAAGATTAGAGATTTCGTAAGGATCTTCGGAAGTTCCACTTCCTGCAGGAGCGCTTTTATATCCGGCAGTCCACCTGGAAAAACCATCAAGACCTGATATCGTGACCGTATTATCGGAGGTATTCACACTCGCGATTATTTTTGTCCAGTCTGTACCACTGTTTGTGGATTTGAATAGTTGGAGGTCTGTTTCTGTAATAGAATTAAGTTCATTATCATTATAATTAAAAACCAGGGTCGCGTTGAGGCCGGTGTTGGTGGTTGGGGTAATATCATAATATCTTAAGATTGCGGTTCCGTCGGATATTGTCGGTTCAGCGTGGCCGCGGGTAATAACTGTGCTGCCCATATTGGCCGAAGTTGTAATCTCGGCGCCCATGCCGCCAACATCTTCAGATGAAATGTTGCTCAAAGTTCTGGTAGTGGTAATCGTTCCGGATGTGCCGTAAACCCTGCCGGCTTCTTCAACGAGCAACGCTGATGAGCCAAGAGTTACTGTCTGCCCGTTCAGGTCCAGATCGCTTTCGACAAAAAGATATCCATTTACGGTAATGCCGGATGAAAGAGTCAGACTTGAGGATGTACCGAACATAAAGTTATTCACAGTCGGAGAGCCTGATACCGCGACATTGTTTCCGCCGGTATAACTGTAAATACCAATATTGGAGGATGAACCGGGAGCTGAATTATATGACCAGTTGGCCCCTGTGCTCCAGGTTGTGCTTTCAGCGCCGATCCAGGTATTAAACGCCGAAGAACTCACCCAGTCCGATGATCCATCCATATTTGCCAAAGTAGCGTTATGTCCGTTAGAAGTCCGGTCGTAAAGAGTTGTGCCGTCTGCTTCATCGAATCGGTAATAGGTAAATAAACCACTCTCACTTCCGGTCAGAGTCTGTGTCATATTTTCCCTGATCTCCGCCGCTGTTCTCGCGTCCGACCAAATACGGGCCTCGTCAATATTCCCATCAAAAAGTCTTGTGGCTCCATTACCACTTATTAGCAAAGTATTATTTCCACTTGTGATTGTACCGGTCTGGTTAGATGAATTATCCAGAACCCCGTTTATATAGAGCTGCATTGAGGAGCCATCATAAACTCCGGCGACATGATACCACTGATTTGTGCTCAACAGCGTATTTGCGTCTAATTTGACCTGCCCGCTTCCAAAATCCAGGACAAATTGCAGCCGGTTATTTTCAATTCCTCCGTCACCAATACGCAGGACAACATTTTCAGCAGAGTCTTTAATCAAATCCGAAATATTTGCGTCGGGAGCTCCGTTAAAAGAATGGGGATATATCCAGGCTTCAACTGTAATCGCCGACCCTGAAAGGTCCACACCTGCAGCGTGAGCATAATCATTGCCGCCGTCAAAATCGAGTGTTCTTTTAGGACCGGAAAACGCGCCCGATGTCTGCCAGGTGGCGTTTGTAATAGCTCCGTTTGTTCCGCCGGATGAAAGATTATCGGTTAATGTTGTGCCGCTGCCGTCACTCATTTTGTAATAGGCGGCAAGGTTCGACTCATTTCCTGCAAGTTCTTTATACATATAAGTTTTTATTTCCGACTCGGTACGGACATCACTCCAGTATCTTACTTCATCAACCTTGCCATTCGATAAAATTCTGGTACCCGAATTACCAGCTCCGATATAGGAAGGCGATGACGGTGAGCTCGCGGAAATAACACTACTGGCCTCGGTATAAACATTTTTCCCGTCAAGATAAATATTTACCTGGTTATTAGAACCGATTGTAAAAGCTACATGATGCCAGCCTGTGCCAATATCCTGCCCGGTACTTACCCATCGGTTCAGATCAATGAGGACAAATAATTTGTTTCCGGCATCATCAAAACTGGTATTGCCAACTCCAATTCCATATCCTGAGTCATGTGAACCGACTCTGGCAAAGGTACCGGATTCACTGGCGCTCGGTATAAACACCCAACATTCTACACTCGCATTTGTAGTTCCAAGGCCGAAAGTAGAATTGACTGCCGCGTAATCATCCCCTCCGGAAAAATTCAAACAATAGTTTTGAGCGTTTATTATTGAAAACGCACTTAAAATAAGAAACAGCAGAGTTATCCTTTTCATACAAAATCCAGATAAAATATTTTTAAAAAATTTGAAATACATATTCAAATTATCGGAAAAACAGGGAAAATATTTATTATTTTACCATCGATTATTGTAGCGATTTACCAATTAATACAATAAGTTTGCGTTCCATTACTTAAAAATACTTTTCCGGGAATTTATTACTGATATGAATTTTAATATCAATTCGGTTCTTATTCTTGCCATAATCATTTTGTTTGCGGTTAAACCTTCTGCAATCCCGGCACAATCAATCTACAACAGGATTGATAGTCTTAAATATATGGATGAAACTGTATTACCTGATTCAATCCGAAAAATTTGCTGGGATATTTATTTGCGGGAACCTGATGTATCGAATGGTTATGTTGAATATTTGCTTTCCACGACGGAGAGAATAAATCCGGAAGCCTACCTGAACGCGCTTGCCTTCTCGGCAACATACATGGATTCGGGGAAAATCAGGATGCTCGACACTATTTATTACCTCGCGAAAAATGAAAACTTGCTAAGAATAATGGCTTGGACTTACGAAGCAAAAAGTGAATATTATAAAAATCATGAAAAATATGATTCTGCCATGGTCTCAATTTTGCGGGCTCGCGATCTATATGAAGAAGGTAATTATATTGATGATCTTGTTACTGTAATGCATACAACAGGCGACCTTTATTATGCCGCAGGGGAATATAATGAAGCGGAAAAGATATATCGCAGGATCCAGCAAATGAAAGGCGCCCCGGATCAGTGGGAAAGATGGCGAAAACGAACAATAAGAAATAATTTAGGTTTGATCGAGATTAAAAGAGGCAATTATGAGAAAGCCCGGGAACTATTTCACATCTCGCTAAGGGAAGTTACTCAACGTAATTCCGGAATTATCGATTCAGTTGCTATCGCCTATATTTACAGCCGGCTATCCGATATTTATTTCCGGATGAACGATTATGACAATGCCTTAAAAAGTTACATTCCGGGACTAAAAACCGCGCTCAATTGTAATCAATATGAATTCGCTGCTAATTTATATTTAACAAGAAGCAAGATCTTTTATTATTCAGAACAATTGGATTCGGCTCTCCACTACGCGAAACTAAGTGAATCATTATCCCAAAATAAATTTAATTCTCTCTCCTTCAATACCGAAATAACTTCTTTTATCGCGAAAATTTATGAAAAACTTCGTGATGATAAAAATCAATTGCTCTATATTAAAAAATCATCTGTATTAAAAGATTCACTGGTACAAAAACAAAACAACTGGAAATACCTTCGGTTGCTTGCCGAATATGAATATGACGCGTTAAACAGAAAATTATCTATGGAAAAGAGCCTGAACAGGAATTTAATATTCGGATTTATTATTCTGGTGTTTGTCTTAACAATTATTCTGGTTCTTTTTCTGAGGTTACATCGCACCAATTTATATTTGGTTTCAAAGAATCTTGAAGCCGAATCAGCAAAAAAAAGAAAAGATAAACAAATCATTATTGAAAATGATCCCGCAAAAGAACCGGATAATGAGGAGTTTTCGCAGTTAAATATATTAGTCGAAGCGCTCGAAGAAAAAATGAAAAGCGAGAAGCTTTATTTGCAGAAAGATTTGACAATCCTGAAAGTGGCGGAATTACTCAGTACCAACAGAACATACCTCTCCAGGGCGGTAAATAATATTTTGAAGATCAGTTTTACAGCATATACAAACCGCCTGCGGATTCAGGAAGCTATTTCCAAAATATCCTCTGGTTTTTTTGATGATTATACTATTGAAGGAATCGCGGCCCATTGCGGGTTCAACAGCCGATCCTCTTTTATAAGAGCATTCACCGATTATACCGGTGTAGCTCCATCATTCTTTATAAAACATGGCTCAAAAAATAAAAAGGAATAATTCGGAATCGTTTTTACAAATCCGTTAACAATAAAAGGTCCAATTCCTAATTCCTAATTCCTAATTCTTAATTCCTAATTCTTAATTCCTAATTCCTAATTCTTAATTCCTGCCGGAACTTTCACCATTTACCGGTAATATTCTTTTATCCACCGATTTTCCGGATGTAAGTAATCTCTCAGAACAATATATTTGATGAAGCTGTTTTTTTACAACAAGGTTTTATGGAACGAAAAAAATTATTCAACAAAGATTTTTTCCTGCTCTGGCAGGGACAGACAATCAGCCAGATCGGTTCCCAGATTTTTTCAATTGCCCTGATGTTCTGGATAAAACATGAAACCGGCTCGGCCACTCTCATGGGTATGGTAATGATGGTATCGATGCTGCCGGCGGCAATTCTCGGACCGGTAAGCGGAGCGATAGTGGATAATCTTCCAAGAAAAAGACTGATCATTATATCCGATATAATAAACGGCATTAATGTTATTCTGCTTTCGGCAGTGGTATATTATTCACTTCTTTCCGTTGAACTAACGATAATAATGGTCTTTATAATGGCAACTATCAGCGGACTGCTTTTTTCGGTTTTTAATCCGGCTATTACCGCGTCAATCCCCGACCTTGTGCCAAAAGATAAGTTGCAGGCGGCTAATTCAATGCAGGAATCGATTCATCAGCTCTCCCTGTTTATCGGACAAGCCGCGGGAGGAATTCTTTATGTGATATTCGGGGCGCCTCTGCTTTTTCTTTTTGACGGAATTACATATCTTTTTTCCGCGTTCAGTGAATCATTTATCAATCTCCCCCGCAGAAAAATCCAGAAGCATGATTCCCTGAAGGCAACATATAGACATTACAAAAAAGAGACTGTAGACGGTCTAAAATATGTCTGGAATGAAAAAGGAATTCGTTTCATTTTCCTCTCCTTTTCGGTAATGACTTTCTTTATAATGCCCTTTATCGTTCTTCTCCCTTTTTATGTTGAAGATACCCTCGGCCTTTCCCCCGACTGGTATGGTTATTTTTTCGGAGCTTTCGGGCTTGGTTCAATAATCGGTTACCTTGTTTCGGGAGTAATAAATCCAAAGGGAAAATTTAAGGTAGTCAGCGTACAGCTTTCCATATTATTCGTCGGAGCAATGATGCCGGTCTTCGGATTTTTAACTTCCGGTTATCTGGCCGCTATAATTATGTTTATCACCGGGGTGGCCGACGGATATTTTACCGTAAATATTATAACAGCTCTTCAGCTTAAGATCAATCCTGATATGCGAGGGCGTGTTTTTGGTGTGCTCAATTCAATATCAATCGGACTTGCTCCCGTGGCGATGGCTCTGGCCGGTATAGCGGCTGATATCCTTAATAAAAATATCCCCCCGATATTTATCTTTTGCGGTGTATTTACTTTTCTTACCTGCCTTTTTTCTGTTTTAAGTCCCCATTACAGAAAATTCCTCGAAGATGAAAAACCGTATGAGGCGGATCCTGAAAAAAAGCCTTCCCCGGACTGAGCCTGCCGGGACCGGATGCAAAAAATCTTTTCGTGTGAATAGTAATTCGGAGGAACAATTGCGACACAGGGGACAATTTTATTTACCCAACAGTTTTTCAAGCATCTTTTTATCGCCAGGCAGCAGGCCTGCTTCAGGAAGCCTTTTTGTCAGTTCAATCCAGTTCGGATCTTTTTCGAATATTTCCTTTAATAGTGGTATCGCTTCCTCAACTTTGCCGGTTTGGGCAAGGGTTATAGCGGTCCAGTATTTTATTTCCAGACTTTCGGGATAAAGCTCCGAGGCTTTACTGTAATATTTAAATGCCTCTGCTATTTTATTATTCGCGAGAGCTTCATCGCCTGAATTCATATTGGCGTAAGCGCGGTGAATTTTCACCAGTCTTCTCATCTCCTTTATCGGCTCAGGGTGATCTTCAATCCTTAGATCAACAATTTTGTTTTTCCATGACTGCCCGCTTTTTTCACCGGGCACAATTAAAATTGCCGCCGACTGACGTCCTCTGATGTCACCCCCCTCATTCCGGGCAGCTTCAAGGGATCGCATAAGTTTTTCCAGAAGATCACCATCTGTTTTACTAAACGCGTCCGCCATCGCTTTCCATACCGTTCCTTTATCCATCATGTTGGCCTGGGCTGAAAATTGCGCTCCTCTGTAATGTCCAGCCTCTCTGATACATTTTTCCCCGGTATGAGTGGCAACATTTCCATTATTATCTATCATCGCAACCTGACGCACATCCCGGTTTTCATCTATCAGTAATAATGCTTCCAGCGCCTGATTAGCCGATTTCCCCCCTCTCATAAGTTCAAGCCCGAGAGGACCATATGAAACCTCGACAAATGACTGGGTCGCGACAACTCCCACCCCCGCCTCGGCCCAGGTAACCACACTGCCGACAGAAAACCAATGCGATTGTACCGCCACACCCATTTCACCGGTTAAACTGTCTCTGGCAACAATAGAATATGTACTGACCGGCATAATTGACTGCTGACAGAACAGAGTGGAAAATGACAAAATTATAATGAGTGAGATTTTTTGCATTCCATTCTCCAAATGTTAGTTCATCAAAGAAAAAGAAAATAACTGATTAAATGGAATGAATCAAGGGAAAGGGGAGTTTTAACTAATTAGGCAGGGCATACGGAAAACATAAAACGGGTGGTGCCCTCTGATCGGCTTCTAAAAGGAGGTGCGTGATCTGGTTCTGATCTGTTTTCCGATGCTTGTCTGCCTAATTAAAATTTATAAACTTTTTTTTCAACCAGTGAAATACTGATACACTACTGATCTATTACGTATTTCGCCGGTCTTACTTATACAATTAAAAAATAAATCCAATCACCTTTGAAGAACGATGGTAAGTTATACAGTAAACGTTTAATTAGCGTCGCATCCTATCGGATAAGACCATAAAATTGATTCAAAATAGTAATTTCTTTAAATAAAAAATGTATTTTGAATAAAGTAGTAAAAATATTCACTATTCTTTCGGGAAATCCTCAGACATGAAAGCGGCTATATTTGTATGAAATCCCGGCAAAAAATTTCGCTCAAGGATAACTTCAGTAACAGTAATAACTACCACCCACTTAAAAGAGAGTTACCGGGAGCCTTTCCTGATTTAATTATTGACCTGAACTTTCCTTCTTCTTTATACATTCGGAGGGGGTTTGCCCGGTGAGTTTTTTAAATACACGGTTGAAAGAGGATTTGGAATTATAGCCGCAGCCAATAGCCAGCGAAAGAAGAGTCTCTCTTTCATGATCACCATTTTCAATTTTTTTCATAAATTCCTTAATCCGGTATTCATTTATATAATCATGAAAGCTCATCCCTGCCTTTTCATTTAATGCCTGAGAAATATTATGAGTAGAATGGCCTGTTGCCTGCGATAATTCGGCGATGGTAAGTTTAGGATTCAAATAGGCTTTTTCTTCACACATCCAGGTTTTTACATCACTCAGAATCTTTAAACTCTTTTCTTCTTCAAGACCCGATTTTTTATATTTTTCTTTATTTGCGTCTCTTTTTTGTTCATCATTTTCCAGCACAATCTTCCTTTCGACAAATATATCTGTCTGCTTAAATCCAAAATAACCGAGAAAGAGAGCAAGAATACTTGATATAGCGAAAGCGTGTCTGAGGTTCTGCTCAGCAGTTTGAAACGCGAAACTTTTACTTCCGAAAATATCAACAAAAACAATAATTCCCCACCCTGTAAGAATAAAAATCAAAAGCACATTGAGCCAGTTAAAATCGATCCCTTCTGACCACGAAAAGCTTTGCTCAATATTTGCCCTGTGTTTTCTTAATAAAATAATGGCATAAATTATATAGAAAGGAATATATATATACTCAATAATAGAAATAATCACAAAATGATAAGGTTTATCATCCATGGAAACATCGGAATAGAAAAAACGGTCGCCGATACCTGGAATAGAATTAATAAAATAGATGTAGTAGATGCCGGTTATAACATAGGGAAGAAAATGTACAAGAAGCCCTTTCCGAAATTTATTTTCGGCTTCAGTGCTGACCCTTACATAAAGATATAACAGGGGCGCCAAAAGAAGCTCAATATTTAAAATATAATAAAGTATCTCCCGGTCATCATATTCGAATCCGATATATACAATGATATAAGTGATCCCCCCGACAATAAACAGGAACGCGAGGATGTAATCAGGCACGCTTTTTTTCTTTTTGGTAACAAGAAATAAAGCCAGATAGAGCGCATAAAGCCCGCCTATAAGAATCATTATATTCATTGTTTTTATCATCCCGATAAAATGTTTAATTTCAGGGACATTCTGATTTTCTTTCAGAAAATTATTTGACAATTATTATTTTAAGCCTGGCAGCGAATAGAAACTATAATCAGTTTATATTTATAATTTACAAATTTTCAGTTTAGGAAAAAAGGGAATAAATTGTTCATGTGAATATCTTTATGATAAATTCAACTATGATTTATCGGGAAAATGTTAAAAGAATCAGTTTATTTCAAGAATTGACCGCGATTATTATTTGGTTTTCTTCTGTTTTTTAATTTGCATAAGTAATATTTATTTGCAATATTCATTTCCAGCTTAGACAACTTAATAATTAGACTCCTGCTTTAAATAACAGAATATTGAATTTGTCAGGTTAATAAAAATGAGTCGTACTCTTGAATTTTGATTACGATCATTCCGCAAGGAGTTAAATTCTAAGCAAAATGGCAAGAAATTTCAATTAACAATTAATAATGTACAATTAACAATTGAAAAGATAATTGATAAATATTCCATGAGCTCAAAAATTTTTCGTAAAACGGTGATTTTTTTGATGCGTAAATTTCTCTCTTAAAAAACAAAGGACCTTATTCTTTAATCTTTTAACCTTAGTAGCAATGGCAAACTCTCAAAAATTTCAACCTTATTGCCTTTTTTACCGGGGCATTATTTCCCGCGAATTTCGTGGTTTTGCGCTAAATAACAGGATTATCAGGATTAGAATAATGGCCAGGCGTTTTAAGAAAATAATAAAGCTGAGTCGTATCCATTAACAATTAACTGGTTTTCCATTTCTGGCTTGCCAGTTTATGATTATTCCGCAAGGAGTTAAATTCTAAGCAAAATGGCAAAGTTTTTCTAAAAAGTATAAAGTTTTGTGGTTACTCAAGGTGAGTCCTCCCCCGACCTCCGGCAAAAGACGACTGGAGGCCACCCCCTCCGAAGGGGGACATTACGTCTTTTATCCCCCTTTGGAGGGGGTGGCAATGAAGCGCCTTTCTTCATTGACGGGGGAGGATATAACGTGGAAGTGGCACAAATGGGGAATAATCAGGACAATATTGAAATTCTGGCTTGCCAGTTTATGATTATGATTATCTCTTATGTTATTCCTCATTGTTTCCGACTCTGCCGGTTCAGAAATAATGCAAGCGCGTCAAACCTTTAATACTTGAAATCGTCTTAGTATAAAAAAAGTTTTAATATATGGTGAACAGATGTCATTAAACCCGCTGCACGATCAGAAAGTCTGGATAACGATGGCCGCGACGGCAGTTATTCTTATCTTTTTCCTTTATCCCTATACCCCATATAAAGGGATTAAGCTTGAAACGACACGAGGTGAAGCGAAAGAAATAGCCGCGCGCTTTTTAAGTACGGAAGGATTTGATATAGAAGGATTCAGTATCGAAGGATATTTGAGGGATAACGACCTTGTCAACAATCATATATTAAGAAAATTTGGTAATGAAACATTTCAGGAGATAATGCATTCTGAGGAATGGCCATCGTTTGGATGGAGAATAATCTTTCATCAGAACGTTTCCCCGGGAGAAGAAAGAACCCGGTATATTGTATTCCTGAATCACCTTGGTAAGGTTATCGGATATTCCCGCGAAATTCCCGACAGTCTGGAATCAGGTTATGTCAGCAAAGTTGAAGCTGAAGAAATCATTACAGATTTCATCGAAGCAAACAGCATATTTAATATTTCCGAATTTGAACTGGTTAACACAAAAGAAGAAACAATGCCTGGGCGTACAGATTATTACTTCAGGTGGGAAAAAGAATATGACAAACTTGAAGGAAAACTGGTAATTAATGCCTCTGTTCAGGGAGAAAGGGCCGGAAGTTTTATATATAACTTTGAAACTCCCGAAATAATAATGTCGCTCGATTCATCGCTCGCATTATTCGGAACAATTAGTTTTATCGTAATATTTTTTCTTACCCAGTTTGCCATATTCATATTTCTCCGGAAATATCACGAAGGTGAAGTCTGGATAACAATGGGCCGTAATTTATTCCTTCTCTATTTTGTTGTCTCACTTGTTGGCCTGATCAATTATTGGCCGGAGCTTGGCAGAGAGGTAAATTTCGGCGCCGATCTGTTTACGACAAAGGTAGTTGTATTCATTATCACCGGATTGATTGTTCATGTTGTTTTGAGCATCCTTGTATTTTCCACATGGTCGGTAGGTGAATCCTACGTAAGAGAGAATGATCCTGATAAAATTATCGGACTTGACGCATTTCTTAAAGGCAAAATATTAACGGTAAATTTTGGCAAATCACTATTCAGGGGTTTTGCGATAGCAGCCACAGTTTTAACAATTTATCTCATTGTTTCAATACTACTGAATAAAGGGAACGGGAATGCTTTCGTCAGTCCCCTGCCGGTATTGGATATTTATAAGCACAATATACCGGGATTATACATCCTCACCGAAGCTTTTCTCTCCTCGGTTCTCAGCAGTATTGTAATTGCCTTTTTTGTTATCAACATCACATACCAAAGATGGAAGAAAAAAAGGCTGTCCATTCTTCTTTCCGGTATAGCCACTTTGTTATGCAGCGTGATTGTTCAGACACCCCCCGATATAAATATTCTGTACGCTGATCTTTTAATAGGTTTCGCGGCAGGCTGCTTTTTCGCGTATATTTATATTAAATACGACCTTTTAACTCTTATCAGTCTTCACCTGCATCTTTATGCCGGCTACAAAATCCTGGCTCTGATTCCCGGCGGTGATTCCTGGTTTAATATGAATTTTTATATAGTTTTCGCGGCCCTTTTGATAACACCCGGAATTTACATAATCAGCCTGATCAGAAATGAGGAATTCCATACCGAAAAAGTTGGGATACCCTCCCATATAAAAAGGATTACTGAAAGAGAAAGGATGAAAAAAGAGCTGGAGATTGCCGCGAAAGTTCAGCTCAGCCTTCTGCCGAAGGAATATCCATTGATTCCCGGTTATCAGATTGCCGGCATTTCTATTCCGGCAAAGGAAGCAGGAGGGGATTATTATGACTTTGTGAAATTACATAAAGAAAAGACTGGCGTCGCTATCGGTGATGTTTCCGGAAAAGGTGTGGGGGCGGCAATATATATGACTCTTACAAAAGGAATACTTCAGGCGCACGCCGAAGAGAATGCCAGCCCCTCAACGGTTTTGGGAAAAGTCAACAAACTGTTATATAAAACAATTGAAAAGAACACATTTGTCAGCATGTTCTATGCTATTCTGAATACTAAAAATCACTCTCTTACTTATTCCCGCGCTGGTCATAATCCGGGAATTTTTTGCTCAGGAAAATCAGATGAAACCAAACTATTGATGAGCAGCGGAATTGCCCTCGGTCTTGAAGAAGGAGCAATATTTGATAAAACACTTTCCGAAGTAACAATAAATATTGATACCGGTGATATAATTGTTTTATATACCGATGGTTTTACCGAAGCTATGAATAAAAAACGTGAAGAATTTGGTGAAGCTCATCTGATGAAAATTATTAAAGAATACAGGCGCCTTCATCCTGGTGAAATGATTGAAACAATCCTGAAAGAAGTACATAAATTCACCGCTGATTTTCCGCAGAATGATGATATGACAATGGTGATTGTTAAAAGAATGGAAAATGAAAACCGGCTCCGGGAGTAATCGGTTTATAGAAAAATGATTTAATTTTTTGTTTCGTAAAGTTTCTGTTTTCGGTTTAGGTTCAAACTAAAGTAATTCATTAAACTGTTTTAGCTGATTTTACTTTATCCTGTTTTAAATAACGGTGTGTTCTTTGTGCTCCTCTTCTTATCCGGCTGAATTTCAAATTAACAAATGACAATCAAAAGAAGTTATATGGCAAACCAGATAGATAATGATCAATTTCATATCAGCAATCCCGCTGAGTTTTTCAAATTTATATCCGGCATTCCAATGATGTTTTATTATTCCTTTCCTGATGAACACTCTATAGATATAAAACTAATGGGAGGAATAAAAAATATCACCGGTTATGAGCGTGAGGATTTTGAAAATGATAAGCAGCTCTGGAACGATATAATCCATAGAGAGGACAGAATTGATGTCTGGAAAAAAATCCAGGAACAGCGACTGAGAAAAAAAGGGCTTGATATACAATACAGAATAATAAACCGGAATGGGGAAACCAGGTGGATGAGAGATTGTTCCTACTGCATACTTGATGAGAAGGGAAAACTTGAAAAAACCGAGGGAATTATTGAAGATGTAACAGATATGTCTGAGATCAGGTATAACCTTGAGAAAAGTGAAAACAGATTGAGGGCAATGACATGGAACGCCCCGGTATATATAGCGCTTGTCAGCGCTTCAGATCTCCGCTATCAGTATGCCAATAAAATGTTCACTACCGGATTTAACCTGAAAACCGAAGAAATCATCGGTAAATCTATCCCCGATATAATAGGGGAAGAAAACTTCAGCTACGCTGAAAAATTCATCAATATCGCCAGAGAGGGAGAAAAATCGGAATATGAAAATATTTTTAAGATTAATGGCCATAAAAGATGGATAAGAGTAAATTATGAGCCCCTTTTTGAAGGGGGTATCGTGAGAGACCTTGTTGTTATAGGTTATGATTTTACCGATATAAGAACAACCGAAGAGCAGCTCATTGAATCGAAAAAAAGATACCACCTTTTATACGACAACACTCTCGCCGCGATTTACCGGACAACACCGGCGGGGAAAATCATCGACTGCAATGATAATTTTGTGAAAATACTTGGTTTCGAATCCAAGAAAGAATTGCTTGAGTTTGAAGCCAAAGAACTTTATTATAAAAACGCCGACAGAAAAGAATTCCTCGACGAGATAAGAGAAAAAAAGCTTCTCAGGAATTATGAATGTAAATTAAAACGCAGGGATGGCAAAGAAGTATGGCTGCTGGAAAATATTGTGCTCGTACAAAATGAGAAGGGCGAGGAGGAAATAAACGGAACCTCCATTGATATTACAAAATTGAAAGACACATCGGAAGAAAAAAGAAAAAGTGAAGAAAATTTAAGAAAGATTCACCAATCAGTTCAGGCCGGAATTGTCCTGCACCGTAAAGATGGAGCTATTGAATATGTTAACCAGATGGCGGAACAAATTCTAAAAAAACCTGCAACCGAAATTGAAGGTAAAACCTCTCACGACCCCGAGTGGCAGATGATTTATGAAGATGGTTCGGAATGCCCCGGAACAGAACACCCTGCCATGATCACTCAGAGAACAGGCAAAGCGACAAGGAACCAGATAAGGGGTCTTTATGCCGGTTCAAAAGAAAATATGATATGGCTGCAAATTAATACCGAACCAATTTCTTACGATGAAGAACAGGCGCCCTATCCTGTTCTGGCAACCTTCATCGACATTACAAAATTGAAAACAACAGAACAGGAACTGAAAAAAAGGATGGAAGAGCTTGAAAGATTCAATCAGCTCATGATCGGACGGGAATCACGAATGATCGAATTAAAAAGAGAGGTGAATGAGTTATTAATAAGGCTGGGTGAAAGGAAACGGTATGAGACTCCTGAACAATAAATATATATTCAGGATAGTTAATTTTATCTCCGGTGAATAGTTATTCAAAAAATAAGATACTTCCACCGTCAAACATCGGGCCCTGGTAAAGTTCTCTGTATGTAAATCCCCCCTCAGTAATTATATTCTTTATTTCCTCCTCTTCCCGCAGATATTCAAGACTTCCGATAAAATAAACCGTATTTCCTGAAACTCCGCAGCACCCTCCAATCAGACCATAATTTTTATATGGTAAAACTATTTGTCCCGGCTCAACAAAAACTCCCCTTAAACCTCTGCCGGATAATTCCCGGTCAATCTTCCTGTCTGAGGTCAGGAAATATTTTTCACCGAAAAGAAGAGCGCTGCATCTTGTCATGCCCTGTTTAACATTAATAAACTCCAGACCGGCACATAATTCTACTATTTCGGGTGTGGTAATATCCTTTTTATGAATGTAATAACCACAGCCGGTGGCGACATTGTACCGCGCGCATTCAGGATATTTTATTCCCGGTTTATTCCCTTTTATCAATTTGTATCCGGCAGCGGATATTTCGTTCAGAATTTCCACGGGAGTTTCAGGAGAGTGAACAATAGTTTTTTTATAACTAAAAAGAAAAAGATCGGGGTGGCATGAAAGATAATCGGGTAAAACATTACTGCTTTTCAGTAGTAACAATTTTCCTTCTTTTCTTAGCCGGTTAATCACCTCCCCCGGAATATCAGCTCCCGCTATAATCAACAAAACATTCTCTCCCGTTAAGTGAAGAATTTTCGATCACCGTTATTTTGGCAAACCGGCTCTTCAATTTGTTTTTGTTTTCGGAATTATAACCATACACATAATTTTTCTGTCCCCGCGGCACAATAATAGTAAGCTTATCTCCTTTGACTCCTTTTAGCTTTGATTCAAGAATTTCCCACCAGAGATAAGTAAGCACGAGTTCACGAAATGAAATATGAAAAGGCCCGGTTATAAGATCATCTCCGCTGAGAAGCCCTTCGGATGGATGGAGCCCGACACGCAATATTTTTATCCCGGCAGATTCAAATAGTTTATAAATTGAAGCCGCGGACGCGACAGCTTTATCAATAGAAAGGGGTTTGTATTTTCCTTCATGATAAAGTTCCTCAAGCTCAGTTCCCCTTATTACAAGCGCCGGGTAAATACGGGTATTATCTGCCCCGAGTCTGATAATTTCTTTAGCGGTTTTAATACTTTTTTCAGGAGTATCACCCGGCAGACCAATCATCATCTGTAAACCAAGTGTAAAACCGGCATCATTTATCAGCTCCGAAGCGTACCTTGTATCATCGGCGGTATGACCTCTGCCTGAAAGCCTGAGAACTTCATCATCAAATGACTGAGCGCCCAATTCGATTACCTTTACACCAAATTTTTTTAGAACATCAAGAATATCGGCTGAAATATAATCGGGACGCGTGGATATTCTCACACCCGAAACCCTGCCTGCCGATATATAAGGAGCGGCAATTTCCAGATATTCTCTTATCAATTCAGGTTCCAGCCCGGTAAAGCTTCCACCGAAATATGCGATCTCAATTTCTGTTTCACTCTGATTTGACGAAGCAAGGTAAATATCGATTTTTTCCCTGATCTCAGCGGGAGATGGTATTTTTTCCTTCCCGGTTATTTTTTTCTGGTTGCAGAAAACACATTGAAAAGGGCAGGCCAGTTCGGGAATGAATATTGGTATGGAAATATGTTTTTTCATACTATCACTTTTACCAGGGTTATACTTCTAAAATCGTAATCATAATCATAATCATAGACTGGCAAGCCAGAAACAATGAGGAATTACGTCCTCCGCGGCGGATAAAAATGACGAATTACGAATTGGTTTTCCCAGGAATATATTTTGAATCGAATCTGCTTTGGAGAAGCAGCATTATTGTAGTAAAGAACAAAAAAATTTAGTAAGATCCCTATAGGGGATCAACAGAGCTAAGCTAAGGAAAAACTACAACCCGAATTGTTGCCAAAAATTTTGCCATTTTGCGTAGAATTTGACTCCTTATGGAATAATCATAATCATAGACTGGCAAGCCAGAAAAACTGAACCTGTCCGGTAGCTGAGCGGAGTCGAAGCTACCGCCGCTGGTTTCGATCCGCCGCGGCGGACTTACCTCCGGCTGTGTTCATGAAATATTTTGCCATTTTGCGTAGAATTTGACTCCTTATGGAATAATCTGGCTGAACCGGAAAAAATTGAATCCGAAGAAAGAATCGTAATCGTATTTCGTACTCGTCTGTTCAAAACTCTCAGGTTATTCGAGAAAGAGGACGAGGAGGATTACGAGTACCTGTTTCATGAGTACGATAAAACTTTGCCATTTTGCCTGGAATCTAACTCCTTACGTGGTAATCTCAAACCGCTAAACCAGAAAAAACATGACTTTCCGGTGGCTGAGCGGAGTCGAAGCCCCGCCGCTGGTTTCGACTCCGCTCAACCTCCGGCTAATCCATTCAAAAATTTCTCCGTTTTGCGTAGTATTTAACTTCTGAAAGCTAACTCTTATTTTTTACAGACCTTTTCCCTTCCTATGCTGTAATAATCAAATCCCGAGTTCTTCATCTTGTCAAGGTTAAATATATTTCTTCCATCAAAAATCACAGGATTTTTTAACCTTTTTCTTATCTCTTCAAAATCGGGATTACGAAATTCATTCCATTCCGTTAAAATTAATAAAGCTTCTCCGCCGGTCAACGCATCATAATCGGAATCGGCGTACTCTATTTCATCATTAAAGAAAAATCTTGTATTTTCCATGGCAGCGGGATCATAAGCTCTTATCTTCACCCCGTCGGCGAGAAATTTCCTGATCAGCTTTATTGAGGGAGCTTCTCTCATATCATCAGTGTTAGGTTTGAATGATAGTCCCCATATCGCGAGTTTTTTACCTTCAAGATTTCCTTCAAAATGTTCTTTAACTTTATAATAAAGAACTTCCTTCTGATCTTCATTTACATTGTGTACTGAGTTAAGAATTTTAAAATCATATCCAAGTTCACTGCCGGTTCTGATAAGAGCGTTTACATCTTTCGGGAAACATGAGCCGCCATAACCGATTCCGGGGAAAAGAAATCTTTTGCCGATTCTTGTGTCAGTGCTGATTCCTCTTCTGACCATATCAACATCGGCTCCCGCTTTTTCGCAGAAGTTGGCAATTTCATTCATAAAAGTAATGCGGGTTGCCAGGTAAGAGTTCGCGGCGTATTTTGTAACCTCGCTGCTTTTACGATCCATAATAATAATAGGATTGCCCTGCCTGACAAAAGGTTCATAAAGGGCTTTCATTTTTCCGGCGGCATATTCACTGTCTGTCCCTATCACAATTCTGTCAGGTTTCATAAAATCTTCAACAGCGAAACCTTCCCTTAAAAATTCAGGATTCGATACAACATCAATGTTTTCAAGTCCCTGCTGCCTGAAAATCTCTTCCACCCTGGCTCCGGTCCCGACAGGAACAGTGCTTTTATTTACAATAATTTTCTTTTGGGTAATATTTTTCTCTTTATACAAAGCCGCGATCTGTTCACTCACACCCATAACAAACTTGAGGTCGGCGTGGCCGTCGGCTCCCTGGGGAGTCGGGAGACAGAAAAAGATTATATCATTTTCGAGCACAACTTTATTGAGGTCACCTGTGAAATGAAGCCGTTTTTTGGCGATATTCCTGTAAAAATAAAGATCAAGCCCCGGCTCATAAATTGTCAGTTCGGCATTATTAAGTTTTTTTATCTTTTCAGGATCATTATCCACACAAACAACATTATTTCCCATTTCGGCAAAACAGGTTCCTGAAACCAGGCCGACATATCCTGTGCCTATAACCGCTAAATTCATAATTCACTCCACTGGATTAAAACTTTTATACATTCAAAAAACAAAAATAAGCATAAAAAAAATAAATCGATAACCATATCCGGCTGAGCAGGAAACAAAAGGATAATTACGAATTTAGAATTACGAATTACGAATAGGCTCTTACCAATACACTAACGCCAACATGTTGAGGATAATCCAGGGAGCACAATTTGTCAAAAAGCCCGCCAATAACAAGTTGCCGATATTCTGGCTACGATTCTAAATCAATAAGCCGATGGAGTCAGAAAAAGAAAAGCTATCGGTTAGCCCATGGATAGTCCTCCCCCGTCTTCAAAGAAAAACACTTTGAATCCACCCCCTCCAAAGGGGGATATTTCAAATATTTGAATTGGTTGACAAATATCCCCCTTCGGAGGGGGTGGCAATGAAGCGCCTTTCTTCATTGACGGGGGAGGACACACCTCGAGTAACTACGAAACTTGTACCTGGCAATAAAACTTTTAACTTGTTGATAAATCTCTTACCAATTTGTGTATAATTTAACTTCTTATTGAATAAATCGCCTCCCGTTTTGCCAGGAAACTTTTCCCCGTCAGGGCGTTTTCCTCAAGCTCTGCTTGGGGAAAAATTAGGCTCTTATCACCACACTATCGTTAACATGTTGAGGATAATCCGGAGAGCAAAATTTGTCAATAAGCCCGCCAATAACATGTTGCCGATAATCAGGCCGCTATTCTAAATCCATAAACCGGCTTAGTCGGAATCAAAAAGGAATTTCCTGAGAAATATTTCTTTTAATCGTAAACGACTCCGAATGGAGTCGAATATCAATAGCCCCGGATGCAATCCGGTGGTTCGATATGGCCGATATCTGTCTCGACGCTGAAGGCGTCGAATATTAACAACCCGGAGAAAATATTATTTGTCAAAGAAAAATCTAATCTGCTAAAGATTTCTATATTTGACCCCTTCGGGGTCGTGGCGGCATATTTTTCTTTTAACCCCGGGCTGCTCTCTTCTTTCGCCGCCCGGGGCTATTGATATTGAATCCCATTCGGGATTCTTTTCAATAGAAATCGGAGCTCAATTCATCAGGTGTTTGTAGTTTATCCTCTCCCCGATAGGGCGTTTTCCTCAAGCTCGCCTGGGGGAAATTTAGGCTCTTACCACCACACTAACGCCAACATGTTGAGGATAATCCAGGGAGCACAATTTGTCAAAAAGCCCGCCAATAACATGTTGCCGATATTCAGGCTATGATTCTAAATCCATAAGCTGATGGAGTCAGAAAAAGAAAAGTTATAGGTTAGCTCAAGGATAGTCCTCCCCCGTTTTCAAAGAAAAACACTTTGAATCCACCCCCTCCAAAGGGGGATATTTATCGATAATCCTGAGCAATCAAAATGTCCCCCGCCGGAGGGGGTGGCAATGAAGCGCCTTTCTTCATTGACGGGGGAGGACACACCTCGAGTAACTACGAAACTTTTACCTGGCAATAAAACTTTTAACTTGTTGATAAATCTCTTACCAATTTGTGTATAATTTAACTTCTTATTGAATAAATCGCCTCCCGATTTGCCAGGGAACTTTTCCCCATTCGGGCGTTTACCTCAAATTTAGAACCTCTCGGTAATATTCTTCGCTTCCACAGGAAAAAATCGATCAGGATATCGGTTTCTATTTGGAATTCAATTATGTAAATTCATATATTAAATAATTGACAAATATTCCTCCGGATGGGATGGATGAGTTTCAATAATTTCAGAACTTTATTTCTGATGATATACTTTTTTCTGCTCTCTACGGTATTTCCCCAGACAGAAGCAGGGGCCCGCTCAACCGCCGTGGCCGGAGCGGATATTTCTTCGGCGGGAAATGTTTTTGCCCATTTTATTAATCCCGCGGGGACAGCATTCCTCGGCGGCAGGGAAGCGGGAATATTTTATTCTCCCGCCCCGTTCGGGCTGACCGAACTCGCGAGTTCTAATGTGGCCTGGTCGGAGCCTTTTGGTTTCGGAACGATCTCGGCGGGATTTAATACTTATGGCTTTGAACTCTACAGAGAAACAGGATTATCCGCAGGGTTTGCCGGTATCCTTAATCAAAATCTTTCTTATGGCTTTTCAATTGAGTATCGAAATATATCGATTAAAAATTATGGTTCCGACGGAACGGCAATGTTTAATTTTGGCATGATATATAAGATTACCGGTAAAATAAACGCCGGGTTTTCCTTTAACAACTTCTTTCGGGCTTCAGTTGGTAACGAAACAGGACAATTGCCGGTGTCATATAACCTGGGTATAAGTTACTCTCCCGATCTAAATTCCGGTCTGTTTTTCGCGGTGAAAAAAGAATTGGAACAGGACTTTTCAATCCACGCGGGCATTGAATACTACATTATAAAATACCTCGCTCTCAGGACAGGTATTCGCACGGAGCCGGACAGCTACAGCGGGGGAATAGGAATCAATTACTCAATATTTAATATTAACTATTCCGTTTTAACTCACAGCGACCTGGGGCTTACACACCAGTTTGCCGTAATTATTTCTTTCTGGAATGATAACTAAATTCTTTGTTCCCGGTCATCTTTTCAGACCTTCATTGCTGTTTTATCTTTCAGTTTTATTCCTGACGACAAAGGCTCTTCCGCAACAGGATACACTAATCAGCTTTGATGAACCGGGGGAAGAGTTTCTGGAAAGTCTTTCCGGCGAAATTGAAGAACCCCTTTTAGCCGAAATAATTGAAGAGCTGCGCGATAACCCGGTTTCACTTAATGACGCCGCGCCTGATGAACTTCTTTCTGTTCCCTTCCTCGATTATGCGGTCGTAAAAGGAATAATAAATTACCGAAAAAGAAATGGCCGCTTTTTCTCAATAAATGAGCTTCGTAACATTGAGGGTTTTAATCCCCGGCTTCTGATGTTTATCAGACAATTTCTTACTGTTGACAAGATTGAGAGGATAAAGAATCCGGAAGAAAAATCAGCCCCTTTCAATTTAATTTACCGTACCAGAATTAAGCAGGATCTCCAGCCCGAATATGGATATCTGAACGGGAATTATTCCGGCAGCCGCGTGAAATTTTATTCCAGACTGCAAATGAACTATGCGGGAAAAATTGAAAGCTGCTTATTATTTGAAAAGGATGCGGGAGAAAAGTCACTTACTGATTTCAGATCATTTAACGTAACAGTCAAAGATTTCTCATTATTTGACCAGGTTATAATTGGCGACTACCTGATGGAATTTGGACACGGACTGGTAATGTGGAGTCCCTGGACATTCGGAAAAACTGTTGAAACTCCCGCCCTTATGAGGAACGGAAGAGGGTTGGTTCCTTATAAAAGCGCCGATGAGGAAAAATTCCTCAGGGGAATCGCTATATCCGCGACAGAGGGCCCGCTTTCATACGAATTGTTTTATTCGAATAATAACAGAGACGCTATCATAAATGAAGCGGGAGTTATAACATCACTTCCTGAAAGCGGATACCACAGAACAGAAACCGAATCTTCCAGAAAGGATAATAGCAGTCTTTCCACATGGGGAATGAGCGTGAGTTATTTACCGTTCGAAAATTTTAGATTTTCCATATTGTATTATAAGAACCGGCTCGACCGGATTAACAACTACCCATCCGATTATTTATCTGCTTATTCGGAACTCAGACTTGGGAAAGGGAAATTTTCATTAGAAGCGGCAAAAAATAACAACAAAACAGCTTTACAGGGAAATATTGAGCTGAATTTATTAAAAAATCTGGCAGTCATATCATCAGTAAGAAATTATCCTGAAGATTATTACGCGCCATTTAGCGGAGCCTGGGGCGAGAGATCGAACACATCGGGCGAAAGAGGATTCCTTACCGGTTTTCGGCTTAACACTGTTTATGGCAGTATCTCAGGTTATTATGATATATTCAGTTTCCCGTCCGGTTTTTCAGAGGGGGAATTCTCCCGTTCCGGAAATGATCTTAACATTTCTTTCAGATCAGCTAAATTCGGACCCATTCGATTTAATCTGAAATTCAGTTCTGAAACAAAAGAAGAGGATATTACTGAAGAGAATAACTTTCGATTGGTTAAAATCACTTCCGCAAAAACCCGGGGGGAGATAATTTTTTTACCAGGCAAAAACATAGCTCTGAAAACAAGAATTGAATACCGGCAGGTTTCGAAGCCGCTTAATGAAAAAGGGATACTGCTCTTTCAGGATTTTAAAATGACGCCGGTAAATAATATTGTGGTCAGAGGCAGGTTTATTTATTTTCAAACTGATTCCTTCAATTCGGCGATTTATGAATTTGAATCCGCCCCGGCAGGCGACATGTATAATCCGGCATTATTTGGCAACGGAATGAGGTGGTACCTTCTCATAAAATACAAAATCAGCACATCCCTGCACGCAGGTTTTAAGTATTCCGAAACTATAAAACCGGGTGAAAAATCCATTGGAAGCGGGCTGCAAAAAATTAATGGAAATATTGATAATAATCTCTCTTTTCAGATTGATTTCGCATACTGAAATTTGTTACATTAACTATAACAATTAACTTTTCTTTGTACATTTCAGCTACAGAGAAAGGCAACTGAAAAAGTATATTTTTATCAATTAACAATAAGAAAAAGGACAGGAATATATGAGAACCATAGTTGCAATGCCGGGTGACGGAATAGGAAAAGTGGTTCTTCCCGAAGCAATCAGACTTCTGGAAGCGGCAGGATTTGAAGCGGAATATGTTCATGGGGATATCGGTTGGGAATTCTGGCAGAAAGAAGGGAATGCCCTGCCCCAGCGCACAATCGATCTTCTCGAAAAGCACAAAATCGGACTTTTCGGAGCTATCACAAGTAAACCAAAAGACGCGGCGGCTAAAGAACTGGCCCCCGAGCTTCAGGACAAAGGTTACGTTTATTTCAGCCCTATAGTCGGACTAAGACAGCATTTTAATCTTGATATCTGCACACGCCCCTGTAAAGCGTTTAAAGGCAATCCTCTTAACTTCATCCGCAGAGCCGGTGACGGATTTGAAGAGCCCCCGGTCGACGCGGTCATTTTCCGTCAGAACACTGAGGGTCTTTATGCAGGAATCGAATGGACCAATCCTCCGAAACATGTCAGAGACGCTCTCGAGACTCATCCGAAAATGAAGAAGTTCGCCGACGCCCCAAGCGAAGATCTCGCGATTTCAACAAGAATTATAACTCGCAAAGCCGCTCAGAGAATTCTCCGCGCCGCTTTTGAGTACGCGAAAAAACATGGTTACACAAATGTTACCGTATGTGAAAAACCAAATGTTCTCCGCGAAACATCAGGAATGATGCTTTTTGAAGCCCGCAAGATAAAAGAAGAATATCCCGATATCCAGCTTTGGGATACCAACATCGACGCCCAGATGATGTGGCTGACTAAAAACCCTGAAGATTATGGTGTAATTGTTGCCGAAAATATGTTTGGCGATATCATCAGCGACGGTTTTGCCGGTCTCGTTGGCGGACTTGGGTTCGCGTGCAGCGCGAACGTTGGTGATGAAGTGGCAGTTTTTGAGCCCACTCATGGTTCAGCGCCAAAATATGAAGAGCTTAATCCCTCAATTGTAAACCCGATAGCAATGTTCCTTAGCGCCTGTATGATGCTTGATCATATCGGGGAAACAGAAACTGCTGAAAAAATCCGTAAAGCTATCGCCGCGGTTATCGAGGAAGGTAAAGTCAGAACTTATGATATGATGAAATTGCGGGGCAGCGCTAAAGTTTTTGAGCAGGGCGCCTGCAACACTCAGGAAATGACTGACGCGGTTATCAGTAAATTATAGTTCTTTCTGATGAGCGGCTTTTTATCGCTGCTCTTTTTATTTACAGAATTCTCATTAAAAATTAACCTCACCCCCGGCCCCTCTCCTTATGAAGGAGAGGGGAGATTTTAATGCCTTAGGGGATGCAGTAACAAGCAATAATTTGAATCACCAAAAACCGGATACAGGAATGAGAGAAAAAGTAAAAAAAATATGGCCCGAAATTGAATGGATAAAAGATGAGGACCTGAAGGAAAAAACTCTTCAGTGCTGGATTTACGCTATCGAGAACAGTGTGCTCGAACCGGAAGACCTTGAAAAAATTCCATTCTCTTTACTTATCGACAATTGCCAGATATCTTTTATGAACCACAAGAGGACCTGTGTGCATCTCGCGGTTGAAATGGCAAAGGTAATGAAAAATAATTTTGGCGATGAAGTTGAAATTGATATGGACCTTCTTATTTCAGGCGCCATTCTTATCGATGTCGGCAAGCTTATCGAATATGAAATTGTTGATGGTAAACTTGGCACTACAAAAGCAGGAAAACTTGTTCGTCATCCATTCAGCGGAATTTCTATTGCCGATCGTTTTGGACTGCCATATGAAGTGCAGCATATAATTGGCACCCATTCGAAAGAAGGTGATCTTGGCAAACGTACAGTGGAATCAATTATTGTTCATCATGCCGATTTTGTAAGCTTTGATCCGTTCAGAGCTGAAAAGCGAATATAAAACTGAAGTATGGAGAATGTTTATGTCGCAAAATTTAGTTGAAAAAATAGCAGGCAGATTCGCGGTTGGATTGGAAGAAGGTGAAATCGTAAAAAGCGGGAGTTTTATCTCTATCCGTCCGGCTCATATAATGACTCACGATAACACCGGCGCGGTTATTCCCAAATTCAAATCTATCGGCGCCACAAAATTCGCGAATCCGCGGCAGGTTGTTCACACTCTGGACCATAACATCCAGGATAAAGGTGAAAAAAACCTGGCGAAGTATAAAAAAATTGAAGAATTTTCCGCCTCCATGGGGGCAGATTTTTACCCGGCAGGAAGAGGAATCGGACACCAGATAATGTGTGAGGAAGGTTATGTCTGGCCTGGCACAATGGTAGTGGCTTCCGACAGCCATTCGAATATGTATGGCGGTCTTGGCGTGCTCGGAACTCCTATTGTGAGAACAGACGCCGCGGCTATCTGGGCCACAGGAAGAACGTGGTGGCAGATTCCCCCGGTCGCGAAAGTTCAGCTTAAAGGCAAACTATCAAAAGGAGTTGTCGGAAAAGATGTTATCATAGCTCTTTGCGGTTATTTTAATCATGATGAAGTGCTGAATCATATAATTGAATTTTCAGGAGATGGCATAAAAGAGCTCAACATAAACCAGCGACTGACCATCGCTAATATGACAACCGAATGGGGAGCCCTGGGTGGTGTTTTCCCGATAGACAATAAAACCATTGAATGGCTCGAAAAGAGAATTGATGTTGTCGAAAAACGTGGCATGGCAGGTGTGCCATCTGATTCAGACGGCAACGGTGTTCATCCGAGACTTAACAAGACAAGACTGGAAGAACTGAAAAATTCACTTCCGGAACTTCAGCCGGATGCCGACGCCTGGTACGCGAAAGAACTGGTTATCGATCTTTCAACCATCCAGCCTTATGTGGCGGGTCCAAACTCCGTAAAAGTTTCCTCCACTGTCGCGGATCTCTCAAAAGAGGATATCAAAATTCATAAAGCATACCTCGTATCCTGCGTTAACAGCCGCCTGGATGATATCCATGAGGCCGCGGAGGTGCTTAAAGGCAAAAAAATAGCCGAAGGAGTCGAATTCTATATCGCTGCCGCTTCCAGCGAAGTACAGGCAGAAAGTGAAAGAAATGGTGACTGGCAGGCCCTCGTTGACGCCGGAGCTACTGTTCTTCCTCCCGGATGCGGTCCATGTATCGGACTTGGAGCCGGTTTGCTTGAAGATGGTGAAACAGGCATATCAGCTACAAACCGCAACTTCAAAGGACGCATGGGTTCACCTGATGCCAGGGCTTATCTCGCTTCTCCCGCTGTCGTCGCCTATTCAGCCCTTAAAGGTAAAATAGATTTTTCATGGCAGGGTGAAATCAAAGAGATAAAAGGTGAAATCAGAACAAATCCAAAACCTGCCGGTAAAGCCGCAGCAGTAAAAATAATTCCCGGATTTCCTGAAAAACTTGAAGGTGAAATACTCTACTGCCATCAAAATAATCTGAATACCGATGGCATCTATCCGGGTAAGTATACCTATGTTGATGACTTCAAACCTGAAGATCAGGCAAGAGTTGTAATGGAAAATTATGATCCTGAATTCGGCAAAATCGCCGAAGCAGGAAATATTCTTGTCGGCGGTTATAATTTCGGCACCGGAAGCTCGCGCGAACAGGCGGCCACGGCTCTTAAATATCGCGGCGTTAAACTGGTGATTGTCGGATCGGCAAGCGCGACATATATGAGAAACGCCCTCAATAACGGTTTTCTTGTGGTTGAACTGCCCGAGCTTTCCGATGATCTGAAAAAGAAATATGGTGAGGAAAAACTTACAGTCAAAACCGGAAGTAAAGCCGAAATAGATTTTGTTAAGTCAACTCTCAAATTTGATGGAAAAGAATACAGTTTCAGTCCCGTTGGAACAGCCGCCCAGGAACTGGTTGTAGTAGGCGGACTCGAAAACTGGGTAAAAAAGAATCTGGAAAAATAATCAAAAGGTTTATAAATATGGAAAAATCAATCTCAAGACAAATAGCGGAATTTGCCGTTAATCTTAAGTATGAAGATCTGCCCCAGGAAGTTGTATATGAAGTAAAGAGATATCTTTATGACTCTGTCGGCTGCGCGTATGGTAGTATGAAAACAAAAGATGTGAATATTCTCAAAGATATTTACACAGAAATGGGAGGCAAAGAGGAAGCCACCCTGTTCGGATTCGGCGACAAAATTCCGGCTGTAAACGCCACACTTGTTAATTCACTTATGATCAGGGCTCTCGATTTTAATGATATTTACTGGAAAGAAGACCCTTCTCATCCATCTGATATCATTCCCGCTGCTCTTACAGTTGCCGAAATGGTCGGCGCGTCAATGAAAGATGTAATCGTCGCGATTGTTCTCGCTTACGAATTTGAACAGCGCCTATGTCTTTTCGCAGTTCCGGGAATCCGTGAAAGAAAATGGCACCACGCTACCCTTACTCAGTTTGTTTCTCCTGTAGTCGCCGGAAAAATTCTCGGGCTTACAGTAGATCAGATGGTTAACGCTATCGGCATCAGCGGCTCACATAACCATACTATCGGATGTCCGACCGCGGGTAAACTCACAATGATGAAAAACACTGTTGACCCGATGGCTGTTCAGAGCGGCGTTTTTGCTGCCCTGATGGCTCAGAAAGGTTATTCAGGTACAGAAAAAGTTTTCGAAGGAAAAGAAGGATTCATGGATTGTTTCCTCGGATGGGATTATAAAGAAGAAGCTGTTGCCCCGATCAAGATGGAAGGACGCGACGCCGGCGCGGAACTGCCTGACTGGACCTGGGATGTTGAAGCGCTTGTTGGCGGACTTGGCGAAAGCTGGAAAATTCTTGAATGCAGCATGAAGGCATTCCCGACAGAAGCTCTTACTCATACTCACCTGAGCGCCACCCTGAAAGTGGTCACCGGCAATAACATTAAATATGATGAAATTGAAGAAGTAGTGATAACTACTATCGCCCGCGCGTGCGATATTCTTTTTGATCCCCATAAATACCGTCCCGAATCAAGGGAAACAGCCGATCATTCACTTCCCTACTGTATCGCGGCCGCTATTGTCGACCACAAGATAACAACAAATTCATTCTCTGAAGAAAAAATGAAAGATCCCGCTATATGGGAAGTTATCGACAGAATCAAAGGTGACGCCTCGATTGAATTCGAAAAGATGTTCCCGGCAAAACAGCCTTCAAAAGTTGTCGTCAGGACCAAAGATGGCCGTGAATTCTCTGAGTATCTTGAATATCCCAAAGGTGATCCGCGCGAACCGATGACAATGGAAGACCTTGAAAATAAATTTAACGCTCTCAGCGATCCTCATCTCTCTAAAGAAAGACAGGCAGCCGCAAAAGAAATGATTTTCTCCTGCGATAGCCTTGACGCGAAAACTTTCATGAAAGAGCTTGTTGTATAAGAAGGTTTTCGTTTTTACATCCTGGTAAAGATTGCTCCAAAAATATTACGAGCTTCTTTACGTGGAAATTAGTTTTTTGAAAAGAAAAAAAATTATTGGTTGGGTGGGTTAGAAATTTAACCTCACTCCAATCCCTCTTATGCCGGGGCGCGATTGCGGCCTTAGCCATAAGAGAAGCTTTAAAAAGTCCCTCCCCTTTATAAGGGGAGGGATTTAGGGTGGGGTTGTGAGAAAAACATTCTTGACTAAACTCAATTTATTCACTCCCTCCCGCAACACTGAAGATATCAGTGAAGTTATTAAATGTTAATAACTTATATTATTTTACGATAGATTTAACCAGGTAAATGTTATGGAAAATAAAAAAATTGCCAATGCGGGCAAACTTGGTGATAAAGTAAAATCGGACTGCCATGTAGAGATAGAATTGACCGATTCCGGCGGTGTTAAGTTTAATGTAAAAAGTAAAGTTGAAAGCATGTTCGGAAAGAATATCCGGAAACAGCTTGAAGAACTCGCGAACTTTTTTGAACTTAAAAATGCCGTTATATCGCTTACAGACGCCGGAGCGCTGCCCCATGTCATATCGGCCCGGTTTGAAGCCGCTCTTAAAAAACTTCATCCCGATGAAAAAAAAGAATTCCTCCCGCCGATGTCGGAAACGAATAAATATGGAACAAAAATTGACCGACTTCGCCGAAGCAGACTATACCTCCCCGGAAATGAACCAAAGTTCTATGCCAACGCCGGCCTTCATCAGCCCGACGGAGTTATTCTTGATCTCGAGGACAGCGTTTCACCGACAGAAAAAGACGCCGCCCGCTACATTGTGAGAAATACACTGCTTACCACCAATTTTTATGGCGCGGAAAGAATGGTCCGCATAAACCAGCTCCCCCGCGGACTGGATGATCTCGATTTTGTAGTTCCTCATAATCTTCATGTAATACTGATACCTAAATGTGAATCAGCCGAAGATGTGAAGAAGATTGAAGAAAAAACTTTACAGATTAAAAAAGAAAAAGGCACAACAGGGGAAACATACTTTATGCCTATTATTGAAAGCGCCCTCGGAGTAATTAAAGCTTATGAAATTGCCACAGCTTCCAAATATAATTGCGCTCTCGCGGTTGGACTGGAAGACTACACTGCCGATATAGGCACACAAAGAACCAATGAAGGTACCGAAAGTTTCTTCGCACGCTCAATGGTTATCAACGCGGCGAAAGGGGCGGGAATCCAGCCCATTGATACTGTATTTTCAGATGTTTCAGATATGGACGCGCTCAGGGATTCAGTTATTGAAGCAAAATCTCTCGGGTTTGAAGGAAAAGGCTGCATCCATCCACGGCAGATACAGGTAATTCATGAAGCTTTTGCCCCCACCGAAGCCGAAATAACCAAAGCGAAAAAAATCGTGATGGCGTTTGACGAGGCTGAGAAAAAAGGAATCGGAGTGGTTTCGATTGGAAGCAAGATGATCGACGCTCCGGTTGTTAAACGGGCGCAGCGTGTAATCCACCTGGCTCTTCTGAATAATTTGCTGAATGAAAACTGGAAAGAGGAAGGAGAGTAAAATGAAACTGAAAAAAAACGCGGCCGGAAGAATGGTCCCCCTCGAAGTAAACGGGGAGAAACAGGTTCCTTTTATGGGTGTCGGCAAATACATACCCGAAGGTAATAAAGCTAAACCTCCGATAAGAAGCTGCAGCGACTACCCTGCGGATGGAAATAAAGTGGTTAAGAACCTCGAAGAAGCTTTAAGAAAAGCGGGTCTGAAAGATGGAATGACAATTTCCACTCATCACCACCTCCGCAACGGGGATGTGCTGACAAACCAGCTTTTTGACACAATAAAATCAATGGGAATAAAAGATATTAGATGGTTCCCGAGCGCCTCATTCCCCTGCCATTCGCATCTTATTCAATACCTTGAGGATGGCACAATCCATCATATTGAAGGAAGCATGAACGGCCCCCTCGGCAGATACACTTCAAACGGTAAAATGAGAGGAACCGGTGTTCTCCGTTCACATGGAGGACGTTACCAGGCTGTGCAGGATGGCGATGTGCATATCGATATCGCTGTTATCGCCGCCCCCACGTCCGATCCTTTCGGCAATTCAAATGGCGTAAACGGCCCTTCGGGATGCGGCCTCCTCGGATTTGCCCTGGCCGATTCCGAATATGCCGACAGAGTAATCGCTGTCACCGATAACCTTGTTCCCTTCCCCTGTGTTCCCTGGCAGATTCAGGGCAACAATGTCGATTTTGTCGTGGAAGTTGACACACTTGGCGATCCCGCTAAAATTGTATCGGGAACAACACAGGTTACCAAGAGTCCTGACAGGCTGCTTATCGCCGAATATGTGGCCCGCTTTCTGGAAGAGTCCGGCATTATGAAAGATGGTTTCTCATTTCAGGCAGGCGCCGGCGGAACAAACCTGGCATTCGCATTATACCTCAAAGAAAAAATGAAGAAAAAAGGTATAAAAGCCCGCTTCATCCGAGGCGGCAGCACCAAATACCTTGTTGAAATGCTTGAGGAAGGTCTTACCGATTTTATTCTCGACGGCCAGACATTTGATCTTGAAGGTGTGCGCTCAATGCGAGAAAACCCTGGACACGTTAACACCTCCCCATTCACAAGCTACAACTATCACGGCAAGGGAAACTTCGCTTCCATGCTCGACGCTGTTGTGCTTGGCGCCACCGAGGTGGACGTCAACTTCAACGCCAATGTTGTCACTCACTCAGACGGCTACCTGCTTCATGGGATAGGAGGATGGCAGAACTGCCTTTTCTCAAAATGCACAATCCTCGCAATCCCCTCCTTCCGCGACCGGATACCTGTTATCGTGGATGAAGTAACCACCCTCGCAGGACCGGGTGAACTTGTGGATGTTATAATAACCGAAAGGGGAATCGCTATCAATCCGAAGAGAACCGACCTGGTTGAAGCGGTTAAAAACAGCTCGCTGCCCATTAAAACCATCAATGAAATTCATGATGAGGTGGTAGATATCTGCGGTGGAAAACCGGAAAAACCCAAAATCGATAAAAACGAAGTCGTAGCCATAATCAAATGGGTTGACGGAACTGTTATTGATTCGGTGTTTAAGGTTGTGGAATAGATATTCTTAAAACTATATAAATCACCGATTCATTGTAATCGGTGATTTAATATTTTATGAAATTCTTGTTGTATTATGTTTAAAAAGCATTGCTGACTGAAAAACTGGCAGCAGAATCATACTTTCCAAATACTTCTTACTGTATCCCGAACGGTAACTAATTTGTTTTGCCAATCATCTCTGTCAAATTCTTCAAGTGTCTCAACAATTCGCATGTGGATACTATTCAACTTTGGTCTCTTTAAACGGATAATGAGGATTCCATAATGCGCACTATTTCTATATTTTGCGAAACCTTTATCAGTAGTAATCAGAAGACGCTTTTCTTTAATGACTATATCCCAGATCCGATCATCAGGGATTCCCTCAAGCGCTGATCCGCGAATATCCCAAACATCATGCCCCTGGTGTATAAGATATTTTTTTGTAATAAGTGGAATATTTTCATCAATGAATATGAGCAATTTATCCAGCCAATTTTTCAATTGGTGAAATTTCTTCTTCGGCGAGGGAGGCAGCATAAGCAAGGCAGGCAAAAACATCCTCCCGTGTAATCGAAGGATATGAATCAATCAGCTCCTCAATCGTATCACCATTTGCCAGCATCGCGACAACCTGGTAAACAGGAATGCGGGTCCCTTTTATGCATGCCTGCCCATGGCAAATATTCGGATCTATTGAAATTCTTTTGTGCAGAGTATTCATTTTATTTCACAATTTATCAGGTAATCATTTTAATTAAATTATATCCAAAAAAAATAAAAAAAACAAGTAGTGGTTCAAATTTACAGCAGAAAACCGGAAAAACCCAAAATCGATAAAAACGAAGTCGCGGCCATAATCAAATGGGTTGACGGAACTGTTATCGATTCGGTTTTTAAGGTTATCGAAAAGTAAAAATCTCATATAAATTCATATTTGAAAAAGCATTATGGCGTAAGTTGTGATGCTTTTTTTTGTAATTCCCGGTAAGCTTGAGTTTTTTCATCCGCTATCATAAAAAGGAAAAACATTAAACAAAAAGCTTTTTTTTCATCATCATCATTCACCCCCCCGATTCCAATATATATTTTGATTGAAATACCAATTTGAAATCATCCCAATTCATTTGAGTACCGCATCCAAAAATATCTACATTACTAATTATTTCATTTTTTATGGGGAAAATGGCACAGTTCCCATTAATATTGCTGGCTGGAGCCAAGCCACTACATTTGCCCTCATAGCACCCCCATAGTTCAATTGGAATAAGATATTCCATTTCCGGTTCAAAAATATTTTGACATTCTTCATACCAAAATTCAAACGAATTGATTTCTTCGATCCTTCCTTTTTGAAATACCTGTTCCCCCTTTAATACCTCAGTAACCTCAATTTTCACAACTATTTTAGTTAATTTAATCCAGGGATTAACTTTGCTAAAATATGGTTCTTTTTTAATGCTTAATACTTTAGCCCTGACATAGTAAGAAGGTTTAATTATATAAAAATAGTATTTGTCCGTAAAATGTTCAACCAGTTCTCTGAAGGCTCTTATCTTTACTCCTATCTTTGGTAAAACAATTCCTGTTTTGTGATATTCTTTTTTTCGATTCTCCCCGGATTGGAAAACAATTTTTCTATAACCCTGCGGATCTTCCGCCATCATTTTGTAAAATTTTCTCGCTAATACCATCACCTCTTCTTTGGTGTAATTATCGGCGGCATTTTTATTTTTTTGGTATTCAATGTAATAACTGTCCAATTCGTTAATAAAATCAAGAGTTGTTTCAGAAACTACTTCCGGCGCCTGGGCATATAACACACCTGTTAATAAACAGGCAAATAATATGAATCTTAAAAAAAACATTGATAAATCCTCCTTTTGTTTGATTAGACACATTGATGTTATTTTGTTTCGCAGAAAATTTTTTTTATTTATATCGATGTTAACTTTTCAAGCCTGGTTTTCACGGGTGTTTGAAATAAAATTCCCATTATATCCTCTGGTAGCAGTAAGAGAAATTTTAGTAAATGCGGTTATTCATAAAAATTATTCCGGAACCTTTTTATGATGATAAAATTATGTTCTGAAACCCCGGTATTTTGCCTCCGGAACTTTCGCTCGGAATCTTTTCCCGCAAGAATACTTCGTATCCGGGAAATAAGCTGCTTGCAAATGTATTCTATAAGGCAGGTTTGATTGAAGCATGGGGCAGGGGCGCTCTGAAAATAATTGAAGAATGCAAAAAATATGGTATTCCTTAAGCGGAATATGTCCTATAAACAAGGGAAATGGCTTATAAATTGCCGTTACCTTTATTCATTATTGGTTGAGCCAAAAAGTGATTTCTGATTACACATTGGCACACATTCATCCGTCAACTCGGCAGCGAAAGAGAGACATGTAAAAATATCTTCCTTTTCAATTGTCAGATACGCTTCAAGTATATCCTCAACCGTATCGCCATTTGCCGGCATCGCAAACAGGGACGTGGGTTTCTTTTTAGCATGCCTGCCCATGGCAAATATTCGGATCTATTGAAATTCTTTTGTGCAGAGTATTCAAACTATCAAGTTTTGTCCCTTGCCGGGATATTAAAAATTAGAATGATAAATCCGGGTTAATTATTTCTTTAACCTTATTCTTTAATTGTTCAATTTCAGGTAAATAAACCTGATATTTCGATACGACTAATTTTGATTTATCGTTGAGCATTGCATATTCAACCATTACATCGTCTTTTCCTTCCGATAAAATCAATCCGATTGGCTCATTGTCTGTTTCCTCATTTACTTCCTTTGCGTAATATCCCAGGTATAATTTCATCTGTCCGATATGCTCATACTCAACCTTCCCAATCTTTATGTCAAAAAGCACGTAACACTTTAGTTTGATGTGGTAGAATACTAAATCTATTAAATAGTGTCTGTTGTTTAATGTCAGCCTTTGCTGCCTGTCAACAAAGGCGAAACCTTTTCCAAGTTCCAAAAGAAAATTTTGTAAGTTATTGATTATACCTTTTTCAATGTCCGTTTCCGTATATTCGTAATTCTCAGGAAAGTTCATAAACTCAAAAACATGGGGATTTTTAATAAAATCGTCTTCGGATTTTACAATTTGTCCTTTTTTAGCAAGTTCCAAAACTTTCTCTCTGTTCTTCCCGATTGCCAATCTATGAAATCATCCCGTTTTCTTTTGTCGCTTTAATTCTCTAATCGTCCAATCTTCTGCAATAGCTTGTTTTTCATAAAACTCCCTTGCTAAAACATCGTCAACCGTTAAAAGTTCGACATAATGTGACCAGGTCAATTTGCCAGACAGTGTCTGGCAAATTGGATAATACTGATATAAAAGCCTCATATATTGAAGGTTACTACGGCTAAAGCCTTTTCCGTGCTTATTTGTCAGATCTTTTGCCAAGTTTAGTAAAAGCTGTTTTCCATATTCAGCTTTAAATTTCCCTCCCTGCTCGAACTCAATAATATCTCGTCCTATTTGCCAATATGCGTGCAGCATTTCTGTATTTATTGCCGAAACAATCTTATTCTTTGCCGATTGATAAGTCTCGCCAATTTTATCAATCAGCAGTTTATAATCGGTATTCTGTCTTAATTCAATCATATTTGGTAATTTTTAATATACTGTCACAAATTTTTTAATCGTTAAATAACCATTCTAATTTACTTTGATATTCATCTCACTGAGTTCCCCGCATGTTTAAATACGAGAAAAAAGCAAAATTTAATATGCATCCTGAATATAAGATAATCATTACGATGTAGAATTAAAAGTACTTATTGAAGATAGTAGATTAATGCGAAAATATGGTATTCCGGAGAGGAATTTGGGGTTCTTAAGCTGGTAAAGCCAGAACCAAAAAGAAATTCAAAAAACGTTCTCGTTCTCGTAATCGTCCTCGTACTCGGCATTTTTTTATGGCGAATTTTTCGAGTACGATAACGAGTACCGCTTCGCCCCCAGAGGGATGTTCCATGAGTACGAGTACGACTATTTAAATCAATTTACTCAATTCAATATTCTGCCAAAAAAAGCAAGGATATTATTGTTAAGTCTCTTAATTGCATTATTTATGTGATTGTGTTTCAGAATAAATTCACCGATGAAATGATTGAAAAATTAGATATTTCAATGAGATGTCAGGGAGTCAGATTATTCCCCGGCGCAGGTTCACTTAATTCCCCACTTCAGAAAGTGAAATCATGGGATATCTATACGTCTATTAATTTTTGGGCTGTTAAATGGCCGTTATCTTTATTCATTATTGGTTGAGCTAAAAAGTGATATCCGCTCACGCAATACTTTAGAACTTTCTTTTACCCCACCCTCATTATTTCAGTTTCGGTCTATCAGTTCTGTCCTGTTATCTGATTCGTTCATTCTATTTCTCTTCGTAGTAATAAGAATAATCAATCCCCTTCATAAACATTTCTCTGCTGTTAATTTCGGTTGTTAAAGCATTTTTTACCAGTTTTTTTAAGGAACTGTCGTTGGTCGCGCTTTCAACCATAGCATTCATATATTCGCTTTTACCTATTTTACTCCAATCAACACATTTCTTTAATCGTTTTTTCAATTTTAGATCAAGCCATATTCTGGCGCTTCTGCCATTTCCTTCCATAAAAGGGTGAGCAATGTTCATTTCTATATATTTTTCAATAATTTCATCATAAGTTGTTTCCGGCATTTTTTCTATTTGTTCAAGTGTGGTTTTAAGGAATTTTGAAGCGGCAAATTGAAATCCACCCTTCGAAATATTTTTTTGCCTTATTTGACCGGCAAAATCATATAGTCCGCCGAACAAATAGGCGTGTATTTGCTGTAACCCTTGTATTGTGCCAACTTCAATATTATTGATAAATGAGCTTTCGAATAAGGCATAAGCTTTCATTTTGCTTTTACCATCTATGCTTTCATCACTATAAGTAAACCACTCGATAAAACGATTGGCTTTTACAGCGGGAAATGTTTTTCCCAGGGCAATTATTCCGCTATAGTCCAACATATCGGAATAGCGTTTTTTACCGTCAGGAGCGAGTAATTTCAACCGGGTAGTGGCGCTAACCACTTCACTGTTTTTTTTTTTTAACTTAGCTTTCAGATATTTCCAATAATTGCGTGTTTTTGTGTAATCATCCTGATCTGTAAGAACAGCAACTATATCCAAGACCGAAAACCACCACTTCGAGTTTTCTTCGTCCCATAAGGCTCGCACTTCTCTGTCGTTAAAAAATCGTATAGATATTTTTTCGCTCATATTGTAATCATTAGTTTAAGTTAGTTCTCCACGAAATGCTTTTTAATATATCAGAACGAAAATATTCTCTGTGTTTTAATCCAGGAAATCCCATAATTTCCCTTGTTGATTTTGGAATTTCACAAAAATCTAATATAGCTTGCCCGGTAAGTTTTGGAAGTCCGATATTTATTCTGAATATATCTCCTTCTATCCCCTCTCCCTGCTCTATAATATTTTTTAGCTCTTCTATGCTTTTCATTTTAATTTTTTCTATAGTTTCTGTTTGAGCTGAACCTGGAACAATTGCACTAAATACGCTTCCCCTGTTTCAGTACAAAAATTGCGGAAGTAAATTTACCTCCTGGATTTAAGATAATAATTACTATTTATAATTAAAAGTGTTTATTGAAGATAATGGAAGAATGGGGAAATATGGTATCTCTTCACCAGAATATTTCTGATAATTTTCTGTTATCACTATTCATGATCCGTTTATCAATAAAGTGAATTCCGTCCAGGCAACGGCTCAAATTCTTTCGCCAGTTCCGCGGCAAAAGAAAGGCGGGCAAAGATGTCTCCCATTTTATCAGAGGGAATAAAGATAGGACATCAAGAATATCGCCTGGATTTCATCAATTATTTTGATTAAACTGTCGCTTTTCCCAAATAACCACAATAATTTTTGCATATTAACAATAATTAATACGGCTATATTGTGGTTTTGCTTGCATAAACTAATGATAATCATTAGTTTTGCTGAAATTTTTTATGTAAGCGAGGTAAATATGCTAAGAAATAATTTTCATCCGGCGATGGAAAACATCAAACTTTCGCCGATTGTCTCCATCAGCGAGGAGGTAAGGAGCAAAGAAAATCTGTTCAAAAATGCCACAGGTAAAGACTTCATTAAATTTCAGAGAGGTGAGATCGATTTTGCCACCCCGGCTTATATTGTTGACGCCGCGAAAAATGCGATGGATGAAGGGAAAACAAAATATCCCAAATCGGGTGGAGAACAGGTATTTAAGGAAGCGATTCTTAGAAAACTTGAGCGCTTCAATAAAGCCGAAGGGCTGACCACCGATAACATCATTGTAACCTATGGCGGACAGGAAGCTCTGGAGCTGGTATTCAAACTTTTTCACGGTGAGAAAACGGGGGGATTCGCGCCGGTATGGAGCTGCATTATTGAGAACATGGTTCCTTACGCCGAGACCAATTTTATCCAGGCGCCCCTGGGAAAAGATTTCAGCGTGGATTTCGATAAAGTTGAAGAGGTGATAAAAGAGGTTTCATTATTTTACCTTAACACCCCCCAGAATCCCACTGGAAAACTATTCACAAAAGAGGAAGTTGTGAAGATCGCGGAGTTATGCGCGAAATATGACACATTCCTCCTTTCAGATGAAGCCTACGAAAGAATAACCTATGATGGCAAAAGCCATTTCAGTCCTGTTTCCCTGATGTTGGAAAATACTATCAGCGCATTTACCCTCTCAAAAACTTACTCGATGACCGGCTGGAGACTGGGTTACCTCGTCACACGAAATAAACATATCACCGAACTCGCCAAACTTACCGACTATACACAAACTGCCGGTGTTACAACATTCCTCCAATACGCGGGCGCCGAAGCTCTGAACAACGTTGAAGAGGAAAAGAAAGCTGTAACGGCAATGCTTAAGGAATATTCCCTGCGAAGGGAAGCGCTCTACAACGGACTTAAAGAAATAGATGGCCTTGAAATCACCAAACCTGACGGCGCGCTTTACATGTTCCCCGATTTTTCAGCCTTCATTCCCGAATCTATAAAAGGCCGCCAAAGAGAAGTGTATGTTTATAATCAACTGATGGAAAATGGTGTGGCTGTCGTTTACGGCTCATGCTTCGGGGAATATTTCACCGGTAACCTGAGGTTCTCATTTTCAGGGGTTAATGTTGATCAGATCAACCGCGGAGTCGCCAGAATCAGGGAAACCCTGCAGAGATGAAGGTGGATTGAGGAATGAGGAATGAGGAATTAAGTAACTTAATAATAATATTCTTTTTTTGGCAGAATATTAATAACAGTACGAATTATTCTGATTCATTCTCCTCATTGTTTTTATCTTCTAAAGTGACATCAAAAAAATGAGTATAAAAAAATCAAATGAACGGAGCGTTAAAAAAGGAAAGCTGTTTGAGGCACATGTCTTTTTATGTACCGAGTTCTTTCATTTTAGCGGAGAGAATTGATTTTTAGCTCATTTTTTTGCAGTCTTGACTTTTTTTGTCTGCTCACCGCAGAAGAGTTACTTTTTGTGTCAAGACAAAAAGTAAGGGCATATATTTTTTATAACATATATTTGGTAAGATTGATAACAATTCTTTTTGGTTCTGGCTTTGTCAGCTTAGGAATTAAGAATTGTTTTTACAATTAAAAGATGATTTCGATTTGAATTTGGAATTATTAAAAGTCATTAAAGTATTTATTTGATAATCCCTTAATCACAACATATATGTAGTACTGCCTGGAGGCTGCATTACAAGGGACTCCGAATCCCTGCCGGTTTTTCCGGCGGGGATTTTTTATACCTTTATAACCTGTCATTCTTTATCGGTAACGAACGTCAAACACATTATTCTTTTCAATTAATCAACTCTTTTATATATTTACAGACTTGAATTGCCATTTTATTGTAACGCACTATCAAGTTACTAAAAATTTTCGGGCAAATTTCGGAAGGGTGCCGGAGTGGTTGAACGGGGCGGTCTCGAAAACCGTTGATCTCCTTTCGGGGATCCGAGGGTTCGAATCCCTCCCCTTCCGCGATAATGCATAAAATACAATATACAATTTCGGTGGGTGAACAAACCGACGGTTATCTCCTGTAATTATATAATTCCAATCAGAACAAATCTACAGATAAATTAAAAACAATTGCCTCATTATGCCAAATCGAATTCAAGGATGAGATTTTTTTTAGGCTGGATTATATTTAATGATAGAGACGCGCGGCAGTGCGTCTCTGCAATCCGGAAACAAAAATATAAATGGGATCAACGATAACAATTCATTCGCCCTAAAATTATAATCATTTTCATCGTTATTCCCGGGATTTTATATATAGGCATATTCGAGAACTTCCAAATACAAAAAAAAATCTGCCATCCGAAAATTCCTTCCATTTTTTTTCTTGCGTAACTTTAGAAAATCAATTATCTTTCATTGAATGAATTTTCAATCAATTGCAGTTATTATGGCACGAAGCGAAAAATTAAATCAGAAGATGAAAGATGAGAGACGTGAAGAGATACTTCAGAATGCTCTCGCGGTTTTTGCCTCGAAGGGGCTGGCCGGCGCGAAGATAACTGATATAAGCGCGCTCTCAGGATTCTCACAGGGGCTTATATATCATTATTATAAATCGAAGGAGGAAATATTCACCGAACTCATATCCACATCCTTCGATAAACTTAATAAAGCAGCGAAAATCCTCGAGAAGATGCCTCTGCCCCCGGCTGCAAAAATTTCAATGGCGCTAAAAAAGCTTATCAGCGACATGGAAGATGATGATAACCGGTCAAAACTGCATCTTTTAATCGCCCAGGCAAGCCTCTCGGAATCAATTCCCGCAGAGACTAAAAAGGTTATAAAAGAAAAAAACAGGTTCCCCTATGAGGTTATTGCCCGAATTATCTCACTGGGACAAATCGAAGGAACCATCAGGGATGGCGATCCCGATCAGTTGGCCACCTTATTCTGGACATCCTTGATAGGACTCGCGATAAACCGATCGGTGCATCCGGATCATTACAAAAAAACCGATACAGATATTCTGTTGAGAATGTTTATCAAGGAGCAGGATTAATTCTCACGGAGTGAAATTCTAAGCAAAACGGTAAAGTTTCAATGAACAAATAATAATGAACAATTGCAAAGGAAGTTGATAAATATTCCATGAGCTCAACTGTTTTCAAAATATTCAGCCAAAGGAGAATTAATTTATAATTCCTCATTTTCATTTGGTTCTGGCTCAGTCGGATTATGATTACTCCGTTAGCAGTTAAATTCTACGCAAAATGGCAAGTTTTTTTTGATGTTTCGAGAATTACCACAAACTCACCCTAAATCCCTCTCTTGGGAAGAGAGGGACTTTAAGACACCCCCTCTTTTTTTAAGAGAGGGGGCCGGGGGGTGAGTTTTTAGTACATGATATGAGGCATTTAAATTGCTTGACTCTGGCTTTGCCAGTTTACGATTAAGATTATGATTAAATAAAAGGAAAACAAAATGGGAAGCTTTAAAAGTAAGTTATTTATATTCTTTCTGGAAAACCGAAATCTTTTCCGGTTTAAATTAGGACGGCGGCCTGAGGTTACATGGGATACCTCAATTCCAGAATTAAGGGAGAAGACCGAAAAATCAGCTAAGATGTTCGGCAAAATACCAGAGGATATCAAAATCACACCACTTGATATCGATGGAATGTATGCCGAGTGGCTTAGTTTTCCCGAAGTAAAAGAGGATTCAGTTATCCTCTACTTCCATGGAGGAGGATACTGTATCGGGTCGCCTCCCTCTCACAGGACTCATATATCGAAATTTGTTAAAGGGACAGGAATTAAAGCCCTTTCATTCGATTACCGTCTGGCGCCCGAGTATCAGTTCCCCGCCGCATTGGATGACGCGCTTAATGCCTATAATTATCTGCTTGAGGCAGGGTATTCGCCTGCCAAAATTGGATTTATCGGCGATTCCGCGGGAGGAGGCCTGGCGCTGGCAACTCTGCTCGCATTAAAAGTAAAAAACATCGGGTTACCTGCTGCTGCTGCGGTAATGTCTCCCTGGACCGACCTAAAATGCACCGGTGAATCTCTTATCAGGAATGCCAGAGTGGATACTATCAGCTGGAAGGAATCCTGGACTGTATTCAGTAGATATTATTGCGGTGAACAGGACCCTGGAAATCCTTTAATTTCACCACTTTATGGTGATCTAACCGGACTCCCGCCTCTGCAGATACATGTCGGTTCTTATGAAACCCTGTTAGATGATTCGAAGAGATTTTATGAGAAAGCACGGGCAGCCGGAACAAAAGCGGAAATTATAATTGGACAGGGGCTTTTCCACTGTTATCCCGTATGCTCACCAATGTTCCCCGAAGCAAAAGAAGCCATGGACAAAATAAACAATTTTATAACATATCACCTAAAATAATTCTCGATATTTTATTTAAAATTTGTTAAATTATTCTGTCTGGTAAATTTAAAAACCAGGCGGGAGAATTGTGACATAAATCATGTTTTTAATCTGTCTTGGCCTATTTTTGAATATTCGGTAAGAATTTTCAGAGCCAATCTTGATTATGAACATTTTTGTTCGTACATTAACCTGAGTAGAATCGGATAATCTATCTCTAATTGTTTTGTATAGGACAAGTATTTTAAATAATAATAGAATGGTGAGGATATGAAGACAATTTCTAAATTTGTTTTTGTGTATTTGCTCGTGTCTGTATCTTTTTTATGGGCACAGGACCCGGTGACACCCCTTGACGGCGCAACCAATGTATGGCAGACTACTGCGTCAGTAACCTGGACAGACTTTGATGAAGGGGGCTTCGGAGATGGACCTTACGATGTGGAATTTTCAGACGCATCAGATTTCTCCAATATCCTGGCATCAGCCAGCGGAACGGCAGCGACCACTCTCAATCTTCCCGCTCTCAATTTTAACGATACCTATTACTGGAGAGTCAGAGATACTGACACTGACGGCAGCGGAGCCGACGGTACATGGCAGAAACAGCCGGCAGGCTATTATTCTTTTACAACGGTTACTCAATTAACCGCGGGAATTTCCACTGCTCCGGTGAACGGGGCAATTTATTCGGTACTTACTCCGACACTTCAATGGTCAACGGCTACCGGCGGTATTGCGCCTTATACCAATACTGTAAGAATTTACAGTGACGCCGGTCTTACCAACCAGGTATATTCAGCATCCGCCGGAGCAGGATTAAGTCTCGCGATTCCCGGTGGAACATTACAGAATAATGTCACATATTACTGGAAAGTTGATGTTGCCGATAATTCCTCACAAACCGTATCAACCGTCGCGACAAGTTTTACTACAATTCTCACCACACCGGTTCTTACAGGTCCCGCGGATGAAAGTGTAGCGACCTCAGAATTACCAACATTTACATATACAGCCGATCAGGATTACAGCGCGGTATCTTTCCACCTTCTTCTAAACACTACCTCAGGCGTTACATATCCCGCAGACGTTAACAACACCGCTATTGGTGTTTTGGAAGTTCAGCCAGCCTCAGCTCTGGCCAGCGGAACAAAATATTACTGGAAAATACTCGCGAGAGTAAACGCGGGCGCTAACGCGGGTGAAACTAAATATTCAGCGGATGAGTGGACATTTTATACTCCGGTTGTTCCTGAAGAGCCTGTCAATGGCTTGACCGGGGTTACCGTGGAACCAACTTTTGAATGGCAGGACGCGAGCTTTGAAACAGAATATGAATTAAAAATATCAACCGAAGGTTCAGATCAGACAGCTTTCGATAACAACGTCATCTTAACTGAATCCGGTATTGCTGCCAACACAACAAGCATTTCATTTGATGAAACTCATGCAAGCGGCGTTTTCCCCCTTGATAATGATGAAACTTATTACTGGCAGATCATCGGTAAAGATGGAGCTATTGAAGTACCTTCTCCCATCTGGCATTTCTCAACTATTCCTGAAGTAACAGTAGATCTTAATTTCCCCGCGAATGGTGATAATATCCATACAACTAATACACAGTTTGGATGGTCGATCAACCAGGCCCAGGGTTCATTACAGTTCGAAGTTCAGGTGAAAGAAAGCAACACGATGCCTGACGCGGATGACTGGACAAACTCAGAATTCTCAACTACAACAACAAATACATGGCATGCATTTGATCTGCTTCTCAATAAAAAATATTACTGGAGAGTAAACGTACTTAACGCTGACGATGAAATTGTTTATCGCCAGGCCGCGGTTTGGTTCAGCACTATCGGCGGCGCCCAGGTGCCAACTCCGAGCTGGCCTGTTGGCGGTGAAACAATGTATACTACTTCTCCTTATTTATACTGGTACCTTGAAACACAGACTACCGATCTGGATTATGACCTTCGTTACAGAGAACAAGGTGGCGGATGGACAGAAGAGCTTGATATTGACGCTCTTTTCTTTAACCTGACTAACCTTGATGAAGGAACCACATACGAATGGGAAGTTCGTTCAGTTTATATGCGCGGTACGGCAGATGAAGATGTTTCAGGATGGTCGGCTACAGAATCATTTGTTACTTATAGTACGACAACTGTTTCACAGCCCTATCTTTCTTATCCCATTGATGACGCAATTGTTTATTCGACATCACCATATCTCTACTGGTATCTTGAAGAAATCGCTACCGGTGTTGACTATACCGTATATTACCGGCAGGGAACTTCAGGCGCGTTTATCGCCGCGGCTCCAACCACACAGAATTTATCATACCAGTTAACAAACCTTACTGCAGGAGCTACTTACCAGTGGTATGTTGAAGCAACTGACGGCAGCACGACACTTACTTCAACAACCGAGTCATTCTCTGTTACAGGCGGATCAGCAAACAGCTATGCGGTTGTAAACTGGCCTACAGGCAATCCTATCCCGACAGTATACACAAACGCTCCCACTTTAAGCTGGTATGTTGAAGGTGGAACACTCGGATTAACAAAATATACAGTTAAATGGAAAGCGGACAGCCCTCCGGCAAACTGGGCTACATATAACACATTAACCGCTGATGTTAATGATGTCAACCAGACAACTTATGAACTCTCAAACCTCGATTACGGAACAACCTACTACTGGGCAGTAGCGGCATATGACGGCAGCTATTCGGCCTGGGCTGAAGGTGAATTCACAGTAGTCGGCGGAGCTTCAGGAGTGCCGATTCTTTCTAACCCGGATGACGGAATGACAGTTTATGCCGATGATGTCACACTTAGCTGGTATGTAAACGGTTCGACTCTCGGAATTGATGAATATGAAATTATGTACAGCCGAAGTGATGTCTGGGCCGCGTCAGTTACAGCCACAACAACAAGCGCGACACAGTCTGTAACTATTGAAGATCTTATTCCAGGCGCTACATATTACTGGAAAGTTAACAGTAAATATACCAATGGCGGTGAATCAGGTTATTCGGCTCCATTCTCATTCTATATAAATACAGGCGCGAATGGTCCGGTACAGCCGATAGTTGGTGGTCCTAATAACGTAATGATATCCCAGGGTAATCCATTTATGACATGGGTTCTGCCAATGTTGCCTACCCAGGGAACCACCTATGAGCTTGAACTTGCGACTGATGAAAACATGAGCAACGCCCAGGTATTCAGCAACATTTCAACTACCGGTTACATTGTTAGCAACCTGTCTTCAAGTCAGACTTACTTCTGGAGAGTTCGTTCAAAAACCGGTTCAGATTATTCATACTATAGCGGTTCAGGTAAATTCCAGACCAACCAGGCTCTTGGAACCGAAGATGAATCCAGCCTGATTCCTGAAAAGTTCACTGTTGAACAGAACTATCCAAACCCGTTCAACCCCAGCACGACCATTAAATTCTCAGTGCCGGAAGTCGCGGATGTAAGGATTAGCATTTATGACATGCTCGGACGTGAAGTAAATGTTCTTATTGATCAGGAACTCCAGGCAGGCAGTTATGATGTTGTCTGGAACGGAACAGACAGATCAGGAAGCAAGGTCGCGACCGGGGCTTATATCTATAAAGTTAAAGCAGGCTCAAATGTTGCGGTTAAGAAAATGATACTTATGAAGTGATGCTTTCACCGACATAATAATTCAGATAAATAAATTTATCACAAACCTCCGGGGTTTTGAAAACCCCGGAGGTTTTTTTTGCCCACCTGTTTTATAATATCATCACATTTCTTATTCATAAAACGGCAGAGCCTGAAATGAAGTAACAAGTGGTTTCATAGGACAAATGAGGCTTCTGGTTTTCCCCCAGGCTCTTATCATCACACTAACGCCAACATGTTGAGGATAATCCAGGAAGCAAAATTTGTCAAAAAGCCCGCCAACAATATGTTGCCGATAGTCAGGCCGCGATTCCAAATAAACAGGCCGGCCGAAATCAAAAAAGGAATCACGTAAACGACTCCGAATGGAGTCGAATATGATTAGCCCCGGATGCAATCCGGTGGTTTGATGTAGCGGACATCTGTCTCGACGCTGAAGGCGTCGAATATTAACAACCCTTAGAAAATATTGTTTGTCAAAGAAAAATCAAATCTGCTAAATATTTCTATATTTAACCCCGTCAGGGTCGTGACGGCATGTTTTACTTTTTACCGATATGCTGTCCCTAACGGGACATAAAATAAAAATTGCTGTAAAAGATTGCCCCGTCAGGGGCAAAATATTGGTAGAAAAAAATGAGGAATTCGTACAAGTGTGCCATCAGGTGCACCATATAACACACCCTGAATTATCTTCGACGCCTTATGTGAGGAGATTAAATCACAAGATATTTGTTGACTTGTGTCTTGTTGTATGAAATCATGACAAAAAAATTTTATGGGAGTCAGAAGTTCTGAAACTATACGGAACAAAAAAAAGGCTGCCCGAAGGCAGCCTTTTTTAATAACTTAAAAAAATGAAAATTTTATTCCGAGGTAAGCTTCTCTATAATATCCACTGAGGATATTCCCTCCGCTTCAGCATTAAAGTTAGGAATAATTCTGTGCCTCAGAACCGGTATAAGCACACTTTTTACATCATCGATATTGGGAGTGTACCTGCCTTCGAGAACAGCTTTTGTTTTTGCGGCAAGTATAAGATACTGAGATGCCCTGGGTCCCGCTCCCCAGTTCACCCAGTCATTTACGAACTTAAGGTTGTTGTCTTTTCCGGGTCTTGTGCTTATAACAGTTTTCACGGCAAATTCGATAACGTTATTCGAAACAGGCACACGGCGTACGAGAGACTGGTATTTTTCAATCTTCGATCTCGAAATCACTTTTGTAATTTCCGGCTCATAAGAACTGGTAGTCGCTTTTATGATCTCAACTTCTTCATCATAGGCCGGATAATCGAGCCAGAGATTAAACATAAAACGGTCAAGCTGGGCTTCCGGCAGAGGGTATGTGCCCTCCTGCTCAATCGGGTTCTGGGTGGCAAGCACAAAAAAGGGCTCATCGAGTGTATAGGTTGTTCCGGCCGCTGTAATCCGGTGCTCCTGCATAGCTTCCAGCAGGGCGGCCTGTGTTTTTGGAGGAGTACGGTTTATCTCATCAGCAAGAACAATATTGGCGAAAAGGGGGCCTTTAATAAATCTGAAATCACGTTTTTTTGTTACCGGGTCCTCATCTATTATTTCTGTGCCGGTAATATCTCCCGGCATAAGATCGGGGGTAAACTGTATCCGGCTGAAATCGAGGTCCAGCGCCTGCGATAAAGTTTTAATCATCAGTGTTTTTGCCAGCCCGGGCACTCCGACAAGAAGGCAGTGCCCCTTTGAGAAAAGGCTGATAAGAATATTATCAATGATTGCATTCTGGCCGATAATAATTTTGCCAATTTCGCTACGCAGATTATTGACAGAATTATTCAGTTTTTCAACAAGTTCTACATCTGATTTCTGTAATTTTTCCTCTTTCATTATATCCTACAGTCTGATTTCCCAGTAAATTTTTTCTTTCAGTTCTTTAATCCAGTCATTATAAAGATGTTCTCTTTTGTCATATTCAACAAGACGTTTTATTTCGTCATAGTCCTGTTCAATATCCGGTTTATGTTCCGGAATTTTTTTATCGAGCCGGACAATGTGAAATCCATAAGAACCATTTTCCAGGTCAAGTCTTTTTGGATAACTAACCTGATCTTCCTTTAATTTAAAAACAATATTTGTCAGGTCCTTATCAAGCTGACTTACTTCAAAGCTTCCGAGATCGCCGCCAAACTTGGATGATTCTTCATCGTCGCTGTATTTGGTCGCGTAATATTCAAATGTATTGGTTTCGTCAAGCACACTGTCTCTGAGATCAGAAAGGAACTGAATAGCATTCAGGTCCGCTTCATCGTCAAATTTGGGTTTTATCAAAATATGCCGCGCGTGAATGGATTCACCTCTTCTTTCCATAAGCTGAATAACATGGTACCCGAACGCGGTTTCAACTACATCGGAAAGTTCTCCGGGCGAAAGAGCGTAGGCAGCGGCTTCAAACTCAGCGAGAAACTTGCCCCTTTTAACAAATCCAAGGTCTCCACCATTATTTTTCGAACCTGGATCATCGGAATATTTTTTAGCGAGCTCTCCAAAATCGGCGCCTGCTTTAACCGAATCAATTAAAGACCTGGCCAGCTGATGAGCTTCTTCTTTTACTTTGTCAGTGGCTTTAGGATTAATAAATATATGTGATATTTTGAACTTTTCAGGTATCAGAGGCAATGAGTCTTTATGCGACTCATAGAAACTAATAACTTCGCTTCGGGTAAGATCGATATCACCAAATTTTTTCTGTCTCAGCATCTGGACCATCAGATTCTTACGTGTATCCTCACGCATTTCCCTTTTAATTCTGTCGATCGACATTCCATAGGCCTGTTCAATTCTTTCGGCCGAACCATACTGCTGAATAAAAAACGCGAGCTGTCCTTCTATTCTTCCTTCAACTTCTTCATCCGAAACAATAATTGAATCAAGTTCGGCCTGGGCATATAGAAGCTTTTCTTCAATTTTAAAGTTCAGCACCTGTTTTTTTACCTCGCTGCTCGACGGGTCAAGATTTCTCTGAACGGCGAAAAAATAGGTTTCATTATCAAGTTCTGAAAGTGTAATTATTTCATTGTCAACAACAGCTACAATCTTGTCAAGAACTTCCTGCGCATTCAGTATCAGTAAAGGTAAAAACAGATATATCAATATTACTCTTTTCATTATTTCAGGTCCCTGCTGATTTCTACATCATATTTTGAATATAGACTATTAATATAGTCCTCATATAACAATTGTCTTTTTATCATCATATAGCGATTTTTTACATCATCTCTGACAAATGAAAAATCGGGTATCTCACTTTTATCCATTTGTTGTACCAGTTGAACAACCGCAAACGTTCCCGGTTCCGATTCAAGCACAATACTGACCTCGCCCGGATTCATATTTTTTACAGCGCGCATCACAGTCAGGTTGCCTATTTCATGAAAATAAAATAACTTTTCAAGCTCATTTAATTTGAAATGGAGCGATTCACCTGAAATTTCGGTTACATACTTCCAGCTTTTTTTCAAAAGCCGGGAGCGAAAATTAATCGCGTCTTTCTTATCATGAAAAGTGGCAAGGTTTAACACAACAGCATCACTATAGAGCGCGAATTCCTTATAGTTTTCTTCAAAAAAACCTCTAAGCTCTATTTCCGATACTGTTATATCATTTTCATAAAAGAATTTTTTTAACAGCATCGCGGATGCCAGCTCTTTCTGCATCTGTTCAACAAGATTAAGGTACTGGCTGTCCTGCAGAATATTCTGACCGCGGGCTTCCGCGAATAGAAGTTCATTTTTTACCCATTCCCTGATAAACTCGGAACGGAATTTTTTTTCAAACCGGAAGGACCCGAGGTAATCTTCCAGATCGGTGTTATACAAAACCGCGTCATTGACTTTCGCCAGAAAAATTTTTTCCCCGGGTTTCTCTTCACATGCCTGAACCGCAAAAAGTAAAAATAAAAACCAGATCGCGAGGTTTTTAGTTTTTAAATGCCTTACTGAGCTCATCATAATATAACTCAGGTTCATATTTCGTTTTTAATTCATTTATATATTCTTTTTCAAGCCTTTTACTTTCCAATTCCTGTAAAATACTCGCGATTTCCGCGCGTGCTTCATCAAAGGTTTTAATTCCGGCGGGATATTTTTTATTCAGTTTTACAATTGAATATCCCCCTTTGCTATTATTGATCGGTTTGGTAAAATCACCTGGTTTTTCAAGCTCAAATGCCGCTTTCGCGAGAGTATTCTCACTAACCGATTTAATGCCGTATCTTCCTTTTTTCGATCTGAAGCCGACCTGGGCTGTATATTTCTGCGCGAGTGAGTCGAAATCGGCGCCATCAAGAAGCATTTGATAATATAATCCGGCAAGCGAATCATTTCTGGTAAATATTTCACTGAAATCCGCGCGGTCTTCCCATGTGAAGTCAGCTTTATTTTCATCATAATATTTTTTCAGTTGCAGGCTGTCGACATCTATCTTGTCCCATATCTCATCTTCCTGAAGTTTGAAAATGAAGATGCCATTCTTATAATCATCCATCAGTCCGGCAAATTCATCATTAGTTTTATCAAAAACCATAGCTTTTTCACCGAGTAAAATATTACCGGCCATTTCATCAATGGCAGATTGATAAAACTGCTCATCCATCATCCGGAATTTGTATTTATTTTCATTTACAAAGCTTGATACCAGTGTATCAACAGTATATGAATCTTTACCAACTTTAAATAGTTCGAGTCCGCCAACCTGATCAATCGCCGGATTTGTCTGAATCTCGGTTAACTTAATTTTGGAAGTAACTTCAGTAGCTTTTTTAATATTATCATCATTCTGAACAAAATTGAATTCCTTTTTAAGACCGTCTATAAAAGCATCGAAATCATCTTTGAAAGCGGTTTTTTCATAAATCTGTTTCAGAGTTTTTTTCTCCGATTCGAATGATGGATATTCTTCCTCATCGAGCAGCTTAATAAGATGGAATCCATATTTTGTTTTTACTATATCCGAAACCTCGCCAACTTTAAGTTTAAAGACCGCCTCATCAAAAGGCAGGACCATCATTCTTCTCATAAAAAAGCCAAGTTCTCCACCTTTTGGAGCGCTGCCTTTATCTTCGGAAAATTCTTTGGCCAGGTCTTCAAATTTCGCGCCCGCTTTCACTTTTTCCTGAAGTTTTTCTATGAGAGCCTTCGCGCCGGCTGTGTCAGGTTTCCCTTTTTCATTTACATAATCAATCAGAATATGCGCGGCTTTAAGTTTATGTCTTCTTTTTTGCTTCTCAGTAACTTTTATAATGTGGTATCCATACCTGGTCAGAACAGGTTCGGGATAAATTTCTCCCGGTTTTGTTTTATACATAGCTTCTTCGAAAGGCTGGATAATTTGTCCGGCAGTGATATAGTATATATCTCCTCCCATATCACGGCTGAACTGGTCATCCGAATATTTCTTAGCCAGGTCTTCAAATTTTTCGCCTCTTTTTAAACGGGCAATAAGTGTATCGGCAAGCTCCTTTTTAGGCTCAAGCCCGAGTGAATCAGGACGCAGCATGATATGGCTTACTCTTATTTCCCATTTTTTCTTTTCATATAAATCTTTAAGCGCCGGTTCAATCAGTTCCTTTTCCTTTATATAAGAGGCGCCGACACTTCTTTTATAGTTTTCCAGCTCACTTTTTAATTCAGGGTCTTCATCATATTTTCTGATATCCGCGTCACGAAGTTTCATCCTGAAATTAACATAAAGATCAAGAAAATTTTTATATGCTTCTATCGAATCCTTCTCTGCCTGCTCAAGGCTTCCGCTGTTTTTTGCATATGCTTTTTCAAAATCATTCATAGTTATTTTTTCACCGCCATATTCCGCAACAACAATTTCAGAATGTTTGGGAGAACAGGCTGAAAAAATAAACAATGCGCCGATAAATATTAAAAGTGCAATCCGAAGTCGCATAGGGTAAAACCTCCATAGTCATTATTTATTTAAACTTATATTTTAATTATAGTTACACATAAAATCAATAGCTAAAAAAGTTCCTGATTTTACCGAAACTTTTTTTGTTTTGTAAAAGTATTTCTCTCCCAGAAAGAAGAACCGTCATAACCCTGAATCGAAATCTCTTTCTCCGCCATGCGTAGCCTTTTAACAGTAAGAGCGGCATAAACCGGATCAGTTTCTATCCCGGCAAATTTTCTTCCAAGTTTTTTTGCCACAACCGATGTAGTCCCCGATCCGAGAAAGGGATCAAAGACAAAATCGCCGGGAGAAGATGAGGCGAGTATCAGCTTCGCTATCAGCTTTTCAGGTTTTTGAGTCGGATGGTCAGTATTTTCAGGCATCGACCAGAAAGGAACCGATATATCTGTCCAAAGGTTTGATGGATAGGTCAATCTGTAGTTCCCATCTTCTGTTTCATCCCAGTCTTTCGGTTTTCCCTCCTTATCCCTGTAAGGGGCAATAACCATTCGTTTTTGTTTTACCGCGTCGGGATTGAACTGATATTCCCCGGATACTGTGCAAAACCAGATATCCTCACTGTTGTTTTTCCAGTTTGTTTTTGAGCCTCTACCCTTTTCTCTTTCCCAGGTAATCCTGTTTCTTATAATAAAATATTTACCAAGAAGATGACTTACAACAGTTGAGCTTCTCCAGTCGCTGCAAACATAAATTGAAGCGTTCTTTTTTACAATTTTACTGAGAGGTGCAATTATACTTTCAAAATATTCGTAATACTCTTTTTCCGATTTTTCCCTGAAAGTTACCGAATTAAATTTTCTGTAAAGATTATAAGGCGGATCAATTATCAGCAGATCAGCAAAACGTTCAGGAAGAAATTGCACGGCTTCGAAAAAATCCTGATTAATTGTACTACAACATAACTCTTCAATGGTTATAGGAGCGGAAATTTTCATTAACTCTTTTGAAAAAATTTCCGCTTCATTGCTTTCAAGCGTGATTGTCCTGTTTCTGCCGGCGCGTGGTTTATTATTCATTAACTCTACTTTACCAGGGTTCCCTGTTTAACATTATCAGGAATTTCAACCAGGTTTAATCCGCCATCATTATTTTCAACGGCGAGAACCATCCCCTGCGATTCAATACCGAATAACTTCGCGGGTTTCAGATTGGCGACAAGAATTATCTGCTTCCCGACAATATCATCGGGTGAATAACTTTTCGCTATTCCGGCAACAACCTGGCGTTTTTCATTTCCGAGGTTTACCTGAAGTTTCAAAAGTTTTTCACTTTTTTTAATCCTTTCCGCGTGAATAATCTTCGCGGTCCTCAGTTTAACTTTACCAAATTCCTCGAAGGTTATTTCTTCTTCGGCAGGTTTATCATTTTCCCTGAGCTTATTTACCTGCGCGTCAATTTCTTTATCTTCAATTTTGCTGAAGAGTATTTCAGATTTATTTAGCTTATGACCTTCTTCAAGTTTGCTATTCCCACATTCCGCCCAATCGGTTTTTTCGGCATTGAGCATGTGAAATATTTTATCTGTGGAAAATGGCAATACAGGCGACATAATTTCGGCCAGTGTGTAAATGGTCTGCAAACAAATATTTATTGTTGTCGCGCATCGGCTTTTATCTGACTTCACCGATTTCCAGGGTTCGGAATCATTAAAATATTTATTTCCGGCCCTCGCCAGATTCATCATTTCAAGCACGGCATCTTTTATCTTATATCTTTCTATCAGCCGTCCCACCTTTTCCGGAGTTTTTTCTATTGTCAGAAGCATTTCTTTGTCGATATCCTCGAGCTGCCCCCTTTCCGGAACGGTCAGATCAAAATGTTTTCCCGCGAAAATAAATGTGCGGTTGATAAAGTTACCAAGTATATCAGCGAGTTCCGAATTGTTCCTGCTTTGAAATTCCTTCCAGAAAAAGTCGGTATCTTTATTTTCAGGAAGATTAGCCGCAAGAGTATAACGAAGAGGATCGGGAGGGAAAATATTAAGAAAATCAATTACATCTATTCCCCATCCGCGGGACTTTGAAAACTTTTTACCTTCAAAATTCAGGAACTCATTGGCGGGCACATTTTCAGGCAGGATATATTTCTTTTCATTTCCATCATTCCAGGCCATAAGCATTGCGGGAAATACAATTGTATGGAAAACAACATTATCCTTACCGATAAAAGCGATATACCTTGTCCCTTCATTCTGCCAGTAATGTTTCCATAACTCCGGATCATTTCTCTGCTCTGAAAGTTCTCTTGTCGCCGATATATACCCCAGAACAGCTTCAAACCAGACATAAAGAACCTTGCCTGCCGCGTCATCAAGAGGAACTTTTACACCCCAGTCGAGATCGCGTGTTACCGCCCTGTCCCGCAGTCCATCCTTGAACCATCCCTGGCAGTACTGGAGAACATTATCTTTCCAACCATATTTTTTTGAAGCTTCACGGATATAATCCTCAAGCCTTTTTTGGTAATTGCCAAGCGGAAAGTACCAATGTGATGTCTCCTTCAGTTCAGGTGTTTCCCCCGATATTTTACTTTTGGGTTTTTTTAATTCGGACGGATCATATAAAGATCCGCAGTTTTCACATTCATCACTTCTTGCTTCTTCAAATCCACATTTCGGACATGTGCCTTCAACATACCGATCGGGTAAAAACATTCCCGCTTTATTGTCATAAAACTGCATCGACTTTTTCTCATTCAGCAATCCGCGTGAATGAAAATCCTTAAAAAAAGCTGAGGCTGTTTCATGATGTTTGGGAATACTGGTGCGGGAATAAATATCGAAATCCATTCCAAATTTTTCAAAAGCCTTCAGATTTACTCCGTGATACCTGTCGATGATATCCTGAGGAGAAACCTTTTCCTTGTCGGCGGTTATTGTAATCGGCACACCATGTTCATCCGAGCCGCAAATATAAACAATGTCGGCACCTTTAAGCCTTTGATAGCGTACAAAAATATCCGCGGGAAGATAAGCCCCGCTCAAATGTCCCAAATGTATCGGGCCATTAGCGTAGGGCAAAGCTGAAGTCACAAGAATACGTTCTTTTTCCACTTTCTCACCAATAATTTCGAATCAAATTAATAAATATAGGAATTTTCCCGCAATTAAGATAAACCGGGGAGAACCTCTTTCCAATTTTCGGCTGTTTCTCCCCTGTCTTTATCTTTTCCTCTGGAATAACTGAAGGGATAAATTATCCCTGGTTATACATGTCGTTGATAAGGTTGCCATATCTTTCTTCGATAACTTTTCTCTTGAGGCTGAGTTTCGGAGTAAGTTCTCCACTCTCAATAGAGAAAGGTTTATCGAGAAGCGCAAATTTCCTTACCTTTTCAAAACTCGGAAGCTGTTTCTGCAAAAGTTGCAACTCTTTCTGAAGCAATTCATATATCTGCTTCAGCTCCACAAGGTCCGCTTCATCTTTATAGGATATTCTATGGGCGTCGGCATATTCCCTGAGAGCTTCAAAATCGGGAACGATCAAAGCGCTGAGGAACATTCTTCGGTCGCCAATCAGGACAAACTGCTCAATATATTTACTCGCCAGGAACATATTTTCCAAAGGCGCGGGAGCTATATATTTTCCGCCCGAGGTCTTGAATAAATGTTTTTTTCTGTCGGTAATGATCAGAAAACCTTCGGGATCGAAAACTCCTATATCACCTGTATGAAGCCAGCCATCCTTGAGCACCGATTCAGTTTCCTTTTTATTCTTATAATATCCCTGCATGATATTTGGTCCATGCGCCAGTATCTCTCCATCCTGGGCAATTTTTAATTCAACTCCGGGGAAAGATTTACCGACCGTTCCATGCTTAAAGTCATCTATTCTGTTAACCGCGAGAACCGGCGATGATTCTGTAAGTCCGTAACCCTGAATAACAATCAACCCGACAGATTCAAAAAATTCACCAAGCTCACGCGGGAAAGCGGCTCCTCCGACAATAATAAATCTTATACGTCCGCCGGTTCGGGCTTTTAACTTTTTGAAAACCAGTGTATCGGCCAGTTTATGTTTAACGGTTAACCCGATAGGAGGATTTTCATGAGAGCGCCTGTATTTGGTCATCTCTTCCCCGATGCCAACCCCCCAGTTAAATATCTTCTGTTTTTTAGGAGACTGACTTTCAACATTCTTTTTGATCCGGGAATACATTCTTTCAAAAAGCCTGGGAACAGCAGTCATAACGGTTGGTTTTATCTCAAGCATATTTGTCGCTATTTTTTCAATTCCCTCGGCATAAGCAATCGTCGCTCCGGCAGAAAGCGCGGTATAATATCCGGCAGTCCGTTCAAAAATATGGCAAAGTGGGAGGAATGATAAAAAGAGATCATCCTTCGTAATGGGCAGCGCTTCATGCGCTCCCTGCACATTCGACAAGATATTCCAGTGTGTCAGCATAACTCCCTTCGGTTCCCCCGTGGTGCCCGATGTATAAATAATTGTGCAAAGGTCATCCGGTCTGGCAAGCTCACACTGTTCCGGGAAAAAATTCCGGTTTGACTTTCCAAAAGTTTTACCTTTTCCCTGAATTTCCGAAAAACTGTATACATTTTCATCATTGCTCTTATCTTTTTCATTCATTACAACAACGAATCGCAGATTTTTGCACTTATCCCTTATTTTGAGCACTTTATTCAACTGGTACTTATTGGAAACGATAATGCATTTTGATTCGGAATTCTGAAGAATAAACTCAATGTTATCGGCTGTTAATATAGGATAAAGGGGAACATTGATGGCCCCTATGCCTGTAATGGCAAAATCGGAATATACCCATTCCGGCCTGTTTTCCGAGATCAGCGCCACTTTATCCTCCCTCTTCACTCCCATAGAGGAAAGACCCATCGCGAATTCTTCAGTTATTTCGCCAAACTCTTTGTAACTTATATCACGGTATTCCCCCTCTGCCTTCGATTTCAACATTGGTTTTTCCGACGCGCCGCTGAAGTCCCTCGTTAAAAGGGTAAACAATTCTGGTATTGTTTTTACAGGTTTTAATATTCCCATTTCTCTCTCCGGAAAGGTTATTTTTGAACTAAATGCCGCAAAATTTAATAATTATTTTACACAGGTACAAATTTGTTATACCTTGATAATGATATTTTTGCGGTAAAATATCCACATTATTCCAAGCCAGAAGATTACATAAAATAAAGCGTAACAAAGTGACGCGTTCACCGGTGAAAGCCAGCTCGCGAATACACTGTTATATATAATAGTTTTCAGGGGAACGTCGTCAAACTTAATCAGATAGAACAAACGCCCCATGACTCCCGAAAGTACATATACGGCGATCGCGTTAATTCCATAAACTATGAATGGTTTGCTCCACCATTTAATTTTTTTGTAATCAATGAAATAATATAAAACAGATAAAAATACCAAAGCCAGCCCGCTTGTATAGAGCACATAAGAGCTTGTCCAGATATTTTTGTTCATCGGGAAAATACCATCCCATAAATAACCGCCGAACATGAGAAGATTACCACCGAGAAACATATAAAGAAGAAGATCTTTTTTCTCTTTGATATTTAAGATTAAATAACCTGTCAGTACCCCGGCGAGTCCGCTTGATATTGCCGGAATAGTGCTCAGTATACCTTCAGGATCCCAGACTTTCGTATACCTCCAAAGATGTCCCCCGAGCAGAATGTTATCAAGCCAGGCGGCAAGATTATTTTCAGGCTCAAACCCTGGAACTCCCCTTCCCGGTACAGGAACAATTGTCATAAGAATCCAGTAGATCAGCAGACACGAAACTGAAATCCAGGCAATCTTTTTAACGTCCGCCTTAAGGAAAATCCAGGAGGAAAAAAAATAAACCACAGCAATTCTCTGCAAAACTCCCGGAATTCGGAGTGTTGAAAGTTCAAAGAAGGGAAAACCGTTCAGGAAAACACCAAGCGCGAACAGAATCAGCGATCTTCTGAATATATGTTTCATTAACTGGCCGTCGCTATCCCCTTTGTTTTTTCTTTTTGTTAAGGATAATGTTATTGCCACACCTACAATAAAAAGGAAAAAAGGAAATACAAGGTCGGTGGGAGTGCAGCCATTCCAGGCCGCGTGTCTCAGCGGGGGATAAATATCGGCCCACGATCCGGGATTATTTACCAGAATCATCCCCGCTATAGTGATTCCCCTGAATACATCAAGCGATAACAATCTCTCTTTTTTTTCCATTAACTCATTCCATTTTCATTTTTTATCAGCCCGGACATTTCAATTTTCCACATAATATCCGCAAACGGGAAAGGTGGAACTTAAAATTTCAGGAAGCTGATTTGTATTTTTCAGCATTAAGAAACTTTAAAATAAGCAAAAAGAGGGGGATAAATAAATATTTTACTCCATATTATTATGAATTTTCCTTATTATTGCAGATTCTGTAATAAAAATTAAAGTAAATTATGAAATGGGTCAGAAAACTTTATGACTGGGTTTTGAGCTGGTCAGAATCTCCTTACGGACCTCTCGCTCTTTTTCTTCTGGCATTTGCCGAAGCCAGTTTTTTCCCTGTTCCTCCCGACGCTCTGCTTATAGCCCTTGTTCTCGGAGCGCGTAAAAAGGCGTTTAATTTTGCTCTCAACTGTGCGATTGCCTCTGTTATAGGTGCGTTGCTCGGATATGGGATCGGACATTACGTATGGTGGACCGGGGTAAACGAATTTTCCGGTTTCGCTCATTTTTTCTTCAATAATGTACCCGGCTTTTCCGAAAAACTTTTTTTTGATGTCAAGTCAATGTATGAGGAATGGAATTTCTGGATAATTTTCACAGCCGGTTTTACTCCGATACCCTATAAAGTGTTCACAATAAGCGCCGGGGCATTTGATATAAATATTTTTATGTTTATTCTCGCCTCCATCATCAGCCGCGCCGGAAGATTTTTCCTCGTGGCAGCCCTGATCTGGAAATTTGGTGAACAAATAAAAGGTTTTATCGATAAATATTTTAATCTTTTGGCAATTCTTTTTACGGTTTTATTAGTCGGGGGATTTGTTGTCATAAAATACCTGGTATAATTTTATAAAATTGGTATCAATAGTTTTAATAATTCCGGAAACCCCGGGCTGAAAAGGCGCGGGGTTTTGATATCTTCACCTTATCAGATAGTTTCTCCCTTCTAAAAAATCATAATCGTAATCATAAACTGGCAAGCCAGAGCTAAACTAATTCTGTCGTCCCTGACGGGACTTATTTACCTTTCTTTATACATTTCCCCCTATTTGAAAATAGGGGCTATTATCTTTCATCCCTGCCGGGATTCTTTTTACATGATACTATTTGTAACGAGATGAATCAGATGTAAAAAGTCCCGTTAGGGACGACAGATAATAGCCCCGCAATTCATTGTGGGGAAATAAGTTAAGAAGTTGATCAAAAGTCCCGCCAGGGACGACAGAATTACCCCGTAAAATAAAATTTTGCCATTTTGCGTAGAATTTGACTCCTTACGGAGTAATCGTAATCCCGCCCCCTGTGAAAAAATAAACTTATCCGGCGCCGTCACTAAACCAATTTTTCCCCTCTGTTACCAACTCTGAGTTTTTTAAAAACCGAATTCGATGACGATTTCGATTTTAATTTCGACGGGCTTCTTAAATCCCGGTATCCTTTATAAATCCCTTAATAAGGTTCATTTCTTCCGTTTCAATCTGCGATTACAGCTAAATCCGAGGTAAATATTGCCCCGGCTGAATAAGGCAATAAGGTTGAATTTTTATGGGTGGTCACTTCTGCTACTAAGGTTAAAAAATAAAGAATAAGGTTTTTTTGAGCATTTTTTCTTGTTCATTGCCTGGCTATAGGTTCCGAATACAATTCAGCGTGAGTTATATGGTGTACCTAACGGCACACTTGTTTATTTCTTCTTCTTTTTTTTCTACCAATATTTTGCCCCTGACGGGGCAACCTGATACGAAAATTATTTTTTTGTCCCGTTAGGGACAGCATATCGGTAAAAAAGAAAAAAGCAAGATATGCGGTGTGCCGTCAGGTACACCATATTTCTCCACCGGAGTATTATTATAATCATAAGCTTGCCAACTGGAACAGGGTATGTTATATCTTCCGGATTTTGCACTAATAATTTGACCATTTTGCATAGAAATTGGCTACTTGCGGAAGTAACAACAGGAATAAAAAAAATCCCCCGGGATAGCCACGGGGGATAATCAAAATTCATTTTAAGTTTCTGTCACATTTTCGATATTATTTTTCGGGAACGTTCAACTAAATTTTCTGCCGTAAAACCAAATTTTTCAAAAAGAACTTCTTTGGGGGCGGAGGCGCCAAAGGTGTCAATGGTAACCGCCTCACCACAACAGCCGATATATTTTTCCCAGCCGCATTTGAGTCCCGCCTCCACTATCAGCCTTGAAGATATTTCCGGCGGAATTACCTTATCCTTATAGTCCTCCGGCTGTTTCTCAAATATTTCCATACTTCCCATATTCACCACACGGGTGGGAATTCCTTCGGCGCTCAGCGTTTCAGCCGCCTGAAGAGAGATATCAATCTCGGCGCCGGATGAAATTATCAGATGTTTCGGTTCTTTTTCAGGTTCATAGAGAATATAAGCTCCCTTCAATAATCCTTCCGCCGGTGCATATTTATTTCTGTCAATAACCGGCAGATTCTGACGCGAGAGCATTAAAGCTGTCGGTCCTTCATGGTTTTCCAGCGCAGCTTTCCAGGCCAGAATAGTTTCATTGGCGTCGGCAGGTCTGATTACTGTCATACCGGGCAATGAGCGCAGTTGGCTGATATGTTCTATTGGCTGATGAGTAGGGCCATCCTCTCCAAGTCCGATGCTGTCATGTGTAAAAATATATACAGGATTCAGTCCTGTCATAGCGGCAATCCTTATCGCCGGTCGCATATAATCACTGAATACAAGGAAAGTGGCGCAGAAAGCCCGGCAATTATTATAAAGGGATATTCCATTGGCGATGGAACCCATAGCATGTTCACGGATTCCGAAATAAATATTCCTCCCGCTGTAATCGCCAGAAGAAAAAGCTCCTGAATCACTTATCTTCACCTTATTGGAAGCAGCGAGATCGGCCGATCCGCCAATAAATTCAGGATAATAATCAGCGATAAATTCAATAATTTTTCCCGATGCCGAGCGGGTGGCAATACTTTTCGAATAATCGTTGAACCGGGGAAACTGATCCATAAATGAAAAATCTTTTTCACCACTGATAATATTTTTCAGCTCAGCGGCTTTTTCAGGGAATTCCGCAGACCATTTTTTATACAATTTTTCCCATGATGCCTGGTAAGCGGCCCCTGTTTCTTTCGCGGCCAGCAAATGTTCCCTTACGTCGGCCGGGATAAAGAATGATTCTTTGGTATCCCAGCTAAGATTTTTTTTAGTCGCTTCCACCTCATCAACACCGAGGGGTGCGCCGTGTGATGATGATTTTCCTCCTTTATTCGGGCTGCCATATCCTATCGTGGTTTTCAGAATTATCAGTGTGGGTTTTCCAGCGTTTTCTTTAGCGCTCACAACCGCCTTCTCAAGCGCGTCCGTGTCATTAATATTATCAACCCGCGCGACATTCCATTTATATGCTTCGAAACGTTTTTTTACATCCTCCGACATTGTAAATGAAAGGTCTCCATCTATCGTAATATTGTTGCTGTCAAAAAATACGATCAGATTATCGAGCCCGAAGTGACTGGCGAGTGAAGCGGCTTCATGTGAAACTCCCTCCATCATATCACCTTCACTCGCGAGGCAATAGATTTTATGATCCAAAATTTTATATTTTTCGCTGTTATACCTTGAGCCCATATTCTTTTCAGCAATAGCCATACCAACAGCATTGGCAAAACCCTGCCCCAATGGTCCGGTGGTTGTTTCAATTCCGGGGGTTAAACCTGATTCGGGATGCCCGGGGGTAATGCTTCCCCACTGCCGGAAATTTTTAATATCATCCAGACTAATATCATATCCGCAAAGGTGCAGAATTCCATAAAGAAGCATGCTTCCATGCCCGGCTGAAAGGATAAATCTGTCCCGGTTAATCCACGCGGGATCTGCCGGATTATGTTTCATTATTTTTTTATAAAGGAGATAAGCGAGTGGAGCGCATCCCATTACAATTCCCGGATGGCCTGAATTTGCTTTCTGAATAGCGTCGATAGCAAGAGTTCTGATTGTGTTTACTGATCTTTCTTCAATAGTTTTGTTTTCGGATAACATTTATTTCAAACTCCGTAAAAAAATTCATTTAGTTTTATTCGCCATAATATTCACCATCGACAATCGGAGTAACGCAAATAAGGGGGTTTTCAGGAACATTGAAAGTTTTAAAGATTCTTTCAAAAAGAGTAAAATGCATACCCTGTTTTTCAAGTTTGGAAAACCGGTTATATGACATCAAGTTCCCTTTGTTATCGCAGGGAGCGTCAAAGTCATCAGCTTTCGTAAAATCGGCTTCGGCATTATCTTTAAGAAACCTGATTTTTTCTTCGTCACTTCCCTCCCGATCATAACTAAGGGCTTTAAAATTTGTTACTTCACCATTTTCAATGATAAGATAAATATTAAGAATGATCTCTTTCAAATCTACTCCGCGGGTCAGCAAATGGCTCTTTTTTAGAAAAAATTCTAAAAAAGGAGATAATATTGAATATTATTGGATATCCGAATTTCATCAATTTTGTCTAATTGACCAAATTAATTATTCAATCTTTCCAGGTAAGAGAACTCAAAAAAAAAAGCACAGAACCTCTGTCTGTGCTTTTTTTTAAAGAATATCTCAACCGTTAAAGATTCTTATGGGCGCCGTCACAATAGGGTTTGCTGCCCGACTTTTTACAACCGCACCAGGCAACTGTTTTTTCGGTGGTAATTTCTTCCACTACCGGAATAAATTCTGTGCCCTTATGTGAGCCGTCACAATAAGGCTGTGATTTCGATTGGCCGCACGCGCACCAGTAATACTTACCCGGTTTAACATTTTCCACGTAAGGTTTTTTCTGTGGAACTGCCGGTTCTGCCATATCATACTCCTTTTTTATTTTTTAGGACCTGTCATATTTTCCGGTCTTACAGCCTTTTTGAATTCTTCTGAAGTCATCAGCCCCAGTTTTACAACTGCTTCTTCAAGTGTAATATCTTCAGCAAAAGCAGTTTTCGCCACCTTAGCTGCGTTGTCATAACCAATATGGGGATTCAGAGCGGTGACGAGCATTAAAGAATTGGTCAGATACGCCTGAATATTTTTATCATTCGCTTTTAATCCCACAATGCAGTTATCAGTAAATGATTCAGAGGCGTCAGCAATAAGTCTGATAGACTGCAGGAGATTAAAAATCATAACCGGTTTAAAAACATTCAGCTCAAAATTACCGCTTGCTCCGCCGAAATTAACTGCCACATCATTACCGAAAACCTGTGCGCAAACCATGGTCATCGCTTCCGGCTGTGTGGGATTCACTTTACCCGGCATAATAGAGCTGCCCGGTTCATTTGCCGGGAGAGTAATTTCACCGATACCGCATCGGGGACCTGATCCGAGCCATCTGACATCATTCGCGATTTTCATCAGTGAAGCTGCGATAGTTTTCATCACACCGCTTGCCTCAACTACAGCGTCATGACCAGCGAGAGCCTCGAATTTATTCTTTGCTGTAACAAAAGGAAGACCTGTGATCTCCGCTATTTTCGCGGCAGATTTTACAGCGAAATCGGGATGGGTATTTAATCCTGTTCCAACGGCGGTTCCCCCGAGTGCAAGTTCATAAAGACGGGGAAGACAGCCGTCAATTCTTTCCAGCGCGTAATCAAGCTGCTGAACATACCCTGAAAATTCCTGGCCAAGTGTCAGGGGAACGGCATCCATGAGATGTGTGCGGCCTATTTTGATTATATTTTCGAACTCTTTTTGTTTATCAGCAAGAGCGTTCCGCAATTTTTTTATCATGGGAATCAACCTGCGGTTAATCTCTTCCACAGCCGAAATATGCATCGCGGTAGGGAAAGTATCATTAGATGACTGCGCTTTATTCACATCATCATTGGGATGAACAGGTTTTTTGCTCCCTATTTCACCCCCGGCAATCTGAATAGCGCGGTTGGCGATAACCTCATTCGAATTCATATTGGTCTGTGTCCCGCTTCCTGTCTGCCATACAACAAGGGGAAAATGTTCATCAAGCTTACCGCTGATAACTTCATCGGCAGCTTTAACAATTAATTCCGCCTTTTCCTCCGTTAATGTGCCAAGTTCCTTATTTGTAAGAGCCGCGGCCTTTTTCAAAATTCCAAGCGCTCTGATTATTTCTCTCGGAAACCTTTCGCCGCCAATCTTAAAATTCATCAATGACCTGCCTGTCTGAGCGCCATAAAGTTTATCGACGGGCACCTTTACTTCTCCCATTGTATCAGTTTCAATACGATATTCCATAATCACTCTCCTTAAAAATTTTTATATCAGTTAATATTTATTTATGTATGTAGAACTATAAATCGTAATCATAATCTTAATCATAAACTGGCAAGCCAGAAACAATGAGGAATTACGAATGACGAATGACGAATTGGCTTTCCCCAGGTATTACCAATTACTTGTCATTCCGGTTTTTTGCGTCCTTTGCAAAAAGACCGGAATCTAATGCCGATTTTTACTGCCAATTAGTAATAACTTTGCCATTTTGCGTAGAATTTAACTACTCACGGAGTAATCGTAATCATAAGCTGGCGAGCCAGAAACAATGAGGAATTACGAATGACGAATTGGCTTTCCTCAAGTGTTACCAATTACTTGTCATTCCGGTTTTTTGCGTCCTTTGCAAAAAGACCGGAATCTAATGCCGATTTTTACTGCCAATTAGTAATAACTTTACCATTTTGAGTAAAATTTAACTACTAATGGAATAATCTTAATCTGGCCGAGCCAGAAAAAAAATTGAATCCCAAGAAAGAATCGTACTCGTTCTCGTAATCGTACTTCCTACTCGTTTTTACCAAAACGCTCAGGTTATTCGAGAACGAGGACGATTACGAGTACCTGTTACACAAGTACGATGAAATTTTGCTAATTTGCGCGGAATATTAATTCTGCCTAAAAAATCATAACTGCCGGAAATGCAAAAACAGCGCGTCGTAAATCCACTTAAAGGATATTGCTTTCCCCTGTGCATCAAAAATTACTACAACTTTTCAAAGAACATTTTTAATCTAACACTCTTCTTCCGCCGATAAATCTTTTCTTATAGTAACTGGAATTGAGCGAACTTATTATAACTCCCCTCTTTGAACTGGCATGCATAAAATAGCCGTTATAAAGATAGAGGCCTACATGTTCGGGGAATTTATAACGAAATTTATTTTTAAAGAAAACGAGGTCAAGAAATTTCAGATTGCCCTTTCCGGCAACTTTCCTGCCGAAATTGTACTGCTCTTTGGCACTTCTGGGTAGCAGTTTACCGAATAATTTTTTATAAACGCTTGAAGTCAGTCCCGAACAGTCAATCCCCTTTTTTGTTTCACCGCCATATTTATAAGGAACGCCAAGAAAACCTTTTAAATAAGAAACAACAGAGCCTGCATCCCGGAGATCATTGAATGAATGTCGATCGGCAGAAGGAATATTTGAGAGGGTAAGAACTGTATCGGGATATACAGAATAGGTGGATTTTGAAGTTTTTTTATTATTCCCATAGCGGGAATTGATGCTTGAAGAGGAACATCCCGCAAAGAGGACCAGAATTAACAGGCAGGATGTCAGATATTTCACCCGCATAATCTATCCGAGATAGGACCTCAGATTTTTACTTCGTGAAGCATGCCTGAGTCGCCTTATGGCTTTTTCTTTTATCTGCCTGACTCTCTCACGGGTAAGGTTAAACTTTTCACCAATTTCCTCCAGAGTAAGGGGATGTTCGCTGCTCAGACCAAAATAGAGTTTAACAACTTCGGCTTCACGTTCGGTAAGGGAATGTAAAGCGCGTTCAATCTCATTTTTTAATGAATCTGACATCAGGCTGAAATCGGGTGTGGGCTGCTGATCATTTATTAATACATCCAGCAGTCTGTTCTCCTCCCCTTGAGAAAATGGAGCGTCAACAGAAACATGGCGCCCCGAAATTTTTAGCGCCTCAGCTACATCATTCACATTCATCTCAAGTTCATTGGCGAGCTCATTCGCGTTTGGCTCTCTTTCAAACTCCTGTTCCAGGCTGCTATAAGCCTTACCGATTTTATTCAGAGCTCCAACCCTGTTCAGAGGAAGACGCACGATCCTCGACTGTTCCGCGAGCGCCTGTAAAATCGACTGCCTGATCCACCAGACAGCATAAGATATAAACTTAAAACCTCTTGTTTCATCAAACCGTTTGGCCGCTTTTATCAGCCCCAGGTTTCCTTCATTAATTAAATCACCAAGTGTCAGCCCCTGGTTCTGGTATTGTTTCGCGACACTGACAACAAATCTTAAATTCGCTTTTACGAGTCTTTCAAGCGCGGCTGAACTACCCTTTTTTATTTCTTTGGCCAATTCTATTTCTTCTTCAGCCGTAAGAAGATTAACCTTTCCAATTTCCTGTAAATATTTATCGAGAGACTGACTTTCGCGGTTCGTGTACTGCTTGGTAATTTTCAATAGAAAATCCTCCTGACTTTATTCAGAATAGACAGAATCCACTATACCTACGATAGATGCGTCAACTGGAGCCATATCCACATCCATCGGAATAACTGCTTCACTCGCTGTAATATAATATATTATTTCACCCGGTCCCGCTCCGACTGTATCAACAGCGATAATCGGGCTGCCGATATCTTCCTCATCGGCATTTATCGGCTGAACAAACTGCATCTTGTAACCGGTTAAGGTTTCATATTTCCTGGTTGCCCAGATCGTTCCTATAACTTTTCCCAGCAACAAAAATATTATTCCTTATCTTTATTCCGGCTTTGCGAAATATCCAGTTTATCGACTATTGCCATAATAACCGCGTCGACAGGTTTGTTTTTAGTTATGTTTGTCTGGCGGGCTGAACTTCCCTGGGCAAAGAGAACTATCTCTCCTACTCCTGCTCCGACTGAATCCACACACACAACAAAACTGTTTTTGGGATTATATTCCAGATCAAGTTCACGCACAATTAAAAATTTTGCTCCGACAAGGTTTTCATCCTTCCTGGTCGACCAGACCGTGCCAATTACTTTTCCTAATGTCATTTATCCTCTTATATCGTCCGGATGAAATATTTTTATACCACTAAATTTATATTTTTCAACATTACTGGTCAATATTGGAAGCTTATTATGATAACAAAGAGCGCAAATCATAGCATCGCGCACGCTTTCGGCTTCTCTGAAACGTGGAATAAGCATACTGTATCTCGAATTAAAACCTATTACTTTTACAGCGCGGAGAACCGAGGTTACAAATTCCGTTTCTTTTTCATTTACGCATCCGAAATATAATTCCGACGCGTTGTACATACTCGTAAAGCAGTTATAACCACTCATTGCCAATTCAAGCGCTGAAGGATGGTTATTATTGGTTTTCAGAAAATCGAGTATTATATCAGTTTCTATAAATAATTCCATATCAGCTCAACAGTCTATCCATTTTCCTTTGATAATTTACCCCGGCTGTTCAGAAAATCGAGCACAACCTCTTCCGGCAATCCCTGAACGCTGCAAATATCACTGAAAAGAACCTGGTCAAGGTCAAGGACAAAAGCTTTTTCATCCGGCTTGCATTTTATGCTGATTTTAAGATCCTTATTTTTTAGCTTACCAAGCATTTCAGTTATATCACCAGGTAATTTAATAAGCCCGGATCCGTCATATTTTATTAAAAACTCCGCGAGAAGGGAATTTATTTTGTCATCCATTTAAAAATGATACTCCATCCAGTTCATTTTTCACATTAAAAAAATCGGCGGCGGTTTTTGCCACATCAGCGAATGAATTTCTGGCGCCCAGGTTCACGCCGGGGGTTCCTTTTCTGAAACAGATCAAAGGCACATATTCGCGGCTGTGGTCTGTGCTCTCTGTAGTGGGATCATTACCGTGATCGGCGGTTAAAACAATTATATCACTTTCATCGGTCGATTCAAGTATTGCAGGCAGACGGTCATCAAACTCTTTCAGAGCTGAATAAAATCCGGGAGTATCGTTCCTGTGTCCGTAATAGACATCAAAATCAACAAGATTGGCAAAGATCAGACTGTTGTTTTTTTCAGCGGCAGTTTTAATTATGGCGTCAATTCCCTGCATATTCGATTTTGTGATTACAGGAGTTTTAATTCCACGGTGATTAAACAGATCGTTGATCTTTCCGATTGCGACTGTCTCAATATCATTTTCCAGCAACAGATCAAGAATTGTTTTACCGGGAGGATCGACTGAAAAATCTTTTCTCGAAGTAGTTCTTGTATAATTACCGCTATCCCCTATAAACGGGCGGGCAATCACCCTGCCAAGTCTGTCCTTCCCCGTAAATATCCTTTCACGGGCGGTAATACACATTTCATACAATTTATCCAATGGTATTACTTTCTCATGAGCGGCAATTTGAAAAACAGAATCGGCCGAGGTATACACGATCGGGTAACCGGTTTCGCAATGCTCATCTCCCAGTTCTTCAATAATTTTTGTACCGGAGGCTGCTTTGTTTCCCAATACACCGCCGCATCCGGTCAATTCAATAAACCTGCTTATAATTCTTTCGGGAAATCCATCGGGATAGAGGGGAAAATGCTGCCTGTATATCATTCCTCCTATTTCCCAGTGACCGGTGGTGGAATCTTTACCTGATGACTTTTCCGCCATCTTGCCATATGATGCCAGTGGTTTTTCCTGAGGAGTCACTCCTTTTATTGGTATGATATTTCCAAGACCCGCCTTTTCAAGATTAGGCAGGGAAATACCATCCAGAGCCAGGGCAATGTTACCCAGTGTATTACTTCCACAATCATTAAATTTATCCGCGTCGGGCAGTTCACCAACCCCTACCCCATCTAAAACGATTAAAATAAAATTATTCATTAAACCTCTAATTCGCGCTTTTTACAGTATTTGTTTTTTCGAGCGCTTTTTCCAGCGCAAGTTCGGCATCCGACACGACCTCTTCAACTGCTGTCCTGTTATTTGCGGAGGCAATACCAATCGAAACAGTAAATGTTGTCTGCTTTGAAATTACAGCGATAGGTTTACGGGCTATTTTGATTCTGAGTTTTTCAGCCCAGAGGAAAATATCTTTTGAAGAGGAGTTAAAGAAATAAACAGCAAATATTCTTTCACCCAATCTGCCGAAAATACCGAATGGATTCATTTCTTCTCTTATTGAATCTGTTATAGATTTTAATACTTTTGGGAAAGGATTTCCTTCAAAAAGAGTTTCTTCTTCAAGAAAATCATCAATTTTTATTAGTGCGAGGGTCGAGGGCAAATTCAGCTCGGCAGCTCTTATCAGTTCTGTTCCCAGTTGTTCAATGAAATTGGAGGAGTTTAACGCTCTTGTTTCAATATCCCGGGCAAGCAATCCTTTTAACATATTTTGGGAGGAAAAAGAATAAACAATAAATGAAAATATCCTTAGCGAATTTTTGAGGAAATTGACGTCGGCATTCGCGTAAGCCCCTTTTTTAAGATTTTCAAGGCAAATCACGCCATAATTTGTATCGTTATAAACAAGGGGAATTGCCAGAAAAGCTCCGTCGAGTGTAATATCCTCCGCTTTTGAATATCTGAGGTAATCACCTTTTGTTATATCATCAATTTTCACCGGGAGGCCGCTGACGATAGCTTTCCCTACAAGGGTGCCGTTTAACTCAAGTTCGAGATTTTCACCTATATATTTGAGCCGTGTGTTATTTACAACTTTCGAAGTGACAAACTTTTTCGATTCAGAATTATAATAAACAAAAGCGAAAGCGTCCCAGTTGATCAGTTCGCTTAATGATTTTTCAATAACCGCGAACAACTCACCTTCACTTTCAAATTTTCTTTCATTTTTCAGGATATTAAGAAGTGTTTTGAGCCGCTGTTCCGCCAGAGTATCAGCATATTTTTCTTCATAGAGTGAAATAATGATAGAGATAATTCTTACTATCCTGCCAAGCGAATAAATCGTTTCTATTCCGAATGCGTCATTTTCTTTTGAGTCGAGCGCGAGAATGGCGGTTAATTCATCTCCATAAAAAAGAGGAACCCCCACAAAACTTTTTACACCTGGCGGAGTATTGTAATAGCGGATAACATCCGTTTCCGCATTCTGATTTATATCGGTCAGAAGCTCAGGCTCCTCTTTTTCGACAATCTTGCTGAGAATATCATTTTCAATCTCAAAACGCCTCTGAACTATTTCTCCTGAAGCTGAGACAAACTTCTCAAGGGTGAGTTTACTTTTACTTTTATTATACCAGAAATATAATGCTGAATGAGCAAGGAAAGCATCCTTAACAACATGGAGAATCCTTTCGAGAATAAAAACAAACTGTTTATCGTGTCCGATATCCCTGGGAAGTTTTTCTGTCGCTATTTTATCGAAATTTTCCTTCAGATCGGGAGGTTTGAAGATTGTTTTCCTGCCTCCCGCAACCATTGGCGTATAGGTATCTTCGGTAATCAGCTCTACATCCTTATTCGCCGAAACAATAGTAAATTCTTCACCGGAATCAGTGTCGTATCCCTTTTTTGAATCGTTTTCTGAAACAGGTTCTTCCAACTCATTATATTCATCCGCCTGCATACTTTCATCCCTGGAGGAAGTATCGCGCAGAAAAATAATAAATCCGACATAAACAACTTCCAGTACCGCGGCCGCGATTTGAATAATCGCATCTTCAGTGACAAACTGGACAGCCACAAGAAGAGGCACAAAAAAGAATATCAGGAGTCTCTTTTTATATTTTCGGCTCAAATGAATTCTCTCCCGGGAATAATATGAGCTGTAAAGCCAATCAATATTAAAATTAAAAAATTAAACTGAATATTAAGAAAAGTTTTAATAAAATTCTATTTGAAGAGATTTGTAATCCTCTTTATCACCTCTTTTTTTCCCGTGCCATCTTTCGAGGAATAAAAAAAGTATTCCGAATTCTCTTTAGCGCCTTCATAAAAGCCTGAAATCCGCTTTTTCAGAGCCGCTTTTTCTGATTGCTTCAGTTTATCAATTTTTGTAAAAAGAAGGGTAAAGGGTATATTTGCCCGCGTGATTGTTTCATTAAGCTGATAATCGAGATCGGTCGGCCCAAGTCTGCTGTCAACCAGGTGAAAAAGATGGGGATTATTCAGCCCGCTTAAAAGATAATTTGTAAGAAATCTGTTCCAGAATTCTCTTTCTTTTTTTGAAACTTTAGCATATCCATATCCCGGTAAATCAACAAGATAAAATCTTTCTTCAACGAGATAATAGTTGATTGAACGGGTTTTACCAGGTGTAGAACTTGTTTTAGCCAGCCCTTTTCTGTTAAAAAGAGAATTAATAAATGAGGACTTGCCGACATTCGAACGTCCTGCCATAATCAACTCGGGAAGTTTTTTCCCCGGTAAATCTTTTAAATTATATAATGAGCTGAGAAACTTTATATCTTTCATAAATAAAAAAAAAGAGCAGCCTTTCGGAAGGCTGCTCTTTTATCAGAATTTATTTAACTGTTATTTTTCTTCTTTTTTCTCATCTGATGACTCATCAGATTTTTCTTCAGCTTCGGGAGTTTCCCCAGCTTCAGCTTTAACTTCTTCTGCCGGTGTTTCTTCTTTAGTCTCTTCAGTTTCTTCCACTGAAGATTCAACCGGTTCTTCCACCTTTTCTTCAATTATCTCGGCGTCTTTCACTTCAGGTTCGGCTTTTTCTTTTTTCTCTTTTTTGGCCGGCGCATCAGTTGTGAACTGGTTATAATCAACTAATTCGAGAATAGCCATTTCAGCCGCGTCACCATATCGGTTTCCCAGTTTGATAACACGGGTATAACCACCTGGTCTTTCGCCGACTTTTTCAATAACATCACCAAAGAGTTCCAAAAACGCATCTTTTTGCTGAATATGACGGGCAACCAGCCTGCGGGCCGGGACATCATTCTTACGCGCTTTTGTAATAAGATCTTCTGCAAACCTCTGTGCTTCTTTAGCTTTTGCAAGTGTGGTTTTAATCCTTTTATGCAAAAACAGTGCTGTAGCAAGCGCTCTTAAAGTAGAAAGCCTGTGAGGCGCTGTTCTGTTTAATTTTCTTCCTTTAATTCTGTGTCTCATTTTACACCTTTTCTCAAGATTTAACTGTTATCAGGTTTTTCAACCAGGTACTTGTCGACATCCATTCCAAATTCCAGGTTGTAGTTTTCTACAATCTCAACAAGCTCGGCCAGCGATTTGCGTCCAAAGTTACGGAATCTGAGCATCTCATTTTCATCACGTCTGACCAGATCGGCAAGCGATTTAATATTTGCCGCTTTCAGACAATTATGGGACCGGACACTTAATTCAAGATCATCGACGCCTGTAAGAAGAATATTCCTGACTCTTTCAAATTCAGCATCTTTTTCACTTTCAACCTTATCTTCTTCCTGCTCAACTTCAAAATTAATGAACATGTTGATATGATCTTTCAGAATTTTACCGGCGCTTGAAAGCGCTTCTTCCGGTGTAATGGAACCATCGGTATTAATCTGAAGAGTTAATTTTTCGAAATCATTTTTTTCGCCAATACGGACATTTTCGATATCATACTGCACACCAACTATCGGGGTGTAGATCGCGTCAATCGGAACTAATCCGATCATTGGATCGGCAAGCTTCTGTTCCGAAGCAGGCACATATCCTTTACCTGTGCCGAATCTAAGCTCCATCGATAATTTACCTTCATCATTAATGGTGCAGATATGCTGTTCCGGGTTTAAAATTTCAATATCAGGGCACGCGGCCTGGAAATCGGCTGCGGTAAGGTCATGCGGTCCGTTTAGAGAAATATCCAGTTTTGTTGCTTTTTTATTAACAACACGGAATCTGACTTTTTTGATGTTCAAAATTATTTCAGTTATATCTTCAAGAACACCGGGAACAGTGGTAAATTCGTGAAGCGCACCGTCAATTTTGATTGCGACAATGGCCGAACCGTTAAGTGAAGACAGAAGCACTCTGCGGAACGCGTTCCCCAGAGTTACTCCGAAACCTCTTTCGAGAGGCTGAACGGTGAACTTGCCATAAGTGCTACTTGCAGATGATTCTTCTAATATTACGCCGTCAGGCAGCTTTATAAAAGGAAAGCTCATTTACATTCCTCTTTTCTTTTCAAATTTACCAATTATTTAGAATACAGCTCAACTATAAGCTGTTCGTTTGCGTTCAGAGGCACTTCTTCTCTTTCAGGTATCTGCATCATAGTGCCTGTAAGCGCGGCTTTATCAACAGAAAGCCAGCTATACATATTATCTTTATGTTTTCTGAGTGAATTATGAATTGCGTCAAGCTTTTTACTTTTTTCCTTAACCGCGATTACATCACCAGGCGATAATATATAAGAAGGAATATTTACCAGAGTTCCATTCACAGTAAAATGTCGGTGTGTGACAAGCTGTTTAGCCGACTTACGTGAAGGGGCAAAACCAAGCCTGAAGACAACATTATCAAGTCTTCTTTCAAGCATTTTAACGAGGTTCTCGCCGGTTACACCTTTCTGGCGGTTTGCTTTCGCGAAATAAATTCTGAACTGGGCTTCAAGCAGACCATAAATTCTTTTCACTTTCTGTTTCTCACGCAGCTGAACACCATATTCCGAAAACTTACTTCTCCTGCTTAGGCCATGCTGACCCGGAGGATAATTTCTTTTTTCGATCGGGCATTTTTCCGAGCTGCACTTCGATCCTTTTAAAAACAGTTTCTGTTTTTCTCTTCTGCACAATTTACAACTAGGTCCAGTATATCTAGCCATCTACTAATGTCTCCTAAAATTAAACTCTTCTACGCTTTGGCGGTCTGCAGCCATTATGCGGGATGGGGGTAATATCTTTTATTGACATAATTGTCAGACCTGCAGTATTTAATGCTCTTATAGCGGCTTCCCTTCCTGCGCCCGGTCCTTTAACCAGAACGTCAACTCTTTTCAGACCGAGGTCGTACGCTTCTTTCGCGGCAGCTTCTGCAGTAACCTGCGATGCAAAAGGTGTATTTTTTCGAGAACCTTTAAACCCGTTTTTTCCGGCAGAAGACCATGAAATGGTATTGCCGTAAACATCGGTAATTGTACAAATAATATTGTTAAACGAAGCCTTTATGTGCGCTATGCCAACCGCATCAACATGTACTTTCTTTTTTGTCTTTTTCGATACTTTAGCCAATTTTCTTACTCCTGCTAAAAAAGGTTAATTATTTCTTACCGGGCGCTTTTTTCTTTCCGGCAACCGTTCTTCTCTTACCTTTCCTTGTTCTAGAATTGGTTCTTGTACGCTGGCCTCTCACCGGAAGTCCCCGACGATGGCGCAGACCTCTGTAGCAACCAATATCCATCAGTCTTTTAATATTTTGCTGAACCTCGCTTCGCAGAGCGCCTTCCACCTTATATTCCGATGTCATGATCGATCTGATTTTCGCGATTTCTTCTTCAGTCAGTTCAGAAATTTTTCTGTCGCTATCAACTTCAGCTTGTTTAAGTATCTCAAGCGCTGTTGCCTGACCTATACCATAGATATAAGTCAATCCAATGTATGCTTTTTTGTTTTTTGGTAAATCGATACCAGCTATACGAGCCAAATCGTTAACCTCCTAATCCTGTTTAACCTTGACGCTGCTTATGTTTTGGGTTCTTGCAAATAACGCGTACGACGCCTTTTCTTTTAATAATTTTGCAATGCTCACAAATCTTTTTTACAGATGCACGTACTTTCATTTCGTCACCATTATTTATATCTGTAAGTTATTCTACCTTTATTCAAATCATAGGGTGATAATTCAATGGCTACTTTATCGCCAACGAGTATTTTAATAAAATGCATGCGCATTTTGCCCGAAATGTGGGCCATTATTTCGTGGCCATTATCCAGCTTCACCTTAAAATGTGCATTTGGTAATGTTTCAGTAACAACTCCGTCTACTTTAATTGGACCTTGTTTTGCCATAAAAATTATTCAACATTTACTTAAAATTTCAGCTTTATTATCTACTATCGCAATCGAATGTTCAAAATGCGCCGAAGGAAGATGATCGCTGGTATAAACTGTCCAGCCATCACCTGCAACATTAACGCGGCTTTTACCGGTGTTAACCATTGGCTCAATCGCGATTGTCATTCCGTTTTTAATAATCGGGCCGGTTCCTCTGCGGCCATAGTTGCATACCTGAGGCTCTTCGTGAAGCTGCCTCCCTACGCCATGACCACATAATTCCCTGACAACGGAAAAACCATTTTTTTCAACATATTCCTGAACGGCCGCCGAAATATCTCCAATACGGTTGCCGGCTTTCGCCTGTTCTATTCCCAGGTATAAACTTTTTTCGGTAACATCCATCAGCCTCTTCTTTTCCTCGGAGATCCGGCCAACCGGAACTGTCAGGGCTGCGTCACCATAGTACCTGTTCTTAAGAACACCTATATCGATTGATATTATTTCACCTTCAGCAAGTCTTCTGCTACCCGGTATTCCATGAACAACTTCTTCATCAACCGAGGCGCAGATAGAGCCGGGAAAATCAATCGAACCGGCCTGTGAATATCCTTTGAAAGCCGGATAAGCATCATTGCTTCTGATGTAATCTTCAGCAATTCTGTCAAGCTCAAGAGTTGATATTCCCGGGGCAACATAACTTTTCAGAAGCTGAAGCGCCTCGGCTACTATCCGGTTGCTTTCCCGGATTTTATCAATCTCTTTTTTTGTTTTAATCAGAATCACTTTCTTACAACCGCTTAAAATCTTCTGCCTTTAAGCTTGCCGGCTTTCATAAATCCGTCGTAATGCCTCATTAGCAGATGAGACTCAATCTGCTGCAGAGTGTCGAGAGCTACACCAACCATAATCAGCAGACTTGTGCCGCCGAAGAATGAGGCGAAACTTCCTGATACACCAAAACGGGAAACGAATGCCGGAAGAATTGCAACGATAGCCAGGAATATTGAACCGGGCAATGTGATTTTTGTTAAAATATTGTCAATGAACTCAGAGGTTTGTTTACCCGGACGAATACCTGGTATGAAACCTCCCTGTTTCTTCATATTTTCAGCTACATCCTGCGGATTGAAAGCAATCGCTGTATAGAAGTAGGTGAAAAATATAATCATTAATGCATAGATTAATGAATAACTGAATGATGTATATACAAAATATCCTGCCACAGTCTGCATCAATTCACTGTCGGGGAAAAATGAGAGGACAGTGCTGGGAATAAACATAATTGACTGGGCAAAAATTATAGGCATAACACCCGCGGTATTAACACGCAAAGGAATATACTGGGTAACACCGCCATAAACCTTTCGGCCAACCACACGTTTTGCGTATTGAACAGGAATTCTTCTTGTACCCTGGGTAACCAGAACAATACCCGCAATAACAAAACCCATGAAAGCGATTATAATAATTTCAATAACGATATTACGCATGCCTTCGGATATCAGCCTGTACTCATCGAGCAGCGCGAACGGCAGACGATTAATAATACCGATGAAAATGATCAGCGAAATACCGTTGCCAATACCTTTTTCGGTAATCTGCTCACCCATCCACATCATGAACATTGTTCCGGCTACAAGGAAAATTACTGTTTGAATAGTAAACCAGAATCCCTGAACCTCGGGCGGCACAATACCAACACCATTTGTTGTGATACTCGAAATATGAACTGAGACGCCCCATGCCTGCATGGCAGATATGGCGACAGTTCCATAACGGGTAAGCTGGGTAATTTTTTTACGTCCTTCCTCCCCTTCCCGCTGAAGTTTCTGGAAATAAGGAACAACCGCGCCCATGAGCTGAATGATAATTGAGGCGCTGATATAGGGCATAATACCCAAAGCAAAAATAGCAGCGTTTGAAAATGCGCCGCCCACAAAAAGATCATATAGTCCAAACAGATTGTTATCTGTCTGATTACTCATAGCTTCAGACAATAAATAGGAATCAATACCGGGCAGAGTAATATGAGAACCAACTCTAACGATTATCAGAAGTCCCAGTGTATAAAGAATACGCTGCCTTAATTCCTGAATCTTGAAGATATTCCTGAAAGTATCTGTTATTTTACCCATTAAATCTTAATCTCTTTAATAGTTCCGTTAGCAGATTCAATTTTTTCTTTAGCAGTTTTACTGAAAGCGTGAGCTTCAATTTCAAGAGCGGCTTTAATTTCGCCGCTGCCCAAAATTTTATAAGGCTGCGCAGCTTTCGAAAGAAGACGGTTTTTATAAAGAACCTGAGCGGTTATTTTTCCATCTTCAATTTTTTTATTATCTGCAAGTTCCTGCAAACTTGAAAGGTTAATTGCCTGGTAGTGGATTTTGAAAATATTAGTAAAGCCACGTTTTGGAACTCTTCTCTGCAAAGGCATCTGACCGCCTTCGAACCAGGCTCTTCTTTTGCTTCCGGAGCGTGATCTTTGACCATTCATACCCCTGGTTGCCTGTCCGCCATGCCCCGATCCTTCACCGCGGGCAATTCTTTTCCTCGACTTGACAGAGCCTTCAGCATATTTTAGATTACTCAGTACGTCCATTTATTCCTCTTCAACTTCAATTTCTTCGTAATTAACCAAATGGGATACAACATTGATCATGCCGCGTATCTGCGGAGTATCATTATGCACTTTATAATAATTCGGCCTTCCCAAACCCAGCGCCTTAATAGTCTTCTTCTGTTTTTCGGGGCGGTCGATAATACTCCTTACCTGCGTAATTTTAATTTTCCTGGCCATTCTCTCCTCAGTTAGAAGTAAATAATTCTGTAACCGTCATTTCTCTTTTCTGTGCCATTTTGGCTGCGTCGATCAGGCTTAATAAACCATTAAGTGTTGCTTTAACCTGATTATGCGGGTTGCTTGATCCGAGCGATTTTGTCAGAATATCCTGAACCCCGACAAGCTCGAGCACGGCGCGGACACCACCTCCTGCAATCAGACCGGTACCCGGAGAAGCAGGTTTGAGAAGAACTCTTCCAGCACCATATTTTCCGATGATTTCGTGAGGAATAGTTCCTTTAACCAACGGTACAAAATAAAGATTCTTTTTTGCATCGTCGATACCTTTGGAAATAGCATCTGTCACTTCATTTGCTTTTCCGAGACCAACACCAACGTGTCCGCTGCTGTCACCAACAACAACAATCGCGTTAAAACTGAAGCGCCTGCCACCTTTTACCACTTTAGCAACGCGATTTATATATACAACCTTTTCCTTTAAATTCTCAATACCGGATACTTTTTTAGGCTTCAATTTAGTCTCCTTAGATCATCAATTTCGTCAATTTTTTGCTGCCGGGAGAGGATTCGAACCTCTACAGACGCCTCCAAAGGGCGTAGTCCTGCCATTAGACGACCCGGCAACATTAAAACTTGATTCCCGACTTTCTGGCTCCTTCGGCTAGAGCTCTTACTCTGCCATGATAACGATAGCCACCACGATCGAAAACAACTTCTTTAATGCCACTTTCGAGAGCTTTTTTGCCTATAAATTCTCCAACTACTGCTCCCTGGGCTGTTTTGTCTTTGGCATTTTTAACTTCTTCAGCAATTTCTTTTGATAGTGAAGAAGCTGATAACAAAGTCTTTCCTTCCACATCATCAATTATCTGAACATAAATTTTAGTCAGACTCCTGAATACTGCCATTCGTGGCTTTTCCGGAGTGCCGAAGATCTTCTTTCTTATACTTTTTTTCTTCTGTAACCGTTTTGTATTCTTATTAATCATTTAGTCCGATATCTCCTAAATATTATTTACCAGCGGCTTTTCCGGCTTTCCTGATTATTTGTTCATCACTGTATTTAATACCTTTTCCTTTATAAGGTTCAGGTTTTCTGAATGATCTTATTTTTGCAGCGACCAGACCAACAAGTTCTTTATCAATTCCTGTTATTTTTATCTGAGTCTGGGTTGGAACTTCAAGTGTAATGCCTTCCGGAGGCATAAAATAAATCGGATGTGAATAACCGAGGTTAAAAAGGGCGCATTTTCCTTTCAGATCGACCCTGTAGCCAACACCGACTATTTCCAGTGTTTTTGAATAACCTTTTGTTACTCCGTCAACCATATTCTGGATGAGAGCTCTTGTCAGACCATGAAGGGCACGGTTTTCTTTCTGATCATCCGGACGCTTCACAACTAATTGCTCCTGCTCAACCTCAACGGTCATATCAGGATGAACTTCCATTTCAAGCTCACCAAGCTTTCCCTTAACTTTCAGATTCCTGTCCGATAGTTCAACCTGAACATCTTTTATATCTACTGGCTTTTTACCTATACGTGACACTTCGTAACTCCGTTATAAAAATTACCAAATATGACAAATTACTTCGCCGCCGATTGAATTTTTCTTTGCCTGTTTATCAGTCATAACTCCCTGTGAGGTTGAGATAAGGGCAATACCAAGCCCGTTCAACACACGTGGAATATGATCTTTATCGACGTACTGCCTTAAGCCCGGAGTGCTTATTTTCTTAAGGCCCGATATCGACGGAGTTCCGTCAACATACTTAAGGTGTATTCTTAAAATATTCTGTTTAGAATCTTCAATAACATTAAGATCTTTAATGAAATTATTTTCCTTAAGAATCTCGGCCATCCTCACCTTCATTTTGGAAGAGGGCATTTCAACAAATTTTTTCCTGGCTTTTATCGCGTTTCTGATTCTTGTCAGAAAATCCGCATTTGGATCTGTTACCGGCATTTACTAATCTCCTATCTTTTACCAACTGGATTTCTTAAGGCCCGGAATTTCACCCCGCAAAGCCATCTCGCGCAGCTGCAAACGTGAAATACCAAATTTTCTGTAATAACCTTTAGGCCTGCCTGTCATCATACATCTGTTCTTCAACCTGACCGGTGAGGAGTTTTTGGGCAGCTGCTGTAAAGCATCATAATCACCATTAGCCTTCAGTTCTTTCCTGAGTTCTTTATACTTTTCGTTCAGTTTTCTTCTTTTTGCCTCACGGGCTATTAAACATTTTCTAGCCATAATAAAAACCTATATTATTGAATTTCTTTCTTTCTGAAAGGAACGCCGAAAGCTTTAAGCAGTGCATGGGCTTCTTCGTCCGATTTTGCCGTAGTAACAAATGTAATATCCATTCCATTTATCCGGCTTATTTTATCGACATTTATCTCGGGGAAAATAATCTGTTCTTTAACGCCCAAAGTATAATTCCCGCGTCCGTCAAATGACTTATCCGAAATTCCTCTGAAGTCCCTTACCCTGGGTAATGCGACAGAAATAAGGCGGTCGAGAAATTCATACATTCTGTGTCTTCTTAAAGTAACTTTCGCGCCAATTTTCATTCCTTCACGCAGCTTGAAATTCGAAACTGATTTTTTAGCTCTGCGCACTGTTGCCTTCTGTCCTGTGACAGTTTCAATTTCCCTTATAGCTTCATCGAGCATCTTGGAATCCTGAACCGCGCCGCCGACACCCATGTTGACAACAATTTTCTCGAGCCGTGGAACTTCCATTATATTATTGTATTTGAATTCAGTGCGAAGTTTCTCAACAATTTCAGTTTTATATTTACCATGCAGCCTTGCAGGAATCTTTTCTTCAACTGCCTGCTCTTCTGCGCCTTTTTTTCCCTGTGGCTCGGAGGCCTGCGACTTGTTATCTTTTTTAGAATTCTTTGCCATTATACTATTCAGTCCTCAAATAAATTTCTACAACATTTCGCCGCTTTGTTTGCTGATGCGGGCTCTTTTTTGTTTACCCGTTTTGTCGTCAACAATGATTTTCATACCAACCCTGACCGGCTCATTAGTCTTAGGGTCTATAACCATCACATTTGAAACATGTATGGGCGCTTCTTTTTCAACAATACCACCCTGCTGATTCTGCTGGCTCGGTTTGGTATGTCTTTTTCGTATATTCACGCCTTCAATAATTACCCGGTTATCTTTGGGAAAAACCTTCAACGCCTTGCCGGTTTTGCCTTTGTCGTTGCCGGCGATAACCATGACCATATCATCTTTACGGATCTTCATATTCTTCCCTTTAATTATAATACTTCCGGTGCGAGCGAAATTATTTTCATGAATTTTTTATCGCGCAACTCTCTTGCTACCGGTCCGAAAATACGTGTGCCGCGCGGCTCATTCTGAGCATTAAGCAATACAGCTGCGTTTTCATCAAATCTGATGTAGGAACCATCTTTTCTTCTTACTTCTTTGCTGGTTCTAACAATAACCGCACGTGATATTTCACCTTTTTTCACACCACCACCCGGCAAAGCTGCTTTAACAGTAACGACTATTAAATCGCCAACGCTGGCATAGCGTCTGTTGCTTCCGCCAAGCACTCTGATACAGCGTATCTTTTTCGCGCCGGAATTATCCGCAACCACCAGATTTGTTTCTTCTTGTATCATTCCAGTTGTCTCCTATAAAACTTTCCTACTTGGCTTTTTCTAATATTTCAACAAGACGCCAGTTTTTGGACTTGCTGAGCGGCCTGGTTTCCATTATCTTAACTACGTCGCCTACTCTGCATTCATTTTTCTCATCGTGGGCCATCAGCTTAGTCGTTTTCTTAAAGTATTTTTTATAGATCGGGTGAGCAACCTTTCTTTCAATTCCGACCATAATACTTTTTTCCATTTTATCGCTAACGACAACACCGATTCTGGTTTTTCTTAAATTACGCTTTTCCATTTATTCGGTAAAACTCCTTAATTATTTTCTTCAGCGACTTTATTTGATTCTCTTTCACGAAGAGCTGTTTTCATTCTTGCTATGTCCTTGCGCGCAAGATTGAGTTTTGCAGTATTCGTTAGATTTTTAAGCTCATGCTGAAAACGAAGATCGATCAGATTATTTTCTTCTTCTTCAATCCTTCTGATCAATTCGTCGTTAGTCATTTCTTTAATTTCATACATCTTCATTTCAGTCGGGTCCTTCTAATTTTCGTAATCGGGCCTTACAACCGCTTTAACTTTAAGGGGAAGTTTATGCGATGCCAGCCTTAAAGCTTCCATAGCTATTTCCCGCGATACACCTGATACTTCAAAAAGTACTCTTCCCGGTTTAATAACCGCTACCCAGAACTCAGGAGCGCCTTTACCTTTACCCATTCTTGTTTCAAGTGGTTTTTTCGAAACAGGTTTATCGGGAAATACTCTGATCCACACTTTACCATCCCTTTTCATTGTTCTGGTAATGGCAACCCTGCACGCTTCAATCTGGCGACTTGTAATCCAGCCTGCTTCCAGGGATTTAAGTCCGAAATCACCGAAACTCACACGGCTGCCGCGATAGGCTTTTCCACGTCTTCTTCCCCGCTGCTGTTTTCTGTATTTAACTCTTTTTGGCATTAACATGATCGTATCTCCTAAAAATCTTAGTCAGAAAGACGTTTTCCTAAAATCTCACCACGGCAAATCCATACTTTTATTCCGATAGCGCCATAAATAGTATGTGCCGTTGTGGTTGCATAATCTATGTCAGCACGCAGTGTGTGAAGTGGAATTCTTCCTTCTTTATATTGTTCGGTTCTCGCCATTTCCGCTCCGCCGAGCCTTCCCGAGCACATAACTCTTATTCCTTCAGCTCCCATTCGCATGGCTGAAGTAATAGCTGATTTAAGCGCGCGTCTGAATGAAATTCTTCCTTTAAGCTGCTGGGCAATATTTTCACCAACCAGGAAAGCGTCGAGTTCAGGTCTTTTTATTTCAGTAATCTGAACCTTAACTTCTTTTTCGGTAAGTTTCTTCAATTCCTGCTCAAGCTGTGTGATCTCCTTACCACTTTTTCCAATCACAACACCAGGACGTGAAGTATGAATTGTGAGAATGATATTCTTTGATGTCCTGTCGATAATTATTCTCGATATACCGGCTTTCTTAAGACGGTTGCGAATATACATCCTAAGCTTTTTATCTTCTATAAGCTTGGTAGAATAACTTTTACTTTCGTACCAGTTCGATTCCCAACCTCTGATTACACCAACTCTTAATCCTATCGGATTTGTCTTCTGACCCAAAAGTCCTCCGCTAAATTAACTTTTTGTTTCAACAACAATTGTCAAATGATTTGCTCTTTTCCTTACCCTAAAGGCACGACCCATGGGCGCGGGCAGCAATCTTTTTACAGTGGGACCCTGATCTACGTAAACTTCTTTAACTCTGAGGTCCGAGGGGTCCAGTCTTGCATCTTCATCTTTATTAAAAAGATTTGATACTGCTGATCTTAAAACTTTTTCCGCATCCCTTGATGCGTGTTTTGTGCTGAAATGTAAAATTTCAAGCGCTTTATCTACTGATTCACCTCTGATCAAATCAATGATCAGTCGCATCTTTCTTGGCGAGGATCCAATATATTTTTTTCTTGCTCTTGCTTCCATTTCCATTAACCTCAATCTCGGTATTATTTAACTCTTGAAGCTTTTTCAGCTTTGGTTCCGGGATGACCCCTGAAAATTCGGGTAGGCGCAAATTCACCTAATTTATGTCCAACCATATTTTCGGATACGTAAACAGGGATCATTTTATTTCCATTATGAACAGCAATTGTATGTCCTACGAATTCAGGCGAAATAGTGCTCGCGCGCGAATATGTTCTGACAATTTTTTTCTGACTTGTTTCATTCATTTTCCTGATCTTCGCTAAAAGCTTAAGATCAATAAACGGACCTTTTTTAACTGATCTTGGCATCTACCTGTTATCCTTTTCTTCTCTTGACAATATATTTATCTGACGGATTCTTTTTCTTCCTGGTCTTAAGACCCTTGGCCTTCTGTCCCCAGGGTGAAACCGGATGTCCGCCGCCTGAGGTTCTTCCTTCGCCGCCACCCATCGGGTGATCAACAGGATTCATCACTACACCTCTTACGTGAGGCCTGAAACCAAGCCATCTGGTTCGGCCGGCTTTACCAACACTTATATTCAAATGATCAGAATTTCCAACTGACCCGTATGTTGCCAGACATTCAAGACTAAACAGCCTTATTTCGCCCGAAGGCATTTTCAGTGAGGCATACTTTCCTTCCTTTGCCATTACCTGAAGCGCTGAGCCTGCCGAACGGCCAACCTGCGCGCCTTTCCCCGGTTTGATCTCGACATTATGCACATAACTGCCAAGAGGCATATCTTTTAATTTTAACGCGTTTCCGGTCTTGATTTCCGCTCCCGGACCTGACTGCAAAACTTCACCCACCTGCAGGCCATCCGGCGCAATAATATACCTTTTTTCACCATCAACATAGTGAAGTAACGCTATTCGTGCCGACCTGTTGGGATCATACTCAATGGAATGAACTTTTGCAGGAACACCAAACTTGTCACGTTTAAAATCGATTATACGATATCTTCTTTTATGTCCGCCACCGCGAAAACGGGTTGTTATTCTTCCCTTGTTATTTCTTCCACCCGATTTTTTCAGACTGGTTGTAAGTGATTTTTCGGGAGTAGTTTTAGTTATCTCCTCGAAAGTTGAAACCGACATATAACGGGTGCCGGGTGTATTTGGTTTGAATTTTCTGATTGCCATTTATCTGAACTCCAAAATCCTGCTGCTAAACTTCACCAAAAATATCTATTGTTTGTCCTTCTTTAAGCGTAATAAACGCTTTTTTATACCTCGATGTATTACCTGTAAACCTTCCCTTTCTTGTAAACTGGGTTTTTGTTTTCCCTTTATACTTGATAGTGTTTACAGAAACAACATCTACATCAAATTTCTCTTTGATAGCTTTGCCTATCTCAATCTTATTTGCTCTGACATCAACAACAAAGCCATACTGCCCGGTCTGTTCCTGGATATCATTCATCTTTTCTGTTACGATCGGCCTGATTAATATATTTTTCATTTTATTCTGCAATCCTTAATTTAAAATACTCTCAAGAGTTTTGACCGCGCTTTTCTGAAGCATCAAAACCTGGTTATTCAGAATATCATAAGTTGAAGCCTTGTTAGCTTCAAGTACATTTACTTTAGGAATATTCCTTGAAGATTTGTACACATTGCTCTTCAGGCCGTCGGTAAGAAGAGTTAATTTCTTTCCGGCCATATTAAAATCGGACATTATCTTAACAAATTCTTTTGTCTTTGGAGCTTCAAATTCAAAATCATTGATTATAATAAACTGTTCCGATTTAATTTTATAGGAAAGCGCCGATCTTCTGGCCAGCTTGCTTACTTTCCTGTTAATTTTCTGACGGTAATTACGTGGTTTAGGTCCAAAAATCCTTCCACCGCCTACCCATAATGGTGATCTTGAAGTACCGGCTCTGGCTGTTCCGCGGCCTTTCTGTCTCCATGGTTTTCTGCCGCCGCCTCTTACTTCGTTTCTTTCCTTAGCTTTATGTGTACCCTGTCGCTGATTTGCCAGGTAAGCCTTCACATTAAGGTATATCACATGATCATTCGGCTCAACACAAAATACGCTGTCTTCGATCTCCATTGTTTCGCCGCTTTTTGAACCATCCAGATTATATACTTCGACCTTCATTGTCCAACCAACTACTTATTAATTTCAACTACTGAATTAACTGAACCGGGCAGAGCTCCTTTTATGAACAAAAGGTTTTTCTCAGCTTCCACTTTGATGATTTTCAGACCTGATACTGTCTTTCTTGCTCCACCGGTGCGGCCTGCCATCCTCGTACCCTTGAATACTTTCGAAGGATCGGAACTCTGACCGATTGATCCGGGAGCTCTCAGACGGTTATGCTGGCCATGTGTCTGTGTTCCGACACCGCCAAAACCATGTCGTCTCATCACACCCTGAAAACCTTTGCCTTTGCTGTAACCGGTAACTTTAACTTTATCTCCCTCAGCGAATATATCAGCGCCAATAGTGTCGCCGGTTTTATAAGCTGAAACATCAAAATTTTTGAATTCTTTTACTACCCTTACCGGTTTAACTCCTGCTTTCTGGAACTGCCCCATAAGAGGCTTATTAACCCGTTTCTCTTTTTTATCGCCAAAACCCAATTGAAGAGATGAATATCCATCTTTTTCAGCGGTCCGCATCCCGATAATTACGTTTGGCGCTGCTTCAACTACAGTTACAGGAATCAGCTCTCCATTTTCGGAGTATATGCTCGTCATACCTATTTTTTTACCTAACAATCCTGGCATCTCTATTATCCCTTATAACTTGATCTCGATATCAACACCTGCCGGTATTTCAAGCTTGCTCAATGAATCGACAGTCTTATTGTTCGAATTATGAATATCAATTATTCTCTTATGCGCTCGAATCTCAAATTGCTCTCTCGATTTTTTATCGACGTGAGGCGACCTCAATACAGTGAATACCGATCTTTTTGTTGGCAGCGGTATAGGACCTGAAACTACAGCTCCTGTGCTTTTAACAGTCTTTATGATCTTTTCAGTCGACTTATCGATTAAAATATGATCGTAAGATTTAAGCTTTATTCTAATCTTCTGACCAGGCAATTTAACGTCTCCTATCTATAAACAAAGTAATGGGAAGAATTTCTTCTTCCCATCTTAATTACTGAAGAATTAATTCTTATTCAAATATCTTTGTAACAACTCCGGCGCCTACTGTTCTTCCGCCTTCACGGATAGCGAAACGAAGTCCTTCTTCCATAGCGATTTCACTGATAAGTTCAACTTTCAGTTTTACGTTATCGCCAGGCATAACCATTTCCGTACCTTCAGGTAATTCAGAAACACCTGTAACGTCAGTTGTTCTGAAATAGAACTGAGGCCTGTAACCGGCGAAAAATGGTGTATGGCGGCCGCCTTCATCTTTTGAAAGGATGTAAACTTCACCTTCAAATTTTGTATGAGGTGTGATAGAGCCTGTTTTAGCCAGTACCATTCCTCTTTCAATTTCTTTTTTGTCAACACCGCGAAGAAGAATACCCGCGTTGTCACCAGCCATTGCTGATTCAAGTTCTTTACGGAACATTTCAACACCTGTAACAACGGTTTTCTTATGCTGGCCTAAACCGATAAGTTCAACTTCTTCACTAACTCTTACTTCACCACGTTCAACTCTTCCTGTAGCAACCGTACCGCGGCCTGTAATTGAGAAAACGTCCTCAACCGGCATCAGGAATGGTTTATCTTTATCTCTTTCAGGAACAGGGATATAATCGTCGCATGCGTCCATAAGTTCCCAGATGCAGTTCATTCTTTCATCTTCAGGAGGTACAGAATCATCTGTCGACGCTTCCAGAGCCTGAAGAGCTGAACCCATTATAATAGGAATATCATCACCCGGAAATTCATATTCTGTAAGAAGTTCTCTTAGTTCCATTTCAACGAGTTCAAGAAGTTCTTCGTCGTCAACCATGTCAACTTTGTTCATGAAAACAACTATTCTCGGCACACCAACCTGACGTGCAAGAAGGATATGCTCTCTTGTCTGGGGCATAGGACCGTCTGTTGCGGCAACCACCAGGATAGCGCCATCCATCTGAGCGGCGCCAGTGATCATATTCTTAACGTAGTCAGCGTGACCCGGACAGTCGACATGAGCATAATGCCTGTTGGCTGTAGAATATTCCACATGCGCTGTTGCGATTGTGATACCACGTTCCCTTTCTTCGGGAGCGTTGTCAATTGAATCAAATGATCTTTTTGCTGATAAACCTTTTTTATTAAGAGACATTGTGATAGCTGCTGTCAGGGTAGTTTTACCATGGTCAACGTGACCTATTGTGCCTATATTAACGTGAGGTTTACTCCTGTCAAATTTCTCTTTTGCCATCGAATACTCCTTGAATTTTAATTTTCTTGTTTAATTTATCTCTGTTATCTTTCTTCAATAAGTTGATTATCTTTTTTCCATAATTTCTTCAGCAACACTTTTCGGAACTTCGGAATAGTGAGAAAACTGCATTGTATAAATCGCTCTTCCCTGCGTCATCGATCTAAGCACAGTAGCATAACCGAACATTTCGGCCAGGGGCACAACAGACCTGATAACCTGGGCATCTTTGCGGGCGATAAATCCTTCGATTTTTCCGCGCCTGCCATTCAGGTCGCCCATAACATCCCCAAGATATTCTTCGGGAGTTATAACTTCAATCTTCATTAATGGTTCGAGCAATACAGGTTTTGCTTTTCTGGCGCCATCTCTGAAAGCCATTGATCCGGCAACTTTAAATGACATCTCATCTGAATCGACATCATGATAAGAACCGTCAATTAGCTTTACCTTTATATCGACAACAGGATACCCGGCTATTACGCCGTTTTTCATTGAATCCTCAATTCCTTTCGAAACTGCCGGAATATATTCACGGGGGATGTTGCCGCCAACAATGGCATTTTCAAACTCATACCCTTTCCCCGCTTCATTAGGAGAAAGAATAATGATACAATGGCCGAATTTTCCACGTCCGCCGGTCTGTTTCGCGAATTTAGCTTCCGATTTAACCTCTTCGGTAATAGTCTCTCTGTAAGCCACCTGAGGTTTGCCAATATTGGCCTCCACCTTAAATTCACGCTTCATCCTGTCCACAAGAATTTCCAGATGAAGTTCACCCATACCGCTGATAAGTGTCTGACCTGTTTCATCATCAACCCTCACCTTGAAAGTCGGATCTTCATCCGAAAGTTTCGCGAGAGCATCAGCAAGCTTATCCTGATCATTTTTTGTCTTGGGTTCAATAGCAATTTGAATCACAGGCTCGGGGAATGCCATCTTCTCAAGAACAACATGGTCATCACTGGTGCAGAGTGTATCACCGGTTTTAGTATTTTTCAGACCAATAAAAGCAACAATATCGCCCGCCCTTACAAGTTCGAGGTCTTCCCTGTGATTCGCGTGCATGAGAAGAAGGCGTCCGACACGTTCTCTTTTATCGCTAACGGAATTATATACATAATCTCCGGCCTTTAATGTACCGGAATAGACCCTTACATATGTCAGCTTTCCAACATAGGGGTCTGTCATTATTTTAAAAGCAAGAGCTGCAAATTTCTCTTTAGGATCAATCTTCCTTATCACCTCGTCATTTCTGTTGACGTGGTGAACAATCATTTCTTTCGTATCGAGAGGTGAAGGCAGATAATCAATTACTGAATCAAGGAGTTTCTGGACTCCCTTATTTTTAAACGATGAACCACAAAGAACGGGGGTAATCTTAAGCTGAATAGTAGCTTCCCTGAGCACTTTGCCAACTTCTTCGGCTGAAATTTCTTCTCCTTCAAGATATTTTTCAAGAAGAGTGTCATCAACCTCAGAAACAGCTTCGAGCATTATTGTCCGGTATTTATTGGCAAGAGGGAGAAGATCTGCCGGTATGGCGGTATCTTCAAATGTCGCCCCTAATGTGTCTTCATGATACATTCTGGCCTGCATCGAAATCAGATCAATTACACCCGAAAACAAATCCCCTTCACCAATAGGAAGTGTAATCGGTATCGCGTTTGCATGAAGGCGTTCCTTCATCATGTCAACTGCGTTGTAAAAATCTGCCCCGACACGGTCCATTTTATTAACAAAAGCAACTCTCGGCACACCATATTTATCCGCCTGTCTCCAGACAGTTTCCGACTGTGGCTCAACTCCGCCAACCGCGCAAAAAAGAGCTATTGCTCCATCAAGAACACGGAGGGATCTTTCTACCTCAACAGTAAAATCCACATGTCCGGGTGTGTCAATAATATTTATCTGGTGATCACGCCAGTAAGCAGTAGTAGCGGCGCTGGTAATAGTAATTCCACGCTCTTTCTCCTGCTCCATCCAGTCCATAGTGGCTGCTCCGTCGTGCACTTCGCCAAGACGATGCACTTTGCCGGTGTAAAACAAAATCCTTTCGGTAGTTGTTGTTTTACCGGCGTCTATATGAGCCATAATGCCTATGTTACGGACTCGCGATATTTCAACTCTTTTCTTCACTGTTTCCTTTCAGTTGAGAGATTGATCACCATTTGAAATGGGCAAAAGCTTTATTCGCTTCAGCCATTTTATGAGTATCTTCTTTTTTCTTGACGGACGGACCTTCGCCTGCTGAGGCTGCCAATATTTCGGCGGCAAATTTAGAGGCGCTTGTTTTGTCCTTGCGCGCGCGTGAATAATTTTTAAGCCACCTGAATGCCAGCGCGATTCTTCTTTCAGGCCTTACTTCCATCGGCACCTGGTAGGTGGCGCCGCCGACTCTGCGGCTTCTTACTTCAACCAAGGGCTGCACATTGTTAATGGCCTGCTTGAAAATATCGAGAGCAGGCTTTTTGCTCTTCTTCTCGATCATATCGAAACATTCATAAACAATTTTACGTGCGGCTGTTTTTTTACCATCCCACATTATGTAGTTTATAAACTTCGAAACCAGGACATCACTATACTTACGATCCGGTTTTATATACCGTTTTTCTGCTCTTCTCTTTCTCATAACCTGTTATTTCGCCTTTGGTTTTTTACTGCCATATTTAGACCTGCCTTTTTTCCTTTCGGCAACACCACTTGTATCAAGTGTACCGCGGATTATATGGTATCTAACGCCAGGAAGGTCCTTAACCCTGCCGCCTCTGATCATTACAATAGAGTGCTCCTGCAGGTTATGTCCTTCTCCCGGTATATATGCCGTAACTTCAATACCGTTTGTCAGTCTTACCCTGGCCACTTTCCTTAATGCAGAATTTGGTTTCTTTGGAGTTGTTGTATAAACTCTCGTACAAACACCTCTTTTCTGCGGACACGCGTCCAAAGCCGGTGCTTTGTTTTTAGAAAATATCTGCTTTCTACCTTTCCTTACCAACTGGTTGATTGTTGGCATTAAGCATACTCCACTATTTACTTAGTCAAACGAAATTCAGACTCTTAATTTAGAAATTATTTTTTTGAATGTCAAGCGAAGCTATTATTAATTTTCTGGTCTGACACTCACCTTAATTTCCGATATATCGTCTGTTGTATTTTCTTCAGCTTTTTCTTCTTCTTCTATAAGGATTATATCCTTGTATTTTTTCAGACCTGTTCCGGCAGGGATCAGATGTCCCATAACTACATTCTCTTTTAGGCCTAAAAGCAGGTCACTTTTTGCTTCTGTTGCAGCGTTTGTAAGAACTTTTGTTGTCTCCTGGAATGAGGCTGCCGAAATGAAACTTTCGGTCGAAAGCGCCGCCTGTGTAATACCAAGCAGTACATTCTCGAAAGTTGCCGGTTCGGCGTCGCGGGCTTTTACCAAATCTCTTCCCTTTCGGGTCATATCCGCGTTTGCTTCACGCAGTTTTGCCCTGGTGATCAGCTGACCGGCTTTATATTTGGTTTGTCCCGGATCCAGAATATATACCATGTTCTTGATATTGTCATTTTCGGCGATGAATTTATTACGGTCGACAAGGTCTTCATCAATAAAGTTGGTATCGCCTGAAGAAATAACTTTCAACTTCTGAAGCATCTGTTTTACGATCACTTCAATGTGCTTGTCATTTATCTTCACACCCTGAAGTCGATAAACGTCCTGTATCTCATTAACAAGATATTCCTGAACGGCATTCGTACCTTTGATCTTCAAAATATCGTGGGGATCTGTCGGTCCGTCGGTTATTTTTTCACCGGCAGGTATCTCATCACCTTCCTGGACGAGAGTGTGTTTTCCGTAAGGCACATTATAAACTTTCTGAACAGAGCTGTCAAAAGATTCAACAATTATCTCCCTTGAACCTTTCTTCCTTGCTCCAAATTTCACAACACCTTCAATTTCGGCGACAATGGCCGGATCATGAGGGCTTCTCGCTTCGAAAAGTTCGGTTACTCTCGGCAGACCACCTGTAATATCTCGTGATTTCGACGCCGATTTTGATATCTTCGCCAGGATTGTTCCCGCCTGAATAGCCTCGCCTTCCTCAACAGAAAGATAAGCTTTGGTCGGGATAAGGAAAGATTTTTCATTCCCCTGATCATCCCTGATCACAATACTCGGTGTAAGGCTCTTTTCTTTTGAATCGATAACAACCTTCTGAACGTGACCGGTCTGCTCATCAGCAATCTGCTGGATAGTAACCTTGTCAATAAGGTCAACAAATTCAACACGTCCTGAAATATCAGAAAGAATCACCGCGTTATATGGGTCATGATTGTAAAGGGGCTGTCCCTTTTTAACCTGCTGGTCATCGTTAACAATCAGTTCGGCTCCATAGGGAATATCATATTTTTTAATCTGACGCATGTCGTCATCATAAATACCTATCGCGCCGCGGCGTCCGATAACAACTTTTATTTTACCGAAAAAGTCGGTTTTTTCAACATAATTAATTTTTTCAAATTTTACCTGGCCATCCGAGGCGCTTTCAACCTGCGACTGGCTCGCGATACGTGAAGAAGTGCCGCCAAGGTGGAATGTACGAAGAGTAAGCTGTGTGCCCGGCTCACCAATCGACTGCGCGGCGATAATACCTACCGCTTCACCTTCCTCAACCTGGCTGCTGGTTGTAAGGTTTCTGCCGTAACATTTGGCGCATACACCACGTTTTGATTCACATGTAAGCACTGTCCTGATATAAACCGCGTCAATACTCGCGTCATCAATTCTTTCGGCAATTTCTTCGGTTATTAAATCACCCGCTTCAATAATAAGTTCATCATCGCGCGGATCATAAATATCTTCCTGAACAGTACGTCCGGTTATTCTTTCTGCCAGGGGTTCTCTTTCAAGCTCAACATCTTTAAGAGCTGTAACATAAATACCCCTGATAGTTCCGCAGTCATCTTCCGAAATAATCACATCCTGGGCAACATCGCAAAGCCTTCTTGTAAGATAACCGGCATCCGCCGTTTTCAACGCGGTATCTGCCAGACCCTTACGGGCGCCGTGAGTAGAGATAAAGTACTCAAGAACCGAAAGTCCTTCCTTGAAGTTAGCCACAATCGGGTTTTCAATAATTTCACCCGACTGGCCCGAAAGACTTTTCTGCGGTTTCATCATCAATCCTCTCATTCCGGCAAGCTGACGAACCTGTTCCTGAGAACCTCTCGCGCCTGAGTCAACCATCATGTGCAATGAATTGAAACCACCTTTATCTGTTTTGATCTTCTCCATCAGCGACCGGCTCACATTGTTTGTGGTATGAGTCCAGACGTCGATAATTTTGTTATATCGTTCAGCGTCTGTAATAAGACCCTGCTCATGCTCATTCAAAATGGCCGATACCTTTTCGTTCGAATCATCAATGAGCACCTTTTTCTTTTCGGGAATGATCATATCGCTAAAACTGATCGATATTCCCGCTTTTGTAGCATATTTATAACCAAGGTCTTTAAGATTGTCGAGGAAACGGGCTGTAACCTCATTCCCCATCTGAATGAACATTTTATAAATAAAACCACTGAATATTTTTTTAACCAGAAGTTCATTAAAATATCCCATCTCTTTGGGAACAATCCTGTTGAAAATCACACGACCCGCGGTGGTATCATATGTTTTTCCATCAATTTTAACTTTTATTCTCGCGTGAAGCTCAAGCGCTTCGGCGTCGAGCGCTATCTGAACCTCCTCAATTGAAGAAAAATTCATCCCTTCACCTTTGGCGCCAACTTTCACCTTTGTCAGATAATAACATCCGAGCACAATATCCTGCGTGGGCACTACAATCGGAGCGCCATTCTGAGGTGAAAGAATGTTATGGCTCGAAAGCATCAGCAATGATGCTTCAAGCTGCGCTTCATATGAAAGAGGCACATGAACAGCCATCTGGTCACCGTCAAAGTCAGCGTTAAACGCTGTACAGACCATCGGATGAAGCTGAATAGCCTTGCTGTCGATAAGAAGGGGCTGAAACGCCTGAATACCCAGCCTGTGAAGGGTGGGAGCACGGTTAAGCATAATAGGATGACCGGCAATAAGCTTTTCAAGGATATCCCAGATTACCGGGTCTTTCCTGTCAACCGCCTTTCGCGCGCTTTTTACAGTTTTATAATAACCTCTTTCTATAAGCTTCCGGATAATAAAAGGCTTGAACAATTCAACCGCCATATCTTTTGGCAGACCGCACTGATGAAGCTTCAGCTCGGGACCAACGACGATAACCGAACGGCCTGAATAGTCAACCCTTTTTCCAAGAAGGTTCTGACGAAAACGTCCCTGCTTGCCTTTCAGCATATCGCTGAGAGATTTCAGAGGCCTGTTGCCGTCGCTTCTTACCGCGCTCGCTCTTCTCGAATTATCAAAGAGAGCGTCGACAGCTTCCTGAAGCATTCTTTTTTCATTTCGCAGAATTACTTCAGGCGCTTTTATATCAATAAGCCTTTTAAGCCTGTTGTTTCTGATTATAACTCTTCTGTAAAGATCGTTGAGGTCGCTTGTGGCAAACCTTCCCCCTTCAAGAGGAACGAGGGGCCGAAGCTCGGGTGGTATAATCGGTATTACACTCAGCACCATCCACTCAGGTTTATTTGGCACCTTCCCTTCATACTCCCTGAAAGCTTCAAGAACACGAAGACGTTTCAACAGGTCATTTCTTTTCTGCTGTGATGTCTGACCTTTTAGATCTTCTTTTAGTGTAAGAAATGTATTTTCAATTTCGGTTAATTTCAGCAATTCCTTAATTGCCAGACCGCCGATTTTCGCGACAAATTTTTTCGGATCATCATCTTCAAGGCTGTCATTATCATGCGGAAGTGAGCCGAGAATTTCAAAATACTGATCCTCTGAAATCAGGTCTTTTACCGACAAACCTGTCGGACCAGGGTTAATGACAACATACGACTCGTAATATATAACTTTTTCAAGCTCTTTGGTTGTCATCCCGATAATATTGCCTATCTTGCTTGGAAGCGCTTTAAAGAACCAGATATGCACTACGGGCACAGCAAGGGAAATATGTCCCATCCTTTCCCTTCTTACACTCTTAAGTGTAACTTCAACACCGCATCTGTCGCATACAATGCCCTTATACCGGATACCTTTGTATTTACCGCACGCGCATTCCCAGTCCTTTACAGGACCGAATATTTTTTCACAGAAAAGACCATCCTTTTCAGGACGGAAAGAACGATAATTAATTGTTTCAGGTTTGGTAACCTCACCATGCGATCTTGAAAGAATATCATCAGGGCTCGCGAGGCTGATCGTTAATTTATCAATCTGTATTTCTTTCTGCTTCTGGGTCTTAAATCTCATAAACTTTTCCCCTTAATATATATATATTAATATGGGCATTTAGTTAACTTTTATATCCAGCCCCAGTCCCTGGAGCTCTTTCAACAGTACGTTAAAAGCTTCGGGAATATTGGGCTTCGAAATGTTTTCACCTTTTACTATCGTTTCGTAAGCTTTCGCTCTGCCCGAAACGTCGTCACTCTTGACGGTAAGAATTTCCTGCAATATATGGGCCGCGCCATATCCTTCAAGCGCCCATACCTCCATCTCACCAAATCGCTGGCCGCCAAACTGGGCCTTTCCGCCGAGTGGCTGCTGCGTGATAAGAGAGTAGGGCCCTATCGACCTGGCATGGATCTTATCATCAACCATATGACCAAGTTTAAGCATATAAATAAATCCGCAGGTCACTTTCTGGTCGAATCTTTCTCCGGTCCGCCCGTCATAAAGATAGGTTTTTCCACCCGGTTCAATCGACGCTTTTTCCAGTAAACCTTCAACATCTGTAACTTTTGCCCCGTCGAATATAGGAGTCTCAAACTTGTAACCAAGTTTTTTTCCAACCCATCCGAGAGCTGTTTCATAAATCTGTCCAAGGTTCATTCGTGAAGGCACGCCAAGAGGATTAAGAACTATATCAACCGGGGTGCCGTCTGTATGGAACGGCATATCTTCAACCGGCACAATCTTCGCAACAACACCTTTGTTACCATGACGTCCGGCCATTTTATCACCAACCGAAAGTTTTCTCTTTTTGGCAACATATACCTTAGCGAGCTGTACTATTCCCGGAGGGAGTTCATCTCCGCTCTGAATATTTAATTTTTCATGTTTGTAATCTTCACCAATACCCGCGAGCATGTTAAAATAGTTCGCGAATATTTTTTTAATCATCTCATTGGTTTTTTCATCTTCAACCCAGTTCTCGAGATAATTAATTTTGGTCACATCTTCTATGGAATAAAAAGTCGTTTCGGTAAGCTCAACGCCCGATTTAAGAATTACAGAAGTATCAAGATCATGAATACCTGTCGATTTTTTACCCTGACAAATTTTTGTAAGTTTATCAACCAGGTTTGAATAATGGTCTTTTCTTATCTTGTCATATTTCGCGTCAAGCTTTTCAATCTCACGTTTCTCAATCTTTTTCGATTCGGCATCTTTTCTCTTACGTGTAAAAAGCCTGGTTTTAATAACAATGCCTTTTAGTCCGGGAGGCGCTTTAAGTGAAGCGTCCTTAACATCACCGGCTTTGTCGCCGAATATAGCCTTAAGAAGTTTTTCCTCCGGAGTAGGATCGGTTTCACCTTTCGGGGTAATTTTACCGATAAGGATATCTCCTTCTCTTACTTCGGCGCCTTCCCTGATGATACCATTTTCATCAAGATTTCTGGTGGCTTCCTCACTAACGTTCGGAATATCGCGTGTAAGCTCTTCCTCGCCACGTTTGGTTTCCCTGACCTGTAGTTCAAATTCTTCGATATGAATTGAAGTATACACATCTTCGGCTACAAGTTTTTCGCTGATGATAATAGCATCCTCAAAGTTATATCCGCGCCAGGGCATGAACGCTACCGATACATTCTTTCCGAGGGCCAGTTCACCCTGGTCGGTAGATGGTCCGTCAGCGAGAACCTGGTGTTTTTTAACCCTCATGCCGCTTTTCACAACAGGCTTCTGGTTAAAACAGGTTTCCTGGTTTGTTCCTGAAAATTTATTAAGTATATATGTTACTCTGCGGTCGTTATCAAAACTTGTTAACGCCTCAAAAGAGTTTTCATCAATATCATATTTTACAACGATTCTTTTTGCGTCGGTATATTCTATAACACCGTCATCTTCGGCAGTGATCATCGAACGTGAGTCCTGCGCTACCTTATACTCCATTCCGGTCCCGACTAAGGGAGACTGAGGAACGAGCAACGGCACAGCCTGACGCTGCATGTTCGAACCCATAAGAGCCCTGTTAGCGTCATCATGCTCAAGGAACGGGATAAGAGCCGCCGCCGCGCTGACTATCTGCGCCGGCGCCACATCCATATAATGAACATTTTCAGGAAGAACAACCGGAAATTCACCTTTCTGACGACATTTCACCCTTTCAAGAACAAAATCCCCTTCATCTGTCAGAGGCGCGTTTGCCTGAGCGATTGTATATTCATCTTCCTGATCGGCGCTAAGGTAATCAACCTCTTTCATTACCTTTCCTTCGGTAACCTTCCTGTAAGGTGTCTCAAGAAATCCGTAATTATTAACTTTAGCAAAAATAGTAAGTGAAGAGATAAGACCGATATTCGGACCTTCGGGAGTTTCAATCGGGCACAACCGGCCATAATGTGAGTGGTGAACGTCCCTGACCTCAAATCCCGCTCTTTCTCTTGTCAGGCCTCCCGGTCCCAATGCCGAAACCCTTCTTTTATGTGTCAGTTCCGATAAAGGATTTGTCTGATCCATAAACTGGGATAGCTGGTTGGTTCCGAAAAACGCGTTAATAACACTGCTTATTGTTCTTGCGTTTACAAGATCCTGAGGCTGCAGATTTTCGGTGTCACGCATATTCAGTCTTTCACGAATAGTGCGCGCCATCCTCGCGAGACCAACATTATACTGCTGCATAAGCTGTTCGCCGACTGTCCTGACCCTTCTGTTTCCAAGATGATCGATATCATCAACGGTTACATTACCATTTTTCAGTTTAATTATGCTGCGCATAATCGCTATAATATCCTCAACGGTCAATACTTTTGTATCACGCGGGATATCAAGATCTAATTTATCATTCATTCTGAAACGGCCTACCTCACCAAGGTCGTACCGTTTGTCATTAAAGAAAAGTTTATCGATAAGAGCCTGGGCTGTCTCCAGATCGGGAGCTTCACCCGAACGAAGCTGCCTGTAAATGGCAAAAAGCGCCTCCTCTTCCGATTTAGCGGTATCTTTCTTTAATGTATTTATTATCAGGTCCTGATCGTATGATGTGTCGGAACTGATAAGCTGAACTTTTTCTACTGTCGAACCCTTGATATCAAGAATCGATTCTTCAACAAGCTCAGTATCTTTCGCCGCAAAAATTTCACCTGTTGTCATATCAATAATATCATTGGCCGCATACCTGCCCGCGTGCTTTTCAGGATCAAGATCAGTTACCCTGATCTCTTCAATCAAACTGAAAAGGTCTAATATTTCTTCATCAGTGGTATAGCCTAATGCCCGAAGAAGAGTTGTCGAGGGGAATTTTTTTCTTCTGTCGATATAAACATACATTATATGATTTATATCTGTGGCAAATTCCACCCAGGAACCCCTGAAGGGTATAATTCTCGCTGAATATATAGGTGTGCCGTTGGGGTGAACTGTCTGCGCGAACGCAACACCGGGTGAACGGTGCAGCTGAGATACGATTACTCTTTCGGCGCCATTAATAATAAATGTTCCCCTGTTGGTCATAAATGGAAGATTACCGAGATAAACTTCCTGTTCAACCGAGTTTATATATTCACCGGTTTCATCATCCCTTGTCGATAAACGAAGTTTTGCTTTCAGAGGAGCTGAGTAGGTCAGGCCTCTTTCTTCGCATTCATGTATTGAGAATCTCGGCTTTTCTATGTCATATTCCAGAAAATCGAGACGAAAATATTCCTTGTTGTCGAGGATCGGGAAATTTGAATCAAAAACAGACTGCAGCCCGGTGCTTTCCCTTTCAACCGGAGGGGCGCTAAGCTGCAAAAATTCTTCGAACGATTCCAACTGGATATTTAACAGGTCTGGGATACTTATCGGAGAAGTTATGGATGCAAATGTAATTCTGTTTGTTAATTCATTTATTTTGTAATTGTCCAATCCAAACCTCCTTAAAAGTAAAATTTCTTAGGCGATTTTTGTCAGTTTAAAAATGCAAGAAAAGTGGTATGACATTTTTCATTCACACCACTTTCCTCAAAAAATAATTTTATGGTCTTAAAAGAATTACTTGAGTTCGACTGTAGCGCCTGCTTCTTCAAGTTCTTTCTTGATTGCTTCAGCTTCATCTTTCTGAATCTGCTCTTTAACCGGTTTGGGGCAATTATCAACAAGCTCTTTGGCTTCTTTAAGTCCCAGTCCTGTATGAGCTCTGACAACTTTGATAACGTTAATTTTCTTTTCGCCGAAGCTTGCGAGAATAACATCAAATTCTGTTTTTTCTTCTTCTTTCGGAGCTTCACCGGCAGGAGCTGCTCCGCCCATAACTACAGGCGCTGCGGCAGTTACGCCAAATTCATCTTCCAAAGCTTTTTTAAGCTCAGACGCTTCGACGAGTGTTAACTCTTTGATCTTTTCTACTATTTCAGCAATCTTTTCTGACATTTTATATACTCCTGTATAAATAATTTCTTATCCTGATTAAAATTTATGCGGCCTTCTGCTTGCTTATCTCATCAACCAGGCCTACTATATCGCGCATGACAGCGTTAATTGCACCTACAACTCCCGATATCGGAGCCTGGATGCTTCCAACGATTCCTGCCATAACTTCTTCTTTCGAAGGCATTGAAGCAAGTGTGGCAAGCTGTTCACTACCATAAAACTCACTCTCAATATAACATCCTTTGAAAGTAAGCTTTTTCTTGTCTTCACCAAACTTCTTAATTATCTTTGCTGGCGCAACAAAATTATCACCGGAAAAAGCAAAACCTGTCATCCCGACCAGAAGATCATTTAGTTCATCGTAGCCGCCAACTTCTTCCATAGCGCGGCGGAACAGGGTGTTCTTATATATCTTGTAGGTAACACCTTCTTTGATGAACTCTCTTCTGAGTCCGTTAACCTCATCTACAGTTATTCCATGGTAATCTACCAGGTATACCGCAGTTGAGTTTGTGAGTTTCTCTTTAATTTCGGCAATCTGTTCGCCTTTCTGAGCTTTTTCCATTTTACTCCTGGCAAATTAATATGATACAGATTACAACTAAAACAATAGAAGCATTTATAATAAAACGAGTGCGTAAACTTATTTGGATAAAGCTAAAGCTTCTTCTCTCGATACCTTCAGTCCCGGACCCATGCTTGATGAAAAGTATAAACTTTTCACATACTGGCCTTTGGCTGCCGAAGGACGCATTTTAACTATTGTCTGAAGAAAAACTTTCGCGTTTTCATGCAACTGTTCTTCAGTAAAGGAGAGCTTGCCTAAAGATGTATGAACAATACCTGTTTTATCAACGCGGAACTCTATCTTTCCCGCTTTAACTTCTTTAACAGCATTTGCGACATCCATCGTAACAGTACCGCTCTTGGGGTTTGGCATAAGGCCTTTCGGTCCGAGTATTCTACCCATTTTACCAACATGCGCCATTACATCGGGAGTGGCGATGACAACATCAACATCGGCCCAGCCTTCCTGAATCTTTTCAACATAATCTTCAAGTCCCGCATGGTCGGCGCCGGCGTCCAAAGCTTCCTGGGCTTTTTCCGGCTTGGCCATTACAAGAACTCTTACCTCTTTGCCAGTTCCGTTGGGCAGGGAGACTGTTCCCCTGACCATCTGATCGGCATGACGAGGATCGACGCCAAGCCTGATGGCGCAGTCGAAGGATTCTGTAAATTTTACGTTGGTTTTTTCTTTAAGTACTTTTATCGCTTCTTCAAGTGAATACTCTTTTTTTGTATCTACCTGTTCTCTTAAAGCTTTAACTCTTTTAGAAACTTTCATAATCTTTCCGTTAAATAAAATTATTCAACCTTAATCTACAACTGTTATGCCCATACTGCGGGCAGTTCCGGCAATCATACTGATAGCGTGATCCATATCATTAGCGTTAAGATCGGGCATTTTCATTTCAGCTATCTCGCGAAGTTGTTCAGTTGTAACTTTTGCTACTTTAGTTTTATTTGGCTCGGATGAACCTTTAGGCAGATTCAGATTCTTTTTAAGCAGAACAGCTGCCGGAGGAGTTTTGGTAATAAATGTGAACGATTTATCCTGGTAAACAGTAATAACAACCGGGATAATCAATCCTGCCTTATCTGAAGTTTTCGCGTTAAACTGCTTGCAAAACTCCATTATGTTCACACCTTTCTGACCAAGCGCCGGACCTACAGGCGGTGACGGATTTGCCTGTCCTGCCGGAATCTGAAGCTTGATATACCCTGTTATCTTCTTAGCCATATCCTAATACCTGAAATTTATTATTTTTCCAATTCCGCCTGGGCAAAATCAATTTCGACAGGCGTCTTGCGTCCAAATATGGACACCATTACTTTTATCTTCATCTTTTCTTCATATACTTCCTGCACAAAACCTGAAAAATTATTGAATGGGCCGTCAATAATTTTAACATAATCGCCAGTGCGGAATATAGTATCGGTCCTCTCGGTTTCATTGCCCTTGGATATTCTTCCGACTATCCGGTTGACTTCATCGGGCTGCAGAGGATTGGGATGATTTTTGCTGCCTAAAAATCCCATCACCGAAGCTGTGTTCACTATAAAATCTTTAACCTTGTTGTCGAGGTCTGCGTTCAGGAGAACATAGCCGGGGAAAAAGTTCTTTGTCTTTGTCCGCTTTTTACCATCCTTTACTTCAAATACTTTCTCCATGGGAACAAGAATTTCAAATATCCGCGCCTTCAGGGCGTCATTATCCCTGAGCTCGGCTTCAATCAGATTCTTGACCTTGTTCTCATGTCCGGAAAATACACGGACAACATACCATTTAGCGTTTTCTTCAGACAAATCTAAAATATTCCCTTCAACAATTGTGAAATCATCATGTCAATACCATAAGTAAAAAGCGCCAGTATCAGACAGACGACAACCACAACAATGGTCGATTCTTTTAATTCTTCTTTTGAAGGCCAGGTAACCTTCTTCATTTCCTTAACGACATCATCAAAGAAATTAATTATTTTTTCTTTCATATTTTACACCGGGAAAATAAGTTCGAGCACGTCAGGAGGGATTCGAACCCCCAGCCTGCGGTTTTGGAGACCGCTGCTCTGCCAGTTGAGCTACTGACGTGTTTATTTAGTTTCCTTAAACATTACATGCTTTTTCGCGACCGGGTCATACTTCTTGTACTCGACTCTGCCAGGATGATTTCTTTTATTCTTCTTCGTCGTGTATCTGTAGCCTGTTCCGGCTGTGCTTTCCAATATTATCGTCTGTCGTATGTTTTTTGCTTTGGCCATGTGTTCTCCAAATATCCTGGTAGTTATCTTTTGGCAAAAAAAAAGACATATATAAAAACATGTCCTGAATCTAGAGCTGACGACCGGATTTGAACCGGTGACCTCATCCTTACCAAGGATGTGCTCTACCGACTGAGCTACGTCAGCATATCAACAACAATATGCCAGAGCGGGAGACGGGATTCGAACCCGCGACCAACAGCTTGGAAGGCTGTGACTCTAGCCAACTGAGTTACTCCCGCAATACAGTAAGAGCTGTGGGCAGGGAGGGAATCGAACCCCCTAAGGCTTAGCCAACGGATTTACAGTCCGCCCCAACTCTCCTACTTTGGCGCCTGCCCAGGTTACAAAATTATAATTGCAACGAACCACTAATATAGGGGTTAGTTTTTTGAAAATCAAGATAAGATAGCATTAATTTTTAAAATATTTTTACTTTTTTCTACTAAATGATTGTATGCAATGAACCGTTTTTTGTACTTTACCTCCTTAAGAGTAACGCCCCTGAATACTGCCTGTTTTTCAAATGGTCCCCGGTCTTAAGGCGCGCGGTTATTTTTAACTCAATTTTTTTAAAGAGTCTCGATCCTCAAAAATCATAATCATAGACTGGCAAGCCAGAGATAATGACGAATTACGAATGACGAATGACGAATTGGCTTTCCCCAAGTGTTGCCAATTACTTGTCATTCCGGTTTTTTGCGTTCTTTGCAAAAAGACCAGCCAAAGGCGGGCAGGCCGGAATCTAATGCCGATTTTTACTGCCAATTAGTAATAATTTTGCCATTTTGCGTAGAATTTGACTCCTTACGGAGTAATCATAATCCCCACCCCTATGACAAAATGAACAACCCCGGCGCCATCACCTATCCGGTCATCATACTCTTACTCTTACTCTGATTTTTTACGATCGATACCGAAAAATAATCAAGTAAGCAGAAATCCTTAAATCATGGTTCAGACAATGGCGGCTTGGCGTGAGGTTTTTGCCACGTTCAGTGGAACAAGTGGGACACGGGGGACTTTGGAATGCGGCAGTTTTTTCCGTGGAACCTGAATAACCTGGGGAAAAACAAAAAACGATAGAGATACCGATTCCTTATCCTGTTAATCCGGTTCTTCTTTGCGAGCTTTGCGTATACTTTTCCTTTCGCGGCCTTTGCGTGGAATTTACCCCAGGGAAACGAAAAAAAAGATTGCGAAATCAACAACGCTTTTAATCATGTAATCCTTAAATCCTTTAATCATGGTTCAGAAATTGGCGGGGTTGAATAATGCACAGATAGTCATTCGCCAACAACCGTGCTTTTGGCTAAAGCCCTTTGAATGTGGTCATCTTTACCTGAGGTCTCCGGCCTAAAGGCGCGGAGTTATTCTTTTTGTGCTCTTTGTGCCTTCCCTGCGTCCCTTGTGGTTAAGTTTTCTGCATCCCGGCATTCGATTTCGATTACGACTTCGATTTGGATTTCGACGGATAAAACATCATAATTCCGCCCCCGCAGGAAAAATGAACCACCCCGCCGCCGTCACCCAACCCGGCCATCTTACTTTTACCCGCCGAAGCCGCTTTTTGGCGCAGGAGGGCTTACTCTTACTCCTACTCTTAATCTGTTTTTTAATACCTATACCGAAAAATAAAAAGGCAATAAGGTTGATTTTTGAGGAGAGGGAATCCTCTGCTACTAAGGTTAAAAACAAAGAATAAGGTTTCATTACATTCCTTTCATTCCTAATTCCTAATTCCTAATTCCTAATTCTTAATTCTCCTTCACCGTCACCCAACCCGGCCATCTTACTTTTACCCGCCGAAGCCGCTTTTTGGCGCAGGAGGGCTTACTCTTACTCCTACTCTTAATCTGTTTTTTAATACCTATACCGAAAAATAAAAAGGCAATAAGGTTGATTTTTGAGGAGAGGAAATCCTCTGCTACTAAGGTTAAAAACAAAGAATAAGGTTTCATTACATTCCTTTCATTCCTAATTCCTAATTCTTAATTCCTAATTCTTAATTCCTAATTCTTAATTCCTAATTCTTAATTCCTAATTCTTAATTCCTAATTCTTAATTCCTAATTCTTAATTCTCCTCCGCCGTCACCATCCCCGGCCCATCATACTCTTACTCTTACTCTGATTTTTTAGCACCGATACCGAAAAATAATCAGGCAATCCTCTAATCCTTAAATCATGGTTCAGACAATGGCGGGGCCGGATAGTACACTGCCAGTATATATTGTTAAAATTCTTTATAACCTTAGTCAATAACTCCGGGCATAAACAACTCATCATATTCAAGAAAATTCTTCCAGGGAATAATTTTTATCTCATTTGCCTCAAACTTCTCAATTCCGGTGTAAACCACTGCCTTTTTAAAATTACTCAGTCTTAAATCCCTGTTAAAAGAATTAATATTTTTAATGTATTCACTACTGTAAGTTTCTCCTCCCTTAATCTCAATCGCTATCAGATCGTTATGGCCTTTTTCGATAATACAATCAATTTCCCTTCCATTGCTTTCACGCAGAAAGAATAATGAGACCGGCGCCCCTGAATGGTGAAAAATTTTCAGAATTTCTGAAATCACCAGGTTTTCAAAGAGGGCCCCGAATAAATAATGGTTTCGCACATCCTCAGCTCTGTGTATCCTTAGCAGGGAACACGCTATTCCTGTATCATAAAAATATAATTTGGGAGCTTTAATAATTCTTTTATTAAAATTCCGGTAATATGGCTGCAACAGGAATATTACAAAACCTGCCTCAAGTATGGACAGCCATGATTTGACAGTATTCACCGATATCCCGGCGTCATTAGCCAGAGAAGTCAAATTAATAATTTGCCCTGTCCGCCCGGCGAGAAGTAAGAGAAAACGTGAGAAAGAGTCCAGGTTCGTAATGTTTTTTAACGATCTGACATCTCTTTCTATATAAGTTTGTATAAGTGAAGGATAAAAATCGACCGGGTCTGTTTCCTGATTATAAATACGCGGATAGAAACCTCGGAATATTTGGTGAATATAATCGGTTTCCTCATAATTCCCCGTTTCTAAAATATCGAAGGGGAATAATTGTTTTATATTTACTCGCCCGGCCAGCGATTGAGATATCTTCTCATTCAGCAGAAAACTTTGTGAACCAGAAAGGATATACTGACCGGCGGTTCCTCTTTCATCCGAAACCACCTGGATATGGCTGAATAATTCAGGGTATCCTTGCGCCTCGTCGAAAATAATTTTTTCGCCGGACGTTCGTAAAAATCCAAGCGGATCACCGGAAATTATATTCCTGTGATCTATTCTCTCAAGATTATAATATTGATATTCCGGGAAATAATTTCTTAATAGCGTGGTTTTCCCCGATTGTCTCGGACCCGTTAATGAAACAATTGGAAATTTCCCCAGCATCTGTCTGATTTTTGCGGCCAGCCTTCTATGTATGATTCGATTACCCATATTCTTATACAATTCCCGGGAAAGTTATGCATATTTGCAATGTCACTGCAAATCTGCATACTTTTTCCTCTAACTTCAACTTTATCCGGCAACCGGTATATGTTAAAATCTCACCTCTTCCAAAGCTCCCGGTCCAGAGTTCTGTACTGAATAGCTTCGCTGATATGGTTGGGCTGGATTTTTTCCGAATTTTCCAGGTCGGCTATTGTGCGGCTTACTTTTAGTATCCTGTCATAAGCGCGCGCAGAAAGCCCCAGTTTTGTCATCGCCATTTTGAGCAGATCGGAACCCGCCTTATCAACCACGCAGAATGTCCTAACCTCACGCGAACCCATATCGGCGTTGGTCATAATATGCTCATATTTCCTGAATCTGCCATTCTGTATTTCACGCGCGGCTACTACCCTTTTCCTAATATCCTCCGAACTTTCCCCCTTGCTTTCGGAGCTCAGTTCTTTATACTTTACGGCAGGGACTTCAATATGAATATCAATCCTGTCGAGCAGCGGCCCCGATATTTTTCCCATATAACGCTGAATGATCGGAGGTGTGCAGTTGCAGTCCCTTGAGGGATCGGTATAATACCCGCACGGGCAGGGATTCATCGCGGCGGCGAGCATAAAATTAGCCGGGAACTGCAGCGACATTTTTGACCTGCTTATTGTAACGACATAATCCTCCATCGGCTGCCGCATAACTTCAAGCACATTTTTTTTGAATTCCGGTATTTCATCGAGGAAAAGTACACCATAATGAGCGAATGACACTTCGCCGGGACGTGGAAACGATCCCCCTCCGATAAGCGCCGCGTCCGATACCGTATGATGGGGACTTCGGAAAGGACGCTCTGTAATAAGGGGAGTATCGGGCGGAAGTATTCCCGCTATTGAATGAATCTTGGTCGTTTCCAAAGCTTCATCAAAAGTTATCGGTGGTAATATGGAAGGGAGCCTTTTTGCCAGCATCGTTTTACCCGATCCGGGAGGACCTATCATAAGAATATTATGCGCTCCGGCAGCGGCTATTTCAAGAGCCCGTTTTACATTTTCCTGCCCCTTCACATCACAAAAGTCAAGATTGTACCGGTTTATCCGGCTGAATATTTCATCCCGGTTTGTTTTTAATGGTTTATATTCCTCACTGCCTCCAAGAAATTCGATCACCTCATTCAGATCATTTAATCCATAAACTTCAACTTCATCCACGATTGAAGCTTCACCGGCAGAGTCCTTAGGCAGCACAATTCTTTTAATCCCGTTTTTTCTCGCTTCAACAGCAATTGGAAGCGCGCCCCTCACCGGACGCAAAGAACCATCCAGCGAAAGCTCACCGAGCAAAAGGGTATCCTTAAATTTTGAATGGCTGACCATATCTTCAGCCGATAATATCCCCACCGCGATAGGCAGATCGAACGCGCTCCCCTCTTTCTTAATATCGGCGGGAGCAAGGTTAACAGTTATTTTCCTCGGTTTAATGTTGAATCCGCTGTTTTTTATAGCCGCGTTAACTCTCTCCCTGCTTTCCCTTACGGCATTATCAGGAAGCCCGACAATTGTAAACGCGGGCACATTTTTTTCTGAGTGGGTTTCAACTTCTACAAGATAAGCATCGATTCCAAATGTGGCGCTTGATAAAACTTTGGATAACATCTGCCCCCCGGGGAATATTTATTTGGCCAGTATCATTTTCCTGGCAACTGAAGAACTTTCCGATTTAATTTCACAAAAATAGATGCCCGACGGAAGTCCCGCTCCGTTAAATGAAAATTCATGTATACCTTTCGGCAGCGCTCCCGAATGCAGCTCGGCAATCTCCTTGCCAACCACATCATAAACTTTTATCTCAACTTCAAGAGTTTCAAGCATCTCAACTGTAATGGTGGTGGTGGGATTAAAAGGGTTGGGGTAATTCTGTTCCAGTTCAAAAGGTTCAATTTCTCCCTGTCCCACTTTTATCCGGTCCGAAAATATATAAGTGCTGTCTTTGTTAATCTGTCTTATTCTGTAATAAACCATATCCTCTTCACTGTTTTTCATATCAGTGAAATAATAGGTTTCATCAGCTTCTTTATCGGCATAGGTACGGTAAATAGGTATAAAATCCCCCCCGTCGCGCGATTTTTCAAGAATAAATTCTTCCGCCTGGTCAGGATCCCTGTTTTTCCACTCAATTGAATAAATCCCCAGGTAGACCGATATATTTAATTCGGGAGCCCTTGTAAAGAGGGGAGCGTCTGAAAGCCGGGTTTCATATTCGCTTAAAAGAGAAAGATTAACTTTCCCCGGAATAAAATTTGACCTCAGGTTATGAGGGTTATCAAAGTTTTCATAAAAAAGAAGCCTGCTCGAATCGGCATTATAATGATTATAATGTTTATTCCTGAATGAGAGGGAAGGCGCGTTTCCATAATCCCATAACCTGAGCAGGTCAATCTCCAAACCTTTTTTCCCGGCGCCGGTTATCTTTATTTCTTTTCGGCCCGGTATAAGAAGCCCGGTTATTTCTTCTTCAAAAACCAGCCTGTCATTTATAAAAACTAAATTTTTTCTCTCATCCGGACTTAATAAAATTGAAAAATGCTGCCAGCTCGCGGGACTTATAAAAAAGTTATCCAGCCGACTGATATCACCAACCCCGCTAATTGAGATCATTCGGAAATCATTAAGTCCCAAACTGAGCAGAGTATCTCCAGTCTCACTTTGGTAACTAATAAAATTACCGGAAGAATCATAAAACTTGGCCCAGAACTCTATCAGCAGTGATTTTCCCAATATGCCGTCAGGGACCGAAATAACCACCGATTCACTTTCTATCAGATTCAGGCAACTGCCTGCTGTTTCAACAGTTTTATAACCGGCGATAATTACAGGGTCAAATACTTTTTCACCGCTAAAGCTATCATAAGAGGTAAATATCCTCTCAGTTCCGTCACGGTTAAAAATTCTGACTCCGTAATTTAATTCGGCAATATCTCTTCCCCCGCATCTGTAATCAGTGATAATCTGGAAAGGCGTCCGGGATTTAATCAGGCTGTCGGGAATGATATACACACTGGTTTTCCCGGTGTAATCATCTTCATTTGCGATTGATTTAATTTCACTGCTGTTGTATTTATCAAGAATTTTAACCGATTCTATATCTGTCATGTCGTCAGTAAGAAGAATAAGACGCATCCCCTCAATAGAAGGATCATCAACACGTATTACTGTGCTGACCTGAAAATTGGTTCCGCAAGGGACATATTCAGGATACCCCTGCTTAAAAAAGAAGGGGATAGACTGCGAAAACATTAAAGAACTGCATAACAGTAATAAAATTAAGAGAATCTGCTTCATTCTTTTCCCTGTGTCTGCCAGTGACAGAACAATTTACTTAAAGTTTTTTTAAAAATCCAGTGTTCGAAATATTCATTAATGTCATCAGTCATCTACAAGCTTTTAATGGCGTCCCTTCGATTAAGGTAAATATTACTACTTTCTTCGTTAACCTTAAAAACATTTTCGGGACAAACATTTATACAAGAGGCGCAAAATATACAACGAAGATAATTAATTTCAAAATTAACCTTTAACTTTTCCTCCTCCCTTTTATGTCCGGCATGCTCTATATTCAGGGCAAGTGACGGACAAATTCTTTCGCAAAGTCCGCAGTAATTACATTGCCTCTGTTCAACTTTTCCATCTGTCTGAACAGGCGAAGGTCTGTTTCTGATTGAAGAATAATCTGTTTTTTTTCCCTTTTCAAATAATCTGACCAGTACAAATATTATGTTCTGAACAAAACCGGCCAGGTATGACTGTTTTATTTTGTTTAACCTGTCTTTTTTCCTTCCGCCTGTTTTCATCAGATATTCCTCAAAAAGCAAAAATAATTATCGTCACTAACAGATTCAGAATCGAAAGGGGTAATAAAACACTCCACGAGAATCTCCTAAGGTGGCCAGCATTTAAATATGGAAGAAAATATTTCACAGCAATGATTAAACTAAGGATAATGAAGGACTTTAAAAATAATACACTCAATTGATATATTTGTTCCACATAATGAGCAGTCCATTCAGACCGGATAAAGGGCAGCTCATAACCTCCCCAAAAAACAAGAGAAATCATTATTGCCGAAACCGCCAGCAATGTATTCCAGGCAGTTTCGATAAAAATAATCTCTTTCCCCTGGTTTCTCCGGCTGCTTAACGTCGCGAAACTGCCCGCCTCTCTTAAATAAATCTGCCTCGCGGTCTGCTGATAAACAATAGCTGAAAACAACACAAAAAAACCTGCCGGCTGTGTTATAAAACTCCATGAACTGATTTTCTGAGTTTCCGCGATTTTTAATATATTTATTGACTCCGCGCTAAAAAAGAGAGAAACAAAACAGAGAACCATTGGAATCAGCACAGGCAGATTTACAAATATAAGCCAACCGGGATTTTTTTCCTCACAACTTTTTTCAATTACCACATCTGTTAGCAAGGAGATAAATATAAAAGTAAATAGATACAGGGGCAAAATAAACTCTTCTATCGGGTAAGAACCGGGCAGACCGAACAAATTTTCCAGCGGAGTTAATCCAAATGGTAAAAAGTTTAGTAACAGCAATAGCAGAATAAAGATAATCGCGAGAAAAAGATAAACTGCTAATTTCCCTTGTTTCTTCACCGGGGAAAAAACTGTCTTTAACAGATCAGCGATAAATGATCTTTTAATAATATTTTTACGGTATCTGAATATCCTGTAAAAAAAATAATTATCAAGAAACCGGGTGACGGAAGAAGCCTGCAATATAAAAAGTATAATCAGGCTGAGTTTCAGGATGATAAAAAAGATCACTCCGCTTTCGTCAAACATTCCGCTCCCCTTTCAGATTTCTTTTATCCCTCTTTGAGTTGCCGGGAATAACTCCCTCAAGTCCGATAGCGCTGTAATTTATTCCGCTAAGTATCTTCTTCTTTGCCGCCAGTTCATTAAAAATTTCCCTCTCCGACTCAAATTCCAGATCGTTTCCCGGTTTCGGGGAAATAAGACTTATCATTTTCCACGACGCCACAGCAAAAGAACTGCTGTTCAAAAACCAGCGGTCATCATCAGAGCCAAACCTTTCTCTTCTTCCCGGCCTTATATGTTCATCGCGCGATTTTTCGCCACCGGTTTTAACCGCCGGACGCAATAACTGTATCCTTCCCTTCTCATTGATCATGGTTCCATATTTCTCTTCCCATTTCAGGGTCGCGAACACTATATCGGAATACTCAACTGTTTCATTAATCACAGGGGTAAAATATATCAGCAGATCAAGTTTTTTAAGCGCTTCCTTCCACCTGCTGTCAAATTTCGGAAGATTATCCTCCAGCAATATCACCCCTTTTATCCGGCGATGTTTTATATCATCTATCAGCCATTGAAGATCATCATTTTTTTTGCCCGAATTTATACCGGCAAGTTTTGCCCCCCGGCTGTCGGGGCATTTATCATCTGAATATAAAAACTCATCACCCGAACCGGGAATTACCATCCGGTGAAAATCCATATTTTTTATACCCAGTCCGGCAGCAAACTTCCCGAGAAGATAATTCTCTTCTATCGTAGCGTAACCCGAACCTAAAACAGCCAGTTCTTCAGGTTTATAATCACGCAATAACCTGGCAGATAATAAAACTGCCTCCTCACGGCTGCAATTAAGAAGTTTTCCTTCTCTTCTGATATATGCGCCCCTCGCTCTTCTGCCGGTTTTATCCTCTCCAAGGCATAAATTCCTTCCTTTGTCACACATCCAGTATTCATTCACATCATGATTCACGCGGGGTTTGATCTTATAAATCTCATTACGGGAAGTATATACATTTATGTTGCATCCCCTGGCACAAAAAATACAGATAGTCGGAGTTTCAGTCAGTTCCCATTTGTGAGCTCTCTCTTTTTCGTTCAATATTGTCAGGGCCCCTGAGGGACATATATCTGTGATATTTAATGAATAAGGATTAACTATCTTTTTGCCCGGGTAGAGGGAAAGTCTTGTCTCACCCCCTGAATGAATAAATGTCAGTTGTTTTTCCCCGGTTTTTTCTTCCAGAAACCTGGAGCATAATGAGCAGGATATACATTTGGCCTGATCAAATAAAATTCGGGGGCCGGGAAATATTTTTCTATTGATATGATTCTTAGTGGCTGCATTAAAACTTTTGCCACAGCCTGCCGCAAAAGCCGCTTCCTGAAGCTTACAGTCACCCGAACTGTCACATATATCGCACTCCGCGGGATGACCCGATAACAAAAATTCCAGCGCGGCTTTTCTTCCCTCAATTACTTTATCTGATTTCGTATAAACAACCATCGATTCTTCCGCGTAAGTTGAGCAGGATGTCCGCAACCCGGTATGACCTTCAATTTCAACGACACAGACCCGGCAGCTTCCGGAAACAGAGAGCGCGGGATGCCGGCATAGATGGGGTATATCAATGCCGGAACCAAGAGCAGCCTCAAGTATGGTCTCTCCCTCGTTGAAGTTTACACTTCTTCCGTCTATTTTTATTTCCGGCATTTTATCCGCTTTTTTATGCTGCAGAATGCATAAATATATTTTTAGAACTGATTACTATTTCAGAAAATATATTTTCATCAAGATATTTATTCGCCATTTCCAGAATATCTTCAGGTGTAACTTCATTGATCTCCTTCAGTGATTCCTCAACAGGTTTCACACGGTCAAAATAGATAAAGGACTGCGCCATTCTCATCATCCTGTTGGTTGTATTTTCAAGCCCCATCAAAATGCTGCCTTTAAGATATTCCTTTGCCCTGTTCAGCTCACTCTGCGATACTTCCCTTTTTCTGATTTTCCTGAATTCATTATATACCAGGGCTCTCACCTTTTCAGCAAGTTTTTCAGATGTGGAAAAGTATACGCCAAAGGTCGAAAGATCATAAAAGGAATTAAGAAAAGTATTTATCTGGTATGTAACACCATTTTTTTCTCTGACAGTCTGAAACAAACGTGAACTTGAACCTTCGCCAAGAATATGCGAGAGCAATGTTATTTTTATTCTGTCATTGTGATTATACCCGGGAACTGTAGTTCCTATAATCATATGAGCCTGCTGTATCTCTTTCCCGACATGCAGGCAACCGGAAGTCATGGGAATATCGGTAATCACTCTTTTTCCGGCAAGACCCATATCCCTGGTCAGGTATTTTTGCGCCAGTTTTACCACTTTGTTATGCTCAACCAAACCTGAAACCACAATGTAGGTTCTGTCAAATCCATAATTTGCGCCAATAAATCTCAGAATATCCTCACGGGTAAAATTTCTGATATTATTTTCTGTACCTATGATAGGCATTCCAAGTGAATTACCATTAAGAACAAGTGATTCAAATTTATCAAAAATCAATTCTTCAGGAGAATCTTCAATATCATATAGTTCATCAACAATAACTCCCGACTCTCTTTCTATTTCATTCTCTCTGAATATCGAGTACTGCACCATATCGGCAAGCACAGCGAAAGTTTTGTTTATATGTCTGCTAAGGCCTCTTCCATAAAAACAGGTATGTTCCTTTGATGTAAAGGCGTTCAGATACCCTCCAAGCGATTCAATTTCAGAGGAGATCTTTTTCGCGCTTCGTTTTTCAGTTCCTTTGAAAAGCATATGTTCTAAAAAATGGCTTATGCCATTATTCTTTTCATTCTCATCTCTGCTCCCTACATCAAACCAGAATCCGAGTGAAAAGGACTTTACATAAGGAATATTTTCAGTTACAATTCTTACGCCGTTATCAAGTTCGGTTATATTAAATCCGTTCAAAATTGTCATCTAATCCATTTTATTATAAAGGGTTCTAAATATATTGAAATGCGCTTTGTCAATCAAGCCGCTCTGTTTTCAGGACCAAAAAAAAGCCCGGAACAGATCCGGGCTTTATAAAAGACTAAATTTATTTATGAATCAAATTCCGCTTTGTATTTACCGTAATAACTGATCATATTTTTATAGGCGGCGTCAAGTGTTTCATCCTGCGGAAGGAATACAACTCTGAAGTGACTGGTTCCCGGCACCTGTCCGAATCCTGTTCCGGGCACTACAACAACACCCGTTTCTTTAATCAGATTGGCGACAAAATGATTGTCATTCTGTTTTTTCAGCTCAACTTTAGGAAACGCGTAAAACGCTCCTTCAGGTTTAACGCATGAAATGCCTTCAATGCTGTTCAGCATTTCATAGGTCATATCCCTGCGTCGCTGTAATTTCACTATCGCTTCATCAATATGAGACTGGTCACCATCCAAAGCGGCAGGAATGGCATACTGTTCCGGATGATTTGCCGATAATCTCGCTCTCAGAAGTTTGTTGATAGCTTCGATATAATCTTTCATCTGATCGAAATTACCACTTGTGATTCCCCATCCGATCCTGAAACCGGGCACCATATAATTTTTGGATAAACCGCCGAATGTGATAACCGGCGCTTTATGATTTAATGAAGCGATAGAGATATGTTTTTTGCCGTCAAAAAGGAGTTTGTCATAAATTTCATCGGCGAATACAACAAGGTTATGTTCTTCGGCAATTTCGAGAAGACCCTCCAGAGTTTCCTTTTCAAAATTAGCCCCTGTCGGGTTATTTGGATTGATGATAATTATCGCTTTTGTTTTGTCATTGATCTTTTTGCGGATATCATCCAGATCGGGCTGCCAGCCGTTTGCTTCATCAAGGTAATATGGATTTTCAAATAGCTGTAGTTTGCTCTGAATGGCAGTATAGAGCGGATACCCGGGTGTGGGAGTTAAAACATTTTCCCCTTCGTTCAGCAATGCGGTCAGGCATATATCGATGGCTTCGCTCGCGCCTGTGGTAACAAAAACATCATGAATATTTTCAATTCCTTTTTTTCCCGCTTCCCTTTTGATCGCCTCAACAGCGGCAGGTATTCCTGATGAGGGGGAATAACCATTTTTGTTATCGATCATTGCCTGGTATGTTTTTTCCACCATCTCACGGGGAGGGGCAAAATCATATAAATTAGGATCGCCGATATTTAAATAAAGCATCTTCTTTCCCGACGCCGCAACCTGGTTGGCAAGCACAACAATATCTCTTACAGCGTATGTAATATTCTCTGTCCTGATAGCAGGGGTTATTTTTCCAAAACTCATATATACTCCATAACTAAATAATACTTATTGATCGCTTAAAATTAATTCAATTCCCCGCATTTAGCAATTTTATTTTTCACTGCGCCCCCTCTTTATCCTCATTTAATTCAAATTAAGCGGGCCTCTAAAAAAATATTCCGTGATTTTATTATATTTGTGCGCCGATTAATCTGTTTAGCAGATTAAATCATTTGTTCATCGAGAATGGGAGTATGTCATGTCTGAAAAAACAATACCGGGTCTTTTTCTGAATAGTGTAAAAAAGTTTGGCGGCAATATCTTAATGTGGGAAAAAACCGGAGATCAGTTTGAAGGCTCTTCCTATCGGGAAATCTATAATTTAACTGCAAAATTCGCCGGAGGACTGGCATCACTCGGACTTAGCCAGGGAGAGAGGGTAAGCCTTATATCCGAGGGAAGAAATGACTGGGTTATGAGTGAACTGGCCGTGCTCTTTAACGGGGCAATAAATGTTCCTATTTCAATAAAACTCAATGAACCGAACGACCTTAAATTTCGTCTCGCCCATTCAGAATGCAAAATGGTAATTGTTTCATCAGGCCAGCTTGAAAAAATCAGAAAAATAAAGAATGATCTGCCCGATCTCGAAAAAATTATTATCCTTGACAATATAGAAACTGAAGAGGATGAACTTACAAAAGAGGAGGTATTTACCGCAGGTGAAAAATATCTCCGTGAATATCCCGAATTTATGGAAAAACAGGCGGAAACAATTCAGGCTAATGATTACGCGAATATTTGTTATACATCGGGCACAACAGCCGATCCGAAAGGTATAATTCTCACACACCGCAACTATACAGCCAATGTTGAACAGGCAACCGCGCTTCTCCCGATACCGGAATATTACGTAACGCTTCTTATTCTTCCCTGGGATCACGCTTTCGCGCATACTGCCGGAATTTACACCCTGATGAAAAACGGGGCTTCCATGGCGTCTATTCAGATCGGTTCCAATCCCATGGAAACTCTCAAAAACATCCCGCTGAATATTAAAGAAACCCGCCCCCATTTTCTTTTAAGTGTTCCGGCTCTCGCAAAAAATTTCAAAAAAAGCATACTTAAAGGAGTTCGCTCAAAAGGTCAGAAAATTGAGAACCTTTTTAATAAGGCGATGGATACTGCTATAGATTATAACGCAGAGGGTTATAATAAAGGTAAAGGACTAAAAAAATTAAAGAAACCTTTACTCGCTCTTTATGATAAAATTCTTTTCAGCAAGATCAGGGAGAATTTCGGAGGCAGACTTGAGTTTTTTATCGGCGGCGGCGCTCTGCTTGATATTGAATTACAGCGCTTCTTTTATGCCATTGGCATACCGATGTTCCAGGGTTACGGACTTACAGAAGCCGCGCCGGTAATATCGGCCAATGTTCCTGCCGAACATAAGCTGGGTTCATCAGGGAAGATTGTTCAGGGACTTCAGGTGAAAATATGCGATGATAAGGGCAATGAACTACCGGTCGGTCAGAAAGGTGAGATAGTGGTCAAAGGTGAGAATGTTATGGCCGGTTACTGGAAAAATGAAGAAGCTACAAAAGAGTCAATCAGGGAGGGCTGGTTATTTACCGGCGATATGGGCTACCTCGATAAAGATGATTATTTATATGTTCTCGGCAGATTTAAAAGCCTTCTCATAGCGAGCGATGGTGAAAAATACAGTCCTGAGGGTATTGAAGAAGCTTATGTTGAGAAATCACCTTTCATCGAACAGATTATGCTGCATAATAACCAGGACCCATATACAACAGCGCTGGTTTACCCGTCAAAAGATAACCTCGGAAGATGGATTAAAGAAAACAATATAAATCATAAAACCGAGGAGGGTGAAGACAAGATACTTGAAAAGATTGAAGAGGAGATAAATATATTCAGAAGCGGCGGAAAATTTGAAAATGAATTTGCCGAACGCTGGCTCCCATCGGCTGTTGCCCTGATTGGTGAAGGTTTTACCGAGCAGAATAAATTCCTTAACAGCACATTAAAAATGGTCAGGGGAAAGATTACCGAATTTTATAAAAACAGAATAGATTATATGCATATAGCCGAAGGGAAAAATATCAAAAATCACCAGAACAGAAAGATCATTCAAAGAATGGAGTTTTAATTTCAGATTTATTTCATTTTGTATTGAGTATAAAAAATTCGTCAGCCATAACCGGGGACAAAGTTGGAAGAGTGGGAATAAAGTATCATAAAACGCATGATATTATTTTTCCCCCAATTCATAATTCATCATTCACAATTCATAATTCCCGTTTCCCTGTTCTGTCGCTTAATCGTTCGAAATCGAGGCCATATTTTTTGAAAAGATCGGAATATTTGCCATCTATTTCATTCTTCAGTTTTTCAAGGTCGGCGCTGAAGATTTCGAGACTAATATTTCCCCCGTAACTGAAATAATAATCGACAAAACATTTCAGGTAATCATTGGTCAGTCGTAAAATATTTTTAAAGGATATCATAGAGCTGCCATCCAGTATTTCCATTTTCTTTTCTTCTCCGGGCCTTAGAAGTTCGGAATCGTTCAATTCGGAAAGATGGTCTATGCTCTCTTCAATCTCACTGTGGAATGACCAGTACCTGGCAAGATTGACAAGAGTTTTGATTATCTCCTTCAGTTTGCGATCTCTGATAGCTCTGAAATCGTCATAAGCCGATTCCTTATCATTTTCCCTGGTTAATTCAATATCATACTTTTTCAGCAGACCGGCAAGGTCTTCATTCTCTGAAAAACTATCGGCAATATCCTTAAATTTTATATGAATTTTCTGATCAAAGGCAATTTCTCCATCCCCTTTAATTCCGCTCATGGCCAGGATATCAAGGATTTCATCTGCCTTGTCCGGATGTTTCCTCCGAAGAAATTCCTCCGAAATTTCAAAGCTGTCACTTTCAGTATCAGGTTCATCTATAATGCTAATTATATAAGATTTCAATTTTAATAATATGAAAAAGAGATCGTTGTTTTTGGAATTCATCACTTCTCCGTTTTTCCGGTTCCGGCCTTTCCCGCCAAAACTCCATTCAGTATCTTTTTGCCTATATAATCGAAACATTCCCCCGGAACTTAAATTTAAAATCGATTTAATTTAGTGTAAGAATCTGTAACCGGGGAGGGATAGTGGAGAGTGGAGAGTGGAGAGTGGAGAGGGAAGAGGGAAGAGTTTTCACCTGAGAGATTTCAGTAAGGCATTTAACATTTTATTTATCTCAATACATTTTCCTGCCAATAACTCATAAATCGTAAAATGCAAATAACCCAGTTTCTCTGAAAGTACCAGAAAAGTTTCTAATTCGGCCAGAGAACCCCGAGAGATACCTAAAAAATGTATAAACTCCTTTTTTGAGTTTCTGGCTTGTCCTTCAGCGATGTTTGCCGGGATAGAAGAAGCAGAACGACGGATCTGAGAAATCAATTCAAATTTTTCATCTGAAGGAAAGTTTTTTGTAATCTTGTAAATTTCAACTGTCAGATCAATTGATTTTTGCCAGACGATTAAGTCCCTGTAGGATTGTATTGTTGACGACATACTATTAAATTATTCTAAGATATTATTTTTCCAAAATATTGAAAATTTTCCATGAATAATTTAGTTAAATTTGAAAAAATAATCCAAAATCTCTCCACTCTACACTATCTTCTCTCCACTATCTTTCACACGCACTTAAAATGTTCAAAGGGCTGCTCACATCCATTGCAATAATACATCGATTTACATGGAGTTGAGCCGAACTCCGATTTTAATTCTGTTTTTTCAGAATCACAAAAGGGGCATGAAACAGGTTTTCTCGTAAAGTTTAACAGGTCAGACTTTCCCCCTTTCCCGGGTGGCGCGATTCCATAATCTTTCAGTTTTTTCAAAGCTTCATCTGAGAATGAATCGGTTGTCCAGGGGGGAGAATATACAATTTCCACACGGCAATTTTTATAGCCCTTTTCCTTGAGCTTCTCTTTAATATTATTGCTTATCTCATACATGGCGGGGCAGCCGGAATATGTGGGGATAATCTTAACAATAACAGTTTCCTCAACCATTTCAATATTCCTGACAATCCCCATCTCCACAATATTTAGAACAGGAATTTCAGGATCGGGAATTTCAGATAATAACTGTGTTAAATCTGCAATACTATTCAAACTAAAACCTCATGGGAATTGTCGAATAAAAAATCATAATCGTAATCATAAACTGGCAGCGCCAGAGACAAAATAAATCCGAAGAAGGAATCGTACTCGTTCCATGAGTAGGATAAAATCTTACCATTTTGCTTATCATTTATCTCCTTACTGAGTAATCATAATCGTAATCCTCTTTTCGATTACCGCTACAATAATCATAGTCTGCCAAAAAGCGACCGGGAAAAATTAACAACGAGCCTACCATTTCGCGTCCGGGTATGTTCTCGGCAGAATCTGCATAACAGCCAGCAGATGCCCGAGGTGTTCGGAATGGATACCCCTCCTGCCGCCGGAAATAGTGTAATCCCCTTCCGGGATTTTTATTCCCACTTCTTTCAATGTCGGTAAAACAATATCATTCCACTTTTTCTTATGCTCATCTGATCCGGGGTATAATCCTTCATCTTTCAGTAATTTTGTAATATCATCCTCTTCAAACATCTCTCCGGTAAAAATCCACAGCTCATCAACAGCATTCTGTAACCTTCGGTTACTTTCTTCTGTACCCCCTCCGAGTCTTAATATCCATTCCCTGCTGTGCCTCAAGTGATAGGTATCCTCCTTAATAAACCGCTCAGCAAGTTCATTCACAGCGCTTTCAGGCACATCCTTTAAATAATCCATCAGGTGATAGCTGAAAACGTCAAAGAAAAACTGTCGGGCTATCGTAAAAGCGAAATCGCCATTTGGCTGTTCCGTTAATTGAATATTGCGGAATTCCCTGGCGTCTCTCAGAAAGGCCAGGTCATCCTCACTCTTCACGTTGTCCGATATCATCGCGGCGTGCTGAAGGAAAAAGTTTGCCTGCCCGGTCAGATCAAGAGCGATATTGGTCAGGGCGATATCCTCTTCCAGCGCCGGTCCATGGCCGCACCATTCCGAAAGCCTGTGTCCAAGAATCAGCCTGTCATCCCCGAGGCGGAGGAATAATTCATAAAGCAGTTCCTTTTTCGCCATATCAGATACCCCTGATCCCTTTCGGAACCGAATAAAACCTGGGATGCCTGTAAACTTTATCATCCGCCGGATCAAAAAAGGGCCCCTGGTCCGATGGCGCTGTTGATACTATCGCCTCAGTCGGCACCACCCAGATATTTCTCGCTTCACTCCTCCTGCTGTAAACATCTCTGGCATTCTGGAGCGCCATTTCCGCGTCTGCCGCTCTCAGACTGCCGGCATGCTGAAAGGAAGCCCCGTTGGAAGGCTGCAAAAAAACTTCCCATAAATCAAACTGGTTATTTTCCATTAAACATTTCCCGTTTTTTTCTTTTTCATTTTTTCAGCGTAAGCCGACGCGGCTTCACGCACCCACCTCCCCTCTTCCTCAGCTTTCCGACGGGCGTTAAGTCTTTCACGGTTCATCGGACCTCTCCCTTTGATAACTTCAAAAAACTCATCCCAGTTGATCTCACCAAATTCCCAGTGTCCCGTTTCCTCATTAAACTTCAAATCGGGATCGGGCAGCGTAAGTCCCACAGCCTTTGCCTGAGGAACTGTAAGATCAACGAACCTCTGGCGCAGATCATCATTGCTTTTTAATTTTACTTTCCATTTCATCAGCTCGGCAGAATTAGGAGAATCTTTATCGGGTGGACCAAACATCATAAGTGAAGGCCACCACCAGCGGTTTATGGCATCCTGTGCCATCTCCTTCTGCTCAGGTGTCCCGCCGCATAATGTGGCGATAATCTCAAATCCCTGTTTCTTGTGAAAATTCTCCTCACGGCATATACGCAGATTTGCTCTTGAATAAGGCCCGTAAGAACTTTTCGCCAGCATTGTCTGGTTGACTATCGCCGCCCCGTCAACAAGCCAGCCGATAGCGCCGATATCCGCCCAGGTAAGTGTGGGATAATTAAATATACTGGAATATTTTGCCCTGCCCGAAAGAAGCTGATCGATAAGTTCCCCCCTGTCAGCCCCCAATGTTTCAGCCGCGCTGTAAAGATAAAGCCCGTGACCCGCCTCATCCTGCACCTTGGCGAGCAGTGAAATTTTCCGCCTCAGACTCGGAGCCCGTGTAATCCAGTTTCCTTCCGGCAGCATCCCCACAATTTCACTATGCGCGTGCTGGGAAATCATCCGGATAAGCTGCTTTTTATACCGTTCCGGCATCCAGTCCTTTGGTTCAATAACCTCTCCCCCCTCTATCCTTTCTTCAAATAGCTCAAGTAATTTTGTGTTTTCCATTGCTCTCCGCCATAATAATACTCACTATCCCTTTTAACGGCGGAGAGTTTTTTTTAGTTCAACGATGTAAAGGAATTGTTTCGTTAATTAAATATCCTTAGGGTAAACGAGACCAATTTATTTTTACTATTGGTTTTGCAAACAGAAAGAAAATACAGATTCACTTTAGATATAACATTTTTTTGGTTTCAGTTGATGCCGGGGATTTCATTTGATAGAAATAAATGCCACTAACAAATTTAGATGCATCAAATTTAACTGAGTAGGCCCCCGGGGGTTTTTCCCCGTCAACTAAAGTAGTAATTCTCTGTCCAAGCATATCAAAAACAACTAAAGAAATAGTGGTTTTTTCTGTCAGCTCAAACCTTATCGTGGTAGTTGGATTAAATGGATTTGGATAATTCTGTAAAAGTGAAAAATGGACAGGATTTGTTTTTATATTATGATCTTTTATAACAACTCCTCCTTCCTGATAAACCGATAAACCTCCTCCATTTGTCCCGATCCACTTATTCCCATCTCTATCAAATTGTATTGTGCAAACCTGATAAAGGTCGGGATTTATAACCAGCAAATTTGTTCCATCATATTTCACCAGGCCACCCCACGACCCAATCCAGATATTATTATCATCATCATGGTTGATGGATTCGATATAATCGAAGCTATATCCGTTTTGAAGATCAGATATAATTGTCCAGCTTACTCCATCAAAAATCCCTACTCCCCCTCCTCTGGTTCCTGCCCAGATAGCCCCGTTTTTATCAATATTGAGAGCTAAGACATTGTTTGATGGAATACCTGAATTTAGTGTATGGAAATGAGTCCAGTTAACCCCATCAAACATTACCAATCCAGCTCCCAAACCAAGCCATATATTCCCATACGTATCCATATCAATAATATTTATATGATTTTCAGGCAACCCTGAATTGGAAGTATTATAAATAATCCAGTCTGTACCATCTTTTTTTACTAAGCCCTTCGAAGTCCCAAACCACATTTGCCCTATCTCATCCTGTAGAATTGAATTAACAGTATTTGAAGGGAATAACGAATTGGATGGATTGTAAAATTCCCATGCATATCCATCAAATTTTAATAATCCTTTATCTATTGAACCAATCCACAAATCCCCAATATTATCAATTGCTATCGCACTAAGCCAGCTGGTTGGTATACTTGAATTCAAAGTATCATATGTGCGCCACTCATTCCCATTAAACTTTATTAGCCCCTCTCGAGTGCATACCCATTTATTATTATCATTATCAAGAGCCAAAGCATTTATCTCATTAACAGGTAATCCTGAATTCCCAGTCGCGAAACTTTTCCATTCAATTTCATTATAATTCGCTAGTGAGTATCCACTGCCCACCCAAATATTTGCTTGATCCGAAACACAAAGTGAAAAAATATAGTTTGAAGGAATTTCTGAATTTTCAGTGGTAAAAGCCTCCCAATCAATTCCATTATATTTTGCCAGACCACCTCCTCCGAGAGTTCCGACCCAAATATCGCCACTTGGAGTAGACACTATAGATTTGACAAAATTGCTTTCTAAACCAGTGATTGAATTTTCGAATATCTTCCACTTGATATTATCATAACTTGCAACTCCTCCGTGGGTCCCAATCCAAAGATTCCCGGTCAAATCTACAGTAAGTGATTCGATAATATTATTTGGTAATTCTGAATTTGAGGTGTTGAAAATATTCCATTCTGATCCATTGAATTTAATTAGACCCGAATGAGATCCTATCCATATAGTACCGTTATTCACCGCCAAAACAGTTTCAATTCGGCTACCCGTTAAAATGGAATTTGAAGAATCATATGCTGTCCAATTATCACCATCAAAAACAATAAGCTCGCCAGTCCATGAACCCAGCCACAGTTTTCCGTATTTATCGAAAGATAGTGACGAAACATTATCTACGGGGATACCTGAATTCGTTTTATTGAAATTAGACCAGTTGATTCCATCAAATTTTGATAGCCCCCTATTTGTGCCTATCCATTTGTTTCCATCATTATCGACCACAATTGAATAAACATGATTTGCTGATAAACCTGAATTAGCATGATCAAAAAAGATTTTTTCCTGGGTGAACATATTAAATTTTATTAGTCCGTAGGATGTACCCAACCATAATGTATCAGCTTCAATTGCCATACTGAAAACTCTGGCATTACCGAAATAATTGATCCATTCTTGCGATTGAGCAAGAAATAAATCCGAAATTAAAAATACTATAATAAAAAATATTTTCTCTTTCATAACAGGCTCCACTCCTTTTATAATTCAAATTTGGGTCTTGTTTTATTAAAGATCCAGCACCCTTTGTTCTGAACCGATTTATTCCGTAAAAATAATATCTTATTCTTTTATTCTATTTGCAATGCAAAATTACATCTCCATTTTTAATGAGAAAGATATTCAACACCCGGGAAAAATTCACCTTATAATATTATCCCAGATTTGTCATTAAAACAGTGAAGAGCAAATATACGACCTGATTTTGAAATCATTTACATATTACAAATGCGCATAACTGCTTAATCTACAAGAGGTTAGAGCCCCTCTCCTTCATAAGGAGAGGGGTTGGGGTGAGGTTGGATGCTTTTGCTATTATTTTAACTTTTTCTTACTAACCTTATTTATTATTTCCAATGCTTGTATTCTGTATTTCTTTCTCTTACAACACTTTATCCTAATGACCGTTATCAGGACACAATTTCTAATGACAAATTTGGGTTTATTTTCTTTCCACAGGAGAAATTGCTATATTTTTCATATAGCTCAGCTGATCATTTTCGTATCACAAATCTTTATCTTTAGAAGCGAATTTCCTCGCAATCATACCTTTTCCCACTACAAAAACACCTCCCCAATCCGCCAGACTTTCCCCATATCCGGTTCATTTATTGAAAAAGGGAAATACACATTGTCACTCTTTTTATGAGTTCCGTCAAGAAGTGATATCTCGATTTTATCTCCGCCGGCGCTGATACCAGAAATTATTTCCTCATTCCCCGGCTTATAATTTAACTGGTAAATATTTCCATTAATTTCCAGATACCCGAAAGTTTCTTTGCCGAAGATAAATGACATAAGGAAATAAAATGTATGCTTACTGATTTTAAGATCAAAAAATATGTAATGCGCCTTATCTTCCATCTCCGCGATTATTATTTTCGATGCTTTCTTTTCTGCCGGGAGTGATTCATGATAAAACTGAAGGAAAACGTTCACCTGTTTTATAAGCATTTCCTGTCGGATATCGGGGATATACAAATAAAAAGGGGTATCAGACTGAAGATTATTCACAATTCTTCCTGTCCCGGGTGAATAAATTTCCCTCAAATTTACAATCTGCCTTAAGTTTGTTTTCTCCTTCTTCTTTTCTTTAGCCGCCTCAGGAAATGAGTAGTGAACGAGGGGATCACTTTTAAAAAATGAATGATAAAAATTTGCCAATTGATAAATAATCAGAACGCCAAATAAACCAACAATATAATAATGATGCCCATATCTACGGTGAGTTCTCATTATTGTCACACCAGTTGTCTCAACCTCAAAGGGATAAAATAGCAGAAAATAAATGCCAATAAGTCCCAGAATCGCGAGAGCAATCCACAGATGAATGAAAGCCCTATTCTTAACAGAATTCTCAATTTTTATCCGTTTATCAAAGCATGATTTGGAACAGAAACCGATACGTTTCCGGCCCCTTTCAATCATGAATTCCTGAAAACAGTTAAAGTATATTTTTACCCCGCAGGTTGAGCAGGTGTAAATTGCTTTCATATCAGGATGATTTTTGCAAAATGCCATATTACGGACATTCCCCACACAAGAAAATATTAATCCTTATAGGAAAAATAATTCATTCTTTATTAAAATAACACAGCTTATGTATTCCTGAATAAAAACTATTCCGCAAACATCTCCAGGAGAACACCAACCACTTTTTTCCGCGTTTCTTTTGTCAGTATCGTGATTTCCTTCACAAGTCTTGATTTATTAACAGTCCTTATCTTTTCAAGCATTTTCTGCCCATGCTTCCCTTGAATGTTGCAGGGAACAGGGGATGGATAGTTACGGAAAACCGATGTGAGAGGAGCAATGATAACAGTCGCGATATGATGATTCATCTCATCAGGGGAAATAATTACACAGGGCCTTGCTTTTTTTATCTCACTTCCAACAGTCGGATCAAGATTAATATAATATACTTCAAACCGTGATGCCATCTACCACTCCCATTCTTCGCCATCCCATTCTGAATGGCTGTTCAGACTTTTATCATCCGTTAATTTGTCATCACCATTTTTTGCCATTTCCTGAAACAGTTTTCCCCGGGAACTTCTCCTGTAGTTAACAGGTCTGATAATTATCCGGCCATCGCTTATTTCCGGTTCCGCTTCATCTTTCAGCCCGCTTTCATCAATAAATGATTTTAGAATTCTTATTCCGCGGGAATTTCCAATTTTTATAATTTTTGTTTTCATCAATTTCCAATACATTGTGTATTTACAATGTAATGAGTTTTTACCTGTTGAGCCTCAGAGAATATTGTCCTGTTAACTCAGGCTGAACAATTTTCGCCGGGCTCAATCCTCCGAAAGCGTTAACAACCAGTTGATTCCATTTACAGGCGGTTACAAATTCCAGGTCTCTGGCATAAGGAAGGATATATAAACCGGAACTGACATAAGAATTCTTGAAATAGATGTTCAGGCCATTTTTATTCTCCACCCCGCCGCCATGATATTCAGCGGCTATACACTGGTCAAAACTATTGATAGCATGATTAATCAGTAATTTGGCATCTTCCGATTCTTCATATTCATACATTCTTTCCAGAAGGTGTTTATAATCGGGATAATTATCGATAAGATTCGCGACCCTTAAAAAAGAAAGATTCCAGAAATTATCGGGATTGGAAATATAAAATTCCGTAACATCACTGAATGTATTCAGAACATCTTCCATTTTGCTTAAGTTTATGGCGCTCATAGTTATCACGTCGCCATGTTGCCTGCCGGGACTATTTTTTTCATGCAGGCCAATTATACGCTCTGATAAATCTTCTGAAGAAATATTTGGTTCAGCTTTCAATAAAGAATCCATATCAGCCATCATATATCTCCAGAAAATGAAGCCGCTCATATCCTGGCTGCCTATATAAAAATCAGCCGAATTTCTCAACTGATAGGCAGATTCTATCGATCCCATCAGGCAGGGGGCGGAGAACATAATTATATCTACATTATTATTTTCCGTTAAAGCATCACTGATTTCGGCCATAGAAAGGTTATCGTCACCGCTTGTTTTATCCCAGCAGGCCCCCATCCAGCCATTGCCATGGTCGTATAACGCCAAAATGGTCCTCTCAGCCGGGTAGTTTTCTTTTCCATATTTGATAAAATCGGAAAGAGTCACCTTGTCCCCCATATTTACTTCGCCGAGGGAATCACGGAAAATATATTGATTTGATGAATCAATAAAATAATATCCGGCCTCGCTGTCATACCTGTCTCTCAAAACAAGATAATTAATGTTTTCATTCGAAGAAACATATTCCGCGATTTCCTCGAACGGATCAAAAGCGCTGCTGAAATCCGCGTCATCATAAAAAAGAAAAGTCCATTTCGCGAGGCCATCTGTACCCTCATCTGTGTTTATTACGATGGGATTGCTGTTTTCTTTACAGCTATTAAAAAGAATGGCCAAAATAAAAATAATAACCGGAAATCTGTAATCTTTCATCTCTGATACCTCCAAACTGCCAAATTAAAACACACGGTTAATTTTCACTTAACAAAACAGTATTGCCCGAACCCGTAGTAAAAAAAGCAAAAAACAAATTAGCAATTAATAGATTTTCATATTGTCTTTTTAATTTACGACATACTCAACCTATTTTCAATCCTTAAATTAAATACTTAAATCATAAACCTTCAGAGTAAGAACAAAGGAAAAATATTTCAAATTGTGTAAGCCGGACAAACCAAAACTTAATAAGAACAATAAAAGAAATAATCATAATTTAATCATCAGCCGACCGATCCGGAAGTGAAAAGAGGAAAGTTGCGTAATTGATAATGGATAATTAACAGATGTCTCCGGTTTTTCAATTATGTTAAATTTTCCTGAGAATTTATTTAATCCCCGTAATTCCGTACTGTTTTTTTCCGCGACCATGAGAAGATTGCGCTGGATATATCGTCCGTTTGAATAAGGTTAATAAGTTTTAATTACCTCTGCTGCTAAGGAGACCCAATTTGGGAAAACACCAAAATTCAAATTGGCAGCAAAAATTATAGAAATTATAACCTCACGAAAACTCTAACCTCGCCTCCGCGCGCATAATAAATCAAAAAAAAAATTGCATTTTATAACTCGTTGTATAACAATAACTTAGCAAAATTATATATGTTGGCAAAAATCATAAGTTATTACATTACAATAAGTTATGATTTGAAGATGTGTTTGTAGTGCCTGTGGCAAGAACTCATGGTCTTGACAATGAGGCATTAACTTTGTATAATGATTGCGATTTTTTGCCACCCAAAGAATAAAATAACAGTAAAAATAAAAAAGTGAGATGATTTGTGTAGTGCCTTACAAATTAAGTGGTTGTATTTTAAATACTTAAGGCACCACGCGCGGAAGTGGGGCTAATATAATGAGAGCTCGATATCCCCTCCCCTTAAGATTGGGTAACTCGGGCTGCGCCTGCCTCTGGCATGGAGGGGTTTGATCTACCCTGAGATGTCTATTATCCAGAGAGAAGTAATAATATTCGAAAAAAATGACTGGCTTTTTCTCTTAAAAATATTTATGTTGCCTGGAAGGTCAAATAATAAAGAATAAGTCTTCACTACATTCCTTTCAGTCGTAATTTCTTTCGTGGGATTTTGTGTTTTTGTGATTTAGTGGCCTTTTTTTGCCCGGAATTCAATTTCTTACGGAATGATTCTTTTTTCGGGTATGAGTGCGGTTAGTTAAATCAATATACTCTATTCAATATTCTGCCATCAATAATACAGAAGAATACTCACGACTCCGGCTACAATTATCATTAGGGCTATTCCCCCGCCCATTCATTGCGATTTTCCCATTTCAAATAGAATTTTACTTCTCAATAATAAATCTGATTATTAAATACGATTGCGAACCTCATATCTTTTCCTTAATCATTATCAATTATCCATTGTCAATTATCAATTATAAAATATACCTTCTTTATTCTCCCCCTTTTGATTGCTTTTAGCGGCTAAAAAGAATATTTTTCGTAAAAAAAAAAGGAGATAATTTGATTACTGCAGATATTATCCGAAAAGCGCCGAAAGTGCAGCTTCATGACCATCTTGACGGCGGCCTAAGACCTTCAACAATAATAGAACTTGCCGAAAAATATAATTACGATAAACTGCCTACGAAAGATGAAAAAGAACTGGCAGAATGGTTCTTCCGGGGAGCCAACAAAGGAAACCTTGTTGAATACCTGGAAGGATTTGCCCACACAATCGCCTTAATGCAGACAAAAGAAGCCCTCGAAAGAATCGCCTTCGAAATGATGGAGGATATGTACCACGACGGCGTCTGTTATATTGAGACCCGCTTCGCTCCGGTTTTCCACACCGAACAGGGCCTTTATTATGATGATATTCTTAACGCGGTCCTCGAAGGACTTGAAAGGGGCCGGAAAAAATATAATGTGGGCTACGGACTCATTTTATGCGGTATGAGAAACATGACAGATACACTTGAAATAGCCGAACTTGCCGCCAATTTCCGTCACCAGGGAGTTGTGGGTTTTGACCTGGCAGGAGAAGAAGGAGGGTATCCGCCTAAAAAACATCTCGACGCTTTTCAGTATATTAAACGTGAAAATTTTAATATTACCATCCATGCCGGCGAGGCATTCGGCAAAGAATCGATATGGCAGGCGATTCAATATTGCGGTGCCCACAGGATTGGTCACGCGACCAGGCTGAAAGAGGATATCATTTTTGATGATGATAAAAATATCGTTGCCCTCGGCGACCTTGCCCAGTATGTTCTCGATAAAAGAATACCTCTTGAAATTTGCCTCCTCAGCAACGTTCATACAGGCGCTATTGATAAACTCGAGGATCATCCGTTCCCCTCTCTTTATAAGGAACGGTTCAGGGTATTCCTCAATACAGATGACAGACTGATGAGCAATACTACTTTGACAAATGAATATCTGACCGCGGCTAACTATTTCGGACTTACCCTCAATGATGTTGAGAAGCTGAATATTAACGCCATGAAATCTTCTTTCCTTCCTCATAAAGAAAGACTGAGATATATCTACAAAATAATTAAACCGGGTTATGAGAAACTCCGGGATTCAATATTCAAAACCAACTGAAAAGAGTAATGAAAAAAAAGCTATTCAAAAACTATAACTTCAGCTTTGATAAAAATGAAGCGCGAATAATAAATAATTTCTGTAAACAGGCTATCAACCAGATGCAGGCCGACAGCCAGTTTTCGGCTGATATAAAAGCCCTTTCATCAATAATGGATAAAATTTCAGAAAATCCTGATGATGTGAGAATGACAAAAGATGAAAAAACACGACTTACCCGGCACATGAGAACAAACCGGGACCATATAGAAAAAGAAATTTCAAAAAGCTGGTTCATCAAAAGATGGATGATGAAATCGGTTTTACAGCAATATAACAACATCCTATTAACTCATTTTAGTGACTGAAAAATATGAATAGAATAATTAAAGCCCCGAAAGGGGAAAAGTTAAACACAAAAGGCTGGATTCAGGAAGCGGCATTAAGAATGCTGATGAACAACCTGGACCCCGAGGTTGCCGAAAATCCCGATGAGCTTATCGTTTATGGCGGCTCGGGAAGAGCGGCGCGCAACTGGGAAGCCTTTGACGCGATAGTTGATACTCTCAAAGAACTTGAAGATGATGAAACAATGCTCGTGCAGTCGGGCAAACCGGTCGGGGTATTCCGCACACATAAGGACGCCCCCCGCGTTCTGATAGCCAATTCCAACCTCGTCGGCGACTGGGCCAACTGGGATGAATTCCGCCGTCTGGAAAAAATGGGACTTATAATGTATGGCCAGATGACAGCGGGTAGCTGGATTTATATAGGCACACAGGGAATCCTGCAGGGAACTTATGAAACATTTGCCGAATGCGCCAACCAGCATTTCGGCGGAACTCTGGCAGGTCAATTCCTTCTGACCGGGGGAATAGGGGGCATGGGAGGCGCTCAGCCACTCGCGGCAACTATGAATGGCGCGGCTTTCCTCGGCATTGATGTCGATAAAGCCCGCCTCGAAAAAAGGATTAAAACAGGCTATCTCGATGTTATTTCAGAAGACCTTGATGAGGCCCTTAAACTCGTGCTCGACGCGAAAAAAGAGAAAAAAGCTCTTTCTGTGGGACTTGTAGGCAACTGTGGAGAAATTCTGCCTGAGATACTGAAAAAAGGTATCATCCCCGATGTGCTTACAGACCAGACTTCGGCCCATGATATGCTCAATGGTTATGTGCCTATGGGAATGTCATTGGAACAGGCTCTCGAATTAAGAAAATCTGACCCGGATAAGTATATCAGTCAGGCGCGTAAAACAGTTGTCGCACACATGAAAGCAATGCTCGAAATGCAGAAAAAAGGAGCTATCTCCTTTGACTATGGTAATAATATCCGCGGCGAAGCAAAAGAAAACGGTGTGGAAAACGCTTTCGATATTCCCGGTTTTGTTCCGGAATATATCCGTCCCCTTTTCTGCGACGGCAAAGGCCCCTTCCGCTGGGCCGCTCTCTCAGGTGATCCGGAAGATATTTACACTACCGATCAGGCAGTTATCGACGCTTTCCCCGAAGATGAAGCGCTTATTCGCTGGATAAAACTGGCCCGCGAAAAAGTTCATTTCCAGGGAATGCCCACTCGTATTTGCTGGCTCGGATATGGAGCCCGCGCCAAAATGGGTAAAATTTTCAACGATCTGGTGGCAACCGGAAAAGTTAAAGCCCCGATAGTTATTGGCCGCGATCATCTCGACTGTGGTTCCGTCGCCTCTCCGAATCGTGAAACCGAAGGAATGAAGGATGGCAGCGACGCTATTGCCGACTGGCCGATACTTAACGCTATGCTTAACTCTATTGGAGGCGCGAGCTGGGTTTCTTTCCATCATGGCGGCGGAGTAGGAATAGGTAAATCCCTGCACGCCGGAATGGTTATTGTCGCCGACGGTACAAAAGAAGCTGAAGCGCGGCTCGAACGTGTACTCACTTATGATCCCGGTATGGGTATTGTCCGTCATGTGGACGCGGGATATGACCGCGCTGTTGAAAACGCGAAAAAATTCGGGGTGAAAATCCCGATGCTTAAATAGATAATAAGGTAAATAATATAACGGAGTAAGAGAATGAAAGTACTTATCGCCGATAAGTTTCCTGAAAAGTATATCGACCAGTTAAAAGAAAATGGTCTGGAAGTAATTTATGAACCCAAACTGGGTATAAATGACATTCCTGAGGCAGCAGAGGAAGTTGACATTCTGGTAGTCCGGTCAACAAAAGTCAGTGAAGATGCAATAAACAGGGCGAAGAATCTTAATCTGATAATACGCGCGGGAGCAGGATATAATAATATCAACGTAGCGGCAGCCAATAAAAAAGGCATCTACGTCGCCAACTGCCCCGGGAAAAACAGCATTGCCGTAGCCGAACTCGCGCTCGGACTTATGATCTCTCTCGACCGCCGTATCCCCGATAACGTAATGGATTTCAAAAACGGCAAATGGGATAAAGCATCATATTCCAAAGCGGAAGGCCTCTTCGGTAAAACTCTCGCTATCGTTGGTGTTGGAAATATAGGTAAAGAATTCGCCAAACGGGCGATGGCAATGGGCATGAATGTATATGGCAAAGATATCAGCCGAATTGAAGGCATCGCCATCAAAGAATTTGACGATATGGATAAAGTTCTTCCTATCGCCGATGTTATATCTATCCACCTGCCGGCGACACCGCAGACAAAAGGACTCTTCGATGATAAAATGTTCAGCTATCTGAAACCGGGCGCTATGCTTATCAACACCTCACGCGCCGAAGTTATTGATGAAGATGCCATGCTGCGAGCCATCGAAGAAAAAAATATCCGTGTCGCGCTGGATGTATTCTCCGATGAACCGGAACAGAAAACCGGCGAAGTATCCTCCAAACTGCAAAATAACCCGAATATCTACGTCACTCATCATATTGGCGCTTCAACAAACCAGGCCCAGAACGCGGTTGCCGCCGAAACTATCAGAATAATCATGGATTACATCAACAGCGGAGTGATCGCGCACTGGGTTAACAAAGCAAAAGTATCAGATACCTGCTATAAACTTGCCGTTAAACATTACGACAAACCGGGTGTTCTCGCCTCGGTATTCGAAGTGCTTCGCACTGGCGATATAAACATAGAGGAAATTGAAAATATTATTTTCGAAGGGGGACTCGTAGCCCTCTGCACAATGAAACTGAATACTCCCGCCTCAAGCGATATGCTCGAAGCAATTCGCAATAATCCAAATGTTCTCTCAGTTTCTCACGTTAAAGCATAAAAAAACTATATCCCCGGCAGGGGAAAATAATTTTACCATGGGCCCGGATCTACCGGGCCTTTTTTATTTGTATATTCTTAATCTGGCAAGCCAGAAGTAAAAAGTAGTTAGTGGAGAGTGAAGAGATAAGAACCAGCAATTTTTCTTTAAGATAACTTCAAAATCCCAAAAAAGTCCCGCCAGGGATTCTCCGCGGCGAACAGGCAGACAGAATTCCCCGGTAAATTGATGGTCAAAAAAAATTTTGCCATTTTGCGTAGAATTTATCTCCTTACGGAGTAATCTCAGAACTCCTGATCCCGACAACAAAAACAATAACTTACAGGATTTCATCCACAAAATAAAAACGCGGGATCGAAGTCTTTATGAAAGTCCCGCCAGGGACGACAGATGTTTTCATGAAATAAATTTCTTACCATTTTCCGTAGAATTTAGCTCCTTACGGGGTAATCGTAATCCCACCCCCTCAAGGGAAATACACAATGCTATCGCCGTTACCAAACCGTGTCAAATCATAAAAAAAAGTTTACATTATTTTTCTATATATTTCCAATATAGGGGACCTATATTGTGGTGCGGTTTTTGCCGATTCAAACGGAAAGAGCCCCAATTTGGGAAAAATCAAATTTCAATTTTAACAGCAAAAATATAACAGGGGTGATAACTTATCGAATAGAATTCAATGTTTCGAGATCGAAATCCACTCACCTTAAAAATTTAAGGAGAGGTCGGGTGGGGTTTGATCTACCCTGAGTTGTCCATTATCCAGAGAGAAGTCAAAATATTCGTAAAAAATGACTGGCTTTTTCTCTTAAAAATATTTTTGTTGCCTGGAAGGTCAAAAAATAGAGGATAAGGCTTCATTACATTTCTTTCAGTCATAATTTCTTTTGTGGGATTTCGTGTTTTTGTGATTTAGTGGCCTTTTTTTGCCCGGAATTCAATTTCTTACGGAATAATCCTTTTTTCGGGTAGGAGTACGGTTAGTTAAATCAATATACCCTCTTCAATATTCTGCCATCAATCATAAAGAAGAATACTCACGACTCCGGCTGCAATTATCATGACGGCCATTTCCCCGCCCACCCACCATTTACAATTCACAATTCACCATTAAAGACTCTCTTTTTTCTGCAAAAACCGTTTATTTTTAATATTTTTAGAATAACCGAAAATTTTCTCAAAATCAGAATATGAATATGTCTCTCGAAATTAAAAATATTTTCTACCCCTCATCAATTTGTGTGGTCGGAGCCTCAACAAAAGAAAAAAGTATTGGATATGAATTATTAAAAACTATCAGCGCTTATGGTTACAAAGGAGTTATCTATCCGGTGAACCCAAAAGCTGAAAGTGTATTAGGATACAAGTGCTACAAAGATATTGATTCAATTAAAGAAAAAATTGATCTGGCAATAATTGTTGTTCAGAAAAAATTTGTGGAAGATTCCATAGATACTCTTCTGGCAAAAGGAGTAAAATCGATTGTTCTTATTACAGCCGGTTTTAAAGAAATTGGCGCTGAAGGGGAAGAACTTGAAAAAAGAATACTTCAGAAGATCAAAGACGCCGGCGCAAGGATGGTCGGTCCTAATTGTATGGGAGTTATTAACACCCTCAGTAACATAAAACTCAACGCCACTTTTGTAGCTGAAAAACCGGAATCGGGGGGAACCGGATTCCTTTCACAAAGCGGAGCCCTCGGAGCCGCGGTCTTAAATTCTCTTCGTGAAACAGATATAAAATTTGCCCATTTTATAAGTGTCGGAAATAAAGCTGATATCAATGAAAATACCCTGTTAAGTTTCTGGGAAGAGGATGAAAACATCAAAACGATGACCTTCTACCTTGAAAGTTTTGTTGACGGGGAAGGATTTATCACGGAAATCGAATCTGGCAATATCACCAAACCTCTTATTGTGCTTAAGGCGGGTAAAACCAGCAGCGGCATGAAAGCGGCGTCATCACATACAGGGGCGCTCAGCAGCCGCGACCAGGTGGTTGACGCTATTCTGCGGCAATTTGGTGTAATCCGTGTGAATGACCTTAACGAAATGTTCAACACCGCGAAAGGTTTTGAATTCTTCCGGCCTCCCAAAGGTAACCGTATCGCCGTTGTGACAAACGCTGGCGGACCGGGCATTCTCGCTGTCGATAACCTTGATAAAGAAGGCCTTGAGCTTGCCGAATTTTCCGAAGAGACAAAAAACAAACTTCGTGAAGTTGTACATCCCGAAGGAAGTGTTGATAATCCGGTCGATCTTCTTCCAGGCGGAACGGCTGAAATTTATAAAAAGGTTAATGAAATAGTTGTTGAAGATAAAAACGTCGACGCGGTAATCTCTATTTTTGTGGAACCGGTAATGGTGCAGCCATTTGAAGTGGTTGAATCGGTATATGATATTGAAACTGAAAAACCAATTCTTCAGGTTGATATGCCCCTGCCGGAATTCTGGGATAAATACCGCAAGGAATCACAAAAACATCTGCCGGTATTCAGGAATCCTGAGGACCCCGCGGAAGTGTTATCAAATATGCTCTTCTATTACCAGAGCAGTGAACGAATTCAGAATACAAAAAATGAAAGGCTTCAAAAAAGAAAAGATCAAATCCCATTCGAATTTCCTGAAGGATTTATTACCCAGGAACAGGTAAATGAAATTTCTGAAAAATATAAACTGCCGGTAATAAAGAATCTGCTTGTCAAACCGGAAGAGCTTTCCGGTCTTAACGGCATTTCCTGGCCCCTCGTGCTTAAGGGTATTAGCGGCGAAGTTGTACACAAATCGGAACTGAACGCTGTCAAACTTAATATCGGCAACCGGGAAGAACTTGAAAAAGCTGCTGCCGAAATTAGAAATAATTTCGAAAAATATAACTTTACTCTGGAAGAATATCTGGTTCAGCCGTTCATCAAGACAAAACATGAAGTGCTCATTGGCGGCTACCGCGATCCTTCATTCGGCCCGATCATCATGTTCGGAACCGGCGGCAAATATGTTGAGGTTATTTGTGATACAGCTATGAAATCGGCTTACCTCACAGATGAAGATATCGATGATATGCTTGAAACGACAATAATCGGAAAAATTCTAAAGGGTGTGCGGGGTGAAGAACCAGCCGATATAGCAAAACTTAAAGAAGTTATCAAAGCATCAGCTCTTATGCTGATTGAAAATCCTAAAATTGAAGAATTTGACCTTAATCCCCTGATTATTGATGAAAATAATAATATTTACGCTGTTGATATAAGGATAAAATTTGAAAGCTGACAAACAATCTATAGCGAGGAGTTAGTATGAAGTATATTTTATTTTTTCTCCTGCCTGTTTTAATGTTCGCTCAGGACGGGCTGGATGAACTTATCAATCCGGAGGATCTTATTCCGGATATTGTGATCGACCTGCGTTACAGCTCACCCGATCACAAATTTCTTAATCTTCCTGACGGGAGTCTTGATCTGCCAAAGTTTTATACGGCAAATGAATGCCTTGTAACTCTTAAGCTGGCTCTTGCTCTCAAGGCGGCGCAGGACAGTCTCAGGAATATCAGGGAGCATAATGGCGTTCAATATCCCGATGGAATCGGGATAAAAATCTGGGATGGATACAGACCGCGCGCCGTACAGTATTTATTCTGGGAGCTCTATCCGAATCCTGTCTACATCGCCAATCCCAATTCAGGTTCCAAACATAACCGCGGGGGGGCCGCCGATGTTACCCTTATCGATCTGGCAACCGGCGAAGAGCTTGTTATGCCCACCCTTTTTGACGATTTCAGCACTGCCGCTTCACATAGTTACACAAGTATGTCGCAGGAAAAACTTGCCAACAGGGCGCTGCTGAAAAATATAATGGTGAATATCGCCGGTATGAATCTTTATGAAGCTGAATGGTGGCATTATGAAGTGCCGGGCGCGGGATCATTTCCGTTAAAAGAATTCCAGATGAAATAAGGGAGAAAAAAAATGAAAAAGAATATTTTAATATTTTTCATTCTGCTCCCGGTTATGATCTGGGCACAGAGTGAATTTACAGTTAATACCTACAGCGATTCCACACAACGTGATCCTCAAATTGCCATGGATGCTTCGGGGAACTATGTTATTGTGTGGGACTCGGAAGACCAGGTATCATCAGGTTCACAGAGTGATATCTATATGCAGAGATATGACGCTGATGACAACAAAACTGATGATGAGATTCTTGTCAACAACCAGACAGACCGTGAGCAGGAAAGACCCGCGGTGGCAATGGCCCCCGACGGATCAGTTCTGGTTGTATGGGCGTCACACACAGGCGATTTTTCAGCCATTTATGATATCAGAGGTAAGTTTTTCCCCGATGGTGGAACTGCCGCTGATGAGTTTTCCATCGCGGTTAATGATGAATACAGCCAGACAAATCCTGAAATCGCGGTCGATAAGGATGGCAATTTTGTTGTTGCCTGGGAATCATGGTTTACCGATGGCAGCGACCGGGGAGTATACGCCCGATATATCAACAGTGACGGAACCGCAGGCGCGCCTGAATTCCAGGTAAATAATGAAACTATATACAGCCAGGCAAAACCCGCTGTCCGCTTTTTTGATAACGGGAACTACATTATTGTCTGGGAATCGTTCAAACAGGATCAGGCAACACCATCGGGATATGGAGTATATGGAAAAATATTCGCTCCCGACGGCAGTGTGGTAAAAGATGAATTCCAGGTTAATACCTATGTCAATGATTACCAGTGGTTCGCCGATGTTGAAACATTCACCGACGGAAGTTTTATTGTAACCTGGTGCAGCTGGGTTGAAGATGGCCACGACGGTGGAATTTATATGCAGAAATTTGATGCCTCAGGTCAAAAATCGGGTGATGAAATTCGTGTTAACCGCACAACCGATTATTACCAGTGGCTCCCTAAAATTAAAAAATTTCCCGATGCCGGTTTCGCGATTGTCTGGTCAAGCTGGCAGCAGGATGGAAGCCGTGAAGGTGTTTATGTCCAGACATATAATGATGATCTCGATAAAATAAGCTTTGAAACCCGCGTCAATGAATACACCGCCGGTTATCAGTGGGAACCGACTTTTGTAACCGGCGAAAATTCTGAAATTCTTGTCACCTGGGCATGCTGGTATTCAGATGAAACCGATTATGAGGTTGTCGCCAGAAGAATCACTCCAATCGGTCCCCAGGGAACAATTAAAACAGGCTCTTATCAGCATCCCGGCGGTTCATCATCCAGCATGATGTTTGTGCATGTGGTTGATTCAACTGCCCTGACCGGAAATGAATATGAAGTAACATTCGAAATGTCGGGTGAAACCGCGGCTGTCATGGATATTAAAAATATTACCACAAACCAGACCATGGTAAATAATTTCCCGATTAACAGGGGGGAAAACACACTTTATCTCACTGATGTTTTTGAGGGTGTCGCGGTCGAAATAATACCTGAATTTGATCTTGCCCTTGATATTGCCGGTTCAGAGATGGTTAATAATTCCGGAACAAATATTATTTTTTCGATAGGAGAACCGAGCGGCACAAAAGACCTCGCGCCGATTGATATCGCGGTCGAGTGGGGAAATACAGACACTCTTTCAAACGGACAATATTCTGAAGTTCTCGATACTGCTTACAGTGTTTCCGGTATAAAGGAAGTTATGCTCCCTTTTGTGCCATGGAATTTAACTGATGATGAACGTATTGAAACATTTATCATTGAATCAGGCAGTTTGAAGAATAACCGGTGGGACCCGGGTGAGGATATAATTTTTCTTACCCCACCGCAATACAATCCCGCATTCCCGGTCTTTCACGCTCAACTGATAACTGACGCTCCCTCCGGCGTAATTGTAATGCCCGGAGTAGGGGATACAAATTTTGTGCGGACTACCAAGCCCCTTTCAGATGATGATGTTTTTACATTTGTCACAGATCCGGCGCAGATAACAGGAGAAGATGAAAACGGTTTTATCCCTGGTAAATTTGAGCTTTCCCAGAATTATCCTAATCCTTTTAACCCGGCTACAAAAATTGAATACAGCATTCCTTCAAACGGCATGGTAAGGTTATCTGTATATAATATTTTGGGAGAGCAGGTGAAAGCGCTTGTAAATCATGAACAGAAAGCCGGTCCTTACAGGATATCTTTTGACGCTTCCACCCTTGCCAGCGGTGTATATTTTTACACCCTGCAGTTTGGCGGCAAAATCATCTCAAAAAAAATGATGCTGCTCAAATAATTTCCTGAAACCTGGCTAAAAATTTCGGGCGTCACATAAAATATGCGGCGCCCTTTTTTTTTGATATAAACCGGAACTGTGATAACAATCAAATCCAGGATCAATTCTTTCCCAGGAATTCAAGAATTTTCGCAATAACTTTTTCTTTTTGAACAATCCACAGATCGTGTCCGCAGCCGGGAATTATTTCGGTTTGAATATCCGGAACAAGTTCAGACATTCTTTTCGCGGCCGATTCAGCCGGGTAAAGTTTTTCATTTTCCCCTACAAGAAACAGAACCGGCACACTCACAGATCTTAATTTTTCATCACTGAGGACGAGAGGGGGCGGGGGCTGTTTAAACTTAAATGACCGCAAACCAAGCCAGGCATTTTCAATATGTTTATCAACGAAAGCGAGACTCAGGGAATCCCCGTTAACGGCATCTTCAAGTGACCAGTAAACAGAACTGCGCAGAAAATATTTATGGGGAATTATACTGATGATCATGGTTTTAATGAACTCGGGAGTAAAATTAAAAACTGTCGCGGCGGGCGCCATCAGGATAACTTTATTAAGCTTCCCCGGGGCATAAGCCGAATATTCAGCGCATACCCAGCCCCCATAAGAGAGACCGAGCAGATTTATTTTTCTTTCCGGTTCAAGTATTTTTGACAGTTCATCAAGCCACTCCGTCATATGTATGGTTTTTGTCATCTCACGGGTGTAGATACTTTTGCCGAAATCATAAATATTATCTACCGCGTAAACTTTATAATGTTCAGAAAGTTCTTTAATTACCGGCTCCCAGATCAGAACGTTGCTTGCCGCTCCCGGCAGAAGAACCAGCGGAGGCGCATCCCCCTCTCCGCTGATTCTGACAAATGTTCGGCCATATTTCGTATCGATATATTCATCCTTATACGCGACAGGCCATTCTTTAAGCTGACTTTCATAGTGCTCAAGATATATCTCTTTTTTCTCCTGCGACCTGAATGGGTGATATTCATTCATCTCCATCAGAGCGGGGCCGCTGAAGATGGAAAAATAAATCCATAGAGCAAATAAAATTACCAGGGTAAATATCCCGCCGAGAGTATAAAGAAAATAACGGGTTATCTTCCATATTATTCGCCAGATATTTTTCTTATTCGAAGTTTTCGATTCATTTAAATTATTTTTACCGGACATAAAATATCCTCCAATTCTGAAAAATTGTTTTTGATTTTCTGTTAGTATATGGGAGTCTAACCAATCAGGATTGGAAGATCATCGGAGGATTGATGCTCGATTCTGCTTTTTTTAAGGAAATTTATTGCGATTGCCCCGGCCTCATATCCTGATTGGGGCAAATCACATTTTATTTTAATAAGTGTGTTATAATGCCGGGTAAAAAACTTTGGGGAGTGCAGGAACAAGCAGGGTAAAACAGGGGCTTTTTTAGTATGTAATGAAAGTTTATATTGAGTCAGCGGCTCAAGATCATTCTTACCGGTCTCATAAATTACCAGCTCATTTATTATCAGGACAGGATCATCACTCTTATCCGACCAGGTCTCCGGAGAATATTCAGCCTTCCAGAAAAGCACTCCTGCCAGCGCGCATATCATCTGCAGCAAAATATATCTCGATATGTAGCGGTTAAGTTTAATCATAAATCAGACAATTAAATTTCCTCAATACATAAAAACAATTTCTGATCTAAAAGCAAAGCTGATCAAGCCGGAATAAAAAGAATTAGTCAATAAAACTATCATAATCGTATTCGTAAACATGTAAAGTCAGAAGTAAAAGGTAATTGAGTAACTCGAAGAAAGTCCTCCCCCGTCAATGAAGAAAAATCCGCGGCGGTGGACCATCCCCTCCGAAGGGGGAAATTTGTAAGCACAATCCAGACAATCGGAATATCCCCCGCCGGATGTAATGGCACTAAGATTGTGAAACGAAAGGAATATTGCGCTAACATAGTTATTCCCCAACATCAATATATCCTGTGAAATATTTTTCTAATATTTATTAAATAGAATGATAACATTAATTGACTAACCTATTGTTATTAAATTCTTTACAACCTCACCCCAACCCCTCTCCTTATCAAGGAGAGGGGCTTTAAAAGTCCCTCCCCTTACTAAGGGGAGGGATTTAGGGTGGGGTTGGAATGTCAGAAAAACACTAAATAATCCCCATTCTTGCACAATCTTAGTGCCATTACCGCCGTAGGGGGTGTTCCGCCGCCGCGGACTTTTCTTTGGTGACGGGGGAGAACTCACCTCGGGTATCAACAAAATTTCGGCTCAGTAATAAATCTTTTTTTGTATTCATCCCATTAGTTGGTAGAATTTTGCCATTTTACGCAGAATTTGATTGCTCAAGAAATAATCTTTCTTTCGAATACGAGTATGTTTTTTCTATCAATGCGCCTAAAAATTATCTACCTCAAAAAGCGGGATAATATTTACCAAAACGCCTGAAACGGAATATACAAAATCTCCAATAAAAAAGCCGGCCCAAAAGAACCGGCTTAAAATTTACAACTAAATTAATATTATCAGGTGCCTGCCGAATAATCAGTCATATAGACTTCCTGTTCTTTGGTCAGTTTGTCGATTTTGTAATTCATGGTTTTCAGTTTGATACCGGCAATTTCCTGATCCTGTTCTTCCGGAATATCGATAACTTCAGGATTAAGAAGAATGCCTTCGCCATCATATTTAGCCAGGCGAAGCTGCGACATAAACTGGTTGGCAAATGACATATCCATAACCTCTGAAGGATGTCCTTCGGCGGCGGCGAGATTAACAAGTCTTCCCTGGGCGAGAAGATAAACTTTACGGCCATCTTCCAGCACATATTCTTCGTTGTTATCGCGAACAGTGCGTTTTGATTTTTTTAATGTTTCGAGATCATCAATGTTGATTTCGCAGTCATAATGACCGGTATTGCAGACAATCGCGCCATCTCTCATCTTTTCAAAATGTTTTTTAACGATGACATCTTTAACGCCGGTTGCTGTAATGAAGATATCGCCAACCTTGGCGGCCTGATCCATGGTCATCACCTGGTGTCCTTCGAGTGTGGCTTTCAGGGCGGCGGTAGGTTTAACTTCAGTTACAATAACATTGGCGCCCAGTCCGGCGGCTCTCATAGCGCAGCCTTTGCCGCAATGGCCGTAGCCGGCGACGACAAAGTTTTTTCCTGCCAGAAGAACTGAGGTGGCTCTTAAAATACCATCGATTGATGACTGGCCTGTGCCATAAACATTATCAAAATCCCATTTGGTTTCAGCGTCATTAACAGCGACAACAGGATAAAGAAGTTTGCCGTCATCAGCCATCGCGCGCAGGCGGTGAACACCTGTTGTGGTTTCTTCTGTTCCGCCGATAATTTCTTTTGCCAGCTCGGGATATTTGTTGTGAACCGTAAAAATGAGGTCGGCTCCATCATCAAGAGTAAGATTGGGTTTCATATCGAGCGTACGGTCAATTGACCAGTAAAATTCCTCAACATTCTGACCATGCCATGCATAAATTTCAGTGCCGTTCGCGGCAAGCGCGGCGGCAATATCATCCTGAGTTGAAAGAGGATTGCATCCGCTCCAGCTTATTTGAGCGCCGGCAGCTTTTAATGTTTCAATAAGAACAGCCGTTTCTTTTGTAACATGCAGGCATCCCGCTATTTTATAACCTTTTAGAGGCTGTGTTTTACTGTATTTTTCTCTTAACGCCATCATCACAGGCATTCGTGATTCGGCCCATTCTATCCGCATCCGGCCTTTATCCGCCAGGCCAAGGTCTTTTACCTTGTATGCGCCTTCTTTGTAATCCATATTATTTGTTTACTCCTGATTTATAATTTTATAAATAATTTTCAATTTTTTTAACCATGTCAAGCTCTTCCCATGTAAAACCATCGCCGCTTCTTCCAAAATGGCCGTAAGAGGATGTTGCCTGAAATACCGGTCTTTTTAATCTGAGTCTTTCAATTATTCCTTTGGGAGTCAGATCAAATTCTTTCCTAATGATCTCGGCAATTTTTTCATCGGGGAGTTTACCCGATCCGCTTGTATCTATATGAATTGAGACCGGTTCGGCCACACCAATGGCGTAAGCGAGCTGTACGAGACATTCATCAGCCATTTTCGCGCCAACAATATTTTTTGCTATATGTCGCGCCGCGTATGTCGCGCTCCTGTCAACCTTTGAAGGATCTTTTCCGGAAAAAGCGCCTCCGCCATGAGGAGCCCAACCGCCATAGGTATCAACAATTATTTTTCTTCCGGTCAGACCGCTATCCCCATGAGGACCGCCAATTTCAAACCGACCTGTGGGATTAACATAATATTTTGTGTTTTCATCCAGAAGCTCTTCCGGAATGACATCTTTAATGACATATTTTATAACATCCTCTTTTATCTTCTGCTGGGTTACATCAGCGTCATGCTGTGTGGAAATAACAACCGCGTCCACACGTAAAGGTTTATGCCCCTCAAATTCCACGGTTACCTGTGATTTCGCATCAGGACGCAGATAAGGCATTAATTCCAGGTTTGTTTTGCGGATGTCAGTCAGTTTTTTCACCAGTTTATGCGAGTACATAATAGGCATCGGCATAAGTTCCTGTGTCTGGTTGCAGGCATAACCGAACATAATACCCTGGTCGCCCGCGCCGCCGGTATCAACACCCATAGCTATATCGGGTGACTGAGCGTGGATAGCGTTTAACACTGAGCAGGATTCTGAATCAAATTTATAAGCGGCTTTTGTGTAACCGATTTCTCTTACTGTATCTCTTACAACCTCCGGAATATCCACCCATGCTTCGGTGGTTACTTCTCCTCCAACAAGAACAAGTCCGGTTGTAACAAATGTTTCGCACGCGACACGTGAATTTGGATCATCTTTAATTAATGCGTCAAGAATTCCATCCGATATTGCGTCGGCTACTTTATCAGGATGTCCCTCGGAAACAGACTCTGATGTAAATAAATAGGACATTTTTACCTCGAAAATTAACTTCTATAAAATTTTTATCGGTTTTTCCGTAAATTCTTAGTTTATTTTATACAAAAGATGAAAATTAACTAAACTTCCCGCCATATTCAACTAAATAGGGCAGGTCAATATTCATACATTATCGAAAATTACCCAAAAATCTTAATCGTAATCTTAATCATAGACTGGCAAGCCAGTAACAATGAGGAATGACGAATTACGAATTACGAATTGGCTTTCCCCAAGTGTTACCAATTACTTGTCATTCCGGTTTTTTGCGTCCTTTGCAAAAAGACCGGAATCTAATGCCGATTTTTACTGCCAATTAGTAATAATTTTGCCCTTTTGCGTAGAATTTGACTCCTTACGGAATAATCATAATCATAGATTGGCGAAACCAGAAGTAAAAAGTGGTTAGTGGAGAGATAAGAACCAGTAATTTTTCTTTAAGATAACTTCAAAATCCCAAAAAGTCCCGTCAGGGACGACAGAATTCTCCCGTAAATTGATGGTCAAATAAAATTTTTGCCATTTTACGTAGAATTTAACTCCTTACGGAGTAATCATAATCTGGCAAGCCAGTAACAATGAGGAATTACGAATGACGAATTACGAATTGGCTTTCCCCAAGTGTTACCAATTACTTGTCATTCCGGTTTTTTGCGTCCTTTGCAAAAAGACCGGAATCTAATGCCGATTTTTACTGCCAATTAGTAATAATTTTGCCTTTTTGCGTAGAATTTAACTTCTTACAGAATAATCATAAACTTAAACTGGCAAGCCGGAAAAAATGAGGAATTACGAATGACGAATGACGAATTGATTTTCCATGGAATATTTTTTTGAATCGAATCTGCTTTGTAGAAGCAGTATTATCATAGTAAAGTACAAAAAAATACAGTAATATCTCTGTAGGAGATCAACAGATATTAGCTAAGAAAAACTTCGATCCGAATTGCTGCCAAAGATCTTAACATTTTGCGTAGAATTTGAATGCTTATGGAATAAACTGGCAAAGCCAGTAATGAGGATCGGTCAGTGGAGAGTTGCTTAATTAACAATGGATAATCAGGATATGACCCTGATTTTTTTATTGTGTTAAATTATCCTGTGAATCTTTTTTATCCACCTAATCCTGTTCTATTCTCTTTTCCAAACCCTTTAGCAAATTCTGATGGTAATATCGCCTCGTGTAATAAGGTTTATAAGGTTTAGTCAGGTCGGGTTCCCTATGCTACTAAGGTTAAAAAATCATAGATAAGGTTTCTTTGAGTTTCTTTGAGTTTTTTCGTGGGATTTGGTGTTTTTGTGATTTAGTGGCTTTTCTTCTGTCTTAATCCGCGTAATCAGATAAATCCGCGGTAGTCTTTGCCCTTTTAATTGTTAATTACAATCTTGTCATTTTGAGTAGAATTTAACGGCTAACTGAGTATTCATAATCCCGCCCCCTCAGGAAAAATGGGCAAACTCAATGCCGTAACAAAATCAGTCGTCATACTCTTACTCATACTCTGATTTTTTAACACCGATGCCGAAAAATAACCTTATCGAAAAGAAGTCAATATTTCGAGATCGGAATCCCCTCCCCTTAAGATTTTAAGGGGAGGACGGGAGGGGTTTGATCTACCCTGAGATGTCAATAATCCTGCGAGAAGTCAAAATATTCACAAAAAAAAATGACTGGCTTTTTCTCTCAGATATATCCTTGTTGCCCGCAAGATTAAAAATCGAAAATATAATTTCATTACATTCCTTTCATTCCTAATTCTTCATTCGTAATTCGTAATTTCTTCCGTAGGATTTTGTGGCCCTTTTCCACCTCAATCAACGAAATCCTCGTAATCAGATAAATCCGCGGTAGTCTTTGCCCTTTTAATTGTTCATTATTAATTACTAATTGCATTTTTGCCATTTTGCGCAAATAGAAAACGCCTATGGAACAATCCCTAAATTTCTGCACTTCAAATAATGCTCCTTCATCAACACAAAATTGGTCAGTAACAAAAGATTGATTAATTTTCAACCTTTAATAATTAGTTATAAGATCAAATGCAAAATATACTTAAAATCCTTGGTTTCATTTTCGGCTGGCTCGGAAAAATATTCCTGCTGCTTTTTGTAATATCGCTTTTTTCATATATATTAAGCCCCGTTTATGATTTCCCTGAACCGGCTCCTTTCAGCGGCGATCACTACTTTAATCCTTATGAGACAACTGACAGCCTTTGGCTTAAAGGCAACTTCAACGCCAGCGCCATTGTCTGGGGCGGTATGACCGACGGCGCCGACACTCATGAAGAAATGTACAAATTTTACCGTTCTCATGACTATGATATTGTCGGATACTCCGATTATATGAAAATCTCCCCTCCGGTGAAAGACCAGAATATATTCATACCACTTTACGAGCATGGTTACAGCATCTGGAAACGTCATCAGCTTGTACTTGGCGCGCGAAAGGTAAACTGGATTGATTTTGTTTTTACCCAGACAATACACCATAAACAGTTTGTATTAAAGTCAATCGAGGAAAACTGTGAGGTGTTGGCAATCGCGCATGCCAAATGGATGGGAGCATATACACCGGAAGATATGCAGGTCCTTACAAATTTTCATGTAATTGAAGCCCTGAACCACTTCCGTAACTCTGAGGTCTTATGGGATTCAGCTCTCTCGGCAGGCCGGGCAATATGGGTGATGGGAGATGATGACACTCATGATATCCGGGATACTGTTGAAACAGGCGGTTTCTGGACGATGATCAACACCCCGACAGAAAATCCTGAAGATATCTATAAAGCATTCCGCGCCGGCCGCATCTACGCCGCTTCAGGCAAAATGGGTAAAAATGAGAATATGCCCGATTCAATATATATGGCTGGCGATACACTAAATATTGTCTGCGAAAATCCCATTCACAATGTTAAATTTATCGGCCAAAGCAGAAGGACAGAAATTGTTGATGTCGATTATAAATCAAACAGAGCCTTTTACGTCTTTAAAGATGATGATACCTATATCAGACCCGTGGTTAAGACCTATCGTCACAGGATGGTATTGAATCCCATTTTCCGTCACGACGGTAATGGCCCCAAAGTTTATGAAGCGACAATCAACTGGCCGCTATCCATTTTATACTGGATTGGTTACGGACTCTTTTATATAACCATCTTTTACCTCGTTGTTTTAAGATTGATATTTAAAGTTAAGTTTAGGAAAAAATCCTGACATGAAAAATCTGACAGAAAAACAGGTATATCTTCTGATTTCAGCCCTCGGCGTTATACTCTTTATACCATTTCTCGGCCAGGTTCATCTCTTCGACTGGGATGAAATAAACTTCGCCGAATGCGCCCGCGAAATGATCGCGACAGGAGATTACCTCCGGATGAGAATCGATTTTGCCCCCTTCTGGGAAAAACCACCCCTTTTTGTATGGCTTCAGGTTATTTCAATGCATATATTCGGCGTCGGGGAGTTTGCCGCCCGCCTGCCCAATGCTCTGACCGGAATTGCAACTCTGCTCATTCTTTATACAATCGGAAAAAAACTTTATAACCGTGAGTTCGGACTATTCTGGGTCCTTGCTTATGCGGGTTCTTTCCTCCCATTCTTTTATTTTAAGTCAGGTATAATTGATCCCCTCTTCAACCTGATGATGTTTCTCTCGGTGGTTTTTATTATCTATTATTATTCGGATGAAAACCGCGGTATGAAATATATTATCTGGGGAGGATTATTCGCGGGACTCGCCATCCTCACTAAAGGACCGGTGGGACTATTGCTTCCGGGCATGACCTGGGCTGTTTACTGGCTGCTATTTCAGAGAAAAAAGGGAATACCCTGGAAAGAAGTTATTGTTTTCCTTTTGATGTCATCTGTGGTTTCCCTGATGTGGTTCGGAGTAGAAATTATTAAAAACGGTCCCTGGTTTGTAGAAGAATTTATTCGCTACCAGATCAGACTGCTGACAACAGGAGACGCGGGACACAGCGGTCCTTTTCATTACCATTTTGTCGTTGTTTTGCTGGGATGTTTCCCCGCTTCAATATTTATTTTCCGTTCATTCAAAGGATATGAGGGAGAAACAGAAAAGAAAAAAACATTCCGCTACCTGATGACCATCCTTATGCTGGTCGTGCTGATTATCTTTTCTATCGTTAAAACAAAAATTCTGCATTATTCATCATTAACATATTTCCCTGTAACATTTCTCGCGGCCCTCGCTTTATACAGAATTAAAAATGGTGAGACAGGATGGAAGTGGTGGCAGACCGCTCTTCTTTCTGTAATAGGATTTATATATTTTCTTATTTTTGCCGGTGTACCTCTGATTGGGCTTTATAAGGACAGCATTATCGGCAGTATAAAGGATAAATTCGCCGCGGGCAATCTTTCCCTCGATGTATCATGGTCATGGTGGGATACAAGCGTGGGTGTTATATTCCTTGTTCTTTTTGTAACAGGGATGATCCTGATTCTGAGAAAACAATACCTGCGGGGATTCACGGCCCTTTTCGGTGTAATAACAATTTCTCTCTGGCTTTTCCTGCCGATTGTTCTTCCCAAACTTGAAACACATATCCAGGGAGCCCCCGTTAAATTTTATGAAGGTCTGCAGGGAAAAGATGTATATGTCAACGTAATGGGATTCAAAAGTTACTCTCACTATTTTTATACCCGTAAACCTTTTGAATTAAGCGCCTATGCCCTTGATATCCCAAATAGCGAATGGCAGGAATGGCTCCTGACAGGACCGATAGACAAACCGGCATATATGGTAACCAAAAACAAAGAAGCGTACCAGTGGATCGACCACCCCAATCTTATTCTTCTCGGAGAAGAAGGGGGCTATGTTTTCTTCAAACGTGAAGTCCCCGCCGCCGATACCACAAAAATTATTGAATAACCCCTGCCGTAGGACAGCCTTTCCAGGCTGTCCCTGCCGTGAAGAAATTAAATGCCGTAACGTGCCTCTCCCCGCCTCGCCGTCGAGGATTTACGCGTCGCGGCATACATAACAATAACGTTTTCTGTTTTTATCATCCACGCAAAAAATTCAGCCTGGTAAAATATTCCTGCAAATATGTTTTCCTGCTTTTCCTGTCCAGAAATGATCTGCCGGCCATTTCCACAACCCGGGGCTGTTTTATAATGAATGGTGTTACCAGCTTGTCTGTCCTGGTCTCAGAAATTCCCAGCCGTTTAGCGAACTCTCTAAAATCTTCAAGCGAAGGATGTCCGATTCTTTTATACCTCTCCGACTTATAATCATCATAAAATAAACCTCTTTCGAGAGCAAAATCACTATCAGAAATATGCAGCCTGGTATTAAGCAGATCATAGGCGGGGCTCAGCAAAAAATCTCCATCCCGGTTTTCTACCAGTGAAAAGTTTTTAAGATGCGCGTCCCCATTTGAAAAAAGAAAATTAAAAAGAATTATCCTGAAATATTTTTCCATCTCGACCGGCCAGGCCGGAACATATTTCCGGATAAGGGCTCCCCCCTCCTCATAACTGTAATTATGTTTAAAGTTATCTCCTTCCAGTTCAGGAGTTTTTCCGGCAAGGGAAGCAAAATCCTCCACTCTCCATTTTTCGGAATTTTCTTTATAATCAAACCTTTTCGTCAGGTATGCGGGTGACCCGTCATTAAAAAAGATCATACAATTTTCAGCGGTATTGATATTGAAAACCTGCCGGGCGATTTGCATAGTCAGATGTTCATTCGCGGGTAATTGAAACCTGTTTCTTAACCCGGGCGGGACTGGTTTTAACAGGAATTTTCCTTTTTCTCCCTTTTTTATCAATACAAGTTTATTTTTTTCCTGGCGAATCGAATATTTGGGTTGAACGCCGGAGATTGAAATTCGCTCCAGACTCTCATTAAACAGTTCAATATTATTCTCCTTGTCAGGCGCCGAAAAGGCAAATATATGGCTGACTTTTTTACCTTCAAACATCCTTTTAAGAAAAGCGGGACAATATGTGCTGTGTCCTTCTTTTAACAAACCCGGGCAATATTTAACCTGAATCATACTCATGGCGTAAGGGGCCTGACGGTTATTGCCCCGACTGTGTCGTATTTAGCCGTAGCCAGGAGCAATGAAAAATAATCCTTGGGATCTATCTTAAGCAGCCTGCATTGAATCTCTTTATTGCGGCCTTCACTAAGCATATTTATAAAAAAAGGGAAAAGGGTATCTGATCTGAATTCTTTCTTACTTTTCGGCATTGTTAGGCTGAGTGAAGTTTTGTTTTTATCAATCAGCCATTCATCATCATAAACAAAATGATATTCACCCGAATCAGTTTTTGAAAGGATGCCTGATCTGCTCCCGTTATTTAGAACTTCACAGCTTCGCATAATCGTCCTCATTGTTTCTGATTTCAATCTTCATCTCAAGTCCAAGGATAAACAATAATTTCTGCAAAGTTATAATAGTCGGGTTACCCTTCCCTGTTTCGATTTTTTTTATTGTTCGCAAACCTACACCTGATATTTCAGAAAGTTCTTCCTGAGATATTCGTAATAGCTCCCGCCTTGATTTCAGTTTCTTCGCTATAAGCTCATAGTGCATTATAATACTCGTTTTGTTGCAAATATATAAAATATAATCAGCTAATCCAATTAAAGTGCATTGTACTGCACTATAACAGGTAACTTTTTCAGGCAAATGAAACTCAACTTTCTACAATTCTGAGGTAAACTATATAATCGCAGTATACAGATTTTAAGAATATCAGAATTTAAGGCGCTTGCTGAAATCCAAATCGCGATCGAAGTCAAAATCAGTTTTGCGGCCTAAAATCAGAAAAGCGCCAATTCCGAAGCAGGACAAGTCTAAATCAAAAATAAAATCAAAATCGTACTAAAAACCGGCCAGGTCCGGGTGAAAAGCGCTTAATGAATTAGCGGCCTTTTTTCAGTAAGGTTTTTATTCATAAAAGAAGAGAATTGTCATTTCAATTGTTAATTATTAATTATTAATTATTAATTGGTATCTTGCCACTTTGCACAAAATTTAACTACGGCCTAATTGATTCCTCATTTATTCCGGCTCATCCGGTTTAGAATCAACTAATTAAAATACCCCGTAACTTATCCCAAGCCTGAGCGCTTCAATAGAAAAATTGGAAGAAAATGGATCATCCACATCTGTCGCCATATTTGATGTATTGAGAAATTTCTGCTTGTAATTCAGATGAACCTTAAAAGGAAGACCGAAAGGATTACGGTAGCCAATCTCACCATAAATAAGATACCCATATTTATCTGTTTCATATAACTCTCTTCTTTCATTGCTGGTGAATCCATACCTGTTCCCGAACAGGTAATCAAGACTCATTCCCCCGCCCAGTCTCGCGAATATATTACGGGTAAATTCAAATTCAGGCAGCAAAACCGATAATTCATAAGAATGAATAAAAGAACTGGTTCTTATCCTTTCAACAATAACATCATCAGGATTGTATATAAATCCCCCATATAATATCCCGTCAAAATAACTTTCATTTTTCGCGTAAGAAAACTCAAACCTTACTGCTATCTTCCATATATGCCTCGAAATAGAAGCGCTGTAATTGACCGGATTTTGAAGCTCATCGTTTCCGGTCCACATTTTCCCTGCATAAACTGCTAATTCCTGTGAAAACAGTGAAGAGGAAAAAAGAAATAACACCAATAAATATTTTTTCATAGATCGCTCCGGTTTTTTCCGCAAAATAGTTTAATCAGCAAGAATTGTCAATCCATTAATTTGCATATTGTTATATTGTATTTAAAACTCAGGCGGAAATATGAAACAGGAAATCATAAACTGGCTGTTGGAACAGGATCCATCAATAAAATGGCAGGTGATGCGCGACCTGCTGAAAGCTCCCTCTGCTGAATATTTACCTGTCAGGAATGAAGTTGCCAATAGCGGATGGGGCAAAAAGCTTCTTGATCTTCAGGATATTTCCGGACGCTGGGGCGGGGGTATCTACTCTCCCAAATGGATATCGACAACCTACACGCTGCTTCTGCTGAAACGGCTCGGGCTAAATCCCAAACATGAACAGCCTCAAAAAAGTATCGGATTGCTAATCAACAAAGGCCTGTATAAAGATGGCGGAATAAACTATTTCGCATCCCTCGATCACAGTGAAACCTGTGTAACAGGTATGATTCTCGGACTCGCCTCATATTTCCGTCATCAATCCGATTATCTTCGTGAAATGGCGGGATTTTTGTTCGGTCAGCAGATGCCCGATGGGGGCTGGAATTGCCAGTCATTCAGGGGAGCCACTCACAGTTCAATGCATACCACCATTTCAGTTCTTGAAGGATTATTTGAATTAAAGTCTTTTCTGCCCGAATTCCGGAACGAAGCGGAAGACGCTGCCGCGAAAGCCCATGAGTTCCTTCTTCAGCACCGGCTCTTCAAATCGGATAAAACCGGGAAGGTAATCAAAGATCAGTTTACCCGTCTCTCCTTTCCCCCGCGATGGAGATATGATATTCTCCGGGCGCTCGATTATTTCAGAATGGCGGAAGCGGCGCCGGATGAAAGAATGGAAGAGGCGATAAGTATTCTTAGAAAAAAGGAGAAAAACGGCAGGTGGCCTCTTCAGGCAAAACACCCCGGCCGCACATTCTTCGAAATGGAAAAACCGGGAAAACCATCCGCATGGAATACCCTAAGGGCCCTGAGAATACTGGAATGGTACGATAACGATCAATCTTAAATACCAGGTTATTTTTCTATCAGATAAATCCCCGCTGTCTTGCCTTCCATATTTACTTCAGCCTTTCCTGATGAAATTTCCAGCTTTTCCGGAGCGCCGTAATTAAGGATATCAACACATACAAAATCATTATTGATACCAGTCAAAGAAAAATCAATTGTAAATTCCCCTGTCGGTTCAGGACTGTTATTTATCACAACGACCACCCTGTTGTCTTCAAATTCACGGTAAAAACCAAACACATTTGGATTTTTCCCGTTATCCTCTCTTATCAGCTCGGTATAATTTCCCTTAGTTAACGCGGACTCGGATTTTCTGATTCTGATAAGTTTTTTTGTCAGCTCAAAAGTTTTACCGGCGCCTTTCATGTGGTTTTCATGCTCCCCGGTCCTGTTATCTTTATTCCAGGCCCAGCCGGGCATATCGAGCCGGTTATCGGGATAACCACCGTAAGCGCCAAGTTCATTGCCATAATATACCTGCGGTATTCCGGGTAATGTCATCAGGGCAATGAGAGCGAGATGCTGGCGCCTGCTGTCGTCCGAAATAAGGGCCGGCCCTCCATCGGTATTGGTCATAAAACGAGCGATATCATGATTATCAATAAAATTAACCATTAACCGGGTCTGTTCTATACCAAGATCGGCAATAGTATTTTTCATATTATCGGCAATAATATCAGTAGACATCTCTTTCGCGAAAGTCTTCTTAAATCCCCCCTGCAAATAGAAATTAAGTGTGCCGTCAAATCCCCTTTCAAGATAAGGTTTATAATTGCCCGGACGGTTGTAATCATATGTTTCGGCAAAAACAAACAGATCTTTTTTCACGGATCTTACCTCCCTGAACCATTCGGGGAAATAACTTTTGGGTACAAGCATCGGAGCGTCAAAACGGATTCCGTCAATATTATATTCTTTTATCCACCCTTTGCTCATTTCATTTAAATAATTTCTTACCTCCGCTCCAACTTCCGGATCATCAATCTTAAAATCGGGCAATCCGTAAATACACATGTGTTCAAGATCGAGATAAGCGCATTTGTTATCCTTTTCATCATCTTTAAGTCTGTTGAACCATTCAGGTTTTTTTGAAACAATATCAGCATTCCAGCCCGCCTGGTTAACCAGCATATCGAAGATGATATTCATATTATTTTTTTTCAGCTCTTTTATAAGTGTTTTAACCTCATCGGGTGTTCCGAATTTTGGTTCAACACCTCTGTTATCGGGATACCTGAAGTTAATTACATAACCATGGTATCCGCATGAAGGGGTATCATCCCGCTCTTCATCCCTTCCGGCATTTATCGCGTGCCGGGGAACCTGCTCATAAAGGGGAGAAGTCCATAAAGCGGTTATACCAAGTTCTTTCAGGTAATCCATTTTTTCAACAAATCCGGCAATATCTCCTCCATGATACATAAAAGGATTTTCCGGATCGAAACAGCCTGAGTTGCCCGCTTCATCATTCTGCTGACTGCCATTATAAAACCGGTCTGTGAGCGCCATATATATGATCTGTTCCTGCCAGTCAATTTTCTCATTTTCCTGTTCCATACTTTTCTTTTCGCAGGATAACATCAGAGAAACTAAAATAAACACGAAGAGCAGAGAAGTAATTTTTTTCATAATAAATGGTCATTTTGTGAGTGATATTCTGTGGCAGCAAATATAAATAAAAGGAGGGAAAGTTAAGCAGGTTTAATCTGTAAACCGGAGCTTTTAATAAAACTCCGGTTTGAAAGAATGATGTATTTTACAAAATTATGACTGTGTCAAAATCACTTTTACAGCGGACCCGATCTATTATTACCCCTTCAGTTTCCCCAGGAACCAGTCGGCGACAAAACGAAATTCATCAGGATTTTCCCACATAAAAGGATGATCTCCTTTGTTGCTGAAATATACCCTGGCATCCTTTACCTGCTCGGCCATTGAACAAATCTGCTTACCCGGCTCAGGCAGAAAGGAATCGGTAAGACTCGCGGTAAAAAGAACCGGGCATTTAATTTCATTCAGTCTCCCGTCGGTTACATTACCTCCGGCTTCAGCAAGTTTTAGCAGAAGAGAATTATCATTTTCTATAACACTCTGCCAGTCGTGGCCATGCGCCGCGTTCCAGAAAGCGATCAGATTGGCATCAGCTTTTTTTCTTCCCTCTACTTCTTCACGAAGCTGTTCCGGAGAAAAAGATTCCACACAACTGTCGCAAATTACACAATCAACAATTTCAGGAAAATGAATAGCCATCAGCAGCGCGGCCATCGATCCGCCGCTTGTGCCCATCACATAACAGTTTTCATAGTTGAGATGTTTTACAAGCACTGCCGCCTGGCACGCTCCCTCATACCACCAGTCGGTATCCCACTTATTGGTTCTTGCCGACTGACCGGTGCCAAGAAAATCGAGGGAAACACACCTGTAATTTTGGCTGAAATGATCAATTTCACCCTCGTGAAATATTGAGGCGGCGCTGTTTCCGGGAAGGATCAGCAGCAATTCCCCCTCCCCTTTTTCCCGGTAAAATAGTTTTTGTTCACGAAAATTAAAATATGGCATAAATCATCCTTCAAATTCAAATCATATAAAAAAAACAGGTTTTGATATTCGCCGGCAATATTACAAAATCCTGCAGTTAATCATTCACTCCCGGTAGAATCTGTTCTTGTCGATGCCGCGATTATTTTATCCGGTAAAATTAGCGCCATTAAACTGTCTTTTAAAGCAAAATACCGATCTTTATAATCATCTTCAACCGGGTGAGACGCGGGAAATTCCTGTTTCAGATAATTAACCGGCTGTCCATTTATATAAAACCGGAAATCAAGATGCGGCCCGGTGGATAGGCCCGTGCTTCCAACATACCCGATCAGATCACCCTGTTTCACTTTAGCCCCGACATTCAGACCTTTGGCATACTTCCAGAGGTGCATATAACCGCTGCTGTATGTTCCGTTATGTTTTATTTTCACCCAGTTGCCCGCTCCCCCCTTTCTTTTTCTTTCAACAACAATCCCGTCACCGACAGAATAAACAGGAGTTCCTTTGGGCGCCGCGAAATCTATCCCCCTGTGCGGCCTGTAAATCTTTAATATCGGATGGAACCGGTTTCCGCTGTAATGTGAGCTTATCCTTGAAAATTTCAGGGGAGCTTTAAGAAAAGCTTTGCGCAGACTCTGTCCCTTTTCATCAAAATAATCATCTCCTTCACCCTGGTCAAAAAGGAACGCGTAATAGGGTGTATTACGATGATTAAATACAGCTCCTTTTATTTTACCGATGCCTGTATAAAGTGTGTCAACAAATTTTTCCTCGAATAAAACTGTGAATGAGTCCCCTTTCCTTACTGACCAGAAATCTATCTGCCATGCGTAAAGCTCAGATAATCTTATCGCCAGGTTTATATCAACATCATTATCGACCATTGTCTGGTAAAGAGAATACTCAATTGTGCCTGAAACAGTTCTTTCTTTAGTTTTTATCTCCCTTTTTCCCCCGGTTACGATAACCGAATCGGCAAATTCCACGATAAGATAATTCACCAGGTCGGGCAGGTATATAAAATAACGGGCCGTTTCGAGGGAGTCCTTTTCTGTATAAATTATATAATCTTTGTTATAATTTATTTTCCGAAGGTTGATTAAATCTTTCGATTTTTTAATTGCGGTATCAAGCTGGGGATAAGAAATATTATATGGCACAAGAATATCGCTCAGTGTTTCATGTTTGCGTATCCTTCCATGAACTTCGTTTAGTGAATCGGAGAAAAATCCATAAATGTTAAGTGAGTCTTTTTCAACGAAAGTTTTTGTGGTTTCAGGGATGGATTGTTCTTTTTGAGAGCAGGAGAAAGTTAATATTATCAGCAGGGGAATAAGAATAAGCAGTTTTTTCATTATTTTTCCAATATTCAGAATTTTTTATGGACAATTATAGTAATATTCTGTAAGTATTAAAAAAATATCAGCTATCTTTTTACCTGAAAAATTCCTATCCGGAGTAACGAATGAATGACAGAATTGCTTATAAACTGGAAAATCTGCCGCAAAAACCGGGAGTATACCAGTTTTTTAATGATAAAGAAAAAATAATTTATATCGGGAAAGCCAAAAGCCTGAGGAGCCGGGTTCGCAGTTATTTCGCCGCGAAAGTTGATTCTCCCAAAACGAAGGCCCTGGTAAAAAAGATTGTTGATCTTCAGGTAATAATTACCCAAAATGAAATAGAAGCTCTCGTACTCGAAAACAACCTGATAAAAAAACATAAACCACGCTATAATATTAACCTTAAGGATGATAAATCATTTCCTTATATCAGGGTAACAAATGAACCATTCCCGCAGATTTTTTCCACCAGGGATGTTGTCCAGGATGGCTCCCGCTACTTTGGCCCCTATACTGATGTGAAAAATATGAAAGGCGCCCTGCGGATGATTAATAAACTCTTCAGAATCAGAAGCTGTAAATATTTCCTCGGTCCTGAGGTGATCAAAGAAAAGAAGGTTAAACTCTGTCTCGATTACCATATAAAAAAATGTGACGGTCCCTGCGAAGGACTGATATCCGAAGAAGAATACAACGAAATGGTCGGACAGGTAATAAAACTTATCCGCGGGAAAACCGATGAACTATTAAGCTCACTGCAAAAACAAATGGCCGACGCTGCAAAAAATCTCGCATTTGAAAAAGCTGCTGAACTAAGAGATAAGATAGAACAACTCAATGTCTGGTCATCAAAAATGAAGGTTGTAAGCACTGACTTCGAAGACCGGGATATAATTTCCTGCGCTGTTGAAGGAACCGACGCTGCCGTAAGTATCCTGAATATCCGCGCCGGCAAACTTCTTTCAAAAAAACAATTCCGACTTACAGCCGAGGATGAATCACTTCCCAAACTTTATGCCGCGGTAGTCCGCTTTTATTATAGTGAATATGTTGAGGTGCCAAAAGAAATAGTTATTGAAGTTATGCCTGAGGAAGTTGATACATTAAGAAACTGGCTTGCGGAAAAAGGTAAAAGAAAGGTACATTTTATTGAGCCTAAAAGGAAAAGTGACGCCAAATCACTAATTGAAATGTGCCGTCAGAATGCTATCTACCTTCTAAAAGAAATACAGCTCCAGAGGATGAAAAAGGAAGGCAATCTTCCTTATGTTCTGACAAGCCTTAAACGTGATCTCCGCCTTAAAAATATACCGAGACGTATAGAGTGTTTTGATATTTCACATATTCAGGGAAGTGATACTGTCGCGAGTCTGGTTGTTTTCGAAGAGGCAAAACCTAAAAAAAGTATGTACAGGAAATTCATCATAAAAACAGTAGAGGGAGTGGATGATTTCGCCAGCATGCAGGAGGTGGTTGAACGACGTTACAGAAGACTGATGGAAGAAAATGAACCGATCCCTGAACTGATTATGGTGGATGGGGGCAAAGGACAGCTTTCAAGCGCTGTCGAAACATTAAATAAGATAGGATTAAAAAAATATGAGATAATTGGTCTTGCTAAAAGACTGGAAGAAGTTTTTACTCCCGGCGTATCGGAACCGGTTATTATTCCCAAAACATCCTCCTCACTAAAACTACTTCAGCATATAAGAGATGAAGCTCACCGTTTCGCGATAACATTCCACAGAAGCAGAAGAAGCAAAAGAATTATTACTACTGAACTTACCTCCATAGAAGGAATCGGTGAAAAAGGGGCTGAGAAACTGCTGCAGAATTTCATGAGTATTGAAGAAATAAAAAAAGCTGAATTCCCCGAACTGGCGAAAGTTATCGGCCAGGCAAAAGCAAAAATAGTTTATTCTTATTACCATGACAACCAGGATTCCGGCGAAAACAAAGACTGATTAAAGAGGCGCCAAAACCTGAATATTTTTTACGCCTCTTTCGGGAATTTCCTGCAATGCATCATCTGTATTATCCGATCTGGTGGAGAGGAGTTAATTTAGGATCTTACCACCACACTAACGCCAACATGTTGAGGATAATCTAAGGAACAAAATTTGTCAAAAAGCCCGATAATAACATGTTGCCGATAATCAGACCGCGATTCTAAATCCATAAACCGGCAGAGCCAGAATCAAAAAGGAATTACCTGAGAAATATTTCTTTTAATCTCAAACGACTCCGAATGGAGTCGAATATGAATAGCCCCGGATGCAATCCGGTGGTCTGATATAGCGGCCATCTTTCGCGACGCTGAAGGCGTCGAATATAAACACCCCGGGGAAAATAGTAGTTGCCGGAGTAAAATCAAATCCGCGATGAAGTTCTAAATTCGACCCCTTCGGGGTCGTGGCGACATATTTTTCTCTTAACCCCGGGCTGCTCTCTTCTTTCGCAGCCCGGGGCTATTGATATTGAATCCCATTCGGGATTCTTTTTAATAGAAATCAGAGCTCAATTCATCAGGTGTTTGCAGTTTATTCTTCCCCCTTTAGGGTGTTTTCCTCAAGCTCTGTTTGGGGAAAAATTAGGATCTTACCACCACACTAACGCCAACATGTTGAGGATAATCTAAGGAACAAAATTTGTCAAAAAGCCCGATAATAACATGTTGCCGATAATCAGGCCGCAATTCAAAATCCATAAGCTGATAGAGTCAGAAAAAGAAAAGTTATAGATTAGCTCAAGGATAGTCCTCCCCCGTCTTCAAAGAAAAACACTTTGAATCCACCCCTCTGCCACTGGCATCCCTATGGGGCGAAGGGGGATATTTATCGACAAATCCAAGTAATCAGAATGTCCCCCGCCGGCCCCATGGGGATGCAAGCAAGGGGGTGGCAATGAAGCGTTCTTCTTCATTGACGGGGGAGGACACACCTCGAGTAACTACGAAACTTGTACCTGGCAATAAAACTTTCTAATTGTTGATAAATCTCTTACCAATTTTCGTAGAATTTAATTTCTTATTGAATATATTACCCCCCGTTTTGCCAGGGAACTTTTCCCTTTAGGGCGTTTTCCTCAAGCTCTGCCTGGGGAAAATTTAGACTTTTTTTAATGAAGATACATCTATCCCATCACTAATCTGAATCATAAACGACTCCGAAGGTGTCAAATATTATTAGCCCCGGATGCAATCCGGTGGTTTTATGATCAATTCACCAACTGCGACTCCGAAGGAGTCAAATATTATTTACCCGGAAAATATCCTGTCTGAAGGATAAGGTTTAATTTTGTTGGGCAGTCACTTCTGCTACTAAGGTTAAAAAACAAAGAATAAGGTTTCTTTGAGTTTTTTCGCGGGATTTTGTGCTTTGTTGATTTGGCGGCGTAATTCCCACCTAAATCAGCGTAATCACAAAAATCTGCGATAGTCTTTTCAATTGTTAATTGTTCATTATTAATTATTAATTGTAACTTCGAGCCTTCTTTCCTGTCGGTACATTTAAAACCGGCGCCGCGGAGTTTTCCACGGCGCACTGATACGATAATCTTTTTTATCTCTTATAGATAGTAATTCCGCCGCCCGAGGTTCTGAGGTAAAGCTCCGGGCCGCCGCCATTAATTTCACCTGCGAGTCTGCTTTTCTTAACTTTGCCCCTGAACTCGACCGGAAACTCAGAATCAACCGAGCCGCCGCTGGTTTTCGCATCGAGATAAAGCGCTATATCTTCGGCAAGAGTAACGGTTATTCCGCCGCCCGAAGTTTTAAGTTTACAGTCCCCTTCAGGCTGTTTGGAAATATAGACATCAATTCCGCCGCCCGAAGTGCTCGCGTTTACAGTTCCGGCAACTTCTTTAACCCTTATTCCGCCGCCCGAAGTACTTGCCTTAACAATGCCTTTTACTTCACCAATCTGTATTCCGCCGCCTGATGTGCTGACATTCGCGTCACCGGTACAGCTTTCCAGTTTTATACTTCCGCCTGAAGTTTTACCAATCAATTCTCCATCAATATTCGCGAATGAGAGACTGCCGCCCGAGGTTCTTGACTTCACGAACCCGGTTATATCCTGTACTTTTATACTGCCGCCGGAAGTAGCGAGATCAAGGTTATATTTTGACGGGACGATAACCTGGTATTTCATTCTGATTTTATTGCTGTTGCCTCCCCAGCCCGACCATCCGCGGTCAAAATCGCAGCGAATGGTAACATCACTTCCTTTGTGCATAAAATCAAGATCAATATCCTCCATCATTTCTTCAGCCTTCTCTTCATCTGAAGTCCGGAACCTGATCAGGACTTTAACTTCAACTGTTTCTTTCGAATGTGTATCAACCTCAATGCTGCCCAGATCCGATTTAATTACAAGTTCGCCTCCGCTGCTTACATCAAAACTTTTTTCAATTTCTTTCCGGATTTCCGCGAACCCGATAGTAGTGATACAAAGAAGCAGTATTAAAGCGATCCATATAACTTTTTTCATAACTTTCCCCTTATTGTGTAATAAATGAATATTTTTAGTTTAGACTCTTTAAGATTGGGAAAGGTTGTAAAAGGAAAAATATTTTTTGTAAAAAATTATCCCCTACTCAATTCAGTTAAAAATATGGATAGATATCAGGCAGGAAAAATGAAAAGCTTTTACAAATAAAATGTTTGATTAAATCAATATACCGGCAACAGAACAAAATTTCAGCTTTTCCTGCGAAAATTTCTTCTCATCACCCGGATTCTTAAATACAAAACCTCTGAAGATATCGGGCGCATTTAGTTCAACTCCTATATCAAGAGCAACTTTTCCCGCGATTTCGAAATAAGTGTCATCTCCCGCGTAAATATACTTGCACGGTTTTCCAGCCTTTTGGAAAATTGAATTTTTAGAGCTCAGAACTATTGTGAGCTTTTCAGCAAAATCCAGGACATCATCAAATCTCTGTTCCCTGTAGGTTTGTAGTTTGTTGCCTTTAAGAATGGAAAAAGAAAAGAACTTATCCTCAACAAAAATCAGGACACTGTATTCGTCACCCGCTGATGCCTGAACCGCGGCAGTAACAACCGGATGAGCGATCTTGCCGGGAATTAAATTCGCTTCGGAGCAGGCTTTCCGAAATTGCCTGACAACCTCTTTTTCAATCAGAATGATTATCAGGCTGTCAAAAGAAGTGATCTGGTCAGCTTTGTTTCTGATTAGATTAACTAAATAATTGCCGGGGGAATAATCAGGAAGCAGTGTCTCCAGCTCCCAGTTGATCTGTTCTTTCAGATCGGACATGGTAAGGGAGGGTTCATAAGGCAGCTCAATCGCTTTTATCATACATTTTGGCAGCGCCACGTCTATAACAGTCTCAGCATTATCTTCTGATCTCAGAGGATTTAATATTTCGCTGAAGAACCGATCGGTGTCTCCGCTTTTCAAATAGCTGCCGCAAGAGGCGGTTAACTGAAACTGATCAAGATTAAGAATAATATTTTGGCGGGTGGATAAATATTGAACTGAAGAGCCGGCGGGATAAACGCCGGCTCTCTTAAAATTCTCAAACATTAATGATTATTCCCAGGATGCGGTATTCCGTAAAGCATCAATAAATACATCGCCGATTTTATCATCTGAATCGGGAGATTTTATTTCATATCTTGTTCCGATTATGATATTACTGTCGATCTTGGTAATTTTTCCTCTTCTGTTAATAAAGGTGTCAACCTCAATTGATGTATCGACCATAACCATAAATCGCTGATAGGATCTGGGCGAAAGGAAGAGTGAATCGGGATCAAATTTTCCATGGCTGAGAGTATGGAACGGATTGGTTGGTTTTCCTGTGATAGTGTCTGTTCCAACCATAACCTGGGCTACTGTAGTGTCGAATTTAATAAAATTAACCAGGGAATCGAGATTATCAGTGAAACTGCCAAATTTCTTTTCCCACAGAATCTGCGCTTCTCTCAGGTTTGTCATTCTTAAACGTGATTCGATCTTATGATATTTTCTTGTTTTGATTACTTCCCTCGGTTCAACAATTGCCACCTGAATCAGAACATAAGTCAGAATTAAAATTATGACAACAAGTATGGCATGAAGATACCACGGTTCACTTTTTTTTAACATTATTCCTCCGGGGGTTATAATTTATTTACTTTTCAATATAAATATACTTCTTAATATTTTTATATTTTTTTTCTCCGATACCTTTAACTTTTATAATATCCTCCTTTTTAAGGAATTCACCATAATTTTTGCGGTATAACAATATCTTTTCCGCAGTCTTAGGACCAATTCCCGGAAGACTTTCAAGCGTTGAAGCATCCGCCTTATTTATATCAATTGACTCTTCGGCAGGCAACTGCTTCTTTCGGTAGAATTTATTGTCACTAAAATCTAAAAGTTTGGACTCATAATCAATACTTTTTTCAGGAATTTTTATTGAATCTGATATATTTACCCTGTTAATGAACAGACTATCCTCTCTTCGATAATCCTTTTTGCCAGGCAGAGAGCCATTCACACCGGAAAAATAAAATCGGCCCGCGAGTCCTGTTATTAAAATTAACAGTAAAATGATTACCGTTCCCGCTTCGGCAGGAAGAAGACCCGCGGCAACGGCAATTTTTTTGAGCAGACCGATAACTCCTCCGTAATTCTCTTTTATCAGACGGGAACTTTTATATTCGGCTGACCTGAAAGTTCCTTCAGGAGTTCCTTTTCTTTGGAATTAACCTTTTTGGGCACATAAACATTTATTTTTACAAGCTGGTCTCCCGCGCCATGTGAATTCAGATGCTGAATACCTTTTTCCCGCATTTTCAAAAATTTACCCGGCTGCGTGCCGGCTTCAATACGTAATTTCGCGCGGCCGTTTAGTGTGGGAATCTCAACATCAGTGCCCATGACCGCTTCAGGATAACTAATAAAAAGATCATAAATAACATCATCACCGTTTCGGACAAAATAATCATGTTGCTGCTCTCTGAAAATGACTATGATATCTCCGGCCGGGCCGCCGTTTTTTCCGGCGTTTCCTTCTCCGCGCAGAGTCATGTAGCTATTATCACTCACTCCGGCGGGAACATTTATCTTTATTGTATCCTCATGATAGACTCTTCCTTCGCCCGAACACTTCCGGCACGGATCGGCAATAACTCTGCCTGTTCCGCCGCAATTACTGCAGGCCGCGATATTTACAAACTGTCCGAATAATGAGCGGGATACCTGTCTGATTTCCCCGGTTCCTTTACACACCGTACAGGTGTTAAAATCGCCTGAACTCTTGGCGCCTGTTCCGCCACATGTTTTACAGGTGGTATATTTTTTAATTTTAATTTTTTTTGTTGTTCCCGAGGCAATCTCTTCGAGTGAAAGTTTTAGCGTTACTTTTAAATCTGAGCCCGGGGTGCCGGTGGTTCTCTGCCTCTGACGCCTTTGTCCCGATCCGCCGAAGAAATCGTCAAAAATTGAACCGCCGCCAAAGCCGCCAAATATATCTGAAAAGTGACTAAAAATATCATTAACATCGGAAAACCCGTGAAAGTCCTGTCCTCCCTTTAATCCCTGGTGTCCAAACCGGTCATATTTAGAACGTTTATCATCATTACTCAAAACCTCGTATGCTTCCGCGGCCTCCTTGAACTTTTCTTCCGCTTCTTTATTATCCGGGTTACGGTCAGGATGATACTGCATCGCGAGCTTTCTGTATGCTTTTTTTATTTCATCTTTACCGGCGTTTTTATTTACGCCTAAAATCTCATAATAATCTCTTTTTGCCATTTCGGATTATTTCTCCATAGCTTTTATTTGATTTTGCCGTATCAGTCTTGCGGCTGGCTGACAATTACCTTTGCGTGTTTAATCACTTTATCCTTGAATATATATCCCGGTTCAACTTCCTGCAGAACTGTATTGGCCGGAACATCTTCTGAAGGCTGCTGCATAAGGGCTTCATGAAGTTCAAAATCGAATGGCTTTCCTTTTGCCTCAATCTTTTTTATCTGCTCCTTTTCAAGCATTTTTTTGAATTTACCATATACCAGCTCAAGACCTTTTTTAACCGATTCATAAGTATCCTCTTCAAGATGTACTACTGACCTTTCAAAATCGGCAAAAATATCGAGAATGGAAATTACTATCGGTTCCGAAGCATATTTCAGCATCTTCTGAATTTCATTTTCAGTTCTTCTTTTATAATTTTCAAATTCAGCGGCTCTTCTCAGCAGCTTGTCATTCAGCTCCTGTTTTTCCTTTTCCAGTTCCTCTATCTTTGAATAAGAAGTATTGAGGTCCCTGGTAAGCTTAATCAGTTCCTCAGCCATTTCCGCGTCGCTGATATCTTTTAATTCCGCTCCATCCGGGCTTTCTTTAACTTCTTCCTGCTGTTTATTCATTTCATCATTATTCTGAACTTTTTCTTCTTTTTTCTTTTTTCTGGCCATAATCAATCTCTATATATGTTATTTTATTTATTTTTTTCCTGTCAGTTCCTGGCTCAGGGTATCTGCCAGGTATGTAACTACAGCTATCATTCTGGGATAATTCATCCTTTTAGGACCTATAATACCAAGTTTTCCGGTAAGAGTTCCAACTTTATATTCCTTCGTAACCAGGCTGTAGTTATCAAGTTTTTTTTCTGTATTTTCCGACCCTATAAAAACTTTAATATCATTCAGACCGGCCGGCTGATCTTTATCCATAAGGTGAACAATCACTTCTTTGTTCTCAATAAGTTCAATTACACTGCCGAACTGTTTTATATCCTCAAATTCCGGCTGCCTGAGCACATTGCTGGCTCCCGTAATAACAGCTTTATCAGTTTTTTTTACATCGGCAAAAATTTTATCGACCGAATCGAGGAATAAACGTATCACCGGTCTGGAAGAACCTTTATCATAATCTTTCAGCCTCTCCCTGAAGCTGCTTCGAATCTCTGAAAATTTCAGCCCCGATAATCTTTCATTTAATATTCTCTGGACCTTTTGAAGCTCGCTGCTGAGGTTATCAGTTTTAAGCTCCAGAGTAATAGTTTTTACAAGACCGGCCCTGATCGTTATTACAATCAGTATTTTACTGCTCGAAAGTTCAACAATCTGCAGCTTTTCGAGAATTGCCTGCTCAAAACTGGGGAATGTTACGCAGGCTATTTGACTGGTTATTTCACTAAGCAGCGTTGAACTTATTTTTAACAGGTCATCGGTTTCAGATCCCTGGTTATCGAGTGAAGAATCGATATAATCAATCTCCCCTTTTTCCAGATAGGGAGGATCCATCAGCGAGTCCACATAGAATCGGTAACCCTTATCTGTCGGTATCCGCCCGGCAGAGGTGTGGGGATGCCCGAGAAGCCCGAATTGTTCGAGATCATACATTATATTTCTTACGGTCGCCGCGGAAAGACCAAGTCCATATTTTTTTGTTATAAACCTCGATCCAACCGGGCTGGCGGTAAGAATAAACTGGTGTATTACATACCTCAGTATATTCTTTTCACGATCACTTAATTCAAATTCCCGCATCCTTTTTAATCCGGTTTATTAACAAAAAACTAAACTTTAAATATACAAAAACGAAAGTTGTTTTGCATCCGGTTCAATAAAGCGCCTCCGCTCATTTATTTTTTACAAAAACCGCCGAAATAAAGTTTCACTTTATCGGAGGGAAGTTTATTTTTAAGAAACGAAATATTATTACTGAGGTCGGTAATGGAAAATACATATGAAGCTGCCGGAGTAAATATTAACGCCGGTAATGAAACTGTTGGGAAAATAAGTAAGCTGGTAAAAAAAACATTTAATAAAAATGTACTTTCAGGCATCGGACATTTTGGGGCATTCTATCAGCCCGATTTTACGGAATATAAGGAACCGGTTCTTGTTTCCTCTGTCGACGGAGTGGGAACAAAACTTAAAGTGGCCATCATGATGAACAGGCATAATACTGTAGGTCAGGATCTGGTTAACCATTGTGTGGATGATATCGCGGTATGCGGCGCGAAACCACTTTATTTCATGGATTATATGGCTTTTGGCAAGCTTGATCCGAATGTGGCCGAACAAATAGTATCAGGTTTCGCGAAGGCCTGTTATGAAAATAATATGGCGCTCATAGGTGGAGAAACCGCCGAAATGCCGGGTATTTATAATAAAACTGATTATGACCTTTCAGGAACCATTGTAGGTGTTGTCGATAAAGATAAAATCATTGATGGTTCAAAAGTTGATAAAGGAAATATACTGATTGGTTTTAAGTCAAACGGACTTCATACTAATGGCTATTCACTGGCCAGAAAAGCGCTTCTTTCCAAATTTAATCTGGATGATAAACCTGACGGACTTGAATTTACAGTTGGTGAGGAATTGCTGAGGGTTCATAAATCCTATCTTGGTTTAATCTCCCTGCTCAAAGATAAAATTGATATTCACGCTTTTTCTCATATTACCGGGGGTGGTATGATTGGCAATACTATCAGAGTTGTGCCTGAAAATTTGTCGATCAAAATAAACTGGGATGCCTGGGAAATTCCCCCGATATTCCAATTGATCCGGGAATCGGGCAAAATAAGTGATGATGAGATGAGAAAGGTTTTTAATATTGGCATAGGTCTGGTGGCAATTGTCGCGGCTAAAGATGTTGATAAGCTGCTAAAAACCTCATCGGAATATGGCGAAGAGGGAATTATAATCGGGGAAATACTGTAACGGCAGGAAATAAAAGCCGCGTAAAAATAGAAATGAAGTGGTATTTGAAATACCACTTCATTAAGCATGGTTGTTATTTAAGCGCCGGTGAGTAGTTTTAAGTCCCTCTGGGCTGCCAAATTCTCATTGATATCACTTATCTTAAAACGTGTCACCAGTTCTCCAAGTTTTTCTGTTAGTCGGTTCAAATCTTCAGCCGTTGCTGCGACCTGCTGAATCGAAGCTGCCGATTCGGTTACCACACCGCTGATTATTTCAATACTTCTGCTTATTTGTCCGGAACTTGAGGATTGTTCTTCATTTGCTGTTGCCACTTGCTGAATTTCACTTGTTGCCTGCTGAATACTTTCAAGAATCTGGTTGAGAGAAATTTCCACATCCTCGTTGTTTTTCCTTCCCTCATCAACATAATCTTTAGCCATCATCATTGCCTGGTTGGCTTCGGAAGCTTCATTCTGAACAGAAACAATAGTTTCAGCAATTTCTTTGGTAGCTTTTGTTGTTCTTTCGGCCAGTTTCCTCACTTCATCGGCAACAACGGCAAAACCCCGGCCCTGTTCTCCTGCCCGCGCCGCTTCAATGGCAGCGTTTAATGCCAGTAGATTTGTCTGATCGGCAATTTCATCAATTACCTGCGCTATCATACCAATCTGCTTGGTCTTTTCGGTCAGGGACATAATTTTATCGGCGGTCATTTTTGTGGAGTCAACTATTTTGTTAAAACCATCTTTCGCTTTGCCAACATTCTGGCTGCCATCATTGGCCGCTTTTTCAGCCGAACTTGATAATTCAAACGCGTTGCCTGAATTTTTGGCAGTTTCCATAATTGTCGAAGTCATCTGTTCAACAGCGGCGGATACCTCGTGAACCTGTGAACTCTGCTCCTGCGCGCCGCTTGCAAGCTGCTCGGTGGCAGCCGATATTTCATTGCTTGAACTTAATGTCGCGTGCACTGCCTGATCTACCTGGAACAATAAAGCGTTTAATGAATCGCCAAGATCATTTATACTGTTCTTGATTATTCGGAGATCACCTTTGTATTCTCCTTCCATTCTTACCTGCATATCGCCGGTTGCCATTACCTCCAGGACTCTGGAACCCTCATTTATCGGCACCAGAATAGTATCGAGCAGTTCATTAATTCCTTTGACAAGTTGAGAATATACTCCGTCAAATTTGCTGCTGTTTCCTCTTACGGAAAGATTACCTTCTTTTCCCGAATTATTCAGTTCACCAATTTCATCATTAAGATCATTAAGAGTGCTGACTATTTTCTGAAGGGCCGGGGATATTTCATCCTCAATTGATAATGTCCTGATCTCGGCAGATAAATCACCCTTCGAAATATCGAGCATTATATCAATTTTTTTCTTCAGATTATCGGCCATGGAATCCATCGCGTCACCCATTTCACCAATCTCATCCTTAAGATTCAGGTTAAGCCTGGTTTTTAATTTCCCTTCGGAAAGTTCTTTCATCATTTCCCTCGCTTTCGAAAGAGGACCTGTGATAATTTTTGTAAGGTAGGCGCCGAGAAATATAAATATTACCAGAGATATTATTAAAGTTACAGTGATTATCGTCTGAACACCGGAATAACTCTCTTTGCTTTCTGTCTTTTCATTTAAGGCAAATTCATCATTAAGCTCTGTAAGCTGATCAATAATAGTACGCGCGCTTTCAAAAGAATTTACCCCCTCAGCCAGAGATCTCTCTATCGCTGAGGCTCTTCGTTCAGCGTCATTCGAAGATATATCCATTACAATCTGGTTTGTAATTGCTTTCCATTCGGAAAAATGATTTTCAAACTGACTTACAAGGCCAGCTTCGCGGTCAGTTTGAATGTGAGTTATATAATGGCTCCATCTTTCTGCTGACTGCTGAAGGTTTTCGGCATGGTCTTTTTTTAATGACGCGAAAAGATCGCTGTTTTTATCTGTGGAAATCATCGTTCGTTCCGCGACCAGAGCCTGCTGCAGGTCTCTGTCGATCTGCAGAAGAAGCTCATAAGATGGCATCCTGATATCCGCGGTCTGATTAATTATGTTATGTAATTTGTTCATACCCCAGAAAGCTGAATAACCTATTGCTCCGAGAAGAACAGACAATAGGAAAAAAGTAAAAAAGAATTTTTTTCCCGTTTTCAAGTTTTTGAACCAGTTAAGCATAGTTACACCTCAGTTTATCACGCGTTAAAATTTAATTTGAAATTCCAGTATCATCCGATCATAGTCTCCCGTTCCATCATCGGACTGATTGCTTTCATAGTTTAGCCTGAAAAGCGCGTTTCTGCTTTCTGTAAAATTGAAATTAATACCCGCAGTGTACCTGTTCAATTCATCATTGTCCATATCGGCATTTCTGTCAAGTCTTCCGATTCTTATCCCCGGCTGAATAAATTTCAGCGCGTTTATATTTACAGGTATATCATATAGCATATATATGAACCAGGCATTTGATGTTACATCATACGTTTCATTTGTCTTTTTAATTGAATACTCACCCGCGACCCACAAATTCTTGTTTTTATATTCTGCTCCAAAATTCATAAAATCAGTTTTCGGACCTGAAAATCTTCCCGAATACATGTTCGCTGTCAGACTTAAAAATTTAACAGGCAGCGCTTTTAATCTCAGCGAATAATTTGTGGTCAGATCATCTTCCTTTTTATTAAATCCGGCTCCGTTAAATAATCCGCCGGAAACCTCCCAGGGAAAGCCGAGAAGGAACTTTGCCGAGACCATCGCTCCAATATCTCTTAATCCCGGAGTGATCGAATATACAAGGGGCCTGTTGCTGAATGGCAGCTTTGAGGCGGCAAGAAGATTATCACTGCTGAAAGGTATTTTAAATTGCCCCGCGGTAATTGATACATCATCAACAATTTCATATTTACCATAAGCGTCCAGAAGATAATTTGAAAATGTCGCCGAAACATCCGAAATAACCTGTTCTCCGTTCAGGTCTGCGCTTTCTGTGCTCAGCTTTCCCTGTCTCGCGAAATCAACAAAAAACTTATATGATAATCGACTGTTGATACTGCCTTTTACCCCTATCCTCGCCATTTTTATGGTAAATTCAGAACTGTTATTTTCAAAATCACTCTGATGAAATGTTCTGACATATCCAAATGTTTTCATTTTTGGATTGTCTTGTCCTGATAAATGAAATGATGAAATAAAAATAATAAACATCGTAACGAATATCCTCATTGGGAACTCCTTTCAATTTCTGGAAATGATTTTAAAAAATCTGCTACTGTTTTTATAAATGATTCTTTGCTTTTAAGACCTGAAAAACGAATTTTCTGCTCTCCATTATAATAAAACATAATAACCGGAAGCTCCCACCACTGAATATTCATCGATATCATATATTCTCTGTTCTTATCAAAATCCATAAATAAAAATTCAAGTTTGTCTCCGTACACTGATTCAGTCTCTTCCAGTATATCATTCATTAGGTGGGAGCATCCGCTCCATAAAGCGCTTACCTCAAGAATCACCGGTTTTTGGTGATCTGAAATAAATTTTTCGAAAATATGTTCATTTGTCTCGCGCATATAAAAGTTATGACATTAACCATGCCAGAAATTTTGTTTCTTGTATATTGTTGTTTTTTAATGGTTTAAAAAAATGTTATAAATATTACTGACTTAATCCCCCTCAGCTTCCACAGCTTCCGCAACAAAACCACAACTTCCACAACCACAATTTTAATGTCGTTTCTATTCTGTGGCATTCCGTTTTTTTTAATTCTCCCGGGTTATCGCGAATCGGGCATAAACATTTCAACGCCAAAAGGGACTTTATCAAATAATCTGTTTATCATCCTCCTGTCAGGAACAAAAGATCGGGAAAAAGAAAAAATCAGGGTAATAAGGTTTGGTGGGATTCCTCCTGCTGTTAAGGTTGAAAAATCAGGAATAAGTTTGTTTTAAGCTCTTTCGCGGGATTTTGTGTTTTGGTGTTTTAGTGGCCTTTTTCCACCTCGATCAGCGAAATCGGCGAAATCAGATAAATATGCTGTAGTCTTTGCCTTTTTAATTGTTAATTGTATTCTTGTTTTTCTGAGCAGGATTTGAGTAAGGATGAATATTATTCAATCTTTTTCGAAAAAGGCGGTGAAGCCTTAGAAGGGCATTATCCAATTTCCGGTATTTAAATTCAATAAAAACTGGTAATGTGCCTAAAACCTCGGCGGTCTTTTTATTCCATATTTTTTCATGTGGTACCTTACAGTTGAGGGCGGGATTCCCAACGCGAAAGCCACACCTTTTTCCCCCTCTATCTTCCAGTTATGTTCCTCCAGCAGATTCACCAGCCTCTCTTTTTCATCCGGATTTTCCGGTGGATCATCATTAGCAGGCATATTGTCCATTACCGGGTTGGCAAATAGTCCCGGCTCAATATTCAAATCATTTGATTTTGCCAAAATAACCGACCGCTCAATAATGTTCTCAAGTTCTCTGACGTTGCCGGGCCATGAATAAGATTTTAATAAATTGAGATTTTTTTCATCAATCATCTTACGGGGCAGACCATGAATGATTGTAAATTTATTTATCAGATAATCGACAAGGACGGGAATATCCTCCAGTCTTTCACGCAGCGGGATAACTGAAAAATTATAAACGCTCAGCCTGAAATAAAGATCGGACCTGAAATTTTTTTTCTCAACCTCCTCCTGCAGATTTCTGTTGGTGGCCGAAATAATTCTTACATCCACCTTTATTGTTTCATTCGAGCCTATTCTCTGAAATTCTCCCTGCTGAAGAACCCTCAGTAATTTCGCCTGCAGATCAGGTGACAGTTCCCCAATCTCATCAAGGAAAATGGTTCCTCCGTCGGCATATTCAAACCGACCTTTTTTCCCCTCAAACGCCCCTGTAAAAGCTCCTTTTTCATGTCCGAAAAGTTCACTTTCGATTACCGATTCAGGCAGCGCGGCGCAATTGATTTTTATTATTGGTTTATCCGCTCTTTTGCTCAGACTATGCACCGCGTCGGCAAAAAGTTCTTTGCCCGTGCCGGTTTCACCCATTATTAATACAGAAATATTAGTTGGCGCAATGCTTTTAATTTCATCAAGCAGTTTTTTCATTTTAGCGCTTACAGTAATGATCTTCCGAAACTGGTTGCTGTCATTTATATTTCTGTTAAGGATGTAATTTTCTTCCTGAAGTCTTTTTTTCAGTTCTGTCAGTTCGGTAACAGTCTCGGTCAGCTTTTTTTCAGCCGCTTTCCTTTCTATTATCTCTTCCTGAAGCCTGTTGGTTGTAGCGGAAAGAACTTTATTCTGGTCCTGCAATTCATTCAATAAATTTTCATTTTTCTCACGCTCGTTATATAGTTCAATAGCATGATCGATCATTGTTTGCACTTCATGAGGCTGAAAAGGTTTTTGCAGATATCCGAAAACCCGCGCTCGGTTTATCCCGTCTTTAATCGCGTCCATATCAATATAGGCCGTTACCACAATGCCTATTATATCGGGCCAGTTTTTTTGAACCAGTTCCAGTAATTCAATACCGCTCTTACCAGGCATTCTCTGGTCTGAAATAATAACCTTGATATTTTCTGTATTTTCCAATATGGAAACAGCCTCTTTCGCGGAGGATGCCAGAAGTATTTTATAAGACCTCAGAAAATTAAATTTGAAAGCCGATAAGTTTTCTTCCAGATCATCAACATATAAAATTGAATCTTTTTCCATATCCATCAAGTCTTCTTTTATTTTACCGGCAGAATAATTTCAAAGTTACTCCCTTCTTTAATAACACTTTCCGCGTTAATTTCACCCCCGATCGATTTGATCAGTCCCTGGCATATCGAGAGCCCAAGCCCTGTGCCTTTGCCCACTTCCTTTGTTGTAAAGAAAGGAACAAATATTTTTTTAAGATTTTCCTTCTCAATTCCAATACCGTTATCACTAATTGAAATAACTGTAAAACTTTTCTGCTCTCTCTCTGCTAATTCGGTTGTTACCTTTACGATTTTATCCTTTCTTTCCGGCAGCTCCTCAAAGGAGTCGAAAGCATTGCTAAGCAGATTCAGAAGAATATGCTTCAATTTACCGGGACTTGTTTTAACAATACCTTCGGAATTGAACTCTTTAACAACTTTAACCATTTTTTCGTCCGGAATAACAGAGAGAGCGGAATCAATACATTCATGTATATCTACATCCACCAGCTCGTCTGATTCCTGGTGAACAAAAGTTAACAAATCCCTGATAATATTTGCGGCCCTGCCCGAAGCGCTGATAATGTTATCAACTATACTGCCCGATTCATCAATGATTGAGTCATATCCCTCTTCAACTGAAGTTTGGAAAAATTCCTTTAGAAGATCGGGACTGGCGCTATCCATCTCTTTCAGTTTTTTCCACAAAGCGGAAAAGTCATCCATAACAAATTTCAGAGCCTGAGAATTGCCATTTATCGAATTTACCGGATTATTTATTTCGTGAGCTATGCCGCTTGCCATAACTCCGAGTGAGGCCATCTTTTCAGTATGTATCAGTTGTGCCTGTGTTTTGTTTAATTCATCCAGTAACTGTTCCAGCCTGATATTTTTCTCTTCCAGTTTCTTTTGATATTCACTTATCTTAAGGTGTATATCAACCCTGGCAAGCACCTCGGTAAGCTGGAAAGGTTTTGTAATATAATCGACTCCGCCGCAGGAAAAAGCTTCAACCTTGCTGGATGACTCATGCAACGCGCTGATAAAGATTACAGGGACAGGTTTTAATGTTTCATCTTCCTTTAATATCTTACAGAATTCATAGCCATTCATTTCGGGCATGTGGATATCCGCCAGGATGAGATCCGGCTTTTTTATTTTTGCTGATTTAAAGGCAAGACGAGGAGATTTGAACGGCCTGCAAATATACCCGTTTTCTTCGAGAAGGGAAGATAAAAAATTCAGGTTTTCAGGAATATCATCAACGATCATTATTTCATACATAAAATCGGACCTTTTATTGTATCTTATGCAGATTAGCAACAGGTTTTTAATCCCGGCCGGGAATAATTTTCACTTACTCTTCTCACAGAGGGAGATAATTAAATAATACGAGCCGAATCTGAATACACACAAAAAATATTATTATTCGGCCGAAAAATTCTCCGTGGCATTCAGTATAATATCATAATCGTATTTTGTCATATAATATTTAATTTTTTTTGCCAATTCCGGTTTTTTTTCCTCTATCTGACCGGCAATCCGCGAAATATTCTCCCTGTCACCCAGGAGAGCGGCATTGTATAAAGATTTTATCAATGCCTGGTCAAATTCCGCGAAATCTGATTCGTTAACAGGTTCAAAAACACCATCTGATCTTTTACTTTTTGGATTCAGCTTTTCATATACCGGACTGAGTGAACAAATATCAGCTATTTTCTGTAGTAAAACATTTTCATCAACCGGTTTATATAATACAGCCGAACAACCTGTCTCATATAATTCTTCCGTTTTCTGCTGAAATGTGCTGGCTGTAAGAATAATAACCTTCGCTTCTTCGTCATTCTCAATAATTTTTTTCGTGGCTTCAACTCCATTCATCACCGGCATCCTGATATCCATAAGAACCAGATCATGTTTTTCTTTCATCCATGATTCAACCGCCTCAGCGCCGTTGATTACAGTGGTGACAGAAAAACCCATCGGGGTTAATAAACGGTAGAGATACTTCCTCGAGCTTTCAACATCGTCCGCTACAAGAACAGCAGGCATATCCGAATCTGCTTCAAATCCGGTTATTCTGAATTTATTATCTTTTCTGCCAAGCTCCTCACTATCGCAGAAAACTGAAGGCAGCGTTACCTTAAATGAGGTCCCTTTCCCCATCTCGCTTGTTATATTTATTTCTCCTTCGAGCAGCGTGGTAAAATTCTTCGTTATCGATAATCCCAGCCCGACTCCGTCTGTCGGCTGCCTGCTGTTATCAGTCTGATGGAATGTATCAAATATTTTTGGCAGTTCTTTTTCAGGTATGCCCGGCCCGGTATCTTCAACGGTGATGATTAATTCTCCCGATTGCTCATCGACTGATCTTGTTTCGATATTTAGCCTGACCTCTCCTTTTTCTGTAAATTTAATAGCGTTGTTAACCAGATTAATGATTATTTGTCTTATCTTTTTCTCATCCGAGTTTACACATTCCGACAGATTTTCACCCGCGGTAACAATAAATTCCAGCTTTTTTTTCATTATCTGAAACTGGAACATCGATTTAATCTCCTTAAGCAATGCATCGGGATTAAAAGGATTTTTTGCGATACTTACCCGCCCCGCCTCAATCTTTGAAATTGCCAGCACATCATTAATTAGTCCAAGCAGATGATTTCCGCTGTTTAGAATAGTCTGCAAATCATCCGAATTCTGGCTTCCCGGTTTTTCTTTTCTGTACATTAACTGGGCATATCCGAGAATAGCGTTCAGGGGAGTCCTTAATTCATGACTCATATTGGCAAGGAATATACTTTTTGTCCTGTTGGCTTCTTCCGCCTTTTGAGTAGCGAGTTCCAGCTCTTTTGTTCTTTGAATCACCTTATCTTCAAGTTCATTGGTCAACCTGATAAGCGCCTGTTCTGTTTTTTTCTTTTCTGTAATATCCGTTATGACGGCAAAAGCGCCCTTAAGTTTATTGTTGGCAAAAATAAAATGAGGAGCAATGATGATAAAAAGTGATTCACCTGTTTTCCTTACAAATTCAAGTTCAAATGGATCTTCCCGCATGCTTTTTAAGGTTTCAATTACATGGGGAAGTTCTTCCGGTAAGATAAAACTGGTGATTTGTTCGCCCCATAATTCCTCCTCGGTATATCCCAGTTTTTTACATATATATGAATTTACCATCGTTATCCGGAATGTCTCATCTATCATGGCAAATCCCGCCTGCATTGTTTCAACTAATTCCTTATAACTCTCCTCCTGTTCCTTTAACTTTAAATTTGTGTATTCGCTCATCAGGGTATAAAATAAAAGTATCCACATCACCGGAAGAAGAACCCCTATAAAATCTTCCGCCTGGTCATATCCTACACCAAATTCATGAATGACACCGCTCCATTCCAGAAAAATAGTAAAAAAATAGAGCCCGTTAACCAGGATAAAAGAAAAAATAACCTTAAATACTCCATCATCGAATATCACTTTTTTCCGATTCTTTAATAACAGTAATGCTGCTATAACCATCATCAGGCTTGAAATCAGAGTGGAAACAACGACCATATTCATTTTTTTGCCCTCCGGGGGATTATTTTACTAATCCAGACCAGCATCATAATACTAAAGATAAGATAGCTCGCATGTTCACAGGCATTAAAAAAATCGGGGTAGATTATTCCCTCAATAACTGTTGAAATCCATCCGAAAAAAATAATAAAATAGCTGCTTAATAATAATTTATAAAATGGAATTATTTTCAACTTTGTGTTATTGGAGATAATCGCGATAATTATACCGAGATTTATAATAAGCATCAGTATTTCATTTACCTGCATTAAACCTGCTCCGCAATTACATTAATGTTTTTTCATCTGCCGCCGACAGTAGTATAAATATTAAAAATAAATCAATAGTTCAATAGCGGCGATCCATAGATTTTTTATTTTTTATAATTATCGGATATTTTTATCGCGTTGTTTATAATATGGGCAATTTTTTTGTCTTTTTTTAGCCTTGCCGCTTCTTCATAATCTACCCAGTATCTATCCCTGAATGATTCGGGCCAGGTATCATGTATCTTTTTAACGATCATGGGAAAAACGAGCACTTCACAAATTCCGCCCCATTTTTTGTAGTTGTATGTTCCGGCAGGGTCTGTCAAAACTTCACCTTCAATACCCGCTTCTTCCCAGGCCTCTTTTTTCGCCGATTCAACAGGCCCCAATTCTTCTTCCACTATCCCTTTTGGCAATATCAGTCGTTTCTTTTTCCTGGAAGATATCAGCAGAATTTTAACCTTGCCATTAATTATTTTCACAGGCACAACACCCGACTGGACATAATAGTAATCCGGTTTATTTCTCATTGCTGATCACCCGGTCTGAAATACCATTTAAAATCCTTGTTCAGTCTGGCAATTTTATTTTCTTTCTGATTAAAAATTATTCCTTTTTGAAAAGCCCTGGCGGCAATTTTCCCGTTAACTTCAAATTCTGCCCTGAATTTCCAGATCATGTCCCTTTCATATTCTTCCATCCACATCCGTCCTGTCACTTTATCTTTCAGGCTGACCTGAAGTCTGTATTCAATATTGGTTTCTCTGAGAACAGGAAATAGACCGTTAGCGATAAGATTTTCAAGTGGAAGGTAATCATCAAGAATTTTAGTCCTTAAATCCTCCAGCCAGCGGATATAAACAATATTGTTTACATGTCCTCCGGCATCTATATCATAATTAAACACCCTGAAGTTCAGGTTCGCTTCAATTCTTTCTTTCATTTTACCATTATATTTGTAAATTAAAGTTTCGATTATAACGCAAAAATAGTTATTACTGAAAATAAAAAACAAGAAACCTGGAAACTATGGAAGAATTTGACATTCTGATCGCGGGAGCGGGCCCGATAGGACTCGCGTGCGCGTTAAAAGCTGAAGAAGAAGGATTCAATTACGCTCTTTTTGAAAAAGGCTGTTTAACCAATTCAATATATAATTATCCCCTCAATATGCAGTTCTTTTCAACCTCCGAAAAACTGGAGATTGGGTCGGTTCCCTTTATTTCGCATGGCAGTAAGCCGGTCAGGATGGAAGCCCTGGAATATTACAGAAGAATTGCCCGGCAGCTTGGACCTAATGTAAGAACCTATGAACGGGTTATCGCGCTCGCTAAGGTCGGGGATGATTTTCTCGTTTCCACCTCAAAGGGGAATTACAAATCGAGATTTGTTATCGGCGCCACCGGATTTTATGATCGCCCGAATATGCTGAATATACCGGGGGAAGAATTGGAGAAAGTAAGCCATTATTATAAAGAACCCCATCCCTATGCTTTCAGGAAAACACTTGTTGCCGGCGGGGGAAACTCGGCTGTCGACGCGGCTCTCGAAATTTTCCGTAAAGGGGGTGATGTAACGATGGTAATGATAAATCCCTCAATCGAAGAAAATGTGAAGTACTGGGTGCGTCCTGATATCTTAAACCGGATTAAAGAGGGAAGCATAACCGCTTATTACAATTCCAGAATTGTGATGATAAGAGAGCGCGATGTAACTGTTAAAACTCCGGATGGAATAATTCATATCGAGAATGATTTTGTTCTGGCAATGACCGGTTATTCTCCTGATTACACCTGGCTGCATAACGCCGGAGTTAATATTGGAGAAGATCCTTTCAAAACCCCTGAATTTGATAGTGAGACACATGAAACTAATGTACCGGGACTTTATCTTGCCGGAGTAGTTTGCGGAGGTATGAACACAGGAAAATATTTCATAGAAAATTCAAGGGAACACGCCGATAAAATTATAAACGCGATAAAAACAATTGATAATAAAAAATAACTCATTATTATATTGCTTCCATTATCCCCTTTATTGTTTAATCTCAGAACCCCTGACTCCCATCAAACTATTATGTCGTGATTTCATACACCAAGACATAATTCAACTAATTTTTTACGATTTAATCCCCTCATCTAAGGCGCCGAATATAACTCAGAGTGTGTTATATGGTGTACCTGACGGCACACTTAAGTGATTTCTTCTTTTTTTCTACCAATATTTTGCCCCTGACGGGGCAATCTTATACATCATTTAATATTTTATGTCCCGTTAGGGACATCATATTGGTAAATAGTAATAAACAAAATATTCGGTGTGCCGTCATGTACACCATATTTATCAGCGGGAGTACAATAAATATATTTATAAAAGTCCGCGAATCAATAAGTAATCCAATAATATTTCGGGATGCGCGTCAAAATTACGAAAATTTATTTTGCGAATAGATTTCGATAAGAAATTGTTTTTCTTATCGGGAGTCAGGAGTTCTGAATCTCCGGAATCCTGTTCCTGGCTTTATTGACGGTATTTTTCCCGCCGCTGTTTTCGGACTCTGTTATACTGAGTCAGGTAAACTTAGCCATCGGTTTATATCTGTTGACTATTTACCATTTCGTGGAGACAAGGCATGCCTTGTCTCTACATCGCAATGATTGCCGATTTATCAAATACAACACGGAACCTCGTCCCGACGCCTTTTTTACTATCTACAGAAATTTCGGCATTATTAAGTTCACAATATTTTTTTACCAGCGCGAGGCCCAGTCCGTTACCTTCAAATTTTCTGGTATATCCTGTTTCCTCCTGCGAGAATACATCAAAGAGATAGGGAATATATTCCTCCGAAATCCCTATTCCGGTATCTACAACATCAACAACCGGTCTTTGCTCTTTATCCAGCGATGATATAATTTCAACCTGCCCCTCTTTTGTATATTTGATCGCGTTATCAACCAGGTTCGAAAAAATCTGGGTTATCGATTGCTCATCCGCCAGAATACAAAAATCCAGATTCCGCGGATTACTGAAGAACAGTTTAAGTCCCTTGGAGGATGCCATTCCCCTGTATTCCCTGATAAGTCCCGGCAGAATGTTATTGTTAAGATCAAGCCTGGCCGGGCTAATTTCAATTATTCCGGTATGTATTTCCGACATATTGAGAATCATATCAATCGTGCGTATAATCCTTCGGCCGCCGCTGTCGATGCTATCGAAACAATCGACAAACTCACCATCCAGTTTTTCCTTCACTTCATCCTTAAGAAGGTTTGTAAAGCTGAGTATAACATTTATCGGAGAACGGATTTCATGCGACATCTGCGCGAGAAACTCCGATTTGAACCGGTCCGACTGTTCCGCCTTATCCTTCGCTTTTCTCAGCTCAATTTCCATCTTTTTACGCGCGGTTATATCTCTCAGTATAAGAAAAGATCCCTGGTATGTGCCATACTCATCATAGTCCGGAGTGGCGGTAATCAGAAGGTCTATATTTTTATCATCAAAATTTGTAATGCTCAATTCATAGGTTAGTTTATTGCCGGGCGCCAAAGAATTCACCCTTCGCTGAAAAAACCACTGCTGCTCTTTCGAAAGGAACCTGTCAATACTCCATGTGGAAAGGCTTTTCCCGTCAATGCCAAAAATTTTATGAGCGGCGGGATTTGTAAATCGAAATACTCCTTCACTATCGATTACCGCGATTCCTTCACCCTGGTTTTCAATCAGTTCACGATATCTTTTTTCACTGGCTCTTAAAGCTGCTTCGGCGGCGTCTCTTTCAATTCCCCTTTTCTGAAGCTGCTCCATCATATAATTAAATTCATCATATAACTGTCCTGTTTCATCATCCCCGTGTTTCTTAACCCTGTGCGAATAATCACCCTGCTCTGTTACCTTTTTCGCTACTTTTGCCAGTTCGGTTACGGGCCCCGAAATTTTTCTCTGCAGCATCCACGCGAGCAGATATGATATGATTATTAGCAATATTCCAAGAAAAAAGCTGAATTGAATATGACTTTTTATCTCACGGTCGAGCTCTTCAGTTGAGGCCCTTATAACAAGCGAACCAAGATAATTATCCGGATAAGTAAGAGGATGAATAACAATAAGCCCGTTTTCATCAAAAATATGACTTTCCCTCCGAAGATTATATTTTTTCAGAATCTCATTTTCAATGGGGACCCGATCATATCCGGCAAAAATTTCACCCGTTTCATCGTAAACTCTCGCGTTAAGTATATTGGATGTAACCGAAAGTTTTTCGAGCGCTTCACCCGCCGCGTCTATTCGCTGGAAATATAACCCTGCGCTGCAATACTGTCCTGTAATTCGGGCATTCAAAAGGGTATTATCAACAAGATTCTGTTTTGTAGTTGTTATTTTATCCATCAGGGTTATTATCATCAGCATACCCGCGACAATAAACACCACTGAAAGGATAATTATCATCAGTTTATTTTGGATGGAAAAATCCCGGAACCTTTTAATCATTCTTTTCACCTGCTTTCCACAATCCGCGCCAGTTGAAGCAGCAGATAATGCATTTTAATTCCCGACTCCCTGACAGCTTTTTCATTTATCTCAAACCGGATATTGTTTTCAACCCTGTAAAAATTAATATGCACCCCTTTTTCAGCATATCCTTTGCTGTCGGATAATGTAAGTATTGGCTTTCTCTTCGCAAATTCAACCAGGTTATCCAGTTTGTCGGCAGAGATTTTCGGAATATACAATATATTGCATTTATTGACCTGCGATAAATTTGAGATCTTTATTATTTTTACTCTCATACCCTGGATAAGTCTGTCAGAATAAAGCTTATCCAGAACCTGGTACATCGGACTTTCACCATAAACACCGATTATGAGATTCTCCTCTGTTTCATCTGAATTTTTCAGGTCGGGCCAAGTGACAAAATTTACAATTTTTTCAAACAGAACTCCTTTCAGAAGGTCTTCCTCCGGTTTCTGCGCTTTTAATTTGCTTACCGGAATAATACACAACAGGAGCACAAACAAAAGGAATATTTTGTCATTTACCCGCAGAAAATATTTATTAATATGTATATTCGACGCCCACATCTATCCTCCTCATATCCTGTAAAATCTTTGGTGTGCCCCAGGTGGCATTTATTGTCTGTCCGTAATATTCCCGGTCAAGCAGGTTATTGACTCTCAACCATCCGTTTATCCCGGGAAATATTTCATTCACCCTGATATTAAGATTCCATAAAAATACCTCTCCGAAATTCAGATATCCTTCTGAATCAAGCAGACCGGCATATTCAGTTTCTTTATGGTTTGATTCTATTCTTCGCTTGCTGAACCAGATAAAACCTGAATAAACAGATATTTTCCCGGGATTCCATAAAATACCGCCGGTTATCTTATGATTTGAAACAAGATTATCCTCAACATCTGTTCTGGTTCCTGATATTTCATCATAGCCGTCAAGGAATGAATAATTAATATCAGCCTGAAGACCTTCTCCGATTTTTCCTCTTATACCGAGATTTCCGCCCCATCTTCTTCCGCTGCTCACATTCATGCTCTGAAGAACCGGGACATAAATCGACTCGCCATTAATATTCACATAGGCGGAATCACCTATATGAACACTCTCCATGATCGCGTCCTGAAGGTCATTGTAAAAAAGATTAACTCCAAACTGAAGGTTTTCTCTTGTATAAGTCCAGTCCAGTTCATAAGAGCTTATTTTTTCAGGATATAAAGCCTCATTTGGTTTTATCCACGAAAAGGTAGTGATACTTTCGAAATAAACCTGTGTAATACTCGGCTGGAGATATCCTTTCGAAAAAATGGCTTTCAGCAGATGTTCATCTTTATGAAATATAAGCGCCAGCCTCGGCATAAACGTATTAGAATAATTGGTATTCAGGTCATATCTTCCGCCGGCGGTAAATTTAATATTTTCAGTCAGATGCAGCCGGAATTCTGTATATAGTCCGGTGTTGCTGAATGAATGCTCCCAATTTTCCTTTTGCTCATCCGTTATAAAAGGAGCTCCCCCCTTACCTTCACTTATAACAGGTATTCCGCTTACATAATTATAATCAATTCCTGTGATATTACGGAAATTCGGGCTGATAGCATATTCGGCTTTAATACCTGCTTTATGCGCTTTTGTCCTGAAATAATAATATTTCCTTCCCCCATAAGCATATAGTGAATCTATTAAATGGTTTGGTCCTCCCTGTCCCGGTTCACCCTGCCGGTTCAGGTCGCCGGTGTAAAGGTTTGCTGTAGAGGGATCAAATTCATTCAGTTTATAATTATAATATCCGCTTACCTCAAAATTATCCCCTATTTTTTTTTCACCGGTTAAAGAAAAAATATGATTCTGTTGTTTCGACTGGGTTGAGTATTCAGCCACGTACCAGTCGGGATTGCTGCCGTAGGTTTCGCTCCCCTCTATATCAAATAACATATACCGGGCAGATAAAAATTTGTAATTTAATCCCGCGTCAATTACCCTGTGGCTGCTTCCACGGTAGAAAACTTCAGTGTAAGGATGTCTGGAGAAAATATGCCTGTTTATATATGACTCCGAAATACCGGTCGGATCCTGCTCATCACTTTTATAGCTGTAATAAACAAGCCTTCCCGAAAGATCATCCGTAAAATTTCTTATTACCCCCCCGGCGGCTTTTTGCGAATTAAAAGTGCCATACTGAAACCGGGCAAATGCCCTTTCCTCCCGGCTGGTAATGATATTGATCATTCCGGCATAGGCGTCCCTGCCATAAAGTGTTGAGTTGGGGCCATAAACTATTTCAACCTGTTTGACTGAGAGAAGAGGAATGCTGTTTAAACCCATAAAAAGTCCCCCGCCTGCGTCATCACTTACTTTTACCCCGTCAATCAACAATAAAACTTTATTATTACCCGCGTCTCCCGAACGATGTCCGCGCAGATTTACTATCGCCCCTTTTGTCCAGTGGCCATGCTCCGATTGTATTTGAAAAAAAGAATTGTCGCGAAGAAGATCGAGAAGATCATGATATCCCTTCTCTTTGATCATCCGCGCTGTTATTACAGATACTCTCGCCGAAGCTTCTCTCGCCATTTGTTTTGATCTTGAAGAGGTGCTTACTTCAACGTTCAGCAGCTCTTTTAACGACATATCAAAAAGCTTCGAGGTAACGGTGCTGTCCTGCGAATAATTAATACTGCCTGTAAACAAAAACAAAAAAATAAAAAGAGCGCCTGCCTTTTTCACACCGGACATTTTCCTCCATCTATGTTTAATGCGAATATATAACAATATTGAAAATAAATGCAAACCGGCAAGAAAAAATAATCGGGGCAGTTCTGGTAGGCTTACTTAATATATATCATTTTCCTGACTTTTTTAAGAATTCTGTTTTCAGGAAATTTCGCCGATACAGAATAAAAATAAACTCCGCTCGCTATATTACCCCCATCAATTTTTGCGGTATGACTGCCTCTTTTTAATATGCCCAGCTTATTTCTTAATATTCTTTCCCCCGAAATATTATAAACTGTGATCTTTACTTCTCCCTCTTCAGGCATTACAAAATTTAGATTTGTTGCGCTGTTAAAAGGATTAGGATAATTTTGGGACACTTCAAATTTTTCAGGAGCTGAATCAAAATGTTCAACAAATATTCTTCCCCGCGTCAGAACCTGGGGATTTTCAGGTGATAAAATACAGCCGCGATTCTTTACACTGTTTTGAAGTTCAATCTTTAACTTCCCCCCTGTCAGGTTCAGTCCAATGGGGAATTCGATCCCCCGCAATAATATTTCACCTTTGAAATCAGAACCGGAAAAAAGGGATTTATTTCCGCTGAACCTTACATCGGGACTATCACCCGGAGGAGGCGGGGGAAGTGAATATCTTTCATCGGAAATCTTTTCAGCCGAAATAAATAGTTTATAAATTCTCCCCTTATTATCTGTTATCGATAAGATTTCCATATCGGGTACAAAATTTATCTCTTTTTCTATGGCGGTCTGAGTCTCCTGGTTTAATATCAGCTCACCTTCCTCTGATGATTTCACCCAGTATGCTTTGCCCGGGTTCAATTCAGCCGTGTTACCATACCCGTTCTCATAAGAAAAAAAGGGTGTCAGCAGAATATCCCCCGGTGAAGTTGTTACGGCAGCAGTTTCAACAACGTAGTCGAATGGACCGACCAGGTTCCAGCCTTCCGAAATGCTGATATTACCAGAAAATGTTCCGCCTGAATAATTTTTTTGAACCGCTTCGGAAAACTTGACCCAGTATCCCGCTCCCCCCTCAAGTGAATCAGACGGAAAATAACCGTTTGAGTACCTGTAAATATCTGATGACGCTTCCGGAAAAATGTTCACCGCAGACATATCAACCGATTCAAGTGGAACTGATATTATATTCCAGCCCGCCGGATAAGTTACCGAAAGAGAACCCCCTCCGCCCGCTGCTTCAATGGAAAAATATGACTCATCGGAAAATTCAATTTCAAGCAGCCCCGAAGAAAGGTTGGTATAACCTGATATGTTTTCTCCTGTTACCAGGTTATTCCCGAATCCGGTGTATATTACTACGGTTGATGATTTACTGATATAGCCGGTAAGGGTACCATCTGACTCCGATTCAAGCGTAAAGTTCACAGGAATATCGGAGGCAAACCAGAGCTGATCATCTATGAATAAAGAATCAGACTCACTGAGGGAAACATACTCAAAATTATCCTCCTGAAATCCAAGGAAACCCATTTTGGCGCCCGACTTTATTTTTTTGTCACCCGGTTCATCAAAAATTATCTCTGTCCCGTTATTTTCTTTCAGGAAAATTATATCCTTTCTGCCATCCATTATACAGTTAAATACCGGAATATTATCATCTCTTTTAATATTTATTTCATATTCGCCCCCATTCGAAGGGAAAAGAATGGAAAGGAAAGCCCCGTTTTGCTGCAAAGGAGTATCAATATACATCGCGGTATGAATGGCGGATGTATCAAATGAATATTCATGCGGGGAATTGATATTATAATATGTGCCATTCCCTCCGGCGGTAAGAACAACCGCTTCAAGTTTTACCCCTTTACGCTCCCATGAAGCTCTTTTTTCTGAATAGGAAGAGCTGAAACTGCCCTCCACTTCAGGGTCGCCCCCCTCCCTTCCATAACCATGGAGCTGAAAGGTATATTCATGCGGCGCGTCGGAGGATATATAATCACCGATTACAAAATATTTATTCCTGACAAAATTAAAATGCCGTTCAATAGCGGCTCCCTCGTAGGCTGTTTTAACTTTCAGATAGTCAAGATTCTTTTTGTCGATTTTATCTTCAATAAATCCGTCGGCGTCATTTCCGGACAATATATCGCCAATAGCGGGTCCCATTCCGTCAACAAGAATCATACTGTGGTTCTGAGCGTTCCCTACTTCCTCCCGACGGTCCCAGCTTATGTAGCCGGGATCGAGGGCGATAGTCCTTCCATAGGCGTGAATTAGAAAGCTGGAAACATCCGCCTGATTATGCCCGAGTGCGTTTTCTCTTATGTGGCCGTTTTTAGCGGTAATATGCATATAAACAGCATCTGTTTCCCATGATGAGCGAAATACCGCGCTGCCCGCTTCAGGTAAAACGGTAAAAAGTTCGCCGGCCGGATCTTCCGGGGGAGCGTAAGCAGCGATAAAATTTGCCACCAGATCGGCATATCTCGCCGTCTGGCTTAAAAGCTGGTTGTGCACATCAAAATCGGTATAATCATCCAGCCAGAAATATTCACTTCCCTCAAGCAGCATGAGTTCGGGGAATGAATCATTCATGTGCGTATCCTCTATCGGAGGAATTTTCCCGTCAGGCAGCCGAATTTGATTTATCCAGGCATAAAGGTTTTTCCAGTCATCATCAAACCAGGGATTTTTAATAAATCTCTCATTCCCTTCATACTGGTAATTTTTCGGCACATCGGGAAGAAAATTACCATACGCCCTCACTAACGGCAATGCCCTCGAAAGTGAATAACGGAAATATAAAGAGCCTTCCGTATAACCGGCCACAACTCCCGGATCAGACATCCTGCCTTCATCTCTGAAAAAACAGTTATCCAGATTCCACATTCCGGCGCTTATCCAGCTTGCTGATTGAAGGTTGCCGTCGCTGCTTACCGCGTCATTCATAGCGACTGCCGAAAAAGCCAGAGCCGAAGCGGTCATGATAGCGTGATTGTTTTTTACCAGATCAAAAAATGTGGAATTAAAGAAAGGAGGCAGAATTGCACGTGTCGCTTCTTCATGAAGATTGCCGGCAAATTGCTGAAGGTTGCTTTTAACCCCTGCAAGTACGGCCTGACTTATCCCGGCTCCGAGTAACAGATCATAAGCAGACATCAGGTCAATAAGCTCCCTGCTTCTCCATTGCCAGGAATCATAGGCCGAAAGATTGAGCACGGTAATTCTATCAACGCTTGTTTCGATCGTTTCCATGATATCAATCGCTTTGTTGATATACTCCTCCTTTTCAGAAGCGGGCAGATCAATGATGATACCATTTTCATATTTTTTCTCCAGCAACACTACAAACGCGCAGGCTTTGGCAATGCGCGCTTTGCCAAACCGGGCGCTGTTGGAGGAACCGGTCGGGACGGTAGTTTTGGCTCTGCTGTATACATTCAGATACAGAGGCAGAATAATTTCTTCAGAGAGTATACTTTTCACATACTCAACCTGGTTTGCTTTCAATAATGTTCTCGGACGGGAATAATCCCCTTCCGGAGGCTCCCATGCTCCCTGCTGCCCCGTTATGGCAAAAGTTAAGAGCAGGTAAAATAAAATAAAAGCGGCTATTTTTTTCATATACCAACTATCGGATTAATTGAGAGATATTTAACACTAACAGTAAAAATGATATAGTAGTGCAAAACACCGAAACTTCAGGCCTTAAACCCTGCTCTTTGGGCTAAAGCCCTTTCATATCCGGGCGCCGTCATGTCCCCGCCGTGAACGGCGGGGTTATTTCTGATATCATAGCATACCTTTTGTTTGAAGCTCTAATCTGAAACAGCGAAGTTATCAAACAAAACCATGCCCGAGAAATTTCTCCCGGCATAATAACCACGGCCTTCAGGCCGTGGTTATCAGAATACTCAAAACTTAAACGGGCTTTAGCCCAAAGCACACGCCGGGATAATTTGAGCAATTGCAGCCCCATCTTTAAACTAAAAAACCCCGGATGAATTCACCCGGGGTCTGCCAATAGTATATAAGGTATAATAATATTCTATTTCAATTAAGCTAATTCATTCGCTTCCAGCCATCTTTCGGCGTCGATCGCGGCCATGGTTCCGCTTCCGGCCGCGGTAATAGCCTGGCGGTAGGTTTTATCCTGAACATCACCGGCGGCGAATACACCTTCGATATTTGTATATGTTGAGCCTGGTTTCACCAGCAGGTAGCCGGTTTCATCCATATCAAGCTGACCTTTGAAGAGATCGGTATTCGGTTTATGCCCGATAGCCATAAATATTCCGTCAACTTCCACTTCGCGGGTTGAACCGTCGCGGGTATCCTCGAGGATAGCTCCGGTAACTTTTTTCATTCCGTTAACCTCTTCGCCGAGGATTTCTTTAATAACGGTATTCAGTTCAAATTTAATCTTAGGATTTTTCTGAGCTCTTTCAAGCATAATTTTTGAAGCCCTGAAACCTTCACGGCGGTGAATTACCGAAACTTCGCGTCCGAATTTTGTAAGGTAGTTGGCTTCCTCCATCGCGCTGTCGCCGCCGCCTACCACAAAAATCTTCTGATCTTTGAAGAAAAAGCCGTCACATGTAGCGCAGGCCGAAACGCCATAACCCATATATTTTTTTTCACTCGGTATATTAAGCAGCCTTGCTGACGCGCCGGTAGCGATTATTACAGCGTCAGCGGTATAAACTTCATCATTCGATTTAACTGTAAATGGTCTTTTCGAAAAATCCACTTCGGTTATCTCTTTAAAGAAACTTTTTGCTCCGAACCTCAAAGCCTGTTTTCTCATAACATCCATCAGTTCGGGACCCATGATACCATTTTCAAAACCGGGAAAATTTTCAACATCTGTGGTAATTGTAAGCTGCCCGCCCGGCTGAATTCCTTCGAATATTACAGGATCCAGATTTGCTCTCGCGTTATAAATTGCCGCTGTAAGTCCCGCGGGACCTGAACCTATTATTAATACTTTGTGATGATTATCTGCCATTTTATTTCTCCATCAATCTCATTTATTATTTTTTATTGCTATATGATTCACAAAACTCAAAATAGTTTCATTTGCTTTCTTTGTATCTAAATAGAAATCCAAATCGCAATCGTCTTTAAATTATTAATTGTTCATTATTAATTATTCATTATTAATTATTAATTGAGAATGGCTTCCCTGGTATATTCTCCGTTAGCAACCTTCTCCGCCGAAAAATATGCCAGCCTGACAAGTTTTTCAAAGAGGGGCGGATTCAGGGTTTCCGGTGTATCTGTTACCTGGTGAAGATGTTTATATGAGTTGGAAGTGACAAAATAGGCGCAGGGTATCCCTTCCCGGTGGAAAGGTGTCGCGTCTGCGCCTCCGCCGCTCCATGTAGCGTCGATCATCATCTTTGTATTCAGGGAATCGGTTTTATTTATCATACTCCATAATTCAGGAACCGATTTTCCATTCCCGACTCTAATGGAATCGCCGGTTCCCACACAGTCAAAATTAAACATGGCAATAATTTTTTCATAAGGGACAGGTGAATTTTTCACGAAGTTGAAAGCTCCTTCCAGCCCCGACTCCTCAGCGGCAAACAGCACAAAGATCATTGATCTTTTCGGCTTCATATCGGGATTAGCGAAAGCTTCCGCCAGCGCTGTAACCGCAGCCGCGCCGGAAGCATTGTCATTCGCCCCGGGGAAATATGCCGGTCCCTGCCTGCCGACATGATCAAGATGCGCGCCAATGACGATATATTCAGCCTTAAGTTCCGGATCTATTCCTTCTATTTTGCCTGCAATATTCTGTGTCCGGCCTGAATTATTGTATTTTGTTTTGATGTTTATATTTGCCTTTTTACTAAGCTCAAAAGAGAGAGGTTTATGGAGACTGTCTATTTTTTCTCTCGCTTCATCCAGACTTATATCACAGCCATGGAAAAGATCAGCGGCGAATGATGAGTCGATATGCGCCATAGGAAAATCGGGGAGATGTTCCTCCTCACCATGAGCTACGCTGCCGATTGGTTTTTTAATGAAATCGGTTGGGTGGGTAAGAAGTATTATCCCTTTAGCTCCGTGACTTTTCGCGACAGCGGCTTTAACGCGGGGTGTGGCGTCGGGCCAGCTTTTATCATCAATTTTCCATTTTGGATTATATTTGAATATCGCGGCTATCTTTCCATTTACATCCACATTGGCATAATCATCATACCCGGCTTCTTCCGATGAAATTCCATAACCGCAAAAAACCACAGGCGCTGTGATATCTCCCGCGCCGGTAAAACCGCGGCATATAAAATCATCCCCGATCTTATAATCCTTTACCTTTTTTTCTCCCTCGAAAAGCGCCATTGTGGGTTCACCGAGAATCTCATTGGTCTCCAGTTCAAAATATTGGTAATAATCTTCACCAAAGACAGGTTTCAAACCCGCTTTTATAAAACGATCTTTCCCATATTCAGAGGCCTTTTCATATCCTGCAGTTCCAGCGAGTCTGCCATCCAGCTCAGGAGAGGCAAGGTAATTAACTATATTTAATAATTTTTCGGAGGTTATCGATTCCGGTCCATATTCCGGAGCAGAATTACATGATAGTAGTATAACTAATAGTATAAGTGAATATATTCGAGACATATATTATCCATAGTTTATTTTCACCAACTTTCTAAAATAATAAAAAGAGAAGAATTTTACCGGGAGATAAATTTAAAATTGGAATGGGAATTATTCCTTTAATATTAAATTCTTAAAAATGATTTCGATTAGACTCTTATCACCACACTAACTCCAACATGTTGAGGATAATCCAGGGAGCAAAATTTGTCAAAAAGCCCTCTAATAAAATATTGTCGATAGTCAGGCCGCGATTCTAAATCCATAAGCTGATGGAGTCAGAAAAGAGAAGTTATCGATTAGCTCAAGGATAGTCCTCCCCCGTCTTCAAACACAGAGTGATGCCTATAGCAAAAAACACTTTGAATCCACCCCTCTGCCACTGGCATCCCTATGGGGCGAAGGGGGATATTTATCGACAAATCCAAGTAATCAGAATGTCCCCCGCCGGAGGGGGTGGCAATGAAGCGTTCTTCTTCATTGACGGGGGAGGACACACCTCGAGTGACTACGAAACTTATACCTGGTAATAAAACTTTCTACTTGCTGATAAATTGCTTACCAATTTTCGTAGAATTTAACTTCTTATTGAATAAATCGCCTCCCGTTTTGACAGGGAACTTTTCCCCTTTGGGGTGTTTTCCTCAAGCTTTGCCTGGGGAAAATTTAGTCCATTAGCAGTTAAATTCTACGCAAAATGGCAAAATTCTATCGTACTCATGGAACAGGTACTCGTAATCGTCCTCGTTCCGAATAACCTGAGCGTTTTGGTAAAGACGAGTACGAAGTACGATTACGAGAACGAGTACGATTCTTTCTTCGAAGTCAATTTTTTTCTGGCTCTACAGGTTTATGATTTGGATTTCAATTTATTGGAAACAGTGTTTTTATAGGCATCTAAAAATCTTGAAAGGAATTTGTATCCCCTTAATTTTTCTATTACTATTACATCAAAGTCCCCCCGGTTCCCATCACCCCAATAAAACTTGTAAAATCACTACTAATTGTAAAAAAAAAGGCGCCTGAAAAAAAGCGCCTGATATTAAAATTAAAAATTCCTGAGTTTACTTACAAACCTGGGAATATTTCTTTATTTCATATAAATCATTTTAACTGACTGATCAAATTTACCCGCCCTAATATTGCATATATATACACCGCTGGCGAGGTTAACCGGGGTGAATTCAGTTTCATAATAACCGGCCGGTTTTTCCTCATCCACCAGTATTTTTACAGATTGACCAAGTATATTGAATACTTCCACTTTTACATGTGTTTTTTCAGGAAGCTGGTATTTGATTAAGGTGGAGGGGTTAAATGGGTTGGGGTAGTTTTGAAACAGCTCAAATCCTTTTTGTATTCCTGATGCATTTTCTTCAAATCGGGTTACAATAACTTCACCAAGATTTCCATTTACACTAACCTGGTCAACATACAGGGCAAATTCATAAAGTTGCCCTGCATATAAAAAACCTCCCTTTTCATCAGGGATGAATATTTCCGCGCTCGGGTTGTTTGACACTATTACGTCCGAATCTCCCCAAATAATATTTCCCAATGTATCAAACATTTGCGCCCGAATGTGATCATTGTATTCATAAGCAAGAATTGTATTTCCGCCTGAAGAAGGAATTGCAAAAATGAAAGGGTAATAGAGACTGTCATTGCAGAGGGAATATCCTTCGGGAGTCAACAATTTTTCTCCATTTGCATTTGTAATTTGAAAATGAGGTATATTTCCCACACCATTATTTTTCCCAACCCAGAGTGAAATAAAATTAGCCTCATTTTCATATAAGAGAACCGGGGTATTGTAAAACAAACTATCAGCTATATGAATTCTCTGATTTTCCCAGGCGGGCGCTCCAAGCGAATCAACCTTGCGGAGGTACATATTCCAGTTCTCAGGCCAGTCCCCGTCGTATGTTTCGAAAACTATTCCTCCATCTTCCGCGGAGATCAGATTTCCAGGGTAATGTGAGGTGTCTGTGAGTAGAAGATTTCCCTGGTTGTCAAACCATTTCCAGAGGTCTTCTTCAACAAAAACAAATTTATCCTGCGAGGTTTTTATAAGTTTAGGTTTTACCAGATGAGTTTTTACTATAACAAGCTTCCCACCTTCCCCCCATAATTTTTTCCCATTTGGGGCAATACGGTTGATCCTTACATCGGATATTGAATCTTTCCATGTTAGTACACATCCATATTCACCATCCTGAACGAGTGATTTGATCGATTGCATACCGGAATGTGTTGAATCGATCCAAAAACCGGTATCTTTCCAAAGAAAATTGCCGAACTTATCGATCTTTTGTAATTTTAGTAAAGCATGCGTCCCATAGCTCATATCGCTATAAGAGATAATTAGATTTCCCGCTCCATCAGGGATTGCCAGATCATAAGTCTGCATTGCCCTGGTTCCTTTGAGTTCAACACGTTCAGGCCATTCAAGGGCTCCATACTTATCAACTTTCAATATGCCTGTTTTAGTCGGAGAGTTATATTTAAAAATAACATAACATCCGCCGGTTCCATCCCCGATAACTTTTATTGTGCTGCCGTAACCAATAACATTGTGGCTATCGGGACTTGTGCTCCATTGTGAATAAATTATCCCCGGAGAAAAAGAGAAAACCAGAATAAACAGAATAAGGAAAGTTTTTTTCATGTTTTACCCGCAAAAATATTTCTTAATTAAACTACCCCATCCACTCCTTTATGGCCGCAGTTTTTTTACGAATTATGTTAACAATAATAATACTTAAAGTCAAGAGATAATATAATGTATTTATTTATACCTGTTATACCAGTGTCTCTATATTTTATTTCAGATATATTATCTTTATTATGTGTTTGAATTTCTAAAAGCTAAATGGCTTACTTACTCTTCAATTTGAGAGCCCTAATAAAAAAGGCGCCCGAAATGAGCGCCTTTTAAAATTTTACCAGGTGTAAAAATTATTTAAGTATCATCATCTTACGGATGGCTGAAAAGCTGCCGGCCTCGATGCGATAGAAATAAATTCCGCTGGAAAGATTTTCACCGTTAAACTTAACGCTGTATTCTCCCGGACGCATGTGGTTTTCAACAAGATTTGCCACCTCGCGCCCGAGGATATCAAATACCTTCAAACTAACCTCCGTATCTTCAACAACTGAAAAACGGATAGTTGTTTCAGGATTAAAAGGATTGGGATAATTCTGCGAAAGTGAATATTCCGCCGGAATTATGCCATCACCGGTTTCTTCAATACCCGTAACCAGCGAGGAATATTTGTTTCTGGCGGCGACGACCGCGTCCGAAACATCAGGCAGGTAATACGCGGCGGCGACAACAAAGGCCACATCGATATAATCACCCGCGGGGATGTTATATGGCCCGCCGGAAACTGCCACGGAAATATCGGCGTCACTGATCGATGTGCTTGACACTCCGCTGGAAAGCATGGTCCATTTTTCCTGATCGGTGAAATCATTATAAATTTCAAATGGCGTTCCCGCGTTATCCAGTCCGTAAAATCCATAGTCTGTGGAAGAAATCAAAGCTGTGGCAATATATGTGCTGTCGGGAGAATTGTCTGTATTAAAGGCATATCCGAAATTATTTGTATTATCATATCCTACACTGTTGGCTTCATAATCAGACTCTTCAATATCCCAGTCAAAATAGAGCCCGGCATAAAGCCCGTTTATGGGATTGTCAGATGCGTTATACAAAATATATTTCATTACAACATAATTGTTATCTTCATCACCGCCGAAACTGAATGTATGCAGATCGGTTCTGATTCCCAGCTTCGCGCCGCCGGCATTATCATCATTAAAAATCGCGAAACCCTGTTCGTCGGCTACCGAACCGGGAGCTGAAAGAGTAAACTGACGGATTGTATTAAAATCATCATCGGCAAAATCGGTATTCTGACCTCTCACACAGTTAACCAGTTTGTCGGCTCCTGTGCCATACATAAATCCCCCCTCATAAAGCAGGTTGGGGCCATCCATATATTTAAAGCCTTCACCCTGGGTATTGTTGTAATAATCATTAAAACCGATATTTCCTTTGCTGGTAACCGTGACCCTGATATTGTTACCCGAAAGTGTAGCGTAAGATGGATTTATCATTACGGTCAGCCACTGGAAGGAGGAATATGATCCGTCAGTATATGTCAATCTCAAATCAACTTCGGTATTAGTTGCGGCTCCGGAGGCTACCTGAAATGTAAAATGATTTCCTCCATTATCAAAAGCTGAGTTGGCGTTTACCGCTCCTGCCGACCATGAAGAATTCTGCAGAGTAACCGCCCCCGAAGATGTGGATATCTCTACATTAAGCGCTGAAACAGCGTCAAGGTAGTTGAACATATCGAGCGCTATTTCCACCTGTTCGCCCGGTTCGAGTATTCCGTCCCCGTCCCCCATATCAATAAATTCGGCCTCAATATAACGAACTGATTTTGACACTGTTTTGCCGAGAGTTTTGGCGGCGTTTACCCTTCCGCTTCCGAGCAAATATTCATAACCGGGATTCTGACCATCTATATTATCGCAGTTTACGCGGATAAGCTCGGCAATCTGAAGCGCGTTATATGATGTATGTTCCGACATGGCGAGTCCCGCGAGTCCTGCCACAAATGGGGCAGACATTGACGTGCCGTTGGCAGTGGTGTAATCATCATCCTGCCAGGTTGAATAGATCATGGAGCCGGGCGCCACAACATCGAGCCAGGTGCCATAATTTGAGGCTGACCAGCGGTTGTCTGTCTGGTTGCTCGCCCCGATTGAAAGAACACCGAAATAGTCAGCGGGATAAAATTCTTCTGTTGAATTGGAATTGCCGGATGAAGCGACAACCAGGGCTCCCTGTTCGATGGCGTAATCAACAATGTCTTTATTTGCCATTGAAAAAGGGGCGCCGCCCCAGCTCAAATTTATTACATCAGCTCCGTTATCCGCCGCGTAAATAATTCCCTGGTAACCATGTGATATAAGCGCGATACCGGTGTTGCTTCTGATATCATCCTGCGAAGTTTTAACCGGCATAATAGTACAGCTAAAACCTATCGACGCAACCCCCACGCCGTTATTTGTAACCGCGGAAGCGATTCCCGCGACAAGACTGCCGTGATCGGGCTGATCTTCCATAGGATCATTATCGGGAGTTCCGGTAAGTCCGCCGAAATCCCATCCCCTGATATCATCGATATATCCATTGTTATCATCATCTACGCCGGGTGAGCCGTTGGCTTCCGCGCTGTTTTCCCAGATATTCGCGGCGAGATCGGGATGATCCCAGTCAACGCCGGTGTCATTTATGGCTATTACCACATCGCTGCTGCCGGTGTTGATATCCCAGGCTGCCTCGGCTTCGGTGATAGCCAGGCTATATTGTGTGCTGAATTCAGGATCGTTGGGAGTGAAAAATATTTCATCGAGGTACCAGGGGCCTGCCCATTCAATCTCAGGGTTTGAATTGAGTTTGGAAGCCAGGAATTCCGCGTCATAAGGAGCGCTGAAATAAAGGGTAATATATTTATCCAGTTCGGATGAACTTCTTGTGGATTTGCTTTTGTGTTCGAATGATTTTTCCACCTGGTAAAAGCTGTATCTTTCCGCTTTCTCAGCGAGAAAACCGGGCATCTGAACAAAATCGCCCTGAGCGGTTTTTAATTTAACTATCAATCTGTCTGAAAAATAATATTTTCCATCTTTTTCTGTGACATTCGCTGCCAGTGTCATACCGGCGAACAGGAGAATCATGAGGAGAATATTTGCCTTCAAATGAAAAAGTTTCATGAAAACCTCGTTTTTGTTGTGATTATTTATCGGCAATATAAATAATTAAATGAAAAAATAACAATACCAAATCATTCTCCTGTGGTTTATAACACAGAGTTATGAGAATATTTTCCAATAATTCACTTAAGGGGGCAGGGATTAGGAATTGGGAATTGGGAATTAGGAATTAGGAATTAGGAATTGGGAATTGGGAATTGGGAATTGGTCCGTAAGAAGTTAAATTCTACGCAAAATGGCAAATTTTCAATTAATAATGTACAATGAACAATTGAAAAGACAATTGAAAAATATTCCATGATCTCAAAATTTTTTCTTGAAATAACGATTTTTCAATGGTTAATTTTCTCGCTGAAAGGCCCGATAAAAGAACCTTATGTTTGATTTTTTAACTTTAACAGCCATCGAAATTTAACCTTATTGCCTTATTCAACCGGGGCATTATTTCCCGCGGATATCGCTGATTAACGCCGAAAAAGATATCTGAACAGGATTACAAAAATGAGAAAGATTTACAGGAACAGAAGATGCCCCGAAATCGAAATCGGTTTTGAAAAAATCAAAATAGCGGCAAGAGTATGAGTAAGATGGCTGGAAAGGAGACAGCGGGGCATCGATCCTCCGCGGCGGACTTGCCACCTGTCGTATTTGCTTCTGGTTCAGCCAGTCTATGAATCAGGAATTGATTTTATTTAGTGGTGCAACTTCGAATCTTTTCTATTTACAATAGTGCCAAATGGCCCCTCGGGTTTTATCTTGATTTATGGTAGTATATATATTGTATTGTAATTATCATTTATTCATATACCGTTATAGTTATTGCTTTAATAAATATTCTATGCCATTGTTATTATGATATACTGATATATTATAATGGCTTTATCATAATTGATTATGATATGAATTTTCTGGCTTATTTTCATGCTTTATTTTTCTTTTTTATTGTCATTAATATATCCTTTTTTTTCATTTTTTCCTCTCGCTGGTTTCCTTTTCTTCCGGATTTAATTCTTTATACAACCGTATATATTGTTTGACTACGCTGACCGATCTGCCTGTTATTTCACATATTGACTCTTCATCCATTCCTTTTCTTACTAGTTTTCTGACTTGTTCATAATGTTTTATATACCTGTCCACGGCCTCCTGACTATGTTCCGTTTTTAACACTATATCTGCTGGCGATATTCCCTGTTCGTATAATGATATGATTATTGCCTTATGAGTAGGAAGACTTCCCTGGTCCAGCACATATCCTTTTAACGGTAGTATTTCTCCTGTCTTTTCTACATAGGCATCCAGATATTTTCTTATCGTTGACAAGCTGCGATTCATCAATACACTTACTTCCGCCCCTGTTAACAAGCCTCCCTGACTTTTTGCTTCTTTTATCAACCTTACCATTGTTTCTATATCTCTTGATTCACGGTGTCTATAGTTGCTGTTTCTGTCCCCCTTCTTATAATATATTCTTCGTTCTATATCCTCTTCGGTTATCAGGGGCAGTATTACTGTCGTTGTTTCATATTCCTCTGACTTCTTACCATAACTTTGACGCTGACCATTATCACTGGTTACACGCATCACTATCTCTCCATTGCCTACACTTTCTTTTCCCGGATAATATTCCTTATGCAGTTCTTCTATATCTTCGGCCAGCATTTGCAATATTTTTCTCGATCCCAGTATTTTGTACTCTTCCTCTAGCAATCTTATCAAAGCTGTTCGGAATTGTTTCTTGTTCATACTCAAGTATCGGTCTCTCGGTTTCATCCTAAACCTCCAGTCAATAACTCCATAGTCTTCCAATATTTTTCCCCTCTTTTTTTTACCGGTTCCCGATAGCCTTGACGAATCGCCAGCGTTTCCATATTTTCGCTTCTTATTTTGTCTTTTTTACTTTCCCTTATTATTTCCAAATATTGACCCGATAAATGCTCTGACAATCCTGTTAACTGACTTATCTCTTTCTTTGTATATATTCTCCTTCTATAACAAAGCAATACTTTTGTAAAACTTTCAAGATACCTTTTTATTGCTCCGACACTATGTCTTAGTTTTATCTTTATCTCGCTGTAGGTCTTCCCCTCAAGATACATCTCTATTATTTTTACCTTATGCGTCTGGCCTCGACCTATGTTATGCAATACACCCCTGGTTATTACTTCTATGCCTCTTTGTCTTATTTCATGGATATCCCGTTTTATCGTCCGGATTCCGCAATTTAGAACCCTGCATAAATCTTCCTGGCTTAATACCGCTTCCTGCTCTATTGATTCTTCAGTGATCCGCTGGATTTTTGTTCTGCGTAGCTCGGTCTTTCCGAATTGTCTTTTTATCTCCTCATCGGATAATCCATCATCAAGAGTTATAACTATTCTTTTCTTTTTCGACTCCTCTATGCTTTTTCCACTCTTTTCGGAGATTTCTATGGCTACTATTTCTACCTGTCCCTCTTGTAGCGAATTACCTCGCAATAGACAACTTTTTGCTGTTTGAAGTATTTCTTTACTTAATTTCGGAGAGAGTTCATATGAATTTGATAACTCATAGAGGAACTCTCCTTCCGAAGTTTTTTGGTGCAATCTTTTGTATTCTTTTTTTGTGCTAAACATAGCCACCTCAATGTTTTATGCAAATTTAACATTTTTTGAGGGGCCATTTGGCACTATTTGAAAGCAAACATCATTCCGATATATTTTTGTATAAAATAGCTTCCCGAGACAGATCGGAATACGGGGGCTGAGCGGAGTCGAAGCCCACCGCTGATTCTTATCCCGCCATCCTCAGGCTGATAAACTCAACCATTTGCGGATTATATCTGGTTCCAGGCCCATATACTATCCCTTATTTCTTTTGGCGCTGGATTGCCTGTCTGCTTTAATGTCAGGATAATATTTCCCCTGTGATGCGCCTCGTGCGAAATAAAATAACCGAGCATGGGAATAACTCCCCTCTTAAATCCTTTGATTTTGTACCCATATTCAATACCTTTGTTAAACCAGAGGGAATATGCTCTCCCCGACTCCTGAAATCTTGCTATCAGTAATTCTTTTGATATTTCTCCTTCACGGTCTATCTCTGTCTGTCCCGGTAGAAGTTCTTTGGCGAATTTTTCCAGCCGCCATAACCGAAGGTTGTGTAAATGGGCGAACTGAAGAGCCACCGTTCTTCCCCCTCTTTTTGAGAGTGTCGAATTAAAGCCTTCTTCGGTGATTGATTCGATGAGTTTGATGTTTACACGGTTATTAATTTCCCAGGTTTCGATTATCTGGTTATCCATGTGGTCCTTTTCAGATTGTGATATGTTTTGAAAACCGATAATATTGAAAAGAAGTTTAATATTATTACTCTACCCGCTCTTTGGGCTAAAGCCCGTTTGGGTGTGGTAGCGCCGAAGTCCCCGCCGTCAACGGCGGGGTTATTCCTTGTCTCCGGTGAAATTACTTCACCCTGTAATCCAGAAACTTAATAACCACGGACTTTAGAGGTTGTGTGAAAAGTTTGAGCAATTTAATAAACTCATCCCCAAACCCCTTCTCTTGGGAAGAGAAGGGGCTTAAATTGCTCATAATTCGCAACTTTTTAAAAGTCCCTCTCTTTTTAAGAGAGGGATTTAGGGTGAGTTCCAGACTTTTCACACAGCCTCTTTAGGCCGTGGATTTGTCATACGCCAAAAAGAGTTAATTGGCTTTAGCCAAAAGTTCTGTCCGGGGATACTCTCCATCTCACGCGAAGCCTGATCACTGAAGTACTCTCTTCCGGTTTCTCCCGCTTCACTTCGGGTTTTCTGCTTTGCCTGACCATCTCTTTGGGCTAAAGCCCGTTTTCTTGGATGGCGTTGTCCAATCCCCGCCGTCAACGGCGGGGTTATTCCTTGTCTCCGGTGAAATTACTTCACTTTGTGATCCCGAAACTTAATAACCACGGACTTTAGGCCGTGGATTTGTCGAATGCTAAAAACAGTTAATGGGCTTTAGCCCAAAATACAGCCTGTAGCTGCACCTCATCCTTCAGGATAGCTGACCGCATAAATTTATACTTCTGGATTATGCCCTCTTTCCTCCAAATGGCTCTATTCTATGATACAGCCCTATTTCTTCATTGCATTATTTCTGTTTTTTATTATAATTACTCCTGATAACAATGGAGGAATATTGAAAAGCGGAAACAAACTTTTTTTCTTTTATTTCGGCGGCGGGGCGCTTCTCGCTACAATACTTCTGCAGGCAATTCTTGAAAGAGGAAATATCCTATGGCTGCGTATTGCCGGCGCGGTACTTGTATTTTTATCTTTGGTTTTATGGATTATCCCTCTTGCCCATTTCAAAAAATATGGCAGCGAAAACAACGGAAAATTATACTTCGAAAAAGAAGCTCTGATAACATCCGGCATTTTTTCCCTGCTGCGTCATCCGCAATATTTAGCCTATATGACGCTGGGCGCCGGTTTTTCACTAATATCGCAAAACTTTATAATCATTCTCACCGCTCTGACCTCCATTATCAGTTTTTATTTCTTTTCTCTTAATGAAGAAAAACTGCTCACCGAACGTTTTGGTGATCAATATAAAGATTACTCGGAAAAAGTGCCCCGCTATAATTTACTTTGGGGTATTATAAAACATTTAATTAAATAAGGGAGGATTTATGTCGGTACGTCATATCACAGAAATAAACAAGGAAGATATTCCGGCGGCAAAAAATGCCACCCGCCAGGTTCTGATCAGTAGTAATGAAGGCCCCAATTTTGCCATGCGCCGCTTTATTATTGATGTTGAAGGATTTATGCCCGAACATACAAACAGTGTTGAACATGAGCAGTATGTTATTCGCGGCAGGGCAAAAATAGGAATCGGGGATAATGTTTACGAGGTGACAAAAGGAAGCGCTGTTTTTATTCCCGAAGGAGCCCCCCACTGGTATAAAAATATTTCGGATGAACCATTTGAATTTATATGTGTGGTGCCAAACAAAGAAGATATCTTAAAATTTACAGAAAAGACCGGCTCATAAAGAACCGGTCTTAATAAAACTAAATAACCGCGGTCACTTTTTCAGCCGCCTCTTTAAGGGAGGAGGCTACTTCGAAGTTCATTCCGGATTCACCGAGAAGCACCCCGGCTTCCTCAGCGTTAGTTCCTTCAAGTCTTACAACTATCGGAACCTTAACGTCAATTTCTTTTACCGCGTCAATAACACCCTGCGCGACACGGTCGCAGCGTACGATACCGCCGAAAATATTTATAAGTATTGCTTTAACATTCGGATCAGAAAGAATAATCTTGAATCCGTTCGCCACAGTTTCTTTGTTTGCTCCGCCGCCGACATCAAGGAAGTTTGCCGGTTCACCACCTGCCAGTTTAATTATATCCATGGTAGCCATTGCCAATCCGGCTCCATTAACCATACAGCCAACATTACCGTCAAGTTTTATATAATTCAGGTTAAATTTTGAAGCTTCAATTTCCAGCGGTTCCTCTTCATCAAGGTCGCGGTATTCAACCAGTTCCGGATGTCTGTAAAGGGCGTTATCATCAAAATTTATTTTCGCGTCAAGAGCCATAACATCTCCCTCTTTTGTAACAACAAGGGGATTTATTTCAGCGAGAGAGGCGTCTTTGGCTTCATAAGCTTTATAAAGATTCATCAGGAATTTAACCGCGTTTTTAAGCTGAGTTCCTTCCAAACCCAAGCCGAACGCCAGTTTACGCGCCTGAAAAGCCTGCAAACCAACTGAAGGTTCAACAGCTTCCTTTAGAATTTTCTCCGGGGTTTCAGCGGCAACTTTTTCAATCTCCACTCCACCTTCAGTAGAAGCCATAATTACATTTTTGGATTTAGCCCTGTCCAGTGTAATTCCAAGATACAGCTCACGGTCAATGTTTATTCCCTGCTCTATTAAAAGCCTTTTTACCAGTTTTCCTTCAGAACCGGTTTGATGGGTTACCAGAGTCATTCCAAGCATCTGTCCCGCAAGTTCTTTAACTTCATCAAGACTTTTGGCAATTTTCACACCGCCTCCCTTACCGCGGCCGCCGGCATGAATCTGGGCTTTTACAACCCAGATATTCCCTCCGATCTCTTTAGCTTTTTCAACCGCCTCTTCGGCTGTATATGCGACGCTGCCCTTTGGTACGGCAACCTTAAATTCTCTCAAAATTTCTTTCGCCTGGTACTCATGAATTTTCATATCAAAATTCCGGATTTATTTTTTGATAATTATAAACTTTTAGTGAATCATGGGTGTTAACAAAAGACCAAGTGTCTTTATTTTTCTAACAAACACTAAATTACATAAAATTAAGTTAAAGCATTTATTAAAAAATAGCAATCATACTTTTGCCCGCGGGAGTAAATATGAATAAAAATCAAAAGTTTCTACTGATTTTTTTCCTGATAATCGTTTTGGCTGTCACCTCTCTGTGGCTTTTCCATGGCGCCGCTATTTTCACACAGACCCAGGTCGCGGTTGAAGTGCAGGATGAACTGGAAAAACAATTGGGCATCACCCGGCAGGAATGGGTCGATCAGTTTGTCTGGGGCCTCGACCTTACACTATCTGTCATCGGTGTTTCCGGACTGATTACATTGGTATTTTATTTACGAGAAAAGAAAAAAAACAAAAGGGAAAAAAAATGAAAATAATTATCATAATATTGCTGGTTTCACTCTCATCTATTTGGGCGCAATCTTTTGATGTTGAAGCGAATGGAACTCAGGTATTTAATTTCGCCGATTCGCAAAACCGCAACCAGGCTTCTTTTTTCAGTAAAATGGAATATGAGAACATTAAAGGAACCGCGGATGATTTTAGCGGATCTGTCTCATTCGACCCTGCCGATTTTGCCGGAACCCTTAAGGGTAAACTCTCTGTGAAAGTTGAATCCATGAAAACAGGCAATCCTCTCAGGAATGATCATCTGAAGGGTGAGAACTGGCTTTATGCGGAAAAATTCCCCGATATATCATTTGAAATTGTGAAAGTAATAAAAGTGGAAAAACTCTCAGCAAATAAGTTAAAAGTGAAGCTGGAAGGAAAATTTACCATGCACGGGGTAACAAATAATATCACCGCCTCAGCCGAAGTAACCTGGCTGAAAGAAAGTGAGGCCACAAGGAAAAGGGCCCCCGGTGATCTTCTTGGTGTGAAGGCTGATTTTGATGTTAAACTTTCAGAATATAATGTCGAAAATGATGTGATAGGTTCGAAAGTCGCTGAATATATCAAAGTAGAATTTAACGCGATAGCGTCGAATAAATAATTTTCAGGGTTAGTCCCCTGGTATTACCCTCACCACAGCCTTTCCCTTCCGGGGGAAAGGCTTTTTATTTTCTCCTTTTCTTAAAGAATTATTTGATTTTTTTTCCCCTCTTCTATATATTTGGTGTCTGTAAAAATTGTCCCGTGGTGTAATTGGCAACACGTCTGACTCTGGATCAGAAGTCTCCAGGTTCGAGTCCTGGCGGGACAACAAAAAGCCGCTTTCGTTAGCGGCTTTTTCATTTTAAAGCAGCTTCATCTCAATCTCATTTCCAAAATTTTCAATTTGATTTAACAGATTCATTTGAACTCTGAAAAAAATCTTATGTTTATTTATTTAATAACACCTGGAATCCGATTATGAATTAAAAAATAAACTGGTTGAGATATGAAAAAGATTATCATTCTGTTCTTCGTTCTAACAACAATTTCCTTCGGGCAAATTGATGGCAAAATTAAATACACACTTTTTGAACATTATTTTACCCTCAAACCTGAAATAGAGGACACAACATTCTCTAAACTGATAAAAGTTTTTTTTACGATAATCGAAGAGGAGGAGGAGCCCTGGCAGAAATATTCGGGGTACTGTTTGTTATCGCTGCTTCACAAAGACCATAATGGCTGGCCAATGCGGCTGAGCTCTCTCAGGAAAGATGATTTTTTCAACGAACTCTATCCAAATCTTAATCAGTTATATGAAAATTCCGAAGGATGGGGAAAAGACTTTTTTGCTTATACATTAATTGCTCCGGCAATATATGAGGGAAAATACCGGAAAGTTGTGGATCTGTTGAAAAATATTCAAAACTTCAGGGATGACGCGCTGCTCATTGCAGATGCTATGGTCGGGTCCAAATATAACGGGAAATTTAATGTCAGGGAGGCTCCCGAAAAAAATAAATCCATTCTGAAAGAGTACCTGAAAAAACAATAAAATTTATTATCGAATGTTTATGAATCATTAAAGACATGTAAAATACGGCAAATAAATCCCAATAAATAACACATAACGTCTCAAAATATTATGCTATGAAAAAAACAGTAATCCTTCTGATCTTTATTACCGCCGGGTTTTTATCCGCGCAGAATTATTACAGAAACTGGACTGTAGTAAACAAAAATGCCAAAAAAAATATCGCATTGATAATCGCCAATGATTTTTATGAAAGCGGAGGCAGCCTTGGCAATCCCGTTAAAACAGCGAAGAAAGTCCGACAAACTCTGGTTAAAACTGACTTTGATGTTCTTGAAGGATATGATCTGAACAGGGAACAGACCCTTGATATTATAAAAACATTCACGGTTAAGGCGAAAAGTTACAATTTCGCGATGTTGTTCTATCTGGGACATGGATTCCAGATAGATGGCAATAATTACCTGATTCCTGTTGACGCCAATCCGGCAAGTAAAACTGATGTGGAAGTTGAAGCGATCAACCTGAATTATATTTTCCGTAAACTCAACCGACTCGATATTCCGAAGGTTATTGTGCTCGATGCCTGCAGGGATAATCCCTTTAAAAAGAACTGGACATCGCGGGATAGAGCTATCTCGATGGATGGATTCGCCGATATTACAGCTCCGATTAACGCGGAAATTTTATTTACCACGCAGAAGGACAGCCAGGTAAAAGATGATAATCCCTACCTGAATTATTTTATGGATGAAATGATAAAAGGGGGCTGCCTTGATGATATAGTAAGAAATGTAAGCAAAAGAATTTTTGAATATGATTCAAAACAAATACCGGCAAAATATGGCCAGCTTTTTGAAGAGGTATGTTTTGATAAACCAAAACCTCTTACAAATGAGGAAAAAATCAATCAGTGGTATTCGGAAGCCGCGGCATTTTATAAAAGCGGGAGATATGATAAAGCCCGTGAATTTTTTCAAAAAGCGGCCGAGGCAGGACATTCTTTATCACAGGTTGAGCTGGGCAGTTTATACAGATTAGGCAAGGGAACGGAAAAGGATTTTAAGAAAGCTTATGAATGGTATAGAAAGGCTTTTAAAGCCAAATATTCGCTCGGTTATTATTACCTGGCTTTAATGTATGAAAAGGGACTTTATATCTCGAAGGATGAAGAATTTGCCAGAAGATTATTAAAATCCTCGGCCTCGCGAGGTCATGCAAGATCGCAGAATAAGCTGGGACTATTTTTTCACAATGGCAAAGGAGGTGAAAAAAATGAAAAACAGGCATTTTACTGGTTTATGAAAGCGGCAAAACAGGGATTGGATATCGCTCAGTATAATTTGGGTTATTTTTATGAAAAAGGTTACGGAATCGAAAAAAATCAATCCAAAGCGCGCTCCTGGTATCAAAAAGCCTGCGATCAGAAGTATAAAAAAGCGTGCGATAAATTAAAAAATTAAAAGAGTAATCAAATGGAGGAAGAGTTGAAAAAGCTTTTTCTGGTTTTAATAATATTAAGTTCTGTTTTATCAGGTCAGGATAGTTTTCGGTTTCCGATGGGAGTCATTGCCGAAGAAGATACAATGTTCAGGTCGCTTCCTCAGAAAGCGGTGATGACCAGGTCATTTTATGAATCATCACCTCATAGCTACTCATTAAAAAAATATGCGCCGCTTCCAAAATCACAGGGGAAATATGGCACATGCACCGGATGGGCGGTTGCCTATGCCGCCAGAACGATAGTTGAAGCAAAAAATAACAGATGGACTTCCAAAGATAAAATAACAAAAAACGCCTTTTCACCAACCTTTCAGTACAGACAGGGATCAAAAAGGAAAAATTGTTCCGGCGCGGCAACGGTTCAGGTGGTAAAAAGCCTGAAAACCGTGGGCTCGGTACCAATGAAAAATTTCCGGACAACTTTTGGCAACACCCTCTGCCCAGCTTCTCCATTACGCGAGGAAAATTATGAAATTGCCGATGATTTCAGAATCGACGAATACACAAAACTCTGGCCCTGGAAATACAGTTTAAAAAGTGGTAAAATCAGCAGGGTAAAAGCGAGTCTTTCACAGGGCAATCCTGTTGTAATAGCGATGATCTGCCCCGATTCATTCCACCGGGTAAGGGGAAACGGCCTTTGGAAACCGACAGAAAGGCCCGATGTAAATGTCGACGGCAAACCTCACGGAAGACACGCGATGTGTGTTGTCGGGTACGATAATCAAAAATATGGCGGCGCTTTTGAAGTACAGAACAGTTGGGGAAGGGGATGGGGCAATTCCGGTTATGTATGGATTAAGTATAATGATTTCGCCGATTTTGTATATGAGGCTGTCGAAATTGTGAAAAGCGGCAAAGATACCGAAGAAACCATTCTGGCCGGAAGCCTGAGATTATTTGATCTTGATGATAATAAAAATCTGTCGGTAAAACTAACAGAAAAAAATCGCAACTGGACAGTGGTCGGTCCTTCCGGAAATAATACTTACGAAGTAGTGCCCAGGCTTCTTTCAGGCAGTGAAATGCGAATGTATATGCGATGCGATAAGCCGGCCTGTGTTTATATGCTGGGAACAGGAGAAAAAGACAAATCCATTTCCCGGTTATTTCCGGTCGATGGAATAAGTCCGGTTCTGGATTACAGTCGCTCCGAGGTCGCCCTCCCCTCCGAAGATCATTATTTTAAGATGGATAATACAACGGGAACAAACTATATTATCCTCATTTTCGCGAAAAACCGGGTTGATATCAACAGTGTAAAGAATACTATGGCAAAAAGTGATGGCCCTCTTTCCGCGCGATTGTATAATTCCCTCGGCAAAAGGCTTATTGATCCCGAATATATTTCTCTCGAAAAGGATGAGATTAAATTCTCAGTTTCCAAAAATGACAATGGGAAAGATGTTTTTGCCCTGATTCTTCAATTTAAGCAGGTCAACTGATCCGGAACTTATTACTGTATGCTTGTTTTTGGAGGGAGGGAAATAGATGTGCCACAAATAAAAAAACCCACAGAAAACTGTGGGTTCTAAAATTTTTTCTATGATAAAATGCCTTTACCGCATACTCTTAAATCCATTTTCAATAACATTAAATATATCATCAGAAACATCATTAATCGGCCGGTTGCCATTTATTTTAACAACACCGTGAAGCTGATTATATTTTTGAATTACTGGAACTGTTTTAGTTTCATGTTCCTTCAGCCTCTGAATAATTTTTTCAGTAGTAGAGTCATAGGATTTGCGGAATTCCGTATTGCTTCTGAAGTTTAGTCTTTCCATAAGAGAGAGCATAGGAACTTCAAGCTCAATTACCTGTGAGATTGTGGTGCCATGTTTCTGCAGCATTCCATCAAGTATATAGGACTGAACAAGAGTTCTGGGGAAACCCTTGAATATAAATCCCTTTTCCCCTTTCGTGGAGTTAATTTTTTCTTCAATAAGTTTCACAACAATTTCATCCGGTACAAGGATGCCGTTGTCATAATAACTCGCAATCGTTTTTCCCAAATCGGTGTCTTTTCTGATCTCACTGGCCAGCATGCTGTTGGTGGAAACATATTCGAGGCCAAATCTTTCGGCAATCAGTTTACCCTGGGTTCCCCTGCCCGAACCGGGATAACCAAATAAGACAACATTAAATAACCTCGATTTCAGTTCATCCTGAATGATTTTGTCTATTCCATCTTTAACTTCATCAATTGTTCCATGCCCGTCAACGCCATGAACAATTCCTTTATCTCTGTAAAAGTTAAGAACAGGGATGGTTTTATCATGATATTCCTTCAGCCTTGTCCTGATCACCTCTTCATTATCATCCGAACGCTGACTGACCTTCGCTCTCTCAAGAAGACGTTTTACAGAAATTTCATCATCAACCTGAATGCTGATAAGACAATGCAGAGAGCTGTTAAGCTTCATCATAAGTCCGTCAAGAATGTAGGCCTGCATATAAGTGCGGGGAAAACCATCAAAAAGAAATCCGTTGGATCCGGGGTTTTCAGTTATGGTTTTTTCAATTATCTGAACAATAATTTCGTCAGAAACAAGACCGCCGGAAGCGATAATATTTTTCGCGGCCAGGCCAAGTTCAGTTTCATCTTTAATCTCTTTCCTGAGAAGGTCGCCTGTTGAGATATAATGCAGATTATATTTTTTAAGAAGTGTTTCCGACTGGGTTCCTTTACCGGCCCCCGGAGGACCAAATAGCGCAATGTTTATCATAATTTTTTATCAGGCTTATTGTCAAAAATTTAAGTTAATTAAAATGTCTTAAAATACCTTTATGATAACAACCCTTATTGGGCAGCCGTTCCGTAAGTTCGAAAATTTAAGACTCCCCGGGTAAATGAAACAAGTTTAAATATACAAAAAATTTTTTGATAATATTCATCTATCACCGGTATGAAAAATAAAAACTTTTTCCGGATATATAATTTTCATAACCTGCTTCATTTCCGGGGAAAAAACATAAAAAAGCGCGTCTGAAAAAGTAGGAGCCCCGGGTAATTATGCTTATTCGGCGCTCTCAGCAGGTTTTTCATGTTTAACATTATCACTGCTGAATTCCACCAGAACAGACAGAACTGCCAGTTGATATTTTTTAAGTTCTTCCTGATCTGATTTAAGCTTAATATTATCCCCCGTCATTTTGTCTGTCTCAGGACTTTTTCCTTCGGGGAAACCATCTTTAAAACCTAACGTGACCTCAACACCTCTGAATTTGTCTGCCAGGTTTCCTTCACCCCAGTCAAAAACCATCCCTCCGTTATCCCAGCCAAATCCGTAAAACCGGAATGGTTTACCATTTAATTTTTCCAGCTCGGCAATAGTCATCCCCGGTTTAACTCCTGAAACATTCCACCTGGAGTTTTCCCCGGAAAGTTTAATTTTGCCCGGTGATTCATCTTCCCAGTAAACAGTTAACTCATCATTATCCTGAACAATTTTGGTCGTTTTAACTTCAACGGTTCCTTCCTCAATCCATTCCGAACCATCTTTAAGATTCGCCTGGCCGAAAATTTCCGCCAGATCATTTTTATTCCACTGTTTCAGAAATGCTCCGGTTTTTCCATTCGGCTCAATATTAAACCCGGGCTTTTTTTCATGCGCCGGTAATTTTTCTTCCTCTTTCGAACATGCTGTCGCGATAATCATTGCCGCGAGAAATAAAATAATAAGTCCTGTATTGCTTTTCATATTTCACCTGAATATTTAATTTTCTGATATTTTTTTAACATACTTTATAAAAATTTCCCTTTCGGCGGGAAATAGTTCTATTTGCATGAATAAAATCATTTTATCAATATCCTGCGTTCATAAGGCAAAGAATGAATCCCATTATTATTTTTACATATAATCCTTATAATCTTCTCACCCGGTTCCGGTTTATCAAGAGTAAGCTTCAATATATTCTCATCCGGGTTAAATTCAAAATCATGAGCAAGAGAATCAACATATGCTTTATTTCCCGAAGGATCTATTCCTGATTCATCCTCAAGAGAATAGAACAAAACCGGATTGCCATCCTCAACGGAGCTTCTTTCTCTCAGAAATGTTATTTCAGGCACTCCATTCTGGAAAAAACGCCCCATCCCTTTAAATATACCCCAGGCCTGCAGACGATTAAATTCTTCTATCTGAAGGCGCGCTATCTCCATAGGGTTTGTAAAGAAGGAACATTCGGTTAATACAGCGGCTGTTTTTGTTTCTCTCAGCACACTGAATCCATCTCCGTCATAGATTGAATAATCGGAATATGTCCCGTCAAAAGAACCAAGGCCTCCCGAATTTCCCATAATAAAAGCAAGGTCTCTTTGTATATAGCGGGCAAGATCACGCTCAAAAGGTTCATGTTCATAATCGCCGGGGCGCGCGTGATAAAATGTCGAGGTGAAATTTATCCAGCCTTTATTCCTTCCGCCGGGTGCGTTATGATGGATGCTCAGGAATATATCCGCTCCGCTTTCATCAACGAGGACAGACCTGTACTTCAGATCCACTGTGCTGTCATCCTCCCTGCTCATAACAACAACCGCTCCCGCTTTGGAAAGAAACTCCCGTAAATGCAGCGCTACTTTCAGGTTAATATCTGCCTCAACAACCTCCCCCGAGGGGCTGCGGCCTCGCCGGTCTTCTCCCCCGTGACCCGGATCGATAAATATCTTTAACCCGCTGAAGAACTCCGAAAATTTTTCGATTACCTCATTATTAGCTCCCGGATCATTAAAATCGGGAGGGATTTCATAATACACACCCGGCGCCGAAGCTCTCCCGGTTTTTTCTTTGACAGCGGAACAACCAAACATAATTGAAATTAGAATCAGTAAATAAAAATATTTTCTCAATTTGTTCTCCAACTATTTGACAATACATTCATTATTACCTCTGGAAAATTTACATTCTTTGCAGTGCCCCGCCTCCTTTTCATATCCTCCTGTTCGCTTCATTCTTATAAACTGTCCGATTCTTTCACCTGTCTTTCGCAGATGTTCATCTTTTATTTCAATCCTAACAGGGTTTTCCGGTTCCTGAACAAATAAAAGATAAACGGTGATTTTTCTTTCCCCGAACATCCCCGAAGCAAGCCAGGCATAAAATTCAAGCTGGGGAAGATATAATTTCGCTTTTTCTTCAATTCCGCTGTTTTCAAGGCTGTCTGTTTTGAAATCAACTATTATTATCTCTTTTTCCCCGACAATAAGTTTATCCAAAATTCCATGCAGATAATAGTCATTAACTTTCCTGTAAATTTCAAATTCATCCCTGGTATCTCCCTCTTTCATCAGCGAATTATAGACGGGGGATTCCAGAAAAGTAATCACCACATCCCGTATGCTCTCTCTGAACTCATTTTTTTCATCCTCCGCGAGATCAGGCAATGCCGGCGAGCCGGCCACCTTATCGAAGACGTCATCAAAATTTCGGGGGGAAGGATTATATTCGAGCATCTTGTGAATAAAACTGCCTCTCTTTTCAGGTGATAAAATATTTTTCTTTACGGAAGATTTTTCAGGCCTGTTATCTTTTTCGGCAAGAAGATCGGGATCATAACCCAGCTCATAGGTTAATTTGTACTTCATCGGGCATGAAGAAAAGAGAGAATATCTCACCGCTGAAATTATCTCGCCTGAAGGAACTTCATCAAGATTGTTATCCATTATTTTCACTGGCGCCGGCTCTGACAAAACAGGGGCTATATATCTTTCTTCCTGATCGGTTTCGGTAATGATCGCAATATCCATCTCAAATTCTTCGGACCTGATCTCGAAACTTTCTTCCGCTCCGGCCATATATTTCAGACCGCCCGAAAGTTTTAAATCCCCCGATTCGAAGTCGGTTTTTAAAGCGGATATCAGAAATTCAAAAAATGAATTCTTTTTGATCTTCGATCTTCCACCTGTATCAGCGCTGATAAAAAGAAAATCAACTGCCCTTGTAACGGCTACATAAAGAAGCCTTTTCGCTTCCGCGATGAGTTTCCTGTTTTCAATATACTTGTATAAACCGGCAACAGGAGGAAGAAGATAATCATCAAAAAAGGAGGATACCGGGACTTTTGTCAGAATTCCGAATAGCGGATCAATTGCGGTCTCCCCTTTTTTTACCGTTTCTTCACGAGTCGAACTGTTATTCCCATAGAGGAAAAGAGCCTTAAATTCCAATCCTTTCGATTGATGTATAGTCATTATTTTGAGATTACCCCCTCCCGACTCCACATTTGCCTGCCCCTCCTCAAACCTCGTTTCCGAGGCTTTGGCAAGATAATCAATATAATCAAATAGAGTTTTTGAACCCTGTGCGACAAAATTTATTGTTATCCCTATCAGTTTTTCAATATTTGCCAGCTCCTGCTCCGCGTCTCTCCTCGCGGAAATTATTTTCAGATAGCCGGTTTCGGCAAGTATTTTGCGCAAAAGGGCCGGGATATCTCCGCTTCCCGCAAATTTCAGATGTTCCGAAAGCTGCCGCTGAATTTCAGAATATCTTGTGTCTTCCTGAACTGAAAGGGCCAGTTTCTCATACAGGGTTCTTCCGCTTTTGAGTGACAGGGTGTAAATTGAAGTGTCATCAATCATAAAAAAAGGACTTCGCAAAATACCTGTAAGAGCGAGATCATTATCGGGATTATGCAGAAATCGGCAGTAATTCAGAATGTCATAAATCAACTGCCGCTGGTAAAAACCTCTTCCCCCGATTATTGTATATGGTATTTTTCGGGAGAGAAACGCCCTTTCCAACTGATCAAAATCACTCCTTTTCCTGCATAATACAGCTATATCTCCCGGCGCGATATCACTATTATTCAACAGATTTATTATCCTGCCCGCAACCAGGTCAGCCTCTGAAATTTCCGTTGCATCTGAATTTGTAATAAGGAATTCCACACTTCCTATATTTTCCGGACTTCGCGCGCAGACCAGTTCATTATATTCTGTTTCGTTGTATCTTTTATCGGCATTGCCGAAGAGACTTCCAAAAATGGTATTGGTAAAAAACGCTATCGCGGGTGACATTCTGAAACTATGCGGCAGCTCAAGTATTCCTTCCTCATCGCCCTGGCTCTGAATATCACTCCTCGTGCGGTTAAAAACCTCAAGCTCGGCCCCCCTGAACATATAAATCGATTGTTTTTCATCGCCGACAACAAAAAGATTTCCCCTTCTCAGTTCATCCAAAAGGGGTTTGAATATCTCATATTGCAGCTCATTCGTATCCTGGTATTCATCTATCATTATATAATTATATTGCCCGGCAAGGGAGTTTTTAACATGTTCAAATCGCAGCACCTTCCGGCTAAGGATGAGAAGATCATCGAAATCGAGCATCCCCCTCTGATTTTTTGCTTTTGTATATTCCTCATTTATCTGTCCGTAAAGGTTATATAATTTTTGGGCGAACCTGGCCAGACTTTTATTTACAGCCTCAAAATCGGCAGGATATTCGAGCAGTCTGAAATGTTTAAAGATATCCTCCAGTTCATCAGTTTTCTCCGAGGCAGTCTCTTTACCGGCAGCGCCTGAATAACCTTTTTTCCTGAGGCTTCCCTGTTTGGTGGTGATTTCCGGAATGATCTGATGAAATAAAAATGAGAGCTGTTCTGAAAGAGAATCTATTTTGTCGAACTTTAAAAGAAGCTCTTCAGTTAATCGCGCCGTCTCATTTGCCGGATCAGAATCAAGCACAAGAGAATTAATTTGATTAAGTAAACTTATCAATCGTGAATAAAGGCGCGAATAATGTTTATCAAAATTATCTTCAAATAATTTGATATACCGTCCTGCTATCTCCTCATAATTCCCTGAATAAAAGTCTTCCGGCAGTTTTTCAAGTTTGTCCCTTTTCATAAAAAAGGAAACAATCTGCTCTTTAAGAAAAAATTTCGAGCCAAAAAGCCTGATAAGATCAGGAACATCCCTCGAATCCTCATTTTTCAGTTCTTTTTCAATGATCTCATCGATGCTCAGTTCAAGAAGTTCAGCCGAAACATTCTGATCGGCTGGTAAAAAATTCGCGTCGACGCCCGCTTCGGGGGCAAACTCTTTCAGAATATCAATACAAAATGAATGGATTGTCGATATTTTTGCCGAAACAAGCTGTTTCCTCGCCCTGTCCAGCCTTTTCTTAAGCAATGGATTATCTTCCTCATCCATTCTTCTTTCAATCTCAAGGGCAATTTTGCTATTCAGCTCACCCGCCGCTTTTTCAGTGAAAGTTATAGCTGCAATGTTCCTGAGGCTGATATCCTCGTTAAGAACTATCTCAACATATCTTTTCGCCAGGACAAAGGTTTTCCCCGAACCGGCATTGGCAGTCAGCGATATGTGTCTTGAATAATCGAGGGCGGCTTTTTGCCAGGGTGTCAGTTCCGCCATTTATATATTTTCCGGAATTTTCAGTAGCATTGTGGTCCCCTCAGGAGAGGTGTTTTCAACACTGATAGAACCATGGATACTCTCAAAAAATCTTTTTGCCATACTCAGCCCCAACCCCATTCCTTTTGTTTTGGTTGTGAAGTTATCCTTAAAGATATCATTTTTTATTTCCGGATTTATTCCCGCTCCGTCATCTATCACTCTTATAAGGACATTATTTTCCTCGTCGCTTGTGGCAATTTCAATATTTTCAGCTCCGGCCTGAATTGAATTTCTCACCAGGTTGATAAGGGTTCTCATCACCTGATCTTTATCCGATGTAACCATTATTTCTTTTTTATGAAGCAAAAGTTTTATGCTTACCTTTTCTTCCATAAACAGATTCACCGTATCAGCCAGCGCGTGATCTACCGCGAATTTTTCAAGCTTAAGGCTTGGCATCCGGGCAAAATTCGAGAATTCCGAAGCTATGTTTTTTAATGTTTCTATCTGGTTGATTACTGTGTTGGTCACTTTTTCAAAAATATCATCAAATTTGGGCGACTTATCCTTATAAGAAATAATTAGCTGCTGAACAGCAAGTTTCATTGGGGTGAGAGGATTTTTAATCTCATGAGCGACCTGACGGGATATCTGTTTCCAGGCTGTTTCCCTCTCAATTTCAGCGAGCTGCGCCTGGCTTTTTTTAAGATCATAGATCATCGAGTTAAATCCTTCGATGAGTTCACCTATCTCTCCGCGGCTTTTTTCATTCAGCTCAAGGCTCAAATCTCCCCGTGCAACCGCTTTTGTCGCCTGGGTCAGTTTTCTTATAGGAGATGAAATCTGGTTGGCAAATAACGCGCTGATTATCACTATCATGATAACAACAAATGAATAACTGCCGAAAAGAAAAATATCAATTTCAACACCTCCGAATGGAAGCATTATCGGATTAAAAACATCCGATACTTTTATAATATACTCACTTTCACCAAGAACGGCCTTATAATAGAGCGAATTAAATTCATAGTTTTCTATCTTTTCACTTACCACACTTTCGCGTGAACCTGAATTGATAAGCTCATTATAAACTTCAGGATTAAGATAGGAAGGAATAAGTCCGATTTTATAAAATCTGTCCTGTGTGCTGTAAACAATTCTTGGACCTTTATAGAGCGCGAAATTAATACCCAGGTCAACAGCGGCTTTTTCAAAAATTGATTTGTCGATCAGATAATTTTTGGAGAGATAATTATTTATATATTCTTCCAGTGATACCGCTCTTTTACCAAGTTTATATATTACCGCGTCTTCATTTTTCGATTCAGTCGAGTTTTTAAGATACAATCCGAAAAACATAAGGGGAATAATAGAAACCAAAAGAAACGCCAGCAGAAGTTTTGTCCGGAAACTGGCAAAAATTTCAAGATTTTTACTAAACCTGAAAATTGATATGATAAAGAGAATTGCAAAAATTATAATGCTGTGAATAAGAAAAATTTTAAAGAAATTATAAAGACTCAGTGAAACCTCTTTTTCGGCAAGGGCGACCGCTATTTTTCTTGTAATATCATGCTCCCAGGTTTTCAACACATAAACCCTGTGCAGTTCATCATTGAGAGGAATCAGCATCCACTTTTCATTATCCCTGTTGAATTCTTCGGCAACAAGTAATTCTTTTTCTTCATCATTAAGATTAATATCAGCGTGAAAATTAACCAGTTCATTATCGTGAAAATCGAATATTTTTAACTCCTCAAAATCGACCGCGGTGCTAAAAAACACTTTTCTCATTGAAAGAAAAGCAGGAATATCATCCATATCCAGCGATGAGACATCATAAATTACCGAAGCGTCAAGAAATCCTGAAAGCCGGCCCCGGCCTGTCACCGGAATTATACCCCTGATAATTTTATTGCCTGTTGATGAAATCCTTTCCTTTATTATTTTTATACCGTCAAAATTTTTATCCATATCAACCCAGGAACCCCGGTAATTTTCGGGAAAACGGAATCCGAACCCTCCCATGTATTCACCCTCGGGTGATATAAAATTGAGTTCACTGCTTAAACCCTCTCTTTGCAGCACACTCTTGCTCCATAACTTAAAGGCGGTTAATTCAAAATTTTCCGTCTCTTCAAAACACTTCCTTACCGATTCCTCCTGGAAAGATGAGATGAGTGTCTCCCGGATAAGAAACTCCATGAAATTTTCATTTGGCCGGGTTAATTCCAGAGCGGTTTTTTTGAGAGATTCACGCTCCAGTTCCGAATTATAATAGTTCAGCAGCGATACCGTGATAATTGAGGAAGCCAAGAGATAATAGAGAGGATAAAGCAGATTTTTCTTCTTCTGAACTACGAGAGGATAGGCCAGAAGAAAGGTAATTGTTATATGCATTATTCTAATAAGCGGAGTTCCCTGCGGCTGTTCCTGAAAAGCGTCGTAAACAATGCCGCTGATCTGCATCAGAATAAATAATAAAAGAAAGAATAAAAGTGGTGAAGTTTTATTCTTCGAAGGAAAACTCTTAAAGATTATAACAATATAACAAATAGATGCTGTGACGAGGCAAAATCCCAGTATGAGAACACTTAGATGCATAATAAAGGAAGGGGCCCCCGGTATCAAAAGTGTGTCGCGGAAATACTCCAGTGATGAGTCGAAGAGAACACTTTTAAGAGCTGCTCCGAGCCCTCTTAAGGAAACAAGAAAAAGAAAGATGGATACCAGCAAAACCGGAATGAAAGTCAGGTAACTTCCCCGGTTTGGTTTTCCCGCGAAGTTGAACCGGTAAATATACCTGAATCCGACTGCAATTATAATCAGAAAAGAGATGGTGGTAATAAAAAATTCCAGCGGAGATCTTACTGTCCCGAAAAGGAACATGGATGAAAAATAGGAAGGATCGGCAATTCCCCCGTCGAAAAATTTCACCGGCAGTTCAAATTCAAACATTAATAGGCGTATACCGGTAATATAAACGGCAATAATAAGAAATTTCACCAGCCTTAGTTTAATTTTCATAAAATCTTCATAAAATCCCAGTCCCAGGAGAATTACACCAATAAGGCTCAAAACCGACTGAAAAGTGGAAATTGATTCATCGAGAGTTTCTATTTCAGCATTCAGTGTTGGTTTGATAAAACTTATACTGGCAATTTTTGTTCCCGCTGAATTATAAAGATAGAATGAATGGAAGCGGCCATCGAGTTCTTTCTCAAAAGGATATTCGAAATTTATAACAAAATCGGTGTGATATCTTTCACCAAATTCTTCAATAATACTGATGGGGTGATAAAAAGTGTTTTCCAGATGATACAGTTTTTCAACCTGGTAGTTGACAACAAGCAGCAGATTCCGTCCCGCGGTTTTAACCTTCCGCGCCATCGAGAGTGATACAACAAGACCGTTATTATGAAAAAAAGAAGCTCCCGACAAAGAGAAAGAATCGGGAATAAATATATCGGGATTATCTGACCAGGCATAAGCTTCACGGCCGGTTAGAAGAAATGAGTTAAAATAACCCTGACTTTTCTGCCGTAAAATATTAACAATATCTTTTTTGCCTCTGAGAGAATCGCTGTTGGTTTTTCGCAGTTCTTCCGAAATAGAGGTGAATTTATCTTTTAGTTTTTCCTCTGTTTCAGCAAATCTCTGCCTTACCTCCCCCTCGATTTTCGCGAGACGGTCATTAAGGTTTTCGGGCCAGACTGATTCCCTGTTTTTTATAAGAACCGGGGAAAGAACACCCGACAAAACAATCAGAACAACCGTTACAAACAACAAAATAAAATACTTCGAGCTACCGGCAAAGATTTTTTTCAGCATTTCAGTTAATCGTTATCTGGGATATTTTCCAGTTTTCTCCGGCAAGTTTCAATGAGATATATACTTTGGAGATTTTTCTTACTCCTTTATATCTGTATGAAAACCTCCCGGAGGCAAAAGGATATGGTTTATCAAATTTTATATTATTGAGCCTGAAATTTGCCCCTTCAATTTTTTTCAGGAAATCCTTTAGAATATGATATGCCTGATTTCGGGAAAAATAACCGCTCGTACCATTTTTTATACTCAGATAAATATTACCGGCAATATCATCGTCAAACTTATCAATACTGCAACTATTTAATCCTGCCTCGAACCGGCTGAATATCTTTCCGGGTCCCTGGATAAAATCAGCCCCGGCCGGTGAACCCTGAATAAAAAAAGGGCAGCAAATAATGGCGATTATAATCATTCTCACAAACATTTCTCATATCTTTCATTCTCATTCGCAAAATACTCAATTAACATTAAAAAAGCATACCCCGTCAAGGGTATGCCGCAATAATTCTTCCGGTTTTTTCTTCTACCTGCTTCTTACCGTCGAAGGTGAGGAATGAATCTTTCGTTCAACATTTTTTTTCAGCATTTTTTCACCCGGTATTAACTGAAATGCCCAGTCAAATACCATTCTTTCCGGAGTAATCTGGGATACCCTTATCTTTGCGTAATGATTATCAACAGTCCAAATCACATAGGTATGGTTTATCTTCGCTTCGACATACTTCACATTATCATCAGGTAAAATGGGTACCCAGCCTCCGGTTGGCGCCTCGGTAATATCATAAATATCATCAGTCCTTCCCATATCCTGGATGTCGAATTCTTCCCATACATTCAGGTAAAATACCCCTTCATAGTTTTCGAAAAAGAAATCTGCCAGATAATCATTATAGGGCACAATTGATTCTTCGGCAAAACTGAAACCGGCAAGGTCGGGCTGAGTTATATAGTCATAGACAATTTCATTTGTTCCTTCAGGACGCGCGATCCCATATACTTCATCATAACTGAGCTCACTTTCGTTGTTATTAAAATCGTAAGCGGCGACACCATAGTAATATTTTTCGCCGTTAACAGCTTCATAGTCAACAAATGAAGTATTGGGTGTTGACCCGATCAGTGTATATTCACCCCAGTAATCTTCCGCGTAATAGATATTAAATCCCTGCAGATCTCTTTCCGGGGGGGCTGACCAGTGAATTTCAACTTCTCCGTCGTAGGAATAAGTTCTTACATTTGTTGGCGGAGAAGGAGCGGATGTATCATAAGAAAATGTTTCTTCATCACAGGAGTATGAAAAAAGTGTCAATCCCATGAGTAAAAGCAACAGTGTTATATTTTTTCTGGTTTTCATTTTTTTCTCCTTTTTGTTTATTAAATAAACAGCAAAGAGAATGCCAAAGTATTTCCCTTGAAATCACTTGTTTTTGAGCATATCAATGCGGTTTTAAAATTAAAGTGTCCACTTATTTATACAAACAGGTGGACACTTTTTTTGAAAATTATATTTTATTGTAGCTTCCTTCAAAGCAAAGCTGCCCTTTATTTATTGTCGCGACAGGTTTTCCTGTAAGCAGTCTTTTATCGAAGGGGGTATTCTTCGATTTACTTCTGAACTTATTAACATCTACAGTCCATACTTTCCCGGCATCGAAAATGGTCAGGTTTGCTTTTTCTCCTTCCGCGATTTTCGGTATATCAAGATTTAGTATTTTCCGCGGATTTATTGCTAATTTATAAATAAGGTCCTCGATAGTAAGATGTTTTTTATTTACAAGCTCACTGATTGACAGACCAAGCTGGGTTTCGAGGCCTATTATACCATTTGGCGCGTAAATAAATTCTTTTTCTTTATCTTCTACCGCGTGAGGAGCGTGGTCACTCGCGATACAGTCGATAGTGCCATCCTTCAGCCCTTCTATTACCGCTTCAACATCCTGACGGGTTCTAAGGGGAGGATTCATTTTGTAATTAGTGTCATAAGATTTAAGCGACTCATCGGTAAGAGTAAAATGATGGGGCGTAACCTCGGCTGTAACATTTATTCCCCTGGCCTTTGCTTCCCTGACAAGCTGAATAGAATTTTTTGTACTGATATGAGCAATATGAACCTTTCCACCGGTATATTCAGCCACCATAATGTCACGGGCAACAACCAGGTCTTCAGCGATTGATGGCAGCCCGGCCAGGCCTAAAGTAGTTGAAACAATACTTTCATTCATCACTCCTTCATCCATTGAGGGATCTTCGCAATGCTCTATAATCGGGGTATTGAATATTTTTGTATATTCCATCGCGCTGCGGAGTATAGCGGCGGTTTTCACAGCGACGCCATCATCTGAAAAAGCCACTGCGCCCATTTCATGCATCTCGGCGAGAGGAGCCAGAAATTCACCTTTTCTTTCAAGTGTTACAGCGCCTATCGGAAAAACATCTACCAAATGACTCCGGGATTTTGCCCTGATCAGGTTAACTACTTCGGCTGAATCGGTAGAGGGGGTGGTATTTGGCATGCAGGCGATGCCGGTAAATCCTCCGGCTGCGGCTGAATCACTGCCTGTTTTGATTGTTTCGGTATGTTCTCTGCCCGGTTCTCTCAGGTGTACATGCATATCAAAAAAGCCTGGCGCGCAATAAAAATCATCAAACTCATATACCGTCGCGTTCTCTGTATCCGATTCCGGAATATCTCCGATTTTTTTAATAACACCATCCTCAATAATTAAATCGGTTTTTCTGTTTAATCCCCGGAGTGGATCTGTCAGGATCACTCCTTTTAATATAGTTTCCATTTATTCCTCTGATTTTAATTCATTGTACCAAGTAGATAAAGCGCCGCCATCCTGACAGCCACACCATTTGTAACCTGGTCGAGTATGAGCTGATAAGGTCCGTCCGCGACTTCTGATGAAAGCTCGACACCCCTGTTAATCGGACCCGGATGAAGAACAAGAATATCCTGATTGTATTTATCAAGTCTTTCAGCGGTAATACCAAAATAGGTATGATATTCCCTTGTGGAAGGTATTGTGGTGCCCGCTTTCCTTTCAAGCTGAATCCTCAATACGTTAATCACATCGTTTTCTTTTATCGCTTCATCAATTGATGTGTAAATCTTTACTCCAAGCTGTTCAAGAAATCGGGGAATCATTGTCGCCGGACCACATACCGAAACATTCGCGCCCGCTGTTTTTAAACCGAATATATTTGAAAGCGCGACCCGGCTGTGAGCGATATCCCCGACAATACAAACATTCAGCCCTTCAAGTCTGCCAAACTTTTCTCTTATCGTGTACATATCCAGAAGAGCCTGGGTCGGATGTTCATGTCTTCCATCCCCCGCGTTAATAATATTAGCGTTCGATATCCTGGTCAGGAACTGCGGAACGCCCGATGATTCATGCCTGACAACAATCATGTCAACCTTCATTGCCTCAATATTCCTTACAGTATCCTTAAAAGTTTCACCTTTTTTTGTACTGCTTGTAGAAGCGCTGAAATTGATTACATCTGCCGATAACCTCTTTTGAGCAAGCTCAAATGACATTCTTGTTCGGGTAGAACTTTCAAAGAAAAGGTTGACAATTGTTTTGCCCTGGAGTGTGGGCACTTTTTTAATGGGTCTTTCCAGAATCTCCCTGAAAGTCGAAGCAGTATCAAGAATGAGATGCAAATCTTCGGCCGGAACCCCGTATAATCCTAATAAATGTCTGCTTGATAATGCCATTTTTTTACTCGCCAGTTTGTTTTTCAGTTACGTCAATTAAATAGACTGCGTCTTCACCATCAATCTCTTTCATCTTAACTTTAACTTCCTCATTTATGGAAGTCGGAATATTTTTGCCGACAAAATCAGCTTTCACCGGCAGTTCACGGTGTCCCCGGTCAATTAGAGAACAAAACTGTATGGTATCGGGGCGGCCAAGGTCCATAAGCGCGTCCATAGCGGCTCTGACAGTTCTTCCGGTATAGAGCACATCATCAATCATTACAACATCCCGATTATTAATGTCAAAAGTAATATCGGTCACAGAAACTTCAGGCTGTTTCAGTCTTGTCCTGAAATCATCCCGGTAAAGAGTGATATCAAGAATTCCAAACTGGGGAGCTGAGTTATCTATTTCTTTCATTTTATCGCGGATTCGGCGGGCGACAAATTCACCGCGGGTTTTAATTCCAATGACCACCAGGTTTTCGCATCCTTTGTTTCTTTCCAGAATTTCATGCGCCAGCCTGGTAATTGTGCGGGTCATTCCCGCTTCATCAATAATTTTTGCTTTTATGTCCATATACAAAAAATCCCCCTTGACTTTCGTCGCGGAGGTCTCCATTTTGATTTTTTATTTTATCTTTCATTCCTTTTTTATCTCCCGGATAAACTTAAAGGAAAAATCAGTTAATTTTAGTTAACCAAGATAAAATATTTTATTTTAAAATCCAGAATAATTTTCATCAGCGAATGATTTTAAATTCTATTCTCCTGTTAATTGCTCTTCCTGTGGCTGTTTTGTTATCTGAAATCGGATTTGCCGAACCATAACCCACCGCGATAAGCCTTTCTTTCGCCACGCCGCGGGCAGTCAGATAGTTTTTAACTGTCTGGGCTCTTTTCTGCGATAACCTCTGGTTAAACTTCTCTGAACCTATATTATCGGTAAATCCCTGAATTTCAACTTTCATACCCGGATTCCTGAGCAATACCTGAACAGCATGGAACAGAACGGGGTAAGCTTCCGGGGTAAGTTTGGTGCTGTTAAAATCAAAATTCACACCAACAAGGACCCATTTTTCACCCGAAGAAGAATATACATTTTCACTTCCGGTCTGTTGTCCGCTTCTGGTTTCCATAGGAACAGGTTTCTCGACAACAACTTCCTTAACAACTTCACGGGGAATGTTATCCTGAACAATCTTTTCTATCCGGTCGTAATCTATATTTGCCGACGGAACATCGGAAGACGCGGCAAGGCCATGATATACGTTGCAATATTTTGATGGTTCACCTGTGCTCATGTAATAAAGAAGACCAACATCAATTGTCAGATAGGAATCGTACCAGCCACCTAAAAGTCCGCTGGTTTTATTGGAAGAGGCGTCGCCGTCAAGCTGGCTTGTCGGAGTAGTATGATAATTAAATTCGGCGGTAAAACCCCAGTCTTCGCCATAATTCCACCTGGCTCCAAAGCCGGTAGTCAGCATAAAATCTATTATGAAGCTTTCATTTTGCAGGCTCGCGCTGACAGGGTCGGTATGCGAAAAAGCTAATAAACCACCCCCGAATACGAGATAGGGAACAAATTCTTCACATGGCACAAAACTGTAGATAAGATCCAGCTCGCCGGTTCCGACCAAAATATTGGTTGTTGTCACAGGTGTAGCGAGTGTATGCTTGGTTTCCATCATTCCCACTTTGGCATAAAGCCTCATCGCTGTATGTTCAGAAAAGTCATTCTGAATCAGTCCGAAAGCTCCAAAGTTTATCATTTGCGGCAGTGAAGAAGTATTCACAAGCCTGGGATATGAGAATCCAAAACCATAACGCCAGCTGTCTTTGTATAATTGTCCGCTGGTCGAGATAGTAAATACCAGCATTAACAACACGATGAAAGTGGCCATTCTTTTCATTTTATTGTTCCCCTTAAATATATTAATCCGCTTTCATGTAAAAAGCACTTTCCGATACTTTTAACTCTATTTAACTTATTTTTTGACATTAAGGTATACTCTTTTAATGTCAATTTTTTTATATTAAGCACAGTATATCTGCTTTTCGGTAAATAAGATAAGAAAAGAAACGTTAAAATACAAATCTTTTTTTGTGCCTAAGATCAAATAAAATAACAAATTATTATATTTAGTTAAAAAACAACATTAGGCAGTTCACATAAACATGCTAAATAACAAGTCTTAAATAGAAGTCTCTTTTTCTTTGTTTTTTCACAGATTATAATATATTTATCGTAAGAAATATCCTTTTTTTTAACTATTTTATAGTATTTTTACAGATTCACATTTTTATATGTTTTTATTGCCATTTACACTTCGGAGATTCCGGTCGCGGATATGAATTTTTTCTCAGTCATAAAGTTACGTCTTTCGACATTTATTAACAATTCCGTTTACTTTCAGAATTTTGCTTATGAAGTATTCAGGAACTTCCTCAACTTTTATCATATCCGGAAAATCACCTCACTTGTTTTATTTCGCCAGATATTTTTTACAGGATTTCAGGCATTAAGCCTTATCGGTTTCAGCGCCCTTATGATAGGCAGTATCATTATGATCGAGGCTCACCTGGTATTTGCCAACCTTGGCCACGACAAACTGATGTATACAATCCTTGTATCAGTGGTTACCCGTGAGCTTGGCAGTTTTATTCCCGCCCTTATTATTATCGCCCGTTCAGGCACCGCGATGACGACAGAAATAGGAAATATGGTCATCAATGCCGAAATCGACGCGCTGAACTCTATGGGTGTCTCTCCGCTTGCTTATCTCGTTGTGCCCCGGCAGATTGCTGTGGTATTCTCCCTTCTTCCCCTGAGTGTTTATTTTAATATAATCGCCCTGCTTTGTTCCGGAATTATGGCGCAGCTTCTCTTCAATATAACTTTTAATGATTTTTTCATTAAACTTTTTGCCGAAATGAATATGGGCGACATTCTTCTTAATGTCATTAAGGCTGTATTATTCGGCATAGCGATTCCTCTGATTTCCTGCTACCAGGGATTAAATGTTATTCAGGCCAGAACTGAAGTGCCGCAGCGAACTTCAAAAGCTGTTGTTCAGTCAATATCGGCAGTAATATTTCTTGATATCATTATAATTTCAGTTTTTTATATGTTATAATATGAGTTTTATTCTCAAAAATATAACTAATGATGCCGGAGAAAAAAAAAGCATCAACAATCTGAATGCTACCATTAATTCAGACAGGCTCATCCTGCTCGCGGGGGACAAAACTTCGGGCAAACAGATGCTGCTTAAAATTATCGGAGGCATGCTGCCTCCCGATAAAGGGACAATTCATTATAATAACCTCAATCTTTATCCCTATAATCTTGAAGAGATGAGAGCCGCGAGAAGCCGGATATCTTTTGTTTTCCAGAATGGAGGCCTGCTGGCAAATCTGACTATTCATGAAAATCTGCGCCTGCCTCTCGACTTTCTGAAACCTGAACTTACCGACACCGGGAAAGAGAAAATTATTTCAAATTATATGGACAAATTCCAATTATTTAATATATTGGAAAAACGTCCTTCCGAACTTACTCTGGATGTAATAAAACAGGTCGGGTTTGTAAGAGCTCTTTCCACCGGCCCTGAAGTGTTAGTGATGAATGAACCGGTTTCAGATTGTGAGGTTACCGGTGTGCGAAATATAATCAATGAAATAACCGCTCTGAAAAAAGAGAAAAAAGGTATTATAATGATCAACCAGACTTCAAATGAGTTCCTGAATATGGCTGATCAGATACTTATTATGAAACAGGGAATGATCGTAGATTCAGGCACCTATTCTGAACTGCGCACAAATTACAACTTTGCGGGAAATAACACCGAAACGACCGGGGATTATGTCTGATGAAATTAAAGTTTAAACACACTGGGTATATAGTTTCTGTCTTTGTCCTATTGTCATTTGTTATGATTATTTTTATTTTGGCTCTCCTGACCGTCGATAAAAAATATTTCACACAAAAACACCCTTTTCAAACCAGGTTTAGTGACGCCATCGGGCTTTCCACATCCACTCCGGTCATGTTCAAAGGATACAACATCGGGAGGGTTAAGGAATTTACTCTTACCGATTCAAATAAAGTGGACGCTCAGATAATCATCTACGACGGCTATCAGGATAAGATTACCGAAGGTTCTGTTTTCAGCAAATCGGGTAATCCTTTTACCGGCGCAAGCTCTATTGAGTTTTATGAAGGGCCCGATATTTCAAAAAAAGTTCCGGTTGGCAGCTTCCTTCCTTCTCTTGATTCACCCGAGGGAAAACTACTTATGGCCGGAAAAGATTATATGAGAACAAGTGAAATCATGTTTTCACTTCTTTCTAATCTTAATACTCTGCTTGAATCGATGAACCGGACTGACAGTATGAAAGACGGGGTTCTCTATACCTTATTAATCAATGGAGCAAGGGCATCGCAAGATCTCACTGAAACTGTCGCCAAACTGAACGGACTTTTTGACCAGCTTATTGTAAGTGTCTCTAATAATCAAAGCAGCCTAAACCAGACCCTCACAGGAGTTATAAAGGTTTCGAACAATCTTTCGGAAGTTTCTCAAAAACTGGTGACAACCCTGTCCGGCGCCGATTCTCTTATTTACGCTTATAAAAAGCCTGAGGGTCTGATAAGAAATATGATTGATCCTGGAGGCGGGCAGATTTTTACGCCGGCAGAAAAGCTTATCAAAGATCTCGACAGCCTGACAAACGAATTTTCCGGAGTCGGGCATTATATAAATTCACAATCGGCTGAGATATCACTTGTACTCGACAATATAAATACCACCTTACTGGAATTAAGAAAAACTCTGCAGGGTCTCAACAACAGCCCCCTGATACGTTATGGCATTGATCCTGTGAAAGATACAGAAAAAACCGGACAGAAAATAAGGCAGACAGAAATTGAATAAAAAGTTAATTCTATTCCCGATATTCATTTTACTGGCAGCTTCGGCCTGTTCATTTACTTCGGAAGCTCCAAGAGAAAATCCCGATATATATAATGGCAGAAAATTCCTTCAAAAGGGAATGTATATGGTCGATACCGGCAATAATGACTTTGCCATTGAAAACTTCATTTTCGCCTACAATTCATTTTCCCTGGCCGATTATCTGCCGGGTAAAATTAAAGCGGCCTGCCGCCTCTATAAAAACTATAATCTGGCCGGCGATGTTCAGAAGTGTGAAGAGTGGAGAAAAAAAGCGGAATTACTAATTGAATCCAATCATTCCGGTATGGAATATATTACTCTGGCGAAAGCTGAAATTTATTTTTCAAGAAAACAATACCGCGAATTACTGGATATGACCGACAGCTATGATAATGCCCCGGAAGAAATTAAGGGTCAGATACAGTGCTACAGGGCTCTGTCAGCCCTTAAATGTGAAGAGGATTATTCACTCCTTATGGTAGAAATTAAAAATACTGCCGATCGGCTTGGCGAAATGAGCGAGGATGATGAGCTCCCGGATATTTCGGCATTAAGTTTTCTCTATTACAACCTGGGATATCTTGAAGCTGAAATGGGAAATCAGAACAAAGCCATGGATTATCTTGAAAAAGCGATCAAAATTGACAAAGAAATTTCAAATTATCCCGCGGTGGCTGACAACCTGATGCTTAGAGCTAACATACATTTTAAAAGAAAAGAATATTCTGATGCGCTTGCTTTTTATGAAAGAAGCGCCGATATATATAAACTCTTAAAGAATGATAAAAAGCTCAAAATTATAGCGGGCAGAATTCAGGATATAAATAAGTTTACCGGAAAATAAACCTTAGGGAACTGATTTTTTTTATCCGGGATTTAATTATTTAGTCCCGCGTTCTTAAAATTTAAGAGGAATAACCAGTTAATATGGCAAGAAAAAAAAGTTACACTTTAGATAAAGAAAAGCTGATTGAGTATTTCAAACCGGAATACCTTTTTAACCGGGAATTAAGCTGGCTCGATTTTAACCGACGCGTTATGGAAGAGGCTATGAATAATGAGCTGCCCCTCCTTGACCGGATCAAATTTATTTCCATTTTTTTCTCGAACCTCGATGAATATTATATGATAAGGGTTTCGGGAATTAAAGAGCAGATTGACGCTAAAATAATTGAACCGACTATTGACGGGCTTACACCAATTGAGGAGCTGGAAAAGATTGAGCATACCGTAAGACCAATGATAGAGAATCTCTATAGTTACTGGAATGAAACTCTATGCAGAGAACTCAGGCAAAATGATATAAAAATAGTTGATGTAACAGAATTAAGTGAATCTGAAAGAGCCGCTTTGAAATCCTATTTCTATAAAGAAATTTATCCTGTGCTCACTCCCCTCGCGTTCGATCCCGGCAGGCCATTCCCCTATATATCCAATTTAAGCACAAGTTTTGCTCTTATCGTGAGAAACGCGAAAGGAGAAAAACATTTTGCCAGGGTTAAACTTCCAAGTATCTTACCAAGACTTATCCGTCTCGATTCTGTTATTAACCTCGAAGATTCCGACTGTAAAACAAAATTCTGCGCCAAGTTTATTTGGCTGGATGACCTTGTAAGGGCAAATCTTCACATATTATTTCCCGGTCTGGAGGTAATTCAGGCGCATACCTTCAGGATTACAAGAGATACAGATATTGAGATACAGGAGGATGAAGCCGACGACCTGCTCGCGGTGATTGAAGAAAACATCAGGCAGAGACGGTTCGGTTCGGTTGTACGCCTTGAAGTTGAACGTGATATGCCGGAAACGATGATAGAGACACTTTCAGAAAATCTTATGATATCTTCGGATGAAATTCACATTGTGGATGGCAAACCAGGACTAAGCTCTGTTATGGCATTATACGGACTTCCCTATTTCCACCTTAAGGAACCGCAGTTTCACCCTGCCACTCCCCAGGTATTTGAGGAGGGAGAGAGTATTTTTTCAATTATTAAAAAACGTGATATCCTCCTTCATCACCCTTTTGATTCATTTAACCCGGTCATTGATTTTATTAAGGCAGCCGTTCACGATCCGGATGTTCTGGCCATAAAACAGACTCTGTACAGGGTGGGAAGCGACTCCCCGATAATCAAACTGCTGGTTGAGGCTGCTGAAAGAGGAAAACAGGTCGCGGTTCTTGTGGAATTAAAAGCCCGCTTTGATGAAGAAAACAATATTTTCTGGGCTAAAGAACTCGAAAAAGCGGGAATTCACGTAGTTTATGGTCTTGTGGGTCTAAAAACTCATTGCAAGATGCTGATGATTGTAAGAAAAGAATACGACGGCGTAAAAAGATATGTTCACCTTGGCACCGGCAATTACAATCATTCGACCGCGAAATTATATACCGATACCGGATTGCTGACTGCCGATGAGGATATCTGCGCGGACGTTTCGGAAGTTTTTAATTATCTGACAGGTTATTCCGAACAGAAACGATTCAGAAAGTTATGGGTTGCCCCCATCAATCTCCGTGAAAAGTTTCTTGAATATATCGAAAGAGAAATTAACAATGTGGTAAATGGTTACAGGGGACAAATTATTTTCAAGATGAACTCCCTTGTTGATCCCTATATCATCGCGGCGCTTTATGAAGCTTCACAAAAAGGGGTTTCGGTATTTCTTATCGTCCGTGGTATCTGCTGTCTCGTACCGGGTGTTCCCGGCCTGAGCGATAATATAAGAGTTGTCAGCATTGTCGGGAGATTTCTCGAACACTCGCGTATATATTATTTTTATAACAGGGGAAAAGATGATCTGATCATGAGCAGCGCCGATCTGATGCAGAGAAACCTTGACAGGAGAGTCGAAACCGCGTTTCCGGTAGAGAATAAAGAGTTAAAAGAGGATATTTTAAATAACATTCTCGGAATATATCAAAAAGATAATGTGAAATCACGCGTTCTGCTGCCAAGTGGTAAATATGCCTTTAACCACAGAGTGTTTGATCAACAGGCAACAGATTCGCAAACATGGCTGATGGAACGGGTTTACTCCAGGAATCAATAAGATGTGAGTTCGAACATTTTCACTGAAGTGTCTTTCTGAGCTGAATATTCATCCTTCATGATATATTGAATATGATAGATGCCTGAAGCAAAAGAGGAGTCAATATTCATTTGCACCTCAAGAACCAGTTCCTCAGGAGTCTCCTGGTTTAGTTCTTTCAGTTCACCTTTATCAGCCTCATATATTACAGAACTGTCCGGTTGAATTAAATTGACAATATATGTCAAACGCACATCAGGTTTTTTCTCCTCATTAATGAAAAACCCTTTTATTCTGACCGAAGAATTAAGCTCCCAACTGTCGCCAAGATAAAACGCGTAAGCGTCGGGGCTGAATAATTCAAGCTTTATTTCCCTGCCTGAACAGGCAAAAAGAAGGATGGATATCAACGTGGCTATTATATATTTATTCATAGATTAAACCGGGGACCGGGAATCCGGCCCCCCTGAAATATTAAAATTAATGTTTTGCTTTAAATGTTTTCATAAATTCAACGAGATCTTCAACACCTTTCCTGGGGAACGCGTTATATATTGAAGCTCTCAGACCACCGACAGAACGATGTCCTTTCAATCCTGAAAATCCCGCTTCACCCGCCGAAGCTATCAGCTCTTTTTCAAGCTCTTCACTCGGAAGTCTGAAGGTAACATTCATCAGTGAACGGTCTTCAGTGGCAACAGTGCTTTTGTAGAATCCGTCGCTGTCATCCATATAATCATAAAGGATCGCTGCTTTTTCTTTATTCATTTTGTACATGACATCCAGACCGCCAAGATCGAGAAGCCATTTATAAACCAGTCCCATAATATAAACCGAATAGGAAGCGGGAGTATTATAAAGGGAATCCTTTTCTACATGTACATTATAATTAAGATATGTATGAAGATTATCGGGTGATCTTTCAAGAAGGTCTTTGCGGATAATAACAAGAGCGCATCCCGCTGGTCCCATATTTTTCTGGGCGCCTGCGTATATAGCGGCATATTTTTTAATGTCGATTTTTTTATGCAGCATATCGGAGGATGTATCACAAATAAGGGGCACATCTCCAACTTCCGGTTCAGTGTGGTACTGGGTTCCGAAAATTGTGTTGTTTGATGTAAAATGCACATAAGAAGCTTCGGGATCGAGTTTCAGCTCTTCCTGTTTTGGAAGCCGGCTGAAATTTTCACTTTCGGTAGTGCCCGCGATATTAACAGACCCGACTCTTTTGGCTTCTTTAACAGCCTTTTTCGCCCACGCGCCGGTAACTATATAGTCAGCCTTATTTGCCGGAGGCATAAAATTCAGAGGAATCATAGAGAATTGAAGTGTAGCTCCTCCCTGGAGGAAGAGTACCGAATAGTTATCATCGATATCGAGCAGCTTTCTTAAATCCTGTTCTGCTCCTTTAAATATTTCGTCATAGGTTTTTGAACGATGGCTCATTTCCATCACATTCATACCTGTTCCTTTATAAGAAATAAAATCTTCCTGTGCCTGCTGAAGTACTTCAAGCGGCAGGGTTGCCGGACCGGCGCTGAAATTATAGATTCTATTGTTCATTTTTTCTCCGCTTCAGTTTTGTTTTATATTAAATGTACAACCAGGCCGTCGCGCAGCTTCGGCTCAAACCAGGTTGACTTTGGAGGCATGATTTCATTATTATCCGAGATATTCATCAGGTCATCAACAGTAACAGGAAACATTGAGAATGCCACTTTCGCTTTTCCGCTGTCGACAAGTTTTTCCAGTTCGGCTGTTCCTCTTATGCCGCCGATAAAATCTATATTATTATCTGTTCTTGGATCTGTTATGTTAAGGAAAGGAGTAAGCAGAAAATTCTGAAGAATACTTACATCCAGATTGTCCCCTACCCCGGGTCCGGGTATAACATTTTCATTGGGAGTTAAAAAGTACCATTTTTTATCCAGGTACATCCCTATCTGTTTTCTCTCTTTTGGTTCGGCTGTATCAGCAGCTTCAACATTAAAATTGGATTTTACTTTTTCCATAAATGTCGCGTTATCCATATCATTAAGATTATATACCACACGATTATATGGAAGAATTTTTAATTGTTCGGCAGGGAAAAGAACAGCCAGGAAAAAATTGTATTCTTCACTTCCGGTATGTTCAACAGTATTTTCTTTCCTCACCTTCTGCGATCTGCTCGCGCTTGCCGCGCGGTGGTGTCCGTCGGCGATATAAAGATTTTTCACTTTCTCAATTTCAAATACAACTATATCACTATAATCAGCGGGCATTTTCCAAACAGTATGTTTTACCCCGTCGAGTGCTTCGAAATCATAAAGAGGCTCGGTTTTTTCCATCGTTTGCGATACAACATTGTTAACCTCATCAACACCCCGGTATGTTAAAAACACTGCTCCTGTCTGCGCTTCGGTGGTTACAATATGATTTGTTCTGTCATCCTCTTTAACTTTCCTTGTTTTTTCATGTTTCAGGATAACATCATTGTCATAATCTTCCACTGAAAAAGTCGCCGCTATTCCCACCTGCTCCTGATCGCCCATTATCAGACGGTAAACATAAAAACAGGGCTTTTCGTCCTGGACCAAAGGAGCTTCGGCAATCAGCCTTTGAAGATTCTTCTGCGCTTTTTCATAAACTGATTTGTCATAGGGATTTACATTTTCATCAAGTTCTATTTCCGATCTTGTAACACGTAAAAAGCTGATCGGGTTATTTCTGGCCATATCGGCAGCTTCTTCTCTGTTAACAACATCGTAGGGCACGCTGGCTACCAGGTGAGCTACCTTGTTATCAGGTCTAAGAGCTTTAAAGGGTCTTATTACTGCCATATTTTCTCCTGATTATTCATTATCTTTTTATTCCCGCGGGGGGTAAAAGTAACGGTAATATTATTTACAATAACAATTGGTAAAATATCAAAAGGGGAATTAAATCCCAAAAAAATTCTTTTTTTTAACCTTCCTTTGACCATACCATACAACATTATTATATTAGGGGATAACAACTCAATTTTCTGACGGATATGAAGAAATTTTCAATATTATTTATTCTGCTCGTAACTGTTTTTTCAGCATTCAACACTTCGGCGCAAAGAAGATTTAACATCACTGTTTTTTTTGACGGGGAAGAAACATTAATCGAATATAATGAAATCCATGGTATGTATTATGTTTCGGCCGTTGAATTGGCAAAAGCCTTTGCCGGCGCCATCTATTACAACAGTAAAGCTGCCAAAGCGGAAATTAAGCTGAGAAATTACAATATCAAAATTACCGGTAGAAACCAGTTTATCAGCCTCGTATCGCCCGATTCGAAGAAACAAAAGCTCTACCAGATTCCACTTTCAACTCTTATGGCAAGAGGAGATGTGATTGTGCCTCTCGATTACATGATTCCCTATCTTGAGATGGCTACAGGTTACAGACTCGATTATGACAAAAAACGGAGAATAATAAAAACCGGGGAAGCTTCTCCGGTGGCGAGTCATGATCCTGATCTGCGTAAAAGCTCCTCTTTCGAAAATGTCGATTCCGATTTCGATCTTTTCGGGATAGCGCTCGAGGAAAGGTCGAACGGAACACTTATTAAGCTAACGACTTCACGGGAACTGCCCGGTTTCAGGAGCGCGCTCAGGAATGAGACACTGTTTTTATTCCTGACCGGTATATCTGTTGACCCCGCGCTCGAAGAAAAATTTAAAGCGGAAGGACTCGTTTCCGGCCTCTCAATAAAAAAAGTCGCGCAGACTGTACAGCTCGAATTCCCCCTTAAAAAGGGAATAACAAAACATGAAACCTTTAAGGACCCTGAGACCGGAGAACTTATTATAACCCTGCATAATAAGCTACTCGATAATAAAACAGAGATTAAGGATCCGGGACTGGTGGAAATTACACCTGAAAAAATTAAAGAAGAGAAAGAAAAGCATAAATGGGAATTTGACTGTATTGTAATCGATCCGGGTCATGGCGGCAGGGATGGCGGCGCTGTCGGTTACAGAGGAACCAGGGAAAAAGATGTCAACCTTAAGATAGCCCTTAAGCTTGGCAACCTGATCAGTAAAAATATGGATAGTGTTAAAGTGGTATATACAAGAAAGGATGATACTTTTCTGGAGCTTTATAAAAGGGGTCAGATAGCGAATGAAAATAACGGCAAACTCTTCATTTCGATTCACTGCAACTCTTACCGAAAAAAACCCAGCAAACCACGTGGTTTTGAGGTCTATCTGCTGCGGCCCGGCAGAACAAAGGAAGCTATTGAAATAGCGGAATTCGAAAACAGCGTTATTGAATTTGAGGAAAATCCCGGGAAATATAAAAAACTGACAGATGAAAATTTTATTCTTGTCAGTATGGCACATTCTTCTTATATGCGTTATTCTGAAAAATTCAGTGATATTCTGAATAACAACTGGCTTACAGGAGCCTCAATCCCTTCGCGGGGCATTAAGCAGGCTGGGTTTTATGTGCTCGTAGGCGCTTCCATGCCCGGAGTTCTTATTGAAGCGGGTTTTCTTTCCAACAGAGAGGATGAACAGTACCTTCGTTCCGATAAAGGACAAAACCAGATAGCCCGGACATTATTCAAATCTGTCAGGGAATTTAAAAATTATTACGATAAATCTCTGAACGGTTCATAACAAAATAGTGTTATCGAAAAATAACTGGAGATTTTTACTTTTTTATATCAATTTAACAACCGGAATTATCTATGACTAACGCACAAAAATGGGTTGCTGCTTTTCTCTTTTTATTTGTTGTTCTTTTTGCCCTTTCCCGCTTTACAAATACTTTTGAACCGGAACCTGAAAATCTGAATTATAATTATCAGACAGAGACAACAGAGCCGGATGGGCTCACTCTTATAACCAACGCCGGTTGTCTCTCTTGTCATGGTGAAAATTTCGAAGGAACCAACCTCGGACCGGCTCTTGTTAAGCTCGATCAGTACTGGTCGAGAGATGAGCTGATAAATTACCTGCGAAGCCCTTCCGATTTTGCTTCCGGTGATCGTTTCCGCGACTACAAAAAGAAATTTAACAAAGTGGTTATGCCTTCCTATAAACAAATTGATGTTAAAGATCTCGGCAAAATGGTCGATTATCTCCTTAAAAATGCCGGGCAAAAATAGCTTTTCCCGGCTGATTTATTTTATACTTTTTACTATATCCCGGAAACCTGTAAGCAATTCATATAAAGGAACTTGCTTATCCGGAATAAAAAAATTATTTTAGAGTATAAAGTATTTTTTCATATAAATTTTAATTGTTTTATTCGTGTAAAATAAGGTAAATGAGTCATGAAATCCCTTTTGCATATTTTACTTCTCCTTTTCGCCGTGACATTTATTTATGGCCAGGAAAAAAATCCCAACGATAATTGTTTCCGTTGTCACGGGATGAAAACTCTTGGTAAACGAACAGACCACTCTGGTTTGATAAAGGACCTCTCAATTGATAAGTCCGATTTTGAACTTTCCAATCATGCCGGGTTTTATTGCATTGATTGCCATTCGGAAGATTTCGAAACTTTTCCGCATACAGAGGATGCCGCAGATGAAGAAATAGCGTGCACCGACTGTCATGAAGATGATCCCGACTCAAGCTTCATTATGTTCGAACAGATAGAAACAGCGTTTGACGCCAGTATTCATAAAGAACTCCTCGGTGATGATTTTACATGTTTTAATTGTCACGACGCCCATAGTTTCAGAATTCAGGCGCGGCTTTCAGAAAACATAAAACAAACCGTTCTTTATGATAATCAAATATGTATGGATTGTCATAATAACTCGGATAAACTGAATCTTTATACCGGAAGGGTTTTTCCAAATCTAAAGGTGACGCACGACTGGCTGCCCCATCAGCAGCTCCACTGGGAAAATGTCAGGTGTATCGATTGTCACACCTCGGCTGAAGAACCTGGTGTGGCCCATAACATTCTGCCGAAAACCGAAGCGGTCAGGAATTGTGTGGAATGTCATTCTACTGAAAGCAGGCTGGCTCATACCTTATATAAGTTCCAGACACAGAGTGAACGCTCGGAAGCAGGCTTTTTTAATGCTGTAATTATGAATAACTCTTACGTTATCGGCGCTACACGAAATTATTACCTGAATATTCTGAGCTTCATTATTTTCGGCGTCACTCTTATTGCTCTTTCGGTTCATGGCTGGAACTATGCCGGAGCGAAAAAAAGGAAAACAACAAAAGCAAAAATTCACCGGGAATATTTTTATCCCATGTGGCTGAGATTATGGCACTGGATAAACGCCATTCTGTTCCTGCTCCTTATCTTTTCAGGAATTACTTTGCAGTACGCTTCCGTTGAAGATCCATTCCTTAGCTTTGACAGCGCGATAACAATTCATAATACATGCGGTATTTTACTTACTCTTAATTACCTACTTTTTTTCCTCGGCAATCTGGTAACTGGTAATTATAAACAATATGTACCAAAACTGAAGGGTATTATTAACCGTCTTTTCCTTCAGGCAAAATTCTACCTGATAGGAATTTTCAGAAATGATCCTCATCCGTTCCACACAACAATCGATAAAAAGTTTAATCCGCTTCAGCAGATAACTTATCTCCAGATTATGTATGTGGCAATTCCAATCATGCTGGTTACCGGATGGGCGCTTCTCTTTCCCGAATTTATCTTTGAGGACTTCTTCGGTGAAAGCGGATTAGGTCTAACCGCCCTTCTGCATACCATAACCGGCTTTTTCTTATCATTATTTATGTTCGGTCATATTTATCTCGCGACAACAGGAACCTCTGTGATGAGCAATATAAGAGCAATGATAAACGGATGGCACGAAACCGAACAAGAACATTAATCCCCGCGGAGATATTACAATGAAAGAAACATTCATAGATTTTTTAAAAACATTAAGAGGTAAAATTCTTTTCGGAATTGCTCTCCTTTACTTTATCGGATGGCTGTTCATGCGCTTTATTTACCCTTCCGCTTTCGAATGGTATACCGGTGTGAAGAACGCTCCTCTTACCTTTGATACAAGTGTTGAACTTACCGATAATGAGTTTGACGCCCTTGTAAAAGAAATTGTTTATGAAGAAAGAATTGACCGGGCCAGGGAAATTACCAGTGATATCGAAGATGAATTCACCCGGAACGAAAGAGTGAAAATGCTTCTGAACACCAACTCCTTTCGTGAAGAGTCCGATTATAAACATATCAAGTATTTCACCGATGCCGGAATCCGGAAGTATGAAGGCCCCAAAACCTGCCTCCGGTGCCATGAAACAATGAAAGTAAGAAAACCGGACGGCACAATTGAGGAAGTAAATACAATGGATGATATTGTAAATACAGTCCATTTCCAATTTCAAAATATGGCTGGCGGATTTACAACCTATGGTTATGACGGCAGAAAGGTCAATGAAGGACGGCCGATACCGGTTGGCAAAATTGACCGCGCGTGCGGAATCCCGGGCAGTTTTTCATGGACAGGCTGGGCCGAACTTATTGAAACTTATCCCGAACACCTGGATGGTGAAATGGAACTGAGAAGTGAAGGCTGCGGACAGTGTCATATCGGAGGTAATTATCACCCTGCTACAGAACGAATGATGCCGATCGGTGATGTTGCCGAAAGCGCGAAAGATGGAATCGACTGCCTGATCTGCCACTCGCAGAAATATGATATGAACCATAAATATGTTATTAAAGATGATGTGGGCACCCGCTGGAATCAGGACAGAACTTTAAAAGCCGCGATGACTGTTACCAATCCTTCCAGCGAAAACTGTCTTAATTGTCATCAGCACAATATGGGCGGCGACGTTTACGCCAATAATGTGTCGGCAAAAAGTCTCGGTTATAAAAATAAACGGCTTTTACATGAAGGCGCTAAAAGGGGAAATCCTTTCAGTCCCGAGCATGATGTTCACGCCCGCGCCGGCGTTCAGTGTACAGACTGCCATCAGCCGGAAGGACATAAAATTCCGCGCGGAATAAAAGGAACCGACCTTGTGGCTAATGATCTGCCTGGTAAAACCGTTGACTGTCAGAACTGCCATACCGCGGCTCCTCACAGCGCAAATGAAGATATCGCGGTTATGCTTAACGGACATATCGACGTTATAGCATGCGAAACCTGCCATATAAAAAATCTGGAAGAGTTTAATGTTGTTTTAAGGGACTGGGTAAATCCCAAATGGAATGCTGAAGAAGGAGTCTATACTCCAACCGATGTTCTCCATGCGGGAGAAGCGAATGAGGGATTTACCTTTTTATGGTTCAATGGCAACGGAACCTTCCTCGCGAACGCTCTCGGAAATAATCCCGATACTTCAGGTTCCGATAGATACAACCCCCTTATGGATCACCTTACCGGCCTTGTGGATGACGAGGACGCTGAAAAAGTAAAAGAAGAACTGAAACATATATTCGCCGATCAGGATATGGATTACGACAAATATATTGAAGGTTTCAACAACACTCTCTCTCAGATGTCGGAAGAACTGGTGAAAAAACGGGCTGAGATGATTGATGAAAATATCAAACCTCTGCAGAATATGGGTAAAAGTAAAATATATCCCTTCAAACTCTTTAACGCGAATATGTTCGAAGATCTGAACAATGAAGGTCCCTTCGGCGCTATGATACTTCCATTCGATTATCCGACTTATTACCAGACAGGAAAACCTCTTGAGGCGGTAAAAAAAGCAATTCAGCACCCTATTGTTAAAAGGATGTATCAATTTCCATTCAAAGCCTACATGATGGATGAGTTCATGTATTATTTCGGGGTGGATGAGTGGAGCACTGAATTTCCGCTTGATGACGATGGCAACTTCAAGAATGTTGAGCCGAAATGGATGCGGCAATATGGCACTCTCATGGTTAATCATGGCATTCAGAAAGAAGGCCGGACATGCGGTGAATGCCACTCAGATAACGGCATTCTCAATTTCGAACGCCTTGGTTATTCACCGGAAAGAGCGGCCGAACTAAGGAACATTCCTGAAATGAAATTCTTCGGCAAAGATAAAATAACCCGAAAATAAGTTTTCATCTTAAAGCGTGATCTGTAACCGTAAAGATCACGCTTTTTTTCTCCCTCCCTGTAAGAATCTCTCCAATAATCCTTCCCCTTATTAGCTATCCATTCTTAAAATATTTATTTTTCGTTATTATTTAATCTATTACCCGGAAAGAATTTGAAACTGGCGATTGTTCACGATTGGTTTTCCGATTTCGCGGGATCGGAAAAATGTATTGAATCATTCACAAATTTGTATCCCGAAGCGGATATTTTTTCTCTCGTCGATTTTATGAATGAAAAGGATCGGCAAATAGTTCTTAAAGGGAAAAAAGCAAAGACCAGTTTCATACAGAATCTGCCCTTTTCACAAAAACTTTTCAGAAATTACCTTTCTCTTTTTCCACGGGCAATAGAGGAAATTGACCTGAGAGGATATGATGTAATTCTTTCCAGTTCACACGCTTTCGCAAAAGGAATCCTATGTAATACTGAGCAGCTTCATATATGTTACTGCCATACTCCCATTCGTTACGCCTGGGACCTTTATCATCAGTATCTTGATGAGGCGGGATTAAAAAAAGGACTAAAAGCATGGTATGTAAAACGAACTTTGCACAATATAAGGTTATGGGATTCGACCACCGCGAACAGGGTAAATCACTTCATTGCCAATTCTGGTCATATTGCTAAACGTATTAACAAAATTTATGGTAAAAAAGCTGATGTAATCTATCCCCCTGTTGACACCGATAAATTTGAACTCTGCGCTGAAAAGGAAGATTATTACCTTATCGCGGCCCGTTTTGTGCCATATAAAAAAGTAAACCTGGTAATTGAGGCCTTCACGAGGATGCCCGATAAAAAACTCATCGTTGTTTCCGGTGTTGCGGATATTAAAAAAGCGGGAATAAAAATAACTGAGAATATCGAACTGCTTGACTTTCTTCCTTTTGAGGAATTAAAGAAATATATGCAAAAAGCTAAAGCTTTCCTCTTTGCCGCCGAGGAAGATTTCGGCATTACAATAGTAGAAGCGCAGGCTTGCGGAACTCCGGTGATCGCATATAAAGTGGGCGGCGCTTCTGAAACTGTTATCGACGGGAAAACAGGTGTTCATTTCGATGAACAAACTCCTGATTCAATCGTGAAAGCTGTAAATAAATTTGAAGAATCTGTTTCTGCTTTTGATCCGGATTCAATCAGCCGCCATGCCGCCCGATTTTCACGGGCAATTTTTGAGGAAAAAATATATTACTACATTCTTGACAAATATGAAAAATTCAGGGAATAGCCGCTGGTTATGTTTGCCAATCAACGTTCAATAAAAAATCTTAAAATTTTCACCGATCTGTGTGTGCTCAACGGCTCTTATATTCTGGCCGGCGGGCTGGCTCAGTCATTCGAATTGTTATACCAGACTAAAACCTTATGGGCGCTTCTTCTGATTCTTAATGTTGTCTGGATAATGGGTTCAAATGTTTTCAGGTTTTATGATGAATTCACCGGTAAAAATTATCTCAGACAAATTATCAATCTGTTCCGGAATACCGTAATTCAGATTTTTGTCGCGATTCTTTTCATCTTTCTGGTTAAAGAACTTTTATTTACACGTTATTTTATTGCTTATTACGCGGTTTTGTTATTCATTTTACTTTTTCTGAAACAGATAATTCTTCGGAAAACTATCAAATATTTTCGCAGAAAGGGAAAATATACTCGCAGACTTATGATCATTGGCAGAAGCGAAATAGGGATTCATTTTCTGCAGGAATTAAAAAAAAATTCCGACCTTACTTATGAATTTAAAGGTTTTGTTGATGATGAGGCGGGTGAAAATGATATAGATTTTCTCGGTACGCCGGTTGAACTCGAAAAGATAATTCATAGAAATAATATCAGCGACGCCGTTATTGCCCTGCCGATGGAAAAATTCGGAATGCTCGGGCCGATCACACGCACTCTCGATATAAACGCGGTTAAAACATTTGTTATCCCCGACTACTTTAACTACCTCTCTAACAAATTTGAATTCAACCTCTTCGGCAATCTGCCCATTCTCACTCTTCGCAGCAATCCCCTCGATGAAGCGCAGTGGAGATTTGTTAAGCGGTCTTTTGATATTATATTTTCGGCGCTGATGATTGTTTTTGTTATCTGGTGGCTCTTTCCTGTTATTGCTATAATTATTAAATCAGGCTCAAGAGGACCTGTCTTTTTCCTTCAGGAACGTTACGGACTTAACAACAGTATATTCAAATGCTATAAATTCAGAACAATGACAGAATCAGCCAGCAAAAGAAAAAATGAAATGAAAGCAGTCACACTTGGCGATTCGAGGGTCACTAAAATCGGCTACTACCTCAGAAAATATAACCTGGATGAGCTTCCCCAGTTTTTTAATATTCTGAAAGGTGAAATGTCTGTTGTCGGTCCCAGACCGCACACAATTATTTTTAACGACACCTACCAGGGTTATGTTGAGGAAATTAAACTGCGCCACAGGGTGAAGCCGGGACTGACAGGATGGGCGCAAATTCATGGTCTCAGGGGTGATGTCCCCGATTTCGAGGAAAATAAAAAACGGACCATCCAGAGAATTGAACATGATATATGGTATATAGAGAACTGGAATTTCTGGCTCGATATCCAGATCATTATCGATACTGTTATGCAGGTTATAAGAAGAAAAAATACAGGGTATTGAATCCAAAATCATAAACCGACTTAACCGGGATAAAAACAATAACTTACATGGATTCATTCGCGAAATAAAATCGCGGGATAAAAGTCTGGAAGAAAGTCCCGCCAGGGATCCGCCGCATCGGACAGGCAAGGAGAAAATAGCTGCAATTTATTGTGGGGTAAATGGGTAACGTACAATCAAAAAAGTCCCGTCAGGGACGACAGAGACAACTTTTCATCCTCTAAAATAGAAAGTCTTTTTTATTTTTTGCTCGATGAATGAGAAATACTGTTTACATTAAAAGCTTGGGATATAATAATTCGCGTTGAACTTCCACGATTTCATTTTGCGGGAGGAAAGGAGTTCTGAAATTAAAGGCGCGCGAATAGCGCGCCTCCGGAATAATTTGCTTATACAATCTATTTGAGATACAACATTTTTTTACTCAGCCGGGTATCTCCGCTTCTTAGCTCATATATGTAGATACCTGAAGAGAGGTTTTCAGCGGAATACACCACTTTATACACTCCCGCGTTTTGATAATCATTAATAAGTGTTCCAACCTCAGCGCCGGTGATATCATAAATTTTTAATTCCACCAGCCCTGATTTCGGTAAAGAATACATTATACTTGTTGAAGGATTAAATGGATTCGGATAATTTTGTTCGAGATTATATTTTTCCGGTATACCAGGTACATTTTCTATCATTTTTGAGGGGGGGTTAGTGGGAAGGCGTCCTCTGCCTCCGCCAAATTTGGAGAGGTGCAGAGCGCGGAACTGCACTGTATCCGCTTCATTGATTGTCTGAATTCCCGTTGAATCATATCCGCCATTTATTATGTATCTGAAACCGAGTGAATCAGGCTCCATGCCAAGGGTGTCTAATCCGGCAAGGAAAGCCTCATGTTTCGGTATGGCAAAATGAATATACTTGCCCGGAGCAAAATTATAATCACCGGGAACCAGGATTGAATCTGGCATTGTATATACTTCAATTGTTAAATAGAGAAACAACTGGTGTCCATGGGTGATTTCAGGCCAGCCGGTTGCATTGTCCAATCCATCTAAAGTTATATCAAGGAAAATATTTTCATCAATAGCCCCGTTATCCATCCAGAATGCGCTTTTTTCAATGGAATTATAAAAATCATTGAATGGATCCAATGGGTCTACAAGAGAATCAACAGGTATTATATATTTTTCTCCTTCAACAAAATATCCCTGTTCCATTGTTATTTTGTTAGAACCTAAAGGATATTTGTACCGCATGGACAGTTTATAGCTGATTGTATCCTGCTGCGCGAAGAACTCCGCCGCGAATAATAATAAACACAAGAATAAATATTTTGCCATCTCCATTCTTTCTCCTGTAAATTACGAATCGATATTTATCAAATATGCTGTTTTTTTTAAGTTAATGTTTTATTCTGTTGTAATCAATGCAATTATTGATTTTGTCAGGTAATCTGTGATAAAGTATCTCTTTATTTTAACAGGATCATTTTTTTCATCATTCTGAAGCTCTCCGCTTCCAGCTCATAAAAATACAGTCCTGAAGCGAGGTTTCCCCCGCTAAATATAACCTCGTGGCTGCCTTTCCTTTCAAAACCATCTACCAGTGTTTCCACAAGTTCTCCCATGACATTATACACCCGAAGTTTCACATAACCATCCCGCGGCAGATTATATACAATTTTAGTTTCCGGATTAAAGGGATTGGGGTAATTCTGATGAAGTATATAATTTTTCTCTTCCAGGTCTAAACCGCAGTTTTCTACAGAAGTTGGTTCATCACTCTGAAGGCCGACAATTTCGCCAAAGCGCTCCGCTTTAAATGAGATATAATCAGGCATATTTTCAGTTGTAATTCCTTCATCCGCCAGCCCGGTATCAGTATTATAATAGAACTTCAGGTAAGCAGGAGCAATCCCGAGTTGAGAGATCATATTGTTAAAATCCTCATCCTTTTCAAAACGCATATTCAGGCCTCTCCCCGCGTTAAGGCTGTAGTTATATGAATAAGCTGAATCCGGATCATTTGTCGCGGCAAAACTCATGGAAAAAAAGATAATATCAGTCAAACCAACATTTGGCCATCCGGAACTTAAATCCAGATCGCATGACGTCATTTCAAGCCATATATTCTCATTTATAGAATTACTGTCCAGCCATAACTGACTTCCTCCCAGAAGCTCATAATAATTCTGAAATGCCGAAAAACCTCCGGTTAATGTCGCCTCAGAAAATGTTAAAAATTCATCCTCAGAGAAGAAACCTTCATCCACTTTTGTGCTGAAAAGTGTGGGACCGATATAATATCCCAAAATAAACCTGTAAAAAACAGAATCCTGTTCACTCGCGGAAACAATACTAAATGTTGCCATTAAAGTTAAAATAAGCAGTAGCGCTCTCATGTCATCCTCTCATTTTTTCTGGTTATATTCAGGTCACGATTATCTTTTATTTATCTTAAAACCATTCCTGAAAAAAATTATTTTTGGTAATTTTGTTTTTCTGTAACCCTTTATTGTTTTAGAAAAACACTTTAACAATATAATATATTATAGCGAAGTAATTTTGATCTGCGTCAATATTACAGGTCAAATATTCATATTAAATACTTGTGGGTTTACCGGGGAAGAAATAAAAAAAAAGGGGCCGCGGAGGCCCCTTCAAAAATAATTTATATTAAACTATCAGAATTTCCATCTGGAGCCAATAGCCACGCCAACACGTTTGGCGCTGTTACCGCCGAGGAGGCTGTGCAGATCGGTAGTGGCAAGGTCGATATCAAGTATCCCAAGCTGGAATCCGAGACCGAATCCCCAGTTGAAATAATCACGTCCGCCAAAAGAAAAACCGGTTCTTATCGGCAGCCATTTTAACGGTTTGGCTTCCATACCGAGGGAAACACGCGGGTCAGTGCTGTTTCCGGGCTGATTGTTAAACCCCTGGTTATAATCAAGAACCACAAGAAAAGGAATATTCCAGTTCAGAAGTTCATCAACATTCATCGCCACACCCAGCCTTAACGCGGTAGCCAGATTTGAAGTGAAACCGTCAACATATTGTCCTTCACCTGTAAACGCGTCGGCAAGTGAATCGACAAGGGTTTCATCATCAATTTTATCAAGTTCAAATTCTTCGGTGCTCGCGCTGTATTCCGCGGTTTCCTGATCCCATTTTATACTTCCCATATCGGTAATTGCCAGACCAACTGAGAAAACCCTGTTTATCTGTGCAGATACACCAAAATCCACGGCAAAACCGCTTCCTGCAGCATCAGGGAAAGGTCCCATATTTGATTCTTTTGTGGTATCAGACTCAAAATCATATTCCACACCGAGAGATGGAGAAAATGAAGTTCTCATCAACAGGTCGCTGACAACTGTTATCTTGTGGTCAGCCGCGTCAGTAACCATGGTTGTATTACTCTGCTCCAGGCTGGCATAAGCAAATCCCTGAACCATTTTCAGAGAAATACCCGCATTAAGATTTCTGAAAAGCCCTTTTGTGAGATAGCTGAAATCACGGGCATAACTGAGTGAATAATCTCTAAGATACCAGGCTTTCAGTTCCGTATCACTAAGATCATAAACCTGCCCGGGCACATTGCCGTCAATAAAATTGACCAGGTCTTCAGGAATAGAAGAATATACTGAGCTTCTGTCACTGATAGAAAAGGCAAATGCGCCGATTTCCGGTTTAGTGTAGAGAGTAAGAGTAAGAAGATTTATCGATATATCTGAATAAATTCCGGTTCCGCCATCGAAGAAAAGATTTTTAAACCGGGTTTTATCATCTTCAGTCCAGGTTCTACCTACCATATCGCCGGTAGCCGGGTCTTCAACTCCGCCGAAGAAATAATCAACTTCGTCAAGAGTTAAAAAGTCTGTTCCGCCATAAGCTATAAAATTAGGCAGCGGAAGCACTGTAGAAAGTTCAATATTGTGTTTTTGCGGAAAGGCAAGGTTTGCCGGGTTTTTTCCGATAGCATAAGCTCCGCGGGAAGTTACTGTATATGATTTTCCCATGGCAATTGAACGCGCATCCCAGGCGCTTACTGATCCTCCACCCTGGGCCTGCAGCTCAACTATCAGAAATAAAAATAACAATAATATATTTATATATTTCATTTTTTATCTCCGGTTTTAGAGTTCAAGATTATAGCTGGCTGTAGCATATACTTTGAAGTAGATCTTATCGGTCGTTTTAAATTTGACCGGCGTATCACTTCCTGCGGGAGGGGTCATCAGCTCAATTTCAATCGCGAGTTTCGGCTGACCCAGAAACTTTTTAATTTCATCGCCGAATAATTCTATTTCCTGCACAGTTGTTGTCGCTGAAATAACATTGCCTGCTGCGTCAACCTCGGGAGGGTCAACAAGGATAGCCTGTTCGTTATGCGGCAAAAGGGGTCTGGGAGGAACTGTCAGTGTTACGTTACCAAATTCATCAAGTACTTTTCCTGTAAAACGAATGCCAACTGCAACTTCATTTACCAGTTCAATCGTAACTTTACCATAATTTAAGGCTTCGATATCTTCATCATCAACATCACCTGTTTCCACATCTATTGTGTCAACAACTGTTCCCCCGACAATGCCAAGCGAAAGAGGAATTTCGATATCATAACTGCCATAAACCGAATCACTGTTAGTTACCTCGCCATCAAGATAATTGGGGTTGATAACGCTGGCGCCTTCGAGAGTAAATGTTTCAGGGAATCCTCCCGAAAAGCTGCTGATAAGATCATCCAGCCCGTAATCAAGCAGTTCAACCCGTGTTACTCCGCTATTGGCAATAAGAATATTATCCAGTGACATTGATTCCTGCTGGGTTGTGTTTGCGCCGGTAAGTTTCCCGTTAAGAAGCAATTCAACATCGGATGAAGAAGCAAGATTCAGGATAATATTGGGCTGATCAAGGTTAAGTTGATTAAATTCAAAAGTTTCTGTCAAATCGCCAACATCAAAATTGATAGTTGTCGGCTCAATATCAAAATCTGTAGGTTTTATTCTGCCTTCAAAAGATTCGAAGGTCAGATCGGCGAAATTGATCATTACATTAATACTGTCATTTTTATGAAGCATTACCGGAGTGGTAGATTCCAGAGTGGTAATCACAACTGAAAACTCCAGCTCATTTGTGGCAACTCCCGGAGTAAGTGTGCTTATTTCCCATCCGGAAAGATCTTCTGCCGGCACAGACCCATTCTGCTGAGCCTGGGCGCTTATAGTTTTTGTATAGGATGTTCCATCTGGTTTTTTCAGATTATTAATTGTCAGCTCACCAATCATGTCAACATTCATAAAGTTTGAATAAACCAATTCAAAACTTCCTGAATTTATTTTTGCGGTCTCAATATAAGTGGAATCATCAACCACAGCGACACTGTCTTTTGTTACAGGGTCCTGCGCGGGAAGAATGGCGATTGCCCGGCGAATTGCCAGTTCGGAAAAACCAACATTAACAATAGTTCCCGCGTCACTCGGAACCTGAACCATCTGTCCGCCGCTTCCCGGTGAATAAATCACACCGGCATATTCCATATCCCCGAAAGCCCTTTTGCCAGTGAGGTTAAATGTAATTGTTGTATCGGCAAGGGGTTCAAGATCATATTGCTGAGTTGTTGATACAAATATAGTCTGGTCATCTTTGCTTCTTATTTCCATTCCTCTGATTTCAAGATCAACCGGAAGTCTGTTTTCAACATTAATAGACAGAGTTCCATCATCAAATGTAGCCGATTCAAACTGGTCAATCGGCTCAAAATCGATAACAACATCACCGAGGTTTTCGGGGAATATCTGGTTGGAACCCGAAGTTACATCAGTCGTCCAGTCCTCTACCATAATAGCAGCTTCAGTAGGCTCGGGATCATTAATTTTTACTGAACCGAGAGTCTGTGAAGAAGAGGTGCTGAATCCGCTGACATTCAGATTATCCTCGACATAAATTGTTTCGATTGTTTTCTGATCCACATAAATCAGTTCCCCATATTTTGGATCAGCAGAATCGTCGCTCCACTGAATCTTACTCTCACCTTCCACTCCTTCCAGAAGATCATAAGTCCTGACTGTGACCGGGATATTAATCTCAATCGGAATTATAGGACCCTGAATATCCTCCGGAATTTCTGGACAGCCTGTAAAAAGCAGTACCGAGAGAAAGAGCAGGAGAAAAATAGTACCATATCTTTTCATTATTATCCTCATATTGAATTATAAAATAAAACCGCAGAAAATTCTGCGGTTTCAAATTCTGAAAATATCGCAAACCGCCGCGATAGCGATTTTTAAAGAAAGCCTACTTAACTAACAACATCTTCTTTGAAAGGGTTGCATTTTTAGACTGAAGTTTATAGAGATAAATACCTGATGACATATTATTTGCTGTGAATGTTATCCTGTAAGTTCCTGCCTGCTGATAGTCACTTACAAGAGTTTCAACTTCAGCGCCTAACATATCATAAACTTTAAGAGTAACATTTCCTTCTTCAGGAATTCCATATACAATTGTTGTAGATGGGTTGAACGGATTAGGATAGTTCTGTTCAAGCTCGTAATCTACCGGAATCTCAGGTATTTCTTCAATTTCAACATCGTTTGGCATATTGCCGCGTCCGCCGCCAAATTTTGACAGGTGTTCCGCGCGGAATTTGACAGAATCGGCAGTATTTATTGTTTCAATGCCTATCCCCAGAAAACCGGAAGCAAGTATATAACGAAAGCCGAGATCGTTGGGATCGAAGTTAAGCACAGTCATCATATTCTGGAATGCCGCGTGTTTTGGGATCGCGTAGTTCATATATGTATTATCATTAAAATAATAATCTCCCGCAACTGCAGGTGAATCAGGATGGGTTCTTACATCAATATTAAGATTCAGGAAAAGAGGATATCCAAATTGCGGCTGCGGCCAGCCGGTTCCCAAATCAAGCCCGCCCAATGTCATATCGATCCAGATATTTTCATCAATCGCACCTTCATCAAGCCAGAAAACACTGTGCTCAATTCCATCATAAAAATCGTTAAAAGCCGCGAAAGCTCCTGTCAGTTCTTCTTCAGGAACGATATATTTTTCACCTTCAAGGAAAAAACCTTCATCAAGAGTAGTTGAGAAATAGCTTTGTCCAACGTAATATCCCAACATCAGTTTGTAATTAACCGTATCCTGCTGGGCAAAACTCATACTGCTCAACAGCAGTGTTAAAAAAAGTAAGGTTAGTATTTTTTTCATTGTTGCCTCCAAAAAGTTTATATTTTATAAATTATTTTCATGTTCAGTGGCTAATTTAGCACTAAATATCCATAAATCAAGTGTTCTTAATCAGAATGTTGCACAAATCACACAGGGTAAAAGCTCGATTAATCCGAATATAGTAAATTATTAAGAATAAAGTAAACTAAATTTTAAGACTGTTAAGCGGTATCGCCTCAAATTCTTCCTTTATCCCCCTTACAAAATACATATCAATCTTGCCTTTGCCTTTCGCGTCAACTTTTCCCCTGTATTCGCAATGGAAATAATCTTTAACCAGCATATAAGTATAGGCCGAGATATTGATTTCACCCGGTTCTCCCGAACTCTCCATTCTGCTGGCAATATTAACAGTGTCGCCCCAGATATCATAGGTAAACTTTTTCGTACCCACAACTCCTGCGATCACCTGTCCCGAATGAAGCCCGCATCTCATCTCCCATTTAATAGCCGAAATTTCATTACGATGTTTGATGATCTTCTGCATTTCCATCGCGGCTTTAATAGTAAGGATGGCATGATCTTCATTTTCTTCGGGAAGTCCGCCGGCTGCCATATAAGAATCGCCAATGGTCTTTAGTTTTTCCAGGCCATATTTTTCAATGACCTCATCAAATGATTCAAAGATCTCATTGAGCTCATTTACAAGTCTCGCCGCGGGCAATACCGATGCTGTATAGGTGAAGCCTTTAAAGTCTGTAAAGAGAATTGTGGAGTTCTTGAATTCACGCGGTTCAACCGAACCACTGTGTTTCAGTTCATCTACAAGTGAAGAGGGAAGAATGTTCTGAAGCAAAGATTCCGATTTGTCTTTTTCCTCTTCAAGCTCTTTTGTTCTAAATCTAACAGTTTCAGCCAGCTCAATGTTCCTTTTTTTAACCTGGTAGGTTTTATATCGGTAAAAACCTGTAATAAAAGTGAGGGAAAAGATAATTGAGATGGAATAAAACCACCAGGTTTCCCAGAATGGAGGGGTTATAACAAATGAAATAGCGGCTTCCTTTTCACTCCAGATTCCATCGGCATTCTGGCATAAAACGCGAAATTTATATTCGTTGGCTCCGAGGGCCCGGTAAGTTACCGAATGTTCATTGGTAATTGTCCATGTATTATCCGCTCCCTCAAGTTTATATCTGTATATCATTTTCTCAGGATCAACAAATGATACACCGCTGAAATCGAAACGAATGTTATTCTGGGTATGAATCAGCTCCATCATGCCGGAAGGAAGTGTATCTGTCACAGTCTGATCTTCAATAATACGCATATTATTTAGATATATCGGTGTCGCGGTTTTTATCGCGCGGTTTTTGGGATTATATACTGTCACGCCCTTTTGTGTACCAAAATAGAGATTATTTTCATCATCCTTATAAACCGCCCCGCTATTAATTTCGGACGCTGAAAGCCCATCCTTCGCCGTATAATTCTTGAATGCATCCCTTCCCTTCTCTTCAAATGCCAGATGCTCAAAACGGGATATTCCCTGGGTGGTTCCTATATATAGGTAATTAAGATGTTCGGTGATAACATAACAGGTATTACTTGCGAGGCCATCCTTTTTTGTGAATGTTTTGAAGGTTTCGCCGTCAAAACGTGTTATGCCTCCATCTTCATTACCAAACCAGAAATTGCCGAATTTATCCTGCATGATAAAAAGCACGAGGTTATTGGGAAGACCATCCTCAACCGTATAACTTCTGATAAACTTTGTCTTGTTGAATTTCAGAGCTCCCGAGCCATAGGCAGCAAGCCAGATAAAGCCGTCATAGTCCTCATGTATTTTATATACCCAGTCCTCCTCATGCATCAGGTCCGAAATTTCATCAGGGATAATAATCTTGTTCATCTCTTTATCCAGAAGGCTGATCCCTCCCTGTGAACCGAACCAGATATTCCCGTCAGAGTCTTCCAGCAGACTTATCACAAAGGGGTGATATAGTCCGTCATCATATCCATAATGAATGAACTCTCCCCGGGGAGTATATTTTGCTGCGCCATTTAATGTGCCAATCCATACATTATCTTTGCTGTCACCGGTGATAGCGGGCACCATATCACTTGGCAGGCCTGAATCGGTGGTAAATATTTTGTATTCTTTTCCCCTGATTCTGGTTACTCCAAACCCTTCATGACCAAACCATAAAGCTCCCCGGTGATCGCGGTATATACCGTAAACAACGTTGTGAGCTATTCCATTTTCGTCGGAATAAATCATAAATCTTTCGGCGGGAGCTTTTAACAGCCCTCCGTTACGGGTGCCAAACCACAGGTCCCCCCTGCCATCCTCAATGCAGTCATTAAATTGATTAGTCGGCAGACCGTTTTGTGTAGAGTAATTCTCAAAATTCACTCCGTCAAAAAAGAAAAGTCCCTGTTCCACCGATCCAATCCAATAGTTTTTATCTTTATCCTCAAAGATGAATGATACCACTACATCTCCAAAAGGATTGTTCCTGATCTTGATGGATTCAAATTTCTCTCCGTCATACTTGCAAATATAGTTTATCATCCCAATCCAGAGATTACCCTCACTATCTTCATCAATTGACAGAATTTCGTTACTGGCAAGGCCATCCTGTGTAGTATACACCTTAACCTGGTCACCATGTTTCATCACCAGTCCGTTATCAGAGGTTCCAATCCATAAATTGTTCCTGCTGTCGACTAGACAGGTCTGACCTGTTGTATCGACGGGTAAACCATCTTCTTTTGTCAGGTGAATAACTGTATCTCTAAGAGCAAATTTCTGTTTTCCTTCTTTGTCCCTGAAATAGACAGTATCTCTGGAAATCCTGGCAATCCCCTTTTTTTCAGTCGCGACAAATATATTTCCTTTTTTATCCTCAGTGATATGTTTTATATAAACATTCCTGAAACCATTTTCATAGGAGTAATTAGTAAAAGTTTTACCATTATATTTACTTAAACCCTCTGTGGTGCCAAACCATAAATTATATTTGCTGTCTTCAAATATCACTTTGACGTGAGTATGTATTAATCCATCCGCGGTACTGATTGTCTTAAACTTCACCCCGTCATAGGCGACAACTCCATCTTCAGTCGCAATCCACATTACTCCCTTTCTGTCGAGGATTATAGACTCGGCAGTATTCTGCGGCAAACCATCATCACTGGTAAATTGCAACACAGAAAGCGATTGCGAAAATAATTCCGTAACTGAAATAATCAGAAACAACGATATGTAAAAAAGCCGGTTCACTTCATATTGGACGTATAATTATTAAGAAACAATATAAAATTCCTGTAACTTTTTTTGTGTTGCCTGTCAAATAAAATGCAGGCAGACTGAAAAATAAACAAATTAATTGATTTGTTCACCTTTATTTAAGGGAGAAAAGCCAAACTGTGGATTATTCTGCCCTTCAATCTTTATTTCACCGAATCTTGATTCGAATTTATCAATATTTTCTTTCAGAGCTTTCATAAGCATCTTGGCGTGCATTGGTGTAGTAATAATTCTCGATTGCACTTTCGCTTTAGGCACACCGGGAACCACTCTTGTAAAGTCAATAATAAACTCAGCAGGTGAGTGAGTAATTATAGCGAGGTTGGAATAAATCCCTTCCGCTTCCTTGTCACCCAGTTCGATATTTAGCTTTTGTCCCTGCTGTTCTTTTGGTCTGTTCATTTTGTATCCTGTTCCTTAAATTAATAAAAAAACCCGCAATTCGTTAATATAACAAATTGCGGGCCGATATATCAAAAGTTTTTAATAATCAGTTGCCCAATTCCTGAACTTTTTTAAATGCTTCATTTGCTTCTTCTTTCATATTCAGGTTGGAATAAACGATAACAAGCTGGTTATATATGCTAACTTCATCCGGTTCAATTTCTTTGTATTTTACAAGATATGGAATAGCTTTCTTAAATACTTCCTTATATTCTTCCGAGCCGGTTTCCTGTTCCTCAGCTTCCTGACGCAGTAAGCTTCCCCATTTGATGTAAGTAACACTCAAATTGAATAGAGCGTTGAGGTATTCAGGATCAAGGTCAACAGCTTTTTTGAACTGCACTTCAGCTTCCTGGAACTTTTTAACTCCAAGAAGAAGAACGCCATAATTATAGCGATAGAGTTTATTATCCGGTTCAACCTCAACCGCGTTTTTAAATACATCCATGGCAATCGCTTCTTTTCCTGCTTCAATATAAGCGCTTGAAAGCAACTGGAGAATTTTACCTTCGCCCGGGAATGCTTTTCTTCCCTCTTCCAGAATTTCTATTGCTTTGTTGAAGTTGTTCTGGGCTTCGGTGTTATATTTTTCATCTTTTGTTTCTTCATATTTCTGTTTCAGCTCAAATCCCTTGTCATGGAATATCCCCCCGAGGTGGTAATAGGTTTCACCTGAAGGATTGATTTCGATAACCTTCTCAAGCGGAGCTATCGCATCTTGTGGAGCGCCCATATTAATACATGCGAAAGCTTTACTGCGATATGCCTTGTCGCTATCGGGTTGAGCTATTATAGCCATATCAAATTTTTCAATCGCTTTTTTATAGTTTTCTTTCGCGGTTTCTTCATCGGTGGCTTTAGCCCCTTTATTATAAAGGTTTATTCCTTTATTAAAATTTTCGACCCAGTGAAAAACTCTGTTTTCTGTTATTTTCTGTTTGAATTTATCACTGATTTTCAGGCTTTTTTCAAAACTTTCAACCATGTTTTTAATGTCATTTTCCTGACCGTAAACATAACCGAGGAGATAAAAACCCTCATCACTTTTTGGATTTTTCTGGGTTTCTTTAATTAATTGCTCTTTTGCTTTGTCAAGATTTTCCTGCTGAATATATAACCTTGCGCTTGTCAACTCGGTAGAACCGCACTGAAACGCAGTTATACCAAATATCATCGAAAGCAAAGCCGCTATAATCAAAAGTCTCTTCATTTCTACTCCGGATTTTTAAAAAATAATTTAGATAATTCATGGTAAAATAACCATTTTAACGTTGTATAGTCAAGGACATTTTCATCATTTAATCGCTGCAGAACATCCATCATGCCATATAATCAGATTTATATGGGTTATTTCCGGCGCAGGGAATTGACCGGCAGTAAAAATTCATTAATTATCTCCGCCGGAGAAATTTAACAATGTTTTTTGAAATGACAGCTTTGCCGATTTATCTGACCAATCCGCTGTTATTTAAGCCGGCAAATCAAGAAACAACTGTAAATTCAGAAAAAAATTCATTACTTTAATTTTATATAAACTTTTAATAAAGGGTACCACAGTGAAAAAAGCTCTGTTATTTTTTTGTATTTTATCAATATCAACAATTATCGGGAATAATGATTTGCAAAATAAAAATGATAAAAACGGCGGTCCGGAAAAAACAATATTTTGTGTATTAAAACATTCTCCCGGCCCCAAATGGGAAAAGGGAGTTCCGTTTCAGGAGCAATCCGGCGTTATGAATCATGTTAAATATATGAGTAAACAACTGGAGAATGGATTTTTAGTGATGGGAGGACCATTTCTGGATAATTCCGGAGGCATGATGATTTGCAGAACATCAAACATTGAAGAAGCAAAAAAAATCGCCGAAGCTGATCCGGGTGTAACTTCCGGTTTACTTAATGTTGAAGTCAGTCAATGGCTGGTCGCTATGAATTCGGTGGATTTGTCCCCCCGGAAATAAATTATTGCAGCAAGGCAGATTATTCAATTCTGCGGTCATCGAGACATTTATTTACCGGCAAAATGACGGAATATAATAATTGGATAAATTATGAAAACAATCATCATTACAATTTTACTGATCATTTTTAATTTTTCAATTTCCTTTGCTCAAAAGGGGGATAAAATGCAGGAGAACGGAGATACTCAACCGATAAAACCAATACTGGCAATGATCGCTTTAAATTCCGCCGATATGCCCGGGATAAAGAATCTGGCGAAAAGCTTTTATGATTTGTCAGGCATTAAAATCAACACCTCTTCAGAAAAGACAGAAGATAACGCCCTGAATTTTAGCATCGGAAAGGATTCAGCGCGGCTCATATTGATTTCGGAACCGATACCCTGGTCCCAGCTTGAGGGACCATGCGCCACAGCCTGGTGGTGGCCTGAAGCAGCCGAAAAAATGCGCGGTCACACTCATCACCTGATCGTCACCTATTTCGGCAAATCGGAAGATCTGGTCGGCAATTACCTTACACTCACGCGGCTTGTATCGGCAGCAGCAGCCCATACAAATGCAGCGGGGATCTATTGGGGAGCCGGAACGCTTGTGCATGAACCGAATATGTTTACACAGCAAACGGCAGCTATCTCGCGTGAAAATCTGCCCCTCGATCTCTGGATAGATTTCCGGATCGGCAGGAACGAAGATGGATCATTCAGTTTAGTTACTACCGGCATGAAGGAATTCAACCATCTGGAAATTGAGATACTTCAATCATTCAGCCAGCCTGACCAGATCATGGATTTTGTCTTCACAATCGCGCATTACATAATCGCCGCGGATGTAGATGTCAGGGATGGGGAAACTATCGGTAGAACAGCCGAAGAAAAAATTCCCGCCCGCCATCTTCCCTCAATATGGGACAAATCGGAAACCGCGCTTCGCCTCGATTTTTGAGTATATAATGATAACGAAGTACGGCAAAACTGAAATACTGTTCAAAAATGAGGTTTAGCAAGAGTTAAAAAGTTAGTCAGGTAATTTTGCTTTTTCAGGATTTTGATAAATGAGTAGTGATTAGTAGAGAGAAAATAGCTAATCGTCATTTTTTTTAATTCAGCACTCCAGACTGACTTTTTGAAGTGTTATTATTGCGAAATTTCCTTTATTAGAAACATACTCCGGAGTAAAGGACCGGAATTGTCCCGGAATAACCATTACACCTTTTCCCGGACTTCACACTTTCTTTTCCATTGACATCTGTTAATTATTCATTATTTTGTTTAAAAATTTTAACAACATTCGGTTAATATATGTATTAAAAGAGCTGCCATTATATTTGAAGAAAAAGGGGAAATAAATGCAAATTTTAATCATCCAAAGTCCGATGATTATTTAATCTATAAAACGATAATCAGAATTAAAGATTCGGGGAAAACCCCGGTTGAAATAAAACTAAAATTTGATGAGATATATCCTTTTGCCGCCCCTATGCCTCCGGAGAATCATACCATTAAAGCGGCTTCAATTTCAGAACTGTGCATAAAAGTTGCCAAATGGTTTAGAAAATATGGCTATATTTTAAATTAAAGCGGAAAGAATTACCTGCCGGAACATGATAAACCGGGAAGGAAATTTAACCAGGGCCTGCAATACATTTTCAATGAAAATATTCAGGCTATCCCAAAATCCTTGAATCATGGTTCAGAAACGAGCGTGGCAAGTACAATTATAGCCGGTAAAAAAACCGATTTCGCTGAGGATTTCGATTTTCATTCGTGCATTCGTGGCAATCTTTCCCCTCAGATAACCAAAAACTCCCGCCAAATCTTATATAACTCATAGGTGGCGAAGACGTCATCGGCGTTATAGGGGGCGATTTCTTTTAGCTGTCCCGCTTCGTATAGTTGTTTTACCTCCATGCCGGTTACTCCTTTTCCTTTGGGAGAATCGATCCCGAAGGTGTGGCAGTAAAAATCGAGATTAAAGGTACCCGCAATTGTAAAAAAGAGGGCATACTTCAGGTAATTTTATTAGGGAATAAAAAAATTAGCAAGTCAGTATTTATCACAATGTTTATCAATTTATCTTGCTTATATCCTTTTTTTTTCTTTTTTTATTACAAGAGTTATTATTCCATTAATAGTTGTGTCAAAGAAATGATTCAAACATACAGAGAAAAATTATTACAGGATATTTCTCTTCTGACTGATGAACAAATAATGAAAATATATCCGGTATTTCAAATTGTCAAAAAAGAATTTTTATCAGAGAATAATGATAACTGGAAAACAGATTTTCAGAATGTTTCTGTCTGGACAGATGAGGATATAAAAAAAATTCCGAAAGGATTTATAGATTGGAAAATTCCAGAATTTTAGTTGATACCAGCATTATTATTGATTTTCTCGAAAACAAAAGAAAAACAAATCGTTTTTGTGGGAAATAAAATCAAAATATCAGGAGACGCTGATTTCTTCCATAACTGTTTTCGAATTATATGCAGGCGCAACTGATTCAAAAAAGAGAGCCGATGTAAAATCTTTACTCAGGTGGTTTAAAATAGTGGAATTTACCGAAGAATTGGGCGAATTATCAGGCAAGATTTATAGAAATTTGAAAAAAAGTAACAACATTATTGAAATAAGGGATTTATTTATTGGATCTACTGCCATTCTTTATGGCGTGGAAATTGCGACACTCAATAACAAACATTTCGAAAACATTCGAGATATTCAAATATACAGGCAACAGACAAAATGATATAAAAACAGGGCTTATACCAGCCGATTTCCTCATCGACATTATTAAAGCTGCGGCGCTCAAACCACCAAAAACTCCTTCCAAATCTTATACAGCTCATAGGTTGCAAAGACGTCATCGGCGTTATAGGCGGCAATTTCTTTTAGCTGTCCCGCTTCGTAGAGTTGTTTTACCTCCATTCCGGTTACTCCTTTTCCTTTGGGGGAATCGATTCCGAATGCGTGGCAGTAAAAATCGAGATTAAATTTGCGGGTGGTTCCGTAGAAGGTGAACTGTTCCAGAAGGTCAATATGATGAGCGGTGTCAAACTTTTTCCCCATAAAATTTACCGTGGGTTTTACTTTCAGCATCGCGGAGCGCATCATCAGGAAGGGAATATCAAAATTACGGCCATTAAAAGTTATCACTCGTTCCACTCTGCCTGCATAACGCCAGAAATGTTCAAGTATACTCTTTTCAGACATCGCACGGTATTTCACCGGTTTCTGCTCAGAGGTCCATTCTTCATTATCACCTTCGTAAAGAACCATCATATTTCCGGTATCGGTATTAAGCATCGCGATAGATACCACACGGGATGTGAAGGGATAAAGACTGAGGTACCTTACAGCGTCTTCTTTTTTTTCCTCTTTTATCGAATCGTCATGTTCCTTTTCAGCCTGGCGAAAAATAAATTCCTGCTGCGATTCACTCAGCTCCCCTAAATCCACTCCGCATGTTTCAATATCGAATACAAGTTCCATGATAGTTATCCTGTTTTTTTCACTTCAGCAATTTCATAATCGCTTACAGCCTTGTAAAATTCTTCCGGCAGGGGCCTCGACCTGTTGTCGTTTCTGTCGATATGCACCACAACTCCCCCGCCCCGGGTTATGATTTTACCGGAAGCCTTTTTTACAACGAGGTGACGGAATCCAAAGCTGCTGTTTTTCACAAACTCAATCCGGGTGTATATTTCCAGTTCGTCATCCAGATAGGCCGGTTCTATATAGTCACATTCATTACGTGCCATTATAAAAAATGAGCTCCCTTCCAGCAGACCGGGGATATCATAATTTTTTATAATATCCTGAGTATATTTTATCCTCGCGTCCTCGAAAAAATTAAAATAGACCGCGTTATTACACACAGCCAGCATATCAACTTCATGAAAACGCACTGTTTCTTCTATAACATGACGATAGTTTTTTATTTCATCCATATTCATATCTAATAAAAAAAATAAAAATATTTATTTAAAAATCATAATCTTAATCATAAACCGGCGAAGCCGGAAGTGGATAGTGACGAGTGAAGAGTTTAAAAACAATTCTTCTTTTGTGATAACTTCAAAATCTCCCAAAAGTCTCGTTAGGGACGACAGATAATAGCCCCACAATTCATTGTGGGGTAATAGGTTAGTGAGAGAATCAATAGTCCCGCCAGGGACGACAGAATTTCCCCGTAAAATAAAATTTGCCATTTTGCGTAAAATTTAACTCCTTACCGAGTAATCATAAACTGTCAGAGCCGGAAAAAACAAGGTTATCGAGTTACTCGGAGTTAGTCCTCCCCCGTCTTCAAAGAAAAACACTTTGAATCCACCCCCTCTGCCACAAGCATCCCTATGGGGCAAAGGGGGATAAAAGACGTAATGTCCCCCTTTGGAGGGCGGGGGAGGACACACCTTGAGTAAAAACAAACCTTCTACATGACAATAATACTTTCTACTCGTTGATAAATTTTTGCCATTTTGCGTAGAATTTAACTCCTTACTGAGTAATCGTAATCCGGCAAGCCAGAAACAATGAGGAATTACAAATTACGAATTGGCTTTCCCCAAGTATTACCAATTACTTGTCTCTCCGTTTTTCGCGTCCTTCGAAAAAAGATCATCCGGAGGCAGGCAGGCCGGAATCAAATACCGGATTTTCCCACGATAAAATAATCGATGACCGGTAGCTGAGCGGAGTCGAAGCCCCGCCTCCCGATTCAACAAATACCCGCGTAAGGTGTATAAACTTAACCTCCCGCCTATGTTTATCCAGCAATAATTTCAAAGAACAATGGCTCAGCCAAATATCTTTCCGATTTTTTCTGTAACGATCTGAATATCCTCAAAACTTACATCCATGTGGGTGACAATTCTGAAATTATCCGCTGAAATGGCGCTCAATCTTATTCCTTCATCAGCAAACATCCTGATAACCTCATCGGCGCTTTTTTCTTTATAACTGAACATCACAATATTTGTCTGTACAAGCTCCGGATTTATATCAACCGCTCCGGTATCCATCAGCGATTCAGCGATCATAATGGCCTTGCGGTGATCCCCGGCGAGTTTGGGAATATTATTCTGGAGAGCGTAAAGCCCGGCAGCCGCTATACCGCCAACCTGCCTCATTCCTCCTCCCCAGGCTTTCCTGATCCTGAAAGCCTCCTTAATAAAATCTTTGCTGCCGGCGATGACCGAACCTATCGGAGCCCCCAGCCCTTTTGAAAGGCAACATGAAACGCTGTCGAGCGGAGCGCAATAATCGGCGGGACTTATGCCTGAGGCCACCGAGGCATTCCATAACCTGGCGCCATCCATATGGAAAGCGAGCCCGTATTTATCGGCTATCTTCCGGAGCGCGAAAATATTATCCATCGGCTGGATAACGCCGCCGGCAACATTATGGGTATTTTCAATTTCTATCACCCTTGTTCTTGCCATATAATAAGCAGCTTCAGGACGAACAGCTTTCTCAACATCAGCGGGATCAAGAATCCCCTTTTCTCCCGGAAGCTGCGATAACGTTAGCCCGCTTAAAGCAGCCGGTGAGCCTGATTCAAAGTGAAAAATATGGGCGTCCTTATGGATGATCACCTCATCGCCGGGTGATGTATGCACATTGAGGCAAATTTGGTTGCCCATTGTTCCGCTCGGCACAAAAAGAGCCGCTTCCTTGCCGAGCAGCTCAGCCGAGTATTCCTCAAGTTTGTTAACTGTGGGATCTTCCTTATAGATATCATCTCCCACTTCGGCTTGCGCCATAACCTTTCTCATTTCAGCAGAAGGTTTGGTAACTGTGTCGCTTCTTAAATCAATCATCTTTCAAAAATTTATTCTTAAACCATTTAATTAACAATGCCGCCAGGAACCACAATGAAATAACCAGACTAATGCCCGGAACAAGAAGCGGATTCCTGGTATAAAATGTTTTTTCTGTTAAGATCGGGAAACTGCCTGTAAGCACATCCCGCTCAAAAAGATTTGTTTCTTTAATTGTTCTCCCTGTATGGTCGATAAAGCAGCTTACCCCCCCGTTGGCCGCCCTGAGAACCCACCTGCGGTTTTCCACAGCCCGCATTACAGCGATTTCCTTATGCTGAAAAGGGCCGCTGGAATAACCATACCAACTGTCATTCGTAACAACAACTATAACATTCGCTCCCCGGTCAACAAATGAAGCCACAAAATCGGGATAGATTGATTCTATACAGATAACACCGGCGGCGGAAAATGAGGAGTCGTGACCAATAATTTTTCTTTTGACATTAACATCAAAATTAACTGTATCCCGCCCGGTGTTCCAGCTTGAGATACCCACGTTCCATTTGATGATATCACCCAAAAGTGGTATCGTTTCAACAAATGGCACCTTTTCACCAAAGGGCACAAGCATCATTTTTTTATAACGCTGGATATTATACCCGCCCGGTTCGAAAAGAAGTATTGAATTATATGACTGGTAAACCATATCGCTGTTTTTTATCGGCTTGGCATCATCCGGAATGTCATCCCCCTTTTTATGATAAATTACATCAGGCATACCGGTTAGAATTTTAAGTTTGGTCGAGTCGACAAAACTTCTGATTTTGCCTACATACCTGTCATAATTTCCCCCGAGAAGATAAACCGGCAGGGCGGTTTCGGGCCAGATAACCAATTCAGCTCCTTCCCCTTTAGCCTTCATTGATAAATCAAGGTACATATCAAGCTGTGACTCCAGGTTGCCGGTTTCCCATTTATTCCAGGGATTCAGGTCTGGCTGAATCAGGCCGGTATTTACCCGGCTTGCTTTTATAATAAATGAAAATGTAGTCTGAATGCCGCCATAAACAAGTGGTATTACAAAGAAAATTATTGCCAGAGCGCCAAATAATTTTTTTCTTTTTTTAATCGCCCCTTCATCAAAGAAAGCGAGGTAAAGGAAAATATTGATATAGAGAATAAGCACAGAAAGTCCGTATGCTCCTATTATATCTGCCGGCTGGATAAACCACCTGAAATAAGCCTGTGTATTGCCGAGAATAAGCCAGGGAAATTTAAGATCGGTTAATGTAAGGGCATATTCAAATGTCACCCAGAAAAGGGGGAAGAAAAATAACGCGGCTCTTTTGCTGATTATTTTTGATGCGGCTAAATAAAGGAGCGAAGGAATTATATAAAGAAAGGGGAGGAACAATGCCAGCGCGACTCCCGATATCATCAGAAAAACATCCGCCTCGGGGGTCCAGCTCCCAACCCAGTATAAACTTACCAGGCACCAGAAAAATGTAAAGGCGTAAGTGAGCCGGCCCAAAGCTCCCGCTCCGTTCCGTTTTTCGAGCGACATAAAAAAAGGGATAAACGCTATAAAAGCGAGAAAAAACATCGGTACCGGGGGATATGATATACCAAGCATCAACCCGCCACCCGCTGTAAGAAGCAACTGTCTCCGGTTTTTTAATGTCTCAGGGTCAGGATTTTTCAGATTAAGAAAACTCATTTTTTCTGCCCTCTCTTTTTAACAAGAAAATATATCACTGCAACCAATACCGCAACGCCGGTGAGGATAAATATGATATTGGAATACGCTGAAAGATAATTATCTATCTTCTCAACATTGCTCCCCAGGGTCATCCCGAGATATATAATAATCGCGTTCCATAAAAAAGCGCTTATCGACGAGTTAAGAAAAGTTTTTCCAAGATCAAGCTCATGCAGCCCTGAAAAAAAACTGATCACCGAACGAGTGCCCGGAAGGAAACGATTTACCAGTATAAGTTTGTACCCATACTTTTTGAACCACTCATCCGGTTTTTTCAGCTCTTCTTCTGAAACAAAACTGAGTTTTCCGGTTCTGATTATTTTTTCACCGAACATTTTGCCAACAAAATACATCAGAATAAATCCGAGCGCCGAACCAACACTTGTGATTAGCAGGATTGGGATAAAACCAAGCCCGGAGGCCCCTATCATGGTAGCTCCTACAACAACCACAACATCACTCGGGGAAGGGGGGAATACATTTTCAATAAAAGAAAACAAAAACAATATTAAATAGATCCATGAAGGATCGAGTACATTCAGGTAATTAATAACAGATTCGAGCATTATACCTCGTTTTGCGCTTAGAAATTATTTTCCCGCACCATTATAGCAGAAAGTCAATTGTGTTTATAGTTAAATCTTTGTTAAAATTCTCTGTTAAATAAAATTGTAAAGAAACTTCATATGCTTCAGGGTGTTTCTTCATCCTCCTGTTTAAGTAATAACAGGACGACAGCATATACGGCAACTCCCTCCTCGCGTCCTACGAAACCCATTTGCTCGGAAGTTGTGGCTTTGACGGACACCCGGCCTGTTTCAATATTCAGCAGTGTCGCTATCGATTCCCGCATCGCGTCGATATAGGGCCGCAGTTTTGGCCGCTGCATAACTATTGTAGCGTCGATATTCCCGACAAGATAACCTTCAGCCTCAATAAGTTCATAAACCGCGCTTAAAAGTTTTTTGCTGTCCGCCCCTTTATATTCAGGATCGGTATCGGGAAAATGTTTTCCTATGTCACCCAGGGCCAGGGCGCCGAGAAGCGCGTCACATATAGCGTGAAGCAAAGCGTCGGCGTCGGAATGCCCCATCAAACCTTTTTCGAAAGGCACTTCTATTCCCCCAAGCATCAGCCGGCGGTTAAATTCAAGGCTGTGGACGTCATATCCAAAACCGGTTCGTACTGGTAATTTCAATGTCTTATCTCAAAATGTGAAAATTCATTTAACGCGTCACCCCATTTAAGGGAAAAGTCACGAACCATCGAATGAGATGGTCCTTGTTTTACAAGTCTTACAAATTCTTCGAGCTGTTCTTTATCCCCTTCGGCAACCGAAAAAACCTCTCCGCTATAAAGGTTTTTTGTGTATCCTGTTATACCCAGCGTGTTGGCGTTCCTCAGTACATAATATCGGAATCCCACACCCTGCACAAGTCCTTCAACAATTATCTCAACTCTTTTCAGTTTTTTTTCTTCCATTGGCAATAGCATCAAATGTTTCTGAAATAATCAGCCCGGTAAATATCAGTGCGCTGCCGATATATCCAAAATTAGTGATTTTTTCATTTAATAAAAATACCGCGAATATTGCCGCGAAAACCGGCTCGAAAGAATATATTATTCCCGCTTTGGTGGGGGTCAGATCCTTTTGGTACCTTGTCTGCAGAGTAATGGCCAGAATTGTAGCGAGAACTGATGTATAAAAAAGGGCGAACCCAAGGTCCCATGAAAATTCAAAGCGGGCGGTTTCAAAATTTATCAGATCAAAAAGGGCTACAAAGATTGAAGCGACAATTCCCGATACCAGTATCTGGAAGAATACAAGTATCCTGTAGTCATGTTTATTTGAATATACATCAAGATATATTACATGGATTGTAAAAAGCAGGGCGCAGAGAAGAGTAAGAAAATCGCCGATATTAAAATCAGCGCCGATGGTGGATAAAAATTCCGCGATATTATCTCCTCCCGAAGAAAGGAAAAGCACACCGGCAAGCACAAAAAATGTCCCGATTAAGGCCCCTTTCGCCGGTTTCTTTTTCAGTATGATATACTGCGCGAGGGGAATCATCACCACCACGGTTCCGGTAAGAAAGGCTGACCGGGAAGCTTCGGTAAACCGCAGCCCGGCAGTCTGGGTGCCATAAGCCAGAAACATTAATGTGCCCAGGAATAACCCGGCCATAATATTTTTTCGGGTGAAGAGTCCCTTTTTTGTAATCACCAGGGGAATGAAAAGTATTGCCGCGAGACTGAACCTTAACGCCACAAAAAGCACAGGTGAAGAATAATCAAGCCCCTGCTTAATAATCGCGAAGGTGCCGCCCCATAGAATTGTCATTGTAAGCAGTGAGAGTTCGGCGACATACTTTTTTTTATTCACCAGGCTCATACCCGAAATTTTTAAGCATTGACGCATCCTGACGCCATCTGGCTTTTACTTTAACCCGAAGCTCCAGGAAAACGGGTCTCTGCAGAAATTCTTCGGCAGCCTCCCTGCTCTTCTGACCTAATACTTTTATTTTGGAACCGTTTTTCCCTATTATTATCGGCTTCTGCGATTCCTTTTCTACTATTATTGCCGCCTCAATATAATCTTTACTTTTTTCCCTTTCCTTAAATTGTTCAATCACCACTTCGGTACTGAAGGGAACTTCATCATGAAACAGCTCAAATATTTTTTCCCTGATTATTTCCGAGACAAAAAATCTTTCTGTGCGGTCACTTATTTCATCTTCGGGATAATAATATGGATGTTCCGGCAGCCACTCCCTTATCATTTCGAGAGGTTTTTCCAGGTTGAATTTTTCCAGCGCCGAAATTGGTATAACCTCATCGAACCTCTCATCCTTCTGAATTTTTTCCATTAAAACTGAAAGGTTTTCCGGTTTAACTTTATCAATTTTATTTATAAGCAGCAGCTTTTTACTTTTTGGTGAGGATACTATTTTGTTCAGTGTTTTATTCTTAAGAAGTTTACTGCCGTCAGGGTCTGAGGGCATATCAAGAATTGCTACCAGTATATCGGCGTCCCGTGATGACTCGATAACATAATCAACCATCTTTTCCTGAAGCAGATAAGCCGGATCAAGAATACCGGGAGTATCGAGAAATATAATCTGTTCATTTTCAGTCGTGAGAAGACCGAGGATTTTTTTTCTCGTAGTCTGTGGTTTTGAGGTTGTAATTGAGAGCTTTTCACCAAGCCACGCGTTCATCAGTGTAGATTTACCCGCATTGGGCATCCCGATTATCGTCACATAACCGGCTTTGGTCATCTTTTTTTCCATTAATAATCCTTTTTAAACAATCTTTTAAATATAGGACGCATTACGCAAGTAACCAAATTGAGAAGAAACCAAAAAGAGAATTGACAATTAAAAGATGACTCCGGCATTTATATTCTGATAAATCACCCTGCTTATCTGTTCAATCCCCGTAATCTTAAGCGACTCTGAATGGAGTCAAATATTATTAGCCCCGGATGTAATCCGGCGGTTTTATCAAAAATTTACCAGCCGCGACGCTGAAGGCGTCGAATATTCACAACCCGGAGTAAAGAAAATCTGAAGAATAATATTTTATCTGCACATGGAAGTTATATTCGACTCCTTCAGGGTCTTGTTCCATGTTTTGCTTTTTACCCCGGGCAGCTTGCTTCCTTCGCTGCCCGGAAGGTTAAAAATCAGGAATATGGTTCTTTTGAGCTTTTTGTGGGATTTGGTGTTTTTGTGATTTTGTGGCTTTTTTCCGCCTAAATCTGCGAAATCAGGAAAATCTTATTTGAACTTAGCCAATTATTTATCCGGTAAATTGTGGCGCTGCGTAGAATTTAGTTGCCAGGAAAGTAATTTTTTCGCCCCGCGCGGAAACATTACACAAAATAAACCTACACTAAAAGAATAACCCAAAACTCAAATCAAATTCGCGCGGGAGGTTTTCGTAATGTATCAAGACTGTCGCGGTAATTTTTATGGTTTTCAAAGAGGAAATAAGCTGAAACGAGTAAAATCAACGTAACAGACGCGGCGCCGATAAGAAAAATATCATTATTAAAGACAGCCAGGAATTTTTGCATAACCGAAAGCGCGTTATCGCTGATCTGTTCCAGTTTATCCTCTCCAAAGGCCATATTGCTGCCGGAAGCGCTGTCACCCGATGTTAAAATCATTCCAATTAACACCGCTAAGACAGTCAGAAAAATGCCGGCGATAAAAACAATTGAGTTGCCTGCCGGTTTAATTTTAGGCTTAAAAGCAAATATTCGGGCCATCACCGATTCAGATATTCCATCAGGAGCCGGTTCGGGCTCGAGTTCTTTAAGAAGCTGATCTGTATACTTGTGCGCCCTGAGCAGATGAATGGCATTTTCATCATCGGCTATCAGTCGCTTTAATTCCCCGGCTTCTTTGGGGCTGAGTTCTCCATCTATATATCTGTTTAATATTTCATCTGTAATTTTATTCATATTTCCTCCCGGACAAAATTATGCCTGATAAGCATTTCCCGAAGTGAGTTTCTCGATCTGTGCAACATTACTTTTACATTTACCAGCGATATATCCAGAATCTGGCTTATTTCATTTAACGACATATTATCAATATAAAATAAATTAACTACAAGCGCGTTCCTTACAGGCAGTTTTTCAATTAATTTATATAAATAAAGATTTGCCTGTATATTTTCTATTTCATCACTCTTATCTTCCGATGTAAGATCAAAATATTCATCGATAGAAGAAGTGTCGGAATCGATCTTTCTCTGTTTTTTCCCGAGGAACGACAATCCTGTATTATAGACAATCCGGTAGAACCAGGTTGAAAATTTCGATTCTTTCCTGAAACCGGGCATCGAACGATAGGCCTTAAGAAAAGCATCCTGTAATACTTCCTCGGCATCCATCTCATTTTTCAGCATACGTAGAAGGAGTGAATAGGCTCGGTCCTTATACCTGTTAACCAGCAAAGTGAAATCGGCCTGATTTCCCCTGAGCACTGATTCTATTATCTCTATGTCGCTTAAATTTTTCATACACTTGTTAGACCGGAAAAAGAGTGGAAACGTTACAAAGAATTTAATTTATTTTTTTTTGTAACCTTCCATAAGCCTTGTGAAGTCAAAAAGGGTGAAGAAACAAAAAGCAACATGAAAATAAGAAAATTTTGAAATAAATACACAGGAGTTAACATGTCACCTTTTATTATCCCGGTCGTGCTGTTCCTGACCACAGGTTTTGTTCTTACAATATATTTATATTACCGCTCACGCGAGAAACAGATGATCATCGAAAGAGGCCTTACGAGTGATCAGATAAAATATCTCTATTTCAGGGAAACCAAATCCTATGGAATGCTTAAAACAGGTATCGTTGTTACAGTTTTTGGCATTGCCCTGGGACTCGGGTTCTGGATGGAGAGTTCAACCGGCGAAGAAGAATGGATGCCTTTCCTTATAATCACAGGTATCGGAATTGGTTTTATAATCGCCTATTTTGTAGGTAAAAAAATGGCAATCGCAGATAAAGCCAACGAAAAGAATTTTGAAGAGCCGGTTGAATAACCGGCTTTTTTTTACAAAGTAATAAAGATTCACATCTTATATGGAGCCGGAGAGGGCTGAAATATCATAAATCTTATTTATTATCCGGCAAAACCTGAATCACAAAGTAAATTAAAAATCACACTTCTCCCCGTACATTCCATGCTGACAAATCCGGAACCAGGAAGGAATAAAAAAGAATTAATCATAATTTTATTCGTAGACTGGAAGAGTCAGAAGTTAAGAGTGATTAGTGGAAGTGAAGAGTTCTTTTACCCGATCATGAGATAATTCCTAAGAACATTTCGCCCGTTTGAATAAGGTTAATAAGGTTCAGTTTGGTCGGATGGTTTCCTATGCTGCCAAGGTCAAAAAATCAAAAAATAAGGTTTTTTTGTTGGATTTTGTGTTTTGGTGATTTAGTGGCCTGTTTTTAGCAAGGTTTTTACTATTGAAATTATTTCATTATTTAGATTATTAATTGCATTTTTTGTCATTTCTGCAGAATTTAACTGCTATGAAACAACAAACAGCTTTCTGTAAAGAACTATTTTATCGTGGCAAACCTTACCAGGCCCGATATTATTACCCGATATTAAATCCTGTTTATTTAGCGAAAAAGATATTATCTTTGCCGGATAAAATATTCACTATCCTGATTTTTTGAGGGATATTTTTATAATTAAACTTTAACCTGATGAACTATAATAAAATTTTTCTCTATACCGGCCTTACTCTGCTGGCAGCCTCCTTTATCTCAAAATGGAGCGGACTGCCCCTTATCATTTTCTGGGCGCTGCTAATCGCCGCGATATTGATGAAATCGATATTTCTGATAAATATCATCCGAGGCCGCAAAACATATTCGAAAACCGGGCTGTATCTGATCATATCCGGAGTGATAATTATCCTGATTTCCCTCATATTCAAATATTATCACCCTCTTCCCATACTGAGAAACATTCTCTTCTATGGAGCGCTGATGTTGAAGTTTTCAGGAGTTGTGGTATTGATCGTTAGTAAAAAAAAAGCAAAATAAAATATAAATTTTCCGGACGGGTGTAAATTATTGCCGGCAATTCAGTCATAATTTACAGGGCAGATATATTTCATCCTTTTCCCTGTTGTCTCCATATTCTTCCGATATATCTTCGGAAGAGGGCATTCAGCTAATATTTTTTTGTTAAAAAGTAAAAAAATCTTTTAGGGAGATAAAATATCATTCCCTTTTATAAAAAGAAATGAATATATTTGTCATTAATTAAAAAATAAATATTGAAAGGATAGTCTGATATAAAATGATTTCCAAAGAACTTCTGGATATGTTGTGTTGCCCTGAAACGAAGGCCGATCTGGTGCTTGAAGGGGATTTTTTAGTTTCCACCGATAAAGGTACCAGGCGAAAATACCGTATTGAAGATGATATACCTATTATGCTGATTGAGGAATCAGTGCAGCTCGATCTAAATTCCTGGCAGGCAATAATGAAAAAACATGGCAAACCGGCTTAGAAGAAAAAGTCAGTAAATATTCGCTGGTCTCATAAGAGTACTTGCGGCTTTCTTTAAATACTTATTAAAGGGCGCGCACCAAGCGGCAGATAATTAATTTCAGTTTAGTCAGGATCACTTAATTTGACGTAAGTTCGAAATAAGACTAAAGAAAAAAAATATATTTTAGTAGAGCTGAAATTGGTTCCCTGTTTATCTGTCTTGGCATGGCCTCCGCGGGGAATGAAACTTCTTTACTATTTCTGATTCAAAAAGTTATGTCATTCCGGTGGCGCTTTTCCAAAAGAACGTGATATAATTCTGTACCACCACAAACTTTTTCAAAATAACTAATCCCGAACCCGCGTTATTTAACAAGAAAACTCCCTGACTGTGAGATAATACCCGGCAGGCATATAATTATGAGCAACTTCATTATTACTTCCAACCGGAACTACACGGATGTTCGACCGTCAAATTTACTTAGCGAGATAAAATCGTATATTTACGAATTAAATTCTGTTTAATTATCAGGGAAATATGATGAACGCACTTGAAGTAAAAAACATCACCAAAACATTTGACAAGGTTGTTGCGGTGGATAATGCTTCCTTTGAAGTGCCGGAAGACTCCATTTTCGGGCTGATCGGACGAAACGGCGCGGGTAAAACCACCACACTAAGGGTAATGATGAATATTTATCTTCCCGATAGTGGCGAGGTTATCCTGAGGGGCAACACTATCGGGCAGGAATTTAAAGACAAAACCGGGTATCTTCCGGAAGAAAGGGGACTTTATAAAAAAATGAAAGTTCTCGATACCCTTCTTTTTTTCGCAGAACTGAAGGGAAAAAGAGGACGCAAAGTTGAAAAACTGGCTAAACATTACCTGGAAAGATTTGATCTTGCGGACAGGGCAGCCTCAAAAATTGAAGACCTTTCCAAAGGTAACCAGCAAAAGGTTCAGTTTATCTCCACAATTCTTCATGATCCTGAATTTATTATTCTGGATGAACCTTTTTCCGGTCTTGATCCTATCAATACAAATTTGCTGAAGGAAATAATTCTTGATCTTAAACGAAAAAATAAAGTGATTATTTTCTCTACACACCTTATGGATTTCGCCGAAAAAATGTGCGATCATATCGCCATGATCGATCATGGGAAAATTATCCTTAAAGGTTCGCTTAAAGATATTAAAGATCAGTATTCACAGAGGAATATCAGTCTGGTCCACGAAGGAGATATCAGCTTTTTACGAAATAATCCGATAATCGAAAAAATTGAGGATTTTGGAAACAGCACAGGAATAAGAGTTAAAAATAATTCAGATATCCAGGAGCTGTTAAAAATTTTGATTGAAAATAAAATCACCATCAAAAAATTTGACGCGAATGACATTTCACTCCATGAAATATTTGTTGAGCTGGCCGGAAAAGAAACTAATGGCGGGGAGGTGAAACATGTTTAATCAAAGAACCATTGCGGTCATAAAAAAGGAACTGAAAGAAAAACTATTTTCCAAAGCATTTATTTTTATGACTGTGCTAATCCCCATTTTTATGTTCGGCATTCTTGGTTTCCAGACCTATATACTTTCCATAGAAGGTGACGAAGGGACAAAACTGCAGATAGTTTCGGAATCAGAAATTATTTTATCCTCTCTCGAAAGTGAATTCCTTAACGAAAATTATGTAAAAGACAGCAGCTACACAATGAGTTATGTTCCCCTGAAAGATATCTCAATCGATGAATATGTAACCGGCGCGAAATCATCATTGCTTGCCGGAAAATTTGACGGAATAGTTTATATTCCGGAAGATGCATTACAACATAAGAAGATAGGTTATTATTCAGATAATCCTAATAACAGGAGCGTATCCAATAAAGTGCGTCCGGTTGTCAATAAAGTTCTGCTTGATATTTATTTTACTGAAAGTGATCTTTCCGAAGAGGACCTTAATTTTGCCCGCTCCTGGGTTGACATGGATGGTTTCAGAGTCAGCGCCGAAGAGGGGATACAAGAGGAAGGGGTAGCGAACAGGGTGGCATCCTTCCTTCTGGCATTCCTCCTCTATTTCAGTCTGCTTATTCTTGGTTCAATGATGCTTCGCTCGGTTGTCGAAGAAAAAACATCCCGAATAGTTGAAGTACTTCTTTCCTCGGTTAGCAGTCTGGAGTTAATTACCGGTAAAATACTCGGAAATACAATTGTCGGCGCTATACAAATGATGATTTGGCTATCCCCGATAATGCTTCTGGTATCAACAAGCTGGTTCGCGCTGCCCCCCGAATTCACTCTCTATATGGATATGGGGCAGATTGGCTACTTCATTCTTAACTATTTTGTAGGTTTGTTCGTTTATATGGGACTTTTTGCCGCTGTTGGTTCAATATTCGATAATGAGCAGGATGCCCAGTCAGGTCAGTTTCCAATAATTATCCTGATCATGATCCCCTTCTTTATCTCATTATCACTTACCAATAATCCCGATAGTCCACTGGCAACGATATCATCTATCGCTCCCTTCTCTTCGATAATTGTTATGCCGGCGAGGATGACCCTGATAGATGTGCCTCTTTTCCAGATTATTCTTTCATTCGTACTCAATATCGCCACGATGCTTTTCACCTTCTTTGTGGCCTCAAAAATTTACCGTGTCGGTATTCTTATGACAGGTAAAAAACCCAAATGGGGTGAAGTTATAAAATGGTTGAAATATAAATATTAAGATTATTACAGAAGCCCCCTTCAATCACTGAAGGGGGCTTTTTTATGATTATTTCAATTTTCTATGTGCCGGATGGGAGAATAATAAAATACCTGCTATCATATACTCGAATACCGGCTAATTAAATTCCGCCTTGATATCAAGAGAAATCTCCAGCTCTTTTTCAGGAGCGACAATCATATTTTTAACTTTCGCCGGAATCTTCAAAATGATTTTTCCATTTTTTGTATCTTCTTTCCGGCGGATACTTAATATGGCGGTTTTCCCGGCCTCAAGTATAAATTCCCCGCGGAAGCTTACCGGTTGATTTTCCTGGTTAAGCATTAATTCAAAGGTTATATCTGATTTATTTTTTATCTGTACATAAACTCTTTCTTTTTTTCCCAAATCAACAACAGGATTCAATATTTCGACTGAGTTAACAAAAATTGGCTTCAGATATTTTTCTTCACCATAAAGAACGCCATCGGCCATTACCGCGGTTCTTCGCGCGAACAGGGCTTCCCTGACCGATTCTTCACTTTTTTCTTTCGCGAACACAAGTGTCACAGGACGCAATTCACCATTATTCACTTTATAATTGAAGGTTATGGGATCGTGAATATCGGAATTACCCATAATAGTAAGCTTCTTTTCCAGGCACCATTTCTGCGCGTTGGGATAATATACTTTCCAGTTATAAATTTCTATCCCGTTAAGCAATCCTTTTTTAAGCAGTTTCTCCTGCTCTTTATACCATACCGACCTGCTATCAGGCTGTTTCCATCCGGGATGATTCCAGAATACAAACGCGCCCTGTTTATTGGCATTAGAGATCGCGTCCAGATAATTTTCACGGTTTATTTGAGAAATATCTTTAACAAAGAGAGCGTTAAAATGTCCTGGCGGTTCCCCCTTTGTTATCTCAGTTCCCTTAATAAGCATTATTCCCATTTTATCGGCATAAGGTTTCGCTATTTCATAAGGACGATTAAATTCTGTGTCGACATCTCCCTTATGCGGCAGGTATTCGATATGATCGGTAATTGAAATAACATCCAGCCCTTCCATCCAGGCCTCATCAACACGGATTGTGGGCCATACATTCCCGTCGGAAAAAACTGTGTGCATATGGAAATCACATTTAAGCGTAATATAACCGGGAATATCAGCTATTTTTATTTCTTTGCGGAATGATTGCTGCGCCTGAATAAAGGTAAGCGCCAGTAGAAAAACAATAATTATTCTCTTCAAAATAACACCTCGCTATTTCATTGAAAAAATCAAATTTCCATCTTTCACAAAAATATCATATATCTTTAACGGTTTTTCAGCCGGTCCGCTGATAACCTTTCCCGTTATATCAAATTCACTGGGTTCGGGCGAAGAACAGATAAAATGTTTATTGATTCCGTTATAACTGAGGACTTTTTCACAACGGGCTGATAAGTCTGAAGCAGCCACATACTTTCCTTTTTCGGCCTGTACTATAATAATAGCGCCCGCGAGTCTGTCATCTTCAATTATTACGGCATTACCTGTTTTCCCCAGGCGGTCTGTCGCGCGTGATTTTAATACGACCGTTGAATCTTCTGTTACGGCATAATCTGAGTTCCGAACAACCGGAACCTGGCTGATATGAGTCATGGTCGCGCAGGCCGCGAATATTACAAAGTTAATTATCGCCGGTAACAATACCAGCAATTCGTTTTTTGTCTGTTTAATGATTTTCTCCTTATTCAAATATCAAAACCTCCTCAGGAAATTTACGAATAAGCAGAAAGCAAATCAGCCAGATAATTGCGGGAAAGAGCGACTTAATAATTTAATAATGCCACCGCTCTTACCGGCGAACCGTCAGCTCCTTTCACTTTTAAAGGCAATACCGAAATAGTAAAAAACTTTTCGGTAACCGCGTCCAGATTAGCAAGGTTTTCTATTAAGATATATCCCGCGTTAAATAATATGTTATGGATAGTATAATTAACCTCTTCAACCGGATCGAATGAAGGAAAATCTCCCCCGACTCCTTTAAGTTTTTTTTCCGAGAGCCATTCCGCGGCTTCGGGAGTCAGATAAGGGAATCCTTCGAAATATCCCTCACTTCCCCATTTTTTCCACCATCCGCTGTTAAAAATCACAAATTCACAATCACTTATTTCTTTTTCATGCGGGACCAGCACAGATAATTCAATTTGCCCCGTTTTTTCAGGCAGATCAATTCTTAATGCTTTACCAACAAATGTGTCTACCGGCAGGATATCGAGTGTTTCTCCATTCTCCAGCATATGGGCAGGCGCGTCTATATGTGTCCCCAAATGTGTAAAAATATTCAATTTTTTCTCGGTATATCCATCATCCGCTACAGAAAACATATCTTCAAATACCGGATCAGGAGAGCCGGGGAATACCGGCATTCCCGTTTCAAGAAGATGAGATAGATCAACTATCATACTTATCCTTAAATTTATAGTAAAATATTAGTATTATTCGCAAATTTACTTATTTTTAAATGGAAAAATTATCAGAAAATCATTCATCGGGTAAATAAGATGAAAGTCCGGTTTTATGAAGCGTTCAAAGAGGAGGCAGATGCTCTGAAGAGATATTTGCCACCAGGTATGGAAGCAGATTTCTGCTCATGTACAATTCAGGAAAATGGAGACAAAGATGTTCCTGCCGATATTATCAGCATAAGGACCCAGTCAGTCATTCCTTCCGACTGGAGCGGAGGATTAAAGGCGATATTAAGCAGGAGCACCGGATATGATCACCTTATTAAATACCGCGACGGCAACGCCGGCAGCCTCGAATATGGATATTTGCCAATTTACTGCAACCGGTCTGTGGCCGAGCACGCGATTACACTGATGCTTACACTGATAAAAAAAATTCCGCAGCAAATAAAACAGTTCAGCAATTTTAACCGGGATGGCATTACCGGAAGTGAGATACTCGGTAAAAATGCCCTTGTTGTCGGCGTGGGAAATATCGGTATCGAAATAGTAAAATTGCTTCGCTGTTTTGGAATGAATGTCAGCGGCTGTGATCTTGTGCATAAATATGATGATGTTTATTACAAAGAATTTGATGACGCAATCGGGTCTGCCGATGTTATCTTCTGCTCGATGAATCTTAATGAAAAAAGCAGAAACTATTTTACATATGAAAAACTCAGCCGGGCAAAATCGAACGCGATATTCATTAATATCGCGAGGGGGGATATGTCCCCTGCAACAGGTCTTTTGAGAGCGATATATGAATCACGGATAGCCGGGGCCGCCCTTGATGTTTTTCCGGAAGAAGAACTACTTTCGGCCAGCCTGCGCAGCGGATCACTTCCTGATAATCCGCAGCTTCACGCGGTAATGGAGCTTTCAAGGCTGCCCAATGTTATTCTAACTCCCCATAATGCTTTTAATACGGAGGAATCCGTCGAGAGAAAAGCATATCAGAGTATTCAGCAAATACTGAACTTCATTGAACATGGTGAGTTTTTATGGCCGGTTCCATCTGAAAATGGCGCTGTTTAACCCGGGCCGGATTTAATTTCAGAACTCGTGACCTCTGGTAAGAAAAACAACTACTTATTGAAATCAACTCGCAAAAAAAATTGTCCGTTTGTTTTCGCGCATCCCTAAAGAATTTTGGGTAACTTGTTGATTTGCAGACTGTTAAAAATATATTTATTGTACTCCCGCTCATAAATATGGTGTACCTGACGGCACTCTGAATTATATTAGGCTCTTATCACCACACTAACGCCAACATGTTGAGGATAATCCGGGGAGCAAAATTTGTCAAAAAGTCCGCAAATAACATGTTGCCGATAATCAGGCCACGATTCAAAATCAATAAGCCGATGGAGTCAGAAAAAGAAAAGTTATCAATTAGCCCAGGGATAGTCCTCCCCCGTCTTCAAAGAAAAACACTTTGAATCCACCCCCTCCAAAGGGGGATAAAAGACACAATGTCCCCCTTCGGAGGGGGTGGCCTCCGGTCGTCTTTTGCCGGAGGTCGGGGGAGGACACACCTCGAGTAACTACAAAACTTTTACCTGGCATTAAACTTTCTACTTGTTGATAAATTTCTTACCAATTTGCGTAGAATTTAACTTCTTATTGAATAAATAGCCTCCCGTTTTGCCAGGGAACTTTTCCCCAATAGGGCATTTTCCTCAAGCTCTGCTTTGGGAAAATTCAGGCGCCTTGGGAAAGGAAATTAAATCGCAAGAAATCATTTGAATTTTGTTTTGGTTTATGAAATCACTACAAAATAGTTTGACGGAAGTAAGGAGTTCCGAATTTAATACCGGTTAATATTTTTCCTTCGTGATATCAGACAGTTGTTTTATCCAGGCTGCTTTATCGAATTCAGGCGGGATAAAATCCTCCATTTTTTTAATCAGCCTTACGGGATTATCATCAATAATTATAAGCTCCCTGTGAATACTGTTGACAAACATATCCTCTGAAGCCCGGTTAATAAACTCCATTAACTTATCAAAAAATCCGTTGATGTTATATAACGCGCATGGTTTCGAATGAAGTTCAAGCTGAAGCCATGTAAGCGCTTCAAAAAACTCATCCAATGTGCCGTAACCACCCGGCATGGCAATGAAAGCGTCTGAAATTTCCGATATCTTCCCTTTTCTTTCATGCATATTTTTCACAATATATAAATCTTCAAGCCCCTCATGTAAAACCTCTTTCCTTACAAGATGCTCCGGCATTACACCTGTGACTTTTCCACCGGCGTTTAATATTTCATCTGCTATCACTCCCATCAGTCCCACTTTGGCGCCGCCATAAACGAGCCCGTAACCTCTTCTGTAAATCTCTTTCGCAAGCTCTTCGGCCATTTTTATATACAGCGGTTTATTACCGGGGCTTGATCCACAAAATATCGCGATATTTTTAATCATAAATAAAATTCCATTAAAATCTTTTCATAAATTTACCGATAACCTGATCACTCCGCAAAAGAAAAACAATGGAATCTGAAATTCAGTAAGTCCGCTATTTCCCCACTGATAAAAAAAACTCCGGCGATTACACCGGAGTTTAACAAAACACTAAACCTGGTTAGCTTTATAACTCCCTTATATCGAACTCACATTATTTGGCGAAAAAATAAATTTTTGTATGCCACTTGCTGGTATCCGGTTCCGCCATTGGATTGGTGATGTACTCTTCAAGCACCATATTGAAATCAAGTTTATTTTTCTTAAAGTAATAATCAAGAGCTTTATAAGCATACATCTGGTTATCATAGGCGCCAAAATGATCAAGCATAAAAGCTTTAGAATCGGGCGCTTCAATCATTTCAACTCCTTCACCTTTCACAGTTTTATTTACCGGCATAACCGCGGCCATATCACTCATTTGAGTCTGCTCATCCCAGGTATAATAAACAGCCCCGGCTGCTCCCTCGATTCTCGCGCGTGATTTCCCGATGGCTTCACCAAGTTTTGCGTAAGATGCTGAAAAGAACTCATGCATATTTTTAAAATTAACCTTTCCCTTTACAGCAGCATATTTTTTCTCTTTAAACTCCACCTCTTTAACTTCATATTTCTGAATTTCGGTATTATCCTTTTCACTCAGCTCCTTCAGTTTGGCGAGTCCCCGGTCAAAATCGGGAGCCATCATATCTTCCATACTCATAAACAAAAACATTATATTAAAGGGAAAAGCCGATTCACCCGAAAAACCCCAGGCTGCTTCTGATCCGTTTTCTGTGTTTATAAGACGCATATATCCATCTGACTGATCTTCCCAGGGCTCAATAAAATGCAGGTGATAGGTAATTTCCTCATTATCCTTTATACCTGTATTTGTCATTTCACCCGAGCCGGTTAGTTCAGGATGCCCTTTCCATATATATTTTGATCCTTTCTCTCCATCCTTTCCTTCAACCGTCACTTTCATAGTCGAATCCATTTCAGCCCAGGGCGACCAGTTTTGCCAGTTTCTCCAATATTTTACATGCTCAAATACTACTTCAACAGGCGCTTTAATGTTAACCTTTCTTTCTACATTAAAATCGCCAGGCGCGATTATTCCCAATAGAATTACTATTACTATAAAAACAAGAATGATGATACCTAATGCTTTTAATACTTTCATAAATCCTCCAAACTTGTTTAAAGTTTCTCCCGGTAAGAAATATTACTGATGCGTATACGTCTTGAACCTGAATAAGTGAACAGCTATAATTTTCACTTATGATTCAAACAATAATGCAAGATAAAAAAAATTTTTGGCTTCTGAAAGCCTGATAGGATGTCATATCCTCTTTCCTGAGGAATTAAATAATTAATAATACTATTCTCTTCTATTTTCTCTTAAGCAGAAAAGCTCTTTTTTTCTTATATTTAATGTGTAAATAGGATACACATTTAAGATGGTCAATTTAACAAAAAAACTCATACCGGTAACTTTGGTCCTGTTGGCAGCGGTTATTGCATGTAACGCGCCCAGGACAAATCCGCTTGATCCGGATAATGAAAATAATGTCTATGTTTCGGTTGAAGGAACTGTATTAACAGATTCCCATCCAAGAGTTCCTGTCGAAGGGGCCCAAATATACTGGAAAGAGGGAGGAAGACAATTTATCACCGGAGCTGATGGAATTTTCCGCTTTGAAGAAATTATTCGCGAGGATGGTTGGCTTTATATTAACAGGGTAGGATTTACCCCCGATTCCCAATACATTGAATGGGGCCTGGATAAAAATATCGAAACAGAAATATTTTTGAACTCCCTCCCCAAATTGGAATTGTTCAGAATTTTAAGCCGGATTGAACATTCACAGTATGACACAACAAAGTATGAATTAGTTGTTAACGCGAAAATTAATGATGATGAAAATGATATTGACTCAGTTCTGATCTTTAATGAGGAACTCAATCTTTACACTCCCCTGGATTATAATTTTAATACCAAATACTTTGAACAATATATTGACGCCTCCTCAAGGGGCTGGGACGACCTTGAAATTCTGGTTGGCAAAAACATCGACCTCCACGTTAAAGACAGCTATGGAAATATACATAATATTGGGACCGAATCGCTTAAAAGAGTAATAAGGGACGATATTAACTATAAAAGTCCGGCGGAAAATAATTATGTCACTCCCCCCTTTTATCTTAAGTGGGATACCCTGGCAACAGGCCACGATTTTACATTCTCGACAGAAATTCGTTCGGCCGAAGGACTTAAACCTTTGGTTTTTTCGCAGGATAATATTCCTTCAACCGTTCTACAACTGCAGATATCTAAAAACTTCGGGTCCGGTTCCTACTACTGGCAGTTTGCCGTTACAGACAATTACGGAAATATTGCCCGCTCAAAACCGGCTCAATTTAAAATTGAATAATATGACTGAAAATTATAATAACATTATTAAAAAGATTCAGGCGCCTACCAGGGAACAGTTTGAGTCTTTTTACCGGCTTGGTAAAATATTAAACTCTTCTCATTTTGAAGATTCAGTGATAAATGAAGTGCTCGATCTGATCATTGAAGTCACCGGAGCCGAAAGAGGACTTTTTGTAAAAGCTTTTGATCCGGAAAGTTTCTCTATTATTGCCGCCCGCAATATTCAAAAAGAAAATATTACCGATCTTTCGGAGTTTTCTTCAGGAATTCTGAAAGAGGTATTCTCACAGGGGAAACCTGTGCTCTACCATGACGCTCAGCAGCAGCCTGAACTTTCCAATTTCGAAAGTATCAGGATAAGGGGAATAAAATCCATTATCGGCGTTCCTGTTTTCAGGGATGATAAAATCTGGGGTGTTTTTATCGCGGACAGCTTAAAGCAGAGAGAAAAATTCACCGATCAGAACCTTATTCATCTTGATCTGTTCTCAAGTCTGCTTTCTCTTACACTCGACCGCATCGCGGAATATGATAAACTGGAAAAAGAAAATACCGAACTTCAGAACAGGTTGGAGGAGACAGAACCCCTTCCTGAAATGATTGGTGAAAGCAAAGTGATGAAGGATTTTTTCAGGATTCTTCGCAGGGTCGCGGATACAGACGCTACTATCCTTATTACAGGTGAAAGCGGAACCGGCAAAGATCTGGCGGCCAGGGCGGTCCATACTTTAAGCAGAAGACGCGAAAATGTTTTTCTCGCCCAGTTTTGCGGTTCAATTCCTGATAATCTGCTTGAAAGTGAGCTTTTCGGATATAAAAGGGGAGCTTTCACCGGCGCGAACAGCGATAAAAAAGGATTGCTTGAAATTGCCGATAAAGGCACCTTCTTCCTTGATGAGATTGCCGATATATCTATGGCGCTGCAGACAAAACTGCTGAGAGTGCTTGAGAATCAGGAAATAATGAGACTTGGTGACACCGGGGTAAAAAAAATCGATGTGAGAATAATTACGGCAACAAATAAAAACCTTCAGGAGATGGTTAAAGATGATACATTCAGGAGCGACCTCTATTACCGGCTTAATGTTTTTCCGGTAAAGATTCCCCCCCTCAGGGAAAGAAAAGGTGACGTCCCCCTTCTGGCCAATTATTTCGCGGGCAAATTCAGCGACGGGAAAGCCCGTCTCACTCCCGGTTCAATCAAAAAACTTGAATCATATAGCTGGCCGGGAAATGTGCGGCAGCTTATTAATATCATCCAAAGGGCTGTTATCTTAAGCGGACCTGGTGAACTTAAAGAAGATTTTATCATTTTTGATGAAGATGAAAATGATGAATTAAATTTTAATGGCACACTTGCCGAAATTGAAAAACAGGCTCTTATAAAAAGACTGAAGGATTTTGATGGCAATAAATCTCTTGTAGCCAAATCCCTTGGAGTTTCGAGAAAATGGGTTTATCTTAAACTTGAGGATATGGAGAAACAAAAGGGCTGATGGAGCTTGCCGAAATAAATATCCTTGCCGAAAAGTTCCTGCAGGTACATTGCATAAAAAAAAGTGAGAATTATGCTGTGCATCTTGCCAGGGAAAAAAAGTCCGGCAAACAAGTAATTATTAAAATTCTCCGCGCCGCCGGTTTATATGAAGAAGAAGATAAAAACAGGTTTCTGCGTGAAGCGGAAATTCTGTCATCTCTGAAACATCCCAATATTATTCAGATTATTGATCATGGCAGGGATGAGGATTTTTTTTATATTTCTTTTGAATACATCGAAGGTGAAAATTTAAGAAAACATATCCGTGACAAAAAACTTACCGATGATCAGAAAATAAAACTTATCAAACAGTTATTTTCAGCTCTGGCATATCTTCATTCAAAAAAAATAATTCACCGTGATATTAAACCGGAAAATATACTCATCAGCAATACCTTTGATCTGAAACTTACTGATTTCGGACTCGCATTCCCTTTTGAAGACACACTGGAATCATTGCAAAATTCAATTGTCGGAACTCCCTGTTATATGTCACCTGAACAAATCCAGGGGAAAAAACTCAATCTTCAAAGCGACCTCTTTTCCGCGGGTTCGCTGCTTTATGAAATCTACACCGGCAAAAACCTCTTTCTCAGCCGCGATTTTAATAAAACAATTAACAACATTATCAATTTTGACGAAAGCAAACTTGATAGTGAACTGGAAAAAATCAATCCTGAAATAGCTCCTGTACTGAAAGGACTTCTTCAAAAAAACCTTGATCTCCGTTTTCATGACGCTGCCTGTGTGCTGGATATACTATCAGGGAAAAAGTATAAAATCCCTTTGACTATAAGAAACAGAAAAGTCCGTATGTTAAGTATATCCCTGGTTATTCTTCTTTCGTTATTTTTGTTTTTGTATATGTTTAGCGGTAATCAAACTTCCCCGTCAGAAAATAATAGTTCTCTGCCGGAACCAGATACCGCGGCAGCAAAAATTTTTCAGCCGGTGAATAATGACATTGGTTCTGTGGAAAACTTAATGAAAGAAGAAAAGACCGAAGATAAAAGCGCAGAAAAAATAACTAAGGAAAAGCCCCCCGTTGTTAATCATCCAAATGAACCGGGAAAAAGTGAGGAAAGAGAGGTCGCGGTACCTGAATATACCCAGCGGGGTATGCTTACAATTAAGTCTTTTCCCTGGTGCATTGTTTATATTAATGATCAGCAGGCAGGGGCGACACCTTTTGAAAATCCACTCGAACTTGAAAGAGGTTCTTACCTGTTAAGATTTGAACATCCCTCTTACCCTCCGCTGGAAAAAGAATTCTATATGGAAGGTCTGAGCGATGATACACTGAATATAAATTTCACAAGCGAATTTGGTTTTCTCGATTGCAGGGTATATCCCTGGGGGAAAATATATTTAAATGATAAATTTGTCGGACAGACACCCCTGGAAAAACTTCCCGCTGTTTTACCGGGTGAATACAACTTTAAAATAGTAAATCCTTCGTATAAGGACTTCTCCGATACTCTTTCTTTCAGCGCGGGTGACACTATTCGCATGCACTACAATTTTGCCAGGCAAAGTTTAATGGCATACTAATTGCAAGCTAAAGATAAAAAGAAGAAGAAAATCTCTATGAAGACGATAATAATAATATTTTTTACATTTCTGACACAAGTTATTGCCCAGGAAGATTGGGAATATATAGGCAGAATGCCGAAACCTGTGGCAGGAGCTTCCGCGGTGTCCTATGGAAATAAAATTTATATCCTCGGGGGTTATTCCGATTCAACTGCCGGAGCCGTTAACTGGATACAGAGTTATGATCCTGTTTCTAAAGAATGGATAGCCATTGAAAAAATGCTAACTCCCAGATTCAATTTTTCAGCCGGAGTAATCAACCAGACATTATACTATTGCTGCGGAAGTGAAGAAACTGATAAAAACGATTATCTTGAAAAATGGAATTTTAACCTCTCCTCAGGTGCCGAAATTGCGGCGGCCGACAGTAATTTTAACCGCGGCAGGGCGGCGTCTGTTTTCTATAAAAATTACATTTATCTTCTCGGCGGCGCTTCATCATTTGACCTGGACATCCTTTTCCGATACGATACCGATTCGGGTTTGTATGCTGGTGGATTACAGAATATCCCCATTTTCATTGAAACTCCCGTTCTGCAGATGTCCGCGGTTATTGAAGATCAATTCTATTTTATGGGCGGGGTAGACTTTTTAATTCTGGATAAAATTTTCAGGATGGATGTAGAAATGACCAATTTCAATGAAATAAAACCTGAAATATTGCGTCCGAGAGCCGGCGGCACCGCGGTTTCCTGTGAATTTGATAAAATGATATATCTTGTCGGAGGTTATTCTGAAACAATCACGGCCCTGTCATCTGTGGATATAATCACCTTTTCGGGCGGCGCCCATGAGGTCAAGGAAGGCCCCCGGATGATTTTTGGCAGAAAAAATCCTGCTGTTGTTAAATATGAGGAATATTTATATGTTTTTGGCGGATTTGACGCTGCAGGGGAAACTATCTCCTCAATAGAAAAACTTTTTGTCGGGGGACCTACAAATGTTGTAGGTGTCGATAGCCAGGTCAAAACTTTCTCCCTTAAAGCAAATTACCCCAATCCGTTTAATCCTTCAACTAATATCAGCTTTACACTTAATGAAGCAGGGGATATAAGTTTGGAGATATTTTCCGCGGACGGGCAAAAAACGAGAACTCTTAACTCAGGTTACTATCATTCAGGCGAATATAATTGTTTATGGGATGGGAAAAATGATAACGGGAACGTTGTTAATGCCGGGGTTTATTTTTACCGGCTCCGTATGAATGATTATTCAGAAACGAAAAAAATGATACTGATTAAATGATGGGAAAACGAATAATATTTTTTTTATTACTGCTTGCGTCTGCTATGTTTTCGCAGGAAAGTTTACTCTTCCGGAAAATACAGAATGCCTATGAATTCGGCGAATATGAAATGGTCATCTCTCTTTCCGATTCCCTTGTGCAAAAAGAAACAGTAACTGATGACATAAAACTTGAGACAGAATTAATGAGAGCTGTCAGTTTTTTCGCGCTTGGAAGAAAAGATGAATCAAAAAACAGTTTTATAGAAATATTGCGTATTGATAAAAATTTCTCACCCGATCCCAATGTTATTTCACCCAAAATAATCGCTTTCTTCACTCCCATAAAAGAGGACTATATAAAGATATCCAATTACACCTCCGACGGCCGGATAAATACAGATAGTCCCGCGGTTAAAATCAGGTATATTAAAAGCGATCTTGGCAATGTACTGCCCCGCTCAATTATCCTTCCGGGATGGGGGCATTTATATAAAGGATATAAAACCGAAGGTTATATTTTATCCTCTCTTTCAATCCTCCTCGCTTCCGCTTCAATTGTCTATTATATCCAGACAGAGAATTATTACGAAGAATACCAGTTCCAGAGCGATAAAGAATTAATCGCGAAAAACTATGACCGTTATAACACCTCCTACAAAATCAGGAACACATTGATTACATCCTTCGCTGCCCTCTGGTTATACTCTCAGCTTGATATACTCATCTTATCTCCGGAGAGGTTCAACGCGATGCCGGTTGATGACGGGATAACACTGGGTTTAAAATTAAGCTTTTAACTGTGTAATTTTTCTACAGCGCGTGTAATTATTTCATATTATTCCAGCCTCATTAAATATCACTTGTTACATTTTTCTCCCCTTACCATGTAAATTGAAGGGTAAATTCACTCCTTCGGCAAATCAGACATACTGGCATTAAAATTGTTTTCATTATTCCGGAGCATGTTAATAAGGTGGAAGCACAGCATCAGTTATAACGCCGGGGAAAATTACTCCGGCTAATGAATAATCAGAATAATTATTCACTGATGCGACGAGGCTGCGGTAGTAATGATTAAGGATGGAAAAGCAGGAAACCGATGAGGCGCTATTTTTTGCCGGTCAGCAACTGAGGGATTCCGATTGGAATATGATGGCCGGCCCTTTTTTCCTGCGAAAAGTTTGAAAATTCTGCTATAAAAGAGGGTAGCAGCATACCTAAAGCCGGAATATAAGGCATGTTCTTACCAGCGGGAACATGCCTTAATTCTTTTAAATTCTCCTATCCCTTAAGAAAAGCCCGGCTTGAATCTATTCTGTTTTTGCCCGGATATTGATTTTTTCGGGATTCGGACCTTCTATCTATCTGCTCTCATATAAAACTTCGGTTCTATATAAAAACCAGTGGGTAATGAAAAGACAACCGATTATTAAATGGAAGTAACGAAGCAGTAACATAAGCGCCAATATATTGTTTTACTGACAGAGTATAACTGATATATTATCAATATCATATTCTATCGACCTGAGTTTTGCCAGGGAGGTCTTAAGAGATTTGGTTATCCGGGGATGGTTTGTGAATCCTCTACATGGATTGTAGTTGTTTTATTGACTATTTTCTACCCCGGGGGGACGTTCCGCAATAATGTTGCCTATACAAGGCAAATGAGATAATAAAGAACTTTGTTGAGGTTCCAGTAATGCGTTAGTCCCACTGGGGTAGTTTAAGATAAACAACCTGGTGAACATCTCTGTAGGAGATTCATAAAATGGCGCTTAAACTGCATCATATTAAAAATATTACAATACCAATATATTAACAAAAAAAAGAGCCGGAAGTATTTGAAATAAAGAAAATTTTATCGGTAATAGAAGTGGTTTGTCACTGGCTCAAATTCAATTACCCATTATATTTCACATAGGCCAAAACTTCTTTTCGCAACTAAATACAAGCTGGTATCTCGTATCCAAATTTCTCACTTTTAACTCTTGTTGCAATTTTGCCCTCATAATTAGTGTACTCTCAGCAAATCAACTCCGGCCTGAAGTATTTCCACATTTCGGAAGATCGGGCAGATTTCTAACTAAAATTTTTGCGATTGAATAACACCCGGCAACCTGACGTTTTCCTTTCTTAATTTGCGATTATGACTATTATTATATATATTTTAAGAGACTGTTGTATGTGGGTTATTACTATACGGAATTGTGATGTATTGCGCCATTATTTTTTGTCAGCTTATTGTACGATGCTGTACTTTATTGTTCCGGAGTCATTATTTTATAAAATTTAGTTAAAAGGAGATATCATGTATTTGTACCAATATTTAACCGCAATAATAATATTTTTCACCTCGGTTTTATTCGCTCAGGAAACTACAATCAATCTTCCGACTGATGATAACAGCAGCAGATTCGCGGTTCGAAATTCTTCGAATGAAATAATTTTTTCATGCGGAGGAGATAAAAAAATCGGCATCGGCTTATTAAATCCGACACATTATTTAGAAATACTCGACGGATCATTTAATTCTACCGGCGCCGGCGCCGGATACAGGATTGACGGCAACCTCGTTCTAACCCAGAGCGGGACAAATGCGTTTCTTGGAATCTCTGCCGGTTCAAATATAACTTCGGGAGGCTCAAAAAATGTATTTATCGGGCATAATGCCGGCCTGGCAACTTCAAATGGCGATCAAAATGTATTTGTTGGCTACTATGCCGGAAGATCAACCAACGGATATCAAAATACATTTATTGGCAGTGAAGCCGGTTATTTGAATGTTTCAGGTACAGGAAATGTATTTATTGGACATCAGGCCGGCAGAAATGAAACAGGTTCCAATTTGTTGTACATCGCAAATACAAATACATCATCTCCTTTGATTTATGGAAATTTCAGCACAAGCCTTCTCAAAATTAATGGGGAAACAACGGCAAGAGACATTATGCCTGATGGTGATCTCACATACGACCTTGGAGGCATTATAGAAAGATGGAATAATGTTTATGCAGGGCAGGTTAATTATGTAAGCCTGAACAATATTTCTGATATAAGATATAAGGAAAATATACGGAAAAGCAACTATGGGCTGTCTGAGATAATAAAATTAAACCCGGTTAACTTCGATTACAAAAGAGAGACATTTAATAGAATGGAGTCATCTCCGGAAATTGAAAAATTAAGAAAAGATCATATCGGATTTATCGCGCAGGAAATGAAGGAAATTTTACCTGAGCTGGTAAATATAAATCAATCGGACAAGCTTGAGATTAATATGATAGAATTATTACCCGTAATTGTCAACGCAATAAAAGAACAACAATATTTAATTCAAAAGCAGGATAAAACCATTGAATGGCTGAAAGAAAAGGTTCAGCAACTTGAATTGGATATTAATAAAACTGAAGTTTCACATATCTCTAATTAACGAAAATAGATTCAAACAAAAGAGGCATATATGAATTACCAGTATAAGTTTCTGACAATCATCATCATTTTATTTGCTTCAAATTGTATTCGATCACAGAGTTTGAAGATTGGTGAAAATACCGAATTTGATTTGGGAAGCGCTGTGATATCAATTAGCAGCGATATCGAAATTGATGGGACATTTACAGGAAATAATGGGAAAATTATATTTTCCGGAAGCTCCGGGCAAAACATAAGGGGCGACGGCGCAATTAACTTTTATGACATGGAAATAAATAATTCCGGCGGAGTTGAGATTTTAACAGATATAACAGTTCATGGCAACATAAACTTTTTAAACGGTAAGATTTATACAAGTACAAATAAACTTTTAAGTAGTTCGGGAAATTTCTCAAATCACTCATCTTCTTCTTATATCGTCGGAAATCTCTCCATACAGTATAGCGGAAATGATACAAAGCTTTTCTGCGTCGGAAGCAATACGGCATATAGACCGGTAACTATTGATCTGACCGATTTCTCGGGAACTTCCGGTTATTTATCAGTTTCACAAACTGACGGCTCACCTTTAATCAACACGTTTCCTGATTCTGTTACTGCTATTTCTGAAATACGATTTTGGGATATAACCAAAGATGAATCAATCACCTCATTTTCAGCCGCGATTACACTTACCTGGGGTAATGATGATCTTGTAAGCGATATTAATCATTTGACTGTGGTCAGGGGTTCCGAAGGTTCATGGGATCAAACTGATTTATCACCCGTAACAAACGGGACAACCGAATCCGGGGATGTAACTGGTTCAGGATTTACCGACCCGGGTAATTTCACATTTGGGAATATTGAGGGAGGAACCAATGTTTTCCCTGTTGAACTCGTTCTTTTCTCAGCATCAGTATTAAATGATATAGTCAAACTGGAGTGGAAAACAGAAACAGAAATCAATACCTATGGATTTGATATTGAAAAACAATTGATCGGGGAAGACTCGTATTCAAATTCACGCAAATCATTCGAAGACTGGGAAAAGATAGGATTTGTTGAAGGAGCGGGTAACTCCAATAGCCCCAGGAAGTATACTTTTATCGATGATTACCCAGGATCAGGTAAGATAAAATACAGACTAAAAATAATTGACAACGATGGCAGTTCAGAATATTCCGATGTCATTCAAATAACTACAGGCGATAAACCTGACAAATATCATCTTTTTCAAAATTATCCAAATCCCTTTAATGCTGCCACGTCAATAAGATTTTCTTTGCCTGAAGATTCCCGTGTCGAACTTTCCATTTTTAATGAGCTTGGAGAATTGGTCGCGACTCTTATCAGTAAAGGTCTGGGAAAAGGTTTTCACACCTATCATTATAACGCTGAATTACTGCCATCAGGCATATATCTATATAGCCTGAAAACAGATAATTATCAAATGACAAAAAAAATGATTTTGCTGAAATAGGCGCCGGCCATGATATTGATATAGACCCGGTTTATTTTAAGAAAAGCTCTTAAATTGTTCGAAATTTATTTTCCCTTGATATTATATCTTCTTAGCATTAAACTTGGATTCTAAAAACCGGGTTTATGTCAATGAAAGTACTAAAATTCGGAGGATCTTCAGTTGGTTCATCCGAAAGAATCAAAGCTGTTTTATCAATACTTAAACAGGTTTACAGCAAAGAGAAAAAGTTCGCGGTTGTTTTTTCAGCTTTTCAGGGAGTTACCGACAAACTGGAAATAATCGCTAAGCTGGCTGCCGATGGCAATAAGTCCTACCTTGAGGAGTTGAATGAACTCAGGGAAAAACATATTGATATCGCGACAAAATTACCATGTGATCCCGAAAAATTAACTGAGAGTATCAATGTACTTCTGAATGAACTTGAGAATTTACTGAAAGGAGTTAATCTTCTTAAAGAGCTTACACCCAGATCGATGGATTACATCTATAGTTTCGGCGAAAGATTATCATGCGCTATCATTACTGAATCTCTGAAACATTCCGGCATTGAATGCGGGTTTCTTGACGCGAGAAAGTTAATCCGCACAAATGATAAATTTGGCAAGGCGGAAGTTGATTTTACTGCTTCCAATAAACTGATTACTGAATTTTTTAATAAAACCGACATAGTTCAGATCGTTACAGGATTTATCGCCTCTTCTGAGAATGGTATTTCCACAACATTAGGCCGGGGAGGCTCTGATTATACAGCTTCGATACTGGGAGCCGCCCTTAACGCTGAGGAAATTCAGATTTGGACAGATGTTGATGGTATAATGACCGCGGATCCCCGTAAAGTTGTTGACGCCCATTCCCTGAAAGCTGTCACTTATGAAGAGGCCTCCGAAATGTCCTATTTTGGCGCCAAGGTTATTTATCCCCCGACAATGAAACCGGCAATGGATAAAAAAATAAAAATCAGAATTAAGAACACCTTTAATCCAAATGCCAGGGGCACCGTTATAGTTGAGAGAGAACCGGAAGTAAAGTTTAACGCGAAGGGAATCAGTTCGATAGATGATGTATCGATAATCAGAGTCTCGGGAAACGCGATGCCCGGCATTGAAGGGGTATCAGCCCGCATATTCAGCGCTCTTGCCCGCGACCGGATAAAAATTCTTTTAATTACCCAGGGTTCTTCAGGAATTAGCATCAGTGTAGCGCTTTTCCCCGGTGAAGCTGCCAAAGCGATGAATGCTCTGAGAGAAGAATTCAAACTTGAAATCTATGAAAACCGCATTGAGACCGAACTTATCGAAAATCTTTCGATGATAGCTGTAGTAGGGGAGGATATGCTCGATACTCCCGGCATAACAGGGCGGGTTCTTCAGTCGCTGGGCAGAAACGGAATTAATGTAATCGCGGTCGCGCAGGGCTCTTCACAATTAAATATTTCTCTTGTTATCAGCCGTTCTTATCTTTCAAAAGCCTTGAACGCGCTGCACAGCGCTCTTTTTCTCGATCGCAGAAAAATACTAAATTTGTTTCTTATCGGACCCGGACTTGTCGGCTCCTCTCTGCTTGAATATATCAACGCGAGATATAAGGATGTTAAAAAGGATTATTCCACAAGGCTGAAAATTGCCGGAATAGCAAACAGCAAAAAAATGGTGTTCGATAAAAACGGGGTGGAACTTAACAACTGGAAAGATATTCTCGATAATTCAGATACAAAATCTGAAGTTGAACAATTTATTTCTAAAATGAAGGAAATGAATCTGCCGAATTCAATCTTTATTGATTGCTCCGGAAGAGGAGCCATAGCCCCTTATTACAGGGATATACTGGACGCCAGCATTTCTGTAACCACTCCGAATAAGGTGGCGAATTCAGGGAGTTATCAAAATTATTTAACTTTGCGGGAAACCGCCGCGCGGAGGAATGTACGTTTCGAATACAGCGCTAATGTGGGAGCGGGGCTTCCGATAATAAGCGCCATATCCGAAATGGTCAGAAACAGCGATAAAATCACCAGAATTGAGGCCGTGTTGTCAGGGAGTCTCAGTTATATATTTAACAGGTTCCGTAACGAAGAAAAAATCAGCCAGATAATTCTGGACGCCCGGAAAGCCGGTTTTTCAGAACCTGATCCGCGTGATGATCTTAATGGCCTTGATTTCGCCAGAAAAATGCTCATTCTTATTCGCGAAGCCGGATTTGAATTTGAACCGGAAGATATAAAGGTGGAAAACCTTATTCCGCAGGATATGCAAAATATAACGAATGCTGAAGATTTTATGAATAGTATCAGTGATATGGATGATCATTACAAAAACCTGAAGAAAAAGGCAGAAGAGAAAAAAGGCCGGCTTTGTTATATGGGTAGCTTTGATGGTAAAAAAGCCGCTGTCAGTCTTGAATGTATAGATAACACTCATCCATTCTTCAGCCTGGATGGCAGCGGGAATATCGCGGCGATTTATTCTGACCGTTATCATGATAATCCCCTGGTCATTCAGGGTGACGGAGCGGGCGCCAGGCTGACAGCTACCGGTATTTTCGCCGATATATTAAAAATTTCAAATTATCTCGGACTAACTTATGGATAAAATAAATGTTGGTATTCTTGGAGCGACAGGAAGTGTCGGACAAAAATTAATTGAATTGCTGCAGGATCATGCCTGGTTTAAGATAGCTGAAGTCGGCGCTTCCGAAACTTCGGCGGGCAAATTATATTCTTACGCGGCAACGTGGGCCATGAACAGCGCCATGCCTGATGATGTGGCAAATCTTACTGTAAAAAAATGCGCGCCCGATTTCGATTCAAAAATCATTTTCTCGGCTCTCGACGCTTCGGTTGCCGGTGAAATAGAACTGGAGTTTGCTAAAGCTGGTTATAAAGTAATCTCAAATGCCCGAAATTTCCGGTTCGACCCTAAAGTGCCATTGATCATTCCCGAGGTAAATCCGGGTCATATAAATCTTATCAGAGAACAAAACTTTGAGGATGGATTTATAATTACCAATCCCAACTGCTCAACTATCGGACTTGTGCTCGCGTTAAAACCTCTTGAGGATCAGTTTGGGATTGAAAGCATTAACGTCACCACTCTGCAGGCTATTTCCGGCGCCGGGTTTTCAGGCTTAACTTCGCTCGATGTTATGGATAATGTTATCCCCTACATAAAAGGGGAAGAGGAAAAATTGGAGAGGGAACCTCTGAAAATTCTCGGCAGCCTTGCCGATGGAAAAATAGATTTTGCCGGAATAAATATCAGCGCCCAATGCAACAGGATAAGTATCACCGATGGCCATACTGAATGTGTGCAGATAAAATTCAGGGAAAAACCTTCCCGCGAAGATGTAATTCATGCGTGGAATTCCTTTATAGCCGATCCCCAGGAAATGATGCTTCCTTCGGCTCCGCGAAGACCGGTGGTTTATTTTGACGATCCTTACTCACCGCAGCCCAGGAAACACCGCGATCTCGGGGGAGGAATGACTGTCGCCGTTGGAAGACTGAGAGATTGCCCCATATTTGATTATAAATTTACGATCACTTCTCATAATACTGTCCGCGGAGCGGCAGGCGGGACAATCCTCATCGCTGAACTGCTCGAAGCAAAAGGTTTCCTGACCGGCTGACAGAACGTTCACCTGTTGAAATTTCCTTTATTTCAACAAGCCCCGGAATAGTAATCCTATATTCTGGCCAAGCCAGAAACAATGAGGAATGACGAATAACGAATTGGCTTTCCCGGTAATATTTTTTTGAAACGAATCTGCTTTGTAGAAGCAGCATTATTGTAGAATTAGTATGTATTTTTTCTATCCCCGGAGGGGATTAACAGAGCTCAACTAAAACAAGTCTGCAATTCAAATTGTCGCCATAGATTTTTGCTAATTCGCGAAATATTTATCTGTTAATGAAGTAATCTGGCAGGGTTAGAGTAAAGCTTGCTATGTATTCTACATTGTTCAGCAAAAGCCTGCCAACTAACAGAAATTCGTTGGGACTATAACGACCCGGGGACAATAATCTTTTAGCTCTGACTTATTACCCTAAAATCCCCGGAGTCCAACCAAGTCCCGGTAGAATAATTCATACAACCCGGGCAAAATATTCACCACTATTCCCGCAAAGCAGTATGAATCTCTACCCAATTTCCGAATAGCGTAAATTATCCGCGTAATCTTTAACCAGCACAGCCCTTATCCCGGAATTTTCAGGCAGTTCAAACCGGGGATCCGATTCAATAACAGCGAAAGCATCCTCTTTGGCTTTTATAAGAAGGGGACCATCCTCCGAAAGATCGGCGTACTTCAGCTCAGGCATGCCGCTCTGCTGAGTACCGAATATCTGCCCCGGTCCCCGCAGTTTCAGATCAATTTCCGAAAGATCAAAACCGCTGGAATATTTTACCATCGCGTTGAGTCGGATTGCCGCCTTAAACTTTTCAATCTGCGCGGCGGAAAGGTACTCAAAATTAAAATTCATGTGCCCCATCCTCGCTACATTTTCATCCTTGCCTATAAGCACACAGTAACCCTGTTTTCCTCCCCTTCCCACTCTGCCTCTCAACTGGTGAAGCTGCGAAAGCCCGAATCGGTAAGCGTCATTTATCACCATAATATTCGCGGAAGGCACATCAATGCCGACCTCGATAACGGTTGTGGAAACGAGAACATCATATTCACCCCGCGCGAATTTAAGCATCTCCTCCTCTTTTTCCTGCCAGTGCATTCTGCCGTGAAGCAGACCCACCCTGATATCCTTAAAATATGTTTCCTTAAGAAATTCATACTGTTCCAGCGCCGCTTTTAATTCCAGTACTTCCGATTCCTCAACGAGGGGGTAAACCACATAAGCCTGGTTACCTTCGGTCGTTTTATCAATTATAAATTTATATATAGCGGGCAGCCTCGCCTCACCCCTGAGAATTGTTTTAATGGTTTTTCTTCCCGGTGGCAGCTCATCGATAACAGAAAGATCGAGATCGCCGAAATAGGTCATCGACAAAGAGCGGGGGATCGGCGTGGCGGTCATAACGAGAACATCGGGAGAGTTTCCTTTTTCAATAATCCTCATTCTCTGGAGAACCCCAAAACGGTGCTGCTCATCAATTACCACAAGTCCGACTTTTTTATAATTGACAGCCTCCTCAAAGATTGCGTGAGTGCCTATGATAATTCCCGCATCACCTTCAACAATTTCTTTAAGCGCTTTTCTTCTTCCGGCGGCTTTCATTCCCCCGGTTACAAGGACACATTTTATTCCGCTTCCCTTAAGCAGCTTTTCAAAATTGAGGTAATGCTGGTGCGCCAGAATTTCAGTCGGAGCCATTATAGCGGCCTGGTAACCGTTTGTGACAGCTATCATCATAGCCAGCAGAGCCACAACAGTCTTGCCGCTCCCTACATCTCCCTGCAAAAGCCTGTTCATCGGTTCAGGTGAAATCATATCCTTTTTAATTTCGCTCAGAACACGCAATTGCGCTTCAGTAAGACTGAAACCAAGATTATCGATAAGTTTTTTAACCGGCGCGGGAAATATCTCAAATTTTATCCCCCTTGTTCTTACTTTAACCTTGTTCCTTCTCAGCGCCACCAGGCACTCAAAGAAAAAAAGCTCATTATATTTTATTCTCTCAATTGCCTTTTTTAATCTTTCCTGGTCTTCGGGAATATGAATATTCCTTACAGCCTCCCGGTACAAAGGTAGTTTATTTTTTATCAGAAGGCTTTCGGGGAATGGCTCGGCTATTTCATCGCAGAATTTCTCAACGGCTTCATAGATTATATTTCTTAAGCCTATATCGCCAAGTTTGTTGGCTTTTAGTTCCTTAGGCATCCGGTAAAAAGGAATTATCCGGCCTGTATTTTTAAATTCGGTTGTTTCATCTTTTCCCAGTTTGTCAAAATCGGGATGAACAAACTGAAGATGCCCGTATTTTGTCAGCCTCGGTTTTGCCGATACCGCGTAACTTTCCCCTGTGCGGAAGCGGTCCTTAAAGAATTTCAGCCCCTGGAACCAGACACATTCGAATAGTGAGTCGCCATCTGTCATTGATACCTTAAATACCGGTTTCCGGGCATATTTAATCAGCTCATTATCGATGACTTTGCCAATAATTGTCACCTCTCCTTCATAACCGTTTCTCACATATTCAATCACCTTCATCGCCGAAAGGAGATTTGTTCTGTCAAGGTAACGGGTCGGGAAATAATTCAGCAGGTCTTCAATGGTAAGAATATTGATTTTCGCGAAGGCCTCCGCCCTTTTATACCCGACATTACCCAGGGATTTTAACGAAAGCTGAAGCCCGCTATTCATCTTCTCCCTTCGGAATATCCCCGGTTATCTCATCAATAAATTCTCCGGCCGAATAGGTTGAATTCCAGTAATCAAGATATATTTTTTTGGGAATTGCCAGCAGTCTTATATCTTTTTTGGTAACAACATCAGCATTTCGGGCAGCGCCTCTTATCGCTCCGGTGTTTCCAATTGGTATCCAGGCGGGTGATGGCACTGTCAGGTAACCCCCGGTCCGGATAACCCTGAGTCCCTTGCCAAGCGGGATATAAACAAACGCGGGAACCGAGCCTGCTTTCAGCAAAATATCTCCGGCCAAAAGTTTTATTATGGTCACATCTGTAAAGGCATTATCAATATCAATTTTATCAGTTTTGAATCCTGCCTTCTTAAGATTCTTTAATATTCTTCCTGTGTTTTCCTTAATGATATCATATTTTTCCCCCGCGAGGTAACGTTCAACTTCCCTGATATCGGCCTTATGCAAAGAAGAAACCGATTTAACTTTTACTTGTTTGTCTTTCAGAAAAAACTCAAGCTGCCCGCGGACCAGGTCGGCAAAATCGGAATTGTCCTCCGCTCCTTCAAGCAATATCTCAATCTGAGAAGCCCTTTTCACCTGGTCCTCTCCTTTCGGTTCCTTTCTTATGAAAGCTGAAATGACATCGGCCTGAATATCATTTATCGTAACCGCGGCATTATAAGCCGCTCTTTCTGTTGCTTCGGCGCTGGCAAAAGAACCCCGGTGAAAAGAAATTCTAAGGTCGCAGTCCCAGTCTATTTCACTCGAAGATATATTCGCCTCACCGGCATTAAGGGGAACATCAGCCTCAAGCAGATAAAGTTTGCTGTTATCATTATTGCGCAAAGCGTAGATAGCGTTGGCTGTATCCTCCGATGAAAATATTTCGTAGCCGCCCGAAGTTTTCAAAACACTTCCTCTCTGCCTTAAAGCATCCGCGCATCTAAGGGCTCTCACAGTATCAATAATATCGAGGGTAAGTTCCCTCACTTCGGCGTCATCACAGATCATCCAGTTCCATGCTTCTTCTGAAAGATCGCCGTAAAATCTTGCCGCGGATGGAAAACCTTTTTCACCCTGAAAATAATTAATCTCTTTTTCCAGCTCACTCCTCTTTTCAATCCTGTCCGGCGCGGGCAATGAATCAACTTTTTCAAGCTGTTGAATTAGAAAAAGATAGTCCAGGCTGGTAAGAATTATCTGCTGCATCCTTTTACGAAGCGAAGACAAATCATTCAATAAGGAAATATCAATTTTACTTTTACTGTGACAGACAGCGAGAGCCAGCATTTCCCTGAGGATGACTTTAGGACCACCTGTTATTTTCCCCGATGTACGGAGGTTCAGAATTTTCCAGGCAACATTGGAGGAGTTTTCCTCCCATATTAAATCCGCGTATTGATCAAAACTCTCCTCAAACAAATATTGTGAAGCAAACTCAGGATGCATTTTTCTTCCCAAGTAAGAAAAATTTATCATCCCGATATCATGCATATAAGCTGTCAGGATTCCAAATCCCTTCATGAACTCAAGTCTTCCCCTCTCCCTCTCAGGTATAAGTACACCATTTATTCGATCAAGAAGAGAATGAACCTGAAAGGCTACATTTCTTACATGCACTATCCCGTGATCGGTAAATAACCCGACATGATCAACCGGGTCATCCCTGAACTCCTCATCATTTATAAGATTTTCAAAGCGCGCTTTTTCAGTTATTCGCCCGTAAAATTCTTTTTCAATATGCCTTCTGAATTCAGAAGGAATATATCTTTCAATCAGATCAATTTCGGCGGTTCGGTTATTTTTCATTTATCCTTAGTATTGTTCCGGGATGCCTTTAACTGCGAGGAACTGGTTCCTGTAACGAATATCGGCGGACACATCTTTATCAAACCAGCCGGGGGGAATAAAATTATTGAGCTGTTCTTTGTTCTCAAACTCAACTTCCGCGGTGATAAGCCCCTCAAGTCTGCCATAATAGATGTCAAGTTCTATTATATGTTTTCCATAGGGTATCTCGTACCGCACTTTTTCAACCCGCTTATTTAGAGTCAAAGGCCAGAATGTATCAAACTGTTCTTTGGAAATTTCGCTCTCCGCTTCTCCTCTTATTTCATTTCCACGGGTCTTAACGGTCAGGAAAAATTGCTCACCCTTTCTCCTGAGTCTTACTGTTACGGAATCTCCATTTTCTGTTATATAACCCTGCAGAATTTTTTTAGAGTTATATTTCCCCGGGTCAGGCATTTTGTCATTTACAAGATATTTTTTTTCTATTTCGAGTGGAATTCCAGACATTATCTTCTCAGTTCATTCATTATTGAAACTGAAACATATTTAAATTAGCTTAAAGAAGCAACACCGCTTTTAATGCTTAACAAAATAGATGATAGTTTTTTAGTCGGGGATATAAACCGGATAGATGATAATCAGAACTTCAACTGAAAAATGAGAATTGCTTTTGTACTTTTCGGGACCTTTCTTAATCTTATAAAATTGCCAAACTGAAATCACCGAATTGTTCAGGCAACCTCTTCCATAACAGACTTCTCAACCCCTGCCCCGGTCGCTGTTTTATTCTCTCTTCCCTCGAACATATCAACAACTTTCAGGTACTTTTCTTTGTTATCAACAAGTTCTTCTGCCGTTATATATATAATAACCACATTTGTTAAAGGAATAAGGGTAAACTTTCTGTGTGAAATTGAGGATAATATACAAAGTTCAATAAAATTTAAAGCGAAGAGAAACAATTCGAATGGGTTCAGCTTTCTTGAATGGAAACCAAATTTTTTAATAGTGCTCTCTTTTAAATAAAATACGTTGCCGGTAAATTTGGTGTCGGGGGCAAATTTACCATTCTCAATTTCCCTGCATACATTAACAAGACCTTCAGCCAGGTGGTACAAAATAAGAGAAGCCTGCTTTTTCTGCATCTGGAAAAAGTCCCAGCTTGTTCCAAGATGGAAATCGTATACCCTGCCTGATAAAGAAAATGGCATAGTCATAAGCATGGGTGAATAATATTTATAAAACCCAGTCCGGGTGAATAGAGGTGTAGAGAAAAAACGGAATAACCGCCAGACCAGAATCAATAGAAGTAATCCTGAAAATATCTGAATATAAATCATTATAACCCCTGAATTATTTTCTCTTACACTGATAAAATAATCTTTCTCAAGGCAAAAGAAAACAATGCAGCTGTTAATTAATCATTAATTAAGATCGAATAATTAAAATGGATAAATCCGATATCTCTCAGCACAAAAACAATTCAAATTATCAAAACCAGCGCAATTTCCCGTAGGGGCGACCCTTGTGGTCGCCCTTTCCCGAGATACCGATAATCTTGCCCCTTGTGGTCGCCCTTCCCCGAGACACCAATAATCTTGTCCCTTGTGGTCGCCCTTCCCCGAAACACCAATAATCTTGTCCCTTGTGGTCGCCCTTCCCCGAAACACCAATAATCTTGCCCCTTGTGGTCGCCCTTCCCCGAGACACCAATAATCTTGTCCCTTGTGGTCGCCCTTTCCCGAGATACCAATAATCTTGTCCCTTGTGGTCGCCCTTCCCCGAAACACCAATAATCTTGTCCCTTGTGGTCGCCCTTTCCCGAGACACCAATAATCTTGCCCCTTGTGGTCGCCCTTTCCCGAGACACCAATAATCTTGTCCCTTGTGGTCGCCCTTCCCCGAGATACCAATAATCTTGTCCCTTGTGGTCGCCCTTCCCCGAGACACCAATAATCTTACCCCTTGTGGTCGCCCTTCCCCGAGACACCAATAATCTTGTCCCTTGTGGTCGCCCTTCCCCGAAACACCAATAATCTTGCCCCTTGTGGTCGCCCTTTCCCGAGACACCAATAATCTTGCCCCTTGTGGTCGCCCTTTCCCGAGACACCAATTATCTTGTCCCTTGTGGTCCCATTTATTTGAGACGCAAATAAATCCGGCAATCACAAAAAAAACCCCCTCTGAAAAAGGAGGGGGTTGAAAATCGGAATCACACAAATTAAGTGACTTATCAATTTCCGGTTTTGGCTTCAACAACAGCGATAGCGCTCATGTTGATAATATCATCAACCGTAGCGTCATTCTGCAATACATGGATCGGTTTTTTGAGTCCCATAAGAACCGGACCAATGACGGTAGCCTTGGTAAGTCTTTCCATAAGCTTATAAGCTATATTACCTGAGTTAAGATCGGGGAAAATCAGCAGGTTAGCTCCCCCTTTCAGGGAACTGAAAGAGAACCTGTTTTCGATTATTTCAGGAACAACCGCCGTATCGGCCTGCATTTCACCATCGATCATCAGATCAGGTTTTCTTTCCTTAACAATCTCAACGGCTTTTTTAACTTTCAGCGATGAAGGATGGACGGCGCTTCCGAAATTGCTGAAAGACAGCATCGCCACCTTTGGCTCAATGTCAAAGTTTTTAACTGTCTCACTGGCCTGCATTGCTATTTCAGCAAGCTCTTCGGCAGTAGGATCAATATTCACAGTAGTATCGGCGAAGAAGAATGTCTTTCTGTTAATTATCACAATATAGAGGCCGGACGCAACCGTATAACCATCTTTGATGCCAACACACTGGAGAGCCGGTCTTATTGTCGCCGGATAATGAGATGTCAGTCCGCCGATAAGAGCGTGAGCGTCACCCATCTGAACCATTAGAGAGCCGAAATAATTAGGGGTTCTCACCACATCATAAGCTTCCTTCAGAGTAACACCCTTTCTCTGGCGCGATTTATAAAATTCGTGAGCATATTCTCTCTGCTTATCCGAATTTTCAGGATCAACTATTTCAAAGTTTTTCTCTTCATAGCCCAGCTCACTTATCTTTGTTTTAATTTTTGCTTCATCACCGAGAAGCACCGGTATTCCGATATGGTTCAGAAAGACAGAATTAGCGGCGCGGATTATTTTTTCCTCTTCACCTTCGGGATAAACTATTTTTTTAGGTGATTCCTGCGCTTTGTGGATCATCACTCTTATTACTTCCGAAGAGAATCCCAGTCTTTCTTTAAGCTGTTCTTCATAAGCTTCCCAGTCGGTTATCGGCTCTTTGGCTACGCCTGTGTCCATCGCAGCTTTCGCTACCGCCGGAGCAACTTTCCATAACACCCTCGGGTCGAAAGGTTTCGGGATTATATAATCACGACCAAAAGAGAACTCTTTGCCGCCATAAGCCTTTATTACAACTTCAGGCACTTTTTCTTTCGCGAGTTCGGCGAGAGCTTTCACGGCAGCCATTTTCATTTCATCGTTTATGGCTGTAGCTCTGACGTCGAGAGCTCCGCGGAAAATGAAAGGAAATCCGAGTACGTTATTAACCTGGTTCGGGAAGTCACTTCTTCCGGTAGCCATGATAAGGTCTTTTCTGACCGAAATAGCGTCGGGATATGTAATTTCAGGATCAGGATTTGCCATGGCGAAGATAACCGGATCATCACCCATAACCTCAACCATATCTTTTGTAACCAGGCCCCCTTTTGATAGGCCTATAAATACATCGGCGCCGGTCATCGCTTCTTTAATCGAGCCATATTTCTTCGGAATAGCAAAAGCCCGCTTGTATTCATTCAGATCGGTTCTCTCCGTATGAAGATTACCCTTTGAGTCAAACATGATAATATTTTCACGTTTAACACCCGCCTTGATATAGGTATTTGAACAGGCGATAGCTGAAGCTCCCGCTCCGCTGACTACAATCGTAATATCTTCCAGTTTTTTACCGGCAATTTCAGTAGCGTTGATCAGCGCCGCGCATGAAATGATCGCGGTCCCATGCTGGTCATCGTGGAAAACCGGAATGTTCATGGTTTTCTTGAGCGCTTCCTCAATAATAAAACATTCAGGCGCTTTAATATCTTCCAGGTTTATTCCGCCAAATGTAGGCTCAAGAAGCTGGCTTAATTTTATTATTTCATCAACGTCTTTGGTATCGACCTCAATATCAAAGACGTCAATATCAGCAAATCTTTTAAATAGCACACCTTTTCCTTCCATAACAGGTTTACCGGCCGCCGCTCCGATATCACCCAGCCCAAGTACTGCCGTACCATTTGATAATACCGCAACCAGGTTGCCTTTTGCAGTATACTTAAATACATCATCTTCATTTTTGTGAATTTCCCGGCATGGTTCGGCTACTCCGGGAGTATAGGCGAGTGAAAGATCCCGAGAAGTAAAACAAGGTTTAGTGGCTATAACTTCAATTTTTCCCTTCCGGCCTTCACTATGATACTTTAGTGCATCTTCCTTACTGATACTCATAATAATGCCTCGTTAATTATAAAAAAAGATTCATGAATCTGTTTTTATGCTGTGATCAAACAAAAAAGCCGCCCCGGTTGATTGGGGCGGCTTTTTATTTATTTGTTTCCTTAAACTTCCATAATTTCTTTTTCTTTGTGTTTGATTATCTCATCCAGGTTTTCAATATGTTTATCTGTAACCTCCTGGACTTCGGTCTCAAAATCATGCCGCAGGTCTTCCGATATTTCTTTATCTTTCTCCTGCTTCTTGAGTTTTTCATTAGCGTCTCGCCGGACATTCCGGATAGCCACCTTGAACTCCTCTCCGATTTTTTTGACAAGTTTAACCATATCTTTCCTCCGTTCCTCTGTCAGAGGAGGAATGGGTATTCTGATATTTGTTCCGTCGTTGACCGGATTTAGTCCCAGATCGGCAGAAAGAATAGCTTTATCAACAACACCAACCATATTTTTATCCCAGGGAGTAATGGAAAGTGTATGCGCATCAAGGACTGTAAGATTTCCAACCTGGTTGAGTGGTGTCATGGTGCCGTAATAATCCACTTTAATTCCATCGAGTAATGCGGTAGTGGCTTTCCCGGTACGGATTTTCGCGATTTCAGTTCTGAAAGCCTCAACCGATTTATCCATCCTGGATTTGGCATCCTTAACATTAGGATTCATAATTCCCCCGGATTAGTTATTATTGGTTTCTTCTATTTTAAAATTACCCACCGATGTGCCTATTCCTTTGCCTGTAACGAGTTTCATCAGGTTATCCTCTTTATCCATCTTGAAGACGATAAGTGGAAGACTGTTCTCTTTGCAAAGGCTTATTGCGGTAAGGTCCATGACCCTGAGATTTTTGGTCAGTACATCGAGATAGGAGATTTCTTCATAACGGGCAGCGGCAGGATTTTTTTCGGGATCACTGTCGTAGACGCCATCCACGCGTGTGCCTTTAAAAATAGCATCGGCTTCAATTTCCACAGCTCTTAATGAGGCCGCGGTATCTGTGCTGAAATAAGGATGCCCTGTGCCCGCGCCGAATATAACTATACGCCCTTTCTCAAGATGTCTGATTGCTCTTCGTCTTATATAAGGTTCGGCAATTTCTTCCATCGAGATGGCGCTCATAAGGCGGGTAAACATTCCATGTTTTTCGAAAGTGGCCTGAAGAGCGAGCGAATTGATCATGGTTGCGAGCATACCCATCTGGTCGCCTGTAGCCCTGTCAATTCCCTGCTCTTCCGCCCCGAGGCCGCGGTAGATGTTACCGCCGCCTATAACGATACCGACCTGGACTCCCAGGTCGCGTATCTTCTTAACTTCTTTTGCGAAAAAATTAAGTACTTCGGGATTAATCCCGTGTCCTTTACCGCCCATCAAAGATTCACCGCTGAGTTTCAGCAGTATTCGTTTATACTTAAGTTCAATTTCCATAAAAACCGTATAAAGTTTTGAATTTACGGTAGTAAAGATACATTACTTTTTATTTTTTTTCATCCCCTAAATGGAATCTGTGGAATAAATTCAATTCAATGTTGGTAGAATTGGCTTTATTATATTCTTTTATAAGGGATAATACATTCTTTGTGTTGTCTTTTACGTAGGCCTGCTCAAGAAGACAGTTCTCTTCAAAGAATTTATTCATGCGGCCTTCAGCAATTTTGTCGACGATCTTTTCAGGTTTTCCTTCTTTTATAGCAAGTTCCTTGTAGATCTCTTTTTCTTTCTCGATAACTTCGGCAGGCACTTCTTCTCTTTTAACATAACCCGGTTTCATCGCGGCTATCTGCATAGCGATGTCCCTCGCGATAGTTTCAAAAGAAGATACTTCAACTCCTTCAGCTTTATCGAAACGAACAAGAACACCCAGTTTTGAACCATGATGAATATAATCAAAGATCAGTCCGTCGGGAGCAGATTCAATTTTAAAGCGGGATACCTGAATTTTTTCACCGATTTTACCGATTATTTCTGTAAGTTTTTCACTGACCGGTAAATCACCGGCTTTCAATGTTAAAAGTTCATCAACTGAATCCGGACGATTTTCAACAACAGTATCAAGCACTGTATTGGCAAAGCCTATAAAATCGTCACTTTTTGCCACAAAGTCGGTTTCACAATTTACTTCAAGTATAACAGCGGTTCTTCCATCATCGAGAATTCTGGTAAGAACAATACCTTCATCTGCTGAACGTTCAGCTCTTTTCGCGGCAACTGAAGCGCCTTTTTTACGAAGTATTTCAACTGCTTTTTCGAAATCTCCGTCAGCTTCGGTCAAAGCTTTTTTGCAGTCCATCATGCCCGCGCCGGTTTTGACCCTTAATTCTTTTACTTGTGAAGCAGAAATTGCCATGGTGTTCACCTGTAATTTTAATTTATTTTATTACTATTTTTCTTCTTTTTTATTTTCGCCTGAAGTTTCTTCTGTTGCCGGAGGAGTTTCAGCTTTTTTCCCGGTAGCAGGAACTTCTGCTTTTTTTACTTCCTGAACCGGAGCTTCTTCTTTTTTAGGTGTTTCGGCAGTTTTTTCAGCAGGAGCTTCTTTCTTTACTTCAGGAGCCGGGACGGCTTTTTCCTGTTTAGCTTCAGGTCTGTTTTTTTTGTCACTTCTCTCAGTGCGGTCCGATCTTTTTTGTCCCCTTGAATCAAATTTCACTTTACGCCTGGTAGCTTTTCCATCTTCCTGTTTTTCAGGAGTCTCTTCTTCTTTAATTTTTTTCTGTCTTTCTTTTTCAGCGGCTTCTTCAGCTTTCAGCTCTTTAGCTTTTGCCTGTCCTTCTATTACGGCGTCAGCAATTTTTTTTGTGATAACTTCAATCGCTCTTACCGCGTCATCATTCGACGGGATTACAAAATCAATAGGATCAGGATCACAGTTCGTATCAACCATCGCGAAAATGGGGATATTAAGCCTTAAAGCTTCCCTGATAGCAATTGCTTCTTTTTTGATATCGACAACAAACAATGCGCCCGGCATTCTTCCAAGTGTTTCAACACCTTCGAGCACTTTGCGAAGTTTATCTTTCTCACGTGTGAGCTGGAGAATTTCTTTTTTTGTTATCTTTTCGAATGTGCCGTCTGTTTCCATTTTGTCGATGTTCTGCAGACGTTTTATACTTTTGCGGATAGTGGCAAAGTTGGTAAGCATACCGCCAAGCCATCTTTCACTAACCCAGTTGCTTTCACTTCTTCTGGCTTCGGTGGCAATCACTCCGCCAGCCTGTTTTTTGGTTCCTACAAAAAGAACAGATCTGCCGGTCGAAACTATTCCGCGAATTGCGTCACAAGCTTCATCGATGGCTATCTGGGTTTTTTTCAGATCAATGATATGGATCCCGTTCTTTTCCATGAAAATATATTTTTTCATTTTGGGATTCCAACGGCGGGTAAGGTGCCCAAAGTGCGCACCGGATTCAATCAGATCAGTAAGATTTAATCTGGACATTAAAAACTCCTGTTTTACTTCTACTTTCTTCAGCTTTACCGCAAATCCCTTTTCAGGCGGGACACAGGTGGTAAATCGAAAAGTATGAATAGTTAATTAATAAATAATAAAAATTATCTTTTGGAGAACTGAAATCTTTTTCTTGCTTTCGGTTGTCCGTATTTTTTCCTTTCAACCATTCTCGGGTCTCTTCTGAGCAGGCCTTCAGCCTTCAGCGCCATACGCAGATCGGGGTTGGCGTCGACCAGGGCTCTGGCAATTCCAAGCCTCGCGGCTTCAGCCTGTCCGGAAACACCGCCGCCATTTACGTTGATATACGCATCATATTTATCAAGCATTTCTGTAACAATCAGAGGAAGCTTAATATCTTCACGATGATATTCAAGCGGGAAAAACTGCTCAAATTCACGTTTGTTAACCGTGATGTTGCCCGAACCTGATCTCAAGTATACTCTTGCAATCGATTTTTTTCTTCTGCCTACAAATATTTTGTCAGCCATTCAAATTCCTCAGTTTATATACTTAACGGTTCCGGTTTCTGTGCGTTATGCGGATGTTCCTCACCTGCATAAACTTTTAATTTTTTAATAAGCTGTCTTCCAAGCCTGTTTTTCGGAAGCATACCTTTAACGGCGTTGCGGATGACAAACTCAGGATTTTTTGCCATAACTTCGGCAAAAGAGCGGATTTTAACGCCGCCCGGGTACATCGAGTGAGAAAAATAAGTTTTCTGCAATTCTCTCTTTCCGGTCATCTTTATCTTATCGGCGTTCAGTACGATCACAAAATCGCCTGTATCCATGTTGGGTGTAAAGATTGCTTTTTCTTTACCACGGATAACTTTTGCGATCTTTACAGCTAACCTGCCGAGAATCTGGTCCTTAGCATCAACAACATACCATCTTCTGTCGGCGTCTTCTGTCTTCACAAACTTAGTTATTTTTTCCTGTTTCAAGTCAGGACCTCCAGTTCGACATACATTTTACAAAGATTACAAAATTATTTGATTTTTTTTAAAATGTCAAGCAAATAAGGCATTAATTTTATCCGTATAACAAACGAACAATGAATAACGCGGCCAGAATTCCCGCCACATCCGATATAATGCCTGCGGCTACGGCATGTCTTGTTTTTCTTATATTTACCGCGCCGAAATAAACCGCCAGCACATAAAAAGTTGTTTCAGTGCTGCCGAAAAATGTTGAGACGAGAATTCCGAGGAAAGAGTCGGGGCCATGTTCCGAAATTATCTCGGCCATAATACCCAGTGACCCGCTGCCGCTTAAGGGACGCATCAGGGCCATTGGTATTGCCTCGGCAGGAAAACCGATCAGTCCCGTCACCGGCTCAAGTATCGCGACCAGCCAGTCCATTGCCCCCCCAGCTCTGAATATGCCTATAGCGACAAGAATAGCCACCAGATATGGAATTATTGTAACCGCTATTTCAAATCCTTCTTTTGCCCCTTCTACAAATGTTTCATAAATCTTTACTTTTTTTATCGCGCCAAGCAGCACAAAAGAAAAAATAAGGGCCGGGATGGCGAGCACCGAAATAATTTCAATCACTCCTTTTAATGCTCCGCTGAATCCAGACTTCAATAATCCGTCGAAGAGTGAAAAAACTCCTGTATGATAAAAAACAAAAAACAGCAGTGTAGCAGCTGCGATCGCTGCCATAAACTTAAGATTTGTATTTATCCAATCCTTTATTTCAGTCAGTTTTATCGGGAACCGTTCAAACGTTTTTGTTGCCAGTATCCCCACAATGGTAGCGCAGAATGAACCGAACATAGTTGTGCCGATAATTATTGCGGGCTGCGAACTGCCCGCCGCCGCTCTCAGCGCTATCGCAGTGGTTGGCATTAGCGCGAAACTCGCTGTATTAAGCACCATGAATGTGCACATTGCGTTTGTGGCGGTATCTTTCTGCTCATTGAGTGTATTCAAATCCTCCATAGCTTTTATGCCGAAGGGAGTGGCGGCATTGCCAAGCCCCAAAAATGTGGCGGAAAGATTCATAATTATTGATCCTACGGCCGGATGATCGGCGGGAATTTCAGGAAATAATACCCTGGTAAGGGGACGGGCGGCTCTGGCGATTAATTTTATTATTCCGGCTTCCTCCGCAATTTTCATCACACCAAGCCACAGTGCCATAATTCCTATCAGTCCTATTACAATCTCAACCGCTATACCAGCTTTATCGAGAGCTTCATTTGTAACATCCTTTAACTTTACAAAGCCAATCTTCTCAATCACCAGCCCGGCAGGTTTTCCTTCTCTGAAAATCACCGTTCCATCCAGATCATTTTCTTTACCGGCGCCCGCGGCCATTTTTTGCCATAACTTTGGGAAATTATCATCTACCACAAGATGAAAAGAGGCTTTTCCATTTTCTCCCGGTTTTCCTATTTTCGCCTGGAATGTCAGGTCTTCCGCGCTTTCAATATTATAAAAGCGGGCAAAGTCATCCCCTTTTACGGCAAAGTTAACATTATTCTCCGCCGCGGTGTAGTCAACCACTTCAACAGGAAGTTCTTTCCCGTTGCGGTATTTGTCGGTAACATTATCGGAGAGGTCGGAATAAACAGCGGCAATTATCCCCAGCCCCATCAGTATCATCCAGATATAATTCAGCATGGCAAACTTATTTTTAAACAAAAAATAAAATTACGAAAATGAGCGGCTTTTTGCTAATAATGAAAAACAATACTTAATCTGGCATGACACAAATAGTGGTTAGTGGAGAGGAAAAACACTTCTCTGGTTTTTTAAACCCGATTTCGATGACGACTTCGATTTGGATTTCTATGTCTGCCTTATATTTTGTCAATCTTTTTAATGCCTGTAATCATGTTCCGAGTTTTTTCTGTGTAGATAAGGAAAACAGCGGTAGATAATTCCCCCCTTTTAATTAAGTTTAAAAAAACGAAAAAATAAATTATGACAGAAAATAAAATATTCCAGCGCCTCAACGTATATACAATTTCTATCGCGCATCTTATACACGACATCTATTCCTCATTTCTCGCGCCTATACTTCCCCTGCTTATTGAAAAACTGCAGATATCCTACACTCTTTCCGGATTACTCACCATCGCCCAACGCATACCGGCGCTCTTTAATCCGGCGATCGGCCTCTTTGCCGATAAGTTGAAGGTTCGCTACCTGCTGATTGTATCCCCCGCCATTACATGTACCGCAATGAGTCTGCTCGGTGTGGCTCCCACATATATATTTCTGGTGGTTCTCCTTCTGGTAATGGGCATAGGGGCCGCGCTATTTCATGTACCGGGCCCGGTAATGATCAGACGGGTGTCCGGCGATCGGGTCGGCAAGGGGATGTCATTCTATATGCTTGGCGGCGAAATAGCCCGGACTCTCGGCCCAATGGTTATCCTCGGCGCGGTATCTCTCTGGGGACTCGAAGGGAGCTGGCGGCTAATGCCATTCGGTCTGGCGGTATCTGCAATATTATGGATAAGACTGAGGAAAATTTCAATTGTAGATGAATTTAAAACAAAGGAAAAAAAGAAGGGGATTTTAAGCACAGTCAGGGAAATGCTTCCTTTTTTTATCAAACTCGCGGGAGTGTTTTTCTTCAGCCAGGTGCTTAAATCAACCATCACAGCCTTTCTCCCCGCCTACATAGAAAACCAGAGCGGCTCTCTATGGGAAGGAGGCATAGCGCTTTCTCTCTTTCAGGCAGCCGGGGCGGTCGGCACATTTTTTTCGGGAACTCTGTCAGATAAAATCGGAAGAAAAAAGATTCTGATAGCCGCGGCAATTCTCTCCCCGGCTCTGGTGCTTGGATTCCTCTTCACAGAAGGAATAATCTCAACAATTTTTATTACTCTTACCGGAATAACCATCTTTGCCTATACTCCCGTAATTCTGGCAATTGTCAACAGCATCGATTCGGCCCGCCCGGCATTCATTAACAGCATCGTAATGACGATCAGCTTTTTTTCCGGCGCCCTCACAGTCCTTATCGCCGGAGCGCTGATAGACATTTTCGGTCTGCATACCACCTATATTATCACCTCGGTTACAGCCTTTCTCACCCTGCCTTTTGTGATTGTATTGGATACGGGGGATAAAAAGCAAACTATATGAAGTTTGAATTTTGAAGTATTAAATTTGAAACGGTAGTGCTGGCTTTGTAGATTAAAGCGAAGTCATCTTTTGATTATCAATTCAGCAGCTCTTCACTTCTGGTTCCGCCAATTAAAAATTACGATAAAAAAAGGGAACACCCGGTTAGTGCGTCGGATATTCCCTTTAAAGGATACAACAGCTATATTATTTACTCTTATTATCGAGCATTTTTGATTTTATTAAAGAGCTGAGATCATTTATTTTCGATAAAAGTTTATTTTCTCCGGATATTTTTTCTATTTCTTTCAGTTCAGACGCCGCTTCTTCAAGCAATTCCATCCTTATCAGCAGTTCGGTAAAATAGATTCGCTCCTCAAGCATTTTCCTGGTGGAGGGATATTTCCTGTACGTTTCCCTCGCGAATATTATCCCGGAGGTTTCATATCCATTTTCGGCCAGTTCTTTCGCGCCGTTTATCCTTTTATATCCTATTTCGCTTTCTTTACTCACTTCACTTTTGTTTTCACTTTTTTCACCATAAACAGCGGTATTCTTAACTTTTCCATTCCGCTTTTGAGGAGAGATGCTCCTTATTTCCTCCATAGCGAGGGCAAGCAGAAGATCATTTATACTTATCTTTTTGAGATAATCGAGTGAAAGAGCGCAGTTGGAACGGAGCATAAAACGCGACTCATTTTTCTTCAGCACCACAAAAGAATTTTCACCTGTCACAACCAGATCGGCGCTGTCAAGATTCGCCCCTTTTTCTACCGGAATAAAATTTTCACTCAGTCCCCTGAGCGCGTTAACCTCTCCCGATTTTTTCTCGACCTCAAAACGTTGCGCGCTTAAAACCACAAAGGGAAAAATAAATAAGATTATATATTTCATTTTTTACACCTGTTATCAATTATTAATAAACATCCACAATCCTAACGGTTCCTTTCGAAAGGCCAAGATTTGAGATTGCTTCCCGGTAAAACCTTTCGGCGGCGTCATTCCAGGCATCATCGAAACTTCCTGAAACAGTAAGTTCCAGCGGCGCCCAGGCCTCTTCCCTGCCGGCGACATTGCCGCGGATAATATATTTTTTATCATTCTTTGTGATAAGGGAAATATTTTCCGGAGTAAGTTTTGTGTTTATCAGTAGGTTTACATGCCCCACATCCCCTTCTCCTTCAGGTTTATAATCGACAAAAGCGGTCTGGATGCCCACACTTTCGAGCAGGGCGGAAAAAGCAACCGAAAGATCATCACAGTCTCCTCCGCCAAGCTCCAGAGTCTCTATTGGAAACTGCACCTTTTCAACCGCCGCCCTCGGATCGCTGACATATTTTTTCCCTGATATAAAAAACCGGTGCAGAATTTTCACCTGGTGGAAAATATTAAGAGCGGGGGGTATATCGCCTGATATCGTTTGATCGGCTTCGAGAACCTTTCTGGCTATTTCCCTTGTTTCGGGAAACTGGTATTTAACAAAATAGCGCAAATTCTCTACATTTCCATCCCAGCTGTTCATATCATTTATCAGCAGCGGCAATTTTATTATATCATCATCATTTTCGGCAAGGGAGCTCAAGAAAAACCTTGCGTTCGATATTTTTCTTCCCTTTTCCCGGTAATCCTCTTCCACTAAAGTATAAAATTTTATTATGGCGCTGTCACCCGGCTCTATGGTAACCGAAGGAGAATAAACTCTCTCTTTATTGATTCCCTCAATAATTGAAGAAGGTTTGACCGAAACACTTTTACCCGAGATATTTCTTACACGGGCTGTGGCAAAAGGAATATTCTGGTAAATATCATAAAGCGTGGGGTAGATATCTTTTTCAATATTAACATCAATAAATTCAACTTTTTTCTTCGGGATAAATGAGAGAGAAAGGTTAGCGCCAAAAAAAAGTTTATCACCGCTATACCTGTTATTATGAAGATTATCTATTCCCTCGTTCAAATACTGCTCAAGGTTAAAGGGACCGGTGGCCGGGGGCAGGTATTTTATTCCTGTGATATACAAAGACAAAAATCCTGTGGAATAATATATCCCCGGCGAAAAGGCGGCGGGGAAAGGATTTATCGCCTGATCATGAAGCAGATTAAAATTAAAAGTCAATTTTCCCATTGTGTATGATCCGCCCGCGACAACTTTACCGCCCGATTCATAAATTATTCTGAAATCGAGATTGGATAATGGGGTATAGTCAAAACGGAAGCGGGCCTGTTTAATATTTCTCAACCACAGATCATCTTCAGTTCCCGGGTCATCCGCCTCACTGAAAAGAGCCAGATTATTAGTTGAAAAACCAACGCCAATTTGTTCATTCACCCTGTAATAAAGCCCGATATCGGTTTTCCAGATATTATTATGATACGAATCGGTTACCGTTGAGATATAATTGGCGGTGTCGCTTATTACAGGCTGGACAATATCCCTGTTTATCTCCTGCCGCAAATGCCTGAGTGAAAATCCGGATGAGAAATTTTCAGCAAGGTTAAAAGAATAACCAAAACCGAAAAGTTCGCTGTATTCTATTCCGGTTGTCAGTGAAGTTTCCACTTTCAAAGTATCTATCAGAGTTATTGTTGATCCTGTGCTATAGGAAAACTTTTTTTTCAGACCGGGTGAATAACGGGCATAAAAATAATTCCGCCCTATTCTTTTGGCTCCCGAAAAAAAATATACATTACTGTAATTTTCCGATATATTCTCATAGCCGAGAAGAAGAGAAAACTCCCAGTCGCCATTAACCGTGTAATTTCCCGGGTTGCTCTCAAAACTGTTATACCTGAATACACCGGAACCGGTATTCATCATGCCTCCCGCGGGATCATAGGAGGACTGGGGCAATATTTCAGATGCCGTTATCATAAAACATATAATTATAATATGACGGTATACAGCCTTAAATTTCAATTCCGATATTATGTATACTTTGAGAAAGCAGGTAAACATCATTCAGATTATTATCCTGTGAAGAACTGATTTTTTTTCTATATAATGTGAATATTATGGCGCTGAAACGGTCGCGGGGAATGCTTTTAAGAATATTGCCCGGAATCAGTAGTCTGCCGTCATCTCTTGTTTTTATCCGGTAGAAAGGAAATTTTTCACCATTGTTCCTTCTTTTCGCGCCAATAATAAATTCGAGTTCTCCGCTTCCGCTTTTATCCGGATTCCATGAAAGAATAACCTCAAAATCATCCGTTCCCGGTTCTCCTCTCCTTGCCAGCGAGCCGTTTATTTCAACCGGCTGCTCCATCAGAAATGATTTCTCCCTCCCGATGAAGGGAATAAAACTGATTCTGATATTTGGTTTCAGCACATCTTCAGGATCACGTGAAAACCACGCATGCCTGAAACCAACTACGGTATCCTTCCTGATTCCGTTTTCCAGATACGAAATTCTGTTAAAGAGAACCCGCGCCGTATCAGAGTTGAACATTACTCTGCCAAGTATCTCACTCTGATATCCTACCAATTCGTTGGAGAGGTTGTAAACCGGTTTGTTCCTGTTGTAAAATATTGTATTGGAATAACCAAATTTGCTGGTTATTCCCTTATACGAATTTTTAACATGTGTTAACGAAATGAGGGTTGAATAGTCAGGGATGCTTGTGGTTACTCCTGTTGAATCATACCCGTTGGAATAAACATTTTTTTCCGGTTCGGGAGATAGCAGTTCTATCTGAATTTCATCACTCTGATCTGTCAGTCCTGAAACCAGTTCAGTCGGTCCCGGCTCCTGGCACTGCATAAGCAGAATTGAGAAAGTTATTATCGCCAAATATGTTATTCTCGATTTCATAATTATTAAACTAAAAAGTGACTGATTCATTATCAAGTTAAATGTTCCAAATCAATAAGCAGGCAGAGCCGGAACCGAAAGAAAATCTTCAACAAATAGCCGCACTCGTTTTCCTCCTGGCTTTTCTCTGGTGTTTCCGGGTACGCTAACGAGCCTGCCATCCGGCGGTTGAGCGGAGTCGAAACCAGCGGCGGCAGCTTCGACTCCGCTCAGCCGCCGGGTGGTCACTTCTGTTTCCGGTTTAGCCAGTTTAAGATTACTGTTACTCATTTCAATGTACACAATTCAATACTCTGTCATTTGATCCAGGAAAATGCCTGGTTATGCGCTAAACAGAAAGTCCATCAATAAAAAAGACAAATTCCGGCAAATAAAATTTTACCGGAATATGTTAAAATAAAGAAGACCCCGACCGAAGCCGGGACCATCAATCTTACAATACCCTGTAAGGTATAGCCCAGGAATTTTTCTCAACGGGAGTAGAGTCATCCTTTATAACATGCTCGGGCATCGCGTTTATTACGGCGTGAAAGTAACCGGGAAACTGGTGTGTTGTATATTCAGCTTCATAAACTTTTTCATACTGAACGCCATTAAATGCTGATGATATCAGTTCAAGTTTTTTCTTTGCCCTGTTAAATCCGTTCGGGCGGGCGCCATAAGTAAGAGTTACAAAGTCATCCACATCATAGTCACTGTTAAGCTCAATTCTTATATGCGCTGTTTCATTCGTGCCGATTACAGGAATCTGGCCAAGAAGTCCGGCTGCTCTGTTCAGATAATATTCATTCGGGTTCTCAACTTCAATCACATCGCCATTTGGCATAGTAACAACCATTTTGGTTAATTCTATATTATCAGTCAGCAATCCTCCGTCAAGTGTTCCCCCTTCAGGAAGCGAGATCGCGATTATTTTCCAGTTTCTGCGCGGATAGGCTGTATTGGCTATTTTTTCGAATACCAGGTTGCGGGTTACCTGTGTGTTAAATGGTTTCTGTATAAGTGTATCGGCCCCTTCTGTATTGGTGGAATCATAGGCGGCAGCTATAAATAATATGCCTTCAAATGTAGTAGTCATTTTTGCGTATGCCGAATCGCCTGAATACTGTATATCCATCTCACGGTTGATGACTCTCATTTTCTGCCCGACTCTCAATGGAATAATAGGAGTATTGGTTTTGGGAAGAATAAAATCGAGAGCCTCTTCCTCATTATAATTAGGCATAAATGATTCAATCGCTTCATCTTCCTCAGCCAGCTTCATAAGGGCTTCATCATCACTGCCCGGGTCATCTGAAAAGGGATCGGTGACGCTGTTTTCTTCATTGCAGGCGGTTGTAACCAACATAAATAAAATGGAAAGTAAAAAAATCGAAATTGCCTTTAGCTTTTTCATGTTAAATCCTCCGGTGATTGATTTTGTTTTTGATTGCTCTGCCCAACCAAAAGCTAAAAGCGTGCCACAGCGGGCAAACAGATCTATTTTATTTATTTACAACAAGTTAAGGGAATTGCCTGAATCACACAAATGCCTGAATAACCGTTGCAAATGCCTGAAATGTTTTTCCAGTCATTTTAATTAAGGAAAGTCGGGCTCAATAATTTCAGAACTCCTGATCCCGGTTTTAAAAAACAATAACTTACATGGATTCATTCGCAAAATAAAATCGCGGGAAAGAAGTCTGGAGGAGAGTCCCGTCAGGGACGACAGATAATAGCCCCGCAATTTATTGTGGGGTAAATGGGCAACATACAATCACAAAAAGTCCCGTCAGGGACGACAGAGACAACTTTTCATCCCCTAAAATGGCACATCTTCTTTTTTGTTTTATCGATGAATCAGAAAGACTATTTATTTTGAGAGCTTGTGATGTGATAATTCGCGATAAACACCCCGCGATTTCATTTTGCGAGAAGTAAGGAGTTATGAATTTCAGAACTCCAGATTCCCATCAAACTATTTTGTCGTGATTTCAAATACCTTGAATCATTTTAACGAATTTCTCTCGATTAAATCCTCTACCTAAGGCGCCGAATATAATTCAGAGTGTGTTATATGGTGTACCTGGCGGCACACTTTGCGGCTTTCTTCTTTTTTCTACCAATATTTTGCCCCTAACGGGGCATTCTTAAATAGCAATTTTTATTTTTTGTCCCGTTAGGGACATCATATTGGTAAAAAAGAAATAAGCAAAAAATTCGGTGTGCCGTCAGGTACACCATATTTATCCGCGAGAGTGGGAACGGAGAAAAAAAGCGCATAACGCCTTGAAAGATACGACCGGGAGGTTTAAATGAGGACTTTTTTCGAATTTCTTTTTGTTCCGGCTTTGCCGGCTCAGGCAATAATTTTTCTGATAACCTCATCCAGGTAAAAATGAAATTTCTGCGGAAGGTTTTTATATTTGGAGGAAAAGAGTTCTTTCAGCTTTTCGAAATCTCTCGTCCCTGCCGAGGCAATATCTTTCTTTAAATTGTTAAGATAGGTTTTCCCTTTAGAACTCACCTTATCGAAAGCCGCCCCGCTCTTGACACCGGCGACAGCTTTAACCGCCATATCGAAATTATAATCGGCAGTGTAATACTCCCTAAAAAATATTCCCCTGAAATTCTCAGAGACCGCCGTTCTGCTTAATCCGCCAAGTTCTTTCGCGGTCTCATTGATTGACGAATGTGAAAATTCTTTTTTTCGCAGAAGCTCAAGTATCTGTTGGTCGGTATCATCCCTGCCGAGGCGGGCAATTTGTTCAGGCAGATCTTTAACCTGTATTAAATCTCTTTCTTCAGCCGCGGCCAAAATCGCGGCTCTTTTAATAACCGATTCCAGCTCCCTGATATTGCCGGGCCAGTTAAATAATTTCAGCTTTTCAGCGGCGGCTTCGGAAAGTTTCAGACGCGGATTTTCCCGGCTTACAAAAAAGTCAGCCAGAATAATAATATCCTCCTTTCTTTCTCTAAGGGGAGGAAGTTCGATAGTAATAACATTAAGACGATAATAAAGGTCTTCCCTGAATTTTTTCTCTTTAACAAGCTGCGCCAGATTTTTATTGGTAGCCGCTACCACCCTTACATCGGTCAACAATGAAGCTGATGAACCGACCTTTTCAATTTCACCCGATTGAAGAACCCTTAACAATTTCACCTGAAAATTTTCACTCGTTTCACCAATTTCATCAAGGAAAATTGTTCCATGGTCCGCAGCTTCAAATCTTCCCTTCTTATCGCTGACCGCCCCGGTAAACGCTCCCTTAACATGCCCGAAAAGCTCACTTTCCAGCAAGGTTTCACTTAATGCCGCGCAATTTACCGCTATAAAAGGTTTTCCTTTACGGCTGCTAAGTTCATGAACAGCGCGGGCAGCCAGCTCTTTACCGCTTCCGCTTTCTCCTGTGATCAAAATATTGGCTTCTGATGGCGCCACCTTTTTTATCATAGTGATCACTTTTTTCATGACGCGGCCGGAATATATCATTCCCATAAAGTTTTCCGGCCCTGTTTCAGTCAGAATACCGGTATCAGGATAATTGTCACCTCTCTCCTCCCTGAGTTCTTTTATTTCTTCTTTTAACGCAACAACTTTGTTTATTACCCCTGTATCACCTTCCCGCGAGTCGGCCTCCAGTTCCGACTCAAGTTTTTTCAGTTCAGCCTCCTTCCGCTCAAGCCTTCCTTTTAACTTTATACTTTCATTCCCGGCTTTTTCAAATTCTGTTTCTTTTTCGACAAATGAGATATAAAGTTCAACCGGCAGAATAAATAAAACCAAAAGAAAATATAAGCCTGAGTTTATATTCAGCAACAACACGGTGACAAACAGGATATATAAAATAATTCCGGCAAAAAGCAGAGATATGTACTTAAGAGTAATGAACCTGCCGGAGGTAAAAAAGAGAAGCGCGGTGATCATGATAAAAAACAGTATTGTGCTGATAAGGAAATAACTATTATCAGCCATCCTGTTATTTAATATATTATCAAGAAAGAGAGCGTGAAGGAAAATTCCATTATCTGAAAATGAAACATCCGATTCTACTCTTTTCGCTATGGAGGGAGCAGTAACACCGACAAGAACAATTTTGTTTCCGATAAAAATTCCCTGCTCTTTTTCATCCAGCCGCAGGAATTCCAGAAGTGAAATTCTATTAAATTTTTCAGTATTAACCAGGGTATTTATTCTGGATTCAGCGCTTATCCTGCTCTCCTCACCGCAGATTTCCGCCAGCCTGATAACAAATGCCGGTTCGAATGTCTGCCCCGATTTAATTCCCGGCGGAATAATAAACCCGTTGGAATATAGATAATTAATATGCCCCGTTTTAATATTATCCTTCTTAAAGATCGGATAATAAATGGTATCGGCGTCATAAGGGGGGAATTCGTCGACATTTTCCCCAAAAGATGCCAGAACAATATTATCACTCTTTTTCAGTTCTCCCGCGAAAACATCATTATAAACTGACTGGAATGAAAGGTCATCGGCAAAAAATATTTCAATTCCGGCTGCTTTTACACCCGCTTCGCGGAATCTGCTGACAAGCAGAGCGTAATAATTTCTTTTTACAGGCCAGCGCAGGTTAGTTATATCCTCTTCATTTATTTCCAGAATTACTATATTGCTGTCAGGCGCTGCCATCAGGAAACCGGGAGTCAGATTATTTTTTATAAAATCATTGACCTTTTTATCAAAACCTGTTATACTTATAAGAATACCCGCTACCAGGGGTAAAAGCCAGAGAAATTTGATTTTCGATATTGTCTTTTGATTATTATACATAAAAAATTAATTTGAGAAAGGGATTATAATTTACAAAATTACTGAATTAAATGATTTAAAACATTAGTCGTAACCGGAGGAAAAACAATGACCATCAACGGATTGAAAGTTTACACAGAGGGTGAGAGTAAAAACAGGCCGATGTTATTTATCCACGGTTTCCCATATAATCATAAAATGTGGGATTTCCAGGCCGAAGCGCTTAAGGATGAATATTATATAATCCGGTATGATATCAGGGGACTCGGTAAAAGTTCGGTAGGAGACGGACAATACACCATGGAAATGTATGTTGATGATCTTTTCGCCATTATGGATAAAATGAAGCTGGAAGATCCTGTGGTTTGCGGATTATCGATGGGAGGATATATCCTTTTCAGAGCGGTGGAAAGAGATCAGTCAAAATTTGGCAGTGTTATTTTTTGTGATACAAAACCTTTCGGCGATGACAACGCGGGTAAGTTAAAAAGAGCGAATTCAATAAAGCAGATAAATGAAGAAGGATTAAAATCGTTCACCTCTTCTTTTGTGCCCAACTGCTTCTGGCAGGAGACAATAGATAAAAAACATGATCTTTACAAATCAGTTCTTTCAGAGACGAACAAAAACAGCGACACAGGTGTTAAAGGAGCTCAGATAGCGATGATAAGCAGAACTGATACCAGCGGAATTCTGCCCGCGTTAAAAATTCCCGCGCTGGTTATCTGCGGTGAACATGACGCCCTTACTCCCCCGGCTGTTATGAGTGAATTTTCTTCGGTAATGGCAGGAGCGGTATACCGGACTATTCCCGACGCGGGGCACATGGCGCCTCTTGAAAATCCGGACGCTGTTAATCTTGTTATTCGTGATTTCCTCGCCGGCAAACTTGAACAATAAAGCAGTTATGTTAAAATTTAACCCGACTTATAAAGTATCAGAAGATTTATTTAATTTCCTTGTCAGGTCTACCGGAGGCGCGTTTCCGTCGGCAAGGATGGAAGAACTTACCTCCCTTATTGAAAAGGAGGCGGAAAAATATTTTTTCACAAAATCATCCGAAGCGAATCTTATCCGGATTATCGGGGCTTCTTACGACAAATACTTTTTTCTTAATGACTGCCTCCGTTATCCTTTTCATGTCGAAATTATTACCGCGATCGCCGCTAACAGCAATTATCTTACTGATATTGTTGTGCGCAATCCCGAATTGCTTTCACTGGTTTTTGACACTTCATTTCTGACAAAAGATACCGATCCCCTTTCACTTAAAACCGAACTTGCCACGGCTCTTTCCAGGTATAAAGGTTTTTCTTCAAAGCTGAATTTTTTAAGGATATTCAGGCGACGCATGCTGCTGAAAACAGGGATCAATGATATTCTGGGCAATATATCCCTCGACCAGGTGACAGGAGAAATCGCTTTAATCGCGAAAGCGGTGTCGGAAGCTCTCTTCGCTCTTACCCTGAATGAAATATTGTTAAAATATAAGACAGCCGGGAATAAAGGGAAATATTGCCTCGCTGCCCTGGGAAAACTGGGTGGCGATGAGCTTAACTACAGTTCGGATGTTGACTTCATTCTCTTTTATGAGGAGGATTTCCCTGTTAAAAAAGGAGTTTATTATTCACAGGTTTTAACCGAAGCGGCGCATCTTTTTATTCAGTCGGCAACCGAAGTTACCGACAGAGGTTTCTTATACCGTGTTGATTTCCGTCTTCGCCCCGATGGCCGTAATTCTCCCCTCTGCCGTTCTGTTACCGAATATATGAACTATTACGAAGGAAGAGGTGAAGACTGGGAAAGACAAATGCTTATTAAACTGAGCTTTTCGGGAGGAGATAAAACTCTCTATTTTAAGTTTAAAAACTATATAAGCCATTTTGTCTATCCCTCCTCATTTTCAAAATCACCCCTGGAACAGATCAAAAGAATGAAAAGGAGGATTGAACTGCGGGGAGGCGATGAGGAAAATATTAAAATTATCAGCGGCGGAATAAGAGATATCGAGTTTTCAATTCAGGCCCTGCAGCTTATAAACGGGGGGGCGAAGCATGATATAAGAACAGGCAATTCACTTGAGGCGATAACTGCGCTCGAAAAACACTCACTTCTCTCTTCCGATGAAGCCGCGATATTCAGGGAATCTTATATCTTCTATAGAAAAATTGAACATTATCTGCAATTGATGAATGATAAACAGACTCACGTTATCCCCGCCGAAGGAGAACTGACAGATAAACTTGCCTTTTTCCTCGGGTTTAATTCAAGAGAACAATTTTTTTCGCGCCTGACTCAACGCCGAAACCGGGTAAGACATATTTTTAATATGATCTTTAATTCCGAAGGGGATTCCGAAATGCTCAGGGAAGAAATACCGGAAATTAATTTCAAAGATCAAAAAAAGGCTGAAAAGAACCTTGAGTTTCTAAGAACCGGGACCGGGCTGCTCGGGACAAAAAGATTTGATAAAAAAACCATTGAACTCTTCAGTGTTATTGAACCGACTCTTCACGACTACCTGATTGAATCCGCCGATCCTGATCTTGCCCTCGATAATCTTACCCGGCTCATAGGGTTTACAATCTTCCCCTCAATTTGGTATAAAGAATTTACCAGCAGGAAATTTTTCACCGACTTTCTCGATGTCTGCTCATATTCGAGCAGGGCTATCGAGCTGCTCTGCACAGACCATTCACTCGAAGAAATGTATATCACCCGCCGGGTTTTTTCCAAAGAACTGGCAAGCTGGTTTGAAGTGCTCAATATCAGGCAGATAAGATTTGTCCTCGCCGTTCAGCTTGCGCTCAGGCTCATTCCCTTCAGAAAGTTTTCCCGTGTTTTGCATGATTATTATAAAAGTAAACTGCGTGAAATCCTTCTTTCGGTTGATCCCGCGTATGATTATTTCCTCGCCGGGCTGGGCAGTTTCGGAGCTTCCGAAATGACCTTCGCTTCTGACCTCGATCTTATTGTTGTCGTCCGGAATGTGGAAGATATCGAACAGGCTAATAAAGACTTTCAGAAATTTCTTATGTATACCAGGGAGAGGCTGAACCCGCTGGAAATAGATTTCCGGCTGCGTCCCGAAGGCAGGAACTCCCCCCTCGTAGCCGATCTTGAACAATATAAAAAATACCTCGCTTCAAGAGCGCAGGTTTGGGAATATCAGTCATTTGCCAAAATGCGTTTTATCGCGGGGAAAGAAAATCTTTATGAAGAATTTACCGAACTGATAAGTGAAAATATAAAACGTTTTGAGAAGGAACCGCTAAAAACCGAAATAAATGATATGCTGAAAAAAGTGCGCAAACAGGGTATATCCGGTTTCGGCAATATATTTAATATAAAAAAAAGCCGCGGGGGAATTCTGGACCTTGATTTCCTTACACAGTATCTCCATCTTTCCGATAAAGAGAGTTTCCAGATGCTCGCCGGAAGGGATATTCCGGGACGGCTGATGTTTTTTACCGACATCCTCACCCAAAGCCAGGAAATTGAACAGGCTTACGCTTTCCTGAAAGAAACCGAACTGGTCATTCAGAACCTCTTTAATACCAATAATTCTATTCTTCCCGGCGACCAGGTAAAAAGAAAGATGATAGCGAACGGTCTGAAAATAAACCTCAGGGATTTTGAGGAAAAACTTAAACAATCCATAAACATTATTTCTGCCAACTATGATCAAATTATGAGAGGATAAATGGAATTGATCAGAAAATATTATCCTTATCTGACAGGATTTTTTGTTTTTGTAATTTATCTTACCACTATCGCGCCTTCGGCGATACAGATTGACTCGGGAGAACTGGCGGCTGTGCAGGCGCTGCCGGGAATAGCTCACCCCACAGGCTACCCCCTTTTCACAATGCTCGGATGGCTCTTTCTGCAGATTCCTCTCCCCTTCAGCGATATATTTATGAGCAACCTTCTCGCCTCTTTGTGGTGCGCCATAGGAGTGATTTTGTTCGTGAAATCCGCCTCTCTTTTACTCTCAAATATCGAGATAATTAAAACTGAAAAGAAGGGGAAGAAAAAAAGCGAGATCAAAGAAAGACCTTCTGAAATAAATATAATTTTAGCTTCAGTTACCGCCGGACTAATACTCGCGTTCAGCAAAACATTCTGGCTGCAATCAGTTTCCGTGGAGGTATATTCTCTTCATATCCTGACGATAAACATTGTTATCCTGCTGCTTATTAAAGTCTGGTTCGGCGAGGGGACCTACAAAAACTGGCTATATGTTGCCGCCGCGCTTGCCCTCTCATTTTCAAACCATATGACCACCCTGCTTATCCTGCCCGGAATTGCTTACATTTTTTTCAGAAAAGAAAAATTCGGCAAACCAGCGTTTATGAAACTCGGCTCCATGCTGGCTCTTTTTTTCCCTCTGCTCGGCGTTATTTATTCCTATCTTCCTTTAAGGGCTTCAGCCTCCCCCCTGCTCAACTGGGGTAACGCGATAAACTTCGAAAATTTCTGGCGCCATTTTACCGGAAAACAATACCAGGTCTGGCTATTCTCCTCAACAGATTCCGCCAAAAAACAGCTTGCCTATTTTTTTGAGAATCTGCCGGGTGAATTTGTCTATGCCGGTCTGATTATCGCTATAATCGGGATAATCTTCGCCCTTAACAATCATAAAAAGGTTTTCTGGTTCCTTGGAATAACTCTTGTCGCCACAGTAGCCTATTCAATCAATTATGATATTGTGGATATTGATTCCTATTTCCTCCTCGCTTTTATTTCACTCTCATTTTTCGCCGGGTATGGAGTTCTTTTTCTTCTGCGTTATTTCCGGAATACCCTCCCCTCATGGGGAATTTACCTCATTCCGGTTATTCTTTTTGTTATCCCCCTGGCGGGCAACTACGCCGAAGCGGATTATTCCGACTTTTACATCATTGAAGATTACACCCGCGAATTGTTACAGAGTACGGAAAAAGAATCAATTGTTTTAAGCTACCAGTGGGATTATTTCCTGGCCGCCTCCTATTATTACCAGTATGTTGAAAATTTAAGAAGAGATGTTACTGTAATCGATAAGGAACTGATTCGGAGATCATGGTACTTCACCCAAATGGAAACAATATCCCCAGGAATTTTTAAGGGACAGGAGGAAACCGTTAATAACTTTCTGCGGGCGCTTCAGCCTTTTGAACGGGGGGGGCAGTTTAACAGTCAGCTTCTCGAAAGGTTGTACCAGTCATTGATGACCGGGCTGATTTCAAATAACAGCGAACGCGACTTTTACATAGGACCCGAGCTTTTTGATAATGAAATGAAGAGAGGAGAATTTTCCCCTCCCGAAGGATATATTCTTGTGCCCCACCTGTTTTTATACAAACTGGTAAAAACAAAAGAATATGTGCCCTGCCCCGATCCCGATTTTAACCTGCGGTTTCCTGAAAAGGGAAATTATTACTCAGATTTTATAAAAAAACTTGCCTCCGCGGTTTTAATCAACAGGGCATTTTATGAAATGCAGTATAACAAACCGGAAAGGGCTAAAATTTATCTTAAGAAAGTAATTGAACAATATAAAGGGGTGAGAATACCCCAACAATTAAGGGGGCTGCTGAATTGAGCTGGTTTATAAATGAAAATGAATTGCGGTATGATTTTATACGTTCTTCAGGACCGGGGGGACAAAATGTAAACAAAGTATCCACCGCGGTGCAGTTGCGTTTTAATATTAAAAACTCCCCCTCACTGCCTGGGGAAGTAAAAACCAAATTGATCGCGATCGCGGGAAATAAAGTCACCACTGATGGAACATTGATCATTGAGGCCTCAAGATACCGCTCACAGTTAAAGAACCGGCAGGACGCCCGAAACCGGCTGAATGCCATGATCGATTTGGCCTCGCGTAAAGAAAAAAAGAGAAAAAAATCCCGCGTCCCCGAAACTGTAAATCAAAAACGCCTCCAGAACAAAAAAAGAAAAAGTGAAATCAAAAAAATGAGAGGCAAAATCTCCCCCGATTAATGGCATCAATACTAAGCTGGCACAGCCAAAACCGAAAGGAAATTCAGCAAAATAATCTTATTCATCTTAAATTATATCAGGATATATCCTGATATTTTTCACCAAATATTCGCATATATCCTGATTTTTAGTTGATTTATTTCGGTTATATCCTTATTTTTTAGTCGAGATAATTTTCATCGGAGTAAAAAAATGCCTGACTTAAAACATAAATTAATGATTGAGCAGCTTGATAAAAAAATCGCGGAGTTAAACAATGTAAAAATACCGGTGACTCCCCCCGGAGGCTGGATAAGGGCCATAAGGAAATCGATAAATATGACACTTAAACAATTTGCCTCACGCCTTAAAAAAACACCCTCCTCCGTCTCGGAACTGGAGCAGAGAGAAGCCAATAAATCAATAACATTACAAAAGCTGGTAGAAATGGGAGAAGCTCTCGACCTGCATTTTTTTTACGGATTTATCCCGAAAGAAGGCTCACTGGAAAAAATGGTCGAAAAAAAAGCGGAAGCGCTCGCGGCTGAAATCGTTATGAGAACGTCACATTCAATGAAGCTCGAAGCTCAGGAGGTGACTCCGGAAAGATTAAAGCGGGCGATAAATGACCGGAAAAAACAAATTATGGAAAACATGCCGAAAAATGTATGGAATTAGATAACAATTATATTTACGGGCAAACACCCCTTGAAGATGAAGAACTGGAAGGATTAAAAATACCGACAATCACCACACGGAGTGAACTTGATGAATTTGAGCAATTAAATATTGAGAAAGGATATTTGTGGGCATTTAACTCAAAACTAAATTTTTCAACTTTTCTTACCGAAGAATATATATTAAGATTGCATAAAAAAATGTTTGGCGATGTTTGGAAATGGGCTGGTCAGTTCAGAAAAAGCAATAAGAATATCGGGTGTGATAAATATTTAATCGCGATCGAACTGAAAAAACTTATCGGGGACTGCAACTTCTGGATAAAAAACAGAGTATTCGGCGAAAATGAAATTTCAGCAAGATACAGCCACAGGATAGTAAAAATACACCTCTTTCCTAATGGCAATGGAAGACATTCAAGGTTAATCGCCGATATTATGAATGAGAGGCTTTTCCTCAATCCTCCCTTCACCTGGGGTGGAAAAAATCTTGCCCGCGCCGGTGATATCAGGAAAAAATATATACACGCTCTCCGCGAAGCCGACCAGGACAATTATTCTCCCCTCTTAAAATTTATAAGAGAATAATATTCACTTTCCATCTTTTTTATCGTTTATTAATAATTATTCATTGTATATTGAAAATTATTTTCATATTTTGCGCATGACTGATAGCATTTGGGGTAATTCGCTCTTGAAATAGAAAGAGTAATATTGTTTTAACAAAATATAGATTACATAAGCATTTGCCAGGTTGGAATACAGTAATGTGACTTGCGTGGCGGAGCTGTGTAAAGCATTTTGTAACAGATTTTGCGCTTATCTTAAAAGCTTGCTTTTAGACATTCTGTTATTTACTTATTAAGATAATAATGCTGTATATTCATTCATCGACGAAAACAATTTACAGCTAACTAATTATATATAAGTTGATTACAATGTTAATCAGAAAAATTTAATAATAATATCCAGTATTTTTTGCTGTATATCATGATATTGTGTCAAGTGATATGCGGTATTAATGCTGGATAATTAATGTTGGCCAAGAAATACGGGAGATCACATGACGCTCATTATTAATATTTTGCACAACGACTTTAGCCTTTTGGTTGCAGACCGTCGAGCTACTACCAATGGAGCAACAACGATTAAAGCAGGGAATGTTACGATTAAAAGTGAGAAAGGATTAACTATAACTGGGTTCAACAAAATCCACAAAAGTGCAAAGAATGCCGTAGCACTTGGAATTGCTGGAGATGCCAATGAGCACAAATACCTCAAGCAATTTGAGGAAGCGGATACGGTCGACGAGGCAGTGGCTATAGTTGATTTTGCTATCTCACAATACGCAAATTTTTCAGATAGACGCAGATTGTCAGGCATTGAAAACCTGCCGACTCATCAAGGAATTCTTAGTTTTCACGACAAGGACCTCCGGACATTTTTTTCCTTAGTTTATGGGTTTAGTTGGATTCATAAAGCACTTCAGCAATACCGTGCGCCTGAAATTGGGATTAGGATGCATAGTTGTGGCAGTGGAGCTAACCACTTGGGCGAGATAATAAAACAGGAAGATTTAGATAGGATAGCAAAAGAATCTACCACAGAGACAGACTTTGTAAAATGTTTTGAATGGATCAAACCTATCTATCTGCAAGTGAGTGAACGAGATAAAAGCGTGAGCGATTGCTTAGTTGCCTTTGTTTCGAGGAGGTCTTCTCCTGAATTTGTCGAAGTTTTATGAAGCATAATTTAATGGCCAACCTTTTGCTGCATTAGACTGCCAGGGCGGAGCGGCCTTAGCAAATTAAAATTCCGCATTGCCCTATCAGCTAATGAGCATGGCGTTATATTTCTTAAGGTGTAAAATGAAAAGAGATATGGACTTGGCAAGAGAAATTCTTTTTCAAATGGAATCCTCGAACAATACACACGGTTGGGATGAAATAAATATCCCTAATATTTCGAAAGAAATTATTTCTTATCACATTAAGTTGCTTTATCAAGCCAGATTAATTGAAGCTGATGATGTAACTGATTCATCTGGATTTGAATGGAAAGCTAAATCAATAACTTGGGAAGGTCGCGAATTCATAGACTCAGCACGTAACCAATCTAATTGGGAAAAAGCAAAGCAATATATTCTCTCAAGGGGAGGTTCTATTACTTTCGAAGCACTAAAAATATCTTTATCAATCCTCTTAAAGCAACAGTTGGGAGTTTAGAATTATTCCTGTTACGCATAAAACAAGTATGATAAAAAGAAAAAAAAGAACAAAAAATTACGAAGTCCTCTTAGTTGAATACCAGCAAATTCGCAATGAAATTGATGGTTATTTTAAGTTAAGGAACACGACTCTTGCGTTGACAATTTCAGCAATTGGAGTGATCATAGGATTTTCTGAAAAAATAGAACCTCTTTATATAGTGGTTGCGCTAAACCTTATTATCAATATAGGCGCAATATTAACTTCATCTTATACTTTAATCGCTGTCGAGAAATCGGCTTATATAAAAGTTTTTATTGAAGACCAAGTTAAAGATTTAAACTGGTTCACAGTAAAAGACATTGATAAACTATATTCGACCTATAATAAACTTACTAAATGGTTAAAATTGCCTTTTGATAGTTTACCTCACGAATATCCATTAATATACTTTTTTTTAGGAGTAATCGTTAGTTCTATATCGTATAGTTATTTCATAAAAACCTGTTCAACTATCATTATAATTATTTCGGCTATAGGCGCAATTTTTTTGTTATACAGTGTTTTTCTTATGCAATATGTAATTTCCAATAAAAAATATAAGTCATTGATAAAATATTTTCAGAATATTTATAAAAGCATCAAATAAAAGGTGGATGATATGTTAATTACATTAAATTACTATATATGGCGCCTCTTTATTCCTAGAATTAAGGAAGAATATTTCCAAAGTAAACTATTTTCCATCGTTTCCATACTATATATATCAATCTACAATATGCCAAGAAAATTATTCATTCATTATTTCCTAGGTAAAGGTGAGTGTGTAACAGTAGATACGAAAAAAGTAATTGTAAACAATCCAGTGGTTCATAATAATTTGATCTGTTTTATTCAAAATGAAAATGCAAATGATAAAAATCAAGGCTTTATTAATATTCCACAAATTGACGTCTTTAATCCTAATTATAGATATTCTATAGGTTCATTTAGAATATATTATTCGATAAGCAATGATGTTTGTGAAATAAAAATATCTTCATCTTACTCTTACAAACATAACTCCGATAGGATTACAAAGTATTTACACAATTGGTTGTGTTCATTCAAAGAGAAAGGTTATGCTCGCGAATTTGAAATAACCGGCATACCTTGGAATATTAAACTATCTGCGCTTAGAAATAGTAAAATAAAATTTGATAAATACTCGATAATATTAAATGATTATCAGTGGGTTAAATATTTTTGGTAATGAACGAAATTGTATTGCTTAAATTGAAAAGTGACTTTTATTAAATTACAAAATGTAAAATCAATTTAATAGGAGTCGGTCGTGCAAAGGAAAAAAAGAGTAAGTAGCGAAGACAAAATGAAGATACTAAGGGAGCATCTTGAGCACAATGTTCCCATAAGTGATATTTCAGAAAAGTACGGGATAAGCGTAAATGTAATATACTCCTGGAAAAAAGCATTGTTCGAAAATGGAGCTGTAATATTTAACAAACAGAGTGATAAAGAACTCAAAAAGAATGAGGCGAAGATTAACATGCTTGAAGAAAAACTGCAAAACAAAGACAGCCTCATTAGTGAGATAATAGAGGATAATATCAGGTAAAAAAAAAAGTTGAGTGGGGAGAACTGAATAATCTTTGGGTTGATATGGCAATCAGAGATAATCTGATAGATCACCTCGACTACTTAAATAAAAGATCATCAATCCCGATTTACAAACTGGTGAAAATGACAGGAATAGCAAAACAAAAATATGATTGCTGGTCTACTTGGTGCTATAACTTCAAGTATTGCTATCTATGTTCTTTGGAAAGCATTATTTCTGAGTAAAGAAGTTCAGAATGTTTCAAATAAAGATAGTGATGTTTTATATATAATATTAATTGCTACCCTATTGATTTACTTACTTTTTAGCAGCATTGGTTATGGATTTAATTATACAATGAAATTAAAGAAGGCAAGGGCTAACAAGCAAATCAACGCGGACGCCGAAATGTAAGCGGTATTTGTGTAGTTCATAAGTTTAGTAAAATTAATTAACATTGCTGTTCGGCAGTGTACTAATAAATTAAATTCTTGCAACCGGCTTGTGCAATTGAATATACAATCCGGTTGCTAATTATTTAAGTGTGTGCAATAATTTGGCATAGTAGTGTTGGGGTGCCGGTTATTTGCAACTACGTTAGCTGTATTAAAAAACTATGAGAAATTTTATTCAACAATATAGAAATCTCGATGAAACTATTCGAAATGAATACGCGAGCTTTGGATTAAGATGTTTATCAGAAGTTAAATTCAATGATGAGCATGCATTAAGTTTTTTTACTCATCTTCTTCAGGAAGTAAAAAGTATTAAACCTTTTCATTTCTATAAAAACTATAATGAAATAGCAACTATAAGTGACGATATAAAATATTTTACTGCCCTTACTTTTTTGCTTCGTCAATTTGTAAATAGTCCTCTTGATGAAGATAAGACGTATCATCAAACTTTAGAAGATAAGCGGTATATGAGTTATGCCAATATCCTTTTTCAGTCCTTCTATAATTATTGGGATAGAATAGGAGATATGATTTTTAGCTTTATTAAAACATCATTAAAAGAAAGGCAGGTATATTTTACTACTGTGTTAGAAAAAATTGATAGCTCTTTTATAGATTCAGAATATTTTATTGCCTTGAAAATTTATATAAAAATAAACTTGTAAATCTATTTAGTAAGCGTAAAGATATTGTTCATTATTTTCAATTACCATCTGAAATCTATGTTGGGACGTTCATTAATTATGATAATACTGAAAAATTAGAGGAAATTCAAAAAGTTAAGGAGAGCTTACCAGACCTATTTAAGGAAAATATTGATTATACTTTTCAAGGATTTGAATTAGCAATAAAATTTATCAATCAAAAAGGTAATAAAAAATAAAATACAGCTAACCAGCCGCTCAAGCCGACCGCCAGTACAGAGCGGGATTTGTGCAGTTCTTGGGTTCACAGTTTTCGTTTAACATTTTGTTCTGGTTAGTTTGTAAGTGTAAGTAAAGTCGCCGTCCGTATTGAGCAATTTACGAACGGCTACAAATTATAAACATTGGTTGCTGGTAAAGCATAGCTGCTCTGGGCAGACGGCTTATCGGCAACTCCGTTGGTTATGCCACTATTGCAAAATCATTTTCAAGAAATAAACTTATAACATGTAAATTTTCTAAATTCACAAAGGACAAGTAATGAACAGACAAATTTTGATACTTTTAGGTGGTTTTATACTCTTTAGCATCAGTTGCTCACAAAATAAAATTTTGGTAGAAAACAACCAGACACACAAAGAGGCTGTGATAGAATTAGTTAATCTTATTGATATGAAAACCACTTTGGATGAATCGGTAAAGGTGCTACTTGATATACAAATTCAACAAAATCCTTCTCTTGAAAACTATAGAAGCACAATGCTTAAATTCTTTAAAAAATATATGAGTTGGGAATCTATGGAAGCAGATTATGTAAAACTTTATCAAGAAGAGTTTAATGAAAAGGAAATTCGGGACATGATTGATTTCTATAAAACAGAAACGGGTAGAAAAACTTTGAAAAAACTACCAGCATTGTTGCAAAAAGGAGCTCAGATAGGTCAAAATAGAGTGCAAGAAAAAATGCATGAATTACAGAAAATGATTGAAGCACGACAGAAAGAATTAAATGATTCTCCAAATGACTAACACTATGTTCAATTGGACATCGGCCATAACAAAATGTTCAACGGTGATGATGAATCGACAATCGAAAGCTACTTCCTGCGCGTGCGCCGGTCTCGGACGATTCACAGTCTGAAGATAATACAATTATAAAAATCTTAAAAATGGTATTGGTGAAATTTCTATGTTTAATTTTGTCGCATGGTCATTTCTGCACAAAGGTTAAAAAAGAATAAGTTTTTTCAACCTTTTTGTGGAATTTGGTATAATAGTGCTTTTGCTGTTTTTTTCCTTTTCAATCCGCGAAATCACAAAAATCTGCGGTCGTCGCTGCCTATTAAATATTAGATATTAATTGTTAATTGTTAATTGTTAATTGTTAATTGTTAATTGTTAATTGTTAATTGTTAATTGTTAATTGTTAATTGTTAATTATTAATTGTTAATTATTAATTATTAATTATTAATTATTAATTATTAATTGTTTTTCCCTGCCAGCTCGGGGAAAAGTCCGCTTTCTTTAACAAATTTCTCTTTCATCAGATGCCGGAATTTATCCCACCCGATAAACAATTCCAGTTCACCCATCGAGTAGGGGGCAATTTCGTAGGGATTAAAAAGGAAACGTAATCCGCTCCTTTCGATAAGGAAATTTTCATTAAGCTCAAATCCCTCTTCAAACCAGTAACCGCCCGAAGCGAGTAACCTGCCACTTTCTATACCGGTGGAATCGCGGAATATTTTTTCAGCTATCCCCACAAATTCATCCTCATTTTCATCCTTAATAATGTCATAGAGATTAAGAAAGGTACTGTCGGCGGCTGAATAATTCAGATAACTGACTGTGGCATTCGGATGCGCTCCCCCCATAAATGTCGCCTCCCGGAATTTAAACCCTATCACCGGAAACTGCTCAAAAGCCACATCCATTTTTCTCTCTATATACCAGAATATCGGCGCGGAGGGAAAATCTATCCTGAATCTCTCGTAATCATTAAGAAAAGTAAATGCGATGCTGTCCGGACTATCAAAAGATTCATCCACGTAAGCGGGACTGAGAGTATATTTTTCTATCATCTCCTGCAGATAGGGATATTTTGTCTCAAATTTCGGCCAGACAATCCGAACATAGGTACAGGTATCGCTGCCCGGCCGGCAATCCTCATAACTTTTTTCATATTTAACAAACTGATAAGAAAATGAATCGGGTTTTTCTTCCTGAACCGTTTTTTCGGTGCAATTAAAAAAAACAAAAGAAACGATAATAATACCTGCGAATATACTTTTTTTCAAAACCTGCCTGCCTTTATTTTGATTCTCCTTTCAGTGCGCTGCTTATTACATCTGCAAAAATAACGGGATATTTTTATTATGAAAATTAATTCCGTTATTTTTTGAAAAGAAAAATTAAAACTTATGTTGGAAAATGCAAAATCTTCTCTTCACCTTCAATGTTGTCGCCCCGGTTTTTCTTGTAGTCGCCCTCGGATTTGTGGTTCGTATATCAGGTATTATCGATGACGGGTTTGTTTCAACCACATCAAAATTCACATTCGAGATAGCGCTGCCGATATTTGTTTTTATGAAACTTTATAACATTGACCTCGCTGAAAAATTTGAGCCCGGTTTAATCACTTTCGCTTATGTGGTGACGATAGTAATGTTTTTGATTATCTGGCTTTTCGCCTCCATGAGAATCAAACGAAAAGAGGATATGGGTGTTTTTGTCCAGGGCAGTTTCCGGAGCAACTATGCCATAGTCGGACTCGCGGTCACCCTGAATATGTTTGGTGAGGACGCGCTGGCCAGGGCCTCGCTGCTGCTGGTTTTTCTGCTCCCCCTTTATAACCTGCTTTCAGTGATAGTGCTTACAAGGATGGATGAATCGAAACAGGAAAATATAATTGTCAAAACGGCTGTTGAGGTCATAAGGAATCCCCTGATAATCGCTGTTGTTATATCCATTATTTTTTCACAAACCGGGCTGAATCCCGGCAAAGCCATTCTTACAGGGGCCGGTTACATATCCGATCTCGCACTGCCTGTGGCCCTTATAGGAATCGGGGCTTCGATGAATATTAAAAATATCAGGAAAGCATCCCGGCTGGCATTTTATTCATCCCTTCTAAAGCTTGTGGTTCTTCCCTGTGCCGCTCTGCCGGCCGCTATTCTGCTCGGTTTCGAGGAAGAGGAACTGGGCATAATATTTATTCTGTTCGCTTGTCCGACCGCGATAGTCAGTTTTATTATGGCCGAAGCTATGGGAGGCAACAGCAGACTCGCGGGCAATATCGTAGTCCTTACAACCATCGCTTCCGTTATCACAATGACCCTGGGCCTCGTTTCCCTGAAAGAACTCGGCATAATCTGAAGCAATTTGAGAATTGACAATTTTTTCGTGTTTTTGTGTTTTTGTGGCCGTTTTTCAGCAGGGATATTACTCTTGAAATAAAGCAGCCAATTCAACTGTTCATTATTCATTATTAATTGAATTTTAACATTCTAAGTAGAAGTTAACCTCTTAGGAATAATTCTGTTTCCCTCAGGAAAAATATACACTGCCGCCGCCTTCACTCAACCCAGTCATCATACTCTTACTCTGATTTTTTAATACCGATACCGAAAAATAATCATGAAATCCATAAATCCCTTAATCATGGTTCAGACATCTTTTTCTGTGTAAAACTGCTGTGGACTTTCATATCAACTCAATAAGGTAATAAGGTTAAATTCTTTTGTTTTTCACCCCGGCTACTAAGGTTAAAAAATATAGAATAAGGTTTTATTGAGCTTTTCGTGGAATTTCGTGTTTTTGTGTTTTTGTGGCCATTTTTCAGCAGGGATATTACTCTTGAAATAAAGCAGCCAATTCAATTGTTCATTATTCATTATTAATTGTTAATTGAATATTTGCCATTATGCGCGGAATAACTGCAACAGGACTAATTTGTAACTCCTGATTTTTCACCCAGCCTCCTTTCAAACAGCTATTGCCCTGATATCACAGCCCGGCCCGACTGTTAAATTTTATAATTACCCTGTTCATTTTTTTTAATTTTTTCAGAATAGTATTATATTGCTTTTAATTCTTGTACTAATGAGTATAAAGTGAATGATGAGAACAGTTCTTTCAATTTTGTTTGCTGTCCTGATGGTAATTTCATCCGACGCGCAGAATCTACAAAAAGTGAAATTTGCCGCGCAGTGGATGCCTCAGGCACAGTTTGCCGGATATTATGCCGCAAAAGAAAAAGGGATTTATGAAAAATATGGATTGGATGTTGAGATAATTCATTGCGGCCTCAACAATACTTCACAGGAGCTGCTGTTGAACGGTGAGGCTGATTTTGCCTCAATGTTTCTCGCCACAGCAATCCCCATTGCCGCCGAAGGCAACAAGTTACTGAATATTCTTCAGCTTTCGAGGAAATCGGCGCTCGTTTTTGTCGCGAAAAAAGAGAAAGAAATAAAGGATACTGAAGATTTTTCCGGACGCAAAATCGGTATCTGGAAATCAGGCTTTGAAGAGATACCAAAAGCTTTCCTGAAAAAACATAATATCCACGCGGAAATTATACCGGTGCTTTATTCCATCAACATGTTTCTTGTGGACGCTATCGATATTATGACTGTGATGTGGTATAATGAATATCACACAATTCTCAATTCCGGTATAAATGAGGATGAGATTGATACTTTTTTCCTTCACGATTCCGATCTTAATATTCCCGAAGATGGTATATACTGCCTCCGCTCAACTCTTAGCAGTGATAATAAACTGTATGAAAAGTTCGCGGCGGCGACAATGGAAGGATGGTCTTACGCTTTTGATAACCGTGAAGAAGCGCTGGAACTTGTTATTCAGGAGATGAACAGACTGAAAGTTCCCGCCAATAAAGCTCACCAAATATGGATGCTTGATAAAATGCATGAAGTATTTTATACAGATGGCAAAGAACCGGGCAGACTGGATGAAACGGAATTTTTTGTGACCGCGCGAATATTAAAGGATGCCGGTAAAATTTCCTCAATTCCCCCATTCAAATTATTTGTCCCGGAGGAAAAATGATATTTAAGAACAGACCATTCGCCTGGAAATTAAGTTTTTATATACTCAGCGCCACTGTTCTCCTTGGCATGCTTCTCATTTCACTTAATTATAATATATCCCGCTACCTTCTCTTTGAATCGGTAAGTGAATCTGCCGCCAATAAAGCGGGAAAAAATGTTTATAAAATTGAAGCCGTGTTGCAGGCAGTGCAGAAAATCCCCCTGAATCTTGCGGCAGTAATAGAACATTCTGAGCTTGATGAATCAAAAATACTGAATCTTATGGAAACCGTGGTTGCCAATAATGATGATATTTATGGCAGCGCCATCGCTTTTGAACCTTATAAATTCAAAAGAAACAGAAAGTCTTACGCCCCTTATGTTTATAAAAACGGGGATAAAATAGTCGCCACTGATCTGGAGTCGGAAAGCTACCAGTATATTTACCAGGACTGGTACCAGATTCCCCGTCTGCTGAACAGACCTGTATGGAGCGAGCCTTATTACGATGAAGGGGGCGGCAACATACTTATGTCGACCTATTCGGTTCCCTTCTACAGATTCATTGATGGCAGCAGGGAATTCTGCGGGATTGTTACAATTGACATAGCCTTGCCCTGGCTGCAGCAGATAATTTCAGATATAAAAATTCTGGAAACAGGATATGCTTTTCTTATCTCAAAACATGGAACAATAATTACCCACCCGAATGAAGAATGGATGATGAACCAGACAATCTTCAGTCTGGCTGAAGAATACAACAACAATGATCTCCGTGTATTAGGCCGTATGATGATTGACGGTATGAGCGGATTCACCAGTTATCCCTCAATCAAATCTGATGAAAGCAATATGATATATTACGCATCCCTCCCTTCAAATGGCTGGTGCCTGGCGATGATATTTCCACAGAATGAGCTTTATTCTCATCTCAGGGTTTTATCTCTTATGCTCCTTTTGCTCGGCGTAGGAGGTCTGGTTGTGCTTTTTGTTCTTATAAAATATATCTCTAAAAAAGCTACAGAACCGCTGCAGCAGTTTGCCGAAACTGTAAAACATATTGGCGGCGGTGATCTGGATTTTAAACTTCCGGAATATGACGCCAATGATGAAATCGGGATGCTTAACAGATCTTTCGGAACTATGAGAGATGAATTAAAACAATATATTGATGATCTGCAAAATACAACGGTGGCGAAAGAAAAAATTGAAAGCGAACTGAGAGTCGCTCACCAGATTCAGATGGGAATGATACCAAAATTATTTCCCCCTTTCCCCGACAGGCCCGATATTGCCGTGCACGCTGTTCTTGAGCCGGCAAAACAGGTTGGCGGCGACCTTTATGACTTTTTCTTTATTGACGGAAATAAATTTCTCTTCGGGATAGGTGATGTGGCAGGCAAAGGAGTGCCCGCCTCACTCTTTATGGCTGTTACCCGTACCCTTTTCCGCTCAAAAGCCGAACCTAAAATGACAGCCTCTGAGCTGGTTACTCTCATAAACAATACTCTCTGCGAAGATAATGAATCGCAGCTTTTTGTAACATATTTTCTCGGAATACTAAATGTTGATACGGGAGAACTTGATTTCAGCAACGCGGGACATAATTACCCATATATACTAAGGGAAGATGGAAATGTGGAACAGATCAGCGAAACTCACGGTATGGCCCTCGGGCTTTTTGGTGAGATTCCTTACAAAAGCAACCGCCTGAAAGTAAACCGGGGAGACAGGATAATATTATATACCGATGGAGTAAATGAAGCGATGAATCCCGATTTTGAGGAATTTACGAATGAAAGGCTGGAGGCAATCTTCCCCTCACTCATAAAGAAAGAACCGAAAGAATGCACGGCGGAAATTATGAGGGTATTGAAAGAATTCACCCTCGGCGCCGATCAGTCGGATGATATCACCCTCATGGCGATAAAATTTAAATAGTCCCCCATTTAATTATATCGCCACCGCGCAGGACAGAATTTTCATGATATACCTAAGCTGGCAAAGCCAGAACTAAAAGGAAATTCAGAAAAAAAAACGTTCTCGTAATCGTAAACTGGCAAGCCAGAAGTAAAAAGTGGTTAGTGGAGAGTGAAGAGATAAGAACCAGCAATTTTTCTTTAAGATAACTTCAAAATCCCCAAAAAGTCCCGCTAGGGATGACAGAATTACCCCGAAAAATAAAATTTTGCCATTTTGCGTAGAATTTAACTTCTTACGGAGTAATCTTAATCATAAACTGGCGGAGCCAGAAACAAACTAATTCTGTCGTCCCTACCGGGACTTATTTACCACTCTTTATACATTTTCCCCTATTTGAAGAGGCTGTGTGAATAGTTTGAGCAATTTAATAAACTCATCCCCAAGCCCCTTCTCTTGGGAAGAGAAGGGGCTTAAATTGCTCATAATTCGCAACTTTTTAAAAGTCCCTCTCTTTTTAAGAGAGGGATTTAGGGTGAGTTCCAGACTTTTCACACAGCCTCTGAAAATAGGGACTATTCTCTTTCATCTGTCCGCCGCGGAGGAACCCTGCCGGGATTCATATTAATCTGATTTAATATTTACGTGTAGATAATCATTATTATTTAGAAAAAGTCCCGTCAGGGACGACAGATAATAGCCCCGCAATTCATTGTGGGGGAGACAATGTAGGGGAGGAAATTATAAGTCCCGCCAGGGATTCTCCGCGGCGAACAGGCAGACAGAATTACCCGGTAAATTGATGGTCAAATAAAATTTTGCCATTTTGCGTAGAATTTAACTTCTTACGGAGTAATCGTTCTCGAATAACCTGAGCGTTTTGGTAAAGACGAGTACGATTCTGTCTTCGGATTCATTTTTTTCTGGCTCAGCCAGTTTATGAGTTCTACTATTTAAATCAATTTACTCAATTCAATATTCTGCCATAAAATGCAAGAATATTATTGTTAAGTCGCCCAATGTAGAGACAAGGCATGCGTTGTCTCTGCAAAAGGCAAAAAAATCTTATCCCGAACTCATATAAAATTAGTTATTTCGTATGACTATTTTGGGGATGGCATTTTTTATCAGTTTTCCCCGAAACAATTTTTTATTATATTTTAGAGTGTAAAACAATTTTACAAATCTAAAGGAACATCTATGAGGAAAATATATTTTACATTATCGTTATTTTTAAGCTTTTCCCTGCTTTTCGCCCAAAATAAGGAAGAGGCGGTTAACGTGAAAAACAGCTCTGCTGTTGTGAACGGAGTTACGGTTTCGCATAAATATCTCGGACCGGAATTAAGCTCTGAAAATATGGTCACCCGAAAAGTTTTACATGAAGAGGCGACAAATACATATTGCGGCCCCTGCGCTAATAATAACCCCATTGCCCAGCAGTTTTGGCAAAGAAATCCCGATTCACTTGTTGTAATCACTTACCATGCGTGGTGGCCCGGTTCGGGAGACCCGATGTACCAGGCAAATACCACCCAGAACGGAGACAGGATAAATTATTATAATATCAACGGGGTTCCCAGTCTTTTTATTGATGGAATTATTGCCGCGGCATATCCTTTCACACAGGCTAACCTCCAGAGTACATATAACCTGCGAAAGGGAGTTCTTACACCAATAACTATTGAAGCCGTTGATCAGCAGGTTGCTTATGACAGCCTCAGGTCAACCGTTACAGTTGAAGTTCAGCAGGACCCGGGCGCCGGCGATTTTCGTCTGCAGCTCTTCGCGATTGAAAAAGAAATTCATTATACATCAGCTCCCGGCTCAAACGGTGAAAAAGATTTTTATTATGTATTCCGGAAAGCATCTCCCTCAACCCAGGGCGTTGTTTTGAATACTGAAATTGGCACACATGAATATACCTTCACCTTTCAGACTGAAGAAACCTGGGTAGATTCTATGATCTATTGCGCGGCGTTTGTACAGGAAGACAATTCAAAAGAGGTATTTAACGCCAATAATTCTGAAAGAATCAGCTTTCCCATGACCTTTTTCCATAAATCCCCCGGCAACAAATTGGGAAACATAATTCCCGGCCCCATCGACATAGTATGGACAATCCCCGATGATCTTGATCATTTCAGGCTCCAGGTTTCTGATAATCCCGATTTCTCCTCATTTCTTGTATCGGAAGATAACCTGACTACCGATACTTACAATTTTGACGGAATTGTTGAGGGGGGAATGTATTACTGGAGAATGAAAGGTTTTAACAGTTCAGATTCGACAGAATACACCGATACCTGGGCTTTCGCCGGAATGTTAAACGCTCCCGACAGTTTGCAGGCTGCTTCCGGTGATAATAAAATAATGCTTACCTGGAATGATCATTCAAATGGCGAAACTGCCTACGCCATTGAAAGAGCCCACCAGAAAATGGGAAGCACTATTTTCTTCAAACCTCACGACACCACTTACACCGGCACAACTTATGACGATACCGATATTGAACATGATAAAACATACTGGTACAGAGTTTACGCGATAAATGATTATTCCTATTCCGATTTCAGCGATACAACCGAAATGACCGGCATCGTGGTTGGTGTTGACGAGGACAACATTACTCCGCAAGAATATTCTCTGCGGCAGAATTACCCCAATCCCTTTAATCCCTCAACAAAAATAAACTGGTCCGTCGCCGAAAGGGGAATAGTTAAACTTACTGTTTTTAACGCTCTCGGTCAGCAGGTCAGAGTATTATTCCAGGGAGACACAACCCCCGGAAATTACGAAACAGAATTTAACGCCGAAGGATTGCCAAGCGGGGTATACTTCCTTGATCTAAATGCCGGGCAATTCAGAAAATCGATTAAGATGGTTCTCACTAAATAATCCGCACCATCCCGCTAATTAAAATTTACTTTAAGAAACTGCTCTTGAAACCTCCGCCGAATATATCTTTCGGGGAGGTTTTTTTTATACCTCAGTTCACTGGTTAAGCCCAATCAGTTCGCCATCTTCTGCGTTGTTGCCTCTTTGCCTGATCCCGCCCCCACAGGGAATTCCCTGCGGGAACACCCTGTGGTTATTCGGATTAACCCCCTTCGGGGGATTTTCGTTTTATGTCCCGATTTTGATTTTTTTATATATTGTTGAAAATTCGATAAGAATCAGCTAACCTCTACATCCTAATGTCCCCGAAGGGGGCTAACTCGAATAGCCACCGGCAGCCGTCGGAGATGGCGGCCTGTGGAACAAACCGGGGGAAATCCAATACCTCCCCGCAGACAAAAACTGTTATAAGAAATCTTTCCAGATAAACCATCCCAGTTCGCCATCTTCTGCGTTGTTGACTCTTTGCCTGACTCCGCCCCCACAGGAAATTCCCTGCGTGAACACCCTGTGGTTATTCGGATTAACCCCCTTCGGGGGATTTTCGTTTTATTTCCCGATTTTGATTTTTTCTATATATTGCTGAAATATCCATAAAAGTCAGCTGCCTTCAATATCGCAATGTCCCCGAAGGGGGCAAACCCGAATAGCCACCGGCAGCCGTCGGAGATGGCGGCCTGTGGAACAAACCGGGGGAAATCCAATACCTCCCCGCAGACAAAAACTGTTATAAGAAATCTTTCCAGATAAACCATCCCACTTCGCCATCTTTTCTGGTGTTGCCTCTTTGCCTGATCCCGCCCCCACAGGGAATTCCCTTCGTGAACACCCTGTGGTTATTCGGGTTAACCCCCTTCGGGGGATTTTCGTTTTATTTCCCGATTTTGATTTTTTTCTATATACTGCTGAAATATCCATAACAGTCTGCTACCTTCAACATCCTAATGTCCCCGAAGGGGGCAAACTCGAATAGCCACGGGCAGCCGTCGGAGATGGCGGCCTGTGGAACAAACCGGGGGAAATCCAATACCTCCCCGCAGACAAAAACTGTTATAAGAAATCTTTCCAGATAAACCATCCCAGTTCGCCATCTTCTGCGTTGTTGACTCTTTGCCTGATCCCGCCCCCACAGGGAATTCCCTGCGGGAACACCCTGTGGTTATTCGGATTAACCCCCTTCGGGGGATTTTCGTTTTATGTCCCGATTTTGATTTTTTTATATATTGCTGAAATATCCATAACAGTCTGCTACCTTCAACATCCTAATGTCCCCGAAGGGGGCAAACTCGAATAGCCACATGCGGCCTTCGAAGAAGGCGGCATGTGGAGACCAACCAGAGAAAAACAAAAACATTCCTAACCTGTACGGACAGGATGACCAACAAAAATCAGCTATTCTCTCTAAGGATTTCCAGGTATTTCATCTGGATATCCATCGGGGGAATTTCACCTTTTGCCTTGTTAATGCTGATATTAAGGCCATTCATTTTAAACATCTCATCAAGCGCGTCAAACATATTAATATCCGGATAACCGTTATCCCTTAGGTAATGAATAAACTTCAGGGTTCTGAACCCGTCGAACCACATTTTTTTCTGTTTTGAAAGCTGTTTCGCGCTCCCCGCGTTAACAGCTATTTTCGGCCAGCCTGAATCAAATTTATTTTCCAGAAGAAAAGAAAAAAGGAGCGGGTCAATTTTTTCAGCTTCGCTGAGTATGCTCTCAGTGGTAAAAGGTTTTTCCGGCAAAAATATTTCCAGCCATTGTTTTAATATCCTGAACGATTCGGGATTATAGAGCAAATATTCATTCCTTTCTTCCGAAAGATACCTGTTTACTCTCTGTCCCGTTCCGAATGGCACCCTGAATGATCCCCGTGAAGAGGGATATATTCTGGTTTCTTTTATCTGCCGTATATATGTTATCTTGGCCAGTTTTTCCATAAAATAAAAATCTTCCGCCGCTTTCCTTTTATTCATCCCCTGGATTTTTATATATGTTTCAGCGTCGCATGACATAGTCGATCCGATAGTATGAATAGCGAAAGGAGATTTGGCGAAAGTAAGCCCGAATATGTAATATCGCAGAAATATTTCATAGCAGATTATCGCGAGCTTTTCCTTTTCACTCCCCTCCGCGGGATGAAAATAATCAACATGGGCCGCGTTAATATTTTCCGAATTATATATTTCATAAACCGCGCTGAAATAATTTTTTTCCACTGTGCAGTCAGCGTCAAGGCAGCCCAGAATATTTTTACCCGGACTTTTATAATCGAAGAGTTCAAGAGCAAGGTCCATACCTGTTTTTCTCGCGAAACCCACTCCCCCATCCTTAACAGGCATATTTTTACCTTCCGTGGCAGCGTCAACAAGAGCCAGATTCAAACCTGAACGACAAATAATTTCCTCCTCTTTATCTGAATATTCCTTATTTATAATTCTCCTGAGATACTCAATGGATTCATAATTATCTGCGAGAATAACCTCTTCAGCCCCTTTAACGTTATTCACAACTATCATTACAAGAATTTTATCAAAATATTTATTATCACACCCGACGAGTGAAAGGATTAGTTTTTTCAGATTGTTATATTCCTTCAGAGCGGGAATAACCACAATATATTTGTATTTCCCGCCTGATTTCTCCTCAGCTTCCCGGCCGGGCATTCCAAACTTTTTCAGATATTTCTGAACGTCCGAAGGCAGATCAATCAAAATAATTCTCCTCAATTATCCGGGAAGCAGACTCAAAATCGGGGCCATCAATCCAGTGGATATTTACTCCCTCCTTTTCCATTTTTCTGTACCAGGTCATCTGTCTTTTGGCAAATTTGTGAATTGAGCTGTTAAGTTTCTGGTACATATCATTATAATTCAATTCACCCCTGAGATAAAGGCTGAGATATTTGTATTCCAATCCAAAAAAACGCAGCTTTTCATGAGATATTCCCATCTCAAGCAATTTTTCAGCTTCTTTTATCATCCCCTCTTCCAGACGTTGTTTAAGTCGGGCGGTAATCCTTTTTTTAATCTTATCTCTTTCCATAAAAACCCCGATATTCAGAGAATTTATTTCAGGATTCTCATCTATATCCGGTATTTGTTCCGACTCGGCAATAACAAGAGCTTTAATAATCCTTTCTTTATCCTCAAGATCGGTTATGTTGTGCTGATCTGGTTTCAGGTCTAAAAGTTTTTTTCTCAGTTTCTCAATGGAATATTTTTTATATGCCTCAATTGTTTCTTCAGAAATGTCCGCTTTCTTCATATTGTAGTTTTGGATTATCGAACTGAGATAAAGCCCCGTACCCCCGGCCATAACAGGAATGTTTTCCCTCTCCCTGATACTATGCCAGGCTTCAAAAAACCGGGTTCTGAATCTGAAAAGATTAAATTCCTCTGAGGGTTCGGCAACATCCACCAGGTGAGCAGTTATATTATGAGGCCCCACCTTATAATCCTGTAAATCTTTTCCCGTCCCTATATCCATAAAACGATAAACCTGGCGGGAATCGGCAGAGATTATTTCACCATCATACTTATCGGCAATCAGCGCCGCGAGTCTGGTTTTCCCAACAGCAGTGGGTCCCAGAACAGTCAACAGATTATAACTCATCTCAGGGATTTTTTACCAGTGGCAGAGATAATGTAACTTCAAATCCCCCTTTATAGGGCAGAGCAGGTGTAATGCTGCCGCTCATCATTTCCGTGGTTTTTTTCGCGAGAGTCAGACCGATACCCGCATGGGCTTCTTTACCGCTGCTGAAAAATGGTTCGAAAACTTTACCCAGAAGATCACGTTTTATGCCGGGCCCGTTATCAAGGAATTTAATCCTTATCTCCTTTTCTCTTCTCGAGGTGGAAATAACTATCTTACAATCTTTTGGTGTCGCTTCAACCGAGTTTTTTACAATTTCCCTGAATACTTTAGAAAATTCATGATAATCTATCCTGACTACCGCGTCAAGATCAAATTCAAATTCAAGCGAGGCGTTGTTAGCGAAAAGATAAGATTTTATTTTTTTGTAATATTCCTCAAGCAGACTGTTAATATTCCTGTTTATCAGAAACATTTGTGAACTTGAGCTGCTGAAAAAGGAGATAGTCCTCAAATCATCAATAAGCTCATTAACCTTTTCGAGCGCCATATTATGAACGTTGCTCCCCTCCTTTTTGTCATCCTGTCCCGCATGCTCCAGGTATCTTTTGCCGAGGAGAAGAGATTTTTTAACATCCGAGACAAGATAATCGGCCATACCTTTCAGCGACACATATCTCGTATCGATTGTTTGCTGTTCATCAATTCTGGCGCCGGCGACAGCCCTGGCCGCGTGGGGCGAAAATGCCTTGAGCATCTCCACATCCTTTTTACCATATTTACCGTTTTTATTATTCAGCAACTGCAGAACAGCAATTATTTTACCATCTTTACTTCGCAGGGGAAAACATAAAAGGCTGCTTTCATTATTGACCGAGCCATTTTCATAATCAGGTCTGACACTTATCTTTCCTTCTTTACCGCTGATATTCATTATCTCACCGGTCTGGGCGACCCATCCGGCAATTCCTTCCCCTTTTCGTAATTCCACAACCTTTCCCGAACCATCAGGAGCTGATAGCTCAAGTTTTCCTTTTTCTTCATTTAAAAGAAAAAGAAAGCCTTTTTCAGAATCAGTGATTTTTTCCGCTGCTTCAAGAACTGAGGTAACCGCGGAGTCTAAACCATCATTTAACCGGAGAGTCAGAATAATATCTGAAATTTCCCTGTATTGCTCCCTGCTAAGCTCTGGTTCTGTCACCGCGCTTTCTGCCGGGATTGTTTCAGGAATTTCCTCATCTTCAAAATCGTCAGTTTCCTCCGGTTCTATAAGAGACTCATTCAGCTTTTCTTCCTCTTCGGAGGTCCTTCCGGCATCCATATCATCAATATATATATTATCATCTTCAATTTCCGGAATGACAGGCGTCTCATCCTGTTCAGGTGTTCCTGTTTCATCTGTATCACCAGGTTCCTGTTCATCCTCAGCTTCATCCAGATCGGGAAGATCATCAAGAGCAAATGAAAAATCGGGAATTTCAACCTCCAGGTCCTCCTCTTCATCCGGTTCACCGGGTAAATCAGCCTCTTCTCTTTGCAGGCTCACAATATCAATATCGGGCAGGGTGATTTTTTCATCCGGCTGATCATCAGGCCCCAAATCAATTTCCGGATCATCAACTTCAAATTTTATTTCTTCATCATCCTCCATCTCAGGCATATCCCATTCAGGCAGATCATCTACTGAAAAGCTTTCCTCTTCCTTATCTATAATCCCGGTAGAGCTGTCGGGCTCCTCCCCGGAGAGCAGATCGGTATACTGCTCCCGGTTACTCTCCTCAACAACTACTGAGCGGAGCAGATTTACAATGATACTTTCATCCTGCAGCGCAAGGTTATTCAGCTCATCAATATCAAGCAGAAAAAGATATGAGTTTTTTATGGCGATAGCTGTTTCCACCCGCGGTATCTTTTCCTGGATTTCGTCATACCCGAAGAACTCATTTTCTTTTATATCGCGACGCGCATTATTCCCGGCGTCATCTTTTTTTAACAGCCTGACTTTACCCGAAATAAGAAGATACAAAAATTCGGCTTTGTCACCTGACTTATATATTATTCCTCCCTCATTGGCAGGAACAAGTTTACCATTAATATTGTCGAAATCAATCGCAGATAAATCAATATTCTGCATCAGAGAATTTTTTCCAAGCGTATTTTTTACTTTTTCGTCCATCTTTTATCCGATGTGATAAATCAAAACCATGATTGCTAAGTAACAACATGGCATTATAGCAGTAATTATATTATTTTTCAACTTTAAAGTATTGATTAGAAGAAATAAACTCAAAAATCATTATAGCAAAGAATCTTTTCAATGAATAATGCATCCAATTTTTCAGAGACAGAACTGATTGTGAAAGCTCAACAGGGTGACAGGAAGTCGCTTGCCGAGCTGGTTAAAAATTACGAACAAACTGTATACAACTTCGCATTTAAGATCTGCCGCGACAAGGAACGCGCGGAACACACCATGCAGGAGACATTTATGAGCATGGTGAAATCGCTAAAACAGTTCAGTGGAAAATCGAAACTTTCCACATGGCTTTATACTGTAGTTTCGAATCATTGTCTTATGCTTGCGCGATCATCAAAAAAATATTCCTTTTCCTCGATCGACGATGATGATACATATGTTGATGAATCGAGTATTACCGATTGGAAAGTCAATCCGGAAAATATCACAGAAAATAATGAACTCCGGACAGTTCTCGATGAAGCAATAAACAAGCTGCACCCTGATTACAGGATAGTTTTTCTGCTCAGGGATGTTGAAGGACTTTCGACAGAAGAAACCGGAAAAGTTATGGACCTTTCGGTCCCCGCGGTTAAATCAAGACTGCACCGCGCGAGATTGTTTTTAAGAAATGAATTAAATGAGACTTTTAATTATGAGCGAGCATAAACATAATTGCAAGGCGCTTCTCAACAAGATATGCGATAATCTCGGTGAAGATATGAAATCGCCTAAGTGTGAAGCCCTTAAACAGGAAATTGAATCCTGCGAGACCTGTAAACAGTTTTTCACATCGGTAGAAAAAACTATCGGCCTCTATAAGGAATATAACGTCGAAGTGACCGATGAATCGCATAAAAACCTGATGAAACTTCTCGACCTGGATGAATTCTGCTGATATGGAAAAAGATATTATATTTGAAACATCTATTCAGTGGAAAGGGAAAAAACGGGGTATAATAGGAGCGGGGAAATCCCCCGAACTTGAGATCGACGCCCCGGCGGAATTCATCGGAGGCATTTCGAAGTTGTGGACGCCGGAACATCTTTTTGTTGCCTCGGCCAATATTTGTCTTATGACCACCTTCATGACAATCACCGGGATGTCGAAACTTGAAATTCAGGATTACAGCTCACACGCCAAAGGAACCCTTTCAAAAGAGGATGGTAAATTTATTTTTAGCGGGATAGATATTTTTCCGAAAATTTCTGTCAGATCGGAAAGAGAAAAGGAAAGGGCCGAAAGACTGATTCACAAAGCGGAGGAACATTGCCTGATCTCAAATTCGATGAAAAACCCCACCAGAATTTTCCCCGAATTTGTGATTATTCCATAAGCTTCAAAATTCCACGAAAAAATGATTCTTTAACATTTCATTTTAAAATCTTCCATTATTTGGCTGAAAAATCCATTATCGGGTATAGCTCCCCGTAAAACAAAGTTGTCAACACAGGATCAACCGGCTCAGGGATTTTTAGCGACCGGGTTGAATAATGTGAATGAATCACTTAAGGGGAATAACAATTTGGCAAGTTGTAATGGGGAAAAAATCCCCGGACTATTGCCGGGGATTCAGGTAAAAATCTTTATTCCCTCTCAGAAAGAAGCTATCACGCCAAGCTGAAAAGTAAGAAGATCTGTTTCCGATCTTGAAACATCATAATATACCGAACCATTATCAGGATTAATATGAATATCACCCTCCCTTAAATATTCAGCCTCTGTTCCAAAAAGATAACGGACTTTCAAATCGAGCGAAAATGACGCAAGCTCACCCAGACCACCCGGAGTCAGGTTGAACATTATGCCTGCTCCGCCGCCATAACTCCACGCAAAGTCATCATAATTATTGGTTTCGAATACATCCCAATTGGAATACTGACTTTCGACATCTGTGGTTGTAAAAATATATGATCCCCCGGCCAGTCCTTCCATATATGGTTTGATGGGTCCCGGAAAAGGTGAAACAACCATAAGAAGATGCAGATTGGCTATGCTGTTTTTTCTGTTTACATCTACCGTAACGTCCGGGATTGTATAACTGAGAGGCCGCGCGCCCGATTCTTCACCATAGATAATATAACTCGCATGAAGCCCGAATGTAACAGGATTAAACGCTCCCGGTGAACTAAAAGTGGCCTGAGCGCTCAAACCATAACCAAAACGGTCGACATGCTGCCTGAATTCACCCTGTGGCGATGCCAGCACAATGCTGCCGCCGATTGTCTGCGCCATACTTACACTTGCTGATAATGCCAGCAAAAGAAATGTGGTTTTGAATATCTTTAACATTTTTATCTCCATTGATTTATTTTTTCCGAACCTGGTATGAAAGATAAATATTTTTCTGTTTTCAGAAAATACTTGTCTTTATTTTCCACTTTTACAAAGCGCATGCCAATTCCCTGAATGGCCCATATTACCAAAAATTAACAGATTACCTAAGAAACAAAGAAAATAGTAATCAAAAATAAACACAGGTGTGTACACTAATATATACATCCCCAATAATTGTAATCATAATCGTAATCAGGCAAGCCAGAAACAATGAGGAATTACGAATTACGAATTGGTTTTCCCAGGAATATATTTTGAATCGAATCTGCTTTGGAGAAGCAGCATTATTGCGGAACGTCCCCATGGGGTAGTAAAGAACAAAAAAATTTAGTAAGATCCCTGTAGGGGATTAACAGAGCTAAGCTAAGGAAAAACTACAATCCGAATTGTTGCCGAAAATTTTGCCATTTTGCGTAGAATTTAACTGCTAACGGAATAATCGTAATCATAATCATAAACTGGCGAAGCCAGAAACAATGAGGAATTACGAATGACGAATTACGAATTGGTTTTCCCAGGAATATATTTTGAATCGAATCTGCTTTGGAGAAGCAGCATTATTGCGGAACGTCCCCATGGGGTAGTAAAGAACAAAAAAATTTAGTAAGATCCCTGTAGGGGATTAACAGAGCTAAGCTAAGGAAAAACTACAATCCGAATTGTTGCCGAAAATTTTGCCATTTTGAGTAGAATTTAACTGCTAACGGAATAGTCGTAATCATAATCATAAACTGGCGAAGCCAGAATCAATGAGGAATTACGAATGACGAATTACGAATTGGTTTTCCCAGGAATATATTTTGAATCGAATCTGCTTTTGAGAAGCAGCATTATTGCGGAACGTCCCCATGGGGTAGTAAAGAACAAAAAAATTTAGTAAGATCCCTGTAGGGGATTAACAGAGCTAAGCTAAGGAAAAACTACAATCCGAATTGTTGCCGAAAATTTTGCCATTTTGCGTAGAATTTAACTGCTAACGGAATAATCGTAATCATAATCATAAACTGGCGAAGCCAGAAACAAGCTAATTCTGTCGTCCCTACCGGGACTTATTTACCACTCTTTATACATTTTCCCCTATTTGAAAATAGGGGCTATTCTCTTTCATCTGTCCGCCGCGGAGGATCCCTGCCGGGATTCACATTAATCTGATTTAATATTTACTTGTTGATAATCATTATTATTTAGAAAAAGTCCCGTCAGGGACGACAGATAATAGCCCCGCAATTCATTGTGGGGAAATAGGTTATGGAGAGATTCTACAGTCCCGCCAGGGACGACAGAATTCACCAGTACAATAATGGTCAAATAAAAATTTTACTATTTTGCATAGAATTTGACTCCTTACGGAATAATCGTAATAAGGCTAGCCAGGAGTGAAAAGTCAGTTAATGGATAATTGACAATTGCTCAATAAAAGTTGACTCTGTTTTTTTTATTGTGTTATTTTATCCTGTTAATCTTTTTAATTCCCGTAATCCTGTTCTCTGCTTTTTCCGCACCCATCAGCAAATTCCGATGGAAATATCACCCGTTTGAATAAGGTTAATAAGGTTTATTTCAGTCGGATTGTTTCCTACGCTACTAAGGTTAAAAAATCAAAAATAAGGTTTCATGACATTCTTTTCATTCCTCATTCCTCATTCGTAATTCGTAATTTCTTCCGTGGGATCTTGTGTTTTGGTGATTTTGTGGCTTTTCTTCCGTCTAAATCAGCGAAATCAAAATAATCTGCGGTAGTCTTTTCAATTGTTAATTGTTCACTATTAATTGTTAATTGAAATTTTGCCATTTTGATTAAAATTTAACTTCATACCGATTACTCATATTCTTTCCAACCCATAAAAAAAAGCCGGCAAGGAGAGGTTTGCCGGCGCTCTGTTTTTATGTATGTCGCTCAATTTTCCACAAGCAGTTCACCCATTTCGGCCAGCTTGATAAATTCTGCCCGGTAGCCGAAAGGGTCTTTTCCACGCGCTTCACGCGCGAGGCTGATAACCGATTTCCAGTCAGCGTCACCTTTCCAGGCTGAATCCCTAAGCAGCATACCGAACTCCGCGACGGCAGCCGAAAACTTAAAATTACCACTTATATTTTTATCCAGGTCCTCTTTCTTAAGTATTTTCGCGAGAGGTATACTGGTATCTTCATCCGGTTTTTTATATCTGAATTTTACTGTCAGCAGCTCATCATTAAAAGCTTCTTTGGGAATTTCTGTTTTCTGATACTTTAGAGGCTCAATAACCGGGAATTTATCCTCATTGCCCGCGGGTATTATTTCGTAAAGAGCCGTAACAGTATGCCCGGCGCCAATCTCACCCGCGTCCTTTTTATCATTCAGAAAATCCTCATCGTTCAGCAGCCTGTTTTCATAACCTATTAGCCTGTAAGCATATACATTGGCCGGATTAAATTCCACCTGGATTTTAACATCTTTCGCTATCGTCAGAAGTGTTCCCGAAATCTCATTCACAAATACTTTTTTCGCTTCAAGGATGTTATCTATATAGGCGTAATTGCCATTTCCTTTGTCAGCGAGTTTTTCCATTTTGCTGTCTTTCAGATTTCCCATCCCGAAACCCAGCACAGTCAGGAAAATTCCTTTTTTTCTTTTCTCCTCAATAATTCGGGTTAGTTGTTCATCCGAAGAAGGCCCGACATTAAAATCACCGTCCGTGGCGAGTATTACCCTGTTGTTTCCACCTTTGATAAAATTCTGTTCCGCTATACTGTAAGCCTGTTCAATTCCTTCGGCACCCGCCGTTGAACCGCCCGAATTAAGCATCTCAAGAGAATTGATAATTTTTATCCGTTCATCACCAGGCGTCGATTCCAGCGCTACACCCGAATGACCGGCATAAGTAACAATTGCCACCCTGTCATTTTTTCTAAGCTGTTTAACAAGCAGCTTGAATGCTTTTTTTACCAGAGGGAGTTTATTCGGGGATGACATAGAGCCCGATACATCCAGCAGAAAAACCAGGTTCGATTCCGGCATATTTTCTATCTTTACATCTTTCCCTTTAAGTCCTATATGAACAAGCTGTGAATGTTCATTCCAGGGACATTTACCGGCTTCGATACTGATAGAAAAGGGATTTGCGCCTTCAGGTTCCGGGTAATCATAATCGAAATAATTTATAAGCTCCTCAATTCTGACCGCGTCTTTCGGAGGCATTTCTCCCTGGTTAATAAAACGCCTGATATTTCCATAAGAAGCAGCGTCAACATCAACCGAAAAAGTGGAAAGAGGTTTGCCGGTAACTATCTGAAAACCATTCTCCTCAATAAAGTCATATTCTTCCGAGTCCATATCATAATAATTCGGCCTGATAACCCCTCCCTGCAAACCCGCCAGCCTGCCTTTCGGCATTGTCGGCGACGCGCTTTCCGATTCATAAAGCATCATATCGAGAGTTGGAGTAGTATTTTTTTTATCTTTGGGAATTTTTTGGGCAGTCTGATCATCCTGACTTGTTTTCTTTTCCGGTTTTTCCGGAACGTCTTCCCGGCTTGCTCCGCAGCCGGCGAGTATGGATAAAATTATCCCGTAAACGAAAATTCTGCATAATCGTCTCATTGTCAGCTCCGCTGATAAGTGGTTTATTTATAATTACTTATGGAGGGGGTAATTACCAGTGTGTTTCCTGAACGTTCTTGTAATTAGACAATGGCAATTATTAATGGTTCCGGATTTTGGGATTTTTTCAAATAATCGTAATCTTAAACATAAACTCGTCAACCAAAAACAAATAGGACTGTCAGGTGGCTGAGCCCGAAATAAAATTGTTGTAAAACTCATTGGACAATTGGGACTCATAGGACAATCATCTTAACAACCTGACTCTGATTATTACAAAATTTAAGCTCCGTTGTACCACAGAAAAGTCTCCTGTATCTCACTGGTCCCCAAAAACAGTCAGCGCTTCCGGTTATCATTCCTTATTCAGTTATTTTCAAAAGCAATAATGTTTGTTGGTTTCTAAAGGAAAAATCTATGGCCGTTAAAGTCAAATAAGGTTACTTCGAGCATTTTCGTGGATTTTTATAATTTTTTGGCATTTTTTCCACGAGATAGTTACACCTAATAAAATCGCGATATCTCGAACAATTTCTTTTAATTATTAATTGTTCATTATTAATTATTAATTAAATGAGCCCTTGTCATTCCACGATGAATTTGACTTCTTAAGGACTACTCTTGCCCAGATTTTTTTCAAAGTTTCGCGAATTTCCCTATAACCTCCAGCATAACGTCATGAATAGCTCCATTGCTGCTGAGAACGTGAGGAGTAAAAATATCTGCCGGCTTGCCGGTAAAATCGGTCACCTTTCCGCCCGCTTCAGTAACGATGAGAATTCCGGCGCACATATCCCAGGGCTGCAGATGCACCTCATAAAATGAATCAAACGCTCCCTCGGCGAGGTATCCGAAATCAATGGCGGCTGAACCGAGTCTTCTTATCCCCCTCGATGTTCTCAGGAATTCCCCCAATATCTCAATAGCGTTCAGGGGATTTTCCGCGATATCATAAGGGAAACCGGTGGCCACCAAAGCCCTCGCCAGTTTATCTTCGCCGGTCACTGCAAGTCTGCGTTCATTCGCGTATGATCCCGCTCCCCTGTCAGCCGCGTATAGGACATCCCGCATAACATCATATACCACACCATGGATAGTCTCCCCCTTTTTCTGCACCCCGATGGAGACAGAAAATATCGGCAGCCCGTGAGCGAAATTTGTTGTCCCGTCAAGAGGATCGATAACCCAGCGGTAATCGGAGGCGCTCTCCTTCCTGCCGCTCTCCTCGGCTATAATTGAGTGATAGGGGAATTCTTTTTTTACAAAATCTATTATGGTTTTTTCAGCCGCCTGGTCAATCTCTGTAACAATATTCGATTCATTGGTTTTATACTCAAAAGAAAAATTCTTACCGAAACCTTCCCTGATGATCTCCCCAGCTTCCTTCGCGATGCCTATTACCTTGTTAATCATTTTCCGCCTTTTTTTACGTAGAAGTATAATATTTATCAGACAAATTTAATAATTATGATTCGGTTAAAAAAAAGGGGATGATCCAGGCATTTATATTCTCGAATTGGATAAAATGAATTTATTTGCTAATTTCTATTATTCGATGTGGAAAAATATTTTTTTCGTAAAAGAATGATAATAAAAGAGATTACTTTCTTAAGGCTGATATCAAAGTTTTGGTATTCATTTTTTTCATTGGTGTTACAAGGGTATCATTCCAGGTATATTGGTTATTGGGAGATGGATATGAAGGAGAAATTATAAAGATGAAAACATTAGAAAAGTCACAATATAATATCATCTTGATATGTTTAGTGCTAATTTCAAATGCCTGTGTCGATTTGCATTATGATGATGAAAACCTGACCTATCTTGCAGGCAGCAAGGCACAAACAACAAGTATCATTTATTCCGAAGAGGAAGGCAGCCCTTTTAATTCGGAGTATTTTGATATCGAGGTTATTGAGCTCGACTCTGTTGCTCTTAAAGCGTTTATTCAAAGTGCGGAATTCCATTCCTATCCCCCAAAAAAAATATAATGATGAGAAGATTGTAATTTGCTGGTCTCCAACTCCGGTCAGGGAAGATCATTTATTATTTACGAGTTTATTAACAGGAATTTTAGTACATTCAAAGAGTATTCAGAGTTACATCACCACTATTGATACCTTACTCAACAATACCAATAATTATTATTCGATTTTTATCAACAATATGGAAACAATGAATCGAGTCAAAATCTTCGTAATTGATCCTGATAAGAGTATTATTTATTGCGGCATGTGTTATCAATAATATATAGTAAAATATATTATTGCGTTTCGTTTTTACAATTTTTGAACAGGCCGGCAACTGGTTAATATGGAAAAAGCCATCAGGAAAAAGTTATAAATTACTATGTATCCATTACAGAGAAAACAGAATTGAGATACTATTTGATTACTGCTTAAGAATGAGTTTATACACTTTTTCGACAATATCGTCAGAGTAAATCTGGAAGGTTAAATGCTTGATATCCTTTACGCAGTATCAATTATTTTAGCGGTTGTTTTTAACCATAAGGCAAAAAAAAGGATTCTCAATGATCCGGAAGAAAAACGCGACTATTTTACTCAATTCTATATTGAAAAAAAACGTTATACTGAAAAGGAGTGGAAGTTGCAAAAACTATCCTATTTCATGTTTTTTATTGCTTTCGTATCTATCCTGTTAAGATTTGCTGTTTGAAATCAAACTTTATTACTGAATATGAAATTCAGAGAGCTTTGCCATGAAATATGATATAGTGCAAATTATAATGAGTTTTTTTGAATGTTTTTATTCCCTATATTCAGAGAATCTTTAAAAGAATTCAACGATCCGATTATGAAAAAGCGTAGAATGAGCTACTCATAATATGCTGGTAAAAGATTTAATTGGCTTAGGCGAAAGTATATTATTTTCAATACAAATAATAGGAATATCAATTTCTTGAATAGGTTGGAATAACTTCCTGAGAATAAAAAAATGCGTTATCAAAATCTTAAATTTTATTGGTATTTACCCGGTATTATTCAAATGTCGATCATATTATCGGGATGATGGGTGCGATTTTATAAGCTGATATATTATAATCTTTACCTTTGGTATAAAAATAACTTCCCCAAAGAAACGGATAATTATCATAGTCCAATTTTAATAATGTCTCTTTTGTTTGTTCAGATTACTGCAGTACTACTGATACTTTTTAATTTTGTATTCGGAGTAAGTATTGCTTTGCCCGTTAACAATCGTGGCTTAGCCATTCTTCCAATTGCAGGAATTTACTTTTTTCATTACTATTTATTTATTTTTCAAAAAAAATATAAGAATATTTATTCATCATGTAATAAGTTGGATAGCAAAGTTCTGAAAAAATCGAAAAGATATACCCTATCCTATGTGGTCCTTACTAATGTCTTATTTTTTATTTTCATGATGTATTTAGGTATTTCTAATTATAAATAACAAAATCCAATAGGCTATTTATACCCGGCGGAGGAAATATCATATATCGAATTTACACGGGGAAGGAAAATAGAAATATTAGCAAACCCGGTATTTTCTTTTCCGCAGAGAAACTATTAAAAAGTTAGTTGCTTCTCTCAGTCATCAAAGATAAACAGGTTAAATGAATTTGGATATTAACCAAATGAGAGATGATAAAATGATAAAATCTTAACCATAGTCCTGGTAGTTTATGGCGTCATTACGGCTTTTCACAAGCTCTGTCTTCTATACTTTTGCCTCAAGGTATAGAAAAAAAACCGGTGACAGGGAGTTTCTTCGTTATAAAAAAGTTGAAAACCTGGTGAGACTTAACCTTATCAAAGAGGAAAAGCTCCTTGAATGGGCAGAAATTTACTTATTATTTTATAAATACTGGATATGTGATATTGTATTCACAGTACTTTTTTTATACTATATCCCCGGTAAATCCCGCTTAGGGGACATTACTATGTTTTACAACAGCACGGATTTAACAACTCTGCGGTTAATTCTAATAAAACAATATATTACCGTACGATACCTTTATAAGTATTTTGAGGGAAATAATGATATATTTATTTACTTATAGCAAGATATATTTGTAGATTACCTTGCGGCTATAATTGAGGAAATGATGAAAAAATTATTTATTTTAATCTCAATATTTGTCTTTTTATTTAATAATCCGACTATATTTGCCCAGGATAACATTATTGACAGTACAAAAACATCAGTGAAATTCTGGTCATATTTGGAAGAACTGCATCTCGAGCTTTTTCAAATGGAAAAGGGAACTATTGAACATAAAAAACTTGCGCTCACGATGATTGACACTCTTGAAGCACAATTGAAAATTGAACCTGAAAATCCTGCAATATTAAATAACATAATATCCCTTAATATTTGGCTTAAGGAATATGAGGTAGCCTATAAAACAAGCCTTATAATCCAAAACTTATATCCGGATTATTTTAGCGTTCTCCAGCTTCAGGGAATTATTTTGGAATTAATGGGAGATACAAAGAAAGCGCGTGAAAAATATTTGGAAGTGATAAATATTATCTCAACGGAATTTCTTGATAAAAATCTATTCGAAAAAAGTGTACTCATTGAGCTGGGAGTAACTTATTCATTTATTCACGGAAAAGATAAAGCGCATGAATATATGGTTAAAATCGGGAAAGATTATAATATTGATAAAAATCTGATACTTGAAGCCAGAATTGCGATAAATGATTTTGACAAGAATAAAATACTAGACGGTTTGTAACAATATTCATATTTGTGGTGAACAGGAATACAATTGCCCAGTGTAATTCTTGCTGTCCAATTATTTCAATTTCCCCCATTCCCCTTTGCCCCTAACTTGCTGAATTGGTATAACAGCAAAGGCTCACAATCGACGATACCAGGCTTATGGTTGCCGCGCAGGATTATCCTCCGAAGGCGGACATGTGACCACCGGGGCAACATCCTCGAAGGCAGGCAGTGGAGTAACACCACGGTTTTTGACAAATTCAAATTTACCGGTAAAAGCCTGCCCACCCATAGAAGAAACTTGACACACAAACCGATTATCATTATTTTGCCTATCCGTCGCAGCTTGCTTTTTTAGCGCAGGCGGGATAACCCGGTTGACCACACCCGACCCGCTGGAGGATAAATACCCGGGGTGGAGTTCTTATAATTATTGTTACGACAATCCGTTAAACTTTTTTGATCCAAATGGTATGGCTGGCGGTTTTAATGATTTGTTATCTGAGATGGACGCAATTATAAGCTTTTGGAAATACTTAATGAATCAAGAATCCCCATCATCTTCATCTGATAAATCAGAGGACCAATCAGAAGAAGAAAAAGAAAAAACCGATCATCATCCTGGGGAAGAACCTGTAGCAAAAGGCGCTCAAATAGTTGGAAAAGCTGTGAAAAAAGCAGCAAAATCAGCAGATCAAAAACTGGTTGAAATAACAGATAAAGTGATTGAACAGGGACTGGAAACTGTAAAAGAAGCTACTGAATATTGTAGTTTAGGTTGTACTATCGCAGCGACCTGTGATCCGGAACCAATCTTAAAAGCTGCACTTTACAAGGCAGCGACGGCATATGATATTGTTGGCCTTTTCGCAGATGTGGCAATTGTAGTCAGAGATAGAGATTGGAAATCGTTTGAAAATCTTTCGAAAAATTTCGGTCTGTTTATCACAGGTAAAAAAATCTCAAAAAGAATTTCAAAAATTGAGAGCCTTGGGAAAGCAGCAATACACACTCAACAATTATTTGATGGTTGGTGGGGCAGCTTTGCCTGGGGTATAGGAAGAGCATTCAGATGATTTTTTTAATACTTCGAATATTCATCAGCATAATTTGGATATTTACTTATAAAGATTTTAGGGAATGTCTAAATGATCTTAAAAAATTAAAAAGAACAAAAGAAGAAAACGAAGCTGAATATATTATGAAATCACGCGATGCTATTGCTTTTTGTTTTGGCACAATCTTTTCGTTTGGAATGATGATTTTTAATATTCTACTCTTATTTGGTTTTATCACACTTGAATAAGAAATTATCTATTAATGCTATAATTTAATTTTGTAACAGAAAGGGTGCGATCCCCATTCTGTTACAAATTTTTTCATATTTGAATAATATTGTCATAACAACATCTAAAATATAAAATCATCCCATCCGCTTTACCCCCTCCCCCCTTTGCCCCTCACTTGCTGAATTGGTATATTTAAAGTTTAGTTTAAATGAAATAAGAAACGGTGAAAAATGGAAGAACAGGATAACAACCTGCAGAATGAATATGAAGTAATAGAAAATATACCGAAGATATTGCCTGTGCTGCCCCTGAGGGATAATGTAATATTTCCTTACATGATCTTCCCTGTGCTGGTGGGACGGGAACAATCGATAAAAGCGGCAAATTACAGCATCGAAAGGTCAAAATATATATTCCTCAGCGCTCAGAAAAAACCGAACATTGAAGAACCGATGTCGGATGATATATTCAGGGAAGGCACAATTGCCAAAATTATCCAGATACTGAAACTTCCCAACGGACTGATGAAAATTCTGGTTGACGGACTTATCCAGGGAAAGATAAACCGGTTTACAGCCAACAATGAATTTTTTGAAGCTGAAGTTGAAATTGTAATGCCTGAAGTTACCGAACATAAAGAGCTGAACGCTCTTATCAGGCAGATGACAAATCTTTTCAAAGAGTATGTAAAGATAAACAGAAGCATTCCCTCGGAAGCGCTCAGCGCCTATGAAAATATTGATGAAGCTGACCGTAAGCTTTTTTACGTCTCCGCTAATATCAACCAGTCAATTGAGGTGAAACAGTCTGTCCTTCAAAAATTCACATTAAAGGACCAGCTATATGAAGTTATAAAAATCCTCAGCTCCGAAATTGATATTCTCCAGGTTGAAAAGGAGATCGAATCGAAGGTGCAGGAAAATATAGCCCGCACACAGAGGAAGTTTATCATCCAGGAGCAGATAAGGATACTTCAGGATGAACTTGGGGATGAGGAGGAAATTTCCCCCGAATTCGCCAAACTGAAGGAAAGAATAAACAAAGCTAAAATGCCGAAGGAAGCGAGGGACAAAACCCTTGAGGAACTCAACAAACTTAAAAAAACTCCCCCCAATTCTCCCGAGTCCACTGTAATACGCAATTACATGGACTGGATGATTGAGGTGCCCTGGAATAAAAAAACCAAAGATAATCTTGACCTTGAAAATGTAAAAAGGATTCTGGATGAAGACCACTTCGGACTGGAAAAACCGAAGGAAAGGATACTTGAACATATCGCGGTTCTGAACCTTGTAAAAAATATGAGGGGTCAGATATTATGTTTTGTGGGCCCTCCCGGGGTGGGTAAAACATCGCTGGGCAAATCTATCGCCCGCGCCCTCGGACGCAAATTTGTAAGGATAAGCCTCGGCGGAGTGCGTGATGAAGCTGAAATACGGGGACACCGCAGAACATATATCGGTTCCATGCCGGGAAAAATACTCCAGTCGATGAAAAAAGCGAAAACGGTAAACCCTGTTATGCTTTTTGATGAAATTGATAAAATGAGTATGGATTTCAGGGGCGATCCCTCCTCGGCTATGCTGGAAGTCCTCGATCCGGAACAGAACCATACATTCAATGATCATTATCTCGATGTAGATTACGACCTCTCAAAGGTGATGTTCATAACCACAGCCAACGTAAGATATAACATTCCCCTTCCTCTTCAGGACAGGATGGAGATAATAGAACTTCCCGGTTATCTTGAATTTGAAAAACGTGAAATAGCCAAAAGGCATATAATACCCAAGCAGATGAAATTTAACGGCCTCGAAAAATTCGGAATAAATTTCGCCGACAAGGGGCTCGATAAGATTATCCGCGAATACACACGCGAGGCGGGAGTGAGAAACCTGGAAAGGGAGATCGCTTCTGTAATGAGAAAAACCGCCCGTGAAATTGTTTCGGATAAAGTAAAAAAAGGGGAAAAGGGAAAAACAAAATTCACCATCGATGATAAAGCGGTGGAAAAATTCCTCGGCGTTCCCCGTTTCCGCGCTAAAAGGACACTTAATAAACCTGTTGTCGGAAGTGTGACCGGCCTGGCCTGGACAAGCGTCGGAGGGGATATCCTCCAGGTTGACGCGGCTATTATGACAGGCAGTGAAAAGCTCACCCTTACAGGCAAACTTGGCGATGTGATGAAAGAATCGGCCCGCGCGGCGCTCAGTTACCTGAAATCGAACGCGGAGGAATTCGGACTGGAAGCCAATTTCAGCAAACAGAAAGAGATTCATATTCACCTGCCTGAAGGCTCCATACCGAAAGATGGCCCTTCGGCGGGAATCACTATGACGATGGCGATGTTCTCGGCAGTCAGCGGACTTCCCGCGAAAGCAGACGTCGCAATGACAGGCGAAATCACACTCCGCGGAAAGGTTATCCCCATAGGGGGCCTGAACGAAAAACTTATCGCGGCAAAACTTAACGGCATAAAAACAGTTATTATCCCGAAAGAAAATGAAAAAGACCTCGTGGAAATTAAACCGGCGGTTAAAGAAGGTCTGGAGATCATTCCCGTTGAAACCATAAAAGAAGCGATGAAGCCGGTTTTCGGAAAAACTCCCCGCAGAAAACCGCAAAAAAGAACAACCGAATCAAACGAAAGTATTTCTGAAGAACAATCTGAAGAAAAATAAATATGTCTCATTCAATAAACATAAAGAGCGCCGCCTCTAAAGAAGATATATATACTGCGCTTCTGCCGCAGGTGAAGGCTCTCGTCAGCAGCAAAGAACCTGTTACAACGGCGCTTGCGAATGTGGCGGCGGCTTTGAGTCAGGCATTCGAAAAAATTAGCTGGGCCGGATTTTACATCTTCAGGGATGACATTTTATGGCTCGGCCCTTTTATCGGCAAAACCGCCTGCACCGCTATCAAACCGGGCAGCGGTGTCTGCGGAACAGCATTCGCGAAAGGAGAGACAATCATTGTGCCCGATGTCGATAAATTCCCCGGTCATATCGCGTGCGATTCCGGCTCTCGTTCTGAAATTGTCGTTCCCCTGGCAGGAAATAAAAAAATCATCGGCGTACTTGATCTTGACAGCTACGACTGTTCCACATTTGACGAAACTGATAAAAAGTACCTGGAAGATTTTTGCGGGATATTAAAAAATAAACTTGATCTCGATAATTATATCATCACTTAACACAGCAGGAAATATATGAGCAGTTATATTGTTACAGCAAGAAAATGGCGGCCGCAGACTTTCATGGAAGTTATAGGGCAGGAACACATTTCCCGCACACTGATAAACGCGGTAAAAAATAAACGTATCGCGCACGCCTATCTTTTTGCCGGACCGAGGGGTGTGGGAAAAACAACCACCGCCAGAATTCTCGCCAAAACATTAAACTGCCTCGACCGCCAGGATGGGGAACCCTGCAACAAATGTGATATGTGCAAAGCCTTCCTCGCCGCCCAGACGATGGATATAATAGAAATTGATGGAGCTTCCAACCGCAGAATTGAAGAGATAAGAACCCTGAGAGAATCGGTAAAATATGCCCCGACCCGCGGATCATATAAAGTTTATATCATCGATGAAGTGCACATGCTGACCACTGAATCATTCAACGCCCTTCTTAAAACCCTTGAAGAACCGCCGGAACATACCATATTTATTTTCGCCACCACCGATGTGCACAAGGTCCCCGCGACCATCATTTCCCGCTGCCAGCGTTTTGATTTCAGGCGTATTGAAATACGCGATATTAAATCACTGCTCAGTAAAATTGCCGCGGCCGAAAGTATCAGCATCGATGATGAATCCCTTACCATCATAGCGAAAAAAGCGGATGGTGCTCTAAGGGACGCCCAGAGCCTTTTCGACCAGGTAATTTCATTCTGTGGAACTGATGTAAAAGCTGATATCCTGAAGGAGATGCTCAACCTTATCGATGAAGAAACTTATTTCGATCTTTCAGACGCGATTCTTTCTACCGAATTCAAACAGGCTTTCCATTTAACCTCACGCATTTATGACAACGGGTGGAATTTTATCGACTTTATGAATGGCCTGATTGAACATTTCCGTAATATACTCACCGTTATAATCCGAAAGGACACAAAACTTATTGAAGCGGCCGAAATTTATCATGAACGATATCTTACCTACAAGGATAAATTCTCCGAAGGCGATATGCTCAGGATACTTACATTCCTGAACAAAACCCTCTACGAACTGAAAAGCAGTCAGAACCAGAGACTCAAACTTGAGGTGTCACTCGCCCAGATGATCGGATTTGAAAAATCGGAAACAATTACAAACCTTATTAATAACCTGGGGAATTCACCATCTTCATTTTTGTCTGCTGAAAAAAAAAAGACTGAGGTAAGAGAAGAGCCGAAAGAAGAAAAACCAATTCAGCTTATAAAACCGGAAGAGCCTGAAATCAAACTTCCTCCTCCCCCGCCCCCTCTGCCACCGGAGGAACGGGCAGCGATCAAAGAAGAAACTGAGGATAAAGAGATAGAGGAAAAACCGGCTCCGTCCAGAACAGGTAAAAACATTACCGATGACTGGAGCTTTTTTGTTGAAACTGTTAATTCGGAAAGATTTGGCATCGGCTCACATCTTTTGCGTTCTGCCGTTAAAGAGGTAAGTGGAAAAGATATAATTGTTAATGTTAGCAGTGAGGACGCCGAAATTCTTGATCAGAAAGACAAGCTGACATTTCTTACCCAAACCGCGGAAAAACTTTACGGCACAGGTTACTCGTTTACTTTTAATGTAGCGAAATTTGATGAACTGCCCGTCCCGGAAGAACATACTGAATCGGCAGAAGATATTATATTGGAAGATACACCTCTGACAACCGCGCTGAAAGATATCCTCTCAGCAAGAGAAATAGGATAGATAATTGATAATTAAAAAATGGCCAATTTCAGAATTCCTGATGCCGGTAATAAAAAACAATAACTTACAGGGGCTCATTCGCAAAATAATAAGGGAGATAATTTGATGAAGAAACACTTGGGGCAAGTCTTTCTGTATTTTATCGAATAATGTTCAGAACCAATATATCAACATTGTATTATTTTCTAAAATGATATAATTTGAACGCCTTTTTATACATCTTCTACAGAGAAGTTTTCCAGGTTGTCTATCATATTCCACCCCATAGAACGTTCCGTACAAAATGGGACCTATACAAGGTTTTTTATCTCATTTGCCTTGTAGAGACAATAATTATTGGCTCTATGTGAATTATAGTGGGTAATTGAATTTGAGTCAGCAAAAAACCAGGTTGAACATTGATGAAATTTTCTTTGTCTCTAAAACCTCCGGTTCTTTTTCCGGTTAACTGAATTTTAACGCTTATTTGATTCGGCTAAGTTCTAATAATAACAGCATTTTGTTTGAATAGTTGAAAAAGATCATATGCCTGATCAGTTGCCAAGATCGCCAAGAACCACTGTAATAAGGTTTGTTTATTCATACGGATATTATCTACATATGCATACCAGTTCAAATAGTTCTGCAAATATTTTGAACTTACTCCATTAAAGGGACGCAAAAATTTCGGTAGTGTAAATAATTTGGTGTAAATGGTTTTTCGGGGGGAAAGGGGCTGAGGACGTAGTCCTCAGCCCCTTTCCCCCCGTCGCGAAAAATTTGTGGGCTCTGAAAGCCTCAAATGAGTATATTTAAAAATCATTTATATAGGAGTTATTTTGAAATTACCACAAGAAGTTTTAGACCAGCTAATGGCTGATTTGGAAAACGTAAAGTCCTATGATGACCTGATGGGTAAAAACGGGGCGATTAAAAAACTTATTAAATCTTCTATTGAGAAACTCCTTGATGCGGAGTTAACTAATCATCTTGGCTACCCGAAAGATTCCCCGATCGGAAATAATAGCGGGAATAGCAGAAATGGGAAAAGAAGCAAAACAATAATATCTGAAAATGGTAAGTTAGAGATAAATATACCAAGAGACCGTAATTCTACATTTGATCCTGTATTGATTGAAAAATACAAAAGAACTGTAGGACCCATAGAAGATAAAATAATATCGATGTATGCAAAAGGAATGACAACCCGTGATATACAATCTCATATAGAAGAGATATATGGTCTTGATATCTCTCCAACAACTATTTCTAATATCACAAATGCAATGGTAGATCATGCACGGCAATGGCAGGATCGGGCGCTTCAAGATATCTACACAATCGTCTATTTTGACGCTATTCACTATAAAGTAAGGCTGGAAGGCAAAGTTGTTTCAAAAGCAGCGTATACATGCCTTGGAGTTGATATAGAAGGACATAAGGACCTTCTGGGGCTCTGGATCGGTGAAGCTGAAGGGGCTAATTTCTGGTTGGCTATTCTAACCGAATTACGCAACAGAGGAGTTAAAGATATTCTTATTTCTTGTGTTGATGGCCTTAAAGGATTTCCTGAAGCCATTGAGTCTGTGTTCCCTGAATGCCAGGTTCAACAGTGTGTTATTCACCAAATCCGTAACACAATAAAATATGTTGCTTCTAAAAACCAGAAAGAATTTTTGAATGATCTTAAGTTAGTATACAAAGCTCCAACTGAAAAATCTGCCCTTGCCGAGCTTGATAATCTTGAAGCTAAATGGGGTAAAAAATATCCTTACCCGATAAATTCATGGAGAAAAAACTGGGCGAATCTCTCTGCTTATTTTAAGTATCCTGAAGAAATAAGAACTCTTATTTATACAACTAATCCTGTTGAAAATGTTCACAGACAGTTTAGAAAAGTTACTAAGTCAAAAAGTTTGTTCCCTAATGATGACGCCTTGCTTAAAATACTTTATCTTTCTTATATTGATCTAAGTAAAAAATGGAGTGTGCCCATTCGTAATTGGTCCTTCATTTTTTCTCAGCTCTCTATTTTTTTTGATGAAAGGCTGAAGCCTTTCATCTAGATGTTTTCCATTTACACAAAATATTTTACACTCTCAAAATTTCCTTATTTGTGAGTGTACATTGTTCACTTTCTGCAAATTAACGGTTTTATCATTTTTATCAACATGATCCCCGGATTTTACAGTTTTGTGTTTTATCGATCTGTTTTCTTTCGCGAAAGCCTTATATGAAGGGTGTTTGTCTGTTATCAATACAACATCACCGGATAGCTTGCCCTCCAAAGATTTCTCTATTTCTTCCTTACTCAGACGTTTTGATTCTACGGCTTTCAGATACTTTCTTCCGCTCCGCTCTACTGCTGTTAATACTTGAACCGTTGTGATTTCCGATTCCCCTTGATTACGTTTGAAGTCGCTTCCTCTTTTTCTTGGCTTCCGCTCTAAGTTTTTTGATCCTTTATTATTTACCGGTAGCTCTAATTCATCACATTCTACTTCCGATGTCAACTCCCCGGGAGCATATTGTTCTAAGGAACTCAGTATCTTGTGTCGCCAATCAAAACTCGTTTGTATGCTTATGCCCAACTCCGAGGCTATCTTTTTTATCGGCTTCCCTTCTTCCATACAGCGTAAATATGATTGCCACTTCTTCTTTAGTTTTATATCATACAACGGTGTACCCGTCGTTTCGCTGTACCATCTTTTACACTCATTACAACGATACATCTGCACACCCTTTTGTTTGCCCCTTTTATAGACATTCTTCCCTCCGCAATGGGGACATGGTTTCTTTTTTCTTTTTCTTGTGACTTCTTCTTGGGCGATTTCGAGTATCGACCCTTTTAGTTCTTGCTCTTGAAGTAATTCATCTAATAGTTCTTTTTGTGAAATATTAGGCAACTCGCTGAATAACAGCTTTATCTTTTTTCGTTTTTTCATACTGTTAATATAACAAATTTTGCGGTATTATTTAGAACTTAGCCTTTGATTCTATTATCCGGTTAGTCTTCTTTTTTCTAAAATTCTATTTCATTCCTCGCTGATATGACATATTTGTTTGAAACGCAAAATCGATATATTTCCCCTCATTCTTACCAAGGGATGATCTGTATTATTCATTTTTATTGTCCCGTTAGGGACAAAATATTGGTAGAAAAAAAAGAAGAAAGCGTTCAAGTGTGCCGTCAGGTACACCATATTTCGACAGGTGTGTTGCAGTTTATAAGTGTATATTTCTGTCCATCAATAAATGGCTGTCCTTTCATTACCCACTGGATTTCATATAGAACCTAATTATTGTAGATATAGTTTATAAGACAAGACAAAATCCTTGTAGAGGATTCACAAACCACCCCGCATAATTAAATACCTTAAAACATCCCTGATAAATCCACATTTATGGCTAAAAAAAATCTTGTCACGCAATAAATGGATAACAAATTCTTGTGATATTTTCTAAACTTATGCGATTTCATTTTGCGAGAGGAAAAGGAGTTCTGATGATACATCAGGTAAAAATTCCGCAAAGCCTGTTTGGTCATGACTCGTCAAGCTTCGACTCTTACCAACACACTAACGCCAACATGTTGAGGATAATCCAGGGAGCAAAATTTGTCAAAAAGTCCGCCAATAACATGCTGCCGATAATTAAGCCGCGATTCAAAATTAATAAGCCGATGGAGTCAGAAAAAGAAAAGTTATCGGTTAGCTCAAGGATAGTCCTCCCCCGTCTTCAAAGAAAAACACTTTGAATCCACCCCCTCCAAAGGGGGATAAAAGACGTAATGTCCCCCTTTGGAGGGGGTGGCCTCCGGTCGTTTTTTGCCGGAGGGCGGGGGAGGATACACCTTGAGTAAACACAAACCTTTTACATGACAATAATATTTTCTACTCGTTGATAAATTTCTTACCATTTTACGTAGAATTTAACTGCCAACGGAATAATCAACTAACCTCATGCTGAATGGCATCTCTGTTTTATCAAGCAGCTCATGGATAAATTCTACAGGTATTGTATCTTCTCCCATTTTCCACACAAACGCGGTTTTCGGTTTCACATATCCGGTTAAATAATATACATACATTTTCACCATCCTGTTTTATCCACGGGACCGAAATTAATTATCTTCCAAATCACATAATCAAACCAACCTGTAAGTCTCAAAGTTCACACCGGTAAACTTATGTTTCTCTATTTCTTTTTTCAGGTCTTCTTTTACACAGATTGAAGAGGTTATTTGCCAGATAAGTCTTGGAACCGAAAACAATGAGTAATTGTTAATTTTTTTACTGGAAAACACAGGAATTATTACTGACTCATCATCAAATGTTGAGTTTTTCATGTCGAGGACATCCAGCTTTTTCTCAAACCTTGGGACAAAATATTCCCGGCTCTCCTCCCTTGATTCTATATTTAATTTCATCCAGATTATTCCTTCCTTTCCTGTCAGCTTATTGTCTATTACTTCGGTTAACCTGGGAGAAAATATAGGCCAGCAAAGATTATTGGGAGGATAATCCAGCCAGGTATATTTTAATTGACTAATGTCATCATTTATAATGGCTTTGTTTCCCCTAATATTATAATCAACTAACTTCATGCTGAATGGCATCTCTGTTTTATCAAGCAACTCATGCATAAACTCTTCAGGGATTGTATCTTCCCCCATTTTCCATACAAAAGCTGTTTTGGGCTTTACATAACCGGTTAAATAATATACATACATTTTCACCATCTTGTTTTGTTCACAATATTTGGATGCGTCATAACCAGAAACCGATATAACCGCCGAAGGAAAAATTAAATTTATTCATGTAGGGATTTGAGGCAAAATTCAGGTAACCTGAGAATTTCGCGCCTACCACAAGATTAATATCAGGCGCCGGTATATATTCCACACCTCCTTCAAACAGGGTTGAGAAAGAACCCTGGCTCCATTCAGGCAGATAATAAACAAATTCGGTGGGAGGTTCATCTTCTCCATTCAGAAACTGCAAGATTCTGACCACAGATTTATCCCTGTTGTAATAATTATAACCCAGTCCGGCAGCCGCGAAAGGTCTTATTCCCGCTGTGTGTTTTGTCTGGTAAAACAGGAAAGCGTATCCGGAGTAGTTATTCAGCGAAAAGTCGGAATAGATTAGCTTGATCTGCTGTTCAGATGAGTATTGAAATTCAGCGTAACCCAGGGCGAAACCGGCTGAAAAATTGTCTGAAATACGGTATCGGAGGCTGCCAAAATAACTGGCGACAAAACTTCCCGGGAGGTTTTCCAGAATTACCGGTTCATCTCTCGGTATATTCTCATCATCAACAACCTCAAATTCCAGTTCCGCGATTTCAATCTGGTTGATCATATTTACACCGGCGGCAAAAGTCAGATATTCATCAATAATCCGTTTATCATGCCATAAATGTTCTTTTCTTTTAATTTCATTTTTATTCTGTACGATTTTTTCTTTCAGCGCTTTGATACTGTCAATTATCGAGGATGGAAGCCGGAGGTCTTTTGTTTCCGAAAGAAGCTTATCAGCCCTTACTTTCGCCTCATCATATTTCTCACTTTCAAAAAAATTATACGCGGTTTTGGTTTTCCCCCTTATTTCGCTTCTCTTTTGTGTTATATAATCCCCTTTATAAAAATGGGCGATATTATAGTATTTTAACGCTTCCCGGTAATTGCCATCTGCCGCAAGATCACTAAATGTTCTGTAGTATTCGTATGCTTTTGCCCCGGCGCGGGATGAGTCAAACTGCGCGCTGAATGATTTATACTTATCGACAAAAGCTGTAATTTTATCATCCGGAAGTGATCCCTGGTTTTTATAAAGCGTTTTTGCCTTCTGATAATTTTTTTTACTCTCCCCGACTTTTTCATTTAAAAGCCTGACGCTGTCTGTCAAAGACTCCGGAAGCTCCAGATCTTTGATATCAGCAAGAAGTTGTTCAGCTTTTTTTTCAGCCTTGTCAAAATCCTGCGTTAAATAAATCCCATAAGCAGACACGGTGTTTATTCTGAATTTATTAATTGTCTCAGCCGTATAATTCCTCTTAAAAAACTCAGCGATATTATATACCCTCAGCGCTTCCCGGTAATTTTTATCGGCGGCCAGCATGGTAAACCTTTCAAAAAGCTTTGCCCCTTTTTCCCCGGCATATAATGGTTTAAATTCTTTCTCCAGACTTAAACGCCGTTTCACGGAGGCGGTTATCATTTCATCTTTAATCGATTCCTGGTTTCGGCAAAGTGTGACTACGTTCAGAAATTCATTTTTAACATTATTGTAATCATTGACGCTATTTTCCGAATAGGTCCCTTCATCGGTTTCCTGATCTTTTTCACTGAAAAATTTTTCAATTTGTTCCAGGTTTCCATTAAAGAGCTCCTCCTCAAGATATTTTTTATCTTTTGAAGTTAATATACCCTGCGCGATGAAGTGAGAAAAAGGTAAAATTATAAGCAAAACAGTTAATATTCTTTTCATTTTATTCTATCCCGACAAAATAATTTAATAACCACATCTTTATATCCCGATAAATATACCCGGAGATATTCCTCCGGAACAGGCCCGCTTGATGCCCGGGCAATAATAAAAATAATTCCAGGATTTTTAATCCTCTCTGAAGGTCCGTAACATTCCCCCACTACAATATGAATTATCAGATTTATATCTTAAATAACTATGCTGAAAATTATTATAAACTATTCTTAATTCCCAGCATATTCAGTTATTTCATTTTCCCGATACCGATACAAACCTCGCCGAAAGATTCGGGTTTTTCATATTTTTATCCAGGGGAAACATCGGCCGTTTTATTCTTTTGTATTCGAGACGTTCAAGGTCCTGATCAACACCGCCCGGTGTAAGAGCCATAATCCAGTCCCCCCGCATTTCATATAATTCCGGCACCAGGTAACCGATTTTCACAACAACGATATCTGTTTCCTCCGGATTTAGTCCCAGGTTGGTAAAATCAAACTTATGATGATAGGGTTTTCTCTTCGCTGTAACGATAACATTAATACTGCCGACTTTTACAACCACCTCGGTTTTAGCATATTTATCACCGTTATTTATCGCCTGAACTTTTCCCTTTAATCTTAGAGGAGGTGAATAGCGGTCATCAACCCGCGCTCCCGCGAAAGCGTCAACATCGCCTCCCACTCCGGCCTCTACCGCACTCTTAACAAACTCAGGATCCGGTATTGAAGCATAAATAACCGATGGTCCCGATGGTTTGGAAAACTCCTCTCTTTTCAGCAATTCATTTAGTGTCCAGGTTACATCCCCCGCCCCGCCGGCAGTCGGGTTATCTCCCATATCGCTTATTATAAATGGTCTTTTCTTACTTTTCAGCGCTTTTGCGAGGCATTCATCCAAAGGCGCGGTCGGCGCTACAAATTTAAATTCATTCCTTACTTTCCAGAATGCCTGAGCAAGTTCTTCAGCCGCTTTCCCGACTGACTCTTTCTCATCGCCGGTAACCATTACTACAGCGTGGTTTCTTCTTTCATCCGCCCACGCGTAACCCACCCAGATTCCCGCGTCTATGATTCCATCCCTTTTGGTTATCGGGTCCACTTTGGCGTATAAACTTTTTGCCGGTTCTATTCTTGTGCTCGTTTTTTCGCCCGGCAATAAAATCGGCACAGGTATCCAGGCTTTGTATTCCGGCTTTCCTTTGCCGCTTTCCAATCTTTCTATCAAATTCCGTAAAGCCCGCTCTTTTGTTTCCATCGCGTCTTCATGAGGAGCAAGGCGGTAACATGTTATCAGATCAGTTTCCTTGGCAAGTCTTCTCGATACATTGCCATGCAGGTCCATTGTTGTTGAGATAATAGTTTCATACCCGACAAGGTCCCTTATCCTTTTGATATAATCCCCCTCGGGATCATCAACTCCTTCCACACTCATAGCACCGTGAATATCGAGGAATATTCCATCATAAGGAAGATTTTCCTTAAGCATTTTAAGTGTTCTCTGCACAATTTGTTTATATGTCTCTTTTGTCACAATTCCACCCGGCAGCGCCCGCGCTCTTACAGTCGGGAACCAGTCGGCATTTCTCCTGTATTCTTTGCCCGGGGATAAGAAAGGATAATAATTCAGCAATTCCACCCCTGCCTGAAATTTAAAATCTTCATAACTTGTCGTTGCCGGAGAAAATGTGCTTGATTCAATTGAAAATCCCGCTATCGCTATGCGGGGACGCTGCTTTTTCCCGGCGTTGTCGCAGGAATATAATACAACTATTAAAAAGAAGCTAAGTATTAGCACTATCAAATGATAGGTCATTTTAGTTTTCATTATATTTTCCTTAAGCATTCGTTTTTTTTTCAAAATATTTTACTCTTTCCTGCTTCATTATATACCAATGATTTGATAACAGATATTCCAACCTGATATTTAAATGCCGATGAAATAAAAACAGGGCCAATGCTGAAAATGGCAATATTGTGATAACATACCATGAAAATTCTACTGACGCGAAAAGGTATCGCAATCCCCATATTACAAAAAAGATAGCGAGTCCCGATATTAATGTTCTGCATAGAAGTTTTTCCGATCTTAGCTTGGCACATCGGGCAGCAGCCTGAGGATATTTTATATGAAGAGCATCATAGATAAGTGAAACCATTTTCTTTTCTGTGTTAATTTTATCCTCAAAATAGTTCTCTGAATATTTGTTCTCACTTTGCTCTTCCCACTCCTTAAATTTAATAAAAAATCCAAAGCTTCCCATTAAAATTGCGATAAAATATGAAGCAAGAATAAAAACAAAGAACACAAATAATGAGGATGTCTCTGAATCAAGAAAAATTGTTTTTACTAATGCAAGCAAATCATCTTCATTAACAAATAATATCGAGCCGATAATAATCAGCATCGCGCCGGGAACAATTCGCCCGATGATATCATAAAATATTTGTGGTATCCAATCCCCCAGCTTCATCTTACTCTCCATTTTTTTTTACATAATTATTTTTATTTCAGAAGCGTCATCTTTTTTGCCTCGCTGAAACGGCTTCCATCAATTCCTGATACATTTATAGTATATATGTATATACCGGAGGCAGCCGATCCCGCATTAAATTTAATCTTATGATTCCCAGGAGTCAAATTTGGTTTATTTATTTCTCTGATTTCCTCTCCGAGGGTATTACATATTGTTATGGTAACATCTGCTGCCACAGGCAGATAAAAACTTATATTTGTAACAGGATTAAACGGATTAGGATAATTTTGTCGCAGGATATAACCCTGCGGTGATAATACGGGATTGGTTTCCACCGAAACAACATCAAAATAGAGGAAATCCAACACATTCTCCATTACATCGTACCTGGCGGAATAAGGATAGATTGTTTCAAAAGGAAATCCCAGGAAGATAAGTTTTCCTGAAGCCGGGCCGTTTCCGAATACACCTTCATAACTGATTCCCCCTATTTCGTGCGTGGTCACATTTTTGTACCTGAGCGCCGATTGACTCCCCCGCGGAACCAGCGCGTCGGCATATTCCACATTATAAGAGCCGTGAGTTCCGTTATCAAAATTTATCTCTGTAATATCCGTGAAAATCCCCCCTGCGATTCCCTCCGCGGAATAATATGTTGAGGCAATTCCACCCGGGGCGTCGGCGGAATATGAGGCTTTCAGGTAATTCTGAATAAACAGTTTATCCGAACTGCTCCCCCTGTAATCCAGATCCCAGGCAATCTCTGAGCCCGATACAAACAACCTTCCTCCCTGTTGAAGATAATTCTCTATAACATCCTGTTCGGAATCGGAAAATGTTTCATCCGCTGTCGATTCTTCCCCAAGTATATAGTCGGTGAAAACATAATTATTTAATGAAATCAGTCCATCCGTAACGGCTTCATTGGTAGCTGATTCGAAAGGAACACTCTTTTCATTGATCGCGTTGGCGTGATGTTTAACAAAGTCGTAAGTATTGCCGTCGGAAGCGCGGTCAAAACCGTTCACTATCAGGCACTTTTGAACTCCCGATCCTGTCGGAACGACTGCCAGTATCTCCGAAGCCTCCGATAGTCCATAGCTGTTTTCTGAAGTAAGTTTTATGAAAACGGGTGTATCAGGCGCAAAACCATTAAGTGTTTTTTCAGCTCCGGTGAATGATATCGCTGTGTTGAATGTATTTCCATCCTGACTCAGATACAAATTATAATTTGAAATATCGGAATCCGGTGTCAGAATAACTTTTACCTCACCGGGATTTTCTGATATTACCGCGAATGCTTTCGGTTTTGGCGGCATTGTAAGCTCATAAAGATAAGTAGGGTAATACATTGGCCCGGTTTCATCGCTTAGTATTTTATATAAATTTGCATCTTTAAGAACCGAATCGATAAATGTCATCTCCCCATCAATTTCAATATCCCGGTCGAGCAGTCTTATTCCATGACTGTAATCGACATAAAAATTAACATGAATATTTGTCAGGGGTTGAATAGGGCTTCCATTTAACTGGTGCCATCCGTAAATCACAACATGTCCCGGTCTTGAAGGATCAATTATCTTGTTGCTCAGAACAACATCTTTTTTTGTTCCCCCGACTAACTGCCCTTCAACTCCGCCGGCATTTATAAATTGCTGCTGAATAGCTGTATTATGCTCCACAAACTTGGGCACCAGAGTATTCAGAATACCGATAGGCGTGTAGGTTACCGGAGCCAGTTTTATTTCCGCGTTCGAGTAAATATTATCAACAAGTTTTCTCGTCGGCATACACGCTCCGAAAGCGTCAGCCGCCTGCTGAGCGATTATGGGCCCCATCGGTATTCGGCAGTAATCGCTATCGCTTCCTATAGTTAGGTAATCGGGCATAACCCAATATTTAACATGATGAGATATACCATTTAAATCATTAAAATCCGCCTCAATTTCTACAAGATTCCTGGTAAAATCGGGGATATTCCCCGCGAGAAGCTGCTCAAGAATCGCCTCCTCACGGTCATCAAAACCTAAGTTCGTAACAGATTCCATGAATTCCGAACCCTCCATCGCTCCCGAAGAGCGGGGAGGAATGTTGAGTTCCCCCTGCGGAAAGATTTTATTTACCTGAACAGTAAGAAAAAAAGAAAAACAGAATATTTTTAAAAACCTGGCACTAATTTTCATAAATAATCCGCATATTTTTTTTTAGCAATATTTATCGGTGTCTGCAAAATATAAAATTTTAGTGTAAAATAACCATATGAGCATTTATAAAATCTATAAAACAGTTGCAAATTTAAGTCGCGACAAAAATATTGATTCATTTTTAACTTTTATTATTCCCACAAGATTTTTAATTTTCATAATTATTTCAATTAGAGGAACAAAAATTTGATCAAACCTGTAATCTTCCTGCACTTATTCATGAGTTCCTTCATTATTCCCCAGGCGGATTCCATTGTAAATATGGAAAACCTGGATGATTTCGATTTTTCAATTCTTTTCGTTTCAGACAGCGTTTATTTTGAGGACACAGAAAAAATGATTGAAAGGATTGAACCTATAGGTTTTATCGGTGAAGATTATCAGCGGTTTTATATTCATTATACTTCTGTGGAAAGAGATTCTGTTAATCCCTCCAAATATCATGTTACCGGCAAAACAAAAGTTAAAAATAATGTCTGCGATTTTGAGGGTTTACTGAATATCACCCAAACGAAAAATTATACCGAACCTGAGATACCAAACTGGTATTATGAAGGCTCCATAAAGGGAAATTATATTTTCCGTGAAGATAAAAACCAATATGGAACAGGTGTATTCAAAGGAGAGTTTGAATCATTTTTCTGGATAGACTCATCCGGGCTATTGAAATATAACACACTCTGGCTTGTCGCTGATGGTTATACGAACAACCAATTTGAGGGCGTATGGCAAAGTTACCGCTCCGGGAAAGTAAAAAAATGCAACTGGGGTGACTGCCGCATACCCGATTCAAAAAAACTTGATGACGGGGCCGGTGAATTCTGCCCAAATGAAAAGTATATAAAAAACGGATGGGAAAATTATATAGAAGAGGTTTACGGTGATAAAGAAAGAGATATCTGGTGGAAATAAACTCAGAACTCCTTACCCCTCGCAAAATAAAATCTCGGAAGTTTTGGAAAATATCACAAGAATTTGGGTTCTATATGAAAACCAGTGGGTAATAAAAAACAACCGACTAATAAATGGACGTAGTTGAATAGTTACAAAAGCGCCAAAATATGGTTTACCTGACAGCACGTATGGATGATTTATTATAAATATCATATTCGATCGACCTGACTTTTGCAGGGGAGGTCTTAAAGGATTTGGTTATCTGGAGATGGTTTGTGAATCCTCTACAAGAATTTTGTCTTGCTTTATTAACAATATTCTAAAATAATCATTGCCTCTACAAGGCAAACAAGATAAAAAGAACCTTGTAGAGGTTCCATTATTGTAGAATAGAATAGATCCCCTGGAAAACATCTCTGTAGGAGATGCATAAAATGTCGCTTAAACTGCATCATCTTAATAATATTATAAAACTAATATATTAACCCCAAAAAGAGCCGGAAATATTTTAAATAAAGAATATTTCACCAGTGATCTAAGTGGTTTGTATCTGACTCAATTTCAATTACCCACTATATTTCACTTAGAACCAGAATTTGTTATCCATTTATTAAGTAACGAGATTATTTTAGCCATAAATGAAGTGTTATAAATTTAAATTTCTATTTTTCCTGGTTTATCCGTGAGGTTTCCAGGTATTTGATTATCCGGGGTGGTTTATGAATCCTCTACAAGGATTTTGTCTTATGGTGTTAACAATTTTCTACCCAGGTGGGACTATCGCATTAATTGGAACCTATACAAGGTTCTTTTATTGTATTTGCCTTGTAGAGGAAGAAATTAGTGCGGAACGTCCCCCTGGGGTAGAATATAAAAGACAACCTGAAAAACATCTCTGTAGGAAATGCATAAAAAGGCGTTAAAATTAAATCATTTTTGAAAATAATACAGTGTCAATGTATTGGTTCAGTACACGATTCGATAAGATAAAGAAGGACCTGCCCAAGTTGTTTCCTTATCGAATTATCTCGCGGTTTTATTTCGCGAATGTATCCATGTAAGTTATTGTTTTTTATAACCGGGATCAGGAGTTCTGAATATAATTTTTAAAATAAAAAAACCCCGCTAAAAGCGGGGTTTTAATTTTAAAAATTGGCGACGACCTACTCTCCCACACAGTTGCCCATGCAGTACCATCGGCGTATAAGGGCTTAACTTCTCTGTTCGGAATGGGCAGAGGTGTTTCCCCTTAGCTATAATCACCAAAATTTCAAACTTTATAATTCAATGAAATTCAAATGAGTTGCTGAACTTGGTTCCAGGTTTTATAAAAATAATGGTTAAGCCTCACGACTTATTAGTACTGCTCGGCTGAATATGTTACCATACTTACACCTGCAGCCTATCTACCTTGTCATCTCCAAGGAGTCTTTAGTTCTATGAAGGGATACCTTATCTTGAAGTATGCTTCGCACTTAGATGCTTTCAGCGCTTATCATTTCCGAACGTAGCTACCCAACCATGCCACTGGCGTGACAATTGGTACACTAGAGGTTCGTTCGCTCCGGTCCTCTCGTACTAAGAGCGACTCTTCTCAAGTATCCTGCGCCCGCATAGGATAGGGACCGAACTGTCTCACGACGTTCTGAACCCAGCTCACGTACCGCTTTAATTGGCGAACAGCCAAACCCTTGGGACCTTCTTCAGCCCCAGGATGCGATGAGCCGACATCGAGGTGCCAAACCTTGCCGTCGATATGAACTCTTGGGCAAGATCAGCCTGTTATCCCCGGAGTACCTTTTATCCTTTGAGCGACGGCATTTCCATTCACAACCGCCGGATCACTAAGTCCTGCTTTCGCATCTGCTCGACCTGTATGTCTCACAGTTAAGCTCCCTTATGCCTTTGCACTCTGCGCACGATTACCGACCGTGCTGAGGGAACCTTTGAGAGCCTCCGTTACATTTTGGGAGGCGACCGCCCCAGTCAAACTACCCGCCTAACACTGTTCCGGATCCTGATTCAAGGACCGCGGTTAGAATCCAAATAAACCAAGGGTGGTATTTCACCGTTGACTCCACGACTACTAGCGAAGCCGCTTCAAAGTCTCCCACCTATCCTACACATGATTTATCCGAACCCAATGTTAGGGTGCAGTAAAGGTTCACGGGGTCTTTCCGTCCGTATGCGGGTAACCGGCGTCTTCACCGGTACCACAATTTCACCGAGCTCGTGGTTGAGACAGTGCCCAGATCGTTGCACCATTCGTGCAGGTCGGAACTTACCCGACAAGGAATTTCGCTACCTTAGGACCGTTATAGTTACGGCCGCCGTTTACTGGGGCTTCGATTCAAAGCTTCGCTTACGCTAACCTCTCCTCTTAACCTTCCAGCACCGGGCAGGTGTCAGTCCCTATACATCGTCTTAATTGACTTCGCAGAGACATATGTTTTTGTTAAACAGTCGCCTGGGCCTTTTCACTGCGGCCTCTTTCGGCTAAACCCGCGGGGGCTTCACCTAATCGAGGCACTCCTTCTCCCGAAGTTACGGAGTTAATTTGCCGAGTTCCTTAACCACGACTCACTCGAGCGCCTGAGAATACTCATCCCGTCTACCTGTGTCGGTTTGCGGTACGGACTGATAAAACTTTCCTGCACGAAGATTTTCTTGGCAGTATGATTACGGTCAGTTCAGTCAAAAAAGACACCCGTTCGTATCTCGGAGTTAAAAGCACGGATTTGCCTATGCTTTCCTCCTACATACTTAGACCACCTAATCCGTCAGGTGGCTGACCTTCACTCCTGCGTCCCTCCTTGCAGTCAAACAAGTTTCACCAGGTACGGGAATATTAACCCGTTTTCCATCGCCTACGCCTTTCGGCCTCGGCTTAGGTCCCGACTAACCCTGAGTCGATTAACGTTGCTCAGGAAACCTTAGACTTTCGGCGTTAAGATTTTCCATCTTAATTATCGTTACTTATGCCAACATTTGCTTTTCCATGCGCTCCACCAAACCTCGCAGTTCGGCTTCATCGCCCATGGAATGTTCCTCTACCATTTCTATGAATCCATGACTTCGGCAAGTGATTTAAGTCCCGCAAATTGTCGACGCTGAGTCGCTTGACTAGTGAGCTATTACGCACTCTTTAAATGAATGGCTGCTTCTAAGCCAACATCCTAGTTGTCTGAGCAACTCAACATCCTTTATCTGTTAACCACTATTTGGGGGCCTTAGTCGTTGGTCTGGGTTGTTCCCCTCTTGGCAATGAG
>OY782765.1:2850000-6885115 GCA_963678275.1 Melioribacteraceae bacterium
ATTTTGTATAAGCTTGATATCCTTAAACAATGAGGAATGACGAATAACGAATTGGCTTTCTCAGGAATATTTTTTTGAATCAGGTCTGCTTTGGAGAAGCAGCATTATTGTAGTAAAGAACAAAAAAATACAGTAAGATCCCTGTAGGGGATCAACAGAGCTAAGCCAAGAAAAAACTACAATCCGAATTGTTGCCAAAAATTTTGCCATTTTGCGTAGAATTTAACTACTTATGGAATAAACTGGACGATCCGGAAGTGAAGAGTTAAAAGACAGCAATTCTTCTTTTGGGTAACTTCATAAACTGGCAAGCCAGAGTCAAGCAATTTAAATGCTTCAGATCATGCACGAAAAACTCACCCCCCAGCCCCCTCTCTTGAAAAAAGAGAGAGAGGGTGTCTTAAAGTCCCTCTCACGCCACGGCGCACTTTCAGCTCCCAAGAGAGGGATTTTCCCAGAGGGATGCCTCTGGCAAGGGTGAGTTTGTGGTATTTCTCGAAATATTAAAAAAATTTTGCCATGTTGCGTAGAATTTAACTCCTTATGGAATAATAGGAATATCCCACGCCGGAGGCGCTGCTGTCAACGTAAGCCATAAAAAAGCCCCCAAACGCTTTAATCAATAGGAAATGACATCGGGATTGAATGAATATATCCCAAATAATCTTTCGTACTCGTTCTCGTACTTCGTTCTCCTCTTTTCAAAAACGCTCAGGTTATTCTGGAACGAGGAGAACTACAAATACCGTTGCGCCCCCAAAAAGGATGATTCATAAGAACGAAAAGATATTTTCACTATTGATGTCAATAATAGGGATTTATTTACCCTCCCCGAGGGGGCGAAGCCGAATAGCCACGAGGAATTCCCCGTGGGGACGGATAGAAAAAATATACAATCCCCCATATTCCCGGGAACATAAAAAAGATTTTAGGCCAAAGCTGACAGCATTGCCCGCCAGGGACGACAGATTATCATGGTGAACAGATGATTAAATAAAACATTGCCATTTTAAGAGGAATTAAACTGTTAACGGACAAAGCTGACCTGCTCAGAACAGAGATTACCTGGTGTTCCAAATTATTTAGCAAAACATTGGCCACTGTTTTCATAAGGCAATAAGTTTTAATTCAGTTTGGCGGGCGCTTCTGTTACTAAGGTCAAAAAAGCGGGACTACTTTTTTTTATCGTTTTTCGCCGGATTTTGTATTTCGTAATCCTCTTTCTTTGTGTCCCATCGTGCCTTCTTCGCGCATCTTGTGGTTAAACCACCGGCGCCACCCTTCGTTTTTGGTTAAAGCCCTTTATATATTCGTTATACTGATCACGAGCCTGAAGGCGCGCTGTTAATGTTTGTTCTTTATATTATTATATCGCAAACAATTCAAAATGGATTTTTTCCCCCCTATTCCTTAATTTGATTTTACAATTCAGCTCATAATAAGGAATAATTAAAATGAAGAGAATAATTCTTTACATCATTGTTTTCATATTCGCTGTCGGCTGTGTGGAGCAGGCTAATGTAAAAGAAGACGCAGTCAAAGCCAAAACCCGGGATGGCATATTCATTCATATCTCAACAACCGATCCTCACAGGGTGTCGATGGCTCTTTCACTGGCGGCTAAAATGTCCGAAGATACAGATGTTATGGTCTTCTGCGATATTGAGGGGGTAAACCTGCTTACAAAGGATGCCGAAAAAATTCAATATGGCAGTTTTAAGCCTGTATCAGAACTGCTTAATAACCTTACCGGAAAAGGAATTTTAATTGAAGTATGCCCGATGTGCCTTAAAGAAGCGGGTAAATCAGCAACAGATTTGCGGGAAGGGGTAAAAATCGCTGATAAAAAAGATTTCTTCAGTTTTACAAAAGGAAGAATACTAACTATCGACTACTAATTTATTATCACCCTCCCTGAAAAATTCCGGGAGGTCTAATTATAAGGTACAATAATCCGGATGATTTATGGAAAAAAAAGTAATTATTAGCGGCGACCTGCAGGATATGGTAACCTATTGCACAGCAGTATTCAAGCCGGAAGATAAAATCAGCAGCGAACATCTTGAAGAAATCATTTCACAGAGTCCCATTTTTGAGGATAAAAACTTTTACACCAACGTGCTCGGCACAGTTTCAAAAACAACAGTTACCAGAAAAAGTAAAATATTCACCAGGGAAAAGAGCATTACACTGCAGATAAGGTATGAAATATTAAAAGTCGTGGATATTGAATTGACTGAAAAGGATTCCGAGTGGATTAAAAAGGATATAAATAAACTTCTCGAACACTTCGAACTGCTTCTTTCAACCCTCGAATAAGCCTGCGGATCAGGAGGTTCGCCTGGTAAAAAGCTCGTTGAGCAGTATATCCTGGATTTCGAAAAGTTTCTCCTGCTCCAGGTTATTATTCTTTTTAAGTATGTACCCGGCTAATTCATAGTATTTGCCGAGATAATTGAATATAACAGCTCTGCCCCTGGCGCCTCCTTTATCGGTAAATAAATATGACCTGCACAAAACGCCGTTTAGTTTAAGATTTTTTTCACTTCCGGTCTCAGGTTTATATTGCCCTTCCCTTAGACCAAGCATCATTCTGCTCAGTTCTGCTGCTTCTTTCAATCCATTCTCAGGGGGAATATCTCCCGAAACAGGTATTAATGATATTGCCGCCGAATAATCCTTCTTTATAAGCCATAAATCAGCCGAATAGTGTTTATTATCTTTTGTCCGAAACCACCCTTTGGGAATAGCGAGCTTAATATTACTATTTTCCGCGGCCGCTTTTTCAGAGGTCAGCAGCTTTTCGGGCGAAATTTCGGAGGGTCCCGAACAGGAATTAAATAAGAGAGATACAAATAATATATATAGTATACTAAAAACCCCTCCGGAAGAGGGGTATTTTATTAAACTCATTTATTTTCTCAGAAATCTGGTTTCTTCCAGGGTCAGAATAATAGATATCCTGTGTGTATCGGGCAGCCGGTTAATTTCCTCATCGCTGAAGCGGGCAAATGAGTAGTCAATGTTAAGTTTGGGCAGTTTGATTCCCGCTCCCACAGTAAACTGTTTTACATCATTATACCCCCCCCTGACGGCAAATAGTCCTTTATAAGAATATTCAAGCCCGGAATGAAGATCGAAACTTACTCCTCCCAGGTTAAAATTGGAGGCATATTGCCTGTTTTCAAAACGCACATCAAAATCAAGCGCAGGGGTAATCACGCCGAATCCTGTATCAAACCTGTATGCGGCGCCAAGTTTTGCCGTTGGAGAAATAAGCTCATTTCTTCCGGTGCTCCAGGCGACGAGGGTGGTTGTAATATCCTGCACATTAGCGCCGAGATAAAGATCATCCAGAGGCGTATATATAACACCGGCGTCGAAACCGATACCGGTCGCGCTGTATTCGGCAATATCCCTTTTAATAACCTTAACGTTGGCGCCCCATGAAAGTTTATCGGAATGCCGCTTCGCGAAAGTAAAATAGACTGCCCAGTCGGTATTATTAAATTCAGTAATTTTATCCGGATCAAGTCTTGCGCGCGGATTTGTTATATCATAAATAACTTCGCGGGTTATGGCGTCAACAAGGGCTTCCCTCGTGTCGGGGATGCCTTCAATACCCAGCCTGAAAATACTAAGCCCGAAGCTCATTTTTTCACCCCAGGGAATTGCCACCGCACCGTAGTTATAATTCACGAGGTCCCCGAAATGTTCTTCATGCATCAGCGATATCTGGGGATAGTCAATAAGGGCGAGCCCCGCGGGATTCCAGTAACCGGCAGTAACATCATGAACGGCCGCTGTCTGCGCTCCCCCCATTCCCAGGGCGCGTCCGCCGGCGCCTATCGCCAGAAATTCACCCGCGTATTTGCCTATTACCGTCTGAGCATTTAAACCGGTGATAACCATAAAAAAGATCAGTATTGTTAAATTTGTCTTTCCGGACATATATATTCCTGTCTAAAAATTTCAAATTGCCAAAAGAAAATTGCCAAAATAACATTTAAAATCAAGGGCAATTTTTTGTGGGCTGTTATAATTGTCTGGCCCGCTGTGATGCAAATTAATCATAAAATCAAATAAATGGAAATTATGAAATTGTTTTGTAAATCAATGGCGGGGCTTTTGTCTCAGCTTTTTCGAGAACGAGAGCTTCTTTTAAAACCGTCTTAACCCGTTCAATAGTTTCTTTTTTATTGGTAAATAGTTTTGCTATCGGCTTATTCTTATCAATTTTATCACCGATTTCAGGATAAAAAATTATTCCGGCAGTGGGATCAATAAGGTCTTCCTTAACTTTTCTGCCAGCGCCAAGCTCCAGCGCCGCCATTCCTATTTTATAATTATCTGTTCCCGCGAGCCAGCCTTCTTCTTCTGAAAAAACTTCTTCGGCATATTTGGCAGCCTGAAATTTACCGGGATCTTTAAGAAAAGAGATATCTCCCCCCTGCTCTTTCGAAATTTCGAGGAATTTATCGAATGCCTTCCCCGACTTAATTATTTCTTTTGAAATTTCCTCACCTTCCTCCTGACTCTCAGCTTTCCCGCCAAGCCATATCATCGCTCCGGCAAGTTTTAATGATAAATCGCTTAGTCCGGAAACAGTTTCCCCCCGTAAAATTCTCAGGGATTCTTCAACCTCCAGCCAGTTCCCTATATTTTTTCCCAGGGGCTGATTCATATCGGTGATCATGGCAATAACTTCCTTCCCGAATGCTTTGGCAGTGGCGGTAAGGGATTCGGCAAGTTCTGTCGACCGGTCATATTCTTTCATAAAGGCGCCCGTTCCGGTTTTAACATCCAGCACAAGACCATCAATTCCTTCAGCCAGTTTTTTACTCATTATGCTGCCTGTAATTAATGGTATAGATTCAATTGTCCCGGTAACATCTCTCAGCGCGTATAATTTCCTGTCCGCGGGAACAAGCTCGGCGGTTTGACCCGCCAGAAACATACCACTTTTTTCCAAAAGATTTCCACATTCGGTAAATGTCAAGCCGGTTCGAAATCCGGGAATTGATTCAAGTTTATCAAGTGTGCCCCCGGTATGCCCCAGTCCCCTTCCCGAGATCATCGGCACATATACACCGGCGGCTGCCGCGACAGGAGCAATGATAAGTGAAGTTTTATCACCCACTCCTCCGGTTGAATGTTTATCAACCTTTTTACCTTTGATATCATCAAAATCAAATGTTTTACCACTGTGCAGCATCAGGTCGGTAAGATTCGCGGTTTCCTCTTTATCCATTCCCCTGAAATAAACTGCCATTAAAAAAGAGGAAATCTGGTAATCAGGGATATTACCTTCGGAATAGTTGTGAATCATAAATTTTAATTCTTCCGGTGTAAGTTTCTCCCCTTCCCTCTTCTTCTTAATTATTTCAACTGTATTCATAGCAACTCTGAATTTTAGAAAAAAGACAAATATACAATGGCTTGATGGAAAAATGCCAATAATTATCAGGTAAATCTTATTACACAATGTCTCTTTTATTGAAATTATTCTTCAATTTCAATATTATGCAAGCCACATTCAAAAAAATATTCAAGTAACAAATGAGGCTTATATGTTTGATCCTGATTATAATTTCACCTGTATCGACAGGTTCCTGAAATATGTAAAAATTGATACAAAATCGGATGAAGATTCCACTACATTTCCAAGTGATCCCAAACAGCTTGAATTATCAAAAATTCTTGTTGAAGAACTTAAAGAAGTGGGACTTACCGACGCCGCGCTTGATGATTCCGGTTATGTTATGGCAACTCTTCCGGCAAATACTGATAAAGATGTTGATGTCATCGGGTTTATTGCCCATGTGGATACATCTCCTGCTGTAAGCGGAAAAGATGTAAATCCCCGGTTTGTTAAAAACTACCAGGGCGGGGATATTAAATTACCCAAAGGAGGTAAAGTTATTGAAGCCGATTCAAATCCCGAATTAAAGGATATGATTGGTTATGACATAATTACCACCGACGGAACCACTCTGCTCGGCGCGGATGATAAAGCCGGCATCGCCGAAATTATGGACGCGATGAATTACCTCGTTAAACATCCTGAAATAAAACACGGAACAATAAAAGTATGTTTTACTCCCGATGAAGAGGTTGGCCGCGGAACAGAGCAGTTTGATGTAAAAAAATTCGGCGCGAAATATGCCTACACCATTGATGGCGGAACTCGCGGTGAAGTTGAATCCGAGACTTTCAGCGCGGATGCCGTTGTAATAAAATTCCATGGAATAAATGTCCATCCCGGTTACGCGAAAGATAAAATGGTAAATTCAATCAAAGTTGCCTCCCATTTTATGGAACTTCTGCCGAAAGATTCTCTTTCACCTGAAACTACTGATGGAAGAGATGGATATGTTCACTGTGTTAATTTTTCGGGTAATGAGGAAACAACAACTCTGAAGTTTATCATAAGGGACTTTATTGATGAAAAACTTAAAGAATATGAAGAATTCCTCGAAAAACTGGTTAACCAGGCTGTTGAAGCTTTCCCCGGATCTAAAGCTGATTTCGAAGTAATTGAACAATACAGAAATATGCGCCAGATAATCGATAAACATCCCCAGGTTATCGATTTCGCCGTTGAAGCAATGAAAAGACTCGATATCAAACCGATTCAGCATCCTATCAGAGGCGGCACAGATGGCGCCAGATTGAGCTTTATGGGTCTGCCTACCCCCAATCTTTTCGCGGGCGGACATAATTTCCACGCAATCACCGAATATGTCGCGGTTGAAGATATCAAAATGGCAACAAAATTAATTGTTGAGCTTGCGCAGGTCTGGGAAGAAAAAGCGTAATATTAAAATTATTCCCATTTTATAATCATCCGATAATCCCTCCCCTTCATGAGGGAAGGGATTCAGGGTGAGCTTAACAAAACTTTATTACAGAGCTCCTGACATCACGTATATTGAAATGCAACTATTTTATCATCTTCTTCCATTAACTGGCAGAATAATAACAGTAAGAATTTTTCGTTATCCTCTCTCAAAATCGTTTTTATCTTTTTAAGCGACCTCAAAAAAATAAGCGTTAAAAAAATCAAATGAACGGAGCGTTAAAAAAGGAAAGCTGTTTGAGGCACATGTCTTTTTATGTGCCGAGTTCTTTCATTTTAGCGGAGAGAATTGATTTTTAGCTTATTTTTTTGCAGTCTTGACTTTTTTGTTACTTTTTGTGTCAAGACAAAAAGTAAGGGCATATTTTATAAAATATATTTGGTAAGATTCATGACAATTCCCATTGGTTTTGGCTTTGCCAGCTGAGGTATATTTCAAATTATATCACGCAAGCAAAATTATAAACGCAATTCTTTTAAACAGAATTTCTGATACAAGTCGCATACGTATATACGCAACAAAAAATCTATGTTGTTTTATTTCAATACTTTATGTTTCTGATGTCAGGAGCCCTGTATTATAAACCCATCTAATCTTAATTCATCCCTTTATCACTCCCACCGGGCGGATTTTCGCTATCTTTTTTGTTATTCCCGCTTTATGCATTATCTCAACCACATCGGCTACATCCTTATAAGCTTCAGGCATTTCTTCGGCGATAGTTTTTTTACCTTTTGCTCTTATCGCCAGACCGCCCCTTTCAAGTTCCCTGACAAGGTCCCTGTCTCTTGCCGAACGCAGGGCTTTCGATCTGCTTTTTACCCTGCCCGCTCCGTGGCATGAACTGCCGAATGTTTCTTCCATTGCTTTTGAGGTTCCCAGTGCTATATATGAATATCTGCCCATATCGCCGGGAATGAGAACCGGCTGACCAATACCCGTGTATTTTGCCGGTATTAATTTACTCTCAGCGCCGAAAGCGCGAGTGGCTCCCTTCCTGTGAACGCAAAGTTTTTTTGTTTCCCCGTCAACTGTATGTTCCTCAATCTTCGCGATATTATGGGCCACATCATAAAGAAGATTAAACCGCAGCTCCTGTTCCGATATATTTAGAACATTAAGAAAACTTTCTTTCGCGAGGTGCATTATTATCTGCCTGTTATTCCATGCGAAATTTGCCGCGCATTTCATGGCTGTAAAATACTCTTTTCCTTCAGGCGAATTCAATGGCGCCCCGGCAAGCTGCCTGTCGGGCAGTTTAAGACCATACTTTTCCTCACAGTTTTGCAGAAGTTTAAGATTATCTTCACATACCTGGTACCCCAAACCGCGAGAACCTGTATGAATCTGCACTACAATTTGTCCCGGGAACAGGCCGAAGACCTCCGCGACCGCCGCGTCATATACCTCCTCAACCACATCAATCTCGGCAAAATGATTGCCCGAACCCAGAGTGCCTGCCTGGTTAAGTCCCCTTTCTATTGCCCTGCCCGAAACCGCGGCCGAATCGGCGTCCTTCATCGCTCCTCTCTCTTCAGTAGTCTCAAGGTCCGATTCCGATCCGAATCCCTGCTCAACCGCCCACGCGGATCCTTTTTCCAGAATTGAGGCCACATCATTCCTGTTCAGTTTTTTAATAGCTCCATGAGCGCCGACTCCTGTCGGGATTCGATCAAACATATCCTCCACAAGCCGCCTGATCTTTTTTTCACTCTTTTTATATTTAAGTGATGTGGTCGCCAGCCTGACTCCGCAATTAATATCATAACCCACTCCCCCAGGAGAAATCCACCCTTCTTCGGCGTCTGTCGCCGCGACGCCCCCTATAGGGAAACCATATCCCCAGTGAATGTCAGGCATCGCCATGCTGTACTTCACAATCCCCGGCAGATGAGCCACATTAATAACCTGTTTTATCGATTCGTCATTCTGAAGAGTTTTTTCCATCAGCTTCTGCGACATATAAATTCTGCCCGGCACAAGCATTTTTCCCCCACGTGGAATCTCCCAAAGGAAATCATGTATCTTCTCAAGTTTTACACCATTAATAATCATCTTATCTCCTGTCTTTTATTTGATATTTCCCACCTTATTCCCCAAACATCGTAATCTTAATCGTAATCCTTCCCCGGCAATGAAGAAAAGTCCGCCGCGGCGGACCACCCCCTCTGCCACAGGCATCCCAAAGGGCAAAGAGGGATAAAAGAGGTAAATCCCCCTTTGGAGGAGGTGGCGCTAAGATAGTGAAACGAAAGGAATATTGTGCGAATATAATTATCACCAATATCAATATTCTTCGCTATATGTTTTTCGTATATCATTTTAATAGAATAATAACATTATCAGGCTAACCTATTGTTATTAAATTCTTTACAACCTCACCCCAGCCCCTCTCCTTATCAAGGAGAGGGGCTTTAAAAGTCCCTCCCCTTACTAAGGGGAGGGATTTTCCCAGAGGGATGCCTCTGGCAAGGGTGGGGTTAGAATGTCAGAAAAACACTAAAAATACCATATTATTACTCTATCTTACTACCATTACCGCCTGCCCCAAAGGGATGCTCCTGGCAAGGGGATGGCCTCCGGTCGTCTTTTGCCGGAGATCGGGGGAGAATTTACCTCGAGTAACCATAAAACTTTTACCTGGCAAATAAACTTTTCAACTCATTGATATATTTCTTACCATTTTGCATAGAATTTAACTCCTTACGGAATAATCTGGCCATGCCTGTAAAATATCTGACCGGCAGGAGGCTGAGACTGTCGAAGCCCCGGAAACCACGAAAAAACATCAGGCTCCGGGAGACCTTCGCTCAAATATCAAAAACAATTATCGTTTCCAACCGGCCATCCTTCTCAATTATCTCAAGCTGATGATAAGTTACAGCTTTTATCTCTTCATGCAGCTCATGAAATTTCTCGTTATATTTCTCAAATTTTACGTCGGCTTTGAGTCTGTATTTCCCCATGGTCAAATTTATAAGCTCAATATCTGTTTCTGCCGGCAGCAAATGTTCAGAAGAAAAGAGGAAATTCAGCTCATTAAGGAAATCCACCAGCATCTCTTCCGGCGAGGGAGAATGAATAATAATCTTTTTTTTAATTCCCTTTCCACCTTTGCCTTCAAATAATGCCGAGGAATAGGCGTTAAACCCGGCTTCCGCCAATTCGGCCAGATCATGACCACTAATTCTCGCCGCGATATCGGCGTCATGATCTAAAAATTCAAAATTCATGTAAACCTTTTTTATTGACAAATATAATGATAAAAATATTATACATGCATTCGAAAACTTTTATCCGCCCGTTTATGATTTAATAACAGGTCAAAATAATCCGCGAGAGCTGAATTCCTCATTTCCTTTTTAATATTATCCAATTTTTTTTTACCCGATAATTCCTTATTTTCACCAGATAAATTAATGCAAATACTCTGTTTATTCACCTATGGCTAAATCTTTTTTGAACGACTTTAATTTTAATAATATAAACAACTCTTAAATATCCGAAACCAGGGAAGGATACAATGTTTTAGTATCCTTTTTTTGTTTTAAAAGGAATAATAAAAAGGAAACATCCGGGATAAATTATGGAAAAATTCAGGTTTAAACCTTTTGAGGAAATGACTCCGGAAGATTATCAGCGGGTTGGTTTCAAAAGCGGACTGGAGATTCACCAACAGCTTCTGACCAAAAAGAAACTTTTCTGCCGCTGTCCAGCCGGGCAATACAGCAAAGAATATGACGCGGAAATATTAAGGCACATGCGGCCGACTCTTTCAGAAATGGGTGTTTATGACGGCACCGCGCTGATGGAATTCAAAACAAAAAAAAATATCACCTATAGAATAAACCGCGATACTGTCTGCACCTATGAAATGGATGATACTCCCCCCTTCCTAATTGATGAGGAGGCTCTCGAAATAGCGATAGGAATTGGTATGCTTTTTAAATGTAATATCATCGATGAAATGCATATCGCCAGAAAACAGTATCTCGACGGAAGTATTCCCACAGGATTTCAGAGAACAGCGATTTACGCTCTCAATGGTTCAATACCCTATAAAAACAGACAGATAAGTATTGTCCAGATGTCCATTGAAGAAGATTCCTGCCGCGAAGTCAGTGACATTGGTCATGAAAGAGTTTATCTGACCGACCGCCTCGGGATGCCCCTTATCGAAACTGTCACCGGCCCCGATATGAAAACTCCTGTTGAAGTTGCCGAAGTCGCCCGCATACTCGCCAATGTAGCCCGCAGCACCGGAAGAGTGAGAAGAGGCATGGGCAGCGCGCGCGAGGATGTGAATGTGAGCGTTAGAGGAGGCACAAGAATTGAAATAAAAGGTGTTCCCCGCATTTCAATGATCCCCCTCCTTACATATAATGAAGCAAAAAGACAATGGAATCTGCTAAGACTCAGGGATGAGTTGAAAAATCGTGGTATTACAATAGATACTTTTGAAGCCGAATCTAAAGATGTAAGCACACTTTTAAAAAATCCTCACTTTTTGCCCCTTAAAGAAGCGGTTGAAAAAAATCAGAATATTCAGTGTGTGGTGCTTAAAGGATATCATGGTTTACTGCATTGGGAAACGCAGACAGAGACATACTTTTCAAAAGAAATCTCAGACCGCTTACGTGTAATCGCCTGCCTTACTACAATTCCAAATATGGTTCATTCCGATAGCAAAGGTGATACTCTTACCTCCTCGGAATGGCGCGCGGTAAAAAGAGCTGTCGGCGCCGGCGACGCAGACACAATGGTTATCGTCTGGGGCGATAAGGGTGATACCGAAACCGCGGTAAAAGAAATTATTATCCGGGCGAAGGAAGCGACAATAGGAGTTCCATCCGAAACAAGACAGGCCCTCAGGGATGGCACAAACGGATTCGAACGCATTCTGCCCGGCGCCGACAGGATGTACCCCGATACCGATCTGCCCCCAAAAAGAATTACCCGTGAAAAGCTTGAAGAAATAAAAAAATGGCTGCCCGAACTTTATCTCGACAGAATTAAATGGTATAGCGAACTTGGAGTGCCGGCTGATATCCGCCGCGATCTTTCAATTTCCCCTATGGCTCCGCTTTTCAAAGAGCTGGTTTCTGAAAAAGAGATCGATCCTCGTATTGCGGCGACCACAATTATAAACTTCCCCAAACGAATGAAACGGAAAAGAATGAATGTGAAGTTTATAAATGCCGATCTTATTTCTTCAATACTCAACTGTTATAAAAATAATATTATAAGCCGGGACGGAATCCTTAAAGTGATGGAAGAAGCGATTAAACTTGGGAAGTTTTATCCCGAACTTCTTCCTGCGCCATGCACCATGGAAGAGCTTGATATCCATCTTGAGAGAGCTGAAGGTATAATGTCGGACCTTAAATTAAGAAATCCGGCAAAAAAAGCTCACATAAAAATGGGAATAATAATGAAAGAACTCCGGGGAAGAATTGACGCTAAAATTGTCGCCGAAAAAGTTGGATTTATTTCCGGGGAGGCAGAATAATGAATAACGAAAATTATAAAGGATATAAAGGCAAATCTCTTGAAACCTTAAAGAAATTCGAAGCGATGGTCTGGTCGGATGTTGTAATGAAAACTCATGACGGAGAATATAAAGGACTCATTCTTCCGAGGTCGGAAACAGCCGATGAATTTCATATAATTCTTAAACTTCCGGTGGGTTACAATATTGGAATCGCCGCCGAAACAATAACAGATATTCAGATACTTGGAAGAAAAGAAGCAAAATATAAAATTCCTGAAAAAGAATTCCCCTATGATCCCGGCAGACCACTTGTAAAGCTGCTCGGCACAGGAGGAACAATAGCCAGCCGGCTCGATTATCGTACAGGCGCGGTTATTCCCGCTTTTTCTCCAGGTGAACTTTACGGCTCAGTCCCGGAACTTGCCGATTACTGCAACCTTGAAACCGAAAAACTTTATGGTGTATTCAGTGAAAATATGGGACCCGAACAGTGGAAAGGAACCGCGGAAGCTATCGGCAGGGAAATTGAACGGGGTGTGCAGGGAATTGTGATAGGACATGGCACCGATGTAATGCACCATACCGCCGCTGTGCTAAGCTTTATGGTTCAGAATTCACCTGTCCCGATTGTAATGGTAGGTTCGCAGCGGTCAAGCGACCGCCCTTCATCCGACGCCGCCCTTAATCTTATTCACGCGGTTAAAACCGCCGCCGAAAGTGATATTGCCGAAGTGCTCGTCTGCATGTTCGGCCCCACTTCAGATGAATATGGCCTGCTGCACCAGGGAACCCGTGTAAGGAAAATGCATTCGAGCTATCGCTCCACTTTCCGTACTCTCGGCGATATTCCCATTGCCAAAGTTGACCGTGAACAGATTGTTCCATTAAGAACCGATTACAGAAAAAGAAGAAATGACAGAAATGTAATTATCAACCCTGTATTTGAGGAAAAGGTCAGCATTGTTTATTATTACCCCAACATGCAGCCCGATATTATCGATTCACTTGTTGAGAAAGGCTACAGGGGAATCGTTATCGCGGGCACCGGGCTCGGGCATGTGAACAAACCGGTTTACCCTGCCCTGAAAAGAGCACAGGAAGCGGGTGTCGCGGTATATATGACCGTTCAGACTCTCTGGGGTTATGTACAGATGTATGTTTACGATACCGGCCGCGACATGATGGAGCTTGGTGTTGTTCCCACAGCCAATATGCTGCCCGAAGTAGCTTATGTTAAACTGGGCTGGGCTCTCGGCCAAACCGACGATCTTGAAAAAGTTAAAGAAATTATGCTTACCCCGATCGCGCGCGAAATTACCGAACGCGAGCCGAGCAACGGTTACCTAATCTACCAGGGAGGCCTTCCCGAAGTTGACGAATTTATAGCCAGGTACAGAAAATAATTTCATAAAAAGCCGGAATTTTTTCCGGCTTTTTAATTTCAGAACTCCTGATCCCATCAAACTATTTTGTCGTGATTTCATATACCTGAACTCAATTCAACGAATTATTTGCGATTTACCCCCCTTACCTAAGGCGTCGAATATAATGCAGAGTGTGTTATATGGTGTACCTGACGGCACACTTGAACGCTTTCTTCTTTTTTTTTCTATCAATATTTTGCCTCTGACGGGGCAATCATATACATCATTTAATTTTTTATGTCCCGTTAGGGACATCATATTGGTAAAAAAAATATACGCAAAATATCTGGTGTGCCGTCAGGTACACCATATTTATCCGCGGGAGCATAATAAATATATTCATAACAGTCTGCGAATCAATAAGTTCAGAAACTCCTGATCCCGGTTATAAAAAACAACAACTTACATGGATTAATTCGCAAAATAAAATCGCGGGAAAGAGGTCTGGAGGAGAGTCCCGTCAGGGACGACAGATAATAGCCCCGCAATTTATTGTGGGGTAAATGGGCGACATATAATCACAAAAAGTCCCGTCAGGGACGACAGAGACAACTTTTCATCCTCTAAAATAAAACATCTATTTTATCGTTTGCTCTAAGAATAAGAAATACTGGTTATATTGAAGGCCTGGGAAATGATAATTTTCACTAAACTTCCGCGATTTCATTTTGCCAGAGGTGAGGAATTCTGAAACTCCTGACTATCCCGCAACATCTTCCTGAACTTACGGAGCCGGAATTAAAACCGGAGCCATCTGATAGCGCCAAACTAATTCTCCGCGCTCTTTGCGTTTTCTTTCCCTTTGCGCGCTTTGCGTGGAACTGGCCCCCGGGTTAATTAAATAAACCTGAGTTTCATATTAGGGAGAAGAAATTGATTATTAAGTTACCTGTTATCCGCTGAATTTATCTCTGGAAAAATATCTGACCTCCTTTAAAAATATCATCGGCAAGTTTTTTATTTTTTATCCTGTGAAATATCACAATATCTGTTTTCCAGGGAAGCATAAGTTCATCTATTTTACCCGATATTTTTAGTTGAAGATCGAAACTCAGATCTGGTCCGAAAAGGGCAAGGTCAATATCAGAACCTTCATGATTATCTCCCCTTCCCCTCGATCCGTAAATAACAGCCTTCTCAATTTCTTTTTGAGCTGTTAACACTTTCTCAAGTTTATTAACGACATTGTCAGGAAGCCCGTATCTCATTCCCCGGCTTTCTCATTTTCTTCATCTGGCAGCAAATTTAACATTGTTTTCTGAAAATCGAGAAAAAGTGTGAAAAAAGAATTTATAATTTTTTCAGCTATTTCACCCGCCGCTTCTTCGTTATAGGTATGGACAGTAACATTTCTGCTGATTATCATATCCATCCATATTTCTCCATTAGCGATCACCCCGGTTGAAAAACATTCCCTGAAAGCATCCCGGGGTCCGTTAATATTATTTATCCCCTGGAAGTTCAGATAATCTCTCATAACATTCCAGGCCAATTCATAAGTATATTCAAAACTTTGAATCAGCCCTTGTGTTTCAAGTTCAGAAAGCTCTTTCTCTTCTGAAAGTTCGACAGCCGCTTTTAATCGGTTAAACGCTTTTATGTAATTTTCAAATCGTTTTAGCCAGCGAATATCATTTTTTTCAGTCATTTCATTCCATTCAACTTTTCTATAATATAAACTTTTACCGGTCAAAAATAAAGCGATATGTGCAATTTTCTTAAACTTTACAAACTATTTACAAAGACACACCTATCCAAAGGTAAAAGATAACTGTTATTCTTTCCCGGGAAGTGAGAAGCTGAACGTTGAGCCGACATCCGGTTCACTTTCGGCCCATACTTCTCCCCCATGTTTTTTTATTATTCTGTTGACCACAGCCAGACCTACCCCGGTGCCTTCATATTCACTCGCTTTATGCAGGCGCTGAAAAACTCCAAAAAGTTTGTGATAATAATCCATATCGAATCCGGCCCCGTAATCCCTGACAAAATATACCTGGTCACTCTTTCCCGTTTTACAGCCAATTTCAATTCGTTTTACACTTGATTTCGAACTGTATTTTAAAGCATTATCAATCAGATTATACCATACCTGTTTGATCGAGCTTTTATCGGCGCGCGCGTCAGGAATATCTTCAATATCCAGCTCAAACTCACTTTCTCCATACTGATGTGATAACTCTTCAAAAACACCGGCCGCCAGCAGTTTCATGTTGATATCCTGGAAATTCATATCCTGCCTGGAAACTCTTGAGAGGTGTAAAATATCTGTGATCAGTTGATTCATCCGGCGGGTATTTTCAATAATTATCCCTATAAGTCTCTGGCCTTCCATTCCCAGTTTATTTTCGAAATCTTTCTGAAGAATTTCTGAAAATCCTCCTATTGCCCTGAGAGGGGCTCTTAAATCATGAGAAACAGAATATGCGAAACTTTCCAGCTCCTGATTTGACTCTTCCAGCTTTTTTGTCCGTTCTTTCACTTGTTCTTCCAGTTTTTCGCGGTGTTTGTTCAGTTCCTCATCAGCCTTCTTCCGCTGTGTAATATTTTCAAATACAGTGGCAAAAATATTTTTACGGGGACTGAATGCCTGCACAGAGAACCACTCATCAAGAACTGAAGAATATTGTTCGAATGTCAGCCTTTCATCTTTAAGGGCGACATTGCCATATTTTTGTATCCAGTTGCCGGGGTCTTTTTCAATTCCGGGTAATATCTCTGTTACCCGTTTCCCCAGAATCGTTCCCCTTTTTAATCCTGTTAATTCACTGAACGCGTCATTGGCCTCAAGGAATATATAATCTACGGCTTTTCCTTTATCATCCACTATTATTTCATGAAGCGCAAAACCTTCCACCATGTTATCAAATAATAAACGGTACTTTTCTTCACTTTCTTTTAAAGCTCTCTCAGCATGTTTCCTATAGGTAATATCATATAATGTAAGAAGTACAAAATGGTTTTCTTTCTCCTTTAAAGGCACTGTAGAGATCATTAAATCAATATTCTTTTTCTCTTTACCGTCAACGAAAGTCATCTGTATCTCTTCGCCGATAGTTGATTTTTTAGTCGCCAGAGTATCTTCAATTCTTTTAAGCGCCGGACAATCTTTACAATTGTCATTTTCCTCACGCGGGGCTCCCTCTTTTAAATGAAAACAATTGAATGCTTCCCCGATGCATTGGCCAATTATATCTTTCTTTTCTTTTCCTGAAAAAATAATTCCTTTACTGTTTACCTTTTCAATTTTATACTCATCATTAACAACCGCGAGAATGTTGGGTGTATTTTCAAAAATGGTTTCCATCACCCTTGCCTGATTTTCAATCTCCATCTCGGCTTCTTTTTGAGCGGTGATATCAATGGCCACTCCCACTTTGTGACTAAGCGAACCATCATCGGCCCTTTTAAAGGGGCTTTCATAACTCTGAAATATATGCCAGTTTTCCCATTTATCTTTCATCCGGTATTCTATTACCAAAACTTCACCATCTTTCGCTTTCTTTACCTCCTTCTGAAATTCAATCGCTTTTTGCAGATCATCCGGATGAATTAAAACTGAAAACAGTTTTTCACCCATTTCAGAGATTTCACCGGCGGTAAATCCAAGCAGTTTTTCAATACCGCTGTTAACATATATATTGCTCATTGTCTTCATTTCGAAGACGTAAATAATCGCAGGCGCGGTGTTGGTAATCGCGGATATAAATTCTGTATTACTTCTTAATTCCTCCTCCACCCTCTTCTGTTCTGAAACATCCAGAAACGCGCCGACAACTCCCGCGACTTTTCCATAAGCGTCCCTGAAAACATCCTTCGCGTATATAACAGGTCTGTTATTTCCATCTTTATCTCTTACCAAAAATTCATAAACCTGATGCTGAGGGTGCCTTAATAACTCAATATCTTTTTTATGATAAACAGCGGCATGTTCCGAAGGCCATAACTCATGAACTGTTTTACCTCTCATCTCTTTGTTGGTGACCCCCATAATTTCAGTGAATCTTTGATTGCATCCTATATATCTCCCCTCCTTGTCTTTATAAAACACCGGTGTTGGAATTGCCTGCAATAATGTGTTTGTGAAGTTGGCATTTTCAACAATCGCGAGTTCAGCTCTTTTCCTGTCTGTTATATCCTGGTGAGTGCCCGACATTAACAGAGGCGCGTTGTCCTTACCCCGCTTAATCACTTTACCATGGTCCATAACCCATATCCAGCTCCCATCCCGGTGTTTCATCCGGCATTCAGTATGGTAATACTCGGTTTCACCTTTGAAGTGTTTTTCAAGGAGTGTGTTGCTCTTCTGCAAATCATCCGGATGAACATATTTTAACCAGGTGTCAATAGAAACCGGGGAAAGCTCCTTCAGTGTATATCCGATTATATTCGCCCATTCTTCATTAAATACCACTTTATCATTCTGGATATTCCATTCCCAGGTCCCCAGTTTTGTGCTGGCGATAATTTGGCTCAGCCTTTCTTTTTGAGTCTCAAGTTCAAATTCGGATTGTTTTCTATCTGTTATATCGTGAATTACTCCGAACATCTCCAGAGTTTTTCCATCCCCGTCAATTTTCAGATTTCCTAATCCGTGAACCCACCGCTCTTTCCCTGATCGCTGATTAATAATTTTATACTCATAATCAAATTTGTTCTTTTCTTTCAGGACATGATCTATCAGATAATCCTTCATTTTCCCGGAAAAATCAGGATGTACTATTTTAAGCCATCCTTCAACATCCCTCTTAAAATCCTTTCCAATGCCAAAAATTTCATCGAGCGCCTCAGAATTCTCCCAGGTTCCTTTAACCGCGTCAAAAATATAATGACCAAGCCCGGCGACTTTCTGCGATTCTTTTAACCTCGCTTCACTTTCCGTCAGCGCCTGATAAAGAGGATAATCTTTTTTTTCCTCCCGGAATAAAATTAAGACTCCTCTTATTTTTCCATCATTATCTTTTACCGGCTCCGCGCTGCCTGTAATTTTTAATTCTGTTTTGTCTTGGCATATCAGGAGAGTATCCTCACCAAATGTTATTTTTTCACCAGAGTCCGTAACTATTTTAATCCAGTCCGGGGCGCCTGTTGGAATATTTGTAGTTTTGATTATTAATAGAGACTCGGTTTCTCCTCCCACAGCCTCTTCTTTTTTCCATCCTGTCAGTTTTTCAGCGTTAGCATTAATATTTGTTATTTTCCCTGCTTTATCGGTTATAATCAGGGCGTCTGAAATGGAATCAAAAATACCCGGAAAGTTCTTATCATCAAGTAGTAATAACGGATTTTTCTTCCCGGCTTCGCATAATGCGTCCTCTAAAGTTTTAATACGTTCTTTTAGAGCCTTATTTTCAGCCTTTATTTCACGGTAATCGGACATATTTATCTACTCTGGTGAATGTTTAGTGAATATAAGCAAAAAACACACCGCTGGCAATATATAATATCACATAGAGCGCCGGAGCCGGAGAAAAAATCAGGAATTGAGAATGAGGCATTACCTTCACCGAAAGATACCATAATACATCAGACAGCAAACAACGATTCCGGCTTCGAACGCGATTTGGATTTTTTTTCGACGGATTCCTCAAGTCATGTTAATCTTAATAATTCCTCAATCCTGTTCCCGGTTATTTGCGGGGCTGAAATTTCTATTACAATTTACGGCTGATATAAAAGTGCTAAACCTCTTTATCAGCCACAGAAAGTGAATTGAAAATAAATATTTAAAACAAAAAAACCCCGCAACACTGCGGGGCTTTTATCTTGTATGGTGAGCGCACCTGGGCTTGAACCAGGGACCCTCTGCTTAAAAGGCAGATGCTCTACCACTGAGCTATGCGCCCATAAACAAGGATTCCAAAGTTAATCAATTTCCCGCCTGTTTTCAAGTTTTACCACGTTTTTTTTCGAAAAAAATTACTCAAATCATTTTTTAATACAATAACTCTCTACAGAATGCCATATAATACCCGGCATCACAGCCGAATTTACAACTGTAATAAGGTTCTCCGACATCGATTGAATTTTCGCAATATTATGTTACTTTTCGTAAGCTCTGTTCTTCCGCAACAATCTGAACAGTTATTTTTGCCGAATGGTCGCTCTTGTGTGCCGTAATGAATACAATTTTTCTACAGTTGTATTACTGTTCGTGAATGTATGGGTGTGGCAATTTAATAATTAGTCGCCTTTTCATTGCCCACTGGTTTCATATGAGCACTAAAATTTCTACTCCGACCGGGCCGGCTCAGCCATTCAGCTCCATTACCCTGCACACAGGTTTAAATGCGCAATACTGGCAAACCCTGTTCTCCCTGTCCTTCAGCAGCGACAGATGAAATTTTCCCTCCGATATATCGCGCACATATTTTTCAATAAACTCTTTTGCCGATGCCATTATTTCCTGAAGAAAGTCAGGTTCATTTTTTCTTCCCGGTTTTATCGCGTGACGGCCAAATTTTTCTTTGTTAAACTTCAGCGTATAAATTTCCATCTCTTCAGGATAAACTTCACGACCATATTTATCCGTCAGCATTTCACCCGCGGCGGCCAGGTAAACCGGCAGCTGAAGCGAAAATCCTTCCCTGAGTTCTTTTACGAGAGGAACTTTACTGCCGGTTTTATAATCGATCACCGAGTACTTCATGTCTTTTTCATCTAAGTCAATACGATCGATTTTTCCTCTCAGTTTAACTTTCCCTGTATTATATGGCAATTCTTTCCCAAGCTCATTATCCGAATCAATTTTTTTCATTTGCCCGAATCCTGCTTCAAAAAAGGAAGGTTTTCTTCCTGTCGCTCCTTCTCTCTCATTTTCCAGCAGTTTAAATAAAATCGACTCTGATTTATCTCCCCCAATCCCCAAAATAAGCTCTGTTTCCGAAAAGTTTTCAAAGTCACTTCCGAAATACTTTTCAAGTGTCTGAACTCCTGTCTCAAATATCAGATTGACCGCGCGGTTAAAGCTATTGTCATCGCACGATTCCAGGAATATATTATCCTCTCTCAAAGAAGTGAAAAATTTATGGAGAATCTCATGGATTACACTTCCCAGCTCAACAGCTTCCATTTCACCTGTAGGTTCCTCTTCCTCCTCCAGCCTTAGCATTCTTAACGCGTGGTACCTGTAAGGACAAAGAGCGTAAATTTCAAGCTCTGAAACAGAAAATTGTTTTGCGGTGAGCTCATCCAGTTTTTCCACGGCCCTTTTATTCTTTTCATCCTTAGCGCCAAGTAGATATCCGCCGAATATCGATTCATTATCCGGACGGCTCATCCTCAGGTTATCCGCTTTAATTTGCTCTTCAATTTCTCCTTCAACCGGTAGGGTTGCGACCGCTTCTTCCTTTGTGGTAATAATATTCGTGAATGAGTCTGCTTTAAGATCAGTGACTTCGAAAAGGCGTGTAAAATCTTTCAAAAAATTTGATTCCACCAGTTCTCTGCTCTCCGACATCTCAGGGGAAGTCAAATATAATTCTTTATTCCATGAACAGAGACTCTGGTAAAAACTGTATCTTTGTTCGGTCTGATGCATCCGTTCAATCCGGGCAAATTTCCCCGAATAAAAGATCTCGGGACTAAACCTCGTCGGGAAATCTCCATCTGTCAGACCTCCGATAAAAAGATAATCAAATTCAAGTCCCCTTATTTCATTTACGGTCGTTATCTGTATGCCCGCGTCCGTTTCCTCCCTGGTATTAAATCTCGCGTTTGACGCTGCCGATCGCAACAGCTCAAGAAAAAAACCGTAACTATATTTTTTTGACTCATTCTCCTTTCCATGCAGAGTTAATATTTCCGAGGCAAGTTCAAAAAACATGGTGAGAGACCGAATATTTTTCTCACTTTCGATATCATTCTCTGTAATCAAATACCGGTTTATTCCAATTTTTTCACCAAATGCCTTTAGATTTTCCAGAAATTCCGCGCAGGGCTGAGGCTTTAGCAAAGGTTCAAAGAGATCAGAAAGCGCGCTGATCTGTTTATGAGCTCTGTACCATATCTTTTTCTGATATTCACGCTCCTTATCACTTTCAGGTATATTATCCGCAGCCGACTTTGTTTTTTTTATCCACTGGTTTTTACCCATAACAATTTTCAGATCCGTGGCAGTCCTGAGTAATATATGCGGATCAATGATCCATTTATGTATAAAGGGATTACCCGCACCCCTCAAAAGATCCTTATAATAATAATCATTGTCAGGTATCTTTAATATATTCAGCATCGCGGCCACAGGTCCCGCCATATCAAGCCTGATCCGGTCTGTCAGATTATATTTTATCCCCTGCCTGCTGAATATATCCCTGATTATCGGAGAATATTTATCAATCAGATTAAATGCTATGCAGATTTTATGTAGAGGGACCTGTCGTTCTTCAACAATAGACTTAATTCTTTTTCCTGTATATTCAACCTCTTTTTCCCGCGTCGGAGCGCTTATCCTGAATATTTTATCCCTGTATTTATTGGTCGAGAGTGTCGAGGCCGATCTGAATAATCTCTCTCTTATAATGGTCCTGAATTCCCCCGGCAGTAATGGAGATTCTTCCTCAATTTTCTGAAATCCTTTCAGTTCCAGCCGGCGGTAACAGTTATCGAGATGTGAAAATACCATCGGATTAAATTTGTAATAGTCAAAATTAAGATAAAGCCGCGCTCCCTCTATCTCTGAAAGCCTGGTAATAATTTCAGTTTCATGATTGGTAAATTCGTCAAATCCGTTGACCAGAATCAGATCAACTTCCGGAAAAATTTCCCTGAAATATTTTTTAAACTGTTCTTCCCCGCTATTTAATAATTCCTCATAAATATCACCGGTATCATAACCATCTATTGTTTTGCACTTTTCACGGTATTCCCGGTAAATTCCTGCAATATCCAGAGCTTTTAGTTTTTCGGCTCCCTCAAGATTTTCAGCTTCTTCTTCAAGAAATGCCGGCGTTATGCCATGTCTTTTATATTCTGCAATTACATTTTTTATCCTCTCAAGTGTTCCCCGTGGAATCGCTTCCTGATAATATTTTAAATATTTAAGATTCTCTTTTTTTGCCGATTGTTTTATAAATACCGAGGAGGCAGCCTCACTCAATGCTGTAAATGATACATATTGTTTTAATATTTTTTCTGTTAAAGTGCCAAGAGTTTCAACATTTATCTGACCTGTCACCCCTCCCGGAACCGATGAAATTATTCCCCTGGTGATACTCCTTTTTTTCCTGTTTGTCGGGACAATTAAAAGGAAGCTCTCGGTGTTCCCTGCCGCTATCTTTTCATCAATCAGCTTATCAGGATTTTTTACCGCTTCAATCTCTTTTGTCAGTATCATTTTTTAACGCCTCTTCACGTAAATATCTGTATGATGTTTTAATTTCGGGATAGTCATTTATTTCCAGCTTCTTTTTCAACCAGACAAATTCCCTTTCAGCGTCCTTTTCATTTCCATTCTGAACAACAGTCTCAAACTCCAAAAATTTCCCCAGCCCTTCTACAGTGTCGAGATGAATGCGGGTAAATCCGAACATATATAACTTCCTCTCCTTTACAACCCTGATCACTTCCGGAAATATAGCCGAGAGAAACTCCTCAGGATTATCCCCGGTAAGAAAAAGAATTTTGTAATCGCTCCACCTTTCCCCCTCTCCTTCATTGCGCCTGTACCTGATAAGCTGAAAAGTGTCCTTCTCAATTCTCAGCTTCAGAAGAAATTCTCCCGCGTTATAATAGATATCTGTCTGTGGAAGAGTATCTTTATATACCGCGCCCGATTCTGTTAAACCCTTTCTGATATCAGAAAAATCATTCAGTTTTATTTTCAGCTCTAAATTGCGCCCCATAAATTCTCACGTTAATTTAAATTTCACTCCAATTATACAATTTCCTCAAAGAAAATAAAAGTCAACCAACCGGATATTTTAGAAACAAAATTATTTTCCGGCTGAATAAAAAGTTATCAGAACAAATTGAGGCGAATGAACGTTTAAAGTAATAGAATAATTAAATTTCACCCGGATGTTTTCGATTCTTTATAAAAAGACCTCTATCCTGAAGATTAAAATTGTGACAAGTTGCATAGAGGATTTTTATTGATCTTGATTTTATTTTAATAAACATTATTTTTAGGTATGGTTCGAATTAAAAATAGGAACATACAATGAGAAACTTAGCGATCATATTATTATTAGTGCCGCTGACATTCCTTTCCGCGCAGAAGATAGGGAAAATAGCGCCGGAAAAAACGCCGGAAAAATTCCCCGATCATTCCTGGGGAATTGACCTGATGTTTGGTGAAGGTGGATTCGGCCTCGGTTCCTTCTATCGTAAGTCAGTATCATCCGGTCTGACCGGTTTCGTTGATATATCTTTTTCTGAATCAAAGGATGACAAAGAGGTTGAGTATGTTACATATTATGGCGATACATATTCTCCCTACAAAAAAAACAGAGTCTTCCTTATTCCACTCACATTCGGTGTTCAGTACAGGCTTTTTAAAAGTCTTATTTCCGATAACCTGCGCCCATTTATCGCGGTCGGAGCGGGACCTTCACTCGCTGTCACAACTCCTTATGAAATGGAATTTTTTAATTCCTTCAAAAAAGCGCACGCTCATTACGCGGTGGGTGGTTATGTCGGGTTCGGAGCTTATTTCGGCCTGAGCAAAAGTAACCTCGTCGGATTGAATATGAGGTACTACTACTCTCATCTTTTTGATGAAGGAGTTGAAAACATGCCGGGTCGTTTTCGCAAGAATATTGGCAGCTTCTTTATTTCCATTCATATCGGAATGATGTATTGATAAAAGAATTGGAACCATTCGACGGATTTAATCCTGAAATTTTCGATTTTCTTGAAGACCTTAAAAGGAATAACAACATCGAATGGTTTCATGCCAATAAAAAAAGATACCAGGGGGTATTTGTATCTCCGGCAAAATCTTTTGTCTCCTCTATCGCGCCCTTTATCAACCGGCTTAATCCCGCTATACGCACCGAACCGAAGTTCGATAAAACCCTTATGAGAATTAATAAAGATATGCGTTTTAATAAGGGTGAACCCTACCGTACCTGGTTCCTGATTCATTTCGGAAGATTCCGGGGTGATTCAAAATTTTATGTTCACTTCGAGGATAATATTGTGCAGACCGGTCTCCATATTAAAAACTCAAATGAGAAAGATATATTCTTTCGCGAAAATCTTAAAAAATCAGGGAATGAGCTGGAAGAAATATTTGAGTATTTCAAATTAAATGACAGGTTCGGATTTTACCGTCTTGAGAAAAAACCGGTCCCCGTTATTCCCCGTTTTAATTTTTCGAAACACAAAAGTGAGATGGCCGCGACAAAAGAAATTCTACTGCAAACAACCGGCACATTTGATGAAATGATGGCAGGCGAAAGCAATTTTGTTATTAAAACCTCGGAACTATTTTCTTTGCTTTACCCGGTTTTTATTTTCTCGGCATTTGCAAATCCGGCAGAGGAAATAAACCGGATTAAGAATTTATTGTGATAATAAAAAGTCTTTCTCCCACGCAGAAGAAGACAGACTCAGTAATTGTTTTATCACAGTATACAAAATTCTGTTTCATTCATGAACTGTTAACATCCTTGAGATTATGCCAATCCCCCTATTCTTTTTTTTCGGCAACCATTAAATTATTCAGAATATTATTTGTCAGGTATATAATTTAACGTCAGTTCGATATAAGAAAACAAATTTCAGAGTAATTTTTTTGTAATCTTGTTTCCTTTTCTCAGCCTATGTTCAACCGCATACAAAGCGTTGTGAAAAATCTTTCCATATCGCTAATAATTTGATACCTTATTTAATAAATCATTATCTTGTAAACAAACTTCCACAATTTATATCATCAGCAACGGACGTTGTTATGGCAATATCCTTTACCTACGAAATAATGAACGACTCTATTCACATTACATCTGAAGGATTTGATGAAAGCCTCGATGATGTAAAAAACTATCTTAAAAACATTATTGATATTTGTGAAAGGAATAAAATTCTTAAGGTTTTATGTGATGAAAGGAAGCTTGAATACCGTTTGAATACTCTGGATACTTATAAACTGGCTGAGTACATTTCAGGTAATGTTCCGCTGACAGAAAAAATAGCGTTAGTTGCTGATAGAAAATATTCCGGTGATATCCAATTTTATGAAAATACGGCATTCAACAGGGGATTGACCATCAATATATTTTATGATATAAAAGAGGCATCCGACTGGCTGGAAGGAAATAAATAAAAATATATTACCAAGATAAACAGATAATTCCTTTTAGATAAAAAAATAATTTCGGAAGGTTGGTTAAGTTAATTAAGTTTTATAATTTAGAGAGTGTTGTCCCTGTAATTTTGCAGGGGATTTTTTAACTTTATTTATTGCTCTGAGGTCTTATATGCAGGATATGGATGTCAGAATAGTTGAACTTGAACCTATGCGCGTTGCTTTTGCGAGAGCTGTCAGCAGTTCGCCCGAAAAAGATGCCTGGGCAACTCTTGAAGCATGGGCCGAAAAAAAAGGATTGCTTGATGATCCGGGCAAACTTAAGGTATTCGGATTCAATAATCCTAAACCTTTCCCGGGTAAAAGTGATTATGGTTATGAAATGTGGATTGAACTTCAGGAAGAATTTGAACCTGAAGGGGATATCGGGATCAAGGATTTCGAGGGCGGCCTTTACGCTTCCACTACCTGTGATGATCTGAAGAAAGTCGGGAAAATGTGGAAAAAATTATGGGACTGGTGCCAGGCGAGCGAATATAAATGGCGCAAGCATTTTGAACTCGAACACCTCGACAATCCTAAAAAACCAAAAGATGAACTCATCGTTGATCTTTATCTGCCGATAAAGTAAAATAATTTTCATTCCAAAACTTTATGCCAGGACCTGTGGTTATACTCAGCAGGTCCCTGTATACCCTGTCTGATTTGTCAAGTCAGTTCCAATTTGTTCCTTATTATTTTCCCGTTTCTTTTCTTTTAACGTTTAATAACTTCTCGGCTTATTTGGAACTACTTACGGTTAGCGCGATAAATGAAAACCGGTAACTAATATCCTTTTCTTAAAACTAATTCGAAATCAGCTTTTGTCATTATTCTCACAAGATCGGGGAATGTGGTTTTTGCTTCCCATCCGAGTTCCTTTTTTGCCTTTGCCGGATCGCCTATAAGAATATCCACCTCGGTCGGTCTGAAATAACTTGGCGATACTTCAACAACAATATCACCCCTGCTGAATTTTTTGAGCTGATCTCTTTTAGCGAATACAACAGGATTTTTTTCGGCGTCAAAACTTTTTACCACACCCTTTTCATCAACGCCTTTACCCTGCCAGTCAAGTTCGAAACCAAGCCATTCAAAAGTATGCGTGGTAAATTCCCTTACAGTGTGAGTTTCCCCTGTCGCGAGCACATAGTCATCAGCTTTATCCTGCTGCAGTATCCGCCACATCCCCCCACAGTATTCGGGAGCATATCCCCAGTCCCTTTTGGCGCTCATATTCCCCAGTGTAAGCGCGTCCTGTGTTCCGATCGCAATTCGGGAAGCGGCACGTGTAATTTTGCGGGTAACAAAGGTTTCCCCTCTTCTCGGCGATTCGTGATTGAATAATATCCCGTTGCTCGCGTGCAGATCATAAGCCTCCCGGTAATTCACAATTATCCAGAATCCGTAAAGTTTTGCCACGGCATAAGGTGAACGGGGATAAAACGGCGTTTTTTCCGATTGGGGTATTTCCTGTACCTTGCCATAAAGCTCGCTGGTCGAAGCCTGGTAAAAGCGTGTTTTCTTCAACCCTGTTTCTCTTATCGCGTCAAGAAATCTTAATGTCCCGAGGGCGTCCACCTGCGCGGTATAATCAGGCACTTCAAATGATACCTTTACATGGCTCTGAGCCGCGAGGTTATATATTTCATCAGGCTGAATTTTTTCAAGCAGCCTGTTCAGATTCGAGGTATCAACCAGGTCCCCGTAATGAAGGAACAATTTGTTATCGAGTAATCCGGGTTTATTATAAAGATGATCTATTCTTTTTGTATTAAATGAACTGCTTCTCCTTATAACACCATGCACTTCATAACCTTTTTCCAGCAGTATCTCTGTCAGGTAGCTTCCATCCTGTCCGGTAATTCCTGTAATTAAAGCTTTTTTCATTTTATGCTCCCGTTACGTTGCTTGTCATAGTTCTGATGGGAACACGTAGTGCATGCTCCCGTTTGGTCTGTGCTCCGCTTTATGCTCCGTGCTCCAAAAACCAATTGTATGTTTTCCTTATACCTTCTTCCAGCGAAAGTTTGTGCTGCCACCCCAGTTTATTAAGCCTGCTTACATCCAGCAGTTTTCGGGGAGTGCCGTCCGGTTTGGAGGTTTCAAAAACAATAGGCCCGTCATAACCGACAACCTTTGCGATTAACTCGGCCAGATCATGAATTGAAAGGTCCGCGCCTGTTCCAATATTTATATGTGAAATACCCTTTTCATAAAGGTCTGTTGCCTCAACATTTTCCATAATAAACCTCACCGCGTCGGCAAGCTCTTCAACATATAAAAATTCACGCTTTGGCCTTCCTGTTCCCCATACCTCAACATCCGCCTGCTTATTCACTTTTGCTTCATGGAATTTCCTGATAAGCGCCGGGAGAACATGTGAAGATTTAAGATCAAAATTATCATACGGGCCATATAAATTTGTAGGCATCACCGAGAAAAAATTTGAGCCATACTGGCGGTAATAATTTTCACAAAGTTTAATACCTGCTATCTTCGCTATGGCATAAGGTTCATTAGTAGCTTCCAGTTCACCTGTCAGAAGGTACTCCTCCTTCATCGGCTGTTCCGCCAGCTTCGGGTAAATACAGGAACTCCCGAGGAACAATAGTTTTTCTGTGCCAGATTCATGAGCTGCCTGAATTACATTACATTCTATCATTATATTCTGATATATAAACTCCGCCCGGTAAGTATCATTCGCGAGTATGCCTCCGACACGCGCCGCCGCAACGATAACATGGTCAGGTTTATGCTCCCTGAAAAACTTCTCCGTATCCTCCTGGCGCAGAAGATTCACCTCCGTTCTGTCGATGCCGGTAATATTTTTATAACCCTTCGACTCAAACTCCCTGAATATCGCCGAACCAACCATCCCCCTGCTGCCGAGAATCACTATTTTTTTATCTGAGTTTATCAATTTACACCTGTATAATTTCATTTTTTTCTAATATTAATATAGAACTCCCGCCCGCCATTTTCAATCCTTCTATTATAATCATAATTATAATCGTAATCGTGCTTCGTAATCGTCTTTACCAAAACACTCAGGTTATTCGAGTACGAGAACGATTACGAATACCGCTTGGCCCCCAGGGGGATGTCCCATGTGTACGATAAAATTTTGCCATTTTGCGTAGAATTTGACTGCTTATGGAATACTCTTACTCTGATTTTTTTGGACCGATACCGAAAAATTCTCAGGTAATCATATAATCCTTTAATCATGGTTCAGACAATATTTTCTGATACCGTTCGAGAAATCCAGGTTAAACAATTAGGTTTCCTTTCTTTGCGTCTTCGCGTGAGAAAAATACGATTTCTATGACGACTTCGATTTGGATTTCAATGGAAATAGCGCCCGGTCCAATAAGGTTAATAAGGTTTAGTTTTGGCGGGTGGTTTCTTATGCTACTAAGGTTAAAAAACAAAGAATAAGGTTTCGAATATTATTAGGAGTTTGTTGTATGGTGTTTCTGACGGCAAACGTGTTTTTTTTCCAGGGAAAAATATTTTTTACCGTTCGTAGAGACAAGGCATGCCTTGTCTCTACAGGGTATGATAAAACTATTACGTTTAAATTTTTGAATACATTGGAATGAAAAGAGGAATTGTTTTTTATTTCAACCTAATCAAATTATATTAAAAAACAATAGCGAGACAGAACCCGATACCGAAAAATAATCATGTAATCCATAAATCCTTTAATCATGGTTCAGATATTGGCGGGATGGGATTTTGCACATTCTGTTATTTCCCCGCCAGCCGTTCTTTGGGCTAAAGCCCCTTGAGTCTGGTTGTTTCGTTGAGGGTCTCCGGCCTAAAGGCGCGGAGTTATTTTAAACTCCATTTTGAAATGAGTCTCCTGCCTCAAAAATCATAATCCTAATCATAAACTGGCGGAGCCAGATAAAAATGAATCAGAAGAAAGAATCGTACTCGTAATCGTACTTCGTAATCGTCTTTACCAAAACACCCAGGTTATTCGAGAATGAGAAATTACGAATTGGCTTTCCCGGGAATATTTTTTTTAATCGAATCTGCTTTGAAGAAGCAGCATTATTGCGGAACGTCCCCCTGGGGTAGAATTACATTAGGACAAATAAGCCGATCCCTGGAGGGGATCAACAATACAACTGTGATAAACTAAAATAATTTCATATCCCCTCAAAAATTTTGCCGGGTGATCACTTCTGCCACTAATGTTCACAAATCAAAAATAAGTTTTTTTTGATTTTTTTCGTGGAATTTTGTGATTTTGTGGCGTTTTTCCATGATGTCATTAAGGTCAAAAACCAAAGAACTCTTTAAGAACTTTTTTCAACCATGAATGTTTAAGAAAAAGAGTGTATATTATTCACAGAATAAAACTACAAATAACAGATAAAGGAACGGAAATGAAAAACAAATATCTTTCGCTGCTTATAATACTCATTCCCATGATATTGATCGCGCAGGACTTTAAACAGAAATCACTGGCGGTCACCATTTATAACACAAACCTTGGTGTTGTAAAAGACCTCCGCGAGGCCAATCTTGAAAAGGGGACAAAATCATTAAAATTAACCGATGTAGCCAGCCAGATTGACCCTACCAGTGTGCATATTAACTTCGACGGCATAGTGCTTGAGCAAAACTACCAGTACGACCTCGTCAGCATGGATAAAATACTGGGGAAATATATCGATAAGGATATTCAGCTTATAAATGAATCAGGTGAACTTCTGGAAGGAAAACTTCTCTCATCCTATTCAGGGCAGATTGTCCTTGAGAAAAAAACAGGGGGACTGATGATGCTCCCCGCGACAAAAGATTACAGAATATCTGTCGGTGAACTTCCCGAGGGACTGATCACAAAACCAACCCTTGTCTGGACCCTTAACGCTAACAAATCCGGTTCACAGGATGTGGAAGTAAGCTACATGACCAGGGGCATGAACTGGAAAGCCGAATATGTCGCTGTCCTGAATGAAGATGACACAAAGCTCGATCTCAACTCCTGGGTAAGTATAGACAACAACTCAGGAAAAACATATAAAGAGGCTCAGATTAAACTGGTTGCCGGGGATGTAAATATGGCAAACCAGAGAAGACAAAGCAGAGAAGTTTATACGATGTCGGCAACTGAGAAAAGCACCGACCAGTTTGCTGAACAGGAGTTTTTCGAATATCACATGTACACCCTTCAGAGACCCGCAACGATCGCAAATAATGAGAACAAACAAATCTCCCTCTTTGAAGCGGAAAATATAAGCGCTGAGAAAATCTATTCGGTAGAAGCCCGCGGCAACGGGAAACAGAAAGTAAAAGTAAAAATTATTTTCAAAAACAGTAAAGAAGAAAACCTGGGAATTCCTATTCCTAAAGGGAGAGTCAGAGTTTATAAATCAGATGGTGAATCGCTTCAGTTTATCGGGGAAGATATGATTGATCACACCCCGCGCAATGAAGGGATTAAACTCACCATCGGAAACGCCTTTGACATCCTCGCTGATGTTACACTTAAAGAGAGAACCAGAATAACCCAGAAAATAGACGAACAAAAATTTGAAATCACACTGACAAACAGAAAAAAATCAGATATTGTCGTGAATGTGAGAAAATGGCTCGGATATGACTGGGAAATAATCAGTCCCTCTCATTCCTGGGAAAGAAATGAATCACAATCAGCTGATTTCGAGGTCCCCGTAAAAGCGGATGACAAAACTATTATTACTTTTACCGTTAGGTATATCCATCCTTAAAACACCAAATTTTATTATCCTTCCCATGTTAAACTATCCGGTGGCATGGGAAGGTTTTTAACCTTTTAATTCCGATACTGACTTTAATTTCCCCCACTAAAACATCCCGACTTTAGATGAACCAATTGGGCTCTTATCACCACACTAACGCCAACATGTTGAGGATAATCTAAGGAACAAAATTTGTCAAATAGCCCCGTAATAACATGTTGCCGATAGTCAGGCCGCGATTCCAAATCCATAAGCTGATGGAGTCAGAAAAAGAAAAGTTATCGATCAGCTCAAGAATAGTCCTCCCCCGTCTTCAAAGAAAAACACTTTGAATCCACCCCCTCTGCCACAGGCATTCCCGACAAAAGGACTGTCGGGGCGAAGGGGGATATTTATCGATAATCCCGAGCAATCAAAATATCCCCCTTCGGCCCCATGGGGATGCAAGCAAGGGGGTGGCCCCGATGTGTTTTTCGTCGGGGACGGGGGAGGACACACCTCGAGTGACTTCGAAACTTATACCTGGCAATAAAACTTTCTACTTGCTGATAAATTTCTTACCAATTTTCGTAGAATTTAATTTCTTATTGAATATATTATCCCCCGTTTTGCCAGGGAACTTTTCTCCTTTGGGGCATTTTCCTCAAGCTTTGCCTGGGAAAATTTAGAATATCTTACATAATTCAACTATATTATATTGTATAATATGGAATTTTTTAAAATAATTCTAAGGGACTAAAATGGGTAAATTAGTAAGCTTATTTATATTTATAGTTTTCTCTTTTCAGGCGATAATAATCGCTCAGGAAATTGAAAACAAGTCTGTTTCGGTAACAGTCTATAATAAAAATCTTGGAGTGGTCAGAGATATTCGGAAAGTCAATCTAAAAAAAGGGGAGCAAAAACTAAAAATTACCGACGTTGCAGCTAAAATTGATCCGACAAGTGTCCATATCAATTTCGACGGATCAATGATTGAACAGAACTACCAGTATGACCTTGTCAGTATGGATAAAATCCTCGAAAAATATATAAACAACAATATCCAATTAATTGACGAAAGGGGTGAAATAGTTGAGGGAAAATTGTTGTCTTCATTTTCCGGACAAATTGTGCTTGAGAAAATGAACGGAGGATTGATAATGATCCCTTATATAAAGAATTATAATCTCTCGGTTGGTAATTTGCCTGAGGGTCTGATAACTCGTCCAACACTTTTTTGGACGCTGGAGACAAACAATCCCGGCCAGCAGGATATTGAAATAAGTTATATGACCAAAGGAATGAAATGGGAAGCCGAATACGTTGCTGTCCTTAATGAAGATGACACCCAAATCGACCTCAACGCCTGGGTTAATATAGAAAATAACTCTGGAATGACTTTCGAGAAGGCAAAGTTAAAACTTATTGCCGGTGACATTAACCAAATAGAAAGATACAAAGATTTTTTGAAAAGAAGTGATGGTTTATTTGGCGATTCCGAAAGCAGATTTACCGGGAAAGAGTTCTTTGAGTATCACCTTTATACATTGAAGCAGCCCACTACTCTGGCAGATAAAGAAAACAAACAAGTCGCGCTTTTTGAAGTAGATGACATAAAGGTTGAAAAAATTTATTCCTACTATAACAGAGAATCACAGGTACCAACTGCAAAAGTGAAAGTCAGATTCAAAAATAAAAAAGAAAATAATCTTGGAATACCAATGCCAAAGGGCAGGGTAAGAATGTATAAATCAGATGGAGAATCGCTTCAGTTTCTTGGTGATGACTGGATATATCATACTCCAAGAAATGAAGATATAACTGTTACAGTCGGGAACGCTTTTGACATACCGGTAAATCACGTTACCATTGATAAGAAAAGAATAAGTGATGATGTGACAGAAGTTTATTACGAATTAACATTAACAAACAGAAAAGAAATAAATATTATTGTTGAAGTAAAATTTGCTCTGGGAGATAACTGGGAAATTTACAATTCTAATTTCGAGTGGGAAAAAATTGATTCCAGGCATGCCCGGTGTGAAGTGCCTGTAAAATCGAATGATAAAACGGTGGTAAACTATATGGTGATGTACAGCCGTTAGTAATGAGAATTATTTCAGGGCTTCAATTTCTAAATGGAGCCCATTTTTGTTTCCCTCGCTCCCTCCTTCACCTCCATGCGACTAAGCCATTCCCTTGAAAGTTTCCCAAACTTGCGTCACCGGCCAAAAACCGAGTCCTTTAGAGCAAATAATAATTCACCATTCATGAGTCCGCTCAAAAAAGGTGATTTTAAAAGACTACTATTTTAGTCCTTGTGATAACACGAAAAAAAACAAATAGCCACATTATCTCAAGCACTTTGAAAAAGCAAAATGAATTTTTAGTATTTCACATCATTTTACATAAAAAACCTCTTGATTTTCTAAAATATCATCATTTTTGCCTTCCTATCAGGCATATTCACACTTTATATCCTGTTTTACCAGGTATCTGTATATCCTGCCAAAGTTAATATTTATTCCTGTGATAAATGCAAATATTTCAGTCTTAACAGCTCCCCGGACCTTCAGCTTTTTATTAATCATTTTTCTTATAAACTCATATACTGTCGCCTCAACATTGGAACGCAATGTCCTTCTTTCTACAGGGATCAGCTCTCTGTTTGCAATCCGGAGTTGTCGTAAATAATTCTCTTTGGTAAAATAGTGTGTACGCACTTCCTTAAACTTTAGTGTCTTACATTTTTCCGCTAATGGACATTTGGAACAAACCTCAAGACTAAATTCTGCCTTGTAACGTTTTTTGGCCAGTTCAGCATGTACTCTTTGGCATGGACAGCTTACATAGTAACCATCTTCTCCATCCGGTTCTATCTTCATTGGCACTTCTGCTGCTGTTCCTTTTATTGCTGACTGAACCTGTATTATTTTAAGTCTTTCACATATCTTATCGTTATCGACACTTGTAAAAGCGCCATCAATGTGGATTTCTTCTATTTCCGGGGTTTTCTCCTTTAATTTATCGAAACGTTTTGATATGGCTGTACTATCCTCAACATTGTTTGCGTGAACTGAAATATCTGTTAACAGGTCAACTACATTTTCGGGATTGCAGGTCTCAAATACATTTATTGTCTGCCCACGGTACTCTTTGCCTTGTTTTTCCCGGTACGTTGCTTTCAGATCATCCGGTGACTGTAATACGTTACTTGTCATTTCAGATGATGGCCTTACCTCTATTTTTTCTGATGTTATTCTGAAGTTTTCAGCGTATACCCTTTCAAATACCCTGAATATCTCTTTGTCCCGATATGCTGGCAATATTTTTTCCGATATTTCGTAATATACCTTACTTATTTCTTCCAGCTCTCCTTCGATTTCATCTGGTCTGAGCTTATAAATATATTGCCCTGACGTCTTCCTGGTGTACCTTTCAAAAAGCTTTTCGTATCTCTCTTTATCTTCGTCGCTCAATATTCTCCATATGCGGACCAGCATTTCTGTCAGCAATTGCAACCTTGTATATTTTCTTATATTTGAGGCTGCCTGAAGTGAATCTGATCGCTGTATATCTGCCTTAATTTTTAGCTCCTCCAGTTGTCCTTCGGTCAGATGATCAAACGATTTCTCAAAAAGATTGTTCCCTGTTTTGACATAATGTGAGATTACCCTGTTTTGGAAATTGAATAAGGTTGTAATGCTAAATGGTATTTCATCTAGTGTTTGAAGCCCTATCGCCGTTCTGACTAGAAGATTAAATTTTATTTGATTACGCAACTGATCATAGCTCAACATGCGTTTATTTTGGTATAGCAGGGCTGATACCATACAGTTTATAGGAGCGTTTGGCCGGCTGTCCTTCTCAGAGTATAGTTCAGCAAAATCTTCTTCTTTGATATTACAAAAGATCAATTCGTAGAACTTGTATTCTTCTGATTCCCGAAGTTCCTTTGCCAGCTTTGGGCTTAATAGATCGGACATTGAAAACAAATTCTCTTGAGCGTGGGAAGTATTCTTTCTAAACATTTTTTAGCTTTTATTAGTTTTCTTTATTATTAATATATTTAAAATCTTAACTAATATAAAGCCATTTGTTCCTTTTCCCTTACCTTTTTTGAGTGGACTCATTCATAATTCACCATTCATAATTCACCATTCATAATTCACCATTCATAATTCACCATTCATAATTCACCATTCGTAATTCACCATTCGTAATTCACCATTCATAATTCACCATTCGTAATTCACCATTCATAATTCTTTAAAGTTTTCTCGCCACAACAACAACCTTCTTGATTTTCTCAAACTCCCGTCCCGAAGTATCCATCGCCTCTAAGAGAACAATATAAATGCCAATTTTAAGGGGACTGCCGGAATCACTCAGTCCGTCAAAAATAATGCTCCCGTCTCCCCCGGCAGGAGAATTTTCCTCGAGCGTTCTTACAAGCCTGCCCACCCTGTCATAAATTCTTACTCTTATGCTCCCGGCCGGTTTCGAAAGATTATAAGAAAGGAGGCAGTGATCCTCAAAACCATCGTTATCGGGAGAAAAAGGATTAGGCGATATTTCAAGAGAAGATGCTCCCGTTGCCAGTCCCGCGAAGATAGAATTCTCTTTTCCCGGGGATGCTCCCAGCATATCAGCCGATGTGCTCCAATTTGCCGGGTCATTGGAGTTAAGTCGTGGATTTATCCTCTCCAGTGACCTGTTTCCTGTTATATATATATTTTTATTATGCCAATCCTCAGAATATTTCACCGAATCGATAACATTACCGAAAATATCTCTTAATATTATTTCATCGTTTGCTGAAAGACCAAGTGAATTAAGATTGTAAAAATTATATTCATCCTCCCGGAAATATCCCGGATAACTGTCATATAGAGAAGAGTCCGCTGAAAGGATGTAGTAGTTGCCCTCATCAACATTCTTAATCCTCTCTGACAAAGAATATTCACCACCGGATGATTCACTGACCTTCAGACCTCCGATATTGACCGGCATCTCTGAAGTGTTAAAAATTTCCACAAACTGGCAATTCCCCTCATCGGGATTATACATGATTTCATTGATGATCAGATCACCCTGTTCTAAAGGCTGAATGTACTCTATTGAATTCTGTTTTCCCGGTGTTGCTCCTGAATCAGAAAGGGAATAGTGCAAGATACCGTTTTCACCATTTTTCCTTTCAATTGATTTACCTTTAATAATTTCGATTCCCGCTCCATAAGTGATTGAGTCTGTTACCATATTTTCGGGACTCAAAAGAATTATCCCGTCACCGCTGTTATTCAGAGTTCCGAATGCGAGAGTTTCAATATCCTTGATATCATAGCCTGTTTTATCAGGAACCGGAGAGAAAACCAGGTAGTCGCGCGGCTGAATAACTAATTCACCGGTGATTCTATGCTGAATAGTATCCGGAAGCAGCTCGCTTAGCTTCCAGTTTTTTAGTGAGACCGGATGCCCGGCAGTATTATACAATTCTATCCATTCAGAGTTTTCACCAGCCGGATCAACCATAAATTCACTTATAATTATATCCCCCGGCAGATAACCGGGAGTAACTTCAATAAATAAAATATTATCCTCCGGCATCTGATCCCTGTTATATAAAACGTTTACCCTGTAATTAAGCGGTTCCCAGTCCATATATCCGATATGCGCAAAATCTATTCTTCTCTCTTCCCCGGCCTGAAGAAATATCCCCTCCTGTTTTTCATGCTGTATCTCAATTCCAAAAAGAATCTGGTAAAATTCCAGAGTGAACTCAGCCTCTGCTTCTCCCTGGTTAATAATAACGGTATATAGAGTGAAATTTTCTCCCGGCTCAGGATTATCAGGTACCGAACCCCCTTCTGATACCGCGATATTATACATTTTTTTTGTGAGTGAATTCACCTTCCCCGGCGTTGCCCCATCCTGCGATATTGAATTACCCCATGAAGCTGAATCGGTTGAAACCAGTTCGGGGGAATATTTTTCCATTGAATTACCCTGTTTTTTATCCCATTCGGGATAATATCTTAAGGAGTCAATTTTCCAGCCATATTTATCGAGCAATTGAATCTCATCCCCTGTGTTATTCAGCGCCGGAAAACCCGCGGCGATTAATGTGTCAACTCCATAAAATGAAACAACAGATGAATCGCGGGCAATAACCATATATCCGCCCGAAGGAATGAGTATGTCACTCGCGCAGACTTTTACTGTATCTCTACTATCCGCGATTAAAATCCCGTTAAGATTTATCTGTGCCGAACCGCTGTTAAATATCTCTATCCACTCCGGTTCGGGGGCATCTGGCGCGTACATAAACTCATTTATCACCAGGTCCCCCGGCTGAATAGTATGAGCTTCCCCCCTGACTGAATCAACCGATATGTTATTCGAGTTGTCAAGGTCTTCAATATATTCAACTTTCGCTATAAAATAAGTATAACCATCATTGAGGGGGCCGGACAGAAGGGGGAAATTATAAACATCACCTGCCGTCAATGAACTTTTAAGCTCAGAATAAATTAATACACTTCGATCATTCAGCCGCGATAAAGTATCCTGGTAGACAAATATCCTAAAATTATAAGCAGCCCTCGCCCCTAAATTTTTAACTGTTATATTAAGATCGGCAGTTCCGCCAGCCTCAACCGGCTCGGCAGTTATATGCCCTACAAACACTGAAAGGTCATAATCCTTTGGAGCAACAGAATTTTTTGAGCCCGGTGTTCCCCCGGCAGGCGCCTGACTATTTGCCCAGCTATTCCTTTCTTCAGAAGGAAGCTCCTCTGAAATTTTTTCAATACTTTTCCCGGTGGAAGTATCCCAGTCAGCGGTATATTCAAGTGAATCCAGAATTATCCCCAGCGAATCCCTGAGAACAATTTTATCCCCGCTATTATTGAATTGCGGCAGATCGCATACTAATATAAGGCTGTCAGGAATATTATAAAACTGACTTATGCCATTATCTCCTGTAAAAACAAAATATGAGTCTGGCGCGATAAAAATATTTTCAATTGCCACCTCCCGGGTCGATACCGCGTCTGAAATTGTAAACCTGTTCAGATTAACCGGTGAATCTGTGTTATTGTATATCTCTATCCATTCCGGCTCAGGTGAATCGGGAGCGTACATAAACTCATTTATCTGTATATCACCCCTGCTTAAATATGGCCGGACGCCATTCACTTCCAGATAAACTGAGTTATTTTCCGTATAGTCATCCTCATCGTAATAGGCCTGAATAATGAATAAATTTTCTCCTTCATCAGGAAGAGTCAGCTCAGAACTAAAATCTGCGGAATCACCTGCCGGGAGTGAAAATCCGGTTTCAGTGACTACCAATTCACCCGGTGAGGCAACCGAATCGGCATTAGCGTCAAAATAAATCCTGTATTCATAACCGGGACAAACATCTGTTCCAATGTTTTTAACAGTGCTGAGAAGAAAAAACTGATCCCCCGGCTCATACCAGCCCTCACCCGTTCCGGCATTTGTCACGGCTAAATCATTTTCTTTTGGGGTAATTGAATTTATCAGGCCTGGTGTTCCATTCTCCGGACCTTGTGATGTGCCCCAGTTTTCAGCGTTAACACCTTTTCCGGCCGGGACAATTTTTTCCAGAGATTTCCCGGAAGATCCTCCCCAGGAGGGCAGATAATCGACACTGTCAACTGTCCCGCCTGTTCTGTTAATTACTTTTATTTCATCCCCGCTGTTATTTAATGAGGGAAGCGACATTGTCAAAAAGTCAAAATCATTTGAATAAAAACTCACAATGGATGAATCATCCGTTATAATAATAAATCCGCCCGGCTGGAGATAATAATCCTTCTCTGTTATCTCTTTTGAGCTGCTGAGATCGGTGATTTTCCATTGTTTAAGGTTTATCTCTATGAATGTATTATTTTTTAATTCCAGCCACTCCGGCTCCCCTCCCGCCGGCGCGTACATTATTTCATTAATGACAATTTCTCCAAAACCGGGCTGTGTTATAAAAATTTCAAATGGCTTTATGACAGTGTTATTTCCCGGGTTCTGATCGGGAGAATAAAAAAGAATTGCTATCAGGTTATAGATGCCTGCTGTTTCACAATAAAGTCCGGCAGTGAATTCAATTTCTTCACCACTCTGTAACCCTTCCCCGGCTTCGGCTGCGATAAGCTCATCCTGTTGAGCCAGCGAATCATTGTTTTCATCAAAATATAGATTCACCACATATTGTTCAGATACTGCCGATCCATTGTTCAAAACTGATATTTTAATTTCTAATGAATCCCCCGCTTCAGGCAAAAAGTTATCCGACTCCAAACCGCTTATCATAAGATCATGTTCAAATGGTGTAATTGTGTTTTTCGCCCCCGGTGTCCCGAGGTACTGCTCAGAATTACCCCAGTTAGTAGAGCCATTATTCCGGTTTATAATTATTTTTTCATCTGAACGGCCTGAACTGTTGTCCGCGCTGTAAGTATAAACCGAGAGTGTATCCGCGAGTGTATTGACAATCTTTACAGTCCTGTCTCCCGAATTGGACATTCCGCCGGTTCCGAACGCGTTATTATTTATCTTCAGGATAAGAGCGTCATCCGGTATTAAATCAGAATAAATCCCGTTCACGATATCATAATCCGCTTCAAAAACAACCGCGAATTGCCCCGGGAATAAAACTGTGCCCTCACCCGCGTCTGTCAAAAGATCGGGAGAGGAATTCTGGTAGATAAAAACATATTCATTAAGATTTACTGATACACCCCCCGGACGGTTATATATTTCAATAAATTCGCTGTTTGACTCAGGCGCGTAAAACATTACTTCACTTAATATGAGAGTGGTATCTGTCTGCGCGAAAAGATTAAAATACAAAAACAGTAACGGAACAAACACAATCCTGAAATTCATTCTCTCCTCTTAATGTATACCCAAATATAATAATAAGAAATAAAAATTTCTTACTCTTTTACCCTGCTAATCGTATAAACATTTCAAATCCTGTTCCGGGCGTTATATCCGCTCCATTCAGCAAAAGGCGCGGGAAATACAAACCCCGTGGAAAAAGTCAATTAGGTTTGTTATATGCGGGTAATTCCCGGCTGCTATAGTTCAAAACAAAACAAGCTTCTTTTCGTGGGATTTTGTTTTCTTAATTTTTTGTGTCCTATTATGCCTTCTTAGTGTTCCTGGTGGTTAAAGAACCTGAATCACACTAACAATAGAAGTTTTTTCAATTCATAATTCATCATTCACAATTCACAATTCATAAATAAGGCTGTCCCCGATTCTCTTAAAGGGTTCTGTGCCGAATGCCTCAACATCCTTCTTTTCAGTCTGGATTGATCTTTCAATTAGAAACAGTCCGGTCTCATTTACAAAATTATTTTTCCGTATCAACTCCGCCGCCTTATGAATATCATTCCTGAAAAAAGGGGGGTCCGCGATAATAAGATCATAACTTTCATGTTCAGAAAGAGAAGCAAATTTAATGGCCGACATTTTAAACACTCTGCATTCTTCATCAGCGCCGAAAGCTTCAATGGTAGATTTCAGATTCCTGAACACAGTAAAATTGTTCTCAACAAAATGCACTTCCGCAGCCCCTCTGCTGAGCGCTTCAAGACCAAGAGAACCTGATCCGGCATAAATATCACAGACTTTCATCCCCTCAAAATCAAGAAAATTCTGTAGATAGTTAAATAAAGATTCCTTAACCTTCTCCGTTGTAGGGCGCACCCCGCCGCTTCCCGGCATAGATATTCTTCTTCCCCCGAATCTTCCGCTGATAATCCTCATCAGTCACCAAATTTTAATTCTGTTATCTCCTCAAATATTCCCTGGTAAAAGGGAAGCCTGAGCAGATCATTTAATCCCGTCACTTCATTTTCTGTAAGATCATAATATACAGAATCGAAATTATTTCTTATAAAGTCCTTAAACCTTGGTTTAATCATCAGGTTTTCCAGAATTTTTTCAAGATTATCCTCAATCTTTTTATCAACTTCAGTCAAGCCGTCAGTAAAATTTTTAATAGCCGTTCCGTTAGTTGAAGCAAGCACATAATTTACATAAGGATAATCAATCAGGTCGGCAACCTGGTCGGAAAAACTTATGCCATTGCTGAATTCGGGATAGTCGAAATTTTCATTTCCGCTGATAAGATAATTCTTCTCGCCGGGGGTAGTCTCGCTGGTATCCAACACTATATTCAGATCAATACCATATTTTTCGAGAAACAGGATTTTAGTCAGAATGATCTCATTTGTGGATATATCTCCTTTCAGATAAAGAGTATCAAGATTATCCTGTCCCATAATAAAATACAAATAAGAATTCGAAAGCTGTCCGTCGAATGAAACAGCCAGTTTTCGGCTTATCCTTACACCTTCAATTTTGGGAATATCCATTGAAGGCAGCAGAGCAATGCTTTCCGGCTCAGTTTTCAAGCGCTCCGATATTAGTGATGATGGTAAAACAGCGACGCTGCCTTTCAATTCTTCCGGCAGCCAGAGTGAAAAAATTGCCGCGTACAGATTTTGTGGTATATAAAATTTCATGGTTTCCTTTTTAAAATGGAAAAAGCCGCTTCTCTGAAGCGGCTTTATGATGTTAAATTTTTTAGCGCTGGTTTTTATCTTTAATTCTTGCGGCTTTACCTGAAAGTTTTCTCAGGTAAAATAATTTTGCTCTTCTTACTTTACCTTCCCTTAGAACTTCGATTTTCGCAATCTTTGGCGAGTTCCACGGAAATATTCTTTCAACACCAACACCGCTCGATATCTTACGAACGGTAAAAGTTTTATTCATTCCTCCGCCGCGAATGCTTATAACATCACCTTCGAAAGGCTGAATTCTTTCTTTATCCCCTTCAATAACTCTTACATGTACTCTAACCCTGTCACCAGCCTTAAACTGGGGCATATCAGTTTTAAGCTGGTTAGCTGTAACTTCTGCTAATTTATCCATAATTTACTCCACATTATTTATGTATTTCCAATTTTCAGTTAATATTTTCGACTTCTCAGCTTTCCAGTCCTTAATTTTTTTTTCATGACCGGAAAGAAGTACTTCAGGTACTTTATAACCTTTATATTCGGCAGGCCTTGTATAATTTGGAGCTTCAATCTCGACCCCTTCCATAAATGAATCTTTAAGGGCCGATTCACTGTCGCCTAAAACTCCCGGTATCAGCCTGACAATCGAATCAACAATAATCAAAGCGGGCAGCTCGCCGCCGCTGAGAACAAAATTTCCTATTGATATTTCATCAGTGGCAAAATGCTCCCTTACACGGTCATCAATTCCTTTATAATGACCTGTTATGATCAGAATATTTCCAGCCATAGAAAACCGGTTGGCCATTTTCTGGTCATAAATTTTTCCGCCGGGACTCGTAAAGATAATGTGCTCATAACTCCTTTCATCTTTCAGCCTGCCAATGCATTCAAAAAAAGGCTCTGGCTTAAGGAGCATTCCGGGTCCGCCGCCAAAAGGTTTGTCATCTATCTGACGATGTTTGTTAAAGGCATAATCCCTTAGATTATGCACGTTTATTTCAACCTTTTTTTTTTCCTGAGCGCGCTGAATAATACTCGTTTTCAACGGACTTGTCAGAAGTTCGGGCACAGCCGAAATAAGATCAATTCTCAGCATCTTCCGTTAAACCGCTTCCATTCCTTATAAATAATATTCTCTGTTCCTTATCAAACCTGTCAATATAATCAGCTATCGCCGGAATCAGAATCTCATTATCTTCATTCTGTTTAACAACGTAAACATCATTTGCCGGTAAAGTAAGAACATCAACAATACTGCCGATTTTCCTTGTATTATCGACCACATTGCTGCCAATAAGATCATGAATAAAATAGGTGTCGCTGCCGGGGCGCACCAATTCATTCTCTTTTATATAAATTTTTTTGCCGCAAAGTATTTCAGCTTCTTCGGCATCATTAAAATTGCGGAAGCGAATTATAAAACCCCGGCCAGACTGAAGCACATCTTCGACTTCAAACTCCTTAAAGACTCCAAAGATATGAATGAATACCTTCTTCAGTCTGTAAAACCTTTCCGGGAAGTCGCTATAAGATTCGACAGAGATATACCCCTCGGAATTATATACCGACTTACTTTCAGCAATTAAAAAAAACTCTTCCAAGACTCCTTTTCTTTTAGTCAAGAATCTTAAGAATCGCGCGCTTGCCATCTTTGGCAGCGATCGCAGTTAACAAAGTCCGCATTGCCTGCGCAGTTTTCCCCTGTTTTCCGATAACTTTGCCGACATCTTCCGAGCCAACTTTAAGGGTCATTTCGATAGTCTTTTCATTCGGAAAGTTCTCCTCAATGGAAACAGATTCCGGATTGTCGACAAGATGTTTCGCAATAAATTCAATAAATTCTTTCATGAGGACACCTATAAGATATTAAAGAACAGGGTACCTTTACTATATGCCAGCCGGCTATGCCTCAGTTGTTTTTTCGGCCTCCTGCTGGTCTTCATTGGAAGCAGCACCCGTAACTTCCGAGGAATCTTCTGAACTCAATGCTTCCGCTTCCACTTTTTCCTCTGCGGGAGCGGTTTCGGTTTTCATTTCTTCTTTCTTTTTGACGGGTTTAATTTCAGGTCTGGTTTTATACCATTCTTCCATTTGGGCTTCAATCTCTTTTTCTCCTAATCCCCGGCGGATCAGGTCCTGTTTTAATAATATTCCTTTTTTACTAAGAATATTTTTGACAGTATCAGTAGGTTTCGCTCCAACTCCAAGCCAGTAAATTGCTCTTTCTTCATCAATATTCAAAGTAGCCGGATCTGTTAAAGGGTTGTATAAACCAATAGCTTCAATGAACTTACCATCGCGTGGTGATCTTTCATCAGCCGCAACCACTTTATAAATCGGCTGTCTTTTCTTTCCCATTCTTCTTAATCTAAGCTTAACTGCCAAATTAAAAATTCCTCCAGTTTATTATTTCAATTAAATCTTAACTTTTTCAGTTTTCTGTTTAAGTTTTTCTTCCCATCCTTCGAACTAAAAACTTTCATCATTTTCTGCATTTCTTTAAATTGTTTTATAAGCCTGTTTACATCCTGAATAGAATTGCCGCTTCCCCTGGCTATTCTTTTTCTTCGGTTGCCATTAAGTAAATTTGGCTGCCTTCGTTCTTTCCTTGTCATCGATTGTATAATCGATTCAACACGAACGAGCTGTTTTTCATCCATATCGGCGTTTTTTACTGCCGACCCGATACCAGGTATCATACCAAGAATTGATTGAAGTGAACCCATCTTTTTGATCATTTTTATCTGCTTGAGAAAATCTTCGAAGTCAAACTTATTCGACATAATTTTCTTTTCAAGCTCCTGGGCGTCAGTTTCATCAAATTGTTCCTGTGCTTTTTCAACAAGGGATATTACATCACCTTTGCCAAGAATTCTGGATGCCATCCGGTCGGGATGAAAAATATCAATAGAATCCAGCTTTTCGCCGGTACTGATAAATTTAACAGGCTTATCAACAACAGCTTTAACCGAGAGGGCGCATCCGCCTCTCGAGTCACCATCAAGTTTTGTAAGAACAACACCGTCGAAATCAACCCGGTCGTGAAAAGCCTTTGCCGAATTAACAGCATCCTGGCCGGTCATTGAGTCGACAACAAATAAAGTTTCAGTCGGCTTTACTGCCGTCTTTATTGCCGAAACTTCATCCATCAGTTTTTCATCTATATGTAAACGGCCGGCGGTATCAATTATTACCGTATTCAGACCGTTTTCTTTCGCGTATTTTACCGAATCTTCGGCAATTTTTACCGCGTCTGTTGAATCATCGATCGAAAACACAGGAATGTTAATTTTCTGACCAAGTGTCTTCAACTGATCACGCGCCGCGGGACGATAAACATCCGCCGCGGTCAGAAGCAGCTTCCTTTTTCTTTCGGTAAGATAACTCGCGAGTTTCGCGCTGAATGTTGTCTTTCCCGAACCCTGAAGACCGACCAGCAGAATCACGGTTATCCCGGTTGGATTTATGGAAAGCTCATATGTCTGACCTCCCATAAGATGTGTAAGCTCATCAAAAAATATTTTTGTGATAAGCTGACCCGGAGTAACAGAATTGAGCACTTCCTGTCCGAGGGCTTTTTCCTTAACATCATCAATAAAGCCTTTGGCAACCTTATAATTAACATCCGCGTCCAGAAGAACACGCCGGATATCACGGAGTGTATCCGAAATATTCTCTTCCGACAGTCGTCCCTGTCCGGTCACCTTTTTTAACGCACGCTCAATTTTGCCGGTTAAATCTTCAAGCATATATCATAGATAAGATAATAAAAAAAATTAATAATTCAAATAATTATCTGTCAGCCTTTCAACGCGTTCGCGCCCGAAACAATCTCAAGTATTTCGGTTGTAATGGAAGCCTGACGTTCTTTGTTGTAAGTAATATTTAATGTTCTGATAAGTTCTTTGGCATTTTCGGTTGCCATATCCATCGCTGTCATCCTCGCGCCAAGTTCAGCAGCATAAGATTCAAGCATATTTTTCCAGAATAAGGAATTTAGGTATCTGGGCAGCAGTTTTGAAATAATGCTCATTTTATCAGGTTCATAAATAAACTCCGGTCCTTTTCCGTTATCATCAACAGGTTCGGAAGATACCGGTTTAATAGGTAAAAGCTGTTCTTCAGTCGGATTCTGCGACATTACCGAAACAAACTGATTATAAAAAACAATTACTTTGTCATATTTTTTCGCGGTAAACGCGGCAACAAGTTCACTGACCAGTCCAGCCGCAACTTCAAATTTAAGTTCCGCGAAAATTCCCCTGTAGGCTTTTTCAACAATATAATTTCTTTTAGAGAAATAATCAGCTCCATTTTTCCCGACGCAGAAAAGATGGAGCCTTCCATCATTCTGATAATTGGCATAAGTGGAATTGATCACATTTTCGGCATGCCTGATTATATTCATATTAAAAGCGCCGCAAAGTCCACGGTCGGATGTAATAACCACAACTGCAACATTATTAATTTCCCTTTCTTCCAAAAGGGGATCGGAAATATTTTTTTCGATACTTAACAGATTGCCAAGAACCTCAGTTATTTTTCTGGCGTAAGGACGCGCGTTAATCATATTGTCCTGCGCGCGGCGAAGCCTCGCGGCCGCGACCATTTTCATAGCTTTTGTTATCTGCTGGGTATTTTTAACACCCGTTATTCTTCTTTTAATATCTCGTAATGTTGCCATATTTTTCTGTACTCTTATACATGAAAAAACCAACACCATGAAAATGGTGTTGGTATTATGCCAAAATATTTATTCTTTTTATGCTTCCGATTTGAACTTTGACAAAAACTCATCCAGAGCTTTTTTAATTTTAGCTACAAGCTGATCATCAAGCTTTTTGGTTACCCTGATATCTTCATAAATATCGGGATATTTAAGTTCAATAAACTCCTGAAGTTCTCTTTCAAATCTTTTAATTTCACTTACAGGAACCGTTTCCATAAAGTCATTGGTACCTGCGTAAACACTGACTACCTGTTTTTCGACCGGAACAGGGGTATACTGACCCTGCTTAAGAAGCTCAACAAGTCTCTCACCCTTTTCAAGTGTCCTCTTGGTTGCTCTGTCGAGGTCCGATCCAAATTTAGCGAATGCTTCAAGCTCTCTGAACTGGGCAAGGTCGAGTTTCAAAGAACCCGCCACCTTTTTCATTGCCTTAATCTGGGCGTTGCCACCAACACGCGATACAGATATACCAACATTGATAGCCGGACGAACACCCGCGTTAAAGAGGTTAGGTTCAAGGTAAATCTGTCCGTCGGTAATTGAAATAACATTTGTTGGAATGTAAGCTGATACGTCTCCCTGCTGGGTTTCAATTATCGGAAGCGCTGTAAGTGACCCGCCGCCGAGATCATCGCTTAATTTCGACGCTCTTTCAAGCAGTCTTGAATGTATATAAAATACGTCGCCGGGATAAGCTTCACGGCCCGGAGGTCTTCTCAGCAGAAGTGATAATTCTCTGTATGCTACTGCCTGCTTCGATAAATCATCATATACGACGAGCGAATGTTTTCCGTTGTCTCTGAAAAATTCTCCAAGGGTCGCGCCCGAATAAGGAGCAATATACTGAAGCGGGGCTGGTGTCGAGGCGGGAGCGGCTATAACAGTAGTATATTCCATGGCGCCATGTTCTTCAAGTTTCGCGACAACCTGCGCGATAGTGGAGCTTTTCTGACCTACAGCCACATAAACACAAAATACCGGGCTGACTCCATATTTTTTCGCTTCTTCGGTATGTGTATATTTCTGATTTATAATAGCGTCCACAGCTACAGCGGTCTTACCGGTCTGGCGGTCGCCAATGATCAGCTCACGCTGACCCCTTCCGATAGGAATCATCGCGTCAACCGCGGTGATACCGGTCTGAAGCGGTTCCTTTACCGGCTGTCTCTGGATAACACCAAGAGCTTTTCTTTCAATCGCGCTGTATTTTTCAAATTCACATGGGCCTTTGCCATCAATAGGTTCTCCGAGAGGATTTACAACCCTGCCAAGCATTTTATCACCAACGGGGAATGAAGCGACTCGTTTTGTACGCTTTACCGTATCCCCCTCCTTAATAAGTGTACTTTCACCAAAAAGCACACAACCGACTGAGTCTTCTTCAAGGTTAAGCACCATCCCGGTAACATTATGGGGAAATTCCAGCAATTCACTCGCCATAACCTTTGAAAGTCCGTATACTCTGGCAATACCATCACCAACCTGGAGCACTGTGCCGACATCATAAATTTCAACTTCATTATCGAAACCGGCCAACTGCTTTCTTAATATTGCGGAAACTTCATCGGGTCTTACTTCAGACATTTTTTATTCCTTAAATTTTATGTTCCGAGTAAACTCTTTTTCAACAGCTTCAGTTGATTTTGAACTGACGCGTCAATGACAGTATCATCGATTTTCGCGATGAAACCTCCAATCATCGACTCATCAATTCGGTAATTCATAATCACATTTTTACCGGTATAACTTGTAAACCGTTCTGATAATGTGGTTTTCTGATTGGCAGAAAGCTCAACTGAGCTGGATACATCAATTTTTACTATACCAAGCTTTTCTCTCCTGACAGCGAGAAATCGGTCCAGAATGGCTGTGAGAAATTCTTCACGTCCTTTATCAACCACAAAATTGAGGAAATTAGCGGCATCTGCACCTATCTTTCCGGAAAACACAGCTTTTAATATATCCTTTTTTTTCGACTCTTTGATAACCGGATTGGAAAGAATATTCCTTAAATCTTTTGATGCCTTTAAAGTATTGAAGATTAGCCCGACATCATCCGAAACCTTTTTTTCATTCCCTTTTTCACCGGCCTGTTCCATCAGGGCAAGCGCATATCTCGATGTAATATTGAATTCACTCATATCAGTTTTTCGACAAGTCCTCAAGATACTTGTTAACAAGGTTAACCTGTTTTTCCTTATCCAGGTTTTCCCTTAAAATCTTTTCGGCAGCGTCAACAGCAATTTCTGCCACCTGCTCCTTAAGATTATTAAAAGCTTCCCTGTTTTTCCTTTCTATCTCCAGGGAGGCTTCTTCAATCATTTTTTTGGCTTCAGCCCGGCTTTCATCCAGGATTCTCTTTTTGAGCTCTTCAGCATATTCCCTGCCCTGCTCAATAACCTTTTTAGCCTCTTCTTCCGCCTTCGAAAGATTCTCCCTGTTCTCGGCAACAAGCTTCTCTGCTTCGGCCTGCGCTTTCTCAGCTTTTTCAAGAGAATCTTTTATAAAATTCTCCCTTTCCGAAAGAGAATTAAGAATTGGCTTCCAGGCTACCTTTTTTAATATGAGCAGCAATATGACAAAGGTAACTACTGTCCAGAGTATTAAGCCCGGATTTACATCAAGCGGACCGCCCATGGCGCCGCCTGAAAATACCGGAACTGCGTACATAAAAATAGCCGCCATTGATAAAACCTTTGTATGTTTTGAAAAACAAAAGGAGTGTAATATTTACACTCCGCTAATTTTTTTTTTACTTCAGCGCCAGAAGAATACAGATAACGAGTGCGAATAGTGAAATACCTTCAATAAGCGCAGCGGCAATAATCATGGATGTACGGATATCACCTGCAGCTTCAGGCTGACGGCCGCTTGCTTCCATAGCCGAACTGGCTAATTTTCCTATTCCAAATGCTCCGCCGATAACTGTTAATGCAGCGCCAAAACCAGCAGCTAAGTATGCAAAGTCCATTTATTTCCTCCTGAGTATATTAAATTATATTTAATGATCCTGATGAACAGCCATCCCGATAAACAGGGATGACAACATTGTGAATATATATGCCTGTATTAGTGCGACCAGAATTTCCAAAAAATAGATAAACAGGGCAAAAGAAATTGAAACCGGAACTACAACATATGTTTTAAGTATGAAAATAAGTCCCAATAACGCGAAAATAACTATATGGCCTGCGGTCATATTTGCGAATAACCTTATTGCCAGGGCAAAAGGTTTTGTAAAAAGCCCGAGCACTTCCACAACTGCCATAATGGGGATAAGCCACGCAGGTATTCCGTGAGGGATAAGTCCTCTGAAATAACCAAATACGCCATTTTTCATCATGCCGCCCGCCTGAATTACAACAAATGAAATTACAGCAAGTGTGGCGGTAACCGAAATGTTGCTTGTAGAGGTAGCGCTATAGGGCAGAAGGCCGATAAAATTACAGGTCAGAATAAAAAAGAAAACTGTAAGCAGATAGGGCAGGAATCTTTCGAATCCTTTCCCGATTGTCGGCCTGGCTATTTCATCGCGTACAAACAAAATAAGCACTTCCATAACATTGGAAACACCTTTGGGAACACGTGATTTTTTATAGGCCTTAGCCGCGACTCTGAAAGTAAGTATAAGCAGCAGAGCGGCTATCCACATAAACACTACATGTCGCGTTATTGAAATATCAATGCCGAAAAGATGCATTTCAGGCAGAGGGATATTTCCGAATGGAGGGAACTCAAGATGACGTCCGTCGAGGACGTGCTCCATTATCCAGCCGGTATCTTCGACCTTCCCCGCTGCTGCATGTAAAGTATCACTGACTGTATTCACAGAAAAGATATACATATTTATGATTTTCTTTTATTTAATTCAGCTTTTTGCTTAAAGTTCAATACTTCCAATGTAAGCAAAATAAAATAAATTATGAAGAATGCTAATATAAACGCATATTTATCAATATTCAAGAATATAAATAGAAATACTATCGCGAGAAGCACAAACATCAGGCGAAATGCCATACCGCCAAGAGTAAAAAGTAAAAAAATCTTGTTCGATTTATTCCATGAATATTCAAAAGCAGAAACTGAAAGAACAAAGTTAACTATATTCAGAACACCAGCGTATACCGCTGAAGTAATTTGCGAATCATTTAGAATATCACTCCAGTAGAGTATAAAAAGAACTGAATATGAAATAATATATATTATTAAAAAAATCCTGTAATTCTGGTTCAACGTTTCTTTTTCTTATTTAGTTCTAGAACTGATTTAATAAAATTATAAATACCCGCGAAACCGCCAAAAAAAAGGAATATAATCAGGAATATGGGGTAGGTATCCAGGTACTCATCTACTTCAATTCCCAGCCATAACATAAGGGCCATCGTAGCGGCGATCTGAAATCCCAGTCCCATATATGGACCAGCCTCGCGAAATGACTTATATTTATTTTCCGGCGCTTCATCCGGCATTATTATTCTTCACTATTCATTGATACTCCGGCGCCATTGCTCATATTGCTTTTTCCGTCAAAGGTGGCTCCTTCTTCCACAACGAGTATTCTGGCGACCAGATCAGCATGTACTTTCGATTTTTCTTCCAGGACAAGCTTTTCGGAAGCGCTGACCTTTCCGTCAACCGCGCCGTTAACTGTAATATTCTGCGCTTTAATCTCTCCATTAACCTCAGAACTTTCTCCTAAAGTCAGATTGCCATTTACAGTAACATTTCCTTTGATTTTTCCATCTATTCTTACGTTTCCTTCACTATAGAGCTTACCTTCAATTTTTACTCCGCTGCTGAGAATACTTACATCTTCATTCGAGATGGAATCCCTGTTTTTGGCCATAGTAATTTTAACTCCTGTTATTAATTAAAACCTTTTCGGGGTCAATAGCTTTACCGTTTTTCCAGATTTCAAAATGCAAATGTGGTCCGGTTGAATTATATCCTGAATTTCCGCTCAACGCGATAACTTCTCCCTGAACAACATTATCTCTGACTTTCCTTAACATTACCGAACAATGTTTGTAAACTGTTATATAACCTCCCGGATGCTCAATGATAATCAGGTTTCCATCAGTAGCCGTGTAATCTGAGAAGATTACCGTTCCCCCCATTGACGCGAAAACCGGGCTTCCCGATTTCACCCCGAAATCAATGCCGAGATGACCTTTATCGGGGGTAAATTTTTTTACAACAAATCCGTTGGATGGTTTGATAAAGTATTCACTTCCGGTAAATAACGTATCCTCTCTCTGAAGCCATGAAATCAGACTCCTGAATGCGGCGGCGATGTTGCCTCCCGAAGCCACTTCTTCGGTGGTGGTCGATCTGAGTGAATCATATATCGCGGAGGATGAATCAACCGAATCAGTTCCGGCAAGAATTATCGCGTACTGTAATCGCCGGTTTTTTGACGCTACATTGCTCAGCTCACGGGTAAGCAGAATAACCTTCTTCTCAAGTTCTTCTATTCTTTCAGCTTGCTGTGAAAGCTCTTTATTTTCAAGAAAAAACACTACCTGACGCGCAGGTGTGAGCGCGAGAAGTACAATAACCGCTATAGCAACCAATGTAGTATAAATGGCCACAGTTGACAAAACTTTTCGAAAACTGAACTTATACCTTCTGGTCGTTAATACCGGAAAATTCGGTGTTATATACAGGGATGATTTTTTTAAATCGGAAAACTTAAACTTTGCCATACCTATTGCAAAAATTAATTGAAATGAAATATAGGAAATTATCTAAACTTTATCATTAAAAAATATTATTAAACAGTATTGTAAAGCGGAGCGGAAAACTGCCTGGAATCACTTTGACAATCAGCAGACTACGCTACATCGCCATTAAACGATATATTTCGCTGATAATTACTTCCGATTTCAATTTTTCACCACAATTAAAATGCTCTTCAGGACACTTTTTATATCCATGAATTCCACAGGGACGGCAATTTATATTTTCGGCCATAAAATATTTACTCCCGTTCAGATATGGATAAAATCCAAATTCAGGAACTGTCGAACAATATACCATAAATGCCGGTATTCCCGAACTCATTGCCATATGAGCCGGCGCGCTGTCATTACAGACCAGACAGAGACACTTCTTTAACAGTTCGATAGTCGCGGGGATTTTCAATTCTCCGGCAAGGTTTATACATCCCTCACCAGCTTTCATTGATATGGAATCGCATAATTGACGGTCATCTTTACTCCCGATAAAAACGACTCTTGCTCCTTTTGCCAAAACAGCGCCGGCAATTTCGGCATAATATTTTTCAGGGTATCTTTTCGTTTCCCAGACAGTTCCGGGGGCAATGGCAATAACTGACCCCGTTTCAGACAGGTTAAATCCCGCAATCTCATTCTTTGTTTTTTCATCAGCGCTTATTACAGGGGCTATTCTCCACCTCTCGGAGGAAGTGTTATAACCTGCCAATTTCAGATTTCTTTCCACTTCATGAGCTTTAAAATCATATTCAGCTATATTTTTATATACCCAGCGCAATGCGGAAATATCAAAACCGGTTGTTTCTCTGATACCTGATAAAAGGACAAGAATTGATGTGCGAAATGAGCGATGTGGAGAAAAAAGTCTGCTGTAATTCTTTTGTTTCAATTTCTTGCCAAACCTCAGAAAAGCTTTTAATTTGCGGTGTTCACCTCTTTTGTCAAATACGACCGCTTCATTAATAAATGGCGATGACCTAAAGATATCGGCGCTGCCCGGTGTGCAGACAACATCAATAACCGAATTGTCATATTTGTTTTTAATTGCCTGAATCATCGGAAGTGTTAATATCGCATCACCGATGAAAGCTGTTTGTATTATTAAAATTCTTTCAGGCATTCAATATTTCCAGATATTATGCATCCAGAACCACTGTTCGGGATATTTTCGGACAATCTCCTCAAGGTTGTCAAAATAAATCTGAAGAATCTGCCTGGTTTTTTCCTCATTATCCCCTTCTAATGAATCTGTTTCAAGGGCTTTCACATAAGTTTTGAACGTGTAATCCTCCTGCCGGGCAAAGAATACCATAACAACAGGCGATTTTAATTTCAGCGCGAGGGCAGCCATACCGGTAAAAACCGCGGTATCCTGGCCAAAATACTTAACTCTGATTCCCGATTTCGGCCCCCTCTGATCACTTACCAGGCCAACAAGCTCCCCGTTTCGCAGCGCTCTGAAGACCTCTTTTACAGATACTCCGAGGGGAATAACACTATTTCCCCAAAATAGCCTGGTTTTATTGATAAGATCATTTACGAGCGGATTACTCTGCCTTTTTGCCAATGTGCTTATCGGAATACCAAGTTTTCTGTTCAAATGCGCTCCTCCAAGTTCCCAGTTGCCAAAATGGCCGGTCAGCATTATAACACCCTTGCCCATGTCATATTTTTCCCGGATAAGCCCTTTTCCCGGCAAATCCATAATATTTTCTAATTCTTCCTCGGTATAATAGGGCAGGTAGAGTGTTTCCAGCAGAGTCAGTATTAAGCTGTGATAATTGCCTCTTACAATTTTTCCAATACGTTTATCATCATATTCCGGGAAAGCTGTTTTCAGATTATTAATTACCACCCTTTTTCGCAACGGAACAAACCTGTATATAAACCAGGATAGGGGTTTCGCTATAAATCTTGCGAAACCCAGTCCAGGCAATTTTAAACTAAGCTGGATAAAGCGTAAAAGCCAATACTCCGGATAATATCTTAACTTCATTCAACTTCTAATTTGCCTGTATTCGCCGCTGCCAGTTTTCATCCTGCATCTCTCCACGTTTTGTTGAATGGAGAAGTTCATAATTCGAAAAACCGGTAACATCACCAAAGATAAACATAACTCCCCCTTCGATAGCGTTATAGTACCATACTTCATAGGGTTTCATGTTGGTTTCACTTGGGAATCTGTCAATCTGGTCAGGCTCGCCATAAATAAGATATACTCTTCCTCTGTCGGTCCGGTAACCATCCTTCACCATGGAAGTATAATGGCGGTCGACATATTCCATCCTTTTATAATATTCCGCCTTAAATTCATTATCCTCGGTATCGGGTGTGGAATCCCGCCTATTCCAGAAATGGAACAAAAATTCTCTTTTAGTATTAAGGGAATCCAGCTTTTTATATTGATCAATCTCTTCCCCGGTGGCTATATATTTGGATTTCGCGAAGAGATCATCACAATCTTCATCGGAATAAACTCCATACTCACTGGAAAGGAAATTTGATGATCGGTAAGAGATGAGTGAGCTGTCAATAACATTCGGATTTATCATGTAAAATTTCTTTGTTGTCGCTACTCCCTGGTTGTCCGAAGTATCACTCAAACTTATAACCAGGGTATAAGAATCGGTGGGATATTTAAGCATATTAATTATACCGATATCCACGATGGAGCCCGCGTCGGCTCTTATGAATTTTGGTTTATTGTAAACCTCTTTTCCCTTACTGTTATAAAGAAGCCGGTTAAGTTGAAATTTCTCTCCGGGGGTTCCGTTCAAATTATACATTTCACAATAGTAATAAAGTACCGGTGATGTATTACTGTAAACTCCCAGGGGATTTGGCATCACTTCAAGCTGGTTTTTATAAAATATTGAGCTCTTATTTATATTTTCCCTTTTGATATTCGTAGCAAGCTGTATATCGCTCAAAGTAAATTTTTCGCCATGTCTGCTTTCGACAGTGATGGTTTCATTTATTTCGCGTGATTTTGATGTATCTACAAAATCACAGCCTCTTACTACAGCCGAATAAATTCCTTCAGGCACGTAAAAACCGATAACACCCATCAATGATGTGGAGCCTGCTCCGGCTTTATCACCAAAGTAAGGATTTTTGATGTTCCATACTTTGTTCAAAATATACTCACCCGTGGAATTATCTTTCATCTCTATAAATAACTTCGCGGATACATAATTAACACTGTCTGTTTCAATTTTCGTCAGTTCATTTTGCCTGAATGAGTAATAAAATTCAATTATATTACTCGTATCATTGCTTCCAAACTGCGCGTAATCAAAATTAAAGTTGAAGGAATCCTGCGACCAGGTAAGGGAACTCAGGAAAACAAGGCATACAAATATTTTTTTCATAACCGATAATATTTTATTTTTAATTCTTTCTAATATTACAAATCTGTCCTGTTTAATTCAATAGCAAAATCAGTCCTTAAAACTTATTATATCAATTCCTGACTGTTGCCTCATAAGAAGCTTCATCATGTATTTCACCTGTTTTTGTCGAATGAATCAACTTAAACTCCGAAAACCCGTATAGGTCACTAAATAAGAAAAGAACTCCACCTTCCAGATTATTATAAATCCATACTTCATATGGTTTCGTCTCCAGCCGGTTATGGTATTTCTTCACTTCATCAGGTTTTCCATATACAATAAAAACCCTTCCCCTGTCAGTTTTCCAGCCATCCGGCCTTGATATACTCGAAAATTGTTTGTCCGCCAGTTCAACTCTTTTAAAATATGAATCCATGGAAACTATTTTTCCATCTGTGAATACATTTCTTCGCTCTTTCCAAAACTCGAACAAAAATTCTCTTTTTGTTTCGATATCACTTAGTTTTTCCCAGTTCTTTGCTTCCTGCATCGTTGCAAGATATTCCGACTTTTTAAAGATATCCTGTAATTCATCATCGTTCAGCACAGCGAATGCAGAGGCAAGTACACCTTTGTCGATACTTTTAAAACTCGTTGAATCTATCATATCGGGATTATAAATAAATACCTTCTTCCCCTGCATTACGGTAGTTCCCGCGCCATTGCTTAATGAGAGAACAAGGTTATATGAGCCAGATACAAATTTTTTGAGATTGATTACTCCAATCTCAACTTTTGGCAATTCACTTGGGTTAACCTTTTTTTCCTTTTTATATACCACCTCTTCTAATGAATTATAAAATTTCTCTTCAAAAACCAGAGGTTTGCCTTGTGAATTGCGCAATGTATTATATAATTCGGTGTAATAAAACATTACCGGCGATTCTTTTCCAAATACAAGGGAAGATTGCGGAATTACTTCCAGACTGTTTTTGTAAAATATAGATTCCCGGTCATTACTGTTCATCTTTATCGCTGAAGCAATTTCAATATCGCTCATATAAAATACTTCTTCTGGCAGTCTGTTAAATTGCACCTCAAATTTTTCCTTCTCCTCTTTTGCCTTTCCGTTTTTATCCCTGGCAACAAGCTCAATTTTATAAACCGAAGGTTTAAGTGAAAACCGCAACAGACCGGTTTGCGATTTGTTTCCGTTTTCAGGCTCAGACGTTATGCTGAATTCCCAATTATTTTTATAAACTTCCGCATTGCTAAACTTTTCTGTAATTTGCACCCCAAGTTCACCATCGGCGAAATCTCCTCCTTCAGAAGATCGTATACCCATCTCCTGGGTGTAAAAGGTATAATAAATTTCAAGATATCCTGATGTATCGTCAGCATAAAACCTCGCGTAATCAAAATCCATCAGCCTTTGGGATAAAATAACACCGGAAAACAGGAAAAAAAGAATGATAAAGTTTCTCATAATTCTCCCCTTATAGAAAAAAAGCGCCTGGTGTAATTTTTACAACAGGCGCTTTATAATTAGAATAAGATTTTATTGCAGGAATGACAGTTTGACTGTCATGATATGATTATCTGCCGGAAATTCTTTTGCTTCACGGAATGCGTAATCAACAACTACACCGATATCATCTGAGATTTTATAATTGATACCGGCGCCGAGAGTAAATCCGAATACCGCGTCATCAATATTTTCCATCTGGTATCTGTAACCTCCGCGGACAAAGAACATATCCATATAGCCATATTCAATTCCGAGATTTACAAGATCTTCGAGTGAGTTATTAGCGGTAAAGGTTGAAGCAACCAGAAGATCATTCTGCGCATTAATGTCATATTTATAACCAAGGCTTAGCTCAAAATAACTTGGCACCTGAAAAGTTTCAGTTTCAACCATATATGATCCGGTGCTGCTCGTTCCGATGTTTGTTCCCGGAATTGAAATAGCGGAGACAAGATCAGGACCGGTGTATTGCATATTCGGGCCAACATTTTTAACCGCAGCGCCCAGCGAAAGCTGAGAGTTAAATTTGTACTGAACGCCAATGTCAATCGCAAATCCTGTAGCGCTGGTATTCATAATAGTTTCACTGATCATTTTAAGGTTTGTACCAACTGATATTCTATCGGTTAGAACCTTGGAATATGTGAGTGTTCCAACCAAATAAGATGGAGAATAGGTCTGCCCTGTTCCATCAGGGAAATCACTGGTTGTAACGTCAATATCGCCAAAATCGAGCGACTTAAAACTGATAGCCATAGAACCAAAATCGCCAAGACTGGCTCCGGCCGCGAAATATGATACATTTATATCTGCAAGATATGTCATGTAGCTGAACATACCTTCAGTAACATGCGTAACATCAAGCCCTGCCGGATTGTAATATATCGATTCCAGACCGGTCAGGTTAGCAATAAAAGCCCCGCCGGTAGCAATTCCACGGGCGCCGACAGGAATGAGAAGCTGGTCGGCCCCGGTAGTACCTTTTCGTGAAACGTCCCCGGCAAATATATTAGAGCATAAGGCCAATGCCACCAATATTGTTAATAATTTTTTCATTTTGCAAAACTCCTAATGATTTAGAAATTTTTTGCAGGCGGCTTTTTTCACGCCGCCATACAATTCTAATATTTAGGTATCTGTTTCTGCGGCATAACTATCGCGAATTTCAATACCTTATCACCATATTTTGGTGAAGAAACTATTGCCAGGTACATACCGGAGGCAACACGTAACCCAGATTCATTCTGGAGGTTCCAGCGAAGGAACGGTGAGGTTGGTGATGATTTATCAGCCTCAGTAAGTGTCCTTAAATGGGTTCCGGAAAGTGAATAAATCTTTATCGTAATTTCTTCTGGCAGATTTGAGAAAGTTACAAAAGGTTCATCGGCTGCTGAATTATCATAGCTTGTAGCAACGTTATATCCAAAGAGCGGATTCGGGTAAACATTAACCTTGTCAAATAAACTCTTCTCTTCATCTCCGGATAGCATACCACCTTCTTTTGTTGTAAATGTAAATTCATCAGCGGGTGTATATGGATAGTTTGCTACCGAGAATATTAATCTGTCGCCTACCGCAGGTTCAGAATTTTCTGTCGCTTTCTGAAGTCCAACAACATAAATGGCGTTAAAATATGGCGATTTTGCAATTTTGATATCTTCATCATCAATTGTCAGCGCCGGGTTCAGAGTATAACCTCTCAGATCAGCCCAATCGGCATCAGTGTCAACATATGTTCCACCTTTTAACGCCGGAGCATTATTACCTTCAGGGTCATAATCTGTGTCAAATATTACTATATATTCTTTTGAGTCAGCGAGACTTGTCCCCGGATCCCAAACACCATCCGGATTACCACCGTCAACTTCCGCTGCTTCAATAAATCCAACTGCAAGCTGTCTGGTTTCACCATATTTGGTGTCTTCAACCCAGGCAGTAAATGGCACATCAACAAATCCTTCTGCATGATCATCAGCAGCATTCCAGGAACCAACTGAACCTAAATTGGTTGTATCTGCCGAGGTAATCATTTCAGCATATTTATAAGTGAATTTCCTGGTTGCCGGAAGAATACTTGTTTTAATATATCCGTTCAAGTATCTGTAAGCCTTTCCTCCTGTACCATCAAATCTGAGCTCGACTCTTCTTAATTTATCGGCTGAAAAATATGTACTCTGCTGAACAGAAGAAATGTCATTCGGTTTAGTAGCCCCGGCCAGTGTTGCTGAGACAAAATAGCTGGCCGACCAGTCGGTATCATACCATTCACTTTGAGTATCATATTCAACCGGATTTACAGCAGGCGTTTCATTCGATAGCCTTAGCAGAAATCCTTCGGTTTGCATTTCAGGAATGGCTATTTCTTCAGCGCCGACAAGATATCTTGTCATTGAGTCGAGCAGTACTGTTCCTGTGGTTGTGTTTTCGAGATTCCACATGGTTGCGTAGGTCGCTGAGGTACTGTCGATCATAAAGCTTACTTTATATTCATCACCGGTTAGCTCTTCTTTATTGTAGACGTCAATTTCAACCGTTGCGTCTGCAAATCCACCTGATTGTTCAGCTTCATAAAGATCAATTGGAGGATCATAAAGATTTTCACCAAGAACAACTTCGGTTATCTTTGGCACATTTTCACTCACACCAACCAGTGATTGAGAACTGAGGAAATAATCTCCTTCACGACCGATACTATCAAGATTTTCAGGTACCGGTTTGTAACGAAGTGCCAATTTATTATAATAGAATCCTGTAATTGCGAAATAATATGGCTTGCCTTTTACTAATCTTTCACTTGTGAAAGGGTCTTGCCTGATTCTTAAACGAAGCACACCTTTATCTTCATCGGCATAAACTTCGGGATCCATCGGATTTTCAGTTTGTGGAAAGACCAGATCGAAACCGCCCTGCCCTGTCTGCTGATAGAGATTAAGAATGTAATCATCCAGATCAAAAAGAGCAATTTCAGTTGAGTTAGTCTGAAGTTCAACCAGATCTTCAGTAGTATTGGTTTTGTAAGCTGTTACTCTGAAACCTTCAAACCCAAGATCATACTGTTCTGTTGTGTTTACATAGCTTAACTGTTCGTGAGATTTCCAGATTAGGTCAATAAAATCATCACCTGTTTCAACTGAAGGAACAATTGGTGGTCCGGGTGAAGGTGACTGGAAATTATTGTCAAAGACAAACTGAGCGCCTTCTGAAATTCTTCTTGCTTCAGTAACAGAATTTAATGGATCTGTTCCCTGACCGACTATATATGCCACAACTATTTCGAGCTCCTGGTCACGGACAAGTTCAAAAGGACCGGTATTCTGCATCTGACGCTGGTCAGTTGCATTTGTGTTAAGCCAGCCCGTGCTGGTCACCGGATCGCCGGAATACCAGAAACGATTGTCAATGCTCTCGCATCCCGGAGGATTGTTTCCAAGAGCCCAGTCGCATGGATCAAGTTCATTACCGGCTTTATCAAAACCAAGCATATAATTTCTTGCTTCAAAATGAGTATCGGGATCACCAAGATCAGGATCCGACTGTTGATAATGTACGAATGAGGATACACCCAGATTTGTAGCGCCGGGATATTGGTTAATACCTAAAGTCTGTCCGCGTACTGAAAATGCGGTATCTACTGCAACGTCGGTTCCCTCATCATATCGTCCATTGCCATTTACATCAGTAAAAGAAACTCCTGGAAGATACGCTTTAGGACCTGAGAAAAAGTCAATCATAAAACATGGCGGATTCGGTCCGTATTCTCCATCTTCGGTAGTCTGATAAACAAAACCTGCATTCAGGCTTGTGTCAACTCCCACCAGGTCATCCATATGGTCACCAAGATCGGGATCGGCCCATGCGCCAAAATATACGTTTTTCAAAGTATCGGTGATTAAACCGGTATTTTTTATTCTGTATCTGATAAATATAATATTACCAATTGCTCCTTTTGAAGCAAACGCGAATACAGTCTGACGAACTTCAATACCCATTGGTTTTACACCAGCGTAACGTGTTCTCTGAGCCAGTGGCTGACCATCGTTATAAACACACCATACTGTTTCATCACCAAGAAGGTCCGGTTTATCTTCATCCGGGTCCCAATTACCATTACCGTTAAGGTCAACCGGGGTATATTCACCGTCACCGTTGCCGTCATAAAAATCGGCGCCTAAGCTGACTGCATCTTTCCAGTCTTGCCAACTGTCACCAAATGGTTCGTCACCAACGTTCAAGACATACATGACAGCATTCGGGTCAGCCTGGCCACCTTCAACTGTTCCGGGGACATAATTTTCCACCAGAGAAGCAGATGCGGATGCATTGGCCCATAACTGTCCGTTTGCGTAACCACTCAGGAAAAAACCGCCTGAAAAGAGGAAGTTATGACCAGCGAAAACAGCATCTTTTTCTTCATTAATATTTACATCGGCGATAACACCCCTGTTGTTAAGGGGAATCCATACGTTATTCACATTAAGTGCGTATGCATCACCATTTTTTCCCGATTCGGCTGTTTTTGCCAGACTGCCGGCCGGGCTCTGACTTTTTCTGCCCTTTTCACTCTCGGCATTTATTGCCGTTGCAAGAGCAAGGGTGATAAGCAGAACAAGGCAGATATTAAATATTCTCTTATATTTTTTCATATTTACAACCCTGTAAAAATTTTGGATTATTTTTATACCTTGCCGGACTAGAATGTAATATTTGCAAAGCTTACCTTCACACCAACTTTTATCAGACGTGGAATACCGAAATTGGCAGGATCACGTTCACGTGATATATAATCCTGCTGGTATCCTTCACCTCTGTTCTCAATATTTGCAAGACCGTCGGAAGTATTCAGGAATCCTGTTGTATATGCGTCGCCGGTTGATCTGTAAACTGCAACTACGTTGTCAGCATCAAGAAGGTTTTCAATCCAGATGTAGGGTGAAATTCTCAGATCACCGAATTGGAATGCTTTTTCCATTCTAAGATCAATTCTAAAGGTAGATGGACCATATCTTGAGTTAACATATCCGGTGGTGCTTGGTCCGCCATTATTTCCCGAAAGAATATCAAAATAATCGAGAGGTGTATATGGACGTCCGCTGTTGAATGACAAAAGCATATTCGCATTGAACATTTCCATGAATCCCAGTTCACCCTTCGGTATGTAAAAATCGAGATTGAATACCAGGGTATGTCTCTGATCAAAATCAAGAGGCGCAATAACTTTCGGAGCTTCTCTTGTCTGATTTCTGAATACAGCGGTCTGGCTCGATCCGGTTGATGATCCTGTGCCTTCAGCTATAGAATATGTATACTGAGCTGAAAAACTCATATAATTCATTCTGGATACATCAAATGAGAAGGCGAAACCTTTGGTTGTTCCAAAGTCTGAGTTGGTAGGAGCAATGTAAGTTTTGCTTTCACCACCTTCTGTTCTCTGGAAGAAATGGGTCTGTCTGTTAACCAGTCCTCTGATATTTTTATAAAATGCAGTAATATTCAACGCTGAGTTATCACCGATAACCTGCCGTAAACCTATTTCATACTGTGTTGTCTCTTCACTTACAAGCGATCCGGTTCTTACATACTGCGGGTCCATATTGATAAATGATACAAGATCATATGGTCCATTATATAAATCTGTGAGAGCAGGCTGCTGTATAAAACGGCCATACTGTGCATGGAAAACTGTTGAGGTAGTAACAGGGAATCCAAGTCCTATCCTCGGTGAGAATTCAAGTTCGGCATCCTTTTCAACAAAATCACCGGCATCAAAATCAAATGGGTCAGAACCACCGGCATAAGGAAGATCGGCATTTGCGAGGATATCTTCTTTTGTATCGAAATAATCCATTCTCAGACCAATATTCAGAACCAGGTCTTCTAATTCGAAACGATCCTGTACATATAAATATCCGAATAATGGAGTTTTTGGCTGATAAGTGCCGCTGCCAACCGCAGTTTTTTCCTCTCCAAATAAATCATATCCGTAGACTGTCGGCTGAAGGGCTTCATATCTTTCGAAGCGGGTAAGTGTTTCATCATAGAGAGCCGGATTAACAGGATTTATCGCATAATTTCTGACAACATAATACTGAATACCGCCACCTACTTCAATAAGATGGTTTTCATACTGGGTGGTAAAATCTATATCTAAAGTATAGTTATCATTTTCATTTTTACCATAATAATTATTTACACGGCCATAACCAAAGAAAACACCATTATCATCATATAATATTCTCTGGCCATCTTCAAACAGTGTAACACCAAATGTATTGGCAAAAAGAGTACTATCGCCCCAGGCCATCAAATCAGTACCGAAATGGGGATCATACTGTTCAAAATAATATCTTCTGAATCCCGCCGTCAGATTCCAGAAACTGCTTTTGTTTAAGGTGTGTGAAACCTTCAAACTGGCCGAATAGTTATCCTGATCAAATTTTGGATAAAACTCAGAATTATTTTTTGCGTATGAGTGGATATAAGTCCTTCCGTCACGTGTATTAACATTTGCTCCAAGACGCAATGTAAAATCGCCGATGGAATGTTTTGTACGTCCGGTAAATCTCCAGACTCCGGCGTCATCATTCGGTTTATTAGTATAACTCTCCCCGGTTGTGGGGAAATCAAGTGTTATCGCGGATGGATTTGAATCGAGGAACCATCCTCTTTCACCACTTAAAAAGAATGTGTGGTCAGCATTGCCCGGAATAATCGGACCACTGAGGTTCATTGAATACAGGTTATAGCCATAGTCATCTGTAAATTCGGATGATACCACATCAGCGAATATGCTGTATTTCGGTGAACCCGATTTTGTGGTAACGTTGATAATACCTGACTGCGCCTGTCCATATTTTGCTTCGTAACCGCCAACCTGGAAAGCCATCTGCTCAATAGCATTATCACTAACCTGGGCCGCGCTGTTACCTGTAAGGATGTTGTTCTGTGGAACACCATCGATAATATAGAGTACTTCGCTTCCGCGACCGCCTCGTACGTTAATGGCCGCGTTGCCATCAGCGCCGCCGCTTCCTTCCGCGGAAACAACACCAGACTGCAAGGATGCTATTTTGGAAACCCCTTTCACCGGCAGCTTCGCAATCTGTTCGGAGTCGACAACTTTAACTGTGTTTGTTGCTTTCTCCTCAAATAGTTTTTTGTCGGTAACTACAATCTCATCGAGATCGATACCGCTTGTTAGAGATTCATTAAGCTCGAAGGTTACCCCGGCTACTATCCTGATTCCTTGTATCGTTTTACTGCTGTAACCGACATAACTTATTTTTACATCATATGTTCCTGGTGTGATATTAAGTATATAATACTCACCATTTATGTCGGTGGCAGCGCCCATATTGCTGTTTACTATAACAATATTGGCTCCGATCAAGGGTTCGCCGGTATCAGCGTCAGTTATCTGTCCTGCCAGTTTACCGGCGCTGGACTGTGCTGATATAATGGCCGCACTCATCAGGAAGGCAACGGCAATCAGCAATAACTTTTTAATAACCCCTTCCATATAAAGCTCCTATTATTTAATGCATAATTATAGTGTTAAATCGATGAAGGATCGAAATCAAGACTTGCAACTCAAATTTTGTCGCCAATTTCTAAAGCCGGAAATGAAATTATTGACAGGGATCCCTAAATAAGGGATCCCTGAGAGAAGAAATTTATTTCATCAACATCATTTTTTTGCTGCTTACAAAATCACCAGCTATTATTTCGTAAACATAAACGCCCGATGAAAGCTGTGAAGCGTCAAAAGTAACATTATGTGATCCAGCTTCCATTACATCACTAACTAAGTTTGCAACTTCTCTTCCGAGTACATCATATACTTTCAGTGAAACATTGCTTCTTTCAGCAATTGAGAAACTGATCGATGTTGTCGGGTTGAACGGGTTTGGATAGTTCTGTGACAGCTCAAAATTATAGTCTGCGTCGATATCGCCATTAACCGCGTTTGTAGGTGAAGCGTCAATGAATATCGGAGCAACATAGCAAACACTCGGATTTAATGCGCCAATAAGACCTGTAGCATCCTGTTCGTACCAGTACATAACAAACGCGATATAAGTATCATCACCATTGTCGTGCAGGTAAGGAGCAAGATGAATACCATTATCATTAAGGTCTGGTGACTGAGTGATATTGAAAGGCTGTGACCATTCGCCATCAAGGCTTCTGAATGCCAAATAAGCGTCACAATATTCTTCGTGCGATTCATGGTGTACCCATGTGGTAACAAAGAAATCACCATCAGCATTTCTCGCGACAAGATTCTGAGGTCCGCACTGTCCGATTGCCGGGTCTGTAGCGTAACCGCCTGAATCGGGGCCTTCATACATTGAGTCGTCATCAAGATCTTCAATTACAACTTTTGCGTCCCAGCCGTCATTTCCGTCCTGTATGAATTCAAAAATTGTATTGTAGCCGCGTTCTGTAACTGTGTCGACATCTTTTGAAAGACCAACGAAAAAGTGAGCGTTTCCATCTTTATCAAGGCAAAAGTCGCCTGCGTAGCTGACAAATCCGTCACCTTTTTTCCAGTCCCAGATCTCTTCATATTCTTCGGTTAATGGAATCTGAAGCCAGTCAATCACGTCGAAATCTTCCCATGTAGCGCCATTATCGGTTGATTTGGAAACACCTGGTTCCCATCCGCCAACACCAACTTCAGGAGCAAATGTAGCCAATGATCCATGAGCGATCAAACCATCTGAAAAGTCACCGCCGAGTGTCATTGAACCACTGCCGTATGCTTCTGCGTCCCATGCGCGCGGGTCAATTTTCTCAACTGTTCCATAATCGGCTGTTTTGAATAAACGGACTGAAGAATCATCGGCATTGTCTGATGTCCAGTAAATATACTGATGGTCTGTCCAGATTGGTGTGCTTGAATTGTATGTCGGAGGATCAAAATCGATTTCAGCAAGAGCTGATTCCATGAATCCGAGTGTTACACCCCAGCCGATATATTCGAAGCTTGAGCTGAGCTCAGGCCATGCGAACGGGCCATAGTTTTCTTCAAGATTTGTTGAAGCTGAAGGATTAAATACAGTCATACTGGGATAACGGGCTGAGATTTGTGAAGTTAGACCATTCTGTACTGAGGTTGAACTTTTCACCCATGTCTGACCCAGGTCAGTAGAGTAGTTCCACCAGAGTTCACCTGATCCGAGCGCGTAAGTATTTGCATTACCCCTGTGAACCATTGAAAGAATTCCGCTTGTAGGATCATAAGCGAGAGGATTAATGTTAAAGCTTGCAGGGCCAAATGTATTTGACATTGTGTCAACTGCAACCCATGCCTGAGTTGTTACTGATGTATCTTCAATTGAGAGTGGATTACCGACGAAATCTTTATTGTATTCAAATTGGTCATCCATGAATATCGGAGCTTTTTCTTTAATTGCCTGCTCCTGAGCAATTACCATACCCCCGAGAATTAGAAGTGTGAATAAAGTAGTAAATAGATTTTTCAACATAATATAACTCCTTGATTTGTTGGAAAGAATAATTAAATGTTCATTTCTGTTTCAACAAAAAAAAATGGTAAATTATTTTTTATCTCCTTGCAACATCCTGGTCGTTTGAAGCGTCAAAATGTCAAAGAACAAATATCTTCTGCCAAAATAGCTAATACTGCTATTTTAGTCAAGATACTTATGCTTGAGAGACAAATTATTACCTTTTCTGCAATAGGCTATTAATAAATCATTAAAACTTTCAGAACGAAAATTTAATTTAACATTAGCTAAAATGATTGTCAAGGTATTAATGATTCTTGTTTAAATCAACCCTCATATTTTTCTGTTTCAAGGCAAATAATTACCATTGGAAATAAAAAGCCCCCGCATGGCGGGGGCTTTATTTTTAGATCAGTGTAGTAATTTTCTCAACAAATACGTTTTTGCCTACTGCTCCGATAACTGTATCAGCAACTTCCCCCCCTGTAAAAAAGAGAACAGTTGGTATTGAACGCACACCATATTTTATCGCTGTCTGCTGATTATCATCAACATCAAGTTTTCCGACTTTAATTTTCCCATCGTATTCCGAGGCCAATTCTTCAACAATTGGCGCAATCATTCTGCAGGGTCCGCACCAGGCAGCCCAGAAATCAATGATCACCGGGATATCCGACTTCAGGACCTCTGTTTCAAAGTTGGCGTCTGTTATTGTAATTGGTTTCATTTCAAACTCCGCTTATTTAATTACATTTTTCCTTTTTTCTTAATTATATCTCTTGCTATAATACCTTTCTGAATCTCATTAGTTCCTTCAAATATTTTATTAATTCGTGAATCCCTGTAAAATCGTTCAACAGGCAGCTCGCGTGAATATCCCATGCCGCCATGCACCTGAACAGCCAGATCCGCGACTTTATCGAGCGATTCGGAACAGTAATATTTAACCATTGCCGACTGGCGTGATATTTTTTTCTTTAAATCGTAATCAACCGCGGTTCGGTAGACAATTGATTCCATATTAAAAATCATTATTGTCATTTCAGCCAGCATAAACTGAACAGCCTGGAATTTCTCAATCGGCTGATCAAATTGTTCTCTTTCGTGCGCGTAGGAAACTGACATTTCCAGCAATTCTTTTGCCGCGCCCAGACAGGCGGCTCCAAGTCCGAGACGACCGGCGTCAAGAGTTTTCATTGCCAGCAGAAATCCGCGGCCGTCGGTACCGATCATATTTTCTTTGGGAATCCTTACATTATTTAAGGTTATCGCGTTCGTTTTACTTCCCCTGATTCCCATTTTTTTCTCTGCAGGTCCTACCTCAAAACCAGGTGTGTCGGTTTCAACTATAAATGCTGTGATTCCTTTTGGCGTCCGGGCATATAACGATACTATATCGGCAATTTCACCATTGGATATCCATAATTTTTCACCATTGATAACATAATCATCTCCGTCAGGCGCTGCTTTGGTCTTCAGATTAAAAGCATCCGATCCGGCCTGAGCTTCGGTCAGACAATATGCGGCAATCTTTTCTCCGGCAGCTAACGGAGTAAGATATTTCTGTTTTTGCTCTTCTGTTCCGCCGATATAAATGGAGTTTGCTCCAATCGACTGGTGTGCTCCGATAAAGGTAGCTGTCGACATGCATCCGCGGGCAATTTCTTCCTGGGTAATGCAATATCCTACTTCGCCAAATCCTCCCCCGCCATATTCTTCGGGGAATGATACACCAAGAATACCGACTTCACCCAGTTTTTTTATTAAATCTTCCGGAAGTCCTTCATTTTCATCAATTTTTGAGGCGATAGGTTTGATTTCATTATTTGTGAAATCACGGACCATATCGCGAAGCATATTTTGTTCTTCGGTGAAAGAAAATTCAAACATACAATATTTTCCTTGTACTATATTTTATTTTATTGTCTGACTAACTTTATCTCCAATATAATTTACTATTGCCTCACCTCCGTCAACTCCGATTACGTTACCCGATATCCAGTCGGCATTTTCATTACAAAGAAGAACAATCGCTTTCGCGACCTCTTCGGGAGTAGTTAGTTTACCCTGCGGATTTTTTTCCCTGGCCGAATGAAGCATCAGATCATTTCCCGGAATTTTTCTTAAGGCGGGAGTATCGGTAACACCGGCCATTATCGCGTTGGCTGTAATCTTCATCGATCCCAGCTCAACCGCGAGCTGACGAATATGTGACTCAAGGGATGCTTTAGCGGCAGACACAGCGCCATAATTGGGAATGACAGTTTGAGATCCGGCGCTTGTCAGGCCGAATATTCTGCCCCCCCTGGCAAATAAGTCCCGTTGTATCAATCCCTGGGTCCAGTATACCAGTGAATGGGCCATTACATCGAGTGTCATTACCATCTGAGGCTGACTAATGCATTCATGAGGTAATTTGGCAATATATGGCTTTAACGTTCCGAAAGCCAGTGAGTGAATTAAAACATTTATCTGGGGATTTTCTTTTTCTTCGAAAATCTCTTTTATTTCATCAAGTGTGTCATTTCTTTTTATCATGTCAGCGGCATTGATATTATAAAACATCGCTTCACGTTTTTCGCGATGAATCTTTCTTATAATGCTGTTGACTTTTGGCATCGTGCTCTGACGGTCCAGATGAATACCAACTATATGGTAACCTTCCTTTGCCAGTTCAACCGCGGCAGCGCCGCCGAAACCGCTCGAAGCGCCCAGTATCAGGGCCCATTTCTCTGCCATAAAGTTCCTTTTTTTTTGGTTTAAATTTTATCAGGCGAAAATTTAATAAATATAAGATGCTAAATCAAATTAAGGGTTTCTCTCTAATAGCCTCCGGTTTTGGAAAACAGCACCGAATCTTCACCAATATTTTCTCTTATTTCTCTTACAAAATCAGGACTGTTTTTAACTTTCTGACTTAAATAAAATTTCCTCGGCTTTCCTCCCCCGTTAACAATTATATCAACAGGAACATTCCCGCTGTATTTTTCAAAAATCTCACTTAGCTTTTCAACGTTTTTCTCATCATGTTTCCCCTCGGTCAGATAAATCCCTATCCTTTTTGTTAAATTCAGTGAAGATTCGGAAAGGGGGAATACTGTATCAACATTCAGCTTTACCGCGTCGCCGCTGCTTTCAAGTGTGCCTCTTGCCAAAATTGTATTTTCTTCCTCTATATACTCTCCAACTTTGGAAAAAACTTTTGAGAACATCAAACATTCGCATGAACCTGAAAAGTCATCAAGACGGAAAAACGCCATCGTTTTACCCGATTTATCAATTTTTGTTCTAACAGAGGTTACAACACCGCAGACATCAATTGTCCTGTCAAACTTAAAAGTATCTGAGTCGCCAAGATATATATCCGCGAAAGACTTATATTCCATTTCAAGCTTGCTCAACGGATGATCCGAAAGATAAAAACCCAGCACCTCTCTCTCCTTCGCGAGTGTTTCTTTCTGACTCCATTCATCTGTCTCAGGCAAATCCGGCTCGACAATCTGCATTTCTTCCTGCCCGAAAAGGCTGTCCATGGCGCTTTCGGCGGCGTTCGATGCTTTCTGGCCGAAACTCAGGGCATCCTCAATAACCTTGAAATTTGCTGCCCGGCGTTTATCAACCGAGTCGAATGCTCCGGCAAGAACCAGGCCTTCCAATGCCCTTTTATTCACCTGGCGTGTATCAACTTTTGTGCAGAAATCATAAATGCTTTTATATGGCTCGCCCGAATTTTTATGTATACGCGCTATTTCCTCAACAGCGCTGACTCCCACATTTTTAATAGCAGACATACCAAATATTATTTCTTCACCCGCGACATCAAAAAATACCGAAGGATTATTAACATCAGGAGGCCTGACCTTTACTTTTAATTTCCGGCAGTCATCCAGAAGAAGAGCGACCTTATCAGTATCGCCAAATTCGTTAGTCAGGTTCGCGGCCATAAACTCGGCAAGAAAATGAGCTTTGAGGTAGGCAGTCTGGTAGGCGACAATACTATAAGCCACCGCGTGACTTTTATTAAACCCGTAGTTGGCAAATTTATCGATGGTCGCGTAAATTTCTTCAGCTACCGCAGTTGGGACATTATTTTTTGCCGCCCCGTCAATAAATTTTTTCTTCTGCTCTTCCATTATATCCAGGAGCTTCTTACCCATCGCACGCCTAAGAATATCAGCTTCGGCAAGACTCATACCGCCAACTTTATTGGCTATCTGAATAACCTGTTCCTGGTAGACTATAATGCCGTAAGTTTCTTTAAGAATCGGCTCAAGCAATGGATGAAGATATTCAATCTTCTTCTGTCCATGTTTTCTGGCAATAAAGTCATCGATAAATTCCATGGGTCCCGGTCGGTAAAGAGCGTTCATCGCCGAAAGGTCTTTTATGCTTTCAGGACGCAGCCGTTTAAGATATTCCCTCATCGGCGCCGATTCAAACTGAAATACCGCGGTAGTCTGTCCTTTTGAAAACAATTCATAAGTTTTCGGATCATCCAGGGGTATCTCATCCATATCAGGAACTTCTTTGCCGTTATTTTTAATAAGTGTCAGGGTATCTCTTATAATCGTTAAGGTTCTGAGACCAAGGAAATCCATTTTAAGCAGACCCGCGTCATCCAGCTCTTTCATATTAAACTGTGTTACAAGGTCCTCTTCACTTGCTCTCGAAATAGGGACGAAGTCGCTTACAGCTCCCGGAGTAATCACAACACCGGCTGCATGTTTTGAAGCATTTCTGTTCATCCCTTCAAGAATTTTCCCATATCTGATCAGCTCTTTAATGGAATCATCTTCCGATTCTTTTACCCATTTTAATTCCGGCACTTCATTCAGGGCCTGCTCAATAGAAAAAACCCTGCCGAATTTGGATGGTATCCACTTGGTGATGCTGTTAACCGTTGGAATAGGTATTTGAAGAACACGGGCTACATCCCTTAACACCGCCTTCGAAGAAAGCCGGTTAAAAGTTATGATCTGGCAGACAGAATCGGCGCCATATCGATTCTTGGTATATTCTATTACATCCCCGCGCTGATCATCGGCAAAGTCAACGTCAATATCGGGCATCGATTTTCTGGCCGGATTCAGGAACCTTTCAAATAGAAGATCATATTCCAGAGGGTCAACATTGGTTATTCGCAGACAATATGCCACCAGGCATCCTGCCGCGCTGCCGCGTCCGGGTCCTACAGGTATTCCATCCTTTTTGGCCGCATTAATAAAATCCTGGGTAATAAGAAAATATCCCGAGTATCCCATCGATTTTATAATACCAAGCTCATAATTAAAACGTTCCTCTATCTCCGGGGTAATATTCTCACCAAATCTGTCTCTTAATCCTTCACGGGCCAGTTCCTCAAAATATTCATCCAGGTCCTTCGCCTTCGAATCATCAGGTATTGGAAAATTCGGGTAATGGAACTTTTCAAAAGCCAGTGAAAAATCAATTTTGTCAGCTATTTCAAGTGTATTTTCAATCGCTCCTTTATAATTACCGAATAATTCTTTCATTTGCTCGGTTGACTTGAAATATACCTGGTCTGTTCCATACCGCAGATTATGATAATCCGCCTTCCCTGTTTTATCCCCCAGAAGCAGAAGGATGTTGTGCGCAACGGCATGCTCCTGTTCAATATAATGTATATCATTGGTGGCAACCAGTTTTATTCCCAGTTCTTCCGAAAGCTTCGGCATCCCCTCCAGTATCGGTTTTTCCACCTCCAGGCCGTGATCCTGTACCTCCAGATAAAAATCTTCCCCGAATAATTCCTGAAGCAGCAATGCGGTTTCTTTTGCCTTGTTATAATCACCATTTACGAGCGGCACTGATACAGGACCGGCCGGGCATGCCGACGTGCATACGAGTCCCTCGCTGTATTCGCGCAATACCTCGAGATCAATTCTCGGCTTATAATAAAAACCTTCCGTATGTCCTATGGTGGCAAGCTTAATCAGATTCTGATACCCTTGCCTGCTTTTGGCAAGCAGGACAAGATGATTATATGCCTTCTTTCTCTGACCTGTTACTTTGTCAATTTTTATTTCCTTATCCTTCCGGCTTCCATCCATTACTATATAAGCTTCCATCCCCAGCAAAGGTTTTATGCCTTCCTTGGAAGCTTTTTTGGAAAATTCCGATATGCCGTACATTACCCCGTGGTCGGTCAGCGCCAGGGCATGCTGATCATATTTTTTCGCCGCTTTTATTAATGAGGCTACAGTGCATGCCGCATCCTGCAGACTATAGTGGGAGTGGTTATGTAAATGAACAAAATCACCCATGTTTAAACCTTTCTATTTTTTTCCGGTGCTGCCGAATCCCCCCTCCCCTCTGTCGCTTTGCTGAAGGGTATCACTTACCTCAAGTCCAGCTCTGTAAACTTTCGCCAGCACTATCTGGGCAATCCGGTCACCATTATTAATAACAAAATTTTTATCTGAAAAATTAAAAAGAATAATTTTTATTTCTCCCCGGTAATCGGCGTCAATAGTACCTGGAGAGTTTAATACTCCTATCCCCTCCTTAATCGCGAGTCCCGATCGGGGGCGCACCTGAATTTCATAGCCCGGAGGAATTTCCACACTCAGATTCGTCGGGACCAACGCTATCTTTCCCGCCCCTAAAATCATCGCCTCATCCAGGGCGGCCCGTATATCCATACCGGAACTGTTTTCGGTTGCATATTCCGGCAGTGGTATGCCGCTGAATTTATCTGTTATACGCTTAATTTTTACTATAATTTTATCCATTTTTCCCTTTTCCGGTAAACATAATAATTGCCTGCCTTATTTCTTCCCTCTTTATAACTCTTAAAACAAAAAGAAGTATAACAAAGAGAACCAAAATTGCAAGTTTATTATAGAAATTTAGTAATCCTTCGAAATAAAGATAATAATAGATAATTCCACTGACAATCATCAGCGAAATAATGATTATAATTTTTCTCCATTCATATTTGACCGTGTAAAACCTGTTGGCCACCAGGTAAAGGCCCGCTGCCATCACCAGGTAACTTCCAAGTGTCGCGAACGCTGCGCCGAGAATGCCCAGTTTAGGGATTAACAAAAAATTTACTCCGACATTTACCAGCGCTCCCGCGCCGGTAACAGCCGGAAACCAGGCGGTTTTTTCTTTTATATAAATGCCCGCGGTGAAATTTATATACATGCCGTAAAAGAAATATCCGAGCAAAATCACAGGGACAATATAAACGCCCGATAAATAGTCCGCTCCTATTATTGACCTGCCGAACACTTTTAATCCCGCGACATCCTCAATGAAAACAGAGAGAAAGAGCCATATAATTCCTGATACAAGTGTAAAAATTGTAAATACTTTCGCAAATATTTCCTTAGCGTTTTTTTCCCCGGCGTTTGTAAGAAAAAATGGCTGCCACGCAAACTGAAACATTGATACAAACAGCATCATAAAAATGCCAAGTTTGTAGTTCGCTCGGTAGATGCCAAGCGTATCCAGATTAGTCAGGCTCCTCATGATTGGCACATCTATCATCTGCACCATCATAGCCGCAAGACTGGCCGGGACATACGGAAGTCCGAAACGAAGCATTTTCCTGAGCATTTCCCCGCTGACAACCGGTTTCAGATGTGACAAAATATGGGGAAGCAATATGATAAAAGAAAAAACCGACGCTGAAAGATTGCTGATAAATATTGCTTCAATCCCAAAATTATACCCCAGTATCAATACAATGTTAAGCGTGAGATTCAATATTATACTGCTGGTTTTGATAACCGCGAACCGCACACTTTTTCTTTCAAGGCGAAGGTCAACAAATGGAATAAGAGCTATTGTGTCGAAAAAAAGGATAAGCGCGGCGTAATTGGTCAGGTAAGAATAATTGCCCGGTATTCCCATCGCCGAACTCAGGAAACCTCCCGAAAAATAAATACCGGCCGAAAGTAATATCGATGTAAAAAATACAACAATATAGGGAGTTGAAAATATCTTCTTTTTATCCTCACCATCGGTATTAGCGGCATATTTCATAAATGCCGCTTCCATTCCGTAGATAAAAGCGATATTCAGGAACGCGATTACCGCGTAAAGATAGGAATAAACTCCAAAATCATCGGTGCTGAAAACATTAGTATAAAACGGGACAAGAATAAAGCCGAGAAAACGCGCGACTATAGTACTTACACCGTAGATAGCGGTATCTTTGGAAAGTTCTCTGAGTTTGTTAAACATCCCCGGTATTATTCTCCTTCCGTAAAAAATGGTTCCAGGGCTTTAATATAAATTTCCGGGGGCCTGGTTGGTTTTCCATTTATTGTTTTGATAAACATATGAGTTGTAAACCCTTCCGCTACAACACTGTTATCACTTTCTTTCCTGATTATATACTCGATATGCACTTTCGCGGAATATAATTCTTTCACTATGGCTTCGATCGTAAGTATCTCATCATAAAAGGCGGGGTTTTTATATTTCAATCCCGCTTCAAGCAGCGGAAGCTGGTATCCCGATTTTTCCAGATCGCTATAGGCCATACCTGTCTGCCTGAGCATCTCTGCCCTGCCTACCTCGAAATATTCAAGATATTTCGCGTTGTAGACAAACTGCATCTTATCGGTATCGGCGTATCTGACCCTGAGACTGGTAGTATGTGATATCATTCCTCAAAAACACCCATTTTACCAAATTTTTCCAGTCTCTGCGCGACCAGTTTATCAGGTTTAATTTTTATCAGTGACGCGATTTCCTGTTTTAGTCGGGCTTTGAGTGTCTCCGCTATAGTCTGATGATCTTTATGCGCCCCGCCGAGAGGTTCATCAATAATATCATCAATAATCCCCTGCTGCAAAAGGTCTTCGGCTGTAAGCTTCAAAGCTTCGGCAGCCTGCTCTTTATATTCCCAGCTCCTCCACAAAATACTTGAGCATGATTCGGGACTGATAACCGAATACCAGGTGTTCTGTAACATAAAAACTTTGTCGCCGACACCCACGCCAAGCGCGCCGCCGCTGGCGCCTTCACCAATTATAACCACTATAATCGGCACCCTCAGCCTGCTCATCTCAAGCAGATTTCGGGCAATCGCCTCGGCCTGACCATTCTCCTCAGCTTCCAGCCCGGGGAACGCGCCCGGTGTATCAAGCATGGTAACAACCGGAATGTTAAATTTTTCAGCCATCTTCATTAGTCTCAGAGCTTTCCTGTATCCCTCCGGGTTTGGCATACCGAAATTTCTGTATAAATTAGATTTTGTATCCCGTCCCTTCTGATGCCCGATAATCATTATTTTCTGATCATCCAGCCTGGCCAGTCCTCCCACGATAGCATGATCATCTTTATATAATCTGTCCCCGTGAAGCTCCTGAAAATCGTTTGTCATCAGGTATATATAGTCAAGAGTATATGGCCTTTCCGGGTGCCTGGCCAGTTGCACACGCTGCCATCTTGTCAGGTTGTCATAAACACTTTTTTTAAGTTGAAGAACCTTCTGCTCAAGATTCTGTATTTCATCCTTTATATCAAGATTATCCTCATATTTTCGCATTTCCTCAATCTTTCTTTCAAGCTCTATTATCGGCTTTTCAAAATCGAGTACATTTTTCATAGCTGATCTTCCTTTTTTATAAACATTTTGGCTATGCTCTGGCCAAGTATATCAAAATCGAGCCAGATATTCTGGTTTTTTGCGTAAAAAATGTTCAGATTGTTAATTTCTTCCTTATTTCCGGTATCAATACTTTCAGTATACCATAATCCGGTTAACCCGGTCCTTCCAAGGTAAAGACCTTCGTAATCACTGCTTTCCGCCGGTCCGACAAGGCTTTTTTTCCCCGACAGCACTTTGGGAATGGAAAGTACAAACCGTATAAATTCTCCTTTCCTTCCACTTATTTTACTTCCAATATATGAAAAAGGATAGATAAATAATAAAATAAATATGGAAAGAAGATAATCCATTAAAAATTTACCTCCCTTGTGCAGAGGCAGTGAAATATTGTAACTAAGCTTCAATAGTGCGATATCGTCAAGCATGGTAATGGAAGATTTGCCCACGAGATACCCGTGATCGGTTCCCGCGACCATGAATTCAACCGGCTGCCCCTGGGATTCTGACACGAGACCGAACATCTGGTTGAATGAGATTTCATCTGATGAAAAGATAACCTTTTCAATATTAAAATCCCTGATGATTTTATCAAATCCCGCGATATTTCCAAGCACCTTAAATTCTTTGCCTCCTGTTTTTCCCCTCTCTTTTCCCGTATCAATCAACCCTGTGATATTGTGTATTGACGTGTAGGTCGATTTAAGTTTTCTGGCCAGGCTTAGCGCCGAAGGACCTGTGCCCACAATAGCTGTTCTCCTTTTCCTGGAGGGAGATATAACACCTGTTTTGAATATTACCTTAAACAGGATTCTCCAGAGTGGCAGAATAAAGATGAGAAGAAGATATGTGATCAACAGAACCGCGCGGCTGAACGCGTATTGTTTCAGAAAAAAAGTAATTGTGGAAAGTATTACAAATCCGGCGCCGAGAGAAATCAGACACCGGAAAATGGAAAGTGACTTTTTATTATATACCCCCGCGAAACCTGAAATAATAACCTGCATGAATGAGGGAATGATAAATATCCAGGGAATTACAATATCGGGAAATCCTTTCCATTTTTCTGAAAGATAAAGCTGGTCCGCGGCAAAAAGAGAAAATCCGAAAAATATGAAATCCAATGTAATGGAGAGTATTGCCAGCTTGTAAATATTCAGAAAAGCGACAAACTTTCTTAAAATAATGGCAAATCGGAGAATGAATTCAACCAGTATTGAGGAGGAAAAATGTTTTTTAACAAATTTATGCATCGCGTCATAAAAAATTCTGGTTTCATCCATCGAACTTCGGCGGGTGCTTTCACCTTTGTAGTGAATTATCTCTGTATTATGAACATAATAAACTTTAAATCCTGCCTTCTGAGTTCTGTAGCATAAATCGAGGTCTTCACCATACATAAAAAACTCAGGATCAAATCCTCCAATCTCCTCATAAACCTTCCTCCTGAACATCATAAACGCGCCTGAAATGGCATCTACCTCGTAAGTGTCATTTTCATCAAGATAGGTCAGATTATATCTCGCGAAAAAGGGACTCTTCGGAAAAAGTGTACTCAATCCGGTTACTTTTGTAAATGATGTCCAGGGACCGGGGAAACCCCTTCTGCAGGGAAGTTGAAGTGATCCGTCAGGATTAAGCACCTTGCAGCCGGCCATACCCGCCTCAGGGAATTTATCAAAAAAGGAGAGCATCTTTATAAAGGTATCTTCCCTTACAATGGTATCCGGATTAATGAGTACAATATACTCACCCTTTGCTATTTCAAGCCCCTGGTTATTGGCCCTGCCGAACCCGGGATTATCACTGTTGGCTATTACAATTACTTCAGGATATTTCTCACTTATTACCTCAACACTGCCATCTTCCGAAGCATTGTCAACTACTATTATCTCGGAATCTGTTCCCGACAATGCTTTTTCCAGTGAATCAAGCAGATTAAGCAGGAACTCCTTAACATTATAGTTTACAATTATCAGGGAAAGTTTCTTCATCTGCTCTTTATTTAAGTATTCCCAAAATACTGCGAATTCTTAATTTCCAGACCATCGTTATCGCTTCCCGGACTATCTTTTTAGACATTTTTGATGTGCCGTGAACTCTGTCGATAAATATTATCGGCATCTCTCCTATTCGAAATCCCTTTTTATAAGCTTTGAAATTCATTTCAATCTGAAACGCGTAACCATTTGACCTGATATAATTAAGGTCTATGGCTTCCAGAACTTTACGCTTGAAACATTTGAATCCCCCGGTTGAATCATTTATATGCATCCCGGTGATAATCTTTGTGTATTTATTGGCAAAGAAACTTAGCAATAATCTGTTCATAGGCCAGTTGACAACATTTACGCCCTGTATATACCGGCTCCCAATAATAAGGTCATACTCATCAAGGTATTTTATAAAATTCCCTATCTCGGTCGGATCATGTGAAAAGTCGGCATCCATTTGAAACGCGATATCATATCCGTTCGCGAGCATATATTTGAACCCGGCAACATAGGCGGTTCCGAGGCCCAGTTTTCCTTCCCTGCTGATAAGGTTAACTCTTTTTTCTTTTTCACTATATTCTTTTACGTAATCACCGGTTTTGTCCGGCGAATTATCATCAACAACAAGAATATCGAGATCAGGGTAAAGCTGCAGTAATTGCGGGATCATTCTCTTAATGTTACTCAGTTCGTTATATGTAGGAATAATGATTATTCCTTTCTCTTCAATTTTCTTTTCCATATATGCCGTTGATTTTTACCTGTTAATAATGACCTTTGCCAAATAAAACAACAAAAATTGTTCTGAATAATATTTTTATATCCATTCTCAGCGATATGTTTTCAATATAAAAAAGATCATACCTCAGTTTGATCTTCACATCATCAACATTTTCATCATATTTATGCTTCACCTGCGCCCAGCCTGTAACACCGGGTCTTACTTTTAATCTTCTTTTATAGAGGGGAATATCCTCAGATAATTTTTCAACAAAATAGGGTCTTTCAGGCCTGGGACCCACCAGACTCATTTCCCCTTTAAGCACATTAATCATCTGTGGTATTTCATCAATCCTCACCTTTCGGATAAATCTGCCCACCCTGGTTATTCTCGGGTCATTTTTTGAGGACCAGACAGGTCCCGACAGCTTTTCGGCATCCTGCCTCATCGATCTGAATTTAACCATTTTAAATACTCTGCCATTCATCCCCGATCTTTCCTGGGAATAAAAGACCGGTCCCGGCGTATCAAACTTGATTGCTATCGAAGTAATTATAGTTACCGGGGAAGTGATAATAAGAATGATAAAAGACACAATAATGTCAAGTATCCTTTTCATTTTTTTCTCCCATTCCGGCATAAGCTGCGGCATGATATCAATCAGAGGATAACCATAAATCTGCGATGTGCGGGTCTGGCCGCCAATGATATCATAAAGATCGGGCACAATCTTTATCCTTACATTTTTATTATCACTTATATTGATAACATTAAGCATAATATCATCTTCATGTTTTTCAAGGGCAATAATAACCTCTTTTACCTCAAAACGCTCAATAATGTTCTCAAGATCGTCGACAATTCCTTCAACTTTTACACCATTATGTTCTTTCCCGACATTTTTTTCTTTGACCGCCGCGTAAGCGACTACATCCAGTCCCAGCGCTCTGTATCTGTTTATTGTGTTATGTATATTATTTGCTTTGGGATTAAATCCAATTATTACAGCATTTTTTCTTCCTATTCCCCGGATAAGAAGTCTGCGCTGGAAACTCCTTACAAACAACCTTCCAACACTGACGCAGGTAAGGAAAACACCCCAGTATATAAATATCATAAAACGGTTTTGCGATGGCACCTGGTGCAGATAATCATCATAGAGAATCACAAAAAAGAGAACAAAAATCCCGACAAAAGAGGCTTTAAACAGGGTAGACAACTCGTCAAATCTCGACGCGGCGAACCAGGCCCTGTACATTCCCACAAAAAAGAAAATGAGCAGCCAGTATATATACATTACAGCAATCGGTATCAGGAAATCGGGATTGGTAATAAGCATAAACCAGCCTGTGCTCACCCGGACATAAAAATATATTATTCCCGCGAGATTTACTGTAAGAAAATCGACTGCGAGGATGATTATTTTTTCTAAGCGGCGGTCCATCAGTTAGTCTTCCTCTTTACTTCGTCGCCATAGTAGCAATATGTTCACCAATAGCCAGTGAGGCTGTCGCGGCCGGAGATGGCGCGTTGCAGACATGAATCACATTTTTTCCTCCCGCTATATAAAAATCATCAAGAAGGCCTCCATCCCTCCGGCAGGCCTGCGCTCTGACACCCGCGCCCCCCGGTTCAAGATCACTCCCTGTTATTGAAGGCATAAGTCTTTGCAAAGCCTTTACAAATGCCTTTTTGGAATATGATCTGTAAAATTCACCAAATCCGGTCTTCCAGAATTTTAGTGCGACATTCAGAAATCCGGGCCAGGTAAAGGTATCGAAAGTATCACCGAAGTTAAATGAAAATTTATTATACCCTTCCCTTTTGAATGAGAGAACCGCGTTCGGACCCGCTTCTCTTTCACCATCTATCATCCTTGTAAAATGAACTCCGAGAAAAGGGAATGCCGGATCGGGGACGGGATAAATAAGTGATTTAACAAGCTCTCTTTTTTCCTTTTTGATCTGATAATATTCCCCTCTGAAGGGTATTATCCTCAGTGGAAGAGACCTGTTGGTTTTTCTCGCTATCCTGTCCGATTGCAATCCCGCGCAGGTGATTAGCTTTTTACAATTAAAACTTCCTTCCTGCGTAATTACCTCAACAATCCCATTCCCCTCCTTTATATCGTTGACCCTTGAGTTAAATTTTAATTCACCCCCCTGTTCCACAATGTTATCACGATATTTTTCACAGACTTTCTTAAAATCAATAATACCTGTCTGTGGAACAACCACCGCGGCGACACCGCGGACATTCGGTTCAATCTCCTTTAGCTCGGCGGGACCTATTTTCCTCAGGTTCTCGAGGCCGTTTTCTTTCCCTCTTTCAAACAGACTATCAAGTCTTTCTTCCTCCGATTCATCCACCGCGACAATTACTTTGCCGCATATATCATATTCAATCGAATTTTTATCGCAAAAATCCAGAAGCAGTTTATATCCCCGCCGGCAGTTAGCCGCTTTTAAACTGCCCGGTTTATAATAAATTCCCGAGTGTATCACTCCGCTGTTATTGCCGGTCTGGTGTTTCGCTATACTATCTTCCTTTTCAAGAATTAACAGGGAAGAGCCGGGTTGTTTCTCTAATATTTTTAAAGCTGACGCGAGCCCGACTATCCCTGCGCCAACTACAATGTAATCGTATGTCATCTGAAATATAATTTATTTTTTGAAATATTTATCACCATTTGTCCGATTTCGGCAAAACCGCGCCGATCAGAAAGCCAAGTCCCCAGGCAATATGCATAAATAACAATAATAAAGGTATCGCGGGCAGGTATAATAATTTGCCTGAAAAAGTTTTGATCATGGCAGCTATAAATCCGGATAGAATATGCGCGCCGAGAAGAATCAGCAAAAACTTAAATAACAGCGGGTTAAAAAATCCGGCTACAGCAAGCCCCAGGATAGCCAGCACAAATGCCGAGGGTATCAGGTGAATTAACTTGAGCGAGTTAAAATGTTTTTTTAATACATTCACCCTCAGTATTCCATATCTGAACATTTGTTTCAGGAAACGTTTTATCGAATTACGGGGATAATAATAGCTCTTAATTTTGGGTGAATAGAATATTTTATGCCCCGCGTTCCTTATCCGCCAGTTTATTTCGGCATCTTCGGCAATTGTAAAATTCTCTTCAAATAAACCCACTTCATCAAATAGTTCTTTTTTGTAAGCTGCGTAAACAACCGTATCGACAAACTGTTCCTTTCTGCTCCATCGGTATTGAGCGCTCGCCATTCCAAAGGGCATTTCCATTACAAGCCCGATAAGCTGCTGCATAAAACCGTTCCCCACATTTTTCTGGGTGCCGCCGGTTACTTTAACATCTTTTTCAATCAGGTACTTATTGTTAAGTTTTATAAATTCGCTGTCAAGCCTGGTATGCGCTCCGAGAATTATTACCACATCGCCGGCCGATTTTTTAATACCGATATTTAATGAAACAGGAGTTCTTTTTTCCGGATTGGAATAAAGTTTAATACCTGAATGTTTTTTCTGATACTCCTTTACTATATCGGTTGTTTTGTCGGTCGAAATGCCATCAACAATAACAACCTCAATTAACTCTTTATCATAATCCTGCTGAATAATCGAATCAAGACAATTTCCGATGTAGTCCTCTTCATTTACACAGGGAATAACAATCGAAAATTTTTGCTTTTTAGTTTCCGGCATAGTTTACTGGCATTTTACGTTTCATTTAAAAATTAATATATCTTATAAATATAGCTTATTTTGCCCCTTAATTTCCAATTAGATCAGAAAAAAAAGCCCCGCTGAAAATGAAAGAGGGGCTGCGGATATCCGCAACCCCCCGATGGTAAAACCATAATCTTTTTTATTTTATTCTTTTTGCGGGCACTCCTGCCACAATAGCGTTGTCGGGAACATCCTTGGTAACAACGGCTCCCGCGCCTATTATCGCGTTCTCGCCGATTACCACTCCGCAAAGTATTGTTGAAGAAGACCCTATTGAAGCCCCTTTTTTTACATGGGTCTCAATAAGTTCCCAGTCTTCTTCGGTCTGCATCGATCCGTCAGGATTTGCCGCGCGGGGATATTTGTCATTGATAAAAGTTACGTTGTGCCCGACAAAAACATTATCACCTATATGAACTCCCTCACAAATAAATGTGTGGGAAGATATTTTACAGTTTTTCCCGATAAAGGCGTTTTTCTGAATTTCAACAAAGGTGCCTATCTTACTGTTATCATCAATCGAACAGCCGTAAAGATTCACAAAATCATATATCTTTACATCTTTGCCAAGTTTTACGTTGTTAATATTCTTTTTTTCCATCATTTTCCCCGGTTATTTAATTTCTATAACCTTTCCATGGTTGCGAATAGATTCATCGCTGGCTTCAAGAATTTTAACCACTTCCAATCCGTCATACCCATTGGTTAATGGCTGCCGATCCTCTTTAATGGCATTAATAAACTCTCTGGCGCCCAGGGCGAGCGCTTCAGTATGTATTATTTTCGGAGAATACATATCCCCGATACGGTACTGAACCAGGGCTTCATGAATGCTTTCGGGAGTCTGCATTACCACGCCGCTGTCATATACTTTGATCTTTTCAAAGTTTTCCATATCATCAAAAACCAGCATCTTTTTGCTTCCGCCAAGAACCATCTTCCGTATTTTGACCGGGGATGTCCAGTTTACATGGAAATGAGCGAATGAATTACCTTCGAAATAAACAGAAAGATGAGCGACATTTTCCTGCTGATAATAATTCGCGATTCCATGAGCGGCAACGGCTGACACTTTCTTATCGCCAATAACATGTTTCATAATGGAAAGATCATGAGGAGCAAGGTCCCATACAACATTTACGTCGTGCTGGAATAGCCCGAGATTTATTCTTACGGAATCGAAATAATATATATCGCCAAGCTCACCACTATCGGCAATTTCTTTCATTTTCTGTACTGCGCCGGTATAAATAAATGTATGGTCAACAAAAATTTTAAGATTCTTTTTCTCCGCGATCTCTATTAGCTCTTCCGCTTCTTTTACGGTAGCTGTAAATGGTTTTTCCACCCATATATGTTTTCCATTCTCCAAAGCTTGTTTCGCGAGTTCAAAGTGATGCTTAACAGGAGAAGCTATTACAATTATATCTGTTTCTGATTTTAAAAGATCATTATAATCTTTTGTAAGAAATGCCGAAGGGAATCTGTTTTTTATAAAGTTTAATCTTTCTTCTTTAATATCACATCCGGTAACTTTTTCAACTTCCGGATGAGCCAGGAAATTTCTCACCAGGTTCGGGCCCCAATATCCCAGGCCAACAACACCAATTTTCATTTAATACCTCGTTAATTATAAATTATTTTCCAATCGATAGTACAAATTTATTAAATTTTCCGATTCTATCTGCCAGTTATATTTTTCTTTCACCCAATGTTTTCCATTGGACCCGTAGTCTTTCTCACTTCTTTTCATTTCGTCTGCCTTTTCCGCGAAACTTTCAGGATTGCCCGAAAGAAACCATTCACCCGCCGAAGTTTCAGAAATTATTCTTTTCAGAGGAAGCGCGTCAGATACAAGCAGAGGTTTCCCCATTGCCATATATTCGAACATCTTATGGGGAATAGTCGTATTTATAAAATCATTATTGGGCTGGGGAATTATACAAATTTTAGCCAGAGCAAGAAACCGCGCTAATTTATCATGCGGCTGCCAGCCAATAAATTTCACATTTTCTTCCAGTCCCATATTCCTGCTTTTTTCCTTAAGGGAAGGGACCGATTTTCCCGCTCCCACAAGAAGCAGCAAAATTCCCGGTATTTTTTCCTTTAATATTTTTATCGCCTCCAGCGGGGTTTCAAGACCTCTTTCGGGACTGATAGTGCCTGTATATAATATCACAAACCTGTCCTGAAATTCCTCAGCAACCACCCCTGTAACTTCCCTGTTAAAATTCTCCAGATCAACCGTATTTGAGATTACTGTAACTTTTTCTTCAGAAACTCCCCGCTCAGCGAGTCTCTGTTTGTTCTCCTCAACCACAACAATAATGTGATCTGAATTTTTGATACAATAATTTTCCAGCCGGGCAGCCCCCCGGGGATTCTTCAGGAGAAAATTGTGAATTCCTTTTTTATCAAAAACCCTTAGCGCTTCAGGATAGTTTTCATGCATATCGAATATAACCGGCACGCCGAAAATAAATTTCATCAGAAGACCGAGGGGAACCATCGGCAAGTCATGCGCATGTATGAAGAGTGGTTTTTCCTTACGGACGATACTGAAAACCGCGAAGAAAAAACGGGGATTAAAAAAAAGAGGAATGTTAAAAAGCTTATTCAGTTTCTCATTCCCGAAAAGCGCCTTTATTCTTATTATCCTGCAACCCGGGAATTCCTTGTTATCATCCTTCCTGTACTGATTGCATAGCAGGATCACTTCATATCCGGCAGAGTTAAGACTCCTGATCTCTTTTTCCAGCCTTATATCGGGAGGGAAAGGAGATTGCAGCAACATTAATATCTTCTTGCCTGTCATCAGAAAGTTAATCCCCCTTGCCGCCGCTTAGTTTTTTGGGGAAAACAAAAAATTGTTTCAGGTAAAACCAGGCTTTCATAATCAGAGTTTTATTGAAGCTGAATAGTCCTCCCAAAAGATATACCGGCACACGAATCAACAATCCGATATAGTGCGTAAGCACAGCAAGCAAAAAAACAGGCAATGAAAAAAGTTTATAGTACATCATTATTTTGCTGAGAGTCTGATGTTTATACTTGAACCATGGAAGGTCTCTGGTCACCGCTCCCCCAATATGAATCACCTCAGCTTCAGGGTAATAGATCACTTTGCCTCCGCTTTCTTTAAATCGGTAACAGAGATCTGTCTCATCGCCATAAAAACGGAATCGTTCATCAAAACCTCCCAGGCTGCCATAATCTTCAGCCCTTATCAGGAGAAAACAGCCCTTCACAAAATCCACCTCTTCAGGTTCCTTGAAGTCCAGGTAGTTCAGGTAATATTTATTCAGGAACTTCGAACGGGGCATTAGTTTGTAAAGGAAAAAATTGGTGGTAATTATATATCGGAGATCATCAAATTTGCCTATCGAAACCTGAAGTGATTTATCCATGTTCAAAACTTTCGGCCCGATAACCAGCCGCCCCTTCTGTTCTTCGGCAAAATCGAAAAGTTTTTTCACAACATTTTCAATGAAGATCACATCATCATTGCAGAGTACGAGGTATTTTCCTTCAGCCGATTTTGAAGCGATATTATTCGATTCCGAAAATCCCAGGTTTTCCTCGTTTCGCAGGAACTTCACTCCCGCAAATTCATCAACGACAGGTTTGATTGTTCCCGGCCTGCTTCCGTTATCTATTACAATTACTTCATAAGTAAAACCGGCGGTATGTTCGAATAGTGTTCTGAGACAATCCCTGAGGAGATGACCGCCGTTATAGGTTACAATTATAAAAGAGAGATCAAATTTGTATTTGGAGGTCATAATCCCAATGCGTAATAATTATGATAAAATTCAGCGAGCTCATCCCACGCGGCTCCTTCATCCCAGCTTTCCCTGATAACCATATCCACATCGGTATTGATCCTCATGAGAGGCTCGGAAAAGTCAGTCTGAGCATTAAGTTTGAACTCACAGGGAAGAGAAAGCCTTTTTTTCATTTCCGCCGAAAATCTTCTGGTGAATGATCCCTGGCTTTCTGCATAACCGGAAGGATTAATTTTCATGTACTTTTCCCTTCCCCTGACAAACCGCTCAAGGAATATCAGATAATACTTTGCCAAAAGTGAAACATGGATATTATCCCTTACATAGTCCGGTGTATTAACTGTTGGAACTTCCTTCCTTATCCAGTTTTTGATAAGGTAGGTGGTAAATCTCGGCTCTTCATAGGGACCGAAAGGATTTGGGATTACAAATTTCCCCAGGTTAACACCAAAATATTCACAGTAATATCTAAAATATTCCGAAGTTAATCCCTTTGTGAGGCCATAAGGAGAAAATGCCCGCAGGCTGCCTGATCCGGCTCCTTCATTCTGCTCAAAGACGCTGCCTGTAAGAATCATATTCCGGCAGCCTCCCGATTTTAAACTTCCCAGTACATTCCTGCTGCCTGAGGTATTATTCGAAAGACCCGATACCACGTTATAGTCCAGACTTTTATAATTAGTTACATCCGCGGCATGATGGCAAAAGACATCCCATTTCATATCAGGATCAAGAAGCTCCATAAAAAGTTCGCTTCCATATTTACATCCGAAAACCGGTTTGCTCAGTTCAGTTAGTTCTTCAACCCTTGATTTTCTTATTCCGTCATAGGCTTCAGGGCCTTCGCCGGTAAAAGTGGCCGTTACTTTATGGCCCGCGTTTACCAGTTCCCTGACAAACCAGAATCCTGTAAATGAACTTGCTCCTGTAAATAAAATATTCATCCTTCTCCCCTATTTAAGATGAATATCAGGATTAAAATCGGGATGATTTTTATCTTTATCCGAAATTATCACCGGATCAAATGGCCACTTTATGTCAAACTTCGGATCGTTCCATCTGATTCCCCGTTCCAGTTCGGGCGCGTAATATTCTGTCACCAGGTAGAGAGCTTCGGTATCCTCGGTAAGCGTCAGGAAACCATGGCCGAATCCTTTCGGAACGAGCATCATTGTCCTGTTTTCGGGGGTAAGTTCAGCGGCGAACCACTTGCCGAATGTTTCCGATCCTTCCCTGAGATCAAGGATAACATCATATAACGCCCCTTTTACACATCTTACTATTTTTGTCTCCGATTTGGGGGCAAGCTGGTAATGAAGCCCGCGCAGTGTCCCTTTATCTTTGCTTAAAGAGTTATTAATCTGTACTATTTCATTATCAAGACCAAGCGCTTCATATTCTTTTTTGCAGAAAAAACGGGCGAAAAAGCCCCTGTCATCACCAAATTTTTCAAGTTCTATTGTATAAGCTCCCTTTAAAGGAGTTTCATTAAATTTCATTTTACTGCCTTTTTGTTAATTTCGATAAACTTTTGCCCAGGGCGCGCAGCCTGACAAACTGATCGCCTTCAAAGTCCTTTTTGCCAAAACCATGTTCAATATATTTCGAATTTAGTTCTTCCATGCCGCTGCCAAGTGAATAAGACAAATTAAAATCGGGCAGCAGTTTATTCAGCAAATCAAATTTCACACGGTAATTCCTCGGGTCTTCCCCCACCTCGCCAGTATAAACTATATTGGCATCGGGCATAAGCTCCTGAACTTTATCGGCAACATCCCTGACCTGGAAATTTTCTTCATTGGCGCCGATATTCACAGCCTGGTCATGAATTATTTCACGGGGCGCTTTGGCAAATGCAATAAAAGCGCGGGCAATATCACGGCAGTGAACAAGGGGCCTCCAGGGAGAACCGTCACTCTTTATCCTTATATCGCCGTAACTTTTTGCCGAGGCCAGCAGATTGTTTACAACGAGGTCAATCCTAAGGTTGGGTGAATGTCCGTAAGCGGTGCTGTTGCGCAGGATCACCGGCGAAAATGTGTCATCCGCCAATTTATGCAGCTCTTTCTCAACTTCAACTTTTGATACCGCGTAGGCTGAAACCGGATTCAGATTTGCCGATTCATCGAGGTCAGGTTTTTCCCCTTTTCCATATACCGAACAGCTTCCGGAAAAGAGAAAACGGGGCACACCCGCTTCTTTGGCTTTTTTGGCCAGGGCAACCGTTCCGTGAAGATTGACATCATAAGTAATATTGGGATCAAGCTCTCCCATAGGGTCATTTGAGATGGCCGCGAGATGCATGATCGCGTCATAACCTTTAAGCATATCAACTGTCAGGTCCCTGAAATCCATCTCCAGCTCAGTATCCGGTTTAACAGTATTTTCCCATTCACAACCGTCAAAGAGACCAATATCCACACCGGTTGATTCTATCCCTTCATTTTTCAGCAGTTCTGTCAAATGCGTTCCTATATATCCTTTATGTCCTGTTACCAGTACTTTCAATTTATCCTCCGCCTGTTACTTGTCTGTTTTCCATGGCGCGTTCCCGCTCTGCCATAATTTATTAAGCTGCTCCCTGTCTCTCTGTGTATCCATACACGCCCAGTATCCGCTGTGACGGTACATTTTCAAGCCGCCGTCTCTCGCCAGATCAACAAGAGGCTGTCGCTCAAGCACACAGCTTTCATCTTTCGATAAATATTTCAGGAAATCCTTTTTAAAGAAAAAATATCCGCCATTTATCCATTCATCGGTAAATTCAGGCTTTTCGGCAAACTCGGTCACAACATCCTTTTCAATTTTTATCTCACCAAATCTTGAAGGAGGATTGACACCGAGTATTGTCCCCGTTTTACCATGTCCCAGATGGAAATCCAGTTCATCCGCCAGATTCGCGTCAGTGAGTCCGTCACCATAAGTTACGGCAAAATGTTCGGCGTCCCCGAGATATTTTTCCGCCGCGCGCGCTATTCTCGCTCCTGTCATCGTCAGCTCACCCGTATAAGCGAGGGTAACCTCCCAGTCCAGATCATGATCGACCGAATGAACCGTAACATTATTGGTATTCAGATCGACGGTAAAATCACTGTTCAGTTTTGAATAATTAAGGAAATAGGATTTTATCACCTCAGCCTTAAAACCGAGGCAGAGCACAAATTTCTTAAACCCGTATTTCCTGTAGGTCTTCATAATATGCCATAAGATAGGTTGTTCCCCTACCGGAACCATAGGTTTGGGACGGAATTCCGTTTCCTCTTTTAATCTTGTTCCCAGCCCGCCGCAAAGAATAAATACCGGCAGACTGTTTCTAAATTTATTATCCATCTCTTTTCCTGTTTTTAATAGGACGCGGCGCTCGTTAAAAGCACCGCTCTATAAAACTTTTTATTTCTTCAACCCGGGACTAAAAAGAAACCGGGTGAAAAATATTCTTAATCATAAACCGGCAAATCCGGAATAAAAACAAAATCGCGAATAAACAATCGTTCACGGGGTCGTAATTCGTACTCGAATTTCATAAATGCCATCAGTCACAAAATAATTTTCAGTGAAGCGTTTAATTACGCAGCAGAATTATAATTGTTGCCACACCTCCCAAAACACTCACTATCTTGCTGAACCAGGTAAAATAATACTCAAAATCTCTGTCTTTTTCGCGTGGTATCCAGATCATATCTCCCGGCTCAATTTCGGTATCCCCGGCTTCAATCCAGTTCCTCGATCCCGCTTTTATGATCATTACATCACCATCTTCGGCCATGATTGTCGAACCGCCCGCTTTTGAAATATAATATTCATAATCCATCCCTTTCTGAAATGTCAGATAACCCGGACGAGCCACCTGCCCATAAATATAAACCGTGTTGCTTTTAGGAGGCACAATTATTATATCACCTTCATCAAGCGTGATATCTGCCGATTCTTCCTTTTCCTCAAAAAGAGCGTTAAAATCGACCGAAAGGAAATTTCTCTGGATTGTTGATTCAAAGTTAAAATACTGCCTTTCTTCAGGGTCCATGTCACTCAGCCTGAGGGTAACCATTCTCAGGTAATCGGGATTACTTTCTGTTCTGTCAAGAGGATCGCTGAATCTTACCACTTTTGCTTCCGAAAGTGAAGCGTCGGCAGTAAATCCTCCGCAGGATTTTATCAGATCGGAAAGTTTTGTTACATCCCTTATTACAGGATACATTCCGGGCCTTTTAACTTCACCTCTCACCATCACATTAAATATTTTTTCTTTCGTTACTTTTGCTCTTACAACAATTCTGTCACCCGGCAAAAGTGGAAAATCTTCAGCTTCACCGGCAATAACTTTTTCCAGGTTTATAACTTTGTGAGAAAAACTTTCCTCTTTTTCATCAAGCCTGTAAAGGTCAACATTCTCTAAGTCAGCGTTTTTTCCGGCGCCCTGAACAATGGAAAAAATATTGCCTATTGAATCGGTGGCTGAATATTCAAATGTTCCCTGCAGACTTACATTACCCGAAATGGTGACACTGTTTTTCTCCAGGTCAAGATTTGGTACGATAAGCCTGTCTCCATCATTCAGATATGGATTAAACAGAAGATCGCCGGTAGCGTAATACCGCATCAGATCAACCGAAAGGGTATCCCCGTTCCGCCTGACAATATGGATATTTCTCAGGGACATCTCTAATTCTCCGCTCCCCTGCTCTTCATCCCTGAAATAGTTAAATGTTTCAGGTTTATTTATGAATTCTTTTCTTAACTGATCAAGCTTCAATTCCTTTTTTTCAGGATCAATCAGACCAAGATTGGCCTGGTATATGGCGAAGTCGGCCCTGTGAAAGGGAGACGCGTAAAAAGTGCCGGGGTTTTTAACAAGTCCGCCAACATAAACATTAAAAATACGGGGGCTTAATAAAGTGGCCGTTATTTCGGCTTTCCTGTATTTTTCACCAAGCTTTTCCGCTATTTCTTTTTTCGCCTCAGCAAGGGTGAGGCCTCTTACTTCTATTGTTCCAAAAAGCGGAATGGAAAGAGTTGCCTCGGGGCTGACCGAAACAGGCAGAGTTACAGGCGCTTCACTTAAAATATTTATTTCAAGAACATCACCCGGGCCAAGATAATAACTTTCAGGATCAACAGGCCCGTCCATCGGTATCATTTCCCTGATTTTGCTCAGAAGCTGTTCTTTGTCCTGGTCAAAAGAAGGCGCGGGAAAAACAGAGGCTCCCTCGCCCGAAAGAGAAAAAATACTCTGGTAATGTTTCTGGACAGACTTGCTGCTGTAGGAGGTTTCTGTCCCGAAAAGTTTTTTCGAGTTTTTATCTGTCTGATTTGTTTGAAACTGTGCTGATACAGATGTAGTCAGGAAAACCAGCAAAAAGATTGCCGGAAATGTTTTTTTAATACTATTCTTTACCATATTTACTGCCATATAACTCTTCATAATACTTTAAATAATCTTTGTTAATTACTCTTTCCCACCATTGCCGGTTATCCATATACCAGCGAACGGTATGTTCCAGCGCTTCTTCAAATTTATTTTCCGGCTGCCATTCAAGTTCTCTTTTAATTTTTGCCGGATTTATAGCGTATCTTCTGTCATGTCCGGGCCGGTCTTTCACATATTCAATGAGAGTTTCCGGTTTGCCGAGAATCGATAAAATCCCCTTTATAACCTCCAGGTTGTTCTTCTCTGTCTCGGCTCCAATGTTGTAAACTTCACCAGGTAAACCATTTTTCATTACAGCCAGAATAGCCGACGCGTGATCCGCGACAAAAATCCAGTCCCTGACGTTTTTGCCGTCACCATATACAGGCAGCTTCTTATCCTGCATCGCGTTGAGGATCATCAGGGGAATAAGTTTTTCGGGAAACTGCGCGGGGCCATAATTATTTGAGCATCTTGTAACGATTCCCGGAAACCCGAATGTTCGATGCTGTGAAAGAACAAGCATGTCGGCAGAGGCCTTGCTCGCGGAATAGGGACTGTTGGGTGAGAGGGGAGTTTCTTCAGTGAAGGCTCCGGCCGGCCCGAGGCTGCCATAAACTTCATCGGTGGATATCTGTATAAATTTTTCTGTGCCTGCTCTTTTTGCCGCCTCAATAAGAGTATTTGTCCCCAGAATATTTGTCCTGATAAACTCTTCTGTCCCGAGTATACTTCTGTCTACATGCGACTCAGCGGCAAAATTTATTATACAGTCAATCCGGAATTCTTTAATGATGTGCTCAACCAGCTCACGATTACAAATATCCCCTTTTATAAAGCTGTAATTTACGTGATCTTCAAAATCGCGCAGATTTTCCAGGTTTCCCGCGTAAGTAAGCTTGTCGAGATTAATGAGGTGATATTCCTCTCTTTCCAGTATATATCTTATAAAATTGCTTCCGATAAATCCGGCTCCGCCGGTAACCAGAATATGTTTCATCAAATTACTCCTAAAAGGCAAAAAAGCCGAAGAAAAGGCCTGTCTGAATAAAAAAGGAATCTCCGTTCAGCTCCGACGGGACATTATGAAGTGTCTGATCATTTTCAATCTTCCAGTCATCACCGAATGTCATCAGGTACCCGCCGCCAATTCTGAAGGCGATAAAACGGGCGAAAGGAATATCAATATTTAAAGTGGGACTAACTGTAAAAAAGTTAGAGCTGAGTCTCCGGCTGATATTCTCACTCGGGGAATTCAAATCGGTAAAAAGGTTGTTAAAAGAAAAATTACCCTTGTTTTTGTATATATCAATCTGCACCGATCCTCCTCCTATCATCGCGCCGACCGAAACTGCCATTTTTCTTATGAAGGGCAGAGTATATTCAACCGTAAACGCTCCCGCTCCAAGCTGGTAATCCACCTGCTGCCGGTATCCGTTCACCAGTCCTTCAACACTTGTATTGCCGCTGAATCCCATTCCTCCGACACGAAGATTTTTTACAACCATGATATATGCATATCCTGAGCCGCCCATAGCGAAAAATCCATTTTCGGGCAGTTTATCCAATCCGAATCCGGGCATGTAAGCATTCAGCGCATCCATGTCGGGCACTATCCATGTTGGAGTCACTCCACCTGCCATGCCAAATTTCGCTATCCAGCCCATTTTCCCCGACTGAGCTTCACTCGTGGAAAAAATCAGCAATGCCGAAAATATTACAAGAAATAATTTCTTCATTCTTTCCTCGGAAAATCAAAATTTATCAATCAGGTAATATAGATAAATATGTGTTAATATAAAATTAAAAATGGGCCTTTAATAGGGAGAACAAAGTGCAGAAAAAAAGGGATTTCCTGATAGAATTGATAATTGACAATGGACAATTGATAATCTAATGATTGCCAATTTTTTATTTCTCATAAAATAATCCATACAATAATTCCAATCCTGAAAACCCTGCTTTAGTACCTGTTTTAATCTGTGAAACCTAAAGAATTTTTTGCCATTCAGTTTTAAATTTGATTGTTACCTGGTAATTCATAATTCACCATTCATAATCCACCATTCATAATCCACCATTCATAATCCACCATTCAAGCCGCTACCTGCGGGCAGCAAAATATTCATAAAAACCACCCCGGAATTATTTTTGCCCCTGGTTCCTCCGCTTTTCATTTTTTATTTCTGCCATTTTATTTAACTTTGCATTTTTTGAATAAGAAGAGAGAAATATATGGTTTCCACTGCTGAAAATAATCCCCAGAAAGAATCCTGGAAATTTCCAAAGGAATTCTGGCTCGCTAATTTTATGGAGCTCTGTGAAAGAGCCGCATATTATGGTTTTTTCATTGTTCTTACTTTATACCTTACCGATATAGTCGGGTTTACAGACACAGAAACCGGTTATGTCGCCGGATTTTTCTTTGCCGGGTTATACCTTTTCCCTCCATTTGTCGGAGCTATTGGTGACAAAATAGGTTTTAAGAACGGACTTTTAATAGCTTTCGGTCTGTTGACTATCGGATATTTTTTCCTCGGTATTTTTACAGATAAAGTTTCTGTTGTTTTTTTCCTTTTTGTTGTGATGATTGGCGGCTCATTTATTAAACCTCTTATCACCGGCACAGTAGCAAAAACCTCCAATGAAGCAAACAGGGCCCGCGGTTATTCCCTTTTTTACTGGGTTGTTAATATCGGCGCTTTCAGCGGTAAAACTTTTGTTCCTTATATCAGGCAGGGACTCGGACTTGAATATGTAAACTTTTTCTCGGCCGGAATGGCTTTCCTGGCCCTTCTTTTTGCCGCGTTCTTTTTCAAACCTCTTGAAAATAAAGAAGCCAGTTCCAAAAGTATTGATGATGTATTAAAAGCGCTGGTTAATATATTCACAACACCCCGCCTGATAATCCTTACACTTATCGTAACAGGCTTCTGGATGATCCAGCACCAGCTTTACGCGAGTATGCCAAAATATGTTATCCGCCTACTTGGTGAAGAAGCAAAACCGGAATGGCTCGCCAATGTCAATCCCCTGGTTGTTGTAATTTTTGTGGTATTTATTACCCAGTGGATGAAAAAATCGAAAGCGGTTACCTCAATGCTCTGGGGTATGATTCTTATGCCTTTCTCAGCTCTCGCCATGGCCATGAGCACCTCTCTTGAATCGGTAACAGGCGACGCTGTTTCTATCCTCGGGCTTTTTATAATGCACCCCTTAACAATTATGATGATAATTGGTATTGCCATTCAGGGACTCGCCGAATGTTTTATCTCCCCCCGGTTCCTCGAATATTTCTCCCTTCAGGCCCCTAAAGGTGAAGAGGGACTCTACCTCGGCTTCAGCCATCTTCATTCCTTTATTTCGGCGATTGTAGGATTTATCATGTCAGGATACCTGCTCGATTATTATGTGCCCGATCCACATACACTCCCCGCGGGAATATCAGCGGCCGAAAAAGCGGCCTATTACGCCGACGCCCACCATATATGGTTTTATTTCCTCGCCATCGGACTGACCGCCGCGGTCGCGCTATATATCTTCCGGCTTGTAACCGAAAGAATAGACGCGAAAAAAGAAGCGGCAAAAGTTTAAAATAAATATTTATTTTCATCAAAAAACCCTCACAGATAATGTGAGGGTTTTTTTTTGATAATTTCAAGCCTATCTTTATTTCAAGAGGATTAATTTTTTTGTTATAAACTGCTCTCCGGCCTGAAGTCTGTAATAATAAACTCCCCCGGCCAAATTTTCAGCGTTAAATTCAACAGTATAATCACCGGCATCGTGTATTCCTTTTTTAAGTATGGCAACTTCCTTTCCCAGCACATCAAAAACAGATAACTTAACAAAACTTTCATTAACAATATGATAAGATATCTTTGTGGAAGGATTAAAGGGATTTGGATAATTTTGACGAAGAACAAAATTTAACTGTTTAGTAGTCCCTTCTTCATCATTATCCTGAATAGAGCCGTATAAATTTTCCAGAGAATTAAGAGCCATCGCAAATGAGCCGCTCATATTAATATCAACACCGGCTGCGTAAGTGACGAGTATTCTTTTTTCTTCTCCGTAGTCCAAATCAAATGGACCGACATTTAACATAATCTGCTGGTCACCTTCAGTTGTGTTGAGCCTGCCTTCCCCGGTAACCGGGTCCCCGGAATACCACCTTTTGTTATCGATTGAAGCGCAGTCATCAGGTAAATTCCCCAGGGTCCAGTTACATGGATCAATAATATTTCCATTACGATCCAGTCCCATCTGAATATTCCTGAGCTCGGAAGGATTGGCCGGGTGATTAATATTGGATGGGCTCTGCTGAAAGTGAATAAATGATGAAAAATAGGTCTCCATATCCCCCGGCGTCCATGAAGAGATGAAAAGACAAAAATTCTCACCATAATCCTTGCTGTAAGTAAATCCCGCGGAGTAGTTAGTTTCACACCCCGAATAATCATTCAAAAAATCCTCAAGATCAGGATCAGCCCAGACTCCAAAAATAACCTCCTTAAAATTACTCATATCCGGATTTTTATTAATTATCCGATATTCTACGTACATGGAATTATAAGGATCCTGTGAATCCCAATAATCATACACATATTGCCTTATTTCAATGCCCTGGGGCGCCATCCCTGGATAATGAGTCCTTTCTTCGACAGGTTGCGAATCATTAAATACACAATAGGCCGCATAAGTGCCTGGGAATAAAGGTTTGTCTTCGTCCGGGTCCCAAATTCCATTGGAATTCAAATCATTCGGATCATAAACACCGTTATTATCACCATCATAAAAATCCGCCCCAAGTTTCACTGCGTCCACCCAGTCTCTCCAGGACTGACCGAACGGAGTATCACTATCATAGATAACATAAATTACCGCATCTTCGCTGAAAGAATCACCCACAATCCCAGGTTCAAAGTTTTTTACAAGCATAGCGCTCGCCTGTCCATTGCCCCATAATGTATCGGCTGTATATCCTGAAATTAGAAATCCTCCGGAAAATAAAATGTAGTGATCATCAAAGTATCCTCCCTTCACTCCATTAATATTTACATCGGCCAAAATCCCTTTGTTATCCATCATAATTTCATATCCGTATGTATTGAATTTGTATTTATCACCCACTTTACCACTTTGCGCAAATATATTTTGTAAAAAGATTATTACCGTCATTAATAAAAAAAAAGGTCTCATTATTTTCACTCCTTTACAAAAAATTGTTTTTACAAAATTTCACCTGTATACATTTTATTCCGGCAAAATTAATAACCATCGGAATCTGAATATTCCCAGGGTAAATCCTACGGGATTTACCCCATGATGTTTAGAATTCCTTATTGCTTTTTCATTTTATATGTTGCAATAAAAATCCTTATTTAACCAGCATCATTTTTTTTGTCAATACAGATTCAGATGTGCTTAGGATATAAAAATAAGCTCCTGAGGCGAGGCTTGATGCGTTAAAATCCGCTGTATATATTCCCGCCTCAAGTGTTTCATTCACTAAAACTGCAATAGTTTCGCCAAGAATATTTGTCACCTTGAGATTAACATTCCCTTTCACAGGAATACTGAATTTAATTTTGGTTTCCGGGTTAAATGGATTAGGATAATTTTGCTCCAGAAAATACCCTTCAGGGATTGTTGTGTTATCAATACTTAAACCTGTGGTTGGACCAAATAAATGCTCCGCTGTTTCCCTGGCTTTGGTAATCGCTTCATGCCAGATTCCTGTCGAAGAGCCCATAATGTAAGTAGCTGTTATTTTTTTCTCCTCTCCATACGCCAGATCAAATGGACCAATATTAAGCATTATTCTCTGATCGGTACTTATAGTATTCAACCAGCCCAAATCTGTTACAGGATCTCCCGAATACCAGAATTTATTATTGATTGTATCACATCCGGGCGGTTCATTTCCAAGCGGCCAGTCACAGGGGTCTATCTCCTCCCCTTGTTTGTTCAGACCAACATTATAATACCGTAGCTCATTGTGTGTTTCAGGATCACCTAAATCGGGATCGCTTTGTTGATAGTGCATAAATGAAGAAAAATCTGTCAACGGGTTTTCAGTATTCATAACAGAAATCATACAACAGAGGTAGGGATTATCATACTGTCTCTGATATACATATCCGGCTGAGTAACGTCTGTCACATCCCGTCAGATCATCATCATATTCATTCCCTAAATCCGGATCAGCCCAGACGCCGAAAATTATATCGGTCAGATCATGCTGTTCCATATTTTTGTTCCTGATCCTGTACTCTATACGCAGAACATTATTATATTCACCATTTGATTCTGCCGGGGCATAAATATACTGACATATCTCAATTCCCTGGGGATTAACTCCGGCAAAGCGCGACCTGTCGGCAATTGGTTGCGAATCGTTATAAACACAAAACGCCAATCTTTTACCCGGCATATAGGGGGCGTCCTCATCTGAATCCCAGGAACCGTTGCTGTTTAAGTCAACCGGATTATAATCGCCATCATTATTGCCATCATAAAAATCAGCGCCCAGTTCAACCGCGTCAATCCAGTCATTCCATGAATCACCGAAGGGTGGATCATCCTGGTCAATCACATAAATTACAGTGTTACTGTCAAAAGATCCTCCCACAGGACCCGGTTCATAGTTTAAAACGAGGGAAGCGCTGGCCTGGCCGTTTCCCCATAAAGTGTCGAGATTATACCCCGTTAAGAATATACCTCCGGAAAACAGGAAATCCTCGCCATAAAAAAATCCCCCTTTGATTCCATTAATATCTACATCAGCAAGAACACCCCTGTTGTCTATTGGAAGAGTAATATTATTAATATCAAATAAATAACTCTCCCCCTGCTTACCCCCTTGTCCGAACATTTGCAATGTAATCGCAAATAAAAAGATAGTCAGAATAAGATTCAGTTCTCTCATTTTTCCTCCATCGCCCTTGTTTAAGGCTTCATAATAAATAAATTAGTGTTATTATAAAATATAAAAATAATCCGGTTTAATATTAACAAATTTTGTTCTTAATTTCTTACTCAACAATTAAAATCATATTTAAATTTTATCTTATTCTTTCTTCTTGATTTACGAAATTATTTTCTGAAATGACAAAATTCATCTTGTGCCCCAATTCTCTTTCGCAATTTCAGCCAATTCATTGCCTTCACCAATGTGCCTGTTGTCAACTCTCGCCTATCCTCAAATAAAGTTGTCTCATTACAGCAGGTAAATAGATGTTTCTGAAAAACAATTATCATTTCAACACAAAAATGAATCTGTTATCCTTTATATTTGGACAGTTGAAAAAATAATTCTGAGAAAATATGCTTAAAAAAGGAATATTTGTAGTATTTGAAGGAATAGACGGATCGGGTAAATCAACACAGATCAACCGGCTTTATGATTATTTCACTGAAAAAAACATCGGGGTATCAAAATTCAGGGAACCCACCGACGGGCAATACGGATCAATACTCCGCGGCCTGGCAGTAACAGGAAGAAACATAACAGCCGAAGAGGAGCTTGACCTGTTTATTAAAGACAGAATTGAGGACTGCCGTATAAATGTCGCTCCGGCCCTTGCAAGAAATGAGGTTGTACTGATGGACAGATATTATCTTTCTTCAGTAGCTTACCAGGGAGCTTTCGGCCTTGATCCCGAATACATCCTGAAACGCCACATGATAAAAGAAATCCTCACCCCCGACCTTATATTATATTTCGACTGCCCCGTTGAAATAAGTATTCAGCGCATAACAAAAAAGAGAGGTGAAAGTCTGAACCATTTCGAAAAAAAAGAATACCTGGAAAAAGTAAGAGAAATTTACCTTCGCTACTCAACCATAAAAAATCTCCACACTATCGACGCCACCGTGGATACCAGCTCAATTTTTGATCTTACAAAATCAAAAATAATTAAGAATTTGGAATGAGGGATTGTCCTTTCTTAAACTAATATTTTAGCTCAAAATCCTGTATACAGCCGATAATCTACTTGTTTTTCCCACATATTATTTGTTAAATTATACATTATAATATTACGGGGAAATATGCGGAAACGACAATTCCTTGAAATACCCATCCGGGATTTTAATCTTGAAAATATTATTAAATTCTTACTTTTCACCTGTTTAAAGATTGAACCATCCTCAGAAAACCTCACTTTCCTGCTTCCTGAGAAACGAAATTATTTCTATCATGCTTTCATGACAGGCCAAATTAATTATGCGGTTAACGTAAGACTGATAATTACAGTGGCGGAAATAAGCGTTGAGCTGAAAGGCAAAGAAAGCAAAAAGTATGGAAAAGCAGCAACTTCAATAGCAAAAAAAGTATCTCTAATAAAAGCCATATTGTTATAATGAATTCATTTACTAAAAAAGCGATAAATAATCTCCATATTCCCCATAGTATTATCGGGATGATCCGCGCCCTGGGTGAATATAAAGGCCGCCAGGAATTATTCAAGAAACAATCACCCGAAATGCTTGAAAACCTCCGCCGTATCGCGATAGTTCAGAGCATCGAATCCTCAAACCGGCTTGAGGGAATAACAGCAGGCAAAACCCGGCTGAAAAAAATTCTTGAAGAAAAAACACCCCCAAAAAACAGATCGGAATCAGAAATTGCCGGCTATCGGGATGTTCTTGGTTTTGTTCATTCCAATATCGATAAAATCCATCTGACCGAAAGAGTTGTATTGCAATTTCATGGTGAAATGATGAAGTATAGCGGCAAAGAGGGAGGCCGCTGGAAATCGGTCCCGAACGAAATTATTGAAAAAGCTCCTGATGGTTCTGCAAAGGTAAGGTTTACTCCTGTCAGCCCAGTAAAAACTTATGATTACATGCGTCAGCTTCACAGCAGGTATCATCATATAAGCAAACATGGCAATCTCGACCCTCTCTTAACTATTCCACTTTATATTCTCGACTTTTTGTGTATCCATCCTTTTCTCGATGGCAATGGAAGACTTTCAAGGATTCTTACAGTTTTACTCTTGCATAAAAATGGTTATGAAGTAAGCAGATTTATCAGCATTGAAAGAATAATTGAGAACAGCAAAGAATCCTATTACGAAACATTATATAAATCTTCACTGAGATGGCACAATTCGGAGCATGATCTTATTCCCTGGATAGATTATTTTCTGTCAACACTTCTTGCCGCTTATAATGAATTTGAAAAGAGAGTGGGCAATATTTCCACCGGGCAGGGAAGTAAAATGGAAATGGTTGCTTCCACGATAGATAGTTTTATTGGTGAATTCAGCCTTGCCGAGCTGGAAGAGGCCTGCCCGATGGTGGGACGAGACTGGATAAGAAAACTGTTGCAAAGATTGAAATCGGAAGGTAAGATCGCATCAACCGGCAAAGGAAGGTATGCCCGTTGGAAAAAAGTTTAATAGGGTATCAGATATTTCAACAGGGTATTAACCAAGCATGGATTACCCCGTTAACGGGATAATGAATGACGAAAAACGAATTTATAACCAACCTAAAAGCCAAACACTTAAAAAGGAATTGGCTAATTGAGTTCAATGTTGAGTTGAAATTTCTTGAAGATCATCCGACTTTGACGAATAATCCTGATAAATTATTTAATTAACTTACTTGTAATAAATCTTTTTCCAAAAATCTGCTTTCATCGGACAGTGACCTTTTTACATCATAATAGCATTTGATCACATTTCTGGTTCACGGCAAGTATATATAAATCTCGCTATTAATTTGAGAAATTCCCGGCGGAATCATATCTTTACTTTCCTTTTTCAATATTTTTTGTTGCTGGAGTGGTGAGGGTATTAAGATATGGAGTGATTCTTAATTAACGAGAGTTTTTTTGATAGAACTTTTTATTAAAGGTTGTCTGGTCGGACTTGCTGTTTCGGTACCTATTGGCCCTGTCGGTGTTCTTTGTGTCAACCGCTCGATAAGGAGCGGGGCAAGATATGGGTTTGCCACCGGACTGGGCGCTGTCGCGGCTGATTTGATATTTGCCATGTTGGCCGCATTGGGTTTTGTCGCGGTTATACGGCCATATATTGATAACAATCCCTGGCCCGCGATATTTGGAGGAGCTTTCGTTATTTACCTCGGGATAAGCACCTTTTATCACAGCCGGACAAAAACCGATGACAACGAAAAAAAGGATGATTCTATCATTAAATCATTTCTTTCCACTTTTCTTCTTATGATGTCGAATCCCGGCGCCGTTTTAATATTTCTCGTAATTTTTACCGCCGCCGGAATTGATGTTAAAGACGCCGCGGGAATAAACAGCACACTCTTATTTATTGGAGGCGTCGGAACAGGTGCGGTATTCTGGTGGCTTTTTCTTTCCGTTAGTTCCAGGCAGCTTGGCAAAAAGATTAATATGGAACTGGTAAGAAAAATAAATATCATGGCCGGAATTGTAGTGGCAGTTTTCGGCATACTATTAATACTCAACGCGATAAATGAGTATCTCCTCTAATAATCATAATCGTAATCATAGACTGGCAAGCCAGAAACAATGAAGAATTACGAATGACGAATTGGCTTTCTCAGGAATATTTTTTTGAATCAGATCTGCTTTGGAGAAGCAGCATTATTGTAGTAAAGAACAAAAAAATACAGTAAGATCCCTGTAGGGGATCAACAGAGCTAAGCTAAGAAAAAACTACAATCTGAATTGTTGCCAAAAATTTTGCCTTTTTGCGTAGAATTTGACTCCTTACGGAGTAATCTTAATCGTAATCTGGAAAAGCCAGAAAAATAATGAAATCCCAAAAAAGTCCCGTCAGGGACGAAAGATAATAGCCCCGCAATTCATTGTGGGGAAATAAGTTAAGAGGTTGATCAAAAGTCCCGCCAGGGACGACAGAATTCCCCGCTAAATTGATGGTCAAATATAATTTTGCCATTTTGCGTAGAATTTAACTACTAACGGAGTAATCATAGACTGGCAAGCCAGAAACAATGAGGAATTACGAATGACGAATTACGAATTGGCTTTCCCATGAATATTTTTTTGAATCGAATCTGCTTTGGAGAAGCAGCATTATTGCGGAACGTCCCCATGGGGTAGTAAAGAACAAAAAAATTTAGTAAGATCCCTGTAGGGGATCAACAGAGCTAAGCTAAGGAAAAACTACAATCCGAATTGTTGCCAAAAATTTTGCCATTTTGTGTAGAATTTAACTCCTTACGGAGTAATCTTAATCGTAATCTGGAAGAGCCAGAAAAATAATGAAATCCCAAAAAAGTCCCGTCAGGGACGAAAGATAATAGCCCCGCAATTCATTGTGGGGAAATAAGTTAAGAGGTTGATCAAAAGTCCCGCCAGGGACGACAGAATTCCCCGCTAAATTGATGGTCAAATATAATTTTGCCATTTTGCGTAGAATTTAACTACTAACGGAGTAATCATAGACTGGCAAGCCAGAAACAATGAGGAATTACGAATTACGAATTGGCTTTCCCAGGAATATTTTTTTGAATCGAATCTGCTTTGGAGAAGCAGCATTATTGCGGAACGTCCCCATGGGGTAGTAAAGAACAAAAAAATTTAGTAAGATCCCTGTAGGGGATCAACAGAGCTAAGCTAAGGAAAAACTACAATCCGAATTGTTGCCAAAAATTTTGCCATTTTGTGTAGAATTTGACTCCTTACGGAGTAATCTTGCCCCCCCCGGATACAAAATGTACAACCAAAACAACGACACGAAACCCGGCCATCATACTCCTACTCTTACTCTGATTTTTCTCATTCATAATTCATAATTCACCATTCACAATTCATAAAGTCTCTTACGCTGATTTTTTAATTCCGATACCGAAAAATAATCATGTAATCCATAAATCCTTTAATCAAGGTTCAGACAATGGCGGGGGAAACGATTAACAATTGAGAATTAGGAATGAGGAATTAGGAATGAAAAGAGGCCGGGTTTTGGTCGTATTGAGGTGGTCCTTTTTTCGTTGAGCGAGTAAAAAACGATACCGATTCCTTATCCTGTTTATCTATACAATCCTGTTAATCCTGTTCTTCTTTGCGGTCTTTGCGTTTACTTTTCCTTTCGCGGCCTTTGCGTAGAACAGGGTCTCCGGCCTAAAGGCGCGGAGTTATTTTAAACTCAATTTTGTAAAAGAATCTCCATTCTCTAAAATCATAATCTTAATCATAATCGTAATCTTGCCCCCCCCCGGATACAAAATGTACAACCAAAACAACGACACGAAACCTGGCAATCATACTCCTACTCTTACTCTGATTTTTCTCATTCATAATTCATAATTCACCATTCACAATTCATAAAGTCTCTTACTCTGATTTTTTAATTCCGATACCGAAAAATAATCATGTAATCCATAAATCCTTTAATCAAGGTTCAGACAATGGCGGGGGAAACGATTAACAATTGAGAATTAGGAATGAGGAATTAGGAATGAAAAGAGGCCGGGTTTTGGTCGTATTGAGGTGGTCCTTTTTTCGTTGAGCGAGTAAAAAACGATACCGATTCCTTATCCTGTTTATCTATACAATCCTGTTAATCCTGTTCTTCTTTGCGGTCTTTGCGTTTACTTTTCCTTTCGCGGCCTTTGCGTGGGACAGGGTCTCCGGCCTGAAGGCGCGGAGTTATTCCTCTTGCCTTCTTCGTATCTTCCCTGTATTCCTTGTGGTTATGTATTCAGCCTTCCGGTATGCGATTTCGATGGCGACTTCGATTTGGATTTCGATGGAAATATTGCCCGGTGAATAAGGTTAATAAGGTTTAAATTTTTGAGGGCCTGTCATTGCTATTAAGGCAAAAAGATAAAAGAATAAGGTTCTTTTTGAACTTTTTGCTGTTTTTTTTTGTGATTTGGCGGCCTGTTTTTAGCAGGATTTTCACTCTTGAAATTCTTTTATTATTTGAATTATTAATTATTCATTATTAATTATTAATTGAAATCTTGCCATTTCTGGCTAAATTTAACTTCCCATGGAATATTCACAGACTCATTTTTTCAATTCATAATTCATCATTCATAATTCACAATTCATTTCTCCTGTACATTCTGAATTTGGCAATACCCAATCTCTGGAAAAAATGCATAACTGAAGTTTTAATAACCCCCAGGCCATAGATGCTGCTCCGGCGGATATTTATCGATGAAGCTTCCTCAAAATATTTAGTGGGACAAGTAACCTCCGCTATTTCAAACCCCTGGTAGATGATCTGTGAAAGCATCTGGTTGTCAAAAACAAAATCATCCGAGTTGACATTATAGTCAATAGATTGTAATACTTCTTTCGAAAAAGCTCTGTACCCTGTATGATACTCGGATAGTTTTTGCCCCACCAGAATATTCTGCAAAAGTGTAAGTCCCCTGTTAGCGATATATTTATAGATCGGCATGCCACCTTTTAAGGCTCCCAGACCAAGAATCCTTGAGCCCAGCACAACCGGATAAACATCATTCGCTATCAGCCAGGCCATAGAAGGAATCAGTTTTGGAGTATATTGGTAATCAGGATGCAGCATAATAACTATATCGGCGCCAAGTTCCAGCGCTTTATTATAACATGATTTCTGATTTCCGCCATATCCTTTATTGTCATCATGGCGGATGATATGTTTTATGCCAAGCTCTTTTCCCACTCTCGTTGTTTCATCACTGCTCGCGTCATCAACAAGAACTACCTCATCAACCATATCAAAAGGAATTTCATCATAAGTCTGTTTTATAGTTTTTTCCGCGTTATAAGCGGGGAGCACTACTACAATTTTTTTTCCGTTAAGCATCTCTTTCCTAATTAAGTATTAGTTCATCAATCAATTCAAGTGTATCAGGGTTTTTAACTTTCATCCTTAGCGATTCACCCTTAACATAAAACAATATTAGCGCGTTCTGAGTGGTAAAACTGCTCACCGCGTCCGACCATGGGGTCTTTTCCTGAGCGTAATAGGGAGCCCCTGCCGCGCCGTTATTAATCTGGTAGATTGTTCTTGAAATTTCAAGTTTTTCTTTATCCCAGTTATCAGGATAGATATTCAGTTTTTTATCTATTCTGGTTCGGGCATAATTATGTTCATCACCTGTAAGAACAGCTCTCACTTTGCTGCTCTTGTTTATTATCAGATCAAGATACTGATCTCTTCGTTCAATAATGCCATATTTAACATCCCTGCCTGCCACTCGGGGCCTCGGAGTGTTATCACCATTATACCACATGTCATCCTGCACATGTCCCCCGTTAGGAAAAACAGGAGTATGCTGCGTTGTAAATATATGGTCAATATTTTTATCTTTTTCCAGTTTCTCAAGAGTTTCTTCCAGCCATTTCAACTGGTTATCCATAATATATCCATGCAGATTGCCATCGAGCCACTCATACCTTTTCCTGTGGGGGGCATAAAAATAATTGGAATTCAGAACGATAACCGCGACATTATCATAGGTATAATAATAAACGTTTTCCTTATATGAGGGGAAGTCGATTGTAGATTTATGCGGGTCCCATTCCGAGCCATCTTCACTTGAAGGGCCGTTATCCGGGTTGACAAAAACATCCGCGAACGCAGCTTCGCCCGATTCATTTTCAAATGGGAACCGGTCAACCCAAAGGCGTTTGCCCGATTCTGATACAAATACTTTCATCAGCGCTTCATGGTTTCCCATTCCTTCATATACCGGCATATAATGGGCAAAAGGAGCAATAGCCTTTTTCCAGTTATTATATTGCAGTTTCATTTCGTCGATATCGGTAAGATAACCATTAATAAAATCTCCTGTAAACTGCATAAAAGAAGCTTCCTCCCGGGTGCAGAGCGCCATGATTTTTTTCATAATATAAGCGTTGGCGCCATATATTTTTCTTTCACCTCCGCCGGCCGCGTGCCTCGAATCGCTGGCGTAAGCAAAAATAAAAGAAGAGCGGGAACCAGGTTCGGGAGCAGTTTTGAAAGAAAATGTTTCCCGGGTGTCACCTGCAATAACTGTATATTCATATTCTGTGGAAGGTGAAAGACCATTAATTTTTATCTCATGATCTTTTGTTCCGGAAAGACCCTTAAATTCCTTTCCATTTATTTCCACTTTACCCTGAAGTTCTTTATTGGCGCTGAATGAAATAACTGCTGTTTTATCAGTAACTAAATCAACAAAAGGGCCATCAATAATTGTCGCGGCAACTTCAAAAGGCCCCTTCCCCCTGAAGGTCACTTTGCCGTCATAAATTATATCCCCTTCACTCGTCATAACCCTGTAGCCAAGAGTTCCATTCCCTGATTTTTCCCAGCCGATCATATCATATTTACCGGAAAGATTTCCGGCTATTTTAACCTCCGCTTTTCCCCCCTTTATTTTGGCAGATTTTTTAAACCATACCGCGTGCGGGTGTTTTGAGTCGCCATAAGGAATAAATCCGTAATAAAGTGTTCCATTAAGATTATCACTGAAATCGAATTTTATCCCCTCTTCAGTACCAACGGGATTACCCAACATCCCGGTTTGGGTAAATTTGGGAGTTATTTGTTTTTCAAAATATTTTTCACCATCAGGAGCAAGATAAACCAGCTTTCCATCGATTGATTTAACAGATGAATATACTGCGGGCGCCTGGGCTGAAATCTGCGTCGCGATGAGAAAAACCACAAAGAATGTATATTTGAGTGTTGTATTCATAATGCTCACAATTAAAATAATTTTAAAGTGAAAAATTACTAAAATGAGAGCTATTAACGAAATTAAATCCCCTTTTAATCACCTGTTTTCAGACCAATTCTGCCTTATCGGCTCCGGAATATTCCCTGTCGCCCGTCAGGAATGGTCCCCTTTCATTTTTCCCGCTACATATTCTTTCAGTCTTCCGGAAATAAAATACTCCCATCCTCGCAGGCAGCTCTCCCTGCTGAATTCCGGAATATTTTCAGGAAAATCACTCAGAACAGTATGAGTTAATTTCAGTTTTGTATACTTACCCTCTTCAAAAAGTTCAAATGAAACATTCGAGTCACCAGAATAATCCCTGTATTTCCATTTATATATTATTTTTCGCGGAGCCACCGCGTCAATAATCTTCCACTGGTGATAAAAATCCCGTTCACCCGAGGCCACATTAAAGCCGGTTTCGAATCCCTTGATCGGCTTAAATTCCGGAATATCTTCAAAAAACCAAAAAACCATCTGCTTCTGGTCAGTAATGGCACTCCAAAGTTTTTCGATCGACGCCTCAAATCTTTCTTCAACAATTACGGGAGAATCACTTTTTTTCAATGCCCCATTCTCCTTTCTAATTATTCTTATCAATCGTCATAATGTCCGCCAATTGCGAAGATATAAATCCGTTCTTCATCAAACTTATAAACAAGACGATCTTTATCAGAAATTCGCCTTGACCATAATCCCGCCAGATCACCTTTAAGTCGCTCGGGTTTGCCTATGCCTTCTCCCGGGTCATCCCTCATCATTTCTTTAATAATTAACAATAGTTTTTTGTGTAAGGAATTATCCAACTTACGCAGGTTTTCATATTCAGCCAGAGAATGGCTACTGAATACTATGGATCTCATCCGCTATTTCCCTTGATGGAATAAGAAAATGATTGTTCCTGAATTCCTCCTCACTCTTTTTAATCTGCTCAAAAAGTTTTGGATTTTGTTTAATATATTCAGTTTCATCAAGATTAGGCTGCCACGGCAATCCTTTTCTAAGGATCACCATCCTGTAAAACATATTTATCGCGACAGATCGGCTTATTCCTAAAGTGTTCAGGATGTTTTCAGCGTGCTCCATAACATCAGGATCAACTCTTGTGTTTAAAATTTTGCCTGCCATTTTATCTCTCAGATTTATCGATACAAATCAAATGTAACACAAATGATTGATAAATGCAATTTTATTTATTTCCCGGTTTTATCACCTGTCGTAATTAATGCCGAAACCGATATAAAGGTTAAATATATTCTGCTTGCTGTCTGAAGCAAATGAGTTGAAAGAATGTTTCAGTCCCAGGGTTATCATATAATGTTTTTTTTCTCCAATCAAATATTGCCCGTATATATCAAAACCATATAATATTCCCCCGTCAGTTCCATCATCAAAATTGGAATATTCAGGATGGAATGAACGGATAATCTGGCCCACAACATTTATCCTGAAATCTCCATAATCAAAATAACGGCCAAAACCAAAGTGAAATGCCGGGACCAGGTAAATATGTTTATCCGGGACTACTGAACCAACCGACCATCCATGTTTGATAATTAGCCGCGGTGTATATGGCGAAGTAAAACTAAGGCTGAAATCGGTAAGTAACATCATGTCGGTTGAAACAGTGTAATCAAATGAACGGAAAGTAAGGATTTCGCCCGAAAACTTTTTCTCCTCCGGTTTCCAGCTCTGGTTTCCCACTTTTACGTAATAGTCGAAATTCATCTTTTCATATGAACTGCCCTCAGTATATTCCATGATTTTTTCAACAATTTCGAGGCTGTTCGTCTGCACCCGGCTGATCGCCTTGTAAAGATAAATGTTATCATATTTATCTATCAGACCCACTTCATAAACCCTTACAATAAAAGCAGTGATTTCTTTGCCCGACTTTGTAGTTATTTTTGCCTCACGGCCCTCCCCAAAGGTAACTATCGCCGAAATTAACAATACAAAAAATATTTTTTTTGTCATCTCTATTTCTCCGTTAAACAAATCATTCCTGTTTTGAGGTTTTTATTTTCCCTCGTTAAACCGGGCAGATTCCCTTTTTCCCCGGTCATAAATCAGTAAAAAGATTCCCGTGAGGGAAACGATAATTGAAAGCAATAGCGCTTCGAATAGTGAGTCAATCTCAAAAACTTCCATTCCTTTTTTCGGCAAATTTTCAGCCAGATCCGAGTTTATAAAAAACTGCATGTAGGAAGTAACCGCGACCGACATTAAACCACTCACCACAAACACAATTCCTGATGACGTTTTCCACTTTTCTTTTCCCCATAATAAAACACCCGGAATCAGAAATACCATCGCTATAATTGTAAATATGACAAGCATTACCGCGAATACAGAATTATTACCAATATTTAATGTGGAGATAAAAAGCATCGTGAAAAAGATATATCCGCCGAAAATCAGCAATATAACCGCGCCAACCTTTTGCCCCGCGCTCCTTTTAGTCTCTTCAACCGGGGGTATCTTTGCCGGAACCGCGCTCTGCCAATCCTCTCCCCTGAAAAACATCAGTACATGCTCCCTGGTCAGAAAATATAACAGCGCTAAATAATATATTACTGAAAACAACACCATAAACGGATACTTCATCAGTATCAGACTTACCAGGATAGCAACGGGAAAATAATAGAGAAGAATTTTTCTTCCCGATTCCTTCCCCTTAAGCATAAGTATACCCGAAGTGATGCTCAAAATATATCCGATAAGCGCTACTAATATGTTAAGTTCAATTGAATAGCCGGTATACTTTTGAGCGACCGCTGCCATATCGGGGATAAAATAAATTGGAAGCGACAATATTCCCAGGGCGCTGAAAACAATCTGCAATATCGAAATAACTGTAACACTAACCGGACGCTTCAAATGTCCCCCTCTCTGAATATTAAGAGCTTAAATCCCATTCATAATAATAGTGAATATTTATATTTCAATATAATATTTCCCCCCTTACCGGTCAATGGGAAAATGTTAACCTGCCTCTTCATAAGCTGCCATAAAAATGCAAAAAATATTTGGTATAGCACCTAAAATACCTTCGAATAATCCCCTTTCCCAAACCATCTTACCACTTTGAGGCTTAAATAATATTTTTCCGGGGTAAAGCTATCACACTTAAATTGTTCCTTGGTTATGGTTTTCGCGTAATCAACAATCTCGCCGTTTAATTGCGGTAAATTATTCCGCAATACTTTTACCTCTGTTCCGGTGTCCGTGAAAGTCAGCTCAACGAGAATATCCGATTTACCTGTAATATCTTTTCCTGTATGAATATAACCGGTCCTGGTAACAGAATAATTTTCACAATCACACCCAGGGGAATAGTCATTATACTCCTTTATTTCAGTATTTGTTTTCCTGTAAACAGCTTTTATTAAACCCTGGTAAGGATATTCCACATAATTATTACTGATATTTTCACGAATAAGATATTCAAAGATTATGCTGAAATTGGTTGTGTCATTGACAAATACCAGGCTGTCAAGGTTGCCGATAGTTTTCTCATCAATCCCCTCAAAATTCAATGAATCGAGCTTTTCAACTATCGCGTTAACAGGCTTCAGATTTATCACATCAAATGTCACCTTTCTTTTCCCGATTAACCCCGTTTTCAGAAGTATATCAGGACAGGCAAGGTTTTCTGTTTCAGGAAGGTAAATAACTTTTCCTTCCTGCGCCGCAACAAAAAAGTTTGTCATCATCATGCATATTATAAAAATCCTAATCATGAATTGCCTCTTACATAATAACTAATTTGTCTCGTTTATTAAAACCTTGTCATTTTCCCCGGTTGAAAATTTATTCCACTCCTTCAGTCCCCCCTCCCGGGATATGAAGTAATGACCAAACACTGAAAACGACCCGGTCAGAATAATTACATAAAAAACTGTTAATCCGGTCCTTACCCTTAACGAAGGCATTTTCAGGTACAGACTTCTCCACAGATTGTTAAAATATGCCCTCGAATAAACCCGCTTTCTTTTATCCGGGACCGCGGAATTATATATTGAAATCACCCTGGTTACCACACCAAAATCCTGATGGAAAAAATCCCTGCCATTATTTTCAGGGAATTCCTTTCTTAGTTCTTCAACCAGACTTTCATTGAGCCCTTTCGAGTAAAATATATTGAGAGCTACAGCAAGTATCAGTATGACTAAAGCTGCAGGGATATAATAAAGAATCACTAATCCCGCTGCCAGATGTACACTTATTTGAATGTATTTATTGTATTTCGAATGCAGCTCATATAAAAAAGCCCCTCCATCCAAAATAGATAAAGGCAAAAGATTAAACCCATTATACGAAACAAACATTACCCCGACCATTGCGAAATAGGTTGCGCTGACAAAATTTGAAATGATCAGCAGACCCAATCCGATAATAATTCCGGGAAGGGGACCCGCTAAATATGCCATAGCTCTTCCCGCCGCGTCATTGTCACCTTTGGCTCCATCCCGAATGCCGATCAGGAATGGAAAAAGAAACATACCGGGGAATATGAAACCCCGATGCCTCATAAAAAAATAGTGTCCCGCTTCATGGGCCAAAACCACAGTGAGAAATATCCCAATACCGACAAAGAGATCATCAAATAATCCTGAGAAATAATAAAATAGAATAATAATGGCCACGCTAAATATATTGTGGGAAACTTTTTCATGACCACTTTCAGAAAAAAGTTCTTCATAAGCTTCTTTAACTTCAGGGTCTGTGAAACTCCCTGATCTTACATTCTGAATGCCTTCTGTTTCTTCTTTCATTTTCGCGCCATCAACTCTGACAGATTATTGTTAACGATATAAGATACCCATGTAATATTCCTTTATAAATATAGCATTTGAATTATTCTTCCGCAAACCTGCTTTGGGGAAGCAGCAATATTTTACACATTACCGATCATTTTATTCTCTTTCTGTTTCTCATCTCTATTTAACCTGATGGTTATTATACTTTGATTAATCCCGGATTTGTCATCAAAACAGTGAAAAAAAAATATCAGAACTCCTTACCTCTCGCAAAATGAAATCGCGAAAGTTTATCGCGAATTATTAATTCCCAAGTTCTTAATATCCACAGTATTTCACATTCATCGGGCAAACTATAAAATGGATGTTCCATATAAAAGGATGAAAAGTTGTCTCTGTCGTCCCTGACGGGACTTTTTGTGATTGAATGTTATCCGTTTACCCCACAATGAATTGCGGGGCTATTTTCTGTCAGCCTGTCCGACGCGGCGGATCCCTGGCGGGACTTTCTTCCAGACTTGTATCCCGCGATTTTATTTTGCGAATGAATCCATGTAAGTTTTTGTTTTTTATAATAGGGATCAGGAGTTCTGAATATACGACTTGATTTTTTAATCATTAATATATTACAAACACTCATAACTGCTTAATCTACAACAGGTTATAGCCCCTCTCCTTCATAAGGCTGAAAGTGCCCGCCTGGGGCGGGTGAGAGGGGTTGGGGTGAGGTTGGAAGCTTTTGCCATTATTTTAACTTTTTCTTACTGACTTTGTTTATCATTTCCAATAATTGAATCCTACATTTCTTTCTCTTACAACACTTTATCATAGTGACCGTTATCAGGACACAATTTCTAATGACAGATTTGGGTTAAACAAAAAAACCGCGCCGGGAAGGCGCGGTTTCATGGGGAGGGAGTAAACAATGAGCAACTTATGGATTTATTTCATCTTAATTTCAATTTCTTTCGGCTTTACTTCCTCAGCTTTCGGAACCGATACGCTCAGCTCGCCATTATTAAACTCAGCCGAAATCTGATCTGCTTTGATCTCGCGGGGCAGACGGAATGAGCGGTAGAATTTACCATACATCCTTTCTTCCCTGTGGCATTTGTCATTTTTGCTTACTTTGCCCTGGCTTCTTTCGCCGCTGATCTTTAATTCACCATCGCTGAAGGATATTTTTACATCCTTTTTATCGATTCCGGGCAGGTCGATATGCAGTTCATAAGCGCCATCTTTTTCCACAATATCAGTAAGAGGCATCCAAACGGCATTTTCATAACCTTCACCCGATTCTTCCGAATTCTGCGAACGGAAACGATCGCCAAATGAGTTAAAGAATCTGTTAAGTTCACGTTCCATGCTTAACAATTCACGAGCCGGATTCCATCTGATAATTGACATATTAACCTCCTTAATTTATTGTTTCTTAATTTCTATGCCGGATTAACCGGTTGTTGTTAATTTTTTTTCTTTTCGTTCAGGCAGCCGCGGCCTTAGCCGCGACCGCCATTGAGCGATTAAACGATTTTTATTTCTCTCGGTTTTACTCTTTCATGCTTTGCCAGTTTAACTGTAAGCTGTCCGTTGGCAAATTCGGCGTTTATTTTTTCCTGGTCAATTCCTTCGAGAAGTCTGAATGTCCTGTAGTAATTGGCTTCACCCGATTCCCGGAGGATATACCTGCCGTCAAATTCACTTCTTTCACTTTTTCCCATAAGTATCAGCCTGTCATCAGCAACTTTAATCTTCACATTTTCCTTCGATACTCCCGGCATATTAGCCACCAGCACGTAATCATCTTCGGTTTCATGAACATTAACGGCAGGGCACATCCATTTTTCATTTTCGAAAGTTTCTTCCCAGGAGTTCTGCTCTTCCACTTTTACCATTTCTTTATTTTCTGTCATTTTTATATCTCCTTATATTTTTACTTTTTTTATAAACTTATTAACCGATTTTAATTTCTCTTTCTTTCTTCACTTCCTCTTCAGCTTTGTTCAGTTCGATGCTGAGAATTCCATCCTTATATTCGGCGCTGATTTTGTTTACATCAATTTCGCCGGGAATTGTGAAGGCCCGTTTGAAGCCGCCATAATATCTTTCATTAAGGTGAATATTTTTCTTTTCCCTTCCTTCGGCTGCTTTTTTCTCACCTTCGATTGTCAGGACGTGATCTTCAAATTTTATTTTAAAATCATTTTTATTCATACCGGGCGCTTCAACATTAACGCTGAATTTATCTTCATCCTCGAAAATTTCAACACGCGGAACGTATGAGGCGGTCCTGTTCCATGCCAGATCATTAAACAAGTCGAAATGTTTCTGAATTTGCCTGTTGAACATTTCGTTTCTTAAACCGGGTCTGAATTTTACCAATGTCATTTTCTTTCTCCTTAATTTTTGTTATTAACTTTTCTGCCCTATTATTAACAAAGCGCGTGCCAAAACAATAAATACGTTCTAAAGCCTTTATTTATAAGGAGTTATGTAAGTGGTGCAGACACATCAATCGCTACGCCATATTGACAGCGTAATTGCCATTATGGCGCATTGCTGTCACTTTGGCAGCAGGCTGCGCCGTTATGTCAATGATGTCTGAATTTTTGTCACATTTCGGAGGGTAATGTTATGATTTGATGGGAGGATAAGTCAGTAATTCCGTCAAATAGTCCTTTTTTCAGTCTGAAGCAGGTCAGGCCGTTTATTTTTTCGGGCAACCTGCCATCGGGAGAAAAGCCGGGTGAATATTTGGCTGTAAGTTCATTTGTGAACAGATCATAAAGTGACAGCTCCCCATTCACATTTGTAACCGCGAACCTCTCGCCGTTATAACTGACGCCGGGAAAAAGCTCATCAAATTTTTTACTTTCATAACCGGCGGCGAGAAAATTCCCCTTTATCAGAAGAGCCTTTTTCATGCAGATGGTATAATAGTCATCTCCATCGAAAATATGATAATCTTTGTTAATCTCAGCTTCCCTCCCCGAAAGATTCACCTCGAGAGAAACGGCGGGATTGGTTTCGTACATTTTATAAAACCCCCTCCTTTTTTCTTCCGGCGGCAGATCATTTTTACTTATCTGCAATTCTGCCAGCCCGGCGTCCGTGAATGAATATTTTCTGTAGAGTTCAAACCATTTATCAGCCCCCAACTCCCCCAGCAGGAAAAGATTATAAAGCCCGCTTACAGGATATGAAATAGTCGCGTCCATTCCCCTGAAATATTTCATACTCAGAAAATCGGCGTTGTTTATAAACCCCGACTGCTCCAGGAAAACTGCCGTCTGCAGCAATACTTCCGGCGAGCGGCCCCCTCTTCCCCCAAGCGCCACAGCTATCCCCTCCTGCATAAAAGGATGCGTGAAGCGGGGGACATCCCCAAGTCTGAAATTTACCAGCAGATGGACCACCTCATGATAATGACAGGTAAATGCCGAGACTATATAATCAAACCCGATGTGGTACATGCCCCTCGCGTTAAAACCGGTCAGCTTTTTCACCTCATTTTTATCCCCACAGAGGTAATAATATATCTTCTCCCTTTCCAGCAGCTTTATCTTTTCCTCCGGCATTTCAAGTTTACTGCATGTTTCCTCAACAAATTTATCGAGCGATTCAAGCGCGTATATGTTTGTCAGTCCCGCCTCCGCGCAAAACACCTTAAAAAAGCGTGTTTCAATAACCTCCCAATTTGAAGCATAAAAATCAGGCTGTGTGGAAAGTTTACCATCTTTGAAATAAAACTCCGTTTTTAATCCCCCCCCATCCTGTAACGCGGCTTTAAACCATCCCTCACCCAGGGGAATAATCTCAGGCATTTCAAATTTCTCCGGAATAACCACCCCCGCCATAAATTTGTCCTTCACCCCCTCGTAATTTATACCAAACCTTTGTGACATTTTTAACGCCCCGGCGTCACAATATTCTGATAATTCACCCCCCGTCCCGACTGCCTCAAAAAAAACCGCTATCCTCTCCTCCTCCGGCTGCCCGAAAATCAGACAACAATAAATAAACAAAACAGCTAATACTCGCATAATCTCCCTAAAAAGTTTCCCCAATTTACTCCCTTCCCCGTTCAAATAAAAGTCATAAAATTCACCAGAAAATCCCCCCCCCGCAGGACAGGCTTTCCAGCCTGTCCCTCTGGAGTCTGTCCCGCCCCGGTTTTTCCCCATCATGTATAAAATCCATTTCTTTCACCCCGCCCCCACGGGGAATTCCCCGTGGTTATTAGGCTTAACCCCCTCCGGGGGATTTTGCATTATATCCGGTTTCCGGATTTTCCGTCTTTTGTTGAAATATTCATTTTAGTTGATTACCCACAACATCGCAATGTCCCCGAAGGGGGCAAAGCCTGATAACCTCGGACAGCCGTCGAAGATAGCGGCCCGTGGGTACCACCAAGAGAAAAGTCATATCTAAAGAGATATATTGGATTGGGAGGCTGTGTTCAAAGACTTACGGGTTTGACTCATCGCATATAAAATCCATTTTTTCACCCCGTCACCACGGGGAATTCCCTGCGGAAATACCCCGTGGCTATTAGGTTTAACCCCCTTCGGGGGATTTTGCGTTATTTCCGGTTTCCATATCTTTCGATATTCTATTGATAATTTTTTAAGAGTTGACTACCCTCAACATCCTAATGTCCCCGAAGTTATTCCGTTTAAAGTCAAGGAAAATAGGGGAAAAATATTCATAAAGAGATTAGGTAATATCACGCTTTTGAATATTTTTTATTTTCCTTGACAAACTGTGCTTTTTTTATTTTATATATACTTATGGAGCTGAAGCGCCGATCCCGGTCATATCGGTAATGCCTTTTTGGGACGATGCTTTTCGCTCCTTTTTTATTGTCATTTCTTTTCTTTTTCTTCTCTGTCTGCCTGATATTGGAGCATTTTCATCATAACTCAAATATCTTCTTGAATCTGAATTATCTTTTTCTTTCTTTTCTGATAATCCTTTTCTTTCCGTTCTTTCCTGGTATTTGGCCGGATCATACTTCTCTTTGTTCTTTAACATCGCATATATTATTCTGGTAATTTTGTGCATGATTGCTCCGATGGCTGCCGTTGCATTCATCCCACGTCCCTTGAAGTTTTCATAGGTTTTTTTAATATATGGATTTTTTGATATGGCCGATAATGCCACCATGTACAATATTTCGCGGGGAACCTTTCTTCCCTTTTTGCTCATGTGTATTTCGTATTTCCCGTCTCCGCTTTCCCGGTAGGACGGATTCAGACCAAAATATGATACCAGATTCTTCGATGCGGGGAACCGATTTATATCACCTATCTCCAAGAGTAAACCTGTTGCTGAATAATCACTTATTCCTGTAAAACTTTTCAGTAGTTCTACTTCATTTTTATCGATCTCCTGAGAGATCAGGCTAAGTAATTTTTCTTTTTGTTTTTCCAGATTCAATATCTGTTCAACAATCACTATTATCAACTCTCCCATATTCTCTTCAACATTTGACGCTACGGTGTCTTTGGCCTGGGCAATCAATTTTTGTGCTTTCTCCTTTGATATATAGGGGATCTTTGACAGTTTTAATGCACTGGCCCGCGACAACTTCATCGATGTCGGATAATATTTCAGTAGCTGTTTTATCCAGTTTGGCATACCACTCTTACAATAGTTCAGAAGCTCCGGATTTGCCTGGTATAGCAAACTTTCCAGTTGATTTTGGAATTGTGTTTTCTGTTTTGTCTGAAGCCTTGCTGTATTAAACAACTTTCTTAATGTGGTATAATTCTCTTTTACATCATAGCGGACATTCTCCCGATATTTGATCTGGTACTCTGCTACCAGACGTCCGCATATTTTGTCGTTTGATGATTTGAGCAGTCCGGCTTTTCCTGAATGATTTACCCCATATGCATTCAATCGGGCTACATGAATTTTATACCTGGACCGTAGTTCCTGTATTGCTGAGATCCAGTTATTTTCATAACTCCCGGTGCTTTCAAAGGCACAATACAATGTTGCTTCCGGATTATTCTTAAAAAAGTTTGCTATTATTTCATGTAATTTCTTATGCCCCGATTTTGTATCGTCTAATTGAAATGATTTTTCTACTATTTCTTTTTCCTGATCCATAATTGAAAAATCACAGTAACCTTTGCTTACATCTCCTCCAAGATAATAATTTTTCATATTATACCTCTTATAATATTTTAGGTAGTATATCAGGGAATATTTACCTTGTCTTATACGGATTTTCATCCAGGTTATTCCTCAACTTTTACCTGACAGAATGAAGACACTTCGGGACGGATTCTTGATCCATGGGACGTGCCTTCTATTCTGCAAGTATAAAGCAAGTATAAACAATATTTTACTTTCCTACCTTTTTTTATTCTTTCTTTAAACATACAAGGGGGCAAAGCCCAATATTCCGCTTGAGCGGGCAGCCGTCGAAGATGGCGGCCCGTGGGTACCAGCCGGAGAAAGCCCTATCCTCCGACACAACAATCTACTCCGAAACCTTCCTCCCGAATAAATATAAGGCGCCCGCCAGTCCCGCGAAGATAATCGCGTTCGCTATCCAGGGATTCAGACCGAAAGCTGTCATCAGGTCGCCGAACAAAATTGAGAAGGCGGCCACAAGAAGCGCGTAGGGAAGCTGCGTCCTCACATGATCGATATGATTGCATTTGGAGGACATCGAACTCAGAATTGTGGTATCCGCGATCGGGGAGCAGTGATCGCCGAATACCGAGCCTGCCAGCACCGAACTAACTACTCCGTATAAAATAGTCATTTCCGAAGTAAGATTCCCTGTAAGGGGAATTACAATAGGCATAACTATGGCCATGGTTCCCCAGCTTGTGCCGGTGGCAAAACTTATAAATCCGCAGATAATAAATACCAGCACAGGCAAATAAACCGGGTCAACCGTATCGCTTATGGCGGATATAATAAAATCGGCCGTTTTGATATCATTTGTCACCTTGCTTATTCCCCAGGCAAAAGTAAGGATGATGCACGCGAAAAGCATCGACTGCAGCCCTTTGCGCCAGGAATTCAGCGCCCCTTCCAGAGTGTCCCTCTTTTGCGCCACCGTCATCGTAATAGCGACAACACAGGCGGCAAAACTTGCCCATAGAAGTGATGAATAAGAATCGGACCGGCTGATAATTTCTCTCAGGCCGTATTCGGTCAGCCCTTCCGCTTCGAGCGCGCTTATTCCGGTATAAAAAAGTCCAGCTATTGTGCCGAAAAGAATTATCATCACCGGCAGGGCTCCGTTATACCATTTGGCATTCTCAAAATTCAGTATTGAATAATCGGTAAGTTTATCATCATTTTTATCCGATTCAGGATCGGTCAGTTCACCCTTGTGATACGCTCTTCTTTCCGCTTTCAGCATAGGGCCGAATTCTCTTCCGGTAAAGGCAGTGAGAAAAACAAAAAAGAGGGAGGCGAGAGGATAAAAACGGTAGGGAATCGAACTGATAAAAACATTATAGGCGTTGGCATCGGAGTTGATAGATAACAGCCCGTCGGCGATAAGTCCGAGTTCATATCCAATCCAGGTGCTGATTATCATAAGACTCGCTACCGGCGCCGATGTGGAATCTACAATATATGCCAGCTTTTCGCGCGATACCTTCAGCTTGTCTGTTATCGGGCGCATCATATTGCCGATAATAAGAGTATTGGCATAATCGTCAAAAAAGACTGCCATTCCCATCAGCCAGGTGGAGAGCATGGCCGATTTCCTCGTTTTCGCAAATTTCACGAGAAGACCCGCGAGTCCCGCCGTCCCCCCGTTGGCCGATATCACCCCAACCACACCACCTATCAGCAGAGTGAAGAGTATTATAAACATGTGATCTTTATCCGCGACCGAATCAAGAATAAAAAGATCGGCGAAACGGAGAAAAGCGGTTACCGGGTTATAATTATAAATAAAAAGCGCCCCGATATATATTCCGGCGGCAAGTGAAACCAGCACCTGCCTTATGATAATCGCCAGTGTTATCGCCAGCAGAGGGGGCACCAGACTGAGCCAGCCGGGCAATACCCGTATTGTTCCTGCAGATTCTCCTGCGGCAAAAATTTCATAATTGCCGCTTTCAGGGATGCTCAGTTCTCCTTTTTGCAGGCTGAACCGGTATTCTGTTTCACCATCCTGACTGCGGAAGATGACAGTATCAGATTTAATTTCACCGGGACTAAAATTAATCCCTGAAAGCGCTATGGCGGGAAATCCATTCTCTCCGGCGAATAAAGTAAATGGAGTAAGTATCAACAAAAGAATAATCAGTTTTTTCAAAGCGGGAACTTCGGCTTTATTCAATAATAAATAGCAAAAATAAAATTTTTCCCCTATTTTTGAAAAAATTATTGAAATATTATTGAGATGTTATGAATTTGATTCTGGTCAGACACGGGCAGGCGGTCCGTTCACTTAATGATGAAGAAAGACGACTTACCCATTGGGGCGCCAAAAGCAGTTATATGAACTTTTTATACTTTCAGGAATTTCTTCCCAAAATCGATATCGTTTTTTCATCTCCCCTCACAAGAGCGGCAGAAACAGCCGAGATACTTCACTCCCTTTATCATGTTGAAAATGATTTGATTAAATCGGATAGCCTGAGTCCCGGGTGCAGGACGGAATATGTATTAAATTTAATTGAAGGTTATGAAGATAAGAATGTGGCGGTTGTGGGACATCTTCCCGATGTGGCAAACATATTAAGCGATCTTTGTTCCGGCTCCGGTATGTCTGCCGATTTTTCACCCGGCACAGTTGCATGGCTTGGCTTTGGCGGGAAAATCAGGGAAGGTGGAGGAACTCTCAGAATGCTGCTGCCCCCGAAAAATTAAAAACCCAGGCAAACCGACTACACAAACCAGATGCTTACCGCTGCTTCCTTCCGGACCTGACGGAGTTGGGCCCTGACCTGTTAGCCGGCGCCTGGAAACTTTTTTTCAGGACATCAAATATAAGAAATTCCCGACAATTGACAATGGGTTTATCTAACCACCACAAAATTCCCTTCCAATTTCAATAACTTATAAGCTGATAATGCTGTAATAAAAAATTTGTAATTACCTCCTTTGAAATATTCTGAATTCCTGACTGCTAAAAAACGATCCTGCCTCAGAGACAATGGTACTCTTTCCCCCTTCCTGATTTTTTCAAAGAACTGAGGCCAACCTTACAATCCCAAAGTCCCCTGCGTCCTACGAGTCCCATGAAAAAAACACCCCTGGTAAAAATCAATTCTCTTTGATGGATGAACAGCTCTGTTACAAAGCAGCCCCAATTTGGAAAACGCCAAATTTTAAATTTCAGAACTCCTGATCCCGTATACAAAAAACAATTACTTACAGTGATTCATTCGCAAAATAAAATGGCGGGAAAGAAGTCTGGAAGAAAGTCCCGCCAGGGAGGACAGAGACAACTTTTCATCCTCTAAAATGGTACATCTTTTTTTCCTCGATGAAACAGAAAGACTATTTATATTAAGAGCTTGCGATGTGATAATTCGCGATAAACTTCCGCGATTTCATTTTGCGAAAGGCAAGGAGTTCTGAGAGTGGTTAGTGGAGAGTTTCTCAATTGATAATTAAAAGATAACCAGATATCATCTTACCCTGTTGGTCTGTTCATCTTTTAAATCACTTAATCCTTTACTTCCTTCTTTTCCGCGTCCATCCGTAAATTCCACAGGAAATATTGTCCCGTTAAATAAGGTTAATAAGGTTTGATTTTGTTGGATGGTTACCTCTGCTACTAAGGTTAAAAATAAAGAATAAGTTTTTTTTCACCTTTATTTGCCCTCTGCCATGCAAAAGGTTTCGAAGAAAATTCATAGTGAATAATATGGTGTACCTGACGGCACACCTGGTTTTTTTCTTATATTTTTTCTACCAATATTTTGCCCCTGGCTGGGCAATTTTATAGAAGAATTTCTTTTTGTCCCGTTAGGGACAGCATATTGGTAAAAAGAATAAAGCTGGAAATGCGGTGTGCCGTCAGGTACACCATATTTCAACTGGTATATAACTGTTTATGAATGAATACTTATGTCCATTTACTAAAGCACAGTCCTTTCATTACCCACTGGCTTTCATAAAGAACCTAAATTTCCCCCAGGCAGAGCTTGAGGAAAACACCTTAAAGGGAAAAAGTTCCCTGGCAAAACAGGAGGCGATTTATTCAATAAGAAGTTAAACTCTACGAAAATTAGTAAGAAATTTATCAACAAGTAGAAAGTTTAATGCCAGGTAAAAGTTTCGTAATTACTCGAGGTGTGTCCTCCCCCGACCTCCGGCAAAAGACGACCGGAGGCCACCCCCTCCGAAGGGGGACATTACGTATTTTATCCCCCGCCGGAGGGGGTGGATTCAAAGTGTTTTTCTTTGAAGACGGGGGAGGACTATCCCTGAGCTAACCGATAGCTTTTCTTTTTCTGACTCCATCAGCTTATGGATTTAGAATCGCGGCCTGAATATCGACAACATGTTATTGGCGGACTTTTTGACAATTTTTGCTCCCTGGATTATCCTCAACATGTTGGCATTAGTGTGATAATAAGAACCTAAATATTCTTGTTTCCCGGAAGGTAAAAAAATAGAAAATTTTTCTTAAACTTTTTTGTGGCTAATCTTCATTCTCAATAAAAGAAATCTGAGGTAAAAAGTCTTTTCAATTCTTAATTCTTAATTATTAATTATTAATTATTATTTGCCTTTCTGCCCTTAAGTTCTGAACAGGCTTCCATACAGAAGATAAAAAACACTAATTCAATTTATACCGCAGAACAAAAACTCTTTAGTAGTAATTTGCCGGTATATTACATTTCATTACAATTAATGACAAAATATGATGTTTGTCCCTAAAATTTTGAATTGAAATTCACTTAACAATTCCTTAAAATTTGCAGGTTAATTCAAAAAATATGCCCGGACAATGGAAAAACAGAAATTTTCACTTCAAAACTACCCCCAGCTACTTAAAAACAAATATTTAATCGCAGGCGCCTCAATAATTATACTTATTCTGCTGATAACCCTCTTCGGCGGCGTTTCTTCCGATATGAGCATGGTTCCTGTTTACAAGGCAAAAAAAGGGGACTTCCTTATCTCCCTCACCGAAAGCGGAGAGATAAGGGCTAAGAAATCACAGACTATCTCGGCTCCGCGTATCAGGGGAACACTTAAGATTGTATACCTGATCCCTGAAGGAACCTACGTTAAGGAAGGTGAAGTCGTGGTAAAATTTGATCCGACCGACGCGACTACCTCACTTAAGGAAGCTGAGTCGAAACTTGAGCTTGCCCTTTCGGAAAAGGAAAAACTTCTGGCTAATCAGAAATCGGCAATCGCGCAGATGGAGTCACAGCTCAAAAGCGCTGAATTAAGTTATGAGCTGAGCAAACTGAATCTCGAGCAGATGAAGTTTGAAGCGGAAGCAAAACAGGAGGAGGCAAAACTTCAGCATCAGAAAAATGAGCTGAGTTATCTTCAGACCAAACAGGAATATGAATCGAAAAAAATTATCCAGAAAGCTGAACTGAATGAAAAAGAGATCGACATAGCACAGAAACAGAGTGAAGTCGACAAAGCCCAGAGAGACCTCGACGCTATGACTCTTATCGCTCCTTCGGAAGGCCTGGTGGTTTACAGCCCCAACTGGAGCAATAACGGCCGAAAATTTACAGTCGGTGATACTCCCTGGCGGGGAGCGGTAATCGTTAACCTGCCCGATCTTTCCGCTATGGAGAGTGTAACGAGTGTCAATGAAGTAGATGTGAGCAAAGTTCAGAAGGAGCTTGAAGTGGATGTCACTCTCGACGCTTTTCAGGATAGTGTTTTCAAAGGTGTGGTCTCAGATGTGGCTTCTCTCGGTAAAAGTAAGGAGAGAGATTCGCAGATAAAGGTATTCGAAATAGTTGTGGCGATTAAGGATACATCCGATATTCTTCGCCCCGGAATGACCACCAGAAATAAAATTATTATGAATGAAATACCGAATGTTCTTACTATCCCGCTTGACGCTGTTTTTGAGGGTGAGGATGGTAAAATAGTATATGTTAAAGATGGTTCCGGTTTCCGTGAAGAGGTTGTCGAGCTGGGTGAAAAAAGTGAAGATTTCATTGTGGTTACCAAAGGACTTCACGAAGGAGATGAAGTTGCTCTGATAGACCCTTATGATGAAGAGGCAAAAAAAGAGATCAGTGAAGAAAACCCGGAACTGCCAAATACATGAGAGAAATAGAGAATTTTTATACTGGTGTGGCTGCCCTCCGGTCGAATAAACTCAGGACAGCCCTTACTATGCTTGGCATTATTTTCGGCGTTGGAGCGGTTATCGCCATGCTTTCCATCGGGGAAGGGGCGCGTCAGGAAACACTGGACCAGATTGAACTGCTTGGCACCAATAATATAATCATAAACACAAAAAAACTGCCGGCTGGCGATAATGTCAAAGGTTCCAATTTTTCAAAAGGACTCACCATTGCGGATGCCGAAGCCCTCGTAAAGATAAACCCTCTTATTGAATCCGCCGCCTATCACCGTTCTTATAAAGCCAAAGTGATGTATAAGTCGGAATTTATTGAAACAAAAATGATCGGCTCAACTCCCGATTACCCCGATATTTATAACCTCAGAATATCATCGGGAAGATTTTTCGGATGGCGGCATATTGATAATTTCGCCAACGTATGTGTGATTGGCGCCGGAGTGGAAAATGAATTTTTCCGGTTTAGGAATCCGATTGGTGAAAAAATCAAATTGAATGGTCTCTGGTTTACAATTATTGGTGTTGTGGGTGAAAAATCGGTAACTTCTGCCGGTGTGGAAAAGCTGGGCATCCGTAATTTTAATATGGATATTTATGTTCCCTTCACCACACTGGTTTACAAAGTTGAGAATGTGCCCGAAGATGGTAAAGGAAATGTTTATTACTGGTGGGACGCCGACCGTTACGCTAATGTGATAGACCGATCTTCTGTCGACCAGATTTCGGCAAAGGTAATAAAGGGAGGATCGGTGGTGACCGCGTCCGATCTGGTAAAAAAGATATTGAAGCGACGCCATTATGAGGTGGCCGATTATGAAGTGGTTATACCTGAAGAGCTGCTTCGGCAAAAGCAGAAAACCCAGCGCATCTTTAATGTTGTAATGGGCGCTATTGCCGGAATCTCTCTGCTTGTGGGGGGGATTGGCATTATGAATATTATGCTCGCGAATATCCTTGAACGCACAAGAGAGATAGGCATCAGGCGGGCCATGGGCGCTACACGAAAAAATATTCTTAACCAGTTCCTTTATGAAGCAATCTTTATCAGTATCGTAGGAGGTATACTTGGCATCATTACAGGCTATATACTTACCTCTCTGATTACAACCTATGCCGAGTGGCGAACGGTTATTACTCCAATATCAATAGTACTTGCTTTTGTTGTTTCTCTGATTGTGGGTGTTGTATTTGGCATCTATCCCGCGAAAAAAGCGGCCGAAAAAGATCCTATTGAATCATTACGGTATGAATAACAGTGGAAAAAATCATGTTTAATAAAGTTTTATTTCTTTTAATTTTTGCCGCCGGCGCGGTCTTTGGTCAGAAAGTGCTTACCCTGGAAGATGCTCTTGATATCGCGCTTACTGAAAGTTACCAGATGAAATCGGCTAAATTTAATCTGTTAAGCTCAATGAAAAATCTGGAAGCGACCAAACTCGGCAACAGATCATCGGTGAGTATGGAATTTGATCTGCCTAATTACAGCAGAACTCTTTCGGGACAGTTTAATACCACAACCGGTAGTGAGGAATTTTTCGAAGTGGGGAACACCACCTGGGAAAGCAGGTTGTTTATCACACAGCCGATTGTATTTTCAAATGGCACTTTATCACTCGTCGGCTCCCTTTTCGGAAGAGATCAGTACAGCGGATTCTCAGGGGACAGCAAGGATTATTATTCCAACCTGAGCGTCAGGCTTTATCAGCCGTTTTTTATTTTTAACAGCCAGTCGGCCTCTCTTGAAAGGGCCGAAATTAACCTTCGCAAGACCGAACGCAACTATTCACAGGCTGAAAGAGACCTTGTTTATAACGTTACCAATTCATTTTATAATCTCTATAAAGCGCGTAAAAATATGGAGATTACCAATGAAACTGTTGAGCAGACAAACAATTCCTACCAGACCGCTGCCAATAAATTAAAAGCGGGTCTTATAGCCGAGGTAGAAGCTCTTCAGCTTGAAGTTGACCTGGCTACAAGTAAAAATGACCTTCTCGATGCCGAAAGACGATATGAAGAACATCTCAATTCCTTCAAATTATTGATTGGAGTCGAACAGGAAGATAAAATTAGTATAATTCCAAGCCTTGAATATGATCCGGTTGATGTGAATTTCGAAGAAGCGCTGGAAAGCGCCCTGAAAAACCGCCCCGATCTGCTGAACGCCACCGAGGATTTGAAACTGGGACTCCTGCAGATTGATGAAGTTGACTCCAGAACAACCATCAAAGCGGAACTTACCGCTAATTACGGCATAAACAAAAATGATCCCGACTTTGATAATGTATTCCGCGATTTCCTCGATACACGCAGCGTGGTAATGAAACTTTCTGTGCCGGTATGGGACTGGGGTAAGAACAGCCGCGAGGTGGAAGCCGCCGAAGCCGAACAGAAGCTGAAATCGGCCACACTTGAAAACCTGAAAAAATCAATCCGCAATGAAATACTTGCCGCGGTCAACCAGGTAAAATCATCCACCGCCCGGGTTGAAGCTCTCGCTAAAACCGTTGAAGTGGCCCGCAAAACATGGGAGATAAGCGTTGAAAGGTTTAATGTAGGTAAAATTACCAGTTTTGATCTGTCGCAGGTCCAGCTCAGGCTCACTAACGCCCAGCTTGCCAGCCTTTCGGCCCTTATTGATTACAAAATTGCCATCGCCGACCTGGAAAGAAAAACGTTTTTGAAATATTAATCATAAACCGGCTTAGCCGGATAAAAAATAAAATCCCAATGAATGAATCGTACTCGTTCTCGTAATAATACTTCGTACTCGTCTTTACCAGAACATCCAGATTATTCGAGAACAAGGACGATTACGGGGTACCTGTTCTTTGAGTACGAAAAAATTTTGCCATTTTGCGTATAATTTAACTCCTTACGGAGCAATCCCCTGCTACTAATATTAAAAAAATGAAGAATTAGGTTTCTTTGAGTTTTTAACCTTAGTAGCATGAGAACCACCCGGCCAAACTAAACCTTATTAACCTTATTCAAACGGGCGATATGTTATAAGGAACTAAATTTTCCCCAGGCAAAGCCTGAGGAAAACGCCTTAAAGGGAAAAAGTTCCCTGGCAAAACGGGGGGTAATATATTCAATAAGAAATTAAATTCTACGAAAATTGGTAAAAAATTTATCAGCAAGTAGAAAGTTTTATTACCAGGTATAAGTTTCGTAGTTACTTGAGGTGTGTCCTCCCCCGTCAATGAAGAAAGGCGCTTCATTGCCACCCCCTCCGGCGGGGGACATTCTGATTACTTGGATTTGTCGATAAATATCCCCCTTCGGAGGGGGTGGATTCAAAGTGTTTTTCTTTGAAGACGGGGGAGGACTATCCTTGAGCTAACCGATAACTTTTCTTTTTCTGACTCTTTCAGCTTATGGATTTTGAATCGCGGCCTGATTATCGGCAACATGTTATTAGCGGGCTTTTTTGACAAATTTTGCTCTCCGGATTATCCTCAACATGTTGGCGTCAGTGTGGTGATAAGAGCCTATCTAATAATCGGGTAAAAAACTCAGAACAGGAATGGGGTGATTAAAAAGATTGACTTGATATATGTTAGCAATCGAAATCGCAATCGAAATCGGATTCTTTAATAAATCTTTCATTCTTCACTAACCACTATTCACTTCTGGCTTATGCATCGTTTGGATACAACTCTACTTACAAATTTAGAATAAAAAAAGGGGAGTCAGCTCCCCTTTTAACGTTTGTCACGATTTTTATATACTCTTTTTATCTCTTTCGATATTATCTTCCACTTCTTTTTACTGTTCGAAGCTTCCCGCGAATCGGTTTTACTTTCAAGATATTGCACTTCCTTTCTCATCTTCAGATAATTTTCATAAGTGCTATATTCTATAGTACCATCCTGTACAGCCTGAATAACCGCGCAGCCCTTTTCATGAACGTGTGTGCAATCGGTGAAAAGACAATTAGCCGAAATTCCGCTGAATTGACCGAATGAATCCTCAAAAGTATCAGAATCGGTCCATAATCCGAATTCGCGCATACCGGGTGTATCAAGAACAAGAATGCCTGAATCAAGCCTGAAAAGTTTTCTCGAAGTGGTTGTATGCCTTCCCCTTGAGTCAGAGGCTCTGACATCCGAAGTTTTCATCACCTCTTTTCCCGAGAGAAAATTAAGCAGCGAAGATTTGCCGGCTCCTGAGGAACCTATCAGCGCGTAGGTTTTGCCCGGCTGAAGAAATTCCAGCAGAGGTTCAAATCCTTCTCCGTTAAAATTGCTGAGGCAAAAAACAGGGCCTCCGGCGGCTGAGTTTTTTACTTGCCTGATATAAGGATTTAAATCTTCCGCCAGGTCAGTCTTTGTAAGTATAACCGCGGAAGAAATGCCGCAGCTTCTGATGGCCGCCGCCTGGCGTTCCAGACGATTGACGTTAAAGTTATTATCCAGCCCCTGCACAACAAAAACGACATCCAGGTTCGAAGCGATAACCTGCTCTTCAACCGCCCGCCCCGACGCCCGCCTGCTAAGCATATTTTGCCGCGGCAGTATATCATGAATTATTGCCAGATCATCAAATTGCGACACCGCGACCCAGTCGCCTGTTTTGGGCAGCGAACTGCTGCCTTCTGTTTCGAATAATAGTTTTCCGGTGGCTTCGGCTCTTAATTCGCCGGCTTCAGTTATTACCCTCCAGGAATTTTTCTCCTCTCCGGTAATTCTGGCCGGTGTCAGATCATCACGCCCCAGGTCATGGAATGCTTTTTGAAAAAAATCGTTGTAGCCGAAATCTTTTAGGTATTTCATTTTTTGTCCTTTATTCTTAGTAAAATTGGGTATAATTCACCGAGTTTCCTTCTCTCAACAGGAGAAGGAGGGGACAATTGTTCCGGCTATATGCTTCGTGCGGTTATGTGAGGAAATTAAAAAATAAAAACTCCGTATTAAAAAATTTTTCTTCCGTAAATATAATGTTATTGAGCCTTATAGATCAAACAAAATTTTCTTCCCGCGAAGAATGATTATTTATGATACCAGGTGGGAAAGCTTAAGCCTGTATCACTATAGTTTTTTCTTTCTTAAACCGCCTTTTATTTACAAAAAATTTCGGTTTTTGCTATGGGTTATATAATTTGAAGAGTGGGAGAAAAAACCATCCCCATGAAATTTATGCAGAGCGCGCGCAAAAATTTCACAGTCTGAAACTCAATCCTATCGATACCGGGCTATTCCCCGCGCCACTTTTTATTTCCGGCAATCCCTGGTCAAAAACGAGAATATCAAGCTGGCTGTATAACCAGATCGCCGCGTAAGAAAGGATCAGGGCATTCCTGATTTTATAGGAACTGTTGTACCTGTTATATTTTTCATCAAGTAAAAGTGGATCCCTTTCATTCAGATAATCCTTCTCATCCGAGGCTGTTTTAACTATAAAATAAGCGGAAGATACAAGCGCCGCTATACCTGCCGTAGTAATTGTCCACCCCTTCACATCATCATCACGGTAAAGATGTCCCCAGCCGGGAACAAGTATTGACCTGGTTACCGAACCTTTTATCAATTCACTTGTTTCACTATCATATCTTTTCGTAATCTTATTTGTCGTATCAGCAACAGTTCTCTCCACCGGGATTATTTCAGGGAAATCAAGGAAATATTCACTCCTTACTTTCTGGAAAAACAAAGCGATCTTTGGCGATATCCTAACAGGATCAATCTTATAGTTTTTATCCAGATCAAGAATATCAATAAAACTCTCGCGGGCTGACTGCTCATCCGAAATAGAATAATAGGATATTCCTTTCATCAGGTGAATCTCAATTTTTTCCTCTTTTGATAGATTTTTCTCCCTGTTTAATAAAATATTGGAAAGCTGAATTACCGTTCTGTATTCGAATGACCTGAACTTTCCCCTTATAAAATCAAGATCAGGTTCCTCCTGGGCCATAACCGGGGTTGAAAAAAATAAAACAGTGAAAAAAATCGACAAATATTTCATAATCACCTGAGGAGAACCATTTTCCTGGTTACTTTGCCTATCCCGGTTTTAAGTGAGTATAAATATATACCGCCGGCAATTTCTTTTTCACCCGTGTTCCAGATTGTCTCATAAGTGCCTGCCGACCTGAAACCTTTGGTCAACGTTTCGACTTCATTCCCCAGAATGTCATATACCTTAAGTGATATATAACCCGGCGAGTTAAGTGTGTAAGTTATTTTGGTAGAAGGATTAAAAGGATTTGGATAATTTTGTGAAAGGTCAAAAGATCTTGGCTCAAGTGATTCGGCATCCTGAATAAAGGTGGTTGGGACACTTAAAAGTTCTATTTCCGATACTACATTTTCCTCTTCATCAAATCCCCCCATAACATAAACAGCCCCTTCAAACTCCACGGCCATAGCATGTTTTCTCGCTATATTAAGAGGATTACCCGCGCTAAGGCTGTATTCTTCATTATTTACCTTAAAGAATTCCACGGAATTAAGAGCCTCATTCGATCCGTTAAATCCCCCGATAATTAAAATAGTGTCATCCGAATAACTTACAGCGCATCCGCCCGCCCGTGGAACCATCAGATTTACCGGAAGCTTAACCAGTGTTTTTTCCGCAATGTCATATCGATAAATAGAACTCGACACCCCGTAATATACACCGCCGAAAATGTAAAGATAATCACCGAGCGCCGCTGTCATTTGCTGTTCCGGATAGTTGGAGCCGGAATAAAAATTATCATTAATATAAACAAACTCATCATCACTGATATTATATTCCATGATATAGGAATTATCCGGCAGGGAACCGAACCAGGGATTGCCTCCGACAATATAAAAGGTTTCATTATGCACCAACCCGGAACAAAATATCCTGTTCATAGCCGTATTGGAGGCTATCTGCATCGTATAACCCGCGCCCGGGCTCCATGATTCAATATTCTCGCATGCCGCGGTAGTATCATGCCCCCCTCCGGTCATTAAAAAATGTCCCTGGAAATATCCTCCGCAAAATCCATATCTTTCCTTTACAAGCTGACCTTCAATTGTCCATAAACCGCTGAACAGATCATATTTTTGTATCCATTTTACCGGGTCCTGAATCTGTTCCGAATATCCTCCCGCGACATAAATATTCTGATTTAAGCTAAATATGGTCCCGCCTGCCACAGGATATTGCATCTCATCAACTATTTCCCAGGTTCCGGTTTGCCCCGGGACTGATGACGCAAATATCAATATTAAAATAAGTATTCTGTACATATATTTCTCTTCAATTTACATTACAATAATGCAAATAAACCAATTATTATGCCAGACCAAAATCGGGCCCTGTTCAATTTTTCACAAAATTTTTATTTACAATAAGTGTATCGTTTGAAAGGATTTCAATTTTCTGTGAATGTGCCGGATAAGTCGGATTCTTAAATTCCAGATTATGCCTTCCGGGAAAAAGCTTCAGCGGGTCCTGCAGCGGTGTCAGTCCCATTGATTTCCCATCGATAAACACTTCTCCCCAGGGATATATATTGCAGTGTAAATAACCAAATAGTGTATCCAGATTAACTTTTATATTGGTTAATTCTTCCGATATTATCTTTATTCGTTTTTCATAAACCGGGTAATCGGGATGTTGCAGCCTCAGTTGGTAAAAACCTGGTTCAAGGCGTAGTGAGCTTTCCAGGGGGGTTGTGTCAATACTCCTCGAATCGATAAAGATATTTGCCCAGGGAACACAATCAATGTATAATAGTCCGGGTGATATTTTTTTCCTCTCAATATTAGCCGCCGGTCTTTCAGCCTCAACCGGTTTTGTATTGGCTCCCGTTTTCAGCTCTTCACTGTTATCTTTTTTATTCTCACTTGTTGTCTCAGGAATAACATTAGCTGTATCCGGCATCGTATCATCAACTGTCAGAGACATGGTATCCGGGGCCGCTTCCTTGCGGACTTCATTTTTATTATCTGCCGAGAGCATTTCAGCTATGTAATCTCTGTAGAAAAATCCAGTGATAATTGTCAGAGCGAGAATTGTTAAAATAACTGGTAAAAAGAAAGATGTTTTTTTTACCTGGGTTCTTTCTCTCTCTTCGGTTTCATATTCCGGTTCAATTATTTTTAAGGCCTCTGACGCCGATTCGGGTCGGGATTTGCTCTTTTTTTTCAGCAGGCTGGAAATAAGTATTCCATAATCACTATCGATATTTTTTGTTAATTCCGGGATTTTACTTTCATCAAATGAGAGGATATTATTAATCGATTCGCCAACATCACGGCCAAGGAATGGATTTTTCCCGGTAAAAAACTCAAGCAGAACAATGCCTGTAGAAAAAAGATCGGTGCCCGGGCCCAATTCCTCTCCTTTAATTTGCTCAGGAGACATATAACAGGGAGTGCCCACTATCGATTCCTTATGGGTCAGCATACTATCGCCCATATCGAGCGCCAGCCCAAAATCACCAAGCTTTAATTTACCCTCGTCATTGATCAGAATATTTTCCGGTTTTATATCCCTGTGAATTATATTGCGGCCATGAGCGTGTATGAGCCCGGCAAGAATTTGTTTTGTAAGTTTTTTGCGGTATTCATCATCCACATCTTTATTATTAATTAAACCGCGCAGATTTTCACCCGGAAAATACTCGAATGAGATATAAAAAATTTTGCCCGACATCCCGAAATCAAGAACTTTAATAATATTTGGATGGTCAAGATTGGCGAGAATTTTTGCTTCCCGTTTGAACCTGCCGGGAACTGCCTGATCAGAAACAAGCGATGTATCCAGAGTTTTGAGAAATATTTTTTTATCAAGAAATATATGATGGGCCGTATACACCCCTGAAAGCTCATCTTTTTTGAGTGTTTTTAGTATTTCAAATTTCTCAAAAAGTATTTCTTTACCGGTCTTCTCCATTCCCCGAATACTGGACTATAATAAAATATAAAAGTAGCAAAAAAATATGAAAAGAGAAAGCGGTCCCCTATTCCAGTTCCTTAATTTTATTCTGGACCCATCTTACGGAAACTCCAAGAGATTTAGCGGCATTCGTTCTGTTGCCGTTAAATTGTTTCAGTCTTTTTTTCAGCAGCCGAAGTTCGAAATCTTTTAATGTTCCCTGGAAATCATCCAAATCATTTTCCTCCTCCAGAATAATATGCTCAGGTTCAATCTTTTCATATTCCGACAAAATAAGAGCCCGCTGAATTACATTGCTAAGCTGCCTGATATTTCCGGGCCAGTAATAATTTTCAAGTTTTCTTATAGCCGCCGCGCTGACCGGGGTATCGGCTACAGGTGAGAGACTGATAAAATGTTTAACGAGAACCGCTATATCCTCACGCCTTTCCCTCAGTGGTGGTAAAGTAACAGGAAATACATTCAGACGGTAAAAAAGGTCTTCACGGAAAGTCCCCTCCTTGGCCATCTCCTGAAGATTTTTATTTGTCGCGGCAATAATTCTCACATTAACAGGGGTAAAGCTGGTATCGCCAAGCCGCATAATTTCATGATTTTCAAGCACCCGCAAAAGTTTTGCCTGAAGAGCGCTGGAAATATCCGCTATTTCATCAAGAAAAAAAGTTCCTCCGTCGGCCACCTCCAGCAATCCTTTTTTGTCTGACGCAGCCCCGGTAAAAGCTCCCTTTTTATACCCGAAAAGTTCACTTTCAAGCAAATTATCAGGTATAGAACCGCAAAACTGCGCCAGGAAAGGCTGTTCCGAACGTCCGCTCAGCTTGTGTATTGCCCGTGAAACCAGTTCTTTTCCCGTTCCGCTCTCACCTAAAATTAATACATTCGCTTCCGACGCGGCAACTTTATGTATCAGTCTTGCCGTTTTTCTTATCGCTTCACTATTCCCCACCATATTCGGAAGCCGTTCGGTCGCCTGAAGCTGGTTGACCAGCATCTGGTTTCGGTCCTGAAGTTTTTCAAATTTATCCACCCGGTCAAGAGCGAGTGAAACCAGGTTCGAAAAGAAACTAAGAAACGCGAGGTTTTCCTCTGAGAATTCCTTCCTGTGGGAACGGCTGTCCACAAGAATAACCCCCTTAATCTCATCATTCTTCAGGATAGGCACACCCAAAACCGAGTTTATATTCTGAATCTGTATACTTTCATACTGTGAAAGCTGCGGGTCACTCTGCACATCATGATAGAGAAACGGCCTTCTGTTTTCAATAACTTTATTCAGTATTCCGGATGAAAATTTGGTTATATCTGTCAGATTTTCCTTTTTAATATTTCGCGCGGCAACAATAGTAAAATTCTGATCAGTCTCATCATATTTTACAAAAAGGCCCCGTTCGGCATTTATTATCGCTATAACCGTATCGAGAGCCTCCTCAAAAAGAGTATGGCTGTAATCGGCGCTGTTCAGTTTCTGGCTGATTTCATAAAGCGCGTCATATTGAGATGATGAAATTTCCTTTATTTTATCTATCCTGCTCATAACACTTCCGGATCATTTTAACAGTTACACCATTTATTCATTCAGAACAAATGGAAAATAAAGACCTAAATATACAATAAATCACAATCATAATCCGGCAGGGTCAGAATTTCAATATTGTCCTGATTATTCCCCATTTGTGTCAGTTCAATATTATATCCTCCCCCGTCAATGAAGAAAGGCGCTTCATTGCCACCTCCTCGAAAGAGAGATAATAGACGTAATATCTCCCTTTGGAGGTAATGGCACAAACTTTTTGAAACGAAATGAATATTGCGCGAATATAGTTATTCCTCTATATTAATATTTCTCATGAAATGTTTTTCTATTTTTGTTTAAATAGAATGATATCATTAGCAGGCTAACCTATTGTTATTAAATTCTTTACAACCTCACCCCAACCCCTCTTACGCCACGGCGCACTTAAAAGCCTTATCAAGGAGAGGGGCTTTAAAAGTCCCTCCCATTACTAAGGGGAGGGATTTAGGGTGGGGTTGGAATGTAAGGAAAATACTAAAAATACTATATTTTTGCTCTATCTTAGTGCCATTACCTTTGGAGGGGGTGGTTGAGAGTGTTTTTCTCGATACCGGGGGAGGACACACGCCGAATTGTCAAAAAATCTTGCCATTTTGCGTAGAATTTAACTCCTTACGGAATAATCCGGCAGGGTCAGAAGTGAATAGTGGTTAGTGGAGAGTGAAAAGTCAAAAAAAACAGCAATTCTTCTTTTGGATAATTTCAAAATCTCCGGGAAGTCCCGCCAGGAATCCCCCGCGCAGGTTGTTGCAGATTCCCTTAGATAACAAGATTTCTTTCATTAGCCTTGTCTCCCAAATATTTGTTAATCCCCTAAGCTGGCAAAGCCAGAACCAAAATAAATCCTGAACGAATGATCGTACTCGTTCTCGTAATTGTCCTCGTACCCGGCTTTTTTTCTCGGGTTAATTATTCGAGAACGATAACGAGTACCTGTACTATGAGTACGAGTACGACTAATTAAATCAATTTACTCAATTCAATATTCTGCCATAAAAAGCAAGAATATTATTGTTAAGTCCCCTAAATTTTCCCCAGGCAAAGCTGAGGAAAATCCCCCGAAGGGGGTTAAACCGAATAGCCACGGGGTGTTCCCGCAGGGAATTCCCCGTGGGGGCGGTTAGTACAATATTAAAATTCCGACTCAGCCGGTTTATGGATTTAAAATTTCGGTACGTCAATCGGCAACATGTTATTGGCGGGCTTTTTGACAAATTTTGCTACCCGGATTATCCTCAACATGTTGGCGTTAGTGTGGTGATAAGAGCCTACAGGGATTCGTATTTCAATATTTCGCCTATTTCTACCCCATGGGGACGTTCCGCAATAATTCCCGCATCTACAACGCGGTATTTTAAAAGAACCTTGTAGAGGTTCCATTATTGTAGCAGAAAATGGGGCTTTATTATAAATAATCCCTGTAGGGGATTTACAATATTTGCGATAAATCTTCCCTACAACAACCTCCGCGGCGGGCAGACAGATGATTTCATAACATAATTTTCTTGCCATTTTCCGTAAAATGTGTTTCCTGACGGAATACTCCGGCTCGTTTCATTTATGGTAACAATACTAATTTTGTGGTAGTCAGCCCTTTTTCAGACCGGGGGAAATAACATTTCCCAAACGCGGCAGCAAATCACATGCCCCTATTCCACATTAAACTTCGATTCCCTCGACCTGGTCCGGTTGCCAAATTCATCCACCCCCCATATAACCCAGTAGTAGCTCCCCTGTGGTATTGTATAACTTACCCTGAAATTTGTGCTGTCGGAAGGCACATAGGGACTTGTGTATACCGGGTCAGTATCAGTGTTATCGGGAAATATTTCCAGGAAATATTCAATCTCGAATCCCGGTTCAAATCTTTCCCATTCAATATTGAAGGGCACATTTACAGTCTCTTCTATGGGTCTCTCAGGAGTAATTTCCGATTTTATAACTCTTTTTATTGTCAGTGTGCCTACATTGCAAAACCTTCCAAAGGAATCTTTAATATCCAGACTAAAATCCCTGCCTATTAGTTCGCCAAGTGATAATACATTAAGCATTTCCGCGGTAAAATTTCTCTGGAAAAATTCATTATCCGGGTTATAGCCTATTCTGCTTTTCAGGTTAATACCCTCATTCGAAAGCCATAATGTGTCGATATCGCTTGGGCCGTCCTGGTCTTCAATTTTCACTTTTACCGTTATTGCTTCATCATCCGGAGTGCCGAATCCTTTCTCGACTAAACTATAAAACTCAACGCTGTCCGCGAATGGAATGCTGTTGAGCTGTTCATCATAAGTTTTTATCTTACTTCCGTTCCAGTTTACTTCCAGTGATTCGGGGAAAAACCCTTCCAGATTGAATTGAAGCCAGCCGTCATAAGGCAGAATATCTGTTATAATATATCTGCCGTCACCTCCCGACTTAACTACTCTTCCCCCTGTTTCCCAAATAATGCTTACACCTTCCAATGGTGTAAAAGGCGAGCTTTGCCTCCGGATCTGCCCCTGTAAAGTATGCAGAGTATTATCAGGATTTCCCGGATCCACCGGGTTGTTCCTCGGCGCGTCACAGGAAATCAAAAATACTAAAAGAAAAATTGTCTGCGATAAATGTCTGATCATTCAACCATCAGTTGTGATTTTTTAATCCATTTCCAGAACAATATATTCAAAAGGCTTCAGGTCAAATTTCTGTTTATATCCAAAGGTGAAATTTTCACCGGAAAACAGGTTCTTATATTTTCCCTGCAGCTCTTTGATATTCAGTTCAAATGATTCTTCAACGCTGGAAAAATTCATCAGCGCCACTATTCTGTCACCTTTATTATGCCTTGAAAAAACCAGCACATTATCATTCACCGGGTAATATTTTAATATACCGCCATAATCACCATTCCACAAGGCCTTATTTTTTGCCTTTAATTTAAATAATTCAGTAAAAAGAGAGCGGAATTTATGGTCTTTCCATTCAATTGTATCCTTGTCGAAAAACCTGAGTGATTTGTCAAGGCCGGCTTCCTGACCGCTGTAAACAAGAGGCATTCCTTCAACCAGGCATGTCATCACAGTAGAAATTTCTGCAAAATCCCCCAGCCTTGAATGTATATCTTTATGCCATGAATTTTCGTCATGATTCGTTACAAAATTCATTCTGTACCAGTTGTTCTCATAAAGAGTATCTTCCGATATAAAATGCCGGTGAATATCGCTTACATTCCTTTTACCTGCCGCTATATCGTTTAGAATATCTTTCAACTGCCAGTTATATGTCATATCAAAAGCGTTTACATGAAGTTCCGGTTCAGACGCCTCGGCAAGCATAAAGACCGGTTTAATTTTATCGAGCTTCGCGCGCGCCTGGTCCCAGAAAGCAGTGGGAACCATCGCGGCCACATCACATCTGTAACCGTCTATATCAAAATCCCTGACCCAGTATTCGAGCGCGTCTGTCATAGCTGCCCATAGCGCCTTATTATCATAATTCAGGTCAATAACATCCTGCCAGCCCGGATCGGGCAGCATAAATGCTCCGGCGGAATCTCTCATATAAAATTCCGGGTGTGATTCGGTCCATACATTATCCCATGATGTATGATTTGCCACCCAGTCTATTATCACATACATCCCCATTTCATGTGCTTTATTAACCAGCGCTCTGAAATCAGCATCAGTTCCAAACTCGGGATTCACAGCTTTGTAATCCTTTACTGCGTAATAACTTCCGAGCGCGCCCTTCCTGTTTTTTTCTCCGATTGGATGAATAGGCATAAGCCAGATAATATCAATTCCCATTTCCTTCAGCTCATCCATTCTTTCGGTAAAAGCGGCAAAGGTTCCTTCCACTGTATGCTGCCTGATATTTGCTTCATAGATGACAGCGTCTTTGCTCCATTCCGGATGCTTTAATCCTTTTTCCTGAGAACAGGATATTACAAATAACGCCGCGAGCAGTAACAATAATACTTTTTTCATTGACCTATTCCTGTATTAAGACTTTAATTATTTCTTCCTTAATTTAATAAATTAAAGCCAATTTATTTTGCATTTTTGCGCAAGATGATTTTACTTAAGGACTGTTTTCTATTTATTTTAGGTCCCAATGAAAAGATTAACAGCCGATCCGGTTGTAAAATTTTTTATCAGCGCGATTGGTCTTATATTGATTTTCGCGTTTCTAAAAGAATTACAGCATATTTTTGTGCCCTTCGTAATTGCCTATTTTCTTTTCTTCGGTTTTGAACCTCTTAATAATAAACTTTTCAGAAGAAAATTTCCCCGCTGGCTTGTTACATTTTCCGATATAATTATTATGCTGGCCGTGCTCGCGGGAATATCGCGGCTGATAATCGGCTCATTCAGCCGTTTCGCTGAAGAATTCCCCCTCTACGAAAATAAACTTAATCTTCTGATCAGTAATGCTGCCCGATCAATGGGTATCGCCGATCCCTCTTTTACCGATTTTAAAATTTCAGAATATGCCGTCAGTATGGATATCGGGGGACTCGCATCGGGAATATTTGATTCGACCTTTTCTCTTTTTACTATGCTGATATTCGTTGTCTTCTTTTTTATTTTTATAAGCAGCGGGCATAAAAAACTTTACAACGCTGTTTTAAAACGTTTTGTCCGGAAACAGGTCAGCTCTTCAATAAAACAGCTTAAAAAAGAGTATAAAAAGCTGGAGAAAAAAGGAGAAAACATAGAAGATGAGATAGAGGGACTTAAAGAGATAAAATCGGAAAGAGAACTTCTGATAGAAAAAACATTTCGCGATATTACCATTCAGATCCAAAAATATATCGCTACCAAATTTTTAATAAGCCTTTCCACCGGTATAATACTCAGTTTTGTACTCTGCCTCTTTGGCATTGATTTCTATATTGTCTGGGGTGTAATGACCTTTTTCCTTAATTTCATACCCAATCTCGGTTCGGTTTTTTATGTGCTCCTCCCCTCTCTGATGACCCTTCTGCAATATGAATCGGTCGGGTACACCCTTGTTGTGGCAATTGTGCTGATAATCATTTCAAATATTCTGGGCAACCTTATTGAGCCCAAAATATTCGGCCACCGCCTCGGAATAAATCCTCTCGTAATTCTCCTCTCACTCCTCCTCTGGGGATATATCTGGGGAATCCCCGGTATGTTTCTCTCTGTGCCCCTTACCGCGATAGTAAAAATTATGCTCTCTAATCTCGATACTAAAAACACCCGTTTCCTCAGCAACCTGATGAGCAACTGACAATTTTTCCTGTAAAATGATATTCCGCCGACTTGTTTTATTATTGTAACATGTGTTCGGGATAAACCATAAAAAATTGTTAAAGAAATAATTATAATCAAAAACCGGCAGAGCCGGAGCATAGTTGTAAATATTCCAAATCGTAAAAAAACTTACCTGCTATCAGTAATTCAGTAAGACTATAACAATTCTGGAGATAACAATCTTTTGGCTACTACCGATTATTACAAAAACTTAAGCCCTGCCTTATCACCCTAAAGTCCCATGTGTCCCACCAGTCCTACGGGAATAATACAAACAATCCGGGGAAAACTCTTGCTACTTTTTTCATAAGGCAAATAAATTCTAATTCAGGCTGATTATTACCCCCGCTGCCAGGAAGCCCCAATCTGGAAAAACTCCAAATTTCAATTTTAATAATAATTATCGAAATTATGATCTTTCGAAATCTTTTCAATAATGAGGTATTAGAATCCCCTCCCCTTAAGATTTTAAGGGGAGGAGGGGAGGGGTTTGATCTACTTTAAGATGTAACTAATACGGAGAAAAATTTTTAAATTAACCTCATTACCTGACGGCACACTTGTTCACTTTCTTTTTTTTCCTGCCAATATTTTGCCTCTCACGGTACACTCTTATTCAGCATTAAAATTTTATGTCCCGGATTGTTTAGCTAAAGCTTACCAGGCATCAGTAATTCAGTGAGACTATAGCGATCCTGGAGATAACGATCTTATGGCTGCTACCGATTATAACAAAAAACTTAAGCCCTGCCTTATCACCCTGAAGTCCCATGTGTCCCACCAGTTCTACGGGAATAAAGCAAGCAAACCGGGGAAAACTCTTGCTACTTTTTCATAAGGCAAATAAATTCTAATTCAGACTGATTATTACCCCCGCTGCGAGGGAGCCCCAATCTGGAAAACTCCAAATTTCAATTTTGATAATAATTATCGAAATTATGATCTTTCGAAATCTTTTCAATAATGAGGTATTAGAATCCCCTCCCCTTAAGATTTTAAGGGGAGGAGGGGAGGGGTTTGATCTACTTTAAGATGTAACTAATACGGAGAAAAATTTATAAATTAACCTCAGTACCTGACGACACACTTATTCACTTTCTTCTTTTTTCCTGCCAATATTTTGCCTCTCACGGTACACTCTTATTCAGCATTAAAATTTTATGTCCCGGATTGTTTAGCTAAAGCTTACCAGGCATCAGTAATTCAGTGAGACTATAGCGATCCTGGAGATAACGATCTTATGGCTGCTACCGATTATAACAAAAAACTTAAGCCCTGCCTTATCACCCTAAAGTCCCATGTGTCCCACCAGTCCCACGGGAATAATACACACAACCCGGACCAAAAATTTACCACTTTTTTCACAAAGGAAATTAAGGTTGGTCGTTACCTCTGCTGCTAAGGTTAAAAAATCAGAAATAAGATTCTTTTCATCATTTTGTGGGATTTTGTGTTTCAGTGATTTGGTGGCATTTTTCCGCCTCAATCTGCGAAATCTGCGATAGTCTTCGCTTTTTTAATTCTTCATTACTAATTAATAATTGGATTCCCGCCATTTCGCGAAAAATCTGACTGCCCGCGGATAAACTACCTTAACTTATCTCCCGGAATGTAAAAAAAACTACCCACCGGAGAATTTCCAAAATATGCTGGTATAACAAAAAGTCCCTGGAACATTTATAAATTATTTAGAGGTTATTTTTGTTTGTAAAATTTATCCTTCCCGCATTAACAGAAGCAAAGAGCATGTACTGGCGCTCAATAAAATATTCTCTTTTTCCTCCGCTCGGACTTGCCACTCTTGCCGGATATCTCCCAGATGATGACGAAGCGGAAATCATCGATGAACATGTTGAGGAACTGAATTTTAATGACTCACCCGACATAGTCGCCATCCAGGTATATATTACATCGGCTTACCGGGCTTACCGGATCGCTGAGCGATATAAAGAAAAAGGAATATATGTGGTTATGGGAGGATTACACGCTTCCACAAATAGTGAAGAATGCCTGCGGTATGCCGATACAGTAATCACAGGTCCCGCGGAGGAAGCATGGCCCCGGTTCCTGGAAGATTTCAGGAAAAATAACCCGGGAAAAATTTACTGTTCAAAAACCAGATCGCTTGATAATCTTCCTCCACCCCGGCGTGACCTTATAAAAAAAGAATTATATCTTGTCCCTAACTCGATTGTGGTGTCGAGGGGCTGCCCTCACAATTGTGAATTTTGTTATAAAGAAAGTTTCTATAAAGGAGGCAAATCTTATTACACGCAAAAAATAGAAAAGATATTAACGGAAATAGAATCGCTGAAAGGAAAACACCTCTTTTTTCTGGATGATCATCTTTTGGGTAATGAAAAATTTGCAGTTGAGTTATTTGATTCCATGGCCGGAATGGGAAGAATATGGCAGGCAGCCGGTACGGTCAAAGCGGTAATGAATGAAAATCTGCTCAATTCAGCCGTAAGATCGGGACTGAGCAGTCTTTTTGTGGGATTTGAATCGGTCAATCAAAAAAACCTGGCCAGCCAGAACAAATCACACAATAAATTTGACGAGTATGATAACGCGATTAAAGCTCTTCATGAAAGAGGAGTGATGATAAACGGCAGTTTCATCTTCGGATTTGATGAGGATGATCAATCTGTATTTGAAAGGACAGTTGAATGGGCTGTGTACGAAAGCATTGAAACAGCCACATTTCATATCTTAACTCCTTATCCGGGAACCCGGCTCTATCATAAACTGAAGAGTACAGGAAGGATAATTACTGCTGACCTCGATAAATTTGATACAAGGCACGCGGTATTTAAACCAAATAAAATGAGTTGTGAAGAACTTGAAACCGGGTATAAGAGAGCCTACAAATTATTCTATTCATGGGAAAATATATTCAGAAGCGCCGGCATGAAAAATAATTTTCCCGATAAATTCAAACATCTCTGTTATTCATCCGGCTGGAAAAAATTTGAAAAACTTTGGGAATTTGTGATAAGAAAACAAAAAATTTACAATATGATCCCTCTGCTGGAAATGTTATTATCATTTAAACCCTCATCTTCACAAAGACCAATTCATCATTCATAATTCACAATTCACAATTCACAATTAAAAAAGGACCCCATCCGGGGCAGGGATGGGGCCAATTCAGGGAGGGCATTACTCATTTAAGAATGAGTAATTTTTTTGTTGCACAAAAATTTTCTGTCTTCAGAGTATAATAATATACTCCGCTCGCAACTTTATACCCGTTGTTATTTAATCCGTTCCAATATACTGATTTTTTACCCGGTTTTTCAACATTATTAATTAACTCTTTTATTATTCTTCCCAGGCTGTCATAAATAACCAGTGATACCTGCTCCTCGGCCGGAACACCATACTCGATAATGGTTTCGGGATTAAATGGATTTGGATAATTCTGTGAAAGAAAATATTTGCCGGGAATCAGTCCTTCTCCTTTTTCCCCCTTTACAAATACAGGGTCATCCAGGAATAAGCCCTCCCTCCATTCAGCCATTAACATGGATAAATCGTTGTCATTTCCGGTAAGATCGGCAGTCAGGTTTCCATTACCCTCATTAACGCGCCAGTATGCCGCGAGTCCCGCTTCATTGCCATTCATATAATTGTCGTAAGTTTCCGTAATTTCTTCACTGCTCCTGTATTTATTCCACACCCTTACTTCATCAATATAACCGTGAAAACATTTATTGATGCTCTGATTGTTGCCAATTATTAAATCGAAATCGGAATTATTTTTGACAGCGCCAACCGGGCTGACTCCATGAACAGATATTTCCATTTCTTCCCCATTAATGAGCATTGATATCTGACCCGATCTGTCGTAGCTTATCGCGATATGCTGCCATTGTCCCGCGACTATCGACCCCGTAGGTGTGTTCAGAGCCCCGGTTGTAACGCTGTCGGTTTTCAATTTCAGAGTCAGGCACTCATCCTCAAAAAGACTCGCGCCTGTTATAAAAACAGATATATTTTCTTTATCAAAAAGAGGCATACCTGAAGTAAATTCCAAAGGTTTTATCCATGCTTCAAATGTAAATTCATCAGTCAGGTTAAGAGAAGAGGAGCTGTTTGCTATCGAATAATTATCATTGCTTTCAATATATATGCTGCTTTCACCATCAAATACCCTGATAAGTGTATCCACCTTCATCTCTTTCGTTGTAATCTCATCTGATATCTTCAGGGTTACTGTGTAATTACCCGATTCGGTATAATTCCAGGAAGGTGATTCCTCCTGGCTGTCTGTAATGCCGTCACCGTTAAAATCCCATTCTACCGATTCCTGATTCCCGAGCGACATGTTATCAAACTGAACCTCGAGCGGAGCATGACCTGTATTATTATTGACCCTGAAATATGGAAAGAGAGTATTAATTTTCATCAGTCTGAAATCAAAAGCTCCGCTTCCGCCATTATTGGAATATCCGCTGACCAGGTATTTCCCATCCTCTGTTTGTTTAACCTGGCTGACCCATTGTGAATTCTGCTCTGTCGACACATTTTCATATAATAACTCTCCGTTTTCATCTGTTATCAACTGGTATAAATTGGTCCAGCTGCCAAATATTCTTCTTATCCCGAAAATCGAAAAACTTTTATCGTTGAGCCGGCAAAAGCTGTTACCAAAATCATAATTGGTGATACTGCCATATTTTTTCTGCCAGATAAGATTACCATCAAAATCTGTTTTCAGCAGTGTGACATTATAAAAATCCTTACTGTGAATATCCGCTTTTCCACAGGCGACATAACCATCCGATACCTCAAGAACTTCAAATCCCCAGTCATTGCAGTCATCCTCTCCAAAAAAACTTTTCCACACTTCATTACCCGCTCCGTCGGTTTTAAGCATAAGAAGCTGCCTTTTTGTGCTGTTATAACCTGAAGCTCCCGTTATAATAAAACCTCCGTCTGAAGTTTCCTTGATATCAAAAGCCAGGTCCGAAGCTGTTGTACCGATAGTTTTTGACCAGACTTCATTTCCATCTTTATCCAGTTTAATAAACCAGATATCATCCTCCCCCATGCTTTCAGTTGTGCGGTCTCCCATAACCAGGTAATGGCCATCAGTTGTTTCAATTATTTTACGCGCCTCTTCACGGCCTTCACCGCCAAATGTTTTCGTCCATATTTCAATGCCATCCTGTCCGGTTTTTACAAGATAAAAATCTTTATCTCCCGCACCGAAGGATGTGGTGTAACCTGCCGCGATAATATTATCATCCTCATCCGCGATTACACTGTTGCCAAATTCCCTTAAAGCCCCGCCGAATTCTTTTTCCCACCTTAGATTTCCATCCTCATCAGTTTTAACAAGCTTCAGATCGGCGCTCCCGGCTCCGGCTGAATAAGTATAACCGCATTGAATGATATCTCCGGCCGAATCAATCGCTAATGAGTAGGAACCTTCCGAACTTTCCCCGCCATATAGAGTTTCCCAGATCACATCTCCTTCCTTGTTTCTTCCATTCTTTTGTTTCATTTCCGAAATTGTATTGCCCCTTTTATTCATTGAGCTCTCAACAATATCGAGGAATGCCCACGCGTTGTGCATATGATAATAATCCCCCTTTGAACAGGTCATTATATTGCCATCAACCACAGGGGCAATGTTCGCGCCAAGATACACACCTCCCGCGTTAGCATATTCATGAGCGTAATCTTGATGCCCTGTAACATTTACACCATTTATAACATCGGCCGCGGCAAGAACCCTGGCGGCAGTGCAGTACGCGCCGATGGCAATCCCGTTGTCATTTGCCGTATGAATCAGGTCCAGGGCTGCCTGATTCCCGAGAAGGTCGGCGCATGGATCGCTATATGCCCGGCTTCCCGACATAATAGCAATCCCGTCATACCGGGTGATATCGGTAATATCTGTCAGCAATATATCAACAACCGCGCTTTCAAGCCCGAGCGGCGCTCCCCAGGGACAGGGAGTCATTTCACTGTTCAGCCCGGTGATTGTCAGGTCACATCCGGCTTTTTCGAATATATCCCTGACGAGGCAGTAGTTTGCGCCAAAATATTCTGGCAGCACCACCAGGATATCAGGATTATTATTCTGAGCGCTGATCGAAAATTGGACCGCTATCAGTACAAACAATATTTTTTTAATTTTCAACATTTTTCCTCCGTCTCTTAGTTTTAATATTACATTCTGAACTATGATTTAATCTCAGAGGTAAAATTAATTTCAGAAGAAAGAGGAATTTTCTTTTTTTCGGATAAAGAGCAAATATAACCGTTGAAATGCTTTATAATTCTTTACAGGCAGAAAAAAAGAGACAAAACCATCTCTTCACTTTTCATTTCAGGGATTTATCATGCAGTCCGGATGTTTTATTTGTCCTTTTGCAGAATCTTTCTTCGGTAATTTGATTCTGTTTAATAAATTTGTGAATATGAAAATAAAAGCGGAAAATATCATTCACCGGATTTCATCCGATTTCTGGATATTAAATTTTTCAGGATGGATGATTTTCACTGTAATATATATACCTTCGGTCTTGCGCATGCAAAATCCCACCTGGTTTGGCGGAATGGGTATTTTGATCTCAAGTCTGAGCGGATTTATAACCACATCAATTCTGAGATATTTTTACCGGGCAATTTTTTCAAGAGGGCTCCCGATTGAAAAAACAATCCTGCGTGTAATTCTTTATTCCCTGGCAGGCGGCATTTCCTGGCACTATTTGGATCTTTTTCTCTCCGCTCTCGTTTATGGTTTCGATTTAGTTTTTGGCGTCCTTACTATTTTAATGGAGCTATTCGAAACGATGTGGTCTTCGGTTGTAATTCTCGCCTGGAGTTTTATCTATTTCAGTGTGAAATTCTGGAAAAGCTGGCAGGTGGAAAAAGAAGCGTCAAGAGAATTAAGGGAATTGGCGACAAGGGCAAGACTCGAAACATTGCGCTACCAGTTAAATCCCCATTTTCTTTTTAATACTCTTAGTTCACTGAGGGCTATGGTTCAGAAAGACAGCGTGAAAGCGAGGGAAATGATAACCAAAATATCAGAATTTTTAAGATATTCCCTTACCGGTGATGATTATCCCGAAGTGCCTCTGAATGATGAGCTGGAAGCTATTGGTAATTATCTTGATATTGAAAAGGTAAGATTTGGTGATGATCTTCATGTTGAATATAATATTGAATCGCTGGCCGAAGATTATCCGGTTCCTCCTTTTTTACTCAATCCGCTTATTGAAAACGCGATTAAACATGGCATTACAGATAAAAACCAGAGGCTTATGGTTAATATAACTGCCACTGTGAATGAGGAAAAAACCCTCAGGTTATCCGTGTCCAACAGCGGAGTCTGGCGGGAACCGGCGCCCGGCGCTGAGGGAAAAGGATTAGATAATATAAAAAAAAGACTGGCATTTCTTTATCCTCGTCAGCACAACTTTACCATAATAAAGGGGAAGGAAGAGGTTGAAATAATAATTGAAATCAGCAGAAAACCGGTTACGGGAAAATGAAAAAATTTAAAGCTGTTATTGTTGATGATGAAAACCTGGCCATTCAGGATATTTCAGATGTTCTGGAAGAAATTGATGAAATAACTGTTGTCGGCGCGGCAAAAGATATTGATAACGCCGAAAAACTAATTGCCGAAAAAAAACCTGATATTGTATTCCTCGATATTCAGTTAAAGGGTGAAAATGGATTTGATCTGCTGGAAAAAATTGAAAGCGGAATAAAAATAATATTTGTTACCGCGTTCGATAGTTATGCCATTAAAGCATTCGAAGTTAACGCTATGGATTACCTGTTAAAACCGGTAAATCCCGAAAGAGTGAAAAAAACACTCGAAAAAATGACTTCGGAAAACAGGTTTGAAAAACATGAACCTGAGCTTGATTATGATGATTCAATGTTTTTACTGCTTAACAGCAAATATCAGTTTGTAAAAATAAGTGATATAATTGCCGTTACGGCGTCAGGTGATTACACACGGCTGACGATGAAGGATGGCACAAAAAAACTTTCGCAGAAATCAATGAGAGAATGGGAACAACGGTTCCCCTCCAGACAGTTTTGCCGCATTCATCGGGCAACAATTATCAATCTTACATTTGTTGAAAAAGTTGAGGAATGGTTTAATCAATCTTATAGTGTTCACCTGAGGGGAATTGAAAAACCGGTTGCAATGAGCCGGGGATACGCGAATAAACTTAAAAAAATTCTTGGATGATAAAAAAGAAGAGGCGCCGGTTAAGCGCCTCTTCATTAGTCCCCTGATATCAGCCAAAGATTCAGTGCAATTTTTCTGAACCGGCTAATTCATAATTTTAAATTCAACTCTTCTGTTAAGTTTTCTTCCTTCTTCAGTATCATTACTGTTAGCGGGATTCTTCTCACCCATTCCTTTCACACTGATTCTTGAGGCGCTCACGCCACGTGCTACGAGATAATTTTTAACAAATTCAGCTCTTCTTTTTGATAGAGCGTTGTTAAATCCCGCGTCACCGCTGTCGTCGGTATATCCGGTTATCGCCACATCAATATCAGTATTGTGGGTCAGGATATCACCAGCTTTTACAAGATCAGCCATAGAGGAAAATTCAAGATTGATGCTGTTTTTCTTAAAATACAGAGTCTTGAAATCACCCTGGTATTTTTTCATAAAATATTCATCGAGGGCGTCTTTAATATTGCCCTGTTCGGCAGGCTGGGCGGCCATTTTTTTCTCAAGGTTAGCCATCTCCATTTTCAGGCTTCTTATTTCATCCTTGATGCCGTTAAGATCTTCTTTGGTCGATTCAGCGTATTTTTTCTGAATCAGCTCCAGATCACTTTTTCTTATTCCGCCGGCGCCATCACCTTCACAATCACTGTATGGTTCACCTTTGTCGAAATAATAAAAAACGCCAAGATCAAATGAAATATAGGAATCAAGAGTTCCTCCGAAAAATCCGCCATTGCCGCCATAGACGCCGTCAAAGTCGTCTGTGGTAACAGTAGTCTGGCGGAATTCACCGCGCATTTTCCAGTCATCTCCGATAAAATCAAATAAAGCTCCGAAGAAAATATTCGCGCCGAGCTCACCTGTTCTCAAGTCATCAAGCTTACCAATATTGGAGCCATCAACCGAATAAAAAAGAAGTGAGAAACCAGCGCCAAAATATGGACTGATTGGAGAACAGTGATGGAACTTCATCAAATATTCGAGTCCCAAGGCAAAATTGTCTGTTGAAATTCCAACAGCGTCTGTGGTTGAGAAAGCGCCATAATCAAGACGCGCTCTGAATCCATGACGGGCATTCAGATCATTTTGTACAAACAGGTGACCGCCAAAATTAAGCTTTTCGGCCTGCACATCACCCATATACCTGATTGAACTTACACCAAATCCAAGGCCCCATCCTTTGTCGTAAAACTGACCGAACAAAGTCTGGGATGCTATCAGAAAGACAACAAGGGTAATTATTTTTTTCATAATATCTCCTGGTATTTATTTTAAACTTAATTATCAGGGGCTAAGTTTTTGTAAAAACTTATTTAAGAGACTTGCGGAAAGATAATAATATTTGATACATTTGCCAGAAAATTTTCGATAAAAGAGGGATATCGGCAGATTAAATTGAGTTTCGTTAAGTTAAAAATCAGTTGGCATATCTTTAGGCAATTCGATAATTCCCCTCCACTACTCCATCTTTAGCCTTCTGTTTCTGATTTCTTCCCGAATAATCTTTTTCTTATTCTATTTTCACAAAAGAAGGTTCCATATATAATTCAGCGTAAGTTATATGGTGTACCTGACGACACACCTGGCTGCTTTCTTCTTTTTTCTCTACCAATATTTTGCCCCTGACGGGGGAATCTTATTCAATAGATAGTATTTTATGTCCCGTTAGGAACATCATATTGGTAAAAAAAACAGATAGGTAAAATATTCTGTGTGCCGTCAGGTACACCATATTTATCCACGGGAGTACAATTATAATCATAAACTGGCTTTGCCAGATAAAAAATGAAATCCCAATGAATGAATCGTACTCGTTCTCGTAATCGTACTTCATAGACTGGCAAGCCAGAAGCAAAAGTGGATAGTGGAGAGTGAAGAGATAAGAACCTGCAATTTTTCTTTAAGATAACTTCAAAATCCCAAAAAAGTCCCGTCAGGGACAACAGATAATAGCCCCGCAATTCATTGTGGGGAAATAAGTTAAGAGGTTGATCAATAGTCCCGCCAGGGACGACAGAATTCCCCGCTAAATTGATGGTCAAATAAAATTTTGCCATTTTGCGCAGAATTTAACTTCTTACGGTGTAATCGTACTTCGTACTCGCCTTTTCAAAACGCTCAGGTTATTCGAGAACGAGAACGATTACGAGTACCTGTTCCATGAGTACGATAAAATTTTGCCATTTTACGTAGAATTTGACTGCTAACGGAATAAACAGACAAAGCCGGAAGGGTTAAAATCCCGTAGGGGGATGTACCACTGAATAACTATGAAGTGTTCCCTCGGCGAATTCCCCTTGAATACGGAGACAAAAAAAGGGCCCCGAGGATTCAGGGCCCGAAAGGAGTTAGTTTAGACAAGCATTTCTCACTGGTGAGGGAATTACCAATTATTTGAGCAGCATCATTTTTTTCACCTGGCTGAAATCGCCCGCTCTCAGGGAGTAGAAATATACACCTGAAGAAAGATCAGCGGCATTAAACTCAATCGCGTGGTATCCCGCGTCCATTTCTCCTGAAATTATTTCTTTTACCTTTTCACCGACAATGTTATAAATCACCAGTTTAACATTAGCGGTTTCAGGCAGGCTGAATTTTATTGTTGTTGAAGGATTAAAAGGATTCGGGTAATTCTGCGAAAGTGAATATTGCACAGGATTAAGGTCCCCTTTAATTTTTAATGCTTTTATTGCCGGGTTATCTATTATTATTTCATCACCATCGGCAAGCGTCATTTCCTGATCTGTAATTATTGTTACTTCAGCGTTGGAGACTTTAATTTTTACAGGATAGGCGGCAGGATTAAGATTTATTATTTGGTCGCCTGTGGAAATGTTTTCAGCATATTTTCCTGAAGAAAATCTCACATCAAATACTCCCGCGGGAGGCATAGGAGGAAGTTCGTAATTGTTCCCTGCCGATTCCGATAGCAGATAAAGACTTCCCTGGTTTCCTTCGGCATCACTGATAACAAGCCTTCCATTACCGCTGAAATCATATCCGGCCGAAGGATAAGATGTTTTCGGCGCGCCCGGATCGTAAGTCAGTTCACCATCCGCGTTTGTTTTAATCCAGTAACCTTTACCCGGCTCAAGCATTTCGGGAATAAAATATCCGTTTTCATAACCATACCAGTCACCTTCAATTATGCCTGCTGGTATTGAAGTTATCATCGCTGCGGGAACCGCTTCATCAAAGGGGCCTACCATGTTCCATCCCGCGTTAACCGGAATATTCTGAGCAGCATTCGATCCGCTGAAACTTAAGGACTGCGGTCCATCAAATTTTATCCAGTATCCATTGCCCGGATTGCATATCTGTGCCGGGAAATATCCGTTGTTAAATCCGTATACATCTGAAGAAGCATCCGGGAAAAGAGCGCCTGTGCTCATATCATCTGTCATAACAGGAACTGATACCATGTTCCATCCCTGAAGGACTTCAAAACCAACTGTCAACTGATCGGTCATCTTGATAATCAGGCTGTTAACAGATGTATTATCTACTACGAGTGAAGACTGTTCTTTCATATTCACATTGATCAACATGCCGCCAAAAGGATCAGCGATTACAAAGGTTCCGGGAGGCAGGTCCGCAGGTTCCCATTCAATCGTAAAAGGATATCCTGAACCACCCGGCTGAAGCTGGAGAGTCCATTCAATATCAGTCTGACCGAAAGCTCTGTAATCGGTCCTGCAAGCTACAGGAGGTGAAACAGGCAGTATAAATCTTGTATCAAAAACACCCGCCGGAGGAAGCGGAGGAAGCTCCAGTTCGCCAATGGCTTCATCAAGCCCGTCGGTGGCGCCGTCATATTGTCCGAATGTTAACACATCTGATGATCTCATTCCTCCCGCATCCTGTATCATAAGATGAGCCTGCCAGTAATCGGAGGTAAATGGTGATCCGCTTCCATGAACAAAATTTGAAAAGAGCCCGAAATCGGTGCCCACTAACAATTCATCATAAAACATTACATCAATTCTTGTTCCTGTAGGATATATATTATATGGAGCCCATGATGTACTGCCAACAACATCGTAATAATAAACTGTTTCATCGACAGCGACAAAAACTGTGTCGGGTCCGGCTTCAATAGCTGAAGCCACCATATTCATTCCTGTCGGGAATCCGCTTACCGGAACAGGTGTCCAAAGCGCGGTTGAGCTGAGAGGTTTATAATAAGCTATCGGATGCCCGCCTGTTGCGTCGGTTCCGGCAGCAAAAACTGTATCCCCGGTCATACTTACATCAATATCATAAATTGTCGCTGTGATTGGATAACCTACGCTTGTTCCGCTCGCGTCCATATCCTGGGAGGGAATCCATGTTGCTCCGCTCTTTACAAGTTTGTAAACGCTTCTTCCCTGCGGAAGTGTGACATCATATATTACTCCTATATAAGCGACCGTATCAGTTCCTTCCATCAAAAATTCAATGTCTGAAATATCGACATCTTCCCCTATCGTGGCAGCTTCAATCAATATCTGATCCCAGGTGGAACCGCCGTCGGTTGAATAAAAGAGTCCACCTTTATGTGTTTCTTCAAGCTCATAACCTGCCATTACTATATTATGGTCGTAATCACAGACTTCAATAGCCTGGCAAAATGCGCCTATCTCTGAAAAGTTATAGGGAGGATCTTCCGGAGTGAATACTCTTGTCCAGTCGCTGCCCGCGTTTGTCGTTTTATATACTCTTACGTTTCCTGCAAAAACTGTAGTAGTATCATCCTGGTCTATTTCAACTGAATAATAGGGAGAGCCATCCCCTTCAGGCCATAAAGCATTTGTCCAGGAGGGTGAGCTGAGGAAATCATCCACTCTTCTCACACCCGATTTAGCCGCTATCCATCCTGTGCTTTTGCTATCGGACATATCGAGGTCCCTGATCCATACAGCCACAACACCTTCATCAATTTCAAAGATGGTTTCGCCGCCGTTTTCCGACGCGCCAATACCCTGGTCGGTTGTCATATAAACTATATCGTCGTTTATCGGATCACCATATGTATCACCGTCATTGGCATGAGTTTCAAATCCATAGTCGCCAAATCCCATCCAGCTTCCCAGCATTCCTTTGTTATCACTGAAATTGCTCGCGTGATAAACATTATATGCCGAAGCTGTGCCGCCAAAACTGATTGTCGGGGCATTTACTCCTCCGAGTCCCATATCAAAACTTATCCAGGTGACTTCATCATCCGAATAAGAAACCCACTTATTATTGCCATCCTGACCAATAATTAGAAGCCTTCCGTCCGGCGCGATGCCAAACGCGTTCCATTCAAAAGCCGGCAGGGATGTCGGAGAAATATCAATAATCGGGGTTGACGCGCTCAGAGTGCTATATTTATCCATCACCTTATATATTTTCGGTGATGTTCCTGCTTCAAAAACATATACAGTATCATTAACCGGATGGGTCCAGAGTGATGTATGTCCGCTCGAACCCGGCAGCATTAATGGTGAACCGGTTCCGGCGGTAAAAGCTCCCGAGGCGTTAAGTGTTCCGTAAAAAAGTTGTGGACCATCAAGAAATAACAGGTGATCATTGGTAATAGTAATTTCTGTTGCCATGTGTGGGTAAATTGTCATTACTGCCGGTGAAGAAGGATGACTCGCCAGCAAACCGTTATTATGGCTGAAATATACATATCCCGAATTCGCGTGAGCCGCTATCTGCTGAATGTTTCTTCCGTAACCTGCCGCGGCGTTTACTCCCGGCATCTCATGAAAAGCGCCAAATACCGGACTTGTTGTATTTGAGTAAACATCAGCGTAAAACAATGAGTTGGCGCTTTCAGTCGCGATAAATACTCTTGTAGTGTCAGGTGTAAGCTCTATACCTGTGATCGCGCTTATTCTGCCGCCGTAAACCGCTTCCACGTTGGGAATGCTTACCTGGGCGAAAATTGTGGCCGTAAATGTTATGGCCAGAATTATGGCTGTAATAAAGATTTTATCGATACGTTTCATTTTTACTTCCTCCAATTGTTTTTAGTTTCTGGCCGCAATATACTTTCTCGCCAATGTTAAATTATTGTTACCAATCAAAATTGGAGAAAATGAAGGTTTCAAAGCCCTTTTTTGTGATACGTATAACAGATTTTTGATCTTATTATGAAAGGATTATTGAAATGTGATAGAAATCATTTACAATAATTACGATTATAAAGTATTAATTTTATATAATTGACAAGTGTAATAATGAACCGCCATTCATTGACATTGCGTTCATTAATCTCAGAACTCCTTACCTCTCGCAAAATGAAATCGCGGAATTTTTGGAAATATCCCATGAAATTGTTATCCATCTATTACGTGACAAAGTCTTTTCTTAGCCATACATGATGTATTAGAAAATTGAAATTCTATCGATCCGGGTTTATCGAGGATGTCTTAAGGTGTTTGATTATCCGGGGTGGTTTGTGAATCCTCTACAAGGATTTTGTCTCCTGGTATTTACAATTTTCTTCCCCAGGGGGACGTTCCGCAATAATGTTGCCTAAACAAGGCAAATGAGATAAAAAGAACCTTGTAGAGATTCCATTATTGCGATAGTCCCCTTGGGGTAGAATAGACCCCCTGGAAAACATCTCTGTAGGAGATGCATAAAATGGCGTTCAAATTATATCATTTTTGAAAATAAAACAATATCAATGTATTGGTTCAGAACACTATTCGATAAGATAAAGAAAGTCCCGCCTGGGATCCGACGCGTCGAACAGGCAGATAGAATTACCCGGTTGAATAAGGTTAATTAGGTTTAGTTTGGTCGGGTGGTTTTCTATGCTGCTAAGGTCAAAAATCAAATAATAAGTTTTTTTTGAGTTTTTTCGTGGGCTTTGGTGTTTTTGTGGCGGTTTTCCCACCCTAATCTGCGAAATCCACGTAATCAGAGATATCTGCGTTCGTCTTTTTAATTGTTCATTATTAATTGCATTCTTGCCATTATGCGTAGAATTTGACTCCTTACGGAATATTCTGCTATCAACAACAGGAATATAATTATTAAACCGCCCGATTTTTATCTGACCCTGCAAGTTTAAGATAAAATCAGGTGATTTTAATTATCCCCTGTTTTAGGTTTTTTCACACCTGAGTTCAGCACCTGGAATCTCGGAGAACGCAATGGCTGTTCAGCTCTTTTTTCCTCTTCGGGATAATGGCTCTCCCGTTTAATTTTGGGAATTGATGGTGAAGTTTTTGTCAATCTCTCTTCAGCGGTCTCATTCAAAAGATCTTTGGGAGCTTTTTTATCAAATTTCAGTTCCACCGAAGTTTTTTTAACATTTTTCTTCTCAGTTTTTTTGGGCTCTTTTTCCTCTTCTGTTTCTTTACTTATCAATAAATCTTTTCGAATATCCCCGCTGAGTTCAGGTGGTTTGATATTTTTTGATTTTTGATAATTCTTAATTTTCTTCGATAGAATTGTCGCTATAACAACAAAAAAGAGAAGAATTACGAGATAAATCATCGCTTCGGCAATAACTGAAATAATATCCATTCTCTATTCCCGGTATTAAAGTTTCTGCAGTAAAAGTCGAATATGTTTTATATCACATTCCAAGTTACGGAAATAATTTATTAATTACATTAGTAGTATCTATAAATTTTGGTAATCATTTTTAGAGTCATGAAGCTGGCAGGTCAGGTTATTTTTTATTCTGTTTAGGATATTCGTATATTTTGTTCTGTACTAAATTCGAGGTTCGATATGAGATTAAGCCTTCTGGATAAGAGTAATTATTTAAGAGGATTGCTAATACTGATTAAAGCCGACAGAAAAGTCACTGTCGAAGAGGAAAGGATGATGATGAGAATATGCAAAGTGCTGGGATTCGAAGAAACATTTTGCAGGGACGCGATTAAAAACTTACTCGAGAATGAATATATCGCCGATGACGCGCCGGTCTTTTCCGATGAGGAATTTGCCCGCAGTTTTATTGTCGATGGTCTTCGGCTCTCTGCCGCCGATGGTGATATGTGCGACTTTGAAATCAGTTATCTTGAAAAAACCGCTATCGCCAATGAAATTGATATGCAGTGGTATAATGAAATTAAAGAAATGCAGATGGAAGCGCTTAATCAGGAGGATAAACTTAATCTTGTAGTCGCTGATTATCTTTAGCTATGACAACCGTATCCGAACTTGTAAAAAAACTTAATCTTCTAAAACATCCTGAAGGTGGATTTTATAAAGAAGTTTACAGGTCAGAAGAAAAAATATCTTCTGACGCGCTGCCCGATCGTTTCGGCGGTGAAAGAAATTTTTCAACTTCTATATATTATCTTCTGGAAAAAGGTGACTTCTCCGCTTTCCACAGGATAAAATCGGATGAAACCTGGCATTTTTATTCAGGGGATCCTCTCGAAATTTTTATTATCGATAACACTGGTAAACCTGATAAAATAATTCTTGGTTCTCCTGAATATGAAGGAGTTTTTCAATATACCGTTTTAGCGGGGAACTGGTTTGCCGCGCGCACTGTAAAAGGAGGGTCCTGGTCGCTTGTCGGCTGCACAGTGGCGCCCGGTTTTGACTTTAACGATTTCGAATTGGCTGAACGCCGGAAATTGATTGATAGTTATCCAGGGCTAAAAGATATTATTCAGGAGTTCACCCGCTAAATGACAAATAGTTTTGCCGGAAAAACAGAAAAGTTTTTGCCTGCTATCCTCATCGCGCTCTTATCAATTATTTGGGGGAGCTCATTTATATTAATCAAAAAAGGGCTCGATTCCTTCAACGCCGTTCAGGTCGGTTCATTAAGAATCGTATTCGCCTGCCTCGCTCTTCTTCCCCTGGCGCTTAAACATATCCGGCATGTTTCGTTGAAAAAACTGGGCCTTATTTCATTCTCCGGATTCGCTGGCACTTTAATACCGGCAATCCTTTTTTCCCTCGCTGAGGAAGGAATTGGAAGCGGACTTACTGGAATTCTAAACAGCCTTACCCCCCTTTTCACCTTAATTGTAGGCGCGCTCCTGTTCAGGTATGAAATGAAACTCGTTCAGCTTCTTGGAATTATTCTCGGATTTGCCGGCTGCGCCGGTCTTAGTTTCGTCAATAACCAGGGAGCTTTGGGAAATTTTAATCATTTTGCTTTGTATGTTATTATCGCCACATTTTTGTATGGTATCAATGGTAATTTTATTAAAAAATATCTCTCTGATTTCCCGCCCCACATTCTCGCTTCTCTCGCCCTGCTCTCCATTGGTCCGGCGGCTCTTATTCTCCTTTTGAGCGGTGACTTTTTCCACCGACTCGCTACAATAGAGGGGGCATGGATGTCAGCCTTTTATGTATTTCTTCTCGGCGCGGCGGGAACTGCCCTGGCGATGGCTCTCTTTAACAAACTCCTCTATATGACTACTCCCGTTTTCGCGAGCATTGTCACATATACTATCCCGATTGTGGCAGTGTTATGGGGAATTCTTGACGGCGAAAGTTTTTTCACCCTTCACCTCGCCGGCATGGGCCTGATTATTCTTGGTGTTTTGATAGTGAATAAAAACCGGTAACTTAAAAATCATAAGCCGGCCCGGCCTGAACCAAAATATATCCTGAATAAATGGTCGTTCTCGTTCCCGTTTCTTCTTTTCTCCTGTCTATTTTTCGACTACAATAATGAGTACCTGTACCACAAGTAAGCGTGCGGTTTTTCAAATCAATAAACTCAGAACTCCTGATCCCGGTTATAAAAACAATAACTTACATGAGTTCATTCGCAAAATTAAATCGCGGGATACAACTCTGAAAGAAAGTCCCGCCAGGGACAACAGAGACAATTTTTCATCCTTTTATATGGAACATCTATTTTATTTTTTCTCGATGAATGAGAAATACTGTTTATATTGGGGGCTTGGGATATAATACTTGCGATGAACTTCCGCAATTTCTTTATGCGAGAGGTAAGAAGTTCTGAGATTCAATTAAATATTTCGCCACAAAAAGCAGAAAAATAATTGGTAAATTGCCTGCTTCTTATCCGGCTCTTTTAGCCCGCGATTATTCTTCTGTCAGTCTTTTCAGATTCTCCCTTAGCAATTCTTCAAAATTCTTCATATACCCTTTATACTCATACCTCACCACCCCGTTTTTATCAAGCAGGATTGTATGAGGAACGCTGTGTCCATAGACTTTATTGTAATATTTTTTGTCAGTAAAAAGAATTTTCTGTTTCGCCAAAAAGTTGAATTCCTTTTTTGAAAAAAATATTTTTTTCAATTCATCGGCGGTATCTCCCGAATTCAGGAAAATGAACACAACTGAAGGAAATTCTTCCATCAATTTTTGAAGAGCGGGGAATTCCAGAACGCATATTCTGCACCAGAACTGGAACCTGTCCAGAACGGCTGCTTTTCCTTTCAGTTCGCTGAAACGGAAAGGATAGCCGTCAATAGTGGTCAGAACCATATCATGCAGATTTTTATTTATATTCGGACCATTATCCGCTAATTCGGCATATTCCGTTTCATCACGCGCTTCAATTTCATAAATTTTGTTTTCAAGGGCCTTTTTTCTGCCGGGTATTTCCATTATTCCCGACAAAGTTAAATAACCCCTTAGCAGACTCAAATCCTCCGGATCAATCTTCAGCGCTTCTTCATACCTGTTCGCCGCAGAAGAATATCTTCCCGACATAATATCCACGCTGGCCAGAGTCCGCAATGCCCTTATTTTATGATATTCCACTGTCAATTGCGGTAATACAACTTTTATAATATCCTCACCAAGCTTAGTATCCAGGTTTCGTTCTATGAGAATCTGACCAACCCTGAGCTTTGTAACAGGAAGTTTATCATAAGTAAGGACAGAATCAATCAGGGGAAAGATTTCTTCTCCCGGCCTGTTCAGCAGCGCCGATACCTCCAGCATATACTGGAATACATTCGGGCGGGCAAATGAGCGGGGATACTGCTCCAGAAAATTGCGGCACGAATCGAGTGTCTGACGGGCAACATCAAGGGAATCCCATTTTCGCGCATAAGAAAATCCGTTATTCACATAGTTTATCATCCTCGCTTCATAAGGTGAATAAGTTGTGGATTGCGCATGAAAAGTGGCGCAAAGAAGTACTGTAATAATTAAAACTGAATATTTCAAACTGCCTCCAATTCTCTTCAATAATCTCCTCCGGCAATATAACAGTTAAAAAAGAATAGAAATATGCAATTATTTTTGCAGGGAAAAAAAACTGCCTTTTTGATTACTCAAAACCTGGCGCAGTTTAAAGCGTTCAAGGTCCCCAAAGTTCTGTAAGTCACTGCGATAATCAGCGCAAAATATTATTCTCTTTTACTTCGTCAAAATCCAGCAGATAAAACTTCGGCATAATTTCCTGCTTTTTCTTTATCTCTGAAATTTTTTCTTCCAGGAATGGGAGCGCTTCATCCGTTTCCCTGAAACAGAATTTTTCCGGCAGCTTTGCATATATTGATTTTGGAGGGAGCTTCTCTCCCTCAATATTTTTAAGAATATTCCCCGTCTCATAAGTATGATAAAATATCCTTTTTATTCCCATCTCCTCTTTTAGCAGCCACAAAGCCGCGGAAAGAACCGCTTCATCCCATAATTTCAGATGAGGACCGAGAGCCTTTTTTATATATATTTCAAAGCGCCTTCTTTCAGCTTCCTCCCCCGGGGTTTCACAATGCCCTTTTTCAATTCTCTCTTTATGCCATAAGGCAAGCCTCAGCCAGTCATTCTGTATCTCTTCAATAAGGGCATATTCAAGATTTTTATCAATATCAATCCTCGCCCACGCGAGTGTATAATGTTTTTCTTCAGCGACAGGATGATTCAGGTCCCTGAATGGATGCTCACCCTCCGGTTTTAACAATCTTTCATATTCAGCGTTATGTTTATTGGAAAAGTTAAGCTGAAGAACAAGATTTTTCCCCGGGCGGGATGTCTGAAGATAAATCGGGAACCACTTATCCGCCCGGCCCCAGTCGCTGAATGTTATGATATAACACTCCGTTTCCGGAGGAATATCGGAATAGAAAATATCTGGAGTTATGACATCATCATCACCATAACCCGCGAATATATTTTTTATGACAGGTTTTTCCAGCAGCCTGGCAAAAGCGCTCCTTTTTATTTCTCTGAGCTGCTTTCCTCCGCCGGTAAATTCTTTGAGCAGAAAAAATGCATAATAATCACGGAAATAATAAAAGCGGATTTTTTCTCCGGAAAGCAGTTCTATATATTCCTGAACTTCATCTGAGCTCATAAAAGAATATGTTTTCTTCTCCTCCTTTTTCTCACTCTTTTTCGGATATTTCCTAAGGTTTATTTCTTCATCACCCGTTTCCGCCTCAAGATCCTGTTTTATCCTCTCCCTTTCTTCAAGCCTTCTGATTTTGCGGGCGCTCTGTTTAATAACAGAGGAATCATCCCAATGGCTCATGTTCGACCTGCCCAGCCTTCCGCCGCTCCCCCCTTTTCTTTGTTTCTTGTTATAGGCCATATCCCGGGTTTCCTGAATACTTTTTTTTTAATGTAATTTACAAAAAGTTTTTCTATTCGGGAACGGAAGAAGAAATACATTTCTCATTATTTTCCCCGCCGCTCACCATAAAAACCATTTATTTACTACCCGGTATTTAATGACGTCGTGAATATTTTGCAACCTCAAATGTTGCAAAATTTCCACACATCCTCCCGCTAATGTTTGATTTTCCACCATAAATGCACTTTCCGCTCTGGCACTTCCTTTGTCTTAATAATATCGGAATTTCAAATATTCCGATGCCTGTATAAAATAATTTTACTTTAGTATCGGTGAAAATATCTGTCAATTCCTGCAGGAAAACAAATAATCAAATTCAACATTTTTTTTACCAGGAGGTAAAAATGAAAAAGGTTCTATATCTGTTATTTTTATTGTTATTTTCCGCCGCGTTTATTCAGGCGGGGGTAAAAACCAATTCGGCGCTCTTCATTGAAAATTCCGGGCAATGGCCCGATGAGGTGTTATTTCTGGCAAAATCGAACGGAACAGACGCCTGGATAACAAAATCGGGCGCGGTATATGACCATTTCATTTTCGAAAGTGAAAATGGAGATCCCTTTAAAGGTGTTGTTAAAGGTCATGTCGTCGCGCAGAACTTTATCGGTTCACAGAATTTAACCGGTATTATAACTGATTCACCTAAACAATATTATTATAATTATTTTTCCGGAAGAGATCAATCCAAATGGGCGAAAGAAGTAAAAGCATACGAGATGATCACTGTTAAAGGTATCTACGATGGAATTGATATCCAGTATTACTTTGAGGATGGCCTGCTGCGTTATGATTATATTATTGAAGCTGGCAGTGATATCGATCAGATAAAATTCCGGCTGGATGGAATGGATGATTATTCCGTTAATGAAAGGGGCGAACTGGAAATAACCACTCAGCTTGGCACGGTCACGCATGGTAAATTATACGCCTACCTGGATGACACTGAAGTGGAATGCGGCTTCAAACTGAAAAACGGCAATTTAACAATTACCGCCGGGAGCTATGATCATGGCAAAAACCTGACTATCGATCCCCTCGTCTATTCAACTTTTCTCGGCGGTAACGGACAGGATATGTCCTACTGTGTGAAAGCTGACGACCAGTATAACACCTATCTTGCCGGTTTCACAAGATCTTCAAATTTCCCCACTTCCACCGGCGCTTACCAAACCTCATTCGGCGGAGTAAGGGACGCCTTCATCTCGAAACTTAGCGCTGAAGGAGACAGCCTTATCTGGTCCACAAATCTTGGCGGAAGCGGCGAAGAAATATGTTATGATTTTGAAATTGATGATTCCGGTTATCTGTATCTCGCGGGATATACTTCATCATCAGGATTCCCCGTAACATCAGGTGTTGTTGATACCACATACGGAGGGGGTAAAGACGCTTTTGTTGTTAAATTGAATAATGACGGCACTTCCCTGGTATATTCCACCCTTCTCGGCGATACCCAGGATGATATAGGATACAGTATTATCCTGCATGACGATGGAAAAGTAACTGTCGGCGGATTGACAAAATCGACCAGCTTTCCAACCACGGCAGGAGTGTACCAGACATCAATAAATACTTCAATCGGTGACTATACCGGTTTCGTTACAAAGCTGAATTCAACCGCCGCTTCCATCGATCAGTCAACTTTTATGATAGATGGCTGGAGCGATATGGGGCAATTCTATCCCGCGTTTTATATGGATACCGACGCGAACGGAAACATTTATGCCGGCGGAATATCAAATATTTCCGCTTTTGCTACGACCGCTAACGCCTACCAGACTACAAAAGCGGCAAGTGATGACGCGGTCATCGTAAAAATCAGTTCAGATATGACAAGCCTTTTATACTCCTCTTTTCTCGGTGGAAATAATGTTGATTACACATACGCCATTGATGTGGAGGGTACCGATATAATCGTGGGGGGCCTCACAGTATCAACAAACTTCCCGGTTTCGGCAGATCCATACCAGTCAACTTATGGCGGAAATAATCATGACGGATTCGTGACAATCCTCAGCACAACTGATTCATCAATGATATATTCCACTTATTACGGGGGCAATGCCAACGACGCGGTCGAAGAGGTTATATCAGATGGAATGGGCAGGCTTTTTATTACCGGCAGTTCTCATTCATCCAATCTTTATGTTACTGAAGACGCTTACCAGTCTTCTGTGGGCGGGCATGCCGATCCATATCTCTTCGTCTTTGAACCTGAAACCAATAATGTCATTTATTCTTCCTATTTCGGCGGATGGGGAAATGATTTCGGCTACGGACTTTTTATTGACGATCAGTACAACGCCTACCTGACCGGAGGCACCGATTCAAGACAGAACACACCTTATCCCACAACCGCGGGATCTTACCAGACTACCTATGGTGGTGGTGATTACGATGGATTTTTGACAAAAGTTTCTCTCCCTATTGAACCTGAAGACTGGATATGGAATATTTCTGTAACCGACGAAACAGGAACCGATGGAAGCGCGACACTCACTTTCGGCAAACATGCCGAAGCGAGCGACGGGATAGACAGCGATCTCGGCGAACAGAGACTTCCTCCGGTTCCCCCCGCAGGCAGTTTCGACGCCCGTTTTATTCTTCCCGCCACAGGTTATGGCAGCCTCATTGATCTGAGGAATATGTCTGAAACAGATATTGACTGGACACTGAATTTCCAGGCAGGATTGAATGGTTATCCCGTTACACTTGAATGGGATATGGCCGATCTTCCTGCAGGCAGTTTTAAAATGCTCGATTGTTTTGGCGGAAGTATGATTAATGTCAATATGAAAACAGATTCAACTCTTACCATTACCGATACCCTGATTTCATCTGTTTTAATAAAATATGATATCGAATCAGACACATCATTTATGGTCAACGCCGGATGGAATATTGTCTCAATGCCTCTTCAGCCTTATGATACCGAGGTTGATACTTTATTCGCGAACGCGGCTACCGCTGCCTATGAATTTGATAACGGCTACTCCCCCGTCACCGAAATGGAGATGGGCAAAGGATACTGGATAAGATATGACGCCGCCGATATAATCCCCTTTACCGGCGTAACCTATGATGAGAATATTGACCTCGCTGAAGGTTGGAACCTCATAGGTCCCTTCGACAAAAATATTGTGGTCGCTGATATTACCACCAGTCCCGCAGAGAACCTCGCGGGCGATTTCTTCGGATTCAGCGATGGATATTATATCGCCGATACTCTTATTCCGGGAAAAGGTTACTGGATTCTGGCTGATACCGCCGGTTATATGACGTTAAATTACTCCCCCGCAAAAAGGGGTGTCAAACCTGAAAGGAGAAACAGTCTGCATAATATTTCCATCGTCGCGAAAGATAATCTTTCAGGAAATCTTTTTCTCGAACTTGGCGTCGATCCTAATGCGACCGAAGGGATTGACAGAATACTTGGTGAATCCGAAATGCCCCCCCTTCCCCCCGCGGGTGTTTTTGACGCAAGACTCGTTTTACCAAACAGTTTAACTTCGCCAAAAGATTACCGTAAAGCCGCTGCCGATTTTTCCGGCGCTGTTGAATACCTCCTTAACTGGCAGATGAGCGCCGGCGCTGATCGGCTGATACTTGATATTACCCTGCCGGATAATTTGGAGTTGACAATATCATATAATAAAAATGGTGAGCGCTGTAATATAAAACTCGGCGCAGGCAAAAGCAGAGTTGTGCTCAATCCCGGAGAGCAGAGAAATGCAACATTGACTGTATCATACAACACCGAAAGATCAGTTGAGCTGGTTAACTTTGAAGCTAAATCCTCCCAAAACAGCATCAACCTGGAATGGAAAACTTCAAAAGAAGAGGGTCTCAAAGGATTTGAGATCGGCAGAAGTGAAGACAATGTTAACTTCGGTGAAATTGGCTATATTGATGGTCATGGAACAGGTTCCGGCTATAATTTCAGTGATGAAAATATCACCGGCAGCAAATATTATTACCGTCTGAAAATGGTAAACAGTGATGGTTCTTATTCACTTAGTGAAGTTATCGAGGTAAGTTTTATACCTGAAGAATATTCCCTCGCGCAGAACTTCCCCAATCCCTTTAATCCTTCTACAAAAATTAAATTTGCCCTCCCTGTTGACGCGAAAGTGACGCTCACCCTCTACAACACACTCGGGCAGAAAATCAGCACAATCACCAACAAGAATTTCGAGGCAGGTGTACAGACTATAGAATTCACCGGCTCCGAACTCGCCTCAGGAATGTACATCTATCAGCTTACGGCAAAAGGCGCCGATGGCAGCAGCTTTACCGATACTAAAAAACTTATGCTCCTGAAATAAAAATATTACTAACCTTACAAAATCCAAACCTCCGGGGTTTTAAAAACCCCGGAGGTTTTTATAATTATGATTGTTAAAACATAACCTGGCAAATCCAGAACCAAACTAATTCTGTCTGCCTGTTCGCCGCGGAGAGGCTGACAGAATTCCCCGGTTGAATAAGGTTAATAAGGTTTAGTTTGGTCGGGTGGTTTCCTATACTACTAAGGTTAAAAATCAAATAATAAGGTTTTTTTGAGTTTTTTCGTGGGATTTGGTGTTTTGGTGATTTTGTGGTTTTTCTTCCACCTCAATCAACGAAATCCGCGTAATTAAAAAATCTGCGGCTCTCTTGACCTTATTAATTGTTCATTATTAATTATTCATTGTTAATTGAAATTTCTTGCCTTTTTGCGTAGAATTTGACTTCTTATGGAATAATCTGGCTCAGCCAAAACCAAAATAAATCCTGAAAAAAAGAAAACAAACTATGTAAGAGGGAAAACTCCCCTTAAGAAGATATCTATTCGCAAACCTCTCCTTCAAACACTAATTTTATTCATCAATTATATTTTTTTATTGCCTCTTTTTTTATTCCCCACTAAATTTCGAGTCCGATTTGTTTTTTGCTTTAAATGAATTCAGTAGGTAAAGATGAAAGTTGAAGAAGAATACCAGGATGTGCTTCAAAATATTGAGGCATTGGTGGTGCAGCATTATAATGAATATCCCGAAACAACAGACTATTCGGTTGAAAGAGTATACGAAACTCTGAAGGTAAATTATACCGCCGAGTTGAGGGGCCGGGAGCCGAGAGAAATTCCCCTCTCTCCCGAAGAGAAAGAACTTTTCACAATGTTGGAACAGATTTGTGAATTCCGACTTGGTCGCGCGGCGTTCGAAACAGAAGAAGAGTTCGATGAAAAAGATATTCGTATTTCAGCGATTACCGTGGAAGAAATGCTGCTGGTCATTAAAAAACTTTTAAGTTCGGTAAAATTCTGGACCAAACGAAACGGCCGCCAGGGATATCTTAATTATATCATTCAGTTTATCATTTAAGTTTTGATCAAATACCGTCAGTCAAAGAAAAACTGCCGGCGCTATAATATAACTCCTCGATCCTCGCGTTACCTTTTTTTTGCGTGGAATTTATGGAATTCACCACTCAAAATAATCAAACCTCCTCCTGTTTTATGGACGCGGCATCAGCTCCGCTTCAGTAAAAGGAGGTTAAACTTTATACGCGGGATCGCAATAACTTCTTATATATTGGGCGGCTCTTAACTGCGCTTCCCCGTTATCCCTGCCATTTTCATCCGTTTCAAGCACATTGGTGAAAATAGCATATACCTGCTCCGGAACACCCGGCCTCTCAAATATTTCGGAATAATCTATATCACCGGGAATGTCAATCCGTAAAGCACGGTCTACAAGATAATAGGTAAAAAAGCGTATATGCGCCCGCTGATGTGTTGATATTTTTAGTATCCATCCATCTCACGCTCGATCCTGGTTTTCAGATTTTGTTTATTGAACATGAACTATGAAAAATTTCTTTGTAGAAATTGATAAGCAATATTTCAGTTAATTGTCAGTCCAACTCTTTTACCTAATCCTTCTTCAACTATTTTATAAAAAGTTGAAAGTTGGATATCAACTTTTCCATTTTCAAGCCTGGAAATGTAACTTTTTTTTGTGCCTGTTCTCCTTGCCAATTCATCCTGAGTAAGGTTTACTGATTTCCGGGCTTCTCTTAACATTTCTCCAACCAGAAAAGATTTTGCCCTGAGTTCAAATTCATCTCTCTCCTTCGATCCTTTTCTGCCATATTTTATATCCAGAAGTTCATTAAAGGTTTTCGCTTCTTTTATATTCTTCATTAGCGAACTCTCTCCTTCTCAAAGAAAAAAACAGTCAAATCCTCTTCAGGAATGAAATCTTTTTTATGAAGTTTCAGATCACCATTAAATAATTTTAATTCGCCTGTTAAATTCGCGACATTTAAATCGCCTGTGCTTTTTATAATGAGGTAAAAGTCCTTTATGGGGCCTTTCCAGGTTTTGGCTGTTTTAAGGATATAATCAAGGTAATAATATTTTTTGCCCTCAATTGTGAAATCCGCGCCGGTATTATCTTTCTGAAAATTCTTCACATAAAACGAACGAAAGTTTTCAACATAACTTTTAATTCTGTCCCTGCCAGGATCATGTTCATAATAACCATTTATCTCTCCGAGACTTGGTCTGTAAGAATGTGAAATCCTGATAGTATCATTTGCCGGGAAAGTCTGTTCCCAATAATATTTAATTTCCGTTTTGTAATAAATGGAATAGGGGTCCATATGGGGATCACAACAGGCAAAACCAAGTTCCATTAGTTTTTTATATTCAATACTAACTGTATCCGGACTATCATCTTTTGTTTCCTCGATATCCCTGCAATCAACCGGGATTCCATTTTGCAGCAAAAGAGAGGTAATATCCTTTCCTACTTCCAGTTTCCCGTTGTCATAATAAATAATCGCCTTAGCCTCTTTTTTAAGTTGTATTTCCCTGCCATTGACTGAAGTTTTAAAATTATCAGGATATTTCATATTCTGAAATGGATCACATATAATATCGGGCATCGGGAAAGCAACGATAATTGTTTGCGCTTCCGGTGAATGATTCCGGAACAAATATTCAACCCTGACCTCCCCGGTTGAAACGGTCAGAATCTCCCTTTCCATCGAAATGTCATCCGATTTGGAAAATATCAGCCCTCCGGCAGATATCGCCGCGACGCCATCATTGCCAAATGTAACATAAGATATAAATACCAGCAGCAAAATTTTAATAATTATTTTCATATTTAATCCTTAATAAATTCCTTATACGGAGTTTTATAATCCGGGCATCATTTAATAAAAAATAACATTTGCCGCCCCGGTGAAAAAAATATTGCGCCTGAGCTGATTTCAATTAAAAACCATTATTTAAACTTATTATTCAGATAAGTCAGTGGAATGGTTATGTTAAAATAATAATCATACTCATTCCCCTCATCATCTACCACCGTCTGGACATCAAATGAATATTTATCAAAGTACTCGAGGCTCTGTTCCTTCGCCGCCAGGTTAAAATATCTTAGAAATCTGTATTCCTCACTTGTAGATGTCACAACAAATGCAGTCTGATAACTTACTCCGTCACCCGACAATTTAATAGATTCTATCAAACCCCTTTCGCACGCATAGTGATAGTTCGATCTGACAGAATCCCCCAGCATTCTGTAAGCATAACCAAGATAGAGATGTATATTGGAATTTGTGTAATCGTACTCCAGTGCTTTTACAGCCGAGTCGACAGCATTTTGGTAGTTCTCTTTATTCAGTTCCGATACTATCGCTTTAGCCCGGTCGCTCTCATCAATTGAATATGGAGAATAAAGAGCGGTTTTTGTGTAACTCATGCGCAGAGTGAAAAAATCTTCCGCGAGTCCCTTTACCAGGGAATCCTTATTGAGGAAATAGTCCTTTTCAGTCAACATATCCTGGTAATCAATCAGGAAAAAGTTATTCCGGTCAGCTTTTGAATCCGTTACTGTAGAATCCTGGGCAACAATTGTCATAGCTGAAAAACTCAACAAAAAAAATAAAGTTTTCACTGAACCTCCTTGACAGAAATAAAATACAAAAAGTATTAATACGCTTTTTTTATTTAATACGGAATTATTTTTAAACATTTCCATAAATTAAAGAACAGATCATTCAACAAAACGAATACAAGTCTTGTAAGTTAACATCCAAAATCCGGACTTATCTTTTTCTCCCGAGTATTCTCAGAATTCTTAAGAATAAGTTTATAATATCCATATATATCGCCGCGGCGCAGTCAACCGCATTATCATACGTTTTTGGTATTCTGTTGGCTCTGGCCCAATCATAGCCGATATATCCGCAAAAAATAATCACCACAATCCAGTCTATAACACCATGATGTATTCCCATGACAAATATTTCAAATAACTCCACGACAATTACTACACCAAGAGAAATTGTCAGGGCATCTGAAATTTTCCTGAAAAAATCAGGATACAAACTTCCCCAAATCATCATAATAAGTGTAACAATTCCGGTAATTCTTACTGCATCAAGAACCAATTCAGGATTATATCTGCTCACAACGAGGTTGATTACAAATCCAAAAGGAACACATACAAAATTATATCCGATAAAACTGATAAATGGATTTTTTGATTTATTAAAAATAAAAACACCTAAAAAGCATGATCCGAAGTATCCAAAAACAAAAACTGAAAAATCAATACTTTCCACTTGTGAGGTCGGTATATATTTAACCATTAACCAATTTACCAGAAATCCCCAAAACAGTACAAGTCCCATGGTAAAATTATATAAAAAATCAGATATTGTTTTTCCTTCAACAGCCTTTCTTGGAAATACTTCATTCGTGAAAAAATCTGTGTCCACTTTCTCCATTACCGGTTTTTCTGCAAATTCTTTCTTTTGAATGATGGTCTGTTTTATGATCGCTTTTCGAATTGGAGCTTCTTTTTCATCTACCGATAAGTTCTCGGCTTCAAGTTTTTTTATAGAATAATCATCATAATAAGGGATTGATTCCAGGTCTTCATCCGTTCGTTCCGATAGTCTGGCCATTACATATTTATAATGACTGCCAAAATCTTCCCTGTTTATTCGCCGGCTCATCCGGAAAAGTTCGATATCTGAAAGTTTATCTACATGATCTTTATATGATTGACCTATCATCTTACCCTCTTACAACAAATCATTAATAATGCAGGAATTAATGCCACAAAAAATATAATTGGTTAATTACAATTTTATATTTTCTTTCCTTCTTAATTAACTGTAAAATGAAAAATAGATAAATAGTGTAAAATTTTCAAGTAGTAAAATGATCTACGGTTCTCATAATCCCAGATTAAAATATAGTATCTTACCAATACACTAACGCCAACATGTTGAGGATAATCCAGGGAGCAAAATTTGTCAAAAAGCCCGATAATAACATGTTGCCGATATTAAGGCTGCGATTCTAAATCAATAAGCTAATGGAGTCAGAAAAAGAAAAGTTATCGATCAGCTCAAGGATAGCCTCCCCCGTCTTCAAAGAAAAACCATGCCACAGGCAGGCGCAGCGCTTTGAATCCACCCCTCCGAAGGTAATGGCACTAAGATTGTGCAAGAATGAGGATTATTTAGTTTTTTTCTGGTATTCAGACCCCACCCTAAATCCCTCCCCTTAGTAAGGGGAGGGACTTTTAAAGCCCCTCTCCTTGATAAGGAGAGGGGTTGGGGTGAGGTTGTAAAGAATTTAATAACAATAGGTTAGCCAATTATTGTTATCATTTTACTTAATTAATATTGAAAATACATTCCATGAGAAATATTGATATTAGGGAATAACTATATTCGCGCAATATTCATTTCGTTTCACTATGTTAGTGCCATTACCGCCGAAGGGGGTGGCAATGAAGCGCCTTTCTTCATTGACGGGGAAGGACACACCTCGAGTGAATACGAAACTTATACCTGGTAATAAAACTTTCTACTTGCTGATAAATTTCTTACAAATTTTCGTAGAATTTAATTTCTTATTGAATATATTACCCCCCGTTTTGCCAGGGAACTTTTCCCCTTTTGGGGTGTTTTCGTCAGGCTTTGCCTGGGGAAAATATAGTATCTCTGTCGTCCAGCTAATTATTTTATGCTTTAAACTGAAGAATATTGATTTAGTTATTAAAAGAGTAATCATCAATTAAACAATACCTGATTACCAAGCTGACCACACCAGAAACAAAGGGTAATAAATTTACTCGAAGAAAGTCCTTCCGGTCTGAATAACCTTAAAACTAATTAGGAAAACAACATTGTTGCGGAATTTCCCTCTTGGGTAGTATCAACCAAGCTCATACAGAAAGAACTCTACGGGGGATCAACAGAGTTCAGCCAAAATAAAACTGCAATCCGGATTGTCGACAAAAATTTTGCGATTTTATTTAGAATCATAACTCCTTATGGAATAGACCGGCTTTACCAGAAGTGAAGATCAACTTAATTGATACTGGATAATTGACAATTGATAATTAAAGGATGATTCAGTTGTTATATATCACTTTATCCTGTTAGTCTTTCTAAACCACTTGATCCTTATATTCCTTCTTTTCGGCATCCATCAGCAAATTCCGCCGGGAATATTACCCTGTTGAATAAGGTTAATAAGGTCTGATTTTGCCGGTTGGGTATTTCTGCTGCTAAAGAGTCCCAGTTTCGGAAAACATCAAATTTTGAATTTGACAGCAACAATGATTGAAATTAACCTCGTAAAGACTCTTCAATAATCAGAGGTCGAAACCCCCTCCCCTTAAGATTTTAAGGGGAGGATGGGAGGGGTTTGATCTACCTTGAATTGGAACCAAACCTGAGGAAAGTCTATTTATTCCACCAGTAGGAATAGACGTTTTCACATAATTATAATCTTTTTGCCTGGATGGTTCAAAAATCAAGAATAAGGTATTTCGTGGGATTTTGTAATTTGGTGATCTGGTGGCATTTTCCTGCCTCAACCCGTGAAATCAGAGAAATCTGCGGTAAACCTTGTCTTTTAAATGGTTCATTTTTAATTGATAATTGTAATCCCACCATTTGGCTTGGAATTTAACTCATTATGGAATAACCATTATCCTTCTATCGGGGATGGAAAATTAAATCAAGGCGCCTGATTCAATATTATGCCACAAAAAAACAAGAAAATATTTGGTATGCGTCTCATTCTTATCTCTTTTTCAGCCAATTGCTTAGTAAATATAGAATAAGTTACCTAATTTTTCCCCAGGCAGAGCCTGTGGAAAACACCCTATCGGGGAAAACTATTTATTCAATAAGAAGTTAAATTCTACGCTAATTGGTAAGAAATTTATCAGCAGTTAGAAAGTTTTATTGCCAGGTAAAAGTTTTGTAATTACTCGTGGTGAATCCTCCCCCGACCTCCGGCAAAAGACGACCGGAGGCCACCCCCTCCGAAGGGGGACATTGTGTCTTTTATCCCCCTTTGGAGGGGGTGGATTCAAAGTGTTTTTCTTTGAAGACGGGGGAGGACTTTCCTTGAGCTAACCGATAACTTTTCTTTTTCTGACTCTTTCAGCTTATGGATTTTGAATCGCGGCCTGACTATCGGCACATGTTATTATAGGGCTTTTTGACAAATTTTGCTCCCTGGATTATCCTCAACATGTTGGCGTTAGTGTGGTGATAAGAGCCTATGGCAGGTTTCTTTATTCTTTTTCCCACTTTCCGCTGCATAAATTAATGCCGCGCGCGTGTTTCATGAAGTTATCTTCAGCTTCAGTAAGTTCAAAAATGCTCTCTATTTTATCATAATGGTATATACATTTGGTAACAAACCTGTTTCCCGGAAATAAAAAATAAAGAGTGTCCTTATTAACTCTGAATTCACCCTTGTACTCATTTCTTGGGATTGCATTTTCATCCCCGCAATAAGTAACTTTACCCAGACTGGTTAATTTCAGGTGGCTGTATGTTTCGATATCTTCTTCGCAATAGCTCTCTATCGGTGTTCCCGGACCGCCAACAGGTGTTTCGGATTCATAACAATCATAACGCACTGTTATTTCATATTCATGAATATAATCTCCCGCCAATTCGGGATTTATACAGGACCCGACGGGAAAATAAAATGGATAAATTTTTGGCGGCCGCGTCTCTTTATGGATTCGGCCCATCCTGGTAAAACATGCCGGAAGAAAAAGAATTGGTAACACAACTAAAATTAATGCCCATTTTTTCATCAGCGCTCCTTCTATTCTCAAAATTTTTATAAATTAAGAAATTTTTTATAACCTGTCAAAAGGTTCTTTAAATCTGTTCCATATATCTCTCTGAAAAGCTCTTTATATTCACCCGGTTTTTGTATATAACGTTTCAGATACTGCCTCAATTTCTGTTCCCCATTAGTAATACATAAGTACTCAATGAAATATTTATAATAAGAATAACTGAACAACAGCTCCTTACCTTTCATTTTCAGGGGATTTTTTTCCATCAGGCCGTCAAACTCAAACTTGTATCTTCTACAGACTTCCTTAAATTCCTCCCTGCTGTAAAAAGTGTGGCCGCTGAAATATTCCGCTATTCCCTCAACAAACCAGCCCTGTTCGTGCATTTCGAGCGCGTTTTCCAGTGATGTGTTCTGATCAATAAGCATGTGGGAAAGTTCATGCTTTATATGCGGTCCCGGTCCCGCTTTGGAATTGCGCGCTTTTGGTCCTATGTATATTAGATTTGCCATGCTAAGCGAAACAGAATAACCGGCGCCACCCATCCAGGGGAGAAAACGTTTCATACTGCCATCCCTGTTTACAATAAATATCTTCATATCATCCTGGTAACGCAGATCGTGAAATTTTTCCTCCGCTTCAATAATTTTATCAATCCTGAAAACAATGGAATCTTTCCCGGTGATATCTTTAATATATAACATCCCCCTGCTGAATTTGATTTTTTCATATCCCGGTTTTATCGGGTTCCAGGGAAAAAGAGGCCCCTGGAAAAGATATATCAGAATCATCAAAAAAACAACAGCCGCCGCGCCGGAAATCCACTTCCATTTCTTTTTCATTTACCCTGATCCTCTCAATTATCCTGGATATATTAAAAAGACGACTTAAACAGTTATATGTTGCTTCAGGTAACTTATCGTATGTTCGGGATAAAAATGGAGATGGAAAAAATATCCCGGTCGATCCGGAATTCAGAACTCCTGACTCCCATCAAACTATTTTGTCATGATGTTATATACCGAGACACAATTTAACGAATTTTTTGCGATTTGATTCCTTCCCCTAAGGCGCCGAATAAAATTCAGAGTGTATTATATGGTGTACCTGACGGCACACTCTCAAGCTTTATTCTTTTTTCTACCAATATTTTGCCCCTGACGGAGTAATCTTTTTCAGCAATTTTTGTTATATGTCCCGTTAGGGACATCATATTGGTAAAAAGGAGATACGAAAAATATTCGGTGTGCCGTCAGGTACACCATATTTATCAGCGGGAGTACAATAAATATATTTTTAACAGTTCAGGTAATTCCCTAAACATCAGGAAGCCTGGAGCTCGTAAAAGCCCCGGCAATACCAAAAAGAGAAAGAACGAGTATTATTCCTTCAGGCGATATCATAGATGCCAGGGCGCTTATTCCCCCGGTCAGCAGAAGAATAACTCCGATTATCGTATTGCTCACAGCTACGTAATCGGTTCTTTTGTTGCCCCCGGCCATATCGATAATGTAAGTTTTTCTTCCCAGCCTTACTCCGCTGTGCGCGATTCCGAGCACAAACATAGAGAGGGGATAAATCCACCAACTGCTCCTCAGGAAAGGGCTTAATATTACAACAGCGAATATAACAATACCGAGTGACGCCGATATAATCGCTGCCCTGACCATAACTTTCTTACTCGAAATATCAGCCATTTTCCCCCAGAATGGAGCGCTCACACTTGAAGCGATACCATTCGCGAGAACAAACAACCCGAGCAGATATGTCTCGCTTCCAAGATGCCGCTGAGCCAATACCACATAAAAGGGAGCTGTAAGAGCTGAACATAACAGAAGAGCCCTCGATATAACAAAATTCCGGAATGGTTTATCTTCCTTGAGCAAACTAATTCTTTCCAGCGCTTCCTTAATGGCATTTCCACCACCGGAGGTTTCACCCGGGTACTCATTTACAAAAGAATAAACACCCGCGGCAAGAAGCCATAGCGAGGCGGCAAAAAAGAGCAGAACGCTGTAAAAAGTAATGTTATCTGAGTTTTCCGGCCTCAGCATCATGAATATTCCCGCGGCCAGGATAAAGAGACCTGAAATGGATGTGCTGAAACCATTCAGACGTCCCCGTCTGGTTTTGGGGATGGTTTTACCTGTCACATCCTTGGAGGCTACCGAGCATAAACCGCGCGCGAGGCTGAATATTATAAGCAGCCCCATGATTAACCATCCCGCTTCGGCTCCGCGGAAATAAATTGCTGTCAGCGCTATTCCCATTATTGAAATAAACTGTAAAATGGATCCTGCCACCCATACCCATTTCCGCACTTCCTTCCGCCTTATATAACCGGCGATAAAAATCTGCGGCAGCATCGAACCTGATTCACGAAGAGGCACAAGAAACCCGATAAGATATACAGGGGCGCTGACATACCCCATAAGCCACGCGAGCACCGTTTTGGGACTGCTGAGAGCGTCGCCAAGTTTTGTTAGTGTGTTGCTGATAATTATCAGAAAAAAATTTACCGGCACATACCTGCAGGCATCATCCGAAATTTCTTTACATACCCTCGCGTCCTCTTCATTGAGAACAAGTGAATATACCGACTCAATTTTATTTAATAACGCGCTTTTCATAGTGTAATGTTGTTTTATTCTTTCCGAATTTCCTTATTATTTTTTTGCCTATCCAGGATATAATTCAGCAACTGGACTTTCTGATCATGATCCCTTTTCTCAAAGTCATAATATTCATCCTGGCCGAGGCCCCCTCCTATTCCTGATCCTACTATTCCTCCTATTATCATTCCCAGTCCTGCTGCAATATACTTACCCATCGAACCGAAAAAACCATCATCCAATCTATCCCCCCCGAGCATGTAATATCCGGCGGCCCCTCCCGCGGCGACTCCGATAAGTCCTCCCATTACCGATTTGGATTCCCTCTCCCTTGTCATCGATTCAATTGAGTCAATTAAAATTGTGTAGGTTTCACCGAAATGATTTACATAAAGAGTATCCTCACTGACTTTGTACAGAACAACATCTGTATAAGGCTGTTCAGATATGGTCATAATATCCCATATTTCCTGCCCGTGAAGAGCGCTCAGCATTAAACAGAAGAAAATAAAAATAAAATATCGTTTACCCATTTTTCCGGCATCCCTGTATTAATTAAATAAAATCATACAAGATTAATTTACTATTTTTTAACCAAATAAATTATCCCTTAAAATTTACACATTCCAGCCATAATTTTTCAAACATATTCCTGAACTGGGCAATCAATCCTTTTTCATAACTTACAACGATATTTTCCGAGTTATATTTTGAGGCGCTCCTTGTCCAGTTGAAGCTGCCGTTTACAAGTCTCCTGTCATCAAAGATCGCGAACTTGTGATGCATAAAACTGGGGCTTGTATCCATTTTAATATGAATTCCTTTCCTGGAAAGATAACCGATATCGCTTCCGCGGTCATTGGTTTTGTCGTTATCAGTGATAATTCTGATTTTAATTCCCCGGTCATAGGTTTCCATAATTTCCCGCCCTATATTATCATCCGATATGGTAAAGAGACATATATCAACAGAAGAATGAGCGGTTCGTAATAGTGAGATAATTGCGTTCGCGCAATCGTCGCCGGGACTGAAATAAGCCTCCGATGCTTCCGAGTAAAATCTTTCGCGCGCGTTATCAATTGTTTTTACAACATTTTCGAGCCACTTTAATGACAGGGGATTGATATTCTCACATCCCCGGTAGTATTCATTTACAACATCGAAAGCCCTGTTGCGCGCATAATTCAGCTCCTCAAATGTGTTCCCCGGATCATTCAGCAGCTCTTTTAATTCCGATTTTTCTTCCCCCGAAAGATGGAAGTTTTTGAAAGATTCTTCCATAAAAGAGGTGATTTTTGTTTTACGCAATCAGTAATTCCCGAAAATATGGATAAATAGTTGAATAAAGAATTTAAATGAAATAATTTAATCAAAAACCTTTAACAATCAGTTATATTATATTTTTAATAAGATAATTGCGGTACTCTTCTCTGTAATCAAATTCTTCATCTTCCCGGACTATACCACTCAGTGATTTAACCAGGGGATTGATCTCTATGCTCTTATTTGTAAGCTCCTCCCTGTTTTCCGATCTTTCTTCAGGAAACTTTATAAATTTCAAAACTGACGGCAATGAGTCCCCAGGCAGTTCTTTGATTTTTTCAATAATAACTTCACTCAATGCCATCGCAATTCTTTCCTGATTTTAATTCAAAAAAAATATATTAAATCAAATATAAAATCAATAGTAGCAAAAAACAGGTCGGTCAGATTTATATGGCTCAGATCAGGCTAATCAAAACAGAACCAGTTTCCGGCAATGTTATACTTTACCGGTGGAAGAAAAATAGATTATCAAAATGAAACAGAAAATATTATAATTTCTGAGACATTTGTGATAAAATCAATATATATATATGGCAGAGAACAGGTTATTTAAGCACACCGCCCCATTCGAATAAAGAAAACCCGGTTCTTTTACCCTTCCTTATTTCCGGCTCATTTAGAACCGTTTTATTATCCCGGTTTTCTTCGATACAATAAAATAACCGGAAAATATTATCGGGGGTGACCGAAAGCTCAAGTTCAATATATTGGTCAATAATATCCCTGTATTGCGGGTATACCAGCCAGGATTTATTATCATCAAGCAATGGCAGCCAGTATTCAAGGAAATCGTTTATCTCATGAAAGGCAAACCCGTGCGCGGCCAGGTTGTTCCTGAAAAACTGTTCAATTTCTTCACCTTTAACAATCCAGCCCTCTTTATATTGGAAACGGTCTTTAAGTTCGCACTCGTAGAAGAGATAATCATAATCATCATTAATTATTCCTTCGGGAGTAACTGTTACATTCCATCCCTTGTTATATGCCGGAACAGATTCAATCACTTTGCCGCCATAAGGGAAAATCAGGCTCACTTCAATTTGTATGGTTTTTTCAGGATATAAATAAATATTTGGTTTTCTTACAACAACATGGGAAGTATCGGAATCATCAAGATTTTCAACAATAGTATCATTTTCCTGACAGGCGGAAAAGATAATAACTATCAGAATCAGTATCACTGCTATTAAAGGGTAACGCATTCCATCCTCCCGTGGATTTTTAATTCTCAACAAAAGATCACAATTACTTAGGTCTGAAATATATATCTATTTTATTTGACCAGCCAGGCAAAAAGGGATGACCGTTGTTCCGCCCCGGGGCTGCATCAAATTCCCTAAGGCGGCGAGACAGAAGCCATTTCGCAATTATAAATAAAAAATTGTACTCGTTCTCGTTTTTTATTATACCTTGATCGATTATTCCGTTAGCAGTTAAATTCTACGCAAAATGGCAAAGTTTTAAGTTAAATGGCAGTAAAATTCGCATTAGATTCCGGTCTTTTTGCAAAGAACGCAAAAAACCGGAATGACAAGTAATTAGGTCTGTAATTGATAGAATAGTCAGAGTCACAGTTGTCCCATGAGTCCCACTTTTTATTATACCTTTTACTTTGTTCTGGCTCTGCCAGTTTATGAGTACGTATTTAGAATCGCGGCCCGGTTATCGGCAACATGTTATTGGCGGGCTTTTTGACAAATTTTGCTCCCTGTATTATCCTCAACATGTTGGCGTTAGTGTGGTGGTAAGAGCCTAACCATAATACTCTGGAAATTCGTCATTATCCTTAACATAATTGTACATCTTCTCCAGGGAATTTCTCGGAGTCACGCCTTCTTCCAGGGCTATTTCATACTCCCTGAGGAAATATTCTTTTTGTTTGATTTTATATATTAACCCTAATAAAATATATAACGCAACTTCCTTATCCTCTTTAATATAGTTTCTCTTGAAATATATAATCGCGTTATCGTACTCATATAACTGAGAGTAGCACAAAAATCCCATTTCAGTTAAGTTATTAATTCTCCTTTCTTTTGCGTAATCTTTTTGCCAAACGCTTACTTCCTTTGTTTGAGTGTTTTGTTCCTCTTTAATCATTTCGCTGCATTTTTTTATCGCCAGCTCTCTCATATCGGTAGTCTTTAAAAACTCCAGGATAACATCCATTAATTCTGAATAGAGCGTATACCTGTTTAATCCATTTTTGACCATTAATTCTATGGCATTTGATATAAAGTCAATTTTGTTTTGATATCGAAAATTTATCGAAAGAGTTTTATGAAAAAATTCGATTTGTTCAATGCCTATTGATTCAAATGAATCATACGTGTTAAAAATTACGTAATCACAGGAATAACAAAGGAGTGTGTATAATTTTTCAAGCGATTTACCTGCCAAAGGCAAATTTGCTTCAACATCCGCCGCCTTCGACAAATTTTTATAAAGACGCTTCACTACGAACCGCCATTTAGGACGTTCCTTTTTGGGCACAATCCTGTTCGGTATTGAATAGCACAGACTTTCCGCATTCGCAACAAATTCTTCCGTTTCAAATTGCAGTGATTTGATATCAGGCGTTTTGTTTTTTACGGTTTTTTCTTTTGATCCTTTTAAAGCGTCAGGACTATTTATCATCATGTCGATATTAATATCTTCTTTAATCGCTTTGGGTATGGCTTTATAAAGTTCGGCGATGATCAGCCTCAGTTGCTCATCTGAATGCCCCTTGAGAATGTTTCTGACTTCCGCTATTTTCATGATATTTATTTTGTTAATAAAAAAAATTGTTCGCTGTTCTTAATATACGGATAAATTATTCTTCGTCTCTCAAATAATGTACAGAAAGAAAAAATTTCAAGGGAAAACTCCGGTGAAAATGTATTTTGGGCTGAGAGAATTTGAAAGATAAATGGGAAACGCGAGGATTCCACAAACCACCCTGGATAATCAATTACTTTAAGAGATTCCCGATAAACTAAGATCAATAGCATTTTAAATTTATAACACGTAAACTGGCAAAGCCAGAAACACTGAACCTGTCCGGTAGCTGAGCGGAGTCGAAGCTACCGCCGCTGGTTTCGATCCGCCGCGGCGGACTTACCACCGGCTGTGTTCATGAAAAATTTTGCCATTTTGCGTAGAATTTAACTCCTTACAGAGTAATTCACGGATAACAACTTCACAGGATATTTTCCAAAATCTCCGCGATTTCATTTTGCGAGAGGAAAGGAGTTCTGAAATAAAGAATCACTATATATCAAAAGTGGCCAGTCCTGTCATATTCGCGGCCGCGTCTGTCAGGGGGAAAATATCCTCACGATCAATATATTCCAGGGCGAATTTCCTGTTAAGAGCCATCAATTGTTTCAAACCGACAGAAACCCGGTTCAGATAAGAAAATAACCCGATCGCTCCTGTCGGGATATCTGCTGTTTCATCCCCATACTCAGCTTTCAGAAGGCGATAATCGGCAAATATTTCATCCACGGTTGAACCGAAACGGGTGTAATCTTTCGGCACATTGCCTTTTAAGATTTCCTCTCCCACCTGTTTGCCCACAGAAGCAGCCGCCATAGCCGCCCGTCCGATGGCAATCATCCTGGTATATGGAGAGCCGAGCGCGAGACCTTTAAATACCTGGTCTTCGGTCGCGAAACCTCCTGCAATGGCGGTTGGTGGGATTACTTTACCTTTTTTGTGAAAATCAGTGAGAATTTTATTAACAACAGCCTGCAGCATTACCGTTGGTATTCCCCATTCATTCATCATTTTTACCGGGCTGTGGCCTGTCCCTCCGCCTGCTCCGTCAAGAGTTACAAGGTCGGCGTTTGTTTCGGACGCAATTTCGAGTATGGTGGCAATGTCGCGGGGATCGTAAGGACCTGTTTTGAAACATATACGTTTTGCGCCGAGATTACGAAGTTCCGCGACACGTTTTATAAGTTTATCGGGAGTCCATAAAGGTAATTTGCCGATTTTTTCAAACACCGGGCCAACTCCCCTGGCGTGATTTTCCGCCACAACAGGGTCCTCCGGGTCAGGGATAACGATATAACCCATCGCTTTAAAACGAAGCGCGTCTTCGATTTTATCAACCTGGCCCATACCCTGTATTCCTTTTGCCGCCTGCCCGAATTTTAATTCAACAGATTCAATCCCCAGTTTCTCAATGGCATATTCAAGAACGCCATGATATTCATCATCACAATTGGCCTGAAGAACAACATCGCCTGATCCCCGATAGTACCTTCTGAAAGTCGACGCCATCTCGGCGATCAATGGTGAATCGATTACCTTATGCCCCGACATTATCAATCCCGGGTCTTTTGCTATGACATCCTCACCAATTACCACAGGCACACCTGATAAAGCGGCTCCCGCGAAATATTCCTTCCACGCTAATTTTGCCATCGCCGGCAGAATAAAGGGCGCTCTGATATCCACTTTATCTTTCGCGCCGAATGAAGAGGAAATATCGGCATTCGGATAACATGCTTTGTATTCATCGGCTTCTATTCCCAATGTTCCAAAGACCCGCCCATTAATATTAAAATGTGAATAGTCGACAGGATATCGCTTTTCTGACGCGAATTGGTTTTTATCCGCTGCAAATGGCAACAGAGCTTCCGGACCGCGAATCGCCGAAAGACCGATTTCGCAATACCCTGTGCAATTTGCTGTGCACACAGAACACATCCCTGATATATCCGCGGTATGTTTCGAATCCCGTAAACGTGTATTGGTTACAGGGCTGCCAAGATCAGGACTAAAATTCATTCTGACTCCATTTAATTTTCATATTCATTAATATTTTCAACGGATAACTACTCCGTTTTAGACTCATACTCTTTCCAATATTTTAATCATCCCCGTTTGGGGTTAATAACACAAAAATAATGGAATTGGAACAAATTTGTCCTATATTTTTTCTTTTTCAGAACTCCCGGCTCCCATCTGACTATTTTGTCTTGATTTCAGATATCAAAACACTATTCAACTTATTTATTGCGATTTAATCCCCTCATCCAATGCGCCTAAAACAATTCAGAGTGTGTTATATAGTGTACCTGACGGCACACATGGACGCTTTCCTTTTTTTTTTCTTCCAATATTTTGCCCCTGACGGGGTAATTTAATACAGCAAATAATATTTTATGTCCCGTTAGGGACAGCAGATTGGTAAAAAAGAAATAACCAGGATATCCGGTGTGCCGTCAGGTACACCATATTTATCCACGGGAGTACAATAAATATATTTATACCAGTCTGCGAATCAATAAGTTATCCATAAACATTTCGGGATGCGCGTCAACATTACGACAATTTATTTTACGAATAGATTTCCATAAGTAGTTGTTTTTCTTACCAGGGATCGCGAGTTCTGATTTTATTTATTTTTCATCCACCCTTGCCAAAGAAAGGTATTTCCGACTCCTGATAAACCAGTGTTTAAAAAGCTGATCATTGCTTCGCGCTAAATACCGTTGTCAGTTCATCATAAGGCCGGGTAATTCCCTTTTTGATTAAAGTATACATCCCCCGGCTCTGTTTGTCTGTTGAATTAATTCTCTTTTTCTGAAGCGATCCTGAATGATTCACAAATCTTCCTGAAACATTCCGATGCCAGGGGATCATTCTTTTCAAAAGTGAAATGAATATCGGAGTGATGACAAAATTTCAGGGTGATATCTTTACCGGGAATTCTGAATGACAGGTCATCTTCCCCGAAAGCTCCATCGGTAATTTCTTCAACATTTTTAATATCGGGAATTACATCCCCGGTTTTTACCAGCCTTTCTTGCCAGTTATATATTTCGTTTCCCCAGGCGAAACCATATAACAGGCTCAATTCAAGAATATTTTGTTTTTCGCATAAATCCAGGAAAAATTCCAGAAATTCCCTGAGCGCATCCGCGGTCGCGGGATAAGTTGTGATTTCTTTTGGCATATTTAAAATTATATTCGTGTAGATTAGTTTGTTTGAAAAAATTGTTGCCATTAAATGTATCGGTATTTGTTTAAATGCTTTAATTATATGAAGATAATCCCGAAACCAGCCTGCACCGGTCACATTTGAACGCGTAACAATCATTAAAGGTTTTTCCTTCAATCAGCCAGTCGGCTCCGCAGCCCGGACATTTCCTTTTTTTATCTTTTATTTTTCCCCGGGCACGGTAATTAAATAAAAAGTAATAGGTCGGGATAGCGGTTAGTTCTTCTATTTTTTTCCGGATTGTCATTCCCTGCCTGTTTAATTCGCTATCATAATTCCGGAGCTGATTTTTGGCCTGGTTTTCACCAGCTTCGCCAATCAGCCAGGTATCTTCAATGTTTTTGTAATTTCTTTCCCAGGAATAAAGATCGTCGTATGATTCAGTATCCTGATTTGTAAATGGTATCCTGTAAATTGGTACAGGCTCCAGAGTTTCGCCGTCAAGCAAAGGAGACCAATCCCGGCTCCCGAGGATGTAAAAATTTGATACTGAAGGTATAGGGGTGGATGGAATTCCCGGATCAATCCCGGCATATTCCGGTTTAATCCGAACATTAAAATCATTCTCAATCTTCTTCCTTAAATCCCTTCCGTAAGCGCTAAGATATTTATCATTTAGAGAATCTTTTTCCGGACAATAAAGGTTCAACTGAATCCCGTCCTGACTTCCGACCCAAAACAGCGTAACTCATTGTTATTAAAGGGCATAGGTTTTTTATAGGCACTACATTTCTCATATTTCCGATTTCACATTCAGGGAGTTATCTATATTTCATATGGAACGCTATCTATCTTTAGCCCTACTACCTGATAGATTTTTCTTATATGTTTCGTTACCATTGAAGGCATGGCATACCTTTTTTGAGTTGACTGGTCTCTGAGAATACTGCATTGAACATGAAGCAACTCATTTCTTATTACTTCAGGAGAAAGCTTTTCATACTGTTTCAAGACACGATATTCAAGGTGCCTCAGACATACCAGCGCCATAAAACATATCGCAATATGAGCTTTTACCCTTTTGGGCGTCCAGTGGTATATCGGACGTAGACTTAAGTCATGCTTACTGATCCGGAAGCATTCCTCTATTTGCCATAGTTTCTGATATTGCTCCCTTACTTCTTTTTCGTTTAGTTCTTCTGCATTTGTGACAACACCATGCAATCCGTCCCATTTTGCCGACTCAGCTAGTTTTTCTTCATCTATTATTATTTTGGACTCACCTTCTATCTGAAGAAATTTCTTATATCCATAGTTGCTTATCAACGAAGAGGGGTTTGAGGATCGTTCCAGTTTCTTTCTCAACTTTTCTATCGCTTTTTCTCTGTCATAGCGATCCTTTTCGGCACGTTTAGGACTGTATGTTACTATTAATCGTTTTTTTTCTCCCAAGGTAAATACTGCCATCTTTTCATCATCAACCGTTGATTTATAATTTGTCAGGTCAGTTATTTTATTCTGCATTTTGACGCTCATGTTTTTTAACCGCGCGCCAACTATATATTGTTTTTCTTTTCCCTCAAGTTTTGAAAGGTTTGTCTGGCTTAACATCGCACTGTCTGCAACAAATATTATCTTCCCTACCTCAAACTGTTTTTCCAGTTTCTCTATGGCCAATTCAAGTGTATTCCCCTCATAATAGGAACCGGGATAGACCTCATATCCGACTGGAAAGCCTTCGCTTGTTGTAATAAGTGCCAACAACACTTGCGGCTGGTTAAACTTCATGTCCTTGCTGTATCCATTCTCCTTGAGTTCATCTTCTGTGAAGCTTTCGAAATACAGGGTTGTGCAATCATAGAATATTACATCAATCCTTTCTTTTATTATTCCTGAGGCTGCTTCATATGATAGCTTTTGTATTTTGTTTATTTTCTCTTCATCCAGCATATCCATCATTCTGTATACTCCGTCTAACGATAGCTTTTGGCCAAAGTCTTTTTCCAACTGTCGGACTGATGATCTTTTTGATGATGGATTGGCTATCCTGGCCATTACTATATTAAATAAATTCCTGCTCGAAGATACTTTTCTTTTAGGACTGCCAAGTGTGTACTGAAAACCAAGCTCATTATATATTTGACCATAGACCTCATGGATGCCAATGATAATCCTTTGTTCCTCCCTTAGCTTTTTTAAGTCAACATTTATTGGGTTGTCATCCTTAGTTTTTCTTGCTTCAATTACCATTTGAGCAATTTCTTCCGGGGCAAACAAGTTTGGCTGGCTTTCAGTTTCAAGCTTTGCTTTTACGTATTCAGCCAGTTCCTTTAATTTTTGTAATTCATCATCACTTAGAGCTGTGCCGATATGGCGTACAATTTTTTGCCTGACATTAGCGCCATTACGAATCGACTCAACGATTTGAACGGATTTTTTAGGGCTATTCGGTGATGTTTTTGTTCTGATAAACATGAAGATAATATACAAAAAAATAGACTGAAAGTCAAGCGCAATGTAATATTAGGCACTACATTGGCCGTTTTTTATTTTTCCTCTGTTTTTATTGTGTTTTCTAACTTCTGGGATACTTTGGGTCTGAAGTCAGGAGACCAATCCCGGCTCCCGAGGATGTAAAAATTTGATACAGAAGGTATAGGGGTGGATGGAATTTCCGGATCAATCCCGGCATATTCCGGCTTAAACAGAACATTAAAATCATTCTCAATCTTCTTCTTTAGATCCCTTCCGTAAGCGCTAAGATATTTATCATTTAGAGAATCTTTTTCCGGACAATAAAGGTTCAACTGAATCCCGTTTTTAATCGGTTCATATTGCCACTCCTCATTGATTACCTGTTTGCCCCGGTTTAACAGATTCAGATACAGGTCCATATCCTCAAAAAAATGGTCCGGGAGTTTTGTATTCCCTGTTATTTTCAGCTTGTAGATAAACATTATAAAATAACCTCCTTTTAAGAACGATGGGTTAGTAAAAGAACTATTTCTTTAATAGTTTAATTTGTTCCTTTGCCCAGGCTGCAGTTTCTTCATCCGCGAAAGATGCAATTTTATTATAATATATAAACTGGCGGAGCCAGAAATAAATACGACCATCCGGTGGCTGAGCGGAGTCGAAGCTACCGCCGCTGGTTTCGATCCGCCGCGGCGGACTTACCACCGGCTGTGTTCATGAAAAATTTTGCCATTTTGCGTAGAATTTAACTCCTTACGGATTAATTGCCTTGAGTAACTGATTGTTTTTCGTACAAATATTTGCCAGATTGGCTAAAACCATTAAATCATTTTCATCTATTTTTAAGGCTTTTTCAAAATTTCCTGAGGTTTGTTTACCTGGTAATAGTCACAGCCTGCTTAATCATCATCTTCATCATGTTCATAATTGGTGTTATGTTCCCGGCCATTTTCAGATTCACCGATTTTTAACTTAACTCCTGTTATTTTGTCATCTATAGTTCCGTCTGAGATATTAAAACTTGTTAATAAATAAAAGGTAAATGAAACTAATAATACCAGAAAAATAATCAGGGAAATTGGTTTTGATGAATCTATTCCTGTTCCGGAACCGGATTCTTTTTTTCCATGAATCATACTGGCAATAATGTTTTGACGATTTATAACAATATGCAATATTACACCCAGAATATGCAGAGACACAATCACCAGCATAGAATTTGCGAATAGCTCATGTAAGTCCTCAAAGGTCTCATTGCCAAGCGCGAGTGAAATTCCTGTTATCGCTAAACCGATTAATAATAATAACATTATAAAAATCGCGTATGAAGAACCTGGATTATGACCGGAATATGATTTGTTACTGCCGGATATTATACCTTTAAAGTATAAAAACACCTCTTTCGGGTGAAATAAAAATGAGTTAAATCGCGCGTAAGTTGTTCCAATGAAACCATAGATAATTCTTAAAATAACCATAAAAACAATAATTAAGCCTAAAATGGCGTGCATCGGGAAATAGATATTTTCATCATCAAATCCAAAAGCGATTAATGAAGCTGAAAAAAATCCGATAACTAATAGCCAATGGAAAAATCTGACAGGTAAGTCCCAAATCAGAATTTTATTTTTTGCTTTCATATTACCTCACATTTCTTAATAACGGTTTCCAGGTGAATTACGAACATCTATAATTTGTCACACCTTTCCTTTATTGCGAAAACGACGAAGCGTATTTTTCATTTGAATATCCCCCCATATTAAAATAAATTTAATCTATATACAATAAAAACTTTCATTCCCTTTTTTGAGAGCGTAAGACCCGTTTCCGCTACCAATCATAAATAAAATAATATAATAATAGGCGACAAACAATGGACTATTGACAATTTTCAAATATGACAAGAAACTTACGGCTGATATCCGGTTATTCTTATTAAGCCCCGGTGATATTGCAAATCATTCTCATCCCCTTAATCCTGTCATTCTACTTTCGTACCCATTTAATATGATTGTTCCCGGCAGGTTAAGAAAAGTAATTCTTCATTCCTCCCAGAATTTCCTTAACGGCGTAAAAACTTTTACGGTCAGGTTATCTATTTCAACAAGAGAATCCTCATATACATTAAACTTAAGCTCGTTTCCCCTGCATTCGTTATAAGGCACTTTAGCGATAAATTTTTTATTGATAAATATATAAACAGTATCCTCAAATTTTCGGATAGTCACAAGGGCAAGAGTGCCAATCTTCAAACTTTTTACTTTTTTAGAATAATTATCCCCGTCAAGTTTAAAGCGGGTTCTCTTTTTTTTGCCATAATGTGGGAAATAATATATGTCTACTTCCATTTTGGGGAAGTCCAGGTACATTGCATAGGATTGGTTTTTACTTGCCCACCATTGAATAATCGGGTAGGATTTTTTTTTACTATCGGGATGCATCCCGATAATAAATTCAATTTCGTGATCGCGGGAGTGGTCAAAAGGTAATTTCTTTTCTACCGTAAGTTTACCTTTTTTTCTGTAATTTTCTAAAACATACCTGTCATTTTTTATATTGGCCTTTTTTTTCTCCATGTTAAAAAGAGGCCATCTGGTATCTCCGTCAAAATTTTCAGAATATACTTCCTCTATTTTGCTGACACTATGTGGCAAATCTGAATAAACATCAAACCGGCGGCTGGTAAACTGCGCATGTAATGGCAATAAATTGTATGTGAAAATTATTATCAGGAGCAGGAAAAAGCTTTTATTTTTTCGAAACATGACAACCTCATAAAAAGACATTATGTAACTTTATAACTTGTTGCCATTAATAACTCCCCCTCTTTAGTATTGGTTCAATTTTAATATTGTATTATAGTTTGATACCTTTGTTTTTGCTGATACAATAATCCATTCATCATTCACAATTCAGGATTCCCATCTTTCCTGTATGTTGAGTTTAAATAACACGCCCGGGAAAAACGAAATCCCGGACGCTAAATAAGGGGGGTATTACTTCAATAGCAGCAATTTAATTGCCTCGGTTTTCCCTGCGCAGTACATTCTGCAAAAATATATACCGGAACTTAACTGACTGCCTGAATTATCCAGCCCCTCCCATGAGGTTTTATATTTTCCACTGCCCCGGAAAGTGTTTACGAGTGTTTTTATTAATTCCCCGGCAGGCGAAAAAATATCAATTTTAACCGCACCGGGAATATTTATTTCATATTCAATTATTGTGCTCATATTAAAAGGATTGGGATAGTTCTGGCGCAAATGGTTATAATTGATTTCCGGCAGATCATCTTCCACTCCTGAAGGCGACTCCCCCATTTTAAGAATAAACAGATCGGGATAACAGGAAACATCATCTTTCGAAAAACCGGTCATTATATATTCATTTTCACCGGCCGGAGTGATATAAGCGCCCCAGCTATCCATATCGGTTTCATATTTTTTAATCCATTCAAGGTTGCCATCCGAATCAAGTTTTGTAACCTCGATTGAATTGTCATACATTTTACCACCGTAATATATTTCCTTATTTGTGCCGCATATCAGGCAGCCCCCATCTTCGGTCAGGCATAATGAATTGCCATAATCATATTTGGGTGAAGAATTAACCACGGTATACCATTGCTGATTGCCAGACATATTTGTTTTAATAAGAAAATGGCTTGTAAAGCTGTAAACATCAGAATAACCTGATATATAAAATCCGCTGTCGGGCGCGGCGATCACCTGGGTCATCCAGTCAAACCCATGGCCCGAAACCGGGGCGATATTCATTGTTCTCGACCATTTAATCGCCCCTGAAGTATCTATCTTATATAAATGAGGATTTGCCGAAACATCAACAAAAGAGGTAGTGGTCATCCCGATAACCGGCATACCATCATGTGAGAACAGAAGCGAATTACAGAAATCGGGACGGTCACCACCATAGCTGTTTTCCCAGGTAACCGCTCCCGAAGTATCGGTTTTAATAAGCAGGGCATCCTCCCATCCGCTGCCATAAGAATCGGAAGTGCCCGCGATATAATATGATCCGGCAGAATCGGCTATTACCGCGATACCTTCATCACATTCCTCTCCGCCATAGGTTTTCTGCCAAATCATATTGCCTGTCTTATCCAGTTTCACCAGGTAAAAATCACGGCTTCCATTACTGAATGATGTGGAATAACCAATAATTAAATAGGAGTCGGCTGTTTCACAAAATCCTTTTCCATATTCAAATCCGGCGCCCCCGAATGTTCCGCTCCACAACAAATCTCCAAGCTGACTTATTTTCATCACCAGCATATCAGGATCACCGCCTGCCTGATCCCAGGTATATCCTATAACAATATAATTGCCATCTGAACAGAGATGAACAGAATTCCCTCCCTGCGCCAGGCTGTCAGATACTTTTAGCTGCCAGGCAAAGTCAGGCTCATCCGAAAGAATTGTTTTTTCAGAGCTCAGGTTTAACAGGGACGATTCTTTTGCTCCCGTTTTGCCGAACCGAAGTTCTGTGGTCCTCTGTATCAGTCTGATATTATTTATATGATTTGTTTGTCCGCTGACCGATGTGATAAGATTTACATCCACTACAGGGGGATGTTTATTTGTCGTGGTTGTACCCAGGAATGTGGCTCCCGCGTTTTCATATTCACTGATAAAACGGGGACTGCCTGTCACATACCGGTTTTGCAAAATATCGGCAAAAGCGAATACTCTCACTCCGGCGCAGGAAGCGAATAAAGCGAGACTGTCATCATTTGCCTGAACCAGCAGGTTTAACGCTTCCGGGGAGTTGATGAGATCGGAAAAAGGATTTGAAACCGGGTAATAACTCCCCGCGCCATTCGGAATGACCACACAATCATATTTCATCTCGGCAGGGATCTGGTCAACCAGGTAATCAACAACAATCGGGGGAAAATTCAGATGGGAAACTCCCGGACATACCGTGACGGACGGGGTAACACCTGTATGGGTAAATCTCCATCCATGCAGGTCAATAGCGTCCCTCATAAGGTAGTAATTTATCCCATAATTTTTGCTCGCCATTATCAGCGCGTGAATGCCCTTTCCCCCATCGCTCACCTGTGCCGGCAATTGTGAAATACACCCGAGAAATATTAACCAGATTGTAATAATTTTTTTCATTTCACTCTCCATAATGATTGGAATCAAATACACTGAATCCAATTTAAAATATGTAAGAGTTCTTTTCAGAAAATATCAACAAACAACACAGCATGGTCAACAAACGACAGCAGCAACAATGGTTACCATTTTTATCCTTGTCCCTCTCCTTAATATTTGAGAAATTAAATATATGCTGTTCACCTTTTAACGAATAATTATTCCGGTAAAAGATAACAGTTTCATTCAGCGCCAATAAATATATATTTTTCTCCTCAATATTATGAGCTATTCTGAATTATTTATATCGCCCAGGCATAGATTAATGAGGCACCTGCTTTTCTGGCTGTTGATCTTCTTTTATTTTACACTTCCGACCGTTTTCAGAGGAGCCGATTTCATAAGCGTCGCGCTCTACAACCTTATTTTCCTGGTTGTTGATATGGCCGAAACATATATTCTTCTTTATCTTATTATGACTCCAATGATTAAAAAGAAAAAATACTTTCTTTTTTTAGCCGCTCTGCCCCTATATTATCTGCTCGCTAAAGTGGTAAATGTCACTTATTTATTCCTCGTCCATTCCTATATTTATAGTGTAACTACCGGTGACGCGCTTAGTTTTTTATATAATAACTTTTTTTCCGGAGATATAATAATTTTTATAATATTCGGCTCAGCCATGATTTTCAAACTTTTAAGTATCTATATCCGGATAAGGGAAACCGTAAAAAATACTGACGGCAAAAATATTATTATTGATATTCCCCCCGATTATACTGCCATACAGGAACCAGATTATCTCTTTATTAAAGGGAACAGAAAAATTGAGAAGATAAGGTATGATGATATTTTATTCATTGAAGCTATGAGAGAATATTCCTCCCTGGTAACCCCCAGCCGCAAAATTGTTGTGAAACAAACTCTAAGCTGTCTTAAAAAACAACTGCCGATGGAAAATTTCGTCCGCGCTCATAAATCCTATATTATATCTCTCGACAAAATAGATTCCTTTTCCCCCGCTTCCGTTGAGATTGGGAAACATGTGCTCCCTGTCGGAAGATCATACAAAAATGGACTCATGAACGCGATCGGATATAATACTCAAATCATCGCGTAACTATTATTGAACTCATCGAAATACTAATGCAAAAACATCAAATCCCCTCCTCTTACAAATGTATGGAACATTATATGGCTATACCTGCTGATTTTGCAGATATTCGATCATTCACAATTCTTTACCCGATTCAAATTAATGAAGAAAAAGCAAAAGCGGCTCCGGTAATAATGTACTGGATATATGCGTATTTTCTCATTTTTTCCATACTGAGAGGAGAGGAATAATCTTTCCATGAAACCATAACTAATTTAAATAAAATCCCGGCTGAAACCAGTGAAATAAGCGCTGCCGGATTTACCGCTTTTGTAAAGACAGCCGAAATTATTGAAAAAAGCAGTATCAGAGAAATAACTGTAACTCCGACGCGGCCTGAAAATCGGGGGCCGAATTCAAGAACCATCGTTCTGCGTCCAGATTTCTCATCCATCTCCCGGCCGGCGAGTTCATCAATCCATATCCACAGGCCTGTAGCGACAACCAACGGCAGCGACGCGAGATATACCAGGCGTATAAGATCTCCCGCCTGAATCAGATACGCCCCCAGCATAGGAACCATCCCCAATCCTTCTGCTATTATTACCTCACCGCCGACACGTTTGTGAAAATTAAAAGGTGGAAAAACATATAAAATTCCGGCAACCAGGGAACACACTCCATAAACAACAAAAATATAGTCCGGAACACCTGACCGAAATGTCAGATTGTTGTTAATGTGTAAACCGAAAAAACAGGCTGTTAAAATAAATCCGGCGGCATAAAGTCTGAGTCTTTTTTGAAAGCCAACAGAAATATTTTCACTTCGAACTGAATCGAGCAGAAGAATAAATCCGTTATGAAATAATAAAGCCGCAATAAGGAATTCCGCCGCGGTTATCCGGTTGAATGAAAAACCTGAAGGACGCAGCCAGAATGGCAATAATGTTCCCGCCAAAACAGGCAGCACCGCGGCTGTCTGGTATTTATATCCATTTCGGAACAAAAATCCCCAAATATTGTCCGGACTTTTTTCCGGATAATATTCTGACCGCTCCATTTTGTTCATAAATGATTCACGATTTTTGGTAAAATAACCTCACTTTGAAAATCAAATATTCACCTTATCCATCAAAGCAAAAGAAAACCTGTCAGGCAATCGCATAAGCTTTGCCCGACAAGATAAACTAATTAAAAACTTGTGAATTATCAAATATTTATAGACACTACTAAGGAGCTAAATTTTCCCCAGGCAGAGCTTAGGAAAATCCCCCGAAGGGGGTTAAACCTAATAGCCACGGGGTGTTCCCGCAGTGAATTCCCCGTGGGAGCGGTTAGTACAATATTGAAATTTTGGCTCAGCCGGTTTATGGATTTAAAATCTCGGCCTGTCTATCGGCAACATGTTATTAGCGGGCTTTTTGACAAATTTTGCTCCCCGGATTATCCTCAACATGTTGGCGTTAGTGTGGTGATAAGAGCCTAAATTTTCCCCAGGCAAAGCTTAGGGAAATCCCCCGAAGGGGTTAAACCTAATAGCCACGGGGTGTTCCCGCAGGGAATTCCCCGTGGGGGCGGTTAGTACAATATTGAAATTCCGGCTCAGCCGGTTTATTGATTCAGAATCGCGGCATGACTATCGGCAACATGTTATTAGCGGGCTTTTTGACAAATTTTGCTCCCCGGATTATCCTCAACATGTTGGCGTTAGTGTGGTGATAAGAGCCTAAATTTTCCCCAGGCAAAGCTTAGGGAAATCCCCCGAAGGGGGTTAAACCTAATAGCCACGGGGTGTTCCCGCAGGGAATTCCCCGTGGGGGCGGTTAGTACAATATTGAAATTCCGGCTCAGCCGGTTTATTGATTCAGAATCGCGGCATGACTATCGGCAACATGTTATTGGCGGGCTTTTTGACAAATTTTGCTCCCCGGATTATCCTCAACATGTTGGCGTAAGTGTGGTGATAAGAGCCTAAATTTTCCCCAGGCAGAGCTTGACGAAAACGCCCTAATGGGGAAAAGTTCTCTGGCAAAACGGGAGGCGATTTATTCAATAAGAAGTTAAATTATACGCAAATTGGTAAGAGATTTATCAATAAGTAGAAAGTTTTATTGCCAGGTACAAGTTTCGTAGTTACTCGAGGTGTGTCCTCCCCCGTCAATGAAGAAGAGCGCTTCATTGCCACCCCCTCCGGCGGGGGACATTTTGATTGCTCGGGATTATCGATAAATATCCCCCGCCGGAGGGGGTGGACTCAAAGTGTTTTTCTTTGAAGACGGGGGTGGACTATCCCCGGGCTAACCGATAACTTTTCTTTTCCTGACTCCATCGGCTTATGGATTTTGAATCGCGGCTCAATTATCAGCAACATGTTATTAATGGACTTTTTGACAAATTTTGCTCCGATTGAATAAGGAAATTAGGTTCTTTCTAAATTCAAAAGCGACTCCGAATGGAGTAGAATATGATTAGCCCCGGATGAAATCCGGTGGTTTTATCAGGCAAATAGCGCCTGCGACGCTGAAAGCGTCGAATATTAACAACCAGGGGAAAATAGTAGAATCCGGAGAAAAATACACATCAAAAAATCGCCGTTTCGCGAAAAAATTTTGAACTAATGGAATAATTCACCATTCACAATTCACAATTCTTTTCGTTGATTTAAAATAAAAAACCTTCGGAGAAATATTCTCCGAAGGTCACAAAATCAAGAAGCAAGGGAAAATATTACTTCAGCTCACCTACATAAGGCACCCTGTTTATATTTGATCCCGGGGGAACATAAAGCTCAAAAGGCATTGTGATATCCCAGGCGCCGCGGACCTTCGGATAAGATCTGAAATTCTCCACCTTGTCAATCCTCACTCTCCCCGCGCTTTGCGGATCGAGATAAAACCATTTATCGTTTATGTAAAATATCAGCACCCAGTGTTCCACACTCCAGCTCGCGCTGTAATGAAACTTAGATACGGCAAATTTATCGGCAGGAACACCCGCCGCGAGAAGAAGAGTCGCCGCTGCCTGGCTGTTTGCCGTACAGTTGCCCAGGGGAATAAAGCCATATTTATCATAGACTCTCGCATATTCATCAAACCGGGGCCAGCGGTCAAGAGGATAATTTTCTCCCTTGCGGCCCCCGCTGAAAAGATCATTTCCGGCCTCTTTTGCTCTTTCATCCTTTCCCATGCTCGATTTCCCTTTCTTATCAAGAAATTCAAAAACCGATTTTATTTTTTCAAGAATTTCCTGATCGGTTTTTGCCACAGGGCCTGCTTTTATTTCATTTTTTAATTTTCTTACAGCCTGGTTATCCACATTTGAAGAGGGAAAGAAAAAGTCATACCTGCGGGTAATTTCACCATCTTTTCTGTAATAATTCCCGTTATATTCATAATAAGCTCTTCTTCCCCTCCAGCTTGTCTCTACAAGTTTTTCATTTCCGGCTGGTCTGGTCAGCTTCAATTTTACCGACCTGTTTCCTTTTTTTGGGTAGGCAGACTGATGATCGGAAATAAAACCTTCCTTTGAAACAACAAAAAGCATAGAAGATTCTTCATTATATTTATTGCCGAGATCGATTGAGCCTGAGTTATTCAGTGTATATTTGGCGTTTTCATATTTTCGGCTCTCCCTGTTATAAGTGTAAACGTCAAGCTCCGCTCCGGCGCCATTTTCACAGTTTACTACAAATCCCCGTTCTGCCGGCACAAGAGGCCTGCCTGTCTGACAATCTATCAGCCTCCAGGTGTGATGGGGATCTGTCAGGTGTTCATAGCCTATCATCACTCCGACGCCATTGCGTGTGGTTCTCGGCAATTGAAGAGTTTTTCCATCCCTGAGATATATCCTGAAATTGCCATTCCCCAGGTGTTTCAGCCTGAATTTCTGGTTATCCCCGGTATGCCGGTCCCAAATTATGATTGGATTACCGGGAACCGATTTGCCACCCGAGTTATCCAGAACGCCCCTTCCTCCCGCGTAGACCGCTTCTATCCTGTAAAAATCATCTCCCAGTGGAATAAAACGATATCTCCTGTCATTATTTCGGTCGCCTAATTCCCAGACCACCAGTTTATCCCCCTTTTTATATTTTGGATTCAATCCCCTGATATCCCAGTACCCCATCTTCCCAGAAGCCGCGGCCGACTGCACAAAATATGCCCTGTCGCCATTTACAAGATCACCACCCGAAACATCAATATTCAGCATCAGACAGAGCGCAAAAAGGATAACAATAACCGGTTTTAGCATATTTTTTTTCATTATCTCTTCCCATATCGGTTAATAAATTTCACTGCTGCAAATATCGTTATTTTGAGCAGAAGTTCAAAAACAACCGGACAAACAGCTTAATCTATATAAAATAAACATTTTTATTGGATTTGGATTGTTGATTTTATTACAATGCATTACGATTATTCTCAACTTTGGAAGCAGGTTAATATGGGATCGGTAATTATTTCCTGGAGGGGTAGTTGCGACAGTTCTGAAAAACGGACAGGACTGTTAAAAAAAATCAAGATACTTGCCGATCTTAATCATGGCCATTCTGACGGAATCGAGCCTATAAAACTTTATTCAGGCGCTTACACAAAAAATATTCTGCTCGACGCGAAACTTATTGAGGGATTCGCTAACTCCGATCACCTCATACCTCTTACCGGAAATGGAAAACTAATAAACGCGAAAAAACCTGAAGATGTAATTCAACTGCAATTTTATGAAGTTAAAAAGGCCAGACTTTTCGGGATTGAATTCAGGCTTTTTGACCCGCGGGGATTATATCCCGATGAAAACCGTATGAGTTTTGTTTTCTGCTCCATTCCGGGATTAAAAAAAGGGAATAACTTTTTCACTCTTGTCGAACCGGGATATGAATGTGAGTATTATTCCAACGAAGTTATCCGCGCTTACGATTATTATCTTACGGCTCCTTACGTGCATCTTCGATATCTTTTTGAGGACTGGGTGCAAATGTTACTCGCCTACGTTAAATTCTTTTTTATTGAGAATCTGACTTATGATACTTTTTCCGGAAAGAAAACATTCCGTGAATTCAGAGCGGAATTTAAAGATGGAGGAAGCAGGGATCATTGGCTGAACAAATTAAAGAACTGCTTCGAAAAAGAAATCAATAATTGGGAAACGGATGAAAATTCCAGTTTTTAATCAGATGGATTAGACTTATTCTGCGGATAATGTTAAATTGCGAAATAAATGAAAAAAAATAACATCGAATTATGGAAAGGGAACAGGAAAGGAGTTTAGAGAGGGAACAACGGTCCCCCGAAAGAGCAAAACAAAAAGAATCGTCCAAAGAGACCTCAGGCATTAAATGCGGTAACTGCGGGGCTGTAAATGAGGAAGGTTCAAAATTTTGCGGTGAATGCGGAAGTCCGCTCGGAGCAGGCACATGCCATAAATGCGCGGCGCCTTATGAGCCGGGTCAGGATATCTGCGAAAAATGCGGAGCCTGGCTGATTGCCAATGTATGTAAATTCTGCTACGCCCAAGTCGATCCTGCCGATAAATTCTGCGGTGAATGCGGAAATCCGGCAGAAGGGATTACATGTCCATCCTGCGGCACTCACAGCTTCTTCGATTTTTGCCCGAAGTGTAATAAACCACTCACCGATGAAGCCCTCGCTGAGATAGAAAAAAGCAAAAATGACCCTCAGATTCAGGAAATAAATAAACTTCTGGAAGAGCTTCAGGAATTTGAAGATCTGGAGGAAGTAGAGGAATTGTCTGAGGTGGAACTGCTGAACCAGCAGCTTGAGGATGAAATTGCCGCTGAAGAGCAGAAGCTGAAAGATAAAATGGAAGAGATGAAAAGAACCAGCGAACTGTATAGAAATTATGTCGGCGCGCCTGATAAAAAACCCGCGTCTAAACCGGCAAAAAAATCGCCTCCTCCGGTTACCCGCAAAAGAAGAGACCTGCAGAAAGAGAAAGAACGTAAAATAGAAATGCTTAAAAAACTTCAGGAAAAACTGGATGTTTTAAAAGACCGCTCTTTCGAAACACCCCAGGCCGCCAGAAGATTTTTTATGGCTAATAAACCAAAAGGCAATTTTGTCTGGAACTGTAATTTTAATGATTCCATTCACCCCGATCCTTATAACTGCGGCCGGCCTGATAAAGGTGGCAAATGGGTCGTGGTTTATGGCAATATTGAATGGGAAACTCATTATGGTGATAAATAAAATCATCTGACTTTTAATATCAGAATTATCCGCTTAAAAGGATGTTCGGCTCTTTTAGGCTTAATCCGGTTTTATTCAGCTATATAATGGAATTATAGCCGGAAAATAGATTTGTTCATTTATATCATTTTTAACACAAGGGGAATTCATGAGCGACGATATTAAAAAAAACACCGGGCATGATGATGATCTGCTTCCGGATGATGACAAAACCCGGCGGATGGATGATGAAACTATCGGCGATGATGATAAAACTATCAGAATGGATGATGACACTATCGGTGATGATGACCGAACTATCCGTATGGATGATGATACTATTTCCGATGAGGATAAGACGATCAGGGTTGAGGATGACGTTATTTCCGATTCCGATAAAACTATCAGAATTGAGGATAACGAAAAAACTATTCGCACCACCAATGATGATGTAATTCAGGATGATGATAAGACAATCAGAGCGGATGAAAAAAGGATAGATTCCGAGACAATTCAGGATGACGACAAAACAGTCAGAATGGATGAAACCGAAATTAAATCTACTGATGATGAACAGATTGAAGATGATGACAAAACTCAAAGGATTGATGACTCGGCCGGACCAGGTGTTGAAAAAATTAAATCAAGTGTGCAGCCCGGAAGCAAACCAAAAGAAAAAAAAGAGGAAGAAACTCAGAAGTCAGAGGTGCTCGGACCCGATTGCTTTGATCTGAAAGGTGATATTTATAATACTGTCAAATTAATTAGCGATGAAACCGGGGAAGCTGAAATTTTCCTCGTTGAAAAGGATGGCAAAAAATTTGTTCTGAAATTATATTTCCGAAATTACAAACCCAAGCTGCCCCTTGTAAAAAAACTAAGAGAGTTTACACATAAAGATATTATAAAAGTTTTTGATTTTGGCTATACAGGGGATAAACAGTTTTATGAACTGATGGAATTTGCCGCGGGGGGAACCCTCGACAAACATATGCCGATTAAAAATGTTAAAAAAATTAAAGAAATTGTTGATGAAACTGTTGATGCTCTTAATTTCTGCCACGGGCATGGCATTATCCACAGGGATATTAAACCCTCCAACCTTTTTTACCGGAATGCCGATTCAACTGATGTGCTGATAGCTGACTTTGGAATCTCCTCCCTCTTTGACGAAGAGGTGGAAATGCACAAAACAAAACAGACGAAAACCGAGATATTCGCTCCCCCCGAAATGTACCTTTCAATGGGCGAAGGAGTTACGATGATTACCCCCAAGGTTGATTATTATGCGCTCGGGATAACTGTGCTCTACCTTTGGACCGGGGAAAATCCCTTTAAAGGTGTTCCGAAACTTATGCTGCCCAATATAAAAAATGACGGCAAGATCAAAATCCCTGATGATATCGACTCGAATGTCAGAACGCTTATTAAAGGATTAACCGTTGTAAAAGCTGAAAAGCGCTGGGGTTATAATGAAGTGCAGAGATGGCTTAAAGGAGAAGATGTTCCGGTATTCGAAGAAACTGTGTCTCTGGACTATAAACCCTTTATGTTTGACGCGGCGCAAAACCTCATTGCCAAAACCCCCGAGGAACTGGCCGGAATTATGGAGAAGGATAAAGCGCTCGCTCAAAAATATCTCTACAGAGGTAAAATCACCAAATGGCTGGAAGAAGCGAATAACCAGAGACTTGCTGTTGAGATTGAAGAAATTTATGAAAAACTTTATCCCAAAGATGAAGAAGCCGGGGTTATGGCCGCGATATATAAACTTGATCAGTCAATTCCATATACCGGTATTGACGGGCGCAAATGTGTTGAAGATCAGGAATTCGCCCAGCTCTTCCTCGATAATTTTGATGAATATAAAGCAAAACTTTCCAAAAAAAGTGACACGTTTTATGTTTTTATTGAAAGTAAAGGTGACACAGCTTTTGCCGCGCAGTTGTGGTCTTACTTTAAGGGAAGCAAAGATCAGGAGCTTTCACTTCTGAAAGTGATTTATGACCTTTATCCCGACGCTAAATTCCGCTTCAGTTATGAAGAGTATATCGGACGGCCGCCGAAAGTATTAATGCTCGATAAGGTTGAAGAGATTGTCCGTATGATGAAAATGCACCAGAAAAGCGGCGCTAAATATCTTTTCGACGGGGGTCTCCTCTTCTGGCTCGAAAAACGGGCAAATAATGAATACAAAGATGAGGATTACAGTAAACAGTTCATTGAACCTATTAAATGGGTTAATTATGTAACTCAAAATTATCAGAAAAATAAAAGCGCGGCCCTTGAGCTTCTTTATTACGGAGTTGATAAAAACGCCAAATTACTTTCACGTGACGGCAAAACCGAAAGGGAAACTAAAGAGGATATCGGCAATGAGATATTATCTGACTACCAGGAATATATCAAACTGCTGAAACAGCCCAATTCGAGTATCAACCTTTTTATGCTCGCGAAAGGATGGAAAAAAGAGCAGAATTATGTCAAATTCTGCTTTGATATGAAGAATCATAAAGATAAGATGGTGCCCTATAATGAATCCATAGCGATAATGAAAATTATCAACTTCTTCGGCGTGGGTGTCGCCTGGGTTTATGATGATAAGACATATGATGATCCTGATGAATTGATGAAAGCCCCATCCTCGGTAAAAAAAGACGCGCGCGAGTTTATTGAAGATATCGATTCATTCCTTAATTCCTGGCTCAGCTTATATTTCCATGAACATCCCGACGTTGATTTTGACAAAACAGAATATGCCTATGAAAATAAACTTCTGGAATATTTTGAATTTGTTAAAAAGTTTGCTCCCGGCAGCGAAATCAGTAAACGATATGAGAAAGCGCGAAAAATACTCCCCAAAACCATAAAAAAAGAGAAAAAACTTGACCGCCGGTTTAACTTTACCAAATTGCTGGCAATTCTTCTGCCCCTTCTTACCGGCGGCGCGGTATTCCTTTATGCGCAATATGGAGGAGGCGCCGCGGCATTCGATAAATCATTCTGGCAGATTTCTCTTAATTATTATGTTATTTTTGCCCTCATCTTCACAATCTATTATTTCATCTCCGACGGATTTGGCGAAGGGAGGGAAATTTCCACCGGGTGCCTCGGAGGACCCATAGTCGGCGCGATTCTTGCCATTATCTTTTACGTGGTTTTCAGCTTCACAATTGGGAATCCCTACCTGCTTGGCGGACTGATATTGCTTATTGTGGGATTTGGATTATTTAAAATAATTCCTGTTAATTACGGCAACAGGGAAATGCGCCGGCAGTTATTTAATATGGATGACCGGGACGAATTTGAACTTGAGCCTTTATATTTTGCCCTGAGCGATGATGAAGAATATGAAACAACCCGTCTCGATCTTCTCGATCAATATCATCAGCACAGAAGAAGAGCAAAATGGGAACTGAAACGCTTCGGATTTATTCCTTCTCTTATCTTGCTTGCCGTACTGATTGTGATGGCTCTGGCAGACCCCAATATTAATACATATACTCAAAAAGCTGAAAATCTCTACAAAAAAGCGCTTAGTTTTATTCCTCTTGATATGTTTAGCGGCAGCGCTGAAATACCTGAAATAAAAGGTATGTGGCGAGGCGAATTTGGCGACACTCCACTTGTGATGAATGTTACTAAACAAACAGAAAACACGCTCAACGCGAACCTTTCTATTCTTTACAGCACACATAAACATTATTCAATAACCGGTGTCATTGACAGTTCCAGCGGTATGATCGAGCTTAAAGATAATTCCGGTGGTGTCTACATGGGTGAATTCAGCGAAAATAATTATGTAATGTCAGGTATGTATAGAAGTAAAGCCGGTGAAAACACCGCGTTCAAACTTGTATCCGATAACAAACCTGAAGAGGTTGAAGAAAAAGAACCGGTTAAAGAAGATAAAGAGCCATCAGAAAAACCGGAAGAAACAAAACGAACTGAAACGAAAAAAAGTGAAACACCAAAAGTAACTCCTCCGGTTGTCGCCGAAGAAAAACCGGCTGAAGAGAAAAAAACAGATACCGAAACCAAAATACCGGCAGTGACTGAAAAGAAAACTCCGGTAAAAACAGATAAAGAACCGGTTGTTCAGGAAAAGAAAAAAACTCCCGTTATTGCGGAAGAAAAACCTGTTGTTGAAAAAGAACCGGTTAAAACTGAAGAAAAGAAAACGGAAGTTAAAAAAGAAGCAAAACTGGTTCTTCCTAAAAAATCAATTCAGATGAGAACCGGGCAGGGATTCCGGATGGATATATATGACTGCTACCGTGTCCGCGCTTCAATCGTCAGGATAAAGTTCTTCATAACAGATATTCAGGGAAACAGGACTGTCAATATCCCGGCAAGTTCTATTATGGTAACTGACTGGAACGGAAACCGCGTGCCGGTCGACCAGGGAAGCCTCGGCGGCGCCGATCTTGACGGAACAGAGATTAACCTGAAAATGGAAAAAATGAAACCTGTGGAAGGTTCTTTTGTTTTCAGGAACTTTGATGAAAACGTTGCTAAAATAAGAAAACTTGAAGTAAGGCTCGGAGACGGAAGCTGGGAAACAGTTGTTTTTGAAGAGCTCGAAATAGATTAGACAGAATTGTATATTGTCTGAATGGAAGGTTTACAAAAAAATCAACTTTGCTCCTGAATGGGAGCAAAGTTTAATTACCCCGGGTGACTGATGTAAAAAGGAACCAGGAGTAACGAATCAGGAAAGACGATTTGTCCCCGAAAGAGGGCGAACCGCAGCTAAAGTTTAAGGTAATTCCTGAAAGTGTAATAAAACAGGAATTATAATGAATTAATAGGTACTAAAAATTTGAAATCAACAGGTAGAAATTATGCCTCTAAGTTGTGACAACTGTGGAGCCCAAAACAGGGATATCGCTAAATACTGTAAAAAGTGCGGCGGTGAACTTATTACCAGCGAAGCTATAGAGCTTGAATCACTGGTTGGATTGGGCCAGGTAAAAAGTGAAATAAAATCGATGATAAATGTCTATAAGGCAATGCAGTCCCGCGGAACCGGCCTGAGAAGACTCAACCTTCACTCTATTATTATGGGTGAATCGGGCACCGGAAAAAGTATGATCGCCGGTGTGTTGCAGACATTATTCTATAAAAACAAGATCATCACTCAAAAAAACATCAACATCGTTGACGCAGTTGATTATGATGATTTTGCCGAGGAATTTGAAAATAATATTCAGAAAGCCCGCGGCGGTATTCTTTTTATTGATAACGTCCAGAAACTTGTGCCCGATGGTTACGCCACAGATATCAACAAACTTGATAAACTTTTTTCTGAAATGGATAAAATGGGAAATGATCCTATAGTTGTCCTTTCGGGATTGACTGAAGGATTCGGTTCATTCCTCGATAAAAACCCATCCATAAGGAACCGATTTAATTATTTCTTCCTCCTTCCCGAATATTCAGTTACCGATCTGCTTGAAATTTGCAAAAGAAAACTGGCCGCTTATAGTCTTTCATTATCAGAAGAATCGGAAGCGAGATTGAAAGGACTTTTCAAACACGCGGTAAAACATAAAGATGAATCTTTCGGCAATGGTCACCTCAGTTCCGCGACTGCCGAAGCGATTTTTAAAGCTTATCTTTCAAGAATCGGCAAAGGTGATCCGGATAATAATATCGTTAGTAATGATGATATTATCGGTGAAGTGGAAATAGAGCGCCCTGTTGAAGAAATTATGGCCGAACTCGACAGCTTCATCGGAATGGACGAAGTCAAGGAAGCTGTGCGTGAAATAGCCCGCCAGATTGCTTCGAATAAGGAGAGAGAAGCGCGGGGACTCGGAGGGGCGGAAAAACCGGCCATGAACCTCGTGCTCACAGGCAACCCCGGAACAGGCAAAACAACTGTCGCCCGAAAGCTGGGTGAGGTTCTCGCCGCGCTCGGGTTTATCGATAACGGTCATGTAATAGAGGTTGACCGCAGCCAGATGGTTGGCCAGTATAAAGGACAGACCGCTATTCAGGTGACTGATCTCTGCAACAAGGCAATGGGTGGAATTCTTTTTGTCGACGAAGCCTACACACTTTCTCAATCGAGTGAAATAGGAAGCTCCGACCAGTATGGAAAGGAAGCTATTGAAACACTGATGAAAAGAATGGAGGATGACCGTGGTAAATTTGTGGTTATCGCCGCCGGTTATAAAAACCTGATGGATCAGTTCCTCGATGTAAATCCCGGCCTTAAAAGCCGTTTTGATAAAAATATCGATATCCCCGATTATAAACCGGATGAACTATTCCGGATTTTCCTGATGTTCGCCAAAAAGAAAAAGTATAAATTTACCGATGAGGCGCTGGAAAATGCTCAAAAAGCGATAAAGCTGATCTACGAAGGAAGGGATAAAAACTTCGGCAACGGACGTGAAATGAGAAAACTTTTCGACGCCACCCTGGCCCGCTTTTCCAACAGGATCAATTCTATTCCCGCGGCTGAGCAGACAAATCAGATGCTTACCACCATCACAGCCGAAGATATCCCATACGAAGAACAAAGCGATAAGTCAATCGATGAAATTATGGGTAAACTTAATGAGCTTGTGGGTCTTAAAGGTGTAAAAGATAAAATAACCGAACTTGTTCATTATATCAATCTTGAAAATAAACGCGCGAAGGATGGAGGTAAAAAAACAGCTCTCAACCTCAATATGGTTTTTACAGGCAATCCAGGCACAGGAAAAACTACCGTGGCAAGGATTATGGCCGATGTTTTTAAATCGCTCGGACTTTTATCCCGCGGACACCTTGTTGAAGTCGACAGCTCTCATCTTGTGGCAGGATACAAAGGCCAGACATCGCTGAAAACCAATAAAACAATTGATTCATCTATGGGAGGTCTCCTCTTTATCGATGAAGCCTATACCCTTTCGCAGGGAGGCGGTGACGGATTCGGCAAGGAAGCTATCGATACACTCCTGAAAAGAGTTGAAGATGACCGCGGACGCTTTATCTCAATTATTGCCGGTTATTCTAATGAAATGAGAGAATTCCTCGATGTTAACCCGGGGCTTCAATCCAGGTATACAAATGTCATCCATTTTGAAGATTATAAGGCTGATGAACTGAAAGAAATCCTGATAAGAATGATAGGGGGCAAAGGTTTCAGAATTGATGAAGACACCGATAAACGTCTCGATAGTTTCTTTAAATCCATCTATAACGGCAGAGATAAAAATTTCGGCAATGGCCGCGAAGTGCGCAATATTTTTGAGTCTGCGCTCCAGAGACAAAGCACGCGGCTTGCTGAAAAAATGAATGCGGGCGAAGATGTGGACGACCAGCTCGATCTGCTCACTTATGAGGATATTGCAGGAAGCAGTGAAAAAGAAAAATCTGTCGAGGAAATTCTGGCCGAACTTGACGGATTTATCGGTATGGATAACGTCAAACAAATGGTCCGGGAAATAGCCCGCAAAATTGAGATAGATAATGAGCGTGTTAAACGTGGTATCGGCAGCGCTGATAAATCAGGTGTCCACCTCGTGATTACAGGCAATCCCGGAACAGGCAAAACTACGGTAGCCCGCAAACTCGGGGAAATATTTAAAGCTATTGGTTTCCTCAGCGGCGGCCAGGTTAATGAGGTGGATAAAAGCGGTATGGTAAGCCAGTATAAAGGAGAAACCCCCAAACTTGTCAATAAGCAGTGTGATAAGGCTATGGGAGGTATTTTATTCGTGGATGAAGCTTATGCGCTCTCGCCTCCTTCAGATATCGGGCAGAAAGATGAACTCGGAGTTCAGGCAATTGAAGCTCTTATGAAGCGTATGGAAGATGACAGGGGTAAATTTGTGGCGATCGCCGCCGGGTATAAAGAAGAAATGGAAGGTTTTCTCGAAGCAAATCCCGGAATGAAAAGCCGTTTCGATTATTACCTGCATATTGAAGATTATAAACCGGATGAACTTTATAAAATATTTAACGTGGCATTCGCTAAAAAGAAAAAATATGCTCTCTCCCCCGAAGCGGATGAAAAAATTAAACTGGTGATTGAAGATATCTATAGCAGGCGTGATAAAAACTTCGCCAACGCCCGTGAAATGAGAAAGTTGTTTAATACGATAACCTCAAAAATGTCCGACAGAATATCAAATATTCCACAGAATGAACTCACAGATGAAATGTTCACCACAATTCTGCCGGAAGATATACCCTTCGAAGGAGCAAAAACAAGATCAATTGATGATATTTTCGCGCAGCTCGATGAGCTTATCGGGCTCGATGGCATTAAGTCTGAATTGAGAGCCCTTACTAATTACCTGAGAGTTGAAAAGAAACGCTCTGAACTTGGCGGTAAAGAAACCGCGGTTAATACACATTTTATTTTCACCGGTAATCCCGGAACGGGCAAAACAACCGTCGCGCGTATTGTTGCTGATATCCTTAAAGCGCTCGGTCTGCTTACAAAAGGACAGCTTGTGGAGGTGGATCGTTCGAATCTTGTCGCTTCTTATTCAGGCCAGACAAGTCCCAAGACAAATAAAACAATTGACAACGCTATTGGCGGGGTGCTTTTTATCGATGAAGCCTATACTTTGTCGCGCGCCGGAGCAAATGATACTTTCGGTCGTGAAGCAATTGATACCCTTCTTAAGAGGGTTGAAGATGACCGGGGAAAATTTGTCGCCATCGCCGCCGGCTATACAAATGAAATGAATGAATTTCTGGAAACTAATCCGGGACTTAAGAGCAGATTTACCAATGTAATTAACTTCGAAGATTACACCCCCGATGAAATGCTTCAGATATTTATGCTTTTTGTCAGGAAAAAGAAAATGATCCTTGAGGATGGCGTAGGGGATCACCTTTACGAAAAATTCACCCGTATGTATCAAAACAGGGATAAAAACTTCGGGAACGCGCGCGATGTAAGAAATATTTTTGAAAAAGCGCTTAAAATGCAGAGCACTCGTATAGCCGGAATGCTCGACTCGCCCGAATTTAATGTAGATGAACTGAACAAAATAAAAGTTGAGGATTTCGACTGATGATCTGCGCGTTTTGTAAAAAAGAAATAGATGCCGATTCTTTCTACTGCGATCAGTGCGGTGAGGAAATTAAAATATGCCCCAAATGTGGCAAAGCCGGGAAAGGCAAAATATGCACTTCCGATGGCACAAAACTTATTCTGGCAAAAGATAAACAACCTGAAGAGGATGATAAAACAATTCCCGTAAAACAGGAAGTCGCCACACCAAAACCACCCCCTCCCGGTGTTAAAAAGATCATTGATGACACCCCTCCTCCGAAACCGGAGAAAAAAGCTAATCCGGTTATCACCCTTAGGAATAATGCGGTTAATATTACATTTTCACCGAAACATGAGGATATTGTCGGAAGAAAAAAAGGCAATTTCGCCCATCTCTTTGCACAGTATAAACAAATCTCAGGTCAGCACGCGAAATTTATGTATAGTCCTGAAACCGGATGGATGGTGGCCGATCTGGGCTCTTCCAACGGAACAAAATATAAGGATAAGAAACTTATTCCCAATAATCCTGTTAAATTGGAGAACGGGACTCATTTGCTGCTCGCGAATATTGAGTTTTTTATTGAAATTGTTTAAGGTTGATTCATGAAAATATTAGTTGCTGCCGAAAGTAATGTCGGCCTGGTCAGAGGCCGAAATGAAGATATGATCCTCGTGGATACCGACCTGATCAGAGATGGTAAAAACAGCTACCTCTTTGAAGCGGGTGAAAATCAGGATTCTTTTGTCATGGCTGTTTCTGATGGCATGGGTGGGCATAATGCCGGCGATTTTGCCAGTGAATATATTCTTACCGAGTTTGCCAAACGTTTTCATCAGATGGAAGATGTTCTGGATGAACAGCAGCTGCAGGATTATATGACCCTCACTATTTCCAATATTCATAATGAACTTAATCAGATGGGAAAGGAAGATCCCGAAAAACGTAATATGGGCGCTACCATTATTATTTTTCTTTATTATCATGAAAAATTCTATTTTGCTCTTGCCGGCGACAGCCGTCTTTACCGTTTTAGAAGAGGTATACTCAAGCAGATATCCCGCGATCATACACTCGCCGAAATGAATAACCTCGACCGTTCGGCGAGCCATGTGCTCCTTAACGCTGTCGGCGGGGGTGAGGAAGTTTACCTCGACTTTTTTGATATTACCGATAATGTCATGCCCGATGACATATTCCTCCTCTGCAGCGACGGACTCACCGATATGGCCGCCGATGAAAAAATTGAAGAAACAATCGACAGTCTCGATGAATTCGACACCGAATCCCTCGTAAAACTTGCCCATAAAGGCGGAGGAAAAGACAACGTCTCGGTTATTCTTGCCCGTATAACCGGGTAATAAACCGAAATATAATATAAAATTTGTCCGTAGGGGCAACCCTTGTGGTTGCCCTTTTTTTTAGTTGTCCTCCATATATCAGCGGCCCCTTTTACCACAAGCTACGGAGACGAAGGTGTTCCAACTGTAAAATTACCGTTCCCATCAATTTTTTACGATCCATCCAAAAAATATCGTCAACCATTACCGGCGATTAAAATATATTCAGAACTCCTGATCCCTGTAATAAAAGACAATAACCTACATGGATTCATTCGTAAGATAAAATCGCGGGATACAAGCCTGGAAGAAAGTCCCGCCAGGGACGACAGAAACAACTGTATATAGTGAGAACTTGGGATATAATAATTCGCGATGAACTTCCGCGATTTCATTTTGCGAGAGGAAAGGAGTTATGAATAGTAGTAAAACTATCACAGGAGGACCTAAGTCTGCTGAAACAATCCCGCACAGAAGATCATGAATCGATAGGAATGATTGGCTGCCCGATAAATAATGCCCGCCATCTGCCGGTATGAACAGCACAAATACCCGGCTGGTTATAAAAGCTAATCTCTCCTGCCGGCTGAAATCACCGGCAGGTATTTAGAAATTTTTTAATTATCAGAGTTTAATCAGATAATCCTTATACTGCTGCTCTCCTTTTTTAAAACGCAGATAAAAATCATTGTTATTCGCGGCGGGATTTCTGGTTGTGGCTCTGACCAGCTCTTTCTGATATCCCAACTCTTCATACTTTTCGATCAACAAACTGAAAAACCGGTTTACCATTTCTTCAGCTTTTTCCAGTGTCATTTTCATAACCTTCCTGCATTATTCTACAAAAACCATGATACAAAATCACCGGAGCATTTTCTGTCTGAACTAACCAATACTCCTGAACTTAGTAAAAAAAAGTAAATATGTTTGTGATTTGGCTCCCTTCCATGTTTTTTGTATAATTCTGTGAGACAATCTTTGCTCATTGTCACATTTCTTCTTTCTCTATTCAGACGTTTATACAACCATATAGTTGGCCTTTGTTCCAAAAATTTCAGGTCATTTTTTTATACCCCATATTAATGAACCGGCAAAGCCGGAAGTGAAAAGTTGTAAGTGGAAATTGAAGAGTTACTTAAGTGATAACGGATAATTATCAATTTATCCTGTTAGTCTTTTTAATCCACTCAATCCTTTTTTTCTTTCTTTTCGTATCTATCTTAAAATTCCATTGCAAATATTGCCCTTTTGTATAAAGTTAATAAGGTTTAATTTTTAGGGGTGTTTTCCTTTGCTACTAAGGTTAAAAAATAAAGAATAAGGTTTTTTGAGCTTTTTTTGTGGGATTTTGCGTTTTGGTGATTTAGCGGCATTTTCCTGCTGAAATCTTCGAAATCCGCGTAATCAGAGATATCTGCGGTCCTCTTTTTAATTATTCATTGTTCATGACTAATTTAATTCTTGCCTTTTTGCGCAGAATTTAACTACTAACGGAATACTCCTACTCATACTCTGATTCTTTAATACCGATACCGAAAAATAATCATGTTATCCTTAAATCCTTTAATCATGGTTCAGACATTTTGTTCTGCGTAAACCTGTTTTGACCTTTCCACCGATTGAATAAGATTAATAAGGTTTACTACCTCCGCTACAAAAGAGCCTCAATTCGGGAAACATCTAATTTAAATTTTGGCATCAACAGAAACAGATATAATAACCTTTTGAAAACTCTTCAATATTGAAAGATCGAAATCCCCTCCCCTTAAGATTTTAAGGGGAGGAGGGGAGGGGTTTGATCTGCACTGAGATGATACAAAACTTGAGTGAATTAAATATATACCCCTAAAAATGATTTTATTTTCCTCTAAAAAATAATCTTGTTGCCTGGAAGAAAAAAGAATAAAATTAAGGTTTTTGAGTATTTTTGTGGGATTTTGCGTTTTGGTGAATTAGCGGCATTTTTCCTGCTGAAATCTTCGAAATCCGCGTAATCAGAGATATCTGCGGTCCTCTTTTTAATTATTCATTGTTCATTATTAATTATTAATTGATATTGTTTGACCTTTTATAGAAATTGACCGCTATTAGTAAAATCTCCCAAATTCTGAAAATAATCAGCCCCGCAATATCCCCCCCCCTTCATTCCCGATCAATTGTTAATTGAGTTTTTATTCCTTAATTTTAACCGTAAAGAAGATCAAACATTGTTAAAATAAAACAGAATAGTTTTGTGCCGGTTATCAGAATTGACATTGGGAAACACTCTGCCACAGCGGAAATAAAAGTAGAATTAATCGAAAAACTAACCCGGACCGCATCGGAAGTAACAAAAATTCCAGCCGATGTTTTTTCGGTAATTATCTATGAACATGAAGACAATAACTACGGCGTGGGAAGCAAAACTCTGGATAAAGTCAGAAAACAATAACTCAGGAAAAAATTAACAACTTTAGGGAATGGTAATGATAAACTTCAGACTTAAAAACATTGACGAAGTAATCCCCTTTGGGGAAGAACCCGATTTAGTCATGAACTGGTACGCGCTTTCAGATGGAGAACTATGGCTCGATTTCGGGGGAACTATACTCTTCGAATATACCGAAGAGGCAATCGAATATTTTGATGACCTTTATTCGAAATACAACGACTATTATATAGCGAGATTCCTTGAGGATTTTTCCGCGCTGTTCGGTACAATAAGCCATAGTATTCCTGAAAGGTTTTTCAAGCTTGCTGACAACCTGTAGCAATTTTTTAACGAAGCTGAAAAATGGCTCGATCTCAAAGAAGAGGATGAAGAGGAGCCGGGCCAATTTTTCTTCGAAACTTTTGATTACCTTATTTCATGGACTGCCGACCGCTTTCTGGATTCCGGGCACCTTACCGGGGCGCCTGAAATTTTCTTTTTCAGGCACAAAGATAAAATAAGGATTGTCTGGCAAACAGATCAGAAATATGATGATGAAGCAGAACTATGGAAGGCCGGGAACGGATTTTATGATATGGACTATACCGAATTTGTGAAAAATGTGGAAGAATTTGGCGAACGTTTTTTCGAAAATATGATGAAACAGGTACAAAACGGAATGGGAAAAGATTGGGAAGATGTAAAATTCGACAAAAAAAACCTGCTTCAGGAACAACAGGAACGGCTGCGGGAATTCCGGGAAGAACTGAAATTATTGAAAAATCCCCCCGTAGATGAAACAAACTGGAAGGAACTTGAGAATTTGTTCGACCAAATGAAAAAAGAAATCCGGTAGAAAAGGCCGCCCCCGCAATATATGCGGAGGGCAAACTTTTCAGCTTGAGCCGGGGAACGCTTGTCCCTTCCCGGGTAGAGACAGAACCGTATGCCTGTGAATCTATCGGAATGTGAGTTCATTACAGGGAAACAAATTCATCCGCCCCCGATTAATACCCGAAAGAAATCACAATTCTTTGCGGGAAAATAATTATTTTGCATAGGATAAAAATTACTGACCAATGAATTAATTATTATCAATGAACAGGGAAACTATGACAGCGCAGGAAAAACTGGCAGGAAGAATTTCACAAGGATACCATATATGCGTCGGGCTCGATACCGATATAAACAAAATACCTGAACACCTGAATAACAGGAAAAATCCGGTTCTTGATTTTAACAATGAAATAATCAGAGCGACTGCCGATTCAGCGGCGGCGTATAAAATAAACTTCGCCTTTTATGAGAAAGATGGTTTGAAAGGAATTGAAAATCTCCTCGCAACAATAGATATGATACCTGATGACATACTCATTATCGGTGACGCCAAAAGAGGAGATATCGGGAATACTTCGAAAATGTATGCCGAGGCAGTATTTAATACATTCGGGTGTGACGCTGTAACCCTGCACCCTTATATGGGAATTGATTCTGTGGCGCCATTTATTGATTTCAGTGATAAAATAAGTTTTGTGCTTGTCCTTACTTCAAATAAAAGCGCTGCCGATTTTGAAAAATTATCACTCGCCGATGGTGAAAAACTTTTTGTCGAAGTGCTTAATAAATCGAATTCATGGAATGTAAATAATAATGTGGGGATTGTATTCGGAGCAACTAATCCGGAAGAACTTGCGGTATATTCACACCACTTTAATGAAATGCCTGTTTTACTGCCGGGTGTCGGCGCCCAGCAGGGTGATCTGAGCAAAGTGCTGAAAATTTTCAGAGATCAAAAAAAGGAAAACTTTATTATCAATGTAAGCAGAGGACTTATTTATGCGGGCAAGGGTGAAGATTTTGCCGAATTTTCACGAAATGAACTAAATAAATACAATAATATTGTAAAATCTGCCTGAATTTTTAAATTTATCCTGATTAATTGTGGCATCTTAATTTTAATATAGATATTTTTTAAAAAAATATATAATGTGAGATTATGCAAAACATGCGATATTTATGTTATTATATTGAGAGGAGGCATCCGTTTATAAACTGAACGAGTAATCAAACAGGATAAATAACGTGAAACTTAATGAGACTCACCTCTATGAGGTTTGGAAAAACCAGCAGTTCACAGAAAGGTTAAAGACCGTTTCAGGAGAGGACATTGACGTCCTTAATGCAGGCACACATAATGAAGATATGGCGGGACCCGATTTCCTGAACGCAAAAATCAGGATTGGTATTCTCACTTATGTGGGGGATATAGAAATTGACTGCGAAATCAATGACTGGAAAGGGCATGGTCATAATATTGATGTAAAATATAATAAGGTCATCCTGCATCTTTCTTTCCGGAATAACCATAACCAGGCTTTTGTTTATACCAACGCGGGCCGTAAGGTTCCAACTATTACACTTTCCCGTTTCCTTCCCGCTACATTCAACAGCCAGTTTGAACCTCCTCCTCCCAGGGATGTTTCAAATGTTAAACAATTATTACGCTGCCACGAGGCCAACGGACTTGTTACTGCCGTTACAAGAGAAAATTTCATTCTCAAACTCGGATTCCAGCGTTTTGAAAAAAAATGCAAAAAAATGTACGAGCGGCTCAAAGAGTTAAAATACCTCCGCGATAATAATATTCATGAACCGATAATTGGTTATGACCGCAGGGAGGATTTTGATTTAATGAACTACTCTCATGCTGATTTCCAGGATAAAGAGATCTGGCAGCAGCTTTTTTATGAATCGATATTTGAAGCGCTTGGTTACTCAAAAAATAAAAACATTATGCTCGAACTCGCTCATAACGCCGATATAAGTTTCATTAAATCTCTCGGGCATGATGATGAATTCCTCGAAAGGGTTGAATCCGCCCTGTTTCATATTAGCGGACTTCTAAGCGAAAATCCCCAAAAAAATGAAATTGATGATGAACAATATGTTTCTAAACTCCGTTCGCATTGGGATCACATAAAAAGAATATATAACGCCAAATATTTCGATGAAGACCAGTGGCACTTTTTTAAACTGCGTCCCCAGAATTTCCCTACTGTCCGACTCGCGGGGGGGTCCCGTCTGCTTAAATCGATTATTTATGATGATTTTATTAATGAGCTGATCAAAAAAATAGATGAAATCCGAAATCTGAATGTCCTGATAAACGTTCTTCGCTCACTTATTATTATCAAATCAGAAGGTTTCTGGCGCACACATTATGTATTTAATAAACATTCTAATGGGGAAATTAAATATTTTGTAGGTGTTTCGCGCGCCGATGAAATGATTATAAATGTTGTTCTTCCCTTTTTCTCGGTTTATTTTGATGTTTTTGGTGAGCAGAATCTGTCGAAAAAACTTCTGAAGATATATGGCTATTTTAACCAGCGTTCCGAAAACAGGATTGTTCATGATGTTGCTGTTAGTCTGCACATGGAGGATGAAACCAAAAAGACTGTCTTTCAGCAGGGAATGATAGAGCTCTTCCGGTCATTCTGCTCAAAAAATAAATGCCTCGAATGTGAAATAGGAAAAATAGTTTTCGGTTAAAAAAGACTTTGCGCTCCGCTGAATAAGCTATAAAAGAGGATAAGAACATAAATGGAGGAATCACATTCCCCGGTTTAAGTTATCGTCGGGCTATATTATCTTTTCCCCGTCAGATGATATGTTATATAAACCTGGCAAGACTCCTGATAAAAGAGTTACCCGGGTAAATTCCGCATAGAGGAAAATCCATTGCTGCCAGCCTGTCCCCACATATATTATTCATTATAATTAGTTTAACACAAATTCTCAGGACTTATCCCGACATCCTGCGCAATAAATCCGGTAACAGAGAAAAATTGGGAAACGACCGGTGTTATTCCCGAAATTATTGTTCCTCGTGATTTGCATTGGATACCGCGATTGTACCGGCCAAAATTGCGGGAAAAGAATTTGCGGGAAAAATAATACAGAGCTCCTGACATCACGTATATTGAAATACAACTATTTTATCATTTTCTTTCATTAAATGACAAAATAATGACAGTAGGAATTTTTCGTTATCCTCTCTCAATATCGTTCTTATCTTTTAAAGCGACCTCAAAAAAATAAGCGTTAAAAAAATCAAATGAACGGAGCGTTAAAAAAGGAAAGCTGTTTGAGGCACATGTCTTTTTATGTGCCGAGTTCTTTCATTTTAGCGGAGAGAATTGATTTTTAGCTTATTTTTTTGCAGTCTTGACTTTTTTTGCCTGCTCGCCGCAGGAGAGTTACTTTTTGTGTCAAGACAAAAAGTAAGAGCATCTCTTATAAAATATATTTGGTAAGATTAATGACAATTCCCATTGATTCTCGCTTTACCAGCTGAGGAAAATTTCAAATTATTTCACGCAAAGGAAACTTATAAACGCAATTCTTTTTAACAGAATTTCTAATGCCAGTCGCATACGTATATAAGCAACAAAAAATCTATGTTGTTTTATTTCAATACATTATGTTTTTGATGTCTGGAGTCCTGTATTATTGTATTAAAACGCATGGCCATTATTCTAATCCTGTTTTTTCAGCGAAAATCAGCGAAATCCGCGGGAAATAATGCCCTGGTTAAAAAGGCAATATGGTTCAAATTATTGAGGACCCGCAATTGCTGCTAAGATTAATAGATTAAAGAATAAGGTTCTTTGTTTTTTAAAAGAGAAATTTACGTATCAATAAAACCGTTTTACGAATAGTTTTTAAGCTCATGGAATATTTATCAATTGTCTTTTTAATTGTACATTACTAATTGTTAATTGAAATTTTGCAATTTTGCTTGGAATTTAACTTCATACGGAGTTTTCCGGCCGAGCCTGAGTCAGGCTATTTAAATATTCCCGATCTTGCATTAATAACTCACTCCCCGGCCCCCTCTACGTCACGGCGCTCCCTTCCACTTAAAACTATTTGACTTTGATTATTGAGAAATTTATTTTTATCAGGACACAGTTAAAATTACTGTAGAATACTAAAACAATTGGCAGATCTTACTCTCCCGAAAATTACCCGCCTCCTGATCAAAACTAAATATTTAAAGAGGAAATGTTATGGCTGAAATGACAAGTTTTATCAGTCCGGCAATAACACGTCGGCCTGTGGAAGTAATAATCTGGGTTTTAACCGGACTTAGCCCTGCCCAAAAGAGCAACGCTTTGGATGAGATCAGAAGCGCTTTACAAACCTGGGAAGATGTTGAAACCTCACATCTCAAATTTACCGTTAAAGAAATAATTGAGCAGGATGAAAGACCTGATATCGAAGATCATCAGCTTTTGTTGAAATGTGGCCCCGCGGACAAAATAACAAGCGGCTCGGCTCAATTCCCCTATGGTGGTAATCCTGGAGAATGGTATGGTGTTGCCGCGGACAATGACCGAGTTAACATAAAGAAAACCGCGGTTCATGAGATCGGGCATACAATCGGACTTCATCACTCAACCATAAGTGAATATTTTGAAAAAGAATATCGCCCTGTTATGCACTATAATAAAGAACATTCAGAAAATTATCCCACTATGGATGATAAAATCGGCCTTTCGCTTCTCTACCCTGATCCCGATGAACCTTTAAACTCGGTCGGTGGCACAATCAGAGGCAGGTTGGTAATGAAAAGCTCCGGAGTTCCGGTTTCAGGTGTAAATATTGTTGCCGTGGATGTATATAACGGTAGTCCGGTTTATGCTCACTTTTCCGGACCAAGAACATCACAAATGAATATCCAGGATGAAGGGGAGTTCATCCTGTCCGGTCTTCCTCCTTCAAAATATAAACTAAAAATACTTGATGGTAACAGCTATCATGGCGGAATGACAGGGATACGAAATATTGCCGAAGGAGAAAATTATAACAGATTGAGAAAAGGTTACCAGGCAGATAATTTTGATGAATTTGAAATTGGTAATTACAATATCGAAACAGGAGATTTCCGAGATCTGGGTGATATCAATATTGATATCAAAAATATGAGCATCGATAAAATGTTTCACGGCGTTTTCCCTGAAAAATATAATTCTTTTGTTCCGGCAAATATTGAACTGCCCAATGCCAAACTTAATGAACCTTATGAACACTGGCTGCATATCTCGGGTGGTTTGAGAAATATTTCTGTAACAAGTAAAGGCAAACCTTTAGGTATTAAAGTCGAAATTGCCGGTGATCAGCGGGTCAAAAATGTCGGCATTCACGGCGCTCACTATGTCAGGATACATGGCACGCCTGAATACTCAGGTTTTCATACAATCGAGATCAAACTTACCGACAGCGCCGGAAAATTTAAATACTTCCATTTTAATCTCGCGATAGAGCCCCTTCCCGCTAAAGAACTGGTAGCCGAATATCATTTTAACCGCGATGGTCATGATTACAGCAACAATAACAGACACGCGATCTGTTTCGGGCGGTTTACAGAAAATCACAAGGGAGAAGCCAGGAAAGCGCTAAAACTATTTGGTATAAATGATATGGCATTTCCAATTTTTGAAAAAGGATTTGATCTGAAAGATTTTACGATAGCTGTTATACTCAAACTCGATAAACTCCGCGACAAAAAAGAATTTATTTTCTCCAAAGGATATCGTTATGGAAATTACAGCGTCTATCGTGAAGAAAAAGGAGAACGATATGCAGGTTATGCGATGATTGGCCGGCAAAAACATAACACAACAGTTACCTGGAGAAGAAAAATCTCCAATTCTCCTCTCCCGGAAAATGAATTCTTTTCACTTATTCTCAGACTTGAAGATGATATTTTAAAATCTTACATAAATGGTGAACTCGAAAAAACCATCAGGAATGTTCCTCCGCCGAGGTTTAATGATTACACTTTTATGATGGGAGCCGGTGGAATAACAGGTCTCTCCGGTTTTATGAAAGGGATAATTGATGATGTTTGGGTTTATAATTACGCCCTGGGTGAAACGGAAATCGAACAGTTGGGTAAGCTGTAAAATTTAATTCCCTGAAAGGCAGGCCATAAACCTGCCTTTTGGTTTTAATAAAGAAATTTATACATTATTTCACTGAGCTGCTTTACATCAATCTTTTTAATGAGAATTTTTTTGTCTTTATCCAACAGGTAGAGTTGCGGGGAGGATTTAATATCATATAACTTCATTACATCAACAATTCTTTTGGGATCGCCCACATTTGTCCAGCCGGTAATATGATTTTCCTCTACGAAATCACGGCAGTTTTTCACATCATCTCCAACCGAAGTGCAAACCGTGAAAATTTTCAATCCTTTGTCGTAATATTGATGAAATAAATCTTTCAGTTCCGGTATTTGATCAGTGCAAAGTTTACAGTCTTCACGCCAGAAATAAAGCAGTGTTAATTTGGCTTCAATACTGTGAAGAGTTACTTCATCACCGTAATGATTGGGGAGCATAAAATCGGGAGCAGTTTTCCCAATCAGTAAAAGTTCAAGCGTTTTTGCGTTATCTACAATTTTTTCAAGCTGCTCTTCCTCTGTCCAGGGCGCCAGTCCTTTCGCGTAATAATTCAAACCAAGATGGACATAGACAGCATCCATCCCGATATACTTCGATTTCGCGTATTTATTAAGGAAATGAATAAGATAAAATTTGAATGTTTCTTCAGCCGGTTTCATTAACTCCAAAACCCTGTCTATTGCCGCCGAAATTGTATCCGGGTGTTGAACAGTAAGTTTGTCGATGAAATATTGTACCTTTTGAAAAAGGAATGGGGTTCGTAATAATCTTGAATCGGACATATTGATATTATCAAAATAATGGGCCTGGTAATAACGCCATCTTTTTTCATCCACCTGCGATTCATTTCCCTGGAATTCAGGAATCTGAATATCTTTCTGAGCCATGATTAAGGAGGCTGTAAAAGAGCCGGGATTGTTTTTAATTATCTCCAGCTGCCGTTCAGTCACTTCACTATTTATCTTTTCGAGTTTTTCATCAATCACACGCGCCTTTTCCTCACTGACGAGGTCCTTTTCCTTATTGAGCGGATCGGCAATTTTTCTCTTTTCATTCAGAAACTTTAAATATGTTTGAAATATTCTGTTTTCCGGAGCTTCTCCGTAAATTTCGAGATTTTCGGTAAGATCATCGATGTTAGTCCGAATGGAAAACCTCTGTTCACTTTTATCAATCAATATCTCGAAATATTTATTTTTCGGGGGAGCAACGATCATATAGATACCACCGGGAAGAATTTCATCACCCTGAAATACAAAGCTGTTATTTTCATTTACATAAGCGGTATCTTTGATATATGTATTATCTCCGTAATGATAAGCGAAATAAAGCTCGTTTTCTTCAAATCCCTCAATCTTTACTTCTACTCTGTAACCATCCGAAGCATTAATTATTGAAGCGATGAAAAGAAACATCACGAATACTGATAAAAAATAAGTCCTGATAACCGATTTCATTTTGCACCACCCGGATTGTGACATAATATATAATTCAAATGCGCCGTATACTAATTTAGTTCAATTGCCGGTTATATCACAATTTTTCGTAACCATGAACAGGCGGAGCCGGAAACAATGGGGAATGACGAATGACGAATTGGTTTTCCCGGAAATAATTTTTTTGAATCGAAATTGCTTTGGAGAAGCAGCATTATTGTAGCAAAAGATAGAATTAACCAGTACGATCCCTGGAGGGGATCGACAGCGCTCAGCTAATACAAAACTATAATCAGAATTGTTGCTAAAAATTTTGCCATATTGCCGATAAATTAACTTATAGAATAATTGTCAATTATCAATTGCCTTATTCATAAATAATTGTGGATTTAAATTTTGCTTAGAACCATAGCCCTTATAAACTACTCTTACTCAGATTATTAAATCTTCACCTTCATCTCACATTCTTTGCAATCAAATTCAAGCATAAGTTTTTTACCCGATTCATCGATCAGAAAAAGAGGTTCTTTGAAATGGGGTTTCTTCTCTTTTTTACACATTTCCAGTTCATTAAGTATACAATATTTTGTAAACATCACCTCTTTATCCTTCATGTCCGGTACCGCTTCTGCTCCTTTGCCTGTCTCTTTTACGCCATGGGTTTTATAAAATTTCTCAGCAAAACTGTTAATAACATTTCCCCTGTAATCCAGAATTTCCAAAGGGTAAACTGCATCTGCCGATCTTTCTCCGGGACTCATCACAGGCCTGTTCAACTCCCTTTCGGCAAGAAGTTTTTCGAGAATTTCCCTCCTGAAGCTATTTAAAACAGAAACGGGAACGAAGGGAATATCCGTAATTTCAATAACTACATCACTAACATTAAATATGGTATCCCCCGATTTACTCAGTTGTTTTTTAATCGCCGAGATGCTTTTTTCCCTGTTTTTAGCTTTTTCAAATTCGTTGTTGTATTCCGGCTCAACTATATTACCATCCTCATCCTTGGCGACTACTTTTATTTTTGACCCATCTGCCTTAACTTCAAGAATAACATCTATTTTCCTTGAAGAGGTTCCGGAGCTAAGCGCCTTGTGGAAATCGTGATCATGATTCCTGAATATCTCCAGCCCTGACTTGATATTTAACATCTTCTCGGGGAATATTTTTCCATCTTCAAATTTATAAACCGAAGTTCCTTCCAGTTCTCCGGTCTTGTTAAAGTAAGAGATGCCATCCCCCGGAGTTAGAATTATTCCTTTGTTATTAAGGATAAAATAATTATTCATCACCTTTCTAACCCTCCCGACGAATTCCCCTCTCATTTTGGGTGAATTTATTGATCCCGGTTTTTGCCTGCCCCCGTTAAGAAAGTAACTGGTAAAACCTCTGTTAAAACTTTTAGCCGGATCGGGAGTGAAATCTGCCTTACTTGTCCCGGAGGAACTTTTCCCTGCTCCCCGCGCCTCCAGAATATAATCGAGCCGCTTTCTATAATGGGCGACAACATTCCTGACATAAGAGCTGCTTTTAAGTCTTCCCTCAATCTTAAAGGATGTTATCCCGGCATCCAGCAGATCAGCCAGATGATCAGATAAATTCAGGTCTTTTAGTGATAATAAATATTTCCCTTTTTCGATCATTTTCCCGGCTGAATCGACCAGGTCATATTTTTTTCTGCATGGCTGCGCGCATTCCCCCCTGTTCGCGCTTCTTCCACCCGCGGCATAACTCAGGTAACACTGCCCGCTATAAGACACACATAAAGCGCCATGAATAAAAAACTCCAGTTCAATATCCGGCGCGGCGGTTCTGATTTTTTTTATCTGCTTCAGCGACAGCTCCCTCGCCAGGATTACTCTTTTAAAGCCGACATCCTGTAAAAATTTAATTTTGGCCCGATTCCTGTTATCTGTCTGAGTGCTTGCTATCAAAGGAATAGGGGGAAGTCCCGCCTCCAAAAGTCCCATATCCTGGATTATCAGCCCGTCCGCTCCCGCCTCATATAAACGTTTGCTTAATCTTACGGCCTCCTCAACCTCCGGGTCATGGAGCAGTGTATTAAGTGTTACATATACCCTCGCATAATACTGATGAGCATATTTAATCAGGATTTCTATATCAGCGATACTGTTCCCGGCATTTTTTCTTGCCCCGAATTTAGGCGCGCCTGTATATACCGCGTCCGCCCCGGCATTTATCGCCTCAATCCCCGCTTCAAGATTTCCCGCGGGAGCAAGGAGCTCTGTTAAATTATTCTTCAATGGTTTCTACTAACTATTTGTTCATTTTGAAATTGAGAACAAAACAATTTACATAAAATTCCCCCAATTGATAAATAATTATTCCTTCAGTGAGATCAAATAGTTATAAAAATGTTTATTATTATTTGTCCCGGCCCTCTTTGCTGCAACCTGAGGAATTCTCAAGCGCTCTTTTATTTGATTAACGACATCTTTTTTACCTCAATAAAATCACCGGCTGATACCTGGTAAAAATATGTTCCTGAAGCCAGCGCGGAACCATCGAATTTTAATGTATGGCTGCCCGCTTCCATTTTCTGATTCAAAGGTTCAGCAACCACTTCACCTAGAATATTAAATATTTTGACACTCACCTTGACATCTTCAGGCAGGCTGAATTTAATCATAGTTGAAGGATTAAACGGATTGGGATAGTTCTGACTCAGATTGTAGTTCAGAGGGGTTTCAAGAGATATTACCTCTATATTTTTCACCGATTCATTTGTGATAATTATCTCTTCACCCGGGGCGATAGTCATATCGAGCAATTCTCCGTTAAATATGTCCCTGAGACGCAACGATATATCCCCGGCCTGTATTTTCAAAGGGTAACGCGCACCTGAAATCTGGATTATATTCGCGCCCGATTGGAGATCAGCAGCCATCATATTACCCGCGAAACGAACATCAAACGCTCCGTCGGGAGGAAGAGGCGGCAGTTCAGCTTTTCCTGTAATTTGTGAATTAATAAAAAGCGAGGTTCTATTACCGACATTATCTGTGATAAAAATCTTCGAAGAGCTACTCAGTTTATTTTCACTGCCCGCGACTCTCTTTTTTAAAGACTGATTAATAACTATCTCTCCCGATTCTGCTGATTTAACCCAGTATCCATACCCGGGAGAAAGAATGTCTGCTATATTATATCCCTGCTGATAAAGGAAAAAAGAGGAAGTAATAATGTCCGCCGGCTGGGTAACTATATTGTCGACATCAATTTCTTCATTATAAACACCAATCATATTCCAGCCTGCATTGAGCGGGATATTGTCATTAATTTGCTCTCCGCTGATACTGATATTTTCCTGTGAATCGAATTTAAGCCAGTATCCTTTGCCCGGTTCAAGAATATCGGCGCTGAAATATCCGCTTTCAAAATAAAACGCGTTTGAAACAGCCGCGGGGAATAATGAATTCAGGGACATATCTTCAGCCAGCACAGGAACGGAAATTATATTCCAGTCGGCATTTACCGAAAATGCTGAAGTAATTCCTAATAATGAAGAGCCGAATCCTTCAGAATCAAATGTCATTCTTGATACATCCGCTATCAGTGAAGAGCCCGATTGATTATCAGCCAAATGAAAATTTATTGAATCACCGGAACTGCTGAAAGTAATTTTCCTCAGGGATTCAACAGGAGCATTCCTGAAACTCCCGTCGGAATATTTTACATTCAGGTAGTCCTGCGCATTTATTATACTGAAAAGAAAAACAATTACCATAAATGTCATTTTGACCAGTTTCATTTCGAACCTCCGGTAAAGAAGATAAATTTCAACATAGAAAAACAAATAAAATTTCAATTGTATTGATTTAATATAAGTCAAATAGAATTAATCCGCATCCGAAATCTGTTGTTTTCCTTCCGGATTCCTCTTTTAAACAAATAAAAAGAGTCAATAATGGTAAATTTCCTCCTTGAAATTTCTACTTTTGTAAAACCTGGTTGAGCATCATCTTTAATTCTCTGATATTCGCCGGTCTTCCAATTATCCTCTTTTTATGATCAATCAGAAACATAGTCGGAGTCGCGTAAACAGAATAATCAATCGCGGTTTTCCCTGACCAGCCGGATGATTCATTAACATGGATAAAATCAAATTTTTTCCTCTCAATATATTCCTGCCACACTTTATTATCCTCCTCCAGCGAAATCGCTACTATTTCCAGTTTATCCTTCTCCACTGTTTTGATAAAATCATTCAATTCGGTAAGCAATTCATTGCAATGAGGGCACTCAATCGAATAAAACAAAAGCAGAATATTATCCGCCTGAACATCGTTAAGTTTTAGCAGGTTATCATTTCTGTCGGGAAGGAATAATTCCGGAACTCTTTCACCTTTCCCGAACTTTTTTGCCTGCTCAATTCTTTTCGCGATCGCGTTCTCAAGCATTTCATTCAGGCACAAGTCATCCCTGACCACATAATTTTCCACAATGTAATCAATAATAAGATCAAACCCGAACTGCCTGAATCCGTTTACCAGGTAATCAACAATATGCTGATAAACCAAAAGATCGGCGCGGGCTTTAACAAGCAAGGTATCAATTGCTTTAATAAACTCCTTCTCGAGCTCTCCTTTCGAAAGGTTCGGATTACGATAATATGTAAGATATTCTATCGCTTTATTTGTAAAAACATCTGAGTATATAAGATCATAATCGTTAAAATCAACCTTATCGAGAGCGTGTTTTTTCAGTAATTCAAGCTGTAGTCCGGGAGGAAGATTCATATCAATAACCGGAAGCTGCGACGATTTGATATACCTGGCAATAAAACTACCCTTATCTTTTTGTGATTCACTGTTCACAAAGTCAAGGTATTCTTTCCTGAGCTTCAACAGAGTATTCCTTGTAAAGGAATAATATTCATCATCGCGGGGATAATTCGTGAGAATCAACTGAAGCAATTCACTTTTTATTTTAAAATCCCTGTTTAGTTTCAGTAACCGGAAATAAAGTCTGTTGCTTTCAGATTTGACAATTTTAAGACTGTCCGTTATCGCTTTAATACAAGTTTCCAAAACAACATCACCACCATCATAAATAAAATTCAGGAAATGACTCTCGTCAATTTTTAAGCGGTATATTCCATAATTGTTTCCCTCGAGATCAACTGAATATTTTTCCTCTGAATATTTAAGTGAATCAATCAATCTTAAGGTTTCTCCTTCCAGAATAAATAATTCAGCAGGTTTATCTGTACCTTTGATGATGATTGAAATTTGCTGGGCATTGACTATATGAAAAGTGATCAAAACCAGAAAAAAGAAAAGTGATTTTCCCCTCATAACAAATTCTCTTCCAACTTTTATTTGAAAAAACATGTATAAACTTAAACTGGTAAACCCGGAACAAATTTGCAAAATAATACCGATTAAAAATGATCAATATTTACACTGCCTGAAAATAAAAATATTACTCTTTTACAAAAATTATTTTTTCAACCGCTGCCCTGAAGAAATCTTTTGACCATATATCAAGAACCTCAGTATTATCGATAAAAGGCTGCACATCATTTGCCGCTTTAGCTATATCCAGCTCTTCAATTCTTTGACAGATCAACTTGTAGAATTTTTTTTCAGAAAGTGGTTCAGAATCATTGTAATCTCCGGAGTCCCTCATGCGGGATTCAAGATGCTTAAGATTTAGCTTTGGGTATTTCGAAACATACCATGTAAAATCATACCAGTCACGGCCTTTGATTCTCGTTTTCCATTTACGACATAACACAGCATGCATCTTTCCCGCGAATAGTGAAGGCAGTGTGAACGCCCTGACCGCAAACTGAACCGGGTTGAAAACATATTTCATCTCGGTGTTAAAATCCGGCGGAGGGATTGTATCCACTTCCAGCTTTATTTTTAGTGAAGCCTGCCTGTTTATTCCCCTGATAAGATTTTCCGGTACTTCCACTTTTAATAACTGCATATATGTATTCGTTTTTATAAAAGCCGGGTCAATCTGCGTTCTGCTTTTTTTTATTTTTCTTTCAAAGGTCACGTCAAAACCCCAGTCATGTAATTCTCTTGTAATCGTATTGCCAAATTTATCAAAATCAAATTCGGCGGTTTTTAAGAGAGAAAAGTCAAGATCTTCCGAGTATCTGTCGAGCTGATATAGCACACGTAACGCTGTTCCCCCGTAAAAAGCAGCCTGATCAAAAAATTTAGCTCTCCATAACGCGAATAAGGTCAAAGATTGCAAGAGTTCCCGTAAATACTGTAACTGTTCCGCTTCGGATTTCGGAGTCTTTCCTCTAAAAAAATCGATCATTAACTCATTCATCGCTCATTAGCTCCCTTTTGGCAAATTTAACAAACCAATTAATTTTTCTTGAAGCATAAACTTTATTATAAAATTCCAGTTTATCAGGCATGAGAATTTTTTTAAGGGAATCTTCGTCCACCCTTAAATCGTCAAAAAGATAAGTACTATATGATGAAGGTGATGTAGGGTGAAACCTTCTATCCAGCCAGATTTTATCTATTAAAGCTTTCAGAGGCTCAGCAATCATATAACTAACTCCATTATATCTTTCTATTTTTATACCCGGTGAAAATCTTTCCCTGCTTATCTGTGAGTAGCTGAACAATCCCACCGGTGTTCGAAAGGTTCTCGATCTTCCTGTTGTAACAGATGTAATTGTTTTTACTTTTTCAGGGATAATTCCGGCATTAGAGAGCACATATTCCAGACTCACACAGGATGGTCCGTATATTAAATTGGCGATTTGCTCAGGATATATATTTTCTTTCCTCCATATTTCCCCGAATACATATAAACCCTTTTTTATTCTGACTATATCACCGTTCCTGGTCAGCCTTGTTACGACATCCCGCGGTTTTTTGTATTGATTAAGCGCCTCCATTAACTGAAGATAGCTAAATATTTCCCCTGAAATATGTTCTCTGATTTCTTTTATAACTGACATTTTCTGCATAGTATGTCCATTATTTTTGGACTTGCTATGCAATATAAGTGAGTATTCTTCAAAAAGCAAACAATCAATTCGTGATTATTATCAATTTTAATAATCTTCAACAGAAAACCAGGGCAACAAACGAGAATCATTTACTTTTTTTTATTATATTCCGGTTCAGTTAGATTTGGCAATCATTAAACCAAATGAGGTTGGAATGAATAAAATATTAACGGTTCTTATTATCTTGTTCTTAACGGGAATGAATTTCTCCCAGGTAAACCCTGTCGCGAACTGGAAAATGAACGAAGGAGATGGCAATAAAACTTACGACGCTGTCGGCGGCATAGAAGCAGGCATAAACGGCCCTAACTGGACAGCAGGACATATTGAAGCGGCTTTGGTTTCGAATGGATATGCCGACAGAATAAAGGTAGATGATGACGACAGATTTGATCTGACAACCGAAGGAACAATCGCTTTGTGGATTAAACTCGATCAATGGCTTCCTTATGCGGGACTTGTACACAAAGGACATAAAAAGAACTGGAATGACGAAGCTTATTCCTTTCAGTTTGATTCCGGAGGGAAAAAACTCCTCGGCGGCCTCTTCAGCAATGGAGGTGATATTACCGTTGATTCTCCAACCGAACTTGAGTTAAATCAATGGTATTATGTTTTGTTTACCTGGAATGCCGATGTTATGAGAATATATATAGATGGACAGTTTGACTCTGAGAACCTCAATCCCCATAACAACCCGCGTGAAACAAATGGTAAGCTTATGCTCGGAAGTCAGTTGGATCAGAAATACAACAACGCTTATAAATACTTTGGATTTGACGGCACAATTGATGAAGTGACAATATACGATAAGTATTTGACCTCCGACCAGGTTTTGCAGGTTTACCAGAACTACCTTCCGACCATTCAGCCTGTCGAAGAGGTGCTCGCGTACTGGAAAATGGATGAAGGAAGCGGAAGCACAACTATTGACAGCGAAAATAATCTTATCGGGGCTGTTCACGGCGCTTCATGGACAAATGACGCGGTCTCGGGTAGCGCGCTTGAATTTTCATTTCAGGATCAGAATATTACGATCGGAGATAATGATCTGCTGAATCCCACCGACGCTATAACTATCGAAGCCTGGATAAAATGGAATGAAGACCCGACAACCGCAAATTCATACGCGAATATTATTTCAAAGGATGGAGACGGGCAATACCAGATTCAACATAATTCAAACAATACCAAATTTGAATTCGCTATCAATACAGAAAACGGCCGCAAATGGATACAGTCCTTCACCTCCCCCGAGGAAGACAAATGGTACTATGTTGCCGGCCGCTATAGCAGCAGCGATGAGGAGATGGCAATTTTCGTAAACGGCACAAAAGAGCAGGTTAAAACACTTACCGGAGCGATTGTCGCGACCGAAAGTCCATTGCTTATTGGTGATCATAAATATCCGTCACGAACTTTTTATGGTATAATTGATGAAGTGCGCCTTTCAAATTACCAGCTTACAGATGAAGAGATTATGGCCCGCTACCAGGATATGAAACCGGCTAACCAGAATTACGATAACATGGCCCTGCTTTTCCATCTCGATGAAGGAGCAGGAACAACAATCAAAGATGAATCGGGTGAACTTGCGGGAAATATTATCGCCGGAGCTGAATGGATTGACGGTAAAGGTGGCTCGGCGCTCCATTTTAACGGTGATGATCAGTATATAGAATTCCCCGGCACAGAGAATCTTCCGCTTGATGATGAAATTCTGCTCGCGGCCTGGGTTAAGGCTGAAGAAAATAAAACAGCCAAAATTTTCCAGAAGGGCGATTGGGATGGCCATTCGCTCGGGATGGATATATGGCGGGGCTGGAAAGCGACCGTTTCAATAGGAGAGGAAGCTTATGATATTGAATGGGGTCACGGACGTCCGGTGCTTGGAGAATGGTACCACCTGGTGTTAACGTATGATGGCAGCATTATGAAATTTTATGTTAATGCCCAACTACAAAACAGCAAAGAAGTCAGCGGGGTTTTACGTCAGAACAGCCGTCCCCTCGCCGCGGCCAGCGATAATGGAGGCCAGAAATTCTTCAACGGCGCTATTGATGATCTTGTTATACTTAATTTTGCTCCCACCCAGGAAGAAATCATCGGGTATTATAATAATTTTTTCCAGCAGGAAAATGTATGGCAGCAGATGGAGGTTACAGGTTTCACTTCATTTCCCTACTCTTTTGATATGAATTCTGAAGGAATCATTTTCTCAGGCAACTGGGGCGGAGCAGGGATATTCAAATCTACCGATGAAGGCCAGACATGGGAAAACCTTCAGAATGGATACTGGGTTTGGAAAGTGGCCATTGATGATGATGATGATATTTATGTCGGCACAAGCGCCCGCGGTATAATAAAATCCACCGACGACGGAGCCACCTGGGATTCATTATCGGTTGGAGCATCCTCGATGGATTTCAGGGACATTGTTATCAGAGACGGCGCTATATACGCTTCGAGCTGGGGTGGAGGCATTGTAAAATCAACTAATGATGGCGAAACCTGGGAATCGGTAAGCGCAACTCTGCCGAGCAATGTTATTCACTCAATCACCTTTGATTCCGGCGGGAACCTCTGGGCAGGCGCTTATGACGGATTGGGAGTATATAAAACAAGTGATGACGGAGGAACATGGGAACCTGTAACAGTTCCTTACGGATATATCTGGTCGATTGATATCAGTCCCGACGATGATATTTACCTCGGCACCTATGGAGGCCCGGAAGATGATGGTGTAGGGCTGTACGTTTCGGAAGATGACGGACACTCATGGACAAAAGAAGATGAATTTGACGGATTGAATATTTACGGAGTAGAATTCGTGGATGAACAGACATTCGTCCTCACCTGGGAAAATGGAATGTATATAACCGAAAACAGCGTTCCCGGCCAGATGGATAATATCGAAAAATGGATGCCCTATAACAGCGGCCTTCAAAGCGGTGAAGTGACAGCGATAATAACACGGACCGACGGCTCCCTGCTGCTCGGAACAGGCGATTCACAGCTTTATAATAATTTTGACCCGGTTACATCTGTTAATGATTTCCCGGGTAACGAAACTATTCCTGACAATATGACTCTGGAGCAGAACTATCCCAATCCATTTAATCCCTCAACGAATATAGCGTTTAATATAAGCGAACAGGGATTCTACCGGGTTAAGGTTTATAATATCGCGGGTGAGCTGATTCAGGAATTGCTGAGTGAAGAACTGATCCCCGGTCAATACAGTGTCACTTTTAACGCCGAAGGAATTTCTTCAGGAATATATTTTTACACCCTTGAGAGCAGCGCGAAAATTCTGACAGGTAAAATGCTGCTTCTCAAATAAAGAATTATTTTCTGGCAGTATTTATAATTTTATTTTCTGCCATTAAAAGTTATATCCCGGATATTATTTCACATATCCGGGATTTTTTTTGATAGAATTTTGCGGCGATCAATTCGATCTGAATAGTCCCGTCGGTGAACAGGCAGAGGGAGTACCTAAGCCGGCAAAGTAAGAAGTGAAGAGCAAAAACACTTCTCTGATATTTAAATAAATCCGATTTCGATAACGACTTCGATTTAGATTTCGATGGCAACCTTATATCATATCAATCTCTTTAATCCACGTAATTCTGTTCTGCGCTTTTTGTGGGATTTTGTGGTTTGGTGTTTTAGTGGCTTTTCTTCTGCCTGAATCAGTGTAATCAGCCTAATAAGAAAAATCCGCGGTCCTCTTTTTAATTATTAATTGTTCATTATTAATTATTAATTGAATTCTTGTCATTTTGAGCAGAATCAGGTTGTTTGTGCAATAATTAGCCAAATACAATGTCACTAACATACACCATATCCATCTTACTCGCCGGTTAGCAAAAGCCTCCACAGCGGAGATGAAATAATTTACGGAAATAGTTTATTTTAATCATTATATTATTTCCTTAATAAAATAATATTGGGATGACTATTAGTAATATTTGATAACAGAGGGATATATGAAGATCACACTTATTGACCCGACGGGCACAATTATAAATTACGGACTCAGGGCGCTGGCGCAAACATTGCTTAATGCCGGTCATGAGGTCAGACTTCTCTTTATGAATCAGCAGACCATAAATTACAATTATAACTATTCAAAACAAATTTATTCCGATCTTTGGGAGCTGGTTGAGGGCTCCGATCTCGCTGGCTTTTTTGTGCTCTCCAACTTTCTTGGTCAGGCGGAAAAATTAACCGGGAGCATTAAAAATAATCTGAATATCCCTGTTATTTGGGGTGGAATTCATGCGACAGCATGCCCGGATAAATCACTGGATTACGCCGACTTTGTATGCATAGGGGAAGGCGAAAAATGCCTGACAGCGCTGCTGGATAAGTTAGACTCCGGTACTGAATATTTATCAACGCCCAACCTCTGCTATAAATTAAATGGTCAGATTATTAAAAATCCACTCGCCGTTATTGATGCCGATATCGATAGTTATTCCATGCCATTATACGATAATCAGAAAGAATTCGTTCGTTATGAGGATCGAATAGTGCAAATGAATAACAATATCAGAATGGAATTAACAGGTTACCAGACTAATTATTATCATATTAATGAAGAAACGACTTACCCATATCTGACTATGGCCTCCAGGGGATGTCCTAATTCATGCTGCTATTGTTGCAACAACCTGGTTAAAAATATCTACCGGGGTAAAGGAAAACTTCTCAGACGCCGCGCCAATGAGCAGGTCATCCGGGAATTGGAATCAGCTTTGGAAAAAATGCCCTTTATAAATTTGATTGAGCTGTTTGATGATGACTTCATCTTTCCCAATGAAGAAACTATATCAGAATTCGCCGATTTGTACAAAAAAAGAATCGGCCTCCCTTTCCGATGCAATTTCAGACCCGACAGCGTTTCACAAAATAAAATTGATTGTCTGAAGGATGCAGGTCTCATTTCAGTTGAGATAGGACTGCAAAGCGCCAGCCTTGAAACAAATAAACTTTTTAACAGAAAATTTAACCGGCAGAAATTTCTTTCGTGCTCCGAAATCGTAAACAGAAATCAGCAAATAACCGTTAAGTACGACCTGATTGTTGATAATCCTTTTGAGAAAAACTCCGATGTAATCCAAACACTCCGATTTATATCACTGCTGCCGGAACCATTTGACATAGCAGTTTATTCTCTCACTTTTTTCCCCGGAACCACACTATATAATTACGCGCAGAAGAAAAAGATATTTACTGATTTTATCAAAGAGATTGTCGAGAAAAAGAACTTTGTACAGTATGAATTTAAAGATCCTTTCATCAAGTTTTTGTTCTTATATATAAGAAGGATCGGTTTCAATAACCCGCTTAAAAAGAAGGTCTTCAATGTTTTAACTTCGAAAATAATATTTACTGCGCTAAACAGCTTCCTGTTTTTCCCCTTATGGTCATCATTTCTTTTCGCGAAGCGCGCCGCTTCCAGTATGAGAAATAAAGGGACAAAACTTTTTCCCGGTTAACAGGATATTATTTATTTATCTTTAATTGGATATAATAACCTCTCTAAAATTCTTCAATAATGAAAAATCAGAAATCCCCTCCCTTTAAGATGTTAAATGGAGGATGGAAGCTCTGCTGTCAAATTAAGCCATCAAAAAGCCCCCGAACGCTTTAATCAATAGAAAATGACATCGGGATTGAATGGATAAATCCCAAATAATCTCTCGTACTCGTTCACGTAATCGCACTTCGTTCTCGTCTTTTCAAAACGCTCAGGTTATTCTGGAACGAGGAGGACTACGAGTACCGCTGCGCCCCCCAAAAAGAATGTTTCATAAGAACGAAAAGATATTTGCACAATTAATGTCAATAAGAGGTATTTTTTTACCGTTCCCTTTCGGGGGCGTAGAAGAGATTTTCGCTTAGCTTGACAGCATTGAGATGGGGTGATCTACCCTGAGTTGGAATTAATCCGGAGAGAAGTCTGGTTATTTCACCCCCTGAATGACAGATATTTCACGTAATTATAACTCTGTTACCTGGAAGGTTAAAAAATCAGGAATGAGTTTTATTTTAGCTTTTTTGTGAGATTTTGTGTTTTTATGTTTTAGTGGCTTTTCTTCTCCCTGGATATGTGTAATCAGCGTAATCAGAAAAATCCGCGGTCCTCTTTTTCATTATTCATTATTAATTATTAATTATTAATTGAATTCCTGTCATTATGTGTTTTTTAGCGCGGCATCCAAAACTCAGATACATAAAATTACTCTGAAATAAATATATCTTTTTACTTTCACAAAAAAGATTTGGATAATATAATAAAACCATATAGTTTTGTCCTTATTTTTTGGAGTGATATTAATGGACATAATTGAAATTATTGGTTTTGCCGCAGCCCTTTGCACAACCTTATCTTACGTGCCACAGGCAATAAAAACAATAAAGACAAAAAATACCGGCGATCTTTCACTGGTAATGTATATTATCCTGAATATGGGAATTTTTTGCTGGCTGCTTTATGGTTTCCTTATCTGGTCGATCCCTATTATCGCGGCAAATATTATTACCATCATGCTTACATTTACAATATTGATGTTGAAAATAAAGTATAAATAGCAAATTTATTCAGCACGCTGTTAATTTTTATTTTCTGCCATCGCGTACCCATTCCATGACATTCATCGGAGGCCGTTCATTTTCGAGTTCACCGGCCATAAAACGCATATAGGGATCAATATTTCTGAAAAAGAATTTGTAACCCTCACATAAATAATTCAGGCCCTCCTCCCCCGATGGAGTCTTTTTGGACCTGTGCTTCGGACATTCACCATTGCACGCGAATCGGTATTCGCAATCAAGACAATATTTTGGAAGACGATCATATTTATCAGCTCCAAATTTTATCTGCTTATCTGAGTCGACCATCTCCTTCATGGAATCCTCCATTATGTTACCCAGTTTGTGCTCCGGATAAACATAATGATCGCATGAATAAAGGTCCCCGTTATGTTCCATCACCAGTCCCTGCCCGCATTTTTCCCTGAATACGCAAAGATTGGGGTTTCTCCCTGTCCACGCCTCAAGAGCCACGTCAAATAAATTCACAAAAACAGCGCCGACATCATTTCTAACCCACTCCTGGAAAATATTCCATAGGAAGCGGCCATATTGAAGCGGCTCAACCGACCACTTTGTAACCAGCGCGGCATCCTTATAATCCTGTGCAACCAGGCTGACCGGATAATCCCCCTGAATGGTGGCGCGCCTTTCAACAATCGGGATAAACTGCATATATCTGCTGCCGGTATTCTTCAGGAAATTATAAACCTCAACCGCCCGGTGTGAACTGTATTTTGTTACACAGGTCAGGGTATTAAATTCAACCGCGTAATGTTTTAAAAGATCCAGCCCCTTCATAACCTTTTCAAAAGTCGGCTTTCCCCCCTTTAATACTCTGTAACGGTCATGGACCTTTTGAGGTCCGTCAACTGATAGTCCGATAAGAAAATTGTTATCCTTAAAGAACCGGCACCATTTATCATCAATCAGCAGTCCGTTAGTCTGAAATGAATTTATGATTCTTTTTCCATTAGCGTATTTTTTCTGAAGATTAACCGCCTCTTCAAAAAAATCGAGCCCGAGAAGTGTCGGCTCCCCCCCCTGCCATGTAAATGAAATTACAGGCACAGCCTGGGTATTGATATACTCTTTTATAAATTTTTCGAGAACATCATGTTTCATTCCCCAGTCAGTTTTATTGCCATAAAGATTTTCCTTTTCCAGGTAATAACAATATTCGCAATCAAGATTGCAGAGAGGCCCTGTAGGCTTAACCATCACATGAAATGCCAGAGAGTTATACATTTTATTCCTGTTTTTAAAAAATTATGAAAAAAGATATTTTCATGTATCTAAGCTGCCAACACCTAAAAGGAATAATAAAAAAAATAATCATATTTTTAATCATAAACTGGACAAGCCGGAAAAAAAATTGAATCCGAAGAAAGAATCGTACTCGTCTTTACCAAAACGCTCAGGTTATTCGAGAACGAGGACGATTACGAGTACCTGTTCCATGAGTACGATAAAATTTTGCCATTTTGCGTTGAATTTGACTCCTTACGGAGTAATCATAAACTTTCAAGCCAGAATTTCAATATTGTCCTGATTACTCCTCTTTTGTGACACTACCACGGTATATCCTCCCCCGTCAATGAAGAAGAACGCTTCATTGCCACCCCCTCCAAAGGTAATGGCACTAACATAGTGAAACGAAAGAAATATTGCGCGAATATAGTTATCCCCCAACATCAATATTTCTTGTGAAATGTTTTTCTAATATCAATTAAATAGAATGATAACATTAATTGGCTAATCTATTGTTATTAAATTCTTTACAACCTCACCCCAACCCCTCTCCTTATCAAGGAGAGGGGCTTTAAAAGTCCCTCCCCTTACTACAGGGCTCCTGACATCACGTATATTGAAATGCAACTATTTTATCATCTTCTTCCATTAACTGGCAGAATAATAACAGTAAGAATATTTCGTTATCCTCTCTCAATATTGTTTTTATCTTTTAAAGCGACCTCAATAAAATAAGCGTTAAAAAAATCAAATGAACGGAGCGTTAAAAAAGGAAAGCTGTTTGAGGCACATGTCCTTTTATGTGCCGAGTTCTTTCATTTTAGCGAAGAGAATTGATTTTTAGCTTATTTTATTGCAGTCTTGACTTTTTTTGCCTGCTCGCCGCAGGAGAGTTACTTTTTGTGTCAAGACAAAAAGTAAGGGCATATTTTATGAAATATATTTGATAAGATTAATGACAATCCCCATTGGTTCTCGCTTTACCAGCTGAGGTAAATTTCAAATTATTTCACGCAAAGGGAACTTATAAACGCAATTCTTTCTAACAGAATTTCTAATAACAGTCGCATACGTATATACGCAATAAAAAATCTATGTTGTTTTATTTCAATACTTTATGTTTCTGATGTCAGGAGGCCTGTACTAAGGGGAGGGATTTAGGGTGGGGTCTGAATACCAGGAAAACACTAAAGATACTAAATTTTCCCCAGGCAAAGCCTGAGGAAAACGCCCTATCGGGGAAAACTATTTATTCAATAAGAAGTTAAACTCTACGCAAATTGGTAAGAAATTTATCAACAAGTAGAAAGTTTTATTGCCAGGTATAAGTTTCGTAGTTACTCGAGGTGTGTCCTCCCCCGTCAATGAAGAAGAGCGCTTCATTGCCACCCCCTCCGGCGGGGGACATTCTGATTACTTGGATTTGTCGATAAATATCCCCCTTCGGAGGGGGTGGATTCAAAGTGTTTTTCTTTGAAGACGGGGGAGGACTATCCTTGAGCTAACCGATAACTTTTCTTTTTCTGACTCTTTCAGCTTATGGATTTTGAATCGCGGCTTGATTATCGGCAACATGTTATTAGCGGGCTTTTTGACAAATTTTGCTCCTTGGATTATCCTCAACATGTTGGCGTTAGTGTGGTGATAAGAGCCTATATTTTTGCTCTATCTTGGTGCCATTACCTCCAAAGGGGGATAAATGACTTGATATCCCGCTTTGGAGGGTGTGGCCTCCGGTCGTCTTTTGCCGGAGGTCGGGGGAGGACTCACCTCGAATAACCATAAAACTTTTGCCTGACAGTAAAACTATATACTTGTTAGAAAAACTATGCCATTTTGCGTAGAATTTATCTTCTTATGGAATATTAAGCCATTTAAAGCGAGAAAATATTTATTAATACGCATAAAAAAGCCCCATCAGATTCTCACATTCTTTTAAATCCAACGGGGCTGAAAAATTCACAATATTTTATTTGTTAATTTATATTTCCTTTCAATCGCGATATCTCATCACGAAGTTTTGCGGCCCTTTCATAATCTTCCTTTTCTATCGCTTCTCTCAGGTTATCCTGCAGATTCGCGATGCGCGTTTCGGGAGAAGGTTTCGCGGCGCCCTGCGCTGTTTCTTCCTCTTCCGGTTCGGCTGAGCTTTCCTCATCTTCATTAGCGGGAAGAAAAGATGCCGCGGCCATAACTTTTTCATCAACAAAAATCGGCGCCCGGCTTCTGACAGCCACAGCGATCGCGTCACTGGGACGTGAATCAATCTGGTTGGTCATTGATGAAACTTCGAGGACAATCTTAGCGTAAAAAGTATTATCCTTAAGTTCATCAATAATTATTTCATTAACAGTCGCCCCCAGGTTATCAATAAGGTTTTTCATCAGATCGTGCGTAAGAGGCCGGGGCGGTTTTATCCCCTCAAGCTCAAGCGCGATCGACTGAGCCTCAAAAGCTCCGATAATTATCGGCAGTCTCCTGACTCCGTACGTTTCCTTTAGAAGCAACGCATAAGCCCCTCCGGCGGAAGGGCTTGATGAAAGACCTAATATTTCTACTTCAACTTTATCCAAAACTCTACTCAGATTTTACTTTTTTTATTTCTTCAATTAATGCTGGCAGCACTTCGAAAGCGTCGCCTGCGATTCCGTAATCAGCCACCTGGAATATCGGAGCGTCTTTATCCTTATTTATCGCGACAATATATTTGGATGAACGCATTCCGGCCAGATGCTGGATAGCGCCTGAAATACCCGCTGCAATATAAAGATTCGGAGACACTGTTTTACCGGTCTGCCCGACCTGCTCGGCGTGAGGCCTCCAGCCGGCGTCTACAACAGCTCTTGAAGCTCCTACAGCGGCTCCGAGAGCGTCAGCCAGATCTTCAATAAGGTTAAAATGTTCCGGCCCTTTCATGCCTCTTCCGCCCGAAACAATTATTTCCGCTTCCGATACATCAAGTTTGCCTTCCGATTTTTTAACCTCGGTGACAACACACGAAAGATCGGGGTCTGGTATTTCGGTGGTAACAACCTCAGCTTTTGTTTCGGTTGGTTCACCAGGTGAGAATACGTTCGGACGAAGCGTAAATACTTTGACAGCGCTCTTCAACGCGACATCGATTAATGCTTTTCCTGCATATACTGGACGTGTCGCGGTGAGTGAATCCCCTTCTGCCTCAAGTGCGATACAATCCATCGCTATTCCGGCATCCAGTTTAATTGTTATTCTCGGCGCCAGGTCTTTTCCCATCGCGGTATTGGGAATAAAAATAATATCCGCTCCTGCTGCTGCGGCGTGATCGGCCACCGCTTTGGCATAACCGCTCGGGCTGTATAGTTCGAATGCTTCATTTTTAAGGAGGGTTAATTTTGTAACGCCATATCCCCCAATCTGCTCAGTAGCTTCGACGTTGTTGCCAACACAAACCGCTTCAGTTTCACAACCCAGTTTCTCCGAAAGTTTTTTGGCCAGGCCGACTGCTTCGAAGGAGGATTTTTTTATCTGTCCGTTTCTCTGTTCAACGAAAACTAAAATTTTATTTGCCATCTGATAACTCCTAAATTACTTTTGCTTCTTCTTTTAACAATCTGACCAGTTCAGGCACCGCTGAAGAGTCTTCACCAACAATCTTGCCGGCCTGCTTCGGAGCAGGTTTTTTCATTTTGAGTATTTCCAGCGAGTTATCAGCCGCTACAGCCTCTTTTTCCTCGATCGTTTTTCGTTTGGCCTGCATTATTCCTTTAAGAGAAGCGTAACGTGGTTCATTAAGTCCTTTCTGAGCAGTAATAACTGCCGGGAGAGAAGTTTCCACCACTTCTTTTCCACCTTCTATTTCTCTTTCGGCGGTAATTTTATTTCCATCCAGTTTGAAGTCAACTACCACACTTACTGAATTATAGCCTAATATTTCCGCTGTGAGCTGTCCGGTAACAGAGTTATCAAAATCAACCGACTGTTTTCCGAAAAATACCAGTTCGGCCTCAAGTTCTTTTATTGCTTCCGCGAGGGCTTTGGCAACCGCGACCGGATCGCGGTAATTATCATCTTTAAGTAATACCGCGCTGTCGGCCCCCATCGCGAGCGACTTACGAATTGTTTCTTTTGCTGAATCACCGCCAAGAGTTACTACTACCACCTCTCCGCCGGCGGCTTCTTTTGTTTTAAGAGCTTCTTCTATCGCAAATTCATCATATGGGTTAACAACATACGTAACCCCGTTCGGATCAATTGTTTTTCCATCTGCGCCGATAGAAATTTTTGCCGCTGTATCGGGCACATGACTAACACATACTGCTATCTTCATCGACCCTCCTGGTCAGGGATAGTTTGTGAATTAGTTATTTTTTTTAATTATTATCCTACAAAGATAACAAAAAAAGGTTTCTAATAAAATCGGACAAGGGCTGTAAGAAGGTAGTATTCGCAATATTCAGGAGAGTATTTTAGCCGGGATTTAGTGAATGACAATTCATTTTATTTGAATCATTCATAGATCAATTTATTGTTTATTAATGTAAAACAAAGGGAACGTAGATTAGAAGAATTGCGGCCTTTTTATAAATCCACTTAATATTGATTCGTTATTCTCAGAACTCCTGATCCCGTATATAAAAAACAATAACTTACATGGATTCATTCGCAAAATAAAAACGAAGAAAATTTGATAAGGGAACAATATGGGCAGGTCCTTTTTTATCTCATCGAATAATGTTTAAAACCAATACATCAACATTGTATTATTTTCAAGAATAATATAATTTGAACGCCTTTTTATGCATCTCCTACAGAGATGTTTTCCAGGTTGTCTATCATATTCTACAATAATGGGAACCTCTACAAGGTTCTTTTTTATTTCATTTGCCTTGTAGAGGCAGTAATTATTGTAGAATATTGTCAAGACCAAAAGAAAAAATCCTTGTAGAGGATTCACAAACCACCCCGGATAATCAAATACCTTGGGACCTCTCCGACAACCTAAGATCAATAGAATTTTAAATTTTCAACACATTATTTATAGCTAAAAAAATCTTGTTACGTAATAAATGGATAACAATTTCTTGTGATATTTTCTAAAAATTCCGCGATTTCATTTTGCGAGAGGTAAGGAGTTCTGATTCTGAAAATAAACAATTCATTTTCGATCAGCTTCCCGATATACCTCTTCAAGTATGGCGATCTCAGGCTTCTCCATTTTTAACATAACATCCCTAACAGCTTTTACCTTTATGGAATCTCAACCGCCCGCAAGCGAGAAAAAACACATGGTACTATTTTAATTTTTCCTTTGTTTCCCTGAAAAGCGAAATAACCTTATCCTTATCAGGAAGGCTGATCAAACTGAATATCAGTTGGTAACCTGCAGGAACAAGACATAACCACATGTATTGATTTGAATAAATAAGATTATGTTTTACCGCGAGGATTAAAATGACGCCCCCGAAAATTGAAGCCCCCTCCAGCATTGATAACTTTACTATATGCTGGGATAAATAAAGTCTTAATCCCGGGTCAATATTTTCCTCACTGCCGCCGCTTTCAACATTAAAATTAATTTTCCCGAGAAGCATTTTTGAAGGAATTATCTTCGCAGCAAAAAGAACCGCTATGAATAAAAGACCCAAAATCACCAGCATAGTATCCACAACAAATTTATTGCTGCCTGTTTTCCCTGCCTCTTCCATGCCATCCAAATACAAATAAATCCCGATGCCAATAAATATTATTATCCCCGCAATTAAGAATAAAGATACCAGTTTAAGAGGCATGAGCTGCTTTTCTGTAAGGTTTGCTTCAAATTCAGATAAATCCATATCCCTGATAACACTCATTTTTACTCCCGTGTTTATTATTTTACCCACTATATTTCACATAGAACCATTTTATTTTAAGAACACGACTCCGTTGAATTGATTTCCGGGAAATGATATTCCGCGAAAACTGAATAACATAGTCAATCCCGATATTGTCATTATGGAACTGAAGCTGCCTTTTTCGCATCCTGAATACTTATCTCATCAAAACCTCCGGGACCCTCATCAACCAAATAAATATTGATTGGTTTAGATAGATTAATACTCGACAATATCTTTTCCAGTGTGGTAAATGAATCAAGAATTTCCTGTTTTTGCCAGTATTGTTTCGATACAGCAATCAGAAACCGGTATCTGTCATCCTGAATTTTCAGATCGAACTGAAGCTGCCGCTCATTTGTCATAAAAATACCAGCGAGCATAAGTCCCGAGCCAATTAGTTCTACATCAGCTTCCGGAATCTCCTTTTGATAATATATTTGATGTTTCATTTCACCAAATTCCATCACTTCTTCCCCGTATGGAACTGTAAAGATTCTTACAACAAGATATAACGCGATAATAATCATACCGGCAACGGTAATGACAGCAGTTTTCCAGCCTGAAGCTTTTTCTCCACCATTTTCAAGATACTCATTAAATTTTTTCTCCTGAAATTTTTTATATACCAGGTATGATATCAGAGAATAAAATAGCGGTATAAACATTTTTGGAATTTTATCGCTGATTTCCACCGGCAGAGCAATTATCAACTCAAAAAGAGCAAGGAAAAATAATATTCCGAAGATTAATGTTTTTTTCCCCTTTTCCTCATCTCCAAACTCCCTGAAATTGCTAAATAACATATAAGCGCCTGAAAGCGGTCCCCCAAGAAGTGTAGCGATATAAATTGCTTTTTCAGAAAATACTCCTCTTTTCTCCAATTTCCGCTCCTCCATAATATCTGTATAATTAATTTTCAAATTCAATCCCGGTCAATCATCCTGATCACAACTGCAATCCTTCTTCCGGCGCCATAACAATAATCAATTATTTACCTGACCAGGCATTATAGTAATTTGCATTTACCATAGTTCGATTAAATAACAGGATTAAAATAACCAAACAGTACATATTTTACAAAACAACTACTCACCCTTTATTTAACGGAGAGCCTGAATTAACTCATGCGGGATATTTTTTTACCCGTTTTAGCCCAAAATTTGGTTTTGCCATACAATCCGGTTTTGCCATACATTCCGGCTTCGCCATACAATCCGGCTTCGCCGGTTTAAAATAAAAAAGCCGTCCGGAAAGGACGGCTCGGATAAACTCATTACATATATCAGCTATTCTCTGACAACCCATGTTTTTACATCGGCTGTAACATCATGATGAAGTTTAATATTCACAGTATAAATTCCAAGCGCTTTAATCTGCTCGGGAATTTCAATTTTCCTTTTATCGATGTCATAACCTTTTGAGGCCAGAGATTCAGAAATCATCTGAGGTGTAACTGTTCCGAATATTTTATCCTCTTCACCAACAGTAACGGGAATTGTCACAGAGATTTTTCCAAGCTCTTCGGCGAGGCCCTTAGCCGATTCCAGCTCTTTGGCCTGCTTGCGCGAAACCTGTTTTGTCTCTTCTTCAAATGCGCGGATATTGCCTTTATCGGCAACAAAAGCGATCTGCCGGGGGATAAGAAAATTCATCGCAAAACCATTTTTTACCTCGACGATATCGCCTGTCTGTCCTAACTGATCATAGTTTTTTCTTAAAATTACTTTCATTTATTTATACTCTCCCCTGACTATTTAACTGCTTCTGAAACAAATGGCATAATGGCGATCTGTCTTGCGCGTTTGATGGCGCGAACAAGCTCACGATGCTGACTTGCGCTCAGACCTGTAATTCGGCGAGGAATAATTTTCCCCTGATCGGTAATAAATTTCTGTAATTTTTTCGGGTCTTTATAATCGATATATTCTTCTATTACTCTTCTTACTCTTTTAGATTTCATTTTTCGACTCCTTGATTAGATTGGATTCTTCATCCGTAAGGAATTTATCGAACGAATTATCTTCATAGCTGTTGTCCTCATCATCCGATGAATAATCACTATCGTATTCTTCCTCGTTCGATTTGTTGAATTTGTTTAAGAATTGAATTCGTTTAGCTTTTATTTCAACAATTGTTCTGTTTCGGTTATCGTCTGATCTGAATGTCCGGCTTTGCAATTCACCATCAATCAACACAGCGCTTCCTTTGTGCAACCTGTTCCGGCAACTGTCTGCCAGTTTATTCCACGCGACCACACCTACATAACATACATCTTCCTGCCATTGGTTGCTGCTGTCTTTATAACGGCGGTTTGCCGCTATATGAAAATTAACAACAGGAGTATTATTTGAGGTATTTCTGAAAACGGGGTCCTTGGTCAAATTCCCTGCAACAACGACGCTATTTAATTCAGGCATCTTCAGCTCAGCCATAAAACCTCCCAGACTTATCAAAATATAATATACTAACTTTCACTATCTGCAGCATTTTCTTCCGTTTTTTCAGCTTCTTCAGTTTCCTTCTCACTCTGTGCGGCAGCCGCTTCTTCAGCAACGGCGGCTTCTTTGGCTTCCTCTTCTTTACGATCGGCCAAATCAGCGTAATGCTGAAGATCTTTTTTATCCAGAGCAATTGTTAAAAATCGGATGATAGATTCATCAAGTCGATAAAATCTTTCAAGTTTACTTATCATATCGGCGGGCGCGGTAAATCGGATTACAACATAAAAGCCGCTCTTGGCTTTATTTATGGGGTAAGCGAGTCTTTTTCTCCCCCAGTTGTCTAAATCTTCGATATTCCCACCATTTTCGGTGATAGTGTCTTTGACCTTTTTTATCGTAGCGTCAATTACTTCATCTTCCAGGGACGCATTAATGATCACGACACTTTCGTAATGTTTGTTTGCCATATATCCTCCCTATGGACATTTGGCCCGGGATTGCTGCCCGAGCAGGGTTCATAAAAAAAAACAGAATTTAAATATAAAATTATTTTATCAGCGGCGCAATAACTAATGCAACTACCGACATAAGTTTGATCAATATATTTAATGATGGTCCTGATGTATCTTTGAACGGATCACCGACCGTATCACCAACAACAGCCGCTTTATGTGCTTCCGATCCTTTAACATATTTAAAACCATCTATTGTAATTCCTTCTTCAATCATCTTTTTCGCGTTATCCCAGGCTCCTCCTGAATTCGACTGGAAAATTGCCATCAGAACACCGCTTGTTGTAACACCGGCGAGCATACCCGCAAGCATTTCTTTACTGAAAAATCCCACCAGCACAGGTACGAGAACAGCCATCAGACCAGGTAAAACCATTTCTTTAATAGCGGCCTGAGTGGAAATTTCCACACATTTTGCGTATTCCGCTTCCGCTGTGCCTTCACGCAATCCTTTAATTTCCCTGAACTGACGTCCAACTTCAATAATCATTAGTTTTGCCGCGCGTCCGACCGCGCCCATGGCCTGGGCAGAAAAAACAAATGGCAGCATCGCGCCAATAAACAGTCCGCCCATAATAAAAGGATCTGCGAGATCAATAGCTACAATTCCCGCCTGCTGACGGAAAGCAGAAAACAGCGCGAGAGCTGTTAGCGCGGCGGAACCTATCGCGAAACCTTTTCCGATAGCCGCTGTTGTGTTGCCAACCGCGTCAAGTTTATCTGTTCTTTGTCTTACTTCTTTGGGCAATTCAGCCATTTCAGCGATACCGCCCGCATTATCGGATATCGGGCCATAGGCGTCAACCGCGAGCTGTATTCCGGTTACCGAAAGCATTCCGAGCGCGGCGATTGCTATTCCATATAAATTCGCGAAATAAAAAGCGCCGATAATACCTGACGCGATTATTATTATCGGGAATGCTGTCGACATCATTCCAACTCCAAGACCCGAAATAATATTCGTCGCCGAGCCGGTTATCGACTGACTGGCTATTCCTATTACTGGTTTTTTACCGGTCCCGGTGTAATATTCCGTGATCAAACCGATTAAAGTGCCCGCCACAAGTCCGATTATTGTTGAGTAAAACACACCGAGACTTGAATATTCGAAACCGCCAAATGTCCAGTTTTCCGGAAGAGTATTAGTAATTATAAAATATGATGCCACAAGCATCATTCCGGTAGCGCTGAATTCACCGATATTAAGAGCCGTCTGTGGATCCCCCCCTTCCCTGACACGAACAAAAAAGGTGCCGATAATCGAAAGTATTATTCCCGAACCTGCCAGAAACAGAGGTAGAAGAACAGCTTCAAGCGACAATTCAGGCACATCGGGAGTAATAAAAATCGCTCCAAGCACCATTGCGCCTATAATTGCTCCTACATAAGACTCAAAAAGGTCGGCGCCCATACCGGCAACATCACCTACGTTATCGCCAACATTATCGGCGATTGTGGCCGGGTTGCGCGGATCATCTTCAGGAATACCTTCATAAACTTTGCCCGCAAGATCGGCTCCCACATCGGCAGCTTTGGTGTAAATACCTCCGCCAACACGGGCAAAAAGAGCGATTGATGACGCGCCGAGCGAAAAACCGGATATAACATTTATCACCTGAACCATATCCCAGCCGATAATGTCACGGTAAATAATGAAAAGACCACTAAGGCCAAGTATACCCAGACCTACAACGTTCATCCCCATTATCGCTCCGCCTGAGAACGCTATTTTTAGCGCGGGCCCCAAACCGGTAATAGCCGCGTTTGTAGTCCTTACATTCGACTTGGTGGCAGCGATCATACCAAGATATCCGGCCAGCGCGCTACACAACGCCCCGACAACAAAAGATACCGATATTATCCAGCTTGAATTTGGTTTATCACTATTGAAATAACCAAGAATAACAGCAACTACCAGTACAAAGAAAAATAACACTTTATACTCAGTCTTTAAAAAAGCAATGGCGCCGTCACGAATATCCCGGGATATTTTAGCCATTTTTTCATTTCCCGGGCTTTGCTTATCAATCCAGCTATTTTTAATAAACGCATATACCAGGGCAATTACCCCGGCAACAGGTACCGTATATAATATTGATTCCATATAAACCCCTTAACCTGAAATTTGATTTCCGCTGTTTAATGTTAATTCCTGTGTTCGTTTACTGAAATATTCGAGCATTCCTTTAAGTCCGCCCGTAAAAAAATTTTCGATAGAATTTATTGCTGTGGTAAATCCGTCATCCATAACTTTCATTACATCATCCGGAACTTTACTTAAAACATAATCAGGCATCATACCGTTCAAAAAATCTGAACCAATTCCAAAACGGAGCCTGGCAAAAGAATTTGTCTCTAAAAGTTCAATAATAGAAGAGAGTCCGTTATGACCGCCATCTCCCCCCCGACCGCGTATACGGACATCACCCTCTCTCAGATTGAGGTCATCAACAACAACAAGAATATCTTCGACATCAATGGAGTATTTGTCCATTATTTGCAAAGCAGCCATTCCGCTTAAGTTAACATAAGTAACAGGTTTAACAAGCAGAAAGGGAGAACCTTTCAGTTCTCCCTCCGCAATTAAGTAATCACCTTTTCCATCCCTGAATTCAAGCTTATGCTTTTCAGCAAACCTGTCAAGGATCATAAATCCGATATTATGCCGCGTATTCGAATATTTTTTGCCTGGATTACCAAGCCCGAATGCAGCCCGCAGTTTTATTCTTCCTTTTCTTTGCCTTTACCAATAACTTCTGGTTCTGCAGGTTCTTCACCTTCTTCATCAGCTTCTACTTCATCTTCTTCACTGCCGCGTGGAAGAATAACCGATACGACAACTACCTCATCTTCCTGCATGAATTTCATATTCTCAAATTCCAGATCCTTAATATGAATCGAATCTTTAAGGTCGAGATCGGTAATATCTATTTCGAGATGATCGGGAATATGACGGGGAAGACATTCAACGTCAACTTTATGAACAGCCTGCTGAACTACTCCGCCTTTTTTAACGCCGATCGATTGTCCCGTCAGCACCAATGGAACTGATATCTGAACAACTTCACCTTTTGTAAGGCCGAGAAGATCGAAATGAACTATTTTTTCTGTAACAGGATCAAACTGAAGGTCCTTTATTACACATCTTTGACTTTCTTTTTCACCTTCAATCTCAAGGATTACAACATGTGTTTCCGCGGTATATACAAGCGGGAAGAGTGATGTATTTACAGTATATATCGAAATCGCTTCATTACCTTTTGAATAATAGACTCCGGGAACATAACTTTCTCTTCTCAGTTTATTCAGGTCACCTTTGGTTCCTGGTTCTCTTTTCCAGGCCTTTAATACAATTTCAGACATTTTTCTACTTTCTCCGATATATTATTTCTTAACACTAACCTTTATCTATTTCAAAAAGGGAACTGATCGACCTGTTTTCGAAAGAACGTTTTATCGCTTCGGCAAACAGTTCGGATGCAGTCCTGATCTTTAACCAGCTATATTTATTCTCAAATTTCAGTGGAATTGTATCGGTCGCGTATAACTCATCAATACCCGATTTTTCCAGTTTCTCCAGAGCGTCGGCCGAAAAAAGAGGATGTGTAACCGCTCCATAAACAGCCCTGGCTCCTTTGGCTTTTAATGTATGCACGGTAGCGGCGAATGTTCCCCCGGTATCAATCATATCATCAACAATAAGAACATTTTTCCCGTCAACTTCACCAATAACATGCATAATCTTCATTTCATTTGCCCGCGGCCGCCGTTTATCTATTACAACCAGTCCCGCGTTAAGCCTTGTGGCATATGAACGGGCCAGTTTTATCCCCCCCATATCGGGAGAAACAACCACAAGATTATCCAGGCGGTTTTTAAATACCGAAGTGAATATACTCGATCCGTAAAGATGATCAAACGGTATATCAAAAAATCCCTGTATCTGTGGCGCGTGAAGGTCCATCGCAATAACCCTGTCCGCTCCGGCTTTCGCAATCAGGTTGGCGACAAGCTTGGCTGTAATCGAAACCCGAGGCTGGTCCTTTCTGTCCTGACGGGAATAACCAAAATATGGGGTTACCACTGTCACTCTTTTGGCTGCCGAACGTTTGGCGGCGTCAACCATTATAAGGAGTTCAAGCAGATTTTCAGCAGGCGGCTGAGTGGGCTGTACTATATAAACATCGCGCCCCCTGATATTCTCCTGATATTTTACCCATATCTCACCATCTTTAAACGTTTTTATATCAACCGAACCAGGCTCAATATTTAAATATCGGGTGATTTTATCAGTTAATTCAGGATTCGATCTTCCTGAAAATACTCGAGGCTTTTTGTCGGGCATGGCCTTATTAATTTATGATCTTTATTTTATAGACAGATTTCAAATATACTGAAAATAATATGTTAAGTCAAATTAAGGAATCCTGCCAAAACTCCGCGTTATCCTATTTTTTCACAAGATACCTTTTAATTTTCTGGGTAGTCGTTTTTTCAAATTCCGAGTCCCTGATGTGGAATTTTTTTATCTGCTTGTAACCGGCAAGGTTTTTATTCGCTTTTTTAACCTCTTCGGCAATTAATTTATTCATTAATTCATCGGTGATCTTGATATTATTCTCTTCTGAATAAGCGATAAATGTCTCGGCGTCAACAACCACCTGTACCGCGATCACCTCATCCTGCTTTTCATCTTCCTCGCCATATACCATCGATTCAAGAATGTAAGGACTCCTGTTTAAAATATCCTCTATTTCCTCGGGAAAAACATTCTTGCCGCTTCGTGAAATTATAACATTTTTTTGCCTTCCCTGAATGTGAAGGAATCCATCTTTATCAATAAATCCCAGGTCGCCGGTTTTAAACCAGCCATCTTCGAATGAATCATTTGTCAAATCATCATTTTTATAATAACCAAGCATAACATTGCCGCCTTTGGCCCATACTTCACCTACTCCATCGGCGTCCGGCTTATCAATTTTTATTTCAACACCGGGCAAAGGAATGCCTGCCGCGTTATCCTTAAAACTGTTCAGCCTGTTAAGAGCAAGAATTGGTGAGGTCTCGGTCAACCCGTAACCCTGTAAAAAATTGAATCCGAATTCCCTCAAACCTTTTGCCACCTGGGGATCGGGCGCCGCTCCGCCGGCAATAAATATTCTCACGTGTCCTCCAAACCGGGCGTGAAGCTCTTTGAATAATTTTTTCTTAAGCCCTTTCATCCCGAGTAGAGAAGTGAAATTGGTAAGCTTAACAAGATTGGGCACAAGAAGAGACTTTACTTTATCTTCCGAAATACCTTTCATTATACGCTTGAACATCTTATCATAAAGCAGCGGAACACCAAGCAGAATGGTGGCCTTTATCTTCTGAATATCGTCAACTATTGTTTTAAGTCCCCTCGCGTAATGAACCGATGATCCCGCGTAGAGCGGACATAACATTCCGCAGGTGCATTCATAAGTATGATGAATCGGAAGAACAGAAAGGAACCTGTCATCAGGATACATCATCAGCATGCTGACCATTGCCACAAGATTGGCGGCAAGATTCCCCTGGGTAAGCATTACTCCTTTGGCGCGCCCGAGCGATCCCGAAGTAAATATGATTTCGGCCATCGCTTTAGGATCAATCTCCGGAAGCTCTTCAACCGGCTGAGGATCGGCCTTTGTTATCAGATCGACCATGCATAAAATTTCATCTTCAGGGCATTCACTATCCATGGATATAAACTTCTTCACCCTTTTAAGTGAAGAATGTTTCTCCCTGAAAAGAGGAGCGAACGTATCAGAAAATATCACCGCTTCCGAATCTGATTCATGAATGATATTTAATATTTCATTTGAAGTGAGCTTCATATCAATCGGGACGATAACATAATTGAAACACATCGCGGTCAGAAAGGTCATCGCCCACTGGACACGGTTTTCACCTATGACTGCTATATGAGTCCGTTCCTTCAGTCCCAGGCTGTTAAGAGCGGAACCGAATTTTAAAATATTCTGAAGCAGTTCATGATAAGTAAGATTCCCTATCGGAGTTTTGTTTAGATCCTCCAACGCAAGTTTATCACTGTACTCCTTCGCACTAAGGAGCACCATGTCCTGTATTGAGGAAATTTCCGGCACATCATAAAGATCAGTCACATTACCCATTTGTAAATATCCTTTTTTTAGAATAATAAGAATACTATCTTTTCAAAATAAGAAATATTTTCGAAAAAGTTAAATATAAAATTCAGGGCAGGCAAATTATAAATACAATGACAGACAGAAACCCTTATTGAAATGAAAGCCGATTTTCCAGGATTATTAAGTCCCGGGTATGTGGATAGTCGTCAGAGAGTAGTTATTTTAATTAATGATAACCAAAGTGGCCCCGTAGTCAGACAGCCAAATTTCAAATTGTATATTGATTAATCCCCATAATCATTTACTCAGCTTTTCGTGGTATTTTGTGTGTTCGTGATTTTGTGGCAATTTTCCTTCGCGCCCCTTGTTCCTTCACCGCGTTCCTTGTGGTTGGACTTACCGGTCACTAAGCCGGCCAGGCCAGAACCAAATGAAAACTCAGAAAAAAAGTCGTAATCGTCCCTGCGTTCGGCTTCCCTCTTATCGCCCAAAATCCCGCCAATCCCGCTGTAATAGAACTACTATTCCGGGGAATATAAAAAAAGCGCCATGCAAAAACATGACGCTTCTAATGAACAACTAAATGTTAAGTATACTATTTATTCTCTTCCGCTATCTCTGAAATGATACCTTTCACCAATTCCCAGAATTTTTCAACATCAGGAATATTTACCATCTCGGCGGGTGAGTGGGCATTCTGTATTGTGGGACCGAATGAGATCATATCCAGCTCGGGATCAAGCGCGCCGAGAATACCGCACTCAAGACCGGCGTGAATAGCTTTCATTTCAGCCTCTTCGCCAAATTTTTTCTTATAAAATTCGCGGGAAAATTTCAGCAGTTTTGAATCAAGATTCGGCTGCCAGCCCGGGTATCCGTCACCGGTTGAAATTTCTTCCGCTCCGGCAAGATCAAGAACCGCCTTCACTATATTGGAGGCTTCAACTTTGGCCGGTTCCACCGAACTCCTCTGGCTTGTGCCTATTCTCAGAATATCCCCTTCTGTAAAAATAGTGGCGAGGTTAGTTGAGGTTTCAACAAGTCCTTCGATATCGGGACTCATAGCGAGTATTCCATGAGGCATAGCGAGAATTACATCAATAATTTTGCGTGTGAATTTCTTGCGGAATACTTTCTTTGGTTTAACCTCAAGTTTTGTCAGAGTCGCCTCCAGACCGCCATCATTAACTTTGAACTCAAGCAAAGTATCTTCAACAAACTGATCGATTATTTCTTTGGCTTTCTCTTCGTTAACAGGGTCGATCATTATCTTTGCTTCCGCTTCGCGGGGTATCGCGTTTCTTTTTGAGCCGCCGTTTATCTCAGCGATTCTGAATTTTAGTACTGAAAGACGATTGAGCAGTTTGCCGATAAGTTTGATAGCGTTAGCTCTTCCATTCGCTACATCCAGCCCTGAGTGACCACCCTTCAGACCGGTAACCATCAGCTCGTATGTTTCGAGTCCCGGCTTGGGTTCAGTATACTGAATATCAAAAAGCCCGACAGTATCCAGCCCGCCTGAACAGCCGATATAAAATACGCCATCCTCTTCACTATCGAGGTTCAGCATCATTTTACCGGTTATAAAACCTTTTTCCAGGTTATTCGCTCCTGTAAGACCGGTTTCTTCATCAACGGTGCATAATACTTCGAGAGGGCCATGTACAAAACTGTCATCGGTTACGGCTGCGAGTCCCGCCGCCACTCCAATTCCGTTGTCCGCGCCGAGTGTGGTGCCGTCCGCTTTCAGCCAGTCCCCGTCCCTGATAAGTTTTATCGGGTCATTATCAAAATCATGCACGGTGCCTTTATTCTTTTCACATACCATATCAACATGCCCCTGTATAACAACAACAGGAACATTTTCATAACCGGGAGTAGCGGGAATTTTCATAACAATATTGCTTACCTTATCCTCTTTCATCTCAAGGTTATGTTCTTTAGCGAATTTTCTAAGATACTCTACAACTTTTCCTTCATTTTTTGAAGGTCGTGGAATTTGACTGATTTCATAAAATCGCTGCCAGAGAATTTCCGGCTTTAATCCTTCTATAGCTGCTTTACTCATTTTAACTCCTTTTCTGGAATATTAACTATGCCGTATATTTAAAATATCACCATCTCTTACGATGTATTCTTTTCCTTCCAAACGCCAGACTCCGGCTTCTTTGCACTTACTCATCGATTCATGCTCTATAAAATCTTCGTAATGCACAACCTCTGCCCGGATAAATTTATTGTAAAAATCTGTATGAATCACCCCCGCCGATTCCTGCGCGGTATAATTCTTTTTAATTGTCCACGCGCGGCACTCATCTTCACCTACCGTAAAAAATGACTGCAGGCCGAGGGCTTCATAACTCGCGCGTAAAATTTTGCTTAAAGCCGACTCTTCAATTCCATAATCTTCCATAAAAACCGCGCGGTCATCTTCATCGAGCCCCGCCAGCTCATTTTCAATTTTCGCGAAAAAAGGTATTATCATAACCCCTTCAAGATTGAGCGAATTTTTAATTTCTTCAACCTGTTTTTCCGCTGTGTCTATCGATCCTTCATCAAAGTTAACAGCCGCAATAAGAGGCTTCATCGTTAATAGCTGGTATCCTCTCAGAGCTTTCATTTCATTCTCGCCAAGTGCAAGTGTTCTCAGTGGTTTTTCCTCCTCAAGCCAGGATATACACTTTTCAACAACAGGAATCTCCCTTTTCAGCTCATCACTTTTTATCTTCATCGCGTCCTTGCGCAATTTCTCAAGGCGGTTTTCAAAAAATGCCAGGTCGGTTAATAAAAACTCCGTTTCCAAAAATTGAATATCCCTGACCGCGTCAATTGTATTCATCGGGTGGGGAACCGTATCACTTTCAAACTGCCTGATAACATAAAAAAGAGCGTCATTATTTTTAGCGCTGTTAAGGAATGAGCTTGTTATTTTCACCTTTCCGTCATCCGACATTTTCAGGCCGGGAAAATCAAACACTTCTATCGTGGCATTTATCTGCTTTTTGGGTTTGAATATCGCTGTAAGTTTATCCAGTCTTTCGTCGGGAACCTTAACCACCTCAACCACCGCTTCTTCACTGCTGCTGAAACCTTCCTCTTCGGCTGCTCCGGAAAGTGTTCTGAATAAAGTAGACTTGCCCGAAAACTGTAAACCAACCAATCCTATCTGCATAATCTTATCATCTTAAATTAATTTACGAAACTACCTGGGTATGAAGCGCTATCTCCTCAAGCACCGAGGATACCTTCAGGCATTTGCTTAATTCACCGCTGAATACAACAGCTTTTCCCTTTACATGCACTTCAAATGAAAGTGAACGCGCCTTTTCAAAATTACAACCGGTGGCCTTCATAAGCTGTTCAATCACTTCATCAAATGTATGCCAGTCATCATTATAAAGTATTACTCTGAATAACATCATTGAATCGGTTGATTCATCTTGTTCGCTATGTGGCAACCTGGTTGTTTTTTCTGTCTGCATCCTGCTTCGGGAATAACTGTTTCAGAAGTTATTCTTTAAAGATAAGCATTATAAGAAAAATTGTGAAGTAAACTAAGATATTTATTTCTGTAGAGACAAGGTATGCCTCGGGGAAGTTTTCCCTCCCGCCCCACAAAACGGCTTCGGCGGGTAAAAAGAATGATTTATGAAGTTTGAAATGATAAATTAACAATTCGGGAAATATTACAGGATCATTTTTTTGAAAGAGAATCACATAGGAGACTCTGTGTTTTGGGAGTTTTCTACCAATATGTTATCCCTGACTGGATAAATAACTCTATTACCATAAATTGCCCCGTTAGGGGCAAAATATTGGTAAAAAAAATTTACAAGGAAAAATCATGTGTGCCGCAGGTACACCATATTCAGCGCACCGGGGAATTTGTCATCCTGGTTTTGCGGTGATTTCTTTGAAAAGCTTCCATAACAATACATGATTGTATTGCGTATCGCAGTTCGTCCAATCTCATCCCGCTAATTTCTGAACCTTGATTAAAGGATTTTATGATTACCCTGATTAAAAAATCGGTATTGCGTTCGCTATCGGTATCGTTTTTTCAAAATGTTCGGTACGGAAACCAAAACAAAAACAATTCCTCTTTTCCTCCTCAATGTTGCCAAATATTCCAGGATATAAAATTATCCAACCCCTGTAGAGACAAGGCATGCCTTGTCTCTACGCATCACAGTATCTCTTCAGGCGAAGTAACGCACATATCCAAATCCCTAATGATCCCGTCTTCAAGGCTGTATATCCATCCATGCACCGCGAGTTCCTGTCCCCTCTTCCAGGCATTTTGCACAATTGTTGTCCGGCATACATTAATCACCTGTTCCCTGATATTAAACTCACAAAGCATATTTCTTCTTTCTTCAGCGTTTTCACCTTTCCCTATCTTTTCCTCATGTAACCGGTAAACATCTCTTATATGCTGAAGCCAGTTATCAATCAGTCCGTGATCATTATCCTCCATCGCCGCGGCCACTCCTCCGCAGCCATAATGCCCGCATACTATTATGTGTTTTACTTTCAGCGCTTCAACGGCATACTGGATAACCGAAAGTATATTCAAATCTGTATGAGACACCACATTCGCGATATTGCGGTGGACAAAAATCTCCCCCGGCGGCAGATCAACTATCTGGTTGGCAGGAACACGGCTGTCCGAACATCCTATCCAAAGATACTCCGGATTCTGCTGTTTTGAGAGTTCCTTAAAAAATCCGGGGTTCTTAACTTCAATTTCTTTTGCCCATTTTTTATTTTGCTCAAAAAGATTCTTCAATACTCTCATAGCGCGCTCGCTTTCATTTTTATTAAAGATTACGCCGCAACTGAATAAAAAGTTTCATGAATATCAAAAAATATCGCGCGATATTTCCATTACCCCTGAATGCCGGAAACAGATAACCAGGAAAATCTTTTTGATTTCAGCAACAGAGATCGCGGGATTATCTCCCTATATCGAACTGAAGTTAATTTTTGTAATTATTCCATAAGAAGTTAAATTCAGCGCATAATGGCAAAGTTTTTTCGTACACATGGAACATCCCCCTGGGGGCGAAGCGGCACTCGTAATCGTCCTCGTTCTAGAATAACCTGGGCATTTTGAAAAGACGAGTAAGAAGCACGATTACGAGAACGAGTACGATTCATTTATTTGGATTTGTTTTCCGGCTCTGCCGGTTTATTTATTAAGGCCGGGTAAGTTTAAAGATAGGCCTGCATTTTTGAATAAAGGAAAACCTCCTCCCCAAAAGAGACTGCTCTCAGCTTAATGATTTTTTACCGTCCCCGGAGGGGGCGAAGACGAATAACCACGGGCAGCCTTCGAAGACGGCGGCCCGTGGAGGAGACCAGAGAAAAAACGACACCTCCGAATGGGAGCGAACCGGTTCTTATGTTGACAGCATTGCCCCAAAAGGAGAAGGCTTATAATTATTTTGGTGTCGGGTAATTGCCCTCAACACAAATAATAAAGCTCACACAAAGAGAAGGCTGGCAAAGCGGCAATGCCTGGCCGCCTCCGGCAGATTCAACTTGAACGGAATAATCTCCCGATTTTGTGATTGTCACATCAACTTCACCCATATCCGCATTAAAAGAATTATAATAAACAGGAGCGCCCGACGGGGCCGGCCCGAAATAGCGGTTCTCAGGGTCTGTGTTTCCTGCTCCCATGCCCTTAAAACATCTTTGCACGGCTGTGCCTGAATATGACACTTGCGTAAGAGTGGGAGTATGAGTATGAGGGTAGATTTCCGATATTTCCAGTTTCCTTTCCTCATCGCCAAAATATCTGCCCAGGTAGGCGAGACCATTTGCTATAACCCCGAGGGGAGATCTTCCTCGTAAATCGGGAAGCTTGAAGTTAGTTCTTCCATCTCCGCCAAAAGTATTGGAGAGGATCGAAAAAAGGACCCCTTGCTGCGATATATTTAATGTTTGCCCGGCGCATATCATCCATTTTTCGGGAGCGTAATTGCCGGCGAACATCCTGATTTCACCTATAGTTCCTTCCATAATTCCTCCGAATATCACATCTTATTTTATTTATTTTCATTTTCGACTATATTTATTGATAATTATACCTTTTTCCCTGCGTTAACTCCTGTGCGGCCAGTTTCCATAAACGCAGATAATAAAATTGATAACCAGTGAAGGCTGCAAAAGAGAAATCATTTCACCCTCGCCCGATTCGTCCAGTTTCAGGCTGTATTCGCCCGATTTGCTCAGCTCAACATTCAGTGGCGCCATATCAGCGCTGTCGGTATCATAATATATTGGAACGGCAGAGGGCGCCGGACCGGGATAACGATTTTCCGGATCGGTATCGCCTGTTCCAAATCCTTTATAGCACTTCTGAATCGCTTTTCCTGAATAAGCCGGCCCGGTAATAGTTGTTTCATGTGTATGTGGCGGGAAGTTTTTTAAAGGAATAAATATTTCCTCCCATCCCTTAATTTCTCCAAGGTGGTTATCCGAAAGTCCCGCTCCGTGGCCCCATCCGTAAGGAACCCGTCCCCTGAAATCGGGCAGTTTAAAATTAACATATCCGTCTCCGCCATAAGTAGTGCCGAGAAGGGCAAATAGTTTGGGATTTTGGACAATCTGAACCTCCTGTCCATCGCAAAAGGCCCAGTTGCGTGGAGCATAGTCCCCGCTAAACATTCTTATTTCTCCGTAATATCCTTCCATTTTTCCTCCGGATTTAGCTGTTTATTGTTTCCATAATTTTCTTATTATTTTTTTCTGATATTATTTTTCTTTTGCTTTTCTGCCTTTAAGCTTACGATTGGAATAACGGAATTTATTCATCCTCTAGTATCGGCTTAAATTATTTTAACGGATTATGGACGCGGCGGCCAGTTGCCCTCAACACAAATAATAAAATTGAGCGCGAGGGCAGGCTGAAAAGGTCCAAATTCAGAAGATGATTCGGTATAATCCACATCAGTTTTATAATCGCCGGTTTTAGTTACCTGGATATCGACGGCACCCATAACGGCGTTTTCCGTATCATAATATACCGGCGCGACTGATGGAGCCGGTCCGGGATACCGGTTTTCAGGATCTGTAAATCCGGGGCCAAATCCTTTAAAACACCTCTGGCTGGCCGAGCCGCTGTAGGTTGGCGCCGAAACAGTAGCTGTATGCGTGTGGGGAGGAATCTGATCCCAGCTAATCCTTTCCGAAAAGTTCCCGAAACTGTGACCGAGCACCCTTGGGGATAATCCTGTTCCAGTGCCCTGGCCGACAGGTATACGCCAACTGAAATCAGGCAGACAAAAGAAATTATGTCCATCACCGCCAAATCGGGTGCCTATTAAAGAAAACAGCTTCGAATGCTTATTAACGTGCAGCGACTGCCCTCTGCAGAACATCCAGTCACCTGGCGCGAACTTGCCCGCAAAGATTCTTATTTCACCATAATATCCTTCCATATTTCCTCCGGAATTTGTTTTACTGTTTTTGGGTTTTTATTTTGAGGTTTCTTCGGCTAATTGAAAAGAATAAAACCGTGTAAGAGTTACATCGCCATTTCCATCCGCTTTTTTCTGCGCGGGATTATTCAGGGTTACGATCAAATTACCTTCACTCTCATAGCGGTGAATGCGCTCATCCCCCTGGCAGCTAAAAAGTACGCCCCGTGTTTTGGTGCCTGGTCCGCCTATATGCTGCTTACCTATGTCACGCAAATTCAGACTTTCGAGTCCGGGAATAGTAAGAATAATATTGCCAGGAGTTTCTGTAACTTTAAATGTCCGGCCTGCTTCCAGTTCTTTTTCCCCAGCGGGAATTGTGTAAACATAGTTATTTATTACTGTCAGAACGTACATATTTTCCCCTGGTTATAGCGCTGGTTTTATATTGACACAAGGCTTCCGGTCTAAATCAATTCCTGTGTTTTCACACAAACATATTCCCCGGATACATCAGTCTGCAAAATGCAACGTTTATAATAGTATATTTCTCGTGTTAATTCAATAATTAAATTATAAAACGCGTTGATTATAAGTATCTTTAATATATAAGGTATTATTTGAATACGATTTTGAATAATCAGGAATATTAAAATAGGAGAGGACACTGAGTACGATTAAATCCATAAATCCTTAAATCATGGTTCAGACATTTTTCCGTGATTATCAGCGAAATCCGCGGGAAATAATACCCTGGTAAAAAAGGCAATAAGGTCAAAAAGTTGTAGGGGAATTCCCTGGCTACTAAAGACTCCCGATTTGGTAAAATCCCAAATTTCAAATTTGACAGTAACAATATAGCAGGGGTGATAACTTCACGAAAAAATTCAATGTTTCGAGAGCGGGATCCCCTCCCCTTAAGATTTTAAGGGGAGGACGGGAGGGGTTTGATCTACCTTATGACGTCCATAATCCGATAAGAAGTCAAAATATTCTTTAAAAAAAACATCTGGCTTTTTCTCTCAAATTTATTCTTGTTGCCTGGAAGGTTAAAAAAAAATCAAAAATAAGGTTTTTCTCTGCGTGAAAAGAATCGATTTCGATTTGCATTTCAAGGGCAGTTGCTCCTCCTCTAAATCCTCCAAATCTTCGCATTCCTGTTCAGATATTTTCCGCGGCAATCAGCGAAATCCGCGGGAAATATAAAGGCAAAAGGTCTAAAAGTTGTGGAGGAATTCCCTGGCTACTAAGGACCCCCGATTTGGGAAAACCCCAAATTTCAAATTTGACAGCAACAATATAGCAGGGGTGATAACTTCACGAAAAAATTCAATGTTTCGAGAGCGGGATCCCCTCCCCTTAAGATTTTAAGGGGAGGACGGGTGGGGTTTGATCTACCTTGAGATGTTTATAATCCGATGAGAAGTCAAAATATTCGTAAAAAAAAGACTGGCTTTTTCTCTCAAATATATTCTTGTTGCCTGGAAAGTTAAAAATCAAAAATATGGTTTTTCTCTGCGTGAAAAGAATCGATTTCGATTTGCATTTCGCGGCAACTTTAGTTCCTGTTAATCTTTGTAATCTTGTACAGATATCTTTTCCGCGACAATCCGCTAAATATGCGGGAATTAATCCCCGCATGAATGAGGTTATAAAGTTTATTTTTTAGGTGATTATACCCGGCTACTAAGGAACCCCAATTTGGAATAACACACAATTTCAAAATTAACAGCAACAATTTAAGTAATTACAATCTATCTAAAACTCTTCAAAGATGAGAGAGCGGAATCCCCTCCCCTTAAGATTTTAAGGGGAGGACGGGAGGGGTTTGATCTACCTTGAGATGTCTGTAATCCTATGAGAAGTCAAAATATTTGCAAAAAAATAACTGGCTTTTTCTCTCAAATATATTCTTGTTGCCTGGAAGGTTAAAAAATCAAAAATAAGGTTTTTCTCTGCGTGAAAAGAATCGATTTCGATTTGCATTTCAAGGGCAGTTGCTCCTCCTCTAAATCCTCCAAATCTTCGCATTCCTGTTCAGATATTTTCCGTGATTATCAGCGAAGTCCGCGGGAATTAATCCCCGGATGAATGAGGTTATAAGGTTTGTTTTTTAGATGATTATCCCCGGCTACTAAGGAACCTCAATTTGGAAAAACACGCAATTTCAAAATTAACAGCAACAATTTAAGTAATTACAATCTATCTAAAACTCTTCAAAGATGAGAGATCGGAATCCCCTCCCCTTAAGATTTTAAGGGGAGGACGGGAGGGGTTTGATCTACCTTGAGATGTTTATAACCCGATAAGAAGTCAAAATATTCTTTAAAAAAAAACATCTGGCTTTTTCTCTCAAATTTATTCTTGTTGCCTGGAAGGTTAAAAAAAAATCAAAAATAAGGTTTTTCTCTGCGTGAAAAGAATCGATTTCGATTTGCATTTCAAGGGCAGTTGCTCCTCCTCTAAATCCTCCAAATCTTCGCATTCCTGTTCAGATATTTTCCGCGGCAATCAGCGAAATCCGCGGGAAATATAAAGGCAAAAGGTCTAAAAGTTGTGGAGGAATTCCCTGTCTACTAAGGACCCCCGATTTGGGAAAACCCCAAATTTCAAATTTGACAGCAACAATATTGCAGGAGTGATAACTTCACGAAAAAATTCAATGTTTCGAGAGCGGAATCCCCTCCCCTTAAGATTTTAAGGGGAGGACGGGAGGGGTTTGATCTACCTTGAGATGTCTGTAATCCGATAAGAAGTCAAAATATTCTAAAAAAAAAAAAATATCTGGCTTTTTCTCTCAGATATATTCTTGTTGCCTGGAACGTCAAAAAATATCAAAAATATGGTTTTTCTCTGCGTGAGAAGAATCGATTTCGATTTGCATTTCGAGGGCAGTTGCTCCTCCTCTAAATCCTCCAAATCTTTGCATTCCTGTTCAGATATTTTCCGCGGCAATCAGCGAAATCCGCGTAATCAGAAAAATCCGCGGTCCTCTTTCAATTGTTAATTGTTAATTGAAATTTTGCCATTATGCGCAGGATTTGACTGTAAACGAGATACTCTTACTCTTGCTCAGATTTTTTAAAGACGATTCCTGATTTCTTGACATATATCAATTGAAAACGGAGATTCAAACTATATCTTTTGCCCCTGAATTTAAACAAACAAGGAATAAGGTAATCAGATGCGTTATCAGAATGAAAAAGGAATAATCTTCCGTTTAACCGGTTATGCTAAAAACGGACACCCTGAAGATATTGATTATCTGATGTCGCTGCTTAATTCCGAAACAACATTTGCGATGACCCGTTTTGTCGACTACGCCCTGAGTCTTGTGGAAAATATAGAGGGCCTTAAAAGACTTGAATTTTATCTCTTTAACGGCACACAAATCCAGCGGAACTACTCCGGTATGTGTCTTAACCGAAGGGGTGAATGGAAGATAGTGAAAAAAGCATGGAAGATGGGACTGATAGATGAACGCCAGTTTTACGCGAGATAATAGAAGGGGAGCGGTCGGAACGCTCCCCAAAAATTCAGAATCATTTAGGTTCCCAGATAATCTCTCCTCTCTTTGTAAAATAAAAATATATTTTATCCGGGAGAAATCCGCTTCCCTGAACTTCATAATATCCCTGGGAAATACCATCAGTAAACATAGATGGCCTGTTATCAAGCATCGGCTCAATCAGCCAATTGCCTGACTTATCAATCAATCCCCATACTCCGCCTTTTTTTACCCAGCAAACACCTTCACTGAATGTGGAAACATCTTCAAAAGGTCCATTAATAACCTTTTCACCATTTACATCAATAAAGTAATATCCTCCCTCACAGGAAAGAGCCGATCCCTCACAAGTTTCCGAAACTCCAATCAATCCCTCGGAATAAAGAAATCCACAGCCTTTAAATTTCGGGGGAGTTACTCTCTTCCCTTTTTCATTCAGTATTCCAAACATTTCATTTTTTGAATAAATGATTCTGTTATCATAAAATTTTGCCCTTGTGAATCCCACCTGAAGTTTCTCTTCAAATCGAATTTTGACATTTCCACTTTTATCAATCATATGATGTTTCCCATCTTTTTCTACTATAGCCCTTCCCTCTATAAAGTCATATGCCTGATCAAATTGTGGAGTGACAGCCCAGTTACCCTTTTTATCAAGATATCCATATTTTCCATCTTCTACTTTAACAGCCGCGGCAAGTCCCTCACTAAATCTTTTTACAAGATAATAATCGGGAGGAATTATTATTTTCCCCTCTCTGTTTATAAAGCCCGTTTTTTCATTCACCCTTATTCCTGTAAGCCCGTCGTGAAAATCAGAGCCAAATAAAGGAGAATAATATTTAGCGGGAATAACTTCAATTCCCTTTTTGTTTATATATCCTTTTTTCGCGTCAAAAATATCCGAACCTGGTGGTGAAAATCCGCATAATCCTTCCGAAAAATAATAAATTGTTTCCCATTTGGGCTGAATAACCATATCACCAAGAAGATTAATAAATCCCCATTTTTCACCAACCTTAACCCCCATCAATCCTTCCTTAAAAATACCTTCGCTTTCATCTTTTACTTCATCATATTTAATAGGAATAACGAGATTTCCAGCCGCGTCGACAAACCCGGTTTTACCATTCTTTTTCGCGGTCAGCAGCCTGGGGAATTTGTCTCCACTTTTTTCTTCAAAAATCTTTTTTCCTGAATATACAGGATTATTGTGAAGTTTGATATAAATAGTTTTTATTACCCCATGATTATAAACTGTTAATTCATTAACAGTCGACGAACTGTTATTAAGTTTATTTTGGATTGTTGAAGCATTTTCACCATATAACGATTTATCTGCCAGTTTAAGCGCCAGCGCCCCTGCGTCAAGTTCATACCCCTTATCTCCCCAGATTGAAGTATTTATCTCTTCTATACGGGGAAAACCGTTATCCTGATTATCCGCCAGTTTAATTCCCGTGGTTTTACCATCAGATTGTCGAATATACTTTTTATTCCCCTCCGGGCAGTTGTTTATCAGCCAGGTCGCATATTTATCGGCAACCCGCCAATCCTTCCCAAGATAATTGGCAGGATAAGATAACATAAAATCAAGGAAAGCCTGAACATCCCCGATAGCGCTTTTTTCCATCGCGGTAAACATTCCCATTCCCGCGAACCTGCCTGATGTTATCTGCTGTTCCTCCATCTCCCCCTTTAGTTCTTTCGCGACAGCTACTATATCATTAAGCAGTTGCTGAAGAAAATATTCTTCGAATATCAGACCATCATCATAAAAACTTTTAATGGAAAATATCGGTTCGTTTTCCAAATTCAAAATGGCCCCGCCCAGCGCGGCAGCTTTATAACATGTGCTTATATACCAGGGATTGGGAACCGGCACAGGGATATCAACTAAAAGAAGCGCGTCAGGATTTGGCTCAAATCCATCACGGAAAGTAACCTTTAGTTTTGTATGGACCATAGAAATATCAGTAATGGTTGCTCTCCCGACGGCGATATTGTCGAGATCAGGATATTCCTTCGAATTCACATAAAGCGCGCAATCAGTTCCCGGGATAAAGCCCTCAGATCTGCCTTCGGCGATATAATAATCAATACCAGCGCGGGGATTTCCCTCTACTCTGTATGTTACTTTCCATTTTTCTGTCTGGGCATATAATCCCGAAATAATAAAAACCAGGAAAAATATTGATATTTTTTTCATTTTTCGCAGCCTTTTAGAGTGATCAGTTAACCTGAAACAAATATTATAAAATATTTTGATAAAGTCGAATTTTCCACTGAAAAATTGCGCGGAGAATTCAAAATAGGTAATATGCCCTATAATTAACAGGAGAAAACAAAAGGACTGAACATTCGCAATCGAAGTCGTTATCGAAATCTGTTTTATAAATCAGAGATGTGTTTTGGTAATTTGGTGGCATTTTTCCTGCCTGAATCTGCGAAATCCTCGTAACCAGAAAAATCTGCGGTCCTCTTTTCAATTATTCACTGTTAATTGATTCATTGCCTTTTTAGGTGGAATTTAACCGCTCATAGAATAGTCCTTCTTTCGAATGCGGGTACGAATATGGCTCGTATTAACTTAAATAATCCGATATTCTTACAGTTAAAGCTTGGATTTTAATATTAAATTGAATGAAACATTCCCGGGGAGATATCCCCCCGGGCTAAATATTTTTTTTAGAATTTGGGAGATTTTTCACCTGTTATTGCCTCAACTTCCTTGCGGAATTTGTCAATAAGCTCAGGCGTGTCAGGCTCAAAAGCTGCTTTCGCCGATGGAATTTTTGTTTTTCTGGCAAGTTCGAGTTTGCCGGCAAGCCCCTTTTTTTCACCGATATACTTAAAGTATTTTAATAATATTTCAGCCATTGTCCCTGATCCTCTCAAAAAATTTGTTATAAACTTCCATATAAGGTTTTGCTTCATCACCCCATGCTTCAGGCGGTTGAATTTTCCATTCGCAGTGATCATCACCTTTCCCCACACAGAGAGGCTCAATCGCTACCAACGGCGATCCAAAAAACGCGGTTCCCCATCCCGAAGCATAACCCATCAATGACCAGCAGACAGGTTCATCAGATTCATGATTGAATGAAAGATACTGCTCAGCTTCATAGGAGTTTGTCCATACACCGGTAAAATAAAACTCCCCTGTATCCCTGTTATATCTTATTTCTTTCGGGGCAGCCTGCACTATTCCTTCCCAGGTATGAATAACAGGTCCCGAAGCGAGAAGATCCATTTCACTATCAAACTCATAATTGAGTTTCATTTGCATAAAATCAGCGTATCCATTCTGGAAACCAAACTCAAGAAATATTTTTCTTGCTTTTTCTGTCCCCAGTTCTTCAACAAGACTCTGCCTGAGAAGCCCCACGGCGTTCGCATCAAATATCACCAGCCTTGAGCCCTTGAATTGGGTAATGCCGGTTTCAATGCTATATTGAATGTCTTTGGATAAATCAAAATCGGTAGCCTTCATATAATATACTCCTGAATCTTTTTAATGGATTAGTTATCTTTTCTTCTTTATCAGGATGATCCGGTCAGACAATCGTATTATCGGACAATATAGATTTTTCTTTATTTAATTATTAAAAATATAGATTTATTTTTGAAAGATATTTCGGCCAAAATTCAATTTACTAACAATGGTTCTTAATATTTCGGCGGAATATTCGGCGCAATATTAAATTATTTATTCATTGTCCTGTTAGCTTTCAACATATTCCGGAAATTTATATAATATTGTTTATTTTTGTTATCAATAAACAGGTTCTTTTAATAAATTATAATTTGTTGACAATCTTTAACCGGGGGCTCTATTGAAAAATTTTCCGGCAGGTATAAGATTCAAATTCGAATGGAGAAAATACCAGCAAAGAGTACTTGATAATCTCAACCTCTACCTTAAAGACAATCATTTACATATTATCGCTCCCCCGGGATCAGGGAAAACCGTACTCGGACTTGAAGCGGCTTTAAGAATAAATAAGCCGACCCTCATTCTTGCCCCCACTGTCGCAATAAAAAACCAATGGATATCACGCTTCTGTGAACTATTTCTGCAGACTAAACGCAGGCCGGAATGGATATCAGCCAATATTAAAAATCCTGCTTTTTTGACTGTCGCCACATATCAGGCGCTTTATGCGGCAGTAAGAGGGAATCTGCAGGAAAATAATTCCGGAACAAAAGATGATCCTCATCTAAATGGATTAACTGTTTCTGAGCCTCCCCAATTAATTAAATCGCTGAAAGAAATCGGAATGAGTGTTGTCGTATTGGACGAAGCTCATCACTTAAGGAATGAATGGTGGAAATGCCTTTCATTCATGATAGATATTTTGAAGCCGACCACTATCGGTTTGACAGCGACCCCGCCTTATGATGTTTCATATAATGAATGGCAAAGATATATTCATCTGAATGGACCGGTCGATGAAGAAATTTCTGTTCCTGAACTTGTCAGCGAGGGTGATCTTTGTCCGCATCAGGACTATGTTTATATATCAAAACCCTGCGAGGAAGAACAGAAGCTGGTAAATGAACATACAAAAAATGTTTGTGAAACCATTCGGGAAACAGTAAAAAATCCCGAAATAACACAAGCTCTGCTGAATCACCCTTTTTTCATTTCACCAGAAGATAATATTGAAAAGATATATGAAAGAATAGAATTTTATTCGGCGCTTCTGATTTATTTAAACCATCAGGAAATAAAAATTTCCAACTCTCATTTAAACCTGATAGGTGTAAAAGAAAGCCGTCTGCCGGAATTGACTGATGACTGGCTGGAAATTTTGCTTAGCTGGTATCTTCTGAAAATTCCCGGTGATTTTCCCGGCGCGAAAAACCATCAGCAGAAATTGCTGAAAATACTTTCTGAAAGAAGAATTCTTGAGGGAACTGTTATCAGCTTTCGGAGCAATGAAAATATTGTTAAAGCTCTCGGCTCAAGTATGAGCAAAATAGAAAGCATTACCCGGATAGTTGAGACAGAATTTGTTAACCTGGGGCAGGAACTCAGGATGGTGATTCTTACCGATTATATCCGCAGGGAATTCCTGCCCGATAAAGATAATAAATCAAAGAAGTTAACAAAGATTGGCGTGATTCCGATATTCGAAAAATTAAGAAAAGAAGCTCCCTCCGGAATCCGCCTGGGGGTCCTGACAGGATCAATAGTCATTTTACACAAATCGGTCCTGGAAATTCTTGAAAAAGAAGCCGGCAATCGCGGCATTGATAATCTTTGCTTCAGTCAATTCCCGGGTGAAAAAGATTATTTAATTATTAAACTCAATGCCAAAATTCGCAATATAATAGTTCAAATTGTTACAAAAATTTTCGAGTCGGGCAGAATAGAAACGCTGATCGGCACAAAATCCCTCCTGGGCGAGGGGTGGGACGCCCCTTCAATTAATTCTCTCATTCTTGCCAGCTTCGTCGGTTCGTTTGTGTCATCTAATCAGATGAGAGGAAGAGCAATAAGAAAAGATCCCGCCAGAGATGATAAAACCGGTAATATCTGGCACCTTGTCTGCGCTTCGGGTTCACTAATGCATGGCGGTGATGATGTTGATATTCTCAGCAGAAGATTCCGTGCTTTTACCGGAATAAACTACACAAAGCCTTTCAGAATTGAAAATGGCATCGAAAGATTAGATCTGCCTCTTTTATATGATGATAATGGCATAAACAGTTACAACAAAAAGATAGCGCAATATGCCGGAGAACGTGAAAAACTTAAAAAATCCTGGATCAGGGCGATTGAAAAGGGAGTCAGCATAAAGGAAGAAATTAAAAGGCCATTCGAAGGGAAAATGAGTTATCACAGGACAAAAACTTATTATTCCCGTAATACTATTAAAAATCTCACTTATTCGCTTCTTTCCGCTCTAGCCTCCTATTCGCACCTTGTAATGAACGTATTAAACCGAATCCGTCACCAGATTGAATCTCTATCGGTCATGCTGAATATTCTCGCAGCAGCGGGAATTGCCGCATTTCTTCTTTATGGTTACAAAACAGTAAACCTGTTAAGATTATATGTTAAATACAGGGATATAGCCAAAGATACCGGTAAAATAGCCGAAGCGCTGCTTAACACTCTCATAGAAATGGGTGAAATAAGAAACGAGGATAATATTAGTGTTAACTCGATAGTAGCGATTGATGGGACTGTCAACTGCAGACTTTCCGGCGGGACTTTATATGAAAATTCTATCTTTGTAAAATCACTCAAAGAAATTCTTGATCCGATAGATAATCCCCGATATATAATTATCCGCACAGGGATCTTTCTTAATATTTTCAGGCAGTATGATTATCACGCGGTACCTGAACTGATTGGCAAAAATAAAAAATGGGCCGAGTTTTTCGCTCAGGAATGGTATTATTGCGTCGGACGCTGCAGATATATATTTACCAGAACAGTTCATGGAAGACGAGCGCTTCTGAAGGCAAGAATGAACTCCCTCAGCTCAGAATTCCGCAGCAAAAGTGAAAGAAAAAGCGTCTGGAAATAGGTCGCCTGTTGATTATCAAAATCAGGAATTAATTTCCCGACGAACAAAGGTCTCTTTTTATTATTGTTTCCCCTTTTCATTCGCGCATTTGTGGCCTGTTTATAACTTTTCTCCCCTAAAAGTTTGCTCTTTTTACACCCGCAAACCACCTGTTACATCTTTTGACATCTCCTTACTTTCCTATGACAACTCCCCCCGCGACCATGCCGTCTTAATTAACAGAACGACATAATAATTGAACAACAAAGTTTAATAAAACAGGAGTAAGGAAAATGAAACGGAATCAGACAACATCGACAGCATTAACAGTTTTGGCGGTTCTTCTTTTATCAGTTCTCTCATACGGACAGAGCAGCGCGATTAAAAACCTCGAAATGGGAATAAAATCAGATAACGCCGGATTACAAAAACAATCTGTTTATTATGCAGGCAAATATGAAATTAAAGAAGTGATTCCCGCTCTCATGACCGCTCTGGAAAACACAAAAGATGCCGGAACGCGGAAGCTTATCGTAAGAACTCTTTACAAAATAGACCCCGCGAAAGCCCTTAAATCAATCAACAATCTCACGGCGGCAGATGAACAGGTTAAGAAATTATGCGACGCTTTGAATTATGATTATAATGTAAATGTAAGTACAGTCGCCGCGAGATAACAAATGGTTCCTTATATAAATCTCCCTTTTTAATCCCCCGCAACAGTCGGGGGATTTTTTTGGTTTCGATAAGCTCAGCCAACGGGCTTTCGTAGACCTGCTGTGATACTCTATTCCTGTTCTATAACTGCGGCAAAGTAAAAAACGAAACGGCAGCAAAAACTGATATAAAAAAACCTCCGGGGTTTTAGAAACCCCGGAGGTTCGGTAAACAATTCATCTTATTAAAGTGACTACGTCACAAAACAGCCCCGTTATTTAACCAGCATCATCTTCTTTGTCGTCCTGAAATTCTGTCCATCCGCGCCTTTGGCCGAGATAGTGTAGAAATATACACCGCTGGCAAATGAGGCCGCGTTGAAGCTGATATGATGATATCCCGCCTGCTTTTCACCATTAAGCAGTGTTGTTACTTCCTGACCGATAGTATTGTAAACTGTTACTCTCACCTTCGAATCAACAGGGAGCGCGAACCTTATCTTTGTGGCGGGATTAAAAGGATTGGGATAATTCTGTGAAAGGATAAACTCTGCAGGAATGATTTGCTCCTCATCCAGTTTTGTCGGGGGATAAAAGGGTCTCTGCCATATTCCATTATTCAAAATTAAGCCGTAAATTCTCTCCCGCCCTTTATAAAACTCTATAATTTTCTGGTCGGGTAATCCTTCATTATTATGTTCCCAGGTGGAACCATTATCATATGATATAAAGAGTCCCCCGTCAATTCCTGAAAATTCGGCAACACCGGCCAGAATAATATCGCCAAACGTTTCAAGATCCGAAATACTTATCGCGGAGAAGAGGTTATCGGCCACCTCCTCCCAGTTTTCTCCATTATCTGATGAACGGAATATTTCGGCTTTGATTCCTGAAAAGCTCCAATCGGCGCCGGCAAATATATATTTATCATTGCAGGCCAGCTCAACAATATGCCCCCTCAACCCGTTTATTCTCTGCTCCCAGGTTTGTCCTGAGTCCCCGGAATAATAAATACCGTCACTTGTGCCGCAATAAAGATCATTCTGATTTACCAGAATTGTAAACCTTGATGAACCTGAATGTATACCATTATCAATATTCCTCCAGCTTCTGCCCATATCCGCTGAGGAGAAAATACTTTCGGGTGTAACCAGCAGAATTTGATCTTCAAATACCTGAATATCATTTACCAGGCAATAAGAAAAAGGTGATATATTTCTCCATGTCATCCCTTTATCTTCCGAAATAAATATATCGTAGCTGTCGGTTGCCAGGAGGTTTTCACCAATGGATGTCACTCTGTTCATATAATCAACCGGCAATCCATCCGAACTGATCTTCCAGCTTTTCCCGTTGTCATACGATATATATAACCCTGAGGATGTTCCCAGGTAAATATTTTCCCATTTGTATAACATTGATAACGCCAGCGACCCGTTTATTCCCGGCGACTTTTCCCAGGTCTGGCCGTAATCCTTCGAAGTGTACATACCTGAAATAGAATTGAGATTCGCAAAAAATATATCATCATATATTGAAATATTGGTGACATATTCATCAACAGCGATCCGTGAAAAAACACTCCAGTCATTGCCATTATTCTCGGATACAAATATTCGCCCGGATGAAGTCCCCGCATAAATGTGGTTGTCATGAGAGATTAAAGCCAGATAAGCGGAATAAGCTGGTATCCCCTCAACTAATTTCCAGTTTTCTCCATAATTGTCCGAAATATATAAACCCGCGTCAACGCCGGCAAAAAGAATACCGTTTAATTCTGAAATACACCTGATCTCATACCCGGGCAGACCGCCGGAACATTTAATCCATGTTGTTCCATTATCGGATGAACGGAAAACGCCATCTGATCTTGTGCCGGCATAAATAAAATTTTCTCCTTTATGAAGCAAATTTACGACAACTGTATCGAGACCGTTCATAATATGTCTCCATTGGGTCCCATTATCAGTTGAAATAAAAGTCCCAATTGAGGATGTGGCAATTATCGTATCATTTTGTGAAATTATTCCACTCGTCTTAAAATACCCCATAAAGGGATTCACAACTTTTATCCAGTTTTCACCATGATCATCCGAATAATAAATGCCCCTGTTGGAACCCGCGAATATCCGGTTTTCATTGCGCGCGAAACAGTTGATATCCCAGCATTCAAGCCCTTTTGTTTTGGGAATCCATGACTTGCCGTAATCAGTTGTCAATAATATTCCCGCCCCAAACTCGTGCCCTCCGAATATCCCGACCGAATCTTCAAAAAGGATACTGACAGAACCACTTTCAGGTCCCCCGAACGGAGTCCATTGCGCGTTAACCCGACCGACTATAACCAGGAGCAAATACAGAATAACCACTAATTTTTTCATTTTCATCCCTGTTTCTTCAGCAAACACAGCAAGTTTAAAATTACTTTTTTTATTACCTTCATGCAATGTAAAAAATGGTCACCCCTTTATGTTTAGTGATTAAAACCAGAATGTTTAAAAATCATCATCATTTTTTACCACTGTGGAATTAACAGCCTGAATTAAAAAGAAAATCTTAGGTGAACTGACAGCTATAAGTTCCACCCTGGTACCCATAAATCAATTCATTTTTCTTGCAATATATCCCGAATAATATTATTTTGCGTCAGACTGTTGTAATCAGGGGTAAAACGCTTTCGAAATATTATTTGCAAATATTTAAAATATCCGGCCGGATAGCAGAAATGCTTATCATTTCAAACTTTCGGCTATAAAATTTAATTCTGTCGCTGAATAATGGCCTGGTTATTTCCATATAATAAGATATGGAATCACATGTCAGCAGCGGGAAAATATTTTAAAACCAGGGAAAAGTTATGAATCGTATCGAAGCGGAAAAAAAATTACACAAAACCTTTGGATTCCCAAAATTTTATGATGAACAGTGGGATACTATCAAATTACTGCTGGAAGGAAAACGAGTCCTGCTCATCGAAAAAACAGGGTTTGGCAAGTCATTGTGTTTTCAGTTCCCGGCCACCCAATTTGAAGGAATAACAGTTATTTTTTCACCACTGATAGCATTAATGCGCGACCAGGTAAGATTTCTTAAAGATAAAGGAATCGCGGCAAAATATATTAATTCAGAGCAATCGCAGGAAGAAAATCAATCAGCGATAGAAGATGCGCTTCAGGGTAAAATTAAAATTTTGTATATAGCTCCTGAACGACAGGAAAATCAGTAATGGATAGAGGCCACCCGAAAAATGAAGTTATCCATGATCGTTATTGATGAAGCGCATACTATCTCTGTATGGGGACATGATTTTCGTCCCGCATTCAGAAGAATTGTAAACCTGGTTCAGTTGTTGCCTGAAAATCTGCCGGTTCTTGCTACGACCGCGACCGCGACAAAAAGAGTTCAGCGCGATATTGAAAAACAGATAGCCGGTGATATTGTATCTATCAGAGGCAATCTGATGAGGGAAAACCTGCATCTTTTTGTCATTGATGTAAAATCTGAAGATGATAAACTTATTTGGTTAGCCTCAAAAATAAAAAAGATTAATGGCAGCGGAATAATCTACACCGGGACAAGAGTAAATACCGAGATTTATTCGAGGTGGTTAAATTACTCAGGAATAAGTTCGGTCGAATATAATGCCGGACTCGACCCTGATTCAAGAAAAGAAATCGAATCGGGATTGATGTCAAATAGATGGAAGTGTATTATTTCCACCAACGCTCTCGGAATGGGAATTGATAAGCCCGATATCAGATTTATAATTCATACTCAGATTCCACAATCCCCGATTCATTATTACCAGGAAATCGGAAGAGCCGGCAGAGATGGCAAGCCCACTTATATAATTTTATTTTTCAATTCATCACAAACAGAAAATAAGGTTTATGAAGACGCAAAACTGCCTATGGCCTTTATTGAGGGGGGAAGACCATCAATAAACAACTACCAGAAGGTTATCGACGCTTTAAAAAAAGAGCCGCTTGGGGAAAGAGAGCTTATGAAAATCACAAATATGAAGCAAACCCAAATAAGGGTAATTAAAGCGGACCTTATTGAACAGGGCATTGCTAAAGAAGTATTATATGGCCGATCAAAAAAATATGAATACCAGTTTAACGCCCCCGAATTGAATACCAAATCATTTGAAGAACTGAGATTGAACAAACTCAGAGAACTGGATTCAATGATTGAATATATTTTTACCGATAAACCAAGAATGCGGTTTCTTTGTGAATACCTGGGTGATCAAAGAACATTTAATCATGAAAATTGCGATAACACCACTCATAAAAAATTAGTTATACCCCGAACTGAGGAAATATTACAAAAATTGCGGGAATTCCGGGAGACATATTTCCCTGAATTAATAGTTGAAAGCCAAAATTCAAATATTATTAATGGAATAGCAGCATCCTATTATGGTGTTACAACAGTAGGTTCGACAATTCACAGGTGTAAATATGAAAATGGCGGCGATTTCCCCGACTTTTTGTTAAAATTAACACTTAAAGCATTCAGGAAAAAATTTGGAAATCAGCATTTTCATTATATTTGTTATGTGCCTCCGACAGAGTCTGGAGATTTAGTTAAAAATTTTGCTGAAAAACTCGCGACAGTCTTGAATATTCCAATATCACATAAGTTGAAAAAAATATCCGCGACAAAACCACAAAAAGTTTTTCAAAACGGATATTTAAAAAAGGAAAATGTAAAGGGAGTTTTTCAATATGACAACCCGGATGAGCTCCTGGGTAAGTCTGTATTATTATTTGATGACATAAGCGACAGCGGCGCGACGATAAAAGAAGTTGGAGCTTTTTTAACAGGTTGCGGAGCGGAGATAATCGCTCCCCTGGTAATCGCGAAAACTGTAAGCGGAGATATTTAAGGATTTATTATGAAACAAGAATACGCCTATTGGATGGCGCTGGCTCATCTGCCCCAAATAAGCAACAGGTTAAAAAACGATATTATTGTAAATATATTCCGGGAAAACATTTCAATAATTGACTTTTTCAGACTTGACAGATCGACACTGGAAAGTGTTTACAAGCTTGATATTACAGCCATAGCTTTACTTGAAGAATCGAAAAAAGAACTCGCGAACTATTCTTTCATTGTTGAAGATCTGCTCGAACAGGGATATGATATTCTCCCGATTACTTCTGAAAAATATTCCGGCACACTAAAAAACAATTTAAAACGAACCTATGCCCCTCCTTTAATATATGTTAAAGGCAATCAAAAAATGTTACAGGAACAATCATTGGCAATTGTGGGCTCAAGAAACGCTTCCGGTGCCGCTCTGAGGTTCACCGATAATGTCGCGTTGGAAGCCTCAAAAAGTTACAAGGTGGTTGTGAGCGGATTCGCGAAAGGAGTTGATAAACAGGCTTTGGATTCAGCGATAAAATATAATGGTCAGAGTATCATAGTGCTCCCCCAGGGAATTATGACCTTTGCTTCCGGTTTTAAAAAATATTATCCGCAAATAATTTCCGGGGATGTTCTTGTTCTTAGCGCCTTTTTTCCAAAAGCTCCATGGAATGTAAAGTTGGCTATGGCCAGAAATCCCATAATTTACGGCCTTGCTGACGAAATTTTTGTTGCCGAATCAAGCGATAAGGGAGGAACCTGGGCCGGTGTGATAGATGGACTGCGTAAAGGAAGAAAAATTTATGTGCGCGTTCCTGAAAAAAATGGAAAGAACGCGAACCAACTGCTTATCAACCAGGGCGCTTTTCCGGTTGATTCAGAGGGAAATATAGTTGAACAGAATTACGAATTAACCGCGGAAACTCCCCCGGTTTTTCCCACACAAAAACTTAAAGCTGAAAAAGAAAAAGTTTTTGAGTTGCTGAAAGGAGGAGAGTATTCTTCAAAAGAAATAATTCAGAAGCTAAAACTTGATTTGAATACACGGCAATTAACTTCATATCTAAAAACACAGGATGAAATTAAAACAATAAATTCAAAGCCTCTTAAATTCACCATCGCTAAACAAGATGAGTATTCTCTTTTTAACCAGGGAGCTGACTGATCCGATAAGCCGGTGAAAATTTTAGGTGCTGTTTTTTTACGGCTTTTTTCTCATCTGTAGTATCTGATTTTTCCCTGGTCACAAGGAATACAAAAGATATGGAGGCAAGCGGAGTAAGAATTCTAAATCCGTGGGAATATTAAACAGTACAGTAAAAATTTTATACCGCCGATATTCCCCGTTTATTCTTCGTTCTTTTGTTTAAATTCCTCCCCTTCCGGCCTCTCCGCGTCTTAGCTTAAGAACTCCTGATCCCGGTTATAAAAACCATAACTCACATGGTTTCATTCGCAAAATATAATAGCGGGGCAGAAGTCTGGAAGAAAGTCCTGTCTGGGACGACAGAGACAATTTTTATCCATTAAAATGGAACATCTTTTTTATTGATTGCTCGATGAATGAGAAATACTGTTTATATTGAGAGCTTGAGATATGATAATTCCCGATAAACTTCCGCGATTTCATTTTGTGGGAGGTCAGGAGTTCTGAACTTAAGTTTTTGAGGGTTTTGATAACCATTGTGAAAAAATTTTATAAAAATTTATCTAAGATTCCCCGTTTGTAAGAATTTTGAAAAGATGGAAGTTTTATATATATTCCAGACAGTCTGGATTAAATTGAATGGAGAAACAAAATGATTAATAAATCATGGCAGTTACAAGATGCGAAAAATCGCTTAAGTCAGTTGGTTAATTATGCCAACACATATGGCCCCCAGATAATTACCAGGCATGGAAAAGAAACAGCAGTTGTGCTGTCATTTTCAGAATATAAAAAAATGACAAAACCTGAGTCGGGTTTAGTTGATTTTTTCCAAAAATCACCTTTATCAAAAGAGTCCATTGAGTTTGAACGTATCCAGGGAAAACCCAGGGAAATTGAAATATGAATTATTTGCTTGACACCTGTGTTATTTCGGAGTTAATTAAGAAACAACCGAATAAAAATGTTATCCAATGGATTTCTTCTGTTTCAGAAAATTCTTTATTCTTAAGTGTCTTCACTATTGCAGAAATTCACAGGGGAATTGAAAAACTCCCCGAAAGCAGGAAGAAAAATGATTTGCAAAATTGGGTAAATTCAGAACTTAAAGAACGATTTAAAGAAAGAATTCTTTTATTCACTTATGAGGCTGCCAAGAAGTGGGGATATATTCAGAGCTATTCAGAAAATATTGGAAAAACCATGTCTGTTATTGATGGATTTATTGCTTCAATCGCTATAGTATCTGATTTTACCCTGGTCACAAGGAATACAAAAGATATGGAGGCAAGCGGAGTAAGAATTCTAAATCCGTGGGAATATTAAACAGTACTGCTAAAATTTTATACCGCCGATATTCCCCGTCCATTCTTCACTCTTTTGTTTAAATTTCTCCTTTGCCGGCCTCTCCGCGTTTTAGCTTAAGAATTCCATATTAACATATACAAAAACTGGCTTAGCCGGAAGTGGAAAGTCAGTTAATTGATAATGGACAATTGATAATTAAAGATGACTCAGTTTTTTATTAAAACATCCTGACCATCATTCTTATCCTGGAAATCCTTTTTTTTCTGCGCCCATCAGCGAAATCCGCTGGAAATAATGCCCTGGTTATAGAGGCAATAAGATTCAGATTTTTGAGGGTCTGCCTTTGCTATTAAGGTTAAAAGACTCAGAACTCCTTACTCCTCGCAAAATGAAATCGCGGAAATTTTTGAAAAATATCATATGAAATTGTTATCCATTTATTACTTGACAAAGTCTTTTCTTAGCCATACATGATGTATTAGAAAATTGAAATTCTATCGATCTGGGTTTATCGCGGATGTCTTAAGGTGTTTGATTATCCGGGGTGGTTTGTAAATCCCCTATAGGGATTTGTATTTCAATATTTTGCATATTTCTACCCCCATGGGGACGTTCCGCAATAATTCCCCCATCGACAATGCGGTATTTTAAAAGAACCTTGTAGAGGTTCCATTATTGTAGCAAAAATGAGACGTTATTCAAAATAATCTCTGTAGGAGATGCATAAAATGGCGTTCAAATTCAATCATTTTTAAAAATAATACAATGTCAATGTATTGGTTCAGTACACTATTCGATAAGATAAAGAAGGACCTGCCCAAGTTGTTCCCTTATCGAATTATCCCGCGGTTTTATTTTGCGAATGAATCCATGTAAGTTATTGTTTTTTATAACCGGGATCAGGAGTTCTGAGACTAAAGAATAAGGTTCTTTTGTCAGGTTTTTCAGAGAGAAATTCACGCATCAAAAAAAATCGTCATTTTACGAAAAATTTTTGAACTCATGGAATATTTATCAATTGTCTTTTTAAATTGTTCATTGTACATTATTAATTGTTAATTGAAATTTTGCCGTTTTGAGCAGAATTTAACTCCTTACGGAGTAATCATAAACTGGCAAAGCCAGAAAAACTGAACCAGTCCGGTAGCTGAGCGGAGTCGAAGCTACCGCCGTTGGTTTCGACTTCGCTCAACCTCCGGCTGTGTGCATGAAATATTTTGCCATTTTCCGTAGAATTTAACTGCTTACGGAGTAATTGCCTTTTCCTTCCGGCTAAAATGCGAAAGTATTTAGTCCAAACCTAAAATTGTCATCATCCTTGTGAGTAAGTTTCCAGGTGAATTCAAATTCAAAAGGTATAAGGGGATGCGATATGCTGAAGCCTGTTTCATAAAAGGGTGTGGTGAACAACTGGTAATCGACCGGAATGATGGCTAAACTTTCACCGGAGATATTACACCACGCCGCGTTAAAATGCACACTCATTCTCAACTGCTCCTCCTTTAAAAAAGGCACATTGAGAATGTTAAACAATGTGGAATGCAGATTGTAATCAAGAAAAACCGAGAGCACCTGGTCACCATAAACCCTGGCATATTTTAGAGTTCTGTAGGAATCATTTTTTGCTCCGCCGCTGATATTTCCTGGCAGAGCGTAAAGGTCCTGGAACGGCGCCGGCCCGTCGGAATAAAGCCCTTTCACAAGAAAATTCAGATCAGTGGTTCTGAAAAGATTTATTTTTCCTTCAAGTCCCAGCTTATATTTTTTATAGTTTATCTCACTGCCAAGGTTATCATCACTGATTGTATAGCTGCCATCAAGAACCGCCCAGAACGCGTGGGGCGAAACCCTTCTCCTGTAATATCCATCCTCAATGAACTTTCTAAAATCCAGTTTGAATGAAGCGGAAGCCGCGTTTGTCCTCAGTTGGTTGACCGGTCTGTTAATATCATATTCCTTATCCCGGTTAAAGAAAGAAAAATCGGAGCGGTTGTAACCAATTCTGTCCGTTTTTGATATCCAACCCGCGCCTATCTCCAATACCGGGAATATTTCGCTGGTAAAGGATAATTCATAGCCGGAAGTATAATAATAATCCCTGAAATCATATTTACCGAAAAGGCTGAGCAACGTTGAAGTAAACGGGTTATAATAGTCAGTCTCGCTGAAGAGTGTCGCCAATTTATCATAAGCTTCAAAATCTATCCTTGTAGTCCTGTAATCCCCCATCAGGTAATAGCCTGAGAATGATTTTTTGAATCTTTTGTCGGCAAATCCATAGTTAAATTCCGTTTCGGCATTAAGCCTTTTACCGAGGGCGTCATTCAGATAAAAACCGAGGTCAACCGAATTCCCTTCAACTTTGTTAAAATGATACATAGCAAGAGGGGCGCTCATTTCAAAATGTTTCGTAAAAGGAATACTTGTCGAAAGGAGTGAAACATTGTCCCAAAAACTTACAGGAAGAGACTCCAGACTATCGATTCTTTTATAAGCTTTTGCCTCCTCAAGTGTGTTCGGAATTGTCATTCTTTCAGTCCAGTAGAGGCTGTCCTTATCATCCGCGCCCGGCAGAACGGTAATAACCGCCATATCGAAAAAATCATCCTCAATACCGGCGTTAATATCATAATCATAAAGAATTGAGTTGATCTCAAAACCAAATTTGAAAATACTCAGGAAATTCCCCTCGGCAAAAAGGCGGTAGTCAACCGGCATATATATATTATTTTCAAATTTCGAATACTGCTGAAATACCCGGATATCTGTAAAAATCCCCCCCGGATTGGCCGCGGTATTCAAGGTTACATCTACTTTTAGCATACTGAAAGAACCATCTTCAATATAAACATGCCCCACAAAACCGGGATCTGTTTCATCATCAGGAGTCATAAATATCTTAAATATATTGGAATTATCCTGCGCCAGGGTATCCTCAATTCTGAAATAATAATAATCTGTCGCCTCATCCGAAAGGGGGCCGAACATAGGCTTTCCAAAAAAGCGCAGATCATCGGTATAGAAATTCTGCACAAGTCTGTTGCCGGTAAGCAGATTGACAGAAGGGGGGAAATTTGCCGACTGCTTCCTTGCTATTATCTCCTCCTTGTAGCTATTCGGTTTCTCGAAATAGCCTCTGCTTTCATTCTCCAGTATTCCGCTTATCAGCAATTCCTTATCCGGGTCGACTCCGACTCCCACACTGAGGCTGCGATCCCCCGAGGTGATATCTTCGGTTGTTTTTATCGCCGCTTTTGTAAAAGCGTCAAAGATATAACTCTCTATCTGTTCATCCCTTTTTTCCCGGTATTCAACAGCTTTTTTCATGATCGCGATAGCAGGATTTTCTCCCGGCAGCACGGTAACTTCCCCGAGCCGGACTCCGGTTTCCTGAAGAACAAATTCCAGCTCCATGTTTCCCTTTAAATCGACAGTTATAGTATCCGAACGGAATCCGATATAGGAGGCAATCAGGTTGTATTGACCTCGCGGCAGGAGCAGCTCAAAAACTCCCTCCACATTTGCCGATGTACCCTGCGGCGTTCCGGCAACTCTGATATTGGCAAAACTTAATTCCTCTCCGGCGCCTGTTTTAACCGTTCCGAAAATTTTAAGAGTCTGCCCCTCTCCCAAAACGAAAGAGGATAAAATCAATAATAAAATCAGGTTTTTCATTTTTAATTTCCCGGTATATATTTCCACTTACAATTATCTAAGCTGGCAAAACCAGAACCAAAAGGAATAATAAAAGAAATAATCGTAATCATAAACTGGCAAGCCAGAAACAATGAGGAATTACGAATTACGAATTACGAATTACGAATTGGTTTTCCCAGGAATATATTTTGAATCGAATCTGCTTTTGAGAAGCAGCATTATTGTAGTAAAGAACAAAAAAATTAAGTAAGATCCCTGTAGGGGATCAACAGAGCTAAGCTAAGGAAAAACTACAATCCGAATTGTTGCCAAAAATTTTGCCTTTTTGCGTAGAATTTGACTCCTTATGGAATAAACTGGCAAGCCAGAAACAATGAGGAATTACGAATTACGAATTACGAATTGGTTTTCCCAGGAATATATTTTGAATCGAATCTGCTTTTGAGAAGCAGCATTATTGTAGTAAAGAACAAAAAAATTTAGTAAGATCCCTGTAGGGGATCAACAGAGCTAAGCTAAGGAAAAACTACAATCCGAATTGTTGCCAAAAATTTTTGCCATTTTGCGTAGAATTTAACTCCTTATGAAATAAACTGGCTGAACCAGAAAAAAGTTAGCTGACCACGCCAGGTTGAGTCCTCCCCCGTCAATGAAGAAAAGCGCTTCATTGCCACCCCCTCTGCCACAGGCATCCCTATGGGGCAAAGGGGGATAAAAGACGTAATGTCCCCCTTTGGCCCCAGGGGGATGCAAAGCAAGGGGTGGCCTCCGGTCGTCTTTTGCCGGAGGTCGGGGGAGAACTCACCTCGAGTAACCACAAAACTTTTACCTGGCAAATATACTTTCAACTCGTTGATATATTTCTTGCCATTTTGCATAGAATTTAACTCCTTATGGAGTAATCATAATCCTTTTTTCGAGTACGATTACGAGTAAGGCTCGTTTTTATTAACATACAAAGTCAATATTCTGCCATAATAAACAAGATTATTATTAAGTCGCATAATTATCATCCTCGGTATTACAGACCAATCCATAACGTTTTCCATTAACTTCTGTTCTCTTCATTCAGGTCAGTAACGATATATAGTCCGGACCATTACCTCCACGCCCCGGGATTGCTCTTTATTATGGTATATCCTGTTCCCTTCCAACAGGATAAACAAAACTTTGTGATTCAATAAAATTGAAGAAGCAAAAATACAAATTCACATAGTTAAAATTATATCCAAAAACATTGACATATAATTTACTAAACTTTTCACTTCGGACGGAAAATATGATAATATCCAAATGAGGTATCCCTGCGGCATCTGCTGTTAATAAAATCACTGAATGATTTGTAGTCAAATCCCTGTTTTTCAAGTTCTTCAATTTCAGCTAAGTTATAAATAAAAATATTTGTTAATAATATGGAATTTTTATATTCTTTAAACGTATTGACTCTCCCTTTGTTCCGTTTTATATCAGCAGTAATTAATCCCGCCATAGTATGGTGATCGGTATATATGTTCCCCTCTGTTCGGCTGATATATTCAACAAGCTCTTTTTTATTATTAAAGTCAAAAAAACTTTGGTAGGAATAACACATATATATGCTGAACCCGAATAATACCAATAAAACGATTAACCGTAAATTTTTATTGATTTTTTCAATAACCAGGGCGGCAAGAATAGAAGCGGGAGTAAAAAGCATATGTATATACCAACTATTCTTTAAAACCATCGGTCGGTATCCGCTCAAACTCGAGGTGAATCCGGCAAATAAAACCGCGAGTCCGACAAACCAGAGAATAAATATTGAATATTTTTTCCTTATCCCGGGTAAAAATAACGCGGCGGCGGCAATCAGCGGAATGAAGATATAAAACCTGCGCAGGAAAATACTTTTCAGATTATAAATAACCTGCGCGGCGGCGGCATATAAATAACGCCCAAAAGACTCAAACTGTGAATAGGGGGGAAAGAAGTCATAATAAGTAAAATTGTAATTATTATTTATTACTGTAAGTCTGTGAAAAAAATCATCATAAAGAAAATGGTAAAAAATTCCTTCTGTTAACATCATCAGCGAAAAATTTACCAGGGAAAGAAACAAAACGTTTGCCACGTTCCTGTTTTTAAAAAACATTACCACAAGCAATAAACTTATCAAAACCATCAGATAAAAAAAGCTGCTTTTTAACAACATTGAAACAGCGAACAGCACACCTGACAATACCGCGTAATTTTTATTATTCTTTCTGTAGCCCCTGAGAAGATATAAAACTCCCAGGGTAATAAAAAAAGAAGCCTGCGGATCGGAAAAATTCAGTGTGGAAAAAATCACATCGGTGGGAATAATGGAATAAAGAAACGCGGCAAGCAAAGCTGTACTATTTTTTGATGTCCATTCATATACTATAATATATATTACAATAATAGATAACAAAGAAAACATCAAAGGGAAAAAGATTGAATTCAGGCCGGAATAGCCGATTATCATATACGCGAGAGCTGTCAGCCCTGTATGCAGCGCCCTCAGCGCTACAACCGGATACCCCGCAAATGGAGGCAATCCATCCATCCCTGTCAGCTTCAGCGAGTAAAAACTGTAATAGGCGTCATCCGAAAAAACGTACCCCGAATAAAAATAGAGCCGCAGAATAAGGGAAAACCCCAGCAACAGCGATAACTGAATCCAATATTTTTTATCTGTTTTACCCATCCAAAATCTTTATCTTAATTATAATCATAATCTGACTGAACCAGAAAAAAGTTTGCTGACCACGCCAGGTTTAGTCCTCCCCCGTCAATGAAGAAAAGCGCTTCATTGCCACCCCCTCCAAAGGGGGATAAAAGATGTAATGTCCCCCTTTGGAGGGGGTGGCCTCCGGTCGTCTTTTGCCGGAGGTCGGGGGAGGACTCACCTCGAGTAACCACAAAACTTTTACCTGGCAAATATACTTTCAACTCGTTGATATATTTCTTGCCATTTTGCGTAGAAATTAACTCCTTACGGAATAAGCGACTCCGAATGGAGTCGAATATTATTAGCCCCGGATGCAATCCGGTGGTTTTATCAGACAAATATCAACATCGACGCTGAAGGCGTCGAATATTGACAACTCAGCGTAAATAATGATTGAGGACAATATTTTATCTGCACATGTGAGCCCGGGACTATTTATATTGAATCCCATTCGGGATTCTTTTTATGAAAATTTTGCCATTTTGGGTATAACTTCACTCCCTATGGAGTAATCACAATTTACTCACACAAAAGCTAAATTTACAAAAACAAATAAACAAAAAATAGTATTCTGTCAATGAGGGCGGGAATATAAAACAGAACAACGAAGGAATAGGTCTGGCTGGCAATATCTTATTGAATCGCAGACTCAGAACTCCGGATCCCGATTATAAAAAACAATAATTTCAGAACTCCTGATCCCGGTAATAAAAAACAATAACTTACAGGGGTTCATTCGCAAAATAAAAACGAAGAAAGTTTTATAGGGAAACAACTTGGGCAGATATCTCTTTATCTTATCGGATAATGTTTAGACCCAATACATCAACATTGTATTATTTTTAAAAAAGATATAATTTGAACGCCTTTTTATGCATCTCCTACAGAGATGTTTATCAGGGGATCTATCATATTCTACAATAATTTGAACCTATACAAGGTTCTTATCACCACACTAACGCTAACATGTTGAGGATAATCCAGGGAGCAAAATTTGTCAAAAAGCCCGCCAATAACATGTTGCCGATAATCAGGCCGCGATTCAAAATAAACATGCCGAATCGGAATTAAAAAGGAATTACCTGAGAAATATTTCTTTTAATCATAAACTGGCAAGCCAGAGTCAAGCAATTTAAATGCTTCAGATCATGCACTAAAAACTCACCCCCCAGCCCCCTCTCTTGAAAAAAGAGAGGGGGTGTCTTAAAGTCCCTCTCTTTCCAAGAGAGGGATTTAGGGTGAGTTTGTGGTATTTCTCGAAATATTAAAAAAATTCTGCCATTTTACGTAGAATTTAACTCCTAACGGAGTAAACGACTCCGAATGGAGTCGAATATGAATAGCCCCGGATGCAATCCGGTGGTCTGATATGGCATTCATATTTCGCGACGCTGAAGGCGTCGAATATAAACACTTCCGGGGAAATAGTAGTTACCGGAGAAAAATCAAATCCGCGAGGAAGTTCTATATTCGACCCCTTCGGGGTCGTGGCGGCATATTTTTCTCTTACCCCCGGGCTGCTCTCTTCTATCGCCGCCCGGGGCTATTGATAATAAATCCCATTCGGGATTCTTTTTCAAAAGAAATCAGAGCTCAATTCATCAGGTGTTTGCAGTTTATCCTTCCCCCGATAGGGCGTTTTCCTCAGCTTTACCTGGGGAAAATTTAGGTTCTTTTTATTGCATTTGCCTTGTAGAGGCAATGATTAGTGCGGAACGTCCCAATGGGGTAGAATGTTGTTAATAAAGCAAGACAAAATCCTTGTAGAGGATTCACAAACCACCTCGTATAATCAAATACCCTGGGACCTCCGGGATAAACTCAGATCAATAGAATTTTAAATTTCCTGCACATCACTTATGGCTAAAAAAAATCTTGTCACGTAATAAATGGATAACAAATTCTTATGATATTTTTCAAAATTTTCGCGATTTTATTTTGCGAGAGGTAAGGAGTTCTGAATTTACGTTGATTCATTCGTAAAATAAAGCGCGGGATAGAAGTCTGTATGAAAGTCCCGCCAGGGACAGCAGAAAATAGCCCCGCAATTCATTGTGGGGTAAATGGGTAACATACATTCACAAAAAGTCCCGCCAGGGACGACAGATACAACTTTTCATACTTTAAAAATTTTTTTGTTAGCTTGATGAATGAGAAATACTATTTATATTGAGAGCTTGGGATCTGATAATTCGCGATAAATTTCCGCGATTTCATTTTGCGAGAGGCAAGGAGTTCTGAAACTGTTAGAATTATATTCAGCGCCTCAGGTGAGGGGAGTAAATCGCAAAAAATTAGTTGAAGAGAGTTTTGGTCTAGAAATTATAACAAAATATTTTGATGTGAGTCAGGAGTTCTGCGATTACAGATTAAATTCAGGAAGTAATGATTGGAGGGGCCCGACCTCTGGTTGATCAGACCCGTTGTGGAATTTAAAAATTATATTGCAGCGATATTATATGATTGTCACCCAGGTTGTACTGCATCGGTACAAAAGCATAATCAAACGCGAGTCCCATCCAGTTAAGACCAATACCCGCAGTCAGGTCTTTCGTTTCATAACCGGTAATATATCCCGCTCTTATCGCTACAAGATTACGGAACATAAACTCAAATCCGGAATGGATATGGGTATCATCGGTATCAAGATATTTCTGCAAACCTGTCTGTACTGTCACTTCAGCCTCTATCTGCTCCAGAGGAATGATATACGATCCTCCGATTCTCAGACCGGCCGGCAGCTTTGTAGCTTCATTGCGCAGGTCATCCATCGATCCGAGGTTGCTTACCGAAAGTCCCAGTTCCAGATTTTCTACCAATCCAAAATGAACAAAGCCAAAATCGACCGCCAAACCGCTCGCGTTATTAGTATAGAGGCTTTCGAAAAGATATTTAACCGAAATACCGGCGGCAAGATTATCCATCACAAAAAATCCCGTTCCCAGGCTTCCGGAAAAATAATGAGCGTTAAAGGTAGATTCAGCTTCACCAGGTTTATGTCTTATTTCAATATCACTTATTGAGGTAGTATTAAAAACCGCTGCGAAATTAAGCCCGAAAAGGTCAAATCCGGCGCCGAACATCTCGCTGCTTACATCCTGGATAAGCTGATTATGTGAAAAACTCAGCGCGGAATTATTATCCCCTGCTATCAGGGCGGGGTTATAATAGGCTCCTGTAAGGTTATCTTTTGCCACTACGCCAAGATCACCCATCGCAATGTTGCGCGCGCCGAAACCATTCTTTAGAAATGCAAGCCCGGTATTGCCGGCGCTCTGGGCGAATATCGAAATATTTATTAAAGCAAGAATCAGTAGGATCTTTTTCATAATTTACCTGAATTGAGTAACAATGCCTGTCCCGGTGTTATACCATAAAACCAGGGACTCTGTTGATGTATAAAAGTTTGCGAGCCAGTCAGCCGAGTCTCTTAATCCTGTTGTGTCTATCGACTTGGAAGGAACCAGAAAGAGATCGATCTTTGCGCCGCTATGTGATGACATAAAGTCACTTCCGCCATTAGCAAGCAAGATATCCATAGCGTCGTCACTGTCGGGATATGTCGCCGAGGAATTTATGCTTAGTTGTGATAACAGACCCAGCACTCCTTCAGTTCTCTCTTTCGATTCAGGATCTTCAATAAGTGAGAGCATGGTTGAAAAATTAATTGGGGACTGAACCGGGCCGGCGCCATAAACAGGCACATAAAATTCATTCGTTTCAGTTTCATCCGACTGCACCACATAAACGAATGCTTTAAGGGTGGAGAAATCGAGAAGATCAATTGTGCCGTTTGTTGATACATCACGGCCATAGATCATGGCAAGCTGAGCGTCCGCGGCAAAATCAGCGCGCGCTTCAGTCAGCACCTCGGGAAGTTTTTCCTTTGCGGTAATATTGTTATTTAAAATTTCGTCGATGGGATTTCCATCCTCATCACACCCTGAAATAACCAGGGCAGCCAGCAATACAAATAATAGTTTTTTCATCAGAAATTAAAGTTTACTCCAACAATATGGCTGTCGTATGCCGAATAGGGTTCAATGATAAACGCGTAGTCAATCCCGGCAATTCCGTAGCCTGTTTCATGTTTAAATGTAAATCCGAATGAAGGCCTCGCCGGAACATCACTGTTTTTGATATCCCATTTATCGACACCTCCACGTAAATACAAGTTATCAAAAATATTATATTCTGCGCCGAATCTCAAGTAATTAGTGCCCGCGTTGCTGTTTTCAAACTCAGCCGATACAATAAAATCATAAGAATAACTTATCCACGACACTCCTATTTTCTTTGAAACCGGAAATTTATCCTCGCTGTTGTTTCCTTCCTGCCCGTAAAGATCGGTTGTATCCCATTTATATTTACTGTTAAGATCGCTTAATACGGCAGATATTGTCAGGTTGTCATTAACTGTATAAAGCGCTCCGATATCAAAACCAAGACCTGTGGAAGTTATATCCTCATAAAGGCTGTAATAATAAAACCTGATCATCACACCAAAGGCCAGCTTATCGGAAAACCGGTTGGAAAGAGCGAGGTAAGCCAGGTTTTCAGATGTGGAGAGCTCTCCTGTAGGCATACCCTGGTTATCACGTCCGTCAATTTTTCCCACACCTGAATTTATAATACCGACACTGAAGCCGGCAATCGATTTTCTCTTCTGTTTTCCTGTTACACTGTCAATCTTTCCGCCGAAAACAAATTTTCTCGTAAAACTGAGAAAATTAAGCGACCGGTCGAGCGAAAGGAAAGAGTAGGAAGTCTGGAATGAATTTCCTTCCTGAAAAGGACTGAGCGCCGGATTATAAAATGGAGATATATTGTCGGTCACAATCGAAGAAACCGCGTTACCCATACCCATACTTCTGGCTCCGAAACCCATTCTCGCAAAGGCGCCCGGCCGGCCGGCGATTTTACTGAACTCCGGCTGGGCATTGATTATAATTGTCGCTGCGAACAGAAAAAATATTATTCTTTTCAACTTTATACCTCAAACTTTTTACATCAATACCATAATTTTACCGAAGACCGGCTCATCCTCATCGACATCTATCCTGTAAAAATAGACGCCATTGGGAACAATACCACCCGACTCGTCACGTCCGTCCCAGATCTCAAGGCGCTCCTGCCCCCCGTCCCTCGGCGCTTTCTGGATGAGGGTTCTCACAAGATTCATCCCGAAATCCATTATCCTGATTGTTACATCTGCCGATGCCTGATCAAACTTATATTTAATTCTCGTATATTCATCATCCGGTGAAAAGGGATTAGGGAAGGCATAACTTTCTGATACCGAGGGTAAAACAGGAGATGAGGTCAGCACTTTCCACTCACCTGTCCAGATTCCTGTTGATTCTTTCAGCAGACCCAGGCCGTCAATAGCGCTGCCAATCCAGATATAATTGCTTCCCCGGTATTTCTGGTACATTACCGAATAAAACTTTTTGCTGACCATGGGAATCAACGTAACATCATCCACAATGTTCTGGGGAGTTATCCATGTAGCCGGGTTATTGCCCTCCTCTGTCGTACGGAAAAGTCCGTTATCGGTTGAGGCCATAACCTGGGCTGTTTCAAGCCCTGAAATATTGTATTTCCTGAAGCCGAAATTATGAGCTTTTTCACCACGAAGATATACCTTCCAGTTCTCACCGCCATCGAAACTCGCGCTGACGCCGTAATATTCCGAGGCGCCTTCGGCTTTCCACGTCGCAGCCCATATCGATTCATCCCACTGATTATAAGCCATGGCGGTAACAAAATTGCCCGATATAGCGTAATCCTGGTTCAGATGATTAAACTTCTTCCAGGTTATATCACCGGTCTGACTATCAATAAATCCTTTATTAATACCCCCCGCGGTTCCGACAAGCAATGTCGAGTCATTCATGGCAACAACTGAAAACACCCTGTGGTTAAGATAATTTTCATCTCCGAATGCTCCCGCTACAGGCTGAAGAGCGAATGAATAACTGCTGTCGGGATACAATTCATTCAGATAATCAGGCGGAAGAACAACTCTCTCCCAGCTTAGTCCCATATCTGTTGATTTTCTTAAGCCACCCGCGAATGTGGTTATCCAGATTGTTCCCGGGGTAAGAGCAATATCATAAGTAATATTATTTATCTCCACGGTTACCGGAAGCGCGCGCAGAGTATTCACTCCGTATATAACAGAAGAATCACCCGGCTCATCCACCGGCTGCGGAACACTCTGCCAGCTTTCACCATTATCGGTTGTATATTTCAGCCCGCTTCCTTCAGGAAGTGTTGAACCATCTTTTTCGGTGCTGTGACCCGTGGCGGCATAAAAGACACCGTTATAATAACCTATGGCCGGAATGGATTCCTCTCCGAAAGCGCTGGTTCCATAATAATTCCGCCAGGTTTCTCCTCCGTCCGTTGAGCGGCTGACTCCCCTTGTCGTTCCAAGCCAGACCGTGTCATCCTCAACCACAATATCAAGTATTGAATTGCCAAGCGGATTCGTGTCTGTGATCTTGGAAAGTTTATCTTTATTAATTTCAAAATTTTCCGGAGCTATCTGGGCCAGCAGAGTCAGAACCGGAAAAAGTAATATTATTATTGTCAGTTTTTTCATTGTACCGTAACATTTTTAATGATTTTATTACTTTTAAATTTCCTTCTGTCCTGGGCCTGGAACTCAAATCTCCATTCCCCCGAGACCGCGGTTGACGCGAATGAATTTTTGAATGTAAATGTGCCATCCCCGGCGGTTTCATCTCCGTAAACATCCATATTTCCGTTATCATCCATAAAGAAATAGGGCAGTCCGGTTCGTCCGTCGGTGACCACAGTGCCATTTGGCCTGTAGAGTTCAAACCACACTCCGGCAATATCTTCATAGCCATTTTCATCCGATGCGTCCACGCTGAAAACAAATGTGGAATCAGTATAGATAATATCCTGCATCACCAGGTTTGAAATCACGGGAGCTATATTATCTTTACCGTTATCATAAAACATCGTATGGGAAGCGGCCAGCGAGCTTTGCCCCGATATGGTTTCAATTCTCCAGGTTATCTCATAATCCCCCACAGGAAATTCCCGTGAGAAATCAGCGTTGCCTGAAAAGATATTATCACCGGCAGTTCTGTCTCCATTTTCTTCACTGCCATCATCTGACATTTCGATTCCCGATAATATATTTTCTCCATCATCAACAAGTGTAGCGTCGAACCATATTTTTGAGATCAGTTCCCCGTTATCAACTTCCAATGTGGCAGCGAATGTTGAATCATCTTCCGTAAAATATAATGTGTCCGGCGCGAAAACCCACTTTATTCTGTATGCCGAGCTTTCCGGCTGCAGGGTTTCATCATCAATACTGTCACATGCTGTAAAAAGCAGCAATGTTATAAAAAATGCTGTAATTAATTTCATAGCGGCTTTGAATTTAATTATGAATTCCTCTTCAATAGGAGGGCTAATATTATTTTGCGTAGAAAATTTGCCTGAAAACAAATATCTTTCCGATTGTTATTAAATAAAAAGTAGCAAATTTTCTATATACTGTGCTCCGTTTTTTTCAAAAACAAAAATAGGCAAGAATGTATTTATTTGTCAAGGGATTAAAAAATACATATCGGAAGGCAATTGTGAATTTATGGGAAGAAATTGAGAGTAATGTAATTGCTTTATCAAAGCAGGATAAAAGTATGGAAATCATAAATCGAATCTCATGTAAATCTAATGAATTCGGGCCGGATCAAAAAAATTAAACCGGAACAAAATCTCATTATTTTTTTTTAATTATATTGAGCAGATAAATAGAGGATATCCGGCGCGGTCTCATTATCTCAGATTCCCTGTCGTGAGTTAATAATTTCTCCCCTGTTTGGCCGGCATAAAACCGGACGCGCTCACCCGATAATTAATGATATATTAAGTTTTTCAGGACGGTATACTATTGATGCAGGAAGAGAATTTAATCCGGCTTTTGCAAAAGGGGGATGAAAACTCTTTCAGGTTTGTTTATGATCAAAACCAGAAAACGGTAATAAATATTTGTTACCGTTTTGTCGGTGACAGGGAAACTGCCGAAGATCTAACCCAGGATGTTTTTATTGAGGTTTTTCGGTCAGTTAAACATTTCAGGAAAGATGCTAAGCTTTCGACATGGATTTACAGAATTGCAACATCAAAATCAATTGATTATATTCGTTCCAGAAAATCAAAAAAACGTTTTGCTTTCCTTACAAGTATTAATGATGATGAAAAGATCAGAAATAGTCTTCCCGCTCCCGGTAATTTAAATCCTGAAAAAAAATTAACAGATAAGGAAACAAAGGAAATTTTATTTAAAACCATCAATTCTTTGCCTGAAAACCAGAGAATCGCGTTTACATTAAGCAAATATGACGAACTGAGTTATAAAGAAATAGCTGAAATAATGGAAACCACTCTTGCCTCGGTGGAATCACTTATTCACAGAGCCAAAAAGAATCTTGAAAAAAAATTGTTTAAATATTATAAAAAAATCATCTGACGCGCCTGATTTGATTATTTATTTCGTCTAATCATTTAAGGATATAAAATGATGAAAAACAGAGATAAAAAAATAGAAGAAAAGATTGAAAGGACTATAGGCATCTTTGATGATATGGAGAACATTGAAGCCGATCCTTTCCTGTTTACCAGGATCAAAGCCGGCCTGGAGGAGAAGGAAAATACCCGTGAAAATCTGTTCTTTTCATGGCTCCCTTCTCCACAAGCAGCCCTTATTGTCACACTTGTTGTTATTAACCTTTTTTCCCTGATTTTTTATCTTTCAGAAACCGGCAGCGCCACAAAAAGCACAGACACATTTGTCAACTCATTTACCGAAGAATATTTTCTTTCGGTTGATAATGACATTCTCAAAAACTTAAATGAAATTGATTAGACAATGGATTTTATTACAAAACAAAAAACAGCTTTCTGGCTGATCGTAATTCTGATTTTATTAAATGTTTCAACCCTTGTGGTTCTCATTTTAAATCGTCAGAATCAGGGACCGCCGATGCCCCATGGTAAAATGCCCGGCGACAGAAACTTTTTCGAGAAACTTAACCTGAATCCCGAGCAGGAAAAAGCTTTTACCAGTTACAAAGATGAATATTTTGATATGATCAAAACATTCAACAGCAAAATCAATAAGAAGAAGTATGAACTGCTCGAAAAGCTTTTTGTTACGGAGCCCGATGATAAAAAACTTGACAACATTGCAGATGAGCTTGGAGTATTAAACGCGGAATATGAAAAAGCCAGGTTCAGGCATATTCTTAAATTTAAAGCCATACTTTCGGAAGAACAGTTTCAACTGTTTAAGAATATAGTGGACAGGGCTTATAAACCAGGGCCCGGAATGATGGGTCATGGCGGCCCGCCCCCCGATTTCAGAAATAAACCGCCAGGCGATCGGCCTCCCGGACCACCGGATGACAATCGGGATTTTAATCATGACCATAAACCGCCTCAACCGCCTGATAAAAAATAACTCACATGGGGCGATCAGAGAAAAAATCAGGAACAAGATTTTTTGAGCGGTTTTGAGGATTTTGTGTATAAGCGATTTGGCAGCCTTTTATCGACCTGAATCTGCGAATTCTGTAATAAATTTTGCCATTTTGCGTGGAATTTAAATTCTTACGGACGACTCTTACTCGCTTTCTTTCTAACTTAAGCTCAACCGGAAAACTCAAACATCGCCTGTGTCCCGCCAGCCCACGCCAACAAAAAATCCAGAAGGAGAAAATCCTTACTGCCTAATTTTTCCCAAGCGAGCTTGAGGAAAACACCCTTATGGGGAACATTTTCCTGACTTCAGACCCAAAGTATCCCAGAAGTTAGAAAACACAATAAAAACAGAGGAAAAATAAAAAACGGCCAATGTAGTGCCTAATATTACATTGCGCTTGACTTTCAGTCTATTTTTTTGTATATTATCTTCATGTTTATCAGAACAAAAACATCACCGAATAGCCCTAAAAAATCCGTTCAAATCGTTGAGTCGATTCGTAATGGCGCTAATGTCAGGCAAAAAATTGTACGCCATATCGGCACAGCTCTAAGTGATGATGAATTACAAAAATTAAAGGAACTGGCTGAATACGTAAAAGCAAAGCTTGAAACTGAAAGCCAGCCAAACTTGTTTGCCCCGGAAGAAATTGCTCAAATGGTAATTGAAGCAAGAAAAACTAAGGATGACAACCCAATAAATGTTGACTTAAAAAAGCTAAGGGAGGAACAAAGGATTATCATTGGCATCCATGAGGTCTATGGTCAAATATATAATGAGCTTGGTTTTCAGTACACACTTGGCAGTCCTAAAAGAAAAGTATCTTCGAGCAGGAATTTATTTAATATAGTAATGGCCAGGATAGCCAATCCATCATCAAAAAGATCATCAGTCCGACAGTTGGAAAAAGACTTTGGCCAAAAGCTATCGTTAGACGGAGTATACAGAATGATGGATATGCTGGATGAAGAGAAAATAAACAAAATACAAAAGCTATCATATGAAGCAGCCTCAGGAATAATAAAAGAAAGGATTGATGTAATATTCTATGATTGCACAACCCTGTATTTCGAAAGCTTCACAGAAGATGAACTCAAGGAGAATGGATACAGCAAGGACATGAAGTTTAACCAGCCGCAAGTGTTGTTGGCACTTATTACAACAAGCGAAGGCTTTCCAGTCGGATATGAGGTCTATCCCGGTTCCTATTATGAGGGGAATACACTTGAATTGGCCATAGAGAAACTGGAAAAACAGTTTGAGGTAGGGAAGATAATATTTGTTGCAGACAGTGCGATGTTAAGCCAGACAAACCTTTCAAAACTTGAGGGAAAAGAAAAACAATATATAGTTGGCGCGCGGTTAAAAAACATGAGCGTCAAAATGCAGAATAAAATAACTGACCTGACAAATTATAAATCAACGGTTGATGATGAAAAGATGGCAGTATTTACCTTGGGAGAAAAAAAACGATTAATAGTAACATACAGTCCTAAACGTGCCGAAAAGGATCGCTATGACAGAGAAAAAGCGATAGAAAAGTTGAGAAAGAAACTGGAACGATCCTCAAACCCCTCTTCGTTGATAAGCAACTATGGATATAAGAAATTTCTTCAGATAGAAGGTGAGTCCAAAATAATAATAGATGAAGAAAAACTAGCTGAGTCGGCAAAATGGGACGGATTGCATGGTGTTGTCACAAATGCAGAAGAACTAAACGAAAAAGAAGTAAGGGAGCAATATCAGAAACTATGGCAAATAGAGGAATGCTTCCGGATCAGTAAGCATGACTTAAGTCTACGTCCGATATACCACTGGACGCCCAAAAGGGTAAAAGCTCATATTGCGATATGTTTTATGGCGCTGGTATGTCTGAGGCACCTTGAATATCGTGTCTTGAAACAGTATGAAAAGCTTTCTCCTGAAGTAATAAGAAATGAGTTGCTTCATGTTCAATGCAGTATTCTCAGAGACCAGTCAACTCAAAAAAGGTATGCCATGCCTTCAATGGTAACGAAACATATAAGAAAAATCTATCAGGTAGTAGGGCTAAAGATAGATAGCGTTCCATATGAAATATAGATAACTCCCTGAATGTGAAATCGGAAATATGAGAAATGTAGTGCCTATAAAAAACCTATGCCCTTTAATAACAATGAGTTACGCTGTTTTGGGTCGGAAGTCAGGAGGAAAACACCCTTATGGGGAACATTTTTAAGCACATCCGAACAATCGGAATATCCCCCTTCGCCCCGACAGTCCTTTTGTCGGGAATGCCTGTGGCAGAGGGGGTGGATTCAAAGTGTTTTTCTTTGAAGACGGGGGAGGACTATCCTTGAGCTAACCAATAACTTTTCGTTTTCTGACTCTTTCAGCTTATGGATTTTGAATCGCGGCCTGATTATCGGCAACATGTTATTAGCGGGCTTTTTGACAAATTTTGCTCCCTGGATTATCCTCAACATGTTGGCGGTAGTGTATTGGTAAGAGCCTAATCCTTATCCCCCTTTTTCATTTTGAAAAATCACAGGTAAATCTAATTATGTTGATTGCTGACAGAATAATCAGCCGCATATTCACTCCCCGGCCCCTCTCATAAAAAGAAGAGAGGGGGAGAGGAGCGCAAAACCCCTTCCATAAAATTTATGGCAGAGATTCCTGGTGGGGATTTTTTTTCACTGTGATATGCCTTTGAAATACCTGGGAGGAGAAACCGCAATAAAAGAGGCAAACATTCATTGCGGGTCTCCTCTTACAGGGAGCAGCACACATATACACTGACCAACATATAGTCAGAAAGTAAAGGAACAATTGAGAGCTTAAAATTTATTTGTTTACCCCGATTTTCAGGGCTTTAATTTCTATTTTAATAAAATCATTTTTCGGCTTTCCAAAAATCCATTTGTCTTAAGCTGATAAATGTAGTGTCCGGAACTAACCTTTTTCCCGGCGTCATCTGTCCCGTTCCATACAGCCGTTTTCATTCCTGAACTCTCCATCCCTTCTCTTAGAGTCCTTACAACCTCGCCAAGAGTATTGAAGATTTTAAGTGTTACCATTGATTTTTGAGGAAGAAAATATTTAATGGTAGTTTCTGGATTGAAGGGATTCGGATAATTCTGCGCGAGCGAAATATCAGCCGGTATTTCCACTCCGGCATCATCCACCGATGTAATTCCATTAACATTTGCCGCCGAAAAGGATGGAGTCATAACAATAAATTCACCTGTTCCATCCGGATACCTGCCATAACTTAAGTCTGTTTCCTGCTCACCAAATGTTATTTCATCCAATATTGTTGTATCGGGCATGGAAAGATAAATCTCCTCACCTGAAGCGGAAAGTTTGAAATTCGCGTGCAAACCTTCCTGATCTGTGTCATCATCAGCCCAGATTATTAAATAACTCTCAGCCGCGATGGATGTATCGGGGAACGACCATTTTGCCATTTCCGTCATATCGTCAGTGAGAAAATATCCTTCCAGATTGATAACGTCAGCGCTTTTATTATATAACTCAATCCAGTCATCATATTCACCCGCAGGATCGGCTGATATATTATCATTATCAGCCATAAACTCATTTATTACCAAATCTCCCGACTTAGTATTAACCGGAAAAGACTGCCCCTGTAATAACGAGCCCGGTAAAAGAACCACGGCAAGGATTAGTATTTTCTTTAGCATCATTTACTCCTGCATGTTTTTGATGACGTCATAAAGTTTTATATTCAACCCGGTTAAAAAAATCATCTGTTCGTTGGGCGTTCATTCTTTTGGACGATGTTTCCCGGGAAAACTTTCGCCCTCCAATATTTTTTCCATGACATCCGGTAAAAATTTTTCTCCAAAGAAAGTTTTTACCTGTTACTTCGTCTAAACTTCCAGAGACAAAATATTTCAAGGATTATCTGATATTAAAAAGGTGAATTAAATTGAAAACGTTATGTAAAATATTATTTGTCGCTTCCCTCCTGCTTATAATGACGGCTTGCGAAGAATTCGTCGACCCCGAAAACCAGACATCAGGCGGCTCGACTGTTCAGTACTCCGGTGAATATAGTATAACAGTTAACGATGCTTTAGCCGAAAATATTGGCGCTCATGAAGATGATGATGATTATTCCACTGACTATAACACAGAAAACAGGATCGTACTTTCGGACGGGTCAATCACCATAGGCGGCACCGGTATATTGGTTGACGGGAATATTATTACAATAATCAGCGGTGGCGATTATTATGTAACCGGAACTCTGAGTGACGGACGTTTAATTATTGAATGCCAGGAATCGGAAACTGTTAAACTGATACTCGATAATGTCGATATCACCTCCTCTGTTAATGCTCCCATAAGTGTGAACAGCGCTAAAAAAACAATCATTTTTCTTGCTGATAATTCCGTTAATTATATCACTGATCCGGGCGCTTACGTTTTCGACAACAGTGAAGAAGATGAACCCAACGCGGCTTTGTTCAGCAAAGATGACCTTTCAATAACGGGCAGCGGCAGCCTGATAATAGACGCCAACTACAATGACGGCATAGCGACAAAAGACGGCCTGATCATCAACAGCGGTATTATTAATATTGAAGCGAAAGATGATGGTATAAGGGGAAAAGATTATCTTGTTATTAAATCAGGATCAATTAATATTAATTGCGGTGGTGACGGACTCAAATCTGATAATGATGAGTATACCGACCGTGGTTATATTCTCGTCGAAGATGGTGAAATATCGGTAACTTCCGGCACAGACGGTTTTGACGCGTCGACAGATGTTCTGATTTCATCCGGCGCGATAAATATTATTTCAGGAGGCGGCAGCGGCAGTTACGCGGGCGCCTATTCTAAAAAAGGTATAAAAAGTAATAAATGGCTCGTTCTGGATAGTGGAAATTTCAGTATTAACTCCGCTGATGACGCTATTCACTCGAATTGCAGCATAGTAATAAATAATGGTGATTTTACTATCGCCTCCCGTGATGATGCTGTTCATGCCGATACTTCCCTCGTAATATCCGGCGGTTCATTAAATATTACGGAATGTGAAGAGGGAATTGAGAGTAATCTGATAGCGATTGAAGATGGGAATATAAATATCGACGCTGATGACGATTGTATAAATTCCACGGCCGGCAACGATGTTGAAGGAGATGACAAAAGCTGTACATATATTTATGGCGGCAGCATGACGCTCACGACCAGGGGGGGTGATGGAATCGACTCGAACGGAAGCCTCGTAATGACCGGGGGAAATGTTATAATACACGGCCCCTCAAGCTCTCCGGAAGTGATTCTTGATTATAACGGGTCTTTTAATATTTCAGGAGGATTTATGATCGGTTCCGGCAGCTCTTCTCACATGATGCAGGCCCCCGGCTCCTCCTCCCCTCAATATTCACTTAAAATTATGTTCCGCTCTTCGAAAACTTCATCAACAATATTTCATATTGAAGATAGCAGCGGCAATGAAGTAGTCACTTTTCAGCCCGTACACAGATATTACTCTATCCTTTTTTCCTCTTCGGCTCTCGTAAATGGCGGTTCCTATAACATCTATATCGGCGGCAGCTCAACCGGGGAAAATATTAACGGGGTTTATTCCGGCGGTACATATTCGGGCGGAACAAAAAGCTCCTCATTTACCATCTCAGGGTCGGTAACCTCATTAACCATATAAAATTGAATAAAGTTTTATGACTCATTTGATCTTAATTGATATATGAATCATAATTCCTCTCCAAACCTGTCAAAACCGGAGGATCAGCCTCCTCCGGAGACAGGTTTAATTTTATAACTCCTGACGTAATTTCGATATAAACATCGTCAATATAAACGAAGACAGATAAAAAATTCAGGTTATATATGAAAACATGTGGGTAATGAAAAGACAACCGACTATTAAGGGGACATAACTGAACAGTTACACAAGCGCCAAAATATGGTTTGCCTGTCAGCGCTTATGAATGATGTGCTATAAATATCATATTCGATTGACCTGAATTTTGCTTGGGAGTTCTTAAAGGATTTGGTTATCTGGAGATGGTTTGTGAATCCTCTACAAGGATTTTGTCTTGCTTTATTAACAATATTCTACCCCATTGGGACGTTCCGCACTAATCATTGCCTCTACAAGGCAAATAAGATAAAAAAGAACCTTGTAGAGGTTCCATTATTGTAGTATATTATAGACAATTTGAAAATCATCTCTGTAGGAGATGCATAAAATGGCGCTTAAACTGCATCATATTAAAAATATTACGATACCAATATATTAACAAAAAAAGAGCCGGAAGTATTTGAAATAAAGAAAATTTTATCATTGATCGACCTGGCTTCCACTATGTTTCATGTAGTGCCAGGTTTAAATTTCGGAAAAAGAAGTCCTTATCATTCAGTATGAATAAATTAAAGCTCCTCCTTATAAAAATATTATGCAGATATCCGCAAGGGATAAAAAACCTGAACAGACTGCTATTTATACCCGCGCTCATCAAGTTGCTCGCCTCCCGGAAACATCATGGCAGCATAATAAATTATAAAAGAAAACTTGGTATAAAGAGCAGCAATTTATCATTTTTATTCAGATATTATCTCCGAAGGTCTTTTAATGCCCTGGCAGGACTTTTAATTTGTGAAGCACCCGAAAAATATTACAGTTATGTTGAGGTGGAAGGGGAAGAATTCATCTCCCCGGAAGAGATCAGAAATAACGGAACGATAGTAATCGGCAACCATGGCGCGCCTATGATGCTTATGACTTTTATTTTCACCAATAAATTTAATATTCCCCTCGGTTCATTCGCGTTCCCCGAGACTGTAAAAATTTTAAAAAGCAGAAAACCAGAAAGAGAAAGGGACCGTCTCGTGCAATCTCTTCCATTATATGCTTTTGGGGAAGAAAAATCTCTTGTCAGGGGTTTGCTCAATGGAGAATGGGTTAATATGCTGATGGATGTCCCGTTTCCCCCTCCACATAAAAAGAATATCAGTTTGTTTGGTAAAGAATTTGCCTTTTCTGAATTCCCGTTCAAACTCGCGCTTAAATATAAAATATCACTTTTTTTTATAGGAATAACTTTTTCCCCTGACTCAGGAGGCAAAATAAAATTTAAGATTTCTCCTTTGGCCCGGTTTAATACTCCTGCCGAAGGGGCTGAAAAATATGCGGAAAAACTCGAATATATGCTCCGGGAAGATCCCTTTTCAAATGGTGAAGTCCCCTTATGGTTTTAGTAATTTTTTTGAAAGGAAAGGAAAACAGATGGTATACAGTTTCGACAGAATGGTCACAAATGAAATTAGAAAAATATTTACAGCGCGAAGCAAAGAAAATATGGCGCGCCTTCGTTCACGGGATAATATACATATAAGGCCCTCACTTAACGATACACTTATAATAGTCGTAAACCAGGGCTGCAAAGCGGGATGCGGATGCTGTTTCAGATATAATAAAGATGTTATAACAATGGAAGAACATTTACTTGAAAGAATAGCGGATTACGCCTCGCGCCACCTTTTCAGTATTTCCCTGACCGGGGGTGAACCAACCGAATGTATCGATTTGATTGGCCGTATCGCGGGCCGCTTTCCCGATCTTCGCATTTATATCACTTCAAATGGTGAAAATTATGATGAAGAGGTAATTTCTATATTGCGGAATAATCCTAACCTCTTCCCCGCGATAAGTCTTAACGGCATTGCTGATATTCACGATATATCCCGGCATCCGGGCAGTTTTAACAAGGTGATGAATACAATCGAAAAATTAAGAGCCGAAAGAATTCCCTTCGGAATAATGTCAATGGTGAATCACAGCAATATTAAGCAGGTGGTTTCAGGTGAACTTGCTGAATTCTTTGAAAATACAGGCGCGTGCACAGTGGAATTTTTTCATTATTACCCTATCGGTGATGATGAGAGACGCCATATCAAACTTATGTTAAATTCGGAAGAAATTGATGAAAGCCTCAGGTACCGCAATAAACTTTTCAAATCTAATCCATTCCAATTTCTTTATCGTTCAGCCCAGGTAAATACAAAAAGATGTGAACGGGTTATAGAAATATGGACCGACGGAACCGTATCTTACTGCCCTTACAGTCCCTGGGGTTTTGATAAAATCGGGATTAATGATACCGATGAGCAGCTAAGAGCAAAACTCGAAATGTATAAATCAGACTGGGATAATATGACCACTTCAGCCCCCTCATTCTGCCCGCTCCAGTCCGATATTAAAAATTATATTAATTTTTTCACAAAAAAGGGAAGAGAAAAAACAAAACCCACCGGCATTTTTGATATAAATAGTGAGGTGAATAAAGAATATATTAATATCGCGAAGAACGCCGCGGAATTAAACCCCTGATTCAGGCAATCCGCTCTTTATTTTTCCGTGTTCCCGGCATAAAATTTTTGTACTTTGTGGTTAATAAACAGATGAGGAATTAAAAATGTCAGTAACAGAAACAGGATGCTGCGGAGCCTATTGTAAAACCTGCCCCGAATATAATTCAAACTGCAAAGGTTGTAAAACAGGTTATGCCGATGGAAGCCGCGATATAAAAAAAGCCCGGTGCCGGATTAAAGTCTGCTGTATAAACAATAATTTTTCTTCATGCGCCGACTGTGAAAAATTTGAAACATGTGAAATCATCCAGCAATTCCACAATAAATCATCTTATAAATATCAAAAATACAAAGAAGCGATCCTTTTTATCCGAGAACATGGCTATGCCGATTTCCTGAACATTGCCAACACCTGGAAAAGACAGTATGGAAAGTATAAGTGAATCCTCTGCGGTAAGGAGCAAAATATTTCCCATAATCTTTTTTCCGTTGATCGTCCCCCCTCCTTAGCCATTATATAATTTTTGAGCTATTTATGTTGTTAACACGATATCCGCCCAAAACATCTGTTTATTAATGACCAGATGTTCAATCACTTTGTCAAATGTTTTATCTTTATAGTTTGACATGTTGAGCCTGAAAAAGTATTCGTTCAAATATAACTGGAAATGATATTTGCTGACATGAATCGGTATCGTTTTCAACCAACTTTTCAAATCCTGCATTATAACATGTATTTCTTTCAGACCCTCAACATTCTCACTTTTTACCTGTGTTATTTTGTAGTTTTTCGACAATTTTTTATAGGTTGACCATTTATCGGTTTTTACATTCGCATCTTTTGATATATGATTCTCAAAGATTTGTCTTATTGATTTACTTGAATAATCATCCAAAGGAAGGGCATATCCTCTTTTTATTTTGCCTTGTGGCGTTATTTCAATAGCGCATACTACTTTTTGTTTCTTTGTTTTATTGCTGCCTTCTTCCTTCTGGTCAACAACAAATACGCCGACTTGGACATTTCCGGTTAACAGATATTGTTTGCCGGAAAACATGGCATGGCGCACCTTTTGCATAAAGAACCATGCTGTTTTTTGAGTCACTCTATATCTTTTTGCCATTTGAACACTTGATAAACCTTTGTTACTCACGCTCATTTCAAAGACAATATAGAATGCTTTGTGTAATCCGAATTTTACTTTATGGAATAGGGTTCCCGCTGTTGGTGATTCTATATGATGGCATTTTGTGCATTCTCTGCTAAGGTTATCTCTTACTATGCTGCTTTTATTATGTCCACATTTTTTACAGATATAGCCATTTGACCATTTCTTTTCTGCTAAATATTGATGGCAGGATGCATCATCCTTAAAAGTTTCAAATAATTTGATTATCTCCTGGCTTTCAAACTGCATTATAACTCCTTCTGTTATAAGCAAATATAATAGTATTCACATGAGTATTTCAGTGAAATTTTCCTTCGTGTTCCTTGAGCCTTCTTCGTGCTCTTTGTGGTTAAATACACCAGACTCTCAATAAATCAGAAACGGCGTTGGTGAAAAGGAAACGATAAGTATCCCGATGCTTACCCAGCCCAGGATTCTTCTTACTTTTCCTACATCAGTAAAATATGCCACCGGGGGATGGTGCATCTTTAACACAAAAAAGAGTATCAGCGCCCAGAAAAGCCAGCCGGTCCAGCCGTAACCACTGTTAAATTCGAAGAGAACATCGATAAGTCCCGCCCCTCCGATAACAATGAGAGTCAGCATCATGATCCCCGCGACGGTTTTGTGGATTTTTCCGCCAAACATACTATATATCACATGGCCGCCATCAAGCTGTCCGACGGGAATCATATTCATTGAAGTTACAAAAAGGCCGAACCATCCGGCGCATAAAAACGGGTAATGATAAATTTCAGACATGGGGGGCACAAAATCGGCAGGACCGGTAAAAAGATACCGCAAAACGCCGTTTAGAAGAGAATCACCAAATTCCAGGCTAAGATAGGCGTCCCCGTAATAGGGTGAAAAATAATCGGGATGTATTTTTAATATGTACTCCACACCCGGAAGATGGGTATATCCCCAGATCAGGACGATCAGACTCGCTATAAATCCCGCGATGGGGCCCGCTATCCCTATATCAAACATAGCTTTGTTACTGCTTACAGGAGTGCGGGTGCGTATCACCGCTCCCATTGTTCCAAAATGTATAAGTCCCGGGAATATCGGCAGCGGTATAAAAAATGGCAGAGTGGTATCAACCTTATGATATCGGGCCGCGAAATAATGTCCGAACTCATGCACACCAAGTATAAAAAGAATCGCTCCCGAATATTGCAATGATAAATTTATAATAGAAAAGTCAAAATCGGAAGCTATAAAAAACATACCCGCGAAAGTGGTTGTTACAACCGTTACAAGAAACAGAAGCAGATTCCAGAGGGGATGTGTCTTTTTTCTTTTTCTCCTCTCCTTCCGGTACATCTCCTCGGCAATACTGTAATAATCAGAAATTTGTTCAGACATATTTTTTCATTTTTTTCATATTATTATCAGTTTAACAATAGTGAGTGTTATTTTGTGCCAATCAAAATCATAATCATAAACTGGCAAGCCAGAAACAATGAGGAATTACGTCCTCCGCGGCGGATAAAAATGACGAATTACGAATTGGTTTTCTCAGGAATATATTTTGAATCGAATCTGCTTTGGAGAAGCAGCATTATTGCGGAACGTCCCCATGGGGTAGTAAAGAACAAAAAAATTTAGTAAGATCCCTGTAGGGGATCAACAGAGCTAAGCTAAGAAAAAACTACAATCCGAATTGTTGCCAAAAATTTTTGCCATTTTGCGTAGAATTTGACTCCTTATGGAATAAACTGACAAGCCAGAAGTAAAACGTGGATCGTGGAGAGTGAAGAGATAAGAAACAGCAATTTTTCTTTAAGATAACTTCAAAATCCCAAAAAAGTCCCGTCAGGGATCCGCCGCGTCGGACAGGCTTTCAGATAATAGCCCCGCAATTCATTGTGGGGAAATAAGTTAAGAAGTTGATCAAAAGTCCCGCCAGGGATTCTCCGCGGCGAACAGGCAGACAGAATTCCCCGGTAAATTGATGGTCAAATAAAATTCTTGCCATTTTGCGTAGAATTTGAATCCTTACGGAATAATCATAAACTGGCAGAGCCAAGCAATTTTAAAGCTTCAGATCACTCACTAAAAACTCACCCCCCGGCCCCCTCTCTTGAAAAAAGAGAGGGTGTCTTAAAGTCCCTCTCACCCGCCGCAGGCGGGCGCTTTCAGCTTCTCAAGAGAGGGATTTTCCCAGAGGGATGCCTCTGGCAAGGGTGAGTTTGTAGTATTTCTCAAAACGCCAAAAGAAGCTTTGCCATTTTACGCAGGATTTAGCTTCTTATGAACTAATCGTAAACTGGCGAGCCAGAAACACTGAACCTGTCCGATAGCTGAGCGGAGTCGAAGCTACCGCCGCTTTCATACGCTCATTCAATTTTTTACCTTTCTTCCCGTGAGAAAAAACGATTCCGATTTGGATTTAGCGGCAACTTTAGTTCCTGTAAATCTTTCCAATCTTTGTAATCTCAGAACTCCTTGCCCCTCGCAAAATGAAATCGCGGAAGTTTTGGAAAATATAACAAGAATTCGTTCTCCATTTATTATTTGATACCCCCACCATTTTAACCATTAATGATGTGTTGCCAATTAAAAACTCCATTGATCCGGGTTTATCGGGGATGTCTTAAGGTATTTGATTATCCAGGGTGGTTTGTGAATCCTCTACAAGGATTTTGTCTTATGGTGCTAACAATTTACTACCCCAGTGGGACTATCGCATTAATTGGAACCTATACAAGGTTCTTTTATTGTATTTGCCTTGTAGAGGCAGAAATTATTGTAGAATATTATAGATAACCTGGAAACATCTCGGTAGGAGATGCACAAAAAGGCGTTAAAATTATATCAATTTAGAAAATAACACAATGTTGATGTATTGGTTCTAAACAATATTCGAAAAGATAAAGAGATATCTCCGCAAGTTGTTTCCCTCTTAAATTTTCTTCATTTTTATTTTGCGAATGTATCATTGTAAGTTATTGTTTTTTATTACCGGGATCAGGAGTTCTGAATCTTGTTCAGATATCTTTTTCTGCGATAATCCGCGAAATCTGCGGGAATAAAACTCCGGATGAATAAGGTTATAAGGTTCGTTTTTTAGGGGATTATCCCCGGCTACTAAGGAACCCCAATCTGGCAAAACACACAATTTCAAAATTAACAGCAACAATTTCAGTAATTACAATCTATCTGAAAATCTTCAAAGATGAGAGAGCGGAATCCCCTCCCCTTAAGATTTTAAGGGGAGGACGGGAGGGGTTTGATCTACCTTGAGATGTCTGTAATCCGATGAGAAGTCAAAATATTCGTAAAAAAAAAAAAAATGACTGGCTTTTTCTCTCAAATATATTCTTGTTGCCTGGAAGGTTAAAAAATCAGGTTTCTTCCTTTGCATAAATTCGTCATTCGTCATTTCTTTGGTGGCGTTTATCCCACCCAAATCTGTGAAATCCGCGTAATCAAAAAAATCTGCGGCTCTCTTGACCTTATTAATTGTTAATTGTTAATTATTAATTGCATTTTTGCCATTTTGCGTAGAATTTAACTGCCTACTGAGTAATCCCCCGGGAATACAAAATGAACAACTCAAACGCCGTCACTAATCTGGTCATCTTACTCTGATTCTTTAAAAAGGCAATAAGGTTAAATCTGTGGGGCGGATACCCCGGCTACTAAGGTGAAAAGACCAAAAATAAGGTTTTAATACTTCATTTGTATTTTTTTGAGTTTTGTTTCGACTTCATTCCAAACTGGCAATATTGTCTCTGTGGGACTCTTAGGACAACGGGGACACTAAGCTGTTTTTCAAAAGCGAACCCCGTCTATTATCATTCCGGATTTTCACTTTTTAAAAACCTTCCATAGGAAGGGATATCGTAATCAAACGTCATGTTTTCAAAAATTGCGTTGGAGCAGTTTACCAAAGCCGCCACGCAAAAAAACAACCTACAAATAATTACCCTTCTAAAATCATACTAATTGGATGAGCCAGAAACAAATACGACTATCCGGTGGCTGAGCGGAGTCGAAGCTACCACCGCTGGTTTCGACTCCGCTCAACCAACGGCTAATATTTGCAAAAATTTTGGCCATTTTGCGTAGAATTTCACTCCTTGATGACTACTCCTACTCAGATTCTTTCCTACAAATCGATATTCACACCCAATGCGGCAAATTGTTTATTCCAGTCGAAATATTCCCCGTGAACACTTTTGCCTGAAAAATACTGGAGATAAACTTTCAGTCCTTTTCCGCCGGCTTTTCCAAACTTTATCCCCGCTTCAACGGAATGATTGGGGGTGTAAGCGTAAAGATTCGCGAGTCTCAGATCATACCCAAAAAATGGAGAAACACCCCCGGCGATTTTATCCTTCATAAAATAATCAAACCCGAGGTGGTAAATATCCTTGCCCAGGTCGGAAGGATCGACATGAAAAATATAGGTCATTCCGGCATATAATCTCAGATCGGAGAATTTATAATAGCCGATAAATTCAAGAAATTCCCGGCTGTAAACAATAGGATAATCGTAATCCAGCCATCTCTGGTTTGAACCGTCATAATGCCCGTCGGCAAAATGAGCGCTTATATGGCTCAGCCTCAGTCTCGCCCCAAATTCGGCACATTTATTTATTTTTTTCCATCCCGCGTTAAACCCGAAAAGATAGTCCACCGCGTCAACAGGGAAATGGAAATTCCTTTCCGCTCTCAGCCTCGTATAGGTAAAAAGGTCCAGTCCGAAAGAAAGCACAGTGTTATCATCATATTCAAAACGAAGCGCGTCGACAGAATTGCCTATATCGAGCCGTATCTCATTTTCATCAATCATGAAGAGCATTCCCAGCTTCGGCTCAAGAAAATTCGCGGTAAACGGCTGAATCGTCAGGTCATCCGGGAACATTTCAAATTTGTACTGCGCGAAAGTATTTGTCGCGAATAAAAGGAGCAAACCAAAAACAATTTTTTTCATAAATTCCACCAGTAAGCATTAATATTTTCTTCCCTTCCATACCACTCTGCGGTTAAAAATAACGGTAAATGGAAGGATAAAAACATAAAGAATAAAATAAATTTCGAAAGCGATAAAATTTTTAAATAAAATTTTCTGACCTATCAGCCTGTGGGTAAACAATAAGAATAAATAATCGGTCAGTATTTTAACAACCGCCATTCCAATCGCCAAAAAAGAAAAGAAAAATGGAAGCGCAAGCATCAGTAAATGAAGAATAAATCCTGAGGCCATAACGGCAAAACCGATAATGTCACTTTCCAGACCCCCGACAGCCCATCTCTTTTTCTGCTTATACAATTCAGGATAATCGGCGCATGGTTTTGATATCACCATCGCGCCCGGATCGGCGGGATAAATAATTTTATATTCACCCAGTTTATGAATAGCTGCGAGAATCTGGAAATCTTCAGTTACAGAAAAGGGCATCGATTCATACCCCCCGATTCTGTCATAAGCCGATTTCCTGTAGGACATATTATTCCCTATACAGGAAAGAGGTTTTCCAAGATTGATAGTTCCTGCCGCGACACCGAGCAGATAAATAAAATCGGCGGCCTGCATTCCCTCAAATAAGGTATTATCGGTTTGATTTGTATAACCACAGACCATTGCCACATCATCTGTATAATAGGAACAGATTGTCCTGGCCCATGTTGGCGATACGGTGCAATCGGCGTCGGTGGTAAGAATAATCTCACTGCTGACAGTCTGTAAAGCCTGTGCGATAGCGTTGGCCTTTCCTTTCAGCCCCTTTTTCTCTCCGTCAACTTCAAAAAGCCTGAATCTTTTTTTATCCCTTACGAAAGTTTTAATTATTCCCCTTGTGTTGTCAGTTGACTGATCTTCGGCAATTACAATTTCAAGTTTTCCTTCAGGGTAATCGAGCTTGTTAAGGGAGATCAGACAGTCCAGAATCTTATCCTCCTCGTTCCTCGCGGCTACAACAACTGTGGCTGTCGGAAGCGCGGAATCATCTATTCGGTGGTATTTCTTAAGCATCCCCCTGAAAAAGATCACAGTCTGGATAATATAAAGAAAAAGCGCTATGGCAAAAATTATTTCAAACATTCATCAGGTTTCCCAAATTCAAATCCCCTGCTCCTGACTTCATCGGCAATAAAATCAAGAAGCTCCGGCATAATACCTTTAAGGACAGATTTATCATGAAGAACAATAATCGAGTCTCTTCGTAAAAATTTTTTAACTGCAAACTTAACAATATCAGGATTATTTTTATAATCAAATGTCATTATATCCCACATTACAAGTTTCATCCCTGACTTCTTCGTAATTCCCGATATGCCGGGTAATAATGAACCGAAAGGAGGCCGGAAATATTCCGGTTTCCCTATTCCCGCTTCTTCAGCCGCGCTGAAATATTTTTCCAGGTCCCGCCCCAGGTAAACCGCGAACCTCCACCATAAATATTTGTGTTCATAACCGTGACATCCATGTGTGTGTCCACGTTTAATTATCATACGGGACATATCCCGATTTTTTTCAATATTTCTGCCTGTCAAAAAAAAGAGCGCGCTGATCTTATGCTCAGCAAGTTTGTCCAGAACCAGGGAAGTACATTCCGAAGGACCGTCGTCGAAGGTGAGCAAAATTTTCCCGTTTCTGGTTCTCCATTGATAATCGGGGAATAACCACCTTATTATTTTGGGAGGTCGGTATTGAATTGATATCATCTTTTTACCCTCCTCCCTTTCCATGAATAATTGCCGAAGAGTCCCGCTATGGCCGAAAAAACGATATAAGGAATGTGCAAAAGCTGGGTAATAAAATAATACCTGGGGGAAAAATCTTTAAATAGCAGCCTGCTTCCTTTTTTTAAAACAATAAAATCGGCTATAAACTTCATACTCATTCCGGCAGCAAACAGAAGTATATAAAAAAGATCAACGGTATATAAAGCAAGGAAGAAAGATACCGTTGTTGAAATAAAAAACTGAAATAATAATACCAGTTTAATAACAATCATTTTTTCAGGATAATATAATCCTTTGCTGGCCCATCTTTTCCGCTGGCTGAAAAGATCGCGGACTGATTTATTCGGTCTTGTTGTCACCACCGCGTCGGGGCAAAGGGCAAACTTTACCTTACGCGGGTCCTCAGCGGCAATCTTATGCATCAACTGTTCATCATCACCCGATGATAATTTCCATGTGCCCTCATAGCCGCCGACTCTGTCAAAAGCATGCTTCCTATAGGCGAGATTAGCCGCGTTGCAAATCACAGGGGTTCCCGCTCCTATCAGTCCCGCTCCGCTTATTACCAGGGAAGCGAATTCCAGCTTCTGGATCTCCTGAAAAATGTTTCCATCCGAATTAAATACTACCGGTCCGCTTACAAAATCCACACTATCATCAAAATATTTCAACAAACTTTTAAGCCAGTCCCGCTGATAAATACAATCCGCGTCCGAAATCACAATTATATCACCTTTAGCCGATTCCAGTCCTTTTAGAATGGCTCGTTTTTTATGCCCCCTGCTTTCATTATCTGAGTAGCTGCTGACTATCTGAAAATGGCCGGGCAATTTTTCCTCTTCAAGTATTTTTACCGAGTCATCAGCGCTGTTATCATCAACATAGATAACTTGTAGTTTTTCCGCCGGATACTCTGCCTTTTTTAATGAGCGCAGGTTATCTCTTAAAACATCTTCTTCATCCCTGAATGGAATAATCACAGAAACATTATAAATGCAGGATTCTTTATCGGCCTCCCTGGTTTTTATAGTAAGTTTATCCAGCCCCCTGCCAATCGAAAAAAGGAAATACAGGTAAAAGAATATCAGTAATATAAATATCGCCGCGAAAATCATTTTTTTACCATTAAAAACATACCCGCGACCGAAGGCAAAACCAGGTTAAAAATAAAAAGAAATATCGCGGCGCTGAACGCGGCTGCCTCATTCACTCCAATCAGGGAATAAAAAAATACCGACGCGCTTTCCCTTATTCCCAGTTCACCCATAGAAACAGGAGGAATAAATCCCTTGGTAAAAAATACCACGTTGGCTACAAGGAATATAAGGGGAAGTTCTGTATTGACATTAAACGCCGTAACAAGAAGCGCGAACTGGAGGTTATAGAGAAAAAATATGAGCGCCGATATGATAAGCAGTTTTTTAATAAGCGCCCTGCCGACCGATAAATTTCTCAGCTTTTCAACTCTTCTTTCAATTGCCGGAAATTTTGAAAACCATCCCGGAATAAATCTGCTCCTGAAAGAACTGTCAATGATAAATTTCCAGCCCGGCCTGATAAGAAGCAGTAAAACTATAAACATAAGGATAAGTAAAAGGGGAGTTATATCGAGATAGACCTTCAGAAATATTACCGAGGAAACCGCGCCCCAGTAAAGTAATATTACTGTGGCAAAAAATCTTTCCAGCAGGTAGGCCTTTGTAACCGATTTCATTTTCTTTTCTTTTATGGCCAGACTTCTCCCGACAATTTCCCCAATCTGAAACGGGGTAAAAATCCCGGCGCTCATGCCAATAAGAAGTGAATTTACCGCTCCTTTGCGGTCATCATATCCGAGGGCTTCTTTTAAAATCAGATACCACTTCAAAAACCTTATGCCGAGTATCAGGAAAGCCAGCAGAAACGCCGATATTAATGGTCCCTTTTGCGAATTGATTAATGACTTATAAATTTCATCCGGTTGAATATACCCCATCAAAAACCATATAAGACCTGCCGCTATTATCAGCTTGACCAATATTATTGCGATATTTTTATATTTCGGCCCGATCGCTTCTATATTCTCCATAAATAAGACAGACAAATTTACATAATTTTCCCGACTTCCCTTAACCGCAATATCCCGTGTAATAATAATTATTATAGCATGTAATAAAAATTGCCACAAAACTTTCATAACTTTTACTATGGTTCTGTGATGGTTAAAAGCAGTAATTTGCTACCCGAATATCCTTATTAAATAATTATGAAGGTTAATTGAGTAATTCTGTTAAACATATCATTCTTGTTGCCGACAGCCAGGAAATGGTCAGGAACTCAATTAAACAGATAATTAATGAATCGGATGATTTTTTAGCCGGCGGTGAAGCCCGGAATGCCTATGAGCTTATGGAGCAGGTAAAAAAAGAAAAGTTTGATATTGTGCTTCTCGATATAAATCTTCCCGATAAAAGCGGCATAGATGTTTTATCCGATCTTAATGATATAAATCCCTCCCTTCCGGTTATTATCACCAGTATGTATGATGAAATACAGTTTGTCCGAAAAGCGCTTGATAACGGAGCAAGAGGTTTTCTGAGAAAGACCAATGTCGCTTCAGAACTTTTACCCGCGCTCAGGCTGTCACTCTCGGGAGAAATTTTTGTGAGTCCTTTTTTTAAAAATAAACTTGAGCAGAACTAACACCTATAAGTAAAAAAATAAATTAAAACAGTAATAATTACCAAACATTTTGGGAGACAAACAATGTCTGATTTCGTAAAAAATTTGATGGCTGAAGTATTAGCCAAGAACCCTGCCGAACCTGAATTCCATCAGGCGGTTGAAGAAGTTGCTGAATCACTTGAACTCGTACTCGAAAGACATCCTGAATATCGCGCTCAGAAAATTCTTGAAAGAATTATTGAGCCTGAAAGAGTTATTATGTTTCGTGTTCCCTGGATGGATGAGCAGGGTGAAGTTCATGTTAACCGTGGTTTCAGAATTGAAATGAACTCGGCGATAGGACCCTACAAAGGGGGATTAAGATTCCATCCTTCGGTAAACCTTGGCATTCTGAAATTTTTGGCCTTCGAGCAGGTTTTCAAAAACTCACTGACTACTCTCCCGATGGGCGGTGGCAAAGGTGGATCAGACTTCGATCCTAAAGGTAAAAGTGATATAAAAATTATGCGTTTCTGCCAGGCTTTCATGAGCGAACTTTATCGCCATATCGGCCCTAATACCGACGTGCCCGCTGGTGATATCGGTGTTGGCGGAAGAGAAATCGGCTACCTTTTTGGTCAGTATAAAAAAATCAGAAATGAATTTACCGGTGTTCTTACAGGTAAAGGCCTCAACTGGGGCGGCTCATTGATCAGACCTGAAGCTACAGGTTACGGCGCTGTTTATTTCGCTGCCGAAATGCTAAAAACAAAAGGCGAAACCCTTGAAGGAAAAACATGCCTTGTTTCCGGTAGTGGTAATGTTGCTCAGTATACCGCTGAAAAACTTCTTGATCTCGGCGCGAAACCGATGACTTTCTCAGATTCGAGTGGTTCAATCTTTGATCCTGAAGGTGTTGACAGAGATAAATTAGCTTATGTAATGGAACTCAAAAATGTACGCCGCGGAAGGATTAAAGAATATGCTGAAAAATATCCTAACGCTGTTTATACTCCGTTTGATCCTAACGCTGGCTTCAATCCTCTGTGGGATCACAAATGTGACTGTGCTTTCCCAAGCGCTACCCAGAATGAAATTAATGAAAAAGACGCTCAGAACCTGCTGAACAACGGTTGTTATGTTGTTAGTGAAGGCGCTAACATGCCTACCACACAGGATGGCGTTAACCTCTTTCTCGATAAAAAAATCCTTTATGGTCCTGGTAAAGCCGCTAACGCCGGTGGCGTTGCCGTTTCAGGTCTTGAAATGTCACAGAACAGCATGCGCTATCCATGGAGCCGCGAAGAAGTTGACAATAAACTTCAGGGCATTATGGCAAGCATTCATAAAACATGTGTTGACATTGCTGACAGATTCGGAACTCCGGGCAACTACGTTAACGGCGCTAACATAGGCGGTTTCCTGAAAGTAGCCGACGCTATGATCGACCAGGGTGTTGTTTAATTTTAGAGCAACCTCTTAAAATGTATATTACAGCCTCCGCGCCCGCGGAGGCTTTTTTTTGCCCTATCATTAAATCCAACTCGAATAATCTTACGCGAAGAGGCAAAGAAAAAGACTGATTTATTGTAGAGATTAGCCGGGATTCGCCTTACCCCGTCAGAGCAAAAAATTATTAGAAAGATTGAAGGAATAACCCCGCGCCTTCAGGCCGGGGAATACGGAAGAAACAAACCACCCTCATAGGGCTTTAGCCCAAAGAACGGGGTCGGAAAAATATCGCAACGTACGAATTCCGCTTCTGGCATTTTCTGAACCATGATTAAAGGATTTATAGATTGCCTGATTATTTTTCGGTATCGGCCTTGAAAAAATCAGAGTAAGAGTATGAATATGATGACCGGATAGGTGACGGCGCCGGGGTATTTCATTTTGTACCGGGGGTTGGGATTACGATTATGATTAAGATTACGATTACTCCGTTAGTAGTTAAATTCTACGCAAAATGGAAAAGTTTTTATCTGATTGCCAGTAAAATTTGGCATTAGATTCCGGCCTGCCTGCCTCTGGATGGTCTTTTCGCAAAAGACGCAAAAAACCGGAATGACAATTAATTGGTAATACCTGGGGAAAGTCAATTCCTAATTCCTAATTCGTAATTCCTCATTATCTCTGGCTTGCCAGTCTATGATTATGATTACAATTATGATTCTTTTATTAGTCGGGATCAATTATAGTAATTCGCATTTATAATAACCCCGCGCCTTCAGGCCGGGGAATACGGAAGAAACAAACCACCCTCATCGGGCTTTAGCCCAAAGAACGGGGTCGGAAAAATAACGCAACATACGAATTCCGCTCCCGCCATTATCTGAACCATGATTAAAGGATTTAAGGATTGCCTGATTATTTTTCGGTATCGGCCTTGAAAAAATCAGAGTAATAGTAGGAGTATGATGACCGGATAGGTGGCGCCGCCGGAGTTATTCATTTTGTACCGGGGGTTGGGATTACGATTATGATTAAGATTACTCCGTTAGTAGTTAAATTCTACGCAAAATGGAAAAGTTTTTATCTGATTGCCAGTAAAATTTGGCATTAGATTCCGGCCTGCCTGCCTCTGGATGGTCTTTTCGCAAAAGACGCAAAAAACCGGAATGACAATTAATTGGTAATACCTGGGGAAAGTCAATTCCTAATTCGTAATTCGTAATTCCTCATTATCTCTGGCTTGCCAGTCTATGATTATGATTACAATTATGATTCTTTTATTAGTCGGGATCAATTATAGTAATTCGCATTTATAATAACCCCGCGCCTTCAGGCCGGGGAGTACGGAAGAAACAAACCACCCTCATCGGGCTTTAGCCCAAAGAACGGGGTCGGAAAAATAACGCAACGTACGAATTCCGCTCCCGCCATTATCTGAACCATGATTAAAGGATTTATGGATTGCCTGATTATTTTTCGGTATCGGCCTTGAAAAAATCAGAGTAATAGTAGGAGTATGATGACCGGATAGGTGGCGCCGCCGGAGTTATTCATTTTGTACCGGGGGTTGGGATTACGATTATGATTAAGATTACTCCGTTAGTAGTTAAATTCTACGCAAAATGGAAAAGTTTTTATCTGATTGCCAGTAAAATTTGGCATTAGATTCCGGCCTGCCTGCCTCTGGATGGTCTTTTCGCAAAAGACGCAAAAAACCGGAATGACAATTAATTGGTAATACCTGGGGAAAGTCAATTCCTAATTCGTAATTCGTAATTCCTCATTATCTCTGGCTTGCCAGTCTATGATTATGATTACAATTATGATTCTTTTATTAGTCGGGATCAATTATAGTAATTCGCATTTATAATAACCCCGCGCCTTCAGGCCGGGGAGTACGGAAGAAACAAACCACCCTCATCGGGCTTTAGCCCAAAGAACGGGGTCGGAAAAATAACGCAACGTACGAATTCCGCTCCCGCCATTATCTGAACCATGATTAAAGGATTTATGGATTGCCTGATTATTTTTCGGTATCGGCCTTGAAAAAATCAGAGTAATAGTAGGAGTATGATGACCGGATAGGTGACGGAGCCGGGGTTGTTCGTTTTGTCCTGGGGGTTGGGATTACGATTATGATTAAGATTACTCCGTTAGTAGTTAAATTCTACGCAAAATGGAAAAGTTTTTATCTGATTGCCAGTAAAATTTGGCATTAGATTCCGGCCTGCCTGCCTCTGGATGGTCTTTTCGCAAAAGACGCAAAAAACCGGAATGATAATTAATTGGTAATACCTGGGGAAAGGCAATTCCTAATTCGTAATTCCTCATTATCTCTGGCTTGCCAGTCTATGATTATGATTTTTTTATTAGTCGGGATCAATTATAGTTTTCGTATTTATAATAACCCCGCGCCTTCAGGCCGGGGAATACGGAAGAAACAAACCACCCTCATCGGGCTTTAGCCCAAAGAACGGGGCCGGAAAAATAACGCAACGTACGAATCCGCTCCCGCCATTTTCTGAACCATGATTAAAGGATTTAAAGATTGCCTGATTATTTTTCGGCAGCATCCTGAAAAAATCATAGCCGGGATATAATATTAGCATATAGCAGAATTTTTATGGGTCACAATTTGTTTACTATTTCTTGTATAAATTATTGTTGATTCAGATAAAATGAAGTATGAAAGGAGCGCCAAATAAATGACACAGGCCTTTGAACAATTCTTTGAACAGCTCGATAAACAAATTTCTTCATTCATGCGCAGATGGGGTATTCTATCATTGCGGATATCGCTCGGAATAATATTCATCTGGTTCGGCATACTTAAACCCATCGGTATTTCAGCCGCGGCTCCCCTTGTGCTTAAAACCGTCAACTGGATGCCGGTTTTTTCTCCCGAAGGCTGGCTGGCGATAATCGGCTGGTGGGAAGTGGCAATAGGAGTTTTCTTCCTTTTTCGGAAAACAACACGAATAGCGATAGCCCTGCTTTTCCTCCAGATGGTCGGCACATTTATGCCCCTCGTTATCCTCCCCGGAATAACCTTTCAGGATGGATACCTCCCATTCGCCCCCACAATGGAAGGGCAGTACATCATTAAAAACCTGATGATAATTTCCGCCGCGCTTGTTATCGGAGGAACAGTAAACAGGAACAATTGAGAATTGACAATGGACAATTGATAATTATTCAATAACATGATTGTTAAATAAGAATGGTGAGTATCTCTCCCGTTTAATATTCAGGGGCTGATAATTAAACAGGAAACAATCGGAAGAGATAAATAAATATTTATTAACTGGTAGAACCAGAGCAAAAATAATTCTGTCAGCCCGCCCGCCGCGCAGGGTCCCTGACGGGACTTATTGACTTATTCTTGAAAAGGATATTCCCCTATTTGAAAAGAGGGGCTATTTTCTGTCATCCCCGCCGGGATTCTTTTATAATGATACTATTTTTAACGAAATGAATCAGATATAAAAAGTCCCGTCAGGGACGACAGATGAATATATTTCCTGCCATTTTGCGTAGAATTTAACTTCTTACGGAATAATCCGCAAAAGTCAGAGACAAATTGTAGATATCAGTGGGCTGAGCGAAGTCGAAGCCTGACTTTTTCGTTATTACCGGTGGTTTCGACTCCGCTCAACCACCTGTAAGTTGATATTTTCAAAGATGATTCTTATATGTCAATTTCTGCTGATTATAGCCTTCCGGAGCTTTTTGAACGCTTATCTCGAATTGGCGATATTTATCAATCATGTAAAGGCGCAGGCAATGTTTTCACCGTAAAAGCGTCATTTTTTTTGTTTGCCGAAATTTTTCTGTCTCTAATTGATAAAAATAAATACCGCCTGATAAACTACTGCCATCAAAATTAATTTGATATTCCCCGGGCGCTTGTTCCTGTTTTACCAATGTTTTTATTTTCTCTCCCAGCAGATTATAAATGTTTAACGAAACAAAAGAATATTCCGGAATACTATAGGTTATTACCGTGCCGGGATTAAAGGGATTTGGATAGTTTTGAAGAAGTTCAAATCCATCCGCAATATATTTTTCACTTTCCACATTTACAGGTTCACTATAATATAAAAATACTTCTTTAGCGAGGTACGCGAATAAAATACCATCAGGATTTGTAACGTACAAAGCTTCGTCTTCAGCTACCCAGTTGCCATCTTCCCATTCTTTTCCATAGAGATGAATTAAAAAGTTATTATCATCATATTCATAGAATATTCTGAACCAATTCTCCCAATAATTATCCCGTGCTATTTGCCAACTTTCCAGAATCATATTATTATTATCATATTCAAAATTACCGGAAGAATAAAATAACCATCTTCCGTTCTGCCATCTTTTTGCAACGTTAGCGACCAGGTTGAAATTTTCATCATATTCAAAATGACTTATAGATAAATTTATCCATTGATCATTTATCCATTGTTGAAACAATGATGATTCTTTCAGGTTATCGGCAGTGAATTTATTTATTGATTTTGATCTGAAAACCCATCTGTTATCCGACCAGTCCAGGCCGGTTGATAATACTAAATTTTTCCCCTTAAATTGATCTTCTGATTTAAAATCATTCACAAATTCCAGCCCGTCAAAATACTGGTGTATATGCGAATTCCTGTTGCCCGAAGAATCATAAGTGTAGAAATCCCTCTCCTCTTGTTCCCAAATTCCCGATGACGGGTCATACAATTCCCAAAGGACTGATTCAAGACAGCCCCCGGAGTTATAAGTATTTGTATGCTTTTCGAAAGTAATCCATTCACCATTATACCAATTTGCTACTGTAAACGAATTTAAGGAAAGATCATTATTATAAATATATTTGTTCCTGAACCGCATCCCGTTCATATATAAAATAATGATACTATCCAATACTCCACCGGAATCATTATCAATGATTGACGCGCTATTTATGAAATTTGTAATATTTTTTATTGACGCCATATTATTTATCGCGCAATCGTGCGGTAAATAAAATTGCTCCTGTGGGAAAATCGCGGTTACAAAGACAAGAAAAAAATGACAAAGAATTTTATTGAATAAATTCATTTCTCTACCCCTTAAAAATATACACCCAAAACAAAATTATTTCATATTAAGTTAAATTCTACACAAAATTGCAAAATTTCATTTGACCATCAATTTACTGGTGAATTCTGTCTGCCTGTTCGCCGCGGAGAATCCCTGGCGGGACTTTTTGGGGATATTGAAGTTATCTTAAGAAAAATTGCCGGTTCTTATCTCTTCACTCTCCACTAACCACTTTTTACTTCTGACTTGCCAGTCTACGTTTACCTGTATAATGTATTTTTTATTCTCATTGCAAAATACAGTTAACAAAATGTCAAATAAGAAACAAGGCAAGCAAAACAGGTTCTCTTTTATTAAATCACTTCACGTCATGATGTGCTATTTCTCTTTACATTTTCGACACAAGTTATATAAATCCAGTATCGTATGAAACTATCATTCGCTTATTCGAGCGCATAATGCCCCAGATTCCATCAGGCAAAATAAAAAATAATTAAATGTGGTTTCTTAAGCAATGCAGAAAAAAATGGATGATGGGTAATTGATAATTGATATCTCATCATCTCGTATTTTTTCAATTGTTCAACAGAAAAATTTCTCGCCTTTTTTTCACAGGAGACAAAAACCCGGACCCATTCACTGAAATATATCCGTTATAATAAGGAAAGCGGGCCATCAACAATTTTATGCGATTTGATTATTCAACTTTTCTCAGTAATATTCATATTTTTTGTTTATCTTCTAATTGATCGGATAAACATATCTTCATTCCACTCGGAGAATTTTGATGAGCGCAAATAGTGAATTTTCTTACCAGTTGCGAGAAATGGTCGAAAACGAACTTAATGAGGAGGAACAAATTTTATGGGGAGGCCAGCCGGCTCCCAAAAGACTCGCGGCAAAAAAGTTGCCCTTATTTTTCTTCGCGATACCCTGGACCGCATTTTCACTTTTCTGGATGTATGCCGCGTCCGGTTTCAGTGTGCCTTTCTCCGGGGACGGATTTTCATTATTTTCACTTTTCGGCATTCCATTCCTGCTCATCGGAATCGCGATGTTATCCACTCCGTTATGGGCAATGAGAAACGCGAAAAGGACTGTTTATATACTGACCAACCGGAGAGCTGTTATATTCGCGGGTGGATTTAACACCACCATCAGCTCCTACAGTCCCGGGCAGCTTTACTCTACAACCCGCAAGCAAAATCCTGATGGATCAGGTGACATACTATTCAACACCGAAATAAACTCACTGGTGAAGAACAAAAATATCAACACACTTGATCCCGGTTTTTATGGCATAAAAAATGTAAAAGAGGTTGAAAAATTGATTAAAAAACTAATAGGGGAAAGCAGTTAAGTTTCATTTTGAGATATAAAGTTCAGACGAAATATAGAGACGAATCATGAACTGATCTTAAATCTTATTTGATGATTTCTCAATTTCAGAACTCCTGATCCCGATTATAAAAAACAATAACTTACGTTGATTCATTCGCAAAATAAAATCACGGGATAGAAGTCTGTATGAAAGTCCCGCCAGGGACAACAGAAAATAGCCCCGCAATTTATTGTGGGGTAAATGGGTAACATACATTCAAAAAAAGTCCCGTCAGGGACGACAGATACAACTTTTCATACTTTAAAATGTAATATCAATTTTATTGTTAGCTTGATGAATGAGAAATACTATTTATATTGAGCGCTTGTGATCTGATAATTCACGATAAATATCCGCGATTTCATTTTGCGAGAGGTAAGGAGTTCTGAATTTATGAGTATACTCCAGAAAAATGATATTGTATTTAGAGTATACTCCAATGATTGATTATTTCAGAAATATTTTTTTCAGACTGCCCGATACCAATATTTATCCCGCTCATTGATATTTATTTGAAAAATTCAACCTTAACAGCAGAATGACCAGACTGACAGGAATGAGTGGAACCGGAAAAACAAATCTTCTTCTGCAAAATACAAAAAAATGTTTCTGAACCCTCTTTCATTGTTGAGGATGATATACTCCGGGGAGGTGAAAGAACCATTCCTCTTTATCTTTTCGGATTTTTGTATTAGTCCGGAGCAAATCAATATAATATGTCAGCAAATTTGGTTTAATTTCTTTTATAAAGATAATTATAATGCTTTGAATTTTTAACCTATTTTCATTTCGATTTTAAACCCCGGGCTCCCAAAATGCGTTCTGCCGGTCTATAAAATTGTAATTCTCTACTTGCCCGTAAAATAAATATCCTATATTTTTAGTTGTCCATATTAAAAAAGAGAGTACAAAAATGAGAAGATTATTTTGTTTGTTATTATTTACCTCCTTCACCCTTTATAGCCAGGTAGTTCCTCCCGATTCTCTCATTGAAGAAGTAGTTTATACAATCCAGAACAGTATAGACGCTCAAAATCCTGATCCAATTAATGAATTGTTCGACTACGACCTTTTTAAGGAAAGAATATTTGCCGGTCTTGACGTTGATGAGAGCAAACAGGAAGAGTTTATGACCGGGATGAAGAAGGGATTCGACTGGGGACAGGAGCTCGTTAACGCCATTAAACTGGAAGGCCATTACACCGCTAAAAGTTACACCAGCGGGAGTGATACTATCAGCGCGTTCTACCGTATGGTCAGCGGCGGCGGCGGCATTAATTATCATGAATATGAAATTTATTACGACGGTGAATTTCATATTTTCGATGTATATGTATTTCTTACAGGTCAGTATATCAGTGAGGCGATGAGGCAGGTTGTTGAACCTCTCATGCTTCAGGATGACTCTTTCATGGGTCGTCTTAGCGATCTGGGTTCAAAATTATTCGGTGAAAAGAAAGAGTACATGAATGATCTCAAGCAGTTCCCGCTGATTAAAAAAGCGCTTGCCCAAAGTGATTATCAAAAAGTGCATGACCTCTATAAAGACCTCGGGGAAAAAGCGAGGGCAATGAAATCGATGCAGCTTCAGCATCTTCTGGCGCTTCAGCATATTGACACTGCCCTGATGACAGAATATATTGATATTTACAAAAAGGATTTCCCCGATGATGTCAGCATTGATCTGATTATGATCGATTATTATTTTGCCCTCGGGGAATATGACAAAGCGCTCGAATCGGTTGAAAATCTTGAATACTGGGCGGAAGATGACGGCTATCTGCAGTATCTGAAATCTAATATCTATTCTGTTAAAGGTGACGCTGAAAACTTCGCGAAGTTTGGTTATCTGAGTATTGAATGGGAACCCTGGCTTTCAGAGCCCTATTTTACAATGATTGAGTACCAGCTAAAACAAAAAAACTTCACCGAAGTTATTAATTTGATGAAAAAACTCCGATATCATTGCTCACTGGAATATAGTGAGGAATCGATGAGCGGATTTGAATTGTTTAGCGACTTTTTAAAGTCAAAAGAATATAAGGAATGGAATTTTCAGTACTAAAACCACATAGTGTTATAATGAATTTTAAATTTATACCCGTTGTGATCTTTATAAGATTGGGTCATATAAAAAGATAGCCGGCTTTGGAGCAAGCCGGCTAAGGAGGAAGCAACATTTATTTCAATAACGGGGAGCTAAAACCTGTTTTTAACTGTCCCGCTTAATTATAATATTCTTTTATGAAAAAATCAAACCATAAAATTTTAGCGGGCAATATTTTCGCCGAATGTAGTAATTTACCCGACGAATCGCTAATATTATTACACCGGGAGATTTCGTAAAGTTCCGGAGAGAAAATTATGGCTAAATCAAATGTTCTGACAATTCGTGTGCCTGGCGATCTGAAAGAAAGAATTGTTTCTGTCGCGCGGCAACAGGGAGTATCGATTAATCAATTGGCGATATATATCTTTTCAAAAGAAATTGGCAATCTGGAGGTAAAAGAAAAAATCGCCCGTTATCAAAAAGGTTACTCAAAAGAAAAAATTATTGATGATTTTGATGAGGTTATGGCCAAAGTCAAAAAACGGGAGGCGCCTGACTGGGATAATATTGATTGAGTTTTAATTTCCCTGTATTATTTATTATTCCGGAACTAACCATAAACACTATGTTCTATGCGGCCCAAAACATCTCTTACTTTAGATATCCCCCCGGGAATTTTTATCAATTCCAGAGGCGCCATGCCACCAAAGGCCGCGTTGGGAAGATTCAGCCACTTCAGGAGATTTCCTGTATTTCCCAGTACATCTGAACCGTAAAGGAAAATTTCTTCAGCCTCAGGCGCCGCTTCCAGAATATTCTTTAATGATACTTTTATTTCTTCCGGCTGCGCTTCGATGAATTCATTTACTGACTTGTATTTTTTTACCTCATTCATAAAGTTTACCTTTTTATAAAGCTGTTAACGCGTTTAATTATCAACCATGTAAATTCTGACATTTATTTACCATGAATATTATTTGTTTATAAAATTTCTTCAAATCCGCACTCATCAATTCTCCTGAGTATATAAAAACGAATAAAAAAATATTTTGCAGAAGGTGACCAGTTGAGAAATAAATCTTCTGAATATTCCCTGGATTTTTCAATAATCAGTTCCTCAAATTCAGGATAATTATTATTCAGGATTATTGTTGAATCCCTGTCACCCTCAAAAATTCTTTGAGCCAGGATATCAGATTTCACTGACATCCCTGTTTTAAATGGCAAATAGTTAACAAATATTATTGTATCCGATTCACTTGGTTTAACGGGTCCTCCTTTATAACCGATCATTATTGTTGATTTATATACCAGATTTAATACACTATCAGATTCCATCTCCGCAAAATTATTACTCAGTTCCAGCGATGTTCTGCTAATATAATTAACCCGCAGCCTGCAGTTATTTTTATCGCTCAGAAAGGTAAGGTTTTTAATATTTTTTATGGTGCATGAGTCGAATAAACTAAAATAAGTTTTCGCAATACTATCAGCAGGACAAACTTTTATATTAACTGCTTCCCGGCCTTGTACATCAAAAGCAGCTAATACCGACGCATTCAACCCGGCTCTGACGGCGATTTCGGGGATTACAAATTCGTATACTGCTACACATATTCTTTGCCCAAAGCTATTAGTAGAAGCTGACAAAATAAATGCTAATAAGCAAAAATAAAATTTCATATTTATCCTCTACTAAGCTGTAATAACAGGCTAAAAATAAATCCCGACGCCAATCCTGATTGAGCGGAGTTCATATCCCCAGTCAGTATAATTGTTCCGGCTTGTCTTGCCCCCGCCGCTGGAACCGCTGTTTCCGGTTTCTTCCCATCCCTTGTAAATTTGAGCCTGGTATTCAGAAAAAACCGCGATGTTTTTATATAACGCCGCTTCGATACCCAAAGATAAAGTTATACCGGTTTTCCACATTGTAGAAGTCCATCTGTTGTAGCCGGAACCGTCAAGAATGCTTTCCGGAGTATAATGATATGAGGAGCCATCCGACAGGCGGAAATCATAATTAACGAAACCGCCACAGCCTACAAATAAATCAACAGGATCATGTAGCTTTATCTGATAAAGATATTCGACCTTTAATTCGAAATAATCATCAGAATGAATATAATTGCTTTTCATATAACTTATTAGTGTATCCGCATCTTCATCCCAATACTCTGATTTTTCCGAATCTTTATTATTATAAGAACCCGAAAAATCAGCGGTAATCCTTAAAGCCGACGCCTCAGAAAAATGATATTTATATGCCACCACAATATCATTTAAGATATAAAACTGGATAGCATGTTTATATTCCGTTTTTGAAGAATCTGATTCTGCGACAGATTGTGAAAAACAGATATATGGAAGAAAAAATATTTGCGCTACAAATAATATTCTGAATACATCTTTCATTATTACCCTCAAATTTGTTGTAAAACAATTTATTTAAGCAGGCTCTAATATATACGGAATTTCCACAAAATTCATCCCGGCAGAAAAATCTTTTGTATTACGTGTAACCAGAATAAGATTGTTCTCCTTCGCGAAAACAGCCTGAAACGCGTCCGGCAATTTACCCCGGTATTTTTTCCTCATTTCGGCGGCAATATCCGCGATTCTTTTATCAATAATAAGAGTGGGAAATGTTTCCGGCAATTCTGTCACCATATATTTCTTTTTCATCTGTTATTCCCACTCATCTCTTAGTTTATCAACATATTGCTGAGCGTCAACTCCCCGTCCCTTCCACATACCGGAAGTTTCCATAATGGGATCTTTTTTTTGTTTTTCCATATTTTCTTTATATACCCTGATTGCTTCTCTTATCGTTTCCGCGGTAGAACGGTTCGATTTTTTACTGTAACTGTCAAGCCAGGTTTTCATTTCCGTTGGAAGTGTAACAATTGCGCGTGTCATTAACCTTCTCCTTTTTAACAAAGATATCACCTTTACGATATATAATCAACTCATTCTTTTCTGCATTATTTCAGGCGCCTGTTTTAACAAAAGTACTATACACTATGAGCGCAAAAATTGCCGCAATGATTTTTCACCTAAGATTTCGCCCGGAATATTTCACATAACCTTATGGCAGAATTATATTACCGGGGGAATATAGAATAAGCATAAACCGGCAAGCCAGAAATGGAAAACCAGTTAATTGTTAATGGATACTCAAAAGATGACTCAGCTTCATTATTTTCTTAAAATGCCTGGCCATTATTCAAATCCTGATAATCCTGTTTTTTCAGCGCAAATTCGCGGAAAATAATGCCCCGGTTTAAAAGGTTAAAGAATAAGGTCCTTTGTTTTTTAAGAGAGAAACTTACGCATCAAAAAAATCATCGTTTAATGAAAAATTTTTGAGCTTATGAAATATTTTTCAATTGTCTTTTCAATTGTCTTTTCAATTGTCTTTTCAATTGTTAATTGTACATTATTAATTATTAATTGAAATTTCCTGCCATTTTGCGCAGAATTAAACTCCTTACGGACTATTCCTCCGGATTTCAAATCAAAAGAAAGAAATAATCCCGCTGCCCCGGAGCGCCCCTTCCTCCGGGCATACTTTTTACTTATACCGGCTCAGCCCGGTATTCATCTCTCGTAGCGAAAATTATACGGCTGAAACAATTTTATTCTAATCTGTTAAAACGCGTAACCGATTGAAAATTCTCCAAGAAAAGCGTCAATAAAATCATATTCATTAGTAAAAGTATCAATAGCCGATTCAATTGAGGCGTTTGATTTACTCGTTTTCCTGTCATCAAATGAATAACCATAACCAAGTGTGAAATTGATATTAAAACCACTATCCCATACCCACCTTTTACCTGCGTTTAACCCGATAGTAAATTCAGAAATGGTAAAATCAAACTTCTCCGCGCCTGAGATTCCATCACCTGAATATTCTCTGTAGCGGGCAAAAGCGCCAAGATAATATGAACCCAATTTTTTATTCAGGTGATATCGGTAGTTCATAATTGCCGCTTTGCCATCCACATTAATATTCGCGTCGGAATATGTATTCGGCACAGATTCATAATCCAGCCGGAAAACAATACCATGCGTTTGGTTTATCATATATTCATAGTTTGCTGAAAAGATGCCAAATGCCATACCGAGAGGACACATATTTATTGCCTGGTTAAATCCTTTTTCGGGCGCATTTTCCTGAACTGCCACCTTTTCCTGCGCGACAAGAGTGCCGGCAAAAAAAACAAAGGATAATATTAGGGCAAATTGTATTATTTTTTTCCTGAATGCTGATGCGGTTTTCATGATTTTTTCCTTTCCGGGTATTAACATGACTGTTAGTTAAATCAGGTTGTAACCTTAAAATTATTTTGTATTAGAAAATTTTCTCCCAAATATGGGTAGGACAAAAGTCTGCCGAGTATAAGACTTGAAGTCCATTTTTGCCTAACAGGTAAAACAGACAAATAAGTTCACAATAATATTTAATTTGTTTGCGATCCTGCTCAAAGCGAATATAAAGGTTTGGCAATATATCCCAATTTTTCAATCTTGTAGCAATAATTGAATTAGCTGATCATATTATGAGGGAGGGGGAAATCTGGTTTCAAGTTTTTTTGATTAAATAAAATTACTTTTTACAGGGCCCATCACATCACATATATTTAGTTGCAACTAATTTGTCATTTTCTTCCATTAATTGGCAGAATTAAAACAGTAAGAATTTTTCGTTAACCTCTCTCAATATCGTTTTTATCTTTTAAAGCGACCTCAAAAAAATAAGCGTTAAAAAAATCAAATGAACGGAGCGTTAAAAAAGGAAAGCTGTTTGAGGCACATGTCTTTTTATGTGCCGAGTTCTTTCATTTTAGCGGAGTGAATTGATTTTTAGCTTATTTTTTTGCAGTCTTGACTTTTTTTGCCTGCTCGTCGCAGGAGAGTTACTTTTGGTGTCTCCAGAGGAGTCCTATGGACAAGACAAAAAGTAAGGGCATATTTGATAACTTAAGTTCTCCCCGAATTTTATACACTACACTCCAATAGTTTGAGAATCTGCTCCTGTTCATTGGAAAGGGTTACAATTTTTGACCATTCAAATTTATCCTTTTCCGATTTCAGTTCCACCTTATATGCCGACTGAAGTTTCTCTAAAGCATATACTGCTGAGAGTCCTTTCTTTCCAACCTTATATTGTATATACGACAGAATTGCATAAGCTAAATAACATATTTTTACATGCGCTTTGATTCGATGGATTAAATATTTTCTTACCGGATGCAAATTTATGGGTCCTTTTAGCTCTTTATAGGCTTTCTCAACTATATCCTTTTCGAAATATGTCCTGATAACATCTGACACCTCAAATTGCGTCGTATGAAATATTAGCGAGTATCCCATATACTTGGCTTGTTTAGGATCATATTTGTCAGCTTTTCTCATTGCGCGCTCTCTTTTTGCTGACTCCATTTCAGGGTTATATATTGCTATGAGTTTTCCTGATAGATATTCAAACTCCTTTGCAAAGACTACTGTATTTTTTAATTCAATTCTGTATGCTGGTTGATAGATTTCTTCCCTCTCTATTTGGTCAAGGTACTTATGTTTTATCGTTTGATTCATCCGCAGTCCTGTTATTACTGCCTGTTTCAGGGTAAGCAGGTCTTTCAAAAGCGTTTTTGATATCATCCCTCTGTCAAGTATGATTGTCTTTACATCTTTCAGCCTGATATCGGATAATAAATCAGAGAATATCTTTGTATTTCCTATATTACCTTCATATAGTTTATGCAATATTGGGAAACCTTCCTTTTTTGTGACTGCAAGCGCGATCTGTACCAATTTGTCATATTTCCCGTCTTTTCCCCTTCTGGATTTCCACTCTGCCTGTGATCCGTTGAAGTAAGTGTCTGTAACATCGAGAACCAATGCCTGGTCATCATCATTTTCCGAGGGTAGCTGCTTGAATAGTTGATCTTCTATTTCTCCAAAATCCAGGTCTTCAAGGAAATCGAGAGTCTCGTAGAGCTGTTTATCAACGATTTTATCAAGATTTAGCAATTCTTTAAGGGTTGTTTGCTCTATATGTTCGGGGAGTTTATAAAGGGAGTTTCTGGTAATTAGTTGAGTGTAAACAAGCAGTAGTATTCTATTGGCATGTTTACCCAATATGCCGGTAAGCGAGAGTTTTTCTGCAATCTCATGAAGGATCTTATAATCAAGATGTCTTTTAACGGAAACCACCTCGACATCTTGAGATGATATCTTTTTAACAGGTTGTCCATCGACTTCTTTGCCGATATATCTGATTACTTTTTGTTTAACCTTGCCGTCTTCTCGATAGTTTTTAACCTCCGCAAGGTAGACTCCACTCTTTTTCTTAATTCTTCTTGTAAAGCTCATATTTCACCTGTGGTGTATAAATTATACACTACAATATAAAACTTATCCCCGTAAGTTGCAAGTATTATTATACTTACAGGTAGTGTATAAATTCTTAGGAAAAGTTAGGTGATAAAATATATTTGGTAAGATTTATGACAATTCCCATTGGTTCCCGATTTACCAGCTGAGGTAAATTTCAAATTCAGAACTCCTTACTCCTCGCAAATGAAATCGCGGAAATTTTTGGAAAATATCATATAAAATTGTTATCCGGTTATTACTTGACAAAGTCTTTTCTTAGCCATACATGATGTATTAGAAAATTGAAATTCTATCGCTCCGGGTTTATCGGGGATGTCTTAAGGTGTTTGATTATCCGGGGTGGTTTGTGAATCCTCTACAAGGATTTTGTCTCCTGGTATTTACAATTTTCTACCCCATTGGGACGTTCCGCACTAATTGTTGCCTATACAAGGCAAATCAGATAAAAAGAACCTTGTAGAGGTTCCCAGTCATGCGATAGTCCCCCTGGGGTAGAATAGACCCCCTGGAAAACATCTCTGTAGGAGATGCATAAAATGGCGTTCAAATTAAATCATTTTTGAAAATAATACAATGTCAATGTATTGGTTCAGTACACTATTCGATAAGATAAGGAAAGACCTGCCTAAGTTGTTTCCTTATCGAATTATCCCGCGATTTTATTTTGCTAATGTATCCATGTAAGTTATTGTTTTTTATAACCGGGATCAGGAGTTCTGAATCTTTGAAAGTTTTTCAGCAATGAATTGAACAAAAGAATTAATTCACACAAAAAAGCCCCGGAAAACCGGGGCTTTAATTTTGTTAAAAATGTTTATATCTAATTATTTGAGCAAAATCATCTTATTAGTCTGCACAAAATCACCCGCTTCAATGCGGAAGAAATAAATTCCGGACGCTGCAGGTATTCCGTTTGACGTAACTCCATTCCACCTTGCGGTATGAATGCCGGCATTAAATTCTCCACTCAGCAGGGTAGCGACTTCCCTTCCAAGCACATCATATATTTTTAATGTTACAATCTGTTTAACCGGAAGAGCAAATTTAATGGTTGTCTCAGGATTAAAAGGATTGGGATAATTGTTATAAAGAGCGAATTCATCAGGAATAATCTCATCTTCCGAAACATTTGTCGGATCAAAGACAATTGTCGGGCCGGTTTGTTCATCCCCGCCGTCAATAGTATAAGAGGTTGTTATGGTTTCACCCCAGGGAATTTCCCCCTCAAAGCTCATCACCATATTGCCAAGCTCAAGATTTGCCTCAAGATAAAATGGGGAGGCAAATGTAAATTTCGCTACTCCGGGTGATATTTCCTGCGCCGAAACAAAATTGCCGTTCGCCAAAAGCTGCGATGAAAATGAAGCGTAATTGATCTTATCCGGATTATAATTCATGGTTACCGTTACATTCCTGAATTCATCATCGGCAAGACTTTTAGCGAGGAAGGGCATTACGTGAATAGGAATAATTATCTCGCCCAATCTGAAGCCAAGGTTTCCGCCTGTGATTGTTCCCCCCGGCTGGGTCGGGCCAGGAATTACAGGCCATGTACCGTTGAAAATATAGGATAATATATCGGAAACATCATCGTTATCAACTTCATCATCTTCATTTACATCCGCGTTGGCCAGACCATCCCCCGTTAAGGTATATGTTCCGCCATAGGTCAGGTGATGAATCACAGCGTAAAGGTCTGAGATATCTATTTCACCATCGAGGTTTGCGTCCCCTTTGCCTCCATTTGCGGTGCCGGAGGTTGTGAAGGTGATAATACCAAGATCGGAATGATCAAGCGCAATATCAAAATCTGCCAGAAAACCGGTGGCATAAACAGCGCTTAATCCTGCGCCGGTAAGGCTCTCTTTCACTTTAAAGGAGAGGGTAAACAGTGTTCCTTCAGTAGTAACCGGATCATTTCCGCTCGCTTTAAATTTGAAGTACCCATCATCAGCTTCGAGAAGGTGGATATTCCATCCCGAAAGCAGCTCTGACGGATTGCCTTCAATAAATTCAAGCTCATTGGAATTGTAAGTTATCGAGACAATAAACTGGCTGTAGCTGATATCTCCATCAGGCACAATCTTAAAATTCAGCGCGGTAACTCCGCCTATCGGAACGGTTTTATCATCGATCAGTATCGCTGCTTCACCTGTGGAAGGAACCAGTCCGCTCATTGTTCTGGCCAATCCTGTCTGGGTGGCCACCCAAAGTTCATCACCGTCAAATGAAAAACCTTCAACGATTGTGGTCTGACCTGTCTGTGAAACTGAAGCATACTGAGAAAAATTCTCACCGTCATAAACATAAAGACCTTTGCTGTAATTGCCTATGAAAAGCTGGCCATCCTGGTAAAGCAGATTATCCACAGGATAAGTGCTGATATATGGAGTAAGGTTTGTCCACGAATCATTTGTTTTATCATATTCGGCAAGTCCGGCATTGTAAAACCCGACCCAGACCTTATCGCCGTCAGCTTCAACCGAGTTAATAATATTATCGTTAATATTTGAATTTGTTGTGTTATAGATGGTCCATGAAGCGCCCATATCTGCTGAGACACAAAGTCCGTAAACGGTGCCAACCCAAATATCGCCGTCACCATCCACAGCAACCGATGACAGGGTGTTGCTTGGAAGATTGCTGTTTGAGACGCTGTAATTGGTAAATTCTTTTGTCGCTAAATTAAAGAGAGAAAATCCCTGGTCATGAGCGATAAGAAGATAATAATTATTACCCGACTGGTATGATGTTAAGTCTTTAATGGTTGTTCCGGTGAAATTTGAGTTGCCTGTATTATAAACAACTATTTCATCTGTAGCCTGAATATGATAAGCGAGTCCGCCCCCTTCTGTTCCAACCGCGGCGTCATTCAGGTACCCGTCAAAAGTGATAACTTCAGCGCATGTGGTCGCGTCGACAGGAATATTTGAATTCTGACTGTTATAATTCTGCCACTCATCTTCCGACGGTATATAAACGTCAACACCATTATTAAAGGTGGCGCAGACAACAAATCCATCACCGGTCGCCACATCTGTAACATAATTGGTTGATATCTGTGAGTTGGTAACATTATATGTATAGAACTGAAGAATATTGCCCGGCAGCGGATCATCTGTCCATGATACCGAAGCGGTAGTTTCAAGGCATGTAACCACCGGACGGTTGGTAACAAGTGTCTGCCTGTCAGGTCGTTTATATCTCGATCCTCCCGGAATAACGGCGTCATAGGTTATCGCGGTTACTGAAGCTGATTCATCCCCGCCGGGAGAGAGTGTAAAAACAAAAGCGCCGCTTGCGTCGGTCGTTCCGAAATCTTCCGAGAGTGTTCCGCTCGTGGTTTCTATTTCTACAAATACTCCTTCCAGAGGACTGCCATCCGAATCACGCGCTATCACCCTGAATTCGGCGTCAACGCCTGTCTGCAAAAGCTGGCCTGCCGGAGCGATCTCAAAATGGACCAGCTTTTCCGGATTTTTATTTAACGCGTCGGCAATAATTTCGATAGCGCGGTTTTTAATCGAATTATTATTGCTGATATTTTCAGCGATAAATCCGTCGGAATAATGCCACAAAGCAGCCTGAACAGCCGCGGCTTCCCATTGTTTTTTGGAAAGCTGTCCGTTTGTCCCGGTGAAGGGAACATTCGGGTAATAATTATTTACGATATATTTAATGGGGCCCGAGATAATTTTGTCAAAATTATAGGGAGCGTGAAACTGGAGATTATGAGAGATATCCACGCAATAAAATTCTGTCGAGTGGCCATTCACATATCCGAGGAATGTGCCTGCCCAAACCGAGCTGTGTCCCAGAAAAGAAGGTGTTACTCTGAAACTGGTTCCGGTGAGAGTTTGTTTAATTGTAACTTCGCAGTCACTCGAAACCTGTGAAACTGAATATACAACCTCTCCTTCAAAAGGGCTCCAGTTGCATTGACCCGGCCCTGTCATATTATAAACAACCACGGTTCCTTCGATCAGACCGCTGGTGAATGTCAGTTCGGCAAAAGGAGCGAGTATGCTTCCCATTACATTAATTGTCACCAGTGAAAGGTCATAGGTTTCATAGAAGTTATATACAACTTTGGTTTTGTTTGTGCCAATAATATTTAGTCCTCCTGTCCAGCTAATGGTTTCACCACTTATATTAACCAGGACAGTTGAGCCTGTCGGACAATTAATTTCGAAATCATTGGCGGATGAAAGGTCGGAGCCGTCAACCGAAAATATGTTTAGCTGCGGATCAGCCCCCGCGAGGGTGATTTTCCCCGATTGAAAAGTTGTCGTCCCGTTAGAGGGAATGAGCTTCCACTGCCGGCTTATCTCTGCCATCTCAAGTGAAATTTCAGTAAAATTGAGGGGTGTTCCCTGGCTTAAGGAACCGTTCGGGATGTTGAGTCCGTTTGTGACAGCCTCCGTTCCGTAAATCACATTTCCATTATAAACATTACCATTATTGTAATTTAGTGTGTCCCCTACAATGAGAATATCGAGCGGACCACTCATTGGAAAACCGATATCATAAGATGTGAAATATCCGTTTCCACCAACTGCCACACGACCTTCGGTGTCGGAACTGCTTAAGTTTGCTTCCCCGAGAATTAACAGGTTATAATCTGACGCGCTGCCCAGATCGGCAGGAATATCCTGGGCATAAAGCCCTGTTATACTTACCAGTAAAATCAGTAAAATTGTAATTAGTTGCTTCATTCTCCTGAGTACCTCCGAATTTGTTAATATTACAGTACAATAACTTATTATCGGAATTAGTTATAAATATTTAATCTGTTTTTATTTTTTTACAATTATTTTTTGGGAATGCGAACATTATCCCGTTAAATAATAACATCAGGGAACCGTAAACGCAAATATTTTCGATAAACCTCCAATATCTTTCGTCAAAACCGGCTAAGTTGCAGATTAAAATTATTTTTTTATTATTGATATAAAATCAATATAGGTAAAGTAAATGATAATTGATGTGATCGTATTCGCAGCGCATCCCGATGACGCTGAACTTTCTATGGGTGGAACAATTAAAAGTCTTGCCGATCAAGGATATAATATCGCGATTATAGATTTAACACAGGGAGAACTCGGAACAAGGGGCAGTGTTGAAAAACGTTACAGCGAAGCAAAAAAGGCCTCAGAAATTCTGGGTATCGCTCTGCGTGAAAATATGAGAATGCCTGATGGAAAACTGGAAGCCAATGAACTTTTTGTGCGCCAGATCGTAACAAAAATTAGACAGCACAGACCGAAAATAATTTTCGGGCCTTATTTTAATGACCGCCACCCCGATCATATCGGCGCCGGCATGATAGTTAAAAAGGCGATGTTTTTTTCCGGTCTGCCTAAAGTGATAACTGAGCTCGACAACAAACCACAGGAAGCGTTCAGACCGGAGAAACTATTTTATTATATGCAGACTTACGAAGTTACTCCATCCTTTATCAGTGATATCAGCGCTGCATACGAGGATAAAATGAAAGCGGTGGCCGCTTATGACTCCCAGTTTTTTAATCCTGAAAGTGAAGAACCGGAAACATTTATAAGCAAACTTAATTTCACCAAATATCTCGAAGCCCGCGCAAAATATTACGGCTTTAAGATCGGCAAAGATTACGGCGAACCCTTTTTTACCGAAGAAGCCGTGGAGCTGGATTTAAGCTATTTTTTGAAATAATGCCAGGTGGAATGCCAAAAGATGTAGATACTAATAATTACACAGCTTTCTTTTCGGTTCCGATCTTTTTACCGTCAGCTTTACGTAATTGTTCTTTTTCGTTGAAAATTGAATCAGCCACTCCAAAACGTTCATTCTCAACGAGGGCTTCTTTTACCCCTTTCTCGCCAAGTTTTTTGTAGCGGCATGACTCTGAATATATTTCTTTATCGTATAGGTTATTTACTTTCATCTTCTATTGGTGTTATGTCCTTAATAAACAATTTGAATAGCTCATCAGATAAAACAACATAGTCATTTTTTTGCCAATTGCAACCTGCTCGAAACCTGTGTCTGAGTTACAATAAATGAACCATGAATCAGCGTATCTTTTATATATGTTCCAAAAATTATTTTTGCTACGTGGATACCTTCTGATTACATCAGATCGCGGGATATCATGTCCTCCCTTTAAAACCCTAATCTTAATTCTCTGAATAGATTTCTGAACACTCTCTGGGAATAAATAAATAATTCTGGTTAAATATCCACTATAAACTGCTGTTAAAACCAACCTTTCTAATGAAACACCCGACAGTGTGGATTCAATTATAAAATCCTCACCTAATTGAATACAATTTTTAATCCTCGTAAGAAACTCTCTCCCGGCTTTGAAATTTTTATTTTCAGGATAACTTAATGAAAGATTTTCAGCTATAAGATCTGCATTGATAAATTCAAACTTTTTCTCTTTAAGTAATTGTAATGCGAATGTGGTTTTTCCCGCGCCGTTTGGACCAGCAATAATTGTAAAATTTTTCTTCAATCTGCATCCGAAAGATTAAACATGCAATATAATTTCGCATAAAATAAATATATTTCTTTATTTTATCAAATAGATTTGCCGGCAAAGCCATTGACAAACTTATTGCCAATCTAAATGCGCTAAATTTTCTTCCTCTAAATTTTGTGTTTTCGTGATTCTGCGGCCTTTTTTTCTCTATATGGTAATTACTCAAAATAAATACCGTTTCAAAAATTGTAATCCCGCCATTTAATAACAGAATTTTGGTTCAATATGAAAACCAGTGGGTAATGAAAAGACAACAGATTATTAAATGGAAGTAACAAAACAGTAACATAAACGCCAAAATATTGTTTGACTGACAGAGTATAAATGATGTATTATTAATATCATATCATATTCTATCTACCTGAGTTTTGCCAGGGAGGTCTTAAGAGATTTGGTTTTCCGGGGATGGTTTGTAAATCCTCTGCAAGGATTGTAGTTGTTTTTTTGACTATTTTCTACCCCGGGGAGATGTTCCGCAATAATGTTGCATATACAAGGCAAATGAGATAAAAAAGAACCTTGTTGAGGTTCCATTATTGCGATAGTCCACCTGGGGCAGTATATTATAGACAATTCGAAAAACATCTCTGTAGGAGATGCATAAAATGGCGCTTAAACTGCATCATATTAAAAATATTACAATGCCAATATATTAACAAAAAAAGTGCCGGGAGTATTTGAAATAAAGAAAATTTTATCAGTGATCGAAGTGGTTTGTCATTGGCTCAAATTCAATTACCCACTATATTTCACATAGAACCCTTCTTGAATAAATCGCCTCCCGTTTTGCCAGGGAACTTTTCCCCTTTAGGGTGTTTTCCTCAAGCTCTGCCTGGGGAAAATCCAGGCTTTTATCATCACACTAACGCTAACATGTTGATGATAATCCGGAGAGCAAAATTTGTCAAAAAGCCAGCTGATAACATGTTGCCGATAGTCAGGCCGCGATTTTAAATAAACCGGCCAGGCAGGAATCAAAAAAGGGATCACATAAACGACTCCGAATGGAGTCGAATATGAATAGCCCCGGATGCAATCCGGTGGTCCGATATGGCCGATATATGTCGCGACGCTGAAGGCGTCGAATATTAACAATCCGGAGAAAATATTATTTGTCAAAGAAAAATCTAATCTGCTAAAGATTTCTATATTTGACCCTTTCAGGGTCGTGACGGCATGTTTTTCTTTTACCCCGGACAGCTCACTTCTTTCGCCGTCCGGGGCTATTGATATTGAATCCCATTCGGGATTCTTTTCAAAAAATCAGAACAGGGATCAATTTTCTCCTTGATCTTCCAGGAGAAAGGCAAATATTATATCATAATAACTGGTACTAAAACTGTACTTTAAAACTTGCTATGATAAAGCTTATTGATGAAGGAGTACTAATTCTTTTTAACTCCACTGATATTTGTTGTGAAAAGAAAAATGTTTTTTTATTATCTTTGTAAAAAAAGAGACCAATAATTGACTATAGAAGAACATATTAAATACTGGCTTGATAGCGCCGAACACGATAAAGATACCATGAATACTCTTTTTGAAGCAGGTAAATATGATTGGGCCTTATTTATCGGGCACTTGGTATTGGAAAAGGTATTGAAAGCGTTGTATATCAAAAACAACAGGAATCAGGTACCTCCCAAAATTCATAATCTTGTGAAACTTGCAGAAATTTCACACCTTGAGCCAGATAGTGAACGAGCGCTGATTCTTGACAGGATTAATGATTTTAATATAGAAGTGCGATATCCTCAATACAGAAATGAATTTTATAAAACATGCACAAAAGAATATGCCGAAGATAATATTAAACAGATTAAAGAGCTAAATAAATGGATACGATCCCAATTGACATAAAAAAAACCATTGAAAGTTACCTCACGCTTCTTCGTCGGAATAACTTCTCTATCAGGGAAGCTTACCTCTTTGGAAGTTACGCGAAAGGTTTTCAGTCCGAATGGAGTGATATTGATATCGCTTTGGTTTCCGATATTTTTGAGGGCGTGCGAATCAGAGATAAAGACAAAATCAGACGTTTGACTCTTTCTGTAAGCTCCAGTCTTGAAGTATTTCCATTCAGACCGGAAGATTTCTCCCCCGATAATCCTTTCGCTAAAGAAATAATCGATACAGGAATCAGGTTAGTATAGTCATTAAGACTCTTCAATACTTTATAATGAAAATTACAATTATTGAAACCTTATTCCGGATATCGCATCTTATTATTAAAACAATAAAATTACGGGGAAAAAATGAAATATTATAATTCTAAGGAAGTTAGTTACTCATTCGATGAAACAATCAATAAAGTGCAGGAAGTTTTAAAAGAACAGGGATTCGGCGTTCTAAGTGATATCGATGTTCAGGCTACACTAAAGAAAAAGATCGACGTCGATTTCAGGAAATACCGGATACTCGGCGCATGCAATCCACCTTTCGCTCACCAGGCATTAACCGCCGAGCCGAATATCGGGGTTCTGCTCCCCTGCAATGTTGTCGTTCAGGAAAATGAAGCCGGAAAAGTGGAAGTTTCAATGATCAATCCAATGGATGCCATGCAGTCAGTTAACAATCCTGAAATGACAGCCATAGCTGAAAAAGTTACAGAAAAACTGGATACCGCTCTTAAAAATCTCTAAACTGGCATAACCGGAACCAATAGAAAATTCAGGGGAAAAATCGTTCTCATAATCGTCCTCGTAATCGAATAACCTAAGCGTTTTGAAAAGACGAGTACAAAGTACGATTACGAGAACGAGTACGTATTTAGTATCGCGGCCTGACTACCGGCAACATGTTATTAGCGGGCTTATTGACAAATTTTGCTCCTTCGATTATCCTCAACATGTTGGCGTTAGTGTGGTGATAAGAGCCTGAATTTTCCCCAGGCAATACTGAGGAAAACGCCCTTATGGGGAAAAGTTCCCTGGCAAAACGGGGGGTAATTTATTCAATAAGAAATTAAATTCTTCGCAAATTGGTAAGAGATTTATCAACAAGTAAAAAGTTTTATTGCCAGGTATAAGTTTCGTGGTTACTCGAGGTGTGTCCTCCCCCGACCTCCGGCAAAAGACGACCGGAGGCCACCCCCTCCAAAGGGAGATATTTTGTCTTTTATCCCCCTTTGGAGGGGGTGGATTCAAAGTGTTTTTCTTTGAAGACGGGGGTGGATTATCCTTGAGCTGATCGATAACTTTTCTTTTTCTGACTCTATCAGTTTATGGATTTAGACTTGCAGCCTGATTATCGGCAACATGTTATTAGCAGGCTTTTTGACAAATTTTTCTCTCCGGATTATCCTCAACATGTTGGCGTTAATGTGGAGATAAGAGCCTGAATTTTCCCCAGGCAATACTGAGGAAAACGCCCTTATGGGGAAAAGTTCCCTGGCAAAACGGGGGGTAATTTATTCAATAAGAAATTAAATTCTTCGCAAATTGGTAAGAGATTTATCAACAAGTAAAAAGTTTTATTGCCAGGTATAAGTTTCGTGGTTACTCGAGGTGTGTCCTCCCCCGACCTCCGGCAAAAGACGACCGGAGGCCACCCCCTCCAAAGGGGGATATTTTGTCTTTTATCCCCCTTTGGAGGGGGTGGATTCAAAGTGTTTTTCTTTGAAGACGGGGGAGGATTATCCTTGAGCTAACCGATAACTTTTCTTTTTCTGACTCCATCAGCTTATGGATTTAGTATCGCGGCCTGATTACCGGCAACATGTTATTAGCAGGCTTATTGACAAATTTTTCTCTCCGGATTATCCTTAACATGTTGGCGTTAATGTGGTGATAAGAGCCTGTATCCCCGGTGACACTTTATACCGGGGATTTTGCCTTTTCAAAAATCACTTCATGAATTATTCTTTGTGAAAACTTCACCAGGAATTTAACAGCATCTTCTGGAGAGCTGTATTTATTCTCAATCTCAAATTTCATTACATTTTTTTCCTGCTTCAGACTCACGGTTTTGCTGTAATTATCAACAATAAACTGCATAAGAACCGTAAACTTATTAGTATAAAACTCCTCATTTTCCGCCTTCGGAAGTATTACTGCCATTCGGTTCCTTTGAATCACAATCCTTTCGAATAACGCGTAGGAAGCGTAATATCTCAGAACAGCGGTTTCAATCATTCTTTCAACCACAACAGGCGCCTTGCCGAAACGGTCCTCCATCTCCTCCCTGATCTCCCCGAGCTCATCAATTTTTTTCATACTGAAAAGCGCGGTATAAAACCCGAGACGGTCCGACTGATCGGGCATATAATCCTGCGGTATGCCAATTTCAAAGTAAGTGTCAATTTTAGGTTCGGTCCTTTCCACTTCAACAGGGAGGTCATCAAATATTTCGCTAAATTCCTCTTTTTTCAATTCTTCAACAGCTTCATCAAGCAATTTCACATACATATCAAACCCGACCGCGTCGATTGAGCCGCTCTGCTCGGTGCCAAGCAGGTTGCCCGCGCCCCTGATTTCCAGATCGCGCATGGAAAGATTAAATCCCTCTCCCAGGTCGGTATATTCCTCGATAGCCTGGAGCCTCCTCACAGCTTTCTGTGTGATTGTATTCATCGAGGGGACAAGGAGATAAGCATAAGCCTGCCGGTCGGAACGTCCCACCCTTCCCCTCAACTGGTGAAGTTCGGCAAGGCCAAACCGGTCCGCCCTGTTGATAATGATCGTATTAACATTGGGAATATCCAGACCCGATTCAATGATCTTGGTGGCGATAAGCATGTGGTGTTTCCTGTTTAGAAAATCATGGATAACCTTTTCAAGCTGAAGCGGTTTCATCTGGCCGTGAGCGACGCCAATATTGATCTCCGGAATATGTTTCTGTATGTAGGCCGCTATCATCTCTATCGATCTCACCCTGTCGTGGACAAAATAAATCTGGCCGTTTCTCTTTATCTCCTCAAGAACCCACTCCCTCACCTTCATAATATCAAAAACTTCCACCTTTGTATAAATTGGCTGCCTGTTTGGCGGAGGTGTGGCAATTATGGATAAATCCCTGGCCCCGAGCAGCGACAGATTAAGTGTTCTCGGAATAGGAGTTGCCGTGAGTGTGAGGGTATCAACATTTGCCCGCGTCGTGCGCAGCTTTTCTTTCGCCATCACTCCGAATCGCTGCTCTTCATCAATTATTAAAAGACCAAGATTCTGAAACTTCACATCCTGCGATAAAAGCCGGTGTGTTCCTATTATTACATCCACCTTGTTTTCCGCCAGGTCCTGGACTATCTGCTTCTGGGATGACTTGCTCTGAAACCTTGAAAGCACCGCAACCTTTACCGGGAACTGCGCAAGACGGTCTTTAAACGTATAATAATGCTGTTCGGCCAGTATTGTTGTCGGCACCAGCAAGCCCACCTGCTTATTGTCATTTATCGCCTTAAACGCGGCGCGGACCGCAATTTCCGTTTTGCCGAATCCCACATCACCGCATACCAGCCTGTCCATCGGGCTGTCCGATTCCATATCCTCTTTTACCTGCTCCGTTACTTTGGCCTGGTCGGGAGTATCTTCATAAAAGAATGAAGCCTCGAGCTCCTTTTGCCAGATATTATCAGGACTGAAAGGAAATCCTTTTTTGGCCTTCCTTTGGGCATAAAGAGTAATCAGCTCTCTCGCGGCGGTTTTTATTTTATTTTTAACCTTCTTCTTGGCATTTTTCCATTCATTGCTGCCAAGTACCGAAAGTTTTGGCGCATCAGAATCTTTTGTGGAATATTTCTTTACGAGTGAAAGGTAATTAAGATTTACATATACTATTCCCCCCTCGGCATAAAGGATCTTTATCGATTCCTGCTCAACCATCCCGATTTTTATTGTATGCAGACCTGAATAACGTCCGATTCCATAATTCTCATGAACTACATAATCCCCATGTTTTAGCGAGGCGAAATCTCTTACTCTCGATTTTTTTATTTTGTGCCGGCGGGAAAGTTTTGTCCTGTATGGTTTATTGAATATCTGGTAATCAGAAAGGACAAGTACTTTATCCTTTTTATAAAGATAACCCGCTTTTATGGCAAGCACATTAATCTTCACCTTTCCCGATTCTATCAGCTCAGCCAGCTCTTTCTTAAAATCAGAAAGCAGTTCCAGCAGTCTTTTTCCCTGGATCTCATTTTCCGCCGTTAAAATAATTTTATAATGTTTCGCCGAATAATCTTTAATAACATTGAACAGCGCCTCAAAATTTGAGTTTATGGGAGGAGCTTCATTCAGGTGAAGATTTATCCTGCCATCGCTGTCCAGCTCCTGCTCTATAAGCCAGCGTCCGTTTTTGCTGTATATATCTTCGAGGGTAAGGTCCGGTATTATTCCCTCCTCTGTCTCCACTTTTTCCTCTTCAACTCCCTTTTCTTTCTTCCCTTCATAAAGTTCCTCTAAAAGTTCCTCCTCCATATCCTCAGGCGTTTCACCCGATTTATTCTCTTTTTTTATGTTGAAATATGATTCGAGTTCAAAAGCGCCCGCAAAAACCAGGGGATTGCCTATAAAATCAAATATATCGGACATCCTCTCCTTATCTTCACTATTCAATTTCGCCGCGATAGTTATCTGTTCCACGATATTTGAAGAGCGCTGCGACTCCGGGTCAAAATATCTGATAGACTCAATAAAATCACCGTCAAATTCCACACGTCCCGGTCTGCTCTCACTATATGACCAAAAATCTATGATTGAACCTCTTACCGCGTAATCCCCGGGGTTTTCCACAAATTTATCTTTACCATAATCGATAAGCTCGAGATATTCTATCAGCTCATCATAAGATATATCCCCTCCGGCCTGAAGTGTGGTAGTATTTTTATTCAGATGCCGCCGTGAAGGAACCCTGATATTTAATATCTTGTAGGTCGATAAAAAAATGAATTTTTCTTTTTTGCTCAGTGAGGTTAATGCTTCCTGAAGTTTATCGGTATTGAATTCTGTGATTGACACCGTATCCTGGCCAAGTCCGAGGATATCAAACTCCACTTTTGCTTCATCTACATTTTTTTTATCAGGAAAAAGTAAAATGATTTTACCACACTGAGGATATAAAGACCATGCCAGCAAATTTCTTGTCGAACCCGGCATGGCCGAAATTAACAATCTGCCGTTTTCAAACTGGCCTTCATTAATTTTCGATCTCAGGTCTTTTAATTCTTCAAACTGGCGGAAATCTTCCAGGAAAGGGATCTTCATGTTTTCTCTAAAATTTTAAAATAGCATATTTCTCCATCCTGCCTTGCGGCAATAGGAAACCATCGCAAATATAACCTTTCAATAAAAAAAATGAAAGCGATTGCATTATATGCCGCATTTTTTACATTTTCTTAACTTTGGTTTGTCCCTTGTTAATTAGTACAATTGTAGTGTGGAGTTTTTTTTCTTATTTTATAATTGTTAATGGTTTATTATTGCATAAATTCTTCTTTAATTGCTCTTTTCACATAATTATTTAGGCAATAAGGCATCTTCCTTTAAAGTAATTAATCTGAACAGACCAATTTAGAGATAAAGGTTTCATCAATAATTTTCCTGCTTTTATGGCAGAATATAAAAATGAGAATAATCTTTTGTGAAGAACGTAATCGTAAATTGGCAAACCAGAGACAATGAGGAATTACGAATGACGAATGACGAATTGGTTTTCCCGGGAATATTTTTTTGAATCGAATCTGCTTTGGAGAAGCAGCATTATTGCGGAACGTCCCTATGGAGTAGTAAGAAACAAACTCCTAAAGGTCGATCCCTTTAAGGGGATCAACAAAACACCTGTGAAAAGAAATTAAATGATTTTATATTCCATCAAAATTGCAGTCTTTAACAGAATTCAGTTTCTCCCGGAATAATCATAACCATATTTTTAGCTCTTTCTTTGCCAATAAAAGATAAAAATACAACAGTAAAAGGAAATAAATAAACAGAGGTTAAAATTGAGAATTAAAAACGCGAAAACCAAAATCCTTTCAACAATCGGGCCCGCTACCTCATCAGTGGAAATGATGACAAAACTTATCGAAAAGGGTGTTGACGGATTCCGGCTTAATTTTTCACATGGCTCTTATCAAATGTTTGAAGAAATTTTTAACAATATTAAGATTACAAAGGAAAAAACCGGCATGCCCCTTTCGGTTCTTGTTGATCTCCAGGGACCAAAGATAAGAGTGGGCGAACTGGAAGAGCCTGAATATGAGCTTATTGACGGAGAAAGTATCGAAATAACCACCGAAAGAATCAGGGGTAACTCGAAAAAGATCAGCGCCACGTATGATCCGCTTCCCAGGGACGCGCAAAAAGGAGATTGCATTCTTATCGATGACGGACTGTTGCGTCTTGAAGTCACAGGGAAAAACGAGACCTCTGTTTTTTGTAAAATTATTAATGGAGGCGTCTTAAAACCGAAGAAGGGAATTAATCTGCCAGGAATGAAGCTTACGGTTCCCAGTGTAACAGAAAAAGATCTTGCTGATCTGGAATTTGCTCTCGGATATGATATCAGCTTTGTAGCTCTTTCTTTTGTCCGCAGCGCGAAGGATATCACCGAATTAAAAGCATGGATGAAAAAGAAAGGAGCCGATCACCCGGTAATCGCTAAAATTGAGAAGCCGGAAGCTGTTAAAGATTTTGACGCAATCCTGGCCGAAACCGACGGCATTATGGTAGCCCGGGGAGACCTCGGAGTGGAAATGCCGGCGCAGGATGTACCGGTTATTCAAAAAATGATTATAAATAAATGTAACGCGGCGGGCAAACTGGTTATTACTGCCACCCAGATGCTCGAATCGATGATAAATAACCCCATCCCCACCAGGGCTGAAGCGTCGGATGTGGCGAACGCGGTCTGGGATGGAACCGATGTGGTTATGCTTAGCGGGGAAACATCTGTCGGCAAATACCCTGAAAAGGCTGTGTGCATCATGAATGAGATTCTCCTTAATACCGAATGCCGGCCCGAGTTGTTTCACAAAAGGGAATATGAAGTGCCGAAAATACTTGCCGATAATATTTTTGACGCCACCGGCAGGGCCATAGCTAATATATCCGATCAGATCGGGGCAAAACTGATTGTCGTTTTCACGCACTATGGAAGAAAAGCGAGAGTTATTTCAAAATTCCGCCCGGAAGCTCCTATTTTTGCCATCTCTGATAAAACAAAAACCTTGTCGCGGCTTAATCTTTATTCCGGAATTCAGTCATATTTTATGGATTCTATTGATGATGAGGATATAACAATTGAAAAAGCTATGGCAATGCTTAAAAAGAAAGGGACGCTCAATAAAGGAGATATTGTTATATTTACCGCGGGAGCGCCCTTTACCGATGACACCAGAAGAAACTGGATGCGATATATGGTTATTTAACGTCAGGGAGAAGATATTATGGAAGGTTTAAAAAAAGCTCTGTGGTGGGAAAAGGCGCCGAATGGTAAGCTGCTTTGCACACTTTGCCCCCGTTACTGCACAATAGGAAAAGGGCAGAAAGGTTTCTGCTTTATCAGGGAAAATATTGATGATGTTCTCTATTCAACAGGTTATGGAAGACCAACAGGTTTCGCCATCGATCCGATAGAAAAAAAACCCCTTAATCATTTTTACCCCGGCTCTGAAATACTCAGTTTCGGAACAGCCGGATGTAACCTCGGGTGTAAATTCTGTCAGAACTGGACCATGAGCAAGGCTAAAATAGCGGAAACAAATTCTCTCCATGTTAGTCCGGCCGAGGTTGTCGCCCTGGCTGAGAAACATAATGTGAAATCGATAGCATATACCTATAACGACCCGACTATATTCGGCGAATATGTGATTGATATCTCAGAACTCGCCAGGGAAAGGAATATCAGGTCTGTCATGGTAACCGCCGGTTATATAGATAAAAACGCGAGAAAAGATGTATACCGATATATCGACGCCGCGAATGTCGACCTTAAAGCCTTTACCGATCTCTTTTATAAAAAGCTGACCTTTTCCTCCCTTTCCGATGTTCTTGATACACTTCTCTGGATAAAAAATGAAACCGATATATGGCTCGAAATTACCACGCTTCTTATCCCCGGTGAAAATGATTCCCCCGAAGAGACAGGTAAACTCGCGCGGTGGATAAAAGAAAACCTCGGCGCCGATGTTCCCCTTCATTTTACAGCTTTCCATCCCGACTTTAAAATGACACATATTCCACGGACGCCTCTTTCTACATTAAATCGGGCGAGAAAAATCGCCTTGCGGGAGGGTATCCGCTATTGTTACCTCGGAAATGTCCGGGATGATGAAGGACATATGACACGTTGTCCGGAATGTAATGCCGCACTGATTGAACGGGACTGGCATAGTGTAAGAAAATATAACATAAAAGGAAATAAATGTCCCGAATGTGGCGAGACAATTTCCGGACATTTCGACTGATTTTAACTTCTGTTATCTTTTTGTTAATTTTTAGTTGCCTTGAAAACAATAAATTTTAGGGATTCATATAACGGTTTATTTTTGTTATTTTAGTTGTTTGAATTTTATTTTAAATTTGGCGGAGTGAAGCTTAATAAATGGGAATCAGCGAGAAAAAAAATGTAAAGTATGTTTTTGTTACCGGAGGAGTGGTTTCTTCACTTGGTAAAGGAATTACCGCGTCCTCACTCGGTTTGCTTTTAAAGCAGCGCGGATACAGCGTTACAATTGCTAAATTCGATCCATATATAAATGTTGATCCCGGAACAATGAGCCCTTTCCAGCATGGTGAGGTTTACGTTACCGATGACGGCGCCGAAACTGATCTCGACCTGGGACATTATGAAAGGTTCCTGAACACCGATATGTCGATGGACAACAATACCACAGCGGGACAGGTCTATTATGACGTAATCACAAAAGAAAGAAAAGGCGATTTCCTCGGCGCCACTGTTCAGGTCATCCCCCATATTACCGATGAAATAAAAAAGCGGATTTATAAGCTTGGTAAATCAAATAAATATGATGTTATAATTGTTGAAATCGGCGGCACTGTCGGCGATATTGAAAGTCTGCCCTTCATGGAAGCGATAAGGCAGGTGATGCTGGAAAAAGGCAGGGACAATGTTATCTATATCCATGTCACCCTGGTTCCTTTTATCAAATCAGCCGGTGAAATGAAAACAAAACCAACCCAGCACAGCGTAAAAAATCTGCTCGAACTTGGTATTCAGCCCAATGTTCTGGTTTGCCGGTCAGAAGAAAAACTGCTGCCCGATATCAGAAAAAAAATCGCACTGTTTTGTAATGTACAGCCCGATCATGTTATTTCGGCTTATGACTGTTCAACAATATATGAAGTGCCCCTGGCTCTTTATGAACAAAAACTTGATCTGACAGTACTAAACAGCCTGTATCTTCCCAATATAAACATCTCTCTTTCCAAATGGAGAAAATTTGTAGAAAAGGTAACAAACCCGGAAGGAGAAGTTAAAATAGCCGTTTGCGGCAAATATACCGATTACCTCGATGCTTATAAAAGTATTTCGGAAGCGTTTGTGCATGCGGGCGCCGAAAATAATGTTAAAGTTAAAGTTGACTGGATCAGCTCGCAGCTTTTCGAAGGCGACGTGAATCCGGAGGAACTGCTGAAACCTTATTCCGGCATCCTTGTTCCGGGCGGTTTTGGTGAAAGGGGTATTGAAGGTATGGTGAAGGCTGTAAGATATGCCCGCGTCAATAAAATACCCTATTTCGGAATCTGTCTCGGGTTGCAGTGCGCCACAATAGAATTTGCCAGAAATATTGCCGGTATTCCGGAAGCCAACAGCTCTGAGTTTGTTCAAAACGATTTTTCCGTTATCGATCTTATGCCTGAACAAAAAAATATTAAGGATAAGGGAGCGACTATGCGGCTGGGAGCTTACCGCTGCGCTCTTAAGGAAGGTTCAAAAGCCCGCGCGGCCTATAAATCGAAAGAAATTTCCGAAAGACACAGGCACCGTTATGAAGTCAATAATGAATTCAGATCGGTTCTTGAAGAAAACGGACTGATAATTAGCGGAATATACCCTGACAAAGACCTTGTTGAAATAATTGAACTTCCCGATCATCCCTGGTTTATCGGCTGCCAGTTTCATCCCGAGCTAAAATCCAGGGCAACAAAAGCTCACCCCCTTTTCCGCGAATTTGTAAGAGCAGCGGTAGAATTTTCGGGAAGGAATGAAACCGAAGAATGAACCGGCTTTTTCTACTGATATTTGTTCCACTTACTATCAGCAGAGCCGGAACTCCCGACTCTCTTCTTGAAAAAGGTGATTCTCTTTTTTTAAGCTCCCGCTTCAATCAGGCTCTCACTTTATTAGACAGCCTTATTTTGCAACATCCGGAAGATCCTGCTCTCTATTGTTCTAAAGCCCGCATCTATCAATGGCTCTTTTTTGGATCGCAGGATGAATATTTCGCCGATTTATTTAACTCAAACGCGCAAAAAGCAGTTGAACTTTTCGAAAAGCAACCGAAACTGACCCAGAAATATCGCTACTTTTATGGCAGGCTTTATATGCAGATGGCTGCTATGCAAGGTTATAACGGCGCATTTTTCGGCGCGTATCTGAATGCCAGAGAGGCTGTTTCCGAATTCGAAGATTTAATTGAAAAGAACGCCGGTTTTGCCGGCCCCTACCTGGGACTGGGGCTAATGAAATACAGCATGGATTCCCTGCCCGGTATGGTCAAATTTTTTTCCGGCATCGCGGGTCTGGACGCTGATCCTGATGCAGGATTATCTCTGCTGTTAAGAGGTGTCGAAAAGGGAGGAACAGATATTACCGAAACCTTTTTTTACGCCGGTAAAATCTACTCCGACTACCTCGCCGAAAATGACAGCGCCGAAATTTTTCTTCAGAAAATTACTGATAAATTCCCCGATAACCAGATGTTTCGTTACCAGTTGGCAATTGTCCTGTTCCGGAAAAACAATTATCCGGGCGCTGAAAACAACCTGAGAAAAATATTGGACTCTGAAAACAACTATCTTCCCCAGACAAGGGCTTATGCCTGGTTTACACTGGGTGATATTTTTTTCAGGCAAAATCAATTTGAAAAAGCCGCAGCCTGTTATAAATCCTTTTTTAAAAATACCACCAATCTCAGTTTCACCGGAATAGCGAATTTGCGGATTGCTCAATGTTATTTTATGATTGGAAATAAAAGTGAAGCGAAAAAACATCTAATCCTTGTCGATAACGGAAACATCGAACTTCCTGAAGATCAGTACGCGGTGGATACCGGAGCCCGGCTGTTTAATGAAGGTATGGATGAAAACGCGAAACTAATACTGAAATTGCAGAATATAACATTCTTTCATAATGATTCTTCCTTCTCCGATAATATATCCTCCCTGGCAGAAGAAGGCTCCCCGGTTTCCGGGTCCGATCTGGGGGCAATTATTAATGCGAGAATAAAACTGATCGGCAAAGATTTCCACGGAGCTTTGGATAAGCTTGGCTCAGCCGGAAAAAGTCAGGAATACCATACCCTGGTTTATCTGATGAAGGCAAAAATTTTTCTTAAACTGAATCTGAAGCAAAAAGCCCTCGAAATGGTTGAAACAGCCGGGGATAACGAGGAAGATTATAATGAATTTATTCTGCCCGGAAAAATTAATCAAATTAGGAAAGAATGCGGGTTCTGAAAATTGATTATTCCTCCTCTTTTCAATAAATTTATTAGCTTAAAAATGACTGTATATGTTTAAATTAGCTGTATTTGTATCTGGCCGGGGTTCCAATCTGAAATCAATCTGGAAAAAACTTTGCGGAAGCGATAAAAATATCCGGATTGAAGCTGTCATCAGCAATAGTAAAGAATGTGGAGCGATAGAATTTGCCCGTAACGAAGATATTCCCTGCTATTTTATCAGGAATAATCCTGCCAACGGGTATGTTACCTATGAAGAACTGGCCGAAATACTCTTAGACTCAGATACCGATTTGATTGTGCTCGCGGGATATCTGAAAAAGATACCCGATAATTTCATTTCACAGTTCAGAAACAAAATCATCAACATTCATCCGGCCCTTTTACCCTCATTCGGCGGCAAAGGGATGTATGGAATGAATGTTCATAAAGCTGTATTTGAAAAATCATGCAAAGTATCGGGCGCGACAATCCATTTTGTTGATGAAGTTTATGATAATGGTTTTATTATCAACCAGAAGACCGTTGATATTTCCGACGCCGAAACTCCCCAGGATATCGCCGCGCGGGTGCTCGGAATTGAACATGAGCTCCTGCCTGAAACAATTGCTTTATTTGAGCAGAACAGAATAAAAATTGAAAATAACAGAGTTTATATACATTAGCGCCACAGGAATAAGAATTGAAAAAACTTGCATTAATAAGCGTATCAGATAAAAGCGGACTTGTTCCATTTGCCGAAAATCTGATTAAAGCCGGCTATGAAATTATTTCCACCGGCAATACTGCCAGAACACTTAAACAAAACTTTATAGATTGCGCCGAAATTAGCTCCTTTACCGATTCACCTGAAATTTTTTCGGGGAGGGTAAAAACTCTTCATCCCCGCGTTTTCGGCGGCATCCTGATGCGCCGCGATAATGAAAAGGATTTGAAGGAAGCTGAAGATAATGATATTATACCTATAGACATTGTATGTGTCAACCTCTATCCCTTTCCGAAAGTTGTTAACCGCTCCGATATTAAACTTGAAGCCAAAATTGAAAATATAGATATTGGCGGACCTTCTTTGATAAGAGCTTCAGCCAAAAACTATAATTACATTTCTGTGCTTACCGATCCGTCACAATACGATCTGTTCATCAGCGAACTGATGTCGGAAAGTGGAATAACTCCCGAAACAAGAAAAAAACTTGCCGCCGATGCTTTCGATCATACCGCTATGTATGACACACTTATCGCGAATTTCTTCGAAAAAGAATTTGAACTTTCGCCGACGGCTCTGAGAATTCACAGCGCTCATTCACGCACCCTCCGTTATGGAGAAAACCCGCATCAGAAAGCGGCCATATATGGTAGTTTCGATCAGAAATTTAAGGTCTTCCATGGTAAAGAGTTATCTTATAATAATATAATTGATCTTGTTGCGGCGGTTGATATTGTTCAGGAACTTCCTGCCAATTCCTGCGCGATTATAAAACATACCAATCCCTGCGGGGCGGCAACAGGAAAAGACCTCATCGAAGCTTACGAAAAAGCGCTTTCTTCCGATCCTGTTTCAGCATTTGGCGGAATAGTTTCTGTCAATGGTGAAATTAATGCTGAATTGGCTGAAAAGCTGAATGAAATTTTTCTGGAGATAATTGTCGCTCCTTCATTTTCCGATGAAGCGGTTGAATTGTTAATGAAAAAGAAAAATCGCCGGCTTGTAAAAATTACAGATGACGGATCAGTTAAAGATGAGGTAATGGTAAAAAATATCCCCGGCGGGTTTATTGTTCAGGATAAAGATAATTCAAGGGCCGGCGATCTGAAACTTACCACTGTTACGAATAAAAAATGCCCTGAATCGGTAATGAAAGATCTGAAATTTGCCTGGATAATATGCAAACATGTAAAGTCCAATGCCATAGTTCTCGTAAAAGATCGAAAGATTATCGGTGTTGGCGCCGGTCAGATGTCACGTCTTGATTCGGCAAAAATAGCCATCTCAAAAGCTAAGGAGTTTGGCCATAATGTAAAAGGTTCCGCCGCGGCCTCCGACGCCTACTTCCCTTTCCCCGACGGAATTGAGACTCTTGCCGATGAAGGAGTTAACTCAGTGGTTCAGCCCGGCGGCTCTGTGCGCGACCAACTGGTCATCGACGCGGCAAATGGACGTAATATTTCAATGGTCTTTAGCGGGATCAGAAACTTTAAACATTAAGAGGACTTATGGGAATTTTTGATTTTTTCTCATCCGATATTGCGATGGACCTTGGAACAGCCAATACGCTGATCTATATTAAAGGAAAAGGTATTGTTCTTAATGAACCTTCAATAGTGGCGTTCGACAGAAAGACGAAAAAAATTATTGCCCTCGGCAACGAAGCCAAAGAAATGCAGGGGCGTGAGCATAAAGAGATCCGGGTCAGCAGGCCGATGCGTGATGGTGTGATAGCCGATTTTGAGATTGCCGAAGGAATGATCCGGGCGTTTATTAAAAAAGTTAGCACAGGCGCTTTTTCCAGCAGAAGAATTGTTGTGGCAGTGCCAAGCGGAGTTACCGAAGTGGAAAAACGGGCTGTGCGCGACAGCGCCGAACATGCCGGAGCCAAGGAAGTTCACCTGGTAGCCGAGCCAATGGCCGCCGCGATAGGCATCGGGATTGAAGTGGACGCTCCCGTTGGGAATATGGTTATTGATATAGGCGGCGGGACAACTGAAATAGCCGTTATCGCCCTTTCAGGTATTGTAAATGAAGAATCAATACGCATAGCCGGCGATGAAATGAATAATGCAATCATGCAGTATTTCAAGAAAAATTTCAACCTCCTCGTAGGTGAAAGGACTTCCGAAGCTATCAAATGCGAGGTCGGTTCCGCTTTGCCCCTTAAAGAAGAAATAACTATCCACGTTAAGGGACGCGACCTTGTCGGGGGTATACCCAAAACCGCCGAAGTAAGCTCCGTGGAAATTCGTGAAGCCCTGAATGAAAATATCACCCAGATAGTGGAAGCGGTAAAAAGAACACTCGAAAGAACCCCTCCCGAACTTTCGGCCGATATTCTCGATCGTGGTGTTATGCTTACAGGCGGAGGCGCTCTTCTTAAAGGACTTGACGAACGAATCCGAATGGAAACAAACCTTCCGGTCCATGTTGCCGAAGATCCCCTTACCGCTGTTGTAAGAGGCGCCGGAAAGGCTATCGATAACCTGAATAAATATTCCAAGGTATTTATTCGTAAAAGAAATTATTAATGCTTAGCCGATTTAAAAGCTTTTTTAATAATTTTAAAGAATATATCATCCTGACCATTCTGCTTCTGATCAGTCTCAGTGTTATCTCGCTGAATCGCTCTCCCGCTGTTACCGGTATTAAGAGAATTTCTATCGCTCTCTTCGGAGCCGGGTTTTCTCTCACTGAAAATGTTTCCGACTGGTTCAGGAATGACGATGAGCTGCAAAATCTGAGAGAAATGAATGGCAGCCTTATGCTTCAGCTCGCCCTGCGTGAAGGATTTAAAACTGAAAACAGGGAACTCAAAAATTTACTCGGCTTCAGGGACAGCTCCAATATTCCCCTTATTCCGGCTACGGTAATTTCAAGAATGGTCTCGGGACCCGGGGGAACAATTATTATTAACGCCGGCCTTGAGGAGGGAATTGAAAAGGGGATGCCTGTGCTCAATGAAAAAGGTCTGTTGGGAATTGTTTCTGAAACAACAAGGCATTATTCCGCAGTCAGCACACTGACAAATCCTGGTCTCCGGGTCGCGGTCAAAAACCAGCGAAGTCTTGTTAACGGCATACTTGAATGGAACGGGACACGTCCTATCCTGAAGGATATTCCTGTAAACTACGATCTGCAGCCGGGCGATTCACTCGTCACCTCTGAGTTCAGCACCATAGTTCCCCATGAAATACCTGTCGGTATTGTTCAAAACGCGGATACAAGAATTTCAGGGCTTTTAAGTAATTATAATGTTGCTCTGCTGGCAAATCCCGAGAAGGTTAAACATCTTTTTGTTTATAAAGTGATCAGAAGCATTGAAATTGATTCCCTTGAAATGAATCTGCTGAGGGATAATTAAAAATGAACGCGAAAAAAATTCTCCCGGCGCTTTTGATGCTTCCCCTCGCCCTTATCCAGTTGACTCTCATACCATATATAAGAGTGCTGGGAAGCGGGCCTGATCTTGTCCTGATTTTGCTCGTTGTTTTAACCCTGGTAAACGGCCAGATATATGGCGCTCTGGCAGGATTTATCTTCGGTTTTATTTTTGACTTAATGGGGGGAGGACTGACAGGACTTTTTATGTTCTCTTATACCCTCGCCGGTTTTACTGCCGGATATTTTTTTAATAAAAACAGCGGTTTTGAATGGAATAACAAAGGTCTGTTTTCTGTTGTAATTTTCACCTCGTCTTTTGTCTCTTCCCTTGTTTCAGGCCTTCTTTCAGCCGATGTTTTCAGAATTAATATTATGGTCTTTCTCTTTGAGTATGGTATATTGCCCGCATTCTACTCTTCCATTACAGCTCTGATATTTATTATATTTTTTCCTCCGAAAACCAGGGAGAATTAAGTTGTTCGCTTCAGCGCTCAGGCAGAATATAATAACGTTTTCGATCATCGGATTTATTATCCTCATTTCATCCCGTCTGTTTGTTATGCAGGTGCTCGAAAATACAAGGTATCAGAATAAATCGGAAGAAAACAGTGTTAAAAAAAGGGTGATTGAAGCTCCGAGAGGAATATTTTTTGACCGTAATTTTAATGTCCTCGTAAGCAATAAACCATCTTATACACTTACTGTTACTCCCCTTAGTTATGATGACGCCAAAGGAGCGATGATTGAAAAGTTTCTTGATATCAGGCATGGATATATTGATGAGGTTCTCCATTCCAAAAGAAGATTTTCCAAATATATGCCCCGTAAAATAATAAGGGATATACCCTTTTCCGCGGTAGTCTGGCTGGAAGAAAATAAAAGCCATCTTAACGGAGTTGAATATACAATCGAAATTGAACGGGATCATTCTTATGGTGTTTTGGGCAGCCATATGTTCGGCTATATCAAGGAAATAAGCCCGGAACAATTAAAAAGCCGAAAGAATTACAGACAGGGTGATTTAATCGGATTCAGCGGAATTGAAAAAGAATATGAAAAATACCTGAAAGGAACACGCGGCTACAGGCTTATTCTCGTTGACGCCAAACAAAAAACAATAGGCAATTACCTCGAAGGACAAAACGATCTGATGCCGGTCAAAGGGAATGACCTTGTCCTGACAATTGACGCCGGTTTACAAAAGCTTGCCGAAAAAGAGATGGAAGGCAAAAGCGGGGCCGTTGTCGCTATTGATCCCGTAAATGGAGAAATTCTCGCGTTTGTCAGCGCCCCATCCTACGATCTCTCCGCCTTCGGAACAGTAACTTCAAGTGAGATTTGGAACAAACTTAATAATAATGAAGATAAACCTCTCTTCAACAGGGCCTCAATGGCAATGTATCCGCCAGGTTCAACATTAAAAATGAGCGAGGCTCTTATCGCTCTCGAAGAAAATATAATCACGCCATCCTATTCTGTTAAATGTAACGGCGTATATACCTTCGGCAACCGCCCTTTTAAGTGCACCCATGTCCATGGAAAAACCGATCTTGTTGAGTCGATTGAGCATTCCTGCAACATCTACTATTATGATCTGATTCAGAAAATCGGACTCGAAAGATGGAATAGCTATATGAAAAAGTTTGGATTCGGCAGCAAAACAGGGCTGGATATTTCGGAAGAAACCACGGGACTTGTTCCGGACGCCGCCTACTATGACAGGGCGTACGGAAAAAATGGATGGACAAACGGAGTATTGATCAACCTGGGAATAGGGCAGGGAGAAATCCTTACAACTCCCGTTCAGCTTGCCCAATATACATCCCTTCTCGCGACAAAGGGAAAAACTGTGCGCCCTCATCTTGTAAAAGGTTATATCGACTCAAAAACCCAAAATTATATCCCCCTGGAATTCGAAAAATTTTCAATCGATTTCAGTGAAAAAAACTGGGATGTCGTCCGGCATGGTATGTACCAGGTGGTTCAGGGTGACGGCACCGCGAAATATTTCCGTCAGAAAGATTTTAATATAGGGGGAAAAACCGGGACCTCCCAAAATCCGCACGGCGATGAGCACGCGCTTTTCGTTTGTTTTGCCCCTTTCGAAAAACCGGAAATCGCGGTTGTTGTGGTTGTCGAGAATGTCGGGTACGGCTCTACTCACGCCGCCCCGGTGGCGGTTAAGCTTCTTAAATATTACCTCGGCAAAACCAAAGGCCGGGAAAATATTGCCGCGGAGGAAATTAATGGCCAATAGTCAACGTATAGGATATAAACTCCAGGATAAGTTCGATTTCGGGCTCTTTATCCCTATGCTCCTGCTTATTATGATCGGGCTGACCGCTATTTACAGTTCAACGATAAATCACCCGACCGCGTCGGGAAATTTTGAGAAGCAGCTCACATGGGCTGTTATTTCTGTTTTTTTCTTTTTTGTTATTTATTTTCTTCCCCCGAATTTTTTCAAATCAATGTCCCTTCCCGGTTATGGAATCGCTATTATGTTATTAATCGCGGTGTTGGGAATGGGCAAAATTGTTTATGGCGCCAAAAGCTGGATTAACCTGGGACCAGTCGGATTCCAGCCTTCCGAATTTGCCAAAGTTGCGGTTATTCTTACGGTTTCCTATTGGCTTTCACGCAAACAGACCGATGTAAACAGCTTTAACGGAATTGCCGCCACTCTCGCCATAGGTATGCTGCCTGTCCTGCTTATTCTTATGCAGCCTGATATGGGAACAGCGATAATATTTATATTTATCACTCTTGTTTTGCTCTTCTGGGCAGGCATCTCCCTTTTCGGATTGTTTGTTGTTCTCGCCCCGGGCGCTGTAAGTATTGCCTCCCTTTTCGGGCTCCCTTATTTTATCATCGCCCTGATCGGAGTGCTGATTATTCTTTTCCTCTTTAAACGAAATCTTTTCGCCAGCGCCTCTGTTTTTGTCTTTAATGTTGCCGCCGGATTCTTTTTTGATTACGCCTTTAACCTTCTGAAACCACATCAGCAAAAAAGAATTGAAACTTTTATCAACCCTTCAGCCGATCCCCTCGGGCATGGTTATAACGCTCTTCAGGCAAAGGTGGCAATCGGATCGGGTGGACTGCTGGGCAAAGGTTTTCTCGAAGGTAATCAGACACAGCTAAGATTTATTCCGGAACAATGGACCGATTTTATTTACTGTGTAATCGGGGAAGAATTCGGATTTATCGGCAGCATCCTGCCCCTTATTTTATTCCTTATCCTTTTCCTCCGGCTTATTAAACTTTCTAAAAGCGCTAAGGACAGCTATTCAAGCCTGGTTATAATGGGTATTCTCACATTATTATTTATCCATTTCGCTATAAATATCGGAATGAATGTCGGACTTGCCCCTGTCATCGGGGTGCCCCTTCCTTTCATGAGTTATGGCGGCAGTTCTCTTCTTGTTAATGTTTCCCTGCTGGCAATAGCGGCCAATATTTATAAAAACAGGAAAATGCGCACATAATTTAACCTGCGCCCCCGATAATTGTTTCGTAGTCGCCAACGCAAACTTATAATAATTTTTTTATTATTCCATTATAAACTCAGAACTCCTTACTCCTCGCAAAATGATATCGCGGAAATTTTTGGAAAATATCATATGAAATTGTTATCCGGTTATTACTTGACAAAGTCTTTTCTTAGCCATAAATGATGTATCAGAAAATTGAAATTCTATCAATCTGGGTTTATCGAGGATGTCTTAAGGTGTTTGATTATCCGGGGTGGTTTGTGAATCCTCTACAAGGATTTTGTCTCCTGGTATTTACAATTTTCTACCCCATTGGGACGTTCCGCACTAATTTTTGCCTATACAAGGCAAATGAGATAAGAAGAACCTTGTAGAGGTTCCCATTATTGCGATAGTCCCCCTGGGGTAGAATAGAATAGTCCCCCTGAAAAACATCTCTGTAGGAGATGCATAAAATGGCTTTCAAATTAAATCATTTTTGAAAATAAAACAATGTCAATGTATTGGTTCAGTACACTATTCGATAAGATAAAGAAATACCTGCCCAAGTTGTTTCCTTATCGAATTATCCCGCGATTTTATTTTGCGAATGCATCCATGTAAGTTATTGTTTTTTATAACCGGGATCAGGAGTTCTGAAACTGTCAGAGCCGGAAACGAAGAATTAGTTAATGGATAATTGACAAGTGATAATTAGAAGATGATCAGCGTTTTATGATATATCTTTTTATCCTGTTATTATTTTAATCCACTTAATCCTTTTTTCTTATCCTCCACATCCGTCAGCAATTTCCGCCGCGAATATTGTCCCGTTGAATAAGGTTCAATTTTGAAGGGGTGTCACCACTGCTACTAAGGTTATAAAAATAAAGAATAAGGTTTTATTTGCGCTTTTTGGCGGGATTTTGTGTTTTAGTGATTTTGTGGCCTTTTTTTCAACAATGGTATTAATCCTGGAATAACCTTTTCACTTTAATTGTTAATTGTACTGCCCACAAAAAAAGCGAACTACCCCGATAGAACCACCCGTCTGGTCATCATACTCTTACTCATAGACTGGCTTAGCCAGAAGTGGAAAGTCAGTTAATTGATAATGGATAATTGACAATTGATAATAAAAGGATGACTCAGTTTTTTATTTTATTAAAACATCCTGACCATCGTTCTTATCCCGGTAACCCTGTTTTTTCTGCGTCCATCAGCAAAATCCGCGGGAAATAAGGCCCCGGTAAAAAAGGCAAGAAGGTTGAAATTTTTGAGGGTTTGCCATTGCTACTAAGGTTAAAAGACTAAAGAATAAGGTTTTTTTTGAGTTTTTTCGTGGGCTTTAGTGTTTTAGTGATTTCGTGGCTTTTCTTCAACCTCAATAAATGAAATCTGCGTAATCAAAAAATCTGCGGCTCTCTTGACCTTATTAATTGTTCATTGTTCATTACTAATTATTAATTGCATTTTTGCCATTTTGCGTAAAATTTGACTCCTTACGGACTACTCTTACTCTGATTTTTTACATGAGAAATCGAAATCCCCTCCCCTTAAGATGTTAAGGGGAGGTCGGGAGGGGTTTGATCTACCTTGAGCCGGAACTAATCCGAAGAGAAGTCTATTTATACCCCTCCCCTATATGACAGATATTTCCACGGAATCATAATCTTGTTGCCTGAAATGTTTACTAGTCAGGAAAAAGGTTTCATTACATTCCTTTCATTCCTCATTTTTATCAGCCGCGGTGGACGTAATTCGTAATTTACTTTCATGGGATTTTGTGGCCTTTTTTCTCAGCAAGGATTTTAATCCTGGAATAACCTTTTCACTTTAATTGTTAATTGTTATTTGCTTCCTTCCCAAAACTCTCCCCAAAAAGTTTTGCGATTTCCCCGAAAAGTTCGCTCATTTTACACCCGCAAACCACCTGTGACATCTTTTGACATCGTCTTACTTTCCCATGACAACTCCCCCCGCGACCATGCCGTCTTAATTAACAGAACGACATAATAATTGAACAACAAAGTTTAATAAAACAGGAGTAAGGAAAATGAAACGCAATCATACAACATCGACACTGTTAACAGTTTTAGCGGTTCTTCTTTTATCAGCTCTCTCATACGGACAGAGCGCCGCGGTTAAAAACCTCGAAATGGGAATAAAATCAGATAACGCCGGATTGCGAAGACAATCTGTTTATTATGCAGGCAAATATGAAATTAAAGAGGTGGTCCCCGCTCTGCGGTCAGCTCTTGAAAAAACAAATGACGCGGAAACGCAGAAACTTATCTTGAGAGCTCTTTACAAAACAGACCCGGTCGAAGCCCTCAAATCAATGGAATATCTTACGGCGGCAGATGAACAGGTAAAGAAATTATGCGACGCCTTAAGTTATGACTACAATGTTAATGTAAGAGCGGTCGCCGCGAGATAACAAGTAGACTCTTATCACCAGACTAACGCCAACATGTTGAGGATAATCCAGGGAGCAAAATTTGTCAAAAAGCCCGCTAATAACATGTTGCCGATAATCAAGCCGCGATTCAAAATCCATAAGCTGAAAGAGTCAGAAAAAGAAAAGTTATCGGTTAGCTCAAGGATAGTCCTCCCCCGTCTTCAAAGAAAAACACTTTGAATCCACCCCCTCCAAAGGGGGATATTTCAAATATTTGGATTGGTTGACAAATATCCCCCTTCGGAGGGGGTGGCAATGAAGCGCTTTTCTTCATTGACGGGGGAGGACACACCTCGAGTGAATACGAAACTTATACCTGGCAATAAAACTTTCAACTTGTTGATAAATCTCTTACCAATTTGTGTATAATTTAACTTCTTATTGAATAAATCGCCTCCCGTTTTGCCAGGAAACTTTTCCCCGTCAGGGCGTTTTTCTCAAGCTCTGCCTGGGGAAAATTTAGTTCCTTAAATATAAATATCTCCTCAAAAGCTCGAAATCCACTGAAACCATTATGCACAATACACATTGCCGGGGCATGAAGTCACTCCTTATCTATTGTTTTATTTTCTATCATTTTCAAACTCTCTAAATAATTTTTTTCAGCTTCACTTAACGTTTTCTGCTGATAATTTTTATATTCGGTTATTGCTTTCTCAACTGCTTTATTGTGGCTAACTTGTCCAGCTCCTTGCAATAGCTGTTCTCCGCTCATTGTCAAAATTCGGTCTAAATGTTCCGCCCAATCGTTCATTGTCATAGTTTGTTCTCTTTCGGCTTGTCTTTCAGCAAAGTCCAAATAACCCGAAACGATTTGACCTAAAGAACGTAGTTCTTTTTCATTCAAATAATTTTTGGCAATAACAACATCTTTCAAATATGGGCGGATCCCTGAAAATGTCATCAAACCCATGAATTCCTTTTCAGCATCTGCACGGTTAAAGATAATTTCAGCTGCAGTTTGTCCATGAACGGCATAATGAATCTTGTTTTGAACTTTTTTAAAAAACTCAATGGAAACATCAGCTTTGGGATCGTAATCGATACTTGTAGCATAAATATCCAGCACCTGACGATAAAACACCTTTTCTGAGGCACGAATATCTCGTATTCGTTGCAGAAGTTCTTTCCAATATCCACCGCCACCAAGATTTTTCAACCGCGCATCGTCCATTGTAAAACCTTTGCGGATATATTCATTCAATCTTTTAGTAGCCCAAATTCTAAATTGTGTGGCAATCTTCGAATTTACACGATAACCAAGAGAGATTATCATATCGAGGTTATAGTGTTTGGTGTTGTAATTTTTTCCGTCAGCGGCAGTTCGTAAGAATTTCTTACTAACTGAATTTTCTTGTAATTCTCCCTCTGTAAATATATTTTTAATATGTTGTGTTATCCCCGGACGCTCAACGTTAAAAAGTGATGATAATTGGTCTTGTGTAAGCCAAACATCTTGCTCATCCATTCGAACATCAACAGAAACTTTATCGTCTTCTGTTTTAAATATTATAAATTTTGAATCCCTGTTTTTCATTAATCACCAATATTCCTAGATGCTTCGTTTATTCAATATTTAGTATCGTTTAGGGGTTTCTTCTGAGCTTCCCCCATGTTTAGTACAAATAAAAGGAGAATCTAATGCGTAACTTGTGCTTAATCTAATCATATCAATATATAATTAAAAGTGTTTATTCAAGTATATTTCAGCAGGAGTGGAGTATTTTAATGCTATGTTAGTCTCTTATCACCAGACTAACGCCAACATGTTGAGGATAATCCCGGGAGCAAAATTTGTCAAAAAGCCCGTTAACAACTTGTTGCCGATAGTCAGGAGGCGCTTCTAATTACGTACTCGTTCTCGTAATCGTACTTCGTTCTCCTCTTTTCAAAACGCTCAGGTTATTCGAGAACGAGAACGATTACGAGTACCTGTTCCATGAGTACGATAAAGTTTTGCCATTTTGCGTAAAATTTTATTTCTTAATGAATAAATCGTCCCCTTTTTTGCCAGGGAATTCTTCCCCTTTGGGCCGTTTTTCTCAAGCTCTGCCTGGGGAAAATTTAGTTCCTTAAATATAAATATCTCCCTTTTTGGTTCTTTCCGGTTATAATCCGGGAAGGATTAACTTCTGCAAGCCGCCGGGGCGTCTGTATTTTACCATCAGAGGGAATCGCCAGCACAAGAAAATTTCTCATATCACATATCAGCCAGGAATACAAATCCAATAGTTAATTCAATGCCAAATCCGTTCACGCTGCCCGAAAATTCATCGTTATTGGTAAATTCGTATGTGCCGGGATTGATTACACTGTTAAGATCATTGAAGGTGGTATCAAGCATGGAAAAAGAATAATAAGCGCGTAATGTGAAACCCAGGGGAAATCCTTCCGGATCACCTATCAGAATAAAAAATGGAGTAATGTTAGGAGAAAACTCATCCAGCGCCTCTGTTTCCGATCCCCCGGTAACGGTTGTTTTCGCGTTGAGAAACACAAAATCGGCGCTGAGTCCCACCGCGTAACCCATGTCATCCTCAAAGCTGCCGAATCCTGTACCGAGGCAAAAATAATCGGCGCCGAAAGTCAAATCCCTTTTTACCGTCTGCCCCTCGATATTTCCTTCGGCGCTTATATCGGCGCTTCGGGAAAAATAACGCATTTCAAAAAGGAGAAAATCGAGCATCCCCCCCACGGTGAATCCGAATCCTTTCATCATACCCGGCTCTTCCATATTTTTTGTCAGGAAGCTGCGGGTGTCATTATAATGAGCGACAGATTTGTTTAAGCCGTCGGCGTTAACCCAGCTCGCGTTGTATCCCGCCTGAAGATAAAACTGTGCGAAAAGTCCCGTTCCGGAGAATAAAAAGAATATAATAACCAATTTTTTCATGATCTGATCCCCTGGTTTATCAATTTATTCAGTTACAATTGTTGCGATCTATTTAAAAGAGAGAAATCACTCGTTAAAGGATTTTCTTTTATTCTCCGTTTCAAAATTAATATAAAAAAGTTTTTCCTTTATTAGTATCGAAAAATGATTATTTGTTATTTTATTTCAGTTTTCCGCGCGGGCGCCGGCTCCCGCCCCTTCAGGGCTAAGATGGTGGAGTGGAATTCCAATCCCCGGGGCGGCGCCCCGGGAAAAAATCCGAATAAAATTAGAGTAGCCTTGAAGGTGCGATAGCGAAACCGCTGATGAAAATTTCACATCCGTTCAAAAAACTCCCAACGTGGATGTCTCGGGGAGAAGGTTTCGGACATGCATCTTACAAAAAATTGCATAAAAAAAACTCCGGGGTTTTGAAAACCCCGGAGGTTTGGTAGAAATTTTATTTCTTTATTGATGTGATTACATCACTTCATCAATATCATTTTCTTTGTATTGCTGAAATTGCTGCCGTCAAGTCCTTCGGCGGAAATTGTATAGAAATAGATGCCGCTGGCGATTGATGAGGCGTCAAAATTCACTGTGTGGATTCCCGCTTCCATATCTATATTGGCGAGAGTTGATACCTTCTGACCGAGAGCGTTGAAGATAGTCAGAGTAACTTTCGCGTTCACTGGAAGGCTGAACCTGATCTTTGTTGCGGGGTTGAAGGGGTTCGGGTAGTTCTGTTCGAGAGCGAAAACTTCCGGAATTTCGGTTCCTTCAACAACAAATGAAGTAACAGATGAATTTGTGATTACAGTTTCATTTCCATCTTTAAGAGTAGCGCTCAGGATTGAACCGCCGATATTGTCGCTGATTTTAACATCCGCGCCTTCAACTTTAACCTTAACAGGATACTGAGCTGAATTCATCATTACGGTGTTCATTCCCATAGCTTCAACCATTGAGCCTGTTGAATAACGGACATCAAAAATGCCTTCGGGAGGAGCGGGAGGAAGTTCGAAACCGACTGCTTTTTCACTGCTTATATAAAGAGTGCGGCTGTTGCCCGCGGCGTCAGTTACAATAATTTTGCTCCATTCGCTATTGATTTCATTTACAACAGGATTCCTTTTAGCGGTGGCGCCTGAATACATCAGCTCGCCAGCTTCACTTACTTTAACCCAGTAACCTTTGCCAGGCATCAGAGCTGAAGCTGTGGAATAACCTGTTCCGAATCCATAAAACGCGCTTGTGATTATTCCTGCCGGATTAGAAACTATATCGGCAACAGCGATTTCACTCTCATAAGGACCAACCATATTCCAGCCGGCGTTTACAGCGACAGGAGTTGTTTCAGGCATACCCATGATCATGTGAGGACCGGCTTCATCAAATTTGGCCCAGTATCCCTGGCCCATTCCAAATTCTGTTACCTGTGAATAACCGTTGTTGAACATGTAAACAGGTGTGCTCATTTCAGGGAACATACCACTGACTGTCATATCTTCAGCATGTACAGGAACTGATATCATATTCCAGCCCAGGTTAACATTCATATTCACTGCCATCATTTCAGAATATTCGATATATAATGATGTAAGAGCGGTATTTGAGATATCAACGGTGTTCTGAGTTTTCATATTTATATTAACCAGTGATCCGCCAAACGGGTCTTTCAGCATAAACATTCCGTCGGGAAGCTGGGCCGGATCCCATGTAAGGGTAAGAGGATAATTGTTTCCGTCAGCCTGGAATTTAAGTTCCCACTGAACTTCTGTAAGTTCGATGTTACGAATATCAATCAGTGACGCAAGGTTGCCCGGCATAATAAAGCGGGCGTCAAAAACTCCGGCGGGAGGAGCGGGAGGAAGTTCAATTTCGCCAAGGTCGCTGTCGATGCCGTCGGTTCCCATCGGATCAAGCCCGATCTTAAGGTCCTGGGATGATTCAGAATTCGCGTCGTTCATCATAATATCACATGTCCAGCCTGTTACCACACCGCCGATATTCATTGTGATAGGAACGGTAACTTCAGGATTAACAGGATCGTTGCTTGTGATAACCATATCCATTGAGTAGATGCCCGGTTCAAGATCATCAGTGCCAAACTCAAGCATAACCGCGGCGGAATTGCCGTTATAAAGCATTCCTGAAAGGTTGCTCGCGTTTAACCAATCCGGTTCGGCGGCAATCTGAAGAGCGAGCCCGCTTGATACATAAGGCGCGCTATAGGCTACCTGCAGACCTATTGTTCCATCAACATTTTCAATCCCTACCGTAGAGCTTTCAACATCGATTGTCATGTTTTCATAATATATAAGTATTTTACCACTTTTATGAAGAACAACCTGCATTGTAACGTCGCCGTCGCCATAATATTTATGCCAGTTCTGGTACTGGATAATTACACGGTTTGCTTCAGCTTTATAATATACTTTGCCATCATCTTTACCATCAAGGTCATCCCAGAAAGGAGCGATAAAGTTGTTGGGATCATCAGTGTCGGGAATTTCATAATTTGAGAAACAGTTTGAGCCGATCACATCAAAAGTAATAATACCATTTGATGAAACATAAGCTTCTGTTCTTGCTTCGCCATAATATTTGAAATCAAATCCGAAGTCAATTGGTCCCGCGTATCCTTCATCCTTTGGATCGTAAGTTCCGGTGGGGGTCCAGTTTGTCAGTTCGGTTCCTGTAGTGGAAATATCTTCCCATACGTATTCCGGACCGTTTGGTTCATCGCTGTCAATCCATTCATAACCAAACGTGTCAGGTCCGCCAAATCCCTTGAAACTCTGGCCTTTAATTTCTTCAGGTTTATCCTTTGATTCAGCTTTCTCGGTGGCTGCCGAAGCAAGAGGAACAAGCTTCATCTTCACATCACCCGGGTAGGTGTGGTTAGCGAGTTCAACTTCGTAATTAAGTGTTGAAGCGCCCGGGGAAACGTTCGATATAACAACAGAATCGATAAGTGTAACACCTACAGGAAGCGATTTATTTATTTCATCAGGATTGGCTGAAATTACAGGCGCGTCCAGAGTTGTTCCATCAGTTGCATTGGACATTGGTGAGGCGTTACTCCAGATATCAAGCGCTTTCGCGGCGAAATAATACATTGTTTCAGGTTCAAGTCCGGTAACGGTAAATGTTTTCGCTGTTCCCGCTGAATCTGAGTTTCCGCCATAATATGACTGCGCGGCGTTATTAAAGTCATTTTCATTCAGTATCGGGTTTGTTGAATGCCTGATATCATACGCGATAACCCCGCCGAATGTGGAATCATAAGGAGCGGTCCAGTTCAGAGTAATTGAATTTGATGTTGAAGCTCCTGTCGCGAGGTCTGTAATAGCTTCCGGCGGTGTATCATCAGGAATAAGCTGAAGAGTGGTTGCCATTGAGGGATCACCCATCAGGTTGTACATTTCGAGATAACGAAGCAGGTCGCCGCCAGGTGTTACGTTGCCGCCATAATATGCGCAAAGTTCAAGTTTACCCTGGTCCATCATCGGAGTAACTTTTGTAAGATCATCTTCGAACATGGCTTCAAAAAGTTCTTTTTCCAGTATGTCATCTTCATCCCAGTAGGAGTTAACAGATGAGCCATAAAATGTTGAAGCGCCATGTTCTGCTCTTAACCATGTTTCACCGAAACATTCGCCATAAGAAAATTGACCGGTAACACACGCGAATGAATAAACATAAGAATAATATGTATTGTTAAGCGCCTGTACCTCTGATGCCGAAAGTTCCGGACCATCTGCCCAATAGGTGACAGCTCCGTGTCCTGAATAAACAGCAAACTGTTTGTTCGCGTTAAGAGCGTTAATCAGGTCCTGGGTGGTAGCGTTATATGTAACAGTATAAAGTTTCAGGTTGTCATATCCTGCCGGATCAAAATAATTATCTATACAATAATTGTGAGTGCCTTCAGAAACAGAATAGTTATCTGTTGAAGCCATCCAGACATTGTTTTTGTCCAGTGTTCCGATGTAATTATCCATGTACATCGATTTGGTGATTACGTTTGCCAGTTCAGCGCTGTTTGTTACTGAAAAACGGCCGATGAACGCGTCAGCGTAATAGTCGCCCCCTTCGAGCTGAACATAGTTAAGGTCGGTGTCAGGAGAACCGCTGCCTGAACCTGACCAGCAGGGAACTTTGTTAACATCGCCGACAAGCAGAATAAATTCAGGTCTTGTGGCTGTATTATTGTAGAGTCCCTGGATTGTGGCTTTGATAGCAGTTGTGCTTGTTCCGGCCTGACTTGTGGACATCTGGTTGACTACATAACCTTTGGAGGTTTTGTAATTCGCGAATTCTTCCATCTGGGTCATATATTCATCAGGGCAGATAATCAGGTAATCCATTGTATTCTTAACAGAAACCGGCTGATAGTTTACAAAGGTTTCGTTATAGAATTCATTGTATACGGAAGTGATATCATCATACTGCGCGTAACTGCCCAGTTCTACTTCAAACTGGCCTTCGGTTACGTAAACCAGTTGATTGGTCGAAGGATTATAGCTAAAAGGATATATTGTAACTGTAACACCTTTTACACCATGGATGATATAGGGTTCGCCAACTTTTACAACCGGAGCCTCGATTGAACCGCTGGTTGTATAATAATCGCGGTTGATGGTAAATGGTCTTTCCGATATTGGTCTGTTTTTTTCCCATACATCCTGTTTAGGATAAATTTTTGCCGATAATGTCTGTTCCGAAGTCGAAACAGAATTTACCCTTACACTTACATCTTTCTGATCGTAAGGAATTACCATATTAAAAGAAAGCAGAGGAAGAGCCGGAATGCCTGCTTCAGGATTAACGCCGAAACCGGGAGCTTCCAGTTTCAGGAATGTTTCACCTTCTATGCTTACCTGGTTAAGGTTAAAATCACTAAGTGTGAAATTTATTTTGTAGTTGGTTCCATTGGATTCTATTCTGAGATTATCAATATTTTTTCCTGAAAGAGGAAAAGATAATCCTAAAAGAATTAGAAAAAGAATTGAATTAAAAAAGAGTTTTTTCATTATTACCCCTTGGCTGTTGGTTAGAAAGAAAATATAATGCTTATTCATTGTTTCCTGTATGCTAAAATGAAATACCTGAAAATCGGGTAGTTTTATCCTTATTCAGGCGATTTTAAAAATAAGCATAAATTATCAATGAAAAAACTGTTTTTTTATTGCGGCCCCCATCTGTTGTTTAACTTTTTTTAATAATTCCGGCTATGGTGAATCCGTCTCATTCAATTTCAAGAATGCTTTCATCTCCGGTATTAATAAACTCCGAAATAATCAAAAAATTCTTCCTTAGGCTGGTTTCGATTGAATCAATAGAACAATTCCCTGTTTTCAACCAGATTATTTTGGGAGGATGCTTTTTAACTATTGCCAGATCATTAAAATCTGAATCCTTTGTCAGAATATGAAATCCTTTCTCTTTCGCGAAATGCCATATATCATGATCCTCAGCTTCAATAAGACCATGAAATCTCACATGACTTGATTCAGGGAAAATATCTGTAATTTTCTTTATCAATCTGAAGGAAATATTATTATCGAGAAGTAATTTCATGCGCTTCTGGTTATTATTTTATTTTCCCTCTCAGCGGCAAACGCAAGACAGGCCAGAATATCTTCATTAGTTATTTCCGGAAAATCACAAATTATTTCTTCTCCGGACATCCCTTCCGCCAGCATTTTTAAAATGTCATAAACAGTAATTCTCATCCCTCTAATGCAGGGTTTGCCTGATCTTTTCCCCGGTTCCAAAGTAATATGTTTTCTATAATCAATCATTTTTTATCTCTATGTTTTTACTTTAATAAGTTAAATAATAGTGAAAATTATAAATAAAATCCACAAATGCGCATACCCCTGAATACTTTATAAACAGCAAATGAATTATTGCTGGTTTTTCCCGGAGCCCTGAAAAACCATTTTCGTTTTTATGAAAGGTCCTTCCTCCTGTGACATCAGGCACAGATTTTCCCCGCAATAAAGTAAAACATTTTGTATCTTTTAAAGATTTAAAAACCGGAGAGACATTACAAAAATATAACAGGTTAGATGGAACCATGAAAAAAGCTACAATTATTAAAGCAGTTTTACTGTTAAGTTTTATTTCTGTTCAAATGTTTTCGCAAAATAACCGGCTTGATAATCCCAAATCGGATGTATTTATGCAGGGATTTTACTGGAATTCAACACCGGGCGGTTTATGGTGGGATTCACTTTCAGTCCTGGCGCCGCGGCTTGCTTCGGCAGGATTCAGCGCGGTATGGGTGCCAAATGCCGTTAAAGGAGCGGCAGGATCAATGTCAATGGGTTACGATCCTTATGATCATTATGATTTCGGAGAGTTTTTACAGAAGGGATCAAGCGAAACACGATTCGGAAGCAGAGAGGAACTGGAGAATATGATCGCGAACTTCCACGACCTCGGCATTCAGGTTTTTGCCGACGCTGTGCTTCGTCATATGATGGGTGGGGAAGAAAAAATCCCTTATGAATGTATACCTGATTATAACGGCAACCCTATTGTACCCGATTCGGCCTGGATGAAATTTTCCTATCCTAACGGTTCAGGACGTTTCACAAAAGACGCTGGCTCATTCTATCCGAATTCTGAAAACTGCTGGGTCGATCCCCTCTTTATTCAGATTGACCCGATATTCCGTTTTGGCGAATGGCTCGACCATAACAAGGAAAAAGTCCGCGACAGTCTGAAAGTATGGGGACACTATCTCAGGAATGAACTTGGCTTTGACGGATTCCGGCTCGACGCTGTTAAATCTATCTCTCCTGAATTTATGGCCGACTGGCTCAATGATGTAAACAGCGGCGGATATGCCGTGGCTGAATACTGGGGCAGTCAATCGGAAATTGGGGACTGGCTGAACCAATGCGCGAACGTCTATGGCGCCGATGTAGCTATGTTCGATTTCCCGCTGCGTTATTCTCTTCAGGATATGTGTAATAACACCGGCGGCGGTTATGACATGAGAAACCTTGACTGGGCCGGACTCGTAAATTCCGGAATTTCAGGATTTAATGTGGCCACCTTCGCCGAAAACCACGATATGGACCGCATCGGCTGGGATGGTTCTATTGATGATGGCCATAACCCCATTATTAGTGATAAACAAATGGCCTACGCGTATATGATATTCTCAGAAGGACGTCCCTCGGTATTCTTTAAGGATTATTTTGAATATGGATTTGGAGGGAAAATCGACACCCTGATGTGGATACGCAGAACTTTTATTGAGGGCGGAACTACAAAACGTGACGGACTTGGCCCTTATTATACCCACCCTGATGGTTCAAATATACAGGATGAACTCGCGCAGGATATTTATGTTGCCCGGAGAAACGGAGGGACCGAAAAACCGGCAACATATATAGTGATTAATGATAATGCTGTCGACTGGCTCGGTGTCTGGGTAGACAGTGATTACCCTAATGAAGTTTTCAGGGATTACGCAAGCGGCGCCAACGATCAGAGCGCCCAGGCCGACGGACGCGTATGGCTCTGGGCTCCTCCACGTGGATATTCCATATACGTGCCCGATACCACCCACACGATCAACAATCCACCTGTGCTCTTTGAGGTGCCCGATCTTCTCGCCTACACAAATTCTCACCTGGAATACCAGCTCAACTATGATGATGTAAATAATGATCCTCTCACATTCGATCTTACAGGAAATCCCGGCTGGCTGATGGTTAATGACCAGGGACTTTTATATGGTTCTCCCGCCGTAATCGATACCGGAAGCGCCGAGGTGATTATAACTATCTCCGATCCCAATAATGAAACAGTTACAGATACATTTATGGTGAGCGTTGAATTGAATTATCCCCCGGTAATTACAGAGGTGCCTGACACAACTGTTAAAGCTACGGAAAGATATCAATACCAGGTAAGCGCTGATGATCCCGACGAGGATGAGCTGAAATTCAGCCTGCTCGAAAGTCCCGGCTGGCTGAAAATTGGGACTGAGACAGGACTGCTCAGCGGGACTCCGGCTATTGAGGATACCGGGTATTATTTCTGTGTTCTCGAAGTCGCTGACGGAAAAGGAGCTTTCGACTCAACCGAATTTAATATTAAAGTAATTGAAAAAATTGATACCCTTATAGCAACATACGGCAAGCCGAACCTTGACGGCAATGTGCTGATGAGTGATGATGACTGGCTCGATGACTGGCTTGTTGTTGCCGATCCGGACACCGATAGTTACTGGAATCCTGGTGAACCGAAGGATAACGAAGTGATTAAACTTTTCTTTACCTGGGATAGTGATTCACTCTATGTAGGGGTTGACTATATCTGCAATGATGATTACAATACCATGATGCTTTATCTCGACGCGGGAATAGAGGGAGGCATTACCGACTTCAGCTCCGCCGGCGGGTTCAACGGGCATCACGCTAAAAATTTCCGTTTCCGCCAGGATGACGGCGTCGATTTCTATTTTGCCGATTATTACATTCAGGACCCGAATTTCTACAGGGTTGATTCCAACGCGAGCACAGATATTACCGAACGGATAAACGCTTTCCGCGGAGAAAACGCGCGTGGTATGGAAGCGGCAATTTCATGGGATGATATATACGGACTCGGAGCGGGACTTATACCTGAAAATGTTAAATTAAAAATGGTCGGTTTGATAGCTGGCGGTTTTGATTACGGCGGCGGCGATTCAGCGCCCGATAATCCCGATGTTGATGGCGATATCGGCCCCGACAGCCTTATTTATCTCGGCGAAATAACCCCCGATGAAGATGGCGACGGCATACCCGACCCGACAATATTCATCACAACCAGAGTTGAGGAAATATTCACAGATGTGATTCCGCAGAATTACATCCTGAACCAAAATTACCCCAACCCCTTCAATCCCGAAACAACTATCTCCTTCGGCATCCCCGAAAGCGGGAAAGTAAACCTGTCAATATATGATATACTTGGCCGAAAAGTAGCCGAACTGGTAAATGAAAATCTACCCGCGGGTAATTACAACCACAGGTTCAACGCCGCGAATTTCGCCTCAGGAGTATATTTTTACCGCATTACAGTAAATGACTTTTCAGCGGTTAAGAAACTTGTGCTGATGAAATAGAAGAATTGTAGTTTTATAGTAGAGACGCAAAATTTTGCGTCTCTACAATTTTCTATTTCACGGCATATATTTCAACACTTCTGCCAATATTCTTAATCGATTATCTCAGCAGCCCCGGAACAAACTTAAAACCATTCGGTAGCCATTATAAACTTTTGCCCATCTATAGCCTCGTCTGTTGGCGAAGGTGGGCTATATTCACAATTCATTATTGATAATTCCAGAACTCCTAACGCTTATTATACTATATTTTTGTAACTTCATATACCAAGGCTCAAATCAACCATTTTTTTGCGATTTAATTTCCTTCCCTTAAGATTTTAAGGAGATGTTGGGAGGGGTTTGATCTACCTATAGATTGGGCTTATCCGGACAAAAGTCTATATATTCGTAAAAAAATGGTGGGCGTTTTCTCTCAAAAATAATCTTTTTTCCTGGAGGTTATTTACAATCTCTTTGTAGAAGGATAAACTTTTTAAGTAAATTACCTGATAACAATATTTATTTACTAATTTGAGAAGGCGCCAAATGACAGAAAATGAGCTACTGAATGTTATTAAAAAAGGGGAAGGAATAAATATTGAGTTTAAGACTTGCAGTGAGAAGCTCCCCCAAAGTCTCTTCGAAACAGTTTGCTCTTTTTTAAATACAAAAGGAGGAATGATTTTTCTTGGGATATCGGATAATGGTGATATTACCGGAATAGATATGACAAAAGTTAGCAAACTGAAAAAGGATATCGCAAACCTCGCTAACAATGCACAAAAACTATCGCCTTCTATATATATTCCAATAAATGAATATAAAGTTAAAAATAAGATTATATTGGTTTTGGAAATCTATGAGAGTTCACAAGTTCATACCACCAATAATATTATTTATATAAGAAATACAGATGGAGATTTCAAAACCGCGAATCCTGTTCAAATAGCAAAGATCGTTAACCGCAAACAAACTTACCACACTGAGCAGAAAATATTCCAGCAGGTAGAATTTCATGATTTCCAAACTGAACTTATCGAAAAAGCAAAACGATTAATAAGACAAAACAATCCGGGGAACCATCTCTGGGAACTAAATAACCAGGAATTTCTAAAGCGCATTGGTTTTTATACTCGCAATGAAGAAAATAAGCATGGTTATACTTTAGCGGCTATACTTTTCTTTGCTTCCGATAGCCTGATCCAAACCCTATTACCAAATTATAAATTTGAGATTTTAATTAATCGCGATAATATTGATCGTTATGATGATCGTTTGACGGTAAGAACGAATCTCATTGACGCATTTGACCTTCTTATGTCATTTATAGAAAAACATATGCCCGATCCATTTTTTTTAGATGGCTCAGAAAGAATAAGTCTTCGTAGTAAAATTTTCAGGGAGTTAATAAGCAATTTAATTTCACATAGAGAATATCTGAGCCCATTTCCGGCATCAGTTATCATTACCCGAAAAAGAATTGAATTTTCGAATCCGAATAACCCGATAATTTTTGGAAAAATTGATCCTGAAAGTTTCACTCCCGCGGCAAAAAATCCCCTTATCAACAAGCTTATGATCCAAATGGGAAGAGCAGAAGATATTGGCTCTGGAATACGAAATGTTTCAAAATATCTCCCATACTATTTAAAAAATGCCACCGTGGATTTTTACGATGAGGATTTTTTCTCTACTACAATTAATTATTATATCACTGTGGAAGAAACTGTGGAAGAAACTGTGGAAGAAACTGTGGAAGAAACTGTGGAAGAAACTGTGGAAATAATAATTAATGTAATGAAAATGAATCCGAAAATTACAGTAAAAGAATTAATCGACCAGGTTGGGCTTAGCAGAAGAGGTATTGAATACCATATCGATAAACTTAAAAAATCAGGGTTGATCCGAAGAGAAGGTCCGACGAAGGGAGGGACATGGAAGGTAATAAAAGAATTGTAAATTATAAGGATCGTTGTTTCCACTGGAATAGGGAAATATATCACACCTTTCCTTAGCCGCATCTTTTACCGGAGGGCGGCGCTTGTAATCCTGAGCGTTATAGCCCTCGCGACTGTCTGGATTGATCTGGGTTCTTTCTGGAAAGGTTATGTTCAGGATATGGTCGGACCGGCATGGCAGTATATACTGATCAGAGGTCTCTATACCGATAAAGTCAATAAAAGCCGGAAAGCTTTTTTCACCCCTGTAAAAACATTCGCCATGTTCATTATTATCAGTTTCGGAATTGAATTCGCCCAATATTATAATCTCTATGACGTCACCTGCGATCCCCTGGATTTCGCGGCATATATTTCAATTCTTCTGCCGCTATTCTTAATCGATTATTTCAGGCAACCCAAATAAATCCCAAAACCTGATCAATTCAATTCATAATTCATCATTCATAATTCACAATTCTTGTCAAATTTCCTCATAATAATCTTTTGGCAGCCAGCCTACTTTGCCATCGGCGAGTTTAATTCTGGCCCAGTTGTTTAGCTGGTCTTCCACACGGAATTTCACCCCTTCATGAATAACAAAAACATCGTTGCTTTTTTCATCGGGGCTTACTTTCGCCGAGACCGTTTCAGCGAGCAGCACTCCGAAGCTGCTCCCCTCTTCCTTACTGATTTTGGAATAGAGACATACTGAGGTAAATATAAAAAAGCCGAGGGAAAACGATACGAATACCAGAGACCACTGTCTGGCGAGGTAATTTTTGAGGATAAACCAGGCTCCTGCGGCAATAAGAAACAGAATAAAAATAAAAACCACAACCGCGGCCCATCCCGATATAGTTAATGAGGCGACCAGGCTGTCCCACCATCTTACAATAAATATCTGGGGCACTTCCTGAATTTTATCCACTGTGCGCGCTCTGACTATCTTAAGATTATAGGCAATATCTTCATCATTAGGAGCAAGCTCAAGCGCTCTTTCATAGTTTAATATTGCCCTGCCCAAAATGCCCGACTTAAAATAGGCATTGCCCAGGTTATAATAGAGAGCGTCGCTTTCATAATTATTTTTTACTACTGTTTCATATTTTTCTATCGCGCCCGCGAAATCCCCATCCTGGTAAAGCTGGTTGGCTTCATTCATCAGCTCTTCCGCCTGTGAAGCGAAAAGAAGAACGGGGAATAAAAATACAATCAGATAAATACTTTTTCTCATTTTCTCTTACCCCCGATATTAGAATTTTCAATCTTCACAATGACGTCAAGGGTTTCCTTATACATTTCGGTTTCAGCCTCCGCCGTTCCCTGCTGAGGGGCAAAGCGGATAAATTCACATTTTTCGGTGATCTTTCTTATCTTTTCAATTAAACCGGCTTCAACTCCGCGGTCAGCGAGATCCGCGGCGGCTCTGTCAATGGTAAACTCTGCTTTACTGATATCCAGCTTATCTTCCAGGTAACCTGTAAGAGCGAGGTAAATTTCTGAAAAGAACTTGCCCGAGTCCCCTGTTCCCGCCGCTTTTTTTGCCGTTTTCAGTCTGTTTCTGGCCGCCTTTTCCGCTTTTTTAAATTTCTGCAGCCTGACATTGCCCGATAATTTGTCCTGCCGTTTTTTAATTCCGAGAACCGCGAGAAAGGCTATAAAAGGAACAAGCAATGCGGGCCAGAACCATCCGGGCAGTATGGAGGAACGCTCCACTTTTACCAGACCTTCAGTGGAGGTTTTAATAAATCTTATATCCTCACTCAACAGTTTTACATCCTCCTTGCTGTATCCTGTAACATTTCCGATAACCGCGTTTTTACCCGCTTTTACATTAATAGAAAATGGTTTCGAACGATGAGTAACATATTTTTTGGCAACGGGGTCAAAATAGGAAAATTCAACAGGGTTAATTTCTTTGCGTCCCGGTATTCTCGGCACAATAAGATACTCTATTCTTTTACTTCCCGCTATTTTACCTTTTCTGCTGATATTTTCACTGGTTTTGGGATCGTATACTTCAAAGCCCGGGGGCAGATCAAGCTCGGGAAGATTAACAAGTTTCAGGTTTCCCGTTCCTGTAATATCCATCTTGATAGAAACAGCGTCATTAACTTCAACTTCATTCTCATTTATTGAAGCGTTAAAACGAAACTGACCTACCACTCCGTTGAAAGATTCCGGCGCTCCGGTTGTCGGAAGCGGTTTTGCCTTTATTTTCAGTGTATTCGATTTTGCGGTAAATTCAATTGTTTCAGTGCGTCCGAAAAAGGAATCGCTGAAAAAGTCATCAAAAAAGTCATTTCTTCCCGATCTTTTTTTAATTCTGACAGGCACATCAAGTTCAAAGGGGGTAACCTCAAGCTCTCCTGACTGCGTGGGGAAAAGGGCAACTTTTTTCAGTACAGCCGAACGGAAGCGCTGTCCGTTATACATCTCAACCGCGAAGTTAATAGTTTTAATCTGCTCAAGGTCCTCAGCCCAGAATCCGTTATACTTCGGCATTTTTGAAATCTGGGGCGATTCAATATTGAGGCGGGTATACAATTTATAGGTAACCGTAACCTGCTCGCCCCGGTAGACCTCCCGTCTGTCAGGGATAGCCCGGATGAAGAGATTTTGAGCGATCTCATCGTTGGAATAACCACCGGTGGTCTGACCCGATTGAGTTCTTGTTCCCGCCTGTAATATGATAAGCTTAAACGGGCGGGTGGTAAATTTCTGGTTTTTATATTTTACCGAAGCTGATCCGACAGTATATTTCCCTGCCTTCTCAGCCTGGACAATGTAGCTATAGGTAATTGACTGCGATACCTGTCCATTGATTATCTGCATATTGGTCGAGGGATTAGGCCCGCTCAGCACTTTCACCCCTTCAAATTTGGGAGGCCTGAAATCGGAAAGATCATTCTGCCCTCCCCCTTCAAAGGAGAAATAAATGCGGAAGCGTTCATTCTCACCAACGGTTGTTTTATCGGCGCTTGATGTGAAACTCTGCCCGAAAATAACCGGGACAGCAAATAAAATTGATATAAGTAAAAATTTTAATTTCATGTTTTCTGCCGGTTGTTTACCAGTCTTTGACTTTTGGAACTACTTTGGCTTTCCTTTTTCTTAACTCTTTCTGCAGCTCGGCTTCATTATTTTTGAGAGCTTCAAGAATCCTTTCAGCCTCTTCCTTTGAAATCTGGTTCGGCTGGGGCTGCTGTTGTTGTTGCTGCTGATCCTGCTTCTGTTCCTGCTGCTGCTGTTGTTGTTGCTGTTGTTCCTGATCTTCCTTTTTATCCTGTTTTTGCTGCTGTTGATCCTGCTTATCCTGTTTATCTTTTTTATCCTGATTTTTGTTGTCCTTATTTTGCTGCTGCTGCTGTTGCTGCTGTTGTCTCAGCGCCCAGGATAAATTATACTTGGTTTCCGTATCATCAGGATTTAATTTCAGGGAATTTATATATGCTTTAATTCCTTCATCCAGCTTCTGCGATTTTACGAGGCTGTTGCCCATGTTGTAAAAGACTCCCGCTTTCTGACGGTCATCCTGCGCCAGGGACATCGCGCTCTGAAAAGATTTCAGGGCTTCATCATATCTGCCCTGCTTGTAATAAGCGTCTCCGAGGTTAAAGTGGCCTTCAAAAGATTCCAGATTTTTTTCCAGTCCCTTTTTGAAGTTTACTTCCGCTTCAGGAAATTTTTCCTTTTTATATTTTTCAACACCATCATTTATCAGACTCTCGGCGCTCTGACCGAAAACCAGGGTGTTCAGAAATAGGCTGAAAACTAATAATATTAGTCCCTTCATGATTCTCCCGCTCTTTCTTCAAGTTTCATGAAAAGTTTTGATCTTCTTGGTGAAATAATCAGTTCAAGAAATATAAGTATTAATGCCGGAATAAGGAACCAGTAAAAACGGTCCTCATATTCAGTGATTTTTGTCGCGCCGAATTCCGTTTCCTCAAGTTTCGCCAGTTCATTATAAATCTGTTCCAGCTCATCGGATGTGCTTGTAGCTCTGAAATATTTGCCATTTCCTTTTTCGGCAAGGTCCTGCAGAGTTGTTTCATCAAGTTTGGTAAGCACAACATTTCCCTGCCGGTCCTTCTTGTAACCTGACTGCGCTCCCGATTTTGTATAAACAGGAATAGGCACTCCGGAAGGTGAACCCAATCCGATTGTATAAATGGAAACAGCTTTATCACTTGCTTCACTAATGGCTTTGTCGAGATCACCTTCATGATCTTCGCCGTCCGTGATAACGATGATAGCTTTTTTGGTTTCCTCATCCTTTTTGAATGATTTCAGCGCGAGATTTATCGCCGGTCCTATAGCGGTGCCCGGCTGGGGAACAGATGAAAAATCGACTGCCGAAAGGAAAAGATTTGCCGCGGAATAATCGGTGGTAAGAGGAAACTGTACATAAGCCTGGCCCGAAAATACAATCAGTCCTATTCTGTCCCCTTCGAGTCTTCTTATAAGTTTGGCTATCTCAAATTTTGCCTTGTCAAGACGGCTCGGTTTTATATCCTCGGCGCGCATGCTGAGTGAAACATCAAGCAGAATATAAACATCAATTCCCACCTGTTTCACCTCTTCAACCTTTGAACCAACCTGGGGGTTGCTCAGCGCCGCTATAAGGAAAAATATTGCCGCTATCCATAATGAAAATTTGAACCACGCTTTAAACCTGCTCCGAAAAGGGAAAAGGACTTTATGCATGACTCTTCCGGCAAAATTATCCAGCATCTTTTTCTGCGAATACCTGCTGTATATAAAAAGGGCTATTAACACAGGCAATATCCACGCGAGATTCAGATATTCAGGGTGTGCGAATCTAAACATCAGGGCAGCCTCCTCAAATATGTTTTTGCCAATCCAAATTCAACCAGGAGAAGTAAAAAACCGAGGCCGGCCCAGTTATAGAACAATTCTTTCGCGTGTCTGTATGATGTAATCTCAACTCTCGTTTTTTCCAGTTTATCAATTTCGGTATAAATTGCTTCCAGTTTTTGTTTATCGGTGGCCCTGAAATATTTTGCGCCTGTAAGTTTGGCCACCTGCTGAAGAGTTTCCTCATCAATTTCAACCGGCACCATCTGGTAGGTCTTCTGTCCGAAAACATTCTGCATCGGGTAGGGAGCCTGTCCTCTCGTGCCGACTCCGACAGTATATATGCGTATGTCATATTTTTTCGCGATCTCGGCGGCGGTAATCGGGTCAATCTCACCGCTGTTGTTATTGCCATCTGTAAGAAGGATAAGAACTTTGCTTTTGGCGTCGCTGTCTTTCAGGCGGTTGATTCCGTTTGCTATCGCGGTGCCTATTGCTGTGCCATCCTCAATCATTCCGCTTTCAATTTCCCCGAGCAATCCCTGCAGCACCGAATAATCAATAGTAAGGGGACACTGCGTAAAACTCTCGCGGGCGAAAACCACCAGACCGATTTTATCGGAAGTTCTTCCGCCGACAAACCGGCTTATCACATCCTTTGCCGCTTCAAGCCGGTTGGGTTTAAAATCCTCGGCAAGCATACTTCCGGAAATATCGAGCAGCATCGCTATATCAATTCCTTCGGTATAAACATCCTCGCCGGTGGAAAATGTCTGGGGGCGGGCCATGGCAACTATCAGAGCTCCGAGAGCGATAATCCTTAAAATAAAAGGAAGATGATGCAGCCTTTCCCTTAAAGTCGGTTTGATATCGCTAAAAAGAGAGAGTGAGGAATAATTCATCTCAGGAGTATCTTTCCTGTGCCTTTTTATATACCAGAAAATCAGCAGAGGCAGCAGCAGCAGAAACCAGAGAACCCACGACCAGGCGAAACTTACATCATTGAGCATCTTCCACCTCCGCCGGTTTATCATCTTCTTTTGTTTTTCTCACAATCTCATAAGCCTGATTCATCATCTCTTCATTTACCGAAGGAATCGGTTTGAATTTCGCGAATTTAACCATATCGGCATTGGCGAAAAACTCTCTCGTTATCCCGGTAATAATTCCGGTGTAATCAATTTCCTGAAGTTTTTCCATCGCCTCGGCAGAGGTCAGCTCAAGTGCCGGAAACTTAAACCGGTCTTCAAAATATTTTCTGATGATATAGGTTATCTCCGAGTGATATTCCTTTATCTTTTCCTGCTGCCAGAGTTTTTTCTCCTCAAGCTCTGAAAGAGCGGTAAGGGCGATTTTATGAGGCGGAATCCGGAGCTTAATTTTCTTAACTTCATCGGCCTCTTTTTTACTGAAATATTTTTTGTAAATAAACCAGGCGGCTATAATCAGAATCAGGACACCGAGAATTATCAGTATGAGTGTTGTCCAGTCATAAGGAATCGTAATCGGCGCCTTGACATCACTTATATCACTTTGCGGCTGAACATCGAGCGTATGAACCGAAATCGAGAGGTCATTCACATAATAATCCTGCTCCTCTCCTCCATTTTCGCTGAAACGGATGATATATGATGGAAGCCTGACCCCTGCGGAATCATATTTTGAAAATATCCAGGTGTGATATTCGATCACCTGGTTATCCGATTCGGCTCTCTGAACCGGTTCTTTTTTGATAAAAACCAGTTCTTTCAGACTATCGGGCACTGAAGGAAGATTTATACTGACCGATTTATCATATTTCATTTCCAGGGTGTAGCGGATATAATCCCCTACAATATAATCGGTAGTGTCGGTTGTGGCCAGAATGGAAACATCCTGCGCGAAATTAACCGTCAGCGTCGCGAATAAAAATAAAATTATATGTAATATTCTTTTTACCATCGTTTTTCACGGGCTTTAAAAAAATCAACAAGAGGTTTTACGTATGATTCTCCGGCGTCAACATTTATCACATCAAGCCGGGAAGAGATAAAAAGTGAACGTCTTTTCTCTTTAATATCACGAAGTTTCTGCTCAAAACGTTTTCTCAGCTTTTTATCGCTGGTATCAATAAAGCGCACCTGCCCGGTTTCGGCATCCTTCAACTGGATAAGGCCTGCTTTGGGCAGCTCCTTTTCACGGGGGTCTTCGAGAACTATACCAATCAGATCATGTTTTCTTCCCGCTATTCGGAGTATCTTCTCATAACCATCATCAATAAAGTCGGATATCAGAAAAGCGATGCTCTTTTTCTTGATCGTATGATTAAAATATTCCAGGGCGGCCTTTATGTTTGTCCTGTTGCCGGAAGGCTCAAAACTCAGCACTTCGCGGATGATTCGGAGAACATGGCTGCGCCCCTTGCGGGGAGGAACAAATTTTTCTATTTCATCGGTAAAGAGGATAAGCCCCACCTTGTCATTATTCTTGAGAGCTGAGAAGGCCAGGATCGCGCTTAATTCCGCCGCTATCCTCTGTTTGGTTTTTTCAACACTTCCGAACATAAGGGAGCCGCTCATATCAATTAGCAGCATCACGGTGAGTTCCCGTTCCTCTTCAAAGATTTTCACGAAGGGATGTCCGAAGCGGGCGGTAACATTCCAGTCGATGCTTCTTATATCATCGCCCGGCTGGTATTCCCTTACCTCGGAAAACTCCATTCCCCGCCCCTTGAACACCGAATGATATTCACCTGAAAAAACTTCGTTCACTATGCCGCGGGTGCGGATCTCGATCTGCCTTACCTGTTTTAGCAACTCACGTGTGAGCATTAGGGCACTTCCACATTATTTAAGATTTCTTCGATGATGCTTTCGGAGGTAATTTCTTCAGCTTCCGCTTCATAAGTCACCGCCACCCTGTGGCGCATTACATCGAGGCACACACTTCTTACATCTTCCGGAAGCACATAACCGCGGCGGCGGATAAATGCCATCGCGCGCGCTGCCATCGCCAGGTTGATTGTAGCCCTGGGACTTCCGCCGTAAGAGATAAGATCGGTAAGTTTGTCAAGACCGAATTCTCCAGGCTGACGTGTGGCGAATACTATATCGAGAATATAATTTTCTATTTTTTCATCAACGTAAACTTCATGTATCAGTTTGCGCGCGTTCAGTATCTGCTCTGTGCTGATAACCGGATTTATTTTCGCGGTTATGCCCGATACATTCTGTTTCATTATCTGAAGTTCTTCATCACGTTTCGGATAGGTGATCTTTACCTTCAGCATAAAACGGTCGACCTGCGCTTCAGGCAGAGGGTAGGTTCCCTCCTGCTCAATCGGGTTCTGGGTGGCCAGCACGAGGAATGGCTCCTCAAGTTTGAAAGTCGATTCACCGATTGTAACCTGGCGTTCCTGCATCGCTTCGAGCAAGGCGCTTTGCACTTTGGCAGGGGCGCGGTTGATTTCATCGGCCAGAATAAAATTAGAGAATACGGGACCTTTTTTTATGGTAAAGTCACCTTTATTCTGGTTATATATCATGGTCCCTATCAGGTCGGCGGGCAAGAGGTCAGGGGTAAACTGTATCCTCTGGAATTTTGCCTGCATACTCGAAGCCAGAGTTTTAATGGCAAGCGTTTTCGCCAGACCCGGCACACCTTCCAAAAGTATGTGACCATTCGAAAGAAGCCCGATCACCAGCTTTTCGACCATATCCTTCTGGCCGACAATCGTTTTTCCTATTTCGGAAAAGAGAACATCTATAAATTCACTTTCCCGTTTAATCTTTTCATTCAGTTCTGTAATTTCCAAATCCGTCCTCACAGATATTGTTTTTCATTAATTTCACAGGTTATTCTACAATCACCCCGTTTTGAAAGTTTCACTTATTAATTGTTAAAAAATGTTAAACTTTCAAAAATATCAAACAAAGTAATTTACCGATATTATTATCACCAAACAATGTGAGGCCCACACAAACCGGACAAATCATCTTAATCATAAACTGGCAGAGCCAGAACCATACTAATTCTGTCGTCCCTGGCGGGACTTATTTACCTTTCTTTATACATTTTCCCCTATTTGAAAATAGGGGCTATTCTCTTTCATCCCTGCCGGGATTCTTTTTTACATGATACTATTTGTAACGAGATGAATCAGATGTAAAAAGTCCCGCCAGGGATTCTCCGCGGCGAACAGGCAGACAGAATTACCCCGTTGAATAAGGTTAATAAGGTTTAGTTTGGTCGGGTGGTTTCCTATACTACTAAGGTTAAAAAAATTAAATAATAGGATTTCTTTGAGTTTTCGGGGGATTTGGTGTTTTGGTGATTTTGTGGCGGTTTTCCCACCCAAATCTGCGAAATCCACGTAATCAGAGATATCTGCGTTCGTCTTTGTAATTGTTCATTGTTCATTATTAATTGCATTCTTGCCATATTGCGTAGAATTTAACTCCTTATGGAATAATCTTAATCATAACCTGGCAAGCCAGAAGTGAAGTAACAAGGTAACTTTGGTTTTTCAATAAATCAAATTTGCTTGTTTATCTCATATTTTTATTTATATTTTCAGTATATACAGATTGAATTCTTATAACAGGAGCAGACAGATATGAAAACGTTTACCGCGGTTGTTGAAAAATGTCGGGATACTGGACTTTATGTTGGTTATGTTCCCGGTTTTCCCGGAGCGCATACACAAGCTGAAACTCTGGATGAATTAAATACAAATCTTAAAGAAGTTATCGAAATGCTTATCCTCGATGGCGAACCGGATCTGGATACAGAATTTATTGGGACTCAAAATGTGGTTCTGGTATAATTATGAGTAAAATTCCAGTTCTTAAACCTCATGAAGTTACCTCTGTCCTTGAAAAATTAGGATTTATAGAAGCTCGTCAACGCGGCTCACATAAACAGTATCGACATACCGATGGAAGATGTACAACAGTTCCATTTCATAAGGGACGAGATATATCTCCGATTTTGCTTCGTCAAATAGTAAAAGATATTGGCTTATCAATTGAAGAATTTTTAAATTCCCGATAAAATTTCTTGTGTCACATTCCAAATCATAAAACTATCGGACAATAAATATTCATTCTACCTGTTAAAATACAATTCATTTAAATTCCTGTTTCCACAGTACCCTGCAAATCCTGTTCTGACTTCTCGCCCAATATTATAAAACAAGCAATCAAAACTATAAACTGGCAAAAACAGAAACAGATGCGACCACCCGGTGGCTGATCGGAGTCGAAGCCACCGCCGCCGGTAATTCAAAATTCAATGAAACACCCGCGCCACCAGAAACTAATTCTTCCCCAAACCTCCCCAACTGAATTTTCACCAAACCCAAATCTCACCTCAGCGCCCTCAAATCCCCCGTGGCCCGCCAGTCCCATGGGAATAATGAGATAATTCCGGAAAAAACTCGCGCGAAGAGGCCACGCCTCAAAAAAAGAAGAACAAGATTGAAAAGATTATATGGATAAACAGGATTAAAAATCGGTGGTGGAATCCTCTTTTATCCCCCCCAATAATATATGAACAAAATCATGAAATCACATACTCGCATCATATTTTAACTCAATCTCTTATTTTCCATTCATCATTTTTACCCGCCGCAACCGCTCTTTGCCGCAGGATTGCGTCATTCACAATTATTTTCCAATTGCGAATAATCAATTATTTTATTATTTTGTGTATGACTGATTGTTTTGGGGGTAATAAGCGCTTAAAGGAAAAAATAAACTAGTGATTTTGGAAATTAATAACTTAATTTTCATGTTTCGATAGGTATAACTTATTATTTTGTAAGCTTTGTGATTGAATCTATCTCAAAATTTAAACCTATATAAAAAGTGGCAAGTTCGATGGAAGAATTCATCCCATTAAATCGAGAGTTTATACCTGTCCCGCAGACTCCGGAAGAAATAGAAGTAAATGAAATCCTTTCAGCTTTTTACCCTGACAAATCAAAAAGCTGGGAAGATATCAACCTTGAGTTTCGTTGTGTTATCCTAGCTGAAGCCGGAGCGGGTAAAACCGAGGAATTCAAACAAAAGGCTAAAGATATTGCACAAAAAGGGAATCCTGCATTCTTTATAAGAATTGAGGATATCGAGGCTGATTTTGATAATGCTATTGAGATTGGGAACATAGACAACTTCCATAAATGGATTGAATCAACAAATGAAGCATGGTTTTTCCTTGATTCTGTGGATGAGGCCCGGCTTGTAAATCCAAGGTCCTTCGAAAAGGCAATTAAAAAATTCAGTAAACTTATTTCTGATGCTACTCATAGGGCTCATATTTTCATCTCTAGCAGACCTTATGCATGGAGACAAAAAGCAGATAAAAGATTATTGGATGAATTATTGTTTTTTCCGGCAAAACAGGAACAGAAAGACAATGCAGGACCAAACATTGGACCATTAAGCTCACTCACGGTTAATTTTATGCTTCCTTTGGATGAGGAAAGGATACGTAAATTTTGTACTACTCGATTAGTGAAAAATGTTGAGGGGCTGTTGAACGATATAGCGCGATTGGATTTATGGAACTTGGCAGAGCGACCATTTGATCTCGAAGGAGTACTGGCAAAATGGGATAAAGATGAAAAATTGGGAGGTCGCTTAGAGTTACTTGATCACAATATCAATAAACGCTTAACAAATGGACATAATATTGATCGGGCTCAACTAAGGTCCCTGAATTTGGAAGAAGCGAGAAAAGGTGCCTGCAGACTCGCTGCCGCGGTCATACTTACAGGAAAGCCTGGTATTAATGTACCTGATTCCACACCTGTAAAACCTGGCATAGAGGCGGAATCTATCTTGGCCGACTGGAGGGACGCAAAAGACATTCAAACACTCTTAGAATGTGGAATTTTCAACGATGTTATTTATGGCGCCGTAAGATTTCGGCACAGAGACATAAGAGAGTTACTTGCAGCCGAGTGGTTTGATGATTTGCTGAAGAAAGGAAAAAGTCGTTATTCGATTGAAAATCTTTTTTTTCGTGAGCAATATGGTGAAAATATAATGACCCCCAGGCTCAGGTCTATTTTGCCCTGGCTTATCTTAAAGGATGATAGAATACTTAAAAGAGCGCAAACGATTCTTCCTGAAATTGTAATAGAAGGAGGTGAACCGGCAAGACTTCCATTAGAAGAAAGGAAAAAAATACTCAGAGATATTGTTGAAAGGATATTCTCGAAAAAAGTTGAAAACAATGCGCAGTACAATAGTTCAATTGCAAGAATTGCAAATTCGGACCTCTCAGAAGAAACTGGGCAACTGATCGATAAATACTTAGATAATGACGATGTCATTTTCTTTCTTGCAAGACTAGTCTGGCAGGGAGAAATGTCGAGTTGCCTTGCCCCCTTATTCGACATTGCATTAAATAGTTGTCGAAATAATTATGCCCGGAGAGAATCGGCAAGAGCAGTAATGATTTTAGGCACAATGGAACAACAAAAAAAATTGTGGCAACGATTAAATGAAAATAAGGCCCAGCTTCCAAGTGAATTACTAAAAGTAATAGTTAAAAGTACAGAGCCAGATAAATTTAGCATTGGACAACTATTAATCTCTCTCGGCAAATTGTTACCCTATAAACGCTTTGAAACGAATGAGTTGACACGTTCACTAAAGGATTTTTTCAGCCGAGTACCGGATAATATTGATCCTGAAATAGTAACAAATCTTGTTGATAATCTGTTTGACTTTCTAAAAAGTCCTCCACATGAGAAGCGAAGAGATTTTCTGATCTCAAAGGAATTCTCCTGGCTTTTGATTCCAACCGTTCATTTATTAGAAAAACTAATTATTTCTCGTAATCAGACATCAAGAAATGAAAAATCACTTAATATATTGTTAATGATTCCAACCTTACGCTATTATCACAATGATTATCTCGGTAAATATATTGAAACCTTGAGCGAAACTTTACCCAGATGGGAAGAACTGAATGATGACCTGTATTGGGCAAGTATCGAACATGCGCGTTCTCAAAATAAAAGAAAGTCAGAAGGCCGATTAACTGATGATTGGGCCATAACACGGATTGGACATTTTTGGAATTTCAATTTAGACAGCTTGCCAAGGTTGCTTGAATATGTTCGATTGCGAGAACGAATAGAAGACAAAATGGTCGCGCTTAGTACTGCGGTCAGAGTATTTTTTCAAGAAAATAGGCCAGCCCATATACTAAAAGCCCTCGAAGATAAAGTGATTGGCAATAAAGCCTTGAAACAGCAACTTGACATACTACTTAAACCACCCAAATTAGATGAAAAGAGTAAATACGAAGAGGATGAAGCCAAAGTCAGGCGGGAATGGGAAATCAACAAAGAACAGGAAAAGAAGAACCGTGATTCGTGGATTTCAGATCTAAAAGCCGACCCCAATAAAATTAGTAATCCACCAAATGTGAGGCCTGGGAATTTAACGATAGATCAACATAGGTTAATGAATGAGGTACAGGAAATAATTTCGAATACTAATAAGTACTCTTCCTATGCTAATTGGCACGTACTTAATACGGAGTTCGGTGAGGCCGTTGCACGTGCATACCGTGATGCAGCGGTCAATCATTGGAAACAATACCACCCAAAGTTGCCCTCTGAAGGAGCACCACCAGATCGTACTCCAATTTCGTTAATATTTGGTTTAACAGGTCTTGAAATTGAATCAAGAGAAAACTCGGATTTTCCACAATATTTTGATGAGAACCAAGTTCGACATGCATTACGCTATATAACTTGGGAGCTAAACGGATTTCCCTCATGGCTTGAACGAATGCATCAGGCTTTCCCGAAACTAGTTGAAGAAGCAGTAATAAAAGAATTACAATGGGAACTTCAAAACACCCAGCCGGGAAAGACAATGCATATAATATTGCACGACCTTGTATACCATGCACCATGGCTACATTCATCTTTAGCAGAGGTAATGCTAGAATGGGTAGAAAAAAACCCTGAACTGATTAATAACAACAGATCCTATTGCTTGAAAATAATCACGAAAGGTGGGACAAAACCCGCCAGATTAGTAAAATTGGCAATACAACAGATAGAACAAAACCATGATTCAATAATCATTTCGTATTGGTACGCTCTTTTTGTCGATTGCGATCCGGGAAATGGCATACCGGCATTAGAAAAGTGGCTGTCAAATCTAGTTGCTGCTGAGGCTTTAGAAGCGGCGCAAATTTTCATTACGACGCTTATGGGAACAAGAAATACGATAGAGGGCGGATCAACTTTTAACTATTTCCATACTTCGAAACATCTAAAGTCGTTATATATTTTAATGTCCAAGTATATACGTATAAAGGAGGACATTGACCGAACAGATGCGGGAGTATTTTCCCCCGGATTGCGCGATGATGCTCAGGAAGCGCGAAGCATGCTTTTTAATCTTTTATCGGCAATGCCCGGGAAAGAATGCTACACAGTATTAAAACAACTTGCAGATGAACATCCGGATCAAGATTATAAACCATTCATGGAGAAACAGGCTTATAAAAGAGCGGAAGAAGATGGTGATTTGGAGCCTTGGTCGGTGAAGCAGGTTTGTGAATTTGAAAATAATCAACTGATAACTCCTTTAACACATCGTCAGCTATTTGACTTAGTTGTAATAAGATTGAAAGATTTGAAGAATTGGCTCGAAGATGGAAACGATAGTCCTGCGCAAACCTGGAAACGTGCGGAAGAAGAAACTGAAGTGCGTAATTTAATTGCCGGTTGGCTCAACCTTAATTGCCGTGAACAATACACTACGGCGCAAGAACCAGAAATTGCGAACAGTCAACGAATGGATATCTGGGTAAATAATCCAAATACGCATTCTCCAGTACCAATCGAACTAAAACTTCTCGACAAGAATTGGTCTGGTGAAAAATTGTGTGAGAGGTTGCGTAATCAGTTAGCAGGTGATTATTTGCGAGAGAATAGCGCTGGATGCGGTGTGATGTTATTAGTATGGCAGGGGAATGATCTCCCTAAACATTGGATCATCAATGGACAAAGAATCGATTTGAGAGGATTGGAAAACGCTTTAAAACTTTATTGGAAAAGTATTTCAGATCAATATCCAGGCATTGAGACGATTGAAATTATTGTTATTGACTTAACAAAAAGAGAAAAAATCAGTAATTCCTCATTCCCAAGCTGGCAAAACCAAAAATCAAAATAAATCCTTAACAAATAATCGTAATCGTTCCCGGCTTTATTTTTCTACGGCGTTTATTCGAATATAATAACGAGCGCTGCTCCCAGGAGAATATTCCATGAAAACGAGAGCGGCTCGTGCGCGATTCAATTTTCCGCCATTTAAATCATGAATATTATTAAATCACTCAATTCCTAATTCCTAATTCCTAATTCCCAATTCCTAATTCCTAATTCCTAATTCCCAATTCCTAATTCCTAATTCCTAATTCCTAATTTTCACCCCTGTCTTGGGGCGATATCTCCGAATGTACAGATAATAAATCTTACGGCTAAATAAGGGGGACGGTTTTCATGGTACTGGCCGCTTCCGCTGTAGCCTACTGATACAGTTCCTTTATCCGCGCAGGTGAGATTAACTGTTGCTTCTCCCATTTCATTATTTGCTGAGCTTTGATAAATATTTGAGTTTGTGGGGGCTGGTCCCGGGTAATTTCCTTCCGGGTCTGTATTTCCTCCGGCAAAACCTTTATAACATTTTGGTTTTACAGCGCCCGTATATGTCGGAGCCCTGGTAATTTCTGCCTGATGGCTATGCGCTGCCATTTGACTAACTGTTAGTTTAACTGCCTCCGCCGCTTTTAAAATATAATGCCCGAATATTGAAGGAGTAAAAATCAACCCGGAAACAGGCCGGTTCGATACAGGAGATAGCGCGGCAGAGTAAACATATAACAATATGTATGATTTTTTTTATTATTTCAGCAGACTGAATACCACCCTGTCTGTCTTAAATCGCAGACATAACAGCCCGCAATTCACGAAATAAATTTTGATGCTTCCCGCTTAAGCTCGGGCATCTGTTACAATTCAATAAATATTGAAGGCAGATTCAACTGAACAAAAAAAATGTCGATGATGAAGTAGTAAACTACTTTAACGGAAATCCCGAATTATCAGGGTTGATAATCAAGCGCAAGTCCTTCAAACTGAGCTTTCAGTTTAGCGGGAATTCTAATTAAAAAATAAGATGAAAACAATTATCGTCACCAAAAATGGGTGAACCGATAACCTGAAATGAATTAGGATAAAGCTTATGAAACAAGGAAAAATATTTTTCGTTTTATTATTCCTGACATTTACATCGGGAATTTATGCTCAAATAGAGCCATGGGCATCACCTGAAGAAACATCTTCATATACACTTGAGGATATTTATCAACGGTTGAAATATGGCACAACCGGTTCAATGAGTACTTTCATGGAACCTGATGCAGCTCCAATGTCAACTATGCATACTTTAAATGATATTATGGATGCCGCCGGCTTTAGACTCATTCAAAAAACAGGACAAACCACTTCATATTCTACTGGTGACGATGGGGATAAAGAAGAAGGGATAATATGGCCCGCTTCTCGTTTTACAGATAATTATGATGGTACAATAACTGATAATCTAACCGGGCTTGTCTGGCTGCAGGAATGTGGTGCAAGTGATAATTGGGAGGGAGCTTTAAACCAATGCAACATACTATCTGAGGACACTCCTTTTTTATCTGATGGATCAGCACAGGGAGATTGGCGTCTGCCAAACATTAACGAACTATCATCTCTTTTAGATTATAGTCAATCTTTTCCCGCTTTGCCAAATGGACATCCTTTTAATAATTTACTAAACGATTATTACTGGACGAGTACTACGAATGCAGATAACACTTTTTTTGCTTTCACAGTTAATATAGCAAACGGTTCAGTTGATGTAGAATCGAAAACTCAGGTATTCTTTATTCTCGCAGTTCGTAATGGGAATTAATTATGAGAAAGAACTATAATAAAACAGAGATGAGCCGGAACAATTATTCCTGGAATAATTTGCTCTTACTAATTACGATCATTCTATTTTTAAAGTTATCTTCCCTGTTTGCTCAAACCGGAAATATAGATGCAACAGATAAGTGGGCATGGGGAACAAATATCGGCTGGGTGGATTTTCATCCCCAATATGGTGGAGTCACAGTCTATTATGACCATTTGGAAGGTTACGCATGGGGAGAAAATATTGGCTGGATTAGATTAGGTACACACACGACAGGCGCTCCTCATACTTATCAGAATAATAGTTATGATAATTACGGTGTAAACCACGATGGTTCCGGAAATCTTTCAGGTTTTGCGTGGAGTCCAAATGTTGGATGGATAAATTTTAACCATGAGTACAGTCCGGTTACGATCAATATGACTACCGGTAGTTTTGACGGTTATGCATGGGGTGAGAATATTGGCTGGATTCACTTTAAAAATTCTATTCCTGAGTATAATGTAGTGTGTACAAATCCCGCATTGCCGGTAGAGTTAATATCTTTCGTCGTAAATGTAAATGAGAACAAGGTTGTACTTGATTGGCAGACCGCGACAGAAGTTGATAATTATGGTTTTTCGATTGAGCGCGCTTCGGGTCATACTTCAACTCCGATTAGTATGACGGGAGATAAGGGATGGGTGGAAATTGGTTTTGTTCAGGGACACGGCAACAGCAGTTCACCAAAAGAGTATTCTTTTGTGGATAATAATCCTGCGAACGGAATTCTGCATTATCGTTTAAAACAGATCGATAACAACGGCGATTTCCAATATTCAGAGGTTGAAATGATATCATTCATGGAATCGTTACCAACAGAATTTGCATTGGAACAGAATTACCCGAATCCATTTAATCCAGCAACAACAATAAAATTTGGTTTGCCCGAAACCGGAAACGTTTATTTAAGAGTATTTAATATTCTTGGTCAAGAAACGGCAGAATTACTTAATCAAGAAATGAAAGCCGGATATCACCAAATAGAATTTGATGGTTCCCACTTAAGCTCAGGCATCTATTTTTATTCCATAAATGTTAATGGTAAGTTTAACTCAACAAAAAAAATGCTGATGATGAAATAGTGGACTGCTCTTTCAATCCCGCATCAACGGGATTGACAGAACAGCAATCAGGAGAACCAGGATATAACCAATTATTATACCCATGTAATCAATAAAAAACGCTTACTTTCATGAATTATTGAAGAGGTAATTGTTTACGGTTTTCTCTATTAAAGCGTCAGGTAACTTCATCCTGACCATCAATACAATCCTCTTAATCCTGTTCTTTTGGAGACGCAGGTGCCTGCCGCTAAGGTTAAAAATCTATAATATGGTTTCATCACATCCCCTCCATTCCTAATTCCTCATTTTTATCCGACGTGGAAAAGGTAATTCGCGATTTTTGTTTTTGGGATTTGGGTCTAAGTGAATTAGCGGCCTTTTTCCCCGAAAGATAAAAACGTATTTACCAAACAACTATTTCATGGAGAACATTAAACATTTGACTATTTTGGTTCCAATGCATAAATTACAGTGGGATTTCCCACAAGTGTGATGTATAACTTGTAAGTTCCCCTAAATACAAAAGATATCGATGGAGCAAACATAAATGGAACAGATAATAAAGAAATATGACGCGAAACTTGATAATAAAAAAAGACTGACAATCAGAGGCGCGAAATTCAGTTTTTATCATGTGGAAGAATTTGAAAATGGCGCGATTGTTTTACGACCAAGAGTTTTGGTTGACCCGGATGAATTATCAAAAAACACATTAAGTATGATGGACAAATCGATTGAAAACTTAAATCTGGGAAAAGCATCAGATCCGATTGATTTGCATAAGTATCTGTCATTTTCGGAAGATTCTGATGAAGTTTGAAATCCGGATGGGTATTCCCCAAACCAGCTTCCGGTAATAGAAACAGAGCCACATCCTGAAGATAAAAAGAAAAGCGGCTACCAGAAAATCAGACTTTCAAACTTGCCCGACGCGGACATTTGATTAATATACTCCATTCGAGCGCAGAGTAACTTTATCCTGACCTGATAATAACAGATGTTGTAATAAATAAAAATTAAATATTTTTCTTATTGACATCGTATGACTATTTATTATATTAATGGTATAAACTTTATCGTACTTAATCAGGGTAATGAACATTGCCGGTGGTAAAATCAGCCATATCATTGGATAAAAACCTCTTTGACAAAGTAAATAAACTGGCCGGAGAAATGAATGTTTCCAGAAGCCGGATATTTATTCTGGCAGCGGAAGAATACTTAAAAAAGCAGGAAAACAGGAAACTTTTTGAAGAAATTAACGCGTCTCATGAAAATGTGAATAACATGGAAGAGAGAAAAACTATCAACTCCGCAAAACAAAGAATAAAAGAAACTTAACTTCAGAAAAATGGTAATCAAACAGGTCGATATCTTTTGGAACCTACAGGTTCTGAACCTGGCTACAGACATCCTGTAATTGTTTTAGACCAGATTATTGTTTACCGTTTTCTCTAAACAAAAGTCGGGTAAATTCATCCTGACCATAAATACAATCCTCTTAATCCTGTTCTTTTTGTGAGTTCGCGGCCTGTTCACTCCGGAAAAACTTCATTCCATTTTTTCTCTTCTTAAAAACAATACAAAACAGTTATTATTTATAACCAATAATCCGAACTTTCAGCCGGATATCGGAGTTCCTGATTATAATAACGGAAATAAAAAATCGGAAAACAAATGGGATTTTACCAGCTTAAAACAACACAGAAAATATCCGCTCCTCCTGAGCAGGTGTGGGATTTCATCTCTTCCCCGGCGAACCTGAAAAAGATCACCCCCGATCACATGGGCTTTGATATCACCTCGGGCGATCTGCCGGATAAAATGTACCCGGGGATGATCATCAGCTACAAAGTCAGCCCCCTCCTCGGTTTAAAACTAACCTGGGTAACCGAAATAACCCATGCGGAGGATAAAAAATACTTCGTCGATGAACAGAGAGTCGGCCCATATACAATATGGCATCATGAACACATTATTGAACCGGCTGAAGGGGGCGCGCTTATGAAGGATATAGTATCCTATAAACCCCCCTTCGGCTTTCTCGGTTCGATAGCCAACTCACTGATAATAAAAAAACAGCTAAAAGAAATTTTCGATTACCGTGAAAAAGCGATAGAAAAAATATTCGACACTCAATCAGTGAAGAGTGGCTAGTTTAGAGTGAAAAGTTAAAAAACAGCAATTCTTATTTTAGACTATTAACAATACACTAAAGCCGACATGTTGAGGATAATTCGGAGAGCAATATTTGTCAAAAGCCCGCCAATAACTTGTTGCCGATTGTAAGGCCGCGATTCTAAATACGTACTCGTTCTCGTAATCATAGACTGGCAAGCCAGAAGAAAAAGTGGTTAGTGGAGAGTGAAGAGATAAGAACCAGCAATTTTTCTTTAAAATGACTTCTAAATCCCCAAAAAGTCCCGTCATGGATCCGCCGCGTCGGACAGGCTTTCAGATAATAGCCCCGCAATTCATTGTGGGGGAGACAATGTAGGGGAGGAAATTATAAGTCCCGCCAGGGATTCTCCGCGGCGAACAGGCAGACAGAATTACCCGGTAAATTGATGGTCAAATAAAATTTTGCCATTTTGCGTAGAATTTAACTCCTTACGGAGTAATCGTCTTTTCAAAACGCTCATGTTATTCGAGAAAGAGAACGATTACGAGTGCCTGTTCCATGATTACCAAAAAAATTTGTCAATTTGGGGGAAATTCACAATCAGATTCCGGCTCTGCCACTTCCCTAATAAAGTTTATCGCTATCAATGCATCCGGACAACAGTTCCCTGTTTTAAGCAGGGAAATATTTAAAAGCTCCTCTCCATAATTTTTTGCATTGTTTTTTCACCCTGGAATTTTAAATTTAGGATATACTTTTTTAACTATAGCAGAAAAAATAATATCTTAAAAAGGAGGGATGAACATGAGGTATTTCATCTTTTTATTTTTCCCCGTTTTACTTTTCTCCCAGGTTATTACTCCCAGGGACACTCTGTATTTAAAGAACGGTCAGGTATTCCCCTGCTCAATAACTTCCATCGAAAAGAATCTTGTAAAAGTTCTCTCCGATGAAGAAGGTGTTGAATCGGCAGCCTCCGTTACCAGGATAAACAAAATATTCCTGGAGGATAACGGCATTATTTACACATCCGAAAATGGTTATTCCAATACCATGGATTATTTTGAAACCTACACAACCAAACGAATCGACCGCTGGGAAAAAGAACTTCAGCGAAGCGAAGAAGAAAAAGAGAGGCAAAAAGAGTTGGAAGAACGGAAGAAACAAAGACTTCAGCAAATAGCCGAAAAAAATATTTACACTCCTGAACCGGATGATGAAGTCCGCGATTATTCTGGAAATGTTGAAAATAAATGGTCATTCGGAGTTTATTATGTGCCGGAATTTTCAGGAGAGCTTTCATATTACCGGGTTTATTCACTTGATGATGACAACTATTATATTACATCCAACAGCGCCAGCTCACTTTTCGAGAGTCATCTTACATATTCCGTTCTAAAAAATTTACGCCTGTTTATAGACGTCGGCTTTATCTCTGTCTCTGATGAATCGCGAAGTGAAACTCATACAAGGTATATTGAAGGGGACTCAGAATCTGATTACGGTTACGACAATGAAGCTGATTATAAGTTCCTCAATATAAATTTTGGCTGTAAATATTATTTAACAGGACTGAAAGAAAACAGAGTCAGGGCATTCGTATCGGCAGGTTTCGGCAAACAATTGGCTTTTATCGAACAAAAAGCGGAAGATCTTTTTTCAGATGACGAACCTGATTACCAGTTGGATAACAATATGAAGGAATTTCTCGAGGAGATGAATTCTCCCTGGAATTTTAACATTGGTTTTGGCGCGGAATATTATTTTAATAAATCTCTTTCTCTTTACTCGGCTATAAAAATTTATTATCTGCGAAGAACCGCCGAATATAATGAGAGATATTTAAACGATACCTATACAAGGTCGTCACAGAGAGAAATAAAAAATTCCGGATTTAATACCCGAATCGGCCTGGGACTGAATTTTTATTTTTAGCTGAATAAAAAAATTTCTACGGTGCGATAATCCGACGATTTCGACATCCAAAACGCTCTTAATCATTCAACAATTTGAAAAAGTTTAGGTGGGAAATATGCATAATATGTGGGGATACATATTAGTTATTTTAATCATGATTTGCCATACAGCAAATTTTTTAACAGCGCAACAACAAAGGGGATACCCGACCCGGGTTAATTTCCCTGCTGTGGAAACACCTCAAAAGATATCCGGAACCGCAGATTTTGATACCCTCTTAACCATTAAAGAGGATTTTATGGTTAACGATCTTGCTGGTGAAGGGGGAGCTGGTCAGTACAATTCTTCTGTGGCGATGGACAGTCAGGGCAACTTTGCGATAATCTGGGTTGATGAAAGAAATGGCAGGGAAGACCTTTATATTCAGTTTTATGACCCTCAGAAAAATAAAAAGGGATCAAATATTCTGGTGGATGAAAGCATAGACCCCAATGATCCCGTGCCGGCTGTAAGCTGCAATAAAAACGGTCAGTTTGTCGTGGCATGGTCAAAAACCGGCGCTGAGCTATTCGCAAAAGTCTTTAATTCCGAGGGCTCGGAACAAACAGATATTTTCGCAATTGACAGCTCTGAAAACCAGACAATAAGAAACCTCTCTCTCGCGGTAAGTGAAAGTGGCAAATTTATCATAAACTGGTTAAGCCGTGACCATTATAACGTGATAAAATATATATACGCGCGAGTCTTCTCAGATGATGGTATTCCTTTAGCCGGTAAAGTTTTAATAAAACAGTCAAACATAAATATATCCTATCCCTGCCACTGGTCAGTTGCTACGGATGGAAATGGGAATTATCTCGCTGCGTGGGGAGAAGTAGATGGTTCAGATAAAAAAGTTTTTATTCAGAAGATTGATAATAACGGACTGTTGATCGGGGAGAATACTATTGTACATACTTTTTTAGCAGACTATCACAGCATCATCACTTCAGTATGCGGTAATGAAAACGGGAACTACCTGATAACATGGTCTTGTGAAGGAGTCACAGGGAAAACGTTTAATTGGGAAAACGGCTTTATAGGTGAGTTCTTTCATATTTACCCCAATCCCGACTTTTATTTTCAGAGCAGCGTTAATATTATCGATGATTACAGATTCCTGACACTTTTTTCCGATGGCCACAGATTGAAATACAGAACAGTAACAGAATATGGGCATATGGGTGACATGATTTCGCTGGATGATGGAAGTTCAGATTTATTTTATGGACAGTCGATCAGAACAACAAACTTCTCAAATGATCTCTTTTACTTTACATGGTATGAATATTATGGGATTGACCGCAATATATATTTAAGAGAAGTAAACTTAAACAATAACACTCTGAAAGAACTCGAAAATCCTGCTGATGACATATTCGGCTCCAAACAGGAAAGGCCCAGGCTTCATATAAACAACCAGGGCAAGGTTCTGGTTGTCTGGGTTGATGAAAGGAATAAAATGCAGGAGCTTTACGCTCAATTATATGACGGAAATAACAAAAGTATCGGGAATAACATAAGAATCAGCGATTCGGAAGAAACCTCATATAATGATATAAGCGATTTTGTTACCGGCTCTTTTTCAGATGGCTCATTTCTTTTGGCATATATTGACAGAAGTGACAATTGCTGTTTTCAGAAATTATCTCAGAATGGTGCACCGGAAGGAGATCTGAAAATTGTTGCGACCGATAAACCTGATAACATGCTGGAAATGAAAATAAATGATAAAGATGAAATACTATTATCTATTTTATCATCCTTTCATCATATGGAGAAGGTTGAAATTCACCATTATGATAAATCACTTGACCTGGTATCCCCCGTCAGTCAGTGTATTGAAGAAAACAATGACGTAACAAGAAGACCCTCCGCCATCTCAATCAATGAACACTTTGATATTTTCGTTACCTGGGGCAATCGTACAGATAAAATATATGGAGACCTCATTAATCTTTATGGACTGATCTTCAACAGTAAAGGAGAAGTTATTTCTGATACACTTTTATTTGGAGAAATGGAAGATTCCTTTTACAGCAGCTTTATTGACAACAAAATTGATATAAATGGCAACGTCTCTGTTGCATGGTCTTATGATATGGGTTATGCAGAGGAATACACCATAAAAAATCTTTATTTTGAATCTGATAAAACTATTGTTAAGGAACATAAATTCAGTCCTGGCGAGAATTTGAATTTTCAGCCGGAAATAATTGAATTTCAGAATAACAAAGCATTGGTTTCCTGGTCTTCCGGAAATTACATTTTCCTTTATTCAATAAATGAGAACATTAATCAAAATACAACTTATCTGGTTTATGAAGAAGATTCAGAGCCTATTAATTGGTGGGAAAAAATGGTGACTTCATCATATATGTTTAATAATTCATACTATTACTCATATAGCAGCTTTGGCTACCAGGAAACCGGCGAAGATCTGTTTTTGGGAATCAAAGAGCTTGACTTTGATACATTCGGGCCTGAATATTTAGTTTCCATAAATGAAGGTGATTATTTATACAACAACTTCCCGAATCCATTTAATTCGGCAACCAGAATAACATTCAGGTTACTCGCTTATCACCATGTTAAGCTGGCGATCTATGATATCCTGGGACGTGAAGTGGAGGTAATTGTTAATGAAGATAAAGAACCGGGACTTTACGAGGTTGATTTTGACGCTTCCACTCTCCCCTCCGGTGTATATTTCTGCCGGCTTAAAGCATTCGATACTAAGGTAATCAAAATGCTGCATCTGAAATGATTTAATGAACAGGATTCATATCACTTTGTAATTCTTCTTATCTGGGGAGAAAGGTGAGCCAGCACCTCGTAATTAAGTGAGTTGCTGATATCGCTGAATGCCGAAACTTTTATCTCCTGGTCACCCTGTTTGCCGATAATTACCACTTCATCATTAACTTCCGCGCCGGGCAGATCGGTAATATCGGCTATTATCATATTCATGTTAACAATACCAATAACATTACATATCTGTCCTCTTATGATCACGGTTCCTTTATTACTGAGTGAACGGCTGTAACCAACCGAATATCCCACCGGTATGAGCGCCGTGCGGGTTTCTTTCTGCGCCAGCCACGAAACGCCATAACCCACAAATTCTCCTTCCGCAATAGTCTTGACCGACATAATCCTGCTTTTCCAGGATAAAATTCTGTCAAGCGGATCGGTTTTTTCCTTCCGATTTTTCACATAATGAATGAATATTTCGGCGCTCGACCAGAATCCGTAAAGCATAATCCCTATCCTCGCCATATTAAACCTGGCCTTGGGATAAACAAAAGCCCCGGCTGAATTTGTCACATGCCTGTATTTGGGAATTATATTATATTGTTCCAGAATTTTATACATGGAATTATATTTCTTTAGCTGGCGCTGAATTCTGCGGTAATTTGAAATACTCTCCGGTCCGGCCAGATGAGTGCAAAATCCTTTTACAAGAAAATGGTCCGGATTTTCGATAATGATTTTTAGTGAAGTTTCAAGCGCCTCAATATCGAGCCCCGACCGGTTCATACCTGTTTCAGCTTCCAGATGAATTTTTGATTTTATCCCCTTAAGCCTTGATATTTCCAATGCCTTTTCCAGCCTTTCAGGATTGAAAATAAAAAATTCATATCCCTTTTCGATGGCATCAGGCAGTTTTTCATCCGATATCCAGCCCATTATCATCACCGATCCTTCACCGGTCAGTGAGTCCTTTACTCTTTCAGCTTCATCAAAGTCAAAAACAGCATAATGGTCAATTCCAGCCTCCTCAAAGAGAGGTACAATCTGCTCAATGCCATGGCCATAAGCATTCGCTTTTACAACTGCCGATATTGTAACATTTGAACCAAGCCTTTTTTTCAAAAAATTGACGTTATTTATAACCGCATTTTTATCCAGAACTATTAAAGAGTTATCGTACATAAATGCAAAATCCCGCGGATGATTTTATTTTAATTCCAATAATAATGTTATAAACCCTTTTTTCCTTAATCATACAAATTTTTTATCTATGAATTTGGAATTTAATAAACGGGCCACAGCCATATAATTTGGAGTAAAGCAGATGGTATCACCAACTCCGAATTTTTTCTTTCCATCTTTTGTTTCATTTTTCCCAATATCCAGTACCGTCATATCAGATGTAATCCCGACAAATTTGATTTCGCTGTCACGCACTTCAATATCTTTTCTGTCAACGTCAATCAGACCAAAATCGAGGATTGCTTTATAAGTCATTTTTTTTACATCATCCTCATCATATTCCGCAGTGTGTCCTACGTTCGCGTCACTGATAATCCCATCCGGGACCAAACCTTTCTCTTCCAGTTCAATAATATTTGTACTGAATTCAAAAGTATTTGTCGAGAGATTTAAGAATTGTTTATTTTCAAGCGGGCTGGTCCCGAAAAATGCCGCTTCACCTATCCGGTAATGATTTACATCGGAGGGAACGGCTTCTTTCTCAAGAAGAGGAAGTGTAATTGAACTTCCGCCGGAAACAAACTTAAGCCTTTTATTAAATTTTGCTTCTATCAGTTCTTTATATAAGGTTAACTGAAGAAGCTTGTCATAAGTTGGTTCAACACCATACATACATCCCAGGTTCGAACCAAGTCCGATGACCTCAATATTGGGCATATTAAAAACCTTCTTATAAAAATCTATAAAATCATCCCTGTTGACACCCTCCCGCAGCTCGCCAAGCTCAATCATAATTATAATTTTATGAGTTTTTTTCTGTCTCCCGGCAGCTTCATTTAACGCTTTTATGGTATTGAATTGTGTATTCAGTGAAATATCAGCGTACTTAACAACTTCATCCGCGTAAACAACCGCCGGTGGTTTAATATAAATTGTTCTCATTTCAGGATTTACTCTCTTCAGGTTTTTCAGACTTGTTAGTCTTGAATCCCCCACAGAGTTTATATCCCTGATCACCTCCTCGGTGAGAACATTCTTAAGAAATTCAAGGTCGCCTGAAAACACTTTCGTAATAAGGCTCCATTCCACATTATGTTTTTTAAAGTACGCGCTTAATTTGCTTATATTATCTTTGATATTTTGAGTATGGATTATCAGTTCAGCCATTTCTTATAACTCTAATTGTTTTTATATCTCATTTCAGCATATTTTGATGTGAAACCAAGCCTTTCATATAATCTTTTTGCCGGATTGTCATATTCCACATGAAGTTTTATATCACCATCACATTGTTTGAAAGACTCTTCAACTATTTGTCTGCCAAATCCTTTTCCACGATATGATGCGTCAACCGCGACATAAACAAGAATCCAGTCAGGGATATAATTGCCCATACCTGTTTTATTCATTATCAGGGCTCCGACAAGTTTACCATCATAAAACGCGGCAAGGGCAAAACCTCCCTCCGATTTTTCCTTTGAAAAGGCGTAGTTCAGACATTTCTCTATGTCCTCTTTCGGATCACCATACTTACCCAGATGTTCAAATAAAAATTCAATAAACTCATCTTTTGTAATTTCGGTAAATTGTTCCTGACTCATAATCTTTTTAATTTGTAACATTAATATTTTCTAACCTCCTGAAAAATTTATTTACTTGCAATTAGTTTTAAAATGGCATTAAATATCCTGCTTAAGGCTCAGAATATCTGCTACCAAAAAGGTCTGTAATTATCAGGCTATGGAATTATTTTGTTTGAAGATAAATAAAACTACTTTATTATTTGCGTTTAGACTCCATTCACTTAAACAATCTGAATTAAAAAAAGTTCCTTCCAGTTCGAAATTATTCATTTATCAAATGTTACGATATTGTAAAACTTCTTCTTCCCCAGTAGCTGTCACTTTCTTCAATCTGCTTCCAGCCCCTCTTTTTAAGCTGTTTTCCGATAAACCTGTTGATAAAACCATGAGCTACAAGAACCACATGCTCATTTTCTTCGGACGCCTCAATTATTTTTTCCGCGGCTTTGCCTGCCCTTGTTTCTGATTTTTTCCTCGACTCACAATTTGATGAAATTCCCAGGAACCATAATACCCTTAAAATAATAAACCAGGTTTTAATTGAAAATTTGATGTTTTTCAGAATTCCATTAGGTAATTCAATTTCCCTGAACAAGGGATCGGTAATAATATTTGTGAAGCCCAGCCTTTCTGATGATTTAACCGCCCGCCGAAGATCACTTCTGAAACATAAACCGGCATTTTTAACTGAGTTTATCAGTGCGTCAGAAGGGGCGGGCTCCGGAAGAATCGAACTGGAATCATAATCGTCGGCTATCTTCTTTAATTCAGCCCCTGAAATTATTGTACCCGAAGAATATGTATTCCAAAAATCAGGCTTTCCATGGCGTATAAGGGTGATCTTTTTTCTGTAATCTCTTTCTAAAATATTTATTTCCTTACATCTATTTTATTTTACGCACCCCAATTTACAGGATTTTGCATATTAAAACATCCGGTTATCTCATATTTATCATATTTTTTTTGATACGCGATAAGTTCTCAGATTTTCAGAAAAATAATAAAGTTTTTCACAAATAGAATCCCCAGGCGTTGCTATCAATTTAAGCCAAAAATCTTTCCTTCGTCCCCCCGGGGAATTCCCTGCGGGAACAACAGTAAAAATCAGGTAAAACTTTAATTTTATTTTACTTTTATTGTTACAGGTTGAAACAATAACATCTTTTTATGAGTCTAAGAATATTAGACATTCTTTCCGTACTAAGCCGGTTGCTATTTTAAAAAAAAGGAGTTACATTCCTTTCTGAATACAGTATCAGAGAAAATGAATAAAATAAAACTTGAACCTTTGGCTGCTTTATCAATACGAATGGGAGAGAAAGCTTTCAGCAGCGATGTTGTAAGAAGTTTTATACAGCATCTTGATCTTTCACCCGGCGATCCCCTTTATGATACCTGCAATTCAATTTGCGACTGGTATAGAGAGGCTGTTATTAATGGCAAGTATTATTTTCTCCGATACCTGAGAAATCTTCTGGAAAAATCGGATGAAAAGCATCTGGTAATTATTCTCGCGGCCGGGAAATCACCCCTCTCACTTGAACTGCTGAATAACAGTTATGGCTCCATCGACCGGATACTTGAAATTGATGTTTCGGGAGTTGATGAAAAGAAAGAACTTTACGACAGATTTTATCCACAGTATTCAAACAAAATTAAATGTATTACAGCCGATATCTCATCAAAGTGTATTTTATCCCTGTTAAAAAACCTTCTTGAAGAATATTATAATGATTTGCCCTGCATTGTAGTCCTTGAAGGAGCTTCTTATTATCTCTCAGTAGGCGATCTTGAAAATATTGTTGCCAGCTTCAGCTCATGCGACAACCGAAATAAAATGCTTGTGGAATACCTGCTCTCCGATGAATATATATCGGATAAGCGCAGGGAGATACCTCAAAGAATCTTCACCTCAATAACCGATTTCAGCGGTATTCCCGGTATAACAAGGTATGGAATTAAAGACCTTAAAGAGCTTTTTGATAAAACCGGCGGCGAACTTATTGAAGTTACCAATCTTCAGGCCCTTGAAAAAGAACGCCTGGGAACCAACAAATATTTTTCATCTCCCGAAGATGGCTGGCTGGAGTATTCTGTCTGGCAGATTTAATTTTTCTATTCCTGAGTTATTCCCGATATCTTTCACAACAATCCATATTTCTTCATTTTCCTCCACAAAGTTGAAACATCCATTCTCAATTCACCCGCTGTAAGTTTTCGGCTGCCATTATATTTTTCGAGAGTATTTAGAATTGTTTCTTTTTCGGCGTTTACAAGGGGCGAACCGTTTGACACCACTCTGACTGACTCGCGTTTTTCTCTTATTCTTTCAGGCAGGTGTTCCTCTTCAATAGTTTTTCCGCGGCTGAGAATAAAACAGCGCTCAAGCACATTTTCCAGTTCTCTGATATTACCCGGCCAGGAATAACTTTGAAAATATTTCCATACCACAGTTGACATCCCTTCAATGCTCTTGGAAAAACGGCTGTTATATTTTTCAATAAAATGGTTAACAAGATACAACATATCATCCGGCCTTTCCCTCAATGGGGGCAGGTGGATATTTATTACATTTATCCGGTAGAATAAATCGGCCCTGAAATTTCCTTTAATAATTTCTTCTTCAAGATTTTTGTTTGTCGCGGTTATAATGCGGGCGTTCATCTTAATGGAATCATTACCCCCGACTCTTTCAAAAACTTTTGTTTCCAGAACCCTCAGCAGTTTTGTTTGTACAGAAAGTGAAATATCCCCGGTTTCATCGAGGAAAAGAGTGCCTCCTTTTGCCATTTCAAATCTTCCCGCTTTCTCTTTTACCGCTCCGGTAAATGCCCCTTTTTCATGTCCGAAGAGTTCACTTTCGATAAGAGTTTCGGCAAAAGCGCTGCAATTAACTGCGACAAAGGGTCCATTTTTACGATCGCTATTTAAATGAATCGCTCTTGCCAGCAGCTCCTTCCCCGTGCCGCTTTCTCCTGTAATAAGTATTGTGCTTTCTGTAGGCGCCACACTTTTACACAGATCGAATATCTGTTCCATTTTTTTGCTTCGCCCGATTATATTTCCAAACCGGTATTTTTCCGATACATGCTCGGTAAGGTTTTTTATTTCCGATATATCAATAAAATTTTCAACCGCTCCCACATTCTGCCCCCGGTTGTTTCTCAACACAGCAGAGTTTACTCTTATCGGCACTCTGCTGCCTGAAGAGGTGGTTATAACAAGTTCATTATCCATCATCGCCGTGCCATCTTTCATTGTTTGTTCCATATGACATCCGTTGCCACACTTTGAAGAACGAAAGACATCACGACATTTTTTACCGATTACTTCATCCTTTTTGTAACCAGTGATTTTTTCCGCTGATAGGTTAAATGAAGTAATATTCCAGTCATTATCAATAGTAAATGTGCCCTCAATATTACTGTTGAATATGGAATCCAGTTTATTTCTTTCATCCATGAGTTCGGTGGTTTTTGTGGTAAGCTCTTCGGCCAGTTTTAATATTTCACTTGTATCACGGAAAATATATAGAACACCCACAATATCTTTCTTACCTTTAAATACCGGCGAAACAGACGCGAGAACTCCTTTCGTTTCTCCCCTTCCGGTAACTATTTCGGTATTCAGATTGGAATAACTTATACCATGGAAAAGAGCGTCATTTATGATGCTTTCAATTTCGCTTCCCGGTATTACCGAGCTGAAATCATTCCCCGCTAATTCCTCATCCTCTGCCTCAAGTAATCTTTCAGCCGCTTCATTAAAGGATACAATTTTACCATTTTTCCCTATCACTATCTGGCCATCGGGGGTTATCAGCTTTTCAATGCTGCTGTCAATTGTTCTTTTTTCATCTTTCATATTCAATATTGCAATGGTTTGCAGATTTGCAATTACAACGCAATATATTGTGATTTTGCAATACATGCAAGATAATTTTGTATTAAAATTCCCCTTTTTCCTCACTATTGTAAATGGCATACTTCTTGGTTAATAAAGGAAAAACAAAGGAGATAACATGCCGGGAAGAAACGGAACAGGACCTGAAGGAAACGGTCCGGCAACAGGAAGAAGGATGGGAAAATGCAGGCCCCAAAATGATAACACTGAAACCGTCCGGGATAATGAAAATTTTTCAGGAAGCGGAAGAGGAAGAAACGGAACCGGCTTAGGCGGCGGTCGCCGCGGAGGTGGCCGGGGAATGAGAGGCGGCGGAAAAGGAAGAAGATTCTGAAATGAAAATAGCTGTTTCAGTTGATACTCCCGAGCCGGGAGCGCGCGTCAGCTTTTCTTTTGGAAGAACATCCTATTTCGCTATTTGTTCTACCGAAAAGGATGAAATTTTATTTATAAAAAATCCATTTTCAAACGTTTTCGGCGGCGCCGGGATTCAGGCCGCGCAACTTTTAATTTCACATAATATCGATTTGGTGGTAACAGGTAAAATAGGAAAAAACGCTATGCGCTTCCTTTCATTTGCCGGAATAAGAGTTGTAAGCAGAGTAGAAGCCACTGTAATTGAATGCAGTGAATATTTTAACCAGCTTGAGACTTTTGAAAATAGTGACAATTATGAAAAACTTTATAACACTTTACATACTAAATATTGAACCATAATAAATATTTGAGGAAATAATGGCAAAAAGGCTCGCGGTTGCGGTTGAAGATATCTCAAGCAGCAACCAGATTGTTGCGGAACATTTTGGAAGATGTACAGGATTCAGGGTATTTAATATTGATGAAGAAAATAATGTGATTGATGAAGAATATTATGAGAACCCTTTAAATAATCATCATGGCGGCACCTGCCAGTTACCAGGTATCGTAAAGCAGTTTAATGCCGATATTGTCATTGCCGGAGGTATGGGAATGAAGGCAATTCAGCTCTTTCATTCTTTTAATATTGAGGTTATTACAGCCCCCGGAAAGAAGGTCGCGATTGCCGTGCCTGAATACCTTTCGGGAAAATTGAGCGGTTTTGAAGAATGTGATAACCATTCCCACGGCTGCTGATCATGGTTATCAGTGTTGCCTCAGGTAAAGGCGGAACCGGTAAAACAACTGTGGCGGCAAACCTCGCCGCGGTTATTGATGGCTCTCATTATCTCGATTGTGATGTAGAAGAACCTAACGGAGCTATTCTGCTGAAACCGGAAATTTTGTCAGAGAGAACCATTTACAAAAAACTTCCGGAAATAAATTATGAAAAATGTTCTTTCTGTGGAAAATGTATTGAAATTTGTGAGTTTAATTCTCTTCTCAGGATTGGTGAAGAGATTTTATTATTCGAAGAAATGTGTCATAGCTGCGGGGCTTGTCTATGGGTTTGCCCCGAAAAAGCAATAAAAGAAAAACTTCATCCGATTGGAAGCCTTAAAGAGGGTAGAACTACCTCCCATTTGTTCACTGATGCTATACTCGAATTAGGTGAAGCTTCTGCTTCACCTTTAATTCGGGAAGTAATAAATAATGTGCTTCCTGAAAAAATGAACATTATCGATTCTCCCCCGGGTACATCATGTTCCATGGTTGAAGCAGTCAAAGATTCTGATTATTGTATTCTTGTTACCGAATCGACACCATTCGGATTTCATGATATGAAACTGGCGATTGATGTGCTTAATACGCTGGCAGTTCCCTTTGGAATTGTAATAAACAAATATGATGAAAAGTATACCGAAACAGAGGATTTTATTGAAGAGAACAATTATAAATTACTAATGAAAATTCCCTTCAGTTTAAAAGCGGCCCAATTATATTCAATCGGATCACTGCTGATAGAAGACAGTGACTTCAGAATTATGTTCGAAAATCTCTATTCCATCCTGCTGGAAGAGGTTAAAAGGATTACGGTAGAGAATGTATAAAAAAATTGTTGTGTTGAGCGGGAAAGGAGGAACAGGAAAAACAAGTATTACTTCGGCCCTTTCGGAAAAACTGGATAAAAAAATCCTCGTGGACTGTGATGTCGACGCGGCCGACCTGAATATTCTGCTCAAGATTGAAAGCCAGGTGGATAGAGGTTACTATGGAACCAAAAAGGCTTCAATAGATAATGACTTATGCGGCGGGTGCGGGCTGTGTGAAGAATTATGCCGCTTTGACGCGATCCATAATTTCTCGGTTGATTTTTTTTCATGTGAAGGTTGCGGATTATGTTACCATGCGTGTCCTGATAACGCGATTAAGTTTGAAAGTGTTATTACCGGAAATCAGACAGAGGCGGTTACCGAAAAGGGAGAAAAATTTTATTTCGCTTCATTAATGCCGGGTGAGGGAAACTCGGGAAAACTTGTCACTGAGGTTAAAAAGGAGGCTGAAAATGGTTATGATAATCAGATTGGCGGTGATATCCTGATAGATGGACCTCCCGGGATAGGTTGTCCGGTAAACGCGAGTGTCACAGGAACCGACTTTGCTGTCGTCGTAACTGAGCCAACATTATCCGGGAAACATGATCTGAAAAGAATATTATTGCTGCTGGATAGTTTTAATATTTCGCATGGAGTAATTATTAACAAATATGATCTCAATGAAAACATTTCTGAAGATATTACGCGGATGATCGAGAGTAAAAAAACCCCTCTCCTTGGTAAATTGCCCTTTGATTATTCAGCTGTGGAAGCTCTTCAGCAAAAAGAAGTATTTTACAGGTTTTCTCCCCGGCTTGAAGCTGAAATGGACAAAATTATTCAAAATTTACTCAAACTTATAAGGTAAGAAAATATGAAAATTGCTGTTACATCCATGGGCGGATCATTAGATGCTCAGATGAGTGAACGTTTTGGCAGGTGTCCCTGGTTTATTATTTTTGATTCTGATACAGGAAAGTTTGAAGCGGTTTCCAATCTTGGCGAGCAAATGCAAAGCGGCGCGGGTCCTAAAGCAGCCGAACTGATCGCCTCGAAAAACAGTGAAGTTATCATTACGGGTAATGTAGGTGATAAAGCCGCCGGTATGATACAAAAAGCAGGTATGAAAACAGTGGAGGGATATAGCGAAAAAATGACTGTCCGGGATGCGCTGGAAAAATATCTGGCAAAAAAAATCTGATGGTTTTCTGAATATTTTATGGATATAAAATGGCTCACCTCTCTCCTTACCGGGTGGAAATGGAATTTCATACCGGCACTTATGATATAGATATTGCCGGACACGTTAACAATATAGTATATATTAAATGGCTTGAAGACCTGAGAACAAATCTCTACCGGCAATTTTTCGATCTGGATGAATTAATTAAAAATAATTTTTACCCGGTGGTTTTATCCACAGAAATCCGATATAAAAAAGAGATAACATTTGGCGCTAAAGTTACCGGCAGTATTTTCCTGGAAAGGTTCGACCGCACAATATGGGTGCTTAAAGCAAAAATAATTGCAGATGGCAAATTTTGCTCCGGCGCTGAACAGAAATGTATGGTTATCGACCTGAAAACAAAAGAAGTTCAGAAACCACCCCCCGATATATTTATTCTGGAAGAGTTTGCCGGTGATTTATAAAATATTCGCAAAATATCTATAACTGAACCACCGATTTAACCCTGAGCCGACAAAGCAAGAAACACTGAACCCTTTCCGGTAGCTGAGCGGAGTCGAAGCTACCGCCGCTGGTTTCGATCCGCCGCGGCGGACTTACCTCCGGCTGTGTTCTTGAAATATTTTGCTATTTTGCTATTTTGCATAGAATTTAACTTCTTACCGAATAAACCGGCGGAGCCGGAAGTGGATAGTCAGTTAATGGATAATTGACAATTGATAATTAAACAGTTTTTTATGGTTACTCACATTATCCTGCTTGTCTTTTTAATCCCAGAACTCCTGATCCCTGTAATAAAAGACAATAACTTACATGGATTCATTCGCAAAATAAAATCGCGGGATAGAAGTCTGGAAGAAAGTCCCGTCAGGGACGACAGAGACAACTGTATATATTGAGAACTTGGGATATAATAATTCGCGATGAACTTCCGCGATTTCATTTTGCGAGAGGTAAGGAGTTCTGAATCCACTTATTTTCTCCTACTTCTTTTCGGCATCATCATCAAATTCCGCCGGGAATATTGCCCTGTCGAATAAGGTCGAATTTTACGTGGTTTCACCTCTGGCGCTAAAGTGAAAAAAGAATGAGATTTTTTGGTGGGATTTTGTGTTTTGGTGATTTAGTGGCGTTTTTTCCGCAAAGGTTATTTTACCTCAATATCCCAAACTAACGCTGTATTCAAATACCGGACCGGGCATCCGGAAAATGAAATAAATTCTACAATTCTTGCGGGACTAAAACCTGTCTTAAAAATTTTCCCTCTCCTTTATTGCAAATCATTTTATCTTTATTATATTAAATATTGTTTTTGATCTACCTGATTAAAACCTTTGCGATAAATTGCTACTATCACCGGAGAATAAAATTTGCGGGAAAAGGAATCAGCAAAAGGAAGAACCCCGTCACAAAAAACCGGCCTTATTCTGGGGCCTTTACTTTTCCTGCTTGTAATTGTATTTCTTGACCTCGGTGAAAAAAATTCAGCGGCTGAGAAGATGGCCGCGGTCGCAATTCTTATGGCGGTATGGTGGATCACCGACGCTATTCCCCTTTTTGCCACAGCTCTGATCCCTGTTATATTGTTCCCCCTGTTCGGAATTTTAAAAAGCAACTTAACAGCCTCAGTTTATTTCAACAGCACCATTTTTCTTTTCATCGGCGGATTCATGATCGCCCTTACCATGCAAAAATGGAATCTTCATAAGAGAATCGCTCTTTTTATTATCAGGATAATAGGGGGCGGACCGGGCAGAATTATTCTTGGATTTATGATCGCCTCCGCTTTTTTGTCGATGTGGATATCAAATACCGCCACAGCTATCATGATGGTCCCCATAGGACTGGCAATCATTTATAAGATGGAGGAAAATTTTGATCAGAAAACCACAAAAAACTTTACAACATCTCTGATGCTCGGTATAGCCTACGGATGTTCGATAGGAGGGATTGCCACACTGGTTGGAACTCCCCCCAATCTTTCTTTCGCCAGGATTTTCCAGATCACTTTTCCCGACGCGGAGCCGGTTACTTTCGGTTCATGGTTTTTAATGGGGCTGCCGATATCAGTGATTTTGCTTTTGCTTGTCTGGCTGGTGTTAACTTTTGTTTTTTTCCGTTCCTCCTCAGTTCTGAAAGTTGATAAATCGATAGTTCAAAAAGAATATAAGGAGCTGGGACCAATCGGGTTTGAAGAAAAAGTGGTGCTGGTTATCTTTTCTTTAACCGCAATTTTGTGGGTTTTTCGTAAAAAGCTGGTTCTGGGTTCGCTCACTATTCCCGGCTGGTCGCAGCTGCTCCCTTTTCCCGGTATGATCGATGACGCTACTGTCGCGCTTTTTATGGCTTCGATCCTCTTTCTGATCCCCTCAAAAAACAAAAGCACAAAATATTCATCCATAATGGGTCCGGATGTGATCAGAAATTTGCCCTGGAATATCGTACTCCTTTTTGGGGGAGGTTTCGCCCTGGCAAAAGGTTTTCAGGTAACCGGACTTTCGGAGATTATCGGGAATCAGTTCAGCAGCTTTGCCGGCATTTCCCCTCTTCTGATGATTCTGGTATTGACTCTCGGAATGTCATTTCTTACCGAATTCACATCAAATACAGCAACCACTGAAATGATTTTGCCCATACTCGCCTCGGTAGCGGTGGCAATGAATACAAACCCTCTCTTTCTTATGATCCCCGCCGCGATATCCGCGTCGTGCGCTTTTATGATGCCGGTGGCAACTCCTCCCAACGCTATAATTTTCGGCAGCGGAAGAATAAACATCTCCGATATGGCGAAAGCAGGAGTATTTATAAATATACTCGGAGCCATCATAATTACTCTTATCTTTTATTTTATCGGTTCCGCCGTCTTCGGAATTGAACCGGGTATTCTTCCCGACTGGGCGGGGTGAGAATTAGGAATGAGGAATTAGGAATGAGGAATTACGAATTGGCTTTCCCAGGAATATTTTTTTTGATCGAATTTGCTTTGTGAAGCAGCATTATTGCGTAACGCCCCAATGGGAATGGGGTGGAATATTTGTTAACACCATAAGACAAAATCCTTGTAGAGGATTCACAAATCTCCCCGGATAATCCAGACCTCCCGGATAAACTCAGGTCAACAAAAGTTAAAATTTATTACACATCATTTAGGGTTAAAAATGGCCTTGTTATGTAATAGAGGGATAACAACTTCATAGGATATTTTTATAAATTTCCGCGATTTCATTTTGCGAGAGGTAAGGAGTTCTGAGATTAGGTATTTTCTTTGAATTTTTTAACCCGGACTCTACATAGAATGATGTCCTTCACTTTTTATTTTGGGGATATTCGCGTAAATATGATGCTGAAATATTAAATCTGTTCAACCAGGATAGGGAAAGAATATAATACAAACACTATCCCACTCAGGTAAATTACTCATCCCCACAAAAAATATTTTTACTATTTTTGTTATATGAAAAAAATTACAACGGGCAATTATAAAAAAGACAAATATTACCTCCCTGTTGTCAGGGCGTTTGCCAAAATACTCAGCGAAAAGGATTATGTAGCCCCTGTTGAAGTTTTTATGACAATGGGCCATCTGAAAGAAAAGGAGTATAAGCGCTGGAGGAATGGACAGGTTCCATGCCTCGAAAGGGTAATTGAAGTTAATCTTTCTAAAATAAACCGGATTCTGCGAATCATAAAAATGTATGCCCATGATCTGAATATGAAAAAAAGCATAACCTATTACCATAAATGGGGCAAAGGGAAAAAAACCGCGCTGCGATTTTCCATCTCCGGTGAGAAAAATTTAGAAGAATCTTATTCAGGACACTTTTTATGGAATCAGTCACGGGAGAAAAAGATTATTTTGGTTTCAAAAATCCTTGAGGGAAATACAGGCCGTGATAATGATGGGAACCAGATCCAACCATCTTAAAATTAGCAAAAAACTATAGATAAAGATCATATTTTTTTTGTAATATAAGATTCGAAATTTTTTTGTATCGGAGGTAAAAATGTTTAAGTCTGCTATTAGATCACTCACCATCCTTTTAATCTCTCTCTTTATGCTTTCCGGCTGCTGGCTGCCTGAAAACTTTGAAGTAAATATAAAAGTTTTCAAAGATGGAAGCGCGAGTTTTTCTTACGATGGCACATTGGTATACGCCCTTGCCCTCAGCGCAGTAAAAGAAGGAACGCTAACCGATAAAGATGAAGCGCAATTTGCGAAAGAAGCTGAAAAATTAAAAAAAGAACCAGGCTTTAAAGATGTTGACTACCAGGGTGAAGGACGTTACAAGGTTTTAGTTGAAAATGATATTCAAGCGGGGAAAAAATATTATTTTCTATCGAAGGATATTGACATTTTCTCTATTAGAACACAAAAGGATGGAACTCTTAAAATAAAAGCGGCGCAGTTTGAGAGCAGTGATATCGATGAACTGGAATCTGTCGGAGCGGAAATCAATGGAATTCTTAACGTCTATATTGAAGAAGGCGCTGATGTTATTGAACACAACGCTCCCGAAGGTCCCGATTCTGATGGAGATTTTGCCAGATACACCTGGGAGATAGAATCGTTTGAAGCGGAACCGGTAATCATTGTTAAACCAGAAAAATGATATTGCCTGAGCTTCACAAAAACCCTTGAATGTATTTTTCTCTTTTCATGATTTTGCGATCTCTTTTTTCAAGGGCCGGAAGAATTGATTCACTCTTTCTTCGCAGGACCAGACAACCAAATAAATCAGCGGAGTTAAATAATGGCAGTTAAACGTGTCTGGCATGGCTGGACAACAAAAGAGAATGCCGGTAAATACCAGCATGTTCTTTTAACCGAAGTAATACCCGGCATTGAGGCAAAAAATATCCCCGGTTATGAGAAGATAGAAGTTCTAAGAACCGAACTGGAAGATGAAGTTGAATTTGTAACCATTATGACTTTCCGTTCGCTTCAGAATGTTATCGATTTCCAGGGGGAAGATTACAAAAAATGTTACGTTCCCGATGTTGCCCGAAAAGTCCTGAAAAGATGGGACCCTGAATCAACGCATTATGAACTCGTGGAAACAAGGCGTTATTAAGAAAAACTGTTGATTGAAATAAATATCTGAACAAATATTCTGAAGAGGGAAACATGAAATTCCTTTACAAAAATTTCCTGATACCTTTTTCAATAACCCTGTGTTCATTTATCCTGTTTTTATATTTAACCAGGGCATGGTCAGCGTTATTCCACGCGACCGGGGATACAGGCTCTTTTTGGCAATTCCTTTTATATAATTTCGGCTGGGTATTCTCAATCGCCATCATATTTGCTTTCCAGTGGGGAGCATTTTTTGCTGTTCATAAACTCCGACTTGAAAAGAAAACCGGTGAACATAAATTTTCCACATCTCCAATTAGTAATATTAAATCTCTGATAATTTTCTCCACACTCGCTGTCGCCGGCATGTTTTATTTTAATCTGAATATTGTGCCTGAACTCAACTATCAATATACTATAAACATCATTTATCCCGATAACAATTCAGGTGAAAGGAGAATTGAACCATCCTTTAAAAACAGCAGGAATATGACCGGCAGCGAACTTAGCGAAGAAATCGATGAGATAAAAAAGACAGCCGACAATGATACCCGCCCCGGTATGATTCGCCACTATGAGAAAGAGATAAGGATATATCAATCACAATATTATAAATTGATAACTCTGGCTTTTGGCTGCCTCGTAATGACATTATTCGGAGCAGCCTCCGGAATGGCGCGGGGTATCGGTAAAATTATCTCATATATTGTTATGGCAGTAATCACTATAACATATTATTTCTCTTTTTCGGTTCTTGAAAAAATGATTGTGTTTGAAAAATCCCCAACATATTTTCTGTTTCTTCCATCAATAATTATCGCTGTTTTTGCTTTGGTTCTCCTTTTGATTTTTAATAATAAACTTGTTTCTTTGGATATGGAGCTGGTAGAATAATTTTATTCCGTCTGGACGAAAAAAAGAAATTTCAAAACAAATAATCTTACTCGTTATTCGTATTTTGGAGAACGATTATCTTATAAGCTTTCAAATTCATCACAAAATGAAAAGTTTTCCCCCAACCTTTTGTTATTAAACCGCGACCAGTTATTAACCTGCCGGGTAACAGAAGGATGTAATTAAATTGATTCCCTTTTTTTATGTTGCAAATGAATGATTCTCAGGTTATATTAAAAATGACAGAGAAGAAAATATAACATAATAAAAACAAAATACATTTTACATCCGGTAAAAAGGACAAAGAGAGCAAATTCAAATTATCAGGAGAAAAGATGAAAAAGTTGACATTTTTATTATTACTCACATTTTGCAATATCGCTGACGCGAGCGTTTTTACAGAGCTCAAGGGGATGGAAGACAGTTCAGGAAATACCCACCTTTTCTATAGGATCTACACTTTACTGCCCGGCGAATTCGGCGATGGATTCGATAATTCAATATATCATTTCGACCTTTCCACAAACTCCGATACAGCTTTTATTACAGATCATATTATGCCCCAAATAGTACCCTTTCCTTCATGGGGCGGCGGGATATCTGTCGAGGATTATGAATTCCGGCCTGATAATCCGGCGCGATACTATTATTGCGGATTAACCCGGGGAACAGATATCGGGGATGGTTATATCGGAAGCAATAATGTTAATTCATTTCCATGGCTTTTACTTTTTTATGGTCAATCAATAATAAATATTGAATTCTCGCGCCAAAATGACAGCCTGCTATACGCGGCGCTTGATTATGGCGGACCGGAGAATTTACAAATCAGCGCTGATGGAGGAAATAGCTGGCATAATAATATGACTACAAATCAGCATCTGTTAGTTGCGGTTTCACCATTTAACGATCAAATCTTGTTCAGCAAACTCGATACAAAACTTTATAAGTCTGTCGATGGCGGGCTGAATTATTCACTTGTGGATGATTCAGTTATATGGGGCCGGGCACATATTCCCCCACTCTTTTTTAATAATGATTCTGTCCATATATATGCCATCCCGGATTATCATCACCTCTTCAGGTCGGATGACGCGGGCAATTCATGGCAGCCTGTTTTTTCCGATTCTGTCGCGTCGCTCAAACTTTCTCTCGATCATTCCGATGGCGCGCTTTATCTTGCCCATAATAATGAAATACTTGTAAGCCATGATTTCGGGGAATCATTTACACTTCATACCTCACTCAACACAAATATTACAGGCATATATAAAAAACCAGGCTCACAAATATTATTCGCGTCAACAGCAACCGATTTATTAAAGATCAGCGGCGCATCCGCCACCTCGATAAAACATTTAACAACTAACATTCCCGATGAATCGGGACAGGATTCACCCGGTAATTTCTGTCTTGAGCAGAATTATCCAAATCCCTTTAACGCAACGACAAAAATAAGGTACTCACTTCCGGAAGCGGGTGAAACGATGATTAAAATTTATAATCTTTATGGTGAAACTATCGAAATCCTTGAGAATAAGTGGCTTCCCGCGGGAGAATACCAAAATACCTGGCACGCGAAAAATCTTCCGAGCGGAATTTATATTTGTTGTTTTTCAATCAACAACAGAATAATCAATAACCGTAAAATGATATTGCTCAAGTAATTTCCGGAATCTTTCGATGCCAATATACTTTTATACAAAAAACGATCCTTATTATGAATTTTCCAATTTCTCCCCCTACGGAATAGAAATGGAGGGGAAATGGTGGCCGACTGTTGAGCATTATTTCTATGCGTGTAAATTTTTGGACGCGAATTACCGGGAAAAAATAAGAATGGCTCCGATGCCTGAAGAAGCGGTCCTGAAAAAATTTCTGACACGTGAAAAACAAGCGAGAATACTGATTGACACAGGCGATGAGAAGATCATCGGGAATTCCCTCTTCAATTATTTCCGGGATTCAGGCCGGGATGGCCCGGGTCTGAAGGTCTGAACAGACTGGGGAAAATTTTGGAGAAAGTCAGAGAACAAATTAAAAAACAAAATATCAAGTAAACATTGCAGTCTTTTTTGTACAACATGTCGCCCGTAAAAAATAATCCTATGTTAGAAGGAGTTTTATAAATTTGAAAAAATCACTCAAAATATCAGCAATAATCATCATCATTCTAGGCACAATCTTCATTTTCCGAGATAATATCCTGGTTCTCGCGATCAGTTTTTTTTATGAATCGGAATATGAAGGAGAAAAGCTCCCCCTTCCGGCGCTGGAGGATTCATTAAAGGCTGAGCTGACAGAATATCTTGCCAATAACCACAAATCTCCCGAAGAATATATAATCAGCAAATTTGATGATCATGATATCATTTTTGTCGGGGAACATCACAGGATAAAACATGACGCCGAACTTATCGGGTCTCTCGTGCCGGAATTACATAAAGCCGGTATATACAACATCGGGATGGAATTTGCCACCTGGGCCGATCAGCCGCTGATTGATTCCCTGGTAAACTCTGCGGAATATAACCAGACACTTGCTAACAAAATATTATTCGACTGGCTGGTACTGTGGGGATACCGTGAATACAGCGATATTTTCAGAGCGGCATGGAAGTTAAACAAAACAATACCGGCCGGAGAAAAGAAATTCAGGATTGTAGGATTAAACATCCCGCAACAAACAGGCAACGACGATGACGTAATGGAAGCGGTAATAGAAAAAAAACTCCTGAAAAAAGGGGAGAAGGCGCTGATCTACTGCGGTATTCATCATGCCTTTACAAGATATAAGTACCCCGTTTTGAAGGATGGTAAATTCAATCACTTTTTTGATCACCGTGTCGGAAACATGATATATAAAAGAATCGGGGATCGGGCGGCGACAATATTTCTCCATTCTCCCTGGGGCGCTCCCCGGGGCAAAAATTACCCGGTGGATGGTTATATCGACACCCTCATGAAAACCCTGCCCCCTGAATTATTGAGAGCAGGTTTCGATACCCGCGGAACCCCCTTCGGCAACCTCCCGGCTAAAAACAACATTTACCAGTATGGATATGAAAACTTCACCCTTAATGATTTCTGCGACGGATATATTATCCAAAAACCTTTGCCTGAATATGAAGGAGTGGCAACAATAGAAAATTTCATCAACAGCGATAATATCGAAGCGGCCCGCAAAAGATTTACTAACAACAGCTTCGATTTCCTTTTCAGCAACTTCGGCCCCCTGTTCTGGAATTACGCCATCTCAATGGACGCCGATTTGAAACGTATGCATGAGTTTGGAAGGTATAGATGAATATTTGAAATGGATGATCCATTAACAACTAAGCACCTCTTCACTCTCCACTAACCACTTTATACTTCTGGCTTTGCCAGTATATGATTTATAGAAAAATCGGGACCAATTATAATACATTATATTTTAATATAACTCCGCCTCTTCAGGCCGGAGTTATGATAAAACCGGACAATTCTGCAAGGCTTCAGTTCAAAGAACGAGTCTGCGCAAGCTTTTAACAGAATTACAGGTGGCAGGATGGTCAGCCCAAAATGGATAAATGAAGATCACGCGAAAACGCCGGTATTTTGTTATTGATTTTTCTTGCAAAAAAACAGATAAATCATTACTTTGATTTAAGATTTATATTGACAAGAGCAATATGTAATCGAAAAAGCAGATGTGGGTTAATACGATCTATATATAATATGTTTTTTCGTTTTGGAAATACATTGGGTGTTGCTCTGGCCGGTTTTTATTGAGGCGCTCTGCCGATATTGGCAATAAGAAATACGATTGAACCGAAAACCGGATAACGTGGTTTTTTCCTCAAAAAAATTCTTTTCCTTTTCCTCTGAATATTGATATGACAAAAGTTATTAATCAATTTAATCTGATTCCGGATTGATACATAAAAATAAGTATTCATAATTAATATCAAATTTCTATTTGAAGGGAGGTAATTATGTTTTATCTGTTATCATATTCAATTTACCGGGTTGGTCGGGTCGGAAATGTAACTAAAGCTGGTTCTTTTATTTTTGTTTACATTCTGGTAATGTTAATGCTTACAGGTTGCGACAGGATTGAAGTTATCAAAGCCGAATTTCATCCAAAGTATATTTGTACCGGAGAAACAGCAACGTTTGAATGGGATATCACCAATATTGACAGAATTGAATTAAGTAAGAGTGATGGCTCAGTATTAAAAAGCACTTCATCATCTTCGGGTACTTATACAACACCACCAATTAATGCCTCAATGCTGCCGCTAAAAGTAACAGGATATATAGATGATAATGAAATGAGCAAAGAAGTTGAATTTTCCCTGATTGATAATCCACATTGGACAATGACATATGGCACAACTCTGGAGGAGTCGCACAACGAGGAGGAAGTTTTGGTCGTTATTGAACCATCGGATAACATAGATGGAAGCACAACCAACATAAGACAATATGACATCTATCGTACCTTTACAGGTTATACTATCAATATTCCTCATACAGATTTTTCAGCCAGAGCGCGTGTTCGAAAGATATCCCGTGTTTCATCTGTGATCGCTCATAGTTATGATGGGGCAGAATATGATATGAATACCTGGCCTGGAGACCTTATTCTGGAAAGACCGGGAGTGGAAAACGCTATTCTGTCGCGGAACGCCTCTTTTACTGTGCCCCTTTTATTTCACCCGGGCGGAACTTATAAACTGAAATATCCAAATCCGGAAAGAAGATTGGTTGCAAGGATGAGCTGGCCGGAAGGAACCGGCAAGGAAGGAAAGGTATATCGGGCTGTAAACGATCCATACTGGAATCAGCGGGCAGCAGGATTAAAATTTGAAGTTATTTGCGATTAGATTGTTATAAGCGCCCGGCATAATATTCTGCGCTGGCGAATTTTAAAAAATTACGAGTTTCAATATCAATGGAAATCGTTGTTTCCATTGGAGAAAATATATCCACGCAGAAACACGGGGGAAAAAAGAAAAAATTTCCGGTCAGGTTTTTAATGTTTGAATCATTAATCCGGACATAAGAAAAAACTTGCTGAAGTCTGTATAAGAGTATATATTGTTGAAAAGATATTCAGGTTTATGAGGAAAAAATGACAAACAAACAGATGATATTTGACAAAGCAAAGCTGCTTAATCCTCTGGAAAGATTGCAATTGATTGACGCTTTATTAGAAACTTTAGATAAACCAAATCCTGAAATAGAAAAACTGTGGATAAAAGAATCAGACGCTCGTTATGAAGCCTATAAAAAAGGGGAATTAAAAGCAACCGACTGGGAAGAGGTTAAGAAAAGGTACGAATAAGATGGCTGTCCGTTATATTTCCCCTTCCGAAGTTGAATTGGATGAGGCAGTTGAGTATTATAATTATGAGCTTCCGGGCCTTGGACATAGATTCATAACAGAGATAAATAATGCTACTGAAAAAATAGTACGGTTCCCAAACGCATGGACCAGGGTTGGGAATTATACAAGACGGTGTCTATTAAAGAAATTCCCGTATGCTATTTTCTATACTATTGATACAAATGAAGATATTTTAATTCTCGCGATTGCGAATCTTCACAGAGACCCGGTTTACTATAAGGACCGGATTTCTTAGAGGAAATATCACTTCAAAAGCATCATCTTCTTAATCCCCGAATAACTCTTACCATCAATGCCATCAACAGAAATTTTGCAGAAATACACACCGCTGGAAAGGTTCCGGGCGTTAAATTTTATGTTGTAATTGCCGGGGGGCTGGCTGTTTTGGGTTTCTTTAAATACCTGTTCGCCGAGGGTGTTGTAGATTTCGATTTGCACTTCAGCATCTACCGGGAGGGAATATGAAATGGTTGTTTCGGGATTGAAGGGATTGGGGTAATTCTGCCGCATGGCGAAGCGGGTTGGGATTTCATCCTGCCCGCTAAATTCATATTCGAGGGATACAATCAGGAAGCGGGCTTCAATCCATTCGGGGTCTTTCTGGTCCGGCTGGGGGGAGCTGCCGAGGGTTCCATGGTTGCCGTGAGTTGTGAGATCTGCCGCTGTTTGTCCGGCGCCTTCATCGAGCTGCCAGTATCCCGCGAGTCCGCTATCGGGAGTGACGTAATAAACTTCATCCAGTTGTTTATTCATTAAAGCATTTATCTGCTCCCCGGTTCCGGCTTTATTCCAGATTCTCACCTCATCAATCCTGCCGTTAAATACCCTGCCTGGAAAGCCGGTTGATTCTCCTATCATAAGAGCATTACTGTTGCCCCGGATATTTATTCCGGCGGCTGTCTGGCTTTTAACCTCCTCACCATTAACATAGAGAACCATTTTCTGGCCGTCATAGGTTGCGGCGATATGCTGCCATTTATTCAGCTCCACCACGTTTTCATCCGAGGTAAGCTCATACCACGCGCCATTCCCCAAAACAATATTGATCTGACCATTTCCTCCGCAGCGAAGTGAATAACCGTAATCTGCCCCCGCTCCTCCGGAATAGTCTTTCGAAATTACCACTCCCTGCCATACCTGCTCTTTAAACTGAGAGGGATTTATCCATGCTTCCAGGGTTATCTCACTGCCTGTTAGATTTAGCGAACTGCCTGCGCCGCAATTGAGCAGGTCATCAGTTCCGTCAAAATTAAGTGCATAACCGGAGGTATCTACAAATGTTTCCCCGGTTGTAAACTGCCATATTTCTCCCGCGGTGGTGAAATATTTGTTTCTTTCCGTTATCTGCCAGTAATATATGGTATTGGCGTCCATTAAACCCGGATTAAAAGCTGCTTCCGCCTGATTGCCGGCAAAGGGGGGTGGATTAACCTGGCCGAAATAAACATCATGTGAGGTGGCGCCGGAACCGGAAAGCCAGGAGAGTGAAATATTCCTGCTTATATTCACGGCGTTATTTTCGGGGGTAGGCGCTGAGGACTGAGCGGGTGGCGAAAACCATTCGAAAATTGTTGAAACCGGGTCGGAGCTTCTGAAGTTTTTACCGACCGCTTCAAGTTCTATCGTCACCAGGCTGTCTTCAATTTCATTACCTATATAAGGGACAAAATATGCGTTATTGGGTGTAGCTCCCAGGAAAACACGGCTGCCGTCGTTGTTCTTTTTATAAATGTTATAACAGTGAATATCATCAGGTGAATGATCCCACCGGAGCCGCAAAGTAATATAGTTTTCCTCCTGCGTTTTTTTCTCAATAAACAAATTTGCGGGGGGCGCGGGAGTTTCCGCGGGAATATTATACACCCCGATTCTGCCGATTTTTATTTCGTAGTCAGCGTTTCCGTTGCTCAAAAATTTTAGTGATATCGAAGCGAGAGTTTTGCCCGCGTAAGGAGAAAGGTCAAGAGTTTTTACTTCCCAGTCGTTTGTTGAGACACTTCCGGCGTTGATGAATTGATATACACCCGGATCTTCTTCGAAAAGCAAACCTGCCTGCATGGAGGTTTCCCCCGCCTCGGGTTTTTTCAGGGTTATATCCAGTCTTGTATTTGAGGTTATATCCAGCCTGGTTTTATACAGTTTTATATGGTTATCGGATGATAGATTTCCCGAAATCTTTAAACAATTCCCTCCATAATAAGCTTCGGTAAAATCAAATTCGGGAGTAAGTTTTTCCCCCTGCGAATCAACAATCCATTTCCATGTTGGGAGAATTTCCTGAAGCGAGAGGTTATTCCAGCCCTGCTCAAGCCACTTATCGGGGCATATCATTTCACCTTCTATAAAATATTTATCCCCGGCGCCGAAATTAAAGTTTGTGAAAAATGGCATATCATTTATAACCGAGTTAGCCGGAATGTAATGAGCGATTCCTTTCCATGCCTGGGTGGTGGTTGTGTTGGAAGGATCACCATTGGGCCCTGACCAGAAGCGGCTTTCTCTCGCGAGGTTTTCATCAATAGCCGCGGCCTGCCACCAGAGGAAATCATCCGGCCGATACATACCGAGTGAAGTTACATGTTCCTGCCCTTCCGGAAATACTCCGTTCCAGTTAACATAAGTGTTGTAGCCATTGACGGCTATATCAATTCCCGCGTATAATTCGTAAGGATCACGGCCGAGATTCCTGGCGTAGCTGTTTGAATTGGCCAGTTTTGTTGAAGTCCAGCCGAAATCAAGAAACATATAATCGGAAACCCTGGTGGAGCCATCCTGGAAAAAACGGTCGTTATTGGCATTTAGCTGTTCCTGCCAGTAAATGGCTCCCGTTTCGGTCATGGCGTCATACCAGTAAACCTCGAGGTCGCTATTGGCTTTGATATATTTCATCAATTCAATTATTTCGTTTGCCAGAGCGGCGTTGCCTCCCGCTGTTTCCTGGTTGATAAACCAGCCGTCAAAGCCGAAATATTCAGCGGTTTCTATCATTTTATCGGCGATTATATAACTATCGCCATCTTTTTCCACAAAATTCCATACCCAGTTGATTTGACCTCCATAAGCAGTCGGGGCGAAAAAAACGTTGCTCATTATCGGCACTCCGTTTCTGTGCGCGGCGTCCACCGCCGCGGCTGCCGGTATCACCACATTTATTCCCGCTACTCCCGGGCCGCCCCCCCAGTATACCATCACATCGGTGTACTGCCAGTTACTGTATGCGTATAATCCCATTTTATTCAGGATTCCCTGCGCGGGAACGGATCCGCCGGAGAATACCGGCAGGGGGGAAACTCCCGCCCCATCCATCCGCGCGTGAGAATTTACGATTGTCTGCTCTGTTAAAAACCGGTCTCCTAATGGTACAGAACTCCTGTTATAAGGAGCTTCCGGATCAGAGGCCGGATCATAATTTTTGAATTCCTCCATCGTGAAATATTGAGCGTAGGGAAGATCGGACGGGGCGTTTTTATGTGTGTCGGAATAAATACTAAAAGATTTATCCTTGTCCTTTTGCGCCATTATTGGGGGTATGGAAGAAAAAATGTAGATAAAGAGTATCAAAAAGGAAAATTTTGTTGTTTTCATCAAAATACCGGGTCTGCTTTTTGTGTGGAATTGATTTTTTTGTACCAAATCGAAATGTTACAATTTAACGAAATGAAAAGGGAAATCAAAAAGGAGGCATTGGCAATAAAGGAGGAGGAAAACGGGGGGCCTAGAAACACCCCCGCTAAATAAAAATATTTGAAAATGTTTTTTATTTCAACAGAATAATTTTTCTGGTGATATATTGTTTGCCTGCTGATAATTTTATTATGTATACTCCGCTGACGTAATCCCCCATTTCCACCACAACAGAATAACGGCCCGGAGTTTTATATTCATTGAGTAAGGTTTTAATTTTTTCTCCTTTTATATCAAATAATTCAGATGTCACCAGAGAATATTCCGGAACCGAATACTCCAGTTTTGTTGAAGGGTTGAAGGGATTGGGGTAAGCTTCGGAAAGATAAAATTCCGAAGGAAGTGTCTCCTCTCTTTTAATATTTGTCAGGGTGGTATCGCCATAAACCACTCCGTCAATAACGGCGCCACGTAGAATCACATAATCGGAATAAAAATCACCGCTTGAATGTGATTTAATTTTGCCTATTCCCTGGAGAAATTGATAATCAAAATTAAAAAGATAATAATTGTCATCTATTTCAAAATTTCGGTAAATTCTTTCATTCCCGGCATAAAGTGTATCGATTCCTTCGGTACATACAATTTTTAAATCGCCATTACTACGAACAATTTCACCGTCAACCGCCTTTAGGTCATAACATAATTGATCTTCTCCCGAATAAAATTGGTAATACTTTCCTCCTTTAGGATCTTCTCTTATATAAGAATAGTCAATTGATGTTCCGCATATGCTTTTCATTATAAAGTAAGTCTGGTTGTTGATTATTGTATCATTGTTTATTATCTCATTTTTGAACCAGTACTCACGGGTATTTGGAGGCGCTACTGAATAATCAACATGATTCTCATAATATGTCCATGAATTACCAACAGCAAGAGGAAACATCCGGGAACTCAGATCAGAAGGGAGCTCCAACAGAATTTCTTTTTCATCCCCATCTCTTTTATATATATAATAAGCAGATGCAAAATAGAACTGTTTGCTGGTTGGCGACCGGTATATACCTGTAATTTTTTTATCATGTTGAAAAGCAACTTCCAGATAACTAAGAGAATCAGAGCCGGGAGAATTTGAATAAATGTCAGTAATTTCCGCAAAAAAAGCTCTCTGTCCATACTTTTCACCGGTTGCCGGGAGAAGGTTTTCAGGTTCCGGTCCCAAAAAATCAAAGCATAAATTATAAAAATAGTCGACTTCAACCGCATAAAAATGGGCATAACAAACATTATTATGATAAGTAACCGCGGCCATGGCGCCATTTAAATTATCATAAACCAGCCTGCTCTCAGTATTCCAGTGATTAAAAAATGAATGGTGGTCATCATAGCTGAGTCCTCTGTCATCAGACTCGATAAGGCTGCCATATAGATCAACGCCATAAATGCTGCCTTTAAACGGGCACACATTCAGCATCCTGAATTCGGGAGCATCGCTGATATCTGTCCATGTAATTCCCCGATCAGTTGAATGAATCAGTTTGTATGTCTGGGCAAGTGTATCAATTATATTCGCATATGTAAGATTGGAAATGTTATCGACAAATACTTTGCAGATATGCCCGGGGTATTCAATGATACTTCCGTCAAACTTGAGGATAAACACCTTGTCCGGTTCATCCATCATCGCGCCGCCGGTTATGAATTTCCAGGGATCGTTGTCAAAAAACTGAACGGTGTGATAATGTTTGTCTGTAGCAGCCGGATCAAGCAGCAGAGTATCCTCTCTTGTCTGAGCGTTCAGATAACGGATAGGCAGGGTTCTGATAATATCGTCTGATGGATACCACACATCAGATTTTCTGTAGAAAATATGGACATCACCTGATGAATCTTCTATCGCGTCCATCCTCACAATTCTTTCATCCGGTTGGGCGGTAAGGCGCAAAATAGTCACAGACATAAATAGTAGTATAAGTTTTTTCATTTTCTCTCCGAAATTCTATTTCAAGAGAATAATTTTTCTGGTGATATATTGTTTGCCTGCTGATAATTTTATTATGTATACTCCGCTGACGTAATCCCCCATTTCCACCACAACAGAATAACGGCCCGGAGTTTTATATTCATTGAGTAAGGTTTTAATTTTTTCTCCTTTTATATCAAATAATTCAGATGTCACCAGAGAATATTCCGGAACCGAATAATCCAGTTTTGTTGAAGGGTTGAAGGGATTGGGGTAAGCTTCGGAAAGATAAAATTCCGAAGGAAGTGTCTCCTCTCTTTTAATATTTGTCAGGGTGGTATCGCCATAAACCACTCCGTCAATAACAGCGCCGATCAGCGTTCTGTAGCTCGATGAAAAATCACCGCTGGAATGCGATTTAATCTTACCTATTCCCTGGAGAAACTGAAAGTCAAAATCATTCAGATAACTATTATCATCCTTTTCAAATTTCCGGCAGAGCCTATTATTTCCGGCATAAAGTGAATCTTTTTCCTCAATGCATTTAATTTGCACACCGCTATGACTATGGACAACTTCACCTTCAATAGCTTTCAGGTCATAATATAAAATTTCTTCTCCATCTGAAAACATATAAAACTTTCCCCCGAGTGGGTCCTCTCTTAAATAATAATATTTAATCCCGGCCTGTGATGTGCTTCTCATAATAAAGTAAGTTTTATTATTTATTACAGTATCTCTGTCCAGTATTGTATCCTTTATTCTGTATTCAACAGTATTAGGCCCTCCCCAGCCGATGGAGCTGATACTAATGAAATTATATAACCAGCAGTTACCTTTTTTTAACGGAAAAAGCTCCGAGCAGGCATCAGAATTTATTTCAAATATTTTTGTTAATTCATCTCCTTCTTTTTTATATATATAATAAGATGATGAAATATATAGCTGGTCATTTGAAGGGGATCGGTACATACCGGTGATTTTTTTATCGATATTAAGAATAAGTTCCGGAATGCCGAGGGAATCGTTGCCGGATGAATTTGTATATATATTGGCGGCATCCGCAAAAAAAGCTCTCTGTCCATACCTTTCACCTGTTGCAGGGACAAGGTTTTCGGGGTCCGGTCCTAAAAAATCAATGTACAAATTATAAAAGTAATCGACTTCAACGGCATAAAAATAGGCATAACAAATATTGTTATGATAAGTAACCGCGGCCATGGCGCCATTTAAATTATCATAAACCAGCCTGCTCTCAGTATTCCAGTGATTAAAAAATGAATGGTGGTCATCATAGCTGAGTCCTCTGTCATCAGACTCGATAAGGCTGCCATATAGATCAACGCCATAAATGCTGCCTTTAAACGGGCACACATTCAGCATCCTGAATTCGGGAGCATCGCTGATATCTGTCCATGTAATTCCCCGATCAGTTGAATGAATCAGTTTGTATGTCTGGGCAAGTGTATCAATTATATTCGCGTATGTAAGATTGGAAATGTTATCGACAAATACTTTGCAGATATGCCCGGGGTATTCAATGATACTTCCGTCAAACTTGAGGATAAACACCTTGTCCGGTTTATCCCCAAAAGCGCCTCCTGTAATATATTTCCAGGGATCGTTGTCAAAAAACTGAAAGGTGTGATAATGTTTGTTTGTAGCAGCCGGATCAAGCAGAAGGGTATCCTGTTTAGACTGCGCGTTTAAGTATCGCACAGGTAATGTTCTGATAATATTTTCGGATGGAAAAAGTTTATCAGACATTCTGTAAATAATATGAACATCACCTGATGAATCTTCTATCGCGTCCATCCTCACAATTCTTTCATCCGGTTGGGCGGTAAGGCGCAAAATGGTCATAAACATAAAAAGCAGTATAAGTTTTTTCATTTTCCCTCCGAAATTCTATTTCAAAAGAATAATTTTTCTGGTGATATATTGTTTGCCTGCTGATAATTTTATTATATATACTCCGCTGACGTAATTCCCCATTTCCACCACAACAGAATAACGGCCCGGCGCTTTATTTTCATTGAGTAAGGTTCTAATTTTTTCTCCTTTTATATCAAATAATTCCGCTGTTACCAGAGAATATTCCGGAACCGAATAATCCAGTTTTGTTGAAGGGTTGAAGGGATTGGGGTAAGCTTCGGAAAGTGAAAAGTTCTCTGGTGTTATTTCCGGTTCCTTTACAGATGTAATATTTGTATCGCCATAAACCACTCCGTTTATGTATGCGCCGCGGAGGGTTACTGTTAATGTTGAAAATGGGTTATAACTCCCGGTAAAAGTCGGACCAATGCCATTAAGGAATTTATACTCTGTATTGCCGCAGGTTCCGGTAGAAAATAAATCTTTTTCAACATTTGAATAATTATTGAAATTCAAAAAGGTTTCTTCCTCACAAAAATATCTTGAAGAGTAGGCCCCGACAACTGAATCATAAGCAGCCGCTCGCATATCAAGAAAAAGTGAGGGCGCGTTATCTTTATAATCAAATATCTTTCCATTCTTATCAACCCTTCGGTAAATTAGGAAAATCGAATTATGTGAATATTCAGCAATTTTCGACCAGATATAACCATTTATCAATACGCTGTCATCAGTCACCTGCAATTTTTTCTGGTAAAAAATTATATCCTCACTATTCCCGGAATTATAAAGATAACAATCATAAAACCATGAATTCCCTTTTTTCAAGGGGAAATAATGATGGCTTTGATTTCCGTTAAGCGCGAGTAAAGTATCCAGTTTTTCTCCATTATTTCGCATAATAAAATAATTCGAGGAGAAATAAAAAATATCATCTGCGTATGAAGGGCGAAATAGTCCGTTTATCCCTTTTGGAAGGCTCTCTATCGGTTCAATATAAAACAAAGAATCCACGCTGGCTCCACAAGTATAGAGTATATTTTTCAATCCGACAAAAATTCTCTGACCATATTTTTCTCCTGGTGCGCAAGCGAACATCAAATCCTTCTCATATCCTGTATAAACATCAGTAAATAAATCATAATCAACCGGAAGAAACTCAAAATGGCATTTGCCGTCAATTAAACATGAGGCTGCTACAGTTCCCCGTGTATTGTCATAAAATATTCTTGCCGAATTATCCCAGCATTCAGTGAAGGAAATTTGAAATGAATTGTTTCCTCTATTCTCAGATTCAATAATACCTCCATTGTCATTATAACCAAATATGCTTTCTCGGAACGGGCAGACATTCAGCATCCTGAATTCGGGGGCATCGCTGATATCTGTCCATGTAATTCCCCGATCAGTTGAATGAATCAGTTTGTATGTCTGGGCAAGTGTATCAATTATATTCGCGTATGTAAGATTGGAAATGTTATCGACAAATACTTTGCAGATATGCCCGGGGTATTCAATGATACTTCCGTCAAACTTGTGGATAAACACCTTGTCCGGTTTATCCCCAAAAGCGCCTCCTGTAATATATTTCCAGGGATCGTTGTCAAAAAACTGAACAGTGTGATAATGTTTGTTTGTTGTTGCAGGATCAAGCAGCAGAGTATCCTCTCTGGTCTGAGCGTTCAGATAACGGATAGGCAGGGTTCTGATAATATCGTCTGATGGATACCATACATCAGATTTTCTGTAAAAAATATGCACACCTCCCGATGAATCCTCAATTGCGTCCATCCTCACAATTCTTTCATCCAGTTGGGCGGTAAGGCCCGAAATAAACACAAAGTAAATCAACGGTAATAATTTTTTCATACTCCCTCCTCTGTTCAATAAATATTCTTCAATAATACCATAATTTTTCATAGAATATAAAAAACGGGTTCGTAAATAGAAAGGCAAAAATGAAACTTTATTTTAGAATTTTCGTTCTCACAATAAACAGACATGAGGTCTTATGAAATATTTTAAATATTTTTTCCTCTTTTCTCTTATCACAACAAGCCCGATTTTTTCACAGGGGATATATTTCGGAGTAAATTTCCAGCCATTCAGCTATTCAACCGATGAAGCCGACACACCCGTTATGGGGGGAACTATGGGTATGATAGATGACGGATTCAGCTTCATGATGAACCTTTACCTGGGCGATACAGATAAACCTGGTTTTACATCAGCCTCTTCAAAAATGACATACCGGGAAGTTACCGCCGGGGGGTCTGTGTTATATGGCTTTGGTTTCCTTGACCGAATAAACAGCAGACAATTCTCAATAAAACCAGCGCTCGGCGCGTCTGTGTTATTTTTTGAAGAAAGGTTATATAACGGGGCGGATGATGATGATCCTGAAACGAATGAAGAACAGAGATTTGGCGTAACAGCCGGAGTAATTGGCAATGTAAGTATATTTGGATACCAGGCAGCATATAATTCAGCGGCGGAGGATATCTTTTACGGGGTATCTGTTGATATATGGAGTTTAGCGGCGGCGTTTGTTAATTGACTGTGCCGGCGGAAGCAGGGAAAATTTATGCGCTTTGTTAATTATTTACTTCTTATAGCTGAAAATTGGATTCGTATCGCGCTTAAAAGCAGGACAAAGTAATTAATCGGCAAATATTTTTACCGGTTTTTTCAGGCCCGGCCGGTTTGGGATATAAAAATATATTGGAGTAAACCATGAATGAAAGCAGAAGAAAATTTCTCAGGAATATTGCATTGGTGGCATCCGCGGCAGCGCTGCCAAAAATTAGTTTCGCGAAAAATAAAAAGGTAAATACTGATTCGAAAGTAGTAGTGATTGGCGCGGGATTCGCCGGCCTGGCCGCAGCGAGAAAACTGCACGACTCGGGTGTGGATGTTATTGTGCTGGAAGGGAGAGACCGTATCGGCGGGCGTATCTGGTCCGACCGGTCACTTGGTTACCCGGTTGACCTGGGCGCTTCATGGATACATGGCCCGGCTCAGGATAACCCCATAAAAGTTCTTTCAGATGATGCGGGGGCCTCTACCTTTGAAACTGATGATGAAAGTCTGATAGTTTATGACGAAAATGGCAATGAAATTGATGACGCGACACTGGATACATATTATGATGATTATAATACACTTCTTGAAGAAATTGAGAATTATGCCTCCGGGCTTCAGGATGATGAGACGGTAAAAACCGCTATTGAAAACATTGAACCTTCCTGGCTTAGTGATCTGATTATGATTTACCAGCTTACTTCATATATGGAATTTGATTCGGGCGGTGACATAACAGAACTATCGGCGAAGTATTGGCAGAATGACAAAAAATTTCCCGGAAAGGATGTTCTTTTTCCCAATGGATATGATGAACTGATAAATCATCTGGCCGAAGGTCTTGATATAAGAACCGGGCAGATTGCTGAAGAGATCGACTACAGCGGTGAGACAATTTATGTAAGCACCGATCAGGGGGAGTTTGAAGCCGATTTTGTTGTGGTGACGCTGCCGCTGGGAGTACTTAAAAATGAAAGCGTTACCTTTACTCCGGAATTGCCGGCATCAAAAACCGATCTTATGAACCAGGTGAAAACAGGCTATATTAACAAGGTTTTCCTTTCATTTGATGAAGCTTTCTGGGATGAAGATATGCAGTATATCGGCATAACCACAGAAGAAAAAGGAAAATATCCTTATTTCCTGAATGCCAAAAAATTTGTTCCGGTTAATGGTCTTATGACGTTCGGTTTTGGCCTTTATGGCCTGACAATCGAGCAGAAAAGTGATGAGGAGGTAAAGAATGATGTGCTGGATGTTCTGAGAAAAGTTTATGGCAATGATGTAACCGAACCTGCCGGTATAGTTATATCCAGATGGTCATCCGATCCTTTTGCCTACGGTTCATATTCATTCGCTAATGTTGAATCTTCTCCTGATTTCTTCGATGACTGGCAGAACCCTGTTGAGAGTAAACTCTTTTTTGCCGGAGAACACACGACAAATGACTATCGCGGAACAGCTCACGGAGCATATATAACGGGTGAAAACGCCGCAAATGCCATTCTCGATATCGTTACAGATGTAAAAAGAATTTCCGACAATCCGGAAAGCTTCAGCTTAATGCAGAATTATCCTAATCCTTTTAATCCTGCCACAACCATCACTTACGCTATAAATAAATCATCGAGAGTATCGCTGAAAGTTTATGACGCGAACGGTCGTGAAGTAAAAGAGCTGGTCAATAAATATTCGGCTCCCGGTGAATATTCGGTAATATGGAACGGGACAAACAATAAAGGGAAAGCAGTAGCGTCGGGGACATATTATTATGAGATTAAAGCCGGAAAGTTTAAACAGTCGAAGAAGATGCAGCTAATAAAATAGTGCCAAATGGCCCCTCAAAAAATGTTAAATTTGCATAAAACATTGAGGTGGCTATGTTTAGCACAAAAAATGAGTACAAAAGATTGCACCAAAAAACTTCGGAAGGAGAGTTCCTCTATGAGTTATCAAATTCATATGAACTCTCTCCGAAATTAAGTAAAGAAATACTCCAAACAGCAAAAAGTTGTTTATTGCGAGGTAATTCGCTACAAGAGGGACAGGTAGAAATAGTAGCCATAGAAATCTCCGAAAAGAGTGGAAAAAGCATAGAGGAATCGAGAAAGAAAAGAATAGTTATAACTCTTGATGATGGATTATCCGATGAGGAGATAAAAAGACAATTCGGAAAGACCGAGCTACGCAGAACAAAAATCCAGCGGATCACTGAAGAATCAATAGAGCAGGAAGCGGTATTAAGCCAGGAAGATTTATGCAGGGTTCTAAATTGCGGGATCCGGACGATAAAACGGGATATCCATGAAATAAGACAAAGAGGCATAGAAGTAATAACCAGGGGTGTATTGCATAACATAGGTCGCGGACAGACGCATAAGGTAAAAATAATAGAGATGTATCTTGACGGAAAGACCTACAGCGAGATAAAGATAAAACTAAGACATAGTGTCGGAGCAATAAAAAGGTATCTTGAAAGTTTTACAAAAGTATTGCTTTGTTATAGAAGGAGAATATATAAAAAGAAAGAGATAAGTCAGTTAACAGGATTGTCAGAGCATTTATCGGGTCAATATTTGGAAATAATAAGGGAAAGTAAAAAAGACAAAATAAGAAGCGAAAATATGGAAACGCTGGCGATTCGTCAAGGCTATCGGGAACCGGTAAAAAAAAGAGGGGAAAAATATTGGAAGACTATGGAGTTATTGACTGGAGGTTTAGGATGAAACCGAGAGACCGATACCTGAGTATGAACAAGAAACAATTCCGAATAGCTTTGATAAGATTGCTAGAGGAAGAGTACAAAATACTGGGATCGAGAAAAATATTGCAAATGCTGGCCGAAGATATAGAAGAACTGCATAAGGAATATTATCCGGGAAAAGAAAGTGTAGGCAATGGAGAGATAGTGATGCGTGTAACCAGTGATAATGGTCAGCGTCAAAGTTATGGTAAGAAGTCAGAGGAATATGAAACAACGACAGTAATACTGCCCCTGATAACCGAAGAGGATATAGAACGAAGAATATATTATAAGAAGGGGGACAGAAACAGCAACTATAGACACCGTGAATCAAGAGATATAGAAACAATGGTAAGGTTGATAAAAGAAGCAAAAAGTCAGGGAGGCTTGTTAACAGGGGCGGAAGTAAGTGTATTGATGAATCGCAGCTTGTCAACGATAAGAAAATATCTGGATGCCTATGTAGAAAAGACGGGAGAAATACTTCCGTTAAAAGGATATGTGCTGGACCAGGGAAGTCTTCCGACTCATAAGGCAATAATCATATCATTATACGAACAGGGTATATCGCCAGCTGATATAGTGTTAAAAACGGAACATAGTCAGGAGGCCGTGGACAGGTATATAAAACATTATGAACAAGTCAGAAAACTACTAAGAAAAGGAATGGATGAAGAGTCAATATGTGAAATAACAGGCAGATCGGTCAGCGTAGTCAAACAATATATACGGTTGTATAAAGAACTAAATCCGGAAGAAAAGGAAACCAGCGAGAGGAAAAAATGAAAAAAAAGGATATATTAATGACAATAAAAAAGAAAAATAAAGCTTGAAAATAAGCTGGAAAATTCATATCATAATCAATTATGATAAAGCCAATATGATATATCAGCATATCGCAATTACAGTGATACTGAATTAATGTTAAAATAATAACTATATCAGTATAAAAATAAATGATAATTACAATACAATATATATACTACCATAAATCAAGATAAAACCCGAGGGGCCATTTGGCACTATTGTAAATAAACGGTTTGGACCAATATTCTCAATATTAGTCTGGAAGCAGTTTCAGAACTCCTTACTCCTCGCAAAATGAAATCGCGGAAATTTTTGGGAAATATCACAAGAATTTATTATCCATTTTTAAGTGACGAGATTTTTTTTCGCCATAAATGATGTATTACAAAATTATTATTTTATTGATCTGAGTTTATCCGGGAGGTTCAAAGGTGTTTGATTATCCGGGGTGGTTTGTGAATCCTCTACAAGGATTTTGTCTTATGGTGTTAACAATTTTCTACAATAATTGGAACCTATACAAGGTTCTTTTTATTGCATTTGCCTTGTAGAGGCAGTAATTAGTGCGGAACGTCCCCCTGGGGTAGAATATAATAGACAACTTGGGAAACATCTCTGTAGGAGATGCACAAAAAGGCGTTCAAATTATATTATTTTTGAAAATAATATAATGCTGATGTATCGGTTCTAAATATTATTCTATAAGATAAAGAGATATCCGCCCAAGTTGTTTTCATATCAAATTTCCTTCGTTTTCATTTTGCGAATGAACCCCTGTAAGTTATTGTTTTTTATTACCGGGATCAGGAGTTCTGAGTTTAGATAAAAAAGGCTGGGGGTAAGCAGTTTATAAAATGCTGATCAGGATGTTAACCAGGATACCGCATCCATTCTGTCTTTAAATAGTTTAACATTTATTCCTCTGTTAAAACAAGCCGTCTCATAAAATTTCACCTCTTTTTCAGATGCTTCAAGTTTCGGCATTATCAAGGCTTCCTTTAATCTGTAAATATTGTTTCCGTCAAAGGAAGAAATAAGAGAGTAGAGGTCGGTGATTGAATGCCCTCCATTCATATCGGAACAATCGGCAAGAACCTTTGATATATTTTCTTTTGTGCCTATCTCAACTATTTTATGCAGGGCATCAAATAATTCTTCCGGCTTTACCTCACCGATATAGCTTATTTCAAGAAATTTTAATTTTTCCTGAATGTTAATTTCAAATGCCATCCGATATCCGCTCCTTATTAATATTTGCTCGGCACTAAAATAATACATTTTATCTTAAAATCAAGAGTCTATTACAAAAACATAGTTTTGTTTTTTATTGGGAAAATTTTTCTAATCTCAGCCGAATTTTAAACAGGTAAAAATAACGTTATCAAACCCCACAAAAAACTTAAAAGAACCTTGTTCCTGATGTTTTAACCTTCCAGGCAACAAGATTATAATTGCGTGAAAACTTCTGCCATTTCGGGGGAGGGGGGGTAAATAAATGGGCTTCTCTCCGGATTTGTTTCAACTCAAGGTAGGTCAAACCGCTACCATCCTCCCCGGAATCTCTTTTTGGTTCTGCCTCGGTCAGCAATGGTAATAATTATAAAATAACAGGAGGGTTATGGCTTATTTTGTTATTTTATAAGTGAGGTTTTTATAAAATAGCAGAGGCAGGCAAAGTATGTTCAAAAAAGTAATAATTTTAGTTTTAGCGTTTGCGGGGATCCTGGCGGGGCAGGACACCTGGGATTACTCGATACCCAATATGGCATATCTGCACAGGAAAACGACACTCCCGCTGGATATTCATGTGCTGATAGTTGATCTAAAAAATCCGGGAGTTAATGTACAAACCGTTCTCGCTATGGACAGGCTCTGGGACAGGCAGGTAGTCTCATCCATGGCAAACCGGGTCGGCGCCAAAGCGGCAATCAACGGGGACTTTTTCGGCACTCACAACGGCATCCCGCAGGGAATCACAGTACTCGAAGGGGAGATGCACATTTCGCCCAAGTTCAGGACGGCGCTCGGATTCACAAAAAACAAAACAGCCCTTGTGGGGATGTGGACCGACCGCTGGAACTGGTATGGCAGCCTTTCAGATGAACAGGGAAATACCCATGACCTGGTGATGCTCAACATCGATTACGGGGAAGGCTGGATGATACTCTTCACCGATAAATATGGGAGTTATACGCCGGGGCGTTCAGCATCTTCAAATACCACAGAAGTGTTTCTTTCCGCCGACAGCGTTGTGCAGGAAATAAGGGTGAATGAAATGGGCAAAGGAATCCCTGACGGGTGGATAGTGGTGGCCGGCAGAGAGGAATCATCAGACTGGCTGCAGAGTAATATTGAAGTGGGCGAAAAAATCAGCGTCAACTGGACTACTATTCCCGACTGGCACAACCTGTGGTATTCGGTATCGGGAGCGCCGAGGATTGTAAAGGAAGGAGAATATTACGCCGACCCCATCGCGGCATTCCCCGATGGAGAGGATATGGAATTGTCATATAAAAACACTTATTACAACAGCAGGCATCCAAGAACCGCGGCGGGGGTAACGATTAATTGCGATACTCTGATTCTGGCTGTATGTGACGGACGCCAGCCTGGTTTCAGCATCGGTATGACTCTCTGGGACCTGGGGCATCTGCTGATTGAATTCGGGGCCTGGTCAGGTGTGCAATTCGATGGAGGCGGTTCATCAACATTTTTCTATAACGGCGCGGTACGCAACAGTCCCTCCGACGGCTCGCAAAGAGCTGTCGCCAACAGTCTCTGCGTTTTGTCGGATCAGAATTATATCAACATCGCGCCCGAAGCTCAGATTATAAACATTTCGGGTGAGATGGCCGGTTATGAGGGGCATTATCTTATAGATGGAGAAAAACACCGCGGCAGCGGAAAATGGGTAAGCACAGATTCAGGGCCTCACTGGATAGAACTGGACCTCGGAAAAATAACACCTGTTACTCATTTTCAACTTTTCCATGCCTTTTACGCGGGGGATGAAGACTACCTGAACAGCAAAGAATTTAAAATATATTCAAAAGCAGGAATAAACGATCCCTGGACTGAGGATTTTCATATAATCAATGATGATTTTATGCCTCGTGATAACCTTTGTTCTTATGAAACGGTAAATAACACCAGGTACATTAAACTCGAAGTGATAAAAGCGGGCCACGTTGATTATGAAAATATTCTTCGCCAGCCGGAACTGGAGATATTTATTGCCGATACCACTACATCAGTTGAGAGAGTTGGAGGTGTGATCCCCGATGATTACATGCTTGAGCAGAATTATCCCAATCCATTTAATCCTTCCACTAAAATCAGGTTTCATCTTTCGAAATCCGGGCATACGAGAATCGTGGTTTATGATTTGCTGGGGCGGAAAATTGCTCTTCTCGCGGATGAATATTATAAGGCCGGTAGTTATGAAATGAGTTTTTCGACTGAAGAGATTTCTCATGAATTATCTTCAGGAATGTATATCTGCAAAATTAAATCGGGTGATTTTATCGCCGCGAAAAAGATGTTGTTTTTGAAGTGAGATATTATAAACGGTTTCCTCACATCAGAGACAAAAAAATTGGAAATAATAATTCAGGTTTTTGATTGTATATATTCGTATTTATGATTTTGTTTAATTGAACAGAATAAATTACGAAACACTATCACATTTCAATCTATATGATGTTTGGAATCGTTTAACATATATTATCCTGAATTAAAATTTTTCCAAAAAATCCCGAAGGGATGACATGATTATAGAAAGGAATCAATCAACCAATACCAAACCCTGAAGGGGTGACATAAAAATATGGCAGGCACATATTCACAAATCTATATTCAATACGTATTTTCCGTAAGAGGAAGGCAAAACCTTCTGCAAAAACAATGGCGGGATGAAATCTTCAGGTATATTGCAGGCATTATTAAGAGGAAAAATCAAAAACCAATTATAGTCAATGGCGTCGCCGACCACGTCCATGTTTTTGTAGGATTAAAACCTTCGCAGAATATATCTGATCTAATGCGGGAGATTAAAAACAACACGTCAAACTTCATCAATGAACAAAAATTTGTAAAGGGCAAATTTTCGTGGCAGGAAGGATACGGTGTTTTTTCTTATTCCCATTCACAAATAGAAACTGTATATAAATATATTGCTAATCAGGAAGAACATCATCGGAAAAAATCTTTTAAAGAAGAATACATAGATTTTCTTCAGAAATTTCAAATTGAATACAACGAAAAATATTTATTTGATTGGTTGGAATAATTATGTCACCCTTTCAGGGTTTTGTTATATAATTCACATTTTTAAGCTATAATCATGTCATCCCTTCGGGATTATCTGAAATAAAATTTAAACTGAAGGGCTCCAGATATTAAAAACAAAAATATAGAAAATAGTAATTCAGGTTTTTGATTGTATATATTCGTATTTATGATTTTGTTGAATTGAACAGAATAAATTACGAAACACTATCACATTTCAATCTATATGATGTAAGGAATCGTTTAACATATATTATCCTGAATTAAAATTTTTTCCAAAAAATCCCGAAGGGATGACATGATTATAGAAAGGAATCAATCAACCAATACCAAACCCTGAAGGGGTGACATAAAAATTTGGCAGGCGCTTATGAAAACTTTAATTATTTACGCCCATCCGGGGAAAAAATGTTTTACCCGTTCCGTTCTTGATAATCTTATGACAGGTTTGAAGGAAACGGGTCATGAAATAATTCTGTCCGATCTTTACTCGATGAATTTCCGGGCCGAAATGTCGTCTGAAGAATATGAGCGGGAGGGTAATGTCCGGCTGGAATTGCCGATTCCGGATGATGTGGCGGCTGAGCAGAAAAAGCTGGCCGTCGCCGATATGGTAATATTTCTTTACCCCCTTTGGTGGAGCGACTGCCCGGCGATACTCAAGGGCTGGTTCGACCGGGTTTATACTGTTGGTTACGCGTATGGTTATGATGAAGAGGGACATTCTGAAGGCGTCATGAGAAAGATTAAAAAAGGTCTGGTAATATGCACAGCGGGGCACCCGGAAGAATTCCTCGAAGAAATCGGGATAACCGCCAGCATGCGGAATATTATGCTGGATGACAGGCTCGGTCCCCGTTTTGAGGAAAAGCAGATGATCATTTTGGGCGGAATGATATATCCGGAAGAAAACAGGGAGAGGAATTTGAAAAGGGCATATGAAATTGGAAGGGACGGTTTCGGCAAGGAGTTATTATCTTAATACAGGGCTCCTGACATCAGAAACATAAAGTGTTGAAATAAAACAATATAGATTTTTGGTGCGTATATACGCATGCGACTGACATTAGGAATTCTGTTAAAAAGAATTGCGTTTATAATTTTTATTGCTTGAAATAATTTAAAATTTAATTAGCAGGTAAAGCGAGAACCAATGGGAATTGTCATGAATCTTACCAAATATATTTTATAAAATATCCCCTTACTTTTTGTCTTGACACAAAAAGTAACTCTCCTGCGGCGAGCAGGCAAAAAAAGTCAAGACTGCAAAAAAATAAGCTAAAAATCAATTCACTCCGCTAAAATGAAAGAACTCGGCACATAAAAGGACATGTGCCTCAAACAGCTTTCCTTTTTTAACGCTCCATTCATTTGATTTTCTTAACGTTTATTTTTTTGATGTCGCTTTAAAAGATAAAAACGATATTGAGGGAGGATGACGGAAAATTCTTACTGTTATTATTGTGTCATTTAATGAAAGAAAATTATAAAATAGTTGCATTTCAATATACGTGATGTCGGGAGCCTTGTAATATGGTTTTATGCCTTATTCTAAATTCATATTTTCTTTTCAGTGGTGATGTGTTTCTGATTGTCCCCTTTCGGTGATGTCGCGTTTTTTTTGTTTCCATTCCCGCGGGTAATTCCATCTGGCTATCAGGCTTTGCCCCCTTCGGAGACTTTTTTAATGCTCAAAATCCTTAAGCTGGTAGTATTGCCCTCTGGTGAAAGGTTATTTTACTTTTTTGCGGGGTAGATATTTATTATCCCGGCTTCAGGGTAATAATGGTTCAGGATTTTTTTGAAATCACCGCCGTTTTTGGCGATTGAAACGGCGCCTGACTGGCACATTCCCACACCGTGGCCCCATCCCGCGCCGCGAAGAATAAAGGAAGAATCGGTTTTGTCAGCAATAAAACAGGAGCTTCTGAGGGGTGGATGAAAGAGCATTCTGATTGCAAGTTCGCCGGTGGTTTGGAAACTGCCATTTTCAAACTGGAAGCTCGCGTGATATATCCTGCCCGATTTTCCTCTTTTCAGAGGATTTATAGCGAGCAGTTTTCCATAATCCTTTCCGGCCGACAGAGTCTCAGAAATTTCATTTATGTTATATTCCCGCTTCCATCGGAAATTTTTCTGGCTCCAGGAAGGTAAAGCTGTTCCGAGGTTTGGATTGCAGTTAACTTCCGGTTCCGAGAGTATCCACTTTTCAGCGTTGTCTTCATCACTCAGGTCTATCTGCCGGTCTCCGGAATGGTCTTTCCGCGCTTCCATATATGTGGCAGCTCTCGGGCGGTCGGGCCAGACATATTTAATTATTTCGGAGGCGCCTCCGCAATTTGAGGCATAATAGGCATTTATTACTTTATCCTGTTCGCTCAACGCGATACCTCTGGTCTGCTCAACCGCGCGATCTGAATTAACCGTTCTTTTTTTATTGCCGCTGAATACCTGGCATTCAACATCGGATGTCAGGTCATAGCCGGGGCCGGAATACATGCCTGATTCAAGAGCGACAACCGCTTCGGAGCGGGCCGCGACAGCCTGGGCTTTTAGCGCTTCGAGGGGAGCGTCCCCCCCTATTTCATAAGGGATAACACCTTTCAGGTATTGCTCAAGAGGAAGTTTTACTATAACAGACATTTCCCCCGATTTATCGAGGTGTATACTGATTTCTCCTTCATAAAGCCTGTCCTCTCTGCCTCCCCACCACCAGCCTGTTCCGTATGGCACATCCTTTATTTCAATTTCATCGCCGGCTTTTCCATAACGAAAGAAAACTTTCGGACCGTCGCAGGGTGAGGTGATATTTTCGGCAGTCATAAAAATTCGCCCCTCCTTTACGAAAAAAAGAGCTTCTCCGCTGCTGCCTGTAAGTATTCCCGCGTGGGTCGCCTGTTTTGATACCCATCTGCCGTGGAAATTCATCCTCAATGTATCGGCGGATTCAATTATTCTGACCCGGACATCAGGTTCTTTTTCGAAAATTGATTGTGAATAAAGATTGATACTTATCGCAAAAATCAGAGCATATAAAATTTTCATACTAATCCCGGGTTTTCAAAAAAAATAGTAACATTATAAAAGTATTTTTGAACAGCTAATGAATTTTATTTAATAATTCCTGAGTTGATAAAGCCACAAAGAAGAACCAGAGAAATAATCATAATAGTAAACAGATAAAGCTAAAGTCGAAATAATTAAATGTACCAGGCTTTGTCCTCCCCCGTCTCCAAAGAAAGACTTTTTTGGTCCACCCACTCTGCCAAAGGCATAAGGGGGATATTTATCGATAATCCCTGGCAATCAGAATGTCCCCCGCCGGAGGGGGTGTCAATGAAGTGTTCTTCTTCATTGACGGGGGAGGACTTACCTCAAGTAACCATTAAACTTTTACTTGGCAATAAAACTTTTTACTCGCTGATAATTTCTCACCATTCTTAGTGGAATTTGAGTTCTTATGGAATAGTTCTTTTCGACTACTACTCATATTTATGAACCTGCTCAAATCAATACTTTACCTTTTGAAGCAAAAAACTAGTTATTAGTTGCACTGAAACGTTTCCTGTTTCTATTTTCTTTTTACGAGCTCACATTAATTAACTAAATCACTTTTAAGCAGTCCCATTACGTAAAAGTCGCAGTAGCGGCCTTCATGGAACATTGCCTGACGCAGAGTGCCTTCGATCTTAAATCCTGTTTTCTCGTAAACTTTTACGGCGGCTTCATTTTCCACGGCTACATGAAGCTGAATTCTGTTTAAATTGAGGGTTTTGATTCCGTAGTCAATGATCATTCTTGTAGCTTCCGAACCATAACCTTTCGACCAGTTTTCCTTATCCGCAATGCCGATATAAAATATTGCCATGCGGCCCACCCAGTCAATACGAAGCAGGGCGGTCTGACCCACCGGTTCATTGTCTTCATTCCGGCAGATGGTGAATACAACCGAATTAGGATCGCTTACAAATTTTTCAGCTTTTTCCCGCTGCTGTTCAATTGTTGTGGGGATAGCGTAAAAAAGAGTCTTGCGCGGATCGGGGTGATTTTCGATCCTGCTGATCATTTCCTCATCGCTATTCCTGAATGCCCGAAGAAATATTTTTTCTCCCTGGAGGAAAGCATCTTTCTTAAAATTATTCATACATACCTCAATAAAAAATCATACCTGAGGGCAAAAAATAAGATTTTCAGGTTGTTTTAGCAAGGAGGAAAAGAATTGTGAATGGTGCCCTCCTGCGTAAAAAAATACTGCGGCGGGTAAAAATTATGAATGATGAATTGATTTTTGAGCGGCTTTTGAGATTAACAATTAACAATTATTTCATAGTATCATCTTATACCTCAGGTCTGTCAATAAAAGTTAAAACAATGACACTTTTGCGAAAAAGCCTGCCCACTAATTCAGGAAATCACAAAAGAGTACAAAAATTTTTTGTCGGCTTGCGCGGGCAATCTATTGCTGATTTTATTATTTTTGTCTGAAGTTTTGAGCGGAAGAGAGATGATAAATTACCGGTTCAGGTAAAAAAGATATGTAATAGTTTCCAGTAAGTGTGAAGCCGTCTCATTATTTAGTTCAGGATAAATAAAAGATTTAAAATAAACTTGAAGCGATGATGAAAAAATTTGTAATCATATTTTGTTTAGCGAACATGTCGCTCCTTTTCTCCCAGCAGGTAAAATTCAATGATGTTCCGAGGGATACTTTTTATACACTTTACAGCGCCTACCAGAAATATGTAAAGGATTATCCTTTCATAAAACCTGTGGTTTATAAAAATAGGGATGAGGTGATTATGGAGGAAATCGTTTATAATACCTCATCGGGGCGGCCCCTTTCACTCAATCTGTTCAGAGCGGCGAATGAAGAAAACAAATTTAAGCCGGCTGTGATAATGATACATGGCGGCGGATGGCGCTCGGGGGATAAAAGTCTGATGTATCCTCTCGCGGCTTTTCTCGCGGAAAAAGGAATGGTATCAATCGCCGTTGAATACCGGTTATCACCCGAGGCAAAATACCCGGCGGCAATTGATGATATTAAAAACGCCGCGGGATGGGTGTGGGCAAACGCTGAAAAATATAATATAAACCGGTATAAAATTGCCATAATGGGCAGTTCGGCGGGGGCGCAGATGGCCGGACTTACGGGGTTTACCTACGATAAACAGTTTTGCGCTATTCTCAATATAGATGGTATAATGGATTTCACCTCGGAAGAGGTGAGGAAATTTGAAGATGATCCGAAGAAAAAAAAATCATCGGCGGGCTTGTGGTTCGGAGGCCGGTATGCCGAAAAGCCTGATTTATGGAAAGAAGCCTCCCCTCTATATTATGTCGGCAAGGATTCACCTCCTGTGCTTTTTGTTAACAGCTCCATGCCACGTTTCCATTGCGGCAGGGATGAGGTAATCGAAATACTCAACAAATACTCCATATACAGCGAAGTCCATACATTTGAGGACGCGCCCCATTCCTTCTGGCTTTTTGAACCCTGGTTTGAAAGAACGGGGGAGTATATTATGAATTTTATGTGGAAGGTATCGGAGTGAAAAACTATTGAATGATATTGATGCAAAAGAAGTCAAATTCAACGCAAAATGGCGAAGTTTCAATTAATAAATAAAAAGACAATTGGAAAATATTCCATGAGCTCAATAAATTTTCGTATTGTGGCGATTTTATTAAGGTATAATTTTCTCGCTGAAAAGAAACAAAAAGAGCCTAATTTTTCCCCAGGCAGAAACTGAGGAAAACGCCCTGTTGGGGGAGAGCTCACTGGCAAAAAGGGAAGAGATTTATTGAATAAGAAGTTAAATTATACGCAAATTGGTAAGAGATTTATCAACAAGTAGAAAGTTTAATGCCAGGTAAAAGTTTTGTAATTACCCGAGGTGAATCCTCCCCCGACCTCCGGCAAAAGACGACCGGAGGCCACCCCCTCCGAAGGGGGACATTTTGATTGCTCGGGATTATCGATAAATATCCCCCTTCGCCCCATAGGGATGCCAGTGGCAGAGGGGGTGGATTCAAAGTGTTTTTCTTTGAAGACGGGGGAGGACTATCCCTGGGCTGATAGATAACTTTTCTTTTTCTGACTCTATCAGCTTATGGATTTAAAATAGCTGTTTTATTATCGGCAACATGTTATTTACGGGCTTTTTGACAAATTTTGCTCCCTGGATTATCCTCAACATGTTAAAGATAGTGTGGTGATAAGAGCCTAATTCTTTATTCTTTTAACCTTCCAGTCAACAAGAATACATTTGAGAGAAAAAGCCAGTCATTTATTACAAATATTTTGACTTCTCATCGGAATATAGACATCTCAAGGTAGATCAAACCCCTCCCGTCCTCCCCTTAAAATCTTAAGGGGAGGGGATTCCGATCTCTTATCATTGATGAGTTTTCGATAGACTGTAATTACTTAAATTGTTGCTGTTAATTTTCAAATTTCAGGACACCTTACCTCTCGCAAAATGAAATCGCGGAAGTTTAGCGCAAGTATCAAATCCCAAGCTCTCAAATTAACGGTATTTCTCATTCATCAAGAAAACAATAAAAGAGATGTTCAATACTAAAGGATGAAAAGTTGTCTCTGTCGTCCCTGACGGGACTTTTTGTGATTGAATGTTACTCGTTTACCCCACAATGAATTGCGGGGCTATTTTCTGCTGTCCCTGACGGGACTTTTTTTCCGGACTTGTATCCCGCGATTTTATTTTGCGAAAGAATCCATGTAAATTATTGTTTTTTATATACGGGATCAGGAGTTCTGAATTTGGCGGTTTTCCCAAAAGGAGTTCCTTAATAGTAATAGCAAGCCCTTAAGAATTTTAACCATATTGCCTTTTTAACCGGGGTGAAGAGAAAATAATGCTACAAGACTCAGTGGGGTCGAATATAACTCTCATGTGCATAAAGAATATTGTCCTTCCGATGTAATTTTTTACTGGTTGTTAATATTCGACGCCTTGAGCGTCGCAGGAGATATTTGCCTGATGAAACCACCGGATTCCATCCGGGGCTATTCAAATTCGACTCCATTCGGAGTCTCTTATGATCGCAGTTTATTTTAATCAGAAGGAAAATCAACGTGAGTCAGGGGATAAGAAATTTCTTACATGTGAGGAAATATGGTATGCCTGACGACACTCAAGGTAAGTCGGTTTCGCTGTTTTTCCCCAATATTTTGTCTCTAACGGGACAATGATAATACAAAATATTTATCATATTTTTAAGTTTCTATTTAAGATACGTATATCGAACTCACGTTAAATTGTATAAAAAGAAAAGTCGTATATTTAAAAATATAAATTCATTAAATCTCTTACACTTAAAGGAAGGAAAATGGAAGAAATTAAAAACATGGGAAACATTGAAGAGGAAGAACAGTACGAACTTGCGGACAGAGGATCGCGTCTCGCGGCGGTTGTTATCGACACACTGATAGTTATTCTGCCAACATTGATTTATTTATTTGGTCGTTTTAAAATTGATGAAATAAAAGAGATGAGTCAGGCAGGTCTCTCACTTGAAACAGTATTGATGATGGTTGCGGGAGTAATGATTTATTTGGCAATAAACGGTTACCTGCTTGTTAAAAAGGGGCAGACAATCGGGAAAAAATTTATGGATATTAAAATTGTGACTGAAAAAAATGAGCTGCCGACTATATGGGAAAGTTATTTTGTCAGAAACCTGGCCTTTTCTATTGTTGGATTACTTCCCTTCGGAACCCTGGTTTCAATTGTTGATATGCTTTGTATTTTCAGAAAAGACCGCAGGTGCCTGCACGATCTGCTGGCAGGCACAAAAGTGGTTTTTGTCAATGATTAAATTTTAAGCCACAAACGCGCGCATTAAACGATAGAGGGTATTTGTGGCTTTTATAATTATTCAAGGCCATATATCGTAATGTTTTCAGGAAATGACACTTTAAATTTCAGGGGAATGATTTTGTCTTCCCCCGGTTTAAGCTTCAGTTCCCACTTTAGTTCTCTTTCTTTGTTCAGGGACCTTATATCTTTTGCCGGTTCATAGAGGGTTACATCAATCTCATCGGTTTGGGGAATAGGCAGCTGATCAAACACTATAACTTCCACCTCTGTTGATCGCCTGTTTTTTATCCGTATCTCATATTCATATATAACCGATACATTCCCGTCAAGGAATCCCGCAGATTCATTGAACTTATTGATCAGAACTTTTTCCGCCTGAATATTCTGGTCAACACCCAGGGCAAGTTCAAGACTATCGGAAGGAACTATCGTTGTTATCACAGTTTTATTTATATATTCATTATCAACAAAAAGATTCATTTCACCTGCCAGAAGGGGGTAGCCTGTCTGGTTTACAGCAGTGCCCTTCAGATAAACACCTGGTGATATTTTGGGGATTGATGTATATTCAAAATCGATATCAATCAGTTCCTTTGCCATGGTGATCTTATGAGTATTATATGCTGTGGGCAACGAAGTTAAAGAAGGAAGATTAAAGGTAGTTGCCAGTTCACTTCTATTGACTTTTGAATATTTTGGTTCTATATAATATACTTCATCTGTTCTGCCGCCTCTTACCATTCCGGAAGCAACAGGTTCTGTTTCTATCATCTCATATAAAAACCGGCCACTATTGCCAAGCCTTATGTGTATCTCAACGCTAAGATTTTCTATTACCTCAACCATTAAATCCAGGCTTGTAAATCCCACGTAAGTAACCCGGACATGGTATTTTCCTTCCGGAAGATAGCTTAAGGAAAAGTTTCCCTCTTTATCTGACGCCGTACCCCTGGTTGAACCTACAACTAAAATATTTACCCCAATTAGGGGCTCCAGTGTTACAGCGTCAACCACATTACCTGCAATCAGGCCTTTGTTTGGGGGCGATTTACGCATGGTTGAATATTGCAGGGTATATGATGATTCTATCGTATTTGTATTATCGGGTGTTGAGGGATTAATAAACTCATTTGAAAGATACCACGGATTAAGATAAGGAAGGGAGGTTACAGACATTGGTTTAGCGGTTGAAAATGAAAGCTGAATATCATTCCAGTCTTCCCCGGTGGTTTGCCTTGCCATAGCGAAATAAGTAAGCTCAATCTTTTTATCGCTTGTTGATACTCTTCCATCATATACCGGATGCCAGGAGGCGTTATTTACCATATATGAAGGACGTAAAACAATATTATCTTTTCTCTCATTTTCCAGAAGAACAATGATTTCATAAAAATCCTTTCCAACGGTACTTTGTTCAAGTTTCTTTGTACTCTGAACCGCCTCAAGTTCATTTTCAATTTTTTTTAATTTGTTTCTTTCACTTCTGATTTCCTTAAAAATTTCGGTCAGATTTTTTTCTACAAATCCCAGCATATTATCCCAGTCTTTGACCGATGTTTCTTTTATGAGTATCTCGCGCGAGGATTTTTCGGCGGAAGCGGCCTGAAGGGACTCAATGAATTTTTTCTTCTGAATAAGAATATTTATTCTGTCATCAATTTTCCCCTTAATGTTTTCCAGGCTGTCAATTTTGTTCTGAAATAGTTTTATTTTTGCCGCCCGGATTTCAGTTGAGTATTTTCTCTCAACTTTAACGTCGAGAACCTTTACTTTGCCCGCTCCTTCTGCGGAAATTCTCACAGATCGGTCTTCAATATTTGTTGTGATATCTGAGAATATCAATTTATGAATTCCCGCGGGCAATGTTACGTCACCTTCCCGTGTAACGAGCGCGTGATCGGTGAAAACGGTAGCGGATATTACTTTTGAGTCGATACGTTTTCCCTCCTCCGCGAAGAGAGAAAAAGAGATAAGCAGCAGTACAAGAATATTTTTCATCTTAACACCTCTTTGATTAATTTGCTATAAAACCTGAATCAAATATATTTAACTTTGATAAAAGAACAAGGGAATTATTTATGGAGGATGATTTTGTCATATGTGTCATACTGTAGCAACCGTGCCGTAAGAAAAAAGAGGTTTTCGACGGTAAAATTGAAACTCACTGAGAATCTGCTATAGCAGGAAAATTGAGATGGATTATAAAGTTCCCCGCTTTTTCTCAAGGTATTCGATAAACCCCTGCATTTCTCCGGGACCGGCGAATGCGGAAGCGATCAGATAAAATTTTAACATTTCGGTCATATAATTTCTTTCAAATCCGAAGAAATTTATCAGCCATGTAAAAGCGTTCAATAAACAGGAGTCAATTGTGAACCAGGATGTATATTGATCAGATAAATAATCAATAATGATATTGATTAATAATATCAATACTAAAATGCGCCATATATTTTTGACTGCTTTTTTAACTTTGTCGACGCTGATTTCTTTGATAAGTGATAAAGGGAAGCTTATTAATTCAGTAAAAAACCAGGTAAGCAAAGCAATAAAAATCGGGGATAATATAAAAAACAAAATAAAAAAGGGACCGGTTATAAAACCATAATTAATAATAGCTGGAATGAGAAAAATAACTCCCAGGATAAACCAAAAAATATACAGCCTGAATATTATAAATGAAATCAATTTCATCTTTAATAAACTCCCGTTTTTGTTAGATAAAGAGTTAAATACTCACCGACAGTCTCCAGGTATTTATAATGCGGGTATTTTTATATAATACTCCGAATGAGTTCCGGACGCAATAATATTATCTATTCTTTTATTATAACCAGGTACAATAAAGCTCTAATTATATCCAATCTGATTATTTAATTTAGTAAAAAAGCAGATAAAATGATATGCATCCGGTAATGAATTGGAATTATCATTCACACAGGATCAAAAAAGTGAGGAAGTTTGAGTGAAGAAATATAACATAGAAAAAATGTTAAGAGCTTTAGACTAATCAAAAACAGGCTTGGTAATAAAATTGGTGTAACTTGCCGCATGATTCATTTGATGTTAAAGATCCTTCATAAATTTGATTACCAGCAGAGTAATGTCATCATCCTGGGCTTTTTCATTCAGCCAGTTTTTTGCTTCATCCATAAGAATATTTATTATCGATTCGGGATTTTCAGCCGACGATTCAGCAACAAACCGCTTGATCTTTTCGGCGCCGAACATTTCTTTCTTTTTGTTGAAGAGTTCAGGCAGTCCGTCAGACATCAGCAGGAGAATATCACCCGGGAGCAGTTCGCTCTCTTTTTCTTCATAGGGGAATTTGTCAAAAGCGCCGAGGGGCATTCCCTTTAATATAAATTCTTCTAAAATCCCGGAAGATTTTCTGTAAATAAGGGGGAAAGGCATTCCTGCGGATGAAATTTTCACTACATTATTCTCTATCCGGGCGATTGTCATTGCCATATACATTTGTTTCAGATTCATGGCTTTTATAGCTTTTGTCCCTTTGAGAAGGAATTCACGGGGAGAGTTTATTCCCGCGAGAGTCCGGAACATACTTTTAGCCGCTGAAACCATAATGCCCGCGTGCATTCCGTGCCCGGTAGCGTCACCAATCGCGATTGTGAGAGAACCGTCCTCATCCAGGTGGAAATCGTAATAGTCGCCGCCGACTTCGGTTGCCGTGTTAATATAAGCCGCAATCTCCAATCCCGGTATTTCAGGAGGATTTTCCGGTATCATTGAAAGCTGGAGGCGCCGGGCTTCCTCAAGTTCTTTTGACTGCCGCCGATTTTCAGCTTCAAGCAATTCTTTTTTCAGTTGTTCATCGGCCAGTCTTTTGCTGGTGCGGGCGAAATTTCTTGAAAGATAAACAGACATAGCGAGGAAAAATCCAATTGAGCCGAAAGCGTAGGGGTTCTGCATCTCACGGAATGGAGCGATAATTCCCATATCCATCATCGCGTCGAATGATCCGAAGAAATAAAAAATGAAAAATGCCAGCCCAATCAGTTTCGCTCCCTCCTTTTTACGGTAAATGGCCAGAATAACTATTCTGATTATTTCTATCTGAATAGCGAGGTTGGCAATTCCAAATATGTCCCAGTATTCCAGAGGTTTTAATACAACAGGCAGCCCGAGCAAAAGAATAAGTGATAAAAGAACCCAGAATATGTACAATAATCTGTCATAAAACAAAGCATAAGCGAATCGCAGGAGTAAAACGAAAAATAGGATATTGGATAAACGGTGCAGTCGTAAATAGGTGAGATAATCACCCATAAATGATACAAGTTCGGCTGAATAATCGAAATATATTGTAGCGGCATAAGAAAAAAGAAATAATGAAAAATAGAGATTCTGCCGCAAACCGGGAAAAAAGAAAAAAATGATCAGGTGAAGCACGCCGATAGCTATAGTCAGTGATGTAAAAAACATCTGGTAGCCGGTAAGTGATCTTTCTTTATCCAGAAGATCATGAGCCAAATGATCTCCCTTTTTTAAATCCAGGTAAAATCCTGCTCCAAAACCAGCGTCAAAATATTTTGAAGTATTCAGGGGAAAATAACGTACAGATAAAACATTGCCTCTTTTTTTAGAAAGATTTATTGTTTTGAATTTTGTATAATCATAATCTTCATCAAAACCGAACCTTAAAATTTTTTCACCATTCAGGAAAACTTCCCCTTTCCCGGCATAAAATAATGAGATGGCAAGCGGTTTATTCAGGATGGCGTCCTCCACAGCGAAGTGAACCCGGAACCAGCAGGTATCGGCCACTTTTTCCATGCGCCAGTCTGTTTCAGGAAGTATAGAGTTAATAGCGGCCCAGGAATAATCATCAAAACCGGGATCGGCCCATTCCCTGTTATCCCCGTTCCTGAATTTCCATGACTGATCCGGAAAACCTGTGCCCTGCTCAAGTTTATCTGTGAAAATGTAAAAATCGGGAATTTCAGGTTTTTCATTTGGCACACCGGTTCTTAATGAAAATGCCCAGTCGCCGGTTCCCTGGGTGATTTTTATCAGGCAGGTGTTAAGTCCTTTATTGAGATTTATTTCAAAGTGGTTTTCATCAAGAAAAAGAGAACGGTATTCCCGGTTTTCGAATACTTCGCTGCCATTTATCCAGACTTTTGCCCTGTCATCACTACCGATATAAAAATGTTTCCTGCTGACGGAATCGGAATAGATATAACAAAATGCGTAAGCTGTCGCGTTTTCTTTGCTGCCGAATGCTTTAATAAGGTTTACAGGCGTATCACCGGATTTGTAATAAATATGGCTCGTATCGGGTAGCTGAAGGTCTGAAATTTCTGTCCCGGTAAAAGAGTAAAACTTTTTTTCTCCTCCAAAACCGGTAAGGAAATCATGATCAAGACTATCGGGTGAAAACGAGCCGATCAAAACCCACTCCCGGAAATACTCGCCAAAATTCTTATAAACGGGGATTTTATCCTGCGAGTATAGCGCTTCAGATAAAAACGCGAGTATTATAAAAGTGAGGCAAATTTTAGCTTTAAGTATCAACTTTTTTCCCCGATCAGATGGAAGTTCTGCAACGGAAATAATGTATATTATCAATTCAGGCAACAATATATTGTCTGCGGCAATAAAACTCAAGTGGAGGGAGTTGAATTAATTCAGATGTGATGAGCGGCTGAATATAATAAAAAAGCCGCGCAGGAATACCGGCGCGGCTTTTGAATGTAAAAATTTATTTGTGCTTACTTGAGAAGCATCATTTTCATAGTCTGGCTGAAGGCGCTTGAAGAAGCGTCAACACCTGCTTTGATGTTGTAAATATAAAGACCTGAAGGCAGATTTTCGGCGTTGAAAGTAACGTTATAAGTTCCTGCTTTCTGGAATTCATTTACGAGAGAAACAACTTCCTGTCCGAGGATATCATAAACTTTAAGAGTAACGAAGTTATCGGCAGGCAGAGCGTACTGAATAGTAGTTGTCGGGTTGAACGGGTTAGGATAGTTCTGTGTAAGGCTGTAATCAGCAGGGATAATCTGTTCAACTTTAACAACATCACTATAGACATAATGTCCGTCGAGGTCAACCTGTTTCAGACGGTACATAATTTCAGTGGCATTAAGTCCGATGATGTTATCTTCGAATGAGTAGTTAACCGGCTGGGTTGTTGTTCCCATACCTTCTTTGAAACCAAGTGTCTGCCAGTCTGATTTGTCATCACCAACAACAACCATTCTCTGGATTTCGAAACCATAGTTATTAGTTTCGGTAGCGGTTTTCCAATCAAGACTAACAATATTTCCGGTCTGAGCGGCAGTGAAAGAGGTAAGTTCAACAGGAACGTTGTTAACATTTCCGAATACAGCGCGGAAATGATAATCATCATCAAGAATTGTCCATGTTGTTCCATCCCAAAGTGAGGTTCTTAAAGCAGTGCCGGGTGTGAACTGAGTAACCCAGGCATTGCCTTCAGGAACAATAAAACCAATATGAATGTCTCCGGTGAGGCCGGCAAGTTGAGTCATATAGGGTCTGAGGTCAACTCTGGTCATCGGGCTGGTTACAATAAGATTGGCTTCAGGAGTAACCATGAATGGTGTAATCAGATCATTTCCGGGTGTTCCGGCGTTATCTGCCCAGACATGGACTTCAATATCACTATTCGGGCGGTTTACATCTGTATAGTTTCTGATAAGAGCAGTTGTCAGGATATCATCATCCTGGGGAACTGTAATTTTTACCGCGCATCCAAGCATACCTTCTGTTGAAGTGGGGCCCAGATCATAAACAAAACTTACTTCAGGATCATCATAATATACATGATTGCCATAAATATAGCTTTCAACAGGCATATCGACAGTAGCGTTATCGGCAGCGTCTTTTGCGTATATCCGGTAATCAATCTGCTGTCCGGCAAGCTGATCAGGAATAATGAAAGTGTAATCATTACCGGCAACATTTGACGGAGTAACTGACTGTTCATCACCGCCGTCAACAGTATAATAAACCATCGCTTCGGCAACGCCTGAGATATCTGTGATATTTGCTGTCAGCGAGAAAGGTGAGCTTGTCTGTTCGTAGAAATCAGGTCCGTTATGGAGTATAAGCGGAGGAGTTTCATCAACTGTAGAAGTTTCAACAACTACGTCGTCAATGAACATACCTTCTTCAACCCAGCCAACATCCGAGAAGAATCTGAAACGGATTGTTACATGAGAAGACCCGACAAATCCACCGATGTCATATATCAGTTCCTGCCAGTCGCTGTCGGCGTCGATAGCGTCAATTTCAATCCAGTTGGTGCCGTCGGTGGTGATTTCAATATACATATAATCGAAACCATCTTCGATTTCCCATTTGGCCCAGAATTTCAGTGTGGCGCCAAAAGCCGCGGAAAGGTCAAGCGGATTAGCCATTGTGGCTGAAACATCCATATCGTTGGTGTACTGTCCGTCAGGAGATTCTGATAATGAATGTGTTTCTGAATGATAAGCTGTAGTAGCGAGTCCCCATGTTCCTTCGAGAGTCCATTTATCCGTTCCGGATTCAAAATCGTCGGAGAAAATAACCTGGGTGCCGGCGCCGGTTGAAACTTCGGCATGTACAAAAAGGTCAAGATCGAGATCCCATGCGCTAGCTGATTTGAAAGCGTAATAGGAATTATCACTCCATTTTTCCCAGGCGCGGTATGCCATTTCACCTTCGCCATCATTATCTGAATAGAGACCGAATTCATCATCAACTCCGGCTCCCCACTCAATTCCTATAAAGAAATTCTGAGGGACAGAAACAGGGCTGGTAAATGTGAAAAGCAGAGGATTTTCAAAAGAAACAATATCAGCAGTAGTAAAAGTTTGTGAATGAAGCAGCGCGCCGGGAGCGTCAAGTTCGCCGGTTCCTGTACCTTCTCTTACAACCAGTGTTATTTCATCAGCAGTGCCGGTTATAACCGCAGCGCCGAAATAAAGCCCTGCTCCTTCAAGTGTTCCGGCTTCATCAAGGTCAAATCGCTGGTATTTGCCAAGATCGCCATACCCATTAGGTCCGGCAACATAACCGCCATTGCTGGATGTGTAAAGGGCCTGGGTATCACCATAAAAAATGATATCCCCGTCAATAGTCGGGAATGATACATTAGCCTTGATTTCAGAGCTTTTTACCGATTCTCTGGCTACTTCACTCTGTGCAAAAAGAACTACTGAAGCAAAAAGCAACAGGAGTAGAATTGTGGAAAATCTTTTCATAGTAACTCCTTTTGTTATGATAGTATTGAATAATAAATATTTTTCCTTCCTTATAATAGCTGTGATACCGAATTCACATCCGGTGTTTGTGCAAGATAAGAATATTTTCTTTATTTTTCCACAAATCCCTCCCTCAAATATCCACGATTTTTGTTTTAAATTGAATAAAAGCTCTCGTTGTCGGATAATTAAATTGCAGTCAGTTCTTTTTCACCATGCTTACAGGGCATAAAGAGGTGATTTTTTTATATTTTTGTGCTTACGTTTCTCAAAAAAAATAAAGTAAAATGAGATTTCTCGCGATAGATTTTGAAACTGCCGATTTTAAGAAGGATAGCGCCTGCGCTCTTTCACTCGCTCTGGTAGAAAATGATATAATTTCAGAAAAAAAATTTTTCCTGATAAGGCCGCCCCGAAGGTTTTTCCGTTTTTCCGGTTATCATGGAATTACCTGGGATGATGTAAAAGAGAGCCCGTCATTTCAGGAATTGTGGCCTGATATAAAGAGATATTTTGAAGGAATCGATTATCTCGCGGCGCATAGCGCGGGACATGATAAAGCAGTGCTAAAAGCGCTATGTTCGGCCTCCGGAATTACGCGGCCCGATATTCCATTTATCTGCAGCATGAAGCTGGCGAAGGAAAAACTGAATATTTATCCCGCCGGTCTTAATGATGTTAAAAAGAAGCTGAATATTGAAGAGGATGGAAATCCGCTTCAGAACGCGGAAGCATGCGCGCGAATTATACTAAAGATCAATGAAACCGAAGGTGATAAAAGTATTTCTGTTAATGATAATGAAGAGGAGGAATTCCCTTCTGACTCCATCAACATATCGGTTCTCGGCAGCAGTAGTTATGGTAATTCAACTGTTATCTGGCTCAATGGCGAGGCGGTGATGATTGATTTTGGATTCAGTAAAAAATTCCTCAACGAAAAACTTAAAGAAATCGGGCTGGATTTCAGTTCATTTCAAGGGGTATTTCTTACACATCTGCACCATGATCATATAAAAGCCCCGGCGCTGAACGCCTTTGTGAAAGCGGGTGTGCCCGTTTATGCTCATAGAAATTTACAGGACTCCCTTCTTAAAATAATCAGGGGTTCTCTTAAAGCTTACGATGCCGGGTTACTTAGATTTTATGGTGATGAAGCGGAAATTTTTGCGGGAGCGTTCAGAGTTAAAGGATTTGAGGTTCCACACGATTCCGCGGGGGGCTGTTTTGGATACAATATCGTTTATGGAGAGGGACAACAGACTAAAAAAGTTACCGTTTCAACCGATATAGCGAACGCGGAAAACGGAATGGCCGAAAATTTCGCGAATTCGGACGCCATTGTTCTCGAGGCCAATCATGATCTTGATATGCTTTATAATTCGGGCCGGCCGATGATTCTGATAAACCGGATAAGAGAAACGGGCCATCTTTCAAATGATGAAAGCGCCGAATTTCTCGCGGATGTGATGGATATTTCAGATAAACAGCCGGAAGCGGTTATTCTCGCTCATATAAGTCAGGAATGTAATACCAATAAACTTGCTGAAAAGACTGTGCGGGATATTCTCAACGGCAGGGGGTATGGCGGTATCAAAATTGTGCAGACCCACAGGGTTGAACGAAGTGATACTATCAGCTTGAAGCTGGAAAACAGGGTCAGCAAAACGGAATGACACAACTTTTTAAACCAGAAATAATAAGATATGTCGTTTCTGCGAAAGGCAGGGATCTAATTTCAGACCGGTTGAAATATTTTCTCTTTCTCTATTCTTATCCCCGGGCTCAGATTACAGTATTAAATCAGAATGCGTAGCCGAATTTAAGGAACTCAACTTCAAGAAATGTTCTTTTTCCGGTGTTGATAAAAAACATATCGAATTCTTTGTCATGGCCATTATCGACATTGTTTAAATAACGGCCGATATAAATGGCAAAACCCCAGTAAATTCCTTTCGGTGAATAGTATCGGTATCCCATGCCGAAACATACCCCGAATTTAAGAAAATCAATCTGTTTATCATGGAAGTAATACTCATTGCTCAGGGGGATATAATCATAATATTGGTCCTCATGGGTAAAATATGATATTCTGACACCAAAAATGGAAAAAAGTCCTTCCTGTTTATCTTTCATAAACCATCTGTATTGAGCGTCGATATTTAGGATTGTATTTCTGTTATCTTTAAATTCCTGCCAGAATGTTATTGGAAAGGCAAGTTCAACATCACGTTTGTAATTTAGGATATTCACGCCGGCATAGAGGAGCATACTTTCATAAGCGCTGCCAACCAGAGCTGCAGCGGGATTAATTTCCAATCCATAGTTATATCGATGGAATGAGGTGTCACTTTCCTGTGCTGAAAGTGAAATAAAAAATAAGGTTAAAAATAATGCTATCATTTTTTTCATAACAGCCGCCGGCTCAGGTTAATGAATAAATGTATATAAAGATTGTTTTTGAAAAAATATTCTTTTTAAGTAAAAGCGAAGATATATTCAAGTCTGATTACTTTGATTAAATTACAGAAAATTTTATAAAAAAAGAAAGGTATTTATTGATTCCCCAATTGCAAATTTAATAATCCAAGAGCAGCCGGAAAATGCGCAAAATGGAAAGATTACAATTAACAATTGAAAGGCAAAGTTTACCGCGGATTTCTCTGATTTCGCAGATTTGGAAAGAAAAACGGTATATAAGCTCTTATCACCACACTAACGCCAACATGTTGAGGATAATCCGAAAAGCAAAATTTGTCAAAAAAAAGCCCGCAAATAACATGTTGCCGATCGTCAGGCCGCGATTCGAAATATACCGGCCAGGCCGGATTCAAAAAAGGAATTACCTGAGAAATATTTCTTTTAATCGTAAAAGACTCCGAATGGAGTCGAATATCAATAGTCCCGGATAAAATCCGGTGGTCTGATATGGCCGATATTTGTCCAGACGCTGAAGGCGTGGAATATTAACAACCAGCGGAAGATAATGCCCCGGTTAAAAAGGCAATAAGGTTTGATATTCAATGATTGTCACTTCTGCTGCCAAGGAACCCCAATTTGGAAAACACCAAATTCCAAAATTAGCAGCAACAATTTAAGTAATTACAATCTATCGAAAACTCTTCATTGATGAGAGATCGGATTCCCCTCCCCTTAAGATTTTAAGGGGAGGATGGGAGGAGTTTGATCTTCCTTAAGCCATCACTAATCCCGAGACAAAGACGAACCATGATTAAAGTATTTCAGGATTGCCATGGTTAAAAATCGACACCGTGTTTAGTATCGCGATCGTTGTTTTATTTCTTCAACGGGAAAATGCCGGGAAGAAAATCTGTAGAGACAACGCATGCCTTGTCTCTACGAACGGCATATATTATATTTTATCTCAGGACAATGATAAGGTGTTAATTTATCCTGGTCTGTTTATTTATTCTGCCATAAGCGAAATTTGCGGGAAATATTAAACCTGGCAAATAAAGTTAATGCGGTTTAATTTTGCCTGTCGATCACTTCTGCTGCCAAGCAGCCCGAATTTGGAGAATCGGCAAATTCCAAATTTCGCAACAGCAATTACTAAAATTGCGACCAATGGAAAACTCTTTTAAGATGAGAGATCGGATTCCCCTCCCCTTAAGATTTTAAGGGGAGGATGGGAGGGGTTTGATCTACCCGGAGTCATCACTAATCCCGAGACAAAGACGAACCATGATTAAAGTATTTCAGGATTGCCATGGTTAAAAATCGACACCGTGTTTAGTATCGCGATCGTTGTTTTATTTCTTCAACGGGAAAATGCCGGGAAGAAAATCTGTAGAGACAAGGCATGCCTTGTCTCTACGAACGGTATATAATATATTTTATCTCAGGACAATGATAAGGTGTTAATTTATCCTGGTCTGTTTATTTATTCTGCCATAAGCGAAATTTGCGGGAAATATTAAACCTGACAAATAAGGTTAATAAGGTTTAGTCTGGTCGGGTGGTTTCCTGTGCTACTAAGGTTAAAAAATCAAAAAATAAGTTTTCTTTGAGTTTTTTGTGGGATTTGCTGTTTTGGTTGCTTTTCCTCCACCTCAATCAAAAAATCTGCGGCTTTCTTGACCTTATTAATTGTTCATTACTAATTGCATTTCTGCGTAGAATTTTACTCCTTACGGAGTTATCATGAGCAACTCCGAATGGAGTCGAATATGAATAGCCCCGGATGAAATCCGGTGGTTTTATCAGGCCAATTTCAACTGCGACGCTGAAGGCGTCGAATATAAACACCCGGGGGAAATTGTAGTTGCCTGGGTAAAATCTAATCTGCGATGGATTTCTATATTTGACCCATTCAGGGTCGGTGACGGCATGTTTTTCTTTTTACCCCGGACAACCCAATTCTCTCGCTGTCGGGGCTATTGATATTGAATCCCATTCGGGATTCTTTTCAAAAAATCAGAACAGGGACAATAATTCGGAACTTGCGACTCATGTCAAACTATATTATCGCGCTCTGAAAACCAGAGTCCAATTTTTCAAATGTTTTTGGTTTTTCCCCATCAGGGCGTTTTCCACAGACTATGACTGGGGGAAATTTGGAATAATATAATCACTAAATTTCACAAAAAAAGCTCAAAAAAAACTATTCTTTGTTTTTTCACCTTCCAGGCAGCAAGAATGCAAAATGATGTAATTATATCATCCGGAAAAATTTTTACCTTGAAGATCAGGCAGATGATAATTTGTTTTGTGTTCAGGATATTTATAAATTGAACCGGAGGCTATACAGAAACATCTAAATAAATTGCACCTATAACTAAATAACATATTAACAAATTCAGGGGTAATAATGCGATCAATTTATCGATTTAGCATCAGGGCATTTTTATTAACTCTCTTTTTACTGCCGGGGCTGGCATGGGGGCAGAATTCAATGTGGGATAATGTGCCACAGAAAATGAAAGAGAGAAATTTCTTTAAAAGAATGGAATGGTTCTACCGTCAAAGAGCGGCGCCGGAAGATACTATACCGATCCATCATTTTTATGCCGAAATGGAAAAGGAGAAAAGAAAAGAACTCAATTCTCCGGTTGAAGACCTTGCCTGGACACAGGTCGGTCCGATAGGCATAAACAGTGTCTGGCCTTCATACTGGGGAGTGAACGCGGGAAGAGTAAGGGGCATAGCGGTTCATCCGCAGGATCCTAACACAGTTTATATCGGGGCAGCATCGGGCGGAATATGGAAAACCACCGATGGCGGTGAAAACTGGGCGTTTCTGAGCAGGGACCTCGCGACTCTTACTTTCGGAGCTATTGCCATCGATCCCGCTAATCCTGAGGTTGTTTACGCCGGGACCGGTGAAATACTCTCGAGACTAGGGCCCTACACATATACCGGGAAAGGTATGTTTAAATCTACCGACGGAGGTGATAACTGGAAGCATATTGATAAATTCGGCGAGGTTACTGCCTTTGGTGATGTTGTCGTGAATCCGCATAATACGGCGGTTGTTTATGCGGCATTGGGGAGCGGAAACGCTTTTTATGGCAACCATGATAATGAAGGTGTCTGGAAAAGTACTGATTATGGTGAATCATGGTACAAAGTATATGAACACGATAATGTATTTGATATTATTGTTCATCCGACCGATGAAAATATTGTATATGCCGGAGTGGGAAATCTTGGTGTTGTCGCGTCGGTGGACCAGGGTGAATCTTTTGAAGCCTCTAACAGCGGACTGCCGGGAGGTATATCGAGAATACAGATTACCCAGGGCGCCGCAAATCCCGATAAAATGTATGCGATAATTTATAACGGCAGCAACACAGTGGCTTATAAATCGGTGAACGCCGGGGTTAACTGGACTCAAATTTCTGCCGGAGTTCAACTGGGTGGAACGTATGACGGCGTCAATTGGCTCGATCAGGGTTCATACGACCTTTGTATTGCTGTTAATCCTACAAATCCCGATGAAGTTTTAGCCGGTAATGTGGAACTCCACAGAACCAGAAACGGGGCGGATTTCAGTCCTGTCAGACGCAGTGGCGGAAACAATGGCTGGCAAAGCCCTATGCATACCGATTATCATAAGATTGTCTATTCGCCATCCAATCCTGATATAATATGGATAGGAAGCGACGGAGGCATCTGGCGTTCAACAGATGGCGGAGATACATGGCATCACCGCAATTACGGGCTGCATACTATTCAGTTTTACAGGATAGCTTCTCACCCGACAAATCCCGATATTATCATGGGCGGCACTCAGGATAACGGTAATATGAGAACCGATGACCGGGGAGTTACTAATTATGATCTGACAACAACCGGTGACGGTATGGAGTGTTTTTATGATGTAAGCAATCCTAACACTGTTTTTATGTCAATACAATATGGCGCTCTTTACCGGAGTTTGAATAATGGAACATTCGGAACCTTTTCAGATATTTCTCCCAATTTTTCGCAGCAGACAAACTGGATAACACCCTATTTTCAGGATCATTTTGATCCGGCAATTATCTATGCGGGCTCAAAGAGATTCTGGAAATCGACCAACCGTGGGAGCACTTGGAGCCCGATCTCAGGTTTCATTAGTAATGATAATATGAACTCAGTTTCTCAAAGTCCGATAAACAATGAAATATTTGTCGCTGCCGGATCGGGGACCTATAATTCAGCTCCCCAGATTTTTGTATCTTCGAACGGCGGTAGTGAATGGAAGAATGTGGCGCAGAATATTCCCGGTTCACAGAGGTTTGTGCCCCGGGTTCTCGCCGATCCTTATGATGAAAATACATTGTGGGCTGTTCGCTCCGGCTTTGGAAGTGGAAAGGTATTTAAATCGACCAATTTTGGCGATACCTGGACTGATCTTTCAGGCGATCTGCCTGACATACCTACCAACGATATATTTGTTGATCCTGAAATTGAAGGGCATATTTATCTCGCGAATGATTTCGGGGTCTATCGTACGGTAAATGGCGGTGAAAACTGGACAAGACTCGGCAATGGCATTGATTATGTCCCATGTATGGATTTTAGTTATGTTGATATCGATCATACCCGTTATCTCAGGGTGGGTACGCATGGACAGTCAATTCTTGAAACAATTCTGAATAATTCCGATGAAACATATCTCGATCTCGTAAGGCCGAATGGTGATGAGGACTGGGTTATAGGGACAACTCAGAATATTGTCTGGACTTCGAGCAACGCGGGTATGCTGAAAATCGAATTTTCGGAAAACAACGGAACAAGCTGGAATGTAATCGCCGACGATATTAATAGCACCCTCGGAAAATACTCCTGGGATATTACAGAAGGACTTTCGGAAGATTGCCTGATAAAAGTTACTTCCAAGGATGAACCGACTCTGGTACAGACAAGCAGTGAGACATTCATCATTTCTAATCTTGCCGCTCCCGCGATTGTGGGGCCCGAACCTGCGGTAACCAACCTGGAAATACCGATAACACTTGAATGGTATGAAGCAAACGGAGCCTTGAGGTATCATCTTATGGTATCAACCGATGACACTTTTTCAAATCTTATTCTGGATAATAATAATATTACCGATATTTATCATGAAATGACCGATCTTGAGCATGACACATGGTATTACTGGAAAGTAAGCGCGGTTAATGACGCGGGTGAATCACCTTATTCGGTAGTATACTCCTTCAAAACAATCCTCGCCACTCCGATTCTGACTCACCCTTCAGACGGGGCAACTGAAATTCCGGTAAATATGACTTTGGATTGGGATGATGTTACCGGCGCGGAAAGATATCTTCTGCAGGTCGCTACAAATTCATTGCTGCTTAATCCTTTTATTGATGAAGATAATGTTACAGCTTCGGAATTTTCCGTAACAGGATTGGAGCTGAATAAGAAATATTACTGGCGTGTTGTAGCGAAGAACAATGACGGAGAAAGCAATTACAGCGAAAAATTCAATTTTACCACAGTGCTTTCAACCGGGTTGGGCCTTGATCTGACAGGAGTGCCGGATGAATATTATCTTGGCCAGAATTTCCCGAATCCGTTCAATCCTTCCACGACCATTAGTTTTGGTGTTCCGGAAAGGAGCACGGTTGTGATTGGAGTATATAATATGCTGGGTGAAAGAATGGCTTTGCTTGAATCGGGCGAATTCAGTCCCGGTTACCACCAGGTTACCTGGAATGCCTCAGATATTTCCTCAGGTGTTTATATGATAAGGATAAAATGTGAATCTATGACAACAGGAAAAGTGTTTACCGACAATATTAAAGCGATGTTCATGAAATAATTGATTTGGGGAGGCATTTCGCCTCCCTTTTATTTTATCGGTATCATCTCTTGAAAAAACCAGAGTAGAAGTATGATGACCAGGGAGGTGACAGTTGTGGTGTAGTATTTTTTTCATGAGAGGGAGATTACTCCGTAAGAAGTCAAATTCTGCGCAAAAAGGTAAGAAATTTCAATTAACAATTGAAAAGACAATTGATAAATATTCCATGAGTTTAAAAATTTTTCGTAAAATGACAATTTTTTTGATGCGTGAATTGCTCTCTGAAAGACTCAACAAAAAAACCTTATTCTTTAATATTTTCACCTTAATAGCAATGGCAGGCCCTTAAAAAATTGAACCTTATTGCCTTTTTAACCGGGGCATTATTTCCCGCGGATTTCGTTAATGGACGCAGAAAAAGCAGGATTACCATGATAAGAATGATGGTCAGGATGTTTAAATAAAATAAAAAACTGCGTCATTTTTAATTATCAATTATCCAGTATCAATTAACTGACTTTCCACTTCTGGCTAAGCCATTTTATGATTATTACATTTTTTGCATTATGGCTGGATTGCAATTAACAATTGTTAATCACCTGGTAATTTGTTACTTTTTGACGGATTGTTTGAACATGGGTATATAGTATAGCCCCTGATTAGGTCAAAAGAATAATAGAACACTGTTGCATTTCAAATAAATCAATTTAGCAAAGCTACTATGAAACGAAAAATTATCATCATAACTTTTATTCTTGCTTCATTGTGGTGTTTTTTTGATTTTTTCACTTTCAGCCTGTTAGGTCCTCCTAAACCGTGGGGGGCACATACCGCCGGAGAATATCCTGATTTGATAAGGACTGATATCCCGGAAAATTTTTCTGACTATGTCAGAGAAATTAAGTCGAGAGAAAAAAAGACTTTTTCCGATAGAACCATTAACTATCCTGACTCGGCCTTAGCAGGTGAAATATTTCACACCGATATCGTGCCGAAATTAAATATGGCTGTCGTGCTTACTCATTCGGGCAAATACTGGGTAGATGATCAGCATCTTTATATTGGTCCGGTTGATGGGACAAACTGGAAGAAATTATCCTTGACAGAAAATACTTATTTAAGCGATGCGACTATTGTTCCTGATAATGGCGGGCAAAGTATTTTAATTTCTCGTTGGAATTCCTGGATAGGAGCAACTTATTTAAGATATCTCTTGAGTATTTTCGATGAAGAATTAAGACCGGAGAATGCAATATATAAATTGGATTTCATGGAAGAGAAACTGAAATATCTATTCCCCGGGTATCAATTACAACCCTCACCGGACAGAAACTATGTGGCGTTTCTGGTATCACAAAATGGTTTCTGCGGATATCATACTTTAATGATCTATAATTGTATTACCGGGGTGACCAGTGAAATATTATCTTTAGAGAGTATTGATCCATGCTCGGGGATTTCATTTGAGGCTAAATGGTCCGCAGATTCGAGGGCTCTTTTATTTGACGGAGAGACTGGTGGATTTAAATTTCATAAGGAACAGGAGCCGGGCGACTTTTGTGTATTGTATATGGTTGGGAATGGTGTTTTATATGATATTCAATCGGCAATTTTAAAGTAATATTTTTTAGTTCGCATTTTTTATAACGATCAGCCCTGTCTCTGAATGAGGAATTGTAAAAAAGAACCAAATAATATAATCGGATGTTTGGTGTTATATTGCCGGAAATAAATATGAAAGGCGGATGAATAAATGAATACTGATGTTGACATATACCTGGAAAATGTGGGAAAGTGGCGGGAGGAATTAACACTCCTAAGGGAGATGATTCTGAACTGCGGATTAACGGAAGAATATAAATGGATGCACCCCTGCTACACACTTCAAAAGAAAAATGTTCTGCTCATACATGAATTTAATGATTATTGCGCTATTCTTTTTCACAAGGGAGTTTTATTGAGCGATACAGAAAAAATATTGGTTCAGCAGACAGAAAATGTACAGTCGGCCAGGCAGATCAGGTTCACTGATGTGAGTCAGATAAAGAAGTTGGAACCAATAATAAAACAATATATTTTTGAGGCGATAGAGGTTGAGAAGGCCGGGCTGAAAGTGAATATGAAAAAAACATCCGATTTTGATGTACCTGAAGAATTGATCGCGAAATTTGAGGAAAATCCGGTGTTCCGGAGCGCATTTGAAAATCTTACTCCCGGCAGACAAAAGGCATATCTCTTATATTTTTCGCAGGCAAAACAATCAAAAACCCGCGCTTCAAGAATAGAGCAATATACCCCGCGAATAATGAATGGCAAAGGAATAAAAGACTGCCTATGCGGCCACTCAAAAAGATACCCCAACTGCGACGGCTCCCATAAAAATTTTGTTGCGTAGGAGTTGCTTTTAGCCTGTCCGCCTCGCGGGAGGATTTATGTGCCCGGGGTGTGCCTGGTCCTCGCTATTGGATGGCTTTTCGCATTTGTAAAGCCGAATGACCTGAAAAAACTTCCCGAAATACAAGCGTGATTAAATGGAGTTAAGATTTCTTAAACAGAGGAAAGTTAGTAATATCTTACTATTTCGCGTGAGTTCGAGATAAAGAGTTTTGTCAGCCCGGGAGATTCCGGTCTTACTTACCAAAATGACATGACCTGTTGAACCGAAAACAGTAAGAAAGTGTCATTCCTGCGCACGCCAATGACAGAAAACATGAATTTAATTTCAAGTTAAACTGAAATCCATTTTATTCTTTCAGATTATCTCAAACTGACGTTACACAAGCCTGTATTATTATGTACAATTGATAATTAAGAAATGACTCTGGTTTTCATATTGTTTCAATGTATCCGATTAATCTTTTTTAATCCCAGTCATCCCTTATTGTTCTTTATTCCGTATCCATTAGAAAATTCCGCTGGAATTATCAACTGTTTGAATAAGGCTAATCAGGATCATTTTTTAAGGGGTTTTCACCTCTGCTACAAAGCTTAAAAAACCAGGGATAATGTTCTTTTTTTGGAGGGGCGTGGGATTTGGTGTTTTTGTGATTTAGTGGCTTTTTTTTGCAGGATTTTTACGCTTGAAAGAAATTCATCATTTCAATTGTTCATTATTAATTATTAATTGAATTCTTACCATTTCGCTTAGAATTTAACTGCTAACGGAAAGAATTCTCAGGCTATGCCGGTAAATATTAATTTGGACAATAGTTAAACTTCAGCTCCCAGGTTGTCCCCTTACCTGAGCTGTGACTGAGTTCCCCATCAATCTGGGTTGTCAGGGTATAAAGTATTTTCATACCAAGAGATTCTGTATCATAGGGATTAAAATCTTCAGGCAGCCCTTTACCATTGTCGGAAACCGAAAAGATATAGTTACCCTCCCCCTTATCTTTTAATATTATCCTTATTTTCCCTCCGCTGTTATCGGGAAACGCGTGCAGCAAAGCATTACATACAAGTTCATTTATGATAAGTCCGAACGGAATGGCAAAATCAATTCCGGCTGAAAACTCCGCCATTTCAAAATCAATATCAATTCCGCCGGAACCTTTAAAAGACTGAACCAGGTCCGAAACCAGTTTTCTTGTATATCGGCCAAAATCAATGCTGGCGTAATCGTCTGACATATACAGATGAGAATGAATACGGGACATAGTTTTAATCCTTGAAACACTGTCGGTAAATGCTTCGAGCGCTTTGTTGTCCTCTATTTTTCTTGATTGTAAATTCAGCAGACTTGAGATAACCTGAAGATTATTTTTTACCCGGTGGTGAATTTCCCTGAGCAATATCTCTTTAGTGCGGAGGTTTTCTTCTATTTCAAGCTGTGCCTCTTTCCTTTCAGTGATATCATGAATCGTTCCCGATATTTTTGTTGGGAAATTCTCCGAATCACTTTTGAATATTTTCCCCCTGCTTAATACCCATAACCATCTGCCGTCAAAATGTTTTATCCTGTGTTCGGCATCTACCGACTTAATCTTTCCGCCAAGATGAGACTCAAGCAATTTTTGTAATTTTTCAAAATCATCAGGGTGAATTATTTTTTTCAGTTCTTCGGTAGTTTTCGGAACATTATCACCGGCATATCCAAGAATATTTTTCCATCCTTCATCAACAGTCAGGCTTTTATCCTCAACATTCATCGACCACATCCCCAGTTCGGCTCCTTTCAGCGCCAGTTCCAGATTCTCTTTGCTTTCCCTGATTGACCGGGTATGCTTTCTGATTAGTTGTTTTAATCTGAACCGTCCCAAACCCAGGACAACGAACAGTATTAAAAATCCTGAAAATATGGCAGTAGAGGTATAGGTAACACCAAATTCATGCTTCAATGGAGAGCGGATTATTTCAGCGGCAACTATCTCCCCGACCTCATAACCAAATCCTCCTTTCCACTTATAAATTTCACGTAAATCGACCGGCGCGCTTTCATAACTGCCATGACACCTCAGACAGCCCTGGTCGACACGCAAAAAAGGACGTGCGTATAAAAGGTATTCTTCATCGTTCTGTTCAAATATCTCACTATATTCTGTTAGAGAAGAATCTGAGGCAAACTTTTTTATCAGTTCCAGCTCAGCCGAATCAGCCTGATTTACAGGATTTCTCGGATTTTTGGAAGCCATCTTATATCTTATTTCTGGCATGCCCGCTTTTAATCTTTCCTCATTAAAATATTTTTGGAAATTGCGGGTTATATAAGATGATGAAAGGAGCTCCGGCGCATAAAACTCATCAGGTATTCGGCCCTCTGTTTTAAGATCATAAAGAGCGGGATGCATGTTACGCTGTACGTAATGATGAAATCCGCGGCTTTCGAGCATAACATCCTGAACTCTCCGTTCAGCCTGCTCTATCGCGTAACCTCTTGAAATAATATAGAAAAGACCCGATAAAAGGACCAATACTGCCAGCGCGATAATTATTGTCAGGCGCCGTAATCCATATATCCTCGTATCTTTTTGTGTATTCATAATATTCCTGTAAGCCTTTTCAGTCCGGGTCTGATCGTAAAAAGGATTTTTCCGACGAAGGATCTTTTACCTGTCTCTTAATCCATTTTTCCGGTATGATTATAACCCCGTAAAAAACAATAATCACAGTGGGGTAGAAAAATTTATTTCATCTATGATATAATATCGTATGTATCCAGCTCAAATTTAATTTTTCCTTCGGAAATTAATTTTTCCCAGACTTCATTCCACTCATCCAGGTCGTTGACAGACATACATTTTTCATGGTCTTCTTTTTTATTCCACACAAAATAACTCATCATATGTGTTTCGTCATGTGAAATATGCATGGCAATTGATTCCAATCCGGGCTGATCTTTATAAACAGGAATTGATTTTGAAGCTACTTCAATCATCTTTTCTTTCATTTCAGGCTGGAAATAGGTTTTTGTAACAACAACAAATGACATTTCTTCAATCTCCCTATAGTTTAGTAGTTATATATTTCGTTGTGAATATATGAATGATTTCATAAAAATGAAATAGCTCTTTATAGTTATTTTATAATGAAATGATTTGCCGGGAGATGAAATTATGGCTTTATTTATTCATGAGGAGTAATATTTTGTCTGTCATGTTTCGCTGGTAAATATTCAATAATCATTACGTCCTGAAAATAATGCGATCTTTTTTATTTATTAATTTATCATAGAGCAACATTCCCAAAACAAATAACTTGAAATTACATACTGATTATATTAAATTATTCATTAACTTTTTGAAACCGAGCAGATTTATTGGCGGAGGGAAAATGAAACATTCATATTTATTGCCAGCTATTTTCATTATATCACAATTGCTTTACGCGCAAAGTAATTTACAAAAAATCGGTCACTGGGGTTATACGGCTTTTACAACGCCACATGAGGTTCAGGGTGATTCAAATTTTGTTTTCATGGTATTTGAGAACAGGATAGTGACATTTGATATCAGGAATCCTGAGGATCCAAAATTAGTATCCTATGAAACTTTCGAGGAAGATGTTAATTATCTTGAGGTTCAGGATAGCCTTGCGTATATAGTTTTGAGCTCGAATTATGTAACGGTGTACAATATCAGCGATATAACAAACTGGGAATATAGAAAATTATTCAGATTAAACAATTATTGTTATGATGCTGCCATTTGGGGCGCTTTAGGATACTTTGCCTCTACAGATTCAGGTCTGGAAGTATGGACTGTCAGAGGAATACCCTATCGTGTTACAAGTATTCCCTCAGGAAATGGTCCATTTCACCAAATATCGCGTCATGACAATTTTCTGTTTGTCAGCGATTGGAGTAAATTTTTGAAAATATTCGATATAACCGATCGAAACCACCCGGAACTCATTTCTTCTGTACCAGGCAGTGAGATTATTCATGATATGACCTATAAAGAAGGATATCTATACGCCTGTTCCGATGTAGGTACGGAGATTTATAATTTAACTGATCCGGCAAATCCGATTCTGATTGACACATTACAGGCCGGACAAAGTTTTTACTGGACCGAAGTTAATGATGATCTTCTTGTTCTCAGCTCATTGCTCGATGACATTATTTATCTTTATGATATTTCCGATCCGGGCGGCCCTGAACTACTGAGCAACATTGATGGTATTGACCCGTCACATGTGCATATATATGGAGATTTGTTAATGGTGAGCGAATTTCATCTTGGTCTTTTTGTTTATGATATAAGTGATCCTGCAAACCCGGTAAGATATACAAGGTATGATACGAATGTAAATTGTAAAAGAATAACAAAAAAAGAAAATTATCTATATGCGGCTTCCTCTGTCAGCGGATTGACTATTATTGATTGTTCAAATCCACAGGCCCCTGAAAAAGTATTCAGTATGTATCCGGGCGCGGTTGTCAATGATGTTGACTTTTACCAAGATATTCTTTTTATGTCGGGCTCAGGTGAAAAAGCAATAATGGCTGTTGATATTAATAATCCTCAATCTCCCGAAATAATTTATTCAATTCCATTGACCGGTGTTGTCAACGAATTTGCTTTCAAGGATAACTATCTCTTTGTTCCTGAATCAGGATTATATGTATTTGATATGTCTGATGTTGGTTCCCCTGTGCAGGTCGCCAAGATAGAATTTCCTATCGGTTACGGATCAATAGAATTTTGTAACGATATTGCTGTAGTTGGCGGTAATGGCCAGGTTTTTGTCATTGATGCAATTATTCCTGAAGAGCCGGAATTAATTTCCACAATTGATATTTCAGGATTAGTTTATCAGATAACTGTTTACGATAATTATGTTTATGCTGCATGTGGCGAGAGCGGTCTCCAGGTATATGATATATCCGATCCCGCAAATTATCAATATGCCGGAACATTTCAGATAGGGCAATTCATAAATGTTGTCGAAACAGTTAATGATACATTATTTGCTACAACGGAAAATTCAAAAATTCGGATGTATAAACTTGTTAATCCAATGCACCTTGTCTCAATTGGATATCATGATAATTGCAGGGCTTTTGATTACATCAAAGAAGGGGATACAATTTATGTCACTGGTTTAACTTCCGGCATTGATGTTCTCAAATATGGTGATCCCCTGAAAATCAATGAGACATCCGATTTTCCCGAGTACTATTATCTTTCACAAAATTACCCTAATCCATTTAATCCGTCAACCGTAATCAGCTTTAACTTACCGGAAAGATCATTTGTAAAGTTACGAGTGTTTAATTTACTTGGAGAGGAAATTGTCCAATTGATTGATCAGGAATTGGAAAAGGGTATTCATCAATGTAAATTCAATGCTGAAAACATTACCTCTGGTGTATATATATATCAGATAGAAGCAAATAATTTTACCGAGTCAAAAAAAATGCTTCTTATCAGATGAATAATAAAGTTCATTTATGTTTCGTAATATCGACAGGTTTGTATTTTTTGCCTGCCTGAAAAAAAACAAGGAGAGAAATATTTCATAAGAGGTTAAGTTCAACGCAAAATGGTAAAACTTTAAAATTAAAAACTTACTGAGCTTTCTGTCATCCTGTCTACTGCGGTGGATCCCCGAAGGGACCTTCAACAGATTTTGAAGTTACCCAAAATGAGAATTGCTGTTTTTTAACTCTTCACCCTTCCCTGTCGGCTCCGCCAGTCTATGACAGATTATGATTTTCCATTTTACTTTCAGGTTAAAAAGTTATCCGATAAACCAGGTAATTCCGTAAACATTTTTTTTGATTTAACCGGTAAATCCCCTCCCTGAACGGACAAAACTGAATCTCCATCGAAAATGTTCGAAATTGGAATCGTTTTTTTATATATTCCGTCAGGGAAGATATTTTTAATATTTTAAGCAGGAAATGTTATGAAAAAAATAGTCTCTTTTTTAATTATTCTGATCGCTTTTACAGCGGCAAATGCCCAGGTTCAGTTTAATTACCTGGGAACCTGGGATAACCAGGGAGTCCCCGATTACCTTGTGGAACCGGGAGATGAAATCAGCCAGGATTTATTAGACAGAATTCACGCCTCGCTGCCCGACGGACAGAGAGTGCCGATACATCACCCTGAATACCTCGCCGAAGGCACTCAGACAAACATTTTGCTTCTCGAACAGGCGGATGTTTTTGTCACATTTGTGACGGAAGGAGCCGGATATAAAAATGTTCTCGGGTTTTATTATTATGATGTAAATGATCCGCCCGAAACTGTCGCTGATATTCAGAGCACAATGACGGTAATTTACCCCAACGTTTCCAAACTCTATAGCGGCGGCGGACTGCTGCCCGGGGATAAAGTAAAAATAGGCAATTTCCCCGCAAATACAGTTATAGGATGGTTTCTCGCGGCCAACGGTTACCAGAACAACAACCCGACAAATGGTCACTGGCTTCTTTTTTCCAATCCCGATCTGAATCCTGAAAGCGACACAACCCTTCAGCAGCATAATGTTTTACTTAATGATCTGGGTTCCGGAAGAGTTATCCTTGGTTTTGAAGATATTAAACGTGATTACGGAAGCTGCGATCACGATTTTGAGGATGCCCTCTTTTATGTTACTTCAACTCCCACAGAAGCGATCAGCTATGATGATATCCCGGTAATTGATGATCCCAACCCGGGAAACCGCGCTGATTTGAGTCTTACAAAAACTGCCGATAATCTCACTCCGCTTGATGGAGAGGCTGTTAAATTCACCCTTACTCTTACAAACAACGGCCCCTACGACGCGACCGGCGTTGAAATCGGAGATGTGATTCCTGAAGGATTGATCTACTCCTCTCACACTGCTTCCCAGGGTACTTTTGACCCGGACAGCGGCAAGTGGACAATCGACCTCCTGAGTGACGGCGCTGAAGCAACTCTGGTGATAACGACTATCGTTGACCTGATTACAATAAGCCAGAGCGCGTTCGATATCGGTCCGGCCGAAGGTTTTAACGTAATGTTATGGCATGAAATCTCTCAGCCTTCATCTGATACCGAAGGAAAACTTTATGCCGGTATAAACGCCTATCTCTCAAGCTACAGCGTGGGGGACAGATTGCCCGATTCGGGAGGAGAGGAAGATGTGCTGGTAGTCGGTTACAATCTGACTTTCCTCAGCGGCACAGTTACAGGCGGCAATGTTGTTTATGGCAGAGGCACCAACCTTCCTGAACAGCAGGTAAGTATCCTTAATGGTGATCTCAGACAGGAAATGCCGATACACTTTTTCGAAGTTTACCGCCATTTTTATACTCTCTCCAATGCCTTGAAAAACTATGAAACCAACGGAACCACCACCTGGCAGAACATGGGACTGACTCTTTCAGGTTCCGATCCTTTCCTTAATGTCTTCGAAGTTTCAGGCGATCAGCTAAGTGAAGCTACAAGTTTTACTCTTTCCGTTCCTAACGGAGCGGTGGCGCTTATAAATGTCGACGGCTACATGATAGATTGGGGCGGCGCGCTTAACATTTTCGGCACCGCGGTAAGTAATGTCCTCTTCAATTTTCATATGGCCAGAACTATTAAAATAGAAGGTATCAGTGTAAGGGGTTCAATCCTCGCTCCGATGGCACAGCTTGAATTTCCTTCGGGCGAGATCAACGGTCAGGTGATGGCCAGAGCCGCCTATGGAACCGGGCAGTTTAATATTGGTGAAAATGGAACCGAATACCTCTTCCGTGGAAATATTCCGGTAAGTGAAAACATCACCAACTCAGCGGAAATTTTATCATTTGATCAACTCGATCCCGATTCCTCCAATAATAATGATGAAGTTTTAATCACTCTCGCCGGTTTCCACGATCCCGGTAATACCGGAAATGAAAACTGGGAGCTTGTCGGCAATTTCCAGTCGGGTGAAATCGTATGGGTGATGAAAGAGGATAAAGAGGGGAATCTGCTCGCCGGCACCTGGGGTGGAAAAATTTCCCGCTCAACCGATTCTGGTGAAACATGGGCAAGAATCAACACAAGCATGAATGTTGGTTTTGTCTGGGATATTGAAGTTGATGAAGAACTGATTTTCGCCGGTACCGAAATGGGAGTTTATAAATCGACCAATAACGGCGCTGACTGGGAAGCTACCGCATTGACGGGAAAAGATGTCAGAGCACTGGTTAAAACAGGAGGAAACCTGTTCGCGGGAACATGGGGGGAAAGCATATTCAAATCTACCGACAATGGCGAAACCTGGACCGCGTCGCGCGACCTGGCAAATCTTCCGGTCCATGCGCTCGAAGCTAACAGCTCGGGCGATATATTTGCCGGTACATTCGGCTACGGAGTGATCCGCTCAACCGATTCCGGAGATAGCTGGGAAGAGCTTGAAACCGGTTATGATTTTGTATGGACCCTCGGAATTACTGACGCTGATATTATTTACGCGGGAACCTATGGCGGAGGAATTTATCGCTCCGGAGACGACGGCGACTCATGGTACCCCTCAAATGCCAACCTGGGCGCGACTCACATTTACTCTATTCAGATCGATGGCGCAGGCAATGTTTTCTGCAGCGGCTGGGGAGCGGGCGTTTACGCTCTTCAGACAACAGGCGCGAGGGAGGATTCATGGGGTTCGCTTGGTATGAACGGACTGAACGTAAGCTCTCTTTATACCGATCCGGTTACAGGTAAACTTTATGCCGGCACAGATGACGGCCTGCTTTATGTAAATAACGATCCGCTGACAGGTCTGAAAGAGATTGAAGAAACTGATCTGCCACTCGAATACAACCTTGAGCAGAATTATCCGAATCCATTCAACCCGTCAACAAGAATTAAATTTACCGTTGCGGAATCGGGCGCTTACAAACTGGCAATATATGACGCCCTCGGACGGGAAGTGGCAGAACTTGTTAATGGCGAGCTGAATTCTGGTAGTTATGAATATACCTTCTCAGGTGAAAACCTCTCCTCCGGAATATATTTCTACCGCCTCAGCGGAGATAATTACACCGCCACAAGGAAAATGCTTTTGATTAAATAAGGTCAATAAATAAAACTGTGATATTTGGATCCCGGCTTTATTCGCGGCCGGGATTTTTTTTGCCCGGGAAAATGGGGAATTGTAAAATCTTCATCGTTGTAGAGACGCACTGCCGTGCCTCTCCGCGGGATGTTTTATAATCTTTCAAAAGGAATTGCCGTTACATTTTCGGTCAGTTGCTGCGGCTGCTGAATTCTGCAAATAACCAGACCTCTTTTCGCCCGTTCAGGATGTTGGGTGATGAATTTTTCAATATTCCGGGCATGCTTTTCCCCGGGGGATTCAGTCCATTTAACTTCAACCGGAATATCCTCTCCGGGGGTCTCAAAAATAAAATCCACTTCAGCGCCGCTGACAGTTCTCCAAAATGAAACATTATACCCTTTCCCTTTATATCCGGCTCTTTGCAGCAATTCCAAACCCACGAGATGTTCCAGCAAAGGTCCTCCCACTGTGCTGAGCATACTATCATTTAATCTCAGTTCGGCCGCGACATTACGCACACCCAAATCAAAGAAAAAAAACGCCGGTGTGGTTATCAATCGTTTGCGGGGCGACTTATTATAACTTCGCAGCCAATAACCAAGAAAAGTATCACTCAGAACCTGGTAATAATTTTTTATTGTTGAGATGGCAATGCCGCTTTCCTGTGACAACTTACTCAGATTTATTTGTTTACCGCTCTCAACCGCGGCCAACTGCAGAAAAACATTAAATGATGAGGTGTTTCGGATCAATGATTCTTTTCTGATCTCTTCTTCAAGATATACATCTACGTATGCCGAAAGAGTTTCATACGCGCTCTCATCTGTCTCTTCCCTGATCCCCGGCAGATTTCCATATTTAAGTTTTTGTTCAAGAGTTCTTTCCGGGAAATTTTCACCTGAAGCAGGTTTTGTAAAATCCAGATAGGACTCGCGTGCCTTCTCCTCAGAAAGTAAAACCGGATGCAGATAAAAAACATGTGAGCGTCCCGGAAGCAGGTTCGCAGATTCTTTAACCAGTTTGCGTAAAGAGCTCCCTGTCAGGAAAAACTGGTATCGTGTTTTATCCTGGTCATACAAAAACTGAATTTCATCAAGTAGCGCAGGAATTTTCTGAATCTCGTCAATAAATATATGGGTTGCCGATTTCCGGGCGGCCATTATTTCACGGGTAAATACAGAGGGGTCTCTTTCCAACCTACGGCGAAGGGAGGAATCCTGTAAATTATAGACAACAGAATCATATCCGGACATTATTTCTTTTAACAGAACAGTTTTCCCGGTTTGTCTGGCGCCGAATATCAGGCGTATTTTATTTTGACTAATTCCCGAGATTAATTTGTCATGAAGCAAACGGCGATAATATATCATAACAAAACCTGTATTATTTACATCATACCTGTAAATTATACTGTATAATTTACAACTATATATCAAAATATCAAAAAACCTATTTGTAGAGACGTGCGGCCGCGTGTCTCTACGGGGGATTTATCGATTTTATGGGGCCTGTTATTTGATCCGGTCAATGATGATCGCGACCGCAAATTCATTTCGTCACAAACTTTTGAATAATCCGGAGTGTTATTTAGTCGTTTTAATATTACAATTATTTGTTTATCTTAGGCGGTATTAATTCAGCTTGTAACATATAGAATATTTTAAATAATATTTTCGGGCAGTTAATTTGTGGAAGGAGATTCTGATGAAATATTTTTTTGTTATTCTGTTATTTGTAATGTTTGCCTGTGGTGATCAGAGTGAAAAACAGCAGGGAGAATTAACCAGGCTTAAAAATAAGTTGAAGAATAGCGAGTCCTTGAAGAGGGCTTATAAAGAAAAATCTGAAAGACTGGAAAAAGAGCTGAAACAGGCAAATACTCCCCGTTATAAAATAGAAAAAACCGGAAGCGGGGATAAAGATTCTGAAAACATAATGAGCCTGGACGAGCCAATTCCTGTAGGGAAATATATGGATATCGACAGCATTTGGGTTGAAAATAAAGAAATCTGTTTTTATTCAGAGGATGGGGAAATCCGGCTATTCCCGGAAGATGGAAATATATCAATAATGCCGGCAAATTATTCTATTGCAAAAAAAAGGTGCAATTTTCCTGAAGAGAAAATACCTAAAAGTTTAATCAGAACAATTAATTCAACGTATATTAATCCTATCTGGCATTTTAAAAATCACAGGCTCGGGGAATATATTCTTATCCGGCAATCAGGGGAAGGAGCATACTATTGTGGTATGGTGGTTGTCGATTTGGGACATAAATTAGTATATGATGTGAAAGATTATAGTTATGAACAATGCGCCGCGGATAAATTGTATATTTATCTTTGCGGACCCACCGGAATCAGAAAAATAAATAAAAACAGTCTGCAAACCACAGATTATTCGATCTATCCATATTTTAATGAACACACCTCTTTTTTAGAATGTGAGGATGAGGTGTGGCTGGCCTCCGACAAGCTGTGTATACAAAGGATAGATAAAAATGATCAGACCGTCAAATTAATGCAGGTGTCTGATATTCTATCAATGGAGTATGAACATACTCTTTTCTCAAATATAGTTCAGAAGGATAATTACATTTATTTTGGTGTTGGATGTCGAATTGATGGAGGCTATCCACAGGATGGAAAGAATTTTCTTTTAATATTTGATAAAGGACATGGGATTTGGAAGAATATTAAAATCCCTGATCATTTCGGTGTAATTAAATTATTTACTGCCGGAGAACGGATAATTATTGCCGGACAATTACTTGTCGGAGAAGAGGGTGGAGGAGAAACGACCTATGGGGGCTTGGCTTACTTGGATGAAAAGCAGGATTCAATCCATATCCTGGATAAAATATCCCCAAAAGAAATTGTCACATATCTTGAAGAAACCGAAAAGGGATTATTCCTCGAAACCTTTGAAGTTGAATATGATTTTCACGGAATAATATCTGAGTATATCTTTGATATCGCTTCCAATACAATTACCAAAACAAAAGAATTCAAGGGAAAAAGGGATGAACTCAGGAATTGGGGAAATATAAGATTTTATGCTTACGATAAAACGCCGGATTATGAAAAAAACAGGGCGCGCCTGAAGGAAATAAAAATTATCCCCAAAATTATCGCAAAAACCCTACCAGCCGGAACAACTGAATTAATTTTTTAATGCTTTTTTCGAAGGACGGATTTGTAACCTTGGCGCCTCAGGAGCATCTGTCCTCTTTTCTTTCCATCTGAAGGAGGTGCAATTCCCCCCCCTAAAAAAAATGGACAGAATACAATTCTGTCCTACAGAAAAGAGGGGCGGAATGCGATTCCGTCATCTGCTGGTTTGGTCTTCTTTGATTGCAAATTAGTTGAAAATTAATAAAAATTACTGAAGAACCAAATTTCTTAGCGCTGATAATTTTATCATCCGGGAGACTGATATTCAATTTATTTTTATATTGTGCCGATTTATGAAATTCTCACTCATTTTGTATATTTCGGATAATAAATTCAGAATCCGGACAAGATGGAATTATTAATCATGGAACTTTACGAAGCGATTGAAAAAAGATATTCTTACAGGAGCGCGTCCAAAGAGAAAAAGGTTGAACGGGATGTTTTAAGAAAAATTGTGGAAGCAGGCCTGAAAGCTCCATCGGGTAAAAATTTCCAGACCACAGAATTTATTATTGTTGATGATGAAAAGATACTGGACAGGCTAAGGGATGTTCTGCCGGGCAAAGATACGATGAAAACATGCTCCGCGTTGATATTATGTGTAATGGATAAGAACCCTGAAAAAATATATCACGGCCACCATTTTCAGGTTGAGGACTGTTCGGCTGCTGTAGAAAATATGCTGCTGGCGATAACCGCTGAGGGACTGGCGACCGTATGGCTCGATGGTGTTCTGCGGGTTGATGGAAAGGGGGAAAAAGCGGCTGAAATAACCGGACTGCCCGAAGATAAAATAATCAGAATAATGCTGCCCCTCGGTTATCCGGTTGAAGAGGGCCCCAGGAGGGAAAAACTTCCTTTCGAAAAACGGGCCTGGTTTAATAAATATGGAAAATAAAAAGAATTTTTATTCCCCCAATATTTTCGCGTAATATTCTTCATATTGGGGAATAATCATATCTTTTCTGAAGGTATTAACAGCCCGTTCCCGGCTTTTTTTCGCGAATTTTTTATGTTTCCGTTCATTGCTGAGAAGATCAACCGCGTATTTGGCCATTCTGTCAGTATCTCCAATTTCGGCGATGAATCCTGTTTCATTATGACGCACCAGTTCGGGCAGTCCTCCAACCGATGAACTTATAACCGGCACTCCGCAAGCCATCGCTTCAAGAGCCGAAAGCCCGAAACTTTCCGACTGCGATGGCATCAGGAATATATCTCCCGCGCCAAGTATTTCAACCAGCGCGTCCTGCTTACCCAGGAATTTCACATCATTCTGAAGATCCAGTTCACGCGCGAGCCTTTCACATTCCGATCTTTCAGGCCCGTCCCCGATAAGCAATAGTTTGGCTGGTATCTCTTCCCTCACTTTCTTAAGAATCCGGATGGCGTCGGGAACTCGTTTTACAGCGCGGAAATTAGAGGTATGAACAAAAACTTTTTCTCCGTCGGGAGCTATATGATTCCTGAAACGATTACAATCAATTGGTTTATAGAGATCAGTATCAATAAAATTATGGATTGTCTCTATTTCTTTATTTATGTTATAATTTGTTATCGTCTTTTCTTTAAGGAAACGGGAAACCGCTGTCACTCCGTCACTTTCTTCTATACAGAATTTCACAAGAGGCAGAAAACTTGGTTCAAGTCCTACCAGCGTAATATCAGTGCCATGCAGCGTGGTTATAATTTTTATATCACAACCAGCCTTTTCCATTATTTTTTTACTTAAATAAGCGCTTACCGCATGTGGAATTGCATAATGTACATGCATAATATCAAGATTTTCATATTCCATCACCTCGAGCATCTTACTGGTCAGAGACAGGGAATATAACTGATACTCGAACAGGGGGTAATTACTGATTTCCACTTCATGATAAAAAATATTCTCAATAAAATGATTCAGACGATGCGGCATAGCGTAGCTGATAAAATGCACCTGGTGCCCTTTTTCGGCCAGCGCCTGTCCAAGTTCGGTCGCTACTACTCCGCTTCCTCCATAAGTCGGATAGCAGGTAATTCCAATTTTCATATTTATCCATTTCAGATTTTTGCTTAAGTTTCGAAAGATAGTGAAAATATTGGTAAGAAAATATGAAATTACTTTTAGCCGGCCATTCAATGATCGATCTGATCAATTACGGGAATAAAATATTCCAATTGCCCGGGGGAATAATTTATTCAGCCGCCGCTCTGAATGCTGTAACCGCAAAGGAGGATGAAAAATTTTTGATAACAGAAGTTGAAGAAAATAATTTCAGCCTCTTCGCGGAAATATATGATAATTATCAATTCCCCAGCGGAATTTTTGCAGAAAACCAGCCTGAGGTGGAACTCATACTGCATGAAAACAGCGAACGGGATGAAAAATATAATCATATCGGAGGAGAATTAAATTTTCCGGCTCCTGAATTTATCGAGAATTTTGATGGAATTTTACTGAATATGATAACAGGATTTGATATCACAATTTCCACACTTGAAAAGATAAGGGAAAAATTCAGCGGCTATATTTACCTGGACATTCACACATTATCACGGGGTGTTGATAAAACCGGCAAAAGAAAATTCCGGAAAATTCCGGAAATTGAAAGATGGCTAAACGCGGCTGATATTGTGCAGGCAAATGAATCGGAGCTGAAAACAATTGCGGATAATGGAATGACTACTCATGAGGCAGCAGATTATATCTTAAGCCGCGGACCAGGTATTTTTATTAATACACGGGGCGCGCGGGGAGTTGTTATTTATTATAAAAATCCGGAAGGGAAAATAACAATCGAAAAGATAAAACCTGAAAAAATCCACTCCGCCAACCAGGTGGGATGCGGCGATGTTTTTGGGGCGCTCTTCTTTTATTTTTATATTTTAACCGGCGATATTTCTCTTTCAGCCAAAAGAGCAGTAAAAGGAGGGGAAATATGCGCTGAAATAAATCCCATTAAATATTATTACAGGTTTGTTAATGCTCTCATCAACAAAACAACTGAATAAAAGAATTTTATTAACCGGGGCAAATGGCTTGCTTGGGCAGAGAATCGCGGCGCGCCTGAAAAGAAATGAAAAGATTGAGCTTCTTTGCGCCGGAATTGAGATAAACCCGGTTTTGCAGGATATCTTTTATGAAAAAGCTGATCTTACTGATAAAAAAAGAGTAAGGGAACTGATAAAATCCTTCTATCCCGATATTATAATAAATTGCGCGGCTTTCACCGATGTCGATGGAGCTGAGAAAGAAAAAGATGCCGCGTGGAAAATTAATGTGACATCCGTGGAGAATCTTGTTAAATATGGCAAGACCAAAGATGCGCATCTTATTCATTTTTCCACAGATTATATTTTTAATGGTGAAAATGGCCCCTATAATGAAGAGGACCTTCCCGATCCCCTAAGTTATTACGGCAGGAGCAAACTTGCCGCTGAAAACGTAATAACCCTGGGAGGTATAAAGTATACAATAATCAGAACGAACGTACTATATGGAGCGCTCAGAAACGGACGGCCCGATTTTGTCACCTGGGTATATGAATCACTCAGAATGGGAAAAGAGATTAAAATTGTTGATGACCAGGTAAATAATCCGGCTTATGCTGATGATATTGTAGATGCCGTTTCAAAAATCGTGGATTTTGACAAGACAGGAATTTACAATATTGGAGGACCTGAATTTATTTCAAGATATGAATTCACTCTGCGAATCGCCGATTATTTCGGACTTGATAAAAAACTGATCTCCCCGGTTAAAACTGAAATTTTTAATCAGCCGGCAAAAAGGCCTCTTAAATCTGGTTTGATCACCCTTAAAGCTGAAACTGAATTCGGTTTCAGAGCTCATACAATCGAGGAAACTTTCCAACTGATGCAGAGGGAATACGGACTTTGACCAACAACTACAGCCATAAACATTACTCAGCATTTATTTTTGATCTCGACGGAACTCTTTATCTGGGCGAAACTCCCCTGCCCGGAGCGGCTGAAACAATAAATTTTCTTAAATCTTCAGGTAAACAAATCAGATACGTCTCAAATAAAACCATTGGCGGACCAACAGATTATTGCGCCATTCTTGAAAGAGCCGGCGCGGATATCTTTCCTTCCGAAATAATTACCGCGACAAACGTGATTAAGAGTTTTCTTAATAAAAATTATGAAGGGAAAACATTTTTCGCGATCGGTGAAGAAACATTTATAACAGAAATAGAATCAGCCGGCTTGATTTACAGCGAAAAACCGGACAAAACAGATTTACTTCTCGTTACTCTTGACAGAGAAATATCCGACAGCAAAATATCACTCGGCGCTGAAATATTGAATAACGGGGCGGCATATTACGCCGCCAATATCGACAGGACATACCCTGTCCCCGGAAAAGAAATATGGGATGCCGGACAAACAATAGAAAAACTTGGGGAAATAACCGGCCGGTTACCCGCCGACCATTTTGGAAAACCTTCCCCGCACATGATAAATGAAATTAAGAGCAGGCTTTCAACTGTTCCGGGCAAATGCCTTCTCTGCGGCGACCGGCCCGAAACAGATATTTATATGGGGCGGCTTGCCGGCTTCAAAACAGCTCTTACTGCCACAGGAGTTAAAAAAGAAAAAAAAATGATCGAATTATATAAACCTGATTATTATATCGACTCAGTTATTGAACTTACCAGGGAGAACTAAAATGAAACAAATACAGGTAGTGTTTTTTCTGCTCTCAGCATTTCTGATTCAGATCTCAGCACAGCCAATTGAGCTGACAGTTGATGAGATTTTCACTAACAGTGAATTTTCCGGCCCTTACCTGGAAGAGGTGCGCTGGATTGCCAATGGTGAAAAGTTCAGCCATATTAAAGATGGAAATATTTATTGTTATGATATTGAATCGGGAAAAGAAAAGCTCATCCTGGAAGCGGCTGAATTAAAAAGGGGGTGGAAGGAAGCCCCTGATGAAATTCCCTGGTATTGCTGGTCGCCCGATGAAAAATATATTGTCGCGGCTTCAAGACTGACATTTCGATATGATAAACCGGGTGGAAGCTTTTTTATATATGAAATAAAAACCGGTAAAATTAAATCAATTATTGAAGCGGAAGAGGAGCAGTGGCTTCCGGCTTTTTCACCCGACTCAAAAAAACTTGGATTTGTAAGGGAAAGGAATTTGTTCCTGTTTGATCTGCGGGAAGGAACTGAAAAGCAGCTAACCCGGGATGGCAGCGACGTAATACTGAATGGCGAATATGACTGGGTTTACCAGGAAGAACTCGACGGCAAGTATGGCTGGAAATGGTCGCCCGACAGCAAAAAGATTGCTTATCTGCAATTTGATTGTTCCCCGGTGCCGGAAATACAGATGGCTAAATGGGATTCCCTCTATTTCAATTTTGTGAATATTCGTTATCCCAAACCGGGCGGCGGAATATCGGAAGCTTCGGTTGCTGTTGTTAATGTTGAAACCGGGGAAAACCAGATTTTAATTAGTTATAACAATGATGATTTGTATGTGCCTGAAATAATGTTTTCACGAAAAAGCAGCCAGGTAATCTGGAAAACATTAAGCAGGCTTCAAAATGAAAAATCATTGCTGATGTATGATCTGGAAAGTGAAAGCCTGTCAACTCTTGTAAACGAACAAAGCGACGCCTGGCTCAGAATTTATGACAATCCTTATTTTTTCAATGATAATTCTCAGTTCACATGGATTTCGGAAAGGGATGGAAGCCGGCAGATTTACCTGGCCGGTATGGATGGTGAAATTAAAATCCAGCTCACAAAAGGGGATTTTGAAATCCATAAGATAATCGCTGTAAATGAGGAGGAGAAGAAGGTTTATTTCACCTCCAATGAGAGCGGCAAAATATACGAAGACCTGTGGAGTGTTGAATATCCTTCATGCAAAAGGGAAAGAATAACAAAGGAAACCGGGTTCAATGAAATTAATATGGCAGATAACAGCAGTTATTATATAAACAGCCGGTCGCGGGTTTACATGCTGCCCGAAATTACTCTTAATGATATTTCGGGAAAACGCCGCGCCATTCTTTTCGGGGATAACAGTCTGCTCGAACAATACAACCTTCCCACACCTGAGTTTTTCGAAATAGAAGCGGAAACAAAGGAAAAACTGGGCTGCATGATGATTAAACCAGCCGATTTTGATCCTGAAAAGAAGTATCCTGTTATCATTTATATGTATAGCGGCCCCGGCTCAGTGCTTATCCAGGATAAATACAGCAAAGTCCGGAATATGTGGCACGGACTGCTCGCGCAGAAAGGGTACATAACTTTTATGATCGACAGCCGCGGCACGGGAGGCAGAGGCGCCGCCTACAGACATATTGCATATAAAAAAATGGGACATTATGAAATCACCGACCTGGATAAAGGAATAGATTACCTCAGTTCTCTCGGTTATGTGGACGCGGACCGGATAGGGATATGGGGATGGAGTTACGGGGGATATGTAGCTTCAATGGCCGCGTGCCGTCTGCCCGATAAAATTAAAGCCGCGATCGCCGTCGCTCCTGTAACAGACTGGCGTTTTTATGACAACGTGTATACCGAAAGATTTAACTCTCTGCCTGAATTAAATAAGGAGGGATACGACAACGGTTCTGTTCTGAAATATGCTGAAAATCTTAAAGCGAAGTTTCTGCTTGTTCATGGAACCGCGGATGATAATGTGCATATTCAGCACTCAATAAAACTTATTGATGAATTGATAAAGTATAATAAACAGTTCAGCGCATTCTTTTATCCTGAGCGGAACCACAGTATTGTAGGCGGAAATTCACGCAGGCATTTGTTTAATATGCTTACGGAATTTGTATTGGAGAATTTGTAAATAATAGCTGAGCCAGTATTTCAATATTGTACTATCCGCCCCCACGGGGAATTCCCTGCGTGAACACCCCGTGGCTATTAGGTTTAACCCCCTTCGGGGGATTTTCCTCAGCTCTGCCTGGGGAAAATTTAGGCGACATAACAAAAATATTCGTGCTTTTTATGGCAGAATATTGAATTTGTATGTCAATAAAAACGAACCGTTCTCGTACTCATGGTACAGGTACTCGTTATCGTACTCGAAAAATTCGCCATAGAAAAATAAAGCCGAGAACGAGGACGATTACGAGAACGAGAATGAGAATGTTTTTTTTCTGAATTTCTTTTTGGTTCTGGTTTGCCAGTCACTACGTATAACAGCAAAATTATGTAAAGCAAAATTGTAAGGTTTTTTGCATGGGGTAGTTTAAGCTGAATAATTTGTTGTAGCAATATTTCTCTGTCGTCCCTTACGGGAGAATATTTTGATTACCTTGAAAGGATTGTCAATATACTATAAATCCCGGCTGGTAACTTACAGGGAAGGTGGACGGTATTTTTTCCTGGCAGCAAGTTGATGATTTAATATTATTTGTTATCGGATGAATAATCAAGGCAGGCCAGAATATCTTCTTTTCTCAGGAAAGGAAAATCTTCCGGAATTTCATCATGGCTCATTCCCCGACGCCAGGTAATCAGGCACATCGTAAACTGAAATTCTCATTCCCCTTATACATGGTTTGCCACTTCTGATTTCAGGGTCGATTGTGATAATTTTTTTGTAATTCATCTTGAATGATTCCTTTATTCTGATTAAATATAATTTAACAAAAATTATTGGTATTTCAAGAATAATTATGCCTGTTCGAAAGTAAAATTAACTTTCAAAAACAGCTTGGGATAATTCAAAATGATAAAAACAAAACTTGATTTATATCCGCCAGGTAAACCCTGGCTGGAAGATATGCTACAGACAAGTGATTTGCATTCAATTCATTACGCTCTTTATGGCAATCCGGCGGGTGACCCGGTCTTTTTTATGCATGGCGGACCTGGCTGCGGCTGCTTTCCCGATGACGCCCAATGGTTTGATCCGGAAAAATATTTGATTGTGCTTCATGATCAGCGCGGAAGCGGTAAAAGCAGACCCCTCGCCGAAATAAAGGAAAACACACCCCGGCATCTTGTCGCCGATATTCGAAAACTCAAAGAGCATCTTAAAATAACCGGAACATTTTCAATATTCGCCGGGTCATGGGGAACAACTCTGGCGCTCTTATACGCGGAGCAATATCCGGAAGATGTTAAAAGAATGATATTGAGGGGAATTTTCACCTGTGATTATGACGCGCAGGACTGGTTTTACCGCGCGGATGGGGCGGCGCGTTTTTCACCACAAGCCTGGGAGGAATTAATTTCAGTATTGCCAAAAGGTCCCGGCCGGGTTCAGGATAAAATATTCAGACTGATTGAAGATTCGGATATGGCCGGAAAAGAAAAGTGGTGCCGGGTACTGGCTAAATATGAGTACAGTTTTTTCGGAATGAGTGAAGAAGAATTTGATAAGGTTATGTCCGATTTTAATAGTTATTATCCCGAAATGTGGATAAATATTTTTTACCAGGCAAACCGCTTTTTTCTGGAGGATAACCAGATTCTGAAAAATTGCGAAAAGATAAGAGATATACCGGTAACGATAATTCACGGGGAAAGAGACCTTATATGCCCTCCCGCGTCGGCCTGGAATCTTCATAAACATTTGCCTGAATCGGAGCTGGTATTAGTAAAGAACGCGGGACATTTATCGAGTGAACCGGGTATAAAAGAGGAACTCCTGGAGGCTCTTTCAAGATGGGAATAAAAATATTTCAGAAGGTCCGGGAAATAGTTAGTTGATTATTTAAGCAATCCGAAGCGCCGCGGAAAATTCAGCGACACTTCGGATTATTCTTTATTAACAGTTCATTGAATCCGGGTTTTGTTCAGCCTGACAATTGTATTTTGTTGGAAATTATTTTGTCAGAGCCATTTTGATTGTTTTCGTAAAATGTCCTGTTTCAAGGGTGCAAAAATAAATCCCGGCGGAAAGTCCATACCCGTCAAACGATCTACGGTATTCACCCGCCGGCAGATTTTCATCCACCAAAACTGAAACCTTTTCTCCAAGTATATTACTCACATAAAGTTTCGCTTTCTCCGTTGCCGCCAGTTTAAAGGTTATCACAGTTTCAGGATTAAATGGATTTGGATAATTCTGCTCAAGAGAAAATTCTCCGGGAATATTCAGATCCTCAAGACTGCTGACAAGCCCTTTATTTTCCCACCATTTGATTTTATTATTGCCGTTATGACTGCTCCCGACAACCACATCATTATCCCCATCACCGTCTATATCACAGGAAAGCAGGGGCCAGGGGCGAATAAAATCATCAGCGATAGTAAATTTTGTCCATTTCACCGGATAACCTCCATCATTGCGCCACCACGCGATAGTGTTTATTCCCTGGGCAGTGGCGATAACATCAAGGTCCGTATCGCCATCCATATCAACCGCGGTCGCCACGCACGCGTTGGTAAAACCTGTGCCGATTGATCTGTAACGCCACGAAATTGTGTCGCCCCCCTCATTCTCCCACCATGCTACCTGGTGCCCGAGATAAGCGGCCCCGAGAATATCCTTGTCGCCATCGCCGTCTATATCAGCTCCTTCCACACGGTGTGCTCCGTAAAAAGAGGATACCATATATTCTTCCCACTCAATCGGATCCCCTCCCCGGTTTTTCCACCATCTTATTTTGTTGTCGGCGATGGATGCTGATACAATATCAAGAGTGTCATTGCCGTCAAAATCTGCCGCGTGAACCGATTTGGCGAGTCCCGCTTCTGTTGTGAGAGTCTGTTCGGTCCAGTGTAAAGGATCGCCCCCATCGTTGCGCCACCAGGCAATTTTATTCAGATCGGAAGAAGCCCCGAGAATATCTGTATCACCATCATCATCCAGATCGCAGGCGTAGATCTCATGAGCATTTATAAAATTTGGCGCGACCGCCAATTTGGGCCAGTCAGCCGGATCACCTTCCTCATTCCTCCACCAGGGAATTCCCGGTGTGCCCGAATATGCCGCCCCGATTACATCGTTTAAACCATCCCCGTCGATATCGGCGCCCTGAACCGAGTGAGCCCCTGATACCCCCTGACCTATTACTATTTTGCTCCAGTCAACAGGATCACCCCCGTTATTGCGGTATAAAATTATCTGGTTGTCCTGCAAACCTGCCCCGAGGAGGTCGGTATCTCCGTCATTATCTATATCACAGCCCGCTATACACCCCAGTCCGTGAACGTTATAATCTATGGTATGTTCAACTAATTTTACCTGGGCGCTAACCTCGATTCCGGGAAAAAGACTTTTCAGAAGAACCATAAATGCTATAATAATTATTCTGTTCATTTTGAGTTCCTTTATTTCACTTTATAAAAGTATCAGAATTGCCTGAAGAGTTATTAAGAATTTTTGATTCTGAAATGAATATATATTTCATTCAGGCATAACTGAATCTTGTATCGGCAAGGGGTTTTTTTCATCGGTGAGTATAGTTCCGCGTCAATCTCCAAAACCGATCAGGCCGTGACCAAAAAGAAATGACGAATTACGAATGACGAATTACGAATTGATCTTCCCGGGGATATTTAAAGCTCCGGTTTTTATCTTGTGTTTAATTATGGTTCTATATGAAAACCAGTGGGTAATGAAAAAACAGCCGACTATCAAATCGACGTAACTGAACAGATACACAAGCGCCAATATATGGTTTGCCTGACAGTGTTTATGAATAATGTGCTATAAATATCATATTCGATTGACTTGAATTTTGCCTGGGAGGTCTTAAAGGATTTGGTTATCTGGGGATGGTTTGTGAATCCTTTACAAGGATTGTTGTTGTTTTATTGACTATTTTCTACCCCATTGGGACGTTCCGCACTAATCATTGCCTCTACAAGGCAAATGAGATAAAAAGAACCTTGTAGAGGTTCCATTATTGTAGCATATTATAGATATTTTGAAAAACATCTCTGTAGGAGATGCATAAAATGGCGCTTGAACTGCATTATTTTAAAAATAGTACAATGCCGATATATTAACAATAAAAGAGCCGGAAGTATTTGAAATAAGGAAAATTTTTTCAGTGATCGAATTGGTTTGTCACTAGCTCAAATTCAATTACCCACTATATTTCACATAGAACCTTAATTATCCTTTCAATCCTGTTCTGAGTTGTTATCTGCGTAAATTAGCGATATCCGGGGGAGACTTTTATACCGGCTGAATAAAGCAATGAAGTTTAATTTTGCCGGGTTATCAGTTATGCTGCTAAGGAGCCCCAATTTCGGGAAACACAAAATTTCATATTTAGCAGCAACAATATCATAGAAATGATGACCTCTTGAAAATTCATTAATAATTGAAGCTCTGATTCCCCTCCCCTAAAGATGTTAAGGGGAGGATGGGAGCACTGCTGTCAATTTAAGCTACAACTCCGAACTGAATACGTAATAGAATATTTATAACTTATTGTTTATAATATCATTATATGTATTATAATAAAATCAACATATTACGTAAATACGCCATATATTATTATTGTGACATTTTGCAAAATGTTTGAAAAATGGCTATAATGGTCAAAAATTCTCATTCCATTTTTCTTATTACGTAAATATTCCGGAGTTACAGTTTAAGCCATTTTTTAACCGTCCCCGAAGGGGGCAAAACCGAATAGCCACGGGGAATTCCCCGTGGGGACGGATAGAAAAAATATACAATCCCCAATATCCCCGGGAACATAAAAAGATTTTGGGCCTAAGTTGACAGCATTGGGATGGGAGGGATTTGATCTGCCTTTAGTTGGAACTAATCCGGAGAGAAGTCTATTTGTCTCCCACACCTAAATAACAGATGTTTCACACAATCAGAATCTGGTTGCCCGGAAGGTTAAAAAATAAAGAAAGAGGTTTTTTTAACCTTTTGTGTGATTTGGTGTATTAGTGATTTTGTGGCTTTTTTTCTACCTCAATCAACGAAATCTGCGTAATCAAAAATTCTGCGGCTCTCTTGACCTTATTAATTGTTCATTATTAATTATTAATTACATTTTTGCCATTTTGCGTAGAATTTAACTGCTAACGGAGTGATCCGGCTAAGCAAGAAAAAAGTTAAATATTATGACCTGTCAATAACTATTTAGCAATTCGAGTTTTAAATCCCCTCCCCTTGAGATTTTGAGGGGAGGAGAAAAAATCGCAAAAAGGTCGTTGAATTAAGTCATGGTATATTAAATCACAACAAAATAGTATGACTGTTCTCAGGAATTCTGTGTTTACCATTCCCGGTTATTCATGCTTAATATAAAGAGGCGTTTTCGATAACATAACTTTTATAATAAAAAACGATATCGTTGTAAATATCAGTATTGAGCCTGTAAAAATAGTCAGGAAATAATGCTCCGGACCTACTTTTATGCTGTAGGCAAATTCCGAAAGCCACCCTGATATAAAATATCTGCCCGCGAAAATCCCGATCACCAGGGCCGCGCCCATAGCAATATGGAAATATTTGAATACCAGCATAATAATATCGGTAAGTTTTGCCCCCAGAATTTTTCTTATTCTTATCTCATCCATTTTCTGCTGCATCATAAACATCGAAAGCCCGAATAAACCCATCGCCGCTATAAGCAGTGTTAAGATGGTCGAATGAGAAATCAGGGTAGCGAACTTATATTGGTTTTTATAAATCATTTCAAAGTGTTCATCATAATAATAAGGGACAAAATTTTCACTGCCCATTATTTCATTCCAGCTTTTCCCCGCGTATGACAGGGCTTCAGGCAGCGCCCCTTCACGATAGCGGACTATTATATAAGATAGTTTATCTGCCGGTTTGATTTTAAAGACCGCCGGGGCGACAGGCTTCTCGAGTGAAAACAGATTAAAATCATCTACTATTCCGGTCACTTCCGTTCTGCCTCGATTGATGAACATTTCATCTTCGAGATCAAATGCTTCCGCCGCCGATCTGTTTAATATCACCCTGTCATTTTCATCCTGGTTTTCGAGATCTTTAAATTGACCGTTTATTACCGGTATCTTCATAACATCAAAAAAATCCTTATCAATATATAACATGTCGGCGGTTATAAATTCCCCATCGTTTTTATTTGATGGGATCCTGACAACCGCTCCGCGTAAAAGAGGGGGCACCATCGACACAGCGCTGATTCCTGTTATATAAGGAGAATTCATCAATGATTCTTTATAAAGATTATAGCCGGAGTTATCCATATCCCCTGTTTTTATGAACATAAGGTTGGAGATATCAAACCCGTGGTCTTTATTTTTCAGGTACCTGGTTTGATTATAAACTACCATGGAAATAAAAAGCATTCCTGAAAATACCGCTATCTGAAAGATGAGAAGAGCTTTTTTACCAAAGAACTTCTCTCCGCTGTTTTGTGTATTGAACCTGAAAGTCCTGTCAGGCGAAAGTCTGGAATATTGCAAAGCTGTATACCCTCCCGGCACAAGGCCGGCAAAAAAGGTCACAAAAACAGCCAGCGCGGCAATCCAGGGTTCCTGGTAATAATATTCAGAAATTGACACATTCAGTAGTTCCGCGAAATAGCTGTTAAATAATGACACGAATAGAATAGTCAAAGGAATTGTCAGAAATGAGTAAACAAGCGATTCGGTCAGGAATCTGAAGTATATTTCCCCTTTTTTTGCTCCAATAACCTTGCGCACTCCTATTTCCTTCCTCTTTTTAAAAAACTGCGACACTGAAAGCAGAATATAATTTATGCAGGCGACAAGGAGAATCAATAGCGCGATGGCGAGAAATATATAAACTTTCTCACGGCTTACAGTATAGGGATTCCAGTTCGCGAAAGCAGAATTAAAGTGCGCGTCCGAATAAGGTTGAAGCCGGTAATTTATGCCCGCTCCATGATCGTCGGCAAAGTTTTTGTGAAGGGGCATCTTTTTTTCCAGACCGGAATAAACACTCCCCTCTTTTACCAGCAAAAAGGTTTCAAGCCAGTTGACAAAACTCCACCCCGAAGCGGCATTCTCTTCTTTGTATTTTAATCTTTTATTTATCTCATTTACGGCAACCCGGGGCGGCAGAAGAATTTCCGGCTGATATGTGGATGTTTCAGGGAAGTCTTCAAACACTCCGGCAATTGAAAAAACATATTCTTCGCCATAACTTTTAACAATAAGTGAATTTTCCGGCTGAACCCCATTATTATAATACTTCGCGGCAATACTTTCAGAGATCAGCGCCGAGTTTTTTTCACTGAACATCCCGCTTTTCCCCCCCGCGAATCGGAATGTCAGAATATCCAAAAGCTCCGGATCGATTGAATATACCGCGCCGGAATTTATTTTATTTCCATTTTCAGAGTTGGTTATCGCGGCTCTGACCTTTAACGACCTGGCCGATTTTTCAACTTCGGGAATTGTTGAACTGATCTCACCCGCAAGAGGATATGAAGAGCCGAACATCTTCAAACCGGGTCCGGTCATTTCAGTATAAACCCGGTATATTCTCTCCAGATTTTCATGATGCCTGTCATAAGAAAGCTCATGAATAACTATCAGAAGCATTATTAGTGAAAGTGATAACCCTGTTGATAATCCGGTTATGTGAATGAATGAAAATATTTTATTGCGGAAGATTGAACGCATGGAGGCGACAATATAATTTTTAAGCATCGGGTCGATCCCTCATAAATTAATATTTCAGCAGGTTTTAATCTATTAAATTTTTTATTAGTCTTCAATTGATTTCAGGGTAAAAATGACGCCACATACATCTATCAGATTATTCCGAAAGGAGTCAAATTCTGCATAAAATGGCAAAATTCAATTAATAATGTACAATGAACAATTAATAAGGTCAGAAGATCGCAGATTTTTTAATTACGCAGATTTCGTTGATTGAGATGGAAGAAAAGCCAGTAGAGTAGAGGATGAGGATCAAAGGTTCAGATTCCGCTTTAGTCAGTTTCAGGATTTCTCCGTATGTGCCTAAATATGCGTATATCTTCTCAGATCGCCTCATCCCCCCTCGTCAAACCGTGCTTGCGATTTTCCCGCACACGGCTTACAGACAGGCTTCTTCTCAAGCTTTCACAGTCGTCATTGGTCGGTATTTTGATGGATCGGTCATTCCGTACTTTTTGACCAGTTTATCAAAGGCTCCCTGGTTGTAGAGTTTACTTTTCCGCTGACTCTTCCTTCTGTAGAAGCGGTATAACTTATTGCTAAGGTACCATCTCAGATTTCTTTTCGACACACCCGGATAACTCACTTTCTCTATCGTATAGTAGTTTATCCAGCCTTTAATTCGTTGATTCAGTCCTCCGGCTATTATTTCCGGATTTCTATGCCTGTTTCTTTCAAGGAATTCTTTAATATTCCCGCGGACTCTTTTCTCAGATTTCTTACTGGGTACTATATTCCAGTATTTTCTGTTTCTTCCATGGTAATCTCTGTCATACCTTATGGTAAATCCGAGGAAATCAAATTTCTCCTCTCTTGCGTCGACCAGTCTGCTCTTTTCATCATTGAGTCTCAGTTCCATCCTTTGAAGGATTTCTCCAAGTTTCTCTCTGGCTTCTTCCGGTATCCTTTTTCCAAGCAGAACGAAGTCATCGGCATATCTTATTATCTTTATCTCAAGTCTGCTGAAAATACTTGTTGGTTTACAGATTATTCTGTCTAACAGATGAAGATAGATGTTTGACAACAGGGGGCTTATTACTCCTCCCTGTGGTATGCCTGTTTTGTTCTTCTTACCTCCGCTGATTCTGCCTTCATCCTCTATGGGAGCTTTTAACCATTGCTTTATAAGGCGCAGTACCTTTTTATCGCTTAATCGCTGAGCTACAGTTATTAGCAGTTTATCATGCGGTATGGTATCGAAGTAACTTTGCAGGTCTGCGTCAAGTACTTCTGTTCTGCCTTCCTTCAGGTTTACCTTTATAGACCTGATTGCGTCGGCTGCTGATCGTTTCGGTCTGAATCCGTATGATGTCTCTTCGAAATCAGCTTCGAATATCGGTTCTATTACCATCTTACAGGACATCTGTACTACCCTGTCCCTTATCGTTGGTATTCCCAATGGTCGCTGCTTTCCGTTTTCTTTCAGTATCATCTTCCTTTTGACCGGTTGTGGTTTATATCGGTTCTCCATTAGTTCCTCTTGAAGAGTCTCAATGAACTTCTCCAGTCCGTTTGATTCTATTTCCCGGAATGTGATTCTGTCTGTTCCCGGCGATCCGCCATTGGATTTTGCTCTCCTGTATGCCTCCCGCAAAAAGTGTTTCTGGTGGATTTTGTCATACAGTATGTAAAACCGATACTCTTTTTCCTGTTTGGCTTTTCGATATAGTTTTCGCTGAAAGTCTCGTATTCGTTCCTTGTCGCTCATTTCTTTGCGCTTTGGCTTCTTTCTAAGACTACTTTTGTTCGTCAATTTGAAGATACTCCTTTCTTTGAAATCGTTACCTGAATTAATGCTCCTTTGCTCCTGGTAAGTTATGTTGTCTTACCGATCATCACTCTTATGGGCATCTCCGACTCCTTTACCGACAGAGAAGAACTTCGCTTTCGCTTATATCTTTTCCTTTGGGTCACCAACCCATTCGGCAAAGGTCTCCCGGTTTCATGTGTATCCCTTCCCCGCGCGCCGATCCCTTTACTCCGGGCATGTCCATAGCATGCGCTCTGCCGTTTCTTCTGCTATGGTAACAGGTTTCGTCATTTTTGAGAGCTTGACCACTGCCATGCTATAGTGTAACGAAGCTTACTTAGGATTCACTTGCGTTACGGCTCACTTAGGGCGCATTCCCGGTACCCAATCTGATTTGTCACCGCCTCAGACCCCGGGTTTGCTTTGACATGAACGGCAAATTGTGCCATGAGGCTCTTTCATCCTCTGGGTATACACATCTCTACCCGGCGTACCAAAATCACAAAAACACCAAATCCCGCGAAAAACTAAAAGAAACCTTATTTTTTAATTTTTTAACCTTAGTAGCAGAGATAATCACACACCAAAATAAAACCTTATTAACCTTATTCAAAGGGGTAATATCTCAATCGGGATATTGGAATGCGCGCGGAAAAAGCAAAGCACAGGATGGAGAGGATCAAAAAGACTGACTTGATATAAGTTAGCCGTCGAAATCCAAATCGGTTTTTCTTAAAATCAAAGAGCCATTTATTACTCTTCACTCTCCACTAACCGCTCTTTACTTCAGGCTTGCCAGCCAATGAGTACGATTCTTTCTTCGGAACCAATTTTTTCCGGCTCTGCCAGTTTATGTATGCGGCGTCGGTTAATATTCTCAGTCACCTTTTGCGGCAATCGCAATTTCGTCAGCGGCATTGTCAAATTCTTTTCCGGATACGTCAGAGAAAAGTTCAATACCGGAGAAACCGGCCTCAGCAAACTCACTCTTCAGCATATCAGGATCAAAATATTGCAGCCAGTTATAAATAGTCCGCTTTCTGCTCTCTTCAATTATCGTATATTTATCGAGAGTCACCTTTTCCTTTTCATATTTGAAATTATTTACAAATCCGAAATAATCATCTGGTGACCAGAACCCATTCAGCTGGTTCTTTTCATAAACTGACTGCTCAATCCGTTTGGCAAAGCTGTTCAGGGAATATACATCAAGCAGCAGGGAGCCGCCAAGATTCAACAGACCGCGGAATTTATCGAGCATAACCTTACGCTGAACAGGCGACAACACGCAAAAATCGCACATGATCATTATTATCAGATCAAACCGCTCAGCGGTGGTGAAATCGAGATAATTTTGATTTATATATTTTATATCCAGCTTTTCCCGCGCGGCATAATTGCGGGCATATTCTATAGATCTTTTCGAAAAATCGATTCCGGTTACACGGGCGCCGGACCTTGCCAGACGGGAGCAGTAAAGCCCCGGACCGCAGCCGAAATCGGCAACTTTTTTATTTACCCCGATTTCGAATTTTGAAATTATCCACTCTACCGATCGGTCGATAAATTCTGCTCTTCTGGATGAAATATCCAGTTCTTCATTCAGGTGATATTTTAACATTTGGGAAGATGTATATTCATCCGCCCATAACTCTTCAGCAGTGTAAAACTCAAATGGTTCAGGCCTGCTGTTTATATTATTAAGTTCCTGGAACATAGAGATTTTCCTTGTTATAATTTAAATTAAGCGAGGTATTTAAATGGTGAGAAGCAGAATTAATATAAATATTACTCTTCGCTGCTGAAATTTATGGCAGCCTGTTCTGCTTCTGTAGCGGTATGTAATTTTTAATTAAACATGTTCGAAATGTATAAAATATTTTTTTCAATTACAAAGGGACTAAATTTTCCCCAGGCAGAGCTTAGGAAAATCCCCCGAAGGGGGTTAAACCTAATAGCCACGGGGTGTTCACGCAGGGAATTCCCCGTGGGGGCGGTTAGTACAATATTGAAATTCCGGCTCTGCCGGTTTATTGATTCAGAATCGCGGCTTAATTATCGGCAACATGTTATTAGCGGGCTTTTTGACAAATTTTGCTCCTTAGATTATCCTCAACATGTTGGCGTTAGTGTGGTGATAAGGTGCCTTTGATCTTTTTTCGCGGGATTTTGTGTTTTTGTGATTTGGCAGCCTGTTATTAGCAATATATTCACTCATACAATTATTTTAATTATTAATTATTAATTATTAATTATTAATTATCAATTAACCGCCCGTTTCCAAATTTTAATTCTTCACATGCCGGATTCTTAAAATTCCAAAGAAGCGGTTCATCACCATTCTCCCGCTGAATTATCATAATCTGAATACTCAGCCTTTTCTTATCCTGCTGAGAGTTTCGGGAGTAATCCCCATAATAGAAGCTATATGTTTTAATTGCGCTCGCTGAACCATCTTTGGGGAAATAGCGCGTAAGGTATCATATTTTTCTTTTGCCGGAAGAAGGTTAAATCTTTTGTTCATTTCATCCAGCATACATACCTGCTCCTCCATTATAAGCCGGCCGAATCTTTCAATTTCGGGGAATTTGTCTGTCAGCAATTCTCTGTCGGTATAAGAAAGAGCCAATAATTCTGTATCCTCACATGTCGTAATGTAATGTGAAGATGGTGTCTGCCTGAAAAAACTCATAAGGGCTGTTATTATTTCTCCTTCAAAGTGTATCCATTTAGTAACCTCTTTGCCATCAGAAAGATAATAACTTCTGAGCATTCCCGATCTTATAAACCAAAGATCAGAGCACCTTTCACCCTCCCTGAGCAGATATTCTCCCCGTTCAATTTTTTGCGGACTCATCGCTTCAGCTACTGCCTGCTCTGCTTCATAAGAAAGAGGTGTATATTTTTTTATAAGTTTTATTACATCATTCATCTTATAAATTTCCATATCCAGTATAAAAGCCAGGTAAAAAAGAATAACCCCGTTAAACCAATTATAAACCGCCTGTCAAAACGGTACAGGATTTTCTTTTTCAGCTCTATAAGGTATTTAATCAATAATATGATCAGGACTGAATAAAAAAGAGGTCCCATCAGGTGATAAGAAAATGAGGTAAAAATCCTGAAATGAACAAACTCATAAAGTGAGCGCGTCATTCCGCAGGTCGGGCAGTCATATCCTGTCTGGTTTTTGAAACTGCAGATTGTGTTTTCCGCCTCGTGAGGATTAAAGAAAAGAGGAATCAAAAAAAGAATCACTATTCCAATAATGAAAAATTTTCTGTTTCCCGCCGCGATTTTATCGAGAGGTAATTTAACAGGTTTGAATAATTCCATTAAATTTCCCTTCCTCATAATTCGCGAATATTATTTACCTGTGGGTGAAAAAAATCCTCCCTGGAAAATATTCGGGAGGATTTTATTGAATTATCATTCATCCTTTTTTTCTTCCGGTGGTTCCCCTGTATTTTCGCCATTATCCGGAGGAGTCTGTTCATTACCCGGTTCTGATTCCTCCTGTGATTCCGGTATTTCCGACGTGGGAAGTTCTTTCTCCGGCTCCGGGAAAATTTTATATTCATCCCCGAACTGTTCCAGAAACTCAACGCTGAATGCCCTGAAAGTGTAAGAGAACGGAAGGAGAATTACCGAACCGAGGTATGGAATAACCAGTAAAATAAATCCAATGCAGCAGGTGATAAGTCCAAATATAACAACACCAATACCGATGGCAATGTATATAACCAATACAAATAATCCATAGAGAAGGAAATAAAGAAAATGCTTTTTGAAAATATTAAGAAAATCACCCCATGCCACCCATGTATTCAGATTTTTCCTGAACATTATCGGCACAACAAAATCATTCAGGAAAAGAGAAATATAAAGGAATATTATCGCGAGGATAAAAAAGCCAATTCCCCATCCTATTGAAGTCGCGATAATTTCTCCGGTCGGAGCGTCAATAGCCCGCAGTCCGAATAAGGTGGTAAGATACCATACCACATAAAAACCAAATATTACAATTCCTATAATTGAAAAGGCGAAACGCCAGGTAAATAGTGAGTTGCCTGGATTTTTATACTTAAACCAGGGATTCCTGATCTCCTTTTTATCGTACAAAACATTATGCAAAAAGATAAATTTACCCCTGGAGCTCACCCATAAAAGCACAACAGCGATAATAAATAATACAACAATAGCAATAATGATTAATGTCAGCCATGTGGGATGGGCCTGAAGCCAGTCCAGCGCCTGTTCCGGAAAACCAAAAAATTCTTCGGCGTCTATATGAGTGTCATCCGAATTATTAAAATTCCCTCCGGAAGAATTATATTCAAATAATCCTGAAAGGAACGCTGAAAATCCAACCACAAACCACTTGCCGATATCGAATGGACTAAAAAGCGCTTTCACCATTCTTTTCCACCCCCTGGTAAAGGGGTTGATAAATTCAATTCTCATCTTTACTCCCGTATTTGTCAATTTGTTTTATATACACCGGAAAAATAAATTTATTCAGCCGATTTCCCCGGGGTCTTATGCCTGGTTCCTTCCATAAAGGGTTTAAAACGATCAAAAATAAAGTGCTGCCAGACCTTTTCAACTATTCCCGGAATGTTTTCTTCAAATTCTCCCGCGGCTTTAACAGTAACTGTCAGAGATGTGGAATCGGGACCGGCGGCTTCAAATGAATATGTATGAACCATGTGAATCGCTCTGCCTGTAAGTCCGAGCGGCCCTTCAAAGCGCAGCAGTTTTCCTCTGTCGGCGAAAGTCACTTCAGCGTGCTTCACTCCATTTCCCCTGTCATCAAAATATTCGTAAAACCCTCCCCCGGGAAAAGGTTCTATATAAAAGCTGTCCGGCTTTTCAGAAAAGGAATGATCCCACCAGCCGCTTATATCACCTGTCATAGCGTCAAATACCATTTCAGGGGAACCGGGCAGAATCACCTTTTTTTCAAAAGAAAATGTCCCGTATCCGTCATCATCATTACACGAAATGATTATAAAAACTGAGAACAATAGAACAATAATATTTAAATATTGTTTTTTCATGTTTTTTCCTTTCAGGTTAAGGGATGACCATTACACCAGGTCTTCTTTTTGCAGGAAGGACAATATAGCAGTTTTTTATTTACTCCGCCGTTGATACCAAGAAGATTTGTCTTGAAATTTATTCTGAATTTTGTTCCGCATTTATCACATTGCCAGATATAATTATCAGCGCTCCATTTAATCAGAATATAAATGCCGAAAACAAATATAGCCAGGCCAAACAGATAAAAATATGGCGGACCTGATAAAATGAACAGAATTATGGCCCCAAATCCGAATACTGACGCTACTATACCAAGAGTAAAATTATTTCTGTCAGGCATAACCTTCCCGTTGAATAAAAAAACAAAGATAATAAAATTAACGCAATTTATTACCGGTCAGTATTATTGGTTTATAAATGAAAGGATCGGGAAATATTTTTTTGTTATCATATTCAAGCTCTCCCCTTACATTCGCGGTTATCAGCAGTTTCCCTTCCGGAGTGATTAAAATATTCTCGGCGTAAGACTCATGTTCGGTGGGAATTGTTTTTACCCCGATGCATTTTCCTTTACTATTGGTTTCCACAACAAACAAATCGCGCGCATTATAAGAACTTCCATTCTTCGTTTTTATTTCCCCGGCTTTAAGCGACGGTCCCTCAAACCATCCTCCGCAAATTATGTTTCCGTTACTCTTTTCGGCAATAGAGGTCATGCCGTCATTTTCGCTTCCCCCCAGAGAAATAGCAAATTTTATCTTTCCCTCAGGAGAAAAACGGGCAAAAAACATATCATCGGACATCACATATCCGCTGGTATTATGATTTTTAATTTTGGTTTTTTCAAATTGAAGGGCTCCGGAACGAAAAACTCCACAGGCAAGCAGATCCCCGTTTTTAGCAGTGCAGATATCTATTACTTTATCTATCGCTTCCCCGCCTGCCGCTTTAGACCATTCGACCTCTCCATCAGCCGAAATTTTCATAAACAAAAGATCGGGTTGATAAGCGTTATGCAGGGTATCCCTGCCCACTCCCAGCTTTCGGCTCTGAAAAAATCCCCCGGCATATATTCCTTCCCCCGGAATGACAGATAATGTCTCCAATAATTCATGATCTTCTCCGCCAAAAGATTTTGCCCAAATAATATCACCATTTGAGCCGTCAAGCTTCATAATAAGGATATCAGCTCCGCCGGTAAGCTTTAGTTTAATATCGCCCATAATCAGATCTGAAATCTCAAAATATCCCGCGGCATATATATTGTCATTTTCATCAATTACCATATCTTCAAAAAATTTTTCTCCCTTTGTTGTATGATCTCTCAGGAAAAGCACATTTCCATCGGGATCGAGTTTCAAAATATAGGAAGACAATTTTGCCGGATTGTCAATCCTTTCAGAATCGGCAAAAAAGAACCAGCTTTTATAAACACCCGCGAGAAATATATTTCCTTTACTGTCGGCAGCGACACTATTGCAAAAATCAGCGTCAGTGCCGCCTGTTTTTTTCATCCATTTATATTTTAGATTTTTATCAAAACATGCGAGAAAAATATCTTTTTCACCCCAGTTTGTCAGGGTATCCTTTCCATAGATCATATCACCACCCTCAAATTCACCGGCAAGAAGAATATCTCCATTCTTTCCAATTGCTGAAGATTTTACTATTACATCATTTTTACAAAAAAAACCTGTGTGAATTTCCATGGTCTGCGAAAACAAAAGACTGCTTAGAAGGAACAAAAAAATGGAAGTCATCCTTAGAGAATTCATTTTTACCTCCGCGGTAATTTGTTTGTATTTCAGGCATCATCCGCCCGATTTATATTTATTTAATCTGCTGATAATTCTATGCGCGAGGAATGTGATCCAGCGCGAAGGAGCCTTCTTTTGACCAAAATCCCATCCTCTCCACGGCATATAGATTGATTCAGGAGTAAACATACCATTTTTATCAGATTTACCTTTAAGGATGGCTGTAAGTTCAGAAACAACCTTAAGCTTTTCAGCTCCCCCGAAAGAGGAAAGAGTATCCAAAAGATGCAGAATATCATACCAGATCAGGGGCGCTTTCAGTTTTTTGAAATCAGTCCCCATCGCGAAAAGGAAAGGTTTTTTCTCCTTTCTTATCTGCCACAAATTTTCGAAAGTCTGTATCCCTGTTTTTATTATTTCAGGATCGATTTGAGAAGCAAAGGGATGAATTGCTTTTAACATAATCAGAGTTGCGTAAGGACATGGATCATCCTTTCGCCCCGGCCCCCGGAATTTCTCCCATCGGGGAGATGCAGCGCAGGGCCAGCCGTTTTCCCTGGCAAGAGGCATAAGGTAATTAAGGGCTTTTAATACACGTTCATCCTCTTTATAGCCGAAGCTGCCTAAGGAATAAACGATGAGGGGCGCGTCACATAAAAACCATGACATTTCATCTTCCCCCGATCCGCCGAAACGGGTTGGAATATTTACCATTACGTTAAAGGGACCTTCCTCCGAGTGGTTATCCAGGATGATCTCTGATATTTTCGCTATTTGAGGAATATCCTTTTTCAGACCGATATCGGCGAGGAAAACAAGTTTGTGCAGAAGCAGTTTGGCGTCATTATGCCGTTTTAACACAGAGCCGGGCCACGATTCAAGCTGGTTCATAAGGTCAGCAATTTGCGGGTGATTGGTTATTCGGGTGTAAACATCCTTAAGCGATCCATCTTCGGGATTCTCATCGAGAAGATCAATCCGGGTCCTGTATTCCACCCAGGGTTCTCCTTCAGGTAACCAGCTTAAATATTTTTCCATCCTGCCTCCGGTATGAGTTAATGTTCTTAAAGCAAGATAATAAAAGTATCACTTAAATAACAGAGGGGAGAGTTGGGAATGAGGAATTAGGAATGAGGAATGAGGAATTAGGAATTAGGAATTAGGAATTAGGAATTGGGAATTGGGAATTGGGCGACTTAACAATAATATTCTTGCTTTTTATGGCAGAATATTGAATTGAGTAAATTGATTTAAATAGTCGTACTCATAGACTGGCAAGCCAGAAACAATGAGGAATTACGAATGAACAATGACGAATTGGCTTTCTCAGGAATATTTTTTTGAATCAGATCTGCTTTGGAGAAGCAGCATTATTGTAGTAAAGAACAAAAAAATACAGTAAGATCCCTGTAGGGGATCAACAGAGCTAAGCTAAGAAAAAACTACAATCTGAATTGTTGCCAAAAATTTTGCCATTTTGCGTAGAATTTAACTGCTTACGGAGTACTCATGGCACATCCCTCTGGGGGCGAAGCGGTACTCGTTATCGTACTCGAAAAATTCGCCATAGAAAAAAACCGGGTACGAGGACGATTACGAGAACGTTTTTTTTCTGAATTTCTTTTTGGTTCTGGCTTTGCCAGCTTGGGAATGGGTAATTGATAATTTAAAGCAGACTATGGACCATCAAATTTACAAACACCCGTCATTGTGAGATAATTTCTATTAACAAATGTTAATATTGTTAAATTTCCGATTTGTTAATTCAATTTTTCTCTCTTTATTTTATGATAAACCCCAGGGCAATCAATTGTGTTTGCCCCGGTTAATTGAAATGGTTTCTAATAATTCATTGATTTCATACAGGAGTTCTTCCAGGTTATTTTTTTCGGCCAGGACCCGGCTCTTCTCCCCATAGACCTTAGCGCTGTCTAATTGAGCGCGGGAGTGAAAAATGCCGCTTAAATGAAAATAGCTGTATGCGAGCACAGCCGCATTCTCACCTAAAACTTCACTGTTATGTTCGATACTTCTTCGAATATATTTTTCCGCTTCTGTCCAGTTACCACATAGTTTATGCGCTGAACCCAGGTTATTAAGCAGGTTGCCTTCCATCTTTTTGTCTTTAAGTTTTAAAGCAATGGGCAAGGCTTCATTTAAATAAATCAGCGCGGAATCTGCCTTTGCTTGTTTGATATAGCCAACGCCGATTGCATTAAGCAATTCCATCCTAACCGGATTAGTAAAGTTTACGGAGGTATCATTAAGTTGCAAAACCCTGTCTTGTGTTAAAAGATACCAGCGATCCTTTTCACTTAATGAAACCTTATAAACCTGGTCCCGATTGTTACGGACAGTTATTACATTGGGATGTTCCGGTTCGAAAAATATTTCCAAAATGCTGAGCGCTTCATTATATTTTTCCAGCGCCCCTGCATAATCCCCCCTGGAGGCCAGTACTACGGCGATATTGTTTAAATCTCTTGCCACATCGGGATGATTCCTCCCGAAATATGCTTCATCAATGCTGAGCGCTTCATTATGTTTTTCCAGCGCACCGTCATAATCCCCCCTCGATTTCAATACTACGGCGATATTGTTTAAATCTATTGCCACATCGGGATGATTCCTACCGTAATATGCTTCATCGATACTGAGAGCTTCATTATATTTTTCCAGCGCCCCTGCATAATCCCCCCTGGAGGCCAGTACTACGGCGATATTGTTTAAATCTCTTGCCACATCGGGATGATTCCTCCCGAAATATGCTTCATCAATGCTGAGCGCTTCATTAAATTTTTCCAGCGCCCCGTCATAATCCCCCCTCGATTTCAGTACTACGGCGATATTGTTCAGTATTCTGGCAACCCTGGGATGATTCCTCCAGAAATATGCTTCATCAATGCTGAGCGCTTCATTATATTTTTCCAGCGCACCGTCATAATCCCCCCTCGATTCCAGTACTACGGCGATATTGTTCAGTATTCTGGCAACCCTGGGATGATTCCTCCCGAAATATGCTTCATCAATGCTGAGCGCTTCATTATATTTTTCCAGCGCACCGTCATAATCCCCCCTCGATTTCAGCACTCCGGCGATATTGTTCAGTATTCTGGCAACCCTGGGATGATTCCTCCCGAAATATGCTTCATCGATCCTGAGCGCTTCATTATATTTTTCCAGCGCACCGTCATAATCCCCCCTCAATTCCAGTACTACAGCGATATTGTTCAGTATTCTGGCAACCCTGGGATGATTCCTACCGTAATATGCTTCATCAATGCTGAGCGCTTCATTATATTTTTCCAGCGCCCCTGCATAATCCCCCCTCGATTTAAGTACTACGGCGATATTGTTCAGTATTCTGGCAACGCTGGGATGATTCCTCCCGAAATATGCTTCATCGATACTGAGAGCTTCATTATATTTTTCCAGCGCCCCTGCATAATCCCCCCTCGATTCCAGTACTACGGCGATATTGTTCAGTATTCTGGCAACGCTGGGATGATTCCTACCGTAATATGCTTCATCGATCCCGAGAGCTTCATTTAATTTTTCCAGCGCACCGTCATAATCCCCCCTCGATTTCAGTACTACGGCTATGTTGTTCAGTCCGGTGGCAACGTTGGGATGATTCCTACCGAAATATGCTTCATCAATGCTGAGCGCTTCATTATGTTTTTCCAGCGCACCGTCATAATCCCCCCTCGATTCCAGTACTACGGCGATATTGTTTAAAATTGTGGCAACCTCCGGATGATCAGATGGGAACTCACACCTGGCAACAAAAAGCGCTTTATTATATGCTATAAGAGACCTTTCATGCAAAGCCAGCTCACTTAAAGACCTTCCAAGCATATTGAGCCGCGTTAAGTTATTCGGACTGAGGCTATCCGCTTTTGAAAAATAATACAAAGAGCTGTCATAACGCGCTTCTTCGAAGAAGGTCAGTCCCAGGTTATAATATTCTTCCGGCAGGCGGGATTCAGCCTGTTGAGCCTCACGAACCATTTTTTCATCCTTTGTGATGGCTCCCCGAAAATATTTTTTTGCTTCTTCACCTTTTGCTTTTTTTATTTTGTAGTCACTGGCGGCGTACATATCATCCAATGCCGCAAGTCCTCTTTTATTTAAATCGGGACTGGAGCGCAACATATCTTTATAACTTTCCACCGCGGTCAATAACATTTCTTTTGAAATACCCAATCGCACCGCCTCTTCAGCAAGTATGTCGCGGCGGTCAAATTCCTCTTCTTTCGCGCTCACCGCCGCATCTATTTTTTGTCGCAGGATATGGTCCAGCATTTTTTCATTTTTCACCAACAGTAAAGAGCCTTTATTAACCAGAATGATCTGAAAATGAGGCTGTATGTCCGGATTAAAAGCCAGCCTGAGTTTTTGATCAGGGGGCTCTAAAATTACCATATTTTCTTTTTTGACTTCAACAAACAAATCGACTCCGCCCGTTATTTTATAGGCGTTACATTTTTCCTCTGAAACCTGAAAGGTGAAATAACCGTGCTGATCGGTGGTCTGGCTGTCAAAACCGGGTAATCGAACCTCCGCGAAAGAAATGCCGATAGTGTCGGAATCAATAACCCGCCCCCTGATATTATATTGGCTAAAAGTATTATTAGCGAAGATTATAAATATTAAAATAATTACAAAACCTTTCATCGCTCCTCCTTAAACAGGATTTTGCTATTCCCCAGAAGGGTTTTATAACCCTGGAAACCGACATAACCGTTCCGGGAAACAACTACCCAGGTTGTTTCCCCTGGTTTTGCTTTTACCTCAAAATTAAACTCACCGGTGGAAGTTGTTTTTCCCGCACCAATTCTGACTGTGTCTCTGTCATATCTGTAAATCTCAATATTGGCAGATTTGGCCGGTTTGCCTTGTCTGTCAATAACAATTCCATAAAATCGTGAACTTGATGGAGTCCATGATTCCCTGATCTTATTTGGAATATCCAGTATAAATGTGAAAATGGCGATAAAAGCGACAATGATACCCAGCCAATATTTCAGCCTATCTGATTTTTTTTCTACCCCTTTTGAATTTTTACCACGGGGAGATATTATTCGATTCCTGAAAACTCTTTTCCCGGTTTTGTTGAAGTTATTCAGAATATTTCCTTTTGTTAAAATAAAATGTTGAGAAGAAAATATAGAGATTTTACCCGGCTCAAAAATATACCCGGTTGTTGAATCAAGAACTACTTTATTTCCGGCAGTGCTCCTCAAGGAAACTCATATTACTCTTATCGGGCCGGGAAAAATACATTTATTCTATTTTTGTCTAAAACAAATTTACTCATTATATATTGAGAGCAAAAAACCCCAAATGCAAACAGTCGGAAGTAAAATAATAAAATTATTGATAATCTGCAAATAATAATTGAAAGTAGTTTATGAATGCCGGAAAAATAATGAGTGAGAGAAAAAGGTCTTCGACTTTAACCTCCCGAAGCGGAGAAAACTCAGCAACCGATAATTCTTTTAGGGAGGCTGTTCACAAGTTTTTGATCGAAAAGATATTATCCTGAATTTGAGAATAATATATGTATGATAAGCAAATCTTTTGTATGTATCAATTCTGGGATAGCCGTCCTTGATTTTAGCTTCAGTTTATCTTAGTTTAGGGAAGGTTATCCCATAATATGGATTTATTTATGCTCCCTGTTTCAAAAATGTTACAAACAAGAATAACTTCGGATAATTCCTGGTGGCAGGAACGCCGGATTCCGTTTTATAATAATTTAAGCAAACGCAGGTATTTCAGGGGATTTTTTAGTCTGGTCAGCCAGGTTTCTCCTCACAGGGCTGTAGTGTTGATGGGTCCCCGCAGGGTGGGTAAAACGGTATTGATGTACCAGACAATTCAGGAATTAATTAATTCGGGAGTTAATCCACGTAAAATTTTTTACTATAGTCTTGATACGCCCATTTATACGAATCTTTTTCTGGAAGAACTTATTCTGGAGACACTATCGATATATGATGAATCTCCTGATGGGTGTTATATATTTTTTGATGAAGTGCAATATCTGAAGGACTGGGAGATTCATCTGAAGTCACTGGTCGATCGTTACAGGAGGACAAAATTTGTGGCGGGTGGTAGCGCCGCCGCCGCTTTGAGAATGAAGAGCATAGAAAGCGGTGCCGGCAGATTTACAGATTATTTTTTGCCGCCGCTGACTTTCGCGGAATATATTGACCTGAATAACTATAATATATCACTCGATGAATTGAATACTGATTTCCCGGGCGCGGAAAAAATATATAATAGTGAAGATATTGACAGTTTTAACGATCATTTTATCGATTATATTAACTTCGGAGGATTCCCTGAAATAGCGTTGAATTCAGAAACTGTAAAAAATCCGGAAAGAATTATTCAGATGGATATCACCGATAAGGTTATTATGAAAGATTTACCCGGACTTTTCGGTATCGAAAATATTTTGGAATTGCAGCAGTTTTTTAATGTGCTTTCATACAGGTCGGGCGAAATTCTTGATTTCACGGGGGTTTCGCAGGAAACGAAAACTGACATTAAAACAATCAAGAAATACCTGAAGTATCTTGAAGCGGTATTCCTTATAAAAATTCTGCACAGGGTTGATATAACTGCAAAAAGGTTTAAGAATATTACTCAATTTAAGGTTTTCCTTACCAATCCAAGTTTGTTTACCGGTTTATTCGGGAAAGTGAAACCGGGGGATGAAAGATTTCCCCACCTGGTAGAAACTACACTTTTTGCCCAGGAATTTTATGAAGGGCATAATTACCTGCGTTACGCGAACTGGAAAAGCGGAAGCAATGAAGGGGAGGTGGATTTAATAGAGTTAAAGAGGAATTTCCAGGGCGTCGCCCGGGCTGTTGAAGTTAAGTGGTCCGATAATCCCAAAACTTCCCCGCTAAAATATTTTATGGGTAAAAACAATTTGAGCAAAGGAGTTATTACCAGTAAAACAAAATTTGAAATATCTGAAAATCTGCTGGTCATTCCCTCCAGTCTCTATGCGTATACCAGGGGCAAAAACTCCCTGGATAAGCCGGATGAAGAGCTGGGATGAACAAACATATTTTATGAGCGGGATTCCATGTTAAATAAAATCGATCTGTAGTCTTTGCCTAAAACCAGCGCGGCGCGTTCTAATGTTTGAAGGGTCACTGATTCATTTTTGGGGTCAGGCAATCTGTCAATTGAAGACCGGCTGGTTTTCATTTGTCTCGCCATCGCCGCTTTTGAAAGATTCTTTTTTGTTATAAGCTCATTAATTTGAAAGGCAATCACTCTTTTAATGGCTGTGGCTTCAACTTCCGCCAGCAAACCTTCCCTTTCAGGAAAATCATCAAAGTCGCTTCCGATAAATTTATTATTCATAAACTGGCAAAGCCAGAAACACTGAACCTGTCTGGTAGCTGAGCGGAGTCGAAGCTACCGCCGCTGGTTTCGATCCGCCGCGGCGGACTTACCACCGGCTGTGTTCATGAAAAATTTGCCATTTTACGTAGAATTTAACTCCTTATGGAATAATCTGGAAGTGCCAGATAAAAAATTGAATCCGAAAAAGGAATCGTACTCGTTCTCGTAATCGTACTTCGTACTCGTCTTTTTAAAACGCTCGAGTTACTCGAGAACGATTACGAGTACCGCTTTGCCCCCAGGGGATATTCCATGAGTACGATAAAATTTTGCCATTTTACGTAGAATTTAACTCCTTACGGAACAATTAACTCCTGGTATTATTTGCTCTTTTCTTGCCAAATTTACATCATCATCAGGTATTTTTCGGGATTTTTTTATAAATCCATGTGCAATGCACCATTATTGGTACACTACGTCAATGGTTTTTCACAGGACTAATATGTTTCTGAAATTAATCTGACGACTATTTGTATTCGCAAAAAGAAGGGCATTCAGAAAAGCGCCGCTTAATGATTCGCGGCGCATCTTGAATTTTATTGGGTGGGGATTCTATTAGTTGTTAAACATGGCTGAGCGGAGGGGATCCCAGGCGGGGATTGTTTTGGGATCTTTATCGAGAATTTTCAGGTCTTCTTCATCGATATATTTTTTATCGATAATTACGTTGAATACATATTTATCGAACCAGCAGTCATACATTGCCCAGTAGCCTGAATTGCCAATGTCTGTTCCCCATGAGTTTTCCACTTTCCATTTTAGAACTTTGTCATCTTCCGTGTCGGCAGCTACAAATACCATCGCGTGATTGGCAACGCTTGCCTTATATTTGATACGGTCAGCTTTTGACAAATTATCTTTGATTCCGTAGAGGTGTTCGTAATCATAGATATTGCCCGCCATAATGCCATGTTCTCTTTCCATCTGCCAGCCGGCGTCGGCAGAAAACCACACAGGTTGTTTATCCTTAAGAGCTTTCAGCGCGTATTTTTTAAGTTTCTCTGTGCTGACATTTATGAAATCCCAGTCGGGAGTTTCAATCATGTTTGTGCACATATTAATTTTGTAATGTTCATTATAGGGGAAAGAAGGATAATCTACTACTGAAACATAATCATAAAGATTCAGTCCTACAGCCTCTTTATAAAACTCAACCGGGGTATATTCTTTTTCAACAATTTTATCTTCTTTGTTTTTATAAATCCAGGTGAATTTTTCAGGAGGACAGCCAAAATGCATAACAAGAACCCGGTAATATTCTTTCAGCATCTCAACTTTTCTTTCTCTTAATTCATCAGTATCTTTTCCATCTTTCACCATCCCCCTCAACTCCACGGCGCAGTTACGGGAATAATTATCGAATATTTTATTGATGGAGCCCGATTTACTTGTGTTTTCAGTTTCAGGCATAATTTCCGATGGCACAACGCCATATTTGTTAATAAGGTTGACGGCATAATTCCACCAGCCTCCATCGGGAATCGGAGTTCCGAGGAATGCCTGGAGTTCACGGTCATCAACATCGCGGTCCGCTGTTTCAATAATTTTTTCCAGGAAATAATTTGCTTTATCCATTTTATCCCAGAAAAAGAGATAAGCAAGTGAAAATTTAAATGAGGATAGTTTGAATTTTTCCATAACCACAGGGCGCATGATGTTTGTCGCGGCAAACATCCAGCAGCGACCTGTTCTCTTCTGGTTTGTAATTCCTTTTGCGTCAACTTCGACATCATAAAAATCATTGTGGCTGTTAACAAGTTTTCTGTTGAGAGCAAGCTCTTTAACACTGTTATTTGTAACAGCATTAATCAACGCAATATCCTTTGCGTCAGGTTTAAATGATCCCTGAACTTCTTTAATTAATTCGGAATCAAAGGTTTTATTTTCCTGAGCGAAAATAAGAGAAGAGAAGGCTAATACTACAATTGACAATATAAATGGAGCGCGGTATCTTTTTAACATATCTTTCCTTCGGTTTTATTCATAAATAAGGTACCATAATTTATGAAATTTTGGGCTATTGTTACAGTGGGAAATTTTTCTCAATTTTCACTTTATTATAGGCAAAATTATTGGTCAGAGTATATTTTTTATACTCAGCATCCGGCAGCACTCAGCTCAACAGCAGGATTTGTGGCGCCCGGAGAATTCCGAATTAAAATCACAATCGTTTTTACATTTCTTAATTCCTCATTTTTTTCTGGCTCTGCCAGTTTTTGATTATGATGGTCACTCTGACAATTTCTTCTGAAATTGCCAGTTTATAAGAACGAGTACGTTTTTTCGGATTTTCATTTTAGCTCTTGCTTGTCCGGTGTAGAACATTTCAAAATCCTCTAACCTGCCTGCCTTGTTCTGTTAAAATATATTTTTGTTTTCCGCTTGCAGGTTTTTGAGGAATTGTCAGCGCGATCAGTCCGGCGTCAATTGCGGGCTGTATATATTTTTTTCTGAAATGTTCTCTGTCAGAGAGGTTGAGTTTTTGCTGTAGTTCTATTCTTGAGTGTTCTCCGGTAAATAACTCCAACAATTCTTTTACTTGCGGAGTTACTTGCGGGGTTACTTGCGGGGTTACTTGTTTAATAACAGGAAATGTCATCCTGAGGAAATTGTCAGAAAATTGAAAACATTTCTTGTCATAGTGTTCCAAAATTCCCGGGATGCCTGAACCGGGTTGTTCTACCAATTCCAAATCCTTATAAACACGCATAAGTTCTTTATTACGTGGAATGGAAAATCCTTCAAAAAATTCAATTAACACAAACAATATTTTGTGGACAGGAAATCTACCCGGATTAAATCACTAATATTACTAAAAATTTTTAGAGCGCATAAACGAGGAATGTTAAAAACAATTTTCTGTCATATCGAATATTCGTAAAATCAGGGCAGGTCAGCTTCTCAGCCTGAATCTCTTACTCTCCAGCTTCTGTTTCGATTTTTTCTTTACTCCTTTGGTTCGGCCTTTTTCAACGAGAAGTGTGAGTATCTCTTTGGTAACTTCCGGGTGGTTTATAACTTTATCCTGAATTTTCCCATTGCCGTGATTTAATATCTCACTAAACAACTCATCAGATAATCCCTCATCCTCCAGTCTTATTCTGTATGATTCCGAAGGATCATCCACCACTCCGCGGCTTTTTAATATACGGGGATCTTTAAAAGGAGGCAGAGTCTGAAGCAGGCTCTCAAGTTTCTGAACCAGCTCTATCCGGTTATTAGTGGAGTATTCCAGGTATGGTTCATTCCAGTCCCCATCCTCATCATAACCGCCGCTTTCCGAATTGAAGTGTTCCAGATAGTTGATAACAACAAGATTAAACTCCCCATTCAGGTCATATTCCGGACGCCAGCATATATCGATAAACCTGAGCAGGCGGGGATTTTTAAGCATCAACAGACTTGAACCCTCAAAGTAGTTTTCATAACCCTCCTCAGGATCAACCTCATATAGCAGATTCCAGGTTACATGCCATCCGGCCGGTATTCTTAATGGTTGTAATTCCATAATTTTTCACTGGTATTATAAATATATAAAACGACTCCGAATGAAACAGAGTATGAATAGCTACCGATTTTATCAGGTGGTTTTATCAGGTATAAATTATTTAAAACGCTGAAGAGATCAAATATTAACAAAATTTGTTGGAAAGGCAAAAAATTAAAATCAGGACATATGAAAAAATCCTAAAACGGCAGAGCCTGAAAAAAATGAAATCCCAATAAATGAATTGTATTCGTAATCGTGCTTCGTACTCGATTTTCCCAAAACGCTCAGGTTATTCGAGAACGAACACGATTACGAGTATCTGTTCATGACAACAGGGAAATTTTGCCATCCAAAAGAAAACTTACTATTCACGAGGTAATCAGGTAAAAATAATAAATTCACTAAAGATCAATATTGAATTGATATTAAAAATTACAACAAAGAACTCTTAATGATTTTTATGTTCCCGCCTGAAACAACATTACTTCTGACAGTGAATAAGACGACTTCCAGTCTTCGCGCGCTGCCTCTCCCCAGTAAGCTGACTGTAAAGATAGTTTTATGTACCGGGCATTGGTCTGTTTAAGCTCGATAACGTCAGGCTCTTTGTTATTAATAAATGTACACATCTGGCCTCCCCCTTTTGCTTTAAAACAGACACCCCTGGGTCCCGTCAGGGTCAATTCATCAAGAAGTTCAAATGCGTTATCATCCAAACTATTCGCTGCGTAAATGTTGAGATTTTTTGTCGAATTATTTCCCCCGGCTGTACCACGCATCTCGGAGTAAAGATTATAAAAGACAAGCCGGTCAAACTGTTTCTTTGATTTTAGATCAATAATAATCTCGAGATTCGGCTGATAATTTTTACTTTTCCAGGTCGTAGAGGGAATCCCGTCAATTATTTTTTTAACAGAATCAATATTCTCCCCTTCATATACATAGGTGATTGATGCATCGGAAAGTAAGTTTTGCGACCATCCTTCAGGAGCCTGAAAATCATAATCTGAATCCTTCGGACTAAGCTCATTGATCTTTTTTAATATTTCTTCCTTACTCAGCCCCACATCATCTTTTTGGCCAAATACTGAAGCGCAAAAGAAACAACTGAAAATAAAAATTAAAATGATTGAGTTACGGATCATAATATCCTCCTTATAAGAATAACAGTTGGTAAAAATTGCGTCTTTTCCCTCACATCAGAGAAAAATGAAAAGCCACATTTATTGTAAGTTATATGTTATTTGTAAATAAATTGTCGCTTGTTCACTGTTAAGTTAAGTATTACAAAATTTTTTATATGTGATAAATATAACAACAACTATAATAATAAGCCGTGTTAAAATATTATTTTTTGTGTAACCTGTTATTTTTTGTCTTATTATCATTGCTGTGAGGGTGTATTTTTGAGGAGGAAAAGTTTTTTCCTTATTTTTACATTACCTTTGATAAAACAGGATATGGTTATGAGGGATGAACTATTTTTTATAGATAGGAAGTTATAAGATTCTTCAGAACAATTTCCCCGATTCTTATAAGCGTTTTATATTCTCTTCTGACCTGCCGTCCCGGTCAGATCAGGCAATTATGTGATAATTAGAACTACTATTTCCTGCCTTGTTGAACGAAATAAACTCAGAACAGGCCGGCGCTGCTGCATCTCTTTTGCACTTTTTCTTACTCCTTTGGTTCCGACCTTTTTCAACAAATGTGGCGTGCGGATATATATTATTACAGAATGTTAAAGATATGTTAGTTCGGGCGGGGGTGAAAATCAATTGATACTTTTTTCCCGGTGTGAATATTTTTCTTTTGTGGCGCAATTTATTTTCGGAGGCAGCAGCCAGCGGGTATATAGGTTAAAAATAAGGAATCCCGCGGCAACAATTAGACAGAATACAATAATTATCCGGAAGGATAATGGAGGAAATTTTGAATAATTTTCAGAAAATATGTTTAATATCACGGCCATAACAAACCCCTCCGCAATTAGCAAGAGCGCCCGCCGGCTTTTTAATCGGGCGGCTCCTGATAATTGGCGGAACTATTTACTCATTTATTGGGGGTATGGTAAACTATTTTTCTGATTGAGTCAAACTGCAAATATGGATAATCTTCCCTGATGCGGTCGATAGCTTCTCCGGCGCTTATTTTTTCGGCGCGGAGGAAGCGGAATTTTTTCCTGATATGATAATCGCGGACTGATTTTTCATTGATCAAACCTTTCTCCGAAAGCAATGAATAAACATCATCCGAAATCAGGTCAGCCAGGGGGTTTCCCTTTTCACTCATAACACGCGCAGCATCCATTGTTTTACTCCTCATTATATTGTGTAAAAAAAACATTTTTTTCTTGATTTTATTTTTACATTATACTAAATTTCAATTCTGTAAAATGCTGGTGTAGCTCAGTTGGTAGAGCAGCTGATTTGTAATCAGCCGGTCGGCGGTTCAAGTCCGTTCACCAGCTCCAAAGGCCCCGGAAATTCTTCCGGGGTTTTTTTGTGGAGCCTGCTTAAATTAACCAATCTATGTTTTTTGCCTGAATTCATTCTTTCCAATAATAGTTGTCACCTGGCAATAATAAACCAAAAACCATACCGCAATTTTTACATGACTTTTTTATCCCCTTTTTTATTTAGCTCTTTTTAGCTTTTTCCCTTCATTGATAATTCGGATGTTCTTCACCGCGAGAGATTTTAAGTCACAATTATTTCATTTTCAGCCCGTTAGAGAAACATTTCTCAATCACACCGGAAACCCACAAATAACCGTAGACTTTCAACCCTGGCTTAATTTGATGATTTTGGCATGATGATATTTTTAGAACCGGCAGATTCCTTTAAATTTTAAAACAACTGCCCGGTGTGCATATTTTTCGCACCGGTAGAAAAATATGCACATTTTTCCCAAAAAAGCATAATCATAATCGTAATCCGGCAAGCCAGAGATAATGAGGAATTACGAATTACGAATTAGGAATTGACTTTCCCCAGGTATTACCAATTATTTATCATTCCGGTTTTTTGCGTCTTTTGCGAAAAGACCATCCAGAGGCAGGCAGGCCGGAATCTGATGTAGGTCAAATTAGACCTGAAGTCGCTGGTTTCGTTTCGCCGCGTGAGATAAAAACCGATTTGGATTTCGACGGGATTTATAAGACTGAATGCTTATTAATTTAATCCCGGCTGCAATGGAGTCCCCATTTGGGAATAATATCTAATTTCAAATTTTGCAGCAACAACTATAATTATCACCTCGTAAAAACTCTTCAATAATGAACGAGCGAAATCCCCTCCCCTTAAGATTTTAAGGGGAGGATGGGAGGGGTTTGATCTACCTTGAGCCGGAACTAATCCGGAGAGAAGTCTAATAATTTCATCCCCGAAATGACAGATGCATTCACACAATTATAATAATGTTACCTGGAAGGTTAAAAGATCAAAAATAAGGTTTCCTTTTCTTCGCGTCTCAGCGTCTTCGCGTGAGATAAAAGCCGATTTCGATTACAACTTCGATTCGAATTTCGACGGGGGTTAATATTCTTTTTCGCGATAATCAGCGAAATCCGGTGTAACTACAAAAGGACCGCAATTTGGGAAAACCACCAAATTTCAAATTCAACAGCAACAATTATGATTATCACCGCGTAAAAACTCTTCAATAATGAACGAGCGAAATCCCCTCCCCTTAAGATTTTAAGGGGAGGACGGGAGGGGTTTGATCTACCTTGAGATGAAACTAATCCGGAGAGAAGTCTGATAATTTTGCTCCCCGAAAGAGAAATGTTTTCACACAATTATTTTCTTCTTGCCCGGAAAGCTAAAAAATAAAAATAAGGTTTTTATCAGCTTCTTCGTGGGATTTAGTGATTTGGTGGCATCTCCCCTGCCTAAATCAGCGAAATCCGCGTAATCAGAAAAATCCACGGTCCTCTTTTCATTATTAATTGTTAATTGAAATTTTGCCATTCTGCGTTGAATGCAAGAGCTCAGAAAACCATTCATAATTCATTTCCCTACCCTATGATGTAGTTGAATATTTGGAGAAATATGCGAAATATTTCAATTACGATTTTATTTTCCAATATAATTAAGATATGTTATCATTTTAAAACCATAACGGGAGTTAGTATGAAAAAAACAGTCACTTCATTACTACTGCTTATTTTATTTTCCTCATTAAGTTTTGCCCAGGTGACAACCATCTGGGAACAGTCACAAAATAACGCGAACTATCCTTCATTCATGGGTACAGGCAGCACCGAGCGTGGTTTCGCTTTTGGTGAAGGTGAAGGAATTGCCCTTATCGAAAACTGGGGAACAACCCAGACTAATGGTAATTTCCCAACTTATATGAGCGCCGCTCATACCGAACGCGGATTCGCATTCGGCGTGGTAGGGGGAATGGACAGAATTTTTGTTGTAAGCCGTAATGGCGGCACCAATGTTATTTCAGTTGACGGTCTGACCGGCGAACAAATCGGCTCACTCGATATGACCAATGTCGGCGGCGGAACATTTACCCTAAATGACGCCGAAGTAAGTGATGATGGCATTATCTTCGCCTGTAACCTGACTGTCGACGCTTCGACATCACCGTTCAGAGTTTACAGATGGGATGATGAAAGCGCCGCGCCGGTTGAAGTTATCGCTTATGACGGACTGGGCAACAGATTTGGCGATAAATTTTCTGTAACCGGTTCCGCTTCAGATAACAGTCTTGTTGTATGGGCAGCCACATCAGGCAGTGACAAAGTTGTTAAATTTACAACCGCAGATAACGGCGCCACTTTTACACCTGAAGTTATCACTCTTGATAACGGGAACCTCGGCTCAACTCCTTCAGTGATTCCCAACGGCGATATGACTGAGTTTTATGTGAATTCAAACGGCACATACGTTCAGCGTTTTCTCGCTGACGGAACATTCCAGGATGAGCTCTCAGGCGGAATAGTCGCAACAGGCAGCAACGCGGTTAAATTCATTGAAGAAGGTGGCAAAAAATATATCGTCACTTATAATTACAATGGTTCGCTCGGTAATGAAAATCTTCGTCTCGTGGATGTGACCAATGGTCTGGAAACAGCCGAACTTGTGCTTGTAACCCCCACAATCGGTACTGAAGCCAACCCGAATGGCGCCGGCGATGTTGACGTAAAAATTCATGGCGACGGATCATTTAATATGTATATCCTCGGCACCAATAATGGTGTGGCATCATACAGCTTTAATCCCAACGCGGCTTCTGTTTCTGAAAAAGTTTATGTAGTGAGCCGAAACAACGGCACCAATATCCATGTGCTTAACGGCGCGGATGGGGAATATCTTTATACTCTCGATATGACCGATATCTCAGGCGGTGTATTCCTTCTTAACGATGCCGAAGTTTCAGATGACGGCGTTATTTTCGCGTGTAACCTTACTACCAGCGCTACTTCATCAGCATTTAAAGTATACAGATGGGATGATGACGCGGCTGCTCCGGTTAATGTAATTGCCTATTCTGATCTTGACAAAAGATTCGGCGATAAATTTACCGTAACAGGCTCAGTTGCTGATAACAGTGTTGTAATTTGGGCTGTCGGCGCGGGAAGTGACCAGGTTGTTAAATTTACCACAGCCGATAACGGAGTTACTTTCACTCCCGAAGTTATCACTCTTTCAAATGGTGTGGTTCAGAACTCACCCGCTCTGATACCGAATTATGATCTCAGTGAATTTTATGTAAACTCAAATGGCACCCTGGTTCAGAGATACTCAGCCGACGGCACTTTCCTCGATGAACTTTCGGGCGGAATAGTGGCTACAGGCAGCAACGCTTTAAGATATTTCAAAATTGATGAAAAAGAAATTATCGCCACATACAACTACAATGGTGATCTTGGTAATGAAAACCTGCGAATAGTCGATGTTACTGGTGGACTCGCTAATGGAGCCCTTCTTGAAGTAACAAATACCCTCGGAAATATTGGTAATGGCAACGGAACCGGCGACTGCGATCTTAAAGATAATGGTGACGGAACTGTCAATCTTTACATACTCGGAACAAATAACGGTCTCGCGGCTTATTCATTTGAACTGCCGATGATTACCTCTGAATTTTCAACAATGGCCGGATGGAACATGGTTTCCGTTCCTGTCGCCATGGATGATATGACAGCAGCCGCTTTATTCCCCGATGCTACAACAAGCATTTACGCGTTTGATAACGGTTATACCCCGGTTACCGATCTGATGAACGGAACAGGTTACTGGGCGAAATTTGATGATGTGGTTAATCACTCATTTACCGGTATGCCAGTTACTGACCCGGTCGCCATATCTGAAGGCTGGAATATGATTGCCGCTTATGATATTGAAGTGCCTGTCGCCGGTATTACAACCGACCCGGCAGGACTTATAGCTTCCAATTTCTTCGGATTTGACGGACAATATTTCACCCCCGATAACCTCGTTGCGGGTATGGGTTACTGGGTTAAATCAACAGGTGACGGCGTGCTTCAGTTCAACCTTACCAAAAATGCCCCTGTTGAAGTTAACAACACAGTAGCATTCTTCGAAATTGCTATCGCGGCAACTGATGGAAACGCTTCTTATGACATGATGGTTGGTATCGATCCTGCAGCAACAGAGGGAATCGACGCCGCTCTTATGGAAGCTGAACTTCCTCCGGCGCCTCCTGCCGGTATCTTCGATTCAAGAATGGTATTCGCTGATGGCGTTACATCTTCACTTTATGACTTCCGTACAGGTGATATCAACATGAATGGAACTGTTACACATAAGATTCAGTGGCAGCTTGGAACAGGAACTGAATTCACAGCTACAATCGCTATTCCTGAAGTAACAGGAACTATCGAAATGACAGTTCAGGATCCGTTCGGCGGCGTTCTTGTAAGTGAAACAATTATGGATGGTGAAACTACTCCTGTAGTAGTAACCAACACATCACTTACCTCACTGGATGTAACAATCGTTTACACAGCTCCTATACCGGTTGAATTCACAACTTTCGCAGCTAACGTAGCAGGCGAAAAAGTTGAACTTACCTGGGAAACAGCCACAGAAACCAACAATAAAGGTTTCGAAGTTGAAAGAAGCTCAGACGATGTCAGCTTTACTTCAATTGGATTTGTAGATGGAAACGGAACAAGCGCTGAAGCACACAGCTACAGCTTTGTTGACCATCACGCGACATCAGGTACATATTACTACAGACTGAAACAGATTGACTTTGACGGGACATACGCATACAGCAACACTGTAGAAGTTGACTTTGTACCGACAGAGTTCAGCCTTGGCCAGAACTATCCTAACCCGTTCAACCCGACTACAAAGATCAAATTCGCTCTTCCGGTTGCGGCAAAAGTAAGTGTAAAAGTTTACAACGTTATTGGACAGCAGATAGCAGAACTGATTAATGGTCAGTTTGAATTAGGATTGCATGAAGTAAGCTTTAACGCATCTTTGCTCTCAAGTGGTGTATACTTCTACACAATCGAAGCGGCAGGCGTTGACGGCCAGTCATTCGGCACAACAAAAAAAATGATGCTGATGAAATAACGACGTTATGTGGTGACACAGTCACTTTCATCAAAGATTTTTCAGTAAATCTCCGGGGCTTTAAAAACCCCGGAGGTTTTTTTTGTGGTACAAACCCGAGACCTGTGCTCTTCCAAACCCTTCGATAAAAAACTGACCACTCAAAATAAAATACAAAATAGGCGATTCCATTTAAAAGCAGGATGTTGTTGTCCGAATCTTTGAGTATTATTATAAAAACTGGCAACAATTGCCCGAATAAGCTATATTTACATATTAAACTGCATATTTATCAGGGAAACCATTTCGGTCGGCGCAATTGTGAAACTACGAGATAAACACAGATGGATAAATATTCCTTCGTGGATTTTTTTAAGAATAGTTAATTTTTTTATTCCCAGGATAACCGGCGGTCCCGGCAAGGGACTGCTCCTGAAAACAAAGACAGGTTCTGTTTCAGTGCTTTTCGGAAAACAGGGGGAAGAAGAAATTTCACTGGTTCAGAAGTATCTTAAGCCTGGTATGACTTTTTACGATATCGGCGCCAACATAGGATATATGAGTATGATCGCCGCACGGTTAACCGGTCCCGATGGTAAAATAATCGCTTTTGAGCCTTATGAATTATCAAGAGATATTCTTTTACATAACATAACAGCCAATAATTTCCGTAATATAAAAATCGAAAGACTTGCAATAGCGGAGGAAGAGGGTTTTATCGACCTTAAACATACGGCAGAGCTTGCCCGCGTATCACGAGCGCAATATGGTGATGATTTTGTAACAGTGGAATGCACAACCCTCGACCGGTATATTGAAGAAAAAGATGTCCCCCCGCCCGATGTAATTAAAATTGATATTGAGGGGTATGAAATTGAAGCTCTCGAAGGAATGCTGGGTACGTTAAATGTTTATAAGCCGGTTGTGATCGTTGAAGTACATTACCTGGGTGAAAAGTTTGTGAACTTTGTAAATGAAAATATTTTACCGATGGATTATGTTGCTGAAACCGCTGATGGAAAAAACCTGCCGATGGAAAAATACCGCTACCAGGCTGTTCTTCTTCCCAAATCTTAAGCCGGAAGATCCTAAATTTTCCCCAGGCGAGCTTGAGGAAAACGCCCTAAAGGGGAAAAGTTCCCTGGCAAAACGGGAGGAGATTTATTCAATAAGAAGTTAAACTCTACGCAAATTGGTAAGAAATTTATCAGCAAGTAGAAAGTTTTATTACCAGGTATAAGTTTCGTAGTCACTCGAGGTGTGTCCTCCCCCGTCAATGAAGAAAGGCGCTTCATTGCCACCCCCTCCGAAGGGGGATATTTGTCAGCCAATCCAAATATTTGAGATATCCCCCTTTGGAGGGGGTGGATTCAAAGTGTTTTTCTTTGAAGACGGGGGAGGACTATCCTTGAGCTAAACGATAACTTTTCTTTTTCTGACTCCATCAGCTTATGGATTTGGAATCGCGGCCTGTCAATCGGCAACATGTTATTGGCGGGCTTTTTGACAAATTTTGCTCCTTAGATTATCCTCAACATGTTGGCGTTAGTGTGGTGATAAGAGACTATACCGGGATAACAAAGAAGAATTACGAATGGGGCAACTTAATAATATTCATGCATTAAATAGCGAAAGATTGAACTCCCCAAGTTAATAAAAACGAGTCGCAATTGTATTCATGGAACCCTCTCCAGGGGCGAAGCTGTATTCGTAATCGTCCTCGTTCCGGTTCTGTAAGCTTACGAATCAGGAACCGGGGTGCCCGGTATATTTTATACTTCTGTTTTCAAAAACTACAGTAAAGATTTCACCATACCAGTGTGAAAAATAATTACAGTGTGTGAAATATTTACATACAGTTGACTTTCTTCTCAAGTCTCCCCAGACTTAACCTATAATTTAACACCTCAAGAATGTAAGGGAAAACTCAGTTTTTCAATGTTTGTGAATATATTCTTTCTTCTTTATATGGTTGGCATAAAAATAGAGTAATAAATACTAAATTAGCAGTAATAATTATTTCTTAAAGGGACAATAAAGTTTATGAAAACTCGCCAGACTATTTATATGATAAGTATTGTACTTATGTTTTTCCAGCCAGTTTATTCACAACAATTCTTTAATTCACATGAAATTGCCGGTTCCGGAATTTATCCTGTGAGCGCGAGAGGTTTAATCGCGCTTGATTTCGACAAAGATGATGATATCGATTATCTTACCGCCAGCCGAAATTCTATAAGGCTCCATTCCAAAGATGGATACAGGCATTATTCTGCTGAAATAATTATCAATTCTTCTCTCAGAATAGAAAAAATTGATACCGCTGATATTGACAATGACGGAGATATGGATATAATTTCAGCAGGTAGTGAAATCTGCTGGTATGAAAATGAAAACAATGGCAGCTTTGTTTATCACGGACTTTCATACCAGGGCGCGGATTATCTGGATGTAAGAGATATAGATTCTGACGGTGACGCTGATTTTGTCACTGTGCTCTATAATTATAACAAAATGCTCCTGTTTATAAATGACGGGGAGGGAAACTTTTCGGAAATTGAACTAAACGCGGGCACACATTCCAATTACTGCATCAAGCTTTTTGATCTTGATAATGATGGGAATATGGATATTATTAATTCCGGGATGGATGGTGATATAATCTGGCATAAAAATAACGGCAGCCTTGAATTCGAAATGACATGGCTGATAGAAACCAATAAACAGATAAATAACATTTCAATTATTGATATTGATAACGATGGTGATAATGATGTAATTGCCGGCTCTTACAACAATATCTTTCTCTTCGAAAACGAAGGGAATGAAACTTTTTCAGAACATACTATCAGCGATGAGTATGGATTACCCTGGGATTATGAGGTCATTGATTTTGATTCAGATGATGATTTTGATATAGTCTCCTCTTCCTATGATGACGATTTAATATTTATATTCCGGAATGATGGCGAGCTGGAATTTTCAAAAGTCATTATTTCCGACAATATTCATTGGGTAAGAACTCTCGATGTTGATGACTTCAATGGCGACGGCATGATGGATATTATGATTGACGCTGAATATATGAGTATAATATGCCTGGAAAACCAGGGAAATAATGATTTCGAACAATACAATACCGCGTCATATGAAAGAAGCATTGTTTCAATAAAAAAGGGTGATATCGATAACGATGGTGATATTGATATTGTTACAGGTTCCATATCTGCCTGCGTTTCATGGTATGAGAATATCGGTGACGGGGAATTTTTGGATCACGACATTCTTTTTGACGGACAGGCTCCTCAATATGCCGAACCGGTGGATTTTGATTTCGACGGCGATATGGATATCCTCGCTTCTTTTTCTCTCGACAGCACAATTGTATTATTCAGAAATGATGGGAATCAGAACTTTACCGGTGATATTTTAGCCGATAATTTGTGGTTCATTCATGATATTTCAGCCGCTGATCTCGATAATGACGGCGATATGGATATCGCGACCAGTTATGGTGAAGAACAGAGAACATCATGGTATGAAAATATTGACGGTGTAAATTTTGTTCCTCATGCGCTTGCCTCCAATTTTTCAGGTCATACGGTCCATACGGAGGATATCGATAAAGATGGGGATATTGATATTATCGCCCCCCTTTATAATGAGTCTTCTGAATGTCTGGTAATATATTATAATGATGGCGCGGGAGAATTTACTGAAAAGATTATAGCTTCCGATATATTTATTCCCGGTTCCATATTTACCGAAGATATAAATGGCGACAGCTATCCTGATATCATTACCACTGAAGGTTCAAACAAAATTGCCTGGTATGAAAATATTCAGCAGGAAGAATTTATTCAGCATTATCTTACCGAAAATATTGCCTCAGCCCAATCTGTTTATGCCGCGGATATAGGAGGAGATGGCGATATAGATATTATTTCATGCGGATTGATAGATGATACATGCAAGGTGGTCTGGTATGAGAATCAGGATGGTTATAATTTTGGAACCACTTACTTTATTGAAACAATGAGTAATTCAATAATTGATTTGACAGCAGCCGATTTTAATAATGATGGCCTTATCGATATTATGGCCGCCTCCACGAATGAAGGCAGGATCGAATATCTTGAAAATACAGGACTTATAAGTAATATAACAAATCCTGAAGAAATAAAAATACCGGAAGAATATATACTCAGGAATAACTATCCCAATCCCTTCAATCCTGAAACGACCATAAACTTTTCAATTCCTGACGCTGGCAGGGTCACTCTGAGAGTTTATGATGTATTGGGGAGACTGGTGGAAACACTCTTAAACGCAAATTTGAACCGGGGTGAACACAATGTTAATTTCAACGCGAAAAGTTTGTCTTCCGGAATATATTATTACCGGCTTGAAAGCGGAAGCTTTTCAGAAGTACGTAAGATGATAGTCCTTAAATAAATCAATATTTCACAATGGGAATGAAAACCATCACTTCGAATGTAAAATTTTCATAAAACTCCGGGATTAAAAAATCCCGGAGTTTCCTCTCACCATAATATACATTTACCGCAGAAAGAAAATCTGAAAACAAAGTCCTGCATATTTCCCGCCAAAAAATTACGGCAAAATTTAATGCTAAAAAACACTGCGGGACTTTCGATTATTCTGATGAGTTTTTACAACATAAAAATCCGGGTTCTTTAACATATTATGTTAACAAAAACTTAATATTAATTTTTCGTAAAGAGCTAAACTTGCCATTCAACTCTTCGATAATGAAAGTGCCAAATATTAATTTTATTTTCTCATTGAAAAGCATGGAGGCTTTAAAATGTTGTCAATAAAAACAATAAGGATGTTGTTTTTCGCAATATCATTGCTATTTCTCACCAATTTAATAACCACAAATATTAAGGCTCAGGACAACAAAGACCTGGCTTACTTGGCTTTTGCCGAAGAACTGCCTGAACCGGTTGATGGTTTGAAATCTGTTTACAAAAAAATCTCATACCCAAAAGTTGCCAAAATGGCCGGCATTGAAGGAAAAGTTTATGTGCTGGTTTACATCAATGAAGGCGGCGATGTCGATGATGTAAAAGTAATCAGGGGTATCGGGGGTGGCTGCGATGAAGCTACGATTGATGCCTTAAAACAGACTAAATTCAAACCGGGGAAAAACGCGGGGAATCCGGTAAAAGTAAAGCTGGGCATGTCAATTGAGTTTAAACTAAAATAACACAACAGGTTAAATATGGAAGGCAATCTTACAACAAAGGGAAAAAAATCTTTTTCCTTTAGTAACCTGAAATTCGTTTACAAAATTCAGTTGGGCTTTTTACTTATTGCCATTATTTCTTTCGGAGTTGCTCTTCACGATTATGTTCGCATGAACCAGATTGAAACCGCGAAAGATAATCTCTTCACCGAATATATTTCCCAGAGCAATCAAATTAAGCAGGTATATTCAGATTTTCAGAAAATTCAGTTTTTAATGCTGAAATTTTCGATGCCCGATTTTGCTTCGAATTTTCAGTCGGATGTAAAAAAATTAAATGAACTAAGAAACAAAATTGATGAATCTTTCGATTCAATCTCCAAAAGCATGAAAGAGGGTAGTGATACAACCCTCATAACTGAAATTAAAAAGGTCTGGCTCCACTATAAAATGGTGGTGACAGACGCGATTGTCAGCGCCGCGGCCGCAAGAAATTATGAATTCGCGGCAGTTATTTCAACCACTTCCGGAGAAGAGGTTGGAGCTACTCTTTTAGAGAAATTTGATACCATTCTTTCGGACCTTGAACAAAAAGGTCTTTCATTTCGTGACGGAGTTTCTGAAAATATTCAGACGTCACAGTTCTGGATAATTGCCGGCCTCATTGGAGGAGCGGTAATAGTTCTTCTTTGCGCGCTTGTCCTCGCCCCGGCTCTCTCAAAGCCAATTGAAGTTTTTAAAAAAGCTCTCAATGATTTTGCCAGGGGAGATTTTGACGCCAGCGTTGAAGTTAATTCAGGTGATGAATTCGGCGAACTTGCCGAAGCGCTTCATAAATTAAAGACGGCCCAGATTGAAAAAGTTAACGCCGCAAAAGAGATCGCGCGTGGAAGTCTGATAAAAGTTGAAGCAAAATCGGACAAGGATGCCCTCTCCCAGGCTTTTAATGAAGAAGTTGAGTCACTCCAGGCCCTTCTCGATGAAGCTCAGAAACTTATCGAGGCTAATCATCAAGGCGATCTTAATGTACGTGGAAATATCGAAAGATTTTCCGGCGGCTGGCGACGTTTTATAGAAGGTATTAATTCTATTCTCGAGGCTTCAATAAAACCAATTAACGACGCCGGAACAGTGCTCGAAAAAATGGCCGGCGGCGACTTTACCCGCAAAATCACAAATGAATACAAAGGTGATTACCAGTTGGTAATTAACAATGTCAATCAGGTAGTCAGTTCCCTGAATGAAGTTATCGGTAAGGTTGCTCTGAGCAGTTCCGAGCTGGCTAATGCCGCGGCTGAAATATCCTCAGGAACCGAACAGATGGCTGCCGGCGCTTCGGAACAGAGCATGCAGACAAGCGAAGTTGCCTCTTCAATTGAAGAGATGTCAAAAACCGTTCTTGAAAGCACGGCCTATGCTAACGACGCGGCCAAAAGCGCTGCCGACGCGAGGGAAAAAGCGCAGGAAGGCGGAAGAATCGTTGGCGAAACCATTGCCGGTATTAACCGTATCGCGGAGGTGGTCCTTAAATCCGCGGGGACTATTAAAACGCTTGGTGAAAACAGCGCCCAGATTGGTGAAATCATCCAGGTAATTGATGATATCGCCGATCAGACAAATTTGCTCGCGCTCAATGCCGCGATCGAAGCGGCCCGCGCCGGAGAACAGGGACGCGGTTTTGCCGTAGTGGCAGATGAAGTAAGGAAACTCGCTGAAAGGACAACCAAGGCCACTGAGGAAATAGCCTCAATGATCAAAAAAATACAGCGTGATACCGAAGGCGCCGTAGTTTCTATTGATGAAGGCACAAAAGAAGTTGAACGCGGAAAAGAACTCGCCGGAAACGCTGAAACTGCCCTGAAGGAAATCATCGCACATTCAGATGAAGTTTCGCAGATCATCGGACGCGTCGCCCAGGCCGGCGAAATGCAGGCTGAAACAAGCGAACAGATAAGCAAAAATGTGGAAAATATAAATAATATTGTTCACCAGTCTGCCGGAAGCACTCAGCAGATAAGCCGCTCGGCTGAAGATCTCTACCGCCTTACCGAAAGACTGCAGTCACTTATCGGACACTTTAAATTGGATTATCCCGGTGTTCATACCAATGGACACAAAGATAAAAAACTGATAGAATCAGATATCGGGAACAAGTTCCTTCATGCTTAAATGATCACCCCGCTCCGGCGGGGTTTTCATTTTTAAATCATAATCTGGCGAAGCCAGAAAAACAGTGAAATCCCAATAAGTGAATCGTACTTCGTACTCGTCTTTACCAAAACGCTCAGATTATTCGAGAACGAGGATGATATCGATACCGACTTCGATTTGGATTTCTATACCTGACATATATCCAGTCAATCTTTTTAATCACCCTATTCCTCTTCTGAGTTTTTTTCACGATAATTAGATTACATGTCGCCCGTTTGAATAAGGTTAATAAGGTTTAGTTTGGTCGGGTAGATCCTATGCTACTAAGGTTAAAAAATAAAAAAGAATAATGTTCTTCCGAATATTTTTCGTGGGATCTTTTATTTTGGTGATTTTGCGGCTTTTCTTCCACCTCAATCAACGAAATCTGCGTAATCAGAGATATCCGCGGTCCTCTTTTTAATTGTTCATTATTATTTATTAATTGTTAATTATAATCCTGCCCCACAAGAAAAAAATATACAACCCCGCCGCCGTCAACCCACCCGGTCATCATACTCCTACTCATACTCTTACTCTGATTTGTTGATACCGATACTGAAAATAATCATGCAATCCTTTAATCATGGTTCAGACATTATTATTCGATGCAGTCTGCAAATCCAGGGTAAACAATAAGGTATTAAGGTTAGTTTTTCCTGGGAAAATCCCTGGCGACAAAGGTACCCCAATTTTGAAAAACACCGAATTTCAAAATTAACAGCAACAATATGGCAGGGATGATAACTTAACGAAAATAATTCAATGTTTCGAAAGCAGAATCCCCTCCCCTTAAGATGTTAAGGGGAGGACGGGAGCACTGCTGTCAACTTAAGGAAAAGAAAGTGAATTAATCATAAATTTAATTTGTTATCAATGAAAAATTGAGAAAAAAATGAAAAAAATCACGAAATAATATCATTCTTAAAAAAACATATAACAAGTAAAGAATTAAAAGAAAAATATCGGAGGAGTAAAAATGACTTCACAAGAAACAGAATCCTGACATTTGTACGAATGATAATGTTTCAATTACACATAGCATCAAGAAGTCTGAGTATAGAACTGGATGATTTTCTTAGTGATATTTATCCCGACGGCTGTAGCAAACAAGCATACTCAAAATCAAGGATAAAAATGCGACATGAAGTATATATTGAATTAAATAATAAATTAACCCGGGAATATTATCAGCGGGAACATAAGGTATATAAAGATTACAGACTAATGGGACTAGATGGATGTGGAATAGAATTGCCAGAAATACAAGCCCTGGCAGAAGAATTTGGAAGAGTAAATAATAATAATCAGCTTGCCCCAATGTCCTGGACAACAGTCGTATATGATCTATTGAACAATATCGCCATAGATGCAAGAATGAATAGAAATGGGGAGTCGGAAAGAGAGCATGCAATAAAACAATTGAGAACAATAAAAGAAGAAGGTAGAGCAAAAAAGGATATAATCGTTGCCGACAGGGGATTCCCATCGCTGGAAATGATAGTCGAACTACTGGTGATGGGATACGATTTTGTAATAAGATATACCGGGACGCAATTTCTAAAGGAAACAAGGGAATTTGTCGAAAGCGAAGAAACAGATAAGATCATAGAAATATCATTAACAGAAGGAGCCCATAGAAGAGGGAATGAAAGATTAAAAGAAATAATGGGGCAGGGATTTCCGGAGAAAATAAGTGTAAGAATAGTAAAGATATTGTTAAAAACGGGAGAATATGAATATTTGATTACCTCATTAACAAATAAAGAAGAATTTGAAGAAAGCGATTTTGAGGAAATATACATGTTGAGGTGGAATGAAGAGGTATATTTTGATTTTCAGAAAAACGTGATGGAAGTGGAAAATTTCAGTGGGAAAACAGTAGAAACAATAAAACAGGATTACTATAGCAGGTTGCTTGTGGGGAATATACACGCACTAATAGTAGAGGATGCACAGGAAGAAATAGACAAAGAAGTAGCTCAAAACAGTAAGCTGAAGTATGAAAAATATAAAGTGAATCGAAGTGTAAGTTTCGGATTTCAGCGAAATCGCATAAATAAGTTGTTGTTCAAAGAAGGTGAAGATTGGATAAATGAATATAATCGACTTGTTAAAAAATCAAAGAAGGGAAAAATTTCGGTAATACCGGATAGAAAATTCGAGCGAAAAAAGAACATAAAAAAGAAATATGCTATGGCCAAAAGGAGAGCCATATGATGGTAAAATCCCTTAAGTTGACAGCAGTGGGACGGGAGGGGTTTGATCTACCTTGAGATGTCTATCATCCCATGAGAAGTCAAAACATTCGTCAAATAAATGACCGGCTTTTTTTCTTCGTGTCCTTTGTGGTTAAACAGCCATTATCATCCTCTCTTTTAACAATAGCAGGTCAGGTATGTCAGCTTACCAGTCATCGGCCTAAAGGCGCGGAGTTATTTTTTCTTCGCCTCTCCGCTGCTTCACGTGAGAAAAACCGATTTCGATGAGGATTTCGACTTCGATTTGCATTGTTATTCACGCATTCGTGGCTAAAACTCCCGGTATTCGGGGGCAGTCCCATATAAACCCGGCGCCTCTTTTATTCCCTGCCATCAATCTTATGGTCAATTTATTCCTTTTTTTCATCTGCGGGCCCAAAATCTTTCTCTTTTTTGAATGATGATGCAAAAAATATTATTTTCAGGGATTGAATTATTATCTTTTATCAACAGCGGAGTAATGAAGTATGTCTGAAGAAAAACCACGGGTGCTATCCGGTATCCAGCCAACATCACAAATGCATATAGGCAATTATTTTGGAGCGGTGTCCAACTGGGTGCGACTGCAGGAATCGGAAAAATTTCAGTGCATTTACGGCGTTGTTGATTATCATGCCATGACAATAAATTATGAACCGGCAAAACTTCTGCAGAGAACAAAAGAGATGATTATGGACTTGCTTGCCTGCGGAATTGACCCCGAAAAATCAATTCTTTTCGTTCAGTCCCTCGTCCCCGAACATGCCGAAATGGCCTGGCTTCTCGGGTGTGTGACTTCTTATGGTGAAATGACCAGAATGACACAGTTCAAGGATAAATCGGCGCAGATATCGGAAGGTGATTCTCAGAATAGTTTTATTTCCCTCGGGCTGTTTACATATCCGTTACTCCAGGCTGCGGACATTCTGATCTATAAAGCATCTTATGTGCCTGTGGGGAAAGACCAGGAACAGCACCTTGAGCTTTCACGAAATATTGGCCAGCGTTTTAACTACCGTTTCGGCGAATTTTTTCCCGAGCCGAAAGCCCTCTTTACAAAATCACCAAAAATAATGTCTCTCGCCGACCCGACTAAAAAAATGAGCAAAAGCCTTGGTGAAAAACATTATATATCTCTTTTTGAAAAACCTGAAAGAATAAAAAAACAAATACGCTCGGCTGTAACCGATCTTGGCGATTCAGATGAAATGAGTCCGGGAGTCGCCAACCTTTTCGAATTGCTTAACGCCTGCCAGAAATTTGACACCGTGGAAGAATTATCTGTGGATTATCATGAGGGAAGATTAAAATATGTCGACCTCAAAGACGCCGCCGCCGATGCCCTGGTTGAAACTCTTGCCCCTATTCATGAGAGAAGAGAGGAAATATATAAAGACCGGAAAGCAATGAATAAAAAGATGCGGATCATGTCGGAAAGAGCGCGCGAACTCGCTATCGATACTATCCGTGAAACCAGAAAACTTATGGGGCTGCCCGCTAAAAAATATCTGCTCCTCGATCCCGATAGAATTTAAAGTTAAATGGGGAATAATCACTTTATTCCCCATTTTTCCACTTATTTAAGCAGCATCAGTTTTGATACTTCATGATAAGTTTTACCATCATTCATGTTCCTAACCGAAATTCTTGATATATAAATCCCCGAACTTAAATTATCTCCCCTGAATTCCTCGTAGTATTCTCCCGCCGGCATATAATAATTATCAATAAGTCGGCTTACCAGTCTGCCGGTGATATCATAAATCTCAAGCGTCACCTTCGACTCGCCATAAAGAGCAAATGATATTTTTGTTGAAGGGTTAAACGGGTTTGGATAAGCTCCCCGAAACTGTGGTTCGGTAAAGTCATTTTTCCGTTTGTCAAAACCAAGCGCGATATTATTCAAACTGACTGTAGCGAGTGTGACGGGTGTGCGGTCGGCGTTTTCATATAACTCAATAAAATGTTCCGTATCCGGATGCTCAACCTCTTCAAGATGATGAATTGTTTCCTGTTTAACAGGCTGATAAAGCAGTTCAGCGAAAACCTTATATGTTTTGTTTATTTCAGCAGGAATTTTGTAAATTATTATATCACTTCCTGTGCCTTCCACCCCCTCCTCAGCGTTAAAATTATCATCTTCGGCTGCCAGACCATATATTTTGGTTGTATCATACGAAGCATGCAAGCTTGTAAAACCTTTTGGAGGTATCCTGTTATCCTTTTTAAAGATCGCCGCTTTTAATAATGTGTGAGTAACATTTCCTGAGTTATCCTCAAAAACTCCTTCATAAATCTGAACCTGATCGGGACTGTTAATTACCGAATAATGAGGTTCATAACCATCATCAACATCATTGATAACTCCTTCGGGAGTATATTCGCCGCTTTCAAAAACGTTATTGCCCGATTCATCTTCCACTTTCAGGTGAATCCACAATCTTCTCAGCGGAATACCTGTCGGCAGTTTATGCCCGGCTTTATTTTCAATTGTCACTTTTATATTCATTGAGTCCGATTCCATATAATGTTCCGCCACGAATCTCACTGCCCTGCTCTCCATATTCCTCTGCGACCAGGTTATGGTTGAATCATAATGTTCCGCATCGGCAGTCACTCCGAGTTCGGCGCTGTTATCCCTCAGCATTCGTAACATCAAAACATTCCCGCCGGCAAACTCATGTTTCCAGTAAGGACTTCTTTCAGTCGTATGCCAGGGAGGCATACTCGCGATATCAATCGGGTCATCTATGGAAGGCATGTGGCAATCCTGGCATTCGGTCCCTTCAGCTTCATAGACACTGTTTTTCCATTCCTGGTAAGGGGTCTGCTCCGGAAAATTATCCAGCTTTACCTCTTTTCCTCCGAGAGTTGGTGTAAAGAGTGTGTGGCATGTAGCGCATAATTCCGAGTTATTCACATGTGCCGATTCCACCGGTGTGTAATTAACCTGGTTAACCATCGAGCCTGTAAAAGGATTCGCGTAGGGGCCATAAATAATTCTGTCATCGGTAACAACATACCCGCCTGAATATGATCCGGCATCTCCCATATTTGCGCCATCAACCTGGTGGCATAAAGTACAGCTCACTCCGTCATTTCCCTGGGGGTCATTTTCCAGATGAGCGATGGTGTAGTAATTTGTGCTGTCATGAGCCTGTTGTTCGTTACCCATAGGGGCATGGCAGCGGGTGCATGTATTTTCAATAAGCCCTTTATAATCAGGGAAAGTTGTAACCTCCTCTCCTACTACCGCCCTCCATAAAGGATCCTTCGATGAATTTGCCATCATCGAGGAACGCCACATTGTAACCGGTGAAATATCTGCCCCGTTTTGAGTTAAAACTGTTCCGCTGCCTGTATGGCATGTCGCGCAATTCCCGGAACCTGAAAAAAGAGAACTTGTGGTAATCGGCAACGGATTCTGAGCATTAATCATCGACGCTACCATTAACACTACAATAACAAATAACTTACGCATATTATCCCCACATAATTTTATGGTTATTCATTTATAATAATTTATTTACCTGGTTTAGACACCGGGAACTATAATTGGGTTTAAAGTTGAAATATTCATTTATAATCATAAAAGAATTGTTTTTGTTCAGATTACGCATTATTTCTTCTGTACATTTCATTATCGGTTCGTTTTTATATTTTTTGAGTTCGTGGGTTTTCGGGGCCGGGGAATGGGATTTCGTGAGGGAATATTTAATTAAGGAAGGACAAAACAATTCTGTGGGATGACGACAACAGCAAAAAGAAGAAGATACCCTCTTCCTTAATTATTCAATTAAATCATATCTTACATGTGTGCGACAGTTAACACCAATATAGCTATCAAATAATTTTATACCTGTTCCCTTATAAAAAACCAGCTTAAATTCATATCCTTCTTCATTATATACATCATAATCTGATTCGGCTGAAGGGTAAGAATAATAAGGACTCGCGAGCACAAGAGAATCCCTGTCAGTCTCATAAACAGCGGGAAATCGGGTCATAATCCATTTATTATTATTGCCGCCATATTGCCGGAAAGTAATGGTGTCATCAGTCGCTTCAATAAGCAGATATGATGAATCCGGACCCCAATATGTTGTGTCTCCGTAAGGGTTATACTCTTCATCGGTAAAGTATTTAAATCCCGATTCAATTTTCCTTATTCTATATCCATCGGTTTCATTATATTCTATTATTTCCCAATCTGATATTCCCTCACTATATTCATAATAGTTACAGTTTGGAAAATCTCTTACCTTGTATTGCCAGGAATTCCCGGTAGAGAGGTCCATAAACCCGGTAAATGAGTATGTAGTGTCATTCGTATTCATATTGTTGTCTGGGGAAGTGACATCATTATCACAGGCAATAAATGTAAGCGCGATAAGTATCGCGTAAATTAATTGTTTCATAAATTTTCCGGTTGTCTGCGAAGAAAAATCTTCATTCATTAAAAATTATTATACGGGGCAAACATAATGATTCCCTGAAATATTGTATATAGTTATTAATTACTATTATGACGGCAATCAAAGGAGCAGCGGACTGCCTCAATCATTATCGATATTCCGTTCTAAATCATCACCGGCTCTGTATATCACTGAAAATTATAACATGATTTACAAAAACTCCCCCTCGTGACATCTTTTGACATCTCCTTACTTTCTTATGACAACTCACCCCGGAACCTTTTCGTCTTAATTAACAGAAAGACAAAAAAATTGATAAGCAAAAAATTAAGGAGTAAGGAAAATGAAACGGAATCAGACAACATCGGCAGTATTAACAGTTTTAGCAGTTCTTCTTTTAACAGCTCTTTCTTACGGACAGAACAACAGCGTTAAGAATCTCGAAATGGGAATAAAGTCATCAAATCCGGGATTGCAGAAATCATGCGTTTATTTCGCCGGCAAATATGAAATTAAAGAGGTTGTGCCCGCTCTTGAATCGGCCCTGAAAAAAACGAATGACGCCTCGCTGCAGAAGCTTATCGTAAGAACACTTTACAAAATAAATCCTGAATCAGCCCTCAAATCAATCAATAATCTTGACGCGTCCGATGCACAGGTAAAGAAATTATGCGCGGCTTTAAACAATGATTATAATGAAACGATAAGAACAGTCGCGTCAAGATAAACAAGTGGTTCCTTATATATAAATAACCTCCTCGGGTGTCCCCGCCAAAAGCGGGGATTTTTTTTGATCAGCGGGCTATAAATTTTTTCATCTAAAACCTCTTATAGATAATAAAATGAACTTAGTGGATAAGAATTCAGGCGATATATCAAGCCCGCCAGACTTAAATTATCTAAAATCATAAACTGGCAGAACCAGAAAAAATTGCGACCATCCGGTAGCTGAGCGGAGTCGAAGCTACGGCCGCTGGTTTCGATCCGCCGCGGCGGACTTACCACCGGCTTATGTTGTCTTAAAATCTCCTGACCATCATTCTGATCATGGTAATCCTGTATTTTCTACGATTATCAGCGAAACCCACAGGAAATATTAAGGCAATAAGGTTAAATTTTCCGGAGGGAATCCCTGGCTACTAAGGTTAAAAAACAAAGAATAAGGTTTCATTTCTTTGCGCCTCCGCGTCTTTGCGTGAGATAAAAACCGATTTGGATTTCGACGGGGTTTATAAGGCTGAATGCTTTATAATTTAATCCCGGCAGCTATGGAGTCCCCATTTTGGAATAACATCAAATCTCAAATTATGCAACAACAATATTAGAAATACTAACCTCCCAAAAACTCTTCAATAGTGAAAGATCGAAATCCCCTCCTCTTAAGATGTTAAGGGGAGGATGGGACCAATGCTGTCAACTTAGGCCCAAAATCTTTTTTATGTTCCCGGGACTATGGGGGATTGGATGTTTTTTCTATCCCTCCCCACTCCTTTTACATTTTCATGAAATATTTATAATTGAATCGTTTTGATAAGCTAATTTTTTCTTCTGCCAACAACTACTGTTAAAGGTGAGTCCCACATTGTTTCAGCCACTATCATATCCCCCTTTATATCATAGGAACTAAACCGGTCGTTGAAATAATAAGTTTTCCAGTCAATCCCGTTAAAGTGATAAATCTGGTTGAGGCTTAAACAAAAAAGATCATTCAGATCATTTCCCTGGAATAAACCGGCAAATTCCGGCCCGTTTTCTAACTTTTCCCATTTCCCTCTTTTATTCGACAACACATTTTTCCTATTTGTAGAATAAATCGGATGTCCCGATTTTGTCCAGAGACGTCCGACATTATTATGTACGGGAATAAATTTATTATCCTCAGTAATTTTAGAAAGAATATTATCACGTGTATCTTCATAAATATTCGAGACCACAAGGGCTTCTTTCTTTCCCGAAGTTTTATTTATATACCCAATAATTTCCCATACATACCCCTCTACATTAGTCTCAATTTTGTCCCATCTATACTTTTTACGGTGAAACAGGTGCCCCTCCCTGCCTCCGATAAAAAAATCATCGACAGCAAAACCCCATATAATATCCCCCCCATAACATGGGTCCTGCCGGGAACCATATTTAGGTACGTTAAACCAGTTCCCTCCTGAATAATATTTCGCGTTTCCAGGTTGACTTACCAGCACTGTACCATCATCCAATCCCTGAATAGATAATGCCTCTCCAGGGTAATACGCTCCCGAATAACTTTCAAAATTCAGTGATTTTTTTTCCCACTTATTTCCATCCCAATGCGCGAGATTATTATATGGAAAAATAACACCCCCATCATCGTCACTTTCAATAAATCTGCCGACAGACATAATGTTATTTTCAGAAATAATCGCGATATCATTGAACCATCCGCTCCATTTCCCATCACCGGGATAATGTGTTTCCCAGGTAAAATCATGGCTGGTCGGCTCCAGGGTTCTGAAACCGGCGCTGCCCGACTCAAGCCAGCTATAATTTTTCCACATCCAGGCGTTAACCTGGTAAATACTTCCGGGAGAGAGCGAGTCGATATATAAAATTGTATCATTACCGGTTAGCTCAAATTCTCTGCTAAACCTGTCATAATCCAGTCGGAATGAGCAGGGTTCATTCCTCGAAAAATCCACATAAATCCAGGCTTCAAGGCAGGCCGCGTCATAAAATGATATTTCTATTCCCGATTTAAATTCATTTAAATCGGGATCGGCGCTTTCGCACGCGACCAGAACAAAAAACAGAAAAGACCCTGCTATCCACTTAACGCAATTGTTTTTCATAATCACCTCTTTTATCCCGGGTTTATTGGACCGGATTCATGCATCTGCCCATAAACAATATTGTATTTGATCTGTTTTCATATATAAAGTAGAGAAATGGATGATCAAATTTAATGATCAATTCATCGGGGACTCCGGTAAAATAATTAAGTTTAATAGTTGTCACAGCCGCCGCTTCGGTCCCGCTCTCATTTACCTCAATAACCGCTTTATGCCCAACGCTGCCAACCTTAAGATCACAATACTTTTCCTCACAAATTGGAGATAAGTTGGCCGAATCTGAAAAAGCTCTCTGAAATCCCATTCTCATTAATTCTGAGTTAATATTATCTTTTTCAGTAAGGGCAGTGAACTTTGGCAAACTTAATTCAAATTCACTTATTCCTGTCCTGCTCAATATTTTTTCAAGGTCCAGGTTGTTTATTTCCCTTTCTATTCTTTTTATGCCGTCTGTTTCATACGGCAAAATTAAAAGCATCTCATATTTTCCATCTTTATAGGGAAGCCTGAATAACCAATCTTTTCCAATTTGTACATGTAAACGTCTTCCGTAGATTTTCATAAAGTCAGTTTTGACAAAACCACCATCTGACAAAAAGAATTTGTCTTTTTTAGTCTTCTTTTCTTCGAAAGCATCTTCCCAGGCTGCCTTGAAATAGACCACATTGTTCAGCAATATTTGTGTTGATACATTATTTTCATCATAACTGAGTAACTGGTTTATTTTTTTGTTCGTTTTTTTATTAACCCAATCATTCACTATATCGACAGCGTCATTATATTTGGCAAAACTGTAAAACTCGGAATCAAAATGACTTTTCAGACTTTTTTCAAAATTTTTGTCAATAACAAATATTTCATTAATACATATTGAGTTCGCGATCGACATTTGAAGATTATTATGATTTAAATTTGTGCCAAAACTATTAATAAACGCACCATAGTTTGCCAGAAATTCCTCATTTTCCCCCTGAAAATAGAACGTTTTGCCTATCTCCTCCCTCGTCTTACCCTCACTGCAAATATATAACTGCGCCATAGCGATTGAAAGACTCAATGGTGAAAATATTACATTTTCATCATTATCTTTAATTAACTGCTCATACATATCAAAAGCAAATTTGTTTACCGACTCAGAGTAATTAAATTTATCCTGTGCCGGTATTATCGTTTGAAAACAAAAAAGTAAAAACAAAACATAATATTTCTTCATTTTATCCTCTATTTTTACAGAGACTATGAAAACATTACCCAGAGAATATCATAAAATTAAATAAATTGAGTCAAAGAACAAAATAATATTATTACCTGATATCGCATTGACCAATAAGACAAACGCCACGAGAAAAATGCACAACCCCTCTGCCCTAACCCAACCCGGCCATCATACTCTTACTCTTACTCATACTCTGATTTTTTAACACCGATACCGTAAAATAATCATGTAATCCTTAAATCCTTTAATCATGGTTCAGACATTACTTTTCGATGCAGTTTGTAAATCCAGGGTAAACAATAAGGTAATAGGATTAATTTTTCCGGAGGGAATCCCTGGCTACTAAGGTACTCCAATTTGGGGAAACATCAATTTTTAAATTTGATAGTAACAATAATAGAAATACTAACCTCTCAAGAACTCTTCAATAGTGAAAGATCGAAATCCCCTCCTCTTAAGATGTTAAGGGGAGGGGTTTGATCTACCTTGAGTCGGAACTAATCTTAAGAGAAGTCCGGTTATTTCACCCCCCCGAAATGACAGATGTTTTCACGCGATTATAATCTTATTGCCTGGAAGTTGAAAAAATAAAGCATAAGGTTCTTAAAAGCTTCTTCGCGGGATTTTGTGTTTTAGTGATTTTGTGGCCTTTTTCCCAGCCTAAATCTGCGTAATCCTCGAGACATAAAAAGGCAATAAGGTTTCATTTCTTTGCGCCTCCGCGTCTTTGCGTGAGATAAAAAGTGATTTCGATTTTACCGGGATTGATAAGGCTGAATTCTTTAGGATTTCATCCCGGCAGCTATGGAGTCCCCATTTTGGAATAACATCAAATCTCAAATTATGCAACAACAATATTAGAAATACTAACCTCCCAAAAACTCTTCAATAGTGAAAGATCGAAATCCCCTCCCCTTAAGATGTTAAGGGGAGGATGGGAGGGGTTTGATCTACCTTGAGTCGGAACTAATCTTAAGAGGAGTCTGGTAATTTCACCCCCCGAAATGACAGATGTTTTCACGCGATTATAATCTTATTGCCTGGAAGATGAAAAAACAAAGCATAAGGTTCTTAAAAGCTTCTTTGTGACATTTAGTGTTTTAGTGATTTTGTGGCCTTTTCCCCACCTAAGTCTGCGTAATCCGCGTAATCAGAGATATCCGCGGTCCTCTTTTTAATTGTTCATTATTCATTATTAATTGTTAATTATAATCCTGCCACTTTGCGCAGAATTCAACTGCTTACGGAGTAATTACCTTTTCCCTCCGCAGGTTCTTCCGGTTATCCCCCCCCCTATTTTCTCCTTCCAATAATCATCTTTGCTTTTGTCAGATCATCACCGACAGCGCAGACCACATTTTCTTTTGCCGAAAGGGCGACCCATACTCCATAAAAGGAGGGAACTTCAACACCATCATATCTTTTCCAGCTATAACCGTTAAAATGGAATAAACTTCCCAGGTGACCGCAGATAAAAATATCATTTCTCCCGGTTCCCCTTACACAACTCGAGTAGGTATCGGAAATTTTCGGTTGTATTTCTTCAAATGATGAACTGTTTCCTGTTATTTTTCCCTGGTATACTCCGCTGCCGCAAAGTAACATCCTCTTTTCATCATCAAACCATACTGATGTTACCGGCCAGTAAATATCCGGCAATTCGACTGGTTCTGCTATTCCGGAATTAAGTCGAAGAAGCTTTTTATCAAAACCGCTTCCCTTGTCGCAATAAAGGGCATAAACACTGAAGTTGCCATCCGTCTGTTTTGAGCCCCATAAATCCTGAATCTGAAGATTTGTCCCGCTCTCAATTTTATGCCAATCCGTACCATCAAATAAAACGATACTGCCATTTCTTCCCGCGAAATATATTTCTTTCGTTCCCACTGCCATTATATGCGAAACAGATAATTCAGGATCCAAAGTTGTTCTCAAATCATACATTTCCCATTCTTTTCCATTCCCATGAATCGGAAGGCTTCCTGCAAACCAGATATTAGTAGAGGAAAACGCGTATACCCCTTCCAATGGGGTAACAATATCATAATAATGAAAATCGACCTCAATTCTTTCAGGATTCCAAATATTTCCATCCCAGTGAGCGGCGTTATACCTGTCTGAATTTGTATGCCCTAATGAGTCATAAAGATAATATTCACCAACAGCCCATATATCATTCTCATTAATTACTTCCACATCTGAAAAATAGCATGGATTAAAGTCGCCGATCTCAAACATCTCCCACTCAAAATCATGACTTGTAGTATCCATCGTTCTCGCTTCCGCGAGGGCTTCAATATCTGTGTAATCTCCTTTCCCGTGAAGCAAAGTTTTAAATATATAATTTTTTTCAGGCAGCAGGTTTTCTATAAATAAAGTTGTATCACCCCGGTTTTCCACCGAATAGCTGTGATATGAACTGTCATTAACAAATATTTCCAGCATCCTGCCGTAACTCTGATCGGGAAGAGACAGATTCAGCCAGGCTTCCGCGCAGCTTATATCTTCAACCGTTAGGGATAACCCGCCCTGTTCAACAACCGGAGGCGTTGAATTTTCGCACCCAGAAAAACATATTAAAACTACTGAAATAACGAATGTAAGTCTTCGCATTCTTTCCCTCCGCGAAAAAAAAATAGGGGAAACCATCCTTAAATAAATTACTTAACAAATTTACTGAATTTAAACTAAATAAATAAAACAAGACAATATATATTCTGAATAAATCTTTTCAGTAAAAATTAATGCACTTAATTATTACTGGCATAAAACAAAAATATTTGTTATTCTTATTTTCATGAAAATATTTTGTGGCGTTTTCAGGGTGTTTTATAAAAAGTTGTAAATGAAGGAGCGGTGATGAATATAATTTATTTCTTTTTATTTTTTTCAATGACAATTTATTCTCAGCAGGATGTAATTTTTGACATTCCTGAGAATGAAACATTAATCACACACAGTAAATACAAAAACACACTACTTGTTACCACACTGGTTGATCACAGATCATACATGACAAGATCATTTAATGATAGTGGCGAAATTCTTTGGGAAAAAGAATTATACTACCACGATTGTGAAAAGGTTTATCAGATACCTGAAGAGAAATTATTGTTTTTCAGAGATGGCTCCCACGATGACATAGGATATTTTGATAGTGTTTTTTGTGTCGCCATAAACTCCGAGCAGATATTTTGGAAATTTTCCATTGGAAAGGGAAATAGCAGTATTTCACCCGAACACAATTATATTCTGACAAAAAATAATGGCTATGGCGGCTCAAAGTTTGAAATATTTGATATTCGCAAAATGGAAAAAGTCGCTTCGGTTACAGATAAATTATTTTTCCGGGCTGAATGGATAAATGACAGGCAGTTTGTTTTTGTTGAGCCGGTTCCGAAAGGGATATATAGCATAAACGATTCGTATGAATATATTTCCGGAGCGAGGATAAAAATTTATGACCTTGATAGCGGCAGATTTATCATCTCAAAAAAGGTCGCGGATTTGAACGGCAAATCACTTAAGGTTGGGAAAACCTACTCGGATGGTGATCTTTTATTGACAGACAAAAATTTTATATACCTCGTAGCTTCAGGAACACATGAGAAAGAAAGAACTCTTCTGAAATACGATTTTGAACTGAATCTGATCTCCACAAAGGAGATCTCCGGCGGATTTGATCCATGGCAAAAATTTTTCCTTATTGAAAATAAACCGTTTCTGAAAATCTCGATCCGTGAAAACTCTGCCACACAAAATATTCTGGTCAACCTTGAAACCAATGAGATTTTTAATGAAAATAGCAGGTTTTGTAAGGAGCTCGAAAAGAAATATGGCGATAACTTTTATTACAGAAAATTTATTCATGATACAGATAAATACTTTTTACAAGAGAATTGCAGTCGTATAATATTCAGGAGGCAGAAATGAAAGCAATGATTTTTTATTTATTTTTATTCACATCTGTTTACCTGGCTCAAAATCCAAATGAGTACATTTTCCCGGATAGGGAAGTCATCATTAACCACAACGAATACAAAACTAATTTGACTGTGGTTACTTTTAATTATAATTTCAACTTCCATAGCGGTATTTATCTCTTTAATAAGAATGGCAGTTTAATTTGGGAAAGAAAATTTACTGATCGGGAGAAAATAATTCTGAATGCTTTCCAGGTTTCAGATGATAACATTGTATTTATTGAAGAAGGTGATGATAATGAATCAGAGACAAATGATAAAATCTTTTGCATAAACTTTAAAACAGGTCAGCAAATTTGGACAGCCGAATCGGTATCAGATGATTACAGACTCTCACAAGATAATAATTATCTCATAACCAGGTGCTCCGCCCGGAACAGGACATCGGAATTTACAATATTCAATACAAAAAATGGCGAGAAAATTCCGTTAAATTTCACACTTAAACATTTCGTTGCAGAATGGCTGGACAATAACAGAATTGTAATATCAGAACCAATCATCAGGAAAGAAGTTGTTCAGGAATCCAATGAACTGGTACGGCTACAAAGAGAGATGGAGATAATTAATAAAAATAAACACAACCTTTATGCGAGAAAACATCAGGAAGTTATTACTGAGAAAGAATTTCGCAGTGAAAAAGATCAAATCAAGGAAAAAAAGAAAAAATTATTTAAAGAAATCCGGAAAGAAAAAAGAAAAAATAACTTCGCTAATTATCACAAACAAGTTACAGGTGTCAAATTAAGTATTTTTGATATTGCAGATCAACGCTTCCTGTTCTCAAAAGAAATAAAAGAGATAAATGGTACTAATTGCCGTATTCAAAGGTCAGCAGCTTATAGAAATATTCTAAAAACATATAAAAATAACATCTATTTAGTTGCGGAGGGAGAAAACTTTCCAACAAGTTTCATTCTTAAATATGATAAATCACTTAACCTTGTTTCTTCCATTCCCATTCGGGTTGAATTAAGCGCGACATTAAGATTCTTTAATTACGAAGATCAAATATATTTACTTTCAGGTAACCAATTAACAGAAAAATATGCTGTAAACCTTGGCAAAATGGAAATAATCGAAGATCGTGATTCAGAAATCCAATCAATTAATATACAATCAGGTTTGGATATATTTCCCAATCATGTTTTGCATTCTTCGAAGAACTATTCTTTACAGGGTGGTATTGCATACGCAACTATTTCAAAAATAATATTTAAGGGAGCAGAAAGATGAGGAAAATTATTTTTTATTAATTGTTATTACATCAACCGTTCATTGTCAAATATATGTTTTCCCCTACAGGGCTTAATACACTTTTTTTATTACCCCGGCAGCTTGCCCGGAGCTAATGATTGTCGGCGCCTTCAGCGCCAATACTAATTTCAGTCTGTAACAGATAAATACAAAACTCTGAAAGGGTGCAGGCAACAGGCCGGGGCAGCGCCCCGGTTAAGAGAAATAATGACATTATCAGAGCCCTGTAAGGGGGAAAGCTGCTAATACAAATAGATTTGGAAATCTGAAAGCGCCTGCATCAGTCGGGCTAAGAGAGACTTGAAGACTCACCCACTTTTTTCAAAACCATAAGCGCTGTGGTAGTAAAGAAACCGGGATGCTTGTTTCCGGTGATCAAACGTGACAAAATACGAATCTCTGATTCATATCTTTATGCGCTATTATCCAATTTTGTCCCTACTTTTTAAAACTCTATTTAACTTTTTGAGTTGGGGAATAATCTGGACCTACACTGGGGAATTATCTGGTCCCTGGAATTTTGTGTTTAGTGATTTTGTGGCCTTTTTCCCATCTAAATCTGCGAATTCTGCTGATTCTGTGAAATCTGCGAAATCTGCGAAATCAAAATAATCCGCGGTCCTCTTTTTAATTGTTCATTATTCATTATTAATTGTCAATTAAAATCCTGCCCTCAGGGAAAATGAACACCCCCTCCGCCATCACCCAACCCGGCCATCATACTCTTACTCATACTCTGATTTTTTAGTACCGATGCAGAAAAATAAAAAGGCAATAAGGTTAATTATTCGGTGAGGGAAATTCTCTGCCACTAAGGTTAAAAAACAAAGAATAAGGTTTCATTTCTTTGCGTCTCAGCGTCTTTGCGTGAGATAAAAACCGATTCGATTTTACCGGGATTTATAAGGCTGAATTCTTTAGGATTTCATCCCGGCGGCTATGGAGTCCCCATTTGGGAATAATATCTAATTTCAAATTTTGCAGCAACAACTAAAATTATCACCTTGTAAAAACTCTTCAATATCGGTAAGTCGTAATCCCCTCCCCTTAAGATGTTAAGGGGAGGATGGGAGGGGTTTGATCTACCTTGAGTCGGAACTAATCTTAAGAGAAGTCCGGTAATTTCACCCCCCGAAATGACAGATGTTTTCACGCGATCATAATCTTATTGCCTGGAAGTTGAAAAAATAAAGCATAAGGTTCTTAAAAGCTTCTTTGTGGGATTTAGTGTTTTAGTGACTTTGTGGCTTTTTCCCCGCCTAAATCTGCGTAATCCGCGTAATCAGAGATATCCGCGGTCCTCTTTTTAATTGTTCATTATTCATTATTAATTGTTAATTAAAATCCCGCCACTTTGCGTAGAATTTAACTCCTTACTTTTAATATTCCATAATATTCCCTTCCCCCGGCATGAGTAAAATATCAGAATCGTTCATAATTTGTTCCAAATCACAAAGAAATCACCATTTTTATTGACTTTTTGAACCCTCAGCTATTAATTTGTTTTTATAATAGTCGATGCTGTAATTACGATGATTGATGTGAATAACAAGGCCAAAATATTACTCGCCGATGATGACGAAGAACTCTGCTCTGTTCTGAATGATGAGCTTAGCGCCGACGGATTTCTTGTAAAAGAGGTCTATGACGGTTCCGACGCTATCGAAGCTCTGAGTGAAAGTTTCTATGACCTGATACTCCTCGATATTATGATGAAGGAAGTTTCGGGTGTGGAGGTCCTTCGTTTTGTAAAAGAAAATTATCCGGCGACTGAAGTGGTGATCCTTACCGGCAAAGCCGAAATAGGGATAGCGGTGGAATGCACCCGCCTCGGCGCTTATGATTTTCTTACCAAACCTTACGATTATGACAAACTTGTGGTTACTATCGACAGGGCGCTTCAGCATAAAAACCTTGTTATTGAAAACAGAATTTTATCCTCAAAAATTACCGAACTTCGCCCGGGCCGAATAATAGGCAACAGCGATGTTATTCTCAAAACCCTCTCGCTGGCAAAAAAAGCGGCGGAATCAGAATCGGGCATTCTTATACAGGGAGAAACGGGCACCGGCAAAGAACTTTTCGCCGAATATATTCATAATAATTCGGGCAGAAGTTCAAAACCTTTTGTCGCGATTAATTGCGCCTCCCTTTCCGATCAACTGATAGAAAGTGAACTTTTTGGTCATGAGAAGGGAGCGTTCACCGACGCGAAATCGGCAAAGCAGGGACTCGTGGAGGTTGCCAATAACGGCACCCTTTTCCTCGATGAGATTGGGGAATTAAGCCTCGCGATACAGCCTAAACTTCTTCGGTTCCTCGAAAGCGGTGAATACCGCAGAGTCGGGGGCGTGAGGAATCTTCGCTCAAATGTCAGGGTAATAGGCGCTACGAATAAAGACCTGATGAAAGAATCGGAAGGTGGCGCGTTCAGGAAAGACCTTTTATTCCGTCTGAATGTTATTACACTTACTCTTCCCCCTTTGCGTGAAAGAAAAAATGATATTATTCAGCTCGCCAAACATTTTCTGAAAATTAAATCGCCTGTGAAATCCCCCCGTGTGCTGGCCCCCGAAACTGAAAAAAAGCTGCTTCGTTATCCATTCCCCGGCAATGTGAGGGAACTTCAGCATATAATTGAGAGAGCCGTTGTTTTTTCCACAGGAAATATTATCCATCATTACGATCTTAACCTGCCGCAATCGGACACCGAAAAAATCGATGAAAAACCGGCAGCCCCGGCTGAACAACTTTTTGAGATTCGAACCATTGAAGATATGGAGCTTGAGCTGATAAAAAGAACCCTCGATTATTACGAATGGAACCGCGAAAACAGCAGCCGCGCCCTCGGGATAAGCCAGAAAACCCTCTACTCAAAAATCAAAAAATATAACCTCGATTAACCCGCCCCGGCAGATATTCTTGGTTTAAATGCCAGAATATTGAATAGAGTTTAATGATTTAAATAACAGCGCTCATACTCTAAGGAAGAATTATGATTACTCAGTAAGAAATTAAATTCTACGCAAAATGGAAAAGTTTTTATCTGATTGGCAGTAAAATTCGGCATTAGATTGCGGCCTGCCCACCTTTCAGACTGTTGCAGGGAAGATGAAAAAAATATTGAATGAGATATTTGAATATTTTGTATGGTCTTCTGAAGAAAAGGAAATTTTGTTGCAAATATTGTAAATCCCCTACAGGGATTATTTTAAATAATGTCTCATTTTTCCTACAATAATGGAACCTCTACAAGGTTCTTTTAAAATACCGCATTGTAGATGCGGAAATTATTGCGGAACGTCCCCATGGGGTAGAAATATGTGAAATATTGAAATACAAATCCCTGTAGGGGGTTTACAAATTATTGGATGACAAATAAATGCAAACAATCTTGTTATCTTTATGAATCTGCAACAACCTGCTTTAGCTGGTCTTTTTGCAAAGAACGCAAAAAACCGGAATGACAATTAATTAGTAATACGTGGGGAAAGCCAATTCGTCATTCGTCATTCGTCATTCGTCATTGGTTCTGGCAATGCCAGCTTAGGGAATTTACAATCTTATTCTGGATACAGGCAATTAAACACATAAGGCATATAACCTCGATTAACCCGCCTCGGCAACTTCGGCAAGGCCGTTTTCCTTACGGAAATCTATCATCTTTTTATCATTAATATATTCCACCAGCTTCGGTTTTTTGACATTCGAAAGCACATCGAGCAAATCAATTATTTTGTTTGCCGCTCCCTCAATCGCCTCTGCCCTTTTAAGAATCATTCCACTTGAAATTTCATCCTTTCTGCTCTCCCTGCGCAGCGCCGATGTACATAATTTTATCAATGTAAGGGGCTGTTTGAATTCATGATTCGCTGTTACAATAGTAGCGGTATATGTTTCTGCCTTTTCATATTCCCTTATAATTTTCTGCGATTCGCTGAACCTTAAAGCGGCCTTTACCCTTGCCCGCAATTCTGTTATATCAATTGGCTTTTTCACATAATCAAACGCCCCCGATTCAAATCCCTTTTTCAGATCGCTCGAGTCGGTAAGAGCGGTTACCATTATTACAGGTATATGGCTGGTCCTGTCATCGGAGGTTAGAAAACGGCAGACTTCAAAACCTGATATCTCAGGCATCATAACATCAAGAAGAATAAGATCAGGTTTTTCCTCCATCGCCACTTCAAGAGCCTGTTTGCCCGAAAAGGCAGGCAAAATTTTATAACCTGAACTTTCGAGTATATTTTTCAGCAGGACCACATTTCCCGGTTCATCATCAACAGCGAGTATTTTATGCATTTTTGTTTCCTCAGATTTTTCCATTCAGATCCCCAGGGATTATTATAATCCCTGAATATAATATTTTTACTTAAAGATACAAAACGAATTCACGACTTCAGCACACGGTGAATAGCGGCCAGAAGTTCATCAATATCATACGGTTTGCTCAAAAATTCATCCGCTCCCATCCTTATAGATTTCATCGCGTCCTCCACATCGGCATAAGCTGTAAGAACAATCACCTTTTTCTCGATTCCTCTCCTTCCCATCTCGCCAAGCACATGGTACCCGTTTTTGCCGGGCATTTTCAGGTCGAGGAGAATCAGATCCGTAAGCTGGTTGCCGTCGAGGAATCTCAGCGCCGAATCGGCGTCAGTTACATATCCGACATTGTATCCTATCAGATCAAGTTCGAATGATAATGTCTTGCATAATTCAAGATCATCATCAACAATCAGAATAGATTCCATTTTATTATTTATCCTCCCCTTCTGAATTTTTAATGCTGTATCCGGCAGCATCGGCCTCATCCTTTTCGTACTGTTCTTTTACCAGATTTCTCCGCTCCTTCAATCCGGCGATTCTTTCTTTAAGGGTAGGCAGAATGTCTGCTTTAATAAGAATGATAACTTCCTTCTTCGTTAAAGAATATTCATCATAACCTGTAAGATATTTAATTCCGAAAACCCACCAGGGCAGATCTTTCAGCACAGGAATTCCTTTTCTTATCGTCTGTGTTTCGGTCACATAAAGACCGCCGATAACTGTTTCCTCTCCATTGAGCATCAGAACGTCAGTGCTTGCCATGGTTTTTCTTATCTCGGTGCTGACAATATCGGGCAGGGCCGAGCTCCTTTCCACAGCCAGTTTCAGAAGGCAATATTCCAGTCCGTTATCCTCATAAACATAAGGGGTCACTTCTATTATCGTACCTGTGGAATAAAATACATCTATCACATTACCCGCGAAATCGCGCTGTTTTACCGAGATATCGGAACCGATCTGTATCCTTCCCTTCTGTGTATTCCTTACCGCGATTGAAGGTTTTGCTATTATCTCACCCATGTTTTCATCTTCAAAAAAACGAAAGGCCGAAATAGCGTCTCCCTGGAAAGAGCCGGCTTTAAATTCTGTCTCTGTGCTCAGTGTAAAATCGGGGGGAGTTTCTGAGGTATTTGTCGAGCTTTCATCATCAAGCAGTGTAAAGGTTCTCACCTCCGAGCCTATATTAACTCCGTCACCTGAAAGCAGCCACTGCCAGTTAATACCCCTTTCCCGCATTTCTTTTACATTTGCCTCAAAAAATACGGCGCTTATTTTTACTTCTCTCTCATCCGAGGCGGCATAAGTTGATGAGGAGACAGGCTTTTCCTTTCCATCCTTACTCCTTAACTGTATGCTGCTTTTTGATTCAACAATATCCATGTTATTCATTCTGGCTATCAGATTCAGCGCCTTCCGGTAATTCATCTTGTCTATCTGAATTCCAATGGCATCCTTGATTGGTGTTTCCGACTGAATTGACTTTCCCCCAAGCCCCTGGCTTATACCGTTGAGGATCATCATCGCTTTATCATAAGGCATTTTTTCTGAAAAAGATACAAGTTCGGCAGGATTAACAAAATCTTTAAGCATATCAACCTGTCCGAAAATTTCCGCGCCGATTAAACAAAAAAGAATCATCAGTTTTTTCATTTTATTTACTCCTGTTTATCACTTTCTATTCCCAATTCAAACTTTTCAACAATCCCCCCCTTATTAAGCACAAACTTGACAGTCTGCTTTTCAAAATTGATTTTTGTCAGCAGACCGAGATATACATTATCCCCTTCGGTTAAAAGAAAAGCCCTGCCTGAAACGTCGGTCAGAAATGCCCCATCGGGCACAAGGGCCAGAAGTCGCGCGCTGTGAGTATCAAGAAGCTGCTGACTGTTAGGTGGAATTTCATTACGGATAAGGGGATAAAACAGATTACGAATACGTTCAGGTTTTAAATCATTTTCCGCTATTTCTTTCGATCCCAGTATCTCATCTTTTGTGAAGATAACCTCAACGATCATACTGAACGTAACCATATAAAGTGGTTTTCCCGTTTTGCCCACCTTCAGCATATCCGATATTTGAAGCGCGGCAATTTTTTTAAGATTCCGGCTCTGCTCAATAGCATAAACAAGCCTGAAAAGATCGCTGAAAAATGCGATTCCTTTCAGGTCATAGCGGAAAGAATCATATTTTTCATGCTCCTTATGGTCGACAAATTCTATATCAACGTATGACTTGCTCGAAAAATAGCGGGCAATATTATCGACAAAATCGAAGAAATCAAGTTGCCCCGGTGTGGAAGGTATGCTGTATTTTCCCGCCTGAAGCAGTGAATCCTGCGCTACAGACTCTTTTTTTAACTCCTCCAGTATCATCATGCTCTCTTCAGGATTGTAATTAACCTTTTTGAGGTTTTGTAACTTTGTTTCAAGATCACCGATATCATTCCTCTGCATGACGAAACCATAAAAACCTCCCGCGCCGCTTATCAGAAGCAGCATGACAAATAATATCAGGGTGGTGACAGTTTTCCGTTTCATTTTACCTCCCCGGGAAATTGACTTGTGATTATAAAATTGAAAAGATTAAGCTCTCTAAGCTCCTGATGATTTATACTTTTTATAGAAACAGATGGGATTTTTTTCCCCATTCTCGTAAGAACCGGCCTGTTAAGGCAGTATCCCGTCAAAACAATATCTCCTCCTTCGGGTGAATCAAATGAATTAAGCCACAGGCCCCTGTTATTTGTTGCGTAACCGGAAAGCTGACGCAGCATGTGAGTATATTTTCCGGCGCCTCGCGATACTTCTCCCAGCACTCCGTAAGTCGATTCAAATTTGTTTATTTTATCACGTACCAGTTGAATTTCATCGAGCACAGTTCTGTTCTGCGCCCCTACCTGCTCCATCGCCATTATTTTCCAGGATAGCTGTTCAATAACTTTATTGTTGCCGGTGATAATATTTGTCAGCCAGAACGCGGCGGCAAAAAGCAAAGGAAGAACCAACAGACTATGCCAGCTAACCTGTATAAGTTTTTGTCTTTCCTCAATCCACTGGGGAAGAACCTTAAAATAATCCCCTTTTTTCCCCTGGTTTTTCAGATAAACTTCGGTAGCCGCCAAAGGTATAGCGTATTCTCCCGACTCCCCTTTTTCTCCCCCGAATTCTTCAAAATCAATGCTTCTTACTTTTGCTTCCGGAAATAGCCCGTAAAGAGATATCTGGAATTTTTCCGAGCTGTCCTTGCCGCATACAAAAATATTATCCAGCCGGGGAATATCTCCATTTTCCATTTCGAGCAGAATTTTCGGGAAGTACACATCGTGCGAAACCATATTCTTAACACCGATAGGAGAATTTTCACCTATATGAATGATTTCTGTCCCCTTCATAAAAATCAGCTTCGAAAGTTCATTTCCCACATGTATAATAAGAGAATAATGCTCCGGCTCGGGAGCCGATTTTGCCGCTATATATTCTACTATTGAAAGCTCGGCGCTAAGCAGGCAAGGTATCTTTACAAAGCTGTTTTTTCCCGCGGTATATTCGGCAAGCATATTTGTCAGCCTGCCATCTCCATTTATATATCCTGCCAGATACCTGTTATTGTATTCAATTATCGCGGTATTATCCCTCTCTATATGAACTTCGCCTGATAACTTTAACTGCTTTATTACCTCCTCTTTTTTAAGTTCGCCATTTTCCCTGAAAACAAAATTATACTTAAATTCCGGCTGTGAAGCTACCGGCAGCAGCAGATAATCTCTTTTATCAAGATTGCTCAGGAAATCACCAAGTTCATCCGGGACCATATTCTCAGGATTTTGAGAAAGTGAGTCAAGGTCCAGTTCATCGGTAAATTCACCATCAAGTGAGGGGGCGTCACTTTTCGAGAAATTCTGTTCCAGTTTTATTTTCCTGAATTTGGTCATTTCCAGGTTTTCAGGATCAACCAGGGTTATCCTCGCTTCATGTTCATCAATATATAATCCGGCTATCTTTTTCATAATCATACCATTTTTAATAAACCTTCCATTCTGCTCTTACTATTCGCGTAGGCCATAGCGTCTTTTTTCGATATTCTCGATTCCCTGAACAAACGGAACAGGTCCTGTTCCATTGTCATCATCCCTTCGCGCGCTCCCTGGTGTACCATCATATAAATTTCACCAATATTGTTATTCCTTATGGCCGACTTAATGCTGCCGTTGACCAGCATTACCTCTTTGGCCATTACCCTTCCTCCTCCATGCGCCGGGAGAAGTTTTTGCGATATCACCGAAACCAGAACATCGGCAAGACGGTTTCGCACTCTCTCACGGTCCCTGGTGTCAACTTCAGCGATTATTCTCTCCAGTGATTCAACTGCCGAGGAAGTATGAAGTGTCGAAAAAACTTTATGGCCTGTATCGGCAAGCTCAAGAGCGGCCAGTATTGTCTCAGGGTCTCTCATCTCGCCGATTACAATAATATCGGGGTCCTGCCTCAGACTTTCTACAACTCCTTCCGGATAACTTCTTACATCGCTTCCCACTTCCCGCTGCCTGATTATACATTTATCCGATTTGTGAACATATTCCACCGGGCTGGCTATGATAATAATATGGGCAGGTTCATTGTGATTATGATAATCTATTATTGAATCGAGAGTGGAGGATTTACCGCTTCCTGTGATTCCGGTAACAAGTGTAAGTCCGTTTTTTATATAGCCGTAATTGAGGAAACGCATCGCCATGGGGTGAAAACCGAGACTTTCAAGAGTGCGTATATCTGGTGAAATGGGCCTGAGATTCAGCGCGAGCGTTTCCATTTCGAAATAGGCGTCGGCGCGGAATCTTATTTTATCACCCCTTGTGTTGCTCACTGAATAACTGAAATCGAGATTCCTTTTTTCAAATAATTCACTCTGCTGATATTTATCGAGCACACTTAAAATCAGCAGGGAGGCTTCATCTTCATCAAGCGAAGGAAGATCGGAAACCTTCTTTTTTATTCCGTCAATTCTCAGCCAGATCGACTTCGCTGTGCCCGCTCCTCCTATTTCAATATCAGATGAATTCTTTTCCCATGCCTTTAATATTATCATATTAAAAAGTTTTCTGAAAAGGAATACATAATCAGAATTCAGCTCGTTAAGTTTATCAGCCGCCGATTTTATTCTCGCGAATCCGCTCAGATCAGTTTTGCACTGATTCATTATAAATTTGGCTGTTTTTTTAATTTTGTCCAGCATTTAATCCTCCGTGGTCCCGGCCAGAACTTCCTGAATTGAGGTAAGTCCTTTTTTAACTTTTTCAAATCCCGACATTCTTAATGTGTTTGTTCCATCCTTGCGCGATTGAATTCTGATAGCATTTTCATCGACATCCTTTCCGCTTCTTACTACTATTTCTCTTATTTCAGGGGTAAAATAAAGAGCTTCATGAATAGCCATTCTCCCCTTATAGCCGGTATTATTGCATTCGGGGCATCCGACAGGTTCATAAACCGGATTGCCTTCAAAAAAGGAAATATCCAGTCCGGCGGTTTTTAATAATTGCTCATCGGGTGTTATCTCCCTGCGGCATTTCATACAAATTTTCCGTATCAGTCTCTGGGCCACAATAATATTTATGGCGTAAGCTATAAGAAAAGGTTCAATCCCCATTTTATATAATCTGGCCACCGCGCTCGGGGCGTCGTTTGTATGTAAGGTTGAGAATGTAAGATGCCCTGTATTCGCAAGTTTGATCGCCGTTTCCGCTGTAATTTTGTCTCTCATTTCACCAACCAGAACAATATCGGGATCATGCCTTAATATGGAGCGTATAGCCTGTTCGAAATCCATTCGGTGCCCGATCTTTAACTGCCGCGCCCCATCAATAATATATTCGACCGGGTCCTCCACTGTCAGCACATTTTTTGTCGGGTCGATAACCTGGTAAAGCGCCGCTATAAGAGTGGTGCTTTTTCCGCTTCCGGTCGGACCGGTAAGAATTACCATTCCCTGCGGTTTGGAAATTGACTTCTGAAAAGCTGTTTTCGCGTAACCGGTAAGTCCCAGCTTATCAAGGTCCCTGATCACTTTCCTGTCATCGAGAATCCTGATAACAATTGTTTCAAATTTGTTTTTCAGCTCCGTGCCCACCATAGGCAGGACAGAGACCCTGAATCTTATAAGGTTTTTATCAATCTCGCGCTGAATGAAACCATCCTGCGCTCTTTCTCTCTCAAACCTGTCCATTCCCCTTGAGCGATCTTTAACAACCGCCGCCACAGCTTCCGGAAGTGTGTTTCTCTGTGTATGCCAGAGCATCAGCTTTCCATCAACCCTGAAATGTATCTCTGTTGTGTTGCCCGATCCGGGAACGATATGAATATCGCTGACCCCTTTCCTTACTCCCTCAATCAGGGCCGCTTCTATCAGACTTATAAGAGCGCTTTTATTAATTTCCTCATCAAGCTGTTCCTCATCAATCCCCGATTCATCGGGAGCGATTGTAATTTCAGCTTCCGCCTCCTCCATCACCTTAAGAAACTCATTTTCATCGGGACTTAAAAATTCCATTATCCTGTCATAATCCTTTTTCGGCAGGTAACGGATCTCATATTTTTTTAGCTGCATCTGATTCGCGATGCCGGCCAGGGCCCTCGATGTCGGATCACAAACCGCAAGCACAAGTTTTATTTTCTGCGCGTCAAGCCATCTGAAAGGCAGGACCAGGTTTTCTTCCATTTTTATCCTGAGAGTTTCATCCCAGCTTTCATATAACTTCTTTATTTTTTCAAGATTTTCAGCCTTAAAATCATCTTCTCTCATGTTAATTTCAGGGAATGCGTATAACAGAGCCACCTCCCTGAAAATTGTGTCAAAATCAAGTTTAAAATCCTGCACAAGTATCTGCGCGAGATTTCTTCTCCTTCCGCTATCTTCTTTTTTTGTTTTTAACGCGTTCTCAAGAAGAGGTATATCTATAATCCCCTTTTTCAGAAGAAGATATCCAATCTTGTCTACCATTTCGAGTCCGGCTTCAGCCATTTTTTCTTCTCCTGATTACATTACGGGGGATTTTGGACTTATCGTCGCGGTTTCTGCCGAGACGAGTGTCAGGGCAATCATGACGATCATAATTATCATTGAAATAACAAGCTGAATAATTTCAATTACCGATTTCAGCCTGTAAACTGTCTCACTTTCATAGTAGTCGGCAATTTGTTTCAGGGAATTTTTTATGGTGCCCGACTCTTCACCCGAGTGAATTCTTGAAAGCGCGGTGCTCGTGAATATCCCGGCGGCTTCAAGCGCTTCGGTCAATCCTTTCCCCTTCCTGAGCATGAGGGGAATTGATATCTCTTTAATTCGTTTTTCAAAATATTTGTTATCCGCCGCTTCGGCAGCTATCCTCAGCGGTTCAATGCTGTCGGCCGATCCGCTGTATAGGGTATAAAATACACGGCAGAATACCTCGATCAGTGTTTTATGAACCAGGGGTCCTATAACAGGAATTGAAAGCATCAGTCGGTCCTTTACGAGTTTTCCCTTTTCTGTGGCAAAATAACGCCATAATATTATAAGCGGGATAAATATTATCGCCGCCAGTATCAAAACATTGTCAGTAAGAAATTCACTCATGTCGAGTGTGGCTCTTGTCATTGAGGGAAGATCGATCCCGAATTTCACAAATAATTCGGCAGTTTCGGGAAAAATATATGCCACATAAAAAAGCACGGCGAGAAAAAGTATAAAAAGTGTAACCATCGGAGTTATAAGAGCGCTGCGAAGGTCTTTCCTGAATTGTTGTCTTCTTTCGAGAAAGCGGGCTGTTGAACGGAATATTTCCGCCATGTTTCCGCTTTTTGAGGCCAGACCAAGCATATATGAAGTAAAGCGTCCGAATACCGAGCTGTATTTCAGAAATGTTTTATCACTTTCAGCTCCCTGGCGAAGTTCATTGCTGACCTGTTTAAGAGTAAGCTTAAGTGTTTTGTTTTTTGTGTCTGTGATAATAAGATTCAGAATTTCGCCGAAGCTAAGTTTCTGTTCGAGGAGTTCGGCGCTTATTTTCACAAAAGATATAATTTCCTGCTGCGGTGGTTTCGATTGAAATTCCAGTAGTTTTTTCCTTACCCAGTAAACCTTGTACCCCAGTTTTCTCAGGGCTTCATTCACTTCCTGGCGGTTGAAAGCTCTCTGCTCGCCGGTCTGTGGTTTTTCATTTCCCCTGGAAACTTTATAAAGAAAGGTTGATTTATATTCCACTCTTCCAATCTTAACCGAGTATTTTTCCGCAAGTCTTTTAAGCTTTTCCTTCGACTCTTTCATGGTTGCCGTGGTAAAGCTTCCTTTTATCCTGCGTCCGTCAGTTTTTGCCGCTTCAAATCTTAATTCTATCATTTTGTGTATAAAAAAGCCGGCTTCGGGAACCTTCAAATCCTTTTTCGGATTCCCTGTCAGCCGGCTTTTATCCTTTAATTTAGTTTACAACAATCGTCGAGTCTATTTGATTTGCCCCCACGTACATTTGGACTTGAACATTGTTCGTACCATCCTCCCCGACCTGGTTTCCTGTTCCTGTAAGAATTACCTGTCCTGCGTTTACTGTAGCAGCGTATGAACCGTTGCCTGTACCCTGAAGCTGTGCCGGAATCGACCAGTTGGTGAACGCGTTGTTTCCGCCGCCGAGTCCCGAAGGTTTCCTGTAATACTGCTGTGCCATATTCGAAAGTGTTGTCAGGTCCGAAATAACCGCGTCCCTGTTGGCTGATGTACTGCTTGCGGTAAAGACGTTAATTCCTACGACTACTGCTATACCGACGATGATGACTCCCAAGATGATGAGTAAAAGTTGTTGCTGTCCCATTGTTAACTCCTGTAAATTTGTTTAAGAATGTTATTATTGTGTTTTTATATTAAAGTCAGATCATGTATTCTTCTTCTTTTATCCAGCGTTCGATGATCATTTTAAGAAACTGGATATTTATTGGTTTTGATATGTAATCGTTCATGCCCGCCTGAAGGCAGCGTTCACGGTCCTGCATTGAAGCATGGGCTGTGACCGCGATTATCGGGATAGAACGGTATTCCGCTTCCGATTCTCTTATCTTGTGCGTGGTGGTTATTCCATCCATTCCGGGCATCTCTATATCCATGAGTATCAGGTCGAAACTGCGGTTTTCAAGTAGCTCAAGCGCTTCCAGGCCGTTTCCCGCTGTAACTACATTATACCCTATTTCTTCAAGTATCCTCGATTCAAGCTTTTTCTGGGCAGGGATATCTTCGGCTAAAAGAAGGGTCTTTTTATCAGCGCTCTCTTCAGCGGGTGTTTCTTCTATATCTTCAACACTCAGGCTGCGTGATACCTGCGGCCTTACCTCTTCTTCAACTTCTTCTTTCAGCGCTGTTCCCGGCTCAAAACATACCGTGAATGACATCCTTCCCTCATCACTCTGAATTTCAAGTGAACCATCCATGATTTTCAGATATTCTTTGGTGATCAGCAGTCCGATTTCCGATTCGTCATATCCGAAATCATCTATCAGCATGCCGGCGGCATCTTTATATTCTATTACTGTGTTTACCCTGATTATATCGTGATGCCTTTTTTCACCTGTTATTCTAAGTCTGACCGACTGGCACAGGCTGTTTTTAATTCCGTTTTCAAGAAGATTTATCAGAACCTGGCGGTATTTGATCGCGTCGCCGATTAAAGTCTGCGGTATCGCGGCGTCATCATAATTTATTTCAAACTGGAGTCCCCTGTTCCTTACAGTTCTTCCTGCAACCAGAAGCGCCAGATCAGCCTGCTGTTTCAGATGAAATCTTTTTTTCTCCTGAACTACTTCATCGGTTACATTCCAGTTTACATTTTCCTTTTCATTAAGCAGATCGATTATGTTTGCCGCCGATTCCCTTACATTATGAACAAATTCTGTGAGATGTTTCAGCGATCCGTTGGCCCGGCTTTCTATCAGGGATAAAAAGCTGATGATTGTATTCATCGGAGCGCGAAGTTCATGGTTTAACTTTACGAGGTAATGATGAAGAGTAAGCCTTGATTTTACAGCGTTATATGCCATTTTTTCAAATTTTACCTTCTCCTTGCGAAGTTTGCCAACATAAGCTTCCTTTTTCTTTTCAACTTCGAGAAGCGCAGTTTTGTCATTTATAACACCCTGCAGATATTGAGCTCTGCCTTTTGAATCTTTTACCAGTACCAGTTTAAGCACACCGGTTCCTTCTTCGTCATCTTTCGATTTGAACCTGAATTCTTTAATTTCAAGAGATTCCTGCAGGAAAACTTTTTTCTTCAATCTTATAAATTCATCTTCGCCGCCCGGGAAAACTGACCAGATATTTTCCCCGTCAAGATCACCTTTGGATGAATATCCGGTCAATCTGCGAAATGCAGGATTAGCGAGTATAAATGTGCCGTCAATAGTTATCTGGAATATAGCCTCTTCAGAAATATTGATATAACCGAGGTATCTTTCACCAGCTATCTCTATCTCTTTCTGCTTTTTATTTGCCAGCAGTTTGTTCCTGTAATTGATATATGCCGCGGCAATTGAAAGTACGCTCACCAGCAACAGGAAAAGCACCGATTCATAGAGATTGTTAAGAAAATATATTTTGTTGTCACTCAGCAGAATTGAACCGGCAAATATCAGGTTAAAATAGATAGCGGTTATTATCTGGTGAGCCGGTTCCCAGTTAAGGAAAAGCGCCGCTGTAAACATTACGAGCGCCAGACTTAATATGCTGACAAGAAATGTTTCAGGAAAATAACTAATCAGAAGTCCGAATGAAATAAAAAGAGTGACAAATAAAAGATGAAGAGAAACTGAATGTGATTTTTTACTTTTTGTATAAAATGAAAGCGCGAACACCGTAAAAGAAATAAACATCGCTGAAGAACGGAAGATATAAAACATTTCAGAGAGGTTCTCATATTTCCTTACTTCAAAAAGAAGTGTTATTATTCCCAGCAATAAAATAAAAAGGGAAGTTATTCTTAAGGGAAATAACAAACCATTGCTGTTGTTAATATCAAAGAATCTTTTTCTTTGCCGGTCATCTATATGTTCTTTTGCAGTCATTTTCTTTTCCTTTCTGTTTCAGTCACTCATATCCTTTTAAGCAACTTCCGTACCATTGCCATAACTTATTTAATTACATAAGGTTACGGTTAATCCCTGTTTCCGGCCTGTTTTACAGCCCCTTTTTGTGGTAATTTTTACCACCAATCGGTGGAAATATTGGAAATCCGGCCAAATTGCCGGTAAAAGATTCATTTTGTGGTAATTTTTACCGGAGTTATTGAATCTCCGCCCCATATTTTCACAATAATGATAATCGTAATCATAAACTGGCAAGCCAGAAGAAAAAGTGGAGAGTGATTAGTGGAGAGTGAAGAGCTAAGAACCTGCAATTTTTCTTTAAGATAACTTCAAAATCCCAAAAAAGTCCCGTCAGGGATTCTCCGCGGCGAACAGGCTTTCAGATAATAGCCCCGCAATTCATTGTGGGGTAATAAGTTAAGAGGTTGATCAAAAGTCCCGCCAGGGATTCTCCGCGGCGAACAGGCAGACAGAATTCCCCGGTAAATTGATGGTCAAATAAAATTTTTCCATTTTGCTTAGAATTTAACTACTAACGGAATAATCATAATCATAAACTGGCAAGCCAGAAACAATGAGGAATGAGGAATTACGAATTACGAATTGGTTTTCCCAGGAATATATTTTGAATCGAATCTGCTTTGGAGAAGCAGCATTATTGCGGAACGTCCCTATGGGGTAGTAAAGAACAAAAAAATTTAGTAAGATCCCTGTAGGGGATCAACAGAGATAAGCTAAGAAAAAACTACAATCCGATTTGTTGCAAAAAATTTTGCCATTTTGCGTAGAATTTAACTCCTTATGGAGTAATCATAGACTGGCAAAGCCAGAAACAATGAACCTGTCCGGTAGCTGAGCGGAGTCGAAGCTACCGCCGCTGGTTTCGATCCGCCGCGGCGGACTTACCTCCGGCTTATGATGTCTTAAAATCTCCTGACCATCATTCTGATCCTGGTAATCCTGTTTTTTCTGCGTCCATCAGCGAAATCCGCGAGGAATAATGCCCCGGTTAAAAAGGCAATAAGGTTGAAATTTTTGAGAGTTTACCATTGCTACTAAGGTTAAAAGATTAAAGAATAAGGTTCTTATCAACTTTTTCGTGGGATTTGGTGTTTTGGTGATTTTGTGGCCTTTTCCCCGCCCAAATCAGCGAAATCAAAATTATCTGCGGGAATAAAACTCCGGATGAATGAGGTTATACGGTTTATTTATTAAGGGATTATCCCCGGCTACTAAGGAATACCAATTTGGGAAAACACACAATTTCAAAATTATCAGCAACAATTTCAGTAATTACAATCTATCTAAAACTCTTCAAAGATGAGAGAGCGGAATCCCCGCCCCTTAAGATTTTAAGGGGAGGACGGGAGGGGTTTGATCTACCCTGAGATGTCTGTAATCCGATGAGAAGTCAAAATATTCGTAAAAAAATAACTGGCTTTTTCTCTCAAATATATTCTTGTTGCCCGGAAGGTTAAAAAATCAAAAATCAGGTTTCTTCATTTGCATAAATTCGTAATTCGTCATTCGTCATTTCTTTTGTGGCCTTTTTCCCACCCAAATCTGCGAAATCCGCGTAATCAAAAAAATCTGCGGTGCTCTTTCAATTATTCATTGTTCATTAATAATTGTTAATTGATTCTTTACCATTTTGCGCCGGGAATAAAAATTCAGGGTATAAAAAAATGCCCTGAAAATATTATCTTACATATATTAAAAATTATATTCTGGTGAAATAAGGGATATGCCACAGAAAAAGTTACTTGAAGAAATTCTCTATACCGAGACACTTAAAAGTGAAAAACTCAGGGCTACTATTCTTGGCTCTCTGTTGTTATTCGCTCTTTTCGCTTTCGGGATGATCAATATTTTCTTCACCGCCACCTTCGAAAAATATATGACAGATACCACTCCCTTCTACTGGATGATGCTGATATTAGCTTTTCTTGTTGTACGGGAATATTTTGCCAGGAAAATTGTTGATCGCGCTATCAGAACAGGTAAAAAATTTCCTGATTTTATCCGTTATGGCAATCTTATCCTGGAAATAAGCATTATTTCTGTAATTCTTATTATTCTTTTGGTATATGAATTCCAGGTTTATATTCTCAGCTCACCGGCTGTATATCTCTATTTTGTTTTCATAACATTATCCACACTCAGTCTCGATCTGAAAGTATCCGTTTCGGCAGGAGCTACTGCCGCCATTCAATATTTTCTTATCGCGTTTATTACTCTTGAATATACCGATAACAAACCGGACAATTTTTTCAGCGGCGAGCTGATCGTTTACGGTGCTAAATCACTGATCATTCTCGTTTCCGGTGTTGTCGCAGGACTTGTGGCCAATCAGCTAAATAAAAGGATATACAGAACTCAGAAATCGATGCAGGAAAGAAATGAAATTATAAATATGTTCGGACAGCAGATATCCTCAAAAATAGTGGAATATCTTGTAGCGAATAATGGAAACATTAAGAGTGAGAAAAAGTTTGCCTGTATTATGTTCCTCGATATTAGAGGTTTTACCCCCTTCGCTGAAAAACGTACTCCTGAAGAAATTGTACAGTATCAGAATGATGTATTCTCTTTTATGATTGAGATTGTGAACAAAAACAACGGAATTATAAACCAGATTCTCGGCGATGGTTTTATGGCTACATTCGGTGTGCCTTTAACCAATGGAAATCCCTGCGCCGAGGCGGTCAGAGCCGCGATGGAAATTCAGGAAAAGGTCGAGGAATTCAGCCAGGCAGGAAAAATTTCCCCGACAAAAATCGGGATAGGTCTGCACGCCGGAGATGTTGTTGCAGGTAATGTGGGAACAGTTACAAGGCTGCAATACTCAATTACCGGCAACCCTGTAATTATCGCCGCCCGCCTTGAACAATTGAATAAGGTATATAAATCATCCGTTCTTGTATCGAAGGAAGTATATGAAAAAGCGTTCACTGATATCGAATATGAAAACCTCGGACCGGTACAGGTAAAAGGAAGAAGCGAACCGGTTGAAATTTTCCGCCTGGCCTGATTTTCTTTTTATCAAATAAATTTTTCTTTCTTAAATTTACAGCTGAGTATTTTTACGGGAGATTGAATGAAACCAGCGGGATTTATAGTATTGTTATTGTTATCCACGACTATGGTTGCGCAGGTAAAATATATTAAACCAGGCCAGGGAGCAAAACTTTTTGGAGCTGCCTATACAAAGGTTAACGAAACCGGTATCTTTATAGGGCAGTTTGGATTTACTAAACGGGGACGGTTTGGTGTCGGCGCTAATTACCAGCACAGTGTGAATCCGGTTTCAAACGGACTTGGTGTTCAGGTAGAGTATTCTCTTTTCCGACCAGCAGAAAACATGATTCCCGGAATAAATATTCTCGGCGGTTTTTCTATGGCCTGGCATACTACAACACAGTATTACGCTTATTCAATACCCAACCCCTGAACCACTATACAGCCTTCTGAAGAGACCATCAGAGGTCAGACACTATCTGTCGGGGCTAAGATATATCTGAATTCCTCAGATTTAAAACTTTTTGTGGAGCCGTTTATTCAGGCCTTTCGCTCCTTTTCAAACGTTTTCGCCCCGGGAACATCCTCAGGCTCGGCAGCAAACAGCCTCACAGCGGGATTTGACATCCCCATAGGTGATAAATCAAAAAGTTATTAGTCGTTACCGCCGAGTTTATGATTAGGGAAAAGGCAGATAATTCTTTCCTCGCGGGCCTGTCATTTTTTTTCTTTTAACATAGGCATCGTCTTAAATTTTAAGAAGACTCGCAGGATCAAAGAAATAGCATAATTTTATTTCAGATATAACATTTTGCCTGTTTCATCCAGTTTTACCGAGCCGTTTTGTAATGCTTTTAATCTGTAAATATATATACCGGTCGCGAGTCCCGAAGCATCAAAATCAGCGGAATATTCTCCCCGCTGCTGCTCCATATTCACTATTGTTTCCACCTTTTCACCAAGCGGATTAAAAATCTCAAGCGTAACAAATGAATCATCAGCAAGTGTATAATGAATACTGGTACATGGATTAAATGGATTGGGATAATTACCCGATACAAAATATTCCGGTTCATCACTGGTTTCTTCTATATCTGTCGGGGGAGAATACTTTAATGAATAATTTCCTGATTCAGGAAAAATATATGTTTGAGGTAATAAAGATTTATCGGTAACAAAAAATCTGTAGTTCAGCTTATATCCATTCTGAAAATAATTTTGATCAATGTTAAACATATAAGGCCAATCAAAGGAGTTAAGATTACAATACAAATTTTGCAGTACAGGAATGGTGGAATTCGGACCGTTTGTATAAAAGTATTCTATTTTTACTTTGTCAATAAAATTAACGTAAGTAGTGCACCCCTCAAATGCGCAAAACCCATTATAATCCTGCTCAACTCTAATTGTGTCATGATAGGTTATTCCTGAAAAGAAGGTGTTTTTCTCCGGGCCAAATATTTCCGGACTGCTTGCCGGAATAAATACAAATCCTGTATCCTGATAAATATATGCATCAATAGAAGCCATGTAATTCTGACATCCATCCCACTGATTTCCAAAATAATGCATAAAAGCATAACCGAAATCGGGAACATAAAACTCACGGGTAGAATTTCCATAAGAATCAAATAAAGAATATCCTTTGCAATAATAGTATTCTCCGGCAATTTTAAATGAATCTTCCTTAACTGTTACTCTTTGATAGCCCTGATAGAATCTCTGACCGGGCAATAAATTGAAATCCATATACAAGTGTTCCTGGTCATCATCATAAATAAAAATTCTCTGCTTTAAAGAATCGAAACGAAAAAGTTGCCATGGTTCATTGCCGGTAAAATTTCGCCGCACATAATGATATGTTTTATTATTAATTACTACCGGATTTCCCGTTTCTTCAAATCCATATGTATAATCACACCAATTTCCCATTAAGGATAATCTTCCGTAGAACAATTGCTTATGATTACCTGTATGAAGAGGAAAATAATTTTTTCCCGGCGGAATTGTTATCCCTTCATAATGCAAATAAATGCCATAAGGACCTGTAGCTAAATAGTTTTCACCTAAAGAAAATACAGTATTTATTATTTCATCATTTATTCCGGCGGGCTGAAAATCGAAATCGGTATTTGAACAATAAAGAAACTGAGGATTATTATCGGTTGGTATCGCGAAATAGTATTGGTTTTCCCAAATAAGTTTGCCTTTTATCCCCTGTCCTTTATTTATCCAGGTTGTTCCGGTATCAGGTGAGAAAAACAATCCGTCAGCCGTGCTGATAATAATATTATTATCGCCATCTATGAGAAAATCAGACCAGAAAACGATATTAGGAAAAAAGAATGTATTCCAATTATCTCCATTGTCCCGTGATATTTTCATGGCATTGGACTCTGAACTGACTAAAATTATATCCTCACCAATCCAGTCAATTTTTCTGACAGGCGATCCCGTGAATACCTCCTTTGATTCCCATGAGTTTCCACTATCCGCGGAAATATGGATATATCCCTCTTCATCCCCGCAATAGATTAGATTTCCGGGTGAAATTTCCGCGCATGTCAAATTCGGGAAGATATCTTTCCCCTCCCAGTTTTCTCCGTCATAACTGAGATACATCATCTCGAACTGATTATTGAATCCAAATAATACTCCGGATGAATCACACCGCAAAAGATATAATGTTCTGGAAATGTGAGTGCTGACATTGACCCAGCTTCTCCCGGAATCAATACTGGTGATAATATAAAAATAATTTGTTGAGGCGTATATAACGCCCTCAGGACTGACAGCAAATGAGTTTATCCTTTCGGGAGTAACTATTTTCCAGGGTAATTCCTGGGCAGAATTTACCTGAGCAACTATCCCTGCCAATAACAGAATAAGAATTGCTTTTTTCATCTTTCCCTCCAGACACCGCAAAGCGTCTTAATTAACTTTTATGATAAATAAAAATACAAAGTTATAATCAAATAATAAAGAGAGGAAATTTATTTTATGGACTTTTTCCCTTCATATAAACAATGCATAGATCATTTAACAAAAAGCCCCGGCAAAACCGGGGCTTAATAATTAAATACTTTATTCTCTCAGCCGGGCTTTTCTTCTTAATCCCCTTATATCATCAAGGATGGCAATAAAGCTGGGAATTATAAAAAGAGTAAGTATTGTTGAACCGAGCAGTCCCCACAAAATAACATTTGCCAGCGGGGACCACATCTCAGACATGCCCCCAATACCCCATGCCATGGGAGCAAGACCAAGAATGGTTGTCATTGAAGTAAGAATGATGGGCCGCAATCTCAGACGGCCGGAATCAATAATACTTCTCCAGATCCTGTAAACTCCAAGATCTTCACCTTCCGGACGGCGATCGTTCAGGAATGTAATCATCACAATAGCGTCATTTACAACAATACCAGCGAGAGCCACAAAACCAAATAATGCGACCACGCTAAAAGGATTATCTGATATCAGGAGTCCTATCAGAGCTCCAATCAAAGCGAATGGAACAGTCGTAAGAATTACCAGCGGCTGTGAATAAGAGTTAAACTGGGTGCCGAGTATCAGGAATATTAGAACCAGACTAAGGACAAAAAGAGCTCCGACATCCTTAAACACATTCATAAACTCCTCAAACTGCCCCCCCATTTCAAAAGAAATTCCGGGGTATTTCTCTTCAAGTACAGGGAAATAATCTATCATCGCGTTATTTACTTTATCAAGAGAAGTCTCTTCTTCATTAATCTCACCGGTTACAAGAATGGTCCTTTTCTGATCGAAACGTTTTATTGAGGTCGGACCCGCGATGGTTTCAAATTCAACCATATCTCTTAAAGCAGCAGTCGCTCCGGCAGGATTTGTCAGCCTCAGGTTAAGGATATCACCCATATCTTCCCTGTGTCCGGTGGCATATTTAACAACTACATCCACCTCATCATCACCATCGCGGAATTCGGTCGCGTCAATACCATCGAAAGCATATTTAACCGCGAGAGCCACAAGCTGGGTATTAAATCCATAGAGCGCGGCTTTTTCCTGATCGATAATAACCCTTATTTCCTCTTTTCCCGGTGGGAAATCATCAGTGATATCTTTCGCGCCCGGCTGTTCACGAATAAAATCCTGTAATTCTAAAGAGGCATCTTTTATTTCATCAAGATATTTGCCCTGCACCTTAACAGAAATAGGTTTACCAACCGGCGGACCTCCTGAAACCATCTCAAACTCAACCGAGCGGGGCCCGCTGATATAAGTTGTATTCAACCGAAGCATCTCCATAAGCTGCTCGGTGTCAAAGATTCGTTCCTCAATCGGCTTAAGCTGTATAAATATCTGCGCTACATTTTTTCGTGTAAGCCATTCGTTATTTCCCTGCAGAAGACCAATATTCGCAATAACCGCCTCAATATGATCTTCAGGTAATTTCAGCGCCTCAGCTTCATATTTTTTCATTATTCTGTCAGTTTCTTCAAGACTGGTGCCTTCGGGACACTTCACAAGAATTTTAAACTGGTCAAAATCTTCATCTCCAAACATTTCAATACCAACATGGGGAATGATTGTCAGCACCGAGGTGAAAAAGACAACAATCATTACCAAAAGCGCCCAATATCTTCTCCTTACAACACGGACAAGCAGATTTTCATATTTATTTCTGAGCCAGGTAAAGAACTTCTTTTCACCTCTGCTGTAAACTTTCGACTTTGTTGTCCAGTCGGAATAATGGGAAGGGAGTAAAATAAAGGCCTCAAACATTGAGGCGACAAGCGCGAGTGAAAATACAAGCGGAATAATACGCATAAATTTCCCCATAATTCCCGGCAGAAGCATCAGGGGAAGAAAAGCGGCGATGTTTGTTCCTATCGATGAAAGAATGGGCTTTATAACTTCATTGGTGCCAAGTACCGCTGCCTGGTGGGAAGAGTAACCCATAAGCCGGTACCTGTGGCAGTTTTCGATTACAATAATGGCGTCATCCACTATAATACCCAGCACCATCACAAGCGCGAACATAGTGCTGCCATTCATAGAATAACCCCAAAGGTCCATAAAAATGAAAGTTATAAAAAAGGAAATAGGTATTCCGAGAGCGGCAAGCACCGAATTATATCCGCCAAGAAACAGATAAAGAATTATGATAATGAGTATCATACCTGAAACAGCATTGTTCCTGAGTGTATTCATCACCCTGTTGATATAAATAGAATTATCATTGGTAAATGAAAACTCAACACCATCCTGCACCCTTTCCTCGTAACTCGCTATAAGGTTTTTTACACGATCTATAGCTTCATTTGAATTTGCGTCACTTTTTTTGGAAACCGAAAAGGTAATTGATTCATCACCATTCAGGCGGGAAAGTATTGATACTTCTTCACGTGTATCATTAACAGAAGCAACATCCCTGATCTTAATAAAACTTCCCCCATCCCTGTTTCTTAAAACGGTGTTTTCTATCTCTTCTATATTGGCGTATTCACCGAGGGAACGGATAAAATATTCTTTCTTACCGATGGAAATATTTCCACCGGGAATATTAAGATTCCTCGACATCAATGCCATCATTACATCATTGATCGATAAATTGTAAGAATTCAGTTTTACCGGATCAACCTCCACCCATATTTCCCTTTCGGGTAGTCCTGAAACCTGCACTTTCGATATGCCGGTCATATCCTCCAGGTCTTCCTTTATTTCATCAGCTATTATCTGGGCGTTTGCCTCAGGAATGGTGAACGACATGTTTACGGTAATAATCGGCAGAAAATCTTCACTGTTAAAATCATCGATAATCGGATCTTCCGCCTCGTCGGGAAATTCTACTTTATCTATCTCGGCTTTAAGATCGAGATAACGCTCGCGGAATTCACTATCTGAAATATCCTCGAATTTGATTAAAACGAATCCTATACTTTCTCCCGCGGTCGACTGAATTTCATCTATTTTCTCAATATCTTTTACTTCCGCTTCAATTGGATCAATAATGAGGTTTTCAACTTCAACCGGAGACGCTCCCGGGTAGGGAACCGTAATAAACACCCAGTTGAAGGGCACCGGCGGATTCAGTTCGACCGGCATGCTGAAAAAACTGTATATACCGTAAAGGAACAGCCCAATCATAAGCATGTTGACGAAAACCCCGTTTCTGACTGAAAAATTTGCTATTGACATTATTATATCCTGTTTAAATTTTCAATTCACACCGGTTTATTTATGTAGTGTTTCAATATTGATTTTTGTCTTTGCTCCCAGGTTTTTCATTCCTACAGTCACGATTATATCTCCCGATTGAAGGCCGCTTTTGACTACATAATTGCTCCCGATTTTCTCGGCTGTTTTAATCTCCGTCAGAACAGCTGTTTCATCTTCAACTTTATAGACAAAATTTTTGCCTTCTTTTTTTAATATAGCATAATCAGGCACGGTAAGCTTTTCTTCTTCTTCGAAAATAAGAAGATCAACATTGGCCGTCATTCCCGCTTTCAGTTTGTAATCACCGCTGTTTTTAACATGCACTTCCACTTTAAAACTTCCTGTGCGCTCATCTGCCTGGGGTGAAATATGTTTTACGATGCCTTCATAAATATTTCCATTCAGGGCGGATATTCTGATTTCGGCCCTGTTGCCCGGTTTTACATTATTTATTATTCCCTGTGGAACACCTATTTCTATTTTCAGGTAATCAATATTGACCACTCTGAAAACAGGTGAGCCGGGGTTTACCATTGTCCCCTTTTCTATATACTTTCTGGCTATATGACCCCTGATTGGGGAAACAATCCTGGTGTCATAATATTGTTTTGCAGCCAGACTTTTATTTGCTTTCGCCGAAAGATATGCTGCTTCAGCGCTCTGCACAGCCAGTTTTGAGTTTTCAAAAGCGAGCTGTGATATATCGCCATTCTTCAACAGTACCTTATCGCTTTCAAAATTCAGTCTGGAAATATTCAGGCTGTTTTCCGCCGAAAGCACTGCCGCCTTCGATTGAAGGAACTGGTTATATGGAACCTCATCTTCAATAACAGCCAGGGTATCTTTTGTTGTTACTTTGTCGCCGAGTGACGCGTCCAGTTTTTTTATCTTCCCGCTTACTTCACCGGCTATTTCAACACTTTCGACCGGCTGAATGATACCGGTAAAATCGATTGTTTGTTTTACAATCTGAGGTTTTATTAAGGTTGCTTCAACCGGCAGTTTACGCTCCGACTTTTCAACCTGCTCGCCACTATTTTCCCCGCCTTCATTTGCGGGAGGTTCACAGGAGGTAAGCATCAATAAGGCTATTACTGAAAATATTATTAAAACTTTTTTTAATGACATTTGTTTATCTCCGGTAACTTCATTTTTCAATTTAATTTACAAAGATATCTATATGACCCAGCATATAATAAAGCTGCACCATAACCGAAATAAAATCATAATCCGCGGTTATTTTATCCTGGCGCGCTTTCTGATTGTTGAGTTTAGCGTCAATAAAGTCGATATTCGAAACCAGGCCCTTTTCCTTCTGCTGTTCAACAATCCTGTAGTTTCCGGCGCTCAGTTCAACATTTACATCGCTTAATTCAAGCTGAGTTCTGAGATTAATTATTGCGTTTGCTATGGCAGTCAAACTTAGTTTAATCTCTTTAAGCTGATCATTAAATTCTTCTTTATTCTGTTTATAGGAATGATAATTTGATTTCAGCGAAGTATAATTTTTAAACCCGCTGAAAATCGGAAGGCTGAAATTAATTACCAGTGTCTGGGGTGAATTGCCGTCGAGCGCGATGGTATTGTTATCCCTCCACGCATAGGTGTAGGCAAGGTTAATATTTGGCATATATGAAGAGTAAGAGTTCTGATAGATCAGTTCACTCATCCTTGCTCCCGATTTAAGCGCAGCAAGTCCCGCGTTTACCTCAACCAGCTTATCATCCGGCAGTTTTATCATTTCGTAAATCTCTTCAGTATCCTTCTGAAGCAGCTGATCTCTTTCGGTTTCTATCGATTTCGGGATGTTATTATCCACATCAATATCACTGAATATCTCTTTATTGATCAGTTTGTTCAGTATTGTGACAGCATTTTTTAATTCTGTTTCAGCCGTGACAACCAGACTTTTCTGCTGCTGAAAATCAAGCTTCCAGCGTAATGCTTCAGTTTTAGAATACCTGTCTGCCTGGTAAAGACGTTCCGCCTTTTCATAATTGAGTTTCGAAAGTTCGAGATATTCATTTTGAAGCTCCAGAACCTCTTTTGCTTTAAGAACATTCAGATAACCGCTTATCACCTCAAAAATCACCACCTGCCTGTTCGACTTTTTCTGCTCTTTGGCAAGTTTTTCATTGGTTTTTGCCATCCTGATGCCGTTATAGGCAGCCCAGTTAAAAAGGGGCATCTCAAGGTCCAGCGAAGATGACCAGGTTTCCTGAAATACGGTTTTAGGAATATTCAGTTCCGGCGGAAAAAAACGTGTGAAATCCCGCTCTCTGTATGTGGAATCATCAATCCACATAAAACGGGTGTTAAATGTCAGCGAGGGAAAAAGCTGCGTCCAGGCGTTGCGGGTATCCCATTCCGCTTTCCTGAGCGCGAACTCACTGGCCTTCAGACTGTTGTTTTCTCCCAATGCACGCGATATTGCCTCATCCATTGTAATAAATTCCTTATCCGGTTTCTGAGCGAAACAGGTCAGGAGAGGCAAGAGCATACAAATCAAGAAATATAATTTCCCTTGGTTGTGTGTCATATATCTATCCCTGATTAATTAGATTAATTGCTCTTTAAGGATTTTTTGGTATGTACCGATCAGTTTTTATTCAACATTCAAAAATATTTATTATTGTAAAATAGTATTCTGATATGTTATTTACAAAACTATTCATATCAGCGAGTCTAATATACCGGGGGCCGCATAGTCGCCCCTGATAAATATTGCTATATTTGTCGGTTCAATAGTGCAAATAGTTCCCTCCTATATAATAATATATATGTTATTTTTTTGTTAAGAAATATTTCGGTAATATTTTATAATATTGCACATTCTGTCCGATTATAATAACGGTAATCATAAAACGGCAAGCCAGAAGTGAAAAGTGGAGAGTGAAGAGATAAGAACCAGTAGTTTTTCTTTAAGATAACTTCAAAATCCCAAAAAAGTCCCGTCAGGGATTCTCCACGGCGAACAGGCAGACAGAATTCCCCGGTAAATTGATGGTCAAATAAAATTTTGCCATTTTGCGTAGAATTTGACGGTTTATGGAATACTCTTACTCTGTTTTTTTAACACCGATACCGAAATAAAAAGGCAATAAGGTTATTTTTTGGGGGAGGGAAATCCTCTGCTACCAAGGTAAAAAAATAAAGAATAAGGTTTCATTACATTCCTTTCATTCCTAATTCCTAATTCCTCATTCCTCATTCTTAATTCCTAATTCTTAATTCCTAATTCCTAATTCCTAATTCCTAATTCCTAATTCTCCTGCCCGTCGTTACCCAACCGGGCCATCATACTCTTACTCATACTCCTACTCCTACTCTTACTCTGATTTTTGAACACCGATGCAAAAAAATAAAAAGGCAATAAGGTTATTTTTGGGGAGGGGAATCCTTTGCTACTAAGGTTAAAAAACAAAGAATAAGGTTTCTTTTCTTTGCGTCTCAGCGTCTTCGCGTGAGATAAAAAACGATTTCGATTTGGATTTCGCCAGGGTTTATAAGGCTGAATGCTTTAGGATTTCACCCCGGCTGCTATGGAGTCCCCATTTTGGATAACATAAAATCTCAAATTTTGCAACAACAATATTAGAAATATTAACCTCTCGAAAACTCTTCAATAGTGAAAGGTCGAAATCCCCTCCCCTTAAGATGTTAAGGGGAGGAAGGGAGGGGTTTGATCTACCTTGAGCCGGAACTAATCTTAAGAGAAGTCCGGTTATTTCACCCCCCGAAATGACAGATGTTTTCACGCAGTTATAATCTTATTGCCTGGAAGATGAAAAAACAAAGCATAAGGTTCTTAAAATATTCTTCGCGGGATTTTGTGTTTTAGTGATTTTGTGGCCTTTTCCCCGCCTAAATCTGCGTAATCCGCGTAATCAGAGATATCCGCGGTCCTCTTTTTAATTGTTCATTATTCATTATTAATTGTTGATTAAAATCCCGCCCTCAGGGAAAATGAACACCCCCTCCGCCATCACCCAATCCGGCCATCATACTCTTACTCTTACTCATACTCTGATTTTTTAGTGCCGATGCAGAAAAATAATAAGGCAATAAGGTTATTTTTGAGGAGGGGAATTCTCTGCTACTAAGGTTAAAAAACAAAGAATAAGGTTTCATTTCTTTGCGTCTCAGCGTCTTTGCGTGAGATAAAAACCGATTTCGATTTTACCGGGATTGATAAGGCTGAATTCTTTAGGATTTCACCCCGGCGGCTATGGAGTCCCCATTTGGGAATAATATTAAATTTCAAATTTTGCAGCAACAACTAAAATTATCACCTTGTGAAAACTCTTCAATATTGGTAGATCGAAATCCCCTCCCCTTAAGATGTTAAGGGGAGGACAGGAGGGGTTTGATCTACCTTGAGCCGGAACTAATCCGGAGAGAAATCAAATTACATCATCCCCGAAATGACAAATGTTTTCACGCGATTATAATCTTGTTTTCCGGAAGGTTAAAAAATCAAAAATAAGGTATCCTTTTTCCTTGCGCTCCAGCATCTTCGCGTGAGATAAAAACCGATTTGGATTTCGATGGCTAACTTATATCCAGTCAGTTTTTTATCCCCATAATCCTGTCTGTGCTTTTGTCTGTATACACCAGGGAAATTCATGGCAAATTTTTACCCCGGCTACTAAAGTTAATAAATCAAGAATAAGTTTTTTTGATCTTCTTTTGTGGGATTTGGGGTTTTGGTGATTTATTGGCGTTTTTTCTGCCTAAATTTGCGAAATCTGCTTTGGGATTTGTTTCATTTTGTATGATTGATTTTTTGTGGTAATTATTATTGACATTATCGCGTTGGCGTATTATTTTTATATTCGAAGACGTACAAGGAAAGACGATGAATACAAAACTCACATTACGAATGAATAAATTTTTAATTGAGAAAGCCAAAAGAAACGCTAAGGCAAGAGGCAGATCACTTTCTTCAATTGTTGAAGATTACTTAAAAATTATCACCAAATCAGAAGAAGATAATATCGAACTTCCCCCGAATGTTAAAGCGCTTTCGGGAATATTGGCCAACTCAGATCTTGATGAAAAAGATTACAAAAAGTACCTGGAAGAAAAATACCTTTGAAGATATTATACGATATAAATATAATTCTTGATGTACTGCTTTCAAGATATCCATTCTTTCTAAATTCAGCCAGAGTTATGGCAATGGCTGAAAATAGAGAAATCGATGGATGGTTATGTGGGGATGCCGCTACAACTATACATTACCTTATAAGAAAAAAACTTGGCAATGAAAAAGCGACTAAGAATATTACCCGATTGTTAAACATTTTTAAGATAACCGAAATAAACAAAAGTGTTATTTCCGCCGCGACAGTTTCACCAATTAAAGATTTTGAAGATGCCGTTGTAGAAGAATCAGCAAAATATAATTCGGTTGATATCATCCTTACAAGGGATCTGAAAGATTTTCAAAATTCAACCCTGAAAATATATTCCCCGGAAGATTTTATAAACCTTTATCCCTTCTTTGACAAATCCTGAATTGGCATCGCCAGAGTGAAAGAAAAACAAAAATTTTGAAGTTTATTAAAAATTCAATATGTGAAGAGTAAATTCTCATACTCCGACTCTGATTTTTCTAAAGCCGCTATCAAAAAATAATCCTGTTATCCCAAAAGCCTTTAATCATGGTTCAGATATTATTTTCCGCGATAATCAGCGAAATCCCCGGGAAATACCAACGCCGGGAAACTCGACTTGGCTGCCCCGGCTATTATGGTTTCATTTCCTTTCTTTCATTCGTAATTTTTATCCGCCGCGGAGGACTTAATTCCTAATTCGCAACTTCCCCTGTTCATCCCAAAACCGGGGAGAGACCATTTTTTCCACTTCAATTGAAAAGGTTATTTATTATAATGGAATACGATAACTGATGATTTTGTGAGTGAAAATCAGATCGGTTTATTTAATTTATTTTCCGGCAATGGAATTAAGAGGAAGCATGAAAAAAATTTTACTTTTTATTCTCATCAGCGGGACTGCCCTGGCCCAGATACAGACAGGTGATATCCAGAATTTCTGGTCGGTTTCCTATATCGACTGGCAGCCTGCCGCCGCGCAGCACGTGATAACCGCCGAATGTAAAGCTGTGGGTGAATATTGTTATATCTTTCTTGACCAGGAAATTGAAGGCCAGATTGCGCAAAGCAGGATTGATGATCTATGCTCCATATTCGACAGCGACTTTGGGCCTGTTCTTCCCCAACTCTATGGCCCCGCGCCCGACCAGTTTGATAATGATCCCAAAATCTATATTCTTATTCAGGACGATGAAGGATGGGCAGGCTATTTTGATCCGGCCAACCAGATGCCCGCCTCATTCGTCGACAGCGTATGGGGGAAAAACAACAATGAAAAAGAAATAATATATATTACCGAATATGCTTTCGACCAGGGAATGGAGGCCTGGGTCGTATCGCATGAATATGGGCATATGATTCACTGGGCGCGCGATCACAGCCCCGAGCCCCCCTCAAATCCTTCAACCTACTGGGAGGAAGCCTGGATTGATGAAGGTTTTGCCATGTTTTCATCTGTTTATCTGACCGAAGATATAACTCAGCAGAATGTCACCGATATACCTTATTTCATAAATAATCCCAATCTCCCCCTTATTTATTTCATCGATAACAATTGTTACAGCCTGGTAAAAATCTGGATGACATTTATGTACCAGCACTATGGCGCTGAGGATTTTATTACCACTCTGATCAATGAACAGGCCAATGGTCTCGACGGACTTATCAGCACAATAACTTCCCTGGGATACAGCGAATCGGTGGAAGAAATATTTGAGCATTTTGTAGTCGCCAACTATATCGACAATAAAAATTTTGCGGGCGGTAAATATTCTCACTACCATTATTCATTTTCAAAACCGGCCGTCAAGTTTGAACATAATACCTACCCCGCAAGCGGGGCGTCCCCTGGTCTATATTCTTACGCGGCCGAATATATAAAATTTAACGCGGCCGGAGAATCGCCCATTACAATTAATTTTACCGCGGATGAGGATAAAAAATTCAGACTGGCTTTCATAAAATTAAATTATTATAACCCCGTAGAAGTTGAGTTTATTCAGCCTCAGGGCGCTTCATCTGCGGTATATACAGCAGATGATTTCGGCGCTGGTTATAATAATATCGTCATGGCGGTAATTTGTGTCGACAGTTCGCTGACTCAGAGTGAAAAAGCCGGCTATAGTTACAGCGCCGAAGTTGCCCCGTCAGGCATTGCCGCTGAAGAATCAGCGCCGCGCCAATTCCGGCTCGACCAGAATTTCCCTAATCCTTTCAATCCTTCTACAACAATCTCATGGTATCAGCCGGAAAGAAGTTTTGTAAATATAACCGTATATAACTCCAATGGCCGGGAAGCCGCTATTCTTGTAAACGGAGAGAAGGATGCCGGTGAACACAGCATAAGGTGGAACCCCGCCGGACTGGGTTCAGGGGTATATTTTTACAAGATCACCGCAGGCTCCCGGTCTGTAATTAAAAAATGTATTCTTCTAAAATGATTTTTCACAATTTTTAAGGGAGAAAAGCTCATTTTTCTCCCTTCATCTGCTGTTAGTTATTTTCACTCTTTATCCTGTTTTTTATTATTTCGTGTTACTTATATCTCTCCTTGTATTATCTCCCTGTTTCTTTTGAATAACTCCCTTTTAAAGAAATAATATTTTCAGCAGCTATTTATTATGGCATTTTTTTTTGTTATCTTCATTTAAGGTATAAGAAAAAATGCAATTACATGGAGGGTTCATGTATTCGAAATATTTCTGTTTATTGCTTTTATTTTCATCTCTTTTCATCGGGACTATAAACGTCTCAGGCCAATCTTATAATAATAGCCAATCTGTAAGCGACCACAATTTTTTTCCATTGCATAGCGGCAATGAATGGCAGGTGATTCATCACTTTTCATGCCCGTTCGGATATACAACATGCGGTTACGAACTAAAATTTATTTCGGTTGGCGACAGAATTGTAATTAATGACACTGTTTATCACAAGGTTTCCATGGAAGGCGTCACAAACCCCTGGCGATATGACAGAGCTGAGCACAAACTGATCTTCAGACAAGATAACCAGGAATATATTTATCTTGATTTAGGGTTAGCTCCGGGAGAAGCATTTACCATGACATTTCCCGGGGAACTTTACACGAAAGATGTCACCATTTATGAAGATACTCTTGTGGTTTTTGGCGATTCAACATTCTGCAAAGGATACCATTGGCTGGTTGTCGACGGAACTATTGAGGATGTGCTCTTCGCCGATAAATTTGGATTTGCCTGGCTTGACGGAAAATATATTGGTCTGGGTCCTGATGCTACATGGGAAGAATTTATACCCTCGGCAAAAGTTTATGCTGATACTGGTTTCTCGATATATGCTCCCGCCGATTCCCCATGGATAGCGGGAAATGATCTTCCTCCGCTTTATGATAAACAATTTTATAGCGACCAGGTCAACATTTATTCGGAAGAATCATTTTTTTGCTCTGGTGTTGATTTTATTGATTATATAGATTCTGCCGTCGTCGAAATATTTTATTCACAGGGGCCAAATCAAACCTCAACAGAAATTATCCAGATGAATCATATACCGGAATCTGTAAGCTGGAATTATTTCCTGAATCTGAATCCTCTCTATTTCGAAAATGGCTATGCTCTGAATCTTCGATTCAAGGTGTGGAACAGAAGTTATAACAATATTGCATACCCCATTCCCGCTGATGGATGGTATAAAATGAAATATGAAGAGCCGGTGGGAGTGGATGAAGAAAATATCCCGTCCGAATACTCCCTCTCCCAAAACTTCCCCAACCCTTTCAACCCTTCCACAATAATTACCTATTCACTCGCGGATGAAGCCTTTGTGGAACTGGAGGTTTTTGATATCCTTGGTAATTCAGTTGCCTGCCTGGTTAATGGGAAACAGGCTGCCGGTGAATATTCGATCGATTTTAACGGGGATGAACTAAGCAGCGGTGTATATTTATGTAAATTTTCAGCCCTGAACGGGACTGATGATAAATTCAGTAAAACAGTCAAAATGATACTCTTAAAATAACGGGGGAGGGAAGTTATGATTAAAGGAAAAGATACAAAGCTGAAAATAGAATTACTGATTCTGCTCTTTTTCGGCAGCGCTTTATATTCCTATTGCCAGGAAACCTATTTCCCCCTGGCTGTTGGCAATAAATGGCAGATGAGATTTGAAACAGAAGATGTGTTTGGTCCGGAATGTTCAATTTTTCTCAAAGAAACAGAGATTATCAGCACATTCTTAAAAAACAATAAATTATATTACGACATGAATCATTGTGGCAGGAATGGCTGGAGGTATTCTGACGAGGAGGAACGTTTGTATTTTCTGATATCTGAGGAGGAATATCTATTCATGGATTTCTCCTTAAATCATGGAGATACTTTTCCACACGGCGAATGGTCTCTTCCGGCAATGGTAATTGAAGAAGTTAAATTTGTGGGTGGAAAAAACAGACAATGTAAAGGTTTTATAGTAGACGATCCATATGATGGAGAAAAAACAGTCCTATATGCTGAAGGATACGGACCTGTATTGGAAAATTTGTATTATGACGGACTTGGACCAGATTATTACAGTTATGGTATTTCACTGAAATCAGTTCAGTACACTGACACCGGTATGGTACATTTTTCCTCATATGATAATATTGTCCTGTCAGGTATCCCCGGTTTTATATATCTGGAGGAAGATATCCTTGAGGATACTGTCGTCGTAAATTCAACCTACAGTAAAAGCTGTAATTCAAGCAACGGGACTTATTACTTCAGTTATATTGATTCAGTAATAATTGAGATGCACTATTTCGATGGCACAAATTCAACTGAAACGATCAGGGTACCTCAACAGAAGCTATCAAATTCATTTGACTGGAAAATTTCCCTCGAACTTGATCCGGCATACTTTAAAAACGGGTATGCCGTATATTACAAATTCAGAATAGTAAATAAAGACCTCATTCCCCAGGCTAAATATCACCCTGCATCAGGGTGGAATTATTTAAAGTACAATCCTTCTCTATCACTGCAGGAAAATATTCCCCCTGAAACATATCATATTTCCCAAAACTTCCCCAACCCTTTCAACCCTTCCACAATAATTACATATTCACTCGCGGATGAAGCGTTTGTGGAACTGGAGGTTTTTGATATTCTTGGTAATTCAGTTGCCTGCCTCCTTAACGAAAAACAGGCTGCCGGTGAATATTCAGTTGATTTTAAGGGGAATGAACTTAGCAGCGGTGTATATATCTGCAAATGTACTGTCTCTTCTGATAAAGGAATTCAATATGAAAAAGCAATTAAAATGATCTGTCTTAAATAGGAGGATACGAAAGTGCTTAAGGGAATCGGGATAAAAATATTACTTATAATCTGTACGCTGTTAAGCGCGAAGACAGCCATTAACGGACAGGATATCTATTTCCCCCTGCACGAAGGCAACGCATGGCATACGATTTATTATTCTGAAAGTTATTTTGGTGAGACGTGCAAATACAGACTTAATAATATTACCGTCCAGGGTGATACAGTTATTGAAGGGAAAAGGTACTTTATATTACTTAACGATGAAATCCGGCTTTGGAGATATGATACTCTGGAACAAAAGCTATATAATTTTAATGATGATACCGAAATGCTTTTTATGGATTTCGGGTTGGGAAATGGTGAAAAATTTTACCAGGGTAATCGGGAGGTAACTGTTGTAGTAAAAAATGTTTCTGTAAATAGTGGTTATGTACACTGCAAAGGCTATAGATATTCCGATCAGAGCAGAACTTCTACACAGCTTTTTGCCAAAGAGAGAGGTTTTATTAATACATATTGTACTTTTAATGAACCTACAGGTTACTACAGAGAAAACATATATGAATCAAAAGTTTATATTGATACAGGTTTTGTCTACGGGGAAAATTCGCAAAAAGCGCAGGTGCTACACTTTAATCCTCCCGACACTATTTCAATTGAATTGTTTACCGATACTTTAACTGTCAACTCTGAGGGGAACAGAATATGCACAAGCTCAATACTGGGCACAAGCATAATAAATTATGTAAACGCGGTAGAAATTGAGGGATTTTATTATGATGGTATTTCAAAAATCACTATTGAAACATTAGCCGCCGAAAATATTGAGGAAACATTCGACTGGCGTTTCTCTATTGCCCTTCAGTCCCAATATCTGTTTAGTGGATTTACTTTTTACTACAGAATTAAAATAACTGAAAATAATATAATACCGCGGGAAGTTTATTTTCCGGCGACAGAATATTTAACACTTCAGTATAATCAACAGATTCTTGTCAACGCAATGAATGAGAATAAAATAAATCATACACTCTACCAGAATTTCCCGAATCCGTTCAACCCTTCAACCACAATAAGTTATAACCTCACTGCAGAAACATTCGTTGAAATGGAAGTGATTGATATTCTTGGTAATTCTGTCGATTGCCTGGTAAATAAACTTATGCCGGCCGGTAAATATAAAGTAATATTTAATGCAGGCGATCTTTCCAGCGGAATTTATTTCTGCCGTATGATTCTGAGACAGAATAATAAGATAGTTTATTCTAAGGCCACAAAAATGTTATATCTTAAATAAAAATAAATTATAATGAAAATATTATGAGAGGATATTTTATTTTATCCTCTCTTTCCAGACTCCCTGAATTTTTTCACTCTCAATTTTTTCCTCAATCTCATCCGGTAAAAAATCAAAGAAGTCAAAGTCGGTCAATTCTTCAAATTCGTTAACACTTATTATATGATCAAATATTGTTTTTCCTTTGTATTGCTCTTTTTCAGAATAATGAGGGAATAAAAACAGAAGCGGTTCAGGTCTGCCCGATTCAGGATTCCGCAGGATAAGCATCTTATAAAAATGATCGGGAACCGCGATATCCCCCTTTTTACCGGTTTTTATTATCTCTCCCCCGTTCAGAAATAAAGCGCCCGCGTAAACCCACAGCTCCGAATCAAATTCCAGAACAATTTTTTTCTGCGCCCATTGCTCAAGTTTATACCACATGCCTCCCGCCCCGTTAAATGTGTTGTGATACTGTGGAGCAATATTCGACATATAATTTGCTTCAAATATTGTAAGTTCATCATCTTTGTCGGTGACGCTTTTATCTTCCGACGCGAATAAGCTGTCATTATCCCTGTCGCCACCCATAACGGCATAAGGAGCCAGGTGACCCCTGGCAAAACCATCTGTTTTATTCAGCCCTTTATATTCCTTATCGGATACAGGATTTTTGATATAGGGATGTTTATCCGTTCTGAATCTGCTGAAACGCCCCTTTCTCGCAGGTTTGAATTTTATATAACCGGGCTTGATGTGATAAGCCACCCAGCCAGGTATCCGCAATTCATTGTTATAACTTAAAACGTAACCCTGACGGGCAAGAATGCTGTCGCCTGCAGGATTGCCCCAGCAAAGATGTTCTGCCAAAAAGAGAGAATCTTTTTCATCCTCATATATCAGTAAATCATGTATCTCTTTTTGCCCTGATATTAAAGAGGAAACAAAAAGCATGATAAAAATGTATATACGGTACATAGGAAGTCCTTTTAGTACATTATCAAAATAATGCTGCAAAAAATAAAGAAATGTATCTGTTTTTTACCATAAAAAGAATGCTGTTTATTAATTATTTTGTCATCTTATTCATTTAATACAAAAAAAAGGGTTGAAAATGACTTTTTTTTACAATTTTTATTAAAATTTTCAAATTTTTCTTCGATAATTGGTAACGGTGTAGTAAATTTTTATTATTTTCCAATTTGAAACTTAATCTTTTATTTACTAAAGCAGTTTGTTTTTATCAGAAAGATTATGATATTGTTTAAAAGAATTTGTTTTTAAATTGAACTTTTTGTAAATAATTTTTATTATTGTTATTGGTGGAAGAAAAGTAATATAAAAACAATAGTCCTGGTTAAATTTAGATACTAATTAACTTATTTAATAATCATTAAGATGGTAGGTGACATGAAGACAACGAAGCAATATGGGGAAAAGGTTGATAAAGCTTTATCTACCTGGGTAAAGCTGGCCAGAGCATCTTCTACTTTTCATAAAAAAACGATGGAAAACATCCGTTCATTCGGTCTGACCCAGCCGCAATTTGCTGTGATCGAAGCCCTCGGACATTTAGGTCCGATGAAAATTGGCGTTCTTTGCCATAAAATGCTTGTGAGTGGCGGAAACATGACGCTTGTTCTCGATAATCTGGAAAAAAATGCTCTTATCGAAAGAATACACAGCAAAGAGGATAGAAGAGCTATTCTTGTTCAGCTTACAAAAGAAGGTAAATCTCTTTTCAGAAAAATCTTTAAAGAACATGCTGAGTACGTGGCCAAACTCATGGATGTTCTGACAGATGAAGAACAGAAACAGCTCGGTGATCTTCTCCGTAAACTCGGACACGGAATTATGGAGCTTGACACGAAGAAGTAATTTTTCCCTTCAGCGCCTGCAGATCTCTGCAGGCGTTTTTTTTATCCTCTCATAAATTATTCATAACCCGACACTCCTTTATTCTCTTTTTTTGGGAACACTTCATTATATTTTACAGTCTAAAATATTTCTATTTCTTACAATAATAATTTGAATACAGCCGGAGGTATTATAATTATGAAATTTGCCCCTCTCTACATTATTTTATTAAGCTCTCTACTGTTCTTTTCCTGCGCTGAAAAGAAAGAAAATTCAAACTTCTCTTTTTTACCGGAAAAACCAAAAGCAGGTGAAACCGTATTTATACATTTTGACAAGATGAATTCTCCATTGGCAAAGTCTGAAAAAGTTTTTATGTTCGCAAGCTTTTATACAAAGGACCTCGATTCAACCGTCAGGGTGCCAATGGAAAACACAGGCAAAGGCGCCGCAGCCAAATTAAAAATTGATAACGGTATTAACGGAGTATTGATAAAATTTTCTGACGAAAAGGAAAAACTAATTGATGATTATAACAGGGATGGTTATCTTGTAAAAATATATGATGCTTCAGGTGATATTCTGCCGGAAAATATCGCGGGACGCGCCGCGGCTTATGCCGACTGGGGACGATTTGTCGGATTCCGCCCCGATCAGGCGCTTGCCTTCGATCTATTTACAGAGGCTTTTGATCTGAATCCTGAATTGAAGAAATCTTACCTGGATCAATATTTCACCTCTCTTCTTTACGAAGATAATGGTAAAGCCAAAATAATTGATGAATTAAAACTGATTGAATCATCAGAAGATAAAAAATATGATGATTTTGTGATTCTTACCGACTGGTATGAAAAAGCGGGCGACAGCCTCAAAGCCGCGGAATTCAACCAATATCTTCTCGATAACTTCGCGGAAAGTGATTATTCACTTCAGAAGAAACTTGATCAAATTAACTCGCTTGAAAATACAGATGAAAAAATCACAAAACTTATTGAGTTTGTCGATGCCTGGCCCGAATTTGAAAACGGACCAAAAGCCTTTAACGGAATTGCCCGCGATTTACGCGACAGAGGTGAATACACATGGGCAGCCAAAATTCTTCTGGGCAATGAGGAGCATATTCATCCTCATTATTATTTTACAACCGCAAACAAAATGGTTGACGATAACAAAGAACTAAAACTCGCTGAAAAAATTGCCGGGGCTGGTGTCATAGCCGCCGAAAAAAGAAGAGATAAATCACCTTCTGAAAGAAGAGCCACAATGACCGCGGAAGAATTTCAGATGGAAAATGACTATTATTTTGGGATGAGTAATTATGCCCTGGGCAATGCGCTCCTTAAAAGAGGAAAAAATGAAAAGGCAGTGCCACTGCTCGAAAAAGCGGTAATGTTGACTGACAAGGACTCTGAGGATGTTATTAACAGTTATGTCTCAGCTCTTTACGATACAAAACAATATTCCGAGGTTATGAAATTTGTTGAAAACTGTATCGCCGACTGTAAACCAAGTGAAAACATCAGGTCTTTCCTGAAAAAAGCTTATGTAAAGAAGAATGGAAGCGAAAATGGTTTCTCAGATTATCTTGAGGGACTGGAAAATTCCGCGTTCAAAGAGCTTAAAGAAGAGCTTTCTCATCAGATGCTTAACATTCAAGCTCCAGGATTTACACTAACCGACCTTGAAGGTAAAAAAGTATCGCTCGATGATTATAAAGGCAAAGTTGTAATTATCGATTTCTGGGCTACCTGGTGCCCCCCATGCCGCGCTTCATTCCCCGGAATGCAGAAAGCGGTTAATAAATATGCTGATGATGAAGATGTAAAATTTCTCTTCCTTAATACCAGGGATGGAGGAATGGCAAATAAAGAAAACGCGCGCGCTTTTATAGAATCCAACAAATATTCCTTCCATGTTCTTATTGATGAAGGTGATGAAGTAATAAGAAAATATAATGTTCCGGGGATACCGACAAAGTTTGTTGTTGACCAGCATGGACAGATCAGGTTCCGCAGTGTCGGCTATTCAGGCACCCCGGACGGACTGGTTATGGAACTCTCGGCAATGATTAGTCTGCTCCGCCAGGCCGGATAATCAAAAATAAAATTTATTTTGTATAGGGCTCTTTTATGAGCCCTTTTTTCTGTTATCCGTAATATTACTATTTTATTTGCTTCCGCTAATTACCCGGCTCACCATTTGAAACTAATTCATTTGTTATTTCATTTTAAAGGATAACGAATCTTTTATCAGGAAAATTTTAATGAATCAAATGAATAATTATATCGCGTTATTGGTTATAGTATTATCCTTTCTTTCCATAGCCTGGCATCCTGCTTCATCTGTCAGCTCCTCCGGGTCAAAATCAATTTCAGCGGAATTCAAAAAATACTGGTATGACGGTAAAGCTGAACTGAACCGATATGAAATAAAACAAGCCCGCTATGGCGAAATACATGAAGGAGAAGCTGTTCTCATATTTGTAACAGAGCCGTTTCTTACCGAATCACAGGTTAAAAAGGATGTTGCTGGTTCAAAAGAGAAATCAACAAGTGTTCTGAAGCTGAATTTCACTCGTAACTTTTATACAGGAATTTACCCCTATACACTTATGACATCCGTCTTCGACCCTGTCAGTTCCGATTGGGCTCACCCTTTGAAACTGACAAATATCGTAACCGAATGGTGCGGCAACAGCTTTCAGCAGCTCAACAACCGAAAAAACCATTTTGAGATACAGTCATTTTCCTATTTCCAGGCTGAGGGTGATACAAAATCAACAGTCGAAAAATCATTTCTTGAGGATGAGATATGGACCAAAATCAGAATCAGTCCTGAGCAGCTTCCTGAAGGGAAAATCAAAGTGATTCCCGGCGCGCAGTTTTCCCGCTTTGCGCATATCGAATTAAAACCTCAGAACGCGGCTGGAATGTTATATGACAATAAAGATGGCACATCAACTTATGAGCTTCGATATGAAGATATTAAGCGAACACTCAAAGTTTATTATAACAATAACTTTCCACATGATATTACCGGCTGGAAAGAGATTGTTAAAAGCGGATTTGGAAAGGGGAAAATACTCACAACAGAAGCTGTTCGCAAGAATTTAACGAAATCGGCATACTGGAGCAAAAACAGTCCGGCTGATTCTGCTGCCAGAAAAGATTTTGGATTGCGCCGGGGCCTCAATTAATTCTTTAGGGAGAAGGCGCGCCTTGTCTCCAACCCCAAATTATTAAACTTTATCCTTCTCCGTAAAGACTTTCTTCCACACCTTCACATAATATATGAGCGACAGTAATATGTCCTTCCTGTATCCGCTGAACATTTTTTGAAGGAATTATCACAGGCACATCAACCAATTCCTTCAGTTTCCCTCCTGTGCTCCCCAGAAAACCAATTGCCTTCATACCTTTTTCGTGAGCTTTCTTTACCGCGCGGACAACATTTTCCGAATTGCCGCTGGTGGATATTGCCAGCAAAACATCACCTTCGTTTCCTAATCCTTCCACATTCCGGGCAAATACATTGTCGAACCCTATATCATTGCCCCCGGCGGTAAGGTTGGATGTGTCTGTGGTAAGGGCTATTGCCGGGAGGGCAGGGCGGTTTATATGATGGCTGAGCCTGATCATAAATTCGGCGGCTATATGCTGAGAGTCAGCCGCGCTTCCGCCGTTTCCGCAAAGCAAAAGTTTGCCGCCATTTTTGAAACTTTCACATACAAGATTGATTGAATTAATTATCTCGACTGAGCAGGAATCTATTATCTTTAATTTAACATCAGCGCTTTCCCTGAGGGAATTTTCCAGGAAATTTTTCAAATCCAATTTTTCACCTTAATTGTTATACTTCGAGCGGGAGCTTATGATGAATAACTCCGGCAAATTCAGAAATTTTCGACCAGTTATTTTCATCTTCAAAAAAGTTGCCAACCACAATAACCGAAGCTCCGTTTTTGACCTTGTTTCCTATAGTAGCCGAATCCCTCAATCCCCCGCCGACAATCACCGGAGCTTCGACTATAGAGGATACCGCTTTGACCATTTCATCGGGCACACTTCTTTCGGCGCCCGAACCAGCTTCAAGGTAAATCATTTTCATACCGAGATATTCAGCGGCAAGAGCTGTGGCGGCGGCAATTTCCGGTTTTTTCGCCGGCACAGGCTTACTTTCGCTCATATATTCTGCCGTTGTCATGCTGCCCGATTCCACCAGAATATATCCCGTTGACAAAGGTTCAATGCCATATTTTTTTATCAGGGGAGCAGCCATTATATGTTTGCCGATGATCTGCTCGGCATTCCGGCTGCTGATAAGGGAAATGAAAAGCAGGGCGTCGGCAGTGGCGTCAACCTGGTCGATACTGCCGGGGAAAATGATAACCGGCAGTGAACTGTTATCTTTAATCGCCCGGATGCTTTTATTCAGATCGCCATCCATCAGAAGGCTGCCGCCTATCAGAAAACCATCAGCGCCCTGCTTCTCACATAAAATACTAAACTCCTTCAGCCTTTCCGGAGAAATTTTATCAGGATCAACGAGCACAAGAAATGCTGCTCCCTTTTTCTGAATGGTTTCTGATATGTAATTAAAAATTTTCATTTTGTATATTTGTGTACATCATCAAATCGAATTGATAAAGATAATAAAGTTTGTCTTAATTCTAAATAAAGAGAATTTTAATTTTATGTCTGAATCGAATAAAAAAGAGAATTTAACCGAAAAATTTCCATCTTTTTGTGATTACACCTGTAAACATGCCGCTTTTGCCGATCCGTCATCAATAGGCGCATGCCGAAAAGACCTGGCTGTCTGGTGCAATTACTTTAAAAGATACAATAACAAAAATAACAAATGTCTGGGGAAATAAGCCTTGATGTCAGTCAACAAGGCTCAATGAAATTCTTCCCTTTTCAATATTTACTTCTATAATTTTAACATCAATAATATCGGCAACATTCAATACTTCCAAAGGTGATTTAATAAATTTTTTCGCCATTCTGGAAATATGCAAAAGACCATCCTGTTTTACGCCTATATCGACAAAGGCGCCGAAATCGACAATATTCCTTACGGTTCCTTTTAATACCATTCCCTCTTCCAGATCCTCCATTTTAAGGACGTCGCTCCTCAAAATCGGTCCGGGCATCTCTTCACGGGGGTCGCGTCCCGGTTTATTAAGGTTTTCCAATATGTCAACCAGGGTAGGTTCGCCGACTCCTATTTTTTGCGCGATATTTTTTATTCCCTTCTGCTTTACATATAACCCGATAAGATTTCCCTTGTATTTTATTTCCTCAGGTTTAGTTCCCACCTCTTTTATCAATTCTACTGTGGGTTTATATGATTCAGGGTGAATAAAAGTATCATCAAGAGGGTTATCTCCTCCCGGCACCTTAAGAAATCCTGCCGCCTGCTCAAATGTTTTCACACCCATACCCGACACATTCATCAGCTCATCACGGCTTCTGAAACGTCCATTTGTTTCCCGGTGGAATACAATACTGCGCGCGAGTTTTTTATTCAGTCCCGATACATAGGTCAATAGAGAAGCAGAAGCAGTATTTACATCGACTCCCACATAGTTCACACAACTTACCACCACATCATCCAGCTTTTTGCCAAGCAGCTTTTGATCCACATCATGCTGATAAAGGCCCACCCCTATCGACTTGGGCTGAATTTTCACAAGTTCGGCCAGGGGATCGAGAACCCGGCGGGCAATGGAAATATTTCCTCTCTGGCTCGCTTCAAGGTCGGGGAATTCCTGCCTTGCAACTTCCGACGCCGAATACACCGACGCTCCCGCTTCATTTACAATCAGATAATGGCAATCGAGGTTGTGATTATTTATCATTCCGGCAACGAGGAGTTCCGTTTCCCTGCTTGCAGTTCCATTGCCAATAGCGATAAGATCAATCTTATGTCTTTCTATATAATCGAGAAGAACTCTTTCAGCGGCGGCAGTTTTCCTCTGCGGAGGATGGGGATATATTGTGGCCCCCTCAATATATTTTCCGGTGCTGTCGATTACGGCCACCTTTGATCCGGAAGCAAACCCCGGGTCTATTCCCATAATTTTTTTCCCGGCCACCGGAGCCTGAAGAAGAAGCTGACGAAGATTTGAAGCAAATATTTCAATCGCGTGTAGATCAGACTTTTCGGTCATCAATCCCCTGACCTCTCTCTCAATAGATGGATAAATCAGCCGGGTAAATGAATCATCCACAACATCTTCGAGTATCTCGGCAAATTCTGTTTCATCATATTCAAAAAAAGCGCTGAATACTTCACCAAGCGCGTCCGGTTTCTGGTAACTCAAAACCACTTTAAGAAAGTTTTCCCTTTCGCCACGATTGATTGCAAGCAACTGGTATGGTTTAATTCTGCTCAGTTCCATTTTGAAATCATGGTAGATTTCATATACATCCTTCGCTTTTGCCGGATGTTCAGCTTTTTCCGAGGTCTCTTTTGCCGAAACTATAGTCGCGGTTTCCATCAGAAAATCACGCACCGCCTGGCGCACTTCGGCGGTGTCGCTTATCATTTCAGCAATAATATCTTTTGCTCCCTGTAAAGCCTCTTCAACGGAGTTTACACCAAGTTCTTCATCGATAAACTCTTCAAGTTTAGCGTTAAAATCTCCTGTAAAACGGGGATTCTCAATGATAAATAACGCCAGCGGCTCAAGACCTTTTGCTTTTGCCATTGTGCCCCTGGTTTTTCTTTTGGGTTTATATGGCAGATAAAGATCCTCAACTTCCTGAAGTTTACCGCAAGCCTCAATTTTAGCTTTTAACTCATCGGTAAGTTTCCCCTGTTCTTCTATACTGTTAAGAACTGTAGCCTTTCTATCTTCGAGTATCGTAAGATAACTATTCCTGTCCTCAATTACCCTTAGCTGTTCCTCATCAAGTCCGCCGGTTCTTTCCTTACGGTATCTGGCGATAAAAGGTATCGTGGCTCCCTCACCAAAAAGATCAAGAACAGTTTTAACCTGCTGCACCTGAACACCCATTTCTTCCGCAATAAAACGGGGTATATCCATACTTTCCTCATTCAAAAAATTAAAAAAAACTATATTAACAAAATAATCGTAATCGTTATCATAAACTGGCTGAACCAGAAAAAAGTTTGCTGACCACGCCAGGTTTAGTCCTCCCCCGTCAATGAAGAAAAGCGCTTCATTGCCACCCCCTCCAAAGGGGGATAAAAGACGTAATGTCCCCCTTTGGAGGGGGTGGCCTCCGGTCGTCTTTTGCCGGAGGTCGGGGGAGGACTCACCTCGAGTAACCACAAAACTTTTACCTGGCAAATATACTTTCAACTCGTTGATATATTTCTTGCCATTTTGCGTAGAATTTAACTCCTTACGGAGTAATCGTAATCGATAAAAATTTCAAAGACAAATCATAAAAAATAATTCACATTTCCATTGCCACATGAAAAGCAATCACATTTCCTGACAAACAAAGATATTTTTCATATCTTTGGCAAACAAAATACAGGTGACAAAAATAATAAAACTTTCGGGGAATATTATGGAAAAAATAAATGTATATGAAAAGCCCACATGCACTACATGCCGGAAAATGATAAAACTGCTTAAAGAGAAGGGTTACGACTTCGACCGGATAAATTATTATATAGAACCCTTCACAAAAGAAAAACTTGAAGAATTATTAAAAAAAGCCGGTATAAAACCGTCAGAACTTATCCGCCGCAAAGGTGATCCCTATAAAGCGCTTGATATGAAAAATAACAGTTATACCGAAGAACAGATACTTAATTTTATGGTCGAAAATCCCGATCTGGTTGAGCGTCCAATCATCGAAAAAGGAAACAAAGCTGTTCTAGCCCGCCCCATCGAAAAAGCGCTTGAGATTATATAGAATCAAGCTTGAGACCGGCAAAGCCTGTACCAGAAGCAATTTTGAAAAGGAAAAATCGTATACATAGATTGGCAGAGTCAGAACCAAACTAATTCTGTCGTCCCTGACGGGAATTATTAACCTTTCTTTATACATTTCCCCCTATTTGAAAATAGGGGCTATTATCTTTCATCCCTGCCGGGATTCTTTTTTACATGAAACTATTTGTAACGAGATGAATCAGATGTAAAAAGTCCCGTTAGGGACGACAGACAATAGCCCCGCAATTCATTGTGGGGAAATAAGTTAAGAAGTTGATCAAAAGTCCCGCCAGGGATTCTCCGCGGCGAACAGGCAGACAGTATTCCCCGGTAAATTGATGGTCAAATAAAATTTTGCCATTTTGCGTAGAATTTCACTCTTTACGGAATAAGCGACTCCGAATGGAGTCGATTATTATTAGCCCCGGATGCAATTCCGTGGTATTATCAGGCAAATATTTCTTGCGACGCTGAAGGCGTCGAGAATATTAACAATCTAATATTCACGATAGCCATATTTGTCCCCTCTCGGGATTTTCTTTCAAGAAAAACTTTACGATTTTACCTGAGATAGGAAACGTGATTTTCCTGCCCTGCAATGATTTTTTCAGCCGATACAGAAAATTAATCAGGTAATCCACAAATCCTTTAATCATGGTTCAGAAATGAGCCGGGTTTGATTTTACGCAGAAGCTTATTCATCTTGTGCTCTTCGCGCCTTCCCTGTGCCCTTAGTGGTTTTGTTTTCATCATTCCGGCGCTCGATTACGATAACGAAATTCCGTTCCGGAAATACAACTATGGCTCTTTATTATTAACTTTCATAATTTAATATTCTGCCATTCAAAGCACGAAAAATATATAGACACCCAATTCCTGATTTTTAATTCCTCATTCCTAAGCTGACAAGCCAGAACCAAAAAGATATTCAGAAAAACAAACCATATAAAAAACCCCGGCAGGGGTGACATATATCCTATCGATTACAACATGTCTGACCTGTTATTATTTCACCCTTTCAGGGTTGGATAATATTGTTGATTGATTCAATTTCTATAATCATGTCATCCCTTCGGGATTACTATAGTCGGAATTTATTTCGGAAAGATACTTTATATAATTTGAAGCGGGTAAAACATTTTAAGGGAAAATCTTATTCAGAACTCACCTGAAATAGTCAGAACAGAAAGAGATTTATGGATTTTGAATCGCGGCCTGATTATCTGCAACATGTTGTTACCGGGCTTATTGACAAATTTTACTCCCCGGATTATCCTCAATATTTTGGCGTTAGTGTGGTGATAAGAGCCTGAATTTCCCCCCGGCAAAGCTGAGGAAAATCCCCCGAAGGGGGTTAAACCGAATAGCCACGGGGTGTTCCCGCAGGGAATTCCCCGTGGGGGCGGTTAGTACAATATTGAAATTCTGGCTCAGCCGGTTTATGGATTTAGAATCGCGGCCTGACTATCGGCAATATGTTATTAGCGGGCTTTTTTGACAAATTTTGTTCCTTAGATTATCCTCAATATGTTGGCGTTAGTGTGTGTTGTTAAGAGCCTAAATTTCCCCCAGGCAAAGCTGAGGAAAATCCCCCGAAGGGGGTTAAACCGAATAGCCACGGGGTGTTCCCGCAGGGAATTCCCCGTGGGGGCGGTTAGTACAATATTGAAATTCTGGCTCAGCCGGTTTATGGATTTTGAATCGCGGCCTGACTATCGGCAATATGTTATTAGCGGGCTTTTTTGACAAATTTTGTTCCTTAGATTATCCTCAATATGTTGGCGTTGGTGTGGTAATAAGAGCCTAATTCCTCTCTCCTGTTTCCTCCTCCGCTCCAATAATTTCATCAATTGTTGAAATTTCACATTCTGTTTTCAGAAGGCCATAGAGCAGAACATCCCAGTATTTACCCTTTGAGTATTTTGCCTCGCGGTGTTTTCCTTCGAGCTGAAAACCATATTTTTCAAATAATTGTATACTCGCGCCGTTATACTCAATAATTTCGGCCCATAGGCGGTGAAGATTCATCTTTTCAAAAGCATATTTAATCATTAGTCCCAGGGCCTCTTTCCCCGCTCCATACCCCTGCTTTTTTTCTGTGATCAACAGACTCAGTTCCGCTTTACGGTTAAACCACCTGAGAGATTTCAGGCGGATTTCACCAATTAGCTCCCCTTCCCTTTCAATCCTGAATGCCATTTCTTCAGGCAGTTTTTCAGGATAAAGTCTTTTTTCCGACATCATAAAAAGCTGTCCGGAATCCTGAACAAGACCGGCAAGCTGCGGATCATCCGGTTCGGTCGATTTAAGATACAGGTTATTCCCTTCAATTATCATTTTTTACCAAAGAAAAATTTGAGAGGTTTGTGAATTCTTTTTGCCCATTCTGATTCAGTATGTTCCGCTGATTTATCAAAGTAAATTTCCAGGTCTTTGCCCTCTTCGAATCCCTTATTTTGCAGAGCATTTATCATTTCATCAATCCCCGGCCGCAATTGTGTTTCCAGTCCCTTTCCACCATTATCAATATATATTTTGATATCCGGTTTCTTACCTTTGTATTCCTTAACCGGTGTTACGTAATCTATATAATCAATTTTGAATGCCGGTGAGAAACATGCGGCGCCTCCAAAAACTTCCGGGTATTCCCAGGCCAGTTGAAATGCTATCATTCCTCCCGCGCTGGAGCCCCCGGTAAATGTATATTCCCTTCCCGGACGTGTCCGATATTTTTTATCAATAATCGGCTTGAGATAATCAACAATAAACTTCATATACACTGCCGATGTATCACTTGGTATATATTCGTGCATTCGTTCTGAGGTATTATATATCCCGACAATAATCACCGGCTCTATAATATTATTTCTTACGAGACTGTCCGCGACCTCATCAATCTGCCAGTCAGTATTCATACTCGCCGTCTTCGGATCAATGATATTCTGACCGTCATGCATATATAAGACAGGATATTTCGCGGCTTTATCATCTTCATAACCCGGGGGCAGCCACAGAATAACGTCCCGCTTTTTCAGGAAATCATATTTTAGTTCCCTGTGATATCTCACCTCCCCGGTTATCTGACCTTTAATTTCATATTCAAACTCATCCTTCCAATGGTTTATTTTTGTTTCAAAAACTGTATCTCTGCTGAATCTGAGGAAATAATTTTGTAGTATTTCTCCATTATCTTTAACCGCTTCAGTTTCCCAACGGCCCCTCGTAAATTTGAAAAATATGCTGTCCTCCTTTTCAAACGAAATTGTTCTTTCCCAGAAATCGCCATTTTTGCTTAAAGACACTTTACCCGGGTCCCAATTCCCAAGTTTTTCACTATTGCCTGTTACAAAAATAGTATCTGATTTAACAGGCAATGTACTCTTCACCCTGAATGTAATCTCAATATCATTATTGCAGGCGGCAGTCGCGATGGTCAGCAGAATAAAAATCAGCTTTTTCATATTGTCACAATTAAATTCTGAAAAATGAGCTTGTCATTTAAACTATAATTTAATCAAAATTCATTTATTAAACCAAAATGAATTTTTCCCTCACTGAAAGAATCACCTGCTCCCATGGCATAGCTGACTCCCATTACTCCCAGCCCTGTTTCAATATTTATACCCAGACCGTAACCGGTTTTATAAGCGCTCGATTCGGTCACACCTCTTGTATCATCAGCGCTTCTGAGGTAATAGCCATTATCTAAAAAGAGGAAAAGATATGATCTGTTTGAAAGGAGATACCTGTATTCAAGATTTGACCACAGAACACGGTTGCCTAAAAACTGTTGTTCACGGTATCCTCTCAGGGTATTTGTTCCACCCAGACGGTAAAGATCGCTTTGCTCAAAAAAGGGCGCTCTCATTTCTCTCATATAGAGGGAAAGAGCCGCAACCTGTCTTGAAAAAAACTGGTGAAAAAATTCAAAATCTATTTCAAATCGCTGAATTTTTACCTCTTTCACCGTCGATTCCGTTAAAAACTCCTCCGGACCATCAATGCTCTTGCTGCTGAACTTGTAGGTATTATTAAAAATTATCCCGCGTGTCGGCGCGTAAAAATCATCTGTGGTATTTATGTTAAGATTAAAACCTGTTGTTATGGAGGTTGAATTATATACCGAAAAAACCATATTATCTGATTCTGTTGGTATTGTGCTCTCAGATTCGAAAATAAATGACGCGGAGATATCATTGGTAGCCAGATATTCCAGATTCAAATCAACCGATCTCTGGACGTATGTTGTATCCTGCTTTCTCTGAAATAAACCTGCGCTTATATTTACAGGGTATCCCAGAACCCAGGGTTCGAGATATTTCAGTTCAAGCTCCTGCGATTCTCTTTCCAGTTTTTCCCACTTTACAGCCGCGGCTCTGCCTGTCCCGAATAGGTTGCGAAGACTGATATTCACAAATCCTGTAAAAAATCCATCATTTTCCTCTTTGGCCGGGGGGACATAACCTATTATTCCATCAAAATTGTTCGTCTCCTTTTCTTTCACCCTGATTTTTAATACCCCCTCCTCTTTGGAATTTACATAAAAAAGGGGCTCACTCACCGGCTCAAAAAACCTTAGTCTGTTCAGCCTTGATGGAATCTCCAAAATTTCTTCCTGTTTATAAAGATCATCCGGCCCAATCCTCGCGGCGCGCGTAATTACATAATCTTTTGTTTTCTCGTTTCCCTCAATTTCAATTTTTTGCACCCTGAATTTGTCAAGATTATTAACAGAAATAAAAAGATCGGCATAATATTTTTCATCCAAAGTGTCTTTACGGAAATTTACCGATTCAGTTCTGAATGTGATAAAAGGAGAACCTTTGTTTTCATAATCATTAATAATATTGCCGATTTCAGTTTCAATCTGCGCCGGGGACCACAATGAACCGGGAAGATACTGAAGCTTTTCGGCTATTGCTGTTGAATCTTCCCCGCTGATTCCGGCAAAGCTTATATCGCCTGTGATTACCTGGTAATCTTCTTTCAGCTTAACAGATATTTCAGCGTATATCGAGTCAGTCCCGACATCAATATTTATTGTGTCGATACTGGCAAATAAATATGATTCACTTCTTAATCCATTAAGAATTCTTGCCGCGATAGAATCGGTCAGCCCTTCAAAAATATTTTGCCCATTTCTTATTTTGCTCCATTCAAGATATTTATCGGGACTGAAATTCTGAGCGCCCGAAAATGTTATTTCCTTTATTTGCTGGCAAAATAAAACAGGGGCGAAAAAATAAAGGAGAAGAACTAATTTAATAATTTGGCGAATCATCAATCAGTTTCATTTTTTTGCCAACCGGAGCAAGGTTGATACTATTTAAAAGGGGCTGATATTCAGCGGGAGAGACATCACACACACTCCACTTACGGGCATTTGCCGAGCCAAGCGCGATTCCGGTTTTAAAGAAATCATCAAATACCATAGAATTCTCCAGGCCGTATATTATCCCCGCTAAAAAGGCGTCGCCGCTTCCTGTCGGGTCTTCCTCGGTTATCCCAGGGGGATCCGCCTTATAAATAAAATCAAACTTTGAGGCGTAAACTGTATCCGGACCATCTGTTACAAAAGCCAGCCTCACTCCTGATTTGTACAAATATTTAAAAAGCTCCTCATTAAAATGTTCTGAAGAAGGATTTATTCCCGCGTACCTTACCGCTTCATCCCTGTTCAAATGAATAACGGCGGGAGCCGCTTTAATACACTCTTTCAGATGCCTGCCATAAGTATCGAGGATTGTCATTTTATCGAGTGAATTGGCTAAATCTATCGCCCAGGGAAATATTTTTTCGGCAGGGCCCGAAGGAGCGCTTCCTGAAAATACCACCGCGGAAACATTTCTGACCATTTTTTCAAAACGTAGTTTGAAGTTGTCAGCTTCTTTTTCAGTTATCACACTGTCGGGCCCGAAATAGGAAGTGGGCTTACCCGCCGTTTCTAACGCGAGCAAAGCCGATCTTGTTTCATCTTTTATCCCGACGAGCACAAAATCGAGTCCTTCATCCGATATCATTTTTCTGAATATTTTACCATTATGTCCGCCGGCAAAAGTAAGTGCCTGATTTGATACGCCAAGTTTTGAAAGCTGGCGGGAAACGTTTATCCCTTTTCCCCCGGCGCTGTATTCTTCCCTAATACTCCGGTTAACAGCGCCTGAAACTATTTTCTCAAAATATAATCGCCTCTCAAGAAGAGGATTAATCGTTACTGTAAGTATCATAGTATTTTAATATCTGTATCTGTACCAGTCGCCATAAACCGGCTGCGCGAGACGATAATCCCCAAACCCGGTCTGGTCGACAAAAATAAACCGTTTATTTATTTCATAGTAATCCCAAATTTCGTAAGGTTTTGAATTATAGTCAAATGGATGACGGTCTACCTGGTTTGGAGGACCCAGGGTAACATATATCATTCCCATATCTGTCTTCCAGCCCTCTTTATAATTGGTGAACTTTTCATTCGCGTAGGCTATCCTGCGGTAATATTCAAGCATGACCTCATTTTCTTCAGTATTCGGTGAAGGGTCCTTCTGGTTCCAGTAAGCCAGATATCTTTTTAGCTGATCATCAAAATTTTCACCTTCCTGAATAAACTCTATTTCGTTTGAATTCGCTATATACTCCATTTGGGAAATAGCCGAGGTAAGATTAGTGATCGAATTGGGAAATCCGAAAATTTTTGAACGGAATTTCTTTACCACATTCTTTATCAGCTCTCCTTTTTCACTTTCCACATTGATCATCAACTTGAAATTGCCAAGCGCTATTTTTTCATTGTTAATATGATGATGAACAATATTTGTTCCCTCTTTGATATCTTCCGAAACAATCTGGGAATAAATTTGTTCATCCTCCTCATCCATTACCTGGTATTCAAGAAAAACACTTCTGTCTTTATCACTGTATAATTCATAAAAGAAAGAAATTTTTTCATCTTTATTTGTAATTATGTTGGAAACATGAGGCACAATTTTTTCACCGCTTGCGTCCTTCAGAAACTTGGATACAAGAACAATATCGCTTAAATCAACCGAATCAACAAACACCGGTACATTCGCGACCGCGCTGATCGTAACATTCTTTTTTGAATCGGAATCTTCAATTATACACCGTAATTTGTATTTTCCGGGATTAAGGTTTGTTGTGCGGTAACTGATATTATAGCTGCTCTTTGAAGTTGTGGTGTTATAATTTTCAACAAATACCTTTTCATTCCAGGTTGTTTCAAATTTTATTTCTTCCTCATCATCATCATAATAAGAAAGAGTAACTGAATACCCCCCCTTATAGCCTTTACTATCTTTAGTAAACTGTATGCTCGAATAAGGGACTTTAAGAAATACATCCACTTTTGTTTTTCCTTCAAAAGCGCTTTTATAGTTCGCTACATCAATATATACAGTTGGCACAAGCGCGTAAGGATTATTATGTCCCGTGTTTTCCACCTGCGCCCACAATCCTGCCGATAATAAAACCAGCGAAATTACAATTGCTCTCATGGCTGCTAACCTCTATTAATAATTCTTAAATTTACCAAATAAATCATATTCCCCGCAATCAGTAACTTCGACCATATAAAATTCTCCGGTTTTCAGATTCGCGGGGCCTTTATTTATAATAATTTCACCATCTACTTCGGGGGCGTCTCTTTCCGATCTTCCCACGTAATATTCTTCATATTCCTCATCGATAATCACCTTTATTTCGCGCCCGGTAAGTTCTTCATTTTTTCTGTAAGATATCTCCTGCTGAACCTGCATCAGGTTATCTCTGCGCTTCTCTTTAACTTCCTGCGGCACAGGATCACCCAGAATATATGCCGGTGTGGATTCCTCTACTGAATATGTGAATACGCCGAGACGCTCAAAACCGATTTCCTTTACAAACTCAATGAGCTCGTCAAAATCTTCTTCGGTTTCTCCCGGGTAACCTGTAATGAAAGTTGTTCTGAGCGTCAGCTCCGGAATTCTTCTCCTTAGTTCATGGAGCAGTTCCCTGGTGCGGCGGGAGGTGATTCCACGTCTCATCGATTTCAGCATTTTATCCGATATATGCTGCAATGGTATATCAATATATTTGCATATTTTCGGATTTTCCGCGATCTCAGTTATAATATCGTCGGGAAAGTGTGAAGGATAAGCATACATAAGTCTTATCCATTCAATTTTTTTGATTTCAGAAAGTTTCCTCAATAACTCAGCAAGATTCCTTCTGCCATAAATATCCCTGCCATAATCTGTAGTATCCTGACCAATAATGATCAGTTCCTTTACACCTTTTTCGGCCAGACTCTCGGCTTCCTTCAGAAGGCTCTCCATATCCCTGGAGGCATGTTTTCCCCGCATAAGAGGTATAGAACAAAATGAACAGGGATTATCACAACCCTCCGATATTTTCAGATACGCGAAATGTGACGGAGTGCTCAGTTTTCTTTCACCCAGCAGTTCTTTCCTTAAATCACCGCCCAGTTCTTTTACAATCTCTTCATATTTTTCCACTCCGAAAAATGAATCAACTTCGGGCAATTCCTCTCTTAATTCCTTTTCATATCTTTCCGACAGACATCCCGCTACTATTACTTTCCTGAGTTTACCGGAATTTTTTAACTCAATAGCGTTTAATACTGTATTAACAGATTCTTCCCGGGCCTCTTCAATAAATCCGCAGGTATTAATTATTACCGTATCGGCCTCTTCGGGATTATCAACCATTTCAAATTTATTCACCTGAAGCTGTTCTGCCAGTCTTTCTGAATCAACCGTATTTTTTGAGCAGCCTAAAGTAAGTATTCCAATTTTGTTGCTATTCTTATTCATTATTCTCCCGTGAACGTTTTTTTATTAAACGCTCTGCTTCACTTTTGGTTCCATGATTTGGCCTGCTGACATTGGATAATATAAACATTATTATACTTCAATACTATACAAATAAAAGACAGTTACCAATTTTTGCTCTTCTTTTTAGACGTTTAGCAAAGCATTCCGTTTTCTAATAATTTTTTATATTGATATCTTTCGATATATATTGACAGTCATCGATATTGTTATTAACTTTAGAGGCAATATTATCAGGAAAAGATATGAATTATAATAAGACACTTAAGATGATAAAAGCTCTCGCTGATGATTCAAGGCTCAAAATATTAAACTCCCTCAACTTAAAAGAAAGTTACGCGGAAGAACTGGCGGATAAATTAAACTTATCGCAGTCAACTGTTTCTTTTCACTTAAAAAAACTGGATGACGCCGGTTTCCTCGATAAATCAAAAGAGCAGTATTATACCATCTATCGCTTAAAGGATAATCTGCTTCAAATGACCCTGGCCGATCTGATAAATACCGAAATACCTGACAGGGACAATCAGGATATGAGAATCAGAAAATACAGAGAAAAGATTTTCAGGACTTTTTTTTCGGATGGCAGACTTGAAAAGCTTCCCGCCCAGCTCAAAAAGAAACTTGTAATTCTCGAATTTTTTGCCGCGCGGTTTCGCCGTGGTAAAGAATATGAAGAAAAACAAGTCGATGACCGGATTAAAGAATTTCATGATGATTATTGCACTATCAGGCGTTATATGATTGATACGGGAATAATGGCGCGCAAGAATGGTAAATACAGGCTGGCCGATAATTATATCGCGGCTGAGTATATACCTGATAAAACAGCCCTCATGAAGCTCACACAAAAACCAATAATTCAACGGGAAAATATCTCCGTTAAATTGCCTGAAAATGAGGCGGGAATTTTTGCTATCAGGAATATACATAACCAAAAACAATTTATCGGCGGCAGTGTAAACCTGAGAGCGGCATTTAACAGATATTTCTCCGAACTTAAATTCGGCTCTTTTCATATCAAAACGCTTCAGAATGACTGGAACAGACTTGGCAGCCACTCGTTTAATTTCCTGGTCCTGCAATCGATTGATATGGAAAATATTCCGCAAAAGGAAAGAAGAAAATTTATCGCTGAACAAACAAAAACATTCATAACCGGAATGGAAACTGAACATGATAAAATATATAATTTCGAAGAGAATAAGATATGAAAACTAACGGGTCACTTTCTAAAATGAACTATGCTGAATTAAAGGATAAACCAGTAAACACCGTTATTCTTCCCTGGGGAGCTACTGAAGCGCATAATTACCATCTGCCTTATGGAACGGATAACTACCAGACGGAATATATAGCGTTGGCGGCCGCGGAAAAAGCGAATAAACAGGGAGCTTCCGCTATTGTTCTGCCTGTTATTCCTATTGGTGTAAATACCGGTCAGATGGATATTCCGTTTTGTATAAACATCTATCCCTCAACTCAATTAGCATTACTGGATAATATTATTGACTCGATGCAAGCCGCAAATATTAAAAATTTTATCATACTTAATGGTCACGGGGGCAATGAATTTAAGCCGGCAATCAGGGAGCTGCAGGTTAAATATAACTCTGTGCTCATTGGTTTGATAAACTGGTATAAAATGACTAATAACAGCAATTGGTTTGAGGAGCCGGGAGATCACGCCGGTGAGATGGAAACATCTAATATGATGTATATTTTCCCTGAACTTGTTTCAAATATCAAAAAGGCAGGCGATGGTAAAGAAACTATTAACAGAATCGCAGGTTTTAGAGATGGCACAGCGTGGATGCCCAGGCCCTGGACAAAAGTCAGCGCTGATACCGGAATAGGCAACCCTGTAAAAGCAACTGCCGTGAAAGGAGAAAAATTCCTCGACTTTATTACAAATAAAATTGCCGGCTTTCTTCTGGATATTGATCAAATCGACAGGGATAATCTATACTGATTTCCAGGTTTAAAAGGCTAATAAATCAAGATTCAGAATTCCTGATCCCGTCAATAAAAAACAATAGCTTAAATGGATTCATTCGTAAAATATAATCGCGGGATTGAAGTCTGGAAAAAAGTCCCGCCAGGGATCCACGGGCAGGCTGTTGCAGGGAAGAAAAAAAATATTGAATGAGATATTTGAATATTTTGGTTCTATGTGAAATATAGTGGGTAATTGAATTTGAGCCAGTGACAAACCAATTCGATCACTGAAAAAATTTTCTTTATTTCAAATACTTCTCGCTCTTTATTGTTAATATATCGGCATTGTACTATTTTTAAAATGATGCAGTTCAAGCGCCATTTTATGCATCTCCTACAGAGATGTTTTTCAAATTATCTATAATATGCTACCCCAGAGGGACTAACGCATTACTGGAACCTCTACAAGGTTCTTTTTACCTCATTTGCCTTGTAGAGGCAATGATTAGTGCGGAACGTCCCAATGGGGTAGAATGTCGTTAATAAAGCAAGACAAAATCCTTGTAGAGGATTCACAAACCATCTCCGGATAACCAAATACTTTAAGACCTCCCATGCGAAATTCAGGTCGATCGAATATAATATTTATAGTACATCATTCATAAGCGCTGTCAGGCAAACCATATTTTGGCGCTTGTATAACTCTGTTCAGTTACGTCCCTTTAATAGTCGGTTGTCTATTCATTACCCACTGGTTTTCATATAGAATCGAAATACTGTTTATATTGAGAGCTTGGGATATGATAATTCGCGATAAACTTCCGCGATTTCATTTTGCGAGGAATAAGGAGTTCTTAGATTGAGGTTCTTCTAAGCTTTTTTTTGCGGGATTTTGTGCTTTGGTGATTTAGTGGCGTTTTCCCCTTCCTGAACCGCGAAATCATAGAAATCTCCAATAAAATTTGCCTGTTAAATCGTTCATCGTTTTTTATTTATTAAAAATTGATATCCTTCCATTTTCCCGAAATATAACCGCTTAAGAAAAAAATACAAACAGGCGGAGTCAGAGTAACGATGTTTTTGTCTGCCTGTTTTCACCGGCAGGCAACTTAAAATTCTCGTTATCCCAAAACATACCCCCTTGAAAAATATAAAACTCATTTTCTATCTCTTTAAAATAAAAACGGCATGCCGAAGCATGCCGTTCTGAAAATTTATATTACAGGTTCGATGAAATTATTTCATCAGCATCATTTTCTTGGTTGTGCCGAATGACTGTCCATCAACGCCTGCTGCTTCGATTGTATAGAAGTATACACCACTTGAGAGCTGTGATGCGTTAAAGCTTACTTCATGCAATCCTAATTCAAACTGACCGTTAATCAGTTCTGCTACCTGCTGTCCAACAACGTTGTAAACTTTTACGCTTACTTTTGCTGCTACAGGAAGAGCAAATTTGATCTTTGTAGTCGGGTTGAATGGGTTAGGATAGTTCTGGCCAAGGCTGAACTCTGTCGGTACAAAGTCAACTTCTACAGTGTTGCTGTATGCGTAGGTTCCATCAAAGTCAACCTGTTTCAGTCTGTAGTAATATGTACCTGATGTTGCATGATGGTCAACAAAGCTGTAGCTGTGTGCTTCAGCGCTTGTTCCGTTTCCATCTACAAATCCAATTGAAGTAAAGCTGACATCGTCTGAGCTTCTTTCAACTTCGAAACCTTTATTGTTGGTTTCTGTGGCTGTTTCCCAGGTAAGTTCAACTTTTTCGCCTGCTACGTTAGCTGCGAAAGTTGTGAATTCAACCGGTATAGGAGCTGTGTAAACGATTGTTACATCCAGTGATGTTAGAGCTGCGTTGGTAACAACTACAGGAGTAGTTTCACCATCCATAATTGTTTCACTTACAATTGCTCCGCCGAACGGATCCTGAACTGTCATTTCGATAGTTCCTGTTACTTCAGGAATAGCGATTGTAGCTATGAATTCAGTTCCTGTTCCAAGCTGCCACTGAATCTTATGTGTAACAGTTCCATTCATGTTGATATCGCCTGTACGGAAGTCATAAAGTGAAGATGTAACTCCATCAAGGAATACCATTCTTGAATCGAAGATACCAGCGGGAGGAGCCGGAGGAAGTTCAGCTTCCATAAGGTCTGCGTCGATTCCGTCTGTAGCTTCAGGATCGATACCAACCATCATGTCATAAGAAGCGTTTCCATCAGTTGCTGCGATAGCAATTTCGAAGAATGCTGCTGTGTTGTTAACTTCAACAGGTGATTTTTTGGTCATGTTGAACATCATAACACCATCGCCTGAAGATTTGATCCAGTATCCCTGTCCGGGAACGAGGTCAGTCGGGTTGAAGTAACCGGTCGCGCCGAATCCGAAGAAGTTAGAAGCGAGAAGACCAGCAGGATCAGTTGTAATACCTGAAACGGTAACGTCATATTCATAACCACCGATCATATTCCAGCCTTCAGCGATTGCGACAGGAGTCATAACCGGCATACCGGTCATATCATGTGAAGTTGCATCGTCAAATTTAACCCAGTAACCGTCGCCGGTTAACAGGTCAGTAACTGTGGTGTAACCGTTATCAAATGCGAATACGTTGGAAGCGGCATCAGGGAAAATGTTTGCTACGGACATATCATCCATATCAACCGGGCATGATACCATATTCCATCCGCCCATTGCAGGACAGTTAACTGTAATCTGCTGTGTATATTCAATAACAAGTGAAGTAAGGGCTGCGTTTGTAACTGTAGCCATATCTTCAGCTTTCATATTAACATTTACAAGAGTGCCTGTAAGAGCATCTTTCATTACGAAAGAACCTTCAGGAAGATTATCAGGATTCCATGTAAGAGTAATCGGGTATCCGTCAGCGCCTGGCTGGAATTTAACTGTCCAGGTAATTTCTTCCTGTCCGTCCATACGGAGGTCGATAAGTGAAGATGTTGTTCCGTCAGGGAATACCAATCTTGTATCAAATACACCTGCCGGAGGTGCGGGAGGCAGTTCGAGTTCGCCAAGAGCTTCATCGATGCCATCTGTAGCGTCAGGATGTGTACCAAATGTTACTGTGTTGCCAGATCTTCCACCGGCATCAGCAACCATAACGTCACACTGGAATCCGACAACCGGGCCAGGTGCGCCAGGAACAGCAAAACCGCAAACTTCGCCGTCGCCATAGAAATAACCTTTAAGTGTTGTTGCGCCTGTAGCAGGATCAACAGTTCTTAATTCACCGCCGCCATCATAGTTGTAAGCAGCCATATAGAGTTCGCCACCAGGTGTGAATTCCATATCCTGCGCGTATGAAGCGTTGAAGCCAACAGCGCCGATAATGGTTGAAGCGCCACTGTTTTTGTCGATCATTGAAAGATTATCATCAGATATGTCGACAGAATAGAGGTTACCTGAAGCGTCGCAAGCGAGGTTAATAGCTGTTGTCATACTTGTTGTGCCAACCATTGTAAGAGCGCCGGTTGTAACATCGACGGTATAGAGAGTGTTAGCGCTGACACCATAAAGTGTATTTGAAGTATAATCCCATGCCAAACCGTTAAGGTTTGTCAATTGGTTACCAACAGTTGTAAGAGCGCCGGTTGCGGGGTCTATTGTATAAAGTGTACCGCCAACAGTGCCATCATAATATGAACGTCCAAACCATGTGTCCATTCCGTAAGCGCCTGAACCGATGAAATAATCTGAGGTTGTAGGAGCTAAGAAGTTAATTACGTCAGGAGTCTGGAGGAAGAAGGTCATCGGGCCTTCGCCATATACTGCTGTAGGATCATAAGCGAGATATCCATAAGCCAATGTCAGGTCTTCTACACTAACCATAACCTGAGCACAGTCGTTATCCGGATTTTCGTCGCCTGTAAGATCTGTACATGCGTCAAATGTGTACTGGCCAAGAGCTGCGTTCCAGTCATCAAAAGTAACTTCAGCAGTTGCATAAGCAGCAAGATCAGTTACTGTTTTTGTTGATGTGTAAGTTCCATTATCAAGAGTTACATTAAATGTCTGAGCATTCATTCCGAAGTTTTTAACTTCGGCTTTAGGTGTGAATGTTCCCGGAGTAACAATAGCGGGAATCATAATTTCAGTAACACCAACGTCAGCGAGTACAGGTGTTCCGCCTATGTCAACCGCGTAATCTTCTGTTTCACCATAGCTGTAATTTTCGCAAGGACCGGGAGCGCTGTTCCATTTGTCAACAACACGGAAAGTTGTAACGCCTGGCATTGCGTTGTTCGGGCATGTTACGTCAGCATAGTAGAATCCTGAAGGATCAACATCTTCAGCGACAATAACTAATTCATCATCGTCCCAAACATAGTTTTTGTTCCAGTCGAACCATGCGTAAATGTATTCACTACCATCTGAATAAATTGAAACGCCAAGTTCTTTTGTTTCGCCCAGGCCTATAACAGCAGGAGCAACTGTAGAGGTATAGTCAGTATAGTATGAACCTGCGGAAGGATTGTCGATTCCGCCAAAAGTTACAGCGTCAATATATTCATAGTTGTAGTTATTGGAATATGATTCACAATAGAAGGGCTCCATACATGTAACGGTTGAAGCTTTCATGTCGTTACCTGTATTTTCGTCACCCGAAAGAGCTGTCCATGCTTCAATTGTATAATCGCCATAAGCTGAAAGATCAACTGTTGTAGCGAAAGTATAAGAAACTACTTCGCCGCCGCTGATTGTTTCATTATATGTAGTGGTTTCAACCGGAGTTCCGTCAAGTGAGAAACCAATTTCGAAACCTGACTGTGAAGCTGTTCCGTAGTTTTTGATATTTACGGTTACTTCTTCAGCATTGGTAAGGTTAACACCTGTAACAGGTGAAGTAATAGAGCTGATACCAACATCATTTGTATAAGTAACGAGAGTATACATTTCGAGACCATATGCAAAAGTACCCTGTGCACATGTTAAGTAGTAGAACATTCCATCTTTTTCGTAAGTAGCGCAACCACCTGAGAGACCGCCAACTTCGATATCATACTGGTTTCCTGTCGGCATACCAGTTGCGGGATCCCACTGTTCAGCCCATGAGCCGCCGCCTGTGGTTGTACCGGCATTGAGCCAGAGCCACGGACCGTCATCAGCTTTGTTGTCATAAGCAAGACCATAAATTGAAGGAACACCGGTAATTGTTCCGGTTGTAGCGCCTGTACGGTCTATAAGAAGAATGTTTGATGACCAGTTGTTTGTATAGAAAGCATCTGCGTCATCATTGTAAGCGATAGCTCTACCGCCATCTCCACTGAAAGAGATAGTTCCTTGTGAGTTACCGTCGACATCAAAAATATAAATTGGTGAAGATGCGGCGCCGCCATAAAGATATTGACCGTCCCAGGCCATGTCGCGTGTTCCGCCATGCGGGAGCTCAATAGTTTCAATAAAAGCGCCTGTGGCAAGATCAAATTTACACATAGAGTGTGATATGGAAGCATCCCAGGCAGTTGCGTAAATAGTTGTGCCATCTGTTTCAATGCCTGCCAGGCCTGAAACACCTGAAGTTGTTTCAATATCGTATGCGAATACCTGATCCCAGAAATCTTCTGTCGCGCCGGTGAATGTACCTTCACGTACACCTTCCGGAGCTGAGTCTAATATCGGGCTTGTTAAAACGGGTCTGTCTGTAAAGGATTGTTTCTGCATACGACCTTCGTAAGCGTCCTGTGCAAAAATAAAAGTACATGACAGCAATAGTGTCATGAGAATTGTGGTGATTTTCCTCATTGAAAATTCTCCTTATTATGTTAGAAAATTATTCCTGAAGGTACAATTACAACAATACAGGAACATTATTCAGGCAAGAATTACTTGCGTTTGGCTGTTAAGTCACAGTTGTGACTGTATTTACTGTTATTTTGTTGGCCCTTGTACCTCCTCTGTTTGTTATGAATCTGTTAATTAATGTCATTATTGGAAAAGCAAGTTAGTAAATTAATTTTAAATTTTTAAAGTGTTTTACAAAAATATTTTTCCTTTTACAGATTTTTTTTCATCACATAAAGTAAAAAAGTCTATTTTACCGCAGATTCGGCAATTTCAAGAGTATTTGTTTTGGGATAAATTTTACATAATATCCCAAAGGGAAGGGTCAGATTACCCTGGAGATGTCCATGACGCAAATTTTTAACCACAGGGACATTAAGTTTTGAGAAATAATGGTCGAATACTTCATCAATTGTCAATCCCTTTTCATCCGTGCCTTCACAGTCTTCAAATCGGCCGAGTATCAAACCATTTATTTTATCAAATACTCCCGCGATATCAAGCTGATTTAACATTCGGTCAATTCTGTAAGGCTCCTCTCCAACATCTTCCAGGAACAATATTTTGCCTTCGAAACCGGGGATATATTCACTTCCCATTAGTGATGTTACAAGAGCGAGATTTCCACCGGCAAGCGGACCTTCAACATCTTCGGTTCCGGTAAAAATAATATCCTCTCCCTCCGGATTTTCCACTTTCCCGAAAGGTTCGGCATTTGTCGTGATCTTCCAAAAATTCTCTTCAGTATAACCATTCACTTCCGAATAGAAATCTACCGCGGCCATAGGACCGGCAAAACTTACAAGACCGGCTTTTTCATACATCGCAAGCTGCAACGCGGTAATATCACTATAACCCACAAATATTTTGGGATTGTTTTTTATGAGGGTATAATCTATCGATTTCAGAAGCCTGCCTGTTCCATATCCCCCCCTGACACAGATAATCGCTTTCACCTCTTTATCAGCAAACATATTATGGAAATCTTCAAGTCTTTCGGAATCAGTTCCGGCAAGGTAACCGTAACTTTTGCCCACATTCCCTCCGATCTTCACTTTGTAGCCGAGCTTTTCAAAATAACCGGCTCCTTTTTTTATCCTTGTCAAATCGGAAGGGCTTGACGCCGGAGAGATAAGCGCTATTGTATCTCCCCTGCTTAATCTTTTCGGTTTTATCATATTTTTAATACTGTAAATGCTGGACATATGATCAATATAAGAAATCTTTCAGTGGTATGCAAAATTTAAGTTATCAGCTTCATTATCCATACCTGAAACGCATGCCAAAGATAAAAGATTAATTTATTTTTCTCAATACCAAATTGTTAAATAATTTTAAATTTTTTACGCTGTGACAAAAATCATAATAACCTTCCTGATTTGATAATCTCTCTCACACACCTTCTGTAAGGTAAGGGCTTAATTCCCTCGCAGGTAAGTTTGGCGATATCCATGCTTACATCCGCCACTTTATATATTCCTTCCACCTCATCAAGGGAGTTTTTAATGACCAGGGAACTGTCAAATCCGGCTTCTTCACATAAAATCCGCCCCATTTCAGCCCTTGAAAGTCTCTCAGGTCCGCCAAAGTTATATATTCCCGGAGTAATTTCTTTTTCAGCTATTTCTCCTATCATCCTGACTGCATCGAAAATGGCCAGGGGTGTCCGGAACTGATCACCAAATAACCTTGTCCTTTTGCCTGAACTGAAATTATCATACATATACTGGAAATGATTCGCTTCATGGTCTTTGCCAATACCGTACATCAGCGCGCATCTTAAAATTATATAATCATCCAGCGATCGTGAAATCTTGACTTCCCCCATTAGTTTTGTTTCGGCATAAAGAGATACCGGGGCAAGTTTTGCTGATTCATCAAGCATCTTTCCCCTGTAGCCGGCATAAACAAGGTCGGAGGAAATATATATCATCCTGCATCTGCCCCGGCAAAATTTTGCGATATTTTCCGAGGCGCTTACATTTGTCAGGTAAACTAATGCCGGATCAAGCCGGTCAGCTTCGGCAGGATTCGCCACCGCCGCGTTATGAATTATTACATCGGGCGAAAATTTTTCCGCCGCCCGGTTAAAAGCCTCAAAATCGTTGATATCAACTGACTGCTTTTTTACTCCATCTTCTGAAATGCCATTATTCCGGAATAACGCGAGCAGATCATGTTTTTTTTTCAGTTCTTTCGTAAGATAACGGCCAAGCAATCCGCCGCCGCCGGTTATTAGTATTTTCATGGCAGGCAAATTTTTCCTAAAATAGTTTCTCTAACAGCGCCTGTTACATTAATAATATTGGAACTGTTCCCTGATATTGTCTCATTAGCGAGCACGGCAAAACATACAGCTTCTTTCGCGTCTGAGGGAATTCCAAGGTCATCGGCTGTTGTAACATTAACTTCCGGTCCGAATAATTCCGCGAGATGTTTCATAATAAATTTATTATACGCTCCGCCGCCGCTGACAAATAATTCCTCAATCTCTGTAGTGCTTTTAATAAATTGCTGATAATTCTCAAATATTGTAAGAGCTGTATAATAACTGAACGTGGAAATAATATCAACCGGTTCAGCATCTGTTACTCCTTCCATTACCCGGGCGATAAATTCCCTGTCATATCTCTCTCTTCCTGTCGACTTGGGTGGTTTCAAACCGGGATATTCATCAACAGCCCTGATTTTTTCCAGCAGTTTTTTATCAATTTTCCCTGAAAAGGCGATATCACCATTGGCGTCAAAATTTTTGTTGAAGAATTCCTGCGTCAGTGTGTCTATCATCATATTGCCCGGACCTGTATCGAAAGCTATTACTCCCCCGCTTCCTTTTTCCTTGTTCAGTACCGTAATATTTGAGATTCCCCCTATGTTAAGCAAGGCTCTGTTTTTATCGGGGGAATGAAACATTATATAATCGAAATAGGGAACCAGCGGAGCTCCCTGTCCTCCCAAAGCGACATCACCGGTGCGGAAATCGCCAACTGTTATAACACCGGTCAGTTTTGCCAGTACTGCCGGATCACCTGTCTGTAACGTAGAACCGGTTGAAAAACCGAACATTTCCACCTTTTCAGGAAGATGCCTTATCGTTTGTCCGTGAGTTCCTGTCAGATCAACTTCATCCAGAGTTATACCGGTTTTTTCGACAAGCTTTTTTATCGCTCTGAAATATAAATGGGGTATAATAAAATTCAGCCGGCAGATATCATCTACATTGCTGGTATCCGGGAGCGAATTTTTCAGAATGAATTTTTTCAGCTCCTTATCAATAGGATATTCAGAATAGCCGAGAAGTTTAATTGATGTATCTCGTCCCGATCCTTCTGCCTCAATAAGAACCGTATCCACGGCGTCAACTGATGTGCCCGACATCAGTCCGATAATTTTTCTTTTTCTCTTTTTTGATAAATCAATAATCTTTTGCATATTTTTGACCAGTAAACTTTAAAATAGATATCAGGAATATAATGAAACAACTATTAGGCGCACATACATCAACAAGCGGCGGAGTATCAGCTTCTATACCCCTGGCCGAAAGCCTCGGTTTTACCGCCATGCAGATTTTCACCCGAAACAATAACCGCTGGACTTCAAAACCACTCAGTGATAAAGAAATTTCCGGCTTCAGGGACAAACTTAAAGAATCTTCCATTAAGTTTGTAGTTTCTCACGATTCCTACCTTATTAATTTATGCGCGAAGGATGAGATAAATTTGAAGAAATCAAAAGAAGCGTTTAAGGATGAGATACTCAGATGCAGCCGGCTCGGCATTAAATATCTGAATTTCCACCCCGGCGCGCATGGGGGACAGGGAGAAGAGGATGGTATAAAAATTATCGCCGAATCTTTGAATGAACTGCATGAAGAAACTCCCGACGCCGGAGTTAGCAGTATGATTGAAACAACTGCCGGACAGGGGACCAACCTCGGTTACAACTTTGAGCAGATAAGAAAAATGATAGACCTCATCGAGGATAAAGAGCGAATGACCGTATGTGTGGATACAGCCCATATTTTTGCCGCGGGTTATGATCTGCGTGATGAAAAACTTTTTGAAAAGGTTTTTGATGATTTCGATTCGATAATCGGACTTGATCGCCTTCAGTGTTTTCATATTAATGACAGTAAAAAGGAGCTTGGCAGCCGGGTTGACAGACACGACCATATAGGCAAAGGTTTTATTGGTCTGGATGGTTTCCGCAACCTTATGAATTGCGAAAGACTCGCGCATATTCCAAAGGTGCTTGAAACACCTAAGGGAAAAGAACAACTTGAGGATGTGGAAAACATTAAAACTCTTTTATCATTAATTAAAGAATAATATGATCGAAAACCTGGAAGAAATAAATCCCCTCGATTTTACCGCCCCGATAAATGAGCTTTGGCTGAACCGGTGGTTTTTGCTTACGGCAGGCGATTTTAAATCGAAGGTTTTTAACACTATGACCGTCGCCTGGGGATTCAACGGAATTATGTGGAATAAACCATGTGCGGCCGCGGTTGTAAGGCCAACAAGACATACGTTTTCTTTTATGAACAAATATGATACTTTTACACTATGCTCATTCCCGAAGGAATTCAGGGATGATCTTTCTCTGCTCGGGTCAAAATCGGGACGGGATGGAGATAAAATAGCTCTTACAAAACTTCATCCGGTCCAATCGGCAAAAGTTGACGCCCCCTCTTTCGCCGAAGCGGACCTGGTAATTGAATGCAGAAAAATTTATTACGACAATTTTAAACCGGAACATTTCCTTTCACCCGACATAAATAACCGTTATCCCCAAAAAGACTATCATACTATTTACTTCGGCGAAATAGAATTTGTCAGGGGCATAGAGGAATTTTCCATAAAATAGAAACAGCAGGCTGTTCATGAAAACAACTGAAGAGATCAGGAAACATTTTCCGCATATCAGTAAAGGTCTTGTTTATTTTAATCATGCCTCTATCGGACCATTATCCGATTATGTTACAGGCGCGCTGAATGAATATATTATGGAAAGGAGTGAAGGCCCGGTCAAAAACTTCGAGACTTATATAAAGAATAGTGAGGGGGCTAAGGATAAACTTTCCAGACTGCTGAACGTTAATCCCAATGAAATATCATGGACCGATAACGTCTCCAACGCCATGAGCCTTCTGGCAAACGGGCTGAACCTTAAGCCGGGTGATAAAATAATTCTAAACAGCCTGGAATTCCCCGCCAATATATATCCCTTTCTTAATCTTCAAAAAAAAGGTGTAATACCTTTTATAATCCCCACGCAAAAACCGGGTATATCGCTCGAAGATATAATTCCCCATGTTGATGAAAGAACCAGGCTCATCTCTATAAGTCTGGTTCAGTTTCTTACAGGCTACAGAACAGATATCAGGGAAATCGGCCAATTCTGCCGCGAAAAAAATATTATCTTCGCGGTGGATGGCATCCAGGGAGCCGGGACAGTTGAGCTCGATCTGCCATCTTGTAGCGTGGACTTTTTCGCGGGGGGCGCCCAGAAATGGCTGATGGCGCTTCAGGGTCTGTCCTATTTTTATGTAAGTCCCCCCCTGCTGCAAAAGCTTGAGCCGCCCAACGCCGGCTGGAGCTCGGTTAAAGATGCCTGGAATCTCCTTGATTATAATCTTGAATTCCGTGAGGATGTCTCAAAATTCCAGACCGGCACCCTCAATGTTATCGGAGTGGCAGCTCTTAATCATTCACTCAGGCTTTTTCATGAATTCGGAATAAAAAATGTTGAAAAACGTATTCTCGACAACGCGGAATATTTTATAAACAGGCTGCGTGAAGAAGGATTTGATCCCCTTCTGAAAGACGACCCACGTAATAACCTTTCGGGCATTATTACGATTAAAATTGAAAACGCCGAAAAAATATATCTCGCGATGAAAGAACAGGGATACGTTTCTGAAATAAGGGAAGGAAAGATAAGATTCTCCCCCCATTTTTATAACACCTTCGAAGAAATAGATTTGATGATCGGCGCGTTGAAAAAAAATTCACAACAGTATCAATCCTCAATATAGACCGGGCGAGCCGGAAGTGAAGAGTGCTTTGTGGAGAGTGAAGAGGAAAAAACAGCAATTTTTCTTTTGATAACTTCAAAATCTCAGGAAAGTCCCGTTACGGATACGCATCGGACAGGCTGTTAGATAATAGCCCCGCAATTCATTGTGGGTAATAGGTTATGGAGAGATTCCATAGTCCCGCCAGGGTTTCTCCGCGGCGAACAGGCAGACAGAATTCCCTGGCAAATTGATGGTCAAATAAAATTTTTGCCATTTTGCGTAGGATTTAACTTCTTATGAAATACTCATACTCTGATTTTTTAATACCAATACCGAAAATGATCAGGTAATCCTTAAATCCTTTAATCATGGTTCAGATATCTCTTTCATTATAATCATTGAAATTCTTGAGATAAAAAAGGTAATAAGGTTAATTTTTGCGGGTGTGGATCCTCTGCTACTAAGGAGCCCCAATTTGGAAATACACCAAAATTCAAATTTGTCAGCAACAAATATAAAAATTATAACTTCACGAAACCTCTAAAATAATGAGAGTTCGATATCCCCTCCCCTTAAGATTTTAAGGGGAGGTCGGGAGGGGTTTGATCTACCTTGAGATGTCTATTATCCAGAGAGATGTCAAAATATTCGTAAAAAATGACTGGCTTTTTCTCCTAAAAATATTCTTGTTGCCTGGAAGGTCAAAAACAATGAATAAGGTTCTTTTTGCGGGATTTTGTGTTTTTGTGATTTCGTGGCCTTTTTTTTTGCACTTGTATCTTTTCTCTGCTTTTTGTGGTTACTCACTCCGACTCTTTTGGCTAAAGCCCCTGGAGGTTTTCGGATGCCGCAACGCACTCCGGCCTAAAGACGCGGAGTTATTTTAAATGCGAAAATCATAATCATAAACTGGCAAGCCAGAAACAATGAGGAATGACGAATTACGAATTGGTTTTCCCAGGAATATATTTTGAATCGAATCTGCTTTGGAGAAGCAGCATTATTGTAGTAAAGAACAAAATAATATAGTAATATCCCTGTAGGGGATCAACAGAGCTAAGCTAAGGAAAAACTACAATCCGAATTGTTACCAAAAATTTTACCATTTTGCGTAGAATTTGAATCCTTACGGAATAATCATAATCCCACACCCTTTAGAAAAATGTACCACCCCGAAACTGTCTCCCAATCAGACATCATACTCATACTCATACTCCTACTCCAACTCTTACTTTGATTTTTTAATACCGATACCGCAAAATACAAAGGCAATAAGGTTTATTTTTTTGGGAAGGAAATCCTATGCTACTAAGGTTAAAAAATCAAAAAACAAGGTTTCATTACATTCTTTTCATTCCTCATTCGTAATTCGTAATTCGTAATTTCTTTAGTGGCTTTTCTTCAACATCAATCAATGAAATCTACAAAATTAAAAAAATCTGCGGTTCTCTTTACCTTATTAATTGTTAATTGAAATTTTGCCATTTTGCGTGGAATTTAACTGCCAATGGAGTAATTCTCTTCAAATCTTCGCGTGAGAAATTCCAAACCGGATTTGACAAGCGCAATTGAACATTTTTAGCCTGAATACAAATAAGATACTTTCAGTCAGATGAAGCCCGTTTTTCATTTTTATTGCAAAAAAGGGATTAAATGGTTATTTTATTCTTTAAGCAGACTCCGGATAATCATTTTCGGCAAATATATTGTATTACATTTCGGTTGAAATATGCCTGATATCTTTAATTTAACCAGCCGTCCCATAATAATTCTTGACAACAATTTTGTCATAACCGATTTTAATGTCGCGGCAAAACAAATTACCGGAGTAAAAACAGGGACTAACTTTTCCAAAATAATCTATAACAAACGCCGGCTTCCTGATGATTTCCCACTCAATGAATTTATCAGCTCCGGCAAAAAAGGGAATATTGAATTTCAGGTCCCGGCCGAAAAGTTTGTTTATAAACTTGAATGTCTTCCCATATATAAAAATGATCAGTCACTTAGAGAAATAGTTGTAATTTTCCAGGAGATAAAAGATAACAACCATGAATCAGCGCGGGATGAAAGCACAGAACTTATTTATAATTCAATCTCCGATCTTATAGCGCTCATTGAGGTGGCAGAAAATCAACAGTTCAGAATTTTTTCGGTAAATGAAGCATATTATCAGGCAATTAGCGGCCATTATAAAACGATTGACCGTCATAAGTTATATGGTCTTTCCATTGAGGAACTTGGTAAAAGAATTGGGTGGTCCAAAGCGCTTTCTGATGACATAATCAACGTTTATATAGAAGTTGTATCGAAAAAAAAGACAGTAAAAAGAGTTGAAAAAATATTAGCGGGCAGCTCAACATATTATTTCGATTCAAGATATACTCCCATCCTTGATGAAAACAATATTTGCCGGCAGATTTTATATGTAGCCAGAGATATTACCGAGAGCAAAGAAACGGAGTTAAAGCTAATTGAGAGTGAGTTGAGATTCCGCTCAGTTTTTATGGGCGCCGCGGATGGTATAATTGTCGTCAACCAAAAAACAACTGTGCTGGATGTAAATAAGGCCTTTGAAATCATTACAGGTATTTCAAGAGAATCTGTGACAGGTAAAACCGCCATGATTCTGGCGAAACAATTTGTAGCGCCCCGCCATCTTCCGGGAATACTCAAACTCATCGGGCAATTTTTGAAAACCGGCGAAATTGGAGCCTATATTCTCGAATTCAGGGGTAAATTTCTTGAAATAAAAACACGAACCCCAAAACCTGGCGGAATTACAATCGGCATTCTAAGGGACATTACCGACCAGAAAAAAGCCGAAGACGCGCTTAAAGAATCGGAATATGAATACAGGTTTCTTTTTGAAAATTCGACAATAGCGATTGGTATTTCCGACCCTGAAGGCAGGGTGCTCGCGCTTAACAACGCCATGCAGAATATTACCGGATATACACTTGAGGAATTCGGCAATATCAGGCTCAGCGATACTTTTGTTTCCCGGGAGGAAAGAAATAAAATAAATGCCATAGTGCAGAAAAAAAGAAAGATTGACAACTTAGAAGTACTGCTCCGCAGAAAATCAGGAGAAGAATACTGGGCCTCTTTATCGGTCAGGAAAATTAAATACAAGGATGGAGAAGCTTATCTTACTTCGGCTGTCGATATCACCGAAAGAAAAAATATGGAAGAGGCGCTAAGGCGAAATGAAGAAAGGTTCAGGAGAGCTCAGTCAATCGGTAAAGTTGGCAACTGGGAATATAATTTAGAAACCACCCATTTCTGGGGTTCGGAAGAAGCGAGAAGAATATACGGATTTGATCTTTATACCTCAGATTTCACAACCGATGAGGTAGAAAACTGTATTCCCGAAAGAGAGTGGGTGCATCAGACTCTTATCGATCTTATAGAAGAGGATAAACCCTATGATATTGAATTTGATATCATCACAAAAAACAAGGGGGAAAGAAAAACTATTCACTCAATTGCCATTGTTGAAAGGGATAATGAGGGAAATCCCCTGAAGGTTTCAGGAGTAATAAAAGATATAACAGAATCAAAAAGAACCGCGGAAGAACTTGAAAAAATAAAATGGCTTCTGACCAGAAAACCGGAAGAAATTTTGTTCAATGAAATTTCACAGCCTTATGGCGATCCTTCGGAAAACAATAAAGAGGGACTGATACTGAAATCGGTCGGGCGGAAAATGCTTGCGGATATTGTCGGCGACTACCTGGGATTGCTTGAAACATCCGCCGCTGTATATGAAAAAAATGGCGATTACGCCTTCGGCATTTTTTCATCGGGCTGGTGCAAAATGCTTGATAATGCCTCTTACCGCAACGCTGGAAAAAATTCAATCGTGGAAACGATTAACTCAGGCAAATGGTACTGCCATGAATCGTGCTGGACCGGAGCGTCGAAAAGAAGTATTCAATCAGGTTTGCCCGCCGATATTGAATGTTACGGTGGTCTTCATATTTTCGCCGCCCCTATTATGGCCAACGGTGAAGCGATAGGTTCTATCAATTTCGGTTACGGGGATCCACCCGACAATCAGGAAGCTCTTAATATAATTTCACGAAGATATAATATCCCGGTGGCTAAACTTACCGAAGCCGCAGGGCAATACCAGAGCCGGCCTTCATATATTATCGAACTGGCCAAACAAAAGCTTAAAACTTCAGCTCATATTATAGGAAGCCTTGTTGAAATAAACGAGACCAAAAAAAGACTCGTGGAGAGTGAAAACCGTTTTAACCTCGCGATGAACGCTTCGCAGGATGGGCTATACGACTGGAATCTGGTAACCAATGAAATTTATTATTCCCCGGGATGGAAAAAAATGCTCGGTTATGAATATGATCAACTGCCCAATGATTTTTCTGTATGGGAAAAACTTACCGCTCCCGAAGATGTAAAAAAATCCTGGCAGTTACTGGAGGAGGTAATTAATAAAAAACGTGAACGTTTTGTGATGGAATTCAGAATGAAACACAAAGATGGTCACTGGATAAATATTCTGTCGAGAGCGAGAGCCTTTTTTGACGAAAATGACCGCGCGATAAGAATGATCGGCACTCATGTGGATATTACCGGGCAAAAAAAGGTTGAAGAGGAATTACAGAAATACCATCTTTATCTCGAGGATATGGTAACCCGGCGAACAGCGAAGCTGGAAGCGGCCAATAAAGAACTTGAAGCCTTTGCCTATTCTGTTTCGCACGACCTCAGGGCGCCTCTGCGGGCTATTGACGGCTTTTCACAATACCTCGAAAAACAGTATTCCAAAAGCCTTGATGATAAAGCCGCAAGGTATATTAATATTATCAGGGAAAACACCACCAAAATGGATAAACTGATAACGGACCTTCTTCAGTTATCCCGTCTGTCAAGAAGTGAACTGAATTATGTAAAGCTTGATATGAACGAAATTGTCCGGTCTGTATTTAAAGAAATATCTACTGAAAAAGAATATAACGAATTTGACTTCATCCTCTCTGCGTTGCCCGATATCGAGGGAGATTCCACCTCCATTCGCCAGGTATGGACAAATCTTATTAATAACGCTCTTAAATACAGCTCTGATTCACCTGACAAACAAATTGAAATCGGAGCCTTTTCAGAGGAAAAAAGTGTAACTTACTACATAAAAGACCAGGGCTGCGGATTTGATATGGCATATAAGGATAAACTATTCGGTGTTTTTCAACGCCTCCATTCAGGCAATGAATATGCCGGAACCGGAGTGGGACTGGCTATTGTTAAAAGAATTGTAGAAAAACATGGCGGCACAGTAAGTGCCGAAGGAAATCCTGAAAAAGGCGCCACATTCTTTTTCACCCTCCCGGTCCCGAATAAAGATCAATAAACATATCGGATTATTTTTAATTTCAGAACTCCTTACTCCTCGCAAAATGAAATCGCGGAAATTTTTGGAAAATATCACAAGAATTTATTATCCATTTTTAAGTGACGAGATTTTTTTTCGCCATAAATGATGTATTACAAAATTAATATTTTATTGATCTGAGTTTATCCGGGAGGTTCAAAGGTATTTGATTATCCAGTGTGCTTTGTGAATCCTCTACAAGGATTTTGTCTTATGGTTTTAACAATTTTCTAATCGGGTAGGAGGCGGCAGCGCCGCCGTCCCCCCACACCACCGGGCATACTCTCGTACCACGGCGGTTTCCATTAAGTTGAACCTTCTACTCTCTTCAGAAGTGATTCTAATCCGAGCTCCTCGAACCACTTGATTCCCATCGCTTTTGTTACCGTTGGGTGTAGCGTCATCCTCCACCATCCCTGGGAATAATTCACTACATTCCAGGCATCTCTTTCTCTGATTCCTCGACTTCTCAGGAACTTATACTGTGTATACTTGCGCTTGCATTGTTTCAGGCGATACATTCTTAGCCTTCTTCTCAGCCATCCTTCTATATTCCGGATGTCGGCCAGCCACGTATTTGCCATCCCAAAGTAATTTGTCCAGCCGATTATTACTGCGTTTAGTTCGCTTATTACACGGCTGTAACTTACTCCTCTGGTCCGCCCTGTTAATTCCTTGAGTTTCTCTTTCAATCGATCTATGGATTTATCGGCCACTCGTATTTTTCCTTTAGGCATTATTGTATATCCCAAGAATTTTACTTTCGAGCAGTGCCTTACTCCACTTTTTTCTTTGTTGACTTTCAATTTCAGTTTGTTCTCGATATATCTGACTATACTTTGCATTACCCTTTGGCCTGCTTTTTCACTTCTGACATATATATTGCAGTCATCGGCATAGCGACAGAAACTGTGGCCTCTGCTTTCGAGCTCTTTATCCAGCTCATCAAGAACTATGTTCGATAGCAACGGCGATAATGGGCCTCCCTGTGGGGTGCCCGATACTCGCTGTTCTGTCAGTCCGTCGTTCATTATTCCGGCTTTCAGGTATTGGTTTATCAATCGCAGGAGTCGTTTATCTCCGATGTTTTTACTTACTCTTTGCATTAGCCTGTCATGGTTGATCTTATCAAAGAACTTTTCCAAATCTATGTCAACTACCCATTCTTTTCCTTCTTTGATATTCTTTGCTGATTGTCTTATAGCCTGATGCGCGCTTCTTCCCGCTCTGAATCCGTAGCTGTGGTTGCTGAAGTGTGGTTCGTAGTATTCCGTTAGCTTCTGGTGGATCGACTGTTGGATTAAGCGATCTTTTATTGTGGGAATCCCTAACATCCGTTTTCCGCCTGATGGTTTGGGTATTTCCACCTTTAGTACCGGACTGACTTTGTATTGCTCTGTTAGTAGTTCTTTCCGTATTTCTATGATTCCTTTGGGGTACCATTGCTTAAATTCGCTCATATCCATTTTATCTGTTCCTCCGCTTCCGCCGTTTCGGACTACTTGCTGGTAGCTCTTGTTTAGGTTTACATAGGCAAATATCTCCTCTGATATGTTTCTGGTCTGGAATCGGTTCTCTTCAAATTTCGAAAGCAGTTCAACTCTCCCTTTCCTCCCCTTTCCGGTTCCGCCGGTGGTTGATTCTGTGAGTTTCTCCTTCTCGCTCTCAAATAAATCGAGTTGTTCAGGGCTTCTGTTTTTCTGTTGCTTTCTGCTTTTACGCATTCTCGGCGACTCCTGTCTTAATGAATTCCGACCTTCACGTCTTTGGTCTTTCTTCTCACGCTAGTATGTCTTCTGCTGACTTCTCTGTACCCATCACATATGGTTTCCCATATCCTTTTCTGTTGCCAGAAGGTACAGAGATCTCCCGGGGTAAGACATAAGGCTTTCTATCCGTTCCACTTGATCTACTGATTACTCTTCCGGATGACTTTAGGGCTTCTCAATTCATGGCTCGATTACCCAGAGTATACAGCCTCTTATCAGGTTTCTGTGCGTCAGAACGAATATTTGTTTTCGGCTTCCTTCAGATTCCGAATCACTTCGGACACCCTTGCCGCATGCTATAGGATTCCTGTCATCTTGGCTCCTTTGGGACTTACTTGCTCTGTGCACCCGTTAGTCTTATGTCATGCCCGGCACACCAATAATTGGAACCTATACAAGGTTCTTTTTATTGCATTTGCCTTGTAGAGGCAGTAATTAGTGCGGAACGTCCCCCTGGGGTAGAATATAATAGACAACTTGGTAAACATCTCTGTAGGAGATGCATAAAATGGCGTTCAAATTCAATCATTTTTGAAAATAAAACAATGTCAATGTATAGGTTCAGTACACTATTCGATAAGATTAAGAAAGACCTGCCCAAGTTGTTTCCTTATCGAATTATCCCGCTGTTTTATTTTGCGAATGTATCCATGTAAGTTATTGTTTTTTATAACCGGGATCAGGAGTTCTGATACTACTAAGGTTAAAAAATCACGAATAAGGTTCTTTTGATCTTTTTTCGCGGGATTTAGTGATTTAGTGATTTAGTGGCGTTTCTTCCAATTCAATCAACGAAATCTGCGGTAGTCTTTGTCTTTTGAATTAATAATTGTCCATTGTAATCTTGCCCCCATACAAAATGAACATCACCACCGCCCTCCTCAAATCCTGATCCTTTCATTCTTCATTCATAATTCAATCCCCATTTACATGGCGAAATCAAAATACCATCGAACGACAACAATGATTAAAAGAATTATACCCTCGGCCCGGGAAAGCCTCCATCCGGTACGAAGAAATGTGACAACCACAATGATAGCGAAGAATAAAATTACAATGCTGCTGAAAGCCTCAGGAGTAATAGCAAGCGGTTTAATCATGGAAGCAACCCCGAGAACACCAAGCAGATTAAATATATCGCTACCCACAAGGTTGCCCGCCGACATGCCATGCCGCCCCTTGAGCAGAGCCACCAGGGAAGTTGCCATTTCAGGCGCCGAAGTTCCGGCGGCCACTATCGTCACTCCTATTGTCCATTCCGAAACACCAAGCATCCTCGCTATCTCGGCAGCCGATTCAACAAAATAATGCCCCGCGGTTACTATTATGGCTATGCCGAGTAAAAAAAGAGGAATGGTAAACCACTTAAATTCCGAACTATCGGCCTCTTCTCCCGGCTCTTTCTTAAATATCAGGTAACCAAGATAAATAAGAAGTATCGAAAAGAATATCACCCCTTCAATCTGCGACATAACTCCGTCATATAAAAATATCACAAGCATCAGACTTGTGAAAATCAGAACTGAGCCATCCCTGTATACAAGTTTGCGATTGGTTTTTATCTGCGAAAAAAGGGCAAGTATTCCCAGAATGAAGAAGAGATTAAATATATTTGACCCTACCACATTACCGACAGAAATATTGGATTTGTTGGTGAGAGCGGCCGAAACCGTTACAGCGAATTCCGGAGCCGAAGTTGCGAGCGCGACTACGGTAAGCCCGATAACAAGATCGGACATACCCAGTTTTCTGGCTATTCCCGAGGCGGATTCCACCACCAGGTCGGCCCCTTTCCATAAACCGAAAAGGCAGATCAGCAAAATGCCCGATTGTAAAACTATTGCCATAGATGGTGTTCCGCTAAAAATTGCAGATTGTGAGAAATTTTAAAAGATATATTATCCAAACATATAAAAAAGCCTGGCTTTAAGAAAAAAAAACTTAAAAATAATTGGCAGTATATAAATAAGAATTACAAAAATACAAAAACCCCGGTGAAAATAACCGGGGTTATATATAAAACGATAAAATTTAAAATCATTTACATCTGGTCAACAAGCATCGGAAAATGTTTCTTTTGTATCACTTTTCCAATCTCAACAAATATCAGAACTGTAAGGGCGTATCCGATAACAAGAAGCCAGTTTATAAAATCAAGCGGAACAGTATGAAAAGGACCATTCAAAACCGGGATGTAAATCACCGCGACCGTGAGCAGAATTGAAAATATGCTGCTGAAAAGAAGCGCCTTGTTTTTAAGGATATTCATGTTTATCGCCTGCTCGGTGATTGAGCGGCAGTTGAGTCCGTTAAAGAGACGCGCGAAAATGAGCGTGGCAAAAAATATCGTTACCGCTTTTTCCTCACCCATTCCCTGCTGAAGAGCAAAAATAAATATGGCGATTGTGATAACCCCAATCCAAACCCCCGCGCCGATAGTATATACGAGAGTGCTGGTATTAAGAATTCCCTGGTTTACATCGCGCGGTTTTCGCTGCATAATACCTTTTTCCGAAGGTTCAACACCCAGCGCAATGGCAATAAGGCCATCCATAAGGAAATTAATAAAGAGAACCTGAACAGCCATTAACGGCAATGGTAGCCCGCTCATAAGTGCGATGATCATCGCGAAAACAGTTCCCAGGTTTCCGCTGAGCAGATAAATCAGGTATTTTTTAATATTTTCGAAAATAGATCGTCCCTCTTCAATTGCCGAAACAATTGAGGCAAAATTATCATCAGTAAGAATCATATCGGATGCTTCGCGGCTGACATCGGTTCCCTTGATTCCCATAGCCACTCCGATATCGGCATTTTTAAGAGAAGGAGCGTCATTAACCCCGTCTCCGGTCATTGTAACGATATTGCCTTTTTTCATCAGCGACCTGACAATTTTCAGCTTATGAGCGGGTGAAATACGGGCATAAACCTCAGTATTTTCAGTAACCTCATCAATTTCTTCATCCGACATTTTTTCCAGTTCCACACCGGTTATGGCTCCCCCTTCCTTAAGAATGCCAAGCTCGCGCGCAACCGCGACTGCGGTAACTTTATGATCACCGGTAATCATCAATGGCTTGATACCCGCCATTTCACACTTTTTAATAGCTTCCCGGGCTTCGGGGCGGGGCGGATCGATCATACCACAAAGTCCGGCAAAAACAAGTCCCTGCTCAACAAGCTCATTTGTTATCTCTTCGGTAGCCAGGTTTTTATAAGCAAACGCGAGAACCCGTAAAGCCTCTTCCCCGAGATTATCCTCCTCATCCAGAATCTTCCTCCGGATTTCATCTGTAAGCTCTTTTTCCTCTCCATCTTCAAGGTAATAATCACATGAGCTTAAGATTACCTCAGGAGCTCCTTTAACACAGGAAAGCTTTTTTCCATCATACTGATGAACCGTTGTCATCCGCTTTGTCTCAGAGGAAAATGGAATTTCATAAACGCGCGGGTATTTTTCCTTTAAATCATCAACCTTAATTCCTCCCTTTTCGGCGGCTACAACAATAGCCCCTTCTGTCGGGTCGCCAATAATGCTCCAGTTATCATCTTCATTTAAAAGTGAAGTGTCATTACACAAAACGCCACATTCAAGCATTTTCTTCAGATCAGGATAATTATCAGGTTCAATCCTTTTATTGCCAAGCACAAATTTCCCCGATGGAGCATAACCCGAGCCAAAAACTTCGTAGGTTTTCATGCTGTTAAAGATTTTTCTGATTGTCATCTCATCCTGGGTAAGAGTGCCGGTTTTATCAGAACAGATGATATTGGTGGACCCGAGTGTTTCAACCGCGGGCAGGTTTCGGACGAGCGCCTTCCTTTTTACCATTCTTCTTACACCGAGCGCGATGCTTATGGTAACAACGGCGGGCAACGCTTCCGGAATAACTGCCACTGCCAGCGCGACACCCCAGACAAACATTTCAATTATCTGGTATCCCCGCAATATTCCAAGCAGACTAAGTACGGCCGCCAGCACAATCGCGAATATTCCAATTTTTTTACCAAGTTCATCCAGGTTTTTCTGAAGCGGAGTCTGGCGGTTTTCCGAAGTGCGGAGAAGATCGGCAATCTTACCGAATTCGGTATTCATTCCCGTTTCAACAACAATAGCCGTACACCGGCCAAAGGAAAGGGAAGTGCCCATATATATCATATTTTTTCTGTCGCCCAGCGCCGTCTCTTCCGAATCTATTTTTCCTGAACGTTTATTCACAGGAAGCGATTCCCCCGTGAGGGATGATTCATTGACTTTAAGATTCTGCTCCTCCAGAAGACGGCAATCGGCAGGCACCTGGTCGCCGGTGTTAAGAATCACTATATCGCCGGGAACAACATCCCTCGCGGCAATAATCTTTTTTTCACCATTTCTTTTAACGGTTGTGTTGGGAGCGGCCATTTTCTGTAATGCTTCGAGCGACTTGCCCGCCTGGTATTCCTGGAAAAATCCGAGTACACCGGCCAGAATCACTATAATGATAATCGCGACAGCTTCCACCATCTGACCTATAGCCGCCGATACGAGCGCGGCGATGATCAATATTATTATCAGCAAACTTTTAAACTGGCCCAGAAGAAGAAGCCAGGCTGGTGTTTTTTCCTCCTTTTCAATTTCATTTTTTCCATATTTATTGAGCCGTGAAGCCGCTTCATTTTCACTTAGCCCCTCAACGGAAGTATTCAGAAAAGTCAAAACTTCATCAGTATCTTTCCGATACCATTTTTCCCCGGGTGTTACAGAGTTTGCTGTCATTGAAATATCCTGCAGTTATTAACATTAGCCGATAATTATAATCAGGTACAACTCTATATTTAATTTTTCAGACTGGCCAGGCCAGAATTAAAAAAAACAGTGTAATAATCAAATTCTCCTCACTTCACAGCTAATTTATTCATAACCCCTGCCTGTGTATTTGATCGGGTTATTTCACTGCAAAAAATGTAATTTCATGCAACTTAATGCAAGAAAATGATTAATAAGTGTTTAATATACAAACTTATTCCTGAAACCTGAAATTTATCTGAAAAATCGTGATGTTAATCAGTAAATTTTTGTCCCTCAATGGAAAAAGCCGTGCCCTCTCGCTTCAGGCTTAGTCTTCAGGATTGTAGGTAAGCTCAATTTTAACATGAAAATCAGCGCCGCTGAAGAGAGTATACTTTATTTCCCCGATTGTGCATTTGTAATCTTCACCAACCTGCTCACTGATAACTTTCGCTATGCTGTTTTCAAGCTCAGCAATACTCAAACCTTTCAGTTTGTTTTTAAGAAGCTTATCCACGTCTATTGTTTTTTCCTGTTTCTGCATTTTTATATTCCTTAATGAATGTTCACTGATTAAGACGAAGAATAATAACAAAAGGTTTCTGAGAATATAAGGGCTGCTAATTTAGCAGCCTCTTTCTTATCCCCTGATTATCTTCAGTAATTCTTCAGTTTTTTCCTTTAATAATTTTTTATCTCCTTTTGTTTCAACATTAAGTCTTATTAAAGGTTCGGTATTGCTCATTCTTACGTTAAAACGCCATTCGGGGTATTCAATGCTCGCACCGTCTAACGTATCCTGTTTGCCATCGGAATAAATTTTCCTGATCTCCTCAATTTTTCCCGCCGGATCATCAATAGTTGAGTTTATTTCTCCCGAGCAAGGGAAATTATCGATCATTTCACCGATAAGCTGCGACATTGTTTTATTTTCTTCCGACATCAACTGCATGATAAGAAGAAAAGGAATCATGCCGCTATCGGAATAATAGTTTTCACGGAAATAATGATGCGCCGACATTTCGCCGCCATAAACAGCGTTTACCTCTCTCATTTTTTCCTTGATAAAGGCATGTCCGCTTTTTGAAACAACCGGTTCGCCACCCGCTTTTTTGACTTCATCCTCTGTATTCCATACCAGGCGGGGGTCGTGAATGATCTTTTCACCGGGGCTGGATTTAAGAATTGATTTCGCCAGAACACCGACTATATAATATCCTTCAATAAAACTTCCGTTCTCGTCAAAGAAAAAACATCTGTCGTAATCACCATCCCAGGCTACCCCGAGATCGGCTTTGTGTTCAAGAATAGCGTCAATTGTTGGTTTGCGGTTTTCAGGAAGAAGAGGATTGGGGACGCCATTCGGGAAATCTGAATCGGGTTCATGAAATACCTTGATCATTTCAATCGGCAAATCAGGTTCCAGAGCGTCGAGGGCGGGTCCCGCGCAGCCGTTACCGGCATTTACAACCACTTTCATCGGTTTTATTATTGATTTATCATAAAATTCACCCAGCCGTTTTATAAATTCAGGCATTAAATCGCGGGTCGAATATGTTCCCTGTTTTTCGGCCATTGGTCCCAACTCGTCATCAAGGATCATTTTTTCTATTTTATCAAGACCCGAATTATATCCTACAGGAATCGAACCACGCCTGACAAACTTTAATCCGTTATACTCCGGAGGGTTGTGGCTCGCGGTTATCATCACTCCTCCCCCGGCATTCAGGAAAGGTGTTCCGAAATAGATCATCTCGGTGCCGCAGAGACCAAGATCGACCACATCCGCTCCGCTATCCATTATACCTTTGGCAAGAGCATCCGATATTTCCTCCGATGACTTCCTGATATCGCGTCCGATTACCATTTTATCACATTTGAAGAGGGTGACAAATGCTCTGCCGATTTTATATGCCATTTCAGCGTTTAGCTCTCCCGGCACTTTTCCTCTTATATCATAAGCCTTGAATGATTTTATTCCGGCCATTTCTCTCTCCGTTTAAGATTATTATATTTGATTAATTCTTTTTTTTTACTATCATGAAAATACGTTTTGGTAAAAAAAATCACAAATCGGGTGGAAAAAAAAAGGGGAGGATGATTTTTTGCATAGTATTCATTCTTCTGATAACATAGATTAGTGTTGTTTTTTAATATTATTTTTCCGGAGGCTTTATAAATACATCATCTACCAAATCTAAAAGTTTTGCAAGGTGCAATAATTCCAAATGCCGTGTTATGTTCGTATTCGATCCGCGTGAAATCCTTGGCGAAACCGGATTTTTATGCCCGGAATGCAGAGAAAAAATCGACACACATCATGTTGTACAATGTAAAAACTGCCAGTCTATTGTAAATTTTGTTATGGCCGACCCCTCAGAAGAACCTGTAATTTTTAATGTTGATAAATGCTCTCATTGTCATGGCACAGTCGAGGATGAATATAAAATGAGCCCCCTCTTTTTCCCCGACGCCTACGTTTAAAATACACACGCATCTAAAAAACTTATCATAAAACCCTGATCCTGATATAAACCGTATCCGGCTCAGGGTCCCCCACAATCATAATCGTAATCATAGACTGGCAAGCCAGAAACAATGAGGAATTACGAATTACGAATTAGGAATTGCCTTTCCCCAGATATTACCAATTAATTATCATTCCGGTCTTTTGCGAAAAGACCATCCAGAGGCAGGCAGGAATCTAATGCCAAATTTTACTGGCAATCAGATAAAAACTTTTCCTTTTTGCTTAGAATTTAACTCCTTACGGAGTAATCATAGACTGGCAAGCCAGAGATAATGAGGAATTACGAATTAGGAATTGACTTTCCCCAGGTATTACCAATTATTTATCATTCCGGTTTTTTGCGTCTTTTGCGAAAAGACCATCCAGAGGCAGGCAGGCCGGAATCTAATGCCAAATTTTACTGGCAATCAGATAAAAACTTTTCCATTTTGCGTAGAATTTAACTCATTACGGAATAATCATAATCATAGACTGGCAAGCCAGAAACAATGAGGAATTACGAATTACGAATTAGGAATTGACTTTCCCCAGGTATTACCAATTAATTATCATTCCGGTTTTTTGCGTCTTTTGCGAAAAGACCATCCAGAGGCAGGCAGGCCGGAATCTATTGCCAAATTTTACTGGCAATCAGATAAAAACTTTTCCTTTTTGCGTAGAATTTAACTCCTTACGGAATAATCATATTCATAGACTGGCAAGCCAGAGATAATGAGGAATTACGAATTACGAATTAGGAATTGACTTTCCCCAGGTATTACCAATTAATTGTCATTCCGGTTTTTTGCGTCCTTTGCAAAAAGACCGGAATCTAATGCCGATTTTTACTACCGATTAGTAATAATTTTGCCATTTTGCGTAGAATTTAACTCCTTACGGAGTAATCACAGACTGGCAAGCCAGAGACAATGAGGAATTACGAATTAGGAATTAGGAATTGACTTTCCCCAGGTATTACCAATTATTTATCATTCCGGTTTTTTGCGTCTTTTGCGAAAAGACCATCCAGAGGCAGGCAGGCCGGAATCTAATGCCAAATTTTACTGGCAATCAGATAAAAACTTTTCCATTTTGCGTAGAATTTAACTCCTTACGGAGTAATCATAGACTGGCAAAGCCAGAAACAATGAACCTGTCCGGTAGCTGAGCGGAGTCGAAGCTACCGCCGCTGGTTTCGATCCGCCGCGGCGGACTTACCACCGGCTTATGTTGTCTTAAAATCTCCTGACCATCATTCTGATCCTGGTAATCCTGTTTTTTCTGCGTCCATCAGCCAAATCCGCGGGGAATAATGCCTCGGTTAAAAAGGCAATAAGGTTGAAATTTTTGAGAGTTTACCATTGCTACTAAGGTTAAAAGATTAAAGAATAAGGTTCTTATCAACTTTTTCGTGGGATTTGGTGTTTTGGTGATTTTGTGGCCTTTTTCCCGTCCAAATCAGCGTAATCAAAAAAATCTGCGGGAATAAAACTCCGGATGAATAAGGTTATAAGATTTATTTTTTAGGGGATTATCCCCGGCTACAAAGGAACCCCAATTTGGGAAAACACACAATTTCAAAATTAACCACAACAATTTAAGTAATTACAATCTATCTAAAACTCTTCAAAGATGAGAGAGCGGAATCCCCTCCCCTTAAGATTTTAAGGGGAGGACGGGAGGGGTTTGATCTACCCTGAGATGTCTGTAATCCGGTAAGAAGTCAAAATATTCGTAAAAAAATAACTGGCTTTTTCTCTTAAATATATTCTTGTTGCCCGGAAGGTTAAAAAATCAAAAATCAGGTTTCTTCATTTGCATAAATTCGTAATTCGTCATTCGTCATTTCTTTTGTGGCCTTTTTCCCACCCAAATCTGCGAAATCCGCGTAATCAAAAAAATCTGCGGTCCTCTTTTCAATTATTCATTGTACATTACTAATTGTTAATTGAAATTTTGCCATTTTGCGTAGAATTTGATTCCTTATGGAATAATCATAAACTGCCAGAGCCAGAAAAAAATGAATCCTAAAAAAAATCGTACTCGTTCTCGTAATCGTGATTCGTACTCGTCTTTACCAAAATGCTCAGATTATTCGAGAACGATGACGATTACGAGTACCGCTTCGCCCCCAGGGGGATGTCCCATGTGTACGATAAAATTTTGCCGTTTTGCGTAGAATTTCACTGCTTACGGAGTAATCGTAATCCCGCCCCCTCAGGAAAAATGTACAATCCCTTCGCCATCACCCAACCCGGTTTTCACACTCTTACTCTTTCTCTGATTCTTTAACACCGATACCGAAATATAAAGGCAATAAGGTTAATTTTGGTGGGGAGAGGAATCCTTTGCTACTAAGGTTAAAAACAAAGAATAAGGTTTCTTTACTTTCCTGGCATTCTTAATTCGTAATTCGTAATTCGTAATTCTCCTTCGCCATCACCCAACCCAGCCATCATACTCTTACCCGCCGCAGCCGTTTTTTGGCGCAGGAGGGCTTACTCCTACTCTTACTCTGATTTTTTAATACCGGTACCGAAATATAATCATGTAATCCTCAAATCCTTTAATCATGGTTCAGAGATCATTCCCCGTTATATTCGACAAAATCCTCGAAAAATAAAAAGGCAATAAGGTTATTTTTTTTGGGGGGGGACTCCTCTGCTACTAAGGTTAAAAAACAAAGAATAAGGTTTCTTTACTTTCCTTTCATTCCTAATTCCTCATTCCTAATTCTTAATTCCCCTGCCCGCCCTCACCCAACCCGGCCATCATACTCTTACTCTTTCTCTGATTTTTTAATACCGATACCGAAAATAATCATGTAATTTGCCTCTTGGAAAGATCGCGTTGGCAGAAACATTAAATACAAATTCGTGGTGTAAGTCATCTAATATTTTATAAATTTGGAGATCGAATAACAATTTACCAGGGTAAAATGGTTAGCGATTGTTTTAATATTAAAACCACAGTTAAAAAATCAAAAATATATCTGATAAGTTTTTTTGTTTTTTTATTTTACTGGCTTTTTAGTCCCCTGATCATTCCTACAAGCTTAACAGGTCTGCTCAATTTCGCTCTGATAATTTTGTTACTGGTTTTAACCATCGTAGTCATTTTTGATTTGGGAATGTCTTTATTCACAAAAAGGAAATTTCGATACGATCCATTTCACAAATTTTATTTATCCTTATTCATTCCCGTTTTTATAATTTTCACCGATCCTCTGCCAATGGGATCATATTTAAAATCATTCGATTCGGAACATTGGAAAAATTCGGATACATTTGCCGATACTCCGACTACCAGAAGAATGATGCTGGGTAGCCTGACATTTTTTAATCTTAAGGGAAAAACCATGGGTGACGTGGCTGAATTGCTCGGTGCTGATGAAAACTTGTATTTCAAAAAGAAAAACAGACTCGCTTATGTAATCGGTCAGGAAGATGGTCTTTTCCAAATTGATTTTCAATGGCTTGTCATTGATTTTGATGACAACAGTCTTTATTCCGGTTATTCAATAATGGAAGATTAAAAAAGGAATAAAAAAGATAATTCCGCGCTTTACCTCTTATAAAACAACAGCTCCTCATAAAGCCGGCTGCTTCTTTTTTCAATTATCTCGGAAACCACCTTGCGCGCGTTGCTGCCGATCCCTTTAATGGAAGACAATTTATATTTCATCTCCTCCAAAGGCTGATCGACCCTGCCAAGTCCCCATGAGGCCATCCCGAATGGTGATTGAAATCCTCTCATTCTCTGGAGATAGTCAATATGATCTGTAATAACTATCGCGAGATCATTCAGACTCAACAGGTTTTTATAAAATTTCGGCGGAATCCTTAGCGGCATATTATAACGCCGGGTAATTTTATAAAAAAGTTCATTCAGTGAAACGTAATATTCCGGATCGGCATTCCCCCATTTATCACCACGGTAGAGATTAGCATAATAAGTTAATAATGTTCTGTCATAATCATGAAGGACTTTTAAAAAATGATTCTTTTGTCTTCCATCCTTTAAGGTCATACCGCCAAAAATAATGAACTCAAGTCCATTATCCCGGGCCGCTTCAACCGCCGATTCGAGCAATTCAGGCGTGTCGGTTACAAAAGGAATTACCGGCATAAGGAACATTCCCGTTGATATTCCCGCGTCCCGCAGTTTTTTTATTGTGTCGAACCTCTTTCGCGGGGAAGGCACACCGGGTTCAAAAACAGCGGAAATTTTTTCATCAACCGAGGAAAAACTGAAGCATACCAGCGCGCCGTTTTTTCTGTTAATTTCACTGATCAGGTCGATATCTCTTTCGACCAGGGTCGATTTTGTGAGAATAAAAACCGGCAAATCATATTGCCGCAGCAGCTTTAATACATCCCTCGTAATCATATAATCTTTTTCCGGTGACTGGTATGAATCACTTACTCCTCCCCCGAGAACCATAAAACTTTTTTTGAACGGTTTTCTTTTCCTCTTCGGATCAAGCTCACGCGCGAGGATTTCAGCGGCATTAATCTTCACCTCAACCGATGACCCGAACCTTTCAGGCGCGTAATACTTTTCCGCCCTTCCGTCACAATACGCGCAGTTATGGCTGCATCCCCTGTAAAGATTCATCCCGTAATGAGTGATAAACCAGGAGTCTATCCTCTTATGTTTCCTCAGTATCGATTTGGCAATTATTTCGTTACAGTGTTCCGGCATTTTCTCCAGGTGTAAAAAATTCAACTAAGATGTTCAGATAATTTAATGAAAAATTTTTTGAATAATCATGATATGTTTTGCTGAATCTCCTCAGCAATAAGTAATTCAGGGGGGCAATTACGACTTCGGGGACAAAAAATCGTACTCATAAACCGGCGGCGCCAAAATTGGATAGTCAGTTAATTGACAATTGATAATTAAAAGATGACCCGGTTTTTTATTTTATTAAAACATTCTGACCATCATTCTGATCCTGGTAATCCTGTTTTTTCAGCGAAAATCAGTGAAATCCGCGGGAAATAATGCCCCGGTAAAAGGCAATAAGGTTGAAATTTTTGAGGGTCTGCCATTGCTACTAAGGTTAAAAGATTAAAGAATAAGGTTCTTATCAACTTTTTCGTGGGATTTGGTGTTTTGGTGATTTTGTGGCCTTTTTCTCGTCCAAATCAGCGTAATCAAAAAAATCTGCGGGAATAAAACTCCGGATGAATAAGGTTATAAGATTTATTTTTTAGGGGATTATCCCCGGCTACAAAGGAACCCCAATTTGGGAAAACACACAATTTCAAAATTAACAGCAACAATTTAAGTAATTACAATCTATCTAAAACTCTTCAAAGATTAGAGATCGGAATCCCCTCCCCTTAAGATTTTAAGGGGAGGACGGGAGGGGTTTGATCTACCTTGAGATGTTTATAATCCGATAAGAAGTCAAAATATTCGTAAAAAAAATATCTGGCTTTTTCTCTCAAATATATTCTTGTTGCCTGGAAGGTTAAAAAATCAAAAATAAGGTTTTTCTCTGCGTGAGAAGAATCGATTTCGATTTGCATTTCAAGGGCAGTTGCTCCTCCTCTAAATCCTCCAAATCTTTGCAATCCTGTTCTGATATTTTCCACGATTATCAGTGAAATCCGCGGGAAATATAAAGGCAATAAGGTCAAAAAGTTGTGGAGGAATTCCCTGGCTACTAAGGACCCTCGATTTGGTAAAATCCCAAATTTCAAATTTGACAGCAACAATATAGCAGGGGTGATAACTTCACGAAAAAATTCAATGTTTCGAAAGCGGGATCCCCTCCCCTTAAGATTTTAAGGGGAGGACGGGAGGGGTTTGATCTACCTTGTGATGTCTGTAATCCGGTAAGAAGTCAAAATATTCGTAAAAAAATAACTGGCTTTTTCTCTTAAATATATTCTTGTTGCCTGGAAGGTTAAAAGATTAAAGAATAAGGTTCTTTTTGTTTCTTTTCAGCGAAGAATTTTTGAGCTCCTGGAATATTTATCAATTGTCTTTTTAATTGTTAATTGAAATTTTGCCCTTTTGCGTAAAGTTTAAATGTTAATGGAATAAATTTTCCCCAGTCAGAGCCTGAGGAAAACGCCACAAAGGGGAAGAGATTTATTTTGTAAGTAATCAAACTCTGCAAAAAATAGATAAATTATTTAAATATTTCGAGGCATATTACAAACTCACCCTTGCCAGAGGCATCCCTCTGGGAAAATCCCTCTCTTGGGAAGCTGAAAGCGCCCGCCTGCGGCGGGTGAGAGGGACTTTAAGACTCCCCCTCTTTTTTCAAGTCCGGGGGGTGAGTTGTTTTTCCAATCTGGAATATTTAAATAGTTTTATTCTTGCTCTGCGAATTTTTGGCTTTAGTATCTCGGCCTGATTATTGGCAACATGTTATAAGCGGATTTTTTGACAAATTTTGCTCTCCGGATTATGCTCAACATGTTGGCGTTAGTGTGGTGATAAGAGTATAAACTGTCAAAGAACGATACAACGCACCTGCCCGGTGGCTGAGCGGAGTCGAAGCCACCGGCTGATATTTGTAAAAAGTTTCACCATCTTGCGGGGAGCCAGATTACTTGCGGGATCATCATTCAAAATTCTTTATATCCTCAATAATATCATCCACCTCAGCAGGTGAAAGTTTCAAACTTCCACAATTTATCCCGTTGTTTTCCAGATGCCCGATATACCCGATATCAGAAACAATTATCTCCCAGCCGGGCCAGGTCCCGGTCAGCTTCTCCCTGAGGAGAGGAATGCTCTCATTCAATATTATTCTCTTTTCAGGCAGATTGATAACAATAACGCAAAGAAAATCTGACTCAGATTCATGCAGCATTTCACCCGGTTTTCTGCTTTGCAAAAAGGGAATCAGCCCTGGTCCGTTTAAAATAAACTGGTCAGGGCCTGATTCGAAGTAAAATATTTGTTTATTATCTGATTCGTCGGTCAAAAGAACAGCGAGGTTGGAATAATCAGGGTCCGACTTCGCCAGTTTTTCGACAGGCTTTATCTTAAGGTCGCCCTCAGAATGTTTTTTACTGTAATCCTGGTCGGCCGCATCTTCTAAAACTCCGCAGTAATTTTCCGCGAAAGTCAGTTCCCACCCGGGCCATAAACCTTCGAGCAGCTTAAAATATTCCCTTCTCGCTGTTGTCTGGTTCAAATAAGCTGACTCATGAAATACCAGCTTTTTTTTATCCGTATCAATAACAGCGAATCCTTCAAGCCAGGGGAAAAGGGTCAGGTCCTCCACAACTTCATTATCTTTAACAATATCCAAAAAATCAGCGGGTCCGGCTAATAGCTGGCAGGCAATTTGTCCGCCCCCCCATTGTGAGAAATATATTGTGGTTTTATCACCCTGCTTCAGAATGTAATTGGCTCGCTGGCTCATGAAATATCTCCCGGAAAGATTTATCAACAATAAGCTATAAATATAAACCGACAGAATTAAAATAGAAACATATAAAATGAAGAATCAATCTTTTTTGAGGAATCGAGCAACCAATAAACTCAGAACTCCTGACACCCATCAAACTATTTTGTCGTGATTTCATATACCAGAATTCAATTCAACGAAATATTTGCGATTTAATCCCCTCACTTAAGGCGCCGAATATAATTCAGAGGGTGTTATATGGTGTACCTGACGGCACACTTGTTTGTTTCTTATTTTGTTTCTACCAATATTTTGCCCCTGACAGGGCAATATTATACAGCAATTTTATTTTATGTCCCGTTAGGGACAGCATATTGGTAAAATAGTGAAAAGCAAAATATTCGGTGTGCCGTCAGGTACACCATATTTATCTGCGAGAGTACAATAAATATATTTATAACAGTCCGCGAATCAATAAGTTATCCGATAATATTTCGGGATGCGCGTCAACATTACGACATTTTTTTAAGAATAGATTTCAATAAGTCGTTGTTTTTATTACCAGGAGTCAGGAGTTCTGAAACTATTTCACTCAATGGCGATCTTTATACCGGTTTTGTTCCCACTAAAAAGAGCCTTCCTGAGGCAGGCACACAGAACTATTCCATGAATCACCTGATATCCGGATTACCTTTCTTACTTCTGATATATTCCAGATCAGCCGCGTCAATCAGATTATCATATTTATTCTTAATATGATCGGGAGCGATCTTCATTGCCACCCAGAGGTAATTGGCGGCATGGCTTTTACCGGCAGACTTATAAGCCAGGTAGGTCTGCGCGTAACCGTCGGCTATATTAATTATGTCATTATTCGTAAGTTTATCAGTGGTTCCTTCAAGCGGAGGAATAATCAGTTTGGTATTTGGTTTCAGGAAATCAGGGTTACCAATAATTTCTGAATTCACACCGTAAATATGAGGCCAGAGTTTACGCGAATTATAAAAATTGCCCGCGATATTCCATAACTTGTCACCCGGAGCGACAGTATGCGTTCCGCCCGGCGTAAGGAAAGGGGATGAGCTCACCTCAGTATCCGGTTCTTTTAATACTTCCTCCTTTTCGGTTTCTACTGTTTTTTCAGCAACAGCTTTAGCCGGGTTCAGATTATCCGTTTTTGTTTCCATCTTTTTTTCAACCGCTGTAACCGGGTTCGCGCTGTTTTCAGCCGCGAAAGAATCACCGCTTTTTTCATCATCACCAAAAGGATAAAACAAAAGGACCGCGACTACCAGTATCATAATAAATACAGGGAATACCCAGACATTTTTCCCGGAACGTTGCTCCGCCTTCTCCTCGGCAGGCAGGGAGTTTTCACTTACCTTTTCTGTATCGATAAGAGAGGGGGCAACATCAGATTTTAAATTATCTTCAGCGGGGCGGGCGCTCAAATGAGCATATTTTTTATTAATAAAGTTCCTGAATTGAAGCTCGGGCCTGAACAAAACACTGTGATGCCCCGGAACTAAAATCTGTTCACCGGTTTGCGGGTTTCTCCTGGTTCTTTCCTCATTCCATTTCAGCCTGAATCTTCCCAGCCCGCCCAGGGTTACCGATTTATCATTTTTCAGGTACTCTTTTACAATGCCCGCGGTTTCTATCAGAAGCTGCTTTATTAATTCAGGCGGCTCACTGGTCATTTCAGCTATCTCATAAACAAGCTCATTGAAGGTAAGTTTCTTATTCATCTTCTTCCCTCCTTACCGATTTCACTTCTCTTTTAAGTCCGGCAGCCGGAGAAAACCTTAAATTTTTCTTTGGAGGGAGTATGATCTTTTCTTTGGTTTGAGGATTTCTCGAATTCTTTTCTCCTGATTCTTTAACTCTGAATGTGCCCAGCTCCGGAATAAATATGTCAGAATCCTTTTCAAGTATGTTTTTAATCGCTTCTGTTATTCCCTTGAACAGGGTTCTGACCTGCGTTTGAGGTTTTCCAAGCCTTCCGGCAAGTTCTTTTATAAATTTGGCATGCGTCATATTATCTCCCCTTCCGCTAATAACCATTCACAGGTCAAAAGGGTAATATTGAAATGTTTTGCAGACTGACAACTAATTGAAAATCTGAAATAATATCTTTGCGGTAAAATGGCATAGCAAAAGCTTTATATAAATAAAAGCAGACTAAATTTCCCTTTGTTCAGGGAAGTAAAAGGTACTCATTTAGTCTCCAATATTTTAATATGCTAAATATTCCTCGAAAAATCAACCTCATTTACTCAGAAACCTGCATCAATGCTGCTTACCCGGTTTTTCAGCTACCAGAAAAACTCTCTCTCCGGGGGGATGAGTCGGATCGGGAAGAATCTCCTTAACCCTGAACCCGGTATCCTCGCATAATTTTCTGATCCCCTCTTCATCATAGGCTTTGCCTGTCCAGGTCGGATCGTTTTTGGACGAATTTCTGAACCATGATAATGGCCTGGAATGATAAAGTTTTCTGATAATTTTCCTGGCAAAACTAACTTCACACTTAAAATGAATATAAATAATACCGCCATCTTTCAGCGCTCTGTACATATCCCTGAAATTTCCCGCCGCTATTTCATAAGTCGGGAGATGCTGGAAAACTTCATAAGATAAAACTATATCCACAGATTTATCCTCTATTCCATTCGCGAGAATTCCATCTGTTTCAATAAATGAAATGTTGGGATAATCATCTTCGGGATGGTTCATTATAGCAAGATTAATCATTTCGCCTGAAACATCAGTTGCCAGCACCTTTTGAAATTTTTTCGAAAGAGCGCCGCTCATTCTGCCCGCGCCGCAGCCCATTTCGAGAAGTGTCATTTTTCCAAAATCATATTCATTCTTTCTGTTTAGAAGCTCCAGCAAAATATCTGTAAGCTCTTTCCCTCTTGAAAAAAATTTTCTTATATCAGAACTGTATTCCGAAGTTTCAATATAATGGATCGCGTCTTCGAGCGCCCTTTTATTCCAAATATTCTTCATATTATAATTTTCAGACAAAACCTGGTATCCAAATAGTGATTATTAAAAATATAAATTTAATCAAATGATCGTTAAGAGAGAAATATTCTGTGATCGCAGGGCCGCTCAGGCAGGGAAAGACCGGAAATCAACAATGAGAGTTTCTCTTCCGGTATTAGAAAAAATGATTTCGTTACAAACCACCACGTTAAATACTGTTATTTTCTTTAATCCGCGGTAGTCTTTGTCTTTTAAATTGTTAATTGACCTCAACTTAAGTAAACATCATAATCGTAATCATAATCGTAATCGTAATCCCGCCCCCTCATGAAAAATGGACAACACAATCGCCGTCACAAAACCAGCCATCTTAGTCATACTCTTATTCATAAACTGGCAGAGCAGGAGAAAAATTGCGAATTACGAATGACGAATTGGTTTTCCCCAGGTATTACCAATTAATTGTCATTCCGGTTTTTTGCGTCCTTTGCGAAAAGACCAGCCAAAGGCAGGCAGGCCGGAATCTAATGCCAAATTTTACTGGCAATCAGATAAAAATAGAATTTAACTCAATACGGATTAATCCCCGTAATCCTGTTTTGAGTTTTTTTCGCAATCATCAAATAATCCCTTAGAACATACCGCCCGTTTGAATAAGGTTGATAAGGTTTAATATTGCCGGGTTATTATCTATGCTGCCAAGATTAAAATATCAGTAATAAGGTTTTTATTGAGCCATTTGTGGGATTTTGTGTTTTGGTGATTTCGTGGCCTTTTCCCACCCAGGTAAGCGAAAAGCGAAATTATAAAAATCTGCGGTAGTCTTTGTCCTTTTAATTGTTCATTACATTTTGTCGTTTTGCGTATAATTTGACTTCTTACTTATTAATCAAAATCCTTTTTTTTAAATATGGTTTATTCGATTAATGGGTTAAACACAATATTCTGTCATAAATGACTATTCAGGAAGCTTTAATAAATAATTTCTTTCAGCGAAACAGAGTATGAATTATAATTTTTTAAAATAGTAATTTTTTTATATTAATTTTTCACTTTTTATCACGATAATAATGTTATTCTGGAGAAAGGAATAAGTAAAAAAAAGTTAAAAACACTTTGATAATGTCACTAAATAACTCTATCTTCCGGTTACTATTCCTATACCCGGCTTTTGACTCTTGGCGCTTCTTAAAATATATGCTCTCTTTTCTGATTTTGTTTTACGTAAGTTTTTAAAGTTTTCAAAATTAATGGGGTAAATATGGTAAAAAAGGTACTTCTTTTTTTAATCCTTTCAGGATTTTTTTCTGTTATAACCTCCCAGACATTCCTTCTTGATCCTCCGAAAGGATATTTTCTCGATAACCCGACCCAGTTGAAACTTAAGCTGTTTTTCCCTCCGGAAGACAGTCTTATACTGGAATGGGGACAAAACGTAACAGGATTAAATGCCGAACTTAAAATCGGCCAGACATCGGGCAATTACGATATTAAAACTATTCCTGTTACCGGACAAACTTTGCGAAGTAAACCGGGTATAAGCCCTTATAATCTTTCTACCGGAAGATATTACGCTATTATCTCTAACTCCCAGCAAAATACCCTCAGCGGAATTCAAAACGATTTCAATAATAATCCGACAAACATTATTTATACTAATGAAATCCAGTTTGTTGTTGAAGCGCAGACAGCTCCGGTTGCTCTCAGCCCTTCGGGTGTTATTGAAGAGGCTACTCCGGTATTTGAATGGACTTCGGTGCCGGGTGTGCCGGCTTATTACCTCTTTGTTTCCAGCACTCCCTTTTCTGTTGTTACACTGCCCAATGGTGAAATAAGTGTGGAGGGAGCAAATATTATCTGGAATTTCCTAACCACGGAAACTTCGGTCCAATATGGTGAACCGGATCTGACATCACCTTATTATATTGAAGCGCCTCCCCTTATTCCCGGATTTGAGTATAACTATGCCATCCTTAATCTTTATGATGAGGATGATCTTTCTTTTACAAGCACTGTATTCGGCGGCGCCGTACAGTTTATCTATGAGGCCCCTGTTACACTCGATCCTCCCCAGCTTACAGCTCCGGCCGACAGTTCAATCTTTTATGGAGATGAATATATTTCCTTCCAGTGGGATGAGGTTGAAGACGCTAACTCCTATACAATCTATCTCTACCAGAGAGTAACAACTTTTGCCGGTAACCAGCAGCAGATAGATATTCCAATATGGAATTCGACCACAACAAATACTTCAATCGAATATCCCGCTCTGACCACTCTTAATAAAGGAAATTATATCTGGTTTGTGGTCCCGAATGATATATCCGGCGCCGGAAACGCGAGTGAGACATGGTTCTTCAGGTATGTTCTCGATGTGGGTAAGTTTGTTATTCAGGCCGTATCAACAGCAAACGGAACAAACTTTCTGAATTTTGAGGCGGAAGCTAACTCGGTTTCAGGAGGTGTTTCCCCCGCCAATCCATATGTGGTTACAAATTCGCAGACATATACCGACAGCCTCGTTGTGGGAACATACGAATTTACAGGCAGTAAGCCGGGACATTTCGATTCCACTTTTACAGTGAATATTAACCAGGATGTGACAACATCAATTGTGCTTTACCTGCGTCCCTACCCGACTGTAATATCAGGTGTGGTAAAAGACCAGGCCGGAGCGGGTGTTTCCTCGGCTAATATCCGCTTCGAAAATATTCTTACAAATGTAATTAAAAATACGACTTCGAATTCCCAGGGTAATTTCAGTCTCGCGCTGCCTAAGGGAACTTATAATATTCAGGCAAGCAAGGCAGGTTACCTCGCCTCTCAGGAAATTACCGTGACTGCCGAAACCGATCAGTTGATACTTAGCGAGCCTCTTGTGCTCACCCTCGATAATACTTATATAAGCGGTAAGGTTTTTAATGATCTCAACCAGCCTGTGCAGCTCGCGTCGGTAAAAGCGCAAAGCGGGAATGTTGTCCAGCAGGTTACAACCGACGCCTCGGGCAACTATTCATTCACTCTCTCTTCGGGCGAATGGACCCTTACTACAACAAAAACAGGATTTATTTCACCCGATCCCTCGGTCTATACCCTTGTGGCGGGTGATAATCTCCAGAATGAAAATTTCACCCTGATCCCAAAAGCCAACCAGGTTACGGGATTTGTATACAAAGTAACTACACAGGGACAAACACCCTTCCAGTCTGTTACGGTAACTGCCGTGCCCGGAAGCGGAACCCCGGTTACTTCGGTAACAAGTTCGAGCGGGCAGTTCTCGCTCAGCCTCAGAAGCGGTTCATATACTATTTCAGCCGCTAAACAGGGTTATACAGCAAGTCAGCCGATTCAGCTTACTCTCGGAGTTGGTCAGACAATCTCCGGCTTGAACTTTGAAATGACTGCCAATCCTTCCTCTATCGCCGGTTCGGTCACAAAATCTGACGGAACGGCCCTGGGGGGAGTAACCGTTTATACCCTGAACGGAGAACAGACAACTACTCTGCCCAATGGCACCTATCAGCTTAGCGTAGCCGCGGGAACCCGGACTGTAAACATCCAGAAGTCGGGTTATATATCACCTCAGCCTCTGACAATAAGTGTTTCGCCCGGTCAGAATCTGACCGGAATAGATTTTACCATGTCGGCAAATGCCGGAGTGATTACCGGAAAGGTAACCAGCCTCCAGCAGCCCCTTGTTAACGCGACCGTTAAGGCAATTCTCAATAATCAGACTGTAACGGCAACAACCGGCTCAGACGGCAAATATTCAATCAGCGTTCAGCCGGGCACATATTCCCTTACAGCCTCAAAGTCAGGATTTGTAACCTCTGCTCCCCTTACATTAACAATAGGCCCGGGGCAGCAGAGCGCTAACAACAATTTTAATCTCGTGGCCAATACGGCTGTGGTTCAGGGGACAATAACTAAAACCGGCGGGGCGCCTCTTACAAATGCCTCGATAGTGCTTAAAGAAACAAACGCTCCCGAAAACAGCTATTCCACAGTTTCAGGAGCCGGCGGCGCATACGCTGTAACTGTTACGGCGGGTAAAGCTTATGATATTGAAGTATCGAAAACAGGATATTCAGAATTCACCGGCGCGACCGGTACATTGCAGCCCGGCAGCAGCTCTACTGTTGACGCCATACTGACACCCAATCCATCCTCGGTCAGCGGGAAAATATATAATAATCTGCAGCAGCTCATGGCTTCGGTTCAGGTGAAAATTTATGATTCGGGAAATAACCTGGTTAAAACCCTCGTTACGGGAAGCCAGGGGAAATACAGCACCGGCCTTTCGGCAGGCAGCTATAAAATTAAATCTTCCGCCCCCGGACATCTTCCCGATTCAGCGCAGATCACTCTCCAGCTCGGACAGAACCTTACAGATATCACTCTTACACTTACCCAGAATTTCGCTTTCCTTTCAGGTATTGTGAAAGATCAGAATGGAGCCAGCCTCAACGGCGTTACCGTCAACCTGACTTCAGCCACCGGAGGCGCGACGGCGGTTACCGGAGCTTCAGGTAATTACGTGATTTCCGGATTATATGGCGGCGCTTATAACGTAAGTATGACTAAACAAGGTTACGCGACTCAGAGCTTAACCGGCTATGTAATCGAGGATGGAGAATCAAAAGAACTCAACGGAACTCTTACCGAGCTGACAGGTTCTATTTCCGGAACGGTCAGTGATATAAACTCGGAAATGATTGAAGGCGCATCTGTCTTTTTCGAAAACAGCGCGACCGGGGAAACATTTAATAAAACAAGCGCGGCCGATGGGACTTTCAGTATTACCTCTCTCGACTTCGGAACTTATATAATACACGCCATAAAAACCGGGTATTCGGCTTCTTCCGAAAAATCGGCCACAATCTCTGTCTCCAGCCAGAACGCGACCGTCACCCTGAACGATATGGTTCCTCATAACGCGGTAATAGGGGGAGTAGTAAAAGATAATTACGGCAATTTTCTCGGTTCAGTTCAGGTGTCGGTTTCAGGCGCCCTGGGATCGGGAAGCGCGGTGACAAATACCTCAGGCGTCTTTTCCATAGGAGGACTCGCGCCCGGAACGTACCTGGTTAAAACCCTTCTCGATGGTTACTCCTCCGATGATATAAGCGTTAATGTGACGACACAGGCGGACCTGGAAATTACCATGCTTAAAAACTCCAGCTCTCTTTCCGGCACAGTCAAAGATGAAACCGGCCTGAGTCCCGGATTTACGGTACCCGTTTATGCTGTCACTGAATCACAACTTCTCTTCAGCGCGCAAAGTGATTTAAATGGTAATTTTGAAATAGATGATATCCCCTATAACACGGAATATCTCGTTTATACAGATATTTTTAAGGAGGGATACAGTAACGACACAACAACAATATTTATTCCCGAAGGAGCTCCGACCGCGGGTCCCGTTAATCTTGTGCTGAGTCTTAATCAGTCGAGAATTAATGGTAATTGCGGTATCAGCGGAGCCGCGATTAAGATAACAAAAAACGGAACGGATGAAACCTACACAGTTACATCAGGTTCCGACGGCGATTATTCAAAATCATACCTGAAAGATGGCGGATATACTGTTACCCCCTCAAGAGAGGGTTATCAGTTTACCCCCTCCTCTCAGTCAGCCACATTACTTATACGCGATACCGTTACGGTTGATTTTGACGCTGTTCCAAATATTGGAACAATGACGGTAGTAACCAAACTTTCCAACGGAACTCCTCTCGAGGAAGTAGCGGTTTCGGTGGTAAGCGCCGATGAATCAATCGTCCGGAACGGGTTTACAGGAGCCGATGGACGACTTGTTTTTGAAGAACTGCCTTCGGCCCAGTACCTTATCCGACCTGTAAAGGAAAATTACACAGCCTCCCCTGAACAATCGCAGGTAACAATAACCGCGGGCGCCTCACTTACAGGAGAATTCACCTTTACCGAAAACAACGCTTCTGTTTCAGGAACTGTTTACCGGCTGGATAATGGCAACAAAATAGCCTTCGCCGATATAAATGTTAAGCTTGTTTATAAAAATACCGGCCAGTCATTCTTCAGGACTTCGGGCGCTGCGGGAACATTTTCATTTGATAATATCCCTCCCGGCGATGTGCTGATTACAGGAATAAAAGGTGGTTTTATTTCAGATTCACTTGAATTCGCTGTACAGGCGGGACAAAGTTATCAGAAAGAGCTGACTATGCGCGCTTCGGTTGTTCACCTTGTCGGTGATGTATTCTACCGTTCAACTGCTATCGCCGGTGTTAATATTACCGCGACTTCAAGCTCGGCTTTTACCGAACAGACAAGTTCCGCCGGAAGATATATATTCCTGAATCTGCCCATAAAACAGGGAGCGAACGACACAACAATATATTCAATCGCGATAAATGATCCTCTTTATCCCCCCCTCGGCCAGATAATCAGGATTCCCTCAACGGCGGCGGGCAATACTCTTACCCTTGAAAATTTTCTCCTGCCAAGCGGGAAAGTCACTCTCCGTTTTTCAGATGGTTACAGCAACATGCCGGGTGTTAAAGTAAGCTTTTCCAGACCGGATGGCTCCACAGAAACCGGTGTGACAACCAGTAACGGATTGTTTGTCAGCGACAGTAATCTGACCAGCGGAACTTACAAGGTAAGTCTTGAAAAACTGGGCTATCTGATTCCGGATGAACTTTCCAACAGGGTTGAGCTCGAAACCGACACTTCAAATCTCCGGCAGGATATTCTGCTGCCATTCACTTTTTCCCCCATCGACTCTGTTTTTGCCAATCAGCCTGCTGAAATTAAAGTCGGATTTACCTTCAGCGGAGTAAATGATCCGGCATATATTTATTACAGGCAGGAATCGGCGTTAAATTATTCCAAAATTCCCATGACGTTGGGAACAGGTGAATATACCGGTTCCATACCGGCTCTCTACAGTCTTGAAAAAATATACTACTACGTTGAAGTAACCAGGGTAGCGGAAAATATAATTTATAAGTCTTCAGAATATTCCGCCATTCCTTTCGCCAGCGGAATACTTTCTTCTCTCTCACTTAAGCCAAAAATAAATGGTCTTATCCTGAGAAAAGATGATAACTACTCTGTTTCACTTACAATCAGGGATGGACTTAATGAATCGATGCTTGATGAATTTACCGGCCCCTCACATTCGGGCGCTGTTAAATGGGAGGTCAGTGATCCCACAGGCATTGAAATTATCTATCCCGATTCGGATGATTCAACTTCTATTCAAATGAACGCGCTCAAAGCGGGTAATTATTCCGTTAAAGTAACGACAACGCTTTACGGGGTCAGCCGTCTAAGAAGCGCGAATATTTCTGTCAGTGATATCCCCCTGAAAGAGCTGCTCGTAAAAGCGCCCGTTAGCAGGTTAAGCAACCGTTCAGATGGTGTGCAGCTCGGTTATTCCGGAGTGGATACCTTACTCAGGCCGATCACCCTCGGCAATAGTGTCAACTGGACACTCGAACCGGCAGGAGCGGGATCAATTGACAACACCGGATTTTATTCCCCCGCCGATACTACTTTCATTGGCCTTCCCAGGTTTATCCTTACTGATAACCTCAGCGATAAATCAGCGGAAGCTCTGCTTACTGTTTATGCCGAGGTTTCTCCCGAAGATTTATTCACTCTCTCGGATAAAAAAGGAATGGAACTGGTGATTGAACCAGGTTCGGTACAGTTCCCCGTGGAAATATTCCTCGATAAAACAGCGATTGGTCCAACCAAAAAACAATATACTCCGGTAGGACAAAGAACCACATATACTGTGTCCGACAATCTTTATAAATTCCAGTATAAAGCGAGTGTGGCACTTGCCGGCGACAGCCTTATGAAAGCGGCCACACTTAATGTTCCGGTCGATAACTCTCTCCGGTTTTTTGAAGGAGAACGTTTTATCGGACGTTATGACGCGCTCACCAAAATGTGGTCAATCTTCCCTGAAAACACTGAAGCGTTAACCGATGAACTCTCTCTTAACGCCTTCTATAAATTCGGGGAATATTCTGTCCTTAGTCAGAATGAACCACTGGGATTACAACATGTAGCGGTTCTTCCCTCTCCATTTTCGCCGCAGGTGGGCCCTGTAAGAATTGGTTATTTCCTGACTACGCCTGAGCGCCTGGCAAATGTTACAATCAAGGTATATAACGTCAGGGGAGAGCTTGTCCGAACAGTTCTCGATAATGACTACCAGACTTCGGGACGTTATGGAAGCCGCGCCGGAATAAAGGAAATTTTCTGGGACGGACTTACTGATGACGGTTATATGGCCCGCAACGGAAGATATATTATTTTAATCACCGCGAAAGATGGTACAGGTGAAAAAACTGAAAAAATACAAGTTGTTTTAATAAAGTAGGTGTAGAGATGAAAAAAACAGCAAAAATTTTATTACTGCTGCTGCTTCCGGTTTGGAGCCTGACCATTGCCCAGGATCTTTCCGGGATTCCGGGAGTATTCGCAGATATAGGATTCGGAGCGCGCCCCGTGGGAATGGGGGGCGCTTATGTCGGGCTTGCCAGTGATGTCCATAGTGTGATATGGAACCCTGCCGGGCTTGCCGAACAAAAAACAAAGCAGGCGGCATTTACTTATACAAATCAGCTCGATATTGTCGACTATCATTATTTCGCGGTAAGTTACCCCCTGAATAATGATAAAGCGCTCGGGGTGGCCATTATCTCAGCCGGTGATGAAGCCCTGAGGGAATGGACTCTGCAGGCCGCCTACGCGAGGAAAATCTGGGGCTTCAGCCTGGGTGTGGCGCTTAAATTGCGTTACGCTTCATTCGGCAATAATACCCTCAGCCCTGATGATCTGATAATATTTGAACCTGATGAAATTGAGGAAGGAATAAGCAACCAGGTTTATGGTGAAGCGCCCGGCTTCGGTTTTGATATTGGGTTTTTATATGATGTCACCGATAAAATGAAGCTCGGTGTTATGCTGCGGGATATCTATTCTCCCGTAATGTGGGATTCAAAAACCAATAATGAGCTGAAACCGGCCAAGGGAAGCTACACCGAAACAGTTCCTTTCGAGGCAATCATCGGCGCGTCATTCCGCGCAATTCCCCAGCTTGTTTTCGCCGGCGATTTCAGCCCCGCGCTTTATCCCGACGCCAATGGTAAATTCAGCGCCGGAATGGAGGCAAAACTTTTTAATGTGCTAATGCTAAGGGCCGGCACACAATATTATATCAATAACGAAGATGATGAAAAATTTGTGATCGGAACCGGCCTCGACATGAGAGTAATCAAAGACCTGGGTGTGCTCATCGATTTTGCCTATACCTTTGAAGAAATAGATAATTCACTGCGCTTCTCACTCGGAATAGAATTTTAGGAGGAGAAAAATGAAGAAAAAAATAATATATATTTTATGTTTTCTTACTATCTCAGCGTATAATCTCCTCGCCCAGGCAGTGGATGACACACCTGTTATGCAGCATTGGGTAGGGGGAACGCTCGACTTTAAATTTCTTGTGCAATCCAACGCGTCCGGGCCCCTTTTCGGAACAAGCTCTTTCGGAGGAGTTATCAGCCCGAGTGTAAATTACGGAGCCACCGGGGTATTCAGCAACCCGGCCGAGCTTGCTTTCCTTAAATCCTCAAATCTTATGCTCGACCTCAGAATACCGGTCCGCACCAGCAATCTCGGAATAAGTGATAATTCCCTTATTTCCGAAGCTGATCTGGAGAAAAATACCGATTCATTCCTTGAGGATGATAAGGCTTTTATTTTTGAGGATGGCACCTTTCGCTCAGATACAAAACTAAACGCTCTCGATATCGGGCAGACTGGTGGAATAGGTTCTTTCGCCGCGGCTATTCCCTTTACCGAAAAACTGGTTCTTGGTTTCGGCTTTTCTTTTCCTGTCGATCTTTCATTCGGGACTATGATAAACGGAATTTCAACCGCCCTTAAAACCACCAAGCAGATAGGCAATAATAAAACTCCTATTGATTTCCTGCTCAATACAAATGTTTATATGGATTTTAAACTTAATATGAGCAATATCGCTTTTTCGGCAGCTTATGAAATTTATCAAAGTGAAAGAGCCCATCTGACAACAGGACTTACTGTAAACTGGCTCAACGCGGAAAATAATGTCCGCTTCGGAATGGCTACAGATGGAATGATGGTTATAAGCAATTCAAGCGAATACTATTTTAATGATCCCACAGATGAAAGCATTGACTTTGAAGCGGGTGAAACAAACGCTTTTTATTTCAGAGCGGGGGGTAATTATAAAGCTTCCGCCGCCGGTGTCCGGTTCGGGCTGTATTATCATCACAAAGCAATTCCCTGGCTGAAGCTCTCACTTGTTTATAATCATATCCCTGAGATGAAGCTTACCGATAACGACGCTTTTTCCGAGACCTACCAGCCTAAATTTCTTACAGGCAGGCCGATGGGTGAAAAGGAGGACGCTCTCGATATTATAATCGATTCGCTCGATATCACACGCCCTAACCTTACAGTATCAAAAAATAATGAAATCGGCGATGAAGTGATCATTTCCATTCCCTCCTCACTTACTTTCGGATTTGACGCGAATATGGGAAAACATACTTTCGCCCTTAATATTGTCTCTTATTCTAATGAATTTTCCTATAAATTCTCAAATTATAAACTTGGCAAAAAACCTTCGATGGGTGTTTCGGCGGGTCTCGATCTTGTATTCCCCGATAAAATTCAGGGGGCGGGATGGCTTACTCTTCCCATCAGGCTCTTTTATCTCGATTTTGACGGTCTTCTGATGCAGGCTTTCAGTTCATCGACAGGCTACAAAGATCCTCATTTCAGAATAGGAGGAGGACTTATAACCGGCGACGGCATTGCCGAAGGTATAGCCGATGAACAGCAGCGGGAAGATTTAAGAGCGGGACTTGACATTCCCCTGCTGACAGGTGTGGCAATCGAACGACAATATACAATTCTTGAGAAACTCCGTGTCAGGGCGCTCGTCTGGGGTTTCCCCGAAGTTTTCCTCCGGTTTTCTTTTGGCTATAGTTTATAAAATATTGCTGCCCGGCCTTTCGAAAAAGAAAGCGCCAGAATTTGATTTTTCCCAGCCTCCTCCTGAGCGTCAGGGGGCGGTTGGGATGCTTATATCGCTCTTCATTCGTTAATCCCGAAATTTAATATAAAGTTAAATATGATAATTGAAGCGCCGGACTTATCTTTAGGTCCGGCATTTTTATTATTGGAAACGAGATGATTGAGAGAAGAGCGCTTATAATTTTTGGTAAGTATCCCGAAGAAGGAAGAGTAAAAACCAGAATTGCTTCTACCGAAGGGGAAAAAACCGCACTTGATTTTTATACAAATTGCGTGACATATATTACCGCGGAAGCGGAAAAATTACGGATTGCCGGCACAAGGGTTTTCTTTTTTTATGAAACCGGACCGGGTGAACAGATTGTAAGGCAGTGGATTGGTTATCCTTTCCAGTTTGTGCCCCAGTCGGATGGAAACCTGGGTGAAAAAATGGAGGAAGCTTTCCGGATTGTATTCGACGGCGGATTTGACAAAGTTGTAATAATCGGCACCGATGTTCCCGATATGAGCAGCGCCTATATCAAAAAAGCATTCGAAAAATTAACCGATTATGATATAGTCGCCGGTCCCTCGAGTGACGGGGGATATAACCTTCTCGGGCTTAATAAACATGAACCGGCGCTTTTCAGAAACATCATCTGGAGCTCAGAAGAAGTGCTGGAAAAAACAACCGAAATTGCCGCCTCTTTTCATTTAAATATCAACCTTCTCGATGAACTGACAGATATTGATACCGGCCCTGAATTAAGAGCATGGCTTAAAAGTGAAAAGGGCAATAAAGAATTAAAACTCTCTCTCCTTAATATTCTTTTGAGACACACCGGTTAAATTTTCTCCCCGCTTTTTCTAAAAGACCAGCCCGGCCGGGGGGAAATACCTAATCGGGGTAAAATATTTACCATTTTATTCATAAGGCATAAGGTTTAGTTCAGGTTGGGAAATCCTCGTTACTAAGGTTAAAAAATAAAGAATAAGGTTTCTTTACATTCCTTTCATTCCTAATTCCTAATTCCTAATTCCTAATTCCTAATTCCTAATTCCTAATTCCTAATTCCTAATTCCTAATTCTTAATTCTTAATTCCTAATTTATTGTTTTGATGATTTAGTGGCGTTTTTTCAGCAATATTTTTACGCTTGATGTTACTTTATGATTTTAATTATTCATTGTTAATTACAATCTTGTCATTTTACGAAGAATTTCACTGATTATAAAATTATTACCAAACAGGGTATTAAATTTTTATATTGCCGGATTCATACACCTGCCCATAAAAATTATGGTATTAGTATTCTTCTCAATTATGAAATACAAAAAAGGATGGTCAAATTTTAATTTCTTATTATCTGAATAACCGGTAAAATAATCAAGCCTCGAAAATGTCGCTGCCGAAGCTTCGCTGCCTTCTTCATTAACTTCAATAAACGCCTTGTGTCCTATCTTACTAATTTTCAGGTCACAGTCATTTCCCTCACACATCGGATAAAATTCCGCGGAATCTCCAAATGCTTTCAATATCCCTAAATCCTGAAATTCTTTCACAAATTTTTCATTTTTATAGTTTGCGGTAAATTTAGGAAGGTATAGATCATATTTAATAAGGCTTCTATCTCCAAATAATTTTTCTATCCCCGCTTCCTTTATCTCTTTCTCCAAAGAATATATTCCATGTATTTTGAATGGTAAAACAAAAATCATTTCATGTTTGCCATTTTTATAGGGCAACTTAATAATCGCTGAATTGCTGAAATATCTATACTGGTAATAACCTTCCTTCCTCATAAAATCTGTAGTAATTTTCTTTCCATCTGCCAGATAAAATGTATCCTTTAATGTCTGGTCTTTTTTAAACGCTTCGGCCCAGTCATCCTTAAAATAAATCGCGTTCGTAAGAATTAATTGAGAATGTTTATTTCCTTTTTCAGGCTTAAGCAGTTTCTCTATTTTGTTATTTGTTTTTTTACTTACCCATTCATTCACTAAATTGACCGCGTCGTTATACTCATGAAACTGAAAAATATCAGAGTTAAAGTATGTCCGGAGATTTGTTTTATATTTATTATTTAGTTTGAATTTTTCTCTGACACAAAGCGCGTTGGCGATAGAAAGCTGAAACTTTTCTTCACTTTGGGATTCGTTGAGATTGTTAATAAATTCACTATACTTATTTAAAAAATCGTCATTATTCTCATCAAAATGGAGAACCTTTTTTATTTCGTCACTGGTTTTCCCCTCACTTCCTGTATACACAAGAGCCATTGTTATAGAAAGACTTAAGGGTGAAAAAATTATGTTTTCATCAGTTCCTTTTACCATTTCCATATACATATCAAGAGCGAATCTGTTCACTGATTCAGAATAATTTATATATTCCTGCGCGTCAACCCTCTCAATCGCAAAAGCCAATATTAAAAGAAGAATTATTTTTTTCACTTTTTATCCCAATTAGTTAAAAACTATAAAAAGCAATATAATTATTAAAAAGTTAAAATCATCTTTCGGACGGCAAAACCCAAATCGTAAAACAAAATATTGCTGCCCAAACCCAATCAGTCTTTTTATCCCAAACAAAAAGAGACCGTTTAATACATTTTCAATTCATCATAATATAATAAGGAAAATCTTAAATACAAAAATATGTTCGTATTTTTCAGTACGATATTTTCAGACTTGTTTTCTTCCCACATATATTATTAATTATTGCGTTATTTAAAACATCATAATCTAATCCCGATACCGAAAAATAAAAAAGGCAATAAGGTTGATTCTTTGGGAGGGGAATCCTCAGCTACTAAGGTTAAAAAATATAGAATAAGGTTTCATTACATTCCTTTCATTCCTAATCCCTAATTCCTAATTCTTAATTCTCCTCCCCGCCGTCACTCAACGCGGACATCATACTCTTACTCTGATTTTTTAATACCGATACCGAAAAATAAAAAAGGCAATAAGGTTAATTTTTTGGGTTGGGAAATCCTCTGCTACTAAGGTTAAAAAACAAAGAATAAGGTTTCATTACATTCCTTTCATTCCTAATTCCTCATTCCTAATTCTTAATTTTCCTTCGCCCAACCCGGCCATCATACTCCTACTTTTACTCTAACTCTGATTTTTTAATACCGATACCGAAAAATAAAAAAGGCAATAAGGTTAATTCTTTGGGAGGGAAATCCTCTGCTACTAAGGTTAAAAAACAAAGAATAAGGTTTCATTTCATTCCTAATTCCTAATTATTAATTATTAATTGTCAATTACATTCCTACCTCAGCAAAACCAGTTTTAAGATTTCAGATTTTCTTCCGGCAGTCACCCGGCAAAAATAGACTCCTGAAACCTCCCCGGAAGCATTCCAGAAAAACCGGTGTTTTCCTTTATCGAAAAATTCTCTCCCGGCGAGAATATCGATTTTTTCACCAATAACATTATAAATTTCAACCGTAACATTTTCCCTTTCCGGTAAAATAATCTCAATATTTGTCGCGGGATTAAAAGGATTGGGATAAGCGGCGGCAATGATAAAATCCTCCGCAGGAAAATTTTCTTCAACACCCGCGGGGTCTTCCTTGATCGCCATTATCCCTGTAAGCCCCAGGCTAAGCGAAGCGACTTTTTCTATCAGGCTGAAATTAAGTGTGCCTATCAGGTCAAGACTCGTATGATAATATGGATTGTGCAAATAATATGGCGGATCATCATTCCAGGGGCGGGCGTTTTCCATAAAAAGAATTGCCGGGAATCCATACTGCTGGTATGAATCATGATCGCTATAGGGCACATCATCGGGGGCGTCGTTGGTAATTAACCCGGGGGCATAAAAATCCCTGTAATAATAAGCGTCATTTGCCAGCCACAATGATTGATCATCGGCAATAACCTCAACATAGTCATAGTGCGCGTTGAAACCTATCATATCGAGAATAACCGCCCCTTTTAAAGGCGCGGAAGAATTGTACATTTTTTCGGCGTCATAAAGACTTCCGGCATGATGAATATCAGGCTCCACCGGGTGATATTCCTCGGCGGCAAACGCGATAAGTTTTATTGTGTGCAGAGGTTCGAAAGAATCGGAAGTATCACTTAAAAGCCGGGCCATTTCCATTATCGCGGCTACCCCGGTCGCGTTATCATCGGCGCCGCGCGCTTTCATTGTCTGCCAGTTATCATCATAACCTGCCTCCCTGCTTCCGCTCGCGTCATAATGCGCCCCCGATAAAATTATAGCGGGCTCCGGTAAAGAACCGTTTATTATAGCGATAACATTATATAAGGGATAAGTATCATAAGGTGAAGCAGCCGAAGGAATATAAAATGTATCTCTTATTACCTCATCCACCCCCGGGAGCGATTCAAAATATTCCGCTATATACTCAGCGGCTATATAATTCCCATCAGTAAATGATGAACGCGATTCATGCCCTTCCGCCCATACAAGCTGTTCAATATGCCCTTTAATATTCAGGATTGAAAGTGAATCGACAAGGGGCAGAATCTGCTCCTGGGCAGATAACCGGATTGTAAATATTAATAAAACTACAGTAATATAATTTTTTATACCGCGCATACTTCACCTCGCTATAGTGAAATCAATTTTCCCGCTTTAATAAAAATAATAAAAAAAACAATAACTCAACCTGTTCTCTCACCATTTGCGATAATTATCCCCTGGAGAAACAGGTTTTGAATTTTCTATATTTTTCATAGCTTTTTTCCATCTGAAGAGAGAGATATACAAGGCGAGAATTCCGACTAATATCGCTACAGGAGCAAATACAATACCTCTCCAATAATTTGAATAATTCGTCTCACCTTTTAACAATGTGGCGGCGCCAAAAAGAATCAGAATCAACCCGACAAAAACAAATGAAAATCTGATCAGTCTTGCCTGCTTTTTTTTATTTACCATTTTCCCTCCTCACTTAATTTTTAAGAGTTAAAAGTTCATAACAAATGTAAAAAGTTTAATCCGGCTCAGCAAGAATTTCCCCTTACCCTGTAACCTGCCTGCACAAAAAGCAAACTAAAATTAAATTTTTTCAATTCACCATTCATAATTCATCATTCACAATTAATTTAAGTTTATATACAGAAAGTCTTGCCGCTTTGTCAGGTCCTTCATCCGCGATGATCATCGTGCCGTCAGGTAAAAATGTTATTCCTTCCGGCTGAGGATGGAAATTTTTATTAAACTTTACAGCAGCCAGTACTTTCCCCGTGCTGTCAACTTCCACCAGTCTGGAATGTTTTCCACCTGTAAGAAAATAGGTGCCAGAGATAGGATTTCTTTCAATTGACGAGGGATAAAAAGAATGAACATCAAATTTTTCCTTCAGCTCATCAAGATCAATAGCAAAAAACAGCTCTTTTTTTAGCTCCATCTTATCCAGATCAAAAGGATAAACAGCCCTTTTCCCTTTCAGTTTTTTACTTCCGGGATATTCCTTGCAAACCATCAGAAGCAGTCTTTTTTCCGGCAGGCAGCAAAGTCCCTCTATATCATTTTTTGAGGCGAATGGAGTCTTATATTTTTTAAACTTTTCCTTCTCACCATCTTTAAGGGGATAAACATATATATCACCTTCAGAAGTTGTAAGGTAAATTTTCTCCTCAAAACAGGCTATCCCTTCAAAATCTTCCTTCAGCTCTTTTCCCTTCGGGTCAATTTCTTCAATAATCTCACCGGTTCCGGTATCAACAATGTAAATGATACTCCTTTCATCATTATGGCAGTAAACCAGGTTTCCCCCGGCATAGGCGAGGCCGGATATTTCTCTCAGTCTGCCCGGAAGTTTGAAATGTTTCGCGCTCTCCCTGCTGAATTCATACTTATGCAACATAGACCCGTTTTCGCCGGCGCAGCAGGTCGTCAGAATAATCAAAAAGATATATATCATTTTTTCCATAATTTCTTCTGAACATTAAATATCAATTATATTGAAAAGAGCTCATAAAATCAAAAAGAATAATTGGCCTTTTTCAATAGTTTGGCCAACAAATGGAAAAGCCGGTATAACGAGGATGTTACATTCCACAGGCAATTATTTATTTTAATTATTTAAATTTTTAATATATAAAGCCAGTTTTAGCTTGCGCTTAATAGCGGCAAATCGTATTATCGCTGGTCAGGAAAAAGTTTTTTCGAAATGCCGGTTTCAGTTAAATTCAGATCAAGGCAGAGGAGTAATTAATGAGTATACAAAGAAAACTTTTGGCCAATCTTCCTACACCTTTAGCGGAGGTGGAATTCAGAGGGGCAAAATTTCGTATCAAACGGGATGATCTGACAGGTTCGGAAGTTTCGGGAAATAAAATAAGAAAGCTGGAATTCATTATAGCCGACGCGCAGCGAAAAAATAAGACCAAAATATATGCGTGCGGTGGTATACAGTCTAATTTCTGCAGGGCCGCGGTTGCCGCCGCGGTAATGTCGGGACTTCAGAGCAGGGTATACCTTAAAGGAAGTCCTGAGGATAATGATTCAGGGAATCATTTTCTTCAAAAACTATTCGGAGCCGAAATTATTTATCTTACCGCTGAAGAGTACAAAGAAGTTGACAGCATTATGACAATGGACGCGATGGAAGAAAACGCTTATGTTATTCCCCTCGGCGGTTCGACCCCTGTGGGAACGCTTGGATATGTGGAGTTTATCAAAGAACTTGACTGGCAGACCGACACAGGTGAGATATCGGGAGTAATAAGCGCTCTCGGCAGCGGGGGAACAACCGCGGGCATGCTCCTCGGCGCCGCTCTTTATGCTCCTCATCTGAAAATATATGGTGTAAGTGTCGCTTTTGAAACTGAAATTATCAGGGAAAAAGTCATTTCACTTTCCCGGGAATGCGCCGGGAAATATTATCCGGGCACAGAAATTAATGAGGAAAACCTGGTAATTATTGACAATTTCCCCGCGGAAGGCTACGATGAAATTTCCCTGGAAAAACTTGAGCTGCTTTCAGAGTTTGCCCGTTCAACAGGTATTCTTCTCGATCCTGTTTACACCGGGAAAGCATTTTACAGTTTCTATAAAGAGTTTCTTTCAGGCAGCGAATCTTCAGATATAATATTCCTCCACACAGGAGGTATCTTCGGCGCCCTCGCAAGGTATCAGGAATATCCGGAGTTATAAATTTGTCAGCTAACTTTCTCTGAAACTATACGTCCTATTTCCTGTATAATACGAAACTTTACTATTGTATTTTAAGGGGATAAAATGATTCGTTTAAGGATGTTGGTAATACTGCTCGTTTTGCCTTTCTTTTTCCTTCAGGCGCAGGATAAAATTGAGCGGGTAAAAGAGTACTACAAAGAAAAGAAATTTGAAGATGCCGTAAAAATTCTTGAAGAAATACTGGATGAGGATGAAAATAACGCGGCGGCAAATTATTATATGGCCATTTATTATCTGAATCATAAACGTGATCTGGATGAGGCAGAAGATTACATGGAAACCGCTATTGAAAATGACCCGCGAAACGCTGAATATCATTTCACAATGGGTAATATTCATGGCGCCCAGGCAAGAGAGGCAAGCGTCTTCACCCAGCTTTTTGATGCCCAAAACTGCAAATCTTCATTCGAGAAAGCTGTCGAATGCGATCCTGATTATATCCGGGGAAGAGTGGCTCTTATGCAGTATCATATTCAGGCGCCGGGTATCGCTGGCGGTGATATCGACAGCGCTAAAGTACAGGCAGAAGCTTTGCTGAAACTCGATCCTTACCAGGGATACCTGGGCTACGCCGCAATTCATGCTTCACAGGAAGAGTTTTCCAAAGCGATTGAGTATTTCAACAGGGCAATTGAGAGTGATTCATCAAGACAAGACGCCTGGCATAGAGCCGGATACCTGGCCCTGAGAATGAATGAGCCTGATGAAGCTGTAAAATATTTTACCGGTATGACCCAAGCGGCTCCCGATAATCCCAATTCGTGGGATTCCCTTGGTGATGGCTACAAAGCCGCGGGAAATTATGAAAAAGCGCTCGCAAGCTATCAGAAGGCTGTGGAGATAAATGACACATTCTGGATATCTTTTTTTAACGCCGGAACAATGTGTGAAAAACTGGAAAAGAAAGAAAGCGCGAAAGAATATTATAAAAAGTATCTCCAAAATGTTGAGGAAGGCAGCTACGCCGACCGCGCCCGTGAAAGATTGGAAGAAATGGAATAATTTCCCGTTTTAACACCCCCGGCATAACTGCGGGTATTATATTCACTTTATTGTAATATTAACGTGAGTCCGACATAAGATTTTTGTTCTTCAAGATTAGATTCCGGTCTGTCTGCCGCGGCACGACCCTGGCAACGACAATAAAGGAAATAATAACCTCTCGGAAATTCTTCAATATTGACTGATCAACAGGAGGGATTTGATCTGCCTTGAGATGTCTGTAATCCGATGAGAAGTCAAAATATTCGCAAAAAAAATAACTGGCTTTTTCTCTCAAATATATTCTTATTGCCTGGAAGGTCAAAAAATCAAAAATCAGGCTTCTTCCTTTGCATAAATTCGTAATTCGTAATTTCTTTGGTGGTGTTTATCCCACCCAAATCCGTGAAATCCGCGTAATCAAAAAAATCTGCGGGAATAAAACTCCTGATGAATGAGGTTATAAGGTCTGTTTTTTAGGTGATTATAACCGGCTACTAAGAAACCCCAATTTGGAAATACACACAATTTCAAAATTAGTAACAACAATTTAAGTAATTACAATCTATCTAAAACTCTTCAAAGATGAGTGATCGGAATCCCCTCCCCTTAAGATTTTAAGGGGAGGACGGGAGGGGTTTGATCTGCCTTGAGATGTCTGTAATCCGATGAGATGTCAAAATATTCGTAAAAAAAATAACTGGCTTTTTCTCTCGAATATTTTCTTATTGCCTGGAAGGTTAAAAAATCAAAAATCAGGTTTCTTCCTTTGCATAAATTCGTAATTCGTCATTTCTTTGGTGGTGTTTATCCCACCCAAATCCGCGAAATCCGCGTAATCAAGAAAATCTGTGGTCCTCTTTTTAATTGTTCATTGTACATTAATAATTGTTAATTGAAATTTTACCATTTTGCTTAGAATTTGACTCCTTACGAAGTAAACATAAACTGGCCGAGCCAGAAAAAATACACCCGCCCGGTGGCTGAGCGGAGTCGAAGCTACCGGCGCTTTCATACGCTTATTCAATTTTTTGCATTTCTTCCCGTGAGAAAAAACGATTTCGATGACGATTTGGATTTAGTTTTTGCGGCAACTTTAGTTCCTGTAAATCTTTCCAATCTTTGTAATCTTGTTCAGACATCTTTTTCCTCGATAATCCACGATATCTGCGGGAATAAAACCCCCGGATGACTAGGGTTATAAGGTTTATTTTTTAGGTGATTATACCCGGCTATTGAGGAACCCCAATTTGGAAATACACACAATTTCAAAATTAGTAACAACAATTTAAGTAATTACAATCTATCTAAAACTCTTCAAAGATGAGTGATCGGAATCCCCTCCCCTTAAGATTTTAAGGGGAGGACGGGAGGGGTTTGATCTGCCTTGAGATGTCTGTAATCCGATGAGATGTCAAAATATTCGTAAAAAAAATGACTGGCTTTTTCTCTCGAATATTTTCTTATTGCCTGGAAGGTTAAAAAATCAAAAATCAGGTTTCTTCCTTTGCATAAATTCGTAATTCGTCATTTCTTTGGTGGTGTTTATCCCACCCAAATCCGTGAAATCCGCGTAATCAAAAAAATCTGCGGGAATAAAACTCCTGATGAATGAGGTTATAAGGTCTGTTTTTTAGGTGATTATAACCGGCTACTAAGAAACCCCAATTTGGAAATACACACAATTTCAAAATTAGTAACAACAATTTAAGTAATTACAATCTATCTAAAACTCTTCAAAGATGAGTGATCGGAATCCCCTCCCCTTAAGATTTTAAGGGGAGGACGGGAGGGGTTTGATCTGCCTTGAGATGTCTGTAATCCGATGAGATGTCAAAATATTCGTAAAAAAAATGACTGGCTTTTTCTCTCAAATATTTTCTTGTTGCCCGGAAGGTTATATAATAAATATGTTTTCCTTCCATTCGTAATTCCTCATTTTTATCCACCGCGGAGGACGTAATTCGTAATTTCTTTCGTGGGGCTTTTTTTTGCAGCATTTCCACTACATCAATCTGCGAAATCCGCGTAATCAAAAAAATCTGCGGTCCTCTTTTCAATTATTCATTGTACATTGATAATTGTTAATTGAAATTTTACCATTTTTAGATACAATTAATCACCCGCTGAACAATCAAACATTAGAATTCAAATAATCAATTGCCGAAAACTATTTTATTCTCCCTATTCTTTATTTTTTAGTATATCATAAAGCGCTGTCTGTGAGCGAAGTGGTTCATTATCCCCACGTTCTATATATTCATTTTTATCATGCCGGTCGATGATCCTCGCTTTCATATTATCCTTTAACTGCAAATCAATAATTCCCATAACTTCTTCTTTTATGGCAGGATCATAAACCGGGAAAGCCACCTCGATTCTTCTGCTCAGGTTTCTTTTCATCCAGTCGGCCGAAGAAGCGAAGAGCTCATCCTTCCCGTTATTATAGAAATAATAAAACCGGGAATGCTCCAGGAACCGGTCAAGTATGCTGATTATATGAATATTATCACTGACTCCCGGTATGCCGGGCACAATGCAGCATATTCCTCTTACGATAAGATCAACTCTCACACCTGCCTCAGATGCCTCATAGAGTTTTTTTATCATCTTCTTATCTTCAATGCTGTTAAGCTTGAGAATAACATGACCTTTGTTTCCCTCTTTAACCGCTTTTATTTCATTGTTGATTTTTTTTATCAGTCCCTTGCGAAGATTGAATTGTCCAACCAGAAGATGTTTAAATTTCGATATCATTTCTTTACCGGCCAGAAAGGTAAATATTTTTTCAACCTCGGCGGTAAGCCTCTCATCCGATGTCAGCAAACCGAAATCGGCATAAAGTTTAGCCGTTTTTTCATTGAAATTTCCGGTGGCCATATAAGAGTATTTTTGTTCCGCGTTCTCTTCCATTCTTTTTATAAGCGCGATTTTCGCGTGTACCTTCAATCCCGGGAAACTGTAATAAACTTTCACGCCCGCTTTTTCCATCTCCGAGGCCCACTGGATATTAAGCTCTTCATCGAACCTGGCCTTCAGTTCGACAAATGCCATTACATCCTTGCCATTTTGGGCGGCTTTAATAAGAGCTTTTATTATAGCCGAATCCTTCGCGACCCTGTACTGTGTTACTTTTATTGATGTAACATCTGGGTCATCCGCGGCCCTGTTCAGCAAATCAATAAAATAATCATATGAATGATAAGGATAGTGAAGAGCAAAATCCTTTTCCTTTAATGCCTGAAACATATCCTCATATTTCTCAAGTTGATGATGTTTCAGCCGCGGCAGTTTTTCATCCTGCAGATCATCTCTCCCCGGGTTGGGAAAACCGAAAAAGTCGCTGAAATTGTGATATTTCCCTCCGGGCACAAGGTCCTCTTTTGTCAAAATAAAAGCTTCCCTTAAAAATTTAAGAAAACCTTTTGGCATGTCTTTGTCGTAAAGAAAACGGCTGGGCGCTCCTGTTTCCCTTTTCTTCAACCCTTTCTTGATTTTATTCAGCAAATCGCCCGAAAATTCATCATCAATATATAATTCGGCATCTCTTGTAAGTTTGACCGAATAAGCGGCGGTGACCTCAAAACCTTTAAATATTTCCGGCAGCATTAACCTGAGCAGATCATCAAGGAAAAGCACATAATGTCTCTCATTGACCTCGGGCAGTTTAATAAACCGCGGAATTTTATCTGCCGGTATTTCAACTATGGCGTAACTATGCCTTACCCGTTTATTGGCAGAGTCAGGATTTTTTCTTTTTGACACAAGCTGAACGGCGAGATATAGCTGCCGGTTTTTTAAGAAGGGTATTATTTTATTCTTAACGAGCAAAACAGGCTGAATATATTTTAATATATTATCGAAGAAATATTCACGCGCGAAATCTTTTTGCCCGTCGGTAAGTTCATCATTATTAATCAGAAAGATATTGTTCTTCCGTAATTCCGGCAGAAGTTCATTCCTGAAAATGCTCCCGAATTCTTCCTGCTGCCAATTTACAGTTTTATGAATCTCTTTAAGAAGCCCGGCAGGATTAAAACTAAGTTTGTCCTGCGATTTTTGCTTCAGATTCAGGAGGCTTCGTAAAGAAGCCACCCTTACTCTGAAAAATTCATCGAGGTTGGAAGAATAGATAGCGAGGAATTTAATCCTCTCATAAAGCGGCACATTGGTATCTTTAGCTTCCTGTAATACTCTGTAATTAAAAGAAAGCCAGCTTAATTCACGATTGTAAAGGTTATCTTCTTTCATCTTATCCGGGGAAATATTTTTTTGGAAATTCAAAAGAAAGCAGCTTGCCCGATTCCATCTTGATATCTTTCCATGTTTCAAGATCAAACTGAATCTCGGCGATAGCCGCGGTGGGAATATTTTCAAAATATTTATCCGAAATGTAATTACATAAAGAAGTCATTCCGGGATTATGCCCCACCAGCATAACATTTTGTTTCTCGTCGGGAAGCTCCCTGATTATTTCAAGAAGCTCACCCATTCCTGCTTCATAAATTTCCGGCATCAGTTCGATCGTTTCATCTGGTAAATCCAGCTTTCCCGCGATTAACTGCGCCGTATCGAAAGCCCTGACTGCGGGACTCGAGTAAACTGCCTCAGGCTTCGCATTTTTCTTCGCCAGCAGTTCCCCCATAAATGGAGCATCCCGTTTCCCGCGTTTGTTTAATGGTCTTTCAATGTCTTTCAGATTTTCATTCTTCCAGCTCGATTTAGCATGTCTGACTAAATATAGCTTTTTCATGATTCCCGATTTTTAATGTATAGTAGATTATTCCAGAATATCTCCGATGTTTGTTCCTTCAGGGTACATAGCAAAAGCAATCGCGTATGCTATTACCGATACAACCAGCCCGAACATAAATATCGTATAACATATCCGCAGGTATCTGTACTTCTTCCCGAGCACCAGACCCAGGAAATAAAAATCTTTTATCATACTGCCATAAAGATAATTGCGGTCCTCAATCATCTCACTCATACCCCATTCAAAATCCTTCAGATCCATATTGTAAAAATTGCCAAAGAAAAGCAGATTGGCCTTTTTGTTTTTTATATCCTCCTTGGTAAAACGTCCTTCGGTAACCGTGGGTCTGGTTACAAGTATCGCAAATACCAGAGTTACAAGACTGACAAAGGTGATTATTGCCGTCGGGATGATCAGATGGGGATTATTATCCAGTTTCCTCAGCATCACCGAAACAATAATCGTGATAATAATTGTATTTACCGATATCATTATATTTGCTTTGTTATCCGCCATAGCGCTAAAACTGACATGTGTGCGCATTACATTCCTGAACATGGTTTCAACACTTCTCCCCGCCTTCTTATCATCCTCTTTTTTCTTCTCAAACTTTTCCTTTTCCAGACTCAGTTTATCCTCGGTAAGTTTTTCTTTTTCAAGTTTTTTATGTTTTTTCCTCAGCTTTTTCTGCAATTTCAAAATATGTTCATTTTTCTGTTCTTCATAATTTTCCCTCGCGTATTTTGTGAAAAATTTATGCCTGGTGAGGAAATCGATATTATCTTCCAGCCAATCAAGCTCATCAAACATCTTGTTGCCCCGGTGCTCGGCTTCAACCCGTAATAGCTCACTTTTCTGGAAAAAGTTTTCCTGCCCGAAATGATGCAGATCGGCGTCGCATATTACCTCTTCGAGAAGATTATTCGGCGTTTGAGGCACTTTTGTCGCCCTGATACATCCCTTAACCTTCTCAATTTTATCTGCCGGGTAATTTCGCTCCTTCAAAAATCTTTCAGCGTTGTTCGCGCTTATTTCTTCATGTCCATCACTTTTTTCGGCGTATCCCGAATCGTGAAACCAGGCTGCTATCGTGAGTATTTCAAGCTCCTCTTCATTCAGGCCTGAATTTTTACCGATATGAAGCGCGCTTTCCACTACCTCCTCAGTATGCCGCAGATCATGATATATATTTTCAGAAGGGCCCTGCGTCTTAAAGAACTTTATTACATGCTCTTCAACAAGTTTTGATATCTTATTTTCTTGCATAATACACCCGGTGTGAATTTAATTTTAATAACATTCCCTTTAAAATAATATATTATTGAAAATTATAAAATCACAAAATTTTGCCAGAAAGAGATATCCCATAAAATATCAATTAACTTTTTGTTAATTATCCCCTCAGATCCCCGGCCTGAAGGCGTGGAGTTATTTTAAACTCAATTTTGTATAAGCCCAATATCCAAAAACATCATAATCATAGACTGGCAAGCCAGAGACAATGAGGAATTACGAATTACGAATTAGGAATTGACTTTCCCCAGGTATTACCAATTATTTATCATTCCGGTTTTTTGCGTCTTTTGCGAAAAGACCATCCAGAGGCAGGCAGGAATCTAATGCCAAATTTTACTGGCAATCAGATAAAAACTTTTCCATTTTGCGTAGAATTTGACTCCTTACGGAATAATCCCGCCCCCAGTACAAAGTGAACACCCCCTCCGCCGTCACCCAACCCGGCCATCATACTCTTACCCTTACTCCTACTCTTACTCTGATTTTTTAATACCGATACCGAAATAAAAAGGCAATAAGGTTAATTCTTGGGGAGGGAAATCCTCTGCTACTAAGGTTAAAAAACAAAAAATAAGGTATCCTTTTTCTTTGCGCCTCAGCGTCTTCGCATGAGAAAAAAACGACATAGATTTGGATTTTGCCGGATTTTATAAGGCTGAATGCTTTAGGATTTCACCCCGGCGGCGATGGAGTCCCCATTTTGGAATAACATCAAATCTCAAATTTTCAACAACAATATCAGAAATAATAACCTCCCGAAAACTCTTCAATAGTTAAAGATCGAAATCCCCTCCCCTTAAAATGTTAAGGGGAGGACGGGAGGGGTTTGATCTACCTTGAGCTGAAACTAATCCGGAGAGAAGTCTAATTATTTCTTCACCGAAATGACAAATGTTTTCGCGCAATTATAATCTTTTTTTCTGGAAGTTAAAAAACAAAAAATAAGGTTTCTTTTCTTTACGCCTCAGCGCCCTTGCGTGCGATAAAAACCGATTTCGATTACGACTTCGATTTGGATTTAATGCTTATTCGGGCATTGGCAGCTTATTAATTCAGTTTTAAGATTGCGCAATCCCGTTCTTTTGGCTAAAGCCCTTTGTGGTTATCAGGTGTTCCTGAATACTCCGGCCTAAAGGCGCGGAGTTATTTTAAACTCAATTTTGTATAAGCTTGGCATCCTTAATCATCGTAATCATAATCATAGACTGGCAGAACCAGAGTCAAGCAATTTAAATGCTTCAGATCATGCACTAAAAACTCACCCCCCATCCCCCTCTCTTAAAAAAAAAGAGGGGGTGTCTTAAAGTCCCTCTCACGCCACGGCGCGCTTACAGCTTCCTAAGAGAGGGATTTTGGGTGCGTTTGTGGTATTTCTCGAAACATTAAAAAATTTTGCCATTTTGCGTAGAATTTCACTGCTTACGGAGTAATCCCGCCCCCTCAGAAAAAATGAACAACACAAAAACCACCTCCCCAGCCGGAGAGTCCGGCGCCGCAGTTCCGTTGGACACGCGGGACGAATTGGACTGCCCGGTGGCTGAGCGGAGTCGAAGCCACCGCCGCTGGTTTCGATCCTCGGCGGCGGACCAACCACCGGCTTATATTTGTAAAATATTTTTCCGGTTTTTCTACCGCGCGAGAAATATTGTGTACCTGACGGCACACTGATTTGCCTTCTCTCTTATTTTTTTCTACCAATATTTTGCCCCTAACGGGGCAAATTAAAATTGATATAAAGTTATTTGTCCCGTTAGGGACAGCATATTGGTAAGAAACGATCAAAGAAAAAATGCGCCGTGTGCCGTCAGGTACACCATATTAGCCACCTGAAATAAAATGAACACCCCCGGCGGCGATGGAGTCCCCATTTTGGAATAACATCAAATCTCAAATTTTCAACAACAATATCAGAAATATTAACCTCCCGAAAACTCTTCAATAGTTAAAGATCGAAATCCCCTCCCCTTAAGATGTTAAGGGGAGGACGGGAGGGGTTTGATCTACCTTGAGCTGAAACTAATCCGGAGAGAAGTCTAATTATTTCTTCACCGAAATGACAAATGTTTTGGTGTTTTTGTGGCCGTTTTTCATTGTGTCCCTCGTGTTTTCGCTGTGTTCTTCGTGGTTACTCAACGCAGTACTTTTGGCTAAAGCCTTTTAAGGTTGTCGGGTTTTCCCGCAAATCTCCGGCCTGAAGGCTCGTAGTTATTCTTTTTGTGCTCTTTGTGCCTTCCCAGTGTCCCTTGTGGTTAAGTTTTCTGCATCCCGATATTCGATTTGGAAATAACGCCCTTTCGAATAAGGTTAATAAGTTTGAATTTTTCCGGGTGGCCGCATCTGCTACTAAGGTAAAAAAAACAAAGAATAAGGTTTCATTACATTCCTTTCATTCCTAATTCCTCATTCCTAATTCCTAATTCCTAATTCTCATCCCGCCGAAGCCCTCATTTGGCGCAGGAGGGCTTACGCACACTCCCGCTCTTACCCGGAATTTATTCCTTCTCACCAGGGAAATGAACAGCCGCGATAACCTGGTCTTCCGAAGTTTTCTTTTCAAGAGGGGGAGTATATCCTTCCGCGTTGATATAAAACTTCTGAGTGAGAAGCAGTTTGTCCTTATGCCACATTTCCCACTCCCAGATACCGGAAACAAGTTCATATTCATACTCAAAAAGAAAACCTGTATATAATATCTGGTTTAAATCAATATCATATACCATAGTATCATTTTTCGTAAACTCATCTTCAATCAACAAACCAGGTTCGGGATATTTAATTATTTCCGTAATTTCCGCCATTCCGTTATATGATTCCCCTGAAATAACATAATCAAAACCAAATCTTATCCCCAATTCCGCTTTTACCGAATCAGTAACCTCCGCGACTTTTCTGTAAAGCCATTTTTCATATAAATAACCATCACTATCGCTTTCCATCGGGATTACATATACACCCCTGTTTGTAACTTCACCTGAAGAGACATTTGAATAACTGAACCTTGTGGAAATGAAGGCCATTATTGAAACGACCACAATAAATAAAAATACATTGATGGTGATAAGCGGCAGTGTTTTTGAATATGCTTTCCGGAATAATCCCACTATCGCGGTTATCAGACTCAAACCCAAAATTAAAACAAGCGCTAATATAATCAACCCTGTAAAAGTTGTAAGTAAAGGGAATTGTTCATATTCCGGATTTTTGCTGAGACTTTCCAATATCATAAATATTCCAAATACAAAATAACCGAGATACAACGCTATTACAGAAATTCTGCCCGCCAATGAATTCTTTTTTTCCAATTTATACTCCGCAGACTTTAAACAATATTTTTACCCTGGTTTAAAAAATAGCCTGTTATCCTGTGATTATCAAGAGATTATCTTTAATTTTCAAATTGTAAACATTTGATTTTATTAAAATCTATTTATACCTGATGAAAAAATATTACTGCTGGCGGTGTAAAAAAACAGTGCCCTTTCTGAATGAGGATGAGTGGGAAATAATCGCCCCATATCTCACTGATGACCTGGAACTGGTAAAACAAACCAGGAAACAAACCGGCATCGGAATAAAGGAGGCCATTGATAAAACATGTCCTGTCTCTCTCATAAAATTCAGGGAGCTGACAGGAGAATCTGTAGAGGATTTTAACCTTATATATCATCACAGGCTTTCGAACTACGGACCTGAGTGTAAAAAATGTGGCAGGTTGTTGAGAACCCCCGCCGCTCAGTTTTGCGCTGATTGCGGAACGGAGCGGACGATTGATCAGTAAACTACTATTTTCGTGTAATCCGAAACATTACCGCTTCTCATTTTAAGAATATACACCCCCTTTGTTTTACCGGTTAAATCGGGCTTTATTTCATTCAGACTCCAGACATCACTACTTACTGCGAATTTTTCTTCCGGCGCTCCCTCCAATGAATAAAGAACAAATTCGGTTTTATTCTCAGCGGCAGAGAAAAACCGGATGGTAAAATTTTCCTCCGACTTACGCGCGTAAAAATTATTTCTTAAAAATCCGCTCCTGAAAATTGTCAGTTTATCAGTCGGCCTTTTTATAAAAATTTCCTCACCTCTCTCTCCATTCACCCGCTGGTATTTTGTTGAATCCGTACTGATAAAAAAATCAAAACGGGCTGAAACGGTTATCGGGAATTTAACCGACCGCATTTTTATTTCACTTTCCCCCCTGTATTCACCCGATATTTTATCATCCGTGAACCGGATATCTGTTAAAGAAGCGGGAGGAAGAGGGGGAAAACTATATCCGCTCCGGCTATTTGAATTTTCCTCGTAAAGCAGTGTAAATTTCACTCCGTCATCGCCCTGAATATATAATGTGTCTGATAAATTGCTGATATAATTTTTCCGGAAAAGAGGTTCTTTAATATCTTTCAGGGAAGAAAACTCACCATCCGAATCTGAATAAATCCAATAAGCTTCACCAGGAATTAATGCATCCGCGATTAAATACTGATTATTATAACCGAAAAAGGGGCCGGTCTTCATTTCCCGTGGGTAAAACTGTATCTCCGAGATTTCCTTTTCAGCGCTGAATCCTCCAACCAGGTTCCACCCCGCCTTAATTGATATGGTATCCCGCGGAACAGAACCGGTAAAAAGTTCATTTCCCGGACGCGTCCGTTTTATCCAGTATCCTTTTCCATAAAGAATCGTATCTGCCTGCTGGTAACCACCGTTATAACTGTAAACCTCAGCTTCTTCACTTTGAAAAACCTTTCCCTCCCGGCCTTCATGCAATACCAGCGGGAGTGAAAACAAATTCCATCCCTCGTTGAATTTCCGCGTCCTCATAGGCAAAGGTGAGTAGTGGATCATAAGATTCATGCTATCCCCCTCGGGTAGAAAAAGATAATCGCGGTTTTTCATATTAATGATATATCTATCAGACATACCCCCGGTTTCCAGGGAAAAACTGCCTGAATCGGTTTCAGGTTTTTCCCAGCTAATTCTGATCCCGCTTCTTCCGTTTTTTGCTTCTATCCGCCACTCAGCTCCTCCACTGGCGTAACTTTTTATATCATAAAAGCTTTTCACCCCCGATTCAGAGTCATAAAAATATGACATGAATCCAACTGATTCATGAAAACACAATGCTCCCGGCTCTGAAAAATCACCCGGATTATCCGCCATATCATTCATGCCATATTTCAGGCTGTATGAATGTCCGTTATCCATGCTAAGAACTATTTCTTTTGTCCAGCCCGATTCATTCCCGAGCTTCGCGCTGCCAACCATATCGCCATGATGATTATAACAGCTCAGGTCCCTGATATCGTCACAAAGACCGTCACCCCCGATATCGAAATTCTGCTTCTCTTCAAATTGATAATAAGCTATCAGTCCGCTATCCTTCGAAGTATAATAACATGGGGGCAGCTCGGAAGATAACCACGAATTTATCTGATTCCGGGCGCGGGCAATCTTCCATATTCTGACCTCATCAATCTGCCCATGAAAATCATAAGGCTGTCCGCCGCTGTCGAAACCGATCATCATAGCCCAATCGCTTTTCGGATTTGGAGGTGGGATATTGTCTTCCACCTTGTCCAGAATCCCGTTTATATAGGTCAACAATTGTTTTTCTTTATAATGGTAAACAAAGGCGAGATGAGTCCACTGGTTAAGAGGAACAACCGTGTTTCCCGGTGAAAAAGGATTAAGCCCCCCTCCTATATGAAACCAGGTTCTCCCGACAAGGTCCAGCGATTCACCAATCAGACTGCAAAACCATCCGTTATTTTTCCCCTTTTTTCTCTTTGTAACTATCGCGCTCTGGTAATTGGGATTTCGGCTGTAAGGTTTTATGAGCGCTTCGATGGTATAATCGGTATTTGCCAGTCTGAGTATTTTTGAATCAGGAATCATTACATAACTTCCCAACTCCTCAAGAAACAAAGATTTTCCCGGGTTGGCTATAAGCGGACAGGCTATCAGAAACAAAACAAGAGTATATAAAATTTTCATCTGGTCTTAATATTTGAATAAAGCTCATATCATCCCAGACAAACAAACCACATTTTCTTATTCCAAAGATAATATTTTCTTCAGTATAATACCCCCGTTAAACATGTAAATAATATTACCTTTTCATTAATTCATCAACGCCATTCATTTACGACTTTTATTTTAAAAGGACCGGAATAAGCTTTAAATATTTCACCACTCAACCTGATGATATACTTTTTTTCACTCCCCGTAACATTAATCCCCTCCGGGCTCTCAGCGCCCTTGTTATATCTTAGTATTTCTCTTTTTTCATACATAATACCACAGTGTTCAAGATTCCTGAAACGGGGCAAATTTATTATAAGCTCCCGGAATTCAGGATTATTCAATTCAAAGGTAAATATTCCGGCGGGACAATTGAATGTCAGCTCAAGCACGCCGGAATGAAAACCTTGAGAAGTAAATAAACACTCAGCTTTTTGTTGTCCCGGGAAAATTACCTTCACCTGATTTTTTGTCCCCGGGCAACCGGAAATGAATAACATCAGGGTTAAAGTTATCGCGGTTTTGATAAATGATAATCTCTTATTATATTCATTCGACATAAATGAGTCACAGGAAATAATGAAAAAAGTAATATATATAACATTCAGCGGCAAGACAAATGAAGCGGAAATTCCGACTTCCGGAAAGCAGAAAGATTACCAGGTTACGACACTATTTTTCAAAGGACCGGAATCCCTGAACTTTATCACAGGGGAACGTCCTTCCGCGATTATTTTTAATCTCGCTAAAAGGCCTTCAACCTGCCGTGATCTCGCGATATATATTCGCAAGAGAAAAAATCTGAGGATGATTCCTTTTCTTTTTATTGACGGGGAGGAAGAAAAAACTGAAAAAATAAGGGACCTTTTCCCTGAAGATTATTTCTGCGGCAAAGATGATTTGAATTCCATAATCATAAAAATCCTCGCGGAACCCGGTCGTCTTTTCCCACAGCCGGAATCTCTTTTTTCAGGTTATTCCGGTAAATCCGCTTTGGAGAAACTTGATATCAGGAAGAATGAGAATATCTGCCTGATAGATGTGGATGAATCTTTTTATTCTTTATTTGAAGAAAATGTGGAAAATTACAATATAGGGTCCAGAATTACGCGGGAAACCAAACTCACGCTGATTTATTTAAAGGAAGAAAATAATGTCGCTCCATTCCTGAGATATTATCTGGAAAACAGCCGCGATGATTCTTCACTCTGGTTATGCTGGCCTAAAAAGAAGGGGAAAATCAAAACAAACCTGACACAAAAATTCATCAGGGATACCGCGCTTGGATTCGGACTTGTGGATTATAAAATATGCTCCATAAACAACAACTGGTCCGGCATGAAATTCACAAGGAAAAAGAACTGAATCGGCAATTAAAAATTACCCGGCATGAGAATACGGAGTAATTTTACATAAAATCCTCTAATCCTATCGTGGACTTTAGTGTTGTGGTGATTTTGTGGCCTTTTCCCGGCTTAAATCAGCGAAATAATAAATATCTGCGGTCATCTTTAAATTCAGAACTCCTGATCCCCTATATAAAAAACAATAACTTACATGGATTCATTCGCAAAATAAAATCGCGGGAAAGAAGTCTGGAGGAAAGTCCCGTTAGGGATCCGCCGCGCAGGCTGTTGCAGGGAGGCAAAAAAAACATGGAAAATATTTTTATGTAAATAAAACTTGTAATTTATTTGGCAAAATATTCTTATAATTGAAAATATTAGGGAAGCATGATGCTACTTCCATGCTATCCGGACTATTATCAACCTTTCCAAACAGCTTGAAGAGTTTATTGAGATTATGGCCAATACACATAAGCAAAAATTCAGCATTTGCCGCAAACAACCCTTTTAGTCTAAACCGGGTATATCCCAGGTTCCATTTGATATTACCAAAGACCGGTTCGACTGTTGTTGAACGAATTAGTAATTTTTCCTTTCCCTCTTCTGTTTCCACCTTTTCCCTCATCATTTCTACATAGATTTCCCGATCATCTCGTCGAATTTCTCTTTTCCCACTTTTATTGTTCTTCGATAAACATTGAGACCTGAATTCGCAATTCCCACAATCATTGCAAACATATTTTCTTCCCTTGAAAGATTTATTCTTTTCTGTTTTTTTGAACTCTAACTTTTTATCTGACGGACATATATAGATGTCTTTTTCTTTATCATATGTAAAATCACTTTTGTCGAATTTTAAACCCTTTTTAATCTTTTCACTTGTCTCTTTTCCATTACGTCTGTTGCCTACATAAGCGTCGATCTGGTTGTAATAGATTTCAAATATTGTGTCATTGGTGTTAAACCCTCCGTCAGATAGATATCTCCTCTTTTTGTTCGGGCCCAAAATTCTTTCCGTATTATTATATTGAAGCATAAATTGTTTTTCGTCGTTCCTGTCTGGCGTCAGCTGGGCGTTTGCTATGAATTGGGTTTTCGTATCGGTGCATATTTGTGGATTATAGCCCGGAAATGCGCTTTTCCCCCCTCCCGGTTTTTGCATTGGAGCTTCCGGTTCTTCTATATTTACCTGATGATTATCCCTGCAGTTTTCTTTTATTGTCTCTTTTCGCTCTTCCAGTATTCTTTGGGCTTCTTCCAGCTTAGCCTTTTTCTTTTCCAATTCGGCAAGCTTCTTTTCTTCTATTTCGCTTTGATTCAGGTATTCGGTGATATCTTCTTTTATTGCTTTCAGTTTTTCTTCTATTTTGTTGGAGCGCATACTTTTTTTCTTACTGCTTGCCGCGGCCATCTTTGATCCATCCATCGCGATTTCCATGAACTCACTTATTCCCATCTCTATTGCTTTCCGTACTATCTGTATAAAAAGCCCTGGAATATGGGCCAGATGACGCTTTCTGAATCTGCTCAATGAAGTGTGATCCGGTCGAAGGTTTGCTGATACATATATAAAATCCATGTTCTTTTTGCAATTGTATTCAAGATCACGGGTAACTGATATACCTTGGGAATATCCGAAAAACAGTGTGGCTAACATTGCCTTTGGACAAAAAGCTTCTCCACCCTGTGGACTGTATTGCTCGTAGAGTAAACTTAAATCTAATTCTTCTACTATTCTTACGATAAATCTTGCTTTTGAATCTTCTTCTACAAAATCATCCAGGCTATAAGCAATGAATCCCAGTTGATCTCGATTTCCTTCAATAAACCCCATTATTCCTATTTCCATGTTTATTATTTACTACCTATTATATCACTAAACATACACTTTTGTTCCCGATAATCTGCAACAGCCTGCGCGTCGGACAGGCTTTCAGATAATAGCCCCGCAATTTATTGTGGGGTAAATGGGCAACATACAATCACAAAAAGTCCCGTCAGGGACGACAGAGACAACTTTTCATCCTCTAAAATAGTACATCTTCTTTTTCGTTTGATCGATGAATCAGAAAGACTATTTATTTTCAGAGCTTGCGATGTGATAATTCGCGATAAACTACCGCGGTTTCATTTTGCGAGGAGTAAGGAGTTCTGAAATTACTAAGCTGACAGAGCCAGAACCAAAAGGAGTTGCATAGAAATCGCCATAATCGTAAACTGGCAGAGCCAGAATAAACAAGGTTATCGAGTTACTCAAAGTAAGTCCTCCCCCGTCTTCAAAGAAAAACACTTTGGATCCACCCACTCCAAAGGGGGATATTACGTCTTTTATCCCTCTTTGGCCCCAGGGGGATGCAAGCAAGGGGTGGCCTCCCGTCGTCTTTTGCCGGAGGTCGGGGGAGGATAAACCTCGAGTGACTACGAAACTTATACCTGGCAATAAAACTTTCTACTTGCTGATAAATTTCTTACCAATTTGCGTAGAATTTAACTTCTTATTGAATAAATCGCCTCCCGTTTTGCCAGAGAACTTTTCCCCGATAGGGTGTTTTCCACAGGCTCTGCCTGGGGAAAATTTAGTTGCTTAATTGTAAATTGTAATCTCATCATTTTGCCTGGAATTTACCCGCTAACAGATTAGTCTTTTTTTTGATACCGATACCGATACCGATACCGATACCGATACCGATACCGATACCGATACCGATACCGAAAAATAATCATGTTATCCTTAAATCCTTTAATCAGGGTTCAGACATTATTTCTTTCAATAATCAGATAAATATGGTGTACCTGACGGCACACTTAATATTTTGCTTTTCATTTTTTACCAATATTTTGATGGCAATCAGATATAATCACATTCCTTTAATTCGTGATTCCTCATTTTTATCTGCCGCGGAGGACTTAATTTCTAACTTCTTTCTCTCATCTGTTAATAAACACCGCTGAATCCTCAAAGCTTCTTCTGCCATATTTCATCGGCTCTTCCCCGGGATATCCCAGGAGCAGAACATTATAAATGGTAAAATATTCCGGCGCGCCCAGAAATAATCTGAGCTCAACCTGGTTTATAATTTCACACTGGTAAAAAATACATGTGCCGAGTCCCATACTTTCAGCGGCAAGACTCATATTCATTATTATACAACCCGAGTCCATCGCGGGAGCATTTTTTTCATCATAAAGCCGTTCATCCACCGCGAGATATATTTTAACGGGAGCGCGGGAAAGCATACTCTTATTCGTTGTGTTTTCTTCAGAAATTTCCTTCTGTTCATTTCTTACTATATAAAACTTCACAGGCATCCTGTTAAAAGCTGTCGGGGCTGCCAGTCCCGCTTCTATTATATTCCGTATAACTTCCTCTTCAACATGCCTGCCGCTCCAGAACCTGCAGCTTGCTCTGCCGTTTATCAGACCTGTTATATCTTTTCTGACGGAATATTTTTCAACGGTTTTATTTACCTGTGGTGTTTTCTCCGCTTGCCATTTATTGTAAAGCTCTAACACATCACGCGCCCATAGTTTGTCCTCACCTTCGGGCAGATTCCTTTTTTCCCATTCTTCCAGCAGGGTTTTAAGCTCTCCGGCCTTTTTTACCGCTTCATTATTCTCTTCCCATGGATTTTTTATTCCCATCATAAGAAGATGCCCTTCCATCCTAATCAATTGACCAAGCTGATCATTATCATAAATTTTCAATTATCTCTCCAAGGTTTTGGCCGGTTTCTTTTTTTATCCAGCGCGATATAAGTCTGAACGAAATAGATACAGGCAGCGACGGTTTAACCTCTCCACTTTTAATCAGAGTTAAATATTCTTCCGGTTTAAACCAGCGGCCTGTTTCAAGCTCATTCTCATCCAGTTTAAAATCTTTCGATTTTGCTTTCGCGAAAAATCCCAACATAAGTGACGCGGGGAAGGGCCAGGGATCGGAGCCGAAATAAACCGGCTGTTCATCAACATCTATATTTGACTCCTCCTTCACCTCCCTGGTGACTGCCTCCTCCAGCGATTCCGAAGTCTCAACAAATCCGGCCAGGGTGGAAAAAAAACCTTCTCGCCAGGCAACCTGCCTCGCCAGAAACGCGTCACCTTCATGCTCGACCAAAACAATTATTGAAGGCTCAATGCGTGGGAAAAATTCCTCGCCGCAATCAGGATTTTTGCATTTCTTTGATGAACCACCATTAAGATACTCTGTCGCAGATCCGCATTTTCCGCAAAATTTAGTGCGGTTACTCCAGTGAACCATCGATTTCGCCATGGTGAGCAGCGACCCGCTAATCCTTCCGAATTTCGGCAGTATCCACCTTATATCCCTGAATTTAATATTGTCGGCGCTCTCATCGATATTTTCGATAAACGAAGTTTCGGCGGATGTGGCGAAATAATAGTGTCCATCATATCTGCCAAGGAGTATGGAGTTATCTATCATCTCCGGAAATTTATTTAACCGGGAATAATTCATATAAACAGGCTCTTCCGGATTTTTTTCCGGGACTAAATGTCTGCCTGAGTCAATTATAATATACCGCGTTTCATCAGACTTTCTAAAACCTGAGAAGGCACTATTATCTTTCCGGACTTTTTCCATCCGGTCAAGAAATGAGGCTGAGAAAAAAGCTGAAGATTTCATTTGCAACCATTTATCAATTAAACAGAATTATTTACAACATACAGGAGATATTAATGACGCGGTTCCCGGACCTGCTCCGGAAGGGCAGACAATAACTTTTTTGAATTTTCTGGAGCCTGTCAATATTTCCTAAGCTGGCAGAGCCGGAACCAAAAGGAATAATATAAGAAATAATCATAATTTTAATCGTAATCATAAACTGGCTTAGCCAGAAACAAATACGACTATCCGGTGGCTGAGCGGAGTCGAAGCTACCGCCGCTGGTTTCGATCCGCCGCGGCGGACTTACCTCCGGCTGTGTTCATGAAATATTTTGCCATTTTGCGTAGAATTTGACTCGTTATGGAATAATCATAAACTGGCAAGCCAAAAACAATGAGGAATTACGTCCTCCGCGGCGGATAAAAATGACGAATTACGAATTGGCTTTCTCAGGAATATTTTTTTGAATCAGGTCTGCTTTGGAGAAGCAGCATTATTGTAGTAAAGAACAAAAAAATACAGTAAGATCCCTGTAGGGGATCAACAGAGCCAAGCTAAGAAAAAACTACAATCCGAATTGTTGCCAAAAATTTTGCCATTTTGCGTAGAATTTGACTCCTTACGGAGTAATCATAATCCTTTTTTCGAGTACGATTACGGCTCGTTTTTATTAATATACAAAGTCAATATTCTGCCATAAAACAAGAATATTATTATTAAATTGTCAAATCATGTGATTTTTTTCTCAATCAATAAGCTTATACCCGATTCCATGAACGGTAAGAATTATCCTCGGATGATTGGGATCATCTTCAGTTTTCTGGCGCAGCTTAAGAATAAAATTATCTACCGTTCTTGTGGTGGGGCTTGCGTCATATCCCCAAATATCATTCAAAAGAGAATCGCGGCTAACCGTCTGATTTTTTCTTTCCCAGAGGTAGTGCAGTATCTCAAATTCCTTATGAGAAAGCGACACCTCTTTTTCACCTTCAAAAGCATTGTATGTTGTAAAATTAACCCTGAGCCTGCCGATATTAATTTCATCGATTGCCGCCGCGTCCGACTCTGCCGGCGATCTTCTCATTACAGCTTTAATTCTGGCCAGCAGCTCCCTGAGGCTGAATGGTTTTGTGATATAATCATCCGCTCCCAGTTCAAGGCCGAGCACCTTGTCAATCTCCTCACCCTTCGCGGTCAGAAGTATAATCGGGGTGGTTATGCCATCCTCTCTTACTTTGCGGCAGATGTCAAAACCTGACATATTGGGCATCATAACATCGAGAAGGACAAGATCATACTGGTTGTTTGTAATTTTTTCCAGCCCCGATCTTCCCTCTTCGGCCACATCAACTTCATATCCTTCAAATTCAAGATTATCTTTCAGACCCAGCCTCATAGCCGGTTCATCTTCACATATAAGAATTTTTTTCATTATTTAACTCCCGCTATCACTATTTACAGGAAAAAGCAGCGTAAATGTGCTGCCTTCACCCGGTTTGCTTTCAAGTTTTATCTCTCCCTTGTGAGCGTCGACTATCTGCTTGACAAGAGAAAGTCCCAGACCTGTTCCCTTAGTGTTATGCACAAGTCCGCTTGATACTCTGAAAAACTTCTCAAAAATCTTTTCCTGATCCTCCTTTGATATCCCCATACCGGAATCTTTTACCGCGAGAAAAATATAATCATCCACCCGGCCTGTGCTGATCTTTATCTCTTTTTTCTCCTCACTGTATTTCATCGCGTTATCAACCAGGTTTACGACCGCTTCGGTTATCGCTTCACTATCGGCATTGATGGCCGGCAAAAACTCGCCTGTTGATACTTCATATTTGAACCCATTATTGCTCAGATGGAAACTGTAAGTATCAAGCGCCTCATCAACCAGTGAGTTCAAATCGGTCGGGCTGAATGAAAAGCTTCTTTTGCCCGCCTCCATTTTTGAAAAACTCAATATTTTGTTTACTATATTGCTCAGCCTGTGAGTTTCCCGGTGTATAATGTTGTAATATTCCTGTTTTTTCTCCTCGGTTCTTACCCTGCCCATTTCAAGCGTTTCTGCAAACATGCTGATAAGCGCCAGGGGAGTCCTCAGCTCATGTGATACGTTGGATACAAAATCTGATTTTATCTGTGTAAATTCAATCTGCTTGCGGATATTCCTGTAAAGTATAAATCCCGCGAGAACAATAACCAGGTTCATGGCCATAATAAGAATCATGCTCAGCCACGACCTGGCCCTGACCAAATCAGATATTGTGGCCGATTTGAGAGAAATGCCCAGGTAATACTGAGGGAAAATCCAGAATTGTTTCCGGTCATCGAGATCAAGCAGATCCGCTTTACCCTCACGGAAAACCACCTCATTAACCTCTTCCGAAAAAATAACCACAGAATATTCCTCCATCGATACCTCCTGTATTTTGGGAGCCATAACACGATTGATGAAATTTTCCGGGTTAATTATCATTCCGCAAAGCTCTTCTTTTCCTTCAGGTGTGTCAAAAAGAAATATTATTATTGCTTTATTCCTGATGAGGTCATTCTTCAGGGGCTGAACTTTGGAGTAGCCCTGCTTTCTGTAGATCGATAATCGCTCTATTTCACTCCTGTTTTTATCAAGAAGAATTTTTATCGAATCTTCTTCAGGTATATATGAAGGATTAATATTATAAAACTGTAGATTGTTCTCCCTCGCGATGAATACAGACTCAATCCAGTTTACATCACTGAAAAGTTTGTTCATATCGGCGAGTATCTCTTCTTTCCCTCCCCGGCTCCGGGAAAGCAGAAAATCGAGCCTGTTTTTCCAGTCTTCAGTAACCGACTGAGCATACTGGTTGATAGTATAAAGAACCGATTCTATCTGTTTATTAAAAACCCGCTCAATGGTCTTTTCATTTTCATTCAGCGAATTTATCTCAATAAGAGTAATAAATATCGCGGGAAGAAGAATTATAATCCCTATCAGCAGTCCTGTCTGTTTCAGAAGTTTGTTCATATCGATAAAATTCAGATAATATTTGAATAACTTAATATAACAAAATTCATATCATTTTGTAGCGGGTGCGCAGCAGATAAATGAATACCGGCGCCCCGAAAAGAGCGGTGAAGGCTCCAACCGGAAGTTCCACAGGTGAAAGAATACTCTTGGCGATTGTATCCATGATAATCATATATGAAGCCCCTGCCAGAAAGGAAGCGGGGACAATAATCCTGTTATCATTTCCAAATAATATTCTGCAAACATGAGGCACAAGCAGCCCGACAAAACCTATTATGCCGCTTATCGAAACAATAGCCCCTGTCATAATACTGCTGAGAACGTAAGCCCACATCCTGATCTTCCCGGTATTCACCCCGAGATGATGAGCCTCCTGATCACCGAGTGAAAGGATATTAAATTTTCCCGCCATCGCTGTCAGTATCATGCTGATTATTATCGTTAGAGGCAAAATGTAATAAACATCCCCTTTCGATGCCGAGGAGAGATTGCCTATAAGCCAGAAGAGCACATTCCGTAATGAATCATCCAGCAGGGAATAAAGCAGCAGAATCGCGGCTGAAAAGAACGCTCCTGTCATAACTCCCGAAAGAAGCAATATATTCGGAGAAATATTGCCGAACCTTTTGCCGAGAAAAAAAACAATCGCGATTACAGAAAGAGCTCCGGCAAAAGCGAATAACTGCGTTCCTGCCATCGATAGCCCCAGGAGAAATGATAATACCGCTCCGAAAGTGCCTCCGCTCGACACACCAAGAATATATGGTTCGGCCAGCGGATTCATCAGCAATGCCTGAAAAACCGCCCCTGCTATCGCCAGCCCTCCCCCCGCCGCGAGAGCGAGAAGAATCCTGGGAAGCCTTATATCAAAAATCACCGTATGCGAAAGTTCTCCCGAACTCTGCCCGGTAAACGCTGAAAATATCTCCGTTATCCCTATATCCGCCGAACCGGCCGTAAGGCAGATAACCGCTGTTACCACGAGCAAAACAAATAACAGCGCTAAAATAAAAATATAACTGCCTAATCCCTGTCTTTTATCTTTTGCCATATAAGGTCCAGCAGTTCGGTAATTCCCTCACCCGATACAGATGAAATAATATGTATCTTCTCCTCTTTTCCGGCGATAATTACTTTTTCTTTTTTTACCTTTTCTTCAGGGGGAATTATATCGGCTTTGGTAAAAACAAAAAGTTTCTCCCTTGAGGCGAGAATGCTGCTGTAATTTTTCAATTCAGCCAGTAAAGTCTCAAAACATTTATCGGGATTCTCCTCTGAGATATCAACCATTATCAGTAAGATTGAGGTTCTTTCTATATGTTTCAGAAACTTCAGTCCCAGCCCTTTGCCTTCATGAGCTCCTTCAATTATGCCCGGAATATCGGCAATGGTAAAGGTATTAAAATTGTGATATTTTACAATTCCCAGGTTGGGCTGAAGAGTGGTAAAAGGATAATCGGCAATTTTGGGCCGCGCGGCCGAAACAGTTGAAATAAGGGTGGATTTACCGGCATTTGGAAATCCCACAAGTCCGACATCGGCAAGGAGCTTTAATTCCAGTTTGACCTTAAATTCTTTCCCCTCTCTGCCGGGCTCGGCATAACGGGGCGCCTGGTTGGTGGGAGTGGCGAAATTTGAGTTTCCCTTTCCCCCTTTTCCTCCCCTGGCAGCGACAAACTTTTTGCCGTGCTCATCCATATCGGCTATAACATTGCCCGATTCCTTATCTTTTATCAATGTGCCTGCGGGAACCTTAATAATTATATCCTTGCCATTTTTTCCGTCTTTTAATGAAAGTCCCCCGTCAGCCCCGTCTTCAGCTTCATATTTCCTGTTGTATCTGAAATCGAGAAGGGTATGCAGATTTTCATCGACGAGAAATATTACGCTTCCTCCTTTTCCCCCGTTTCCGCCGGCAGGTCCTCCCTTGGGAACAAATTTTTCTCTTCTGAAGGCAACCCTGCCGTCGCCCCCTTTACCTGATTTTATAAATATTTCCGCTTCATCTATAAACATTATTTAATCCTGTCAAAAAAATTCATTAATTATCTCAATAAAACTCTGCGCCTCGCGTGAATTCCGCTTCACGTTGTTACGGTTAAAAACCTTCTCCAGAATCGCCATTCTTTCCCCGCCCGTTTTACAATCGGCTATGGCGTCAATAGTATCGGCAAAATCTTCCATATCATAATCAAAGATCACCTGAATGATTTTCGGCATCTTTTTGTGCTCAATAAGGGCCGAAATATCGGGCTCGGGAATTTGTTCCTCATCAGCCGGCCCGGGTTCTTCTTCAGCTTCTTCATGAATATGTTCACTCATCGGGAAAATTATTCCGGAGTCATCTTCTTCTTCCACAATTTTATCTTCTTCGGGCAATTCATTCCCAGGTGTTTGCCCCTCCTCAGAATCTGTATCTGCTTCATAGTCCTCTTCTCCGGCAATCACTAATTCCAGATCATCTGGCATAACAATATCATCTTCAGGGTGAGTTTCCTCTTCAATTTCTTCTTCTTTCTCTTCCAAACCAGATTCCGGTTCAGCCTCTTCAGTCTCTTCCATATCAGATTCATTTTCCTCCGGTAATTCACTCTCCGGTTCCGGCTGATCTTCCGGTTCCTTTATTTCAGGCTCTTCATCCTCAATTTCCAGAATTTCAAACTCCTGATCCTCTGAATCATCATCTGGTTCATTGTCATCAGATTCATTCTCTCCAGAGGCAAATGGTTCCTCAGGCGTTACCGATTCGGCTTCCTGTAACTCCGATTCTGTAGCTTCATCAGCTTCTGCAGGTTCCGGTTCAGGCTCTTCTGATATTTCTTCGGCAGACTCTTCGGTTTCCTCCGTAATTTCATCATCCGTTATATGCTCAGGCAGCTCCCTGATCGTTTTATCCTCCTCCTTTTGCTCCTTTAATTCCTCATCAAGAGCTGGAAGCAGCTCTTCATCTGTTAACAGCTCCTCGGCCGCTTTCTCCTTTTGGTCAGGAGTTTCATCATCACTAATTTCCTCCGGCTCCTCATCAAATGGAAGCAGAAGTGAATCGGGATCGCTGTGAAAGATTTCAATGAAGAATGATATAGGCCTGGTTTTATCGCTGCTCTTTCCCAGCCGGATTTTTACCGCTTCGAGGAAATCATTAAGGCCTTTTTCTTTCAGGAACATGGCAACGGCGTCGACAGGAACAATCGATTTATCATATGACCCGATGTTATAAAATTCCGCTATGCCTGTAACGGCCATTTCAAGTATGTTTTTCAGATTTGAAGAAATTCCGAGGTGATCAATTTTTTTAAGCAGTTTATCAAACTCATCCCTTTCAAGCGAAACAATATTTTTTCTGTTAAGATAGGATTTAAGTATTTTTTTCAGGTAGGAATAATAATACAGGTGATCAAGAATAATATCAATTTCAGCGCTGCTTCTTACTGTTTCGCTGCCGAACATAAGTTTTTTAAGAGCCCAGTTGGGTCTGCTTAAATAATTAACATTAAAGGCCGCCGCCTTAAGAACAAGATCGGAAAAATATTTGGCCGAAAACTTTTTCTCCTTTTTCAGTTCCCCATTCACCAGTGAGAAATATTCTGTCACCTTTTCGGAAGAATAATCAAAAATGGAATTTTTCAGAATTTTCTGCCTGTCCTCAAAAATCACAAAATCTATTTCAGCCGAAATATATTCACCGATAGCGGGATGTATTTCCAGCGCGCTAAATTCCTCATAAGTGAAATACGGCCCCAGTTCCCTTATTTTCCTGCCGTAAAAGTTATGGACTTCCTGAAAATATTGTTCAAACATTTTTTTGCCTGAAAGAATAATTGAAATCAACTAACTAATGTAATAATATAGTATAATATTAAAAAATATTAAAGGCGATTCAACACAATCATAATTACTCAAAACAATGAAGAAAAACAAAAAATCGATGAATGTTATTTCCAATCGCCTCTCCCTCCAAAGAAAAAACGATTTCAATCGCGGCCATTAAAAATCATAATCCTAAACTGGCAAGCCGGAAACAAATACGACCATCCGGTGGCTGAGCGGAGTCGAAGCTACCGCCGCTGGTTTCGATCCGCCGCGCAGGCTGTTGCAGATTATCGGGAACAAAAGTGTATGTTTAGTGATATAATAGGTAGTAAATAATAAACATGGAAATAGGAATAATGGGGTTTATTGAAGGAAATCGAGATCAACTGGGATTCATTGCTTATAGCCTGGATGATTTTGTAGAAGAAGATTCAAAAGCAAGATTTATCGTAAGAATAGTAGAAGAATTAGATTTAAGTTTACTCTACGAGCAATACAGTCCACAGGGTGGAGAAGCTTTTTGTCCAAAGGCAATGTTAGCCACACTGTTTTTCGGATATTCCCAAGGTATATCAGTTACCCGTGATCTTGAATACAATTGCAAAAAGAACATGGATTTTATATATGTATCAGCAAACCTTCGACCGGATCACACTTCATTGAGCAGATTCAGAAAGCGTCATCTGGCCCATATTCCAGGGCTTTTTATACAGATAGTACGGAAAGCAATAGAGATGGGAATAAGTGAGTTCATGGAAATCGCGATGGATGGATCAAAGATGGCCGCGGCAAGCAGTAAGAAAAAAAGTATGCGCTCCAACAAAATAGAAGAAAAACTGAAAGCAATAAAAGAAGATATCACCGAATACCTGAATCAAAGCGAAATAGAAGAAAAGAAGCTTGCCGAATTGGAAAAGAAAAAGGCTAAGCTGGAAGAAGCCCAAAGAATACTGGAAGAGCGAAAAGAGACAATAAAAGAAAACTGCAGGGATAATCATCAGGTAAATATAGAAGAACCGGAAGCTCCAATGCAAAAACCGGGAGGGGGGAAAAGCGCATTTCCGGGCTATAATCCACAAATATGCACCGATACGAAAACCCAATTCATAGCAAACGCCCAGCTGACGCCAGACAGGAACGACGAAAAACAATTTATGCTTCAATATAATAATACGGAAAGAATTTTGGGCCCGAACAAAAAGAGGAGATATCTATCTGACGGAGGGTTTAACACCAATGACACAATATTTGAAATCTATTACAACCAGATCGACGCTTATGTAGGCAACAGACGTAATGGAAAAGAGACAAGTGAAAAGATTAAAAAGGGTTTAAAATTCGACAAAAGTGATTTTACATATGATAAAGAAAAAGACATCTATATATGTCCGTCAGATAAAAAGTTAGAGTTCAAAAAAACAGAAAAGAATAAATCTTTCAAGGGAAGAAAATATGTTTGCAATGATTGTGGGAATTGCGAATTCAGGTCTCAATGTTTATCGAAGAACAATAAAAGTGGGAAAAGAGAAATTCGACGAGATGATCGGGAAATCTATGTAGAAATGATGAGGGAAAAGGTGGAAACAGAAGAGGGAAAGGAAAAATTACTAATTCGTTCAACAACAGTCGAACCGGTCTTTGGTAATATCAAATGGAACCTGGGATATACCCGGTTTAGACTAAAAGGGTTGTTTGCGGCAAATGCTGAATTTTTGCTTATGTGTATTGGCCATAATCTCAATAAACTCTTCAAGCTGTTTGGAAAGGTTGATAATAGTCCGGATAGCATGGAAGTAGCATCATGCTTCCCTAATATTTTCAATTATAAGAATATTTTGCCAAATAAATTACAAGTTTTATTTACATAAAAATATTTTCCATGTTTTTTTTGCCTCCCTGCAACAGCCTGCGCGGCGGACTTACCTCCGGCTGTGTTCATGAAAAATTTTGCCATTTTGCGTAGAATTTAACTTCTTATGGACTACTCTTACTCTGATTTTTTATCACCGATACCGAAAAATAATCATGTAATCCATAAATCCTTTAATCATGGTTCAGACAATAACGGGATTAGATTTTGCGCATACTGTTATTTCCCTGCCAGCCGCTCTTTTGGCTAAAGCCCTTCGGAGTTGTCGGGTTCTAACGCATATCTCCGGCCTAAAGGCGCGGAGTTATTTTAAACTCAATTTTGAATAGAGTCTCCGGCCTCAAAAATCATAATCCCACCCTCAGGAAAAATGAACAACCCCTCCGCCTTCGCCCAACCGAGTCATCATACTCTTACTCATACTCTTACTCTGATTTTTTATCACCGATACCGATAAAAAAGGCAATAATCTTATTTTTGTGGGGAGGGGAAATCCTATGCTACTAAGGTTAAAAAATTAAAAAATAAGGTTTCCTTTTTCTATGCGCCTCCGCGTCTTTGCATGAGATTAAAACCGATTTCGATTTTACCGGGATTTATAAGGCTGAATGCTTTTGGATTTCATCCCGGCGGTTGTGGAGTCCTCATTTGGGAATAACATCAAATCTCAAATGTTGCAACAATAATATTAGAAATACTAACCTCCCGAAAACTCTTCAATAGTGAAAGATCGAAATCCCCTCCCCTTAAGATGTTAAGGGGAGGACGGGAGGGGTTTGATCTACCTTGTGCCGGAACTAATCCGGAGAGAAGTCCATTAATTTCATACCCTAAATGACAAATGTTTTCACGCAATTATAATCTTGTTTTCGGAAGGTTAAAAAACAAAGAATAAGGTTTCCTTTTTCTTTGCGTCTCAGCGTCTTTGCATGAGATTAAAACGATTTCGATTTGGATTTCGACGGGGTTTATATCATGTTTATCCTTTTAATCCCCGTAATTCTGTTCTGTGCTTTTTATGCGATCATTAGATAATTCCGATGGAGATATTGCTATTTTGAATAAGGTTAATAAGGTTTTTCTCACCTTTATTTGTTTTCTGCTTTGTGAAGGTTCTGAATATAATTCAGCGTAAGAAATATTGTGTACCTGACGGCATACTCATTTGTTTTCTATCTCCTTTTATCATCCAATATTTTGCTCTTAATGGGGCAATTTAAAATTGATACAATTAAATTGTCCCGTTAGGGACAGCATATTGGTAAAAATGATCAAAGAAAAAATGCATAGTGTGCCGTCAGGTACACCATATTAGCCCCTGAAATAAGATGAAAAATCCAGAGCGGTCACCTAACCCGGCCATCATATTCTTACTCCGATTTTTTAAGACCGATACCGAAAAATAATCAAGTAATCCTTTAATCATGGTTCAGATATTGGCGGAGGTCGATTTTGCACATTCTGTTATTTCCCGCCAGCCGTTCTTTGGGCTAAAGCCATTTGGGGTTGTCTGGTTTTCCCGCATATCTCCGGCCTAAAGGCGCGGAGTTATTTTAAACTCAATTTTGAAAAGAATCTCCATTCTCAAAAATCATAATCGTAATCATCAACTGGCAAGCCAGAAACAAATACGACCGTCCGGTAGCTGAGCGGAGTCGAAGCTACCGCCGCTGGTTTCGATCCGCCGCGGCGGACTTACCTCCGGCTGTGTTCATGAAAAATTCTTGCCATTTTGCGTAGAATTTGACTGCTAACGGAGTAATCCCACCCCCTCAGGACAAAATGAGCAAACCCTCCGCCGTCACCCAACCCGGCCATCTTACTCATACTCCTACTCTGATTTTTTAATACCGATACCGAAAAATAATCATGTAATCCATAAATCCTTCAATCATGGTTCAGACAATAACGGGATTAGATTTTGCGCATACTGTTATTTCCCTGCCAGCCGCTCTTTTGGCTAAAGCCATTTGAGTGTCGTTGTTTCGTTGGGGGTCTCCGGCCTGAAGACGCGGAGTTATTCCTCTTGTGTCCTTTGTGCCTCCCCCTGTGTCCCTTGTGGTTATATCTTTTGTCTTTCGGCATTTGATTTCGATGGAAATATTGCCCCGTTGAATAAGGTTAATAAGGTTTAGTCTGGTCGGGAAGTTCCATCTGTTACTAAGGTTAAGAAAAAAAGAATAAGGTTTTATTACAAAACTTTCATTCGTAATTCGTAATTCCTCATTCTTAATTCTCATCCCTTCGCCGTCACCCAACCCGGCCATCATACTTTTACCCGCCGCAGCCGTTTTTTGGCGCAGGAGGGCTTACTCATACTCCTACTCTTACTCTGATTTTTTAAAGCGTCCAGCTCATTACCTGTTCATTTTTCCAGTTCAGAAAATTCAGACCTGTTCCGTTATTATCAGGGAAATAATCGGATTTAAATTTTTTCAGCACATCCTCAATCGCGAAAAAATCAGCGTCATTCTGATAATAAAAATAACGCGGCTCGGCGTCGTAATAATGGCCTCCCCCCGCGGGACCATAGGGTATTTCCCCGTTTTCAGGGAATGTAAATTCAGTAATATCAATAACAGTTTTCAGCGTATCAATAAAATCCTGGCAAAGATAGCTGTTTTCAGTCAATGTGCCGCAATAATAAACCATCGAATTTTCCGGATAACGCTGATAATTTCTTTTAGCCGGTTTTGTGTTGTTTGTCTCAGCCCCCGACACATTTATATTCGAGCTGTTTACGCTAAGATTATAATTATCTGAAAAATAAGAGCTTCTTATTATTAGAATATAGTCTCCCTCAATCTGACCCAGTTTCAGATTAGCCGTCGCGGGTCCTAAGGCTGTCAGGCAAATTCCCGACTTGTTTATACCGGAAAGATTAACCGTAATGATATTGCCTTTAATATTACAATCCGCGATTATCGGGAAATTACAGCAGCCATATATCTTTTCAGTTGCAAGATTCAGATAAATTTCCGGCTCCGAAGATGAAAGATAATAGTCATGAGATTCTTTGACGATAAAGTTTATCTTACTGTCAATAGTTGAAAGGGTATTACCACCATTATCATTAACCTCACAACCGGCGATAAATAAAAAGATTAACAGGCAACACATTTTTCGAAAGGTATTTTTCATAACAACATCTTAATATTATTTGTTAAAAACATTCTGAAAAAAGATACCGGGAAAATATTAGTTATAAAATGAAAAATAAAGGTAAAATTGAGGTACCGGAATAATGACCGCGTCATAACGATTGAATATGCGCTATCCCGCCAGGTAACAATAACCGGAATTACTTGCTGAGAGAGCCAAACGTAGGACAGGCTTTCCAGCCTGTCGTTCTGTAGGACGTAAATAACATTACTACAAGGCATTTTCACTTTGGCGGTGGACATATCCATATTTTGAATAAGACAATTTTCCTCGGATATTGTGAGACTTTTAATCACATTTGTGATGGGCTCAGGAGGGACAGGCTGGAAAGCCTGTCCTACTGTTTTAACACAATAATTCCTTGGAATTATCCAAAACGTAGTGATGGAAATCCTCCACAATAAGTCCCGCAGAAACGACAGAAAAAACAACATTCCCAAATGGGAATAATGTTCAGAACTCATGACCCCTGGTAAGAAAAACAATTGCTCATTGAAATCTATTCTTATAATAAATTGCCCTATTGTTGACTTTCAAAACGAAAAATATTTGGATAACTTATTGATTTGCAGACTGTTATAAATAGATTTATTGTACTCCCGCGGATAAATATGGTGTACCTGACGACGCACCGAATATTTTGCTTATCTCATTTTTACCAATATGATGTCCTTAACGGGACATAAATTAATTATTTCTATATGGGATTGCCCCGTTAGAAGCAAAATATTGGTAGAAAAAAAGAAGAAAGCGTCCAAGTGTGCCGCCATATAACACCCTCTGAATTATATTCCACAGCTAAGGGAAGGGGATTTAATCGTAAAAAAAAATCTTTGTATTGAGTCATGGAGTATGAAATCACTAAAACGAGTTCGTTTTTTTATGAATTTCCTTTTGGTTCCGGCTTTGCCGGCTTAGGATAGAAAATAAAATCAGATTTTTCCGGGTGTAGGGGCGGATTTAAATTTGGAGTGAAATAATACTTTCCCGCAATCTTTTTAATACCCATGATACTGTTCATTCTCTGTTCCGCAATCCATAAAATCATCGGAAAACTTTTCCTTTTTGCGCGGAATATAATTGCGTACGGATTATTCAGCCGATGCAAATTTTAATGGAGGCAAAATTTTTATCATGTTTCCGTATATTGTTAAATTTTAAATTTGCGGGGTAAAAAAGGTTGATATGAAGCCCATACGTTATCTGATGATCTTTGTAATTATCGCTGTTCTTCTCTCTGTTTCTTTTGCCGCCTCATCATTTCCCGGTATTTTCAGCTTTATTTATTTTGTTCCGGGGGGTGACAAAATAGGTCACTTTTCCATACTCGCCATCGTCACCTTCCTTGTCAATATTTTATTAGCCGGTAAGAAGATAAAAATTTTCGGTCACTCAGTCTTTGCCGGTAGTATGGCGGTATTTATCCTTATAACCTTTGATGAATTTTCACAGATATTTATCAGTTCAAGGTCTTTTGAGTATTATGATCTTCTGGCCAATTATTCCGGAATCTTTTTTGCCGGTTTAATTGTAAAATTTACACTGAAGAATTTTAGTAGAAAGGAAACAATTGAAACTCAAATTCCTTAAAATTGAAACCATAAAATAAAATTTTGAGGTTTATATGCAAACTGGTAAATTTTCTGAAGATGATATTAAAAAACTTGCCCGGTCAGCTTATGAAGAGGGAAGCGCTGGATTCGAAATTTTCCCGGAGCGGACAGCTCTGCTGATAATTGATATGCAGGATGAATTTGTGAAACCTCACTGGACTCCCTATTGGATACCTGAAGCGACCAGACAGGCTCCTTTAATAAAAAAGGTTCTGAATATTTGCCGCGATAAAGGTGTTCCTGTTATTTATACTCTCTTTTCGCGAACGAACTATTTTCTCGACAGGCCTTACTCGGGAAGATTTATGTCAAACCGTTATGCCGATCTTGATATCGATCAGAAGGAATTTTATAACGGGGAGAAAATATGGCACGAACTGGCTCCGGAGCCCGGTGAAGTTGTGATACACAAACCCTCCTACGGCGCATTTTATGATACTCCCCTTCAAACAATTCTGCGAAACCTCGACAAAGATACTGTGATTATCGCGGGAACACTCACAAACTACTGTTGCGGCCTGACTGCAAGACAGGCTTACGAAAGAGGATTTAAAGTTATATTCGGCAGCGACATAAACTCTACGGATGATCCCGGAATGCAGGAACATGAGCTGAAGATTTTGAGGCGCGGATTCGCGAAAGTTATGAGCTCGGGTGAAATTCTTAAATTCCTGAACGGTTGACCCACATTCAGGCAGGGTTTAAAACAAAAATAATTATTCACTCCCCGGTAAATATCAGGCTCCGAAACAGAAATTACGCGGTAAAAGGATGAAATATCCAAAATACTCGATTATATACAAGTATTTTGCGTTTTTCTGTTGACTATTGTTCCGATTTTTGATATCAATATCGGGATATTTTTTATTTATTTCTCTGACGATTATTTCCCAATTTTAGTTATTGACTGACCACTTTTCAGGGTAACAAATATGGAACAAAAAATTGCGGATTCCAGGGGTCATGGATTTGGAACAGCGCCCGTTTTTCTGGCTGCTATCAGCACCATACTCGGAGCCATATTATTTCTCAGGTTTGGTTACGCGGTCGCGAATACAGGCCTGACAGGAGCAATTCTTATAATTATTATCGGCCATGCCATTACAATTCCCACCGCTATGGCCATTGCCGAAATTGCCACTAATCTCAAGGTTGAAGGAGGTGGGGAATATTATATAATCAGCCGCTCTTTCGGGCACATGGTGGGGGGAACAATCGGTATATCCCTTTTCTTTTCGCAGGCTATCTCGGTGGCATTTTACATGATAGCTTTCTCCGAGGCTTTTACTCCCTTGTTTCCATTGATCGAACAACACCTTGGATTCACTCCGCAGACATATATGATAAGTATCCCCGGCACCATACTTCTGCTCACACTTATTCTGAAAAAAGGAGCCGACCTGGGTGTTACAGCTTTGTGGATTGTTGTGGTAATACTTGGTGTTTCACTCCTGATGTTTTTCTTAGGCAAATCTGATCAGACACAAACGCAGGCGCAGATATTCGGAACCGTAAAAGAACCTGATGATTTTTTTACTGTTTTCTCCATAATTTTCCCTGCGTTTACCGGAATGACAGCCGGAGTGGGCCTTTCGGGTGATCTCCGTAATCCGAGGAAATCAATACCTCTCGGCACTATGGTCGCTACATTGGCCGGAATGATCGTTTATATGCTTGTTGTGGTCAAACTCGCTTATGAACTTCCCCCCGAGATACTTGGCTCTGATCAGTTTGCAATGAGTAAAATCGCTCTCTGGGGCCCGATAATCCCTATCGGTCTGGGAGCCGCGAGTCTTTCTTCCGCGATAGGTTCTATTCTTATCGCCCCGAGGACACTGCAGGCTATTTCCAAAGATCAGATATTCCCTGTTCCCCTCATGAACAGATTCCTCGGTAAAGGCAAGGGCAAATCGAATGAACCGGTAAACGCTACCATTGCCACCGCGGTAATTGTAATTGTATTCGTATCAATGGGAAGTGTAAATTTTGTCGCCCAGATAATCAGTATGTTTTTCATGATCACATATGGCACATTATGCCTCGTCAGTTTCCTTGAACACTTTGCCGGAAATCCTTCCTATCGTCCCACATTCAAATCAAAATGGTACCTCTCATTGCTTGGCGCCCTGGCATGTTTTATTATGATGTTCCAGATGGCTCCTCTCTATGCCATACTCTCAGTATTCGCGATTGTAATCCTTTACCTGAGCATCCGAAGGGGCCACTCCGATGTTGATGACCTTTCAGCAATGATAAAGGGAGTGCTTTTCCAGCTTACACGACAGCTTCAGGTGCTTATCCAGAGGCGGCAGACTTCAATGCAGGGTTCCAACTGGCGCCCCTCAATTATCGCTGTCTCTTCAAGCTCTCTTACCCGTCTGGCTCCATTCGACCTGGTCAGATGGATTTCCAGGCATTACGGCTTCGGAAGTTTTATACATTATATCCAGGGATTCCTCAACAGTGAAACCAATAAAAAAGCCAGAATAAATCTGGAAAGACTTATTGAAATGGGGGCGCAGGCAAACGCGAGCATCTATGTGGACACTATAATCTCGCCAAGTTTTAAAACCGCCGTCGCCCAGATCGTTCAGATTCCGGGAATTTCAGGTATGGATAACAACAGCGTTCTTTTTGAATTCCACCAGGATGAACCTGAAAATATTCCTGAAATAATTGAAGGATGTCTTTTTGCTGATTATGTCGATTTTAACATGATGGTGCTGAGATCCTCCGACAGACATTTTGGTTATAAACGCCGGATTCATGTATGGATAACTACCGGTGATTACCGTAATGCCAATCTTATGATTCTGCTTTCATATATTATGGCCGGACATCCTGAATGGAAAGGCTGCGAAATAGAACTTTGCTGCGCCTTTGAAGAAAAGGAAATGGCGGCTGAGATCAAAAATCTGAATGAACTGATCGATAAAGGGAGAATACCAATTTCACATAAAAATGTGCGCAAACTTGTATGGAAAAAGGAAGAAAAAACCTACGATCAGCTTGTCTGCGAAAATTCAGCGCTGGCCGACCTGGTAATGATGGGCTTTTCATTATCAAAACTCGCGGAAGAAAATGGGGAATTCTTTAAGGGATTCAGCGCCATTAAAGATATACTGTTCGTAAGAGCCGATCAGAGAATAGCTATCAGCGAATCGGGCAAAGAAATACCTGAACCATCAACGTCGGAGGAAAAATAACAGAGTCGCGCAAATTTTAAATCATTAAGTTTACCCCCCTCCCGGGGAATATAATTCTGCTGTTTTCCCGGGAGCAGGGAATTTAATAATAAAGGGGATGCCGGACTACTCGGAAATTGACAGCAACATTCCGGAATATTCACTAAAGACGGGGAAAATTTCATCCGGCTGAAACCCCCCGTTGAAAAACAGTTGATCAAATTCCTTCCGGGTTCTTTCTTTACCGCCTGACATAACCATCATTTCAAGGTCCATCAGTTTGGATATTGAAAAAGAGCCGTCATCCGGAACTATCATTTCAATTACAAGCAGCCTGCTATTCCCGTTCATTACCTTTCTGATATTCCGCAGAATTATACCGCATTCTTTTTCATCCCAGTCGTGGAGTATATTGCATAATATATAAATGTCTCCACCTTCAGGAACAGATTTGAAAAAATCACATTCCGCAAATTTTATTCTTTCTGACGTTCCAGTTATCGGAAACTTTTTTTTCGCTTCCATTATTATACCGGGCAATTCGGCCAGGATATATTCCTTATCGGGATATTTTTCCCTTATAGCAGATATCAGCAGTCCTGTTCCGCCGCCGATATCAACGATTGTATTAAATCTGCCGAAATCAAAACTGTCGGCTAATGCATTTGCGATGGGGGCCGCTTTCATACTATTCGCGGCGTTAAATATTTTAGCCGCGCCGGGATTTTCCGAAAGCCATTCAGGTAATGTTTTTTTATAAGCTGACTCAAAACCCGGCTTTCCATTTCTCAACTGATCTGTAAAATTCATCCAGGCCATGTCGCTCCATTCGGAGTTAAATAAAATCGCGGCGGGTCCCATCTTATCCGGGCAAAGAAGACTTCCCAAAGGGGTGAGCGAATAAATCTCTTTTCCTATCGGCTCAACAATATCCAACGCGGTAAGAACGCGCATAAGCCGTTTAAGTAATTCCGGTTTAGAGCCGGTTTTCTCCGCAATTTCTTCCGGAGAGAGGTTTTTCGCTTTAAGATGATCGACTATCCCCAGCTCCGCGGCGGCAAATAAAGGTTTACTGATCCATTTTGCGGTTATCATCTGCATAATACGAACATCATTGGATTCTTGTTGTTTTCCCATTTTAATACTCCAATTTTTTTTATACGATTGATTTAAAAAAATATTTTGGGGGAATAATAAGGATATGATAAGCAGAGGGATATTATTTTGAGGCGTTATTGAGGTAATATTCCGGGTGGGTAAATTGAAAGGATAAACTAAATATATTCAATTTATTGAGTAAAATCAATTTAGCGATATCTCTTCGATTATTATAATGTAGAAGGGCTATAGTCTTATTAAAAATCTCAAAAAATATATCCCCTCCCGATCCAGGAGGGGATTTGTTTATTAATCAGATTCGGTTTGGACGTTTTTGTTATTTCGTAATGCCATCAATATTATTACCAGCATGGCAATGGAAAAACCTTCGAAGGTAAAGAAAGCCGGTATTCTTTCATTTACCAGTTTTTCCCAGCCAAGTCGTTTTAGCATTATTATGGGAGTTATGATAATTTCAATTACAAGGATAACCGCGGCTATCCGGTAATATAATATCTTTTTCTCAAAAATCCCCGCGGTTGAAAAAAACAGGGGAACCATACCAAAAAGAACAGAGGAAAATATTGCCCGGGGAGCGCAGACCATATCCGCCTGAAGATAAAAATAAAAAACCAGCGGTCCGGACATCGCCAGGAGCATTAATAAATACAACCGGTTTTTATTCATTTTCTTTTCCCTTATTATTTTTTTCGCGGCATTTTTTCTGTTCATTTTTGTGCCCGCCCCGTTCATGTCGTGGATGGCAGCATTCTTCATTTCTTCTTTGTTTCTTTCTTTCATTACAACAACACATTTAGTTTCTCCTTATTTTGTTTATTAGCAATAACTGATAGATTAATAAGCATATACTTATATATTGGGCAAAATTTTTTAGAGGAAATCCTCACCGAAATTTTCTTTTATCCCTTCGCGGAATTGCTCAAGCCTTTTTTTATTTATACTGTAATGAATGATCGAACCATAACGATCATTATGGACAAGCCCTGCTTCCTTCAGAACAGCCAGATGCTGTGAAACCGCTGATTGCGAAATATCCAGCTTCCGGGTAATAGCGTTCACACAGAGGGTCTGATCTTTTATCAGCTTCACTATCTTCAGCCGCGATTCAACCGAGAGGGCTTTGAATATTTTTACAAGTTCAGTTTCATTCATAAATTAGTATGCTCTGATATTATTATTAGTATTCACTAATATAGCGTATTCCATTTTATTTGTCAATAAAATACCATGCGCCCGCTCCCCAGGCCGGCAACTTTATAAACCTGAATAATCCCTATGAAGTAAAAGTTAGCGCAAAAAGGCAAAACTTCATTTGATGAGTATACTTTGTCTGCCCTGCGCGAAAGGCTACCTGGCAGGACTTGTCGCTGATTTTGAAATCACAAAAACAAGAACTGCTGTTTTTTTTGACTGAGCGCTCTTCACTTTTCAATTCTGACTCTGCCATTATAGGATTTTGAATAGAGGTCCGATTATTGAAATCAAAAATTCGTAAAGTGATTTACCTCCACTTCCGAAAAACTGGAATATTGAAATATGGGAGATTGAGTGAAAAGAATAAATTAGGCTCTTATCACCACACTAACGCCAACATGTTGAGGATAATCCAGGGAGCAAAATTTGTCAAAAAGCCCGCTAATAACATGTTGCCGATAATCAGGCCGCGATTCAAAATCCATAAGCTGAAAGAGTCAGAAAAAGAAAAGTTATCGGTTAGCTCAAGGATAGTCCTCCCCCGTCTTCAAAGAAAAACACTTTGAATCCACCCCCTCCGAAGGGGGATATTTATCGACAAATCCAAGTAATCAGAATGTCCCCCTCCGGAGGGGGTGGCCCCGATGTGTTTTTCGTCGGGGACGGGGGAGGATTCACCTCGAGTAATCACAAAACTTTTACCTGGCATTAAACTTTCAACTTGTTGATAAATTTCTTACCAATTTGCGTAGAGTTTAACTTCTTATGGAATAAATAGTTTTCCCCGATAGGGTGTTTTCCACAGGCTCTGCCTGGGGAAAAATTAGGCGACTTAACAATAATATTCTTGCTTTTTATGGCAGAATATTGAATTGATTTAAATAGTCATACTCGTACTCATGGCACATCCCTCTGGGAGCGAAGCGGTACTCGTTATCGTACTCGAAAAATTCGCCATAGAAAAAAGCCGAGGACGATTACGAGAACGAGAACGTTTTTTTTCTGAATTTCTTTTTGGTTCTGGCTTTGCCAGCTTAGTATTCAAAGAAATATTATAATTAAAAAGTATACCACCGCCGCAAAAACGGATAAATACCCCGTCATCATATGCGCTATTTTCATTTGAGCCGGCATCTCCTTTTTTGCGCTGATCAAACCTCCCGAAATCATAGAAAGAAAAATCAGGACCATCGTAAAAAGAGCGGGTATTACGGCTGACAAAACCGACCAGGGATTTTCCGGCCTTAGAAAAATCAAAATCACCATAACGAGAGAAATTACAGCCGCGAATTTATGCAAATTAAAATGGAAGGCGTTATATGGTTTACCTGCGTTTCTCATTTTAATTCCGGTTAATATGATTAGCCCAAGCATAATCAGCGCCGCGAGCCGGAAATAATTTTCAGTATTCATTCTGCCATGTGTATAGTTATAAAATATAAAAATATAATAAATAAGGATGGAATTCTATTTTGACGATAGAAATTATTTGTTAATTTTTCGGCGGAGGCCATTCAAAAATTAACATTATCAATATTTACAAATTAACCGATCTGGGAATTTTCCTGTTTCGAACTAAAGAAAACAGAATCCCTTCCAAAAATCAGGTCACCTAATTCAGTCCGTTAAAAGAATTTAAATTCTCATTCGTTGACATCCTCTGACGTAATGATTACACAGAAATTCAAGGTTATCATGTTACATCTTTTATATACTTTATAAAATAAACTGACCAAGTCCGAAAACAATTATGAATTACGTCCTTCACTGCGGATAAAAATGATGAATGACGAAATGGTTTTCTGGAATACTCTTTAACCCGGATAGCAAAACGATTTGAATTCGATTGCATTTGGATTTTAACCGGCCATTTAAATCCTGTTGATCTTTTTATTCCTTCTGGTCCTGTGTTTAGTTTTTTCCGCCTTATTCAGCAAATCGCGATGGAAATGTTGCCCGTTTGGATAAAATTAATAAGGTTTAGTTTTGATGTGTAGTCACTTCTGCTACTAAGGTTAAAAAACAAATAATAAGGTTTCATTACAATCCTTTCATTCCTCATTTTTAATTCTAAATTCTAACCCCCGTCGCCGTCACCCAACCCGCTCATCATACTCTTACTCTGATTTTTTTCACCGATACCGAAAAATAATCATGTAATCCTTTAATCATGGTTCAGACAATGGCAGGATTAGATTTTGCACATTCTGCAATTTCCCTGCCAGCCGTTCTTTGGGCTAAAGCCATTTGGGGTTGTCGGGTTTTCCCGCAAATCTCCGGCCTGAAGGCGCGGAGTTATTTTAAATGTGAATTACTATAATTGATTCCGACTACTGTGAAAATCATAATCGTATTCATAAACTGGCAAGCCAGAAACAATGAGGAATTACGAATTAGGAATTACGAATTAGGAATTGACTAACCCAGGTATTACCAATTATATATCATTCCGGTTTTTTGCGTCTTTTGCGAAAAGAACATCCAGAGGCAGGCAGGCCGGAATCTAATGCCAAATTTTACTGGCAATCAGATAAAAACTTTTCCATTTTGCGTAGAATTTAACTCCTTATGGAATAATTATAATCTGGCAAACCAGAAACACTGAACCTGTCCGGTAGCTGAGCGGAGTCGAAGCTACCGCCGCTGGTTTCGACTCCGCTCAACCACCGGCTTATGTTGTCTTAAAATATCCTGACCATCATTCTGATCCTGGTAATCCTGTTTTTTCTGCGTCCATCAGCGAAATCCGCGAGGAACAATGCCCGGTAAAAAAGGCAATAAGGTTGAAATTTTTGAGAGTTTACCATTGCTACTAAGGTTAAAAGATTAAAGAATAAGGTTCTTATCAACTTTCTCGTGGGATTTGGTGTTCTGGTGATTTTGTGGCCTTTTTCCCACCCAAATCCGCGTAATCAAAAAAATCTGCGGGAATAAAACTCCGGATGAATGAGGTTATAAGGTTTATTTTTAAGGGATTATCCCCGGCTACTAAGGAACCCCAATTTGGGAAAACACACAATTTCAAAATTAACCACAACAATTTAAGTAATTACAATCTATCTAAAACTCTTCAAAGATGAGAGAGCGGAATCCCCTCCCCTTAAGATTTTAAGGGGAGGACGGGAGGGGTTTGATCTGCCTTGAGATGTCTGTAACCCGATGAGAAGTCAAAATATTCGTAAAAAAAATAACTGGCTTTTTCTCTCAAATATTTTCTTGTTGCCCGGAAGGTTAAAAAATCAAAAATCAGGTTTCTTCCTTTTCATAAATTCGTAATTCGTAATTTCTTTCGTGGCGTTTATCCCACCCAAATCTGCGAAATCCGCGTAATCAAAAAAATCAGCGGTCCTCTTTTCAATTATTCATTGTACATTATTAATTGTTAATTGAAATTTTGCCATTTTGCGTAGAATTTAACTGCTAACGGAATAATCCCAACTCCCAGGATAAAATGAACAACCCCGTCGCCGTCACCCAACCCGCTCATCATACTCTTACTCATATTTTTTAAGATTGATGCCGAAAAATATTCATGTAATCCTTTTATCCTTCAATCATGGTTCAGACAATAACAGGATTAGATTTTCGCATATTGTTATTTCCCTGCCAGCCGTTCTTTGGGCTAAAGCCATTTGGGGTTGTCGGGTTTTCCCGCAAATCTCCGGCCTGAAGGCACGGAGTTATTTTAAATGTGAATTACTATATTTGATTCCGACTACTGTGAAAATCATAATCCTAATCTTAATCGTAAACTGGCAGAGCCAGAAAAAAGTGGTTAGTGGAGAGTGAAGAGATAAGAACCTGTAATTTTTCTTTAAGATAACTTCAAAATCCCAAAAAAAGTCCCGTCAGGGACGACAGATAATAGCCCCGCAATTCATTGTGGGGAAATAAGTTAAGAGGTTGATCAAAAGTCCCGCCAGGGACGACAGAATTCCCCGGTAAATTGATGGTCAAATATAATTTTGCCATTTTGCGTAGAATTTAACTCCTTACGGATTAATCGTAATCCCAACCCCCAAGACAAAATGGACAACCCCTTCGCTGTCACCCAACCTGGTCATCATACTCTTACTCATACTCCTACTCTTACTCTGATTTCTTCATTGACCAGAATTGTTAACAATTTTTTCATACACGGGCATTTGCGCTTCCCTGATTTTTTTGTTTCTTCCAACCAAACTAAATGTTATTTTAAAAGATTGCTTAGTTAACACATATGTTTAATATTAAGAGTAAATCATCATGAAAAAAATAGTCGCCATTCTTTCATTTCTTCTTATTGCCTCAACAATTTTCGCGGAAGATTATAAACAAATTAAATTACATCCCTCTAACCTGGATGAAGTAAAAACCCTGGCTTCAATAGGCCTTGATCTCGAAGAGGGAGTTATGGCCCGTGACGGCTCAATGAAAATATTTGTATCAGATTCAGAATTCCGAAAAATTCAGGAATCGGGACTCAGCTATAAAGTTATCATAGAAAGCTGGGCAGAACATTATGCCTCGCGTCCGCGGATGACAGAGGCTGAAAAGGAGGAAATGCTCCGCAAAAGCCGTGAAGATTTTAATGTCGACGGTTTTGGATATGGTTCCATGGGAGGTTATTACACCCTCGCGGAAATTGTGGAAAAACTTGACGAAATGTACACAAATTATCCTAATCTTATAACCCAGCGGGTTTCCATCGGTCAGTCGCATGAAGGGAGAGAGATATGGATGGTAAAAATTTCAGATAATCCGAATATCAATGAAGATGAACCTCAGTTTTCGCTTGACGGTCTTATTCACGCGCGTGAACCACAGTCGATGGCTACAGTAATGTACTTTATGTTCTATTTACTTGAAAACTACGGCGCCGATCCGGAAGTAACATATCTTGTTGACAACCGTGAAATATACTGCGTGCCCTGTTTTAACCCCGACGGATATGAATACAACCGGCAGACAAGCCCGGGCGGCGGCGGTATGTGGAGAAAGAACCGAAGAAACAGCGGCGGCGGCAGCTATGGCGTCGACCTTAACAGAAACTTCGGTTATGCCTGGGGATGGGATAACGTGGGTTCCAGTCCTGATCCTTCTTCCGAAACTTACAGAGGTCCTTCCGCTTTTTCGGAACCTGAATCACAGGCAATTCGTGATTTTACCATCTCAAAAAATATCAAAACCTACATTAACTATCATTCCTATAGCGATGTGATTATTTACCCCTGGGGATTCCAGGATGAAGAAACTCCCGACTCACTCACATATCGCGAATTCGGGGCGGATATGAGCGCTGTCAATGGTTATCCTTATGGATACAGCGGCGCGATGCTCGGCTACAACTCCAACGGAACAGTAAGGGACTGGATGTATGGCGAGCAGGATGATAAAGGTAAAATATTTGGTTATGTAATTGAACTTGGCAGCTCATCGGATGGTTTCTGGCCAAGCCAGAGCAGGATTCTCCCGATAGCGCAGCTTAATCTTGGAGTTAATCTTTATAAAGCCTGGGTCGCCGGAGAGTATGTTAAAGTGACCGGAGTAGGATTCAGCCAGCAATATTTTGAGCCGGGCGACCAGGTTGAAATGAATGCCTATCTCAGGAACAAAGGACTTTCAACCGGATACAATCTTAATTTCGAACTCACCAGCCCGAGTCCCCTCATCACTATCATCGAAGGAAGCGCGATAAAAGATTCGATTGGAGCGAGAAGCACAGACAGCACAGACACTCCCCTGGTATTCCAGGTTTCATCCGCCGCGACAGTTGGTGAACCTCTTCCGCTGGTATTTACCACTATGACCGGATCAACTGTAATGTCGGTCGATACTATAAAAATTATCCCCGGAACTCCTACTTTCCTCTTTGAAGATAATGCCAATGATCCGGAAGTTATGTGGGACATTTATGCCAGTCCAAGCAACCCTAAATGGGATGAAACCACAGCGACATATCACAGCGCGCCAAATTCATATACCGACAGTAAAACCGGTGAATATGAATCAAACTGCAACGTTACTCTGACAACTAAAGACCCGATAAGCCTTACCGGAATAAATTCACCTTACCTGACTTTCTGGACCAAATATGATATTGAAGATAGTTGGGACGCCGGTCAGGTGGAGATAAGCACAAATAACGGATCTTCCTGGACGCCTCTTTGGGGTAATTATTCAGACGAAGGTTCCGGAGACGGAGTGCAGACTACAGGTGAACCGGTTTATGACGGAATGCTCAGTGAATGGTCCTTTGAAGAAATTGATCTTTCAGCCTATGAGGACCAGGATATTATGATCCGCTTCGAACTGAAATCTGATGGATACATCGAAGAGGATGGCTGGTATCTTGATGATATCAAAATTTATTTTTATGGCGCCGGTTCAGGTGTTACAGGCTGTTATGACATTTCGGTTCAGACCGGCTGGAACCTTGTTTCTGTTCCTTATTATGCCAGCAGCATGTCATTAAACTCCATATTCCCCGACGCTTCATCACAGGCATTTTATTTTACAACCAGTTACCAGATGACAGAAACACTCGCGAATGATCTTGGCTACTGGATCAAATTCCCGGCTGCCGGCAATTATGAAGTCTGCGGACAAAAAATTGACGGCAACATCAGCGTTCAGTCAGGATGGAACATGATCGGCGGAAATGATACCACAATCGCCACAGGTGATATTGTATCTGTTCCCTCAGGAATTATCGCGAGTGAATATTTTGAATTTAACTCAGGGTATGTAATCGCTTCGGATATTGAACCGGGCAAAGGTTACTGGGTAAGAGCGACTGAACCGGGTACGATTCAGATCAATTCAACCCTGCCTAAAGTCAATAATTCCCCGGATGAAAAAGAGAACTGGACCGCGGTTACATTCGAGGACGCAGCCGGAAACAGAAGCGTTCTTTACCTTATCCCCGGCTCTGAAGAAGCGAGAGAAATGCCGCCGATGCCCCCGGCTGGTGTATTTGATATTCGTTACGCCTCGGGCAACTATGCCGAAAGTTATAACGCGGGTGGAAATGTTGTAAACTTATCTTCCGTAACAGCGCCGGTGAAAATATCAGTTTCAAACGGCTCAATATTTCTTCCGGCTACCGGTGAAAGGGTCACAAAGGAAAATCCGGCTGTGATCAGCGAACTTTCAGGCAATACCCTTACAATTATGGGAAACGATATTCCTTCAGATTATCAGCTCGCTCAGAATTATCCCAATCCGTTCAATCCGGGAACAAAAATTAAATTCGCCCTTCCGGTCAACGCGAAAGTGACTGTAAATGTTTATGATATCCTTGGAAGAAAAGTTGCCGGACTGGTAGATAAAAATATCGAAGCCGGCCGTCATGAAGTGAATTTTAACGCTTCAAATCTTACAAGCGGTGTTTATATATACAAAATTGAAGCGACCGGAACAGACGGCTCAAATTACAGCAACGTAATGAAAATGATGCTCCTGAAGTGATATAATCAACAAAGTTTTAATCCTTTTGCAGGACAGGCATTCCAATTTATTCCTCTGGAGCCTGTCCTTTTTTTTAACCTTCTCAAAGAATATAAGCAAGCATGCCGAAATCTGGTGGTTGAGCTTATAACAATCCGCCGTTGATTTTAAGACTGTCCCCGGAAAACGCGCGAAAGTATAAGAACATCTCTCCACGGAGACAATCCACAATATACCTGGAAATAATATTATAGCCCGCATGCAAATACAATGCATACCTTGTCTCTGCCGCTATAAAAACATTCTCAGACTCAGACCTGACGACGCGCCGGTGTCATACTCAATATATTTATACTGGTAATCCACATGATCGGGATCCCACATAAAAAATCCTTTCGTGAATCCTCTCAGGCCAAAACTTTCTGAAAACCGAAGTTCCAGCCCGAACTCACCGTGCATTCTCGCTATCCGGGTAAGAAATTCGAAATCGAGGACACCGTAAAAGTATAACCAGTCGGTTAATCCCCCCGCCAAAGAAGAACCGAGGTAAAATCCCCAGGGATGGTGATGTTCAACGGCGTTTTCATCAATTACCAACCCGGAATAGGGAAAAGGAATCCCGATATCTTTCTTCTGGCTGTCTTTGAGATTCAGGGAAGTAAATCCGTAATAGTCGGAAAGAGATATAAGCAGCCCGGCATATCCCGCCAGAGGTCCCATACTGTTAAACCATTCCAGCACAAAACGGTTTTCATCAATCCCGAAATAATTGTTATCGCCAATATTAAACTTTTTACCTTCATTTGTATAAACGAGAGGGAGAAATCCGTTCGGCTGCTTGTCATAAGCCGCCTGAAAACCTATTTTTCTCCGGGTATATTTCAATGTCAGCTCTCCCCCCTCACCTATATGAAGCCTGAAAAATGACAGGCTCAGCAGGTTATAACCTTCCGAAAACTCCGAGAAATCGGGCGCCGGTCCCGATGTTGATTCAATCCCGATATTTATTGTCGAATACCATTCATCACCGAATTTCAGACACATGTCATATTTATATAATGTTCCGGTTTTTTCCCCGGGAATGTTAAAATAACCGGCATAGTTCTCAATACTATGGCCAACACTGCCGACTCCACCCATAAAGTATACATTTTTCCCTGGGACAAGCCGGGTATACATTCGGAGGTAAATATCGTCACCGGTTACATTTTGCGCCTTAAATGAAGCGCAGGTTAATAAAACAGATAGCAGAATAAGATACAGGGGTGTGGTTTTAAATGTTGAGGAGGATTCCATAATTTTCCGGTAATAATTAGAAGATACACATTTTCAAAATGCAAATATAAAAAAGCGGAAAAGAAAAATGTGTGAGCAATTCGGCAAAATACCGGGAATTATAAAAGGAGAGAAATATTTGCACCATTAAAGACAGTCGAGCGATTTTTGTTTTTTACCTTTACCGTATAATAGAATCGCTGAAACTTATTTCAGCACGCGCGAAAATTACGGACGGTAAAATATTTTGTTGCGAATGAAAATTTAATTCCATATACTAAATTTTTGAGGAAAAACCCCGATAATAAATAATAACAGATCAACCAATTTTTGTATTCTTTTATTACTCCCGTCCTGATTGGTCTCTAAAATTCATTCCGGGAGAATGAAACTATTTTTTAATGACAATTTTATTTGCGATATTAACTCCCACACTGACAAATAACGGGACGCAAAGCAAATTTATCATCTTTTAAAGGATGGTAAAAGCAATGACATATTATTCACTGATTTCTGTATATGGGCGAAACTATTACTGAGGAATATTTACTCTGAATATTGATATCCGGGATGATTGATATTATCAATTGACCCGACCGGTATTTACTGAGATAATGTTTTTGAACAGACGCTTTGATGTATTTAGCGCCGGAGAAGGATAATCTTACAGTTAGATTTGATGAAACATCGCAAAAGGATATAACATATCAGCAAAAAGGATATTCTGTCTGCCGATGCTGATATCTTTTGTATCTTGCCGCAAAATTGTTATTTCCTGCCGCGATGTTAAGTATGTTTTTTTGAAGCCCGCTGATATCTCAGATCAAGGTTGTCAGTTAAATCTTTTGTGGATAAGCAAAATCTTTTCGCAATGATTTAATCAGAATATTTGGAAAACCGGGAATAAAAAGACATAAAGTCTCTTCATTATTCTGGTCCGGAAATATATTTTCACCTGGCTTAAAATATCAATAAAAAAAAGATAAGCTAAGGTTTTAAAATTTCGCAAAGAAAAAATAAACAGATGGGAGGAACCATGCGCAAAATCTGGAGCTCTCTTAAGTTCAGAATTCCATTTGTCGCCGCAATTGGAATTGTTACTATCTCTGTAATTCTTCTGGTATTAATGTATGTTACTCAACGGGAATCAAATAAAAAAGAGACTCATCATGCTTTCAATCAGTTTGGTGACCTTTTTGAAAAACAGTTAAAAATAAACAGCGCAAACCTAAAGATGGCTATGGAGCTGCTTCTTAATGATGAGGCTGTTGTAAAAGACTTTTACGACAGAAACAGAGAGGCGTTAAAAGAAAAACTTCTTCCCCTCTTTAACAGCCGCCTGAAAAATGAATTTGAAATTTCACAATTTCAGTTTCATTTGTCTCCGGCAATATCTTTCCTTCGCCTGCATAAAGCCGAAAAATTTGGAGATGACCTCTCCTCTTTCAGGGAAACGGTGCTGAAAGTAAACAGAGAGAAAAAATCGGTCGCCGGTATAGAGGTAGGCAGAGGGGGTCCGGGATTAAGAATCGTATATCCTGTATTTTATAACGGAGAACATACCGGCTCGGTGGAATTCGGAGGGTCCCTTAATAAACTACTGGATATCGCGAAAACTCTTAATCTCAAATACGCGATAGGTATTAAAGAAACGGTTTTTGAGAAAGCCCGAAGATTTACTGATAAGACCAACGATATTGTTAGTGGTGATCTCGTGTTTTATAAATTTTCAGATGATCTTGTAAAGGATATACTGAATATTGCCGTGAAGAGCGGTTCGGGTGAGGACTTTTCCTATAAAGAGAGGGATTATCTTGTTAGTTATTTCCCGATACATGACTTCAGCGGAATGGAAGTAGGGAAAATCGGGCTATTCAGTGATATTACTGAAAAAAATGATGAGCTGATCTCCAATGTTATATCAAACTCGCTGCTGATTATTTTTCTGACTTTAGTTCTGATGTTAATAATGTGGTTACTTTTCAAAAAGTATTTCACCTCACGGCTGAGCCTGATACTCGATTTTCTGAAGAAAAGAAAGGAGGGAAAAACAGGCGCGAATTGTGATACGGCAAAATTTGATTCGGAAGAATTTATCGCTCTTTCCGAATCGTTGAATGATATGACCGAAGAAATTGACAAACAGCTTTCCTATCTGAATAATCTTCCTCTTCCCGTTATGCTAATCGATAAAAGCTATAATTTCGAATATATAAATAACGCGGGACTCAAGCTGCTTGAAACTACTTCAGGCGAATTGGCGGGGAAAAAATGTTATGACTATTTTAAAACCGAACATTGCAATACCGAAAAATGCGCCTGTATGCAGGCCATGAAGCAAAAAGAATCGGTCACTGAAGAAACCCGGGCATATCCCAATGGGAAAGAGATGTCGATTATGTATACAGGACTTCCGGTAAAAAACGGCAGTGGAGAAATTACCGGAGCCCTGGAATATATCGCCGATATTAGCGATATCAAAAACAGGGAAGCATATCTCGCGAGAAGCACCGGTACAATGATGAATGCCATGGAAAACTTTGCTCACGGCGATCTGACCGTTTCTGTTTCACCTGAGATTCAGGATGATCAGATAGGAAAAATGTTCAATGCTTTTAACCTGACTGTGGGAAATATTAAAAATATGATCAGGCAATTGACTGACGCGGTCAACGCCACCGCGAGCGCCAGCGCCCAGATATCGGCCAGCACAGAGGAAATGGCCGCGGGCGCCCAGGAGCAGTCGGCCCAGTCATCCGAAGTTGCCGGCGCCGTTGAGGATATGACAAAAGCGATTTTTAATACCTCCGAGAGAACAAAAGAAACTGTTGACAGGGCGATTCAATCAGGAGAAATTGCTAAATCGGGCGGTGAAATTGTAAATAATACTATATCAGGTATGATTAAAATTGCCGAATATGTCAACCAGTCTGCCCAAACAATTGAAAAACTGGGCGACAGCAGTAAACAGATCGGGGAGATTATTCAGGTGATAAATGATATTGCCGACCAGACAAACCTTCTGGCGTTAAACGCCGCAATCGAAGCCGCGAGAGCAGGTGAACAGGGGAGAGGATTTGCCGTGGTCGCCGATGAGGTGAGAAAACTGGCGGAAAGATCTTCAAAAGCGACAAAAGAGATCGCCGATATGATAACTCAGATCCAGAATGATACCGCGGGAGCGGTTTCTTCAATAAAAGTAGGCAATGAAGAGGTCAGCAAAGGAAAGGCGCTTGCCGAAGAAGCGGGCAAATCGCTGGAACAGATCATAAAGAGTTCAGATGAACTGGCAAGAAATGTTACAGAAGTCGCGAAAATTAATGAAGAGCAGTCCTCAACTGCCGAAGAGATAAGCAGAAGTATTGATGGCATAAGCGCCGTTGTGAGTCAAAGCGCCTCAACCACCCAGCAGATCGCTCACTCGGCTGAAGACCTGAACAGGCTGACCGAAAATCTCACCGCTCTTATTTCACAATTTCATATTGATAACGACCGGAAAGGAGCTTCCTCAGGGAGAATGCTTAACAGAGCCCGCGACTAATTCGGAATGCTAAAATTGTTATCAAATGGACTGATTTAGAAATTTAATAAATATTTGCGGCATTTTCCAGTCAATGAGGTCATGGTATCTGCCATGACCTCCCGACAAAGAAATTTTCTCATTTATTCCCCTTACCAATAACCTCAAATCTTCCCGGCAATCCACCCCCTCGCCGGAAAGTTACGGCTGCGTTCACGGTCCATCTGAACAACAAATTCCAGATTTCTCAATTCCTTCATACCGTTTTTAGAAAGCAGAGCCCTGATCTCCCCGGCGCTGTGGCGGTACATCGTTATCTTCCGGTCAGAATGTGTATGTTCACTCCCGACAATAATTTCCTTATCCATGCCATCTTTAAGATCGGCGGTGATAAAGCCGAATTTACCTTCCGGCTTTAATATTCTGGCGCTTTCAGAAAAAAACACCGAAAGATTATTGAAAAAATTCATCACACCGGCGCAGATCATAAAATCGATACTTTCACTTTCAAAGGGATATGGCGCCTCATTAAGATTTTGTTTTGTAAAATTTGCGTCAGGAAATTTACTCCCGCAAGCTTCCAGCATATTCTCATCAATATCAATCCCCGATATTTTTAGTCCCGCTTTGTAAAAAAGCTCGGATGACAGCCCGGTTCCAATCCCCAGGTCAACCAGCTTCTCACCAGGTTTAACGAATTTGTACATCAGTCCGAATATAATTTCCGGTCCGTACCAGCCGCAGGCTTCCGCTTCTTCATCATAATGTTTTACCATTTCAGTTTTTTCGTTCATTTTTTGCTCGTAATTATTATTAGTTTACCCGTTAGACGGCAACTGCATCCTAAAGTTCTCCTTTCTTTGCCTCCCGACGGCTCAGCATAAAAGTTCAATTCACCATTCATCATTCATAATTCACAATTCATCAACATTTCCCTTTCGGTTTTCATCTTTATCATCAATTTCTTTTTCGGTGATATCAATTTTGCCGAAGGTTCTGAGATCATCAATGGAAATATGAGGAGCATCCTTATACAGCAAAGGATTTCCCGCGTAGCCGAGCATATTTTCCATCAACAGATTCGCGGCAGGATCATCTTCGTTCAAATTGAGTGAGCATACAAATATCCTTCCCTGCCCCACGCGAAACTCAAACATCGCGGCCTGCTTAATTATATATTTATAACTGCTGACAATTTCAATCACCGGCTTAAATGGCAGACTGCTGTCATTAAAAACCACGGTAGATGCGTCGCTGAATAAATCAATAAACTGCCTGCCGCACCATCCCTCGTGGGGGAAATTATTCATTACAGGGTGATCGGTGATCAAAGTCGCGAGATTTCCATGTGTGCGTCCCGCGAGTCCGAGACTGTAACGAAGTGATTTAGATGGAAAATCTCTGCTCCCCAGGTAAATCAGAAAACCACCCTGTTCCAGAAACGCCGTTGCTTTTTTATCCAGTGTGTCAACAACCATTACCTTTCCGCCCGGTTGTTTTTTCCCTCTCTCCAATCCAGGGAGCTTAATTTTATTCTCAGGGTAAAGCCAGATATCCCAGTCATTAACCAGATCAATATTATCGGCCGTAAGTCTTAGTTCAATCTTTAAGTTTTTCGGTTTTTCTGTCTGCGGCATAAAAAACTTCAGACTGTCATATTCATAAAGATTACCGGGAGCGGCAGATATTTCGGCTATATCTCCCCGTGATAAAACATTATTATTTTTATCTTTCAGCAGCCATTCAAGCCCCCCATTATTAATTTGCTTCTTCCCCCAATGGGAAAAAAGAACCGCCGAAGAGAATTCTTCTCCCGCCGTAAAATTTCTTTCATTGCCGATATCAAGCAGCAGAACACTTTCCCCGTTAAACTTCCTGAATTGCTCGAAAGAGTCACCCGGTTTAAGCTCAAAAAATTCATTAAGGAAACCAGCCTCATATCCTCCTCCTATCTGGTTATGGTCATGGCCGCCGAGGAAGTCATACCCCCGGTAATATTTACTTTTCCTTACCGTTTCGACCGATTGTTTCCTCAATTCCGCCAGCCACGCGCATGAATTATTATAATAATCCGCCGCCTTGTGAAGCAGCCCCGCTTCTTTAAGATTTTGTCGCGCGCTTTTATATCTTTCCGAGCCGATTCGTGTTTCCTCCATCCTGCTCTGGTGATCGAGGTTGATATAATTCCCCTTGATTCCAACTTCATGTGAAAAACACGGGCGCTCATAAACCCTCATTCTTTTATCGAGGAAATTCCTGTCCCCTCTTTCCGACCAGTAACTCAGGTAACCCCAGCCATACTGCCCGAATACATCGGAAAATTCCTTCAGCCGGTTAAGTCTGCTGAAATTGTGAAAGAATGGCTTCGATGTCGTATCCTTTCCAAGATCAGAAAGGCGCCAGTAATATTCAATTCCCCTCAGCGCTTCCTGTGGATTAAAAAAAGCGTCGGGCGCGAACTTTTTCTGAAGTTCAGCGATTTCGGCAAGATATTCAATTTTGCCTTCATCCAGAAGCTGCTCATTCCCCCCGCTGTAAATAACCGCGGATGGATGAGTCTTGCAGGTTTTTAATAGCTCCTCCCATTCTTTGTGCTGATATGTCTCCGGCGCTTCAATCATCATCAGCATTCCTGTTTCATCGGCCGCTTCAAGATATTCCACAGGCGGTATCCAGGTGTGAAAGCGGATCCAGTTAAATCCTGCTTCCCTTAGTCTGCCGATTATCTTTTTATAATATTCTTTATCAACCGGCGGAGTACATGATTCAGCCCAGTAGCAATGATCGGTCACTCCGCGTAAGTAAACAGGTTCGCCATTGAGATAAAGGTTTATCCCTTTCCTGACCAGCCTGCGCAGACCGAAATCCTGGTCCAGAGTATCTGAGAGAATTTCATCATCATATAGTTTTAATTTTATTGTGTAAAGATCGGGGTCATCTTGATCCCATGTTGCCATATTAAAAATGCCGGTATTCCACATCATCGCGTCCCGGTTGGTAAACTGCTCTCCTTCAGCGACGCGGCTGCCGCTCTTTTTGTCATAAATCGCCCATTCAAGTCTGCTCTTTTCCGAAGGGCCCAGCAGCTTTACCCGCCAGGTAAGTTTTTCCAGATTATTATCGGGATAAATAAAGAGACCACCTATCTCTTTCCTCCCCGCGATTTTAATGCTAACCGGCCTGTATATTCCGCCGCTTCTTCCTTTATAGCCGGTAAGAGCAAATCCGCCGTTTTTTACCTCCTTTATATTAGAAACAGCAATTATTATCTCATTTTCCCCATCCGAAAGAAAATCTTCTATCTGAAGACTAAAGGGAGTTGACCATCCAAAATGATACCCCGCGTATTCACCATTTATCCATACCCAGGTTTCCTGGCTCGCTCCTCCTATCACAAGCGAAACGAGACAGCCTGATTCAACAGATGTTATATTCACAGATCTCTTATAAAACCCCACACCTTTTATCCAGGGAAGCGAGCCGACAGGAACACGCTGCCGCTCCTCTTCGAGAATTGAAAAATCAATTGGCTTATAATCGGGATTTCGTTTTAACCTTTTATTAAGCGGGCCGCTTGTTAAAATTTCTTCATAGTCATCCCAATAACCGGGAACAGGAATTTCCGCCAGGTATTCAGAATTTTCGGGAAGTTCAGGCCTGTCCGTAACAAAAGTATCCCTGTAAGCAAAGCTCCAGTTTCCGTCAAGAGATATTATTTCAGGTTTGTTTTCAGCCGAAATTGAGATAACGGCTAAAAAAAATACAAATAATAATGTTCTGATAATCGATCCGCTCATCCGGTTTTCCATAAAGATTATTTCCACTTTGATTTGTTTTTTCTTCCGATAACTATCATGATAATGCCTCCAATAACAATCAATGCACCCGGAATATCACTTCCCCTGGTTACAAACGTTAAACCGACGATGAGGAATACAATGCCAATTATAAACAGGGCTTTAAAGTCGGGTCCTTTTTTTCCGCTCATATTAACTACGATAGGAATGTGATCTATTTATTATGGTGAATCATCCATTCTTTAATAAATTCTATATACTCGGGAACAGGCATCGTGTTCAGATCATCATCTGTAAATCCTTCACATTTTCGTTTTTCATAAAAATCAGCGCTGAATTCATACCAGATATCTGTTGCATTTGTTATTTTTTTTAATGCTCCGTTTTCAATAAACCAATCCCTTATTACTCTGATAAGCTTCGCCTGGTCTCCATTGTGATATTTTATATCAAAACCTGCCAGATCAGATATTGCCCTGGAATATCTATATGGATCATTCTCGATTATCAGACTTTTTTTATTCCTTCCCACATCTGAAAATTCTCTGCATCCAATATCCAATCCTATTTCAAATGCCATATTTAAACGGTAATACTCCCCTTCCTCTTTTGATATCAGTCGTGAGAGATCATGAATGCTGTAACGTGATAAATTTATTAGTTCGATGATTTTTTTAAAGCGCGGCTCGCCGGAATCAAACCTTTCTGACGCAATACGTGGAAAAAAGCCCAAATATAATGTTGTAAACAAAATCGAACGGAGAAGCTCGTAATACTCTCTGTCAAAAGGACAATTGATAAATACATTTTTATTTAACTGATCGGGCATATTCCGGACTGAATTATACGGATTGATTTTGCGTAAAATAATCTATTCTTTCGACTGTTCCATTCTCCCTGTGAATCACAAGTTTTGAATCCGCCGCCGCCTGTCTGCCCCAGTCAATGGCTTCGGTTTTAGTTGAAAAAGCTCTTGAGGCCCGTTTAGCTCCATATTTTTTAACAACCCATTTTTTTCGGTCAATTGATGAAATTACATGATAACTTATTTTTCTTTTCATTTCCTGCTACCTCAATAAAGATATTCTTTCCTTTATTAATAAAAAAGCCACCTCAAATTCCGGTTAATACTCAACAAAAAAAGAACTTGTTGGTTCACTTAAATGGTATAGATCAGGTAGTGACTTTGCCTGATAATATTCAATTCTTTCAACTGTTCCGTTTTCCCTGTGAATTACAAGTTCTGAATCCGGCGAAGCGTGTCTGCCCCATTCAATAGCTTCCGTTTTAGTATCGAAAACTTTTGATGCGCGCTTAGCCCCGTACTTCCAGACTACCCGGTTTTTTCTGTCGAATGATGAAATTACCTGGTAATTTTTTTTCCTGGTCATCTTTTTTGCCGCTTTATTAAAACAACACTTCTTTACCTTAATATAAAAGAATTCCCGGTTAAATTCTATTAAATTAAGTTATAGCTGCCATATATTTACTTATCGGGAACTTCCCAAATAATTCCCCTCATTTTCTTTAAGAAAATTTCTTTTCAAAGGAAATAAGACTTTCGGCATCCGGTTTTTATATGGTTCATTTCCACTTTGATTTATTTTTTATTCCAATTATGAGCATAACAATTCCCAGTATAAGGCCGAGGCCTGCAAAAATTTCACTTCCGTTAAACAGGTTATAACTGTTGATAGCGATAAATAATATCCCGAAAATGAATAAATTCTTATAGTTAAGCTGTTTTTTAGCGCTCATCTTATATCCTCGTTTTAATCTCCTGTTTACTAATTTTCCGCGCCTCCATAGTTCTTCGCCAGTCCCCCTGTTGAGGTTTCCTTATAGAGGCTCGGAAGATCATGCCCTGTTTCCAGCATCGTTTTAACCACCCGGTCGAAGCTGACATGGTGCCTGCCATCCGAGAGCATGGCAAAAGCGTTGGCGTCCAGCGCTCGTGAAGCCGCGAAGGCGTTCCTTTCGATACATGGCACCTGCACAAGTCCCGCCACAGGGTCGCATGTAAGTCCCAGGTGATGCTCAAGCCCCATCTCGGCAGCATATTCCACCTGGGCGGGAGTTCCGCCGAATATCTGCATTGTGGCTCCCGCGGCCATAGAACATGCCGTGCCGATCTCTCCCTGGCATCCCACTTCGGCGCCTGAAATTGATCCGTTGGTCTTTACGATATTCCCGATCAGTCCCGCAGTGGCCATTCCCCTGATAAGTTTTTTCTCCGGAATTTTGTGCAGCTTGTAAAGATAATAAAGCACAGCGGGCAATACACCGCATGAGCCGCAGGTGGGAGCTGTCACCACAATTCCTCCCCCGGCATTCTGCTCGGCGGCGGCAAGCGCGTAAGAAAAAAGCAAACTCCGCCTCCTCAGACTCCCCTTAAAACTGCTCGCTCTTATGTGATATGATGACGCTTTCCTCTGGATGTGAAGTCCTCCCGGCAAAGTGCCTTCCTCCTCAATTCCATCTTTCACACTCTTTTTCATTACCTTCCAGCATTCATTCAGGTAATCCCATAAGTCCGGTTCCTCTCTTTCATTAACATATTCCCAAAGATGTTTTCCATTTTTATCACACCATTCCAGAATATCTTTCATTGTTGAGAGTTCATAAACCTGGTCTGTATTATTTTCATAACCATCCCAGGTAATTTCTCCCCCGCCGATGCTGTATACAATCCAATCATCAATAACCTCTTTATCCCCGCCGAGCGCCTCAAATTTCATCGCGTTGGGATGCCTTTCCAGGAATGTTTTCGGCTCCCAGCATATTTCAGTCGGCAAAGGGAGGAATGCCTCGATTATTGCCTGGTCGGTAAGATGTCCTAAACCGGTAGCGGCAAGACTGCCATACAAAGTAACCCTGAACTCATCAGCCCCAACATTTCTTTTTTCGAATATCGCGGCCGCCCGGCTCGGTCCCATAGTATGACTGCTCGAAGGCCCGCGCCCTCTCTTGAATATCCTTCTTACCGATTCCATAACAGCATCCTCATATCTTTTTTCTGACTGCTCAAATATAATAAAAGAGAAACTGTTTTACTTTTATCAATTTGTTATTTCCATAAACCGAAACCCAAAAGAAATAATCATAATTTTAATCATAGACTGGCAAGCCAGAAGAAAAAGTGGCTAGTGAAGAGATAAGAACCAGCAATTTTTCTTTAAGATAACTTCAAAATCCCATAAAAGTCCCGTCAGGGACGACAGATAATAGCCCCGCAATTCATTGTGGGGAAATAAGTTAAGAGGTTGATCAAAAGTCCCGCCAGGGACGACAGATGAACATTGTTTATTTAACGAAAGATAGAATGAATAGAACTTTGCCATTTTGGGTAGAATGTAACTCCTAACGGAATAATCTGGCAAGCCGGAAAAAAAATCAAATCTGAAGAAAAATTCGTACTCGTCTTTACTAAAACGCCCAGGTTACTCGAGAACGATTACGAGTACCTGTTCCAGGCTTTTTTCACCGGTTGAATAATGTTAATAAGGTTTAGTTTTGTCGGGTGGTTTCCGATGCTGTTAAGGTTAAAAGATTAAAGAATAAGGTTTTTTATGGGCCTTTCAGAGAGAAATTCACGCGGCAAAAAAACACCGTTTCACGAAAATTTTTTGAGCTCATGGAATATTTATCAATTGTTTTTTTAATTGTTCATTGTACATTAATAATTGTTAATTCCATTTTTGCCCTTTTGCGTAGAATTTAACTCCTTGCGGAGTAATCATAAGCGACTCAGAATGGAGTCGAATATTATTAGCCCCGCATGTTAATGTTTATTAACTCTTGAAGGTTTACGGTTAATTTCGCATTTTATATTATAAAATACCAGGGATAATTGATGATTCATAATTCATGCCCGATTTGTGGAAGTAAAAAAATTGAATCGACTACTACAGTTACCGTTGATTATAAAAAGGGAGTCGCCATTATCAGGGAAGTCCCCGCGTTAGTTTGTGATCAGTGTGGTGAGGAATGGATCACAGATAGCGCCGCGGAAAAAATTGAGGAAATTGTAAGCCTCGCGAAAAAACAAAACCAGGAGATTTTCGTCACAAAATTTGGCAATTATTCTTTTGCCGGGTGATATTAAGGAAACAAATTCATTTAAGATTTTTTCCTGACTGTATTTACCCGTCTTCCATTCCCCATTTTAGCTTTGAAATCCACTCCATATTTGAATATTACCTCTAAAAATTTTAAATTCCCTTTCAGGTTTCTTATCTGCCTGCCTCTGTTTTATTGATGTGAGCTTCAGGTTTCATTTAATAAATTTGTTTTATTATGGCTTTGTCCGGTGACGAATGCCTTCAGGAAATTTTTTGTTATCACATACAGATGAAATTTTAAATCATAAATATATTTCACATACAGCAGGAGGCAACATGAAAAAGCAGCTACTATTTTTATTTATGTTTCCATTTGTTTCATCTTTATTCGCGCAGTCTTACACAGTAGAAGAGGGCGCGAAACAAATGGCGGAAACCCTTACCAGCGCGCTGAAATCAAAAAGCGAATCGACCTTTATGAAGCTGGCGACCACAGCCGAAGCATATAACTGGTTTATCGATAACCTTGTGCCTGCCGCCGATAAAAAAGCGGAACCCCAGTTTTATGAACATATCGGCCCGGCTGACCTGAGTGACTTTAACAAGGGTTTGAAGGAAATTTTTCATGATTTTTTTGTTGATATGCAGGAAGAAGGAATCACTCCTTCTAATCTGGAAATGGTAACATACGGATATATAACAGGAAGTAATGCCGATATGGTATCTCATGTTGTTCAGGTGATATACCGCGTGAAGACAGGCAGCGAGGCAAAACTATACCGTATAGTATTATACTGTATGCAGGGACCCGACAGAATGCACGCGAATGATATAGCGGAACTGGAAGAAATTGTTTTTGATGAATAAAATTTCAAACCCGGGGAAGTTTTTCCCCGGGTTAAACTCCTGAGACGGTTAAGTCCGAAGTAAAAAGTTACTAAATTGATAATTTAAAATGACCAGCTTTTTATAATGTATCATTTTATCCCGCTGATCTCTTTTTCCCCGTAATCCTGTTTTTCCAGCCATCAAAAAATTCCACTGGATATAGCGTCTGTTTGATTATTCTGTTTATTGTTAAATTCTATTTTATCGTACTAACGGGATATAAAATATTAATTGTAAAACAAGATTGTCCCGTTATGAGCAAAATATTAATATTGGTAGAAAAAAAAGAAGATAGCAAACAAGTGTGCCGTCAGGTACACCATATTCAGGTATGATTTGAACTTTTTTATCTCAAGATCACATTAATTGAAAGATGGACTAACATTTTTCTGCTTACTGACGATAATCTTATTGCTATAATTTAACTTTAATTCAGTCAGTATCCATTCAGAGCCAAAACGACAAAGATCAGCGAAACATCCTGCTTAATGTTGAGCTCTGGTTAAAAACAAATTTACAGAAGATATGCTCTTCCAAAGAGTATATATAATAAAGGAACTTAATGAATCTTTCCGGTACGACCTGTTTCAAAGCAAATAAAGCTACACTGATAAATGAAGAACATCCCGTAAATAACAAACCTGAATGGGATATAAGCAGCGGTGATTTTATTGAAAGTAATAACGGGCAAAAAATCCTGATCCCACAAAAGACTTTAAAAAATATAAAAACAATCTGCTGCTTGCCGCTCTCAGTCTCAGTATTGTTTTAGTATGGCTTACTCTCACTGCCTTTTCAGGCATTTGATTTTTTATCCTCCGGCGCTTTGCCGCAAACATAAAAAAAAGAATATGCTTTTTCAGATAAAAATCCTGCCGACGGAATAAACAAATACCGCATTAACCAGACAGATATGGATGGGTCGTTTGATTATTCTGAAATAATATCTGTAGAGACGCAAAATTTTGCGTCTCTACCCACCGATTTTAAATTATACCACAACTACCCCAATCCCTTCAATCCCGTAACAAAAATCAAATTTTCTGTAGGACAGATTTGCAATCTGTCCTGCCCGGGTATTCACACGACCCTAAAAATCTACAACCTCCTCGGCGCCGAAATAACCACCCTGGTAAATGAACTAAAATCCCCCTGAGCATACGAGGTTGAATGGAACGCCGCGGGTATTGCTTCCGGCATCTATTTCTGCGAAATGAAATCGGGCAGTTACAAAAAATTAGCAAAATTGATTCTGCTTAAATAAAAATTACCTGGCATTGTTTATAAAAAAGCTTTAATCCATCAGGGCAGATATAATCTTCATTGACTATAACATTATCCCGGAATGAGGGAACAATTAATAATCGGGATTTTTCTAAACCTGATCATAAAATAAGCGATAATATAATATTGAAGAATTACGGCAAAATTTCCTTAGTGAAATCTTAGCAACCATACTCATTTTTGTCATTAGGATAGGCTCAGAAATTGTTATGGATTTTTTAGATGATTAACCATTATATATGTGGGGAAAAGATGAACCAAACTAAACAAACTATCTTCATTCTGTTATTTCTCTTACTGGCTCCTGTCGCAGCAATTTACCCTTCTCATAGTTTCGATACATTTACAACAAATCAGCAGACAGGTGGAACACCTTTTACAAAATCGCTGGATGTCGCGAGTTTATCTGACGATTACCTGGTTTATGTTGTAACCGCCGACTTCGTCGGCAGCGGGGGTGATCCATCATATTCAAGCTCTATTCATCTCGAAATTAATAATGGCGGAACGGAAGTATACAAGATTTCCGCACCGGCTTCAGCCGGAGCGGCGCAGAACACCAATTCCACATCACTCACCTGGACCGGTGTAATGACACAGGTGTATTCGGGTGGAAGCAATCTTACAATAAAATTTGATGATACGGATGGATCATACACATATACACTGAATAATGTATCTGTTACCATTTATGAAACTCCAACGCCGATTAAAGCCTTCGGGTCCTTTACTACCGGTGGCCAGACCGGAGGGACTCCATATACCAGCTCCATGGATGTTACAGGGTTAACACTCGATTATCTTTTTTATACTGCCTCAGCCGATTTTGTCGGCAGCGGAGGTGATCCCTCCTATTCTCACTCCATCGATCTGGAACTTAACAATGGCGGGTCAACTGATTATAAACTTAATGGCCCCGCTACTTTGGGGGGGGCAGCCAGCAGCAGCGCCACAACACTTAAATGGAGCGGCATATTTACTGAAAAATATGAAGGCGGCAGCAATCTCACAATTAAATTTGATGATGACGACGGCGCTTACACTTATACACTGAATAATGTCGCGTTTATAATTTATCCCGCTCCGACAGAAAAAGCCTTCACACAATTTAATACAGGCACCCAAACCGGCGGAACACCCTATACAAACTCATTGGATGTAACAGGATTAACAGCCGACTACCTGTTCTATACCGTTTCGGCGGATTTTGTGGGAGTTGGAGGGGACCCCTCTTTTTCGAATAATATATCGTTGGAATTAAATAATGGCGGGTCGACGGTTTATAAAACAGCAGCAGCGACTTCTATTGGAGCCCAGGCAAATGGTAATGCCACAACCCTTAAATGGTCCGGAACAATGAAACAAATTTACCCGGGAGGAGGAAACCTCACGATTAAGTTTGATGATGATAATGGGGCGCATAGTTACAGCCTTAGTAATGTTGCCCTGAGCATATATCCAGTGCCATCTTCAAGCCCTGCCCCTGTGGAATTAACTTCATTCACCGCTTCGGCAAATGAAAATTCAATAGAACTAACATGGCATACCGCCACCGAAATCAACAACTACGGTTTCCAAGTTGAACGTTCTGTTAACCGAACATTGAGCGGACTCGAAGTGTGGCAGACTGTCCCGGACGCATTCATCCCCGGGGCCGGCAACAGCAACAGTCCGAAGAAATACAAATATATCGATGATCTTACCGATCTGGAAAAAATTCCGGAAACAATAGAATACCGCCTGAAACAGACAGATACCGACGGATCATTTGAATATTCTGATGTTGTAGCCGTAGAGACGCAAAATTTTGCTTCTCTACCCACAAATTTCAAATTACATCAAAACTACCCCAATCCCTTCAATCCTGTAACAAAAATCAAATTTTCCATAGGACAGGCTTTCCAGCCTGTCCCTGCCCAGACTGTCCACACAACCTTAAGAATCTACAACTCCCTCGGCGCCGAAGTGGCCACGCTGGTTAATGAACTAAAATCCCCCGGAACATACGAGGTGGAATGGGACGCCGCGGGTATTGCTTCCGGCATCTATTTCTGCGAAATGAAATCGGGCAGTTATTCAGAGACGATGAAACTTATCTTGATGAAATAAAGAAATACTTCTAACAGAAAATTATTATACATCTACAAAACTTTTAGCCGGGAAATTACTCCCGGCATTTTTATTTGGCGGATATAATGCCAGTCTGCAAAATATAGAAGAATTATACTATCCGGCCCGGGGGAATGTAATTATTGGCAGGAAAGTAAAAGTATTTTATTTCAAGGTAAACCATTTTAATGATCGGACCTGGCATCTCTTAAAACTTCAGGAAATATTAGCAAGCGAAATTTTTTTAAAGTAACGTTTCAGTAAATTTGTCTGATTACACGCTCATCAATTTATTTACAAGAAATTCGACACATTTCTTGAAGAATATCCGAATGATTTGTATCTTAAAATTAATATATATCCATATTATTCGAGATCAGTAAAAACGATTCAAGAATATAAAATACTAATATTCCAAATATTGCCCTTCCTATAGACTGATTTAAAAGCATAAAATCAGAGAAGGCACGTTTTAAGCTGAAAGATGATATTTGAGAAGTTACTGATGTAATCGGGCTTTCCGGCTTCACAATAAATTATTTCTCAAAATTGAACATCGATTTAAGAAATAAGCCACCGGAAAAATGCGATCAAAAAAACATAAAACTGATATCACAAATAATATGGAGGTAGAAAGTGATTAAAGTGTTGGCAACTAAAAGTGATATAAAAGCCGGGCGTTACATATTAAATTTCACCCTTTCGACTTTGATTATTCTTCTTTTTTTAGCCGGAACAGAACTGAACAATGACACCTCTTTATCTAATTCCGATGCATCATATCTGGGCGAAGCTGCAACTGACAATTCAGGTCATGACATTAGCAATGCGGGTGATGTCAATGGTGACGGCTACGCTGATCTGCTGATTGGTTCCCACCGAAATGGTGAACAGGCTGACTTTGCGGGGCAGACATACCTGGTTTTCGGGAAATCATCCGGCTGGAATATGGATTTGTCCCTGAGTTCAGCAGACGCTTCTTTTTTGGGTGAGGTCACTTATGATTGTTCCGGTTTATCGGTCAGCTCGGCAGGTGATGTTAATGGCGATGGCTATGATGATATTCTTATCGGGGCCTACACAAATGATGAAACTCCTGATAATGACGACGCCGGACAAACCTACCTGGTTTTCGGAAAATCATCCGGATGGAACATGGACGTTCCCTTAAGTTCAGTCGACGCTTCTTTTTTGGGTGAGACGGCCAATGATTATTCGGGTAAATCTGTCAGCTCGGCAGGTGATGTTAATGGCGACGGCTACGATGATATACTTATTGGCGCCTATGGTTATAATGAATTTACCGGTCAGACTTACCTGGTATTCGGAAAATCATCGGGATGGAACATGGATGTTTCTTTAAGCGCCGCCGATGCTTCCTTCATCGGTGAGTCGGCAGGTGATTATTCAGGTTATACAGTTTGTGGCGCCGGTGATGTAAACGGCGACGGTTATGATGATATACTTATCGGAGCTTACAGGAACGGTGAGGCGGCCGGTCTTGCCGGTCAAACTTACCTGATCCTCGGTAAATCGTCGGGATGGAGTATGGATGTTTCATTAAGCTCAGCAGACGCATCATTTTTGGGTGAAGCGGTGCATGACTATTCAGGTTATACAGTTTGCGGCGCCGGAGATGTTAACTGTGACGGCTATGATGATATTCTTATCAGCGCATATTATAACGGGGAAACGGCAAGCTCAGCCGGACAAACTTACCTGATATTGGGAAAATCATCAGGCTGGAGTATGGACGTTTCATTGAGCTCCGTTGACGCCTCCTTTCTTGGAGAAGCATCGGGTGATATGTCCGGTCAGTCAGTAAGTGGCGCCGGGGATGTAAATGGCGATGGTTATAGTGATATCCTTATTGGAGCTTACAGGAATGATGAGGGTCCGGGAAGTGATGATAACGGTCAAACCTACCTGGTATATGGAAAATCAACAGGCTGGAGTATGGATGTATCATTAAGTTCTGCCGGTGCCTCGTTTGTGGGTGAGGCGATAGATGATTATTCCGGGTATTCAGTAAGCGGCGCCGGTGATTTAAATGGGGACGGATATAGTGATTTGTTTATTGGCGCGTACGGTAACGATGAAGGTCCTGATAATGACGCGGGACAGGTTTATATTATATTCTCCGATCAATCGGGAGAGACAAACGCAACATATAAACAGTTTGTTGGAGACGGAAATGTTTCACCATGTTATATCGACAATGCTAATTTATGTGTCGATTTTTCCTCTTGTAGCAGCGCTAACGGTTACCTTATGGTTACCCAGCATAATAACCAAAATCCTCCCGGGGCAACAGTCAGTACTGTAAATAAGTATTGGACAATTACACCGACAAATATCAGCGACTATACATTCAATATCACATTTCGCTACAACGATAGCGAAATAACGGAATCCGGCGGCGCGGAAGAAAATATGAAACTTTACCGTCGGGATGGCGAATTCTGGGAGGAAGTTACCACTGTTGTTAACACAGATAAAAATACTCTTACCGCCACAAACCAGAGTTCTTTTTCGGATTGGGCTATCGGAAATTCCGAATCGCCACTGCCAGTTGAACTAACCTCTTTTTCCGTACTGGCAGAGAAGAGCGCTGTAAAATTAACCTGGCAGACGGCAACAGAAACAAACAACTACGGTTTCTTCGTAGAACGAAACGTAATCCGAATCCCGGGCAAAGCCGATGGATGGCAGCCTATTGATTTCATACCCGGCGCGGGCAACAGCAACAGTCAGAAGGAATACACATATATCGATGATCTTACCGATCTGGAAAAAATTCCGGAAACAATAGAATACCGCCTGAAACAGACAGATACCGACGGATCATTTGAATATTCTGATGTTGTAGCCGTAGAGACGCAAAATTTTGCGTCTCTACCCACCGATTTTAAATTATACCAAAACTACCCCAATCCCTTCAATCCTGTAACAAAAATCAAATTTTCCGTAGGACAGGCTTTCCAGCCTGTCCCTGCCCGGTCTGTCCACACAACCTTAAGAATCTACAACTCCCTCGGCGCCGAAGTGGCCACGCTGGTTGATGAACTAAAATCCCCCGGAACATACGAGGTGGAATGGAACGCCACGGGTATTGCTTCCGGCATCTATTTCTGCGAAATGAAATCGGGCAAAAGCAGATCATCTGTAAAGCTGTTGCTGTTAAAATAAAGGATAAAAGATTTCTTCCCGAAACGGGCGCCTGGTTCTGCCATGCACCCAGTTTATTTATTGTTTCTCATTCTGTTTTAACAATAATTTGAAAAACCGGGATATTATTTGATATCTTCTGGGTGCACTTCATAAAATTGTATTATTATGACTGATGTTATCAGAAAGAGAAATGACTAACAGCCTCACTCTTCATTCCCGGTTGTTAAATTATTCATGATAAATCAGGTTTAACATCACTAATTATCTCAGCCAAAATAAATCAGCTAAGAGAATATAAACGTAACATAATTTTGACATTGACTCCATTTTATCCTATCTTCGAATGAATAGTGAGCCTGATTTATAAATTTCATTCTACTACGGAATTATATCAGGGACAGATTTAAGCAGTAAATTTAAGAGGTTTGTAGATGTATTCTAAACGACTGCTGTTGCCGATACTTCTATTTCATATTTTTTGCTTTCAGGCAAAAGCGCAATCAGGCGAAAATCCTTCATTTGTTCATATACATGGCAACACTTTCATAATGGGTGAACCTGAATCGGAATATCAAGGTCCTCCGGGGTCTTACGACGCGCCTGAAGTAAGCGTTACACTCACAGAATTCTGGATGAGTAAAACAGAAATATCCAACGAACAATACGCGTTATTTTTGAATGCCGCATTTAGTGACGGCCTTATTGAACTCAGGGAAGAAACCAATCCAGGGCCTGATCTTGGGAGAACACTCGTTTTCGGCACATCATCAGCTCCTTATGAATACAGGGACGCGGCGCTCACATTTTTAGAAGGCACCAGGGTAATGAAAGATCATGATGATGGAGATGGAGATGGAAATCCGTTTACGGGTGATATTGAGCCCGAAAACCCACTCAATCTTAATTATATTGGTTTTGACGAAACCCGCCCGGAAGGAGAAAAATTTTATGTCCAGGATCCCAGGTCAGATTTTGACTGGATGGAGCTGACCAACTATTATAATTATACTGATATAGCCAACCAGTTAGATAGCACAGCGCTGCTGAATGATTATGATAACTGACCGGAACTGGCTGATTTTCCAAATAACATGCCGACTCTTGAGGATGTTAAAAGCTGGCCGGCAACTTTTATCAGATGGTATGGAGCTAAAGCATATGTTATCTATTATGGTTATGACCTTCCAACCGAAGCACAGTGGGAATACGCGGCTAAAACTTCAATGGACTATCAATATGCCACAGCCGACGGAAATGTAAATGAAGATGGCACAAGCGCTAACTGGAATTGGGCGCATGAAGAACCGGCTCTTCACCATGTTTATGATGTATTTATCAATAATCCAAACCCATTCGGTTTATACAATATGGCCGGAAACGTCTGGGAATGGGTTGAGGACTGGTACAAAGCCGATTTTTATACCGACGGAGTTACAGACCCTTTATGCACAGACACATCCTCAAATAAAAAGGTGAGAAGAGGCGGTTCATGGAATTATCATAAAGCCACTTTAAAGGGCGCCGCAAGATTTGAAGATGAACGTTTTAAGGGTAATGACCACTTCGGATTCAGGGTTGTAAGTAATACAGAGGTTACCTCATTTTTGGAAAACGATGTAGAGATTCCTTCTCAATTTAGTCTTTACCAAAACTACCCTAATCCCTTCAACCCGGTCACAAAAATCAAATTTTCCGTAGGACAGGCTTTCCAGCCTGTCCCTGCCCAGTCTGTCCACACAACCTTAAGAATCTACAACTCCCTCGGCGCCGAAATAACCACCCTGGTAAACGAACTAAAATCCCCCGGAACATACGAGACAGAATGGAACGCCACGGGTATTGCTTCCGGCATCTATTTCTGTGAAATGAAATCGGGTGGTTATTCAAAGATTATGAAGCTGATTTTGATAAAATAAAAAAATATATTATCAGCGTAGAGACAAAGCATGCCTTGTCTCCGCACTATTTTATTCTTATTTTAATTACATAAAATAATTCCGGGATAATCTTCAATAATTTATTCACCTCATTAGAGGAATAAATGGAGCGGAGAGACAGAAGGCGTTATTTCAGCGGGAACATCTTACCAGCGCGGAAATGGGTAATTTTAATAATATTCTCAGGCTTATCAATAATTAATTCCCAAAGTCTTTACAATGATCGAATAAAACCGGATTTCGGGCCTTCCTTTAAATATATTTATTCAATTCTTCAGGATAATAGCGGACATCTGTGGATTGGGACTAATTGCGGGCTGGGAATATATGATGGGAATAGTTTTTCAGTTATTGATACAACAAAGGGATTGGGAAATAATGAAGTATGGTCTCTTTTTGAGGATAACAAAGGTAAGATGTGGATTGGAGGAAAAGAAGGATTATATACATATTACATCAACCGTTTAACGAAAATATCATTTCAATCGCATGAACTACCCGGTATTCTGAAAATTGATGAAGATCGGGATGGCAATATCTGGCTCGGCACTACCCTGGGAATATATTCAGGTGATTCGTTAAACTTAAAACGTTACGAACCAGGTCCAATCTTTAAAAATCAAAGGTGTCTTACCTTTGTGCTCTGCTCACCCGATGGCTCAATCTGGGCAATACCTTACGGAAAAGGGGTTTACAGATTAAAAGGAGATAAATGGTCATATTATTCAAAAAAGGATGGATTGGTTTCTGATACGGTAACTTATTTATATGAGAATCCTGAGGGTAGAATATATTTTGCGCACGCGACAAACAAAAAAATATCTGTATGGAATGGTCTATCTATTACCGGTCTGCGGCTATTTGATAAATCCGCGAAAGGTATATATACTTTTGTTGAAGATAAAAGAAAAAATTTGTGGATAGGTACAAACGACGGTTTATTCGTAAAAAGAGGGGAAAAAATAACAGAATATACAAGCATCAGGAACGGGTTACCCGAAGATTATATATATGAGGCATATTGTGACAAGCGGGGGGATTTATGGTTTGGTACAATTTATGGCGATATATTCAGAGTTCCCGCCGAACAATTTGAAAGTTATTCAGCGTATAACGGACTTCCGGAAAACAACATTTATTCAATACTTAAAGATAGAAATGATAATCTGTGGTATGGCGTTATCCATAAAGGTGTCTACAAGATTGACGCTGCCGGTAATATTACCAATTATTCTGAAAAAGAGGGAATAAAAAGTATTTTTTTCCCTGATATCAAAGAGGATAATTACGGTGACCTGTGGTTCGCATCATTTAACGGCGTATTCAGGTACAGAAACGGGAAATTTTCTAATTATTCAACGGAAACAAAAAACCTTAAAAATGATATCGTCTGGGAGCTTTTTTTTGATTCAGAGGAGAATATCTGGATTGGAAAAGAAGGAGGTGTTGTTATAACAGACAGAAATTTCACCGATTTTCAGACCATCCCCGGATTAGACAGTGTGATTTCTTATTCAAAAGTGCAGCATATTTTTGAAGATCGGGAAGGTTTTTTCTGGATATCGACAGATAAGTCGGGTGTGATAAAAACAGACAGAAAAAAGATAATCGAAATCTTCGACAAAAATAGCGGTTTACAGACAAATGATATTACTCAGACTCTTCAGGATGAGTCAGGTTGTAACTGGTTTCTGACAAATGGTAAGGGAATAATAAAATTTGACGGAGAGATATTTACCCATATTACCATGAAAGATGGTTTGCCAGGTAACTATTGCTATACGGCTGAAGAAAAGAACGGCTTTTTATTCATCGGCACATCAAAGGGAATTTCAAGATTTCAATATGGCGCTTTTGAGGAATTGGGGAAAAGCGCTTTCAGGAATTATTCCGACCAGGATGGTATTATTTCCAATGAATGTAATACCGGCGCGATATTTTCAGATAAGGAAGGTTATATTTTTTTGGGAACGATGAAAGGAATATCATATTTCGATCCATTAAATAAGCCTGTTATTAACTCATCACCGGTTAAAATAACAAATGTCAGGATTTATGAGAATGATAGTTATTTTGATACTCTTGCTTCAGAACAGGTAGAGTTGAATTACAGAAAAAACAGTTTACAAATAAATTATTCGGCAATTGATTTTATTTCGAAAGACAGTCTGATTTATTATTATCAGCTGCCGGGATATTATGACGGATGGGTGGAAACCAGGCAAAATTCTGTCTTGCTGGTTAATCTATCCGCCGCTGATTACAGTTTCAGCGTAAAGTGTCTTAATACCGACGGGATGTGGTCAAAACCTGTCAATTTTGATTTTATTATAAGACCACCATTCTGGCAAACCTGGTGGTTCAGGATTATTACATTTATCGGTATCGCCGGGATTCTCTCGTTCATTCCTTTATTAAGATTCCGGCGGTTAAAGGAAGAGAAGAAGATTCATGAAATCTATTCGGGAAAATTGATAGAATCGCAGGAAAAAGAAAGGAAAAGAATTGCCTCGGAGCTTCATGACAACCTTAGTCAGAATCTGCTGTTAATAAATAATGAGCTTCAGCAATTCCAGATAAGCAGTAATAGTAATGCTGAAGAAGTAAACCAGGCCCTTGATCTGGTAAAAGAATCGATCCGTGATGTAAGGGACATATCAACATCTCTTCATCCGGATCAGTTAGACAAACTTGGTTTTAAAAGAAGTGTCGAGGGAGCTGTGAATAAAATTTCACATGCTACCGGAATAAAATTTGAAATGAAAATCCAAAAAGTTGATAATATCCTCCCTGCTGAAAAAGAAATACATTTATACAGGATCATTCAGGAAGCTTTAAATAATATAATCAAACATTCAGGAGCAAAAAAAGCCGAAATATTAATCGAACAGGCAGATCATAAAATTAACGCGAGACTAAAAGATTACGGCAAAGGATTTGATATTACGGGCCGCGAAAGAATAGGAGAGGCGGTAATTCATTTCGGACTTTACGGCATGGAGGATCGTGTTAACCTGATCGGCGGCTCGATCAAAATTGAAACTAAGCCGGAGGCAGGGACGACAGTCTCGGTTTCAGTTCCCCTGGAAAATTAAATGAAAAAACTGAATATTTCCCGGATATATTATGAATCTTAACACAGAATCAGAAAACGAGAGAAAAACAATTTTAATCGCGGATGACCACCCTATTGTCAGGCAGGGTCTGGTGAATCTGATCAAAGAAAACCGGGTGTTTGAAATCATTGCTGAATGCAGGACAGGAAATGAGGCTCTCGAAAAAATAAAAAATCTTATCCCCGATATCGCTCTGCTCGATATCTCAATGCCCGGAATAAATGGCCTGGAGGTTATTGAGCGGTCTGTGAAAGCCGGTGTTGAAACAGATTTTGTAATTCTTACCATGTCCAATGATGAGGAATATTTTGATATGGCGATGGAGCTGGGGGTAAAAGGATATATGCTGAAAGAAAACGCCCTATCGGAATTGCAAAATTGCCTGAATACAGTTATGACCGGTGATTTTTTTATTTGTCCCGCAATATCAAAATATATGATAAGAAGAGATAAAAGGGTGACTGAAAAAACTCTTTCTCCCGAAAAACTCACTCCCACCGAAAGAAAGATTCTTAAGGAAATTTCACTGAACAAAACCAGTTCGGAAATAGCCGATAAATTATTCATCAGCACACGAACAGTCCAGAACCACAGGTATAATATCTGCAGAAAATTGAATCTGCGCGGTCCCAACTCTTTGCTGGAATTCGCATTGAAAAACAGGGGTGTACTTTAAGTTTTACTATTGGAATTATGTTTTATTCTTTGACTTTTGTGCAATTATTACAGATTCTTATCTCAATCTGGATTTCAATAAAAAAACGTAAAGTGTTTTATCTATATCAGGGCATATAAGCACATATACATAAAAAAATAAGCATAACTGCTCATTAACAATTGAGTATTCTTCTCTATTCAAATTCATGTCAACCCACCGTAACTTTTCCATCGAAACATTATTTGTTCAATCTCTATGGATGCATACTGATAATGAAGATTATGATTGTGGAAAATAATAAAAAAATGCAGGAAACAATCAGGAATATTGTTCAAAACTCTTCCTTCGCGCCGATTGAGATCGCAACCTGTACGGATGGATATGACGCTGTGACCAAATATAAAGATTTCAAACCCGACTGGCTCCTTATGGATATCGCGCTGGAGAGGCTGAACGGACTCAAAGCTTCTCAGAAAATCAGACAAATTGCTCCTGCAGCGAAAATTATCATCGTAACACAATATGATGAACCGGAATACAGGGAGGCCGCGAAGGAGATGGGAGCTTACGCTTTTGTTCTGAAGGACAATCTTCTGAAAATTCCGGTGATTATTGAGAGCATACTATAACATAAAAATAAATTTTTGCTGGAGGCAACAATGAAAACCAAAGACCATATAAACCGGGAAGAAGAAAAGATTAACATCATAATTCTGATATTGGGATTTCTTATGTTTTTCGGGCCTGTTTTCGAATTTCACCCAAAAAATCTTTCTGGCAAATACGGGGGGAATGATAATGTACAGGGGATATCGGAAAGATTCTTTAACGGGTTCAGCGCCGGTGATAATTTTGGTTATTCTGTTTCAGAAGCCGGAGATGTGAATGGCGATGGATATGGAGATATTATTATTGGCGCGGTTAATTACAGTTCCAACAAGGGAAGGGCATATCTATATTTCGGAGGAAAGATAATCAATACTAAACCTGATCTGATATTTACCGGTGAAAACAATGATGATAATTTTGGCAGCTCTGTTGCCTCTGCGGGAGATGTAAACGGTGACGGATATGATGACCTGATCATAGGTGCTCGAGGATACAGCAATGGCAGGGGAAAAGCATACATTTATTATGGCGGTTCCGGTATGGATGAAACCGCGGATAAAACCTTTACCGGATCGACCGAACAGAGTCATTTTGGAGGATCGGTATCGGGGAAAGGGGACTTAAATGGGGACGGTTATGACGATATTATAATAGGAGCATACGGTTCCAATAATTTTGCGGGAGAGGCAAGAATATATTATGGCGGGTTGAATATGGATGAAACCGCGGATTTACTGATGTCCGGCAGCGCCAGTGACGACTATTTTGGTTATTCGGTATCAGGAGGGGGCGATTTAAATGGGGATGGTTATTGCGACGCAATAATTGGCGCGGGAGGAGCTAACAGCTACCAGGGTCAGGTAAAAATCTATTTTGGCAGTTCATCAATGGATGATGTCGCTGATTTGACATTAAACGGAGAGAATGCTTCAGATCATTTCGGGAAATCAGCAGCCTGTGCCGGGGATATAAATGGTGACGGATACAAAGATGTGATAGTCGGCGCTGATGGATATGATGCAGATGGAGAATTTGAAACCGGGAAAGTATATATATTTTGGGGCAGCGCGAATATGGATGCGACGGCAGATAGAACATTGAATGGTGAGACTGCATTCGATTATTTTGGAATATCGGCAGCCTGCGCCGGGGATGTAAATGGAGATGGATTTGATGATGTAATAATTGGAGCTTACCTGAATGATGAAACAGGGACAGATGCGGGCAAAAGTTATGTTTATTTTGGTGGAGAAAATATGGATATAAATGTGGATATAATGAACTACGGCGAAAATGATGAGGATTATTACGGATTTAGTGTCTCAGCAGCCGGGGATATAAATGGCGACGGACTGGATGACTATTTAGTCGGGGCAAATCAGAATGACAATAACGGATCTAATTCCGGCAGAGCGTACCTTTTCCGTAATTCAATTACCGGCCGTGATGTAAATGATCTGTTTATTACAGGAGAATCTTCCTCCGGCTACCTGGGTTACTCGGTTTCGTTTGCGGGTGATGTAAACAGAGACGGAGATGATGACGCGATTATGGGTGCGTGGGGATATAATATGGGACAGGGCAGGGCCTATATTATGTATGGCCGGACTGATGACAATAATAGTCCTTCAATCATGATGACCGGGGAGAATAATGGTGATTATTTTGGAAAATCAGTATCCGGCGCAGGCGATATCAACGGGGATGGATATGACGATGTTATTATCGGCGCGCACGGCAATGATAACGCCGGATCGGAAGCGGGCAGAGCCTATATTTATCTCGGCAGAGCGGTTATGGATAATATTATTGATTTAGTATTGCATGGTTCCGGCGCGGGGGATGAATTTGGTCTTTCGGTTTCCGGCGCGGGGGATGTAAATGGTGATGGTTTCGCTGATGTGATCGTTGGCGCCCACTATAATGATGACGCCGGAACTGACGCCGGGAAAGCATTATTATATTTCGGCGGTTCCGGTTTAAATAATACTGCTGATATAACTTTTGAAGGTGAGAACGCTTATGACGACTTTGGATATTCCCTCTCGGGAGCCGGGGATGTAAACGGCGATGGTTTTGATGACGTGATAATTGGAGCCCGGTATAGTGATGACGGACATACCGACGGAGGAAAAGCATACATCTATTTTGGCGGCGCGGATATGAACAGTACAGCCGATATTGTTTTTACAAGCGAGGCGGACTACGATAATTTCGGGTACACGGTTTCAGGGGCCGGCGATGTTAATGGAGACGGCTATTCTGATGTAATTATTGGAGCGAGATATAACGACGATGCCGCGACTGACGCGGGCAGGGTTTATCTTTATTATGGCGGCCAGAATATGGATAATACCGCTGATGTTGTTTTTTCAGGAAACAGCGTAAGTGAATATTTCGGGAGCTCCGTTTCCGGCGCCGGCGATTTGAATAACGATGATTATGATGACATCATTATCGGATCATATAACACCGGCGAAAATGGAAAAGGGAAAGCTGTTATTTTTTATGGCAGCTCTTCCATGGATAATATACCTGATATAACAATAAACGGCGAAAATGAATATGACAGTTTTGGCGTTTCTGTTTCCGGCGCCGGGGATGCCAACAGCGATGGTTTTGATGATTATATAATCGGAGCAAAAGGGAATGACGATAATGGAAGCAATGCGGGCAAAGCATATATTTATTACTCAAATCCGCCACAAGTTAAACCCAGGCTTGTCAGCGTAAGGGATATAACAAATGATGAAGGAGGATATGTAATTATTAAATGGGTGCGAAGCGGATATGATTTCCCAAATTGCGAAAGGCTGGAAAAATATATTCTCCAGAGAAGCGCTCCCCCGGCAGGAGGAGAATTTTTCTGGGAAAATATTGCTGAAATTTCGCCCGTTTTTGACAAGTATTATACTTACACCGTCGATACATGGTCCGATAGCAGCGAAAATACAAGCGGTACCATATATTTTCGTATACTTGCCAGGGGAATTGATGACGATGAATTATGGATATCAAATATAGAAAGCGGGCATAGTGTTGATAATATCGCTCCCGGGGAAGTCGCTAAATTAAACAGCTCATTTTCGGGCGGCGAATGTATTCTCGATTGGTCCCCCAACAGCGAAAGTGATCTGAAAAATTATCAAATTTTCCGAAGCACAAATTCGAATCTTGATCCGGACACCGCCACGATTTTTGCCACGGTAACAGACACCACATATACCGACAATGATCCCGGAATGGAGCTGCAATATTATTATGTCCGTGCGATTGATATTCACGGCAATTGCGGAGCCGCCGCTTCTACCTCCCCCGGCCTGCTTCCAATAGAATTATTGACATTTACGGCTCGAATAATAAACGGCTCAGTCCTTCTCGAATGGCGGACCGCCACTGAAGTGGATAATTACGGATTCTTTGTAGAACGAAACGTAACCCGAATCCTGGGCGGAGTTGAAGGGTGGACAATACTCAATTTTCTTCCCGGCGCCGGCAACAGCGCCAGCTCGAAGGAATATTCTTTTACAGATTTTCTCGCAGATATGGAAAATATTCCCGACACAATATATTACCGCCTGAAACAGGTAAATACCAGCGGGCAATTTGAATATTCTGAAATTATATCCGTAGAGACGCAAAATTTTGCGTCTCTACCCACCGATTTTAAATTATACCAAAACTACCCCAATCCCTTCAATCCTGTAACAAAAATCAAATTTTCCGTAGGACAGGCTTTCCAGCCTGTCCCTGCCCAGTCTGTCCACACAACCTTAAGAATCTACAACTCCCTCGGCGCCGAAGTGGCCACGCTGGTTAATGAACTAAAATCCCCCGGAACATACGAGACAGAATGGGACGCCGCGGGTATTGCTTCCGGCATATATTTCTGCGAAATGAAATCGGGCAGTTATTCAGAGACGATGAAACTGATTTTGATGAAATAGGCGAATATTTATATCAGCAAAAAATTTTCACATCCCAATTAATAAACTCCTGCCCGCCGGCAAATTACGGGCAGGAGTTTTTTTGTACACAAAAGATTATTCGACATTTTTGGACTTATTTCCAAAAATGTCTTGACTATTTTGGAGTGAAGTTCTAAATTGTCGCTATGAAAAGATATCTTTATAAGCAGATATTAGAAGACCTAAAAAGAAAAATGGTTTTTCTGACAGGTCCGCGGCAGGTTGGTAAAACATACCTGGCAAAACAGTTGATGAGTGAATTTAAGAATCCTCAATACTTAAACTTCGATAGTATAAATGACCGCCGAATAATTAATAATATGTCGTGGGCTCAGAATTCGGACCTGGTTATCTTTGATGAAATTCACAAAATGTCAGATTGGAAAAATTATCTTAAGGGAGTATTCGACACAAAGAATAGCGATCAGTCGATTTTAGTTGCCGGCAGCGCGCGACTTGATTTCAGGAGCCAGTCGGGGGAATCACTTGCCGGAAGATATTACCAACTGCGTTTGCATCCGGTTTCATTCAAAGAGGTAATCAGCGATAGTTTGGCAGATTACGATAAAATTGAACTACTCATTGAGTTTGGCGGATTCCCGGAACCATTTCTTTTTGGAGCTTCCACGGATATGGAATCGGCCAAAAGAGAAGCGGCGCGATGGAGGAAACAATATTACACCGGAATTATTCGTGAAGATATTATTACACACTCAAGAGTGGAAGAACTAAACGAAATGAGTGTTCTGTTACAGCTCCTGCGAACTCATGTTGGTTCCCCGATATCAATAAACACGCTTGTTGAAGATCTGCAAATCTCTAATAAAACATTAAAAAGGTATATTGCGATTTTAGAAAGTTTGTATATAGTTTTTATGATATATCCATATCATAAAAATATCGCCCGTTCGATACTGAAACAACCAAAGCTTTATTTTTTTGATACAGGTTTTGTTCAGGGCAATAAAGGACTGAAATTCGAAAATTTATGCGCATTGTCTCTTTTAAAATATGTTCATTATTTACAGGATACCAGCGGAGAAGATATTCAACTGAATTACCTGAGAAACAGGGATAAAAAAGAAGTAGATTTTGTTATTGTTAAGAATGGGATTCCTATCCTGCTTATAGAGACAAAACTCAGTGATAATAAATTATCCAAACCGCTATTATATTTTTCACAAAGATTTTCAGAAGCAGAATCACTCCAGATAGTTCATAATCTGCGCCAAAATGAAACCCGCCAGGGAATAAACATTGTCAAAGCATCCGATTGGTTTGATTCCCTGCCGGTGTAGAATAGCGCTTTCTAAAGGAACCCCATGGACTGGCAAGCCAGAAACAATGAGGAATTACGAATTACGAATTACGAATTGGCTTTCCCCAAGTGTTACCAATTACTTGTCATTCCGGTTTTTGCCTCCTTTGCATAAAAATCGGAATCTTATGCCGGATAAATTGGTACTGATGTTGATGGCTTCGACTCCGCTCAATGTTTGCAAAAATTTTTGCCTTTTTGCGTAGAATTTGACTGCTAACGGAGTAATCTGCGAGGTTGAATTGGGAGCTACGGGATTCAGCACCAATATATATTTCCGCGAAATGAAATCGGGCAGTTATTCAGAGACGATGAAACTGATTTTGATGAAATAAAAAAATATTTTAGCAGCGTAGAGACAAAGTATGCCTTGTCTCTACATCCGCATCTTAAAAATAAAAACTCTGAAAAATTATTCATTGAATATATTCATTTATTCCCCTATATTAATTTTTACTGCTTTTCCTGAAAGCAACCCGATATCATTGTTAATGAAATTCTGATAAACTTTCACCATGGGGAATAATCATGAAAACAAAAATTTTTGTCACTTCCATTTTGGTAGTATTATTATCAGGCGTCATCTCCGGCCAGACTCCCTGGGCGGCGATTGGACCAAACCAGGGGGAAACTATAGTTGCCCTTCATTTTGACGCAAATACAAATACTTTATTTTCCTGCTCAACGGAAGGGTTTTCCTACTATGATGAAGGGAACGGCAACTGGACCAGCCGTGAGGAGGTCGGGTGGATAGGGCGGCAGGTCTGGTCATTGGCTACACATCCGGAATACCCGGGAAGGATCATCACCGGCAGGGAAAATGCTTTTTTCAAGGGCTATATTGAAATATCGGAGGATTGGGGAGTTTCCAGCGAGGTAGTATATTCTTCGCAGGGGGGATCGGTAAAGGATATAAAATATGTGCCGGGGACGTATAACACTTTTTTTGCCTGCACAATTTCAGATATTGTTGACGGAGAGCTTTTAAAATCTGTTGACGGTGGTTTCAACTGGATACTCCTGAATAATTATTCTCATCATTTAATGACGCAGTTAGCCGTCCATCCCGCGGATTCAAATATTGTATATGTTTCGGGCGATGCTTTGGTTACAAAAACCACCGATGGAGGTGATACATGGCAAAGCGCTTCCAATGGTCTTCCCTCTACGCTCGGAGTGTATTCCATTGTAATTAATCCTTCCGATCCCGATGTTCTACTCTGCTCAAATGACAATGGCGTCTACAGGACTTCCGACAGCGGTGATAACTGGGCGCTGATCGACAGCTATGTATGCCGGAATTTTACGGTTAACTATGATACTCCCGATATATTTTACGCGGTTACATTTTCCCCCTATAATCTTATACGCTCCACCGATATGGGGCTATCGTGGCATGAGTTCAACGCCTCCTATCCCGGCGACACAATGGTGGACATCGTTTATTCACAAAACAGCATATCTCTATATACCGCCTCTTCCCAGCAGGGAGTTTATTCTCTTTCATCACCATACGTTCCTGTCGAACTGACTTCTTTCAGCGCAAAATTTTCTGAAGGTGTTGTTTTAATGGAGTGGGAAACCGCTACTGAGGTGAATAATCTCGGTTTTCAAATTCAGCGGCTGGTAAAAAATGAAGAAACCTGGGAAATGTTGGGTTTTATTGATGGCGCCGGAACAACAACAGAAAAAAATGAATATGAGTTTACAGATAAAAAGCCTGCCGACGGCATAAACAAATACCGCCTGAAACAGACAGATATGGATGGGTCGTATGAATATTCTGACGTTGTAGCCGTAGAGACGCAAAATTTTGCGTCTCTACCCACCGATTTTAAATTATACCAAAACTACCCCAATCCCTTCAACCCTGTTACAAAAATCAAATTTTCCGTAGGACAGGCTTTCCAGCCTGTCCCTGCCCAGTCTGTCCACACAACCTTAAGAATCTACAACTCCCTCGGCGCCGAAGTGGCCACGCTGGTTAATGAACTAAAATCCCCCGGAACATACGAGGTGGAATGGAACGCCACGGGTATTGCCTCCGGCATATACTTCTGTGAGATGAAAAGCGGAAATTTCAGATCGGTAAATAAATTGATTTTGATGAAATGATCAGATATAATAAAATAATTTATTCCCATTGATAGACGGGGTGATTCTTTTTAACCTGTAGAGACGCACGGCCGTGCGTCTCTACGGAAATATAATATCAATTATATCCGGACCTCTCATTTCGTAAATCCCAGTTCCTTCTTGTAGTACCCTCTGTAAAAAAAGAATTCAGCGATTGTCAATAAAGTCAGTGTTATCGTATCCCTGTCGAAATGTTTTCCAAGTCCGGCAGGCTCAACAAACATGTTGATAAACATCGCCAGCAGTGACCAGCCAACCGCGAATAATATAATGATCAGCGCCACATTCAGCAGGGCGTCGGTAATATTTTTCTCTTTATATTTAACGAAAGTTATGCGCGCGATAAACACAAGATGAAGCAGAAGAATGAAAACATTAACCATTCTTCTCATCCCGTTTTATATTTATTATCTGCCGCGCTATTACCCCTCCGATCAAACCAAAAATTACATTTATGACAAGATTATTGAATATAGTTGTGATGGCATAAAAGAAGGAAAAACCATGATCAACAATATCGTTTCTAATGGATAAAAATATTTCCATAACATTCGTCTTAATTCCCTCATCAACCGGCAAATTTGTCATCATCTTTTGGAACTCATTAAACGACGCCACAAATTCATTGGTTTTTGTAATAAATGTTATGAATAAATCGAGAAATGAGGCAATAAACGCACCGATTAAACCGGTCAGCAATCCTGTTATTAAAGCTTTCTTCAAACTTACCAGGCTCTGATCACCGGTCGATTTTCCATCAAGCCAGAGCGCCAGCCATACACCAGCCGGTATTCCGAGGCAGCAGGCTACAGTTTTTGTATATGGGATTATCTGGATAACCCCGATACTGAAACCCGCGAGAAGCACAGGCATATATTTTTTTAAGGTAGGATTATTGATATTTCACCTGTCAGATAAATTAGAGAATAAACCGCTGTAAAAATAAAAAATTCCGGCTGAACCTGAAAGAAAACCGGTAATATATGCCCGGTAATGATAATAGATATCCAACCCGGCAAAATTTAGAATAACATCCGCAAGCATGGGTAAAAACAACCAGGGTATTTTTTTGTTCTTTTTTTTGTAAGGGTGTGTAAAAATAAAAACAAAAGAGAGCAGAAGAGAGCCGTTATAAATTCCGGTGCATCTCGCGCAGGCAAAGGTTGAATTGCCATTACAGGATAAAACTTTGCCGGGATCGCTGTGGCATACTGTTCCGAATACCTTTTTTAATGCCGGCTCCATAATGGAAATATTCGGATAACTTTCATAAAAAAAACGGGTAAATATCGCTAAATTCCAGATCAGAATAAGTAAAAACAGAATTATCTTAAGGAAAAATTCTTTTTTTCCTCCCGCGATAAGTTCACTGCTCATTTTAGAAATTTTGAATCATAAACAAGAATATTTGATTCAAGCAGAATATATAGTTTGTTATTAAATATCTCAGCGTCAATTACCGGTTCATCTTCCCTTTCCACCGGAGTAAATTTTATTGGTTTTCGTTTTCCCCAAAGGTCCAGTATAACGAGTGTGCTTTCATCGTTCAGCAGAAGATATTTCCCGCAGATATTGATATTTTCAGGTTCGAACCCGGTATCGAGCTTGCTGATCCCGGCGCCATACTGGTCATATATGAAAATCTGCTCCCGGTTGATAACATAAATGCGGCCTGAGGCTGAGATGGCAAACCGGAGGGGCGCCGATAGGGCATACTCACCTGCCTCGTAACTTCCTATATCCTGCTGATATTCCCCCGAAAGGGTATATTTTATTATGCGCTGGTTATCGGAATCGAGAATATACATATCCCCCTGAACCGATATTCCAAAACAGGTGGGGTAGGCGAATCTTCTTTCCTCCGGCTCGGTATCTGAGTTTTTAAAATGGGAAAGAAAATTAAGCTGGCGGTCGAAAAACTGTATGCGGTCATTGTTTTTATCGGCTACATAAACATTCAGTGTTGACGCGAAAATATCGGAGGGTTCATCGAATGAAGCTTCTCCCCAGCCGTAGCCCCCAATGTTTTTTTCTACATTCCCGAGAGTATCCAGCCGGAATATTTCGCTGCTTCCCCGGTCGACAACATATATATGTCCGGCGGGACTCATACAAAATGAAGCCGCCGCGGAAAAATTCCCGAATTCCTCCAGGAAAATAAATTCCTGCCCCTGAATAACACTGAAACAAAATAGAATCGCTGATAATATTCTCATATAACCAAATATATAAATATTTGACCAGCTTTCAAATATCCCTCTCTTTATTTGCCCCGAACTGACGGTGAGAATTTTTGTCGGTATTGAGGGAATGCGTCAAAAACTGGTTGAGGTTTGTTGTTTCAGGGCGGTCCGTTTTTCCTGAAAAAAGACGCTGCCGTAGAGACAAGGCATGCCTTGTCTCTACAACCTGTAGATGGCGTCATCATAAAACTTTTTATTGATTATTGACAATATTGGATCAAATCATTATTGTGTGGGTATTATTCATTCGTTCATAAATTCACCGCGAATTCCTCCTTCGAATTATCTGGAGGCTCTGCAAAAAGATCTCAAGGAGCGATTCAGCGTCAGGATAAACAGGCAATGACGGATTTGTTTTGTATTCAGGGATGGCAACGTTTTCAATGTTGAAATAACAGGTTATTATCATTGGTGATTTATCATGAAAAAAATCCCCCGGTGGATCCGGGTGAAATATTAAGGTCGAGTTTTTTATAACCAATTTCAGACCAAAAAATCAAATATCAGAAATTCTTTGCTTGTTGCGAAATATTTTAAAATTCATTAATTTATGATTGATCGATGCAAGAAGGGGCAATTTGCTCTATGGATTTCAAGGATATTTATGATAGCAGTATCTGAACCATGATTAAAGGATTTAAGGATTTCTTGATTTTAGTATTTCTATATTGTTGAGCAGGAAAATTAAATGAATTTTTCATAGTATTTAAAAATTTGTGATGTGAGATGGAAAATATATTTATTAATGATAATGAAATAATTAAGAATGAAGTGAGAGTCATAACTTGCAAAGATTGGAACAACTTTTCACAAGAAATCAAAAAGAGAATTTCATTAAAAAAAAGTAATGAAAATGTGGAGGAGATTCAGGATAAAACAATATATCGAGGACATTCATTAAAGGAATGGAAGCTTTCATCACTATTAGAAAGAAAATTTATTATTAAATCGGATATACCTTACATTGACCCAGTAGAAGAAAATGATCTGAAGAGAACATTATATAAATCTTACAATTCTATTCAGAAAAAATTGTTTGAAAGATTTATCTATCTATCTAATGGAATAGAAGGAACAAATCTTGAGAAAATGGAAGAAAATGAAATTTGGGCCCTCGGAAGACATTATGGGTTAATTACACCACTACTTGATTGGACTGAAAGCCCATATATTGCAGCATTTTTTGCGTTTATGGAACAATATAACAAATTTGAATTTGGTGTGAATCATGACTATTTCTTTCCCGGGAAAGAATATGTTTACGTCTGGGCTTTAAGGTATGGAGAAGCTATTCAAGTGGAAAATGAGTTTGAAGTTATTAGGATCCCAAGAAAATTTGGCTCCAGGTTATGGGCCCAAGCGGGTATATTCTCGAGACTATATACCAGTGAACACAGTAATATTGAAAGTTATTTAAGGAGTAAAGGAAAAGCACATTTTCTTGATTGTTTTGAATTGCCAATAAAATCCGCCCCGGAAGCGCTGGATGATTTGAGGAGAATGAATATTACATATTCAAAATTATTCCCGGATTTATCTGGCGTCGCTCAGGAAGCAAACATTTCTGAGAAAATGATTTCAGCTGCAATGTACCAAGATCATTTAATAGAGAAGCGATTTAGATAAGATTAGAAAATGATAAAATAATATGTGTTTATATATATGATTTTGGGGCACAATGCATGAATACTACTCTGAGAAAGCATTATGCTCCGTTATATCTCTTCAGGAAGAACTTAAAGAAATGGAAATGAAATGCGTTGGAATTGCTTTTCAGACCGGATCACCAGAGGAAATAAATGAAGAAATTGTTGAGGGTGTGAGAACGATAAATAATGATTACGCTATTTCATTTGAAAAAGTTACAAAAAATACAAGCGCATTTCTGGCTGAACAAGCAACAAAGACATGATGAGTTTCAGGCCATGCAAAAAAGGTAATAACATAAGGAAATTTGGTCCATTGAAAAAAGAGGAATATTGTAATTAAAATAATCAAAGCAAATCTCAAAGAAGTTTCAGAACTTGAGCCGCTGGTCAAATCATCAATATCAGAACTCCTTACTCCTCGCAAAATGAAATCGCGGAAATTTCTGGAAAATATCATATAAAATTGTCATCCGGTTATTACTTGACAAAGTCTTTTCTTAGCCATACATGATGTATTGGAAAATTGAAATTCTATCGATCCGGGTTTATCGGGGATGTCTTAAGGTGTTTGATTATCCAGGGTGGTTTGTGAATCCTCTACAAGGATTTTATCTTATGGTATTAACAATTCTCTACAATAATTGCTGCCTCTACAAGGCAAATACACTAAAAAGAACCTTGTATAGGTTCCAATTATTGTAGAAAATGATAGACAACTTGAAAAACATCTCTGTAGGAGATGCATAAAATGGCATTCAAATTAAATCATTTTTGAAAATAAAACAATGTCAATGTATTGGGTCAGTACACTATTCGATAAGATAAGGAAAGACCTGCCCAAGTTGTTTCCTTATCGAATTATCCCGCGATTTTATTTTGCGAATGCATCCATGTAAGTTATTGTTTTTTATAACCGGGATCAGGAGTTCTGAATATCAGATATCGAGGAAGGATTGGAGCTTATGGATAACCAGGTGCCAATAGGCTATGGGGGAAGACTTGACATTATCGCAGAGGACCAGAATAACTCTTTTTGTATAATTTAACTTAAGAGTGTTGCCACAAACTTAAATGCATTATCACAGATTTTGAGATATTATGAGTGGTGCGTTAAAAACCTGGCTTTAATTGCCCGCCCTTTCCCTAAAGTAAACACTGATGAAGATATCCGGCTTTTTATTGTGGCTCCAGAATTCACAGAAGAATTTTTAACTGTAATGAAATACCTGAATTCCAATTTATCTCTTTTCCAATACACTGCGATCAAAAACATTGAAACTGGCGACCTTGGAATATTATATGAGGAGATTACGGTCGTTCCTGAAAAAGGACCGGGAGTCGCATTCAGATCATTGGATGATATAATAAAATATTTTGCAAAGGATGTTGTCCGCGCTGAATTTGAAAAGGTGCTTAATGATCTAAGAACCTCAGGTATTACAATATTGCCATTTAATGAAGGCAAATATTATTGGATTGAATGCAAATATAAAGAGGACGATATAGGTTATTTTCAACCTTATTGCCTTATTCAAACAGGACAATATCTCATGGGGAATTAAAAGATTAATAGGATATTAATCACCGTCGAAATCCAAATCGTTTTTTCCTCACGCCAAGACGCGGAGGCGCAAAGAAAAAAGATACCTTATTCTTTGTTTTTTAACCTTAGTAGCAAAGGATTCCCCTCCAAAAAATAACCTTATTGCCTTTTTGTTTTCGGTATCGGTGTTAAAAAATAAGAGTTCTTTACTAATCGGGTAGGAGGCGGCAGCGCCGCCGTCCCCCCACACCACCGGGCATACTCTCGTACCACGGCGGTTTCCATTAAGTTGAACCTTCTACTCTCTTCAGAAGTGATTCTAATCCGAGCTCCTCGAACCACTTGATTCCCATCGCTTTTGTTACCGTTGGGTGTAGCGTCATCCTCCACCATCCCTGGGAATAATTCACTACATTCCAGGCATCTCTTTCTCTGATTCCTCGACTTCTCAGGAACTTATACTGTGTATACTTGCGCTTGCATTGTTTCAGGCGATACATTCTTAGCCTTCTTCTCAGCCATCCTTCTATATTCCGGATGTCGGCCAGCCACGTATTTGCCATCCCAAAGTAATTTGTCCAGCCGATTATTACTGCGTTTAGTTCGCTTATTACACGGCTGTAACTTACTCCTCTGGTCCGGCCTGTTAATTCCTTGAGTTTCTCTTTCAATCGATCTATGGATTTATCGGCCACTCGTATTTTTCCTTTAGGCATTATTGTATATCCCAAGAATTTTACTTTCGAGCAGTGCCTTACTCCACTTTTTTCTTTGTTGACTTTCAATTTCAGTTTGTTCTCGATATATCTGACTATACTTTGCATTACCCTTTGGCCTGCTTTTTCACTTCTGACATATATATTGCAGTCATCGGCATAGCGACAGAAACTGTGGCCTCTGCTTTCGAGCTCTTTATCCAGCTCATCAAGAACTATGTTCGATAGCAACGGCGATAATGGGCCTCCCTGTGGGGTGCCCGATACTCGCTGTTCTGTCAGTCCGTCGTTCATTATTCCGGCTTTCAGGTATTGGTTTATCAATCGCAGGAGTCGTTTATCTCCGATGTTTTTACTTACTCTTTGCATTAGCCTGTCATGGTTGATCTTATCAAAGAACTTTTCCAAATCTATGTCAACTACCCATTCTTTTCCTTCTTTGATATTCTTTGCTGATTGTCTTATAGCCTGATGCGCGCTTCTTCCCGCTCTGAATCCGTAGCTGTGGTTGCTGAAGTGTGGTTCGTAGTATTCCGTTAGCTTCTGGTGGATCGACTGTTGGATTAAGCGATCTTTTATTGTGGGAATCCCTAACATCCGTTTTCCGCCTGATGGTTTGGGTATTTCCACCTTTAGTACCGGACTGACTTTGTATTGCTCTGTTAGTAGTTCTTTCCGTATTTCTATGATTCCTTTGGGGTACCATTGCTTAAATTCGCTCATATCCATTTTATCTGTTCCTCCGCTTCCGCCGTTTCGGACTACTTGCTGGTAGCTCTTGTTTAGGTTTACATAGGCAAATATCTCCTCTGATATGTTTCTGGTCTGGAATCGGTTCTCTTCAAATTTCGAAAGCAGTTCAACTCTCCCTTTCCTCCCCTTTCCGGTTCCGCCGGTGGTTGATTCTGTGAGTTTCTCCTTCTCGCTCTCAAATAAATCGAGTTGTTCAGGGCTTCTGTTTTTCTGTTGCTTTCTGCTTTTACGCATTCTCGGCGACTCCTGTCTTAATGAATTCCGACCTTCACGTCTTTGGTCTTTCTTCTCACGCTAGTATGTCTTCTGCTGACTTCTCTGTACCCATCACATATGGTTTCCCATATCCTTTTCTGTTGCCAGAAGGTACAGAGATCTCCCGGGGTAAGACATAAGGCTTTCTATCCGTTCCACTTGATCTACTGATTACTCTTCCGGATGACTTTAGGGCTTCTCAATTCATGGCTCGATTACCCAGAGTATACAGCCTCTTATCAGGTTTCTGTGCGTCAGAACGAATATTTGTTTTCGGCTTCCTTCAGATTCCGAATCACTTCGGACACCCTTGCCGCATGCTATAGGATTCCTGTCATCTTGGCTCCTTTGGGACTTACTTGCTCTGTGCACCCGTTAGTCTTATGTCATGCCCGGCACACCAATAATGCTGCTTCTCCAAAGCAGATTCGATTCAAAATATATTCCTGGGAAAACCAATTCGTAATTCGTCATTTTTATCCGCCGCGGAGGACGTAATTCCTCATTGTTTCTGGCTTGCCAGTCTATGATTACTCCGTAAGAAGTTAAATTCTACGCAAAATGGCAAATATTTTACTAACGAGTAAAAAATTTTATTGCCAATTAAAGGTTTTGTGGTTACTCGAGGTGAGTCCTCCCCCGCCCTCCGGCAAAAGACGACCGGAGGCCACCCCCTCCAAAGGGGGATATTACGTCTTTTATCCCCCTTTGGAGGGGGTGGATCCAAAGTGTTTTTCTTTGGAGACGGGGGAGGACTCACTTTGAGTAACTCGATAACCTTGTTTATTCTGGCTCTGCCAGTTTACGATTATGATTACGATTATAATGAAATTAGTGAAGAATTCTATTTTGTGAAACTTTCCGCTATTTTGTTATCGAGAACATAGAGACACACCTGTATCGCTCCCTCTTCGGTGTAGTTGAATTTTTTAACGAGGTTGCCTATCAGGAACCTTACCTGCTCTTTTGTTTTGTTGTCATAAACCTCAAACTTCGCCGTGTTATATTCCTTTATCGCGTTCTCAAAGGAGGTATATTGTAAGAAGGGCTGAAAAATATTTTCCCGCAGTTTGCGCATATATGTTTCATATAAATCGGAATATACCGCTGTGCTGGTAATGCCGGTCTCATCCACCTGCATTTCCTGAAGACTCACTGTAAATTTGCCCGCTGTCTCCTTCCTGAATTTAACTCTTTCCTCTTCCGGCACATCTTTTTCAAAAAGATGCTGCTCGATTGAGTTAAAAAACTGGTTGCTTATATCCACAGGCTCTTCGGTATAAGGTGAAATAAGTTTTTCGCCGATATCATAGTTAAGGGCAAAGAGGTAATTCTGAATATCCCTACTTATTCTTTCTTCATTCTGGTGGAACAAGGATTCTTTAATCTGCTGCATAATATTATAATTATATAGCCTGATTATGGAATCAATAAATCCGGAAGGGACGTTTTTGGCATAAGCGTCATGTTTTTTAAAGAAATCCCTCACATGCTCCATGCTGATAAGAATATACTTTTTATTTCCGTTGCCATCCTGAAATTTTTTCCTTATATCATTATAAAATTCATTAAAAATATTTATCGATTCTCTGCCTGAAATTCCTTTACATCCTTCCGCTTCCGATTCGGCGACAAGTTTTTTCCTTATTTTTTTTGTAAATCTTTTTTTATCCTGGTTCGTAAGGTATGTCGGCACTTTATTATTATAAATGCTCAGTTTAAGCAGCATCAGGTTTTCATCACAATACTTGATATACTGCCTCGGGTCTTTAATCCATTCTTTCATTGCAAGTGAAGACTGGCTGAGCCTGGAGCTTATAATTATTTTAGCGAAATTATTAAGCACACCGGGCAGAAATCTTTTTTTGATCTGGATTCCGAAGGAATGGCAATATATCTTCACCTCCTGATCGTAGTTTAGAATATAATTAACATTTGTTTCATTTATTCTGTCCTTGAATGATTCCTTGCTGGTTATTTTTTGTTTATCCTCGGGATTCATGACGGCAATAAACATTGAGTTGATATTTTCCTCCAAATCCTCAATCTTGTGTGTTCCTTCTGAGATTATACCATGCAGATTCATAAAACGGTCTTCATTATAACCCTTGACATCCATAATAACAAAAACCCCGTTATTGGTTTTCGCGTATCTTGAGAAAACATATTTAACCTGGTGGCTGTGTTTGAATGTCTGGCTGAATACTTTATTCAGTTCATCATCTGAATAGACATATTTTTGTGGGTCCCTGTCGCCCGGATTATATACGCTGATTCCGTTGCCGAGTCTTCGGTCGAAACAGTATCTTTTCGCGTAAACCATATCAAATACATCAACGGGCGATTCAAGACGATTGATCAGAGCGTCATATATCGAGGTGCAGATAGTACAGGCTTTTTTCTTAAATACCCAGTCATATTCCTTTTTGTTAAAAATTTTAATCCTGTCCTCTTCGGAAAGGAGGTTTTCGAGTATCTCAGCGCGGTGCTCGGGAGGAATTATCAGAAACGGATGATCATGACTCGGACAGGCCAGCTCAATGAGATTAGGCTGCGGAGTTATCTGTTTATTCTTATATTTTTCGAAATATTCCTTCAGCGCTTCCTGTATCTCGGAAGAAAGTTTGGGGCCCAGTTTGCTGTCGTCAATTTTCCAGAGGATCTCATAATTCAGTCCCTGTGGAAGATGAGTATATTCCTCAAATTTTTTAAGCAGATTAGTTACGAAGGTCGATTTCCCGCTTCCGGGGGGGCCTATGAAAATATATATTTTATTCTGCCTGGTTCCCTCCTTGAATGAATCGGCAAGTTTAAGCAGCCTGTTGGCCAGGGGAAGATCGGCAAAAAAAGGGGTATCGGTATTTTTTACCAGCAGGTTTTCGGTAATGATTGTCTTAAAGTTAATATTTTCCGGATCATCCCCATCTTCATCTTCCTGCGTGGTATAATAATATATCATATCATGGAAAAGCTGAAATACATTGCGGAAAATAAGGAAAGGATTATCTCCCGTCAGAATAAGAAAATCTCTTAAGCTGATTACTGAACCGGCTTCTTCCTTTTTCAGTTTGCGGTCCAGCCTGTTAAGCAGGGTTTTAATATTTCTTCTTTTATTCTGCATCCGTTAAACCAGTTTCGACTTTTTGACCTGTTTATTTTCCACATGATAACGCACTTTAACATACTTCGTTTTCAGCATAGAAAAATCGACCGGGCCTTTTTTTGATAGCTCCTCATGCTGTTTTTTCAGATCATCCCAGTCAATTTCCTGCGTTTCAAACTCCACCTTTTTTCCCCACAGATATTCCAGACCAATAAGAGTATTGGGAATATAATCCTTATAAATTTCCTTCCCTTCGAAAACATGCTCAAGAAGCAAAGTCCCCTCCTTTTTAGTCGAATATTTTATAAAGGGGGGGTGATACATATTCTCCATCAGCATATCTTTATAATCTTCCGCTTTCCTGCTTTTTACGTAATATTCTCTCGACATTCTTTCCCTGTTAATTCGCTGCCCGACAACCATCAAATTATATTTATCGACAAATTCCTGGTTGACAAAAGAATTCAGGAATGTAAGATCGCAGTAATTTTCCCTGACAAAAAAGATAAAATCCATTCCTTTATCTGTGGATTTGTCAAATTTTTTCCTCTGCTCAATATCCATAAGCCTTGTATATTCCAGCGTATATTTCCCCTTGTTCATCATCTCCTCAATGAACATAAAAAGCCGCCAGCCGATAGCGTAAGGATTAAGCCCCACCCTGCTGACTGAGGTCACTTTCGCGTTTATCTTAGCGAATGCCACTTCGTTTCCTTTTATCCTGTCATCATCGAGGAACAGTTTTTCGTGCCAGTAACTCGCCCATCCTTCATTCATCGTCTTGGTGCGTATCATAGGAGCGAAATAAAGAGAAGTTTCTCTTATAATATTTATCACTCCCTTCATCCAGCGGTTCTCTTTTTTATTCAGATACTCACTTTTATCGATGATATACTGCATTATATCTTCCGATTCCTTTTCCTCTTTTCTTTTCCTGAATTTTTCATAAAGATTCATAAACTCAACATTCTTCAGCATAACCGGACGGAAAAAATCATCCTCTGTCTTTTTTTCATCCTTAAATTTATCGAGCAGAAAATTGTAGCGGTCTATTTCGGCGAGGTATACACGCATCGGAACTTTTCTATATTGCAGCAGAAAATGATTGAAATAATATTCAAATACCGGGGGCAAAGCCAAAGCGTCGACAGAATCGCCATTGTTAAGAGAGCTGTAATATCCAACCAGGTTATCGATGCCTTTGGCAAATTCAATCACATAATCAAGCTGCCGGCCATATTGTGAACGCAGCCTCGCTATCATTCTTTTTTCTGTAAGCGCTTTTTCCTTAAAATCATAATCCCAGGTTTTTTCAAAAAATTTGTTATTCTGGAAAAAGTCAATATGGCCAATTACATGATAAAAAATCATCACATTCAGCCAGTCGGGATTGTTCTGGTTATAGAAAGAAATAACAGGCCGGGTGTTGATGACCGTCTCATAAGGATTATGAGGATAAATCTCATATTCACCCTTTCCATGCAGCACCTGGATATCCTGGAGCCAGTAATCATAAAGTGTCGGGATCATATTTTTCGGTGAAAGCTCAAGCATATCGGCGTTGGTGACGATATATTCCAGAGTTTCCTTATCGAATTTTAATCCGGCGTCGGCAGCTCTTTCCTTGCAGCCTTCCATGATTTTTTTTGTATGTTGATCTACCAGTTGCATTTTATGATATCAGAATTTTTATACTTTTAATCAGTCTCTCTTCATTGGCTTCATCCGCCCTGAAGCTGTCATAATGGAAAACATCAGAAAATTCCTCCGCAAGTTTCGATTTTTTCAGGTAAGTTTCCACAACCGAGTTGCCGTGTGAAGTCCAACTGTTTTCCGCGATGGTGAATCCTATCCTGCTCGCGTCGGGAATTATTTTTTTAATCTCTTCAATGGTTTTTGTTCCTTCTCTTTCCCAGTCATCCCCGTCGGTTCCGTGGAAAATATATATATTGTAATTTTTAGCGAGGTTTTCCTCTTCGATAATTTTATTTACAAGGATGTATGCTGAAGAGAGTTCCGTTCCGCCGGCTACATTTTTGTTGTAATAGGTGTAAAAATCGGGCACTTCCATCGCGTCGGTGTCATGCACAATAAACCGGCTCATCACCTGGCGGTCATACTGGAATGTAAGCCAACTGTTGATATATACATGCTGGGTTACAACAGCCTCTGTCGGTTTTCCCTGCATTGAGCCTGAATAATCCCTCAGGAAAAATACCACCGCCTGCGATTCATAATCCTTTTCGCGCGATAAAATGCGGTATATCCTGTCTTTCGGGTTGAGCAGCATATTTGAGGTGTCGATCTCCCCTTCACGTTTTATATTTCCCAGGGCAAGGTTCGTCTTAACTATTCTTTTCAGCGTGGCTTTTTTATCCAGCACCTGACCATGCCCCGGGTTTTTATCACTCAGATCATAAGTATATTTTGTGAGTGAGGTTTTTTTCCCTTTGTCTTTTATATTAGGCAATTCAAACTGCTCGGTAAGTATTCTTCCAATTTCGTAAGAATCGGCGCCCATGCCATGTTCGGCCTCTTTGCCCTGTCCGGCTCCCTGGCCTTCTCCTTCTCCCGGGCGCAGAGGTTCTTCCCCGATGACCTCACCTTCACCTTCCTCACCCGATCCCCCGGTGGAACCCCCTTCACCCGGATTCGGCTCATTGTTATGGTGATAGAATTTTTCTTCATTGGCAGTGGGCACCACGATGGTTTTATCCTTTCCATCTTTGGCCGGTTTTACCAGCTTGCCAAGCTTGATTTTCCTCGGGAATCCATCCTTTTCGCGTTTTTTATCCCGCTCAAGCAGGCGGTCCAGGTCATATAACCCTGTCGCGTAGGAATCGGTTGTTGTCAGCCCGGCGACATGATCCATATCGCTGAAATCATAAACTGATTTAAAATTTCTTCCTCGGTAGAAAAATTCCTTCAGGAAAGAAAATTCATCAACAGATTTTTCCCGGTTTATATTTTTTTCTTCAGGTTTCATCGGTTTCAGCTTATTTTATGTTTGATGATCCTGTGTACAGAAAAACTCAATTGTTTTTTCGGAGCAGGTCCGGCAGTAACCAAGTTTTTTGGTCATAGTAGTAACAATACGGTTATAAAGTTTCTGGTTATCTTCATTTGTCCTGTTGGCCAGAGCCCCGACGAGTCCTCCCGCCGAAGCGATATCTGAATTCAGCCTTGTATCTGTGACCGCCTTCACGAGGTCGACATTATCCATAAAATCATAGTTTTTATCTGTCTGGAGCCGCTGCGCGTAAATCTTTCTTATCTGGCTGCGGAATGATTCTTTCTGTTCATTGGTTTTCATCTCCAGCTCATTCTCAACCGCGTTCACGAACCTTTCATCTATCTTTATCGGGTGGCTTTTCCCTGTCTGCGGATCACGGTAAGTAATGATCTTATCAGGCCCGAGGTCCGATCTTCCCATGCCTATTATCATATTCACATACATCATTACATCCTTGCGGATAGCTTCAGGCTCATCCATAAAAGCGTTGAACATTTCGGTGCGGATACGTTTGCGGTAAAGTCCCTTCGCTATTTTCATATCCTCAAAATACTTCGCTCTTTCATTGTTATCCTGCACATAATCGAGGATGATATCTTCGGCGGCCTTAAAAATATCGAGGGCAAACATACATTCCCCCTCATTTGTCTCGGGGAAACCGCGCAGTGTGTTGAGCGTTCGGGCAAGGTCGCGCTGGCCGAGTCCCTTCTGTCCGAAACGTTTTGTGATATCCGATTCATGCTCAAGCTCTTCCACGATCTCGGCGAGCGTTTTCACACTCTTTTCTCCCGCCACTTCTCCGGCGGCAAGTTTCATCATTTCAACCGGGGTAAGTTTTTCCTCAAAGCGGGGAAGGCGGCTGAGTGTAACCAGTGTGGATATTGTATATATCAGGTTCGGATCAATATGGAGTTTCTCCCCGGTAAAGGTTGTTTTTATTCCCCCTCCCAGGGCGTAATGGGTTAATTGTTCCTGCAGCTTGTAATCGGTGTTATGGGCGACATAACAGAATTTGCAGCGGTCGAGAATCGGTTTTTCTTCCCCGTTCATGCGGTAATTCTGGACGTCGACATTGTTGCTTGTGGCTATTATAAATGTATCGATGGGCCATTTGAAGGCGTCAATTTCAATTACCCGGTTCTGGACTACACCGAGGTATATTTTCATCAGGTCGGTTTTATTCTTGAAAATTTCATCGGCAAAGTGGATGCCCCCGCCTCCCACTCGCGCGAGCGCTCCGCGGCGAAGGTCAAAACGATAGGGGTTATTCGAATTTGTTATATGGAGCAGCCGCTGTATGCTTTCCTCCCCAACAAGATCGACGCCCGAACTTGTCAGCTTATCTTTCGCCGGGTATTTGCCCGTTATTGTGCCGAGAGTTGAGCTGATAGGAACCTTTGTTACCTCGATATGCTCTTTAACCTTCTCCATATCATAATCAAAAAATTCCTTTATGTCGGTAAGGATAAATTCGCTGTCGGCCCCCAGTGGGCGGTAATTTTCATAATATTTTTCGATTTCAGATTCCGTAAAACCGTAACCGGCGAAACTTTCACGGTTTTTACCCGGGTCATCATCAAGATTCATCAGAAGTATTACGGGGTCCTCAAATGACTGCGACTCAATGGCGTTTATATTTCCATATCCTTCAAGCCCTTCCGGTATGATAAAACGGTAGGTATATTTATTGTTTTCAGGTATGCTGATAAAATCCCTGTACATAGAGGAGAGATAATCGACAAAAAATGTTTTCCCGTTGCCCGGCTCGCCTACGAGAACAAAAGCCATCTCTTTGCTTTCACCCCCTTCCGCCGCGTCCTTTACAAAAGCCACAAAGCTGTTGATAACATCATGCAGCCCGATAATATGTTTTTTCCCTTCGCGGAATTTCATAAAATCATAGGTGTTCCTTCCATTTACAACAATGGGTTTGATTTTCCCTTTATCGCCGAAAAGCATCCTCGCCATAGCCTGGAATACATTTTCAAAATGATGCTTTCCTTCCTTCAGTTCGTTCAGATAAGTATCGAAAGAAATTGATTTATTTCGCATGACATCCTCCTCTTAGATGTAATTAGCGAGCTTTATATTTTTTGTCAGATTGTAAAGAACAATAAAATCTGTGTATCGCGCCTTCTGTATTTCCCGGAGTATCAACTAAACAAATTATGTAAAACAATGGTTCAGACTGTATCTCTAATATAATATTCGAAAAATACCTTAATAATTCAAGAGCCTTGCTCTTATTTTTATACCTTCTTACCAAAAAAAAGTTCTGAGAGATAAATTTTTACACCTTTTCACCTGTTTTTCGCGGGGATGAGCCGGTTCTTCCAAAGCAGCCCCCTTTGAATGACCGGGATAAATCAAATAGACTAGCCTCATTAAAGAACGACTTCGATTTGGATTTGGAAAACGAGAGTATTTTTTGAGAGCCGGTAATTTCGAAAAGCCGTTTCATACTTCATACTTTTTCTTGGCCACAGACGTTTTTTGGCGAAGGAGGGCGTACTTCAGACTTTCAAAACCTGCAAGTCTATAATCAAACAGAAATCGAAAATAAAATCGCTCTCATAAACGCGCAACGCCGGGAATGAAGTGAAAAGTATTACAAAAGTGGGGCTCCCCGGACAACGGGAGTTCAAAGTATCTTTTCAAATGCATACCGCGGATCAATTGTCTTTCAGGTTTTGCGCTAATTACAAAAAAGCCTTACTCAGGCAGGGAACAGGAATTTAATACCGGATACAAAAACAATCCGGCGGTTAACTTCAGCCAGCTTTCCCCTAAGCTGACAAAGCCAGAACCAAAAAGAAATTCAGAAAAAAAACGTTCTCGTTCTCGTAATCGTCCTCGTACCCGGTTTTTTTCTATGGCGAATTTTTCGAGTACGATAACGAGTACCGCTTCGCTGAGTACTCCGTAAGCAGTTAAATTCTACGCAAAATGGCAAAATATTTCATGAACACAGCCGGAGGTTGAGCGGAGTCGAAACCAGCGGCGGTAGCTTCGACTCCGCTCAGCTACCGGACAGGTTCAGTGTCTCTGGCTTAGCCAGTCTATGAGTACGACTATTTAAATCAATTCAATATTCTGTCATAAAAAGCAAGAATATTATTGTTAAGACCCTTAATTGCCACTGATATGTTCCACTTCTTTAACTTAGCTGAATGCAAACTTAAAATTAATATTTTCCGATAATTTATTTGCGGTGTATTTTATTTATATGTTGATTAATAAATGCATTTGTATTATTATAGATCGTTGTATACCAGGGCGTAATACCCTGTGGAATATCAAAACAAAAAGTGTTTATTGAAAATCACGAGGCACAGAAAAAAACAATAATGAACATCAATGATCAGCAAAGGAGACAAAATGGAAGAATATCTTGGTGAAGTAAAAATTTTTGCCGGTGATTATGCCCCTGAAAACTATATGTTTTGTTACGGGCAGGAATTACAGATTACTGAACATCAGGCGCTATACGGATTAATAGGAACATCTTTTGGCGGAAATGGAACCACAAGCTTTAATTTGCCCGATTTCAGGGGCAGAGTTCCTCTTGGAGTGGGAACAGGCCGGGGCCTGACGACAAGAATAATAGGATATCCTGTGGGTGAAAAGGAAAAAACTATCTTTACTCCGGAGATGCCTCAACATACACATGAAGCTCAGGTATCACCCCCGACCTATTCATGCGAAGCAAACCAGCGATGTTATAAAGGTTTTGGGTCGGGCAATTCTGATCCTAAAAAACGTTATCCGGGGCCCGCTCCGTCAACAGAGCCGTTATATTATCATTCGGCCGACGCCAAGATGGGAGCCATGGACGCGGAACTCCTGTTGTCCGGTGAATATTCGGTAAAAGTAGATTATACCGGCGGGATGGATGCGATTGAACTTTACCAGCCTTCATCATGTCTGAATTTCATAATTTGTATTAATGGTCTTTGGCCTCAACGGTCTTAACGCGCGTAAATAATTTTCAGGTAAAACAATTCCCGGCAGCAGATTATATTTCTCTGAACCGGAAATTACCTGGTTACTATTAATAAACAAATCACTATAACCAAATAATTATTTGCGGAAACGAATAGAAAGGTAAAATTTAAAAATAATCATGGAGAAAACATGGATGGGACTTTAGGTGAAATCAGGCTGTTTTGTGGACATAGCGCCCCGAGTGGATGGATGTTGTGCAGCGGGCAAAAACTGAAAATTTATACTAATGAGAGTTTATATTCAATTCTTGGAACTGCTTTTGGCGGCGACGGTCGTTCATATTTTAACCTGCCCGATTTCAGAGGAAGAATTCCTTTGGGATATGGACAGGGGCCGGGATTATCCGCAAACAAAATCGGGGAAACATCCGGAACTGAAAAACAACAACTAAGTTTGGAGAACATGCCCCCGCATACTCATAATACAAAAATTAATTCACCTGATATAATAGTTAGTTTGAAACAAAAATGTTTTACCGGATCAGGCTCAGCCGATTGTTACCCGGACAACCACTACCCGGGATCTTCATCGAGCCCGTTATATTATAATTCCGATAATGCGAATATGGGGCAACTAAATATTGAGTTAAATCAAACAGGTGATTGCGAACTTGTGCTGGATAAAACCGGGGCCGGCAACGCGTTCTCGATTATGCAGCCTTCCCTGCCAATAAATTTTATAATAAATATTGAAGGTAATTACCCGATTCGCGGTCAGGAATAATAACTTGTTTGTGTAGGATTTTATTCGTCTGTAAGTTCAGTAAAAACTGATCGCTGTTATATAAACAAAATTTTTAGCAATTGTAATATTAAAATTTAAACCGGGAGATAATATGATCGGATATACGGGTGAAATAAAATTTTTTGGCGGGGGCTTTGCCCCGAAAAACTGGATGATCTGCGATGGACGGCCATTGAACATAAATAAATATAACGATCTGTTTTCAATATTGTCCAATCGTTTTGGCGGCGATGGGATCAAGACATTCAAATTGCCTGATCTGAGAGGAAGGACACCTGTCGGAGCGCAGGATTCACCCCAGGATCTTGGTAGATGGATGGGTATTGAAAGTATTGAAATCCCGATCTCTGCTCTTATGCCTCACACCCATGCTCCCAAATTTAACGCTCCGGAAATTACGGTAACTGCTGCGCCCGGGTGTTTTAATGGTGAAGGGAAAGCATACTCAGATCCGGAAAACCGTTTTTTCGGACCCTCTCCTTCAACAGAACCTCTATACCATGATTCTTCAACATCTGAAATGGGAGAAACTAATTTTCAATTAGAGAAATCAGGACCTTATAAGGTTGAAGTTGAAACGGTGGGAGGCGGGCAAAGGATGTCTGTTGTTCAACCATCCCTGTGTGTGATTTGCATAATTTGTGTAAATGGGGTTTTCCCCAACAGAGGTTGATCATATACCGAAAAAGAGCGTTTTCTTAAAAAATAATCTTGTTGCCCGGAATGGCAAAACGGCGCTCTAATTTGAAAGAATGATTATTCCGCAGGGAGTTAAATTTTACTCAAAATGGTGAAATATTTCCTGAAAAAGAATCCCGATAGGGATTCAATATGAATAACCCCGGGCGGCGAAAGAAGAGAGCAGCCCGGGATAAAGATAAAAAATGCGACAAAACCCTGAAGGGGTTGAATATAACTCTCATGCGCGGATAAAATATTATCCCCAAAGTATAGTTTTCTGCTGGTTGTTAATATTCGACGCCTTCAGCGTCGCGGCTCGTAAAGGTCTGATAAAACCACCGGATTGCATTCGGGAATATTCATTGACTGGCAAGCCGGAAATAAAGGGACAAAAGGACTCATGGTACAAATAAGGCTTTTTATTTTCACCATATACATACCAGATTGATTGTCATTCAGGTTTTTTGTCTCCCATGCAAAAAGACCGGAATCTAATGTCGGTTAAACCGGACCTGTTGCCGCTGGTTTCGATCTGCCGCGGCGGATCAACAACCGGCTGTGTTCATGGAAAATCTTGCTATTTTACGTATAGTTTAACTGCTAAAAGCATAATCGCTTAGGGGGCTTCTGCCTCATTCCGGAAATGATCCGTCTCTCATCCGGCACAATATAAATTTATTATCAATTAATGCTAACCATTATAATCACACATTATATCAGCAACACAATTAATTTTATAGTTGTATTTATACTAAATTAATATTATTATAAGTTGTTAAATATTAAGGAGGAGGGGGAATGCTCCGGGGAATCTGAAAGCGAAAAAATTATTAGTATTCAGATATTACCAGGCTTAGGCCGGGTAATAAGAATAAATAATATAATAACCGGAGGAAATATGTATAATCTGACCGTTACAAACAATTACCATTACACAGTTAACGCCGGCAGCCGGGAGATCAAACCGGGTGACACTTTTAAGGTCACAGAAAACCTGGGGAATATTATTCTCACTATTCCCGGACTCGGGAGTCTGAATTTGCTGGATATCGGGGAAGAACACATAGGGGGTCCAAGCACAAAAGCCTTTGGGGTTCTCTTAAGTTACCAGGGAAATGAGTGTATTTACCGCTATGAAGGAGAAGGTGATTTGGCCATAATCCTGAATAATCTCGGACAGGCAAAAGTGGAAGGCAACGGCGATATAACTCTTATGCGTTTTGATTCTTTCCTGCTATCGGAACAGGCCGCAAAATGACAACGATCAATAATTCAGTAAAACTTTATCCGGAGGAAAAATGGAAGGATATATAGGTGAAATGAGAATATTTGCCGGAAGCTTCGCGCCAAAGCACTGGATGTTGTGCCAGGGACAAAATTTGTCGATTAGTCAGTATTACGCGCTATATGCTATAATCGGCAACCAATATGGCGGAGATGGACGTAATACTTTTAAGCTGCCCGATTTCGGGTGGAAATTGCCCATCGGGCAGGGAACAGGCGAAGGATTGAGCCCGCGGATTCTTGGTCAAAGTGTCGGGAGCATACTGGACCCGATTAAGTTGAACAATATTCCATCACATACTCATGCCACCAGGGTTTTCCCGCCTGTATATAGCGGCTCGGCCAACCAGCGATGTTATAAAGGATTTGGCTCCGGTTTTACCGATCCCGAAAACCGGTATCCCGGTCCGGCTCCGTCAACGGCGCCAATTTATTATGCTTCTGAAAGCGCGGGAATGGGAGCTGTTGATGTTCAGGTTACCAGAAGCGGCGAGTATGCTACCGATGTAAAAAAAGCCGGGGGTGAAAGCGTCTTTGAGCCCCTTCAGCCGGCCCTCGCGCTCAATTATATTATTTGCGTTCTGGGCAATTGGCCGCCCCGCTCATAACCCTTTTTTAAGTGGTTAAGATGACATCAAGGAGCGTGATAATCCTTTTACTCAAATCTTCAGCTTTAAAACAGATATGACATAATACAGTAATTATCAGAAACAATTAATAAAAAATTTTAAAACAGCTAAACCAGGAGAAATAATGGATGGATATTATGCTGAAATAAGAATGTTCAGCGGGAACTTTGCTCCCCGCAACTGGGCTCTTTGCCAGGGGCAGAAAATGTCGATTGCCCAAAATCGCGAACTGTTTGCCCTGATTGGCACTACATATGGGGGAGATGGACGTGTAAATTTCCAACTGCCCGATTTCAGAGGCCGGACTCCATACGGATGGGGGAAGGGACCCAAACTCCCTGACAACCATCTTGGGGAGAACAAGGGCTGGGAGGAAATTATTATTCCGTTAGACTGTTTCCCGCTGCATACCCACGAGATAACGATTACCCCCCCTGAATTTTCAGGGAAAGCGATACAAAAATGTTATAAAGGATTCGGCTCCGGCAACACCAACCCGGAAAACCGTTATCCCGGCCCGGCCCCTTCAACCGCTCCTGTTTATTATGATACCGAAAGCGCCGATATGGGTCCGCTGAATGTTGAATTAAATCAATCGGGCGATTATAGCCTGGAACTGGCCAAATCAGGCAAAGATGAAACGCTTTCCCTTATGCAGCCATCCCTGGTTGTCAATTTTATTATTTGCATTGACGGTAACTGGCCGACCAGGAATTAGTTACATTATAATAACAAGATAATGATTGTAAAACAAAATCATAAATAAGATGAAAAGAATAAATTGCAAATTTCAGGAGGAATTATGGAAGGATATGTAGGTGAAATAAGAATGTTTGCCGGCAACTACGCTCCTAATAAATGGATGATATGCGCCGGACAGATATTAGATATTCCGCAGAAGCCAGACCTCTTTTCTATCCTCTCCAACACTTATGGAGGAGATGGAATAACAAACTTCAAGCTTCCCGATTTAAGGGGACGTTCTCCTCTCGGGGTGGAAATGAACAGCATGGCCTACCTGGGAAGATATTTTGGCGAAGAGACAAAAGAGCTGAAAATAGAAGAAATTGAACCTCATACTCATACCCCGACCTTAACAACCGCTTCTTATTCAGGCACAGCCGGACAAAATTGTTTTAAGGGAATGGGCGCGGGCTCCACCGATCCTGAGAACCGTTTTTTCGGACCGGCTCCCTCGGGCGCTCCGATTTATTATGATTCCCATAACGCCGATATGGGAGAGGTTGAAGTGACAATTACCACATCGGAAAGTTATTCCGTTCAAGTAGGAAATACCGGAGGCTGCATGAAATTGCCCCTTTGCCAGCCTTCACTTTGTGTAAGTTTTATAATATGTGTTGAGGGCTGCTACCCACCGAGAAATTAAGAACTCCGTCAAACCGTTCAGTGCGGCTTAAATTTTCAGGGTTATTTACCCTGTCATTTTCCTGACGTTCTGAATTTAGCAAATCTGATTAAAAGCCGGTATTTCAACCGGCTTTTGATTATTCAGAACTCCGGACTCAATTCAGCGTTTTTTTTGTAATTGAATCCCCTTACTTAAGGCGCCGAATATAATTCAGAGTATATTATCTGGTGTACCTTACGGCACACCTGGTTGCTTTCTTCTTCTTTTTTTTTCTACCAAAATTTTTCCCCTGACGGGGCAATTTTTATTTTATGTCCCGTTAGGGACATCATATTGGTAAAAAGTAATAAACAAAATATTCGGTGTGCCGTCAGGTACACCATGTTTATCAGCGGGAGTACAAGAAATATATTTATAACAGTTTACAAATCAATATGTTATCCAATTATTCCATTAGCAGTTAAATTCTACGCAAAATGGCAGGATTTCAATTAATAATTAATAATTAATAATTAATAATTAATAATTAATAATGAATAATGAATAATTGTAATTATAAAGTTACATCAAGAGTAAAAATATTGCTAAAAAAACGCTCCAAATCACCAAAACAAAATCCCGCGAAAAAAGATCAAAAGAATCTTATTTTGATTTTTTAACCTTAGTAGCAGAGATAATCGCACACAAAAAAACCTTATTAACCTTATTCAAACAGGCAATATTTCCATCGGGATATTGGAATACTCGCGGAAAGAACAAAGCATAGGAATGAGGGAATCAAAAAGACTGACCGGATATAAGTTAGCCATCGAAATCCAAATCGAAGTCGTCATCGAAATCGAGTTTTTTAAAAAATCAGAGAAGTAATTATTATTCGTCACTCTCCATTAACCGCTCTTCACTTCTGGCTTGCCGGTTTATGAATTCAGAAATAATTTCCTCCCGGGAAATAAGCGGGATTGGATTACGCGTATAATGTTATTCATCTGCCAAAAACTCATTTGCGTAATCGTTATTTCATAACTCAGACATAAAACTTTATATCTCCTTTTCTTCCCCGCAAGAAGCCGGCATTTTTCTCGTCAAATAGGTAAGCAAAGAATTAAATGTAAATTATTGCTAAAACTATAATTTAAACTTTTACTTTATTTGTTTATCTTTCGGCTGCCATGTTTAATAAGGAATCTCAATCAAACAGGAGAGCTGAATATATGTTTTTAATTATTACGGGATCATTACCATGAAAAACCTGTTTTTTGCTCTGCTTATAACTGCTGTCAGTTATGGCCAGAGTTATATTCAAACTATCCACTTAAAGGATGGAAGCACAAAAACTTTTTATGTTGATAATATTCAGCGAATGGATTTTTCTGATATTACCTCAATCAAAAACAGTGATGAGGCCAACACAGCAGTTAATGAGTTCAGGATTTTCCAGAATTATCCAAATCCTTTTAATCCCTCCACAACTATCTCATACCAGATTCCTGACGCGGCGCGGGTAAAAGTCAGTGTTTATGATATCAATGGCAGGCTTGTTAAAGTACTTTTTAACGGAGTTCAAAGGGAGGGAAATCACCAGGTAGTGTGGAACGGAACCAACCGCCAGGATAAGATGGTTGCCAGCGGCATATATATTTACAGTGTGGAAAGCAACGATTCGGTTCTTTCAAAACAAATGATATTATTAAAGTAAGCGGGAGAAAAGAAATTGAAAAGGTTTTGGATAATAATAATTTTGTGCGCGGCGCTTATTCAGGGGCAGGCTCTTTCACAGGCTCTGAACATTGTGGAGAAAAATGGGGGTAATGATGAAATCAATCTCTCTGAGATCGATAGCGTCACCTATAGTTTAGCCGGTTCAGCTTCTGAAAGGTTGCTCAGTATTGATAAAATGATAATTTTTCTGCAGTCGGGAACAGAAACATACCAGCTTTCCGCGATTGACAGCCTCTATTTTAACAGCGCCGGCACAGTGTTTTATATAAGCGGTTCCGGCGGTCTGGCTGAGTTTAACATCTCTGATATCGACAGTATCACTTTCGGTGAATCAATCGTAAACGATTCCGCCGTGGTAATAACTTATAACGGAAACTCCGCCTCGGTCGTAAATCCTTATGAAGGGCAGGGAGTGTCTGTATCAGTAGATGGCGCCGATGTGATAGTTACTTCAACCAGCGATATTGAAAATATTAATTATATACTTAACGGAACGACCCCGGACGGAATGTTCAAAATTTACTCCGATATAAAACTGGTTCTGGGGCTAAATGGTGTTAATATTACCAATAATGACGGTCCGGCGATAAATATTCAAACGGGCAAAAAAATTACCGTGCAGCTCGCGGCAGGAACAAATAATGTCCTTTCAGACGGAGTCACATACGCGGCGCCACCGAATCAGGAAGATCAGGATGCCGCCTTTTTCAGTGAAGGTCAATTGATTTTTTATGGTTCGGGCAGCCTGGAGATAAACGGAACAGGCGAAGATGAACATGGCCTGCGAAGTGATGATTATATTGAGATACATGAAGGAAATATTACCATCAACAGCGCCGTTAAAGATGGCGTTCATACCAATGACGGTTTCTTTATGTATGGCGGAAGCATTGATGTTACTTCATCAGGGGATGGCATCGACGGCGGTGAAGAAATGGTTGAAATTGAAGGGGGGAACATAACTGTTCTGAATACCGATGACGATAATGACGCGATTAAAAGTGACGCGGGAATCTCTATCTCAGGCGGTGTAATCAATCTTACGGTCGAGGGAGATCAGTCCAAAGGATTAAATACCGATATGGATATTATAATTTCGGGCGGAACGCTGAATATAAATACATCGGGCGGCGTGGTTCTCGAAGCGAGCGGTTCAGGATATGATCCTTCTTACTGCACTGCGATAAAAACAGACGCCGGTGTAACGATCGAGTCAGCGGATGTAACAATTGTCACTACAGGCGCGGCAGGCAGAGGCATTTCATGCGATGGCAATTTTAATATGTATTCGGGAACTCTCGAAATTACCTCAAGCGGTGATGGAGCAAGATATACCGACCCTACCGGTGAATTCGACGCCTATCACGGACCCTGTATTAAAGCCGATGGCAATATCAATATCAGGGATTGTGAAATTACTCTTAATCACTCGGGAGATGGGGGCAAGGGAATATCATGTGATAATGATGTTAATATTTTTACTTCGGTTACCGATCCGGTTCTTAATGTTACAACAACCGGAAACAGAATAACTATTGTTTCAGGCTGGCCGGGACACGAGGGTGAATATGAGGAAGCAAAAGCAATTACCGTAGACAGTACAATAACTATCGAAAGCGGCGCTATAAATATTTCCTCAGCCGACGATGGTATAAAAACAAAAAAAGAGCTCACTATTAATGGCGGAGTTATAAATATTACCAACTCGGTAGAAGGCCTCGAAGGTCCGAATCTTTATATTAATGGCGGTGAAGTAAATGTAGTATCAAGTGATGACGCAGTAAATTCGACCTATGGCATTGGAGGCGAACAATATGACGGAAGCCATTTTACGATGAATGACGGCTATCTTTATATAAGCGCATCCGGTGGTGACGCCCTCGACAGTAACGGCGACATTTTTATCAATGGCGGAGTGATAGTCGCTCACGGTCCTCAATCATCTCCTGAAGTTGGTCTGGATGTTAACGGTGTCTGCCTGGTATCGGGTGGTTTTGTTATCATATCGGGAACCAACTCTTTTATGACTGAGGGGCCGAGTTCCTCTTCAACCCAGCGGTCTGTGCTCCTGAGAACCAACCAGGTTATTTCGGCGGGAACCCTCTTCCACATTGAAGATTCCGCGGGCAATGATTTCGTTACTTTCCGACCCGTCAGGCGCGCTTATTCCATGATCTTTTCCTCCTCCGATCTGAGCGGCGGAACTTCATACAAGGTATATACCGGGGGGAACAGCACGGGAACTGAGAAGAACGGACTTTATACAGGCGGGACATATTCCGGCGGTTCATTGCGCACAACTTTTACCATAAACGGAATGGCCCCGACAGTCTGGTTTTAAATTTTCACGGAAAACAACAATTATAATGGCTGCGCCGGAATTTTTTTTGATTCCCGCAGCCATTTTTTTTCTTACGTATAGCCATCCGAAACCACAGGCGAAAAAAAAGAGGACCCTCATAAGCGCAAGGTTATTGACCAGCTTTCGGGGTTTCACATAATCTCCCAGGTTTATACTGAACATTTGCTCCAATACGGAATATCCCGACCATTTTTTCGGTTGGCAGCAGAGTTAAACTTCCACAATACGGCGCAGGTCCGGGAAAATAAATATAACAGGATATGTGGTATTATTATGAACTTTATTATTCCGAACAAAGTTTATAATTATATTCTTTAATTAAACAAGAGGAGAATCATGGATGCTTTTACCGGAGAAATAAGACTTATCGGGTTTAACTTCCCTCCCGAAAAATGGCTTTTTTGTAATGGACAGATATTAGCTATCGATAAATATATGCAGCTTTATACACTTCTGGGTGAGCGATTCGGCGGGGATGGAAGAACCACATTCGCGCTTCCCGACCTCAGGGGAAGAGTGCCTATTCATTCAGGTCAGGGACCCGGATTATCAAACCGGATTTTCGGCGAAAAATATGGAGAAGAAACAGTAAAACTGGAATCCTCCCAGATGCCGATACATGATCACTCGATCAATATTAATAATCTGGATCTCTCAGCTTATGTTGAGCCAAATTGTTACGTCGGATTCGGAGGTGATCAGACAACTCCGGAAAATAATTTCCCGGCGACCTCACCCGCCACAACAAAAATTTATTCCGGAACTCCCAATTCAACAATGGGAAAAACCGATATAAATGTATTCCTGGCAAAAACGATACATGAAATTACTACTGAAGCGGGAGATAACATTGAACATGAAAATACGCAGCCCTCAATAGCCTTAAATTATATGATCTGTTATGATGGCATCTTTCCACCACGCTCTTAAACGGGCCGGAGATAAAGGAAAACGGAGGAGTAAGAGAAAGACTTTTTACTCAGGTTTTGCATTTTGGTCCTGGTTATGCCGGCATAAAAATGAGAAAATAATTTTCTTTTAGTTATAAGGTTTGGCTGATTGCCGGGTTGGATTTGGATTCGTTTTATATTTGCATCTGGTTTAATATCATTTTCAGGGTATATGCTGAAAATTTTTTCGGATCACTCCTCCTTCCCAAGATATCTCCGCCATTTCTTTTACACGGCGTTCAGGTAAAATTCAACATCGCTATGACCGCCAATTAGACAAGGAATATTGAGAGATTTGTTATTATTATCAATCATATTATTCCGCGCATAGTTTATCATTATATTCTTTAATTAATCAAAAGGAAAATCATGGGCGCTTTTATCGGAGAAATACGACTTAGCGGGTTTAACTTCCTCCCGCATAACTGGCTTTCTTGCAATGGACAGATATTAGCTATCAACAAATATGTAGCCCTTTATACACTTCTGGGCGTGCGATTCGGCGGGGATGGAAGAAACACATTCGGGCTTCCCGATCTCAGGGGAAGAGCGCCTGTTCATTCAGGTCATGGACCCGAATTAACAAACAGGATTTACGGAGAAATATATGGAGAAGAAACAGTAACACTGGATACTTCCCAGATGCCGGTTCATGATCATGCGGTCAATATAAATAGTCTGGATCTCTCAGCTTCCTTTGTTCCACATTGTCAAATCGGTTTTTCGGGTGATCAGACAACTCCCGCGCATAATTACCTGGCGACCTCGCCCGCCACAACAAAAATTTATTCCAAAATTCCCAATTCAACAATGGGAAAAACGGATGTTAAAGTAAACCTGGATAAACCGATACATGAAATTACCACAGAAGCGGGAGGCAATATTGAACATGAAAATATGCAGCCCTCACTCGCGTTAAATTATATGATCTGTTATAATGGCATCTATCCGCAGCATCCCTAAATGAGCCGGAGATTAAGGAATACGAAGGACCGATAATATAAGATACCCTGCCAATTAAGATTTCGCGTATAATGGAAGGAAACTGATGAAATGCGTAAAGGCCATTATATGTTCTCGGCGGAGCAAGAGTCAATAAAAATTGTCATCCATTTATTACTTGACAAAGTCTTTTCTTTGCCATACGTGATGTATTAAAAAATTAAAATTCTATCGATCCGGGTTTATCGAGGATGTCTTAAGGTGTTTGATTATCCGGGGTGGTTGGTGAATCCTCTACAAGGATTTTGTCTCCTGGTTTCAACAATATTCTAACGTTCCGCACTAATTACTGCCGCTACAAGGCAAATGAAATAAAAAGAACCTTGTAGAGGTTCCCATTATTGCGATAGTCCCTCTGGGGTAGAATAGACCTCCTGGAAAACATCTCTGTAGGAGATGCATAAAATGGTGTTCAAATTAAATCATTTTTGAAAATAATACAATGTCAATGTATTGGTTCAGTACACTATTCGATAAGATAAAGAAAGACCTGCCCAAGTTGTTCCCTTATCGAATTATCCCGCGATTTTATTTTGCTAATGCATCCGTGTAAGTTATTGTTTTTCTAACCGGGATCAGGAGTTCTGAATTAAAGGTACAGATGGTTTGCGAAAAATCAGATTTGGAGCAAAAAGCCGGGGCAAACAGGGAGGAGTAAGAATTATATATTACAGGACTCCTGACATCAGAAACATAATGTATTGAAATAAAACAACATAGATTTTTTATTGCGTATATACGTATGCGACTGTTATTAGAAATTCTGTTAGAAAGAACATCGTTTATAATTTTTCTTTGCGTGATATAATCTAAAATTTACCTTAGCTGGTAAAGCGAGAACCAATGGGGATTGTCATTAATCTTACCAAATATATTTTGTAAAATATGCCCTTACTTTTTGTCTTGACACAAAAAGTAACTCTCCTGCGGCGAGCAGGCAAAAAAAGTCAAGACTGCAAAAAAATAAGCTAAAAATCAATTCTCTCCGCTAAAATGAAAGAACTCGGCACATAAAAAGACATGTGCCTCAAACAGCTTTCCTTTTTTAACGCTCCGTTCATTTGATTTTTTTAACGCTTATTTTTTTGAGGTCGCTTTAAAAGATAAAAACAATATTGAGAGAGGATAACGAAATATTCTTACTGTTATTATTCTGCCAGTTAATGGAAGAAGATGATAAAATAGTTGCATTTCAATATACGTGATGTCAGGAGCTCTGTATTAATTTTTGATGAAAAAGCAAAATTCTATCTTCTGACTTTATACGCAAAAAATGAAGTGACTGATCTGACAAATTCGCAAAAGGAAAAAATACAACAATTCATGGAGGATTGGCGAAATGAACAAACGCGATCTTTTCTCTGAATTAATGTCGGCGTTTTCAGATGCCAAAAATCATGATCGGGGTGAATTGACTTTGAGAAGCCATAATATCGAGCTTCCCAAACAATTAAGTCTTTCCCCCGGAGAAATAAAAGAGATAAGAACGATATATAATATGTCCAGAGCTATTTTTGCCCGATACTTACATACTTCCAGCCGGACACTCGAAAATTGGGAACAGGGAAGAAACAAACCAAATGAACAGGCAATTACCTTACTCCATCTGGTCAGAAATCACCCTGAAATCCTTCGGCATATCGCTTCACTATAGAACTCAGACAGACACACAGGCGAAACCTCTTCCACCCAAAAAACCGGATTGCGATATCACTCCTCAACGATATATGGGTAATTTTTAATCTTATCTGTGCTGAAAATAAATGGAATAAGGGTTTCTCTGCCAAAAAGCATCCCATAGGCGAAAGAATGAGCGCCGTAAAGAATCGTTTTCGCGTTGTATCCCAATATTTTCAGATATGCCGCCACAAAGGCGCTTTCATGTCCCGATGTACTGTAAACGCCCACCGGTCTGTCCGAAGGAACGGTCTGCAGATATGAAATGCTTCGCAGGTCATTCAGCACCCAGTTGTTGTACCACACTGTTCCAACAGGATGACTGGGGGCATCAAATTCACTCGGTTTTCCTCCCATATATTTTAATCCGTCATTTCCGTAACACATAATATAACCTCTAACCTGTTCTCCCTGGTCGCTGGTGAACATCCGGTCGGCAATTTCATTCATGTCGATTGTAATATTGGAATTTTCAGTGTCGTCAAGTAAAAAAGGTTCATTGAGCAGATCTGTAATTCTTGCTTCAATCACTCCCCCTATATCGGAGTTGCCGAATCTTTCTCCAATGCCGGCAAAATGACTGTAATCAGGTTTTGGATTGGTATTATTATCCAGGTCGCCTATATAAAGACGATTGCTTACAACATCCATCCAGCGGCCGGCAAAATCAAAATGCCATACCGACATACCAAATTTAAGTGTATATACATTCTGAATACCGTAAAGCTGCAGAAGGCAGTTATAATAAGATGCCGCCTGCCCTGTTTCCGAGATCAGAATGATCTTTTCATAGATATCATAATTTATGTTTTGCAGGTAAGCAGCCAGCTCTGAATGATCGACATTTATAGCGTTTTCCACATGCCCGGCCCTGTAAAGAGTATCAACACGGATATCTATGATCAGGTAATCTGAAATATGCTCATATAATTCTTCAGCCTCTATTAAAGTAGGCATTTCCTGCGAGTTGATAAAGTCGCCCCGCTTTTCAAATTCGGTCAGAACTCTGGCAACATTATCAATTGTAATCTCATCCATCTCACTCGCCGGGTCTTCCATACAGCCGGAAAAGAATAATAACACAAATATTGCGCAAGCTATTGTTATTCTATAATTCATTTATCTGCCTCCAAAATCGTAATCATACTCTTAATCCGTATCAGTCTGAAAAAAACGCCAGTCCGGAGGCTGAGCGGAGTCGAAGCCCCGCCGCTGGTTCCGACACCAAGGGAAAATTTGAGCGATGGGAGTAATGCCGAACCCCGGGGATTACGATTATGATTTATATTTTTAAATATCATATTATATACTCTGCCGGTTAAAATGCTCTTACCAGCTCACTTTCAGCCATCGCGACAAACATACCTATTACATTTTCACCATGGACATTCCATACGACGGGATTGCCTCCCTGCGAAAAAGTATTCTCCACAATTCTGCTGTTTGCTTTTGTCTGAAAATAATCGAGATATTCATTGTCGAAAGAAAATACCTGGATATATAAACGGTTCCTGAAAGGATATACACTGTATTCCTCCGGAATTTCATCGGTTCTGACAGGAATGGTAATGGGAAACTCAGAATCGGGATCAATTATCGAATGAAAATCCTCAGCTCTCGACATTGTTTCAAGTCCGTCATTCGAAAGCGCCCAGGCGGCGCCATATACTTCACCGGAATTTGAACGGATATTACACTGAAGGTAATTATCGGCGTTAAATTTCACCTCGTTCGGATCAGGTATAGCCGGGGCGATTGTGCTCGCGTATACCTCCCTTCCTCCAGCGTCGGCAAAGAGCTCATACCTGTTGCCTTCCTCAATTATCAGCGGATATGTTGTTTTATATACACCCGCCGAATCATAGATTAATGGTATTACCTGCACATCATTGACCCGGATATAAGCCACAGCGTCTGTTATTTCCCCTGTTTCAGTACTGTAAATTTGATCGAGGGGAATTGTTCTGGTAAGGGTCACTCCGTCAAAAGCCTCACCTGTCCTGAGCTCCCCCCTTACAACTGTATATTCAGCGAAAGGAATAGGGGCGTTGATAGTTTCGTCCGAATCACATCCTGTAATCAGCAGAAACAACGGGACAAACAATAGTACTATTATCTTTTTCATTTAACCCCTAAAATTTAATATTAAATCCAATTGTGGGAAGCAGCGGAAAAAGGGTGATCTGCTTAAGTTCCGGAATTCTGATCGTCTCACCGCCCGATTCAACTGTTTTATATGAAATATAATGAGCAAAAGGATTTTTCCGGTTATATACATTATATATGTTCAGATATACCTGCACGGGAAGTTCATACATTTTAAACTTATATGTGATATTCAGGTCAAGTTTGTGATAATCGGGGAGTTTGTATTCATTTCGTTCAGTATAGTTTAACTGTAGTCCCGGGTCATCATCAAGGCCTATATTATCAAAAACAAATTGTCCTGTCGGGAATGTAAATCCCTGCCCCGAGGCAAATAACCAGGTCATCCCTATATTCCAGTTTTCATTTATCCTGTAAGCAAGCACAACCGAAACATCATGCCTGCGGTCATATCTCGGCGCGAATATCTGACCTCCGTTAAGGTCGTCAAATCTTCTTTTTGTCCAGGAAAGAGTGTAACCGAGCCATCCTGTAAGATCGCCGGCTCTTTTGTTAAAGAAAAACTCGACGCCATAAGATTCCCCTTCACCCTCGACAAACTGGTCTTCGATTGATCCGTCGAGAACATTCATATTGGGAGCGTCCCTGAATTCATGCAGATTTTCCATATCCTTGTAATATCCCTCAAGAGATATTACATATCTGCTTTCATCAAATGAAAAATCAAATCCGCCGACATACTGCTCCGATCTTCCCGGGTTGACCTTCCTCGTTGAGGGGAACCAGAGATCGGTCGGAAGAGAAATATCATTCCTTACTATAAGATGCAGAAACTGGTGGGCGATCGCGTAGGCTCCCTTCAGGAATATGTTATCGGTGATAGCGAATGACGCTGACACACGCGGCTCAACCTTAAAAAATTTGCGGTTCCTGAAATAATAAAATCTTCCCCCGACATTTGTTTTAAGTCTCGAACCTATCTGCGATTCAAACTGAAGATACCCGGCAGCTTCTATTGCCGTAATTTCAGTTTCGGCGAAAGGATCCGATTCGAGAAGAATATTATATTCGTCGTTATAGATCAGTCCGTAATCATGGTAAGCAAGTTCGAATCCCAGTTTCGTCGTATGATTCTCATGCATTCTGATCTCAACATCCTGCTTGAGCATTAAATCGCTGAGATTTGTCAGGGAATAATAATCGGCTGAAGAAACCGCCGAAAATTTATCATTTAATTTCGACTCAAATTTGTAATTGATATAACTGATATTGGTGTTGGAAAACATCGACTTGGTATTGATCTGAAGCCAGTTTAAACTGAGTGTGGTATTCTTCCAGTTGATATCATAATCGCTGTCTTCCGAACCTGAGGCGCTGTAAAGTTTATCGCTGCTGTACATCGCCGAAATCCCCAGGTAAGATGTCTCCGAGAGATTATAATTAAGCTTTGTATTGATATCAAAAAAATTGTACCGCGGAATTCCGGCGCTCTGGTCAACTCCCTGCTGTATTTTATCATAATACATTGTCCTTCCCGAAAGTATATAGGTGGAGTTTTTCTCCATCGGACCTTCAAACGTAAAATGGGAGTTAATAATGCCAACACCCGCGACGCCTTTAAATTTTTCCTTGGTTCCGGAACGAAGCTTCACATCAAGCACACTGGAAAGCCTTCCCCCATATTCGGCTGGGAACGCTCCTTTCATCAGCCGGATATCTCTTATCGCGTTGCTATTGAATGTGCTGGCGAAATTACCGAGGTGAGCCGGATTATACAATATAACTCCGTCAACAAGGGTGAGAGTCTGATCGGGTGAGCCTCCTCTCACATAAAGGCCGCTGGAAAGTTCGGAAGCGGTATTTACCCCCGGCAGATGCTGCAGCATCTTAAGAAGATCAACCTCGCCCGAAAGTGACGGAAGCTGCTCAAGAAGTTCGGGGGCTATATCTATCGCGCTTACCGGGTCCTGCTTTTCCTTTTCACCTTTTACGATAACCTCTTTGAGCTTAATTTCCTCTTCATTCATTTCAATATTGAGGTTCATCGCTCCCCTGGTCACCGTAACATTCAAATCTTTAATTACCGGTTTGAATCCAATACTGCGGGCGATTAAAAAATATTTGCCAATCCCCACCCTGGGGATCACATAAAAACCATAGCTGTTTGTGCTCGCTCCCCTGTATGGAGGTGAGTCGGTTGAAATACTGTCTTTATACAGCAGGATGTTTACACCTATCAAAGCTTCCCCGGTCGCTTCATTGGTTATGAACCCGGATACTTTCATATCATTTTCCTGCGAATACAAATAACTAAGTGGAGCTGAAATAATCAACAGCACTAATAGTAGAATAATTTTCCTATACACCTCGTTTCCCGTTAATAAGTATAATGAAGATATAATTTATTGTAATATTCAATCATTTTCAAGGTAGTTTTTTGAAACCATTGGAAGGCGAATTTATTTCGTAATTTTTTTGGGAAAGAATTTTATGATAGTATCACTCTGTTTCAGAGTTAAATAACACTGCTGAAGAATGTCCGAATTTGATCCGGAATCTTTTTACTTGGAGGGTATCAATTTTTTATATAAGAATACACCTAAAATTTTTAAGCCCTTCACCCGGCCTGTTTTCCTGAATCCGGCTTTTTCTATGCCCCTGATCGAAGCAATATTATCAGAGTCAACAGATATATAAGCTCCCCCATTTTTCACCTTTATTTCTTCAGCAATTTTGCCAATTACATATGGATATATTGATTTACCTTTAAACTGATCAGCAGTTAAACAATCGCCAATAACAGGAAAACCGGTATTCAACCCAAATTGAGCTGGCAAAAGAACATCATACATAAGCCATGATTCATGAGCATATTTATCTTCAGCGTAAAATATATAACAAAATTTCCCACCTGAAAGCCTGTTGTCAATATTTTTTATACCAGGCTTTTTTTCACTATCGAATTTTTCCAACCTGACTTCACATTTCAGCTTATGTGGAATTATCTTCATATTTTCGCAAGTTTCATAAACAAAAAGGTCGATTCTTCTTAAGCGTATTAGTGATAAAAGTTCACCAATATTTGTATTCCGCAATCTTTTTATTATCATATTTTTTGCTCTTATACTTTTGCGGACCTTATAAAAATATCCGTTGAGATTTTCCATTCATTATTCTTTATTAACATTTTTGTTTTTGCCAGTTTCTCCAGCGAAGCGCGAAGTTTATTAAATGGCAGGGTAATAATCTCTTTGGTTGATTGTTTTTCGGCAATATATTCCAGGCTATTTTTAAATTTTGGCAAAATCTGATTCTTTCCCTTCATGGTGGTAAATACATTATTAACAATATATGGTTTCTGATTGGCAAAATATGTATGCAGAATCGCTATTCCTCCATCATCTATAAGTCTGTCAATAGCCTTCTTCCTTAACTGATGCGTCAGGTGAATTGATAACACAGTATCAAAAATCCATGTATGTTCTTTATTCAGTAAAGGAGAAAATCCGTTTTCGCCATAAATTGATAAAGGAAATTTTCTGATATGTTTGATCAGGCGATATTCCTTTGAAATGAATCTGTAAGTAGCAGCCGAAACAGGGGCGGATAAAATCTTCTGCCTTACATAGTGCCCGAGGAAATTTCGTTGACAGTGATCAATGATATATAATATCGCTGCCGGTTTAAAATTTGAATTTCCTGCAATTCCTGAGAGCATATCAGCAAAAATCTGACTCGAACTTCTGACCGAAAATGAATTCAGATTCCAGTCGGGATTGTTAATGGTGTCACCATAGGACCATAAATTCTTAATACCATATGATGTCAGGAAATCGATTAGGCGCTCTCCATTTTCAAGTATTCCTTTTCTGGAAAAAAGGTAATCGCCGATTCCATGATCAATCCATGTTTCAGGATTAAAATCTGCCATTTCATTCATCAATTCACGGCACTTTGTTATTGAAGGGGCATTTCTCGCGGATGTAAACCCGTGAAACGCAATTTCGTTCCCTGCCTGATAGAATTCTTGCAGAAGCTCTTTATATCCCGGTGTATTCAGTCCGTGATATAAAGATCCCTCATATTCTTCAGTGTAAGGAAATACCGACTTTGTAATATTAATTTTGTTTTTGACAAGCAACCGCGATATTTCGCCGAATTTCTCAATCGATTCCCAATCAGCGTGATCCGTTATAACAAGAGCCGAATTTGCCCCGCCCGGAAATGGTTCCGCCCACGCTGTTTGTTCTGGTGTTTGAATTTTGTTTATCAAAAGAGAAAAGCTGAAATAATCGTTCAGCGATATGATTTTGTCTTCAGAAAAAAGTGAAAGACCACAGGATTTTCTGTTTTTAAGAGGAATTCTTATAGCAAATCCTCTTTTTGATTTTTTAACAGACTGGAATGGAGATTTTGGAAGATCGATCCTGTAAAAATTATCTTCCATTTTTATCACAACAAAACAACCGGACGGGAAATACAAGAAAGACTCGTTTATTTCCTTTAAATCCCTGGTTGAATTTATTGACCACATTTTTTCACAAATTAAATTCAGAATGAGCTCAGCATGTTCTTCATCTGAAACGGGTAATTCAGAATGAAAAACCAGCTCATAATTCAATTCGTCATGAATCACCTGTTTCGATGTAAATCCAATTTTTTTATCATCTGAAAGGAGTAAACATTCAATATTCAACTGATTCTCCGAAATAATTTTAATATCGACGAAACTGTCTCTTTATTTTTCTGAACAAGGGGCCATATCTTTCTAAATAATAAATATTTTCCAGGGGAAAAAATAAACACATAAGGATCGGCAAATTGTATATGTTCAGGGTTGAATCCATGTTTGAACCGCATCACTCCCGGGCTTCCTCCCGATGAAAAATCATATCCCAGAAATCCGTTCCGCATAGCATAAAGAATCGCCTGCCAGTGAATAAAATGACCCGCTTTCAGATCCTTTTCCATTCTCATTGTTCCACCCATTACATATGTGCACCTTCTGCCGGCAAGAATTGAATAATGTGCCGATACCGGAATATCATTGTAGTTTGCCGTAAGAATCATCGCGAACCCGTCATTTACCTGGCTGATAAGCCATTCACCAAAATCCTCCCATTTTCTGACTGCGTATCCATGCTGAATACCGTTAAGCTCTATCAGGTTATATGCTTCCTTAATTTCTTCGGGTGTTCTCGCGTATCTCAATTCCAAACCCGATTTCATCGATGCCCGAATATTTCTGCGGGTATTTGAATTAAAACTTTTCAAAAGTTTTTCCTCATTATCCGCTCCGGTAAATCGATTGAAATCAATCCACAAAAGCTGGTTGGGCGCGTAAGCAAAACGAAAAGGAAATCCCCTTTCCGAATGAGCATCAATTTTTAATTCAGTTTCAGGCAGCAGAAATTCAGTCGTTCGGTCTGTTGAAAATGGCGCCTCCATTTGAAAAGCGTTGCACTTAATAGTTTTACAATAATTTACAGCTTCACTTACCAGAAATTTTATTTCAGCCTCACGTCCCTTCTTTATCAGCGGACCCATGGGGCAATTTACAAACTTAAACGGACCGAATTTTGCGATAACCAATCCAATCCCTCCAATCAGTTCGTTTTCCTCAACTGCCGCCAGTATTACATATCTGAATCCGTACGCCTCAAAACTGCCCAGCCAACTGCTCAACAGCATCGGATGGCCCCGCTCCGAGGAAAACATAAATTCATCCCATTTTTTTAACAGGGGGCTTATCTTATCAATAAATTGTATTTCCAAACCAAGATCTTGGAATAATTATTAAAAACTGTTTCTGCAATTATTGCCTCAAAATATAGTAAAAACAGGGTTGAGATGTATACAATTAAAATAATTCCCTCAAAAACCATTTACACAAAATTATTTACACTACCCGTTTATTCGACATTTAGTGGAACCAGAACGACCCGGACGAAAGTTATTATTACTCATTGTTCTATAAACTGAGTAAAAATAATCCCATTTACGAAAATCTGCCACGACCAAAGCCCCCCGTGTCCCACTTGGCCCATTGCACCTGGCAAAAACCTCACGCCAGGAAGAACAGGATTTACAGGATTGAATAGATTAACAGGATAAAGAATCGGTATCGCTATCGGATTCGGTATCGTCTTTCAACCTCTCAGTATAAAATGAACACCTCTGGTAAAACCACAATCCGGTTGTCATGCTCTTACTCATACTCCTACTCTTACTCTGATTTTTTCATTCACCATTCAATATCCCCATTCACAATTCTTTACCGCCTTTTTGGGCGCAATGGTCCAGTTGCATCAAAATATTTCTGGCTATTATTTTGAATTTTCACTATTTTATTTTAAGTACCTTAAAAACTATTTTTGTTAAGGAGGCAATAAATATGAGGTGGGTATTATTAGTTTTAATTTTTCTTTTTAATTCACTAGCCGCTCAGAATATAAATGAATTTGAGCTGATAAATCATGTCCCAAATCAGATCAGCGTTGTTGCGATTGGAGATGATATTCTGGCTTTGGGAGCTCCGCAAAAAATTTCCTTATATGATATTCGGGAACCAGATAAACCAAAATTAGCATGTTGTGTTTCTGATGCTGCCGACTACGAGGTTGTCAAAATGCAGTTTCAGAATTCTTATTTATTCTACGCGAATCTGCACAATATCAGAGTATATGATATTAGTGATCCTCGCAGCCCGATCTTAAAGATCGATAAGGAATCTGATGATGAAATATTGGATATGGTTTATTCGGATGGGCATTTATTTGTTTCAAAATATGAGATAGGCGTTGAAATTTGGGAGGTAACCGGCAATTTTACGCAGCTGAACCAGGTATCTCTTGTTCCAAGGCCAGTTGATCAGGAAATATACACTTTAATAGTTAAAGACTCACTGATGTTTTTCCAGCACTTCTATCATGGCCGGATATATGATATTAGTGATATAACAAGCCCCCGATATCTCTCATTTTTTTCACCGCCGGATCTATATGGAGGTCCTGTGGAAATGTTGGATATAAAGCTGGACGGGGCTTACCTTTACGCGGCGGTTAATTATTATGGTTTAATCTGTTTTGATATTTCTGATCCGGCGGGTCCCATAATGACCGATAAATTAAATACAGATGATATCAATTCAAAAAAAATTACATTATGTGATGATTATGTTTTGCTTCATTGCGCCGACAAACGATTTGTGGTCAATAAAAGCGATCCATACAATCTTGAATATTGGCAATGGACTTCCTCTGTTAATTTCAGTAATTCCATAGTAAAGGATTCTCTTGTTTATTCAATTTCACAAGATTCGGATCTCTATTTATTTATCCACAAAAACACAGGCACATTCTCGCTTCGGGCTGAATATATGGGGTGCGCTGCTGTCACATCCTCGATCATATCAGATGATTTTCTCGCGGTTCAGGACAATTTGAAAGGATTTGTTCTATACAACATGGAGCCATTCCATTTGCCTGAAAAACACTCCAGGTATAAATTTATCCCCCAGCAGCTTAACACGATGACCAGAAAAGGCAATTTTTACTACAACGGAGCTGAATCGAGATTTTATATCCTGGAATACCGCACTGAATATGGAAGCATGATAAACCACGGAGCTATTGAGATTCCCTCATCTGTTATGCTGGCCGAAGATTCCTTATTATATATTTCAGATTCTCAGCATCTTACTATATTTGATATCAGCCAGCCTGAAACACCGGCCGAGTTGAGTTCGGTTTTTGTTGACTTCCCTAAAGAACATATTTACAAAGATGATAATCTTTTATATCTCCTCTGCGGAATATATGGCGTTCAGATCATGGATGTGGCAAATCCCGAAAGTCCCGAATTTATTACTAATTTCAGTTATAACTGGGAGGCCATGACCGGCGCTGCCGCAATTGATGATTATCTGTATCTTTCTTCATACAGTTCGACAGGAGGCGCTTTATTCACACTCAACAACTCAAACCCTTCTAATCCTGATTTGATTAGTATGGAAGTTGGAGCGGGAGGATACAAATTAGCCCGCAGAGACAATTATCTTTACACATTGTTTGATGGACTTAACAAAATTGACATCACCGACCGTGAAAACCCGGTTCTTAAAACTACAATGTCATTGCCTGCCGGCGGCGGCGATATTTCTCTTTCTGATTCCCTCATCGCGGTTTCAATATGGAATCATGGGGTATTTATTATCAGGGATAATGAATTTAACGCTACACCTGTGGAAACAATTGAAGAAAATCTTTCCCGATTTGACCTTTCACAAAATTACCCCAATCCCTTTAACGCCTCGACAACAATTCTTTTTTCATTACCCAATGAAGAGTTAGCAGAAATCAATATTTACAATATCTCCGGGGAAAAAATCATGTCAACAGAATTTGCCGGACAAAAAGGGAACAATAAATATTTTTTTGACGGCGCGAATTTAGCTTCAGGTATATATCTCTATTCTCTTAAAGCCGGTGGATTCAGGCAGGTTAGAAAAATGCTTCTCTTAAAATAGGAAGCTCTCTATTTTCTGATTAAAAGAATGATAATTTTAGTTTGGGAGGAATAAAAAATGAAGGCAATAGTCTCTTTTTATTTAGTAATTTTATTTATTTTTTTTGCCGGCCAGAGTTTTGGCCAGCAATATTCAGGATGGAAAAATTATTCATATAGCGGATTAGTGACCTCAATCGCGGAAAAAGACAATGAACTATGGATAGGATCAACAGGAGGATTGTGGAGATATAATAAAACTACCGGAGAAAAAACTTTCTACAATAAGTTTAACTCCGGTTTGCCATATATAGATATCAGAAATATTCAATTAGATAAAAATGGAAATTTATGGTTTGCCATTCGCAAAGTCGCTGTAAAATTCGATGGCTCCGAATGGCATGTTTATAACTCAACAAACAGCCCTTTACCTGATGCTGAAATCAGAACAATAGCAGTTGATCTGGATGGAAATATATGGTTTGGAACAGGGGGCGGGGGCGCTGTTATGTTTGACGGTGCGAACTGGGTAATCTATAATACCCAAAATTCGGGAATACCGGGTGATTCAATAAATGATATTTCCGCCTCTTCAACCGGCGATATTTGGTTCGCGTTTGAAAGTTATGGACTTTCAAAAAAAAATGGTGATGATTGGATAATTTACGATCCCGGGAACTGTGGTATCCCTGCAAACTCCATCTTGATGATAGATACAGATGAAGATAATAATGTTCTGGTGGGTACACATGCATGGGGAGCGGCTCTTTTTAACGGTTCTTCCTGGGAGGTTTGGAACACCTCAAATTCCCAGTTGCCCAGCAATTATCTGTTAGATATATTTTTTGATTCTAAAGGTTATAAATTTTTCGGATCTTATGCCGGGCTGACAATTTTTGACGGAACAGAATGGAAAAATTTTAATACGGGAAATTCAGGTATTCCGGGCAATGCAATTTTCAACATTTTTCAGGATCATCAAAATAATATCTGGCTTGGCGTTTTCAGGCATGGAGCGGTGAAATTTGATGAATCAGACTGGTTTCTTATTCCAACTGCCACTCCAATCAGGACAAATTGTATCACCTCAATAGGCATCGATGATTTTGGAACTGTCTGGTTTGGAGCAAATGGGATTGTTAAATATGATGGTTCTACGTGGGAACATTTTCAATCAATAAATTGCATTTCCCAATGGGATTTAACCGTTGGGACAAATTCAATAGTTTGTGAAGAAGGTGAAAAAATGTGGTTTGCTACCGAGGGAATCGGATATCTGTTATATACCGGCATCAACTGGCTGGTTTTTAATATGGGCACAGGGTATAATGCTTTTTATGCGGAAGACTTGGCTATTGACAAAGATAAAACAAAATGGATTGCAACGATAAATGGATTATCTCAATTTCATGGCGGGGTCATAAACTTTTTCACACAATATAATTCGCCTCTTCTGTCAAGTCATCTCCATGCGGTGTCAATTGATTCAAGCGGGAATAAATGGATCAGTATGAGCAACGAAGGCGTTTGTAAATTTGATGGCGAGAACTGGACCTTTTTCAGGCAATCCCTGACTGGTTTAATATCAAATTATATTACTTGCATTGAAACAGATATGGAAGGGAAAATATGGTTCGGAAGCAGCTTTGGTGTAAGCTGTTTTGATGGAACGAACTGGAGGACTTATAATAAAATAAACTCTGGATTACCGGATAACAAGATTAAAGTTATATCAACAGATAAGGAAGGAAATATTTGGTTCGGAACTTTTTATTCTGGAGTCGCCAGATTTAACGGGAATGAATGGACTGTATATAATACCTCAAACTCAGGTTTGCATGATGATGCGATTTATGATATCGCCATAGATCATAATAACAACATATGGTTCGCGACAGCATATGGTGGCGCCGCCTGTTTTGAAGCGGGCATAACTTCTGTTGAAACTGAAGATGAGCATATCAGCCGTAAGGAGTTTCTGCTTCTTCAAAATTACCCCAATCCATTTAATCCGGTTACAAAAATCAAATATTCTTTGGGTGAGAATCTGCGGACCGCCGGAAAAAGCTATGATGGCAGATTAAAAACCACAATAAAGATATATGACATACTTGGAACCGAAACAGCGACACTTGTCGATGAAATAAAATCTCCGGGAACATACGAAGTTGAGTGGAATGGCGAAGACCATGCTTCAGGAGTGTATTTTTGTAAATTGTCAGTGGGAAATTATGTAAAAACTATCAAACTCCTGCTATTGAAATAAAAAAGCCGAAACCGAATGTTTTTATGGAAAAGAAGAACAGGATAAAGAATCGGTATCGGTATCGTCTTTCAACCACTCAGCACAAAATGAACACCGCTGGCAAAACCACAAACCCGGTTGTCATACTCTTACTCTTACTCATACTCTTACTCTGATTTTTTTCTTAACCACAAAGGACACAAGGGAAGGCACAAAGCTCGCAAAGAAGAACAGTTTAACATGATAAGGAATCGGTATCGCTATCGGATTCGGTATCGTTTTTCAACCACTCAGGAGAAAATGACACAAACCCAATTTCCACTATAAACCAGGCCTCTTTTCATTCATAATTCATAATTCACCATTCACAATTATTTGCCTCTTTCTTTTGGCGCGCGAGCGCCGAGCTCAAACACCCTCTCATCTATTTTGCCCAGTTCTCCAGCTTCAATCCAGGGACTCTCTGAAATTCTTTTTCATTATTTGTAACGAGGATAGCATCCAGAGCAAGAGCATGGGCGGCTATCAGCATGTCCATACCCCCTATTATGGTCCCCCTTTTTTCAAGTTCCGCTCTTATTATCCCATATTTTCGGGCTGCGTTTTGTTTATAGGGAATAATTTCAAATGGGGCAAGAAAACAAAGCAGGTTGAGAGCGTTTTTTTCCCTTCTGTTGCTTTTCTGAACTCCATATTCAAGTTCCGATAGTGTAATAGAGGAAAGAGTTATTCTGTGATCCATTTTTGCTTTGAGCCGGTCAATAACCATTTCAGATTTATTATTGATTATGTAAATACAAATATTTGTATCCAGCATATATAACATTATATCTCCCGGCTTTGAGGCAGGTCTTCAGGCCGCTCATTCATAAAATCTTCCGAAAAACCCTCAAGGCTTTCCAAAAATATTTCCCAGACCTTATTTTTTGGCATCAATGCCACCATATCGCCGACCTTTTTGATATATACTTCATCCCCATCAAACCGGTACTCCTTTGGCAGCCTGACTGCCTGGCTTCTTCCATTCTTGAATATTTTTGCAGATTCCATAATTTTTTTCTCCCAATGATATATATCGCAGTATATACTTTCTGCGTGATAATGTCAAGAACAATTCAAATTATTTTCTTATCGTAACACCTGTAATATCTGCCTGGGATTTCACTCTCCGATTTTTTCCTGAACCACAAAGAGCACAAGGAAGAACAGGATTAACATGATTGTATAGATGAACAGGATAAGGAATCGGTATCGCTATCGGATTCGGAATCGTCTTTCAACCTCTCAGGACAAAATGAGCACCTATGATAAAACCACAATCCCGGTTGTCATACTCTTACTCTTACTCTCACTCTGATTTTTTCCTTAACCACAAAGAGCACAAGGAAGGCACAAAGCACACAAAGAAGAACAGGATTAACAGGATAAAAAGCGGTATCGCCTTTTACTCGTTCAGCGAAAAAAGGCCCACCTCAATACAATCATAACCCGGCCTCTTTTCATTCCTCATTCCTAAGCTGGCAAAGCCAGAACCAAAATAAATCCTGAACGAATGATCGTACTCGTTCTCGTAATTGTCCTCGAACCCGGCTTTTTTTCTCGGGTTAATTATTCGAGAACGATAACGAGCACCTGTACTATGAGTACGAGTACGACTAATTAAATCAATTTACTCAATTCAATATTCTGCCATAAAAAGCAAGAATATTATTGTTAAGTCCCCTAATTCCTCATTCCTAATTCCTCATTCCTAATTCCTAATTCTCAATTGTTTATTATTAATTATTAATTGCTTCTTGTCAATTATTTTCCTATTTTGCGTATGACTGATGGTTTTGGGGTAATAAGCGCTCGAAAAAGCGAATTGTAGTTTTATTTGATATAGATTAAAATATGATTTTTCTTTTAGCGAGGTATCGTTTTGGTGAGTTATCCACCTGCGTTTCATTTCGGCGCAATGCCCAGGCATGCAGGGACAAGCGTTGCGGAGTTGTGTAGATAAAGATTACTGTAAATTGTTGATAAAAACATAACAAAAAACAGAAAATAAGTTGTTCATGGCAATAAACATTAAATAAAACAGAGAACAAACCGTATTAAATACCCACAGGCGTGAAAATACAGCGGTTACGTCCAATTTTTCTCCATGGGACTGAATTTTATGGCATGACTATACCTGTGGAGTACATTATTGCTTAATATGTTGATTGTTGTTAATATTTTTTTGAGCAATAATGTATAAAATTCTTAATTGTTAGAGCGATCAAATAATTATGCAAAATTCAGCAATATTAAATAGTCGTCTTTACCCTAGAATTGGGTTTGATAATGCTTCTAAAGTCAATAAATCTTTTGAAAATAATAGCCAATTTAAAGGTAATTTAGCCGAACAACTATTATTATATGATAATATTATATTCCCTACAAATGACTTTGGCATTGTATCTATTTTGAATAACTGGTTGGGACCAGATATGTTGCGTGAGGCACTTGAAAATGAAGTCTTTTCCTTTGTAAGATCAAAAGGTATTATGGCGTATTTCAATCAAGGAAATGGAATCAATTTCATTATTGCAAGAGAAAGTCCTGATAAAAAGTTTTTATGGTGGCAACATGCAATGTTTGGCGACTTTGAAAAAGCTATTGAGCTACAGTTGTCAAACTCAACAGATTTAAAAAAAGATGACATTGCAATACTTCTTCCACTAGTACTTGCAAGAAGTAAGGAAATTAAATTTGATTCTGGATATTATAAGAAAGATTTTGCAAAAGAAACTTATCAAGACATTCAAGAAAATCCTTTATTCAACCAATATTTTTTCAATTACTACAATATTAAGAATGGAAAACTAGATCTATTGGATTTACCTAGCATCCAGAAAGATGAAGGACGTATTTCTTCTCTATTACCAATAAATGATCCGATAGATTTAATGCTTCGATTAGCTGAGACAAATTTGGAAATAGCAATCTCTTCTTTTTTGGGTGGAGTAGATATTTTTACGTCATTAGGTGCAAACCAACTAATGGCAACAAAATTAAAGCGATTGGGATACACACCAGATCAAATAGATGGATTCTTGACCTTACTTGATCTGAATTCAATACCAGATATAGAAGCTGGAATTACAAAGAACATACTTTCCTTTGAAGATATTTGGCATTTCAGAAATTCCAAGAAATCAAAAGAGTTTAGAAAATGGCTTCGTGAAATAAATTCTAATGATTTGAGAGAAATTGAACGAATTTTTGTTGCTAGCATCACCAAAGAAAGTATCGTTGATAAATTACCTTCTAAGGTATTACGGTTCTGTGTTACAACTGTAGCTGGTATAATAAATCCAATCTTTGGATTATTAGCAAGTGCAGCAGATAATTTTGCAATTGATAAACTAAAAGGGAATTATAATCCTAAATTGTTTTTTGATCACCTTAGAAAATTAAATATGCCCTAACCAGTGTTATGCTTCAGCCGGTCGTAATATTTGCAGTTCGGCTTGGTTTTGTTTTTATAAGGTAGGAAGTAACTAAATAACATAAACAGCAAAACATAATATTTGGCGGCGTAAACACTTGGGCATCCGATTAAAAACCACGCCGTTATATTTTACTTTTTAACTGAAGGATTTATATGATTGACAGTTTTCAAAATAGTCTACGTTTGTCGAATATAAAGTGTGCGACATTGGGTTTAGATGATTTGAGAAAGCTTTTCGAAATCATAAAAACGCATAACGAAGAATCAAAGAAATTTCAGTCAGACTTCATAGACGAGAATAGAAAAAAAGCAGATGGAACATTTACCGATGAAGAAATTCTGCAATTCAAAAATAATCTGATAAATAAATATGTTGTAGGGGTGGAAATATTTACTAAGAAAGGTCAGTATTCGCGTACATTCAATCCTGATGAGGCTTTTGATAAAAATAAAATAGCAGACGATGTGAATAAGATTATTATTTCAAATACACCATTGTTCAATATTCAGAAAGAATTGATACAACAGTATAAAATTATTGTTGAGTTAGATTTCAGTAAAACTACACTACTTGATTTAGCTTCAAATCCTTCTTACGAAACATACAACTCAAGCAAAGTTGAGATTTGGGGTTTAGCTGAATCTTGGGTAGATGGTGTTCACGATAAAATATTAGATTTTTTCAAAGAAAGGAAGAATAACCGTCAATGGTTGCATCGAAAAAACATCTATGATTTATTTCTTTGGGTATTAATTGTCCCAATTATTTTTTGGAATATGATAAAGATAGATTATTGGCTAAAATCAAAAGTTATTAACCTTTCTTCAGTGATTACTGTTTTTATTTACATCTACATTTTCATTGTGACATTATTGATTTTTAATCTTTTATTTAAATACCTCCGTCACTCATTTCCACCAATGGAACTCAAAAGTAATCTCAATACGAAAGGAAAAATGATTCGATTTATCATATTAGCTGTTGCATCAGGCATTGGTATTAAATATTTAATTGATATTACAATAGGTATTATTTCATTATTACTGTAAAATATAACAAGCTAATCAAGCGGACGCCGTTTTCGCATTTGGCTTTTTATAAATTATAGAGTTAGTCGTTCCGTTTCGGCTAACAAATTAAAGATAGTTCTATTAAATAAAATTGATGCAATCTGCGCTTACAGTGAAAGTTAAGCACAATTTGCTAAATATTTGGCAGTTGTTTTTTATGCGGCATTCTTGTTCGAGGTCGCCGCTTAGAGACAACACCGTTATAGCACTAAAATGGAGATAAAATGGCTAATCAATTACCAAAAGCAGATTTCAATGGTGAGTTAAACATCGCTGACTTCTCAATTACTTGTGCAGTGCTAGATAATGGTCAACGCGTGATATCAGAAAGAAGTTTTGCCTCTGCATTGGGTGTAAAAGGAGGTGGAGCATATTGGCAACAAAAAAAAACAGCTAAAGATACAAGTGTAATTTTACCTGAATATGTATCGGCTACTTATTTAAAACCCTATTTCACTCCAGAAATTGAAGAAAAATTAACTTCACCTATTCGCTATATTTCAAAATTCGGAAGTGAAGCAAATGGTTTTCCAGCAGAGGTTATTCCTGACATTTGTCATATCTGGTTAGAAGCACGGAAACATAAAGCTTTAAAAACTGATACCCAAAAGCATATTGCGGAAAAAGCATATTTACTTTTACGAGGATTTGCACACGTTGGTATTATTGCATTAGTAGATGAAGCAACTGGTTATCAGAATTTTCGTACCAGACAAGCCTTGCAAGAAATCTTATCAAAATTTATTTCGAAGGAACTTCAACCTTGGGTCAAGACTTTTCCTGATGATTATTACGAAGAATATTTTCGTCTTCGGAATTGGAAATATACGGTTTCAAATGTTAATCGTCCTGGCATTGTTGGTAAAGATACCAACGATATCATCTATGCACGCTTAGCTCCAGTGGTACTTGAAGAGCTTAAAAAGAAAACTCCACGCGATGAAAAAGGTAAGTTAAAACATCACTATCATCGTTTACTAACAGACGATGTTGGACATCCTAAACTCAGGGAACATATTTCAAATGTAATTACGCTTATGCGTGCATCATCTTCGTGGAAAGGATTTATAAAATTACTCAACAAAGCTATGCCACGTTTTGGTGAAACATATGAATTACCATTTGATGAAGAATAAAATCTCTTATTTTGCTATAACCAGTGTTTCAATCGGAATGCTTCAGCCAGTAGTAAAATTAGCAGTTCGGCTTGGTTTAGTTTTTATGAAGTAGGAAGTAGTTAACTAACATAATCAGTAAGACGTGGCATTGGTAGCGAAAACCGTGGGGCATCCGCTTAAACACAACGCCGTTATCTCGAATATGACAAATAAATTAGATTTAATAAAAATATTAGTTGCAAAATTTAGACTGGCGATAGAACAAACTGATAAAAATAAATTAACAGGGTCTTGTATAAATTTCCCCAACGGTTCTTGTGATGATGTTTCGATTTTGTTAGCGAAATATTTAATGGAAAATGGTTTTTTTGACATTAATCTTATAAAAGGCGGGTTTGACAATAAGTCACATAATTGGTTAGAAGTAGAGAATTATGTTGTGGATATTACTGCAGATCAATTTGAATTTACCGAGAGCTATATTGTAGCATCTAATTCAGATTGGCACAATCAACTGATAATTCACTCCAGAATAAAGCCGAATATAGATAATTATGATAATCACACCAGGCATTTATTTTTGGAAGCGTATGACGCAATCATCAATAACTTAAGTAATTAAGCAACTTAACAATAATATCCTTGCTTTTTTTGCAGAATATTGAATTGAGTAAATTGATTTAAATAGTCGTACTCGTACTCAGCGAAGCGGTACTCGTTATCGCACTCGAAAAATTCGCCATAGAAAAATAAAGCCGAGTACGAGGACGATTACGAGAACGTTTTTTTTGAATTTCTTTTTGGTTCTGGCTTTGCCAGCTTAGACATAATAACCAGATACACAAGAACCACAACCGTTAGCTTTGTTTAGAATAATGTTAATTTAGGTGATATTATGGGTACCTGGAATACATCAATAAAAGGCAATGATGTAACTCTTGATATTTATCAGGCATTTTTTGACAAATATAACAGTGGTGATGATCCGCGACAAATTTCTAATGAAATCGTTAAAGAGTATCAGGTTTATCTTTCTGACCCGGATGACAGACACAACGCATTATTCGGTTTGGCTCTGGCTCAATGGGAAACAAAAAGCCTGGATTCAGATATTTACAAAAATGTAAAGGAAATTATTATTAATGGTGATGATCTGGAACTATGGAAATCTTTGGGCGCTGATGATAAAACAATAGAGAAAAGAAAAAGTGTTTTAGAGAAATTCCTGGACCAGTTGACAACAGACCGGCACAAAGCCAAACAACGCAAAAAAGCCAAATTTGAATTTTCTGTTAACAGCCTGGTTGATGTTGAATCACCCGACAAACAAAAATCATTTAGAATTTGCGAAGAATTTTCAAACGGGAATTACATTCACACCAGCGGTATTTTGGAGTGGAAATCAGGAGGCGGTTCAGGTATCATCTATTTTAAAGGTTTAGGTAAAAAAATCAGCGCTGACTGGCATACTAACAATATTATCGAAATTACTCACGAAGAAGGTATATATTTCACAAAAAAAGAATGCAAATCCTATTATTGTGGCGATGAAGTATCAATTAACTACAAAACGATGTAATATCCCGGAACAAAAAAATATAGTTGACAGCCGGAAAAAGCAAAACTGGTTGATTTAAAAATATTTTCTCTGCCAGTTGCCAAAGGTCGGGGAGCAAAATATAAACTTTCATAATTGGCCGTTAATTGGCCGAATTGGCCGCTAATTGGTTGGAATAGGAGCTGAAAGCAATTATAATCAAAAGGAGCAGGTTCTTTTTATGAATTAAATTAATGGGGTCATAATCGGGTCAAAATGGAGACAATTGGCTCATAAACGGCTCAAAAATTTGAGAATTGGCGGCAAATTGCCTTGGAAAGAGAGTTAAAAGAAATTATAGTGGAAAGTAGTTTGGCTATTATGTGCATCACAACCCATCATTTCCTCATCCTCCAAAATCTCAAACACCCTTTAAACGAAAAAAGCCGGGAAAAATCCCGGCGATTTTCATATTGGGGGGTCAAATCATTTCAACAATAAGTGCGGCCGCTTCTCCTCCGCCGATGCAGAGGGCGGCGAGACCGGTCTTTTTATTTTCATTTTTGAGGCTGTGCAGCAGAGTTGTAAGCACTCTCGCGCCGCTGGCTCCGATAGGATGTCCCATAGCGACAGCGCCGCCATTTATATTTACTTTGGCGGGGTCGAGTTCGAGAAGTCTGTTTACCACAAGTGACACAACCGCAAAAGCTTCATTCACTTCATAAAGATCAATTTCAGGAACGGTTTTGCCCGCTTTATCGAGGACTTTGTTGATAGCGTCAACCGGGGCGGTGGTGAACCATTCGGGAGCTTTTGCCGCTGATGCCTGCGCGATTATTTTGGCCATCGGTTTAAGTCCCAGTTCCCCGGCTTTTTCTTTTGACACCAGCAGAACAGCCGAAGCGCCGTCATTGATGGAGCTCGCGTTGGCCGCTGTCACGGTTCCTTCTTTTTCAAATACCGGGCGCAGTTTGGGTATTTTGTCAAATTTTACTTTGAAAGGTTCTTCATCGGTGTCAACTACAACCGGGTCGCCTCTTCGCTGCGGAATGGTAACAGGCACAATTTCATCCTTAAATTTGCCCGCTTCGGTAGCGGCGGCGGCTCTTTTGTAACTTTCAATGGCAAATTCATCCTGCTCTTCGCGTGTGATGGTATATTCTTTGGCGCATATTTCAGCGATATTACCCATGTGAACATCGTTATAAACATCCCAGAGGCCATCCTTTATCATGCCGTCTTCAATTTTCTGATGTCCCATTTTATAACCGTCGCGGATATTCTGCATATAAAATGGTATCCGCGACATATTTTCCATACCGCCGGCCACAACTACATCAGCGTCGCCGACCATAATAGCCTGAGCGGCGAGCATAACAGACTTGAGTCCCGATCCGCATACTTTGTTTATTGTCATGGTTTCAACACTGTTCGGCAATCCTGCTCCGAGGGCGGCCTGACGCGCGGGCGACTGTCCTTCTCCGGCAGGCACAACGTTGCCCATGATAACTTCATTTATCTTATCGGCGGCAATGCCTGTTCTTTCCAGTAATGCCCTGATAGCAATACTTCCCAGGGCAGGAGCGCTGAGAGATGAGAGTGTTCCCATGAATGAGCCTATCGGGGTTCTGACGGCGTCAATAATATATACTTCTTTCAATTCTGCCATACGATTCTCCTAATTCGTTAAAAATTCAATTATTGAATTATTCGTTTCCTTCCATTTTTCATACTGAACAAAATGTCCGCATTCAGGGAAAACTTTGGTAATATTATCGGCTATCTTTTTCCTGCCGATCTCGGCGATATCCCTGGTAAATCCGCCATGCAGATAGGGATTTGGAATAAGTCCGTCATTTTCGCCGAATAAAATCAGAGTCGGCCGGGTGATACGGTCCAGTTTATCCCACATCGGCTCATCGATCATCGCGCCGACATTTTCAGCCACGGCGTAACAATATTTGCGGAAGTCGGCCGCGCCTTTAATTTGAATGCGGTCTGTAACCATAAAAAGGGCGTCATCGGGAGTTTCGTAAAAATTTGAACGAAGATTGATATCGATATTTCTTATGGTTGTTTCAAAAACCAGCTCTTCGGTCATCACACTTTTGAACCACTGACCTTCCCCGTCTGTGAATCTTTCAAATCCGGCGGGGGAGATGAGCACAAGTTTTTCCACTTTTTCAGGATGCCGCAGGGCAGTGATCATACTTATCTGGCCACCCATGGAATGACCGACAAACACCGCTTTACCGACTTCCATTTTCTCCAGTAATTCTGAAAGAACATCCGCGTAAAAAGAAAGGGAATATTGATATGCTTCTTTGTCCGATTTGCCATAACCGGGCAGATCAACGGCAATTACCCTGAATCGTTTGGACAATTCCGGAATATTCTTTTTCCACCCTTTAATATAAGAACCCAGACCATGAATAAGCAAGAGGGTATGATCACCTTTTCCTTCATCGACAACCGCGACATTAATATTTCTTACTTTTACTTTCTTTACATTGAAGCCATAATCTATTTCATCAAATTCCTTTGAGGAAAGATGATAAAATGATGAGGTGGAACAACCCATAAGACCAACTAATATCAATGATAAAATCAAATATTTATATTTCATGATAACCTCCTAAAACATTATCCATTTAAGTGAAGCAAAAAGCAGCCAGGGATTCTCCGGTCGTTCTGTCATATTTCCATTTACAACTGTGGAATCGAAAAAATCGCCAAGATTCAAATAAGCCGCGTGAATTTCAAGGTCCATATAAACCTTTAATGTGTAACGGAGGTTAAAGTTAAATTCGGTTCCGATGCTGTTTCCGCCGCCTGAGGGACTCACATTAGCCATTCCCAAACCGAGCGCCGCTTTTGCTCTCAGTTTATTTGGAATGATATCGTAAGCTCCGGAAAGTGATCCGGCCGAAAGTCCGTAACCGAGGTTCTGAATATCAATTACAGCGGCCATAAAACGGTTCACAACATTTCCGTGAGGCAGCAGAAGATATAGCCCGTGGCTGAAGAAAACGGCCCCGGGAGCGGTCCAGTTATTGCCAGTAAGGAAACCGGTATATTTGCCATCATCGATATTCTTTTTATCACCCGTGGTAAAAATTCCATCGAGAGCAATAAAATCGTTGGCATTTTTTCCATATTTATAACTCATCTTCAGGTTGGCGGCCAGACCGGAAATATCTATGGTCCGCGTATCGGTTTTGGCCTGTCCCAGGTTGCTCATTACAAACCCGGTGTATCCAAATCTTCCCTGTTTCAGCAGGGGATTGCTGTGAAAATGAGAGCCAATCCAAAATATGTCGGCAGTATATTTTTCATTGCCGAAATTAAAATTGAAAACCCCGTTATAGTTGCTGAGTCCTGAATTAAGCCCCTGCCCGAGGATTGATACTCCCCCTTCACCGTTGGCCCTGTCGCTGAGATAATAAAAGGTCAGACCGGCGGAAGATTTAATACTGAAGTCATACTCATAATCCAGCTCATAAAGACTGACATCATCATCATCCTGGACATTGTTCTCATAAAGCTGGTAGGCGCCGAATTTAAATCGCTGGTTGGGCAGCAGATAATGGGCTGATACTCCCACTCCGTCGGAACCCCATACAGCGAGCCTGTACCCGGTGTTGACCAATTTATCGGTAGGTGTGTAAGCGGGAACGTTAATGTTGTCAAATATTCTTGAAAGACCGATATTGAGGAAAAAGTTTCTCTGCGGCCTGAATTCGATATAGAGATTCTGTGTCTGCATATTGACAAAATCGGCTCCGAAAGCTCCGCCGAAATTACCCCCGGCGCCATAATTGGCGTCGCCCCATGTCCAGTCAAATTCAAAAGACATTCGCATGGTGGCCCAGCCGTCAAATAACTTCGGTGAATAAGCGATAATAGGTATAAAACGTTGTTCTGTAAACTTTGATGTAAGACCTGTTTTTGTAGTATTCCCCCCGAATAATCTTCCCACTACCTGTCCTTTGAGGAATTCGTTGCTCGCGTAAAGATTTGATATCTCCGAGCGCACGAAATAGTATCCAATAAACTTAAACTCCTCTATCTTCTCTATTTTTTTTTCAATATCAAAATCCTCTTTTTCCTGCGCAAAGAGGAGACTGAATGAAAAGAGAAGGATCATTAATAATGAAATTTTCTTCATGGCAAACCTGTTGATAAATGAATAAAAAGAGGCCGGAAAGCCGGCCCGCGAAAATTACTGTTTCTTATATGTCTGAATATTTGTTGTTCCAAGAGTAGCGTCCGATCCAAAACCTGTTTCAGGTGTTCTCGGGGTCGCGCCAAGATCAGGAACTGTCTGAACCGCTTCGAGTTTCATTTCATCCGGATCGCCGGTGATAATCTGGATTATACCTTCCTGTTCGAATGTCGGATATACCAGCGCTATTGAGTGTACATCGCCGCTTTCCGATTTTGTTACGGTGTATGTTCCGTTAGTTGTTGTCCAGGCGCCATCGGTGACATGTGATTCGAGAACGACAGTATTATCTTCATTCATCTGCACCCTGACACTGTCATAATTAAAATATGTAGAGAGAACTACGGCAACATCACTTCCTGTGCTCAGCCATGTTCCAACCCACGCTTCTGTTGTTTCTTCTTCTCCTCCTGTCGGGTTGTCATCGTCATCATCACAGGCGATAAATGTTAAAGCGATTATCAGGGCGAGAAATATTGACAAATATTTTTTCATTTTAGAACTCCGGTTATTGTTGATAAATTATGACTTTCCCCACGTAATCACATTGGCTGCCCAGGCATAACCTATTCCAGCGGCAATCATCGCGATTACGGTTCCGTCTTTTATTTTGTTTTGTTCAAGTCCTTTTTCAAGTGATATTACCTGGTCTATCTGTCCGACGTGACCAATTTTATTCAGATAAACTGACTGACTTTCATCCAGCCCGAGCAGTTCGAGCATATGTTTATACATTGAATACTTAAAGTGAAGAACCGCGAGAAAACCAAGACTGTGTTTCTCTACCCCGCTTTTTTCGAACGCTCTCTCTATACAGTTCATCCAGTTATCCATCGAAACTTCATTCAGCCTGTTTTTCATATGAGCCGGATCGGTAAGCTTAAGGGATTTATAGGCGCTATTAATATTCTCACAAGTTATCGGTTTTTCTGTGCCTCCGAATTCCACAAGAGCGTCGCGTGCCATGGAACCATCCGACATAATATGAGCTTCATGAAGGATATTGCGTCCCAGGTTTTTCTTCAAAATCACCGCTCCGCCGCCGGCCGCGAGATTATACATCATCGACATATCCCTGTCGGTGAAATCGACAAAGTCGCCGTTGCGGTATCCCCCGCAGATCATCACGGTGTTGATATCATCATCCGATCTCATCATATCCTTCGCTATTTTCATAGCCGATATGGTTGTGCAGCATCTCTGCTGAAGGTCAATCGCCCAGGCTCTTTTAGCCCCGATCTGTTCCTGAATATATATTCCCGAAGTGGTAAGAGGATATTCTTTCCATTCCTCCCCCACACAAATAAGAAGATCTATTTCCATCGGGTCTGTATTACTTTTTTCGAGGGCTTTTTTAGCGGCTTTAACTCCCATCTCCTGTGTGCCGTCACCCGGTCCCGGCATCCGTTTTTCTGTTATGCCCAGCTTCCGGATTATCGCTTCTTCGGTCCATACACCTTTTGTCGCTTCGGCAATCTCCGCGGCGGTCATAACTTTTTCGGGCAGATAAACCCCGGTTGAAAGGATGCCGACATTAAAATCTTCCATATCAGCCCTCCTCCTTTTTCAATTTTTTGCGGTCGATTTTACCCGCGTCATTTTTCGGCAGGGATTCGACAAATTTGATGTGTTTGGGTATTTTGTATTTCGCGAGATTTCCGGCGCAATATTCAATTACATCCCCTTCACAAAGAGATGAACCGGTTTTCTTTACTATAAAGGCCTTCCCTGTTTCACCCCATTTTTCGTCCGGCACCCCGATAATAACGGCATCATCAATCCCTGGATGTTTCCTCAGAAAATATTCCACCTGCGCCGGATAAACATTTTCACCACCCGATATGTACATATTTTTTATCCGGTCGATGACAAAAAGGTATCCTTCTGAATCTCTTTTAACTATATCCCCGGTATGAAACCAGCCATCGCGGATTGTTTCCGAGGTTGCTTCAGGATTATTCCAGTAGCCCGGAGTAACGTTCGGACCTTTCAGCAAAAATTCGCCGGCGCCTTCCCCTGTCACTTCATCCCCTTTTTCATCAACCAGTTTTGTTTCCACATAAAAATTGGGTGTTCCTATGGAACCCTGTTTCCTTATCGCGTCCTGCTCTGAGAGTGAGGTTATATTCGGCCCCACTTCCGTGAGTCCGTATCCCTGCCTTATCGGAACATCCTTGGCATGCCATATTTCAATCAGGGGAATCGGCATAGCTTCACCTCCGACAACCATATAACGAAGTGAGGAAAGATCGGTCTGGTCGAAAAGGGGAGAATCACTCATCATTTTCAGCATCGTAGGCACAGCCCACCAGAGTGATATTTTTCTTTCATCTATCAGTCGTGTAACAGAGTCAGGCTCAAATTTTTTCATCAGAATGGTTTCGGCCCCGTGATGCAGGAAGGGAGTAAGAAGCACATTCCAGAATCCGGTGTGAAAAGGAGGCGCTACATCAATGGAAACATCACGACTGGAAATATCGAGCCGCAATTCGGTGTTGATGCTGTTCCATAATAACATCCTGTGATTATATACAGCCCCCTTGGGAAAAGCTGTGGTCCCCGAAGTATAAAGAATAAACACCGGGTGTTCCATATCAAAACCGGGAGAGGAACTGTCAAAATTTTCTGAAAACTCCGCGGCATTTTCGGTAAGCTTTTCAATTTCCAATTTTGGCGAAATATTGCCGAACGCTTCTGTATTATTTAATTTTTCGATGTAATTCTTTTCATATATTATCGCCGATGGAGAGCAGTTGCCCAGGATATAGTCAAGTTCCGAACTTGTGAGCCTGTAATTCAGCGGAATAATTGTAATGCCGGTTTTCTGCGCCATCGAAAAAAGCATAACATATTCGGCCCGGTTTTCCGAGAGCACAGCTATTCTGGTTCCCGTTTCAAATCCATATTTACCGGTGAACATATTGGAAAGGCGGTTGGCATGACTGTTTAATTTACTATAGCTGAATCGCCTTCCCGATTCAAATTCTTCAATCGCGTTTCTGTCAGGGCTGTGTTCCGCCCATTTTTTTATCCAGTCAAACTGTTTCATTTTTTATATTGTTTTTTGTTAAAAAATGAATGATCAAACCCGCGGCGGCTGAAGTCAGGATAGCCATAGATGAGGCTATCGCCGGATTCCTTACCACCCCTTCGAGATATTTAGTGAAAAATCCAAAGCTGAATCCCTGCTCAACAAGCGCGGGGAAGCCGTAATAAACCGAAAAATGAACAACTATCGCTGTTATGGTTGCGTAAAAGGCTGCCCTGGAATCAACTTTTTTGAGAAATATTCCGAATAGTATCGGCACAAAAGCGGCCGAGAAGTATGCGTAAACCCCGTTCTGGGCTAAAATCGCGACCGATAGTTTCGGATTGACTATCTGATCCCGGGAAATTATCACCGAAACCACGGCGAGAACCGCGATTGTAATCTTGTTAACCGTTATCCATCCAAGATCAGACTTTATTTTATGACCCCATATCGGTTTAATGATATCAGAAGTAATTGTGGTTGAAAGAGACTGTATCAATCCCTCAAGAGTTGACATTCCCGCGGCTATCAGGCCAAGAATTACTACAAGTCCGACCGCGACGGCGAATCCGTCACCCTGGAATATATGAACCACATAAGCGGGAATAATTCCGTCGCTCTTCAGAGCTGCCCCGTCAACGGTAAGATCCGGGAAAGTTATCCTTGCGTAAAGTCCGGCGAAAACAACGAGGAAGAATAATATTTCCGCGATGATGCCGACAACAAGGTAACGATTTACATCTTTCTCTTTTTTAAGCAGCAATGATTTTGTTATAATATGAGGCTGACAGACTACGGCAAATCCCACCACAAACTGGCAGAAAATTATCTCAAAATAATCGCGAAAAAGAGGACTGCCCGGATTGGTCCCCCCTGTAAGTGAAGGATCAATGGCGGCCAGCTTATTTATAAATCCTGAAACTCCATCGGCGAAATGTTCATATCCCGAGGTAAGCAGGATAATGGCCACAACTACCATTATCGAAGCCTGAATGGTGTTGGTATATACCATTGAATTGGCCCCGCCGAACATCATATAACCGAAGATAAAGGTTACTATTGTCAGCAGAACCCACATTTCAGAAACATTAAGCGATTTTGAAAGCACTTTTGTAAGAGCCACTACAATTAAAACAATAAAGGTTATAAGCAGCAGGGAAAGAAATCCCATCAGCAAGGAATATTTTTTGCTGTTATACCGGGTTCCAATCCATTGGGCCAGTGTAAGGGCTTTGATAGTAGCGCCATATTTACGGAAACTTTTCGTGAGAACCACAAGGGAAATAAGCGCTCCCAACGGAAAAAATATCCCGAATGAGATAAAACCGCTGACGCCGAAATTCGCTATGAGTCCGGGATTGATAACAAAAGTCGCGGCGCTTGTCATTGACGCGGCAAGTGACAGCCCGACAGCCACCGGGGAAAAAACAATGCTTCCGACAGCGTAATCTGAAATGGACTTAATTTTCCGGGCGCCCTGAATAACAAAATAAAGGATCAGCGCAGAATATAAAATTACGAGTATCCAGGTTCCGGTAACAAGTGATTGATCCGCCATATAAATCCTAATATTTAAATGCCGAACCGGCGAAAGCGAGGCCGCCGCCCGATCCGATTAAAAATATAATATCTCCCCGTTTTACCTTTCCTTTTTCAATCGCTTCGCAGAACGCGATAGGAATACAGGCCGAACCGGTATACCCGTAATAATGCATGCTTGTCTGCGCTTTTTCACGGGGCTGCTTTAATATATCCATCGTTTCAAAAATGCTGTTAATATTTATCTGAGTCAGAAAATACATATCAACATCATCAACAGATATACCGGCTTTTTTTGCCATTCCGGAAGCCATCTCCGACCATGTTTCCGGGTTAAGTTCAGGGGGGAATTTTTTCTTTATCTGCAATAACGCTTCCGGAGTTCCGGCAATTTCCTTTGATATGGGATTGGCCGAGCCTCCTCCATATATTCCCATGTATGAATAATATTCCCCTTTGGTAAGCATTGTGGAGCTCAGGAAACCCTGTCCATTTTCAGAGGTGGATTTTAAGATAAAAGCTCCCGCTCCGTCGGCGAAAAGGTTGACCGTTTTTTTATCGGCCATGTTCAGGTATTTGCTCATCGCGTAGGCGCCGACCACAAGAACAGTATTATATTGTTCATCGGCTTTTATATAATTAACCGCCGTGTTAAGCGCTGTTACAAATCCCGCGCAGGCGGTGTTGATATCAAATGTGGCGGCATTATCAAGACCAAGCTCATATTGAACTTTCGAAGCGGTTGAGGGGGAAATATATTCCGGCGTGTCTGTCGCGACTATAAGCAGATCAATTTCTTCAGGTTTAATATTTCCTTCAGCCATCCCGTTTTTTGCCGCCTTTTTTGCCAGATCGGCTGTCGATTCATCTTCGGCGCACCATCGGCGCTCATAAATCTGAACAACCTCTTCCAGCCAGGGACTAACCTTTTCACCAAGCAATTCATCAAAATAGGAATTGGGGACTACCTTTTCCGGCACATAAAATCCGTGCGAATATATATAAGCGTTTCTCATGTCATTCCTTTTTATATTACAATTCCCCCATCCACACTGAGGGTTGTGCCATTAATGAAGGAGGCTTCGTCACTCGCCAGGAAAGCATAGGCGTTGGCGATATCTTCAGGCTCGCCGAGGCGCCCGACGGGAGTTTTTTCTTCCATCATGGTTATAATTTTTTCAGGCATCGCGCGCACCATTTCGGTTCCGATAAAACCGGGAGCGACAGCGTTAACGGTAACACCCTTGCGGCCAAGTTCGCGCGCCCATACTTTGGTCATGCCGATAACACCCGCTTTTGTGGCCACGTAGTTCGTCTGTCCGAAGTTGCCATATAATCCCACAACAGATGAGGCGTTGATAATCCTGCCATATCCTTTCGCTACCATCACCGGGGATAAAACTTTCACACAGTTAAAAACACCTGTCAGGTTAACAGAGATTACCTGGTCCCACTGCTCATTTGTCATTTTTTTAAGTGTGGCGTCTCTTGTTATTCCGGCGTTGTTGATAAGTATATCCACGGTGTTAAAATGGGCGAGTGTATCTTCAGCCGCTTTGGCCACATCTTCAGCGTTGGCAACATTTACCTTAAAGAATTTTACATTTTTACCGGCAGCGGAAAGTTCTTTTTCAAATTCCAGACCTTTGGTTTCATCGATATCCCATATCGCGACCGAGGCTGCTTCGGCTGTGAATTTTTCTACCGTGGCGCGCCCTATTCCCTGCGATCCGCCGGTTATTACCGCTACTTTTTCTTTTAATCTTTCCATCTCTTTTTCCTGTTATTTGGAACGTTTGAAATTTTTCAAACGTTCGGTACAAAAAAAGCTCTATTGATTTAATTTACTATTTTCAAAAATATCATCCCATTCATTGAGGAACTCCCGGTATTTTTTATCCATCAATTCATAGAACTGTTCCATTTCATTGAGTCTTCCTTCCAGGGCGGCAAGGTCTTCATTGTTTATTTCATTTACGCGGGTTTTAAATGTGCGGGCAATTTTCAGATTGTTTCTTACAAGATCGAGGTTGTTGCGGAAGGCGTTCTCAAATATTTCGGGCTGAATTTCGTAATAATCCTTGCGGCTTGTAGGCTGCCATACCCGCCGGATAAGGTTTTTATCACTTAACCGCCGCGCGATCTGACTTATCGGTCCTTTGCTTCGGTTTAATGACGCCGCTATTTCATCAAGAGAAAGGGGTTTCGGGGAGTATATCAGAAGAGCTACTATATGACCCATAAGTTTGCTGAGACCGAATGCCTTATAAGCCCAGCCGAAATTCATTATAAACTCTTCCTTCAGTTTTTCAACATCATTCAAATTTACACCATTTCAAAGATTTGATTTTTTCCAAACGTTTGCAAATTACAATATTCGGATGTTATTGTCAAGCATTTTTAATAAAAACTTAACAGTATTTTTTTCGCCCCGGCGGCTGAGCGGAGTCGAAGCCGGGATTATTTTCATGGTTATCATCAATTCTGCGGGACTATGGTTACTCCGGGAGCGAGGATCTTTTAACGCTTCTCAAAAATTCAATAACCGCCAACTACCCCAAAGTCTCCCATATCCCCCCGGGCAGACAACAATACCTCGCGGGTCCTTCACCTTTATTGGTTTTAGAAAAGTATAAATATGTTGGCAAAACAGACTATTTCCTTTTGCAACGGAACCTCTTTGCGTATAATACAAATTTTAAAGATGAGATTTTAGTTTTACTATTTAATTCACAGTTTATCCCATCTGATATCAGGTCTCAAATTCTTTGCGGCGCAATCCCGCAGGAACATGTTCATCAGGTTTTGGTATGGTATTCCAATTTCCAATGAAAGTTGCTTAAAGTAATCTATTGTTTCAGTTTCGAGACGAATAGAAATTTGTTTTTTCAATTTCTTTGTATATGGATTTTTTATTGATTTTGAAAAGTCATATTCTTTTTGCATTTTATTTTGCCTCGTAGTAATAATTTCTTTCCTTTTTCGTAGCTTTTCTTGCTGAAATAATACGAATAATTTCATCATTCTCTCTATAGGTATGTACAACGAGCAACATATTCAGTTTATTCGAATAGCCAAGTATGATAAACCTTTCTTCATCCATTGAATGTTCAGGATCTGCAATGACGCGTGCATTTTCATCATAAAATGCTGTTTTGGCTTCTTGAAATGAGACTTTATGTTTTTTGATGTTATCAGAATTCTTTTTCTCATCCCATTGAAATTGAATCATTTTCATATAGACAGTGTATATATTATATAATTATTCTAAATTTACAAAATACAACGATTAGTCGCAAAGAATACCTTCGAAAAATTAATATTGCCACAATGAAATGCAAAAAGGAAATTTTTAATGAACTCCAAATCCAACGCCCCAATCCCCCCGGTAAATCCCGAAGTAAATAACATTCTCAGCTCCTATCCTCCAGTCATAAAAGATAGGCTGCTTTTCCTGAGGAGGCTGATTTATGAAACCGCCGCGGCTTTTGAAGAAGTTGGCCCGCTTGAAGAAACCCTGAAATGGGGGGAACCGAGTTACGTAACCTCGAAATCGAAAAGCGGGAGCACGGTAAGAATTGACTGGAAGGAAAAAACACCGGAGCAGTATTCAATTTTCTTCAAATGCACGGCAAACCTTGTTCCCGCGTTCAGGGAACGTTATCCCGATCTGTTCCGTTATGGCGGAGATAGAAGCATAGATTTCCACCCGGATGAAAAAGCGCCCGTCAGAGAATTAAAGCAGTGCATCGCCCTGGCCCTCACCTATCACCTTAACAAAAAACTGAAACCTGATCAACGCTGGAAAATGGTGGAAAGAGTTGACAAGTGACATCCCCGCCAATCGCTGAACCATGGTTAAAAATCGGTATCGGCATCACAAAAGGTTTATCATTTTCCCGGGGGTAAAGTTCACGCAAAGTCCGCGAAAGGAAGAGTAAACGCAAAGCCCGCAAAGAAGAACAGGATTCACAGGATTGTATAGATTAACAGGATAAGAATTTGATATCGTAATCATTTTTGCTTTTCCCCTTGTTATTCAAAGCTCTTTAGGACTAAAACGACCCGGATGGCAATTGTTTTTTATTTTCCCGCAATCCGGGCTAAAAAACATTTTCGTTAAAAATAAACCTCATCAGCCCAAAGTCCCCCGTGTCCCACTGGTCCCACAAAACCACTGGTAAAAAAACCTAACGCAATGCCCGCAAAGAAGAACAGGATTTACAGGATTGTATAGATTAACAGGATAAGAATTTGATATCGTAATCATTTTTGCTTTTCCCCTGGTTATTCAAAGCTCTTTATGACTTAACGATCCGGACGACAGTTGTTTTTCATTGTCCCGCAATCCGGGCTAAAAAATATTATCAATAAACTGGCGGAGCCAGAAGAAAAAGTGGTTCGTGAAGAGTGAAGAGATAAGAACCTGCAATTTTTCTTTAAGATAACATCAAAATCCCCAAAACGTCCCGTCAGGGACAACAGATAATAGCCCCGCAATTCATTGTGGGGAAATAAGTTAAGAAGTTGATCAAAAGTCCCGCCAGGGACGACAGAATTCCCCCGTAAATTGATGGTCAAATAAAATTTTTGCCATTTTGCGCAGAATTTAACTGCTAACGGATTAATCATACCTCACCCACCCAAAGTCCCCCGTGTCCCACTGGTCCCATAAAACCACTGGTAAAAAAACCTAACGCAATGCCCGCAAAGAAGAACAGGATTACCAGGATTGTGTAGATTAACAGGATAAAAATCGGTATCGCAGTCGTCTTTCGTTTTCCCGTGGGAGGAAAAATTTAGTATCGAGATCCTTTTTCCATATTATTGGACCCGATAAAAAATCAGCGGAGCAGAGATGTGAGTAATTTTATTATTTCCGCAAAACTTGATAAAGATACCAATAATTGGTATCTTTTGAAAAAAAGAAAAGCTTATGAATAAAAATACATCAGTATCATTAGGCAGCTATTTTAATGATTTTGTAGAAGATAGTATTTCTAAAGGCCGTTACAAAAACGCGAGTGAGGTTATCAGGGCGGGGCTGCGCCTTCTGGAGGAGGAGGAAAACAGAATCGCCTCGTTAAAATTTGCTATCAGGGAAGGAATTGAGAGTGGACCAGCGCCCGATTTTAACGCTGAAAAACACCTGGAAAAATTAAAAGCGAAGATGAATAGGAATGGCTAAATATTATTTCACAAGAAAAGCTGTTGATGATCTCTCTGAAATTTGGAATTATACCCGTCTGAATTGGTCGGAAGCTCAGGCTGACAAGTATTACAAGTCGCTTATTAAAACCTGCAAAGATATTGCCCGGAATCCTGGTCCTGGCAGAAAATATATAGAAATAGCTCCCGGGTTATCGGGATTTAAATCGGGGAGGCATATTCTGTTTTACAGGAAAATAGATTCGGAAACTATTGAAATAACAAGAATCCTGCACGAAAGAATGGACCTGAAAACAAGGATTGGTCAATAAATCCTCTGGCTAAGTTCTAATAATATCAGCATTTTGTTTGAATAGTTGAAAAAGATCATATGCCTGATCAGTTGCCAAGATCGCCAAGAACCACTGTAATAAGGTTTGTTTATTCATACGGATATTATCTACATATGCATACCAGTTCAAATAGTTCTGCAAATATTTTGAACTTACTCCATTAAAGGGACGCAAAAATTTCCTTATTTGTGAGTGTACATTGTTCACTTTCTGCAAATTAACGGTTTTATCATTTTTATCAACATGATCCCCGGATTTTACAGTTTTGTGTTTTATCGATCTGTTTTCTTTCGCGAAAGCCTTATATGAAGGGTGTTTGTCTGTTATCAATACAACATCACCGGATAGCTTGCCCTCCAAAGATTTCTCTATTTCTTCCTTACTCAGACGTTTTGATTCTACGGCTTTCAGATACTTTCTTCCGCTCCGCTCTACTGCTGTTAATACTTGAACCGTTGTGATTTCCGATTCCCCTTGATTACGTTTGAAGTCGCTTCCTCTTTTTCTTGGCTTCCGCTCTAAGTTTTTTGATCCTTTATTATTTACCGGTAGCTCTAATTCATCACATTCTACTTCCGATGTCAACTCCCCGGGAGCATATTGTTCTAAGGAACTCAGTATCTTGTGTCGCCAATCAAAACTCGTTTGTATGCTTATGCCCAACTCCGAGGCTATCTTTTTTATCGGCTTCCCTTCTTCCATACAGCGTAAATATGATTGCCACTTCTTCTTTAGTTTTATATCATACAACGGTGTACCCGTCGTTTCGCTGTACCATCTTTTACACTCATTACAACGATACATCTGCACACCCTTTTGTTTGCCCCTTTTATAGACATTCTTCCCTCCGCAATGGGGACATGGTTTCTTTTTTCTTTTTCTTGTGACTTCTTCTTGGGCGATTTCGAGTATCGACCCTTTTAGTTCTTGCTCTTGAAGTAATTCATCTAATAGTTCTTTTTGTGAAATATTAGGCAACTCGCTGAATAACAGCTTTATCTTTTTTCGTTTTTTCATACTGTTAATATAACAAATTTTGCGGTATTATTTAGAACTTAGCCGGTAAGATTAATGTCAATTCCCATTGGTTCTCGCATTACCAGCTGATTATTTCACGCAAAGGAAAATTATGAACGCAATTCTTTTTGAGGGAATTTATAGTACAAGCCGCATACGTAAATAAGCAATAAAAAATCTATGTTGTTTTACTTCAATACATTATGTTTCTGATGTCAGGAGCCCTGTATTATCAATTCTGCTGTACTATGGCTACTCCGGGAACGAGAATCTTTTAGCGCTTCTCAAAAAAAAGAATTCTAAATATATACTCAAAAGTCCCCCGGGTCCCACTTGTCCCCCGGAAAAGAACACAATAGGCTCTTTTCACCTCACTTATATTAACATGTTGAGGATAACCCAGGGAGCAAAATTTGTCAAAAAGCCCGGTAATAACATGTTGCCAATAGACGGGTCACATAAGCTGGTGGAGCCAGAAAAAGAAAAGTTATCGGTTAACCCAGGGAAAGTCCTCCCCCGTCTTCAAAGAAAAACACTTTGAATCCACCCCCTCCAAAGGGGGATATCTATCGACAAATCCAAGTAATCAGAATGTCCCCCGCCGGAGGGGGTGGCACCGATGTGTTTCTCGTCGGGGACGGGGGAGGACACACCTCGAGTAACTACGAAACATGTACCTGGCATTAAACTTTCAACTTGTTGATAAATCTCTTGCCAATTTGCGTATAATTTAACTTCTTATTGAATAAATCGTCTCCCGTTTTGCCTTTATCCCTCTATTCTTCAATAACAATAAAGAATAATTGAATGGAGTCTTAGGAAAGGATAAAAGAATGAGCTGCACTTTGCGTATTTTATTTTATTGACAACCCAAACCAAATATTGGCATTACAATATATTATAAGTTGAAGGGGCATTTATAAGATTTAAAGGGAGTCACGCTGAATATGATAAAATTGATGTCGTAACAATTTAGGAAGGAACATCATGAATATTCAACCCATAAAATCAGAAGAAGATTATTTCAAAGCTTTAAAAAGACTCGAAAAAATCTTTGACGCTCCGACCCAATCGAAGGAAAGGGATGAAGCTGAAATCATGTCGCTTTTAATAGAGAATTATGAAAATAAACACTACCCTATTGATACGCCCAATCCGATTGAAGCAATTAAAATTCGTATGGAAGAGATGAACATTAAACAAAAAGATTTAATTGGTATTACCGGCGGGAAAAGCAGAGTTTCAGAGGTATTGAATAAAAGAAAATGGATATGATAAGACGTCTTGAAAAATAACTTCGGTTATCCGCCTCAGTATTGGTAAATGACTACCAGTTGATGAAATAACATGGCGTCCTTTGTGATATGGCCTTAAAAGTCATTTTTCCACTGCCCACACGGTTTTCATATTTCATTTCTCCACATAAATCCTTCAGCCAAAATACAGGCATGGATGAATCTTTTAACAGGTTTCCTTTGGCAGGCAAAATAAATACCGATTTAAATTTCCTCCCCGACACAAAAAACAATATATTTCAATAAATTCAAATTTAATTTAAACAGGAACAGTAGCGGAATGGAACAGGATAATTCGAACAAAGTATGCTGCAGATGCACTAATTTTTTATTCCTTGACGCCGAGAACAATAGCGATTTTGGAATTTGTCTTCGTGATGAAGCGTTTGACCCATACATCGATGAATTGATGGAGGATTTAAATTATGAATCCTGTAAAGAATTGGTAGAAGAAAAAAAAATGCTCAATGACACAGCGGCTTGCGAACATTATGAAGAAGCGATGATTATTGATCTTGACGGGGGACTAATTGAAGAGAATGAAACTGAAGTTTCAGAAAAACCGCGCACTTTAACTATTGATCTCTCAAAAATTGAGGAATTTTTTGAAAATCTGGACTGGAAAACTGTACCAATAGATAAACATGTAAAAAAATTACAAAGTCCGGATAAGAAAAAACAAATGGAAGCATTTTCATCACTTTCATTTTTCGCGAACCAGGGAAATGAAGAAGCGTCTCATATAGTGATGGAATATTTTAAGAATCTGCCCGCCCCGGTTACGCTTGATGAGATTCATTATAAAATGGATGTCTTCAATAAAGTTGCGAACGCAAAATATGAGTCTGCTCTTATTCCTATATTAGTTGAAGAATTGCGCCGGATAGAATCAAACAACCGGACGCGTCAATGGATCACGAAAATCCTTGATTTTCTGCGGAAATCACCATTTGAACTAATTAACAAACCTTTGGTAAATCTGCTGAAAGAGAGAAAATTTTCATACAAAATGAAAAACAGAATTGAGGAAGTTATTCTTTATTCAATGGAATATTCTGATGACTGGTAAATATTACTCCGGAAAAGCCAAAACAGACAATCTCTAATGCCGGAAAGGATGTTGAAATAAAGAGCATGAAAAAAATTCTGGAAACAGAAAGACTTGTCTTAAGAGAATTTGAGCTGACTGACGCTCAAAAAATGTGGGAATTAAACTCCGATACCGAGGTGATAAAATATACCGGCGATCCTCCTTTCGTTTCGGTCGAAGAAGCTGAACAGTTTTTAGCCGGCTACCGTGATTACGCGAAAAATGGCTTTGGCAGATGGGCGGTACTGTTAAAACCGGAACTTGAATTTATCGGCTGGTGCGGTCTGAAATATAATGAAGAAAATCTTGTTGACCTGGGATTCCGGTTTTTCCGGCGTTACCGGAACCGGGGATTCGCGACTGAATCTGCCGGCGCCTCTCTGGAATATGGATTTAATACACTCTCCCTGGATGAAATAATCGCCCGCGTTTCCCAAAAGAATGAAGCGTCAACCAGGGTCCTGCAAAAATTAAACATGCGTTTCCGGGAAAAATCTCCCTGCGAAGGAATCAGCGACGCTTTGTATTACAGGATTGATAAGGAAACATTTATTAAATCAAATTATTTGGAATAACATAAGCTGACCGGAATCAAATCAAGAATAGGTAGTAAAGAGCATAATGGTTTTTCTGATGTGAAAGGAGCTCTGGCAAAATCGCGCTCGTTATAATCCCCGAAAGATAATCACGGTGAAAGGCTGACTTCGGGAAAAATTACCATTGCACTCATTCTCAAAAAATTCAATAACTGCAAGCTACCTCAATGTCCCCCATATTCCCCGGGATAGACAACAATACCTCGCGGGTCCTTCACCTTTATTGGTTTTAGAAAAGTATAAATATGTTGGCAAAACAGACTATTTCCTTTTGCAACGGAACCTCTTTGCGTATAATACAAATTTTAAAGATGAGATTTTAGTTTTACTATTTAATTCACAGTTTATCCCATCTGATATCAGGTCTCAAATTCTTTGCGGCGCAATCCCGCAGGAACATGTTCATCAGGTTTTGGTATGGTATTCCAATTTCCAATGAAAGTTGCTTAAAGTAATCTATTGTTTCAGTTTCGAGACGAATAGAAATTTGTTTTTTCAATTTCTTTGTATATGGATTTTTTATTGATTTTGAAAAGTCATATTCTTTTTGCATTTTATTTTGCCTCGTAGTAATAATTTCTTTCCTTTTTCGTAGCTTTTCTTGCTGAAATAATACGAATAATTTCATCATTCTCTCTATAGGTATGTACAACGAGCAACATATTCAGTTTATTCGAATAGCCAAGTATGATAAACCTTTCTTCATCCATTGAATGTTCAGGATCTGCAATGACGCGTGCATTTTCATCATAAAATGCTGTTTTGGCTTCTTGAAATGAGACTTTATGTTTTTTGATGTTATCAGAATTCTTTTTCTCATCCCATTGAAATTGAATCATTTTCATATAGACAGTGTATATATTATATAATTATTCTAAATTTACAAAATACAACGATTAGTCGCAAAGAATACCTTCGAAAAATTAATATTGCCACAATGAAATGCAAAAAGGAAATTTTTAATGAACTCCAAATCCAACGCCCCAATTCCCCCGGTAAATCCCGAAGTAAATAACATTCTCAGCTCCTATCCTCCAGTCATAAAGGAAAGGCTGCTTTTCCTGAGGAGGCTGATTTATGAAACAGCAGCAGCGTTTGAGGAAGTTGGCCCGCTCGAAGAAACCCTGAAATGGGGGGAACCGAGTTACGTAACCGCGAAATCGAAAAGCGGGAGCACGGTAAGAATTGACTGGAAGGAAAAAACACCGGAGCAGTATTCAATTTTCTTCAAATGCACGGCCAACCTTGTTCCCGCGTTCAGGGAACGTTATCCCGATCTGTTCCGTTATGGCGGCGATAGAAGCATAGATTTCCACCCGGATGAAAAAGCGCCCGTCAGAGAATTAAAGCAGTGCATCGCCCTGGCCCTCACCTATCACCTTAACAAAAAACTGAAACCTGAGCAACGCTGGAAAATGGTGGAAAGAGTTGACAAGTGACATCCCCGCCAATCGCTGAACCATGATTAAAAATCGGTATCGGCATCACAAAAGGTTTATCATTTTCCCGGGGGTAAAGTTCACGCAAAGTCCGCGAAAGGAAAAGTAAACGCAAAGCCCGCAAAGAAGAACAGGATTTACAGGATTGTATAGATAAACAGGATAAGAATTTGATATCGTAATCATTTTTGCTTTTCCCCTGGTTATTCAAAGCTCTTTATGACTTAAACGATCCGGACGACAGTTGTTTTTCATTGTCCCGCAATCCGGGCTAAAAAATATTATCAATAAACTGGCGGAGCCAGAAGAAAAAGTGGTTCGTGAAGAGTGAAGAGATAAGAACCTGCAATTTTTCTTTAAGATAACATCAAAATCCCCAAAACGTCCCGTCAGGGACAACAGATAATAGCCCCGCAATTCATTGTGGGGAAATAAGTTAAGAAGTTGATCAAAAGTCCCGCCAGGGACGACAGAATTCCCCCGTAAATTGATGGTCAAATAAAATTTTTGCCATTTTACGTAGAATTTAACTGCTAACGGATTAATCATACCTCACCAACCCAAAGTCCCCACTGGTCCCACTGGTCCCACAAAACCCCTTGTCAAAAACCTAACGCAAAGCCGGCAAAGAAGAACAGGATTAACAGGATTGTATAGATAAACAGGATAAGAAGTCGCTATCGTGATCGTTTTTTGCTCGCCGCCCATAAGCAAAATGAACATCCCCCAATACAACCACATACCCCGTTATCATACTCTTACTCTTACTCTGATTTTTTCATTCACTATTATTTTCCCTCTTGTCAATTATCAATAATTTGTTTATTTTGCGGGTGACTGATGTTATTAGGGGTAAATAAGCGCTCGAATAAGCGAAAGATTGTTTTTTACGATATAGATTAAATATGATTTTACATGGTCAAATAACTGTTATTTGAGTTATTTGGAGGAGCTGTGTGGATGAAAATTGCTGTAAATTTTGATAAAAACATAACAGAAAATAAGTTGTTCATGGAAATAAACATTAAACAAAACAAAGAACAAACCGTATTAAATACCCATAGCCGTGAAAATAACAGCGGTTACGTCCAATTTATCCCTACGGGACTAAATTTTATGGCATGGCCATCCCCGTGGGGTAGATTATTGCTTACTAAATTCATGGTTGCCAATATTTTTTTGAGCAATAATGTATAAAATTCTTATTTGTTATAACGCAAACAATGAGGTAAAAAGATGTTAAATATTTTTCAATTAGAGGGCTTTAAAATTGTGGCTTCAGATGGACAGTATCTTGGAAAAATATCGCAAAATGTTGTTGACTCTGAATCAATTACAAATGTTGTTGGAACATATGGAAGCATAGTAAGTTCGACATCTATTTTTAACATAGTTGGAAGTTATGGAAGCATCGTTTCATCCAAATCACCTTTTAATATAGTTGCAAGCAATCCACCGCAGATTCTTGACAAAAATGGTAATTTCTATGCTTTCTTAACAAAAAATGTTGTTAAGTCTCCTCGAGTAGATCCTGATGAACTTAAATCTGCATTGGACATAAAATGATATAGAGGTTTACAATGACTTTAAATCCTAATGATGATAAACGTGATAAGATTTTACGTTTTTTATATGAAAGACACAAGAAATCTCGCGGTATTGCAAAAATTCCAATTGGAATTAGAGATTTACAAAGTGAGATGAAAAACTCTTATTCTATGACGCAACAAGACGTTTCTTCCAATCTTGATTTCTTAGTTCAAGTTGGTTGGGTTCGAGAAGTTGTGAAGGAACGATCAATAACTACTAAAACTGGAATGGAGTTAAGTCAAGAGCAAGTCAAATACAAAATTTCAGATATTGGAATAAATCATTTGGAAGCTGGTACCTTATTTAAAAATGTCGAGAACTCACATAACATTAATATTACAAATGTTCAAGGAGTAACAGTTATTGGCGATGGAAATATTGTCAACAATGAATACACTGATTTATCTAGATTATTAGATATAATTGAAAAAGAAATTGAAACAAGTAATAGTATTGATGATACTCAAAAATTAGATGCTACTGGTGATATATCTACAATTAGAAATCAAATTGCTAAGAAAAATCCGAATAAGACAATAATTGCGACCGCTTGGGCTTCATTAAAAGTATTGGCAACATTAGCGGGGACAACAGAAGCAGCTACAAAAATTGGCGAATTAATTAATGCTTTTTTTTAATTATTAGTATTATAAAAATATTACAAAGGTGGGGAAATGGATATTACACCTTATGGCTGGTCAAACAAAAAAGGAACTGCTGTTAGAAACTGTGCTTGTGGTTCTTGGAAACAACATTGGCTAAATTATTCTAACCAATCTTGGCCCTCAAGTTGCTCTGTTGATGGTTGCTATAATTTTCCAACATTAGGTGCTCATATTTATAATTCACACGTTACCGGTGAAAAGATTGTCCCTATGTGCGATTCTTGCAATAAAAATGAGTACTCCTTTAATCTAAAAGGAGGTATCTCATTAGTTAGTGCGAATACATCAGAAACTTGTGGCTGATTATTTTGTTTTTATCTGTTGAAGAATGTTAATGATGCGTTATAACCTGCAAATCAACCGGACGCCTCATTCTGTTCGACAATTGTGTAGTTCTTTAGTTTTTAAAATTAATAAGCATTGCTTTTCGGAAGTGTACAAATAAATTAAATTGTTGCAACCGGCTTGGGCGGTTGAATTTACAAACCGGTTGCAAAATTATTGGCATTGTGTTTTTAATCGGTATTCCCGTGTTGGGGCACCGGTTATTTGCAACATCGTTATACAGCTTTAAATAAAAATTTATTATGAAAGAAATTAATCCAAGATATATAATTCTATTACTACGCAATAAAGTTGTGGATGATTGGGAAAGTATCTGTGAATCTATAGGTATAGATCCTAATGAAGAGAGTACGTTGCATGGTATTCTATTACAAAAATTATTTATTCTAAGAGGCGTTGGACTTATTTCTTTTAAAGGAAAAGAAAATTATCATAAGAAGATCAAAGGCAAAATAAAATTATCAGCAAAGTGGAATAAACTCCAATCGGCACTCGAAATCAGTTTAACTTCTTTATCTCTCTTTTCGAGTAATGACTCCATTATTGTCAAACCACATCTTGGTATTCCTCATAGTCTTCAATCAGTCATCGATATTTTTGTATTAATGCCTTTCAAATATGAGTTCAGACCTGTTTATGAAAATCATATAACAAAAGTTGCGAATTCACTTAATTTAAATGTAATGCGTGCAGATAATATTTTCTCTGTTCAGTCCATTATTTCAGACATTTGGGCTGCAATATGTTCTTCAAAGATAATTGTCGCGGATTGTACTGACAAGAATCCTAATGTTTATTACGAAATCGGCCTTGCCCATTCAGTTGGTAAAAAAGTAATATTAATTACGCAAAATGAATCAGACGTCCCCTTCGATCTTAAGCATTTAAGGTATATTAAATATGATTTGACAAAAAATGGAATGGAAATATTTAAAGAAAATCTTAAAAAAGTAATTTCGAATACACTGACTGATCTTTACAATGTATCTGAATCAATATCAGAACCAGAATTCCAACATTCTAGATTAGCAAAAGTAGCCATTGTAAGAGATTTAGATGGGAAAGGATGGACAAAGTGTCCGTGGTGTCAAATAACTTTTAGTATTAAGCATGATCTTTATTGGGACGGTAGTGGTTTTTCACACTATTGTGGCGGGAAATTAATTTTAAAGACTATTAATCAATCATGATATTTCATCCAAGTTAGCTGTATAACCAGCAAATCAACCCGACCGCTCACTTCGTGGCGATCGACTCGATTTGTAAAGGTTGATAATTTTAGTGTAAATGAGCTTTTAACATTTTTAATAAATTAAAATTAAATATACAGCCAAACTTGCCGACTAATCCCCACCTTCGTGAGGACAGTGCTAAGTTTGGCTAAACATTCGCAGGCATTTGTGGCTGACTTGGCGAAGCTTTATTTGGCGTCGGGTTATTTGCAACGCCGTTATACTGTATTAAGATATGAAACCTAGATATAATGAAACTGAAAGATTGGGTGTTAACGCAATCGAGAATATTATTCTCAAGGAATTTAAATGGATATTTCGTGAGCAGCCAATTTCCGATATGGGAATTGATGCCCAAATTGAGAGAGTTGAAAATGGTAACCCTACTGCCGAAATATTAGGGATACAAATAAAAACTGGTGAAAGTCATTTCCAAAGAAGGTTAGATGGATTAATCTACTATGGAGGTAAAACTCATTATGAGTATTGGCTTAATTCTTCAATACCAGTTTTATTAGTAGCACATTTACCTGACGAAAATAAAACATATTGGAATTTAATAAGTCGTGTTACTACTGAATTAACAGACAAAGGATTCAAAATATTAATACCGTTTGATAAAGAACTTAACAAAGATTCAATCAAAGAAATAAAAAACATAATCAAGGGACCTAAGGAGTTGCAGCGAATTAGGAAACTATTTTATGATAAAGAATTAATGGAATTTCTAGACGAGGGTGGAAGAATATTTGTTGAGACAGAGGATTGGCATAATAAATCTCTGGGACGAGGTAAGACTAAAGTAATACTTTATAATCCAAACACGGATGATGAAAATATTATAAGAGACTGGTTTAGTTATTTTCTTTTTCCAACTGTATATAACAGAATTAAACAGACATTCCCCTGGGCTAAAATTACAATTGATGAAGAATATTATGATGAAAATTTCGACGAATCTGTATATGATATTTATCCAGAGGAATATATAAAAGCCAATATGAAAGTATATCCATATGATATACAATGTCTTGAAGTTAGTTTTTATAGATTAGAATTATTTTTAGGTAAAGTAGGCGAGGCTTTTTTAACTATTTCGGATTATTTAATTGACTGAGAAATGCAGTATAACGCCGTTATACCCCAAAAAATTCAAATCCCCCCCCACAATTACAACTAAAAATCAACATCAGCGGTTTTTATTTAAGAAAAGTTTCTTTTGCTGTTGTATTTATTTATCTTCTGAACGAAGAATCAGAAATAAATACAATACAGTAATTATCCATCTTACCGGCGGTTTGATTATAGGCCGCGGATATTATAATTTACTCAGAAGACTAAATTGATTAAAAATAATCTTTCACGAAACAGCTTATTCTGGAAATATATACCTCTAAGAAGATATCTCATATTTATCTCGGCAATATTCTTCCTGTTTTCAGGAATTGGATTTGTCATCGATCTGCTTTCACAAGGTTCATATTCTGAACCGCTGCTTTTTTTAAATGTGATTTATTCGGGTATTGTCGCGGTATTATATGTTTATAGTTTTACAAGAACTCTTAAAGCCCTTCCATTTACAATCATTTTTCAGTTTGTTGCCGGAATTCTCATTTGGCGGGAGGCTGACCATCCAATGTTTTCCGGATTTCCCCAAAGAGCGAATATCGACGCCATTGGAATTATAGCGACTATGGCGCTGGGATATATACTGCTTGTAATATTCATAAATAAGGAGGGAATAAGAAATTTACGGCTTCAGGCTGAGATGAACCTCGCGCAGGAGCTTCATTCCAACCTTGTTCCCAAAATTGAAATTGTTAATGACCGGTTTGAAATATTTGGAATATCGAATCCGACTGATGAAGTGGGGGGTGATTTAATAGACTTTGTCGAAAATGAAACCGCTCAGACTTGTTATATCGCCGATGTTTCGGGTCATGGAGTCGCGGCAGGTTCGATGATGGGGATGTTTAAGAGTACGATTCGGGTTTTATTAAGTAAAGGTGAACCGCTTAATTCAATTTTAACAGAAACCAGCGGGACAATGTACAATCTAAAGAAGAAAAATATGTTTCTTACCTGCGCTTTTTTAAAATTTAATACAAATAATACTGTCGAATATTCTACGGCAGGTCATCTCCCGATCTTAAAACTCGCTGATGGTTCAACCAGTTTTGATGAATTGATAATCAGGCACCTTCCAATAGCGGCTACAAAAGACTTCAAATTTTCAACAGACAGCACAGTTTTTAACAAGAATGATTTATTTATATTACTGACTGACGGAATTACTGAGACCTCAAATAATAAAAATGAATACTTTGGAATGGACAAAGTAAAACAGACAATTCTTGATAACAGAAATGAAAAATTGTCCCATATTTATGACAAAATAGATAATGAGTTGGCCTCATACGGTAAACAAAAAGATGATCAGACAATTTTGTTAATCAGGTGTTTATAATTATCACAAGTGTTTCTTGATGAATTGGAAGAATTGGTTTGTTAATGATCATGGTAAAACCGGTAAATTAACACGGAAGAGGCAATCGTGTAGTTTACAAATCGGTTGCTAAATTATTCGCGTTGTATTTTAAAAAAGCGTTCCGGCATTGGGGCGCCTGCCGGCTGCGACACCGTCAGACACTGGTAAATAATTGACGCATAAAAATTTGAAACACCCTTAAGAGTAAATGGTTGCATATAATAATTTGCGGTAAAATAAATAAACAATTGTTCCCATATTCCCGGGCAGGTGGAATAAAACAGCAGGATAAAACACAGGTTGTGTGTAAGCCTAATGTTATGCAAAAAGCGAGACTCAGATAATGGAAATAAAGATTTCAGATACAAGAGATATTAAAATCGAACATGTGATTGAGTTGTACAAAGCCAATGGTTGGAGTGCGGCCGATAAACCAGATGAATTATTTAACGCGTTGATTAATTCACATTCTTTGATTACCGCATGGGATGGGGATAAATTAACAGGACTTGGAAATTCAATATCAGATGGATTTCTCGTTGTTTATTATCCCCACTTACTGGTACATCCTGGTTACCAGGGAAAAGGAATAGGTAAAATGATTATGGACAGGATGTTCAAAAAATATAAGGATTTTCATATGCAAATGTTAACTGCTGATGACAAAGCCATAGACTTTTATAAGAAAGTTGGATTTGTCAGAGCAGGCAAAACTGAACCTATGTGGATTTATAAAGGAAACGAACATTAAGAGATACAATAAAATGATAGCAGGAATTTGGCACGGTCGAACAAAAAGGGTGGATTTAACCAATGGCCGCATTTGACAAAAACACCGTGAGATTTTGGCAAGAGTTATCAGCATTTTTACAGTTCTGAAAACCGGATTAAACAAAAAGAGGTTATGCAAATGAGCAATAAGATGGAAATACATATTTTTTGGGATGGAGCATTTTCACTGGAAGAATTGAAAACACTCAATAATGAGTCAAGGGATTACGGACTTTACCAGATATATGGCTTTCATCCTTTATATGGCAAAGATGTATTATTATATATCGGGAAAGCTAATTACCAGACTTTTTATAAAAGATTAAAACAGGAATACTGGGATTATAATTATGATCCGAAAAACATCAAGATTTATATTGGCCGTATCGCCTCAAAAACAAAAGATGAAGAAATTTGGGCGTCACAAATTGATTTAGCTGAAAAATTACTTATTTATTCACATAATCCGGCCCATAATACTGTCAATACAAAATCGATAAATTTTGAAGAATTAAAAAACACGCATGTTTTTAACCGGGGCCGATACAGGGATTTATTTCCGGAGGTGAGCTGGAGACGATGGAGCGATAAATTCAATAATCTTACGGAAGATTATATCATGGAGCTTTAATAAATAACCGGTTAATCTAAGTATATCGCTATAAATAAAGGATGCATGAACGCGGCTGAAAAAACACCAGACCGTGTCAAAACTAAACAATGGCCGGGGAACAGCAACGCGATGGCGATGAAAAGGTAATGATTTAATATAAGGGTAATAATAGAGGTAATATCAATCCGCGTCTGAAATGATTTTATAAATTATAAAGGATTGATATCAAAAAAAGTTAAGGCAGATTGAAAAATTAGAGCCGATATACCGGCAAAAAACAGAATGATAAATAAAACTTTTATTTTTTGGGTTAGTATTGAATTCAGTTTCAACAGAACCAGGCAGACAGGAATTGATAATTAAGGATAATATTAGTATTATGAAATAACTGTAATATCAGAACTCCTTACCTCTCGCAAAATAAAATCGCGGAAATTTTAAAAAATATCATAAGAATTTGTTATCCATTTATTACGTGACAAGATTTTTTTTAGCCATAAGTGATGTGCAGGAAATTTAAAATTCTATTGATCTGAGTTTATCCCGGAGGTCCCAGGGTATTTGATTATACGAGGTGGTTTGTGAATCCTCTACAAGGATTTTGTCTTGCTTTATTAACAACATTCTACCCCATTGGGACGTTCCGCACTAATCATTGCCTCTACAAGGCAAATGCAATAAAAAGAACCTTGTATAGGTTCAAATTATTGTAGAATATGATAGACCCCCTGATAAACATCTCTGTAGGAGATGCATAAAAAGGCGTTCAAATTATATCTTTTTTAAAAATAATACAATGTTGATGTATTGGGTCTAAACATTATCCGATAAGATAAAGAGATATCTGCCCAAGTTGTTTCCCTATAAAATTTTCTTCGTTTTTATTTTGCGAATGAACCCCTGTAAGTTATTGTTTTTTATTACCGGGAACCGGAGTTCTGAATATAAATTTTCAGGGAGTTGGTTGTGCATCAGGCTGCAATAAAAAAATGGAAATAATTCACAAGATGGCAAAATTGTCGGAACAACAAATCAACAAGTTGGATAATTACGTTCATAATTTATTCTTACAATCAAAATTAAATGAGCCAAAACCTGTAAGCCTTAAAGGCATCTGGAAGAATACAGGTTTTGAGAAAATCAACGATTTGGATTCCGAACTGAAATCAATAAGGCAAGAACTTTCGGATTCAATTTTGAATAAAGCTATATAGATATGCAATATTTATTGGATACAGTCACTGTCATCAGACATTTTGCCGGGCTTGGCTCTCTGGGAAAAAGAGCCGGTAAAATATTGAACAATAAAAATAATACTTTCATAATCTTTGTAATTTCTTTCTTTTGAATAAAACAATCTGTTATCCCCCCCCCCTTAGTATGCCAACCCAATGGAAATGACACTTCCCTAATAATAATATCTCCCCCCCAATTATCGATTTTAGCGCTTCTCTCTCTTATTTTACTTGTCTAAATGTTTTTTTAATTTTATGTTTAAATGCTTTTATTCACTCTGAAAAAACATTGGAGATACTATGGATATACGCAATAAAACTGTCCTCGTTCTCGGCGGATGGGGACTTGTTGGAAATGCCCTGATCAGAAAAATAATGCCCGAAGAACCAAAAAAAATAATCGTTACCTCCCTTAAACAGTGGGAAGCTGAAACTCAGTGTAAAAATCTTCATGAACAATATCCCGGTAAACCGGCCGATTATTTCACTCCCTGGTGGGGAAATATTTTTGTGAGAAATGATTTTAAAGATTCCGACCGTTTTGGAATTCTGGAAAACCCTGAAACAAGGAAAGTGATGATGAGCGATATCATGGATGAAATGACCGATGATATCCTCAAAAGTTCAGCTATTTACCAGCTTCTTGATACTCATAAACCGGACATAATTGTAGATTGTATCAACTCGGCAACCGGCATCGCTTACCAGGATGTTTATACATCATACTGGCATATCAAGTCTAAAATAGCGAAGAACCCTACTGCCGAAGAGATGATAGCCGAAACTGAAAAGCTGATATGCACCATGTATGTGCCACAGCTTATCAGACATGTGCAGATCCTTTACAACTCGATGAACGCGGCCTCAACCTGTATTTATGTAAAAATAGGAACATCAGGAACAGGAGGTATGGGTCTGAACATTCCTTATACCCACAGTGAAGAAAAACCGTCACGCGTGCTGCTCAGTAAATCATGCGTGGCCGGCGCTCATACTCTTCTTCTTTTCCTTATGGGAAGAACGCCCGGCAGCGCCATTACCAAGGAGATTAAACCTACGGCGGCTATCGCCTGGAAACGTATTGAATATGGTGAGATCATAAAACGTGGCAAAGCTATCGAGATTGTAAATGTTCCTATCGAACAGGCAGTTAATCTTGGCGAGACATTCAAACTCAGTCTTGATAAGGAATTCCCGGTTACAGGTGAAACATTAAAATCGGTATTTATCGACACAGGTGAAAACGGCACATTCTCACGCGGTGAATTTGAGGCTATCACAGCCCAGGGACAGATGGAATATGTTACCCCTGAAGAGATCGCCGAAGATGCCATTTATGAAATCAAAGGTGGAAACACCGGGCATGATATTATCAACGCTCTCGACAACGCGACTCTCGAACCAACCTACCGCGCAGGATTTATGCAGCACAGCGCTGTGGATAAACTGGCCGAACTTGAAGAGATTAATGAAACCGACAGCGTTGCTTTCGAGCTTCTCGGACCGCCGCGTCTTTCTAAACTGCTTTATGAAATTCACCTGCTGAGAAAACTTTTCGGCGGAATGAAGGAAATTATCGCGGCGTCACCTGAAAAAATGTCGGAGAAAGCATTCGAACTTATTAAAAACAACACAAAATTAAGAAACGAAGCGCTTTCAATAGGCATCCCGATTCTTTTGCCCGACGGTAAATCACTGCTCCGCGGCAATATGATAAAGATACCTCCCTTCCGTGGCGATAACGAAATACCACTGACAGAAAAAAATATGGAAATATGGGCGCATGACGGCTGGATTGATCTTCGCGCTAAAAATATGAAAGCATGGATCGACAGGCTTAATGTGATCATCAAAGAAGCTGAAGATATTCCTTCATTCGACACAAGTTCTATGCACGTAAGAAATAAAAAATACTGGAACGACTTCAAACAGATCGATATTGGTAAAGTTGTCGGCTGGATATTCATCAAGGAAGAAAAAGGTGAAAGAATGAAAGCTTAAGCTTTTTTTTTTACTTTTACGTTAATTTTATGAACCCGGGTATCCCCCGGGTTTTTTTATTATATTTTTTTGAATATATTATATTTCCAGGTGTATGAAATAGAGAAACCATTAAGTGAGAATAAATATGAAATTTTCGAAAAACAAAAATATTTCAACGCTCCTCTTAACACTGTTATTTGCCTTCATCCTTACCGGGTGCGCGAAACATAACCCGGTTGATATAACCGATCTGCCCGGATTTTTCTCAGGGTTGCTCCATGGATTTATTATTCTCTTCAGCTTTATTGTAAGCCTCTTTACCGATTATAAAATATATGCCTTTCCAAATGCGGGAGGGTGGTATGATTTCGGCTTTCTTCTCGGGGTAATGTTATTTTTTGGCGGCGGCGGCGCGGGCTCCTGCAAGAAAAAATAACCGGTATTTTTATTTTTTCACAGACTCAGGCCCGGGCGGAAGCGACTATCGCGAAAAGAATAAATACAGTTTGCCCGGCCTTTCCTTTGCGATTCCGGCCCGGCTTGTCATGGATTATTATACCGGAGGAGCCGCGAATGTGGATTTCAGTCCCTTTTCACCCTTATTTTTCCTGGTTGGCCATCAAATCCTGACCATATTTTTTCCGGCTATCATTAAACTGTTTAAACCGGCGGCAGGGGCAGAACCAAAAGGGAATTCAGAAAAAAAGCCGTACTCGTTCTGGTAAACTGGCAAGCCAGAGCAAAAATAATTCTGTCTGTCCGCCGCGGGGAATTCCTGACGGGATTCTTTTTTAAATTATACTATTTATAACGAGATGAATCAGATATAAAAAGTCCCGTTAGGGACAATAGATAATAGCCCCACAATTCATTGTGGGGTAATAGGTTAGGGAGAGTTTCCATAGTCCCGCCAGGGATTCTCCGCGGCGAACAGGCAGACAGAATTACCCGGTAAATTGATGGTAAAATAAACTTTGCCATTTTGCGTAGAATACAATTGTTAAGCTGCTTACTCAGTTAGCTCACTTCTCCTGCTTAAAAAAATCCTCAGGATTAAAGCCATATAGCCAATTCATAAGAAGTCCGTCCGAACTTTCCACACCAAATATATCCATAAGCTTTTCACAGTAAAAACATATCTGCTCCCTTTCTTCGGTATCATATTCAGTAAATTTATTCAGCATTAAAGAAAACCGGCTGAGTAAATATTTTTTCGTCGGATTGGCTTTGATATTATCGATGAGGATATCAATAGTGTGATTCAGTTTTTTTTCAAGTTCGAGCCTGATCTCCTCCGAAGGCGCTCCAAGATAATACCCCCCTTCCATTTCAAGGAATTTTTTCTCTTCACGCAGTTTTTTCAGCTCCGCGATAGTCTGATCAGTTATATTCAACATAGTCTTGTCCTCCTGAATCCGGAAAAAAAGTATACCTGACAGAATCAAAAAAAGCGGTAATAATTTCATTATCTCTCCTTTATTAACTCAATTATTTTTCAGGTTTCCAAAGAGCAAATTTTATGTGTAAACTTTTTCAGATTTTCCATCGCTTCAGCATCATCTTTAACTTCATCTTTGTCGTAAGCCTTTGCCGTAACAGTTCCCAGGTTGATCATTGCCAGGGCTTCGGCGGCGCGGCGGAACATTTCAATTGTAAGATCACAGTCAGGGGCGCCTGTTCCGGCAGGCAGCAGGGAAGCGAAATATTTGCCGGCAAGCCTTTTATTTCCATACCAGGGACGGAAACGATCCAGAAAAAGTTTCATCTGCCCTGAGGGACCAAACCAGTAAATCGGGGTAGCCAAAATCAGTATATCACAATTTTCAATCCGCTCATATAAATCAGCCATATCATCTTTTAGCAGGCACTCCATATTTCCCCTTTTACAACCCCGGCAGTCAACGCAGGGTTTTATATCAAAATCATACAAAAAGGATATATTGCCGGTGATTTTACTTTTATCAAGTTCCGATATAAGCATTTCGGCAAGTGTGTTTGTATTTCCGTTTTTTCTCGGGCTGCCGATAAATATTTCTATCTTTTTCATCTTCTCTCTGTTATTATTTTGCTCTAAGGTTGTCTAAAACTTTTTCCTCATCCACATTCTCATCATCTGTATCCCTTTCATAATTTAGCAGCAATGAAATCATAAAAATAGCGAAGAGATTTATACTGACAATATCAAAATTCTGAATGACGTCATATCTCAATCCATACACCATATTCAGTAACTGCAATCCGAAATTTATTCCGGTAAATTGTCCGAGTGTAATATTAATGGTAACAGACTGGCCCGCAAAAAGCACATAATTAATACCCCCGATAGTAAAACCTAACGCCTGCATAAACTGGGCAGCCAGAAGCATATTAATTCCTTTTTTACGTGTGGTTAGCAGCCTGTAACCGCCCAATCCGGCGCAGTAAATAAAAATGAACATTGGGATGGTAAACAGAAATATTGAAATATCAGCTACTAAAATCTGCAGAGTATAAGCCGCGGCCCAGACACTTAAAACGATATGATAAATACCCATAACAAGGGGAAAGTTTTTAATTTTTTTCATTAAATGAATCCCGGTTTTTTATTCAGAAAATAAAATGACCTGTTCAATATCTTTGTCCGGTCCCTGCCTTGTCAGTAAAACCGCTAAAAGTTTATTAGGACCTTATACCCCTGGCCACAAATCCGTTTTAATTAACAGACAAAACAAAAGACCCGGATATGCGATTATTTGTTCCCGGCTTTTCCGACTCGGGAAATTTATTCATTTAAATAATTCCCTCATATAAAATATAAAATTTCTCTCAATTTTTGAAGATAAAATAATGATGGATTATTTCTTGTATGTTCTGAATATTCTATCTACCGAATTTGGAATACCGCTTCCAGAAGAGAATGCCTTTCAGGAGCTCCGTCGCCATGCCGGTGCTCAGGTCCCATGCCTTCCCAATGGTGAATGATATCAAAACCGCTAAAAAGTGAAATTATCTCACCAGGATCAAAAAATGTTCGGATGTTTCCATCATCACGTGAGAAAGAATTTTTACCAATTTTCAGCCATTCACCGGAATATTTTTTAAATGATTTTTCGGAAGTCAGAAAACCGGTGATAAAAATGAGTCCTCCGCTTTCAGTTATTTCCCGAAGTTTTGAAATCAGCGCATGAATTGATTCCCTGGACAAAATCTGGATCAGTCCGAAAATAAGAACCGCGCCATATTTTTTATTTCCCGGCTGAAATTCTGCGAAACCACTTTTAATGGCCTTAACCGCAAATCCTTTTTTCCGGGCAATATCTGCGATATAATCAACAGCGACTATGGAAGGATCAATAGCATCAACATGGAAACCTTTTTCGGCAAGAAAAAATGAATTGCGTCCCTGCCCCGCGCCTATATCGAGCGTCAGGCTTCCGAAAGGGATAAGGTGAAAAAATTTTTGCAGTATCCGCTCAGGTTTTTCACCAAAAACATTTTGAGTTCGCGAGTATGTTTTATCGTAATTCATATTTTATTTCACAAGCTGATTTAGCCGGTATCAAAAAGGAATTGGCCCTGTGAATTATCCTGATATTGTTGCGACTCCTCCGGAGATATAAAAATAATTCTCCGGAGGCTCGCGGTTAAAAATTCAAAATCGCGCGAAACAATTCATAATTCATCATTCATAATTCACAATTCTTTACGCTGTTTGTTCAACCTCTTCCTGGTTGACAATCTGGTACCTGTAACCATTCTCAATCTTGTTTTCGCTGTTCAGATGTGTTTTAAGGTACTGGCCGCAATTGCTACCTATATAATTTTCTTCCGGTTCCCCGATGCTTAGAGCGATATCATACCCGGCATTTTTAATATTTTCTATCACACCGAGGTAATCAGATTTTTCATGCGGGTCAATATATGTGCTCAGACCGTTTTCTACCGCCCTGTATGTAGGATTGAGCGGGGTGATTTTTACCAGGAATTTTTCGGGATCAAAAAAACGAAGCAACACATCAGGATCGGCAGGCTGATCTTTCGCGAGGGCAAAGTTTAGTGTAATTTTTCTGTCGCCGGCCTGGTAAAAACGTTCGCCATATTCAGCCATTTGGGTAAAACTCCATTTTTTTACCGGCATCAGTTTATCACGTAACTGCTGATCGGTAGTATGGATGGAAAACTGAAACTGGAAATTGCCCCGGTTATAATGCCGTTTCTTTATTTCGAGCAGCGGATCAAAATATTTTGCCGCTCCGGCTGGCGCTATTGTCGAGAGGGAGGGCATTAGTCCCGGCGCCTTATACCGAAAAGGCAGCTCATCAAGAACCTCCAAAACTGCGGGATTAAGTATCGGCTCACCCATACGGGCAAACTGAATCTTAAACTGCCCAGGTGTTACAATACGATCGGGGAAATGCCTGTCAACCATAAAATCGATCTGGTCAAACATATCCTGTTTCGAAAGCATCCCTTTATAAAAATCGCCCGCGTCGCAAAATTTGCATTTGATCGGGCATCCGTAAATAGTGGAAACCAGCAGAACCCATTTTTTTTCCATAGGTATGGGCGGTTTTAACGATTCCACACATTCAATTTTTCTGCCTTCCGACAGTTCCATTATATATACTACGGCAACATCTTCTCTGCCTGTTGACGCAATGATTTTCATCTATATTACTCCCTTCCGCAAGAGCTTTGGTTTTGTTTTTTGGTCCCGCAAATATATTAAATTTTTGAAATCAGGCGGGAGAATTTTGCTTTTTGATTTCATCACTAATGATCATCGCGGCCCTCATTCCATCGCCGCATGCTATAGCCGACTGCCGGTGATCACCGTTTTTTACATCCCCGATATAAAACAGTAAATTTCTCTTTTCCAGTTCTTCTTTCTGACGCAAAATCGATTTTCCGATAAATAAAATTTCAGGATTTCTTCCGATAGCGCCGATTAAATGATCAGCGACAATTTTGATCTCCTTTCCCTCTCTTTCTGTTGTCACATTCAGTTTGTCTTCATTCAGGGCAAGTGAAATTATTCTGGTATTTTCAAAATATGAGATTTCAGCTATATAGCCGGTTCGTTTCTTCAGCAGAGAAAGACATTTCAGACGGTCGCTTCTGTTGAGTATTATTACCTCATTTCGCCCCCCGAGGTTGAGCGCGTAGTCGAACGCGGCGTCTCCCGATCCGACAATAATAAATGTTTTCCCCTCATCATCCAGAAAATCAGTTACTCCGTAGCTGACTTTTGCCCGGCAGTTTTCAGGTATTTCAAAACCTGTCATTTCTTTCGGGTATGTTCCGGAGGCTATTACAAGTCTTCGCGAAGAAAGAAATCCTTTTCCAGACCGAACTTCAAATGTTTTTCCATTATAAATTGTTTCTGTAACTTCATCATTCATAACCCTTAAGCCGAGCCGCTCCGCCTGGTATTTTATCTTTTTTGCCAGGCGCGGTCCCCTGATTCCATCGGGAAAACCGGGATAATTCTCGACTAAGTTAGCGTGATAGAGCAATCCGCCGGGATCATTCTTTTCAATCAGCACAACATCAATTCCCATTCTCTGCATCTGCAGCCCGGCAGTAAGACCGGCGGGTCCTCCGCCTACAATTATCACTTCATATTCTGAACTCAAAATATCATATCCATTTATCAATTTGTTTTATCAGTTCATTTATCTGAACAACTGATGCGAATCCATGCGCGAGACCCAACAGGGAAGCCCTGTGCAGCTCTTCATTATATGTGGCTGTTCCGTCAACGGTAAAAAATACTTCAAATCCATTTATGAATGCTGAGCGGGCGGTGGTATCACAGCAGAGATGTGTCATTACTCCGCAAATCACCACATTATCACAGCGGTTTTTCAGCATTATTTCCCGCAGGCTTGTATTGTGAAAAGCGTCATAGCTGTTTTTTGTAACTATTTCACCACTATCAGGAGAGAATTTTTCAGATATTTCTGTCAGCTCATTCTCTTTAAGCATCAGTTCTCTCCACCATTTTCCCATCATTCCCGCATTTTCTTCTGTATTCAGATGCCGGGTAAATATAACGGGCCGGTCGATTTCTCTGAATTTTTTTATAAGCAGGGTAATCTTTTCCGATATAACAGCGGAGGAAGGAATCCACGCGTGCGAAGATTCATCGAGGAAATATTTCTGCATATCCAGAACCAGTAAAGCTGAAGTTCCGGGATTAATTTTTCTTTCCCTTAGACGGACATGTTCACTGATATACCGGATTATTTCAGAGGACTTCCCGCTGATATTTTCCGGTGTGAAATAGCAAGTCTTCAAAAATATGTAAGTCCTTATCTCTGCCTGAATTTCGGCAGCCATTTGTTCAGTTTTCAGCTAACAAAGATAAGTGAAAATTAGCTCCCCTCAAAGGGAATAGTTATCATTCAATTATCTGAATATCGCCATGAATTACCGGCAATGAACCTGCCTGGGTTGATTTTTAGCTTATTTTTACGGTCAAGTTTTTGTGCCTGCTCGCTTTAGTAGAGTTCCTTCTGCGTCTCCAGAGCAATCCTGTGAACAGGACAAGAAACAAGAGAATGTATTTTGCAGATTAGGTTTGAAAAGACTCACTATAAAATCAGGAAAGTAATTCCCCAGATTCTTTTGTTATGGCTCTTCCAGCTCAGGGCAATTACAATTTAATTTTCAGCTGATATGATCTCTGTCCTTAACGGGCTTTGACTTGATTTTCTTATATGCGGCCTTAAGTCGTTTCTCTTTGTCAACTTTTATATATTCCCTGATCTTCTTTTCTTCTTCTTTTGTCAAAGGTTTAGGATCGACAAAAAAATCTATTTCCGGTGGTTCTTTGATAAGTCCCATTTTATTGTTCCTTAAAATGTCTATTAATCAATTCTCAATCGACCGGGTTAACTTATCTATTTTAATCCCTATATGTTGATCCTTTTCATTCACAGAAATAATATACTAAAAAGAAAAGACTTATTCGACATGTTATAGTATGCTGAAATTATTTCAAGTGATTTTGTTGTTTAAAAAATTTGCACTTTGGTTAACAATATATATTGTCAAAGAAATCTATATATTCATAAAGCTGTAAATTCCCGTTAAAAACTTCATGCAAAGTCGAACAGGATTTACAGGATTGTACAGATAAACAGGATGATAATCGGTATCGCCATCGGGTTCGGCATCGGTATCGTTTTTATTCTCACAGAAGAAGAACAACCGCAATATAATCTCAATTCGGCCATCATACTCTTACTCATAATCCTACTCTTACTCTGATTTTTTCCTTAACCACAAAGAGAACAATGAATGCTCAAGGGGCACAAGAACAATAACTATAATCAAATATTGGGAACCCGCTTAAACAAAACATCAAGCTACAACAAATTCAACAGAAAAGAGAGAATAACACATAAAGTACAATAAATATTGTAAAAGAGTTGCATTTAATCTATAAAAAATTTGCTTTTTGTTTGCTTTTGTTGGTATATTTGAAGACAAATTACAAAATGAAAAACGAAAATGATTATCAATTTTAGTGTTCAAAATTTCGGCTCAATAAAAGAAAAACAAACTCTTTCCTTTGAAGCTGACAAATCAACACACTTGGAAGATACTTATATTACAGGTTTTGGCGAGCAAAGAATTTTAAAACTTGCCTTGATCTATGGCGCAAACGCATCCGGGAAAACTACAATCCTTCAGGCTCTTGATTTTTTACGAGATATGGTTCTTGAACCGAAAGAAAAAAAAACGGAAGAATTAGACTTCAACCCCTTTTTATTCGACCCAAATACACCCGGGCAAAACTCAATTATATCTATTGAATTTGTTCAGACTGGAATAAAATACTTTTATGAAGTCGCGTTTTTAAAAAAAGCAATTGTTTCTGAAGAATTATATTTCTATAATCCCAATAAAGCTAATATTTATAAGCGAAAAACCAACTTATCAAATCAATTTACTGAAATAACTTTTGGCAGCAAAATATCAAAAGATAAAGTCTTTGAAAAAAATCTTGAAGCAAATACTTTGTGGAACAATACTGTTTTCGGAGGTTACTTAAAAACCAATATTGATTTTAAAGAATTGCAGGAGATTATTGATTGGTTCGAAAACTATTTGAAACCCCTGGTTTACACAAGGACATATTTAGAGCAGTTTGTAACTTCAGGAATTAATGAAAACAAAATCTCTAAACCAGACGTTGTTTCAATCTTAAAGAAAGCGGATCTTAATATATCCGATATTGTTATTGAGGAAGAGGAAGAAAAAATCCCTGACGGATTAATTGAATTTTTGAAAAAACAAGTTAAAGCGCCAAATGATGAAATAAAGAAGTTAGAAGAAGAAGGTAAAGTAACATCAGTAAATATTAAATTTGAACATACAGTGAATGACAACAAATACACTTTGCCTTTAGAATTTGAATCACAGGGAACAAGACGTTATTATGGTTTCGCGGGTTTATTAGCTTTGTTAATTAAAAATCCATCAGTTATTCCAATTGATGAATTAGAAGCCTCCCTGCACCCTGACTTATATTTGCATTTTCTTATTTCTTTTCTTTTGAATTCCAAAAATTCACAAATCATCGCTACTACTCACAATAGAGAAACTTTAGATAACAGAGACATTTTTAGAAATGATGTTATATGGTTTACCGACAAACAAAAATGCTGCTCTACCGAACTTTATTCTTTATCCGATTTTGATAGTTCTGTTGTTCGTAACACTACAAATGTTTTAAATGCTTACAAAAGTGGCAAGCTAAGTGGGGCGCCTAACCTGGGAGACACTTTCATTGATTTGGACTTATGAGAAAACCTAAAAAGAAAAGACCCAAAACAGATCCTGCTTTTGCTATCGTAGTTGACGGTGAAACGGAAATGTGGTATTTACAAATGCTAAAACGAAACGAACGGGATATTCGTGTTAGCATAAGACCAGAAATTCCAAATAAAAAAAAGTGTTGAAGAGCAATATAATTTGGTTTGTGATTTATCAGGGAAAGAGTTCACAAAAGTTTTTTGGGTAATTGACCTTGACACAGTTATCAAAGAAACAACTGAATCGCCCAAAGGGAAAAAATCACCTATTATAACTTTTAAAGATTTTAGAGCAGACCTTATTAACAACTATCCTAATGTTGTAGTAATTGTTAACAATCCTTGTCTTGAATTTTGGTTTTTACTTCATTTTGAAAAAACTTCAAAATATTATGATACCTGTTATAGCGCCGAAAAGCAATTAAAGAGATATTTGAAGAATTATGAGAAGACAAGAAAATTCTTCATGAAAGAAAATAATGATATCTATATGAAGTTGAAACCCAAAATACAAACTGCTATACATAATTCACTTGCTCTTGGTAGTTTCGACGACCAAAATCCCAAAAAAGCAATGAGCGAAATGGAATTATTATTTCAATCTGACGAACTGAAAAAACATTTTGAATAAAAGCGGGATTGCCAACAAAGAATATTTGCCCTCTGGGTTTTAGTAGTTTCTTAAGCAGTTTAGCCTGTTTAATATTAAGAGTTTATGGAGAGCGGACTGCGCCGTAATCCTTTTCGGTAGTTACCATACACTTGGAAGATCTTTTAAAGCAGTGAGCGTGACGTTAAAAAGGTTTTCTCCAGTTTGGAACATACCACTATCCAGGGCGCCCAAAAATAAAAAAAGCCCCCGCGGCATTGGGAAATTCCAATAACCGCGAGGGCTGTTTCAATATCAGTCCATCCTGTATGGATGGAATTTATTTACGCAAGATCAAATCGGTCGGCATTCATGATTTTATTCCATGCGGCGATAAAATCATCGACGAATTTTTTCTTGTTGTCATCCTGGGCGTAAACTTCGGCGATTGCCCTGAGAATTGAGTTTGAGCCGAATACCAGGTCAACACGTGTGCCTGTCCATTTCACTTCGCCGGTTTTACGGTCGCGTCCTTCAAAAAGATCGCCATCCGCGTCGGCCGGTTTCCATGCTGTGCTCATATCAAGGAGATTCACGAAAAAGTCATTGCTGAGTGTCTCTTCTTTATCGGTGAACACACCATGTTTTGTACCGCCATAATTAGCGCCCAGCATACGCATTCCGCCGAGCAGCGCGGTCATTTCAGGGGCGGTAAGTGTAAGAAGCTGCGCTTTATCTACCAGCATCTCTTCAGCCGAAACGGTATATTTTGTTTTCAGGTAGTTGCGGAAAGCATCAGCTTCCGGTTCCATAACCTGGAATGATTCAACATCTGTCTGCTCCTGTGTCGCGTCTGCGCGTCCCGGGCTAAAAGGCACAGTTACATCGTAACCGCCATTTTTCGCGGCCTTTTCGAGTGCGACATTTCCGCCAAGCACAATAAGATCGGCCAGGGAGACTTTTTTACCGCCCGACTGAGCGCTGTTAAATTCATTCTGAATACCTTCGAGTGTTTTTAATACTGACTGTAGCTGTTCCGGGTTGTTCACTTCCCAGTCCTTCTGCGGGGCGAGGCGAATACGAGCTCCATTGGCGCCGCCCCGTTTATCGGAACCGCGGAATGATGAGGCCGAAGCCCACGCTGTTGAAACCAGTTGCGCTACAGATAAACCTGAAGCCAGAATTTTACCCTTAAGTTCAGCTATATCATTTTCATCGATAAGCTCATGATCAACCGCCGGAACAGGGTCCTGCCAGATCAGCTCTTCTTCGGGAACTTCAGGTCCCAGGTAAAGAGCGCGGGGGCCCATGTCACGGTGTGTGAGTTTGAACCAGGCGCGGGCGAAAGCGTCGGCAAACTGATCGGGGTTTTCATGGAAACGGCGTGAAATTTTTTCATATATCGGATCCATCCGCATAGCCATATCTGCGGTGGTCATGATGGTTTTTACTTTTTTGGAGGAATCGTGAGCTGCGGGGGCCATGTGATCTTCATCGGGGTCTTTCGGCTCCCACTGCCATGCTCCGGCGGGACTTTTAACCAGTTCCCATTCATAACCGAAGAGCATATCAAAATAGCCGTTATCCCATTTAATCGGGTTGGGTGTCCAGGCTCCTTCAATTCCGCTTGTGATTGTGTCATCACCTTTGCCGCTGCCATGACTGCTTATCCAGCCGAGTCCCTGCTCTTCCAGTCCTGCCGCTTCCGGTTCCGGTCCCACATGTTTCGCGTCTCCCGCGCCGTGGGTTTTGCCGAATGTATGACCACCCGCGGTTAAGGCGACAGTCTCTTCATCATTCATGGCCATACGCGCGAATGTTTCCCTGATATCTTTACCTGAAGCCACCGGGTCAGGTTTGCCATTCGGACCCTCGGGGTTTACATAAATGAGTCCCATCTGCACAGCCGCCAACGGGTTTTCCAGTTCTCTTTCACCTTCATAACGTTTGTCGCCGAGCCATTCACTCTCGGTTCCCCAGTAAATATCCTCTTCCGGCTGCCAGACATCCTCGCGTCCGCCGCCGAACCCGAATGTTTTTAAGCCCATCGATTCGATAGCGCAGTTGCCGGCGAGGATCATCAGATCGGCCCATGAAATTTTATTGCCATATTTCTGCTTGATCGGCCATAAGAGACGGCGCGCTTTATCGAGGTTGGCGTTATCGGGCCAGCTATTCAGAGGAGCGAAACGCTGTGTTCCGGATCCCGCTCCGCCGCGTCCGTCACCTGTACGGTATGTGCCGGCGCTGTGCCATGCCATACGTATAAATAAACCGCCGTAGTGTCCGTAGTCGGCCGGCCACCAGTCCTGTGAGTCGGTCATAAGTTTATAAAGGTCTTCTTTCAGCGCTTTAAGATCGAGCTTTTTGAATTCTTCGGCATAGTTAAAATCTTTCCCCATCGGGTTTCCTTTTTCAGGATTCTGATGCAGGATATCGAGATTTAACTGGTTGGGCCACCAATCCTTATTGGATGTGCCTTTTCCGGCAGCCTGGCTTCCGCCATGTCCGGTTACCGGGCATTTGTTTTCTTCGTTCATTTGTTATCTCCCATACTTTTGTTCAATGATGCGATGATTATTCAATATAAGAAAAAATTAGTTAAATATTTACTATCTGTTTTCATAACCAGGATTTGAGTGGCTATATGAAAACATTTTTTGTTTTCGGTCAAATCAATTGCCGAGCTGGTTATAATTACCAATATTCGGAACGATTACTATTAACAACCAAAATTTTTGTGAATTCATTCAATAACTCTTCACATTTTTTTCTTTTTACAATCCTCACAGATGCCGTAAAATTCCAGTTTGTGATGAAAGATCGTAAAGTCAGTGAGTTCCTTCGCCCGTAAATTCAAATCATCATAACCGGGCATTTCGAAATCGCTGATTTTGCCGCATGACTGGCAGATAAGATGATAATGGGGCTGTATATTCGCCTCAAACCGGTCGAAGGTGCTGCCGAAATGAATTTTTTTCACCAGTCCCTGCTCAATAAGGGTGGAAAGATTGCGGTATACAGTGCCGAGACTCAGCTTGGGGAACTCACCTTTCAGGTTCTCGTAAAGCCAATCGGCGGTAGGATGAGTTTCCACCGATTGAAGCAGCTCAAGTATCCTGTTGCGCTGCCTGCTTTGCCGTAATATTTTTTCTTTATTCTCTGCCATTCTTAATAGTAATCATTCCTGTTATCGATAAGAAAGATAATTATAATTGGACAGATTGTCAAGAAATTTATTGGGAAGGTGAGTCCGTTTTTTTTACTATGAACCGAATGAAAAATTCGGCGGTGGTAAACCGGGGGAATATATCCGGGTTCAGCTTTTATTAGTATCGGGAAAAAAATTCCAACCACTCTTTGGGCTAAAGCCCATTAACAACATGTTGCAGATAGCTGGGCCGCGATTCAAAATTCATAAGCTGATGGAGTAAGAAAAAGAAAAGTTATCGGTTAGCTCAAGGATAGTCCTCCCCCGTCTTCAAAGAAAAACACTTTGAATCCACCCCCTCCGGCGGGGGACATTTCAAATATTTGGATTGGCTGACTATTATCCCCCTTCGGAGGGGGTGGCAATGAAGCGTCTTTCTTCATTGACGGGGGAGGACACACCTCAAGTGACTAAGAAACTTATACCTGGCAATAAAACTTTCTACTTGCTGATAAATTTCTTTCCAATTTGCGTAGAGTTTAACTTCTTATTGAATAAATAGTTTTCCCCGATAAGGTGTTTTCCTCAAGCTCCGCCGGGGGAAAATTTAGACACTTTAACTTTAAGAATCATAATCAAAAACTGGCAAAGCCAGAAAAGATTAGAATCAGAAGAAGAAACGTACTCGTTCTCGTAATCGTACTTCGTACTCGTCTTTATCAATACGCTCAGTTTATTTGAGAACGAGAATGATTACGAGTACCTGTTCACTGTGTACAATAAAATTTTGCCATTTTGCGTAGAATTTAACTGCTTACGGAGTAAACATAATCCCCCTTGCAAAGGAAGAACAGGATTTACAGGATTGTATAGATGAACAGGATAAAAAGCGGTATCGTTTCTTACTTCCTCATGAATAAATGAACTACACTAATATACTCACTCGCCTCGCTATCATACTCTTACTCTGATTTTTTCTTAACCACAATGTTCGCGAAGAAGCCACAAAGAACACAAGGAAAAACAGGATTGTATAGATAAACCGTTTTATACTCTCTATTATTGTTCCTTCTATGATTCTTTGAATTATTAATTATTAATTATTAATTATTAATTTGCCACACACACCTTAAGCCCAAATTGAAACAAAACAATTTAATCGCCCACTAAACCCAAGGCTGACACTTCATACTTTATACTTATTCTACCAGCTCTTACTCTGATTTTTTCCTAACCACAATGTTCGCGAAGAAGGCACAAAGAACACAAGGACGAACAGGATTCACAGGATTGTATAGATAAACAGGATAAAAGATTGGCATCGGGTTCGGTAATATTTTTTCATTCATCATTCATAATTCACAATTCACCATTAATTTTCTTGCATAAAAAACTAATATTCACTAATTTGGGAATGACTGATTGTTTTTGGGGTAATAAGCGCTCGAATAAGCGTATGATTGTTTTTTACGATATAGATTAAATATGATTTTACATGGCCGGAATTGGAGTAATGGCAGTTGCGTGGCGGATCTGTGTAGAAGAAAAATGCTGTAATTTTTGATAAAAACATAACAAAAAACAGAAAATAAGTTGTTCATGGTTATAAACATTAAACAAAACAAAGAACAAATCGTATTGAATACCCATAGCCGTGAAAATGACAGCGGTTACGTTCAATTTATCCCTACGGGACTGAATTTTATGGCATAGCCATCCCCGTGGGGTACACTATTGCTTACTAAATTCATGGTTGCCAATATTTTTTTGAGCAATAATGTATAAAATTCTTAATAGTTATGCTGCTATGATAACAGGTGAAAAATGAAAAAAGAAAATGATGATGATATTAAATATTTTTATCAGTATATGTCTTATGGTATTCTTGATTTAATACTTTTAAAAAACAATAGAATTAAGGATGATGTAAAATCCGTAATTAGTGAATTTCTTTCCCTATTTCCAAAATACTCAAAGAACAATGAAGAATTTTTCAACTATACCTTTATGGCCCTGAGATATCATTTTATTTTATTTGATAAGGATAAATTTGAACCTGGGCTTCTACTTTCCATTTATTATGAAATAAAAAAATATTTCAGTAAAGTAAAAGACACTTCTCCAAAAATTGAAGCTAATCTACATATTGAAATCCAAAAGATTAATAATATGTTTAATTCTTTATATAAGCGAACTTGGACAGAAAAAGAAAAAATATTAGATAATAGTAAAGACAGTCTTAGAAAAATAAAAAAAATATTGACCACTTCTTCTTCCAAAAATTTTATTGAAAAGAATCTTGTTCAAAATAAGGATAATTTGGTTTTTATAAGTCACACTTCATTTGACAAACCTATGGCAAGACGAATTTCAATAGAGTTAGAAAAATTCGGCATTATTACTTGGCTAGACGAAAAAGATATATCCCCTGGTAGTTCAATTCCTGAAGAGATCGCGATTGCGCTAGAAAATTGCACACATTTTTTATTAATCTATTCAAATAATTCAAAAAATAAGAAATGGGTAATAACGGAATTAAACAATATCATAATGAAGAAAAATTCGTCACAATCAGACAGACCACTAATTGTTCCGCTTTTACTCGATAACCTTAAACCACCGTTACCAATCTCCGATATTAAAGGTATCCAATTTGTTGATTATAATGACGGTATGAAAGAACTATTTCAACTTTTTGATGTAAATATAACTCAACAATTACTTTTTATTGAAGTATACAGTTTTATAAAAAAATTTGAAAAGGTTATTGAGACAATTTCTTGGTGTTTCCAAGCTGACTTCTTCCTAGGTATTGATACAGAATATTTTTGGGATTTGTATGAGTCCGAAGAATTAATAAACAATTTCACTCTTTCACCTTCTAATTATGATATTAATCATTTTCTTTTCAGTGGAACAAGTCATAGTCAAAAAGAAGTTACTCCATATTTTGATGAAACTTTTTATACTTATCAAAGAAGTGGTATATTAGGCTTAAATGTTCTAAATAAATACAACGAAGTTATTAAAAGAATAATTGATTTTTATAAAACTAAGTAATCAGCATAACAAATGGCTCAAGCAGACGGCAAAAAGCGCGGTAGTTTTTTCGAGTTTTGGTGGTTTCGTGAAAATAAATTGGTAAAGTCATAGAGCTGGCGGACTTTTTTTTGCCGCTGCTTAGCCTGGTCCGTTATCCGGCAAGAACAGCGCATGTCCGCACTGCCATATTTATCCATTGTCAACTACAATAAAGGCCGCACGAAATATTAATTCGTTCTTAAAAATGACAGAGCAGGGCCGGCTCTGATTGAAAAAGTTGAAATATTTCATGATGGCAAAATAGATGAGACTGATTTACCCCGCTTTCTTGTTGAAAATATGGATCATAAAACTGGCATAAAAATTTTTTATAAATCTGTTTATGGCGAGGAATGGTACGTCACCGGGGAGAGTCAGTTTCCTCAATTGATCGGGTAAATGTTTTTAATGTGATGAATGAGAAGTGAGCTTTTATGATAAAAAAAATGAAAAATGCTAAATTAGTTTTTAATTCTGAATCTATCGTTGCGCGAATAAGCTTGCTAAACGGATTGGCATAGTTAAATTACAGTGTCAGGACAAAAAAATGATAAGAAAATTCAAGCCGGCAGATATTGACCAGGTGATAAACATCTGGCTTGAAGCCTCAATTGAAGCGCATGATTTTATCGGCGCTGATTTCTGGAAATCAAAAGTCAAAGAGATGCGGGAAATTTATATTCCTTCAGGTGAGACGTATGTTTATGAAGAGGAGGGAATCATAAAAGGTTTTATCTCATTGCATAACGAAACACTCGCGGCCATATTTGTATCTCCCGAATTCCAGGGGAAAGGGATCGGCAGGCATCTGATGAACAAAGCGAAAGAACTGCGCGGCAGCCTCAATCTTACAGTTTACAGGGAAAATACCGATAGTGTAAAGTTCTACGAAAAATGTGGATTCGAAATTGAGCTGGAACAGTTTGATGAACATACCGGATATCCTGAACTGGTAATGAAGTTTAATTCACAGGCGCCTGAACCAAAATAAAATTCCGGGAGCGTAATATCAGTTCTTTCTCCTTCCGCAAATTATGTTCGAAACTCAACAGGGCGCGTCATAAGAGAAACTGCCTCAGATTCATTAGACCTATCGCTCCCCGGTGTTTTAATTATAAGAAGAACAGATAAATCATATTTTACGAAAAACAGCGGAGGGGTTTCCAGACAATATTCAGCCATAACCGGAAATTATATGAGGTACAATCAATATTTGTACTATGTGTAATAACTGCTGATTTTATTGATATAAGCCCGTTTTTGGGTAAGTAAAACACAACCGTTTTGTAAAGAATGCGTCAAATAGAAAAGATACATATCGATTCAGTATAAGCGAATGATTAAATATTGAATCAGAATTTTCCATGAAATCAAAAAGAATATGAATGAAAAGATGAATTTTGCTCTGAACAATAATCTTAAAGATGAGAGAGGCATTTTGTAATATGTTTAGACAGGTTTTGATAATTATCCTCAGCGTAATTGTTATCGGCGATATATTAATTGCCCAGGAAAGTCTTGTAAGGGAAATAGAAAAATCCGGATCAGCATATATGAACCTTTTGCCGCCTGATGACGAAGCAAAACTATTTGAGCCGGATATATTCAAAGAATACTTAAAAACTGTTCCTGATAATGTTTTGCCATTTCACAGCCCGATTATTTTCACACCTGATCTGAGAGAAGCATACTGGACCCCCATGATAGGAGGAGCGGGGATTCTGTTTTCAAAATTTGCTGATGAAAAATGGACGGAACCTCAAAAACTGGAACCGGGTATTAAACATGGCGGACTTGATCCGATATTATCTGTTGACGGCAATAAACTTTTTTTCTTATCGCGGCAGCACCCTGAAAGTGAGATCAGATCCAGGGAGCGGATCTGGTTTGTTGAGAGGGAAAAAAGGGGCTGGTCTGAAGCTAAACCGCTCGATGAAATAATCAATAATTTCTCTTTGCACTGGACTTTTTCAGTCGCGGCCAATGGCAATTTGTACTTTGGTTCGGAAGGAGAAATTTATTGTTCGGAGTATTTGAATAATCAGTACCGGAAACCGCGAAAGTTAGAACAGGTGATAAATAATGATATGAACAACTCATGTCCGTTTATCGCTCCGGATGAAAGTTATCTGATTTTTACAAGAGCTCTCGAAAGCTCAGATGATCTTTTCATTAGTTTTAAAGATGAATCAGGAAACTGGGGAAAAGCGATTAACCTCGGTGAAAAGATAAACAGTGAAGAGGCGCATGATATTGCTCCCAGAATAAGTCCCGACGGGAAATACCTCTTTTTTCTTTCAAAAACCACCAAAGCCGGAATGCATTGGGTCAATACTGATTTTATAAAGAAGCTGAGGTATAAATAATTCTTTTATTTTGCAAAATCTGACTTTAATTTATAGGATACTCAGGCCCTTCCCCCCGTTTACCCGCTAAATCCACAATCAGGCCTCACCTTATTTCGCCAGGCTAAACAAATATTGAATAGATCAGACCGTTAATAGACACCAGAAGAAATATAATTTATTTCATCAAATCAGGATTCCCGTCACAATAAAAGACTCGGAGTAGACTTTATGAAACGTGAAAAGAAAATACTTTGTTAGCATTACTGTCAGTGAGTAAAAAATGGAATGAGGTTAACATTCCCTATCTTTTCAAGTAATCGCAGGTAACAAATGAAAACTGTCCTGATAGTTGAAGATGACAGAGAAATATCTCACCTTCTGGGGGTTCATTTAAGGGACCTCAATTGTGAAGTAACAAAATCATTTGATGGTAAAGAGGGATTATCAATAGCCCTTGGCCAGCGGTTTGATCTGATTGTTCTTGATATCATGCTGCCCGGAATGGATGGACTGGAAATTTGCAGAAAACTTCGCGAGCACAATAAAAATACAGCTATCCTTATGCTGACATCCAAGTCGGAGGAGATAGACAAGGTGCTCGGACTGGAAATGGGCGCTGATGATTATATGGCCAAACCATTCGGGATAAGGGAGTTTATAGCGAGAGTGAAAGCGCTCTTCAGGAGGATAGAATCCACAAGAACAGATGAAGAAACCCTGAAAGATATTACAGCGGGAAATCTAAAAATCGAGGGCGCTAAAAGGCGAATTTTGATTGATGGTGAAAAGGTTGAACTGACCCCGAAAGAATTTGAGCTTCTTTATCTGCTGGCTTCCAACCCGGGAAAAGCATACAGCAGAGAATCCCTCTTAAACAGGATATGGGGTTACAGTTATGACGGCTATGAGCACACTGTTAATTCCCACATTAACAGACTGCGCAGCAAAATTGAAAAAAATGCGGATAAACCGGAGTATATCCTTACGGTGTGGGGAGTAGGTTATTCATTCAACGATAATTTGGGAGGCTGATATCAGACATTTTTTTAGTTCATTTTTCTGGAAAATTTCCGCCCTTCTTCTTGTGCTTCTTATAATTATGTCGGGTGTGTTTATATATATATCTGTGTATACCGCCGAAATGTATTTCCAGGAAACCCGTCAGAAACTTGATCAGAAAATAGCCCATCATATCGCGAATGAATATAAGTATTTCGGGGAAGATGGATTAAATAATGAAGCGGTCGAAATGATATTCCACAGCGTTATGATAATAAATCCGAGCATTGAAGTTTATCTGCTTGACCACGAGGGGAAAATCCTTTCATATTTTGCTCCCGGAAAAGAAATCAGGATTGAATACCTGCCCCTGAAGCCAATAAGGGAATTTATAAATTCGGATGATAAATTTCTGCTTGGAATTGATCCGCGGCATCCTTCCGAAACAAAGGCATTTTCCGCTGCCGAGATAAAAGACAATGGTGAATTAAAGGGATTCATATATGTTATCCTCGGAGGTGAGGAATATGAAAATGCCTCGCAGCTTGTCTTTGGAAGTTATGTTCTCAGGCTGGGTCTCAGATCAACTTTAATCGCCCTGGTGGCAGCCTCGATAATCGGTTTTATCTCTATTGGCTTTATCACTAAAAATATGAGAAAGATGAAATGGGCGCTGGCCGAATTTAAAAAAGGTAATCACGATGCCCGGATGGAAATCAAAGGACTGGGGGAGCTTTCCGAATTTTCAGAGACCTTCAACGATATGGCCGATACTATTAAAGCCAATTTTGAGGAAATTAAAAAAATTGAATCGCTGCGACGCGAACTTATCGCCAATGTTTCACACGATCTCCGCACTCCGATTTCGGTCATTCACGGCTATATTGAAACAATACTGATTAAAGAGGATTCCATCAGCGCAGAGGAAAAAAGAGAATATCTTCAGACTATCCTCGGGGGATCGAAAAGGCTTTCGAACCTTGTTGAGGAACTTTTTGAACTGTCAAAGCTGGAAGCCAGACAGGTGGAGCCTAATTATGAAAAGTTTTCAATTTCGGAGCTGATGCAGGATGTTTACCAGAAAAACCTGATATTGGCAAAGAAGAAGGAGATAACACTTAACCTGGCTCTTCCGGAAGTGTCGGCTGTTATTTACGCTGATATCAGTCTTATCGAAAAAGTTTTTCAGAACCTCCTTGATAACGCGATCAAGTATACCGAAAGAGGGGGGCATATTGAAATAAAAGCTCATACCGATAATGAAAAAGTTTTTATATCAATCAATGATAACGGAATAGGAATTTCAGATAAAGACATTCCCTTCATTTTCGAGCGATATTATAAAAACAAACGTTATGTGGATGAGAGTGAAAAGAGCACGGGACTGGGTCTGGCGATAGTGAAAAAAATTCTTGAGCTGCATAAATCTTCCATCTCCGTCTTAAGCAGGGAGAAAAAAGGAACGACATTTTCCTTCGATTTTCCACTCGCGTAAAAAGACAGATGTAAAGCATTACGAAATCGATATTTTAATCGTAAGCGACTCCGAATGGAGTCGAATATGAATAGCCCCGGATGCAATCCGGTGGTCCGATATGGCAGATATCTGTAGCGACGCTGAAGTCGTCGAATATTACAGGGCTCCAGACATCACGTATATTGAAATGCAACAATTTTATCATTTTCTTTCATTAAATGACAAAATAATAACAGTAAGAATATTTCGTTATCCTCTCTCAATATCGTTTTTATCTTTTAAAGCGACCTCAAAAAAATAAGCGTTAAAAAAATCAAATGAACGGAACGTTAAAAAAGGAAAGCTGTTTGAGGCACATGTCTTTTTATGTGCCGAGTTCTTTCATTTTAGCGGAGTGAATTGATTTTTAGCTTATTTTTTTGCAGTCTTGACTTTTTTTGCCTGCTCGCCGAAGGAGAGTTACTTTTTGTGTCAAGACAAAAAGTAAGGGCATCTCTTATAAAATATATTTGGTAAGATTAATGACAATTCCCATTGGTTCTCGCTTTACCAGCTGAGGAAAATTTCAAATTATTTCACGCAAAGAAAACTTATAAACGCAATTCTTTTTAACAGAATTTCTAATGCCAGTCGCATACGTATATACGCAATAAAAAATCTATGTTGTTTTATTTCAATACATTATGTTTCTGATGTCAGGAGTCCTGTATTAGCAACCCGCAGATAACAATATCACAGTGTAATATCATAATCTTGCGAAGCCGGAAAAAGATGAAATCCCAATAAATGAATCGCGCTCCTCTTTTCAAAACTCCGGGGTTTTACGAGAACGATTATGAGAACCTGTTCCATGAGTACGGCAAAATCTTGTCATTTTGAGTTGATTTTACCTCCTGCCGTCCTGCCAGGTAAGTTATAAAATGAATATCAATTCGTGAAAGTTTCGTGATATCTCTTCAATAGATTGGCTTATAGAATTTTTAACTAATTATTGAGGAGAATATGTCCTACAAAAAAATCTTGTCATACCTGATTGTTTCACTTTTTATCTTCCTGTTCGCCGCGTGCGATGAAGATAATCCGGCCGAACCTGTCCTTGAAAGCGCGACTTTCACGGTCACGATCGAGAATGTATCAACCGAATATCCATTTATTCGCGGCGGTTCTTTTTCAACACCTGCCGGCGCGTCGGAACCGGGACCCGCATTTGCCGGTGATAAGTTTGAGGTAAGCTTTAACGCCGGACCGGGCCACAAGCTGTCATTTGCCACTATGTTCGGGCAGTCCAACGATTTCTTTTACGCTCCCGATGGCGACGGCATCGATTTATTCGATATGTCGGGCAGCCAGGTTACGGGTGATGTTACATCACAGGTATATCTCTGGGATGCCGGAACGGAAATTAACCAGGAGCCGGGGCTCGGAGCCGACCAGGCGCCCAGGCAATCGGGCGGTAACACCGGCGCGGCTGATCCGGTTAATACTGTAAGAATGGCGCCCGATGACTTCGGCAATCTGCCCGCGGTAAGTGATGTTATTAAAGTGACTCTTACTTCAACATCCGCCACCGGATTTATGCTGACGATAGAAAATGTGTCCACGGCGACAACACTTCAGACATCGGATGGCGGAGCTCACCCCACTCCGATCGCCCCAGGGATGTTCGTAATTCATTCCGGCAGCAATCCCCTCTTTACATCCGGTATGGCCGACTTCGGACTTGGCCTTGAACACCTGGCTGAAGATGGCGACTTTTCCGTGCTGGCTGATGACGCAATGTCTAAAACCGGCCTCACTTCCCCCTTCGCTCCGGGCGCTTACGGAGTATTCAGCGGCTCGGCGATGGTTTTCACCACCGGTCAGCCCGATCCCGGTGAAGGCATTGAAGAACTGGCTGAAGATGGAAGTCCGGCCAATCTTGCTTCGGCGCTCGCCGCGAGATCAAACGTAAAAATGAGCGGAAGTTTCACCACCCCGGTCGGAGCTTCAGGCGCGGGTCCTTTGTTCCCCGGTCATACATTTGAATTCACATTCACCGCCGAAGAAGGGGATATGCTATTTTTCGCTACGATGTTCGGGCAGTCAAATGATATATTCGCCGGAACCTCCCCCGATGGTATAAGTCTCTTTACCGGTGGATCGGCAATAATGGGTGATATCACCTCACAAATTTCTTTCTGGGATGCCGGAACCGAAGTTAACGAAATTCCCGGCATAGGTCTGAACCAGGCCCCCCGCCAAAGCGGCACAAACACAGGCGCTGCAGAAAATGGTAACGTAAAACTATTATCAGACGTTAATGATGGTTTTAGTTATCCTTCCGTTGGAAACACATTAAAAGTTACCATTTCTGCTCAATAATAGATCAGGAAGGCATATCATTACCGACAAGTAAATGGTGTGCCTTCCATAAATAATCATAATCCTAATCGTAATCGTAATCATAAACTGGCAAGCCAGAAACAATGAGGAATTACGAATTACGAATTGGTTTTCCCAGGAATATATTTTTTGAATCGAATCTGCTTTGGAGAAGCAGCATTATTGCGGAACGTCCCCATGGGGTAGTAAAGAACAAAAAAATATAGTAAGATCCCTGTAGGGGATCAACAGAGCAAAGCTAAGAAAAAGCTACAATCCAAATAGTCACCAAATATTTTGCCATTTTGCGCAGAATTTAACTCCTTACGGAGTAATCATAATCCCCGCCCCCGCAAAACCTCACGCGAAGCCGGACAGGATTTACAAGATTGTATAGATAACCAGGATAAAAATCGGTATCGTTTTTAACTTCCTCATGAATAAATGAACGGCACTAATATACTCACTCGCCTCGCCATCATACTCTTACTCTTACTCTGATTTTTTCTTTACCACAATGTTCGCGAAGAAGGCACAAAGAACACAAGGACAATAACTCCGCGCCTTCAGGCCGGAGATTTACGAAGAAACCTGACAACCCCAAAAGGCTTTAGCCTAAAAAGAACTTAGCGAGAAAATATCAGAATGTGCAAAATCCAATCCCGTCATGTCTGAACCATGATTAAAGGATTTATGGATTACCTGATTAAAAGCGTTGTCGATTTCGCAATTGGTTTTTCGTTTCCCGGGGTAACGGCCACGCAAAGTCCGCGAAAGGAAAAGTAAACGCAAAGCCCGCAAAGAAAAACAGGATTTACAGGATTGTATAGATAATCAGGATAAAAATCGGCATCGTTTCTTACTTCCTCAAGAATAAATGAACAACACTAATAAAACCATCAGCCTCGCCATCATACTCATACTCTTACTCTGATTTTTTCTTTACCACAATGTTCGCGAAGAAGGCACAAAGAACACAAAGACAATAACTCCGCGCCTTCAGGCCGGAGATTTGAGGGAAAACCAGGTAACCCCAAAGGGCTTTAGCCTAAAAAGAACTTAGCGAGAAAATATCAGAATGTGCAAAATCCAATCCCGTCATGTCTGAACCATGATTAAAGGATTTATGGATTACCTGATTAAAAGCGTTGTCGATTTCGCAATTGGTTTTTCGTTTCCCGGGGTAACGTCCACGCAAAGTCCGCGAAAGGAAAAGTAAACGCAAAGCCCGCAAAGAAAAACAGGATTTACAGGATTGTATAGATAAACAGGATAAAAATCGGCATCGTTTTTAACTTTCTCAATAATAAATGAACGGCACTAATATACTCACTCGCCTCGCCATCATACTCTTACTCCTACTCTTACCCTGATTTTTTGCTTAACCACAATGTTCGCGAAGAAGCCGCAAAGAACACAAGGACAATAACTCCGCGCCTTCAGGCCGGAGATTTGAGGGAAAACCAGGTGACCCCAAAAGGCTTTAGCCAAAAAAGAACTTAGCGGGAAAATATCAGAATGTGCAAAATCCAATCCCGTCATTGTCTGAACCATGATTAAAGGATTTATGGATTACCTGATTAAACGTGTTGTAGATTTCGCAATTGGTTTTCGTTTCCCGGGGGTAAAGTCCACGCAAAGTACGCAAAGAAGAACAGGATTAACAGGATTGTATAGATAAACAGGATAAAAGATTGGCATCGGGTTCGTTAATATTTTTTCCATTCATCATTCATAATTCATAATTCACAATTATTTTCCCCTTGCATAAAAAACCAATATTCACTAATTTGGGAATGACTGATTGTTTTTGGGGTAATAAGCGCTCGAATAAGCGTATGATTGTTTTATACGATATAGATTAAATATGCTCTTCACTTAACCAGAATACAGTAATGTGAGTTACGTGGCGGAGCTGTGTATATGAAAATTGCCGTAAATTTTGATAAAAACATAACAAAAAACAGAAAATAAGTTGTTCATGGCAATAAACATTAAACAAAACAAAGAACAAGCCGTATTAAATACCCATAGCCGTGAAAATAACAGCGGTTACGTCCAATTTATCCCTATGGGACTGAATTTTATGGCATAGCCATCCCTGTGGGGTACATTATTGCTTACTAAATTCATGGTTGCCAATTTTTTTTTGAGCAATAATGTATAAAATTCTTATTTGTTGGGTTGGTACGAAATTTTCACTATTTAAATGAGACAGTGAGAGTAAGCAATTCTTTTATAGAATTATCAATTTCATCAAAAATACGCATTAAGTTTTTTGAAAAAATAAAATTTTATAAATCAGATGAAGATGTGTTTTAAAAGGTTCTCTTTAATTTATAGAGTGCCTAAATTAAAAGGATTATTTGTATTAAATAAAATTATAGTTATGGACAAAACTATACCCTTTATATTAGACTATACTAAAGCAGAATGTAAGCATTTTGTAGGGCAACATAACATGCGAGAATTTACGGAAAAATCTTACCCTATAAAGGGCCGATGCAAGTATTGTGGAGGAGAAATATCTTGTTGGGGAGGATCTTTTAAATTATTAGAGTATGATACAGATTGGTTTCATAGGCTTGAAATATGTGTATCATGCCTCCATTGGCGTTATACTTATCTTGATTGGTGGAGTGATTCTCAAACTTGTGCCCATGCTATTTTAAAACGTTTTAGAATCGATTCAGATGAAATACCATTAGAACGCTTAAAATATGAATTACTGAATAATTGGCATTTGAGTAAAAATATATCTGCAAAAAGAGCAGAAGATCTTATTGCTAATATATTCTCTGAACATTTTGAATGTGAGGTTGAATATTTAACCGATTCTGTCTATTCACCCGATAAAGGAATTGATTTCGTTCTTATTTCAAAAGCAAATAATCAACAAATTGCTTTCCAAGTAAAAAGACGAATGACTAATAAATCAGAATCAGTCATTCCTGTTCGTGCATTCCTTGGTGCTGTTGCTAATTCATACTTTAAACATGCAATTTATGTTACTACTGCTAAAACATTCTCAAGGGTAGTTAGAGGTGAGTTTAGTCAAAAAGATTTTTTGAGTACACGAAATATTAATCTTACACTTGTTGATGGTACTCGCCTTTTGGAAATCCTTAAACTACAGGTACCAAGAGAAAAAGCTGTTGGACTTATTGAGCAAAGGATATTAACAGGGATCAAGTCGGAAAATATTGGGTATGGTTGGCATCCAATTGAAATTGGAGGATCAAATTATATTTATCCAGTTGATGGGATTAAGCTAAAAGATGTTTTAAAGACAATATTGAAGTTTAGTAACAAATATTAAAATTGTATAATTTCATCAAGGCTAATATTATGATAAAATAATATCGTATTTATCTTTTATTATTTTTCTTGATGATATTATTCTATTTGAATCATTTATTATCGGGCACTATTTTTATATCATCTGGGGACAAATCGATATGGCTTCATACAGGACTTTTAATGCTAATTCTTGGTGTCTATTGGATAGAAAATTACTTTACAAAACCTGCTGATGTTGTTGTTAATAGTCTAAATTTTCCCCAGGCAGAGCTTGAGGAAAACACCTCAAAGGGAAAAAGTTCCCTGGCAAAACGGGGGGTAATTTATTCAATAAGAAATTAAATTCTACGCAAATTGGCAAAATTTTATCGTACACATGGAACAGGTACTCGTAATCGTCCTCGTTCTCGAATAACCTGAACGTTTTGAAAAGACGAGTACGAAGTACGATTACGAGAACGAGTACGTATTTAGAATCACGGCCTAATTATCGGTAACATGTTATAGGCGGGCTTTTTGACAAATTTTGCTCCTTGGATTATCCTCAACATGTTGGCGTTAGTGTGGTGATAAGAGCCTAAGTTGTATGAGAGCCCGTTAATTGTTAGAGTAAAAGGAATAAATAATATGTTGCCTTTAAATAAATGTCCTTTTTGCGAAAGCGAAGTTGTTGAAAAAGAGGTTGAAAAATTACTCAGAGGCGGAAAAAACACAGCGGTTGTTAAAGTAAAGGCCGAAGTTGGTCTGCGCTGTGGTGAAAGACTTTACTCAAAAGAAACAATCACCTTTTTTGAGCAGATTAAATCAAAACTTGAAAAACAGGATGTCTCCGGTTTCCAGCCCCTGGGTCAGTCATATCAAATAGCGGGCTGAAACGATTAAAGATACCGTCTTAATACTTTTTACATGCCATGTGATAATTTGCCAATCAGCGATTTTACATTAGCCAGAGTATAACAGACCATCCCGCAGCAAATATTCATTTATAAATAAATCAAAGGAGCCACCCATGCAAAAAACAGGAGTAATAAGAGGAAAAATAACCGATAGTTCGGGAGAGGCTTTGCCGGGCGTTTTGTTAAGTAGTCTTGGTGAAGAATATATGTTGGAGATGGATGCTGTATCCGGCGAAACAGGGGAGTACAGAATCGAAAATCTGATACCCGATACTTATCGTCTGGTGGCCACATTGGAGGGTTTTAAGTCGGTAGGGATAAATAACGTGGTAGTTCGGCAGGGGAAGGATACGGTAGAGAATATCATAATGCATCTGGAACAGGTAGAATAAAACGAACGGTAGAAATTTTAATCGTAAACCGGTAGTGTTGTAAACAAAGTACTTTCCCGGCGGCTGAGCGGAGTCGAAGCCCGCCGCCGGTTTCGACTTCGCCATCCCGAAACTGGTAAACTCAAATACCGGCAAATTTTAGCAAAGATTATTTCCATTTTGCGTTGAATTTAACTTCTTACGGAGTAGTACACCCAACCCCAGAAAATCTCACGCCAGGCCGCCAAGAAAACAGATAGGAAACCATGCAATCCGAAAATCCTTTAATCATGGTTCAGACATCCTTTCACGAGAAATTATAAGATTAATAAGGTTAAATTTTGATTGGTGTCACCTCTGCTACTAAGGTTAAAAAAATAAAGAATAAGGTTTCAATACAATCCTTTCATTCCTAATTCCTAATTCCTAATTCCTAATTCTCATCCCCCCGCCGCCCTCACCCTACCCGGTCATCATACTCCTACTCTGAATTTCAAATCCGATATCGAAAAATAATCATGCAATCCAAAAATCCTTCAATCATGGTTCAGGCATTGGCGGAGCTGAAAAAAATCCCTGTTTTTGCAGATGTATGGCGCCTCTTCCTGATAAACTTTCGCCAGTGTTAAGCACAAAGTTAATTTGGATTGGAAATTGTTTTGGCAGAATATTATTTTATAGACTAAAATAATTTTGGGAAGGTATATGGGATATAAATATGCTATTATCGGGGCTGGCCGCCAGGGCACAGCGTCGGGTTACGATCTCGTAAAGTATGGGATGGCCGATGAAGTTCTTTTTATCGACGCTGATAAAAAAGCTGCTGCGGGAGCCGCGGAAAAAAGTAATAAACTAACCGGCTGTAATGTATGCGCGCCGGTAAGAACAAATGTTGAGGATAAGGAGGCGCTCGCGGGCATTCTCTCTGAAACCGACGCAGTCATAAGCGCTGTGCCATATTATTATAACCTGGAACTGACTGAAATCGCCTTAAGAACCGGGAGCAACTTTGTCGACCTGGGGGGCAATACCGATGTTGTTAAAAAACAGCTTTCTCTCGATAAAGAGGCAAAACAATCGGGAATAACGATTATACCTGACTGCGGCATGGACCCCGGGTTTAATATTTCAATTATCAGTCACCTCCTTGACTGGTTCGATAAGGCTGATGAAATTAAATCTTATGGCGCGGGCCTTCTTCAGGAACCGGAACCCCCCTGGGAATACGCGGTTTCGTTTCATATTAACGGTCTGACCAATGAATACTACGGCAAATCACTTTGTGTGATGGATGGAAAACTGACCGGCGCCGATTGTTTTTCAGAATATGAGATGCTTGATTTCCCGGAACCGCTCGGCAAACTTGAAGCGGCTGTCACTTCGGGAGGTTTATCAACACTGCCGGAAGATGCTGAAGGAAAGGTCGGGCTGCTCATTAATAAAACTTTACGTTATCCCGGTCACTGGGCCAGGTTTAAAGCATTTTCAGATTTAGGATTATTTGACCTGGAACCTGTTGAGGTAAACGGAGTAAAAGTTATTCCGCGGGACCTTTATCATGCTTTGCTGGAACCCAAAATATATAAAGAGTTTTTCAAAGATCTGGGGATCTTAAAAATAATCGGCACCGGCGCGCGGGATGGCAAAAAAATGAAAGCCGATATTGAAATTATCGATTATTATGATGAAAATACCGGTTTAACCTCCATGCAGCGTCTTACGGGGTGGCATGCTTCGGTGATGGCAATAATGGCCGCTCATGATGAAATTGCCGATGGCGCTCTTCCGGTTCATAAAGCGGCTTCCGGCAGAAAAGTGATTGATGAGATGAAAAAACGCGGTATTTCCGTAAAAGAAACTTATGAGGAATTAATTTAGTTTTCACCTTCGGTTGTCTCCCTTTAATTAAGGGGGGAACACCGATTTATATTGTTACTTTATAAAGGTTTTCTATATTAATATATTATATCCTGTTTAACAAAACAAAACATGGCGGATATGTACTGGAAGATAATTCTTTTTATTCTTATGGTTTACGTTATCATCGCGGGAATCTCTTTCCCGATTGTTCAGAACCCCACGGCGTGGTATGAATTCCCCAATATACCGGGACTTGGTGAAAAGGCGAAAATAATATTTTTTCACGTGCCTACAGCCTGGCTTTCGGTTATCGCGTTTCTTATGACAATGCTCTACGGAATCAAATACCTGCGAAAAAAGGATATTGATGATGACGCTAAATCGGCTGCCGCGCTTCAGCTCGGTATGATATTTACCATTCTCGCTACAGTAACCGGATCGATATGGGCAAAATTTACATGGGGCGCTTTCTGGCACTGGGACCCCCGCGAAACGAGCATTTTTGTTCTTCTGCTGATATACGGTTCACTTCTGGCGCTGCGTTCGGCAATTGATAATGAAGATAAACGGGCGAGGCTTTCAGCGGTGTATTCAATATTTGCCTTTCTTACCGTGCCGTTTTTTATTTTTATCATGCCCCGTATTATGGTGGGTTTGCATCCCGGTTCGGCCGATGATGTTAATTCAGGGCCCGTTGTCGATTTCCAGATGAATGGCAATATGCAGCTTGTTTTTTATCTCTCTATGGTTGCCTTCACAATTTTATATTTCTGGGCCTGGAACATTTCATGGCGGTCGATCATTATCAAAGATAAACTATCGAAAAAAATAATCTGAGGTTGATTTGGAAGGTTTATTCAGCTTTTTGGAAAATAATTCTATTTATATAGTTATGCTTATTAACCTTGTCGTCTGGGGAGGCATCTTTTTTTATCTCTTTTCACTCGACAAAAGACTTAAAGATATACACAAAGAAATGGAGGAGACCGGAGAATGAACGGTAAATATATAATAGGCGGAATAATAATAGTTGTCTTTATGGGTGTGATGATATACCTGTTTACACAGACAAATGTCACTTATGAAAACAATTTTACAAAAATCCGCGATTCACATGTAACAATTAAAGCCACAGGTTACTGGGTTAAGGAAAAGAATTATCATATCGATAAAGAACGGAATCTTTTTTCCTTCTATATAACAGATGGCAATGGTGAAGAGATGAAGGTTATTTACAAAGGGACAATTCCCAATAACTTTGAATCGGCGACAAGTGTGGTAATCACCGGAAAGTATAACAAGGATTACTTTCACGCGACCGATATATTGACCAAATGTCCCTCGAAATATGAGACAAAACTGGAAGAAAGTGTTTAACAAATTCAGTTCCGCAATAGTCTGCAAAAAAGCCGGAAAGAAACGGAGTCTAATTTTATGATTGGAAATATTTTCCTGAACATCGGCCTCGCTGCCAGTTTGTTCACAATACTGATGTATTATCTTACCTGGAAAGGTTATGGCAATACAAAAACCGCGGCGCGGACAGGTTATCATATAATGTCTGTCAGCGTAATCGCCTCTTCAATAATATTGTTTTACGCGATAATGACACATCAGTATCAATATAAATATGTATTTAATTACAGTGGAAGCGATCTGCCGGTAGGGCTGCTTATGTCCACATTTTACGCCGGCCAGGAAGGAAGCCTTCTGCTATGGCTTCTCTTTACGGCAATCATCGGATTGATATTACTTGACTACACCTCAAAAAGGGGTGATCTTGAACAGCGGGTTATGATGGTCTTTACTCTTGCCGCCACCTTTCTTCTGGTGATGGTCAATCCCATTCTGAAAAGCCCCTTTGAATATCTCTGGAGTGAAGCGAGTTTTGTTAACATTAAATATATAAACCAGGCATTTTTATCCAATCCCTTTATCACCAATTTTGTTTTTGAAGATCCGGGAACCAAAGATACATTTATCCGGATTAGTCCCGAGTTTTATTCGGCAATGATGGCCGAGGGAATCAGGTTCGGGGATTTCCTTATTCAGGGCAAGGGGTTAAACCCGCTCCTGCAGAATTTCTGGATGCAGATTCATCCTCCGCTGCTTTTTGTAGGATTCGCTATGTCGACCGTTCCGTTTTCTTTCGCGGTTTCATCAATTATGAATAATGAGTACCGTGAATGGGTAAAACAGTCGCTTCCCTGGCTGCTTTCCGCAATGATGATACTCGGACTCGCGATCATGCTCGGAGGCTACTGGGCTTATGGTGTGCTCGGGTGGGGCGGTTACTGGGGCTGGGACCCTGTGGAAAATTCGAGTCTCGTTCCCTGGATAATAGGAGTCGCGGCTATTCATACAATGCTCGTTCAGAAGAAGACAGCTTCGAAAGATCATCCCGGAAGATTTGTAAAAACCAATCTCATTCTTGGTGTGATGACATTTGTGTTTGTTATCTACAGCACCTTCCTTACCAGAAGCGGTATACTGAGTGACGCTTCTGTGCATTCCTTTGTCGCTCCCGGAAGAATTGTGTTTCTCTTTCTCATGGTCTTCATGATTCTTTTCACCCTTATAGGGCTGGGAGGAGTAGCTTACAGATGGAAATACCTGACAAAAAATTTCAGCTTCGAAGAAAACATGATGTCAAGAGAGCTGGCTTTGTTTACCGGTTCGGTGGGATTGCTGGCTTCGGCGGCTATAATATTATTCGGCACTTCGGCTCCTATCTGGGGTTCGGCTGTTGAGATCAGGTTTTATAATGAGCTTAACCTTCCAATCGCCATTATTATCGGGGTTATCAACGGACTCAGCATTCTCCTGAAATGGAAATTTACCAAAGGAAAAGAGATACTGAAAAAATCGCGCTTCTCCTTAATTGTGACTATACTTCTTACTGCCGCTGTAATATTTATTGGGGGAGTATATGATCTGATGCTGGCAATATTTACACTTACCACAACATTCTCTCTTGTTGTGAATGCCGAGATTGCCTGGAAGATTTTTATGGGCAACAAACTCTATCTTGGAGCTTATGTATCGCACGCGGGCATAGCGCTATTTTTCCTCGGGGTTATAGCCACCGGCGGTTTTACGAAGAACTACTCGGTCGACCTTGAAAGAGATAAACCTGTTGAGGTGCTTGGTCATACTCTCACTTTTAAAGGATTTGAGCCCTTCGATAATGGTAAAAAATATAAATTTAATATTGAAGTGGAAGATGGATCATCAAAAACCGTTGCCGCTCCCGTAATGTATATTGCCGAATTTAACAATTCACTTATGAGAGAACCTGATATTCTTCAGCGTTTCTTAAATGATTTTTATATATCGCCGCTAAGTTATACCGAAGGCAAAGACCGTGGAAACAGCAGCGGCGCTGATTATTCTCTCGAAAAAGGCAATTCGGTTAATTTTAACGGAAGAAAGATTACTTTTGTAAAATTTAACTTTTCTGAAGATGCCATGTCCGCCATGATGAGCGGGGAAGAATTCAGCATCGGCGCTTTGCTCAATATCGATTACCAGGATAAATCGGAGCAGGTTGAACTGATAATGAAAAATGTTCAGGGAACGAGGTCTTATGTGCCTGTGGAAGCGCCCGAAACAGGCCTTAGTCTTAAAATGACAATGATGGACGCCTCCGGTAAAGTTGGTTTTTCGGTATCCGAACCGGGCGCTAAAGAATCTGTTCAAGAGACAGAAATGGCAAGAGATGTAATCGCAATCGAGGCTTCGGTTAAACCTTTTATAAATCTTGTCTGGGGCGGTGTAATTTTTATGACCCTCGGCTTTTTTATATCTGCAATTAGACGAAGCAGGGAATCAACAAAATCCTGATTATAAAAATATTTTAATAAAAGCCCGGTAATTATTTTATAATGCCGGGCTTTTTTTTATCCCTTTTAAGCCTGAGCCGGGGAAGAGAATTAGGAATTAGGAATTAGGAATTAGGAATTAGGAATTGGGAATTAGGAATTAGGAATTAGGAATTGGGTAACTTCAGAACTCCTTACCTCTCGCAAAATGAAATTGCGGAAGTTTTGGAAAATATCATAAGAATTTGTTATCCATTTATTACGTGACAATATCTTTTTTTAGCCATAAATGATGTGGTATAAATTTAAAATTCTATTGATTTGAGTTTATCCGGGAGGTCACAAGGTATCTGATTATCCGGGGTGGTTTGTGAATCCTCTACAAGGATTTTGTCTCCTGGTATTTACAATTTTCTACCCCATTGGGACGTTCCGCACTAATTGCTGCCTCTACAAGGCAAATACACTAAAAAGAACCTTGTAGAGGTTCCCGGTAATGCGTCAGTCCCCCTGGGGTAGAAAATGACAGACGACCTGGAAAACATCTCTGTAGGAGATGCATAAAATAGTGTTCAAATTCAATCATTTTTGAAAATAATACAATGTCAATGTATTGGTTCAGTACCTATTCGATAAGATAAAGAAAGACCTGCCTAAGTCGTTTCCTTATCGAAGTATCCCGCGATTTTATTTTGCGAATGCATCCATGTTAGTTATTGTTTGTTATAACCGGAATCAGGAGTTCTGAAATTTCAACGCGAAATTGTAAAATTTGTCGCGCGCAATTTGGAATATTTAACTTGCGGTAAGGCCGTGATCAAAAATAAAAGGGGAAATAAACCTTATTCTTATCGTTTTAACCTGATCAGCAGAAGTGACCACCCGACAGAATTCATCCTTATCACCATAGACTGACACAGCAAGAAAAAAGTGAATCCGAAAAATGAATCGTAATTGTAAACTGGCTTAGCCAGAAACAAATACGACCATCCGGTGGCTGAGCGGAGTCGAAGCTACCGCCGCTGGTTTCGATCCGCCGCGGCGGACTTACCTCCGGCTGTGTTCATGAAATATTTTGCCATTTTCCGTAGAATTTGACTGCTTATGGAATAAACTGGCTTAGCCAGAAGTGGAAAGTCAGTTAATTGATAATGGATAATTGACAATTGATAATTAAAAGATGACCCGGTTTTTTATTTTATTAAAACATCCTGACCATCATTCTTATCTTGGAAATCCTTTTTTTCTGCGTCCAACAGCAAAATCCGTAGGGAATAATCCACCGGTTATAAGGCAATAAGGTTGAAATATTTGAGGGTTTGTCATTACCTCTAAGGTTGAATGATTAAAGAATAAGGTTCTTTGTTTTTTAAGAGAGAAATCTACGCATCAAAAATAATTACCGTTTTACGAAAAATTTTTGAGCTCATGGGATATTTATCAATTGTCTTTTTAATTGTTCATTATTAATTGAAATTTTGCCATTTTGCGTAGAATTTAAATTCTTACTGATTATTCACCATTACAAAATTAGAAGGCTTTGTGCTTCCCCATCGAAATCGTTTTATGCAATCCGGAGCGCTGAATATCCCGTAAAGAGACAATTCCCCGAACCTCCATTTCCATCCCTGCAGGGCTGGTTAAGGATTTTGTATATTCAGATGAATATTTTAACTTTCACTTTCTTTTAGTAAAAATTATTAAATTTTCCGGTGGTAAAAAGATGGCTGTTAAAAAAGTGAATTTTTTCGGCAGATTAACTTCAATGGTTCTCGATTACGCAACAATAAACCTGTTTTTAATTCCGTTTGCCCTTCCCTTTTTTATAATTTTCGGAATAGGAGGAGAGAATAATACAATGGGAGAATTAAGAATAATCACCTTTCCTTCAATGATATTTATAACAGGGGTCGCCCTTTTTTTCTGCAAGGACTCTTTACAAGGCCGAAGCTTTGGTAAAAGATTATTAAAACTTCAGGTGGTTGATAATTATAACAGAATCTCCGCGGGTCCTTTACGCTGTATGGTCAGGAATCTTTTTATTATTATCTGGCCGCTGGAATTATTGATTACACTTTTCAGCCGTGAAAGAAGACTGGGCGATATTGTCGCGGGCACCCGCGTTGTCAGATTTGATGAAAATCAGGAGCCTCCAGAAATTGATAAAAGGCAGCTTATTCAGGCTTTCTTTATTGCTTACGCGGTATGCTTCGCGATGTTACTGGTTATTGAAATGATCATACCAACACATAAAATAGGGGATATGGTGTAGCGCTTTATCCCGCCGCTTTTTAAGCAGTAACCGCTTTCTCAGGTAAATTGTTCGAGTACGATAACGAGTACCTGTCCTTTGAGTACGAGTACGGCTCGTTTTTATTAATATATAAATTCAATATTCTGCCATAAAATGAAAGAATATAATTGTTTAGTCGCTTAAATCTTCCCCAGGCAAAGCTTAGGAAAATCCCCCGAAGGGGGTTAAACCTAATAGCCACGGGGTGTTCACGCAGGGAATTCCCCGTGGGGGCGGTTAGTACAATATTGAAATTCTGACTCCACCGGCTTATATATTTAGAATCGCGGCCCGATCATCGGCAACATATTATTACCGGGCTTTTTGACAAATTTTGCTCCCCGGATTATCCTCAACATGTTGGCGTTAGTGTGGTGATAAGAGCCTAATTCCCAATTCCTAATTCCTAATTCCTAATTCCTAATTCCCAATTCCTAATTCCTAATTCCTAATTCCCAATTCCTAATTCCTAATTCCCAATTCCCAATCTCCCCCGGCTTTGACTACCTGGAAATTGGAGGCTCCCGAAAGTCAAAACCATGCTATCCTGCTGAAGATTTTTACACACTATTTTGTTATCTTAACAGATTATTTTTTAATAAGTAATTAAAATAGCGGAGTTGAAATATGTTTATCAGGAAAATGTTTCTGTTTTTGATGATTATCGCGAGCGCGTGCGCACCTGATTCGGGGGGTAAGATCCATGATTTAATTCAGCCGGTCAATCTTAAAGCGGGCCAGGCTGATTCAGTTTTTGTGAGCGATATTTTTTATGCCGATGATTACGATGTTTCATTTGAACAAAATGATGATCTTGGTATGCGTTTTGACAAAGAAAAAAATATTCTCTATTTTAATCCTCCGCGCGATCTTAACGGACTTAGATTAGTAAAATTCACACAGCATGGAGAGGAATATGTATTACCTGTTTTCTCCAGAACTCAGAAATATTTCACTTTTAAGTTCAGACCAAAGAAAAAATATAACAGCATAAATCTTTTCGGAAGTTTTAACGGATGGAACCGCAGCACACTGCCTATGACCGATCCTGACGGGGATGGTGTCTTTGTAGCTGAAGCTTCGATGGACCCCGGAATGTATGAGTACAAATTTTTTGTTGACGGCGCTGAAATAACCGATCCCGCTAATCCCGATTCAATCTCTAACGGCATGGGAGCATATAATTCAGTTTTTAAAGTTGAAGAGGATAAATCGAGAAAACCTTTTCTTTTTGTTGACGGATTTAAACTCAATAAAGAAAATACGGAGCTTTCATTTCTTATCAATACCGGTGATATTGACTACAACGTTACAGGAAAAGACCTGGCCGTTCTTTTTGGTAACAAACAGATGCCCTTTAAATATGTTTCTCTGAACGGCAATAAAATATCAATTGAAATTCCCTCTTCACAACTTAAAGGAGAAAAATTTGTAAGGGTCTGCATAGGGGGAAAAAATCTTTCAACAAATATGCAGACAGTTATCCTTTTCGACGGGAAACCGGCAGATGGTAAAAACGAAGAATCCACATGGTACGACGCCGTCATTTATTCCCTTCTGACAGACCGTTTTAATGATGGCGATAAATCAATTAACAAACCGATTAAAGCTGATTCTTTATTCGACAAAGCAAATTATAACGGGGGCGACTGGCAGGGAATTATTGATAAACTTGATGAAGGTTATTTTACGGAACTTGGCATCAACACTATCTGGCTTTTCCCGGTGAATGACAATCCCAATGAAGCCTATCGTGAATATCCCGAACCGCACAGGTGGTTCACCGGTTATCATGGCTATTGGCCTATAGATCATAAACGTGTTGAAGAACATTTCGGCACAATGGAAACATTAAAAACACTGGTTAATAAAGCTCACGAGCAGAATATCAAGGTGCTTTTCGATTTTGTTTCCAATCATGTTCATGAACAGCATCCTTTCTATAAGGAGCACCCCGAATGGTTTGGCACCCTCAATTTGCCTGACGGAAGAAAAAATCTGCGATTCTGGGATGAATTCAGGCTTACCACCTGGTTTGAACCATATATGCCCTCTTTCGATTACCTTGGCTCGGAAGAAGCGATTGATGTTATGACCGAAAACGCTGTATGGTGGCTGAAGGAAACCGGAGCCGACGGATACCGCCATGACGCGGTAAAACATGTGCCTAACAAGTTCTGGAGAGCGCTTACCAGCAGACTAAAAAAAGAAATTGAGATTCCTATGGGTAAAAAACTTTACCAGATAGGTGAAACCTTCGGCAGTTATGATCTTATCAGTTCTTATGTCAATAACGGCCAGCTCAGTTCACAATTTAATTTTAATCTCTATGAAGTGGCTTTTCGCGCGATAATTGATCCGGGTAAGAGTTTTGGCGATCTGGATAAAGAAATGAAAAAAACATTCGCGGTATATGGCCAGCTTCATCTGATGGGTAATATAATGGACAGCCACGACAAAAACAGGTTCCTCGCTTATGCCGACGGCGACCTTGAGCTTTCACAATGGAGCGCTGCCGAAGTCGGATGGGCCAATCCCCCGAAGGTTGATAATCCGCAGAGTTATAAAATGGCGAAAATGTACTATGCCTATATGTTCACAATCCCCGGGGTGCCGGTTGTATATTATGGCAGTGAATTTGGCATGACAGGCGCATCCGATCCCGATAATCGCCGTATGATGAAATTCGGTGATCAGCTTGATAAAGAAGAAAAAAGCATGCTCGAAAATACATCAAAGCTGATACACCTGAGAAACAATAATTCAGCTTTAAGATATGGTGATTTTTATACATTAAAAGCCGATAAGAAATTTTACGCCTATACAAGATCAGATGTTAACCAGAGGATACTTGTGATTCTGAACAAATCGAACAAAACCGAAAGAGCCGAGCTAATTCTGCCCGCTGAGTTTAACGCGGCTGAACTTACCGATATGCTCACAGGCGACCAAATTGTTCTGGAAAGAAGCGCGGTTTCTTTTCCGGTTAAAGCTCTCGATTTCAGAATATTTGAGATTAAATAACTGCCCCTGGTTATCAGGATAAAAATTTGTTTAACAGGCCATGAATTTTTCATGGCCTTTTTTATTTCAGAAAACAAAACAATTTCTCTTTTTCATTCCAATGTATTCAAAAAATTCAACGTAATAGTTCTATCATACCCTGTAGAGACAAGGCATGCCTTGTCTCTACGAACGGTAAAAAATATTTTTCCGGCGAAAAAAACACGTTTGCCGTCAGGTTAACCATATATCAAACTCTGAATAATTTTCGGGACCCTCATCAAGGCAGTGAATCAAACACGAGGTGGAGAGAACCTTATTCTTTGGTTTTTAACCTTAGCAGCATAGGAAACCACCCGACCAAACTAAACCTTATTAACCTTATTGGAAAGGGCGCTATTTCCATTAAAATTGAACGCCGGGATGCTGAAGACAAAACCACAAGGGACACAGGGAAGGCACGAAGGACACAAGGGCAATAACTCCGCGCCTTTAGGCCGGAGACCCCGTGCTGACCTGAACACACTCAAAGGGCTTTAGCCAAAAGAACGGTTGCTGACGAATGACTATCTGTGCATAATCCAGCCCCGCCATTGTCTGAACCATGATTTAAGGATTTAAGGATTACATGATTATTTTTCGGTATCGGTACTAAAAAATCAGAGTAGGAGTATGAGTATAATGACCGGATAAGTTACGGCGCCGGGGTTGTTCATTTTGTATTGGGGGGTGGATTACTCCGTTAGTAGTTAAATTCTACGCAAAATGGCAATATTTCAATTAATAATGAATAATGAACAATTAATAATTGCAATTATAAAGTAACATCAAGAGTAAAAATATTGCTAAAAAAACGCTCAAAATCACCAAAACAAAATTCCGCGAAAAAAGATCAAAAGAACCTTATTTTGATTTTTTAACCTTAGTAGCAGAGGATTCCCTCCCCAAAAAATAACCTTATTGCCTTTTAATTTTTCATTATCGATATCGGCATCTGTATCAAAAAATCGGAGTAAGAATATGATGGCCGGGTTAGGTGACCGCTCTGGATTTTTCATTTTATTTCAGGGGGCTAATATGGTGTACCTGACGGCACACTGTGCATTTTTTCTTTGATCTTTTTTACCAATATGCTGTCCCTAACGGGACAAATCACCTTGTATCATTTTGAGATTGCCCCGTTAGGGGCAAAATATTGGTAGAAAAATAATGAGAAAGATAAAAATCAGTGTGCCGTCAGGTACACAATATTTCTTACGCTGAATTATATTCAGAACCTTCGCAAAGCAGAAAACAAATTAAGGTGGGAAAAACCTTATTGCCTCATTATTTTTCGGTATCGGTACTAAAAAATCAGAGTATGAGTATGAGTATAATGACCGGATAAGTTACGGCGCCGGGATTGTTCATTTTGGCGTGGGGGGTGGGATTACTCCGTAAGGAGTTAAATTCTACGCAAATTGGAAAAGTTTTTATCTGATTGCCAGTAAAATTTGGCATTAGATTCCGGCCGGCCTGCCTCTGGATGGTCTTTTCGCAAAAGACGCAAAAAACCGGAATGATAATTAATTGGTAATACCCGGGGAAAGGCAATTCCTAATTCGTAATTCGTAATTCCTCATTATCTCTGGCTCTGCCAGTTTATGATTACGATTGTTGGGGATAAATTATTTACTATTTTTTTATCAATAATCTCCTGAATTTCATTGTTTTAAGTTTTTGTTAATATTTGAATATCAATGAGAAGTTGATTCCTTTTCTTAATAGTTTTATATTTTTACTTATATTATTTTATTTTTGAGAATTCAAAAATGATAAAAAGATATTTATTCCTCTTTACGGCACAGTAGATTTAGGCTTATTCTTTACATTATCAATTATTTTGCTGATTTAATCGGCAGAACAATATTTAAACATTTTTTATGTGAAAAACATACTTGTACTCTTATAGCCGGTACTCGTTCTTTAATCGGAATAAAGATTATAAATAGTTAGAAAGAAGTCAAATTTTACACAAAACGGCAATATTTTTTCCTGAAAAAGAATCCCGAATGGGATTCAATATGAACAGCCCGGGCGGCGAAAGAAGAAAGCAGCCGGGGGTAAAGAGAAAAACATGGAACAAGATCCTGAATGGGTCGAATATAACTCTCATGTGAAGATTAAATATTTTCCTTCAGATATTCCTTACTCCGGGTTGTTAATATTCGACGCCTTCAGCGTCGCAGCATTTGTTTACCTGATAAAACCACCGGATTGCATCCGGGGCTAATAATATTCGACTCCATTCGGAGTCGATTACGATTAAGATGATTTGTTGATTGAGTTATTCTTTTTTGTTTTGGACTGATAAATTTATTGAATAGATATTATTTAAACCTTAATACAACAAGGGAACAAAAATGAAAAAAATGATCTTTTTCATCTTGTTTTTGCTTATGGCAGGGTTTTCGCCATTATTATCCCAGAATGCATTCAGTGGTCCGGTGACAGTCGGGTATGTAATTGACGGCCCCTGGGAACGTAATGACGAACTGATTGAGCTCTTTTCAAAAGAGATCCGTGAACTTCTGCAATCAGAGTTTGAAGTCAGGTTCCCGGCAGAAAAGCGGCTTGAAAGCGGCTGGAGCCTTGAGAAGATAAGGGAAAACTTCCACAAGCTTCTGAGTGATGATGAGGTGGATATCGTGATTGCCGGAGGTGAAATTTCCACCCGGCTCGCTGTATTTTCAGGCGATCTGCCCAAACCGGTGATAGCTCCTTTTGCCACAAACGCCGAGATACACAGGATGCCGGTTAATAATGGCGCTTCCGGAGTCAAGAATCTCAATTATATCACCTATTCAAGCTCAATGGATAACACTATTGAGAGGTTCAGAGAGCTGACCGATTTCAGCAGCGGGGTAATTTTTGTTAACCGTGAGGCGGAAAGTGAACTGAAAGGGATAAAAGGTAATTTTGCTTTGCCCGAAAAATTTACCGCCGGCAATACCAATATCACCACCGTAAAAATCAGTTCGGATATTGATGAAGCCATTGGAATGATTCCCCCAAACACTGACGCGGTTTTTAACCTTCCCCTGATGAATCTTACTCCTGAACAGCTTCAGCAGTTAATAGCGAAGGTGCAGGCAAAAGAGATTCCCTTTTTCTCGATGTTCGATCTGAGAGGAATGACAGTGAGGGCTGGCGCGGCGGCAGGATTAGGGCCGAGAAACTTTTTTACCCGCATCGCCAGGAGAATAGCCCTTAATCTTCAGAGAATACTTCTCGGTGAGGAACCGGGTGATATTCCGGTTAATTTTCCGCTGAATTACCAGTTATATATTAACATGGAAACAGCGATAAAACTGGGTATTTTCCCCAACTGGAGCGTTATGGCCGACGCGGAGCTGATAGGCTACCAAAAGGAAAAACCTGAGCGCACTCTCACTCTGACAGAGGCAATAAAAGAAGCGATTGAACAAAATCCCGATCTTAAGTCATCAGGAAAAAGCATCCTTATTTCGGAAGAGAATGTAGCGGGCGCCCTGGCAAATCTTCTGCCGCAGCTTGAATTATCGGCAACAGGACTGCTGATAGATAAAGACCGGGCTGAAATGAGCAACGGCCAGCAGGCGGAAAAATCGATTACCGCCACCGCGCAGTTACAGCAGGTTATATTCAGTGAGAAAGCCTGGGCCAATCTTGATATAAACGGGCTGCGGGAAGAGATAAGCCGGTATGAGTTTGATAAAGATAAGCTTGAAACTATCCTTGAGGTTTCAAATGCCTATCTTAACCTGATGAAAGCGAAAAATCTTGAAGCGATTCAGAAAGAAAACCTTAACCGGTCGATGACCAACTATGAGATTGCCCGTTTTAGAAATTCTGTGGGATCGGCAAGCCCCTCGGAAGTTTACAGGTGGGAAAGTGAAATTGCTTCCAATAAAAAATCGGTAATCGAGGCGAACGCTTCAAGAAACCTTGCCGAAATAAATCTTAACAGGATACTTAACAGGCCATCGGAAGAAGCGTTTGATATCTCAGAAAGAGAACTTGATGAACTTATTGAACAGATAAGTGAAAAAAGATTTCTCGGTTTTTATGAGAATAAATGGTATTTCAAAATAATGAGAAAATATTTTGTCGGACAGAGTTTTATAAACTCACCCGAACTGAAGATCGTAAACAAGGCGATCGAAATTCAGGAGAGAAGATTAAGTTCGGCAAAAAGTTCCTTTTTCCTGCCCTCTCTCGCGCTTCAGGGAACGGCGAACCAGTCACTTTACAAAGGGGGAGCCGGTTCCGGGCAGGCGTTTATGCTTGGTTATCCGCTGCCTCAGCCAAAAGATTTCAACTGGACTCTCGCGCTCAATCTTTCCCTGCCTTTATATAGCGGGGGTTCGAGGTTTGTTGAAAAATCGCTCGCCGGCATTGAGATATCCAAACTTAAAATTGAAAAGGAATCGATAAAAAACAAACTTGAACAGAATATCAGGTCCCAATTTCACCTTTCGGGAGCATCCTTCGCGGGAATGAAGGAAGCTGACAAAGCGGCTAAAGCAGCCTACAGCACACTTGAACTGGTCGTTGATTCATACCAGAGAGGGGCGGTATCAATAGTTGAGCTTATCGACGCCCAGAACGCGGCGCTAATTTCCGCGGAGCTGGCGGTTAATGCCAGGGTGGATTTTATCCAGGATTTGATGAACCTGATGAGAGCTACCGGGAAATTTATCTATCTCGAAAAGCAGTCGGAAATTGACAGGACTTTCAGTGAATTTAAAGAGTTTTTTGAAGTGGAAATAGAGAAGATTAAAGGAAATTAAATTAAATAAGTAATTTGAGGTAACAAATGAAACGTTTGATCTATCTGTTAATACCTTTGGTTCTTTTGTCCCTTTTCTTTACCGGATGCGGGGAAGAAAAAAAGGAAAAGGAAATAATCAGACCGGTTCGATATCAGCAGGTTTACCTGACAGGGGGCGACCGTTCGCGCGTATTCACCGGTACAGCGAAAGCGGGCATTGAATCGAATCTTAGCTTCAGAGTGGGAGGAACAATTAAAGAGCTCAGAGTTAAGGTGGGAGATCTGGTAAAACGGGGTGATGTTCTCGCGCTGCTCGATCCAAAAGATTTCAAACTAAAGGTATCGGAAGCTGAAGCGGGACTGAAACAGGCTGAATCGCAGGAATTGAACGCGAAAAACGCCTATGACAGAGCGCGCGCTTTATATGAAAATAAAAATATCGCTCTGGCGCAGCTTGAATCGGCAAGAATGTCATTTGAAACCGCGTCGGCGATGCTCGAAAGACAGAAAAATCTGCTTGAGCTTTCAAAATCGCAGCTCGCCTATACAAAATTATCCGCCCCCCTCGACGGCTCCATCGCTTCGATTACACTTGAAGAAAATGAGTTTGCCGGAGCCGGTAAACCGGTAATGGTATTAACTTCCGAAGGAAAAACCGAAGTTGAAGTTTCTGTTCCCGAGGTGCTGATATCAAGAATAAAAGCAGGCGACAGGGTGCTTGTGACTTTCGCGGCGATAAAGGAGAAAAACTTCAGGGGAGAGGTAACAGAGGTTGGAATTTCAACCGGCAGATATTCAACCACCTATCCGGTAACTGTAAGAATTGATAATCCGGATAAAAATATCAGGCCCGGTATGTCGGCCGATGTGGTTTTCCGCTTTGAGGAACCTGATAAAAAAATGAGAATAATTGTGCCTCCCTCGAGTGTTGGTGAAGATGAAAAGGGCAGGTATGTATTTATAGCTGTGCCCGGAGATGATGGCACAGGAACAGCGAATAAGCAGGTTGTCACAGTTGGCGATCTGACAGGTGAAGGACTTGAAGTTCTGGAAGGAATTCAGGATGGTGATTTAATAATTACCGCCGGAGTAACAAGAATTCATGATAAACAGAAAGTAAAATTAATTGGATTCTGATATCAGGAAAAACAGGAGAAAAAAATGAGTTTTACCCAACTTGCAATTGAGAAAAACAGGGTTACTTATGTCGCGCTCATCCTGATATTTTTCGGAGGTATAATCGCCTTCAATTCACTGCCCCAGGATGAAGATCCCGGATTTATAATCCGAACAGCGCTGGTCATCACCTATTTCCCCGGCGCGTCGCCCGAAAGAGTGGAACAGCTTATAACCGATAAAATCGAAAAAGCCGCGCAGGAGATACCGGAACTCGATTTTGTTATGAGCAATAGCCGCACCGGAGTTTCGGAAATATATGTGAATATTAAAGAACGATATAAAGAAATGCGTCCTATCTGGGATAACCTCCGCCGTAAAATTGACAGGGTTAAAAGCGATCTGCCCGGAGGAGTTATCGGGCCTTTTGTCAATGATGAATTTGGCGATGTTTTCGGTATAGTAATTACCATGACAGGCGACGGCTTCAATTATGCCGAACTTAAGGAGATGGCCGACCAGGTCAGGGATGAATTTCTGAGAATCGCGGATGTGGCCAAGGTGGAAATCTATGGCGCCCAGGAAGAGCATATTTATGTGGAATATAATAACGCGAAACTTGCCGAAATAGGGCTGTCACCGGTTCAGCTTAAAAATATTCTCGGGTCTAAAAACATAATTAATCCGGGCGGTGATGTAAGGATAGAAAACCAGCGGATAGTGCTTGAACCGCAGGGAAACCTGGAATCGGTTGAGGAATTGAGAAGCACACTTATCAGTCTGCCCGGAACAGGTGAGATAGTCCAGCTAAGAGACATCGCCGATATCTACCGTGGATATGCCGATCCCCCGAAGAGCATGATAAGAAGTTCGAATCTGGACGCCCTCGCGATAGGGATTTCGATGAGGACGGGAGGCAACATTGTTGAGCTTGGTAATGAGGTCAGGAAAATATATAACCATTTGCAGTCGGTTTATCCTGTCGGAGTGGAATTTGATATTGTAGCTTTTCAGCCCGATCATGTAAGCGCCAAGGTGGATGATTTTGTGATGAATCTTTTTCAGGCTGTCGCGCTTGTGCTTTTTGTTATGCTGCTCTCGCTCGGAATCCGAACCGGGCTTGTTGTGGCAACCCTCATTCCAATGGCCATGCTTATGACTCTGCTGATAATGGATTACGCCGGAATGCAGCTCGATCAGATGAGTCTCGCCTCCCTTATCATAGCGCTCGGTATGCTTGTCGATAATGCCATTGTGATGTCGGAATCGGTTATGGTGCAGATGGGAGAAGGCAAAACCGGGGTGCAGGCGGCAATCGGTTCCGCGGCGGAATTGAGAGTGCCCCTTCTTACCTCCTCCCTTACTACCGCGGCCGCGTTTCTTCCAATCGCTCTCGCTAAATCGGCAGTTGGTGAATATACCGGGGTTATATTTACCGTTGTTACCATCACCCTGCTTTCTTCATGGGTGCTATCACTGACCCTCACACCTCTTCTGGCGTCACAATTTCTGAGAGTTGAGAAAAAAGAAAATCCCTATAACAACAAATTTTATGTTTATTACAGGCGGTTTTTATCATTGCTTCTGCATAACAGGGGCTGGTCGGTTGTAGGAATAATTGTGATTTTCTTTATAACCATGCAGCTTGCCGCTCTCGTGCCAAATATCTTTTTCCCGGCAAATGACAAAGCGATAATGACCTGCGAGGTAACTCTTCCTGAAGGAACGGCTATTGAGAGAACCCGCGAAGTAGTGATGGAACTCGACAGATATGTTGAGGAAAATCTTAAAGCAAATGAAAACCGGGAAGATGGTGTTTCTAACTGGTCATCTTATATAGGAGCGGGCGCCCCGAGGTTTACTCTTGGTTATAATCCCCAGCAGATATCTCCCGGTTACGGACTGCTTCTTTTAAATACCACTTCGCGCGAGTTTGTCGATACCGCGATAGCAAAACTCGGCGCTTACTGTTTCAATAATTTCCCTGAAGCGATCACCAAGGTCAGTCCCCTGCAGCTTGGGCCTCCGGTGGATAACCCTGTGGCGATAAGAGTAGCGGGCAAAGATCCCGATATTCTACAGGGACTGGTAGAGTCAGTTAAAGAAATGCTCATTAAACAGAACAGGACAATTAACATCAAGGATGACTGGGGTGTGAGAACCCAGAAAATACTTGTGAAAATTGATGAAGCGCGGGCTAAAAGAGCGGGACTTACAAACCAGGATATAGCAGTTTCACTGCAAACTCTGCTCAGCGGTTTCCAGACTACAGAATATCGTGAAGGTGACAAGATCATTCCCGTTACCATGCGCACAATCGCCAAAGACCGTGATGACATTGACAAAGTGGAAAGCCTCAATATTTATTCGCTTCAGACAGGCAAAGCGGTGCCCCTGCGCCAGGTGGCTGATATAGAACTTGTATGGCAGCCTTCAAAAATTATGCGCCGCGACCGTTATAAAACTGTTACTATATCGGCAGGACTTGTACCGGGAAACACCACATTAGAGGTGGTAAACGAGCTTGATCAGACGTTAAGCGAAGCCAAAAAGGAATGGCCTGTCGGTTATTATTATGAATATGGGGGAGAACTGGAAACCTCGGCAAAAGCCAATAAATCAATAATGGATCAGCTTCCGGTGGCATTTTTTATAATTATACTTCTGCTGGTTGTGCAGTTTAACTCCATCCGGAAACCTCTGATAATCCTTATAACTATACCGCTGGGAATTATCGGGGTATTCCTCGGTCTGCTCGCTTTCCAGTCATATTTCGGATTTATGACTTTGCTCGGGGTGGTTTCCCTTTCCGGAATTGTGATCAATAACGCTATTGTGCTGCTTGAGAGAATCAAACTTGAAATTGATGAAAACGGCCTTTCGCCGCAGCGCGCGGTAATAGAAGCCTCGCAAAGAAGGCTGCGCCCGATTCTCCTCACAACAGCAACAACAATCGGCGGCCTTATTCCCCTTTATCTCGGCGGCGGCCCCATGTGGGAACCGATGGCAGTAGCCATAATGTGCGGTCTACTCTTCGCCACACTGCTAACACTCGGAATGGTCCCGGTATTTTATTCACTCTTCTTCAAAGTAAAATATACCGGCTATAATTATGATAAGGATATAAAATAATTTTTAACCTCACCCGTAGGACAGGCTTTCCAGCCTGTCCCTCCCCGGGTAACAAAACTCTCGGGCATACCTCTCCCACCCCAGGAAAATTCACACGCCCCTGAACGCCTCCCCAACCCATTCCTTTAAATTATTAATTGTTCCTAATTCCCAATTCCCAATTCCTAATTCCCAATTCCCAATTCCTAATTCCCAATTCCTAATTCCTAATTCCTAATTCATCTTCCCCCGCTCCCTTCTGAACCATGATTAAAGGATTTCAGGATTACCTGATTAAAAAATCGAAATCGGGTTCAGTATCGCTATCGTTTTTTATTTTATACGGAGAAAATGCCAGAACGTAAAGACGCACGGCCGTGCGTCTCTACCATTATTTACACCGATAAAAATATAGGACATAAATAATCCCCGGAGACCACAAATAAATAATCACAGATTTTCACGGGAAAATATGTACGCATAATAAGTTATACATTCAGCCGTAAAATGATCGGAAACAGTGCATTATTTCATTTAATTAACTTTTTTGGATATACGCTAATACTTGCATTTGTTACACAATAGCTCTTTATAGTCAACCTTTAATATATGAAATCATTCCGTATAATTCTCATAACATATTGTTTTTGCTCATTTTAACGAAACTTGCTTGATTTTTCCCGATATTTAGTGATTGTTTTTATGTGGCTATCACATTAGTAATAATGCGTATTTGATGTATTATGATAAATCCTATTGACTTTTTCCTATTGTCCTCGAACGTAAATAATTAGAAGGGTTTATGGATATCGAAATGTTTTTGTCCCGATATAAATCCATACTATTTTCCAACGCTTTTTATTCACGAACTACGTATCTTTATTTACCGTGAAAATCTATGATAATTTTATTTTATAGTAGAATTTTATTAAATTGTACGACATGTAATTCTTAAGCAGGGATATATTATGACAACAAGGGTTATTTTATTTTTACTTTTAACATTATCAATTGTTAATGCCGAGATAAGATACGCGAGCAAAACCGGCAGCAGCATACCTCCCTACACCTCATGGGCTACCGCGGGAGATTCGATTCAAAAAGTAATTGATGTTTGTTTTCTTGGAGATACTGTTTATGTGGGTCCGGGGGAATATAAAGAAATGGTCGATATGGTCAGGAGGCTTACACTAATCGGGGCCGGGATGGACAGTACAACTATTAATGCGGGTGATTTTACGGGTTTACGGCATGCGGTGAAAGTCAGGCATAACTGTCTTTTTGAAGGATTTACTGTTATCGGTGAAAATAATCCGAATAATCCGCTTGGTTCCGGTGTTTATCCAATCGATGATCAAATCACATTCAGCGATGGAATAATAAGATATAATAAGATTATCAGATGTCGTTCTGGAATCGTGACTAATAATTTTTATGGCGAAATAAGTGATAATATAATCACTGACATTTACAGCAGGGGAATTGACCTTCATGCGGGGAGCACAAGTATAAAACCTTTGATAAAAAATAATATTATTGAGGCAACCAGTTATTGTATATTTATCAACATCGGACCATCACCAAAAATATTAAATAACATAATATTTCTTACTGCCGGTCCGGGGGCATTTAGAGGTTCATATAGTGACACCGTATATATAAAAAACAATATAATTTTGAGTAATAACTGGATAGATAACCTGGCCATTGATCCATCAGATTCTCCTTTATTACTTGAAAACAATATTATAAGAAATTTTCGGTGGGGTGTAATGTGTCAGCACAAAATTTCAGTCCGAAATAATATTGTTCAGGATTGTAAATATGGTTTTTATTATTATAATACAGGGGGAGAACAGATAGTAAAATATAACAATGTCTGGAACAATGAAAGTAACTATGCCAATTTCCCATCCGTCGATACAACCAACCTGAGTCTTGACCCGATGTTTGTTTCAGTGGATTCAGGTGATTATCATCTTCAGAGATACAGCCCGATGATAAACGCGGGAGATCCGGGTATCCTTGATCCGGATGGCAGCAGAAGCGATATCGGGCCATACGGAGGACCTTATGGTGAAATTTACAGTTATATTGATTACCCCCCCGCTATTCCAGATTCTATATGGTGGGAGATAAATAATAGCAGAATAACCATAAACTGGTTAAAAAATCATGAGATTGATTTTAAGGAATATCATATCAAAAGATACGAGGGAACACCGATAACTGAGACAGCGGCATTCGCTACGACAGATACGACTTTTTCAGATGAATACACCGGAAGTGACTATATACTTTATTCTCTTCAGACACTCGACAACCAGGGTAACTTTTCAGACACAACAAGAATAGAGATAATACTAAATAAAACCGGCGCTAATTTTCTGATACCTGAAAAGGATAAATTGTTTTTTAATTACCCAAATCCCTTTAATCCGGAAACCAAAATCAAATTCTATATAAAGAAGAGGGGCAAAATAAACCTTACGATATATGATATCAAAGGAGAAAAAGTGGCGACCCTTGTTGATGAATATCTTGAGGCGGGGGGATATGAGAAAACATTCAGACCGGAAGTGAAAGAAAATGATCTTTCATCAGGAATATATGTTTACAAACTGGAAAGAAGGGAAAACGGCAAAGTTGAATATCTTGATTTTGGTAAGATGGTTTACTTGAAATAATTATGAATTATGAGTGGTGAATTATGAATTAAAAAAAACAACATTCCCGAATTTTATGTTCTTTGGATAGTGAAAATATTTTCGTGTAAATGGTTTTTCGAGGGAAAAGAACTGAGCCTGCAAAAGCAGAACCATGATTAAAGGATTTTGGGATTACCTTATTAAATATCGGTATCAGGTTCAGTATTGCTATTGTTTTTTCAACCCCTTGTAGAGACAAGGCATGCCTTGTCTCTTCAGATGGGAAAAAATATTTATACCAGACTTGAAATAATTTCCGGGGTGGTAATATGGTGTACCTTGACGGCACACTTGGACGCATCCCTCTTTTTTCTACCAATATTTTGCCCCTGACGGGGTTATCTTTTACAGCAAGTGCTATTATATGTCCTGTTATGGACAGCATATTGGTAAAAGATAAACGCAAAATCTTGAGTGTCCCGTCAGGCGCGCCATATTTATAACAGTCTTCAAATCAATAAGTTATCCATATTTCGGTATGCGCGTCAACATTACGACGATTTAGTTTACGCATTGATTTCATCAAGTAGTTGTTTTTCCTATCAGGATTCGGGAGTTATGATATTACAATATTTCGCTGATTTTTCCGGATGATTATTGATTTATTGCCGGGCGTTTAAATGTTTATTCACCCTTCAAAAAATCTCTTCCGGGGGGACAAGGTCGTTGAGTTTTTCGATAAGTTCTTCTGTCAGGTATTTTTGACCGACTTTGAAGGAGGCGTTCATCCAGCCGAATCCTTCGCGGGTAATATAATCGAACTCGGTGCCTACATTGCCATATTCGGCAAATACTTTATGGGAGCGTGAAACGACGTCAAATTTTTCCGGGATAGTCCCGTTATAAGCAACAGCGTTTCTTAAGATTGTGTAGAGCCATTTATATGCGAGACGTCTCGCGGTTGTTTCATACCCGTAATTGCTGAGCCCCTCCCATATTAAGATCTGGTGCGGCGCCCAGCCGTTTGGATAATCCCACTGTTTCTGAGGTCTTTCGGCAGTTATTTCCCCGGCGGATTCTTTTGATGCGCCCGCTATTCCCCCGGCGAATTCAAGAGATTCCAGCCCTTTTTTAACAAGGATGGCGGCCTGATCCCTGCCCGCGAGTTTTGCCCACAAAGGATAAAAAGCTGTGGCGCTTTCGAAATGTGTCTGCTCTTCCCTCGCAAAATTATAATCGAAGTAGAAACCCTTTGCCTCATTCCACATCAGGGAATTCATTTTTTCTTTCCTGGCCGCGGCTTTTTCCAGCCATATTCCCGCTGTTTCGGTTGTTCCTTCCTGTGTAATGAATTGATTATCAAATTCATTTTTGATCAATTCCGCGATGTCGGTTTCATATTTATAGAGGAGTGAATTAAGATCAACAGTGTTCAGATGGGCGCATACACGGTCGAGACGGTAGGATGTATCATGTCCCGACTCACGTATGCTTCTGTCGTGGATAATATATTCTTCAATTTCCGGTTCGATAATTTCCCTGTTCAGATATTTTTTATGATATTGCCTTATATCCATCCCCGCTTTTTGGGCAAAAGGTTTAAGGAGAGTGTCAAAATGTTCTTTTTCGGTTTCGGGGGGAAGCCCGATTCCTTTGCCATAATAGCGGCTTAACCCGTTGGATGTAAGTTTGGGTTCAGTCATCCATACGGTTTTATATTCGGTAATTGAAGTGTCAAGCAAAATCCTCAGCCAATTCCTGCTCTCTTCATTCCGGGGCATGTTATTATATACCAAACGGGCAAAGGAGGTAAGAAAAGGGGGCTGTGAGCGGGTCAGGTAATAAGTCCTGTTAGCGTTGAGTATTTGTCCGTAGTGTTTAATCTCGTAAACAAAATTATCGGCCATAGCTTTGGCGAGATCAATTTTGTCATCAATGATAAGTCCGAGAGCTTCAAAATAGCTGTCCCATCCATACATTTCATTAAACCGGCCCCCCGGAACAACAAATGGAAGCGCTTCGGTCTGACCATCTTTGTTTTTTCCCAGCGCGAGAGAAACAACTCCCGATTTGTTATTCAATGAATTAACATACCCGGGAGTTATTTTATTGGAGAGTTCCAGGAGCGTTATTTTATGCTCCCTTATTTTTTCAATGATTTCCCTGTAATATCGCTGAGCTTCTTTATCATTTTCCGGAACGTACAAATAAAGATCATTATCGCTGAATTTTTCATCGACAAGCGCGCCTACCAGTCCTTCACCATCCAGTTTTCTTGTCAGCCCCTCCCAGTAATAATCCTTTATCATTCTGTTTATTCTGTCAACAGGTTTTTCAAAAATATAATCAGTATTTATTTCCACGACCTCCTTGCCGGAATCGGAGGCAAGGATAAGCTCCTGAAGAAAATTGGAGAGATAATAATAACCTTTTATTTCAACAATATGACCGCTGACCGATTCAGCCTTAAAGAATTGCGGACCTTCATCCTCAACGGTTATTTTTTTGTCACCGTCAGTATCTTCCTGCCGCAGGAGTTTATGAATTGTTTCATCGGCGTTAAAGAGAAGTTTCATAACCTGTATCCAATTAGATTACCGAATAATTTTTGTCAGCCTGTTACCTTCAACAATGATATCGCAGGTTTTATTATTGATTGTGAAATTCTTCAGTGTCAGCTTTTTAACTTTTGCCGGGAGCATCGGATCATATTTTTCGACAATTCCTTCATCTGTGTTACGAAGCCCGGTATAACCGAAAATTATCTGCTGAAGAAAAGAACCCGCGCCGGTAAGAAAGTTAACCGAATGATTATCATGTGTTTCCGAAAGCACATAATAGGGAGGCTTCAGGTAACCATACAAAGTTTTATCTATCGTATAATTCAGGAGAGAGTCGCTTCCAAGTTCGGCGGCGATAATGGAGAGGAAGTTAATTCCCATCATTGCTCCGGCCCCATTCAGCTCAAGGCTTTTTACCGCGTGTTCCAGATCATTACGTTTTGTGGTTTCACTCATTTCTACCTGAAGCGGGTAGGCGAGCAGATTCACGACACTCGACCAGAATTTTGAAGCTCCTTCTCCCGCCGCGGCCTCTTCATGCAGCGGATGATATTCTTCTTCCGCATTAAAAGGAATAAAAAGGTTATCTCTTACTTTTATCCATTCGGGGTTAACATCAAGAGCCAGCAGCCGGGAAGCTTTTACAGCGAGATCGAGGTTTATTTTCGCGATTGAATTTGTATATGTCTCATTGTTAACATACTTATCCGATTCACTTACCGAAATTATTTCCTCAATGTCATACCTTTTTTTTTCACTGTTAAATTTTACGCGGGAGAGCCAGAAATCGGCCGTTTTCCTTATAATTTCCGCGCCGTAATTTTTTAAGTATGTTGTATCTCCTGTGGCGGTGAAATATTGCCACTGGGCAAAAGCTACATCGCCTACAATATGATTTTCCCTGAGGGCATTTTTAATGGCGAAATAGGGGGTCGTTTCCCTCCCTGTTTCATCCGATTCCCAGGGGTACATCGCTCCCTTAAAATTATTTATTGACGCGTTCCGGAGAGCTTCATTCAAAGTTTGATAGCGGAACTGAACCAGTGATTTCGCGATCTCCGGATGCATCAGAAGCAATGGGGGCATCATGTAGATATCGGAGTCCCAAAAAATATGTCCGAAATATCCGGCGGTAGAAAGCCCCATGGGGGGAATTCCAAAATTTGTTTTTTCATCCGCGCTTCCAAGAAGATAAAATATCATGGACCGTACTATTTTCTGAAGTTCGGGATCACCTTCAATAATTATGTCTGTTTCCCAGAGTTTACTCCATCTGCTTTGGTGTTCTGAAAAATTCCTGCCATATCCTTTTTGAGCAGCATTTAGTACGGTTTCTTTCGCCGTTACGGCATGATTTATTCCGGATTCTGTTTCGGGAACAACAGCGACAAATTTATAGAAAGTATATTTCCTCCCTTCTCTCGGCTGAAAAGTATAATTTACCGAAGCTCCGTTATTCTCAGTTATAAGTGTGATATCGGTATTTGTTTCAGGATTTTCACAATAAATATCAGCCGCTATTCCTCCCCCGGTTCCTCTTCCTTCGGTTTTCAGACCGGCAAATACCAGGCCTCCCCCCCCAGTCCTTTCCGCTTTGATATTTTCAACATTTGTGAAACCGGGATACCAGAAACCGGGCCACTGGTTCTCTTCTCCAAAATCAATAGTCTCAGCTATCGCGAGGTCATATCTTTCAGGCCTTTTTCTCTCCTTTATTGGAAAGGCAAGACTTATTTTACCTGAGAACAGGGGGGTGACTTCAAATTTAATAACAGCTACATTTTTGTCGCTTCCTGAAACAAATGATGATACGGCAATATCCGACACATTCCCCGATTCGTCCCTCCACCGGTATTTTGTGTCAATAGCGGCATCCCGCATATTGATTATCTGGCTGTAACCGGAAACTTGATCGGAATGAATATCTGTCCGGTTAAGAAAGTTTTTGCCGGAGGAATAAATTATTTCATTCCATTCGGGCAGGACGGCTATTCGCGGGATATCATTTTTTGCTTCATCATAAAAATTAATCATATATGATTCTGCCGAAGCAATTCCGGACTGGCTGGTGGAAATGCTGAAATGCCCGTTGCCAAGATAGGCGGGATAATAATTCTTAACTTTTCCCGTTTTCAGGAGGAAATCATCATTGCCGGAACAGGAGAGGAAAAAAACCATTATTAAGAGCAGGACCGGCATCTGAAATTTTAATTTAATCGAAGTCATATCTTTCCTTTCTTATCCTGTATGATGTTCCGCTCCGAATTTATCGGATATCTTTTTATAGGGGATCAGCATAAACGCTAAAAGTGTTATAGGCACAAGGGGGAAATAAAACGCGTTGTGAACGCTGAAATTTTCAGAGAAAAATCCTATTATCATCGAACCGGATGTTCCTCCGAGGGCAGAAAATATAATTATCAGACCTGTCATTGAGCTGTGTTTTTCTTTCTCCAGTTTGCTGAGAACAATTGAACAGATTGTCGGATAGATAGGACCGAGGAAAAATCCGACCATGGAAAATATAAATGCCAGAGGAGAAGCCTGGTACCAGCTTTCATGCTGAGCGGCGCTGAAATCAAGCGTCTGTATCAGTATTACCAGAGTCAGCAGGAACGCCCCTGTCAGGTAAGTAAGCTGGATAGATAACCAGGAAAACCTTTTCGAAAGGTAGCCGGCGAGAAATCGGCTCAGGGCAATCGAACCTGCGTAGATGCTCAGAAATGAAGCTGACTGCGCCTGCGACAAATTAAAGATTTCGCGGTTAAAGGTTGGAAGCCATGTGCCGAAACTTTGTTCGATCATTACATAAAGAAACGCGCTGATAATAAATACCCATACAAGAGGATATTTAAACAGTGAAAACATCTTTATAAAACCTGAATCTTTCGCCTCTTCTTTAACATTACTTTCATCTATCTCAGTAAAAAGCATTAAAATCAGCGATATTGTAGTAAGTATGGCTATTATCCAATAAGTGTTATTCCATGTGCTCACACTTATCATCAGTGAAAAAATCAGCGGACCGGTCAGAGAGCCGGTCATAAATATCCCCTCAAGCGTATTCATAAAACCTGTGTGTTCTTTCTGACTTTTTGTAATCAGCCCGACCGTTGAATAAACCGAAACTTTCATAAGGGCAAAACTGGAACCTGTGATCATATAAAGCACCGGAGCCGACCAGTACTCGGTTATAGAGGCAATAATCATAGAGCCTAATGTTAACGCGATCAATCCATATATCATTGTCCTTCTGTAACCAAACTTTGGGACGTAGGATGCAAGAATAAATGAAACAAACATAATGGAGAGATCTTTAAATGCCTCAAGGCTGCCGGCGGTCAATCTGCTTACATTATAATCCTCAATAACCTGGGCGATAACAATTCCAACAGTGTTGAGGAGTATCGCGAGAACAAAATAACTAAGGAAAAGGGATATTTTCGTTTTAGTTTTAGACATAACAGCAATTCGATATTTTGTTAAAATTAAGCAGTACAGAATAAATTCTGTACTGCCCTTAATAATAGATTAAAAATCAACACTGATTGAAAATTTGAAGGAACGGCCAAATAATGGACGTCCGTTTTTAGCGAGGGGATCTCTCGGATCACCTTCGGTCAGGCCTTCGGAGTCTGTAAGGTTATCGGCGCTGAGGTTGAATGTAAGTCCGCTGTGAGTTGATAAATAAAGACCCATATCCAGTTTGGTGAATGATTCAAGCTGGTATGTGTTGTTTCTGTCGTTCCAGCGGTCCCCCACATATCTGAATGCTCCGTAGACTGTAGCGTCGAGTGATTTGCCGATTTGGAAATCATAGCTCGGCACAAGACGGAACTGAACATCGGGCTGGCGCCAGATTTTTTTATCGACCGCTTCGGGAGCTGTTTCCGATTCTGTTATCTTTCCACTCTGAAGTGTGCCGATAAGTTTAAGTTTGAACGCGTCTACATTTAAAGCTCCATCTATTTCAGCTCCGAATGTTCTTGTTTTCAGCAGAGCCGCTTCAAATGTTGAACCGACGCCTCCGTCATAAATTTCAACTGTATTCATGAAGCCGGTAAGGAAAAGACTGAAAATATCCCTTTCATATTTCAGACCTGCTTCAAACTGATTAAAGATACTTGACGAGATTGTACCATCTGAAAGGTCGCCGCTTTCGAGGTTGTAGTTATTGCCTTCACGGATGTTATCAAAATTAGGATAAAAGAGCCCTTTTGATCCGCGGATAAAGACACCCATATTCGAATCGAATGCATAGTTTATAGCAGCGGTGCCTGCCCAGTCATCTCCCTTGAGAGAGGCGGTCTGGTCAATTGTTCCATCAGGAAGAGCGCCCGCGTCAAGTGTGAAGTTCATATTGAAGAAATGGTATCTGAGGCCTAAATCAAGTCTTATTTTACTATTAATCTGCCATGAATCACCCGCGTAAATAGCAAATACTCTCGCGTCGCCGGCTTCGTTCAGGCCGTAATTCCAGCTTCCGGCCACACTGTCTGCCGGAACACCGGCAATAATGTCACCGTTTTCGACATTATGTACCAGAACATGATTACCGAGCGTCCAGAAATCACTTGTTGTCCAGAAAGCCTGGTAAGCTCCAATTGTGAGATTGTGTTCTTTAACCTTTTTGGTTAAACTTATATCGTTGGTAAGAGATTCAATCTGCTTCTGAACAACCCAGCTTCCATAACTCTGAACATATCCTGAAGTAAGAGTTTTGCCTCCCACAGTCTGTATCGGGCTTCCTCCGAGTTTTGCGCTCAGGGCTGAAACACTCATAGCGTTGCCGTTGGATACAAAACCATAAGTATCGGCGTTACCGCTGGTATAAGAAAGATTATCCCTCACAGTCCAGCCGTCTCCGAGATCATAATCGAAATTGAGGCCGTTAACCATACCTTTCCAGCCGCGTCCGTTGGCGAAATCGAAAGTAGCGCTGTCCCCCTGGGTATTAATAGCGAGGGTGCGATAACGTGTGGAATTACCGAGAGGTGAAAATGTGCCGGGATCATTGCCTGTGCCTAAAGCCATCGGAAGAATCCACTGGCCATGATCATCAGTAAGGCGTGTGAAGATATTTAAAGCTCCCTTATCAAAAACCCTTGTCAACTGGAATGTAAGCTGCTGACCGTTTTCAGAGTTAAACTGGGTATTTCTGATACCGGGTGAAGTTCTGTAATAACCGCCAACCATATAATATAGTTTTTCCGAAACAGGACCGCTGAGCACAGCGTCCACTCTCTGCGAACTATAATCAGTGGTGGTATATTTTACTCTTCCTTTTGTCTGAGCGGTTCCTCTTACAAGATTAAAGTTTGTTGTTAGTCCGGCCTCTCCGTTCGAGAATACTGAACTTGGTCCCCCTCTCAAAGCTTCAGTTGAGGCGATAGTTTCATCAATTCTGAAGATGGAACTCTGCTCGAAGAAAGAAAGAGTTTGTGTTCCGTAAAGAGGAGCGCCGTTTATCGACATGGTTACGAAAGGCGCGTCGCCGCCTGAAGGAAGCCCGCGGACCATAATATTTGCTCCGGCAACACCACCGGTGCTTTCAGACCAGACACCCGGCACAAGCTCAAGAGCCGCGGCTGTACTCGGGGGGGATAACCGCTCGATATCAGCCGGTGAAATGGTGGTAATAGCGAAACTCGCGTCTTTCTTTTTGATTCCCGCTCCGCCGGCGGTACCGGTGATTACCACACCGTCCATTAGCAGAACATCCTCGGCGAGGGTGAAATTTTGTGTTGTTGTTTTTCCGGCAGTGACCGTAATATCTGCCTTGTTTTCCTTAAAACCAATAACTGTTGCCCTTAGCACATAATCGCCCGGAGTAACATTTTCAATCAGGTAATTGCCATCCATATCGGATGCCGAACCGGTGGTTGTGCCGATAATCGTAATATTAGCGAATGGAATCGGCATTCCGGCCTGGTCCTTTATTTTACCTGAAACTGTACCGGTTTTTTGCGCGGAAAGAGCGACCGGAAGAAATGAGATGATCAGTAATGCGCTGATCAGATAACGGTGAATAGTTTTCCTCATATTTTCCCCTTGGGTTAGTTGTTATAGTTAATATTTAAATGAATTTATATTGGAAAATAATAATTATAATCTCCAAGAAATATGCCACTTAAAAGAAAATTGAGGAAATTTGAAGATTCGGTTATTCGAAGGATTGAAAAACTATATATTTTTTATAGCAGCTTTATTGCCAGGCGGAACTGATCCTGAAACAATTTATCAGTTACCGGTCAATGGGAATATGTTCACTTTTAGCCGCGCGATGTAATTTTTCGCCGGTTTTTGAAAATATCTTTCCATTTTTTTAAAATGATGAAGAAAAATGAACCTGTATTCAGTAAACAAACTATTATTTTTCTATGCGGGATCACATATATCCGACGCATTGTCTGGTTTGTTATCAAAAATATAACATTGCTATCACATTGATAACAAAATTATTCTTTCAAACCCAGTTCTTTACATAATCTGTGGAAATTGGACCGGGCCAGGCCAAGTTTTTCCGCCGCTTCCGAGTCGGTTTTACTCCTGTTTCTTACAGCTTTTACATACCGCAATTTGAACTCATGTTCCGCCTCTTTTAAGATTAAAATATTGTCATCCGAATGAGCCGGAATGGGATAACCGCCAAAGAAGCTGTGTTTTCTTAATCCGAGCGCGTTTTCCACCTCATCTATATCGATGATATTTGTGTTCATTAAAGCGAGTCGCTGCGCTACGTTTTTTAATTGTCTTATGTTTCCCGACCATTCAAACTGCCTGAGAATACTCATAGCGTCCTTCGAGATTTTGGGCTGGTAAACATGAAACTCATCACAAGCCAGATTAAAGAAATGCTCAAGCAAAACAGGAATATCCTCTCTCCTTTCCCTTAATGGCGCGAGAGTGATATTTAATATATTCAGCCGATAGAATAAGTCTTCCCTGAATAGTTTTCCCCTTATAAGCTGCTCAATATTTTTATTGGTCGCCGCTATTACTCTTACGTTGACACTGTAGCTTTTTTTTCGCCCGATTTTATCGAGGTCGCCGGTTTCCAAAACACGGAGCAGCTTGGCCTGCGCCATCAGTGGCAGTTCCCCTATTTCATCGAGGAAAATTGTTCCGTTATTTGCCTGTTCAAATAAGCCCGCTTTTTCCATTTTCGCGTCGGTAAAAGCCCCTTTTTCATAACCGAAAAGCTCACTTTCAATAAGGTCATTTGGTATTGCCGAACAGTTTACGGTAATAAAATTCTCAAACTTCCGCTGGCTGACATAATGAATATTGCGCGCTACAATTTCTTTTCCGGTTCCCGATTCACCACTGATAAGTATGCTCGCGTCTGTTTTCGCGTAAGTATCAATCTGCTCTTTAATTTTTTTTAGTTCCCCTGAAGAACCGATAAGCGAATAGCGGTTTAATAATTCAGCGACATTATTCTTCAGTTTATACTGGGTGTTTTTATGCTCCCTGTGGAGGATATCTTTTTCAATTTCCAGTTTTCTCTTTTCAAAGGCATTTTTAATTGCCAGTACGAAATCAGTCGGCTGATAAATATAATCAATATCCATCGGTGTTTTTGTGCCGAACCATGAAGCTCCGCTTTCAATTAGCTGTGTGGCAAAATCGAGGTCTGTCTGATTGATTGTCATTTTAGTGATGACAATAACCTGGATCGTACTATCAATTTTTTTTATTTCCTCAATTAACTCTTCCCCCTGCAGCCCGCCTGAAATCTGGTAGTCGAGGATCACCACATCGAATAAATGCCTGTTTGCTTTAATAACCCGAAGAGTATCTTTACCGGAAGAAACGATATCCTTTATGAATATTAATTCTTCGAAAGGTCTTATAGTGTTCTTTATTCGCTGAACATCAAAATCTTCATCCTCAACGATGAGTATGCTGATTTTATTATTTATCATAGTCCCCCGATCAATTAGCTGTGGTTGATTTCAATTACTGTTAAAGCTCCGTTATCATTAAAAACGTCAATTTTCATTCCTGTTCTTCTGCAATTTTCATAAGCGATATAACATCCATATCCTGAATGCTGAACATTTCGTTTTGTGGAGGTTTTTTCAATAAATATTTTTTTGAGTCCTCTTCTGTCTTCTTCAAGTAAATCAGCTTTAAAACCTGCTCCGTTATCCCTGATTATGAGTACCGATGAGTTGGTGTTCCGGTTATATTTTGTAATTATCGTAATTAGCAGATTTATATTTTTGTTATGATCAATACAATTTTGTATAAGAGGTTCTATTATCTCCCAGATTACATATTCATTAATATGCAGCTTGGGAGCGTTTCTGTCGAGCTGCAGATCAAATCTGTACTGATCGTTTTCTTTATGAACCCTCCTGAAAATGTTATCGACAATAAATTCTATCACCTGGTTGAGATCGGTGTTAAAGGCGGAGTTTCTTATCACGGTGACAGGAGGATTGAAATTTTTCATGTCATATACCACACGGCCCACAAAATTGGCATATTTCACTATCTGTTGTTTTATTTTATCGATATTGTTTTCTGTAAGGTTAAGGACATCCTGGCGGATAAAACCCATTATCTTTTCAGCTTTGTGCTGGGCGTGATAAATTCTTTTGGCAAAATGAACCTCCTTTTCATCCTCAATTTTTTGTGTCAGCCGTTTTTCCCTCTGCCTGTATAATTCCTTCTGTATCTGGTCCCTCTCCTGAACAAGGAAATTTGTTATCAGGTACATAAGCAGAATGCTGAAAAGAACTATTGCCGAGAATAAAGCCCCGGTCTGATCATATGAGCTTGCAATAAGTCCCTTCATGTTATTTATATCGGGAATTATTTTCATATAAACAGCTCCGACCACCTCACCTTTAATCGAAAAAGGAACCAGCACATGGAAAGACTGTGAGGAGCCTTTCTGGTTCAGGACCGATTCATTAATAAAAATATCCTCGAGTGAGGAGCTGAAGAGGGCTTTGGCTTTTTCACGGCGGTAGTCGGCGGTCACTACCCTGTTTTGAAGGATAACATATTCATATAACCTTCTTCCATCATCTATATCAATTATTTCATCATCGGAATAAAAGAGAAAGCAGATATCCTCGGTGTTTTTTTGCAGACGCTGCTGAGTCAGTATAAAATCGAGCGCTTCAATTAAAGCGTTTTTATCCGATTCGCTGATGGTGGAGATATTGCTGTTCTGCATCAGTAATTCGAGCGATATCGTGGTGAGATCCGCTATTCTCTCGGCTGTGTCCCATCGATAGATATCTACCGCTTTACCTATAAGATTCTGTGTGGAGCGGGTGGTAATATAGGATAAAGTTATTTGCGAAATTATTATGATTATAATGAGGATGATAAAGTGATAAAATTCAAATCTGTATTTTTTTATTTTTTCTGTCAGACTCATTTTATTTGCCGATTTTAATTTTTTGTGAAGAATTTAAGATAAGATCAATTTTCTGCTGTGCTTTTTTCAGAGCCGTTTCTGTTGTGAGTTCTTTTTTTAAGGCTTTATTGAGATAGAGAGATATTATATCGGAAATCTTGGTATAGTTTTGCATAGCGGGGCGATGTACTCCGTTATTGAGGATGGTTCTGAATTCGACAGATTTGGGATGTTTTTCAAGCATCTCCTTATTCTCGTAAAAAGATTTTAAGATGGGAAGATAAGAGCCGGAAGTATAATTAAGTTCCTGTATTTTTTCGGAGAGAACAAATTTTATGAATGTCACAGCTTCCTCTTTAACTCCTGAATATCTCGATAAAATAAAATTCCATCCTCCTATTGCCGAGGAACCGGCGTTTTTTCCGTTGCCGGGCAGTGAGGCTTCCTTAAGAAGGTTAAGTTTTTGTGTCGTTTTTGATACAAGGTTGGAATATTTCACAGTTGTCGGCCAGCCTCTGAAAAAGGGAATATCATTATTGAGCGCGTATTCAAATGATCTTCCCTCGTCGAATGTTGTTACATCAACCGGCGCTATTTTATGCTTATATATCAGATCGGCAAACTGCCTGGTTTTTTCTATTATAACAGGATCGAATATATTAAACTTATTTCCGCTGTATAATCTTTCAGTATCATTACCAAGAAATTCAATAAAGTTGCATATCAACCCCTCATAAGCGTCACCCTGAAAAATATAGGCATATTTTCCGGGGAAATAACGTTTTTTTATCTCAATAATATCAGTCCATGAAATTCCTTTTTCCAGTTTCTCTTCAATTTTTTCCGATTCCGGCAGGCTGCCTATAATATCAGTTCTGTAATAAAGCAATCCGGCGTCGATAAAAAAGGGTATAGCGTAAAGTTTATCATTAAAATAACAGGTTTTTAACGCCTGGGGCAGAATCAGTTTAAGCTCTTCCTCACTGAAAAATTGTTCCAGCGGTTCAGCCCATTTGGTAAAACGGGGAACCCAGATCTGATCGACAGCAAAAATATCAATTCGGCTGTTGCGGCTGCGCAATGTCCGGGTTATGAGTTCCTTACGTTTGTTGGTGGTAAATTGTAAAGTGGGTATGTCTATTGGTATTACCTCAATTTTTCCCCGGTATTTTTTATTAAATTCGGCGATAATTTCGCTGTGGGCCTGCGTTATATTATCAGCAAAATAAACCTTTGAATCCTGGCCGGAAGAGGAAAATTCATTTTGAAAAGGGAACAGATAAAAAATGACCGAAACAACAATCGCGGTCAGCAGCAGAAAATATATTATCAGGTTGGGTATTTTGTTTGCCGCGAGAACCGAGGGCAGTAAATCACTATTTCCTTTAAATATCTTCATAATAATCCTGTTATCATCTGTTTTCCGGATATTTTATAAAACCTTTAATAATATACCCGGTTTATGTTTCATTTCAAATATACTTTACAGCGATGATTAAAGTTACGGAAAATTATCAAATTTATCCTGTGGAATAAAGAGAGGAAAAACAGCGCCTTATTCTGCGCCCTGGTATATGGTAATACAGAGCTCCTGTCATCACGAATAATGAGATGTGACAATAATATCATAAACTCGCGGAGCCAGAATTACCCGGTTAATGTATGCTTAAATAAAATTTTGCCATTTTGCGCAGAATTTAACTACTCATAGAATATTCTTCCTTTAAATGACAGAATATTAATATCAATACAGGTTTTTATCTTTGGTTCTATGTGAAATATAGTGGGTAATTGAAATTGAGTCAGCTACAAACCACTTCGATCACTGGTAAAATTTTCTTTATTTAAAATACTTCCGGCTCTTTTTGGGGTTGATATATTAGCTTTATAATATTTTTAAGATGATGCAGTTTAAGCGCCATTTTATGCATCTCCTACAGAGATGTTTATAAAGAGTTATCTGGTATTCTACAATAATGGAACCTCTACAAGGTTCTTTTATTTATTATTTGCCTTGTATAGGCAACATTATTGCGGAACGTCCAACTGGGGTAGAAAATAGTCAATAAAACAAATGTAATCATTGTAGAGGATTTACAAACCATCCCCGGATAAATAAATTCTTCAAGACCACCCGGGCAAAATTCAGGTCGATTGAATATAATATTTATAGTACATCATTTATAATTTCTGTCAGGCAAACCATATTTGGCGTTTGTGTAATTGTTTAGTTAGGTCCATTTTAATAGTTGGTTGTCTTTTCATTACCCATTGGTTTTCATATAGGCTCTTATCACCACACTAACGCCAACATGTTGAGGATAATCCGGGGAGCAAAATTTGTCAATAAGCCCGGTAACAACATGTTGCAGATAATCAGGCCGCGATTCAAAATCCATAAATCTCTTTCTGTTCTGACTATTTCAGGTGAGTTCTGAATAAGATTTTCCTTTAAAATGTTTTGCCCGCTTCAAATTAAATAAGGGATCTTTCCGAAATAAATTTCGACTATAGAAATCCCGAAGGGATGACATGATTATAGAAATTGAATCAATCAACCATATTATCCAACCCTGAAAGGGTGAAATAATAACAGGTCAGACATGTTGTAATTGATAGGATATATGTCACCCCTGCGGGGTTTTTTATATGGTTCGTTTTTCCATTCTACAATCATTTCATCCCTTCGGGATTAAAAAAATACAAATGGACATTATAGATAAATTCAAGAAAAGACGGCCTCAATAAGCGCCGCTTAAAACGGAGTGGATTCCGGTCCGCCTGCTTTTGAAAAGAATCCATGCCGAAATATAACAGATGGTGAAACACTTTTGAATTATGTTGAGATGTTTCTGTTTTTGCCCGATCAACCAAATTCAGGTTTGTTCAAAATATTGGAATTCTTTCCCTTTAAGGCGTTTTCCATAGGCTCTGCCTGAGGAAAATTTAGAACCTTATCTTTTAAAGAGACATCAAAAAAATAAGCGTAAAGAAAATCAAATGAGCGGAATCGAAGCCGGCGGTATAAGGTTCAGTTTAACGGAATGGCAAGTAATTGGTAACACTTGGGGAAAGCCAATTCGTCATTCGTCATTCGTAATTCGTAATTCGTAATTCCTCTTTGGTTCTGGTTATGACAGCTAAAAGATTTACCAAATATCAATTTTTATACAGAGTAAAAATATCCCCGTAAAAGAAACCGAGATGCATGTTCTCTTTTACAAAACCCTCGAATTCATAAGCTGAGATGAATTTCTTTTTAATATATTTTGAGACCGGGAATACTTTAATCTTATCGGCTGAAGGGACAAATTTATAGAGGTAATAACCATCAGATGATTTGGCGTTCAGAAAATATTCATTGTTAAATTTTGTGATAAATCCATAATAATTATATTCTTCATGTGTGCCGGTCGCGCCATCATAAATAAATTCAGAAATAAAAACCTTTTCGGAATTTTCTTTTTCAACGATTATATAATGACAATCGGTAGTATTATTCTCCATTTCGCTCCATGTGCCGATAATCTGATCGGCAAACTCTATTGGTTCTCCAACCATATATTTCGAATAATATGGATCACCAATACAATTACAGAGGAATAAAGCGCTTAACAAAGTCATGTATATGTAACCTTTTTTCATATTACCTCCGATTAATGTTTTCTGAAAATAATAAAAATATTTTCAAAAGGAAACTGTAACAATATTTCCTTAAATTGAGCAAATATTATCAGGCCGCAACGTCATTGGCAATCTATCTTTACACTAAAAATCTGGCAGGTTATGAAACAGATAACAAGAGATGAATATTACGAGAGAATATTGAATGTGATAAATCATATTCATAAAAATCTTGATCGCCAGCTACCGCTGGAAGAGCTTGCGGGAGTGGCGAACTTTTCACGATATCATTTCCACAGGATATTCAAGGGTATTGTTGGTGAAAACCTGGCTGAATATGTGAGAAGAGTCAAACTTCAGCGAGCGGCGCAGAAACTTATTCTTACTGAAAAAAAGGTAACTGAAATTGCTTTTGAAGCTGGTTATGATTCTCTCGAATCTTTTATCAGGGCTTTTCAATCAAAATTTTTTATCACTCCCAATAACTATCGGAAAAGTTACAGAAATTCGAAAGACCAGATATCACAAATTAATGATTATAATTTAAGAACCGGAGGTGTCGCGGCCATGGAAGTGCGGATAGTTAAAATGCCGGCAATAAAAGTCGCTTACTCAAGACACAGGGGACCCTATGAAATGTGCGGACCCGCCTGGGACAGGCTCTGCTGCTGGGCTGTGGAGAACAGGCAGATGAATGGCGATACACGCTACTTCGGATTGTGTTATGATGATCCCGATGTCACCCCGCCCGACGATATCCGATACGACGCCTGCATTTCGATAAGCAATGAGGTGGAGGCCTCGGATGATATAGAAATAGGTGAAATAGGAGGGGGGGATTACGCGGTTGTTTTACATAAAGGTCCCCTCAATGATCTCTATTTCACCTATTCTCAGGTATATGGCAAATGGCTCCCCGATTCAGGCAGGGAAATTAAAGATCTGCCCGGCATTGATGAATATCTCAACAATCCCGACGATACTCCCCCCAATGAAATAAAGGTGATGATCCATATCCCATTACTTTAAAATCATAATCATAGACTGGCAAGCCAGAAACAATGAGGAATTACGAATTAGGAATTAGGAATTAGGAATTGACTTTCCCCAGGTATTACCAATTAATTATCATTCCGGTTTTTTGCGTCTTTTGCGAAAAGACTATCCAGAGGCAGGCAGGCCGGAATCTAATGCCAAATTTTACTGGCAATCAGATAAAAACTTTTCCATTTTGCGTAGAATTTAACTGCTTACGGAGTAATCTTAATCATAGACTGGCAAGCCAGAAACAATGAGGAATTACGAATTAGTGTAGCATCCCGTTAGAAAGCGTACCATTATGCTTTTAAGGGTTTGCCAGTATAAGTCCATTCAAATGGCTTTGCTCTTGTTCTATTATATGTTTTTATATATTCCATCAATTGATCAATCAATTGCTTTTTAGATTCCCAAATCCCCCCGACCAGAACATCCTTCGTAAGTATTCCAAACCAGATTTCTATCATATTTAGCCACGATGAATATGTTGGGGTAAAGTGAAACGTAAATTTCCTCTTATGCTTCAACCACTCTTTTATCTTATCATTTTTATGTATGATTAGATTATCTAAAATGATATGCAAATGTTTGTTCCTGTATTTTCTATCCAGCTTTTTTAAGAACTTCAAGAAGTTATCTGAGGTATTTCTATCAATTGTTGACGCGACAATCTCTCCTGTATGGACTGCCAATGAGGCTATTAGAGAAACAGTTCCATTCCTTTTATATGTATTCGTTTGTCTTTTGGGCTTCCCCGGAATCATTGGCAATTCAGGCTGTGTTCTGTCAAGCGCCTGTATTTGTGTCTTTTCATCGACAGAGAGGATCAAAGCATTTTCCGGGGGATTCATGTATAGGCCGATTACATCAACCATTTTCACTTCAAATTCCGGATCGGTGCTTTTCCCACACCATTGATCTATTTTATGCGGTTTTAATGTCGCCTCGTTCAGAATTCGGTTTACATGTGATTTACTGATCCCTGTTTTTTCGGCAATCCTTTGTTGGGACCAGCGTGTATACCCCCCTTCCGGTTTTGCACATGACAGCCTTATTACTTCTGCCTTTTCTTCGGGGGTATATATTGTTTCACGGCCTGGTCTTTGGCTGTCTTTTAAGCCGGAGATCCGAAGCTTGTGAAATCTTTTACGCCATTTTGCGGCTGTCGCCCTGCTACAGTTTAGGGTTTGGGTTATATAATCCAGTGTTTTACCTTCTGAGGACATAAGTATTATTTTGGCTCTCAGTACATACCTGTTTTCAGCTTTTTGAGATCGACTTATAACCAGTAATTCTTGTATTTCTTGTTCTGTCAGTTTTATTATTTTTGATTTTCGCATTATCAAATATACGAAAATATAGTTTATCTATCAACGGGATACTACATTAGGAATGAGGAATTACGAATTAGGAATTGACTTTCCCCAGGTATTACCAATTATTTATCATTCCGGTTTTTTGCGTCTTTTGCGAAAAGACCATCCAGAGGCAGGCAGACCGGAATCTAATGCCAAATTTTACTGGCAATCAGATAAAAACTTTTCCATTTTGCGTAGAATTTAACTACTAACGGAGTAATCTGGCAAGCCAGAAGTGTATAGTGGTGAGTGGTGAGTGAAGAATGAAAACAATTCTCTGATTTATCAAAGGATCCGATTTCGATGACGACTTCGATTTGGATTTCTATAGCTAACATATAGCCAGTAAATCTTTTTAATCTTCTGAGTATTTTACGTGATTATTAGATAACATATCGCCCGTTTGAATAAGGTTAAAAAATTAAGAATAAGGATAATATAAGCTTTTCGTGGGATTTTGTGTTTTTGTGATTTGGTGGCCTGTTTTTATCAAGATGCTTACTCTTAAAATTATTTTATTATTTAAATTATCAATTGTTCATTATTAATTATTAATTGCATTTTTGCCATTTTGAGTAGAATTTAACTCCTTACGGAGTAATCTTAATCATAGACTGGCAAGCCAGAAGCAAAAGTGGATAGTGGAGAGTTGTTTAATTGATAATTAAAAGATGACCAAGTTTTTTATTTTATTATAATATACCTGACCATAATTCTTATCCCGGTAATCCTTTTTTTCGGGTCCATCAGCGAAATCCGCGGGGAATAATGCCCGGTTAAAAAGGCAAAAAGGTTTAAATTTTTGAGATCATGGAATATTTATCAATTTTCCTTTCAATTGTTAATTATTCATTATTAATTGTTAATTGAAATTTTGCATTTTGCGTAGAATTTAATTTCTTACTGAGTAATTATAATTGTAATCTGGCAGCGCCGGAAAAAAGTTTAATCCGAAGAAGGAATCGTACTCGTAATCGTAATCGTACTTCGGGGTAAATAGAAAAACAGATGAAACCAAGATCCTGACGGGTCTGAACATTGCCCAATAGCGTAAATAGAAAATTACTCTGTAACATTGCTATCTGCAAGTCGTTAATATTCGACTCCATTCGGAGTCGCTTGTAATTAAGAATATTTGGAGAAAAAATGGCTGAACAATTAAAAAATTTATACTCGGAAGAATTTGTGAATTCTCTTATCGATGGAATATACGATCACTATCCCAATTTTGATAAGAAAGAATTTTTCAACCGGGTATTTGATGATAGCTGGGAATCGCTTGAACTGAAGGAGCGGATGTATCACGTTACGAGAATAATGGCGGAGTTTCTTCCCTCCGGGTATGAGGAGGCTGTAAAGATACTGATGAAAGCGGCGCCCGGTATTAAGGGATTCGGGAGTATGTCGCTGCCTGATTACTCAGAAAAATATGGCCTGGAATATTGGGAGCTTTCGATGGAGGCTCTTGAGGTATTCACAAAACAATGTAGTTCGGAATTCGCCATAAGACCTTTTATTATTAAGTACCCCGAAAAAACAATGGAGCAGATGCTTAAATGGTCGAAAAGCGATAACGAACATGTGCGGCGCCTTTCGAGCGAAGGATGCCGGCCCCGCCTCCCCTGGACAATCGCCCTGCCGGAATTCAAAAAAAATCCCGCGCCGATTATCCCGATTCTGGAAAACCTGAAAGATGATCCTTCGGAATATGTAAGAAAAAGTGTGGCCAATAACCTGAATGACATATCAAAGGATAATCCCCAAATAACTCTTGAGATAGCTGAAAACTGGCTGGGCAAAAGTAAGAACACCGACTGGATAGTTAAACACGCCCTGCGTACTTTGCTCAAAAATGGTGACCCGAAAGCGCTGGAACTGACAGGCTTCAGCAAGGAAGAAAAGGGGGAAATAAGGGATTTTGAGCTGAGCTCCGATTTTATTGAAGCCGGGGGAGAACTGCGTTTTAGTTTTGAGCTTTTTAATTCCCTCGATAACGAACTGAAAGCCCGTGTTGAATACTGCGTGTATTATATGAAATCGGGTGGAAAAACCAGCCGCAAAGTATTCCAAATAGGGAATTATGAATTACAACCAGGCGGTTCGAAAAAGCTGAAAAGAAAACAGTCATTCAAAGATATGACAACGAGGAAACATTACCCGGGACTTCATAAAATCGGAATCATAGTTAATGGCAACGAAGTGGCGGTTAAACAGTTTATGCTGGGGTAAAAATAACATTAACGGTGGCGGGGAAAATATTCTCCCCGGGACATATACAATAAATCATACAACCATTCAGCCGGGATATTATTTGCAACTTGAGTCAATATAAGGTAAATTTCCTTTAGAAAGAAATAACGTCTTCAGTTGTATTCTTTTGAATTATTCCGGAATAAGAACATTAATGGTTGTTAATCCATACATCACCATCATCCTGTTTCTGTTTGTTTTATACTCTTCATTATTATCTCAGGTATTCAACCTTAAATTTGATCACCTGGATGTTGAAAAGGGATTATCGAATAATACAGTGAGGGATATCGCTGTCGATGGCAGGGGATATATCTGGCTGGCTACCGAGGATGGACTCAACAGGTACAACGGATACGAGTTCGAAGTTTTCAAGGCTGATCCCGGTGACAGTTCTTCCCTATATATGAATGATATCGAAAAACTTCATGTTGATTCTTATGGCAGAATCTGGGTGGAATATGATGACGGAGAGTGTGTTTCACTTTATTTAAATAACCGGCGGTTTTTTAATATATATCCGGTAATTGATAAATCAGAGAAATCTTATGCCACTATCGGTTTAGCGCTTCAGGATTCTTCCGGCTATATGTGGCTTCAGGAAAAAGATAAAAAAACCACGAGAGCTTTCATAAAGGTTGATATAAAAACATTATTATCAACACGGGTTGAGTTCAATTCTGATGCCTCGGATTCAGTAGAGATATATAAATATGGAGCAGTTTCGAAGGACAGCTCTGTTATTTTTTTGACCGGCGAAGGAATTCTGGAATACGATAATCATTCCGGAAAATTCATTTTGCATAAAAACGGCTATCAGCCGGATAAATGGCTGTTAAAACAATATAGTAACAAAATTTTGGAGGATATATTCACTAACCAATTATGCTTTAATACACTAAAAGATGAAGCTGCCTGGTATAATCCCGATTTTATTCAGAAAGAATGTAATTCAGTTCCGATTTTTTTTATTGACAACAAGAATGATATCTGGCTCAACGAAAAAGGAATGATAAATAAACTTGCCGGAGAGAGTGAGGAGCTGAAACTGGAACTTGAATTTACCGACCTGGATAATGACTATGGGAAAAAGGGATATTATTTGATATGGCAGGATATATACGATAACTACTGGTTCGGCAATTTTTATCAGCCTACAGGTCTATATCAATATAGCGGGGACAGGCTGATTCATCACAAGCATAATCCGTTTATAGCCAATTCACTTTCCTACAATAAAATCAATAACCTGCTGGTTCAGCTTCCGGACGGGAATTACATTATTCCTACTGAACAGAGAGGAGCCGAATTTATTAATGCCGGGAAAAATCGCTTTAAATACCTGACATCTGTTCCGGGTTATAAAAATTCTCTTTCCGATAAACAGGTCCGGTCGATAACAAAAATTGGGAAGTATACAGTAATCGGAACAAGGGGTGGCGGAATAAATTTTTACAATGAAGAAACCGGGGAAAACCTAAATCCTTCTCTTCATTTCAACGGAAAAGAGGTAAAAAATGTGGAATGTCTGGAGCCTCTTGAAAATGAAAAATTACTTATCGGCTCAAAAATTTACGGACTCTTTCTTTATGATTTTAACAGTAGAGCTTTAAGGAGGATTAAGATATCAAAAACAAATTTTAATCTTAATGAAGCTAAATCTTATATAAGAAAAATAGCCGGAGATGGAAGCGGTAATTTTTATATTGCCACAATGGAGGGATTATCCGTTCTGAACCGTGATCTGTCACTGGTCAGGGAAATAACATTTGATGAGTACAATAAAACCTATTACAGTATATTTGACGCGCTCCCTGCCGGTCGGAACCTTATGTATATCGCCACGAATCGCGCTTTGCTGGCATCAGATAGTCTGGGAAATATTGTTAAGGAATTTAATCATAAAAATACCGGGGGGACATTAAGTGATGAAGATAAGTTTTGTCTGCTGAAAGATTCAAAAAACAGATTATGGTGCGGAACCTTCGGAGCAGGTCTCGAAAAACTGAATGAGGATGGCCACACTTTTACTACATACAGAATGAAGGACGGGCTCGCTGGTGATGTTGTTTACGGCATAATTGAAGATGAAGAGGGTTATTTGTGGATTAGCACAGGCAGCGGGCTGAGCAGGTTTGATCCGGAAACAGAAACTTTTAATAATTATTATATCGAAGACGGATTACCGGGCAATGCTTTTGAATTCGGAGCGTATTATCAATCAGGAAATGAAATCTACCTGGGTACAATGAATGGCGTGGTAAAATTCAGGCCATCAGAAATCAGCCCGAATTCATTCCCTTCTCCTGTATATCTCACAGGTTTCGATATCGCCAACAGGAAGATATATGGAGAAGAGATAAAAGAAATCGACAGGATCAGGCTTTCTTACAGGGATAACATCTTCACCTTTCATTATACCGGAATTAACTATTCCTCACCGGAAAGAACAACCTACAAGTATAAGATGGAGGGGCTCAACGAGGAGTGGATTTACGCGGAAAAATCGAGAAAAGCGACATTCACGAATATCGATCATGGTCAGTATCTGTTTAAGGTAAAAGCTGTAAATGAAGATGGCATAGAAAGCCGGGCCGGGGCTGCTATACCGTTGATTATCTCACCTCCTTTCTGGGTTACCTGGTGGTTTAGGGGAGTTGTTATTTTTATCATAACCACGCTTTTATACCTGCTTTATCTTTACAGAATAAAACAATTAAGAAAAGTTGAATTGCTTAGGCTAAAAATTGCCAATGATCTTCATGATGAAATAGGCTCAAATCTTGGAAGTATAACTCTGATGAGCAAAATGCTCAAGCGGGAAAACAGACCTGAGCTTGCCGACAAAATTTATTATACTTCAATGAAAACGGCTTCATCAATAAGAGATATTGTCTGGTTTATTAATCAAAATAATGACGATACAAAAAAAATTATCAGGAAAATGAGATCATATTGCGGTGATATGCTGGTCGATGTTGATTACAGTTTTAACCTTGATGATGAAAGGATATTTAATAAACTTGATCTCGATCAGAAGCGTCATGTATATTTAGTACTCAGAGAAGCGGTTCATAATATTGTAAAACACTCGGAAGCTGATAAAGTTGAGATCAGATTTCAAAAAACGCGATTGGGATTTGTGATGACTATCGGTGATAATGGAAAGGGATTTGAAAATAACCAGAGTTTGGGGACCGGCATTCAAAGTATGAAACAACGGGCGAAAGAAATAAATGCTGATTTTAAGATAAATTCAAATCCCGGGAAAGGGACAATAATTCAACTGGTGATAAATATATGAGCCTGAGTAAACAAAATATTCTGATAGTGGAAGATGACCTTCTTTTTGCTGAAAACCTGCGGGCTATCCTGGGGGATAATAAAAAGTTTGGAGAAATATTTGTTAAAAATAACATCGAAGATCTGTTTTCATTCCTGAAAGAGGATGAGGAAATTAATGTTGTTCTGCTGGATATAAAACTTCCTTCATTCAGAGATATTAAATCAGGAATTGAATGTATACCGGTGATTCTGGACAAATATAATTCGGTAAAAATTTTAATGATAACCGTTTTTAATGATGATGAAAAAATATTTTCATCTCTGAAAGCGGGCGCCAAAGGTTACCTGTTAAAAGGGGAAAGTGATGATAGGATTATAAGATCAATCAATGAGGTTGCCGAAGGAGGAGGGGCCTTCAGTCCAGGATCAGCGGCAAAGATTGTTGAATTTTTTGATAGCAGCCGAATTACAGGACCCCGCCTGACAGATCCTGAAATTGAGGCGCTTAAACTTTTTTCTGATGGATATACAAAAAAGGAAATAGCGAAAAAATTATTTAAAAGTGTGCACACAATAGATTCACATATAAGGCATATTTACGAAAAACTCCATGTAAACTCAAAAGCCGCGGCAGTAAAAACAGCAATAAAAAAAGGTTTAATTTAAAGTCGGAGGGAAAATCACGTGTACGCGTGATGAATTTACACTGATTGTTTCAATAACTTAAGGAGACAGTTCAATTAACTTTTAAGTAAAAATTCGCTAACAAAGGACAGCTCTGTCGTTTATAGCTGACCAAAAGAATATCAGGAGAAAGGGAGATGAAATATTTAGCTGTTTCTATATTTTTTACGGTATTTACTACTGGTTTATATAACGCGCCGGTCAAAGAGCCGGTCAAAACGATAAATCACCTTTCATTGCCGGCTCACGGAAAAATCAGCGCTAACATTAGTGATATACAAATCGCCCCGATGCAGATTAAGACTGAAGGGGGAGGTTATTATCTTGTTAAACCTGAAAGCATTTCAAACAGGGGGAAATATTTCATGGTGTTTATACATGGGGGAAGGACACTTGGAGTAAGGGCGCCTTTGGGTAAATACAGGATGAATTTCTACTTAGGCCAAAGATGGTTCGGATATGGAGAATTATTCGGTGAAAGAGGATCATACAATAAGAGCGATGATATTTTTGATTTCAAAATTACAGATAACCCGGTCAGCGGCTATACTCTTACTCTTTACGGTGTTGCGGCCGGAAACCTGGAAAAGAAGCCAATTTCAAAAGATAGTTTTTGAAAAACCTTAACAAATTACAACCGCAAAAATTGGAGGTATTAGCATGATCGGATTATTTTCAAACGGCAACCGTTGTTTTATTGGTATATTGTTACTTGCCGTAATGATTATTTTTTCCTGTTCCGACAAACCGGAAAAGATTGCTGATTCAGAACAACCAAATACGGAAAATGCAAGTCTGAAACAAACAATTATTCAATGGCCTGTAAAAGTTGATAACGAAAACCAAACAATTGATACTCGAAAACTTAGGGCTGATACACAATGGAAATGGCAGAGAATTGAACTGCCTGTCAGTAAATCCATGCGGGCAATTGAATATGGAGACGGGAAGTTTTTAACAGCGGGAAACGGGTATATTTTTTCATCAACTGATGGCCTTGACTGGAAAATGCATGAGAGTCCGGAGCTGGAACTTGTCAGTCTTTTTTATTCAAAAGGACTCTGGTTTGGCGCGACAGGAAGATCGCAGGGGACAAGCGGCGCGATATATATCTCAACTGATGGTATAAACTGGCAGGCGACAGGTAATAAGGGATTTTTAGAAATGGTCGAAGCCAATGGATTACTGGTCTCGATAAACCCAAATTCCATATCAACCTCAAAAGACGCTGTTACCTGGAAGGAGGAAAGGTCAACAAGGAGTTGGGTTTTTTCTTCACTTACGTTTGGGAAGGGTCTGTTTGTCGCTCTCCAGGCCGATGGTTTCTGTTATACATCAAAGGATGGGGATAAGTGGGAAACAAATGAAAATCCCTTTATGAAAGTTTGGAGCATGGTTTATCATCGTGATATTTTTGTTGGCATCGGAAATCTTGGAGATGTTAATATTTCTTCTGATGGTCGTTCCTGGAGGGAAGTTTATAGAACATCAGGCAGTTTCTCAGGTATAATTTCGGTTATGGACCTCCTTATAGCTGTCGGCGATCACTTTTCGGACGCCTGTATAATGGTTTCAAATGATGTTGAAAAATGGAATTTTCAAAAATTGCCCCAAATGGAAGAATCACAAACCCTAACTGATGTGGTGTTTGGAAATAATAAACTTGTTGTTCTTGGTCATCATTCTCTTCCGGGAAAGGGATATAAACGGAAGGCGTTTGTTCTGGTGGCGTCAATAAATGATATTGTAAAAGTAGAAAATACTTTTGTTAAAGATGAAAATATAACAAAAGTTGATGCTGTTAAATCATTATCCCGTTTTTCTCCCTCTGATTCTCCCTGGGATTTTAATAAAGGAATCGGCGATTTAACCTGGGGTATCTCGGAATTAGCGCTTAAAAACGCGGAGCTCAAAACAGACGGACCAGATTCCAGATTTTATAAAATTGCTTCAAAGAATATCCGATTTCTTGGTAGAAAAATTGATAAGGTTGAATTATACTTCCGGGAGGGTTTCCTTCATTCTATTATCATGGATGTCTCTACGGAAAATATGCGACACTTTAGAAAAATGTTCAGGAAAAAAAGAGGCGCCGGGAAAATTATTAAAAATGATTCCCGTGGTCTGGTGCAAGGGTGGATAATAGGGAATACCTGCGTAAAACTTGAAACCATCCATTTCGGATCAACCTCAAATACAATCCGGTTTACAAAAAATGGCTAATTTTATCGTGCTCATGAAACTTCCCCCTGGGGGCGAAGCGATACTCGTAATCGTCTTCGTTCTCGAATGACCTGAGAGTTTTGATAAGACGAGTACGAAGTACAAGAACGAGTAGGATTCATTTATTGGGATTTCATTGCTTTTATTGCTCTGCCAGTTTATGGATTATGTTGAAAACTTAAATGCTGTTACTTAAAAGAGAAAAAATACGATAAATTACACCGGTAACTATTTCCCAAAATTTTTGAGGAATGTATATGAACATTTATAAAAAGCTGTTTTTGTTAATGATTCTTATCCCCTCTCTGTTTTTATTTTGCCAGGAAAATGAAACTGATCTGGAAAAAATGGGGCTTAAGGGAAAAGTGAAAACGATAAAGGAAAAGTCACACAGATTCGAGTCCGATATGTTTGACGAACCCGATGAAAAACAAAAAAATTATTCGACAGTTACTACATATAGTCAAATAGGAGGCGTTTCATCTAATAAAAAAATACTCCGTCATTTTAACATATCAGGAAATTTGACTGAAGAATTTGAGTACAATGATAAAAACGAAATAATCAAAAGCATAAAATATAAATATGATAAATTAAACAGGAAGATAGAAGAGGATTTCAGATATCCGGGAATTATTGCTTCGTTATCTATTTCAGGCAAAAAAATAAACGGAAAGAAAGTTTTTGAGAAAACAGAACGGCAATATGAGGCAAAAGAACCAGGCAAAATATTTTACATTTATAATGAAGCGGGCAAATTGGCAAAAATAAAGTATCAGGATGATGATTCAGGTTTTCATGGTTCTTTCTATGAGTTTGATAACAGCGGTCATATTGAAAAAGTATTCATATATGGCTCCTGGTTTAAGACATATTGCAAAAATATTATTATGAGGGATAAAAATTCCAATGTAATTGAAGACAAAAAATATACTGCCAAAGGTAATCTGATTTCCCGAAAGCTTTACAAATACGATAGTAAGAATCAAAAAATCGAAGAAAAGGTCCTCGATGAAGGAGGAAAATTTACATACCTCTCTAAAATGAAATATGATAACAAGGGTAATATTATTGAGGCAATGACCACCGAACTGAAAAGAGAGAGAAATTCCGGTGATTTTTTTTCAGATTCACCGAAGAAAAAGAAATTAAAAGAGGTTAAATTACGTGTTGAGATGAAGTATGACCGGAATAATAATCTTATTGAAAAAAGTATCTATGAGGCCGGAGGTGCATGTACCTTCAGGAGCGAATACAAATACGATAGTTTTGGCAACCAGGTTCTGGAGAAAAAATATTTTTTTAATCAGAATAAGACTGAAGAAAAGAAGTTTGATTATATATATGATGAGTCGGGAAACTGGATAAACAAAACCGGGTATTTTAATGGTAAGATAAAAGAGAAAACAGAGCGGGAAATTTTATATTACTGAGTCTGGCGTGGGTAACCGAATTATAATGAGGCTGCCCGGTATTTACCCCGACAGCCTTTTCATTTTCTCAATTTCTCCTGATCAACAAATATCCAGCGAAAAATACTTTTTGTAAACACCCGGTATTTTATCGAACCTTTAGTCTTAATATGAATTTTCCGATTTCGAAACTAATCCGAAAATTCCTCCCAAAAGCAAAGCCACAGCCGCGATTATATATCCTGCCCAAAACAAAAAACCCCTGTGATGGACTGAATTAAATAAAAATATAAAAAGTATAATCCCCATAACAAGAAAGATAATGCCGAGGATTATCTCTCCGGCTCTTTGGGGAAGATATTCCGGCATAAGCCTGTATGAAGCTGTAAAAAAACCTAACGCGCTTATAACCAATCCGAAGCAGCTAATCACAAAAGCCGCGAGCGCTAAGAGTCCCATACCTATGGATCTGCCGCTATCAAGCATATTTCCTTTATTCGGGTTAATACTCCCGATAATCTGTGAAATCAACCAGTCAATTCCCGAGGTTATGGCGAGAACCAATATAAATACCGCGATTCCGGAAGGAATAAAAAATATTGTTTTTAACGTTTCTCTAAGTTTCTTGTTCATAAAATGTAGTCTCCATTTTGTCTGTGACTATGCTCAAATCGAGGCCGGAAATCATGTCCGTAAACAAAGCCGGGGAATTAATATTTGTCGGACTCCCGAAAAAGCATCAGCTTATTTTCCGTAATAAAGTCCTCGTAACACATCTGAATTTGATATTTGAACAATCAAAGAAATTACACTATACAGATAAAAATAAACAATATATCCCCAAACGAAAATAACGTAAATGCGTGATTTATTCTGATAAGTGTAAAGTTTATATTGGTTTTGGTAAAAAGATGTAGTGGTCGTATAAAATAATAACAAAATGTGATTGTTTATTGAACCTGACAGAAAATGAAATTGTGATTCTCAAACTTATTGCGGTTGGTAAGACCAAGAGAGAAATTTCCACTGAGTTGAATAAAAGCATTCATACAGTCGATTCCCACATCAGGAGTATCTACAGGAAGCTGGATGTCCATTCGAAGGCTGCCGCAGTTAATAACGCTATCAGAAATAATATAATCTGAAATCCGTTTTTCCGGGTGATAAAGTTTACCGGTAGAACAACTCATCGCTATGAGTATAATTATTTATCTGTTCCCGATCAGAAAGTTCTTATTGGTCGCGTTTATCCCCCGTCTAATAAAAAAAAGCTGCGCCCGCAATCAGATATTAAAAAATAATAACAGAGGTAAATAATGGAGAACAAAGAACAACAGACAAAAAATTTCTTTGCCGATAATCTTTCTACCGGCGTCTATTCAATTATAATCGCGGCATGTATACTGATTTTGTTTATTCCTTTTGGACTTGCAGTATCTGAAAAAATCGCGAGATATATCTTTATAGCCTGCCTTTTCGGGATTGTAAAATCAATAGCAGAAATTATCAGGGCGAGAAATCTAAAGTTCAGACCTGTAATTTCTTTCAGTAATGGAAATTTTGAATATTTCAAAGGTTTTGGAAAGAGTGTTATTGTGCCAATCAGCAAAATCAAAAATATTACCCGGAATGGAGATGCTTTTCTTCTTCATCAGAATAATGGCAGGGAGGTTAATATGAAATCTCTATATATGAGTGATGTTAAACTGACTGAAGTAGAGAAATGGGTAAATGAGAATATAAAGAGAGCGGCAATATGAACAAATCATTAATGGTGAAGCGGAATGGTTCTTTCATTCAGTCATTACCCAAATTCCCTGTGGTGTTGACTGGTTTTTTCATATTATTCCTAACAGGTTCTATTATCTACAGCAAATTTATTGAGTCTGCCGGATATACTGTATTATTTATAAATCTTCTTCTGCTGCTGATTACCGGATTTTCTTATGAGTTCTATTATCTTAAATCAAGAGGTGGAAAAGCCGGTTTATGGCTAATAGCGCTTTTTTTCGCGATTATAACTTCACCGATTGGGTTGATAATATATTTTGTTGTCAGGCGCAACAGAATTGATTCTGAAAAACCGGGATATTGCCCTGGTTGCGGAAAGTCAGTTTCCTTTGGGCTAACAAGCTGTCCTTACTGCAAATTAGAATTTGATTAGAAAAACCGGAGAAAATTATGAAAAAGGCTTTTATGTTTTTGGCAGTTCTTTTAATAGTAATTACCTGGTCAGGCTGTTCAGAAAGTGAACCTGAGAAATATGTATCGAAACGGGGGGAATACTCTGTAACTTATCCCGGTAACTGGGGTGTGGAAGATGATAAAGAGGAAATTAACAAAATGAGAAAAGATTCACCCCTCGGTTTGCCCTTCAATCCCGATGTCATTTTTTCAGGCGGTGATAACCTGGGAGCAATGGTAGTGAGAATGCCAATGTTGCTGCCGGGGGTAACGAGTGAGAATTTTATATCATATTATCAAAAAATGGAAAAAAGGTTTGGTCTGCCGATAAAAGATTCCAGAATCAGAAGAATAAGGGGACAGAAATTTCGTGTCGGAATATCGGAAACTTTTGGCGGCGGTCAGACACTTTCCGCTGTTACCTATTACCGCAATTATCTTTACAATTTTCAGTTCTATACATCGAAAGAAAAAATGAAGGAATGGAAACCAAAGTTTGATGCCTATATTTCGACAATAAGTTTCGGAAGGCAGGATTTATCACAAACGACACATTTCAAAACAATGGATAAAGCGGGATTCTTTACCGGCTTATGGCATGGATTACTTCTGCCATTCAGGGTTATATTTTATTTCTTCTCAGATATTGAAATCTATGCTCAAAATAATACCGGAACGGGGTATCTGATCGGTTTTATCCTCGGTTCAATGGGTTATGTTCTCGGAGGTTCAAGAAGGAAAGGTTAATAATTTTGTCAAAGATTACAAAGATTTATTACTCATTACACATTTGTTGACCAGTTACTCGAATGACTAACTCAATCGCGATGCCAGTGGAGAAATAAAATTGCGTCTCAGTTGTATTAAGCGCTGGAGGCGCGGTCAACATCAGCCCCGGGCAATGTCCGGGGGAAACCTAAAACATAACCGGAGCCCCCAAAAGGGCAAAAGCAACAGCCGCGGGTAAAATCACATCTTAAGAAAAACATTCACAACCGGACACAAAAAAACCTCCGGGGTTTCAAAAACCCCGGAGGTTTGGAAGAATAATTATCTGATTAAACTGAAATAATTAGTCAAAAAAAACAAAACGCCCGCGGCGCTTATTTCATCAGGATCATCTTTTTTGTGGCGGAAAAACTTCCGGCGTTTATGCTGTAGAAATACACACCTGAAGAAAGATCCGAGGCGTCGAAAGTGATATTGTAATTTCCGGCGTCTCTTATCTCATTGACCAGGGTCGCCGCCTTCTGACCAAGCATGTTGTAAACATTTATAGTCACATGTTCCCTGACCGGCAGTGAGAATGAAATTGTTGTCGCCGGGTTGAAGGGATTGGGGTAGTTCTGGTCAAGCGCGTAATCGACCGGAATTTCCGAGCCGCTTATTACAAGGCGCGAGATTGAATTATCACTAATCACAATTTTATCGCCATCAGAAATAGTGGCGTTTATCATCTGTCCGTTCACCCCGTCTCTCAGATTTACAGAGGTATTCCTGGCGCTTATGGTAACAGGGTAAACCGCGGAGGAGATAACGATCAGATCATTCGCGGACGCTTCAACACCTATATTGCCGCTTTCCAGCCGGGCGTCGAATATTCCCTGTGGCGGAAGAGGAGGCATTTCCGCGGTTATGAAATCTGCCCTGCCGCAGTAAATTTTCGAGGAATGTCCCGCCGCGTCCTGAACCAGGAGATATCCTGTTTCTTTTGTAACAGAAGGGGCTATTTTTGCCGGGTTGTTAAGAACAAGCTCACCCTGGGCTGTTGTTTTCACCCAGTAACCTTTGCCCGGTTCAAGAACATCCGCCTGGGTATAACCTGCGTTATAACCAAAGAACAATCCTGAAATAATACCTGCAGGAATTGATGTTATGCCGGAAACGGTCACCTCGTAATCAAATGGTCCCACGAGGTTCCAACCTTCATCCACCGGAAGATTGCCCGCCACCGGGCTTCCTTCAACCGGGATATCTTCGGCTGAATCGAACTTAAGCCAGTAGCCGTCGCCATTTACCAGTTCATCGGTCTGGAAATAACCTGAGGAGGTAAAGCCGAAAGCGTTTGAACTTGCTGTCGGGAAGAGTCCGTTCACTGTCATATCTGCCGCTTCGAGAGGAACTGAAACAATATTCCATCCTTCGGCTACAGAGACACTGACAGAACCTGATGAGGAATATTCTATTACAAGTTTATTCAGTGAAGTATTGGTTATTTCAACACTTCCCTCTTCTTTCATATTGACATTGACAATTGAACCTCCGAACGGATCTTTAAGAGTAAAAGCTCCATCTGGAAGCTGGAAAGGATTCCAGGAGATTGTCATCGGGTATCCGGCGCTGCCGGGCTGGAACTGCATTTCCCATTGAGGTGAGGTAATTTCACTATTTCTGAAGTCATACTTTGATGATACAGTAGGAGTAACAGGCAGGTTGAACCTGATATCGAAGGCGCCCGCTGGGGGAACCGGGGGAAGCTCAATTTCACCGAGCTGGCTGTCGATTCCATCTGTACCGTTTACATCCTGTCCGAACCGCAGATATCCGTTGTTTTCACCATCTGTAAGGGTTATGTCGCTATACCATCCGGTCGCGAGAGCATTCAAACCGCCGCTGAAGCATGCCACTTTTCCATTTCTTGTTCCGGCAATAAGTTCATAACTGTCGTTTCCATCGATCGAACGCATAGCGTGAACACTGTTTATTTTATCGCCGCTGAAATTATATGAAAAGAGAAGTTCATCACCCTGACCTTTAATGAGGTAAACAGCGCCGTTCTGGTCACCGGTAAAAACTTCATCTATTCCGTCATTATCAAGATCGGGCACAGATGCTACACCATACTGGTTTGCCATTGACCACGACCATATCACCTGGCCGTTATCACCACTCAGGCAGGTAACTCCGTTTGTGAATGCCGCGATAAGAATATCATCAATTCCATCGGCATTTATATCACGGATAAGATCCATCTGAATAACACCGGCAAGGGCTCCCAGCGTGGCATTCCACTGGGCGAGGCCTGTTTCCCCGTCAACTCTTGAAATAACGCCGAAATATTCAGCTACAATGATATCGGGTGTTTCACCAGGAATGGGAAGTTCGAGTAATTCTTTATGTTCATAACTTGAAGCTTCAAAATTCCATTGCGGTGTTCCTGTGGCGCCATCGAGCAGGTAAACTTTAAGATCGGTTGAACCATTATTGCCAACAGCGAGAGCGGCGTCAGGTTTGCCGTCCCCGGTAACATCATCAACAGAAATGATAGTTTTACCAAACGAGAGATTTGGTCCCGGGTAATGGTACTGCCAGATAATATCACCGTCAAAGCCGTTAAAGAGAAAAGCGCTTTTATAGCCGTTGCCTGTTTCATTTCCGTCGGCTGACGCCAGTACGTCAGGAACACCATCGCCGTTAAAATCTCTCTCAGCGTCGACAGCCTCAAAATCACCGAGGCTGTAATTGACTTCATCGCCAAACTGCCATATAATTTGTCCGTTTGTTCCGTCAATGGCGTAAACATGCTCATTTCCTCCGCCGAGACCTATGACCACATCATTTTTTCCGTCATAGTTAAGATCGGAGGCAATACTGAGCGCGTCCTGAACGCCATAATCATTAGACATACCAATGGAACCGGCATTAATATTGCTGAAATAGGAATTAAAGGTCCAGAGGATAATCGCCTCTCCGGCGCTCGCGCCGTCGAGACACATAGTCCAGTAGTTATCGGTGGATATAATAACTTCATCCACCCCGTCGCCGGTTATATCATTTATCGAATTTATTCCTTCTACCCGGTAATCCTGGTAACTTGTATTCGGATTTTCAGGAACTGTGAAATCCCAGAATTTATAACCATAGGAATAATCATCCCTGATACCTTCTCCTTCATAATTAACACCGGCGACAGGAGTGGCGGGATCATTTGAGGTTATCCGCAAAGTGTCGGTATAAATTCCGGGTGATTGTGGTGAAAATGTTATTGTAAGGGTTGTTGACTGGGTAGGATATATATTAATCGGGAGCTGCTGAGATGAGACAGAATACTCCTCAAGATTAAAATCGAGTGAGGTAATTGTCAAAAGTTCGCCACCGACATTTTCAACAATTACATTGTGGTAAGCCGTTCCGTCGGAAGGAACCCATATCTGGCCGAAGTTATATGCCGCGGGCGCCACGGAAATAACAGGTCCCGCAAGCACTCCTTCTCCGTTAAGCTCTGTAACGGCCTGGGGGGTCTGGGGATCATCGCTGTTTATCTGGATACTGCCATTATAGGTGGCGAGATTTGCCGGAATAAACCGGACGTCAAGTTCAAGATAATCACTCGGAGCTATTGTATATGGAACCGAAGGAGTTTCGGCAAATTCAAAAACATCCGGCTGGATATTAAACTGATCTATAGTAAGGTCGGCATCCCCGGCGTTAGTAATGGTCAGGGGCAAAATTGAGGTATCCCCAACCGAAGTTATGGGAAAATTAAGTTCATCGGCGCTTAGGTGAATCTGAGGTGTGCCGCTCGAACCCATATCAAATTTGTAGATAGCTTTATCGGTATTATTGCCAACCACGAGATAAAGGTGCTGACCATCCCACGCCATATCACGCGGACGGGCTGTTACGGTGGAGCCATAAGGGGGTATGGGAAATTGTGAAAGCACTTCACCCGTTTCAGGATTGATTTCATATATGTTTTCCGGATCACCATCATTATCATCCATCGCGAGCCATAAAGATGTGCCGTCATAGGCAAGTCCCTGGGGCTGAAGACCGGGGCTTACGAGTGTATCGACAAAAGCGCCTGTGGCCGGATCAATCTTAACCAGGTAGGCAGGGTTTCCGCTTCCGGTATAATAGACCGAAATCCAGAAAAAACCATCGGCAAAACAAGCCCCGCCAATATAATCCTCATAAGGGGAATATAGTGTATCAAGAGGAGTTCCTCCGGTATCATAGTTAATTATCATATCTTCACGTCCGGAGGATGAACCAAAGATATAATGATAAGCCCATAATGTGGAGTTTGACGCGTCCCACCCAATGCCGCGGGTTTCATCAACGAGCGCGTTAATTGATCCTGTAACAGCTCCTGTTTCAGGATCTATTTGCCATAATTCATAACCGTTGCTCGATCCGGCCCATAAGTTACTGCCGTCGAATGTAAGGCCGTAGGCATAGTCGGGCGCGGGCAACACCTGGACAAGACTTTGTCCGAATGCGCAAAAAGAGATAAAAATGGAAAAAATTAATAACCTTTTTATCATGATACCTCCAAAGTTAATAATACACAAATTCAGTAAGTATATGAAATTAATCTATTGAGAGTTTAATGACAACAATAATTCTGATTTTAAAGAATTTTTTTGCGCGCGGGGAATTTTTCGGGAAGGACTGGAATGAAGGTTATTTAATTACGGTCATTTTCCGGATTTCAGAGTATTTACCCGCCTTCATCATATAGATATATATTCCGCTTGAAAGATTGCCCGCGTTAAAATGACAATTGTGGCGGCCGGTTTTTTTAATTTCATCTACGGGTGTGGCTGCCAGTCTTCCCAAAATATCATAAATTTTTATTGTTACCCTGATATCTTCAGGAACAGAATATCTGATGACTGTGGCAGGATTAAAAGGATTTGGATAATTTTGCATTAATTCATATTCAAAAGTTTCCGGATCAACCAGATTTGTAGAGTCGGAAACCAGAAGTGAATTATCAATCTTTTTCGGGTCGGACCTTTCTGACTGAAGACTCTGGATATCAATAGCGATAACACTGTATTCGGTAAGTCTTCTTTTTCCAAGCTGATTATGAATATCAAAATCGGGGAAAGAAATTACACTGGATGTCGAGTCCCTTGAAATCAACGATCTTCCACCAATAAACTCCCAGTCGAGCCATTTATTACCTTCCAGCATACGCCGGTAAATATCATAACTTTCAACGTCGGGATCGGGATTTTTTACCCACTTGACATTAGGATAAATATTCTGCCCTATTTTCACGGTATCAATAAAAAGTACTTTTGGTTTTGAAGGAGGACCTGACCAGTCGTCGGCATCAATATCGAGAGCCATATACTCACCTGACCGCCTGATATTTTTAATTGTAATATGCGTCAGTGAACCATCTCTTTTTCTTGAAGATGGATAAGTGGTATCAGAAAAGGCGTTATTAACAAAACCTTTTACAGGAATATCTGAATAAAAATTCGACTGCATGCTGTTGGACCGGATAAAATGTGTGCCATCTGTCGGGTCCCATCCAAATGGTGGAGGAGCCGTTTTTTCCCATAGGTGTATCCCGCCATCCGGCAGATAAAGAAACATTGGAGGGTCCTGTTCTTTGTCCATAAAAAGATCATCCAGGTAATCATATTCACCGAAATTCTCTTTGTTCCAGCGCTCAGGTCTTTCGTAATCTCTCGGGTAATTATCAGCCGGCAGCGGATTCCCTTTCCAGCCATTATAGGGAAGCGCCGCTTCAAGATCTATGGTATAATCATTGTGTAAATTCAGCATGGAATTTTTTTCAAAAATATGCCAGATAAGTATTCCTGAATGTGGGCCCGGCTCACTTTGATTGCTCAGATTCCTGTCGAATCCTGTTCCGTTTTTAAACTCAAGTAAAAAATATTCAGATATATCATTTTTGTCTTCAGGGTTCAGCATAATTTTCATTGCTCTGAAGATATCTTTTTCTTTTTCCTCTTCCGAAAGAGGGAGGTTCACATCTTTAAGCCTGATATTCGTTAAATCTTCTGCCGTAGTGGTTAATATAGCGGTGGTATCAATCCAGCCCATAAAAATACGGTCGAAGGTAAGCAGCGGCGGCAGCCCGTATAAGGAAATTTCGGAGGGAAGATTTCCCGCATTAAACATCAGATCATAACCGACCGTGGAATTATATGGCATTCGGTTGGCGTTCCTGTCGGGAAGACCGCCGAAACCTCCGGGTGAGCCCGCAAGCTGCCCGATAAGATGAAATGTTTCGTGAGCAATGGACTTAAATCCGAAATTATGACCGACAGGCCCCTTGTAGATATAAACTTTTATATCATCAGGCCTTGTATAGGAATAACTTCCTGTTTCGACGCTTCCTCCATATTCCACATGGTATTCAGATTTTTCAATACCGGTAAAAACTATCTGGATAAGATCAATTTCATCAAATAATTCAGGGGTGTTATTCCATATCTGCGGAATAACTTCATTTAGCATTCCCCTCCAGTAATCAAAACAAACATTCTCTACCGAACCATGCCGGAGCGCCCATTCCTCAAAACTTTTTTGGGTTGTATATGCCTTGCCGTCGGGTCTTTTGGGGAAAACAATATCAGAAGAAACTTTACCGCCTGAATTAAATTCAAGATAATGTTTGAGTCCGGAGCCATACCATTCTTCTACCGAAACATGCGCTTTCTTCAGGCTGTCTCTCAGAAGGGCGCCATTTGGGAATGTGCCCAGTATAGGATAAAAGGGATCATCAACAATGACCGGCCACGAATTATCCCTGTCGGGAAATCCTATTACGACTACCATTATATCAATATTACCCGAGATATCCACATTTCTGATTTTATTCAAAACAGTGCGAACCGGTATCTTTTCCCCTGTATAATCGGGGTAAAAATACTCTGCCGCTCCCTGGGGAAAAACCAGTGAAGCGGAAACTGCGAGAACAACCAGAAATATTTTTTTCATCCTGGGATACCTGTTTTATTACAGATTATCAGCAAAGATTGATTATCAATATTTTTGCGGAAAATTAACTGTGATTGAAAATAAGAATTAATTATTATAATTACAACCCATTTAATGACCTTAACCATAAGTTGATTTAGGAGACCAAAGAGAATATCAGAATTTAAGACGCCCTGTTGAAATCAAAGTAAGTAGTATGCCGGGATGTTGAAAACATAACCACAAGGAACACAAAGAAGGCACAAAGAGAATAACTCCGCGCCTTCTAACCGCGATTATTCAAATACAGGAACGGCCGCTCCATTAAAATATTTCGAACAAACATTAATATAATTCTGAGTTTTTTCGCTTCACGGTCCGCTGTTATTACCGTCTGAAACAAAAAACGACCATTCGGAACATTTTTGCTTATTCTTTTAACTTACCTGCCGATGATTTTAGCAGAGATTGATGCTAAATGTTTAACAGAATAATTATCGGGTGATTATATGAAATGGCTGAATATCAAAAACTGGAATATTTTTCCGAAACTTATCGGATTGACAATTCTTCTACTCTCCTCTTTTTTAATCTACGTGATTTTCGGGTTGTTTCCCGCGTTGAAAGAGGATATGACGAAAGAAAAAGAACTGGAACTGCGATATAAAGTTGAGATTGCGGTCGATGTCCTGAAATATTATAGTGAAAGGGTTGGCAATGGTGAAATAACATTGCCTGAAGCCCAGGAGCTGGCGAAAAAGGAAATCAGCAGCATGAAATATGAAGGGAACAATTATTTCTGGATTAATGATCTGAATTTAATTGTTCTCGCTCACAGGGCTAAACCGGAACTTATTGGAAATTCGCTGAGTGATTTTCAGGATAAATCGGGTAAATTTTATTTCCGTGAAATGTTGGCGGAAACCAAAGATCACGGTTCGGCATTTGTCGATTATGTGTGGCCGAAAGAAGGGAAAAGCGAGCCCGTTCCCAAAATTGCCTATTCTAAATTGTTTAATGACTGGGGCTGGATTGTCGCGAGCGGTGTATATGTCGACACAATAGATGACGCCCTGGCCGATCTTAAATCAGGCATCATGACTTTTATGATAATTCTGATGATCGCGGGATTGGCAATAGGTGGTTTTATAGGCAGGGACATTTCTTCAAATGTAAAAAAACTTGTTTTTGGCGCCGACAAAGTTGCTTCGGGTGATGTAAATGTATCGGTTGATATCACGAGTGAAAATGAACTTGGCCGCCTCGCCCGTTCATTCAATAAAATGGTCGGGGATATTAAATTGAATATTGAAGAGGTTGAAAGAAAAAGCATTGAAGCGGGAGAAGCCGCGAAACAGGCTGAAAAGGCACAGATGGAAGCCGAAAAGCAGCAGCAGTATCTCGCCCTGAGTGTTGCAAAAATTCTTGAACAGATGGATAGACTGGCGGCCGGTGATCTGACAGTTGGCCTTAAAGTGGAAAACAATGATGATATCGGTAAATTATTCAAAGGATTTAACGATACGGTGAAAAATATCAGGGAAATACTGATTTCAGTTACAGAGGCAATAGAAGCCACAGCGAGCGCGAGCAGTGAAATTTCTTCGAGCACCGAAGAAATGGCGGCCGGCGCGCAGGAACAAAGCTCCCAGGTTACCGAGGTCGCGGTTGCCTCGGAACAAATGGCGACAACAATAATCCATACTTCTCAGAATGCGACCAATGCTGTTAAATTATCGAAGGAAGCCAGTCAGAAGGCGGACCAGGGTGTTGAAAAAATTCTCGCCGCGAAAGATGGAATGGATAAAATAACCGCTAATACAAAAGCAACTGTTTTAATAATTGATTCACTAAAACAAAAATCTGACCAGATCGGTGAAATAACCCGTGTGATAAATGAGATTGCCGACCAGACCAACCTGCTCGCCCTGAATGCCGCTATTGAAGCAGCGCGGGCCGGAGAGCAGGGGCGCGGATTTGCCGTGGTTGCCGATGAGGTAAGGAAACTTGCCGAGAGAACATCTGTAGCGACAAAAGAAATTGCGCAGACAGTCACTGCTATACAGAAAGAGGCAAAAGATGCCGATTCATCAATGTCCGAATCTGCCGGGTCTGTTGAGCTGGGTATTTCACTTAATAAACAGGTTGAGGATGTATTATACAATATAAATGAAGGAATTAAACAGGTTACTACTGAAATTGAACAGGTCGCCACAGCTAATGAGGAACAGTCGGCTACTGCCGAACAAATAAGCAAAAATGTGGAAGGCATTACAGGAGTAATTCATGAGAGCGCTGCCGGAACACAACAGATCGCGAAATCGGCTGAGGACCTTAATAACCTGACTGAAAACCTGCTTAACCTGGTAGCCCGTTTTAATCTTGGAAATCATAACCAATATAAAAATAATGGCCGGAGCCATCACGATTATAACCAGGTAAGTTTATTGGCAAGCTAATCGCCCTCCATATATAAAACCCGATTGGGGAAACATATTCGTGGATATGTTTCCCTTTTTTTTTTGCGTGTTATTTGTTTCAGATAAAAAATTATTTTTTTTCAGTCAGCCGCTGATTTAATTTATCAGCCCCAGGTTTGATTATCGATCGCAAATAACCTATTTTTCATAATAAGATATCATATAGGAAATAAAATGTTTCTCCCTGTAACTCCCGAAGAAGTGGCAGCTCTTGGCTGGCAAAAGCCGGATATAATTTTAGTCACCGGCGATACATATATCGACAGCCCCTATATCGGCGCGGCCGCGCTGGGCAAACTCCTCGTTTCGAAAGGTTACAGGGTAGGAATCATCGCTCAGCCCGATATTAAAAGCGGCAAAGATATTACGAAACTGGGAGAGCCTGAACTTTTCTGGGGTGTTACCGGGGGCAGCGTCGATTCTATGGTTGCAAATTATACCGCGCTGAATAAAAGACGAAAGAGTGATGATTACACTCCCGGCGGCAAAAATAACAGACGACCTGACAGGGCTGTTATCGCCTACTGCAATTTGATCAGGCAGCATTTTAAGGGAACAGCTCCCCTTATAATTGGTGGTATTGAAGCGAGTCTGAGGAGGGTCGCTCATTATGATTTCTGGACTGACAAAATAAGAAGATCAATACTTTTTGACGCGAAAGCCGACTACCTTATTTATGGAATGGGTGAAAAAACAATTCTTGAAACAGCGGCAAAATTAAAAAAGGGAAAACCTCTCTTTCCGGTGAAGGGACTCTGCTACATATCGGATCAGCCTGAATATAAATACACAGAACTTCCCTCTTATGAAGAATGCGCCTCGGATAAAGATAAATTCACTTCTATGTTCCGCCTCTTTTATGAAAATAACGACCCGCTGACAGCAAGAGGTTTATACCAGAAAACCGGCGACCGTTATTTAATCCAGAATCCGCCGCAGATGAATCCCGGCGAGAAAGAACTGGATGAATTTTATGACCTTGGTTTCGAAAGAGAAACACATCCTTTTTACGCTAAACAGGGACAGGTGAGAGCGCTCGATACCATCCGCTTTTCAATCAACACTCACAGGGGATGTTACGGAGAATGTAATTTCTGCGCCATAGCTGTTCACCAGGGAAGGACTGTCGTAAGCAGGAGTCAGGAGTCAATTACCAGGGAGGCAGAAGATATTACCAGGCACGGGAAGTTTAAAGGGATAATAAACGACCTGGGAGGCCCGACCGCCAACATGTACGGCTACGAATGTGATAAAAAAATGAAGCTTGGGGTATGTGATGACAAAAGATGCCTCTTCCCCGATAGATGTCCGGCGATGAAACCTGACCATAAACCGCAGCTTGAACTACTGGAAAAGGTGGAGAAACTAAAGGGAGTAAGAAAAGTTTTTGTGGCCTCGGGCATAAGGTATGATCTGGCCGCCGATGATAAAAAGGAGGGGTATAATTATATCCGGAAAATCGCAAAGAGTCATACATCGGGACAGCTCAAAATAGCCCCTGAACATTCGGATGATAAAATACTTGAACTGATGGGAAAACCGGGTAAAAAATCGCTGGAGAAATTCAGGAACCTTTTCTTCAAATTTTCAAAGGAAGCGGGAAAAGAACAATACCTTACCTATTATTTTATCGCGGCTCACCCGGGATGTTCAGATAAAGAAATGAATGAGGTAAAACTCTTCGCGGGTGAAAAACTTGGCGTAAATCCCGGCCAGGTGCAGATTTTTACCCCCACCCCTTCCACATGGTCAACTCTTATGTACTACACCGGAAAAAATCCATTCAGCGGTGAAAAAGTATTTGTGGAAAAATCGTTGAAAGGGAAAGAAAATCAGAAGAGCATTTTGACGGGAACAACAAGGGATAAAAGTTTAAACGAAAGAAGGAAGACCGGGAAGAGATTTAAGGATTCCCAAAGGAAGTACCGCCCGAAATAGAAGAAGTGAATTAAGCTCTTATCACCACACTAACGTTAACATGTTTAGGATAATCCGGAGAGCAAAATTTGTCAAAAAGCCCGCCAATAACATGTTGCCGATAGACATGCCGCGATTCAAAATCCATAAGCCGATGGAGTCAGAAAAAGAAAAGTTATCGGTTAGCCCGGGGATAGTCCTCCCCCGTCTTCAAAGAAAAACACTTTGAATCCACCCCCTCTGCCACTGGCATTCCCGACAAAAGGACTGTCGGGGCGAAGGGGGATATATATCGATAATCCCGAGCAATCAAAATATCCCCCGCCGGAGGGGGTGGCCCCGATGTGTTTTTCGTCGGGGTCGGGGGAGGACACACCTCGAGTAACTACGAAACTTATATCTGGCAATAAAACTCTCCACTTGTTGATAAATCTCTTACCAATTTGCGTAGAGTTTAACTTCTTATGGAATAAATAGTTTTCCCCGATAGGGTGTTTTCCACAGGCTCTGCCTGGGGAAAAATTAAGCTCTTATTACCATACTAACGCCAACATGTTGAGGATAATCCAGGGAGCAAAATTTGTCAAAAAGCCCGCCAATAATATGTTGCCGATAGTCAGGCCGCGATTCCAAAGCCATAAACCGATGGAGTCAGAAAAAGAAAAGTTATCGGTTAGCCCAGGGATAGTCCTCCCCCGTCTTCAAAGAAAAACACTTTGAATCCACCCCTCTGCCACTGGCATCCCTATGGGGCGAAGGGGGATATATATCGATAATCCCGAGCAATCAAAATATCCCCCGCCGGAGGGGGTGGCCCCGATGTGTTTTTCGTCGGGGACGGGGGAGGATTCACCTCGAGTAATCACAAAACTTTTACCTGGCATTAAACTTTCAACTTGTTGATAAATCTCTTACCAATTTGCGAATAATTTAACTTCTTATTGAATAAATCGCTTCCCGTTTTGCCAGAGAACCTTTCACCTTTGGGGCGTTTTCCTCAAGTTCTGCCTGGAGAAAATTTAGAAGACTTTAGCCCTGAATTTTATCAGTTTTTTCCATTCAATAAAATCCCGTTATTTCTGATCTTGTATTCCGGTGTATTTCTCAAAGCGGCTCTTTCTTTGAATTCTTCAGTGTCATAAATCAAAATATCAACAGGAATATTTATTTCGTTCATTAATTCCTTTCTTATTGCCCTCGTCATTTCAATTTTCCTTTTATTTCGCAAATCAGCAGTAATACATATATCGAGATCACTTTCTGAATTTTCTCTTCCTTCCGAATAAGAGCCAAACAAAAATATTTCATTTACAGCGAATTTTGAGACAATCTTTGAACTTATTATATTTACAAAATCAGATGTAATCATAAAAAAACCTTATAGGGGGGAAAACAACCTGTTTCTTTCGGGAGAAGTGTATACAATTTTCATTTTAATTACAATGATTTTTCCACATTCATTGCTGACAGGATTTTCAGGTTTGCTGACACTTGAAATTTTCAAAATAATAGATTAATATAGTAATCTTTATTTAAGCTCCGGATATTACTGATTTTGTGAGAAAATCAAACAAAACCTGAAAATAGTTTATGACTGAAAAACAAATAAGCAAAAAAAATTCCGAAATTCCTGTATCCGGTGATAAACTGGAAAGGGAAAACCGGGAATTAAAAACTTTGCTTGCCAGAGAAAGGGTGATCAATGGCATGATATCTGACTTCACCTACTCGGCAGAGTTCATTATTGAGGAAGGAATTGTTTCATTCAGTCAGATTTCGGGAGACAGTCATTCGGCAACAGGATTCAGCCCGGCGGAAATCGTAAGCAAAAAATGGAATGAAATAGTATTTGATGAAGATATCAGGGGCTATACCTCTTTTATTTCTTCTCTTGAAAAAAATGAGAAAGAAAATATAGAATACCGGATAAAAAGCAGGGATGGAAATCAGCACTGGGTAAGAGATTATATTTTTGTGGAAGAAGCTGATGGCAATAAGATAAAGTTTATCGGCTCAATACAGGAAATTACTCTTCAGAAAGACCTGGAAACAGCGCTCCGGCATAGTGAAAGAAACTACAGACAACTATTTGAAAACGCGGGAATACCTGTAATTTACCTTTCGGATGAAGGTGAAATTCATCTTTCAAACTTCAGAGCCGCCGGCTTGTTGAAAAACAATCCCTATAATATAATTGGTGTTAACCTGGGTAATTTTGTGACGGATGATACTCACGCTTTTCTTCTGGAAAATGTTAAAGAAATTTTCATTACCGAAAAGGGGATTGAGAAAGAAAAGTTTTTAATCTTCCCGGCCAATTCCGGATGGTTTATCTGTTCATTCCAGCCTGTAAAAGATCAGCAGGGCAAAGTTGTGTCTGTTCAGATTGTTATGATGGATATAACAGATAAAAAAAACGCGGAAGAAGCCTACCATAAGCTGGTTGATCAATCTATCCAGGAGCTGTTTATTCTTCAGGAGGGAAAAATAGTTTTCGCTAATATGCAGGCTCTGAAAAACAGGGGATTTGGCAGCGAGGAATTAAAGAATCAAACCGGCAGCGATCTTCTGGAATATATTCACCCTGAAGAGAGGGTAAAAGTAAAAAATCATTTTTCCTCCTTTATAAATGAGGAACGTGAACCGGGTGTGCTGGAATTCAGGATCAGGATGAAGGATGGAGCGACCAACTGGGTAAGGTCTTTAAGCACAACCATTGAATACAAAGGGGGAAAGGCTGTACAGATAGCGTTGATTGATATAAGTGAATGGAAAAATGTTGAAGAAAAACTCAACGCCTCCAAAGAAAAATACCGGCTCCTCGCCGAAGCGGTTAAAGATATAATTCTTTTTCATGATATAAAGGGAAGAATACTTTACATCAACCAGGCCGCCATTGAAATTAGCGGCTGGTCATGCCAGGAATTACTCGCTAAAAATGTAAGTGAATTTCTGGCCGATGAAAATCCGGAGATAATAAGGCGGAGCGGCAAGTCGGATAATAAAAGAACAAATGGGATTTATGAGACCAGGATAATAAATAAGACCGGAGCAGAATATTTTATTGAGGTAAATTCTTCACTGATGAAAAATGAAGAGGGAATTAAAGGAATTCTCGTTGTTGCCAGGGATATTACCGAAAAGAAACATCAGGAAGAAAAAATTAAAAAGTATTATCAGGAATTAAAACGAATTAATAATCAGAAAGATAAATATTTTTCACTTCTGGCTCATGATCTCAAAAGCCCGTTTATAAGCCTTCTGGGATATAGTGAGTTTCTCGCCAATGAGGTTGAAAATCTTTCATCTGAAGAAATAAAAGAATATGCCTCAAGTATAAATGTTTCCTCGCGGGGCATCTATAATTTATTGGAAAATCTGTTGCAATGGTCTTCTTTCCAGACAGGCAGGCTCGATTATTCACCCGAGAATTTTATACTTAATGATATTCTCGACGAAGTATTTTTCCTCTATTACTCTTACGCGGTTAAAAAAGGAATTAATTTTAAAAGTAAACTGCACTCAGGGAAAATAAAAGTTCATGCCGATAAAAATATGGTAAGCACTGTGCTGCGAAATCTTGTATCAAATGCAATTAAATTCACATCTAATGGGGGAGCTGTATCAATTTTTTCATCAAAGGATGAAAGCAACATCCTTATCAGGGTTGAGGATACCGGCAGAGGTATTCCTTTGGAAAAAATGGATTCTTTATTCACTATTGAAAAATCAACTGCTTCAGAGGGAACGGAAAAAGAAAAGGGATCGGGACTGGGACTGGTGTTATGTAAAGAATTTATTGAAAAAAACAATGGAACAATCTGCGTAAAGAGCGCGCCCGGGAAAGGGACCTCCTTCGAGATCACAATCCCCATCAATAAAGATCAGCCATAAAAATATTCTGGTGTCGTAATTCCATACTTGTTTATATCACCTCTCTTGTAAACCATCATGCGTGAGCTTTTGAATCTGCGTTTCGAGGATGACTTTTTCTCTCTTTTCGGAGCGGAATATTTTTCTGTTTCGTAAATGGTTTTTGTGCCTTCCTGCGTAATAGTTACTTTGGAAGAGTCAACTGTCGGTTTGTAATATTCTTCCGCGACAGTTTCAGATTTGCTTTCAGCGGCAGCATCTTTTGTTTCCTCAAGCATTTCTTTATTGTCAACGCTGTTTTTTGATTTATTACGAAGTCCTTTATTAAGAAAAACCGACTGACGTATATATGTAAAAATTGTTACCAGTATCAAGATCACTGCTGTGTAAACTAAAATCTGCACTAAAAATGGTATCACCTGCATGGCTAAAATCTCCGGCCTGTTCATCAAATCAACTGGGCGCAAAATAACCATTAATTATTGTGTAGAGGGATTATTTCGATAAACACTTATTTTGATTCGATGAACAGGTTTGGGAGCAAGATGAAAACCGGGCCTGTTTTTTCAATTATTCAGCTAATGCAATTTATAGCTGATTGGAATAAAAACTATTGTTTTAATCTCTTTTTCATCTTTTTTGCCAGGGGTGAACCGGGTTTCCATAACTGCTTTAATAGCGACGCTGTCACATTCGGGACTCAGTTTTTTTATCGCTTCGGCATATATCACATCACCCCTTTTATCGATAAACGCTTTAACAAATACTTTTCCCTGCAATCCTTCCTTTTTAGCATTTTCAGGATACGTGATTTTTTCCGCGATGGCGTTCATGCCTCCTACAGGTTCAGGCATTATATCGGCTATATCACTATAACCAACAGTGTCTATTATGGTAAAGCTGGTTTCCTGGTTTTCTTTTGACGATTTCTGATCCCTTTTTTCATCAGTCCGGCTCTCACTTTGATTATCGCATGATAATATGAGTAAGAAGGATATCATCAGAATCAGAATAGTATTAATTATTTTCATTTTTTCTTCCATTAGTTTATTTTAAAATTGTTTACCGCTCTTGCCTTTACCTCAGCTGCCGGAATAGAGTTCAGCAACACCTGCAACATCTGGTTTTGCCGGTTTATTTCGGTCATTGTTGTTTCAAAGCGTGTTTTATAATAGGTTGTTTCTTTCCAGAAGAAGAAGCTGAGCAGGATAAAGAATATAATCGCCGCCGCCGCAATAAAGGAAAATGATCTGCCCGGAAAAAAGGAGAATGATCGTAATGAATCGGTTCTGCCAATGTTTTTATAAATTTTTTCTTCCAGCTCTTCCGGAAAATCAACCATGGAATCATTGATAGCAACCTTAATTTTGTTCATTTCCTTAAAGTACTCACGGCTGTCCTGGTCTGATGCCAGCGTTGAAAAAAGAAGGATTTCTTCCTCCCGGTTCAATTCCCCGTCAAAGTAAAGATCAATTTTTTTTCTATTTCCATTATGTTCCATTTCATTACCTAAACATATTGTGATATTTTTTTTATCAGTTTTTGCCTGGTTTTGTATAAACGCGATTTTACCAGATTTTCATCAATCCCCATAACTGAGGCAATTTCCCTGTAGCTGAGTTCGCCATATTCCTTTAGTATAAAAGGGTCTTTCTGATCCGGGGGCATTTCATCCAGCTCTTTCATTATCAGTTCCCTGATTTCGGCTTTTTCATATTCAAGCAGAATATCCTCACCCGATCCCAGCTCAAGATCATCACTGTCAGCAGCCCCATATTTATCGGTATGAATTTTTTTCCTTTTGTAATGAGTGAATATCTCATTCCGGGCTGTGGTGAATATCCAGTATCTGTAGCTCTCCCTTTTTTTGATATTGCGCATATTTTCAAAGAATTTTGTAAAAACGTTCTGTACAATGTCTTCACAGGTCATCTGGTCCGAAACCATTCGCAGAACGTAATTATAAACCTGCCTTTTATATTTGTTATAAGTCAGGGTAAATGTTATGATATTTTCACGTTGTGTTTTCAATTGTACCAGATTTTTCTTTCTTATAAAGATAACTTAATGCACAAAATGTTGCCGGGATAAAATAAGTTTTCTTATCCGTCCGGGATTTTAATAAATCTTAACTGTACAATCAAAGATATTAAGGGTAAATTTGACCGCATGATTATTGATTACAAAAGGATATAAAAATGACAGATGAACATGGTATTAAAATTTTTTTAAGCCATCTCGCTGAAGAAAGCGGCAAAAATATATTGAAATACTTTCGGAAAGAAATTAATGTTGAGATGAAAGAGGATGAATCTCCCGTTACTATTGCAGATAAAAGCACAGAGGAAATTTTACGTGAAATAATCATGAAAGAATTTCCTGAACATGGAATACTCGGGGAAGAATTTGATAATTATAAAAGCGGCGCTGAATACACATGGATAATTGATCCGATTGACGGCACCAGGAGTTTTATCTCGGGCGCTCCCCTTTTCGGAACTTTGATAGCCCTGCTGCGAAATGGAAATCCTGAATATGGAATGATTAATCTTCCCGCGCTGAATGAATGCCTGACGGGGAATAATAAAAAAGCTGAGCTGAATGGCAAAGAAGTGCGAATCCGTAATTGTGAAAGCATTGATAAAGCAGTCATGCTGGCAACCGACCATCTCCATATTCATCAGATAAGAAACGGGGAAGCGTTCGATTCACTGGTAAAAAATGTTCAATTTTATCGCACCTGGGGAGATTGTTTCGGTTATTATCTGCTGGCAACAGGTTTCGCGGATATTATGATCGATGCCGTTGTTTCGGATTGGGATTATCTGCCCGTCATACCGATAATGAAAGGAGCGGGGGCTGTTATAACAGATTATTACGGAAATGATCCGATAGGTGGTGAGGGAATTATTGCGGCGAACCAATCGATACATTCCGAAGTGATAAAAGCTCTTAATCAATAAGTCGGAACAGCCCGAATCTAAAGAAATTGTCAGAGAAATCATCATGCTCCGACTCCTTCAGAGTCTTGACGCATCTTTTTCTTTTTACCCCGGGCTGCTCTCTTCTTTCGCCGCGCGTAAATCGAGTATTTTTAAACCCTCCTTTATTTGTAAAAATTTTTTCGCCGACCAGGTTGTTGCAGGGAAGATTTATCGCAAATATTATAAATCCCCTACAGGGATTATTTATAATAAAGCCCCATTTTCTGTTAATCGGGTAGGAGGCGGCAGCGCCGCCGTCCCCCCACACCACCGGGCATACTCTCGTACCACGGCGGTTTCCATTAAGTTGAACCTTCTACTCTCTTCAGAAGTGATTCTAATCCGAGCTCCTCGAACCACTTGATTCCCATCGCTTTTGTTACCGTTGGGTGTAGCGTCATCCTCCACCATCCCTGGGAATAATTCACTACATTCCAGGCATCTCTTTCTCTGATTCCTCGACTTCTCAGGAACTTATACTGTGTATACTTGCGCTTGCATTGTTTCAGGCGATACATTCTTAGCCTTCTTCTCAGCCATCCTTCTATATTCCGGATGTCGGCCAGCCACGTATTTGCCATCCCAAAGTAATTTGTCCAGCCGATTATTACTGCGTTTAGTTCGCTTATTACACGGCTGTAACTTACTCCTCTGGTCCGGCCTGTTAATTCCTTGAGTTTCTCTTTCAATCGATCTATGGATTTATCGGCCACTCGTATTTTTCCTTTAGGCATTATTGTATATCCCAAGAATTTTACTTTCGAGCAGTGCCTTACTCCACTTTTTTCTTTGTTGACTTTCAATTTCAGTTTGTTCTCGATATATCTGACTATACTTTGCATTACCCTTTGGCCTGCTTTTTCACTTCTGACATATATATTGCAGTCATCGGCATAGCGACAGAAACTGTGGCCTCTGCTTTCGAGCTCTTTATCCAGCTCATCAAGAACTATGTTCGATAGCAACGGCGATAATGGGCCTCCCTGTGGGGTGCCCGATACTCGCTGTTCTGTCAGTCCGTCGTTCATTATTCCGGCTTTCAGGTATTGGTTTATCAATCGCAGGAGTCGTTTATCTCCGATGTTTTTACTTACTCTTTGCATTAGCCTGTCATGGTTGATCTTATCAAAGAACTTTTCCAAATCTATGTCAACTACCCATTCTTTTCCTTCTTTGATATTCTTTGCTGATTGTCTTATAGCCTGATGCGCGCTTCTTCCCGCTCTGAATCCGTAGCTGTGGTTGCTGAAGTGTGGTTCGTAGTATTCCGTTAGCTTCTGGTGGATCGACTGTTGGATTAAGCGATCTTTTATTGTGGGAATCCCTAACATCCGTTTTCCGCCTGATGGTTTGGGTATTTCCACCTTTAGTACCGGACTGACTTTGTATTGCTCTGTTAGTAGTTCTTTCCGTATTTCTATGATTCCTTTGGGGTACCATTGCTTAAATTCGCTCATATCCATTTTATCTGTTCCTCCGCTTCCGCCGTTTCGGACTACTTGCTGGTAGCTCTTGTTTAGGTTTACATAGGCAAATATCTCCTCTGATATGTTTCTGGTCTGGAATCGGTTCTCTTCAAATTTCGAAAGCAGTTCAACTCTCCCTTTCCTCCCCTTTCCGGTTCCGCCGGTGGTTGATTCTGTGAGTTTCTCCTTCTCGCTCTCAAATAAATCGAGTTGTTCAGGGCTTCTGTTTTTCTGTTGCTTTCTGCTTTTACGCATTCTCGGCGACTCCTGTCTTAATGAATTCCGACCTTCACGTCTTTGGTCTTTCTTCTCACGCTAGTATGTCTTCTGCTGACTTCTCTGTACCCATCACATATGGTTTCCCATATCCTTTTCTGTTGCCAGAAGGTACAGAGATCTCCCGGGGTAAGACATAAGGCTTTCTATCCGTTCCACTTGATCTACTGATTACTCTTCCGGATGACTTTAGGGCTTCTCAATTCATGGCTCGATTACCCAGAGTATACAGCCTCTTATCAGGTTTCTGTGCGTCAGAACGAATATTTGTTTTCGGCTTCCTTCAGATTCCGAATCACTTCGGACACCCTTGCCGCATGCTATAGGATTCCTGTCATCTTGGCTCCTTTGGGACTTACTTGCTCTGTGCACCCGTTAGTCTTATGTCATGCCCGGCACACCAATAATGGAACCTCTACAAGGTTCTTTTAAAATACCGCGTTGTAGATGCGGGAATTATTGCGGAACGTCCCCATGGGGTAGAAATATGCGAAATATTGAAATACGAATCCCTGTAGGATATTAACAAATATTTGGGTGACAAGGCTGATTAAAGAAATCTTGTTTTCGAAGGGAATCTGCAACAACCTGCGACGCGCAATTTGTGCCGTTTACAACAAAATCTATGCGTTTATTTCTCTTTTGACGCGCTTATCACATTTAAATTATTAATAACACCATTTTCCCGATTATTACACGTACATCGGCCCCAATTCATAATTGCTACTGAATCAGACATATATACATTTTTTAAATAAAATATATCGGGAGTAAAAATGGAGTGGTTTAATAATCAAAAGGTTGGAACCAGACTTGGCATCGGTTTTACCATTGCCATAGCGGCTCTTATTATTTCAAGCATGATCGGGCTGAGAGGTCTGGTGACACTGGATAATGAAGTCAAAATTCTCGCGAAAGACCGCTTTCCAAAAACAGTACAGGCGAATAATATTATTGACGCGGTAAATATCGCCGCCAGGTCTTTACGTAATATAATGCTGACCGATGATCCGGGCATTAAAGCGGATCAACTTGACAGACTAAAAACTGCCGCTGAAATGGTCAACGACAATTATACCATACTGCAACAAACTATAAACACAGAAAAAGGGAAAGGGCTGCTAAAAGCGCTGGATGATGTGAGAGTAAAAGAATATTATCCCATCCGTGAAAAAATGATGAATTATTTCAATAGCGGGAATAAAAAAGCCGCTGTTGATCTGTTATTTACCGAATTTAGAGAAGCGCAGAATAACTACATTAGTTCAATTGAAAATTTGATAGCTTATCAGAACGAACTGGTTGATGAGTCAGCAATTATGGCAGATGAGCTTTACAGTTCGGCTCAGACAAAGTTGTGGCTTATCGGTCTTTCTGTTATGGCAGTTGTTATTTTCCTCTCGGTTTATATTTCACGAAGCATAACACGGCCAATGAATATTGTAGGAGAACGTGTCGGCCAGCTCGAAAGAGTTTGTATTACGAATCTTGGCAATGGCCTTCTCTCTCTTTCCCATGGAGACCTGGATGCCGAGGTCAGAAAAGAAACGCAACATCTGAGTTTCACACAAAAAGATGAACTCGGAGACCTGGCCAGAACTGTAGACAGCATGATTACAAAAGCCCAGGGGGGAATAGACGCCTATGAGGAGGTAAGGAAAAGAATAAATGAATTGAGCCGCGAAGCTAATAAACTTATTGATGACGCCAGGGAAGGAAGGCTCGACCAGCGTGGAGAAGCAAGGAAATTTGAGGGATCATATAAAAAAATCATTCAGGGATTTAATGATGTGCTCGACGCGGTAATTCTGCCTGTTCAGGATGGCGCCAGGGCGCTTGAAGTGATGTCGACTGGAGACCTTACATCACGTGTAACCGCCGAATATAAGGGGCAGCACAGGCAAATCAAGGATAGCATTAACCAGCTTGGAGATTCACTTGAAGAACTGGTAATACAGATGAATCAGGCAGTTGAAGCAACCGCCAGCGCCAGCAATGAAATATCATCAAGTTCGGAAGAAATGGCGGCAGGCGCCCAGGAGCAGTCTGTCCAGGCAAATGAGGTTGCCTCGGCTGTAGAAGAGTTGACTTCGACTATTCTTGAAGCTGCAAAAAATGCCGGAACTGCCGCTGATAATGCTAAAAACGCCGGGAATATTGCAAAAACCGGGGGAGAGGTTGTTGAGAAAACAGTAGATGGAATGATAAAAATTGCCGAAGTTGTTAACAGCGCCGCCATTACGGTGGAAAAACTGGGTGAAAACAGCAATAAAATCGGAGAGATAATTGAGGTAATTGATGAGATCGCGGATCAGACAAACCTGCTTGCCCTCAATGCGGCTATTGAAGCGGCGCGCGCCGGAGAACATGGGCGTGGTTTTGCCGTGGTCGCTGATGAAGTGAGAAAACTCGCCGAAAGAACAACCAAAGCAACAAAAGAGATTGCCTCGATGATTAAGCAGATTCAGTCCGATACCGGTGAAGCGGTCACCTCAATAAAGGTTGGAAACTCTGAGGTTGATTCAGGCAGAAAACTTGCGCAGCAGGCCGGTGAGTCGCTCAGGCAGATAATTGAGTCATCCGAAAAAGTGGTTGATGATATTACCCAGGTGGCATCGACAAGTGAACAGCAGTCGGCGACTGCCGAACAGATAAGCAAGAGTATTGAGGGAATAAGCAGTGTTACACATCAGAATGCCGCTACAACTCAGCAGGTTGCCCACGCGACCGAAGATTTGAGCAGGCTGACTGAAAATCTGCAAAATCTTATATCAAGATTTAAAGTATCCCGGGCAGGCGCTCACGTCCTCTCGGAATATCATGTAAGAAATAATGGAAAATTATTGGCTGAAGCGTGATGGTGGTGAAAAAGGCTCTGATCTATGTTAAAACAGGCGGGATATTCTTCCGCCTGTTTTTTTTTTATGTTCCGGAGAGACGGGCGAAAAATTAATATAATGCTCAATCATAAAAAAAAATATTAACCACAAAGGGCACAATGAAGGCGCGAGGTTCACAATTAACAAATTCCGGTTTATGATTTCGCTTCCATCAACTATCCTGTAATATAGCAAGAATATACTGATTGTAAAAAATTGTAAAAAAAGAACCGGAAATGTAATCATTTAAAAACTGTTGTTAAGAAAATTCTTATTTTGCGAATAAATATTTTCTTCCCGAAAGAATTCAACGGAAACCTGTTTCAGGATTTCAGGGCAGGTTTCATAATATAAAAAAATAATTAGTCAGTATCAGAATAACAGGATATCTGAAATTTATTCCAGGAAGAAAAATGTTTAAGCAACCATTATTTATCATTTCCCTTTATCTGCTCTTTTGTATCTTTTCGGCCGGCGCGCAGGAAAAACCTGAAATTGAGGGTGTGTGGAAAGGCCGGTTCACAATTGATTTTGTTTTTAAAATTAACAGAATGCCCGACGGAAGATTATCGGCGACATTTAATACTCCAATACAGAAAGTTTATAATGTCCCGGTGAATAATGTCAGTTTCAATGATGATTCACTCTATCTCGGTATTGAGGTATCCGATGTCAACAAGTCACATTTCAGCGGCAGGTTTGACAAAGATAAGAATACTATATCAGGCAGTTTTTTTGACGGCGTCTATTATTATCCCCTTACTCTTGAAGCCGGTTGTGAACTGATTGCCGAAATGGTCCCCAGGATTGATGACTCAGGTAATCAGGTATTTAACTGGGTATATGAGATTCCGGAAGTTTTAGAGGATGGATGGACTGTCGGGGATATCAGGGAATCAGGATTCGACACAGCCAAAATTTTTGAGGTAATGAATAAAATCACCAGGGAGGATTACAAACTTATCAAGAGTATGTTGATAATAAAGGATGGAAAACTTCTGCTGGATGAATATTTTTACGGCTATAATAACCGCAAGCTGCATTTCATTGCCTCAATTACAAAAGGAATAACCTACCTTCTTTCCGGGATAACGCTGGAAAAGGGACTTGTTAAAAGTATGGATGAACCGGTCTGTAACTTAATGCCTGAATATTCTGACCTTCTTTGCGGCGGCGGAAAAGAAAACATTTTGTTTTATCATCTACTCAGCATGAGCGCCGGATTAGACTGGGATGAACAGACATATAATTACCTCGATTCAAGAAACACCTCTTACTCCATGGGACATTCGGGGGATGCTTTTCGTTATCTCTTTGGCCGCGAATTGATTTATAAGCCTGGAGAAAAATTTGTTTATAACAGCGGGCTTACAAACGCGGCGTGTGAAATAATTCAGGAAAAGTCAGGAAAAACCATAGAAGAGCTGGCGGTTGAAAATATATTTACCCCCCTCGGCATCGAGGATTATTACTGGGAAAAGAACAAGGATGGTTCATATCACGCTTCGGGGGGCCTCAGTCTTTATCCCCGGGACCTGGCAAAAATAGGAATGCTTTATGTGGATAAGGGGAAATACAAAAATAAGAGAATTATCAAAGAGGAGTGGTTTGATAACTGTACGAAAAAATATTATACCGGGGAGGGGCCGGATTACTGGAATCACTGGGGACCGAATATAAGATTCGTAAAAGGCAAACCGGTTGAAGTTTTCAGCTCGGGAGGCCTTGGCGGGCAGTTTATTTTCGCTATGCCTGGGCTGAATACGATTGTTACTTTTAATTCCGACTACTTTGGATTTCCCTGGCAGATGCATGAAATAATAAATACTTATATAATTCCGGCGATTATAAGCGGGGATGATTACAGCGGTCAAAAAAACTTCACCTCCAAAAATATCAGGATGCTCGAAAATTATAACTGGGGTTATTCATGGATATCTGAGCTGGCATGTCTGGTTCCGGCGCTAAAAGTAATCGGGAAAGAAAATTCAATGTCATGGCTGTCAGGAGCCACAGGTCATGCTTTCCAGATAAATATTAAGGAGGGGCTTTCCGCAAATATAAATGAAGCTGTTAATTTAATTCCCCGGCCCGGTAAGGGACTCGGCTACAGTATTGATATAGTAGAAAGTTCGCCCGGCGATGAGAATTTTGAAGCAAAGCAGAAACAAGCGTGGGATATGACCCGCGAAGCTCTCGATAACGGTCTGCCGGTATATGCCCGCCAGATGGACTGGATAGATGAATATTTTCTCATTTTCGGATATGATGAAACGGGGTATTATTATAAAGGCATTGATTCTTTTGAGGGGAAAGGAGCAAAATACTGGAAAGAAGCGGGTTTTGGGGGTAATAATAAGCTGTTATTCAAAAAAGTATCTCCGGCCGAGAAGAGTGAGGATAAAATTATTATTAAAGAAGCGCTGAAGTTTGCCGTAAGCTATTCGTCGGCAGTGAATGACAACTCATACACCTGTGGAGCAGAGGCCTATAAAAAATGGGGGGAATACCTCCTCTCGGGGAACGCCGATATTTATGGCGCCGCGCTTAATGCCGCCTCCTGGACCGAATGCAGAAAACACGCCGTGGGATTTCTGGAGGAATGTAAAAAACGCCTCCCCGATTCAGATCCGAAATTATTTGATCAGGTAATAGAAAAATACCAGACCGTTGTTGACTGCCTTAATGAGGTTCAATCTTTATTCCCATTTTTTGTCCCAAATGAAATAAAGCAGAAAAATGTTAAGGATATGGATAAATGCGGCAAGGCTGCCTCGATTCTGGATAAGGCAGGGATAGCTGAAAGGGAAGGAATTGTTATACTGGAAAAAATATTACAAACGTTGGATTAATCCGGGAGAAAAGGATGAACCTGACAAAAGAATATCTGCCTGAAAGAGTAAACCGCCGGCTGACTCTGGCCAAGCTTTTTGTGCAGCTTGAAAGGAAAGAGGAGAGAAATTGGGCGAAAATCTTTATGTCCGGAAGAGAAAATATACGCGCTCATTTCTCCGCTCTCGCGGCCGGGTTGAATTATAATGAGGAACACGTAGCCGATAATATTATAGTCTGGCGCGAACCTGAAGATAATGAAGCTGAATGTATGTTCTGTTTTATAGATGACCCGGTGGAGTTTGAGCCTGTTTATAATATCTTTAAGCTTATCGACAAGTATAAGCCGGTCTTCACCTATGGAATTATCAGGCAGTGGAAAGAGGGTGATAACCTTTTTGATATTTTCCGCTATTCCAAATTCAGCTATATGGAGCATTGCAACAGAGTAAAATACCCAACGAGGAAAAAATGAACAAATTAAATTTGTTTTTATTGATTGTTCTGATTTTCTTTTCATGTCGGGAGGATGTGGAAAGAAGGAGCGATTTTTTTGTTTTTGACGCGGATGAAAGAGTGTTTACCGCTTTCGCCTTTATGAACGCGGCGGGATTTGACGGTGAATGGAGAAAAGCGGGGATGAATCCACTGAGGATTGATATCAGGGATTCGGTACGAATGAAACTTGAATTTGACTACATAGATAAAATCACAAAATTTCATTTCGGCAGAAGCCGCGGGAGCTGGGTGGGATATGCCGATTACGCCCTCGTGACAGAAGGGCCTCCCGAATTTAAGTTACATTATGACTCATTGACCACAGAGAATATTTCCGGAATACTGGAAAATCACGAGGGACTTAATAAGCTGCTTGCTGAGTTTTATCAGAAAGCGGGAATAAAAAGTCTCTGGAAAAAGTACAGGCCTGTTCTGAATGAAACAAATTATAAATATAAACCCTATGCCGACAGTGCTCTCAGTCACCTCGTTAAATTCTGTCGGCTTATTCCCGATTACTTCACAAAAAGAGCCAGAAGAATACATTTTATGGTTTGTCCGCAAATGTCCTATTTCACAGCTCAGCAGAATACCATCAACGGCGATCTTTATATAATCAGCGGCCCGACCGATGGGAAACCTGGACCCGCGGCCTTCTATCACGAAGCCCTGCATGAGGTAATAAATCCCATTACAGAAAAATATAAGTACCACGTCGATAAATCTGACTGGCTTTTTCCCCTCGCCAAAGAAAGCGGCGACCTGGGTTATGATACCTGGGAATCGATAGTGAATGAATCTTTCGTGAGGACAATTGATAAAATTCTCCAGGGAAAATTGTATGGTTATGACCGGGATAAAATAAGGGAAACAATAAAAGAGGAATATAATCTCGGCTTCATTTTATCCATGCATATATTTGGAAAAATGGATGATTATTTGGAATCAGATAAAACTCTGGAAGAATATTATCCGGCAATAATTTCATCTATCGATATCATCAACGAAACCGAAAGATGGAAAAAATATCAATTGGAGAATTGAAGACTCTTGACAAATATAAAGTATAACTTTATATTATTGCTTCAATTATAAAGTATAACTTTACATTGGCAGGAAAATGATCTATAGCAGGTGGTATAAAGAGGTTTTAAAGGAAAAGCTGGTCAGACCATATGTTCATCTTCTTTTCGGCGCCCGGCAGACCGGGAAATCAACTCTGTTAAATTCTATTTTACCCGGGAATACTTTTATAATTAATTTATCTGATCCTGCTCAAAGATCGGAATATTCCGCTGATCCCGGAATTCTGATTAAACAGTGTAAAGCGATGCCGTTTCAGAAAGAAGCAAGATACATATTTATTGATGAAGCGCAGAAGACGCCGGAAATATTTGATTCGGTTCAAAACCTTTACGATTCCGACAAAGAAAGATGGAGGTTTATTTTGTGCGGCAGCTCCGCGCGGAAGCTGAGAACCACCGGAGCGAACCTTCTTCCGGGAAGAAGTTTTTATCACAGGTTATATCCTCTTGTTGCTTGTGAACACAGGTCGGAATCGGCTGACAAACCTGCTTTTCAATCTCCCCTTCAGATGGAGTGGAAGACCAAACCCGCTAATTTATTCCCGGAAACAGAACTTTATGAACGACTGGCTTTCGGATCATTACCCGGGATTGTAACCGCGGAAGAGGATATCCGGGGCGAACTTCTGAAATCTTTTGCGGTGATTCACCTCGAAGAGGAAATAAGGAAGGAAGCGCTGATTAAAAACCACGGAGCGTTCATAAATTTTCTGAAACTCGCAGCTTCTGAATCGGGGAAATTGCTTAACTATCGTTCAATCTCTCAGGAAAGCAGGGTATCTCAGCCAACTATAAAAAGTTACTATGAATTGCTTCAGGATATGTTCGTTGGTTTTACCGTTCCCGCATTCAGTAAAAGCGAGAGGAAAAACCTTCTTTCAACTCCCAAATTCCTTTTTTTTGATCTCGGGTTAAGAAACGCGGCTGCGGGAATATTCCCTTCAAAGAATATCGTGAATGTCGATCCCGGGTATTTTCTTGAACACTGGGTCGGGATTGAGTTATGGAAAAGATTGCGATATCTTGGCAGTGGAAAACTAATGTATTTCCGTACAAAAGATGGAATGGAAATTGACTACATTGTTGAAACCGGTAGTGAATATTTTCCCATTGAAGTAAAATGGACAACCAATCCCGATTCAACCGACGCGAAACACCTGAGAACTTTCCTCAGGGAAAATAAGAAAAATGCCTCAAAAGGATTTATAATCTGCCGCTGTAATTACCCGATGGAAATTGAAGAAAATATTTTTGCTCTTCCCTGGCAATTTTTATGAGATAAGAAACAAGAAAAATTGAAAGATTAAAGCATATTTGGGTGGAAACACGCGAAAAAATAATCAGGACACAATATCTCACAAAAATATTCAACAGAACCTGATTCTTTGTTTATTAACCTTAGTAGCAGAATGAACCACCCGCCAAAACTAAACCTTATTAACCTTATTCGAACGGGCGCTATTTCCATCGAATTCGAATTCTTAACCACAAGGAACACAGGGAAGGCACAAAGAGCACAAAGAGAATAACTCCGCGCCTTCAGGCCGGAGACATCAGGCAAAGATGACCACACTCAATTGGCTTTAGCCCAAAGAGCGGTTGTTGGCGAATGATTATCTTTGCAAAATTCGCCCCGCCATTGTCTGAACCATGATTGAAGGATTTATGGATTACATGATTAAAATGGGCATCGGGTTCTGTATCGCTATCGTTTTATAATATAATTTGATTAGGTTGAAATTCAAAAAAAAAACAAATCAGCTCCTTTTTTTCATCCCGATGTATTCAAAAATTCAACGTAATAATTTTATCATACCCTGTAGAGACAAGGCATGCCTTGTCTCTACAAACGGGAAAAAATATCTTTCCCGGGAAAAAATCACATTTGATATCAGGTACACCATACAACAAACTCCGAATATTATTCAAAACCTTATTCTTTGTTTTTAACCTTAGTAGCAGAATGAACCACCCGCCAAAACTAAACCTTATTAACCTTATTCGAACGGGCGCTATTTCCTCGAATTCGAATTCTTAACCACAAGGAACACAATGAAGACACAAAGAGCACAAAGAGAATAACTCCGCGCCTTTAGGCCGGAGACCCAGTGCGAAGTTGGCTACACCCACGGGGCTTTAGCCCAAAGAGCGGTTGGCAGGAAAATGACAGTATGTGCATAATCCAGCCCGTCATTGTCTGAACCATGATTGAAGGATTTATAGATTGCATGATTATTTTTCGGTATCGGTATCGGTATCGGTATCGGTATCGGTATCGGTATCAAAGAATCAGAGTAAGAGTATGATGATCAGATAGGTGACGGCGGCGGGGTTATTCATTTTGTTCTGGGTGTGGGATTATGATTACTCCGTAAGGAGTTAAATTCTACGCAAAATGGCAAAATTATTACTAATTGGCAGTAAAAATCGGCATTAGATTCCGGCCGGCCTGCCTCTGGATGGTCTTTTCGCAAAAGACGCAAAAAACCGGAATGATAAATAATTGGTAATACCTGGGGAAAGTCAATTCCTAATTCCTAATTCGTAATTCGTAATTCGTAATTCGTAATTCCTCATTGTTTCTGGCTTGCCAGTTTATGATTAAGATTTTATGGGATGGAGGCTCTTTCTAAAATTGAGTTTAAAATAACTCCGCGCCTTCAGGCCGGAGATATCAGGCAAAGTCTACTCTGAATTTGCGATTTTGAGAAAAATAAACTAAGTTTAGTTTAGTTGAAACATCAAAACAATGGAGACTCTTATGGAAATGATCAATATTCATGAGGCAAAAACAAATTTATCCCGAATTGCCGAAGAGGTTGCGGCGGGTAAGGAAATCATTATTGCCAAATCGGGAAAACCCAAAATGCGGCTTGTCCCTTTTGAATCCAATAAGGCAAAAGTGAAATTCGGTTTAATGAAGGGAAAAATTGAAATCAGCGACGACTTTGACGCGCCCCTGCCGGATGAAATACTGGAAGATTTTTATGGACCGGAAGAATGAGAATATTGCTTGATACACATATTCTGTTGTGGTGTCTGGATGATGTTAAAAGATTACCCGAGGAAGCAAAACGGCAAATTTTAGCTGCTGATGAGATTTATGCCAGTGTGGTAAATATATGGGAAGTCGCGATCAAAATTTCAATCGGAAAAATTAAGTTAAGCGTGGATTTAAGGCATTTCGTTCAGGAAATTACAAGAAGCGGTTTCAGAATCCTCGACATTAAACCCGACCATCCGTTACGGTTAGCTGAACTGGAAAATATTCACAGGGATCCTTTCGACAGGATGCTGGTCGCCCAGAGTATTTCGGAACCGCTTCACCTGATGACCTGTGATACTTTGGTAGCCAAATACAAATCTAATATCATTTTGATCTGAGAGCCGCCCGAAATCCAAATCGATAAAAGCTTAACCACAATGAACACAAAGAAGAATAACTCCGCGCCTTCAGGCCGGAGATATGCGGGAAATCCCGGCAACCCCAAATGGCTTTAGCCCAAAGAGCGGCTGGCAGGAAAATGACAGTATGTGCATAATCCAGCCCGCCATAGTCTGAACCTTGATTAAAGGATTTATGGATTGCATGATTAAAATGGGCATCGGGTTCTGTATCGCTATCGTTTTATAATATAATTTGATTAGGTTCAAATACAAAAACAAATCAGCTCCTTTTTTTCATCCCGGTGTATTTAAAAAATTCAACGTAATAATTTTATCATACCATGTAGAGACAAGGCATGCCTTGTCTCTACAAACGGTAAAAAATATCTTTCCCGGGAAAATATCACATTTGATATCAGGTACACCATACAACAAACTCCGAATAATATTCAAAACCCTATTCTTTGTTTTTAACCTTAGTAGCAGAATGAACCACCCGCCAAAACTAAACCTTATTCACCTTATTGGAACGGGCGCTATTTCCATCGAATTCGAATTCTTAACCACAAGGAACACAGGGAAGGCACAAAGAGCACAAAGAGAATAACTCCGCGCCTTCAGGCCGGAGATATGCGGGAAATCCCGGCAACCCCAAATGGCTTTAGCCCAAAGAGCGGCTGGCAGAAAAATGACAGTATGTGCATAATCCAGCCCCGCCATTGTCTGAACCTTGATTAAAGGATTTATGGATTGCATGATTATTTTTCGGTATCGGTATCGGTATCGGTATCGGTATCGAAAAATCAGAGTAAGAGTAGGAGTAAGAGTATGATGATCGGATTGGATGACGGCGAAGGGGTTGTTCATTTTGTATTGGGGGTTGGGATTACGATTATGATTAAGATTATGATTAAGATTATGATTATGATTTTTGGGGATGGAGGCTCTTTCTAAAATTGAGTTTAAAATAACTCCGCGCCTTCAGGCCGGAGACCTCAGGCAAAGATGACCACGCTCAAGGGGCTTTAGCCAAAAGAGCGGTTGTTGGCGAATGATTATTTTTGCAAAATTCAACTCCGTCATTATCTGAACCATGATTAAAGGATTTATGGATTATATGATTAAAATGGGCATCGGGTTCTGTATCGCTATCGATTTATTATATAATTTGATTAGGTTGAAATTCAAAAAAAAACAAATCAGCTCCTTTTTTTCATCCCGGTGTATTCAAAAATTAAACGTAATAACTTTATCATACCCTGTAGAGACAAGGCATGCCTTGTCTCTACGAACGGTAAAAAATATCTTTCCCGGGAAAATATCACATTTGATATCAGGTACACCATACAACAAACTCCGAATATTATTCAAAACCTTATTCTTTGTTTTTAACCTTAGTAGCAGAGTGAACCACCCGGGAAATTTAAACCTTATTAACCTTATTCAAACGGGCAATATTCCATTAGGAGTTAAATTCTACGCAAAAAGGAAAAGTTTTTATCTGATTGCCAGTAAATTTTGGCATTAGATTCCGGCCTGCCTGCCTCTGGATGGTCTTTTCGCAAAAGACGCAAAAAACCGGAATGATAAATAATTGGTAATACCTGGGGAAAGTCAATTCCTAATTCGTAATTCGTAATTCCTCATTATCTCTGGCTTGCCAGTTTCAGAACTCCTTACTCCTCGCAAAATGAAACCGCGGAAGATTCAAAAATCATTCGGAGATTAGTGCCGGGAAAAGTAGTCTGAGTATCATTAAGTAAGCTGGCAAGTTCATTAGCTGCCTGATTGAAACGAGGAGCTGAAAGAGAATGTAATCTGACAGTCAGAGTGTTTTTCTGGTAATCAGGAATCAAATCAGCATTATTAAAAAGGATTTGTTTAATGACCATTCTCTTTTCATCATCTGCTCTGGAAAGGTAAGGAGAGATCAGTACAGCAAGAGAAGTTTCAGCTCTGTAACAAATCATTTTGATAATATTCATAAATATTTTACTCTCGGTTTTCAGTTTGTTATACTTGTTATTATCGGGCATATCTTTAATCTTGATTCTTGATCGAATAAGTTTTCTCTGCTCCTGAAGTTTAATTTCCTCTTGTTTAAGTTTATCTATTATAGTTTTATATTCCATTTGTTTGTCGCTGATAGCAGGAATTGTATCAATAGTATTATCGATTACCTTTTCGAATAAGGGGTAGAACTTTGCTTCAAGACGATTTATTTTCTCCCTGAGTTTCTTAATCCTGTAAGAGATTTTTCTGTAATCAGGATTAACCACGCTGGCATCCTGATCTACTATTTCTGTACCATATTGAATCATTTTGTCAAAATCATAATCCTGAATCATATATTTGAAGAAATTTTCCTGAGACCATCGTCCGAACATTCTCCCGGCCACAGAAGTCATTTCAAGAGTTGGATGGGTTGAAATAATGGAAGTCTGATGATTCCCCTGTTTACTGAGTCTTCTTATCTCACGATATTTGTTCTTCATGATAGTAGTTGTTTTCTCGCAAAGCTGCATGTCAACAATATTGTTAAGTACTTTTACTTTATAGCTCTTAAACTCCTGAACATCCCAATTATCCCTTACATTTTTGCGATATGTTATGATAGCTATTCTGTAATTGTTCCATAACCTTTCAAAGAAAGATGTGTCATATGCTTCCCGGTCAAATACAAAGCAACATTGAGGTTTTTCTTTTTCGGTCCAATTGCTTTTTATCAGCCCGTTTTCCAGCAATTGTGGTATAATACTTTTTTCTATTACTGTCTGAAGCTTTTCTGTCAGTTCTCCTATTACCATCATTATCGGCAGGCCTTCGGCGTCATTTACCCAGTATTCACTTGTCGCGCTTAAACAAAGTTTCTGTCTTGATATATATTTGGCAGGTAGATTAGCCTTTTTACCGAAGTATATTCGAACGTGTCCGTCTATATAAATAAAGGCTATGTTCTCCTGATCGATCTGGTCATTTTGGTACCACCAATCCATCAGATTACTATTGAGCTTTACTGACTGATTTTGGTGACTTACCAAAAATATCTTTTCACGCAGGCATCTTACCTCCGGTATTCTGTCAAGCCCTATTATTCTTCCCAGCTCTCCCGGTTTACATTTTTTTAACTGTTCCGGGTTCTTTATTCTTAATAAAGCCATTATCATCAGAGTTAATATGCATGATTCGAGACCATAATAATGGTTCTTCGGGAGTTTATAAAGCTCTTTGAATTTTTGCAGTCCTTGAGATATTAACGCTGGTATTGCAAATAAAACTCCGCCATGGCCTATTGATTGACTATTTTTGAACTCTGCTTTAGCATGTCCTCTTTGACCTATGCTTGCAAGAACACGTTCCTCGTAGCGGGTTGTGGCTATGCCCAATGGAGCCTGGATGTCTTCGGTATCTCTTTCTAACTGTGTGCTCCCTTCGGCCTGTTCCTCGGCTAACTTCTCTTTTTTTTAAGATTTCCCTGTTTTATCTGATATCGTATCGCCGATTCCCTGACCCCTTCTTCTTTGGCGATACTGTTTATACTCTGATTCTTATCAAGCTTTTTCTGTATTCTCTCTTTCCGTTCTCCGAAGATCTTATGGGCTCTGCCTTTTCTTGTATCTTCTCCGAAAAAGCCCTGTGCTCCTTCTTTTTCATATTTTTTGCAATATCGCGATACGCTGTCTTCGCTTACTCCAAAGCATCTTTCCACATCTACTTTTCTGCATAATCCATGGCTTATGAAATTGCTCGTTATAAACCTGAATGAGTTCAAATCTTCCTTTGAATGTGCATAGACTGGCAATCCGTTTACTATATATTGAACCAGTCCTTCTTTCTCGTAGACTCCTACGCTTTGGGATATTAGTTTTGTTTCTTCCGGGTATATCGGTAATTGTAATTGCATCCCTTAATTTACCGCATTTTTATTTTGCGAACAATCCCTTTTTTCCCCTTATTTTTCGTTATGGGATCAGGAGTTCTGAGTTTATGAATACGATTATGATTTTATGGGATACACCTATTTGGTTAGAATAATTACGTGATATTTCGTAATTTGCGCTTTAAGCAGAATAAGAAATAATTTAACTAATCCAGAGAGAATTTTGATGAAAAAAATCCTTCCGCTGATTTTATTATCCCTGTTATTGTTTGCGTGCGGGGCGAAAAAGGAAAATGAACCGCGCAGACATATGTTCCTTAGCAACGAAAAGTTATTCGAATTCAATAACCTGAGGATTTACCAGGTGATGGTGGAATCCTTCATAGATGGCGATCCTGAAAGAAACTATGACACCGGGTATGGCCCGAGTCACCACAAAGGTGATCTTAAGGGAATTACCAAAGCGCTGCCATATATAAAGAGTCTTGGCGTTAACGCCATCTGGCTTACACCGATCTTTGATTCCGAAAAAGGGAACGGCGGCAACCCGCGTCTGGACGCGACAGGTTATTTTCCCCGCAATTATTTCAAAGTTGATCCCAAATTCGGCACACTGGAGGACGCGAAGGAAATGGTCAGCAAAGCCCATGAACTTGGGCTTTATGTAATTATGGATGGAGTGTTCGGACACAGTAAAGGAAATGTCCCCCCCTCTCCAAAAGGGAATAAAGTTTATGGCGATCCGGCGCATCATTCATTCCCCGAGAGCCTTGAATTTTTCAGGGAAGTAGCCCTGTGGTGGATAAATGAGCTGGAAATAGATGGCTGGCGGCTCGATCAGGCTTACCAGGTTCCCACTTACTGCTGGAAAGTTATCCGGGAGGATGTGGAAAAACTCTGCGCCGAAAGGAAAGCCGCCGGCAAAAAGTGGGGAACGCTCGGTTACATGGTAGCCGAAATATGGAACAGCGAGTTTGTAATATCGGAAAAAGGATATGGCACGGTGGATACAGCGGGACTCTTTTCAGCATTCGATTTCCCGATGCGTTACCGAATCGTTCAGGCGCTCGCGGTCGAGGAAAACGGCCATGGCAAAACTCCCGCGTGGATACTTGAGAACGGGTACGCCACCCATAAGGTTTATCCCGAATTTGCCATCCCCAACCTTATGCTCGGCAATCATGATCTTGTGCGTTTCGGCGATCTTCTCGAAAGAGCGGGATACGGAGGCAGAGACGCCGAAGAATACTGGCAGAGGCACAAATGCGCTTTTACATTTATGGCAACTTATACAGGCCCCATTACTATTTATTATGGCGATGAGATCGGTTACGACCACCCAAATTATTATAAATTACTCAACAGGACCACCGATTCCTGCATCGTAAAAAATTTATGTGATGATCATGTTTCACGCACATCGGGTAAAATATCAGGATTTGACGAAAAGGAGAAAGATCTGCAGGATTTCCTCAGGAAAATGTTAAAACTGAGGGAGGAATATCCGGCGTTATCACAGGGAGAGAGGATAAATATACTCTCGAATGAAATTTTTCATGCCGATCTGAAAACTTTTAAGGGAGAAAAGCTTCTAATAATTATAAACACAACCGGATCCCCGGCGGAATTTGTTATTAAAGCCGAACAAATTCCGGGGAAAAAACTGCGTGACATTTTATCCGGAAGTGAAATCAGCGCCACGGATGGTGAATTCTGCGGAAATCTTGACAAACTTTCCGGCGCTTTTTACAAAATAATAAATTAATCAGGGAGAATTATGTTCAAAAAATTCGTTTTTCTGTTACTGTTTTTACTTATCTCCATCCCGGCGGCGGGACAGAACAAATCACACATCCCCGACGCTCTCATGCTCCGTTATCCCGATGTAAGCAAGACTGAAATAACCTTTATTTACGCCGGTGATATCTGGGTAGCCCCAAAAACGGGAGGAATGGCCCGCAGGTTAAGTTCGGCTGAAGGAAATGAATCCTTCCCGAAATTTTCACCCGACGGATCACAGATCGCCTTTACCGCCAACTATGACGGCAACCGGGACCTCTATATTACAGGCTCGCTCGGCGGATCGCCCTACAGAGTTACACACCACTCAGCCTCCGATAATATGGTCGACTGGTACCCGGATGGCAAAAGTCTGCTCTATAGAACCGCCATGACATCCCCTTCCGGAAGATACAGCCGGCTCTATAAGATATCGGTAAATGGAGGCCTGCCGGAAAAACTGCCTATGGAGTATGGCGATTTCGCTTCTCTTAATTCCGACGCCTCAAAGATTGTTTATCAGCCATCCAACCGCGAGTTTGCCACCTGGAAAAGATACCGGGGGGGTATGGCAAGCCAGCTTTGGATATATGATCTGAAAAACAACAAATCGGAAAAAATAACTGAATTTGCCGGCGCCGACGCGCTCCCTATGTGGCACGGCAACACTATTTATTTCCTTTCCGACCGTGATGACAACAAAAAACTTAATATCTGGGCTTATGATACCGGAACCAAAAAATTCACCCAGGTAACAAAATTTGATGAATATGATGTAAAATGGCCCTCGCTCGGACCTGAAGAGATTGTGTTCGAAAACGGAGGCAAACTTTATCTTCTCGATCTGGCAAACGGGAAAAGCAAAGCGGTTGAGATATCCATTCCTTCCGAACTGCTTCAGTCACGCCCCGCCAATAAAAATGTCGCGGGAAATATTGAAGGGTATAACCTTTCACCCAAAGCCAACAGGGCATTATTTGAAGCCCGCGGCGATATTTACACCGTTCCTAAAGAACATGGCAGCACAAGGAATCTTACCCGGACAAGCGGTGTGGCTGAAAGAAATCCCGTGTGGTCGCCCGACGGAAAATATATCGCTTATCTTTCAGATAAAACGGGCGAATATGAAATATACCTGCGTGAACCGGGTCTGACAGGAAAAGAGAAACAGCTTACCAGCGGCGGTGAGGCATATCGTTACAACCTGAAATGGTCGCCTGACAGCAAGAAAATAGCGTTTTCAGATAAAGCGGGTAAAATTTATATCGCCGACGCTGAATCGGGCAGCATAACTGATGTGGATAAAAATGATTTTTATTTTTTCACCGATTTCGACTGGTCACCCGATAGCAGGTGGTTCGCTTATCAGAAACATGAAACATTTTCGGTGAGATCAATATTTATCTACGATACAAAAGAGGAAAAAATTCACAGGGTTACCGATAATTATTACAACGATTCACAGCCTGTATTTGATCCCGACGGCAAATATCTTTATTTCTATTCCAACCGCACTTTCCGCCCGGTATACAGCGACTACCAGGGTACATGGGTTTATCCCAACGCAACTTATATTTACGCCCTTGTGCTCGATAGCGGAGAAAAATCACCTTTTGCCCCGCGCAGTGATGAAGTGGAAATAAAGGAGGAAAAGAAAGAGGATAAGGAAAAGGACGCTGAAGAAACAGAAAAGAAAGAAGAGGAAGATGACGACGCGGTAGTGATCGATTTTAACGATATGGAAAAGAGGATCGTACAGCTTGGAAGCGACGGCGGAAATGTCGGCAATATGGAAGCTGTATCCGGCAAGGTTCTTTACATTATCAATCCTGTTTCGGGCGAAAGAACCTCCGGACCCTCAGGCACATTAAAATATTATGACCTCGAGGAACGGGAAGCAAAAACGATCATGAGCGGCATATCCAACTTTACAGTATCCCCCGACGGCAAAAACGTTCTCTACAGAGCGGGAGGAACATTCGGCGTTATAGGAATCAGCGCGGGTAAAAAAGTAGGCGACGGAAAACTCGATCTCGGCGGCCTGCAGACTGTCGTTGACCTGAAGCAGGAATGGAAACAGATATTCCGTGAAGGCTGGAGAGTGGAAAGAGATTATTTCTACGATCCCGGTATGCATGGCATCGACTGGGATAAAATGTATGACCGCTATTCAAAACTGCTCCCTTATGTGAACAGCAGAAGTGATCTTACCTATATTATGGGTGAGATGATCGCGGAACTGAGTGTGTCGCACGCTTATATAGGCGGCGGCGATCAGGAAAGGGCAGCGACTATCAATGTGGGACTGCTCGGCTGCGATTATAAAATAAAAGATGGATATTTCATTTTCAGCAAGATTTATGAAGGCGCCCCGTGGGATTATCACGATACCCGCTCACCTTTGAGAGAACCGGGCATAGATGTTAAGGAAGGTGAATATCTTATTGCCGTAAACGGCCGCAAACCGGATATCAAAAAAGATCCGTGGGCGGCTTTCCAGGGACTCGCCGGCGAGGTTGTTACTCTTACTATCAACGACAAACCCTCCTCCGACGGCGCACGTGAAATTATGGTGGAACCGATGAGAAGCGAAGCTTCACTCAGGAATATGGCCTGGGTTGAGCACAACAGGGCTAAAGTTGAAAAGGCCACAAACGGACGCTGCGGTTATATATACGTGCCCAATACCGGCGTCAACGGCCAGACAGAACTGCTCAGGCAGTTTATGGCCCAGTACACCAAAGACGCCCTTATCATCGATGACCGCTTTAACGCCGGCGGCCAAATCCCAGATCGTTTTATCGAACTGCTAAACCGCCAGATACACAGTTACTGGGCGCGCCGTGATTTTTATAATTACCGGACTCCATTTGTGGCTCATACCGGACCCAAAGTTATGCTGATGAATGAATGGGCAGGCTCCGGCGGCGACGCTTTCCCATATTTCTTCCGCCAGGCGGGTCTCGGCAAACTTGTCGGTAAACGCACCTGGGGAGGACTCGTGGGTATCAGCGGCAACCCCGGATTCATTGATGGCGGATTTATCACCGCGCCCACATTCGGCTTCTGGACTCCCGACGGCAAATGGGATGTGGAAAACCACGGCGTGGACCCCGATCCCGGCTGCGACATCGATAACATGCCCCACCTCCTCGCCAAAGATATCGATCAGCAGCTCGACAAAGCCATCGAAATCATCAAAGATGAACTAAGCAAAAATCCCCCGCCAAAACCTCAAAAACCAGATTATCCCGATAAATCAAAATAAATTGCGAAAGCCCCGCTTGCGGGGCTTTTTATTACAAAACACAAGAAAGAGGAAAACAATACCGATTTTTTCCTGTTATTCCTTTTAATTCTTGTAATCCTGTTCTTTTTGTTGCCTGGCGTAAGCTTTGTACTTTGCTCAGTGGGACATGTGGGACACGGGGGACTTTGGGTTGATGAGGTTTTTTTTAACGAAAATATTTTTTAGCCCGTATCGCAGGACAATGAAAAAACAACTATCGTCCGGGTTGTTTTAGTCCTAAAGAGCTTTGAATAATCAAGGCAAAAACAAAAACGATTACGATATCAAATTCTTATCCTGTTTATCTATACAATCCTGCTAATCCTGTTCTTTCTTTGCGGACTTTGCGTATTCCTTCCTTCGCGGCCTTTGCGTGGAAATTTACCACGGGAAAAGATTAAAAATTAAGAATTACGAATGAGGAATTACGAATGAAAAAAGGACAGGTTGATAGTTATATTGGGGTGGTTCCTTATTCGCCGGGGAATAAACAACGATACCGATTTTAATCCTGCAATCCTTAAATCCTTTAATCATAGTACAGGGATTGGGGGGGGGAGATTGTCAACATTTCTGTGATATTCTTTTTGTGCTCTTTGTGGAAAGACAATAATTGTGAATGGACTAATTTCTGCTAAGTTATTCAAATTTATTTTCTTTCCACTCACACAGTATCTCCACCGGTTTTATCATCCAGCATTTCCATTGAACTATCCTGTAACAAAATTTGCATCTGCCCGATAGCTATTTGATTCAGTTTCTGCAGGCGTTCGCTTTGCGGCATTGCTTCATCAATAAAAACCGCATTCAGGTTTTCAAGGTTAGCCAGGCAAACCAATTGCGTAACATTAGCATAGTCGCGAATATTGCCTTGTTTATCCGGATTCTCATCACGCCATTGTTTGGCTGTTTTTCCAAACAGGGCCATGTTCAACACATCGGCTTCGCTGGCATAAACCAGGTTTATTTGCTGCCGGTTAAGGTTCTGTGGTATTAAATTCTCCTTAATGGCATCGGTATGTATCCGGTAGTTTATTTTGGTAAGTTGTCGTTTTATATTCCATTCCAGTTCTTTCGATTCTGTTTCTTTCAGGCGTTGGAATTCGATTACTAAATAAATCTTGAACTCTGCGCTAATCCACATCCCAAATTCAAATGCGATATCCTTGTGTGCATAGGTGCCTCCATATCGTCCCGCTTTTGCCGTTAAACCAATAGCATTTGTTTTTTTTACCCATTCTTTAACACTTATTTTGTAACTATTTAATCCTGCCTGACTTTTAATTGTGGCGAATTCGCCATAATTAAAATTGGGATTATGGATTCTTTCCCAAATGCCCAAATACTCAAGGGTATTTCTGTTCCTTAACCAATCAGAAATAAAAAAATCACCATCCTTTGATTTTAGCATATCTGTTAAAGAGATAAAGTCATCAGGTAATGGACAGAAATATACACTTATAAACTGCAACACACCTGTCAAAATATGGTGTACCTGACGGCACACTTGAACGCTTTCTTCTTTTTTTTCTACCAATATTTTGTCCCTAACGGGACAATAAAAATGAATAATACAGATCATCCCTTGGTAAGAATGAGGGGAAATATATCGATTTTGCGTTTCAAACAAATATATCATATCAGCGAGGAATGAAATAGAATTTTAGAAAAATGAAGACTAACCGGATAATAGAATCAAATAAGCGTTAAAATTCAGTTAACTGGAAAAAGAACCGGAGGTTTTAGAGACAAAGAAAATTTCATCAATGTTCAACCTGGTTTTTTGCTGACTCAAATTCAATTACCCACTATAATTCACATAGAGCCAATTTATACTGTTTACTCATATTTCCTCTGTCTCAAATGAATATGTTGCTGCTCCGCTTCCTGTTCAATTACCCCGAATTCGGGGTAATTAAAATCAGGGTTGTTAATTTTTTCCCATATTTATTTTCTAATTTAGATAAAATAGCAATAATTATATTGTTACTAATAACCGGGCTGTTAAATCCAAATTCTATGACTGAAATTTATCAGATACATGTGCGTTTTGAGAAATGAGTTTTAAATCTTTTTTCCTTCCGGTTTTATTGTTAATTAACACTGAAATCCATAATTAACTCTTAAATATACAATTTTCTTATGGAATCTTTAGTGAAAATCAACATTCTTTCCGTGGCGGCCTTTGCGTGGAATTTTTCCCCTGGAAAAGATTAAAAATTAAGAATTACGAATGAGGAATTACGAATGAAAAAAGGACAGGTTGATAGTTATATTGGGGTGGTTCCTTATTCGCCGGGTGAATAAACAACGATACCGATTATTTAATCCTGCAATCCTTAAATCCTTTAATCATGGTTCAGGGATTGGCGGGCCGGAAATGGATAGAGACTGTTATTTTCACACTATGTTCTCGTTGGGCTAAAGCCCTCCTGGGTGTCAGGCTTCTCAGGGGAATCACCGGCCTGAAGGCGCGGTGTTATTCTTTTTGTGCCCTTTGTGACTTCCTTGTGTCCATTGTGGTTAAAAAAATCTGAGTATGAGTAAGAGTATGATAGCGGGGATTGTGGTTGTATGGAGGATGTTCATTTTGCTTACGGGTGGCGAGAAAAAAAACGATTACGATATCAAATTCTTTATCCTGTTAATCTATACAATCCTGCTAATCCTGTTCTTTCTTTGCGGACTTTGCGTATTCCTTCCTTCGCGGTCTTTGCGTGGAATTTAATCTTCGGGAAAACAAAAAACCGATTGCGATACCGAACCCGATTTTTAATCACGCAATCCTTAAATCCTTTAATCATGGTTCAGGGATTGGCGATTTGGATTGCGCGGAAGCTTTTAGCCATCCCACTATGTGCTTTTGAGGCTAAAGCCATTCCCGGGATGTTGAGTTTTTCCGCAAATCACCGGCCTAAAGGCACGGTGTTATTATCGTTGTGTCCCTTGTGGTTAGGAAAAAAGTATTAAGGTAAAAGTGAATTGTTCGAAGGAATTTCGAAATGCTGACAATATTAAGCTACATTCTTTGATATCTGCAACAGTTTTGCCTGGGCGGATTCCAGGATTGAGTCTCTTAAAAACAAACTTGCGTTAATAATCTCAATGCCAATTAGTTCGCCCGACTCATTTAGTTCGGCTGTAATATTGGGGCTTATTTCAACACTGCCGGATTCCTTTTCATCAGTTATTGCCAGATGTAAAATGTCCTCTTTTTCAAAATATTTTAATTTCGGATCACTCATATTTATATCTTCCGCTTTTTATTCTGCTATTAATTTGCTGCCGACTTGTTGCATGTATTGTTATTGGTGTAATAATATCAGCATTCTCTTTTTCATAAGGAATCAGGACTAAAATATTGGAATTTTTTCCGACAACTACAAGTCTGGCAGTGGTTGTATCATAATACCTTTCACTACTATACCTGACTATTTCTTCAATATTTCGAAGATCGAAACCCCGCAGTTTAACTCTGTATATGAAATAATCAGTCCAATTTATTCGCATCAACATCACTCATTCGCGGATTTAACTACCATCGAATTATTTCAAAAATAATGTAATAAACATCATTTTGCAACTTATAAAATATTAACCATTTTTTTCCGAAGCCGCAAGGGAATATTTCACATAGGGAATCAATCTTTCCCTTGGCGGCTTTTGCGTGGAATTTTTCCCCGGGAAAAGATTAAAAATTAAAAATTAAGAATTAGGAATTAGGAATTAGGAATGGAAAAAGGACAGGCTGATAGTTATATTGGGGTGGTTCCTTATTCGCCGGGTGAATAAACAACGATATCGATTTTAATCACGCAATCCTTAAATCCTTTAATCATGGTTCAGAAATTGGCGGGCCGGAAATGGATAGAGACTGTTATTTTCACACTATGTTCTCGTTGGGCTAAAGCCCTCCTGGGTGTCAGGCTTCTCCGGGGAATCACCGGCCTGAAGGCGCGGTGCTATTCTTTTTGTGCCCTTTGTGACTTCCTTGTGTCCATTGTGGTTAAAAAAATCAGAGTATGAGTAAGAGTATGATTGGATTGGGGATGTTCATTTTGTTTATTGGTGGCTAAAAAACGATCGCGATACCAAATTCCTATCCTGTTTATCTATACAATCCTGTAAATCCTGTTCTTTTCCGGGTATGTGTTTTTTTTGAGGGGGGGGGAATTTCCCCGGACTAAGCCTCGTGCTGGAGGAAGTCCAGGAAATCTTCATTATTTAATGAGAAGAATTTTTTACAGAGTGGGAAAAGCTCCTCGAGGTAATCTGCCTGAATGTTAAATTCAGTTTCTGTCTGATTCACATAATCCACACCGGCAAGGAACATAATTTCATCTTTCCATTCGGCGCCGGCAATCCAGAATTCAAGATTATCTTTGAAGAGAGTAAGTATGGGAGAGTTGGTCTCAAGCCGGTTGGCTGTTTCGACATGTTCTTCCCACTCAAGTTCTTTAAGCTTTTCCTCAATTTCTTCCGCGGTGGCCAGACCGGTTTCTTCAGGTTCCTCTTCTCTTGACGGGAGAAGCAATTCATACTTTAATTTCACAACTTATCCTTTCATCATTTTGTAGTTTTCTTTTCCAGTTCCTTAAGCTCTTCAATCTTCTGATCAAGAATCTCATTCTGTAATTTAATTTCTTTCAGCTTCTTGTCAAGTTCTTTTTCATAATCCGATTTATCCCAGTAGCCGCGGGCTTCAAAATAATCCTTAAAAAGCCAGTTATGTTTCAATGCTTCCATATTTTCCGAGAATCCTTCAGCGCCGTTAAAAGCCGCGCTCGAAGTTCTTACCAGGTTATCCATCACAATTTTAACACTATCGAGCAGACTCGATTCGGTTATCAGTTTTCCAAGAACACCCCGGCCGCTTCTGACGCTGTCGACAACAAGCTGAACATCGTTAATAAGTGAATCAAGCCCGGCGATTATCTGTTCCACACTGGCGCCCGCTTCAAGCACATAAGAGCTGATCACATCAAAACGTTCGGTCATAAGATTAAGGCTTGTATCGGCAGATTCGGAAACATTAACCGCGGCATAATAGAGCCTGTCATCATTAACGAGCTTGCCAATCGTTCCGGTGCCCCGGTTTATTTTATTTACAATCTCTGAAAAATCTTTTGTTATAAGTTTGATATTGCTTATCGTGGCCTGCGATTCCCCAATAATTTCCGAAATGCTTACAGGTGGTTTCGCCTTGATAAGTCCGTTTTCACTTATCATTTCATATTCCATCGAGCCGGGAGAAACAACAATGATTTTTTTGCCCACAAGTCCTTCGGTTTCAATTGTCGCTTCACTGTCCAGCCGGATAAGATGTTTAACACTGTTTTCAATTTTCAGGTTAACTTCAACGATGCCGGAAGAATCATCAACCAGGGCGATTGCCCCCACACTTCCTATATCCATACCGCTAAGGCGTACCGGCGCTCCCGACTTTAATCCCTGGACATCGGGGAAACGGGTTTTTACATTTATCGTGGTAGCAAAAAGCGACTCTTTGTTACCGATAAGAAAAATCGCGATTACAAAAAGGACTGTGCCGAGGAAAATAAATATACCCAGGCGGGCCCCTTCAAGTTGTTTAAGCATTTATTTCTCCCTGCTCACTTTTAATATCATCACTGAAAAAATTCATCAGGAACGGATCGCCGGTATGTTCGAGATTGTCCATCGTTCCTTCATAATAAATATTTCCATCTTTAAGAAATATTGCCCTGTCGGCAATAATCTTGGCGCATATCAGATCATGTGTCACCACAATTGAGGTCATGTTCAGTTTCTTTTGTAAATCGAGAATAAGGCGGCTGATCTCTTTTGACGTAATAGGATCGAGTCCGGTTGTCGGTTCATCATAAAACATTATTCGCGGTTCGGTAATAATCGACCTGGCCAGTCCTATTCTTTTTCTCATTCCGCCGGAAAGTTCCGAAGGCATTTTATCTACCGCCTCTTCGAGTGAAACCATATTCAGGGCATTCATTACCTTTTTATCGACTTCGGCCTGTGTAAAGGAAAAATTTCTTTTAAGGGGAAATTCGAGATTTTCCCTTACGGTCATGGAATCATATAAAGCGGCGCTCTGGAAAAGAAAGCCTGTGCTTTTTCTGATTTCATTAAGCTCTTTAATAGATAATTTATGTATTTCCTGGTCATAAACAAAAATCTCTCCCTCATCGGGGGAAAGCAGTCCGATAATACACTTCAGAAGCACACTTTTACCGGAGCCGCTCTGGCCGAAGACTATCAGGTTTTCTCCCTGCTCAACCTGCAGAGAAATCCTGTTCAGCACCACATGGCTGCCGAATGATTTCAGCAGTCCTTTTATTTTTATCAGAATGTCGGCCATAACCACAGGGTAATTTTTACTAAAACTGTATCAACAAGAAGAATCAGCAATGAGGCGGCAACAACAGATGTAGTGGAGGCGCTGCCAACCCCTTCGGTTCCACCTTCGGCTGTATATCCTTTATATGCCCCGACAATACCCGCTATAAATCCGAATACGAATGTTTTGGCTATACCGGGGATAAAATCTCCAAATTTAATTGCCTCAACAACCGCGTTTTTATAATATTCAAAACTCATATTTTCTGTGATAATTACCGCTATATATCCCCCCATCAGGGCCAGGAAAACAACATAAACGGTTAAGATGGGAAGTATCATTGTTGTAGCGAATACCCTTGTTACCACGAGGTACTTAAAAGGCTGAATGGCCGAAACTTCCATCGCGTCAATCTGCTCGGTAACTCTCATCGAACCCAGCTCGGCGCCAATTCCCGAACTGACACGCCCGGTAAAAATAAGCGCGGTTATTACAGGGCCAAGCTCTCTTATTACCGAAAGCGCTACTGTTGCCGGCAGAAAATCGGACGCGCCGAAACGCTGAAATACCGGCTGTGACTGCAACGCCAGAACCAATCCGATTATCACTCCCGTAACACTTACAATCGGGAATGTTTTCACCCCCAGCTCATTCATGTGCTTCCTTATCTCGTATATCTCATAGGGAGGAAGGAACACTTCTTTCAAAAATTGAAGGCTGAAAATGGTCAGTCCGCTTATAGTGGCAAAAAAATTATAAACTTTATCGCCGAATGAGGGCCTTTTTTTATGGCGGACTTTAGGCAGATTCATGCTTAACCGTTTTAGAATTATCAAATAGAGTAATTTAGCAATTCCTATTTAAATATGGTATGAATAAATTTATTCACAATCAGAACGCGTTTTCATAATGATTCGTGTTAAATCTGTTCTTTTCATCCCTGTAAATCGCAATAACGTCAATTCTGCACTCAGTGTCTGTGATCTCTCTCTCATATAACCATGCCCGCGCAATTTTTTTTATCTGCGCCTGCTTCTGTTTTGTCACTGAGTATTCCGGCCTTCCATATTCCAGCGATTTTCGGTATTTAACCTCCACAAATACTATCGTTTCTCCATCCTTTGCTATAAGGTCTAATTCACCATGCCCATACTGGTAGTTTTCCTCCAGTATTATATATCCTTTTTTAAGCAGGAATTTTTTGGCGAGTTCCTCTCCGTAGCTTCCTTTATTTCTTGTAGATTCATTCATCAGAATAACACCGTTTGTTTTTCGGAATCAAGGATTTTTCCGCAGAAACTTTTCCGGTGGTATGGAGAAAGACCAAATTTTAATACCGCTTCCCTGTGTTCTTTAGTAGGATATCCTTTATTCTGTTTCCAGTTATAAACAGGATATTCTTCCGAAAGTTTCTCCATGATCCTGTCCCGTGTTACCTTTGCGATAATTGACGCCGCCGCGATAGAGAATGATAATGAGTCCCCTTTTATTATCGCTTCGACCGGGATATCGGACGCGAAAGTTTTATTGCCATCTATCAGGATTATTCCCGGCCGCGGATTAAGCTGAGAGACCGATTCTTTCATTGCCAGAAGTGACGCCTGAAGAATATTTATTTCATCAATCTTATAATTATCGATTACAGAAACCCCGACCGAAAGGGCATTCAGTTCTATTAAATTAAATAATTTCTCTCTTTTACTTTCGGTGAGTTTTTTACTGTCATTTATTCCTTCTATCCTTGTTCGCGGCCTGAAAACCACCGCCGCGGCGACAACCGGACCAGCCAGGGGTCCCCGGCCTGCTTCATCAGTTCCTCCTATCAGCTCATATCCCTCCTGGTAATATTTTTTTTCAAACTGAAATATCAAATTATGGTCCCTGTATACACAGCCGCCATTCCGAATAACATATTAAGTTTCAGGAGGAAGCTTATTTTGTTTAATGATTTATCTGTCTGATCTTTATTAAGGGTAATAATAATATAAATAAACAAAAGATCAACCGGCATTATTATTATAACCAGGTAATATATATTATAGATTGAAAAAAGCCAGGGAAGCAAAGTAAGCATTACCAGAATTATTCCCAACCATGAAACAAGATTTAATGTACTCTTAATACCAAACTTTTCCGGATAGGTGATAACATTAACAATTCTGTCACCTTCCAAATCCTCAATATCTTTAACTATTTCCCTCATCAGGTTTACGATAAAGGCAAATATTGCGGGAATACAGGCTCCCGAAGGATTACCGGCTGCATAACCGCCATAAACAACCGCGATAGCAGTTAAAAGCCCTATTGATATATTCCCCGCGAGTAGAGCTTTTTTTAGCCGCCATGAATAAAGATAAAGAAGAAAAGACGCCGCCGCTACAATCAGGATGGCCGTAAAACCGACCGGAATCGCGGCAACATGGGCTGCCGCAAGAAGAAGAATATATAATATTACCGCGCCTCGGAGAGACATTTTGTTTCCCGGCAGCGCTCGCTCCGGGCGATTTATCCTGTCGATCTCGATATCAAAAAGGTCATTGATAACATAACCCGCCATCGCCGCTACCGATGCCGAAATTCCCGCGAAGATAAGTTTCATTGAATCAGAACCGGCATCGGCACATATTATAAATCCGAGCGTCACACCAAGAAAGGTAATTGCGGCATTTCCCGGTCTTATTATTAAAAAATATGCTTTAAGCCTGCTCAGTTTGTTATCCCGTTATCTGTTTAAATGGAACGATATTGAAAAATAATATTACTCAACTTTTATTTGAAATTCAATATTTGTCCACTCCCAAAATTATAATCACAACCTTAAAAAATCGGGATAAAAATTAGGAGACTAACTAATTATTTCCTTTTTATAACAGAGCAATGAATCCGGTATAATGAATTAATGAATCGTATACGGACGTATTGAGCGGGTACTATCCCGCGTTAAAACTTCGGTTGGCGGATTTAAAATTCAGAACTCCTGATCCCTGGTAACAAAAACAATAGCTTACATGATTTCATTCGCAAAATAAAAACGAAGAAAATCTGACAAGTAAACAACTTTGGCGAGTCTTTCTTTATCTTGTCGAATAATGTTTAGAACCAATATATTGGCATTGTATTATTTTTAAAAATATTATAATATGGACGCCATTTTATGCATCTCCTACAGAGATGTTTTTCAGGGGGTCTATTCTACCCCAGGGGGACTGACGCATTACTGGGAACCTATACAAGGTTCTTTTTATTGCATTTGCCTTGTAGAGGCAATAATTAGTGCGGAACGTCCCAATGGGGTAGAATATTGTTAATAAAGCAAGACAAAATCCTTGTAGAGGATTCACAAACCATCCCCGGATAAAGAACTCCCTTGCAAAATTAAGGTCGATCGAATATCCCATAAGAAGCCAAATTCTAAGCAAAATGGCAAAATTTTATTTAACCATCAATTTACCGGGGAATTCTGTCCGCCTGTTCGCCGCGGAGAATCCCTGGCGGGACCTTTGATCAACTTCTTAACTTATTTCCCCACAATGAATTGCGGGGCTATTGTCTGTCGTCCCTAACGGGACTTTTTACATCTGATTCATCTCATTACAAATAGTATCATGTAAAAAAGAATCCCGGCAGGGATGAAAGATAATAGCCCCTATTTTCAAATAGGGGGAAATGTATAAAGAAAGGTAAATAAGTCCCGTCAGGGATTCTCCGCGGCGAACAGGCGGACAGAATTAGTTTAGCCCTGGCTTGTCAGTCTATGATAATAGTAGTACTTCATTCATACGTGCTGTCAGGCAAATCATATTTTGGCGCTTATGTAACTGTTCAGTTACGTCCATTTAATATTTGGTTGTCTTTTCATTACCCACTGGTTTTCATATAGAACCAATTGTTTTTTATTGCCGGGATCAGGAGTTCTAAAATTTAATTCCCTTACCTAAGATCCCGAATTTAATTCAGAGTATGTTATATTGTGTACCTGACGGCACACCTGAACTCTTCTTTCTTCTTTTTTCTACCAATATTTTGCCCCTAACGGGGCAATTGTTAATGGTAATATTTATTTTATGTCCCGTTAGGGACATCATATTGGTAAAAAATGAAAAGCAAAATATTAAGTGTGCCGTCAGGTACACCATATTTATCCGCGCGAGTACCATAAATATATTTTTAACAGTCTGCAAATCAATAAGTTACCCAAAAATTTTTCGGGACGCGCCTCAATATTACGACATTTTATTTTAAGAATAGATTTCCATAAGTAGTTGTTATTCTTACCAGGAGAAAGGAGTTCCGACCTTATTGTTTATCCCGGATTTCATTGATTATTGAGAGAGATAATGTCTGAACCCTGATTAAAGGATGTAAGGATAACAAGATTATTTTCGGTATCGGTATCGGTATCGTCTTTACAAAGTCAGAATAAAAGTATAATTAACGGATGGATGTGAACCAATGCCATCCCGGTGTTCACCACAGATCCTCTCAATCATTTCAATCAGCGTAATTCTGTTTTATTTTAAAAACACCAGCTTTTTGGTAACGCTATTACAATACCCGCTTTGACCGAGGAAGTTTATATTCACAAAATATACCCCGGATGGATATCCGGACGCGTTAAAGATATATGAATAATCACCCGAAACAATATTATTTTTTCCCTCATAAGAAATGAGCTGTCCGAGGGAATTGAATACTGATATTTTCACAGTCCCCATCTCCTGAAGGTAATAATTCAGAATTGTGGAAACGTTAAAGGGATTCGGGTAACTCTCTTCGACTTTAAAGAGATTGGGAGATGACAATATATTTTCATTCCTAAAACCGCTCGCATTTTTAAACTCGGCAATTTTTTCACACATCAGATCATAATAATCCCATCCGTGCGAACCGGATACCGGCTCAATATCGGAACTATATTCCGATTTCCACTGGTCGACAAACATCGGACCTGCCTGCGCGCCAAGATTCTGGGCGGTCCATTCATTCCAGGAATGGATGAAAAGAAATTTCACCCCGGCTGAGATTGCCGCGTCCATATATTTTATAAAGTATGCTCCATTTTCTCTTCCAACAGCTCCCGGAGCCGGATATATTCCATCATTTGTCATAACCGTGGCCTGTGTCGCCACCGGAGCGCACATCTGCTCCGGCTCGCCGTTATAATAAAAAGGAGCCGGCGGGATAGCTGAATTTACCTTGAACTGCCAGAAACTGCCCGAATTATTTAATCCCCACATCCGCCGGCATGTATACCTTCCAAAAATCCCTTCTACCGGTATAGCGGGCTGAACATTTCCTCCGGCTACATTAACCAGCTTTTTACCGAGATATTCAAAAAATATTTCTTCCCGATACACTTCAAATATCTCTGTTTCAACTTTTTGCAGACAGACACTGTCCTGAACCCAAAATACTATCTTTGGCGAAGGCAATCCCTGGTTATACCTTTCTCCATATCGTTTGCATATAGCTTTGGCTCCGTTAACTATTTTGGTCTGGGTTCCATTCGTCAGGTCCAGGGTTATATAATCTATGCCGGCCGAAACCAGAAGCTCCGCGTGCCAGTCGATAAGATCATTATTTGGGCTATCGGGAGAATCAAAATACATTCTGTAATTGTTTTTAATTGTTCCATCCCCTGTAGTTGCGGCATAATAGGGCTTGCCCCACCAGTTCCATTCCGGATAAGGACTGTAAGGTGTAACTCCCATAATATATACATCCTCACCATACGTAGTATTCAGGCACTCATTTGCCCAGCAGGCGTAAAAAATTGTTACATATCTTTGCGCCTTAACACTGCCGGAGCTGAAAATAAAAGAAAACATCCAGATTATAACAAAAGTAAAAATTTTTCTGCCGGTCAATTCTTTCTCCATTTTTTCCCGCCGGGAAAATTCACAATTGGTCACAGGGTAATTCAACGGGCAATTACGCCAATAAGTGAATAATGATTCATTTAATTAATAAAACATTCCAATTTAGTAAACTTCAGCAATAGAAGGAAAAACAACCCGCAAAAAAATTAAAATATTCAAAGCCGGCCGGAATAACTCCCGCAGGCAATATTCTTTTTTTTCGTACGATTAAGAAGTATTATTTCCGGGCTGCCCGGGCCGAAATCTAATGCCGGGTAAATATAACCTGATTCCTGTAGGTGAGAGGAGGCCCAACCGCCGGGCAGGTTGTTGCAGATTCCCTTAGATAACAACATTTCTTTCATTAGCCTTGTCACCCAAATATTTGTTAATCCCCTACAGGGATTCGTATTTCAATATTTCGCATATTTCTACCCCATGGAGACGTTCCGCAATAATTCCCGCATCTACAACGCGGTATTTTAGAAGAACCTTGTAGAGGTCCCATTATTGTAGCAGAAAATGGGACTTTATTATAAATAATCCCTGTAGGGGATTTACAATATTTGCGATAAATCTTCCCTGCAACAACCTGCGAGGCGCGCTGTAAGGCAGAATCCTGAAGGCTCATCCCCAAGAATAAAGGTAAACCGGTTTAAGAGAAAATATATGCTGTATTTTTAGTCCCGGTTGTATTTTCAGAATATATTCACCCTGTTTTGTCACTTTGAGATCTGTCAAAGACTACAGATAAATACACTTTACCATTTTCAATTGACAGTATATGATCAAGAATAAATTCATTATACTCACCATAATAATCTATTTTATACTGAATCAGGTTATCGAATTCTTCTGAAGCTTCCTCTCCCAGTTGTTCATATATTCCGGGAACAGTTGACCTCAGGGAACCTTCACCATCACGCGATTGTAATATCGCGGCATTCCAGGCAAGAATTCCCATCCTATATGTTGCCCTGATTTCTTCTTCTGTTTCTAAACCCTCCAGCAGAGGTTCTATCATTTTATTAACAATTTCAGAAATTTTTAACCTGCCGGGAGTTGTTTCACCAATGATAATATTCTTTCTATCTTTTTCAACGGCCTCCCTTAGTTTTTTCTGATCTCTTTCCAGGACATCGATTTCCTTTTCTTTCCTCTTCTTTCTTTTTTCCCTGCGCTGTTTTTTCTCCTGCTTTAACCTTCCGGCTTTTGACATTTTTTTCCCGAACTAATTTTCTAAAAATATTCTGTATTCAGACACTCTTTCGAAATGTATGAATATAGAACAATATTTTCTACTCATAACCTGAAAAATGTTGATTTTATTTGCAGAATATTTCCACGTATACTTTAAAATCATAATCTGGCAAGCCAGAGATAATGAGGAATTACGAATTACGAATTAGGCAACTTAACAATAATATTCTTGCTTTTTATGGCAGAATATTGAATTGAGTAAATTGATTTAAATAGTCGTACTCGTACTCAGCGAAGCGGTACTCGTTATCGTACTCGAAAAATTCGCCATAAAAAAATAAAGCCGGGTACGAGGACGATTACGAGAACGAGAACGTTTTTTTTTGAATTTCTTTTTGGTTCTGGCTTTGCCAGCTTAGGAATTAGGAATTGCCTTTCCCCAGGTATTACCAATTAATTATCATTCCGGTTTTTTGCGTCTTTTGCGAAAAGACCATCCAGAGGCAGGCAGGCCGGAATCTAATGCCAAATTTTACTGGCAATCAGATAAAAACTTTTCCATTTTGCGTAGAATTTGACTCCTCACGGAATAATCTGGTAAGCCAGAAACACTGAACCTGTCCGGTAGCTGAGCGGAGTCGAAGCTACCGCCGCTGGTTTCGATCCGCCGCGGCGGACTTACCTCCGGCTGTGTTCATGAAATATTTTGCCATTTTGCGTAGGATTTAACTTCTTATGGACTAATCGTAATCATAATCCCTCCCCCGGAAAAAATGTAAACCGCCGCTTTCATGCGCTCACTCAATTTTTTGCCTTTCTTCCCGTGAGAAAAAACGATTTCTATTTGGATTTCGCGGCAACTTTAGTTCCTGTAAATCTTTCCAATCTTTGTAATCTTGTTCAGACATCTTTTTCCGCGATAATACACGAAATCTGCGGGAATTAAACCCAGGATGAATAAGGTAATAAGGTTTATTTTTTAGATGATTATCCCCGGCTACTAAGGAACCCCAATTTGGAAATACACACAATTTCAAAATTAGCAACAACAATTTAAGTAATTACATTCTATCTAAAACCCTTCAAAGATGAGAGATCGGAATCCCCACCCCTTAAGATGTTAAGGGGAGGACGGGAGGGGTTTGATCTACCTTGAGATGTCTGTAATCCGATGAGAAGTCAAAATATCTGCAAAAAAAATAACTGGCTTTTTCTCTCAAATATATTCTTATTGCCTGGAAGGTTAAAAAATCAAAAATCAGGTTTCTTCCTTTGCATAGATTCGTAATTCGTCATTTCTTTAGTGGCATTTATCCCACCCAAATCTGCGAAATCCGCGTAATCAAAAAAATCTGCGGTCCTCTTTTCAATTGTTCATTATTCATTATTAATTGTTAATTGAAATTTCTTGCCATGTTGCGTAGAATTTAACTCCGTACGGAATATTCACAATTGCAAAAGCAAAAATCCGAATTGCGGGGATTAGATAAACCGACAGAATTTAACCCCCATTCCGAAATCCAAATCGTTTTTACAGATTGCCGCCCGGAATTAACTTTAGGCTCTTACCAACACACTAACGCCAACATGTTGAGGATAATCTAAGGAGCAAAATTTGTCAAAAAGCCCATTAATAACATGTTGCCGATAATCAGACCGAGATTCTAAATCAATAAGCCGATGGAGTCAGAAAAAGTTAAGTTATCGATCAGCTCAAGGATAGTCCTCCCCCGTCTTCAAAGAAAAACACTTTGAATCCACCCCCTCCGAAGGGGGATATTTATCGACAAATCCAAGTAATCAGAATGTCCCCCGCCGGAGGGGGTGGCCCCGATGTGTTTTTCGTCGGGGACGGGGGAGGACAAACCTCGAGTGACTACGAAACTTATACCTGGCAATAAAACTTTCTACTTGCTGATATATTTCTTACCATTTTGCGCAGAATTTAATTTCTTATTGAATAAATCGCCTCCCGTTTTGCCAGGGAACTTTTCCCCTTTGGGGCCTTTTTCTCAAGCTCTGCCTGGGGAAAATTCAGATATTTAATTCCTTATTTTCCCCGACTCAGCCACCGGCGGACAGGCGCGCCCCCTCGCAGAAACCGAAAAATAAATCCCGGGGATATAAAGAGAAGCCAGGTAAAGAGAAGATATTCTGTATTTAAAGTTCCGGTTGTATTCCAGGTATATCGTTTTCTTTTTCGTCATGTTCTACTTCGCTCGCAGCTACAGAAAAATAGATTTGACCATTTTCAACAGATAGTGTATGATTAACAATAAATTCATAGTATTCACTAAAATTATCTATCTTATATTGAATCAACCTGTTGATATCGCCGGAAATTTCATACCCCAGTTCTTTATATAAATCAGAAAGCATTGCCTTCAGGTAATCCTCGCCTTTAACAGCTCTCATTATAGCGGCATTCCAGGCAAGCATTCCCAAATAGAATATTGTTCTGATATCATCCTCATTCCTTGCGTTTTCAAGAAGCGGTTCTACCATTTCTCCAACCATTTCTGAAATTTTTCCCGCATCGCCAAATTCTGATCGATCAATCAACCTGGCGCCATCCTCTTCCGCAGATTTCCGTAGTTTTTTCTGATCTCTTTCCAGGATATTGATTTCCTTTTCTTTCCTCTTCTTTCTTTTTTCCCTGCGCTGTTTTTTCTCCTGCTTTAACCTTCCGGCTTTTGACATTTTTTTCCTGACCTAATTTTCTAAAAATATTCTGTATTCATAAATTCTTTCGAAATGTATGAATATAGAACAATATTTTCTACTCATAACCTGAAAAATGTTGATTTTATTTACAGAATATTTCCACTTATACTTTAAAGGGAATATAAAATCAACGGAGTTAAAAATATTTTTGGACCGGGTTAAATCTCCCGCAGCTTTCGCTCACCATCCTGGAAAAAGATTATCACAGGATAACCCCCTTTCAAAATCCAAATCGAAGTCGTAATCCAAATTGTCTTTTGCAATCCCGAGCTAAGAATATTCCGGAAAAGACAATTCGTAATTATTCATTTTTATCTGGCCCGGCCGGATTATTCCATAAGAAGTTAAATTCTACGCAAAATGGCAAAATTTTATCGTACTCATGGAACATCCCCCTGGGGGCGAAGCGGTACTCGTAATCGTCCTCGTTCTCGAATAACCTGTGCGTTTTGGTAAAGACGAGTACGAAGTACGATTACGAGAACGAGTACGATTCTTTATTCGGATTCATTTTTATCTGGCTCCGCCAGTTTATGAATAAAATTATGATTATTTCCTTTTGGTTCCGGCGCTGCCAGTTTACGAATATGATTTTTAATAATAGGTTAAATAATTTCAGACAATGATGAAATTAGCAATATATTTTGTAACTTAATCAGGTTGATCAAATCATATTTTAGAACATAAGCAAAATTAAAACGCAGGGAAAGATGGAAAAAGAGAATAACGATCTAATACCGGAAAATCAGGCTGAAAATGAACAGCCGGAAAAAGAAGAATCAACCGTTCATTCAGAAGAAGTAAAAGAGGAAGAGATTAAGATTGATCAGGATAAGCTGGAACGGTATATCGATGAGCTGCGGGATGAGCAGAATCTTCCTATGGCATTAATCTCGGGACTCGTCGCGGCCCATATAGGGGCGATAATATGGGCCCTTATTACATGGCAGACAGAATACCAGATCGGTTTTATGGCTGTGGGCGTGGGTTTTCTTACCGGGTTCGCGGTTCAGTTTTTCGGTAAAGGTATTGACAAAATTTATGGCGTAATCGGAGCCGTAATGTCGCTGCTGGGGTGCATAATGGGCAATTTATTCACTATTGTGATTTTTGCATCAATAGAGATGAAAACCTCATTTTTTACAATCCTCTTCGGACTTGAGTTTTCAATGATCATCGACATTCTGAAAGAAACCTTCCAGGGAATGGACCTTCTTTTTTATGGGATAGCGATATATGAAGGATACAAATTTTCCTTCCGGAAAATTACGGAAGAAGAAATCAATAACCTTGTTGAAGAGGAAACTGAGCCGGTTAAATAGCGGCTCAGCCTTCCAATCCGTATTTCTTAATTTTTGATATCAGGTTTACCCGTGATATCCCGAGTATTTCGGATGCCTTCGACTTATTAAAATTTGTAAAATCGAGCACCTTTTTAATATGCACCTGCTCCAGGTCGTTCAGTGAGCAGGGCAGTATATCATCATCGAAGTTTTCAATCGAACAGCCGTTATCGAGGAAATAACTCGGCAGCGATTTTTTATGCAGCGTTTTGGATGATTCAACTATAATGGCGCTGTTGATAATATTCATCAATTCCCTGATATTGCCCGGAAAGGGATAACTTTTAAGCGCGTTGAGCATTCCATCCGAAATTGTGGTTACATTCTTTTTATACTTTTTATTGAATTTTTTAAGGAAATAATTAGCGAGGAGTTCGATATCCCCTTTTCTTTCACGCAGAGGAGGCAGGTTTATCGAATTAATATTAAGTCTGAAAAAGAGGTCCTTTCGGAATGTCTGCTTTTTAATTTCCTCAAAAAGATTTTTATTTGTCGCGGCTATTATTCTCACATCCACTTTAATATTACGTGTTGAACCAAGCCGGTAAAACTCCTCCTCCTGGAGAACACGAAGCAGTTTAACCTGAATCGGCAGAGAGAGCTCCCCTATTTCATCGAGGAAAAGAGTTCCGCCATTGGCTTCCTCAATAAATCCGGTTTTATTAGACTGCGCTCCGGTAAACGCTCCCTTTTCATAACCGAAAAACTCAGATGAAAAAAGCTCCTGGGCGAAAGCTCCCGCGTTAACGGCAAGGAATTTTTTATCGGCCCGGTCGCTGATATCGTGAATAGCCCGCGCTATAAGCTCCTTGCCCGAACCGCTTTCACCCCAAATAAGCACACTATTCTCGGTGCGCGCAAACTTTTCCACAGTATGAAATATTTTTATCATCTTTTCATCCTGTGTAATTATGCTGCTGAATACATCTTTATATTTCAGCCCTTCGAGAGTTAATTTCTGCAGGGGATCGGTTTCAGCCTCCTGAAGTTTTTTTTCTTCAATCGCCGAATCAATTACCCTGAAAAGTTTGTCTTCATCCACAGGTTTAAGAAGATAATCATAAGTGCTCAGTTTCATCGCCGTAATGGCCAGATCAATATCTTCCACCCCGGTAAGGACAATAGTAATAATGTTGATATTATTGTTTTTAATAAACTTGAGAATATCGAGCCCGCTTACTTCGGGCATATCCATATCGAGCAATAGCACATCAAACTGTTCTTTTTGCAGCAGATCATAAGCTTTTGTGCTGTCCTGAAGCGTTTCTATCTCATATTTGCCCGACTGGAGAATAAGAATACGTAAAAAATTAAGTACTGCCTGGTTATCATCTATAAGTAAAATCTTAGCCATTGTTACTACCTTGATTTAACAGGAATATGAATAATAAACTTTGTTCCTTCACCCGGACTTGATTTAACTTCAATGCTTCCTTTATGGTCTTTTATAATGCCATAAGAGATTGAAAGGCCAAGTCCTGTTCCACCACGATTCCTTTTAGTGGTAAAAAAGGGATCGAAAATATTTTTAACAACTTCTTCACTCATTCCGCAGCCGTTATCACTGATAGTCAGTATAATTTCATCATCGGCCTTATTGTGTGAAGTTTTAATTTCTATAAAACCATTGCCGTTTTCTATCGCTTCCGAAGCGTTGAGGGTAAGATTAAGCAGAACCTGCTCAAGCCTGTTGATATTTCCCCTGAAAGTTGGAAGATTGGGCTCCAGATCAAGCTTAAGATCGGCATATTTTTTTATCTGCTTACTGGTAATTGTCAGGTTGTTCATAATAATATGATTGATATCAACCGTATCCTCCAGAGTGCCCTCATCCTTTTTGGCAAAATTTCTCAGGTCTCCCACTATTTTTTTAGTTCGGTTGGCCCCTTTAAGCATATCTTCCACGAGAACGTTGATATTCTCTTTAAAGAACTCATAATTAAGCCGGGCAATTTTTAAATCAGGTTTCTCTTTATAAACTTCATCAAGTATAGGGAATATATCCTTGAGAGATTCCTGCACTATTTTCAGGTTTCCAAGTATGAAAGTATTGGGATTATTAATTTCATGGGCGACACCGGCTACGAGTTTTCCGAGGGAGGCAAGTTTATAGGATTGTATTAACTGGCCTTCAAGTATTTTCTGATCAGAAATATCCTTACATACTTCAAGAACTCTGTCAACATCACCTTTGGAATTAAATATCGGATAGGCGTTGAGCATAAAAAAGTTACGTCCCATCTGCTTTTCCGCTTCCTGATCGGAGGCAGTTGTAAAGGTTTCCACAGCCGGACATTCCTCACACCTTGAATCGAGATTAAACAGCTTTTTATAACATTTTCCGCTCTCACCAATATCATCCTTATTCGACATTATGATATTGTACTCTTTGTCGATAACTACAATTTTATCGGTGATGGCTCTGAAGAAAGTGCGCAGTTTTTGACGCCGCTGGTTGCATTCTTCTGTGAGTCTGAGCAGAGCTTCATTTTTAGCCAGCAAAATTTTCCGCTGTTTTTCCAGGTCTTTTGTCTTTTCATTTCTTTCAATCGACCTGGTGATTTTTCCTGATATTTCATCGAGCAGGCTTTTTTCTTCCTTCAGGAATCCTTCGTCATTCTGAAGATAAGCATAGATTTTTCCTTTTTTCCCCTCACCCAGTTCAATTTCGGAGGTGATCACCGAACGGATACTGTCCTGGTGCCAATCGGTTCTCCCATACTTTTTATCTCTGATAATGATATTTACAAAGGTTTTATCCGGATACTGAAAACCATCTTCAATTATTTTTGTCAGTTTTGAGAGAACAATATTAAAAGGTTCCGAAGATTCAAGCTGAACCGTTACATCAAAAAGACACCTAAGCTCTTTAACCCTTTCCTGAAGCGCGTGTTTGATATGACTTATATTAGAAACCTTTTCGTCGGAAGCAATAATCACTTCTCCCCCGGGATGCCCGGAGGAGAAGATCAGACATTTAATATCATTTTCATCTGCTTCAACAAATTCCGTGTCGCCTTCTTCTTGTAACCTGTCTATTGATTCTCTTAATATCTTTGATTTAAGGATATACTTAGTATCTTCTTCCGGTTTTTCAATGAGATTATTCTTTTCGAACAATTTCCGGAAGGAATCGCCGATATAACAGATTCGATAATCAGGGCCGGCTACGGCAAAGTTATCAAAAAGATCGGTGATCAGGCTTTGATTAGCAGTTTTTTCCATATTTTCTACGACAATTTTTGTTTGATAACATTCAGATAATAGTTCTCGGGATACTGGATTGCCGGCCTTACGGGGTCGAAAGTTGAGAAGTCAAGTTCAAAATCCAGGAACTTGATTTTATTATGGCTGAATCCGTTGTTGTAATAATTGTTCAGCCAGCTTTTTCCTGAATCCACATTATCGTAATATCTGTTTACTTGTGTAATTTCGTTATAAATTTCTTCGGTTGAATGATATTCAAAATCAATTCCGAAGTATTTGGCAAATTTACAAATTACTTCCCAATTCTCCACATCCAGCGGGGAATTTACTACTTTATTAGATTTTTGTATTACATTATCCAAACGTGTATATGAACCGCTTTTTTCAATATGTGTTGACATTGGAATAATCACATCGGCTTCACCGGCAGTTTCGGTTTTAAAGGAGTCCATAACCATCATAAATTCAATATGATTAAAGAATCTGTGGTTCTCTTTATAGATCAGCGGATCCTCACCTATTACGATGGCCCCTTTGATATTTCCTTTTTTCATTTCACGGGCCAGATCGACCGGATTAAATATTGCCTGTATTCCGGATCCCCAAAATTTTTCTATTCTTTCAATGTCACTTTTTTCACCTGTTTTTACTCTGCCCGGCAGGTAATCGGGTAAAGCTCCCATATCCGCGAGTCCGGTTGAATTATTTGATTCCCTCAGAACCAGGACGCCATTGTTACCTTTGCCAATGCGGTTTGTCAGGAGAAGATAATCGGCAATCGCCCTGAGATCATTAACAGATTTATCCGATGTCGATTCAATATTATATATAAAGACGACATTTTTATTTTCATCTGTCAGATCATCATACAATTCATCAAATTTTTCAGGAGCGATCTCACTATAGCCTAAAAGCTCGGCGGCTTCATATTTACTGATCATTTCCCTGAAACCGGCAAATCCTTCTGTTCTGCCATTTATAAAGTCAACATCAAATTTCTCTTCATCGATCATTTTTTTCATTACCGCGTTAAAGAGAGCGGTATTGGTTCCTTTACGGCTGTCGACCCACAGATCGGCATATTTGGTAAGTTTAATTTCGGATGAATTGACAAGAATCACCTTAGTCCCTTTTTTCTGGGCTGCTTTTATTTTAAGCTCCATTACAAGGTTTTCTTCCGAAAGGTTTGAATTTACCACAACAATGGTATCCGCGTTGTCGAGGTCTTCCATCCGCAATGTTGATGATGTGAAACCGAGCATATCGTCGAGACTTGTGGTTTCCAGTCCGTAAAGCATATTGCCGATACTGTGAATATTGTTGTTTTTGAAACCTGTTCTCACAAATTTCTGAGCAAGATAAAGCTCCTCATTCGAAAGCTTTGGAGAAACAAAAAGAGCTACCGAGTCTTTGCCATATTCATCAATCAATGATATGATCTTTTTAGAAGCGTAAAGAAGCGCTTCATCTGTAGTCACATAATGATTCAGTCCGTTTTTACGTATTACAGGGTTGAGCAGCCTGTTTTTTTCCATCAGATAACGATGGCCGAATCTTCCTTTGGTGCAGAGAAATCCCTGGTTATGAGTATCTTTGATCTCTTCCGAAGTGTTGGAAACATAAAAAATATCGTCACTGACTTTTTTGTAATTGATCTTACATCCTACCGAGCAGAAGTTACAAATTGTTTCAATATTTTCTTTTGGCAGGGTTCCAAGAATTTTGAATGGGAATTTTTCACTGATAGCGCCGGTCGGGCACGCGTCAATACAATTTCCGCAGGCTATACAATTGGTTTCCTGAAGCGCTTTTTCCATAGCCGGTTTAACGATAGATTTGAAACCGCGGTTTACAAATCCGAGCGCCGCTACCTTCAGAACCTCACTGCATGTTCTTATACACTTGCCGCAGTTGATACATTTATTCGGATCAAGTTTTATAAATGGATGACGTGAATCGACATCATATTTCCTTGTTTCACCGACAAACTCTTCCACGTTAACTTCATATTCATCACAATACTGACGCAGATTACAGTCGTAATAATCGGAGCAGCCGCATTCCAGGCATCGGATAGTTTCCGTTTCAGCCTGGTTTTCATTGATACCATGCTCAACCTCTTTGAAACAGTGGATTCTTTCCGATATTTCCATCTCGTCCATTTTTTCACGGGCAAGCTTTTTAAATGTATCAAATTCATGCTCATTTATCGGAGTAAGTCTGTCCTTAAGACTTACAAATTTTTCTTTCAGTTCTTTGGCTTTTCCAGTTTCCAGCCAGCTCATAATTGAATATGCCGCGTTTTTACCCTGGGCAATAGAACTTATTGCCGTAAGAGGACCGGTTACAACATCGCCGCCGGCAAAAACACCTTCAATGGAGGTTTCAAATGTTTTTTCATTGATTGTTACTGTTCCCCATTTTTCAAGATGGCACGCCTTATCACTCTCGGCAAAGTGTGTATCGACAGCCTGGCCTATCGCGCCGATAAGAAACTCACATTTAACTACATACTCGGAACCTTCAACCGGAACCGGGCGGGGACGTTTGCCGGCTTCTGTTTCCACAAGCTGCATCTTAAGGCATTCAATTCCTTTCAGCTTGCCATTTTCGGTAATAAGTGATTTGGGATTGGTGAGGAAAAGAATTTCAACACCTTCTTTTTGCGCGGCTTCAATTTCTTCATGATGGGCCGGCATCTCTTTGATGCTTCTGCGGTAAACTATCTTCACCGATTCGGCGCCGCACCTTAAGGCTGTTCTCGCGGCGTCTATCGCTGTATTGCCGCCGCCGACTACAACCACATCGCCAATCAGCTCGGGAATGTAGCTTAACTCAACTTCTCTCAGGAAATCGATTCCGCGGAAAACTCCTTCTGTTTTGTCTTCACCATCGAGTCCCAGTTTACTCGCTTTATGAGCGCCGACGCCAAGAAATATCGCCTCAAAACCTTCTTTTTTAAGGTCTTCTATACAAAAATCAACACCCATTTCCACACCTGTTCTGACATCCACTCCGAGGTCGAGAATCCACTGGATTTCAGAATCGAGAATATTTTTCGGCAGCCTGTATTCAGGTATTCCATAACGGAGCATACCCCCGAGTTTGGGCAGTTTTTCCAGAATTGTAGGCCTGTAGCCTTCAAGGCTCAGGTAATATGCCGCGGTAAGTCCTGCAGGGCCTCCGCCGATGATTGCCACTTTTTTACCGTTTGAGGGTTTTACATCTGGCGTCCATTTATTGGCGGCGTCAATATCGGCAACATAGCGTTTCAACATGTTTACCCCGACCGCTTCGTCGACAAAATTTCTGCGGCAGCCTGTTTCACAATCCCTTACACATACTCTTCCTATTGAAAGAGGCATCGGGTTGTTTTCTTTTATCAGTTTTACCGCTTCTTTATATTTACCCATCGAGATAAGGGCAATATATGTCTGAGCGTCAACACCGGCCGGGCAGTTATCCTGACATGGCCCTATGCAGTCGGCGTAATGATTTGAAAGCAGCAGTTCAAGAGCGGTTTTCCTTGATGACCTGACCTTTTCATTATTTGTGATAATGCTCATTCCTTCACTTACTTTGGTCGCGCACGAAGGAACAAGTTTATTCATTCCTTCTATTTCAACAACACATACAAAACAGGAAGTAAAATGCTCCAGGCGGTCATCATGGCATAGTGTCGGAATTTCATCGATGCCATTTTCCTTTACAACCTGAAGGATTGTTTTTTCGGAATCAGCGGTTAACTCTTTTCCATTTATTTTAATATTTACATTTGCCATTGTTCTGAATCCTTAAATTTTAATTTTTTACAACAGCTCCCAGTCGGCAGACATCGAAGCATTTTCCACATTTAATACAGATATCTTTATCGATATGATGAACCTCTTTTTTCTCCCCGGTGATAGCGCCTACCGGACAGGCTTTGATACATACGCCGCAGCCTTTGCAATATTCAGCTACAATATCATATTCCAGAAGTGAAACGCAGCTATGAGCCGGGCATTTTTTATCGACGATATGAGCTTCATATTCATCTCTGAAATATTTCATGGTGGTTAAAACCGGGTTGGGGGCAGTCTGACCAAGCCCGCAAAGGCTGCCCGCCTTTATTTTATAAGCGAGGTCTTCGAGGTTAGCCATATCTGTTGAGCGTGTCAGGCCATCTGTAATTCTTTCCAGCATTTCAAGCATTCTTTTTGTGCCTATCCGGCAGAAGGTACATTTACCGCATGATTCAACCTGGGTAAAGTTCAGGAAATATTTTGCCAGATCCACCATACAGGTTGTGTCATCCATTACGATAAGGCCGCCCGATCCCATGATGGCGCCGGTTTTTGTAATCTCATCATAGTCGATCTTGAGGTCGCACATATCAGCCGGAATACATCCGCCCGACGGGCCTCCCATCTGAACGGCTTTAAACGCGCGGTCATCTTTTATTCCGCCGCAAATGTCAAAGACTATTTCATTTATTGTTACACCCATCGGCACTTCAACCAGTCCGCTTTTTTTAACCTTTCCGGCGAGGGCGAATACTTTTGTTCCCTTGCTTTTTTCGGTGCCGAGTGATGAATAAGCTTCCCATCCGTTGTTAATGATCCAGGGTACGTTGGCATATGTTTCAACATTATTGATATTTGAGGGTTTGCCCCATAATCCTTTTTTTGCCGGAAATGGCGGGCGAAGATTCGGAACACCTCTTTTACCTTCAATAGAAGCCATCAGGGCGGTTTCCTCACCACAGACAAACGCTCCGGCTCCCTCTTTGATTTTCAGGTCGAAATTAAAATTGGAACCGAATATTTTTTCTCCGAGGTATCCCCTGTTTCTGCACTGGTTAATAGCATTCCTTAATCTTTTTATAGCGAGAGGATATTCAGCCCTGACATATATATAACCCTCATCCGCTCCGATAGCGTAAGCGCCGATCATCATTCCTTCTATAACGGAATGGGGATCGCCTTCAAGAACCGACCTGTCCATAAACGCGCCCGGATCACCTTCATCGGCATTACATATAATATATTTTTTATCGGAATTTTCCTGCGCGGCAAATTTCCATTTAAGTCCGGTCGGGAATCCGCCGCCGCCGCGTCCCCTGAGTCCCGCTTTAATTATGGTGTCAATGACGTCAAAAGGACTTTTGTTAAACACCACTTCACGGATAGCGTCATATCCCTGGTGGGCCATATATTCATCAATCGAACCGGGATTTATAACTCCGCAGTTTCTGAGGACAATTCTTTTCTGTTTTTTCAGGAAAGAATCCTCTTTTTTAATTTCATTGCTTTTAATTATCCAGTCGGTAACAGGACGGTTATTAATAAGGTGTTCATTTATTATTTTGCCAACCTTATCTGTGGTTACCTTCGAATAAAGAAAGCTGTCATTTTCTTCTTCAATTTCCACCAGGGCTTCCTGGTAGCACATTCCGTTGCAACCTGTTTCCGAAAGAACAGCGTCGATATGCAGGTTGTTCAGTTCTTCCTTAAATTTATTAAAGACCAATTCGCCGCCCGCTGAAATACCGCAGGTGCCGAGTCCTACTTTTATCTTTTTCATTTTTCTTCCTGGCATTTTTCTTCTTTAGCAAAGTTTTTTATGATCTTTTTCAGCGATTTTTCTGTGAGGTTGCCGTAAGTTTCATCATTTATCATGATAACCGGGGCGAGTGAGCAGCAGCCCAGGCAGGCAACCGACTGAAGTGAAAAAAGACCATCTTCGGTAGTTTCATCAACCGAAATTTTTAATTCATCCTGAAGTATCTGAAGAATACTTTTTGCCCCGTTTACGTGACACGCGGTGCCTTCACAAATACGGATAATATTTTTCCCGAGAGGTTTTAATCTGAACTGGGAATAAAATGTAATTACTCCGTAAATTTCAGCGGCCGGAATACCTACCAGCTCACTTATATAATATATAACCTTCTCCGGTATATAACCGTAGGAATCCTGCGCGGCCTGCAGCAGGGGAATAAGTGATCCGGTCTGGTTTCTTTTGTTTATCAGCTCAAGTTTGAAATTTACAATCTGACTCGTTTTTTCCTGTGTTATTGTTTCCATTTTTTTACCTTGTTTAAAGATTGAAAACCCGGCATCCTTTCGGATGCCAGGTCCTGTAACATTTTGGCGCTGATTTCGTAAAATTTAGTTCAATTTTTTTCTTTTTTTTATATCTCGAAAATGTTGATTATCGGGTATTCTTTTACCTTCAGCACACCATCGAGATTGATGATTTTATTCTCAACTACCTTATCAATTTCATTAAACTGTGTTCCGTGAATCATAAGAACCAGGCTGTTTTTGCCATCGGTGTAATCGCAGTAGAGAACGTTTTCAGTAAGGCGCAGAACAGGATAAATATCCTCAAGTTTTTCACGGTCAATATCTACGATCACATAGGAACATACTGATTTTTTGGAGTCGCGGAGTTTTTCGGCATTCGGACCATCTTCAAACATCGAAATGCCGGCGGCGTTGATGATCTCTTTAATATTGTCATTCATTATCGGGATGCCTACCGGGAGGAATTCACTCGATTTGATACCTTCGAGATTTTTGATTTCGTTGTTGTAGATTTCTTCAATATCTTTTACCGAGTCCGACTGAAGCAGCAGGAAGATATCAATATCCCCTCTTGTGGCGTCACAATAGAGCACCGATTCCATGAAATAAAGTTTTTTATAAAGTTTGAAGAAGTCGGCTTTTTCTTCAACTTTCAGGAATATGTAAGCTGAAACAGCTTTATCATCAATTTTTTCCTGGATTTCAATTTCTTTCTTTTCCTCTTTTTTCTCGAGGATAGCGTTGATTTCCCTGCTAAGGTCTTCGGCGCTGAAAGGTTTCTGAAGCATTCCGTCCGATTCCAGTTTTTCCATTTCCAGCTCATCCAGTTTATCGGCATAACCGGTTACATATAGCATGGAAGCGTCGGGATATTTTTCCCTGATGATCTTGCCAAGTTTGATTCCATTGATATCGGGAAGCTGGATATCGAGTACGATAGTGTCAAGTTTTACCGAGTTTTTTTCATATAATTCAAGTTTATTAAGAGCTGAAATACCTGTTTCACAAGGTTCAACATCATAACCATACTGGTTTAAGCCAATTGATAAAGATCTGCGTAAAGCTGATTCGTCGTCGATTAACAATACTCTTTTTAACATTTTTTATCTCCGTTGGTTTTGTTTTTTTTGTCTTATGCTTCCCTCATATGCAAGGGGCGTGCCAAAAGCATTTTGCCCCTTTTTAGCCCGTTTTCCTAATAAATTTTGAACAGGTTTTGTGGACGGATTGTTAAATAATTTAACAGCATATTTTTAACCCATTATAAAACAATGAGTTACGGGGTGTTAAAAATTTTAACACTTTTTTAGACTTTTAACAGTATAAATTATTCCGCGGGGGCATCTGTGATTAAGTTCGCCGAAACCGAAATCGGTTTTTCCTCACGCGAAGAGGCAAAGAAAGAACAGGATTTACAGGATTGTATTGATTTACAGGATAAAAATCGGTATCGCAATCGTCTTTTAGCAAAATTGAGATTTCGGAAACAATCACCAATTCCGCCATCATACTCTTACCCTGATTTTTCCCATTCATAATTCATAATTCACCACTCACAATTAATTGTCTTACCACAAGGGACACAGGGGGAGGCACAAAGGACACAAGAGGAATAACTCCGCGCCTTCAGGCCGGAGATTTTGCGTGAGATTCCCCCAAAAAATTCAATTAATGCTTTTAGCCGCCAATTTTATTATATTTAAGTTTATTAATTTTGGTGAATTGTATGCTATCCAGTATGACCGGATTCGGCAAAGGAATGTTTCGTGAAGGAAGCATCCAGGCCGAAGCTGAAATAAAAAGTTTAAACAGCAGGTATCTTGATCTTTCAATCAAACTTCCCAAGCAGTTGAGCCATAAGGAGTTTGAGGTAAGAGAAAAAATAAAGAAAAATCTCGGCAGGGGTAAAATATCGGTTTACCTGAGTCTGACCAACGATACTGTTGAAGACAACCTGGGAAAACTGAACGCGGGAGCCCTGGGGAGTATCATGAAGATGCTTACCGAGATAAAAAAGATTACCGGGGTAAAGGAAGAAATCGGGTTTGATCATCTTCTCGCTTTCCAGAACTTTCTTTTTGATGAGGATGATGAAGAGCTTGAAAAGGAATTTGAAATTATCCTGAAAGCTCTTGACATTGCCATTGAAAGTGTGGTTAAGATGAGACAGCAGGAAGGACTCGCTATTCTGACAGACCTGAAAGAACGGCTCATTCTTATGGAAAACGGACTTGAATTTATCGAAAACGGGTGCCGCCCCTCAATCGATGAATATTTCAACAAGATTAAGGCAAGAGCCGTGGAACTGCTTAACGGCATTTCGGTGAACTCGGAAAGGCTTGAGCTTGAGCTTGCTCTGCTCGCGGAAAAATATGACTTTACCGAGGAGTGTGTCCGCCTGAGAAGCCATATAAATCTTTTCAGGGAAGCGCTCGATAAAGGCACTGACGCCGGCAGAAAATTAAATTTCATCTGCCAGGAGATGAACCGTGAGGCCAATACAATAAACAGTAAAGCTGTAGCCGCTGAAATTGGTCACCAGGGAATAATATTAAAGGAAGAAATAGAAAAAATCAGGGAACAGATACAGAATATTGAATAAAAAGAAAGGAAAACTTGTTTTATTCTGCGCGCCCAGCGGAGCGGGTAAAACCACCCTGGTAAGATACCTGCTCGGTGAGTTTGACAATCTGGAGTTTTCCGTCTCGGCCACAACCAGGCCAAAGCGGGAAAATGAAACCGACGGCGCGGATTATTTTTTCCTGACTGAAGAAAAGTTTCTTTCCCTGACGGAATCGGACGGATTTCTTGAATGGGAAAAGTTTTATGATTATTATTATGGAACCCTGAGGAGTTTTATAGAAGAAAAAACAGCGGAAGGAAAGAACATAATATTTGATATAGATGTAAAAGGAGCGGAAAATATCAAAAAAGAATATCCTGAGGCTTCAGTTTTTTTTGTGGCTCCTCCCGACCTGGAAGCGCTGAAAAAACGGCTGATCGACCGGCAGACCGAATCTGATTCCGATCTGCGAAAAAGATTTGAGCGAATGGATATGGAAATGGAATATAAAGATAAATTTGATTATGTAATTATTAACGACAATCTGGAAGAAGCAAAAGCGGAAGCAAAAAAACTTGTGAAAAATATTTTATCTACGGAGGTATAGATGCCAATAAAACCAATTGATTTACGTGAAATTGATAAGAGAGCGGCTAATGTTTATGAAGCTATCATAATCGCCGCCCGCAAAGCGCGCCTGCTGAATAATGAAATTAAGCAGGAATTTCAGACATCCCTGAGTAATATTATTACAACACCCGAAGATGAATTTGAAGAGAAGGAAAATCCCGATCAGTTGAGATTATCTCTCGAAATTGAAAAAAAGCCGAAGCCGCATCTTGCCGCGCTTAATCAATTTCTCCAGGGTGATGTGGAATTTCGATATAAAAAACCGCTGTTTTAATGCACAACCTGAAAGGTAAAAAAGTTGTGCTCGGTGTTACGGGAGGCGTCGCGGCTTATAAAGCATGCTTAATTGCCCGGAACCTTATGAACGCGGGGGCGGAAGTAAAAACAGTTATGACCCCCGCCGCCACTGAATTTGTAGCGCCCCTTACCTTCTCGGCATTAACCGGCAATGAAGTTGTAGTTGAGATATTCCCCGCGGACCAGGGTCACGGGGTAAGCCTGAAAACCTGGCACATAGATTTAGGACTCTGGGCCGACCTGATGATTATCGCGCCCGCGACAGTTAATACCGTGGCAAAAATAGCCTCCGGATTCGCTGATAATGCGCTGACAACCCTCGCGCTGGCTCTCCGCTGCCCGATGATTGTCGCTCCCGCGGCAGATATGGATATGTATATGAATCCCGCTTCGCGCGAAAATATTACCACACTCGAGAGGAGGGGAATATTTATTGTGGAGGGAGAGGAAGGATATCTTGCCAGCGGTCTGAAAGGTCCCGGCAGAATGGCCGATCCTGGTAAAATCACCGACGCGGCGGCCCTCGTTCTTTCCGGATTAAAAAAAGATCTCGGCGGAAAAAAGATACTCGTAACAGCCGGGCCGACTTATGAAGATATAGACCCTGTCCGTTTTATCGGCAACCGTTCTTCGGGAAAAATGGGTTATGCTATCGCCAAAGCGGCTTTCCTGAGAGGAGCTGAAGTAACCCTGGTTTCAGGACCTTCGGCGCAAAACGCTTACCAGGAAATTCCTGTTACAAATGTACGCTCCGCCGCCGAAATGAAAGAGGCGGTTGAAAAACTGCTTCCCGAAAATGACATCCTGATTATGTCAGCCGCGGTAGCCGATTTCAGAGCGTCAAAAAAATATCCCGAAAAAATTAAAAAAGAGGAAAAACCTTCTGTTATTGAGCTTGAACCAACAGATGACATTCTAAAAAGTTTGGAAAAAGAAGGAAAAATCATTGCCGGATTCGCGCTCGAAACTGAAGATGAGCTTAAAAACGCGAAGGGCAAACTTGATTCAAAAGGTATGGATATGATAGTTCTGAACTCACTTAAAGAAGAGGGAGCCGGATTTGAGTTCGATACCAATAAAATCACCGTAATAAAAAAAGATGGGAAAATTAATTCTTATCCGTTGACAGACAAATTCCAAACCGCTAACTTTATACTAACCGAACTTAACGATTTAACTGAAAATTGAGTGAACTAAAAAAACTTATAACTGAAGCTCTCAAAGATCAGAAGGAAATGTTTGGCGATGATTTTTTTGAGAGGCTGGATATTGCCGCCCCAAATTCTGACAAACAAATCATTGCTGAAGCGGTTCCCAAAAAATCTGCGGGCGTTGTGGAGACTAATCTTTTTATGGAAGATTTTCAGAAAGCGGCCTCTCTTGAAGAACTGGACGCGAAAATTAACAGCTGCATGAAATGTGAGCTTGGAAAAAGCAGAAACAAATTTGTTTTCGGCGCCGGCAACCCCAATGCCGACGCGCTCCTTATAGGTGAAGCGCCCGGCGCGGATGAGGATAAACAGGGTGTACCTTTCGTGGGACGCGCCGGCAAACTGCTCAATGATATTCTGAAAGCCATTCATTTTGAAAGGGAAGATATTTATATAGCCAATATTCTAAAATGCAGGCCCCCGGCAAACCGCAATCCCCTTCCCGCCGAAATGGAGATGTGCAAACCATACCTCCATAAACAGATTGAGCTGATAAATCCAAAGGTTATTTTATGCCTCGGTCTGGTATCGGCAAATTCCCTGCTTGGTAAAAAGGAAAGTCTTACCCGGATGAGAGGCCAGGTATTCGATTTTGATAACAGGAAAGTGATGGTGACATATCACCCCGCCGCGTTGCTCAGGAATCCGAACTGGAAAAAGGGATGCTGGGAGGATGTGCAGAAATTCCGGGCTTTATATGATTCACTTTCAGGGAAGTAATGATGGAAGAAAAAAGAGAACAAGAAGATAATTTTAATATAGATCAGTTGCGGGATTCTTCAAGAAAAGTCCCGTCAAATACCGAGGTTGAGCAAAGTATTCTCGGCGCTATGCTGCTTGAGGAAAAAGCGGTGCCCAAAGCGTTTGAAATATTAAGGCCGGAATACTTTTTCGATAAAAGAAACCGGTTGATCTTCGCGGCTATGCAGTCTCTTTATGAATTAAATGAACCGATTGAAACGATAGCCATTTATGAAGAGTTAAAAAAGGGGGGTAATCTGGACGCTGTGGGGGGACCGGCTTATATTGCCCGTCTTTCGCAGGATATTACCTCGGCTGTGCATATCGATTATCACGCGAGACTAATTCTCGAAAAGTGGATATTGCGCAAACTGATAAACACTTCACTTGAAATAGCTTCTTCGGCTTATGAAGCGAAAGAGGATGTTTTTGATCTTCTCGATAAAGCAGAGGAAAGAATATTCCAGATATCAGAAGAGAGTCTGAAAGAAAGTTTCAAGCCAATGGATAAAGCGGTAAGAGAAGCTCTCGAACTTATTGAGGCAATCCACGCTAACAAAATGGATGACTTTTCGGTGCCGACCGGGCTTTACGCTCTCGATGATATGCTCGGAGGCTTTCAGAAGTCGGACCTTATTATTATTGCCGCGCGTCCCTCTATGGGTAAAACCGCGTTCGCTCTCAGTATCGCGCGCAACGCGGCAATCGATCATAAAGTGCCTGTAGCGGTATTCAGCCTTGAGATGTCGACCATTCAGCTTGTAACACGTCTTATTTCGGCTGAGGCGAGAATCGACGCGCACAGCATCAGAACAGGACGCTTTAAAGCTGAAGAAGGAGCGAAAATAAGCCGCACTGTTCATAAACTTAGCGACGCCCCCATTTATATCGATGACACCCCCGGTCAGACAGTTCTCGAAGTGCGCGCGAAAGCCAGACGCCTGAAGGCTGATAAAAATGTCGGGATGGTAATCATCGATTATCTTCAGCTTATGACCTCCTCATCCAGGATGGAAAGCCGAGAGAGAGAGATATCAACAATTTCAAGATCACTTAAAGCGCTCGCCAAAGAATTGAATATACCGGTTCTCGCCCTCTCACAGCTTAACAGGGCTGTTGAATCAACTTCCGATAAAAGGCCTATGCTTTCACACCTGAGGGAATCGGGCTCAATTGAACAGGACGCGGATGTGGTGCTTTTTCTTTACCGTCCTGAAGTTTATGGAATTAAAAGTTATCTTAATGACAATATGCCCACCGAAGGAACCGGGGAGGTTATAATAGGCAAACAGAGGAACGGCCCGGTGGGGGATGTAAGAGTAAAGTTTATTAAAGAATATGCCAGGTATGAAAACCTGGATATGACTTATGGAAATATGGCGGAAAGCGCTTCATCTAACCAGGGACAGGACGAGGTACCGATATGAAAACCAGAATTGCTTTTGTTTTATTGTTTATTTTTTCTCTTTCCATCACAGCGCAGGTATGCACCAATGCTGATAAAGAGGTTATCAAACAAAAATTTGAACTGGCAAAAGAAAAAGAGCTTTCCGAAAAACCGATCGGGGATGTGATGACCGAAATCGGCAGATCTTTTATCGGTGTTGAATATAAGGCTCATACAATAGAGATTGGAGATAAAGAACAGTTGGTCGTTTATGTAACCGGACTTGACTGTTATACTTTCCTCGAAACATCACTGGTTCTTTCCAGGTGTATTAAACAGGATAAATACAGTTTTGAGGATTTTGTTGAGGAACTGGAAAAAATCCGTTACCGGGATGGAAAACTTGACCGTTATCCTTCGCGCCTCCATTATTTTTCTGATTTTCTCCACAATCATGATTCCAGGGGCGCCGTTAAAATTAAAAGTAAAGAGGCGGGTGGAATTCCATATACCAAAGAGATCAACTTTATGACACGGAATTCAGATAAATATCCCCGCCTTAAAGGGAATGATGAATTTATTCAGATAATGAAAGGTGTTGAGGATAAAATCAATTCGAGGGATTATTATTATATCCCGCAGGATTCGATAGAAGCTTGTGAAAAAAATATTCAACCGGGCGATCTTATTGGCCTTACCACCAATATAAAGGGACTCGATATATCGCATGTAGGTATGGCCGTAAGAGAAAGTGACGGCAGAATTCATTTTCTCCATGCTCCCCTTTCCGGCGCGAAAGTGCAGATTTCGGAAGGAGCCCTGCCCGATTATGTTAAAGCGGTTAAAAACGCTACCGGAATAATGGTGGCCCGTCCGCAGGAGCCATAATTTCACTACATCTTTACTCTCGCTAATAAGCGTGGAAAATAATAACATGATTTCAGGTATTCATGAGATAAAAAAGATACTATTTCATCAATAATATCTTTTTCATTCTCGTTTCATTTTTAAGATTCAGCCGGACAAAATATATCCCGGAGGAAACATTTTCAGGCATCTTAACTTTTTTGGTTACAGCGCCGGGATTATAAAAATCTGAAAGTTTCAAAATTTCATTGCCTAAAATATCATATATGACGACTGTTCCCCGTCCTTCTTCCTGAATATTAAAAAGCAGTGTGATTTCCCCGTTAAAGGAATTTGGATAAGCCGACAGTTGATATTTTTCATCGGCAGTTATTTCAACTTTATCGCCGGTGAATATTTCATATTTTCCATCCAGGTCGATCTGCTTAAGTCTGTAGCGAAAAATTCCCGGACCGGGGTTATCCTCAAACTGATAGGCATGTTCCCGTGTGGTTGTTCCATGCCCCTCCACAAATGCTATTTTTGACCAGGAATTATTCATCCCTTCCCTTTCTATTTCAAAACCGAAGTTATTTGTTTCGGTAGCGGTCTTCCAATTCAACAGAACTTTACCGCCAACTGCTGAACAACTGAAATTAACCAGCTCAACTGGTACAGTCGGGCCGGAATATCTGTAAATTCCTTTCCCATCGACAAAAGCGTAAATGAAACCGGAGGAATCAATGGCAATTTTTTTCACGTTCCAATCCAAAAGAAATCCGACAGGCTCCCAGTTTATACCTTTATCCGTGGATTTTATAACTCCTGATTCCAGATTATTGTTGTCTCTATTAATCGTATAAAGAGTACCATCCCGAAACCTGAGTATGGAATCCCAATAAGAACCAAATTGCCAATGATACTGATAATGAATACTATCCCCATAGTTTGTGAAAATATTAGCAAATGTCCCACTTGAATCTTGGTAAATTCCAAATAAGCTTCCATCTTTTAGAGAACAAATACTTTCCAATACGAATAAAAAGCAGGTTGTCCATGTATTTCCATAGTCAGACGATTTAAATAATCCCCCTCCCATACTTGGACTGCCTGAATAAATAAAATTATCATCAAATGACATCGTATGAGGCCCAATTCCGGGGGTATATCCTGTTTTTATCCAACTGTGTCCATAATCTTCTGATCTATATAATCCTGAGAGATCGACAGCATAAATAAAATCGTTATCTCCGATGAAAAGAGAGCCAAATCCGTCAGAGGGTATTGAATCCGAAACAATAAACCAGCTATTGCCTTGATTATTTGATTTAAAAATGTCATACGTATCGGTTGCGAAAAATATTTCTCGAGAGTCAATTCCGAGACTATATATGTTCCTATTAGCATTCAAACCATCGTTTTTAACCTCCCAGTCCTCCCCCGAATTAGATGAATAATATATCATACCCGGGGCAGCCGCCACAAGAACTCCCGAGGTTCCAAAACATTCAATATCGTTAACATTATAAATTGAATCGGGCCCGATTTTTTCCCAAATGAAACCCTGTGAAAATAAATCATTTGTAAAGATAGGTATTGTCAATAATACCAGTACCTTCAAAGAGAGCAGATTCATTTTTTTCATTGTTTTTACCCTTAACAATAATAAAATTGCGAACTTGATGTACAGAAATCAGTATACAACAAACTTTCCAGATTATTTCATCAATAATATCTTTTTCATTCTCGTTTCATTTTTAAGATTCAGCCGGACAAAATATATCCCGGAGGAAACATTTTCAGGCATCTTAACTTTTTTGGTTACAGCGCCGGGATTATAATATTCTGATATTTTCAATACCTCATTGCCCAAAATATCATATATGACGACTGTTCCCCGTCCTTCTTCCTGAATATTAAAAAGCAGTGTGATTTCCCCGTTAAAGGGATTTGGATAAGCCGACAGTTGATATTTTTCATCGGCAGTTATTTCAACTTTATCGCCGGTGAATATTTCATATTTTCCATCCAGGTCGATTTGCTTAAGTCTGTAGCGGAAAATTCCCGGACCGGGATTATCCTCAAACTGATAGGCATGTTCCCGTGTGGTTGTCCCATGCCCCTCCACAAATGCTATTTTTGACCAGGAATTATTTGCAGCTTCCCTTTCTATTTCAAAGCCGAAGTTATTTGTTTCGGTAGCGGTCTTCCAATTCATCAGAACTTTACCGCCAACTACTGAACAACTGAAATTCACCAGCTCAACCGGTACAGTCGGGCCGGAATATCTGTAAATTCCTTTCCCATCGACAAAAGCGTAAATGAAACCGGAGGAATCAATGGCAATATCTCTCACTCCACCGTAATAGAGATATCCAACGTCGTTCCAATTTATCCCATCATCCGAAGAGCTGATAATTCTCGAAAAAGAATAATAATGGCTACTAATTGTATATAGCCGGCCATCCCTGTCCCTTTTGACGGAGTTAAAATTATTTATTCCATATGGCCAGGAATTTTGAAAGTAAATACTATCCCCGCTATGTGAAAATATCGCGGCATTTTCTTCCGAACTCCAAGAAATTCCGAATAAAACACCATCCCTGAGCGAACAAATACTTGCAATTATCTGCGGGACGCATGATGTCCATTCATCCCCGAAGTCGGAAGATCTATAAAAACCTCCCCCCTGAATAGCGCAACTGCCGGCATAAATATATTTACTATCAAATGCCATTGTTAATGGACCCCCGGGTGGATAACCGGTTTTTATCCAACTGTGTCCATAATCTTCCGATCTGTACATTCCGGAATTTTCAGAAAGATAAATAAAATCATTATTACCAACAAATATTGGCCCAAATCCTGTTAAAGGAATAGATTCGGAAATAATAAACCAGCTTTTGGCATGATCTTCCGATTTATAAATATCTTCGTTGTTTGTACAATAAAAATTACCCCTGGAATCAATACCGATGCTGCTGATTGTTCTATTTGGTTCCAAGCCTTCATTTTTAATAGCCCAGTCTGCCCCCGAGTTAGAAGAATAATATATAAGTCCCGGATACCCGGCCAGTAAAACTTCGGATTCACCAAAACATTCCAGATCATCAACATATATGACAGTATCCAGCCCCATAAAGTCCCAGTGACCATACTGGGAATATACATTTGCTGATAAGAAAATCAGGCAAACAAGTACTATTTTAATAACCCTTGAAAAGAATTGTTTTTTCATCTTCTTTCCTTTAACCAATTTTCAAAGATCCCTTACAGAAAAACGATTGTAAATTTAAGATAACAAAAAATAATTTCATTGTATAGTACCAGTCCCGCTTTTTTTATTTCAAACAATTGATTTTGGATGGATTTTTGGAGAAGAGTAGTTTTATTCTTCCATTTCACTGGGAATTTTATCAAAGTCGCTGTAATTTCAAAACTCCTGACTCTCATAAAACTATTATATTGTGATTTCATATACCAGGATTAAATTCACCAAATTTTTGGAGATTTGATCTCCTTACCCAAGCCGCCGAATTTAATTCAAGGTGTGTTATATGGTGTACCTGACGGCACACCTGGTTGATTTTCAATTTTTTTCTACCAATATTTTGCCCCTGACGGGGCAATTTTCTACATCATTTAATATTTTTATTGATATTTTTGAGCATTATGTTTACTCAAACCGATTTTGCGTAGTTGGAATTAAATAAAAAATTTTCACGGGCGCTACATGAACAAATATTACCTGCTTTTTTGTATAGTTTTTTTATTTGGATGTAATGGTCATAATGAATTATCGAACAAAATTAAAACCCGGTTTTTATATCATTCCGAGACGGCCAACAATGTATCGGTCGCCGGAACATTTAATAACTGGACAGGAGGCCGCGACACTCTTCATTACGATGGAAAGGGGAACTGGATAACGGATCTGGAACTCAAGCCCGGTTATTATCAATATAAGCTTGTTGTTGATGGAGTCTGGATACCCGATCCGGGGAACGAATGGAAAATCAATGATGGCGGGGACAATTTTAATTCAATCCTGAAAGTCGGTGATCCTCCCACACCACAACGGCTGAAGAATAAAGAAAAATTTCCTAAAGAAAAGCTGCCTGAGCCGGTCCTTGAAAAAAATCCTGAACTTGTTGAATTATATTACGCCGCATGGGAGATGGCCTGGAATAAAATTCAGAAGGGAACTGAGAGAAACGGCTTCGCTGAATATTATATGGATGAAGGATTTAATGAACTGATCTACCAGTGGGACCTTTGTTTCATAACAAGTTTCGCGATTTACGGAAGGGATGTTTTTCCCGTCATGCAATCGCTGGATAATTTTTATAAAAAGCAGAGAGCGGATGGTTATATCCAGCGGGTATATTGGGAAACAGACGGAACAATAGCGCATGAACCGACTCCTGATGAACCGATGGTCAATCCTCCTCTTTTTGCCTGGGTGGAATGGCGCTATTACCAGTTCAGCGGAGATGATTCACGTTTTCAAACGGTATTGCCCGTATTGAAGAAATATTATAACTGGTGTGAAACGAACTGCAGAACCGATTTGGGAAAAGGACTTTATTATATCAGTATGCTTGGAAGCGGAATGGATAACACACCGCGCGAAGGAGTTGGCAAAGCCGCGTGGATAGATTATTCGGCCCAGCAGGCGCTCGCCGCTGATTGTATTTCCAAAATTGCCGGGCAGTCGGGAGAACCAGGGATCGCGGCCTCCTTTCTCGCGAAGAGTAAGGAGCTTAAAGAAAAAATCAACCATTATCTATGGAGTGAAGGCAGCTCATTTTATCATGATTTGCGTGAAGATGGCCGGTTAAGTTCCACCAAACATATCGGCGCTTACTGGACTTTACTGCCTGAAGTATGCCCTGAAAAAAGGCTGCCCGCATTTATTCAGCATCTCAGGAACCCCGCCGAGTTTAACAGGCCCCATCTTGTTCCCACCCTCGCCGCTGATATGCCGCAATATGACCCGAAAGGGCATTACTGGCTGGGAAGTGTCTGGGCGCCGACAAACTACATGGTCGTTCAGGGTTTAATGGCAAACGGATACAGATCGCTGGCTGACTCTGTCGCGGAAAATCATCTGAGAAATATTTCCGATATATATTACAACTTCAGCCCGGCGACAGAAGATATCGCTTTTGAGGAACGGTATGAGGATGGATATCACACCTTATGGGAGTGTTATTCCCCGGAGTATAAAAAACCTGCCACACGCTGGGACAACACATTTTATTCCCGGCAGGATTTTGTCGGCTGGACGGGATTGGGACCGATATCAATGCTTATAGAAAATATCCTCGGTTTTGACGTCAGGGGAGCGGAAAACAGGATAATCTGGAATATTAAAAGGGAGGATAAACATGGAATCAGGAATATAAAGCTCGCCGGGCAAAAAGTAAGTCTTATATTCAAATATGAAAATAATATCCCGTTAATCGATATCCATTGCGAAAAACCTTTTGAACTTGTTTATAATTTCAATGGGGAATATCACACGTGTATGGTAAACAGCGATGGAATAATCAAGTTGTAAAAGCTGAGGTTCGGGTGACAAAAAAATGTACGAATAAGGAATAAAAAACTTCAATTTTTTCTTATATGTACAAATATGCACGAATAATATAGATTGATCTATATTATTTATGCATTTCCTTTATATTCTTGTTGAACCAGGTTTTTAATAGCTAATGTCAATTCAATATGAATATGTAGCTATAGCTTCAACTTTCAAGCGCTTGTACATGAAGAAGCCAGGTTGTAATATCACAAAAATTTTGTAATCCTTAGATTAAAACCTGCGATTTCCGGTCGCCGATTCGATTAATGAAGAGCCTGTTTTTGAAAATATTGACTAAACCAATCACTTTATCAATAAGAAATATTTTTGGCTGATTTTTCCTTAATATTACATAATAAGCATATATTATATAGATTCTCCTATATAATATGTGCATTTAGGTTGTTTCTATATTATCTGACTACTATTAAATTGATATAATCCACAAAAATAATGCAAACCTGGCAAAACACCGCCTCCGCGAATAAAAACGTACAGCGAAAAAGCACAAATAAGGAATAATATTCGCTAAAATTTCCTTATACTTGCAATAATGTTATAAATAGTGTAGATTGATCTATATTATTTATAACACTTAGAGCAATAATATGACGCTTAAACCCAGGTTAGAGCCAATCAGAGAAGATCTGATACTTGAACGGATGAATTTTGAAAATCCCTGGTGGATTACCGGAAGCATTGATGAAGAATTAAACAGGCTGCAGCGAAGGACATATTTTAAGTTGTTCCTTCCCCTTGCTGAGGAAAAAGAAGTAAGGCGCGCTGTTGTTCTGATGGGACCCCGCAGAGTTGGAAAGACAGTATTAATGCAGCATGTAATAGAAAAAATGCTTGAACAGGGAATAAGCCGGCGGCAGATATGTTACCTCGGAGTTGATAATCCTATTTATCTGAATATGGGTCTTGAAAATTTGTTCAAACTGGCGAGAAAAGCGACAGGAAATGAAAGTACCAAAGGATGGTATGTTTTTTTTGATGAAATTCAATACCTGAAAAACTGGGAGGTTCATCTTAAAGTTCTTGTTGACAGCTACCCGCATTGCAAATTTATTGTTTCAGGTTCGGCGTCAGCGGCGTTAAAGTTAAAAAGTGTGGAAAGCGGAGCCGGCAGGTTTACCGATTTCTTTTTGCCTCCCCTTACGTTTCACGAGTATATTCAACTGAAAGGTCTTTCGCACATTTTGCAAAGAATTGAAATTGCATGGAAAGGTAATCTCAATTTCTATTTTGGAACCGGCAATATAAAAGAGCTAAATAAATATTTTATCGACTATATAAATTTTGGCGGTTATCCTGAGATTATCTTCAGGCAAAAAACCAGGGAAGATCCCGGAAGGTATATAAAAAGTGACATTGTTGACAAAGTGCTGCTCCGGGACCTTCCAAGTCTGTATGGTATTCAGGATATTCAGGAATTGAACTCATTTTTCTCAACGCTGGCTTATTACAGCGGAAATGAAGTGTCGCTGGAAGCTCTGTCACAAAGCAGCGGAGTGGAGAAAAATTTACTAAAAAAATACCTGACATATCTTGAAGCCGCATTCCTGATCAAGGTTGTACACAGAATAGACGACTCGGCTAAGAAGTTCAAAAGAGCTGCTTTTTATAAGATATATCTCACTAATCCGAGTCTGAGAAGCGCGCTTTTTACTCCGCTTGATCCTGTGGATGAGTCATTCGGCAACATGGTTGAAACGGCTGTTTTTTCACAGTGGATGCACAGCGCTCAATTTACTCCTCTTTACGCGCGCTGGAGAAATGGTAGAATCCGGGGAGAGGTTGACATGATCGGTCTCGACAAGCGAAAGCTGAGTCCTGTTTCAGCCGTTGAAATTAAATGGAGCAACCGATATTGCGGCAGGCCGAAGGATCTGAAATCTTTGCTTTATTTCTGCAAAAAAAATAATATCGGCTCAGCTCTTGTGACAACAATTGACAAAACTGAAAAAGTCAACCAGGATGGATTGGATATTTATTTTTATCCGGCTTCATTATATGCCTATTCCATCGGCGCAAATATTGTTGAATAAAGTGTTTGATAACCGATAATTTTCCGGTGAATTGTATTTTCGAGATTCTGTCCGGTTAATCAACTAAATTTATAAGCCCGGACTATGCCGGGCATTTTTTTTGTATGAACCTGATTTTTCACTATTTATTGAATTGGATTATATTTAAGCAGACTCAGCATTTCATTTTCATCATTTAGGAGGGTATGGAGCAAAGGATCTTTTAGGATATCCGCGATATCCCATTCTGTGCCGTCAACGTAAACTTTTCTGCTGACTGGTCTTATGCCGTGGCTGTAATCCACATACCAGTCGATATGAATATTTGTAAGGGGCTGGATTGCATTGCCATTTTGCCTGTGCCAGCCATATATGGTAACATGCCCGGGGCGGGTTGTATCGGCCAGTTTGCTGCTTATAATAACATCCTTTTTAATACCGGCCACAATTTTACCCGGTTTCCATCCCAGGGTATCAATCTGCTCATTTATAATCTTGTTATGATCCATGAATATTTCTATGGTCTCATTACGGTTTCCAACAGGGTAATATGCCACCGGCTGAGGTTTGATTTCAGCGTGACTATAGATATCATCCACCAGTTTCCGTGTAGGCATCGTCGCGTTAAGATAATCGCAGATCAGCTGCGCTGAACGGGGTCCCGTCGGCACACGGCAGAAATGCTTTTCATTCCCGATAGCGAGGTAATCGGCCATTATAAAATATTTAACATTGTGTTTAATACCCGATGAATCGGCGAATTGTGATTCAACCTCAACAGCTTTTTTAAGAAAGAGGGGAGTATTGCCACTTAATATTTCGCGGGCGGCAAGTTTTTCCTTTTCATCAAACGGGATATCTTTTATTCTCAGCATGAAATCATGTCCCGATATTGCACCGGGCGAACGGGGAGGCAGCGGGAATATTGGTTCCGGAGGTGAGCTTTCCGCGATAAGATTGTCATATACTCTTTCCCCGAAAAATTTGTAGCTCTTTTCTTCATTTTCGGTTCCGCTGTAAAAGGCCTGTATCAGTCCGTTATACTCCACCAGTTTGGTGTGGAATATTTCTTTGCCGGGATTCTTTTTCAGCCTGATATCAATCCTCCCGTTCAATCCGCGAAATCTGGTAAATGAATCATCCTCATTTCTCTTCACATTAAAAGATTTCGAGAGGAACCGGGCCATCATTTTACTGCGGTACCAGGTTCCCCCTGTATCCGAAACAAAACGCTTGCCTTTGTAGAGGGCAACACTGTCATTATAAGCCAGGACGCTAAGATGATTGCTGTCACTCGCGGTTAGCCAGTCGGAAAATATTTGGCCGTAATGATCATCATAGCCGTAATCGCTATCGAGAAATGATATCCTTTTTACCTCATCGGGCACACTTTCAAAAGCATCTGTCAGAGAAAAGAGAAACCGGCCTCCACCGCTGTGACCCGAAAGCATAACGGAAAATTCCTTGTGTCGGAAGAAGGAAAGAATATATTCATAGATATTTTTTATCTCCCCGGAATAATAGGGAGTGACCGTTTTCCAGCGGGGCCAGCTTTTCTGAAAAGCCTCAAGATATATTATAATAATATTTTGATCCTGGTTATAATTGCGCAGGTATCTTCCCTGGGCCCCGATATGCTGGATATCAAAATGCCAGTCATCCCTCTCCTTCATCCTTTTTCCCACTGTCTGGTTTATGTTGTTTCCATTGGGAAGAGGATAAAATATCAGCAAATCGGGATTATCATCTTTATACATTTTCGCCGGAGGGAGACTGATAAGTATCCTGATGCCGGGATAAAAATTGAACCGGCAGTAATATTCCCCCGTTTCCTCCATAACCTGTAAATTGTCAAACTGAGGATAAGGAGAATCACCATCATCCGAACACCCCTCGCTGAAAATAAGTATTATTGGAAGCAATAATAAATAGTATTTTCTAAATTTCATCAAGTTCACCTGGCGCCTGGTTATTATATGATTCATTCTAACCGGAAATTAATCTTTTCCCCAAATTATTCAAATAGAGATTAAAAGAAATATCTGTATGCCCGGATGCTGAAAAAATAACCACAAGGAACACAGGGAAGGCACAAAGGACACAAAAAGAATAACTCCGCGCCTTCAGGCCGGAGATTTGCGGGAAAACCCGACAACCCCAAAGGGCTTTTGCCCAAAGAGCGGCTGGCAGGAAAACAATAGAATGCGCAAAATTCAATCCCGCTCATTTCTGAACCATGATTGAAGGATTTATGGATTGCATGATTAAAATCGCTTTCAGGTTCGCAACCGGTTTTTACTTCCTCAGTAATAAATGAACAACACCAATATAACCATAAACCCGTTTTTTTCATTCCTAATTCCTCATTCCTAATTCGTAATTGTTAATTGATTCTCGCGCAAAGCCCGCAAAGAAGAACAGGATTAACAGGATTGTATAGATAAACAGGATAAGGAATCGGTATCGTTTTTTACTCGCTCAACGAAAAAAGGACCACCTCAATATGACCAAAACCCGGCCTCTTTTCATTCCTAATTCCTCATTCCTAATTCTCAATTGTTAATCGTTTCCCCCGCCATTGTCTAAACCTTGATTAAAGGATTTAAGGATTGCATGATTAAAAGCGCTGTAAGGTTCGCAATCGGTTTTTACTTCCTCAGTAATAAATGAACAACCCCAATATAACCATAAACCCGTTTTTTTTTCATTCCTAATTCCTCATTCCTAATTCGTAATTGTTAATTGATTCTAGCGCAAAGCCCGCAAAGAAGAACAGGATTAACAGGATTGTACAGATAAACAGGATAAGGAATCGGTATCGTTTTTTACTCGCTCAACGAAAAAAGGACCACCTCAATATGACCAAAACCCGGCCTCTTTTCATTCCTAATTCCTCATTTTTAATTCCCAATTGTTAACCGTTTCCCCCGTCATTGTCTGAACCATGATTAAAGGATTTATGGATTGCATGATTAGCTTTCGGTATCGGTATCAAAGAATCAGAGTAAGAGTAAGAGTATGATGAGCGGCTTGGGTGACGGCGACGGGGTTGTTCATTTTATCCTGGGGGTTGGGATTACGATTAAGATTAGGATTATGATTTTTGAGGCTGGAGACTTTATTCAAAATTGAGTTTGAAATAACTCCGCGCCTTCAGGCCGGAGACTTGAGGCAGAACCCGAAAACCCCAAAGGGCTTTAGCCCAAAGAGCGGCTTGCATGAAAACAATAGAATGTGCAAAATTCAATCCCGCTCATTTCTGAACCATGATTGAAGGATTTATGGATTGCATGATTAGCTTTCGGTATCGGTATCGGTATCGGTATCGGTATCGGTATCAAAGAATCAGAGTAAGAGTAGGAGTATGAGTAAGAGTATGATGACAGGATAGGTGACAGCGACGGGGTTGTTCATTTTGTCCTGGGGTGTGGGATTATGATTACTCCGTAAGGAGTTAAATTCTACGCAAAATGGCAAAATTTTATTTGACCATCAATTTACCGGGTAATTCTGTCTGCCTGTTCGCCGCGGAGAATTCCTGGCGGGACTTATAATTTCCTCCCCTACATTGTCTCCCCCACAATGAATTGCGGGGCTATTATCTGTCGTCCCTGACGGGACTTTTTTGGGATTTTGAAGTTATCTTAAAGAAAAATTGCTGGTTCTTATCTCTTCACTCTCCACTAACCACTTTTTACTTCTGGTGATTACGATTACTCCGTAAGGAGTCAAATTCTACGCAAAAAGGCAAAATTTTTGGCAACAATTCGGATTGTAGTTTTTTCTTAGCTTAGCTCTGTTGATCCCCTACAGGGATCTTACAGTATTTTTTTGTTCCTTACTACAATAATGCTGCTTCTCCAAAGCAGATCTGATTCAAAAAAATATTCCTGAGAAAGCCAATTCGTAATTCGTCATTCCTCATTGTTTCTGGCTTGCCAGTCTATGATTACGATTACAATTATGATTAAAAAATATATATTCTTTTTCCGCTGAAATTCTTAAGTTAATGAGGTCTTATTTTGAGTCCTCGAAAGTTGAGGATATTGAATCAAAATCCCAAATGAATGGAGGATACTATGTCGATAGTATTGAATGGAACGGGATTGACTGTAGAAAAACTCGTTCAGATAGCACGTTATAATGAAAAAGTGGAATTGCATCCCGATGCAATAGAGAGAATTAAAAAATGCCGCGCCATGCTTGAAGAAAAAATAGCTGCCGGTGAAACAATGTATGGAATAAACACAGGAATCGGTGAATTTTCCGAAGTAAAACTAAATGATGAGCAGGTTAAAGAATTTCAGAAATACCTGATTTACAACCATTCCGCCGGAATAGGTGAACCTGCCCCGATTGAATATGTCAGGGGAGCTATGACAGGCAGGATAAATGTTCATGCCAAGGGATATTCAGGCTGCCGTCCGGAAATTACCTTAACACTTGTTGAAATGCTTAATAAAGGTGTTACCCCGGTTGTTTGCCAGAAAGGATCTGTCGGGGCATGCGGCGATCTCGCTCCGATGTCCCAGATCGCCCTTTTAATGATGGGAGAAGGTGAAGCCTTTTTTGAAGGAGAACGTTACCCGGGACGTGTCGCGTTGGAAAAAGCGGGAATCGAAGTTCCCGGCCTGCTCGCGCGCGACGGTCTGGCAACGATCAACGGCTCAAATCTGCTTACAGCAATGAGCGCCATACATATTTTTGATATGAACCGGTGGCTCAAACAGGCTGAAATTGCCGCTTCTATGTCGCTTGAAGCTTTGATGGCAAACCTGAAACCCTATAACACAAAACTACATGAAGTAAGAGGATTCCCCGGCGCTGTTCGTTCCGCCGCGTCAATATCAAAAATTATCAAGGGAAGCGATCTTCAGACAGGCAAATTAAAAATCAAAGTTCAGGACGCTTATTCAATGCGCTCCACTCCGCAGGTAATCGGCGCGGCCCACGACGCTATCGCCCATGCTAAAAAGCAGGTGGAAATTGAATTGAACGGCGTGGGAGACAACCCGATATTCCTTACCGAAGAAAAACTTACTCTCACAGGCGCCAATTTCCAGGGAACCCCGGTTTCATTGCCGATGGATATGGCCGGAGCGTCAATAACCATGGTTAGTGTGCTTTCTGAAAGGAGGCTCAACCGTCTGCTTAACCCGGCGCTCAGCGTTGGACTCCCCTCATTCCTCACAAAAGGAGCCGGCATGTTCTCAGGTATGATGTTAAGCCAGTATACCGCCGACTCTCTTATAGTTGAACAAAGAATCCTGTCAGCGCCCGCTTCAATTCAGTCTATTCCGGCCGCGGCTGACCAGGAAGATTTTGTTTCAATGGGAATGAACACCGCGATGAAGAACGCCCAGATTATTGACAACGCTTATGGTGTGCTCGGCATTGAGTTTATGGCCGCGGCTCAAGCTCTCGATTTCAGGGAATTCGGAAATGGCAGCGGCGTGAAAAAAGCCCGCGAAGTGGTCCGTCGCCATATAGAACATCTCGACACCGACAGACCTCTCTACCCCGATCACACAAAGATGAAAGAAGTGGTTAAATCATGTGAGATCCTCGAAGAGGTGGAAAAAGAGATTGGAAGCCTTGAGTGATAAATATCTCTTCTGACATTTGAATGCAGGGCGGCTGGCGAAAAGCTGCCGCCCTGATAATTTTTTATCTGGAAAGTATTGAAATCGATAAAATAATAGGATTGGAAATAGACTCTTATCACCACACTAACGCCAACATGTTGAGGATAATCCGGAGAGCAAAATTTGTCAAAAAAGCCCGCCAATAACATGTTGCCGATAGACTGGCCACGATTTTAAATCCATAAGATGATGGAGTCAGAAAAAGAAAAGTTATCGGTTAGCCCAAGGATAGTCCTCCCCCGTCTTCAAAGAAAAACACTTTGAATCCACCCCCTCCGAAGGGGGATATTTATCGACAAATCCAAGTAATCAGAATGTCCCCCGCCGGCCCCATGGGGATGCAAGCAAGGGGGTGGCCCCGATGTGTTTTTCGTCGGGGACGGGGGATGATTCACCTCGAGTAATCACAAAACTTTTACCTGGCATTAAACTTTCTACTTGTTGATAAATTTCTTACCAATTTGCGTAGAGTTTAACTTCTTATTGAATAAATCGCCTCCCGTTTTGCCAGGGAACTTTTCCCCTTTAGGGCGTTTTCCTCGAGCTTGCTTGGGGAAAATTTAAAACCTTATTCAGTTAATTCTCAATTTGCTGAAGTCTTATCCCTTGAAGGATAGAAAAATGGAATCAAAATTGAACTTTAGTTATAATCAGATACTTGGTTTGATAAGGCAATTACCACCAAAAGACATTAAAAGATTATCTGATACTTTACTTTCCGAAATCATTAAAAAAAATTCCCGGGAATCATTACAAAAACTTATTTTACAAGCTCCTACCTGAACGGAAGATGATTTCAATTCTTTTATTGAGGCAAGGAATTGTCTTAAAAAATCAAGGGTCGGATAATACTCCTTGATTCTTTATTACCAATCAAGATGTTTCACAAAAAGGACAAGGGCAATGCTGAATTATATAGTTTTACGAAATCAGGGAACTCAACCGGTCCTGACTTCTGAATGCGCTACAAAAGGAATGTCTTTTATCCTTTCCCGCAAACTTTCTTAATATCAGGCAGCAGTCTGTTAACACACTTTTTCCCTTCCTCTATCATTTCATTCGCTTTGTAAAAATCGAGGAGACTTGTAGTGGAAAGCCTCGGCGCGATTAATATATCGGGGGGATCGCCGGCGAGTCTGCTGCGGGTAATTCTTTCCTGGGCAATATTAATGGCGCCAAAGATAGCGTCGAGCAACCCGGGGGGATCATCCTTTTCCTCTTTCTGTGAAAATAACTGTCCGGTGTATTCCTTAAGTTTGCTGCTGATCATATCAGTTACACCGCCATTCTTTTTTTCCTGCTTTTCCTTTTTCTCCGGCAGGACAAAATGTTTACCTACAATATCATCATTAAGATTTACAGCGATTACCACATCGGCCCCCAGGGCGCGGCACAAAGAGACAGGCACCGGATTAACAATCGCTCCGTCAATAAGCCACTTGTCGTCATTCCTGACAGCCGGAAATAATCCCGGAATTGATATGGAAGCCCATATCGCGTCAATTACCGATCCTTCCGTAAACCATATTTCCCTTCCCGCTTCCAGATCAGTAGCCACAGCGGCAAATTTTTTCGGCATTTCCTCTATTTTAAGCTCTTCAGGCACAACGAAGTCATGGAAAAATTTGTTCATCCTGTTAATGTTTACAAAACCGCGCAACGAAGAGCCGATATCAAAAAAGCGGGCGGTTTCCATTTTTGAAAGCTCCTTCACCCACTTCTCAAGTTTACCCAGGTTGCCCGCTACATAAGCCGCGCCAACCAGCGCCCCTATTGATGTCCCGCAGACAATATCGGGATGAATATCATTTTTCGCCAGTTCATTTATTATCCCGATATGGGAAAGCCCCCTCGCCGACCCGCTCCCGAGCGCGAGACCTATTTTTGGTTTATTCATTTTTTTAACCGCCTCAAATTCACAAGATGAAATTTTTCCGGTTTCAAATTACCTGATTTAATTGCTCAATGGCAAGATGTGAAAACGAATAAAGGTGGCCCGATCAATCTTATGACACATTCATTCCTGTTGAAATTTATTCCTTTCCTTCCTTTACTCCGGAAAAATGCTGTGTGAAATTATAATGAAATGTAACGCGACACGGTGAGGTTGGTTATTCTATTTTAGTCCATCCACAGGTTCAGGAGTGAGGAGCCACTACCCGGCGTATTCATTTTCTCTTATATACCTCCTTCCTGTCGCCAATCGCGATGACATATATCATCAGTATATCATCAAAATAGAGTATATAATATTGAAGTTTTCCTGTCGCAGTCTGTAAACATTCCTTTCAGACAATTATTCACAATCAAGCGGCTGCGGTTCTTCTGACAGCGAATCAATTCCTTTCCAGATTTTTTCAATTTCATTTGCCGGAATTTTTTAATTTCCCTGTCAGTCGAACGAGTAAACTCTATTTTATATTTTGCCATCCTGCTTCAACTCCCTCAGGACCAGTTCGTAAGGGACTTTCGGTTCACTAATTCTCTCATCATATAAACGAAGGTCTTCCTCATCCTGCGCCGGCTCCCTGCGAAGAATGTCATCAATAATTTCTGAAATAGTTACATTGCTCGAGGCAGATTTAATTTTCAAAGCTCAGTGTATTTTGGGATCAATATAAATAGTAGTTCGTTTTTTTTACGGCGGCATAATCATTTTCCTAAAGGGGGCAAAGCCGAATAACCGCGGGCATATCTAAATTGTCTTTCTTTTTGGTGGGAGAAGACATAACCCGGGATATTTAGGTAATTCGACTCTGGTTCGGCCAGTTTTGGAATATACATCTAACCATTTCTATTTTGGATATCTGTTTACAAAAACGGACTGATCTTTTACTTTTTCGATTTAGATGTATCTTTACTTTTAGCTTTCTTTGATTTTTTTAGTCGCATTTGATCGAAATACAATTGATCGAAATATAATGTTCCTGCCTCAGGATTTTCATCCAGCCTTATGTTTAAAGTTACGACCGAATCTGATTCAATCTTTACATTTTCAATATCCTTTGAAATAGAGGTAACATTACTCGCATGAACTATATATTTACCTGGTGGTATACTGTCAATTAAAAAAAATCCGACAGAATCGGTTGACGCTCCATAGGAAAATCTCACTAAAACTACATTTGTACAGCAGAGCGGTTCACCTGTTTTACTATCAATAACATGCCCTTTAAGTTTGCCATAATCGCCGGCAAAGATATTGCTAAGAATGAGAGAAAAAAGGAGTAACAATCTTATCACTTTCATAAATGTTTCCCCGGTACAATATTATCCTAAATACTAAGCTGGCATTGCCAGAACCAAAAAGAAATTCAGAAAAAAAACGTACTCGTTCTCGTAATCGTAATTCGTACCCGGTTTTATTTTTCTATGGCGAATTTTCGAGTACGAGTGCTACTATTTAAATCAATTTACTCTATTCAATATTCTGCCATAAAAAGCAAGAATATTTTTTTAAATTGCCTAAAATACGCAAAATAAAAACGGACCCGAAAAGAAAAACTCACTCCTGTTCTTTCCGGATCCTAAGATATCACTCCCTGCTTAACAACGCTTCTTTCTCTTGTTTACTATCCAGCGCCTTCGCTTTCTGAACAAGCTCTATGAACTCTTTTCTGTATCCGTGAAGATCGGAACCCCTTGAATTTTCCGCTGCTGTTAAAACTTTATCAAAGCTCGCTGAGCCTTTAAATGCCGAATCTCTGAGAAGCAATCCAAACTGGGCGACAGAAGCGGCAAACCGATAATCATCCGATGATTTTCCCGGATCAACAGGCTCATCCATCAGAATTTTTACAATTTCACTGCTTTTATCATTTTCGGGATCCTTGTAGCGGATTTTCACCGTAAGCAATTCCCCGGTTTCCCGCGCGAACTTATTCAATTTTTTCTCCACATATTTCAAATCGTCACTTGTCTTCAGATTAGTCGGTTGAGCCGGGATAATTTCGTATAATGCTGTAACCGTATGATCAGGCCCGATTTCACCGGCATCCTTTTTCTCATCTTCAAAATCCTGATCATCCATTATTCTGTTTTCATACCCGACCAGCCTGTAAGAAGCGACCCGCGCGGGATTAAACTCCACCTGTATTTTTACATCCTTAGCGATAGTATATAAATTGGAAAGCAGCTCGGTGACCATTACCTTTTTGGCTTCCCTGGGATTATCAATATAGGCGTGGTTTCCATTGCCATTATCAGCAAGCCGCTGAAGTTTATCATCCTTGTAATTGCCCATCCCGAAACCGAGAGCGGTGAGGTAAATTCCTTCATTCCGTTTCGATTCGATATATTTCACCAGTTCCGATGTTCTTGAAATGCCGACATTAAAATCGCCGTCTGTTGCAAGAATCACCCTGTTATTGCCATCCTCAATAAAGTTTTCGGCAGCGACTTTGTAAGCAAGCTGAATGCCTTCTCCCCCCGCAGTGCTTCCCGAGGCACGGAGTTCATCGACCACACCGAGAATTTTCTCTTTGTCAGCGCCCGATGTCGATGGCAGCGCGACGCCTGTTTCACTGGCATAAACAACTATCGACACCCTGTCCTCCTCCTTTAGCTGATCAACCATCATTCTGAATGATTTTTTAAGAAGAGGAAGTTTACCGGCATCTCCCATGGAACCTGAAACATCGATCAAAAATACCAGGTTTGAGGGTTTAAGCTCCTCTATGGCGATTCTTTTTCCCCTTATTCCAATCTGAACAAGCCTGCCTTCCTCATTCCAGGGACAATCGGAATATTCCATATTAACCGAAAAAGGATCATCACCTTTTGGAGGCAAATAATCATATTCAAAATAATTTATCAGCTCTTCCACCCTTACGGCGTCGGGATATGGCAGCCAGTTATAATTCAGAAATCTCCGTACATTTGAATAGGACGCGCAGTCCACATCAATAGCGAAGGTGGAGAGGGGATTTTTTAGCGCGTCAAAAAAACTATTTTCGGTAATCGCCGAATATTCCTCCGTATCCTGTGGAAGATCCCGGCCCGATACTACTCCGGCATTAATTGGCGCGATGCGGGCAACGTTATTGCTTCTTGTGGATGATTTGGACCCGCCGAACACATTTACTGTATTTGTCTTGCCTTCCGAATAAATCTTTTTATCTGAACAAATAATCTCCTGTAATTCAATGCCTGAATTCAGTTGCGCGTCCAAAATATATACTGAATCAGCCTGAACATCTATATTTTTAATCGTTTCGCTGTAATAACCAACATAAGATACTTTTATCGAGTATGTTCCGGGTGGAATATTCTTAATTACATATTCACCGGAAATATCAGTAGCGGCTCCCAATTTTGAATGAATAATAACAACATTTGCCCCGATCAGCGGTTCTCCCGTTTCGGCGTCAGTAATTTTCCCCTTTACCGATCCGGTTTGCGCCGTTGCTGAAAACGCGCATAACAGAGATGTTAAAATAAATAATATTACCCTTGCCATAATTCCTCCTGAATGTTTTACAACTGAATAAAATAATCCCCTGTGCTTCATTGATATTGAAAAAATATGCTTTATCTTAAAATGTTTGTAAGATATTAATACGCCGGCGTTTATCTTGAAGTCAAGGTATTGAATGGAGATTCATCTTTCAATGCACTAATTTATCCCTATATGTTGTGGATAAATTTTTGCACTATAACTTCATTTTATAATCGAAGAAAACAAGGGTAATGAATGAGGTTTTATATTGACAATTTGCAGAAATGAATAAACTCAGAACTCCTTACCTCTCCTAAAAAAAATCACGGAAGTTCATCGCGAATTTCTATATCCCACGCTATCAATATAAGCAGGATTTATCATTCATCGAGCAAACAAAAAAAGATGTTCCATTTTAAAGGATGAAAAGTTGTCTCTGTCGTCCCCGACGGGACTTTTTTGTGAATATATGTTACCTATTTACCCCACAATGAATTGCGGGGCTATTTTCTGCTGTCCCTGGCGGGACTCTCTTCCAGACTTCTATCCCGTGATTTTATTTTGAGAATGAAGTTATGTAAGTTATTGTTTTTTATAATCGGGATCAGGAGTTCTGAAACTATTCTTAACCGGGGTATGAGAATAGCCGGGTCAATTTTTTAATTATTAAAATGGCTGAGGCAGAGCACAATTCACAATTCATAATTCATAATTCACAATTATCATCACCCTCTTCCCGTTTCAAGGTTTTGCGCCCAGTCATCCCTTCCATTTTTGCGCGCCTCGGTGGCGGCTTTTTTATGATCGTATGGAAGTCTGATAAATTCAACTTTCCAGCTTCCGCTCCTCTTCTCAATCATCGCATAAGACAACATAGGGCTGAATGTTTCCATTTTGTGAGGAGGATTATCATCCGAATAAGCGGGCAGACCGATACTCCCGGGATTTACAACAATCTGCCCGGTTGATAACTCCGCTATTCCCGGCAGATGTGAATGACCGCATAAAATGACCTTTTCCCCACTTCCCCCAAGAGCGGCGATTATTTCAGCGTCACTTTTTATAAGGGGATAACCTGATTCAACATTCTCAAGCAGATACATCTCATCATTTTTGGGTGTGCCGTGGCAGGCATACATTTCCCCCTCAAATATATATTCGAATGCCAGACCTGAAAGCCAGCGCAATCCTCCCTCTCCTATATCCCTGATTACATAATCAAGAACAGGATTCGCGGAAACCTGTTCCTCATTCGCCTCGGGCAATATTCTGTCCTGGTTGCCCGAAATAGTAATGATATCTTCATTCCTAATCAGCTCGTAGGTTTCCCGGGGTTTTATAGGTCCGTAGAGAGTATCGCCAAGATTTATAATCAGCGCAGGCTTTTTCTTACGGATATCTTTCAGCGCTTCTTCCAGCGCGAAGACATTGCTGTGGATATCGGATATTACGGCAATTTTCATAGGATGTATGTGATGTGTGAAAAAAATATGAGGGAAAAATGAAAAGGTCCGGGAAAATCCCGGACCCTGAAAATTAAAACATTATACCGATCTGTATCCTGTGACATGAGTTTTTAATCTCGAGATCGTCATTTTCGAAAACATTTGAAAAATCATAATCATAACGATATTCGGCAAGGAGTGAGAAGGGAAGAACCAGTCCCGCTTCAACTCCGATACCCACAGAGATACCGGCTACATTCGATTCCAGATCATTTTCTATTGTGTTGTAATATTCGTTGAAACTTTTGCCAAGTTCGAAGTTCACTCTCGGTCCCGCGAAAACATAAGGGCTGATAGCGACCATCGGGAATCTTACTTTCGCCGCGGCAAGAAGTTCGATATAATCGATGGTGTTTTCAGCTTCCGTTTTTTCGCCCGCGGGGTTGGCAACCGAAGTAAGAATGAGCTCGTTGGAAACACCTTTCTGTACGTAGTTTAATTCTGTAAGAACACTTACAACCGGGATATCGAGAAATTCGGCAAAAAGACCTGCGGAAAAGCCTGTTTTTGAATCCCAGTCAACATCGATATCAGCGTTTTTATAATCCCATGACTGGTTTGAAAAGGCGGCGCCTACTTTAATACCCCAGCCTCTTACGAGCTGAGCGTCGATTGTTGTTACAGCAGTTAAAACGAGTAAAACAACTATAAGCTTTTTCATTTTTTTTCCTCTTACATGATTCGTAAAATAGTATAGTAATCAAAATTTAAAATACATCATTGTCCCGATAAAAATCAACTTTTTTATTTGTTCAGATTTTGTATGCAGAGTTAGCTGAAAACGAAATAAAGAATGAATAAATGATTAAAAATAGCGCTATCTTCTTTTGAATGAGCCGTTTTTGCTTTCGCCTCTTCGGGCTTTGGCGAGTTGTTTATTTTTTTCCCGGGGCGCTGCCCCGGGCTGTTGTTCAAACACCTTCGGGGCGCTTGAAGGATTTTCTTCTGCCGGCATAAACTCCGTCTGCCGGAATCGCGGCGCGTTCAAAAAAAACGAATCCGGGGGAAGATGAATTAGGAATTAGGAATTAGGAATTAGGAATTAGGAATTGGGAATTAGGAACAATTAATAATTTAAAGGATTGGGTTGGGGAGGCGTTCAGGGGCGTGTGAATTTTCCTGGGGTGGGAGAGGTATGCCCGAGAGTTTTGTTACCCGGGGAGGGACAGGCCCCAGGGGGATAAACTGGAAAGGCTGTCCTACGGTTTGAATTGTAAACACCTGCTACAAATTGGGTAAAATTTTCCTTAATTGATCGCTGAAATGATGTTTTAATCCTTCGGTATTTTCATATTTTGTCTGGTAATGGCCGAGTTCTTTTAATCGATCCTGAAAGGCGAAAAGGCTTTGCGTATCTTCTTTTCTTAAATCGCCTGATTTGATATTGGCGTTTTTGAAATAGGTGTAAATTTTTGGGCTCTTGTTTTTCTTAAAATGGCCGAATGCCGTTTCAAATTCCTCAAGGGTATACTTTCCGACTTTAGTAAAAAACAACATTACAAAAATATCGCTGTTCCTTACGGCATTATTATATTCTTTTTGCAACCCGGTTTGTGACATTGAATCGATAAAGTCTTCCCATCTCTCAAGCTCAAGAAAAATGTTCTTTTCGATATAATGTTTATTCAGGCGGCCAATACAAAGTTCAAACTCCCTTCGCTCTTCTTCAAGTTCATTTGAGGAAGCGAGGAATATTCTTATTTTTTTCAGTTTATCCTGCTTTTCCGGTGATTCTATTTGCCTTTCAAGAAATTCAATGCCTGTAAGAATCAGGTTTATATCAACAGATTCAAAACTAACCTGGCATTGAAGGGAATTTATCCTCGGGTTTCTGTTTTTGGCAGCAATAATAATGTCATAATTGAACATAAATGGTTCATCAGAATCTGTACAAATCTTACATCGACAAGGCACAAGTTTTGTATATGCCAGTTTTTTATACTGCCTGTTTATCTCCTCAATTTTTCTGATAATTATTGCCCTGATCTCCTCACATCTTTTACCCGCGACCCTGATAATAATCAGTTCTTTTTCATTTTGCTCAATTACTTCCGCAATTGTATCATTAAAATCAAGAATAACACCATAACGCCAAACCAACTCCTCTTTGATTTCCTCTTTCATCTCAACAATAAATTGCCACAATATCCCGGCCGGCATATAAACTTCATACTGGAAACGGAATTGTATATCGTTTTTTTGATCCCAATTATAATCGGGCGCGTCATAGGGAAGCATTTGGGGAGCGATAATAAAATCCTCTTTTTCATACACAAGGTAAAATCTTTTCATTATCGCTATTAGTTCACATATATAATCGGAATATTTATCTGAAAAGATTTTTTTGATATCCTCCCTTGTGAATTTTCCCTTCTTTTCAGATAAGGAATTATTATCAATTATTTCATAAGCGGCGTCCAGTATCCACTCCTTATCGAGAAATATAATATGGTTTAAAACGTCATCATCCTTAAAATGTAAAAGAATGCCGAGATCATGGAAAAATTCCAGCACAATATCCTGGGCGTCATATTCATTCAGATCATTTTCACGGCAGATTTTCCTGAAGTTTTGTAATGAAATTACTTTTTGATTTTCTTCTATTTCCGCGAGCGCTTCCCTTACTTTTTTCCAGTTGGCCGGGATAGGATCGCCAATGTGTTTCAGGTGACTGATTTCATATTTTATTTTATCAATTAATAAATCGAATCCCGAACCGGGGGATTTTAAGTTAACCTCTTTTTTATCCGTCAAAATTTCAAACCTGCTTCTCAGTTTTTGAAACGGCAGGTCTCTTTTGCGGTCATCCATCTCATTAATCACAATAATCGCGGGGCTTTCCTCACCAAAAAGTTCAACCGTATGCAGCCAGTAATAAAAATCGGTGTTTTCTTTTCTGCCATCCGCCACAATAATATAAAAAGAGCGATGGCTAAGGAAAAATCTGTGTGTCGCTTTATATATCGCCTGCCCGCCGAAATCCCAAATATTAACTGAAATTTCTTTTTCTTCCTTGTCATTAACATTATAGGGGAACCGCCATTTTTCAACATCAATGCCACGGGTGGTTTCCTCTTTTCCGGGCATTTTTGCTTTTTTATTTTTTATTTTTCTCGCGAGTGTTGTTTTACCGGCCCCTGGTTCGCCAAGAATAAGGAGTTTCGCTTCATAGATATAATCTGTTCCCTTCGATTTAAGGTCTTCAAAATATTTTTTTATTGCCTCATTTCCCTGCTTAACAACTTCAAGCGGGGGGCTTTCGAGAGGATTGCCAGTAAGATTAATGCAATTTTCTACATATCTATCATTAACCTCAATTTCAAGTCCTTTTTTAATGAGTGATTTCTCAAAACCTCTGATTTGGTTGGTGGATAAATTGAGATTAGTTAAAGATGTCAGCTTATCGAGTCCTTTAATTTCACTGATTTGGTTGGAGTGTAACCGGAGATTAGTTAAAGCAGTGAGCTTATCGAGTCCTTCTATTTCGCTGATTTGGTTGGAGGATAACCAGAGATCAGTTAAAGATGTCAGCTTATCGAGTCCTTTTATTTCGCTGATTTGGTTGGAGGATAACCAGAGATAAGTTAAAGATGTCAGCTTATCGAGTCCTTTTATTTCGCTGATTTGGTTGGAGGATAAACTGAGATAAGTTAAAGATGTCAGCTTATCGAGTCCTTTTATTTCGCTGATTTGGTTGGAGTATAAATTGAGATCAGTTAAAGATATCAGCTTATCGAGTCCTTTAATTTCGCTGATTTGGTTGGAGTGTAACCGGAGATCAGTTAAAGATGTCAGTTTATCGAGTCCTTTTATTTCGCTGATTTTGTTGGAGGATAAACTGAGATCAGTTAAAGATGTCAGCTTATCGAGTTCTTTAATTTCGCTGATTTGGTTACTGAGCAAAATAAGTGAAGTTAATTCTTTCAGATTTTCAAATGCTGATAAATCCTTTATTTGATTAGATGAAAAATTAAGTTTTTTTAGATTCTTAAGGCTTTCGAGAAAAGTAATATTTTCTATTTCCGCGTTTCGAAGTTCCAAATATTTTATATTATTGAAACCGCCGAAGAAATTTTCAGGAAAATACTTAATATGAAATTCATTAAGAGCAAGGCCAATAACATTTCCGTCAGTATCTGAAATAAAAGTTTTGGTATCATTATCTCCAAATTCAGGGATAAATTTTCCCTCTAATTTTGGATTTTTTTTATTCTTTTCCGCCTGTTCTTCAGTAATTCTTGTAAGTTTAACACCAAGTTCTTTTTCAATAAACTCGATTCTTTCCAGGTCTGTCATAAATAACCCGCGTTTATTTGCAATAATTTTAAATATAATATTTTTTTATTAATGATGTTATTGTATTTTGTTTTTGTTGAGAGAAAGGAGGGGGGAGAATTAGGAATTAGGAATTAGGAATTAGGAATTGGGCTCTTATCACCACACTAACGCCAACATGTTGAAGATAATCCAAAGACTAAAATTTGTCAAAAAGCCCTCTAATAACATGTTGCCGATAATCAGGAGGCGATTCTGAATCCATAAAGCTCTTTCTGTTCTGACTACTTCAGGTGAGTTCTATATAAGATTTTCATTTAAAATGTTTTATCCGCTTAAAATTAAATAAGGGACCTTTCCGAAATAAATTTAGACTATAGAAATCCCGAAGGGATGACATGATTATAGAAATTAAATCAATCAACCATATTATCCAACCCTGAAAGGGTGAAATAATAACAGGTCAGACATGTTGTAATCGATAGGATATATGTCACCCCTGCGGGGTTTTTTATATGGTTCATTTGTCCATTCTATAATCATTTCATCCCTTCGGAATTGAAAAACCAAATGAACAAAGCGTTAAAAAGGAGAGCCCTTTTAAAAGCTCCCCCTAAAAATTATCATAAATTATAATACATCTTATACTCAAAGGGGTGGGGCATTGTGCCGAAAATTTTTCAAAGCATTTCACTGAAAACTTCAATTCCATGAAACAACAATTAATTTGCAATTAATTCATTTTTAGGCGATATTAAAAAATCATATTTGTAATCAGAAAAGAGAAAATGATGGAAATCACTATATCCCCGGAGCTGGAAGAAATTATAAAATCAAAAATAGCTTCAGGCCTTTATAATAACTCAGATGAATTTATTCGTGAAGCAATACTATCTGCATCAGAAAGAGACCTGGTAAAATATGTAAAATTGAATAAAGAGGTTTCCAGAGGAATGGAAGAAGCCAACGCAGGTGAGTTTAGTAAACGGACAGTTCAGGATATCATTGAAGCGAATGAACAAAACCTGACCAGGGATGAATAAATATAAACTTACGAAATCAGCAGATAAGGATCTTGACAATATATGGTCCTATACTTATCAGAAATGGGGGAAAATACAAGCCAAAAATATCTTCTCTCCCTGGATAATTGTTTCAACATGTTATGCGAAAATCCTGAACCTGGTAAAAGCCGATTTGAATTTTCAGGCTCTCCCTCAAGTTTTCATTGCGGAAAACATCAGATTTTTTATAAAAAGGGTTCAGCGGGGATTGAAATAATAAGAATACTTCATGATTCAATGGATTTCAGAAGGCATATAAGATAAGGGAGAGCTGACCAGCTCCCCCAAAAAATTATCATAAATTATAATACATCTTATACTCAAAGGGGTGGGGCATTGTGCCAATCGCTTTGATCTCTTCCTGTTTGATACTTATCCACTGATCGATAAGCTCATCGCTGAAAATGCCTTCGCGTTTCAGGAATTCATTATCCTCCTGCAAAGCGTCGATAGCTTCCTGCAGGTTGCGGGGGAGGAACCTGACACTCTGATCTTCAGCCATCTCCTGAATATTTTTATCATAAGGGCCGAATCCTTCCTTGACCGGATCAATTTTATTCAGCACGCCATCAATACCGGCGAGCAGCAGAGCGCTGAGGCAGAGATAAGGATTGGCAGTGGCGTCGGAGGGACGGTATTCAAAACGGGTTTCGGCAGGGTTTTTAACATAACGTGGTATCCTGATAGCCGAGGCCCTGTTTCCGCCGCCATAAACAAGCGCGACAGGAGCTTCAAAACCAGGCACAAGCCGTTTATATGAGTTTGTGCTGGGATTGGTAAATGCCGAAAGCGCCGCGCCATGTTTGAGTATGCCACCTATAAAAAAGCGGCCGAGCTCATTCATATTCAGGTATTCACCCGATTTGAAAAAGGCGTTCTGACCCTCCTTTGTGAGGAACATATGGAGGTGCATTCCGTTGCCCGCCTGCTGGTACATCGGCTTAGGCATAAATGTTAAAGAAAGATCATGTTCCCAGGCCAGGTTAAAAAGAAGATATTTTGCAGTGACAATATTATCCGCAGTTGAAAGAAGATCGGAAAAATATGTTTCTATTTCCTGCTGGCCCCTTTCCCCGACTTCATGATGATGATATTTTACTTTTATCCCGTTCTGATCGAGAAGCGCGCATGCTTCATCACGGAAATCATCATAAATATCGAAAGGATTGGCGGCGTGATATGCTTTTTTATAGAACTCCTCCTCATGTTCAACCTTGTAATAAGAGGTCGCGGTGCGGGTGTCATATTCAACTTTTGAGAAAATATAAAACTCAAATTCAGGTCCCCACATCGATTTATCGGCGCCTGTAGTTTCTTTCAGAATTTTTTCAGCTTTTTTGGCGATCAGCCGCGCGTCCTGGTTAAATGGCGACCTCGCGTCATCTGTCAGAAGAATGTGGGAATAAAAGCTGAGTGTGGGAGCTTCGCGGAAAGGATCAATAAGTCCTGTTTCCAGATCAGGGACAAGAATCATGTCGCTGTTTTCAACCTTGCGGAATCCGTAACTTGAGCCGTCAAACCCGACTCCGTCTTCCATTAGTTTTTCCATTATACCTTCAAAAACCGGCAGCGAAATATGATGCAGCCTTCCTGTAAGGTCAATGGCTTTAATGTCTATAACTTCAATTTCATATTCTTTTATGAGCTGGTTTACCCGCTCGAGATTATTTTCCTTCATAATAATACCTCGTATCCATAATTTTAAAAGGGAATAAACGCCTGCCGGAAAGCAGGCGTTTAAAAAATATAGAGCACAGTAAAGATATAAAAGGGCGAGGTATTAAAAAACCCTAAAAGGGGGAATTATGCAGAATAATTTACAATTCCCAATCCGGGGTAAACTGCTTCAGTTTCAAGTTCTTCTTCAATTCTGAGAAGCTGGTTATACTTGGCAATTCTGTCTGTTCTGCTGGCTGATCCGGTTTTGATCTGGCCGGCGTTGGTAGCGACAGCGATATCAGCGATAGTCGTATCTTCAGTTTCACCCGAGCGGTGGCTGATAACAGATGTATAGCCTGCTCTCTTGGCCATTTCGATAGCGTCGAGAGTTTCTGTAAGTGTGCCAATCTGGTTAACTTTTATCAGGATTGAGTTGGCTATTCCTTTTTCGATGCCGGTCGCGAGTCTGTCGGTATTAGTAACAAAAAGATCATCACCAACGAGCTGAACTTTATCGCCGATTGCGTCTGTAAGATTTTTCCAGCCTTCCCAGTCATTTTCATCCAGACCGTCTTCGATTGAAACGATAGGATATTTATTTACCAGGTCAGTGTAAATTTTGATCATTTCGTCAGAAGTTTTTTCTGATTTGTCTGATTTAAAGAAACGGTAAATACCTTTGTCCTTAATGAACATTTCGCTTGACGCGACGTCAAGAGCGATGCTTATTTCTTCACCAGGTTTGTAACCCGCTTTTTCTATTGCTTCGAGGATAACTTCAAGAGTCTCTTCATTTGATGTGAGGTTAGGAGCAAAACCACCTTCATCACCAACCGCTGTATTCAGACCCTTGGCTTTTAATACTTTTTTCAGATTATGGAAAGTTTCGGCGCCCATTCTCAAAGCTTCCGCGAATGTTTCGGCTCCGTGAGGCATTACCATAAATTCCTGGAAATCAACAGTGTTGTCAGCATGACTTCCGCCATTGAGAATATTCATCATCGGAACAGGGAGGATTTTCGCGTTTGTTCCGCCAATATAACGATAGAGGGGCATTCCGAATGTTTCGGCAGATGCTTTGGCGCACGCGAGTGACACACCCAGCATAGCGTTGGCGCCCAGGCGGGCTTTGTTCGGGGTGCCGTCAAGATTAATCAGAAAGTTATCTATAAATACCTGGTCGCTGGCGTCGGCTATAACACTGAGTAGTTCATTGGCTATTTCATTATTTACATTTTCAACCGCTTTGAGAACACCTTTTCCAAGATATCTTTTGTCATCGCCATCACGAAGTTCAACCGCTTCATGTTCACCTGTTGAGGCTCCGCTCGGCACCGCTGCTCTTCCGATCGCGCCTGATTCCAGTAAAACTTCAACTTCAATTGTGGGATTTCCGCGCGAGTCAAGTATTTCGCGCGCGACTATTGATTCAATAGTAGTCATATTTTTCTCCAAAATTAATTAAAAATCATCATCCAAAGGTAGATATTTAGAAAAGTAAATTCAAATTCAAACAATTAAAATATTATTAAGCCAAATCCCGCTGTTCAGCTTTTTTTTTCAGTTGAAATACCCTTAATGGCGCAAAGATTTAATATTTTTTCAAAATCGGGCAGAAATTGGAAGAAATTCCGCGAAATGCCAATGTTATGTCGAAACTTTCATAAAAAATTTAATATATGATTATCCCTCATGCAGCCCGATTTTTGTTTTTTCCGGCCGGCCCGGTTTAATCCTGCGCCGCTGACAATTGCAACTTGCTCTGAAAAAAATTATATTTACAGGTTCAAATTATGCCCACGTAGCTCAGCAGGATAGAGCAACGGTTTCCTAAACCGTAGGTCACAGGTTCGAATCCTGTCGTGGGTACTAATCCCGGTATTTTGCCGGGATTTTTTATTTTTAAATGGTTACAATTATTTAACGAATATCCTGCTCCCCGGAATCTTTTTCCTAACTTTTTTCTTCCGCTTCATAATTTCGGACTTCCTCGATAGTCGATCACGTGCCTTCGATTTTCGAACCAGCAGCAGATTTAATGAAACAAATAACATAATGCAATAAAGCCGGGAATCCTAAATCAATATAATTATCAGTCAGTAATTTTCTCCCACCGGTTCTTCACCAGTCCGGGTACCAAAACCTCCGTTTTAACATGTCTGAATTTTTGTTTTTGTTCCAGCTTTCCAAAGAGTGGAATGCCGTCTCCGAGCAGGACCGGAATGGTGGTTATTATCATTTCATCTATAAATTTCTCACGCAGGAATGATTGAATTGTTTTTCCGCCGTCGATATAAAGGTTATTGTACCCTTTTATTTCAAGCTCTTTCATCAGATCGGTTATTCTTCCACTGAATATCTCAGCTTTACCCTCGAGGTTTTCAGGTATCTTTTCGATACTCTTGCTCATAACGATAACCGGTTTTTCATAGGGCCACATAGCAAATGACAAAACCTTCCTGAAAGTATTCGCACCCATAACAATGGCATCAATGTTTTTCATAAAATCAGCGAATCCGAAATCACTTCCCTCCGGATTGGGAATTTCATTAAGCCACTCTATCCCTCCATCCTTTTCAGCAATGTAACCATCAAGACTGACGGCAACATAAACATAACATTTCATTTAACTCCCCTGTTATTATAGTTTTCGATTTTCACTTCGGCGGTTCTGTTTTGCGGCCAGCGCCGCCGGCAAAGTAAAATATTACCTGAAAAACCCTCTATTTCTTTCATCCTGATAACCGCAAACAACCTTACCGCTGAATATTTCTTCGAATAATATAGTCACTTCGAGGAGGCGCTCAAAAAGCTGCTTATTTTTCATTCCCTTTTAATTAATATGAACGGCATAATCGGGAGCTCTGAAAGAAGTCATCTGTTCTGATTGTTGTTATTGCCTATGATCACCGAATTAATTATCCTTTCAGCCATTTTCTCGTTTTTTTCTCCGCTGAAAAAGTTCGTAAGGACCTGCCACAGGTGTGCGCCATCTGTTATTATAATCCCCATGAATCCCGCTTTACGGCCATTAAGTATAAGGCTTCCTTCAATAATTCTTGCCGATTTTGAGGAACATGTGGTTTTACTTATTTTTGAGCTGAAATCAGCAATTCCCTCAGTGATTTTCATATTATTTATAGCTCCTTCAGCGGCTCCATCCACATTAGCTGCCACATCATCATTATACCTGATATGATTTAAAAAAAGTGAGACCTCTTCATCATCGTGATTATAAGTCTGCATCTCCAGAATATATTTTTTCACATCATCCGGCAGCGGAAGATCAGCCTTCTCCAAATCAAAAGGTATTTCAATTGTTATGCCCGCTTCTTCAAAAGTCTTCACCTCCCAGCCATCCTGAGCCCGGAGAACATTCACACCCGCAAAAATCATGATTGCCATAATCATAAGTATTTTCGTCCAAAAAACATTATTATAATTCCGCATTCTGTATCCTTTTCCTGTTAATAAAAGTTATCATATTAATTTAGAGATAATTTCTCTAATTTTCCCGGTTTTACAACAATTTGTTGGCTCTTTCAATTATGAAGCCAAATTCGCATTTCAATCAATTTACCAGCCGAAATCAGCTTTATTCGCAGAAGAAAAAAATTTATTCATCATAATACAACTCAACTTGCATATAAATCAACATTTTATTATTTTGCATCTGACTGATGTTTTATGGGGTAATTCGCTCTTGGGAAAGAGTTGCTTTTTTATTATATATATGGTCGAATACCTAAGATTTAATTACAAGATCAAATTTAGTTTAATATTTATAAACGTTTAAATAAATCGTATCGTTGTTATCCAATATGATCAGTATAGCCCAACTAAAAGAAAGTTCAAAATCTCCAACCGATTTTTTTAACACTCTCAATGTATCGAAAAATCAAAACAATGAAAACATCAATGTTTTAATTGAAAAATTTTGTGTTTCCGAAAAATTCGATATTTATTCATTTGCTGTAGAAGCTATAAAGAATGGGTATGATTACTTCATTATTTTTGAAATATTAAGAGATGTAATACCACAAATAGAAACCAATATTAGCTCTCTGGTATCCTATTTACAAATAATGCATAAACATATGCAAGTTACTTTAAACATATCAGAATTATATCAGTTTGCTGAAAAACTGACAGAGAACTCACCTGAGATTGCTAAAAAACTATTAAATATGCTACTTGATATAGATAATGCATTCATAACAAATTTTCTAACAAGCATCATAAAGAATATCGAACCAGAAAAAAACTTAAAAGACCGAATTGATTGGTACATTCAATTATTAGAAAATGAAAACATATATGTAAAACAGGCGATGATTATTGCTCTTGGGAGTATAAATTTTGGGAGTGAAAATAGTGATGAAGTAAATCATGTCGTTGCTATTCTTGACTCATTACAAAAAGAAGGTGACGAATTGTATGCAGAACCACTTTGTATTAGTTTCCTACAAATGATTGAATTGAGCCCCGAAATTCAAACCCGATTGTCAAAATTGCAGCAAAGTAATATACCCAATGTTAACTTTCAAATATCAGAATATTTACAAAGAAATAATAAAACATTATTGTCAGAACTTTGGTTTCGAAAATTGTACTTGTTGTTGTGTGCAGTACCAAGCGATCACAAAAGAATATTGCAGAATATCGATTTAAGTTTCTATGCGATATTGGATAATAAAAAATACAAATACCTTTTTGAGAAATTTTTAAAGAGTTGGATAGAAAAAAGTGATTATCAAGAGAAAGCTGTTGAATTATCAGACATTTTCCCTCATTCTCTTTCAAAAATAATAAATCATGAGAAATTTTTAAGTCGAATTGTGACAAAATATTTTGCCAATGGAAACCCAAAAATAAATTCAGCTGGAGCTCAACTAATTAGATTTTGGAAACTTCACTCAAATAAGCCAAAATATTTCAATAAAGATATACTCAACACTCTTTCATGTGATAATATATTATTACTTGTTAGCAATATGATTGGATATTTGTATGATGTCAATATAGTTTTTGACCTCACTATTTCTCTATTTACAGTGGTTAATAAATATGAAAAAGTTAATGATTTTATAAACGAGGTAATGATAAATCATCTCGGAGTTGACTACCTATCTACTACCATAAGGTTGATTGAAAAAAAGGCAAAAGAACCTAAATTAAAAAAAAGTGTCAAAAATTTACTTGAAAATATCCTTAGAAAGTTGAAGAGAAAACAAGCTATTTATAATTCTCTTCCTCAATTAAAAGAACTTGAGATGCCCTTTAGAATTATCAACCTCATTAAAGTAGAACAAAGAAACGATATGACTAAATTAATGGAACGTGTTAAAGAGCAATCAATTTTTCTTCAGATGTCAACTCAGGTGCCAATAAAATATGGAAAAAAATGGTTTAATAAAACAGAAAACGGCTATTGTAATCCAACTGAATTAAAATCTTTTAAAGCATCCGTTGAAATTGCTCTATCAGATGTTTGTCACCCTGTGTCAAAGGATTTAGAAAGAGCCGAACTAAGATCACAAGGGAACGTACCAGAATGAGACTTTTAATTAAAGAATATCTTGCACAACTTAAGGAATCAAATGAACTTGATAAACTCTTAACAGATCTACTCCTCATGATGGATTTTGATATAATCTCTCATCCTCAAATGGGTGTAAGACAATATGGTGTAGATATTTTGGCAAAAGGCATTTATAAGCAAGTTGAAACAATTCTTATTTTTACTGTCAAGAGAGGTGATATAATAAGATCTGATTGGGACTCAACTCCTCAATCAATTCGTTCATCATTAAACGAAATTAAGGATGTTTATATAACAAGGTTTCTTAAATTGGAATACAAAAAAATCCCTAAAAAAATTATTCTTGCAACCGGCGGAATACTAAAATCAGAAATAAAACCGAACTGGGATAATTATAGTGAGTCAAATACAATAAAAGATAAAGTAGAGTACGAGTTCTGGGGTGGTGACACAATTGCAAAATTCATTGAAAATCACATGCTCAACGAGCATGTTTTTCCCCATAAGTTACGCAGCGATATTCGAAAATCTCTTGCGTTAATAGCTGATCCAGATTACGAACTAAACCATTTTTACAATTTTCTTAATTCATTTTTGCTTGAGATAGAAGATAAAAATAATAGTAATAAAAAGTTAATCAATGAAATTATCGGTAAATTCAGAACACTTAAAGTTGTATTGGGAATTCTTTATCACTGGGCCAAAATGGAGAATAATATTAAACCTGTTATATACTGTTTTGAGCGAGCATTACTCAATACATGGGAGATGATGAGGAAAAACAGATTATTTGATCAAAAAAAAATATTATCCCAATGGATGGAATTACGAATGCTTCTTTTACTAAGATACAATGAATATGTCAATAAAATATCAAAGCATTGTGTTATTCAGAATGGAATTTATGGTCGAAGCATACATTCAATTACTGAAAACATTAATGTTTTTGAACAACTTGGAATAATTTCAGTAGCAGCATATATGAATTTTGAACAATTCTACATGAGCAAAGATGATAGATTTATTGAGATCTTCGAAAATACTGTAAACATTTTAAAGAAATTAATCAATAACCATAAAGCATTACTTTCTCCTTACTTTGATAGCAATATTAATGGAATATCAAATTCTCTGTTTGTTTTTGCTCTTTCTTCTGAAAAAGATTTTGTAAAAGATTGGATTATTAAAATAGTCAATCATATCTTTTATGCATATCAGAAACTAGGGAAATATTTTCCTATTTCAACTGACTCAGTAGAAGATTTAATAGCTATTTCAATTTCAGAAAAAATTCCTAAGGAAAAGCTATTTAATCTTTCAACAATGCTCCCGATACTAGCGCAATGGAGTGCTATATTAGATTTGGAAGAACCATATTTATTAATTAAGCACTTATGTCAAGAATATTTCACAGAAACTACACTGCAAATTTGGTACCCAGATGATGATACGGAAAAGCATTTATATATTCAGAATGCTGGACTTCTCTCCGGAAGTACAGATGCACCATATGATATTCCTGAATCGGTTTCAAAAATGAAAGAAGAAATACTCAATATCCAAAAAATTACTCCTTCATTAGATAAATTTTCATCTTTAAAAATGGGTGTGTTTTCTGTACCTTTAATCGCAACTAGACACTTTAAGACACCTCCTCTCCCTCTCTATTGGCAATCTTTAAAAAAATATTACAAATAATAATAAGAAAAATTGGCTTGTGTCAATGACTTTTTTTCAAATTGACAATGGACATAATCTCCATGTCCCCCATATTATTTCTTATCAATTCAGCAATCCAATAAAAGTACTCTTATCCAGCGCTTCGGGGGAAAGGTCGATATAGTCTCCTTCTTTCGGTTTTTCGTTGAGGATAGTGGCGCCCGCGGTGGTTAGAACCTGCTCCAGATCAATGGGGTTGGTCAGACTGCTGATAAGATATTTCCTTATATGGGGGGTATAGCTGTTTTTCCTTGATGTAATAGAATTTCCAATAGAGGACATGGCGAAAGAGAAACGCATACCATTATTATCACGGTGTATCAGGCCGATCACATTCTGCTTTCTGTTAATCTCAATCAGGGGCGCGGCGATAATATTGGCAGGGTCCACCATATAATTGTTCCAGAAATTTTCGGGATTCTCTTTCGCTATGATTATCTTTGCCGGGCTGGAGTCGCCAGAATAATAATTATAAAAATTAACCAGGGCAATCCTTGGTTCTTCGGCGCCTTTCTTTATATAAAAAAATTCCGAAGCTCCATCAGGAGGGGGGGCGTCAGTCATATCTCCGGAAAAGAGGAAATCCCCTTCATCCGATTTAAATTCCGCGTCCCATCCGATTTTGCCGGAAGCCCCGATAACGGAAAGATCGAGATCAACACGCTTATTCGTATTTGTCCAGTGAATGCCGACTATCATATCCTCATCAACCGATACAAAACTGCCCGCAGGTATATTGCCCACAAACTGTTTTTCGGTGGCAGGCATCGCGTAATGAACATTCGCGGGAATATAAAATGTTTTGCCAGCCACATTTTTACGCAGGTCAATTGCCAGAGAAGCCAGAACAATATCCAGAGCTTCCCTGAGGTTGTCATTAAGATTAGCTTCCCAGTTAAATTTATCAGCCCAGCCCCTTCCGTTCCTCACGCGATAGACTATTGATTTATCAGCGTTCAGCCTGAAATTAAGCGCGTAAGCAAGGCGGATTTTCCTGAAAACCGAGGCATTTTCCAGTTTGGATGTCAGTTTGCCTATATCAAGTATATTGTTCTTTAAACGGTTTGTTACATTATTCAGGTAATCCTCAGGCATGGGTTTGTGTTTTTTATCAGCCTCTTTTCTCAGCCTGTTAAAAAATCCCTTTTTACGCGATATCGATTTCATCGCGAGAAAAAGCGGCTTGAACCTGAAAAATATTGAGGCCAGGTCATCGGGCGCCTCCTTGAGAAGTTCATCCAGGAATTTGCCATTCGACTCTTTGATCTTGCCTATGAGATAATCATTTTTGATCAGCAGAGATTCATCCGTAAGATTGCTGATAACATAACGGAGAAATTCGACAGGATCTTCGGGGGCAATTCCATAATAGTCATTGCAGCGCGCTTTAAGTTCGCGGTTTTCTATATATTCGGTTTTGGAAAGATCAACAAGCTGGAATTCAACCAGAGTCATGATATCCTTTAAGGACTGCTCCGAAAGCGCGATGCCGCTCCGGGAAAGGTCCAGAACTTTTTTTTCCAGTTCTTTATAATCGATAGCCTTAATAACAGTCAGGGGAATATTATCGATACTCTCAGGCAGCTCCAGTTTTTCGCGGGGTATATAGACTGTTTCTTTGCTGTATATTCCCGCTTTCTCAAATCCATAGGTGGTAAGGTAATGTATCATCTGCTGTATTACGAGACTCTCCATATCTGTCTCTTCCACAATCTTCCAGGATTTATGGAATGAAGAGTTTGCTTTCTCTCCTGAAATGCCTGCTATCTCATCTATAACTTTCAGAACTTCCTCATCGGGGGGGATAGCGGGATCAAGAATATAGCCATGCCTGATAGTCCGCTCCAGCACTTCTGGTGAAATATCTTTATTTTCTTTTGTATCAACCGGAACAGCGTTAAATAATCGTAATATCGCTGAGAACATAAGCTTCTCCTGATGTGGTTATACCTGAATATTAAAAAATCATAATCATATACTGGCTGAGCCGGAAGCAAAGTAGAAAGTATAATAAAAAGTGGGACTCCCGGGACAACTGTGACTCTGACTATTCTATCAATTGCAGACCTAATTACTTGTCATTCCGGTTTTTTGCGTCCTTTGCATAAAAAATCGGAATCTTATGCCGGATAAATTGGTTCTGATGTTGCCGGCTTCGACTCCGCTCAACCACCGGCTGTGTTCATGAAAAATTTTGCCATTTTGCGCAGAACTCAACTTCCTACGAAATAATTGTAATCCGGTTGGGCCGGAAACAATACCTCTGTCCGCGAAAAATTCACAAATCAGCATAAATTAAATACTTTTTCAATGCAGACATAGATTTATTATTAAAGAACAAAAAAGTGAAGGGGCGGGATGTATACTTATCAGATTGTATTTAAGGAACATCCTTTGCCCCTTCATAAAAGGGGAAGGCAGGACTCGAACCCGCATCAGTTGGACCTACAATCAAAGGAACTTCCTTTGCCGCAGGGGCGGGAAGTATATCAACCGCTCTGCCAATTGAGCTACTTCCCCTCAATAATCTTAATCTTAATCGTAATCCAGCCGCGTGGAGGAAAATTACGAATTACGAATGAGGAATTGAGAATTATACCTCACAGGAATATTTATAAATCGTTTCTGCCCTGATAAGCGGCAACGAATTAAGTAAAGCCTGAATATCCCCGGAGGAGATCAACAATAAATTACTAAATATAACAATAATTTCTTAATAAGATAAGGCTTATCCATTTTGTCCGGGAATTAAACTGTAAAGGAGATAATCGTAATCCGGCAAGGCCGGATATCAAATGATGAAAAATGTATTATGAATAAATATCTTCTCTAATTTTTTCAATTTTACTGCCTTATTCTACTTGATAACCATTATTTGGTCATGAAGGTTTATGTGAGTAGTTATATTTTATTTACGATATACCTCTTTTCGATGAGCTATCCTTAAAATCAAAACTGTTTCCATTTCAAGAATAGTAAATATTACTCTGTAATGACCCGACCTGAGTTTTCTTAATCCCGCAAACTTTCCCTTTAGCATTGGAAACTTGTCAGGATTTACAGATAATTCCTCTTCGATTTTATTTAAGATTTCAACGAGGTCAGATTCATTAATTTTCTTTAAATCCCTCGATACAGATTTCTTAAATGTTATCTTATACGCCAAGCTCTTTTCTCATTTCATCCATGGATAGAACCTGGTCAGCCGGATTATTCAAACGGTCAAGCGCAATCTGAAGATCAGCCCGCTCTTCAAAATACATTTCCAGAGCTTTCTCAATATGAAATGACCTTGATCGTTCAGTTTCTTTCGATATTTTGTTCAGCTCTTCTGCCAAATTTTTCGGCAAACGCACTGATATAGGTGAATTCATTTTTTCTCCTCATATTACTTGTAATATAAGATACTACATCAAATACAATATTGCAATAATATTTCCCGTAAAAAGAAAACAGCGCCTGAATTGTCATTGACATCTTATAAAAAACTCATTAGATTAACACTGTTAATTAATGCTATTAATTAAGGTTCTTAATAAATGAAAATTCTTATGCTTGACGGCTCCCCCGGAACAGTGAAACTACCGGAGGATCGTTTTACGGGAGTCGAAATCGATCATATAACGATTGCCGGGAAAAAGACAGAACGCTGCACCGGTTGTTTTTCCTGCTTTTTTAACACTCCGGGACACTGCGCGCTGAATGACTGGGTGAGTGAACTGCCGCGGAAGTATATTTCCAGCGACATTTTCCTGCTGATTTGCCCTGTGACTTTCGGGGGTTATTCCTCAGAAGTATCAAATATTTTTTCGCGGCTAATTATACAGCTTGTGTTACATCTTTTTGAAAGAAAGGGCAGTGAAATCAGAAGGCAAAAACGATATGACCAGCCTTATCCCGCATTTATTACTTTGGGCTGTGGAACTCCCTCCGAAAGAGCCAAAGAAACCTTTCGGGAGCTTACCGCCAGAAACGCTTATCACCTTCATACGGAAGATTACGCGCATTTTTTTAGCGGCGACCCGAATTTTTCAACTGAATTGCAAAAGTATATTAACGAGAGGAGATCATGAGAAAAATCCTTATTATCTCCGGATCACCCCGTGGCGAAAAAAGCACGACGCACCAGGCAGCCAAATTCATATATAAAGCCATCGGTGAGGGAGAGCTGGGGAATGACCTGATAATTCTGAAAAATTCGATGAATGATTTGAATTCATACCTGCCTGAATTCGCCAGCGCTGAAATACTCTTTTTTCTTTTCCCCCTTTATGGCGATTCACTGCCTTATGAGATGATGTATCTTCTGGAATTTCTTCACGACAAAATGGATAAATCAGGAGCGCCGGGTAAAAAACAGGTTTACGCGCTCTGCCAGTCGGGACTTTGCGGTCATCACAATAAAATAGCGCTGGATATTATAAGAAATTTCGCCGAAGACTCGGGATTTTTTTATGCCGCCGGGTTTCCTGTCGGACGGGGAGGAATAATGAACGGGCATAATCTGAACGAACTTTCCCGTTATACAAAAAACCTCAGGGGAGGATTAATTGAATTTGCCGACGCGGTAAAGCAGGGAACGGAACCCGCCGAAAAAACCATTAAAAAGATCACCCGTCCATCCATCCCCCTACCCGCATGGTTATATAAGATTCTCGCGAATATGGTCATGCGTGAGTCATATAAAAAGCGGTCATTCTCAAAAGGGGTAAATATTGTTCTGAAACGTTTTGCGGCTATAGTTTCATAGTTTATATTTGGCGTGTAAAAACAGAACCCGGGAGAATAAAATTAAAAGAAAAATTAAAAATAACGTTACGAAAGAGAAGATTATTGAGATAACTCTTGAATTGATAGGTGAAAAAAGAAGTTCGGCCGGAGTAACCCTTTCTGAAATAGCGCGAAGAACAGGCTGCGCTTCACCAAATATCTATAATTATTTTATCGATCTGCATGATATATTTATTGAAGCGCGGGTGAAAATTCTGGAATTATACACGAATGAACTTGTTCAAAGCGCAGAAAAATCCACCGGCTACCGCGACACAATGTTAAACATTATCACCACAATGTTTCGCTGGGCATTTGAAAACCCGGGCTGGTATTATTTTCTTCATTTCGAAATGCTTCCGGGGGAATTTGGCGAAAAGATTACCCGTGAGGGTCATAACACTCATGATAAAATGGCCTCGGTTGTATATGAAATTGCCGATGAAAAAATTTCTCCCGAATATGCCCGCAGGATTTCTTTTATTGTGCATGGTTATCTCGTTGGGGAAATTTCGAAAATTATCACCGGGCGCTCTCTTTCAGATGATAACGAAACTTACATGCGGAACGCCATCGATAATTCCATGCTGCTGATGGACGCGCTGATGCAAAAGAAGTGACGCTCCGGAGACGAGCTGCGGATAATAAAAAAGAGTGAAACCGGCCGGCACAGTGCGCCGTAAAGGTATACAATATCTCCTCATAGCTTTTTTATCTTTTTACTTTGAACTCATGCTAAATTCAGAACTCCTGACTCCCATCAAAATGTTTTGTCGTGATTTCATATACCAAGGCTCAATTCAACGAATTTTTGCGATTTAATCCCCTCACTTAAGGCGTCGAATATAATTCAGAGTGTTTTATATGGTGCACCTGACGGCATACCCGGCTGCTTTCTTCTTTTTTCTACCAATATTTTGCCTCAGACCGGGCAATCTTTTCTTGCAGTTTTTATTTTGTGTCCCGTTAGGGACAGCATATTGGTAAAAAGGAAATAAACAAAATATTCGGTGTGCCGTCAGGTACACCATATTTATCCGCTGAGTACAATAAATATATTTATAACAGTCTGAAATTAGCGTTACAGGGGTTCTGAACGTAATATTGAGTCAGAATGGAAGCCTGCTCTATCTTTTACCCCGGATCAGAAAAGCAAATAAAGAATACCACCGACGCCCGCCATAAGAACGCCGGCAGAAATAAATCCCAGGATATCAATGGCAGAAGAGGATTTATATGGTATGGTATTTCCTTTCGCGCGAATCATGATTAAACCGAGGATAATGCCGCCGGTCAATCCCCCGGCGTGAGCCGCGTTATCAATAAGATCAGCGGAAACCGCTCCCAGAACCATTGTAAAAATTATGACCATAATTAATATCCTGGTAAGATTTCCGGGAAATGAATCTCTGAATTTTATTCCAATTATAAGCAGGAAACCCAATAGCCCCAGGATACCACCCGAAGCGCCTACTGAAGTAGCGTCCGGAGGTAAGCAAAGGCTAAATAAACTTCCAAAGACGCCGGAAAAAAGAAAGACAATTAAAAAATATGAAAAGTTTGTTATACGTATTACCATTTTTCCAAGCGCGAATAATGCCAGAGCATTAAACAGTATATGAAAAATATGACCGTGAAGCAGGATATTTGTCAGGAGCCTCCAGTATTCGCCTGAAAATACTTTCTCGTTTACCAGTCCCGCCGCTTCAACAGATTTAACCGGACCGGTAAGAAATTGCACCAGTGTTATCGCGCATAAAATGCCTGCGGCAATATAAACAGAATAAACTCTTTTTGTGTTTATCCAATGGTGAAACTTCAGACTCAGGGCTTCAGGATGATAGTTAAACTGATCTATACTCTTTATACCGCGTTGCTCATATATACTATGAATAATTGGAATAACGCTGAACATCATTACCTGCAGTCTGTCGAAACTACGCGCTCCTAAAAAATTATCAAATAAGTCGCCGGTTATCAATCCTGTCAGTAAAAACATGCCGCCATATAAAAGAGCCATTTTCAATTCAAATTTTGCGGCTTTTTTTCTTTTCCTTAGCAGTGGTTGTAACGTCAGGAAATCTGTCCCGGGAATTATGAAATTTTTATCATAGGGTGTGGTTACAAATTCCACCTCTTTGTTTTTTTCGATTGCTGAATAAAGTGTTTCTCTGCCACATATCACCGGCTTTTTCTCAGATTTTAATATATAAGCGTATTCTATTTCCGGATCCTTTTCAGGCAACTCAATTTGTTCTTCCCAGCTTTTCAATTATTACCCCATATATACAAAGGATACAAAATGTATTCAAAATAAATTTTGGTTGTTACCGAAACTTACCAGTTACTAACATAAAATTAAAGTTAATTAAATCCCGGAGTAAAAAAATCCATATTGTTACGCCTGATTGCGCGCTTTGAAAATCACTATCCGGAACAAAACAATCAGATCATTCCATCTCAAGTTAATTCAATATGTAATGGTCCCCGATTATCATTTCAAACATCATTCCTCTTACCCATGCATGCCGCAGACACAACGCCTGATCTTCTTACGGCCAAGGTGGTAAATTTCACACTTCTCCCTCTATTCCCAGTAATATTTGCTGTTCCATTCCAGGAAAGCGTTTATCTTCGCCTCGTTATCTTTGAGATAATTCTGAATTTCATCCATATCAACCAACTGGTGGATATAATAGACAAAAGCTTCGGTGTGGCCATTTTCCTCCATCTCGTCAAAATAGGGGAGTAAATATTTACCAATATCACTCAGCTTGTCCTTTTCCTTTTTTTCAATAACGGAAAACATCGTGGAAAAAAGTCTTACCCGGTTTTGAATTTCGGTTGTTTTAACGCTGTCCGCCGCGATAACAGCATGCTGTAACTTAAGAGTCAGTTCCAGATTGGAAAACTCAACTCCATGACCATCATTTAAAAACACGTTGAGATTAAAATTATCTCCTTCCTTTTCCACACCATAATAAAGCAGGTTTTCCAGATCACCCAGCGCCTCCGGGGTTCTTGAGGTATTTGGTTCAATAATAAGAAACCTGCTGACCATCATCAGAGCCTGTATTTGTTTCCCTTCATCCATCATCAACCGCATCAGGTATAAATGACTCGAAGCGTGTTCCGGATTTAACTGAATCGATTTCATGAGGTTTTCTTCAGCTTCTTTGGTTTTTCCCGCGCGGTAAAGCGCTATGGCGTAATTATAATATGTAAAATTATTATCGGGAGCGAGCCATATCGCCTTTTCATAAAGGGCCAGAGATTCTTCATTTTCTCCCAAATCATCAAGGCTGTTGGCCGCTATTATATAAAAATCCATCAGCAGTTCGGAATGATATTCCATCCCTTTCTTACAAAGGTCCAGGCTCCTTTTATAATCCTGTTTGGCATAATTGGAATACGCCTCTTCGTAGAGCGCGAGAATATTTCCCGGGTTTATTATCCTGGCTTCCTGATATTTCTGAATCGCCTCATCATATTTACCTTCATCATGAAGTGTTATACCCTCTTCAATGAGCGCGTTTTCTCTTTCCGAAATCTCAACCGGAGCTTTGGTGGCTTCAGGTATCCGAAAAGTGGAACATCCGGCGAGAAAAATCAGAAATAGTACAATACTTCTCTTCATTGTTAACCTCCTGTGATAATAATTATCAATCTGCCCCCCCGAAAAGCAGGACTAAAAATAATACAACCCGCTTGTCTGGTATGTTCCTCGTTTACGTCGCCCGGACAAAAAAGTTATTTGACGAGAGTAACTTTTAGAATCGTTTCATGTTCAGTTTCATTTTTTGGATAACGCATGAGTAATTCGATATTTCCATTCTCCTTTTTACTGAATGACTGCACAAGAACGCTGTTATGCCAGTTCATGAAGAGAGTGTTATCATCTTTGAATTCGCAGGTTGCCTCCATAAAACTGCCGCTGTTTTCAAACCACCAGTAGCGGTATATGTCAGCTTTCGCGTCCCGGGCAAAGATTCCGTGGGCGCCGGCGTTCATACTGCCAAGACTTGCCCGGTAATCGAAGGTGACATATTTATCATCGAGGAATCTTTTAATATCCCCCTCTCCTTCTCCTTTTATGGCGGGACTGAAACTGCTCTCCGGGATATCGTAGATCAGCCTCCACTTCCCCAGCAAAAAGCTGAATTTTTCCATTGGATTTTTTTCTTCCGGCATGTTGATCCTCCTTGATTTTTTTCAATTCTAATTCCCTCGAATTCGAGGGAATTAAATATCTATTTCTTCTCAGCCAAAACCAGCATTCCGTTTCCTTCCCTGTTATCTGAAAAATAGTCGAGACTCATCAGGAGAAGATTTATCGGGAGCAGACAAATAAATATAATGGCGCAGGGAAGGAACGCGGCCAGGGGATATTTTTGGACAAGCAGGAAAACAGAGCTGTGCAGTTCATAAGCGATTCTTCCAAGCCGGCCATAGGTAAATTCAAGATCGCGTATTTTAAAACCGGCCCCGGACAGTTTTTCCCTGATCTCCTCCGGGGTGTAAGTCCTTTGTTTTTCCCGGATAACGTCATAATCCACATTGGAGGCTGACTCCCTGAGGCGCTTATAAAAACCAAAATGGTATCTGCCATTTACCGGAATATAAAGCAGCAGTATTCCATCATCGTTCAGTATCTTATGAAAATTCTCCAATGCTTTTATATCGTCCCTGATATACTGTAGCACGGTAATACAGGAGATAATATCGGCTTTAATATTGCCGGGGGATTCCTCAAGATCACGAACCAGAAATGTGGTATTCCCCGGGTTTTTATAAGCTGAATATCTTTGACAAAGTTTTATATTGCCTTCTGATTTATCGGCGCCGGTAAAATAAGAGTCGGGATATTTTTTCGCGAAAGGAAAAACAAAGTCGCCGCTGCCGCATCCGGCATCATAAAAATTAAAGGGTTTCTGAAGATTCCGCGTTAATCTTTTTAATGCCCGGCGTACATACCATACCCGCAGCGTTACGGCCATCGTAAAGAACCGCTGGATTCCCAACAAAAAGGGAAACCTGAAATAAATTGCGGGATAGCTGTGACTGTTTACCGCGCCGGCGAGTTTTTTTCCCAATTATAACACCATATTATTTTGCCGCAAGATAAGAAATATTTCGCGCAGGATAAAATATTTGAAAAAATCTCGGCTTGCGGTAAGGTCCTGTTGTTATAATCGAATACTCCGTAAGGAGTTAAATTCTAAGCAAAATGGCAAGGTTTCAATTAACAATTAAAAAGGCAAAATTTTATCGTATTCATAGAACAGGCGCTCGTAATCGTCCTCGATCTCGAATAACCTGGGCGTTTTGGTAAAGAAGAATACTCCGTAAGGAGTCAAATTCTACGCAAAATAGCAAAATTTTATTTGACCATCAATTTACCGGGGAATTCTGTCTGCCTGTTCGCCGCGGAGAATCCCTGGCGGGACTTTTTTGGGATTTTGAAGTTATCTTAAAGAAAAATTGCTGGTTCTTATCTCTTCACTCTTCACTAACCACTTTTTCTTCTGGCTCAGCCGGTTTATGATTTGGAATATTTGATTTTTGTTCGGAGTTCATTAACCGATGGAATATTTTTCTTTCCACATTATTGCCTTGATTATTCTCACGGGGCTTGATATATTGCAAAAAAATCATCGGGGAACTTTATGAAATACGCTGGTTTGTTTTTATTGGTGGTAATTATGATATCATGCCGTTCAGAACAAAATACGGATAACAATTATACTGAAGCAATTATCAGACAGATGAATTTGTATCCCAAATCGACACTAAAAGATATATACAAATTTTTCTTCCAGGGCAGGTTTGGTCCGGGACATCTGATCCCAAATAAAAAAGCGGCGCTCGATTACCTGAATTACGAACTTCAGAACAGCGCCAGGTTTGATACCGTTATGATACAGGGGGTGGGTGAGAAAAACCAATATTACCGAATTAATCTTAAACTGGTAAAAGATGATATAATACCCAAAGATTCTCTCCTTAACGCTTTCACCCGCAGCGCCAACGAAGCGGGCAAAGTGAGTTTAGAGGATTGGAAAAATGAATGGAGTAAAATAGAAAAAACGGCGAAAGAACTTTATCCGGCGCTCCCCGGTTTTTCAGCCGATTCCGCTGAAATAGCCAACAACCTCTCGCAGGGAATCACAATCGGCCATCACAGCGAAGCATATGGCAAAGCTTATTTTCCACATTACAGGATTATCAGCGGGAAGGAATTCAGTAAAATCCAAAGTTTCTTATCGGATAAAAAATAGTATCTGATACCCCATTGATCAGTGTCGAACTATGGGTAAAAAATAATTATTATACTCTACTTTATTAAGAGATGTATTATTTACTTTTTCCAACATTTTTAGTAAATATGTCCATTCTTTCGATAATAATTGGTGCAATTTATGCGGATTTATTCGATTTTCTGGCTTTTTCTTTCTCTTTCCACAAACTTAATATCACAATTTTCAGATTTACCAAAGGGGACGGTATACTTTTCAGATGGTGAAAGAATCTCCAATGTAAAGCTTGGGACACTATTTCACCTGTGTTCCCGGAGTAAAACAAATTACTATTCAATAACTCATAATATTGAAAAATTACGATATCCTTATACCACAGTATGCCGATCAGTAAATGAATTCAAATTCGATTATAATGAGGAGAAGTATAATGTTGGATTGGACCACATTAAGGAAATAGAATTTCTTGACGCGGAATATGAATTATGTTATGTTGAAAGCGAATGGGAACACCCCCTCCGGACTTATCTTAAGATGGATGATATACCTAACTTCAAATTGCCTCCTCTTAATAAAAAACCGACGCCAAACGCAGCGCAACATTTATTTTCAAAGGATTCGGCCCCATATTTCCAGGTTGACAGAAACTTGTATTTAACTTTAAGACCGAAGGCGTTTACCGTAAAAGTCAATTTCAGGAACGGGACATCTGTCGAGCAGAAGATTGATGCTTTCTTTTTCGGGATCAGAGTTAGATATGAGTATGATAAGGTGAAAAGAAATCCTTTTACAGATGAGATCGTAAAACAGGAAAATAAAAACATCAACGCAATATTCAACATAGGACTTACTTTACCTGAAACAGGCAATAAGGGGGAAAAATTAGAAAGGCCAAAAGTATTGACTGTCGATTTCCTTAACCAGCTTGGAGAATTATTTTCTAATTCCCCCAAAGATGGTCAGAAACTTCTGATAAAAAAGATAGTTTTTGATTGACCCGGTAAAGTAAATTACATCTGCTTCACTCTCTCAACAATATAAAGAAAATCCACTTTAGCGGTGGCTCCCATTCCCTGGAATGTCGGTTTGACATTCGGCACGATCGATATCACCTCACCTTCAAGGTTATTTAAAAATGCCTCAAGTTTTTCCCTTTCTTTTTCCATTTTCAGATCCAGCCTGTGCACCTTGTAATTCATTTTAAACCTCCATTAAGTTGGATATATAAAATATACCCCGTATGAGGGGATTTATTCAGACATCCTCTATCCCCATTTTTCTTTTAGCATTTTTTGCTCATGTCATATATTTTTCTATTTTCAGGAAAACTAAAAAATATTTCATTTGGGTGGTTTCTCCGTGGCAGAGATCGGGGAGGGATTTTCCTTATGATTTTCTGTCACAAAAAACAATCGGAGAACAATATGCCGCAGGCAAAGTCAGGCGACAAAGTAAAAGTACACTATACCGGAAAACTAACCGACGGGACATTATTCGATACATCAGAAGGGAAAGCGCCGCTCGAATTTGTAATTGGTGAAAACAAATTACTGAAACCATTTGAAAACGCTTGTATAGGACTGGAACCTGAACAGTCAGTGGAAATCAACATAGCGGCTGAGGATGGATACGGACCAAGGCATGAGCAGCTTGTTTCAAAGATACCGATAGCCGAACTTCCCGCTGAATTAAACCCGGAGCCGGGAATGAAACTGCAGGTGAAAGCGCCTGACGGTAGACATTTTATAATTAAAGTAATCGATAAAACCGAAGAGGAAATTATTGTTGACGCCAATCATGATCTTGCGGGTCAGGACCTGGTATTTAACATTACACTTGTTGAGATTGTATAAAGAATAATCGGGGGGGGGAGCGTATCGCTCCCCTTGCCCGGCTATTGAATGACGATTCCCCCCCCATACTTTTATAAAGAGATTCTATTGCCTATAATATATTCATATACCGGCGAAGCAGGAAGCGAAGAGTTATTTAATAGATAATTGACAATTGATAATTAAAAGATGACACAGGTTTTATCTGGTGTTAATTTTTTTATCTCCGTAATCCTGTTTGGCGCTTTTCCCCGCTACCATAAAAAATATGCCGGACATTTAGCCCGTTTGAATTAGGTTCTTTTATATTTTATAGGATTTTGTGGGATTATTCCATTTGCAGTTACATTCTATGCAAAATGGCAAGGTTTTATCGTATTCATAGAACAGGCACTCGTAATCGTCCTCGTTCTCGAATAACCTGGGCGTTTTGGTAAAGAGGAGAACAAAGCACGATTACGAGAACGAGTACGATTCTTTCTTCGGATTCAATTTTTTTTCTGACACTGCCAGTTTATTGATACTATTTTGTTTAAGTTTTGGCTCAATACGGCAGACTTTTTGATAATGGATAATATGAATAAAGAAGAGATTAAAAAATTTAACAGAGCCGCCTGGAATAAACAGGTTGCAGGGGGGAACAGATGGACGATCCCTGTGAATTCGGAAACCATTGAACGCGCGAAAAAAGGGGACTGGCAAATTGTGCTGACTCCCTATAAACCTGTACCGAGGGACTGGTTTCCTGAAAAACTCGAAGGTGTAAAGATTTTATGCCTCGCTTCGGGAGGCGGTCAGCAGGGCCCGGTTCTCGCTGCTGCGGGAGGGGATGTCATTGTATATGATTTATCGGAAGAGCAGCTTGGCAGGGACCGCGAGGTGGCCGAAAGAGAAAACCTGGAAATCAAAACAGTCCGTGGCGATATGGAGAACCTCTCCCTTTTCAGCGATTCCACATTCGATCTGATTTTTCACCCAATTTCCAATTGTTTTATCCCCGATGTTATTCCCCTCTGGAAGGAATGCGCCCGCGTATTAAAGAAAGGAGGAACACTGTTGGCCGGATTTGTTAATCCTCTTTTATATCTTTTTGATGATCCTGCCGATGAAGAAAATCTTAACACTGAAAAGATAAATGCCATCCCCTATTCTGACGCCGACAGCCTGAGCGACGAAATGAAGCTGGAATATTCTGAGGAAGGGTGGCCCCTCGAATTCGGGCATACACTGGAAGATCAGATAGCAGGTCAGATTAAAGCGGGCTTTTCTATCACAGGTTTTTATGAAGACAGGCACCATGTGGAAACTCACCCACTGAAAGAGAAAATATCTGTTTTTATCGCCACACGGGCGGTAAAGATGTGAATTCAGAATTCCTGACTCCGAAAACATTTTGTCGTGATTTCATATACCGGGTATCAATTTAACGAACTTATTACGATTTAGGCTCAGGGCGCAGTCCGATCTCATGCGCAGGGTTGAACAATCAATAATAAAGTCCTCTGTGTTAACTACCCTGGCGAAGTTCCGGATATAACTCAGAGTATGTTATATTGTGTACCTGAAGGCAAACCTGGTTGTTTTCTTCTTTTTTTTACCAATATTTTTCCTCGAAGTACAATCAATAAAATTTATAGCAATCTGCCTTTCAATAAATTATTCGAAATTATTTCAGGGTTTTCGTCAACATTACCACAATTTATTCTACAAATAGATTTCAGCGGGTAGTTGATTTTCTTACCAGGGATCGGGAGCGCTGAATATTACATAAGAAGTTAAATTCTACGCAAAATGGCAAAATTTCAATTAACAATTAATAATGTGCAATGAATAATTAAAAAGACAATTGATAAATATTCCAAGAGCTCAAAAATTTTTCATAAAACGGTGATTTTTTTGATGCGTAAATTTCTCTCTGAAAAACCCGGCAGAAGAACCTCATTCTTTTATCTTTTAACCTTAATAACAATTGCAGGTCCTCAAAAAATTGAACCTTATTGCCTTTTTAACCGGGACACTATTTCCAGCGGATTTCGCTGATGGACGCAGAAAACACAGGATTACCAGAATAAGAATGATAGTCAGAATGTTTTAATAATATAAAGAACTGAGACATCTTTTAATTATCAATTTACTGACTTTCCACTTCTGATTTAACCGGATTACGATTACTACGTGAGAAGTTAAATTCTACGCAAAATGGTAAGATTATTACCTGAAAAAGAATCCCGAAAGGGATTCAATATCAATAGCCCCGGACGGCGAAATAAGTGAGCTGTCTGGGGTAAAAAGAAAAACATGCCGCAACGACCCTGAAGGGGTCGAATATAGAACTTTATAGCAGGTTAAATTTTACTTCGACAAATAATATTTTCTCCGGGTTGTTAATATTCGACGCCTTCAGCGTCGAGACAGATATCTGCCATATCGGACCACCGGATTGCATCCGGGGCTATTTATATTCGACTCCATTCGGAGTCGTTTATGATTAAGATAATGACGATTTTTTTACAATTCCTTTTAGTTCTGGCATTAACAGCTTAGGTAATTTACTAATTAACTTCTATTCAGGAATAGTAAAGCGGAATATCGTTCCTTCTCCTTCAACACTTTCCACCCATATCCTGCCATCATGTTTTTCAATAAATTCCTTGCAAAGTATAAGTCCGAGTCCCGTTCCCTTTTCATTGTTTGTGCCTGTGCTTGTAATATGCTGATCAATCTGGAACAGTTTGGGAATAATATGAGCCGGAATTCCCATTCCGCTATCTTCAACACCGAACAACAAATCTTTATCGCCGCATTTACCATTGAGAATAGTTATACTTCCACTTTCCGGCGTAAATTTAATCGCGTTTGATATTAAATTCCGGAATACAGTGTTGATCATGTTTTTATCGGCAAAAATTGAAACTTCGGGATCAATAAGGTTATCACAATTAATCTTTTTTATAGAAATATTGGAATCAAAAATTGTAATGATATCGCTGACAATCTCCCGCGGTTTAATTATTTCAGGCTCAAACTCAATCGCGTCTCTCTGCACACGCGACCATGTCAGCAGGTTCTCCAGTAACGCGTGCATATTTTCAGATATATCAAGAAGTGAAGATATCATCTCCTTTTTTTCACTCTCTTCCATAGAATCAAAGTCTTCATTTAAAAGCCCCAGGTAACCGAGTAATCCGATGAAAGGACTTTTAAGATCATGCGCGATAATGGAGAAAAATTTATCCTTCTCTTTCAGGCTTAATACAAGCTTGTTATTTGTAATACTGAGCTCTTCACTGCTCTGTTTCAGTTTTTTATGCGCCCGGATAAGTTGTTGATTAAAATCCTCAATTTTTCTTTTCTGTTGTGTGATTTCATCTCTGGCATTCGCGAGATTAATATGATTTCGGATACGGACTTTTATCTCTTTCATATTGAATGGTTTGGTTATGTAATCCACTGCCCCTATGTCGAATCCTTTAATTATGTCATCAATATCCGATTTTGCGGTGAGAAAAATCACAGGAATATCCTTTGCTTCCCTGTTTTTCATTATTTCATTACACACTTCATAGCCGCTCATATCGGGCATCATAATATCCAGTAAAATTAATTTTGGCTTAATCTTCTCCAGAATCTTAAGGGCTTTTTTACCACTATCGGCGAAACTGAGCGAATATTCATCACTGAGTACACTTGAAATAACTTTAAGATTATTAGGCTGATCATCCACGACCAGTATAAGATCTTTTTTTCCGTCTTTTTCAGTCATCTTTTTCCTCTTTGACATCAGAAAACATCTCTTTTATAATTTTAATATTTTCAGAAATCTTATCGAAATTAAACTCCGAAATACTTTGTTTCAGAGATTCACCTGTAATTTTTATACTCTGCGATTTATATTTTTCACCAAATTTTATAACATTGCCGGCAAATTTCTCCAGTTCATCTATAATCATCATATCAGTCATATCATCAATCCCGTCAAAATATAGCTTCCTGAATTCTTCTTTAATTTCCTTATTCAGGTTCTCCCTTAACACCTCTTTATTATCATTCCTTTTTTCATTCTTAATATCATCCCTGCGTGTATAGGGGAGAAATTTCATTAATTCATCAACAATATTTTTTCGATGAACAGGTTTTCTAAGATATCCGTCAAACCGTCCCTTAATTTTAACCTCTTCATTCTGCATAGTAGAGGCAGTAAGCGCGATAACCGGAATCCCGGAAGTTTCACTCTCCCTCTTAAGAATTTCAGCAGCCTCATAACCATTCATTCCCGGCATTCGGATATCCATAAATATCAAATCCGGCTTGTTATCCCTGGCCGACTTAATCCCCTTCTCACCATCTTCGGCATCAAGAATAACCAAATCGTATTTATCGAGAAAAGATCTGACCAGATCGCGGTTAAAACCTATATCATCAACTACCAGCACTTTTGATCCCATAAAAACAATTTCTTCGTTTTCCCATGAGAAACCTTCATTCTGAGTTAATTCCTCCGATGAGTATTTAGTATTTTTAAAGGCCAGCTTAAATGTGCTTCCTTTTCCGGGCTCACTTTCTACGATTATTTCTCCCCCCATCATTTCAGTAAGTCTTTTGCTAATGGCCAGCCCCAGCCCGGTGCCGCCAAACTTTTTAACATCATGTCCCGACTGCTGCCTGAAAGATTCGAAAATAGTCTTTTGGTCCGATTCATTAATCCCTATTCCACTGTCAACAACTAAAATATTAAAATCAACGAATTCATCCTTATCATTTTCCAGTTCAAGAATAATTTTCACAAAACCGCTGCTTGTGAATTTAACCGCGTTACCGGTAAGATTAAGCAAAATTTGCCGCAGCCTTACCTCATCAATTGTAATGCTTGCCGGAAACCTGTCATCCATTATTGTGGCAAAATCAATGTTTTTTTCAAGAACCTTTTGCTGAAATATTTGTTCAATTTCTTTTAGAACAATCCTCAGATCAACCGGCATGGGTGAAATTTCCATTTTGCCCGCTTCAATTTTTGAAAGATCGAGAATATCATTAATAATTGAGAGCAGGGTTTTTCCGCTGCTTAAAATAGTATTGAGATAACCCTTCTGTTTTTCGTCGTTTGTATTGTTAAGCATTACTTCACTGAACCCGAGTATTGAATTCATAGGGGTTCTTATCTCATGGCTCATATTGGCGAGAAATTCCGATTTTGCTTTGTTGGCAGTTTCAGCCATCTCTCTGGCCTTTTTCAGCTCCTCTTCCGCCTCCTTCTGTTTGCTGATATCAACAAACGTTTCCAAGAGATATTCTTCCCCCTCAAGCTCCATAATATTCGCGTTTTTTAATATAGGTATCAGCTCCCCCCTGGAATTTATAATCTTTCTTTCCGAATTATTCAGACTCTTTCCTTTATCTATTACCGGACATCCTCCAACCTCGGCAGGACATATATGGCTATAACATGGCTTGCCGATAATATCCTCAAGCTTTAATCCAAGCATTTTTTCCACAGCGGGATTCGCGTCAACTATCACCCTGTCACTATTCCTTACAAGAATAATACCGGCCTGTACCGATTTCATAATATTGTTTATTCTTTGAAACGCGCTTTCAAGTTTTTCTTCGGCCAGTTTTTTTTCTGTAATATCATCAAATATTGTCAATATATACCTTATACCCTTTATTGTTAAAAAGCGGGCATAAATATTCGCTGTCGTTTTTCTGCCGGTAGCCGAAAGAAAACTCGTTTCCATGTTTTCTATTCGGCCTTTTCTTAATAGTGTTATAACAAATTTTTTCAGTTCTCCCTTAGTCAGGAAGCCAATGTCAATGCTGGTTTTCCCTATTATTTTCTCTTTCGCGAGTTCTATTTTGCTACATAACATTTCATTAACTTCTGTGATTTTACCGCTTTTGTTTTCCACAAGAGCCATTGGCTGAGGAGAATAATCAAATATGGTCCGGAATTGTATTTCACTCTCGTTAAGAGCTTTTTCAGTTCTTTTTCTTTCAGTAATATCCCTGATGCTCGCCAACGCCCAGTAACTGTTTTTGATATTCATAGCATTCAAGGCTATCTCAATAGGGAATTCCTCACCATTTTTTCTTAGCGCCGTCAGTTCAAGAATCTGCCCCACGGCATCCCCTTTTCCGGTAAGTGAATAATTTGCCCATCCTTTCTTCTGTTGTTCTCTGTATTTTCCCGGCATTAGAAAGTTATGAACATCCTTCCCTATTATTTCAGTCTTGTTGTATAAAAACATTTTGGCCGCGGCCGGATTCCAATATTCAACCTTTCCTTTTTCATTAATCATTATTATGGCGTCAAGAGCTGAATCACCGATCTTTCTGAATTTCTCCTCGCTCTCATTCAGCGCCTGTTCAACATATTTTCTTTCTGTTATATCGTGGATATATCCATGCCATAATACCGATCCGTCTTCCATCTTTTCAGGCTCTGATTCTCCTCTTAACCATCTCAATCCTTTATCAGGCAACTCTGCCCTGAATTCAATTATCCATTGTGAAAGAGTATTGAATGATTGCAGAATTGAATTTTGCACTTCCTCAATATCCTCATCCAATATCTTGCTGAAAACTTTTTCAGCGGAATCTTTAACCTCATCCGGACTCACGCCGAGAACATCCTTCATCCACCTGCTCGCGTAAGGAAAACAGGCTCTGCCATCGGGGAAAAATTGAAACTGGTATAACATACCAGGCACCCTCGCGGTAACTTTTTGAAGCAGTTTCTCGTTTCGCGCTATTTTATCTTCGTTTTCTTTCCTTGTTATTCTCCCCGAAATTATTAAAAAACCTATAACCATCAGCATCAGCGCTATTATTATCAAAGATATTCGCTGGATTTTGTACTCTTCTATATAACTTTGTAAAATTGAGTCTTTCTCATAAGCGACAATATAGGCTACCCTTATTCCTTCAACATTTTTTACCGGCATAAATATTACCGACAGAAAATCATCCCGGCATTCAAGAGGAATATGAAAACGCTCATTATTTATCAACTTTTCGGCAATCATATTTTTTAATTTAATGTTAGCCGTTTGTGTAAGAGAATCGGGAGCATAATGATTCTCAACCATATATTTTTCGGATAAAGAGGATTGCCTGTAAAAATCGCGTAAATCGGACCATACTTTGTTAGTGACAACATCTTTTTCAATAAGTAACGTAAGATTTTCATTAAATTCCTGCCTGAGGTTTTCAACGATTTCATTGAACTGATAACTTATTTCTACACTTCCAAGATGTTTTCCATTTAAAAACAACGGGTAAACATTTCTGAATCCGTTATAGACACGCCCTTCTTCAAACCCGTGATAGGATTTAAATGTTTTATTTGCCATATAAACCGAATACCTGATATCTTTAAGATTATCCCCATATTTATCCGGTTTATGCATTCTGAGGAAACTATCACAATTTGGGAGATGAAAATGGAGCTGTCGCACATTATATTTTCTGAAATTTTTATAGAGCGGAGTTAATACTTTAAACAGCTCCTCCCTTGCCGCATCTTTTTCACCCTTTATTTCCGAGGTGGCGCGGTCGAATATGGAAAGGATTCGGGGAGTTTTAATATGAAGATCAACCAGCATATCAGCGCTCTTTTTATAAAATGCGCTGATTGTTTTGTAATCGTTCTCCAGACTGTTTAGCAGATATGCGGCATGGACTGAAATCTTCTGGTTTTGCCTGTAGCTTATATAATAATAAACCATAACCGAAAGCAATATTATCAGAAGACCCGCGAATATATAGGATCTGTGGAATATTTTTTTCACAATCCGTCCTCCTCATTTGAACCAGCACACCGTTTTAATGCCCGCAATAATTTTGATGATTTCCGGACATTATTTAAATAATACTCATATTTTATAAAAAAACAAAACATTTTTTAATTGATTATCAAATACCTCAATCTCTTTATTTATTCTGGTTCTAAATGAAATGTAGTGGGTGATTTTTTTCCGGACCTGACAATTAAACAGAACCTTGTTAGAGTTGTAGCCGGATAATCCGGAGAGCAAAATTTGTCAAAAAAGCCCGCAAATAACATGTTGCCGATAGTCAGACCGCTATTTTTAATCCATAAACCGGCGCGGTAAAATAACGTAAAAAATCCTATTGCCCCCTGTTCTCCATTGTTTAAAAAATTATCGATAAATCAGCCAAATGACTGGACAAGATATTTTTTTAGTTTTTCAGATGCCTCATGAGGGCGCAGGTTCCTGCATTCGCTGATGAAAGGTCCGTTATAACCGATCTCCTTAAATTTTCCTGTCAGAGCTTCCCAGTTTATATTGCCTTCCCCCACCGGAAGATGCTCATCATCTTTGCCATTATTATCATGATAGTGAACATTCACCAGTTTTTCTTTAAACCGCTCAAGATAAGTCAGCGCTCCCTCCCCGATATTGGCGTGCCCGGTATCGAGGCAAAACCTGATATAGGGAGAGTTAAGCTCCTCAAAAACATAATCAAAATCACCCGGGTTGTCCCCGAGGAGGAGATGATCGGTGCCGGGCGGCAAAGGAGTTACATTTTCGAGCGCGAGAATAACACCGGCTTTATGACATTTATCTATTATTTTTTTCATCCTGTTTACGAATCGAAGCAATGCCTTCTCCCTCTGCCATTTTTCAACGGGGAACCAGAAAAAAAAGCCCATGTGAGATGTTATAATCCCTGCCCCGAGTTTTCCCGCCAGCTCAATAGCTTTGCACATATACCTCGAATTGGAGTTGCTCAGACTGAAAATATTATCGGCAATATTAGTTTCATAGGGAAGATGAAAACTGAACTGAATTCCATTTTCAGAAGCGAAGGATTTAAGGTTTTCGATTCTTTGTTCATCAAACGAACTGATTGAGGAGTGTTTTTGTGAAAGATTAATTTCGATATGAGTCAGGCTATTATCCCTGGAATACTCAAGAAACTTTTCGGGAGGATAATTAAATACGTTAAATCCGAACTTATATGGTTCCATCTTTTTTCCCGGTTTAACTCTTAAAAAAGTCTATAATAAATAAATGAGACCAAATACACAAAAGTGAAATGGATATTTCTCCTCTTCAGATCGATATTAGATATTTGTGTCTGGATGATCAAAACAGCCCTCTCCGGTTTTGAGAATCAGTTTAAATTATCAAAATTCATCATATTAAGTGAATTAATAAATTCAGAGAGTATTTCTTCATCCGGTTCAGCTAATTGTATTCCCAAATGTTCTTCGAAAAAAGCCGCCGCCAAAAATGTGTTAACGTCGGTAGCCATCAATTTTTCGGGCAGTTCACCAAACTGTAAGAATTTAAGGGCTATATCATCAGGAAGAGAGGCGATCATTTCATCCTTATCCGGAATGGGGACTAATGTTTCCATCGAAGAAATAATACCTGTGGAGTTATTAATAAAAAACAGAATATATGGATAAAAGGGACGTTCTGATTCCTCCTCGACTGTTGGAATAGGGGCTTTCATAAGGACCAGAATAATAGCCTGATTTCCTTTCTTCAGCTTTTTGAGTTTATTCATAAGTTCTGTTCTTATATACATATCCGGATCGGAAGGTTCGGGATATGGTATGTGCATAACCTCTTCGTTCCAGGTAATGGTCCCATCTTTTTTCACGGCGCTTCTTACGAGATATTTTTCCTCGTCATCAGGGATAAGAATCTCATAATTTTCCTTAACCCGCGGGGCAACTTCAAGCAGCTGTTCGAGTATATGAGCCATAAGAACAGCCTCTTCATCTGTCAGGAGCCATGGAAAATACCCGGGCTCAATATTTCGGAACATCGGCCAGGAATTTTTCCCCCTGTATTTTAATCCCAGTTTCTTTATCAGGGTTCGGTCTTCATCCGCGAGAAATTCCCTGTTTTCAAAAGAGAGCTGTAACTGGGGAATATCAAAGATTTTCACAGGGTCGAAATCTTCGGGGTCTGTTGTGGCAAAATCCCAAAACTCCTCAAATCCCTTTTCACCAACATAAACTGTGACAGCAAAATGTTCTCCGCCTGATCCCAGAATGCTTACCAGGTTTTTCTCCTTTGTTTCCGGATTCATGACAATAAACTGGTCATTCTCATGCATCCATTTCCAGGGACTCAGTTTTTTCACTTCGTCAGCGAGCTTAAATAATTTTTTCCAAATTTCAGGGACTGTCCCGGCATTCGACATATTTTTTCTCTCAGATTTTTTGCGTTTGTTTTTAAAATAGAACTTTTATAAAAATCATTTCCATCTTTAATATAAAGATAATTCCCGTTATTTAATATATTTTTGGAGCGGGGATCTTTAAATAAGAATTTACCGCTATTGTCTTGTATTTTAACATTTTGAACCATGTTTAAAACAAAATAACCCGTTGGTCTTTTTGTTTTGAATATTCTTTGCTTTATTTTTGGTAAACAGGAGATGAAGAAAGGAACTAGAAATGTTAAAAACCACGATTCTTTCCATCGTATTATACAGCGCAGTTATTTTCGCGAATATGGGGGAGGACCCTCTGCCGAAAGTCACTTCGGGAAAAATTGAGAGAATTGCTGATTTTTCTTCAGTATATGTACCCCCGCGAAATATAGATATCTGGCTGCCGGATGGTTACAGCATAGAGAATAAATACCCGGTGTTGTATATGCATGACGGCCAAATGCTTTTCGACTCCTCTATAACCTGGAACAAACAGGAATGGGGAGTGGACGAAACGATAACACGGCTGATAAAAAAAGATAAAATTATTGCCCCCATCGTGGTGGGGATCTGGAATAACGGTCCGGCCCGGCGTTCGGAATATTTTCCTCAGAAGGGATTTGAGCTGCTTCCGGAATATTACAGGGATTCACTTCTGACAAGGGGAAATAGATACGGAGCGCCTCTGTTTACAGGAAAGGTATATTCGGATGACTACCTGAAGTTTATAGTTGAGGAGTTAAAACCTTATATTGATAAAAACTATTCCACATTGCCGGGGAAGGAACACACATTTATCGCCGGTTCGAGCATGGGAGGACTTATTTCTCTATACGCCATTTGTGAATACCCTGAAATTTTCAGCGGAGCGGCTTGCCTTTCCACTCACTGGCCCGGCGCCAACGCTGATCCGGAAAACAGAATACCCAAAGCATTCGCGAAATATATGTTCAAACATCTCCCTTCGCATAAAGACCATAAAATATATTTTGATTTTGGTACTGAAACACTCGATTCTCTTTACGAGCCGCTTCAAAAAAAGGCCGATAATGTAATGGCTATTAAAGGTTACACTATCGATAACTGGTTCACAAGAAAATTTCCCGGCGCCGATCATTCGGAAAAAGCCTGGAGAAAAAGATTTTATATACCGGCGATTTTCCTGCTGCAAAAAAAATAAGCCAATTATTTGATAACCGGCAACAATACCTTTACGCAGGTCCCCTGGCCGGGGGAACTGCTGAGGCTGATACTGCCATTATGCTGGAGGGTTATTTCCCTGGCAATTGAGAGTCCGAGCCCGCTTCCATATACCTCCGCCCGGATATCATTGGAACGGTAAACCTAAAAAATTTGTGATATCTTTTTTATTGATAACTGCCCTGTAATTCCGAATTTTCTCAGAATAGTGTTGTCCTGTTTTTCTCGCACAATCCAAAATTATTATCAGATCGAAAATCGATTTGCTCAAAAAATGGTCATGGCATTGAAATTGCGTAACAAAAGGTATCATCGGAGCAATTACAGGGAGCGGGAAAATGAAAAAGATAAGATTTATGCCGGCGTTAACAGTTTTGGCGCTGCTTTTATCGGGATGTGATGTTGATTCACCTTTGAGTTTGATGCTGAATCCGCCAAGGTGCAGTCTGAGTGTCGCGGAGAAATTGATATCCTCCCGGGAAAACATCGCGATAGTAAAATTACTCGCCAGGAATACTACACAGGCCACAGCTTATAATGTTGGCTGTTCGATAAATTGTATATATAACTATACAATTGTGGAAAGAAGCAGCGCTTATTTTGGTACACTATATGGCGGCCAGTCAGCTACATCAGACGCATGGCTGGGAGGAATAAGATCGCATCGCGGTTATGACTGGCTGGAGATAACCCTTTACTGGGAAGATGCCGAAGGAGAATTTTACGACGCCCCGTTTGTTTTGGAATAATATATACGGACCGGATAACAGGGTTAAATAATTACACGCAATTCAAGCGCTTACTTTCTTGCAGATTTTTATAATCGCGAAGAAACACAAAAATTTTGAATTTTGGTTTATTTCTTAATATTATAATATGGAGGAAAAATTGTTTTCACATAATATATTGGATATTGATCTGTAAACCTTTGAAACTCTTGAGATTGGTCAGGGAGAAAACAAGATGAAATATATTCATTCAATTCTATTTCTCTTATTGGTATCAACAGTATTATTCACCGGTTGCGCGGTGTACGATTATTTCTTTACCACAACTCCGGAGGATGCTTTAAATAACAAAAATTTCCACTGGATCTCCGATACAGTAAACAGTATTGTTTATTACTATGAACCCAATTCCTTTGCTTCCCAAAAAATTGAAAGGATTAAGAAAGTTACAGAAAATGGTCAGGAAAGAATTTTTGAACTGATAAATGAAAAGGAATACCCGTATTATATAAAATTTTTTGTTGTTGCCTCAGGTTCAAGAATGGAAAAACTTATCGGTCTGAGGGGAAATTCTTACGCATATCCCCGGTTTAACGCGGTATACGCGGTTTATTCTGAAAAAATTAAAGCGATTGGCGCTCACGAGTTTAATCATGTGATAGTTCACAATCTTTGGGGAAGGCAGGGTGAAAAAGTTTTATCTGAAGGATTTGCGGTCTATTCGGATAATAAGTGGCATGGTCATGATCTACATGCTTTGTGTAACTATTTACAGCATGAAGGAAGATTGATTAAAATTTCGGAGTTGATAAAAAACTTTTCCGATTTTTCTCCAATGACAACATATCCGCAGTCGGGTAGTTTTATAAAATATTTGTATGAAAAATATGGTGTAAATAAACTGCGCGCATTGTGGCGGAACGGAACCGGTGAATTACCCGATATTTACCACAAAACAATGGATGATATTGAAAAAGAATGGCTCGAAACAATTGTGTCAAGTGAACCGGGAAATATCAGTTATTAAATTAACAGGACAAACACATTTAATCTCTTCTTGAGACGGTGTGCTTTAATAATATCAGTAAAGTTTATTACTGATATCAAATTAAATTCGCGATATTATTCCCCGGCATCAGTTTTATTCTGAGTAGTTGATTTTGTCAAATTTTCCAGAACAGTTATTTGATTATTTTGTCACATAAAAATCACTTATAGTATACATACTTTAAAATCTTCATACCAAAGAAATTTATATCAGGAATAAAATGAAAAAAATCATCAGTTTTGAATTTGCCGCTAAAGCCAGTTTCGTTTTATACTTACTGTTTATTGTTTTTCATCTTCTTGTTATTGCGGGAATAATCCCGCAAAATATTGTGTGGGGCGGAAGAATAGAAAGCAAAGATGAACTGATAATATTTGAGGTTATCTCAATAATAATTCTGCTTCTGTGTTTATTGATAACACATTTCAGAAATAAGTATGTGAACCACACAAAATTTAATAAAGTTACGAAGGCGGGCATGTGGCTTTTATTTATTTTGTTTTCCCTTAATACCGTCGGTAATCTGTTTGCTGTTTCTATACTTGAGAAGGCTCTTTTTACCCCCATCACAATCTTGCTGGCATTTTTTGCTTTAAGACTGGCGCTTGGCAGAGAAACACAGTAATTCACTGACGGGAATAATAAAAAAGCAATTAAACTATTGATGCGGAAGGCGGATGATAACTTACAGAATATCAGAACTCCTGGCTCCCATCAAACGATTTATATTTTTCATTTCAATAGAGTTAGGCGGAATGAGGATTATTATGAAACACAAACTAATAGAACAACTGTATTACCAGTGTTCAATTTGTATTAAGTGTTTTTTTTCCTGGGGAAAATCAAATCCTTCCGCGGCTCACTGTGTTTCAGGAAACTCAGACTAAACTCAATTAAATATTAATTATCTGTTGTTTCTGTTGCATTAAAAATATGGATTCTTTATTTTCGGTGTGACAGACTCTATCGGGGGTAATTTTCTCCGGGATAAAAATTTTGTGACTTAATAACTTATTTTAATTTTCAGTTATTTTCTTATGTTTATTTATAGAGTGACTATTTGAGGTCATTCATTTATAAAAAAGAGGTGTAAAAGTTTATGTTTTAAAAAAATCTATCTTAGACAGCCTGGTAAAAACTTAATATAAAGCGAAAATATAACGCAAACGTTAAAAAGAAAATCCTGAGATCACGGATCCCATAGATAGAAACAGAGTAATCTGTATCAACAACGAATAAATATCATGAGAGAAAAATGTATAACTCAAAACTACTCATAACTCTTAAGTTTTTTGAAAGATTTATTCTTTATGCCTTACTCGGATCAATAGTACTTTACATGATTTCGCCGGGGAATGGGAATTCTGGCAACGCGGCAAATTCATTTAGTGTTTTCCTTAACCTGGTTTACTTTCTGCCTCTTCCTGTGGCCTTTGCGTCTGATATTTTCGGAAGAAGTATATTTTTGAAATCAGGCTTTTTGATTCTGGGCACAGGTTTATTTCTTTTTTCATCCTCCACAATTGCGCAAAGTTATACAATCCCGATACTTGTTTTAATGGCAGTTGGATTTTCCGCGATTCAGCCAAATCTGACTTCAATATTTTTTAACAGGATTGCGGCGCAAAAATCTGCTAAAATTATAGCAGGTATCATTTTCTTTTTGGGGATTACAAACTTTTCTGCCTCGATTGGAAACGCATTCAGCCAATTGTTAATTAGCATTGGCTCATTCAGTAGTATTTTTATAATATTGGGGATAATATCATTCATTCTTTTAGCTGTTCTGCTATTCACTAAATCAAATCGGGGATCTGAAGAAAACCTCACTAACCTGTCCTCAGCTTTTGATATTAAGCTGATCCTGGTTATTCTGGCGCTTAGTCTGGTAATTTCATTTGGCAACTTTTTCATAAATCAATCTGCCGGTTTGTCATCTGAAAACAACGGACTCTTTGAGTTGCTCAGGATCGCCATGTTTTTATTTCTTATAGCTATCGCGTCAAAGCTAAAGTCGAAAAACCTGGAAAATTTAATAAAACGTCAACTGGTCATTCTATCTGTATTATTCGGTAGTATATTTATTTTATCCCCATTATTCATAAGCCAATTAACAGTAAGCACACCAATATTGATAGTTTTCAAATTATTCATTTTTGCTCTTAACTTGTTAATGAGTTGTCTGCTTTTTTTCTCTTTGTTTAAATCATTTTCTAAAAAATTCATGTCAACCGGTATGGCGATAATGTTTTTAATTACGATAATTCCTTACCGACTCTATTCTTTTTTCCCTGCTATTGGCGGCGATTTCCCGATTGGTCTTTTGATTTTATTGGGAATACTATCAATTGTAATCGGTATTTTTATAAACAGATATTATGAATAGACTATGCAAATAGAGGTTTTATCAACCTTCCTTAATCAAAGGAGGAAAAAATATGAACAAAACTAACGATAATCACTTAAGCCGGACCGGCGCGGTTTTGTTTTCGGATATCAGGCAACTGATTGAGGAAAGCAGGCGGCAGGTTGCATATTCTGTAAATGCGGCTATGAGTATGCTGTATTGGGAAATCGGCGGAAAAATAAATTCCGAACTTGGAAAATCCAAGACACAAGAATCATACGGACAACAAATTGTTGAGAACCTGTGTAAGGGCTTGTCAGAGGAGTATGGTTCTTCATTTTCCGTAAAAAATGTTCGAAGAATGATGCAATTTGAAAGGATATTCCCCGAAAAGAAGAATGTCGTATCACTGATACGACAATTGAGCTGGACTCATATCCTCGCAGTAATTCCAATCGAAGACCCCCTAAAGAGGGAATTTTATATCCGGATGTGCATTCATGAGAAATGGAGCGTAAGAACCTTTCGGGAACGTATAAAATCCATGCTTTATGAACGCACCGCGATCAGCAGAAAACCGGAAGAGACTATAAAAAAAGATCTAAAACAGCTTGAAGATGAACAAAAAATTAATCCCGATCTTGTTTTTCGCGATCCTTACTTTCTCGATTTTCTCGGGTTATCAGACGCCTATTCCGAAAAAGATCCTGAAAACGCGATATTAGCCGAAATGAAAAAATTCAATTTTTCTGTAGGACAGAATTGTATTCTGTCCGGGACGGGTAGTACAAGCAACAAACTAAGCAAATAATATACTTCAGCTATGGAATATGAGCTCTCAGATTCGCGAACTCGACCGATAGTAAATGAAGCGGGCTTAAATAAGCCGGACCGGAAAACTCCGGAAGAAATAAAATCAAACTGCAAGATGTATCGATCACAGAGGGTTTGAACTTAGCGAATCAATTTGTAAATTACATTCAGAAAATCAGAATTGAAAATGTTGAAATGAAACAGGTTGACTCAAAATATTTAGATGAATATAATGAAAGAATTGGCGGGCGGATAAATGATTGTATCTCCCGGTTTGATTTTTCAGAGGCAGGGGGAGGATTTGATTACCTGACAAAAGCTTCCGCGGTTTATTCTTCAAATATTGAGGGCAACAGTATTGATCTGAATTCATTTATGAATTTTCAAATGAATGGAGATAAGTTCAGCGCCGGTAAAGAAATTGAAGAGATAGAGGATTTAATTTCGGCGTACGAATATGCTCAGAACAACCCCTTAACCGAGAGCAATTTGCTGCATAGCCATAAACTATTTTCCGCCACATTTCTGATAAACAGCAATCTGGGGAAATACAGAATTGAACCGGTGGGAGTATTTGGAAGGAGCGGTATGACATATCTCGCGATAGAACCTGAACATATCAACGGAGTTATGTCTGAGTTATTTGAAGATATCAGGAAACTGACGGATAAAGAATTACTTATTGAAGAGGTGTTTTATTACGCATCCTTTATACATTTGCGTTTTGCCCATATACATTCTTTCCGGGATGGAAACGGCAGAGCCGCGAGGCTTCTCGAAAAATGGTTTTTATCTGAGAAGCTTGGCCGCGAATACTGGAAGCTGCCTTCAGAAGAATATTATAAAAATAATCAGCAAAGATATTATTCAGCTCTCAATATGGGTGTTAACTATTACGAACTTAATTATTCGCGCTGCGTTGATTTTCTCGAAATGCTGCCAAGCTCACTAAAATAAAAAACGCCACACAAATCCGCGCGGCGTTTTATAAAATCTATCCGGGAATTTCCCTTACTTAAAAAGCCCTTTCAAACCGTTGCCGATAAGATCGCCGAGGTTGTTCTTTTTATCCTCGATTTCCTGCTTTTTAGAATCGAATATTCCATTGGTGTTGCCGAGGATATTTTCATATTGAGCTAATTGGGCTTTCAGTTTATTGCTTTGTTCCTCGATTATTTTATCCAGCTCTTTTTTGTATTTCGTAATTTCTTTATCTATCCGGTCTTTGATTTTTTGTTTGGCTTCGGCAATGTTTTTATCGAGAACCCTGTTGAGACTGTTCATGAAAAGTTTGTCGAGACTTGATGAGAGATCAAATTTCATGTTATCACGGGTTCCGGATATTTTCGCGTGAAAATCGAGCTTGTTTATTCCGGCGATAATATCTCTTACTACCTCCTGGATCTTTCCCTTGGGCGGTTTGCTTGCAGAAAAATCCATTTTTAGTTTTTCGGCGGCAAAGTCTATACCGGCGTTTATTTGTTCCCCTGTGATCTCAAATTTGGTGTTCATAACACCCCTGCCATCCCTGATCTTTCCGGGAAAGAGTTCCGATTCCGAAAGTTTAATATCGTCGATTACAAAACCCTTGTAGCTCAGATCAAATCTTTCTGAGGGGAGATCGGCGAGGTAATCGAGAACACCGTTAAATTGCAGGGTTGTGCCAATCTCATTTTCGCCGCCGATATCTATGATCGTGGTTTTATTGACAAGTCTCTGATCTGAAACAATATCTGTAACCAGCCCCCTCATTTTTAGCTGTGATTCGGTTTCACCTGAAAGTTTTATCTGTTTAATCCAGAGATCGGGCCGGGCGTTTTTATTATAAAAATATATGTCCTGCCCCTTAAATCTGGGCGGGTCTGGTTCCTTCGGTTCATCCGAGGCGAGATATTCTTCATAATAATAGCGAGCCTGTTCCACATAGCCGAGATAAGATTTTATATCATCGACAACCTCTTTGCCAAATACCATTTTGCCAATATTTTCGGCGTTTATTTCGGGCAGCTTTGCTTTTGAGAGGGCTCTCTGGTAATCTTCTTTTATCCAGTCATCCACCTGCGTCGCGTTATTCCCCACAAAATTTATATCCTCTTCCACACGTTTTTTAGTGTTTTCAACAAATTTTGTAAGAGAATCGATAGTGGTTTTAATATCATTTATTCCGGTTATTGCGTTTTTAATACCTTCGGCCGATTTGATATTCTTTACATCAATCGCTTTTATTTTTGCCTGGAGATTTTTCGCGTCCTTCTCGAAATCGGCTGTTTCAAAAGTCTTTTTCCAGGTGTCATATTTATTTGTGGCTTCCTTCTGAAGGTTTTTAATTTTCTCCGGACTCTTCAGATCGAGAAGTTTAAATATACTGTCGGCATTAACATTCTGAGAAACGGCGGAAAAATCGAAGCCTGTATTTTTCTCTACCTGCTCTTCGAGGGTAGCCACCGATTCTCCTATAAAACTGCCTGTATCAGGTTCAGTCTCTTCAACCGGCAGAGCGCCGTCTGTTTCACGGTCTGTGTTGGTTTTTATATCGCTCAGTTCAATATTTTCTATAACTATCTTTCCGGAAAGGAGAGGAATGAATTCCATATTAAATTCCGCCCGGCCTGTTTCCACCCTGTTTTTCATAGTATTCTGCGGATCAGTAACCTGAAGACGGTCCCATTCGATCGATAGGCTGAATATGGAAAAGCTGAATCCGTCCAATTCTACGAGAGCTCCATTGGCGGAAGTTCCGGCGTCCTCAATCTGGCTTTCGAACCAACTGTCAGTAAAAAACCATGTGATAAGAAAAAATATAGCCGTGAGAACAATTAAAAGTAATATTCCTTTTTTCCTGATCATAATTCCCCCGCCCCTGATATTTTATCATACCATTCATATAACTTTGATCCTTTAACCATCTGCACGATTTTCAGCTTCTGGAACATCGGATCAATTTTTACCCTGTACTGAACGACCCCGATTTTCGCGAGGAAATACATCGGGAGAAGCAGCAGGATTGACGCCGCGAGACTGCCCATCACAACGGTGTTGTTAAAATTGCTGAGTCCCAGAACAGGGGTGTTATACATCGAGGTGTAAACATCTTTCATAGAACCAATATCCACAAGGAGGAAATAACCGAAGCTGTGGAAAAGAGGATCAAAAAACCATGCGAAAAGGCTGAAAAGCAGAAAGCCGAAGATCGACATTGATATGTTTACATCAAGAATAATTATGAGCAGAATTACAAGCAGGTTATGCAGATTCCAGAAGGGAGTAAGTCCCAGTATCATTCCCAGGATGAATCCGCCCGCTATCTGGCCGGGTGAAGCTCCCGACCGTAAAACTTTGAAGAGTTTGGCTAATAATTCCAGACCGATCATTTGTTCTCCATTAATATTTTTACCGGCAGCAATTTGTTAAATTTTTTAAAGAATGACAAATTTCGAAAAATTCGGGAAGGCAAAATTTATTAAGTTACGGCTCAATTCCCAAAATCAAAAGAGGTACAGGTGGATTATTTCTACCTTGTCTCATAACATTATAAACCTCTCCCTCATAGTATGCAACACCACTTGACATTTCAGATTGCATCTTTTTTGTGGGTAAAATTTCAATACCCAAATTTATTATTCCACCAGTATAAAATAGCATATGTTTGACAAATAAATCGTATGCAACAAAAGCGTATTTCCCAAACTGTACTTCAACAGCAATTTTATCTTTCACAAAATCAGTTTGATTATAACTAAATATTGGGTCTTTTTCACCTTGATCCAATAAAAATTTTCTCTGATCTTTTGAAGAAAGATCAATACACCTCTCCATTAAGTCTCTTTTTAGAGTAATGTAATAAGAATATCGGCTTTCCGACCATTTATTTAAATCAAACAATTTTACAAATTCTTTATTTAATTCAACCGGACTAAAAAGTTTATTACCGGTTTTTGTTTTTTCTTTACTGATTTTTGTTTTTAACGAATTGGCATCAACATTCCTTATAATTTCCTTAATCTCTTTATACAAGGAGGCATGATGAACTAACAAATATTCTTCACCGTTCAAATGCGAGTATGTTTTTTCGATTTTCATTCAAAAAGGTTGTAATTGCCAGCATTCTTCCACTCTGAAGGAATTTGGGCAATTTTATCATTTTTAGATGGCTGATGAACAGGTTTATTAATTGGGCGAACTTTTAAATTTCCTTCTTTTAATTTTTCTAATCTATCATTGGCTATTTCACAATATTTCTTTTCTTTATCAATACCAATACCATTCCTGTTATTTTTTATTGCAGCAATAACAGCTGAACCGACACCACAAAAAGGATCGAGAACCCAGCTTTTTTCATTAGTTAATGCAAGGACACATCTCTCAATAAGCTCTACAGGATATTGGCATGGATGTTCTGTTTTTTCTGGATGATTTGATTTAACATTTGGTATATCCCAAAGTTCATTATCCCAGTCTTTTAAAACTATTTCCCAAATATCAGTGGGATTTTTACCCAATGGGTTACCAGATAATTGTCCTTTCTTAGGTCCTTTAAAATGTTTTTTTCCAGGATACTTTGATGGGATTCTAACATCATCAAGGTTAAAAATATAATTGTCTGATTTAGTAAACCACAATATTGTCTCATATCTTCCCGAGAATCTGTTAGAAGCATGAAGACCATGGCCGAAATGCCAAATTATTCGATTCCTAAGTTTCAGTCCATACTCTTTAAATATATCATAATAATATATATCCAATGGAAATATTTCGCCATTCTCTACATAGTTGCCAACCTGCCAACATAAACTTCCACGATCAGATAATTTGTTGATCAAGGCTTTTATAATTTCTTTTTGAGTTAGAAGATACTCTTTGATAGAAGTTCTTATTTCATAAGCTTTCCCAATATTATAGGGTGGGGAAGTGATAATGAGATCAAACTTATTATCATTAAAGGATCTTATTACTTCGAGAGAGTCGCCATTGATAATTTTATGTTCTAAGTTCGTGCTTATATATTCGATCAGCGGTTCTTTAACTTTCATTAACAATCTTCTTTTATTTTAAAAATACTAATAAAATCAAAAATCAACAATTATAAATATACTTTACAACGCAAAATTTTGTCTATTTCTTCTCCGCGATATTTCTGAAACGGACAATATTCCAGGGCACTTCAGGTTTCCATTCAATTCCCACGGGAGAGTCGGCGATGTTATAGATAAAGGAAAAAAGAAATTTTAAATGCTGTACAGAAGCTTTCAGATTAATTTTCTGGTTCAGATCATCAAAGGGAGAATGGTAAAGATTATTTGAGTAATAAAGGTTTTTTTTCAGTCCTTCATCAATTGATATATTACGGTAGTTTGGGGCGTCGAGTATCAGAATTGAGGGTATCCCCGCCTTGGCAAAAGCCATCTGGTCGGAACGGTTAAATGATTCCCACTGGCTGAACATTTCCGGTATATCTTCCACAGTCATATTCATCTGTATAGCGGTTTTCTGAAGATAATCATCAAGGGTTGAAAGGCTGCGCCCCACTCCGATTACAGCATTAAATTGGTCAATTACCGCGAGTCCGTCGATATTGACATTTGCCTGGGTTTTATAAAGAGGCCGGAGAGGATTTTGTGTATAATAGGTTGAGCCCAATAATCCTTTCTCTTCGCCGGTTACCGCGATAAAAATTACAGAGCGGGCAGGTTTTTTCTCAAGCTGATTAAACCTTTCAGCGAGTTCCAGAAGAGCGGCGGCGCCCGCGGCATTATCCTGAAGCCCGTTATATATTGAATCCCCTTTAACAGCAGGACCAATTCCAAGATGATCGTAATGGGCCGAAACAATAATATATTCATTCTTCAGCTCACGGTCGCTTCCCTCAACTATTCCCGCCACGTTATTTGATATAAAATCGCGCCTTTTGAATTTACCTCTGAATGAAAGCATGGTGTTTAGTTCTCTGCAGGCGACAGAATTATTCTGATGCATTCTGTAAAGTTTCTCCAGATTAAGTCCCGAACCTGAAAAAAGCATGTCGGCATTATTCGGATTTATCATTATACTCAACTGGCCTGTAACGGCGGACGCGGGAATAACATCCTCAAAAGAAAACTCATTGAAAAATTCTCCCCAGTCTCTTTCACAGCAGGGAAAGGGAATAATAACCGATCCTCTCGCTCCCCGTGATATGGCAATTCTCTGCTTGGACTCAGGATAACTGTATATTGTCGGGGCGGGACCATCAAAATATTCCTGGTGTTCAGATAATGGCTCGCCGGAAAGAAGAACAACTATTTTGTTTGTCACATCCAGGTTAAGATAATCATTATAATCATATTCGGGCGCGATAATTCCATAACCCGCGAATACCATTGGTATCGGGGAGGGAGTAAAAGTCTGATCACCGGTTTTATATAGAAGGTATTCATCGCCGAATTGGAGTTTGGTAGTATCTTTTCCATCAAAGAGTAATAATTCCGAATCGGGAAGCGTTGTATTTCCATGCATTCTGATTGGCTGGAAAAATGAGCCATTCCGGTTTGCAGGCTGCAGTCCCCCTTTTTCCATTTCCCTTTTTATATACAGAGCGGCTTTTTCACCTCCCGGCTGACCTGTGCCCCTCCCTTCAAATTCATCACCTGCAAGCTTTGACATCCGTTCAAAGAATGATTCAGATGAAAATGTATTCATCGTTTTATAATAATCATCATTCTGCCCGATTAAAAGAGAGCTGATTACCATAAATAAATATAGTCCTGATCTGAAAACCATATAACCCAAAGACTTTTTATTTTTTTCAGTTCCAATATAAATGTTATTAAAGAAAGATTACAGCCCTTTCGATAGCCCCCGGCTTAATTTAAAATTTGTAACCATTTAATAATTTTACTATTTTCAGGATATTCAGTATTTTTTGAGTAAATACTACCAAAACCAGATCAGAGGAGAGTATATGATAGAAAAAATTCAACAATTTTTAGGCAGTGAAGCGGAATCACTTTTAAATCACAAAGCTATATTCCCAAAAGAGCAGCTTCACCTTCCAGGCGGCGATTTTGTAGACCGAATTTTCGTGCAGTCCGACCGAAATATAAATGTTATTAAAAACCTGCAATGGATTTACAGCAGCGGCAGACTGGCCGGAACAGGTTATATGTCCATTCTTCCTGTCGACCAGGGAATTGAACATTCAGCAGGCGCCTCATTCGCCCCGAACCCGATCTACTTCGATCCGGAAAATATCATCAAACTTGCTATTGAAGGAGGCTGCAACGCTGTGGCTTCCACACTTGGTGTGCTTGGAATGAACTCCCGTAAATACGCGCATAAAATTCCATTTGTTGTAAAGATCAACCACAATGAGCTGTTAACATATCCTAACACTTATGACCAGATTCTTTTTGCCAGTGTTGATCAGGCTTATAACATGGGCGCGGCTGCCGTTGGAGCTACAATTTATTTCGGCTCGGATGAAAGTGACCGCCAGATAGTAGAGATAAGCGAGGCATTTGAATATGCGCATGAACTGGGGCTCGCCACAATTTTATGGTGCTACACAAGAAACAGCGCTTTTAAAGCTGATAAGGACTATCATGTTTCTGCCGACCTGACAGGACAGGCAAATCATCTCGGCGTTACAATTCAGGCGGATATTATCAAGCAGAAACTGCCACAGAATAACGGCGGATTTAACGCTATAAAATTCGGCAAAACTCATCCGAAGGTTTATTCCGGGCTTACAACCGATCATCCAATCGATCTGACACGCTACCAGGTTATTAACAACTATATGGGCCGCGCGGGACTTATCAACAGCGGCGGCGCCTCCGGAGATAATGACTTTGCCGAAGCTGTTAAAACCGCGGTGATCAATAAAAGAGCGGGGGGCCAGGGTCTTATTTCAGGAAGAAAAGCTTTCCAGCGCCCGATGGAAGAAGGGGCAAAACTGCTCAACGCTATACAGGATGTTTATCTTTGTGATGAGGTTACGATAGCATAGGGATAAACAGGAATAATAATATTTTGTGACTATTTTGTGGAAGAGACGCAATATTTTGCGTCTCTACGGTTTAATGTCTATTATGTAATCCCTTAATCGTTCAATCATGGATCAGACAGAAAGTACCCGCAATAAGTAAGCGGAATTGAATTAAAGGAATACAACATTTTGTATTTGTAAAAATAATTCCCTGTTTGAATTCGTAAATAGCCGTATATTACCCCCACGATTGGAATTATTATGAATAAAAAACTCGAAATATGCTGCTACTCGGCTGACGCCGCTATAACCGCTGAACGGTGGGGGGCGGACAGGATTGAACTCTGCGATAATTATTCCGAAGGGGGAACAACTCCCTCTTACGCGATGGCGGAATATATCATAACGAGACTTGAAATACCGGTGAATGTGATAGTGAGGCCGCGGGGCGGGGATTTTTTATATTCTGATGAAGAGTATGAGATAATAAAGCGGGATATAGAGGTTAGTAAAAACTTAAACGCCAACGGCATTGTTACCGGTTTCCTGACTCCCGATGGCGATATTGATATGGCGAGAACGGCTGAAATAGTTGAACTGGCCGCGCCGATGGAGGTTACATTTCACAGGGCGGTTGATCTCTGCAGGGATACTGTGGCAGCGGTCGGGCAGTTAAAAAGCGCCGGAGTTAGGCGAATTCTCTCCTCGGGGGGAAGGGGCGGCGCGCACGAAGGAAGGGAAGTCCTCAGGGAGATGATCGGAATCGCCGGGGATGATATCATAATTATGCCGGGCGGCGGTATCAACGACAAAAACATTGCCGAAATTATTAATTATACCGGCGCGCGGGAGTTTCACAGTTCGGCCAAAACATTTATCGGAAGCCGTATGAGATATTTCAGGGAGGATGTTAAGATGGGAGGCGCTGATAAAAATGAATATGATAAAATTACAGTGGATGGCGGCATGGTCACTATTATGAAAAATATTTTGATGGAGGGTTAATTGGAAATGCCGAATGGATTAGACTATTTCTCAAATTACTGGGATAAACCGGAATTAAAAAAAGAGTTCCAGAATTTTACCGATTTTATTTTCGGCCTTGATTTTGTTTTATGGGATGTTAATGGTTACTGGGATGATGATTATATGCCATTTTCTTTTTTCAGGGATGGGAAGGTGGTATCCAGTGTATGTCTCTATAAAATTGCGGCTCTTGTTAATGGGAAACAAACTTTTGTCTACCAGTTTTCGGCCGTTGCCACTCTGCCTGAATACAGAAAACAGGGGCTGAATAAAATTCTTACCGACAGGGCAATGGAAACTATTGAAGGAACTCCGGATCTGACATTCCTATTTTCCACCGATATGGCCAAACCATATTACGAAAAGTATGGTTTTATTCCCTCGAAAGAATATTATGTATCAATAGATCCTTCCGGTTGCTCCGGTAAAATGGATGATCTTAAACCTCTCGGTATTGCGGATAAAAATTTTATATACCGGATGATTCAGGAAAGGGAGCCGGTCTCCGGTATATTCTCCTCATTAAATGATAAACTCACCATGTTTCACACTTTTTATAAACTTGAGGGAAAACTTTATTATATAGAGGAGCCGGACGCGATTATCTGTATGGAGAGAAAAGAGGGGGTTTTGACAATATATGATATTATCGCGAGAAAAATGCCACTTTTCGAGGAACTTCAGCCATATTTACCCACAGAGGATATCGGGGAAATAAAGGCTCTGCTGCCTGCCGACAAAATAAAACCGGAAAAATATCAGCTTAAAGAACTGACAGGAAATAATTTTTACATATTCGGGGAGAACAAAGTGTCATCGGAATTGATTGTTCCATTTACCATGCAGGCGTAAAGGGTAATTAAAAAGCATTATCTCACGCGAAGACGCGGAGCGGCAAAAGAGGAATATTTATGCAGACTTCAGGGGGTCCGCGCTATTCAGGATATCATAAATAATTGTATCGGAGCTGAAATCCTGTTCATTGGGCCACATAATCCCGTGATGAGCAGGCCGGACAAGACTAAAATATGCTTCATTCTTTAATTCTTCAAAGGCAGAACCTTTCAGATATGGCCTTACATCAAAAATACCTTTTATTCCACTGCTTGTTGTAATATCAATTTTATATTCATCCAACGGTGTGGCTTTAATTATTTTTTCCATTGTTCATTTCTCATTTTAAAGGTTCTATTCTGAAAACCGGTTAAAATTAAGCTCTGGTTTATAAATAGAAAATCAGCGCCCTTCATTTTTAAATAAATCAAAGAAAGTTAAAAGTTTTCCATGAAAGAATCCAGCCTGCCAGAACTCTTTTAAAGGTTTATTTTTTGTGAAAAGAAATTTGGATATTTCTCTATAATTATACTTGAATATCTTCTAAAATGGCAATAATTTAGTGCTTTGAAAGTTTCGAGATACATCACAGCAAAATGAATAAGATATAAGGTATTTTTATGAGTATAAGTCAAATAGCCAGAACCATCAAAACTTCGCCTACCCTGGCCCTTAACGAAAAAGCGGCCATCCTGCGCGAAAAAGGGGATCCGGTCATACATCTCGGCGGCGGAGAACCCAAAAGCAAAGTTCCAATGGACGCGATTCTCGCTTCAGTCGCGCATCTGAATACCGGTGAGGTAAGATATACCCCGGCAGACGGAATTCCCGCTCTGAAAAAAGCGATAATAAGATATACTGAAGAAAATTACGGGCGGCTGGTAGCTCCTGAAAATGTCATAGCTTCGGGAGGAGCGAAACAGGCAATTATGGTCGCTCTTCAGGCAATCCTCAATCCCCAGGAAGAAGTTATTTTCCCGGCCCCCTACTGGGTAAGCTACCCCGAAATGGTTAAGCTTTGCCAGGCTATTCCGGTTCCTGTTATTCCGGAAGATGGCACTTTTTATCCAAGACTTAAAGATATTGAAGACCGTGTTTCATCCTATACAAAAGCTATAATTATCAACAGCCCCAATAATCCTTCAGGTGTTATGTATTCTGAAGAATTTATCGCCGATATTGTTCAGTTCTGTGAGAAAAAAGATATCTACCTGATTATGGACGATATTTATCATAAACTGATATTTGACAACAAGAAGCAGATCAATCCCTATAACTACGCGAAAGACTTCTCAGATAATTCCAAACTGATAATTATTAACGGAGTTTCAAAGGTTTACGCTATGACCGGATTCCGTATCGGCTGGGCGATAGGAAATAAAAACCTGATTGAAACAATGACAAATATTCAGGGTCACCAGACATCCGGCCCTTCAATAATTCTTCAGAAAGCCGCTGTCGGAGCTCTGAACGGAATTCAGTCACCGGTCGAAAATCTTCGCGTTACTCTCGAAAATAACCGCAACGTAATGATTGATCATCTTAATTCTTTTGAAGGTGTTCACGTAACCAAACCGGACGGCACATTCTACTGCTTCGCCGATTTCAGCAACTATGATAAAAATTCCAATAAACTTTCCAATTACCTGATAGATAAGGTTCAGGTGCTCACCGTACCGGGAGCTGAATTCGGTATGGAAGGTTATTTAAGATTAAGTTATTGCGGCGCCCTAAAGGATATCACTTCAGGTATTGAAAGAATGAAATGGGCTCTCGATCTAAATTCACCAAATGAACTTTATATTGGCGACAGAAAATTAGTGAGGGACTGGGCATGAGTAAATATCTTGAATTCAAAACCCCGGCCGAAAAAGAATCGATGGAGCTTGCTTCCGATTACAGGCTGAAAAACCACGGATTGATTCATCTCGATAAAGTATACTGGAACCTGCCCGATTCGGCTCTTTATGAAGAGATCATTTTCCGTAATGAAGGACACATGGCGAATAACGGGCCAATACTGGTGAAAACCGGCAGACACACAGCCCGCGCGGCAGCCGATAAATTTGTAGTTAAGGAACATTCCACGGATGATAAAATCTGGTGGGGTGAATATAACAGGCCAATAAGCGTTGAAAAATTCAACCAGGTTTATGCCAGGGTTCAGGCCTATTGCCAGGATGAAGAACTTTTTGTTCAGGATTGTTACGCCGGCGCCGACCCTGAATACAGAATGCCTGTAAGAATTATCACTGAAAAAGCGTGGCATAATCTTTTCGCGAGAAATATGTTAATTACAACAAATGACCGTGAAGAACTGAAAAAGTTTGTGCCCGAATTTACAGTTATAACTGTTGACGGATTTAAAGTTAATCCGGCCATTGACGGCACCCGTTCCGAAACAGGCATCCTTATAAATTTCGCGGACCGGGTAGCGATTATCGCGAATTCTCTTTACGGCGGCGAAATTAAAAAATCAGTTTTTACCGTGCTGAATTTCCTCCTTACTTTCCGCGATGTTCTTCCGATGCATTGTTCGGCCAACGTTGGCGATGATGGTGACGTCGCGCTTTTCTTCGGATTGAGCGGCACCGGCAAGACCACCCTTTCAGCCGATCCGAAACGTAAACTTATCGGCGATGATGAGCATGGATGGAGCAACGAAGGTGTATTTAACTTTGAGGGAGGCTGTTACGCCAAGGTAATCCGCCTTTCGGCAGAGCATGAACCGCAGATTTACGCCGCCACTCAGCGTTACGGCACAATTCTGGAAAATGTTGTTTATGATCCGGTATCGAGAATAATCGATCTTGATGATGATATCATCACCGAAAATACCCGCGCCTCCTATCCCGCCAGCTTTATTCCCAATATCGTTTCTGAAGGGTATGTTCAAACTCATCCGAAAAATGTTATTTTCCTAACCTGCGACGCTTCAGGTGTAATGCCTCCGATAGCCCGGCTGAATCCCGAACAGGCCCAGTATCATTTTATCAGCGGTTATACATCCAAGATAGCTGGAACCGAGATAGGATTGGGAATTGAACCGCAGATAACATTCAGCGCATGTTTCGGCGCTCCCTTTATGGTGCGTCATCCGTTTGATTATGCCAGCATGCTGAAAGAAAGAATGCTGAAACATGATGTAAATGTATGGCTTGTAAACACCGGATGGGTTGGCGGAAGATTCGGAGTAGGCAAGCGAATCAGTATTCGTCATACCCGTAACCTCCTTAATGCCGCTCTTGAAGGAAAACTTGATGAAATTGAATACCGCAAAGATAAACTCTTCGGATTTGAAGTGCCATTAAGCTGTCCCGAAGTTCCGGAAGATGTTCTTGAACCATCAAATTCCTGGGGTGACAAAAATGATTACTGGCGTAAATATGACGCTCTGGCAGCCCGATTTATTGAAAACTTCAAACTTTTCGAGAAGGGTGTGACCCAGGAAGTAAGAAACGCCGGTCCCACACGACTGAAAAATATAAAATAGATTTAATAAAGCCGGATTTATTCCGGCTTTTTTTATATTTGTAATATGTCTGGTAAATTCTTCAATATTGTAATTATCGCGATTTTATTTCTGATGACCGGCTGCGGTTCGGCAGTCCGTTTCACCTCCAAAAGATATAAGGATAATCCCCCTCCCGTTGCTGAAAAAGAGGAGATACCGGTTGAACAGAAAGAGGAACTACTGAAAAGCTATAATTTGGCCGAAGCGCTCTATGAGGAAACGGGCGTCGCCTCATATTACGCTCATAAATTTCATGGCCGGATTACCGCGAATGGTGAAGTTTATGATATGTACGGACTTACCGCCGCTCACCCTACCTGGCCCTTTGAAACGATATTACGAGTGACAAACCTTTCAAACGGGAAAAAAGTAATTATCAGGGTAAATGACCGTATGCCCCGCCATCCCGACCGTTTAATTGATCTTTCCCTCGGCACAGCTCAAAAGCTGGATATGATTCAGGCCGGCATTCAAAAGGTTAAACTGGAAGTTCTTAAATGGGGAGAAGAGTGAATCTTAATTATGAATTGTAAATGATGAATTATGAATGAGGGCGCGGGTATAATGGTTTATACAACGTGAATTCGAGATAAAATTAGAGAAAGAAAAAAAGTTTCAGTCGATCTAAAATATGATTTCTGCCTCTGCAGGAATGACACTTTCTTTCTATTTCCGGTTCAAAAAATTGTATTATTCCGTTTTGCTGACTGTGTTTTTCGATTAGCAAGACCATGCCCGAGGCAGGCGCAGCACATCCTCTCCTTAACTCTTGAGGGGAGGGAATTCCCGATCTTTCATTATTGAAGAGTTTTCGAGAGGTTATAATTCATAAACTGGCAGAGGCAGAACCATAATAAATCCCCAAAAATGATCGTACCCGTCTTTATTTTTTTCTGGTAAATTGTTCGGGAACGATAACGAGCACCTGTTCTATGAATAGGAATACGGCCCGTTTTATTTTTATACAAATTCAACATTCTGCCGTAATAAGCAGGAATATTACTATTAAGTTGTTTAATTGTTAATTCATAATCCCGCAGAGCCGGAAGTGAAGAGCGGTTAATGGAGAGTGACGAATAATTAATACTTCTCTGATTTTTGAAAAAAACTCGATTTCGATGGCTAACTTATATCCACTCAGTCTTTTTGATCCCCTCAATCCTGTGCTTTGTTCTTTCCGCGAGTATTCAAATATCCCGATGGAAATATGGCCTGTTTGAATAAGGTTAATTAGGTTTTATTTGGTGTGCGATTATCTATGCTACTAAGGTTAAAAAATCAAAATAAGGTTCTTTTGATCTATTTTCGCGGAATTTTGTTTTGGTGATTTGGAGCGTTTTTTAGCAATATTTTTACTCTTGATGTTACTTTATAATTGTAATTATTCACTATTAATTATTCATTATTAATTAAAATCCTGTCATTTTGCGTAGAATTTAACTGCTAATGGAATAATCCCGCAGAGCCGGAAGTGAAGAGCGGTTAGTGGAGAGTGACGAATAATTAATACTTCTCTGATTTTTTAAAAAACTCGATTTCGATGGCTAACTTATATCCGGTCAGTCTTTTTGATCCCCTCAATCCTGTGCTTTGTTCTTTCCGCGAGTATTCCAATATCCCGATGGAAATATTGCCTGTCTGAATAAGGTTAATAAGGATTTTTTTGGTGTGCGATTATCTCTGCTACTAAGGTTAAAAAATCAAAATAAGGTTCTTTTGATCTTTTTTCGCGGAATTTTGTTTTGGTGATTTGGAGCGTTTTTTAGCAATATTTTTACTCTTGATTTTACTTTTATAATTGCAATTATTAATTGTTAATTATTCATTATTAATTAAAATCCTGTCATTTTGCGTAGAATTTAACCGCTAATGGAATATTTGTTTCCCCGCTTGTCAGATAAGGATTATGCCGGTTTATCTTAATAAGATAACGCTGCTTGATTTTATCAAAAAGTTCTGTTATCTTGAATATTTATTGGGGAAACTCAAAATATCGGGGGAACAGGTAATTGTTTCCTTCTGTAATTTTCAGTTGCTCCCCTTTTGTTCCTTTATTCGGCCCGGCAAATTATATCATAATAACAGACTGGTTATACCAGAACAGAGCTACTTATTAATTCACAAATTTAAGCTGGATCTCGCTCCGGAATTGAAAATGAGAATAATAGGAATACCCCGAAATGTATCAAAATCCTTACCATTTTTTCATAGTATTTAAATGCTTATAGAATAACTCTCAGATAAATACAATAAAAATGATGTTTTCTTATAAGAAATTCGGCGCATTTATTACAGATATGCGGCTCCCCCTTTGGTTAATATCATTATCAAATATAAATGGAGCAATTCATGAAAAGGAACAGAATTATTTTTGGTATAACAATCATATTTCCTCTTTTATTTTTTGTAATGCTTTTTAGTAAACCGGCAACAGCCCAGGAGAAAAACTGGAAAGAATTAAGTGTAGCGCTGGAGGAACTGATAAAATCGCGCGATATTGACAGCGCCTATACACTCACCTGCGATTTCCTCGAACATAATCCTGAGCATGACACCGCGTTAGCCACCAGAATGATATATGCCGTCTTTACAAATCAGGATCCCTCCCTGATAGCGAAGGATCTCGAAGTTTATGCCAGAGTCAGCGATAATGATCTCACATTGGCCCAGGGTATTATCGCCATTTATATTCAGCAATATAAAGACAAAAAAGCAATGGAACTTGTAGAGGCGGTGATTCCCCGGTATCCGGATGCTGACACGCTTTACCAGTTAAGAGGTCAGCTTAAGGCTCTCGCCGCTGATTACAAAGGGAGCATCGAAGATCTTAATAAAGCTCTAAAAATAAACCCTGATAATGAACTGGCTATCTCCCTTCTCTCAAATTCCTGTTTCCTCAATAAGGATGTGAAAAAGGCCTTTGAATATGTTGACAGGCTTATCAGCATGAAATCATCACTTGCCGAAAAAGCGGTTTCAACTATAACAAATGGAAATGACTGGGAATCTGAGCATCTGAAACAGGCATTGGCCCTTAATGATATGCCCTTTATCTGGGAAGATTCCGAAGAAAGCAGTCTTATTTTTATTGATGAAGAAACCCTTGAAAAAAGAAGCTGGATTGAAGTTATTCCTTTTGATTCTTATGAAGACGCTGAAGAACGGGTAAAAGCTGAAAAAGATCAGCTTTTGGAAATGGGTGAACCAGAGGAAAATATTACGGTATTCTCATTCGGACCCTTTTATTTTGACCAGGGCTGCGGTGATGACAAAAAATGTAATGAATCATACGCGAAACTGAAAGATTTTCTGCTGAACATGAAGGAAAGAAGATTTAAAATGTAAACGCACTTTATCATCAGAGTATTATCCACTCTCTTTAGAGGCTGTGTGAAAAGTCTGGAACTCACCCTAAATCCCTCTCTTAAAAAGAGAGGGACTTTTAAAAAGTTGCGAATTATGAGCAATTTAAGCCCCTTCTCTTCCCAAGAGAAAGGGTTTGGGAATGAGTTTATTAAATTGCTCAAACTTTTCACACAACCTCTTTAACCGGTGAGAGGAATAGTACATTTGTATTATTTACTTTAGCTCACGCGGATAATTATATTAACTTCAGAATATAATTGTTGCTGATTCAACGGCAGCAAGAGTTAATGTGTCCGATTGAGTTTTCGGAATAAAAAAGCATGGATAATATTGTGCTTGCTTTTATCTGAAAGTTCTGTTATCTTGAATTCAGATTGGCCTCAGTTCAATATTTCAGGAAGTTGGAAATTGTTTTTTCTTACAATTTTCCGTAACTCCTTTTTTGTTCCTTTCATTCAGCCCGGCGCTTGAAACCGAGTCCGAAATGATTTATTCCGGATATTATATAAATAGATTTTGAATCAGACGCGATACGGGCAGCATCAATAACGGACATGCTGCTCCCTTGAGCAGATAAATTTTATCTATAAATATATATGGAGCGTTTTCATGGAAAGCATGATCATCAGAACCGGCAAAATTTTACTCCCTCTTCTATTATTCACATTAATCTTAAGTAAACCTGCGTCAGCCCAGGACGCGGAATGGCAAGGTTTGAGTAAAACCCTTATTGAGTTATCCCAGGGGGGCAAATTCGATAGCGCCTATACTCTGCTGAGCAGCTTTCTTGAAAAATATCCCGAACATGCCGAGGGACTGGAAACAAGAATGGTGCTGGTAGCTTTTACAGAAAAAGATCCCCTGCTGATCGCAAAAGATCTTGAAGTTTATGCCAGGGTAAGTAATAATGATCAGGCGCTCGCCCAGGGTATTGTAGCTCTCTATATCCAGCAGTATAAGGATGAAAAAGGGATGAAACTGGTTGAAGCGGTGCTTCCGAAATATCCGAAGGCAGATACCCTTTATCAGTTACGAGGTCAATTGAAAGTGCTTGCCGAAGACTACAAAGGAGGAATAAAAGACCTTTATAAAGCGCTTGAAATAAATCCTGATAATCAACAGGCTATACTACTTCTCACAAGCGCCCATTTCCTCGATATGGATGTGGAAAAAGCCTTTGAGAATGTGGACAGACTTATCAGCATGAAATCGCCTCTCGCAGAAAAAGCGGTTTCAACAATAACAAATGGAAACGACTGGAAGCTTGAGCACCTGAAGCAGGCTCTGGAGCTCTTTAATATGCACTTTATCTGGGAGGATTCCGAAGAAAGCAGTCTTATCTTTATTGATGATGAGATGCAGGAAAAAAGAATGTGGATTGAGGTTACTCCTCTGGAGTCGCATACTGACGCGGAAGCATGGGTAAATTCTGAAAAAGAACAATTACTGAAAGAAGATGTCACCTCATTTTCTTATGGACCGTTTTATTTTGATCATGGATGCAGCGATGAAAAAAAATGCAATGAATCATATGAAAAAATGAAGGATTTTCTTTTAAATATGGCGGAAAGAAGGTTTAAGATAGAAAAGTGATATTAATTATCAGTGACAAGAGAACCAATATTTTTGCGTGGATTTGAATGGAAAAGATAAGGATTTTATGTATTAAACAGGTAAATAAATTCAGGATGATGGCAATTACTTTGCTTACTGCTCTCATTTTTTCAGGCTGTTCGAGTGGCATACCCGACCTGAAAATTTCACCTGAAACACTACCTGAAGGTATCGAAGGGAAAGCTTATTATTCGGTAATCAATGTTTCGGGGAATGATTCTCCGGTTAACCTGATAACGGTAAATGAATTAAAATTACCGCCGGGGTTAACATTCACTTATGAAGAAAGAAAATCAATAGCGTATATAAAGGGAATTCCTGAAAAACCCGGTATATACGACTTTATGCTGCGTGTTTATTGCAGAGGAACTCAACAAAGCGGACAAACTGCCGAAAAAAGTTTTCATATTGTTATCAGATAATCCAAAAATATAAATACATGGGAAATATTATGAGAGCAATAACTATCATTTCGTATCTGTTTTTATTATGTTCTTCATTTTTTTATGCCCAGGATTCAGATTCAATAATATTTTTTGATGTCTTTAATGAAAATCAGAATAACTGGCCCCTCTTTAATAATGACTATTCCGAAATGTCGTTCCGGGAGGGGAAACTATTCATGAAAAGCAAAGTTAAGGATAGCGGGACTTATACCTATCGGCCATTTAATATAGATGAAAGCGGTGATTTTACCATTGAGGTCCGGATAAGGCAGGAATATGGAAATGAGGGATATACATTCGGACTGATGTGGGGCTGCCGCGATCTGGATAACTGCTTTTCTTATGAGGTTAGTGATATGGGTTACGCGCTTGTCCGTAAAGCAAAAGATGGTAATTTTTCCAAACCGGTTGATGATATTAAGTCATACTATTTTTGGGAGAATAATTTTAATCTTCTATCTGTAGTTAAAACAGGAGGCAAATACCATTTTCTGCTGAATCATCACAAAATTGGTGAAATGCCCTGGGAGGCTTTTATGGGCAACAATATTGGCTTTATTGTCTATGGCGATCAGTCAATTGAAGTGGATGAACTGGTATTTAAAAATTCGGGGGCTTCAGAGCTGAACTGGAAAGAACAAGGTTTTTCTGAAGATGATTTTGCCGATTTTAAGGAGAACTTTGGGTATGTAATCTCGGCTGCTGATGAAAATTTTGAAGGTATAACGAGTGAATTTGAAGAAGTTTATATGGGATATGACGGACTCAGAGAGATTGAACTCGATTTCCCCGGGGCTAAATATGGTTACTACGGTCTGGATGACGGGGTATATAAAGTAAATATCTATTACAGCACCACTACTGAAGAAAGCCCGAATTATGCCGACAGCGACCTGAGTTATGAAATCAGAACCCTTCTTACGGAAGCGCTTACACAATGCCAGAAAGAATCGATAGGTGGTGAATGGGAAATTAACAAGGATAGTTTCCTCGGTTTTGAAATGAAACATAAAAGCTTACCGATTCAGGTAAATGTTAATTCATTTATCACCAATATTGTTATGACAATCGCTCTGGAAAAATAGACTTAATGCCATGTTATCACAGGAGAAGAGAAAATGAAAAAGTCTGTTCTTTTATTGGTTTTTATGGTTTTACTTTGTATCAATTATTTCAGCCAGCCTGCCACAAAAAAGCATAACAGCGAGGAAAATGTAATTCTTAATGATACTTTTTCCAATAACAACAATGGATGGTTTATTGGTGAGAATGAGTACGCGCGAATTAAAATGGAGAATAATGCGCTTGTTTTTTCAAGTATCAAAGAAAATTCTTCCTACGCCAACCAGATCTCTTTCCCCATTGATCAGTCTGAAAATTTCAGTATTGAAACAACAGTGGAAAATGTTTCGGGCGAAGATCAAAACGGGTATGGATTAATCTGGGGTCTTAAGGATTATGATAATTTCTTTATGATGACAATTACAAACTCGCAGTGGATAAAAATTGCCAAATTTGAAAATGGAAAACAGGTAAATATAAAAGACTGGTATAGAAATGTTTATATTAACTACGGCACACCAAACAAATTAAAAATTACGAAAGATGGTGAAATGCTGAAATTTTTCGTTAATGATATCCATACCGCTGAAATTCCCTACCAGAAATTTTTCGGTGATAAACTGGGATTCATTGTTTACAATCAAAAAACCGTGAAGTTTGATTACCTTAAGGTCACCGGTACAAAGGGCGCTCTTGCTTCATCCGATCCCTTTGATTCAGATTTTGATTTCACCGATGTTGTTTTTAATAAGAAAGGGGATAAATACCGTGAACAATTTCAGAAGGCTTTCCGGAAAATTGTTGAAGATGTGGATAATGATTTCAAAAACGCCTATGATAAATCGGATAGAATTGAAATCGGGGCATTGATAACAAATGGAAAGAAGGTTGTGGAAGGGACTTTTTATCCGCAGATGATTGTGCCTTTTCCTGAAGCAGATCACTGTATTTACAAAATCAATGAAATATATCTTGTCGATTTTGACAGACGTAAAGCCGCCCTCTCCATGGCTGCTTATTACAACGTCACAAAAAATAAAAGCGGTTTCTATTGGGATGAAGAAATTTCTAACCGTGTTTTTAATAAGCTGGCAAATGAACTGAAAGCATGCAAGAACTTGAAGATTGGAGGTGAATGGGAAATTGAGACAGGGGATACACCCGAATTTATAATGCGAAATAAAAACAATCCCGATCTTAGCGTTTCTATTACTACCTCAGGAACCACGGGACTTGAGATGGTAATAGCGGTGAAAAGAACCTTTGGAACGTTTGAGGAATTGGAATAAATTCCCCGTTATTACGATGATGTGGAGAGCTTGGCTGTAATCAGGGGGCGAACCTCTCCCGGCTTCTGATTTTTTCATTCAAAGTTATTACCCACCAAAAGAGAAATCACATTTTTTCCGGAATTTTTTTAAATTTCAAATAAGAAAATTATTTATTGAGGGATATATGAGTCCTTTATCAAAAGATGTTATGTGCAAAAGATGCAGGGCAATTCTTCCGCGTGAATGGGCAGTTATCAGGGGAAAACATGAATATTGCAAATCCTGCTGGAAGATAATCGAAGAAAAGAGGGCGGGGATCAGGAAATCACCGGAAAAAATAAGACAGGAAAGAATAGAAACAATTAAAAGAATATTTTTCAAAAAGGAGGTACTACAAACTATATATTTGCTCCATGCACTCCTCTTAATAGTTCTTTTCATACTCAGGAAAGAAAAAATAATTGATAATATCGAACTCGCTGTTTCTCTTTTTATTCTTAATATTCCAGATTTTATATATTTTTCGATTATTATGTTCGATAGCTCCAAAGAGCTCAGGAAATCGGTTAAATACCATTTTACTCCGGGAATTGTATCTTTTTTTAGAGGTGAATATTCGCAGGCAAGGGAGGCGCGAAGAAATTTGTACACGGTAATTTTTTTTACACTGATAATTATTTCGATTGAATATATGCTGATCAATTTACTTAAGCATCAGTTTTGACAATTCTAATGCAAGAACAAATCCATTTTTATACATTAGTAATGTAAGATATATACACTATTTATGCAGTAGTGCTGTAAGATATAACTATTTATTGGATAATACTGTTGTATTATAAAGACATTATTTGTACATTAGTGTTGCATATTTTGAAAAACGCCAACTAAAATCCAATAAAAGAAATGGATAAAAACCGCTTAAAAGAAATCGTACTTGAGCAAAAGGAATCCTTCCAAAGAGATTTTGAGGTAGTGCAGAGAAAAATCCCGAAAAAAATCATAGAATCTGCCAAAATAACAGTGGTGACCGGCATAAGGCGTTGCGGTAAATCAACACTGTTAAGACAAATCGCAAAATTTTACAATAGTTACAATTATATAAACTTCGAGGATGAGCGGTTATTGGATTTCCATTTCGGGGATTTTAATCTTCTCCTTGAAGTTTTTATGGAGCTCAACGAAGACGCGGAAGCTTTTTTCTTTGATGAAATACAAAACATCTCCGGGTGGGAACGGTTTTGCAGAAGATTATTCACAGATGGGCATAAGCTGTTTGTTACAGGTTCAAACGCTAACCTTCTCAGTTCGGAAATCGCTACCAGCCTTACCGGCCGGAATATACATACTGAGCTGTTTCCCTTCAGTTTCAGGGAGTTCCTGGAATATAAAGGTGTAAAGCTGAAAGAAACAATATTAACAAAGGATAGAGCAAAACTCTCGCGAATGCTGGAGGAATATATAACATTCGGAGGTTTTCCGGAAATTTTAAAGTCGGGGGATTACCAGGAACTCAACCAGCTTTACCAGGATATCCTGATAAAAGATTTGATAGTCAGGCTGCAGATAAGGGATGTAAAAGACTTTCGTGAATTATCTTTATATCTTCTTTCAAATGTCGCGAAAAAGATAAGTTTTAATAATTTGAAAAATCTGCTCAATTTCAGCAGCGCTTCAAAAGTGAAAAATTATGTCGACGCCCTGGGTGAGGCATTTCTCTTTTTTACTGTAAGCAAATATGATCCATCCGTTAAGAAGCAGATACGTAATGAAAAAAAAATATACTGTATAGATTCAGGATTAATCAATGCCACAGCTTTCCGGTTCAGCAGAGAAGAGGGCCGAATACTTGAAAACATAGTATTCCTGGAGCTTAAAAGAAGAGGAAAAGAGATATTTTATGAGGAAGATAAAACGGAATGTGATTTTCTGATAAAGGAGGGACTGAATATCACAGCAGCCATACAGGTATCTGTTTCACTCGCTGATGAAGCGACAAGACAGAGAGAGATAAACGGATTGCTGGACGCAATGAAAAAATATGATCTTCCGGATGGTCTGCTTCTCACAAAAGGAGCCGCTGAAGATTTGCTTATCGAAGAGAGAAGAATAAAAATTATGCCGGCATGGGCATTTCTGCTGGAAGGGTAAATTGAAAATTTTCTGGTTGGCAGATTAGATGATTGAGTCTATAACATTTGGGAAAGAAACGATTTATTTATTTCTTTCATTTCTTTCCCTGTTTAAAGTATATTCCGGAGTTCTTTTGATTTTCCCTGTATAAACCAAAAATCCATCTTTTTCAACAATTGGATTTTCCGCATCAATTGATTCAATAATAATTCGTATACCATCTTTCTTAATACAAACAGGTGATAAGACTTTTAATCCAAGTTGAAGTCTGAGTTTTTTTGGTATCAATATTCGACCAAACCTATCAATTCTCGCCCGCATATTTATCTCTTTTATTTGCAAATTTCACAATGTTTTGGAAATTATTATTATGTTGCCAAATTAAAAAAATTCCTCGAAATTTGTACTACATTCTTTATACGCGGATAAGTCGCATCAGTGTATTATAAAACTTACATTATAATGTAAATAACGTCAGTTCGCCATAAAGAATATCGTATTTTTTATAAGGCTTACAAAAATAAGGATGAAATATTTTTGTTAACAATACAACATTTCAGGCTGTGAATTTTTTTTAGCTGTTTTGATGTTGAGGAAATAAAACGAAATTATATGTCACACGATCATTCACATAATCACGAAGTAAAAGATTTCGGCAGAGCATTTGCCGCCGGTATAGCGTTAAATATTATTTATATTGTTCTTGAGGTGATCTACGGCCTTATCATTAACTCCCTGGCCCTTATTGCTGACGCGGGGCATAATCTTAGCGATGTGCTCGGACTTGTTATAGCGTGGGTGGCGAGCAGGCTGGTAAAAAAATCGGCGACAGATAAATATACCTACGGATATAAAAAATCGAGTGTTCTCGCCGCGTTCCTGAATTCTATGATTCTCATCGGGGCTATCGGTATTATCGTATGGGAGGCGGTTAAAAGATTTTCCGAACCTCAGCCTGTTGAGGGTACAACTATGATGATAATTGCCGGAATCGGAGTGATTATCAACGCGGCTACAGCGGCATTGTTCTTTTCAGGAAGAAAAGATGACCTGAATATTAAAGGAGCTTTTCTGCACATGGCTGCCGACGCCGCCATATCTCTTGGTGTGGTAATTGTCGGTTTGATATTAACTTTCACAGAGCTCTACTGGCTCGATCCGGTGATAAGTATTATTATCGCGATTGTTATTTTCAGGGGAACCTGGGACTTGCTGAAAGATTCCACCAGTCTTGCTCTCGACGCGGTGCCGAAGGAGATAAATAAAGAGGGAGTTGAATTTTACCTGGACTCCCTTGAAGAAATAGAAAGTTTTCATGATCTGCATATCTGGGCGATGAGCACAACCGAAACCGCCCTTACAGTACATCTTGTCGGTAACAGGCAAGCAAACCGTAACAAACTTATAAAAAAGATAAGCGATGACCTGAGGCATGATTTCAAAATAGTCCACACAACAATCCAGATTGAAGATCCCGGCGAAAAAGACTGCAGCCAGAACCAGATTTAGTCTGGAGAACTGAATAATTGTTAATCGGGTAAGCTCAATTTCAGGGCTGTTTTTTTGATATAATATATCCAAAACTTGTCCAGCGGCCATTATCAATCCGGAGTGTTTTAGGATCATCATCAGGATTCTTTTTGCAGAAAGGATCATGTTCCGCGTAAGTTTTCCACCATGATGAGGCATCCTCCGCGTATTCCGCTTCCTGAACTTTAAAACCCGCATTGACTATCAGCTCCCTGGTTTCTTTTAATGTTCTGAAACATTCGGTCCAGGGATAATCACCATGTGAAACAAGTGGATATAAATCTTCCGGGACGGGAATATCAAAATGCATAGGTTCTCCGAGTCCGAATATTCCGCCCGGTTTTAATATCCTGTATATTTCTTTTAATGATTTGATATATCCTTCAACGCCAAGTGACACCCTGACCATTTCCAACGCGGTTGTGGAATAAACATAATCAAATGATTCTGAGGCAAAGTTGGTATCCGGCACACCGGTTTTTATTCCCAGAGTCTGGTTTTCAACTCCCCACTTGATTGCGTTTTCGCGCAAATGCTCTATCATAGGATTTCCCTTTTCACGGTCATCCCAGGGATCGATCCCTACAACAAATACTCCATATTCTTTCGCGAGAAAACATGTCTGGTAACCACGATTCGTACCAATATCCAGCAGCTTGCCGCCACTTTCAAGTCCCATTTTCTCAGCCATAAATTCGGCAAGCTGAAGTCCTCCCGGACCGCTGCATTGCTCATATATGGTATCATAATCTTTATATTTAAGCGATTTCACATAATTGAATGACTGCATATATTTTTTTCTCCATTGATATATTTTTTCATATCACAATTTACCGCACGCCAGCCGGGTCACGAAACCCGGGGGATATTGTTAACAGTGATATATTCAGGTAGTTACCGGAATTATTTAAGTCTGAATGGGAAAACAATTACCGCGTGCTGAACTTCTTTTTTCTGCCCGGCCGGAAGGGGTTCGAATCTCCAGCGGCGAAGTGCGCTCACAGCCGCGGTTTCCAGGCGGGAATCGGCTTTAATCAGGGGAAATATGCTTCCCACTGTGCCGTCTGGCAAAATAGTAAACCGGAGCTTCACATCAATATCTTTAGCCACACCCTCGGGATATGGCGGCACTTCATAACTGTAAATTTTTCTTATTCTTTTGCCGCCAAAATCGATATTATATCCTGAGTTGCCGCTCCCGGATGTTTCTTCTCTTTTGGTTTCTTTTTTCTTTTTAACTTTCTCGGGAACCGGGGGGCTTTTTTCATCCTTGTTTTTTGCCGCCGGCAGTTCGGGAGTATCCTTAACAATCTGTTTTCGAAAATCGCCCGGAATACCTGTGCCGAAACCAACAGATACAAAATCCTCCTCTTCATCCTCTCTCGAAACGGAAAAACTAAGGAGTATTCCCGCGATAACCAGGTGCACCGCGAAAGAATAAAGATAAGCGAGGTAATTTACTCTTCCCTTCAAAGCGCCTCTTTTTCCGTTTCAATAACAAATTTTGTTATCCCCACTCCTTTCGCCGCGTCAATTACTTTTATCACCATCGCAATATCAACAGTCCTGTCCGCTCTAACGAAGAGTGTATTCTCTTTACTTTTTTCCATTCCGAAGCTCAGAAATCCCGCAAGCGACTCGAGCGCTATCTGCTCTTTACCATAATATATTGTAAGATCTTCAGTTATCGTTACAACCAGCCTGGAAGGAGGTGACTGTTCATTATTTTTTGCCCCGGGAAGTTTTACCTTTACTCCCGTCTGAATAACAAACTGCGATGTCAGGAGGAAAAAGATAAGCAGCAGCATAACAATATCAGTAAGGGAAGAAAAGCTGAAGATTGTCAGCGGTTTGTTTTTGGCGTCAAATTTCATTGTTTTTCCCCGCCGCTCAGGGTTTCAATTCTTTTTGTTTCCTCAATAATATCGATTACATCGTTGGATATAACTTCCATATCGAGAACCATTCTGTTGATTGATGAGACGAGGAAATTATAAAACATATAAGCAATTATACCCACCGCGAGACCGAAGGCTGTTGTTATAAGCGCTTCCCAGATGCCGCCGGCCAGATCACTCGGATTAGCTGAACCCTGGAGATCTTCAATACTCATAAAGGCGGAGATCATTCCCGTAACTGTTCCCAAAAAACCGAGAAGCGGAGCCGCTCCCGCTATTGTGGCAAGAATTGATAGTCCTTTTTCAAGTTTGTCAACTTCCTGTCTGCCCGCGTTTTCTATCGCTTCCTTAACTCTTTCGTGGCCGAGATAGTATTTTTTTAACCCTTTACGTATAATATTGGCGGTGGGAGATTTTTCCTCTTTGCAATATTCAATGGCTTCATTAACAGACTGCTTTTTAAGAAGCTGCCTGATTTTTACGATAAAAGTGGCAACATTCATCCTCGATTTTCTCAGAACGATATATCTGTCGATAATAATCGCTATCATAATAACAGAAGACAAAAAAATAGGCAGCATCAGCCAGCCGCCTTTCAATAGAATTGAGAGAATATTCATAAATTTTTCCTGTTCCTAAAAGTATCACCTTGAATTTTTATAAGCCTCAGCTTCCTGTATAGTATTAAAAAATCCGATTTTAATCCTGAAAAAAGTGGCTTTTCTCGCGGGAATATAAGATTCCACAATATAAGCCTGTTCACCTTTTCTTCTAAGCCGGTTGGCCTCACGTTCGGCAGCCGCTTTATCCCTGAGACTGGAAACCTGAAGAAGATAACGGCTTCCATCGGAAAATATCAGATTTTTTACAAGTTTTATTTCCGCGCCGTCAAGATATAATCCTGATGGCATACTGTTTTCTTTGGCGGGTGGTTCACTATCGGGTGTATGCACAACCTGCTCAACATTTTTTTCAGTTTCACCCTGGTCAGTTTCGGTTGTATTTTCCTCAGAACCGGAATGCAGAGTATCTTCTGAAGGGGTTTCTTTCACCTCGGCAGGCTCTTCAGTTTTGACAGTATCACCCGGTTTTTCCAGAAATTCCAGCGGGTTATCATCGGCCGGCTGCAAGATAAAGAGATAAAGCAGCGCCGCTACAACCACAGCCCCGACTCCTCCCCCGGCAATCCATAAAATTTTACCCTTATCTCCCCCTTCGGTTGTTTTTTTCTCAGGTTTAAGTTTCAGTGGTTTTTCCTCCTCAGTCTGGAATTCAAAATCGGAATAGATTTCCTTCCAGGATTCATCAATCTCTTTTTTCTTTTTATTTACCCCGTTTTCTTCATTTGTTTCAGGCGCTTCCTGTTCCTTTGATTCTTCCGATTCCTCATCGGGGATAACTTCGGTTTCCGGCTGCTCTTCACCTGCGACAGGTTCCGGAGATTCCTCATCAGAATCATCTTCCACGGTTAATTCCGGTTCCTCGTCCTTGTCCGGTTCCTCTTCATTATCCTCAGGTGGTAATATATCGCCAAAATCAGGTTCCTCATCCGATTCTTCTTCAACATCTTCAAGTTCGGGAAGATCGGGTATAACTATTTCATCCGGAAGCTCTTCATCCTCCCCGGCAGGTTCCTCTTCCGGTTCCGAGATATCATTCCGCAATTCTTCTTCCGGTTCCTCCTCTTCATCCTGTTCGGCAAAAAAGCTCTCTTCTTCCTCCTCATCTCCTTTATTATCGGGGTCAAAAAACTCATCCTGCGGGGATTCATCAATTATTGTTTCTTCGAAAAAATCCTCAATAGATTCTTCCACCTCAGGTTCCTGTTCTCCCTCCTCTTCATCACCCCAGTCCCATTCTAATTCTTCTTCGGCTGCGTCAGTCTGCTCTTCCTCCTCTTTTTTTACTTCCTCTTCGGTTTCAAGGTCAAGATTTTCCCCTATTGAGTCCCAGCTAATTTCCTCCTCATCCGCTTCAGATTCACTTTTTTCCTCTTCCGGAAGAGTTATGTTTTCTTCATCCTGCTCCGGGATATCTTTAATCTCATCTGTCTGATCTTCTTCACGGGCAAGTTTTTCCTCTTCGATAAGTTTATCAACATCAGTAAGGAAATCGAACTCCTCATCGCTGAACTCATCTTCAGGTTTCTGATCATTTTCTTCTGTCTCGTCAACAGGGGGAATTTCAGCGTCGCCCGATTCGGAAAGGGAATCAACGATATTATCCCAAATATCATATTCATCAAATTTTTCCGCTGAAGCAATAAGTTCCACAGCTCTCGATTCAATATTTCTCATCAGACCGCCGGTGTCAATTATGGAAGCGTCGCCGTCACTGAAAAGAGACTCCTCATCGGAAAGATCATTTCCCAGGTAGCCTGAAATATCGAGTGAAATAAAAGCCGAGTTCGTTGCCCTGGTAAGATCGGCGGGCATTGAAGACAAAATTAATTCACCCGGCTCACCCTCCTCACCCGCTTCAGTGAATGAATCGGCTGTTTTAAATTGAAATACACCAAGGCCTTTTATTTTAATGGCGCCGGTTACCTCAAGCGCTTCAAGCACCTTTGCTATCAGCATACGGTAGGCGCTTTCCTTCGCGGATTTGGATACACCAAGTATTTCTGCGACTTTGTCTTTTAGCAGTTCCATAACAAACACTTTAATTTTGAATATAAATTAAAAAATAAACAGGCTAATCCGCAAATAAAAATGGATTTACCATCCGTATGAAAGATTCAAAAGCAGATCAAGAGGTATATTGCTATAGCCGGGGAAATAATAATTTTCCCTGTTCAGGATATTTTTTATCTCAAGTCCGGCCGAAAAATCTTTGATCACAATATAATCAGCTCCGATATTAAGATCAGCAAAAAATGGCAATTCTTCAATATTATTAATATTTGTGTATGATTTCCATTGAAGCATCGCTCCGGCGTAAACGGTAAGTTTGTTCAGCAGATCTACAGAATAATTAAAAAAACCGGAATATCGGGGCAGAAGGGGGATAAAAGCTTCATTGCTTTTGATATCGCGCGCGTTCAGTTCGGCATAAAATCTGCCGTTGGGACCAGTGTGGAAATAAAATTTAAGAAATCCGGAAATATTGGTTGTCTCCCCATATACTGACTGCTCAAAAATACCATCTGAATTTGTATCGGAGAACCAGGCGTAATTTTCCCCTTTGTAATATTCCCCGCCGGCAATCACTTCAATATATTTTTCAAACTCATATTTAAGCGCCGCTTTTATTCTGTTTTTATATTTGGTAAGATCATACCCGGTAAAAGAAGTTGTAAAGCAGGCGTTTTTATTAAAAAGATATGGCGCCGATACCAGGTCGGTTCCCGGGATATATTCAACAGAAAAGGTGATAAATTTTCCTGCTTTAAAGAACAGATTGGCGACCGGGGAGAAAAATTTTTCATCCTCCAGTTTCGCGTAATATGCTCCCGCTCCAAGGCCGAAGCTTCGAAAACGGGCAAGTGAAAGAACTGCCTTCCCCGACATATATGCTTTATCAAAATCGGGGGAATAATCATCTTCATTTTTAACATTCATAATATTGCCATCCGCCTCAAGCCGCAGCCCCAGGAATTTCCATTCGAAGCCCCCATTAGCGTCAAGGAGAATCCTGATTGCTTCGGTATCATTAACAAGATGATCGGTAATTTTAAATCTTTCACCGCCGGTAATTATATGATAATTAAAAACGGAAGAACTTTTCTGAAGAAGGGATAACTGAAATTTCCCTCTGCCAATAGTTCTTTCGAGGGATGGAGTCGCCGATCCGAAAAGATTAAACCTGCTATGAGAATATTCCACTCTGCCGCTGATTTCCAGCCCCGGGAATGCCGAAGCCTGATCATCAACAAAAATACCACCCAGCAGGTATCCTCCTGTTTTGAAATAACCTTTATACTTTTCATATTCCCTTACATTTTTCCCAAAAAGACCTGTATTGAGAAGGAAATGGGGCATGCCGGTTTTAATATTAACATTTAATTCGGGAAGCCTGTTTATCCCGGCCGATGAGCGGATAATTCCGGTAAAGAAATTTTTTCCCGCCAGAGGAGAGATGATTTTGCGGGGCGGTTTGGAAATTTTCGCGAGGTCAAATTCACCGGGAGAATAAACCGGGCTGAAAAATTCTTTTGAAAGTGTGGGATTCAGATCGGGAGCAATTTTTTCCATTTCGGGAAAATTCACCTGCTGGACTCCGGTCACCACAAAATCGGGTAGTTCAACCTCTCTTTTATCCTGGGCCGACAAAACCGAATAAACAAAAAATATTAGAATAAGATATCTGATCATAATTTGCCAAGTTTCCTTTTTGCTTCTTTCCCTAATTCATCATTTTTATGTTTTCTTATAACGGCGCGGTACATTTCCCTCGCCTGTCTTCGGTCGCGAAGTTTTTTATAACAGTCGCCCAGCCGGATCAGTGATTTAGCGTACCAGTTTTCAAATTGCGCGAATACGGTTCTCACTCTTACGAAAGAAGTGATAGCGTTTTTGGTTTCTCCTTTTCGGAAAAGGAGTTCGCCATAATAATATTGCGCCTCGGCGCCGATATCGTCAATTCTGTTTTCACTAACCTCGGCGAGAAGTCTGGCGGCTTCATCATATACTCCGTCATCCATTTGCATAACAGATATCTTAATTTTTGCCTTGGCGCCGAAAATGGTTCCGTCAAAATAATTCACAAGCCTTTCAAGCGTTTTGTAGGCGTCATTTTTCATTTCCGCGGCTATTTCGGTATCAGCCTTCAAAAGAAGAAGTTCGGCCTCTCTTTCTGATCCTTCGGCAACCGCGAGGACTTCATTGACCAGTTTAAGCGCCTCACTGAATTCCGATCTTTCATTATAAATATTGGCGAGTTCAACCGATGAAGAAATTCCCGCGTCAGTTGCAAGATAACCCGATGTAACCATTCTGAAATTATAAATTGCCGATTCGGTTTCCCCAAGGTTGTCGGCGCATTTTCCTATCCAGTAGTAAGCGTTAGGAATAAAACGGCTTTCGGGATATGTGGCGATAAAATCTTTATAACCTGTCTGCGCTTTTTTATAATCGCCAAAGCTGTAATAAATTTCCCCCTTTTTGAAGAGCACTTCATCGCCGAATGGGGAGGTCGGGTTATCGGTGATATAACGGTCAATAACCGCGGCTGCCGCGGCCGGGTCATTTTGAGCCAGATAACTATACTGAATGCCATTGAGCGCGTCGAATACATATTCTGTTTTGGGGAAATAATAAATGATTCTCATATAATTGGCGACAGATGAATCATAACGGGCTGTGTTGTAAAACGCGTCGCCGATGGAATAATAAATTATCGGTTCGAGCTGTGAAAGGGGATAGTTTTTTAATACCTGCCTGTATTCACTGACCGCTTTCTCATACTTTCCATCCTGAAAATTTATCCATCCTCTCATATATTGTGAATCATCGGCATATTTGCTTGAGGGAAAACGTCTTTGCAGCTCGCCGAATATATCAATAGCGCTTTTATTTTGACCCGCTTTGAACATTGTCATGCCATACTGATACCAGGCAAAATCATCACCGATTTTTTTTGCAGAACTATTAAACAGGTCATTATAAATTTCAGAGGCCCTCGCGTAGTTTTTAGTGCCGAAATAACTGTCAGCGAGCCGCAGTCTGGCGTCTGTTTCCCTTTTATTGCCGGGAAAACGGTTTATGAACTCATTAAAATAAAAGGCGGAATTAGCGTAATCACTGAGGTTAAAATGTGAATAGGCCCTTCCATAGAGCGCTTCAGAAAACAGTAGTGAATCTTCAGGACTCACCCTGCTGAAATGTTTCATCGCCGATTTATAATCCCCGGTTTTAAACAGGGATTCGGCCAGGTAAAGGTTAACTTTATCTTTTTCAAAACTTTTATGATTAAAATTAAGATTGAGAAGAGTCGCTGCCGCTTTCTCATAATTGCCGCGGTGATAATAAGCTACGCCAAGACCGAGAAAAGCCCGGTTAAGATCAGTCACCGGCAATGATTCTATCTGAATGGCGCTCGAAAAATAACTTTCCCCATTGATAAGGTCCTCATTCATCAGACTTATTTCACCGAGGAGTGTAAAAGCTTTTCCCCTGGTGACATGATCTTCCGAATTGAGTGAAGCGTTCAGATAAGATTCGGCTTCCGGGATATCACCCTTGTTATAATAAATTACTCCGATCTTAAAATTAACCGCCGGAGCGAGTTTATCACCAGGGCTGTTTATCAGGAAGTTTTTATAAATCTCAAGAGCGCCCGCGGTATCCCCCGAATATCTTTTGCATTCAGCGCTCCAGTAAATTGAATTGGAAGCGATTGAATCAACCGCCGAATTTTTCATATACCTGAATATTCTGAATGCCTCATCATAATGGCCCAACTGGAAATTAACAAGAGCCAGGGCGAACCATATCCTTTCATTTTCCTGATTTTGCGGATATTTATCAATAATTGTCTGGAATATTTCCGAAGCGTTTTTGTATTCACTCAGCCTGAAAAAAGAGTTGGCGAGAATAAAATGAGCCTCGCTTCCCTCCTTCTGGGGAAGAGATTCAATTGCGGGGTCGGAAAGCTCTATGATCGCCCTGTCGTAATCATTAAGCAGAAAATAACATATACCTATCCGAAGCTGCGCCAGGGGAGCGAGATCGCTGTATTTATAATAAGAAAGCAATTCATCGTAATAAAGAGCCGCATTTTCATAATCATTTCTTTTTTCATATACACCCGCGAGGGCAAAAATGCTGTAATCGATATAGCGGTTGACTGTTCTTCGGGAAATGGCTTCTTTGAGATATTCTTCGGCTTTAATGTAATTCTCCTCAGATATGGAAGCTTCTCCCATCCAGTAAAAGGACTGCGCCGCGAAAGGATGTTCGGGATAATCATTTATCAGAGTCTGAAGATTGTAACGGCATTTTCTATACTCACCCTTTTGGAAATAAATGGTTCCAAGACGGTAAAGAGCGATATGTCTGAAATTGGAGAGGGAATATTTATTCAGGAAATTTTCATATTCTGAAAGCGCGGCCGATTCCTGTTTCATATTCCACAGGCACTCACCTTTATAGAATGCGGCGGTAGCGGCAGAAAGCCGGTCTGTTTCAGAATCAGCCGATATTGAAAGAAAATGATTAAAAGCAGCCGAAAAGTTTCCCGCGGAATATTCTGCCATGCCTTTTGAAAGTTCATCAGTTTTGTTTTGTCCGAAAGAAACTACAGATATTAAAAGAATTAACAGAACTTTAATTATCTTCATAAATTAAACTATACTCGCGAATATTAATATTATCACTATACCTGAAAGGGAACATAAAAAGTTTACCACATCATTATTAACCCAATTAATACCTCTGAAATATTTACTTTTTACTCCGCAATGTTCTTTTCTTTCGGTAATTTTGCCACAAGAATTACATTTATACTGTAATTGAATTGTCGCTCCGAGAAGGCTGTCGATAATGCTGCCTGCCAGTCCGCTGAACATCACCAGAAGGAAATATACGGCAAGTCCCTCATTAATCCAGAAGGCTCCCGAAAGAGCAATGGCAAAACTGCCGGCAACCGCGCCGAGAGTTCCCTGAACCGAAATTCCGCCCGAAATGCCCTGGCTAACTTTTCTGAAATTCAGAATATGGTAAGTCGCGGTTTTGCGCATAGTGCCAATTTCTGTCGCCCAGGTATCGGCGCAAACCGCGGCGAGCGCCGCCACATAGAGGAGGTAATATATTTGATCGCCCGAATTGGTGTATAAAAGAACAAGAACTCCGCCGGCGCCCCCGTTCGCGAATACCTGAAGGTAGTCACGGGTGCTGCTTTTTTCGAAAATTCCCTCAGTGTCCTTACTCCTGTGAGGCATTTTGGATATTAAGCTTGAAAGAAGGAAGAAAGAAAGAATAGGAACACTCCAGGCCCAGCCGCCGAAACCGAATAATAATCCGGCAAGAATGAAAGTGGCTATTGAGCCGTTAAGTGAAAGAAATTTCAGTTTGTATGACGCTGTCACCAGCAGAAAGGCAAATCCGAGACCTGTTAAAAAATCATAAAGCAGAGTGAAGTTTTCAATTTTATAAAAGAGAAAAAAGAGGACAGCATAAAGAACCGGAACAAAAAAACTGCCGTTTCCCCCTGAAGTAAGTAATTCAGTAACGGTAAGAAAGAATGCTATTGTAACAGATGATATAATCAGATACTGAGAGCCCGGAGAAGAAAAACCTGTTTCAGAAATATTAAAATAAAAGGGAGCGAGCGTAAATAAAAATAATAAAAGGAAAAAACTTATCGATCCGGCTATTGATTTTTCACCGGCGGTAATTACGTAATGTTTCCTTCCGAGATATAATCCCGTGATCGAAGATATTCCTTTTGAAATGCCCGCGGAAAAGAAAGGAAAAAAAATCATAAATCTGTTTTCCCTGAAAATGACGAGGAGAAACAAAAAAGCGAGTGAAAAATAAAAGATGCTCCAACCCTGTTTCTGTGATTCATAATAATCACTGAACAGATTTTTAACAATTACCAGCCATGCCAGAACGGAAGCTCCCGAGGCTGTAATAATAAGCAGGTTAATACTCTCTATGAGATAAACGCTGAAGGAGGTGATTGAAGCGGCAATAAGAAATAAAAACTTACGGGCGGCGGGCTGACTGATTACAGATTTTCTGGCGAGATGTTCAAACCCGAAAACTGCTACAGAACCTGAAAAAAAGAGAGCGATAAGCGCGATATGATCGGAGGTGATCAAGTTAAATCCTGTATAAAAGTAAATACTAACTATTTCATTTAAAGAAAATAATTATAGTAAAAAAAATTGAAAATTCAATTACCCCCGAAACAATGTTAAAAAAAACCCCCTTGAAAAAGGGGGTTTTGAATTTATCTTAGCTTATCCAGCTCAATTTCGGCGTTTCTCCTGAGATCTTTATTTCGATCTTTTTTGGCGATTTCAAGATTTTCGCGCGCTTTGTCAATATTATTCAGGCCTTTAAATGCCATACCCTTGTAAAAATAGGGAGCGCCTTTTGGAATGGAAGAACCTTTCTGACGTGAATTGATAGCTTTATCGGCAGCTTCAATCGCTTTTTCAAACTGCTGCAGGTCATTATAAATTTCAGATAAAGCGTAAAAGGATGGTTCATAATCATTCAAACTTACAGCTTCTTCAAATAGTTTTACGGCATCCTGAAACTTACCGTCACTTTTTGCCTGTACACCCAGCGCGTGCAATGTTTTTGTAAGCTGCTCTTTTGCTTTGTCTTTGTATTTTACCGGAGCATATTTTTCATAATTCCTGTAAGCGTCAAGCGCTTTTTTGTAATTCTGTGAAATATAATAAATGCTGCCCAGACTATTATATGGAGCAAAAAAGTCGGCTTTTGCTTCGATACATTTATTCAAATATTCAATTGCTTTCTCAGTTTCGTTCAGACTCTTGTAGCTCACACCCAACTGGTAAAAAATGCGATAGTCATCTGAAAGTTTCATAGCGGCTTCAAACTTTTCAATTGCCGGCCTTATTTGTCCGAGTTTTTTATCGGCGCGACCCGCATTATAAAGCTTAGCTGCTTCAGGAACTTCCTGGAGGGACTGTGAAAGAAGGGATGTTGAAAAAATGCATACGATCGTCAAAATTGAAATCATAAGTTTCTTCATGGATAACCTTTAAATCATTTGTAAGGAAAAAATGGTGCGGAAGGCGGGACTTGAACCCGCACGCCCGACGGGGCACTACCCCCTCAAGATAGCGTGTATACCAATTTCACCACTTCCGCAATTTGCAAAGCCAAAAATATATGTAAGAACATTAAAAGTCAACACAGTTTTTTGTAACCGTGTCATATTTCTTCTAATTCTACAACTTTTTTTGACTGAGAGTTCCTTATCTCTCCATATTTCCCCTGCGGCCCCACATAAATTTCCTCATTTCGTGGCGAAATTTATGCTCGAAAAGGATAAGTTTGACGATTTGTTCTTTATTAAGAATATCACCGAGAGAGTTAATAAATAAACTACGCTGATTTACTGCCTCCTCTTCTAAGCCAAGAAGCTGCTTTACAATTTTGTCAGCCTCGGGACCCGAAGCGTCTATTTCACCTTCCATTATTTTGTCATCGAGCAGATGATAAAGGCTGTCCCTTCGTTCAAATATTCTTTTTACTTCTTCCCTGTGAGCGTTTCTTCTGGCGAAAAACTGAAGCATAGTGGCTTCATCAAGGTCGAGGGCTTCTATAAGTTTTATTTTTTCAAGCTGCTCTATCCTGTCATTCTTCATGCCCCGGCCTCTTCCCCTGCCATAAGGGGGTCCGTCCGGTTCAAACTGAGAAAATATTGTTGTCGATAAAAACAGCATCATGGCTGTAATAATGTAAACTTTCATTTTACTCACCTATAAAATCTTCTTTTCAAGGATTGTATTATATATTTTTTCAAACTCTTCATCGGGTATTTCTTCTATATACCTGTACATTTCCTGACCCGAAATATAGTCGTTGATATTATAATAATTATCAGGACTGACAGAATTTTCGAGGTATTCGCTGTTCAGGTCCAAAGAGGCAAAATTTTCGTCATCGCTGTAATTCCACATTTCGGTGTGAAAAAGAATCTCAAGTGATTTAGTTTCGTTTTCATTAAGCTCACTGCCGATAAGGGATGCGATTTCATCTTCCGAAAGAATATTCATTTCTTCGGCGCCGGGCGACCTTAGCATAAAAATGCCTGTCAAAATTATAAAAGCGGCTGAAAAAACCGGAGCGAGCACAGAAACTCTGAATGGTTTTTTCTCTTGCTGAATCTTTTCTCTTACTTTAGGCACAAGATTATTGAAGTAGGGATCTTCATCCACGGGTCTTGATACCGTTTCAAAATTCTTAAGCTGGTTTTCCATTTTGTTAAATTGCCCTGACAACAGGTCGTTGTTCTTTAGTTCTTCCCTGAAGTTTTTCTCCTCCCTTTCTTCCATCAGTCCGGCAAGGAATCTTGCTATTTTATCCCTGTAGTCCATCTATAAGCTCCGTTACTTTTTTTATCGCGTGATAATAATTGGCCTTGAGGCCTCCGACACTTTTCCCTGTGATTTTTGATATTTCCTCATAGGTAAGGCCGTCAAAATTTTTTAATATGAACACCTCTCTCTGTTTTACCGGAAGCATTTGTAAAACTTCATTGAGCTGTTCGAGCTTTTCTTTTTCATCAAGTTCCTTCACAATATCATTCCCCGATTTCAGATTAAGCGCTTCACTATCCTCAATCGAAAAAAACCTTCTGACATCACGTTTTCTTATCGCGTTCAGACTCCTGGTGGATGTTATTTTATATATCCAGGTAGAAAGTTTAGAATCGAACTTGAAAGTTTTCAGTTTTTTATAAAGAACAATCAGAACTTCCTGTGTAACTTCATCTGCTTCCATGTGACTGCCGAGCATCCTCCTGGCGTGCCAGTAAATATTTTTCTGGTGTAACATTGCCAGTCTGTTAAAGGCTGATTCATCACCTTCAAGAAACTTCCGTATTAATTCAAAATCTTTATCTTCCGGCATTCACTTTTTCGTTTGCAATTTAGACAATCTAATATAAAAATTAGTTTAAACAGTGTGTAGGAAAAATTAATAATAATCTGGGGAGTAAAGGATATTTCTTCTTTCCGGGAGCAAAAAAAATCTTAATCCTATGCCACTATGGCCGCAAACGATGTGATTCTGCCCGCTCTTTGGGCTAAAGCCCATTTGATGGCAGTCGGCCTCGCCAGGGATCCCCGGCCTGAAGGCGCGGGGTTATTTGAAACTCAATTTTGTAAAGAGTCTCCATCCCCAAAAATCATAATCTTAATCATAAACTGGCAAGCCAGAAACAATGAGGAATTACGAATTACGAATTAGGAATTGACTTTCCCCAGGTATTTCCAATTATTTAGCATTCCGGTTTTTTGCGTGACCATCCAGAGGCAGGCAGGCCGGAATCTATTGCCAAATTTTACTGGCAATCAGATAAAAACTTTTCCTTTTTGCGTAGAATTTAACTCCTTACGGAGTAATCCCACCCCCGGAAAAAATGAACAACACAAAAACCACCTCCAAGCCTGAGAGCCGGCGCCGCATTTTCGTGGGACACGCGGGACTACTAATAATCCTAATTTTATTCATATTCCCGAAATACCGATACCGATACCGATACCGATACCGAAAAATAATCATGAAATCTTTTAATCCTTTAATCATGGTTCAGATATTGGCGGGATTAGGATTGTGAACGGAGTAATATTTCCCCTATCCTCTCTTTGGGCTAAAGCCATTTGAGTGCGGTTGCTTCGTTGGTGGTCTCCGTCCTAAAGGCGCGGAGTTATTTTAAACTCAAGTTTGAAAAGAATCTCCACTCTCAAAAATCTTAATCATAGACTGGCAAGCCAGAAAAAAAAGTGGTTAGTGGAGAGATAAGAACCTGTAATTTTTCTTTAAGATAACTTCAAAATCCCAAAAAAGTCCCGTCAGGGACGACAGATAATAGCCCCGCAATTCATTGTGGGGAAATAAGTTAAGAGGTTGATCAAAAGTCCCGCCAGGGACGACAGAATTCCCCGGTAAATTGATGGTCAAATATAATTTTGCCATTTTGCGTAGAATTTAACTACTAACGGAGTAATCATAATCGTAATCGTAATTCCACCCCCCGGAAAAAACGAACAACACAAAAACCACCTCCAAGCCTGAGAGCCGGCGCCGCATTTTCATGGGACACGCGGGACTACTAATAATCCTAATTTTATTCATATTCCCGAAATACCGATACCGATACCGATACCGATACCGATACCGATACCGAAAAATAATCATGAAATCTTTTAATCCTTTAATCATGGTTCAGATATTGGCGGGATTAGGATTGTGAACGGAGTAATATTTCTCCTATCCGCTCTTTGGGCTAAAGCCCATTTGATGGCAGTCGGCCTCGCCAGGGATCCCCGGCCTGAAGGCGCGGGGTTATTTGAAACTCAATTTTGTAAAGAGTCTCCATCCCCAAAAATCATAATCTTAATCATAAACTGGCAAGCCAGAAACAATGAGGAATTACGAATTACGAATTGACTTTCCCCCAGGTATTACCAATTATTTATCATTCCGGTTTTTTGCGTCTTTTGCGAAAAGACTATCCAGAGGCAGGCCGGAATCTATTGCCAAATTTTACTGGCAATCAGATAAAAACTTTTCCTTTTTGCGTAGAATTTAACTCCTTACGGAGTAATCCCACCCCCGGAAAAAATGAACAACACAAAAACCACCTCCAAGCCTGAGAGCCGGCGCCGCATTTTCGTGGGACACGCGGGACTACTAATAATCCTAATTTTATTCATATTCCCGAAATGACGATACCGATACCGATACCGATACTGAAAAATAATCATGAAATCTTTTAATCCTTTAATCATGGTTCAGATATTGGCGGGATTAGGATTGTGAACGGAGTAATATTTCTCCTATCCTCTCTTTGGGCTAAAGCCCATTTGATGGCAGTCGGTCTCGCCAGGGATCCCCGGCCTGAAGGCGCGGGGTTATTTAAAACTCAATTTTGTATAAGCTTGATATCCTTAAACATCATAATCGTAATCATAAACTGGCAAGCCAGAAACAATGAGGAATTACGAATTAGGAATTGACTTTCCCCAGGTATTACCAATTATTTATCATTCCGGTTTTTTGCGTCTTTTGCGAAAAGACCATCCAGAGGCAGGCAGGCCGGAATCTATTGCCAAATTTTACTGGCAATCAGATAAAAACTTTTCCTTTTTGCGTAGAATTTAACTCCTTACGGAGTAATCCCACCCCCGGAAAAAATGAACAACACAAAAACCACCTCCAAGCCTGAGAGCCGGCGCCGCATTTTCATGGGACACGCGGGACTACTAATAATCCTAATTTTATTCATATTCCCGAAATGACGACACCGATACCGAAAAATAATCATGTAATCTTTTAATCCTTTAATCACGGTTCAGACAATCTTTCCCGAGGCTATCCGCTAAAACCACAAAAATGAATAAGGTTGATAAGGTTTTGTTTTACTGAGTGATTACCACTGCTACTAAGGTTAAAAAACCAGGGCGCAGAATTGTTGAACAAAATATTTCTTAAACTCTTTTACCGGATTACAAATTGGATTATATTAATCAGGAAAAATGAGATAAATTTAGTAAAACGCGAAAAAGAGAACACGGGATAAATTAAGGAGTAAAAAAGATGAATTTTAATCTTGACGGCAGAATTTTTCGCTCCGTTTCGAATAGTGAAAACGGAGAAGTATCGGGGGATACTATATTTTATTATTACCAGGTTGATGATATTGTTACCGGTGAATATTCGGGGGGAGAGATTAAACGGGGGCAGATACTGGCAAAAATGGATGAGGATGGCGCTCTCGATATGCGTTATCACCATATAAACATCCATGGTGAGTTTAAGCTGGGAAAATGTTTCTCTACTCCTGAAATGATGGAGTCCGGAAAGTTGAGATTACGTGAAAAGTGGCAGTGGATTGGTGAGGATTCCTCAAAAGGAGAATCGGAGCTCGAAGAGATAACCGCCTGAAAAATTTGCCAGAGGAAAATATAACCGGGAACGATGATGATTGTTTTTCTGAACTTCCTTTTAGTTCCGACTCTGCCGGATTAGTCTGTTTATACATGGATGCAGAGAAGTCTTGATTTATGCGGGGATACTACTTTTTTATGAAATTCAAAAATATTTCCATTGGCATGTAACAAAACAGTATCTCATTTGTCTACGTGGGTAATTAAATATTGTTGATATGCGAAAATTAAAAGAAAAGATACCTGCTGCCGAATTATTCAATCTATATTCTGATGATGTGCTGCGCTACGCGTTAAGCATTCTTAAAAATCTTGAGGAAGCCAGGGATATCCGGCAGGAAGTTTTTCTGAAATTTCTTGAAAGCGCCGATAGTTATGAAGAAAGATGCAATCAGAAAACCTGGTTATTCACCATAACAAGAAACCAGTGTTATAACCTGCTCAAAAGAGCGTCGGGGAAAAACACGGGGCTTGAAAAAATAATCCTTTTACACCGCGACAATGAAAATATTAATGATATCATTACAATGCGCGACGCTCTCTCTAAATTATCAGCCGAAGAAAGTGAAATGGTTTATCTTAAAGATTTTGAAAGATATTCCTACAGGGAAATGGCTGTGATTCTTGATATAAGCGTTGATAACGTAAAAGTAAAATTATTCAGGACCAAACAAAAATTGAGAAAATTGATCGGGGAAAAATAAAATGAAGTGCTGTGAGTTTGAATATAAAGTTTTTGAATTTTCAGAGGGTGAGCTGGACGGTTTTGAAAAGGAAAAAACAGAAAAACATCTGGAAGAATGTGAAGAATGCAGAAAGGCTTATAACAGTTATAAAAAAATCAGCGCCGATATCCATGGTTTTTATAAAAATATTGACCTCGAAAGGAGCGAGCCCAAAAACAAAAAAGAATCGGCGGTGGTGAATTCGTTTATTAAACCTCAATGGATTTTACCGGCAATTTTTACAGTTTTAATAGCGGCCGTAATTTATATTTTCCCCGACTGGCATGCTGAGGGGGAGGTATATCTCGCCGATTCCACAGTTACCGCCGGGCATGTTGAAGCGCCGCGGGAAAATATTCACTGGGATGTTGAAGTTTATACAATCACGAATAAAATTGAGATGATCCGGGATCAGCTAAATAAATCAACCTTTTAAGAAATTTGGAGAAACAATGAAAAAAACAGCATTTATCATCCTCTTTTTCCTGATCACCGTTAATTGTTTTTCCGGCACAACCGGAAAGATATATGGTACAGTTACTGACGCGAAGACAGGAAAACCGGTTCCCGCGGCAAGTATTGTGCTGCCCGGACTTAAACTCGGGGCCGCAACTGATACCGAAGGGAAATATTTCATAATCAATGTTAAACCGGGAAGCTACAAATTAAAAGTTGTCTGCGAATCATATCAGGAAACCTTCGTTGAAGATGTAGTAGTTATAGCGGATAAATCGACAAGAATAGATATAAAGCTGAATCGTTCGGGATCTTATGATCTTTCCGATACCATGGAGGAAATATACCTTAAATCTTTACCTGAACCAATAAGGAGAGACCTTACTTTTCTTAAACAACGGGATAAACTGGAATACCAGGCAAGGCTGAGAGACCTCTATTTTGATCATGTAATTAACAATGATTCCGAGCTGCACAGGCTTTCGCGCGAAGTTATCGGGTTAAAGGTTTCGATAAAAAATCTGGCGAAACAGTTAAATGGCAAAACTGATAAAGAACGTAAGGCACTGGAGAAAAAAATTCATGGGCATCTTGAGAATCTTTTTGATCTTGAGGGAAAGAAAATGTATGCTGAACTGAAAGAGCTGAAAAAACAACTTGGTGAACTTGAAAAGGCAATAGAAACCAGGGAAGAGGAAAAAAAAGAAATAATTGAGGAGCAGTTTAATTCACTTGCCAAATTACCCTGAGTTTTTATAAAAACATCAGCAGCGATAGAATGTGCTAATAATTGATTTGAATTCCGGTTTGTCTGGTTTACTTTTCTGACAGACCGGATTCGAACTCTGAAATGTTTATCAGGCCGCCGGATTATTACCGGGGAAAATCCACCCCGTATAAATTGAACCTAAGCTAAAAATTGATTCCTGATTTTTGAGCTGTATCTTCTGCTTACATCCAGCTCCACCTGTGGTGAACTCAATAAAACCTTTACACGTCCGGAATTACTATTTTTAACTTTATCTATTTCACTCACATTAACAATAGTGGACCGGTGGATGCGGATAAAATAATTTTCAGGAAGAATCTGTTCCCAATAATTTAATGTTTTTCGGAGAATAATTTTTTTCTGATTTTTTAAGACAACAGTGGAATATTGCCTTTGGGCTTCAATAAATCTTATTCGTTCAAGACGGACAATACTTGATTCATTGTTTATTCTGAACATCAGGTTGTCGTCAATATTCAACTTGCCTTTTTCAGGTATATTTATTTCTTCGTTATTTATACGGGCGCGGAACTGATCAACTTTATTAAGCCTGATATTTATTGTTTTTATAAGGTCAGAGGCCTTAAAAGGTTTAAAGATATAATCATCGGCGCCGAGGCCCATTCCTTTTCTCAGGTCGCTGTATTCAACTTTCGCGGTCAGAAAAATAAAGGGAATAAGTGACGTTTTACCATTGAGATTTAATTTTTCCTTTAATTTGAAGCCATCCAGACCGGGCATCATAATATCTGAAATTATAAGGTCGGGTAATTCTTTTTCAGCCGCGGCTAGCCCTTCTGTTCCATTTTCGGCTCGCGAAACACTGAAGCCCGATAATTCAAGTATCTTACATATATTATCGGCAAGATCATATTCATCCTCAATCAATAATATTTTTTTGCTCATATCACCAACCTCAGGTTTTAACAACCGGAATAAGTATTCGAAAAACCGTTCCTTCATTCAGTTTGCTGGAAACCGAAATTTCACCATTTTGAATTTCAATAAATCTTTTAACAATAGACATTCCCAATCCCGTTCCCCTTATGTTCCCGACATTATCGGCCCGGCTGAATGGCTCATATAATTGATGCAGATTTTCAGGCGGAATCCCGATTCCTTCATCGGAAACAATGATCTGTAGAAATCGATCCTTCAGAGATGTTTCGAAGGTTATATTTCCTCCTTCGGGAGAATATTTAACGGCATTGGATAATACATTCATCAGAATTGTTTTTAATAAAGTTTTGTCGAAGGCAATAACAGGGATATCTTTAGCGATTTTTTTATTCAGACTATGTTTTTTTGTGAGGATCGATTCGGCTTTTTTTGATATTTCCAAGGCGAAACTCTCAAAATCTGCCGGTTTGGGATTAAATTTAATTATTCCTGAATCCACCCGGCTGTTGATGAGTATATCATCCATTATTTCGGTCAGAGTATTTACATTTGATTTTATCCTTTCCGCCTGATTCCTGATCTCCTTTTCACCATCAGAACCGGCAAGCATCTCTATAAGTTCGGTTGAGGAGTTTATTGTCGCCAGGGGAGTCCTGAATTCATGTGATGTAATTGAAATAAATCTGGATTTAAGATTGCTTAACTCCTTTTCTTTTCCAAGCGCATTCAGAGCTTCTTCTTCCGCCCGTTTTAATTTGATTACTTTATCCTCAAGCAGAAGGTTAACTTTCTTAAGTTCCGAGGTTCTTTCATTAACCAGCTCTTCAAGGTGATTTTTATATCGTTTAAGCTCCTCCTCCCTGTTCCTGATTGAGGTAACATCCCTGATTACCTCAATAGAGCCAAATCTTACTTTGTTGCGGTCGAAGAGGGGAGCGGCAACAGCCCATAAATATGTTATTCTTCCATCGGCCAGACCGGTTTCAATTTTTTCAGCATATAATTTCCCTTTTTTTCTGTAAGCGCTCCTGTATTTCTTTTTTATTAGGGAAATATCGTCATCAATCATATCAATAAGAATAGGGTTCCTCTTTCCATATAGCGCCTTCGAATGAATGAAATTTCCCTTTCCGAGCACCTTGTTTTTGTTAACTCCTGTAAGCTCCTCCATCGCTTTATTCCATGAAAATACTTTACCGCCGCTATCGAGGGTAAAAGCCGCGTCAGGTATCAACTCTATAATATCATTAAGTCTTTGCAGCAGGTAATCTTTTCTTTCCTCAATTTTTTTCTGCCTGGTAATATCCCGGAAATTTATGGCCAGGTATTTTTCATCTTCGGTTTCAATGGCAGCCGGATAAAGCTGTATATCTTTTTTTCCTTCGCTTTTGTGCAGAATAACCGCTTCGAGAAAATTTTCTTCTTTTTTCGTTGCCCCTGAATCCGCCGCTGCCGCGAGAAACCGGTAAATATTTATCAGCTCCGGGCTATTCTCAACAAAAAATAATTTTTCCCCTGTCTTTCTGAAATGCCCCTTCCCGACAGTATGAAAACTTAAACCGGTAATTTTTTCAGCAGCGTTATTCCAGAGAATAATTCGTCCATTTTTATCAATAACAGCCAGACCATCCGCGACAGTATCGATAACTTTCCGGAGAAGTATTTCATTTCCCGATTTGTATGTATTGGGTTTAAGATTATTTTTCATGAACCGATATAAAAATGATCAGAATTATGGCGCAAAAGAATTATTAGAAAGCCGGTATAAGAATAATTATCGGTAATTTGTGATTATTATTTAACTTACGGGCAATTTTGTACAGATTTTCCGCCAATAATTATAATCGTAATCGTAATCCCGTCCCCGGGAAAAATGAACAACATAAAAACAATCGCCCAAACCTGAGAGGCCGGCGTAGAATTTTCGTGGGACACGTAGGACTAATGGGACTACTGGTTGTTTGCGGGTGTTAACTCTGTGAAATATTCTTCACGGTTTTAATACTGCGCAAGAAATATTGTGTACCTGACGGCACACTGATTTGTTTTCTCTCTTATTTTTTTCTACCAATATTTTGCCGCTAACGGGGCAATTTAAAATTGGTAAACAATTATTTGTCCCATCAGGGACAGCATATTGGTAAAAAAGACTAAAGAAAAAATGCATAGTGTGCCGTCAGGTACACCATATCAGCCCCCTGGAAATAAAATGAAAAACCAGGCAACCGTTACCCAACCCGATCATCCTACTCTTACTCTGATTTTTTCAAGGCTGATACCGATACCATAAATAAAAAGTCAATAAGGTTTTTTTCTTTGCGTCTTGGCGTGAGATAAAAACCGTTTTCGACTTCGATTTGGATTTAATGCTTATTCGGACATTGGCAGCTTTTCAATTCAGTTTTAAGATTGCGCAATCCCGCTCTTTTGGCTAAAGCCCTTTGAGGTTGTCAGGTCCTATCCCAAATCTCCGGCCTAAAGGCGCGGAGTTATTTTAAACTCAATTTTATAAAGAGTCTCCATCCTCAAAAATCGTAATCGTAATCCCATCCCCGGGAAAAAATGAACAACGTAAAAACAATCTCCCAAACCTGAGAGGCCGGCGTAGAATTTTCGTGGGACACGTAGGACTAATGGGACTACTGGTTGTTTGCGGGTGTTAACTCTGTGAAATATTCTTCACGGTTTTAATACTGCGCAAGAAATATTGTGTACCTGACGGCACACTGAATTGTTTTCTCTCTTATTTTTTTCTACCAATATTTTGCCCCTAACGGGGCAATTTAAAATTGGTAAACAATTATTTGTCCCGTTAGGGACAGCATATTGGTAAAAAAGACTAAAGAAAAAATGCATATTGTGCCGTCAGGTACACCATATTTGTCCCCCTGAAAAAAATGAAAAACCCGGTAACCGTTACCCAACCCGGCCATCCTACTCTTACTCTGATTTTTTAAGATCGATACCGATAAATAATCATGTAATCCAAAAAATCCTTCAATCATGGTTCAGACAATTACGGGATTAGATTATGCGCATACTATTATCTTATTGCCACCCGCTCTTTTGGCTAAAGCCCTTTGAGGTTGTCAGGTCCTATCCCAAATCTCCGGCCTAAAGGCGCGGAGTTATTTTAAACTCAATTTTATAAAGAGTCTCCATCCTCAAAAATCGTAATCCCACCCCCCGGGAAAAAAGGAACAACATAAAAACAATCTCCCAAACCTGAGAGGCCGGCGTAGAATTTTCGTGGGACACGTAGGACGAATGGGACTGCTGGTTGTTTGCGGGTGTTAACTCTGTGAAATATTTTTCCGGTTTTTCTACTGCACAAGAAATATTGTGTACCTGGCGGCACACTGATTTGTTTTCTCTCTTAGTTTTTTCTACCAATATTTTGCCCCTAACGGGGCAATTTAAAATTGTCACAAAATTATTTGTCCCGTCCGGGACAGCATATTGGTAAAAAAGACTAAAGAAAAAATGCATAGTGTGCCGTCAGGTACACCATATCAGCCCCCTGGAAATAAAATGAAAAACCCGGCAACCATAACCCAATCCGGTCATCATACTCTTACTCTGATTTTTCCAAGGCTAATAACGATACCATAAATAAAAAGTCAATAAGGTTTTTTTCTTTGCGTCTTGGCGTGAGATAAAAACCGTTTTCGACTTCGATTTGGATTTAATGCTTATTCGGACATTGGCAGCTTTTCAATTCAGTTTTAAGATTGCGCAATCCCGCTCTTTTGGCTAAAGCCCTTTGAGGTTGTCAGGTCCTATCCCAAATCTCCGGCCTAAAGGCGCGGAGTTATTTTAAACTCAATTTTATAAAGAGTCTCCATCCTCAAAAATCGTAATCCCACCCCCCGGAAAAAAATGAACAACGTAAAAACAATCTCCCAAACCTGAGAGGCCGGCGTAGAATTTTCGTGGGACACGTAGGACTAATGGGACTGCTGGTTGTTTGCAGGTGTTAACTCTGTGAAATATTTTTCCGGTTTTTCTACTGCACAAGAAATATTGTGTACCTGGCGGCACACTGATTTGTTTTCTCTCTTATTTTTTTCTACCAATATTTGCCCCTAACGGGGCAATTTAAAATTGGTAAACAATTATTTGTCCCGTTAGGGACAGCATATTGGTAAAAAAGACTAAAGAAAAAATGCATAGTGTGCCGTCAGGTACACCATATCAGCCCCCTGGAAATAAAATGAAAAACCCGGCAACCGTTACCCAACCCGATCATCCTACTCTTACTCTGATTTTTTAAGATCGATACCGATAAATAATCATGTAATCCTCTAATCCTTTAATCATGGTTCAGAAATTGGCGGGGGAAACGATTAACAATTACGAATTAGGAATGAGGAATTAGGAATGAAAAGAGGCCGGGTTTATGGTAGTATTTAGGTGGTCCTTTTTTCGCTCAGCGAGTAAAAACGATACCGATTCCTTATCCTGTTTATCTATACAGTCCTGTTAATCCTGTTCTTCTTTGAGGGCTTTGCGCGAGAATCAATTAACAATTACGAATTAGGAATGAAAAGAGGCCGGGTTTATGGTAGTATTTAGGTGGTCCTTTTTTCGCTCAGCGAGTAAAAACGATACCGATTCTTTATCCTGTTTATCTATACAATCCTGTTAATCCTGTTCTTCTTTGAGGGCTTTGCGCGAGAATCAATTAACAATTAGGAATTAGGAATGAGGAATTAGGAATGAAAAGAGGCCGGGTTTATGGTCGTATTTAGGTGGTCCTTTTTTCGCTCAGCGAGTAAAAACGATACCGATTCCTTATCCTGTTTATCTATACAATCCTGTTAATCCTGTTCTTCTTTGCGACCTATGCGTGGAATTTACCCCCGGGAAACGATTAACAATTAGGAATTAGGAATTAGGAATTAGGAATTAGGAATGAAAAAAAAACGGGTTTATGGTTATATTGGGGTTGTTCATTTATTACTGAGGAAGTAAAAACCCGTTGCGAACCTGAAAGCGATTATAATCAGGCAATCCATAAATCCTTCAATCATGGTTCAGACAATGGCGGGATTGGATGGTACACATTTCTTTATTTTCCCACCAGCCGCTCTTTGGGCTAAAGCCCTTTGGGGGTATCGGCTTTCCACAGAGTCCCCGGCCTGAAGACCGGGGTTCATACTCATTTTCTGCCAGTATCTTGCTTCTAACGAGGCAATTATAAAAAAAGTAATGAAAACTTGTCCAGTCAGGACCCGTTATGCCTGAATTTTTGGCCGCTTGAAACATTACATGCTTTATTGTTGTAATAAAAATTGAATAAAATTGTTTTGCTGATACAATATGGTTTGCATGTATTGAGGATTTGGTTTTATATTTCCTTTAAAAAAATCAGCTACGTGTTAGAAGAAAAATTTACAATTCCGGCCAGCTATAGTGATGTGGGGACATTAAATAGCCAGATCAGGTCGATTCTCAAAGAGAATAATATCACCAGCAGAATTTGTGATGATATTGAACTGAGTCTGCATGAGTCATTAAACAATATTATTAAACATGCTTATGGTGAACAACCGGGTAAAACCATTGATATATTCCTTCGGATTACGAAGGAAAAAATTGAGATAAAAATGCTTGATGAAGGTAAACGGAGAACAAATTTTAAAAAACCTGAACTCAAGATAAATTTCAAAGATATTGATTCTTTACCGGAAAGCGGCATGGGATTATATATCATCGATAAACTTATGACCGAGACGAAATATTTTTCCAGGGAAGGGAAAAATGAGTATACACTTATTAAATCTTTAACGAAGTAATTTCCGGAAAGAAATGTGAGAATATTCACTTTAATTATCCTGCTTATTTCCTTTGGTTTCACCAGCGCGCAGGACACTCTGAAAAGCCAGGCATTCAAGGATACGCGCATAAGGCCAAAATTACCCCTTGTAAAACCCAAACACCCCTCCTATCCCCTGATAAACGGATATATTCTGGTTAAGGAGGCCCAACAGGGCGATCCTTTCGCCCAGCATGAACTGGGGCTTCGCTACCTGATAGGTAAAGGATTCTCACCAGACACCAGCGCCGCGGTAAACTGGATAAAAAAATCGGCGGCGCAGGGAGTAACATCGGCCTTATTCAACTACGCTATTTTATTGAACAGCGGAACCGGGGTTGAGTGGGATCCATTCAGAGCTTATAAAAATTTCAGGCTGTCGGCTGAAAGCGGCATGTCGGACGGCCAGTATATTTTCGGATTATTTTTTACCGATAACCTGGTGGTAAATAAAAATATGAACAGGGCATATTACTGGATAAAAAAGGCCGCCGACCAGGGGAATGAAGACGCGCTCAGAACGATAAAGGAACTTGAGGAAAGAGGAGTAAGCTACATCCCTGATTCAAGCATGACAAAAGAAACAAATGAAAATCTTATCTATTATAAATCGGCTGAATCTGAGACATTATCTGATGAACTTGTGGAGCTCGATTTTTTTCAGTTTGATGATGACTCGTCTGAGCTTTCCGGGCAAAATGTTATTGAAACTCTCGAAGAACAGGGAAGGGAGAAGGTTCAGTCGAAAGTAGGACTCAGCGATGAGGTGGTTAAATCGAATGTGACCGACACCACGATAACAGGAATAATAAATTTTGCCGCCGGGGCGGGCAGTCCCGAAGCCCTTTTATTAAAAGGAAAACTTATTGAACCGGAAGAAAGGATAAACTCTGAAAGCATCAAGAGCGCGGTTTATTATCTCAGGGCTCTCAGACTTGGAAACAGTAAAGGAGCGGGTGAACTGCTCAGGCTTTCGAATAATGAAAAATTTGTTGAAGAACTGAAGCGGGGATTGAAGGAAGAAGATCCTGACGCGCTTTACGTACTGGCGAGTCTTTCCGCTTTGGGACTGGCTCCGCAGATAACTGACGAGTCGGCGCTCGGGATGTTTGAAAAGGCGGTTAAACGGGATCATGTTCCCTCAATTATAGCGCTCGGCCTTCTCTATTACCAGGGAGACCTGGTGGAAAAAGATAAAGAAAAAGCGCTGCAGTTGTTAAAGCACGCGACAATGATGGGAAGCCGTGAGGCGGAGATCAGGCTTGCCGCCGAAATAATTAAACAGAACAGAACTGACCCGGATGCCGCCGCCGCGGTCCGGCTGCTTACGAAAGCGTCAGAGGCGGGCTCCGTTCTGGCCTCACTTACTCTGGCTTATTGTTATGAAAACGGAGTAGTAGTAAAACAGCACAAAGGAAAAGCCTCCCGATTATACAGGAAAGCGGCGGCAAGGGGAAATGAAACCGGCTTTAACGCTTTGAAGAGAATGTATGATGAACTCCGCCCCTCCGAAGAGGAATTTGTTATTTTTGAGGAGTAATGAATAAATGAAGCAAAAATGAAAATCTAACCACTAAGCACACAGGGAAGGCACAAGGGGCGCAATGAGAATATCGGGAGGTGTGTTAAATATTCCAACCATAGAGCAGGCGCGCAAATTTTATGTATTCGTTTCGTTTTTCCATACCCGAAAGAAAAAACGCCGGGGGGCGAAACCGTCAATAAAATCAGAAATTCCGGAATTATTTCACTTTCAGGATCACCAGTGTAATATCGTCAAAATAGGGGGAATTTCCTCTGAAAGCGGTTAAAGAATTGTGAATTTTTTCTTTTATATAGGTGGCGCTTTCCTCACGGTTTTCACTAATTATTCTTTTTAGTCTGTTCATTCCGTATTGTTTTTTCTGTTCATTCATTGTTTCGGTGAGGCCGTCCGTATAAAAAAGGAGGATATCCCCCTGGTCCGGTTTCAGGTTTACCTCTTCGATAGTCGATTCGAAGATTCCCTTGTTGTTCAGCCCGAGTCCCATACCTTTGGGATTTATCTCCTGGAATTCATCTTTGCTGTTTACATAATGAAGCGCCGGAGTATGGCCCGCTCTGAAGATCGTCATATTGCCATCCTCCTCAATGCCGGCGCCGGCGAGAGTAAGGAAATGGCCGCTTCTTAAATTTTTGGAAAAATAATTATTCAGGTTAATCACAATATCTTTGGGTGACTCATAGGTATTGACCAGGCAGTGAATGAAAGCCTGCACTCTCATCATATATAATGCTGCCGAAAGACCTTTGCCTGAAATATCGCCGATTATGAGATAACTTTTATACTTCCCTTTATCGGCAGGGATGATATCAAAATAGTCGCCGCCTACTTCACGGGCCGCTTCATACATTGTGGCAATATTAAAAATTCCTTCGTTTCTTACCTTGTCGGGCATAAGTTTCGACTGAATCTGCCGGGCAAGTTCAAGATCATCTTTAACGGTAAGTTTATCGGCAAGCTCAAAAGCGAGAAGACCATTGAGCAGAACAAACGCTACAATGACGTAACTCCCGATTCCCTGAACAAAACCGAGAAAAAAAATGATCAGCGAAATAAGATAAACAATTCTTCGCCCGGGAGTCAGTTTCAGGATGAAAGCGTTAAACAGGCTGCGGACAAAAATAAGGGCTCTTACCAGTTTGTTTTTTGTCGTATCCGGTTTGGGAATATCAGAGGCGAAAAAATCATAAACCTCGGCCGCGTCACGTTTAATCAGCCTTTCAATTTCCTGCATGCTAAGATCGCTGGTATATAAATCAAAAATTCTTTTTATTGGATTTTGGCGGGCCATATAATTATTCTTCCGTTAACTGTTTAATTTTAACTGAATCCCTCTTATCTTTACTGACGATATTTTCTGAAAAAAAATTATAATTCAAAGTTTTTCTCTGTATGTTCATAAATCTTAGACGAATAATATATCACTATTGTTTGATAATTTCCCTTTTTTCTATCCCTTTATCCGCCCAGAGTTTTGAGGTTAGCGCCTATAATTTAAAAGATGGCATGCCGAGTCAGGAAATATATGATGTAATTCAGGACTCAACAGGCCTGCTCTGGTTTGCCTCGGCGGGGGGCATCATCACCTACGACGGCAGCTCATGGGAAAAATATGACACAGGTAATAAACTAAAAGATATTCACTATATACAGATTCTACTTTCTGAGTCGGGCGATATTTACGCGCTTCCCGATGTCAAAAAATATCCTGTTTTAAAAATTTCGGGAAAGACATTTGAGCAGATTTTTGTTGAAATTCCTAATGACTATGATAAATATTCATTCAGCCGCATGGCGATTCTTGAAAAAAATGGGGAGATAGTTTTAGCCACCGGTTCACATTATGGAATGGAGGTTTTTAAGAAGGGGAAGTGGAAAAGACTGACATTTCATGAAGGATTAAAAGGCAACTTTGTTAACTATCTTTCATCAGATGAAAATTATATCTACGCTTCAACCCTGAACGGAGTATCCCTGGTTGATTTTGATCTGAACATATCTGATTTAAAAAATACTGACATTATTCCCCCCGGCAAGATACTTTTTGTAAAAGCTGAAAATCGCGGCATGGAAAAGCGGCTTTGGATAGTTGGCGGGAAATGGCTCGGTTTTATACGTAATGACCGTTTTATAATGGTGAACAGCCATATTGAATTTCCTGAAGTTAAAGGTTTTAACAGGTATTTCCTCTATGATGACAACGACAGAATATTTCTGGGCAACCAGTATGTTATCTATTTTATCGACAGAAAAATAAACTCTATTGAAATATTAAACAGCCGGAACGGGTTAATTTCGGATGGCGCCACCGGGGCATTTCCCGATTATGAAGGTAATATCTGGATTACCTCCATGAGAGGAGTGAACAAAATTGTTAAAACTCCGTTTCTTAATTATTACAGGGAAAACGGACTGCTTGAAGATGAGGTTACGGCAATTGAGCTTTTCAAAACGGGGGAAATGGCGATGGGACATAACCGGGGTATATCTCTTTTTACTTCCGAGGGTCCGAGGAGAATTGAATTCCCTGAAAAAAAATATTTATTGCGCACTCCCTCAAGAGTATTTGATCTGCATCCTTCATCAGCTGATTTTTTATGGTATGTTTCTGCCGAAAGAGGAGTGGGTAAGGTGTTCGTTTCCGGAAAATTTGAATGGGTTGAGCATTCCGGGGAGCTTTATTACACTTCGATTTTTGAGGACAGCAGGGGGGATGTATGGGTTGGAGCCAACAAAGGATTATTCAAACTGAAATCGGGCAAACTTCAGTTTTATTCCAAACTGGATGCCTGGGGTGTTTATTACGTGAGGAAAATATTTGAACTTTCCGATGGCGCCATTGTCTGCCCGACTATTTCTCACGGGATAATTATGATTGAGGAAAACAATGTGAATTTTATTCATTCCGAAGAACTCACTCAACCTGATGTTTACTCTGTTTGCGAAATTTCACCCGATACAATTCTGGCCGGAACAGGAAAAGGATTATATTATACCGACAGGGAGTATATGAGGAAATATCCTCTCGGAGATTATTTTTTCAGTTACCCTGTTTATTTTATTGAAAAGGGTCCTGACGGTTCTTTATGGTTTGGCACTTCCAACGGAGTAAGCAGATGGGATGGAAAGAAGTTAAAATCTTATTCCGAATCCAACGGAATGTCGGGCAATGAAACCAACCGTGACGCTTCGAAAATGATGCCGAATGGCAGGTTGTGGATTGGAACCGATAAAGGTATGTCCTGCTACATACCGGAATTTGACACGGTTTCATCTGTTAAGCCAAAACTTGAGTTAAATTACCTGGAGGATAATGAAGGCAAAAAATATTCCCTGGGTGAAGAGATTTTACTGGGATCAAATCAGAACAGCTTTAACATTACTTACACCGGTTATTCATTTATTGACGAGGAGAACCTGCTTTACAGGATTTATATATTAAATAATATGGAAACTGTAACAGACAGTTTTACCACCACGCAAAATTTCGCGAGGATAAGCAATCTTCAGCCGGATAGTTACCGGTTCGGAATAAAAATGAAGAATGCGAGGGGAACCTGGAGCGATATAGTTTATAGCGGCAATATCACCATAAAATTGCCTGTTTATGAAAGATGGTGGTTTTACCTGATATCGGCTTTAATTGCCACAGTCTTCTTTTATATTGTTATTACAAATATTACCGGCAGAAAACATTCAAGAGAACTTGAAATAAAAGTAAAAGAGAGAACTTCAGAGCTGAAAAAATCGGAAGAAAAATACCGAAAACTTATCCAGACCGCGAATGACGCGATTGTATCGACCGATTTGGATTTTAAGATACTGACCTGGAATTATTCGGCTGAAAAAATATTTAAATGGAGAGGAACAGAGCCTGAAAAAAAAGATCTGTTAAAATTCACGGCGATTCAGATCATGAACTCCGGAAAAGAGTTTTTACAAAAGAGGCTCGCGGAAAAAGGGAACTGGAATGGTGAAGCGATGTTTTCGGATAACGGGGAAAAAAGAAACCTGCTCGTTTCTGTTTCGGTAATTACAGACAGGGATAATTCCGCGGCCGGATACCTTATGATATTCCGTGATATATCGGAAAGGAAACAGTATGAAGAGCTGAAATCAAGAGCTGTTTTCGAAAGTATTGAAAAAGAGAGAAGGAGGATTTCGAGGGAGCTTCATGATGACCTGGGGCAGATTCTCGGAAGCGCGAAGTTTAAGCTTGAGGCCTTCGGTTATAAATTCGGCAAAGAAGATGAAAATCTTGATAACGCTCTTGAAATGTTAAAAAAGGCGGGAAAAGAGTTAAGGAATGTAATACATGATCTGCATCCGCCCGAGCTTGAGAGATACGGACTGGCAACTTCGGTTGAAGATCTGGCAGGGTGTCTTCGTGAAAGAGGTATAAAGGTTGAATTTAGCAATGAGGGATGCCGCGCTGATCTGGAATCGAGAACTGAGATGATGATCTATAGAATTATCCAGGAAATAATTAATAATATCCTGAAACACTCTGAAGCTTCAATTGTAAAAATTTTATTATCAGCCGGTGAAAATTCTTTTATTTCTATCAGCGATAACGGGAAGGGATTTGACCCTGAGGAAATTCAGAAAAGAAAAAATTATAGTTACGGTTTAATTAATATGGTGCAGAGAGCCGAGATAATAGGAGGACATCTGCAAATTAATTCTTCACCCGGGAATGGAACCGAGATAACATTAAGAATTGAAAATAAGGGATAATAATGGAAAAAATTTCTTTGCTGCTGGTTGATGATCATAAAGTGATGAGAGAGGGATTAAGAAGCGCGCTTGCAATTAATGAAAGGATAGAGATTGTAGCCGAGGGTGAAAATGGAACGGAAGCAGTAAAGTTATGCAAATTGTATTCTCCCGATATAATTCTGATGGATATCGAAATGCCCGAAAGAGATGGCATATCGGCATCGCGGGAGATTAAGAAGTTATATCCTGAAACCAGGATAATTATTCTTACGATGTATGATAACAAAAACTATATTATGGAGGCTCTTTCGACCGGGATAGATGGATACCTGTTGAAAACCGCCGGAATAGAGGATGTTCATAAGGCAATTGAACGCACAACCAGGGGGGAGAATTATTTTGATCCCCAGATAACCGAAGCGATAAAAGAAATCAGGAAAGGGGACACTGAAGACAGTCCCCTTACGTTAAGAGAAAGGGAAATTGTAAGAATGATCTGTATGGGCAAATCATCGGCTGAAATATCGAAGGAGTTGATGATCAGCAAACATACGGTGAATAATCACCGCGCGAATATTCTTAGCAAACTTGGTATAAATAAAACCGCCGAACTGGTTAAGTACGCTCTGGAAACTAATCTGCTGGGGTGAATAAAAGTGGATGCCGGAAACCCGTCAGGTTGAGCAATAAAAAAATGAATTTTGTTTTTATATCCTGAACCGGGCCGGAAACAGAAGAAAATTCAGAAAAAAGATCGTTCTCGTAATCGTCCTCGTACCCGGCTTTATTTTCAGAACTCCTTACTTCTCGCAAAATGAAATTGCGGAAATTTATCGCGAATTACTATATCCCTCGCTATCAATATATGCAGGATTTATCGTCCATCGAGCAAACAATAAAAAGATGTCCCATTTTGAAGGATGAAAAGTTGTTTCTGTCGTCCCTGACGGGACTTTTTGTGATTGAATTTTTCCCGTTTACCCCACAATGAATTGCGGGGCTATTTTCTGCTGTCCCTAGCGGGACTCTCTTCCAGATTTCTATCCCCTGATTTTATTTTGCGAATGAATCCATGTCAGTTGTTGTTTTTTATAATCGGGATCAGGAGTTCTGATTTTATAAAATATGCCCTTACTTTTTGTCTTGTCCATAGGACTCCTCTGGAGACACAAAAAGTAACTCTCCTTCGGCGAGCAGGCAAAAAAAGTCAAGACTGCAAAAAAATAAGCTAAAAATCAATTCTCTCCGCTAAAATGAAAGAACTCGGCACATAAAAAGACATGTGCCTCAAACAGCATTCCTTATTTAACGCTTCGTTCATTTGATTTTCTTAACGCTTATTTTTTAAGGTCGCTTTAAAAGACAAAAACAATAATGAGAGAGGATAACGAAAAATTCTTACTGTTATTATTCTGCCAATTAATGGAATAAAATGATAAATGGGTTGCAATTCAATATACGTGATGTCAGGAGCTCTGTATTATCTTTCAGTTCTGGCTCAGCCGGTTTAGGCGTTTGCCAATGTCAATTTAGCAATCGGTTGTTTTTTCATTACTCAATTGATTTTTATAAATCGCCAAATTTTTTAATATAGGCCGCGACATCAAATTTTCGTTTGCATCCGTTGTAATTCATGTACCTTATTTTGCCGAAAACAGGTCGTTCGGCCCAGGCCCTGTCATGAACTCCCCCTATTGACCAGGCAATTCCGGTATAACCATTCGGGTCCCTTCCATCGAGCTGGTATTTATCATTAAGATATATAGCGGTTTTCATCGCTTTCTCAGCCGACTCTGTCCATTCAAGAATCTTTTTCGCCCAGTACATCCGCATATAACCATGCATTCTGCCGGTCAGGACCATTTCCATCTGAGCCGCGTTCCAGAGGGGATCGTGAGTTTTCCCTTGTTCAAACTCATTGGCAGTATAGAGATATTCCCGTTCATCTTTTCTATGCTCATTTATTGTTTTTTTTGCCCAGTCGGGGAATCCCTCAACGCTGTCGTAGTTGCTGTTATAAAAGCAAAAATTATCGGAAAGTTCTTTCCTGACTACAAGCTCCTCGATAAAAGGCGCTGTAAGTGAGGGATCAATATCCGCTAATCTGACGAGATGATGAATCCTTTGAGCTGAGATATGCCCGAAATGAAGCCAGGGGGAAAGTCCGGATACCATACCGGAGTTTGGATCGTTTCTCAATTCTCCATAAGCGGAAAGTTTATTTTCAATAAAATTTTTCAGATGCTGATGAGCTCCCTTTTCACCCGGAGCTATATCACTAATTTCACCAACGGATTCATCGACGCTGAGCTTTTTTCTTATTGAATCCCAGTCGATTTTTTCAGGCAGCGTTCCGGAGTAAACTTTTTCAAAAAATTGTTCTCCTGTTGATAGCCCGGAAAATTCTTCAAGCTGCCTGTTAATTTTAGGCCGGATAGTATAGGCGCCGAATTCCTGTTTGTCTGAAGCTGCCGTTACCGGTACAATATTGTGGGCGTCGATGGTGTAATAGGGCGTCTGAGTTTGTTTAAGAACATCCCCTTTCCATTTTCTTGCTATTTTGAGAGGATTAAAATCAGAAACCAGGGCATAAGGTTGAAAGCCGCTGAGATATTCCGGCAGACTTTCAACGGGATTTCCCATTATAAGATCAAAAGGAATATTCCGGTCGCGCAGATTTTCCTCAACTTCACGGAGTCCTTTAAGCATAAACCGGTACTGCCGGATTGTCGCCCCGAGAAAACCGGGAACAAGGTTAAAAACCACCCGCAATTTTTTACCGGCGCCGGCTGCCAGACTTGCCGCGTAAAACAGCGCGTGATTATCGGAAACCCGCTGATCTCTCTGCATCCAGTAAATCACAGGTCCCGTCCCTGAATCACCCGGCCGGTGATAAATAACTCTCCTCTCAGGCATCTTCTTCCGCCATCCTGAGTATTTCCCGAAATTCAGCTTCAGTAACAGGGGTTACCGAAAGCCGGTTCCCGCGGCGGATTACAAGCATATCCTGCAATTTGGGATTTTCTTTAAGCTCCCCTATTGTAATTATTCGTTTGAATTTTTTTACAAGTTTAATATCAACCATAAACCAGCGGGGATTATCCTTGTCGCTTTTAGGATCGAAATGTTTATCATCGGGATCAAAAGCTGAAAAGTCGGGATATGCCTCTCTGACAATTTCACATAATCCGGCCACCCCTATTGTATCGGCGTTGCTGTGGTAAAAAAGAAATATATCACCTTTTTTCATATCATCGCGAATAAAATTCCGTGCCTGGTAATTTCTTACTCCGTCCCAGAAGGTAATCTGGTTTTCTGATTTTTCAAGGTCATCAATTGAAAATACTGAAGGCTCCGATTTAGCGAGCCAGTAATTTTTAGCCATTTTATTTATCCTGATTTTTTAAGTATTTATCGAACCATAGTTTGCGCATCACGGATGTCTCCATCCGGTGACTTTTAAGGAAATGATCGCCATTCTCAAGCATCACAAGCCGGAAATGCCTCTTCAGCTCGAGCAGTCTGGCAGCCAGATCAACCGAGTCATGAGGCAAAACCCTGTTATCTGCCGTACCGTGTAAAATAAGCATAGCTGTTTCGGGTGATAATTCATCCGCCATATTTATTATTGATCGCGACCGGCAAACCTCGGAAAATGGTTTTGTCCCGTATGTTCCCATGGTCATTTCGTAGAGTTTTTTCATGAAGGGGCTTTCCTCAGCGTTGCACCTCAGGTTAGCGATGCCGCCGGTAATTACAGCCGCTTTAAAAACATCGGTTTTCGTAAGAGCCAGGTAAGTCATCATGCCTCCCCGGCTCCATCCTTCAATTCCCCAATTGGAAGAATCGGCACATGACACTTCATCAGCCAGTGGAATAAGATTAAGAATATCATTCAGATCAGCTCCGCCGAACTCATCTTTTCCTTCACTTCCGTCATTTCCCCTGTACTGAGTCGCGAAGACCGTATATCCCCATGAGGCGATCTGCCCGAATATACCGGCCGCGTTAAAGCTGTCGATCGCGCCGGCATTGCCGAATCCACCCCTGCACCAGATAATTGAGGGGTATTTTTTTGAGGTGTCTTTTGGTGTGGAGATATAACCTTTCACCTTAAGTCCATCGGAAAGATAGGTTATTTTTTCAGTGACAGTGTTCTCAGCGGTTTCAGCTCCCCATCCGCTTTTAAGCATTTTATTCTGGATATCGCTAAGTTCAATTATTTCTTTTGATAGTATCATTGTGACGCCAATAATGAAAAAAGTTCAATAAAAATTTTGGATAACGCTAAACCGGCAAAGCCAGAACCAATAAGAATTGTCATTAATCTAACCAAATATAATTTATTAAAAGCGCCCTTAGTTTTTTTCTTGACACAAGTGAAAACGAGGTGAAAGCATGGCCATTTCAGAATTAAGGACAAAATAAGGTTCTCTTCTCTAATTAAAGGGTAAAATACTAAAAAAGTTTCTTAACTTCTTTAATAATCACGCATAAAAATTTGGTAAAACAAATTCCTCTCCTTTTTTTATATTGCTTATGGAAAAAATATAATTTCAGGGATATGTATGTCAAAAAAGAAAAATACTCCGGCTAAGAGAAATAAACCGGGAAATACCGGAACATATATTATTATTGTTTTTATTGCTGTCGCGGCGGCTTACCTGGTAATTTCATATTTCCGGAATGAACCGGCCAAAGAGGAAAAAGTGACCACAAATCTTACAGGGCCTGATATGATAAAATTTAAGAAAGAGGGAGAGCTGACATTCAATTCAAAGGAAGGGGATTTCCTCACAAAGATTGATATTGAGATTGCCGAAGATGATGATGAAAGAGCCGACGGACTAATGTACAGAACAAAGATGCTCGAGATGAGAGGCATGCTTTTTATTTTTGAGTATGAAAAAAAACAGTCATTCTGGATGCGAAATACCTTTATTCCCCTTGATATAATCTTCGTAAACAAAAACTATGAAATTGTGAAAATTCACAAGAATACACAACCTTTCGCCGATACCGCTTATCCATCCGTAACTCCCGCAATCTATGTTGTTGAAGTTAACGGGGGATTTACAGATAAATACTCCATTAAAGAAGGGGATAAGATCGTCTGGAGAAGAATGTAAATTAATTGTGAATTGTGAATTACCCGTAAAACTTTAGGCTTTAGGTCATGGAGCATTAAAGCCAACTAATCAGGATTAACCGATAGAAACACTCTTTACAATATATGATGTTTAATCAATAATTATTTGGTTTGTCGTTAGTTCTTATCCTTCACAAAATACATGAAAATATTTGAAGAACAGAACGATTTCCATTATCGTAACCTGATAATATCACCTTCCCAAAATAGTGAGCCAGGCCTGTCATAAGCCCGACAACCTGTTATTACAGGGAGCGCTGTTTTGTGTGCAAAGTGGTATCGAGATAGCAGTAAGTATTAAATATATCGAAATATTATATCTGGCAAAGAATCAGTTCTTAAAAGATGTACGCAATAAAGAATTCAGAAAAGCTCAGCCAAAATATGTTTTCCCAAAAACCGGTTCTTACCGGGACCTTTTTCATTTTATTTTATTTGCTCGCATCTTATCAGTTTTACGAAAATTATTCTCTATACCTGGATTTAACTGATCATGGAAAAATAACCTCAACGGAGGTGGAATATTTTAAATCGTGGGGATCATGGAATTATCGTTTAACCTTTCAGACTAAGGATGGAAAGAGGATCATTTCGGAAGGTAAGTGTGGAGATTATGAAGATTGCAGGAATGAGTACTATAATATGGAGGTGATTTATCTTCCTCAAGATCCTGAAGATTTCATGGAATTACCCTCATTTCTGGAATATTCATTAACATTTACAATCTTCTTTTACTTTGTGCTTTATGGAATTACAGGAGGTATTCTCAGCGCAGGCTTTGCATATATGACTTTCCTGTTTATAAAGAATAGAAAAAGAATAATCAGATACATTCTTGAAAGATAATTTATTAAAATCAGGATCTATTTATTTTGGAAAAATTCCCCACAGCAATTATTACCGGAGCAAATGCAACCGGCGCCTGAGCCTGCCTGTCCGCTTCAGGGGATTGGAGGTGATATTAACGGAGACAAAATAATGAAAAAAGTTATTATCATTTTTCTTTTAGCTTACAAAGGTTTCTTTTCACAGACGATGGATGATCCCGATTCCTGGAAAATTTGGGAAAACGGATGGAGCCATTTTATTATTTGCAGCGATAGTATATGTGAACTTAAATATTATGATGACTCATTTGGGGGAGGCACAGGAGAAGCTAAATATAGTTTATCGGGCGATTCCCTTTTTATTGACGCGAACCCGGCTGATTATGATTCCGCTCTATATAATTATTACAGGAATGAACACGAAAAAGGGAGTCCGCTTCTGGATGGTATGATTCCATTTAACTACAGGATAAAATATACCAGTTTTGAAGAAGATACTCTAAGAATCTCAGGTGTAAAAACAGACGCGATATCAGGAGAGATAGAAGAGGTTATTAATCAGGAATTTTATAAACTTTCTTCATATTTTAATCCCGAATTCATGTTTGATTCTCTATATTTTGACAAAAATACTTATAATAAAAGTTTTTTATGGTTATATCCCGACGGAAGATATAAATTATTTAAAACCAGAAGAAATGATCCGGAGAATCTGAAACAAATTAATGGAGTATTACCATCCGAACAAATGGATGAACTGACCCGCGAGATTAAGTCTGTTGATTTTGAGAGGTTGAATTATGACTGGTATGACATGACCCATATACTTCCTTCTCAGTTAAAGGTTTATTTAGGCAAGAAAGTTTATAGTTACGAAGGTTGTGTCAGCCCGATCGCGTTCTATTCGTTAGTTGATTTTCTTAAGAAGACCAGGGAAAATCTTAATGAAAAAATTAAAGGGAATAAATAATGGACTTTACTGAGTTGTTACGAAAAAGAAGATCTATCCGGAATTATCTTGAAAAACCTGTTTCAACTGATATTCTAAAGGAAATTATTTCCGAGAGTCTGATGGCGCCAAGCGCGGGAAACGAACAGCCATGGAAGTTTATTATTGTTAACAATAAACAACTGCTCAAAAAAATATCGGCTGACTGCAAGAACAATTTACTAAACCGGATTAAAAATACACCCGGGGATTATGCTGAAAAATATTTAAAAATGCTTCAAAATCCATCGTTCAATATTTTTTACAACGCGCCTGCCCTCGTAATAATTCTCGGTGAAAACAACGTAAAAAACCTTGAGTCGGATTGCGCCCTGGCAGCTTGTTATTTTATGATGTCTGCAGCTTCCAGAGGACTTGGAACATGCTGGATAAATTTCGCGAAATCATTAAGAGATGCCGAATTGATTGCGGAACTCGGTTTTCCAGAAAACCACATCATGGCGGCGCCCCTAATTATTGGTTACCCTGCGATGGAACCGGCAGTCCCCAAAAGAAAGGACGCCGATATTCTGAAAGTTGTGGAATAATATAAGAGAGTAGTATTGAAAATCAAAAGAACTGAAAATGAAGAAAATTTCAAAATCAAATATTATTGTACTGAGCGGCGCGATAATAACCTTTTATCTGTTGCAGCTTTTCAGTTTTCCCCGAAGTTCCAATATAATTCTGCTGATTGGCGCTCTGAAAATTGTTGTTATTTTATTTTGTTTGATTTACACATTCATTAAAATAAGGCCCTTAATAAATACACTGCTTTTAATTCTTATTCAGATCATATTGGTTTATGGTTCTTTTCATCTGTCACTATGGAAAATTACAGGGGCAGTTTATCTGAAGCATAATGAGACTCAATACCTGGAAATTCTTGATGTTTTGAAAAGAGAGAAGGCATTTACAGTAATCATATACAGGGAGAATGGTGATTCCGTAAAAATTTTTTCTAATGGGAAGGATACCCCCCTTTTTTCAGATTATGATAAGGAAAGAATTATAAAATTTATGAAGAACACTATTTCATCGAATTTCACAGGACAGAACATGGGATCGCTTTTATTTATCACCGGTTTATTGATAATATGGGAGGTGTTGTTTACTGCGAAGATCAGGTGATTAAAAGCAGGATAGAGGCTTATGAACATGATTACAGAGGTTATGAAAAAATTTTCGGGAATTGGTATTATTACTCACACGGAGGGTAAAAAATACACAACAATATCAGACACGATGTCTGTTCGTGTCTTTCAACAATATGCTGTCAATATCTCAGAAGGGGAAATTTTTCACGCTTGACTGATTGATATTAAATGGATAACTTACAAATATCATAAACATTTTGAAGTGCGTCGTTTTACTGTCTGCCTGCTTCCGACCGATGAACTTATTGATATGAAACAAAAATAAACTGCCTCCTGAAGAAAATTCAGTTGACAGCGAGACTTAAAACCAACAGAGTTATAAAAGATTTATTAAATTCAGGGAGCCGTTATGGATAAAAAAGAATCTTTGTCAGCCACATTTAATGAATTAAAAAACGCGCTGATGAAAAATGACGTCAGCAAGCTTGATGAAATAATACTTGATTTTTACGAGGGATTCAGCCTGAACGGAACAGTGGAAACTAAAGCTGAAATATTGGAAAGCTTTAAACCGGGAGGGGTTAAGATCAGTAAATATTCTGTCGATAACCTCATCACCGATATTCATGATAACATCGGGATAATCACCGGCAAGGGTGAAATAAAAGGCTCATTCGAATCATGGGAATTTCATCATGATGTTCTTTTCACAGATATTTTCTTACTTGTGGAGAATGACTGGAAATATTACAAATCGCAGGTAACTGAAATTTCATCCGGGAGCTGAATTGCAGGGGAGTGAATTCTCTTATTGATTACTTTTCCGGTAGTTGGACAGGCAATATAAATTATGGCAAATTTAGACCAAAACTGAAAAATGAAAGAATACACAATTAAACTTAATGAGGAGGAGGCTATAGTGCTTTTCGAATATTTTAACAGATTCGATAATACTGCTTCATTGGCTTTTGAACATGCCGCCGAATACCTTGCGTTGCAAAAACTGGCTGGTCAGATAGATCAGACAACTCCCGCAATGTTTAAACCGAACTACGACAAAATACTGGAAAAGGCCCGTGAAAAAATCGCCAAAGGATTTGAAGGCGATATACCAGGATTAAGAACATGTCAATGAAATCGTGGAATAATTGAAAAATATCACAAGAATTTGTTATCCTTATATTATTCAAAAGATTGCCGGGCCGGATAATTCCCCGGATGCGAAATCACTTTATTCCCCAAAATTTTTCATTCATAATTCACAATTCATCATTCATAATTATCAGTCAGCCGCCTCTCCTTTCCAGTGTTCGAAAAACAGGGCCACTTTTTCGAAAATATTTTTGCCGGTTATTACTTCCAGTTTTTCGATCAGCGAATCTATTTCCTCATAAAATGAATCCTGACCTATCCAGCATCCTTCAAACTTTTCCTTTTGTGTATATTTTTTTTCTATTCCCTCACTCATGACGTAAAGTATTACGAGGAAATCATCTGTGAGAGCGATGGGGTGGGTAATGATATATTCGGGAAGTATATCGAGGGGAGAGATAAGGTAAACCAGGGCGAGGCTCACTTTTATTCTGAATTCGGCCGGCAGTGAGGTATCGGCCAGCATGCGGCAGAGACAGACAAACATGTCGGGAATAAGAAGGATAAAATCAAATTTATCATCTTCACATTCCTTCACAAGATGAATTACCCTCGCTTTGTAATTTTGGTAAATTATTTCAGGATTTTTGAGTATGGAGCTTAATTGTGAGGAGAGGTCCTTTTTACTGTCCATTATCCAGCTGACAACCCGGTCGAGATAATGCCAGATGACCTCTCGTTTATCCTTATCCTGAGTGCACTCATAATTTATCCATGCTTTGAATGACAGCTCAACGAGACTGTTAAATTCTTCCGGGATCTCAACCTTATTATCTTCTTTTATGTAATAATAGTTGCCATTATCATTGCGGGGGAGTTCATCTTCACAATCTGTACCCTTCGCGACCGGCAGATATTCCTTGGCGGGCCCTTCTTCAAGTATCTTATAAAACTCTTCCGAGATCAGTTCGATAAATTCCAGCGGCTTGATTTTAGACAGGGGTTCCGAAAGATCAGCCATTATTTGCTGCGCGTCAATATCACCGAAAAAATCAATCTTGCTCATAAAACCTCCGAATTATTTTCAGGCAGTATCTAATAACATTTTCCCTGCCCGGAAGAGCTCTGTAATTACTATTCCATCCCCCGCGGAGAAAGAATAATTTGTCATGTTTCAATATTATGAAATTATTAATAAATTATCATAACTTTTTTTTGACAGCGCAGAACGCGAAGAAGAACAGGATTAACAGGATTGAATTGATGAACAGGATGAAAAGCGCTATTGCAATCGTGTTTTGCACTCTCAGAAAAAATGAACACCCTCAATTTAATCGCAAGCCTGGAAGGCATACTCTTACTCAGATTCTTTCCCAACCACAAAGAGCATAAGGAAGGCGCAAGGAACACAAAGAAAAAGAGGAGGTAATCACAAATTGTGACCACATACTATAATATTTCTCCACCCTTTGGCCCGACCCAATTAGATTTTGCCCACCCAGGAGGCTTAGCCTGTCTAAGCCCCGGAAGTTACGCGCCGCCCCATCGTCTGAACCATGATTGAAGGATTTAAGGATTGCCAGGATTAAAATTCGGTATCGCCTCCGTTATCGTCCTTAATGGCAAATTCCAACGAATTACACAATAAGAGAATAAGGCAAAATCACTCCGGATAGATAAATAACCATTTCATACCTTATTGCAAATATTGGATTTTTTGTTATCTTTAAATATTGATAACTCCCAAAAGTGAATTATGCTTAATAAAATTGACATTCATCATATTGCCCGTGAATTTAAGAAAATGATCCTCGAACGATATGAAATTATTGACTTTAAAATTTTTGGATCCTCTGCCAGGGGAGAATATTCCGAACATTCTGATATTGATATAATGGTAAAACTACCGCTGGTTACCAGACAAATAGAAGAGGACATTTTTAATACCGCATATGAAATAGAGCTTGGATACAATTGTCTTATTGATGTAGTTGTTGTGCCTGAAAATGTAAAAGCATATATTCCTGTTCTTTCAAACATAGCAAAAGAAGGTGTATCCATTTGACTGTTGATGAAAAGAAAACACTGGTAAATTATCGTTTAGAGCGGGCAAATGAATCTTTGCGGGCATCTGAATTATTAGTTGCCAACAATTTGTACATTCCCGCGATGAACAGAATTTATTATTCCATGTTCTACGCTGTGCAGGCTCTTCTGATATTAAATGAATGTTCGTTTTCAAAACACAGTCAGGTTAAAGGTTATTTCAATCGTGAGTATATTAAATCAGGGATTTTTAAGAAAGATTTTGGGAAACTCTTTAACGCCGTTTTTGAATATCGACAGAAATTCGACTACATGGATTTGGTTGTGCCTGAAAAAGAAATGTTGGTTGCCTACCTCGATAAGGCCAATACTTTTGTCGATGAGCTCGCGAAATATATCAAAAGTAAATCCTGATATTTTCCGTAACATCCCACCACAGGCTGCTGATTTTATCTAAGCTCCGGAAGTTACGCGCCGCCCCATTATCTTAACCATGATTAAAGGATTGGCAGGATTAAAATTCGGTATCGGTATCGCAATCGTTTATGTCTTTCCCGGGGGGTAAATTCCACGCAAAGAAGAACAGGATTAAAAGGATTATATAGATTTACAGGATAAAAAATGGTATCGCTTTCGCAATCGTTTTTGCCCCCTCAGAACAAAAGAACACCCTCAACAAAACCACAAATCCCGCCATCATACTCTTACTCATACTCTGTTTTTTTCAACCACAAGGGGCTCAAGGAAGGCGCAAGGGACACAAAAAGAAAAACGAAGAGGCGCTGACAATCTTTCCCCGCCAATTCCTGAACCTTGATTAAAGGATTTAAGGATTGACAGGATTAAAATTCGGTATCGCCTTCGCAATCGTTTATTACTTTCCAGGGGGTAAATTCCACGCAAAGACCGCTAAGAAAAGATAAAGTAAAAACACGCTACAATCCCGGGAAACCGTTTCATACTTCCTTGGTCTCCCGTTGTCCCACTTGTCACGCAATACACCCCCGGCAAATATCCTCACGCAAAGACGCAAAGACGCGAAGAAGAACAGGATTAAAAGGATTACAAAGATTTACATGATAAAATTTTCGGTATCGCTATCGTTTTTGCCCCCTCAGAAAAAATGAACACCTCCAACAAAACCACAAATCCCGCCATCATACTCTTACTCATACTCTGTTTTTTTCAACCACAAGGGGCTCAAGGAAGGCGCAAGGGACACAAAAAGAAAAACGAAGAGGCGCTGACAATCTTTCCCCGCCAATTCCTGAACCTTGATTAAAGGATTGAAGGATTGACAGGATTACATTTTCGCAATCGCTACCGTTTTTTACTTTCCCAGGGGGCAAATTCCACGCAAAGACCGCAAAGAAAAGATAAAGCAAAAATCGCAAGGAAAGGATTAGACCCAAGCGCGTTGTTAAAATAAATAACCGTTTCTGATATCATTGTAAATATTGAATTTTTTATTATCTTTTATTATTAATCTTGAAAAGTAATGTACAATTAAGAAAGGGAACACTTATTTACAAATAAATATATCGGATCAAATCAGGAAAATCTGAAGTTAATTTTCTTCAGGAGGGGAAAAATGAAAAAAGAAATTATTAAACAACTTACAGGTGATTTTGAATCATATGCTAATGAGACCACTAATGAGATAGAATTCTGGTTTGCGAGGGATCTTCAGCATTTACTGGATTATAGTGAATGGCGAAATTTTAGTAAAGTTATAAACAGGGCGAAAATCGCATGCGAAGCTTCCGGCCATAAGGTAACAGACCATTTTGTTGATATCAACAAAATGGTTGCTATAGGCTCAAGCACAGAGCGGGAAATTCCCGATTTGATGCTAACGCGTTTTGCCTGCTATCTGGTTGCCCAAAATGGTGATCCACAGAAAGAAGCTATTGCTTTTGCTCAAAACTATTTTGCTGTTCAGACCAGAAAATATGAACTAATTGAAAAACGTATTAATGACTGGGAACGCCTGAATGCAAGGCGAAAACTGACCTTATCGGAAAAGGAACTTTCTGAACTGATATTTGAACAGACAGGTGATGATAAAAACTTTGGTATGATTCGCAGTCGCGGCGATCAGGCTCTTTTCGGTTTTACAACAGGTGAAATGAAGACAAAGTTGGGAATTCCAAAAAGTCGGCCGTTGGCTGATTTTCTGCCCACAATAACAATTAAAGCTAAAGACTTCGCAACAGAAATTACAATTTTTAACGTTAAAGAGAAAGATATCAAACACGGGCATAGAATTGCATGGGAACACATTAGAAATAATAAAGGAGTAAGAGAATTATTATTGCAGCGTGGGATTAAACCGGAAGAACTCCCACCTGAAGAGGATGTGAAAAAACTGGAAAGACAGGTAAAAAAGGAAGACAAAACATTCATCGAAAAACCAGATAAACTAAGAGATGATGATATTCAGCAAAGCTAAATGGTTAATTCTTTTTCTTTTTGACCCAAAGTTTATACTCCTGAGCCGACTAAAATTTATCCTACTCACCCAGGAGACTGAGTTCACCTGCCTCTAAAAGGCCTGTCGAAGCCCCGGAAGTTATGCGCCGCCCCATCGTCTGAACCATGATTAAAGGATTTAAGGATTGCCAGGATTTCATTTTCGCAATCGCTACCGTTTTTTACTTTCCCAGGGGCAAATTCCACGCAAAAAATGCAATCTGATTTTTCAGGTAGCCATCAAGAAAATTCTTTTCAGGAGAACACTTGACTTAGTGTATCACAATGTGTTATATTTATTTTATGCTGAAGTTAAAAACAAAGTGGTTTAGTAAATGGGCCATAAAGAATTCAGTTTCGGATGAGGTTTTATTAAAAACCATTATTGATTTGGCCGGGAATCTGAATACCGCGGACCTGGGAGGTGGTTTATTTAAAGTGCGCACACCCAGGGAAGGTTATGGCAAAAGCAAAGGATTCAGAACAATAATTATTTATAAGGGAAACGATAAGGCAATTTTTGTTTATGGTTTTTCTAAATCAGAAAAAGAAAATTTGGATAGAGCCGAGCTAAATTACTTTAAAAACTGGCCGGCGATCTATTACGAATTGGAAATGATGAATATTTACAGCTTATTGAAAATGGTAGTTTTATTAGTCTGAAGGAAGAAATATGAGAGAAACATTAAAGCGCGCGATAGGTAGTACAGTCCAGGATTTAGTCAATCACGGGTTCAAAACATCATTTACCGGGAAAGAATTAAATAAACTCGGGGTAAAAATTCCTGAAGTAAAAATAAATGCGCAGGATATCCGTGATATCCGGGCAAAAATAAATTTGAGTCAGACGGTATTCGCTAAATTATTGAATGTCAGCTCATCATCGGTCAGGCAGTGGGAACAGGGAACAAGAACGCCCTCAGGTTCAACAAAAGTGTTGCTTGAGTTGCTTCAAAAGAACCCGACAATCCTGAATTACAGAATAAATTATGATTCTTCCGTCTCACAAAATATGTGATGTCCCACAAAACCCCCGGCAAAAATTCTCACGTAAAGCCGCCAAGCCGCGAAGAAGAACAGGATTACAAAGATTTACAGGATAAAAATCGGTATTAGTTTCGCCTTTGCAATCGTTTTGGCCCAGGGAAAACAAAAGGAACATCTCCAATACAACCACAAATCATATTTTTCAATACATTTTTCTTGACAACAGTAATCCTTTGGCTTATCTTTTTTTATTCTTTTGCACAATTACAAAGGAATAGAAAATGAGCGAAGTATTTGACAGCATAAACCGCGGCCTGGAAGAGGCAGTTAAATTTTCGAGAGGAAATATAAAAAACGCGAGATTGTTCAAACCACACCCTATTGATGTGAAAAAGTTAAGAGAACGTTTTGGTATGACCCAGCCTAAATTTTCTGATTCATTCGGAATTAGTCTTGCGACTCTTCGACACTGGGAGAGAGGCGACCGAAATCCCCGCGGCCCCGCGTTGGCGCTCTTAAACCTTCTATCGAAAGATCCCGAAAAAGCGCTCGATATGCTGAATAAATGATTATATTTTGTTTAATTTAAGAGTGAGTTAACATCAAGTATGTGAAAAATCGTTCTGCGGTTTGTTCGAAATATAATCATACCGGTTAAAGACTGGTAAAAATCAGACAATACAGGTTAAAGATGACTAAAGAGACGGGAATTAAAATATTTGAACAAAAACAAATCCGAACATTATGGAGCGATGAAGAAGAAAAGTGGTATTTTTCAATAGTCGATACTGTGAGTGTTTTAACCGACAGTCCAAATCCAAATAACTACTGGAAAGTCTTAAAACACAGGCTCAAAAAGGAAGGCAGCAAGTTGGTTACAAATTGTAACCAACTGAAAATGCGATCAAGCGATGGCAAATTTTACAAAACCGATGTGGCTGATACAGAACAACTATTCCGTTTAATTCAATCCATTCCATCTCCCAAAGCTGAACCCTTTAAACTCTGGATCGCTAAAGTTGCCCGTGAGCGAATTGATGAAATAGATGATCCTGAAATTGGAATAGACAGACTTATGGAAACATACCTGCGTAAAGGATATTCAAAAGAATGGATAAACCAGCGTCTGAAAAGTATTGAAATAAGAAAAGAACTTACCGATGAATGGGAAAATCGCGGTGTGCGGAAAGGATTGGAGTTCGCGATACTTACCGACGATATCACCAGGGCATGGAGCGGTTTCACAACAAAAGAATACAAAAAACACAAAAATCTGAAGAAAGAAAATCTTCGCGATAATATGACCAATTTGGAATTGGTGCTTAATATGCTTGCCGAAGCTACTACAACCGAGATTTCTAATGAGAAAAAACCAAATACATTTGAAGATAACAGAATAGTCGCAAACCAGGGCGGAACCATTGCCGGAAATACAAGGCGTGAGATTGAAGAAAAAACAGGAAAGAGAGTTGTAACCAGTCAAAATGCAAAACAACTTAAAAAAAACATAAAAAAGGAAATTAGAGATAAATAAACTGCGCGATAAAACGCGCTTATCAAAAAGCCAGGCGAGCCAATACTTTTTAAATAGTTTGTTTAAATGATCATAAGATCGCTGCAAACTGAAGTCTTCATTGAAGCCGCAAATAATATCTAAACCTTCGACATCGCAATCATCTTTTTCTCTTCTGAAGTGGCAAATTCCACGCAAAGCCGCCAGGACGCGAAGAAGAACAGGATTTACAGGATTGTATTGATAAACAGGATAAAAGCTGTTATCGCAAACTGGCAGAGCAAGAAAAAAATGAATCCGAAGAAAAAATCGTACTCGTTCTCGTAATCGTACTTCGTACTCGTCTTTACCTAAACGCCCAGATTATTCGAGAACGCGAACGATTACGAGAACCTGTTCCATGAGTACGATAAAATTTTGCCATTTTGCGTAGAATTTAACTCCTTACGGACTACTCTTTCTCTGATTTTTTCCCAACCACAAAGAACACAAGGAAGGCGCAAGGAACACAAAAAGAATAACAAAGAGGCGCTGACCATCTTTCCCCGCCAATTCCTGAACCATGATTAAAGGATTTAAAACTATAATTCGGCAGCATATTGCCTTTGCTGCCAATAATTAGTTTTGTATATTTGTAATAAAAACTGAAATCAACAAGAATAAATTAAATATCGATGAACTTAAAAGCAGGTTCCTGGAAACTGATATAATTAACAATGAACAAATCATTGATTTTTACAGAAAATCTGAACCTGATCTGAAAAAGAGCGCCATTAACTGGAGAATTCACTCACTTGTTCAGAATAGAGTATTGAACAGAATTGGACGGGGGAAATATATTTTTGGAGATAAGCTTTGTTATATTCCGGAAATTGATCCTAAACTGATACAACTCAACCAGCTTATTGAAAAAAACTTTCCTTTTCTGAATTATTGCCTTTGGTCAAGTTCATTATTTAATGAGTTTATGCTCCATCAGCCGGGAAAAATATTTCAGATAATAGAAGTTGAAAGTGACGCTACTGATACTGTTTTTTATTTTCTTAAAGAATCCGGATATTCTGTATTCCTTAATCCTGATAAAGAATTGCTGAACAGATATTTACCTGAAGATAAAGAGGTTTTCATAGTTAAGTCCCTTGTTACTGAAGCGCCTGTTCAAAAAATTCAGGGAATTAAGACAACTACCCTGGAAAAATTATTGGTTGATCTGTTTACTGACACACATATTTTAGACACCTGCCAGGGAGCCGAGAGGGACAGAATATTTAAAGAAGCTGTCAACAAGTATATTGTTAATGAAAACAAATTGTTAAGGTACGCGTCCCGAAGAAGAAAAAAAGAGCAATTATACATTTATTTAAACAAAGTATCCAAATATCGGCAGCAAAGCTGAATCTGCTGCCAAATTATAGAATTATGATCGATAAACAATCACTCGATATAGAATGGATAAATGAAGTATCCTCGAAAAAAAGAAACGCGGACAGGATACTTGTTGAAAAAGTTATCAGGGCATTATTATTGCTTGAAGGTCTTGCCAGGGTTAAGCTGGATTTTGTATTTAAAGGGGGCACGGCGCTGATGCTGCTTTTGAATTCTTCAAGAAGACTTTCAATTGATATTGATATAATAATTCAGGATGAACAAGAAGAGCTTGAATCATTTTTCCGTAAATTTGTTAAAGAGCAGTTGTTTAATAATTTTGAGCTGCAGGAAAGAACTACAGAATCAAAAATTCATAAGGCACATTACAAATTTTATTATACTCCCCTCCATAAAACACGAGTTGAAGAAGAGTATATTTTGCTTGATATTTTATTTGAAAAAGCAGCATATCAAAACATTTCTAATATTCCTCTAACCTCTGATTTTGTAATCTCAAATGACGAAAATATTTTAGTCCAGGTTCCATCTGCCGAAGATATTTTGGGTGATAAACTTACCGCGTTCGCGCCAAATACAACGGGGATCCCATACTTCAAAAATGAAACAAGTATGAGTATGGAAATTATAAAGCAGCTTTATGATATCTCAGGTTTATTTGAAGTTATCACAGACATGAATGTAGTCGCGGAAACCTTCAAATCTTTTGCGGAAACAGAACTGAATTACCGGGATAAAAATAACATGTGTTATAATGACGTCCTGAGTGATATTATTGATACAGCATTATGTATCACAAGCCGTGGAAAAGCGGGAAAAGGAAATTTTGATGAGATTCAAAAAGGAATTCACAGGGTATCCGGTTTTATTTTTTCCGAAACGTTTCACATGGATAAAGCAATTACCGCATCCTCAAAAGCTGCTTATGTCGCGGCGGCGATAAGATACAACCAGAATAATGTTGAAAAATTCGACAACCCTTTGCATATGAAAGAATGGGAAATAACTAATACTCTTTGGCCGAGAATTAACAGGTTGAAAAGGACAAATCCGGAAGCCTTTTTTTACTGGTACAAAATGCACAAGTTACTTGAGGATAATAATGAGTAAATCAACAGTGACTGCGCAAACAATCAATCGGGTATCACTATCGTCTTTTTCCAAGCACAAGGAGGACACAAGGGGCACAAAAAGTATAACGAAGAGGCGCTGACCATCTTTCCCCGCCAATTCCTGAACCATGATTAAAGGATTTAAGGATTGCCAGGATTAAAATTCGGTATCGGGGTCGCAATCATTATTAAGGGGAAATTCATCGCAAAGCGCAAAAAAAAAGATTAAGCGAAACGCGCTAAGAATTATCAATTTCTTTTTCCATTGCCAATTATTTTATTATCTTGGAATAAACGGTATGAAGAATTTCACTCAACGGGAGAGAAAGAATGAAATCGCACATATCGGTATTGATCGATAGCTCTGTAGAAAATATAGCGAAGCAGCTTAAAAAAGTGTTAGAACCACATCGTCTCGATGAGGACAACCTGGACTCAATTAAAGCCCATCATTTTGATTATTATTGTCTCTATAATGAGGATGACATTAAGGACACAGAGATATCGGCAAAGTATGCATCCGAATCACAGGAAATATTATATAACTCCCGATACGTCAGAAATTTACCGGAAAATTACACTACCTCCGGTGTGATCTCTACTGACGGCAAATGGACAGACCTCCGGGATTTCGGGTGGAGCATGATTAACGAACCTTCCCCGGCAAATGAGAAAGCGTTAGTGAAATGGAAGAAAAAATTACAAGACATTTTAGCGAAAAATATGGATAAAATAATAGTCGAAATCCTTATCCATTGCTGATACAATAATAGCCGCCCAAAATACATCCTGCCTACCACAGGTGGCTTAGCCTGTCGAAGCCCCGGAAGTTATGCGCCGCCCCATCGTCTGAACCATGATTAAAGGATTTAAGGATTGCCAGGATTAGATTTCGGTATTGCTATCGTTTATTACTTTCCCAGGGGGTAAATTCCACGCAAAGAGCGCGAAGAAAAGATTTAGCAAAACACATTGTGATCCCCCGGGAAACCGTTTCAAACTTCATACTTATCTTCCCATTGTTAATTGAAAGAATTTATTTATTTTGTGTCCGATATATTAGTAGTAAGCTAAAGTCCGATATTGGGAAAATGAAACACAACAATATGGTTATAAATGAGTCGTGAAATGAATGAACCCGGAAACAATATCGCAAAATACAGCAATAAGCTGTTTGAAAGCATTGCGGAAATAATTAAGAATGCTCAAAAAAAGCAGCTCTGTTTCTGAATGCTGAAACCACACTTTTGTATTGGTCCATCGGTAATTATATAAACACCGATTTGAGATCTTCAGGTCAGGTTACTTATGGCTCAGAGATTTTAGCGACACTGTCGCAACAATTAACACGTGACTTTGGAAAAGGTTACACTTATTCTGCTCTCACCAGAATGTGCAAAGTCGCGGCGTCGTTTAATCGGACAAATATTGCGACACTGTCGCAACAATTAAGCTGGAGCCATTTAATAGAACTTTCGGCCGTTGAGGATGTTACTAAACAAGAATTTTACACACAGCTTTGTGTTTACGAAAAATGGAGCGTAAGACAGCTAAGAAAAAAAACTGATGAAATGTTGTTCGAAAGAACCGCTATTTCAGCCAAACCTGAAACTACCATAAAATTATCTCTTGAAAAATTAAAAACAAAAAGTGAGATAAATACGGAGCTTGTTTTTAAAAGTTCCTAAATTTTCCCCAGGCAGAGCTTGAGGAAAACACCCTAAAGGGGAAGAATTCCAATATTCTAAACAAATCTGAATTTGGTTGATCGGGCAATAACAGAAACATCTCAATATAATTCAAGAGTGTTTCACTATCTGTTTTATTTCGGCATGGATTCTTTTCAAAAGCAGGCGGACCGGAATCCACTCCGTTTTAAGCGGCGCTTATTGAGGCCGTCTTTTCTTGAATTTATCTATAATGTCCATTTGTATTTTTTTAATCCCGAAGGGATGAAATGATTGTAGAATGGAAAAACGAACCATATATAAAACCCCGCAGGGGTGACATATATCCTATCGATTACAACATGTCTGACCTATTATTATTTCACCCTTTCAGGGTTGGATAATATGGTTGATTGATTCAATTTCTATAATCATGTCATCCCTTCGGGATTTCTGTAGTCGAAATTTATTTCGGAAAGATCCCTTATTTAATTTGAAGCGGGTAAAACATTTTAAAGGAAAATCTTATTCAGAACTCACCTGAAATAGTCAAAACAGAAAGAGATTTATGGATTTAAAATCGCGGCCTGACTATCGGCAACATGTTATTAGAGGGCTTTTTGACAAATTTTAGTCTTTGGATTATCCTCAACATGTTGGTGTTAGTGTGGTGGTAAGAGCCTATATACTCAACTTCTTAAACCTCCCGGCAAATTATTCCGAAAAAGAACTGGAAGATGCTTTAATTGAAAACCTGGAAAAATTCATCCTGGAACTGGGAAATGGTTTTGCATTTGTCGAAAGGCAAAAACGAATTCCTGTTGATACGATCGACTACCACCTTGACCTGCTTTTTTACCACCGCAAACTCAGACGCCTTGTAGCAATAGACCTTAAACTGGGCAAGTTTAAACCAGCATATAAAGCACAAATGGAGTTATATCTTAAGTGGCTGAAAAAATTTGAAATGCAGCCCGGAGAAGAAACTCCGGTTGGTTTGTTGCTTTGCAGCGAAGGAAATACCGAACATATCGAATTTTTAATGCTTGATGAGAAAGATATAAAGGTGGCCCAATATCTTACAGAATTACCGGATAAAAAATGGTTTTCAGATAAACTGCGCAGATCCATGGAGTTGGTAAAAGCAAATAGCAAAAAATATGATTAAAAAGCGATTTCGCTATCGCTACCTTTTTTTACCTTCCTAAGAGGCAAATTCCACGCAAAGGCCGCAAAGAAAAGATAAAGAAAAAAACACGCTACAATCCCGGGAAACCGTTTCATACTTCCTTAGTCCCCCGTTGTCCCACTTGTCACGCAATACACCCCTGGCGAATATCCTCACGCAAAGCCGCCAGGACGCGAAGAAGAACAGGATTTACAGGATTGTATTGATAAACAGGATAAAAGCTGTTATCGTAAACTGACGGAGTCAGATAAAAAAATGAATCCGAAGAAAAAATCGAACTCGTTCTCGTAATCGTACTTCGCACTCGTCTTTACCAAAACGCCCAGGTTATTCGAGAACGCGAACGATTACGAGAACCGCTTCGCTGAGTACGATAAAATTTTGCCATTTTGCGTAGAATTTAACTCCTTAGGGACTACTCTTACTCTGATTTTTTCTCATTTATAATTCATCATTCACAATTATTTACGGGCGCAAAGAAAAAAAAACAAAAATTCCACCATAATTATTCATTATTAATTGTTAATTATTAATTTTTTTTCTTATTTTGCGTCTGACTGATTGTGTTTGGGGTAATAAGCGCTCGAATTAGCGGTTTATTGTTTTTTACGAGATAGATTAAATATGTTATATGAAATGAGTTTTCGGGATGGTATGCCAAACTGAATTACATTGTATAGGTCCAACAAAAAAGTGATTTTTTGTAAAAATATTTTTGTGAATAAAGCTTAGTAATTAATGCTTCCACTCCATTTATTCCACTACAACACTTTTAGGAGCGACTTCGTTTCAATCATTCCGTTGAGAGTAAATTCTTAAACAAAATTTGTCGTATTCCAATAATTGTTTTTATTTATCTGAGGTACAAATATTTCTCATTGTAGATGCGATCCCTTTTAATATTGATACAATATAATTATAATTGGATCAAAAAAAGTGATAATATGGCAAGTTGCTTTGAAAATATTGTTGATGTTCTGGGCAAACCGTTCTACATGAATAATAATATAGTTATATACAATATAGATTGTCTGGAAGGAATATCAAAATTGAGCCAACACAATATTGAGGTTGATACTACAATTACGAGCCCCCCATACAACATCGGTAAGGAATATGAAAAAATTTTGTCTATAGATGAATATACAAATTGGTTATCGAATATTTTTAATAAAATATATCAAATTACTAAATCAGAAGGCTCTCTTTTACTCAATGTAGGGTATTTAGAGGTTGCAAACTTAGGGAAGGCTGTACCGATTACTTATCTGATTTGGGATAAGTTGAAATTTTTCTTGAACCAAGAAATAGTCTGGAATTATGGTGCTGGTGTTGCCTCAAAAAAATATCTATCTCCACGAAATGAAAAGATTTTGTGGTATGTAAAAAATAAAGAAGAATATACGTTTAATTTAGATGATATTCGAGATCCCGATGTAAAATACCCTAATCAAAGGAAGAATGGTAGGTTACGATGTAATACATTGGGCAAAAATCCATCTGACGTTTGGCAAATCGCAAAGGTGACATCTGGAAGAGACCGTTCTTCAAGAGAGCGAACCTCCCATCCAGCTCAATTCCCAGAAGATCTTATAACCAGAATGGTACTAGGTTTTACAAATAAAAGAGATATAATACTCGATCCTTTTATCGGTTCAGGTACAACAGCAAGAACAGCAATGCTAAATAATAGATATTGTATTGGATTTGAAATAAACAAATCCTACTGTGAAATTATTGAATCAAGAATAAAGCACACAGAAAATGAAATAAAAGAAAAAGAAAGTATAATTACTCTTTTTTAATTTTATCATTAACATCATAAATTGTTTTTAATTTATATTTATAAGCATCAGCTGTCAATCTTGCTTGCTGACCTGTTTCTGAGTTTTGCGCTATCCAATCTGTGTGTTCCAAATAGCCAAATCTAATTAATAAGATTCGTGGTCTGTTTCCATTTTTCTTTACAAATTTTTCAAAATTTATAGTAATATAGTAACCATCCTTTTTCTTCGTAGCATCTTTTGAATTTGGCTGTGCATAGCTACGATTTCCAAATACTTGACTGGGATGAGATGAGCCTTTTATCTCAATAGAGTAATTTGCATTTTTTTCGTGAACAACATCTTTTTCAGATTTCTCTGTACCCACTCGATATATACCAGGATATTTAAGTCTTAAATTATGAGCAACTAATTCGTGAAGAAGAAAACTCATGATTTGAGGTGTGGGAAATATTTCTTTTCCGATATTGAAGGTGCCTAATTTTGAATTGAATATTTGATCCCAAGATTCAAGTGTTACTTTGATAATATCCTCTTCACTTAATGGATGATTTTTGATTAATTCCAATGTAATACTATTCCATTTTGCTATTTTTTTCTTGTTGTATGGGGAAATCATTTTAGGTCCTTAAATAATTCATGAATTTCAATTTCCAGTGCTACTGATAATTTTTGTATGTTAATTAGAGAAATGTTTCTTTCACCTCTTTCGACCATTCCAATATAAGTTCGATGAAAGCCTGTTTTCTCAGCCAAATTTTCTTGCGAGAGTTTTTTTTCTGTGCGCAGTATTCTAATTGCATCGCCAAATGAGTTTAAAATGTTTTTAGTCATATTCATATTTTTTTGATATCAATTTATTTTGGAGAATACAATAAGTCTACATACAATAAGTATCATGTAGTTATAATGAATAATGTTCAAGCCCATATTTTTTTCGTAGCAATTGTCAGGAGTAATTAACCATTGCGTGAATTGATGGTAATTTCAGATTTCCTGCACAGTATTTGGTTTTGTATAAGAAACGAATTTAATAAGCCTGTACATCATCTAGTTTTGATTCAGAACCTTATCACAAATGAATTTATTTTTTTATGCAACAAGAAATCAATGAATAAAAAAGAGATTTGAGCGATATTATATTATGGTTTATTTAAATGTACCATCTTATGATCCTGATATGACGATAGAGCTCTAATGTGATAAAAAAGGGAGCTTTTGAATAGCGATACAAACATGAAAAACATTGACTTGGATAGCAAAATTGAAAAAGGTCATACCACTCCAAGAATTAAATGATAAAGTTGAAAAATTGCTCTTTCACAAGAATAATATGTAATGAATTGTGGAATTGTTTATTGATTTAGAATTCGGTTCCTAATTTTCACTTGATTATATCTTATTTTAGCTTAAGGTTATCCAATTCCTAAGCATGGAGGTATTCTACATGTATTCCAAAATGCTTTATGCTCCCCCCCCTCTCCCCCCCTCAAATAAACCACTCCCCAAAATCAGATTTATCTGAGGTGATTTTTATTCTTTCATTGCCCTCTTCCGGGGTGGAGGGGGAGGAGATTTCGCCTTGTTTCATTAGCTGGAGTATTTTTATGGTTTCGTTGTAGTCGCGGATGACGCTGATGGTGAATTCATTTTCAGTTTCCGGTTTTTCACGGTCGTAACCCCTTTTGCGCACTATGTTGAGCAGGTGAATTTTGAGGGGACCGGTGATGTTTTCCTCGTCGAAATCGACATACTGTTTCATCTGTTCCGCGGCCATTTCTATTTCACTTTCGAGCGCCTCCTCATCGGGGGTTCTCGATTCATTTATAAAATAACTGCCCCATAGAGGGAATCTTTCCTTTACCCATTCAGTGGTTAAATAAGCCATTTTAATCCTCCTTTTTTACCAGCGCGGCCTGGTCGTCATATTTATAAAGCCCCAGTTTGTTATATTCATCCGGGTGAATTTTGTAACCCTGTTCATAAGCCTGTTTGATTATCTGAAGATGTTCGGTAATGTTAACCGGTTTTGATTTATCTATCGAAAAACCGGGGTAACCTTTCACAGTAAAATTTCGGTCAACCAGCATTCGTATAAGTCTGTTTATCCCCGCCTCGATGAAACAGATATCCGATATGGCGATTTCCCTTTTCACCTGGTAGGCGGCCATATTCTGCCCCACCTGCAGACCGCTGGAATTTTCCACCGCGTTGGCGTGCCCCAGTATTGCCACCGATATTCCCCGGTCGCATGTTTTCACCAGTTTTTCATGATCGCCGCTATTTCTTTTTGATTCTATTATCTCCAGGTCTGTTCCCTGCGGAGCTATGCCCCTGCTGGAATTGCCGAGCGCGAGCACACCCTTTTCCACCTCGTCACGGAAATTACGGTCAGCTCCCGGCGGGTACTTACCGATAATAAACGCCTCCCCGAAAGTTTCAATAAATGACACCCACGATTTTAACCCGAATTCCTTCAGAATATAATCCCTGAGCACCGAAAGCAGCACAGGATTTTTATCGGAATATAAAACGAGGGCGGCCTCTTCCGGTATTTCTTTTGTTTCGTTAAGCCAGTCGATAACAACCCGGTTTTCATCGATTATTCTGAAATAACGCTGGTTGATTTTTTCAGCCGAACTTACCAGGTGCCTGCCTTTTTTAACCTCCCAGTTTAATTCCACCACCGAAAACTTTTTCAGCAGCGCGTCAAAAATATCCCTGAACAGTTTGTTCATATCCAGGTTACCCAGGACCGACCGGACAAAATCACACACCTCAAGATCTTCCTTCCCCCCTGAAAACTCGGTAATTCTCCAGGCGCTGGAAAAACCGGCCATTCTCCCTATAAGGCAGCCGCTTGTATGAGAGTCAATTTCCGCCTCTTCCATCAGTCCGATGAGGTCCCTGACATATCCCGCGCGGTACTGCTTCACGGCGTTCTTGAAAAAACCGGGACTGAAACTCACCCGCGGTGGGTAGATCCTTCTGTTGATGTTTAACATATATTCCTCCTTTAACGAAATTGTTTATTCTTTAATGATTTAAAACTATTATTCATCCTGTAGCGCCCCGACATAATAAAGGCGGTGGCCAGAGAGTCGAGACCGTCAACCTTTTCTTTTTCCTTCCCGAATGCGAGATACTGCCCCCGGTACCGCTGAAAATCGGCATTGGAAATTATCCGCTCATTATAATAAAAGGCTCCCGTCTGGTGAGGGAAAACCAGGTTCATGATCCTCTGCTCCTTGTTGCTGCCATAGTTTTCCGTTTTCAGATCTTTCGCGCTGAAAAGATAGATGGGAATATTCCTCCCCGACCGCGCGCGCCAGTTTTCATACCAGGGTTTTGCCGAAAACCACTGGTTGAAGTCATTTTCGAAGAGCAGTACCTTCCACATAGGGAATACACTCGAAATATTATCGACATAATCAAAAACTTCGGGGTAACCCTCCTTCCTGATATAAATATCGAGACAGACATACTGGTTGCTCTCTGTGATCCCTATTGTGGCGAGCGCCTTAAAACATGCCTCAGCCGATACCCCCGTGCCGGGATCGAGGGCGCTGAGTGAGGTCACTATTTTTATTGTGTTGATATTTATTTCCCTTATCCATTCCGGCTGGAATATTTCCCCTTTCCTTAACGGGCTGTCCATATATTCCCCCATCCAGACGTCATAAGGGATTTCTTCCTGTTTATTTACCCAGAAGTTATCATCATAAAGTGAATGCCCCGGCCAGTTTGTTTTACCATCGGAGTCGGTGGCGGGAAGACTGAAGTGATTGCCGGGATTCATTTCGGCCAGCCGGCGGATGGGGCAGTCCTCACTTATGCTGTTTCCCAGGGTAATGCAAAGTCCGGTCTCCTCCATCTGTCCGTAAACTTCCGAGGTGATAAAACCGGTCACCTTTTCATTATCCTGCCCGCTTATCACACTGTTTTTATTATAAAGATCATCGTTGACCGACACCTCAAACCGTTTAAATTCATCATCGGTAATTCCCCTCAGCCCGGTCATCACACTCGTGGCTATCAGGTGTTTATTGTTGACGATATAATGCCCCTTCCTGTTCTGCGTTATCCTGATGTTGTAATCATATACCAGTTTTTTGCTCGAGGTCATAAGTCTGATTATCGAGGCGGTTCTCTCCTTCGATTTATCGAGGGTGCGCAGTGAAATATTTATAATTCCGCTTCCGCCGAGAGCCAGCCTTCTTATCACCTTTGTCACGTAAACCAGGGCGCTTTTGCCAAATTTCCGCGCTCCCGATATGGTGTACTTGCCCCTCTCCAGTCCCCCGATAAACCGGTGAAGCGAATTCCAGGGTTCAGAAAAAATGGAGGGATAATAGACCTTCGAGAATTCAAGCTCCGATTTGGCGGCCCGCGCCAGTCTCTTTTCTTTTTCTTCCCGATTCAGACCAGAATTATCCTTTTGAGCAAGTTCCTTCCGGCAATATTCATCGAATATTTTTTCGAGCAGATTTTCAGCGGAGGATTTCATGATTCAGCCTGTTTTTCATTTTTTCCTTAAAATGCCTGATGGCGGTAATCAGCTTATCGGAATAAACCTCCGGGTGTTCCTCCCTGATATGTATGAGCAGATCGGTAAGCATCTGGTACATAACCGGGAGCTGGTATTTGATATCGGTGATCCTTTCGAGAGCTTTCTGGAACCGCGCTATCGCCTCGGCGTCCTTAACTGTAAATTCGTTATTCTCCTTTTCCAGCAGGAAACTTATCTTCTTCAGTATTTTTGCTGCTATCGCCCGCGGTGATATCTCTTCGGGACTCTTCACATCGAGGAACCAGTTTTCATCGGCGGCCCATTTTTTAATGGTCGATTCCGATGGCCTGCCCCCCATCTTTTCCGATATTGCCGCCGGGGTCATCTGGTGATCGGTGTAGAGAGTCCGGCAGTTATTTATTATTTCTCTGGAATATTTATTCATTTCATTTACCCTTTTGTTTTTCCCTGCCCTAAAATATGAAGGAAAATCGGAAAAAGTAGCCCCTTTAATTCCAAATAGATATATGGAATCAAAGGATTTCCGAATGAAAATATTTCAGGGTAGATTGCTCCTGAAAATTTTATTCACAAAAAGGAGCGAAAAAATGAAAGGGCTTTTTTCAACGATCTTCAACAAAACAACCAGACCGGAAGTGATATTCGGCAGTTCGGTTGAAATAGAAACCGGGGAGGGGGAGAAAAAAATTCTTATCGTCCCGGTCGGCAGTTTTCAGAATCACCACAGCGGACCTCACGAAATAACGGCGGAAGATATAAAGGCGATGGAAAAGAACCTGAAATCTTCGGGAACCGACATATTATTCGATTACGGACATGATTCATTGTGGAACCCGCTGGCCGAAGCCGCCGGCTGGTCTCCTTCGGAAAGCGCCGAAGCCCGCGAAAAGGGATTATATATAGAATACCCGAAATTCACCCCCGCGGCTGAGGAAAAAACCGCGCGGAGGGAATACCGTTATTTTTCACCTGTTTACCGTTTCGGAGGTAAAGATAAAAAGGGAGAGAGCCCCGGGGCGGAACTATTAAGTGTGGCGCTTACCAACACTCCCTATTTCGACAGGGAAATTGATCATATAAGCAACTCTTACCATTCATTAATAAAGGAGGTCGGAATGACCAAAACCATTTTTCACTTTCTCGGACTTGAGCCGGGAGACACAATAGAAGCGGCGGAAAAAAGGATAGCCGAGATCAGAAAGGAATGCGGCCTGGATGATTCGGATGATATCGACACGCTTCTGAATTCCATCGGCGAGGCGCCCGAAGAGATTGAACGTGATCTTGCCGCCGAGCTTGATGAGATCAATAAAAGGATAGGGGAGCTTGAAAAAACAGCCGCGGCCGGACCCGTAACAGCGGAGACGCTGGTTGAAAACGCCGTTAATGAGGGCAAAATATTGCCGGCTGAAAAGGAACCCTGGCTCGCCTTCGCCAAAACCGATCCCGAAAGGGCGGCTGAAATACTTAACTCGAGGGAAAAAAACAGCGCCCTGCCGGGGAAAATTCAGCTCCCGGGTGAAAAGCTTAATTCAGTTACACGCAGCGAGGCTGCGGATTTTATCAAAAACCTCGGAAGAGGAAAATAATTTTAAGGAGGGAATATGTTATTGCGCGATATAAGTCCCAAAGATCCCCTTACGAATGTGGTGGTCGAAGGGCTTGAAAAAACCGCTCCCATACTCAATGATATTCAGTTCTACCGTAAATCGGGCTCTGCCGACAGCGTTCTCAGTTCGAGGGAATCATCCAACAGCTCTATTTTCCGTTCCCTTAATGAGAACAACAGCGCCGACGCTCCCGAACCGGAATATACCACAGTCGCCAAAAAGATCGTTTCATTCGACGCGAAAGTGGATGTATTGATAGAGGACAGAAATGAGGACCCGGAGGAGGAGCTGGTAAACCAGACCCGCATTGAGGCAGAAAACGCCGGCTATATTCTTCAGGAAAAAATCTTTGAGGGTGATACATCGGAAGACGCTGAAGAATTTAACGGATTGCGGAATCTGACAGACAGCAGCTGGATAAAAACGGTGGCGCCGAACGGGCATGTGGTTCCCCTCGGCAACACCGATTCAAAAGTTACGGCGCAGCAGCAGGCAATTGAGGAATTGCTGAAACTTTTCGCGACCGTAAGAGGAGGGGCTACACACGCCTATATGAATGAATACCTGAAAATCCGCTGGCTGACCGTGGCCAAAGCCCTCGGTTATTACCGCCAGGAAAAAGACAGCCTCGGCAACACGATCGAAAAAATCGGCGAGGTAATAATCAGGGGAGCCGGATATAAAAGCAGCGGCGCTCCTCTTCTTCCCTTTGATGAGACCATCGGTTCGGCAGCCGAAAAATGTTCATCGATTTTTGCCTGCCGCTGGGGAAGCAGGATCGATCTTACCGCCCTCACCTCGGCGGGCGTAAAAGCACGCTATGCCGGTCAGAGCGGCAACTTTTTAATCAACAATATCAATCTCGATATGGCCCTCGTTCTGCAGGATAAAACATCTCTTGTAATGAGCAGGGGCTGGAGACTGGAATAAAGGAGGGAAAAATGAAAAACAAATTAAACCTGGTTCTTTTTCTCCTGCTGCCAATATTGATTCACGCGCAGGATACTCTTACCACAAACGCCGTGAAAGGTTATTACGGAGCTTCCATTTCAACGGTGTCTTTCACCGGAATTATCAGCGGGGGAGACACCCTGACCAGCGGCAGCTTCAGTCTCGATGATGAAGAAACCATATTCAGCCTCTGGCACAGCGCCGAACAGGAAAATGACAGCATCAAAATTGCCGTTATCAGGCAGAGCAGCGCTATTCCGGGAGAGTGGAAAACGGAAAAAACCATAACCACAATCAGCGCCGCCGCTCACAGCCGCGCCCCCGATACTCTCGCCGGAATACCATTAAATAACAGGCTGCTTTTTATTGCGGACACTACATGCGGCTACATGGCCGGATTTGACATAACTATAACAGCAAACAAAAAATAGGAGGGAAACATGGATAACACTAACGCGATTCGCCTGGAATACAGCAATCTGCCCGATAAACCTGATTTACTGGGCACCGAAGAACTTGAAGATTTTATCGATCTGCTCTATAGCGGGATGGAAGCTTATGAAAAAGCCCGCGAAGATGGCATGATCTCAATCAGCGATATCGTTCTGCTCGGCAGCTTTTCGGTGAATCTTTTCGCCGCGGTCAACGGAGCCTCAGCCGCTCTTTCCGAAGCGATGGACCTTACCGATGAGGAGATTCTCGACCTGGTTGATAAATCGGATTCATTCGAACTTGGAAACAACTGCCCGAAATACCGCCAGCTTGTTAAAGAGCTTCTTTTCAAATTCCAGACTTTCTCACTTTTTTCTTAACAATGAAAAGTCGATAGGTAAGATGAATAAAAATGATCGCATATTCGACTTTAGATTCCGGTCTTGCCAACCAAAAAACGATTGTCAAACCGGAATGACACAACTTCCTGAAGTGAAAAAATGTCATTCCTGCGAAGGCAGGAATCTAATTCAGGATTATGCTGAATTATTTCATTTCAATATCATTATCGACATTAACAATGAAAAGGTCCTCCCGATCTGGGAGGACCTCTTAAATAAAGGAGGATTATATGTCCGCGGAAGATAAATTCCCGTTTGATGAAGAAAACAGCCCCGCGCTGAACGCCATGCTTGTCACTCCCGATGATTCCGGTGAACTCAGCATGATAACCCGCGCCCTTTTTATAGGCATCGGTGGAAACATTAAATGTATTCTGAAAAATGACACCGATCCGGTTACATTCAATAATATCGTATCCGGCTCAATACTGCCTCTCAGGGTAAAAAAAGTTTTTGACACCGACACAACTGCGTTAAACATCATAGGGTTATATTAAAATGATCGGGATAAAAATAGCATTGAACAATATTTCCGGACCGTCTCTGCTTCCTGAAACCTCCGCGCTGGTTTCCCGTATGACCAATAAACCGGGACCCGCGCTTCTTTCCGGGATCGATCAGATGATCAGAAACCTGAAGTCGGACGGCTTATGGGACAAACTTGACTGCCTCTGGATTTTCGCGATGGACACGGCTGACCAGGCTGTTTTGAACTGGAAATCGCACCGGTTTGACTGCACGGAGGTTAACTCCCCTATATTCACAGCCGGAAAGGGATTCAAAAGCGCGGGGGCGGGATCATATCTCAACACCAATTTTAATCCTGCCAACGATGGAGAAAATTACCAGCTCAACAGCGCTTCGATAGGAATATTCAGCCATACCGATCTCGCGGTGGCGCATGTGGATATCGGAGCCGCGAATGCCACAAACTTTGCCAATATATGGCTCTATTCAGGGGGTAATTCATATACTTACGTGAACCAGACTTCCTCCAGCCCGGCCGGATTTTCCTCCGCCGACACCGAAGGATGTTATATAGCGGTAAGGGATTCAGCCACAAAGATCAGCTTTTATAAGGATGGCAATCGTGAGGTTGAACAGAACGTCAACTCGGGACAGATTCCCTCCTGGCCCGTTTTTATCTGCTGTTTAAATAACAGCGGAACTGCCAGCTATTTTGGCAACAGGGAATATGGCGCCGCTTTTCTCGGCGGTGGTTTAACCACAGGGGAAGTTTCATTATTATCAGGAAGGCTGCGGGAGTTTATAATAATTGAAGGGACAAAATGAGCGGTGATTTTTCACTGCTCCCCTTCTTATTTCATCCTATGGTGGGCATATCTTTTAATTCAATAAGTTTGTCTTCCGCGGAATTGTAATTATTGTATTGGTGGTGTTTAACTCTGACAGCAAAGCCAAGAAGATACCGCTTTTCTTCAACAATATATTCTTCATCAGAATATTTGATGATCTTACCCGAAATCTTTTTATGCTTAAATCCTGTCACTATTTTGCCTGCGTGAGTCTCCATCTCCGGTTCCGTTAAATAGTATTTGACAGCAATGAGTGCAAAGATAATTAAAAACCTGATTAAAAAAAACAGGTTATTTTATACCTGCCATATTAACAAAGAATTAATATTACAATAATATTAAAAATTTAAAGTATTAAACAATCTTTCCCTCTCAGGCCCCGCGTTAAATGCCCACCGCCCCGTTTTTATGTTATAACTGAAACGTTTCCAGCCAGATTCATTTATATAGATATTCACCCATTCTTTGCCTGTCTGAAACCCGAAATATATTTCCTTACCTTCAATTTCATTTTTAATAATGTTTTCCGGACCATGTTTTAACTGGTTTTCCAGAAGAAGATTCAGAAGGGAATTTTTTACAATTTTTTTATTGCTGTTTATATTCCATGAAAGCAGATGTTTGCAGAATCCCCTTATATCACCTTTTACATACCTGACAGATTGTGATTCATACTGTTCGCACGTACATTCCATCTTCCAGGGATTCAGTCTGGCCTCACCCCTGTTTATCCACTTGTTATAATATGGAGAAGGTTTAACGCAAATCACCTCAAAATATTTCCACCCGAAATCGGCGAAAGCGGGATCGTTTCTCAGGTCATTAAAAATCTTCAGTGGAATTTTATCGGCCATTATACCTGTACCCTGAGCGTTTGATCAGCATAACAATTCTGAACAAAACTGTTTCGGCCCGTTTAAGTATTATTGGAGCGACCGCCTGGTTGAGTGATGTCAGAGCTATCAGATCAGGATTGCCCTGAATAGTGTTGAATATCTTCACCGCTCCTTTTGTCATATCCCATTTGGCCGCCACAAGGTCTCCTTCCCGCGCGGGTGAGTTATACGAATACATTACATAATCCCCAGGCTGAATAACGGGAGTCATACTGTATCCGAATTCTTCATCGATCACAAGCAGCGCGTGTTCCTGCGGGCTGTAGTCGAGCACCTCGCTCCTGACCCAGTCGGTAAGATCAACGATTTCCCCTTTTCCTGCCGGAATGGTCGCGTCCACACGGTAAGTAAAAGGATTATCGGCTGCCGTGTTATCTTCTGTAAAACCTTCACCGTTAAAAAGCCAGTTGAGGTCGCATCCTAAAGCAGAAAGTTTTTTAATAATTACAGGACCCGGCTCCCTTTCACCCCTGAGATAAGCCTGCAGATTGGATGGCTGCATTTCAAGAGCGTGCGCGAATAACTTAATTGAACCATACCTGCTCAAGCCAAATTCTTTCAGTCTTTCAGATAATTTTTTCATAATAGTGCACTATTGTATATTTTTGCTTGACAATATAAGTATACTATAGTATATTTGTCAAGGGCCCGTAAATAGTTCTTTATAATTAACAGAACAAAAAGTAACAAATAAAATGGCAATGTTCAAGGAAGTGGAACAATGAAATGTCCGGCTTGTAAAAATAGAGGATTTATAAAAAATGAGGATATCAGCAGACCTGTTGAGCAGTTAAAAACAGAAAAGTTTCCTCATGCCACCTACAGACGTTATGTCTGTTTGCAGTGTGGTTATAAATGGATTACAATTGAAAAATTTGAAAGAGAGGTGACAATTTCGCTGAAACAGTCTGTCGGAAGCGCGAGCCGGGCTGTGTGACCTGAATCTCATTCAGGAACTATCAGCAGTCCGGGTGTGTTTTCTGTCATGGGAAGATTAATAACGCATGAATATATTTGAAACGAGAATTTTTTTTAGGAGATGAAAAAATGACTAATACTAAATTGACAAACGTGAAAGACAAATTGATCGAATCATTCAGAAGAATAGCTTTATACGCCGCGTTTATTTTATTCGGAGCCGCCGCTATGGCCTTTTATATACAGGAAGAACCGGTTAAACCTGACATGAAGGTTTACAAAGCCGGAGAGGTCAGCGTATCCTTAAATGAAAGAGGCGAACTTACATTCCTCGACCGCAGCAAAGGGGTTCCCGTCGTTGTCGACAGCACATTAACCGAAGTTATCAACAATATGCTCGCCGCCCGTGAGTATGTTAAAGTCAACACCATGAGAGAGTAATCCCTAACCTCAGTTATCCCATTATTATTTAAAGTCCCCGTTTTTTAAAAGTTTTTATCACGCATTGATTTATTAATGCGGGACAAATTTTTATTAACTAATTCAGGTGAAATATGAGATACCTGGTAATAATATTGTCATTGTATTACCTGATGACACCCTTCATAAGGGAAAAAGCGCCATCAGAGCTCGATACTTACGACGGTACAACAGTGGATGCGATCGCTTATGGCCCGCCTAATTACCAGTTATATGAATATATGAAAGAATATGCCTCGATATATGATATACCTTTTGATTACGCCCTTAAATGCGCGCGTGAAGAAACCGGTTACCGTGGCAAGTTTCATTATACATATACACCCTTTATCGATAAGCTGAGAAGATCCTACGCCGACGCTTACGGACCTCTTCAGGTGCAGGTGCCAACCGCCAACGACATGTGGCAGGACAGAAACATCTCAGCCGATGATCTCGGTTATAATATAGAACTGAATGTTATCACATCATTCCGGTATAAACGATATCTTTATGAGATATTAAATGACTGGACCCAGGTATATTCAGTTTATAACCAGGGCTGGAAAGGCAAAAACAGGATAAATGAATACGCGGTCCGTATCACCGGAGACGCTGATTCCTGATATCCTTTTCCCCACATATTCAAAGTTAAACAAATTAAATCCTCTCACGCTTTATGAGAGGTTTTTTTTTGCTCCGGATTGATATCCATCAGGCGGAATAATGGCGACCCGGAGAACAATCATTTTTTTGAGATTCCTCCGGGATATTAATCAATATCTTTACACTCCCAAGTCCCACGGGTTACACCGGTCCCACAGAAGGATGCGATATCTCCGGGATAATTGACAATTCATGATAAAAAATCTCATTTACTTTATCATTGTTATCAACTATCCTGTCAATCCGTTTAATCCTGATAATCCGGTTCATCTGCAATGATATTTAATTATTTGCATTATTTTTCGATAATATTATATTAAATAGTGTGATCAATATCTGTTTTGGTAATTGAAAAGTTATATCCACTCTTATTTTTTTGACAAATAGGAAAACTATTTATACATTAATATTGTAAAAGTACGCATAATCAATAATGAAATATTGTATTCAGTTTAGCTAAGAGAAATATGCCCGAACAATCCGGAAATATGGGAAGAACCCGAGCCATTTTTGAAAAAAGCGGCGAAGATGGAAAAGCTATTGAGCAAATGGCGCAGATAGGAAAACGTCTGGCAATTTTCGCGAAAGAGAAGTTCGGCTCAAAAACCACACTCATTAACAAACTTGAAATATCCTCGGAAGAGGCGATACAGTATTTCAGTTATAAAAAACCCCTCTCTAAAGAAATCCTCGGAAAACTATCCCGTCTCGGCTGCGATCTCGACTGGCTTATCACCGGTGAATCCAAAAATATCGCTCCCCCGCCCGACGGAAGAGAGTTAAGAGCCAAACAAAAAACCGAGCCTCGTCAGGAACCGCCTGTCCGGAAATCTCCTCCTCCCGAAGCTGAATCGAGAGAGGAACTTAAAGAGCTCGCCTTTGAAAACTATAAACTCCGGCTGAAGTTAAAAGATCTGGAAACAGAAATTGACAGACTTAAAAATAATTCCGGCTCTCCGCCCCCCTCCGGTAATATTCACAACAACGGTAAAACTGAAAAAGAAATAATGGCCATCATTCAGGAACTAAGAAACACCGACGCCAATAATCTTAAACTGGTTCTTACCAAAGCTTTCGCCGAATTTCAGAAAATAGTTCTTACCTCCATCACCAGCCAGACTACCGATGTTGACAAAATCAAAGAGATGCTGAAAGGGTAACCTACTCCCTACTTGACTAAACAAGAGGGCAACAAACAGATGTCCGCTTTTTAGATAGACATGAGTATATTATTCATGAACAACAATACCCCTCTTGAAATGTTGTATTCCCGACAGCACACATAGATTATCGAACCTTCTCTTTTCTCCAATAATTTTTACCAGACAGTAAAAAAATGAATAATATTCATCATCCACCCGGGTAAAAGTACAGGGCAAATATATCACATTATGGAGGAATAATATTGAACCAAATGGAAAAGACGATCAACCGGATGACTGAATCAATAAGCACATACTTCAGTTAACTTGAAAAAGAATCGGCGGTTTTGGAAAGATGGACAATATCATCAGGTATTGAGCTGATTTGTTGCTGAGTAAAATTCAAATAATTACTGTTTTTCACACAGAAACATAATAAACAGGGTAAAAAATGCAAATTGATTTTCTTTTGCCTTGATTCCTGAAATTCTATATTTTTAAATATGGATGTATTGACAAAAGAACAAAGACAGAAAAACATGAGAGCCATAAAGAGTAAAGGTACAAAAATTGAGGTCCTGCTCGGAAAGGCTTTATGGGCAAGGGGAATCAGATACAGGAAAAATAATAAGACAATTTTCGGAAAACCTGATTTTGCTATTAAAAAGTACAAAATTGCAATATTTTGTGACAGTGAGTATTTTCATGGAAAAGATTGGGAAACAAATAAATTAAGAATTAAAACTAATACAAACTTTTGGCACAGAAAAATTGAACAGAACATTAAAAGGGATGAACTTGTTAATCGAACATTAAGAGAAGAAGGTTGGTCGATTATTCGTTTCTGGGGGGAAGAAATAAAAAAAGATATTGATAATTGCATAATAAAGATTGAAAGAATTTTGCAGGAAAAGAAATCATGTTGAAGTACTCTGAATTAAAAGAACAACTAAATATAGATCCTATCAAAGATGCTGAAAATAAACAAGCTTTCATTACTCACTATCTTCAAAATGAGGGGAAAAGAAATTCTGATTTTTTTGAAGAACCGGCAGTAAGATATTTATATAAATATCATATATCAGGACAGCAAAAGTTGGATCTTGAGTGGGATATACCTTTTCCACCTCCCGATAATCCAAGTTTTCACTTTATAGATTTGTTTGCGGGAATTGGTGGGATAAGGCTGGCCTATCAAAATGCCGGGGGAAAATGTGTTTTTTCTTCCGAGTATGATAAATTCGCGAAAATAACATATGAAGCCAATTATGGAGAAGTACCGTTTGGTGATATAACGCTAATTAATGAGAATACAATACCTGATCACGATATATTGCTTGCCGGATTTCCCTGCCAGCCATTTTCTATTGCCGGTGTTTCAAAGAAAAATAGTCTTGGTCGCCAACATGGATTTTATGATGAGACTCAGGGTACATTATTTTTTGATATTGCCAGAATTCTTAAAGAGAAAAGTCCGAAAGCTTTTATGTTAGAGAATGTGAAAAATCTTGTTGCCCATGATAAAGGAAGAACGTTCGAAGTAATATACAATACGTTGGACGAGCTTGGCTACTCAGTTCATTTCAGAGTATTAGATGGAAAATATTATGTGCCACAGCATAGAGAACGAATAATAATTGTTGGATTTAGACGAGAGATATTTAGAGGAAATGAAAATTTTGAATTTCCTGATCCTCCTGCCGAAGATAAAGAAATAAAAGATATATTAGAAAATCAGCCCGACTCCAAATATACACTTTCAGATAAATTGTGGGATTATTTGCAGGATTATGCTGCAAAGCATAAAGCAAAAGGTAATGGATTTGGTTATGGATTAACAGATTTAAACAGTGTTAGCAGAACACTAAGCGCCAGATATTATAAAGACGGATCAGAAATTCTTATCCCTCAGAAAGGAGTAAATCCAAGAAGGTTAACACCCAGGGAATGTGCAAGGCTTCAGGGATTTCCGGATAGTTTTATTATTCCCGTTTCAGATAATCAGGCATATCGTCAATTCGGGAATTCAGTTGTTGTGCCGCTAATGAATGCAATAGCAAAAAATGTTGTGAAAGTATTATTGAGAAACCATGAATCTGAAAAATCTTAAAACTCTGCTCATTAGCAGAGGATGTAATACCTTATATGCTAAAAAACTGGCGCCAAATGATAACTCCAAAAATCAGGTTTATTTTGGAGGAAGTTTTGAAATATTAAATATTTTACCTGTTAAAGATATACAGAATATTGAAGCAGGAGATTGGAAAAGAGAACGATTTAAAGCGGCCTTAAATTTTTCCTGGATAACAGAAGAAGGGGAGATAATTAAAGCTCCAAATGCACAACTCATATTATATCCTAAATATCCCGAAGTCAGATTTTCCGGATTTTTATCAGGCGCCCGGAAGGCACCTTCCGCTTTAATGGCACAAAGATTAGCAAACAGAGTACTTTTCATTTCTGTTGACAGATACGGAAATACACTGGGATTTGTTTCACATCCTGAGTCAAATATCTCTAAAGAATATGAAAAGGAACTTATTTCTCAGGCACACGGAATTTTTTCAATAATTGAATTGTCAGAAACTAAAAACAATAAACTTGTATTATTGGAGGAGTTATTAAGGATACACAATCAAGGATGGATAGATTCAAAACGGCTTGATAAAGTTGGAAATCTAATACCCTGTAAATCTTCAAACTGCGGAGGATATACTTTAGAAGCAGAATTAGGAATTCTTCCAAACGGATATTCAGAGCCTGACTTTCTGGGATGGGAAATAAAGCAGTTTGGTGTCAGGAATTTTACAAAATTAAGTTCATCAGTTATCACATTAATGACACCCGAACCAACAGATGGAATTTATCAATCACAGGGAGTGGAATTTTTTATAAGAAAATTCGGATATCCTGATAAATTGGGGCGTCCCGACAGAATGAATTTTGGAGGAATTCACAAGGTAGGACATACACACGATACTACCAAACTTGAGATGAAATTGATTGGTTATGATAAGAAAACCGGGAAAATCAGAAACTCTGGCGGAAGGATTGTATTGGTAAATAATCAGGATATTGAGGCTGCATCATGGAGTTTTTCTTCTATGCTCCTGCACTGGAACAGAAAACACGCAAATGCCTGCTATATTCCCTCACTATCGATCAATGAAGGACAAAGAAAATATAAATTCAGTAGTAGGGTAATTCTTGGAATGGGGACGGATTTTCAACTATTTCTGTCACAGCTTTCATCGGGGAACATTTATTATGATCCTGGAATAAAGTTGGAAAATATGTCAGGAAAACCTAAGATAAAAAGAAGAAGCCAATTCAGAATTAAATCAGAATTCCTATGTAGGTTATACAAGCATTGTGAAATTATTAACTTATTAGCAAAAATTGATAAAGATTCATAAATATCACTATCGACAGAACTCATAATTAAAATATCTTGTCTATCATGAAAAACGAAATCCTAAAGGAACTATATCGTCTCGAAAAGGAGATGCAGATTAAAATATTATATGCTGTGGAATCAGGCAGCAGGGCATGGGGATTCTCCTCGGAAAATAGTGACTGGGACGTCCGATTTATCTATATCCACAAACCGGAATGGTATTTATCGATTAATAAAAAGAAAGATAATTATGAAAAAATCCTCCCGAATATGATCGATCTGGGAGGATGGGATATCAGGAAAGCGCTGAAACTTTTTCAGAAGTCAAATCCACCGTTGATGGAATGGCTGCGAAGTCCTGTTATTTATGTTGAGGATGGTTCTTTTGCGGAAAACCTGAGGGAACTTTCCGCTGAATTTTTTAATCCCGTTTCCGCGATTTATCATTACCTTCATATGGCCGGCGGTAATTTAAAAGATTATCTTCTCGGGGATGTGGTTAAAACAAAAAAATACTTTTATGTGTTGCGTCCGCTACTTGCCTGCCGGTATGTTGAAAAATACAACAGAATGGCTCCGGTTGAATTTGAGAAACTGGTTAAAGAAATTAAACTGTCTGACGAAATATCAAAGGAAATTTTTAAACTTCTTGATAGAAAAAGAGGGGGCGGAGAACTTCAGGAAGGGCCCAAAAATAAAATATTAAATGAATTTCTTGAAAACGAGCTCGAATATTTTTCGATAAAAGTGAGAGAGTATAACCAAACAAAATTGCCTGACATTCAAAAGCCTGATCAATTGTTCCGGGATATATTAAAAACCACATGGCCCGGTTATTTCAAATAAACAGCAGATCTGTACAATTTTATCATTTCCCATTTGAATTATATTTCCACTTAAAAGTGGAGAAAATCATGCGTAGAAGAATTATATTAAATGGCGATACAATATGTAACGAAATGGAAATTAAATGGGAAAAACATCCGAAGTTTGAGGGTGTGTTTATTGGTGATCTGCTCACAGGAGATTGTACTCAAAACGAGGTAAGTTTTCACCTGGTCCGAATTGAACCGGGAAAAATGATCGGATTTCACCTGCATGAAAATGAGTCGGAGATCCATCAGATAATGGAAGGAGAGGGGAAAGCCAAAATTGATGAAAAAAATGTTGACTATCTCCCCGGAAATATTTCTTTTATCAGTAAAAATAAATTGCATAATGTAATAGCGGGTAAGAATGGATTATTGCTTCTTTCCCAGTTTTTACCATCGGTCTGATAAATGATGCCCAAAATAAGAATATACAAAGGATTCAGGGAAAACTCATGTGAAATCATGGAGGCCTCCCTCTCAAATTTTGAATATCCCATTCATTATCACAAGAGGAATTGCGCCGGCTTCCTGCTATCCGGTTCGCTGAAAATAGTTCTTGACAAAAAAATTGTGGAAAAGCGGAAAGGGGAGATATTTTTTATTCCCTCATGGCAAACACATAAGACAAGCGTTGACGCAAAAGGCTGCGAATATCTTGTTCTATCTTTTGGAAATCAGAATGATCTGTCTGAACCTGAAATAAACAAGTTTGTAAACTCTTCACCTTATAAAGATGAGCTTCAGCAATTATTCCATAGTATAGCTTCGTACCAGGCTGAAAAAATTATTAAGTCGGATGAAAGGATTGAATTGCTAAGGAAATATATTTCTCAAAACATAAGAAATTCATTTACACTAAAAGAGCTGTCATCTTTCCTTTTTTTAAGTCCATCAAGACTACAACATATCGCCGCGGAGAAAACAGGTCTTCCCGTCAGTAAAATGATAATTCTCGAGAGACTGAGGCAGGCGAGGGAAATGATAACTTACGGGAAAAGTTTATCCGGCGTCGCTCTTAATGTCGGGTTTTATGATCAAAGTCATTTTATTAGGAATTTCAGGGCTCTTACCGGAATCAGCCCTTCAGAATATTCAGCCTCTGTTCAGCGCTTGAAAAATCATTTTATTTGACCGGAATCTATACGCGTTAGTAATCAGAAGAAAAATGTCCCCGTAAGAGAAAACGTTTGAGGTATTTGTGAAACATCAGAATGAAAGAAGGCATATCCTGTCAATAATGCTAAAAAAACGCCGCTAATTCACCAACACCCAATCCCGCGAAAAAAGATCAAAAGAACCATATTCTTGATTTATTTTTTACATTAGCAGCATAGGGAACTACCCGGCAAAACCAAACATTATCAACCTTGTTCAACAAGACAATATATAAGCGGGATTTGCTGGTGGTTGAGGAAAAAGCACAGAACAGGATTGCAGAGATTAACAGGACATAAGTCAGCTATCGAAGTCGTCATTAAAATCGGGATTCTTAAAGAATCAGAGAAGTTTTCATTACTCTCCACTTACTGCTTTTCACTTCTGGCTCGGTCAGTTTATGATATTCAAAAAGGCAGACAGTTTATCACTCCCCCGGGACAGTCCGATAATTCCGGGAGATTACCTATATTTTGGTCATAAAATAACTGATAATTTGAATTAAACGCGGGAGCGAAAATTTGAAAAGTGTAATGCTGATATTATTTGTAGCTGTTTTATTTCTTTCAGGATGTTCTGAACAAAAGGGTATCAATGAATTGTGGATTGAAAAAGCGCTTTCTGCTGATATTAATAATAAACAGCAGATAAAAGAACTCATTGATGAATTTATTTTAATTCATAAAGATAACAAGCTGCTTGAATATCAGAAAGGAATGTTATCATCCGGCGAAGAGGAGAGTATGCGGGTTCTTTTTCTTTCCGCCGAAAAAGTGAATCTCGATCAGGATGATGATTTGGAGGTAATAATTCAGATAAGAGCAAATTATTCCGACACAAAACAATATGTGTCTGATAAAAAAGAAAAGGATTTTCAGATTATTTTTGAAAATGAAATTTATACCCACATGGATGAACCGGAAATACTTACCGCTGCATTAAGTGATAGAACAAAAATATTCTATTTTAAAAGGATAAACTCCAGGGGAAGCGGAGCTTGGCTCAATACTTATGATTTTTACCGAATGCTTAACGGGGAGGTTAAAAAAGTATTGGAAGTGGTCAAAACTTCAAACTTTGCCCTGGGAACCGACAACATTCAGCAAAATTCAAAAACAAATTCCGTAAAAGTGACGGATGATAAAATAGTGATCGATTTTGAATATGATATCTATGCGCCGTATGAGATGGAAAAAAAACTTCGCGTAAATGATTCTGATGGATTATTCAAAGGAAACGAAAATTTTGTTTTTGAATGGAATGATAAGGAAAACATATACGCGCTCGCGAAGAATGATGATTTCAAACTCAACGAAAAACAGCTCGAATATTTTAAGTTTCTCGGTGATGATGAAAAGTTTGTAGATTCATTTAGGAAAGAGCTGCTGGAATTAGGGAAAGAAAAAAAATCAGGCAAAGGAAAAATTGCCCGATACCTGTTGAAAAAAGTTTCAGCGAAATAGTAGTAATTTAGAGGGCAGAACCACTTTCCGATAATATAAACGATTTCAGCGCCATTGATTATCACCGAAGCTAAATCAAAATGGCGCTTATTGTTCAGACACAAAACATAGACTGAAACAGCCAGAACAAGAAGGAAGAGGAAAGAAATCACCATAATCATAAACTGGAAAACCAGAAGAAAAAGTGGTTAGTGGAGAGTGAAGAGATAAGAACCTGCAATTTTTCTTTAAGATAACTTCAAAATCCCAAAAAAGTCCCGCCCGGGACTTATTTCCCTTTCTTTATACATTTCCCCCTATTTGAAAACAGGGGCTATTATCTTTCATCCCTGCCGGGATTCTTTTTTGTATGATACTATTTATAAAGAGATGAATCAGATGTAAAAGGTCCCGCCAGGGATTCTCCGCGGCGAACAGGCAGACAGAATTACCCGGTAAATTAATGGTCAAATAGAATTTTGCCATTTTGCGCAGAAGATAACACCTTACGGAATAATCTGGCAGAGCCAAAAAAAAATGAATCCGGAAAAAGAATCGTACTCGTATTCGTACTCGTACTTCGTACTCCTCTTTACCAAAACGCTCAGGTTATTCCAGAACGAGGACGATTACGAGCACCTGTTCTACGAGTACGGATATGGTTCCTATTTATCAACTTGCGCCATTCCATATTCAGCCATTAAAAGCAAGAAAATAATTGTTGATGCGCGGAAAACAGGCAGCAAGGGAATTTTGAAATTTCCCTTGTTGTTACATATCAAAAGTACAAAAATCCAATTCTATCTCAGGTTAAATCAAAATGTTATTCTCAGTTTTGTCGGGATTCATATATACAATATTGAGCCCGGCAATAAATAAATTACCTTCAAAAATTATCGGCTGGGTCTTTTCAATTCCGCCGCTCGGTATTTTTATATATTTTCTGACATTTTATAAAAATATCAGCAATGGTCAGGTTGTCAGGGAAACATATAGCTGGGTATCTGGCCTCGGTGTTGATCTCTCTTTTTACCTCGATGGACTGAGCTTAATTTTTGTGCTGATTATCAGTTTCGCGGGCTTCGCGGTTTTTCTTTATGCCGGAAGTTATCTGAAAGGGAACAGCTACCTGACAAGGTTTTATATTTACCTGCTCGTTTTTATGGCCTCAATGCTGGGACTGGTTTTATCTGATAACCTTATTACACTTTTTATTTTCTGGGAACTTACAAGTATCAGCTCCTATCTTCTGATAGGATTTTACCACTCAAAGGAGAAATCAAGAAAATCTGCTCTTCAGGCTCTTCTTGTTACCGGCGGGGGAGGACTCGCGCTGATGGCGGGACTCATTCTTCTCGGAATTATTTCAGAAAGCTGGTCGGTCTCCGGCCTGAAAGAATTAAATGAGGTAATTCTGGCGCATAAATATTATCCGGCGGCAGTAATATTAATACTCATCGGAGCATTTACAAAATCAGCGCAGTTTCCATTCCATTTCTGGCTGCCTAACGCTATGGAAGCGCCCGCGCCTGTGAGCGCGTATCTTCATTCGGCTACAATGGTTAAAGCGGGTATTTACCTGATGGCGAGGCTTAATCCCGCACTCGGAGGAAACTGGCTCTGGAATGATATGCTGCTTTTATTTGGCGCGGTCACCATGATATCTGCCGCGCTTATGGCATTCAGGCAGACCGATCTTAAAAAACTGCTGGCTTATTCAACATTGAGTGTGCTCGGAACTCTGACAATGCTGCTCGGAATAGGAAGTGATCTCGCGATAAAAGCATTTATTATTTTTCTGATCGCCCATTCTCTTTATAAAGGGACTCTCTTTATGATTGCAGGAATAATTGATCATAAGACAGGAACAAGAAATATAGATAAGCTGGGGGGACTATACCGGATCATGCCGGTTACAGCGCTGATTGCCTCGGCGGCGTCCCTTTCCAAAATGGGAATTATACCCCTTATCGGATTTATCGGTAAAGAAACAGTTTACGCTTCGGCTCTGGAGTTTACAAGGTTTGGTTACCTTTTTATCGCTCTGGCAATTATGGCAAATATATTTATTGTTTATATAACACTCGCGACCGGGTTCAAACCATTTTGGGGCAACTTTAAAGAAACTCCGAAAAAACCTTTTGAGGCTCCCTTCGGGATGTATTTCGGCCCCCTTATCCTTGCTCTCGGCGGTTTTATTCTTGGAATTTTCGCTCCGGTAATGGTCGGAAACCTCATTAACAATTCCGAAATAGGTATTATCGCGGCAAACCTTAATATTCCCGTAAAACTGTGGCATGGCTTTAATCTTGAACTGCTTCTCAGTTTCCTGACCGTTTTATCAGGAGCCGCGCTCTATTTTTCAAGGAAAAAACTAATTAAGATAGTCTCGAAATTAGAAGCTCCTTCCTTCCTCAAACCATCTGTATGGTACGAACATTTATTGCAGCGGACAATAGATTTTGCGGGATATCAGAGCAGAGTCATTCAGAACGGACACCTGGGAATATATCTTTTTGTTATTCTGACTGCCACATTTATAACTGTATATTATTTTGCCGCTGAAAATATAACTCTGCAATTACCGGAATATATTTCAATGCCCCCGTTTTATGAATTGATTCCGGGGCTGCTTATCGTGGGCTCCTCGATTATGGCTGTAAAATCGGCTACAAGAATTACATCTATTGTTTCAGTTGGTATTGTAGGACTGTCGGTCGCGATGATATTTATATTATACAGCGCTCCCGATCTGGCGATAACACAGTTTTCCATCGAAACCCTGACCGTTGTGCTCTTTGTGTTGGTTTTATATAAGCTGCCGAAAAATGTACCGTTATCAGGAAAATCAAGGCGCTCGCGTGATATGCTGATTTCTGTCGCGGGAGGAGCGGCTATAAGTATTATCACACTCCTTATTATCTCAAATCCGATAGACCCTGAATTAAAAAAATATTTCAGCGAAAACAGTTTTCCCCTGGGAAAAGGTCAGAATATTGTCAATGTAATTCTTGTCGATTTCCGGGCTTTGGATACGCTGGGTGAAATAACTGTTCTGGCTGTCGCGGCTATTGGTGTGGCAGCTTTACTCAGGAAAAACAGGGAAAAAGAGGGGGTTATATGAAACATTCGGTGATCTTATCAGCGGCGATAAAATATCTTATTCCCCTTCTCCTGATATTTTCAATTTTCCTCCTTTTCCGGGGGCATAACGATCCGGGAGGGGGATTTGCAGGAGGATTGACGGCTTCAGCGGCCGCGGCCCTTTACCTGCTCGCTAACGGAGTAAATGAAACAAAAAAATTTTTACGGGTTAATCCCACAACTCTTATTGCCGCGGGACTGATAATTGCCCTGCTTAGCGGCTTGCCCGGAATATTTAGCGGTGATGAGTTTATGAAAGCTTTATGGCTGGATATAAAACTTCCGGTAGTTGGTAAACCTGGCACCCCGATTCTTTTTGATATTGGGGTCTATCTTCTCGTAGCGGGAATGGTAATCAAAATTCTGTTCAACCTTTCTGAATCGGAGGGTTCATGGAACTGATGCTGGTTATTGTAATCGGAATATTATATTCCGCCGGGTTTTATCTGCTGCTGAGAAGAAGCTTTATAAAAATTATTGTTGGCCTCATACTGCTCGGTAATGCGGTAAATCTACTAATCTTTACAGCCGGAAGAGTGACATCGGGGAATCCCGCGTTTACCGGCCCCGGCGGATTTGTATCCGGGGATATAGCCGATCCTCTTCCACAGGCGCTTGTGCTTACAGCAATAGTGATAGGCTTTGGAATTCAGGCATTTGTTATTGTATTATTCAGACGGGTTTGGGAAGCAGGAAAAGAAGCTGACCCCGACAAACTTAAGGCATCGGAGGATTAATGATTTTTCTGCCAATAATATCACCCCTCTTTTTCGCTGTCATAATGTTTTTTATGTGGAAAAAAATAAAACCGCAGAGGATTCTTTCTGTTGTTTCTGCCATATTTTCGCTGGTGATATCTCTTATAATTTTCTCTGATGTTTATGAAAACGGAATTATCAGCGCGCAGGCAGGCGGCTGGCCCGCTCCTTTCGGTATTTCTTTTGTCGCTGATATTTTCAGCGCTGTAATGGTAATTATCACCGCGGTGGTAGGACTCGCTGTGGCGGTTTATTCACTTGCTAATGTTAAGCCCGATGATGAAAAAACAGGATATTATCCCCTCTATCAGATATTGCTTGTAGGAATAAACGGAGCGTTTCTTACCGGCGATATATTTAATCTTTATGTTTGGTTCGAGGTAATGTTAATCAGCTCATTTGTTCTGCTGGCGCTTGGCGGAAAAAGAAAGCAGCTTGAAGGAGCTGTAAAATATGTATTGCTGAACCTGGTTTCTTCATCCCTTTTCCTCGCGGGAATAGGAATGTTATATGGTATGGCGGGAACATTAAACATGGCTGATTTAGCCGTAAAACTTCCCGCTCTGAAAGATACCGGCATGATTGAAATTGTCCCGGTACTTTTTCTTGCCGCGTTTGGTATTAAGTCGGCCCTTTTTCCCTTGTTTTTCTGGCTTCCTTCTTCATACCACACACCTTCTCATGCCACCTCGGCAATCTTCGCGGGTCTGCTTACAAAGGTCGGTGTTTATTCCCTTATCAGGGTATTCACACTGATATTTCCCGGTAATGATTCAATAAACATAATTCTGCTTATTATAGCCGGTCTTACGATGTTAAGCGGTGTTCTGGGAGCAGCTTCGCAGATGGATTTTCGGAAAATTTTGTCCTTTCATATTATCAGCCAGATAGGATACATGATTATGGGTCTCGCGCTTCAATCACCGCTGGCTATTGCGGGGGCGATATTTTATATGATTCATCACATTATTGTTAAAACAAATCTGTTTCTTGTAAGTGGAATAGTTGAGGAAATGAACGGAACAACAAAGCTGAAAAAGCTTGGAGGGTTATATAAATCACACCTCTTTACCGCGGCGCTTTTCCTGATACCCGCGCTGTCACTTGCCGGAATTCCCCCGCTCAGCGGTTTCTGGGCTAAGTTCACCATTATAAAATCGGGACTCGACGCGTCAGAATATATCATTGTGGGTGTATCTTTGTTCGTCGGGCTTCTGACTTTGTTCAGCATGACTAAAATCTGGAATGAAGTATTCTGGAAAGAGAAAGAAAATACTGAATCTGATGTAACTGAGCTGACCGCCGTAAAAAAAATCACACTCTATCTGCCGGTGGTTTTCCTCGCGATTATAACTATAACAATCGGCTTAAATGCTGGTCCTTTTTTTGACGCTGCTGCGAGAGCCTCTGAAGAATTGCTTAATCCCTCGGTTTACATAGAAGCTGTTCTGGGAGGGTCCAAATGAAAAGTCTGCTGTTAAACTTTCTCCTTGCTGTCCTGTGGATTTTTCTTTCCGGTGAATTCAATTTTGAAAATCTGCTGGAAGGATTTCTTGTGGGTTTCATAGTAATATGGATTGGCAAATATGCGTCGAAAAGCAATAACTATTTCGGAAAAACTCTGCTGATCATAAAGTTTTTCTTCTATTTCATTTATGAGCTTTTTATCGCTAATATCCGTGTGGCAAAGTTTGTTCTGATGCGCCGGGAAAAGATGAAACCGGGTATTATTGCCGTACCCCTTTCGGCAGAAAAGGATTTCGAGATAGTCCTGCTCTCCAATATAATAACATTAACTCCCGGAACACTTACTCTTGATATAAGCCCTGATAAAAAGGTAATTTATGTGCATTCAATGTATGTAACCAATCCGGAGGATTTTCGCAGGGAAATAAAGGAGGGATTTGAAAAAAGAATTCTGGAGATTACAAGATGATAGTTGAAAATGTTATTTTTTACTTTGCCCTGCCGGTAATTTCTCTGTCACTCCTGCTGATTTTTATAAGGATGATAACCGGGCCCTCAACCGCGGACAGAATTGTGGCATTTGATCTGATGACTGTGGCGGCAATATCAGCCCTCTCCCTTTACGCGATAATCTCCGGTTCTGAAAGAATCATTGATGTGGGAATAATAATCGCGCTTCTGGCATTTTTGGGTACGGTAGCCTACGCATACTTTATTGAAAAGAGGGGAAGCAATGATTGATCTTATAAGCTCAGGTTTTATTGTAGCAGGCGCCTTACTGATATTTTTATCAGCCGCGGGTATACTGAGAATGCCTGATCTTTATCTCAGGATGTCGGCAACAACCAAGGGCGCTACGCTCGGCGCCGGTTTTATTCTGCTGGGAACAGCTCTTCACTTTTTTGATGTGGGGATATTCAGCCGTATTCTTGTGATCATTTTTCTGCTCGCGGTAACTACTCCGGTTGCCGCTCATTTAATCGGCAGAGCAGCTTATTTTAATGGTGTGCCGCTATGGAAACGCACAGCTTATGATGAAATGAAAAACGGGGATCGGGAAAGTAAACCAAAAAATGAAAAAAAGATTGACTGATACCCGCCAGGAAACTTTTTTCAGAAAACAACTGGTTTACAGGAATAAAAATTCGACAATGGAAATGAATTTAGCAGAAAAATCAAAAATTATCGTTGAATCAAACTGGTTCCAGAAAATTATTCTGGCTCTGATATTTATTGCCGCTGTATTGATAGGGCTTGAAACATCCGATGAAATCATGAGCAGGTATGGAGATATTCTCCATATCCTTGATAAGATTATTATTTATGCTTTTGCTCTCGAAGCATTTCTTAAAATGATGCAGTTTGGCCGGCGGTTCTACAAATATTTTGAGAATCCCTGGAATATTTTTGACTTTATTATCGTGGTGGTCTGCTTTCTGCCGGGGGACTATCATTTTGCGGCAATCTTAAGGATGGCCAGGGTATTAAGAGCTTTAAGACTGATAACCGCTGTTCCCAGGCTCCAGCTTCTTGTAAGAGCGCTTCTGCAAAGTATTCCTTCCATGACTTATGTAAGTCTGCTTCTCGGACTTCTGTTTTATGTTTATGCGGTACTTGGTGTATTTCTATGGGCAGATAATGATCCCTCTCATTTCAGGGATCTTCCCACTGCAATGATATCGCTTTTCAGGATAATTACTCTCGAAGACTGGACGGATGTAATGTATATAAATATGTTCGGGTCAGACAATGTGCCATTCGACCAGATTTCATCAGTGCCCGCGCAGCCGGAAGCCGCTCCGGTAACCGCGGCAGTCTATTTTATTTCATTTGTTGTTTTTGGTACGATGATAATGCTGAATCTTTTTATCGGAGTCATTATTAACAGTATGAATGAGGCTCAAAAGGATATTCTGAAGGAAAAACTTTCTGAACCCAAAGTAAGTCCCGATTCAATCAAAGCTCTTCAGGAGGAACTGGAACAGCTTGAAGCTCATGTGGTGAAAATAAAAGACAGGCTGAAAAAGATTGGGTAGAGAGCCGGTAATTGAGATCAAAACAAGGTATTCTATGAAATCATATAATAAGTTTATCATCTTCTTAATTTTTATTTTCCCCCTTATTTCTTTGACGGCCCAGAACGATTTCAATGAATCCTTGCGATTTTTTCAGGAACAAAGAAAGGATATCAACAGAACCGCGATGATGTTTCTTGGTTCCTGGGCAGCCGGGAATATTCTAACCGGTTTATATGGTAATTTTTCCACTGATGGAGAAAAGAAATATTTCCACCAGTTTAATGCTATGTGGAATAGTGTAAACCTGGCTATCGCGGTTTTTGGATATATTGATGCCGCGGATGTATCTGGTTCTTACAGCAATCTTGACATCATAAAAGATTATAATTCTCTTCAGAATTTTTTACTGCTGAATACCGGTCTGGATATCGCGTATATCACTGCCAGTTTTTTTCTGAGGGAGCGCTCAAAAAATTCCGATAAGCGGGAACAGCTCAGGGGATATGGAAACAGTCTTCTGCTTCAGGGTGGTTTTCTTCTCGTGTTTGATATTGCTTTATATTATATTCACCAGGGAAATGCCAACATAAATTTTTATCCTCATATGGAAAGTTTTTTCTCGGGTGGAGCGGGAATGGGAATGTCAATCCGGTTTTAGCATAAAGTGTCAACTCATTTTCTTCAGGCGCGTCTAATCTGTTAAACCGAAAATGTATTTACTCTCGTTTCTTACAGTATTAATAAAATGAAAATTCAAAAATATACTCCGCGTGGTTTATCAGGAGCCTTTATAGATCATATCGCGCTTCATGATAAAAGCGCTGTGAATGATGATCAAATTATAACGGTTTTGCCCGATGGTATGACTGAACTGATTATTGATTATGAGAATCAGTACGAGCGGAAAATATATATTAACAATAAAGAGGGCAGTATATGCGGATCGCAGCTTATCGGTATTAAAAGTTTTCCCCATCTTGTTTCATTTTCAGAAATTGACGCGGGAATAGCTGTCCGTTTTAAACCCGGATGTTTATCATTTTTCACTTCAATAAAAATGAGTGAAATCCGAGACCTCTCTGTCAGAGCGGAGGATGTTTTCGGAAAAGGAATTAAAGTTCTTGAAAATCAAATTTTTCGCGCTTCAGATAACAGTGAGAAAATAATATTCATTGAAGCCTTTTTTGAAGAGCTTTTGAAGGACCGTGCGCAAAGCAATTCTGTTAAAGAAAAAATAGAGAAAATTTATCAGACACCGGGTAGAACAAAACTGTCTGATACTCTGGTTGAAAATAGTTACTACAAAAAAACAGAGAGGGATTTCCAGAAAAATGTCGGGATTTCACCAAAATTATTTTCCAGGATTGTCAGATTAAACTATGCGCTGTTTCTTATTAGCAGAAACTCAGACAGAAGTTTGGCCGAAATCGCCTGCAGTGCCGGATATTACGACCAGGCTCATTTTATTAAAGATTTTACCCGCTTTACAAACCGCAAGCCGGGAGAGTTTTCACGCAATCTTACAGACATAGAGCAGTTCAACCTGACTATTCTCAGCGCCCGGTTCAATTATGCCTCTCCCTCCTGAATTTGTCTAAAATTTACAATACTATTTAGCAGTTATTCTCCATTTTTGAGTCTGTTGTTTTTTTATACAGCCGGGAGAGAATTTAAAATTTCGGTAAAATTCGGACAAATAATCATTAATAAACAAGGAGATAGTGCCATGAACCCGGGAAAGATAAGCCTCCGTATAATAATTTCTGCAATTTGTTTTTTGATCCTTTCTGCCGAATTTGTGGCGCAGCAGGAAAACAAATTTATTTCTTCCGCCGAAAAAAAAGAGGTTGTTGACTCAGTAGCCCTTTTTATGGAAAACTACTATGTGTTTCCCGATAAAGGAAAAGAGATAGCTGATTATATAAAAAACAGATTTGAGGATGATGAATATGAAGAGATTAATGACCCTCTCGAATTCAGCGGCAAAATAACGAAGGATTTAAGGGCTATAAATAACGACAGGCATATATCCCTGATATATGCTCCTGATATGATAAAACGAATAAAAGAAAGTCAGGCCGCAAAGAATGATGATTTTGATAAATATGAACTCGAGCTCTCCAGGAAAAGAAACTTTGGTTTTGAAGAAGTCAAAATCCTGGATGGAAATATCGGTTACCTGAAACTGAACAGTTTTGATGATGCCGGAGAGGCCGGTGAAACAGCCATAGCCGCGATGAATTTTTTCGCCTACGCGGACGCGATTATTTTTGATCTTAGAAATAATGGCGGAGGCAGCCCGAGTATGATTCAGCTTATTTCCAGCTACCTGTTTGATGAGCCGGTTCATCTTAATTCATTTTATATTCGAAAGGGGGAACGAACGAAACAGTTCTGGACACAGGCAAATGTTACAGGCCGGAAAATGACAAACGCGGATGTATATGTATTAACAAGCGGTTATACCTTTTCTGCGGCTGAAGAGTTTACATATAATCTCAAAAATATGGAACGCGCGACTATAATAGGGGAAACCACCGGGGGAGGCGCTCATCCTGTCAGCGGATATTACGTCAATGACAATTTCAGAGTTATAATTCCTTTTGGCAAAGCAGTTAACCCTGTTACCAAAAGCAATTGGGAAGGAACGGGAATAACACCTCATGTGGAAGTATCCCGGGATAAAGCGCTGATCACGGCTCACATTAAAGCCCTCGAGAAACTTAAAGAGAAAGAAAATGATGAAAGGATTATCGCCAAATATCAGTGGGCTCTTGAAGGATTATATGCCAAAGAAAACCCGGTTGAAATAGATAAGGAAATTTTAGTATCATACGCGGGTGACTATTCTCCCAGAAAAATAACTTTCGAAGATGGTAAGCTATATTACCAGAGGGAAGGCCGCCCAAAATACAGGATGATACCAATCAAAAAAGACCTCTTCGGATTTGAGGAATTATCCTACTTCAGACTAAAAATTATCAAAGAAAATAATAAAGTGGTCGCGGTAGAAGGTCATTATGATAATGGCAAAACCGACAGGAATGAAAAGAAATAAATCACTTCAATGATCTATTGTTAGGTACGGCTTCTTAAACAGAATTTCGGGCATTACTCTCCGGGAGATTGCCCGAAATATTGTTTCGGAAAAACCATAGCTTTTTAGCGTAAATTCCCGTAACGTATACTTTTAAAAATCTCCGAAAACGAAGTGTCACTGTACTAAATTCTGAAAGAATTATCTGACTACAAGGACAGCCGGGAGCTATGAATTATCTGATTATTTCAATCTTTTTGTATTTACTATCTCTATCTCACCGATACTAAATTGTGAAATCATGCCATGAAGATTTTCGGTTAATCCATTTAATTCATAAGCTGATTTTGAAATCTGCTCAATTGTTAAAGCTGTTTCATTCACAACCTGGTTGATACTCTCGATACTCCTTGTTATCTCCTCAGCCGATGATGATTGTTCCTCTGCCGCGGCGGCCACCTGATTGATTGTGTCAACAACTTTATCAGCCCCCTGAATGATACTCTTTAATGCGACACTTGCTTTATTGGCCAGTTCTTTACCCTTCTGAACCTCCGATGTCCCTTCTTCAATTGAATTCACGGCAACAGAAGTGTCACTCTGAATGCCTGTAATTTTTTCAGAAATTTCTTTGGTTGCTTTTGTGGTCCTTTCGGCGAGTTTTCTGACTTCATCAGCAACTACGGCAAATCCTCTTCCCTGTTCACCGGCGCGCGCAGCTTCAATTGCGGCGTTTAATGCCAATAAATTTGTCTGATCGGCAATATCATTAATTACCTGAATAATTTCACCGATTTCCTGACTGCTGCTTCCTAACTTTATAACTGTTTCCGAAGCTTTTAGTACTACTTCGGCAATTCTGTTCATTCCTTCCACTGTATTGGAAACAACACTGCCTCCATCTTTTGCTATTTTTCCGGAATCGTTCGCGAAACCGGAAGCTGTCGAAGCGTTGCCGGCAGTCTCGGTAATTGTTCTGCTCATCTGTTCAATTGCCGAAGCAACTTCTGAAGTCTGAGAGCTTTGTTCCTGTGTTCCGGCAGCCATTTCTTCAATGCTCGATGATATAGTGCTGCTGGCTTCATTTGTACGATTTATCGCCTCAACAATTTGTTTAAGCGTTTCCCTCATTTTAATTATGCTGTCATTAAAACCATTAATCAGTCTTTTTTCATATTCCACAATATTTGTATTTTCGACTTTCGAAGAATCTGAAAGGCTTAGTGAAATTGTCAGATCGCCATTAGAAAATTTATTAAATCCATTCAGAAGATTCTGGATAAAACCGTTAACATATTCTGCCTCTCTGACCTGTGCCTCAATCTGAAGTCTTGCTTCTTTTTCCTCCCTTTCTTTTTCTTCACGCAGTTTTTCTGTTGCCTCTTTTACTTTTTGCTCAATTGAAGCTTTTTCTTCCTTAAGTTCCTGTTTTACTTTTTCCTGAATTGATACCAATACGGCAGTTAGAGCGGCCAATACAACCACACCACCGATAAGGTAGACCCCTATATCAACCAATTCTTGATCTGTATTATATAGTGTCAGATTCTCAATAATTGCTTCATGTTTTATAATCATTATTAAATATGTTGCCGCTACAATTATACTCCAGATATATCCATTTCGTTTATCTTTTATTATCATTGCAACTACAGGCACAAATATCATATAAAATGAATGTACCGAGTGTATGCTTCCTGTCATTGTAATGGAGGAAATCAGTTGCAAATAAACCGCAATAATGAATAGATTGGCAGCAGATTTATATGAATTTGTGTTTTTATAATAAAACAAATCCAAAATTAATACAGCAGCGCCGATTAAAGTTGTTGATGCTGAAGCGCTTCTGCTTTTCAAAAAATCAATAGGCGCAAAAAGTAAATATAAACCAAAAACTGTTAGTACAATCGATATAAATAAAATAGCTTTTTCACGTTCCTCACTACCAATACCATCCGGAATAAAATAATTAATCCGCATAAATAATAATCTCCAAAATTTTTTTATTAATTATCGAAGATTATTTTTTATTTTTCACTCGAAAACAAAGAAAAAATTTATTTAACTATTACACTATGAACATCCATCACATTGCTATCTTGTGTGAAGACCTGGAAAAGATAAAAGCATTTTACTGCCGTTATTTCGGTTGTATCGCCGGTAATAAATATATCAATGATAAAAATGGTTTCGAATCATATTTCCTCCATTTTGAGGATGGAGCCAGAATCGAACTAATGAAAAAGGCATGGATTATAAAAGTTGAGGAATCTCCCGATTCGGAGTACATTGGCCTGGCGCATATCGCGATATCCACCGGAAGTGTCGAAAATGTAGATCACCTGACTGAAATATTGCGGTCTCATGGATACGAGGTTATCACCAATCCCCGCAGAACCGGCGAAGGCTGCTATGAAAGCCCAATTCTCGATCCCGATGGTAACAGGGTGGAAATAACTGTGTAATTAGGAGTGTTGAAGATTTTTGTATAAACAAATTCCAGAGTTGTTTATTTTATTTTTAACCATTGTTTCACATAGTTTCTTTCTTCCAAAGGCAGTTCAAATAAAATCCTTGAATCATCTTTAATTATATATTGCGCGGCAACATCAAACAATCGACACATAACAGATAGAGGTTCTTCTCTTTTTAAAATCGGGATAATGGAGGTACGGATAAATTCCAATCTGGATTGCTTCCAATCACTATAATTGACCAGAATATCGGTCAACGTTCCAAGCATTCCATTAACAAATTGTTCTTTATATTTACTTTTTTCGAAAATATATAATTCTTTTTTCAAAGTTTCTTCAAGAGTGGAACCGACCATATTCCTGAATATATAACTATTAATTTCTTTCGCGAGCAAAGTTATTTCTTTTTGCCATTCATAATTTTCCCCAACTTCTAATGTTTTTCCTAATTGGTTTATCCCATCTTCGATATTGCTCATCTGGAAATGAGCTAAAGAAATAAAAAAGTAGGAAGCGCAAAATGAAGGATTAAGTTTTATTCCCTTTGTATGAGCTGAAATCGATTCTTTATATTTACCTGAACTTCTCAACAGTTCACCAAGTAATGGATATACAAGTAGATTTTCAGGATTAAGTTTTTCCGCTTCTTTAACATGACTCAGCGCCAAATCATTTTTTCCATTCATCCATTCCATCAATCCCAATTGCATTATAGAGTCTGCGTCTGCCGTGCTAAAATGTGATAATTCTTTGTAGACTTTTTTTGATTTTGCTGATCGATAATCAGTTTTTTGATCTTTAATCAGACCAAAAGACTGCATCGCATTTTCAATATATAATAACTCGGTATTGAACTCCTTGTATCGTTCGTTTTTCTTAGTTGATAAAAGAAGCGAGTTGATTTCCTGACTTTTTTTTAGTTCCTCAAATGTGTAAAATCTTTCTAAAAAATCAACGAACAGTTTGATAGGATAGCCTTTGTTTTCTTTAATTTCAAAACATATTCTCAGCAATGGTTCCTTAAGTTCATAATATGACTCTCTTCCATCCTTTGTCGAGATAACCAGTTTTCTATCGGTCAGTTTTTTTAATTGCCCTGAGGCGGTTTGAGATGTTATAAAACATCCGGCCGATATTTCTTTTACTGTTCTGGGAAGTCGTTCCTCGCTTAAATATTCAAGAATTTTTTGCTGCTGTGCTGAAAGTGAATGCAGATGTTCCTGATAATATGAAGTCAGGTTATCGGCCATTTCAAGGAATGAATTCGAAATTTCCGTAATTGAAGTCCGGTCAAGGAATTGATAAAAGGTTATGACAAGCCTGGGATTACCACTGGTTATCTCATGAATAGCCTTAATTTTGCCTCTTCCTTCCGAACTTTGAAATATTTCTCTCAGTTTATCATTGTGTTCATGAATAGCAAGTTTGTCAAGTAACTTAGTAGTTTCCTCAAAAGTTAAATTATCGAGGTGGTGTACATTAAAAAACCCATAGAATGGTGCGCTCTGGGATTGAATGTCATCAAATAGATTTTGAGTTGTAGCAATAATTACCCAAACAGGATCCTGCTGAATCATGTCTCTGAACTTGCGCTGACCTTTGATTCCCATCCCTTTTATTTCTGAAAAAATCTCTCCAAGATTTTCACAAAATAACAATAATCTCCGGTTACCGACATATTCAATGATATATAGTTTTGCTTCTTTTTCAGCATCTGTTATTTGCATTGAAGTCAGGGATCGCAATTTTTCACTGATTTTTTCCGGATCTGGCTCCTGCTTTTCAAATGATTTAAGAATCCTGATCAGCCAGTCCAAAAAAGTTGCCACACCCCTTTCTTCTTCTTTTAAATATGCAATTACAACCTGATCATTGATTTGAGTGTTTGCTGTAATCCTGTTATTCAAGACTGCCAGCAAATGAGTTTTGCCAATGCCGCGCGGCCCTACCAAAAGCCAATGATAACCTGCCTGGGTCTTCACGCTTTCATTTATATCTTTTTCAATTCTTTTTACAAGATCATTGTTTGTCACCAGAATCTTTTCAAGAAGTTCTGGTGTGCAGTTACCCGGGCTGTATTTCATGATTGAATTTATTTTATTCATGTTTACCCTCTGTTCTTTAACCACCATTTTTTGATTATTCCGTATTGGAATCTGTATTTCCTCAATTCATTAACATCCTCTCTTCGCAAATAGTGATCTTTTTGTAATAGTGATAATGTTTGCTTAAATAATGAAATATCCCCGTTTTTGAGTTCTATTTTATGTTTTATTGTATTTAATAAAGTGTTTTCATCTTGTGCCTCAGCACACCGACTTATTTCATCGAGTATACATGATGCCAGTTCTCTTGATTTTTCATGAAAGTTATAATATACAAAAATTCGTTCCGCATAATGTCCAAAATGAGCTTTGTCTTCCGGATCGGAAATTAATTCGGTTAATACATTCTCAATACTCCCGATATCAATTGGCATCTTTTCTTTTATAAGTCCATTCACGACATGATTAATATAAAAAGGAATGCCATCTGTTTTTTCTGCAATTATTTTTGACATTTCTTCGATATTATTTTTTAGTGTTATCTCGTTATCCTTTATTAATCCCTCTATCCCGCTTCTGGCCAGATTTAGTGCATTATCTTTTTTTAACGCTCCCAGGGAGTAAGTTACCATATCATTCGTCGGATCATTTCTGTACCCCGAACTGATTAATTCTGATACCACAAGGTGCAACCCGATTGAGCCTGTATATACCATTCTGAGTTTACCTGTGTCATCCATTACCCTGAAATCTCTTAATACATCAAGCAGCTCCATTGCCGCTTTTTCTCCATGATCACTCTTTATATTTGATATCATTAATGGGAGCTCATCCCAAAAGAATACAATCTTCTCTTCGAAGTTTTGTATTATGTCTTCGAATACGAGGGATAAGATTTTCTTCCAATTTGTTTTAATTAAGGGTATTTCCCAGTTACCCAATTTTGCACCGGCAATCGAACTATAAAACTGCTGAGTTTTACTTAAAAGCTTCCCCTTTTTTGATAAAATTGGAGTTACCATATCTAAAATTTTTGAAATAAATTCTTCCGGAGACCTTACTCCTTCTATTACCTGGAATATGGGGCGCCAGCCTTCTTGTGGTTCTTTATACATTTTGTAAATTACTGATGTTTTACCAATGCGTCGTTCAGCCGTTAAAACAATGCTGTCGTTTTCAAGTGTATTCCACATATCCCTTATAAAAGAGTCTCTTCCAATTACTCTATTGGGTGGGACATGGCCTCCAAGTATTGGTCTCATAATGCCTCCTTATACGTTACTTTTTACGTACGTTTATATTAGCGTACGATAATTACATCGTATAATACAAAATTTCGGGCATTTTTCCAAATCTTTTTTACTTTTTCCCAACGTTGATATATTGAATCCCAAAATCGGCTGTACTATTTTTGAATTTTCAGGAGGTAACAGTATTTTGAAATGGATAAAAAAAGTCTCAAGTGGGCTCAATATAAGAGACCTGCCGGTAAAACGACAAAAAAAGATTCGGGATGTCTTGTTACTGCACGAGTGGTATAGTTGGTGGAATTAACCACGGGGTTTGCTGTGGAAAAGTAGGAATGATGTGTTGGAATATCTTGAAAAAATATCCTCTTTTTAAAGAAATATAATCATAAATTGATATCAGAATAATAATTATCCGGGGAAAATCCATGAAAGTAAAAAAGGGTGGTTTTGCTGATATGACCCATTTCGGAAAATTTCGCCACTTTTATTTCGCGTTGCTATTACTAATTATTTTTGTCGGTTATCATTATTATCACCCGGTTTTACGCTGGGATATCTTTGAGGGAAACAGTTACCAGTATTTTATGTATCAACAGGATTTGATTGATGAGGATTATAACAAATCGGTAGCAATTATTCCCAAATTACTTAAAAATTATTCTTATGATGAACTGGAGAAGGTTTTCAAAGAAAATGAAGACTTCCGATTCTCTATTGAAGATTGTACTACTTCAAAGGAATATCTTGGTTTTGGAAATCTGAGTATTAGGTTTGACTCTTTGGGAAAAGTATGTAATACAAATCTTTATATTAAACCATATCAATTTCCTGAGACAAAAGATGCTGAATTATATACACCGCTTATTAGCTATATAATTGAAGGTGGAGGAGTTATACCACCGCCATTACTTGGAATGATGGGTATTTGGCTCTTTTTTGTGCTCGTTGCCGCATTTATAATACTCGGCAATATACTGCTGTATCTGAAGTTCAAAAACAGGTTAAGACTGCATGCGGTTATCCTATATAACACACTCATTTTATTATTGAATACAATAGAATATTCATTCTCTTCAAAATACATGATAAATGGTGAAGCCGAAGCATCCTTACAAGTCGGAGGAATGAGCGCCCAAAAATTTATGTTCATGTTAATGGGCGTCTTAAACAACTATCACGGGGTAATATTTGATGTAAGTATAGTCGCGATAATTATAACGATATTATCCCTGGTATACCTGAATAAAAAAAGTCTGCAAAGAGGTGAAGTATAAAGTATACTTCACCTCGCCGATATTCATATCTCCCTCTGAAAAGGCAATTCAATAGTAACTGTCAGGCCGGAGATGTGGTTGTTGTTCACCTTTATTTTTCCTTTATGAGCGTCGATAATTCTTTTGCAGAGGCTTAATCCAAGCCCGTAGCCGCCGGTTTCTTTGGAGCGTGAGCGGTCAACACGGTAAAATGGCTCAAAAAGATGTGGTATTTCTTTTTCCGGTACACCAGGTCCGTAATCGGTGACACAAATCTGCCAGTTCTTTTCTTTTTTTCTAATCTCAACTTTAACTGGATGAATACTCTCGGTAGAATATTTCAGCGCGTTCTCCAGAATATTTCTCATCACAGTCTTGATTCGTTCAATATCAAGTTCAATTTCGGCGGTTTCGGGGAGATCCTTCAGGAATATTCCCGGTTTTCTGTTTTCAAATTCAGATGTCACTTGTTTTATTATTTCTGTCAGATTCACATTAGTATACTGTAATCTTCCATGTCCGTTTTTAAGTCTCGCTTCCTCCATTATCTCCTTAATCATAAATTCCATTTCCATCAGATCGGACGCTATGCTTTCCTTTTTTTCGCTATCCTCCATCATCTCAAGGGCAAGTTTAACCCGTGTTAAGGGGGATCGGAGTTCATGACTGACATCCACGAGAAGCTGTTCCTGCGCTTTTATCATTTCCATTATCCTGCGTGTCATATCATTAAATGATTCCGAAACTTTAGCGAATTCATCTCTTCCTTTTACAGGAATTCTTACATCCAGTTTTCCCATCCCGACCGCTTTCACGGCGCTGTCAATTTTTTTCAGTGGTTTTAGCACTACTCGCATTAGAAGAAAATGGATGCCAAATATTGCCAATAGCAGAAAAAGTAATGATACCAGCATCTGCTGATGGAACTTGTTAAGATTGTCAAACCTGGGTTGAAAATAAAAGACCGATCCATCCTGATTATAGTGAGAAATATACCTGTGTTTTATCCACGCGTGCTTATTCCCGCCATGAAGGTTTTCGAGAGAATCCTTTACCCGGAAAAAATTATTTTCAGTAGCCCAGTTATAATCATCTCTTTCATATCCGATTCTCAGCAAGTAATTTTCTGATATTTCTTTTGCTCTCAATGTATCGGGAGGAGCGCCAATATCCTCAACGATATATTGCATGTAATTTTGCAGATTGCTGTCAAATACTTCCTTGAACCCCATTTCAAACTGCTGCTTGAAGAAAAACATAACAGAAAAAATTGAAACGACACCGGTAAGGAAAAGAATACCCAGCATCTTCATTATCACAGAATTGCCGAAAGCTGCCAGAAATTTTTTAATTTTCATTTTCTCCCCCTATAAACTGATAACCCTTTCCCCATATCGTCTTTATATATCGCGGATCTTTGGGGTCATCATCTAATTTTTGCCGCAGCCGGCTCAGGAGAACATCAACAGAACGGTCGAAATTTTCCCATTCATATCCTTTAAGATTTTCCATAATATTTTCACGGGAAAATACCCGGCCAGGCTTTGAAGCAAGAAGGTTAAGCAGATCAAACTCCATTGTTGTAATCTCAACTCTGCTGCCTGAAATAATTACTTCTTGTCTTTCTTCATCAATAATCATTTCACCTATTTTTTTCTTTTCTTTTCTGTCATCATCACCTGTTCTTCTTAGCACCGACTGAATTCTTGCGACGAGTTCTCTCGGCTCGAATGGTTTTGGCAGGTAATCATCAGCCCCTAGCTCAAGCCCTACTATTCTGTCTGTAACATCTCCCCGCGCCGTAAGCATGATAACCGGAATTTTCCCCATTTCCCTGATTTTTCTCAGCGCTTCAAATCCATCCATATCAGGCATCATAACATCCAGAATTATAATATCGGGAACTATTGAGGAAATCAGCAATAATCCTTCTTTTGGATGTATGGAGGTTATGGGTTGAAAATCAAATCGTGTAAGATATTCTTTCAGCAGGTTATTCAGTTTAATATCATCGTCAATTATAAGTATTTTCTTTTTCATGGAAGTTTATTTATTAAAATTCAGGTTACTGTTTATAAAAATAATTAAAAGATGAATCATAATCCTTCAGGTAAGAAAAAATGGCCCCCGGAGGGACCATCTTTTCACTATTATCTGCCACACTTATCGTGGAATTTTTCCATTTTTTCCGCAACTGTTTTTTTCTGTTCCGGAGTCAGAATAGTGTGAAATTCAACAATTTTTTCCATCATGAAATCTTTCATCTCCATCATTTTATCAGCCTTATCCCCAAAGGCGGCTTCCAGGTCAGCCTTAGTTAACGTTTCCTTAGTCGCCAGCTCAATAGCTTTTTTGTGCATATCACCTTTATCGGCATGCAGTTCCTTATGTTTTTCGATGATATCTTCTTTAATTTTATTCATCACAATTCGCTGAGCTTCATTCATATCCAGCTCGTCGGAAATATAATCAATTATCTTCTCCGCTTTTTCCTCAGGGCTTGAATGGAAAAAGCTGTTTTGATGCATACGGCATCCTCCGAATAGCAGCGCTATAAATGAAATTCCTCCTGTTATATAGAACCAGATTTTTTTGTTCTTTTTCATTTTGTATCTCCTTTCCGTTTTTGAAAGATGTTTAATTAACTATCCCCAAATTAAAGGAAAGAATTTACAGCCCTGTTTCAGAATTGTAACAAATTGTAACAGAAATTGTAATATGGGGAATTGTTCCGGGAGCCCTGAAAGTCTGCAAAAAAAGGTATACATGTTTTCTCGCTAAGGCAGGTGTTATTCATAATTGTCCTCGCAATTATAATCCGGCAGGCCGGAAATGAAGAGTTACTTAATTGATAGTTAGAAGATGACTTTGGTTTTTATATCGTGTTATATTATCCTGTTCCCGCCAATTCAGTATCCCCGCCTGCATGCGGGAACAGGAGCTTACTCTGCTTATTAAATTAATCAAACAACCTTTCGAAAAAGCTTTTAGTTTTTTCTTCTTCTCGTTTTTTGAATTTCAGATAATTATCCCTCGTAATTATCCCAATCGGGCCATCATATATTCCCCCCACTTGTTTACCGTCATAAACTCTGACCGCCAGTGTATTTTCTTCCCCGAATTTAAGCGATCCCGGCAGAAGATAATATGCTCGCAGGGTCCGGCAGTTTCTTCCAAGTTTGCTTTCTTCCGGAATTTCCTCTATGATTCCGGTCTTCCCAACCAGCTTGCCATTAAGATATGTTTCATCCAGATCGTCGATTTTACCGAGAAGAAGAATAAGTCTTTCGTTTTCATAATCAGAGTCAACAGTGAATTTTTTCCGGTACCAGCCAAGGCCGTTATATTTTCTAAATCCATACATCGCCCACCTGGCAGGCACATGAACATCCAGCCAGTCAGAGTCATCAAAATTATCATCTTTCCACGAACTGCTGTCACCCAATGAAAATTTCCAGCTACCGGAAAATTCCAGGTTGGCTACCATTTTGCTTTCATCAATGACTATACATATATCACCCCGGATAATTCCTCCTATTCCTTCTATATCGTAAACCCTGATAGCAATAAGATTTTCTTCTCCGAATTTAATTATCGAAGCGGGGAGCAAATACTTTCTTGTGAACCTCACCTGTGAGAAATAATTTGGAGGAAATCCGCCTGTCTGGCCAATGAGCGCTCCATTCAGATATGTTTCATCCACATCATCAATATGTCCCAGTGAAATATAGAGACTGGAATTCCGGTATTCTTCAGGAACAGAAAATTTTACACGGTACCACGCGTAACCATTATACCCTGGAAATCCTTCATCCTCCCAGCTGGATGGCACTCTGACCTCCTCCCAGAATTCATCATCGAAATCGGGGCTTTTCCATGCGGAGTCATCCCCGATCTCGAATTTCCAGTATCCCTCAAGGTCAACTATTCTTTCACCTTCACTGAAACCTGCATAATTCAACGAGAAAGATACCAGAAGTAACATAATGCTAATATATTTCATACCACTTCCATATATTTTTTTTTCTTATTTACTCTCTGCCAGTCTTTTTGCCGGAAAAATTTCCATGTCGGTTATACCGGCTATAACCTCATACAACTTGTCACTGTCATAAAAACCGCATCTTATTTCATTAAGCAGAACGGGATCATCACAATTCAGCAGTTTTATTGCCGCGACAGCTTTTTTCCGGATATTATTATTAACCCCGTTTTCAGCGAGATTTTCGAGCTGCGGAAGAATATCCTTTGTAAAGCAGCGTTCTTCGGCTCTCAGGCAGTTGATCATAATATGAAGAAGAGCGCTTTCAACCACACCTTCATTTTCACTGCTAAGGGCTGACTTTGTCCTTTCTGCCAGTAGTTTTTTTTCAGCCGAATAATCATGCTGATAAAATGAACATCCCGCCATCACTAAAACCAGCACTACAGATACTAAAGCTTTCATTTGTTCCTCCATTCTTTTGTTTTATAAGGTCCGTTATAAAAATGGAGAAGTTTTATGTAATGGTGGTCACAGGCAAATAACAAGCTGTCATAAAATGTCACAGAACAAAATTATATCACAAGTTTATACCCCACCTTATGAAAAGTCAGTATTATTTCAGGGTATTCAGGATTTTTTTCAATCTTATGCCGCAGCCTGGAAATAAAATTGTCGATGGTTCTCGGAGTAACAATTTCATTATCTCCCCAGACATTCGACAGAAGATCATCCCGGCTGACGGTTTTATTCCTGTTATTCCACAGGTATTTTAGAATTTCAAACTCACGGTAAGTCATAGGCACCTTTTCTCCACCCGGATCAAATACTGTACAAGCGGAAAAATTGATATTGAGATTGCCGATTTTAGCCGCTTCTGATGACATGCCGTTGCCGCATCTGCGTAATATCACTTTAATTCTGGTCAAAAGCTCACGAAGACTGAATGGCTTTGTAATATAATCATCTGCTCCAAGTTCAAGTCCAAGTATTCTGTCAATCTCTTCACCACGCGCGGTAAGCATTATAATGGGCGCCATGTTTCCCGCCTCCCTGGTTTTCCGGCATATATCAAAACCTGACATGCCGGGCAGCATAATATCAAGAATAATCATATCATAGTCGTTGGTTTGAATTTTTTCGAGGCCTTCAATTCCATCTCCCGATTCATCAACTTCATAACCTTCAAATTTCATATTTTTTACCAGACCCATTCTCATCTGGGGTTCATCTTCCACGACTAATATTTTCATCACTTTTTCCCATTAGTAATTGTTTTAAACTCCACCCTGAAAAGACTGCCGCCGCCGGGCTTACTCGAAACTTCAATAGTAGCATCGTGAGAATCGATTATATGTTTTACCAGGGATAGTCCCAGCCCGCTTCCACCCCTCGCTTCAAACTGAAGGTTATTTACCCTGAAAAATTTATCAAATATTTTGTTCTGAAATTTTTCGGGAATCCCCATTCCCCGGTCCTCAATCTCAAAGAAAATTTTGGATTTGGTTTTTCCGGCTCTCACGCAAATATATTTTTCATCCGGGCTGTATTTTACCGCGTTATCTATCAGGTTTACGAGCACTTCGGCAATCGCGTCCCGGTCGGCTTTTATTTCCAGTCTTTCATCTGATAAATCTGTTTCAAATTTAAATCCTTTTTCTTTAAGAGTATATGAATAGATATGCAGAATATCAGCGATAAGAGTGTTTAAATTCATTCTTTTTAAGTGATATTCTTTTTTACCCGCTTCAATTTTTGAAAAATCGAGTATACGATTTATCATTATCGTCAGCCTTTCACTTTCATTGCCGATTATTGCTCCGAATTCCCTGGCTTCCTCGGCCGATTCTGTCCTTCCCATTTCAATGGTTTCAGCAAACATTCTTATCAGGGAAAGGGGAGTCCGCAGTTCATGTGAAACATTTGATACAAAGTCGGTTTTCATCTTTGCCAGTTCAATTTCAATTTTAATGCTTTTGAAGAGATAATAAACCGCGACGAACAAAATTATACCAAGTATTATCATTATATAGAGGCTTCGCCTGAATCTTCCGGTTGCCAGTTCCTTAAGATTATCCCGGCGTAATGTAATGCCTATATAAAAATCGGAAAGAAGCCAGAGATTTCTCTTAAAACGGAAGTCATATTCTACTTCCAGACCAGTAGATGTATAAATACCTTCTTCACCTTCACGGAAAATCGAAATAACAAACTCATCACGGGCCATTTCAAAAAGAACCGGTTCAAAGATATTCTGGATAAACTCCCTCGTATCAACCAGGTAGGCGGCAATATAGTATTCACCTCTTTCCGATTCCACTATGTGGCAAAGAATGTGGAAATCATTTCTGGTGTTGATTTCTTTACTTATTGATTCAATTTTATCGTAGCCGGCTTCTTTTCTGGTTATCAGTCTGCGTACTATATAGGAGTTATCTTTTATTGACTTCAATATTTCGGCCCTGAGACCCCTGATAAATTTTCTACCGAAATACTGATACCCGTTCAGCGCGGTATCGGATATAATAATGCCTTTAACAAAACGGAAGTCATTCATAAATTCATCAATTTTATCTCCCGATATTTTATCACCGGGCATAAAGGCCGAACTTGATTTTATCCATTCCTTCGTGCTTAGCAGAGTATTGTAATTAACTGCCCGAAGTACAAGATTCATCTGTTGTTCGAATACTTTATCAACGAGCTTTTCATCTGTGCTTAGTGAATTCAGCTCATATAATATATAGATGATAAGCGGAAGAACGACTATACTTACAAGTAATATTTTTATTTTGTTCTTGATCAAAACATCTACCGGTAATTGTCAAACACCTTAAAAGCTCAGTTTTATGAAAAGTTAAATAAATATAGCAACCTTTTGGGAAAATTGAAATTTTTGTGACAAAATATGACAAAAGAATGATTGGAGCCGGAATCATTAAATAACTAATAACACCAGCCTTCAGGCCGGTGATCTGCTGAACAATATGGAGTATCCGGGCTTTAGCCCAAATACATTTGCCATTGCCGGTAAAATTCGCCTTTCCATATGGTTGAAAATAATCCCTGCCTCCACTATCTTTAAATATTACAAATTCCATTAAGAGGATGTTCGATGGTAAATTACCACCCGGAGCTGGAAAATATACCGCTCAACTTTCTCCGGAAAGAGATTGAGCAGGGCAGAGTTCTGCCAGGCAGGAAAATACTGACCGAAGAGATAAAAACAAGATTCTATATTTTGGAAAAAAGGGGCATAAAAACACTGGCCGATCTTGCCGACGCGCTTAAAAGCACAACAAAAGCTGTAAAATTCGCCGAAATGTGCGGACTTTCTGAAGAATATGTAAAGATGCTCAGGAGGGAAATTTTGAGTTACCTGCCCAAACCGGTCAGTCTAAAGGATATTCCGGGCGCGGATGCCGAGGTAGTAAAAAGGTTTGCTGAATTGGGAATTAAAAACAGCAAACAATGTTTCGAGAAATTCGCCTTGAAAAGTGAAAGGATCATTATCGCTGAAAAAACGGGAGTTCCCGAAATGAAGATCCTGGAAATGACCCGTCTTTCCGATCTTGCCAGGATAAATGGCGCGGGACCTGTTTTTATCAGGATGTTCCGCGATGTCGGAATTACTTCCATTGAGGATATTCTGCGAAAAAACCCTGAAGAGCTCCACTCCCGACTGAGAAAGTTAAATGAAGAAAAAAAATATATCCGCTCAATGATAAACATTAATGACCTGCTTTTCTGCATGAATTTTTGCCGGTTCCTTCCAATCGGGCTTGAAAATGATTAACGAAAATTTTGTGCCCGATGAATTCTTTTTTCTGAAATACCTCGGTTTTCTCCACCTGAAAAGAGAAGGTCCTTCTCTTGCTTACCTTGAAAAGATTGTGACGGAGCAGCTTGCCCGGATACCTTTCGAGAATGTCTCCAAACTCTGGTATAATAAAACAAAAGGCCAAAAATATATCCCCATGCCCGAACAATATATGGAAGGGCTTTTCGAATATGGTTTCGGAGGAACCTGTTACACGGTTAATTATTACCTTTACCATCTCCTTTGTCACCTCGGTTTTGACACGAAAATATTTGGTGGTAAGATGTCGGAGCCAGACGCCCACATGGTAATTATTGTTAATCTCAAAGGAATTGATTACCTCATTGATTCCGGTTATGCCGCCCCCTTCACCCGGCCTATGCGGATAAGCAACGGCGAAGAGATTTTTTTCAGAACTCCCGCGAATGAATATAAATTTCTGCCGGCCAATGGAAACGGGAATCCGGAGATTATAATGTACAGGGGTGGCAAACGCAGCCACGGATATGAGGTCCTGCCCGGAGAGCGTGAGCTCCCGGACTTTGATGAACAGATAATTGGTTCATTCAGAGAGGATGCGGTGTTCATGAACAACCTGCTCTATACCCGTTACGGAAAAGAACGCCGGGTAAGAATATCCAACCTGAATTTTTGGGAGCTGAAAAACGGAGCTCTCGCCAAGAATTGCCTTGCCGATAATGAAGAAGTGTTTCACATGCTTGAAAAACAGGGTATACCGTATAAAATAAGCAGTAAAGCATTCGAAAACATTACGCTCGACCTGAATGAAAGAACTTAATCCTTTCGGAAAAGGTAAACTTCGTTATTTCACAACCGGTCAGGTTGCGCGGCAGAACAACATCCATGCAAATACAGTGAGGATTTATGAAAACTGGGGCTATATCTCTCCTGTGCCCAGGGCAAAAAATGGTTACCGAAAATTTACTCTTTTGCATTCCGACCAGGTTAAACTTATCCGGCTGGTTATAAACTTTACATGGCTGAGCGGCAGAATAAGAAAACTGGCGCTGGGTGTAATTATTTCTTCCGCGAAAGGGGAACTGGAAAGGTCCTTATCTTTCGCTGATTCATTAAGGGAAAAGATTAAACTTGCCGTAGAAGAAGCTGAAAGGGCTCTTCTGGTCGTAGAACAATGGCAGAAAAATTTTTATTCTGACCGCAGCTTTAATCAGGGTTATTGTTCAGGTGGCGTAACTATACTTATTGATACAACAAAGGATACATTGCGGACGTGGGAGAGAAACGGTTTACTAAGAATCAACAGAACAATACCTGAAAAATACCGGATATATTTTCCGCATGATATTAACCGGTTAAAAGTTATCTCCGCTCTCCGAAAGGCAGGTTACAGCATTGTTTCTATCCGAAGAATGTTATTGAAGCTGGAAAACGATGCCGGCGCAGATATCAGGCGCTTAATAGACACACCTTCCCCCGATGAAGCTGAGGACCTGGTTTACGCCACTGACAGGTGGCTGAGCAAAGTGAAAAGCCTGGAGAGGCTATCTCCGGAGATTGTAAATCACGTTAAGTATATGATTGAGAATTACTGTTGAACTTGCCCGATTCCCGATCCGAAGCCAATTGGAATTCACAGAAAAAATAACTTCCCGAAACAATTTCAGAATTCACCTGAGTTCGACATAAGGTTTTCATTAACATTATCTATGACACACGATTTGATTTTTGATTGCCGCGGCATGGTTCTGAGAATCCCAAAACGGTTATCTAACCGGTATGACATGACTTTGGAGAAAGAAAAAAGTGTCATACCTGCTGCCCCACCCACTTCGGAGGAGGGGCTGTGCCTGCGTCGGGTATGGAGGAATTTGATCTGCTTTGAGATAAAAATAATCTGGAGAAAAATCAATATATTCCCCAAAAGATGAAATACGTTCTGCCTTATAATATTATTACCCGGAAGTAAATAAAATAAGTTAACCTGCTAACCCTCCAATATAACACCAGCCCCTTATATTATCTGTCATCATTAAAATAAACCAGGGATAAAAAATGGATATTGATTTCAAAAAGGTGTTAAGGAAGCATATTGATGTGATTACAAAAAAAATCAGGGAGCGCCCAACCGGTTCAGAGGCCGATAAAAAGATGCTTGATTATATTTCCGGTGAATTTGAAGACTGCGGCCTTAAAACCACCCGGCAGGAATTCCCGCTGAATTACTGGCAGAAGAATAATTCCCGGCTGGTTTTTGAAAGGAGGGAGCTGCCTCATCATGTAAATACCTTCAGCAAATCATGCGATATCGAATCGGATATCGTCCCTGCCGGCGCTATCGGAGCGCTAGAAAAGGCAGGGATAAATGGCAAGACAGTCCTTTTATATGGTGAACTGACTCATACCCCCCTGCTGCCAAAAAACTTCAAATTTTATACTGACGAACGCTCAGCAAAAATTGTGTCAATACTGGAGGAAAAGAGACCGGCAGTCATCCTTACTTTATGTAACGATTTTGCACGGCAGGTGCCGATAATTGAAGATCGTGATTTCCTTTTCCCATCGATGACAATCTCGCCCGACACAGCTCTTGAATTGATGAAAAAGCGCGGAGAAAAAGTGAGAATTGTAATTGATTCTGAATATACCGACGCCCAATCCGCTAATATCTCGGGGATGTTACAGGGGAAGTCTGATAAAAAGCTCTTGATAATGGCCCACTGCGATTCTTATTATACTTCCCCCGGCGCGATGGATAATGGAACCGGAGTCGCGATGCTGATGCTGCTTGCGAGAGCTCTGGCAGGTGAAAAATTTGATACCGGCATTGAGTTTCTGGCAATAAATGGCCATGAAAACGCGGGGCAGGGTTTCACACGTTACCTGGAGTTAAACCGGCATGCCTCTGAAAAAATCTCCTGTGTGGTAAATATTGATCTGCCCGGATGTTATCTGGCTGTGCCGGCGATATCCATTATGCAGTTCCCTGATGAAATAAAAGATAAATTATCCCGCATTGTAATCAAGAATGAAAATTTCATTGAAACCGGACCCTGGTATTATGGGGAACATTCGGCCTTGATGCAGCAAGGCATTCCCGCGATTGCAGCCACTTCCCAATGGTATCCTGAAATAACTCATCATTTCAGGGACAGCGGCCAATGGGTTGATGAAAAAATATTATTTGAATATCTGCCTCTTCTGAAGGAGATGATCGGAGTTATAAACCGCGCTAAATAAATTTGTAATAATCGAAGGTCCCGTTAATTCAGCGGGACCAATTTAATTCCCGGCCTGGTATAACACCAGATAGGATGTATAATAGTCGCTCGTATCGAGCCAGCCGATTATCTGTCCCATCTGCCAGACAGTGCTGCCGATACCCGCAATGGCATACTTAAAATTCCCCTCCGTACCGGCTTCCGATTCCTGGTGGTAATCGTTGCCATTAGTATCCCGGAAAGTAAAATAGGGTGTGGAGCTGCAATCCTCGATTACAATGATGGCCCCATAAGCAACGCTGCCATGAAACTGGAATTCACCCGTTGTGTGTCCGTAACCTGATTTGATATCACAGTAATTTTCATATAGTATCGTATAACCATCCTCTAACAATTGACTTCTTAAACCAGCAGTAAACGACTTAAGCTCAAGCGACTGAGAATAAGAGAGAGACGCAACAAATATAAAACTGATAAATAGTATCATTTTTTTCATAATCCGCAGCTCCCGGAACAATTATTATTAGTTCGAGCTTAAGATACGGCTTCTTTTGATTAATTGCCGGAAATATTCAGGAAAAGGGCAGAGGGTGTAATGTTAACCTGTGAATCCTGGTTCTGAGAGCCAGAAAAAATTTTGTATTTCAAATTTTTTGATATATGTTCTACAGGTGTGAGAGACTTGCCTTTATTAACGTGAGCTAAATTTGACAATTCCTTAAAAATATTGAGCGCGCTCAGAACTTGTTACGGCACGTTTCCCGAACTCAATAGCGATTTAAAAATCCCGAAGGGATGACAGGATTATAGAAATTGAATCAATCAACAATATTATCCAACCCTGAAAGGGTGAAATAATAACAGGTCAGACATGTTGTAATTGATAGGATATATGTCACCCCTGCGGGGTTTTTTATATGGTTCATTTTTCCATTCTACAATCATTTCATCCCTTCGGGATTAAAAAAATACAAATGGACATTTTTGATAAATTCAAGAAAAGACGGCCTCAATAAGCGCCGTTTATAACAGAGTGGATTCCGGTCCGCCTGCTTTTGAAAAGAATCCAGGCCGAAATATAACAGATGGTGAAACACTTTTGAATTATGTTGAGATGTTTCTGTTTTTGCCCGATCAACCAAATTCAGGTTTGTTCAAAATATTGGAATTCTTTCCCTTTAAGGCGTTTTCCATAGGCTCTGCCTGAGGGAAATTCAGGCGCTTATCACCACACTAAGCCCAACATGTTGAGGATAATCCGGAGAGAAAAATTTGTCAAAAAGCCCGCTAATAACATGTTGCCGATAGACAGGCCGCTATTCGAAATCTATAAACCGCTGATCCAAAATTTCAATATTATACTAACCGCCCCCACGGGGAATTCCCTGCGTGAACACCCCGTGGCTATTAGGTTTAACCCCCTTCGGGGGATTTTCCTAAGCTTTGCCTGGGGAAAATTTAGATTCTTATCACCACACTAACGCCAACATGTTGAGGATAATCCGGGGAGTAAAATTTGTCAATAAGCCCGGTAACAACATGTTGCAGATAATCAGACCGCGATTCAAAATCCATAAGCTGATGGAGTCAGAAAAAGAAAAGTTATCGATTAGCTCAAGGATAGTCCTCCCCCGTCTTCAAAGAAAAACACTTTGAATCCACCCCCTTGCCAGGAGCATCCCTCTGGGGCCGAAGGGGGATATTTATCGACAAATCCAAGTAATCAGAATGTCCCCCGCCGGAGGGGGTGGCAATGAAGCGCTCTTCTTCATTGACGGGGGAGGACACACCTCGAGTAACTACGAAACTTATACCAGGCATTAAACTTTCTACTTGTTGATAAATTTCTTACCAATTTGCGTAGAGTTTAACTTCTTATTGAATAAATAGTTTTCCCCGATAGGGCGTTTTCCTCAGCTTTGCCTGGGGAAAATTTAGGTTCTTATCACCACACTAACGCCAACATGTTGAGGATAATCCAGGTAGCAAAATTTGTCAATAAGCCCGCAAATAACATGTTGCCGATAGCCAGGTCGCTATTTTTAATCCATAAAATCGCCGAGCAAGAATAAAACTATTTAAATATCCCAGGTTGGAAAAACAACTCACCCCCCGGCCCCCTCTCTTGAAAAAAAGAGGGGGAGTCTTAAAGTCCCTCTCTTCCTAAGAGAGGGATTTAGGGTGAGTTTGTTACATGTCTCGAAATATTTTAAAAATTTAACTATTTTTTGCAGAATTTGATTACTTACGAAATAAATCTCTTCCCCGATAGGGCGTTTTCCTCAGCTTTGCCTGGGGGAAATTTAGGCTCTTACCACCACCTGTTGTGGATAATCCGGAGAACAAAATAAACAGCTTGATTTTTATAGTGTTTCTTATTTTTCCGTGAAAATCTTCGCTGAGGTATTTTAAACTAAAATGTTGTATATTTATTTCATACATCATTAGAAAATAATTCCCGGAGATATCATGAAAATCAAAAAACCGGTTTCCTTTATTCTTGGTATTATTCTTATTTTGTTTGGCCTTTTTCTTATTGTCGCGACCGGAAAATTCACCGGTTTGTTACCTGCGATCATAGGGAGCTCCCTCATTTATATCGGACTGAAGCCGGGTAGAAATTCCACACTTATTTTCGGTCATCTCTTGGTTGTGACAGGCTGCATCCTTATAACCTGGGGAATCTATTTGCTGCCTCACAGCAAACCAATCATTGAGCATATCTTTTTCAGACCCTTATTCTGGGGATTATTTTCAATCTTTGGTGGAATCTGCGCTATATTTCATGGTTTCTGCCGCTGCATTCAAAGGGTGGAAAATCTGAATTCTCCGGATTAAAAAAACACAATATTACTTGACTGGTTAAGTAATAATTGCTAAATTGTTAACCAGTTAAGTAATATTGTGGTGTCCATGAAAAATGATTTTTTGAAAGAACTTGGTTACCTGGGAGTTACCGCCAGGCTTAAAAGATTAAGCGACTCCCTTTCCGCCGGCATAAAGGAATTATATAAAGATAATGAGGTGGATATTGAACCGGGCTGGCACCTCGTTTTTCTGTTTCTTAAGGAAAGAGAAAACTGTTCCATGGTTGAAATTGCCGGGGCGCTTAAACTTTCACAGCCCGCCCTTACCAAAATGGTCAACAGAATGATCAGGACAGGGTATCTTGAAGTTATTCAGTGTGAAGCCGATAAAAGAAAAAAAATTCTCAAACTCACTCCCCTCGCGAAAGAAAAATTCCCCCTGTTTGAAAAGATATGGAAGTCAGGCATGAATTCCGTTAAAGAGATTCTCATCGGTAATGATAATTTTTTCCGGTGCCTTGAAAAATTTGAAGATAATACCAGGGAAAAAAGCTTTAATGAGCGGGCTGGGGAATATATGAATAATGATTAAATAACCCGGTCTCGGGCTATTCATACTCGTTGGCGGTAATGGCGTTAAGATAGTGAAACGAAAAGAATATTGAGCGTCTATAATTATCCACTAACATCAATATGTCCTGTGGAATATTTTTCGATTAATAATTAAATAGAATGATAGCATTAGTTGACTAACTAATTGTTATTAAAGCCTTTACGACCTCACCCCAACCCCTCTTACGCCACGGCGCACTTAAAAGCCTTATCAAGAAGAGGGGCTTTAAAAATCCATCCCCTTACTAAGGGGAGGGATTTTCCCATTGGGATGCCTCTGGCAAGGGTGGGGTCTGAATACGAGAGAAAACTAAAAATACGCTATTTATACTCTATCTTAGCGCCATTATCGTTGGCAGGGGAAGAGTAAATATATTATCTATTTTATCACGGGTTACAAAACATGAAAAACAGGAACTAATATGGTTAAGATTGGAAACACACCGCTGATCAGACTTGAAAAAATAACCGGTAAAAACTGCGCGGATATTTATGTGAAATTTGAAGGAGCAAATCCCACCGGCAGCATGAAAGACAGAATGGCCCTCTCAATGATTGAAGGAGCTGAAAGAAGGGGAGAGCTTAAACCGGGTTATAAAGTTGTGGAATATACCGGCGGAAGCACCGGCAGTTCGCTCGCGATGATATGCGCCATGAAAGGTTACCAGGCGCGTTTTATTTCTTCAAACGCTTTTTCGGAAGAGAAGATACGGACGATGAGAGCGTTCGGCGCGGAAGTGGAGATAATTCACGCTCGGGATGGAAAACTCACAGCGGAGATAATCAATAAAATGATCCAACGCGCTAAAGAGCTGATAAATGAACCAAAAACGTTCTGGCCGGACCAGATCAATAATTTCGATAACAAGCTGGGTTATCATAATATGGCAGGTGAAATACTAAATGAGCTTGATGATATCGATGAGTTTGTTTCTGTTGTCGGCACAGGAGGCTGTTTTTCAGGCAATGTGGAGATACTGAAAGAGGTTAATCCCGGTATGAAAGCTGTTGCCTGCGAACCATATTATGTGAGGAATATTTCGGGAGGCGACACAAGCGGAAAACATCGCCTTGAGGGAATTGGTCTCTCTTTTCTCCCGCAAATATTCAGGAACGACCTTGTTGATGAGATAATACCGGTAAAAGATGAAGAGGCGTTTTTTATGGCGAGAGAACTGGCGCGAAAAGAAGGCATTTTCGGGGGAATTACCTCGGGCGCCAATCTATGGGCCGCACTGCAACGAGCCAAAAAAATCGGCCCCGGCAAAAAAATTGTCACCGTGATTATCGACTCCGGATTAAAATATCTCAATGAGGATCTGTATAAATAATCTCAGCCCGCGTCAATATATTTCCGTGGTATTTGAATGTTTTTTCCCACAAATGATGCGTTATAAATTTAAAATTCTATTGATCTTGGTTTACCAGGGATGTCTTAAGGTATTTGATTATCCGGGGTGGTTTGTGAATCCTCTACAAGATTCTTTTTATTGTATTTGCCTTGTAGAGGCAGTAATTAGTGCGGAACGTCCCAATGGGGTAGAATATAATAGACAACCTGGGAAACATCTCTGTAGAAGATGTATAAAAAGGCGTTCAAATTCTATCATTTTTGAAAATAATACAATGTCAATGTATTGGTTCAGAACACTATTCGATACGATAAAGAAAGACCTGCCTAAGTTGTTTCCTTATCGAATTATCCCGCGATTTTATTCTCCAAATGAACCCCTGTAAGTTATTGTTTTTTATAACCGAAATCAGGAGTTCTGAAGTTAGAGCATTATAAAGCATTTTACTGTCATCCATGAACTTGTATATCATTCCGATTGTAATCTGTTCAATCTGGGCTTTTGGGTCGGGCAGTTTCCCTACGAGTATATCGCGGCAGTCATCTATTCGTTTTTTTGTGACAGTATCCAGCATATTATTTTTCTTCCAGTTTTTCGCGCAATGCCAGTCCTTTGGCAGTGAGCCTGTATTTTTGAGTCGGACTCTTAGGAGAATCGGGCTGAGTCATTTCAACAAAACCTGCCTTTATAGCAGGATGTAAATAATTCTGAAGAAAATTTCTTCGTCCTTTCAAACTTAACAAATTCATCAATTCCGAAGCGGATAATTTTCCCTGGACGCGGCATGCCAGCAATTGTATTTTTTCTTCTGTTTTATCCCCCGCTTGCTCCCTTACTTGTTCCTCTACATGTTCCCCTGCATGTTCCCTTACTTGTTCCCCTGTATGATGTTTTCGCCACAAAAAAACCTTAAATGTCCGTCGTGAAAAAAATTCCGGTTCCGGAAGACCTTTGTCGGTAACATCCTGAATGATATCGAGCGTGCCGGTTCCATAGCGGTCAATAGCTCCGGCATAAAAGAGGCAATTCGCGAGAAGGGGGTTATTCGGTATGAAGCGTGCGCCCGTTTAAGATCGGCTATTGTGATTTCATCCGGCAGACGCCCCGGATTCTCAATTTCAATTCTGTTGCTAAAGACTGAAATCTGCACACTCCCCTTACTATAATAATCGCGGTGAACCAGCGCGTTAATAACCGCCTCTGCAATTGCCGCGCGGGGCACTTCATATTCGGTTTCAACCAGGTTGCTTTTATGCCGGGTCCCGGTTGAGAGACTTATTTTGGAGAGGACAAAATCTACCGCCTGATCAGCCATTTCAAATATATTGCCCGAAAATTCCTTATAGTCGGGAATTGGTTTTTGAATAACGGCGCCATGAAAATGAGCGCATTTCACCGTGGCCGAGGGGAAAAACCGCTGCGGATTTTGTGAAAAAACCAGAAGGGCGCTGTTTACTATTTTATTTCCCCTGATCAGGTTCAGCCGTTTTAATACATCTATTTTTGAAGCGTTTACTTTTTCTGGAAAGTTTCTTTTTTCCCGCGCTATGCCGATAAATTCGGTTAAAAGGGAACTATCTATATCTTTCCGGGAGGCGTAAGGATGTAATGAATTATCAAAATCGTTGTTTTCAATCTTTCCCTTTTGTTTCAGGAATTGAATACATGAGCGATATACTTCTTTTTTAAGCTCTTCGGTATTTGAAAATAATTTCCACGAAACATCACCGCTGACCTTATTAATAAAAAGGTTTTCTTTTTTGTCTCTTTTTTCACTCGTCTTCAGAATATATATCCACCGGGGAAGACCTTTTTCCCTCGCGGCATTGTATTCTTTTTCAGTGGGTGAAATTCCGGAATCATCCTCAAAACCATAAGTTCTGCCAAGAAGTCCGATATAAATATCAGAATGTTCAACCTCTTCCAGAAATACCTTTTCGGGTGAATTGCCTGTCGCTGAAATTCTTTCAAAAAGGAAAGGGGTAAAAAACAACTTCAGAAGATCATCGGAAGATAAATATTCTTCAATGACCGATCTCTCTTTTTCAAACTCAGCCTGAACGCTGCTGATAAACAGGTTATATTTTTTCCCCTTCATCAGGCCGCGAATCTTTCGAGTTTCACATAATCTTTTATATAAGCGGGAATAACTTCCCTGTATTTTTCCGATACCGCTTTGAACTGCGTAATGGTAAGGGTGGCGTTTGTATGCAGGGCGTGAAAATCTTTCGCTTCAATTATTTTTCGCACATCGTTATCGACAATATAGGCTTTGAAAAAATATTTCAACGCCCGTATATTAACATCTTCACCGGGGGGATAAATTGAAATAAATTTATCGAATTCCTCCTCCAGCAGCTCATCTTTTGATTTGAATTTTGGAATAATGCCAAAAATCTTTTCCACCACCTCGCGAATAGAAATTTTGCGGTCTATCTTTGCGGCTTTCCTCAGTTTTTCAAGATTAAAATATTCTTCCGGTTTATCAAAAATCTCATTTTGAATATGGGAAATAACCTGCTCCCAGTTGCCAAGTTCCACATTCTTTTTAATGATATCATCCATCACAATCCTCTCCCTGAATTTCCCGAACAATTCACGGTCAACGCGCATCCCCTCATAACCGATATTCTGTTCGTTCAACACCATCAGCGGATCGGGCCGCAAACTGGTGTATATGTCAATATCGACTCCGACTCCGCCCCCCACGCCTTTACCCCTTCCCGGTTTTGGCAGCGCCAGTTTTTCGTCGTAATCAAATTTTTCTTCAAAATATTCACAGTTGGCAAAAAAATCGAACAGCTTAAAACATTTCTTTTCCTCTTTCTTAATTTCCTCCTCACCCAATTCATTTTTGTATTTGAATTCGAAGCTGTGTTTTCTTGTGCCCCGGCCTTTCATCTGCACAAAATCGGCGGGACTGAAGATGGGGCGCATCATACAAAGATTCAATAAATCGGGGCAATCGTAACCGGTTGTCATCATCCCAACTGTCACACAAATTCTTGTTTTACACGATTTGTAACCTTCCAGCCATGTTGTTTTACCATTCAGATTATTATTGGTAAAATTGATTGTCATCTGCTGAGCTTCACTAACCTGTGATGTAACCTGAACAGCAAAATCGGAATTATATTTCCCCGGGAAAAGCTGTTCGGCAAATTCATTAAATATCTCTGTAAGTTTCCTCGCGTGGTTTTGACTTACCGTAAAAACAATCGTTTTGCCAATTTCATTTGTTATCGGGTCGCGCAAAGCATTTTCCAGGAAAGTTTTGCAAAGCATGCGGTTTGTCTTCTCTGAAAAGAATCGCTTCTCAAAATCCCTTGAAACAAAGGTTTCCGTTTCTTCCCCTTCTTCGGTTGTAAACGTTACGGCATAACCCTCATCCGAAAGCATTTGTGTGGTTATTTCAGTCCTCGCGTCAATCACTTTAGGGTTGGTGAGATAATCATCTTTCACCCCGTCAATAAGGGAATAACGATAGGTTGGTTCTCCTCCTTCACATCCAAAAGTTGAATAAGTGTCGCGCAGCATACGGCGTTCAATTTCCCGCGGGTCGTTCTCTTTTACTTTGTCAGGGTCAACCCCTTTTAAGTAGTCCTTTGGCGTCGCGGTCAGTCCTAATTTGTAGCCATGAAAATATTCAAAAACCGCTCTCGCGTTTCCCGAAATGGAACGATGCGCTTCGTCCGAGATAATCAGATCAAAATCACCCGGTGTAAAAATGGAACGGTATTTATTATCAAACATCAGGGACTGAATGGTGGTGACCAGAATCTCCGCCTTGTGCCAATCTGTTTTGTTTTCCTTATAGATATAAGTTGTATAATCTGGTTTCAGGTAATTCGTGAAAGCTTTCCACGCCTGATCTTCCAGCTCCAGGCGGTCAACAAGGAATAAAACACGCCTCGCGTTTTTTGTTCTTAAAAATAACCGGATTACCGCGGCGGCAGTAAGAGTTTTCCCTGTGCCTGTAGCCATTTCAAATAAGAAGCGGTCCCTGCCTTCCTTTACCGCTTGCTGTAAATATTTTACCGCTTTTAACTGGTATAATCTTAAAAACCGGAGACCGTTTCGCCAGATAAAATCCCTGCTTTTTTCAACGCTTCCTTTCCATTCGGGTCTTTCCGCGTAGTCGGGCATTTGCACAATGGCTATAAAATCCTCTTTAACCGGTTCATTTGCCAGCGCGTTTCTGTCGGGATTCCATTCTTTAATGGCTCCAATTTCCAGCGGCGAAGGAAATTTATATATCGGTTTGGGATTCCCTTTTCGTAAATCCCACAAATAGTGAACTATCCCGTTTGATAAAATGATAAATTGGGCGCTAACGGTTTTCGCGTATATTCTCGCCTGCTCCTTCGCGACTAATGGATGCAGCTTTTCCCTTTTTGCTTCCAGCACACAGAGAGGTTTGTTATCCGAATCCAGCAGTAAAAAGTCAAGTGAACCCGATTTGGTTTTTTCGAAGTCATGACCCCAGGCGTCAATATCCTGTTGTGTTATCTTTACATGGTTTTCGAGCAGAATATTTGCTTTGCCTTCTCTGGTATCAAAGAATCTCCAGCCTGCTTCCTCAAGCAGTTTGTTTATCCTGATCCTCGCGCTCGCTTCGTTATTTATCATTCATCCAAATTCCCTTTTGGTCCGGAAATTCATTCTTGACATCTATTGATATCTTCTCAACAATCAAAGCCCAAATCCAATTATCTTATCCTCTGTTTATTTCTCATCAAGACTATTAATACAAAAATAGACTTTTTATTCTTATAAATTCAATATCAGGTTACATCCCAGCCATATTATTTGTTATCAGCCGGTTATATATTTCTTGATTTTCCTTTTGCGCTTGTTACAAAAAATACATCCTTGATTTTTTCTTTTCCGGCGATCTCAATCGCGTACAAAATCAATTCCATTTCACAATTTTTATCTGCTATTATTGTCAATACCGTGTTTGGCAGCATAATTTTATTGAATCGAAAAAACTTATATAAGTTTTGTTTGGAAATTAGCGTCCCGTCCGATGAGAAAAAAGAGGATTCTTCTATTATTAAACAGGTAAGTAATCTTTTATTCATATCGCCCTCAAATAAATACTTGACGGACGATCAATAGAGCGAAGTTTATAAGAAAAATTCAAATCTCCAAATCCCCCTATTGTGAAGAAAGATACCGATCCTACTCTCAGGGCAAAAGCGAACAACCAGAGTGAAATGACAAAAATCCGAACCGCAGCATATAACCCGAATCGTATCTTCGGTTCCGAAACATTCCATATTTGGCAGTTTTAGGACCAATCAGATAAGAAAATTTTTTATTTCTTTGAAAGAATGAATACAAAACAGCTCCCCGATAAATAAGTTAAGTATTAGTCCTCAGTTTCTTCAGCGGCTCTGAATATTCTCTTAACCTCATAGCTGCTTAGTTTATAGATGAAAAATCCGATTATAATTGTTGGTATCAGTTGACTAAAGATTAAAGAAACATATGAAAAGGATTGAAAAAATCCTTCATTAGGAACATCCAGCGATGAGGCAAAATTGTTCATCATCGGCAATGTGACATATTTATGCATGAATATTGCCCACCCTATATTCCAGAACAGCGCGAACCACAACATATACACAGTATTTTCCCTCGCCGATTCTTCCAAATTTAACAACCCAATCGAAAAAAATATAAACAAACCGGCAATTATAAGAGAGGGCATCTCCATTATATACAAGTTATTGAATAAAAATTTTGAAACATCGGGCAATGTGTCCATAATTGTATCAATCGAGATTAAATCATATGGAGAAGGCGCGACAAAACTAAAGAGAGCGCCCAGAAGCCGGAATCCGGAATATATAATTAGAATCCAGGCAATTACCTTTATTACGGTATTTTTCCTTGGCGCGCTGAAAGATTTTGATTTTAATCCTTTCTTTATCTCATTTTCAATTGCCTCCCGGTCCATTCCTGTTCTTTTTGTAATTTCCGCTTCAATTGTAAGAGCCCTGTCTTCATTATACCTTCGATCAACCCTCGAATAAATGTCAATAAGTTCTGTCAGTGAATATTTGCTGTAATCAATATTATGTTTAACTTCCAAAATCTCCTCCTTTTTAGCAGTAAGTATTGAGAGAATGTGTGATTTTCATGTCTCGTTATGAAAATTTATTCCTTGATATTTACCTCAAAAATATAATATTTTTTCATCATAATATTATCGTAAATTTATTCCCCGATCATTCTTTTTCGCTTTCCATTTTTCCGGCCAAAACCATAAAATGAATGAGGCAACAACGCCACAGCCCAGACAGAATCAATCTATTAAACCTCCGGTTTTATTTAGATTAATTTTAAATTTATAGGACATTATATATTTAAGCATAATTTTAATCTTCATCGCTTTTTCCCGCATCGCGTATCGCTATTCCTGTAGCCAATTCTATCTCTTCAATTGTTGGCAATTCTGATTTGATATCTTTCGGGATAGCTTTGCTGATATCATATTCCGCAATCCCTATTGGCTGCGTCATTCCTCTTAAAGCATATTCGGCGATTATTTTAGATTTTGACTTGTACAATAAAAGCCCAATTGTCGGATTTTCTGCATTTATTTTCAATGCATCGTCAACTGCCGATAAATATAGGTTCATTTTTCCCGCAAATTCAGCTTTAAATTCAATTGCTTTTAATTCAATAACAAAATAGCATTTCAATTTGATATGATAAAAAAGTAAGTCAATATAGAAATCCTGATTATCTATAATTATTGGGACCTGTTGTCCCACAAATGAAAAACCCTTTCCAAGTTCCAGTAAAAATGACGTTATATTTTTGACTAATTGACTTTCAATATCTTTCTCAAGCACTTTTTCCTGAAGAGTCAAGAAGTCAAGGTAGTGTAAATAATTTGGTGTAAATGGTTTTTCGGGGGGAAAGGGGCTTCGGACTACGTCCGAAGCCCCTTTCCCCCCGTCGCGAAAAATTTGTGGGCTCTGAAAGCCTCAAATGAGTATATTTAAAAATCATTTATATAGGAGTTATTTTGAAATTACCACAAGAAGTTTTAGACCAGCTAATGGCTGATTTGGAAAACGTAAAGTCCTATGATGACCTGATGGGTAAAAACGGGGCGATTAAAAAACTTATTAAATCTTCTATTGAGAAACTCCTTGATGCGGAGTTAACTAATCATCTTGGCTACCCGAAAGATTCCCCGATCGGAAATAATAGCGGGAATAGCAGAAATGGGAAAAGAAGCAAAACAATAATATCTGAAAATGGTAAGTTAGAGATAAATATACCAAGAGACCGTAATTCTACATTTGATCCTGTATTGATTGAAAAATACAAAAGAACTGTAGGACCCATAGAAGATAAAATAATATCGATGTATGCAAAAGGAATGACAACCCGTGATATACAATCTCATATAGAAGAGATATATGGTCTTGATATCTCTCCAACAACTATTTCTAATATCACAAATGCAATGGTAGATCATGCACGGCAATGGCAGGATCGGGCGCTTCAAGATATCTACACAATCGTCTATTTTGACGCTATTCACTATAAAGTAAGGCTGGAAGGCAAAGTTGTTTCAAAAGCAGCGTATACATGCCTTGGAGTTGATATAGAAGGACATAAGGACCTTCTGGGGCTCTGGATCGGTGAAGCTGAAGGGGCTAATTTCTGGTTGGCTATTCTAACCGAATTACGCAACAGAGGAGTTAAAGATATTCTTATTTCTTGTGTTGATGGCCTTAAAGGATTTCCTGAAGCCATTGAGTCTGTGTTCCCTGAATGCCAGGTTCAACAGTGTGTTATTCACCAAATCCGTAACACAATAAAATATGTTGCTTCTAAAAACCAGAAAGAATTTTTGAATGATCTTAAGTTAGTATACAAAGCTCCAACTGAAAAATCTGCCCTTGCCGAGCTTGATAATCTTGAAGCTAAATGGGGTAAAAAATATCCTTACCCGATAAATTCATGGAGAAAAAACTGGGCGAATCTCTCTGCTTATTTTAAGTATCCTGAAGAAATAAGAACTCTTATTTATACAACTAACCCTGTTGAAAATGTCCACAGACAGTTTAGAAAAGTTACTAAGTCAAAAAGTTTGTTCCCTAATGATGATGCCTTGCTTAAAATACTTTATCTTTCTTATATTGATCTAAGTAAAAAATGGAGTGTGCCCATTCGTAATTGGTCCTTCATTTTTTCTCAGCTCTCTATTTTTTTTGATGAAAGGCTGAAGCCTTTCATATAGATGTTTTCCATTTACACAAAATATTTTACACTCTCGAAGTCAAACTTGTACGGGTCTTTTAATGTTTCATTGGCTAATTCCGAATGAGGGGCAGGAAGTGTATTAGTAAAGTTTGTAACAGCCTTACCTTGTCTTTCATAAAATCCTTGATCTATTTGATGTAATAAAACCGAACGGGACCAATTATTTTCAATGGTTTTATTTGTGTAAAAAATCGCTTCTCCTATACTTTTAGATTTTGAGATAATCACAACATTCTGCCCCCAGGGAATTTGTCCAACAAGTTGTTGGACTTTTTCTATTCTTATGTTGGATTTTGAGTAAAACTCATATAATTTCTTCATTGAAAATAGATTACTTCTCGAGAATCCTTTTTGGTCCGGAAATTCATGCTTTAAATCTTTCGATAATGCCTCAACAACTGATGTCCCCCAATTTTTCCGGCCAACTTTTTCAGAGATTGACTTTCCAATTGACTAGTAAAGATTTATGAGTTCTTTGTTTACCGCAATAGACGCCTTTATCTGAGCTTTCTGAATTAATCCTTTTAATTCGCTAACCCAATTAAGATATTCTGTATTTTTTCTCATCAAGTCCATATGTACAAAAATAGACTTTTTATTCTTATAAATTCAACATCGGGTTGAATAATCAGGCGGTTTCTTATCCGGATTCATTCGTGGGACGCTTTATTCCCTAAAAAATCACTCATTTCTGCTGCTAACCGGCTACTTGTTTTAGTCATTAACCAACCTTTTCAAAAAGGCAAGATATAGTTCATATTTGTATCCCGGTTTTTGGGGAAATTCTCAATATTTATTTAGTCAGAGTTTTTAGTAATTCAATAATTTGGCGCCAGTAAAAAAATGATGATTTATCCGGTTGCCGTTTTAATCGATTGAGAAAATTCCAATCCGGATCTTCGATGTTCAATTCTCTAATATCCTCTCCTTTGTAGTAGGTTATCGGACTCAGATCGTTAGCCAGTATTTTGGCTGCTAAATATGCAATCCGGGCTGAAGCGGGAACCGCGTCATCAATACGGAAGTTTCCTGTCATCAAAAAACCAGAGCCAAAAGCCCGAATGCCTTTTTGTAACTCATCAAATTTATTCTTTTCTTCATTCGAGCCGGCGCCTCTTTTAGTGATTATTAAACAAGTAGAAATTGTGTCTTTTAATACCGCTTCCGGAGTACATTCAAAATCTGGATTCTTATTTTTTCTATATTCAATTTCATATTCCGCGAAAGCCCGGAAGCTCGAGGCAACAATCTCTATTTTGTTGATTTTTTCGAATAGTTTACTCAGATCAAATAGTTGTTTGATTATCTCCATCGAAAAAGATTGCTTATCTTTTCCCTTAAAATATGGAATTCCGATAGTATTGGGAGCAAATGCAGTAAGCTTGTCACCGGTGATAGAATCTACAGAAGGAACTGTAACCATGATTTTGCTATCTGTTTCAATCCATTTGGCGGCGATCGTTTTTTCAACCAATTCCGGATAAATCGAGTCTTCAATAAGCACATCCAGCAAAATGGAGCCGGCGCCTTTCAAATTGGTTTCGTAAGAAAATTTGTAATGAGCTTTTGGCACTCCCGGTTGATAACTTCGATGTTCATCCAGTTGCCATTCTGTAAATTCTGATGTATCAATCACCTTATTCAGAATGGCTTCGAGGTTCTCTTTATTTGATTTGCATATAATATCTATATCTATTGAAAAACGATTCCCTTCTTCAAGCAGGAGAATTAAGCTGGTGCCTCCCTTAAAGACAAAATTGAGATCATTTATCTTAAGACATTCCAGCAAATGAAGAGCATAGATCATCTTTCCCAGAATGATTTTATCTATTCTGCTATGTTCTTTTTGTTTTTTGAATTGATCAAACCAATCATCCGTAAAACAATGACCTTTAATCATCGATAATGCCTTTTAATAAGTGCGACATATGGTTGATCATAAACTGCCTGATCTCTTTTTCCCGCTCTCTTCTGCGGGCATAACTAAAAAGTTTGGTGAAATTAGTAGTGTAATTGTTTATCGCGTTTTCAAAAATGTGTATCAATTCCGAGCCCTTAAATTGATAAAATAACCTTTCATCAGTATATAAATCGACTAATATTTTTTCCAGGGTCGGAGTGTGAAATTTAATTTTCTTTTCAGTTCGCGGGGTAAGAGGCGCCCGTGTCAGAAGTTTTTTAATAATGATTGGCTGGTTGCTTTCGGCAACATAATATTCGATTGTTTTTTCATCCGGATTCAAAAAAACTTCCTTTCGCGTTAAGTCTTTCAGTTCATAAAAGAAAGATTCTTCATATCCTCTCTCAACTTCAATAAAAAGAATGGACCTGCCTGCCTGGTGTCGCGTAAATTCATTTAACCAGGCTGTTTCCCAAATACAGTATTTTATCTCCTCAAACCTTTCCGTTATCTGTTTTGCCACCTTTATAAGGTATGGACTAATGCCCGGTTCGTATTGAGGTTTATAAGAAATAACATAGAAGCCTCTTTTTATTGGCTTAATAACATTTTTATTCTTTAGATCATGGATTCTCCACCCAAAAGTGCCCTCCTTTAATTCCGGTTCGAAATACCGGAAAAATTCGAGGAGTTCTCCCCGGGTAAAGGACTCCTTGTCCCGAAACTCTTCAATTAGTCTGCTTTCAATAACCTGCGGCATTTTTAAATCCAATTTTTACCAAATATACGAATTTCCGGCAAAAATTGGAAATCAAAAATATGCCGGAATTATAAACATCTGGTAAATTTTTGATTTTTTAAAAAAGTAAACATATTAACTTTTATCTTATTTGTTCCTGAATCCCCGATGAAAACCACAAAACACAGGATACAACAATGCCACAGCCCATAGAGCGTCAGCCACAATCCCCGGCCAGCAGGGGAGTTTGATCAGAAAAAAATTTGCTTTATTTGTTCCCGGCGAAATGATTACAATAATAATTTACACTACCTGGTCATCAGCGAAATCACTCTTAAAACAGATTCAATTCATTCATAATCCGGCCAATTTCCCTGCTGTCTATATAATCATAAATAATGAATTCAAGTCCATTATGGTTCTCAACGATGAATGGTATATTTTTTTCAGCTAATTTATGAAGCATTTTGCTGATATTTTCCTCTTCATCCCACTCCGTAATACATGGTTTATTAAATATCTCAAATCTGATTTCATTAATTTCATCATGAATTCTTTGATACCATTTTTCAGCAAATTCAATGGTCCTGTCTTTCTTTATTCTGAATTTAACCTCAGTATCCTGCAAAATGGAAATTAAATCCTCCTGCAGGATATAGTATCTGTATCTGAATTTCATTCTCAATAAGTTATCCTTTCATATTTAATTGATCTAAAAATTTTCGTTTAATCGAAAAATTTTATCATCAGGATACATTTACAAAAAGTTAAAATATTAAAGAAGCCCTGTTACAGGGTTCCTGAAATCACTATATTGAAATGAGACAATATTTTGTTGTTTTCATGATTTTGTTATTGGCAGCAGTCGTGAATCTTCAAGCGCCGCTGTTCTGTGTCCTAAACCTTCCAGGTATTCCTGGTTTGATGAAAATGCCAAAAAATCGGGTAATGAATTTTGGCGAACAAGCATTACCAGGTCCCATTGTTCATCCTGGGGCCCGATAAGATATTTTCCCCCTTCACCTAAAAAAACAAGCTCCCCGCCGCTTTCCCTGAGAAATGGCAATGTGTGGTCAATATATTTCTGAAAAGCCTCCGCCCCGGTTATTGGTTCTTCAGGACTTAATCCGGGATTCGCGGAATAGTCAGCGACATCGCAAAATCGCAACAGGTTTAACATATATATTTCACCCTCTATATTTCTTCTGAACAGGGCGGCTCCCGCTTCCTGCGTGACATCTAAATACCGTTCATTCATAAAATTTTTTCCTCAAAAAAATACAATTATAATTATTTTAGCGCGCGTCGTATACTATTAATTATTCCTGCCATTCATAAAATACATCAACTTCTTTGGCGCCGACTTATTTGACCTGTTCAATAAAGCAGCGGTTCCCATTGTTCTATGCTTCGGCGAATCCGGAACCAATTTGCCTCCCAAAAGGCTGATTTGTTTTACCTGGCACGATTGTAACTTTGTATCAACAAAATATTAGTGATCAGTCTGCTCTCATTCAATTATTTTATCTATATCATTACCGGTTAAATTCCGCACATTTTTTGTGATTTTTTCTATTTCCCAATCCCACCACTTCAGTTTAAGCAGTTTCGCTATTTTCTCTTCGGGAAATCTCTTTTTAATTTCCTTTGCCGGATTACCGCCAACTATTGAATAAGGTTCAACATCCCTGGCAACGGTTGAATTTGTCGCGATTATGGCTCCGTCTCCAATCGTTACCCCTGACATAATTGTAGCGTTATATCCAATCCAGACATCATTCCCTATATTTATATCACCTTTTCGCGGATAAGATTTTCCCTCCATCGCTTTTTCCCAGCCGTTTCCGAAAATAGCGAAAGGGTAAGAGGTTAGCGCGTTAGTCAGATGATTAGCTCCGTTCATTATAAATTTTACATCGGAAGCAATCATACAAAACTTACCGATTATCAGCTTGTCACCAATAAAATCAAAATGATATTTTACATTTTTTTCAAAATTTTCGACATTATCAAAATCGTCATAATAGGTGTAATCGCCTATAATGATATTGGGATTTTTTACAACATTCTTTAAAAAACAGAGCCTGTTATAGTCCTCAAGAGGAAATATTTTCTCTTTATCCGGTCCTGTCATAATTCCCTGCCATTTTGGTTTTGTTTATTTTTTTTGAAATTACTGCGATGGAGTCAGTCGTTTTATCCTGTTCCAGGCTGTTCCATCCCGGTATATAAATGATTACGAACTTTTTTTACTTTTCACTATCGCAACAACACGGTTATACACAATTTCCGCTAAATTCCAATCGTAACCGTCAAAATTTGTTGTATTATTAAATTGTATAACGACCGCGTCGATCTCTTTATGATATTTCGCGATACTCTGGTAACCGGGAATCAGACCGGTATGTTCATATACATAGATGGAAGAATAAATATCCCGCTCACCTTCATCAAAAACAGACCCGTCATTTAATGCCCGTAAAAATATTCCCACATCTTCAGCCGTGGCTATCATTGATCCGTAATCAGCGCTCTTAATATCCTCCTCAACTCCAACGTAATAACCACTCATCAGATCATCCATATTCACCTCCTGAACAGAACCGAAAGTATTTTTTAAGCTGAGAGGGATCAGAATTTCCTCTTTGATACATTGGTTTATACCGCGTCCCGACACCTTCTCAACAATTTCAGATATCAATAAATAATTGGTATTACAATATGCGTAATCTTCGCCCGGTTCAAAATCAGCGGGTAAATCAAAAACCCTCTCAAGGACTTCTTTGCTGCTTTTGGGAGGGTTTGTCCAAAAACTCGGAATGTCGGTAAAATTTGGGATGCCGCTCCGATGCTGTACCAGCATTCTCAGGGTTATTCTCTCCGCGTTATCAATTCTTCCCTTATATTCGGGAAAGTAATCGGCAACTGTTTTATCCAGAGATAAACGCCGGTCTTTCGCAAATTTGGCGATGACAACTGCATAATATAACTTGCTTATGCTGGCAATCTTGAATAAGGCTTTCGGGCGGGCGGCAATTTTATTTTTTCTGTCATGCCAGCCGGCCGCATAATATTCCGGCGGACTGCCGGCCTGGTCAATATAAACGATTATTCCGTCAAATCCATAATCGATCGCTTCATCCAACTGTTCCTCAATGCTATCCGGCAGCGGCATTATCCAGGCCCGCACCAATATCCAGGGCACATAAAAAAGTGAGATTATTGTTGAAGTAAGCAATACTATTCTGATTATATTTTTCTTTTGTTTCTTTGTCATAATGTTTTATTATTTATGAATGGTGTGCAATAATTGTTCACAGAATACAGCTCTCTGCTGACTTGATTATTCCATAAACTAAAAATAAAGATAAAATATCTTAAATAACAGATTAAAGAAACATTATCAAAAATTTCTCTTTACGGGTAACAGTAAGCAGATTCGGTTCAGCCTTGATAGTATATCAATCCCTTTTGGTGTTTCTCCGGCATTTGCTAAAACGAAGCTCAAATAGAATTAGCATAAAATATTAAACTCCGTTTTATCGTTCACTGGTATTAATGTTCCGGTTCATTTTGTTGTTATTTCTCAAATTTCATTACCAGTTCGGGATGCCCGGTATGCTCATCAATTTGCTCCCGCGCTATCTTAAATCCGCATTTATGATAGAATTCAATACTTTTAATATTTTTTTTGTACACGGTAAGACTCAGATTATCGCGGATATCTTTTACTTTTTTCATTAGTTTCCCGCCAATGCCTTCTCCCTGGAAAGCAGGTGAAACAAAAATAGCCGCGATAGTATCATTATATAAAGAAACAAATCCTTTTATAATATACTCCTCTTCATATATATATGTTTCTGCCGAAGGTATATAAATTTCCCTCATATCTTTTACTCGTGATTCCCAAAATTCTTTCTCTACAAAATCATGGGCTTTAACTGAGGCGTCAAGCCAGATGTTAATCACCTGGTCGATATCAGATTGTTGAAATTTTCTTATCATCTTTTTTTGTATTTATTGCGGATTTCTTGTCAGTTTCAATACATACAAGGTTTATCTTTTCATGTCTGTCAAAAATTGTCAGGAGAGATAAGGGAACGTTTTCATTATGAAAAAAATATATTACTCTTGATCCTCCGCTAAAGTTAAAGGCATATTATAATATAATCCAATGAATTACTTGTATCAAGAAAGATTTTTACGAAAATATAAATGCCAATATCTCCGGCCTCATAAGAAGTTAAAACAATAGTGATACCGTGTAGCCATGTAATTTTTCTAATCCCCGTAATACTGTTCTTTCTTCGCGGCTTTCCGTAATTTTTACTTTTGCGAGCTTTGCATAGAATTTACCCCCCAAAAGCAAAATACGATTACGATACCAATACCTTTTTTATCCTTTCAATCTTTTTAATCCTGTTCTGTTTTTTGCCTTATGGCGTAAGATATTGTTAATACTGTACAATATTTAAAGTATCCCTGTCAAAGATAATAATAGTATCATCGGGATTCAGGGTATAATTATCACGGGTGAATAATTCGAGTATATGTTCTTCGTAGATGTCATTCGCACCTTTTTTTATCATAAAACTAAAATCATAACTATGACCGGTGAGGAAAGAGGAAATGTTATCATGAAGTTTAAGGTCGGAGTATGTTCCGTCGGGCGAGATAATTCTCAGATAAAGGGGTAAAAAAGCGCCGTCGTTTTTTTCAAACAGAATTGAAATTTTTAAATTTAGCGTTCGTCCCGCTTTAATATTCATTTTCGGTATTACCGGCGCATCAATTTTTCCCGGCTTTCCCGAAAGATTCTTCACTGATTTTATTACCAGCCGGGAATTGGTAATCTGTTGAGATTTAATCTCGTGTTGTGAAACATATATAACGATTAGAACCAGTAAAACAGAATATCTTCTCATCAGGCGCCTCTCTTCGCTTTTCCCGAATAATGAATATTCCCCTGGGGGAAAGTCCTGTAATAATGCCGCTTACGCCGGCAAGCCTATGGAATATTAAATGACAGTTGAAAAATAAAAGAATTACAAACTATGCCGCAAGTCAATAAAAAAGGTATAAAAAAAACAGACTAATCAGCCTGCCCTTTTCCTACTACAAATTTGCCCTTGAAATATCGCTGTCTTATTTCCTTCGATTCATTTCGCGCCCAGCTCTCAAGTCCTGCATTTTTAATTCTGCCGAGGTTATATACCTTCATGTTATGGGGGTAAAAATCGGCCCGGTCAGCCACAGGAGCGAGAAGTTTGCAGGGAAATTCAGCGCATTCAAAGCAGAAGGTCACCTGCTTTTCCTCAACGCACTTCAGGGTATCGCAGCCATTCGGAAGAAAGAAATGTTTTCCTTTCATCTGTCGGCAGCCGGCGCAGGCTATCAGCTCTTCCGGCACACCATAAGTGGCGTTGATTCTTTTTTTAATTTCATCAGTGATATTATCTTCAAAAAGTTCACAATTAAAGCAGTCAATTCCGCATGGCGCGGTTAATTCTTCGTAGTTCATTTCAATTTTCCAAAATATTATTCTAAATACTAATTTGAGAATGTTCTCGACCCCGCGCTTTCCAATCTATCCCAATGGTATGTAAAAAGGCTTTACACTCCCTTTCTCTTGCCCCCATCTCCTTGATAAGAAGAGGGGATGGGGGTGAGGTTAAAAAAATTCTAAATACCTTGAAAAAACAATTTATAAATAGCGTATTACTTGTTTTGCATAAATACTAAGCCAGTTGAAAAACTTCCCGGAGTATAATGTCGTTTGTTGACTTTGGGGATTTTTTCTAAGCGGCTTCCTTTATCGCTTCGGCGCCGTGAGTAAGCTTATCAAGTTTTTTGAAAAGCGCAAGCAGAAGCAGCCCGAATAACGCGCAGAAAATAAAGATACCTGTGAACACTTCAAGTTCACCGGCGCTCTGGGCAAGTTCGCCAACCAAACCGGCGATTTTATTACCAAGACCGGTGGCGGCAAAATAGACGCCCATAATGATTGAGCCATATCTTGCCGGGGCAAGTTTTGTAATAAATGAGAGGGCGACAGGAGAAATGCACAGTTCTCCGATAACCTGAAGCAGATAAGAAAGTATCAGCCAGATAAGCATGGCTTTAACACCTGTTTCAGCCTCAAGCGCCGCGCCCGACATAAACATAAATCCGGTTCCCATGATAATTGTGCCGAGAGCCATCTTAAAGAGCGAGGAACTTTGTTTTCCTTTTTTCTGCCATTTATACCAGAAAGCGGCCACAGGCATTCCGAAAAGGATCACAAATATGGCAGGCACCGACTGGAATAAGCTTGTGGGAATTTCCCAGCCCAGCACAAGACGGTCGATTTTTTCTTTTGTATAAAGATTCATCAGTCCGCCCGCCTGTTCATAAGCCGCCCAGAAAACGATGACGATGAGAAATGAGAGCAGCATAACAATAATGCGGTCCTTTTCTTCTTTGGTGAGGGGCTGTTTTTCAACCTTGTTTTCCACCTTTTTAACAGGTATCAGGTTGCCGACATCCTTAACATATTTCTGTCCCCAGAGGTAAACGATCAATCCCAGGAGCATTCCTATTCCGGCGAGTCCGAACCCGAGATTCCAGCCGTAGGTTTCCCCTATAAATCCTATAAGCAGCGGAGCCGAAGCCGCCCCGATATTTATTCCAATATAAAATATTGTAAATCCTGTGTCCCGTCTTTCATCCCCCGCGGCGTATAAGCCTCCGACCATAGTTGAAATATTTGGCTTAAGACATCCCACGCCCATTATGAGCAGCGCCAACCCGGTATAAAAGAAGGTGAGACCTTCCATTACCAGCGCGAACTGTCCCGCGGCGATAAAAATACCGCCGAGCAAAACGGTTTTTTTCTGCCCGAGAAGTTTATCGGCAATAAAACCACCCGGAATGGAAGCTACATATACCAGCATTGTATACCAGCCATATAATACGAGGGCGTCAGAATTTGTCCAGCCCATTCCCGGGTTATCACTTAATGTTGTTTCTGTGAGATATAATACAAATATTGCCCGCATCCCGTAAAAGCTGAATCTTTCCCACATCTCGGTGAAAAAGAGGATTGGCAATCCTTTTGGATGTTTTTTCTTCATATTCAATTCCTGGTTATTCTGTTTCTGATTGCCGGAATTCGGCAGGTTTTTATTACGCGGGCGGGATAAACTCCCGCGAAACGGTCGGACTATATTAAATCCTGTTGTCAGAAGCTCAAATATAAAATGAACCGATGGATTAAAAAAGGTAAAAAGAGGTCGTGGTGTTGTTAAAGACCGATTTACTTCAGAAGTTCAGCGCTGATAAGATAATTGAAAATTTCAGCCGCAACTTTTTCCGCGCCCGGTTTATTAAAATGGCAGTCATCGTAAAAGACCGATGTGTCCTTTGGAAGTCTGCCCGCGAGGTCAAAAACTGTCGCGCCATTTGCCACGCAGGTTTCGGTTAATATCCGATTGTAATTATCCATCATTTTTTCCAGGGTTTCAAATGAATAATAGACGCTGCTCTTTACCTGGTTTTCACCCTTCCAGCCGAACCAGCAGAGAATTTTTTCGAAGTCAGACATTCCGGAATTCCACAACACCGGCTGGGTCAGGAACAAAATATTTACATTTGATTCCTTCGCGGCTTTTATCATCCCCCTGGTATTCGAAGCATATTTATTAAGATTTTGCGGAAAGTCTTGTGGAATTTCATCTGTAATTTTGGCATTCCCGCGGTTTGCGCGCCAGGGAGAATAACTGGAACCGGTTCTGTCCTGCGACAGATATTTTTTTCCCGGCTGCCGGAAAAACTGTCTGATAAGTCTGTAGATATTTGTTTTTTTCAGGGGTGAAAGATTTTCTTTGGGCGGAAAAGAATAAAATGCCCCCGAAAGAAGTTTGTCCTGACTTATTTTTTCACCCGAAGCAAGATGACGCTGCAAATCATTTATTCCCTGCATAATAATTATCAGTCCGATATTGGGATGCTGCTTCAGTAATTTTTCTGTCTGAAGCAGATGATGTGAAGAATTAAGCCCGCTTCTGCCCCCGTTAAGAACTTTTATTTTCTTTTGGGGATACTTCGCCCGTAGAGACTTTTCAAGCAAAGCTGTCCAGGTTTCATCCTGATCGAGGTAGAGACATTCTGTTGTGCTGCCGCCCAGCGCGAGTATGAGAAAGTCATCCTCGCTGATATCCTCACTATTCCTGAAACCTTCCCGGTTGGTGATAAAATTTGATTTAAAGGAAACTCCGGGCATAACTGAAGGATCAGGAAAAAACTGCTCATCGAGCCCCGGCGGCCAGATATAATAGCGTTCAGGAAAAATGTATCCCAGGGTGATTTCCACTATTGCCAGCCCGGTTAAAAGGGAAATAACTACTAAAAATATATTTTGCAGTAATCTTTTATTTCGCATAAAGGAAAAAATGAACAGGGATTTTTTTAATTTTGACAATTAAATTCTATTTCGAAAAGTAAATTACTGATTTTTTATGTCATTTAATATCAGACCCTATCACCCGAGCGATGTTTATTCCATTTTCAGAATCTGCCTTCTTACAGGCGACAGCGGCAAAGACGCGAGCGCCGTTTATAAGGATCATGAGGTGATGGCCCAGTTTTACGCCGCCCCCTATGCTCAGTTAGAACCGGATATGTGTTTTACCGTTACAAATAATGAAAAACCATGCGGTTATATTATCGGCGCGAAGGATACAAAACTTTTTTATGAAAGGATGGAAAAGGAATGGCTGCCTGTCCTCAGGTTGAGATATCCGAAACCCGCTGAAGATGATCAATCGCGGGACGCCCGCATAATCCGCCTGATCCATAATCCCCCTCCGTTTAAAGAAGAACTCGCGGATTACCCGGCTCATTTACATATTGATATGCTGCCGGAAGCGCAGGGGCAGGGACTCGGACGCAAATTGATTGACACCTTTGCCGGTAAAGTCCGTTCGCTTGGTTTACCCGCGTTCCATCTTGAAGTGGGTAAGAAGAATGAAAACGCCATCGGGTTTTACCAAAAGGTGGGATTCCACATAATCAGGGAATATGAATTTTCAATCGCCTTTGGGATGAAAATTTAGAATATACGATGGCATCGTATAGAATCGTGAGATATTATACGATGCTATCAAATAGTTTCATCTCTCATAAATGATTTCTCCCTGTTCGATCTCCCGCATAAAACTACCGCCCGGGTTTTGCTTTAGCGGAATTATATCTATCGGAATTCTTTTGCTGATTTCCCTGGTCAGCTTCCGGTACTTCATTGATAACGGCAGGTAATTTTCATCACTGTTCTGGAATATCGCGATGTCAATATCCGCGGGAGAATCCGATGTATTGAATGAACCGAAAATAACTATTTTATATATCTCATTTTGTGTTGAAAGCCTGTCCCTGATTTCACGAATTAATTCATTTTTATCTTTTTTTATCAACGTCATTTTTCGGTTTCCGATAATTTTGCAACCAAGATAAAAATATAAAATATAAAAACAACCAACAATATTTTTCTAACGATTCTTTGGAATAACAACCGGGATCACCTTCTCTTGTTTTTAATACCCTGAAACAGACGCTAAGAGTAATAAATTTGTTCACTCATTCATAGAATACATACATTCATCATTTTTGTTGAATTTTTTTTTTTGCTCAATACCCGAAATTCAATTTCCTTTTTTTCAGAAAGAGTTCTGAATTCCAACGAATGCCACAAGAAGGCAGGATTCCATATTATCCGGGAATATGAATTTTCAATCGCTTTCGGGATGAAGGTTTAGGATATACGATGGTATCGTATATATATTAGTAATATTATATGTTAATAACGTATAGTTTATATACGTTCAAGCAGATAAAGCTTCTCAACTGAATCAATAAGTTCCCGTGTGGATGCAGGATAGGTGTAAAATAAATCTTTTTGTTTTCCCGTCATTTCCGAATAAAATTTCGCTTCGATTAGTTTTTTATCTTCGGTATAAAAATCAATCTCAATACCACCTTCATTAAGGTAATACAGCTGCTTTTTAGGTCGGAGTTTGAGATATATGTAATTTTCAAAATAACTGCCAATATCCCGTTTCCCCTGGAAAATGTACTTAATTCCTAAATCGCATGCGTAAAGTTTTTTGGCTGAGAGCAGAATTTGATTTGTTTTACCCCATCGGGGCAGAAGATGAACCAGGAATGTTGATTCGAAATAATCGAGGTACCGGCGCGAAGTGTCGGGAGAAACTGACAAAATTTTTCCGATCTTATTGATACTTGCAGATTTACCGCTTCTTTCCATCAACAGTGTAAAATAATCCCTTAGTAATTGATGATTTTTTATACTGTGAAACGCGGCGATATCTTTTTGTATGATATCATCCACAAGTTCCATGAGATATTGACGGCTCGGCTTTAAAACATTTTCAGGGAGACCTCCTGTTTCAATATAATCAAGAAAATAACTTTTTGTCAGTTGCGTATCTCTTTTTTTAATCTTTGTATTTGTGAAAAAGAGATATTCCTCAAAATCTAATGGTTGCACTTCCAGTGTATAAGAGCGTCCTGTAAGAAATGCTTTTTTATCCCTCAATAGAGAAGCTGAAGAGGAGGACGCAAATATTTTTGCGTTTTGTGAATCAAAAATATTCTTAAGTTGAATTTGAAAGTCGGTTTTATAGGTAATCTCATCAAAAAAGAGGAATATTTTTTCCTCCCGTTTTATTTTATGGAGTTTCCTGAATTCATCTGTAATTTCAAGAATATTAAATTTGCCCAGCAGATAATCATCCATACTAATATAAAGTATACGATTGGGCTTTATTTCCTTTGAAATTAATTCCTTTATAATCAATTTCATCAGACTCGTTTTTCCAGCTCTTCTCAATCCGGAAAGAAAAACGATCCGGCGTGAGTAAATATGCTCCTGTAATACCCCGAGGTATTTTTCGCGGGAAAGCAAATCAATCGAATCTCCGGTTTCCTCCCACCAGGGATTATATTGGTATAAGATGTCATGCATAACACAAATATACGACACTGTCATATAATTTACAATATTATTATATGATTGAAACGTATATATTGGAATGGAATCTCATTTCCCCTGTACGCTGCTCAAAATTAATACACCCTCAAAAGCCCTGGGTATAAGCTTGGATATTCGTTAACGATCCTTCGGAATAACAACCGGGATCACATTTTTCTTATTTTTTCTATACACTCTGAAATCGGAATCAAGAGTAAGAATAATACTCCCTGATATTTGTTCGCTCATTCTGATAAGGGATGCGTCTGCCAGTGACGCCGGGACGTTTTTATATTTATCGGTTAAGTACTGAAGATGCTCAATTTCATTTTTCATCATAAAAGGAATTTTTATCAGGTCCATATCAATTAGTTTGAGAATCTTTCCTACCCCATCTTTTGTATTATTTAACAGAAAACATGTTTCGGTTATTACCGGTTCACAGCTATAAAAAGGAGGCGGATAAGAGGCGAACTGCTCAATAGCCCATTTATGATAATGATCTCTTTTGTTAAGGAAGGCGACGAGAGGCCCTGTATCAACAATAACCTGTTTTTTTATCATTTACCCAAATTATCCAAATATTTTTTATTGGTTGAAAGATCTTCCGGGCCCTCTTCACTTCCGGCAATATCTCCGGCAATATCAAGAAATGAACCTTCAAACTGAAAATCCTCTTTTTCCAAATATTCCAGTAATGCGGTCCGGACTATTTCCGATTTACTGACTCCTTTGTTGACAGAATACGCCTGGAGTTTTTCCTTAACAACCTGTGGAATTTTAATAGTAATATTATACATTTCACATCCGTGTCTTACTTATCAGAACGAAAGGTAATACAATTTCCCGGAATATTCAAATTAAATCCCCTGACCAGAATTCTAAACCGGATAAGCAAGTGCCACCAGGGAAATGCTAAACAATAATAGTTATCATAAACCGGCTGAATAAATAGTCTTAAGTTGCTTAATTGATAATTCAAAGATGATTCCGGTTTATAAATTGTGTTAAATGTCCCTGTTAATCTCTTCTATCCCAGCAATCCTGTTCTTTTATTTCGTTCTTATGCCGCAATTCTTCGGAAAAATTGCCCGTTTAAATAAGTTCAGAACTTATAACCCCTGGAAAAAAAATAACTACTTCAGGGCTCCTGACATCAGAAATATAAAGTGTTGAAATAAAACAATATAGATTTTTAGTTGCGTATATACGCATGCAACTGTTATTTTGAATCCTGTTAAAAAGAATTGCGTTTATGATTTTTATTTGCATAAAACCATTTGAAAATTACATATAATTATCGCATTTCAATATACGTGATGTCAGGAGCCCTGTACTTATGGAAATCTGTTCTTAAAACAAATTATCGTATCGTTGACGCGCGTCCCGAAAATATTCGGATAACTTATTGAATCGCAGGATGTAAAAAATATATTTATTGTACTCCTGTGAAAAAATATGGTGTACCTGACGGCACACTCATGATTTTGCGTTTATTTTTTTTACCAATATGATGTCCCTAACGGGACATAAATAAAAATTGCGGTAAAGAATTGCCCCGTAAGGAGAAAATATTGGTAGAAAAAAGAAGGTTACGTCCAGGTGTGCCGTCAGGTTCACCATATAATATACTCTGAATTATATTCCGCGCCTTAGGTGAGGAACGGAAAAGGTTTGATCTGCCTTACAAATTTGATATATCTGTCCCGGCAAATATACCCCGTAGTTTACACAGAGAAATTTCCCCTCATTTCCTTCATATTCCTTAAATTTAAGGTTACATTTTTTAACAGCGAGGTAGAAAAAGTATGTCAGAAAGAATATTCAGAAATGTCTGGTTTGGATTGGTTCTTTTTATGATAGCCGGCCTCACCGGATGCGCTATCTTTATGAGTTCGGTTGAGGAAGAACCGACCGGGAAAGAAGAAAAAATCCCCGGGGTTATGAGAGAATTCAGGGGCGCCTGGGTTGCCACGGTAGCCAATATCGATTGGCCTTCAAAGCCGGGATTAACAACAGAGGAGCAGAAAGCGGAAGCGATTGCCATACTGGAAGCCGCCGATTCAATGAATCTGAACGCTATAATTTTCCAGGTTCGCCCGCAGTGTGACGCTCTCTACAAAAGTGATATTGAGCCATGGTCCTACTACCTGACCGGGGAACAGGGAAAAAGGCCGGATCCTTATTACGATCCGCTTAACTTCTGGATTAGAGAATCTCACAACCGGGGAATTGAACTGCATGCCTGGTTTAATCCTTACAGGGCTCATCACCCCGTCGGGGGTGAAATAACGGAAACCTCAATAGTGAAGCAGAAACCTGACCTGGTAAGACTCGTTGAGGGGAATTATCACTGGATGAATCCCGCCGATCCCCGCACACAGGATCACTCATTTAATGTTGTTATGGATGTAGTGAAAAGATATGACATAGACGGCGTGCATTTTGATGATTATTTTTATCCTTATGGCGATGGCTCATTCGAGGATGATTCACTCTGGACAGAATATCAGAAAATGGGGGGAGAGCTTACCAGGGCCGATTGGCGCCGCGATCATGTTAACCGCTTCATTAAAAGGCTTTATGACGCGATTAAACAGGAAAAGATGTGGGTCAAATTCGGGATAAGCCCCTTTGGAATATGGCGTCCCGGCAACCCGGAATCAATCAGGGGATTTGACCAGTATAAGATGCTCTATGCCGACGCTAAATTGTGGCTGAATCTCGGCTGGGTCGATTATTTCACGCCGCAGCTTTACTGGAATATCAACAAAATACCACAAAGTTTTCCTGTTCTCCTGAGCTGGTGGAGCAGGGAGAATACTCTTCACAGAAACCTCTGGCCCGGAATGTACACCAGCCGCAACACCGGCAAAGAAGGAATTGATGAAATATTCAACGAGATTATGGTTACACGCGGAATCGTTTATGAAGGACCGGGGCATATTCATTTCAGTATGAAACCTCTTCTGCATAACCGCGATAGCATTTCCACAGCCCTGAGAGAAGGACCTTATACCCACCGGGCCGTCGTTCCTCCTTCTCCCTGGCTCGATAATGAGGCTCCCGGATCACCCGATATGAAGATAAAAGCGGGCGCTGACTCGCTTAGTATGAGCTGGACTCACAACAATGAGAAAGATGTTTTCAGATGGGCGCTTTATTTCAGAGCAAACGGAGTATGGGATTATAAAGTCTTCAACCGGAAGGAAAGAAGCGCGGTTATTCCCGCTTACTTCATCCGCAATCAGGGTGAAGAAAATGAGGAGCGGATATATATTGACCGGCTATGCCTGACAGCATTCGACCGCACAGGAAATGAAAGCGCGAAAGAACCGGTAGCGATCACAAGATAGAAATTCAGATCGGCGTCCCGGAATAACACCGGCCTTCAAGGCCGGTGTTATGGGGACCGAAATAGTTGAAGGGCTTTAGCCCAAAATCACACTTATTTATTGTTGGGGATATTTGCATGGATAGAATAACGATAAGAAACGCCCGCCCGGATGATCTTGACAGATGCCGCGAAATTGAGAATCTCTGTTTTCTCCCTTCGGAAGCCGCTTCCGGAGAGAGGATTAAAATAAGAATAAATAATTATCCGGAGGGTTTTTTTGTCGCCCTCGAAGGTGATCTCATTGTCGGGCATATCAACAGCGGAGCTACAAATAAAGATGATATTACAGATGAAGAATTCAAGGGACTTACAGGGCACGATTCCAAAGGCAAAAACATCGTGATATTTTCTCTTGCGGTTCATCCTGATCACCAGGGACAAGGTATTTCGGGAAAATTGCTTCATCATTTTATCAGTGAATCTGAGAGAATGGGTAAGGAAAAGATACTGCTGTTATGTAAAGATCACCTGCTGAAGTATTATGAGAAATATGGATTTAAAGATAACGGCCTTTCAGCCTCTTCCCACGGCGGCTTTGAATGGCATGAGATGGAGAGAAATATCTGATCGGCTTCGCGAAATATTAATTGAAATCTATTCGTAAAATGAATGTCGTATTGTTGCTGCCAAATTTGAAATTTGATGTTTTCCCAAATTGGGGCGCCTTTGTAGCAAATGTAATCACCCGGAAAAATTCAACCTTATTAACTTTATTCAACCGGACAATATTTCCATCGCTATCGAATACCTGAAGGCTGAATACATAACCACAAGGAACACAGGGGAGGCACGAAGGACACAAAGGGAATAACTCCACGCCTTCAGGCCGGAGACCCCGGGCAAACATGTCCACACTAAAAGGGCTTTAGCCCAAAGAGCGGCTGGAAAGAAAATAACAAAATGCGCATAATCTAAACCCGTCATTGTCTGAACCATGATTGAAGGATTGAAGGATTACATGATTATTTTTCAGGATCTTCTTCAAGGCAGTGAACCAAACAAGAGGTGGAGAAAACCTTATTTTTGATTTTTTAACCTTAGCAGCATTGGAAACCACCCGACAAAACTAAACCTTATTAACCTTATTCAAACGCACGCTATTTCTATCGAAGTCGTCAACGAAATCGAATTCTTAACCACAATGAACACAAAGAAGGCACAAAGAACACAAGGGGAATAACTCCGCGCCTTCAGGCCGGAGACCCCGGGCAAACATGTCCACACTAAAAGGGCTTTAGCCCAAAGAGCGGCTGGCAGAAAGATTACGGTATGTTCATAATCCACGCCCGCCATTGTCTGAACCATGATTGAAGGATTTAAGGATTACATGATTATTTTTCAGGATCTTCTTCAAGGCAGTGAACCAAACAAGAGATGGAGAAAACCTTATTTTTGATTTCTTAACCTTAGCAGCATAGGAAACCACCCGACAAAACTAAACCTTATTAACCTTATTCAAACGCACGCTATTTCTATCGAAATCGAATTCTTAACCACAATGAACACAAAGAAGGCACGAAGGACACAAAGGGAATAACTCCGCGCCTTCAGGCCGGAGACCACGGGCAAACATATCCACACTAAAAGGGCTTTAGCCCAAAGAGCGGCTGGAAAGAAAATAACAAAATGCGCATAATCTAAACCCGTCATTGTCTGAACCATGATTGAAGGATTTAAGGATTACATGATTAAATATGGGCAGCGGGTTCTGTATCGCTATAGTTTTTTAATATAATTTAATTAGGTTAAATAAAAAACAATTCCTCTTTTCATTCCAATGTATTCAAACAATTCAACGTAATAGTTTCTATCATATCCTGTAGAGACAAGGCATGCCTTGTCTCTACGAACGGTAAAAAATATTTTTCCGGAAAAACACGTGTGCCATCAGGTACACCATATAACATACTCTGAATTATTTTCGGCGCCCCGGATGAGGGAATTAGAAAGCAAAATGCGGGTTTATTTCGGATAAATCATCTGTTAAAGGTCATAATTATTTATATTGATTTTATTATAATAGCAATATAAATTTATTACACCAATTAATTATTAATCCCGGAGGGAAAATGTTTTCCACTATTTTTAGCAAATTATTTAACTGTATTTTTGGTTTTTTTCTTATTTCATTTTTTTTCCTATCCTCACAAAACTTCGCCGGTTCGGGAGAGGATGATAAAGAAGATAAGGTATCCAAAGAGGGATCCTGGGCGCTGCAGTTTTCTATCGGAAACAATTTTAACCTTAGTTCTTTTCAGGGATCGATGGTTTCGGCCCAATATCATTTTACCGAAAAAAGCGCTATTCGTTTTGGATTGTCACCCTCAGTCAGATTCCAGGATGTTGAAAACGACCGGAATTCCACACAATCTGATACAATTTCTAATCATGATGATGACAACGCGGAATTAACCAAATTTTCCATTCAAATTGACGCGCAATATATTTATTATGGCTCGAAAAGTAATTGGGTGAATTTTTATTTTGGCGCCGGACCAAGATTTCAGATATCACATGAAAACCAGGAAAGTACAGATAATCAATATCCGGATGATGATATGATTGTAATATATGAAACAGAAAGTGAATATGATACCTGGGGCGCCGGATTATCCGGCACTGTAGGCGTTGAAATACCGGTAACAAATTTTATGGCATTTTTAGCTGAATATAATTGTCAAATCCTCTATATGTCCAACGAGTCAAAACAGAAAAGCATACGTTACTCTTCAGATAATGATCCGGAATATAAACGCGAGCAGGAGCAAAATTCCAGTCAAAACTATGTAAATTTCTCATCAACTAATGTGAGGCTCGGAGTTTCAATTTATTTTTGAAAATAATTCAGCCCTGATTTTGTGATTTTCATTCAATGTTTTCCTTTATGGTAAATATTCCCTGGGAAAGTTATTTAACAGATAAACTACAGCTTGATTATTTTGTGAGCTATCTCTATTTTGTGAAAACTTTTTGTAATACAAAAGGAGATCGATGAGCAGCTATAAGGAACAATTGGAAATATATGATTCTTTGATCGCGAGATGTGATAGGTTTGAGCGGAAGGGGAAAAATATGATCTATACTTCAGCGAACGGCCACATGTTTTCCATCCTGAATAAAGATGGTGAAACAGGAATACGTTTCTCCAAAGAGATTCAGAAAGAGTATATGGAGAAATATGACACAACCCTGTTCAAATCATATAACGCGGTTATGAGAGGTTATATTCTGATCACCGAAAAAATGCCGGAGGATGAAGAAAATGTAATAGGTCTGCTTAACGAAAGTTATGATTATGTGATGTCGCTTGATCCAAGGTAATTTTGGAAAATTCCCGGGAAATTATAAATATGTCTGAAAAACAAATATCAAAGAAAATTCTTAGAGAAGATCATGAGCTGCCGGAAGTAACGGCAAAAGGGTGGCGTTATCATCATATCGGGATACCTACCGATATTCCACGTCCGGGTGAAAGACATATTCCGGAACTGGGTATTTATGTATCGGGATTTGATACGAGTCCATACGGTATAGAATGGATGCGCTTCGAGAAGGACTGCCCGATCTCCGAGCTTATCAAAACTGTTCCCCATATCGCCTTTGTGGTTGACGATCTCGAAAAAGAGGTAAAGGGAAAAGAGTTACTGGCCGAAATCAATAGTCCCTCGGAAGGTGTAAAAGTCGCGATGATAATCGATAATGGAGCTCCCGTAGAGCTTATGGAATTCAGTAAGAAATAAAATTCAATTAAATATTACTCTTGTTAAAGGGAGTCGGGGTTATGGTTAAGTTAATAACTATCCTGTTATCGGGACTGCTGTTTGCACAAATTATATCGGGGCAGGAGGGATCTGAAATGTTTGTAAACCCTCCTCAAAGAATTCCGGACAAAAGTATGCAGGAGAATGGACAGGGATACCCCTGCCTTCCTCCGCCTCCTCCGAATTCTGACAAACCATCTGTTACGCTGTTTGATTATTTTGATTTTTGTAACTGGATAAATGAAATTTTTAGTGAATCAAATATTACAAAAGCTGAAGCGGAATCATTATATGTTTTGTTGGAAACACAATTGAGATTACGAGATGAATCTTATGGTATGCCGCCGGGACTTATCGATCCTGACAAAGTTATTGATGTGAGAGAAAGAGTAATGATCAGAAAAACAGGCTATCATAAGTATCAGATTTTTTATTACAGAATCGGCTGCGGCAGAACATTGTATTTCCGGGAAGTTATTGCAGATGAGATTGGAAGACTGAGATTCAGAAGTATTGAAGTCTGGATAGAATCATACCCCTGCTAACCTGGCAGATATCTGAATATAAAAAATCTCTGTAAAAATTGTGATTGTCAGGCAACTTAATAATAATATTCTTGCTTTAAATGGCAGAATATTGAATTGCGTATATTGATATAAATAACCGTACTCATAGAACAGGTACTCGTAATCGTACTCGAAAAATTCGCCAGAGAAAACTTAAGCCGAGGACAATCACGAGGATGAGGACGACTTTTTTTCGAAATTTCCTTTTGGTTCCGGCTCTGCCAACTTAGGGATGTAATATATAAGAATTATCGGATGGTGTATTTGTTAAAAGAAAATTCAATTGATATTCTAACGGTATTTGAAGGACACAAATTACTCAAAAAAGAGAAAATTTTTGGAGCTGGACAGCAAAACAGCAAAAATTAGAATAGAAAATATTTCCGGGGCTTCACAAACTGACCGGGAAAAAATAAATAAAATGAAAGAAGATGATATTGATTTATCTGATATACCTGAAATAACTGATAAGATGTTTGCGGAAGCGGTTCTCAGGTCGGGTGGAAAAAAAGTTTCCAAAAGAAAACTGAGGGTAAATATTTTATTAGACGCTGACATTGTCGCGTACTTTAATGCGGCTTCCGGCGGTAAAGGATATCAGACACTTATCAATGAAACTTTGTGAAATTTTGTTATGCAGGATGATATGGAAAAAATGCTGCGGCAGGTTATAAGAGAAGAACTGGCAGAATACAGAACAAATGCTGATAAAAAAACAACATCCTTATTAACCACTTAATCTTCTTCAAAAAGGAAAGTATTATAATAAAACCGTAAAAAACAGCGAATCTATCATGTGCACTTTTATCATTTCAATTATTTCCGGAAATCCGGATATTCAAAAAATTCAACAGTCAGCGAAAGATTTTGGCCTGGAATGTTATACTTTCGAAAACCGGAGCATTACCGATTACATCGGTGAAAAAAATGTTCAATTCATAACGACAAAAGAATGCAATTGTGCCACTGAACTTGGCCTCGGTTTCGAAGAATTTGAAAATATAGGGAAAAATCCTGAAGAAGAACGGAAAAAAATCGAACGTAAAGATTGGTCGCAAGCTAAGATTAACAGATGGATGGAAGAAAGAGAAAAGATCAGGGGGAGGGATAAAAGAAACAAACCTCTCCCCGGCAGTGAGTTGAAAAAATGGGTTTCATTTATTTCATCTATCCTTACACAGGAATTTTCCTCCTTTTACGGCATAATTATTCATGATTTCGACGGGGGTATAGCAACTGAAAAGATTCCCATTGCAGGGAAGCCGGAAACAAACCTGAAGGAGCTGACCCCTGAATACCTGTTAGAACTTGAAAGGGATGTATTTTATCAATTTTCGCGGTAATGCGCCTTATTGATTTGAAAAAAAGTCTTTAACATCCCACTGGTATGTAACAATAATCGAAAACACTCCGTCATATAAATTAAAAATATATGGCTGATATGAAAAAGATAATAATTACCGCGGTAGTATTACTAATAACCTCAATTTCAATTTTTCCTCAAAAGACCGAAGAATTATTTTTCCCGCGCGAATTCCGGGAGGCCTGCAAAAATAGTAGTCGCGGTCATGACGGACTGCCGGGAAAAAATTATTTCCAGAACAGAACCGATTACAACATTAAAGCTGAATTCTTCCCCGGTACAAAAATCCTGAAAGGGAACGAAGTAATAACCTGGACTAACAACAGCCCCGACACCCTCCGGCGTGTTTTTATCAATCTCTTTCAGAACAGGTTCAGGAAAGGGGAAGCGCGCGACTCTTATGTGGATGCCGAAAATATTCATGACGGTGTTATTATTAAAAGCCTCAGTATAAACGGAATAGAAGCAGATCCGAAATTCAATATATTTTATTCCACTATATTTTCATTCAGAGCGCCTGAGAAAATCCCGCCCGGATCAGAAACAAAAATAACCATTGAATGGGAGCAGAAAATGCCTGTAACCGGATTATTCCGCATTGGCTCATATGGTGAGAACAGTTTTTTCATCGGCTACTGGTATCCTAAAATAGCGGTTTATGATGATATTACAGGATGGAACCGGTTCGGGCATACAGGGAACGCTGAATTTTATAATGAATATGGCAGTTATGATGTGGAAATAACCCTCCCCGCTCAATATAATGCATGGTCATCCCTGCCTCTTTTGAATCCATCCGAAATATTCCGGGAAAAATATCTTGAGCGAATTAAAGAAGCCGCCGTTTCCGATTCTGTTATCCATATCATCACAGAAAATGACAGGATAAAAAACAATATTACAAAAGATGCTGATAAACATATCTGGAAATTCAGCGGTAAAAATCTGCCCGATTTCGCGTTCGCGGTCAGTAATGAATATTTATGGGATGCCTCGAGTGTTTTTACCGGTTCTAAAAGAACGCCTGTGAACACTGTTTATAATAAAGAGGCTGCTTATTTCAAAAATGTAACAGAAATTTGCGGAAGAAGCTTAAAATTTTATTCCACCGTTACCCCTGCCGTGGAATATCCCTATGAACAATTCACCGCCTTTGAAGGTGAAAAAAACGGAATGGAATTCCCCGGAATAATAAATGACGAGGAACAGGAGAGCGAATTTGGAACTGCTTTCATAACCACACATGAGATAGCCCACACATATTTTCCCTTTTATGTGGGAACAAATGAGCAGGAATATTCCTGGATGGATGAAAGTCTCGCTACATTTGTCGGAATAGCCGCTCTTGCCGATATCACAGGAACAGAAATGGCAAAGGTCCTTAATATGGCGGTTAAAAAGTACAATATGGAGGGGGGAAAGCTCGGTCTCGATATTCCACCCATGGCAGGAACTCACAGCGCGGGTGATTTTATATATGGTTTTATGACCTACACCCGTCCGATAACCGCGTTCGCTCTGTTATATAATTACCTCGGAGAAGAAAAGTTTTTCGGCGCCGTAAAGACCTTTATCAAAAACTGGAAAGGAAAACATCCCATTCCATATGATTTGTTTTACACTTTCAACCAGTCTGCCGGTGAAGACCTTGCCTGGTTCTGGAAACCCTGGTTTTTTGATCTGGGCTATGCCGATCTGGGAATTGGGAAAATAGAAAATGCAAAAAACAAAACACTGATCACAATAGAAAAAAATGGGGAATTCCCGCTGCCGGTTCATCTTTATGTTAAATATAAAGATGGTTCTGAATTGAATATCGACAAAAAAATGAATGTATGGAAATCAAAAGAAAAGGTCATTTATATTGAAGTTCCCAAAGGGGATATTGATAAAATTATTCTCAATAAAAATCTGCCCGATATCGATTATGCCGATAATAAAAGGAAATTCTGAACAAAAGTCCTCCTCGTAATCGCATACTGACAAGCCAGAAAAAACAAAGTTATCGATTTACCCGAAGTAAAGGGCTCCTGACATCAGAAACATTATGTATTGAAATAAAACAACATAGATTTTTTGTTGCGTATATACGTATACGACTTGTATCAGAAATTCTGTTAAACACAGATTTTCACGGGAAAATATGTACGTATAATAAGTTATACATTCAGCCGTGAAATGATTGGAAACAGTGCATTATTTCATTTAATTAACTTTTTTGGATACAAACAAAGATACGCTAATACTTGCATTTGTTACACAATAGCTCTTTATGGTCAACCTTTAATATATAAAATCATTCCGTATAATTCTCATAAAATATTGTTTTTACTCATTTTAACGAAACTCACCTGATTATTCCTGATAATTAGTGATTGGTTTTATTCCTATATATATCCATAATATTTCCAACGCTTTTTATTCGCGAACTACGTATCTTTTTTTACCGTGAAAATCTATGTTAAAAAGAATAGCGTTTATAATTTTTCTTGTGTGAAATAATTTGAAAGTTACCTCAGCGGGTAAAGCGAGAGCCAATGGGAATTGTCATTAATCTTACCAAGTATATTTTATAAGAGATGCCTTTACTTTTTGTCTTGTCCATAAGACTCCTCCGGAAACACAAAAAGTTACTCTATTGCGGCGAGCAGGCAAAAAAAGTCAAGACTGCAAAAAAATAAGATAAAAACTATATGAGAGAGGATAACGAAAAATTCTTACTGTTATTATTGTGTCATTTAATGGAAGAAAATGATAAATTAGTTGCAATTCAATATACGTGATATCAGGAGCTCTGTAATATGAAAGCATACTGGGATTTAAAATTAACCACCACCTCTGTTGATGAGGCAAAAGAGATATTGAAAAAATTCACATTCCTGACCGGACTCGCGATCACCGGGGATAAATATGAGCAGTACCGGAAAATGCCTGAACTTACAGAGTGTAATTTTGAAACGGAAGGTTTTCCCGATAAAGCCGGGGATGCGCTGACTAAGCTTAATAAAACGCTCGAAAAACTTGGCTCTCCCTGGGAGGAAACTTATAAGGAAATTTATGAGAACGGCAAACTGGAATATTCAGCAACCATTGACAGCCGCCGGAGCGAAGTATATTTTGAGGAGCTTTTCTGGGGGCATTGCCAGTTTATTCCGGAATAATTTTTTTTGCCCGGAAACACAGACTTTTGCGGGGCAGTTAAATCCTTCAGAGACGGAACAGCCTATCCTGAGAAGGGACAGCCTGGAAAGGCTGTCCTACGGTTTTAATTAATTCAGGATGAGTTTGGCTTTTCTCAGGGAATCTTTTTGCGCGGGGGTCCAGTCATATTTTCCTTCGTAGAGCCCTTTGGTTTCCCAATCGCCATACATGGGGTTAGGCAATACAATAAATTTTCTCCCGAATTCCTCCCTGAGCTCATCTGCTGTTGTATTTCTTTTTTCTGTGGGCTGACCATCAAAGAGTTCGCTGAAATCGGAAAGATTATCCCCGAGAAGTAACACTACTTCAAAGTTTTCCATAACCATTTTCCTGCGCGTTCTTTTCCGCCCGATTTTTCCCTCAGCAGAAAATGTTCTTCATCAATAAATGGAAGACCGAGGATATCAAGATTCTCCATGGTTTCTTCTTTTTGTGTGTCATATCTGTTGGAGATATAAAACACCTCTACTCCTTTATCCGCGGCATAATTAAAAAACTCTACAGCTCCCGGCGCCGCTCCGGCTTTTTTTTCTTTGCCCCATTTTATCCAGCCTTCCCGGTCATATTCCTTATCTTCCTTTATAAGCCGGGCGTTATATGGACTGTTGTCAATAACTGTTTCATCAATATCGGTAATTACAGCAAGCTTATCACTCTTCTTTTTGCTCTCCAGTATTTCGTCCAGGCGGCTTTTCGCTATGTTATAAGCCTGGTAAGCCAGCGCCCGGTACTCGGCTGAAAGCTGCTGCCAGTTAACCGACTGTACGCTGTGCTCCCTTATAGGAACCGACTGACCCGAATTACAGCATTGATCTCCACAGCCATAAAGCAAAAAGAGAACCATAGATAAAGCAAGTAATTTTTTCATTTTTTGTTTTTCCGCATTAAATTTTTTTAACAAATTCCTGGTTATAATTTACGATCGGAGTTACTATTAAGCAAACCAGCCGCTTTTTTTCACCACCGGTTCATAAATTATACCCGGCTCCATTGGGAAATTGTAATACAAAACAATTTTTTCGAGATCTTCGAATCGTTCGTTTATATATATGGCCATAGGATGTGTAAGACCCGACTGATATTCTTTCAGACAAACATCCTCAAAAATCGTAATTGCTGTCGTAAGCATGGGGGTAAAAAATTTTTCCAGATTTTCAGGAATGATAAATTCACCTAACTTAATTCGCTCGGGAATAGGATATTCTTCATCTTTATATTGCCCGGCAAGTTTATTCAAATTTTCAGCAGTCAGTTTTACCAGTGAGATTTTTTCTTTGCGGAATTGTTCAAGCTCTGTTTCGTCGATAATAAACTTGTCGCAAGGTTCATAATATTTTTCTTTTATATAATCAAACTCTTTTCCCGGGTCCATTATCACAAAATCGACCTTAACTTCTTCGGGAATCATAATGCCACCCTTAACCAGTTGACCTGCCATATTCCAGGATATCGCGAATTGAGCTTCCTTCTTAAGCGCGCTCTGCATTGTTTCGGTCACAACAAGGTGAAGTTTTTTTTCATCGGGGAATTTATAGGCGACAGCGTCACATAATTCATAACCCGCGATATATTTTTCAAATCCCAGGCTTTTTACAATACCTTTCACAAATTCAATAGTAGCGTCATATATATCCACCAGGGTAATGGAAATTTCATCGGGAGAATATTTCGCGCAGAGTGGAAGAACAAGGGGAGCCAGGGGACCACATCCGGCATAAACAATGTTTATTTTTTCACCGGGAAATTTTTTAATAAGTGTTTCAATAGCTTTATCAACACCTTTTATATACCTTGAAGAGCGGATAACATCGTCAAAAGCGGTAATGGCGTCAACAGGATGGCTTGGAGCGCCTGTTACAACCTGGAGCTTTTGCGCTTTCTGAATTTTTTCCACAAGCTCCTTTTCGAAAATACTTTTATATATATCTCTTAAAGCTTTTATTCCCTTTTCCGCTTTTTCAAATGAATCGGATGTAATATTCTCAAGAGTTTTTGCAATTTTGTCTCTCATAAAAAAATCTCCGCGGTTATTAAATTATGCAATTTGTAGTATTAAAGAATTTCTAAACTGCCCTGACAACTTTTTCAGGGAATTCCATCAAAAAACTCATTTCATCCTCCGAAATGATTTTGGCTCCGAGTCGGGTATAAAGTTCTATAGCCCGATTGCCTTTATTTACATTCAGCCTGCAGCGTTTACCTTTTTTTTCGGCCTCATCAAGAATCTGTTCTAAAACGATTTTGCCAATGCCACGCCCCCTTAATTCAACCGAAATAATTATATCGGCCACATATAAAACCTTATCTGTTTCGAAAGTGATCAAACGCCCTGACCTTTCCCCATCACATAAAACAATTACATCCGACGCATCGGGGAAATTTGATTTATAATGTTGTTCATGCGCGGTAAACTGCATGTTGATTAATTGTTTTTTCATTTGTTCAGGCCATGAGTGCATCTGCAGCTCATCGGTTTTAAATTCAGCGAATAAGTTATAAATAAATTCGCTGTCATCTCCTCTTCTTTCCCGCAATTTAACTTCCACAACTTTTCTCCCATTAAATTTATAACGCGCCCTATGGTCTTTACCTGAATCAGCAAAAACCATACGCGCCTGAAGATTTAATCAATTATAATACTATTTCTTAAAAACCACAATAAAAATCAAACTAATTATATTTGTTTAAGTTGAATATCTGTTATATATATGAGTATGTAATCTTTAACTCAAATAATAAATCTCATTTGAATCACACAAATTATTTTCCTTAAAACCCGCAAATCAGAATTCATGAAGCAGGTAATTTCCCCGGATGGCTGAGCTGAAACGAAAAGGAAATTCAGGAAAATAATTGGTAATTCGTCTAAACTGGCATAGCCGGAAAAAAAAGTTAGCTTGTCTACTCCAGGTTGTGTCCTCCCCCCTCCGGTCCTCTTTTGCCGGAGGGGGGAGGATTCACCTCGGGTAACCACAAAACTTTTACCTGGTAAATTCAATATTCTGCCTTTTGAAGCAAGAATACTACCAAATTGCCTAATCAGGTCTCGGAGGATACGTTCCGTTAATACAGATACAGTAAGTAAGAGCGAGATAAGGTTGCCGGTTTTCATGTTTTCCGTTTCCGCCTGTATCACCCAAAGTAACTGATCCGGTAGTTTTGACAGATAAATCCACAGTTGATGAGCCCATCACGGCGCTGGCGCTGTCAAAATAGATTCCTGTGCCAGCCGGGGAGGGTCCCGGATATTTGCCTTCCGGATCGGTGCCGCCTGAGCCAAAACCTTTAAAGCATCCCGGCGCTACACTCGCGTCAAATGTCGGAGGAATATATTGAGTGTTATGCTTATGTGAAGGAAGCTGATCTTCATAAAGCAATACACTTTCATAACCTCCAAACTGACCCCTTAAATAGGTGAAGCCGCCAGGTAATGTGCCATTATGCAAGGCCACTCTGCCGCGAAGATCGGGCAAAGCAAAATTAGAGTGTCCGTTTCCTCCGAAAGTGTTTCCCAGCAAAGAAAAGAGAGCCGGATTTTCTTCTATATCAATCAGCTGTCCGTCACAGGGAGCCCATTTATTTGGCACAAAGAAATTAGCTATCAACATTATTTGTCCTAAATATGCGTCCATTTTTACTCCTGCGATAAATTTCAAATTCTATTTTTATTATGCCGGCCGGTCATAATGTTTCTGGTCAAATATTCGGAAAATATAAAAATCACAGTATAACCTTTTATAACCGGTAGATATCCCGAAAAAAAATCAGTCGGCGATTTGAGTTATGTTCTCGGGGGATACAACCCGACAATACAAATAATATAATTCAGGGAGAGAAAAGGTGACATAAGAGTAAAATAATTACTTGATCCGTTATATTGAACATCCACTGAATAGCTTCCGGTTTTTATTATGTTAACATCCAGCGGCGCCATATCACCTCCGGCGGTGTCATAATAAATTGTTGAGCCTGCGGGAGCGGGACCCATATAACGATTCTCGGGATCGGTATTTCCTGTGCCGAATCCTTTAAAGCATTTTTGAGCCGCTACGCCCGAATATGATGGAGCTGAAACGGTCGCCGCGTGAGAATGGGCAGGCATTTCATCAATGTGCAGATGTCTTGATTCAACTCCTCCTTTCCAGCCTTCTTGTTTATCCTTCAGGCCGGGTCCTTTTCCCGCGCCTATCGCCATTCTTCCCCTTAGATCAGGAAGCTGGAAATTTATTATTCCATCTCCGCCAAATCTGTTGCCCAGTATAGAATAAAGCGCCGGATAATCTGTAATTTTTATATACTGACCGGCGCAAAGGGCCCAGTTTTTGGGAGCATAGCCGCCGGCAAATAGTTTTGTTTCCCCTAAATATCCATCCATTATTCCTCCGGATTTAATTATTGAGCCATATTTAATTTTTAAGTGGAGCCGGCCTGAACAGCCGGCTCAAATCAGAGCATTTTTTTTATGGCCTCGGGGGATAAATACCATCAATACAAATACAATAAGTAAGAGTAAGGAAAGGCTGACGGTTCTCATGCATATCACTGTTTCCAGTATAACCAATCGCGACAGCTCCGGCTGTTTTAGGGGTTAAATCAACCTCTGAGGAAGCCATTTCAGCAGTGGCGCTGTCATAATAAATTCCTGTGCCTGCCGGTGATGGTCCCGGGTATTTCCCTTCCGGATCGGTTCCCCCTGTGCCGAATCCCTTGAAACATCCCGGCGATACGGCGGCTTCATAGGTTGGCGGCGTCATTTGGGCAGCATGATTATGTGAGGGAATTTCACTTATATCAAGAGTTACCCCCTCGATTCCTCCTTTCTGTCCGCGAACATAAGTCATGCCGCCGGGTCTTGTCCCATTATGAATAGCCACTCTGCCGCGAAGATCGGGAAGGGCAAAGTTATTTCTGCCATCTCCGCCGTATGTGGTGCCTAACAAAGAATATAATGCTGTATTATCATTAATATCCATTAGCTGACCATTACATGGCAGCCATTTGTCCGGTGAATAATTATTGGCGATAAGCATTATCTGTCCATAAAACGCGTCCATTTTTTACTCCTGGATAATGTAATAAAATTTATTCTCTATATCGCTTTTCCCCGATTTCCGGTTTAATTCAGTTTTGCGGCGGAAAAGCTGAGTAGTACCAAGCTCAGCCCGGCATTTCTTATCTAATTAAAATACCGGCCTGAGTTAATTATCAGGGTCTCGGGGGCCATAGTCCGTTAACACAAATAATATAATTCATACAGAGCCAGGGAGGCATATTATCAAAGGGCTGACTGGCTCCTGTCGGTTGATTATTAACAGCATAAGAGCCCTGTTTGGTTATCTCCACATCAATGGGACCCATATCGGCGCCTTCAGTATCATAATAAATTGTTGTTCCCGAGGGAGCAGGACCCATATAACGGTTTTCGGGATCGGTATTTCCCGTGCCGAATCCTTTAAAGCATTTCTGAACCGCCGTTCCGCTGTATGCCGGAGCGGTCATGGTTGCTGAATGAGTGTGAGTTGGGAGTTCAAGATTGGTAAGCTGAATGCTTTCATTGCCCCAGGCCTGGCCAATTAGTCTGTTTGTAAGTCCCGGACCTTGTCCGGCCCCGATTGCCATTCTTCCCCGCAGGTCGGGAAGCTGGAAGTTTGATGAGCCATTTCCGCCAAATTGTATTCCTATTACCGCGAACAGTGGTGAATATTGACTTATAGGGAGGAGCTGACCGGCGCAAAGCATCCAGTTAACCGGAGCGTAATTGCCCGCAAATAATTTTGTTTCGCCTAAATATCCGTCCATTTTTTCTCCGGAATTATTTTTTCAAATTGTTTTTTACTTTTTTTCTTCTTTTTTGAGCAGGAATGATTCAATACGCATAAGGGTAATTTCGCCGTTGCTTTCAAGCAGGGCCTGGCCAATTTCGTTAAGGGTAATTGTCAGTTTTCCTCCACCCTCATAACGAAATATGGATTCATTTCCCTGGTAACTTAGCAACACTCCCCAGGTAGCGGTGCCTGGTCCCCCTATATGTTTATCTCCAAGATCGATCAGATTTATAGAGCCCAGCCCGGGAACGTCGATAATTACATTCCCCAGATCTTCGGAAAGAGTCGCCGTTTTTCCGGCCGCGATTTCCTCCTTCCCCGCTTTTACTGTATAGGCGTAATTGTTTGTTAGGGTAAGTTTGTACATATAACCTCCGGTTATTGTTAGTATTTGGCTATTTTTTGATAAAGGCAGCCGCCATTTATCATTCTCTGTCAGAGTTTATTTGGCCAATTCCAGCATAAAAAGATATCCCCGGAAGCATTCACCTCAATAATGAACGATCTATAATAATATAATTTACTGATTAATTCAACCCTTTATTTACATATTATTCGGGTATAAGGTATTAAATTAATGCTTCTATATTTCATAACTTAATTATGCGGATATATAAAAACACACTTGCTTCTCATAGATCCAATAACGTTCTGTTTTTTCCCCAGGCAGAGCTGAGGAAAACACCCCAAAGGGGAAAAGTTCCCTGGCAAAACGGGAAGCGATTTATTCAATAAGAAGTTAAATTATATGCAAATTGGTAAGAAATTTTTCAACAAGTAGAAAGTTTAATGCCAGGTAAAAGTTTTGTGATTACTCAAGGTGTATCCTCCCCCGTCAATGAAGAAGAGTCCGCCGCGGCGGACCACCCCCTTGCTTGCATCCCCATGGGGCCGGCGGGGGACATTTTGATTGCTCGGGATTATCGATAAATATCCCCCTTCGCCCCGACAGTCCTTTTGTCGGGAATGCCAGTGGCAGAGGGGTGGATTCAAAGTGTTTTTCTTTGAAGACGGGGGAGGATTATCCTGGAGCTAATCGATAACTTTTCTTTTTCTGACTCCATCAGGCGGTTAGTACAATATTGAAATTCTGGCTCAGCCGGTTTATGGATTAAAAATAGCGGCCTGACTATCGGCAACATGTTATTACCGGGCTTTTTTGACAAATTTTTCTTTCCGGATTATCCTCAACATGTTAATGTTAGTGTGGTGGTAAGCGCCTAAATTTTCCCCAGGCAAAGCTTAGGAAAATCCCCCGAAGGGGGTTAAACCGAATAGCCACGGGGTGTTCCCGCAGGGAATTCCCCGTGGGGGCGGTTAGTACAATATTGAAATTCCGGCTCAGCCAGCTTAATGATTTAGAATCGCGGCCTGACTATCTGCAACATGTAATTTGCGGACTTTTTGACAAATTTTTCTTTCCGGATTATCCTCAACATGTTGGCGTTAGTGTAGTGATAAGCGCCTATATGAAAACCAGTGGGTAATGAAAAAACAGCCGACTATTAAATCGACGTAACTGAACAGATACACAAGCGCCAAAATATGGTTTGCCTTATAGCACGTATGAATGCTATACTATTATTATCATATTCGATCGAACTGAATTTTGCCTGGGTGGAATAAAAAGATATAGTTATCCGGGGTGGTTTGTGAATCCTCGACAAAGCAAATAAGATAAAAAAGAACCTTGTAGAGGTTCCGGTAATGCGTTAGTCCCCCTGGAAAACATCTCTATAGTAGATGCGTAAAATGGCGCTCAAACCACGTCATTTTTTTTAATATTACAATCTCAATATATTGGTGCCAAATGTAATTCGATAAGATAAAGAAAGACCTGCCCGGGTTGTTTCCTTATTACAAGGCTCCTGACATCACGTATATTTAATTGAGACAATATTTAGTTGTTTTCAGGAGGTGCAGTGCAATAAGAAACCATAAATGCAATTTTGCGCAAATAGAATTCCTATAGTAGTTTCATGCGTATATACGCACCACAAAATCTATGTCGTTTTATTTCAATACTTTAGGTTTCTGATGTCAGGAGCCCTGTATTAAATTTGCTCCATTTTTATTTTGCGAATGAATCCATGTAAGTTATTGTTTTTTATAACCGGGATCAAGAATTCTGAGATTAAAGCAGCCGGAACGAACCGGCCTTTCCGGCCGGCTCAATAATTATCATTTTTATTGTGGTCTGGGAGGATAAATTCCGTCAATGCAAATACAGTATGTGAGAGTAAGGAAGGGTTGGCGATTTTCATGAGCGCCGTTATTGCCGGTTTTTCCTACTGCTACTGAACCCGCGGTTTGCGGAATTACATCAACAGGAGAGGAAGCCATTTCAGCGCTGGCGCTGTCATAATAAATTCCTGTGCCTGCCGGTGATGGCCCCGGGTATTTCCCTTCCGGATCGGTTCCCCCTGTGCCGAACCCCTTGAAACATCCCGGCGATACGGTGGCCTCATAGGTTGGCGGCGTCATTTGGGCTGTATGATTATGTGAGGGAATTTCAGATATATCAAGAGCTACCTCATCGGCGCCTCCTCTGTCTCCGCGGAAATATGTCAAACCACCGGGTAATGTTCCATTATGTATAGCCACTCTGCCGCGAAGATCGGGTAAAGCAAAGTTTGAGCGCCCGTCTCCTCCGAAAGTAAGTCCCAACAAAGAAAAAAGAGCCGGGTATTGTTGTATATCCATTTTCTGTCCGTCACAGGGAGCCCAATTTTTGGGCACAAAGTTATTGGCTATCAACATTATTTGTCCTAAATATGAGTTCATTTTTATTACTCCTGCAATAAATATCAAATTCTTTTTTAATATGTCGCCAGGTTATAATGTTTCTGGTAAAATATTCGGGAAAACATAAAAATCATGGTCTGACTTATTTACAACCGTTAAATATTCCGTTTAAAGATCAGCCGGCGATTAGAGTTATGTTCTCGGGAGATACAATCCGACAATACAAATAATATAATTCAGGGCGAGAAAAGGGGGAAATAAGAGTAAAATCAATACCCGCTCCGTTATATTGAACATCCACAGAATAACTTCCGGTTTTCTTTATGACTACATCCGGCGGAGCCATATTAAATTAAGTGGAGCCGGCCTGAACAGCCGGCTCAAATCAGAACATTTTTTATGGCCTCGGGGGATACTCACCATCAATACAAATACAATAAGTAAGAGTAAGGAAAGGCTGACGGTTCTCATGCATATAACTGCCACCAGTATAACCAATCGCGACAGCTCCGGCTGTTTTAGGGGTTAAATCAACCTCTGAGGAAGCCATTTCAGCAGTGGCGCTGTCATAATAAATTCCTGTGCCTGCCGGTGATGGTCCCGGGTATTTCCCTTCCGGATCGGTTCCCCCTGTGCCGAATCCCTTGAAACATCCCGGTGATACGGCGGCTTCATAGGTTGGCGGCGTCATTTGGGCGGTATGATTATGTGAGGGAATTTCACTTATATCAAGAGTTACCCCCTCGACACCTCCTTTGTCTCCGCGTGCATAGGTCAAGCCGCCGGGTCTTGTTCCATTATGAATAGCCACTCTGCCGCGAAGATCGGGAAGGGCAAAGTTATTTCTGCCATCTCCGCCGTATGTGGTGCCTAACAAAGAATATAATGCTGTATTATCATTAATATCCATTAGCTGACCATTACATGGCAGCCATTTGTCCGGTGAATAATTATTGGCAACAAGCATTATCTGTCCATAAAACGCGTCCATTTTTTACTCCTGGATAATGTAATAAAATTTATTCTCTATATCACTTTTCCCCGATTTCCGGTTTATTCAGTTTTGCGGCGAAAAGCTGAGTAGTACCAAGCTCAGCCCGGCATTTCTTATCTAATTAAAATACCGGCCTGAGTTAATTATCAGGGCCTTGGGGGCCAAAGTCCGTTAACACAAATAATATAATTCATACAGAGCCAGGGAGGCATATTATCAAAGGGCTGACTGGCTCCTGTCGGTTGATTATTAACAGCATAAGAGCCCTGTTTGGTTATCTCCACATCAATGGGACCCATATCGGCGCCTTCAGTATCATAATAAATTGTTGTTCCCGAGGGAGCAGGACCCATATAACGGTTTTCGGGATCGGTATTTCCCGTGCCGAATCCTTTAAAGCATTTCTGAACCGCCGTTCCGCTGTATGCCGGAGCGGTCATGGTTGCTGAATGAGTGTGAGTTGGGAGTTCAAGATTGGTAAGCTGAATGCTTTCATTGCCCCAGGCCTGGCCAATTAGTCTGTTTGTAAGTCCCGGACCTTGTCCGGCCCCGATTGCCATTCTTCCCCGCAGGTCGGGTAGCTGAAAGTTTGATGAGCCATTTCCGCCAAATTGTATTCCTATTACCGCGAAAAGTGCTGAATATTGACTTATAGGAAGGAGCTGACCGGCGCAAAGCATCCAGCCGATCGGAGCGTAATTGCCCGCAAATAATTTTGTTTCGCCTAAATATCCGTCCATTTTTTCTCCGGAATTATTTTTTCAAATTGTTTCTTACTATTTTTCTTTATTATTAAGCAGGAATGATTCAAAACGCATAAGGGTAATTTCGCCGTTGCCATCAAGCAGGGCCTGGCCAATTTCGTTAAGTATGATAGTCAGTTTTCCTTCACCTTCATAACGAAATATGGATTCATTTCCCTGGTAACTTAGCAACACTCCCCAGGTGGCGGTGCCTGGCCCCCCTATATGTTTATCTCCAAGATCGATCAGATTTATAGAGCCCAGCCCGGGAACGTCGATAATTACATTCCCCAGATCTTCGGAAAGAGTCGCCGTTTTTCCGGCCGCGACTTCCTCCTTCCCCGCTTTTACTGTATAGGCGTAATTGTTTGTTAGGGTAAGTTTGTACATATAACCTCCGGTTATTATTAGTATTTGGCTATTTTTTGATAAAGGCAGCCGCCATTTATCATTCTCTGTCAGAGTTTATTTGGCCAATTCCAGCATAAACAGATATCCCCGGAAGCGTTCACCTCAATAATGAACGATCTATAATAATATAATTTACTGATTAATTCAATACTCTATATACTATTTCTTCGTTTTATAGATATAATAAAATGGCTGCTTTTTATTGGAGCTTTATTTTTCTGACATCTAAGGATGGTTTTCCCCTCGGTTCTTCCGTTTATCGGGGCGCGCGATTCTTTTTCTCTTTTCTTCCGAGAAATCCCGCACGCGAAATATTTAACGCGGACGACTACCCGGCGCGCGATCAATCCCTTCCCAATTCTTGACGCGTCGCGTCAGTAATTGAGGGAGATAAAACAGACCTGTCTTTAATACTCTGAATTTTCCCCGGGCAGAGCCTGCGGAAAACATCCTTAAGGGGAAGAGTTTCCATATCTTCAGCAAACCTTAGTTTGGAGTATGGAGAAAAACAGAAACATCTCAACATAATTCAAAAGTGTTTCACTATCTGTTTTATTTCGGCAGGGATTCTTTTCCAAAGCATTCTGTCCGGAATACACTTCCTTTTCAGCATAGCTTGTCCGGGAAATCTTATCATATATTTAGCTTTGAAGTCAAATTTTTATTTCATCAATTCCGAAGGGATGAGATGATTGTAGAATAGGAATATGGACCACTCAACAAATCCCGGCAGGGGTGACATAATTCCTCTTTATTACAATGCGTTTGACCTGTTATTATTTCACCCTTTCAGGGTTGGATAATATGGTTGATTGATTCAATTTCTATAATCCTGTCATCCCTTCGGGATTTCTATAGTCGAAATTTATTTCGGTAAGATCCCTTATTTAATTTTAAGCGGGCAAAACATTTTAAAGGAAAATCTTATATAGAACTCACCTGAAAAAGTCAGAACAGAAAGAGATTTATGGATTAAAAATAGCGGCCTGACTATCGGCAACATGTTATTAGCAGGCTTTTTTGACAAATTTTTCTTTCCGGATTATCCTCAACATGTTAATGTTAGTGTGGTGATAAGAGCCTAAATTTTCCCCAAACAGAGCTTGAGGAAAACGCCTTAAAGGGGAACATTTGTAAGTATATCCGAAACAATCGGAATATCCCCCGCCGGAAGTAATGGCACTAAGATTGTGAAACGAAAGGAATATTGCGCGAATATAGTTATTCCCCTATATTAATATTACTTATTATTTATTTTTCTATTAAGTATTAATTAATATGATAACATTAGTTAACTAACCTATTGTTATTAAACTCTTTACAAACTCACCCCAACCCCTCTCCTTATCAAGGAGAGGGGCTTTTAAAGTCCCTCCCCTTACTAAGGGGAGGGATTTAGGGTGGGGTTGGAATACCAGGAAAACACTAAAAATACTCTATTTTTGCTCTATGTTAGTACCATTACTGCCGGCCCCAGAGGGATGCTCCTGGCGAGGGGGTGAATTCAAAGTGTTTTTCTTTGAAGACGGGGGAGGACTATCCTTGAGCTAACCGATAACTTTTCTTTTTCTGACTCTATCAGCTTATGGATTCAGAATCGCGACCTGACTATCGGCAACATGTTATTAGCAGGCTTTTTGACAAATTTTACTCCCTAAATTATCCTCAATATGTTGGCGTTAGTGTGGTGATAAGAGTCTGAAAATTACCGGAGAAATAAATAAAAATAATTCCTCCTCCCTGTCACAGGAGGAGGAATAAAGTATTTTTAGTAATGTTTATGTTTTAACTTCTTGGGGGGTAATTTCCTTCCACGCAGATGATAAAATTGACGCATAAAGAAGGCTGGACAAGAGGTATCTTTTGACCGCCGCCGGCCGATTCTACTGTCACCTGGTAATCAGCGGCTTTCGTTATCTCAACATCCACACCTCCCATATCGGCATTCCCTGAATCATAATAAATCGGGGCGGCTGAAGGAGAGGGGCCGAAATAGCGGTTTTCAGGATCGGTATTTCCGGCGCCAAAACCTTTATAACATTTTTGAACAGCCGATGCTGTATATTCGGCATGTGTCAGAATTGCCTCATGATTGTGGGGCCATATTGTCTCAAGAGGTATCTCGTCTTTTTCATAACCTATCATTCCTCCTATTTTCCAGGCGGGGCCGCCATTCGGAAGAGCGCCCCAGGGAACCCTTCCTCTTAAATCGGGCAATTTAAATGTTGATCTTCCATCCCCTCCAAAAATATTTGAAATTACTGAAAAAAGTTGAGCGTATCCGCTAATCTGCAGTTCCTGCCCCTCGCATGACATCCATTTTTTCGGGGCATAATCCGCGCCAAACATTCTTACTTCTCCAATATATCCTTCCATATTTCCTCCAGATATTTATCTAAATTATTTTTTTTCGGTTTTCTTCATTTGCCCGGTATCATTCCGCGGCAAGGTTTAATTCCTTGGAGGCCAGTTGCCATCAATACAAATGATGAAATTTACACATAAGGAAGGCTGCATTATCGAAAACATCCCACCATTGCCTGTTTCTTCCAAAGTAAGGCTGTAATTGCCTGTTCTGGTAACCTCAATATCCATTGAACCCATGTCAATACTATCGGTATCATAATAAATTGGTTCAGTTGAAGGCGAGGGTCCCGCGAAACGATTTTCAGGATCGGTATTTCCGGATCCCATACCCTTGAAACATTTCGGTTTGGCGACGCCTGAATATTGCGGGGGATATATATTCGTCACATGTGTATGAGCAGGCATATTTTCCAGCGGTATTCTTGTTTCTTCCCAGCCTTTCTTCTCTCCGAGATGGTTCTCCGAAAGACCCGGCCCCTGGCCAAGGCCATAGGGAATTCTGCCTCTGAAATCAGGCACCTTAAATTTCACATATCCGTCCCCTCCATAAGTTACCCCTATCAAAGCGAAGAGAGGTGAGTATTCAGCGATATTTAATTCACCCCCCTGGCAAAACATCCAGTTTCTCGGGGCGTATGTTCCGCTGAACATTCTTATTTCAGCAAGATATCCGTCCATAAATTTTCTCCTGGTTTATTCTTAATATTTTTCCATTCATTTAATTTTTACCTGTTCCGGCTGACCCGGGACGCTGAAAAAATCTGTCATTTCAGTTTCTCGGAGGCCAGGTGCCTCTGACACAGATAATAAAATTCAGACCGGTTATGGGCTGAAATACTTCAAAGAGGGTTCCGCAATGAGTATTTTCGACATCAACACTATAATCGCCTGATTTTGTTACTTCCACATTGGCTGATCGCATATACGCGTTTTCCGAATCATAATAAATCGGCGCGGTTGCCGGCGAGGTTCCGGGATATCGGCCTTCCGGATCAGTATTGCCCGCGGCAAATCCCTTATAACCCCGCTGTTTCGCCGTACCTGTAAAAGGGGGAGGTGTAACTGTAGCTGCGTGTGTGTGAGGGGGAATGCAGTTATATGGTATTTCGATTGCTATATCTCCATAGTATTCTCCCAGGGTATTAGGACTGAGATCGATTCCTGTTCCATGCCCGAGGGGAACCCTGTTTGTGAAATCGGGTAGTTTAAATGTTGTGGAACCGTCGCCTCCATATATATTGCCAATAAGTGCAAATAAAGCGGGATTTTCAGTGACCTGCAGCTCCTGCCCGAGGCATAACATCCAGTTCCGCGGAGCGAAGTTCCCCGCGAAGATTCTTACTTCACCATAATATCCATCCATGTTTCCTCCAGGTATTATTTATTCTTCAGTTCTTTTATTTTGTTTTTGGTTCATTGAGCAAAAAGGAATCAAAGCGCATGAGGGTAATATCTCCTTCTCCTGTCACCTCAGCCTGTCCTATATCGGTAAGAGTTATTCTTAAATTCCCCTCTCCCTCATACCGGTAGATACACTCATTTCCCTGGTAGCTGAGGAGAACACCCCGGGGTTTTGTGCTGGGTCCGCCCAGGTGTTTTTCTCCAAGATCAAGTAAATTAAGACTTCCGAGTCCGGGTATGGTGAGAATAATATTACCCAGGTTTTCTGTGATCTCAAATGTTTCGCCCGCGGCAATTTCTTTTTTGCCGGCAATAACAGTGTAAGAATAATTATTTGTTACGGTCAGATTGTACATGAATACCTCCGGTTATTATGTTTGCTATATTTAGCAGGCTTCAGCCTGTTATAGTTCTTTCTTTTTAACCTGCAGACATTTTCCCCGGATGCATCAGCCCCCAGAATGCAACGATCTATAATAATATTTTATTATAATAAATTCAACCCTTATTTTAATAACTATTCACTTAAGAGCTATTTTTTATGGAAATATGATATTTTAACTGAACCGGGGGAGTGAGAATTGGGAATTAGGAATTGGGAATGTGGAATTAGGAATGTGGAATTAGGAATTAATCCGTAAGCAGTTAAATTCTACGCAATATGGCAGGAAATTTCAATTAATAATTAATAATGTACAATGAACAATTAACAAGACAATTGAAAAATATTACATGAGCTCAAAAATTTTTTGTAAAATGATGATTTTTTTGATGGGTGAATTTCTCTCTTAAAAAACAAAGAACCTGATTCTTTAATCTTTTAACCTTAGTAGCAATGGCAAACCCACAATAATTTGAACCTTATTGCCTTTTTTACCGGGGCATTTTATCCCGTGGATTTCGAGGATTTGCGTTGAAAAAACAGCCAGTAAATCACCAAAGCGCCAAATCCAATATATTTTCTTGAATAAGAATCCCGAAAGGGATTCAATATGAATAGCCCCGGGCTGCGGAAGAAGAGAGCTGCCCGGGGTAAAGAGAAAAAAATGCGATAAGACCCTGAAGGGGTCGAATATAACTCTCATGTGCAGAAAAAATATTATCTCTCAGATATAATTTTATGCTGGTTGTTAATATTCGACGCCTTCAGCGTCGCAGGTGATATTTGTCTGATAAAACCACCGGATAACATCCGGGGCTATTCAATTCGACTCCGTTCGGAGTCGATTATTCCGTAAGGAGTTAAATCCTGCGCAAAATGGCAAGATTTTTCATGAACACAGCCGGTTGTTGAGCGGAGTCGAAACCAGAGGCGGTAGCTTCGACTCCGCTCAGCTACCGGACAGGTTCAGTGTTTCCGGCTTTGCCAGTTTATGATTACGAATTATTCTACGGATTTAATTTTTTCAGGCGCTGCCGGTTTATGAATGAGGAGGATAAATGCCATCCACACAAATCATATAATTGAGTACGAGTGATGGCTGCATATTATCATGATCCAGTCCTCCGCCATAATCTTCAGTAACACTGGTCTGTGAATTACTCATTGAAAGTGTGACAGGAAAAGGCCCCATTGTTTTATTAGGAACGCTTGAATAAATATTCATACCGGCCGGAGATGGTCCCGGATAGTTTCCTTCGGGAGAGGTCTGATCACCGGCAAAACCAACGTAACATTCCGGTTCTATGAGTCCTGTCATCTGGAGAGGGCCAACTTTAAATAAATGACTATGGGCTGGAATATTACTTGCATCCAGTGTAATTGTTTCTTCCCCGATCTTCTGACTAAATATCCGGCTGGTAAGTCCGGGTCCCTGACCCGCGTGGACAGGTACTCTCCCCCTTAAATCGGGCAGGGCGAACGTGCTTCTGCCATTACCGCCGAATCGGTCGCCGATCAGGGAAAACAGGGCCGGAAAACTTGATGTGGCTAATATTTGTCCGTTACAAAACATCCAGTCGGGTGTTTCATAAGTAAAGGTTACAAGTTTTATTTCTCCTGTGAATGCTTCCATACTCTTCCTTTTTTATTTTTTTGAGGTGATTTTTCTGTTATATCAGGATTTTATCCTGGTATTATTGTCTACCTGAATAAAACGATCAGACAGATATTAAAAGTTCATAATCATACCCAATGTCTTAGTAACGTTTCTTTCTCTGTCAAAAACTAAAAACGTTTGTAATATCACCTCTTTTTTGTAGATTGAGTATTGATTTTAACTACATACTATTATCCGGTTGAATAGATTAAGCGGGCATGAAACCAAGAATAACAACTGACAAATTATGCCCCCGGAATAAAAGGAAATAATGAGATTAAATAATTTTAATTTTATCAGGCAAATAGCAGGAGCACGGTTATGGGAATAATCGCCAGGTTCTCTCATATAAATCTTATTGCTGAAGACTGGAAAGCTTTAATGGAATTTTATATAAAGGTATTCGGATGTATTCCTGTTTTTCCGGAGCGGAATCTTTCAGGGGAGGAGATTGAAAAAATCACAGGTATCAAAAATGTCAGAATAACCGGAATGCATCTTCGACTTCCCGGCGCCGGTCAGATGGGGCCAACCCTCGAAATATTTCAATACTCGCCTGAAGAAAAAAAAGATTCTAAACCTGTAAACAGAAACGGATTTGCCCATATAGCTTTTGATGTGCATGATGTTGAAGAAACCCTGGCTAAAATTATTGAACATGGAGGAGGACAGGTCGGAGAAGTTGTAAAGCTGACCATAGAGGGAAAAGGAACTTCAACCTATGTTTACGCCCGTGATAGTGAAGATAATATTATAGAATTAAAAAGTCTGGCTTAAAGCTTGGTTTTTTATTTATTATTTTATTTTTTATCAAGTGTTTCCGCGATAACAGATAGCAGATGTTTCATTTTGAATGGTTTGGTAATATATGCTTTTGCCCCCACTTTTAATCCCTCTTCAATATCCTGCCTGCCTGCTCTTGCCGATAAAAATATCACCGGAATGGCATTCAATTCCTTTTTTTTCATTTCCCTTAAAAGTTCAAAACCGCTCATACCGGGCATCATTACATCCGCCAGAATCAGATCAGGTTTAACCTCTGTTATCATATTCAAAGCTTTTAACGAATCGGTCGAAGATATCATTTCATATCCGAATGGAGTAAGAATATCATTCAGAATTGAATGCATCTCCCGGTTATCATCGATAAGAAGTATTTTTTTCATTATATCATACCGGTATTGTTACAAAAAATGTTGTGCCTTTATGGGGTTTGCTTTTAAACGAAATTGAACCATTCAACATTTCCACATTATTTTTTACTATAGTTAATCCAAGTCCGCTGCCTGGAATATTTGAGACATCTCTGCCGCGATGAAAAGGTTCAAAAATATTCTTTTGTTCTTCAGCGGGTATTCCTCTTCCCATATCAGAAACTTCAAGTTTTAAGTGGCCATCGCGGTAATCCACAATTACATCTACTACTCCTCCATCCGGACTGAATTTTACCGCATTTGAAAGAAGATTGGACAATATATGATTTATATGTCTTTCATCAAGCAAAAAGGTGTTTTTATTACATTTATAATGTAAGACAATTTCAACTCTTTCTCCTGCCTGGGCGATATGCTGATCGAGCAAATCCATACATAAAACCTTAAGATCGGTTTTCTCTGGTTTCGGATCAAATTTACCTCTTTCCGCACGATTAAGAGTCAGCACATCTTCAAGCATTTTTGTCATATTATCGGCCGATTTTTCTATTCGTTTCACCTGGGAATAAAATTTCTCCTCAGGAATCTCTTTCCCGAAAATTTCAAGATATTCGGCGGTGCTCATTATGGATGTCAGGGGAGTTCTGAATTCATGCGAGGCCATTGAAAGAAAATTACTCTTCATTTCACTAAGCTCTTTCTCCTTTATCAATGCTTTTTTTGCGCTTATTTCGGCAAGCTTCGATTTTTCAGCTTCAATTTCGAGCTGTTTGTTTACGTTATTTAATTCATTGGTTCTCTCTTCGACCAGTCTCTCAAGGTTTTCCCGGTGGCGGGTCAGCTCCTCTTCAACTTTTTTCCTTTCGGTTATATCCTGAATAATGGTCGCGAATTGTCCTGTCTCAGGTTTATATGCTACAACTTCAAAGTATTTATCCAGTTCCGCCGAAAAATTTTCATAAAATAAAGGTTTGCCTGTTGTTACCACTCTGCCATATTTTTCAATCCAGTATTTTTCAGTTCCGGGTAAAATTTCAAGTACCGTTTTACCTGTAATTTCCTCTTTTTTAAGACCGGTCATTTTTTCGAACGCGGGATTTACTTCAATAAAACGGTAGTCAACCGGATTTCCTTTATCATCACATATCATCTCGTGCAGCGCGAAACCGGCAAGCATCTGGGAAAATAACATTCTGTATTTTTTCTCACTTTCCCTGAGTTCCAGCTCAGCCTTCTTTTCCCTTGTTACGTCACTTATAATGCCTACTATGGTTCTGTTTTCTTTGATGAAACTTGCTTTTATGCTCAGGGTTTTTTCATAGTAATCCAGCTCAAAGCGGGGAATATCCTTACCGGAAAGTCCTCTGCTGATTATCTCAAGTATTCTGCCTATGTTTTTCTTCGAAATGAATCTTTTTGCTATAGGCACAACATGATGAAAAATAATTTCCTCCCTGCCGATATTAAGCATCTCCAGAAGCTGCGGATTAACTTCCAGAATTTTTCCGCTGCTTGCCACATAAATTATCCCCTCTCCCGCCGATGATATTATCATGCGGAATTTTTCCTCACTTTGCAGGAGCGCCTTTTCCGATTCCTTTCGTTCGGTAATATCCTCACCCGAGCTGAGTGTGCCAATAATATTACCATTTTCATCACGGAGTATTGTATTATGCCAGGCAATTATCTTCCTTCCTGAACTGACGTTAATAAAATTCTCAACATATTCCACATTTTTAACCTCACCTTTCATCAGCTTTTGAAAAACAATTTTCACATCCTTCCTGACATTTCCCGGAAGAAAAATGTTAAACCAGTTTTTGCCTATAATCTCATCTTCATTTCTTTCAAGAATTTCACATCCCTTCCGGTTGACCAGTGAAATTATTCCATTCTTATCTATTACAAGAAACATTACTGCTGCTACATCCAGATACTTCTGAGCCCTGTCTCTTTCCTTCAGCAATTCATATTCAGCTTTTTTACGCGCTGTTATGTCAACATGTGTTCCTATCATTCTGTAAGGTTTTCCATCTTTATCAAAGTAAGCGTTTCCCCGCGCGTGAATAAATACATAGTGACCATCTTTGTGTTTCATCCTGAATTCTGCTTCAAAACGATCCTTTTTTCCATTTATATAATCATTCAAAACTGATTTTGTTTTCATCACATCTTCGGGAACAGTTAATTCCTCCCAGACTGAAAACCTGTTTTTTAATTCATCCGCTTCATAACCAAGCATTTTTTTCCATGCGGGTGAATAATAAGTTTTATCAGTATTCATATTCCAGTCAAAAATGCCATCTGTAGATGCTTCCATTGCCAGCTTGAACCTCTCCTCACTTTCCTTAAGCGCGTTCTCCATTATTTTTTGATCAGTAATATCCCTGTTGCTTATTCTGTTGCCGAGATAATTACCCTCATCATCATGAATAGGCCTGCACTTGTGATGAATGGTTTTTATTTCCCCGGTTTTCGCGGTAATATGAAAAATGATTTCATCCGTTGTGTAAAGATTATCCGAATTACAGTAATTCCTTCGATGTTTAATAAATTCATGCTTGTCTTCATGATGAACAATGTTCAGTATTAAATCATCGGAATCAAAAAAATCCTGCTGTGTATATCCCGTAATTGTTTCGCAGGAGGGGGAAATATATATTAATTCACCCCGCGGACCCTCCCAATATTCCCAATCATATGTAAAATCAATCATGGTGCGAAACTTAAACTCGCTTTTCTGGAGAGCAATTTCTGTTTCTTTCTGGTCTTCCAGCAGGCTTAAAAGAATCTCTCTTGTATTTTCTGACTCACGCAGCTTTTCCTGCCGGCTTACAGATTCTTTTTTCCATAATTCACTGCTCTCCTTCTCTTTTGTAATATCAATCATAAATCCTGTCAGCTTAACAGGTAAATTATCCTCCCTTATAACAGCAAAGGAATTTTTTATCCACATCTTGGTATTATTTTCTTTTATCGATTCATATTCCAGCTCAAAATCTTTTAACATCTTTATATTATTTTCAATTTGCTTTTTTATGGCATTTCTCTGCCCGGCCGAAATCAGCATCAACATTGAATCTATATTCCTCCAATAGCTCAATGGATATCCGAACATCTGCTCAGCCTGGGGAGAAATATAATTGAATTTTAAAGTCAATATATCCATCTCCCATTGCACAGATGACGTCGATTCAACCAGCCTGCGGAAAAGCTTTTCCCTCTCTTTTATTATTTTCCCCGCTTCAATTTCTTTCTTTTTTGCAAGACCGGCATAACTGATAAATTTTGCGAGACTGGAAAGAAATTTTAATGATGAGCCGAATTGTTCTTCACTAAAAACGGGCACTTCTTTATAAGCCTTAATGTATTCCGATTCATTAAAACCGTACTTTTTTGCCTGCTCCCTGAAAAACTTTTCCATCTGTTCGGTTTTTTCTTCAAGAAAAACCTGCCCGACAAAAACATTCGCTATATGAATACCATCTATTATAAGTGGAGAGGATGCGTCAACGAGTCCCATAGGACATTTATAAACGGCGAATGTATTCCCTTTTTTTATGCTCTCCCTTAATTTGGTATCACTTTCTATGCACTGTTTTTCAACCTCCTTATTTTTCCTGTGAAACTCTGTGCATATTTTTTGCCATCCCGAACCGGTCAGTATCTTCCCATCCATGTCAATTATTGATGATGGAATTCCAGTTGAGTTATATAGATCATCTGTCAGCTTTTGCAGTTCGGTAAAGTCAATAAACTTATTAAATTCTTTATTCATCTCAATTAGTCGTATAATTATTTTATTCAGATATGCTGTTGAATTTTATAGGTTTGCCAGGCTTTTTCAGGTTCTCATATCTCATTTTCAATATCCTGTGAAAAATCAGATAAAATAATTATAATAAGATAAGCTAATCTTATTGTGATTGTGGCTTATTATTTCGAAGCGTTTCCTGAATATTTCCATAACATTCAATATCTAACGAATATTTGTTTAGTTTGTTTTAGTATATCGAAATTATTGAAGCCTGCAGATTTGCCGATTACGGGCTAAAAGTGAATATAACAAGGATAATCTTCATTATCAACTAAATAGTTCAAACAATTATTCTTCGTGACACATTAGCATAAAGATATTATTCATCACACCTGAAAAATGTTTAAATTTCGATAATGGAAATAAGGAACCAGATTTTGGTACATCAATAAGGAGTAAAAATGCACAAAAAAAGTATTGAGCTATTAAACAAAGCTGTTGCCGATGAACTTAGCGCGGTTCATCAGTATATGTATTTTCATTTTCATTGTGATGATCAGGGTTTTGACCTTTTGGCGATGTTATTTAAAAGAACCGCCATTGATGAAATGCTTCACATCGAAAAACTTGCCGAAAGAATTCTCTTCCTGAAAGGTGAAGTGGAGTTGACCGCCTCGGAAGAAGTAAAAAAAATTCATGATGTTAAAGATATGCTTGAGATGGCAGCGAAAATGGAAGAAAGCAGCGCCCATGATTATAACATCTGGGCTAATGAATGCGCTACAAATGCCGATTCGGTTTCAAAGAAACTTTTTGAAGAACTTGTTATAGATGAAGAACGCCACTATGACCAGTATGATACCGAGCTTGACAACCTTTCAAGATTCGGCAAAGATTATCTTGCTCTGCAGTCAATTGAAAGAAGTAAGAACCGCGCCGCCGGCATGCCGATGGACTGATTTAATTAATGAGAGCCGCTCTGATAGGGCTCTCTCTTTAATCTGTCAACTCATTTTCAGCTATTTCGTTGAAACATAACCATTTTGGTTTATCAATTAATTCAGTATTTATATTATAATTTTGTTGCAACTCACCGGGAATATTTTATGAGTATGAAATTGTGGATAACTTGTGAATAACTTTTTAAACAAAAAAGTATTTAATATTCCAAACCGGATTTACCGTCGGTTTCCGGCCGCGACAAGAGGTATAATTAAGCTGCTGCATTTTCTCTATCCCAACAGTGTCAGCTATAATGAATTTATATGGAGCAGATATGACTGGTCAGAAAAAGGTGAGGAGTGGTCGAACAACCCGGAGTGGAAGAAGTCTTTTATTGAATATATTTTAAAGCCGTTCATCGGGCGTCAAAATTCTGTTCTCGAAATAGGTCCCGGCGCCGGAAGATGGTCTGAAATTATACTTCCCCTGTCATCACACCTAACGCTGGTTGATATAGCTCCAGTATGCATAAATATGTGTAAAGAGAAATTCGGTTCAGGAGAGAAGATAAGTTATCTTGTTAATAATGGTTCCGATTTGAATGATGTGCCCGATAATTCCATAGAACGGGTATGGTCGTGGGCAGTTTTTGTTCACCTTGAAAGCAATGTTGCCGAGGCCTACCTGAAAGAGTTTTTCAGAGTAATGAAACCGGGTGGAAAAGCGCTGCTCCAGCATTCAAAATATGGTGTTAATATCGGCTGGAGAAGTGACCTGACAAAAGAAAAAATGCTGAATTTATGCCAAAAACATGGTTTTTATGTAGAAAAACAATTTAATACATGGGATAATGGAAGACAGCATATATGGCCTTCACTGCCACCTGATTCAGATCCTGACATCATAACAATATTCAGTAAGCCGGAGAAATAAATGAACATTTTTCCCGAATTTATTCAGTCCCTGCCCGAAGCGGATATACCTTTGGAAGGATGCCGGGCGTGGCTTTCCGAAAATAAAACTCATCAGATTCTTTTTATGATTTTTGAGAAGGATGTTATTCTTCCGGAACACAGCCATGAAGCCCAGGCTGGATTTGTAATTGAGGGCAAAATTGAGATGGTGATAAACGATGAAAAATTTACATTCAAAAAAGGGGATAGATACTCCATTGAGGCAGGGGTGAAACACTCCGCAAAAATATTTGCTGGTTATGCCGATATAACATATTTTAACCAGCCGGGACGTTATAAAACCAGGGAGAATAATTTATGAAAAAAGTACTTTTGTTATTGAATAAAGGGGTGGAAATATTTGAAGCCGCGGCCTATTTTGATGTGATGGGCTGGGCTGATGAATATGGAAACACAAAAATTGAACTCCGGACCGCAGCCCTTTCAAAAGAGGTTATATGCACTTTTAGGCTTCGCGTAAATGTGGATAACTTGCTCCGCGATATTAATCCTGATGATTTTGACGCGCTGGCAGTGCCGGGCGGGTTTGAAGAATATGGTTTTTATGAAACAGCATTCGCGGATGAAGTATCCTCTGTAATAAGGGAATTCCGCGATGCCGGAAAACCGGTCTCATCCATCTGCGTTGGCGCTCTGCCCCTTGCCAAATCGGGAATTTTATCCGGAAAGGCCGCGACAACTTACGCCAAACTGGGAGGATTCAGAAGAAAACAACTGGCATCACTCGGGGCCGATGTCCGCGATACCCTGCTCGTTTCCGAAAATGGCATTACCACTTCAACAGGTCCCGCGACCGCCGCCGATGTCGCTCTTAAGCTGCTCGAAGATCTGACAGATAAAAAAAATGCCGATTACATACGAGATCTTATGGGATTCTGATAGCCGGGTTTATTCAGTAGCGAAGGAAAAGTGCTGCTGGACAATAACCCATTTACCATCTCGTTTTTCCAGCACACCTGTCCAGCGTGCGTTTTCCCAGTTGGCCGGTTCTCCTTTATAACTGTTTATGTCATAAAGCCGGCAGTAATACCAGGCCGTTTTTCCCGATTCCGACAAGGTGATTTTCAAATCCTTCAGTTCATGCCTTACATATACAAAATCGGGATTTCTGAAAATATCGGCATTTTTTACAAATGTATCGTATCCTCTTATTACACGGTCGGTCGGATGAACGCTTATATAATTTGAGTCTTTCGCAACTATGCTGAAAAGCCGGTCAAAATCCTTGTCTTTAAACCAGCCTATGCAGTCGCTTACTGTTTCGGCAATGATCTCTTTTTCTTTTGCGATATCAGGTTTGGTTTCTTTGATATCGCAGGATAAAAATGATAAAACAATAAATATAAACGAGGCAATAATTTTAAAATTATTCATGATCTTCCCGGTTAATTAAGAAAATTCCATTTACAATTTAGATGTGACAAATGAAGATTTTACCCGGAAAATCTGTGGAACGCATAATGGATAGTTAAAACGTTAATATCTCAGGTGAATTATTTTGCCTGCGTCAATTATTTCTCTTTCTGATTACCGGATTTATTAAATAACGCGTAATAAAGGGTGCGGCTATTCCGCCGGCAAAGGGGAGCAGCAGAATTTTCATCATAGTCTGGTGACGCGGAAGTGAGAACACAATTGTCGCCGATAAAGTGAGGACAAAAAGGAGGAAATAGATGTTTCGGAATTTATCCTCGCTATAAAACTTAATCAGTCCCGCAACAGAAAAAAGCAATATCAAAACCCAGGGAAAGAGATAAAGAACATTATATGACCTGGGATCGTCGGGATTAAAAAGCCAGTAATTGAAAATTTTTTTAACATAATTGGTCAGAACCATAATTTGTTCCGTCTGGTATGTTTTTACTGTAGCTTCAAGGAATTTTTCATTACAGTGAATTTCATAATTGTTATCCCGCGGAACTCCGTAATGAACACTGTCTACCCCCTCGTATGAGGTGTTTTGCCCGATAAGCAGATGTGTCCCCCGGTAAAGATTATATCCGGCGTTTGTAGTTAACGGCACAATTTCATCAAAGACAATATAATTCCTGATACTCCATGGCAGAAGAAGACAAAGAACAACCGCTGTCAAAATTGCCGATTTTTTAAGCTGTCTGCTGTAAATTCCCCAGGCGATAACCATCGAAACAAATAACGCTATCTCAGTGCGGATAAATATAGCAATGGTTATCAGAATCGATGTAAATATCGTTTGTTTAGTGTTCTCATCCTGGTCAAGTCTGTTGAGAATAAAAAATATCAGGAAATGAAAAAGAACAGTTGGCGTAAAGGTGGCGGAAGCATAGATGAATTCGGGGGTAAGCAAATATATAGTAGCTGCCCCAAACGCTCCCTCTTCTGATATTTTTTTCTGAGTAAAATTAAACAACTGGCAGGCCGCCGCGGCTGAAATAAATGTCTGGATAAGAAGAATCAGCAAATTCCTGAAAATAAGCGATTTAAGCAGCATGAAAGGAGTAAGGAAAAACACATATCCGGGAGGCATATAAGCCGAAGGGAATGGGGTTTTATCCTCCTGGTATTTATGCCTTAAAAGGTCATCTTGAAAATAATAGAGAGAATAACCCCTGCCGTTTACGATGTTTTTCGCTGTGGCTCCATATTCCCAGTAATAATCGTTCTTCAGATCACTGAAAAGCAGAACAAATATAATCCGAAATACCACCCCGGCGGCCAGGATATACCAGAAATGTTTCCACCGCATTTTAATACATCTTATTTTTTTTTGAGATAAACAGCATAATAAACATCCCGTTTAAGCAAAAGTCCGACTATTTCTACCGGGAAAAGGAACAGAAGTGAAATAAAAAAGGATTTTGTAAAGGGAGGAAAACTGAGAAATTCACATTTCCTGCCGAAATTAATTATCAACTCCTCCTCTAAACCGGAATTTTGTACAATTCTTTTGATTGATTTTTTATTAAACCCGATAACATGGTAGGGTGAATCGAAAGGTTTAATCTTTACCGATATATCTTTTCGCCCCGAAAATCTGTAAGCGAGTTTTTTTACATCATTGAAGAGAGAATCTTCATTCGGCACCCCGATATATACTATCCCCCCCGGTTTAAGTATTCTTTTAATCTCCCGCAAGTGTTCCAATGGGTTGAGAACATGCTCAAGAACGGAATCAAAATAGATGAAATCGAAGCTGTTTTCCGGCAGGGCCAGGTCAATAAGTCTGCCGAGAAAAAATTTCACATCACTGGTTTTTGCTGTTTCAATGCGGTGATCTGTAATATCAATGGCGGTTACATTCCATCCCCTTTTAAGAGCTTCCATAATTCCCAGCCCTTCACCGGCGCCAACATCAAGGTAATCAATTTTTTCTTTCTTTAGTATTTTTATTCCCCGGTCAAATTTTTCCGCGACCTCTTCCACTCTCTTTTTTTTCAGCCATCCGGTCGGTTCGGAAAAATAACCAACTTTGTAAATATCCTCCCACTCCTTATCGCTGAAATTTATTCCCGGTGATACGTAATATAGTGAACAGTCATCACACTGCACTACATAATAATCCTCCCTGATATACTTTTTTACATTTGCACCTGGTAACGGCTTTCCGATTACTTTGAACTTATTACTGCCGCAGCATGGGCATAAAGCCCCTTTTGTATTAATCATATTTCCCGATATCAATTCATTATTAACATTTGCAAAACTAATAAAATCTTTTCTTTTCCCGTACAGATAAAATTTACCTTGAAGTTAAGCCATCCCGGACTCGCTCAATATAGTAGCTTATAAACGATATATTATCGTTTAGTATATACAATTTGTAAAGTATGCTTGACTTTTTGACTTTTCTTTATTATTATTGTTTGCGCTTAAACAGGAGAAGTATTATGAAAAACAAAATAAGAGTATTCAGGGCTGAAAGAGAAATAACGCAGGAAGAGTTAGCCAATTCGGTAGGCTTAAGCAGGCAGACTATTAACTCTATCGAAAAGGGGAAATTTATTCCTTCCGTGATTACAGCCTGGAAAATAGCAAAATATTTTGAAGCCCCGATCGAAGAAGTATTCAAATTCGAAGATGAAGAAATAATAAAAAAGGAGCTGTCATGAGACTGAAGAGAAATTACATCTTTTCCTTTATAATGGAAATATTGTCTGGTATTTTAACATTTATTTTATGCCTCTGGTTTGGCGATTACGGTCTTGCCGGAATTATACTTTTTTTCGCGGCTCTTTTTGTTACCGGCATTCATATACCTGACGAAAGAGAAATTCATCTGCTCTATAAAGCAGGCACATGGGAAAGCATTTTAACAGTTACAATTATGGCGGTAGTTTATCTCTGGTTTAAGGAGATTAACTGGTTTCATACTCTTGTAGCACTTTCGGCTGTAACCCGTGGAACCGCGGGATTACTATTTTTTACCAGGGAATAATATGCTGATTATTCCGGCAATAGTGAAATTCTACGCAAAATGGCAAAAATTTTTGCAAACATTTAGCGGAGTCAAAGCTATCAACATCAGTACCAATTTATCCGGCATAAGATTCCGATTTTATTGCAAAGGACGCAAAAACCGGAATGACAAGTAATTAGGTCTGCGATTGATAGAATAGCCAGAGTCACAATTGTCCCAGGAGTCCCACTTTTATTATACTTTCTACTTTGCTTCCGGCTTTGCCAGTCTGTGATGAAGATTAGGATTATGATGACCAGGTTAGGTGACGGCGCCGGGGTTGTTCATTTTGTATTGGGGATTGGGATTATGATTATTGAGGGTGGAGACTTTATTCAAAATTTAATTTAAAATAACTCCGCGCCTTCAGGCCGGAGATATGCGGTCTGGATTCATAATATTCAGTTGAGGTTTAATTCCTAATTCTTAATTCCTAATTCCTAATTCCTAATTCCTAATTCCTAATTCCTAATTCCTAATTCCTAACTCTTACCTCCTCATTTTCCCGGGTTGGCCGGTTAATTGCTATTATAACACATTATCTTTCGGCAGGCTTTATTTTAATTCCAATCATAATTATTTTTGTATTTTAATAAAAAGGTGGAAAAATGTTTGAAAACAATAAAATTCGCGCCTTATTCGGAATAAAATACCCGATTATCCAGGGGGGTATGGTTTGGGTTTCGGGGTGGAAACTTGCTTCGGCTGTTTCAGAAGCGGGAGGATTGGGACTGATTGGCGCCGGTTCTATGAAGCCGGAACTGCTGAGAGAACATATAAGAGAATGCAAAAATGGGACGTCAAAGCCCTTTGGAGTTAACATCCCTCTTTTAAGAAAGGATGCTGATGATTTAATTAAAACGACACTCGAAGAAGGTGTGAAAATTATTTTTACCTCAGCGGGCTCACCGGCAAAATATACCGGGCAGCTTAAATCGGAAGGAATAACAGTTGTTCATGTGGTTTCAAACGTAAAACAGGGATTAAAAGCTGAAAATGCAGGCTGTCACGCGGTCGTCGGTGAAGGTGTTGAAGCGGGAGGCCATAACGGGGCTGATGAAATTACAACTTTCTGTCTTATTCCACAGCTTGCCTCCGCGCTTTCAATTCCTGTAATAGGAGCCGGCGGCATAGCTGATGGCAGGGGAATGGCCGCGGCCCTGGCGCTTGGAGCCGAAGGTGTCCAGATAGGCACCCGTTTCGCCGCGTCGGCTGAATCTTCGGCGCATGAATTTTATAAACAAAAACTAATTGAATCCGATGATAGGGGAACAGAATTAATATTTCGGAATTATGCTCTGGTAAGACTTATAAAAAGTGACTACAGCGCGAGAGTAAGACATGCCGAATGCGCGGGGGTTGCCCCCGACAGGCTTAAAATGCTTCTTGGCGAAAAACGGGAGAAAAAAGGCATTTTTGAAGGTGATCTTACTGAAGGAATGATGGAAGCGGGACAGTCGGCCGGAATGATCAGCAGTATTGAACCTGTGGAAAAAATAATGCGTGATATCTTAATAGATTTTGAAAACACAATAAAAAACCTCGGGAAAATATTTTAAATATTTAATTTTACTTGAATGTATTGTTTTTCTTTTTTATTATAATTTCTTAATCTGCATTAAACCTTAAATATTTTTGTCGATAACTGTAAAAATTTTGATCTTTATCATACCCGGAATTCATACCGCGATTTTGTGATTCCGCCGATGTTTTTTTCTTTATTAAAATGTTATTATAAATCCTGATTGTGAAAAGATAATAAACCAAGATGGATATAAAGGAAAATAATGTAATTTATATAAAGTACCGGTTCTGCTTTGAGAACAGGGAAGAAAAGGTTTTTGATGTGTATATTGAGCCAAAAACCATGATCCTGATCCGGACAGACAGGGAACCTCCTCCGGCCTGGACACGGATGGAAAATTTCAAATGCCCCCATTGTCCCCTTGATGAAGAGGAATATCTCTATTGTCCTGTCGCGGTTAATCTGAAGGATGTAATTAACTTTTTCAGCTCAACTGCCTCTTATGAACGGGTGAAGATTTATGTGGAAACCGATGACAGAACCTATTTCAAGGAAACAGCCGTTCAGGACGGCGTAGGAAGCATCGCGGGGATACTGATGTCCACAAGCGGATGCCCTATACTTGGCAAATTAAAATCGCTGGTGCAATTTCATCTTCCATTTGCCTCAATCGAGGAAACCGAATTCCGGGCTTTTTCGATGTATCTTATCGCGCAGTATATTAAAATGACAAAAGGCAAAGAACCCGACTGGGAAATGAAGGGCCTTAAGAAGGTTTATGAGGATATACAACTGCTTAACCAGAATGTAGCTCAGAAAATTGCTGATCTTGAAAAAAGGGACGCGAGCATTAACGCGGTTGTTGTTCTTAATAATTTTGCCGATATGGTCTCTTTCAGCCTCGACGAAAAAGATGTATCCAATTTTGAAGAACTCTTCAGAGACCTGATTAATTGATCTGTCATTTATGATGAATTATTTATACTTTTGTTTGTTATAATAATTATCCGGTTTTTAATCAGTTTTCCTGTAATATTTCCAGCCGCGTAATTGAATAATTTTCTTCCAAAATAAAATTTAGAATATGAAAAAAGTTGTAATTCTCGGTTCTACCGGATCGATCGGAGTTAATACGCTTCAGGTTATCAGGGATTTTAAGGAACATTTTAAAATAACAGCCCTCACCGCAAATTCCAATATTGATCTGCTTGAAAGACAGATGGAGGAATTTAATCCTGAGTTTGTGGCTGTCAGCGATATAAAGGAAGCGGAAAAGTTGAGGAAAAGAATCGATGGCAGATGCAAACTGCTGCCGGGAGAAAAGGGACTTAACGAACTCGCCGCAGGAGCGGATTATGATATCATGGTCTCATCGCTGGTTGGTTTCGCGGGCCTGGCCCCTACTCTTGAGGGAATTAAAAGGAAAAAAAGAATCGCGCTGGCAAATAAAGAAACTCTCGTGGCCGCGGGTGAATATGTTAATAATATGCTGGAAAAATATGGCGCCGAAATGATCCCCGTCGATTCTGAACACAGCGCGATTTTTCAATGCCTGACAGGAGAGAAAAAGGAAAGAATTGAAAAACTAATACTCACAGCTTCGGGAGGCCCCTTCTTAAATCACAGCGCCGAAGAACTGGAAAATGTGACTATTGAGAACGCGCTTGATCATCCGAACTGGAAAATGGGAAATAAAATTACTATCGATTCGGCATCCATGATGAACAAGGGACTTGAAATAATTGAAGCACACTGGCTCTTTGACCTTCCCCCCGAAAAAATTGATGTGGTTATTCATCCTCAGTCTGTCATTCATTCGATGGTTCAGTTTGTTGACGCTTCAATTAAAGCTCAGTTAAGTATGCCCGATATGAAGCTGCCCATCCAGTATGCCCTCACCTGGCCCGACCGCTTTGAAAGCAGCTATGTTGAAACAAATTTTCCCCGTCTTGGAAGTCTGACATTCCTGGAACCTGACATGGTAAAATTCCGATGTCTGAAGCTGGCATACGATTCCCTGGAACAGGGGGGACTTTCATCTTGTATACTGAACGCCGCGAACGAAATTGCTGTTGAATTGTTTTTAAAGGAAATAATAAAGTTTTCCGGGATTCCCGATGTTATTTCCGACGCTCTCGACAAAATTGAAAACAGGTTTGATATTGATCCCGGAACTATTTTCGAAACAGACCGTCTTGTCAGAGAGTACGTGTATAATAAATTTAATCAGGGAGCATAAATTTTAATGAGTTATATAATTTATTTTGGCATTACAATCCTTATACTGGTGTTTGTTCATGAGTTCGGACACTTTATCGCCGCTAAGATGTCAGGTATGAGAGTTGATATTTTTGCCATTGGTTTTGGTAAAAGATTATTTGGATGGAATAAGCTGACAGGTTTTACTACCGGCGACCTTCCCAAAGATTTTGACGGAAATGGAAATACCGATTACCGTCTTTGCCTTCTTCCTATTGGCGGGTATGTTAAGATAGCGGGAATGATTGATGAAAGTTTCGATACCGAATTTGCCGAAAAAGAACCAAAGCCTGACGAATTCAGATCCAAACCTACTTATAAAAAAATCTTTGTGATTTCGGCAGGTGTAATTATGAACCTCCTGCTGACTATCGCCATTTTTACCGGGCTGAATTATTACCAGGGTAAACAGATTGTTAAATCAACCGAGGTCGGGTATATCATCGAAGGTTCACAGGCCGATCAGTTTGGCTTTCATAAAGGTGATTTAATCAAAGAGGTGAATGGAAAAAAGGTGGAATCATGGGAAGAACTTATCCGGGTTGTTTTCATAGATAATATGGGAAAGGATGTGAGTTTCGCTATTGAAAGAAATGGCGCGCCTCTCGAAATTTCCGTTGACGCCGCGGTCGCTGCGCCGCCCGACGCCCAGAGCTTTTTCCTTCCGCTTGGTGAAACTATTCCTTTGATCTCGCAGGTGATGGATGACAGCCCGGCAAAAGAAGCGGGACTGAAACCGGGTGATGAAATTATTTCACTCAATGGTGTTGATATTGAGGTAACCAAACAGGCGATAGAAATTATACGCGACAATCAGCAGGTAGAAATGCCGATGGTTCTTTTAAGAGATGAAGATACTCTTCGCACCGCGGTAACTCCCGGGGTGGATGGAATGATAGGCATTGCCTTATACGATTATTATTCGGGTGAGATCGCCACTGTTGATTATGGATTTTTTGAATCTGTTAAATTAAGTTTTGTCGCTATTGCCGAAAACAGCATTCTTACACTTTCGATGATCAAAAGAGTTTTTACCGGCGATGTTGAATTTGGCCGGACATTCGGCGGCCCGATAAAAATAGCGAAATTTGCCGCTGATTCAGCCGACAGGGGAATAGCTTCATTCCTCAGTTTCCTCGCTATGTTAAGCTTCAGTCTTGCCATTCTGAATATACTTCCACTTCCGGTTCTTGATGGCGGACACCTTATTATTATCCTCATAGAAGGAGCAATAAAAAGGGAGCTGCCGGTTAAAATCAAAATCGCCATCCAGAATGCAGGATTTATAATTCTCCTCATGCTGATGGTATTTATACTCTATAACGATATCATCACTCTATAATTTTACGTAGGACAGCCTTTCCAGGCTGTCCCCCACGGTGTCAATGTCCCATACATAAGACTCAATACTACTCTTCAGAGCCTATTGACCAAATGAAGTTTTTCACCGTAAGCCGGCAGCGCCAGAAAAGAATTGTACTCGTACTCACAGACTGGCAGAGCCAGAAGTGAAATAACAAGAGGACTCATTGGACAAATGAGACTTTTTGTTTTTCCCAATTACATGCCTGATTGTCATTCCGGTTTTTTGCGTCCTTTGCATAAAGACCGGAATCTAATGCCGATTTTTACTGCCAACCAGAAATAATCTTGCCATTTTGCGTAGAATTTAACTCCTTTCGGAGTAATCATACTTCATAAACGATTCCGAATGTACTCGAATATGAATAATCCCGGATGTTATCCGGTGGTTTCATCAGACAAATACCACCTGCGACGCTGAAGGCGTCGAATATTAACAACCTTAGGAGAATTTAGGCTCTTATCACCACACTAACGCCAACATGTTGAGGATAATCTAAGGAGCAATATTTGTCAAAATGCCCGGTAATAACATGTTACCGATAGCCAGACCGAGATTCTAAATCCATAAGGTGATGGAGTCAGAAAAAGAAAAGTTATCGATCAGCTCAAGGATAGTCCTCCCCCGTCTTCAAAGAAAAACACTTTGAATCCACCCCCTCCAAAGGGGGATAAAAGACACAATGTCCCCCTTCGGAGGGGGTGGCCTCCGGTCGTCTTTTGCCGGAGGTCGGGGGAGGATTCACCTCGAGTAATCACAAAACTTTTACCTGGCATTAAACTTTCTACTTGTTGAAAAATTTCTTACCAATTTGCATATAACTTAACTTCTTATTTAATAAATCGCTTCCCGTTTTGCCAGGGAACTTTTCCCCGATAGAGCGTTTTCCTCAAGATCTGCCTTTAGATCTCTATAATCCGGTGAGAAGTCAAAATATTCGTAAAAAAATGACTGGCTTTTTCTCTCAAATATATTCTCGTTACCCGAAAGGTAAAAGATTTAAGAATAATGTTCTTTTTGTTTCATTTCCGCGAGAAAAATACGCCTCAAAAAAGTCGCCATAAAGCAAAAATTTATTGAGTTCATGGAATATTTATCAAGTATTTTTTTAATTGTTAATTGTACATTATTAATTGAAATTTTGCCATTTTGCAAAGAATTTATCTGCAAATGGAATAATTAATACCTGCAGGAATTGCTCTGCCCATAAAAAGATATTTGGATTTTATTAGCAAATAATTTATGTTCCGAGGGTTTAATGGAAATTTCAAGTATGTTGAATTAATTTTTTACAGAGGAAAAATGACAACAAAAGATAATCTGAAAGAAGCATTCGCCGGTGAAAGCCAGGCAAATCAGAAATACAGAGCCTTCGCTAAAAAAGCGGAAAAAGATGGTTTTCCTAATATCGCGAAACTTTTCAGAACAACTGCCGAAGCTGAAAGAATTCATGCCGAAGGACATCTCGACGCGCTGGATGGAATCGGAGACACAGCCGCCAATCTTCAGGCCGCGATAGATGGTGAAACCTACGAATATGAAAAGATGTACCCCCCGATGTTTGATTTGGCGACAGAAGAAAAACACAAAGCCAGAAGAATGTTTAAATTCGCCATCGACGCCGAAGCCGTCCACGCTAAAATTTACCAGTTGGCCCTTGAAGCGGTTAAAGAAGGAAAAGACCTGACAGACGCTGAAATATATCTCTGCCCGGTATGCGGTCATATAGAATTAGGTAAAGCCCCCGAAAGATGCCCCATCTGCGGCGTTAAAGCTGAAAAATTTGTCCAGATAGATTAACATTTCATTTTGATTTATTCACGTAGAGACGCAAAATTTTGCGTCTCTACACGGATTATATAGAAAATAGTGTCGGTCTGTGATCTTTTTTTTACCCTGTCAGTGGAAAAACGCAAGATTTTGCGTCTCCGCGATAACAACCCCAAAATATAACATCTACCCCACAATCCTATCGGGATTGCTCTCTATAAAATCCTTCCAGCTTGAACTCCGGGGTGTAAAACTCTTTAATTTAAACGCGTGACAAATAGCTATAGCCAAAGCGTCGCTTTCATCGAGGCGGAGCTTTTTATTGCCTATGCCAAGCAGTTTCTGAACCATGTACTGCACCTGCTGCTTAGAGGCTGAACCTTTTCCGACTACAGCTTTCTTTACTTCACGTGGTGAATATTCTGAGGGCTGAATGCCCGATTTAACAGCCGCGAGAAGAGACACCCCTCTTACATATCCTATCTTAAGAGCGGATTGTACATTCTTGCCGTAAAAAGAAGTTTCTATCGCGAATTCATCGGGGGTATGAAATTTTAATTCTTTTTCAAGATTCTCATAAATAAAGGTAATTCGGTTGGCCATATCGTCGGCGGGGGGTGGTTTTATTATTCCGGAGGAAATCCATGAAACTTCATTTCCGGAATATCGTATGATCCCGTATCCGGTTATCACCGTTCCGGGATCAACGCCAAAAACTGTCATCAGAATTTATTCCTGGAAATCTGCGTTTGTGTAAACATTCTGAACATCATCATTATCTTCAAGCATATCGATAAGTTTCATTACTTTTTCCACATTCTCACCGGCAACCTCGACAGTATTTTTCGCTACCCACTGCAGAGACGCGTTCTCAATTTCTATTTCTTTTTCAATTAATGCTTTCCTGACATTCTCGAATGATTCCATATCGGTCTGAACCTCAAAGAAATCCTCTTCGGTAACAAGATCATCAGCTCCGGCGTCAATTGCAATTTCCATCAGGTCATCTTCTTCCATATCCTTTTTCGGTAAGGTAATTACACCTTTACGGTCGAACATCCACGCGACAGCTCCGTTTTCAGCAAGGTTTCCGCCATATTTGCTGAAGAGATGGCGAACCTCGGCAACAATCCTGTTTTTGTTGTCGGTGACACTTTCGAGCATTACAGCCACTCCGGCCGGACCATATCCTTCATAAGTAAGTTCATGATATGTTGTTCCTTCGAGTTCGCCGGTCGCTTTCTTGATAGCTCTTTCAATATTATCCATGGGCATGTTGGCCCCTTTGGCGTTGTCAACAGCAAGCCTGAGCCTCGGATTCGCTCCCGGATCACCGCCACCCTGGCGCGCCGCAATTGTTATTTCTTTTATAAGCTTGGTAAATATTTTTCCTCTTTTGGAATCAATCGCTGCTTTTTTTCTTTTAATAGTGGACCACTTCGAGTGACCTGACATATTTATTTCTCCGTGTTAATTATGTATTCTCTGAAATTTTTATATCTTTTAGACGGAGCTGGGGATAAAGCCTTCCGTCGCGGGTAATCTTTTCTATCGTAAATACAATATCCACCAAATTTTTATCTTTGTCAACTTCCTGAACAAAATGTCCCAGGTTAAATCCTATTGTGTCAAATATCTTGTCATTTTTTGATTGCCTCATGCATGTGATAATATGATTTGAACCTACAATACGGGGAATCGTAGTCAGTTCAACATTTTCAGCCATAAAAACCGGGCGCATATTCCCCGGGCCAAAAGGGGCAAACTGGTCAAGAATCCTGACAAATTTTGGCGTTATTTCAGAAAGAGAGAGTTTTGCGTCAATATTGATTTCAGGCACAACATCATCAGCAGTAAGTTTTTCTTTAAGAATATCATTAAGCCTGATCCTGAATTCGGCAATATTATCAATTTCAATAGCGAGACCTGCCGCCGCTTCATGCCCGCCATACTGAATAAGCAGATCTTCACACTTCTGCAAAGCCTGGTACATGTTAAACCCGGTGATGCTCCTTGCCGAACCTTTAGCCACCCCGTCAATAGTGGTTAACAGAATGGAAGGCCGGTAAAATTTTTCAACCATTCTTGAAGCTACAATACCAATTACACCAGGATGCCAGTTATCATTATGGAGAACGATACCGAGATTTTCATCAAGATTCTGAGTTTCTTCAAGCATATCAAGCGCATGCGAAAATGTGGCCTCATCAATTTTTCGCCTCTCATGATTTTCTTCCTCAAGAACCCTGGCAAGCTCTTCCGCCTCTTTTTCATCACGGGTTGTAAAAAGCTCAACAGCGCGGTTGGCGTCGCCGAGTCTGCCGACAGCATTGATTCTCGGCGCTATGGTAAATACTATCTGACCGGCCGAAAGATTCCCGGGCTCCATTTTGGCGCTTTTCATCAGCGCTTTGATGCCGGGACGGGGACGGGTATTGATCGCTTCAAGACCTTTTTTTACAAGAGCCCTGTTTTCATCAACAAGTGGAACAATATCAGCGGCTCCGGCGAGCGCGACAAGGTCGAGATAGTCGAGCGCCAGGTCTATCTGTCCTATCCGGTCGCCGACCGCTCTTGCAAGCTTAAATGCCACTCCGGCGCCCGAAAGATACTTGAAGGGATAAGGATCATCCTCTTTTTGCGGATCGAGAACCGCGTGGGCGGGGGGGAGAATCTCTTTGGGCTTATGATGATCGCAAATAATTGTATCCATTCCAAGCGTGTTAGCATAGGCGATTTCATCTACGGCTGTAATGCCGCAATCGACTGTGATAATAAGTGTGACACCCTGCTCTCTTAAAATGTCAATGCCCGCTTCAGATATTCCGTAACCTTCGGTAATTCTGTTGGGAATATAAATTGAAGCGTCGGCGTCGAAATGTTTCAGGAACATGTACATAAGCGCCGCCGAACATGTTCCATCTACGTCGTAGTCACCATAAACACAGATTTTTTCATTACTTGTTATTGCCTGAATAACTCTTCTGGAGGCTTTTTCCATTCCATCCATTAAAAAAGGATCGTGCAGCGCCTCTATTGTCGGACGGAAAAAATTCTTTGCTTCAAAAAAGTTTGTTATTCCCCTGCGAATTAGAAGTTCAGATAATACATTGGATATATTCAGGCTGTCGGCCAGAGCCAACACCATCTTGTGGTCAACAGGATCTTTAATTTTCCAGCGTTTTTTCAGCATACTCTTTGAGTATTGGGAAAAAACATTTAATAACCCCGGTCTGTAAGCCGAATTCTGTATCCTCTCCTCATAAAAAGGAGAGGCGGCAATTATTTATCCAGGTCTGCAATTACTCACAGACTCAAGCGGTCTACCCGGGACTGAGGAGCGAACAACTCCTTATGATAAAAACTCACCAAATCGTCCCTTACTTGACCTTGCTCCGGGCAGGGTTTACCTTGATTCCGTTAAACGGAACTCCCAAACAGGACCACCTTTATTACTAAAGGCGCGGCAGGCTCTTACCCTGCCTTTTCACCCTTACCCGCCTGCGGCGGGCGGTATATTTTCTGTGGCACTTTCCGTAGACCGGCTTACCGGCCTCCCGGGCGTTACCCGGCGCCCTGTTCTGCGGAGTTCGGACTTTCCTCTACTCCCGCAATATCTTCGGGAACAGCAATTGCCCAACCAGGATTATCAAATGTATCTTTCCCAATTAATCTACTATTTTGTTATAAAATTGTTATTAATATAATAAAATTACCCCTCATAGTCATTAACAAAACGTCCGCCTTTTCCCTTTTTTTTGAAAATAGCAGCATAAAATTTATATTTGTAAATTCATTTATTCAATTAATTTATTTGGGATTAAAAGAGGAACTCGAAATGTTAAAGAAACTACTGCTTTTTACTTTCCTGCCTATTATTATTTTATCACAAACAGATGAAAATTTTTTCACTCCACTTGAAGATCTGCTTCTGAAAGGCAATATTGAAGGCGTCAAAGCTTTTACTGAAAAACATGATAAAGGGGCTTTGAAATCCAAAAAAGATCAGACCTTTTATGAGGAACTGAAACCTATGATTGGTTCAGCTCTGAACTTCATCGCGAAGGGAGAAAAATCGGGCGGTGAACAGATGAAATCTTATGTGGAAAATGTCAGGCAGGCTGAATCCACTTTCACTCTCTCTTTTGCCGGTGAAAAAGCGCAGAAAGCTTTTAAGCTTTATATGAAAGCGGCAGATAAAGGAAATACTGTGGAAGCTGTAAAGTGGTATAAAATGGCTGTGCTCCTGCGCCATATTTATGTCGAGAGAATAAAAGTCTTCGCGAAAGATGGCTACAAAAAGGCATCGGATCAATTCAGAAAAGACGCTCTTGATGAAGCTTCAAAAACTATCAATTTATTAAAATTTGATTCAGGCAATGATGAAGAGCTGCAGAAAATTGCCGAGGATATCGAATCATTAAAAAATAACATCGATAACAGAATTTTGAACAGGGACCGCGGTGAAGAAGTGTTGAAAGATTATTCCTGTCCCGAACATGATTTCATCGCTTCTTTAAGCGTCAGTGTTACTCCCGGTCCTTCCTGGAATATTGAGCAGCTTGTGCTTCACGGCTCGCAAGAAGATTACCTTGTTGATCTGGAACAGCCTGAAAATTCAATAAGATTCGGCTTTTCGTTTGATCTGCAATATAAAGTTATTGAAAACCTCTACCTCGGCGCGGGTTTTAACTATAACAGCTTCAAATATTCCAACAGCAGCACCGATGAATGGATTTCCGCCGACTTCAATATAACCAATACCAACCTGAAGGTTTATGCCGATTATCTTTTCAGAACTTATGCGGGTGTTAGGCCCTATGTTGAGGTGGGAGGCGGTTTTGCAAGTTATACCAGGGAAGAGTTTACAGCGATCACTCTTGCGGAGGCTCCGGGCGTGATTTCACCCGCCTATGGCCAGAAATGGGAAATTGAGAAGCAGGAATTCAGCCGCCCCTTCGTTTTTCTCGGCGGAGGCACCCAGTATATTCCGGCTAAAGGATTCCCACTTGTGCTCACCGCGAAATATCTTTTCCAGCTTGATCTCGGCGATGAAGAAATGGTCAATAAAACAAATCATTATCTCGGGGTTGGACTGGGCATCCATTTTTAATTTTATCTGACTTTCGTAGAGACAAGGCATGCCTTGTCTCTACACGGGTTATATAAAAACATTTGGCAAAATTAGAGGATTGTTTTTTTTGGGCAATTCTGCCATATCCAATGATAAAAACGATACCGATAGCAATACCAAACCCGATACCGATTTTTAATCATGTAATCCTCAAATCCCTTAATCATGGTTCAGACTTTGACGGGATCAGATTAAAAAATGGTATGCAGCATATTATAATACCCTGCCATGCTACGTAATCTGTTCAGCGAATTCACCGTAAAACCGGAGTTGGAATTTATCCGGCGTGATAAATATGGTGTACCTACGGCACACATATATCATAAGGTTTCAATCCTTTTACCAATATTTTGCCCCTGACGGGGCAATTTAAACCAATAGAATTATTTATCCCGTCAGGGATAACATATTGGTAGAAAAATAAATTCTGAATCATTAAAGTGTGCCGTCAGGTACATCATATTACCACCCCGGAGGTTATTTCAAGTCTGGTATAAACATCTTTAAGGTAGAAATATTTTTCCCAGCTATAGAGACAAGGCATGCCTTGTCTCTACACGGGTTATATAAAAACATTTGGCAAAATTAGAGGATTGTTTTTTTTTGCAATTCTGCCATATCCAATGATAAAAACGATACCGAACCCGATTCCGATTTTTTAATCATGTAATCCTCAAATCCTTTAATCGTGGTTCAGAAAGATTTTGGTAAGAATAAAAGTTATGTAGCGACACATATACCGGAAAGGCTCTCTTCCGGGTGAGTACAAAATTAAAACAAAAAAAAACCTCCGGGGTTTTAAAAACCCCGGAGGTTTGGTTCTTAATAATTTTGAAAGGCTTATTTCATCAGCATCATTTTTCTTGATTCCGTGAAATTGCCTGCTTCAATTTTATAGAAGTACACACCTGAAGAAAGGTTTGAAGCGTCAAATTTTACTGTGTGATTTCCCGCGTCGAGCGACTGATCAACAAGTGACATCACTTCCTGACCCAGGATATTAAAAACACTCAGTTTTACATTCGATTTTTCAGGAATGACGAATGAAATATTTGTTGTCGGGTTGAATGGATTCGGATAATTCTGTTTGAGTGAATAACCATAAACAGGAGATGTTGAAGCTATCACAAGTTTTGTGATATTTTCATCAGTAATCGTGAATGATGAACCATCCTTAATAATGCTGTTGATAAGAGAGGCATTATCCCTGACAGAAATTTCAATGCCTTCAGTCTCAATGTTAACAGGATAAACCAGGCTGCTGAGAGAAACAGACTTGCCGGTTGAAAGATTCTCCGCGAGGAATCCACCTTCAAAGCGGACATCAAAAACACCCTGCGGAGGAGACGGAGGAAGTTCAAAAGAGGAGCGGTTATCGCCGTTATTGAGCGCGTAAAGAGAAATTGATTTGCCGGCCGCGTCTGTGAAAATAATTCTGCCGCGCGAACCAAGAATATCATTTAATGATTTATTAGCGCCTTTTTTAGCCAATGTGCCGTCATAACTGAGGGCACCTGCCTGGCTTGTTTTAACCCAGTAACCTTTACCCGGTTCAAGAACATCGGCTGAATAATAAGCTCCGCTGAAACCAAAATAAGCCGAAGCAATTATATTTGCCGGTTCGGAGGTAATATTATCAATATTCACTTCCGAATCAAAGGGACCTATAATATTCCATCCCGCGTTTACATCAACAGGCTGTTCAACCGGTGAGCCTGTAACTTCAACATCTTCGGCCGCGGGGAATTTGAGCCAGTAACCTAATCCGTTTTCAAATTCATCAACAACCACATAACCGTTGTTATATTTAAAAGCTGCCGAGTTGGAATTCGGAAAAACTGATTCAACTGTCATATCCTGAGCTGTAACCGGAACGGAAACAATATTCCAGTTTTCCAGCACCGGAACCTGAACAGCGAGCTGACTTGTATATTCAATATTGAGAGAAGTAATAGCGCTGTTAGTAAGAGTATATGAGTTTTGTTCTTTCATGTTAACATTAACAAGAGTCCCGAGTATGGCATCCTTTAATATAAATATTCCGGCCGGAAGGGAATCGGGCTCCCATGTAAAGGTAACCGGATAACCGGCTGAACCAGGCTGAAAAGAAATATTCCATACTACATCGGTATTTTCAGAATTTCTAAAATCCATTAATGAAGCGGTCTGGTCGGGAAGTACAAAACGTGAGTCAAAAACACCTGCCGGAGGCACAGGAGGAAGTTCATCTTCGCCGAGCTCGGGGTCGATTCCATCTGTAGCGAATGCTGAAAGTCCGAAGGTCATATCCTCAGAATCGGAACCATCATTCACATTCATGTGAGCCTGCCAACTTACTGTAGCGACGTTTTCGACGTTTATTCCGCCTACCCAGACACCCCATGTATTTGTTCCATGAACATATTCGGTAAATACCCAGAAATTTTCGGGATCGGCAGGGTCTGTCCACGCGCCGTTGTAATCACCCCAGCGGTTTCTTGATCCGCCATAAGTTTTAATATAGTTGCCATTGCCCGGTTTTAACACCTGGCTGCCTATAGGAGTGGTTTCTCCCGCCTTCAGAACAGTATAACAGGCTCCCATATATTCAGTGGACGCCGAACGGCTGTAGGAAAATACCACATCTCCAAAACCGTTGACAGCAAGAGCCGGATAAGTATGATAATGATCACTGTCACCCATCTTCCAATCCATTATCAGGCTGTAGTCCGATACATCTACGGCCATATATCTTAAGGCCGAGCGGCTACCATAAGCGACTGAATGCACCATGTGCAGAGTGCCGTTAAAAAAGACCGGTTCGTTCCTGAAATTCAGTCCGCCTCCGTCAATGTTTGGTGATCCACCGCCAAGCTGTAAAGGATCCTGGGGAGATGAGTAGGATGTCACCGGAACCTGCGCGCCGGTAATTGAGGGATTGGAAGGTGAATTCAGCACTTTAAAAACGCCGATTGTATTTCCCGAGGTATAAGGAGTATGTACAGCCATATAATATTCATTTGAAGGTGACTGCATTCTCGCGGGTCTTAAACCAAAAGCTCCCTGTGACCCGTTGGGATAGCGGATATTCCACATATCTTTCCATGTTAACTGACCTGCCGCGTTACCATAAAGTACGTTTTTATCGAGTATTCTTAATTTTGAATACTGGTAATAAAAACTGAATGTAAACTGGTTGGACGTAACATATATAGCCTTATCATCATATCCCACACCCTGGTAATCGGACCAGTTGCCCGCGGGTGTGTTACCATTGGTGGTTGAGGGAAGCGCCCAGTTATACCACACGCCAGTCGGATCGCCGTCATCTGAAACAGACACAAGAATATATCCTTCACTCTGGTTTTCATTCAGATGAAGCCATACCATTACCCAGCGGTCTTCATAATGATCATAAATTACTTTTGGGTCGAAGGTAAAAGCGCCGGGCAAAACGCTGGAAAACCATGAATCGGCCAGGATTGTTTTAATATATGTTCCGTTTTTATAATTTATTCTGAATCGGCTGTTTACAACCTGAATCATATGATCGGGTCCCACAGCCACATAAGGATCGGGAGGGATATTTGGTGTCTGGTTTATTCCGTAAAAATCCTCAAATAATGTTATATCTTCTGTATTGTCGATACCGAGTGAGGCAGGATCTATGATCAGGTTGGCATCTTCGGGAGCGGCGGCCGGAAGCTGCGTTCCGTCATCAGGATATACAGGTATTGGGGGATGTGAGAACAACCTGTATTTTGTATTATCGCCAGCCTGGTTGTTTTCAAAACTATTTGTGTTAACTATTACGCCGCCGGATACAGATCCGTTGGCAGGGCCCTGGTAATAAACCTGACCCGTTATGAATGTGGTTATCAGTAAAAAGGATATTAAAAATAAAACTGTTTTTCTCATGACAAAAAACTCCGGTTTAATGATTGGTCTTATCTTCCTATTATCGGAAAAAGGGAGCATCAAGTTAAAAAAATTTTTTGAAAATGAATAACTGATTACCATCAGGGTAATTTGAATCACAAAAAATATTGGAAAATCTTCCCCCTATACTGCGGATAACAATATTTCAACTTGCTGGAATATTATTCATTAACTGAATCTCTAATTAATGAAATATTCGTGTGGCGCTCAGGATACCAGGTATATTTCAAAAACATTAAAATTATCAGGTGACAAATGAGACACCTGAAGAATCGCAAATTATTTAAATTTTATAATTCAAGTAGTTGTCCCCCTTGTCCCAGGAGTCCCACTAAATCATTCATAAACCAAAAAATTTGACTTTTCTTCCCAGAGCATACAATTCAATTTTTTATGTTGAATAATACTCAACACTTTTTTAATATACTTCTTAAATATAACTTTGAAGCAGTTGCTTTTTGGAAAAGGTGAATTTTAATGAACGATGGCAGATTGAATAAGAAGGGTTTTATTCCAAAACATGGTGGTTACCGAAATTTACACGCCTACCAGAAAGCGGAAATAGTTTATGATGGCACAATATATTTCACCAATCGCTTTTTCAATAAATATGACCGAACTATTGGTCAGATGGTTCAGGCGGCGCGGAGTGGCAAACAGAATATTGCCGAAGGAAGCATGGCATCGGCAACATCGAAGGAATAAAACTTTATTACTATTTCTGGTTCAAAAAATTGTGTCATTCCGGTTTGCAAACCGTGCTTTTCGGTTAGCAAGACCGGAATCTAATTTTGTATTATCACGAATGTTTATAATATTTATTATATCGAACTCACGTTATTCATATTCCAATTTTCGCATACAGTCTAAATTATTAAAAACATATGAAAAACTTTGATTTAATAGAAATGGCTTCCGGAGGACTTGCGCTTGTTTTGGAATATCCTGCAGTCTGGGATGATTTTCTACATTTATCCGTGAAATGGGCCGGAAAACTTAAGGGAAAAATAGTGGGTGAACCGATTATTTCTGTTGACGAATGTCTTCTGGAAGTAAATATAAGGGGTGGTTCATTCTGGATTTCTTATGATGATTGGCAGTCGGCTCTGCATCTTGAACCTAAAAGTAAAGAATATAATACAATTATTCTCGAACTGCGGAAAGAACTACAAAATAAATAATATTTATTCTGCCGGTAGGGGAAACTGTGGGATAGAGCATTGGAATTTTGGTTCAATGATTCATTTTAAGGGAGGAATATTTTATTTTTAAAAATAGAACTTTACACCCTTCATTCAGTCTAATGAATAGATGAAAAATATAAATGTAATACTCTTTTTGCTGATAACCACTATCACCATTTTCTCACAGGAGGGGAAACGGATCGCTATTACTATCGACGATCTGCCCACTCTTTCACATTCGATTATTGATTCAGATGAACAAAGAGCCTATTTCCGGAGAATCCTTAAAACACTCGAAAATTACAATATTAAAGCGACAGGTTTTGTTGTAGGGATGTTGATCAGGGAACATACGAAGGACTTGTTGCGGGAATTTATTAATGCCGGACATGTACTGGGAAACCATACACAAAATCACTTCGATCTCAATAATGTATCCTGTGAAACATTTGAAGAAGATATTCAGATAAATCAGGAAATACTTTCTGACTATCAGGAGAAAATCAGCTATTTCAGGTATCCGATGCTTCACAGGGGAAATACGGATGAAAAGAAAACCAGGATATTACATTTTCTTGCCAAAAATAATTACACCGTCGCTCCGGTAACTATTGATACTGATGAAGCGGTTTATAATGTCAGGTATGTAAAAGCATTCTTTGCCGGGAACAAAAATGAAGCAGACAGTATTGGCCGCGAATATCTTACTCACATGTTGAATAAACTGAAATATTTTCACATTATGGCGAAAGAGATCACAGGCCGTGAAATATCACACATAATGCTTTTGCATATGAACTTTATTAATTCATACTATCTCGGGCAGCTTTTTGAAAATATGAAGAGAGAGGATTGGCAATTTATAACTCTGGAAGAAGCGCTCAAAGATCCAATATACTTAATGAAGGATAAATATACCGGTAAAAGGGGATTGAGCTGGCTCGAAAGAATATCCGGAAATTTTGAATAGGAAAAAATCATTAGACTTACCAAAGATTTGGATATCCCCTTAAAAAATTTATTTTTAAATTTTAATCATCGGATGAAGAAAATATTTCCTGCCACAAACAAAAATAATATATGGAAAACAGCGAAAGAAGATATGACATCGACTGGCTGCGGGTAATCGCAATTTTTTTACTTCTCATTTATCACATGGCTCTTATTTTTCAACCCTGGGGAAAAATGATCGGATTTATTCAGAGTGAAGAAACCAGTGATTCGATCTGGTTTCCGATGGCGATGATTAATGTCTGGAGGATCCCGCTTCTCTTTTTTGTTTCAGGGATGGGGGTGTGTTTTGCTCTCCGCCGCCGCGACTGGAAAGCGCTGCTGATTGACCGGGGTAAAAGGATATTGCTCCCGTTGCTTTTCGGCAGCTTTTTTATTGTGCCTGTGCATATAATTTTTGTGCAGTTATTTTATGGCGGAGAGCCTGAATATGTAGCGAGTATGGGGCATCTTTGGTTTCTGGCCAATATTTGTATATATATAACACAGGTTATCGGTTTTGCTTTTTTGAATCAGAATTATGATTACAAATTCTTCCGGTTTTTCAGAAGACAACTGAAACACCCCTGGTTTATCTACATTTTCGCTTTGCCTTATGTGCTTGAATCATTCATCGCCGGCCCGCGATATTTTTCGATGTATGTGGGAAATGCGCACGGATTCCTTATAGGTATGGTTGCGTTCATAACAGGTTTTTTGGTTATCGCCATCGGGAAAGAATTCTGGAACGCGGTTGAAAGAATGAAAGTTTTCACTCTTCTGATCGCCTTCGCGCTATACCTGGCGCGTATTCTCTGGTTCAATTTTGAAGCTCCGGTTTATCTTACCTCGTTTGAATCGATTAATTGGATATTCGCAATTTTCGGATTCGCTTACCGTTACCTTAATAAACCGGGCAAAGCGCTCGCATATCTGAGCGAAGCGGTTTACCCCGTGTATATTGTCCACATGATCTTTTTATTCGCCTCCGCTTATTATGTTCTTCCCCTGGGACTGCCGATAGAGCTTAATATAATATCGATTGTCCTTTTAACCTTCGCGGGCAGTTTTGTAAGTTTTGAAATTTTAAGGAGAATTAAAATAATCAGACCATTTTTCGGTATGAAATGGAAATAAAACCGGTGGTTGAATGAAAACAGTGAAAAAAGCCTGCCTGGCAAAGATAAATTTCTTCTTTCACTAACTGAAGGGAAATTGCCGGCGGTCCGGAAGAAGCGTATCCCGAAAGAATAATATATTTATTCTTTGAAACATTAATAGTCCTATAAGTCCCTAAATTTTCCCCAGGCAGAGCTTGAGGGAAATCCCCCGAAGGGGGTTAAACCTAATAGCCACGGGGTTTTCACGCAGTGAATTCCCCGTGGGGGCGGTTCAGCCGGTTTATGGATTTAGAATCGCGGCCTGATTATCGGCAACATGTTATTTGTGGGCTTTTTGACAAATTTTGCTCCTTAGATTATCCTCAACATGTTGGCGTTAGTGTATTAGTAAGAGCTTAAATTTTCCCCACGCAGAGCTTGAGGGAAATCCCCCGAAGGGGGTTAAACCTAATAGCCACGGGGTGTTCACGCAGTGAATTCCCCGTGGGGGCGGTTCAGCCGGATTATGGATTTAGAATCGCGACCTGACTATCGGTAACATGTTATTTGCGGGCATTTTGACAAATTTTGTTCCCTGGATTATCCTCAACATGTTGGCGTTAGTGTGGTGATAAGAGCCTATATGAAAACCAATGGGTAATGAAAAGACAACCAACTATTAAATGAACGTAACTGAACAGATATACAAGCGCCAATATATGGTTTGCCTGACAGAGCATGTGCTATAAATATCATATTCGATTGATTTGAATTTTGCCTGGGAGATCTTAAAGGATTTGGTTATCTGGAGAAGGTTTGTGAATCCTCTACAAGGCAAATAAGATAAAAAAGAACCTTGTAGAGGTTCCATTATTGTAGTATATTATAGACAATTTGAAAATCATCTCTGTAGGAGATGCATAAAATGGCGCTTAAACTGCATCATATTAAAAATATTACAATGCCAATATATTAACAAAAAAAGAGCCGGAAGTATTTGAAATAAAGAAAATTTTATCAGTGATCGAAGTGGTTTGTCACTGGCTTAAATTCAATTATCCGCTATATTTCACATAGAACCATATTCTTTGTAATATAAATATAATTAAAGGAGAAAAGATGATCTCGAAAAGAAATGCAGTAATTATAATTTGCAGCTTATTATTAGTGATGCCCAATTTTTTATCCGGAATGCAAAATAACTGGGAAAAATTTCTGAAACTTAAAGAGAAATTTTATTTCCTGGATCGACAGAATTTTGAGGAAATAACATTTTTTATTGATACTCCCTTCCTCAATAAGGTTGCTGAAGATGTTGAAAAAAATATATCTGATCTAAATGGTAAAGCAACGCTTGAATATGATCTTAGATTATTTAGTTTAACTTTTAGCAAAAATTGTGGTATCCGGTTTAACAATCCACACTTCGAACTTTTGTTGTTATCCGATGAAGAGGAATTAAAAGAGTCAGTAATCTATTTGGAAAAGATGTTCAACCAACAGGTTGACAGAATAAAAAACCTGGTAAGCACTGCTATTGAAGACCTTTGTTCACCCCAAAAAGATAAGTACAAAAACCTAACTTATAAAACAATTGATGATACTGTTATCGTGAATTTTATGAAAGAAGAAGGTGAAGTAAAAACCGAAAAATATTATAAGAATATTGTTGAGGGAGTTGAATTAATTCAGGTTTCAGAATTCAAATCAATTGAAATTTATAAATTAACGAAAAATAATAAACTAATATTAGAAAAAGGTTCCGCTTCTAATCCAGTTCAGGGTGGTGAACTTATTTTAAGCGCAACATTTGAATATCAGTTTATTGATGGAATTACTTTGCCAAAGACAATCACCTCCCTTTTTGAATATAATGTACAGGGCGAATCAAAAAAAGGAGAACTAATTATTAACTTTTATGATTGCAAAATAAAATAACAGATGAAATACTTCTACATTCAACTTTTATCTGTTCTTTTGATTTTCTCCTGCTCTCGCGGTGATGAAGAACTACCGCCGGGTGAAAGGCTATGGAAAATTGTGCCTGAAAGCAGAAGATCGGCTCATGTTTATAATAATATCAAGCCTGATATTGAAAAACAATTTTTATCGAAAAAACTCCATCCCGGCTCAGCGATATTTATCCGGATATTCAAAGAGGCAAATGAACTGGAATTGTGGGTAAAGAAGGGAGCCGGTTTTGAATTATTCAAAATATATGAGATATGTTATTATTCCGGTGATCTCGGACCAAAACTTAAATCGGGTGATGATCAGGCTCCCGAAGGATTTTATTTTGTGCCACCTTCAGGAATGAACCCTTCCAGCTCCTTTCATCTTTCATTCAATATAGGTTATCCCAATAAATATGACCGTCATTATAAACGGACCGGAAGTAATATTATGGTCCACGGAAGCTGTGTATCATCAGGCTGTTTTGCCATGACAGATAAAAACATTGAAGAAATTTTCACTATCGCGGCAATGGCGCTTGAAAATGGCCAGCCCTTTTTCAGGGTGCATATTTTCCCTTTCAGGATGACAAAAGAAAACATGGAAAAACATATAAATTCTCCCTGGAGCTCGTTCTGGAAAAATCTTAAAGAGGGATTTGATTATTTTGAAGAGAAAAAACTCCCCCCTGATGTTGGTGTAAAAAATGGGAACTATACATTCAAATAATTAGAAAATGACGATTTCGTTCGTCTAATTGATTTGTATAAGAGCCATTTTAACATTTTGAATGAATACACAAATATTTCGGGAGTAATACGATGCCTGTATCTTTAATTAAAGTTTTCGCTGTAATACTTTTCTTTTGTTCCTTAACATTTGCGCGGGAGAACAAGAAAAATATACCGGAAGGTCCCGGTTATTACAAACTTCTTAATGGCGCGAGTTTACCTCTGAGCATCCCTTTCAGAATGGTTCGGAACAAACCGGTGATGGACCTTGAAATAAATGGAAAAATGGCCGCGCTTATGATCGATAACGGGGTTCTCTGGGACGAGGTGTGGTTATTCGGTTCACCCCTTGTTGAGGAGCTGAAGTTAAAGCCGATAACTGATGGCTCTATTGAGGGGGCCGGTGAAGGTGACCCAACACAGGCTTATACATCAAGTAATTTAACACTCATATTCGGGGATATCGAATTTTATGAGCAGCCATCCCTGGTTTCACCGCCCGCGGCAGGATTCGCCCGGATGTTCCCCGGAACAGATGGCCAGTTATGCAATACATTCTTTAAACACTTTGCGGTTGAGTTCGATTTTATAAACAATCGTGTAATCCTTCACGATCCCGATACATATAAGTATTCAGGTGAAGGCAGTGTTCTTCCCATGACAACAGAAGAGATAGGAAGCCACACTGTGCCTTTCTCTTTTATTCTTTCAAATGGCAAAGAATATGAAGGAGATGTAATGATCGATTTCGGGGGTATCCGCGCGTTAAAGATTGCCCTGAATAATAAACATAATATTCAACTGCCTGAGGACGCCGCTCCCGGAAGAAGTTTCGGCGCCCAGGGTTTATCACGGGAATATTCCGGCAAAATAAAAAGTATGACTTTCGGCAAATACACATTCGATAACCCGGTTGTATATTTTGGAGACCGCAATACATCCAGGATTCACCCCGATAATCTCGGCATGATTGGCTTTCCTCTTTTCCGGCAATTTAATATTACATTTGATTATATAACAAATCATCTCTATTTTCATCCCAATGAAAATTTCGGGAAAACATTTGAGTAAAAATATCCGCGTGCATCAGCGTTATTCGCGGGCGATATTTCCGCTGATCCCGCAGATTTTCGCGGAAAAAAAGATTTCTTCATTTACCTGCCATATGAAACAAATTTCTTAAGATGAGGGTAAAAATGTTGTAGTAGCATAATTGAATTATAAAATTATTCGAAGCCCGGCATCCTGGAGGGCCTGATGAAAAAAGTTTACGGCATTATAATTTCCTTACTTGTATTACTTATTGCCTGGTATTTTTTCAGCATACCGGCCGAAGAAGATGATGAAATTACCACAATAGAGGTAGATCTCAAAGCCGGTCCGGCACAGTTTTCACCTAACTATGTGATCCTTCATGAAGATAATATAATCCTTTTCAGAAATAATCGTGATCTTATCACAGGATTGAAAGTATATAATTATGAGGAAAATTTTGTTGATGATCAACTTGCGGCTGAGTTATTCGTGGATGGAATAAATGATATAAAGTTAATAGATGATTCTCTTTATGGTTTATTCGAGAACAGAGCAAATTTATTCTCCGGGGGCAAGTGGATAGAAGCTGATGAGAATCCTTTCCAGGCGCCAAAAAATTTCGAAAAACTTAGAAAAAGATCATTTGGGTTGTCATTTGCTGATAACAAGTATAAAGTATATGGCATTGACGCTGGTGAATGGGGGGGATCGGTAATTTTTGAAGACAGAATTTCCGGAAGATTATCCGGCTACAATAACCCGGGACCAAAAAATATTGCTAAATATAATGATAGCTACTATATCGATGGTAATTCTTTTCACCTCGGCATTTGGGTGGTACAGGTCTCCAAAGTTTCTGACCCGGACAAATTATTGACTATTACCAGACAGTTTTTAGACAATTCTTCTGAGGTCCCGAACTATTTAGGAACAAGAACAATCGAAAGTTTTCAGGGAGTAGATAAAATACAGTGGGAGTCAATTCTTGATTCATTAAAGCGCTTTACCACTTTGGGTAAAGAGATGGCTGATAAATGTAATCCTTTTTATTCCTATGCGGATAATGATTCCTCTATCACCGAATCAATGAAAAAAGATTGTATGCTTTCAAAACTGTATTGGAAGAAAATGATGTTTTACAGAGATGAAAGAAGAAAGAAACTTCAAAACAATCATGGAGCTAATGCTCTCTTTTTTAAAGTTTACACGATAGATGATGAACCTTCAGTAGGCACTATAACATTTGAATGGAAGAATCAGCTAACACATTGTTTTGTTGACAGCTTACTTTATCTTTGCAGTATAAAAGACAATAAGGTCGATTCGGTTTATCATGTATTGCTTAACAATGTTCCACCGAATTCATGGTTTACATTCAGCAAATTTAAAGAAAAACAACTCATTACTCTTCTGAACGGCAGTAATGATCAAATGATCGTTATCTGTTTTCTATTCGAAGGGGACAGGATTAGAAAATTTGTTATCAGGCGATCAGTTTGAATACATTACGAAAAAACGGGTTGCGCTATTTAATGAGAAAAGTATATTTCTTTTTTATTTCCATGCTGCTTATTCTGATCCTCTGGTCTTATTTCAGCGCATCGATAAATGATGAGGATTCATTTACCACTATTGTAATAGAACTGGCTCCTGATTATCGTCTTTTCTCTCCCGACCAGGTTATACTTCATGAAGAGAATATAATTTTTCTCAGAAACGGGCAATCATCGGTTGATGAAATTAAGGTTTTTAATGTGAAGAAAAACAGAGTCGATATATCTTTCGAGGAGAAATTATTTAAGCCGGGATTGATCAGAATCCGTCAGGTCGAAGGAAATCTGTATGGTTTGATAGATAACCGGATAAATAGATTTAGTAATGGCGCCTGGATATCGGCGGGTGAATTTAAGAAAAAGGTTGATATATCTGATGGTGAAATTCCAAAGAATTTTCTCAAACTCATTTATTCAGATGAAATTTACGATATATATTGCAGCGACGCCGGAAGTTCGGGGGCGTCTGTTTTATTCCATGATAAGGGAGCAAACAGTTATCTGGGAAATAATATGACGCTGCCGGTTGAAGTTATCCGGATTAATAAATCATACTGGATAAAGGGAGCAATAAGTTACGGAGATTATGGGCGAATACAGGTAAAACGATTTAATGCCCCCAAAAAACTGACAAAAATAATAAATAAAAAATTTGTCTATGAATACCCCGCCTTTGGTTATATTGAAAATGCCAGGCTATCTGCACCGGAAGAGAATCCCTGGGTAACGGATATCTATGATAGTGAAAAGTGTTATGATAAAAGCGCTTATAAAACCAGCGCTGAGATTAACTGGAATGGCAATTTGTATTTATGTTCTGCCGATGATAAAGTGAAACTTACCCAAATTGGAATAAACCAAACAGAACATAAATCAATAACACTCCTCAACAATAATAAAGGCCTGTATAATGTTTCTCAATCTCGGTTTAATAAAACACTTTTGCTTTCTCTGTTTTTTCACCAGGGCAGAGATGAAAATATTGTATTATGTTTTATCTTCGAAAAAGGAGAAATCAGAAAATTTGTTTTCAGGTAATTGTTGGGATATTTTCCTATGAGAATAATTATGTTATCCTGATTTCGAAATAAGTTTTTTTGTAAAACATTGCTGATTCCGGATTAGATTCCTGCCTTCGCAGGAATGACATTATCTTACTTTTTCTTGTTCAGAAAGTCGAGTCATTCCGGTTTTTGGCGCTTTTCCAAAAGACCGGAATCTAATGTCAGGAAAGTAAAAAGCATATATGTTATTCCAAATCAGGTAAAAAACTTTCGGATAAATCTTTCCATTCAGGATTGATTTTTTCGATTAAATTAATCTTCCACTCTCGTTTCCATCTTTTAAGTTGTTTTTCTCTTTTTATTGCGCAATTGATATCATTTGTTTGTTCAAAATAAACAAGATCATGAATGTGGTATCTTTTTGTAAATCCCTCAATTAGTTCCTTTTTGTGCTGGAAAACTCTTTTTTTTAAATCGTTCGTTACCCCAATATAAATTACTCCGTGTTTTTTGGTCGCCATTATATAAATATAGTATGTGTTCATTATCTTGTTGAGGATATTCTTTATTTATAAAAATGAATTCAGTAGGATTTAATAAAACGAAAAAAGAAAAAACCAGTAGGACTAATATTAAATTCTTGTTTATTTGCCTATGTTGTTGCCTACCCCACACAACTGGCGGGTGGCATGAATCATACCTAAGATGGTTTCAGACACCATGAATTATGTCATTCCAGTTTGGCAACTGCTTTTTAGTTGGCAAGACCGGAATCTATTGCCGAATTCTTTCTGATTTTTCTTTACTTTGTTATCTCGAACTCACATTATTTACAGTCTATCAGTTCAAAAGGAATCACCTCCCATTTATCCAGGAATTCAGGGTTTTTGTTTTTGTTAAACCATAATAGTTTGCTGATTCTCAACTCATGATATCCCTTTCCCAGGTTTGCTGCTGATATTCTGGATATTCTCCCCTTCTGTCTGTTCTCCGGCAATTCAGATCCGTACAGGTTTAACTCTGTGATCTCGGTATCATCAATGAATATCCGGTAAATTGATTTTTCCGATACTGTAACCGAATCTTCCACATTATGAAACTTTTTTAACGGTGTTATATCAGATTTCAGATTACCCAGTGTATATGAGTCCTCGCGGAAATAACTGATAAAGAGTTTGATATCCTGCTGATCAATCCAGAATTTTCCTATCGCGGCTTTTGAAACTCTGAGATCATTATTCCTTCTCTCCAGATAGTGATCGTTATTAAGTTCAATCATCTCACCACCCGAAACAAATTCGGTTGGATTTTCATTATTAAAATCAAAACCGGATATTCCCCGCAGGGAGAGCAGAGAAATAAACGCGAAATATAAAATAAAAACCGGTAATATCTTTCTGATACCCAGGTTAGAAAAATATATACTGAATATGGAATCAAGAAATATTAACCGCAACCTTAATTTGAAACGGCTGTTTTTCAGCACAGTTTCCGATAGAATCGCGTAAATACTAAATAAAAGAGTGGCCGGAACAACACCCAGCAGAATTATATATTTGATATAGACAACATTTATTCCTGTCATATATAATATGGCAATAGGGAAAAATACAATTGTTGTTGTGCCGATAAACATCACAGATGAAAAAATAAATGAAAACAGCAGACTGCATATCTTTTCCAGTCTGATCACAAATGTTTCCGGCGGAGGGTATTCAGGTGAATTTTTCCCCCTTTTCTTTGGATTCTTTTTTACCCCGTGAGGGAAAACATAACTCAGCCCTATCAATCCGGCCCAGATACCTCTAAGGACAAGATGAACAATAAGACCTGTCTTAAGTCCGTTCAGCATGATCAGGGTTACGATATAAAGATCTTTGCCAACAACATATCTTACCCCATATTCCTGAATAAGCATAGCGAAAAAATTGAAGATAAGATCACTGAAAAGAAAGAGTGAAGTAACTGAAATACCTGAAATCAGGATTTCCGGTTCCCAGCTTCTGTTCTGTATATCGGTCAGCCAGTCGGGTGTCTCCATATTTTTCATATAAAGTCCTGTCGCCGTTATTCAATCAGAACAATATACAAAAGCTTTAAGAGATAAGAAAATCCGGTTTAACAACAGTTGTGTTGTCGGCAAGACCAGTCCACGCAGATTGCGGGCTTTAGCCCCTGAAATAGCACGGAGTGTTTTTCTCAACCGGTGAAAAGTTGAGTTTACAGTCAGCAGTTTCACGCAGATGATGAACTTTCGGTATATCCGCGATACCCAGACATTCTTTTTTGGCTATTGCCTTGTTTCCTGGAGAAATTCCCGATCTCCGCCTTGAACGGGGAGTTATTCCAATTTCGGTATCGGCGACTTTTTTTTGGGGTAGAGATGGCAGTGTTGAATGAAAGGATATAAGAGATGTAGAGACAAGGCATGCCTTGTCTCTACAGTGGTTGAATATTTTGTACTACTCGGCAAAATAATAACCACGGACTTCAGAGGCTGTGTGAAAAGTCTGGAACTCACCCTAAATCCCTCTCTTAAAAAGAGAGGGACTTTTAAAAAGTTGAGAATTTTGATCAATTTAAGCCCCTTCTCTTCCCAAGAGAAGGGGTTTGGGGATGAGTTTATAGAATTGCTCAAACTTTTCACACAACCTCTTCAGGCCGTGGAACCCGGAAAATCCCCCCGGTTTACCGGGCTTTAGCCCAAAAAGTACCCCGGTGTGTTTTTCTCAACCGATGAAAGACTGAATCCGTAGTAAGTAGTTTCAGGCAGATAATGAACTTTCGGTATATCCGCGATACCCAGACATTCTTTTTTGGCTATTGCCTTGTTTCCTGGAGAAATTCCCGATCTCCACCGTGAACGGGGAGTTATTCCAATTTCGGTATCGGCTACTTTTTTTTGGGGTAGAGATGGCAGTGTTGAATGAAAGGATATAAGAGATGTAGAGACAAGGTATGCCTTGTCTCTACAGTGGTTGAATATTTTGTACTACTCGGCAAAATAATAACCACGGATTTCAGAGGCTGTGTGAAAAGTCTGGAACTCACCCTAAATCCCTCTCTTAAAAAGCTGGTCTTTATACACACTTGACACAGGGAAACAATATGCTTACCTTTATGTATGCAAATTTATGGAAAAATATATACACAAGAAATTATCGATCTCATTAACGAAGCTATAGAGAGAGAACCAGGTATATCTCGTCTTGAACTATCACGTATGGTTTGTGAGACAATGAACTGGCGTTCGGCAAATGGTAATCTACAGGATATGAGCTGTAGAAAAGCTTTAGCCGAGCTAAATCGAAGAGGAGTCATAAAACTTCCCGAGATAAAACAAAAATATTCATTCGAAAAAAGAAGTGAAAAAAGGGTGGAAGTTCAGATAACTGAGATTACCTGCAAGTTATCAGAATTGGGCATAATTACTGTAGAACCAATTACAAGCCGTTATAGTAAGGATTCTAAAATATGGCGATTTTTACTTGATCAATATCATTATCTTGGCAGCGGACATCTATGTGGATCACAGATAAGATATATTGTTAAAAGCAGTATATATGGTTATATTGGAGCCTTGAGTTTCAGTTCAGGCGGCTGGAAGCTAAAGGCCCGTGATGAATATATCGGCTGGAGCGAATCAGCGAAAAACAATAATATAAAATATGTGGTAAACAACGCCCGCTTTTTAATATTGCCAACGATAAAGGTAAAGAATCTTGCGTCATACGTATTATCGAGAGTACTATCACGTTTGCCAAAAGATTGGGAACAAAGATATTCAGTATCCCCGGTACTGGTAGAGACATATATAGACCCGGAGAGATTTACAGGCACAAGTTATATATCAGGCAACTGGAAATATGTGGGAAAGAGTTCAGGCAGGCGGGACGGAATCCGCAAGCAAATATATTTATATCATTTAAGTAAAAGCTGGAAAACAATACTCTGCAAAGAAAAGCCCTATCGTTTGGGAGAAAGACCGTCACCGGGCAAAGGAAGTGATTGGACAGAGGAAGAATTTGGCAGAGTAGATTTTTATGATAATCGTCTAAAGGAACGATTAAAAACAATAGCGGGGGATTTTTTTAATAGTCCCCAGTCGAATATACCGGAAGCAAGTGGCGATAAAGCGGCAACTATAGGCGCATACAGGTTTTTCAAAAATGAGAATGTAAAAATGGAAGTAATATTAACAGCCCATAAAGAAGCGACAATCGAACGTATCAGAGAGCATAAAGTAGTACTGGCTCCACAGGATACGACAATATTAGATTACAGCACACATCCAAAGACAGAAGGTCTTGGCCCTATAAACACAATAAAAGCCCAAAATATAGGTTTGATATTACATGATACCCTGGCCTTCAGCGAGCAGGGAACGCCACTGGGAGTTCTGGACGCCCAATGCTGGGCGCGGGATCAGGAGGAACAGGGTAAAAGCAAAAGACGAAAAGAATTGCCAATAGAAGAAAAAGAGAGTATGAAATGGATAAACAGCCTGGAGAAAGTAAACGAAGTCCGGCAGTTATGTCCGGAAACAATGATAGTGAGCATAGGAGATCGGGAATCAGACATCTATGAACTGTTTAAGGCGGCCCAGGCGATACCAGAAGGGCCAAAGTTGCTGGTAAGATCAGAGAGGAGCAGGAATCGGAAAACAGATCATGAGGATTTGTGGGAATATATGTCAAAGCGTGAAATTGCCGGATCACTTGAAATTCACCTACCGCGCAGAGGGAATAAAAAGGGGAGGGACGCAAGGGTGGAATTGCGGTTTTCAGAAGTAAATCTAATGCCGCCGAAGCGGTTTAAAGAAGAAGAACCGATACAGGCGTGGGCAGTATATCTGAAAGAAGAGGCGGGGTCATCATCAACAGAATCCCCGATAGAATGGATGCTGTTGACCACAGCGGCAGTAGAGAAGTTCGAAGACGCGGTAAAACGTGTAGAATGGTATACAGGACGATGGGGCATAGAGGTATATCATCGCACACTAAAAAGCGGATGCAGGATAAAGGATAGACAGTTATCAACGACAGACAGCCTGGAAGCCAGTCTTGGGATAGATATGGTAGTGGCCTGGCGAATATATTATATGACAATGCTTGGACGGGAAAGACCAGATTTTCCCTGTACGGAATTTTTTAGGGATGTTCAATGGAAGGCTCTACACTGTTATTATAACAAGACAAAGAACTATCCGTCAAAGCCGCCAACACTAAAGGAGGCAATACGAATGGTTGGAGCAATAGGAGGTCATTTAGGCAGAAAGGGTGATGGAATGCCCGGCGCCCAGGCGCTATGGCGGGGAATAATACGTCTGGATACTGCCACAGAAATGTTTGTGATTTTAACTGCAAAGCCTCCTCCAGGATAATTATTTCGCCCACACCCCCTGTGCTAAGTGTGTGTAAGGACCAGCTTAAAAAGAGAGGGACTTTTAAAAAGTTGAGAATTTTGATCAATTTAAGCCCCTTCTCTTCCCAAGAGAAGGGGTTTGGGGATGAGTTTATAGAATTGCTCAAACTTTTCACACAACCTCTTCAGGCCATGGAACCGGAAAATCCCCCCGGCTTACCGGGCTTTAGCCCAAAGAATACTCCTGAGCGTTTTTCTGAACCGGTGAAATGTTGAATCCGCAGTCAGCAGTTTCATGCAGATGAAGAACTTTTGATATATCCGCGACACTCAGACATTCTTTTTTGGCTATTGCCTTGTTTTATGGAGAAATTCCCGATCTCCGCCTTGAACGGGAAGTTATTCCAATTTCGGTATCGGCGACTTTTTTGGGAGGGAAAGACGACAGCGGTGAATGAAAAAATAAAAGAGATGTAGAGACAAGGCATGCCTTGTCTCTACAGTGGTTGAATATTTTGTACTACTCGGCAAAATAATAACCACGGACTTCAGGCCGTGGAACCCGGAAAATCCCCCCGGTTTACCGGGCTTTAGCCCAAAAAGTACCCCGGTGTGTTTTTCTCAACCGATGAAAGACTGAATCCGTAGTCAGCAGTTTCATGCAGATGATGAACTTTCAGTATATCCGCGATACCCAGACATTCTTTTTTGGCTAATGCCTTGTTTTATAGAGAAATTCTCAATCTCCGCCGTGAACGGGGAGTTATTCCAATTTCGGTATCTGCGACTTTTTTTTGGAGGGAAAGACGACAGCGGTGAATGAAAAAATAAAAGAGATGTAGAGACAAGGCATGCCTTGTCTCTACAGTGTTTGAATATTTTGTACTACTCGGCAAAATAATAACCACGGATTTCAGAGGCTGTGTGAAAAGTCTGGAACTCACCCTAAATCCCTCTCTTAAAAAGAGAGGGACTTTTAAAAAGTTGAGAATTTTGATCAATTTAAGCCCCTTCTCTTCCCAAGAGAAGGGGTTTGGGGATGAGTTTATAGAATTGCTCAAACTTTTCACACAACCTCTTCAGGCCGTGGAACCGGAATATCCCCCCCGGCTTACCGGGCTTTAGCCCAAAGAATACCCCTGAGCGTTTTTCTGAACCGGTGAAATGTTGAATCCGCAGTCAGCAGTTTCAGGCAGATGATGAACTTTTGGTATATCCGCGATACCCAGACATTCTTTTTTGGCTAATGCCTTGTATATTTGAGAAATTTTGGGTCTCCACCGTGAACGGCGGAGTTATTCCAAATTAGAATTTCAAACTGACGTTTATTACGCTCCCGCGAGCGCTTCAATCAACTCCCCGCATCCGCCATTGTTGATAAACTCAGTATGTTCATCAATTGAGTTGAATTTTCTGCCGCAAAGTTTACCGCATAACATTTCATCCCCGGCGACAGAATGAAATGCCCGCATGGTATTAATGGAATTGGGCACAGGGAAAGCTGATTTACCCGGGTTTTTCCTGCTCCATTCGAGGGTTTTCATCCAGATAGCGGCGCTTAATGCTCCACACGCGTTTCCGCTCAAACCTATTCCTCCGGCGAATCCGGCTGCGGTAACAGCTTCTTCTTCCGAACCCCCCATTTTTTTCACCACTTCGGCCGCGCAGCTTTTAGCGGGGATCTTATTATCCGGTTTTACGGCAAGGGCTTTTTCCGCGGAATCAACAGCTTCGGGAGCCCACTTTTCTGCCAGCCTGAAACAACCGTAGGCGCGGAATATCGTAAATGTAAACATCTGAAATTTGCTGGAAAAATCGGTTTTTGTGATGCTCCGGCAGTCTGGACTTCCTGTCCGGTTCACAAAGGATTCCTGTACTTTCCGGGTGGCAGATATCGCCAGGGCCACAGGGTCGCCGGCGCCATTTTTTCTTTTCCATGATTCAGCCCCGACACCGAGTGTCGCTCCCCATAACATTCCGCACTGGTGTCCCTTCAGCATAACTCCCCCCGCGAGGGGATCTGCCGCTATCTCGGCATTTTCATTATTATTTCCGAATTCCCTGTTCAGGAGAAAGAAAAATGTACGGGAGCATGTGCCGAGCTTCCAGAATATTTTTTTTGTGCCTTTAAACTTGCTGTTCATGTTCACTCCTGAGTGTTGATACTATACTTCAATTTTAATAACTAATTTTCCGGCGGCGTGACCTTCCCCGAGATAACGGAGGGCGTCAGGCATTTCATTAAGTGAATAAACTTTTTCAATAACAGGTTTTATTTTTCCTTCTTCAAAAAGAGTATTAAGAAACTCAAGATCAGTTTTTGACGGCTTCGCGATCATACTTTTAAGCTGTTTACCCCCTTTTTTCGAATGAAGAGGACCGAGTAACATTGCCTGGAATATCTGGGCCATCGACCCTCCCGCCGATACATATCTGCCCGCTGGAGTTAATACTCTTTTGTAATGACAAATTCTGTGATAACCTCCAACGGCGAATACCAGGTCATACAATTTTTCCCCTTCGGTAAAATTTTCTTTTGTGTAGTCAATAATATAATCGGCCCCGAGCTCTTTTGCTTTTCCTGTTTTAGAGGGGCTGCAGACGGCGGTAACCTCGGCTCCGAAAGTTTTGGCTATCTGAATCGCGAAAGAGCCAACGCCTCCTGAGGCTCCGTTGATTATCACCTTTTTTCCCGGTCCAATTTTACCATGATCGCGCAATCCCTGAAGAGCAGTCACAGCCGCCATGGGTGTTGAGGACGCGGTTTCGAAAGAAATGTTTTCCGGTTTTAAGGCAAGAATATCAGAGGGCGCAACTGCATATTGGGCGAAAGCCCCGAATCCGCTGCCTGAAAGATCACCATATACCTCATCACCCGGTTTCAGGTCAGTAACATTTTTACCCGTTTCAACAACTGTTCCGGCCATATCTGACCCGGGAATTATTTTTTTCGGTTTTGTCAATCCGGTCGAAAACCTTAGGAAAAAGGGCTCGCCATTTATAACATATCTGTCAGATTTATTTAATGAGGCGGAGTTAACTTTAATCAACACCTCATTTTCAGCCGGAGAAGGTTTTTCCACCTCCTCCAGGTTAAGCGCTTCAGGTCCGCCATATTTTCTGAATGTAATTGCTTTCATATTTTATTCTCTTTAAATCTATTCTTTAACACCTTTAATTACAAGCCAGAGAGCCAGCGCCAGCTCACCTATAAACGCGGGCAGGAACACCAGCGTCATGAAAATATCCTGGTACTCTTTATATGAGGGCAGAAGAAAATTGGCGAAACTATCCAGCAGATATCCAAAAGCGGCGATAAGGATCAGCGCCCCCAATATTTTTGGAATAAATCCTGATTTATACATTAAATAACCAAGAATCAGGCAGTGGACGCCAAAAAATACAAGTCCCAGGAGATAACCTGAACTATGCGCATTCAGAAATAAAGTCACCATTGCCGGTACCTGGCCGGCGCCGAGGGATGTTAAAAATTCACCACCTCCCAGCAGATGCTGGACTATAAGGAGATTCAGCAGATTTACACCAAGTGTGGCGGCCTGCGCAAGACGGAAAAACGCGGCAAGCAGAGCCAGGGTTTTGTTGACCGGTTTCAGCAGAAAATAGAAAAATACTCCGATAGCTACATCGGCGAGTATCATTATCATATCGGCCGTTATTCCAAGACGGAAAAGCATGTTTCCCTCTTTTATATTTGCGGCGGTCTGAACCGCGTCGCCGGGTATTACCAGTCCGCCCCGGACAAAAAATTCGGCAAAAATCCCCGCGGCAATTATTACCAGGTATAAAATTCCGGCGGTTCTTGCCAGAGTTTTGGTTGATATATCTTTTGTCATAACTGACATATTGTTTCCTTTCGAACGAATTTATATATAATTTATTTTACAAAATTTATTACTACATTTCCTTTTTTATGTCCTGTTTCAACATAGATATGGGCTGCCGCGATATCTTCGGGGGCAAATCGCCTGTCAATTATTGCTTTCAGATTTCCTGATTCCACAAGTTCTCTGACGAATGTCAGGTCCTTTGCTCTCATAGCCGCGGGTCTTAAGCCGGTCGCCGAAAAGATCGCGTTCCGGGATGTCACTGTTGTCGCGAGCATCTGAAAGAGCAAAACAAATGTGGGCACAGTGGTAAGATAATATCCCTTTTTATTGAGTGAATTTTTACATTTCGCGTAAGAGCTTTTCCCGACTGTATCGAAAATGATATCCCATTTTTCACCTGTTGTGGTGAAATCTTCCTTTGTGTAATCGATGACAGCATCGGCGCCGAGTGACTTAACCAGATCAACATTTGCCGGGCCGCAAACTCCTGTCACCCTTGTTCCATAATGTTTCGCGAGCTGAACAGCCGCTGTTCCTATTGAGCCGGACGCGCCGATAATTAAAACATTCTGCCCTTCTTTTATCCTGCCCCTGTCTCTTAGAAAAGGTATAGCTGTTAGTGGTCCGTCAACGAGGGCGGCGGCTTCTTCGAAAGAAATGTTATCGGGCATAAGTGAAAGAGCGCCGGTTTCCGGCATGGTTTTGTATTCCGCGTGGGCGCCGAGGCCTTCACCTGTTGCTCCGAATACCCGGTCTCCCGGTTTGAATAACTTTACATCTTTCCCGACAGCTTCAATTTCACCCGCGAATACATCTCCCGGAATGTTCATTTTAGGTTTCAGAAAACCGGTTGCCGATCTTGCGATAAAAGGCTTACCCGACCTCATCACAGGATCGGTGGCATTAACCGCGGCCGCGTGAATTTTTATCAGCGCCTCGTTATTACCCGGCTCCGGTTTTTTCACCTCTTCAATTGAGAGTACATCTGGCGGACCATATTTAGTATAGACAACTGCTTTCATATTTACCTTTCTATTGACCGGTAATTTATTAAAAAGTTACAAAATAATACTACTTATCTTTTATCTCATCGGGATGGAAAGAAAACACCTCTTCCAGGGGAAGATTAAATACCGCGGCGATCTTGAATGCCAGCTCCAGAGTCGGTGAATATTTTTCCTTTTCAATGGCCACGATGGTCTGCCGTGTAACCCCCACCTTTTCGGCAAGCTGCTGCTGGGTCATCTCATTTTGGTTGAATCGTAATTTCCTGATATTATTGCTGATATGACATCCGGACATTTTATACTCCCCTGCGGTAAAAATATATTTGCGAAACATCATTCAGAATGCAGGAGCCAACCATCGCGAAAGCCAGAGTTACAAAAAATGTTGAAAGAGACATCCCTGCAATAAGCGTTACCATTGAGAGAAGGAATAAAACCATCATAAGGATATGAGTATTCCGGGTTGATTTCAGTTCGATAAGTTTATCGAGCTCATCGGTAAATTTAGGCTCATCTTCGTTTGTGGCAATTTTGTTGATTATATTAAAAATTATATGGATGACTATTTTAAAAACCATCAGAACCGGGATGAGTATAAGTATAGTGGCGGCCCAGAATTGGGTCAGGCTGGCCGAGGAGAAATCGGTGGCATAATAATCATTGTAAACATAAATAGAGTATAAAATTGTTGTAAGCAGAGTGCTTGCCAATGATACGATACTTCTTTTTTCCTGGTAAGACATGTATATGTTCCTGTGTATGTTGATATTGACACTGTGTAAAAAATTACATACGAAATGTAATAGAATTCTTACATGATGTCAAGAATTTTTTACACTATGAGTGAAACATTTTACACAATAATATAATTCAGTTCAGGATAAATTGTTTTTGCGGAGGAGAATACAAACAGTATTACATCCGGAATATCTTTTAAGGGAGAGGATTAATTCATTACTGACATCGCCTTAACAATTCTACCCCTGATAAGTCCGAAAAATATCTTCGGGCCTGTATATTTCCAGCCGAGCTGCTGGTAACATCTGCCGCAAACAGCGATAACCCATTTATGCCCCGGAAACCAGGTGAATTCCATGGTCGGATATCCCGATTCCAGAACCTCGTTTGCTTTTAAAAATGTAATTACATTAAAACTTTCCCCTGCTTTATTGGTAAACCTGAATTCGCTCCTGTTTTTATAGATAAAACGTTCATCATCCGAGCATATTTTTGTATAACACGCGCCGCAAATCCAGTCTTCACCATCTATTTCCGATATAAGTCTGGTTTCATTTTCAGGATGTTCATGATAATCATGTTCATGTTTATGCTGTTCCGGGTCCATAATATGCCGAAGGTTTTGTGAATATAATACCTGTTAATTTAAACTCTTCGCAAAATAATATCAAATGTATTATTATTTTTACGAGATATAACCGGGGCCGGGTTAAAACTGAATATGTAAAAATGTGACTCGTGGGACAAATGGGACACCCTCTGGCAATAACATTCAGGAAATATATTCCTCAAATCCTTCCGGAATATCATTAAAATCATCAGGCATTTTAATAAGTCCTTTTGCGCTGCCGAATTTTGGAAAAGGTTTTTTTGACTGGCAAGGTATTATTTTAAATGATGAACCATCATCTTTTGTAATGATTATCTCCTCTCCAATTTCGGCAAGATTTATTAATTCAGCAAGACGGGATGTCGCTTCATTCAAGGCTACTTTCCGCATAATTTTACCTTTCGAAATATCTTCTTTTACCAGGTATTAACACATTTTCAATATAAATTATTTCCGTTCGCAAAGTCAAATAAAATATTGGATATCAGGAATTGATATAAAATATTTCTAGCAGTTTACCGCAGATACCTCCTGAAAGCGATTGAAAAAATATCCTGTGTGTGGCTGTTATCACTTATCCCTGTTAAACCTGCCATCCGATTTTTTTTCTGATACAGTTTTACCGGTTTTTGTTATCCACCCCGTTTTAACATTTTCCGGCTGGTCAAACTGCGGCACATAAGGTTTTATATCAAGCAACGGCGTTCCGTCAAGCATATCGACATTATTCAGGTAGAGTATGCCATCCTCTATTTTTTCCAGCTCCACGATTGATAATCCTATCGGGTTAGGTCTCCTCGGAGCCCTGGTGGCAAAAAGACCGCGCGGCCTGTCATCCATAAATGGCACGACCTCAAGCCTGTATCCTTCACTTTTATGAAAATGATATATTAAAACCAGGTGTGAGAATCCCTCAAGATCTTTAAGACCCGGTCTGTATTCCTCAAAAATTTCCACCCTTCCCCTTATACCTTTAGCTCCTTTGGGCTGAATAGGCATCCCTTCAGGTTTTTCGAAGGGAGAATGGATTATCCCGATTGGATTAAGTTGCATTTTCTTATAATTGTTTTTGGTGTACACAATTTTAATTGGTTACCTTTAAAAAAATTAAACTATTTAATAATCTGTCAAATCCTCATTTCAGCAGAGTTTAATTACTTTTTTCCAGTTTATTTATCCAATCCCGAAAGTGTCTGCATTTTTCTTTTAGATAGTCCATTCCGATTATATCAACAATATCAGGAGCAACATTTGTTTTGTTGCCTTTATATTCCGGGATAAGACTGATTATTCTTTTGGAGGGCGCCGTTTCTTTGCCATCATCTATCAGTTCCGGATTGCCAGACTTTTCAAGAATTTTCTCAAACTCATCTATCTCGCGCTCTTTATCGAAATACTCACAGGCAAGCTCAGAAGGTTTTGAAAAGAGAAGCGCTTCAAACTCGTGAAGCTGTATATAAGGCATAAACCTGCGATCATTGATATCTTTGGATAAAGCCTCTTCAATTATTTTAACTTTTTCATAGGGATCGGCTTTCCCTTTTGATTTGTTGAATCCTGGAAAATCATCCGGGAGCGCATAAAGATCGAACATTGTGGTAAATTTAACATTGGAATGATTATCTTCCTTCAGCCAGGTTAATATATCCTTTTTTGCTTTTTCATAACTTACAAGACCTCCCCTGTAAGACTTTTTTCTATCTTTACTTGTTAACACAGACCGCGCTGTTACTGAAATATTATTACGCCCGAGGTAATCGGCCAGTGTCTTTTTTACAAATTTCTCTTCTGTCTGTCCCTCAGTTGTAACATTTACCCGGATAAATTTGCTCATGGACGCCCGCCGATTATGTTCTTTTCCCAAAGCTCACCTGTGCTGTATCTCTCAAGCCAATCAGCCAGCTTTTTTTCATCCAACGAATTAAATTTACTGCATTTCTCTTTGGCGTCCCATTCAACCACAACTATATCCCCGACGTCAAATTCATCCACAAGCCTGGTTGATTGTGTTGCAAGAACAACCTGGCAATTTATTCCCGCTGCTTTTATCATTCCCGCCAGCGCTGCTATTGCCTGGGGATGCAGCCCGAGTTCAGGCTCATCCAGCACAATTACAGAGGGAAGAGTATCCGGGGGTTGCAGCAATAATGTTGTTAAAGCGATAAATCTTATGGCGCCGTCTGAAAGCTGATGTGGTCCGAAAAGGTAATCTGATTCGGTATCTTTCCAGTTGAGCATTATATAATTTTCATTCCCGGGAGATGGGACCAAATTAAAATCCCTAAACTGGGGCATCACCGACCGGATATATCTGATAATCCTGTTGTAATAATTTTCGCCATTATTTCGTTTTTTTAATGAATATAAAAAGGCAGCGAGGTTGCCGCCGTCGCTTCTTATAAATTCATTATCATTGATATAACCGCTGTTTCTTATTTTGGCAGTTTGTGATGTATCGTGAAACTGAAAAACCTGGCAATTTTTGATTAGGTAATAAATTATTTGTGCTGCTTTTACCCTTTCGTTTTTTTGATAATCGTATAATCCTGATTCTTTAATCCCGGGCTCTAATGAAAACTTCCCTGAGATCGTGGAATTATCTTTATTTTTCCAGGACAAAGTTTCTTCGGTGAAGATCAGCGTATCTCCTGCGGCATGTGCAAGTGAAAATGAATATTGATCAAAAAAGTCATTATTTCCAAAAGTGATTTCTGCTTCCAATCTCGAAGTATTTTTCGAACCATAATGCAAAAGAGAGTCGGCAAAACCACTTAGACCAATATACTTTTGAAGCGCCCCGGTATTCATATAATTAAGCATCCTGAAAAAAGAAACCAGGTTGCTTTTGCCGGAACCATTGGCGCCCAATAAAATGGTTACATCGCCGAAAGAAATATCCTGACCATTTCGGTTTATTGATTTGAAACCTTTCAGATTTATTTTATTTAGCTTAATTCTCTCTTTTCCCATATTACCCGATAATCTGAATTGATTATAATTTTAACCAAAGTTACACTCTTTAATCAAAATTAGCAAATATAATCTATCATTCGAAAAACAGGCAAATCCGATTTTGCCGCGAATGATAAATATAAGAACACTCTACACTTCCGATAAATCCTCAAGCATAATAAGGTTGCCGCAAGAGTCCTCAAAAATATTCTCAATTCCCCATTCCGGTTTTGTAAGGTCATCCCTGAATATAACGCCTGACTTTTTCAACCTCTCTATTTCGGCGGGCAGTTCTTTCGCTCCCACAACAATTACCGGGAGGCCTGTTTCATATAACTGCCGCTGGTAATCCTTCGCGAATGATTTTCCCCTGGGTTCGAGCAACAGCGCCGTTCCATCAGGATCTTCGGGAGAAACAATAATCGCGAGCTGGTTTTCAGGCTGAAATACTTTTGACTCGAAACCAAGTATTTCAGTATAAAACTTATGCGCTCTTACGGGATCATCCACAAATATACTTGTTAAAGTTATTTTCATTTTTTGCTCCTCCGAAAAGAATCTGTATATGAATTTTTCATTAACTAAGGAAAATAAATGTAATCATGAAAATAATCAAATTGTATTATAATGAAATTCAGCGCGCTGAGTTATTCACCATTTTTTTTTGATTTGTTTTTCAGTTTCATCACATTCTTATTTTACCTCGCGCCAGGGTCCCCTTTAGCGCAGCGCTTTCAGCCCGGTAGTTCTTTTCTGCTTTTATAAAAATTTCGATGCGACGGTCATTGCGGGAAATATCATGAGATTATTCCATAAATTGTTAAATTCTACGCAAAAGGGTAAGATTTTCCATGAACACAGCCGGTGGTAAGTCCGCCGCGGCGGATCGAAATCAGCAGCGGTAGCTTCGACTCCGCTCAGCCACCGGATAATCGCATTTGTTTCCGGCTCCGCCAGTTTATGATTTAGATGGTGTTTTTCCAATTTCTTTTGGGTTTGGCTCTGCGAGCATGAGGATTAAGGGAATAGTGGTAAAAGATAAAAATCAAATCATTTTTGTAATTGTCAATTGAATCAGTGTTTCAGTATTTCTCCTGTTTCCAGGTAGTGGTTAATTGCCCTTTCCCAATCCTTAAGATTTTCACTATACATTGCTTCGAGATGGATATTGTTTTTCCTGTTTCCTTCTTCATTTAGTCCCGTGAAAGAATATGTTACCATCACAGCAGTTTTTTCCTCCTTAGCCTTTTTGCAAATGACTGTAATATTCCACAATCTTTCCGGGGTGAAAACCGTGTATTCCACAAAATACTCTCCAGGTGAATATTTTGAGACAGTCCATACATATTCCGATTCCTGCCCTTTGAAAAGATCGGAAGGCTCTGTTTTGAATACCATGTGTTCCGCGATCAGTTTTTCCGGCAGCCAGATGATTTCCGGATCCCAGCCATCAGCCCAAACTTTTTCACCGATAGGTGTGAAAAGCGGTAATGTTTTTTCAATACAGGTATTAATTACTATTTCGGCTGTTTTTGATATTCTTTTTGATTCAAATTTTTCCTTCATAACATTTTCTCCAATATTCCGTGGGACAGATTTGTAATCTGTCCCCTGGATGTTTCACATTAATCTGTTTCACTGAACTTATGGCTTGCCGAGGAATCAAACTCAAAATTGTAAATCTTCTTTATCTCTTTAATCCTCTGTAAAGTTTCCTCTTCGGTAAAGGGCGCTTTGCCGTCAAACGCGTGAAGTACAATGCCTTCAAGCAGATCGCCAAGTGTCATATCAAAATACTCGGCGAGCGCTTTAAGTACCTTCAGCATTCTTTTTTCGATACGAATTCCTGTCTGCACTCGCTGGATAACATATTTTTCTTCCTTCTGATCATTCATTTTTTTCTCTTTCATACTAACTCCATAATTAATAAAGATACATATATACATTGGTACCACAAATATAATTTTTCTTGTTTTTATATCAAAGGAAAAAGAGTACTTTATGAAAATAAATGGAACCGGAGGAAAAAAATACCCTTGACGCTGGTGAAAAAAATGATGAATATAGATGAGGCAGAGAACATCATAAGGAAATATCGGAATGTGGTTAAGAAGAATTTTACTTTCAATATTTTCAGCCCTGTTTATTTTATCATGCGATGCCGCGGAAAATAATAATGATAAAACCGCCGATATTGCCCTCTATTCTGATAACGGCGCCTGGAATAAATCTGTTATAGCGGCTAAAAACATGTATGAATGGATGGGATATAGGGTAGCAATAATTGACGCGGAATACATAAATACCAATTCACCGGGAGGATTTAAAATAGTATCCTTTCCCGGGGGTGATATGTACCGGTATTCACAGGATATTCTGGAAAGCGGAAAAGAAAAAATAAGAGATTTTATCAGGAACGGAGGGAAATATATAGGTCTTTGCGCGGGGGGATTTTTTACATCGGAAAAACTTTACTGGCAGGGGAGCAGGTTGATTATGTCTTCCCTCTCTCTTTTTGAAGGAACCGCGCGCGGGCCCAATAATGAAATTATCGCGTATCCCTGGTATGGAATGTGCGATGTAAAACTCGATACAACACAAGTCATAGCGCGGGGTATGTCCGCCAGCCTCAGTGTCCTTTATTACCGGTGTCCCTGTTTCGAACCGGAAGGAGATGAAATATTTCAACCGGGAACATATTCGGCAATAAACAAAGCCGCCATGCTGGTTTTTGAATATGGCTCCGGACGTGTATTCGCGACCGGCGCTCACCCTGAAATAGAAGAGGACAACGACCGTGACGGGGTTGTTTTCGCCGATACTACCATTAACGGAACATATTACCCCGGGGAGGAAAATATCAACGATTCAGGTTCCCGACTGGCCATTGATGAAAAATGTGGCTTTGTGGTTTTTAGGGGAATTGAATTGATGAGAATTGCGGAACAGATAAGAAATGTGATATCTTCATTGATTATTTTTTACTATGAATCTCAGGAGGAATTATCTCCACATCGGACGGTTAAAAATGTATCAATCAAAATAATATCCACCGTCCGGCTATTTTAAAACTTTTGAAATATTTTCTTTAAGATTCCATAACCCTGCCGCAGTTTAACCAATTATTCAATATAAATAAACAAAAAATATAATTACATTTTGAATATACCATTAACATTGTTATTTTTGACTATCAACTATTATAGTAGTTTAAAAAACGTTTTTGAGGGAAATTATGAATCCAAGATCAAATTATTATACTTTAGGACTAACAGGCCTTATTTATTTTTTATTCATTGGAGCATTTTTTGGGCAACATCCCGGGTGGACACAAATTACCAACGGCAATTTTATACGGCATTTTGCCGATGAAGGAAATACACTATGGTGTGGGTCTAACCTTGGTTTGACATCTGTATCAAAAACAACCGGAGAAAAAATATTTTACAACACAGCCAATTCCGGCCTTCCCGCGAACAATATTATAGATATTGAAGTAGATTTAAGCGGTGTTAAATGGATAGGAACTTCATCACACGGATTAGTTAGTTTTGACGGAACAGACTGGACTGTTTATAACACTTTTAACTCAGACATTCCCGGAAATTCAATAAATTTTATTGAGATAAGTCCGGATGGCGATATCTGGATTGGGGCTGCAAACCATATGCTGGCAAAATATAACGGAACAGACTGGGAAGTTTATGATCTCTACGCAATGAATTTAATATACGAAGACGCGGATATTATATCCGCCGCTTTTGAAAGCGAAAATAAAATTTGGTTTGGCTCAGATGATTATGTTGTTCTGTATTATGATGGAATCACCTGGACCAGATATGATAATACCAACTCATCGCTACAGGGTAAATATATCTATGATATTAAAACAGACCCATCCAATGAAATATGGTTTGCAACGCGCGACGGGATTTCACGATATACCGGAACTGAATGGATGACATATTCAACATGGAATTCGGGCCTGCATGTAGATTGGATTTATTCAATAGAAATTGATAATGATAACAACAAATGGTTTGGAACTTACGGAGGAGGTCTGACGAAATATGACGGAATAAGCTGGGTTACATATAAAGTGGATAATTCCGATTTGCTCTCTAATACCATTGCTGATCTGATATTTGATGAAGAAAATAATTTGTGGTGCTCGGCCTATGGAGCGGGAGTAGCAAAATTATACCAGGAAGAGTGGACAAATATTGATTGTTCAAATTCAGATTTACCCGGAAATTATGTTTCAACATTTTATCGCGATAAAAATGGTGATTTCTGGATGGGCGTTGATGAAAAATATATCGTTCATTATGATGGCGATGACTGGCTAAAGTATTCTTATTCAGATTTTGGATTTCCGGTTACCAATATAACAACAATTGAAGAGGAGGAATCAGGCAGGTTATGGTTTGGTTCCATGGCCGACGGAGCTATTATCTATGACGGAAATAGCTGGACAAATATGACTCAATTTAATTCTAATATTCCATCACATGATATCATACAGATAACAGAAGATGACCAGAACGACCTCTGGTTTTGTTTCCGCACTATTGGTGTAGGAATGTATGACGGAGTAAACTGGACAATCTATAATGAAGAGAACAGCAGTCTGCCAAGTGACTGGACCTATTGCATGGAAATTGACCAGGATGGAAATAAGTGGTTCGGAACAAGCAACGGATTGGCAAAACTGGAAGGAGAGGACTGGACTGTTTATAATACTTCCAATTCAGGAATTGCATTTGATAATATACAATCGATTGCGTTCGATAAAGATGGTATTATGTGGATTGGTCACAATGTCGGCGCGGTCTCAGTTTATTACGGAATTGGCTGGACCAGCTATGATACAACCAATTCTAAAATACCATATTCAGTTATCAACACGATAAAAATTGACAATAATGATGTTGTCTGGTTTGCCGCAAGTGATAGCGGATTAACAAGCTTTGACGGAGATGAATGGAATTATTATAATAAATATAATTCCGGTCTTTCAAGCGATGAATTAAGAGATATTTATATTGATGAAGATAATACAAAATGGATTGCCACAAAAAACGGTGGTATTTGTCTATTTAATGAAAACCAGACAGGAGTCAAAACCTCAACACACAATGAATTAAACTTTGCTCTTATGCAAAATTACCCAAATCCATTTAATCCTGTTACAACAATCAGATTTAATTTACCATCGTCCGGCGATGTGAAACTTTCTATTTATAACACCCTGGGTCAGTTAATTAAAAATATTGATTCTCAATTTTATGCGTCCGGCAGTCATGAGATTGTATTTGACGGCTCAAACCTTGCTTCCGGTGTATTTTTCTACAGTATAAATTTTTCGGGCGGAAATGGAATGATTTTCAACGATACAAAAAAGCTAATATTACTTAAGTAAATGAGGGAGGAGAAAATGAAAAATAATTTATTGACAATCATTATTCTTTTTATGGTTAATGTGGTAGTTTCTGATAAGTCAGTTGCTCAAATTTCAAATTGGCATCAATATTTCAGTGTTATTAATTTAAACTGTATTTCTGAAACTGACAACTATCTTTGGATTGGAACCACAGTGGGCGCTGTAAGAATACAGAAAAACACTGGTGACAAGACTTTTTATTATGCATCAAATTCCGGTTTGCCGGGCAATAATGTGATATCGATCGGAGCCATTGATGAGAATGAAGTTTGGTTTGGCACCTACTCGCACGGAGCCGCACTTTACTCAAACCCGGAATGGACTGTTTATAACAGTGATAACTCCCCTATGCCTGAAGGAAGAATCACCTCCATAGCGTTTGATTCCACCGGGAATGTATGGTTTGGAATTTATTCGAATGGAGTTGTAAAATTTGATGGAAATGACTGGACGAGGTATAATACAAATAATTCAGGACTAACAAACAACGGCGTTTTAGCAATCTCTTTTGATAATAATGGGGAATTATGGATTGGAACTTACCAGGACGGATTATTCAGGTTTAATGGAAACGATTGGACTATATACAATTATGCGAATACCGGAGTTTCAATTTCAGAGGTAAGATCAATTGCTGTTGATAAAGTCAATAATGTGTGGGTTGGCTTTCTTGGCGGCGTTATGAGGTATACAGGAAGTGAATGGATGTATTATAACAGCAACGTGTTTAATATTCCTTATGGAATTGTATATGATATTGATTTTGATTCTGAAGGAAACAGATGGTTTGCCGTTTCAAACAATCTGGTAAAACATGATGGCTTAAACTGGCAGCTTTACGGATATGAAAACTGGGGAGGTTATACTGACAAAGTTTTGCAGGCTGTGAAAGTGGATAATGAAGATAATATCTGGTTTGGACCGACAGATTTAGGACTTATTAAATATGATGGAGAAAGCTGGACTCCTACTCCTTTCGCCAACTCCAGTTTACTGGATGATGAAATAATTTCCTGTTGTAAGGGGCCCGATAATGCTCTTTACTTTGGAACTCTTGGAGGTGGTGTCAGCATAAAAAGGGGACAGATATGGAACAGGATAGATAATACCAACTCAGGAATAACCGGAAACGTCGTGCAAACTGTTGCTGTCGAAGAAGATGGTTCCCAATGGTACGGAACAAATTCAAATGGAATGTCATTTTGCAGGAATAATAGCTGGAAAGGATATTTTACTTATAATTCAGGTCTCATATCAGATGATGTCAATAAGATTGTTATAGATACAGATGGCAGTAAATGGATTAGCTGTTACGGCGGCGGAGTAATAAAGATTGAGGGTGAAAACTGGACAAAATTCGACATGTCAAATTCCGGTATACCGGGTGAACATATTGTTGAAATAGCGATTGATAAAGATGGAAGAAAATGGTTTGGCATATCCGGAATTGCGGGAGTGACTGTATATGATGACAATAACTGGATAATTTATGATAATACCAATTCCCCTCTTACATCAAACGCGAAATCAATTACTTTTGATAATGAGGGAAATGCCTGGCTGGGCACATGGGCAGGAGCCGCAAAATTTAACGGCTCAGAATGGGAGATTTTTAATACTTCCAACTCTTCATTGCCGCATGATTATGTTCATAGCGTTATGACAGACCAGGAAGATAATAAATGGTTCGGGACTGAAAACGGGGTAGCGAAATATGATGGATATGAATGGACCATTTATAATGCATCAAATTCAGGACTGACAGATAATCAAATAAATGTTATGATAATGGATTCAGATGGCAATAAATGGTTCGGGACAAAAAACGGCCTCACTGCATTAATGGATCATCCGGTGAATGTTGAGGATATTGTTCCTGTAAATGACTTTTATCTCTCCCAGAATTTTCCCAACCCTTTTAACCCATCGACAAATATAAGTTTTTATAACCCCGTGCCGGGATTTGTAAAATTAACAGTATTTGATCTGCTTGGAAGAAAACTGGAGGAGATTTTGTCGAATAAAATGGCAGCCGGTTATCATAATATTGAGTTTGACGGTTCTGATCTTGCCTCAGGAATCTATATTTACAAGCTTGATTTAGAAGGATATTCCCGAAAATTTTCAGAGTCAAAAAAAATGTTGCTTTTAAAATAAAATCACCGTTCTTATCGAATTCAATTTTTTTATCAAATCGCTATTTTGAAAACCGGTTAGAGAAGATCCAACCGGTTTTTTTATTAAAATGAATTTTTTGAGCACTCATCTAAATGCAATATATATTTGACATATAGCCGGATATACATTATATTTATTAATGTTTATTTGACTATCGTTCCGGAGCGACTATGAAATTTATAATGTTTATCGGTTTATTCTCAGTTTTATCTTCACAATTATTTTGTCAGACCGACACACTTGATATCCGGGGAGAATACCAGATTAAACCAGGTTTTAACCTGATGGTCCTTCAGGAGGATGATGGTTTATATATAAAACCGACCGGTAAATCAAAAGAAAAGCTGATACACCTTTCAGATGATCTTTATAAAATTGGCTCAATCAACGGGACCATCGATTTTTCTCTTATTACAAAAATGGGGCAGCCTTATCTCGTGATTAAAATGTACGGGCAGACAATTCACGCTCCTGAAATATCAGTGCCCGATCCCCTGCATGAATATGAAGAGATAAATCTGCCAGACTCCCTCCTTACCGGTCTGGAAGGCAAATACCGTCTGGATTCTTCCAGGATATTTGTGATTACAAAAGAAGGAAAAAAATTATTCGCCCTTATTTCAGGTCAGCAGCGATTTGAAATATTTCCTTACGCCGAAAATAATTTCTTTTATAAAGTAGTCGCCGCCTCAATAGAATTTGTAAAAAATGAGGAAAATATCGCGGAATACCTTCTGCTCAGGCAGGGTGGAATAATTTTACGCGCTGAAAGAATAATAAATAATAACTAACAAGCCTGATGCCTTCCACCGTCCCGAAATGCCTTTTACTGATTAAAAGGCGCCGGGTCTTCTCTTTTCAGCTAAATTTGCCTTGAAAGCTACATGATTAAATATTTACTAATACCGCAAAATAATATGAAAACAAAATTTAACAAATTATACTTTCTGCCCTTTGCTTTTTGGGTTTTATTTGGTCTGTCATGTTCAGACGATCCGGGCAGTCCTGAAATTGAGCTGACATTCATGGAAAAACTGCAAAACATTCCCGGACTTGAAATTAATGAAATAACTCAGGCAGCCGGATTTGAAAGATCGTTCGAACTTATACTTCAGCAGCCTGTTGACCATAATAATCCGGGCGGGCAGCAATTCAGCCAGAGAATGTATCTTCACCACGTTAATGAAGAGGCGCCTTTTATTTTCTGCGCTTCGGGTTATACTTCAAGGCCCGATTATATTTATGATCTGACATCGGCGCTAAACGCGAATCAGCTTCAGGTTACTCATCGCTATATGGCGGACGCGAGACCTGAACCGACAAACTGGCAATTTCTTACTATAGAACAGGCGGCGGCTGATCACCACAGAATCGCGCGGTTCTTTAAGGAAATATATGAGGGCAAATGGTTAAGTCTGGGCAGAAGCAAAAGTGGTATGACCGCCCTCTTCCACAAGAGGTTTTATCCTGATGATGTTGACGCAACAATCGCATGGGTCGCTCCGATAATTAATGGGGTGGATGATCCGAGGTTTCAGCCATTTTTAGAGCAGGTCGGAGATGCTGATACGCGGGAAAAGATATTTAATTATCAGACGATGGTATTGGAAAACCGCGATGAGATTTTGCCGAAGATAGAAAATTATATGAATAATTCATCTCTTACATATAATGTCGATCCTGCCATTATTCTCGAATATGAAATTTGTGAATATCCTTTCGCTTACTGGCAGTTTACATTATGGCCTTCAGAGAATATCCCCGGCTCCGGCTCAACCATTGATGAACTCTATCAACACCTTGAAGAGGCCGGCGGATTTCCACTTTATTCGGATGAATACCGTGATTATTATTCCCCCGTTTATTACCAGGCTTATACTGAGCTTGGCTGGTATAAACTGAAAAATGAAAACCTTGCCGGTCTGCTTACAACCGACCCATCTTACGATTTTTATGTGCCTTCCGGTTCCGGCGCTCTGTTCAGGAGCGACGTTATGACTGATATAAAAAACTGGCTGATGACAGAGGGAAATAATATCATTTATATTTATGGAGGAAATGATCCCTGGACAGCCGCCGCGATAGAAAACACAGGAAGCACAAACTCAATAAAAATTGTTCAGCCGGGAGCCGACCATAGTGTAAGACTGGCTGACCTGGATGAAGCCTCCCTGGTTTATTCCACTCTGGAAGAATGGCTGGGAATTTCAATTAACGGACCGGGAGTAATTCCAGCTAAACTCTTTACTGAAAATAAACCTGTCCGGCTACTTAAATAAAACCATTAATATGTTTGAGGTAAAAAATGGAAATTGAAGATATCAAAAAAATGCCCCCCTATAAAAGAGCGATAATTTTAAGCATTATACTGATTACTCACGGTGTTGTACTGATGAATGCTATCAGCGCTCCAAGCGTTGGAGTGGTTTTTATCGCGGTTGGAGGTTTGTTTTTTATATTGGGAATGAGCCGGAAAAAAGAGGAGGATAAATGAGTTTTCGTGAAATATTCATTACATTTTTTATCATCTGTATGAATTTGGTGTTTGCGCAGAAAAATGAAATTGATAATTTTCTAAGAGAGTGTAATGAGAAAGGACTTTTTACCGGATCTGCCCTGGTAACTCAGGGAAGCAAGGTTATTTATGAAGGAGCTTTCGGACAGGCAGACAGGGAAAATAATATAAATAATGAACCTGAGACCCGTTTTAATGCCGGATCAATAACGAAACAATTTACTACTGTTATGATACTGCAATTGCTCGAAGAAGGAACACTCAGGAGTGAGGCCGTTATAACAGAATATATCAAAAATTACAGGAAAGATACCGGAAATAAAATAACTATTGATCACCTGCTCAGGCATAAATCGGGAATTAAACCTTTTACGTCAATCAGGGGTGTTGATGATTTTCTCGAAAGAAGGCTTACAGATGAAGAGCAGATAGCGATTCTCCACAGCAGTGACCTGATCTCAGAGCCGGATGAGAAATATGAGTATAACAATACAGGCTATTGTCTTCTCCGTTTTATCATAAAGGAGGTAACAGGAAAAACATATGAAGAAAATCTGAATGAAAGAATCCTGAAACCTCTTGGTATGAAAAACACCGGTTTGATTTATCATGAAACCACACCGGAAAAGTTTGCCGAAGGATATATACTTGATTTAGGAGGATACAGGAAACCACGATACCTGAACCAGGAAAATTTTTGGGGAACCGGAGGCATATATTCCACAGTCCATGATCTGTGGAAATTTAACAGGGGCATCAAAGAACACAAATTGTTTCCTGAAAAATATGACAATCTCATTTATGAACCATTTATTTCCACCCGCCCCGGAAACGGACACGCGCTTCTTTGGGATATTACCACAATTCCGCTTGGACCGGAAGGTCCGCGGGTTAAGTTTTTTCAGTTTAACGGGGCTGCATGGGGATATAACTGTTTTAATACAATTCTGGCTGAAAAGGATTACCAAATTATACTAATGACAAACGCCGGGCATGATACAAATATCTGGGCGGTTCACAGCGGGATTATGCAGATTCTTCACGATGTTAAAGTTTATACTCCCCGAATACCTGTCAGCAGTTATATAATCAGAAATTATGAAACAGATAGTCTGGCATCCCTGGTTGAAGAAGCGGAAAAATTGCTTGATGAACAAAGGGGTCTATATACAAAATCGGAATACAAACTTAATATGCTCGGCTACAGATTAATGAGACAAAATAAACCTGATGAAGCAATCCTCCTTTTTAAGCTTAACACAAGGTTATTCCCGGAAAGTTTTAATGTGTTCGACAGCCTCGGGGAGGCATATATGGCAGCGGGCAATAAAGAAATGGCAGTCAAAAATTATAGAAAATCCCTCGAACTTAACCCTGAGAACAAAAATGCGGAAGATATGCTTAAGAGCCTGAATTTTCCACAGTCAGAGCTGAGGAAAACGCCCTAATGGGGAAAAACCGAAAACATTTGAAGAATTGGACTCTGGTTTTCAGAGCACAATATTATAGTTTGACACGAGTCGTAAGTTCTTAATTATTGTCCCTGTTCTGATTTCTATTGAAAAGAATCCCGAATGGGATTTAATATCAATAGCCCCGGGCGGCGAAAGAAGAGAGCAGCCCGGGGTTAAAAGAAAAATATGCCGCCACGACCCCGACGGGGTCGAATATAGAACTTCATCGCGAATTTGATTTTACTCCGGCAAATACTATTTCTCCCGGGGTGTTTATATTCGACGCCTTCAGCGTCGCGAAAGATGTCCGCTATATCAGACCACCGGATTGCATCCGGGGCTATTGATATTCGACTCCATTCGGAGTCGTTTATGATTAAAAGAAATAATTCTCAGGTAATTCCTGTTTGATTCCGGTTCGGCCTGTTTATTTTGAATCGCGGCCTGACTATTGGCAATATGTTATTGGCGGGCTTTTTGACAAATTTTGCTCTCCGGATTATCCACAACATGTTGGTGTTAGGATGTTGGTAAAAGCCTGAAGTAATTCATAAGACACTTTATCGCGATCCGCCGTGAAGGGGGCAAACTACCGGAGCCGGGGTGTAACATTAATTTTGACTCAGCAAAAAGAAGCTGACGGGAAGTAAAAGTATAACAGGATTTAGCGCGCCGGTTCAAATCCAAATCGCAATCGAAGTCTAAACCGTTTTTTACAGCCTTGAGTCCCTCCAAAAAATCCGGGAAGGGCAATGTCTCTATCATAAATCTTAACTCCTCATTCTCCCCGGTTCTGCCAGCTTTGAATTTACTACAATACCTGTAGGGATAACATTAAACTTCAATACTAAATCCACCTACAATTAATACTTGAATAAACAGACTTTAAAAATTAATATCCAAATATTGCATTACATAAATATATTTGATATATTACGTTCAGGTGACTATCGGGGCAAAACATAAAACGACATAATTTCAGAAGGAAAAAAAGTTACTTTAATACGGTAACTTTAGGTAATACTATTTCTTAAGGATTTATTTTAATCGATCCTTAAGGGGAGAATCAGGCATGAAGGCAGGTTTTCTGCCGGCGACGCGTAATCTGTTTATTATGTGGCGCGGCAGAACATCCACCGTCAGCGTTATGTTGTTATTTTTGTTGCTGGCGCCCATTACGAGCCGGGCTCAAGGGGCTGAAAATCCGGAAGGAATACTAAGCGGCGCGCTGGTTGCTGAAGGATTTAATAATGTAGCCGTATGCGCTGAGGAAAACCAGCTTATTCTTACCTATGAAAATCTTATCTATCGTTATGAAGTAACCGCTTTGAAAGAGGTGTTGCGTTTAGTTTGTGAAAATCTGGAAGAAGATTATGAACTTGTTATAATAATCCAGCGCAGGAAAATACCAATTTCCGCTTTTAGTATTTCTTCAGAGTTGTATAAATCATGGCTCGCGGGAAAAACGGAAAAAGAAATACTTAGAGCGAATATAAAAACAACACTGAACACCGATAACTATTGGAAAAAGCTCGAAAACAAACAAAAAACAAATAACTCTGATTTTATTTTCGAGATTGTACTTCATCCGCAGTATAACGCAAATTTTGTGGGATTTGTTGATCCGGTCGATTCACAGGTAAATATTTGTCCGGAACTGAAGACAACTCTGCTCCCCGGTTTTTCCATATCAGGCCGGGTGATATTTCCCATCTTTAATGATCTGAGTTCTGAAGGAAATTATATCAGGCCGGGCCTTTCCAATATTAACCAGTTTATACGTCTTCCCTTCAATACTTTTTTTTCGGCCACCCTGGGGTATTTTTCAGAACATCGTTATGGATTTGACGCTCAGATAAGGAAATATTTCCTGAATGGAAATTTTTTCCTGGGTGGCAAAATTGGTTATACCGGTTATGCTTCATTTTTCAGCGATGTGCTTTATTATACACATCTGAATACTTTCACTCCCTTCCTGGAAACAGGCTATTATTATTCCCGCTGCGATGTGCAGTTTAAGTTTACTTACGGCCGCAGTTTATATGAAGACGCAGGCTGGCGGTTTGATATTAAACGTTATTTCGGCGAAGTGGATATCGGTTTTTATTACACCCAGACAGACATTGACAAAAACGGGGGGTTTAACATAAGAATACCCCTCTTTTTAAACTCATATATGAAATCAGGCCCGGTGAGAATAAGGCCGGCCGGTTATTTCCCCTGGGAATACAGGGCTCGCGCTACACGCTATGGCTGGACAAATTACAGCAGCGGATTGGATATAGGCAGTTCTATGAAAAAATATCTGCCCGGTTATCTAAAATCACAATTTTTTGAATAAACATTTTTGGAGGTAAATTGAAAAAAGTTAAAACGATAACCGCTCTCTTTTCAACCATTTTTCCGGCATTCTTTATCCTGATGTTCTGGTGGAGCTGCGAAACTGAGAAGGTGGGTCCTACCGAACCACCCGGAAATTTTATTCAAGGTGATTATTTTTTAATGGGGTATGTCACAGACGCCGATACAGAAGAACCTCTTGAAGGAGTTGTGCTGAGGATAGGAGATGAATTAGAATTTGTTACCGATCAATCAGGCTTTTATTCAACAACAAACTATTTGTCCCCCGGCATCTACATTTTTGAAGCCTTCAAAAATGGTTATCTCGAAATAGAAGGAAAACTGGAGTTTAATGACAATGGTAATGATTTTACACACCACAGAAGTTTTGAGCTCGTAAAAATCAGATCTGCCGTTGAAGTGAAACCGGAATCGGCAGCGATTGTTGTTGAAAGTAATTCGTTTGGAGATTACAAACTTTCAATCCCTGAAGGAGCGGTTTCACAGAATACTTCCATTAGTGTAACACCAACAATATCGGGAGGAGGACCGGTATTTGAAAATGGTGAAAATTTTATCATCAATTCGGTGTATATGTCCCCTTCAGGAATGACCTTTTCAAAAACCGTGGAATTAGAAGTTCCAATGACTATATCAAATCCCGACTTATTAAATTTAGCAGTTTCGGTATATAGTTATAATGCTGATTTGAAAGAGTGGACTTATGAAGGGAAAGCGCAACTTTCAGATGATTCATCTTCACTTAAAATTGGGATTAATCACTTTAGTCACCACTCTTTCACTTATAATGGAATGGATATTTGGGTGGAAACAACATCTAAATTTGGTCTTTGGAGATATGGGAACTCTACGGAAATTGAAGGAGATAAAATTTATGATGCATTTGAGTTTTATCCATCTTCTGACGGTTTGCCTGAAAACATTATGAAAACTAACATTGGTGTTAATCCTTCTCCTGCTACTGAATATGTGACATGTGTTGGTAAAGCGGAAAAAATCATCACCTGTTGTGCCAGAGCTCTGTTGAAGGATGTTAATTTCCTCACCATAATTGGAAATGATACTGTCTTGGCGGGTTATATGCAATTCCCAGAGAAAACTTTTCCAGATTGTCACGAAACAGATGCCGGTTCTGGAAGCACAGGTGGAAACGGAGATTAATATAAATAGCACAAAATAAATATTAATGGGAGAAAAATATGTTAAAACGATACTTATTTATGGTATTCCTGGTTTTGGTTTTCACCTCCGGGAGGAATTCAGCGCAATTTAACTTCCACTCAGCAGGTGTAAACATTGGGTGGTATAACCCTTCGATGGACTACTGGAATGAGAGCTCGACCTTTTCGCTGGGTGAGGAAGAATTCGGCGGAGCCTTTACGGCAGGGGTCAATTTACAATATAGCGTAATTTATCCTCTGCATGTTCGATTGGAAGGAAGTTACTGGAGTGATTCGATTGAAAGGACCAATTTTGAAACCGGAACCGGAATCCTGAGTAAAAAACTTTCGGTGCGGTTTATCGGTATTAGCGGCAGTGTAATTTCAGATATTCCCTTTCTTACATTCCCCTTTCTCGGAACGTATGCCGGCGCGGGAGGAGGTTACTATTTTATCCATACCGAAAGTGACCAGAAACTTATTGACGGTTCAGGAACTGAACTGACAAATGACGGCCAGGATTACATCTGGCATTTCCTGCTCGGAGTCGAAAAATCCTTTCTCGATTATTTCGCAGCCGGTCTGGAATTCAGATACAACCTGGGAAACTATACTCAGGAAGTCCGCGATGGCCTGGGCAATATTATTGATGAGGAGGTTTCCCTTAACGGCCCCAAAATTACATTAAACTTAAATTATATTTTTTGATATCGTGGTGCATTTAATCAGAAAAATATTAACCAGTCTTCTGGTCATGATTTCGTTATCCGTATCGCAATATTCACAAAGCCGGTTCGATGAAGAAAACAAACTTACAAACGCTCTTGTCGCTGAGGGTTTTAATAACGTGGCAGTACTTGTTGAAAACCGGCAGGTAATTATTACCTATGAAAACCTTGTATACCGTTATGAACCAGACGCGTTGAAACAAGTTTATAAAATTGCCGATGATAACATACATGGTGTTAAGGATGTTGTAGTTGTAATTCAAAAAAGAGGCATTCCCATATCCGCGGCTATCTTAAAATCGGGAAATCCGGAATTACTTAAACAAGAAATCACCACCACCTTTGAGATCGACAAATATTGGGAAAAACTTGAAAAAAGGGAAAGAGTTAACGGTTCGGAATTATTATTTGAATGCATAATTCATCCGCAGGTCAAGGCGCTTTTCGGAGATTTTGAAGATCCTGTAAAATTACAACTTAATATAGCGCCAGCTATTCAGACTCTGGTTTTCAGCGGTTTTTTGTTATATGCGCAGACAATATTCCCCCTGCATAATGAACTTTCAGAACAGGGTGACTATATAAGACCTGGTGTAACAATTATAAATTATTTTAACAGGCTTCCTTTTGATACCTTTTTTTCCACCTCTGCCGGATACTTCACCAATAACCGTTATGGTGTTGATTTTGAAATGATAAAATTCTTTTTAGATGGACGTGTGTTTCTGGGATTCAATTATGGTTATACAGGATATGCCGCTTTTATCAATAATGAATTGTATTACACTCATATGGAACGCGAAAATTTTAGCGTAATATTTGGTTACTATTGGGATAATCCGTATCTGTTATTAAAAGGAGCATGGGGCAAAACTTTATACGGAGGTTATAATTTCCGAACCGAAATACAGCGTTATTTTGATGAGATAATTATTGGTTTCTTTTATGAAAAAAGCGCGATTGGACAAAACGCAGGATTCAACTTTCAAATTCCTCTGTTTCCCGAGAAATATATGTCAGAAGGTTTAATCAGAATAAGAATGCCTGAATGTTTTTGGTGGGAATCTCGCTATAATGCAAAAGATTATGGAAAATTGAATTATCAAAAAGGAGAAAACACTACTGGTCATTTGAAGTATTGTCTACCAAATTTTCTAAATATTATTCTATTTAATGAGTATTATAGGTAAACAAAATGAATAAAAGAATTACTAATAACTCTTATTATAAAATGATTTTGTTGGGCTGCTGGATACTTATTTTATCGGTTCTCTGGACATGTAAATCAAACAAGGTTGGTATTGTCGAGCCGCAGCCGGAAATATATCGTCCCGGGGTTTCTTCAAGAGTAGTTGATTTTTTAACCAATGAACCTATTAACAACGCAATTGTCAGACTCGAAAACAAGATTGTTAATACTAACTCAGCCGGTGAGTTTGTACTTGATGCTGAATTGGAGCCGGGACAATATGTATTATTTTCTGAAGCGGAAAACTATGCTTATACACCAATATTGGTAACAATTGATTCATATGCAACTTTAATGAATTCAATTTTTATGAAAAAAAATGGAAATCGAAAGTATGTCCATTACGATACTGTTACAATCCACGATAATCTTGGAGAAAATCGCAATTTTATAGTTTCGTTTGATGAGAATAGCTTCGATAATGAAACATTAATTATTATAACCCCTATGGAGGGACCAGAAGCAGGATCATTTTTTGATGAACAAATTCCTCTTGCTGTATTGGATATTGAGGCAATTCCACCAACAGCACCCCAAAGAAATTACCAAATTACTTTTCCTTTACCATGTAAATTTATACCAGGAGTTGAGTTGATTTTATTTCGTTCCACAAAGTATAGTCCAATAAATCAATTAACAAGCTTTAAACCTATTGTGCAACAAGATAGTATTAGCGCAATAGTTGAACTCAATGAAATTGGGAGATTTACACTTTCAATGGAGGCAGATATAACATTTAGTGATGATAATATCTCAAAGTCTGACTCTAGCGAATCGGAAGTTAATGAATCCATTGTAAGGGTTCCACTTGAGGCCGATGCAACAACAATCTCAAATATAAGTTTGGAACCTCCCGATTTATTACCAGAGTATTATTTATCTTTACTGGAAAGAAGCTTTGGGTATAAATTTGATAAACCAAATGTCATAACTTATTTTCTAAACACTACAATGGTAAGTGATATTCTTCCAAAACCAGCAAAAACTCTTTGCTTTGGGGGATTATGTAGTAATGATAAAATTGATCTTGGAAAACCTGAATGCCCGGGGCCGGGTTATATTTATTCATCAAAGGATGAAATAAGAGAGGTGTCGTGTTATTCAAATGGGGAGTCTGAAATATGGGTAGATGTTAATGCTCCCCCACCATTTCCAAGTGGTGGGGCTGGCGCTACACAGAGTTACGAACTCAAAACCACCAAAATTACACTTGTCCGTGTTTGGACTTGTGTCCATGTTAGTCAAATAGGGTCAAATAATTAATTGTATTTGAGAAAATAATGAAAAAAATAATCATTATTGGTATTTTTTACTATTTAAATTTTTTCTCCCAATCCCTTACCGGCACAACGGGGCTGATATCTATCCCGACAGCCGAAATTGCCGAGGACCGGCAGGTGATATTCGGGGCGAGTCTGCTTCACAGGAAATATCTTGATTATACCGATCGCAAATTCAACGCGATGGCATATTATGTTACGCTGGGTTACCTGCCTTTTCTTGAGGTGAGCCTTCGTTTTACACGGAGGGATTACCCACCGGAGCTGAGAAATTCCTCCGTGGGTGACAGAATGCTCAGCCTGAGGGTGCAGGTATTAAAAGAAGGAAAATATATACCTATGTTCTCTCTCGGTTGCCATGATGTGGGGACCACACTCGACAAAGGGAGCGCGCGTCATTTTAACTGCCTGTTTTTAACTCTCTCAAAAAACTTCTTAATTGAGGGAGTGAGTGATGAAATAGGATTGCATGTCGGTTATGGGAGCGACTGTATGGAATCGGTAAACCACGAATTTACCGGAATATTCGGAGGGGTATTATTTAAGTTGAATTCTTTTGCTGATCTGATGCTGGAATTTGATTCAGAAAAAATAAATGGGGGAGCTCGTGTTTTAATCTTTAACAGAATCCGGTTGCTTTTTTCGATGATACATTTTGATGTGTTTTCATTCGGAGCGAGTTACAGGTTCTCCATATAATAATATAAGAGGAAGAAAATGAAAGAGGATATAAAAAGTGAAATAAAAAAACAGATTTCATTGATTCTGGTCTTTATCACCCTTGTATTATTATTCAACTGCAAATCTGATAAAGTTGAACCGGTAATGCCCTATTTTGAGCCCGAAAAAGTTGTGCTCGAACTTAAAGTAATAGACGCTTCAAACGGGGAAATACTTAACGGATTTTCCGCCAGTGTGAATGGGATTCCAAACGCGCCGGATGAACACATAATTATAAATGAACCTGAAACAGGCAGCTATAAAATTGTAGTGAGAAAAGATGGATATCTGACAACTGTAGATGAATTTTATGTTGATGAAAATGGAGGAATATTTAGGGATATAGTAATGGAGCCTGTTCAGGTTCAATATATTGTTGACGAGGGAAGCGATTCTCTCGACGCCTTTCTGGAAACAGACCGCGAGTTTAAAGTCAGCTACGAGGATAATACATTCTCAACGGAGCAGAATTTCCGGTTTACTCCCGTGGAGGGAGTCTCTTCAGTTTCATTCTCCCGTCTGATTTTCCCGTTGGCCGAATTTGAAATAGCCGCGTCAGAAGATGAAGAGTTTGGCAAAAATATATCTGTCACCGTTCCCCTTCCTGTGCGACTTGAATACCCCATTGATCTGCGATTGCTCAAGTATGATTTCGATATTGACGATTTTGTTTTTTATTCCGACTCTGTCGATCTGCCCGATTTGAATCACGCGAAAGTGAAAGTTGGGGAAAATGGAAGATATATTCTGCAGACAATTGAGGAAATCCAGGTGACTGAAGATACTACTGTTGTTGATACAACAAGTTGGGAACTGGAGTCTCGGCAAAACATTTCCTGGTACCATTATGAACCACGGGAATCCGAATTGCGATTATTATCTGTTTCAGAAAGAGTCGATTCCACTTACATCAAAAATATAATTGCCGGGAAATTCAATATTCCCAACAACGTTGAGTGCGATATATTTATAGTACCTGGAAATGAATCTTTAAGAAAAGTATCGAAAGCGCCCAGCCTGGGAATTATGTATGTTTTTTTAAAACCAATTCTGATTCGTTATGGTAATCCATCTTGCCCTTTAATCAGATTTAAATTCAATTTATTAGTCGCAAAAGATGTCGTAGTCTGCATAGATTATGATATTACAGGGCCAATTGAATACTGCATAAGAATGAGATATATCCAACCTTATTTACACGCGTTTTTTGAAACATCCTGCTCATCAAGATATCATGCGGGAACCGATGCCGGGGGAGGTAATTGATCTTCCGGTTAATTCCCCTGTCATGCCCGGATGGTAAAATATTATATCGGTTGGACGGAGACAAAAAAAAGCCGATTCTGGTAGACAAGTCTCTGAGATGTCATTTTTAAGGCAGGCGAAAACATGAGTTTATTATGCAATTTGGTATTTTTTCGTGGCTTGAGTTACAGGTTCTCCATATAATAATTTATGGAAAAAAAATGAAAGAGCTTATAAAACGTGAAATAAAAAACCGGATTTCTTTGATTCTGGTCTTTATCACCCTTGTATTATTATTCAACTGCAAATCTGATAAAGTTGAACCGGTAATGCCCTATTTTGAGCCCGAAAAAGTTGTGCTCGAACTTAAAGTAATAGACGCTTCAAACGGGGAAATACTTAACGGATTTTCCGCCAGTGTGAATGGGATTCCAAACGCGTCGGATGAACACATAATTATAAATGAACCTGAAACAGGCAGCTACAAAATTGTAGTAAGAAAAGATGGATATCTGACAACTGTAGATGAATTTTATGTTGATGAAAATGGAGGAGTGTTCAGGGATATAGTAATGGAGCCTGTTCAGGTTCACTATTCTGTTGACCAGGGGAGCGATTCTCTCGACGCCTTTCTGGAAACAGACCGCGAGTTTAAAGTCAGCTACGAGGAGAATACATTTTCAAGTGAACAGAATTTCCGGTTTACGCCTGTGGAGGGTGTCTCTTCAGTTTCATTCTCCCGTCTGATTTTCCCGTTGGCCGAATTTGAAATAGCCGCGTCAGAAGATGAGGAGTTTGGCAAAAATATATCTGTCACCATTCCCCTTCCTGTGCGACTTGAATACCCCATTGATCTGCGATTGCTCAAGTATGATTTCGATATTGACGATTTTGTTTTTTATTCCGACTCTGTCGATCTGCCCGATTTGAATCACGCGAAAGTGAAAGTTGGTGAAAACGGAAGGTATATTCTGCAAACGGTGGATGAGGTTCAGATAACGGAAGATACTACAGTTGTGGACACTACAAGACAGGAATTGGAAGTGCAAGAGAATCAGCCTATTTATACAGATCGTCATGAAACAGGTGATGAACATTTAAAAATAACTTCGACATCAGATGGTCTGGATTCGGTTTATATAAAAAATATTATTGCCGGGTGGTTTAATATTCCTCTTAATGTTGCTTGTGATTCATATATTTTTTCAGGTGAAGGAAGCCTGAAAAAAGAAACAAATACTCAAGTGTGGCATTTAAGAATTATTTACCTGCCGATGCGTGTACATATTTTTGGTAATACTGCATGTCCTCTTATCGCTATTATATATTTTAAGGAAATAGTCAGAATAATTGATTTGTGTACGTTTTTCAATATTGGTGGAGACAATTTTTTATGTATTAGGATTATAATGGTAAAACACTACTGGCATTACATATTCGAAACCAATTGCCGGGCTGTCACAGACGCCGGAGGAGGTAAATGATCTTCCGGTTAATTTCCCTGTCATGCCCGAATGGTAAAACATTATATCGGTTGGGCGAAAATAAAATAGCAGATTCTGGCAGGCAATTCTCTGAGATGTCATTTTTAAGGCAGGCAAAAACATGAGTTTATTACGCAATTTGATATTTTTTTTCGTGGCTTGAATAACTGTGTCCCCATCAAATAATTTAAGAGGAAAAAAAATGAAAGAGGTTATAAAACGTGAAATAAAAAAAAGGATTTCTTTGATTCTGGTTTTTATAACACTTGTGTTATTATTCAACTGCAAATCCGATAAAGTGGAACCGGTAATGCCCTATTTTGAGCCCGAAAAAGTTGTGCTCGAACTTAAAGTAATAGACGCTTCAAACGGAGAAATACTTAACGGATTTTCCGCCAGTGTGAATGGGATTCCAAATGCGTCGGATGAACACATAATTATAAATGAACCTGAAACAGGCAGCTATAAAGTTGTTGTAAGAAAAGATGGATATCTGACGACTGTAGATGAATTTTATGTTGATGAAAATGGTGGAATGTTCAGGGATATAGTAATGGAGCCTGTTCAGGTTCAGTATAATGTTGACGAGGGAAGCGATTCTCTCGACGCCTTTCTGGAAACAGACCGCGAGTTTAAAGTCAGCTACGAGGAGAATACATTCTCAAGTGAACAGAATTTCCGGTTTACGCCTGTGGAGGGTGTCTCTTCAGTTTCATTCTCCCGTCTGATTTTCCCCCTGGCGGAATTTGAAATAGCCGCGTCAGAAGATGAAGAGTTCGGCAAAAATATATCTGTCTCAATTCCCCTTCCTGTGCAACTTGAATACCCCATTGATCTGCGATTGCTGAAATATGATTTCGATATGGATGATTTTGTTTTTTATTCCGACTCTGTCGATCTGCCCGATTTGAATCACGCGAAAGTAAAGGTTAGTGAAAACGGAAGATATATTCTGCAAACAGTTGAGGAAATCCAGGTGACTGAAGATACCACGGTCGTAGACACTACAAGGCGGGAACTGGAAGTGCAAGAGAACAGTTCCTGGTACGTAAATCATTATGAACCGGGAGAATCAGAATATCAAATAACCACAATTTCTGAAGGGCTTGATTCAGTCTATATCCGTAATCTGATCGCGGCTCAATATAATTTTCCTGGAGGTATAGGCTATAACTCCTATATAATACCTGGCAAGGAAACCTTTAACAAATTATCCGGTATTTCAAAATGGGGAAATAGAGACATTTATTTGCCAACAAAGAAAGTCATTCATGGCAATCCGTCTTGCCCTCTTATAGGCATAGCCTACGTACTGGTAGTTGTAAGAGAGTTGATGGTCTGTATGTTTTTTGATATCGGAGGTCATTATTTTTACTGCAAAAGAATTAATGTAATTCAGCCATATATTCACTTCTTCTTTGAAACCAATTGCAGGCGAAAAACGGACGGCGGCGGCGGTATTTAATATGAGTTATCCTTCAACGACCTATAAAATTCTTCTACCCCGCCATAACTTCAATATCCGCTTTTTCATATTCCTGGAGCAGGGTATAGATCAGTTCTTTTACTGATATAATTTCATTTACGCGCCAGACATTATCACCGGCGAAGGCAAATCCGCTTTTGAAAAGACCCTTTTTCGCCTGTGTTAAAGCGAGAGCGATACAATATGGAGCTGTTTTATAATCGCAGGTTCGCAGACACTTGCAGGGACAGTTAACCGGGTGTTTATATCCATCCTCCACATCCGCGAGAAATTTGTTGTATATTGCTCTTCCGGGCAAACCCACCGGGCTCCGGATTATTTTTATATCTTCTTTGCGCGCCTGCAGGTAGGCTTGTTTAAATTTTTCATCCGCGTCACATTCATGAGTCGCGACAAACCGTGTTCCGAGCTGTACCCCTTTTGCCCCTAACCGGAACATACGGTGAATATCAGCTCCTGTATAAATACCCCCTGCCGCTATAACGGGCACATTTTTATTAAACTTCTTCTCAAATGGTTTAAGGCGTTCAATAACCGGGACGAGTATTTTTTCCAGTGAATATTCAGGATCATCTATCTGTTCAGGTTTAAATCCAAGATGCCCTCCTGCCAGTGGTCCTTCCACAACAACAGCGTCGGGAATATAATCAAATTTTTTTGCCCATACCTTGAAAATAAGTTCGACAGCCTTTGCGGAAGAAACAATAGGGATAAATTTTGCGTCGATCTTCTGAAATTTTTCCCTGGTGAATTTTTCAGGGAATTTAATCGGGAGTCCCGCGCCAAGAAAAAGAAAGTCCATTTTTTCTTCAATGGCAATATCTACCATCGTATCATAATCTGTGAGGGCCACCATTATATTAACACCGAGCAATCCATTAGTGCCCTGACGCGCTTTCCGCAGTTTTTTTCTCAGCGCTCTTCTGTTGGCTTCATCAAAATCAGTAAAAAAATCGGGCTCTTCAAATCCAATTCCCACAGCCGATACCACACCTATTCCACCCGCATCGGCAACAGCCGTCGCAAGTCCCGGTCCGGATATCCCTACCCCCATACCACCCTGTATAATTGGTATCTTTGCTGATTTATTTCCTATTTCCAAAGGGGGCGCTTTTGTTTCAAACATGCTTTTCTCCATATTTCTAACACTTATTCGCGGCTAACGGCTCTCTGTAAATCTCTCTGAAATGAAAGCCATATATTGCCATTGTAATCGCGAGCGAAAATTTGCGGGGGTACCTGAGCAGACTGATAAAAAATAGTTTCCAGTAATATCTTTTTCCTTTATTCTTTACTCCCAGAATCCAGATTGATTTAAACAGAGCCTTTATGTGGGTTTTTGTCAGTTTATCCTGAAAACCGGGAAAAGGGCGGAATTCTTTAATAAAAAGTTTTACCCGCCTGTAATATACATCAGGTGAGTAGATATTGTCAAGGATACTGCGATATCCGCTTATAAGTTCCTTTTCATTCATTTTAGGTATAAAGTTTGTGGAAAAGTCGGTGTTATCCCCGCTCATAAATCCTTTAAGCCGGTTTTCTTTTTCCATTCGTTTGAATAGTTTTGAGCCTGATGGAGCATTGAGCAGACCAACCATGGCAGTTACAATTCCACTTTGTTTTATAAATTTTATCTGACGCTCAAAAATATTTGGAGGATCATTATCGAATCCAACAATAAATCCTCCCGATACTCTCAAGCCTTTCTTCTGAAGATATCTGACAGATGAGGCCATATCGCGGTTTTTATTCTGGAGCTTTCCACATTCGGCGAGGCTTTCTTCATTGGGCGTTTCAATCCCTATAAAAATATGATCAAATCCGGCGCGCACCATCAAATCAATCAACTCTTCATCATCGGCAAGATTCATGGAAACTTCAGTCGTAAAGTGAAAAGGCCAGTTTTTTTCCCCGCACCATCGTATCAGAGCGGGCAAAAAATCCTTTTTCAGGTGATTTTTCCTTCCTATCAGGTTATCATCCACAATAAAAACCTCTCCTCTCCAGCCCTGACGGTAAATATTTTCAAGCTCATTTAAAAATTGCGGGGTGGATTTTACTCTCGGCTTGCGTCCGTTCAGCGCGGTTATATTGCAGAATTCGCAATCGAAAGGACATCCGCGGGAATATTGCAGACTCATAGTGGCATACTGACTCTGATCGAGAAGATCATATCTGGCGGGAGGAGTTTTTTCAAGATTAGGGAATTTATCCGTTCTGTAAATTCTTTTGGCTTTTCCTTCTTTCAGGTCGGCAAGAAATTCCGGTAAAGTAATTTCGGCTTCATTAAGAACAAGATGATCAATATCGGGAAAATCCTCCGGTTCCGTGGTTACCATCGGACCTCCGGCGACCACGGGAAGGCCAAGAGCTCGGCATCTTGAGGCGACCTCTTTGAATGAACTTCGCTGTACGCTCATTCCCGATAGAAATACCATATCGGCCCAAAGGATGTCGTTATCCTCGAGAGGGGAGATATTCATGTCAATAAGTTTAAGCTCCCAGTCATCAGGAAGCATAGAGGCTATTGTTATCAAACCCAGGGGGGGCTGCACTGTTTTTTTCGATATAAATGAAAGGGCATTATCAAAGCTCCAGAATGTTGAAGGAATTGATGGATAAACTAACAGAACCTTCATGGAATTTCTCTCCTGAAATAAATTTTCATTTTATGCAGGGAAATAAATTGCTTTTATTTCCTTTGAATATTTCTTATTATGAAAATACAAAAACAGGACCTCCCTGTTTGTAAAAGAAATGTAAAACCATTTTTAATCCTTTGATATGAAACTGACACGTTTAATATTTAACCATAACGTTCTTTTCACTTTGGCGCAGGTTGCCTGGTTTTCACTCCTGGGAATCTGGATTTACTGGTATGTTTCCAACTATCTCTTTTTAAGTGAGGTTGGTGAACAGATATCCACCCAGATAGTTTCGGAAGGACGCAATATTTTTGTTCTGGTCGGAGGCATTACTCTGCTCGTTCTCCTTTCGGTTTATCTTTCCCTGCTTTTTCACCGGCTCAAAACACAGTTCAATATGGCGAAACTTTATGACAATTTTATCGCTAACGTAACACATGAACTGAAGTCTCCCCTGGCATCGATTCAGCTCGCGCTGGAAACCATGCAGATGCATAAACTGCCTCAAAAAAAGGAAGAGCAGTTTATCAAAATGATGCTGAAGGATACCAGCAGGTTAAATAATCTTATAAATGTTATCCTTCAGATACCTGCACTGGAGCATAAAAATATAGCTCATAATTTCCAGGTGAGCGATATGGATGAGCTGATAAGAAGCTGTGTGAAGGTTTCTTCCGAACAGTTTAACCTTGCCGAAGATTCGGTTACTCTGTCGGGTAAAGCGGAATGTGTGTGTGTAGTCGATCAGGAGGCTATTAGAATTGTTATTGACAATCTTATTGATAACGCTGTAAAATATTCTGCCGGTTCTCCTGTAATTGATATAAATATTGATTGCGGCAGTAAATATTTTAAAATGGAATTTTCTGATAAAGGAATAGGAATGAACACGGGAGAAGCGGGAAAAATATTCAATAAATTTTACCGGATCCGCGATAAAAACAGTCCGAGTGTTAAAGGAACCGGGCTTGGTCTCTATTGGGTAAGAGAAATAATACGTTATCATAAAGGAAATATATCGGCGGCGAGCAAAGGAAAGAACAAAGGAACAACATTCACAATTGAACTGCCTCTTTACCAGACACTCAAAAAACGTTTTCTGGATCAGCTTCTAAAACAGCAGAAAGAGGGAGGGGAGGAAAAAACAGATGAATGAAAAAGCAAAAATATTATTGGTTGAAGATGAAGAAAACCTGGCCACAAGTCTTGAGTTTAATCTTGAACTTGAAGGATATGAAATTACCCGCGCCGCCGATGGGGAAATAGCGCTGGATTTTATCAGCGGCAGCGATTATGACCTTATAATTCTTGATATAATGCTTCCATATCACGACGGTTTTGAAATCGCGGAAGTTGTCAGGAAAAAATCTCCCCGGCTTCCTATCCTTATGCTTACGGCCAGAACAGCGGCAAAAGACCGTATAAGGGGACTTGAATCAGGAGCCGATGATTATCTTACAAAACCATTCCATCTTAAAGAGCTTATGTTAAGAGTAAAAGGAATGCTTAAAAGAAAGGAGTGGTACCAGGAGCCGGAAGAGGAAAACCAGCTTTTCTTATTTGACAATAATGAGATAAATTTTCAAACACTCAACTGCAAAAGCGGCATCAGGACTTTCCGCCTGACTCCGCGTGAAGCATTGGTGATGAAGTATCTTGTCAATAATCAGCACAGAATAGTATCACGTGAGGAACTCCTGGAAAATGTGTGGAATCTTAATCCCGAAATAGAAACCCGCACGGTTGATAATTTTATAGCCCGCCTCAGGAAATATTTCGAGAAGGACCACAAAAATCCCCGCTTTATCAAAAGCATCAGGGGCGCGGGGTATAAATTTGAGAATTGAAGAGAAAATTCAATAATATTTATTTGTTGTTATTTCCGGGTATAGATATATTATTTAAAGAGGATATTAGTAAAAAATGTATCATACAGGTTAAACCAATGTTAAAAAAGAACAAATATTCAAAGGAACACCTGATAAAGGATGTACGCTGGTTGAAAAAAGTTGTTGCCCTGATAGGAACAATATTGGGCATAATACTTGGCATCAATAAACTGGTTCAAAGTCAGTTTGGAGCTTTGACCAATAGCGTCTCGGCTGATTTCCTGCTTCAGATTTCGATGATAATACTATTTTTCTCATTCATTTATGCCGCCAGGGCTGACGCGGATTTAGTTGAGCTCGTCGGAACTAAACCACCTCGTGTAGGAGTGCTTTCTCCGGAAGGGATTGGATTAATCATTTTATTGACTGCCATTTACATTTTTTTATGGTTTTCAGATGGAGTAAAAGAATTCAGCCTGTTTCTCGGCGCATTTTGGTTTTTAAATTTTATTGGTTGGCATTTAACAGCAAAGAAGGCTCTTCAGAATACCTTTAAGTATGAACAGGATGAGGATATTGATATTATCGAAAGAATAAAACTTGTAGAAAACCATATGACCGGAAGGTGGCAGAGAAACAGGTTTCTTCTCGGATTTCTGCTTTACGGAATTTTGATTGTATCTACAGTTTCTGATTTGTATTTAAAAGTGAGCTTTGCAGGATTTTCGCCCGAATTTGTTATCTCTTTATATATCTTTTTGTGTCTTATATTTTTACTGGGTTGGATGTGGATAAAAAGAATATCTGTCACCATCGCGCTGGGAACAATTGAATCCATGGCCCGGAATTATCATTTTATGGGTAAGAAAGAATATAAGAAATTCAAAGAATTGAATAAGGAGTGAACAAATAATATTATTGTTAGAATGAACTATCATTTCCTCATGAACCTTAGCTAAATATAAACTATTTTAATCGAAAGGAAAAATAAATGAATCTCGGAGCATTTTCAGTCAGTCTCGCTGTAAAAGATATAAATAAATCAAAAGAATTTTACGAAAAACTGGGCTTCACAGTTTTTGCCGGCGTATTGGAACAGAACTGGCTTATCATGAGAAACGGCGCTCATGTAATAGGTCTTTTCCAGGGAATGTTTGAAAAAAATATTCTTACATTTAATCCCGGCTGGGACCAGAATGCCAACATTATGACCAATTATACCGACGTAAGAGAACTCCAAAAGGACCTGAAAACCAAAGGAATAAATTTTGATCAGGAAGCTGACGAAACCAGTTCAGGCCCCGCCAGTTTTGTCATCACCGACCCCGATGGAAACCCGATTTTGGTTGATCAGCATGTGTAGATTAAGCGCAAAGATTTTTTTATAGAATATTCTTTTAAAAATGGTACAATTAATATTAGCGGAATCATTTTCTGCAATGCAAAAAAAAAGGATATATTACTTTTTTCCTGTTTGCAATTGACATAACAATAATATATTTTATTAATAAAATAGAAATATTTTATTTGAAAGAGGTTTAAGTATTCCATTACCTGTATGGAATTAAAAAATATTGTTTATCAAATGACGGGATAAGATGAATATATTTTCTCTCCACTCAAAGATCATAAATAATTACCAGCAATATATTTCCAGCTTTATAGAAATTAAAGATAAAGATATTAATCAAAAAGTCGGTGAATATCTTAACTCGCATAAGCTATGGCCTCAACCTCTGATACAGTTTAATCCTTCATTCGCGTATGGTAAAAATATTGAAAGCCTTGTATCAGAAGGGAAATTACACTCTTCCCTGGCGAAAACATTTAAAGGTTATAACTTATTTCAGCATCAGACTGACGCGATTGAACTGGGCGCTGGCGGCAATTCATTTATTGTAACATCCGGAACCGGTTCGGGCAAATCACTTACTTATCTCGCGACAATTTTCAATCATCTTTTTACTTCTCCGGGAACAGGAGTTAAAGCTCTTATTGTTTACCCGATGAATGCATTGATCAATTCACAAACAGAGGAAATTCAAAAGTTCCAAAAAAACTTTTGTCAAGAATTTCCTTTTACCTTCGCGCAATATACAGGTCAGGAAAATAATGAAGAGAAAGAGAAAGTCAGAAAGAACCCGACATCCATCATCCTGACAAATTACATGATGCTTGAACTGATAATGACCAGACTTTCGGAAGAGAAATTGAGAAATTCCCTTCTGGAAAATATAGAGTATATTGTTTTTGATGAATTACATACATACCGTGGACGCCAGGGAGCGGATGTGGCTATGCTGATAAGAAGAATCAACGCCCAGGCACAGAATAAAATTACTTTTATCGGTACATCAGCCACTATGGTATCGGGGAAGACTCTTTCAGATCAAAAAAAGAATGTCGCTGATGCCGCGACCCGGATTTTCGGACAAAAATTTTCAGAAAACCAGATTGTAAATGAAAAACTCATTTCAAAATATCCCGAAAAGCCATTGCCGGAAAAAGATGTTTTGGCCGACTTCTTAAAAACTGATAATGATATTCTGTCAATAAAAGAGTTTTTGGATAGCTGCCCGTTAACAATTTGGCTTGAGAAAAAAATTGCTCTTGAAAAAGCGGGGTCAGATCTTATCAGGAAAAGACCAATGATGCTGAATGATATCGAAAAAGAGCTTTCCGATTATTCTGAAATTGATATTGACAGATGTTCTAAAAAACTGAAAGAACTGCTTATTGCCGCTAATACCTGTAATTCCACTGTTGATAATATTGAGGATGCTGTATTGCCCTTCAAAATACACCAGTTTATCTCGCAGTCGGGATCAGTATACGCAACTTTGGAAAAGCCGGGTGAACGTGAAATAACACTCGAATATAAATCATTTAAAGAGTCGGACGGAGAAAAAAAAAGGTTTTTCAAACTTTTATTCAGCAGAGTTTCGGGCGTAGATTTTACCTGTGTAAAAATTGATAATAATGAAAATCTTATTGTTCCCGGAGAAGTTTTTGATCTGGTACAGAATGATCCGGATAAATCCGATTTTGGTTATCTATTATTTGATGAGAAGAAAAAATATTGGAACGAGGAGGATATTGAACTGCTTCCGGATAGCTGGATAAGAAAAAGGCCGAATGGCGCTCTCGAAATTAAAAAAGAATACCGAGGTAAGATACCGAGGAAAATCTATTTCGATAAGTCTGGCAGCTATTCGTTTAAAGATTCTAAACTCCCCATGCAGGCCTGGTTTATTTCATATCCGATGCTTTTTGATCCAACCTGCGGAGTATTTTATAAAAGTTCTACATCAGAAAATACTATTCTGGCGAATCTTGGAATAGGGGGAAGAAGCACTTCTACCACAATAATAGCGCTTTCAACGATCAAAGGAATGATTGAAGATTATCATTCTTTTGATCAGCAAAAGCTTTTAAGTTTTTCCGATAACAGGCAGGATTCAGCTTTACAGGCCGGACATTTTAATGATTTTTATAAAATTGTCAGACTGCGAGGGGCTATTTATAATGCTCTCACGAATGCTGAAAATAAATGTCTCGATTATTCTGAAATTCCTCAAAAGGTTTTTGAAGAACTGGGCCTTGAGCAGTTTGCTTTCGCGACTCATCCTGCCGATCCGGAATATCCTTCAGCAGTTAAAGATAATGAAGAAGCTTTTAAGCATATAATTACTTACAGAATATTTATGGACCTGAAGAGGGGCTGGAGAGTCGTTCTGCCAAATCTTGAACAATGCGGGCTTCTCGAAGTAAAATTTAAAGATCTTGATGAATCCCTGAAATCTAAAGGATTTTCCGAAAGAGTAAGGCTGACCAGAAATATGGAATATCCCGAAAGAGTGGTTTTCATTTCGGACATTTTAGATTTCTTCAGAAAAAATTATATAATTCATCATTCCCTGCTTGAGAAAAATGAGATTTCACGAATAGAATATATAATCAGAGAAAAAATTAAAACCGAATGGGGCCTCTCTCAAAAAGAATCAATTGATATTCCCTATTGGGGAAGAACCGAATCACTCAAATACAGCGGCGGATTCCATACAACAAGCCTCGGATTACAAAGTTATCTCGGAAGGTATATTAAGCACAACTGCAATACACATGATTTTAAAATTGACTCAAAAAATTATAAGGAACTGGTTGAAGAACTATTTGATGAGCTGGAAAAAGCAGGATATCTAAGGTCAAAAGAAATTAACAACGGTAATGCCCCTTCAAAAATATACCAATTAAAGATTGACAGAATTTTATGGCAGGCCGGGGATGGGAAAAATGTTAAAGCCGACAGAGTCAGATTATTTTCCTACAAAGATTATAAGCCAAAAGTAAATGATTATTTCAGAAATCTTTATCAGCAGAATTTCAGGAAGCTAAAATATCTCAAAGCTTCAGATCATACCGCTCAGGTTGGTGTTGAAGAAAGAAAACAAAGAGAATCTGATTTCAGATCGGGTAAAATCAGTCTTCTTTCATGCTCTCCCACGATGGAGCTTGGGATAGATATTTCTACACTGAATGTAGTTCACTTAAGAAATGTGCCTCCGAATCCGGCCAATTACGCTCAGAGAGCGGGAAGAGCAGGCCGAAGCGGGATGGCGGCGCTGATATTCAGCTATTGCTCGACCTTTTCACCTCATGATCAGCATTATTTCAGAAACCCCTCCGATATGGTATCCGGACAGGTGCAGCCCCCTAAAATTGATCTGCTCAATGAAGAGCTGATCGAAAGTCATCTTCACAGTATGTATATAGCCGAAGCAGGAATAAATGATCTTAATTCCTCTATAAAAGATATTATTGATATTGATGAAGAGGAGAAGCTGCCTCTGAGAGAAAATATTAAAAATAGTCTTATGTTCAGCAGCCAAAGAAAAAGGGAACTCGAAAACCGGTTCAGGAATGCTTTGCTTGATTTCGAAGAAGAACTTTCGAACAAAGAGTGGTATACAGAAAACTGGATCAGAAAGGCTGTAGAAAACACTCCGCATCAATTTGATAAAAGCATGGACCGCTGGCGGTCGCTGTTAAAATCGGCGGGAAACCAGATAAAAAGGGCACACATAACTATCAGTGATGTAAATTTGTCAAATGATTCTACCGAAAAAAAGACTGCCTATGCCGAAGAAAAACAGGGCAGTAAGCAGATTGACATTTTATTTAATAAGGCCGGAAGAAAGGGGGGGGCGAATTCGGAATTTTATCCTTATCGTTATCTGGCTTCCGAAGGATTTTTCCCCGGTTATAACTTTACCCGCCTGCCGCTGCGCTGTTATGTCGCCGATTCAGATTCGGAAGGAGAGTTTATTTCAAGGCCCAGGTTTCTCGCGCTCAGAGAGTTTGGACCCGGTAATATTATTTATCATAATTCAGGGAAATATAAAGTTAATCAGATTATTATGGGGGATACTGAAAATAAGATTGTTAAAATAAAAGTGAGTAAAGCTTCCGGCTACGCCCTTACAGGGGAAGAATACTCAAGAGAAACCTGCCCGTTTACCGGTGAACCTCTAAAGACAGATAATGATTATAAGGGGTATAATACTCTTCTCCCTATGTCGGATATGAGAACACACCAGTCAGAGCGAATTACCTGTGAGGAAGAAGAAAGAGTTTCGATGGGTTATGATGTTAAAACCTATTTTTCGGTTAAGGGTAATTTCAGAAAAGTTGAAACTTCCCTAATTAAAAGTGACAATGATGAGCTGTTAAAATTGCGCTTTATACCTGCTTCCACGCTGATCAAAATTAATGAAAAATGGAAGATAAAAAATGAACCGGGATTTTTAATTAACCTTAGAACAGGTTACTGGAAGAAAGAAAAAGATCTGGAAAAAGATAATAATGATATCAGCCGGGTACAGTTGTACACGGAAGATACCGCCGATGTTCTTTATATACATCCCCTTAAAGCCCTTGCCTTTGAGGAAAATAAATTTAATGAAAGTGTTCTCACTCTTATGTACGCTTTAAAAAGAGGAATCGAAACGGTTTTCCAGGTGGAACCGGGTGAAATAGGGGTTGAATTAATGGGAAGCACAGACTGGCCCAATATGATGATATATGAGGCGGCCGAAGGAAGCCTCGGTGTGCTTTCCCAATTAGCAGGAAATATTGATAAATTCAGAAGTGTTATAAAAGAAGCCTATTCAATATGCCATTTTAAGGATGGAAAAGATATTGACAAAGAGAAAAGACCGGCAAGTTATGAAGACCTGCTGAGTTATTACAACCAGAGGCATCACCAGGAAATAGACCGCTATTTAATAAAAGAGCAGCTTGAAAAACTTGCAGACTGTACCCTGGATATCAGGGGAAAATCAGATTATGCGTCTTATGAAGAACAGTATAAGGAGCTGAGAAAAAATATAGATCCCAATTCATCAACCGAAGAAAAGTTTCTTGATTATCTTTATAAGGAAAATTTGAAACTGCCCGATAAAACACAGTTTTCTATACCCGGTATCTATGTTAAACCTGATTTTTATTATAATGATGGAAATGTTTGTATATTTTGCGACGGGACTCCGCATGACAGAATGGAGATCAGGGAAAAGGATAATGAAATAAGAAAACTCCTTTTAAACAAAGGTTATGATGTTTTTGTATATTACTATCGGGATAATTTAAAAGATATAATCAGTAAAAGAGCAGATATTTTTAAAAAAGTAAGATAATATGAGTTACAATCCGGGAACGTTGGTATCAGTCAGGAACCGAAGATGGGTAGTGCTCCCTTCGGATAACAGCGATATACTTCTTATCAGGCCCCTTGACGGGGTGGAGGAGGAGACAACGGGCATTTATATTCCCCTGCATATCGGGGAGGATATGCCCAAGCCGGCTGAATTCCCCCCTCCATCGGAAGATGATCTCGGTAATTTTTCTACCGCTTCGCTGCTTTATGATGCCGCGAGATTTTCATTCAGGAATGTGAGCGGTCCTTTCCGATCTTTCGGTAAATTATCATTCCGGCTTAAATCATACCAGATCGTTCCTTTGATTATGTCGTTGAAACAGGAACAGATAAGGCTTCTTATCGCCGATGATGTCGGCGTAGGTAAAACAATCGAAGCCCTTACAATTGTTAAAGAACTTATTGAAAGGGGTGAGTTAAAAAGTTTCGCGGTTGTTTGTCTGCCCCATCTTTGTGAACAGTGGCAGCAGGAACTTAAAAACAAATTTTCTGTTGAAGCGGTAATTATCAGATCGAGCACAGCGGCAAAACTTGATAAAAACCTGAGGGATGAGAGTATTTTCAGAGCATATCCTTACCAGGTGATATCAATTGATTTTATAAAATCGGATAGAAACCGTTATAAGTTTATAAATGATTGTCCTGAATTGGTGATAGTGGATGAAGCCCACACCTGCGCGCGTCCCGAAGGAGCGACAACTAAACAGCAGCAGCGGCATAACCTCATTCACCAGGTATCGCGGTTGAGCGAAAGGCATCTGATATTGCTGACCGCCACTCCTCACAGCGGGAAAACCTCGGAATTTCAATCGCTGCTCGGTCTTCTGAAACCTGAATATGAACAAATTGATATCGCGGCTGCCGATAAAAAAACAAGGGGCAGAATTGCCGATAATATTATAATCAGACGCCGCGCGGATGTTGAGCAGTGGCATGAGAAAACACATTTTCCCAAAAGAGACAATAAAGAAATTGACTATAAACTTTCTTCCGGCTATAAAAAAATATTCAATGACCTTCTGATATTGCTGAGAGAAATTTATACCGGTCCGAACGCTTCAGGGCAGAAGCAGCGCTTTAAGTATTTTGCCGTTTTATCCCTTTTAAGAGGGGTAATGTCGAGTCCTGAAGCGGGCAGAGAGATGCTCGCGCGGAAATCGGCTAAAGTGGAAGAAACTGAAATTGATAAGGATATCATTCCCGTTACGGTATCTGACGGTGATGAAACGGATGATGACTCAGTAGCCGTAAACGTTGTTGAGAAAGCGGACCTGAGCGGCGGAGAAAAGAAACAGCTTGATGATATTGCCGAGTCTCTTTCAGCGATTAAAGATAATAAGGTTGATACCGCGTTAAAACAGGTGAAATTGTGGTTAAAAGAGGAATATAATCCAATCGTATTTTGCCGGTTTATCCCGACAGCGAGGTATGTGGGGGATTATTTCAGGGAAAAGCTGCCCCGGGATACAGAATTGCTGGTAATAACCGGTGAAATGGTGGATGAACTAAGGAAAGAAAAAATCAACGAACTCGCGAAATCGGATAAGAAAAAAGTTCTCATAGCGACCGACTGCCTTAGCGAAGGAATAAATCTGCAGGAACAGTTCACCGCCGTATTACATTATGACCTGCCCTGGAACCCGAACAGGCTTGAGCAGCGGGAAGGGAGGGTGGACCGATTCGGGCAGAGTTCTCCCGGAGTAAAGGCTTACCTGCTTTATGGTAAAGATAATCCTATCGACTCGGTAGTATTAAAAGTGCTTCTGAAAAAAGCGCGTGAAATTAGAAAAAGAACCGGCATATCAGTCCCCTTTCCGGAAGAGAGCCAGGGTATTCTCGATTCACTTATCAACGCGGTGATATTAAATCCAAAGGCGGTTGATTATGAAGAGCAGCTTGAGCTCGATCTCCAATCGCGGGAAATTGAAAACCAGTCGATTAAAGTGACCGACGCCTATGAAAAGGCGGCGGAAAGAGATAAACTTACCAGAAGCATATTCGCGCGGCACAGCATTAAGGTAAATGAAATTGAAGAGGACCTTAAACAGGTTGATGAAGTGATAGGAAATCAGGAAAACGTTGAGCAGTTTGTGCTTAAAGCGATTGGGGCGCTGGGAGCTCAGACTGTGAAGGTAAATGGAGGATATCTGCTTTTTACCACTAATCTTGATCCCATGTTTCGTTCATTATTCGATTTCAGGGATAAAGTTCCCGTTTCTTTCGAATCTCCCACTCCGGCAGGATTTATTTATATAGGAAGGAATCATCCCCTGACAGAACATCTCTGCCGGGTAATTATGAATGACGCCATCTCAGGTAATAAGGATAAAACAGCCGCGCGCGCTTCGGTTATTATCACCGATAAAGTGGATATCAAAACCACTCTGCTTCAGTTGAGAATAAGACTTATTATTGCCGATAATATAAGAGAAAACAAACTCATTGCCGAGGAGATGTTTCTTTTCGGGTATAAAGGAAACCCGGATGATAAAATTTTCCCCGCACAGGATGAATGCCTGTCTTTAATGAATGAGGCATATTCACTGGCCGACCTTTCTGCTGAAAGACAAAAGGCAGTTTTTCAGAATGAACTTGATAATATTAAACAGCTTGAAGATGACTTAAAGTCGCTTGTTGAAAAAAGATCGGAAAAACTGATTGAGGCTCACGCCAGGTATAAAAAACTTCTGAAAGGGGATGCTTATAATACCATAAAACATCTTCTTCCCCCTGATATACTGGGCGTATATATTTTGTTACCAAAATTGTGAGTTAATTTTATGCCTGAATTTAATCCTCTGGAACCATATAACGATTTGCCTCTTCTTCCTCCTGAATTCAACTTTGATGATATTCAGATACTCAAAAAGGTGAATAAAGCCAATATCGCTCTTTCCAGGTTAAGCGGCGAGGCAAAATCGATACCAAACAGGGATGTGCTTATTGAACCCCTTTCTTTCAGGGAAGCTGTGGCGAGTTCTGAAATCGAAAATATTAACACAACTCTTGATGAGGCCTTTGAAGCCGCTATTATAAATGTTGAGGAGCTTAAGAAAGAACAGAAGGAAACCCGGAATTACAGAACCGCCCTGCTTGCCGGTTACGAAATGATTAAAAAAAATGGATTTCTCAACACAAATTCATTCATCGAAATTCAGTCGTTCCTTGTGCCTGATAAACCGGGAATCAGAAAACTCCCCGGGGTTACAATTGGAAATAATGCAACAGGTGAAACTTTTTATACCCCGCCGGTCGGCGAGGATGTTATAAGGGAACTTCTGGCCAATTTTGAAAATTACTTTAACGATGCCGAAACCGATCCGGACCCGCTCGTTAAAATGGCGGTTATGCATTACCAGTTCGAATCAATTCACCCCTTTTACGATGGCAACGGACGGACCGGCAGGATACTTATGGTCCTTTATCTTTCTCTTGTAAAAAGACTTGAGCTCCCTATTCTTTTTATCAGTGGTTATATAAACAGGAACAAAAGTGAATATTACAGGCTGTTAAGAGAAGTTACAACTGCTGGTTCCTGGAAGGAATGGGTCCTTTTTATTTTAAGCGCGGTTGAAGAACAGGCGGAAAATTCCTCTCTCGCGGTGGAAGGCATCCGCGGGCTGATGCAAAAATACCGTGAGGAAATTTCCGGTAGAAAACCAAAAATATACTCAGCCGAACTGGTGGAATACCTGTTCAGTTATCCCATTTATTCCCAGTCGCGGATGATGGAAAAGCTTGGAATTTCAAGCCGGAACACCGCGGCCAAATATTTTGGCGAGCTTATTGAACTGGGACTTATTCAAGAGAAAAAGTATAAAAAAGAAAAGGTTTATTTTTGCCCGGAGTTTCATGAATTGCTTAGCTGATATGCTCAAAATCGCGGATAAAATATACCTGTGAAAAATAACATGCTCAAAAAAATGAATAATTTGCGCGTGTTGATAATGTTTTGCTCAATTTTTAAAGAAATTTGCGCGCGTTAATATGAAAACCACCTCTGTTAAAGCTGAAGGACAAATAATATCATCCGAAATTTTTGATAAAATAGATTCGGAAGATATCAAAGGGCAGCTCCCGAAAGATTACAACCTTGAACAGGGAGTAAAAGTAAAGGATGAAATTCAGAGGGCCTGGGCCAACGCCAAAGACCAGTGGCGCATATTTAACAGAAATGTGGAAAACCTTCCCCCGAACCACACCGGCACATCTGAAACCCGGCGTCACTGGATAATTCCTTTTCTCGATAACCTCGGCTACACTGTTTCTTCAGGAAAGGCTGAATATGTAAATGAAAAATCTTACGCTATAAGCCACAGGGCAAATAACCTGGGTTCTTTTCCTGTGCATATTGTCAGTTACAGGGAGAGCCTCGATAAAAGAAGAGATACAACGGGACCGCGGCTTTCACCTCACGCCCTGCTTCAGGAATATCTTAACCTGACAGAACATCTTTATGGCATCGTAACAAACGGTTCGCAGTTGAGAATACTCAGGGATTCGGGTAAACTGATACGCCTGACCTACCTGGAATTTGATCTGCGGAAAATGATGGAAGAGGACCTTTACGCCGAATTTTCCATTATGTTCCGCCTGATACATTCCACGAGAATGCCTCAAACTCCTGATGAAGGTGAGCTTTCCATTATAGAGCAGTACCACCAGAGATCGCTCGAAGCGGGAGAAAGAATAAGGGAAAAACTGAGTGAGGCAGTTGAAAAATCAATTGTTTTGCTGGCCGAAGGTTTTCTCAACAATCCTGCCAATTTTGAGCTCAGGGAACAATTTCGAAAGGGTGTCTACAACAATGAAAATTTTTACCAGAAATTGCTCCGCTTTATTTACAGAATTTTATTTTTGATGGTAATAGAGGAACGGGATATCGTCTATCCTGAAAATGGGGAAAAGACAAAATATTTCAGGGAGATATATTATAAATATTACAGCGTATCGAGACTGAGAGATCTTTCGGAAAAAATATTTTTCTTTAATGACAAACTCAATGATCTGTGGATACACCTGAAAAATTGTTTCCTCCTTTTTTCAAATAAAAATTACTCTGAAAAACTTGGGTTATATCCCCTTAACGGCGATCTTTTTGATAGCGGCGCGCTCGGGCTGCTCATAAATTCGGAGCTGGATAACAGGTCGCTGCTTGAATGTATCAGATACCTGGGTCAGTTTGAGGATAATGAAACGCACAGCATTGTAAGGGTAAACTATTCAGCGCTGAATGTGGAGGAATTCGGATCGGTTTACGAGGGACTTCTGGAAAAAAGCCCGGATATTACAAAAGTGGGAGAACGGTTCCGGTTTACCTTTATCAAAGGAGATGAACGCTCAACTTCAGGTTCTCATTATACACCCGAGGAACTGGTTCAGCCCCTTATAAAACATTCCCTTGAGTTTATCATCGAAGATAAACTGAATATCGGGGAAAAGAACATCCCCTCTGAGGAACTGATTAAAAAGAAAGAAAAAGCCCTGCTCTCAATTAAAGTTTGCGATGCCGCTTGCGGAAGCGGCCATATACTCCTTTCGGCGGCGAGGAAAATAGCGCAGGAACTTACCAAAGTAAGAACCGGAGAAGATCAGCCCTCCCCCGGACCATTCAGGGAAGCGGTCAGGGATGTAATAAGCGGCTGCATCTATGGTGTGGATAAAAATCCCCTCGCCGTTGAACTCTGCAAGGTGGCCCTCTGGCTTGAAGCGCATAATCCGGGCCTGCCTCTAAACTTTCTTGATAATAAAATAAGGGAGGGCAATTCCATTATCGGGCTGGCCCGGCTGGAAGAACTTTATACCGGCATATCCACCGAGGCATTTAAAACTTTACCGGGAGATGATAAAAAAATTGCCGCGATGTTCAGGAATGAGAATAAAAAAAATATAAAAGACCGTGGAAGTTTTACACTCTTCGACAAACAGGAAGTTATTGAAAAACTGGATAACATTTCGGTGAGTTTCAGCGGTTTTAACGCGCTGCCCGATTATACTGTTGAGCAGGTGAAAAAGAAAGCTGAAGAATATGAAACATTAAAAGATAAAAACTGGTGGCCCCTGAAGGAACTCGCTGATATAAAAACAGCACAGTTTTTTATACCCAAAACCGATGAGAACAAAAATTTTCTTACAACCGACGCCCGGTATTTCAGAATATTCGCGGGTGAAAGGGAAAAAAATGAAAGGAGGATAAGCCACGCCAGGGCTGCCGCGGCGCGGAAACAATTTTTTCACTGGTTCCTTGAATTCCCCGAAGTGATGAGTAAGGGGGGATTTGACTGCATAGTTGGCAATCCTCCGTTTCTGGGAGATAAAAGACTGACAGGCACTTTCGGGAAAGAATTTCTGGAGTGGGTTAAATCAGAATACGCGCCGGCGGGGAGCTGCGATCTTGTCACCTATTTTTTCAGGCGTATTTTTGATCTGCTCAAACCGGAAGGTTTTATGGCTCTTATCTCGACAAACACAATAGCGCAGGGAACCTCGCGGGAAGGGGGGCTGGATGTGATATTAAAAAGAAAAGGTGAGATAAATTTTGCCATTCGTTCTAAAAGATGGCCCGGCAAAGCGGCTGTTGAAGTTTCCCTCGTAAATATTTTTAAGGGTAAATGGAAAAAAGATTTTTACCTCGGCTCAAAAAAAACAAAGTTTATAAGCGCCTATCTTGATGATTCCAAAGTTCAGGGAAATCCTTATCCCCTTAAACAGAATGAAGGAAAAAGTTTTATCGGTTCTTATGTGTTGGGAATGGGTTTTATTCTTGAACCGGAGGAAGCTGAAAACCTGATAAAGAACAATCATAAAAATAAAGATGTTCTTTTTCCATATCTTAACGGAGAGGACCTGAATACAAGTCCCGAACAAAAACCTTCGCGCTGGGTGATTAACTTTTTTGACTGGCCTCTTAAAAGAATGGATTTTGAGGAGTGGAGTGATTTGAAAAAAGAGGAAAGGGAAAAGATAATAAAGGAGGGAATATACGCCCCGCCCTATTATGAAAAACCGGTGGCGGAAGATTATCCCGACTGCCTTTCGATAATTGAAAATAAAGTAAAACCGGAGAGAACAAGATGGAAAAAGGATGCCGATGGAAATGACATTGTCGGCGTTTATGCCCTGAGAAAACCAATGCCGCAAAAGTGGTGGATTTACGCTGAAAAACGCCCGGCTCTCTATTCCACAATAGCGGGGATGGAGCGGGTGTTGGTGGTAGCGCAGGTTTCCAAGTACCCTAATTTCGCATTTACCAAAAGTGACCAGGTTTTGGACTCGAAACTCATTGTGATAACTGATCAGAATTTTTCAATATTCACTTTATTACAATCATCAATCCATAATTTTTGGATAACAAAATATGCTACTACTCTTGAAACACGTCTTAATTACACTAATTCTGCGTTATTTCTACCATTTCCATTCCCTCTCAACTTTGAATTACTTGAGAAGATTGGTACTCATTACTACGAATTCCGCGGTCAAATAATGCTTGAATTACAACTGGGTCTCACCAAAACCTACAACCTTTTCCATAACAGGGAGTGTAATATTTATAACCTCGAAAAGGGAAAAGAGATAAGAGAATTTAAGCAGGGGGAAATGAGTATTCCTTTTGAGGAGGCGGTATTAAAAATTGAAAAATTGAGGAAACTCCATAAGGAAATGGATGAGGCTGTTCTTGAAGCTTATGGCTGGGATGATATTCACCCGGCTCATGATTTTTATGAAGTGGATTACCTGCCTGAAAATGATAATATACGTTATACAATATCCCCCGAAGCGGGGAAGGAGATATTAAAAAGGCTACTCGAACTTAACCATAAAATCCATGACAAAGAGGTAAAGGGGGGCCTTTGGGATAAAAAGAATTCCAAAAGAGCAAAAAAGAATAAAAGTACCAATAAAAGAGATACAGAAACCGAAGATTTATTTGGAGGCAGGGAATGATCAGGAAACCCGGAAAGTTTTCTGTTTATCCCCTCCAGGGATTTAGATTCCGGATTGCAACTTAGCTACAATAATAACTGCTTCTACAAAGCAGATACCCGGAAATTCATCAGATAAATGAACCTTGTAGAGGTTCGAATTATTGTAGAAAATTAGATATATACATTAGAACATCCCTGTAGGGGATGAACAAGTTCTCAGGTAATTTAGATATTGGATCATAAAATGAAAAATATTATTCGAATATTTTAATTAGTTTATGGGAGTAAATTGTCAATCCCCTCCGGGGATTTGTCCAAATTCTAATCATTTTGTGCTACAATAATGCTGCTTCTACAAAGCAGATACCCGGAAATTCATCAGATAAATGAACCTTGTAGAGGTTCGAATTATTGTAGAAAATTAGATATATACATTAGAACATCCCTGTAGGGGATGAAAAAGATTTGGGAATATATGAAAAATTTTAAATGGCGCAGGATTTTATATCTAATATCCGCAATGATTCTTATTATATCAATATCCATCTGTTTCGGCAATTCCGTTATGATTCTTTTCGAGAATAATGAAGCGAGCAGGAGTATCGGGACAACCTCAAAGGGCAGCCTGGAAAACGGCAAAAGGCTTCCCACCAGCGGGAATAATTTTACCGCGTATTCATATATTGGCGCTATGCTCGGCAGGAACGCGGTTCATGATAAAGTCAGGGATCTTGTTGTTGCCGTTTATGATACTCTCTATATACTGCACCCGGAAAAACAATACAAATATGGAGAAACAGGCTGGGTAACCGGCGGCGATTTTTATCCCCACAAAACTCATGAGAATGGTTTATCGGTGGATTTTATGACTCCGGTTAAAGATGAAACAGGCGCGTCTGTTTTGCTCCCGACTTCGGTATTCAACAAATTCGGCTATTCTATCGATTTTGATAAAAAGGGCAAATATGAAAATCTTCTGACCGATTTTGAAAGTATCTCTCTGCACCTTTATTTTCTGAATAAACTTGCCCCCCGATATGGAGTGAAAGTTAAAAGAGTAATTTATTACCCCGGGTTGCAGAAATATTTATGGAAAACCAAATATGGAAGTTATCTGAAACAAAATATCATCTTTAGCAAAAAACGTTCATGGGTGATTCATGACGATCATTACCATGTAGATTTTGAGATTATGAAGTGAAGGGAAATAATACTCCCGGATGTATTGTTTACCCTGTTCGAAATAAAACAGATGTTGTTATCCCCCCTGTTATGAATTCATATCACATCTGTTTTGCCGGAAAAACCTTATTTTAATTAAATATTATTTATTTTTTACCGATAATATTTCGAAAAACCAAATATCAAATTTACTCTTGTTATGAATAAATCCGGCATTCTGAAAATATTTCTTTTTATTTTATTATTTATAAACTGCCGGGTGCATTCCAGCCCGTTTCATCCCCTCAAATTTGACCAGGTTACCCTGGAAGATGGTCTTTCACAAAGCAGCGTTTATGATATCGTTCAGGATGAAAAAGGATTCCTCTGGATTGGCACTGATAACGGTCTTAACAGGTATGACGGTGAACATTTCAAAATATTCACCCCCGATAAGTTTAATCCATATTCCATATCCAATGAAAGGATTTTTTCTGCCGGAAAAGACTGCTATGGATTTTTATGGTTTGGCACTGAGAACGGATTAAACAGATATGATCCCGAAACCGGAAAATTTTTTCACTATTTTAATGATCCTTCCGATTCGGCCACTCTGGATGATAATTCTGTTATAAATATATTTGAGGATAACGAGGGATTTCTCTGGATATCCACTTACGCGGGGCTGAACAGATATATAAGGGGAGAGGATAAATTTAAGAGAATTGGAATAAGCTGCGGAAACAGGGAAAAAGTAGTTCCACTGAGAATATATGATATTCACCAGCCGGCCGGTCAGGACAGTATTCTTTATCTGGCAAGTTACGGCGCGGGACTCATAAGATTTAATAAGAAAGATTTTTCCCCGGTCTGTTTTATGCCGCAGCCTGAAGAAGAACCTGATTATGAAAGAAACAAATTCAGGGCGGTAGTTCCTTTAAATGAAAGAGAGTTGTTAGCGGGTTCACTCGACGGCTTATATATCTTTGATATGAGCACAAAAAAATTTGGTAAAAGAATTTCATTCCTTAATAAAAGTTACCCGTTCAGTCTGAATAGTGTTAATGATATTCTGGTTCATCCATCAGGCGAAATATGGATAGGCTCATTAAATGACGGACTGGTTGTTTTATCTCCTGATCTCAGGGTGATATACAATTACCGGGAGGATACAAAACAGATTCCGGAAATAAGCTGCAACATAATATATAAATTATTCCTGGATAACACGGGAATTTTATGGACCGGTACGGCAAGCGGGGGAATGAACAAATATGATCAGACGATGGCAAAATTTAATGTCATCAGGAAAAAGGGGGGCACATTAAACACTCTCGCGAGTGATGAGATTTGGGAGATGATCGAAGACAGCAATGGAAATATCTGGATATGCACTGCCGAAGGATTGCATGAAACAGACAGAAGCTTTTCAAAATTCAAACATTATACCGGCAGAAATTCGGGATTAAGCAGCAATGAAGTTTTTACCCTGCTCGAATATCCGGAGGGGATTTTATGGATTGGCGCAAGGAACGGATTAAACAGGTACGATATTAAGCGCAACAAAATGAAGGTTTATGTTCACGATCCCGAAAATCCAAATTCAATTGCGGGTGGTATTGTCCTTCAGCTTTATAAAGATCGTGAGAATAAACTTTGGATAGCCGCTTATTCCGGTTTAACAAAACTTGATCCGGAAACTGAAAAATTTACCCGCTTTAGTTATGATGAAAAGGATGAATATTCACTCAGCTCAACATCTATCTCATCGGTTTTTCAATCATCCGACGGGAAAATGTGGATAGGTACTGATAACGGATTGAATGTAATTGATGAGGAGACGGGGAAAATAAAGAAATACTTTCATGATCCCGATGATCCGGGCAGCATAAGTCATAACCGGATATACGCTGTCGCGGAGGATCAGAAAGGGAGAATCTGGATAGGCACTTTCGGCGGCGGCCTGAATAAATTTATTCCCGAAGAAGACAAATTTATTGTCTACGGAGAAGCGCAGGGGCTTGCCAGCAACATAATATATTCGATGGAGGTGGATAAAAAGGGAGATCTTTGGATTGGAACCAATATGGGACTTGCCCGCTTTAATCCCGGGCAGGAAAAGTTTCTGGTATATACTATTCTGGATGGTCTGCCCGGTAATGAATTTAATTATAATTCTTCACTTCTGACAAAAGATGGCGAGCTCTTTTTCGGGGGGGTCAATGGCATTGTAAGCTTTTATCCCGGCAATATTGTCACCAATGATAAAGCCCCTTCAACCGTGATAACAGGAATGACCATATTCAATGAAAAAGTTGATCAGTTTTCAGGTGATATATTCGATAAAGACCTGCCTTATGTAGAGGAAATAACCCTCAGCTATAAAGATTATGTTTTTACATTTGAGTTTGCCGCTTTGAATTTTTCGGCCCCCGAAAAAAACAAATTCATGTACAAGATGTCCGGATTTAATAAGGAGTGGATAAACATCGGCACAAGAAATTTTGCCACATTCAGCAATCTTTCACCCGGGGAATATCTTTTTCAGGTGAAAGGAGCCAATAATGATTACCTGTGGGATAAAAAAGGCGCTTCAATAAAAGTAATTATTACTCCCCCCTTTTGGGATACATGGTGGGCTTATACCTTCTACCTTTTATTATTCATTTTTGTTGTTATCGGGATAATCAGGTTTAAAACCAAAAACCAGGAAAGAGAACTTGCCCTGCTCAGGAACGCCGATAAACTTAAATCGGAATTTCTCGCTCAGATGTCGCATGAAATAAGGTCGCCGGTAGGTGTTATTCTGAATTTTTCCAACCTGCTTCAGGCTGAGCTTGAAGATAAACTGGATGAAGATCTCAAGGGTGGTTTTCAAAGCATGAGTTCCGCCGGCAGAAGAATCATAAGAACAATTGATATGATACTTAACATGTCGGAAATTCAAACCGGCACTTATGATTTCCGTCCCGTGAATATTGATATAATAGAGAACGTACTGGAGAAACTTTACCAGGAATTTTATTTCTCGGCAAAGGAAAAAAACCTTCTGCTCGAATTGAAAAATGATGCTTCCGACACCGAAATTTTTGCCGATGAATATACCGTGAACCAGATTATAGTAAATCTGATTGACAACGCGATAAAATATACACCCGAAGGAAAAATTATTCTGAGGGTGCTTAATAAAAATTCTCATCTTATTGTGGAGGTTGAGGATACCGGAATTGGCATAGCTGCCGAATATATTCCCCGCTTATTTGACGCCTTTTCACAGGAGGAGCAGGGTTACAAAAGAAAGTTTGAGGGCAACGGTCTCGGGCTCGCTCTTGTAAAAAAATATTGCGAAATGAACAACGCGAAAATAGAGGTTGAAAGCAAAAAGGGAGTAGGAACGATATTCCGGGTTTCCTTTAATGGAAAACATCCTGATAAAGAAGTTTAAAGTTTTTCTACCAATATGTTATCCCTGACGTAATAAATAATCCTATCACTTTAAATTGCCCCGTCAGGGGCAAAATATTGGTAAAAAGGATTAACGGGAAAAAATCATGTGTGCCACAGGTACACCATATTTAGCACGGCGGATAAATTACAATTCAGGTTTTGCGGTGATTTTGTTGAACAGATTCAATAGCAAAGCGGGGATTATTTCATGTCGCAGTACGTCCAATCTGATCCCGTCATAGTCTGAACCATGATTAAAGGATTTCGGGATTAGCATGATTAAAAATTGGCATCGGTTTTGGTATCGATATCCTTTTTTCAAATCCATGTAGAGACAAGGCATGCCTTGTCTCTACAATTGGTAAATTATATGTTATCCCTGACGGGATAAATAATCCTATCACTTTAAATTGCCCCGTCAGGGGCAAAATATTGGTAAAAAGGATTAACGGGAAAAAATCATGTGTGCCGTAGGTACACCATATTTTGCACGGCGGATAAATTACAATTCTGTTCTTGCGATGATTTCTCTAAACAGTATCCATAGCATGGTAGGATGGTTTTGCTTGCCGCAGTTCATCCAATCAAATCCCGTCATAGTCTGAACCTTGATTAAAGGATTTCGGGATTAGCATGATTAAAATCGGGTTCGGTATCGCTATCGTTTTTATTGATACCGGAAAAATGTCAAAACAAAAACAATTCCTCATTTTCTATCCAATACTATAAAAATATTCCGCGTATAATTTTTATATAAACCCTGTAGAGACAAGGCATGCCTTGTCTCTACAAGGTATTCCATAAAATAATAACTTAATTCTCATCACAAACCGAACCTACGCCCAACATAACTGTAGTCGTTTAATACAGCATGTGTAAATTTATCACAGTTAAGATAGATGATATTCTGTACCTTAGAAAATGAATTTCTATTATTAAATACATGCTGAGTACTTTATGTTTCCGCAGATAAATAAATGGCATAAGTTTTGCTTCATTAGAATGGATTTTTAAGCAGCTTTATTCATTGACATATTATTTGAGGAGACAAGATGAAATCTGGTTTTTATTATTTGCTTATATTTTTTTTATTTTCAGGAATTATTTATTCACAGGGCAGCTATTCCTTGAATCGAATAACTCAAAACAATGATTTTGGGGAAGTGTATGGGATCGCTCATGGTAATGACGGAACTATTTTTGTTGCAAAAAGTTTTGCAGGTCTTATGGCTTATCAGTATGATGGAGATTCTTTGGTTTTAAAAGCCACATTAAATAACGGTTTTGAAGCTGCTGATGTAGCAGTAAATGAAAATGGCGTTATTTTTTTGGCAAACGGCGAAGATGGATTAAGGGCTTATACTTTTGATGGAGTCAATTTCACCTGCAAAGCCCATATTGATAATGGCTATTCTCAGGGATATGCTCTTGAAATTGCGTTGGCTGACGATGGCACAATTTTTCTTGCTAATCGCGAAGATGGATTAAGGGCTTATAAATATTACGGGTCCTGGTTTGATCATCGAATTTATTTACAGGGGGGATGTTATCATACTGCCTATGGAGAGGACAATACTTTGTTTGTGGCTCGTTTGGATGGGCTTTACGCATATCATCATACAGGAGATGTTTTAGAAGAAAAAGATCACATTACCATAACAGTTTATGATATTGATATTTTCTCCTCCGGCGATATAATTCTTACAAATCCCCTTGGTTTATATGTTTATAACTTTGACGGATCAGTACTGGTAAATAAATCGGTATTTTCTGATGTAAACACATATTATGCTTCAGTTATTGGAGAGAATGGGACCATCTTCTCTGCATGTGGCAGTGACGGAATAAGAGTATATTCTTATGATGGTATACAATTTAATAGTATTACCTTTGAAACAAGTATTTCAGACGCGAGAAGAATTTGTTTTTGTGGAAATGGAGTTGTAATAGGAAGTGGGAGCGAAGGAGTAATAGGAGCTTATCGTTATCAAGATTCAACGCTGACACTAACAACACTAATTCAGGAATATGGAAAGGCGGTTGATGTTGCATTTAATTCTGAGGGTATAATTTTTCTGGCAAATGATATAGGTGGTTTAATCGCATATTCCTTAACAGGCAATATATTAAATAAATTATGTCAAACTATGTACCCGGGATATGTAAATTCGGTAGATGTTAGAGAGGATGGGATAATATTTTCCACTAATGGTTCGCTTGGTCTTTCAGCCTATAGTTTTGATGGTTTATCACTTTCAATGATATCCAACATAGATCTGCCCTCAAGGGCTATGAATTTGGATATCGGCGACGATGGGACTATTTTTGTCGCGAACGGCGGTGATGGATTGAAGGCGTTTAAGTTTGTTGATTCTTCCTTTAGACTCACCGCTCATATAGATAACACAGCCTGGGCGGAGATAGTCGCGGTTGGACCGGACGGGACTATTTTTGTTGGCGATTCGTACGGTTCATTAGAAGCATATTCTTATGATGGAACTTCATTTACAAGTCTTGCCAGCATTAATCATGGCGAAGTTTATGGATTAACTGTTAACCCGGAAGGATTTATATTTGTCGCTATGAATATGTCGGCATTAGAAACATATAGCTTTAATGGCACAACATTTCAACATATTGTCACCGCTGTTCAAGGTGGCATTGGTGGAAGCGGTGTAGCCTTTGATAAGGATGGGAATGTGTTTCTGGCAAACTGGGCGAGTGGTTTCAGAGCTTATAAGTTTACATCTGATTCTCTCATGCTTCAGCAGGATGTTGTTAAACCGTGGGGCAAGGCTGATAATGTAGCTGTCAGAAATGACGGGAAGGTCTTTCTGGCGAATAACTTTGGCGGAATGATTGTTTATGATTATACGGATGTTACCGCAATAGATGAGAGTAATACAGATGTGTTTCCAGGTGATTTTTCCCTTTCCCAGAATTATCCCAATCCCTTTAATCCGTCAACCACGATTAGGTATACTATCCCTGAAAAAAATCATGTCGCCCTCGTAGTATATGATATTCTTGGCAATGAGATCGAGACCTTAGTTAACTCCCTCCAGCCATCAGGTTCTTATGAAGTGAACTTTGATGGTAATGAACTTGCGAGTGGAATTTATTTCTATATGTTAAAAGCCGGAAATATTTGTTTGACGAAAAAATCAATTCTTTTAAAATAATTTGATTTTTGTATCAGCAGGAAAGATTTAACCACATTCCACTGTAATATTTATGTAGAGACAAGGCATGCCTTGTCTCTACAATTGGTAAAAAATATGTTATCCCTGACGGGATAAATAATCCTGTTACTTTAAATTGCCCCGTTAGGGGCAAAATATTGGTAAAAAAGATTAACGAAAAAATCGTGTGTGCCACAGGTACACCATATTTAGCGCGCCGGATAAATTACATTTCCGGTTTTGCAATGATTTCGTTGAACAGCGCCCATAGCAATGCGGGAATTATTTCATGTCGCGGTTCATCCAATCAAATCCCGTCATAGTCTGAACCATGATTAAAGGATTTTTGGGATTAGCATGATTAAAAATCGGTATCGGGTTTGGTATCGATGTCGGTTTTATTGATACCGAAAAAATATCAAAACAAAAAAAATTCCTCATTTTCTATCCAATACTACAAAAATATTCCGCGTATAATTTTTATATAAACCCTGTAGAGACAAGGCATGCCTTGTCTCTACAAACGGTAACAAAATATTTTACACCTTATAATTAAACTCCGAAATTTCTGTCCAGGCGCCCGCTGTTTTCTGAAAATCCTTGTATGATTTATAAATTTCTTTCGCGAGATTATCTGTCTTCGCTATACCGTTCATAATATCGGCAGATATTTCCCTGAATTTTTCAATTACATCTTTAGGGAAGGGAAGAATATTTACTTCGGTTTCATTTTTTAATTTTTCAAGGTATTCGGCGTTTTTATAATTAGAAAGGGCGTAAATTTTATCATTGGCGGCAGAGGCTGCCAGTTTAACCACTTGCTTAAGATCATCTGTAAGTGAATCCCAGGCTGCTTTGTTAATTGTAAGTTCAAGAACGCCTGTTGGTTCATGCCAGCCCGGATAATAATAATAATTGGATATTTTCTGAAAGCCCATCAGGTAATCGTGATATGGTCCCACCCACTCTGTAGCGTCAATAACTCCCCTTTCGAGGTTGGTATAAATCTCACTTCCGGGTGAAAGCACAGCCGATGCGCCCGATTCCGTAAGAACTTTACCACCGATTCCGGGAAGCCTTATTTTTAATCCTTTAAGATCGGCCAGACTATTAATCGCGTGATTAAACCAGCCGCCCATTTGTCCCCCGGTGTTTCCGCAGGGAAAAGGAATAAGGTTAAAGCGGCTGTATAATTTTTCCCAAAGTTCAAGTCCCCCGCCGAAATATAACCAGGCGTTGGTCTGGGCAGTATTCATCCCGAAAGGCATACTTGTAAAAAACTGAGAAGCGGGAGTTTTTCCGGCCCAGTAATAAGCGACCGAATGTCCCATCTCAGCCATACCTCCGCTTACAGCGTCAAAAACCTCAAGGGGCGGCACAAGTTCATTTCCGCCATAAACATTTATTTTAAGTCTGCCCCCTGAAAGCTGATCAGCGAATTTCGCGAATTCCGAAGCCGCCTCACCGAGAACCGGGTAATTAGGCTGCCATGATGTCACCATTTTCCAGTGATATTTTTTTCCGCTGTTTATCGCCGGGCCTGTTCCTTTTTCCTCTTTAGCGCAGGATGATAATAAAGCGCTTCCCGCGGCAGCCGCTATTCCCGCCTTGAATAAAAACTCTCTTCTTTCCATAATTTTACCTTTTTTTAATCATTTCTCTGATTTTCTCAATAGTCAGAGGCGCCGATCCTTCATAATGGTTATTTACATTCAGATAAACATCCACCTCCCTTGAGAGCAGATCATGTATCATTTTTACAATTTCATCAAGTTCCTCATCCCTGGGTTCAACAATTCTGTTCCATTTTTTACCGGTCTTCTTTTCTATTCCGCTTCGGTCAGGGCCGTGCAGGCGGATAATTACTTTATCTTTAATGTATCGGCCATACTTTTTATAGAGCTCATAAACAGGAGGCATAAAATACCCCTGGAGAAAAACATTTACCAGTTTATTATCAGCTATAAAAGAAAACCACTCATCATTAAGATAGTTTGGATTTCTTATCTCCACCGCGAGATCATAAGCTTCTGACGGCGCTTTACCCAGAAAATCGGCAAACAAAGCCTCAAAATGTTTTTGTGAGGCCATCTTCTGTTTATTAAGATATTCAAACTGGAGCATATATGGACCCGATTTATCTTTCAGGGGAGCCATAGTTTCCATAAAAGCCTTAAAAAGTTCGGAAGAAAAAAAATATGGATTTATTTTCAGTTCCTCATTTTTATTCTTCCTGTAGAAGTGGGTGAGTGTAATACTGTTAGGCATTTTAACGGTAAATTTAAAATTATCCCCCACAGAATCAGAATATTCCTCCACGGTTGCCGGATCAGGCAGCACAACTTTGTTTTCTCCGAAAAGGGACCAGAACCACTGGTCAATTTCCACAGAATCGCAAAAAAGTGAATATTCTTTAAGATAATTAAATTCTCCAAACTCGGGATAAATGATCCCCATCCATGAATCATATTTCCATGAACAGGTCCCGATGAACAAATCAGCCATTTGACGCGCCTGTTTTTATAATAAAAATTTGTGTAAATATTCTCAGAATCATATATTAAACAGATTCTATTTGTTCAATTGATGAAATAAAGATAATTATACCAGATAAAATATGAAAATTATTTTGGCAGGCGCAGGTGAAGTAGGTTATCACCTGGCAAAACAGCTCTCAATAGAGCAGCACGATATAACCGTGCTCGATATTAATCAGTCGCAGCTCGACCGTGTAAATTCATCCACCGATGTAATGACCATGCAGGGATCATCGACATCAATTCAGACACTCAAAGAAGCGAATGTCGCCAATACCGATCTTGTTGTATCGGTCACTTCATCCGAATCGGTAAACATCAATACATGTATGCTGGCCAAAAAACTTGGCGCAAAAATGACAATCGCACGCACTGCAAACGCCGAATATGGATCGTCACAGTTTTCTTCCATGTTCAGCGAACTGGGCATCGATCACATGATCTATCCCGAGGAGCTTGCCGCGGCCGAGGTTGTAAAACTCGTTGAGAGAGCCGCCGCGACAGATGTGCTCGAATTTGAAGAGGGAAGAATCTCTCTGCTGGGCTTAAAACTTGATAATAAAACCCCTATCCTGAGAAAATCTCTTCGTGAAGTGGCCGAAATTTATAACATGCTCGAATTCAGGATTGTGGCTATTCACCGCGGAATGAGAACCATTATCCCTTCAGGGGATGATATTTTCCTGAATAACGACCAGATATTTATTGTGACCACACCGGGAGGAGTGGAGGAAATAATAAAACTTTCGGGCAAAGACCAGGAAAAAATTGAAAATATCATGATCCTCGGGGGCGGGAAGATTGGGCGCAAGGTGGCTAAACTTCTTGAAGATACTATAAATATTAAACTGATCGAATCCAACAGGGAAAAATCTGTTGACCTCGCGGGATATCTTCAAAAAACCCTGGTAATTCAGGGTGACGGAAGGGATATTGACCTTCTTGCCCAGGAAGGCATTATTGATATGGATGGTTTTCTCGCGGTTACAGAAGACGCCGAAACAAATATCATAACCTGCCTGATGGCAAAACATCTCGGAGTTTCAAAAACAATAGCCCTTGTCGATAATATCGACTATATCCCCCTTACGCAGACTATCGGTCTTGATTCCCTGATTAATAAAAAACTTATAGCGGCGAATAATATTACCCGTTTTATCCGTAAAGCGCACCTGTTATCGCTCGCTACACTTCAGGGTATCGACGCCGAAGTTTTTGAATATGTTGTTAAACCAGGCGCGGATGTTACAAAAAAACCGGTCAGACAACTGAAGTTCCCCCGCAGCGCGATAATCGGCGGTTATATAAGGGATGGAATAGGAAAAATTACTGTCGGCGATACAATAATTAAACCGGATGACAAAGTTGTGGTTTTTGCTCTGCCGGATGAAATTAATAAAGTTGAAAAATTCTTCCAGTAATGATTAATTACAAAGTTATATTAAACTTCATCGGCTTTATGCTTCTGCTTGAAGGATTAAGCATGCTCCCCGGCATTCCCTTCTCCCTTTATTATGGTGATAATGATGTGTACGTTCTTCTCTTTTGCGGACTTGTCACCTCGATTATCGGTTTTCTTATGTATTATTATACCAAAGGGCTGTTCCGGGATGTGTCAAAAAGGGATGGTTATATAATCGTTTCATCCGGATGGATTGTGATGTCTCTTTTCGGGGCTCTTCCATTTGTAATTCATGGATCGATTCCTTCATATACAGACGCTTTTTTTGAAACTATATCCGGTTTTACAACTACCGGAGCTTCCATTCTGAACAACATTGAGGAGCTTCCCCACGGGCTGCTTTTCTGGAGAAGCATCACACAGTGGATGGGTGGTATGGGAATAATTGTTCTCTCTCTGGCTATTCTGCCGATTCTGGGGATAGGGGGAATGCAGCTTTTTGTCGCCGAGGTGCCCGGGCCCACAAAGGATAAAATTCACCCGCGAATTAGAGAAACAGCCAAAAGACTCTGGGGAATATATTTTCTCTTTACTGTTGCCGAAACGGGACTTCTTATGCTGGGAGGAATGAATCTTTTTGACGCGGTATGTCATTCTTTCACTACAATGGCAACCGGGGGGTTTTCAACAAAGCAGGACAGCATTGCCGCTTTCGATTCCACTTATATACATTATGTGATAATATTTTTTATGTTTATGGCGGGGGTGAACTTTTCTCTCCATTATCATCTGCTTCACAGAAATTTTAAAACCGTCGTAAAAAATGATGAATTTCGTTCCTATTCGATATTTATTATAATCGCGGGACTGTTATTCGGACTGGTGCTTTTTATTGCGGAATATGCCCCTTTCGGCATTTCTATTCGTGATTCGCTGTTTCAGGTTGTTTCGATAGTAACCACAACAGGATATGTTACAGCCGACTATGAAGCCTGGGGCCCGTTCTTCCAGCTTATCTTTTTTATATTGCTTTTTACCGGCGGCTGCGCCGGATCAACGGGTGGGGGAATAAAATTTGTGCGGCATTTTCTTCTTGTAAAAAACAGTTTTCTCGAACTTCGCCGCCTGGTGCATCCGAGGGCTGTTATTCCTGTAAGGTTTAATAAAAATGCCGTTCCGCAGGAAATTATCTCTAACATACTCGCCTTTTTTCTCTTTTATATAGCGATATTTACATTCGGCAGCATAATTATGTCACTTTTCGGGCTCGATTTTAAGTCGGCAATGGGATCGGTGGCAACTTCGCTCGGCAATGTCGGACCGGCAATCGGATCTGTAGGCCCGGTTTCTAACTTCGCTCACCTTCCCGATGGCGGTAAATGGTTTCTCAGTTTCCTTATGCTCCTCGGAAGACTTGAACTTTTTACGGTGCTTATTATTTTTTCCCCCTCATTCTGGAAAAAATAGTCTGATTATTTTTTCGTATATTTAGGATAAACAGTAAACTAAAATCTGGCATGAATAAAAGAATATTAACATTATTGCTGCTGACCCTTATCCCGGCCCTCAGCATTGCCCAGCAGGTCTCTTTCTGCAGAAACTATACCCGGCAGGGCAAACCGGTGGAAGAGATTGAAAAATTTCGAATAAAACCCTGGGGCAGTTTTCTTTATGTGCTTATGGATAACGGTGAAAACCGGATATCGGATGATGAAATTTTTATGTTTGTCGACCGAAAACAGGTAAACCGATATAAACCTTACGACCATAAAAAAGTTATGGTTCACGACAAAAAAAACTGGGTTGTTTATAATTATAAGTTTACCGAGACAGGAACCTACTTTTTTTATTTTGAAGATGGCGCCGGTGCGAGACTGGCTTCGGGAACACTTGTGGTTGTTATGGATGATGAACATTCTTCTTCGGGTGATTTTGCCGCCAGAACATATTACGGACGGAGCCGACTGACATTTTCAGATATTATTATGGATGGAAAACCCTTTAATAAAAGGGGATCCGTATCTATAAGCGACGACGGCGGAAAAGTTTATGTTTATCTCGATAACGGAAGACCAATAAACTCCGATACTCTTTATGTCGATTTCAGAAGGATGAACAACAGAACATACGCTTACGACGAATTTATAGATGATAAAAAATATAAAATTGAACCTGACTGGCCCGATACTTTTTTTCCCTATGTTTTTACAGCCAATGGAAAATTTAAGGTCGCGGTCTATAATGAAAACCGTATTTTGATCGCGGAAGGTTATATTGAAGTAAAAAATTGATCTTTATCACTTATTTCCTGATTATTTTTTATTTATTTCATAAAAATAATAGAAGATGGCCGAAGGAATTTTTATATTATTCGTCCATTATTATCGGACAGAGATCATACAAAATAAAATTTTATTAAGAGCCAAGAAGGGAGAACTTCAATGGGCTTACTTTCAAGGAATAAAGAAGCTGAAAGGCTTCTGGAAGAAAACCAGGATTTAAGAAACCAGCTTCACGCTGTGCTCGAAAAAAATGAAAGCCTCTCCAGTCTCGAGAGCAAAATTTCCACCGCGCGGGAAGAACTTTCCGATATCGCCAGGGAAAGAAAAGACCTTGAGAATGACATAAGGGAATTTGAATCGCAGAAAGAAGAGCTTGATGATGAAATTCAAAAACTTTCCGGTGAATTAGAAGAACTTAAAAATTCAGAGGAAGGTCATCAGGAGTCCGCGAAAGACACCCGTTCATTAATTGATGAACTGGAAGAAACAAAAGGAAGCCTGCTGATTGAAAACAGCAAACTTGAAGAGGAAATTGAAAAGAAGAATACCCGGACATCGGAGCTTGATGAAAAAATTATTGATCTGAATAACCGGCATGAAGCGCTTGATCTTGAAGTGGCCGAACTTGAACAGAAAGTTTCCTCCCTCAGAGATAATGAGTCGAAATTAAATGAGGAAGCTGAAATAGCCAGACAGAAGGCTGATGAGTCGGAACAGAAAAATAATGAGCTTTCCGCCCGCAACGAAGCGCTCGAAAAAGAAATCAAAGATCACCAGGGTGAAATACTTACACTCAGGGAAGAAAAAGACCGGCTTACTGAAAAAATCGACGAGCTTGAAAGGGAAAGTGAAAAACGTGAAATATACCTTGAAGGAATAAATGATAAAATTTCAGGCAACGAAGAGGTAAAAACCAACCTTGAGCACAGCCTCGCGGCAATAACCTCACAGCTAAAAGAAAAAGACAGCATGTTCAGTGAATATTCCAACCGGAAGGAAAACCTCATCGATGAGATCGGGAAAAAACAGAGTGAGCTGGCCGGAGTGGAACAGAAGTTATCATTTGAGCAGAGCAAATTTGAAAAGCTTATCGATGAAATAAAGGAAAAAGATAAAAAACTTAGTGAAATAACAAATGAAATAAGAAACCTCGAATCTGTTAAGGTCGATATAAATAATGAAATTCTGGAAAAACGTGAAGATGAAGAAAAGCTGATGCTTGAGCTTTCAAGAATTAAGACCAAAATTCAGGAACTTGAAAAACGTGAATTCCAGGTTGAAGAAAGTTATCTCGAAATAGAAAACAAACTTTCCGAAACACTCCAGCGTTTCGGTGAGGAAATTTCTCTCTCTAAAAATAAAGTTCATTCACTCCGCCAGGTTACCCTTGAGATGGAAACCAAAATCGCGGAAAAAGAAAGAGTCCTCTCTGAAAAAACGGCGAAATATGCCGAATATTCCGGAATCATTAAGGTATTTGAAAAAGAACAGGCCGCTCTTGAAACTCATATCGAAGGACTTAAAGAGCAGCAGCAGGTCCTGAACAGCAGTATAATTAAATTAAAGGATGAAGAAAACCGGCAAAGAATTCTTCTTCACGATCTTAAAGGACAAACCACTCAGCTTCAGGGACAGAAAAGCGACATTCAAAGCACAGTTAAACAGATGCTTGAACAGATCAGCAGTAATTACGCCGAATTTGAAGAAAGAGAAAGCGGTATAATTGAAGAAATTAAAAAATATGAGGATACCCTGAAAGAAGTAAGGGAAAGTGTTGACAGCCTGCGTAATGAAGAACAGAAGCTCAAAAGTGAAATTATGGATACCGAGCTTGAAAAAGAACAGCACGCCTCAAAAATAACCCAGTTTATCGCTATGGAAAAGGGCCTGCAATCCAAAATTGCCGATTATAAAAATGAACTGCAAAAATATGAAAGCAGGCTTGAACTTTATGATGAACTTCCCGAAGAAGAGGAATCAGAAGTTATTATCCCGGATGCGACCAATAGTGAACCGGAAGATAAAGAACCTGCTGCAGAAAAGTTTGTCGATCTCGACGATGAAGAAGAGTCTGTGGAAGAGGAATCAGAAGAAGAGCTTCCTGAAGAAGAACCGGATATGGAAGAAGAAACTGATATAAAAGAAGAACCGGAAGTGGAAGAAAAACAGGCCGAAGAAGAAGAGTTGAATGACGATGAAGAGGAAAAGGAAAAAAATGAATAAACATTTTCCGTTTATTTTTATTTTTTTCTTAACAGCTTTTTCCACTATTTTATCCCAGGAGCTGCCCGCCTGGCTTGAAGGAACATGGATGCAGCTTCAGCCGCGGCCCGCGCTATATGAAGAGTGGGAATTTAATGAGTGTGGTGAATACACCGGTTCGGCCTGGACTGCTGCCGGCGAAGGAAAAAAGATATCGGAATATCTGAAAATAGTGAAAATGGGTGATACGTTTTATTACCTCGCAAAACCGGAAGAGAATGAAATTCCGGTCGCGTTCGAACTTGTCAGGTGGGAAGAATATTACATGGTTTTTGAAAACGGGGCGCATGATTACCCGCAGCGCATAATTTATAAACTTGAATCACAGCAAAAGCTGACAGCGACTATTTCCAAACTTGATGGCAGCCGAAAACTGACCTTTTCTTTCACCAGGGTTGATTGATTATATTATGATTGAAATTTCAGGACTGCATAAAAGTTTCGGCTCAAAAGATGTGCTCAGGGGTATTGATCTTGAGATAAGCGGAGGGGAAGCGCTGGCCATTATTGGTAAATCGGGCTGTGGAAAGAGTGTGCTTCTTAAACATATTGTCGGACTTCTCCAGCCCGATAAAGGTTATGTTAAGATAGATGGTCAGGATATAAACAAAATATCGCAAAAAGCGCTTTATAAAATCAGGCGGAATTTTGGATTTCTTTTCCAGGGAGCCGCCCTCTTTGATTCTCTTTCCGTGGAGGAAAATGTCGGCCTTCCGCTTGTTGAAAATGACACCGGTATTTCTGAAAAAGATCTTCAAAAAAGAATTTCTGAAAAACTTGAGCTGGTCGGGCTGCCCGGAATAGAAAAACTGAAACCAAGTGAACTTTCAGGCGGCATGAGAAAAAGGGTGGGGCTGGCAAGGGCGCTTATTACCGATCCTGAGTTTATTCTTTATGATGAACCGACTACAGGTCTCGACCCGGTGATGTCCGACTCAATTGATGACCTGATGAAAGAGGTAAATGAAAAAATGAAAGTTACCACAATCATGATAACTCATGATATGTTCAGCGTAAAAACCATTGCCGATAAAATAGTTATGATCCACGAGGGAAAAGTATATTTTAATGGCGCTCCGGATGATCTTTCAAATACAAAGGATGTGGTTCTGGAAAATTTTATAAAAAGAACCGGTTTTTAATTGTCTAAATCAAAGTCTGTTTTTATTTGTAATAACTGCGGTTATGAGTCTCTTAAATGGATAGGCAGATGCCCTTCTTGCGGAGAGTGGAACAGCTTTTCAGAGGAAACCCCCGAACCGAAAGGAAAGAATAAAAAAAGCGGGAAAAGTGAAATTGTTCCTCTTAATTCAAAAATGGAGGATGATTCAGGATTACGGGCAAAACTCAATATTAAAGAACTTGATCGTGTTCTCGGAGGAGGAATGGTCCCCGGTTCCGTTATTCTTATCGCCGGTGATCCCGGAATAGGAAAATCCACTCTTATGCTTCAGGCCGCCGCTGAATCGGGAATTAAGGTCCTTTATGTTACCGGGGAAGAATCGGTCAACCAGGTTAAAATGAGAGCTGAAAGGTTGAATATCCGTTCGGATAATGTTTTCCTGATGGCCGGCAACAGCACCGAAGTTATTAATAATGCCGTTGAGGAAATAAAACCTGGTTTGATAATTGTCGACTCAATACAGACCCTTGTAAATCCTGAGTTTGATAATACCGCCGGTTCAGTTACCCAGATAAGAGAAAGCGCCGCTTCAATAATGGACCTTTGCAAAAGTAAAAATATTCCCGCAATGATTGTCGGTCATGTAACAAAAGAAGGTTACGTAGCGGGTCCGAAACTGCTTGAGCACATGGTAGACGCGGTCATACAGTTTGAAGGGGAGAGAAATTATTCATTCAGAATTTTACGCTCTGTTAAAAACCGATTTGGCAATACTAATGAGATCGGCATATTCGAAATGTCCGATAAAGGTCTTGTGGAAGTAAATGACCCTGGCAAACTATTCCTGAGCGAAAGGAATGAAGATGTGCCCGGTTCCTCGGTAACAGCCGCGATTGAAGGAAGCCGTTCAGTATTGATAGAAGTGCAGTCTCTCGTTTCGGTTACAAATTTCGGAAATCCCCAGCGGGTTACCACAGGCTTTGACTCACGACGTCTATCTATACTTCTCGCCGTTCTTGAACGCCGCGAGGGTTTTGTTCTTTCTTCACAGAATGTGTTTCTCAACATTGCAGGGGGGCTTAAAATAGCGGAACCTTCCATTGACCTCGCCGTTTGTATGGCGGTTATAAGCAGCCTTATGAATAAACCTGTGGGGAAAAGCCGCGCGGTTATTGGCGAAGTGGGACTCGGTGGTGAAATAAGGAGTGTTAACAGAATTGAAAAAAGAATTTCGGAAGCGGTAAAACTCGGCTTCGATAAAATTATTATACCCGCCGGAAATAAAAAGGGACTTAAAAAAGTATCCGCTCAAATAGAGTTTGTCGAAACCCTGTCCGAAGCGGTTAAGATTATATTTGGGTAAAACAATTGCCCCGGAAGGCCGGAATTCTGTCCTGATATGTTATCCGGTTTTATAAAAAATTCAGAACTCTTTACTCCTATCAGGCTTTTTTGTCGTGATTCATAAACCCAGAACTCCTGATCCCGTATATAAGAAACAATAACTTACATGGATTCATTCGCAAAATAAAATCGCAGGATAGATGTCTGGAGGAGAGTCCCGCCAGGGATCCGCCGCGTCGGACAGGCTTTCAGATAATAGCCCCGCAATTTATTGTGGGGTAAATGGGCAACATACAATCACAAAATGTCCCGCCAGGGACGACAGAGACAACTTTTCATCCTCTAAAATGGTACATCTTTTTTTGCTCGATGAATCAGAAAGACTATTTATATTGAGAGCTTGCGATGTGATAAATCGCGATAAACTACCGCGATTTCATTATGCGAGAGGTAAGGAGTTCTGAAACCAGGGCTCCGTTCAGCAAGTTTTTTGCGATTTAAACCTTTCCCCCAAGGCGCCGAATAAAATTCAAAGTGTGTTATATGGTGTACAATCGTAGGACAGGCTTTCCAGTTTATCCCTCCGGGGCCTGTCCCGAGCGGGTTTAAAAATCTCACAACATCCTGGAAAAATTGTCTTATTCAAAACACAGCTACATCCGCCACACAGGGTGAAAAGGCCTTGTGTTTAGGTAATTTAGCCTCTACGGAAGGACAGGCTGGAAAGCCTGTCCTACGGTTTTTAAACATGCTAAAACAATTATACATTTTCCGGACTGATGGACGAATAAAAAAAACCGGGAGATATCTACCGATTCTATTATATAAAATGTAATTTGTTTGTTTAATTTTACATTAGTTCGAAATAATTTACAACCGTCTGCAAATTTATAAGATATCCAATTTTTTCTGGATGCACCTTAACAATACGATAATTTGTTTTATGAACAGATATTGACAAATCGTTGTTTTTCCTACCGTAGGACAGGCTTTCCAGTTTATCCCCCTGGGGCCTGTCCCGAGCGGGTGTAAAAATCTCACAACATCCTGGAAAAATTGTCTTATTCAAAAACACCGCTATATCCGCCACACAGGGTGAAAAGGTCTTGTGTTTAGGTAATTTAGCCTCTACGGAAGGACAGGCTGGAAAGCCTGTCCTACGGTTTTTAAACATGCTAAAACAATTATATATTTTCCGGACTGATGGACGAATGAATAAAAAAACCGGGAGATATCTACCGATTCTATTATATAAAATGTAATTTGTTTGTTTAATTTTACATTAGTTCGAAATAATTTACAACCGTCTGCAAATTTATCAGATATCCAATTTTTTCTGGATGCACCTTAACAATACGATAATTTACTTTATGAACAGATATTGACAAATCGTTGTTTTTCTTACTGTAGGACAGGCTTTCCAGCCTGTCCCGAGCGGGTTTAAAAATCTCACAACATCCTGGAAAAATTGTCTTATTCAAAACACAGCTACATTCGCCACACTGGGTGAAAGGGCCTTGTGTTTAGGTAATTTAGCCTCTACGGAAGGACAGGCTGGAAAGCCTGTCCTACGGTTTTTGCGCAGGTTATTAAACACGCTAAAAAAACTATATATTTTCCGGATTGATGGACGAATAAAAAACAACCGGGAGATATCTACCGGTTGTTTTATAAAAATGTAATTGGCTTATTTCATTTTACCTCGATATAACACATTTTTCTCACAATTCCCCGCTTTCATTACTTTCCTTTATTTTTGTTGGAATATCAAGCTCTTCCATTTTTCTGTATAGTGAAGAGAGCCCGATATTTAACGCTTTCGCGGCCTGTTCCTTACTCATATTGAATTTTTTAATTGTTTTGGAAATATGCTCCCTTTCAAAACTTTTCATGGCTTCTCTTAATGAATCGGGGTAATCATCTGAAATATCTGTTTTATTAATATTGTCCGAAAGGTCTTCAACTTTAATGATATCCTCCGTGGCAAATATTATCGCTCTTTCAATAACATTTTCCAGCTCTCTCACTCCCCCCCGCCAGTTATGCGACATCAGGGCTTTAAGTGTGTCATTCTGAATGCCTATTATTTTTTTACCCATCTCATTGCAGTATTTTTCAATAAAATGGTTAACAAGAAGAGGGATGTCATCTTTTCTTTCATTCAGCGAGGGAAGTTTTATATCCACAACATTAAGCCTGTAATAAAGGTCTTCCCTGAATTCACCTTTTTTCGCCTTTTCAAAAAGATTCTGATTGGTTGCCGCGATAATTCTAACATCTGAAGATATCGGTTTTACTCCCCCTACCGGAAGGAATTTTTTATCTTCAAGCGCCCTGAGAAGTTTTACCTGGAGATTCAGCGGCAGATCCCCTATTTCATCAAGGAAAAGTGTTCCGCCTTCGGCAACTTTAAATAATCCCTGTTTTTCATCCGTCGCGCCGGTAAATGATCCTTTTTTGTGGCCGAATAACTCACTTTCAATCAGGCTTTCCGAAATCGCTCCGCAGTTAACAGGCAAAAATATATTATCACTCCTTTTACTTTTATGATGTATTGCTTTAGCCACAAGCTCTTTTCCTGTTCCGCTTTTACCATAAATTAGCACATTACTATTTGTTGGGGCGACTCTCTCTATAATTTCAAACACCTTTTTCATTGGCGCGCTGCTGCCTATTATCCGTTTATAACCGCTTTCAGAGGATAACCTCTGCCTGAGAGTTTTATTTTCAAAAGAGAGTTTTTTATAATCAATAAGTCTTTGAATTTTTATAAGGAGGTTATCAAAATCAACAGGTTTTATTATATAGTCAAAGGCTCCCATTCTAAGGGATTCAACGGCAGTTTCTACTGAGGCGAACGCTGTCATAATTATAAAAAATGTTCCCGGCGAAAATTTAAGCGCCTCTTCCATAAGCTGAAGTCCGTCCATTACAGGCATCTTTATATCTGAAAGGATAATTTCAAAATCATCCTCCTTTATTTTTTCCAGCGCTTCCTCTCCGTTTGCCGCTATATCGGCGTCGAAACCTTCATCATCCAGAAACATTTTTAGAGAACTTCTTATCGCGCTTTCATCATCAACTATTAATATTCTGTGTTTCATATATTATCCTGTTTATCTGTTTTCTTTGCGGGAAAAACTTAAATATATGGAATTATCATCCATCTTTCAGCTATTTACCTGTTTTATGAACAGCTACAGGTAAAATAATCTTAAAATTACTTCCTTTTCCAATGATACTTCTTACTACTATTTCACCTCTTTCCTTCTTTATTATTCCGTAGCTTACCGCCAGACCGAGCCCTGTGCCTTTCCCGACGTCTTTTGTAGTAAAAAAGGGATCGAATATTTTATCAATATCCTTTTTCTCTATACCGCATCCGTTATCTATAAATTCAATATTTACTTTTTCATTTTCCATATATGATTTTACCGTAATCTCACCTTCTCCCCCGGTTGCGTCAAGGGCGTTCAGCAGAATATTCACAAATACCTGAAGAAGCTGATCGGGGACAACATACAGCGGTGGCAGGCTGTGATCGAGCTCGGTAATAAAACTTACTTTTTTAACTCTTTTATCATATTTAACAATGCCTGTTGCTGTCTTTATTACATCATTTATATTTATGGATGTTTTATCATGACCAGGCGGTTTTGAGAAATCAACAAGTTCTCTCACAATTTTTGAAATCCTGTCAATATTTTCCCTGATAACCGAAAGTTTTTCCCTGGTAAAATCCTCTCCTGTTTTTCTTTGTAATATCTGTACGAGTGAAGAAATTGAGGTGAGGGGATTGCCTATTTCATGCGCAATTCCGGCGGCGAGCTGACCGATTACAGCAAGTTTTTCCGACTGATCGACCTGCCGCTGGAGTTTTTTCATTTCTGTAAAATCATTTATAATTACTGTGCGGCCACGGTAAATTCCATCCGAGCCGGGAATTGATGTTACGTTAAGATTTACAGATATCAGTTCACCACTTTTTGTACGCCTCTCAGTGTCATTCAGCCTTATATATCCGCTGTTTTTAACCTCATCCTGTATTATTTTAAGCTCTTCACTATATGCGCTGCCTTCAGGAAGCAGAATAGTAGAGGGTTTTCCGATAACTTCATCCTCGGTATATCCGAATATTTCTTCCGCTCCTTTATTCCACGATATAAAATTTTCATCATTATCAATAACTATGATCGCTGAATTCGACGTCTTCAGAATATTTTTCAGATACTGCTGATTAAGCTCAAGTTTTGCCGCGAGACGATTCCGGTCCGATTCCAGTTCCTTCAGTTTTGCCTTCTGATGAATTATACCATATCTCGCGTAAACCTGCTCAATTATTTCATCAATAAACCCTATAAGAATCAATGGATCATATTTATATGATTTATCAGTTTCAAGCGCGCTGATTATCGTAAAACGTCCGTTGCTGAAAAGCTGGCTTATCTCAAGCAGGTTTAATTTTGCCTGGTTAAAAAGATTATAAATTTCAATAAGATAGTTGTCGGCTTTTGTATAATCGGCTGTTTCAAAAATTGTCATTAATGTTTTAAGAGAACTTTTTACAAACATTTTTGTCTGGGCGCCCGACAGTTTTTTACTAAAACCTTTATCTATTTTTTCGGCCCATTTTTCCAGTATATACTGAAAATGTTTCTCAAGCAACTGAAGTATTATTTTTTTCATTATGTCAGAAATACTTTTGCAACATCAATTAAAAGGGATGGTTTATTAATAACAGCCTGTCTTATTATTCTGCCGATGGTTCTCTCTTCAAATTTTATCCTGCCGGTTATTTTCGCGAGCTGGTTAAAATCATCATCCGACATATAATAGACCGCGTCTTTTATTCTGTTAAATATTTCATGATTTCTTCCGTAGCGGTCATGCCATACTTTATCATAGGTCAGCAGTAAATCTGGTTTTTTATTCAGAACCGATTTAGCGGCAATTTCGCCCGCCAATAATCCACCGGCTATTCCGCTGGATATTCCTCCCCCTGATAACGGATTTACCATTCTCGCGGCGTCGCCGACAAGAAGAATTCCGGGCGCTGAAATTTTATCGAGCGTTATTGTTGATGGAACCCCTCCCGCTACTCTTGTAAATACAGGCGCGTCAGGATAATTTAAACCCATAAAATCATCAAGAAATGATTTTGCCGACTTTTTCCTTCCGATATCTCCCGATACTCCCAATCCTATATTTGCCGAACGGTTACCCTTTGGAAATATCCATAAATATCCATGCGGACTTACCTGCTCACCAAAATAAAAAACACAGGTTTCCATATCAACATCAAGATTTCCCGCTGTTACCTGTATACAGCTTTCCATTTCACGAAAATCTGTATATGTTTTAAGTCCTGCCCAGCGCCCGACGCGTGATTCTATTCCATCAGCCGCTATAACAACTTTAGCTTTCAGCTCTTTCTGTTCTCCAAGGTATTCATACTTAACTCCCGATACCGCGTCATCTTTTCTCAGAATTCCATTTACATAGGTTCTTGTTATTACCTCGGCTCCGTTATTAGCCGCTCTTCTGGCAAGTTCATAATCAAATATCCGCCTTTCCAGAATGAGTATGTTATCTTCCATAGGACAAATTACCTCTGTATTATCGGGCGAAATAAAAGATACTTTATTTATTTCCTGCGAAACAAAATTATAATCGAGTTCAACATATTTCTGAAGCACTTTTTTACTTACCGCCTCGCCGCATCTTACCGGGTATCCGACATCCCTGTCTTTCTCCATAAGTAAAACTGAAACACCAAGAGAGGCGGCCGCTTTTGCCGCTGATGACCCTGCCGGTCCGGCGCCAACTACTATTATATCATACTCTTTTTTCATTCAGCCTCTCTTTATTAAATACCAAAACTTCAATAGGGCAGGACCACACACATTTTGAACAATTCGTGCAGCTTTCCTCAATTATTTTTATATCCGCTTCTTTTAGCTCGATCGCGTCTTCCGGACAAATTGCGACACAACATCCACAAAAGTCACACTTTCCTTCTTTTATATCTATCAGTAACAAATGTTTTCCTTTCCTGAAAATGAGAAACAAAATTAAACAATTATAAACCTTTACCAAAATGATATTGGATTGACTATTCTTTTATTCCCAAACCAGAAACAATGACGAATGACGAATTACGAATTGGCTTTCACGTGATTATTTTTTTTGAGTATAATCTGCTTTGGCAAAACAGCGTTATTGCGGAACGTCCCTCCCGGGTAATAAAGAATAAAAGAATACCGGCGGTTCCTCTTCAAGGGATCAACAGCGCTAAGCAAAAAAATTACATTCCGGTTTATTGAAAAAAAATCTTACGCTATGCGTGGAATTTAACTGCTTACCATAAACTGGCAAGCCAGAAAAAATACATCCTCCCGGTGGCTGAGCGGAGTCGAAGCCACCGCCGCTGGTTTCGACTCCGCTCAACCACCGGCTAATTGATCTTTAAATATTACCATTTTGAGTGGAATTTGATTCCTTATGGAATAATCGCAATCCCACCCCCTCAGAAATAATGGACACCTATTTCGCCATCACCCAACCCGGCCATCTTACTCTTACTCTGATTTTTTAACACCGATACCGAAAAATAAAAAGGCAATAAGTTTTAATTTTTGTTAGGGGGATCCTCAGCTGCTAAGGTTAAAAACAAAGAATAAGGTTTCTTTTTTCTTTGCGCCTCCGCGTCTTTGCGTGAGATTAAAAACGATTTCGATGAAAACTTCGATTTGGATTTCGAATCTACCATATATCCGTTTAATATTATAACTCCCTCCCCTTAAAATGTTAAGGGGAGGGGTTTGATCTGCCTTGAGTTGGAACTGAGCCTGATAGAAACCCATTTATTTCACTCCCAATATGGCAGATGTTTTCACGCAATTATATTCTTTTTATTATAAGGTTAAAACATCAAGACAAGGTTTCCCTCCACCTTATGTTTTGTTCACTGCCTTGCAAAAATTTCCGAATATATTTCAGAGTGTTATATGGTGCACCTGGCGGCACACTTATTTGCTTTCTTCTTCTTTTTCTACCAATATTTTGCCCCTGACAGGGCAATCTTATTAATTATTTTTGTTTTATGTCCCGTTATTTACATCATATTGGTAAAAAAGAGATATGTTAAATATTTTGTTTGCCGTCAGGTACACCAGATTTATCTACCTGAGTACTCATAATCTTTTTTTACTGGTACGGCTCGTTTTTATTAACTCACCTGATTCTATATTCTGCCATTTAAAGCACGTATATTATTATGAAGTTGCTTAAGTTAATATCTCATATTTAATTCTAAAGCAATATTTCTAATTTTTGTTCCGCTAAACATATTAAGAAAACTTGTTAATAAATTGTTAACACAGGTGTGAAAAAATGTTGATAACCCGGCAGTTATCAAGATATAAGAACTTACTAACATTTGGCATTTGAAAAAATATTTCTGATCAACAAATCAATCTTTTGTCAGCTTATTAAAATATAACGGTTTACAGAGTTATCAACATATTAACACGCTTATTACTATTATTAATTTTTTTTAAATATATAAAGAATTTATTATTATAATAAGCGACAGGTATTTGTTGATAAAGACACAGATAAAGGAATAAAAAAAATGATAGGATATATAACAGGCAAAATAAAATCTTTAAAACCGGGCAGAGTACTAATTGAAACAGGCGGACTCGGATACCTCCTTAATATATCATTAACGACATTCGAAAAAATATCGGGGAAAGAAAATACAGAACTTTTTACACATCTGCATGTGAAAGAAGACGCTCTCGATCTTTTCGGATTTTATTCAGAAAAGGAAAAAAATGTTTTTCTGCTTCTTATTTCAGTAAATGGAATCGGTCCACGTCTCGCTTTGAATATGTTGTCGGGAATTTCAGCTAACGAACTCACTTTGGCTATAATTGAAGGAAATATTTCAAGAATTGTTTCTGTTCCGGGAGTAGGTAAAAAAACAGCCGAAAGAATAATCATTGAGCTGAGAGACAAAATGAGCGTCATAGGAGAGACCGATGTTGAAGGGACGACTATACACGGAGGAATAAGAGAAGATGCCTTAGCGGCCCTTATAAGCCTCGGATACAACAAAAAATCGGCGGAACAGACAGTGAGGAAAATAATGGAAGAAAATCCTGCCGCGACTCTCGAAGAAATAATAAAAAGATCATTATCCAACCTTAGCAGGTAAATGGTCTCTAATTTTTTTAACTTTGTATGATTTAAAATTCTCCAGAACATCAGGAATAAAAGATGGATTTATCTTTAAAAAGGCTTTCTACTTTCTTTTCGCAGAAAACTTCTTCGCTTATTGAAAAAGCCAAACTGACAGAACATACATTCATGATAATTGTGGCGATTATCATAGGTATACTGGCAGGTTTCGCGGCAATAGGGATAAGGTTTCTTATTGAGGAGATTTCGGTGTTATCATTTTCGGGTGATGGCAGTATTCTGGAGAATATTATCAACTCCCCCTGGTATATTAAATTGCTTATTCCTGTATTGGGTGGTTTGATAGTAGGGCCGCTGATCTATTTTTTTGCTCCCGAGGCAAAAGGACATGGTGTTCCCGAAGTTATGCAGGCTATTCTGTTGAGAGGTGGAAAAATCAGGCCACGCGTCGCTCTTGTTAAAGCGTTCGCATCGGCTATTACAATTGGCACCGGTGGATCAGTAGGTCGTGAGGGACCGATCATACAGATAGGATCGAGCCTTGGTTCAACGGTAGGTCAGTTTTTCCGAGTCCCGACCAAAAGACTTAAAACTCTTGTAGGCTGCGGCGCCGCGGCAGGTATTGCCGCCGCGTTTAACGCCCCTATCGCTGGAGCGTTATTCGCCGTAGAGATAATTTTAATGGATTTTGCCGTAGCGCAGTTTTCGCCCATTGTTATTTCTTCTGTTATGGCTACTGTTATATCCCACAGGTTTGAAGGAAACTTCGCGGCTTTCCAGGTGCCCGCTTATCAGTTGGTCTCTCCATACGAACTTGGATTTTATTTTGTTCTTGGCGCTCTCAGCGGCATTATTTCCTGGTTATTTATAAAAGTGCTCTATTTTTCAGAGGACTATTTTGATAATAAATTTAAATTTCCGGAGTACCTTAAACCTGTTACCGGAGGTTTTGCCATAGGAGCCATGGCCCTTATTTTTCCACAGGTTATGGGTGTGGGATATGACTCAATTAATAATGCTCTGCATGGAAACCTGATTTGGTATTTGGCATTTGGTCTGATATTCTTAAAAATTATTGCGACCGCGCTAACGCTTGGTTCAGGAGGTTCCGGAGGTATTTTTGCTCCCTCTCTTTTTATGGGCGCGATGCTCGGCTGCTTTTTCGGCAGTTTTGTTCACCAGTATTTTCCTGATATATCAGGTTCGCCCGGAGCTTATGCCCTTGTAGCGATGGGGGGACTTGTGGCCGGAACAACCAGGGCGCCTATTACAGCTATTATAATAGTATTCGAACTTACTAATGATTATCATATTATTCTCCCTTTAATGATTACATGTATAATCAGCACAATAATTTCTTCAAGACTTTCGCGTGAATCAATTTATACCCTCAAACTTCTGCTCAGAAATGTTGTGATCAGGGAAGGAGCTGAAACAAATATCATGGAGTCCCTTTTTGTAAAAGATATTTACTCAAAGGATTATAATTATGTAAATGTTACCGATAATTTCAACCAGATTGTAAATAAAATTATCAGGGGAAAAGGACCTGAATTTCCGGTGCTTAATAACAGGAAAAATATTATAGGGGTAATTTCTATCTATGATATCAAAGAATATCTTTTTGATAAGGAGTTTCTTCAGAATATTGTGATTGCCGGTGATATAGCTGATTATAATTTCAATTATGTTACCCCCGATGATAACTGCGCGGTAGCGATAGAAAAAATGAGAAAGAAGGATGTTGAAGGAATCCCTGTTGTTGATCCCCAGGACAATTCAAAAATTATAGGTATGCTGTGGAATAAGGATATTCAGGATGAATACCAGAAAGAGGTGGAAAGGAGAGATATTACCTCGAGCCTCGCGAGCAGTATAACAATGAAAGAAGATGAAAAAAATGTTCATTTTCTCGAAGGTTACTCAATAGCGGAAATTAAACCCCCGGTTTCATTCACAGGTAAATCAATAAGAGAACTTAACATCAGGGCAAGATACGGAGTTGATGTTCTTTCTATTAAAACACAGGAAAACGGGGATGAAAGGATTAAGGCTATTCCAAGTCCGGGATATATTATTCAGGCGGAAGATTACCTCGTTATTGCGGGAGAGATAAAAAATATAAATCTTCTTAAAACAATTGATTAAAAAAAAGGGAGTCGTCAGACTCCCTCTTTTCCATTTATAAGTTCTTCTTTCAATTTCGAATATATTATATCAGAGGGCATTTTTTCATTAGTCCAGAGTTCAAAAGAGGCCGCCGCCTGTTCGACAAACATTTTTAATCCCGATATTGTTTCAGCTCCTTTTGAAGCTGCCATCTTTAGAAGTTTTGTCTGAAGAGGATTATAAATAACATCAAAAACTATCTGCTCTTTATGAAAACTTTCTTCTATGGAAGTTATCGCGTCATCCATTTCAGGGTACATACCTACAGATGTTGTGTTTATAATAAGTTTGCTGTTTCTGAAAACATCTGTAAGATCGGGGGGAACCAGTTCATAAGCCTTAATATTATCAAAAAGCATTTTTGTCGAAAAATATTCTTTTAATGATTCGGCTTTCTGGTGAGTTCTGTTAATAATGTTAATGCTGTTTACTTTAAAATGCCTGATAAGGGAATAAACAACACTCCGCGCTGCTCCTCCCGCACCGATAATAGTCACATCTGTTTCTTTAATTGTTTCCTTATAATCGTTGAGAGTTTCTATAATTCCCTTTACATCGGTATTATACCCGTGAAGAACACCATTTTCATTCACAACGGTATTAACCGATCCGATTACACTGGCCTCTTCCGAAACATCCTGAAGATACTCAACAATCTTTTCTTTATGAGGCAGAGTAATATTCATTCCTTTTATACCAAGAGCTACAGCGCCTTTCAGCGCGGATTTAAGATTGGACGCCGGAATATCGAATGGAAGATAAATATAATTCATTCCAAGCGCTTCGAAAGAGGTGTTGTGTATCTGCGGTGAAAAAGAATGTTTTAACGGGTGACCGAAAATGCCGACTAATTCGGTCTTGTTATTAAATTTGTCTATCAGTTGCATGGATTCTAATCTTCTTCAAATAAATTCTTAAACAATTTTGACGTTTCAGCCTCGGGATAGTCTCGCGCGAATATCTTCTTCAGCATCGGATCACATGAAAAGGCAAGTTTAAAACATTTAACAGCTTCTATTGTTTCATTTTTTAAAAAGTGAATTTTGGCTCTTCCGTAATAAGAATTCGCGTTATCAGGTTTAAGGATAGAGCACATTTCAAAAGCTTCTTCTCCTTTGCTCCAGTTGCCTGATTCAACAAAAGTTTCAGCGAGCTTATACCAGGCGTCAAAATTATCGGGGTTTAACGCGATCGCTTTTTTATAACTGCCTATAGCCAGAATTAATCGTCCGAGAGAATATTCCATATCGGCTTTGGCAATCCAGGCATCGGAAGAATCAACAGAAAGCTGGGCGGCTTTTGAAAAATCATCAAGAGCGAAATTATAATTGCCTGTGTTGCTGTAACAATAGCCCCTGGCCATAAAAGCGTCATAATATTCATCATCAATTTTTACAGCGCGGGTATAGCTGTCTATCGCGTAAAAAATTCTTCCGGTATCTTCATAAGCCTGACCGAGATTGAACCATATTGTTTCATCAAGCTGATCGATTTCACTGGCTTTTTTAAAGGCTTTCTGCGCGTCATGAAGTTTATCCATATTTCCAAAAGCGACGCCGAGATTAAACCATGCGCTGGCGAAATCATCTTTAAGGGCGGTCGAAAGTTCAAAACAATTGGCGGCTTTGTTAAGGTTTTCCATTCTCAGGTAAACTATTCCGCAATTGTACCACCCCGTATGACTATAGGGTTCCAGATCGAGAAACTTTTCATAGGCGCCAAGAGCATCTTCAAAACGGTCCATGTTTTCAAAACAATAACCCAGTTCATACCATGCTTCATTATATGTGGGATCGGCCTCGACAGCGGTCAGAAAATATTTAACCGCGTTTTCAAAATCATCCTGTCTCTCATAAATAATTCCAAGGCTGAAATTGGCTTCATCATTTAAAGGCTCTATTCTCAAAGCAACATGCAATGATTCAATCGCTTCCTCAGTGAGACCCAGGTTTTCTTCAGAAATTGATTTATTGATGAGAGTTTCAACATCGTTTGGGTTTAAAGATATCGCGGTACAGAAACAATTATAAGCTTCATCAAACTGAAAAAGATTATTCAGGAAGATGCCCTTAAACTGCCAGAATTCGGAGTTATATGGAGCGATATCCAGCACGGCATCCGCGAGAAAAAGCCCGTCTTCGTTCAGATTATATTCCAGACAAAGCTGAATAGTTTCTTCGATGTTTTCAAGGTAAGCAAAAATTTGACCGTCTGAAACGTACTCTTTACATATATTTATTTTCGATCTGAGATCATCTATATCGGAAGAAGAATAGTTCTCTTCTTCGAAGTAATCTTCAAACAAATTCATTTATTTCCAGATTTTCTTTATGAGAATCTAAAATTCTGCCGGGATAAAATCAAGTAGATATTAAATTATCCCCGGCAACCCTATTCCATCATATATGTTTTAGAAAATTTTAACCGGTGAACATTATATCTGTTGCGGTATTTTTTTTCGTATGCCGTTTTTAATTGTTCGATGAAATTTTCGGCATTTTCGGTTTTTACAAGATTTAATGTGCTTTTTATTGTAGAACAACTAATAATTTTTGAACCATGAGAAAGACCAGATTCTGAGGCCGCGGTAATGAGCAGATCAAGTTCCTTATAATCCAGATCGTAATATTCTTTTAAGAAACGATGTGATTCAAAAATACAGGGTGAGAAATCATCAATATTTTGGTTTTCTATCGCCTGGCAGGCATAATCAACCCGTTCTCTTTCGCTTACATTAAAATAACACCTGTTGTAAACCCTGCGGGGAATCATGTGAATATGTTTTTCGAGAAAATCTCTGCCAATATCACGCATGCTTTTAATGCCCCACATATAAAGTTTTAAACCCTGTATACCAACATCACATTCTTCTATTCTCTGGTTACAAATATCCCGCGAGTTTATGATCTTCTTCTGTGTATCGAATACGATAACTTCATACTCATTTACAGGAAAATCAATATGTTCTATTTCTTTCATCTTCAAGTCAATTTTTGTAAAAAAACCGGGCTTGTGATGAGTGACCGTATAATGATGAGCGCGGTTTGATATTTTTCCTATTGTTTCATATTCCGCCTTCTGTGATAAGCGGGTTACTTCCATTGAAGAAAGACCGAGATGAAAGAGTTTGTTTATTACTTCAATAAACGCGATAAGATGAGGAGGTATGGTACCCAAACCGAGACAGAGGGGAATTTCATTTTTCATTACACAGTTTATTCCGCTCGTCAGAATACCCTCTTCTTTCAGAATAACCGCGAGCGTTTTCAGACAGTCCCCTATAAACCAGTAGTTATATTTTTCGAGTGAGCTGGTTCTGACTCCGTTTTCCGCGGTTACCGAGGAAAACTCTATTTTGTCATCTTCTCTTAATCCCGCGGTTAATTCAACATATTTATTCACAGCCGACGCCAACAGAATTCCATCTGTATAGTGAGTATGATCACCTAAAAATATCAGGCTCGCGGGGCATTTAATAGTTTCTGTTTTTACTTTGCCATACAAACTTTTGTAAATGTCTGCTGTAGATTCAAACATAGCGGGGAGGGTCTCTTTTTCTTTCATTTTTTCTTACGGAGTTATAATGATATTATTTATAAATATCTGTAATTACAGGATAAAATCAAAAACGTCCTGTTTTATCAAAATGGTGACAATTTATTTATTTAACCTGACAATTTAGGTAAATATTGTCTGAAATTCTATCCATTATTGAAACTACAGGTTTATAAAAACTCAAAATAAATAAATAATCGGGAATATTTTGGTTCGATTCCCAATATTTTTTTATTTTACTCTGCAATTATTAAAATATATTGAATTGATTAAAGCGAAAAAATATATACAGGTATCTGAAAAAGTCACAGAAATAACCGGTAATTTAATTTCCTGGTTTACACTTATGCTGGTTATCCTTGTAAGCGCCGATGTAATTTTGAGATATGCTTTCCAGGTTAGTTTTGTCGCGGTGCAGGAATTTGAACTTCATCTTTTTGCCGCGATTTTTCTCGGCGGAGCGGCCTGGACTCTCAAAAGTGATGATCACGTGAGGGTGGATATATTTTACTCAAAATTATCGGAAAGGGGAAAAGCTCTTATCAATATCCTGGGAATACTTTTTTTCCTTATTCCATTCGCGGTAATGATCATTTATTCCTCTATGGACTTTACGATAAATTCTTATCTGATTGGTGAAAGATCGCCTGATCCGGGAGGGCTTCCAATGAAATATATTGTAAAAGCGATAATACCTTTTTCATTTTTTCTTTTGTTAATCCAGGCTTCTTCTTCTATGATAAGAAATTTAGTTCTGTTATTTCAGGAAAATAAATGATGGATATTTTACCGGTAATATTTTTCCTGACAGTTCTTGTTTTTTTAATGGCCGGTTTTCCGGTTGCTTTCACTCTCGGGGGAGTATCTTTTTTATTTGGAATTTTCCTTTTCGGCCCCGAATTTTTTAATCTTCTTCCCTTAAGAATATGGGGAATCATGGGAAACTATATTCTCCTCGCCGTGCCGTTGTTTATATTTATGGGGGTAATGTTCGAAAAATCGGGTCTGGCTGAAGAATTACTCGAAACAATGGCTCTTCTCTTTGGAAAATTGAGGGGAGGCATGGCTGTTTCAGTTCTTTTTGTCGGAGCGATGCTCGCCGCCGCGACAGGAATTGTAGGGGCGACAGTTGTTACTATGGGAGTGTTAAGTCTGCCCGTGATGCTCAAGAGAGGATATAACAGCAAAGTGGCCTGCGGAATAATAACATCATCCGGAACGCTCGGACAGATCATTCCTCCAAGTATTGTGCTTGTGCTTTTAGGCAGTGTTATGAATGTATCTGTCGGCGATCTTTTTATGGCCGCGTTTGTTCCGGGAATTTTGCTGGTGACATTTTATCTTTTCTGGATAATATTCCAGGTAATAAAAAAACCGGAAAATATGCCGGCTATGCCCGCCGAAGAAATTAAAAACTTCCGCGGCGATGGAATGGTAAAAAAAGTTTTACTCGCATTTGCCGCCCCCTTTTTGCTGATAACCACAGTTCTGGGATCCATTTTCGCCGGTGTGGCTTCTCCTACCGAAGCAGCCGCTATCGGAGCGCTCGGCGCCGTTTTATTGACATTATTAAGAGGAAAATTTTCATCCCGGCAGCTTAAAGAGGTGATGAAAAAAACCACCTCACTTACAAGTATGGCTTTTATGATCCTTACCGGTGCCTCGGCTTTCAGTCTTGTTTTCAGGGGAATGGGGGGTGACCATTATTTATCCGATCTGATTTCTTCCTACGGATTAGGGCCATACCAGTTTCTGGCTATTATTATGTTTGTCATATTTATAGCCGGCTTTTTTATAGATTTTATAGAAATAATTTTTATTATAATTCCGGTCGCTTTGCCTCTCCTTTTACAGCTTGAAATAAACCTTCTTTGGGCCGCCATACTTATCGCTGTTAATTTACAGGCCTCTTTTCTTACCCCTCCTTTTGGTTTCTCTCTCTTTTTCCTTAAAGGCGTCGCCCCACCCGAAGTAAAAACAACAGATATTTACAGGGGTGCAATTCCTTATGTGGCTATTCAGTTGTTCACAATCCTGCTGCTTTTTATTTTCCCCGAAGTGGTTCTCTGGTTTCCCTCAGTTTTTGATTAAATAAAATTTGCCCGCGTACCTGTTGTGCCCTCAGGTACACCATATTAACGTCCCGGGATAATTTTTATTTCAGGTATGCGCTCCATCCTCGAAACAAATTTTTTTGCCAAATGCGAATTGTAGAGACAAGGCATGCCTTGTCTCTACAGGAATTTGAAAAAACGATATCGATACCGATTTTTAATCAGGGTAATCCTGAAATCCTCTAATCATGGTTCAGACTATGGAGTTCAAATTTTTACACTCTGTGGAGGTAAAGCTTCATTTCAGAAAAATCATTTTGCCCATGTCTGAAAAAATTATTCTGTTGTTTTTCCTAACCTCCAGAACATAAAGATATATGCCGCTTGTTATTGTTTCTCCTCTCTTTCCAGGGTTGTAGTTTACCTCATGCCAGCCCGCTTCCTCTCTTTCATTCTTAAGCTCTTCTATTATTTCTCCTTTTACATCATATACTGTAAGCCGCACTTCACTTTCTTCCTCAAGAAAATAGATTATTTTTGTTGATGGATTAAAGGGATTGGGATAATTGTTTATTAATTGATAGCCGGGTGATGTTTTTACTTTATTTTTTACATCGCTCAATATAATAACCTTCTCTTTTTCGGAAGATATCTTTCCCTGGTTATCAATTGAACTAATAAGGTATTTTATTTCAGAGACACTGCCTGTTGTAAATTCTGTGAAGAAGGAAGTATCTGTTGTAAATGTTTCAATTATTCCGCTGTTATTATACTCTCGTAAAACCTGGTAATGAGAAAAATCGGCCTCACTGTTCATCGGCCAGTTTAAGGTAACCTGGTTTTCGTCGACTATTCCTGTTATTTCACCCGGGGGCAATGGAGGATAGTCAATATATTGATAAGAGCTGCCGAAAGGACCCCCGAATAGTCCGATATCACTTCTGCTACCATCAAGATCAAATATACCGGGATCGCCCGCGTCTATTAAAGGGCTGAACATCTGAAGCTGGTAATTCCCAGTGTCGGAGTTTACAAACATCGGATTTACAGATATATTGGTGGAATCATCAACAGGTTTATTAACATAATTATTCTGGTTATTCCAGCAGTTATTGTATTCAGCAACAGGCACATAACCATCAATCCAGCTCAAACCATTTTCGCAATTCATGATAATATTATTCTTTATAATATCATTCTCTCCCCCAACGATTCCATTCTCCCATTGCCCAAATATGATATTGTTTATAATTTCGCCATGATTCGAGACCATAGCCAGGGCCCATCGGTTTGTACTCTGCCCCTGTTGAATCATTAGATTATTATAAATTCTGAGGGTATCCACACCCCAGCTATAATAAATTGAACCATCACTTGTGATAAGAATATTATTTCTAATTTCAGGCCTTGCTCCATAGAGGGGGGAAATGCAATGATATCTTGTTGATATACTGTTATTTTCGATCAGTTGATCGAGGTATGTCGGGGTCGTATGTAGAGAAAGTCCTTCATCTATACCATTTATAATATTTCCATAAATTTTACCGATAAGATTTGAAGAGGCTATTCCGATCTCACCTTCAAGTAATTTATTATTTCTAATCTCAACAATGGCAGAATGATTTATTGTGTCAAGCACATTAATACAGTTATCAATATTGAAGTAATCGTCTCCTATTATGCAAAAGTGACTAAGAACAGTGTTATTTTGCATATTAACAATATTACTGGAAAGATTATCATTCGAGCAATCAATCACAGTGCTGTCAATTCCATTGCCGATGAGGGTCAATCCCTGGATCATATCCACTGTTTCTTTATATACTCCTGATCCCACATAAACAGTGTCACCATAAGAACAAACATCAACAGCCTTTTGAATAGAATCTGCCGCGGTAGCCCATGAAATGTAAGGTGGTGTACTATTACCGGTTTTCGAAACATACCTGATTTCGGCATTCACAATTGAAAAAGCAAAAAGTAAAAATAAAATAACCCTTGTTGTCATAACAAATCCCCGCATAAGAACCATATAGATTACAAGTTAATAAATATTAGTAATTAAATAAAGTAATTTTTTGTTATTGTAGAGACAAGGCATGCCTTGTCTCTACAGCTTTTTCCCCGGCATTTTCCCGGTGAAGAAATAAAAGAATAATAGCGATACCTAATCCGGCGCCGATTTTTAATCATGGTAATCCTTCAATCCTTTAATCATGGTTAAGACGATTACGGGATTAGATTAGATGGTATGAAGCATATTATAATACCCTGCCATGCTTCGTAATCTTTTCAGCGAATGCGGCTTAAAAACCAGAATAACAAATTACCCGGTGCGCTAAATATGGTGTACCTACGGCACACATGATTTTTATTTGTCGATCCTTTTTACCAATATTTTACCCCTAACGAGGCAATTTATGGTAATAGAATTATTTATCCCGTTAGGGATAACATATTGGTAGAAAAATAAATCCCGGAATAAAAAAGTGTGCCGTCAGGTACACCATATTGGCAACCCGGGATAATATTTTTGTCCGGTATGGGCTCCATCCTCGAAACAAATTTTTTTGCCAAATGCCAATTGTAGAGACAAGGCATGCCTTGTCTCTACAGCTTTTTTTCCGACATTTTTTCGGAATAGAATTAAAAAACGATACCGATTTTTAATCAAGGTAATCCTGAAATCCTTTAATCATGGTTCAGACTATGGAGTTCAAATTTTTACACTCTGTGGAGGTAAAGCTTCATTTCAGAAAAATCATTTTGCCCATGTCTGAAAAAATTATTCTGTTGTTTTTCCTAACCTCCAGAACATAAAGATATATGCCGCTTGTTATTGTTTCTCCTCTCTTTCCAGGGTTGTAGTTTACCTCATGCCAGCCCGCTTCCTCTCTTTCATTCTTAAGCTCTTCTATTATTTCTCCTTTTACATCATATACTGTAAGCCGCACTTCACTTTCTTCCTCAAGAAAATAGATTATTTTTGTAGATGGATTAAAGGGATTGGGATAATTGTTTATTAATTGATAGCCGGGTGATTTTTTTACTTTATTTTTTACATCGCTCAATATAATAACCTTCTCTTTTTCGGAAGATATCTTTCCCTGGTTATCAATTGAACTGATAAGGTATTTTATTTCAGAGACACTGCCTGTTGTAAATTCTGTGAAGAAGGAAGTATCTGTTGTAAATGTTTCAATTATTCCGCTGTTATTATACTCTCGTAAAACCTGGTAATGAGAAAAATCGGCCTCACTGTTCATCGGCCAGTTTAATGTAACCTGGTTTTCGTCGACTATTCCTGTTATTTCACCCGGGGGCAATGGAGGATAGTCAATATATTGATAAGAGCTGCCGAAAGGACCCCCGAAAAGTCCGATATCACTTCTGCTACCATCAAGATCAAATATACCGGGATCACCGGCGTCAATTAAGGGGCTGAACATCTGAAGCTGGTAATTGCCAGTGTCGGCATTAACAAACATCGGATTGATCGAGATATTTGTTGTAACACTATCCGGTTTGTTAACATAGTTATTTCCATTATTCCAGCAGTTATTATATCTAACTGTTGGATTGCTTCCATCTGTCCAAACAATGCCGTTTTCGCAATTCATAACCACATTATTTCTGACCAGGAAATTATCCCCGCAGACAATTCCTCTTTCCCATTCACCAATTAGAATATTATTTTGAACAACAACATGATTCGCGCCAAGTGACATAGCCCAGTATAATGGATCATCCCCGTTTAGGAGCATAATATTGTTATACATTTTAATACTGTCTCCACCCCAGCTATAATAAATTGAGCCTTCACTTGTGATAAGAATATTATTTCTAATTTCAGGTCTTGCTCCATAAAGGGGGGAAATGCAATGAATTTTTGATGTAATACAGTTGTTCTCAACTTTTTGATTAAGGTGAGTTGAATTTGTCGCGAGATTTATTCCTTTATATGCATTATCAATAATATTTTGTTGTATAAGGCCGATTAAATTAGTTGAGTAAATTCCATAATCACAATCGTTTATTTTGTTCCCGGTAACTTCCACTTTGCATGAACCATATGCTGTATCAAGCGCACCAATACAGATATCATCAGTGTAAAATCCGGAATGTGGATCACCTACTAATGAAAAATATAAGAATGCTGTATTATTTTTCATTTTGATGATTTTACCATCATTGAAATTATTCGCGCAATCAATCACAGTGCTGTCAATTCCATTGCCGATGAGAGTTAATCCCTGGATCATATCCACTGTTTCTTTATATACTCCTGTTCCAACATAAACTGTGTCACCATAAGAACACACATCAATAGCGTTTTGAATAGAATCCGCCGCGGTAGCCCATGAGGTGTAGGGTGGTAAACTGCTGCCGGTTTTACTCACATAACGGATTTCGGCATTAACAATTGAGAATGTTAAAAGAAAAAATAAAACAATCCTTGTTGTCATAAAATTTCCCTGCATAAGAACCATATAGATTACAAGTTAATAAATATTAGTAATTAAATAAAGTAATTTTTTGTTATTGTAGAGACAAGGCATGCCTTGTCTCTACAGCTTTTTCCCCGGCATTTTCCCGGTGAAGAAATAAAAGAATAATAGCGATACCTAATCCGGCGCCGATTTTTAATCATGGTAATCCTTCAATCCTTTAATCATGGTTAAGAAATTGGCGGGATGAAATTGGACGACCAGCGACACGCAATACAATCCTATATTGTTATGGAAGCTTTTCAAAGAAATCACCGCAAAACCAGAATAACAAATTACCCGGTGCGCTAAATATGGTGTACCTACGGCACACATGATTTTTCCTCATAAATTTTTTTACCAATATTTTGCCCCTAACGGGGCAATTAAAGGTAATAGGATTATTTATCCCGTTAGGGATAACATATTGGTAGAAAAAAATCCCGGAATAAAAAAGTGTGCCGTCAGGTACACCATATTGGCAACCCGGGATAATATTTTTGTCAGGTATGTGCTCCATCTTCGAAACAGATTATTTTGCCAATTGCCAATTGTAGAGACAAGGCATGCCTTGTCTCTACAGCTTTTTTTCCGACATTTTTTCGGAATAGAAATAAAAAACGATACCGATTTTTAATCAAGAGAATCCTGAAATCCTTTAATCATGGTTCAGACTATGGAGTTCAAATTTTTACACTCTGTGGAGGTAAAGCTTCATTTCAGAAAAATCATTTTGCCCATATCTGAAAAAATTATCCTGTTGTTTTTCCTAACCTCCAGAACATAAAGATATATTCCGCTTGTTATTGTTTCTCCCTTCTTTCCAGGGTTGTAGTTTACCTCGTGCCAGCCCGCTTCCTCTCTTTCATTCTTAAGCTCTTCTATTATTTCTCCTTTTACATCATATACTGTTAGCCGCACTTCACTTTCTTCCTCAAGAAAATAGATTATTTTCGTTGATGGATTAAAGGGATTGGGATAGTTGTTTATTAATTGGTAACCGGGTGATGTTTTTAAATTATTTTTTACACCACTCAATATTATAACTTTCTCTGTTTTGGAAGATATCATTCCCTGGTTATCAATTGAACTGATAAGGTACTTTATTTCAGAGACGCTGCCTGTTATATATTCTGTGAAGAAAGAGGTATCGGCTAAAAATGTTTCAATTATTCCGCTGTTATTATACTCTCGTAAAACCTGGTAATGAGAAAAATCGGCCTCACTGTTCATCGGCCAGTTTAATGTAACCTGGTTTTCTTCAACTAATCCTGTTATTTCAACCGGGGGCAATGGAGGATAGTCAATATATTGATAAGATCTGCCGAAAGGACCCCCGAAAAGTCCGATATCACTTCTGCTACCATCAAGATCAAATATACCGGGATCGCCCGCGTCTATTAAAGGGCTGAACATCTGAAGCTGGTAATTCCCAGTGTCGGCATTAACAAACATCGGATTGACCGAGATATTTGTTGTAACACTATCCGGTTTGTTAACATAGTTATTTCCATTATTCCAGCAGTTATTATATCTAACTGTTGGATTGCTTCCATCTGTCCAAACAATGCCGTTTTCGCAATTCATAACCACATTATTCCTGACCAGGAAATTATCCCCGCAGACAATGCCTCTTTCCCATTCACCAATTAGAATATTATTTTGAACAACAACATGATTCGCGCCAAGTGACATAGCCCAGTATAATGGATCATCCCCGTTTAGGAGCATAATATTATTATACATTTTAATAATGTCTCCACCCCAGCTATAATAAATTGAGCCTTCACTTGTGATAAGAATATTATTTCTAATTTCAGGTCTTGCTCCATAAAGGGGTGTAATGCAATGATATCTGGATGAAATACTATTGTTTTGGATTAGTTGATAATAATGAGTAAGCCCAGTCGCAAGATCCATACCCTTTTTTACATTATAAATAATATTGTTCTGAATTTGTCCATATAAATTAGAAGATAAAATGCCATATTTGCCACTTGTGCATTTATTGTTATTTATAACTACCTCACATTCCCAGTCAAGCGTGTCAACTACACCGATACACCAATCAGAGTAAAAGTTGGGATCATTATCACTGATTATACTAAAATTTTGCAGTTTAGTATGGTTACTCATAAGAACAATATCACCATCAGAATTTTCATTTTTCCCATCAATCACAGTGCTGTCAATTCCATTGCCGATGAGAGTTAATCCCTGGATCATATCCACTGTTTCTTTATATACTCCGGTTCCCACATAAACAGTGTCACCATAAGAACACACATCAATAGCCTTTTGAATGCTGTCCGCCGCCGTAGCCCATGAGGTATAGGGAGGTAAACTGCTGCCGGTTTTACTCGCGTATCTTATCTCGGCATTAACAATTGAGAATGTTAAAAGAAAAAATAAAACAATCCTTGTTGTCATAACAAATCCCCGCATAAGAATCATATTGATTACAAGTTAATAAATATTGGTAATAAAATAAAATGATTTTTTGTTATTGTAGAGACAAGGCATGCCTTGGCTCAACAGCTTTTTCCCCGGCATTTTCCCGGTGAAGAAATAAAAGAATAATAGCGATACCTAATCCGGCGCCGATTTTTAATCATGGTAATCCTTCAATCCTTTAATCATGGTTCAGAAATTAGCGGGATGAAATTGGACGACCAGCGACACGCAATACAATCCTATATTGTTATGGAATCTTTTCAAAGAAATCACCGCAAAACCAGGATGACAAATTACCCGGTGCGCTAAATATGGTGTACCTACGGCACACATGATTTTTATTTGTCGATCCTTTTTACCAATATTTTGCCCCTAACGGGGCAATTTATGGTAATAGAATTATTTATCCCGTTAGGGATAACATATTGGTAGAAAAATAAATCCCGGAATAAAAAAGTGTGCCGTCAGGTACACGATATTGGCAACCCGGGATAATATTTTTGTCCGGTATGAGCTACATCCTCGAAACAGATTTTTTTGCCAAATGCGAATTGTAGAGACAAGGCATGCCTTGTCTCTACGGGAATTTGAAAAAATGATTTCGATACCGATTTTTAATCAAGGTAATCCTGAAATCCTTTAATCATGGTTCATACAGGCTTTGGCAGGTTAAACCACATGGTGTGAAAAGCCAAATGGTTAACTACACAAACATGCCGGCAAAAAATAATAATAAATAATTAACCAGCGATTTATTGTTTTACCGGAGAAAATGCTGATATTTACAGGTTTGAATTTTTTTTATTTTGATTTAACAGGATTACCAATGAAAGAGCTAAGAAATATAGCGATAATCGCCCATGTTGATCATGGCAAAACGACACTTGTAGATCAGCTTCTGAAAAAGTGTAATATATTCCGCAAAAACCAGGTTGTACAGGAACGTTTCCTCGATTCCAACGATCTGGAAAGAGAACGCGGAATCACAATTCTTTCAAAGAATATCAGCATTCCATATAAAGGAATAAAAATCAACCTTATCGATACACCGGGACACGCCGATTTCGGCGGAGAAGTTGAACGTGTGCTTAAAATGGCCGACGGCGTTCTGCTGCTTGTTGATTCATTCGAGGGCCCGATGCCCCAAACCCGTTTCGTGCTGGAAAAAGCGCTTCACTTACACCTGAAGCCTATCGTGGTAATAAATAAAATTGACCGCCCCGATAATCGCCCCGAAGAAGTTCTTGACGAATGTTATGACCTTTTTATAGAACTTAACGCCGATGAAGATCAGCTCGATTTTCCCGTAATTTACGCGAGCGGCAGGGATGGATGGGCAATTAAAGAGCTTGATGATGAACGAAAAGATCTAACTCCCCTTCTCGAAGCGATAGTTGAAAATATCCCTAATCCGCAATTTGAGGAAGGCAGCCTGCAAATGCTGGTAACAACACTCGATTATAGCGACTACGTGGGAAGAATAGGAATCGGCAGAATTTTCAGAGGAAACCTCAAAAAAAGTGATCAGCTAAGCATTATACACCGTGACGGCACATTAAAGGATATAGCGCTTAAACAGTTGTTTACGTTTGACGGACTTGGCAAAGTGGAAGCGGAAGAGGTTTCAACAGGCGATATATGCGCGGTTGTAGGGGTTGATAAAATTGATATAGGCGATACTATTACAGACCGTGAAAACCCCGAACCATTGCCAATTATAGCTATTGACGAACCTACTATTAGTATGTCATTCACCGTTAATACCTCTCCCTTTTATGGAAAAGAGGGGAAATATGTTACCTCGCGCCACCTGCGGGACAGGCTTTATAAAGAACTTGAAAGCAATGTGGCGCTCCAGGTGGATGAAACCGGCTCGCCCGATACTTACAAGGTGTCAGGCAGGGGCATTCTTCATCTTTCTGTTCTGATGGAAAATATGCGCCGCGAAGGATATGAATTTGCCGTGGGTCCTCCAAAAGTTATTTACAAAGAAATTGATGGCAAAAAAGCTGAACCGATAGAAAAACTCACAGTTGATGTGCCCGCTGAATATGCCGGAAAGGTAATCGAACTTGTCGGGCAGAAAAAAGGAGAAATGGTGAGTATGGAGAATAAAGGTTCGCTTCAGAGTCTGGAATTCCATATTCCCTCAAGAGGTCTGATGGGATTAAGAAACAAAGTGCTGACAATGACCGCCGGCGAAGGAATCATGCACCACCGTTTTTACCAGTATGAGTTTTTTAAGGGAAGCATAACCCAGCGTAGCAGCGGCGCGCTTGTATCAATGCATGATGGAACAACAACCACCTACGCTCTTAACTCACTCCAGGACCGCGGCCGCTTTTTCGTGGAACCGGGAGATGAAACATATCGCGGACAGGTAGTAGGTGAAAACAACAAGGATAACGACCTGGAAGTATTTGTGCAGCGTGAGAAAAAACTCACCAACATGCGAGCCTCCGGAGCGGACAAAGCGGCTAAAATTGCCCCGGCGATAAAATTCACCCTCGAAGAAACCCTCGAATTCATCCGCGACGACGAACTTGTGGAAATTACCCCCAAATCAATCCGCATGCGAAAACTCTACCTCGACCCTACTGAAAGAAAAAGATATAATTTGAAGAAATTGTAAACTCTATTATTCTGTTAGCAGTTAAATTCAGCGAAAAATGGAAAGGTTTTTAGAACGACTCGAAGTGTGTTCTCCTCCTCCTGTTAGGGATAAAAGATATAGTATCCCCCTTTGGAGGGGGTGGCACTAACATAGTGAAATGAAAGGAATATTGCGCGAATATAGTTATCTCCCAACATCAATATTTCTTGTGAAATGTTTTTCTATTATTAATTAAATAGAATGATAACATCAAGTGGCTAACCTATTGTTATTAAATTCTTTACAACCTCATCCCAACCCCTCTCACGCCACGGCGCACTTAAAAGCCTTATCAAGGAGAGGGGCTTTAAAAGTCCCTTACCTTACTAAGGAGAGGGATTTTCCCAGAGGGATGCCTCTGGCATGGTATTTCTTTGAAGACGGGGGAGGACTATCATTGAGCTAACCGATTATTTTTTGTCTCTGAGTCAGTCAGTTTATTGATAAATAATTGAAGCCGTTTAACAATGAATAAATGATTTTGTTTTTGGTAGGCGGCTTTTTCCATTTTATTCAAGTATTCCAAATCTCATCATATTTTGTTATATTAAAAACATGCTGAAAGAAAAGAAAATATTTCGTTTGATCAGGGAAAGTGTCAGAAAGGTTGAACCGGACGCCGAGATAATATTATACGGATCATTCGCCAGGGGAGAAAACAGAGAAAATTCCGATATAGATTTATTAATCCTTGTGGACAAAGATGACCTGGACTATCGAACCAAAAGAAAGATTAAATATCCCCTTTATGATATCGAAATAGATACCGGGCAGATAATCAGTCCCCTGGTTTTTAGTAAAAATACCTGGGAAACAAAACACCATCAAACCCCCTTATATGAAAACATAACGCGGGAAGGAGTGCGCCTGTGAAAAATTCCCGGAAGAATGAGATTGTTTCCTATGGCTGATTCCAGAAAAAAAGCTTATCAACAAAAGTGAGTTATAAAATATTGTTATTAACCAGGGGTGAAGATCATGAGTGAGGATAAAGATTTGCCACGAAAATTATCCGCCCTCCCGGAAAAATCGGGGGAAAACATTCACGACAAAAATTTAAATTCCCCCGAATGGCACAAAAACGTTCTCGCCCAAAGAGAACAAATGCTCAAAGAAGGAAAGGAATAATTCCTGGACTGGGAGGAGGTTAAGAGGGAATTGCGGCAACCTCTCTAATTCAAACGTTTATAACATTCCTTTTTCGGCTATTGACTGCTCATATTCCGGATCAAGTTTCTCACATTCCCGGGCAAGTCTGCTTTTGTCAACCCGGCTCAATTTTTCTCTAATGGCTTCCTGAATAAGGTTGCTTCGATTAGGAAATAATTTTTCCTCTACAAGAAGGTCTAATCGCCTGAGCAACTGAGTATCCAATAAAATTGTGACATTCGCTGAAGGCATAAAAACTCCATTAAGTGGTATGATAATAATCATGATAAAAGGATATTGATTAACTAAGTCAAATAATTTTTCAGCGCCACTAATTTAATTCATCAAAAAATAAAATAAGGCTGCTTCCAAATTTCACACAAACTCCACCCCTCCCGGGCCGGGATTTTTTCCTCCCTGTGGTATCGGGCGGTCGGGGGATTGGCCGAGGTATTTGTCGCGCATAAGGTAGTTTTGCACGTAGTCGGTTACGGCGTCTTCGAGGGAGAGGGTTCCATAATCGAAGCCGGCCTTTTTGATCTTTGAGCTGTCAGCTTTTGTAAAGTACTGGTATTTGCCCTTCAGTTCTTCAGGCATATCGATATATTCAATATTTTCCGGTTTGCCCATCGCTTTAAATATTGCTCTTACCAGGTCATTCCAGCTTCTGGCGTTTCCTGTGCCCACGTTAAAAAGTCCGTGCGCCTGTGGTTTATCGAGGAAAAAGAGAGTCATATTAACGGCGTCTTTCACATAAACGAAGTCACGTTTCTGTTCGCCATCCGCGTATTCTTTCATATAAGATTTGAAAAGTTTTACCTTTCCTGTCTCATTTATCTGCTCAAAGGCTTTATGCACAACGCTTCGCATATCCCCTTTGTGATATTCATTGGGACCATAAACGTTAAAATATTTTATTCCAACAGCCTGTTTGGCATATCCTGTGCGCTGCATCCAGAGGTCGAAAAGATGTTTAGAATATCCGTACATATTAAGGGGACGGAGTTTATCCAGCTCGGCTTCATTATCGATATATCCGAAACGGCCATCTCCATAAGTGGCGGCGGAGGAAGCGTAAATGAACCGGATTTTTTTCCCCGCGCAATATTCGGCCAGGGTCTGTGAATATTTATAGTTATTAAGCAGCAGGTAATCAGCGTCTTTTTCGGTGGTTGCCGAGCATGCCCCCAGGTGGATTATCGCTGTAATGCCGAAATTCAGGTTATCTTCAGCAATTCTTTTCAAAAAATCGTTCTTATGATAAAAATCGGCAAATTTCAGTCCGTTCAGGTTTTTCCACTTTTCCTCTTTCCTGAGTTCATCCACTATTACAATGTTATCAAAATTCATTTTATTCATCTGCCATACAACAGCGCTGCCTATAAATCCCGCTCCGCCTGTAACTACAATCATTTTTCACCTGAAATCTTTAATAATTAAAACGATAATTTAGTTATAATGTTCTAACAGTTCAATATATAGACAAATTATGTTATATTTAGAAAATTAATCAGAAAGAGCTCAGGGAAAGATGACTTACGAACTGCTGAATGAAATATTAAAAAAGCGCATTATGGTTATGGATGGCGCGATGGGCACTATGATACAGAAATATAATCTGAAAGAGGAAGATTTCAGGGATGAGCTCGAATTAAATCCCGATATAAGTATGAAAGGTGATAATGACATACTTTCGCTGACGAGACCAGATGTGATTAAGGAAATCCATGAGCAGTATCTTGAGGCCGGAGCCGATATAATAGAAACAAATACTTTCAGCGCCACGGCTATTTCACAGGCTGATTATCACGCCGAACATCATGTATACGATATGAATTTTGCCTCGGCCTTTATCGCTAAAAACGCCGCCCGCGAGTTTACCAAAAGAAATCCGGATAAACCCCGTTTTGTAGCCGGGGCGCTCGGACCGACCAATAAAACATGCACATTATCACCGGATGTTAACGATCCGGGTTTCAGGGCTGTAACATTTGATGAGATGAAACGGGCATATTATGACGCTGCCAGGGGACTCGTGGATGGTGGAGCCGATATCCTTCTGATTGAAACAATATTTGACACTCTGAACGCCAAGGCCGCTATTTACGCTATTCAGGATTACCTCAGGGAATCGGGCAAAGAGCTGCCTGTGATGATCTCGGGAACGATAGTGGATATGAGCGGGCGAACTCTTTCGGGACAGACTGTTGAAGCATTCTGGAATTCGGTTTCGCACACAAAAAATCTGTTGAGTGTGGGACTTAACTGCGCCCTTGGAGCTGAGCAGATGAGGCCCTTTATTTCAGATTTGTCCTCTAAAGCGCCGGTATTTATAAGTCTTTATCCCAACGCCGGACTACCGAATGAATTCGGAGGTTATGACCAGGAAGCTGAAACCATGGCCGCGATATTAAAGGGATATGCGGATGAAGGTTTTCTGAATATCGTCGGCGGATGCTGCGGAACCACACCGGAGCATATAAGATTTTTTGCTGATTATGTTAAAGAACTTCAGCCCCGGAAACTGCCGGAAATCAAACCATATATGCGCCTGAGCGGACTTGAACCCCTCACTTTCCGGCCCGATATGAATTTTGTTAATGTCGGCGAAAGAACCAATGTTGCCGGATCAAAAAAGTTTGCAAGACTTATTAAAGAGGAAAATTATGACGAAGCTCTCTCAGTAGCGCGCCAGCAGGTTGAGGGGGGAGCGCAGATTCTTGACGTGAATATGGATGAAGGAATGATCGATTCGGAAAAAGCGATGGTCCGTTTTCTCAATCTGCTTGCCGCCGAACCGGATATAGCCAAACTGCCGATAATGCTCGATTCATCCAAATGGGAAGTGATAGAAGCGGGACTTAAGTGCCTGCAGGGAAAAGGAATTGTAAACTCGATAAGTTTAAAGGAGGGTGAGGAGCTTTTCAGGGAGCATGCCGAAAAGATTTTAAACTATGGCGCCGCGGTAATTGTGATGGCATTTGATGAAAAGGGTCAGGCCGATACATACAAAAGAAAAATTGAAATATGCGGGCGGGCTTATAAAATACTCACTGAAGAGATCGGATTTCCCGCGAGAGATATTATTTTTGATCCCAATATATTCGCCATAGCGACCGGAATAGAAGAACACAATAACTACGCTGTTGATTATATTAACGCGGTTAAATGGATAAAAAAAAACCTTCCCGGCGCGAAAGTTTCGGGGGGAGTCAGCAATCTTTCATTCGCTTTCAGGGGCAATAATCCTGTAAGGGAAGCGATGCACTCGGTATTTCTGTATCACGCTGTAAAAGCGGGAATGGATATGGGAATAGTTAACCCGGGACAGATAACAATCTATGAAGATATAGAACCTGGTTTCCGTGAGCGGGTTGAGGATGTCGTTCTGAACCGCAGGGATGACGCGGCGGAAAGACTGCTTGAGGTCGCTTCGGGAATTAAGGAGAAGAAAAAGGATGAAACAGTTGAAGCTGAATGGCGTAAAAAACCGGTTGAGGAAAGGCTTAAATATGCCCTTGTTAAAGGTATTACAGATTTTATTATTGATGACACCGAAGAAGCCCGTCTGAAATCGGCACAGCCCCTCGATGTAATTGAAGGCCCGCTGATGTCGGGTATGAATGTGGTGGGCGATCTTTTTGGTTCAGGAAAAATGTTTCTTCCCCAAGTGGTAAAAAGCGCCAGGGTTATGAAAAGGGCCGTCGCTCATCTTGTGCCATTTATTGAGGCTGATAATGAAGGCAAAGCTGAAAAAGCGGGCACGGTGCTTCTTGCCACCGTAAAAGGAGATGTTCATGATATCGGTAAAAATATTGTCGGCGTTGTGCTGGGCTGTAATAATTATGATGTTATCGATCTTGGCGTGATGGTTCCCTCGGATAAAATACTCTCGGCGGCGAAAGAAAAGGGGGCGGACATAATCGGGCTCAGCGGACTTATAACTCCGTCACTTGACGAAATGGTCCATGTCGCTTCCGAGATGGAGCGGCTTGGTCTCGAACTTCCGCTGCTGATTGGAGGCGCTACAACATCACGAATCCATACCGCTGTAAAGGTTGCCCCCGAATATAGCGGACCAGCTATACATGTTCTCGACGCGTCGCGCAGTGTGCCGGTGGTCAGTAAACTGCTCAGCAAAACTTCCAGGGAAGAATTCGTAAAATCAGCGCATATCGACAATCAAAAAATCCGTGATGATTATGAACAGCGGGGCGCTGAGAAAAAACTTATATCTCTGAAAGAAGCGAGAAAAAATAAATTTATTCCCGATTTTTCAGATGGAGTTGTCGTTCCTCCCAAATTTACAGGAGCAAAATCTCTGCCCGGTTATTCACTCGAAGAGATAAGCCGGTATATCGACTGGACTCCATTTTTTATCACATGGGAGATGAAAGGAAAATATCCCGCAATTTTAGAAAGTGACACTTATGGCGATGAAGCCCGAAAACTTTATAATGACGCTCGTGAAATGCTTGATAAAATCATCAGCGAAAAGTGGCTTTCCGCGAATGCTGTCTTTGGAATTTTTCCCGCGAACAGCAATGACGATGATATTATATTAAATGGAAATAATAACCCCGGGCAGATAAAACTCCATACTATCAGGCAGCAGAGTAAAAAAGCCGCGGGAGCGCCCAACCTGGCTCTGGCCGATTTTATCGCTCCTGTTGATTCCGGTATTCAGGATTATATAGGGGCATTCGCCATCACTACGGGCATCGGGATAGAAAAGAAAATCGCTGAGTTTGAAGCGTCGCATGATGACTATAGTATTATTATGCTAAAAGCGCTCGCCGACAGACTGGCCGAAGCATTCGCCGAACTGCTGCACGAAAAAGCGCGTAAAAAATTCTGGGGATACGCCGCCGGGGAGGATCTCTCCAATGAAGCATTAATAAAAGAAAAATACAGGGGAATACGCCCCGCGCCCGGTTACCCGGCACAGCCCGATCATACCGAAAAACTGACCATCTGGAAACTGCTCGATGTGGAAAACTCCACCGGAATCACCCTTACTGAATCGCTGGCTATGAACCCCGCCGCTTCCGTATGCGGTCTCTGGTTCGCCCACCCCGATGCGAAATATTTCACCACCGGTAAAATCACCATGGAGCAGGTCGAAGACTACGCCGCGAGAAAAGACATGCCGGTTGAGGAAGTTAAGAGGTGGCTGGGGAGTGTGGTGGTTTAAGATTTATATGATCTTTTTAGTGATATATATTGGTCTGTATCTATTTGTATTTTAAAATATATATATATTGACATTTTGTTGGGTTAGTCTTATATTTTCATAATTCATCCCCGGGTATTAAAATATCCGGCCCCCTTTGAGTTGCGACTCAAAGGGTTTTTTTATATATGAACAGAACTTCTTTTATAATTGATGGATTCAACATTTACCATTCTGTCGTGGATGCAGCCAAAAGTCTTTCCGGGCAATCGACTAAATGGCTGAACTTGTCACAGCTTTGTGAATCTTACCTTCATGTAATTGGAAACAAGGCTGAAATTGTATCAGTATATTATTTTTCTGCTCTCGCAAATCATCTTGCACTGAGAGCCCCCAAAAAAATTGAAAGGCATAAACTCTTTATCCGTGCTCTGGAGTCAACGGGCATTGTGGTTCAACTCGCAAGATTTAAGCCCAAAAGTTTGTGGTGTCATAAGTGTTCTTCAAAACTCAGGAAATATGAGGAAAAAGAATCAGATGTCGCCATTGCATCAAAGCTGTTAGAGGCATTTATTACAGACGAATGTGATACTGTTGTTTTAATCACCGGGGATACCGATATTGCCCCTGCTGTAAGAACTGCAAAACAACATTTCCCTGAGAAAAAAATTGTTTTTGGATTTCCGTTTAAGAGACGAAATAATGAATTGGCACAACTTGGGGATAAATATTTCAAAATCAGCAAAGAAAAAATTGCTCTCCATCAATTTCCCAATCTCCTGGTTTTACAAACGGGAGAAAAACTTTATAAACCTGAAAACTGGTAATACATAAATATTTGTCTCCGGACTAATACCCATATTCCCTCTATCCCTAAGCGAAATATTTCACAACCGGCAAAATCACCATGGAACAGGTGGAAGATTACGCAAAAAGGAAAGATTTGCCCGCTGGGGAAGTTAAGAGGTGGCTGGGGAGTGTTGTGGTTTAAATAATCTTCTATACTATAATTGTGGGTTAGATAGGAGAGAATATCTTTACTGAAAGCATGACATATCGACCCGAACAGAAAAAATATATTGGTTTAACTATTGAACTTATGGAAGAATATCCATAAGATGGTAGTATCGCTTCAGCCAAAAATGACAAAATGGCGAAGCTTCGAACTACTCTTTACCAGAATTCTTTATTTGTTTGATCAACTTATCAAAATCACTATCAATATTTTGATTTTTGTTGAATATACTATATTCTTTTTCTACTTTTAGTTCTGCCTGCCGGGCCGATATGAGTCCTTTACCTTCAAGCAGCCGGAATTCATTAAATTCTAAAAATTTGTTTACACTATCCGAAAATTGTTTCATGGTGAAAGTATTTCTATTTTCAATAATTCTTTCAATATAATCAAAAAATCCACTAACAGTTCTTTCTAATTTTCTTATTTGTTTTTCATTCAGGTAATTTTTTGCGATTCTCGCATCCATTTTTAGTATGCGACCGTCAGGTGCATTTTTCCATGTTGTTAGTCCCATATATTTTTTATTTGCATCCGCTTTTTGGTATATTAACTCAGCGGCTGTACTTCCATGAATGGCAAAATGAAATCTATTCTGAATATTAGCATAAAAATCCTTTGTAATATCAGATTTCGGATCATAATCGATACTGCATTCAGCGAAGATATCGGTTATCTGTTGATAAATTCTTCTTTCGCTTGAGCGAATTGAACGGACACGCTCAAGCAATTCTCTGAAATAATCTTTGCCAAAATAATTGCCATTCTTAAGTCTTTCATCATCCAAGGCAAAGCCTTTAAGAATATATTCCTTTAATATTTTTGTCGCCCAAATTCGAAATTGAGTTGCCAGCTTTGAATTAACTCTGTATCCGACCGAAATAATCGTATCAAGATTATAATGTTCAATTTTTCTTTTTACCTGTCTGTTACCTTCTTCACCAACTGTTTCCATAATGGAAATAGTTGATTCTTTATCCAATTCTCCCTCCTTATAAATGTTTTGGAGGTGTTTTGAAATAGCAGGCACTTTTACGCCAAATAGTTGTGCTATTGATTTTTGGGATAACCAAACAGATTCATCACCCAAAATCACCTCAACTTTGATATTACCATCAGGTGATCTGTAAAGCAAAAAATCGGTCATTTCATCTTTGATTTTAAGTTGGTTCATATCGTTTGCCTTTACCTTCTTGTTTGCTAATCATAATATATCAAATTCTATTGTTATATCTAAAATAGTGAATTGATTTTCTTTAATATCAGGAGAGCTGGTTTTTACAAAAATAATGATACTTCTTCAATGATAATACCAATGATAAATATTTCACCACCGGTAAAATCACCATAGAACAGGTTGAAGACTACGCCGCGAGTAAAGGTTTGCCCGCTGGGGAAGTTAAAAGGTGGCTGGGGAGTGTGATTGGATATAAATGATTGCTCAATGAAATTATGTATCAGAAGATATTTATCAAAATAGTCTTTGGGGAGGAGAAATTCTTATTTCAACTAGTTTGTTAAATTCATAAAGTAAAATATTTTTCCATTTGAATATTTTTTCAGATATAAATTGAAATTTTAATTTATGATTAATTGAATAACGAGCCTGTTTCGTCATTTCATCAATAAATTCAATTATTTTTTCTATTAAAGCATTTTCAAGCTTAGGGCTGGGAATGCAATTTTTAATTCTTGAATTCAACATGAAATCATTATATATATTCCAAAGATAGTTTTCATATCTCTCTATTTGTGTCTTTGTTAACTTCATTATTAAATCACAAATAGAGTATCTAATATTGTAATTCCATTCATTATACTTTGATCTGCAAAAGTTAAAATATCTCTTGATTTTTGTTCAATATAAAAACCCCAATATTTTTTATTATTTTCAAACGTATCATAAATTTTATTATTGATTCCTGTTTCAAGATTAACTTCGTACAATTGCTCCTTAATTTTAATAATCTCCCTGCTAAGTTCTTCATAGTTGGTGATCATACTTGGATAACAATGATTGAGAGCTGATACTGAGGAAATGAAACTATTTGAATATCCTCTTATTTCAAATTTTTTCACTTCTTCCATTATTTGAGATTTATGGTAACTTAAACTTGGATTTATTGTCGTTAATATCTGGGTATCTATTAAATATCCAAAAGTTGTTCTAAAACTATTCTGAAAGCTTAATAATCCTATTTCGGCTAAATCTTTTTTGAATAGATCAGTATAATTTAGATCTAATATAGTGTGACTGAAGTGATGAATGGATTTAGAAAAGTATAAAGAAGAAACAAACAGTTTAAGGTTTGATTTATATTCTCCATAATTTTTAATTTTTTGGTTCTGGTAATTATCGTACAATTGCAACAATAAGCTCAATGAAGATATTGCAGTTCCTATTTCAGTCAGCATGATAACCCCAAAAAATAAAAAGTAGAACAAGACACATTTTAGCTGGCAATTTAATAAGTTTTATTTAAATATACCAATAAAAACAAGGTGGAATAATATTTATTAAACAAAATAGTTTCTTAATGAAAATCAAATTTTATATTATATCTATCTATTTCATCAGAAGTCTAATTAGAATAAGTGCAAACCATAAAAACATATGAATATTTCTCGGCTCTTAAAGACATGTCTAATTATAATTTTAAGAAGTGGTTGGGGAGTGCGGTATTGTTGCCATCATCAGTACATATAAAAAAGGCGCCACGAAAATTTCCATGGCGCCGGAGGAATATAAATTAACCATTAGTTGGGATTATTTCAAAAGCATCATTTTGCCATGCAGCAGGTAGCTGCCGCAGTCGATCATGTAGATATACTGACCTGAGGTAACCATACTGCCCGATTCATCCGTTCCATCCCATGTGATTTCATACCTGCCGGGGCCCGATATGTTAATGTGTAATACTTTTACGAGCTGCCCGAGAATGTTGTAAATCCTTATGACCGCGATATCATTTATCTGCGAATTCACCTTGAAGCAGATATTTGTTGAAGGATTAAAGGGATTGGGGTAATTGCCGATCAGTTCAATATCATCAGGTATCAGGTTTTCCTCAGCTTCTACTATATCATCTTCAACTAATGTGATAGTCTGGAAGCTGGTAAAGGGACTGATAACAGAATAACCTATACTAATCTCAACTATCTGCTCCTTGAGCGCTTCCGCTTCGGGTGAGTTTTCCGGATAGCCGTAATATTCAATAAGAAGCTGCTCAATTTTTTGTTTTGCCCATAATTTGGTAAGAAACTGGTACTGAGTGTTCGCGGTGTCGCCCAAGTCCATCTGGAAATCATAGCTTACCGGGGTCCCGAATGCCTGACCGCTTAATGTAACTGTAACCGGAACCGCCTGTGAATATCTGCCGGTAACATAAAGCTGCTGGCCGATAAAAAGATTCTGGAGCTGTGCCGGGTATGTTTCAGTAATAATATCGGGAGAAAAACTGACCTCTGTATCAAGAAGAACAGGATTTTTTATCTTTCTGTAGAAGTTAATTATTTTTTCCTCCACTTCATCATTGCCCACAAATTCTGACAAGCCGTTATTATTTGAGGCCAGCAGTGTAAGCAGGGGGACATTGATATTTATTCCCAGTCCGAAAGTGAAAAGGTTTATCCGGGTATTATTCTGCTGAACCAGATCATCAACATGAGCGAGCAGCTCCTGGGTGTTGGTAATTCCCTGGTTTGCCTCGCCATCTGTCATAAATATAATGATGTTGGCAGTTGAATCGTTTGCCGAAGAAAATTGTGGTATCGCCATATCGAGTGCCGCTGAGATATTGGTGCCCGCGAGACCCGGTTCCCATGTCGGTTCAAGCTGGTCGATATAATCAAGCGCGGCCCCGATATTAATGCTGTTTACCGGAAGATGCTGTTCGCTGAATGTTGTGGCGAGGGCGGCATAGTCAACAATATTAAAGAGGTCTCCTTCATTCATATTCTGAATTATATATGACGCGGCTATTTTTGCCTGAATAAGTCTTTGATCCCACTCCATACTGCCGGAACGATCTATTACAAGTGTAAACACTTTATCAATGACATCGGTGGCATTGCCCGGCTCAGGCTCCGCGGCAAAAAGGAAAAATCCCCCGTGATCATCCGGCAGCTCTTCGGGCGGGATAAGTGTGCTCAGGCTGAATAGACCCAGTTCCTCCGCGCTCAATGTATATTTCACCTGGAAGTGTTCATCAACCGGAACCTGGAATAACTCACTGTGAAGAGACGCTGTATTGCCATTATTGGTCAGCCAGGTCACCGGATGAGAACTTGTTACCCTAATGCTGTCTATATTTCTCAGTGATGTCAATGAAAAATCAAATTCCTGAAGGTTGATCGCTGATGACTGAATCAGGGTGTAATCATTATTGTAAGTGTAAAATACATCTCCAAGTTCATAATGAAGCAGCTCCACATAGGTCAGTTCCACAACTAAAGTTGAATCATCCATGACAGCATTTTCAATATTCATGTAAAGGGGAGTGTCGCCGAGGTATTGAGTGAGGTTATACTGTATGTTCCCCCCCGGACCGGGTATAACTGTATCAGGAGGTGTGGGTCCGATAACCGCTTCATACCATATACCATTATTTTTGTAACGCAAAGATGTCGCGCTGGCCCCCTCCGGCATTGGAAAACCATATTTGATGTACCTGTTTTCACCCAGGGTATTTCGGAAAACCTGTGTGGTTTTTGTGGTTGAAACCTGGTTATCGACATTAACTTCAACGCTGATTTCATCAAGCTGAAGATAAAGACCATTCACTCCGTCAGCAATGCCCACTCCGCTGGCAGATAAATTTGAGGTTGCGTACAAAAGAAATGTTGTGACAAGTAGTAAATTTTTCAAAATCCCTCCGGATTAGTATATTATTAATAGTTGCTGATAACTATTAAACAACAACCGTACCATCCGGAATAACCATTAAAACAGGATTAAATTATTAAATCATTGTATAAATAATTCACAATATGTAAAATTATTACATAGCTGAACAACTGAAAGGAATTTGATGTTTTAATCTGCCTTGCTTACGTACATTTTTGAATCGGGGAAAAATTTATTTCCCGCGCCCGCTTCCAAAAGCCAGAGCCGCGAGAATATCCTCATGTGTGATATTGGGATATTCTTCGATAATATCCCGGAAAGACTCACCCGAAGCTAATGCTCCGAGGATATTGCTGACAAGAACCCTGGTTCCTTTTACAACCGGTTTTCCATGGCAAATATTGGGATCAATAATAATTCGCTGGTTCATCTGATACCTTCAAATATATTTACAGGAATATATATATGGTAAAATTAAAAGTCAAACCGGGAGTGATGTTACCGGGTAATTGAAATAGAAAACCGGAATAAGGTAGATAATGTCAAATATTTCAGCTTAAAAGCCACTCTTCCGCTTTTTGTTTGGAGCAGAATATATTCAGCTGCAAACCCCTGTTGAAGGCGACATTTTCTCCAAATTTTGCCTGCCGGAATGTTTCTTCCTTTACACCCTCAAGATAAAGTATGGCAATTTTAACACCTTTCATGTGAATGGTGTTGGCCAGAAGATTAACCGCTTCAAATATTTCCATTGTGTCGAGTTGCCCCTCGGTGCCTGGTTTTTCTTCCAGGAGCAGTCTGTCGGAATGTTTCTCTTCCAGGAATCCTGTAATATCCTTCCAGAATCCTTTTACATCTCCCTGGTTGAAATTTCCTGAAAAATAGTAGTGAAGATACTTATCGTTTTCACATGGCGTTAGTGAATATGGCATATTTTTACAATTCCTGATTGTCCTGTACTAACAATAATCGTAATATTTGAAAGTAAGTTTAAAGTTCCACATAAGCAAAAACAATTTCAAATAAATTGAGCTTATTTTAATTTTGATATACACAAGTATCAGGCGCGTCATCTATTGAAAAATATAACTATTCATAAAGAACTGACACTCTTCACAAAGCAGCAAATTGTAATTACAGAACTCCAGACTCCCATGAAAATTATACCTCATTACTTTTTTCAATCGGGCGCTCTTATCCAGTGAATTTTCTAATGGTCAGGGGGGGATAGAACAGAATTATGGAGTTTAAAAAGACTAACGGGATTTAGGCGCTCTGCCGAAATCCAAATCGCTATCGAAGTCGTAATCGTTTTTTCAATTCTGAGCTAAGAATATTCCAAAGAAGGCAATTCGTAATTCTTAATATTTCTCCGGCTCCGCCAGTTTGTTCCATAAGCCGGCAAAGCCAGAACCAAAAAGTCCTCGTTCTCGAATAATCTGAGCGTTTTGAAAAGAGGAGTACGAAGCACGATTACGAGAACGAGAACGTATTCAGAATCGCGGCCTGTCTATCGGCAACATGTTATTAGCGGGCTTTTTGACAAATTTTACTCCCTGGATTATCTGTCAGTGCCGAAAAGAATCACCCAAAAAAACCGATAGAAAATCTACCACCCTGAAATCATATGGTTTATGTATTTTATTTGGTTCCTATTGAAAAAAATGAATTAATTCCATATTGTTCATTTGGTTCCCTCATTTAGTTCGTTTGGTTATTTGTTTTTGTGGAATTTGACAGACTGACTAAATGTAATTGAATTTCATATAAACAAATGTTCTATAACGCACTCTGAATAATATTTCATCTACAACATAACAAATAGAGCCCTATGATTAAAAAATGATAATACAGGGTCAATTGTAGATAATTCAAAGTAGTGATGTAAGTATAACATTGTTTATAATGTTTTTCTTAACAATTAAAAGGTGATAATAAATGTAACTCTTATGATTCATCACCGCTAAAAATATATTAATATATTTTCTAAATTTTATCGAATTTGGAGTTGGAGGAGTATATTTTAAAAAATATGACTGGTAGATTTTTCATCGGTTTTTATGGCAACTTTTTTTCGGTCCTAACAGGATTATCCTCAACATGTTGGCGTTAGTGTAGTGATAAGAACCTAAATTTTCCCCAGGCAGAGCCTCAAGAAAACGCCTTATTGGGAAAGTGATAAACTGCAAACACCTGATGAATTGAGCTCTGATTTCTATTGAAAAGAATCCCGAAAGGGATTCAATATGAATAGCCCCGGGCGGCGAAAGAAGTGAGCAGCCCGGGGTTAAAAGAAAAATATGCCGCCACGATCCCGACGGGGTCGAATATAGAACTTCATCGCGAATATGCCTTTACACCGGAAACTACTATTTTCACCGGGGTGTTTATATTCGACGCCTTCAGCGTCGCAGGTGATATTTGCCTGATAAAACCACCGGATTGCATCCGGGGCTATTCATATTCGACTCCATTCGGAGTCGTTTATTCAGGTAGAAGTCAAATTCTACGCAAAAAGGCAAAAAATTCAATTAATAATGAATAATTAACAATTAATAATTGCAATTATAAAGTAACATCAAGAGTAAAAATATTGCTAAAAAAACGCTCCAAATCACCAAAACAAAATCCCGCGAAAAAAGAAACCTTATTCTTTGTTTTTTAACCTTAGTAGCTGAGGATCCCCCTAACAAAAATTAAACCTTATTGCCTTTTTATTTTTCGGTATAGGTATTAAAAAATCAGAGTAGGAGTATGAGTAAGATGGCCGGGTTGGGTGATGGCGAAATGGGTGTCCATTTTTTCTGAGGGGGTGGGATTACGATTATTCCATAAGGAATCAAATTCCACTCAAAATGGTAATATTTAAAGATCAATTAGCCGGTGGTTGAGCGGAGTCGAAACCAGCGGCGGTGGCTTCGACTCAGCTCAGCCACCGGGCGGGTGTATTTTTTCTGGCTTGCCAGTTTATGATTATTCCTTTTGGTTCTGGCTATGCCAGCACAGGTATAAAAGAGGGAATTAGTGATGAATATCGGATAAAAAAAAGCCGGCGAAAAATTACGCCGGCTTTTTATGAAGTTTTTATGCGGCAATAGTGTTCTTTTCAGATTGTTTATCGACAGGCTGTCCTTCCTGGCGCCAGGCGGCTATGCCCCCTGTAAGGTTGATAATATTATCAAATCCCTGCGATTGAAGCAGACTGGCCGCGATGCTTGAGCGGTCCCCGCTTTCGCAATGTACCACAACTTTTGAGTCAGTCGGGATTTTATCGAGATTCCGCAGCAAATATCCCGCGTGAAGATTCATTGCTCCCGGTATATGTCCGGCATTATATTCGCTGTAGCCACGGACATCCACAACAGCTATATCTTCGACAGCTCTTTTCCCGATCAGATCTTTCACGGTCATTTGTTCAGTGGTTTCAAGCTCATGGCATTGGTTTGCCCATGAATCGACATCGGTAAAATAACCGGCCATATTATCAAGTCCTATTCTGATCAGGGCGCGGGTTAGTTCCTCAATTCTGTGTGGAGAGGCAATAAGCACAAAGGGTTCATCATAATTGAGTATCCAGCCGGCCCAGGTGCTGAAAGCGCTGTTATCCTGAATATTTACCGCTCCCCTAACGTGACCCCCGGCGAATGATAATTTGTCGCGCGTATCGATGATTCTTATATTATCATGAAGAGCCTTGCGGAACTGGGTTAGAGTAAAACGAGCGGGGTGAGGCAGTCCGCCAAAAATTTCAGGACCTGTTTTATTGAGTTTTTTCATCATCGCGAAATATACCGGCGGTTCCGGCTGTCCTTCAAGAATCGCTTCCACGAACTTTTCTTCATCTTCAATCTGCAGGCCCCAGTTAACCAGTTTTTCATATCCGACCGTTGAACTTGGCACAGCTCCGAGAGCTTTTCCGCATGCCGATCCGGCGCCGTGAGCGGGCCATACCTGAACATGATCGGGAAGTTTTTTGAATTTTTCGAGCGATTTGAAGAGAGCTTTCGCACCTGCTTCCTGAGTGTTTTTAATTCCGGCCGCTTTTTCAAGCAGATCGGGTCTGCCGATATCACCCACAAATACAAAATCACCAGTGAATACCATAACGGGGTAATTGCCCGCGGGAGTATCAGTCAGTAAAAAGCTGATATGTTCAGGTGTATGTCCCGGTGTATGCATAACATCAATTTTCAGGTTTCCTACATTAAATGTATCGCCGTCACGCAATCCTTCATGATCGAACTGGTACTGCCAGTCGGGGCCTCCTTCGTCGGAAAGAAGCAGTTTTGCGCCGGTCACTTCAGCAAGCTCACGGGCTCCGCTTAAGAAATCGGCATGTATATGTGTTTCTGTAACATGTGTGATAGTCAGATTTTCTTTTTCGGCAATATCGAGGTAAACATCAATATCCCTGCGGGGATCAATTACCATCGCGACACCTTTCGACTGACATCCGACTATATAACTTGCCTGCGCTAATCCTCTTTCATATATATGTTTAAAATACATCTCTTGTCTCCTTCAAATTTTAATAAATAATGTCGCCCGACCAGCCGATAATGCCTGGTTCGAGGTTATACACTTTTTCGAATCCCATCTTACTCATTATCATTCCCGCCTGGTAACTTCTGTTTCCGCTGCGGCAATAGAGGTAATAACTTTTAGAACGATCGAGCTGATCGATATCGTCACGGAAAGTGGGACTCATAATATCGATAAGTTTTGAGTTGGGGATTCTCGCGTCCTCATATTCTCCGAGTGTTCTGGTGTCTATCAGAACCGCCTCTTTATCATTCTGCATCTGTTTTTCAAATGATTTTGAATCGAGGTTTATTACTCCGGTTTTTTTACCGGCGCGTGTCGAAAAAAGTGAATACATATTTATTCTCCTGTATTTTTATTTACAAACTTTGATATAATTCTTTGGAAATTATATATACTCCCATCACCAGCACAAACCATCCGAAGGCCGGTTTCAGTTTTTTACCCGGTATATATTTTGTCAGCCAGACCCCGGCAAAAATACCAACAATGGTAAATGCCGTAAACTTAAGCAGGAGAGTCCAGTCGAGATTCATCTCACTCACGTCACCCAGGAAACCAATTAATGATTTTGCCGCTATTATCAGTAATGAAGTGCCAACAGCCATTTTCATTGGAAGCCTCGCCAGCAGCACAAGCGCCGGAATAATAAGAAATCCTCCTCCCGCGCCTACAAGTCCGGTTAATATACCTACTACAAATCCTTCCAGTAAAATAAGGGGATAGTTAAACTCCGGCTCACCCTCCGTATCCCGGGATTTTTTATCTCTTATCATTGAAACAGCGGCGGCTACCATCAGTATGGCAAAAAGCAGCATGATAAAAAGATCTTTTGTAAGATCCATTCCGGCAATTGACATAATATGATCAGGAATAGCCGGAACTAAAAACCTGCGTGTCATATATACCGCGATAAATGCCGGGATAGCGAATATTACGGCAGTCCGGTAGCTGACAAGCTGTTTCCGCATATACTGAAAAGAGCCGACCAGCGCGGTAAGACCCACAATAAAAAGTGAATATGCCGTTGCGGCCACCGGTTCAACACTCAAAATATAAACCAGGACAGGCACAGTTAATATCGAACCGCCTCCTCCTATGAGTCCTAATGTAATCCCGATTATTAATGCTGATATAAGTCCTGCGATTTCCATTCAAAATACCAATTATTAATTTCAACTATCAGATATGATGTCTTTTTAATAAAAAAGATTCAGGGGGGGGATGGTCATGGTAAGTTATCATGTTAAACCTATATGTGCAAATAATTCATTGTTTGAAAAAGCATTTATAATTCTGGATATCTTTAATTATTACATCATAATGACATACAAATACAATATTTTTTGAATGATACAAAATTAATTTGCAATAGAAAAAATATATTTTTATTTTTTAGTGACTGATTTTAGGTGTGGGCATTAAGTGTTCGAGTAAAGATTATAATATTAATATTTTAATTGCAATTTGCAGTAATAGATGAATATGTTCTAAAGCAGCTAAAGTTCAATATATTTTGCTGATTGTTTTCTAACTATTAAAAATCAATATTTATGCTGGAACATTATTTGGGTTTTAGACTATTGTTTTATAAACATATTTTTTAAGTTAAGCTCTAAAATTATATTGTGATATTATTCTGAATATATATTTGAGGATATATTGAGCATACTCGAAGGAATATTTATTACGTTTGTTATTTCACTAACGGTGACAATAATAGTAGATGAAATTAAAACCATTATAAAAATTAAACCCCATTATAAACGTTATATAATGTTTTTCTTGGTGATTGCATGGATAATTATTTTTGTACGATATTTTCCTCCCATCGAGGATAATAAAATCAGGCCAATTTCAGAATATATAAATGAACTAATAGATTCTGAAGATACTAAAAAACCCATATTACTCTATTTATATCCATTGAAATATGATTATACACAATATAAAGCGACCCAAAAATTGCAGGGTATCTTAATTAATGAAATATCATCAAAAAAAAATGAAGATTATATCTTAAGTGACAATTATTCATTTTTATTGGATGGTTCGGAAGGATCAAAAAGAATTGAAGGAAATATTGAAATGAACACAATTCTGAGGATTACCGGAACTCTTTCTGAATGGAAGCATAATGGAGAATTCTATAGGATTTCTGATATATGTCTTGAAAAAAAAGTAGATGATAATCATTGGAGCATAATAGAACAAGTTAAAGAAATAAGAGTTGGGGAAAATAGACACAATACAAACTTCCCTAAAATTCATGATTTGGATAGTTTCGATGATTCGAAAAAATATATATCCAATGGAAAAACAACTTCACTGTGCTTCAAGACTGTTACCGGGATTAATGGAGGTGATTGTATCGGTAAGAAAAAATGTAAAGAAGAATCCTTTAATCAAGCATTATTAAAGATAGATATAGACGAAGCTAAGTATAGAAAAATAAAAAAAATATGTGTAGAAAAAGAACAAAACAGGTATTATACATATGTTACTATCGCATACAAAAACTAAAACAACTGTTCGTCCTGCATTAAAATGGATGCAGTTATTGCTCATCCTTATTGTTTTACAATTCTTTAAAATTGATTTAATAGGACAAGATGGAAAAACACTGTATGAAATCTATTGTAAAGGCAATGAGGGAAAAGTGGTAAATGATTACAATGTTCGAAAAATATCACAAAGGGGTATCAAAAGTGAGCGATTTTTTGAACAGTTCTACCATGATGATATTTGTTTATCTAAACTGCAAGTGGATAATCTTGCGGAATGGCGAAATAAAAAATTGATGGAATTTATTCAGCGGCATTTAAATATAAATAATCTAAATCATGATAATAGTAATGGTAATAAATGGTATAGGAATACGAATTTATCTCCCCTTTTATCAGATGAGAATGAATTATATAAAAATCTGGTAAAGAGAACCGGAGATATCTCAAGGTTTATAACATTATACGAAGAGGAGGCTTACTTTGATTGTAACGCCTCCACTTACAATTATCGAGTCGTTATTCTTACTCCAAAGAACCCACTAATGGTTTTCCCCGAAGAGATACAGTCTCTTATTAAGAAAGAAATAGACTCTTTGTTTAATGAAAAAATAATACAACTAAAACATCAATCGCATATAACAATAGATATATATAATGACATATTTATTAGATTAATAAATAATCATGAGTTTATAAAAAGAGTTAAAAAAATATTTTTAAACTCTGAAGCTGTATCAGAAGATATACTGGAATATTTCGATCCACCAACAAAAAGTTTTTTTGAAAATATTTTTGGGATGGAAGCTCAAATAAGTCCTTTTGGTAGTGGAGAATACATTTTGTCAGGTGATGTATCATTCTTAATTGAGGTTTTTACAAAACGCTTTTTAAGAAATATTGAATATGGCAGGCAATACAAAATAGTATCCAAAGGTTTTGCCGACAGTAGAACAATTATTTCGAATATAAACTATTTTGATGGGGCAAATCTTGCACTACCAAAAAATAACGAAGAAGAAATAGAAACAGCTTCTAAAAATTTCAAAATTATAGATAACAATATTAAGCTTTCAATCGCGCGAGGCTATTCTGGTGCAGATATCATTAATAAAATACTTGACGAAGAGCTTGTTGGAGAACAAAGGAAAAATGTCAAGATTTTTTATTCTGGAGGAGGGGCTATTCCGGGGCCTCCACATGCGACATATAGAAGAATTGACCTAATCATTTCTTATTGAACTAATAAAAGGAAAGCCATGGAAACTACTGAAAAAGAATCAGGTAGTCCTGACGATTTATTTTCGGCTCACAAACAATTACAAATCCCGCATCGTAATAAAGGTTTTCAGGAGGCGGGATTCAATCATGGATATCAAAACAAAAAAATAGATAAAACTATTGAGGAAATGATTGAGGCCCTGAGTAAACAAAGAGAAAACCTGCGGGATATAAAACAAAAAGAACTCGATAATAATGAAAATCTAATAAAAGAGAGTAGAAGGCAATTAAAAGAATTAACTGAAATGAGAGAAGAGATGTCAATTTCAACATTCTCATCAAAACCATTATCGATAGTAATGGCAGTTCTATTTTATTTGGTTGGATTGTGGGTAACAAAATTAATTATCGATATAAACTTAAATATTCTGATTATTTTGATGATCTTTAATGGTGCATGGTCAATAGCATTGTATGTTTTTTATAAAACGAATTCTTTAATAGAATGGATTTCAAATAAGCCGTTGCTACATACATTGCTAAATACTTTGTTAGTAATTCTTTCAATTGGGATATATTTTTTTAGTAATGAGTTATATTATTTGTATCCTTTCTCATTTCTTATTACATGTTTTTCTGCACTCAATTTAGTTTTATTCTTTGGTTCATCAATATTGAGCTCTATTGACCGACAAATAGAGTATAAGTATTATGAAATAAGTGAGCTAGAAAGACTTAGAATAATAATATATAAAGATATGTGGACTTTGACAAGGGAAATAGAAGAGACAAAAACAAATGCCTTAATCAAGTTTCACACCGGATATATTTATGGCACAAGCATTAAAGCAAACTTAAAGAATGATTAATGAGGGACATTAAAATGGAATGGAATTTTGATGAGAATATTAATGATAATTTATATAGTAGAAATCAAGAATATATCAAATCTAAAGAGATAATAGAAAAGTTATTTAATACTCTCAAAGAAAAACTTGAACAGCTTGATACCAAGTGGTATGAACAAGGTACCATAATTGGATTAAATAAATGTGATATTCAAATACAAAAAGAGCAGGTTAGGGCTGAATATGATAAAATTGGTTCTATTTCTAACTCAATGCTCAACGTACAAAAATCAATAATTAAACAAAATTCAATGTTTTTTAAGAAAATTGATGTTGATCTTTTAACAGAATACCAAGTTGATGAAAAAAGGAAGCTAATCTCGGATTTAGATGAATCAGATAGTGAAAGTTTTATCTCAAAGAAACGAAACGATATTAATAAATATAAACAAGAATTGGAAGATTTAGATAAAAGAGAATGGAATAATTTAAAGGATCAATTATATGTAAAAACTCAAAAGGTGTGGAATGACCATGATAGCTATATCACAAACTTGTTGAAAAAAAAGCAGGACGACTTTTTGTGTTTGTTAGCTTACCTTGAACAAAAAGATAAAATGATTCAACAGGCTATAAGTGCACTACTTGAATCTCTACTAAACATAGAGGGGGAAATTGCATCTTTAACAGATATAAATCAAATAGAACAATTCACAAATAAAAGAAATGTTATATATAGTATAATTGATGATCACCGTTCTCAGAGAAGATCACTAATATCCTCCGTAACCGAAGAAGCTGAAAAGTTAGAGAATATCTATTCAGTAGAGATTTCTCACTCAATAAAACTTACAAAAAATCATTCTGGTAACCTGCTTGAAGCAATTAGTAAAATCCCTGAGAATCCTACCCCAAAAAGTAGAATTTATCTATTGATTCTGTTTTTAGGATTCTTATTTGCAGCTACTGCTGAAATAGCAATAATGAACAAATTTACTGGTGAAGTAATGAAAATTGGAACAATTTATGACAAACTTGAAGAAATATCCGACAATTCTTCACTGAATCTAACTGAATTTGAAACTCCTATTGAAAATGAGGTTGATAATAATAATTGGAGTTTTGTGGGTAATTTAGTTGAATTGCTGTTTTTATTTACTTTTTCGACTATTCCTTTCCTTCTTAGTTTTGTCACAAAACTTTGGTTTGATCTACGAAATTCTTTGGATGATTCAAAAAAATATTTTTTCTATGCCGCAGCATCTGTCCTTGTAATCTATATCGTATTTTTGTCAATTAGTACTGTAAAACAAAAAGAAGAAACCTGGGAGTTTGGTGTCCTTCTAGCTTCCATATCAATGAGTTTAGTTTTGGTAAGCGGATATTTATTACACATTTTTATCAAAGGGTATGAAAATTTTAAACAAGCGACAAAACAAAACATATTCTCATTAAAAACTTCATATTCTAGTACACTGGAAAAGAGAATATCCAAGCTTTCGGATACAATTGAAACTAAAAATAATGATCTAAATAATATTAATAAAGAAATAAGCAATACTAAAGCTAATATTCACTTAAATAGTGAAAAATTTGCTTCACTGGAAAGTGGAATTCCAGATTTTGATATTGGATCTCTTAAAGAATCAGCTATAAAATCCTTAGAAGCCGGTCATGAGTTTGGATTGAAAACAAGAGGTAAAGGTCTTGTTGATGAGAAATTTTTAGAAAATAAAACAATAGAAGATTTAATGGAACTTAGACAAAAATTGCAATTTTTTTACGATGTTTTTGGGAATGGCGCTGCAAATGCGTAACCATACATTATAAAATATGAGGTAATTTTATGAGAAATCAAAGGATAATTTTCTTGTTCTTTATTATTAGTATGTTTTTCCTGTTACAAACAGATAATCAAAGTCAACAACATCAAAAAAATGAAGTATTTATTGTTTTTATTCAAAGTGACTTGGATTCTCAATCAAATACGGATAAATCAAATTTTGTACTAATATGGAAACAAATAATGCCAGAGCTATTACAAAGAATCGCTAAACGGAAAGATGCTTTAGTTTTATTGTATCCCTTAAATGAAAATACATCCGAAGTTGAGCAAATATCTTCAGTTGATTTAAGAAAACTCTTTGGTCAGACTCCATATAAGCAGGAAAAAATACTTAATAAATGTATTGGTAGCCTTAAAAAAGAACATGCTAAACTAATGAAGAAAGACAACAACTTTCAAGATATTGTGAGTAGTTATTTAGTTCTGACAAAATTAAGAGATAATCTCTTAGACATAAAAAAAATAAAAGTTATTTTTATTAGTGACATGGTTCATTACCTGACGAGTGGGGAATCAACTGATTCCGAAAAGGGTTTATTCAATTTTGCTTATGAATACAGTTTAGATGTATTTAATCAGAATATTAAAAATAATATACTGTATGAAAAAATAGAAATCGGTTCAATTCTTAATAAAAACATTAATCAAGATTTAAAAATATTTTCTTTTTTCTTGCCTCGAGGTGAGGAAAGAGAGAAATTATCTGATTCAATTCGTGATAAATTGGACAATGTATGGAAAGCTTTTTTTAAAAAAATTGGTTCCGGCAAAACCCGTCTTAATCTGCTGCCTGAATCAATAGATCAAATATTTTTGGACTAATGATTATTTAGCATTTGTCACTTAAATTAATATAAGGCTCTCGAATTAAGTGGAAAATTAATTGAATTCCGCTATTTATTTACCAGCCGGTACCAGACATTCATGCTTTCTATTCTGCCTGAAATATCGGTATTGTTCACCAGGGTGCCGGAAAAATTATATCCCGCTTTGGCGAATGTAATATTCATACCTGCTGAAAATGCGCGCGCAATTGTATAAAGATTCAGGAATCCTTTTTTAATCATGAACTTTTCCATCTCATGAAGCAGGTAAAGAGCCAGCCCGTTGCCGCGGTATTCAGGCAGAGTAGCGAAATCGGTCATCTCGGCGTTAAGAGACTTTAAGTCTGATTCTGCCGATGACGCCGCTGCCAGTTTTCCATTCTCAAAAACGCCAAAATAAAAAATATTATCCCGCATGGTTTTAATAATATATTCAGGTTCATGAATGGGGAATGGGTAGGTTTTAAATACTTCTTTATATACTTCAGTTAATTCAGGCGCGTTTTCCTCTTTCAGGGTTCTGATGGAAAATTTACCTGGCAATGGGTCGCCTGATATTTTATTTTTTTTCTCGTTCGCTATCTTAATATTATCTTTAATTATCTCCATCTGGTCATAAGGTACAGACGCTCTTTCACCGAAATATTTCGACATAAAAAGAACATCTTCTTTTCCCTCATAAAACTGAGGTATATACGCTTCAAGTAAAAATCCTTCTGTAAAGAAAAGATCGGCTGAGGAAGCGGGAACCTTACAGAATATTTTGTCATAAGAGTTGTCAGATAAAAGCTTATTCATTAAGGGGAAGATTGTCTCTTCATCCTTTGGTGAAAATTTCATAAGGTATATTCTGTTATTCATTTTTCCATGCTGAATCAGGGAGGATCCGGCATATTCAATTTTATCATACATTTTCTGCTTTCCTGAATAATTTTGTTAAATACCAGGCTATAACCGAGGCTAAAATACCATAAAAAGTGGGATCCAGTTCCAGCGGCATTTTAACTCCCAAAATAATCAGAATTATTGTAACTCCTCCTCCAGTTATCATTGACGCGAGAGCCTGAACGGAATCGCGGTTTTTGGAATAGAGGGCCATAATAGTTATAAAAAAGAGACCAGCCACCATAATGGAATATGCCTGAAGTATAATATCGAGCACTGAAGTATAATTGCCCGCGAGAATAATAGCGATAATGCCAAGAGCTAAAGTTGTTAACTGTGATATTCTTACCAGGGCATTCTTCCCCGGTTTCTTTTTGAGCATTCTTTCAATTACATCATTTACCAGGTTGCCGGATGAAGCGATAAGGCAGCTATCGGCGGTGGACATAATTGCCGAAAAATATGCCGCGAGCACAATTCCGGTTATTCCAACAGGCAGAACTTCCCTAAGCATCATAGGCATACCCATTTCGGGATCGGCTTCGGGATAAAATATTCTGGCAATCATTCCGAGGATAACTCCCGCAAAAGCCATAAAGGGATATTCCAGAAGACCCGCGATAAAAAATGCTTTTTTGGCTTCTTTTACATTTTTACAGGCATAAATTCTCTGGTATAAAGTCATCGCTATAAACCAGATGGGGAAAATGACTATCAGCCAGTTAAAAAGCTGTGTAATGGTAACGTTGGTCAGGGTAAAAAATTCAGGATTAAGATGTTCCCGCAGACCTTCCAGGCCCCCAACTTCTATATACGCGAATGGAATTCCAAAAAGGAAAAGTCCCAGAAGCAATATAATCCACTGAATAGTATCGGTATAAATAACAGCTTTTATACCACCCATCACGGTATAAATTATAATAATGCCTCCCATAATATAAAGGGCGACAGTTAAAGGATCTGAAAATCCGCTGTCATATAAAACACTTCCGGCGGCCAGTTTTGCTCCGGCCAGAACCTGGGCGCTCGTAAAACCAAGATAACCTATTGCCGAAATAGCGGCGGCCCCGTTCGCTACTTTTGAATTATATCTGATCCGCAGGAAATCGGGGTATGTAAGGAGGCCATAAAGAGCGTCATCCTTTTTTACTTTTGGCACAACCAGGACCGCGGCGGTCCATGCCCCTATAAGTCCGGTAAAAAGAAGCCAGCTACCGGACAGGCCCATTATAAATCCAAGTCCGCCGAGACCAATACTGAAGCCTCCCCCGACATCGGTAGCGACAATGGACATTCCAATATGGGAAGCGCTCATTGATCTGCCTCCCACAAAGTATTCTTCCCTGTTCTGGTTTTTTAAGTAAAAATAAACGCCGACGCCGAGGACGGCGATAAAATATACCCCGAAGATAATTTCATCGATAATATGCATAAATAAATTAGTATTGTGATAAAAATATGTAGTTCAGATCATTTCAGGCAGCTTCATCCGAATCAATGTTTCTCCTTTCGAGCCTGTCATTATTCTGCGGCACCAGAGAAATAGTTTCCTCGGCGTCTGAAAGAAGTTCGGCAATTCCAATAGCTTTATACTCATCACCATCGCCGAGATTTAAAACCAAATCACACTTCTCACAATTTCGGTCACAGAAATAAGGTTCGTATGAATCAGGTTCTTTATAGGTTGTAATTACTCCCTCGTAATTTCTAAGCACAACCTTATGAGTTGACCATGAAATCAGGTAGTTGGGCATAACAGGAATTTTTCCCCCGCCCCCGGGCGCGTCAATCACATAAGTCGGAACCGCGAAACCTGATGTATGTCCTATCAGACTTTCGATAATTTCAATTCCCTTTCCTACAGGCGTTCTGAAATGTGAAAGACCTTCTGAAAGATCACACTGGTAGAGGTAATATGGCCGCACCCTGTTGATAACAAGTTTATGAACAAGAGCTTTCATAATGCGTGGGCAGTCATTAACACCCGCGAGAAGAACAGACTGATTTCCCAGTGGAAAACCGCCATCGGCCAGCATAGCGAGAGCCTCTTTCGAGGAAGCCGTAATTTCAACCGGGTGATTAAAGTGTGTGTTTATCCACAAAGGCTGGTGTTTTTTAAGAACCTTAATGAGATTATCGGTAATTCTGTATGGCAGCACTACAGGCATCCTGGTGCCTATTCGTATTATTTCAACATGAGGAATTTTCCTTATTTCCCCCAGTATCCAGTCGAGATAGTCGTCATCCAGCATCAACGGATCACCGCCCGAAAGAAGCACATCCCTTACTTCAGGTGTATTTCTGATATAGTTCAAACCGGTTTTTATCATGCCCCGGTTGGGTATATAATCGACATCTCCGACTTTTCGTTTTCTGGTACAATGCCTGCAATACATTGAGCAGATATTGCTTATTGTAAAAAGCACTCTGTCGGGATAACGATGTGTAATGCCGGGCGCCGGACTGTCTTTGTCCTCAGCAAGGGGATCGGAAAGTTCATGCTCACCAATTATTAATTCCTGAGGCATGGGAACAGATTGTTTATATACCGGATCATTTTTGAAATCTTCAGGATTTATAAGGGATAAATAATAGGGGGTTACAGAAAGTGGAAAGCGGTCGAGAGTTCTGTTTAATTCTTCCTTTTCATTTTTCGAGATTTTGATACCCAGTATTTTTTCAAAAGTATCTATGTCTTTAATTGAGTGGCGCAACTGCCATTTCCAGTCTTTCCATTTCGATTTTATAACATCAGAATCAATTTTTTCAGCGAGGACCTGCTGATGGTCATTATAAATAGGCATATTTTTCCTGTATATATTTTTGTTTTTTCTTTTTCGGGGCCGGAGAGCTGATTTCCATTATTTTTTAATTTACGTGTAGTCATGCAATATTCATACCGCAACTATTAAGTTGTTACAATTAAGAGGGATAACAGGTTTATATCAATAATAATGAAACCACAATTTAGGAAAAACAGAGATGAGTGTGCAGAATAAGCACACATTGCTAACTACTTCAAGAGCGGTGTGCGTAAACTACACAGTAGCGGTTGGGAATGGGTGGGAAATCATTCGTTTGATAAAGTCAATACAGTATACTGTGCAAAAACTGCACAATTAAATACCAAAACGCTCAATTTTTGAATAGAGAGAACGACGGCTTATACCCAGCAATTCCGCTGTCTTGCTTCTGTTATTTCCTGTCAGCGCCAGGGTGCGGATTATCATTTCCTTTTCAACAATATTTAATGGGGTGCCTATTGGAAAAACAGCCTCCGGGGTATGTCCGGCAGATTTTACAATTCTTTCAGGAAGCAGATCCGGAGTAAATGTTTTGCCTGCAGATGTTAACACAGCTCTCTGAATGATATTTTTTAATTCCCTTACATTTCCCGGCCAGTCGAATCTTTGAAGGGATATAATAACTCCGGGATCAATATTTTCTATCCCCTTTTTATAATGTTTGTTATATCTCATAACAAATTCATTTACCAGAATCGGTATATCTTCCGGTCTTTCCCTAAGGGGGGGAATAGTTATTCTGAATACATCAAGACGGTAAAACAGGTCCATCCTGAAGCTGCCTTTTTCAACCAGTTCATTCAAATCCTCATTCGAAGCGGCGATCAGCCGTGTGCGGCTGTGTATTTCTTCACTTCCACCCAGCCGTGTGAATTTTTTCTCTTCAATCAGCCTGAGCAGACTTATCTGAATTTTTTCTTCCATTGAATCAATTTCATCAAGAAAAACGGTGCCGCTGCTTCCCTGTTCAAAAACTCCTTTATGACGTCGGATAGCGCTGGTAAACGCTCCCTTTTCATGCCCGAAAAGTTCACTTGCCACAAGCTGTGAAGGAAGCGCCCCGAGACTTACGGGAAGGTAGGGTTTATTGGCTCTTCTGCCCATCTGGTGTATTGTTCGCGCGACCAGGTCTTTGCCTGTGCCGGTTTCACCGAGAATCAGAACAGGAACATCTGAAAGCGCGGCCTGCTTAATCTGTTTGTATATAGATTTCATTTTCTCCGAATAGCCGATAATTTCGCCCAGGTTGTGTTTTTCTTCCGGCTGATTATGTTCTTCCTCAATAAGTTTCGGCTGGTCGTGAAAAGCAGACTCAACGAGTTGAATTAATTCTTCTGTATCAACAGGAAATTTGGTGTAATGATAAGCGCCGGCCCGAAGGATTTTATTTGCCAGTTTTACTTGGGTTTCATCAATGAGCAGAATAATCTGAGTCCTTGGATTAATTTCAGAAAACTCCCGCAAATGGGTTAACATTTCTTCATCACTTTCATCCATCTGTTCTGCTGAAATTATTACCACATCATAATTGCCCGTATTAAATTGGGGAAGCCGGCGCGATCCTTTTTTATCCCATATTTCGGCGCTTCCTTTAACAGCCCGCGTTATATGAGGAATTTGTTTTTTTAATTCTTCATTGCCTGTTATCAGCAATATAGTAATTCTTTTATTTTTGCCTTGCATCTTTATAACAATAACCAGATTTTTATTTATCAGGTAACTTAATAATATTTCATCAGAAAATCTGAATTCAGTTCATTTAATATATTATCAAAAGAAAAACAACTTTCATTCGGGGCAAAGATGAAAAATAAATACCGCGTTTGCCAGGGAGTTATCGCGTTAACATGTTTTATTATTACCCTTGTTTTAACAGTTCCGGGTAAATTAATCCTGAAGGCTCCGGGATTTGTTCCATCTTACGAGTGGTTCGAAAAACAGCGGGCTTTTCCTTTTGAAGAAATTCCTGAAGGTGAGAGGGTTAAAACCCTTTTGCAAAGAAAACGGATGGAAATCAGGAAAGATAACTATTCCACCGCTTTTACCCAGAAATGGGAACTGCTCGGGCCGACAAATGTTGAGGGCAGAATAACCACAATAGCAATTGATCCTTCAGATGATGATATTGTATATGTGGGTACGGCAAACGGCGGTTTGTGGAAATCCACCGATTTTTGCGGAAGCTGGAACAGTCTCTTTGATGATCAGAATACACAATCAATAGGGGACGTGGCTGTTGATCCTGAAAATCCCCTGGTTATATGGTGTGGAACGGGGGAGTCAAATTCTCACAGAAGTGTATATCCCGGAACAGGTATATACAAATCAACAGACGGAGGGGAAAGCTGGGAATTAAAAGGACTTGAAAATTCTAACAGTATTGCCAGAATCGTTGTAAATCCTGAAAATACCGACATTGTTTACGCCGCGGCGATGGGAAAATTACGAAAAAAAAATGATGAAAGAGGTATTTATAAAACCACAGATGGAGGGGAATCATGGGAAAGAGTCCTTTTCCACTCCGATAGTGTCAGCGCGGTTGATGTAATTCTGAATCCTCGTCAGCCCGAAAAAGTGTTTGCGGCAATGTGGGAAAGATTCCGCCGGGAGGATTATATTAAATACGGAGGAGAAGGATCGGCATTATACAGATCAACCGACAGCGGTGAGACATGGGAAGTTCTCGATAACGGCTTTCCTTCAGGAAATGAGGCAATGGGGCGTATTTCAATGGACCTTTGTTATGATAATCCTGATATAATTTATCTCCTGACATCCCATACAAACGGATATGCCGGAGCTCTTTATAAATCGGAAAACAGCGGCGACAGTTGGATCAGGGTATCAGCTTCAACTGCCCCTTCAGGAAATTATGCCTGGTTTAACAGAATATGCAGGGTGAATCCGCGAAATTCACAGGATCTTTTTTGCGGCGGACTTGATATTCACAGAAGCACAGATGGGGGACATTCTTTCGAACACGCTTTTGGAACTCATGTCGATCAGCACGCTGTCGCGTATTCGGAATCTAATCCTCAAAAAATTATTGTCGGGAATGACGGGGGAATCGATTTCACTACTACAGCAGGAATGGGATGGTCACATAATGACAAATTACCTGTTACACAATTTTATGAAGGGGCTGTGCATCCCTTCAATCCCGATCAGTTTATGGGGGGCACACAGGATAACGGAACTAATATGAATTTTGATTTTGCCTCGGGTGGAACCGGCAACTGGCTTATGGTGCATATCGGGGATGGTTTTTATTGTGAGTTTGATTACGAAAATCCCCTGTTCGCTTACGCTTCCTCACAATATGGTTATCTTTCAAGATCAACGGATGGAGGCAATAGCTTTTTGAGCGGCACAAGCGGACTTAATCTTACATATACTAACTGGATGACTCCTTATGTGATCGATAAAAACAATCCTGAAATTTTATATGCCGGAACATATAAAGTGCATAAATCAACCGACAGAATGCAGAGCTGGACTCCCATAAGTGATGATATGGCAAACGCGCATGTGGAAAACCTGGGAACCATAACGACAATTGATGTCGCCGCATCCGATCCGCGGGTTATATATTGCGGCACAGATGACGCCAATCTCTGGGTAACGCTGGATGGAGGGGGTTACTGGGAGCTTGTAAATGAGGACCTTCCCGAAAGATGGGTGACAAGAGTTACAATTCACCCCGATTCAGCTAATGTGTGTTACACCACTCTTTCCGGGTACAAAATTGATGAACCCGGTTCCCATATTTACAGAACCTCTGATTACGGCCAGACGTGGATTTCAATAGGCGCCGGCCTGCCGGGAGCGCCGGTTAATGATATCCTTGTGGACCCGCGGGATGATATGATATTATACGCGGCGACTGACGCGGGAGTGTTTTATACTGCCGACCGGGGAGAAAACTGGGCAATTCTCGGGGAAGGACTCGTGCCGGCCTCTCCATGTCATGATCTTACATATCATGAATTTTCGGAACAGTTATATGTGTGGACCCATGGCAGGGGAGCATACAGGATAACATTACCCCCAATTGTCGGAGTCGTTCAAAACATATACGATAATCCAGAAAAATTCACTCTCGGGCAAAATTACCCCAATCCTTTTAATCCATCCACCAATATATCATTCAGCCTGCCTGAAGCAGGAGATGTTACAGTAACGGTGTATTCGGTTACAGGTGAAAAAATCGTTGAGATATTTAATGGCGAACTCGCGGGGGGCAGCCACCTGGCAAACTGGAACGCCGCCGGTTATGCTTCGGGAGTTTATATTTACCTGCTCAAGGCAAAATCGGCCAAATCAGGAAAAGTTTACTCTGGTTCGGGGAAGATGGTTTTGATGAGATAAATTTATCGAACAAATATAAAATTGAGATATGGGATCTTATAAATCTCCAATGGCGATACATCCTGGAGAAACGTTAAAGGATATTCTTGAGTCAGCGAATATAACTCAGGAAGAACTTTCATGCCGGACAGGTATTTCGGCTAATACAATTAAAGAAATTGTTGAAGGTAATAACTCAGTTTCACCAGATTTTGCTGATAAATTATCAATTGTATTCGGTATGTCCGAAAATTTCTGGAATAACCTTCAGAAAAACTATGAGGAAACCCATGATCGTGTTACGTTATCAGATTCCTGTTTTTTTCAAAAAACAAAGAACACATGATTCCCGTAATAAAAAACAATAACTTACATGTATTCATTCGCAAAATAAAATCGAAGGATAGAATTCTGGAAGAAAGTCCCGCCAGGGACAGCAGAAAATAGCCCCGCAATTTATTGTGGGGTAAACGGGTAACATTCAATCACAAAAAGTCCCGCCAGGGACGACAGAGACAACTTATCATCCTTTACAATGGAACATCTATTTTATTATTTGCTCGATGAATAAGGAGTGCTGTTTATATTGGAGACTCAGAAAAGGAAAATTTTGCGATAAATTTCCGCGATTTCATCTTGCGCGAGGTAAGGAGTTCTGAAATTTGGATATTGTTATGTTTGATCATCGGAAACTCACCTGCCTGCCTCCTCACTGCCACAGCGTTCACTGCCTTGAGAAAAAAGAGAGGGAGTTTTAAAGTCCCTCACACCCGCATACGGATGCTTTCAGCTTTCCATATCTATACGCGTCATTACTTTTGCTCTTTCAGGGCTTTGTTATTGTTGTTTGTTTTTGCGTTGCCCCGACCTTTTGCAAAAACATGCCAATATTAATTTTTCTTTACCATCTAAAAATCTTTATTTCAGCTCCGATAATGGGTAGTGAATCTTTCCCTTTGGGAGAGAATGTTAATAATTCGGAGATGAACTATGCCCATTGATACCAACATGCAAATTTTATTGGTTGAAGATGCCTCTGTAATGAGAAAAATGGAGATCAAGGTGCTTACAAACCTTGGACTCAATAATGTTGAAGAAGCTGAAAATGGCAAAGCAGCATTGAAAAAATTAGAGGAAGGATTAAAACCTGACCTGATAATAAGCGACTGGAACATGCCTGAGATGGATGGGTATGAACTCCTTATTGCCATCCGCGGAAATGAAGCGACAAAAAATATACCTTTTATGATGGCCACAGGCCGCGGCGAAATGAAGGAAAAAACAAAAGCCGCCGAGGCAGGTGTAAGCAGTTTTATAGCCAAACCGTTCAACGCGGATGAGCTAAAAGCAAAAATAGATGAAGCTTTAGGAGAAGAGCAGGAAGAGGAAGAGATAGATGACACTCCGAAAGTGAATGATGAAGGAAAAGTGAAGCTTAAGATCGGCCATATACAGATTACCGATCACCTTGTGCTCGGGGTATTAAAGCATATGATAAATAAAGGAGAGCTGCAGCCAAAACATTTTGAGCTTGAAACACAATGTATGTCGAGCTGGAACCCGGTTGCCGAATCACTCGAAAAGGACAGAATTGACGGAGCGTGTGTTCTTGCCCCGATAGCCATGGACCTTTACGCGCACGGAGTGCCTATTAAACTGGTGCTTTTCGCCCATAAAAACGGAAGTATCCTTGTTAGAAACAGGGATGAAAATTTTAACAATAATCCATCAGGTTTTTATCGCGGCAAAACTTTTTACCTTCCACACTTTATGTCTATCCATCATATCCTCGCTCATATGTTCTTTAACGGGATAGGTTTGAGCGCGGGAGTGCCGGGAGCTGAAGATGTTGATGTAACTTTCGAAGTTGTTCCCCCTATCAAAATGCCTGAATTATTAAAAGAAAATGAAAGCGCCGCCGGTTACCTTGTGGCCGAGCCCCTCGGAACAAAAGCAATTGCCGCTGGAATAGCCCAGCAGCAGTTTCTTTCAAGCGAATTATGGGAGGAACACCCCTGTTGTGTTGTTACCATGCAGCAGGATTTTATTGATAAATATCCCGACGCGGTTGCAGAATTTACAGAGATGCTTACAAAAGCGGGAAAACTCATAGATCAGAAGCCCGGTATAGCGGCCGAAATTGGTGTGGAATTTCTTGATCCCGATAAAAAACTTGGTCTGAAAACCGCCATATTAAAAAATGTTCTTACCGATCCGCACGGGATCAGAACAAATGATCTTTATCCTTCAATTGATGAACTCGACCGTATGCAGCAATATATGTACAATGATATGGGATTGGGGCAGATAATTGATCTTCATGAGTTTGTCGATCAGCGCTTCGCGAAAAGAATATATGGAAGCAGAAAGGATGACCCTACAAAGAAAAAACTTTATCAGGATGCTGAACGAGCGCGTGAACTCCTTTACAGGGGTGTTGAATCAGTTACTGAAATTTCACAAAAAGAGATGCTCAATAAAGAAGGTAAATATCTTCTCTTTGATCTGAGCGGTCAGAATTTTGGTATTGATATTATGAGCATAAGAGAAATTATCCGACTTCAGACAATACGCACAATTCCCATGGCTCCCTCTTATGTTCTTGGTGTTATCCAGCTAAGAGAAAGAGTTATCCCTATTATTGACATTAAGGATAAACTTGGTCTCAACGGTGAGCAGGATGAGAGCAAAGCTGTTATAATTGTGCTTGAACTTGATATGGGTGAGAAAATACTACCTATGGGAATTGTGGTTGACGCCGTTTCGGAAGTATGCGATATTAAGGTTGCTGAAATGGAGCAACCTCCTGATTTTGTTTTGCGGGATGGTGAAAAATATATATCAGCGATAGTAAAAAAAGAAAATAAATTAAATATACTTCTTGATATCAATTTTATGATTGAAGATCAGGAAGCTGCCCGGATAGCGAGGATAAGTTAAAAACAGGGGCTTCGGCCCCTTTAGCTTTATTTGAAATTTACCCATCACAATTATAATCATAAACCGGCAGAGCCAAAAAAAATACACCTGCCCGGTGGCTGAGCGGAGTCGAAGCCACCGCCGCTGGTTTCGACTCCGCTCAACCACCGGCTAATAGATACTAAAATTTTGCCATTTTGCGTAGAATTTAACTCCGTACGGATTAATCCCACACCCGAAAATAATTAATCGCACAAAAACTACCCACGCCGGAGAGATCGGCGCCGCAATTTCGTGGGACAAATGGGACTACTGGTTGTTTGCAGGTGTCAACTTTGTGGAATATTTTTCCGGTTTTTCTACTGCGTAAGAAATATTGTGTACCTGACGGCACACTGATTTGTTTTCTCTCTTATTTTTTTCTACCAATATTTTGCCCCAAACGGGGCAATTGAAAATTGGTAAAAAAATTTTTTGTCCCGTTAGGGACAGCATATTGGTAAAAAAGACTAAAGAAAAAGTGAATAGTGTGCCGTTAGGTACACCATATTTATCCGCATGAAATAAAATGAAAAACCCGGCAGCCATCACCAAATCCGGCCATCCTACTCTTACTCTGATGTTTTAACACCGATACCGAAAAATAAAAAGGCAATAAGGTTGATTCCCGGGGAGGGAAATCCTCTGCTACTAAGGTTAAAAAATAAAGAATAAGGTTTCATTTTTCTTTGCATCTTCGAGTGAGATAAAAAACGATTTGGATTACGACGAGATTAAAAATCATAATCATAGACTGGCGAAGTCAGAAGTAAAAAGTGGTCAGTGGAGAGTGAAGAGATAAGAACCAGAAAATTTTTCTTTGAGATAACTTCAAAATCCCCAAAAGTCCCGTCAGGGATTCTCCGCGGCGAACAGGCAGACAGAAATTACCGGTAAATAGACGATTAAATAAATTTTTGACATTTTGCGTAGAATTTAACTCCTTACAGAGTAATCATAAACTGACCGAGCCAAAAAAATACACCTGCCCGGTGGCTGAGCGGAGTCGAAGCCACCGCCGCTGGTTTCGACTCCGCTCAACCACCGGCTAATAGATACTAAAATTTTGCCATTTTGTGTAGAATATGACTTATTCTGGAATTTTCTACACATTTAGAATATACTTTTCATCTGTTTTTGTTTAACCTGTTCAGATATCATTTTACTCTTGCGATTTAATTAAAATATTCGGTTCTATGTGAAATATAGTGGGTAATTGAATTTGAGCCAGTGACAAACCAATTCGATCACTGAAAAAATTTTCTTTATTTCAAATACTTCCCGCTCTTTTTTTGTTAATATATCGGCATTGTACTATTTTTAAAATGATGCAGTTCAAGCGCCATTTTATGCATCTCCTACAGAGATGTTTTTCAAATTATCTATAATATGCTACAATAATGGAACCTCTACAAGGTTCTTTTTTATCTTATTTGCCTTGTAGAGGCAATGATTATTGTAGAAAATAGTCAATAAAACAACAACAATCCTTGTAGAGGATTCACAAACCATCCCCAGATAACCAAATCCTTTAAGACCTCCCAGGCAAAATTCAAGTCAATCGAATATGATATTTATAGCACATCATTCATAAGCGCTGTCAGGCAAACCATATTTTGGCGCTTGTGTATCTGTTCAGTTACGTCGATTTGATAGTCGGCTGTTTTTTCATTACCCACTGGTTTTCATATAGAACCAAATATTCTGCCATAAAACAAAAGATAAAAATTTATAATGCCCATGTAAAAATATGTATATTTACCCTGCGTTCTGAAAGTAAATACTATAACAGCATATATAATGAATAATCACAGGTTCAATCGTCTTGCTATTTTAATAACAGTTTTTATTTCAGTTTTAACAGGGATGATTATAGCTGAAATAATAATAAGGGTAAATTTGTTTGGTTATATAAATATTCTTCCAAAGCTACGTAATCCATCATTATATGCCGACTGGCTGGATGAGGATTACTGGAAATTGGAGGCGCTAACGAATGATAAATATATTCCCCCGGCCAATCCTCATTCTCTTTTAGGCTGGACAGGAAATTTTGATTCCCTTTCTCTGCTTCATAATGATAGTAACAGCGCCGGTGAAAGAAAAGCTGTTTTATTATATGGCGACTCATTCGCCGCTGCGGTTACGGAAAACAAATTTCAGGATATTCTGAATGCCGATGCTGAATTCTCTCAAGATCATTATCTGCTGAATTACGGAGTAAATGGTTACGGACTGGGGCAGATTTACCTGCTGTTAAAAAATACAATTCATCTTTATGATGATCCGGTTATTATTCTGAGTTTTATGACTCTCGACACGGACCGGTCACTAATGTCATTCAGAAGCGGGCAAAAGCCATTCTTCCATAACAGGAATGACAGTGTTGTTCAGGGAGATATAACCGTAGAAATAGAAGCGTTAAAATTCCTCGATGAAAATCCGCCCGTAATAAACAGCTACGCTCTGTCATTTCTTATGCGTAACAAACATTTGTCTCCTTTCTTTAAAATATTTAGCGGAGATGAAAACAGGAAAAAAGAAATTATAAAAGTTAATAAATACCTCATTAATCAGATTGTCACGGAGTTAAGGAAAAAAAAGCTGAAGTTTCTTTTTGTGTTGTTTCATCCTTTCAGGGACATGGAAAGTGACAGCACTATATTCAGCAAAAAACCTGACTGGAGAACAGAATTTGCAATTGATGAATTTAAGACCCTCGGGGCGCCTTATATTTCAGCGCGGGATATCATTCAGAAAGATGCTCTGTTAAAAGGAAAAAATGAAAGAAATCAATATTTTCTTCCTTCCGACGGGCACCCGAATGAAATTTATAACCGGCTTGTCGCTGAAAAAATAAAATGTTTTGTATTAAACAAATAAATTTTCCCAAGGCAAAGCTTAGGAAAATCCCCCGAAGGGGGTTAAACCTAATAGCCACGGGGAATTCCCCGTGGGAGCGGTTAGTACAATATTGAAATTCTGGCTCAGCCGGTTCATGGATTTTGAATTGCGGCTTGATTATCGGCAACATGTTATTAGCGGGCTTTTTGACAAATTTTGCTCTCCGGATTATCTTCAACATGTTGGTGTTAGTGTGGTGATAAGAGCCTAAAATGTCAGTGCAAGAAGTGGAAAGTCAGTTAATGGATAATTGACAATTGATAATTTAAAATGACTCAGTTTTATATTTTATTAAAATATCCTGACAATCATTCTTATCCTTGCAATCCATTTTTTTTCTGCGTACATCAGCGCCGTGGGAAATAATGCCCTGGTTAAAACGGCTATAAGGTTAAAATTTTTGAGGGTCTGCCATTGCTATTAAGGAACCCAAATTTGGAATAACAACAAATTAAAAAATTAACAGCAACAATTTAACTAATTACAATCTATCGAAAATACTTCAAGGATAGTAGATTGGAATCCCCTCCCCTTAAGATTTTAAGGGGAGGAAGGGAGGGGTTTGAACTACCTTGAGATTTCTATAATCCGGTGAGAAGTCAAAATATTCGTAAAAAAATGACTGGATTTTTCTCTTAAATATATTCTTGTTGCCTGGAAGGTAAAAGATTATTCCGTAAAGAGTGAAATTCTCCGCGGCGAACAGGCAGACAGAATTAGTTTTGTTCTGACTCTGCCAGTCTATGGAATAAGGTTCTTTTTGTTTCATTTCAGCGAGAAAATTACACATAAATAAAATAGCCAAAGTGCGATAAATTTTTGAGCTCATGGAATATTTATCAATTGTCTTTTTTAATTGTTAATTGAAATTTTGCCATTTTGTGTAGAATTTTACTTCCTACTGACTATTCAATATTCTGCCGATAAAAGAAAGAAAATGATTGGTTATATTAAAAATACGAAAAATATCAATTGCCGGTTCAGTTACTCAAAACAATTCTATTTTGTTCAACACGGATAAAAAAAAGCGCCTGTCCGCAAATTAAAATATAGCGAATAAGCGCTTTCAAAATTATAAAATCCTGGTGCATCCTGGGGGGCTCGAACCCCCGACCTGCGGATTAAGAGTCCGATGCTCTGCCAACTGAGCTATGGAGTTAGAGAAGGATAGGAACTTTTTTGATGACCATTTTGGTTTTTTGAGGTGTTTATTTAATGAAAAAGATCAAAAAAAGTTTGCCAAAGGAACAAGACACCCTCTATAAACTGCCTGAGCTTCTTCATTAAAAACTTTATAAAGTTCCATGACGTGTATTTTGGTTTAAATCTTCTTATATTGTATTATAAGAAAATCATTCCAATAATGTTATAAAAATACTATAGAGATGATAGGAAGATAGATATACTTTTAAGAATGATCTACAAATCCAACAAGCAGCTTGATGATGTTTATCGCATCTCTGAGGATACGAATAAAAACAGAACAATCCTTCTGGATCTAGCGTTAACACACGCAATTTTAACCGAGTTGGAGATAGGAGATCAGCTAGTTATTCGGTAAGCGGATGGTTTAGAAATCAAACTAAAGATGATCGGGATATAAAAGGAATGAATTGTTATGAAAAAAAGTTTAAAGTCATTAGTTGTGTCCATACTTGGGACAATAATTGCTGGTCTGGCGTTGCAATACTTGACCCCAATACACATTCTCGATATTCTTCTGAATAGTGTAAAATATGTTCATTATATTCTGGTTTCCACATCGATCAATATTATTACCATAATATTTATTGTAACAATAGTAATTCTGGTATTTATAATTGTAGTATATTTTAAAAGCAGATACGGGAATAACTTCAAGTACATTGTACACGGCACCGATTCATGGGGATTTGACTTAAAATGGCGATACAATAAAAAGACAGGTGTGGTTGATGAATTACCTTATTGTTCAAAAGACGACTGTGGGAAACAATATATCGTAAATTACCTTCCATCAAATTATGAAGAATATGCTGGGATGCCAGTATACCATTGTCCAATATGTGGTAGTTACAAGAAAAAATGTATTGATAGAAAACAGGTGGAGAATTTTCATGATGCTGTAACAAGTATTGTCGGGAAAAGGATCGGAAAATATTAATTTAAAAATTTTACACTCTGCCATACAAAAACACGAAGGGGCCTTGCGCACGGGGAAATCCATACCCATCTAAGAATAATTTTTAAACCATTAATTCATACCCAAATTATTTTTCCGGAAATGGAAATAGTCTAATCAATAACTCCGGAGGATTTACGTCTATCTGAAATTTGCCCGTCGATTGTTTATTACATTCTCTCCATAAAATATTTCCATAAGATGTAAAAACCGGAACAAAATGGAATGGTTTGAGAAACCATCATAATTACAATCTTAAACATATATTGGCATGCAAGAAGCTAAGTAACCTGGGGACTCATAGGACAAATGAGACTTTTTGTTATTTTATAAATACATGGTAGATTGATTGTCCTTCCGGTTTTTTGCGGTCGTTGAAAAAGGACCGGAATCTTATGCCGGTTAAATTGGACCTGCTACCGATGGTTTCGATTACGAGCGCCGCTTCGCTGAGTACGATTATTTAAATCGATATACTCTATTCAATATTCTGCCGATAAAAGAAAGATAATGCCGGATTATCTTAAAAATACGAAAAATATCAATTGCCGGTTCAGTTACTCAAAAAAATTCTCTTTTGTTCAACCCGGATAAAAAAAAGCGCCTGTCCGCAAATTAAAATATAGCGAATAAGCGCTTTCAAAATTATCAAATCCTGGTGCATCCTGGGGGGCTCGAACCCCCGACCTGCGGATTAAGAGTCCGATGCTCTGCCAACTGAGCTAAGGATGCAGGGCAAAAATAATGAAAAAAATAGTATTAATAAATAGTTATGTTATTTAGATTTATTTATCTTTTCCGGGTAAACTTGTCCCTATTGAACAAAATAAATAAACAACTGGAGAATGACATTATCAAAAATATAAATGAAAAAATAATATTCGCTCTGCTTTTTTTCTTTATTATACCCGGTATTTATTCGGCACAGAAAAACAGGGTTTTTACCGATGATATGGGGTATGAGCTTTTTATTCCCGAAGTACCGGAAAAAATAATTACCCTCGCGCCAAACCTTACCGAAATGATATTTTCACTTGGTCTGGAAAACAAACTCACCGGGAATACAACTTACTGCAATTATCCCGCGGCTTCAGATTCCATTAACAAAGTTGGTGATCTGCTTAATGTCGATCTGGAAAAAATATTGATGATATCACCTGATATTATTTTTATTACGGTTGAAGGAAATACAAAAGGTAATTATGAAAAACTTAAAGAGGCTGGTTTTAAGGTTTTTATTTCCAATCCCCGTAATTTTGAAGGAATAAAAAAGACCTACCGTGATATATCCGGGATATTTAATATAAGTGAAGTTGCTGAAAAACATATAGCTGAATGGAATGATATTGTTAACAGGATAAAAAAGGAAAGAGATACTGCAGAAGTAAAATCACTTTTTCTGGTTTCCATTCAGCCGGTAATGGCGGCGGGATGTAAGACCTATATAAATGAGTTCCTGAAGTACTGCGGCTTAGAAAATATCGCGTGCAGGACAGGTATGAATTACCCGGTATTCAGCAGGGAAGAGATATTGGTAAGCAATCCCGATATTATTATTATCTCAGGGATGGAAGAAAGTCAGATTAATATTACGGGGGTCTATAGTGAGTGGGAAAATCTTAAAGCTGTAAAAAATGATAATGTGATAATAGTTGAGCCCGATTTATATTTCAGGCCTGGTCCGAGATTCACCGAAGCTCTGGAAAATTTAAATAACCGAATCAGGAGAGATTTTCATCCTCGCCAAATTCAGAAATAAACAGCTTCGAACAAAATTCACCTTTAAATCTTCCTGTCTCGCAGCAATTTTTGAAATTTTCTTTTAGCTTTTCTTTGTCACCGCAAATTTCGGAAAAGGTAAAATCATCCAGTTGAGCGCCACACTGTGTACAGAATACAATTGTCCGCACAGGATTTTCACCGTTTACATTTACTTCTATTTTACGCGTTCTTTTTTTCATGGCGATTAAAAACCGGTTCCCAGTGAATACCTTCACACGGAAGTTCATCAACAGTGGGATGTTTATCATGTTTCATACATAGTACGGCGGATTCATCAAAATGTTTGCATGTAGAACATAAAGTATCGGTCAGCACCGGTTTGTTCTTTTTTATAAACATTTTATACTGAATAACCGCCGGATGAATAATAACACCATAAACTGACATGCTGACTATCATCCACCAGAATTTGTATTCGAGATACTCCAGCAAAAGCCAGAGTGTGGGGATCAGAATTGCTGTTCTGATTAATCCCCAGTATATTATTGCTCCCATAAAAGAGTTATTTTTATTTGCAGTAATCTAAAGATAGCGACAGGATTAATCAATAAATAAATAATTGCCAAATCGTTAAATTGATTTTCTTTTTATATTAGAGTAAATTTGCTTCTGAATAATCAAAATATTATCGGAAAAACATTTGAATCCATCAGACACCAATAAAGAAAAAAAGAACGAACAAAAGCCTGCCCAGGATCAAAATAAGCGAGCTCCCAGGCGGCGTTATATTTATCGTAAAAGGAGTAATTCGTCCAAAAGTTCAAAATCGGGACAAATAATTAAATTCAGATTTCGCAAACTATCTGTACTGGTTCCTTTATATAATGAAGATGAATCGCTCAGATTATTATATAATGAAATAATAAAAGCGGTAAACCGTATATCGTGTGATTATGAAATTCTGTTTGTTGATGATGGCAGCACAGATAATTCCCTCGGAATTATTAAAGACCTCAGGAAGAAGGATAATAAAGTCCGCTACATAAGTTTCAGAACAAACTATGGAAAATCTGCCGCTCTCGAAATAGGCTTTAAGGCTGTTAAAGGGGATGTTGTTGTTACTATGGACGCCGATCTTCAGGATGATCCGGCCGAAATTCCCAACCTGCTTAAAAAACTTGAACAGGGTTATGACCTGGTATCGGGGTGGAAAAAAGTCAGGCACGATCCCTTTATTAAAAAGTATACCTCACGTTTTTTTAATTTTGTCACACAGATTACATCGGGAATAAAAATTCATGATTTCAACTGCGGACTGAAAGCTTACCGTGTCGAAGTTGTAAAGAGTGTTAATCTTTATGGAGAGCTTCATAGATATATACCTGTTCTTGCCGACTGGCAGGGATTCAGAATATCGGAAATAGCAGTAAAACACCAGGCGCGAAAATTCGGCAAAACAAAATTTGGGATTTCGCGTTTCTTTAAGGGTTCTGTTGACCTGATGACGGTGCTTTTTACAACACGTTATATCAAACGCCCTATGCATCTCTTTGGCCTGCTGGGAATGATAAGTTTTCTGCTCGGTTTTATAGTGAGTCTTTATCTCTCTATCGGATGGATATTTTATAATCAGCCTTTAAGCAATCGCCCGCTCCTTTTTCTCGGTATGCTTCTGATTATTGTTGGCGTTCAGTTTTTCTCCATCGGTCTGCTCGGGGAAATTATGGTCCATAATTTTACTGATGATAAGGAATATAATATTAAAGATCAGGGCTGATAATTCAGCCCTTTTTTATTTCCCTTCAAATCCTTTTCCAAAATCCTTTAATAAAGAGCGCTATTTTTCTTATTTTTACTTATTTAGTTACCTTATTAATTTGTGAAAAGATGAAAATAGTTATTGTGTCGCCGGCATATCCCTACAGAGGAGGAATAGCCGGTTTTACCGGACAATTATTTGATGAGCTCATTAAAGAGCATGAAGTTGATGTAATTAATTATAAAAGGCAGTACCCGGCTGTTTTTTTTCCAGGCAAAACGCAGTTTGAAGAAAATATTGTGGAAAAAAGGGTTACAGGTGAGAGGATTATTGATTCGGTTAATCCATTTTCCTGGATAAAAGCGGGAAGGCTGATTAAAAGAAAAAATCCCGACCTTCTTATTCTCGTTCACTGGATGCCATTTTTCGGGCCCTGCCTGGGGACTATCTCACGCGCGGCAGGGAAGGATATTAAAAAAATATCCATTTGTCATAATATCATTCCCCATGAAAATAAGCCGGGTGATAAAGTTTTTACCAGGTGGTTCCTTAATTCGGTTGATAACTATATTCTCCTTTCGAAGGCAGTGATGAATGATCTTTTGTCGCTAAAAAAGAATGTAAATTATTCTCTCCTTTTTCATCCAGTATATAATACTTATGGTGAATTGGTAAAAAAGGAGGAGGCGAGGAAAGAGATAGATGTCACGGCTAAGAATGTTCTCCTTTTTTTCGGATTGATCAGAGATTATAAAGGTCTTGATGTGCTTATAAGAGCGGCGGCTCTGCTCAAAGTAAAACTTGAATTTACCCTCATTGTGGCCGGTGAATTTTATTCCAAAAAGGAAAAATATATTTCACTCGCGCAAAATCTCAAGATCAGTGACAGGATAATATTTCATGATAAGTATATTCCTGATGAAGAGGTTAGGTATTATTTTTCGGCTTCCGATGTTGTTGTTCTTCCTTATAAAAGCGCCACCCAGAGCGGAATAGCCGGCATAGCTCAAAATTTTAATAAGCCTGTTATCGCCTCCGACGCCGGAGGACTCGCCGAAGAAATTGAGGGGGGAGTCAACGGACTGCTCTTTGAAAAAGGCAATCATATTGAACTTGCCGAAGCGATTGAAAAATTTTATAAAGAGGAGCTTGAAGAGCCATTTACAAAAAATATCCGGGATGAATCGGAAAAATATTCATGGAAAAGGTTTGTTGCCGGTATGATGGAGTTAATAAATAAAAATCAGAGATAAAGGAAACAGCATGTCTAAACAAAAGCGGAAACAGAAACCGGATAAAAAACAGGGAGCTCTCGAAAATTTCAGCCTGAATTCCCTGGTTCCCGAAAAATATCTTGCTTATATAATTCCCGGAATTATTTTAATACTTTTCCTCATCTTTTTCTATCCTCTTTATTTCGGGGGCAAAACTTATCAGTCAGGTGATATTGTCACCAGTAAAAGCCTCGAAAGTTTTATTGATAATGAAAGAGAGGATTATACTCTTTGGTATCCATATATATTCTGCGGAATGCCGGCATACGGTTTATCCACAGATTATAAATGGTTTAATTTTATATGGGTGGGAATATCTTCCGCGAGAAGCTTATATATGACATTTTTTGATGTCGAATATGCCAAGTGGACATTTTATCTTCTTATCCTCGCTTTTAACAGTTTTTTCCTTATTTATTATCTCACCAAAAACAGGCTGATCAGTTTATTCGGAGCAGTATCGACTTCATTCAGTACAGGGCTGATATTGTTTCTCTTTATCGGGCATGTTACCAAACTTACGGCGCTCGCTTTTTATCCCCTGATCTTTCTGATGCTTTTACGATTCAGGGAGGAGATAAGATTAAGAGATATCGCTATCCTTATTATAGCCGTCCAGCTTTCCTTCCAGGGATGGCATGTGCAGATTATTTATTACACCGGCATGGCTGTGGGAATATATTTTCTTTACTCAATTATCCGTTCATATATAATAAAAGATAAAAGGTCGGCTAATCAGTTCCTGAAAGCTTTCGGCATTTACGCGGGGGCATTTATTATCGCGGTTCTTATTCAGTCCGATAACCTGACCCAGATTTATGAATATAATGAATATTCAACACGAGGTTCAGAAAGTATACTGGATATAAACTCTGGAAAAGCAGAAAATAAAAAAGCTGACAGCGACTTTTACCAGTATGCCACAAACTGGTCATTTTCACCAGGTGAAGTAATGACTTTTATTATTCCATCTTATTACGGTTTTGGAAATTCAACTTATAAGGGACCCCTGAGTAACAACAGGGAAGCTGAAGTAAACACCTATTTCGGACAAATGCCATTTGTTGACGTCGCGATGTATATGGGGGTAATTATATTTTTCCTTGCTCTCTTTTCAGTTTATGTCAACCGGAAAGATCCCTTTGTTCAGTTTCTCGCCATATTAAGTTTATTTTCTATTCTGGTTTCATTCGGAAGAACATTCCCGATATTTTATGATCTTCTTTTTTATTACCTGCCATTCTTTAATAAATTCAGAGTGCCCTCAATGATCCTTATTCTGGCCCAGCTCAGTTTTCCTGTTCTGGCAGCCATGGGTCTTAAGAAAATCATCGATCTTAGAAATGAAATGGATGAAAGAGCGTTAAGTATCTTAAAATACGCCTCATTTATATTCACCGGCGTTTTTATTATTTCACTTCTGGCGAAAGGGGCTGTAGCCGGATGGTTTGAAGGAAGAGTAGCCGATTATGCTTCCGGCCTGCAGAATTACAGACCGCAGATGGCCGGACAGTATAACGCGCTGAAAGGTTATATGGCGGAAATGTTCACCGGCGATATGTTATTCGCTTTTGGAGCGGCGGCCCTGGTTTTCTGGATTTGTTATTTTTATGTGGTAAGAAAAGTTAGCGCGGATATAGCTATAATAGTTGTCATTATTATCAGTACAACCGACTTACTCAGGATTGATGTTAGACCTGTTAAAATGCAGGACGCCAAAAATGTCGATCAGTTTTTTACAGAACCTGAATATGTAAAGGTAATCAAAAGCCTTGATGATGATCAGCCTTACAGAATATTAAACCTGAAACAGGATGGCACACCGGGATCATTCCGTCAGAACCAGAATTTTAGCGCCTATTTTCTTCTCCAGGATTTTTATGGTTATTCATCAATAAAACCGAGAGCTTACCAGGATTATATTGATGTGGTCGGCATTGTGAATCCCATGATGTGGAATATGCTTAATGTTAAATATATTGTCACCGATAAGCCTATGAGTCAGCCGAACCTGAGAGTGATTCATAATGGAAAGGATGGAATTATTTATCAGAATATGACCGCGCTGCCAAGAGCATATTTTGTTGACAGTGTTGAAAAAGCCGATCCCTATCTTTTTCTGAATGATGTAAAAAATCAGCTCTTTAATCCTGTGGAAAAAGCCTTTGTTACTGACACCGATATACCTGAAATTGAAACTCCCGACAGCACAGCGAATGTGAAAATCGTTAATTATCTCGATGAAAAAATTGAGATGGATGTTAAAGCCTCGGGAAATAACCTTATGTTTCTCGGCGATACATTTTTCCCGAAAGGATGGGATGTAACAATTGACGGGGAAGAGGGGGAGATAATCAGGCTTAATCATGGTTTCCGGGGAGTAATTATTCCCGAAGGGGAACATAAAGTGGTCATGAAATATCTTCCCGCGAGTTTTGTGGTTTCAAAATATCTCGCTCTCACACTCAGCGCTCTTACGATTATCGGGCTTGTTCTCGGAATACTGATGGAGCGGAGGAAACGAAAAGTTTAGCTATTATATTTATATTCTGATTTAGCCCCGCTTAACGCGGGGTTTTTTATTCTCTGCCGCCTCATGTTTTGAGAGGCTAAACAATTCGGAGGCTAAGCTTGGTGAAACCGCCTCAACCGTAGCAGCAATCCCGAAAATATTACCAAATTGAACTTTGAACCACCATCAAACGATATCCTGATTAAAAGCCTGTATTTAAAGAGATTGAATATCATTCGATTTAGTATTAATTTTCAAATTTGTTTTAAAATTTAAAAGATATGTTTTATAACGAAGATACCATAACAGCATCGGCAACAAATCCCGGCACAGGGGCAATCTCTGTAGTTCGTATAAGCGGAAAAGAAAGTTTCGGCATTGTCGATAAAATATTTGACGGAAAGTTGAAGATCTCAAACGCGTTGTCGCATACAATTCATTATGGGAAAATTATAGATTCCGGAAATGTGATAGATGATGTTCTGGTCGCTCTATTCAGATCGCCGAATAGTTATACCGGTGAGGACAGTTGTGAAATCAGCTCACACGGAAGCGCATACATTGTTAAGAAAATTATTGAGCTTCTGGTGGATCAGGGAGCGCGGCTGGCGGAACCGGGGGAGTTTACAAAAAGAGCGTTCCTTAACGGGAAAATTGATCTTGCCCAGGCTGAGGCGGTTGCCGATGTAATAAGTTCAAGTACCGAAGCCTCCCTAAAAGGGGCGAGGAATCAGTTGGACGGGGTGTTGTCAGCCAAAGTAGGGGAGTTGAGAAAAGGTCTTATAAGTGTATTATCACTATTGGAACTTGAACTCGATTTTGTGGAGGAGGAGATTGAGTTTGTTCCCTTAAAGGAGGTTAAAAAGAAAATAAACCAGTTTGTAAGGGAAATTGAAAAACTGATGAACACCTTCCATTACGGTAAAGTGATAAGGGATGGGGTAAATGTTGTTATTGCGGGAAAACCAAATGTGGGTAAATCATCAATATTAAATTTCCTTCTGAAAGAGTCGAGAGCGATTGTAAGCAAGACTCCGGGAACCACAAGGGATGTAATCAGGGAGGATATTGATATCGATGGTTATCTGTTCCGATTATTTGACACAGCGGGGATAAGGTTTACAAGTGATGATGTTGAAAGGGAGGGGGTTGAAAGAAGCAGGGATAAGGTGAAAAACGCCGATGTTATTTTGTTCATTAACGACTCAACCTATGGTTATGATAATGAAGTTTATGAAGAAATAAAAAAACTTAACACAAGCGCTAATATTATAACAATATTTAACAAGTGCGATTTGAAATCGATTAATTCCATGAAGAGTGAAATTAATGTATCGGCTAAAACAGGGGAGGGAATGGAAAGACTTTTGGAATTGATGAAAGCAAGGGTAGATGATGAAAAAATTTATACGGAAAAAAGCGCTGTTGTTACAAATATTCGCCATTACGACGCGTTGAAAAAAGCAAAAGAAAAACTTCATAATGCGATTATAGCCATTGATGAAAAGTTGTCAGGCGAGTTTGTTTCTGTTGATCTCAGGCAGGGAACTGATTATCTCGGTGAAATAATTGGTGAAGTTACTTCGGATGATATACTTAATAATATATTTTCGAAGTTCTGTATTGGAAAATAAGGTTTCACGTGAAACATTTTATACACCGTTTGATGTTATGTTTCACGTGAAACATGAAAGGATAAGATAGATGGATTACGATGTAATTGTAGCCGGCGGGGGACACGCGGGAATAGAAGCTGTTGTCGCCGCCGGAAAAATGGGGCTGAATGCCGCCCTTTTTACAATGGATAAAAACGCGCTCGGTCGAATGTCCTGCAACCCGGCAATCGGGGGAAGCGCGAAAGGACATCTTGTGCATGAAATAGATGCTCTTGGCGGTATAATGGGACAAATTGCCGACAGAACCGGAATACAATTCAGGGTTTTAAATAAATCCAAAGGCCCTGCCGTCTGGGCGGGCAGATGCCAGTCGGACCGTAAGCTCTATTCCGAAGAGGCTGTTCGTGTTGTCGCTGCCTCAGAAGGTGTGACAATTGTAGAAGATACAATAAATGAGATTGTAACAGAAAATAATATTATCACCGGGGCTCTGACAGGAAAAGGAAGCTTTGTTTCCTGCCGGGCTCTTATTGTCTGTTCCGGCACTTTTATGAACGCGCTCATGCATACCGGAATGAATAAAACAGAAGGGGGGAGGTTTGGCGAACCTGCTTCTTACGGACTTACTGAATCCCTGGCAAAGCATGGTTTTCATTACGGTCGGTTAAAAACCGGAACTCCTCCGAGACTAAAAATGAGCAGCATTAATTATGATATTCTTCAGGAGCAGCCGGGAGATGAAAATCCCGAGCCATTTTCATTAAAAACGAATCGAAGCGCTTTTCCCTTTTTGCCCCAGGTAAGCTGCCATATTACATATACTGATGAATATGTTCATAAAGCGCTTGAAAAAGGTTTTGATAATTCACCCCTCTTCAGGGGAATAATCCAGGGAGCCGGACCTCGTTATTGTCCATCCATTGAAGATAAAATCGTCAGGTTTTCCGATAAACCAAAACATCAGCTTTTTATTGAACCTGAGGGTTTGGATTCCGACCAGGTCTATCTTAACGGGTTTTCTTCCTCACTTCCCGAAGATATTCAGATGGAAGCCCTGCGCCTTATCAGGGGACTTGAAGAGGTTGAAATGGTCCGACCGGCTTACGCGGTTGAATATGACTTTATTCCTCCTTACCAGGTGGACCTTACTCTCGAGACAAAATTGGTAAAAGGTTTATACTTTGCCGGTCAGATAAATGGAACCAGCGGTTATGAAGAGGCCGCCGCCCAGGGTATTGTTGCCGGTATTAATGCCGCGGCCAAAATTAAAGGAATGCCTGAATTTGTTTTAAAAAGGAACGAAGCTTATGCGGGCGTGCTGATAGATGACCTGGTTGGTAAATCTACCGATGAGCCTTACCGCATGTTTACTTCACGCGCCGAACATCGTCTGATTCTCAGACAGGATAACGCCGACAGAAGACTTATGCGTTACGGCCATAAATATGGTCTCGTTTCAGATGAATTATTTCAGGAGTTCAGAGAACGTGAGGTAATGATCAATTCCGGTATCAACCTGTTTAATGAAATTAAAGTGAAACCTCTGAATATAAATGATCATCTTGAAAAGAATGATTCCTCTCTTCTGAAAACTCCTGAAACAATTGGAAAGGTATGTAAACGTCCGGGGATTGGTTTAAAGGACATTTTACTAAGTTCCGATTTTATAGATCACCCTGTGGTAAAAGCGGTTCTTCTTAATGAAAAGGCGCTCGAACAGATAGAAATAGAATTGAAGTATGAAGGATATATAAAGAAACAGGAAGAACTAATCGAAAAAATGCTGCGCCTTGAAAAAATGGCAATCCCCAAAACTTTCGATTATACCAATATCCACACAATATCACTGGAAGCAAGGGAGAAATTGAGAAGGATAAAACCCCGTTCTATCGGCCAGGCCTCGAGAATATCGGGCGTTTCTCCTTCTGATATTTCAATATTATTAGTATATTTAAAGAACTAATTTTTTTGAGGTATTTATTGGATCTGCAAGAAAAGTATCTGCGGGAATTAAAAAAGTTTTTCTGGGAAAACAGTTTAAATCCTGATCTCTACCAGATTGAAAGACTTGCTCATTTTGCCGCCCTGGTAACAGAAAAAAATGAGGAAGTAAATCTTATTTCAAGAAAGGATATCGAAAATATTATTGAGAATCATATTTTCCTTTCTTATTATATTTCAGAGTTTTTACCTGACAGGGTTACTCGTTTTCTTGATATCGGAACCGGCGGAGGATTTCCCGGAATCCCTCTTGCTATTTCCAGACCATTAATGCGCGGTGTTCTGGCTGACTCGACCGGAAAGAAGATTGATGCTGTTTCGGAGTTTCTCGACAAACTTAAACTCACCAATGTTGTTTCGGCAAATTCCAGGGTGGAAAGTGATGAATTCAAAGAAAAATATAAAAATTCTTTCGACCTGGTTGTAAGCCGGGGAACTGTTCCCTTAATAATATTATTCAGATACTCCATTCCCCTTATCAAAGAAAAAGCCTATCTCTTCGCTATCAAAGGAGGCGATCTGGATGAGGAATTCAAAACTGCCGAAATGAAATACAGGTCATTTATCAAAAAGTCTACTATTTTTGAAATGGCCTATAAACCTAATAATATCCGAAATGAAAAAGGTAAAAAACTGATTGTTGTGGAACTTGTTAAATGAGCCAGGAAAACAAAAACTTATTTGAAGAGATATCAACTCTTTCTACCGAACAAAGAAATCCAGCGTCGATGGATATTGACGCCAGGTCTGTAGAAGAAATTTTAAAGATCATGAATGATGAGGATAAGAAAGTCCCCGTCGCTGTTGAAAAGGAAATTCCTTATATTGCCAAAGCAGTGGATATGATCGTTCACACATTAAAAATAGGCGGCCGTCTGCTTTATTTCGGCGCCGGAACGAGCGGAAGACTCGGGGTAGTTGACGCCAGTGAATGCCCCCCTACTTTTGGAACTCCTTTTGGATTAATTGAAGGATTTATTGCCGGGGGAAAAGAAGCGATGTTCCGCGCGCAGGAAGGCGCGGAGGATTTTGAAGATAATGGAGCCGCCGATGTTATCAAAGCGCAGGTCGGTTCACGCGATGTCGTTTGCGGTATTGCCGCCAGCCGCAGAACTCCTTACGTTATCGGGGCTATTAAAAAAGCAAAATCGCTTGGAGCCAGGACTCTTTACGTAACGGCCACGCCTCGCGAAACATTCAACATTGAAGGTGTTGATGTCGCTATATGTCCTTATGTTGGTCCGGAAGTTATTATGGGTTCCACCAGAATGAAAAGCGGCACCGCCCAGAAACTTGTGCTGAATATGCTTACAACCGCCTCTATGATCAGGATGGGCAAGGTATATGAAAATATGATGATCGATCTGCAAATGACAAATAAAAAACTTGTTGAAAGATCCAAACGTATTGTTATGACAATTACCGGTTCCGACTATGACAGCGCTTCAAGCTACCTGCAGAAAGCGGGAGGACATGTAAAAACCGCGCTTGTTATGATCAGAGCCGGGGTCACCGCCGAGGAAGCCGCTGAAAGGCTGGAAAAAGCGGATGGATTTGTCAGAGCAGCGATCGAAGGAAAATCGGTCCTGTGAGTCCCTGCTTAATATTTATTTAATTTTTTTATAATGCGCCGCAGTTATAATTTTGTACTGCGGCGCTTTTTTTTATGGCCGGAAAATTTATTATGACCAGCGAAGTATTCTTAAAATATAAACCTGACCGTGATGTGATTTTTGTTATGGGCGCCGGCGCTTCTTATCCCGACGGGGTCCCCCTTCAAAAACATCTGATACCGCTCATTTTATCTGAGAACAATGATTATATCAGAAACTCTGTTATCGGCGGCAAAGTAATAAAATTTCTTACTGATAATTTTTATATTGAAAGAAGTCATGAAGAGGGTTACCCGCGCCTTGAAGCGGTGTTTGGATTTCTGGATTATTTTATAGCCAATAATGAAAGCTTAAGTTCTGAATATACATTTTCAATATTATATGAAATTAAGGAATACCTGATAAAACTTATCCACTATGTGGTTGATCAGAATACCGACAGAAGAAGTCTTGTTTATCATCGTTTCTGGGATTCTGTCTTCGGTTATAATGATAATATATCGGTGATTACACTCAATTATGATACACTTCTTGAACAGGCGTTCGATGACTATTTCAGAAAAAGAGGTTTTATTGATTATGCCATCCACCTGATGAATGATGAAAGCATTAAAGGGCTTGAGCAATACAACTTTTGGGTGAATACCGGAAAACCGGTGAAAGTGGCGGCGAATACTAATCCTGTTCCCATAAAAATTCTTAAGCTGCATGGAAGCCTTAACTGGAAATACTGCAACTGCTGCAACCAGGTGCTTCTGACGCCCTGGGACAGGGAGATTGATCTTAACCGGGGAAAATTTCTTGGTTATACTTATCCCGAACGTGAAAAATATGAGTATTCCTGTCCTCTTGATAAAACTGATTTTAATACACTTATTCTTCCCCCTTCTTCTGTGAAAAGTTTTACTAATCCGGTGATTATGCAGCTTTTTAACGAGGCTTCGAGGGAAATCAGGAAAGTAAAAAAAGTTGTTTTCGTGGGATATTCTCTATCGCATAGTGATATACATATCAAGGCGCTGTTTAAGAAAAATCTTCCCGACAACAGTAAAATATATATTATAAATAATAAGAATAGTGATGTATTATTTTTCAGGTACAAATCATTATCTGATAATGTGGAGTTTATCAACAGCCCCTTTGAGGAAGTCGTTAAAGATGAGGCTCTTATGAAAAAACTGTTATCGCCTGAATAAACCGGGAGCGGATAAGGAGAGTTGGGAATTAGGAATTAGGAATTAGGAATTAGGAATTAATAATTGTTATAAATGTTACATTGTTGATGTTATTTATCCTCAATTTTCCAGAGTGGAATATATCCGGCGTTCCTTATTATCCTTTGTCCTGAGGGACTAAGAACCCAGTCAATAAATCTCTTCACATTTCCGTCGGGCTGGCGGGATGTGAAAAAATGAAGATATCTTGTAATAGGATAAATATCGCGGCGGGCATTTTCCTCATCAGGTGTTACACCATTTACCGCGATATGTTTTACTCCTGAACCATAGCCGATTCCCCCATATCCTATCGCGCCGGGATTTGTTTTCACAAAATCTGTAACGTCAGATGTGGTCGGCAAAGAGACAAGATCAGCGCAGTAGTCGTTGTTTAGAAGAATATGTTCCTTAAAGTAATGGTAAGTGCCCGAAGCTGGATTTCGTACCACAGGAACTATCGGGATATCATCGCCCCCGAGTTCATTCCATTTTTTTGTTTTACACAAAAATATATCCTTCAATGCTTGGGTTGTTAAATTGTCAACAGGATTATCGGGATGAACATATATTGAAAGAGCGTCCTTTGCTATTAAATGATACATCCCGACAGTTCCGTAATAATCGCTCAGCATTTTCATCTCTTCCGGCAGGAGTAATCTTGATGCGGTGCAGATATCAATATTTCCCGAAGTCAGCGCTTTAACCCCTTCCTTTGTTCCTCCTCCGTCAACGTATATCGATAATCCGGGATTATCCTTCATGTAATTTTCTGCCAGCATTCTGGTTAGTATCAGCATCGTATCAGACCCGGCAATATGAATTCTGGCTGTTTGTTTACTAATAAACAGGGAACATCCGGCCATTAATAATGCGATTATCAGCAGTGAAAATTTTAAACGCATGAAATATTCTTTCCTTTCCTGATTACTTGTCCTGTATCCCGTAACCAAAATTATCGAATTTTTCTGAATAATAAAATCCCGATAAATAATAACTTTCTCCTTTCATTTTGGGTATTGGGGAAAAATAGCAGTTTACGCTTAATTGAAAACCGGCGGCTGAAAACATAACCACAGGGACACAAGAAGAATTAGGAATTAGGAATTAAGAATTAGGAATTAAGAATTAGGAATGAAAGGAATGTGATGAAACCTTAATCTTTGTTTTTTACCTTAGTAGCATAAGGAACCACCCATCGCAATCGAATTATTAACCACAACGAACACAAAGAAGGCGCAAAGGACACAAGGGGAATAACCCCGTGCCTTCAGGCCGGGGATCAAGGAGAAGCAACCTACCTCAATTGGCTTTAGCACAAAGAGGGGTTGACATTAAGATAATAGTTTTCGCATAATCTAATCCCGCCATTGTCTGAACCATGATTGAAGGATTTATGGATTACCTGATTAAAAATGGGCATCGGGTTCTGTCTCGCTATTGTTTTTTAATATAATTTGATTAGGTTGAAATAAAAAACAATTCCTCTTTTCATTCCAATGTATTCAAAAAATTCAACGTAATAGTTTTATCATACCCTGTAGAGACAAGGCATGCCTTGTCTCTACGAACGGTAAAAAATATTTTTCCCTGGAAAAAAACACGTTTGTCGTCAGAAACACCATACAACAAACTCCTAATAATATTCGAAACCTTATTCTTTGTTTTTTAACCTTAGTAGCATAAGGAACCACCCATCGCAATCGAATTCTTAACCACAACGAACACAAAGAAGGCGCGAAGTGCACAAGGGGAATAACCCCGCGCCTTCAGGCCGGGGACATACGACAAACATGACCACACTCAAGGGGCTTTAGCCCAAAGAACGGCTGGCATTAAGATAATAGTATTCGCATAATCTAATCCCGCCATTGTCTGAACCATGATTAAAGGATTTCAGGATTACCTGATTATTTTTCGGTATCGGTATCGGTATCGGTATCGGTATCGGTATCGGTATCGGTATCGAAAAATCAGAGTAAGAGTATGAGTATGATGGCCGGGTTGGGTGACGGCTGCCGGGTTTTTCATTTTTTTTCCAGGGGGCTGATATGGTGTACCTGACGGCACACGGCGCATTTTTTCTTTGATCCTTTTTACCAATATGCTGTCCCTAACGGGACAAATAATTTTGTACCAATTTTAAATTGCCCCGTTAGGGGCAAAATATTGGTAGAAAAAAATAAGAGAGAAAACAAATCAGTGTGCCGTCAGGTACACAATATTTCTTGCGCAGTAGAAAAACCGGAAAAATATTACACAGGGTTAACACCTGCAAACAACCAGTAGCCCCATTCGTCCCGCGCGTGTCCCACGAAAATGCGGCGCCGACCTCTGCGGCTTTGGAGGTGGTTTTTGTGTTGTTCATTTTTCTTTAGGGGGGGATTACGATTATGATTACGATTATGATGTTTAAAGTTATCAAGCTTATACAAAATTAAGTATAAAATAACCCCGCGCCTTCAGGCCTCTGATTTCCTTGATGTGATACAAGGTACAATAATTGTAAATCAATTATATTATATTATTTTTGCCGTTATAACAGTAAAATACAGTTGAAATGAACATTGGAAAAATTATAAAATTTCATCGCGATATGGCGGGACTTTCCCGGGAAAAACTTGCCGATCTTGCAGGCACCGGAAAAACGGTTATTTATGATATTGAACATGGTAAAACCACTGTTCGATATGAAATTATTCTTAGAATAATGAAAGTATTGAATATATCGGTAAATTTTCAAAGTCCCCTGATGCACCTGATGGAGGAAAAAGATGGGTAGGAAAGCAGGAATATTTGTCGATTACAGACCAGCCGGAATACTTGAAGAGATTACACCCGGTAAAAAATATCAGTTTATATATGGATATGAATATAAAGGAGATGGAATATCCTTAACAATGCCCTCAACAAAAAGGGAGTATGTATTTGAAGGATTCCCCCCATTTTTTGAGGGACTTCTGCCGGAAGGTTACCAGCTAAAAGCTTTGCTTAAAAATGAATCAATATCAGAAAAAGACCTGTTTTCACAATTGCTCGCTGTAGGTTCCGATCTTGTAGGTAATATAACTGTTCAGGAAATTTCATGAAAATTTGTCCGATAACGTATGAAGAAATAACCCGGGGGAGATATTCGGAAAAAGGTATTAAATCTCTCGACAGAAGACTGGATGACCTGAGGGTTTTTCCTTATAGTCTGTCAACCCAGCTTGAGCTCGCCGAAGAATATTCATCAGGGATATCAATTCAGGGAATACAGCCAAAGATTCCGGCTAAAATTAATGTAAAGGATAATTGTTTCGAATCGGTTCTTAAGGGAAATAAATTTATTTTAAAACCTCAGCATGAACATTTTCAACAGCTCCCTGAAAATGAAGACCTTACAATGAGACTGGCCTCTATGGCGGGGATTGAAGTCCCGCTTCACGGACTGATATGGAATATTGATGATTCAATGACCTATTTTGTTAAAAGATTTGATCGTAAAGGCAGAAACAACAGAATAGCTGTTGAGGATTTTTGCCAACTTGCCGGACTCCCGACCAAATCCAAATATAATTTCACAACCGAAAAGCTCTCAGGAATTATCGAACGATTCTGTACTTTTCCGACAATAGAGAAACTCAAACTTTTTCGCATTGTAATTTTAAGTTACCTGACCGGCAATGAAGATATGCATCTGAAAAATTACTCACTTATCCGAAGAGATAATAAAATTGAATTGGCCCCCGCTTATGATCTTATTAACACCTCCATTGTTATAAGAAAACCGGTGGATGAAACTGCCCTTCCTCTCAGGGGAAAAAAAAGCGGCCTGAATTTTAATGATCTCATTATCTATTTCGGAGGAGAGATAATGGGGCTTAACCGTAAAATTACCATGCAGGAACTTGAACGTTTTTCCTCCGTTTTTGATAAATGGAAAAAAACAGTTGAGATCAGTTTTTTATCAGATTCACTTAAAAACAGGTACTTGGAGTTACTTAAAAAAAGGGGCAGGATTCTTAGCATTCAATAACAAGCCCCTGTTAGTATTAACAGAGGCTTATTTAAAAATCTATTCTATTTTATCCAGACGGTTTTGATATTTACAAATTCCTTAATGCCATAATGTGATAGTTCTCTACCATAACCCGATAGTTTAATTCCGCCGAATGGAAGACGGGGATCAGATTTTACAAGTCCGTTTATGAATACCGATCCTGTTTCAATTTTTTCGGCAAGTTTTTCAGCTTTATCCGTATCGGAAGTCCACAATGAAGCTCCAAGGCCGAAAGGTGAGTCATTCGCTATTTTGATGGCCTCTTCTTCATCTTTCGCTTTGATCAGCGAAGCGACAGGACCGAACATTTCTTCATCATAAGCGGGCATTCCTTTCGAGAGGTTCGTAATAATCGTTGCGGGATAATAGGCTCCTTGTCTTTGCAGCCTCTTACCTCCGCAAATAATTTTCGCTCCCATCTCAACCGACTTCCTTACCTGGAAATCAATCTCAATCAATAAATCCTCACGCGCCATGGGTCCCAGTTCTGTATCTTCATTCATGGGATCACCCGTGATAACTGATTCCATTTTATCTTTAAACATTTTTTCGAAGCGATCATAAATCTTTTCAACAACTATAAATCTCTTAGCGGCAATGCAGCTCTGACCGTTGTTTAAGAGTCGGGCTGTAACGGCTGTATTAACAGCTTCATTAATATCAGCGTCGGCGAGAACAATAAAGGGATCGCTTCCGCCGAGTTCCAGAACAGTCTTTTTGAGATTATAACCGCTGACAGAAGCCACCTGCTGCCCCGCCGGTTCGCTGCCTGTCAGAGTGGCCGCTTTCACAAATGGGTTTTCGATTACCTCTTTAACTCCTTTTGAGCCAATCAATAAAGTGCGGAAACAGTTTTCAGGGTAACCGGCTCTTCTAAAAATATCTTCTATCGCGAGCGCGCTCATTGGCACATTGGAGGCGTGTTTTAAGATGCCGGTATTACCCGCCATAAGCGCCGGCGCGGCAAAACGGAAGACCTGCCAGAAGGGGAAATTCCAGGGCATCACCGCGAGTACAACACCAAGCGGATCAAACCGCGCGTAACTTTTACCCGCGTCTGTTTTTATTATTTCGGGAGATAAAAACTCCTCGGCTTTTTCAGCGTAAAAATCACATACCCAGGCGCATTTTTCCACCTCGGCCCGCGCCTGTTTAATCGGCTTACCCATTTCAAGGGTGAGTATTCCGGCAAATTCTCCAACATCTTTGCGCAGAATTTCAGCGGCATTTTTCAGCAGTCGGCTTCTTTCTTCAAAATCTGTTTCCCTCCAGGAAATAAATTCTTCATGACATCCTGAAATTATTTCTTTCACTTCGGATGATGACATTTCCTCAAAATCCTTTACAATTTCTCCCGTCGCCGGATTGATCGTCTGAATTGCCATATTGCCTCCCGTTCAATTTCATATTATATTATTGATACCTGCCAACATAATTTTTTTGCGGATTGATTGCAACAAAGGAGCCTTGTATTGCTTAAAAAATCAGAGTAAGAGTATGAGTAATCCGTTAGCAGTCAAATTCTACGCAAAATGGCAAAATTTTTTATGAACACAGCCGGTGGTAAGTCCGCCGCGGCGGATCGAAACCAGCGGCGGTAGCTTCGACTCCGCTCAGCTTCCGGACAGGTTCATTGTCTCTGGTTATGCCAGTCTATGAGTAAGAGTATGATGAGCGGGTTGAGTGACGCCGCCGGGGTTGTTCATTTTGTATTGGGGGTGTGGGATTAAGATTACGATTAAAATTAGGATTATGATTTTTTGGGATGGAGATTTTATTCAAAATTGAGTTTAAAATAACTCCGCGCCTTTAGGCCGGAGATATGCGTTAGAACCCGACAACTCCAAAGGGCTTTAGCCCAAAGAGTGCGGAAAGGGCGCATTATTTCCGGTTATGCCGGCTTAAAATTATAGGTTTTCCATTCGTTTTAATCTATCGGTTCAAATTGCAATGCGAAATTCTCTTTGGTATCCTTTCCTTCCTGAACAACCACGTTATAAATCCTTTCCGTTTTAAATCCTGTCATCACCGCCGTAAGATTGTAGGTTTCGGGGGGCAGATTCGCGAATCTGTATTCTCCCGCAGCGTTGGTGACAGTTTGTGCTTCATAGCCGCTTGCTCCGCCAAAAATTGTTACAATAACCCCCGGAAAGGGATCCGCTGAACCTCCTGTAATAACTCCGCTGATGCTTCCTGTTTTTTGCATGATGATTCTTTTGATTTATTGAAAAAATTTTATTTATTATTTCCCCTTCTTCAAAAGCTTATTATTCGCCGAAAGGAAAATAGACTTCGTTCTATTTTTGGTTTTTGATTTATGGGATTCGATATGCGTAAAATTGCAGGATTTTATTGGTGTTTGGGGCAGATAAAAACTTGCCTGTCAAGATTGGAGATGGAAAAATTCATTATTTTTGAGGGGATAGCGGCGAAATAACGGTCAAATTGTTTGGGATAGAGAGTGTGACCATTTCATTTTCTCTGGTCATAACGGCGTTGCCGATAAGCGGCGCCCCAGAAAAGCGATGCCACTTTGAAAACAACAGCCGATGATTTAGCAAACTGTGCTTAACTTTAAAAGTAAGCGCAGTTTGCAACAATATTATTTAATTAGAACTACCTAAATTAGTTTGCCGAAACGGTGCAATTAATTTTATAAATTCTAAAAAGCCAAATGCGAAAACGGCGTCCGCTTGATTGGCTGGTTATACGTACTTTTTTAGTTTCTATAAAATGTTAATCTAAATTCAGCGTTGGTTGGGATTCAAATTGCTTAATTCTTTCTCTAGCAAGTTCACAATATTCTTTACTAATATCTATTCCAATATATTTACGACTTAATTGAGAAGCGGATCTGCAAGTAGTCCCGCTACCACACATCGGGTCTAATACTATGTCGTTTTTATCAGTCCAAGAAATTATATGATCTCTTGCTAAAGCACAAGGGAATGGAGCAGGATGTCCTTTTGCTTCTTGATCTTCGGCTTTTTTGCCAACAACATACTCCCATATGTTCCCTTTTATTTTTGTCTTCTTTACTGGTTTTGCTAATTTTTCACGTTTCTGTTCATTTTTAGAATAATTTTTGTAAGTAGTACCATTTAATTCTAAACCAGCGTGTAAACAGTCTATTTTAATAGGATTATGCTTGCCAACTACTCCTTTGCTAAAAACAAACATATATTCAAAAATATTTGTATATCTTTTCCTATAAATCTGTGGTATAGGATTTTGTTTCTGGAAAATCATTGTGTCGTGTAAATTGAAACCAATATTTTTGAATTCTAATGCTTGTTCAAAACTTGTTCCAGTTTCACTCCCATTAATTGTTGCATCACCAATAACCCATACAACAATACCACCTTCTTTGGTAATTCTGTATAGTTCTTTAGCAATATCTAAAAAAGGGAATGTATAGCCATTATAGTTGCGTAAATTGTCATAGGGTGGGGATGTAATAGTAAGGTCGATTGAGTTGTCGTCAAAGTTTTTCATAACTTCGACGCAATTCCCCTCAATAATTTGATTTATATATTCAGAAGTCATAATTATTTTTATTTTATCTCGAAAATTCCATTGTCAGCAATAGATTCTATTACTTTTATTTTACTTTCCAATTTATTAATCTTTATTAATTCTGCAATAGCTTCGTTATGATCCATTCTCATTATTCTTTCTCTTTCTGAAGCTAAATATCTTAGACCTTCCTCTTTGGCAATAGCAATAGATTCTAACGATGCTTTCTTTTCATTTTCCCAGAGTTCTTGTATAACCGTATTCTTGCTCAATATAGTTTTATTTATTGCTAGCCAATAATCTAAAGCATTTTTTGATGGATTTAGTAAAGGAATAACTTTAAAAATATCGTGAAGTAAGTCTATTGTCTTTTTTGTCCCAACGGACTGGGAATATGAAACCAGAAGGGAAAGATGCGAGTAAGTAAAAATACAAACATTCCTAGTGGTTGCTTGTTGATAAATTTGACTTGATCTGCTGGGTAATTGGTAGATTGGACAAACAACCATTGCAAATGGTTTCCCTTTTTTCCAACCGTCCATAGCTTGAACTTTAAAATCTTTCTGATTTTTTGCAGTTCTGCTAAGTCTAAATGCTTTTGCATCAGCAACAAAACTATAATTTGATGCGACGGCTTCAACATCAGCGGCATCAGCCCTCTCTGTTAAAACAATTGATCGCAACCCAATTTTTTGGTATGCAAAAGACAACAAATTATCAGTGTACTTACTATAAAGTTTTTCCTCACTAGAATCGTGGTCATATTCCTCAGGAATGCAACCACAGAGTCTTAAATGTGAAATTAAGGTATTTGTACCATTTGTTTTTAATTCTTCACTCAACTCTGCTTCTAACTTTGCAGTGTCATCGCCAAAATTGCCACTTAAATTTTTGATCTCTGAAATCCAATAATTTCTTCGGGAAATAGCATCAGCGGAAATAATGTTAGCCATATAATTCCTTATTTAGAAAAATGAACAAAAGTGTAAATAGTCGATTACAATAATAACAATCTTGAGTGAAGAATTCAGTTAAAATATGAAAATGTATTGACGACTGAGTACGTATAACGGAGTTGTGCCTAAGCAGAAGCCCAGCGCAAAAATGCAACATTTATTAAATAACTTTTTATTAAGAAAAACTTTCATTATCAAGCTACATTAAACGGCAAAATCAACACGAAACTACAAAATTATATATTGCACTAATGTTAAATGTAAAAAAAAGCTTTCGGCTTGAGGCACTTGTTATACACAATTTACGAGTGTTCTATTAATTTCATGAACATATCTTTACCAAAATATCTAGCAGCTTCCAGTAACGTGTAACCACGGTGATAGGAATCTTTAAATAATATATATGACTCATAATCTTTTAGTATGTCGCTAATTTTGGTTATCTCAAGCAAAATATTGTGAAATAGGATTTCGTCCATTGATTTATATTTATCAGGTTCGAAAACTCTTCCTAATTCGATATAATAACCAAATATTTTTTTTGCCCTATCTAAGTCACAATCATCTACTAATGAAAAAATACATAACGATTCTTTTCTAACTGTGGAGGAGTGTTCAAGAACACTAAAAAACGGTGTGTTAACATCTTGTTCAATTTGAAATACAGTTGGTTTCTTGGAACAAGCTAATTCATATGATACCTTTATATGTTCAGGGAGATATTGTAAGATGTTTTCTAAAACAATAAAGAAATCATTATCATCTAATTTATTTTTTACATTATCAAGAGCAAGGTAGCTTAACTGTTCACAAATTAAATGGGTAAAAAATGGTAACCCATTAGAAACGAGAAGAATGAGTTTGATTAAACTTTCTGAAAATTCTAATCCGAGTTTTCTTTTACCAGTATTAATTATCTCTAATATTTCATCATCAGTCATCTTGGGGATAGGTATAACGCATATATTTCGAAGATTTGATAAATGATCTCCAATTAATGACTTTGCTGAATTTGAAACACCACAGATGATTAACTTTGTATCGGAATGGTAATTTGATAAAATTTTTAGAGTTTCCGCAAGAAGTCTTTTTGTTTTTGAACTTTCGATTCTATCGTATTCATCTATTAAAAGAATATACTTGCCCATCAAATAATGCTTCACAATTTCATTAGGAGTAAATGAGGCTGGAATCAAACTTTTTTTCGTTTCCTCTTTGCTTTCTGTTCTTTCTCCACCGCCTTCGGCAATGCCAATTTTAAGCCTGCCGTCAAATTTATGATCCTCTGTATACTTGTATTCATCAGTTGTTAATAGTTGGTCAGTGCTTCTTAGAATAGAACCAATAATATCATGATAAGTATCTTCTTGACTACAATTATACTCAAATAATAAATAATCATGTAAGGAATCGCAAAGTTCTATACCAATATTGACGAAAGAAGTTTTGCCAACACCTCTTTCGCCAAATACGATACTCTGTCTGCCGGGAGTATATAGTGAACGATCAAGAATTTTTAATAATTCTGTACGTCCAATAAAATTATTTCTTTCTCTAATTGGAACGGCTGGCTTAAATACTTGACTAATATTTTCTTTTGTTAATTTCATTAATTCCTATGTGTATAACGACCAGCGATCAGCAGTTGCAAAAAATTAGTCCCGCCAGCTATAGAATTATACAAATTATTTTCATAAACCACAAAACTCGAAAAATTCACCGCACTTTTTGCAATCTGCTGCATTGCCTTGTTAGGCTACTCTCCATTGGAACTTGAATAATTTCTTAAACTTACTATTCTTTACCATTAGTAAATGAAGAGAAAGAATCAATAATTGGTGAATGTAAATTATCAATTTCATTGTACATTGTTTCTAATTCCTTTATTGCATTATCTGCTCGTTGAACTTCCTTTTTTTCAATAAAATATTTTGCATCAGATGCACGAATGCCAAAATTAATTACTAGGTTTTTATATTTATGCACATTGTCGAATTGTTTGTCTCTTTGTAGGTCGATCCTGTACATGTATAATGATTCCTCAATATCTTTGGTTCTTGATAAAAGCTCATCCACGAGTGATAAATTACCGTGAAATAGATGTCCGGAAATATCTCTACACATATTTCTTATACGATATACAAGTGAAACAATCATTGGATAAGCAGTCATTCTTCTTTCTGTAATTTCTGCTGCTGAATTAGTTTTTACAGCAAGTTGTGCTTTTAGATTTTCTATTTCAATTGAGTGTTTATGCTTTAGGTTTTCAATCTCCTGATTATAACGATTTTGTATGGAAGTTTTGATAAATGATTTTAATGTAAATGTTACCAAACCTGAAACAATGGTTGAAACACCTATTGATGATAATAGTATTGTTAAATCCATAATTTCACCTCAAATACCAAGAATTTGTTTAAAAAAAAGATTTTGCAAAGAACGAACATCAGCAGTATCTGAAAAAGCTGATTTGTCAACTACCATTTCCCATCTTTCTTGGAATCCGAATCCTGTATTTGGAAAATCCAATTTTAGTTTTTTAAATACGCTATAGAATATGTTTGGATAAGCTCTAAATATAAAACCAGTATGCAGTAAAACATAATCAGGAACCAATAATTCGATCCTCTTTTTAAGACTATTATAAAGAGATTCTTCTTTAAATTCTATATTATCTAATATTTCAATAGGACCCAGAAATTGATCTTTCTCTTCGAGTTCAATTGCATAAACATAGTTTATAGTATATCCTTTTATGCGAGGGCTATTTTCCAAGATTGAATGTCTTCTTCGAGTAATGTCATCCTCAACTGAATCTACAATCAATATTTGTTTCATTGAAAACCTCTCTATTATGATTTATAAATAGCCTAACATTAATTATACAGCATTAATACTGCATAGCACTTTAGGCAATATCTTGATATACAGCAAATAATACTGCATATTGTTTTAAAAATCTGTTTATTAATATTTAATCCTTTTGTAAACAATGAGTTAGTTCCATAATTCACAGAACGTTGAATGAATATACAGCATTTTTATCTCAATATGCATATAACAAAATGTCAAAAAGCAAGCATTCAAAACAAATTGCAGATCAGCTTTAATTCTCTGTCCACAGCTCCGCCACGTAACTCACATTACTTGTATTTCGGCCATGTAAAATCATATTTAATCTATATCGCAAAAAGCAAATTTCCGCTAATACGAGCGCTTAATGCCCCAAATGCTATCAGTTACACGCAAAATAGTAAATTAAATAATAATTAACAAGAGGGAATTAATTGTGAATGGCGATTTTGAATTGTGAATGGTGAATTATGAATGATGAATTAAAAAATGAGAGTATGAGTATTCAGTAAGGAGTCAAACTCTACGCAAAATGGCAAAATTTTATCGTACTCATGGAACAGGTACTCGTAATCGTCCTCGTTCTCGAATAACCTGAGCGTTTTGGTAAAGACGAGTACGAAGTACGATTACGAGAACGAGTACGATTTTTTTTTGATTCATTTTTTTCTGGCTCAGCCAGTTTACGATTAAGATTACGATTTTTCGGGAGAAAAAATACTGTAGAGACAAGGCATGCCTTGTCTCTACAATGTCGAATAAAATAAATTAATCTATTTTCTTTTGGGTTTATAAACATGGGTGCTGTGGCCGTAGAAGGCTTCGGCAGACTCCATGATGGTTTCGGAAAGTGTTGGGTGGGGATGTATTGTCATGGCGACATCTTTGGCGAGGGCGGCCATTTCAACCGCGAGAGCTCCTTCGGCGATCATATCTCCTGCTCCTACTCCGACCATACCCATACCGAGTATTCTTCCCGTTTCAGGTTCAATTATTAGTTTGGTCAGCCCGTCATTCCTGCCGATTGTTGTGGCGCGTCCGCTGGCTCCCCAGGGAAACTTGGCAATTTCAACATTGAGTCCCTGCTCTTTGGCTTCATTTTCTGTGATACCTGCCCAGGCAAGCTCGGGATCGGTAAAAACCACCGCGGGAATCGCGTTCGGTTCAAAGGCTGTTTTTTCACCCATAACAGCTTCAACCGCTACCTTTCCTTCAGCGGAAGCCTTATGAGCCAGCATCGGGTTTCCTACCAGATCGCCGATAGCAAAGATGGAGGGATCATCTGTCTGCATTTTTTCATCGGTTATAACAAATCCTTTATCATCAACCCTGATATTTGTATTCTCAATTCCGAATCCCGTTGTAACAGGTTTTCTTCCAACAGATACGAGTACACGGTCAAAATACTGTACAGGTTCTTTTACTTTTTTACCTTCAAAGCGTACCCTGATCTTTCCATTTTCTTCAGACATTTCAACAACCTTGGTGCTGAGCAATACTTCCTCGAAACGGGGTTTGAGAGTTCTTTCGAGCACCCGGACTAGGTCTCTGTCAGCGCCCGGAAGAAGACCATCCATCATTTCTACAACGGTCACTTTACTTCCGATAGCGGCATAAACCGAACCAAGTTCCAGCCCGATATATCCCCCTCCGACAACGAGGAATTTTTCCGGAATGTCATTCAATTCCAGAGCGCCGGTGGAATCCATAACTTTATCAGAGATATCAAACGCTGGTATTTTTACCGGCACCGATCCTGTAGCGAGAATCGCTTTTTTATATTGTATCTCTTCGGTTGAGCCGTCATGTTTTTTAACTATTACAGTATTTGAATTAACAAATGACGCTGTTCCTCTTATGTAGGTTATCTTTCTCTGTTTAGCGAGCTGACCGGTTCCACCGGTAAGTTTCTGAACAACACTGTTTTTGAATTCCCGAAGTTTATCCAGATCGATCTCCGGTTCGGAAAATTTAACACCCCAGTGTTCGGCTTCTTTTACTTCATTGATAAGTTTGGCTATATGAAGAAGGGCTTTCGAGGGTATACATCCCCTGTAAAGACATACACCGCCGGGGTTTTCCTCTTTTTCTATCAGGGTAACATCAAGTCCTTTATCGGCGGCATAAAATGCCGCGGCATATCCGCCCGGCCCCCCGCCAATTACAACTAATTCTTTAATATCCAATTTAATTTCTCCTGAATTGCAACAAATTGTTAAATATTTTCGAACAATACTTAGCAGATGTCCTCCCCCGGTTTCGAGAAAAACACTCTCAACCACCCCCTCCAAAGGGGGATAAAAAAAATTTGTCCCCCGCTGGAGGGGGTGGATCACAGCGTTTTTTGCTGTGAGACGGGGGAGGACAATCAGGTTAAAACTGCTCCTCCCGGTAAGAAATACAGATAATTGCAAATCTCCGGAAGAAGGTTGAAATTCTTATCCTTCCAGACTAAGCAGGAACGGATTTTCCAGTGTTTCCGACACCCATTTAATAAAACGGGCGCCATCGGCTCCATCAATTATCCTGTGATCATAGGATAAAGAAAGGGGCAGCATAAGCCGCGGTACAAATTCACCATCCACAAATTTTGGTTCAAAGTTTGAGCGGGATACGCCGAGTATCGCCACTTCGGGTGAATTCACAATCGGAGTAAAATGAGTTCCCCCGATTCCCCCGAGATTGCTGATGGAGAAATTCCCTCCCTGCATATCATCGAGGGAAAGTTTTTTATCGCGCGCTTTTACAGATATTTCCGCAAGCTCACGAGCCAGTTCGAAGATGTTTTTCTTATCGACATCCCTGACAACCGGAACGAGAAGACCGCGGTCTGTATCCACAGCGATCCCGATATTGATATAATCCTTGAAGATAACTTCCTTCTTATCCATATCGATGCTGGAATTAAACTGCGGGAATTTTTTCAGCGCGGCGGCGATAATCTTAAGCAAAATTGCTGTGACGGTAAGTTTGCCCCCATAAGCCTCCGCTTTTTTACCGAATTTTTTGCGGAAGGCCTCAAGTTCGGTTATATCGGCTTTATCAAACTGGGTTACATGAGGGATGGCGCTCCAGGCATAAGAAAGATGCCCGGCGGTTTTTTTCCTTACGTTGCTCATCGGCTCTTTACGGATATCACCCCACTTACTGAAATCGGGGAGACTCTCTTTTTTGATTCCCAGGGACATTCCGGCCGGGGCGCTTCCCGATGAAATTGCTTCATTTATTTTCTTCGCGTATGCTTTAACATCTTCAACCGATATTCTTCCTCCCGGTCCCGCGCCGGCTACTTCGTGAATGTCAATCCCGATCTCACGGGCAAATCTTCTCACCGATGGAGATGCCGGGGCAAGTTTTTTCTTTATTTGTTCTCTCGAAGGCAGAGTCTTCGATTCTGTGCGATGTTTCGGGACGGAAGCTCCGATAGTATCTTTTTTAACCTCAGCCGGCCCGGCTGGTTTTTCAGGCGCCGATTTGGTTGGTTCCAGATTCGCCGGCTCCGGTTTTGTTTTTGGTGATTCCGCGACTTTTTCAGCCGCTCCGGAAGATTCAACAATCAAAATAACATCGCCGGTTTTTACCTTGTCGCCGGTTTTAACTTTTATTTCGATAATTTTACCGGAATAATCGGAGGGCACTTCGACCGAAGCTTTATCAGTTTCAATTTCAATGACAGCCTGCTCTTTTTCCAGTGTGTCGCCGATAGAAACCAGCACATTTGTTATATCTGCCGATTCAATATTCTCACCAAGTTCCGGAACAAGAACTTCCACTTTGCCTGATCTGACTTCGGCGGGCTTTTCTGCCTCGGTTTCATCAGCGGCGCTTTTTTCTTTTTCAGGGGAGGCGTTATATTCAACAGGATCCTCCCATCTTACTACCGATGAATCCTCTTCTTCTCCTGCCGCGGATTCCACGATAAGGATAACTTCGCCGGTCTTAACTTTATCCCCCTCTTTCACCAGGACTTTCTGAACTGTCCCTGCTGTATCAGAGGGCACTTCAACTGACGCTTTGTCGGTCTCGATTTCAAGCAGGGGCTGTTCATTTTTTATTTTATCACCCGCTTTAACGAGAACCGCCGTAACATCGGCCGATTCGATATTTTCGCCAAGTTCAGGCAGTTTAATTTCAATAGTCATATTATTTCCGATTTTATTTCCATTTTTTCAATTTCTTATGAACGGGCCGGGTTTGCTTTTTCAAAATCAATACCCAGGTTTTCAGCAGCTTTTTTCAGTTTTTTTGAATCAAATTTATCCTGCTGATTAAGTGAATAAAGAGTAGCGTAAACAATATGTTTCGCGTCAACCTCGAAGAAATCGCGCAGTTCATCGCGGCCGTCGCTGCGTCCGAATCCGAATGTGCCGAGTGAAACGAGAGGCGCCGGCAGCCATTTGCTTATCGCGTCTTTAAGAATCTGCACATAATCGGAAGCGGCTACGAAAAGACCATCTTCACCTTTTGTTATTTCACTTATATATGGAACCTTCTTTTCCTGATCGGGATTCATTCTGTTCCACCTGTCGGTTTCCATTCCATCCACATGAAGCGCTTTATAACTTGTAACACTCCAGATATCAGCGGGAACAGAATATTCTTTTTCGAGAATATCAGCCGCTTTTATCACTTCATTCATTATTGTGCCGCTGCCGAGAAGATTAACCTTATTAGCTTTTTTCTTCATGGAAGTTTTGCGGAAACGATACATTCCTTTTTTAATGCCTTCCTCAACTCCTTCCGGCATTTCGGGCTGCGCGTAATTTTCATTCATCACAGTAACGTAATAAAATACATTTTCCTGTTTTTCATACATCCTGTATATACCGTCACGGATAATTACCGCGAGTTCATAAGCGAACGCGGGATCATAAGCGCAAAGGTTCGGTATTGGATAAGCGAGCAGGTGGCTCTGGCCATCCTGGTGCTGCAGTCCTTCACCCGCGAGGGTGGTGCGGCCCGCTGTTCCCCCGATGAGGAATCCTTTCGTGCTCATATCGGCGCCGGCCCAGGCCAGATCGCCAATCCTCTGCAGGCCAAACATTGAATAGAATATAAAAAACGGAATTGTATTCAGGCCATGTGTCGCGTAAGCGGTTCCGGCAGCGAGGAATGATGACATTGAACCCGCTTCGGTGATTCCTTCTTCAAGTATCTGGCCGTTTTTGGCTTCCTTATAATAAAGCAGACTGTCGCGGTCCACCGGTTCATAAAGCTGACCGCTATGGGCGTAAATTCCAACCTGCCTGAAAAGAGATTCCATACCGAATGTGCGGGCTTCATCAGGAACGATAGGCACAATAAGTTTGCCTACTTCCTTATCTTTCAGAAGTTTGGTCAGCATCCTTACAAACACCATTGTTGTTGAAACTTCTCTTTCACCCGTGCCTTTGTGAAACTCTTCGAAAAGTTCGGCGGAAGGGGTCTGAATCGGCTGATTTCTTACAACTCTTTTGGGTACGTAGCCGCCAAGTTCTTTACGGCGTTCTTTCAGGTATTTGATTTCGGGACTTCCTTCGGCAGGTTTATAAAATGGGGCGCTCGCGATATCTTCATCTGAGATCGGTATGCCGAATCGTGTGCGGAAATGGCGAAGTTCCTCTTCATTCAGTTTTTTCTGTGAATGTGTTATATTTTTACCTTCACCTGCTTCACCGAGTCCGTATCCTTTTACTGTTCTGGCAAGAATTACGGTCGGGGCTCCTTTATGTTCAACAGCGGCTTTGAATGCGGCGTAAACCTTTTCGGGATCGTGTCCGCCCCGTTTCATTTTATCAATCTGCTCATCTGTGAATTTTTCAACCATTTTAAGCAGTTCGGGATATTTTCCGAAGAAATGTTCACGGCTGTAACCGCCCCCTTCAACAACATATTTTTGCGACTCGCCATCAATGCTTTCATTCATTCTTTTGATCAGAAGTCCGGTTTTATCTTCTTCGAGCAGCGGATCCCATTCACTGCCCCAGATAACTTTAATAACATTCCAGCCCGCTCCTCTGAAGACAGCCTCAAGCTCCTGCACAATGTTGCCGTTTCCGCGCACAGGCCCATCGAGACGCTGGAGGTTGCAGTTGATCACAAAATTGAGATTGTCGAGCTTTTCACGGGCGGCGAGAGATATCGCTCCGAGGGCTTCAGGTTCATCTGTTTCACCATCCCCGAGGAAAGCCCATACATTCGAGCTGCTGGTATCAAGCAATCCCCTGTCTTCCAGGTAGCGGTTAAATCGCGCCTGGTAAATTGCCATGATCGGGCCAAGTCCCATGGATACAGTCGGGAATTCCCAGAAATCGGGCATAATCCAGGGATGAGGATATGATGTCAGTCCTTTGCCTTTTTTGGTCAGGTCGCGTCGGAAGTTTTCGAGCTGCTCTTTGGTGATTCTTCCTTCCAAAAACGCGCGCGCGTAAATTCCGGGAGCGGCATGTCCCTGGAAATATATTATATCACCCGGTTTATTATCATCTTTTCCTTTGAAAAAATGGTTGAAGCCTATTTCATAAAGTGTGGCCGCCGAAGCGTAAGTGGAAATATGTCCACCTATTCCTGCCGATTCACGGTTGGCTCTTACAACCATTGCCATGGCGTTCCAGCGAATAAGACTCTTTATCCTTCTTTCAATTTCCCTGCCACCCGGAAAAGCGGGCTGCTTATCGCGGGGAATAGTATTGATATATGGCGTATTCGCGGTAAAAGGCAATTCAACTCCCGCCTGATGCGCGTATGTGCTGAGGTCGCTCAGCAATTGTTTTACCCTTTCAGGGCCTCCTTCTTCGAGCACATATTCAAGCGACTCAAGCCATTCCCTGGTTTCAATCTCTTCAACACTCAACTGATCATTTTTTCTTATGTCATCCATATTGTGTTCCTGTTATTTTTTCTTTTACTTTTATATTCAAACTTTATTATCAAAGACATCAGGTTCATTTATCCGAATCTTAAATTTAACCAAAAAAAATGAGATACTCTCCCGTTTTTCCTTCTGTAACAATTATCCGCCTGTAATAATTTAATTCAGGGAAAAATTTTAAATTAAAAATAATGGGATGTTGTATCTGTTTAGGCGATTCAGAGATAACCCTTACCGGCCCGATCGAAATTAAAACATAACCACAAGGAGCGCCGGGAAGGCACAAAGGGCGCGAGGAAGGAATAACACCGCGCTTTCAGTCTGGTGATTGAGGGAAAAACTGTTAACCTGAAAGGGCTTTAGCTCAAAAAGAAGTATGAAAAATATTTGAGCTGGCAAAACAATAGAAATAACTAATGATTTAATGCCTCAGCATCAGCAAGATCTTTTTTTCTGCCGGTTGCAAGTTTGTTTTTAATAAGAGCCTCTTTGCCAATGATTTTTACAGGTATATTGCCATATTTGACAAACATCGCGCCGTCATTCGCTTCATCCCAGGTTACTCCTGTAATTGAAGTTATCAGATCAATTCTTACCGGGGGAACTCCTAATTGCACAATTTGATCTGCCGATTGAAAATCTTCAGCCGTTAAACCAAGAGAGCCAAACCCAAATTCTTTAAGAACATTAACAATCCTGTCAGCATTAAATTTTGTCGGCTTAATGTCAGAACTCCTTACTCCTCGCAAAATGAAATCGCGGTAATTTTTGAAAAATATCATATGAAATTGTTATCCATTTATTACTTGACAAAGTCTTTTCTTAGCCATACATGATGTATTAGAAAATTGAAATTCAATAGATCTGGGTTTATCGAGGATGTTTTAAGGTGTTTGATTATCCGGGGTGGTTTGTGAATCCTCTACAAGGATTTTGTCTCCTGGTTATTACAATTTTCTACCCCATTGGGACGTTCCGCACTAATGTTGCCTATACAAGGCAAATGAGATAAAAAGAACCTTGTAGAGGTTCCAGTAATGCGTAAGTCCCTCTGGGGTAGAATAGAATAGACCCCCTGAAAAACATCTCTGTTGGAGATGCATAAAATGGCGTTCAAATTCAATCATTTTTAAAAATAATACAATGTCAATGTATTGGTTCAGTACACTATTCGATAAGATAAAGAAGGACCTGCCCAAGTTGTTTCCTTATCGAATTATCCCGCGGTTTTATTTTGCGAATGAATCCATGTAAGTTATTGTTTTTTATAACCGGGATCAGGAGTTCTGAATGTAGATGTCGATATCTCCTGTGTTTCTTGGAGCTCCATGAAACGCGAGCGCGTAACCTCCAACAATCAGGTACTCAACTTTGCTTGAATTTAACAATTCTAACAGTTCTTGATAATCGGGGTAAATCACCATAAAATTGCCTTTTTAATATTTCAACGGCCTCTATTCGTTCTTCGGGTGGTCTGCTCATCCAGTATCTGTAATCATCGCCTGACTGACTGGTATCAAGCTCAGACATTTTACCTTTTTTTACAATCTTTTTAATCATTTCCCGAACCATTTTTGAGTAAGTAATATTATAAAATTGGTTAATAAAAACAAGCTAAAATGGGTTTGTGACCATTTTCATATGCGCTTAGTCTGTACAGTGATTAAAAGATTTAATTATAACATGATTATTTTTCGGTATCGATCTCGGTATCAAAAAATCAAAGTAAGAGTATGATGAGCGAAGAGGTGACGACGGTTGCGGCGCTCATTTTTCTTGCTGGGTGGGATTACTCCGTAAGGAGTCAAATTCTACGCAAAATGGAAATAATGAAATTAACAATTAATAATGTAAAATGAACAATTGAAGAGGGACAGACTATAGCGGATTATTCTGATCACACAGATTTCGCTGATTGAGGTGGAAGAATCCCCATCAAATCAATAATCAACTAAATCTCCATGAAAGGTTTAATAAAACCTTATTCTTGATTTTTTAACCTTAGTAGTAGCAGTGACAACAGATCAACACAAAATCTTATTAACACTTAAAGCACAATTACCCTGACTATGTTACAAAAATTAGCTGAAATTACCTTGACTTTGTTACAAATTATCATAATATTTACCCTGACTTTGTTACAAGATATCTACTAAGATATTGTATTACAAACACTTAACTTTTCCCTGTTACTATACCTCCAGGGGGACAAAATATTCAGGCAAATTTTGTCCCCTGAAGCCGATAAAATTTAGTTAAAAATTTATGAATTCACATCCGCGCCGAGTTCGGAAAGGGTGTTGGTTATTCCTTCTCTGAGCCTTTCACGGAATGTTTCATTGATTGTCGGGTCGGTATCGAGCCGGTCGAAAGCCATTCTGTAATATTTAATTGAGTTGGCATTGTCACCCATATTGCGGTAACATTCGCCGCAGGAATCGTACGGGTTTGCCTGTTCAGGATAGAGTTCGATATTATACTTAAATACTTCAAGCGCCTGTTCATACTTCTGGTTGTTCATGAAATAATAACCTATTCCATTTAGCACACCGGAATTTGTGATGTTATATTCTTCGGCTAATTTATCGAAGTCCTGTTTAAGAAAAGCTATTCCGTTCTCTTCAATGGAAGAAACCAAACCTGTTCTTCTTAGCTGGTTCATTACGAAGTTATTATCGGGCAGCATTCTGTGCAGTTTCGAAAGAGTGATCTTCGCGGCCGGAATATCTCTCTCAAAGAAGTTTTCGATCATGCCGAGAGCGAATCCTCCTTCAGCTTTGAACAGGTCCCCTTTTTCGAACACATCCCTGAAATATCCGAGGGCCAGTTCACGGTCGCCCGACATTCCGCCGAGCCAAAGCAGAGCGCTGTAGAAGCCGGTTATTCTCGCCGCGGGATAATAATCAATTACGGCCAGACCCATTTTAGCGTCATGAAGCGAGGGATCATCCTCAAGAGCCTCCCTAAGGTAATAACGGCTGTTGCGGGCCGCCCAGTAACCATTCCAGAATTCACCTCTCAGCACATGGGCTCTTGTCATAAAGTTATATGCATTGCCCAGGATAAATTTGTTTTCGGTTGTTTCTTCTTTCAGCTCAGCCATTTCTATTGTTTTGTTACATACTTTTATTATCACCTGCATTATTGAATCCCTGTCCACCTGCCTGCCGCTGAAATATCTGCCATAAAAATTATAAGGAGCCCTGTAAAACATATATTTGGGATTTGAGGGATTATTCGCGATCAGATCGGAAATCAGGGAGTCCGCTTCGTCGATCTGTCCGTTAAAAATTAAATGCATTACCTGCCGGTCGGTTTTATCAAAATTCACCTTTTCAGCGAATACCGCGCCTGATAAAAATATTATTGCGGCTATTAAAAGCTTCTTCATGTATCCTCCGGTTTATTTTAATGAATAATTCTGAACTGAAATTATTCAGAATACTCCGTGAGTAAAAATGAATTGGAACGGGGGGGATTAATTAAGGAATGAAACGTACCGGTCAGACCGCGATTTGAAGTATCTGTTCGATAGCCTCACGGTATCCCGCGCTTGAAATATACTTATCGCCATTATTCAATTGAAAGAGATAATCACCCTTCGACCAGTGCTGCATATCGGAAACATAGTCGAGATTAATTATGACCGAGCGGTGAATTCGGAGAAACTGTTCCGGGTTGAGCATTCTTTCAATTTCGCCGATTGCCTGCCTGACAAGATATTTCTGCCTGTTTGCCATAATCTCAATATATTTTCCGGCCGCTTTGATACTCACAATATCCGCTGTTTTCAGGAAACAAATTTTACCCCCGGTCCTTACAACAATTTTGTCCCTTAGCTGGTAGTTTTCCCATTTTTCACTCCGCACAGCCTCATTAAGATTTCTCATTTTAAATTCATGTTCCGAATGCCCGGCCAGTAACTCACGGGCATGCGACAAAGCGTCGAAAAAACGGAGATCATCAAATGGTTTCAGCAGGTAATCGACCGCGTGAACTTCAAATGCTTTGAGGGCATACTTATCATAAGCGGTGACAAAAATAATAACAGGCATTTTTTCAGGATCGAGTGAGGAGAGCACAGCGAAGCCGTCGGTTTCAGGCATTTGAATATCAAGGAAAACCAGGTCGGGATTCAGTTCTTCAATTTTTTCTATCGCTTCGCCACCATCCGCGGCTTCACCCGCAATGGTTACATCATCAAATTTTTCGAGCAGTCTTCTGATACGGATTCTGGCAAGTTCTTCATCATCAACTATCAGTACTCTTATCTGTTCTGTCATCCTGTTCCTCTCCTGCTATGTGATACGGAATAATTATGGCGGAAACAAACTTGTTTTCGCCTGAATAATCGCTTTCGTAACGGAAGCCGGATCCATAAAGCTGCTGAAGGCGTAACCGGGTGTTTGAAATACCCACTCCCTCACTGATGGTGAAATCAGAAGGAGGTTTAATTTCATTAGTTATTTTTATACTCAGGAGATTGTTTTCTACCTTTGATGAAATTATAATCTCTCCTCCTTTTGCCAGTTTCGCGATTCCATGCCTGATTGAGTTTTCAACAACCGGCTGAAGCAGGAGGTTTGGAACCATTGCATCGAGTGTATCATCATCAATCTCAAGTATAATTTTAAGACGGCTGCCGAACCGGATTTGTTCAATTTCGAGGTAACTCTTCAGGAATTCAATTTCCCTGCTCAGCTTTACTTTTTGAACCCCGATGTTATCAAGTGTCTGGCGCAGAAGTTCACTCAGCCGGGCGAGCATATTTCTGGCCGCGCCTATATTTTCCTCCATCAGGGTGGAAATGGCGTGAAGGGTGTTAAAAAGAAAATGGGGCTGTAGCTGCATTCTTAAAGCCTGAAGCTGGGCTGTGGCAAGCTGAGCCTGAAGCTGAGCCGATTTTACCTCGGTTTCACGGTATTCCCTGTAATAAATAAGAGAGTACCAGGCGCCGAGAATAAGCCAGTAAATAATCACATTATCAAAGCTGCCCCCGATAATTTTTCCCGAAAGTCCGTAAATGCTTACTTCGGCAAGTTTTTCAGGATATACAAAGTATAAAAAAGAAACAGTGGAAATTGCCTTATGTAGCACAGCGATTATTATTGAGGCGGCAAAATGAATGGAACCGTTCCTCAGCCATTTGTTTTTTTCGAGTCTGCATTTCGCGGCCAGTTTGATAATGACAAGGAAAAATAGTCCCCAGGTATAAAAGTAACACGCCAGGTAGATCAATTCCTTATAAAACTCGAAAGGTTTCTCAAGATAAAAATTATAAAAAAACTGCTGCCCGAGGAAAAAGATTATCATCCCGGTCAGGAGCAGTATAATGCCGATGATTCGTATATATATATTATCCCGCATAAAAGTCTGTTTTTTCCCGATAAAATAGGGGAATTATAATATCATTGTCAAGAATTTGAGCGTGGTTTGTACTTGGAGGGGAATGGAATTATTAGCGCAATCGGAATCAGGCGTTAAAAATAATCAGGGGTAATTTTCATTTTTGTTAATCTTGCATTCATTCCCTGATTTCCATAATTTTAAATAAAGGAGCCTGAGACAGAAATGAGAACATTATATATAATCGTTATCCTGATGATTGCCATGGGAGCCATTTTTTCACAGACAAAAAAATGCGCTTACTGCAAAAAGGAGATAACCTCGGAATATATTGAGGTTGAGGGGAAATATTATCATCCGGAACATTTTCTTTGCGCCGCCTGCGGGAAGCCGATAAAGGAAAGCCGTTATTACACTAAGGATGGAAAATTTTACCATTCAGCATGTTTTGATGAACAGGTCAGGGAAAAATGCGCTTTATGCGGAAAGCCGTTAAAAGGGGAGTACATCATTTTTGAGGGGAAAAAATATCATAAACATTGTTATCATAATGAAGTGGCCTTAAGGTGTGATCTATGCGGAAAAGTTATCGAGGGGAAATACGCTTCCGACTACTGGGGTAATAATTATTGCCTCAGGCATCAGCATGACGCCGATAAATGTGATTTTTGCGGGCGTTATATTTCCCGCGATCTTACAGGGGGCGGGTATAAATACAGCGACGCCACAAAAATTTGTGCTTTATGCTTTAAGAGCGCTGTGGATGACATGAAAAAAGCGCGGCCTCTGCTGAAGAAGATATCCGATCTTTTAAAGCTGGAAGGGATTGAAGTAAATATTGATGAAGTGGATTTTAACCTCGCCGGGCAGGAAGAACTGGATAAAATTTCCTCCGATCATTATACATTAAACAAACCGAGGGGATTTACAAATTACCAGTCAACAACACTTGATGGCAGAATAATAAGTGAGGATTATGATATTTACCTGCTCTACGGAATGGAGAAGAATCATTTTATCGCGACCGCCGCTCATGAACTTATGCATGTATGGCTTTATAAAAATGGTCCGGAGGATTCCAAAGGAGCCCTGGTTGAAGGAAGCTGCAATTACGCCGCGTGGCTGGTCCTTCAATATTTTTCAGAGCCTGAAACCGAACATGTAAAATACCTGATGATGGAGAATCCCGACAAAATATACGGGGATGGTTTCAGAAAAGTAAAAAAGATGGCGGAAGAAAGAGGTAAAAATTACTGGCTGAGGTATATAAGGAAAAACAGCAGGTTTTGATTGATTTTGTTTTTATTAAGCCTTTTAAGGGTTTATATTCGTTTCTGATTAAATTTCTCCCGGTCAAAGCTTAGGAAAAAGCCCTGTTGGGGAATGGAATAAACCGGGAAACACCTGATGAAGTGAATTCTGAGTTCTTTCGAAAAAGAATCCCGAATGGGATTCAATATCAATAGCCCCGGGCGGCGAAAGAAGAGAGCAGCCCGGGATTAAAAGAAAACTACGATGCCACGACCCCAAGGGGGTCGAATATAGAAATCCATTTCATATTAGATTTTTTCCCGCAACTACAACTTCCCCTGGTGTGTTTATATTCGAGGCCTTCCGCGTCGTGAAAGATCAATGCTATATCAGACCACCGGATAACATCCGGGGCTATTGATATTCGACTCCATTCGGAGTCGTTTACTCCGTAAGGAGTAAAATTCTACGCAAAATGATAAGATTTTTTGTAGCAATTCGAATTGTAGTTTTTTCTTAGATGAGCTCTGTTGACACCCTGTTGGTATCTTTCTGAATGATTCTGTTCTTTACTACCCCGGAAGGACATTCCTCTATAACGCTTTTTCTACAAAGCAGATTCGATTCAAAAATATTCCCGGAAATCCAATTCATCATTCGAAATTCATAAACAGGCAAAGCCGGAACCAAAAGAATTGTAAAAATCGTCATAATCGTAATCATAGACTGGCAGAGCCACAAAAAGCCAAGTTACTGAGTTACTCGAAGTAAGTCCTCCCCCGTCTCCAAAGAAAAACCATGCCAAAGGCAGGCGCAGCACTTTGGATCCACTCCCTCTGCCACTGGCATCCCAATGGGGCGAAGGGGGATATTTATCGACAAATCAGAGCATTCAAAATGTCCCCCGCCGGAGGGGGTGGCCTCCGGTCGTCTTTTGCCGGAGGTCGGAGGAGGACTCACCTCGAGTAACCACAAAACTTTATACTTGTTAGAAAAACCTTGCCATTTTTAGTAGAATTTAACTCCTTACGGAGTAATCGTGCTCGTCCTCGGTTTTATGTTTCTCTGTCGAATTTTTCCTGTCCCGATTGCGACTCCTCCTATTACCCCGGACAATTCAATATTCTGCCATAAAAAGCAGGAATATTATTATTAAGCCTCTTAATTGTTAATTCCCAAGCTGGCAGAGCCAGAACCAAAAGGAATCACAAAGAAATAATCGTAATCAGAAACTGGCGAAGGCAGAAGTGAAAGGTCAGTTAATTGATAATTAAAGGATGACCCAGTTTTCTATTTTATTAACACATCCTGACCAGCATTCTTATCTTGGCAGCCCGGTTTTTTCTTGGTTCTAAAGCGGAATCAGAGGGAAATAATGTCCCGGTTAAAAAGGCAATAAGGTTCAAATTTTTGATGGTTCTCCTTTGCTACTAAGGTTAAAAGATTAAAGAATAAGGTTCTTTGTTTTTCAATTGTTCATTGTTAATTGAATTTTTGCCTTTTTGCGTAGTAGCAGCTTACCGAGTAATCATAATCCTTTTTTCGAGTACGATAACGAGTACCTGTACCATGAGTACGAGTACGACTATTTAAATCAATTTACTCAATTCAATATTCTGCCATAAAAAGCAGGAATATTATTGTTAAGTCGCTTAATTCCTAATTCCTAATTGTTAATTCCTAATTCCCCTGCTTTTTCTCCTTCAATAGTCTGTAAGCCTCCTTCGCGTAAAACCTTGTTTCGAAATCTTCTTCATCAAATACTTTGGTAAGATGTTCTTCCGCTCCTTCAGGTAATTTTTCCAGGATTATCATAACCGCCGCGCGGCGCACCTCCGGAATATCGGAATCGAGAGCCGTCCAAAACTCAGGCATCGCTTTTTCCTGGTTTATATTTATCATGGCGTTCAGCGCTGATCTCGCGACATACCACCGCTTATCCCTCGCGCCGCTGACAAGATGGAGCCATATTTCAGGCGTTCGGATATTCTCAAAAGCTCCATATATATTCCACCTGAAATGATCCCCTTCAGGAGAATTCAGCAGCCTGATAAGATATTGAGCGCTTTTTTCATATTTCAGATCACTTAAAGCTGAAATCGCCGCCCGCGTTACCCTTACACTTTCATCATTCAGCAGGGTAATAAGGCTGTCCCCCGCCGATACAGCGTTAAGTTTTCCAAGCTTATTAGCGGCAAATTCCCTGACATCAGCTCTGCTGTCGGATAGCAGCGTTATAAGATGGGGAATTGTTTCCTTTCCATGCAGCGCGAGATCATCAATAAGTGGGAATATATCTCTTCTCGAAACTGCCTGCTCTAACATTGATAATGTTTCTTCGATGGAAAATTCCGGTCCGGAAGGGAGAGCCTGCCGGATGTCCTCCGCGGTTTCACTGTTGTTTTTTGTAAAATCTACAAAAGGCGCTGACGCGAGTATAAAAATTATTGTATAAAAAATAGTCACTATAACAGCTTCCGATTTCTTCCGGGGCATTTCTTTTTTGAAAAATATTCTTACAGGGGCTTTAAATATACCTGAAAACCATTTTGGCGCCGGAAAAAGAAAAGGTGTTTTTTTTCTGTATTGTTCATACTCTTTCCCGTTTACTTCCAGCATTTTGATTTCCTCAAGCAAACATGCCCCTATTATCACCATCGTACCAAGCAGCCAGGGAAGGCTCGCCGGAATTGACCATGATTTTTTCATATTATTTATTCCGGAAGAATAAAGCATCATGCCGTAACTCCATAATATCCACCCGAGATATTGCGGATGCCGGGATATTTTATATATAAATGATTTTACCACCTTACCTTCGCCCGATCGAATCTGAAACCAGAGGAAAACACCCCATACGAATAAAAATCCACCCGAAAAAATAAGAAGATAACTTATCCAGGGAAGGGCCCGGATGTCAAAGAGTCTGAAAAACCACAAAACAGCGTCGAGCGGAAGGTAAATTACATCACCCAGCGATAGAACATCAACCGATAAATCCATAAAAGGCATCCAGCTTACCCTCAGAATTCCCAGTCCCGCCAGGAAAAACATGCTCAGCGCGAACTGTCCGAATACGGGAAGAAAAAGCACAAAAGCTCCCGCCCATGCCCAGCCGCTTTTTTTTGTCGCGAATCCTGTTATTATCGCGATTATTACAAACGCAAGGCAAATATATCCAATCACCCGAAGGTTATAAGAGGATATATAAAGATCAGATTTAAACATGCTGAATTGATCCGTTCCCTGGTCAAAACCGGGTGAGCCTACTACTTCGCCCACAACCGGGTCAAGCAGTTTGGGTAGTTCTGTAAACGCGAACATCAAAGCGATTGAAAAAACCAGGGATAATAAAAAGAGCGCAACATCCCTTTTTTTGAACTGTTTTTCCACTATCTTCTCCCGGTTTGTTAGAAGCTGTTAACCACAATTTATAAAAATTTTCATTCAGTATCAGGTAAAGAGAAAAAATATTCGTTATCGAAATTATAATCAACATAAACAGTGACTGTTTTCTCATCCATATCATAAACCGCCGACCATTCTGTAGAAGACCATCCAACATTTTTTAATATATCGGTCGCGTCGATAATTCCCGCGTTTCCCTGTACCGATTCCAGTGAATTGTAAATATAATTAAATCGGGGGCAGGCCGACTTCTGCTGATCGACAGATACTCCGACCACAGGTGAATTTGTTATCACCTGCCAGGGAGCGTTATTTATCACCGCTTTAATTTTGCCATCCGATAGTTCCAGCACAGCCGATTTGCCTGATGGATCTGCGACCAAAGTATGAATTCCCAGGTTATTTAGATCGGGGCAGCAGATATTATACTTTTCAGCAATTTCTATCGCTTCATCAACATTCGCGGCATGGTCCATTATTTCTCTCACAAGCAGAGTTATCCAGATTGATTTTTTTCCCGCTTCACTTTCCAGGGGAAGAGAACGCACATTCGCCAGTCCCGCCGTCACTCCCATTTCATTTATTCCGTCCGGGCAGTGAAAAGGGGCTTCCAGCAGACTCAGTTTCTGCTCGTATGGAAGAGCTGTTACATCTGTTCCTGGTTCATAACCGAAGTCTCTCATCCTTACAAATGTCATGGAAGAAAAACCGTCGGTGGGATTGGTCCTTACCAGCATAGTAAGGCACTTCCAGCCGGCCGGGTTGTCGAAACTTCTGCCGAATATTTTTTTATCCGGATTTCCGAACACCGAAAAGAGCGAGCAGTGATATTCCGGATTATTTCCTTCTGTATTGGCGCCGTATGAAGTACCGAGAAACCGGCTGTTTACCTGGTCGAGGATTTCAGAATAGTCGCCGTAAAAGGTCATTTCATAGAGATTGTCAGCTATTCTGGTGAGACTATTAATTGTTTTCAGAGTATCCGGTTGTTCCAATTTGCCATTGGCGGTGAGCATATTATTTTCTTCTTTACAGCCGAACAATATTAGAAGAGATATAAATACAAAAAATTGTTTCATCATTTTTCTCCAATCCGTTTCTTACGAAATAAAAGCATGCCGGACTCCTTTTTCAATGACAATTTTTGTTGTGTAAACGCTTTTCTCTATTTGTTCAGACGATTTTGACGGGTTGTTTGTGCGGTGACGCGGATGGGAAATATGCCGGCAAAAATATCCTTAATGAAATAATGGATGTTTATTCAATATGGGGGGCGCCAAAAGGGGAGGTCGCCCAATCCGGAGGGCACACGCAAATATTTATAATGATAATAGTATTGTTGGTTATTCGGGGAATAATCGCGAGATCGAGGTTTTTAATTCTTCCGCCTGTTCCAATTTGATATGTTTTTTACCGGCCAGTTTTTCGAAAATGTTTTCAATAAGAATATTGTTGTTTTCGATGGTCAACTCTGAAAACCGTTCCTGTTTATTGATATCTTTGAAGAGAATTTTTCCATCGCCGAAATTAAATTCACTGAAATTGATCTCTTCTCCACCGTTTTCCACCGTCCTGAAAGATATCGTCATGGCCGCGGGGTTATAAACAATGCTCCATTGTGTATCGGACATCCTTACCTTATCGAGTATGCCGAATCCATATTCCGTGATATCAATATCGCCGGTATACAAATCCGCGAGGGCTCCGGCGATTACAAATCTCTCACAGTTCTGGTTTCCTTTCGGCAAATCTCTTTCACCACCAAACGCTTTAAATTTAAAGGAATAATCAAGACATTCCGAGTAACTGTTATTTGACAAGGCCTCAACCGGCAGATCTTTACCGGTATAAACAGATACTCCTGATTTATGAAATTCTATTACAGCGCTTTTTCCCTCAGCGTCGGTAAGGATGTAATGTAACCTGAACATCAGTCTGCTTATATTAATTTCCTTTATTGCCCCGACCGCTTCCTCCACATTCCGGAAATTATCGAGAACATACTGAATTAATTGGAATTCATTAAGCGCCGGAATGTTCTCTTTATCGGGACAGGATGTAAGGAAATATGAAAGCTCCTCCATCACCAGCCCTTTTTCATTCATGCCGCCCAATGGCAGTCCATAACCAAACTGGTTAAAAGTCACACTGCCATATTTAGCTTTCCATCGAAGCGGGATTCGGTTTTCATTCACAATAGCTGTTTTTTGCTCTCCCCGTTGGTTTACAATAACGTACCCGTCGGCGAAATCCCAGTCAAGATTTTTACAAAGAACAACGCCGGTCTCCGACTTTATCACAAATCCCGTGCAGGAATAAAAGTCTGTGAATAAAGAGAAGAGAATTATAAGAATCAGCAGTTTATTGAGCATTTTGATTCAGCATAAAAATTCTGTAAGGATCGGTGGCCTTTTTTCCCAGGTGGATTTGCGATGTTGTGAAATAAATATCTCCCTGGCGGGTGATTGAAAAACTGTCGGGCCATTTTATCAGGCTGTCCCTGACAACGGTTTCCACATGATTTGTTTCCGGATTATAGGTTCTGATGGCGTTCATTTCGATTGACGTCAGGTAGAGAATACCATTCCGGTCGAATTCAATACCGTCGCAGGCGCCTGTTTTCGCTGTATATTCAACCATTTTGGCGATAGTATCTTTGGGAATGCTGAAATTCCTCAGGTGTCCGGTGTTTATTCTGTAGAGGCTTCTTCCCGTAAGCGCCTGGTAATAGAGATATTCCCCATCGGGAGTGAGGGCAATGCCGTCGGAGTGAACTTTCATCGGCAGAACTTTCTCCTCCACTACAAGTCTGAAGTTTTCAGCCATCACTGAAGGATGCCCGGCCAGAAGTCTCCTGCATTCACCCGTTTCAAGATTTAATACAAGAATAGCCCCCATCCCGGAATCGGTCATGTAAGCGTATCCTTCGTCATTGTCAATTCTTACGTCATTCAGGTAGGAATCGTGAGGAGCGAGTTTTTCATCAAAGATATATTTTTTGAGAAGTTTTCCCGAACGAACCTCAAATTTCATCAGTTTGGCGCCACCCTCAACTACCCCTTTGAACATCGGGTTGGCCGGATCAAGTATCCAGAGGCAGTTTGTTTTGTCGATATAAACACTTTGCACACAAACAAAATATGTCGAGGGTGATTTTGCCGAATCGGGTGTGTTCCAGTTATCATCGGGCCAGGGGGCTTTTGCTCCCGAAGGTAAAACCTCGGCTACCGATAAAGGTATTTCAGGCGTCCATCGTGGATAATTGACAAAAATTCTTCCTTCGGTTGAAACCGCGACCCCCGTCCATTGATTTTCAGATTCAGCTATGAGTTTAAGTTTGGATTCTTCAACGCCGCCGCATCCTGCCGCCACCAAAACCACTACAATTAAAAAATACATTCTCTTCATTGTTTTCCCCGTATTGATCAGAAAATTAAAAATAATTTATTTAGCGTCCCTTTTCAAGAGTAATAATTCCGGTTAAAGGAATAAGATGATAAAATTGTTGCATTTCAATATACGGGATGTCAATAGCTCTGTATTAACTTTTTCATTGCAGTAAATTGATTACGTTCATAGGCTATTCCTAAACATTTTGTGAAAGTAAAAAACAACTCAATTCCGGATTGAGCATTCCTCATTTCAATAAAACCATCGGCTTGCTTTCAGCGAAGTTATCTGTCAGAAGCCTGTAAATGTAAATACCGGAAGCGAGTTTACTTGCGTCAAACGCAACTTCATACGTACCGGTTTCTTGTTTTCGATCAACGAGCGTCGCGACCTCTTTTCCTAAAACATCGTACACTTTCAGGGTTACATTACCGGAGACCGGCAATTGATAACTGATTACCGTTGTCGGATTAAACGGATTCGGATAATTATGCTGAAGCTTGAATTTCCCGGGTACATTGTTCTGTTCACTTTCCTCAATATTCACAAGTATGTGCAATCTTTCTATAGCATAATTTAATTCGTAATCTACTTCCTGCAGAAACATTTCATTTATTGCCGCCGCATCCAAAGCGGGACGATTATCGGGTATTACACCGCCGATCATATTTTGATCACTATCAACCTGAATATTTTGATTGATATCTAACGACCTTCCGCTTGGATAACCGATAACCAGCGGATTCGAAGTATCAAAAAGCCAGATAGAACTTTCATCCTGGATAATACCAAAAGAACCCTGGCTTCCGTATAAACTTACAACTTCGCAATTAGGCAGCTTTTGAAGCGCCATTGCAACTCCTTCACCGGAACTTATTTGTCTTGCGCTGTTCATCACAACTACCGGTTTTTTGAATCTGAGTTCAGGCGGTTCTATAAATAATGATCCTAATGGATAATTTTCGTTTGTGTATAATTCCATCGTTTGAGAATTTATGTGAGGAATATAATCCTCATAAATTTGAAAATCATCTGATATCGGATCATAACTGCTTATATATTCATATAATGTCGTATCGGAATAGAAGAAAGATGCTACGGCGGCTGCCAGCCAATCGTCTCCGCCATCGTTAATTCTTAAATCTAATATCAAGCCGGATACGTTATTATCGGCAAAATATTGTATCGCATCATGGAATTGATAATATATGGGAAGAGTTGTTGATTCTTCTCCGCATGATGTAAGCTGTAAATAACCGTAACCGCTTGGGTTCAAAATGTTATAGTGAACTTTTGTTGTATCATCGGTAGAGCATACCAGTGAAGTAAGCAGCAATGTCTCAAATTCATCTTCCACTGCAGTCAACTGGACTGTTTCCGATACAGATTTACCCGGATTAATAAATTCTATTTCGGCATTATCTCCAACTCTTCCTCTTCCGATAAAACGCATCTGATTCAATAATTTCCCTTCAATCGTAGCCGGTGCAGGGTCAGCCCAAAGTACGGAAGTATTTTCCAGGGCTTCGTTTATTTCAACGTTGTTAAAAGTGATAATTTCCGCACCGAACTCGATTCCTGCTTCCGCTGCCGGAGAATTTTCTGTTACCAGGCGGGTTACAATTTTTCCATCATCCAATTTAATTAAAGAAAATCCGTAACTTCCTCCGATTTGATCATACATCAGAGGCCAGGATTGCTCCCCCCAACCATTAAGGGAAATATGGCCGTCCGGTATCCTGCTCAAATATTCTTTAATATCGAAAAAAAATGCGATAGAGTCGTCAGACGCTTCTGCTTCGGCAATTCTCGGTTGAAATTCTGCGTACAGCTCAGCCCAATTTATACTTTTCCATTCCGAAAAAGCATATTGCTTATTTAAAGTGTTGTGTAAACTATCAAACGCAGAGCTGAAATCGGTAGTTTGTGAGTTAACAGTTTGAGTAAAAATAGTTGATAAATTAATAAATAGAACAAAATAGTATAAAATGTTTAAAGTAGGTTTCATGATTTTTCCCGTATCTTCTTTTTCTGTTTATTCGCTGCTGTAAATATATTAAATCTGCACAAAGAATATTGCATAGGCTCTTATCACCACACTAACGCCAACATGTTGAAGATAATCTAAGGAGCAAAATTTGTCAAAAAGCCCGCCAATAACATGTTGCCGATAGTCAGGCCGCGATTCAAAATCCATAAGCTGATGGAGTCAGAAAAAGAAAAGTTATCGGTTAGCTCAAGGATAGTCCTCCCCCGTCTTTAAAGAAAAACACTTTGAATCCACCCCCTCCGGAGGGGGATATTTTATCGAAAATCCCGAGCAATCAAAATGTCCCCCTTCGGAGGGGGTGGCCTCCGGTCGTCTTTTGCCGGAGGTCGGGGGAGGATTCACCTCGGGTAATCACAAAACTTTTACCTGGCATTAAACTTTCTACTTGTTGATAAATCTCTTACCAATTTGCGTAGTATTTAATTTCTTATTGAATAAATTACCCCCCGTTTTGCCAGGGAACTTTTCCCCATAAAGGCGTTTTCCTCAAGCTCGCTTGGGGAAAATTTAGGCTCTTATCAACACATTAACGCTAACATGTTGAGGATAATCCGGGGAGCAAAATTTGTCAAAAAGCCCGCAAATAACATGTTGCCGATAATCAGGCCGCGATTTTTAATCCATAAAATCGCCGAGCAAGAATAAAACTATTTAAATATCCCAGGCTGGAAAAACAACTCACCCTCCGGCCCCCTCTACGCCACGGCGCACAGAGTCTTGAAAAAAGAGGGGGTGTCTTAAAGTCCCTCTCACCCGCCGCAGGCGGGCGCTTTCAGCTTCCCAAGAGAGGGATTTTCCCAGAGGGATGCCTATGGTAAGGGTGAGTTTGTTACATGTCTCGAAATATTTTAAAAATTTAACTATTTTTTGCAGAATTTGATTACTTACGAAATAAATCTCTTCCCCGACAGGGCTTTTTCCTAAGCTTTGCCTTGGGAAAATTTAGGATATTAAGCTGATTATTAAACCATAGCAAGAGATTATTTTGTCAGGATTCTTATGTTGGTAATGGTACACAATTTTTGCGGGTGTCTTGATGATAATCCTTATCCGGGCTGACTTGAAGATATAATATTCGGGGGAAACTTGTTAACAATCCGATTTTTTGCTATTCTGCGATAATCAAAATAAATTTTTGGAATGAAAGAATATGATCCTCCTCAAAGATATTATCCTTATCCTTTTTACAGCTATTGTTGTAATTCTGATTCTTTCTAAGATGAAGATTCCCCCGGTCATAGGGTTTCTGCTTACCGGGATAATAATCGGCCCTTTTTCGTTCGGACTTGTCGATTCTGTTGGAGAGATAGAGGTTCTCGCCGAAATAGGCGTTATCCTTCTGATGTTCAGCATCGGGCTGGAATTTTCAGTTGATAAGATTAAAGCGATGATGAAGGACTTCCTCTTTTTCGGAGGATTGCAGGTGGCTGCATGCTGGCTGATATTTTTTATCATAATCAACTTCTTCGGATTGACCCTGACGCAATCGATTGCAGGGGGATTTATACTCGCTTTAAGCAGCACCGCCATAGTGCTGAAACTTCTTCAGGATAATGATGAGATAAACAGCCCGCCCGGACTTAAAATGACAGGCATATTGTTGTTTCAGGATGTGGTTATCATTCCCGCCATGATATTTCTTCCTTTTGTCAACCAGCTCGGAGAGGGGGAAACCGGAAGTATAGTTACAAGTCTGCTTATCGCTGTTGGAGGAGTTATATTAATACTCCTTTTGAGCAAATATGCTCTTCCCTTTATTTTCAAGGTGATATTAAAATTAAGGATTCCTGACCTTCAGACAGTTACAATTTTTGTTTTCCTTTTCGGAGTAGCCTTTATTTCATACAAACTGGGTATTTCACTGGCGATGGGAGCTTTTATTGTTGGCATCGCGCTTTCAGATACCGATTACGCTCACCAGATAAACACCGATTTTGTCCCTTCCCGACACATCTTTAATTCCATATTTTTCATATCAATTGGAATGTTTGTAAATGTATCCTTTTTTATAAACAACATTCCCGAAGTTCTTCTTTTCACAATTATTATTATTTTGGTAAAGATCTTTTTTATAACCCTCCTCTTTGTTATTTCCCGGAATCCCCTTAGTGTGGGGATAATTACAGCGTTCAGTCTGGCCCATATCGGGGAATTTTCATTTATTCTGCTCAGAGAAGCTCAGGAGCATAAAATATTCAGCTCCGATACACACCAGGTTTTCCTTTCATCGGCAATCCTGAGTATGTTCCTCATTCCCGTGGCAATTAAAACGGGTAAAAAGATCGCGGCTTCAGGAAAATTTAAGACTGAGATAAAAAAGGGGGAAGTTAAAAAAACTCTCTCAAATCATACAATTATCGCCGGTTATGGAATAAATGGCCGGAATATTTCCAGAATTCTGAAACTTCTCGATATACCCTATGAAATAATAGAGATGAATCCGCAGACAGTTTCAGAATATAAATTAAAAGGTGAGCCGATACGATTCGGCAGTATTGATCACCGGGATAATCTGAAACACATTGGGATTGAAAAAGCCTCTCTTTTGATTATCGCGATAAATGATATTGAAGCCGCGAAAAAAAGTGTCAGGGCAGCCAGATCATTAAGCTCAAAAGTAAAGATTATCGTAAGAGTTAACTACATTTCACAGGTGGAAACCCTCTATAAGGGGGGCGCCGACCTCGTACTTTCGCAGGATATGGAGACATCGCTGATCTTTATCAATCATATCCTGAAATATTATAACATCCCCGATCATGTAAGCCGTATTCAGACAAACCTTCTGCGTGAAGAACATTACAGTTTCTTTTATAATAAAGAAAACAGGGATCACTGGCGGGTGGCTCTGCTTGATTGCATTGAGCAGGATAATGAACTGTTTTTTGTCGGGTCTCACTCAAAATTTGTTTCCCGCGAAATAGGAGAACTTGAACCCTGGAATATGGAGGGAGTTAATGTTATCGGAGTAATAAGGAACAGCGTCGTTATCTCAAAAGAACTCGCCGGACTTAAGCTTGAAAAATTTGATACGATCATATTCTCCGGGTTTCATAAAAAAGTATATGAGGCTCTTCACTGGATGGAGGAGAACAATTGAATATACCTGAAACATTTCTTTATGATGAAAACAGCAGGATAGTATGCCACAGTATCCGGGGTAAAATGAGTGTGAAAACAGCGCTTACAGGTGTTGAGAATGCTTTAGAATTTGTGCGGAGAGTTGTAAAAAAATATGGCAGATTTAATCTGCTTCTTGATGTAAAGGAGTATATATTCGAAGATATTGAGGCGCATAAAGTCTGGTCACTCGGCTTTAAGGAAAATGAACTCCTTAAAAAATATGTAATAAAAACTGCCGTTGTTGGTGAGGACAGTCTGAAACTCCGGACAGAAAAAGAAATGATGGAAACCGATCAGCTCAGTTTTTTTACAGGTATTGATGAGGCTGCGGACTGGCTCTCATTATGATTAATGATCCGGGTACTTATAATCGTTTGTTAAGCGAATGTAATTATCCACTACATCAATATGTCATGCGATATATTTTTCAAATGTCAATTAAATAGAATGATAACATTGGGACGATAATCCATTGTTATAAAACTCTTTACAACCTCACCCCAACCCCTCTTACGCCACGGCGCACTTTAATAGCCCTATTAAAGAGGGGGATTTTCCCGGGGGATGCCTCTGGCAATGGTGGGGTTGGAATGCCGGAAAAAACTTCTTCTTGGCTAATTAACATTCTACTCGTTGATAAATTTATTGTCATCTTGCGTAGAATAGAATAAACCCCCTGAAAAACATCTCTTTAGGAGATGCATAAAATGGCGCATAATTTATAAAAATATTAAAAATAATATAATGATAATATATTGGTTCTATACATTATTCCCCGAGATAAAAAAGACCCGCCCAAGTTGTTTTATTGTTAGATTTTTTTCATTTTTATTTTGCGAATGAAATCCTGTAAGTTATTGTTTTTTATTATTGGGATCAGGAGTTCGGAAACTGTTAACGGAATAATTATATTTATTAATCAGAGTTGAAAATGCAAAAATATTTTATCTTGTTGTTAATGATATCTATGTTCTCCGGCTGCGCAGAACAATATCAGCCTCTTAAAAAAATCAATTCGGATAATAGTAACTCCAGGCTCATTATTTATCCTGTTTCCCCAAAAGATGAATTTGGTCCTAAAAATAATATCCCTGTAATTGAACACCCGATTGTAATAAGTGACAGCGCTGTTATTTCACAAATTAAAAATGAATGGTTGCTAACAAAAACAATACCATCAAATAAACCTTATATGATGTATAAGGCTATTTTTTATGTAAATAACAGAGCAAGAGAATACTGTTTCTTTGATGATAAATTTCAGCTTTTATTCAGTGAGGGAAGTTTTTACCATTTTTCCGGGACACTTCTGTTTAAGCATAAAACATCATTTCAAGATTGTCCCGATTATTATCTTTCATTTGATGATGTATATTCCGCGCGGGCTTTAAGAAAAGGAATGTCGGATATGGGGGGGATTATAATTGAAAAGGAAGGTCAGTGCGAAAAGTGGAGAAGTTTTGAAGGAAGATTTGAGATACCTTTTATTGATGACACTCTTACTCATGAAGAGAAATGGAATGAGTTGGAAGATACCGTAAAGACATTTATTGATCGGAATGAGTTTGGATATTGTTATCGTTCCGACACTAACATCATTTATCTTTTATGCGATGAGATAGTATCGGATTCCCTTTTTCCAATCTATGATATTTTAGGAGAATATCATAAATATTCCTCAATCGGCTTCCGGACGATAGGTGTTAGCAAGTCTGATATAGAATTAATTGCCGAAATCAACAATGCTTCAATATCAAAGATCACCGGGAGAGAATGAAAAAAGGACAGAATAAAATTCTGCCCTACAATTTTTGAATGAGTATCGCGGCGCTTTCAGGGGGCGTCTCTATTTTAAGAACGCCTTTATCTTTCCGCTGAACTTTATATCCCGATAATATCTCTTCATACTGATTATCATATTTAACAGGAATGTCAATTTCCCAGGTTTTATCGCTAACGTTAAAAATGGCGATAGCTTCATTCTTCGCGTCATACCTGCTATAGGCGAGTATTTTTCTCTCATCATCGGTAATAAGGAATTCCAGTTTTCCTGTCTGAAGAACCGGGTTATCATTTCGGATTTTTATCATTTCCCTGTACATGGAGAATATTTTTTCGTCAAATTTCACCTCATCAATCGGGCGGTCTTTTCCATAAGGATGCACTTCTTCCGGTTCAAAATCATAATCGGGCCAGATAAGGGGTTTGCGGGTATCATCCATATCGGCTCCCCACATTCCCATTTCATCCCCTGCCCAGATATGGGGGGATCCAATATAAGTATACTGGTGAGCCAGCAAAAGTTTCAGGGTATTTAAGGTTTTCTCACCCGGTTTATTGATCTTGTAGTTATTGCCGGGAGAGGGCGCGGCCTCATATTTATATTTTTTTTCATGGTTATATAAAGATGTTAAAACTCTCGGGGCGTCGTGACTCGCGGCCAGGTTCATCATAGCGTAATTATTCTGTTCCCGCAGATTTGATCGGAAGGAATTCAGGCTGTCGACAAACTCCGATACCTTTATTTCAGCAGGGGCTTTGGCGAAAAAGTGACGGGCCGCCCGGTACCATCTGTAATTCATAACGCCGTCAAAAATATCACCCTCAAGAAATGGTTTCGGATCGAGCAGTTTGTCGGGGAATTCCTCCCACCATATCTCTCCGAGAAGATAAGCGTCAGGATTTATGCTTCTGACAAATTTTCTGTAATCGCGCCAGAAACCGAGGGGCAGATCTGCCGCGACGTCGAGCCGGAAACCATCGACGCCATCGGAGGGATCACCATCTCCATCCGGGTCGAGCCAGCGGGCGCATACATTAAATATGTGTTTTTTTGTTTTTTCATTGGCAATATTGCCTTCGAACGCTTTCACTGATTTTACATGATCAACAAATTCAGTCTCTTTTATTTCGGGCAGATCAGGCACATTCATCCAGCCCCGGTATTCAAATTCATTCTCCGGCGTTTCGGGATCGTCAAACTTTTTCACCCAGTACCAGTCACTGTATTTTGATTTTTGACCATTTTTCAGGATATCCTCCCAGGCCCAGAAAGTGTGGCCGGTATGGTTCCATGAATAATCAAGGATCACCCGGATACCTTTTTCGTGAAATGCTTTGATAACATTAACGAACATTTTATCGGCACCTGTCATTTTCCAGGTCGAGGGATTTTCAGGAATTTCGGCGGCTGTAAGTTTCAGATCCTCTTCCGGAGAAGGACCAAAATTGTGGTCGATATGCCGCCAGTGTTTCGCGTCATATTTATGCAGTGAGGGGGCGTCGTTAAGGGGATTAAAATAGATGGCGGTCACTCCCAGGGAATCGAGATAATCTATTTTGTCGAGCACACCCTGAAGATCTCCCCCGTAACGGCGGACAAGGGTTTTCTGGTTGATATGTGAAATGGGATTTCCGTTAAAATCTTTTTTACCCTCAAGCTCCTTAAACCAGTGATCAGGTTTATACCAGTCATGTGTCCAGGGAGTTATTTCCCATCCCGCCGGTATCACGCCCGGGTAAGCGCCGACAATATCCTCTTTTCGCGGATCATTTGTACTGTCGCCATTCCGGAACCGCTCAACAAATACCTGGTACCAGACTATATGTTTCGACCATTCCGGCGCGTCGGTAAAAGCCGTTTTTTGAATCGGCCTGTTTTCCGAACAGGAAATAAGAATTACAGCAGTTAATAATATTAAGATTTTTCTCATAGTAATCTATTCTCTATTTTATCGATTTTTAGTTCCGTAGGACAGGCTTTCCAGCCTGTCCCTCTGGGGCCTGTCCTTCCCCGAGAGACCTCAACCGCCGTGGCGTGCCGCCTGTCCTATCTGCATGGACCATTCCGGCCGCCTGTAAGTACCTGGCTTGTCAGAAGGGACAAATCCAGGCGTCTGAGAACAGGAACACTCAGGTGAACAGAATTTCCCCGGCAGGGACAGGTCCGAGAGGGATAAACCGGAAAGCATGTCCTACATATTTGTTCCAAACTATATTCCCCAGTTACCCAGGCAATTATCTTAATTTCTCCAGATCCTTTTTTATAAATTTTTGATCAAGCTCTTCCGAATCGCCATATTTTTCACGGAGGTCCATGAGATCGAGTCTGAGGCTGTGAGCAACCCTTGAAAGCTCACCGTCACCATAAACATTATTCATTTCATGGGGATCCATGGTGAGATCGTAAAGTTCCCATTCATCGACGTCATAATAAAAATGAATCAGCTTAAAATCTTTCGTTCTGATTCCGTAATGCCTTTTTACTGAGTGGATTCCCGGGTACTCATAATAATGGTAATAAACAGCGCGTCTCCAGTTATCATTATTCCCGGAAAAAAGGGGAATCATACTCATACCCTGCATCTCTGCCGGAACGGCTGTTCCCGCGGCTTCGAGAATTGTAGGAGCGTAATCGATATTCTGCACAAGGTCTTCGTTTACGGAACCGGGTTGTATTTTACCGGGCCAGCGGATAAGTAAGGGAGTCCGGAATGATTCTTCATACATAAATCTTTTATCGAACCAGCCATGTTCTCCGAGGAAAAATCCCTGGTCCGATGTATAAATAACTATTGTATTCTCAGCAAGCCCTTCTTCATCAAGCAGATCGAGCAGTCTGCCTGTATTTCTGTCGACACTCAGGATAGTCCCCAGGTAATCCTCCATGTATCGCCGGTATTTCCATTTGGTCAGGGCTTTTCCTTTTGGGGTATTCTTTTCAAAATCCTCATTTATCGGGCCATATACCGCGTCCCATTTCTCTTTTTCCGAGCTGTTCAGTCGGTTGTATCTTTCTGTGTAATTATTTTCATACCAGTCGTAAAACTCTTCTATTCCAAGTTTCTTAAGGATATCAGGATTTATTTTGTTATCCATACTCAGGGCCATGTGATCGGCGATTCTCATTTCCGCATCTTTAGCGGCGGCGCCTCTTCCCGGGTAATCATCAAACAATGTTTCAGGTTCCGGTATCTCTTTATCTGCGAAAGCCCCGATATCTTCCATTGAGGGCCACCATTGCCTGTGGGGAGCTTTATGATTATACATCAGCAAAAATGGTTTTTTTGTATCCCGGATTGACTTAATGAAATCAGCCGCTATATCGGTAATGATATCGGTGACATAACCATGGTCTGTAACAATTCCTTCGGGAGTCAGGAATTCCGGATCGTAATAATTTCCCTGGTCGGGTAAAATCTTCCAGTAATCAAATCCGGTCGGTTCCGATTTCAGATGCCATTTCCCGACAACGGCTGTCTGATACCCGTTTTCCCTGAGTATTTTAGGGAAAGTAACCTGTGATGAATCAAATCTTTCGAGATTATCCCTTACCCCGTTCAGATGACTGAATTTACCTGTGAGAGCGACTGCCCTGCTGGGAGAACAAATAGAATTTGTTACAAAGGAATTTTGGAAAATCATTCCTTCCCCGGCAAGTCTGTCAATATTGGGAGTCTGTATCAGGTCCGATCCGTAGGCGCTGATTGCCTGGCAGGCATGATCATCCGACATAATCAGGATTATATTGGGGCGTTTTGCCTTTTTTTCATCAGGATTTTTGCCGCATGAAAGAAGAATAGTGGCCGCGGCAATAATTATCAGCAGGTTTTTCATATTAACATCCGGTTATTGGTGGCGCAATCAAATTTAAAGATACAATAATTAATTGAAAAAAGAATCAACTGAAGGAAAGAATCGCATAGTTTTAAACTATCTAAAAAACATATCATCTTTCCAGTTTGCAGGATTATTAAGGATATAATTACTGATTTTTAAAAATGATTTTTCATTCCGTATAATATGATCATGAAATCCATACTGCCAGTCAAAATTGTATTCAAGACGATTTGTATGTTTTGTCACTGCTGATTTATATGAGCCAATTATTGAAGATACAGTATTTTTGCCCTGATTTTGAAATCGTATTTGCCCGGGTGTTTTCTTATCATCATTCAGATTTTTTTGTTCAAATTGATGCGGTTGTAGAGACAAGGCATGCCTTGTCTCTACAGGGTGCATATTCCGATCAGTGGCATAGTCTTCATTCCCAATTAATTTAATTATACCATGAATATGATTGGGCATAACAACAAACGATTCCAATTCAATATTTTTTGCGTGATTTTTAATTTCATACCAGAGAACATCAGCAATAACTCCGACATGTGATAGCACCATCCTGTTGTTTACTATTTCACCAAAATAGCACTCCCGCTCAAATGCGCAGATGGTAATAAAATATGCTGCGTCGTTGGCGTAATCCCAATCTTGGAGTCTTGCAGATTCAATTCTGTATTTCCCTCTGAATTTAGCCATATCTTTATACCCCGGCCAATCTTTTTGAATTATTTCAATAGGAGTTAAAATACTAATTTTCTATTAAATATACATAGGAATCTAAATTGGAGCTATAAAAATATGTTTTATATTCCTGTTCCTTTATATCGAACTGATGTTGATATTATATAGTATAAGTTGATATCAGGCCAAAATGGAGATAATGCCGGCAAAATCAAAAAAAATCCTTTCCACCTTGTGTCCTTTGTGCCTTCTTCGTGTCCTTTGTGGTTAGACATCCTTTAAAATTAATTTTGAAATAGCTAATTCATTTTATATTTTTGATTCGTTAAATAATTACGGTGCCTCATGCGTGAGGAGAATAGGGAATCCGGTGAAAATCCGGAGCTGCCCCGTAACTGTAAGAGACGTCCTGAATAATGCCACTGCATGGATTTTGTGGGAAGGCGATATTGTTGTCTCGAGCCAGGAGACCTGCCGTAGTTTTGATCAGTTAATAACCTTCGCGGGTAAGGTTGCTGTTATGAGAAATTTTATTACATATCGATTTTTCCTCCCCCCCGGGCATTGCGTGTCCCCCGAAGATATTTCTGATCCTGAGCTAAACCTGTCGCGGTCTTTGTTTTAAAAACATAGGGCAAAGAAAAATTATCCCTTCCTTCCTGTTTCTCTCCTTTAACATGAGAGGCCGGGAGCGGGTTAGAAATTCTTTTCAAGCGGCGGAAAGAGATGGAAAATAATGATAAAACAAGCTCTTTTTATAATTTGTACTTTATACTGTATTTCTGTTATCCATGCCCAATCTGATCCCTGGGCCGACAGCGTAATATCTTTCCAGCCTGGTACCATGACAACCTTCGGGCAGGATTCCGCCTATTACCCGATGAACATACTCGGCGCGCCCGATACGAACGCTGCATGGACAACTCCCTGTTCCGATCCTGCCGAAGTATTATCGCTGGGACTCGGGGGAGAGATTATTCTCCATTTTGCAGATAACACAATTTATAACGGACCGGGCCAGGATTTTACAATATTCGAGAACGCTTTCCAGATACAGTTTGGTCCCCGCGCGGGGGAAATATTTGCCGAACCTGCTGTTGTATCTGTAAGCCAGGAAGGAATAAATTTTTATGAATTCCCCTGGGATTCCATTTCTCTCGCCGGATGCGCGGGAATAACCCCTACTAATGGCGCCGCAGATCCGTTAAATCCTGATGAAAGCGGGGGGGACAGTTTTGACCTGGCCGCGCTCGGACTGGACAGTGTTTCATATATTAAGCTGACAGATGTTTCCGCGATAATCCGCTCCGATACCTCCCATCCCTTCTTTGATTTTACCGCGAACGGGTTTGATCTTGACGCTGTGGCGGGGCTTTATGCAAATCCTGTTACATCTGTCAAACCTGTCGAAGGAAGGGGGAGAAAGTCTGCCGAACATATTACAATTTCACCGAACCCGGTTAACAGAAGTTCTTCGGGAATAATAAAAGTTAACTGGGTTACGGAAACCCCTTCTAATAACAATATATTAGTATACAATATACTGGGTGAACAGGTTGCTGAAATTAATTTACCTTCTCTGGTCGCCGGTCCCCAGAAGGTATCACTCCCGGTAACCAATTTTTCCAGCGGCATATATATTGCCGTAATATCATGGGAAAACAATCGAAAATCGGCAAAATTCAGTGTAGTAAGGTAATGACAGAGAGAATTCTTTATATCGTTGTTTTTACCCTGGCTGTACTTATTTCGCCCCTTTATGCCATGGAGAAGGGTGACAGCCTGAAAGTAATTGATCAGAATACACTCAGGCCGGTTTCCGGGGTAAAAATAAGCGATAGTATACGGTATAGTATCAGTAACGAAGAAGGTTTGGTTTCTCTTAAACCTTTTGATAATTCCGATACACTTAGTCTGAGCAGACTTGGCTATGAAACAAAAATAATCGCCGCGAGTGAATTAAAAGAGATTCGGCTGATTTCACTGAATCCTGCTGATATTAAGCTGGAGGAGATAAGTATTACAGGAGAAGGGCCGGAAGATATTTATTCAGCCCAGGAAAGAGTAATCACCGGGGATTCCGAGTCTTTCAGGTTTGAGACTCCGGGTGAGCTTATAGCGCAAAGGAGTTCTCTTTCGCTGAAAGATTACGGCAGCGGGAGTTTGAAGTTGATCTCGGCCAGGGGGATGGCTCCTGAAAACACAATTGTTCTCTTTAATGAAGCCCGTGTAAATGATCTTCGGACAGGCGCTTTTAACTTTGCCTCATTAAGTCCCCTGAGCGCAGACCGGATTGAGATCAACCGAAGTGATGAAAACAACCTTCTTAATCCCGCCGGAGGAATAGTGCGGCTTTATTCTGAAAATTCAGGCTCGGAAAACCGGATAAGGGGAGGATATAAATCAGGCCCCTCTGGAGGAACCAGTTTTTACGTTTCATCCGATCTCAGCCGGGGGAATATCGCGGGCAGAGCGATATTTGAAAGAACCTGGTCTTCAAATCATTTTAAGTATCAATTTGAAGGGGAGCGGCTTGAAAGGGAAAACTCATGGTTTTCAAAAACATTCGCCGGGGCGGGAATAGATTTTAAATCTGAAAAACATCTGCTGAAACTTTATTCTCACTATTCTTTTTTCGAAAACGGCATACCTGGTTTTGTTGTTTCCAATAATACCGCGTCAAGCCGGTCGAGCGGCAAATCTGAGGCGCTGTTATTTATTGTAAATTCATTTTATGAAATTTCAAATCGGGCGATTTTAAAAAACACCATAAATTATTCTTTTCAGCAATATTCGGTTTATGATCCAGCGGGAAAGATTTTTTACAGTGGAAATCTCCAGAAATCAGAACTATCTGAAATCAGTTATAACGGGGCATTAAATTTTGATTTTGGGTTGATGAAAATAAAGGCCGCCAATTACAGCAGTTATTCAACCCTGGAACTGAGCGGCGCCTCTGATAATGATAAACTAAACCGGTTTTCTTCACGTACAGGAATGAATTTTTCCGGTGATTTCAGCCCGGCTGAAAAAATATTTGAAAAAACCACCTGGCTTATCTCGGGAGGATTTGAATACCTGGGTGAAGATTACCTCGATTCCTTTGAGGGATTTTATAAAGCAGGATTAACGATTACCCCCTCTTTCTATAAAAATATGCTGTTTTATCTCAGCTACAGTTATGATTTCAGAAATCCCACATTTAATGAACGTTATTATTCCAGAGCCTTTAACACGGGAGAACTAAACCCCGAAAAATATCACATGTTAGAAGCGGGCGCGGCGTGGAGCATTTGGAAAGAGTCGTTCAGACTCAGTCTGGATTATTTTAATATTGCCGGGACAAACAAAATTATCTGGTTTCCATATCGGGCCGTCTTCCAGGTTCCCAGGAATGTGGAGGGAGTCAGGACCGAAGGAGTCGAATTTATGTTAGCCGGAAATATGCCTGATAATCTTCTGCAAGGAGAGATTATCTATACCTACACCGATTCCCGAAACCGATCGGGACTGCCGGGTAATGATAACACATGGAATAAGCTGCTGGTTTATACACCGCTGCACAGGGTGAATCTTAACCTCAGTTTTAACTGGAAAAATTTCAGACTCAGTTCGATGAACACCTGGTCGGGCAAAAGTTATTACACGCCCGATAATGATGAATTCAGCTCTCTCGATTCCTGGTTTATCTCAGATCTTTCCCTCGGTTATAAAATTATTACCGGCCCGATTTCACATAATATCGGCTTGAATATCTATAACCTGTTTAACGAAAATTATTTCATTGTGCAGTCATACCCCATGCCCCTGCGTTCTTTTTCAATAACATATATGTTAACAATAGAATGAATAACTCGAAATCAGTGTATCCATTTAAAAATCATAATCGTAATCATAATCCCGGACTCGCGAGAGAAGGCCGACGTTCCAGCGGGACCAGCGGGACACAAGGAACATCTACTCGTTTAACAATTTCCCCCCGGGAAAAAACTGCTCCATATTGCGAAGAATTTAAGAAATCACACAGTAATCGTAAACCGGCTGAAACAGACTCAAAAGATAATCGATTAACTCTGAGAAAGTTCTCCTCCATCTATGAAGAAAGACCATGCCAGAGGCAGGCGCAATACTTTGGATTTACCCACTCCGAAGGTAATGGCGCTAAGTTAAGGCGAGGAGTCTAATTTTTAGCTGGTATCGATATTCAACTACACAGATATATAATAACTATTCTATGAATAAATAAATATTTCAATGAAAAACATAATAATGCGCAATCTTATTATAAAAAAAGCCTTTACAACCTCACCCCAACCCCTCTCCTTATCAAGGAGAGGGGCTTTAAAAGTCCTTTCTAAGGCTTTAAGTGCGCCGGGGTGTAGGAGGGATTTAGGGTGGGGTTTGAATACCAGGAAAAAACTTAACAGTCCTCATTCTTGCACAATCTTAGCGCCATTGCCTTTGGAGGGGGCGCCGAAGAGTGTTTTTCCCGAAGGCGGGGAAGGACACAACTCGAATTGTCAAAAAACTTCTCGATTTTGCAACATAATTAACAGTTTAAATATTTTTCGTAAACCGGCAAAGCCAGAAACAAACAGGACTAACGGTAGTCTGAGCGGAGTCGAAGCTCCCCACTTTTGGAATAAATATGGAATTATCCTGCTGGTTTTTTCACTAATTCTGTTTAGTTGCCGTGAAACCCATTCCCCGACAGAAACAGACCCCCCTCCGGTAATAACACCGGGGGAAACATTTCTGGTTGTGCTGAATGAAGGAATATACGGACAGAATAATTCATCTGTTACCACTTACGCGCCTTTAAGCGAAACGGCTGAACAGCACGCCTATTCGAATGCGAATAGCGGAGCCAGACTCGGAGACACCGCAAACGATATGGTTCTGCGCGACGGGAAAATATATATTGCCGTGGATGTTTCCAATAAAATTGAGGTTATTGACTCAGCCACACTGGTAAGCGAAGGTTTTATTGATCTTGGCGCCGATTCAAGTCCGAGGGAAATATGTTTTACTCCGGATGGATATGGTTATGTAACCAGTCTATACAGGAACGCAGTTATAAAGTTTGATCCGGAATCAAAAACAGTTCTTACTGAAATTTCTGTCGGTCAGCTTCCCGAGGGAATTGTTTATTCAGAGGGGAAAGTTTATGTGGCTAATTCCGGATTTTCCGGTTCCGATTCGGTAAGTGTTATCGACACCGAGTTTGACCAGGTAATAAAAAATATACAAACCGATTTTAACCCCAGGAATGTTTTTACAGATATTAACGGATTCATCTATGTAGTTTGCACAGGCAAATACCAGGGACTGGGTTTAGGCTCACTCTGGAAAATAGACCCGGCCGATAACAGTAAAATTGATTCACTTGTTATTTACGGCAATCCGGGTGAAGCGGCCATACTTGACAATGAATTTATTCTTGTTGTCAATATCGATGGAATTTTGAAGGTCAGAATAAATGATCTTGCCGCCGGTTATGAAAAGCTTGTTGATTCCGCCATTATAAATCCAACCGGAATAATAATTTATTCAATCATGACATATCCGAATCATGACTATTTCTACGCCGGCAACCCGAAAGATTATGTGCAAAATGGAGAGATTGTCGCTTTCGATAAATCGGGAGAGGAGATTTACCGGTTTGACTGCGGACTAAACCCGGGAAAAATACTGCTACTTGAACGAGGAGAATAAAAAATTGAAAAACACTACTATAATCATTATCATTTTTATATTTTTTTCATTTCAACTGAACGCTTCAGAATATGGCGCCGACATGATAATTTACGGCGCATCAAATAATATAAATTTTTATTCTTTTGAAACGGAACAGAATTATACGAACCTTATGAACCTTGGTCCCACTCCAAATGAAATCAGGAGATTGGGAGATTATATTGTTGTCATAAATTCCGGTGATTTGGGCGCCAATACAAATATACAGATTTTCCCCCTGCAGTCCTTTTATGACTATTCGCAGAATGGAAACCTGGCGCAGTTTCAGGCGGCGTCAAAACAGGTAATGTTAAGTGATAACGGCAATGCCTGGTCGGCGGCTCTTTTTTCCGACTCAATGGCGCTTGTCAGTCTTGCGCAGACCGGGCAATTTGATGTGGTCAACCTGAACACCGGCATCAAAACTGAAACGATAACATCACCCGCGGATGGAGGTCCGCAGGGCATGACCGAAATTGATGATCATCTTGCCGCCGCGGCTATGTCCGACTGGTCTTTCGCGGGTACGGGAACCGGGGCGAGTGTGGCAATTATTAATACAGATGATCTTTCTCTGGAAGCTGAAATTCCTGTGCATCTCAACTGTGTTGATGTTGAGAGACTTAACAACGGCAACCTGCTCGCTTTATCATGGGGATCATGGTTCGGAGCCGATAATTACGGTACTTTGCATTATATAAACAGTGCGACATATTCAGAGATTTTTAACATTCAGCTTCCATCGGCGGCCAAAGCAAACTATGTGGTCGAACTTTCCGATAACGAGGTTTATGTTAACGCTTTTGATCAGAATTATAATACAGTGTATGGAATTCTGAATCTGAATACACAAAATTATTCTGAACAAAGCAGCGGATTTTTTGCTTCGGAGATAAGGAATTATTTCGGCGCCGGTTATTACCTTGTTAATGAGGGGGCGCAGACTAAAATTTATGATGAAAACTTTGTTCTCACTGAATCTTTACCCTTCGCGGTAAGCGCGGCTCATGTAATAATTGAGGAAGAGAATTATATTTCAGCCGAAGTTCCGGTTGAAGAGGGGTGGAATCTTCTTTCAGTTCCCCTGCTCGCTGAGGATATGTCGGCGACTTCACTTTTCCCGGCTGCCTCAACAGGCGCGACCGGATTTAACGGTGTTTACTTCGCGGCCGATACACTGGAAAATGGCAAAGGTTACTGGATGAAATTTCCCGCCCCTGGGACAGTCTCCATTACAGGCTCCAAAATAAACGGGGGAATTGAATTATCACAGGGATGGAATATAATCGGTCCATTCGATCAGGAGGTAGCTGTATCATCGATTTCAACTGAGCCGGCAGGAATAATAGAGTCTTCATTTTTTGGCTTTAACGAGGGATATTTTACCGCCGACACACTAATGGCGGGAAAAGCCTTTTGGGTGAAATCATCTTCAGACGGTACTCTTTATCCCGCCGGTGGAAATATGATTAATAAAATCAAAAGCAACCAAAACGTACTGAGTAGTCTTTTGTTTATTGACGCGGCAGGAAGAAAAGGAATTCTTGAAATCACAGCGGAAAAGACCTTCAATGAGCTTCCACCGCTGCCTCCCGCGGGAGTATTCGATATAAGATTCAGAAATAATAGTTCATCGATTTCACCGGAAGAAAATTACGCGGTAGATATCCGGGGCGCCCTTTATCCCGTGGAGCTGATTTTATCAGGAAATCCTGTGAATATTTTTGCTGAGGAAAAAAATAACATTCTAAACGAAGGTGAAAAATTTGTTATTAATAAAGGCAATATTACAGTAAGTTCTGCCAACATTGAAATTTTAAATGAATTCCGGCTTTATGAAAACTATCCTAATCCTTTTAATCCTTCAACAACTATCCGGTATGATATTTCTCAAAAAACACGTGTAACTCTGGAGGTATACAACTTACTCGGAGAAAAACTGGCGACAATGGTAGATGAAATAAAAGAGCCGGGTTACCATACCGCGACATTTAATGGTGATAACCTTTCCAGCGGAATGTATATGTACAAAATCACAGCCGGTAAATTTTCAGCCACAAAAAAAATGCTGCTGGTAAAATAAAATCAAACCTCCGAGGTTTCTCATCATAATAATTTTACTCATTCCTGTAGGACAGCCTTTCCAGGCTGTCCCTCTGGCGCCTGTCCCCCCCCTTTACGTAATTTGCCAACCTGGAAACTTATCCTGTCCAGGCAATATCTGAACCATGATTAAAGGATTTAAGGATAACCATGACTACGAATCGTTTTCGGTATCGCCATTGTTTTTTCAAATCCCATGTAGAGACAAGGCATGCCTTGTCTCTACGGCTGGGGAAAATATTTCTACCTTAAAAATGTTTAAACCAGACTTGAAATAAATTCCGGGGTGGTAATATGGTGTACCTGACGGCACACTTTATTGCTCCGGTATTATTTTTTCTACCAATATGCTGTCCCTAACGGGACAAATAATTCCGTCACTTTAAATTGCCCCGTCAGGGGCAAAATGTTGGTAAAAAAAACCACAGGAAAAATTATGTGTGCCGCAGGTACACCATATTTATCACGGCGGAAAAATTTTCATCCTGGTTTTAAGGCGCATTCGCTAAACAGATTACGTAGCATGGCAGGGTATTATAATATGTTGCATACCATCTAATCTAATCCCGTCATAGTCTGAACCATGATTAAAGGATTTAAGGATAACCCTGATTACGAATCGATATCACAATCATTTTTTCAAATCTCTTGTAGAGACAAGGCATGCCTTGTCTCTACGACTGGGGAAAATATTTCTACCTTAAAAATGTTTAAACCAGACTTGAAATAATCCCCGGGGTGGTAATATTGTGTACCTGACGGCACACTTTATTGCTTCGGTATTATTTTTTCTACCAATATGCTGTCCCTAACGGGACAAATAATTCCGTCACTTTAAATTGCCCCGTCAGGAGCAAAATATTGGTAAAAGAAACCACAGGGAAAAATTTTGTGTGCCGTTGGTACACCATATTTACTATACGGGGTAATTTGTCTTTCTTGGTTTTACGGCGCATTCGCTGAACAGATTACGTAGCATGGCAGGATATTATAATATGCTGCATACCATCTAATCTAATCCCGTCATAGTCTGAACCATGATTAAAAATCGATAACGTGTTTTGTGTCGTTCTTTTATTTCTGTAGCCGAAATGAAAACTTGTAGAGACAAGGCATGCCTTGTCTCTACGACTGGGGAAATATTTCTACCTTAAAAATGTTTAAACCAGACTTGAAATAACCCCCGGGGTGGTAATATGGTGTACCTGACGGCACACTTTATTGCTCCGGTATTATTTTTTCTACCAATATGCTGTCCCTAACGGGACAAATAATTCCGTCACTTTAAATTGCCCCGTCGGGAGCAAAATATTGGTAAAAGAAACTACAGGAAAAAATCGTTTGTGCCGCAGGTACAACATATTTATCACGGCGGATAAATTATAATTCCGGTTCTGCGATAATTTTTAGAAACCCTGTCATGTGAAAAATTCCCTGTTAAATTTCATATCCTCATCTAAACAAAAAATGAAAACAAAACCAGGTTCTGCTTTTGTGCAAAAAAAAAATCTTGCGAACTTTGTTTATACATTCTCCTCAAAATATTATTAAAACCTTGAAAACCTGCATATAAATATCTTATCTTTAAATATTGGTAAGAAAATTAACCGGTTATGCAGGCAGAATTCAGAAAAATCAACTCATTAAATGATATTCCATCCCTGAGAAGGGAATACCTTTCGAGACTTTCGGAGCCCCAGGAGCTGTATCTTGAGTTGCAGGTAAAAAAATCTGATTGTTATCTTATCTCCTCCACTATATCGACAATAGGTTACGCGGCTGTTTTAGATGGCGAAATAATAACTGAGTTTTTTGTGACTCCGCTGTTCCAATCTGTCAGGGAGAAAGTATTTAAGTCGCTGGTGGATAATTTCGGGATCAGGAAAGTATGGTGTAAAACATTTGATCCAGATCTGCTTAGCTGCAGCGCGCAGTACGCCCGCGCGATTGAACCTCTCGGGTTTTTATTCAGGGAATATAACAAAAGGAAACTTGAGACAAATCTTCCCGTTTTCAGAATAATAAAAGCTGAAGAATATCATGAAGAGAGCATATTCAGGATGAATGAGGAGGTTTTCGAGGAGCGGGTGGAAATAATGGAAGATATAAAAAATGGAAATATTTTTCTCTTTATGCTGGAAAGAGAAATAATCGGATTCGCGGTCTATCACAGAACCATAACCGGGAATGATGATTTTGATATTGGGATACTGGTGGCAAAAAAATACAGAAGGAAAGGATTCGGCGCGTTCATTGCCCGGTATGTCGCGGATTACTGCGTTCAGAAAGGGTGGCGGCCTGTCTGCGGTTGTGCCTATAAAAATGAAGCCTCCCGAAGAACCCTTGAAAAAGCGGGATTTGGAACAAGGCATATGCTTCTTGAATTTACAGTTAAAAGTGGAAAAGAAAAATGAAAAATTACCCCGTGATTTTAGTCCTTTTAGTTATAATTCTTTCAGCCTGCGGCAACCCGGCGCCTGAATTCGGGCAATGGAATAAAGCTGCCGATAACCTGGCTTTTCCGGAAGGGCCTGCCTGGCATGATAACGGAATCCTGTATTATTCAAACTGTCACGGCGGATGGATAGGTTATATAAAAGGCGCAGCGGCCGATACATTTCTTGTCGCCGACAGCGTTTCGTTTATCCGGACAAACGGAATGACAGTGGGGAAAGATGGAAATATTTACACCTGTGAATATGGAATAGGAAAAATTATTAAGATTACCCCGGAAGGAAAAATTTCCGACCTGGTTACAGAATATGAAGGCGAATCATTTAATCGTCCCAATGATCTTGCTTTTGATAAAAATGGGAATCTATGGTTTACCGATCCGAAAGGATATGGTGAAGATGTTTATGATGGCAGGGTTTTCTGTTACGACTTTAGCGCCGGCAGGGCAGTTCTGGCAGCCGACAGCCTTTCATTCCCCAACGGTATAGCCTTTTCCCCCGATGACGGCGACCTTTTCGTTTGTGAATCGGGAAGAGCGAGGATATTGAGATTTGAAGTTTCCCCCGGTGGAAAACTTTCGCAGAAAACTGAATTTATCAAACTGCCCGGCGGAGATCCGGATGGAATCGCTTTCGACATATTCGGCAATCTTTACGCGGCTCATTATGGCGGTAAAACAATTTATGTTATCTCTCCTTTTGGTGAAATTCTGCGAAAGGTGGAAACTCCCGGAAAAAACCCGAGCAATCTGGAATTCGCGGGAGAAGATCTGAAAACACTTTATATAACTGAGGATGAAACCAACTCGGTATATTTTACCGATGTTACTATTCCGGGAGTTAAATTATTCGGCGGACCGGCCAATTGAGAAAGGTTTCAAAAATTACCGCGGTCACAATGATTTTAGCGGCCGCGGTGCTTATTTTTCTTTTCACTTTTTTTTCATTTCACAGAACTCCTCTTCCTATAGATTTTATTGTCATTTCCCTGCCGGTTATATTTTTTTTATTATCGGCCTTTTATCTTTTCAGAAAAGCAGAGGAGGGACTTAAGAACATATTGCTGCTTTATTCCACCCTACTGGCGGTAATTTTTATGCTGGAATTTGTACTCTCCTTCTTCAGGGAATCAGCGCTAGAGGCCGAAAAACCTGTATGGATACCTTATGAATATGAAATGAAAAGTTATCTTGTTGATAAAACGCATATAAAAAGGGCGAAAGAAAATAAATATCTTTTTAATGATATAAACCATGAAGAAAACAAACCGGATTCCTCTCTTTTCCGGATTGCTGTTCTGGGCGATTCATTTATATGGGGCAGCGGTGTTGAAGATTCCGTAAGATGGCCCGCCCGGCTGGAAAAGAAATTGAGTAGGTATAAAAAAACTGAAATATTATACTGGGGAAAACCAGGCTGGTCTACAAAAGATCAGTTCCGGTTTCTTAAAGAGGAGGGAACTAAATACCAGTTTGATCTTATGCTGATAACTTTTGTTATAAATGATCCTCACATGCGGGGAGAATTGCCTGTTCAAATAATTGATAGCAGATCAATTTACGGAAAATACTGGTACCATTACTCCGCCGCCGTTGTCCCGAATCTTGCCAGTCTTTTTAAGTGTTATATAAACAGACTTTACGCGGTATCAACAGGCTCCGCTTATCAGACATGGCTTGAAGATGTCTGGTCTGGTAAGAATATAACAGAATATCGGAATCTCCTGCGTGAAATAAAAAAATTCATTGAGGCCCGTAACCTTAATTACCTGGTAATTTTTACCCCTTCAAATCATGATGAACTTATCGGACAATATATGGAAAAAGGGGAAATTCTTTTCAGGGACGCAGGACTGAATTATATCAATTTGTATCCTCCCCTGAAAGAAAAATTTGATGGTTTTTCAACAAGAAAACTCTGGGGCAATCCAGCCGATCCCCATCCGGGCCTTCCGGTTACGGAGTTTATTGCTGATTCCGCGGCAAGTTTCATTTTTAATATGTTTCCGTATTTCTAAAATGGCAAAGTCGGAAGTGAAAAGTGGTTTAATTGATAATTAAAAGATGACGAGATATCACCTTATCCTGTAAATCCTTTTGCTCCACTTGATCCATTAATTCCTTTTTTTCGATATCCATCAACAGATTCTGCTGAATATATCCTCTGGTAGAATAAGGTTTAATTTTTTCGGGTGGTTATATCAGCTGCAAAGGAGCCCTAATTTGGAAAACCGACAAATTGCAAGTTTTACAGAAACAATTAGAGAACTTGCTGCCTATAGAAATCTCTTTAAAAATGAGTGACAGGAATCCCCTCTCCTTAAGATTATAAGGGGAGGATGGGAGTACTGCTGTCAACTTTAGCGGAAAATCTTTTTTACGTTCCTGAAGAAACCAACAGAACCATGATATAATGGATAAATTTCAAGGAGATGACACAAATTTAAACCTCCTGGTTCACTTCTCCATTGATATTGTGCGCTTTTTATCTCCGCCCCCACGGGGAATTCCCTGTGGGAACACCCCGTGGCTATTCGGCTTCGACCCCTTCGGGGCCGGCAAAAAAATTGAAATCCTTAAGTTGACAGTATTGGGATGGGAGGGGTTTGATCTGCCTTGAGATGAAACTAATCCGGAAAAAATCGATAAATTTAAAAAATGAGAGGTCTTTTCTTCTAAAAATTGGGTTCTATATAAAATCCAGTAGGTAATGAAAGGACAGCCGTTTATTGAATGGACATAAATATAAACTCATAAACAGTAACACACCTTTTGTAATATGGTGTACCTGACGGCACACATGGTTTCTATCTTCCATTTTTCTACCAATATTTTGCCCCTGACGGGGCAATCTAATCAGATGGTTAAGATAATTTGTCCCGTTAGGGACAGCATATTGGTAAAAAAGAAACAAGCAAAATACTCGGTGTGCCGTAGGTACACCATATTTATCCGCGGATGTAAAATTATAATTACAGACACTGAACTCCTTACCTTTCGCAAATTGAAACCGCACTAAGTGATATATTGCAAAAATCAGAACTCCTGATCCCAATAATAAAAAACAATAACTTACATGGATGCATTCGCAAAATAAAATCGCGGGATAATTAGATAAGGAAACAACTTAAGCAGGTCTTTCTTTATCTTATCGAATAGTGTTCTGAACCAATACATTGACGTTGTTTTATTTTCAAAAATGATTTAATTTGAACGCCATTTTATGCATCTCCCACAGAGATGTTTTCCAAGTTGTCTATCATTTTCTACAATAATAGGCTCTTATCACCACACTAACGCCAACATGTTGAGGATAATCTAAGGAACAAAATTTGTCAAAAAAGCCTGCTAACAACATGTTGCCGATAGTCAGGCCGCGATTCCAAATCCATAAGCTGATGGAGTCAGAAAAAGAAAAGTTATCGATTAGCTCAAGGATAGTCCTCCCCCGTCTTCAAAGAAAAACACTTTGAATCCACCCCCTCCAAAGGGGGATATTTATCGACAAATCCAAGTAATCAGAATGTCCCCCGCCGGAGGGGGTGGCAATGAAGCGTTCTTCTTCATTGACGGGGGAGGACACACCTCGAGTAACTACGAAACTTGTACCTGGCAATAAAACTTTCTACTTGTTGATAAATCTCTTACCAATTTGCGTATAATTTAACTTCTTATTGAATAAATTGCCTCCCGTTTTGCCAGGGAACTTTTCCCCATAAGGGCGTTTTCCTCAAGCTCTGCCTGGGGAAAATTTAGGCTCTTATCACCACATTAACGCCAACATGTTGAGGATAATCTAAGGAGCAAAATTTGTCAAAAAGCCCGCTAATAACATGTTGCCGATAGTCAGGCCGCTATTTTTAATCCATAAAATCGCCGAGCAAGAATAAAACTATTTAAATATCCCAGGTTGGAAAAACAACTCACCCCCCGGCCCCCTCTACGCCACGCAGGCTGTTGCAGATTATCGGGAACAAAAGTGTATGTTTAGTGATATAATAGGTAGTAAATAATAAACATGGAAATAGGAATAATGGGGTTTATTGAAGGAAATCGAGATCAACTGGGATTCATTGCTTATAGCCTGGATGATTTTGTAGAAGAAGATTCAAAAGCAAGATTTATCGTAAGAATAGTAGAAGAATTAGATTTAAGTTTACTCTACGAGCAATACAGTCCACAGGGTGGAGAAGCTTTTTGTCCAAAGGCAATGTTAGCCACACTGTTTTTCGGATATTCCCAAGGTATATCAGTTACCCGTGATCTTGAATACAATTGCAAAAAGAACATGGATTTTATATATGTATCAGCAAACCTTCGACCGGATCACACTTCATTGAGCAGATTCAGAAAGCGTCATCTGGCCCATATTCCAGGGCTTTTTATACAGATAGTACGGAAAGCAATAGAGATGGGAATAAGTGAGTTCATGGAAATCGCGATGGATGGATCAAAGATGGCCGCGGCAAGCAGTAAGAAAAAAAGTATGCGCTCCAACAAAATAGAAGAAAAACTGAAAGCAATAAAAGAAGATATCACCGAATACCTGAATCAAAGCGAAATAGAAGAAAAGAAGCTTGCCGAATTGGAAAAGAAAAAGGCTAAGCTGGAAGAAGCCCAAAGAATACTGGAAGAGCGAAAAGAGACAATAAAAGAAAACTGCAGGGATAATCATCAGGTAAATATAGAAGAACCGGAAGCTCCAATGCAAAAACCGGGAGGGGGGAAAAGCGCATTTCCGGGCTATAATCCACAAATATGCACCGATACGAAAACCCAATTCATAGCAAACGCCCAGCTGACGCCAGACAGGAACGACGAAAAACAATTTATGCTTCAATATAATAATACGGAAAGAATTTTGGGCCCGAACAAAAAGAGGAGATATCTATCTGACGGAGGGTTTAACACCAATGACACAATATTTGAAATCTATTACAACCAGATCGACGCTTATGTAGGCAACAGACGTAATGGAAAAGAGACAAGTGAAAAGATTAAAAAGGGTTTAAAATTCGACAAAAGTGATTTTACATATGATAAAGAAAAAGACATCTATATATGTCCGTCAGATAAAAAGTTAGAGTTCAAAAAAACAGAAAAGAATAAATCTTTCAAGGGAAGAAAATATGTTTGCAATGATTGTGGGAATTGCGAATTCAGGTCTCAATGTTTATCGAAGAACAATAAAAGTGGGAAAAGAGAAATTCGACGAGATGATCGGGAAATCTATGTAGAAATGATGAGGGAAAAGGTGGAAACAGAAGAGGGAAAGGAAAAATTACTAATTCGTTCAACAACAGTCGAACCGGTCTTTGGTAATATCAAATGGAACCTGGGATATACCCGGTTTAGACTAAAAGGGTTGTTTGCGGCAAATGCTGAATTTTTGCTTATGTGTATTGGCCATAATCTCAATAAACTCTTCAAGCTGTTTGGAAAGGTTGATAATAGTCCGGATAGCATGGAAGTAGCATCATGCTTCCCTAATATTTTCAATTATAAGAATATTTTGCCAAATAAATTACAAGTTTTATTTACATAAAAATATTTTCCATGTTTTTTTTGCCTCCCTGCAACAGCCTGCACGGCGCACAGAGTCTTGAAAAAAGAGGGGGTGTCTTAAAGTCCCTCTCTTCCCAAGAGAGGGATTTAGGGTGAGTTTGTTACATGTCTCGAAATATTTTAAAAATTTAACTATTTTTTGCAGAATTTGATTACTTACGAAATAAATCTCTTCCCCTTTTGGGCGTTTTCCTCAAGCTCTGCCTGGGGAAAATTTAGGAACCTATACAAGGTTCTTTTTATTTCATTTGCCTTGTAGAGACAACAATTATTGTAGAAAATTGTAAATACCAGGAGACAAAATCCTTGTAGAGGATTCACAAACCACTCCGGATAATCAAACACCTTAAGACATCCCCGATAAACCCAGATCGATAGAATCCCAATTTTCTAATACATCATATATGGCTAAGAAAAGACTTTGTCAAGTAATAAATGGATAACAATTTCATATGATATTTTCCAGAAATTTCCGCGATTTCATTTTGCGAGGAGTAAGGAGTTCTGAAATTAGAATTCTATCGATTTTGTTTACCAGGGAGGTCTGAGTTTAAATCCTGACCAAAAGGAACACCGGGAAGGCATGAGGAAAAATTAACCGGCAGCGACAATTATTGACCAAAACGCTGCCGGGTTAAAATTACAATTTATCCGCGACTTTTTCAGCATATTCAGTTAACGATTCAGGTTTCCTGCCTGTAAGAGTTTCAACGCCATCTGTCAGTCTGTCGGCATATCCCGCTCTTACAGATGCAAAAAGTCCGGCCAGGTATTCCACCACAGATTCCGGGGCTCCATTATCCAGCATTGCATTTTTCATATCATCTTCTGAAATAGGAACGTACTCTATCTGTTTACCGCTTTTATCTGATAATATTTTAGCTGCCTCTGAGTATGTCAGTGTTTCCGGTCCGGTCATATCATATTCACCGCCGAAAAATTTATCGGAAGTGATAACACTGAAGGCGGCGACGGCGATATCGTTTGATGAAATAAAAGCTGACTTTTTTTCATCCGCCGCCACAAATATTTTGCCCGCTCCTTTTATGGTTTCCGAAAGAAAACCGGGATAAAAGTTTTCCATGAAAAAAGTCGGACGCAAAATTGTGTAGTTTAATCCGCTCGATTTAAGATGTTTTTCGATGATGTTGAGGGGCGCTTCATCGGCGAGATTGGCTCCCATGGCGCTGAGAAATACTATATGTTTAACACCCGACTCTTTGGCGCGGTTTATTACCGGGTTGAGAAACTCAGGCGCGAATTTATCGAGGGGAGCCGAAGCGAGAAATATACGGTCAGTTCCTGTAAATAATTCTTCCGGAATTTCATCTTTATGATAGTCATATTGAATATAGCTTATATTGCCTGAGCTTATAGCTTTTGATTTATCCCTTGTGATACCTGAAACGTTATAACCTGCCGCAGCGAGTTTTTGTGTTAACAATCCGCCGATATTTCCCGTTGAGCCGAATACCGCTATTTTTTCTGACATTTTATCTCTCCATTAGTTATATTTGTATTGTTATTGTCTTTATAATTACTACATGCAATAAAAAAATAAACAGTGATATTGTCAAGTACGCACTATAATGTAATATACTATCAATAAGGAAACTAATGTGATTATGGCTGATATTAAAGGTTTTTGTCCTGTAACAACCGCGATGAAAGTTATCGGGGGAAAATGGAAACCAATTATTCTCTGGATTTTGCGGGAAAAAATTCTGCGATTTGGTGAAATAAGAAGATTTATTCCGGGCATAACACAAAAAATGCTTACCCAACAGTTAAGGGAACTTGAAGCGGCTGATATCATAAACCGGAAAGTTTATCCTGAAGTACCCCCGAGAGTGGAATACAAATTAACCGAATATGGAGCTACCCTTATCCCGGTTCTCGAATCACTGGCCGAATGGGGAAGCATTCACCGTGAAAAACTGGAGAATCTATGAAAACAATAGGTATTGTCGGCGGCACAGGATGGGTTTCGAGCGCGGATTATTACAAAATTATTAATCTTGAGGTAAATAAACGGCTTGGCGGACTCAATTTCGCGAAACTGATTTTATACTCACTGAATTATGCCGAAATTGCCGAATTCAACAAAACAAAAAATTATGACGGCGTTTACGGACTTGTCAGAAACGGGGCGCTCATTTTGGAAAAATCGGGAGCTGACTGCGTTTTGCTTGGCGCCAATACTCTCCATTATTTCGCCGAAAGGCTTCAGCCCGAATTAATAATTCCAATCATCCATATTGCCGATTCGGTCGGGAAAAAACTGAAGAAGGGGGGCATAAAAACAACCGCTTTACTTGGCACAAAACAGACCATGGAATCAGAGTTCTATAAAAATAAGCTGGAAGAATATGGCATTAAAACAATAATTCCGGAGGAAGATCAAAGAAATTTTATCAACTCAACAATAATGGATGAATTGCTGAAAAGCATTTTTACCGAAACCAGCCGGAAAAAATTTTCAAATATTATCGACTCGCTGAAAGAAAAAGGAAGCGAGGCGGTAATACTGGGCTGCACCGAAATTCCTTTGTTAATCAATCAAAATCATTCTTCTCTGCCTGTAATTAACTCCACAGAGGCTCACGCTGATGACGCAGTCAATTTTGCCCTGCAGCATGGGGAATAAAGTTGGTTTTAATCAAATCGGAAATATTTATTATATTAGTATTAATGCAAAAATGCTCGTTACTCTATTGAACAACATGAGGAATTAATGGAAAGGACCACAAAAAAAATCTTTATGGAGCTTCATAAGGATATGCCCCGGCAGGGACCAGGGGGAAATGAATGGACAAAAAAAGCATTTGCAAGCATTAAAGGATTACCCGAAAAACCTGAAATTGCCGATATCGGCTGCGGACCGGGTCAACAGACTATATGCCTCGCCGGTTTAACTGATGGCAATATCACCGCGGTGGACTATAATAAAGTCTACTTCGGGGAGATGGAACCGGCTTTAAAGAGAAACAAACTTGAAAGCAGGATTCATTGCCTCTGGGGCGATATGAACAAGCTGAAATTCAAAAAAGAGAGCCTCGATCTTATATGGTCGGAAGGGGCTGTTTATATTATGGGATTTCAGAACGGCCTCGAAAAATGGAATAAATTTCTTAAACCGGGCGGTTTTATAGCTGTTACCGAACTTGCCTGGCTGAAGGATGGAGCGCCGGATGAGCTGGTGGAATTCTGGAAAGAAAATTATCCGGATATGATGACATCGGAAAAAAATATTGAAATTATAAAAAATGCCGGGTATGAACTTATCGAACATTTTCCGCTGCCGAAAGAAGCTTGGTGGACCGATTATTATCGTTATCTTGAGGCAAAAATAATGATGATGGAAAAAGAATTTGGTGAGGATGAAATTGCCCGCGAAGTTTTTGATTCCGAAAAAAAAGAGATGGAATTGCACCGCAAATATTCCGATTTTTACGGATATGTTTTTTATATTATGCGGAAACCAACAGAATAAATGATAAGAGATTTTTATACGGACGGGGTGATCGAACTTAAACGATTCACCCCGGCTGATGAAAAAGAGCGGCTCGAAGCGGTCAGGGATTCGATTGAGAGCGTTTCACGTTTTATTGCCATATTTCCTGAAAATTATACTGAAGATGAAAACCGCTCATGGCTGCAGATAAATGCTATAAACTGGGAAGAAGATCGTGAATATTGTTTTAAGATCAGCTTTCCCGGTTCCGAAAGGATGATCGGTGAGGCAAGGCTGAATTACCTGAGACCAATACATAAAGTCGCGAACGTCACCTACTGGGTGAGAAAAGGAGAGGAAGGCAAAGGAATTGCCACGCGCGCTGTAAAAATCCTTGCCGGAATAGGGCTGGGAGAAATGATGTATAACCGGCTTGAACTGTGGATGTCGGTGGAAAATACCGGCAGCAAACTCGTAGCTGAAAAAGCGGGGGCAAAACTTGAAGGCATTATGCGAAACCGTATGCTCCGGAATGGAGAGCCTGAGCACGCTTATCTTTATTCTATCATTCCCGAAGATATAATTTAATCATTCCTGTTACGAAATTTCATTTAATCTATAACAATTAATCAACTTTTCTCAAAACGGCGTAAAGGTTAATAAAAAAAATAACTGAGCCATTATTTAAAGGGAAAACAATGAATAGCAAGTCGAAAAGCAAGAACTCGGCTTTAACAGAAGTGCTGGGCCCGATTGAAGATCTGGAAAGCTACGTAAAAGCTGACTGGTGGAAACACATTTTTAATTCAAACTATCTCAGAACAGACGGGGATGTGGTGGAAGATACAGAAATAACAAAGAGTGAAATTGATCTTTTCATCCCGGCGCTCGAACTGGAAAAAGAATCACACGTGCTTGATCTCTGCTGCGGACAGGGGCGTCATTCACTTGAGCTTGCCCGAAGGGGATATGCCAACATTACAGGTATGGACAGGTCGCATTACCTGGTTAGCAGGGCGAGAAAACTTAACAGAAATGAAGGGCTGAACGTAAACTTCAGGGAAGGGGACGCGAGAAAATTACGTTTTAAAAATGACTCTTTTGATGATGTGATTATTGCCGGCAACAGTTTCGGTTATTTTGAATCGGCGAAAGATGATAAAACAGTGCTGGAGGAACTCGCGAGAATTCTTAAACCGGATGGCAAACTTCTGATCGATGTTACTGATGGCAATTATATGAAGAAAAATTTCGACCAGAGGAGCTGGGAGTGGATAGATAAAAATTATTTTGTCTGCCGGGAACGTTCACTTTCCAAAGGTGGTGACAAACTGGTTTCGAGAGAAGTGATTACACATGTTACGAAAGGAGTTATTGCCGATCAGTTTTACGCCGAGCGCCTTTATACATTCGAGGAATTGACAAATCTTCTTAAAGAGGTTGGTTTCAGCGGAATAAAAGCCCATACAAATGTTTCCCCCGATTCAAAAAGGAACCAGGACCTGGGAATGATGGCCCAAAGGATTATTGTGACGGCTGTTATTAAAAAAGAATGGAGCCCCGGAATAGCGACCCCACTCCCGAAAGAAACGGTGGTGGTTCTTCTTGGCGATCCCTCGAAGAAGGATATTATTAAACCAAACCAGACTTTTGATGAAGATGATCTTTTTACCGTTAATGAGCTAAAAAAGGCTCTTTCAGGAATTAAACAATATAATTTCACCTATCTTGATAATCATGAAAGGATGATAAGCGACCTGCAAAAGATGAAAAACAAATGCGATTTTGTATTGAATTTGTGTGATGAAGGATTTAATAACCAGGCCTCAAAAGAACTTCATGTGCCTTCTTTGCTGGAAATACTCGACATCCCCTATTCGGGCGGCAATCCGCAGTGCCTGAGTTATTGTTATGATAAATCTCTCGTAAGAGGCATCGCTAATGAAATGGATATACCTGTTCCGAGGGCTTTTCTCATAAAACCAGATGATGTGAATTTTATTGATCTCCCGGTAGATTTTCCGGTGATCGTAAAACCCAATTTCGGGGATTCGAGCTTTGGAATTACAGCTCAGAATGTTTGTTATGATGTTACCTCACTCGAAAGCGCGATTATTAAAGTGCGTGAGAAGTTTGGTTATAACAAACCGATATTGATTGAGGAATATCTAACCGGAAAAGACCTCAGCGTGGGGATAATAGGAAATCCTGTTATTGGTTATACGGCGCTTCCCGTTATTGAAGAGGATTATTCCTCTCTGCCGGAGGGTATGCCCAAAATTTGCGGTTATGAAGCCAAATGGGAACCGGAATCGCCATACGCGAAAATAAAATCGATACCGGCTGATTTACCGGAAGCGACAGAGAGATTCCTGGTGGCGAGCTGCCTGAAACTTTTCGAGCGTCTCGATTGCCGCGATTATGCCCGTTTCGACTGGAGGCTCGACTCCAACAATACTCCCCGCCTGCTTGAGGTGAATCCCAATCCCGGCTGGTGCTGGGATGGTCATCTCGCCCGAATGGCCGAAATGCAGGGAACTTCCTATCGCGAGACGCTTGGTAAGATTTTGCAGGCCTGCAAAGAAAGAATAGAATTTCATAAAATTCATAATAATTAAATCCGATTAAGGCAGAAGCCGGGGTGGTCTCTGCCTTATCTTCCTCTTCCGGCAAATCCGTTAAAAAAGAAAAACATTATCCTCCCTGCAGGTTGTTGCAGGGAAGATTTATCGCAAATATTGTAAATCCCCTACAGGGATTATTTATAATAAAGCCCCATTTTCTGCTACAATAATGGAACCTCTACAAGGTTCTTTTAAAATACCGGTAGATGCGGGAATTTATTGCGGAACGTTCCTATGGGGTAGAAATATGCGAAATATTGAAATACGAATCCCTGTAGGATATTAACAAATATTTGGGTGACAAGGCTAATGAAAGAAATCTTGTTATCTAAGGGAATCTGCACCAACCTGCCTGGCGGGACTTTCTTCCAGACTTCTATCCCGCGATTTTATTTTGCGAATGAATCTATGTAAGTTATTTTTTTTACCGGGATCAGGAGTTCTGAATTTATTTCCCGACAAAGGTAAATATGAATCTGAGAAAAAATTTTCCATATTTTAAGCGGCGCGGACTTTAATTCCAATTAATTATCTACTACTTTAGAAGGTTAGAATCTGTTTCATTTAAGGAAAAGTGAACAATGGGACTAAGGTTAAAAATATTATCAGGATTTTTTGTTCTCGCATTAATGCTGGCAATCGCAGGCGCGTGGTCGGTTTATGAATTTAACGCAATCGGATCATCGGTCCAGAATATTCTGGATGATAATTACCAGAGCATCTACGCTTCCAAAATTATGAAAGAGTCGCTGGAAAGAGAGGACAGCGCTATCTTACTGCTTCTTCATGGCAAATGGGAACAGGGCAGGTCTATTCTTTCATCTGCCGACAGCCTCTTTATAAACAAACTGAAGTTTGCTGAAAACAATATTACCGTTCCGGGTGAAAAGGAATTTCTGCGGCAGATTATAAAAGATTACGCCGAATATAAAAAATTATGGGAACGGCCCATTGTCGATACTGAAAGAGAGGGAAATATCGACTGGTATTCCGGCAGCGTGCATAAAGCATTCCTTAAAGTGAAAAGTTCGGTAAATGAACTGATAAGTCTGAATGAAAAAAGGATGTACCAGACTGCCACCGACCTGGGCGACAGGTCCAACAGGGCCATCATGCCCGGAATAGTGGCGATGGTTGCCGCCTTGCTTTTCACCTTTATCTTTACCTATCTGGTGAATTATTATATGGTCAGCCCTATTATCAGGATAACCGACCGGATAAATAAGTTCAAAGAAAAGAGACTGCCATATAATGTAAAAATTGAAACCCGGGATGAAATACTCGATCTTTCCGAGGCCATTGATCATTTATGCGTGTCAGTGAATCCGGGGGAAAATGAAAAATGAGATTTCATACAGTAATAAGATATGTAGCCCTGGCAATGCTGCTGAATTCTATCTTTATGTTCGTTTCATTTATAATATCGGCAGTAAATGGCGATCAGGCTTTTATGCCTCTGTTATACAGCGCTCTTGTAACCGCATTATTCGGTCTCTTCCCCCTTATATTTGTTCCCCCTGCCGGTAATATAACCAATAAGGAGGGATTGCTTATTGTTGTGCTGAGCTGGCTGCTCTCATGCCTGGTAGGAGCGATGCCGTATATCCTTTATGGAGGACCTTTTTCATTCAGCAACGCATGGTTCGAAAGTGTTTCGGGATTTACCACTACCGGAGCGACAATACTGACAAATATTGAAGCGCTTCCGGCGAGCCTTCTTTTTTGGCGGGCCTCAACACACTGGATAGGAGGAATAGGAATTATAATTTTTGTGCTGGCTATTCTGCCGTTTCTCGGCATAGCCGAAATGGTCCTTTTCCGCAGTGAAATTTCTTCCATGGTAAGGGAAAGTTTTCGTCACCGCGCGAGAAAAGCAATACAGATTATCGCCGGAATATATATCGGCCTGACTCTTTTTGAAACTGTTTCGCTTCTTTTCTGCGGAATGAATATTTTCGATGCTGTTACACATTCTTTCGCCACAATCGCCACGGGAGGATTTTCACCGAAAAACGCCAGTGTGGCAGCTTATAACAGCCCCACCATAGAAATTGTTATTATGCTTTTTATGATTCTTTCAGGCATTCATTTCGCGCTCCTTTTTTCTGTGTTCACAGGCAGCATCCGCGATTTTCTCAAGTCTTCGGTTGTTCGATATTATCTCGCGATAATGGGAATCGGCATAATCATTTCGGCAGTGAGTGTTCACGGGGTGAATTATGAAAGCTGGACAGATTCATTCCGGTACGCCGCTTTTAACGTGTTATCGGTGGGAACATCTACAGGGTTCGCGAATGCCGACACAGCCGTATGGCCTTCACTCGCGCAGCTTCTTCTGATATTCTTTGCTCTGCAGTGTTCATGCGCCGGTTCTACATCGGGTGGTATTAAAACCGACAGGGTGGTTCTGCTCGGCAAATCGTTTATAAGGCATTTGCAGCAACTGAAACATCCCAACGCCGTGATTCCGGTCAGGATTGACGGCCGCGCTGTGGGAGATGAGCTTGTATCGAGGGGTGTTCTTTATATCGCCGTCTATCTCGTTATAGTATTTATCTCGACACTCCTGCTGATATCTCTCGGCATCGGGGTGGTTGAATCTTTCTCCGGAACTGTGGCCGCGATGGGGAATGTGGGACCGGGACTTGGAACGGTCGGCTCAACCGGCAATTTCGGCGCTCTGCCCGACGCGGGTAAATGGATATTATCGATAACTATGCTGCTTGGCAGACTCGAGATATACGCTTTTTTCATTTTCTTCGCGCCCGGACAGTGGAAAAGAACAATCTCTTATTAACCGATGGATCATCAGAATATAATATGAAATTTTTCCCGCGGAGAAGCTGATTCCATTTTATATCACATTTTGGAAAATTCAGAACTCCTGACCCGATGTGAGAATAAAATGCTCATAAGAAATCATTCGCGAAATATAAGTATGAGGGAAAGTCCCGTAAGGGACAGCAGAAAATAGCCCCACAATTCATTGTGGGGTATATGAGTAAGATTCATTAACAAAAAGTCCCGTCAGGGACGACAGATCAATATTTCCTTCCTTTGAAAGAAAATATTACTTTATTATTTGCTCAAAGAATAATTTATACCAACTAAATCGAGGGCATAATTCAGCAGAAATTACAAGTATTGGAATAAAACAACATGAATTTGTCAAAAAGCCCGCTAACAACATGTTGCCGATAACCAGGCCCAGGCTGTTAATCGATAAATCTCTTTCGTTTTTCTCTACTTCAGGTGAGTTCTGAATTAATTTTTTCTGTTAAATATCTTACTCGTTCAATAATATTAAAGGGACGTTCCCGAAAAAATTCAGATAACAGAAATCCCGAAGGGATGACATGATTATAGAAATAGAATCAACAATCATATTATCCAACCCTGAAAGGGCTAAATATAAACAGGTCAGACGAAATTTAATCAAAAGGCATTATATCCCCCCGGGGCGGATAAAAAAAAGAGACGCCCCGTTTCATAAAAGCTGAAACAGTGACATCTCTTAATATTGATACTACAGCTTCGGTTAAACGCCGAGGGTGGTTCCTTCGCCGCGAAGATCGCTGATAGCGACCAGAACTCTTTCTTTCATTCCGTTCATAGCTTTTTTCATATATCCGCGAGGATCATACATTTTTTTGTTGCCTACTTCACCATCTACTTTCAGAACTCCATCATAGTTTGTCATTACGTGATGAACTATCGGACGGGTAAAAGCGTACTGTGTGTCGGTGTCGACATTCATTTTGATAACGCCATATTCCAGGGTCTCACGAATCTCTTCAAGTGATGAACCTGAACCGCCATGGAATACGAGGTCGAATGAAGCGGCTTCCCCATATTTAGCCACAACAGCATCCTGGCCTTCTTTAAGTATGCCGGGGCGAAGTTTTACGTTGCCCGGTTTGTAAACGCCATGAACATTGCCGAATGTGGCGGCAAACATGTAGCGGCCACCTTCAACTGAGGATAATCTTTCATATACATAGAGCATATCTTCGGGAGTTGTATAGAGCTTCTCGGCCGGGGCTCCTTCATTGCTTACGCCATCTTCTTCGCCGCCTACCACGCCTGCTTCAACTTCGAGGATGATTCCAAGTTCTTTACATTCTTCTAACAATTCAACAGCGATATCCATGTTTTCTTTCAGCGGAATAGCCGAGCCGTCAAACATGTGCGAGTTGAAGAGCGGCTTCTGACCCGCGGCGACTCTTTTTCTTGATTCCGCGATCAATGGTTTCAGGAATGAATCAACTTTATCGGCCTGGCAGTGATCGGTATGAAGGGCGATGTTGATATCATATTTTTCAGCGATAAGATGAACATGATTGGCGATTGTGACAGCGCCAAGAGCCGCGTCTTTAAGCGCGCCTGAGGCAAACTGTCCGCCGCCTGTGGAAACCTGGATTATGCCATCCGATTTTGCTTCCGCGAATGCTTCAATACACGCGTTCGCGGTCGCTTCACTTGTTACATTAATTGCGGGATAGGCGAATTTATTCTTTTTCGCGTTATCCAGCATTTCGCAATACTTGTTATAATCTACTACCGGCATTGCTTATTCTCCTGTAATTTATTAATTAAAATAATAGCCATTATTCAAACTTACAAAGTTAATTAATTAACAGAAGAAATGGTATCACTTTCCAAAAGTGTCCGGATTCAGAACTCCTGATCCGGTTTTTAAAAATAATAACTTACATGGATTCATTCGCAAAATAAAATCGCAGGATTGAAGTCTGGAAAAAAGTCCCGTCAGGGATGACAGAAACAACTTTTCATCCTTTAGAATGGAACATCCTTTTTATTATTTCCGCGATTTCATTTTGCCAGGGATCAGGAGTTCTGAAATTATTGAATATTATATCCTGACTAAAAATAGTTTGGGGATGAAGGTCAGAGTAATTCGCCAAATATGAAATATCTAATTATCGTAAATGATTCACATTTTACCAGATAGTGTTAACATGCTTAGAGTCAGCTATCATTTGATCGTTTGTTATAAGCTTTAGGCTCTTATCACCACACTAACGCCAACATGTTGAGGATAATCCAGGGAGCAAAATTTGTCAAAAAGCCCGCTAATAACATGTTGTCGATAATCAAGCCGCGATTCAAAATCCATAAGCTGAAAGAGTCAGCAAAAAAAAAGTTATCGGTTAGCTCAAGGATAGTCCTCCCCCGTCTTCAAAGAAAAACACTTTGAATCCACCCCCTCCGAAGGGGGATATTTATCGACAAATCCAAGTAATCAGAATGTCCCCCGCCGGAGGGGGTGGCCCCGATGTGTTTTTCGTCGGGGACGGGGGAGGATTCATCTCGAGTAATCACAAAACTTTTACCTGGCATTAAACTTTCAACTTGTTGATAAATTTCTTACCAATTTGCGTAGAGTTTAACTTCTTATTGAATAAATAGTTTTCCCCGATAGGGCGTTTTCCTCAGGCTTTGCCTGGGGAAAATTTAGATTCTTCGTGTAAGCTGTGCCGGCAATGATCCGATCATGCAATTCAGGAATATCATCAATTTCAAAACTCTTATGAATGATTTCTTCAATTATCGCTTCAATATGGACAGAAGAATACTTCTTACAATAATCTTTAACCTCCTGGAGATTCGTATCAATTCTTTTTCTTTCCGACAAATAGCCAATTTCAGCTAACACCATTGCCGGAATCAGCAGTGTTACTTTACCCTTCTCAACTTCCTCGAAAATAGCTTTTACCTTTTGGCTTAATCACCTTTTCTCAAGTCTTAAAACCAACGCCATTGTATCAACAACGTAATCACTGCTCACGAGGGTATCGCTCTTTATAGTCTGAGAATTCTTCTTCCAGATGAATTAACGATATTTCACCAAGATCAACTAACTCTTGTTTTATTTTTTTCTCAAAGGATTGTTTTCCCAAAGCCTTCATTTTTTTAAACTTGATAAAATCGAGAATTTCAGCAAGTGTCTCAAAGGGCAGGGACTTTGTTTCTTCGAGAATCATTTTTTCGACTGTTGCTTTGTTCATAAAAACCACCATACGATTTAACAGTAATAAACTAAATATATTTACTTGTAAAAGCAATACTTTAAATAGCGAAGTCATTGCTTTCATAGCCGACACAGTTTAAACGTTGCAGAATAAGAAAATATTCCCATAAGGTAGTTTGTTTTAACAAATTGTTGACTTTTTGACATATTCTTTATGGTACGAATCGATTTGTTTTTATCAAACATTGTTCCCGTAATCCTGCCCTTCTTTTCTTTGCCTCTTCGCGGTGAGGATTTTACCCGGGCTTTTGAGGACAGGAATTAATTATGAATGATGAATGGAAAAATCAGAGGAGTATTATAAAGAATATAATGACCCGGTTTGTAATTTTATTGAGGTTGCTCCTATTTTCTGAGAGAGTAATAAAAACCATACCGATTAATTAACCCTGTAAGTGTTATAATATCCGTAATCCTCTTCATAGCGCGAGGATAACAGAAGCGGCGAATAGAAATAATGTAGTTTATAAAAACCGGCAAATCACTTTCGGCAGAATACAATTCCGGATTGTTAACTGTCGAATAAGTTTCGGCCCTGCAGGTTCAGGATTATTCAATATTGTCAGTAATTCTCAGGTTCTTTAAACATGACTCATAAGTTTTTATTAATAACCGTTCCTGGGCTGTGAGTTCCCCAAAATGATTCTTTAACACCAATAATGATATTTCCAATTCCTCTTTTTTAAATGTAATCCGCGACATAAGAGTCTCAGAAATTGATTGTATTGTGGTCTCAACCCCGGTTTTTTGAATATTATATACCTTTGACAAACTCAGCAAAGTATCAAAATCAACATTTGAAAATACATTTGAAGACTTAAAAGCCTGCCATGCGGCATTATTGATAACGCTTTGGGTCACACCCGCAGGCATTAAATCCCAAAAACTTATCTCCTTCTTTTTTCTTAACGCGCTTTTTATAGAATCACTTTCAAACGCCCGTTGAAGATTGTTAAATACTTTTTCATGATACGGCAGCCATTCATTAACTGTTTTCAGATTGGTTTCAATTTCATTATAAACCTTCTCTAACGCCTGTTGTTTTAACTCGTTTTCTTTAAGATTGCCGCGATATTCATTTAAAAACAGTGCGAATAACACACTAAAGACAATTAAAACAGATTCAAACAAGAATTTGACCAGGTTCTGCTTTGTAATATATTTTGATGACTTCATCCGGTTTCCATATTTAATTTCCGGGGCCTTATGGATTTTAAGACCAACACAAAAACGATTATTTATTTTCTCTCAAGATAGTTGATGTGTTCTTTAAATCCAAAGTCATATCCTTTTGTATATTTAACAGCGTTTTCAGGACATATATTTACGCATTGCTGACAGGATATACATTCGGACGACAATACCCTTTGGTTGTTTTTCATATATGTGAGTAATTTGATATTCATGGGGCAATTCTCTTCACAAAGTCCGCATTCAAGGCAGTCCTCTCTATTTATTTCAATTTTCCATATAGAAAAAGGTGAGCCAACCTTCATTAAAACAGGTATGGGACAGACATATTTACAAAATGCTCTGTTGTCCTTTAAAACAATCGTCAGAACAATAGCGATTAAGAAGTAGGCCAGGTTTCCAATTATCAGCCAGTTTAATTCTATGACAGAATGTTTATCAAAGTCCTTCATTTCCGCACCATACCACAAAAACAAAATTAAAGCCATTATTACAAAAAAGTGAATGTAACGAAAAATGCCAAAGTATTTTAACCTGGCGTTTTGTGGTTTCATCCAGGGGAAAAAATCGGTGACCATTGTTGTCCAGCAGGCCCAGCCGCACCATCCTCTTCCGAATAAAAATGTTCCTCCAATTTTGGCGATCAGGTAATGCAGTACCGGTCCGGAAAAAACCCCTGCAAGCAGGTAAAAGAAAAATCCCTCAATCTGCATATTTTCTCTTCCAAGAAAACCGAGGACCCCCAGCATATATAAACCAATCATTAATTGACTTATCTTTCTTCCGATTACCTTTTTCTCACGGGGAAGAATACCAAAAAGAAATTCACCCAAAGCAGCCGCGAAACCAATATATACAAAATTGTATAGAAAGAAAGAATGGCCCTGCGTCTGCCATAAAACAACTCCTATCACACTGAAAAATATAAAAGTAATTATACTTTCAGTGATCACTTTTCTTTTTACTTTTGACATAATGTATTAAATATCATTTTTGCAAAATTCCCGCGTGAAAAATAACGGTATATTATTTGGTAATGTCAGATAACCAGAGTTATCCTGTTAAAAAGTCGCGAAGTTCGCGCGTGCTATAAATCCTGACGCCAGCTGAAATACCTGATATATCAGGAATACCACAATGGCATAAAACCGCTTGACAGCAGCAGTTATTTATAATTTTTTCTTCAGGTAAACCATATTTATTAGTTGTATTCCATCTTCAAACATCGGGTGGTCATAATTATCGGTAAAAAAATTCCTGAGTAAATGAGATATTTCAAATCCGCAGCTTTCATAAAATGACAATATTTTCGGAGTTTCTCCTGTCCCGACAAGCATTGTTTTATAGCTGTTTTTGTAATAATCCGAGACATATTTTATCATTGCCCTGGCGTATCCCCTGCCCTGGTATTTCTCGTATGTCGCTATGTTTTTTAATTCGCAGGTCTCTTCATCTGTCGCCGTTACAACACAAACAGTCTTCAGGTCGTCATCGAATAACGCGAACATATCGCCACTTTCCAGATACCTGTCAATCATATCCTCCTGCTCATCGGCCAAAAGCAATAGATCGAGGAATTGTTTTTTATTTTCAGTGATTTTTTCAATTTTCATTATAATCTCTTTAATAAACCTGAACAAACCGCATTTTCCTTTAGATGTGTTGTTATCCGCGTGCTGCTTAAGACTGGCAATAGGAAACTCGGATAAAAAATCTTACAAGCCCGCTTATCAAATGCTCATCGTGCAAGTTTAGCGCTTTGGTTATATGTTTATTATTGCGTGTTACTGCCTGTTTATTCTTTTGTTTATTCAATCCATTTTTATACAATCATGGAATACAAGTTTGAACATATAAAAATTACTTTGTTGGAGACAGATTGCCCGGTTGCCATTTATAAATATAAAAGTACTCCCTGTAAGCATGATTTTCTCCCAGCTTTACTCTGATAATAAACAAATTTCCCTTTAAACTTTCCGGCGATTCAGGAGCTTTAATTGTAACCGACCCTGTTGCTGAGGGTATATTTTTACTCGCTTTATCCGAAGTGCTTGCGCTTACTGTTAACTTACTATTGCAATAACCGGCATTTATTTTTCTTTCTTCAAATGAACCGGAAGAGTAGTAGGATGTAAAATACAATGAATTAATAGGTGAATAATGGTGTTTTGGCGGAACAAATTCTTCGATATTAAGATTAGCTGAAACGGATACCTCTTCACCGGGACTAAGTATTTCAGGCATCTGGCTCCAGGTTCCTCTGACAATTAACCGGCTATTATTATTCCCGTTATCATAGGTAAATAGCAAATCTCCGGCTTTTCCATCAACCTGTCTTTTTAGCTTGCCTGCAATTTCTTCTTCGTTTTTGGTTTCTATATTCTCTAATTTCCAAACAGCGCCCTGAACGCTTTCAATACTTATCACAGGAGGTTCCCCTGCCTGCCATTTATAAAGATAATAATACTCCCTGTAAGCATGATTTTCTCCCAGCTTTACTCTGATAATAAACAAATTTCCTTTTAAACTTTCCGGCGATTCAGGAGCTTTAATTGTAACCGACCCTGTTGCTGAGGGTATATTTTTACTCGCTTTATCCGAGGTGCTTGCGCTTACTGTTAATTTACTATTGCAATAACCGGCATTTATTTTTCTTTCTTCAAATGAACCGGAAGAGTAGTAGGATGTAAAATACAATGAATTGATAGGTGAATAATGGTGTTTTGGCGGAACAAATTCTTCGATATTAAGATTAGCTGAAACGGATACCTCTTCACCGGGACTAAGTATTTCAGGCATCTGACTCCAGGTTCCTCTGACAATTAACCGGCTATTATTATTCCCGTTATCATAGGTAAATAGCAAATCTCCGGCTTTTCCATCCACCTGTCTTTTTAATTTGCCTGCAATTTCTTCTTCGTTTTTGGTTTCTATATTCTCCAATTTCCAATAGCCGTTTTCCTGTGCATGAAGGCAAAAGAAACCGGAAATAAGTAGTATAGTTGAAATCAGCCAAAATTTTCCAATCACAATATTTGTATTCATAATTTTTTAATTGATAGTTAGTAATATTTTTCAGTTAATATACTTTGCAACTTTGTACAGCTTAAATTTAATAACGACAAAAGCCTGATTAACTGGCGTTAACTATCGTTTATAATCATTGTCCTAAAATCACCCGATTTGAGGGATAAGAACGTTTGTTTATATTTTCTTTAATAAAAAAAATTAATCAATGCCTGACATAAAAATCATTTGCTAATCCGGCTGTTCTGTACTCCAAAGGCAATCAGTCAGATGCAAAATAGGAAATTAAAAAATAATTAACAACGGGAAATACATTGTGAATTATGAATTATGCCCTCCCGCGCTAAAAAGCAGCTTCGGCGGATAAAAATGATAAATTAAAAAATATTAGCGTATCGATAACTGTTTTTATCCTGTTTATCTGTACAATCCTGTAAATCCTGTTCTTCTTTGCGGCCTTTGCGTTTACTTTACCCCGGGAAAAGATTAAAAATTGAGAATTAGGAATGAGGAATTAGGAATGAAAAGAGGACGGGTTTATGGTTGTATTGGGGTGGTTCTTTTTCCCCGGGGTGAGTAAAAGACGATACCGGGTCCGAAATCGTTTTTCACCAGGTAATCCTTAAATCCTTTAATCATGGTTCAGATATTGGCGGGGACAGAGAAATTCTCATGCGTGTACTTTGCGCCTTCCCTGTGTACCTTGTGGTTAATTACTCAATTTCGAATATTTTTGTAAGTTTGATAACAATTTTTCGGAAAATAATTCTGTCTGCGGTATAACTATGAGAACAAACCGGGTTTTAATCTGTTTATTTATTTTTATGATAATTTTTTCATGCGGTCCCGGGCGGGATACGAAAGAGAAACCGAAAGTCGCGTTTTCTTTTGATGACGGGAGCACGAAAGATATTTTATCCCATGCAAATGAGGAATGGAACGCCATGATCCGGCGGCAATTAAAAGAGCGCGGGCTTCAGGCAGTATGGTATGTTAAAGGTAATGGTTTGGATAATGAAGAAGGAAAAGAATTGTTGAAAAAATGGGATGAAGAGGGACACATTATAGCCAATCACACATATAGTCATTATAACTACAACAATCCCGCCATAGATTTCACCCGGTTCTCGAATGATATTTTAAAATGTGATACCCTTATTAGTGGGTTCGGGAATTACAGGAAATTATTTCGATTCCCATATCTGAAAAGCGGCTCGACCAGGGAGAGCCGGGACAGTATGAGGACTTTCCTTGAGCAAAGGGGCTTCCGGCAGGGATGGGTTACTATCGACGCCTCCGACTGGTATATCAACAGCCGCATGATCAGGAAGATGAAAAAAGACACGGCAACGGATATTTCAGGTTTTCGGGAGTATTACCTTGATCATATTATGGACCGGGCAAAATATTATAATGATATCTCGGTGGAAATAAATGGCCGCCAGATTTGCCATACTTTGTTATTACATTTTAATCTTACCTCCGCCATGTTCCTGGGTGATCTGATCGAAAGATTTGAGCGGGATGGATGGGAGGTTATCGATTATACCGAAGCGGTTAAGGACCCTGTTTATAATAAACTGCCGGATGTAATGCCAGCCGAACAAAGCCTGATATGGCTGATGGCAAAAGAAACGGGCAAATATGAAAAGAGGCTGAGGTATCCGGGGGAAGATGGAGAATATGAAAGGGAAAAAATGGATAAATCAGGTTTGTAAAAATCCACGGAGTAAAAATTGAAAAAGAATCTGTTATTGGTAATTACCGCGCTTCTTATTTCCTCTCAAATTTACGGGCAGGAAAAATTGATAATCAATGTATATAACCGAAGCTCCGTATCACTTAACGGATATTGGCGCTATATAGTCGATCCTTATGAAAACGGATATTATAACTACCGCTATGAAGCTTTCGACGAATTTGAGAATCCGGGCCGGAGCGCTTATTTTATGAACAGCAAACCTGAAAACAAATCTGATTTGCTGGAATATGACTTCGACAGCTCCGATTCTATTTTTGTACCGGGGGACTGGAATTCCCAAAAGGAAAAGTTGTTTTATTACGAAGGCACAGTCTGGTACAAAAAATCCTTTGATTACCTTAAATCAGACTCCTCCAATCGTGTATTTATCTGTTTCGGCGCGGTCAATTACCAGGCGGATGTATATCTGAACGGCAAAAAACAGGGCAGGCATACAGGCGGATTCACTCCATTCAACTATGAGGTTACCAGACTGCTCAGGGAAAAGGATAACTTCCTGGTTGTAAAGATCGATAACAAAAGGAAAAAGGAAGCTGTGCCCACCCTGAATACCGACTGGTGGAATTACGGGGGGATAACAAGAGAGGTTAAACTGGTTGAAACTCCCGCTAATTTTATCGTGGATTATTTTATTCAGGTAAATCCGAAAGAAAAAGATCAGATTAAAGGTTTTGTTGAGCTGAATGGCCCCGATATTTCCGGTAAAAAAATCAATGTATCCATCCCTGAGCTCGGGCTGAAATATGAAATGACAACTGATGAAAGCGGGCGGGCTGAATTTAATTGCAGCGCTGAATCAGTAATATACTGGTCGGTTGATAATCCAAAATTATACAGGGTTATAATCAGCACAGCCGAAGACAGGACGGAGGAGCAGATCGGCTTTCGGACCATTAAAACAGCCGGTTCATCCATTCTGCTCAATGGAGAAAAAATATTCCTGAAAGGTATTTCAATCCATGAAGAAAATCCTCTGCGGGGAGGACGCGCATGCTCAGGTGAAGACGCGGAGCAGTTATTGGGCTGGGCCAGCGAGCTCGGCTGCAATTATGTCCGGCTGGCACATTATCCCCATAATGAACACATGGCCCGCCTCGCCGATAAAATGGGTATTTTGGTCTGGGAGGAAATTCCGGTTTACTGGACTATTGACTGGAAAAATGAGGACACTTACAATAACGCTGAAAACCAGTTAAAGGAAATGATCAGCCGGGATAAAAACAGGGCTTCGGTTATTATCTGGTCGATGGCCAATGAAACCCCCGTCAGGGAGGAGCGCAACAAATTTTTGATGAACCTGATTTCGGTCGCCCGCGGGATGGATGACAGCAGGCTGATAAGCGCCGCGCTTGAGCAGAGTAATTACAATGGAGATCCGCTGACAAGAACCATCACAGATCCTATCGCCGATTATGTGGATGTGCTCAGTTTTAACCAGTATATCGGCTGGTACGACGGACTTCCTGATAAATGCGCCAAAATAAAATGGGAAATCACCCGTGAAAAACCGGTGATCATTTCGGAATTCGGCGGCGGGGCCAAGTATGGATATCACGCGGATAATCTGACCCGCTGGTCGGAGGAATACCAGGAATATATTTACCGCGAGACGTTGCCCATGCTCAGCAGGATAAAACAGTGGCAGGGTGTTTCTCCCTGGATACTCGCTGATTTTCGATCGCCCCGAAGGCCCCTGCCCGGCATCCAGGATGGCTGGAACAGAAAGGGACTTATTTCAGACACCGGGAAAAAGAAAAAGGCATTTTATCTGTTGAAGGAATTTTATTCCGGAAAATAAAATACGGCGGCTCATTCATTCATGAATTATCCATTTGAATGCCCGGCATAAATATTTTCTGATAAGCGAACTATACCCGGTTGAATATATCTTTAAAATCTGCTATTTTAAGATTCATATATTATGCTCTGCTTATTTAACGTCAGTTCGAGATAAATTTTTCAACTAAACATTTTCACAGCCTTTAGATTCTAAAAAGTAAATAAATGTCATTCCTGCGAAGGGAGGAATTTAATTTTTAGTTACACTGAAATGTTTCCTGTTTTTATTCCCTTATCTCGAACTCATGTTTTTTGGCCTTATTAAGGTAAGATGAACGGTATTGGTTGATGGATTTTGAGTTTGAGAGCCGAATGAAAATGAATTGCCGGTAAAAGTAACTTGGTACTGATTAATAAATCTTTCACTTTTCTTGCTAATCAGGAGGTTTTATGTGTGAGAAAAATTCGCAGCTTAGTGAGCCTTTTTTTATCTTCAACGCGGGGATTGTCCTGACGAATCCATTTCTGCCGACATTATTTCAAAAATGCGGATATACAAAAGGCAATAATTTTATCGATGATAATTGCAGGAAAAAAGCTGTGCTGCTTCTTGAGTATGTAAGCACAGGCAATACCGGCGCTGATGATATACAAATTATGTTTTGCAAATTGTTGTGTGGAACAGATTTATCTGAGCCGGTTAAGGATAAGGCTGCCATTTCGGATGAGGATAAAGAACTGGTGGAAAGCATGCTGAAATCTATGACAGAGAATTGGAAATCACTCAACCAGACTACAACCGAGGGGCTCAGGAGCTCCTTTTTCATCAGGGAAGGAAGGCTGGAGGAGAAAGAGGACCGGTTTTATCTGAAAGTTGAACACAAAGCCTACGATGTTTTGCTGAATAGTTTACCCTGGAGTTACATTAATATTAAATTTCCCTGGATGGACAAACCGCTTTATACTGATTGGATGTATTGATTTGCTTATTAGTACGGAATGAATTTCTACATTGCGGGTTATTCACAATTTTTTTATAATTATGAATGAAGAAATACATCCGGGGTATCGCACCTGCTGTAAAAATAGAGGAAAATTCTTAGAATTTTTTGAGAAACTTAACAATTATTTTCTTGCATTTTATGGCATAATATTGAATAAAGTAAATTGATTTAAATAGCCGTACTCATAGACTGGCAAGCCAGAAACAATGAGAAATTACGAATGACGAATTGGCTTTCCCCAAGTGTTACTAATTACTTGTCATTCCGGTTTTTGCGTCCTTTGCAAAAAGACCATCCAGAGGCAGGCAGGCCGGAATCTAATGCCGATTTTTACAGCCAATTAGTAATAATTTTGCCATTTTGCGTAGAATTTGACTCCTTACGGAGTATTCATGGGACAGGTACTCGTTATCGTACTCGAAAAATTCGCCATAGAAAAATAAAACCAGGCACGATTACGAGAACGAGAACGTTTTTTTGATTTTCTTTTTGGTTCTGGCTTTGCCAGCTTAGGAAATATATCAGAAGTGAAGACCTATATATTACGCTTAATTTAGCGTTATTGATATAATAATAATTTGAGATGAAATTATGAGATTTATAGTATTGATTTTGTGTTTGATCTTGGTACTGCAAAGTTGTTCAGATTCTTCAATGGAACCGGAAGTCAATGAATTTTCATTAAGAGCGCTTGAGGGACAGATTCAAAATTATAATCTTGGAGATAGTGTGGAAATAAGGATGAACCGGATACATAGCATCAGGCCTGATGGAGACTCAATTGTGGTTGTATCGTCCGGAGTAATTAATAAGGATGGAAGATTCTTTATTGGCCTTGCTAAACCTCCTGATAATATGCTCCAATACTATCCTGTTTGTACCGGAATTGAAATTAGTGACAATACCGCGATGGTTTATTTGCATTCATCCTATATACTTTATAAGAACAATTTTAAAATTGGATACATGTATTGTTCAGAAAAACCATTGAACGAAGATTCTTTGGGTGGTAGTTACGTAACAGGTTTACTCTACTCTGATAAAGGCTTTATAGTAAGTGGGGATTGTATAAACGGGGATCAGACAAAAAAAATTATTTCCAAAAACAACAGACATCATTATAAAGGGTGGAATTTGATTATTCATTCGATAATTGAAAATTCGGATACACTTTTTATTACTGAATCAAAGGTTGATAATAATTTTACAGGGAACTGGTTTGTCGCTCTTTATGATTGAATTTACCTGCCAATTTTTCTATTACAGCAGATTGAGATCAGCAAAAGGATAATTATGAAAATTCAACAGTTCTTTTGACATTTTACCCACCATAAGTTAAATTAAAATCTGTTCAGTATCAGTTTGTTGTGATTTTATAATCGCATGATTTTGAACTGATATCGGCGCTAAAAATATCATGTTTACAACTTTGGAGAAACAGATATGGAATTACCACAAAAATTAATTGAAGAAATTGCTGATGAACTGGACTGCGGATTAAAAATTTACCTGAACAAAGAAACAATGGAAAAAACATCAGTCCCTGATTTTTATGGCGATGGTCCTATGGATGAGGAAATGTGGGCGGATCAATTCAATGAAATTGATGAAAATATTGATAAATTCATCATCTTTGAAAAGATGGATTCGAGGGAATCATTTTCGGTTATCCGCGATTTTGTCGATACTGTTGATAATGAAAAGCTCAAAGATCAATTGGAATTAGGGATAAGTCTGGTTAAACCATTCAGAAATTTTAAGGACATTATCAGCGGATGGGGAGAATACCGGGAAAAGTGGTTTCAGTTCAAAAAGGAAAGATATATTGAGTATGTTAAGGAGCAGTTGGAATATCTGGATGATTAAATCACCTATCTGACTTTCTTTTTTGCCTGTCAGATTTTTCCAAAAGGGATTCAACATGAATGGCCCTGTGCGGCGAAAGAAGAGAGCAGTCCGGGGTAAAGTGAAAAACAGATGAAACCTCGGCCCTGACAGGATCGAATATAACTCTCATGTATAGAAAAAATATCATTCCCCGGATATGATATTCAGCGGGTTGTTAATATTCGACTCATTCAGCCTCGCTGGTAATATTTGCCTGATAAAACCACCGGATTGCATCCGGGGCTATTAATATTCAGCTCCATTCGGAGTCGCTTATTATTATGATGATTGCTTTAACGATTCCTTTTGGTTCCCGGCTTGTCCGGTTTATGAATATTCCGGGGAGGATTTCAGAATTCAAATTAAAGCATTAAATTTCAGTTACTACAAAAACTTAGTATATAAAATAATATTATAGAATATTTATCCATTTTTCATTCAGGGGAAAGATCAAAATGGCATATAGTAAAAATGAAACTGATAATGATCCTGTCTCTGTTTTGTTTAACGCGGCATCGAAAAAAGAGCTGGTTGAACTGCTTAAAAAACTAACAAAAGATGATCTGGCTATTCGAAGAATATGTATAGATACTCTAAAGGAAAGTGTCGATTTGGAACCATCTGAAGATATACCTGATGAATCCTCTGCCGTTATGCGGGTATGGTATGAGATAGAACCTGAGATATCGGAACTTGATGAATATGGCTGCGGCGATTATGAGATGATTGAAAATGTTGAGCAACATTTATATGAGCTTCAGCAGGAACTTGAGGATGTGACTTTATCTGATGAAGACAGAAATGATTTATTGGATGATGTTATCACATATATAATGGGAGGCAATTCAGGAATTGATGATAGTTTATATAATATCGCTTACGCGGCTTCCCAAAATGAAGAACAACTGAGAGACCTGGCAAAACGATTTGAAGAACTTAAACAAGACTGGCCAATAAATCATGCCCGACGCATTTACAGAAGTATCGGGGATAACAAAAAATATCTTGAACTTCGGTTACAGAAAATGAAATATGGACCGGATTACTATGATTTGGTTACTTTTTATTGGGAAACGGGGGAAAAGCAGAAAGCTAAAGAAACCGCTGAGGAGGGTATGAAACTGGCTGAGGGGAATATGGATGAATTAAGAATGTTCCTGGCTGAACGGGCTAAAGAAGTAGGAGACCGGGAAACTTACCTTGAGTATATTTTCGCTCAGAAAACAGCCAGGCTCACTCTTTCGTCATATAAAGAATTTGAAGAAGAATGCGGCGATGAAGAATGGGAAAGATATGAAGAGAGAATAATTGATCTGCTGGAGAAAAATTTTGATCTTCGATCAGCAAAAATTTATATGTACAGAAAAGAATATGAAAAAGCCCTGCGGTATTTTACAAAATCATTTAAGATCCCTTTTTATTATTCGGAATCTTCGGAGGATTTTACATTAGCAAGAGAACTCGAAGAAATGTATCCTGAGCAAATCCTTGAATTTTACAAATCAACAGTAGGAAATCTGAATATATCAGAAACCAGAAAGATATATGCCAAAAAAGCGTGGAAGTTCTCCCATATTCGACGGGTGCTGGTGGAGGTAATGAACAAAAATGAAGAATGGATAAAACTTGCAAAACGAATAAAATTAAATAATATCCACAGACCCGCCTTTCAGAAAGAATTTTCTGAAATTATTCCTGATTGGAAAAGTTTGTAAAATTGGGATGTATAAATATTTCTAAACCGGATTTATCATTTGTTTTGCTAAAAGAATATATAAATTTTGTAATTGACGCGGGATTGCATGTATTGTTTTTGAAATGTACAAAACAGGTGAAAAAAGTAAAAATTTTAAATCCTTATTGTCAATTATAATTTATTTTAGTATTTTTTAGCTGACTGATTGTATTTGGGGCTACGTGCTTGATATAGCTATTAATCGTTTTTCGAAATAGATTAAATATGCTTTTACCTGAACAGAACAAAAAGTTCTTGTTCATACAGAATTTCTTATATAACACAAATAAAATATTTTGAAGTTTTCTGTAAGTGGAAAGGAAAACCGTTCTGCTATATTTGTTCATGACCAATGAATAAAGTTTCCGCTTATTTTAAATACAGGAGAGCCTTAAAGATGAAGCTGATGGAAATACTCGAAAAATATACTGAAACCGGAATTGACAAATTAGCGGCTGATAAAGTTGATGAATCAACAAATCTAAGATTGCCAAGAAGTGTTATTGTACAGGAAATTCAATCGGCCCTGGGCTCGCTATCGTTTATTGCTTCGGCCCTGGCCCCTTCCCGGCCTCCCACTTACGCGTTTATTAAGTTGCTGCTTCACGCTCCCGATCACATGCTGCCTGTTGAAGGATTTCAGGAAAAAGTAATTTCTGTTACAAAGGATATGACCGGCAGGGCGGAATCGGGAACCGGACTTTCGACAGAGAAGAACTATCAATTATATATAAATATTTTAAAGAATGCCTGGGAAAGCGATAATGAAATTGACAGAAGTGAAGCCCAGTTATTGGAAGCGTTAAGAAATGAGTTGGGAATTTGGACCAGGGAGCATTTATTGCTTGAGCATCATCCCGATGTCAGGCAATTATGGGACAATCCAAATTCTTACATATATGTTAGAAATCATCTGCTTGTTACAGGCCTGGTTTTGACATTCGAAAATAATTATGTAATCGCGGATGAGGTCGCTCTTCAAATTAAGCGCGCCTGGGGCATTGATCTCGAGGTTAATTCTTTCACCCGTTTATTAAATTTATTGAAAAATGAGCAATTGCATAAAATTTTAAGTTTCGCGGGTTTACAATTGAGCGGAACAAAAGAGGACAGAATTGTAAGAATAATTGAAGCCTTGATTCCTCCGACCGAACTTCTGAATTATTTTCATATAGATGAACTCAGAGATTTTTGCAGGAATAATCGGATTCAGATATCGGGACGAAAACCTGAAGTTATTTCCAATATTATTGAATTCTTCGATAATGATTTAGATTTATTTGAAGATACTGTAGAAGAAAAAGTATCTCCAATACCAACTGAGGCTGAAGAGAGAGAACTTTCTGATGATGTATTTTCAAAACTTTTACAAAACCTTACTAACGATCAGTTATATGATGTTTTGTCGGATAGTTACTTAAAAACCAGCGGTGTAAAAGAGGAAAAAATTAAACGATTGATAGAAAGCTCCTGGTCCGATGTTTCTATTATCAATCGTTTACGGAAGAGTGACTTATCGGATTTATGCAGAAAAATGGGAATAAGGGTGTCAGGGATAAAGAATGAACTTATTGAAAGACTAATTGAAGGTTCAAAAATCAGGTACAGTGAATCCACCGTTAAAGCGGTTATTGAAGACCATGATACGCTCGCTGAAGCAAAAGGTAAATTAACCGGGGATAGAGCGCCGGATTTTGGCGAACTGGTGAAGAAGGCTGAACCTCCAAAGGGACTTCAGGATATTAAATTGGATTACCCGATTCTGGATGAGGATGAGCAAATTATTTTGTCTTTAATAAAAGAAACAAAATCTTTAACCGAACACGATATTGACAGGGCAAGCAGAAACCATGGTCTGGGTTGGTTTTTAACAAAAGCTCACATGTCAGAAATAGCCGCTAAATTAAGAAACTTTTCGTTCAATCCAATGCGGGTTCGTAGTGTAAGAAGTATAAACATCTATGAATGGATTGGGGAAAAGGTCGAAACGAAACAAATAATCGAAAAGAGAGCCGCCCGGGATGTAATTGACGCTCTCAGACAAGGTGTTGTTCCGGAAAATAATCTTGACACAATTATCATAGGGCAGGCGAAAGAAAGAGAACATCTTAAGGAACTATTAACTGAATCAAAAAACAATAAATCACCGTTCAAATTTATCAGAGGGCCCTATGGCGCGGGTAAAACCTTTTTGTGCTCCTGGCTTCGCGAACAGGCGTTAAAGGAGGAATTTGTTATTTCCACTGTAAATATCGGGCCGGATCAGCCTTTATCCGATTTGCCCGTATTTTACAGCGGGTTAATAAATGGATTGCGAATTCCGGAAAAGAGAGATTCTTCAGCGTTAACAGATATTTTAGAATCCTGGCTTCTCTCAATACACAGGAAAACTGCCCGGATTGAGGGGCTGACTTCAATTGATCCGCAATCTCAAAAAAGATTATCTGAAATTGTTGAGAAACGCGTTGAATCCGAACTTGTGTATATTTCTGATCTTGATCCAGGCTTTGCCCCGGCTTTAAGAGCATTTTACAGGGCCAAAAGCGATGGTAATACCGTGCTCGCGTCAACCGCGATTGCTTGGCTGAGCGGCAGCCGTTCGATGTCAGGCAAAATGTTAAACGATATTGGTGTGAGAGGATATCTTGAATCAAACCAGGTTTTTCCCCGAATGCATGCCCTGCTGGAAGTAATTAAAGGATCGCGGTACAATGGACTTTTGCTACTGGTTGATGAGCTTGAACTTATTAGAAAATTTCCACACGCGCGTCAAAGAGAACAGGCGCTGGAGATTTTGCGTTTGCTTATTGATGAATCAGGTAAAAATGGTTTGCCCGGCTGCCTCCTGATTTTTACAGGAACAGATACTTTTTTTGAGGATGACAGAGCAGGATTAAAAAGTTATGAAGCGCTCGCCGACAGAGTATCCCTGCCAAATAGCCCGGATGGATTGATGAGCGTCCGTCAACCGGTAATTACATTGCAGGGACTTAGTCAATCTAAATTGCTTTCAGTGATTGGAAGAGTAAGGGATATTCACAGCAGCGCCTATGAATGGGACGCGGTAAACAGATTCCCGGATGAAGCTCTTCAAAAGCTTGTTCAGGAATGGACTGCCTTCGGTGAAAGTTCAGTGAGCCGTAAACCTCGTCCAATTATACGGGAATTTATTCATATTTTGGATTTATGTGAAGAAAATCCGGGTATATCTCATGAAGAACTTATTCATGTTGAGGCCATAGAAAAAACAACGGTTTCCCGGGTAACCGATATCTTAAACCAATAATCTAAATGAAATTGAATCAAACTGAAGTAATTGAGTTAATCCATCCTGGTCTGAAAAAATTGATTTTTGAAAAAGGATGGACATCAGGCTTGACAGATATACAGCTAAAGGCAATTCCTGAAATACTAAGCGGCGAAGATTGTTTAATTGAAGCGCCGACTGCGGGAGGAAAAACAGAGGCTGTTCTGTTTCCGGCTTTCACACGGGCGACTCGAAAAACCGCGAAATCAGTTCAGGTTTTGTATCTTGCTCCTTTACGCGCGCTCCTGAATGATATTGAACTCAGGGCAAATGAATATGCGGAAGTTTGTGGTTTACATTGTTTCAAATGGCATGGCGACGTTAGCCAGAGAAATAAAATTAATGCGTTTACTTATCCATCTCAAATTCTTCTTACAACGCCTGAATCACTCGAAGCGATCTTGTTAAGGAAAGCGGGCTGGCAGTATTTTTTTTCTGATTTACAGTCAATTATTATTGATGAAGCCCATAATTTTGCGGGCGTCGACCGCGGCAGCCATTTAATCTCTCTTCTTGAAAGACTCGAATCAAAAACAGAAAAGAAACCCCAGAGAATAGCGGTGACCGCCACAATCGGAAATCCCGGAGAAATGTTAAAATGGCTGAGCGGCAGTCGAAGAAGCCCTGGCAGGCATATCGCGGCAGAATCAATAATTAAAAAAGAACAGGATTTTTTGATCCATTATTTTTATGATGAATTTTTAGCTGACGGTTCGGAGATACAAGCCGCATATAAACGATTGATTTTTTTGTATAACTCTATTCCGGGGAAAAAATCACTGGTATTCGGAGGATCGAGAACTAATTGTGAATCGATCGCCTCCGCGATTATTAAATATAATTCTATCAGGAGCAGAGGTATTCCGGTTAAAGTGCGGACGCATCATTCCTCTGTCAGCAGGCATTACAGGGAAGAGGCGGAAAGCAGAATAAAAATTAAAAATGATCTTGAAAGTGGAATCGATGGTATTATCAGCACATCAACATTGGAATTGGGAATTGATATCGGAGAGTTGGATCAAATCATTCAGTTAGACTCACTTTCAAGTTCCGGTTCCTTTCTTCAACGGGTCGGACGCACAGGTCGGAGGAAGGGAAAACCACAATATTTCAGGGGATTAATCCTTAAGGAGGAGGATTTGGTTTTACTGAGCGCTGTGGTCAACCTGGGCATAAAAAAGATTTCAGAGAACCTGGACTTCCCCAAAAGATCTCTCCATATTTTAGCCCATCAGTTGATCTGTTTGAGTTTGCAAAATAATGGAATTTCGCCTGTCGCTGCATGGCAGATTTTATCAGCAGCTTATTGTTTTTCAGAGATACCGGAAAACCAATTCAGCGATTTGGTCTCCTATATGATAACAAATGATTTTCTTAGAGATGTTGATGGTGAATTGGTTGTTGGCGATGAAACGGAAAAACAATTTTTAGGTTCAGGCTGGAAAAAGTTGTTCGCGGTTTTTGACACTGGTCCCTTGTATGAAGTTTTTAGTGAAAAAAAGCATGTTGGCAATTTGGATTCCGCCTTTGTTGAATCGCTTGACGCTCCTTTTCTCTTCGTGCTCGGAGGTCTTGAATGGGAAGCATATAAAGTTAAAACTGAAACGCACCAGGTTTTCGCTAAAAAAACAAAAGCCGGCAATGCTCCCCGATGGGTAACATTTCATGGTTTTGATGTGCCTTACGAAGTAGCGAAAGAAGCCGGTAAACTTCTTTTTTCCGGTTCAATTCCATATTTTTTAGACGATAACGCCAGATCCTGTTTTCATTCCGCACAGGTTGAAGTAGATAATCTTAACTGGGATGATAGACATTGGATCTCCTTTGATAGTATCTCAGAAATGTCTTTGTGGACTTTTAGCGGTGACAAAATAAACCGAACTCTGGCTAAATTACTTGATACCTTCGAATTGGGGAATTGCGTATCAAATTATAAGAGCTTAACGATTAAGCCGATCAGGTCATCAGAAAAAATAAATTCAGAGGCTGTTTTAAATTTTATTTCAGAGCTAAAAGATTTTGACTCTGATAAAAAAAGTGAAATTTGGGATAAAGTAAAAGAAAATATGAAACCGGTATATTTTTCCAAATTCACAAAATGTTTACCTGAAAAGTTAAGAACCGAAGCTTTATCTGAACGATCATTCGATTATTGCGGTCTCCTTTCGGAATTAAAAAGAATTGAAATAATATAATTTTCACGAAAATGAATTTTGTAATTCATAAGATAGTTTAGGTGAATTAAGATTCATCCCGGAAACAATCAAATAAAAAACCAATAAACCCGAAAAGAAAAGAGCATGAGCGAAAACAAAGAGCCGCGCGAAATAAAGAGCATTGAAGTAGTTTATATTAAACCGAAAGACTACGAAGCCATTAAGATGGCGATGATTGAAGCATATTCCAATATGCCTGAAATCTACTGGAAGGAAGATCACATAAAAACGCTGATCAAAAAGTTTCCCGAAGGGCAGGTGGGGATAAAAGTAAACGATGAACTGGCAGGCTGCGCCTTTTCAATTATTGTTGATTATGCCGATTTTGATGAAAAACATACATACAGGGAAATAACCGGAACATATAGTTTTGATACTCACGATCCGAAAGGGAATGTCCTTTATGGTATTGATATCTTTATCAGGCCAAAATTCAGGGGACTCAGGCTTGGAAGGAGGCTTTACGATTACAGAAAAGAACTTTGTGAAAAGCTGAATCTTGAAGGAATTGTTTTTGGAGGCAGAATACCAAATTACCATAAATACTCCAATGAGATAACGCCCAAAGAATATATCGAAAAAGTCAGGAAAAAAGAGATTCATGATCCTGTTCTTGATTTCCAGATGTCCAATGATTTTCATCCGCTGAAAATTCTTCAGGGATACCTGGAGGGAGACAAGGAATCAAAGGAATACGCGGTTCTGCTTGAATGGAATAACATCTATTATGAGAAGCCGACCAAAAAAGCGACAACAAAAAAAACTATCGTAAGACTCGGTCTGGTTCAATGGCAGATGAGGTTGTATAAAAATCTTGATGAACTGATGCAGCAGGCAGAATATTTCGTGGACGCGGTATCAGGTTACAGGGCCGATTTCGCGTTATTCCCCGAACTTTTTAACGCCCCCCTTATGTCGGAATATAATCATCTTTCCGAACCTGAAGCGATCAGAAAACTGGCTGAATATACAGAAGAGATAAAAAACCGCTTTTCTGATCTCGCTATTTCATATAACATCAATATTGTCACCGGCAGTATGCCGGAACTGGTTAATAACCAGCTCTATAATGTTGGATATCTATGCAAGCGGGACGGGGGAGTTGAGCGGTATGAAAAACTCCATGTGACCCCCGACGAGGCAAAGGTATGGGGACTTCAGGGGGGCAGCTCTTTCCGCACTTTCGACACCGACTGCGGGAAAATAGGCATATTGATCTGTTACGATATTGAATTTCCCGAACTAAGCCGGATATTGTCCAGCGAAGGGATGGACCTCCTTTTTGTCCCGTTTCTGACCGATACACAAAACGGATATTCCAGGGTGAGAAACTGCGCCCAGGCCAGAGCTATTGAGAATGAATGTTATGTGGCCATAGCCGGTAGCGTGGGCAACCTGCCGAAGGTTCATAATATGGATATTCAGTATGCCCAGTCGATGGTTTTTACTCCCTGTGATTTTTCATTCCCCACAAATGGCATCAAAGCTGAAGCCACCCCCAATACGGAAATGATACTTATCGCGGATGTTGATATTGATATGCTGAGAGAATTAAACCAGTTTGGAAGTGTAAGAAACCTGAAGGACAGAAGAACCGACCTTTATAAGATCATTCATAAAGGCAAATGAGGTCCGCGGGGAATTTAACGTAAGTAATTTGTGAGCGCTCCGAGAGCTGCTCCATTCGTGGCTGCCCGCGGGAAGGGGATTAGAAGATTGCGCTCATTCCAAAATATTTGCCTGTTGATTTTTGGTTAAAATCCGTTTTCTTTAAAGTACGTTTAATGATACAATAAAAGGTACTATAATGATAAATATTAATCTTGATAGTGATATTACAGGGCTCCTGACATCACGTATATTGAAATGCAACTAATTTATCATTTTCTGTCATTAAAATGACAAAATAGTAACAGTAAGAACATTTCGTTATCCTCTCTCAATATTGTTTTTATCTTATTTTTTTGCAGTCTTGACTTTTTTGTTACTTTTTGTGTCAAGACAAAAAGTAAGGGCATATTTTACAAAATATATTTGGTAAGATTAATGACAATCCCATTTGTTCTCACTTTGCAAGCTTAGGTGATTTTCAAATTATATCACGCAAAGAAAAATTATAAACTATATTCTTTTTAACAAAATTTCAAATATAAGTCGCATACGTATATACGCATACAAAAAATCTATGTTGTTTTATTTCAACACTTTATGTTTCTGATGTCAGGAGCCCTGTATTAAGCCGTTATCTGAGTTCCGGGCAAACGCGGCAATTTTTGTAAAACATGTTAAAGAAACTAAAAGACCCCTGGTTCTAACGCAGAGAGGAAAGAGCGCGGTCGTTTTATTAGATGTGTCTGAATACCAGTCGATGTTGGATAAAATTGATTTATTGCAGAAGATTCAAATAGCGGAAAAACAAGTTGAGGATGGGAAAACATACCCATACGATGAGATATTTAATATTCTCGAGGCAAAATACAAACAATGAGAATCTTCCGGACAGAATTTGCCAAAGATAAATTAGAATTTTATGCGGACTTTATTGCTCAGGATAATCCTGTGGCTACATGGAAATGGATTGAAACAATACAGAAAAATGTAGAAAGGTTAATATATTTTCCACAATCGGGGCCGTATTGTCCCTGAAATTAACCGACGAGAAATCAGGGAGATTATTGAAGGAAATTATAGAATAATTTATAAGATAAAAAATGAAGAAATAACCATATTAACTGTAAGGCATGGAAAACAGCTTTTAAACCTTGATGTTTTTAATTCAATCGAATTGTATTCCGGAGTCTGTAAGAGGGACTTCGGTAAATTAACTTGCTTTATATATGAAAGCCTGTAAAGATATTTCAGTGAATTATTTTCAACCGGCAGGCCAATTCCCGCCGGTTATTTATTAAAACTATTCGGAAACTATTTTATATGTATGGGTAATTTCCATTGCTTTTTCGTACATTTTTGTAACGCCGCAATAGTTTTTCTGGGATAATTCTATCGCCCTTTCAACATCTTTTTCTTTGATATCTTTTCCGTAGAATATATACTCGATATTCATCTTTGTGTATACTTTCGGATGTTCTTCGGTCTGATCGGCTGTTATATTTATTTCGAAGTTATCCAGTTTCACACGTTTTTTCTTTAGTATCGAAACAACATCGCTGCCGGTGCAGCCGCCGAGAGAAAGAAGCATAAGTTCTTTTGGCCTTATCGCGCCATCTTTGCCGCCAAAATTATCGGGGCCATCCATCATTACCCAGTGTCCCGAGTCGGTAATTCCCGCGAAAGATATTCCGTTTACCTGTTTAATATTCGCTTTTACTTCAGCCATTATTTCCTCCAAATTTATATTTTCTTCTGTTTTCCAAATTTGATCTGTTACGCAAAATACAAATGCCGCTGATAAAATGCCGGAATAAATTGTTTTACCACTGACAAATATTCTGTTTCGGTAAGATGTTTTTTGTACAAAAACGTTTCAGGAATTATTTTCCTGATTAAAAGTGGATTATATAATTTAAGAACTCCTGATCCCGTATATAAAAAACAATAACTTACATGGATTAATTCGCAAAATAAAAACAAAGAAAATTTGATACGGAAACAACTTGGGCAGATATCTTTTTATCTTATCGAATAATGTTTAGAACCAATACATCAACATTGTATTATTTCCAAAAATGATATAATTTGAACGCCTTTTTGTGCATCTCCTACAGAGATGTTTTTCATGTTGTCTATCATATTCTACCCCAGGGGGACTATCGCAATAATGGGAACCTCTACAAGGTTCTTTTTATCTCATTTGCCTTGTATAGGCAACATTATTGTAGAAAATTGTTAACACCATAAGACAAAATCCTTGTAGAGGATTCACAAACCACCCCGGATAATCAAATACCTTAAGACATCCCTGATAAACCCAGATCAATAGAATTTTAAATTTTTGACACATCATTTATGGTGAAATAAGGGTTTTGTAACGTAAAAGATGGATAACAACTTTTTAGAGTATTTTCCAAAATTTCCGCGATTTCATTTTGCGAGAGGTAAGGAGTTCTGAATTTAAGAAATATGAATAAGGGCTTTATTTCCTCAGGGTTGCTAATTTTTCTAAATAATTGAATTGTATCATTATTTGTGTATTCCTATTTTATTCGTTCATTAGGAGCTGATTCTGCCGTTAGGAGATTATGCATTCCGTTCATTGGGCTAAAGCCCCCTGAGGTGATCGGGCGATTACACAAACATCCGGCCTGAAGACGGGAGTTATTTTGAATAATAATCATCAATGTCCCTATCAATCGTTAATTGAAATTTTGCCATTTTGCGTTGAATTTGACTTCTTAAGGACTACTCTTACTCATTTTTAAGTATATTGCTGTTTTGATATTTTGTTATTTAGGAAATTATGAAAAAATTTCAGGTGGCATTCGGACTGGCCTTACTCGCGGCGGCCCTCGTAAGATTATTTATACCCGACTACGGGTTCTTGAATACAGTTGCGCTGAGCATTATTGTCTTTTCATTAATCGGTGTGTATTATACAATTGGGAGTGGAAATAAATGGGTGTTGTTCCTTCTGGCCGCGCTTTTTAACGGAAGCATATTGGCGCTGGTATTAAACAACAATGAAATACTGGAAAAGAATTTGATATACTTTCCCTCATTCCTTATTACATTAGGCGCCGGATTTTTGATGATCTTTTTTGATGACACCGGAAAAAGAACAAATCTTCTGGCCGCTGTCATTTTTTACCTGCTGGGGGCATTAAGTTTCTTTTTCGGAAAAAGCAGCGGCATACTTAACTATTTTAACTCTATGGCAGCTTCTCTTCTCGGGCTTTTCCCTATTCTGGTAATTATAGGGATTATTATTTTTCTTCTGAGGCGTTCGAAGGGGAAAAATAACCCTTAAGGAAAGTTCTGCCTGTTGGTTGCACCGAGCCTGATACCGGTTCAGAAGTAACAGTGATCGAATCAATTTTATCCGGTTCAAAACGTGGCAGGTCTTGTACCTCCCGGAACTTCGCGTTTGAAAATTTACTGAATACTCCGGCTGTTTCGCGAAGCCGTCCGCTATAAAACCATAACTGAAAGGCGCGGTTTTCCCCTGGTGAAGGAAGTTTTTCGAGCTGAAGCAAACCCTTTCTCTCTTCGAAATTTACCATCAGGCGTCCATATCCGTCAGGTATGCCGGGTGCGGGATAGAGATTAATGGTTTCAATTCCCTCACTGCTGAAAAATTCAATCAGTGAGAGATAATTATTCCTGAATAAAGTATTTGCCTCTGAATCCTCACGCAGCTTTTTGATTTCTTTTCTCACTTCTGTAACTTCATCGGAAAGTCCGGTATGCATATAAAAAACAAAAGCTATAATGGCTACAAAAAGAGTGATAGCCACAAAGACCGGAATCCAGAAATTTTTTATCCCTAAACCATCTCCCGATGTTTCCTCTCTGAATTTCTGTCTCCTTTCTTTCAGTTTCCTTGTCAGAGTGCTTTCACCCTCATCAGTTTCTTCAGTCTCCTGCTGTTTCAGGCCGGGGAATGGAGGTGGCGGAGGTGGCGGAGCTCCCTGTGGTACCGCGCCTTCCTGATGAAATGGCAAATCGATTGCGTGTGCTTTCTCCGGTTCCCTTAAGGGAGGCTGGATTTCCTCTCCCCGTGGAGGAAGTTGATTCTGTTCTACCTGCTCAGGTTTAACTTCAGGTGGTTTTTCATTTTCTTTATTTATCTCAGGCTTTTTTTCCTCCTTAACGTTTTTCTTTTTATCTTTTTGGAGGTTCATAAGTCTCTTGGCAACTCTCGATTTTACCTTTTTATCAGGATTTTCCATCTTAAGGGTGGTTGGCACAAGCGCCATAATATTCTGAATCTCACCGAGAGCGCCTTCCGGTAGTTCGCCGCCGCCTTTTATATAATCGGTAAAATACTTGTAATTCTGGTTATCCATGCAGCCGGAGGCGAAAGCGCTTATCATTTCATGCTGTATTGAATCTGCCATATCAGGATTCCGCCAGTAAGTTTTCTTTTAGATTATTTAACGCGGTCATAACTTTGTTTCTTACAGTTTCAACGGGAATATTGAGCTGTCCCGAAATCTGGTTGATAGTATAACCTTCATACCAGGCAAGCCCGATAACATAACGCTGAGCGTCTGTGAGTTTGGAGAGCGCTTTTTCCATTTTGGGCTGGAGGGCGATAGCGGTGGCATAATCAAGATTATCCATCGCTTTATCGAGAACCGGCAAAATATAAAATTCCTCATATTCATCCGTATAATTTTCCAGTTCTTCGGTAGCCATGCGGCTGCGGCGAAGAGTGTCAACAGCCTTGTTCCGCGCCAACTGAACCATCCATACATATACATTGCCGGTTTCAAAATCGAAGGCGTCAGGTCTTTTCCAGAGTATCGCGAATACATCCACCAGAATTTCTTCAGCCGTTTTTTCATCGGGGGCAATTTTTTTAATCAGTGTAAAAAGCAGAGGGGAATAACGGTCATATAATTCCTCCAGCGCGCGCGAGTCATATTTCCGCACTTTCTTCATTACTTCAAGATCTGATAAATCGTTGTATTTACCCAATTTGCGTTTAATCCTGTGTTAAACAAAAATTAAATTTAAAGTTAACAAAATTAATATGCAACCGCCATTAATCCGGGTAGTATAAAAAGATAATTCCAGAGTTTGGTTTATTGAGTTTGATTGCCGGTAATTTATTGGATAAGGAATGATTTGTAAATTTTAACAAAATCTCCGGCCTGAAGGCGCGGAGTTATTTTAAACTCAATTTTGTAAAAGCCTGATATCCTTAAACATATTAATCATAAACTGGCAAGCCAGAGACAATGAGGAATTAGGAATTACGAATTAGGAATTACGAATTAGGAATTGACTTTCCCCAGGTATTACCAATTATTTATCATTCCGGTTTTTTGCGTCTTTTGCAAAAAGACCATCCAGAGGCAGGCAGGCCGGAATCTAATGCCAAATTTTACTGGCAATCAGATAAAAACTTTTCCATTTTGCGTAGAATTTAACTCCTTACGGAATAATCATAAACTGGGCGAGCCAGAGACAGATGCGACCAACCGGTGGCTGAGCGGAGTCGAAGCTACCGCCGCTGGTTTCGATTCCGCTCAACCACCGGTTTATGTTGTATTAAAATCTCCTGACCATCATTCTGATCATGGTAATCCTGTTTTTTCTACGATTATCAGCGAAACCCACAGGAAATATTAAGGCAATAAGGTTAAATTTTTGGGAGGGGAATCCCTGGCTACTAAGGTTGAAATAATAAAGCATAAGGTTCTTAAAAGCTTCTTTATGACATTTAGTGTTTTAGGTACGCCGGGTAGAGATGTGTATACCCAGAGGATGAAAGAGCCTCATGGCACAATTTGCCGTTCATGTCAAAGCAGACCCGGGGTCTGAGGCGGTGACAAATCAGATTGGGTACCGGGAATGCGCCCTAAGTGAGCCGTAACGCAAGTGAATCCTGAGTAAGCTTCGTTACACTATAGCATGGCAGTGGTCAAGCTCTCTAAAATGACGAAACCTGTTACCATAGCAGAAGAAACGGCAGAGCGCATGCTATGGACATGCCCGGAGTAAAGGGATCGGCGCGCGGGGAAGGGATACACATGAAACCGGGAGACCTTTGCCGAATGGGTTGGTGACCCAAAGGAAAAGATATAAGCGAAAGCGAAGTTCTTCTCTGTCGGTAAAGGAGTCGGAGATGCCCATAAGAGTGATGATCGGTAAGACAACATAACTTACCAGGAGCAAAGGAGCATTAATTCAGGTAACGATTTCAAAGAAAGGAGTATCTTCAAATTGACGAACAAAAGTAGTCTTAGAAAGAAGCCAAAGCGCAAAGAAATGAGCGACAAGGAGCGCGTACGAGACTTTCAGCGAAAACTATATCGAAAAGCCAAACAGGAAAGAGTCAGCGGAAAAGTAAACTCTACAACCAGGGAGCCTTTGATAAACTGGTCAAAAAGTACGGAATGACCGATCCATCAAAATACCGACCAATGACGACTGTGAAAGCTTGAGAAGAAGCCTGTCTGTAAGCCGTGTGCGGGAAAATCGCAAGCACGGTTTGACGAGGGGGGATGAGGCGATCTGAGAAGATATACGCATATTTAGGCACATACGGAGAAATCCTGAAACTGACTAAAGCGGAATCTGAACCTTTGATCCTCATCCTCTACTCTACTGGCCTTTTCCCCGCCTAAATCCACGAAATCAGAGATATCCGAGGTCCTCTTTTTAATTGTTCATTATTCATTATTAATTGTTAATTAAAATCCTGCCATTTTGCGTAGAATTTCACTTCTTACGGAGTAATCCCCATCCCGGGAAAAATAAACAAAACAAAAACCATCTCCCAAGCCGAAAAGGCTGGCGCCGCATTTTCTTGAGACACGCGGGACGAATGGGACTACTGGTTGTTTGCGGGTGTTAACTCTGTGAAATTTTTTTCGCGGTTTTAATATTGCGCAAAAAATATTTTGTACCTGACGGCACACTGATTTGTTTTCTTAATCATTTTATTCTACCAATATCTTTCCCCTAACGGGGCAATTTAAAATTGATACAAAATAATTTGTCCCGTTAGGGACAGCATATTGGTAAAAAAAGACTAAAGAAAAAATGCGCCGTGTGCCGTCAGGTACACCATATTAACCCCCCTGAAATAAGATGCAAAACCCGGCAACCGTCACCTTTCCCGGTCATCATACTCATACTCATACTCTTACTCTGATTCTTTGATACCGATACCGAAAAATATTCATGCAATCTTCAAATCCTTTAATCTCGGTTCAGACAATAGCGGGGGAAACGGTTAACAATTGGGAATTAAAAATGAGGAATTAGGAATGAAAAGAGGCCGGGTTTATAGTTGTATTGGGATGGTTCATTTTCTCTGAGAGAGTAAAAACGATACCGATTCCTTATCCTGTTTATCTATACAATCCTGTTAATCCTGTTCTTCTTTTCGGCCTTTGCGTGGAATTTACCCCCGGGAAACGATTAACAATTGGGAATTAAAAATGAGGAATTAGGAATGAAAAGAGGCCGGGTTTATGGTCGTATTGAGGTGGTCCTTTTTTCGCTTCGCGAGTAAAAAACGATACCAATTCCTTATCCTGTTTATCTATACAATCCTGTTAATCCTGTTCTTCTTTTCGGCCTTTGCGCGAGAATCAATTAACAATTACGAATTAGGAATGAGGAATTAGGAATGAAAAGAGGCCGGGTTTATGGTCGTATTGAGGTGGTCCTTTTTTCGCTTCGCGAGTAAAAAACGATACCGATTCCTTATCCTGTTTATCTATACAATCCTGTTAATCCTGTTCTTCTTTGCGGGCTATGCGCGAGAATCAATTAACAATTACGAATTAGGAATCCAAAAGATAGCAGGATTTTTAGTTGTATTGGTGCAGACCATTTTTCCTGAGAAAATAAAAAACCGATTGCGAACCTTACAGCGATTTTAATCAGGCAATCCTTAAATCCCTTAATCATGGTTCAGACAATAGCGGGATAAGATTGTGCACAAACCGTTTATTTTCCTGTCAGCCGCTCTTTGGGCTAAAGCCCTATGAGGTTGCCGGCTTTACACAGGATCCCCGGCCTGAAGGCGCGGAGTTATTCCCTTGTGACCTTCGTGGTTATTTTTAATTAATTTTCTTTGTTTTGTTTCCGGTTTTGCCAGTTTATTATATTTGTACTTTGATTTAAAATAATAGCGGAAAAAGTAATGACATCCAAAGAGATAAGAAAACAGTTTTTCGAATATTTCGAAAAGAAAAAACATAAAATAGTTCCGAGCGCTCCGGTTGTGCCCTTTGATGATCCCACCCTTCTTTTTACCAACGCGGGGATGAACCAGTTTAAGGATGTATTCCTCGGGCAGGGAAAGAGAGATTATACCCGCGCCGCCGACACACAGAAATGTATCAGAGTCAGCGGTAAACATAACGACCTTGAAGAAGTCGGGCATGATACTTATCATCACACATTTTTTGAGATGCTTGGCAACTGGTCATTCGGCGACTACTACAAAAAGGAAGCTATTGAATGGGCGTGGGATCTTCTGACAAACGTTTGGGGACTTCCAAAGGAGAGGCTTTACGCCACCGTTTATAAAACTGATGATGAAGCTCTTGAGTTGTGGAAGGAAGTAACAGATATAAAACATGATCATATTCTGAAATTTGCCGAAAAGGACAACTTCTGGGAGATGGGTGAGACCGGACCCTGCGGACCCTGCTCTGAAATTCATATAAACCTGGGTGATAATCCTGATGACGCCTCCCTTGTTAATGCCGACAGCCCGGAATGTATTGAAATATGGAACCTGGTGTTTATTCAGTACAACCGCGACAGTGAAGGAACTTTACACGATCTGCCTAAAAAACATATCGATACCGGCATGGGATTCGAGAGACTCTGCGCGGTCATGCAGGGTAAAAAGTCGAATTATGATACAGATGTTTTTATGCCCCTGATAAACAGAATCGCGGAAATATCGGGCAGGCCCTATCAGGCGGAAAAAGATCAGATAGCCATGCGGGTTATCGCCGATCACGTAAGGACTTTGACGGTGGCAATAGCCGATGGCGCGGCTCCCGGAAATGAAGGACGAAGCTACGTTCTCAGAAGGATACTCAGGCGCGCCGCCCGCTACGGACGCGAATTAAATCTGAATGAGCCATTCATGTTTAAACTGGTTGATGTTGTCGCCGGCCAGCTTGGGGATGTTTTCCCTGAAATAGCTGAACGCCTCGATAATATTAAAAATATAATCCGCGGCGAGGAGGAAAGTTTTAACGCCACGCTCGACCGCGGTATTGAACTCTTTGAAAAAATTTCCTCCGAAGCTGTCGCCGCCGGTCAAAAAATAATCAGCGGAGAAGATGTATTCAAACTATATGACACCTTCGGATTCCCTCTTGATCTTACAGCCGTAATGGCTCGTGAGAAAGGACTGGCGATAGATGAATCAGGCTTCAACACTCTGATGGATGAGCAGAAAGATAGAGCGCGAAAATCGACAAAGGAAAAACTTGCCGCGGCCGGACTGGATAGCGAAAGTTTTGATGATCTCGACCTTTCCGGAATTCCCGATACCGAATTCACCGGCTACACCGAAACAATCACCCCGGCGAAAATTCTTTGGACCGAAGAGCGGGGTGAATCGATGCTGGTTTTTCTCGATAAATCCCCCTTCTACGTTGAATCGGGCGGGCAGGTATCGGATAAAGGACAGCTTGTGAAAGATGGTAAAATGTACGATATAGAAGGTCTGATGAAAATTGATGGCAAAACGGTCCATATTATTGAAAAGTCATATATTGATGAGTTCAACTCCGGAGATGAAGTCATTGCCGAAATTGATGAGGAATACCGGAATCATATAAGAAGGAATCATTCGGTAACTCATCTTCTGCATACCGCTCTCAGGTCTGTTCTGGGCGCTCATGTTCAGCAGGCTGGTTCTTACGTGGGACCGGAAAGATTAAGATTTGATTTTACTCATTTCGAGAAACTTTCGGCTGAACAGATTGAGGAAATAGAATCGGCTGTGAATCTGCAGATAAGGAGGAACCTTGAGCTTAATCACTACCGGGCTATTCCTTTTGATGAAGCGAAGAAGATGGGAGCCCTGATGTTTTTCGGCGATAAATATGGCGACGCGGTCAATGTGGTTCAGTTTGGGGACTATTCGATGGAATTCTGCGGCGGAACCCACGTGGGCAACAGCTCCGAGATAGGCATGTTCAAGATAATAAGCGAATCATCCGTAGCCGCTGGAGTAAGAAGAATTGAAGCTGTCACCGGAGCGGGAGTCGAGGAGTATATTCATGATCTCCAGAGTGAAATATTGACCGCAAAAGAAAAAATAGCCCGGCTCGCCGATGAAAAGAAAAAACTTGAGAAAGAGATAAACGAACTGAAGCTCCGGGAAAAACTTGGCGGCATCGATAAAATAATGGAAGAGCCTGTGGATATTTCCGGAGTGTCATTATTTAAGGGCCGCGTTGAAGCATCTTCGATGGATGAATTAAAATCGATGGGGGATGAAATCAGGGAGAAAGGTAAAAACGCGATTGGTTTATTAATTTCCGAACTGAATGAAAAGGTTGGCATTGTCTGTGTTGTCACCGACGACCTGGTTGAAAAAAAGATTGCGGCGGCAGGCAAAATAGTCGGCGATGTTGCCCGGCTCGTTGGCGGCGGCGGCGGCGGACGGCCCCACATGGCTACAGCCGGCGGCAAAGATATTTCAAAAATCGATGAAGCCCTCGGACAGGTTGACGGAATAGTTGAAAAACATTTGAAAGCATAAATATTTTTTAATAATTTACCAGCTTACAAAAACAATTTAATAGTGTATCTACACTACTTGCAGAAAAACCCCGGGAACCGGGGTTTTTTCTTTTATGCATGGCTATTTTGTCTTGAGAAAAACATATTCATGGAACATCCCGCTGGGGGTGAATTGTTAATCGCACTCGAAAAATTCGCCAAAGAAAATTACTGCCGATTACTCCCTAAGCAGTAAAATTCTACGCAAAATGGAAAAGTTTTTATTGAGCAATTTGGAAAATATAACTTATTTTGTCCAGGTTGCAAGTATGGTTATCATTGTACTCTCCGTGGATAAATATTGTGTACCTGACGGCACACCAAAAATTTTACGTATCTGTTTTACCAATATGATGTCCCTAACGGCACATAAAATATTATTTGTTGAATATGATTGCCCCGTTAGGGGTAAAATATTGGTAGCAAAAAAAGAATAGAGCAACCAAGTGTGCCGTCAGGTACACAATGTAACATACGCTGAATTATATTTAAAATCTTCTGCAAAGCAGTGAACAAAACAAGAGGAGGAGGGAAACTTATCCTTGATTTTTAACCCTCCAGGCAACAAGAATATATTTGAGAGAAAAAGCCAGTCATTTTTTTTACGAATATTTTGACTTCTTACCGGATTATAGACATCACAAGGCAGATCAAACCCCTCCCGTCCTCCCCTTAAAATCTTAAGGGGAGGGGATTCCGCTCTCGAAACATTGAATTATTTTCGATAAGTTATCACCCCTGCTATATTAGTGCTGTCAAATCTGAAATTTGGCGTTTTTCCAAATTGGGGCTCCTTAGTAGTATAAGTGACCACCCGGCAAAATTAAACCTTATTAACCTTATTTAACCGGTGTAAAAGTCTCCATAGGATATTGTGGATTTACACAGAAAAAAGTACCGAACAGGATTACGATGGTTAGAAAGATTTAAAGGATAATTTTACGCAATAAAAGAAACGGAATCATCAGTTAATTGTCAATTATCCGTTTTCGATTAAGGAACTCTTCACTATCCACTAACAAATCTTCACTTCTGACTTTGCCGGTTTATTCCATAAGAAGTTAAATCCTACGCAAAAAGGCAAAATTTTTGGCAACAATTCGGATTGTAGTTTTTCCTTAGCTTAGCTCTGTTGATCCCCTACAGGGATCTTACTAAATTTTTTTGTTCTCTACTACCCCATGGGGACGTTCCGCAATAATGCTGCTTCTCCAAAGCAGATTCAATTCAAAAAATATATTCCTGGGAAAGCCAATTCGTAATTCGTCATTTTTATCCGCCGCGGAGGACGTCATTCCTCATTGTTTCTGGCTTGCCAGTCTATGATTACTCCGTAAGGAGTTAAATTCTACGCAAAATGGCAAAAATTTATTTAATCGTCTATTTACTGGATAATTCTGCCTGCCTGTTCGACGCGGAGAATCCCTGACGGGACTTTTGGGGATTTTGAAGTTATCTTAAAGAAATATTTTCTGGTTCTTATCTCTTCACTCTCCACTAACCACTTTTTACTTCTGACTTCGCCAGTTTATGATTACGAGAACGTTTTCTGAATTTCTTTTTGGTTCTGTATTGACGGGCTTAAAATAGTAATGTTAAATGTAATACTTATCCTTTTATTTGTATTTATGTTGCGAATGATTTTTACATTTACTAATTTTGATTTATAGAACATCTCCGGGAGTAGCTCTCCCGGACCAACGCGCTTTAACGGGCGCGTTTCGCTTTTATAGAAATATAACGCGGACAAATTTTCACGCCGGAAACGATATTGGCTATCCCCCCCCAATTTCCCAATGCCCGCCCCGGGCTGGTCCGACGCGGATCAGAATTCCCTCATTTTTCAATTTATCAATATTTCGTTCAACTGAACGCTCTGTCACTCCGATAACCTCAGCCGGCCCGGGAATAGTTATTCTGTTATTTTCACGGATGAGCGCCAATATTTTCCCCGACGTTTTCCCCGAAACACCTTCCGTTTTTTCACTAAAGGCTGCCATAACCGTTACACTGAATATACTGCTGCTTTGAAAAATTGATAATGCCCCGGAATCCATCACCCGCTCGGATGACAAATATTATTACCTGAAGGATCACCTCGGAACAATAAAGATGACCCTGGACAGCGACGGCGATATTACGAGCGCGCAGGAATATTATCCTTACGGCTCCTTCATGGAGGATGGACCTTTTAATTATACTTATAATAACGCCGAAACAAATGATTTATACAAATTCACCGAAAAAGAACGTGACAAAGAAACAGGATATGATTATTTTGCTTGTCCGCCGCAACTCGTATTTTGAGTGAAGGAGGAGAGCCAGGTTCTTTGACAGTTATTTAGGCCGTTGGCATAGTGTAGACCCACAGGCGGATAAATTTCCAGGCCTATCACCGTATAACTACTGCGCAAATAATCCGTTGAAAAATATTGATCCCGATGGCGAAATCTTTGAAGGAATATTGGATTTCTTTTGGTCGCTTGTTGAAACCGCGGTTGTTGTTGATATTGCTACTCCTGATATTACTGATATAAAATATGTTATGGTTTTAGGTCTCGTGGTTGGAACAACAACGTTATCATCTACAACGGATCAGAATGCAAAGTCAATTGATTTAAATGCAGAAGGTTGGACTGATTAAGGGATTCTTTTTTGAAACCGTCAGGTGATGATGATGGAGATGATGATGATAGTGAAGGTGAAAAAAGTAATAGCAAAAAAGATGATGTAGCGGAAGAGGACACTGTTCCAGAAAAGGCTTTTGAAGTTATTGACTATGCTAAAAAGAAAAATGGAGCTACATTACCAAATCATAAAGGAAATAAAGCATATGAAAATGATGGTAGAGGAGGCTCACAAATATTACCCAGCAGGGATAAAAATGGAAATCCAATCAAATATACCAGATATGATGTAAATCCAAAAGAAGCAGGAAAAGATAGAGACGGACAAAGAGTAATTATGGGTGATGATGGCAGTGCATGGTATGCAATGGTATGCATCAAAATTGTAAAAGAATTCAATAGGAAAAATTATGCTTAACTGGACTGAATTAGAAAGTGAGAAAAATTATAATTTGTGGACCTATATTCATAATAAATTGGAGTTTGCCCCTTATGCTGATAAACACAAAATTGTGCGTTTATCTGCTCCTATAAAAATCTTTGATCTTAGTTTTAATTTTGATGAAAATTATTCTCATGAAGGTTACCTGGATTTACTTGAAAAGGCGGTTAATATATTCAGGAAGGTGGCTAATAAGAATAATTTGTATGCTCTCAAATGGGAAGGCAGCGGTTATACCTTCGATCCATATAAACCGTTTGAGCTTGATCACCTTGGAGATTGGTTAGTTGATTTTTATCCAAATGGTGATCATACTTTTTTCTTTTCATTCAATTTTGATGATGGAGTATTTTCGGATGGTATTCACCATACTCTGACTTTTTTTGGTGAAAACATGCTCAGGGCTCTGGAGGAAAATATGCCGTTACTGTTCAAAAAACAGCAATAATAGCTTATCCACAAAAAGCGAATCGGAGACGAAAGGAAACATATAGTAGATATTTTTTTTCGGCCAAATTCTCCTGATTTTTAAATAAGTGTAATGATGCTTACGCGCCTTCAGCGATTAAATACATATAAAGCACCCGGGATTTATCAACAATAAGCGCTGAAGGCGCGCCTGGCAACAGCCTGGGGCAACGCCCCGGGGAAAATGAAAAAAGAAAGAACCAAAGCCCTGAAAGGGCGCAAGCATAATATTTTAAGAGTTTGAATTCAGCACACATTACTAACTGATTGTTTTATTCCAGCCTTTTGACAAATTTTACTATGGAAAACCTAATAAATATTTTCCTTATTCAATATTTGTAATTATTTCTTAATTTAAGGATATGAAGAAATCATTTCATGAACATATTACCTCAAATCCTGAGATACTATTTGGGAAACCGGTAATAAAAATACCCGTATCGGCGTCGATCTGATCCTGGAAAAACTCGCGGCCGGGGATTCAATTAATGACCTGCCTAAAGCTTATCCCAATATCACGATTGCTGATATAGCCGCGTGTATATCCTTTGTAGAAAAAGAATTACGGGACCAATAAAAGAATCAGAATTACAATTGATAGAAATCTGATGGAATTAGATGAAAAAATAATAGCGGCCCAAAAGGCAAAAAATCTTTCAGATGAAGAAATGGCCAGAAAACTTGGCATAAATGATTCATATTATAACGATTTTTTGTATGTTGATAAGGACATAATCAATGGGTATGATTTTAGTATATTATTCAGAGTTTTGATAATTGTTGGTCTTGATCCAATAGAATCATTGGGATTAAAAAGGCAGGAAAATATCTTCACTAATGAAAGCCTTACAAAACTGGTATTTCAAAGAATCGAGGAAAAACAATTAACTCATGAGCAAATTGAAGATCTTTTAAATGCTGTCGGGGATATTGAAAGTGATATAAGGGAGGATATGAGAGATATTGATTACCTGTATTATGAAGACCTGCTCAATTTCTTTAATGCGCTTGATATTTCCATTGTTCATTTTCTGGCGATTCTGGAAGAGAAGTATTCATATTTACGTGGATAATCTATCGTTTAATGAAAATAATATTATATATAGTCTGGCAAGCCAGAAACACTGAACCTGTCCGGTAGCTGAGCGGAGTCGAAGCTACCGCCGCTGGTTTCGACTCCGCTCAACCACCGGCTGTGTTCATGAAAAACTTTTCCATTTTGCGTAGAATTTGACTCCTTGTGGAATAATTGGATTTTTAGCGACACTATTTATCTTTTCCTGGCTAATGCTAATTTTGGAAGTTAATGAGAATATTTACCTCCGAGCTTTTGTAGCTATCTCTACTTTGGTTCTGTTTGTTCATTTATATAGAAATAAGAAGAAAAAATAAGTTTTAATTCAAGTTCCCGACAATATTGCCGGGAGCTTTTTTATTTTGTTTGTAACTTACTTCTTGCTAAAGTTAAGATTTTGTCTAATAGAAACGAGTTATGATTATTTTGCCTGTCGGATGGGAAAGGAACGAACAAGAATTAAATCGTTAGAAAGTGTTAAATCACCTGAGCCTTAAAATGAATCAGAAAGAATTTGAAAATAAGTTTAACCATGCTCTGCAATTGAAGAACTATGGCGAAGAAATAAAATCGTTGAAAATATTTCAATATCTTGCTGAAGAAAAACCAGAAGAAAGTAGTGTATTTTTAATGATAGGGGCTATTTATTGGGACCTTGGAAAAATTCAGGAGGCTGTTCATTCATTCGGAGAAGCCGTAAAATTGAAACCAAATTCAGAGAAATTGTCTTTAGGTTATTTTCATACCCTTTGGGAGAATGGTGAAAAGCATGCGGCTCTGGAAGAAATAAAGCGGTTCTTAACAAATAACAACTCAGATATTTATAATGACATACTTGAAGAGATAAACGAGAAGTGGTAGATTTTTTGAGAAAAAATGACAAGTTTTTATAATATCATTTCAATGGCCTGCATTTTCGCTGCATTTATTATAAGTGTGATTTTAAAAAATCATATTAAACCAGATTATATATCATTTAAAAATCAAGCCAAATATAGAATGATTCCTTTTAACTACCTTGATAAAAAGGGACAACTATTAAAAAAGATCTTTTATATTTTAGTTGTTATTGGAGTTTTATTTCTATTTTTAGCCGGCTTAGATAATAAATGACTTGTAAGGAAGTCACGAATTTCTTCGTTTCTTGTTAACATGAAAAAATCGATAAAGTCATTACCTGAAATTAGAAGGCGAGGCTTTACATAACGGGGTAATATTATGCAACACCTCACTTACGGAATAATGATGGTTCCTTTGATGAGCCATCGCATAAACGCTTTATTGAAACTCGCACTAAAAAAAGGTGTTGTTTGTATACTTGCCGCTACGTTCGCTCTGCTTCCTGTGGCGGCCAACCAAGCGTGTATACGCTAAAAGAAAAAAGAAAAGATTTTGAAACAATAATAAATTCTTAAAAAAACGCGCCCTGGTCTACAGGGCGTTTTATTTATTCCAAAGTAAGATCAATTGTCCATCATTTAGCGTAATTTATTTCTTTTAGTTCTGCGAATAAGAGCGTGAAAAAGAAACCTGGTTTGATTATTTTAGTGATTCGTTAAATACAAGTTGACTATAATTATGTTAAATGAAGAACTAATTTCTGTTTGTAAATCTGGGAATTTAATCCAGGCAAAAAAACTAATAGAAAAAGGGGCTGATGTAAACTTTAAGAACAGCGAAAATGAATATGCTATACTCGAGGCCGTATATGAGGGGCATGATGAAATTATTGATTTATTATTAGAGAATGGCGCTGATATTAATGTACTTGATGAAGATAAGGCTGATATATTAATTAATGCGGTATATTCGGGAAAGGAAAGCATATTAAATAAAGTGTTATCAGTAACAAGTGAATTAAACAGACAGGATGATACCGGAATGACCGCTCTGAATTTGGCAGTCCAATTGAAAGAGAACAACATTTTAAAAATATTGATAAATAATAAAGCTGAGGTGGATATTATTGACATGTATGGAAGTACAGCTTTGCACACCGCGGTTTTGTTCGAGAACTTTGAAGCGATTGAACTCTTATTAAAAGCCGGAGCATCAGCGGAAATAAAAAATAATAAGTGGAATACTCCGGTTATGATAAGTGAGAATATGGGTGGAAAAGTTAAGGATATTGTTATGGAACTTATAAATCGTTATAAATAGGATTTGATGATCAAGAAAAAAATTATCGTAAGTGTATTTTGGTTTGTAATTATGATCATGATAAATGGCTTCATTCTGCATATTAGCGCCAAATTTGGCGCGGGACCTTACATTAAGGGAGCTCTCGCGGCTATTGGCACATTAATCTGGTTATTGTGGTTTGGCAGATATTATCGTGAGAATGAAAACAAAACGGATAAAAAAGATGGAACAGAAAAACCAGGATAAAATAGATTCGCTGCTGGAAAAAGAAAACTGGCCTGACTTAAGAAACTTATTGCTTGATCTGTTAAAAGAAGAACCTGATGATCACTGGTTGTTAACACGTTTAGGTCTTACTTATTATGAAGAAAAGAATTATCAAAGATCTTATGAAATATCAAGTAGAGCATTAAGTATAGCTCCGAATTGTCCCCTTGTTATTTGGGATCATGCCGGGGATCTGGATATGTTAGGCAAAGAACATGATGCTATAAGGTTTTATGAAAAATTGCTCAAAAGAGATTTAGATGATCTGGCCTATGGAGAATGTGGTGAGGGAATGAAATCAGCGTTGCGTTTGAAAAATGATAGCAGGTACCGAATCGCAATTTGTTATTATAATATAGGGGAAACAGAGAAGGCTGTAAAATACATGGAGGAACATCTTTCCCATAGAAAGCGCGGCCAACCAAGCGCGTATACGATAAAAGAAGTAAGAAAAGATTTTGAAACTATCAAAAAAACTTAAAAAAACGCCCTGGTCTACAGGGCGTTTTATTTATTCCAAAGTAAGATCAGTTGTCCATCATTTAGCGTAATTTTTTCTTTTGGCGCAACAATTAAAAATATGACAAAGAAACAGGATATGATTATTATTTTTTGTTTAGTGTCTGTACCCGTAATAGTTCTCTCCTTCTTTACCTGCTGGAAAACCTTTTCTTTTTATCAAAAGACAGGTCAGAAGAAGGGGAGCATTTTTGCTTATAAAGATTTAAAATCCAAAATCAAAAACAATTTTTTCAAAAATGAAGAGCTTGAGGATGAAGCTGAAAGGATTATATTTCTGATTGAACTCACATGGTTTTTTTATCTTGCATTTTTTGTGGTAATTTTTGTTTTGTAAGTAATGAAATGTATCTCAGTCTTCAGTTTTTTCAGCATACAAGTAATTCAGATATTTTTTGTTTTGGTAATAACCCGATAAAAATATTTTTATGAGGATAACAAACAATTACAAAGGCTGGCGCCCGATTAACCTGGAGAAGGCCGTAGGGAATATGTTTAAATTTGTGCCTTCTGAATATACAAGGGGGCTTCGCAAAATATATATATACAACAGAGACCCTGAGAAAAAAATGCCTGGGCGCTACCTTCCTGATAAAATTTCTCCATCTTTTGAAATATTTGTCGATAATTTTTTCCATCCTTACCCGAAATTAGGTATTCTTATACCCTGCCCGGGCAAGGCATATATTGCTGAAACTCTTTATCATGAGATTGGTCATCATTACCAGCAATTAAACAAACAGATAAAGAAAAAATATCTCGAAACCTATGCAGAAAAATTTAGTCAGAAACTTGTGAAAAAATATTTGAATTCATTTTTATTTATTAAGGTTTTATATTCACCATTCTTACTCTGGTTTAAATTGAGTAAATTGATCGGCATTAAAAATAAGAAGTAACATTATGATAAAATATCTACTCATTCATTTTCTATTTGTATCAACACTATTCGCTCAAAGGGGCGGCGAAGAAAAGATACTTATCAATGAAACTGATAATTGCCGGCTGATAATGAAAATGGGACAATATACCCCGGATTCAACTGAAGGCGGAATGGATATTATACATATAGGCCGTGATAAGAAAAAAGTCATTGAATCAGTTATCTATACTACAGCAATCAAAAATGATTACCAAATTATTGATTTGAATAAAGATGGCATCAATGACCTTGTCTTTGTCTCTTTCTGGGAAGAGGATATGGATATTTCAGTTTTTCTCTTTGGTTATTCAGAACATAATGAATATTATAAGCTGGACGAATATTTCAAAAGGCTTATTCATTTAGATCATCCGGAATTTGATTGTGAAAAACCTTTTTATAATCTTGTTACTATTGATGATAATTCAACTTTTCCTGAGATAAAGGTCAAATATTATGACAGTTCGGGCAATGAAAATGTTCTGACAATCTTCTATTCGGAAGAGCGGAAAATGATGATCAGCAGATAGCGGGCTTTAACGGGCAGCTTTCGCGCTTTCAGCGCTTAAATAAATTTAAAGCGCCCGGAATTTATCACCAATAAGCGCTGAAGGCGCAACTGGCAACAGCCTGGGGCAACTCCTTGGGAAAATGAAAAAAGAAAGAACCAAAGCCCTGAATGGGCGAAAGCAGATTTCACTATGAAATATTGAATGAGCGGAATAATATCAAAACTTTTTCCCTCAGCAAATAATGTTTTCACTGTTTCACTTGAATTTAAAATGTGTAAATTGTTATGGTTAAAAAATTACAATTCAGATTATGTTAAAATATTTTCTCATTTCCTTTCTATTGGTATCAACACTATTCGCTCAGAGTGGCGGCGAAGAAGAGATACTTATCAATGAAACTGATAATTGCCGGCTGGTGATGAAATTTGGTCGTTACGCGCCCGACACTACTGAATATGGGGTGAATATTATAAGAAAAGGCGCTGAGGGAAGTGAGGCGCTTTATTCACTAATCCTGACTTCCGCGATTAAAACAGAATATAAAATTCTTGACCTTAATAATGACGGAATAAAGGATTTACTTTTCGCAACAGTCTGGGAGCATTCTCATGATATAAATATCTTCCTGGTTGGTTATTCTGAACTTAAAGAGTTTTATATTCAGCACTGGTATACAAGCCCTGATTTTTTATATGATGATCATCCTGATTTTTATTTGGATATTCCTTTCTGTAATCTTGTAACGATCGAGAGTACAATACCATATCCTGAAATAAAGGTCAAATATTGGGACAGCTCAGATAATGAAAATGTTCTGACAATCTTCTATTCGGAAGAGCGGAAAATGATGATCAGCAGGTAATCTCAGGAAAAGATTTTAACTATGATATCATACAAGCAAACATGATGGAATTTGAACAGGATTAGAGGTCTATGATACTTCAGATCATAGTAGTTTTTACCGCGGCGATATTATCTTTTTATACAAGCTGGAAAGTATTTATCTTTTACCAGAAAATTGGTCAGAAAAGAGAGAGTATATTTCCATATAAGGATATAAAACATAAACTTAAAAATAACCTGCTCAAAAAAGAGGATCTGATAGAAGAAGCAAAGGAGTTGAAATTTTTAAGTGAAGCAACGTTTATTTCTTATGCAGTATTGTTGCTTTATATGTTTGCGGTATAAAATAATTATGCGTGAGTTTGTTGCTTCCTCTCTTTCAGAGCTTACATGTTGAGTGTCTTGTTTTCCCGGGGCAACGCCCTGGGAAAAATGAAAAAAGAAAGAACCAAAGCCCTGAAGGGGCGGAAACAAGAAGGAAAAATTTAACGCTCTGTCTGGACATCTGTTTAATGGTTAAAATTCTTGAAAATCAAATGTTGAATATTATAGAACTGAATTGAAACCAATATTCGTTAAATCAAAAGAGTAAAAGCAATGCATATCATTTTTTTTATAATTCCGGTATTAGTATTTCTGGTTTCCGTTTACACAAGTTTAAGAGTAGTCCATTTTTATAAAAAAACCGGATATAAGAGAAGGTATTTTATTTCGTATAAAGATTTAAAACACAAACTGGAAAACAACCATTTTGAGAATGAGAAAGAAATTGCGGAAGCAGAACATATTATTCTGTTTTCAGAGATTACCTGGTTTCTATTCGCGATATTAATTATAAGTTTTATAGTGTTGACAGTCATCAATAATTCATGATTGTGGGATTTAAATTTTTCTGGATCCGGGAATATAAAATGGAAGACCCGGTGTGGAGAATTCATGATTATGAAAATGGAATTATTAGTTTTTATTGCGGGGATATTGAAGTTTTGCAAATCTTAAATTTAATGGCAGAATAATGGCGGAAAATATTTTAATATGGATTCAGGAGTGGTACTCAAAAAACTGCGATGGTCTTTGGGAGCATTCATACGGAGTTGAGATTAATACATTAGATAACCCCGGATGGAGTGTCAAAATTGATCTCGCCGAAACCGAATGGGAAAATATATCAATTGAATATAAACTGACAGATAATGGAGAGGATGACTGGTATGCTTACAGTGTTAAAGATAAACTATTTTCCGGCGCCGGCGACTGTAACAAACTGGAAAAACTATTGAATATATTCAGAGGTGTTGTTGAGGGGAGAAGTGATTTATTGTAAAACTCCTCTCAATAATGTTAGTTTTGATGAGTATACAAACTATCCTGCTTTCGCCCTTTCAGGGCTTAAAAAATGAGTATGCTGTTTTCCCGGGGCGGCGCCCCGGGCTGATGCTTACGCGCCTTCAGCGCTTACTGGCGTTTAATTCCGGGCGCTTGAAATGTTTTCAGCGCTGAAGGCGCAACTGGCAACAGCCTGGGGCAACTCCTTGGAAAAATGAAAAAAGAAAGAACCAAAGCCCTGAAGGGGCTAAAGCAAATTAATACCAAACAACCCGATCAATTGTTCATGAATTACCTGCTTGTCACGCTGAATTTCGGCTGGCGTTTATATTGCCATAAAGTGAGCGGGTGACAATTTTTTCCCAGGTTTCTTTATCCCCGGTTCCTTTGCTGATCTGCTGAAGGGCATATTGTTGAATTATCAGCAGGGGCAGAACAATTTTTTCACGAATCTCAATTGAACTTCGCGATAAAGGTTCCTCTTCCATAAGCAGTTTGTTGCCTGAAAGCAGCAGGAGCATATCTCTCGATAATTTATACTCATCATGAAGCATCTTCCAGAATTCACCGAATTCAGGATCATTTTCCATATAACCTGTAAGTCGGAAATTACTTTTATAAAGTGACATCATACTATTCAGAACAAGCGCCCTGAAAAACGGAACACTCTTATAGAGTTTTTTTAACTCCTCAAGTTTCCCATCATCCACAAGTTTTTTAATAGCGGCGCCGATCCCGAAATAACCCGGCACATTTTGTTTGAGCTGGCTCCATGATCCTACGTAAGATATAGCCCTGAGATCCTCCAGTTCCAGTTTTTCCTTTTTACCCCTTTTTACAGGGCGGCTTCCGATATTGGCGGCTCCGTAATATTTGAGAGCGCTTCTCTTTTCGAGATAGGGCATAAACTCGGGACGCTGTTTTAATTCATTATATTTTTCATAACTCAAAGATGCCAGCTCCTCTATCATCTTTCTGCTTTCCGCGGGAATCACATTTTCTTCACTAAAGAAATTATGATAAAGATTCGCGGTTATAAGCTGCTCGCAGTTATGGATAAAATGTTCCTTTGTGCCGAACTTGCTCGAGATAGTCTGTCCCTGGACGGTCATCTGGATTTCATGGCTCGCTATCTCCGGGGTCTGAGCGGCGTAAAAGCGGTGTGTTTTACCTCCGCCGCGCGCCGGGGGGCCACCCCGTCCGTCAAAAAATATCGCTTTAATATCATGATCGCGGCAGACATTTGAGAGGGTTTCTTTGGTGGTTAAGATCGACCAGTTTGCCTGGAGATATCCGCCATCCTTTGTGCCGTCTGAAAAGCCGAGCATGATGGTTTGTTTATCCCCCCGTTTTGTTATATGGGCACGGTATTCAGGGTAATTAAAAAGCCGCTCCATGATTTCGCCGGAATTTTTCATCCCCGCCATCGATTCAAAAAGGGGGACGATATCAACGGTCAGATTCTCCTTATCCCATCCGCACCATCTGAAAAGGGCGTAAACATAAAGCACGGAATATATATCCTCCGAATTGCTGATTATATAACGATTGCTGCCCGCCTCGCCATTTTTCCTCTGAATATTTTTGATCAGAATAATAGTTTTGATAGTGTCAATAACCAGTTCATCCTCAAATGCTTCGGGAATAACCATAAATTCCTTATGTAGCAAAAGATCGATCAGTTCCTTTTCATCAATCTCCTCAAGTGAATTATTTATAACACCCTGTTTCAGCAGAATTGCCTCAACAGTTTTGCGGTGAACATCATGATGCTGCCTGATATCGAGTGAGGCGAAATGAGTTCTGAAAATTTTCACCTTGTCGATAAGGGCTTTCACATCATCAATATAAAGAGCGTTATATTCTCTTGATACAGTATCTCCTATCCCGATAAGGGGGTTCAGTATTTCTTCGGGCGCGATATATTTATCGGGGTCGAACATGGCGTTATAAAGAGAGGAGCCCAAATTTTTAAGAGTTTCTTCAACATCCCTGAACGTAAGTTTTTTCTGAAGGTCTTTTACATCCCGGTAATAACATTTCAACAGGGTCATGCGCAATTCATCGGCGACACTCGCTGTTGTCTCCGATGTCACGAATGGGTTGCCATCCCTGTCACCCCCGGGCCAGAAGCCAAGTTTGATTATATCGTGGTTTTCAAAATTTTCCTCTTTCAGGCTTTTTTTCACAAGCGAATAGAGCTCACCGGCCGCGTCATAATAAACATTTCTCAGGAAATAGATAATATTTTTTGCTTCCTCGGCAGGGGTCGGTTTTTTTGAATTAAGCAGAGAGGTCATTCCAAGCTGCTGAAGAGTGATATCGATTTCATCAATATTGTCATTTTTAACAAGTCTTCGCAGCTTTTCAATTATATCAAGGACTCTCGGTGGATAAAACTGGGTCGGATGCGCGGTGAGAACTATTCTGGAGCTGAATTCGGATAATATTTTCTCAACTTTATCATAATCTCTTTTACTGTTAATCAACCGGAAAAAATCCCGGATGGAAATATCTTCACTCAGTTCGGTAAGTTCATTATAGGCGGCCTCTTCTATTGAATCATAGAGAACAACCTGTCTTTCAACATAACGAATGACGCTGATGAGGAATTTCACCCGCTCTTCTTCATTCTGAAGCCAATCCTGTTTTTCAAAAAACTGGCGCATAATTTCTTCAGGATCTTTTCCCTCTTCAAGTCCCGTTTTACTTTCCTGGTAAAGCAGCGGAATATGAGTTCCTATATTCTCAATATTGCTGAACGGATGAGCGAGGAAAAGACTGTTATAGAGATTAAATCGTTTTGTAATGAGTTTTTCAAATTCTTGTGTCACAGGCATATTTTCATCTATATTTGTTGATTTTTTACTGGTTTGGAATTTCAGAAGATTACAGGTATTTTTAACCACCATATTCTTAACCGTCTATTATAATAAAATCTGCGGTTATCTACAATTTCCTTCGTGTTATTAAATTATAATCACCCTCAGAAAAATATATGTAAGAGTATTCATGATAGCGGCAAAAACGAGGTTGGAAAGAAACACCTGAGGTTTGCCTTTTTCTACCGCGCTGCAGTAACTATCGGCATATATCCAGAGAATTAACCAAAGAGTGGCCGCGATAAAAAGAAGGAATCCCGCCTCATTTATAATTTTTACAAGGGGATAAATTCTCACAACAGGTTCATCGCTGAATAGTCCCACAGTATTCCGCCATAACCAGCTATGTGTTGTTCTGTCATAAATTTCAAGATATTCTATCAGCAGGTCCCGGAGATGTCCAACCCAGAGAGCGAAACCGACACTGAACAAACTGAGATATTTTCCCAATCTTTTAATGAAGATATTTCCTTTCCTGATACCAAGTAAAAATTGATATTTCCCGCGGGGGAATGAAAAGATTTCTTTATTAAACAGTGGACAGAGTTTCATTTTGGGGTAAGTTTCCTCCCGGCGATTAAGTCAGTTAAATTCCAATTATACAATATTATTAAGTTATCTACAAGTGATCAATGGATATCTGTTCTGATATCGATTACAAAAAACTAAAGGAAAATCCTCCTTTTCCGATAATGTTATTGACGAAACTTTTTCGGCTTATATTCTTCTAAATCACTATATTTGTGTGTTGATAACTATGCTTGCAGGATTTTTTGGATGACCCCACAAGACGCCTTATCATTCCTCGGGAATGACCCTATCAAAAATATTAATATGATTCATTTTATCCGGAACAACCCGGTCCAGTCAATTGAACAGATAGATAATTCAATTATTGCCAGGGGCAGAAGTGACCAGAACTGGGTTTATATCAGTTGTTCCGAGAAGATCAAAATTGGCCGGGTGCTAAACAAGCTGAACGATAATGACCGCTTTTTTGCCGCTGTGGAAAACTGGATGATGCCCTATTTTTCGGACCGCTGGGATATTCGCTGGCGCCTTTCGACATGGAAGTTGTATCTCCCGGAAAATGTGGAAATCGCCGAACCGGACGCGGATATTACCTCCCCTCTGAACCCCGATGAAGCTCAGTATATTTATGATAACTCCGATTACCAGGATGTTACAACACCTGAATATATCCGGGACAGACTGGAAAAAGGGGTAAGCGCGGGTATATATATCAATGGCCGCCTTGCCGCCTGGGGAATGACACATGATGACAACGCGATAGGTTTTCTTTATGTGTTAAATGATTTCAGGAGAATGGGCTTTGCTTCGCAGGTTTCAAGATTTATTATCAAAAGGCTCAGGGAAGAAGGACACACCCCTTTTCTGCATATTGAACCCAAAAATGAGAACTCCATGAACCTGGCTCTGAAACTTGGTTTCGTTAAGGACCGGCAGATTAACTGGTTTGAAGTTTACAGGAATGATAAATGGAAGAAAACAAAGTCCTTAAGAAACTTAAACTGACAGGTCAGGACCCGGTTCTGATCATCAACGCTCCGGAAGAATTCGAGCCGGTCAGTAAGGATATTCAGGCTGAGATTAGGACTGAGTCCGTCGGAAAATTCAGTTTTATAATGGTTTTTGTGAAAAGCTGTGAAGAGGCAGAAAAATATCTTGGCTCCGCGGTTGACTCTCTTGATGGTGATAGTTTATTATGGGTGGCTTATCCGAAAAAGAGTTCAAAAAAATATAAATCGGATATAAACCGTGACTGGAGCTGGTCACCCATCGCCGAAAAGAATTATGAACCTGTCACCATGATCGCCATCGATGACGACTGGTCGGCCCTTCGCTTCCGGCAAATCGAAAATATCAAAACAATGTCCCGGAAATTCGCCATCAGCGATAAAGGAAAAGAGAGGATTAAGGAGAATTTGTAAGAATAAAATTTGCATTGACGCGCGTCCCCGCGTCAATGCGTTAATAGAATTTTATTCCCACCATTTTTGTTCTTCTATCTTCCTGAATTTTTCAATTTCTTCGCTGTTATTACCCCCACTGTAAGCCTTAATATAAGATTCCCAGCCATTCTTCCGATATTTTTCAGATGGACAAAACTCACTTGTTCCAACATCCAAATCACCCGAGAATGGAATTCTGTTGTCTCCCCAGTCAGCCTTTTGCCCTGGTTCTCCTGTGTAACTTTCCCAAGTTCCGGCAAACTGATTATTATTAAATCCGGCTGATCCATACCAAAGATCATTATACCTGATTTTTCCCTTTTCATCCCTGTGCCAGTAGCTTACAAATCTGCCTGTGTATTTTCCGCTTCCTTCACTCAAAGAATCTTCAAGAATTGTGTACTCGCCAAATATCATCCCGTTTTCATACTCTCTCAATTCCATCGGCGCCTTTACCCGGTATATACCGATGATTCTCAGCCTGCCGTTAAATGTCCTGGTTATGTTATCACGCCGGCTTTTTCCACTGATCAAATATTCCAGATCATTATCTTTTTTTACATCCAGAAATTTCATCCTCAATCTGCTGTATTCCGGTCCGAAAAATCCAAAGATTCGGCTTCCCTCATTCAACCATATTTCAGACAGGTCTTCATTAAATGAATGGGTAATATCGGCAATGCTGTTTTGATTTACCTCCTCGATATAACTGATCATTGGTTTATATTGGGAGAGGAGATTCTGCGATAAGGCTTGTGATGAAAATATTAAAACTACGGAAAAAAACATTATAGCTTTGTTCAATCTTCAAGTTCCGGTTCATAAATAATACATGAGTCCGGTAAAGCAAGTAAATCATGTATTCTGCTAAACCTTTCATCATGTACCTGCAATATGGCCTTTGAATATTTTTCAGCACATTGTTGGGCATGGAATCCGGCAGAGTCATAATTTGGATTATTTCTTTCCCTGTATTCTCTAAAAGCGCTATGATAATCACCCTTTGCTTTATATATCCATTCCTCAACCAGTCTGTTCATAAAGAACTATCCCCCTCTCAAAAATATTTTTTATGAAAAAATCATTATCAGCGGATCTGGTCTCAATTTCCTCTCTTTTTCTTACTACAATATCAAGGGGAAACGAATGATCCAGCGCGAGAGAAATTTCCACCTGGAGATCAAGATTGGATTTTGTTGAATCATGGATTACCAGTAAATCAACATCACTTTCCGGTTCAGCCTCACCAGACGCATAAGATCCAAAAAGAACAATTTTCAGTGGAGAAAATCCTGTAATTATTTTCTCTACCTCGGTTTTAATTTCCTTTTTGGAAGCGCATCTCGTTCCTGCTATTGATACCACTTTCCTCATTCTGAACCATTTATTGAAATTATTATTGCTATACTCTATTTACGTTTTTTTTGTGAAACTTTCAAAGACATTAATTTTTCTCAACACCCAGTTTCCTTAATTTATTAAAAAGACCGATCAGCCAGCCTGTTTTCATAACACAAATAAGGCCGATAAAAAGAGTTGCGAAATGACGTATTAACAGGATCTGATCTCTGGACATATAATCATCACTCAGAGGATAAGAAAAAAGGCTTAACAGTAGTTTATTAACTATTTCAGGAATGCTGCTGAATATAAAATAAAATCCCAGAACAGTTATCGCTACCGGATATATTTTTTCCAGTTCCACTTTCTCAATTTTATTTTCTTTTTCTTTTGTCATAATAAATCTGTCACTTAGTCCTTCAGCTCCCGACCAAAGAAGCGCACTTATCAGCAGATATATTCCGGCCATTACGATCGAGTAAAAATAATTGAAAACAGGCGTGGAAAATTCAGAAAGCGATTTAATTTCATTAATGGAAATGATTACCAGGTTGAGAATATGACCAAGAGCGATATCCAGAAACAGCCACAGCGCGACAGCCCTGATAAGTGTAAAAGCGAAATTTTTGTTTTTCATATTATACCTTCATTTTCCCGTCAGGCATTGTTATCTTCCATACCTTAATAATTAGCAGGCATTTTTTCAGAATAAGAATTATATTGGCACAGGTAAATATAAATAATATCAGAATATTTAATTATAGACTGGCAAGCCAGAAACAATGAGGAATTACGAATTACGAATTACGAATTAGGAATTGACTTTCCCCAGGTATTACCAATTATTTATCATTCCGGTTTTTTGCGTCTTTTGCGAAAAGACCATCCAGAGGCAGGCAGGCCGGAATCTAATGCCAAATTTTACTGGCATTCAGATAAAAACTTTTCCATTTTGCGTTGAATTTAACTACTAACGGAATAATTATATGAAGTGAGGCGCGCTGTTATGTTTATTATTCTTGAAATAGCTATAGAAATTATATGGCTGCTTTTGATTGAACTGGGTATTATTTCCGGTCAAAACGTTTTACGACCCGGAAAGCAGAGAGGAAAAACAGCAGGTTATATCAGTATAATTTTTCTCGCGTTGACTACCGGGTTTATTTTTTGTCTTATTATTCCGGTCCGGTTATTCCCCGATGTGCCGCTGACAGGTTTGAGTCTGATATTGGCTCCGGTAATTTCAGGTTACCTGATGATGTTATATGGCAGATGGAGAGAAGGAAGGGGCAAAAGAAAAACAATACTGACAAGTTTTTCAGGCGGAGCGTTATTCGCCTTTGTATTTTCACTTGTGCGTTTTCTGCTTTATTATTTTGAGATATTCCGGTGAAATTTTCAACGAATATTTTACATTATTGACCGGGAAAATACTAACTGTAAATTGGCAGTTGCAGAGACGCAATGCATTGCGTCTCTACGGACAATATTGTATAAATATTTGAAATAATTTACTCTTCCTAAGCGTTATTCATAATACTTAACATAATCCTGGAAAATATCAAATAACTCATCATCTGTATTTTGGGCATAAAGTTTCACTACAAGGATCACATCAAAAACCTGAAACATTGGCACCTTGCGATTTTCCGGCTTCTCGGTTAAACGGTCGGCATATTTAATTACTTCCCCGATTCTTGACCTGTCGATTAAATATGCTTTTTTGGTATTTTCAAGCATTTCATCAAGTGATTCCGGCACCAGGGTCATAAAGTATTTGCAATGATCTTTTACCTTCAGCCTGACATTCGACCACATCACATCAATCGATATCCATTGCCCGTCCAGAAAAGCGTTAACGTAGTTTTCTTTCTCATTTTTATCAAGGGTATTCCAGAAATTACCGTTCGGGTCCCCTTCTGTATAATATTCCTGACCACAGATAATTGAAAAAGAAATGAACAGCAAAAATAAAGCGAGTAATTTTTTCATTGCCTAATCCCCCGAATTAAGAAGATAGTTAACCAAATATCCCGGCAGGTCCTTTTCAAATTTTTCCCACGAGTCTCCCGTTTTATATACTGATATCCAGACGCTTATGTAAGTATAAAAAATCGGAAGCTGCTGATAATCCTTTTTAGCGTATACCAGGTCAAGTTTTCCGGCCATTTCATTCGGATCCAGCCCCGAAGGAAAATACTTCTCCTCATAGGTATTCAGGTATTCTTCCATATTCTCGTAACAAAGATCAACTCTGTCATAATTTGTGGTGTCCATTATGGTGGTTGAAATGTTATTGTAGCCATTTTTCTGGCCATCCATAATCGCTCTTACATACCATGATTTTTGAGAGGCATCCAAAGTATTCCAGTATTTGCCATTTGGCGAACCGTTGGTATAGTGGGAAGGATCATGCGGAGGTTTCGCGCTGATAATAAAAGTCAACGCTAAACAGAACAACAACGTCCTTTTTAGCATATTATTCTCCTTATTTACATTTAGTTATCTCACTGATCTTTAAGATAAAAAAAATATTCAACAAAAGGAATAAGGCAGATGAAGTAATAATTGATAATCGGGAATGGAGAATTGATGCCCGATTGGAAAATTATTACTTTATTATTAACGCTGGATTGCCCGGATTATCGCGGGAAAGTATATCTGAACAGTGATAAAAGGATTGCGTGATTATAAGCGTTGTTGATTTCGCAATCGGTTTTTCGTTTTCCGGGGGTAAATTCCACGTAAAGCCCTCAAAGAAGAACAGGATTAACAGGATTGTATAGATAAACAGGATAAGGAATCGGTATCGTTTTTACTCGCTCAGAGAAAATGAACCATCCCAATACAACTATAAACCCGGCCTCTTTTCATTCCTAATTCCTCATTTTTAATTCCCAATTGTTAACCATTTCCCCCGTCATTGTATGAACCATGATTAAAGGATTTATGGATTACATGATTAAAATCGCTGTAAGGTTCGCAATCGGTTTTTTATTCTCTCAGGAAAAATGGTCCGCACCAATACAACTAAAAAACCTGCTATCTTTTGGATTCCTAATTCCCAATTCCCAATTCCCAATTCCTAATTCCTAATTCCTAATTCCCAATTGTTAACCGTTTCCCCCGCCATTGTCTGAACAATGATTAAAGGATTTAATGATTATCTGATTAAAAATGGGAATCGTGTTCTGTATCGCTATCGTTTCTTAATATAATTTGATTAGGTCGAAATGCAAAAAACAAAACAATTTCTATTTTTCATTCCAGGGTATTCAAAAAATTCAACGTAATACTTCTACCATACCCTGTAGAGACAAGGCATGCCTTGTCTCTGCAAATGGTTGATAATATTAAAAGAAAATTGTCCGGTCTAAAACTTTTCATCATATTTAGTCCAGAGAAAATCGCCGAGGTCCCAGGCTTTTTTTACAGCCTCGTCAGCATGTTTTACCGAATAATCTGTCAGGAATTTAATTGCCTCTTCTCTATCCTTTTTTAGAAGTTCCAGGGCTTTTTTATCGATATCCCGCTGGCTGCCGAATAGTTCTTTCTGCATCGGGTTCCATACATCGTTGACATCATGGCGCATATCTCCCCATCTCTGGGCGGTCAATGTACTGAGCCGGTTAAAAGCCCACCATGCCGATTTCCCTGAATAACCGGTTTTTCTGCCGCATACCTTAAATGTTTCGGGAACATCGGTAATAGAACAGTAGAGGGGAGTATAAACCGCGGCGGCCACATTATCCCAGGCATACCATACGACGCCGCCAACCTCATCCGGCAGCCAGTCCCTTAGCTGTATTATCGTGGCGTATGTTGTATACCATCTCGCTATAGTGCGCTCACCGAGCCAGTTCCACCCTCCATTTATTTTAAATATTTTATTCATATCATAAGGCATAAAAGGATTTGCCAGGGGCGATATTTCATATTCTCCCTCTTTATTGACCCATGTAATATTTTTTACAGGATTAAAGGGGGTGCCTTCATAATAATCCTGAAAAATTTGTCTCATTTTTTCCAGGGTTACCAGGGTGTCGGGTTTAACCGAAAAGGGGAAATTTTCACCATTCGGATCGAGATTCAGCGATGGAGCCATAATTGAAAGCGCCCGCCATTCCCTTCTTCTGCTCGACATTGATCTTCTTCCGCCGGGATCATAAGCGTAATTAAATCTGAAGGGTCCCTCGGCGGGATTCCACCAGCCGCTATCCCGCGCGACCTGGAAAACATTATCCGACGCCATAAAATAATCGGGATTATTCAGATCAATTTCTCCAATGCGGCTGGCGTTGGCATTTACCGAAACATGCCCGTCCGGCACTCTCCGCGCGGCCCATATTGCACCGGTTTTTCCTTCCCCGCAGCCGACAATCTCAAAATGCCACACCTCTTTAGGGTCGGCAAATGTAAAACATTCGCCGCGGTCGGCCCAGCCATATTTTTCAGCGAGCTCTCCCCCCATTTTTATCGCCTCTCTCGCTGTAACGCACCTTTCTATGAGAACCCTGCTGAATTCTTCATATTCCCAGAGGCCCTTTTTACTCATCAGTTCTTTTCTTCCCCCGAAGGTTGATTCACCCATGGCAAATTGTTTTTCATTAATGCACCTTATAATAGTATTGATATAACCATAGGTGTATTCCGCCTCCGGAATTTCCCCGGCGGGCACAAATTTATTAAGGGGCATGGCGGCGGAGCTGTCAATTTCTTTTTTGTGTATTGTTTTCATCGCGCCGGCGGGATGTTTTTGGGCCGGAACGATGGTAGTCGTTGTGGGATCTTTATGCCCGTCCATAGTATGTGAAGTCATAACCGAGCCGTCGAATGACGCGAGTCTGCCAACTGTTACGGTTGTGCATGCGTCAAAGATTTCTTCAGGCTCCTCCTCTCCTTCTACTGAATATTTTATAAAACCAAATGAAATAACAGAGAGCAATAAAAATATTATTAAGGCGCTTTTTGAAACAGGCATTCAAATCTCCCGGATTTAACGTATTATCAAAGGTCGATAAAAATACTCATAATCTTAATAAAATAAAATGGGAAAAGGAATTATCATGTGTAATATTACTTTTATTTAAGTAACGGAAGTCTTTGCTTTTTCTAATTTAAGAGAAAATAAACACAAGATATCTTTTTTTCTTATCTGCAAAACACAGGAGGTAAAATCTGCCTGAGAATAGGGGAAACAGGATCAAGTGTTAAACGGGCGGGGATTCCGGAGAAAAAAAAGCCCTGTTCATGAACAAGGCTTTAAAAAATATACTATTCAGAAAACTACACCGGTTTATTTAACCGCTTCTATGGAATCTACCGAAGCTGTAAACTCGTAAATAACAATTTTATTCTCATTATTATCAGAAATAAATGATTTAATTTCCCGGAGGCTTTTTTTATACTCATTAATATCTGTGATTGTATTTAATCCTTCCTTTACATAATAACGCCTGTCAAACGAGGAACAAATAAGATAGTCGGGATTAGCGGAGGACAGCTCCCCGAAGGGAATAATTTTAATATCATCTTTCATTGATTCAAACGATTTTCCTCTTCCGCCCGATCTTTTTACGATGTAGTTTACCAGTTTATAATTAAAAGTCTCTGTTTTATTCAGGTAAGTTGTTTTAATATTGTCCGAAAGCTTTTTGCTTATCATTTGTTCGGAAATTGAAGAATAAAACTCTTTTGAGAATCTGTTGGAATCATCCAGCGGGGGCGCGTTGGAAGTTTTTCCGATAGCGATAACAGACCCGGCCTGAATATTGTTATTTATCCACCGGCTTGCTTCGAGTCGAATATCAGGATTATTAAAATATTTAATTGAATAAGTTATCACATTATTAAAAGGCAATAACAGGAGAATAATCAGAATAGCAATCGCGGTGATTTGCTGTTTCAAATTTAGCCTGATTCTGAAATCTTCAAGCATGCCTCCGGTAAAAACAAACAGAGCGGGAAAAACAGGGAGAAGATAATGAAGCGAGTGTTTTTCATATTTTCCTATCAGAATAAAACTGATTATAAAAAAAGCTGTAAATAATAAAGTTTTTTTCTCCGGTTTTATACTGCCGGAAACTAATGGAACAATTGACAATATGAGTAAAATGCCAATTAAGTGTTCTTTTATTACCAATTCGGAAAATATCCACAGGTATGGAATATTAGAAAGCCAGAATTCCGATACTGTTTTTTCAGCATTTAACCTGCCAACCTCCCATAAAAGTCCTTCCAGGTTTGAGCTTATATCAAGCAGCCAGTAAGGACTTCCGATAATAAATCCCGCAATGATGAACAGAATATAATAATATAGATTTTTTGAAGTTAAAAACAGCTTTAACCTGCTCCGGGAAAAAACAGAATATTCATTTGTTATCTTTAAATAAATAGCGGAAAGTCCCACAAGCAGAAAGGGACCAACATTATATTTGGTTGAAATTCCAAGTCCGCAGAAAAGACCCGCGAGTATTACAAAGGAAGTTTTATTATCTCTGAAATATAGCAGCAGATAAAGAAGAGATATAACAATAAGCAAAGTAAATAAGCCCGCCGGAAGAGCCCATACCGAGCGCCTCAGAACCACAGTTGAAAAAGTAAAGATTAAGGCGGCGAAAAGACCGGCATATCGGTTTTTATATATTCTGCCGCAATGATAAATAATGATCAAAGAAGCCATTGAAAAAAGCAGTGACATAATTCTTCCGGTCATGTGAAAATAACCGGGGTGAATAAGATATCCGGCGGCAAAATCGTTGACTCCCGATAAAGAAGTGAAGATTTTTTGGATAATAAATAAAACCCCGACTCCCCCGGTAATAACATAAGAATAGAACGCGGGATACCATGTTATTATCGGTTTTATTGAGCCGGTCGCTCCATAATTAAGGGCGGCGCCGATAAAGTCATTTTCATCCGGATTGCCGAAAGCATAGGGCATGCCATAAAAAATTACCGGAAGATGAAGCGCGACTTTCAATAATAATAAAGCTGATAAAGAATAAAATACAATCTTTTTTTCATCCATCAGTTGTTATCCCCCTTATTAAAATTTACCTCCTCTTTAACGAGATAAATAGGCCTCGACTTGGTCTCATCATAAATCCGGCCGATATATTCGCCGATAATGCCGAGGGTAAATAGCTGAACGCCCCCGAGAAAGAGAACCGAAATAAATACCGATGTCCATCCCTTTATTGTGTTTTCCCCGAGAAAGAATTTTGAATAAAGTCCCCAAAGTATCATTAGAAGTCCGATAGCTGACGCGGTCAGTCCAATTACAGTTGCGATTTTCAGAGGGCGGTCGGAAAAAGAAAATATCGCGTTATTGGCAAATCTTATCATTTTGGAAAGGGGATATTTTGTTTCCCCTGAAAGCCTTTCATCGCGTTCATAAAAAACCGGGGTCTGGTTGAAACCCACCCAGTTCACAAGTCCCCTCATAAATCGGTTTTTTTCTTTTAATTTTTTCAGGGCTTCCACTACACTCCTGTCAACAAGCCTGAAATCACCGGCGTCGAGGGGCATATCCGATTTTGTGAAATAATGGAAGAAACGATAGAAGATTGAGGCTGTAAGTTTTTTAAAAACTGTTTCTCCCTTTCTTTTGGTCCTCTGAGCGTAAACTACCTGGTAATTTTCTTTCCATTTTTTTATCATTTCCCCTATCAGCTCAGGGGGATCCTGAAGATCGCCATCGATAATTGCAACAGCGTCTCCCGCCGCGTAATCAAGTCCGGCAGTAATAGCGGATTGATGTCCGAAATTCCTGGAAAAGCTTATAACTTTGATCCTATTATCATTGGCGCTTAATTCTTTCAGGATTTCGAGAGTATTATCAGCGCTGCCATCATCAACAAATATAATTTCATAATCTTCGGGGATATCGCTGAATACTCCGGTTGCTCTCTTATGGAAAACTCTTATATTGGTTTCCTCATTTAAAACAGGTACAACAACTGAAATAACAGTCATATTATCATTCCTCCTGATAAATATAACAAGTCACTATTATGATTATCATTGTAATTATTAATACTATTATAGTTAGTTATAACATAATTGATATAATTTATTTCTAAGGTCAAATAAGTTATTGCAACTATAATATCCCAGCGTTATACAAACATATTATTTCTTTTATTTTAAATCAAGAGAAAATTTAAGGGACAAAAGTAAACAATAGATTCAGAACTCCTTACCTCTCGCAGAATGAAATCGCGGAAATTTATCGCGAATTATCATATCCCAAGCTCTCATTATAAACAGTATTTCTCATTCAAGGAGCAAAAAATAAAAAAGATGTTCTATTTTAAAGGATGAAAAGTTGTCTCTGTCGTCCCTGACGGGACTTTTTGTGATAGTATGTCGCCTATTTACCCCACAATGAATTGCGGGGCTATTTTCTGCTGTTCCTGGCGGGACTTTTTCCCAGACTTCAATCCCGCGATTTTATTTTGCGAATGAATCCATGTAAGTTATTGTTTTTTATTACCGGGATAAGAAATTCTGAATTTTCCATTGTCTGTGGAGATAAGCCTTACGGATGGAAACACCTATTCGGAGATGGAAATTGAACCGGCTATATTATCGGGTAACAGATTCGGGCTTATTGATAATAAAACCCGGGTTGAATTACTGCCTGATGAAAAGGTATATACAATAACAGTTTTCACCAGCGCCGATAAGTGAGAGCGCGAACAGGTGAAATCAGAGTCAGTTAAAAAAATAATTCCTTTCGCTGCCGGACCTTATCAGATCCGGCAGTGAATTTTTATAAATCTTTAAGCCCGGTTCTCAGTTCATGATCTGGTTCATAAATTCTTTCGGGCTCATGCCTGTTTCCTTTCTGAAGAGACGGGAAAAATAAGGAGGATTATCAAAACCAAGTTTATATGCTATTTCCGCTATACTCTGACCGCCCGAAACAAGCATGTTTTTTGCCAGGGAAATTACATGCAAATGAATTAATTCCAGAGCCGTTTTGCCTGTTTCCTGTTTCAGAAGATCGCTAAGGTATTTTGAAGATATATTGAGCCGGGAAGCCATATAATTTACTGTCGGCAATTTTTTTTCTTTTTCTTCATCATTCTCAAAATAAGTGTTGAGCTCTTCGTTAAATTTTGTTACTGTTACACCGGAAATTGGTTTGCGGTCAATAAACTGCCTTTTATAAAAACGCTGCGCGTATTTTAACAATGAATCAAGATGAGAGAGAATAATTGATTTGCTGAATTCGTCGGGATTATTGGCGTACTCGGTTTCAATTTTGTGATAAAGGGACCACATAATTTCTTTTTCACGGGGGGAAAGATGGAGAGCTTCATTTATTTCATAATCAAAAAAGCTGTACTTTTTTATTTCAGAATATAGCGGATGCCCCATGAGATAATCTTCATCGATGTATAAAGTAAACCCGTTTTCTTTAATGACAACATCATGGATAGTCAGTTTTTGATTTGGTTTAAAGAAATACATAAATCCCTTGTCGCTGTCATATTTTGTTTTACCATACCAGAATTCACCACTTTCCAGCTTCTTGAAACAAATCACATAAAAATCATAAGAAACTTCCTTGTTCCTTAAAGCCTGGCTGCAACTGTTAAACTGTATCATTCCCAGCAGCGGATTTTCAGGAGCAGGACGTCCTTCAAACTCAAATAAATCGCCGATTGTCTTAAAATGCACTTTAATCCTCCAAATCAAAAATTCTCATGTTGTATTAATAAACTGGCAGAGCCAGTGAAAAAATAATTCTGTCGTCCCTGGCGGGACTTATTGACTTCTGTTTTCTTTTATCCCTGCCGGGATTCTTTTTAATTCAGAATATTTTTAACTATATCAATCCGATTTGAAAAGTCCCGTCAGGGATCCGCCGCGTCGGACAGGCTTTCAGATAATAGTCCCACAATTTATTGTGGGGTAATAAGTTAAGAAGATGATCATTAGTACCCGGCAGGGACGACAGATGATTCCATAATATAAATACCTTGCCATTTTGCGCAGGATTTAACCACTAACTGAATAATCACAACCTTACAAGTTCCATTCTTACTTTTAACGTATCATGCTTTTTCAGGATTTCGACACCATCGCTGATATGTCCGATTTTTATAAGACCTTCAGCGTATCCGAAATCTTTATAAAATATTGCCAGGTTACCCCAGGGGGCGTACAAGGTTATATCTCCAATAGAAGGATCAAAACCTGAAGGCGCCTCTTCCCGGGATAATTTTTTTGGCAGATAGCTGATTTTTTCTGTTCCCGCGTAATCTTTAAGTTCTAAATCCAAAGGGAGAAGAGAGACAAAATCTCTCGCTGTCGGATTATTTTCCAAAACCGCGGTCAGAGTAGTATCGCCGAATATTATATTTATCTTATTTACTTCCGAATCATTCATAATGTTTCCTTCAACTATTTGCTGATCCCCGCAATAAAGAATCGCGAAAGAAAAGAAAGTAAGAATAACCAGGTATTTGGTTTTTACGGTCATATACTTCATCAGACAGATTCCCGGTTTATTTTACCTGGCGTTTTCCAGAACGGTGGTTATCATTTCTTTTGTATATAATTTGTCCGCTCCCCACATCCTGGCGATCGGCAATAATTTATTAACGATATAGGGGATATCTTTTTCAGGGATATTACCTTCCGAAAGTGTGACCGGTGTTCCAATTTTTTTATACCATTTAATCAGCGCCTCAATACCGTTATCAATGCCTTCAACATTAAAAACTTTTTTCGCGAATCTTTCAAATCTCGCGGGCTGATTATTCTTCTGCCATTTCATCCATGCGGGAACAATTATGGATAACCCGGCCCCGTGGGCAATATTGTATTCTGCCGATAAAGTATGTTCGATAAAATGAGTGTCAAACCTGTTGTTTTCCACTCCGCAGAATGTTGTGAAGTTTAACGCCTGTGTAGCCGCCCACGCGAATTCACCACGGGCTTCATAATTGTCAGGGTCTTCAAGTAATATTTCGGTAGTGCGTATAACTGTGTTCAGGATATTTTCTGTATGTCCCAGGATAAATTCAGGCGCGTAATCGGCCGAAAAATACATATCAAGGCTGTGAGCAAAAATATCGGCAGCCGAATAAACAAGATATTCTTTTGTTACGGTAGCCTGTAACTCGGGATTTATAACCGAAACAGTCGGGAAGGTAGCCGGTCCGCCGAGGCTGAATTTTTCTTTTGTTTCTTCTTTCGTAACAACGGCATAATTATTCATCTCGCTTCCGGTTGCCGCTAAAGTCATAATATCAAAAATCTTCAGCGCTTTATTGGCAAAGGCTTTATATGTAAAGAAATCCCAGACATCGCCATCATAAACAGCGCCGGCCGCGATAGCTTTTGAGGAATCGAGCACGGAACCTCCGCCAACTGCCAATATAGCTTCAACCTTTGTTTCTTTTGCCAGTTTAACACCTTCATAAACCTTGCTAAGAACCGGGTTGCTTACAACACCGCCGAGCTGTTCATAGCTGATTCTATTATCGCTTAAGGATTTTGTTACTCTCTCAAATAAGCCATTCTTTTTTATCCTTTCCGAACCATAAACAATCAATACTTTTGAAACGCCATATTCAGAAATATATTGTCCTATATTGTTTTCTTTTCCTTTTCCGAATTCAATTCGCGCGGGATTGTAATATGTGAAATCTTTCATCGTAATATTCCTTTAAGTTATTTATCTGGTTATTTTAAGTTTTCTGTGAAAAATGATTCCAGTTTATCAAATGGGATCATATCGGTTCTGTCATATAAATCAATATGCCGGGCGCCGGGAATAACAACAAGTTCTTTCGGCCCGGCGGCGCGTTCATAAGCGTCTTCGGTAAAATAGCGCGAATGAGCCTTTTCTCCCATTATAAATAATATCGGTCTCGGAGAAATAGTTTCAATATAATTTAACAAAGAAAAATTCATAAATGCAAGATTACTTGTTGTAGTGAAGTTAGCCCTCGCGTTTGGATGGAAACCGCGTTTCATTCCGTAATATTCGAAAAACTCACTCGCTATGGGGTTCAATCCTTCCGGTATCGATTCGGCCGGTTCGGCGGGGAAAGCGGGAATATATTCGGGGGAGCCGTTTTCATAATCTTTCCATCGCTGTTCACAGAGTTTAGCAAGAAATTTTTCGCGCGCTTCTTTAGTCATACTATCTTTCCAGCCATAACGGGTGACACGGCTCATGTCATACATACTGGCTGTAGCGACCGCTTTTATACGCAGGTCCACCTGCGCGGCGGTTAAAGCGAAGGCGCCGCTGCCGCAAATTCCGATAGCGCCTATTTTATCCCGGTCCACAAAGGAGAGTGTTCCCAGGAAGTCAACTCCCGCGCTGAAATCCTCAACAAAAATCTCAGGCGAGGATGTATGCCGTGGTTCTCCGCCGCTTTCACCGTTAAATGATTCATCGAATGCTACAGCGACAAAACCCCTTTCAGCCATATTTTGAGCGTAAATTCCCGCTCCCTGTTCTTTTACACCGCCATAGGGCGTCCCGATAATTATCGCGGGATATTTTTTATTTTTATCAATATTTACCGCGAGATACATGTGAGCCGTTACTGTAATACCATACCTGTTTTTGTAATGCACTTTTTCAAGGGTTACTTTATCACTCAATTTAAAAGTTAAATAATCTTTTTTACCAATTTGTTTGGCGTTATCTTTTTGTCCCGATTCCGCGTATAACCGGCCCGACAAAAGAACGATTGACAGCAGAATAATTACCATATTTTTCATAATATAACTCATTTCTATTTATACATATTTTATTCAATTAATTCAGGATAAACAGCAGCAGACACCCGGATAACCCGCTTTTTCGCTGGTTCTTATTAAACAGGATGAGTAATCATCTATAATAAATTCTCCGAATGAATCTGCTTTTATATATCCGCTCCGTGGATTTTTTATACTATCAACCGAGCCTGAAATAACGGCGTGAAGATCACTTTTTTCAAATGCGAGATCACAGCCGGTCATTTCACAATCTTCCAGAACCAAACCGCTCGCGTAACAGAGAGGCTGGGTTCCGATTATTTTACACCGGATAAGTTTTAGATTTTCAGAATACCAGCCAAGATACTCACCTTTGATTACACTATCAGAAACAGTAACATTTTTTGCGTGCCAGAAAGCATCTTTTGTGTTAAGTACAGAGTTGGTTATTTCAATATTATTGACATACTGAAATGAGTACTTTCCATTTAATGTTAATTTATTCATTCGTGAATCTGAACTATTGAAAAATGGATACTCGGAAGAAATCTCTGTCTTAGTTATCACCATACCGGAAGATAACCAGCCAAACTCGGATGAGTTAATGTTACAATTTTCAATTGTTATGCTCCTGCACTCACGCACAGCTTTTATGCCCGACAGAACGGAAGATTTAATACATATATCTTTATCATACCAGAAGGCCGCGCGGCAATCCTCTGTCATCCGGCAGTTTTCAACCAGGGCATTTTCCACATGCCAGAAAGGATAACGAAGCCTGAAATCACAATCTGACACTGTAATATTCCCGCTTTCCTTCAGGGCTGATTCTCCATCCGCGGGACCATCAAAAACGCATCGGCTGATAATAGCGTTCCGGATGCCATAGAGCTCTCTTTCTTTATCAAAGCTTAGGTCATTTATCCGGATAATATCTGTTTCGTTCAACTTCCGGGCGCTGTTTTTGTTGTCTGCATTCATTGTCAAATAATTAATCCTGTGTCAAAAGAAATAATTAAGCTGAATTCGGGATAAGGAGAAGAAGCATACTTTGTATGATACTTACCCCGAATTCACATCTGATAAAAACTACTTTGTCGCCCCGGCATATTCTTCATCGGTTACCGCGGGGAACCATTCGGCGGGCCCGTCCTGAGTTCTGGCGCTTATTCCGAGATGAATAAAACTGCTGTTGGGCGCGGCGCCATGCCAGTGATTAACATCTGGCGGAATTTCCACTACATCGCCCGGCTTAAGCAGACGCGCGGGTTTGCCTTTTTCCTGGTAATAACCGACTCCTTTCGTAACGAATAATAATTGTCCGCCGGGATGGGAATGCCAGTTTGTTCTCGCGCCGGCTTCAAAGATTACATTATATGCCTGTGTGTTGTATATGTTTTCCTCATCTGTCACCAGCATTTTTACCAGCACATTTCCGGTAAAAAATTGTTCGGGGGCCTTGACGCCGTCAGAAAACAGTTCATCTTTATATTGATCGTTCATTGAATTCATTTTTTCACCTTTATCTTCTTTGCACGATAATAACATCGCTGCCATTATCGTAATAATTATTAAAATATCTTTGCGAATCATCTTACAACTCCTGTGCTGTGGGGCGGAAGAGAACTTCATTTACATCCATATCCTCCGGCTGGCTGATTACAAAAGCGACAGTGCGCGCAAAAGATTCCGCGGAGATCGCGAATTGTTTATAATATCCCTGGATACCGGCGGCCGAGGCTTCATGTGTTATATGTCCGGGCAGCTCAGTATCCACCGCGCCGGGTGAAATAATTGTGGTGCGAAGATTATAAGGTTTTACTTCCTGCCGCAATCCTTCCGAAATTGCCCTGACCGCATGTTTTGTAGCGCAATAAACAGTTCCGGCGGGTGTAACTTTATGACCCGCTACCGAAGAAACATTTATTATGTGTCCCGATTTCTGCTTTTTCATCTGCGGCAACACTGCGTCGATGCCATATAACACCCCTTTGATGTTCACATCTATCATATTATCCCATTCATCAACTTTGCTGCTTTCAAGGGGCGACTGCTGCATAAGTCCGGCATTATTGATCATCACATCGATTCTTCCAAAGTTATCAACAGCCGCTTCCGCCAGTTTACGAACCTGGTTTATATCGGTAACATCGGTAGTGACAGCCAAAGCATCGCCACCTTTTTCCGTGATTTCCAGGGCAAGTTTTTCTATTCTGTCCGAACGTCTGGCGGCCAGCACAACTTTTGCTCCTCTTTCAGAAAGATATTTAGCCGAGATTTCTCCAAACCCGCTGCTCGCGCCGGTTATTACAATTACTTTTCCTTTTATATTATTATCACTCATGATATCAGTTTCCTCATGTTTTGTTAATATTTTCATTTTTTTTTACATCACCAAGATATATAATTGATTTCCGCTGCACTTATACAAAAGGCGGAACTAATGATACAGATTACCATAAGCGGGAGATTGGGATTGATTTTGGACCGGGAAAAATAAGAGGTTTTGATGGAGGCGACTATGTCGCTGCTGTTTCCACTCTACACTCACTGTGTAAATATTATACACCGATTTATGAAATGTTTCGATTTTAAGCCGGAATCATAACCTGATTCTGGCACACATATTGAATAATAAATATTAGTATGTAGTACAATTCCTGAAAAGGGCAGGATGAAAAACTAAAAAAGAGAAAGCTCCAATCCGGCCGGCGGGGTCTGTTTACAATTCCCGATTTCGGGAGGAAACAACATCTATTGGGGAGCATAACGGGGCTTCGGCCCCGTTTTTTATTTTAAACAAAAAGGGGCGACGGCGGTTTTCATGATTTCAATATCCTTCCATACATCTCCCGTGATATAAGGTTCTCTTTTCAGCCATTCTTCCTCCATAACTTCCTTCGAAGGGAAATCGACTGTCATTACCGAGCCGATCATTTTACCATTTTCATCAAGAAGACCGGAAGCGTAAAGCAGACTGCCTTCATCAAACATTCTTTTCGCGTTTTCAAGATGTTTTTCCCTCACTGCCATTCTTCGTTCAAGCGCATTTTCATCTTTGCCATCTCTCGCGATTAAAACAAACTGCATAAACAAATCCTTTCTGTTTGTTAATATTATATCTAAATTAAGATTCTTATGATATATATGCAATCACCGGAAAAAAGTTCTAATGGAAAATCAGAGTGAAAATTTTTTCATAAATTAGTATGAATCAATTTTCATTTATAGTTTTACTTTGTACTGTTGAAAAATCATTAAATAAAGGAGTGAAAAATAAATGAGGAAAAAGGATTTTAACGATCCTGTTTTCGCGGCAAAATACGCGCGGAAACATGAAAAAATGTGCCGTAATTTCGCTAAAGATATTGGAAATAAACTCGCGGATCAAAATGTTAGTGAAAGCCACATACTGGATGCCGGGTGTGGTTCAGGAGTTACACTCATATCACTCGCGAAAAGATTCGGCGGGGTTACAGGTTATGGAATTGATCTTTCGGACTCCCTGTTGAAAATTGCGGTTGATGAATGTGATAAAATGGATTGTTCCGAAAGAATTGATTTCGTAAAAGCCGATGTGCTCGATATTCCTTTTGAAGATAATTATTTTGATGTGGTCATTAATATCAATATGGCCCACCTTGTTGATGATCCGGTTAGGATGTTACTTGAAATTAAAAGAGTCATGAAACCGGGCGGCAGCCTTTTTATCGCCGATCTGAAACGTTCCTGGCTGAGTATTTTTGAAAATGAGATTAGAGTGGCGATGCCTGCCGAAGAAGCCGAGGCAATTATAGAAGTCAGCGGTCTTGAAGGCGGGACATTCTCCAGCGATATGCTATGGTGGAAATATGAAAAGGTGTGAAGGCAATTAATAATTAATAATTAATAATTCAAAAGTTTATGAGCCGGGTAATATGGAAGGGTTAGTGACGGTCTCGGGGTTGTTCATTTTTCTTTAGGGGGTGGGATTATGATTACGATTATGATTTTTGAGGATGGAGACTCTTTCGAAAATTGAGTTTAAAATAACTCCGCGCCTTCAGGCCGGAGATTTGCGGAAGAATCTGACAACCTCAAAGGGCTTTAGCCAAAAGGACGGGTGGCAATAAGATAATAGTATACGCATAATCTAATCCCGCTATTGTCTGAACCATGATTAAAGGATTTATGGATTGCATGATTATTTATCGGTATCTGGTTTGAAAAAATCAGAGTAGGAGTAGGATGACCGGGTTGGGTAACGGTTACCGGGTTTTTCATTTTTTTCAGGGGGACAAATATGGTGTACCTAACGGCACACTATGCATTTTTTCTTTAGTCTTTTTTACCAATATGCTGTCCCTAACGGGACAAATAATTGTTTACCAATTTTAAATTGCCCCGTTAGGGGCAAAATATTGGTAGAAAAAAATAAGAGAGAAAACAAATCAGTGTGCCGTCAGGTACACAATATTTCTTACGCAGTATAAAACCGGAAAAATATTCCACAGAGTTGACACCTGCAAACAACCAGTAGTCCCATTCGTCCTGCGAAATCGTGGGGCCGGTCTCTCCGGCTTGGGTAGTTTTTGTACGGTTAATTTTTCCCGGGTGTGGGATTAAGATTATGATGTTTGCGGTAGTCGCGATTGTTTGAATTAGTCTGCATTTAAAATAACTCCGCGCCTTCAGGCCGGAGATTTGCGGAAGAATCAGACAACCTCAAAGGGCTTTAGCCAAAAGAACGGGTGGCAATAAGATAATAGTATGCGCATAATCTAATCCCGTAATTGTCTGAACCATGATTAAAGGATTATAGGATTACATGATTAAAAACGAGTATCGGGTTCTGTCTCGCAATTGATTTTTAATATAATTTGATTAGGTTGAAATAAAAAACAATTCCTCTTTTTCATTCCAATGTTTTCGAAAAATCCAACGTAATAATTCTATCATATCCTGTAGAGACAAGGCATGCCTTGTCTCTACGAACGGGATAAAAATATCTTTCTCTGGAAAAAAACAAGTGTCCCGTCAGGTTCACCATATAACAAACTCCGAATAATATTCGGAACCTTATTCTTTGTTTTTCAACCTTAGTAGCATAAGAAACCACCTGGCAAAACTAATCCTTATTAACCTTATTCAACCGGGCAATATTTCCAGCAAAATCCAAATCGAAGTCGTTATCGAAATCGAATGCCGGGAAGCTGAAAAGATAACCACAAGGAACGCAGGGAAGGCGCGAAGGGCACAAAAAGAATAACACCGCGCCTTTAGGCCGGAGATTTGGGATAGAATCTGACAACCTCAAAGGGCTTTAGCCAAAAGGACGGGTGGCAATAAGATAATAGTATGCGCATAATCTAATCCCGCCATTGTCTGAACCATGATTAAAGGATTATAGGATTACATGATTATTCTTCGGTATCGGGTTGAAAAAATCAGAGTAGGAGTAGGATGACCGGGTTGGGTAACGGTTACCGAGTTTTTCATTTTTTTCAGGGGGACAAATATGGTGTACCTAACGGCACACTATGCATTTTTTCTTTAGTCTTTTTTACCAATATGCTGTCCCTAACGGGACAAATAATTGTTTACCAATTTTAAATTGCCCCGTTAGGGGCAAAATATTGGTAGAAAAAAATAAGAGAGAAAACAAATCAGTGTGCCGTCAGGTACACAATATTTCTTACGCAGTATAAAACCGGAAAAATATTCCACAGAGTTGACACCTGCAAACAACCAGTAGTCACATTCGTCCTGCGAAATCGTGGGGCCGGTCTCTCCGGCTTGGATAGTTTTTGTACGGTTAAATTTTCCCGGGTGTGGGATTAAGATTATGATGTTTGCGGTAGTCGCGATTGTTTGAATTAGTCTGCATTTAAAATAACACCGCGCCTTCAAGCCGGAGATTTGTGATAGGACCTGACACCCTCAAAGGGCTTTAGCCAAAAGAGCGGGTGGCAATAAGATAATAGTATGCGCATAATCTAATCCCGTAATTGTCTGAACCATGATTAAAGGATTATAGGATTACATGATTATTCTTCGGTATCGGGTTGAAAAAATCAGAGTAGAAGTATGAGTAAGAGTATGATGAGCGGGTTGGGTGACAGCGGCGGCGGTGTTCATTATTCCCATGGGGAATTACTCGGTAAGGAGTCAAATTCTACGCAAAATGGCAAAATTATTACTAATTGGCAGTAAAAATCGGCATTAGATTCCGGCCTGCCTGCCTCTGGATGGTCTTTTTGCAAAGGACGCAAAAAACCGGAATGACAAGTAATTGGTAATACCTGGGGAAAGCCAATTCCTAATTCGTAATTCCTAAGCTGGCAAAGCCAGAACCAAAAAGAAATTCAAAAAAAACGTTCTCGTAATCGTCCTTGTACTCGGCTTTATTTTTCTATGGCGAATTTTTCGAGTACGATAACGAGTACCGCTTCGCTGAGTACGAGTGCGACTATTTAAATCAATTTACTCAATTCAATATTCTGCCATAAAAAGCAAGAATATTATTGTTAAGTCGCCTAATTGTTTCTGGCTTGCCAGTCTATGATTAATCCGTAAGGAGTTAAATTCTACGCAAAATGGAAAAATTATTACTAATTGGCAGTAAAAAATCGGCATTAGATTCCGGCCTGCCTGCCTCTGGATGGTCTTTTTGCAAAGGACGCAAAAAACCGGAATGACAAGTAATTGGTAACACTTGGGGAAAGTCAATTCCTAATTCGTAATTCGTAATTCCTCATTATCTCTGGCTTGCCAGTCTATGATTACGATTATGATTTTTAAAATGGCCGGAGTGAAGCAGAATGCCCTGTAATCTCAGGGGCTTTAGCCCAAAGACCGGGTTAAAAAATTCACCGGCGGAAAGAAATTCCGCCGGTAATATAAAAATTGTATTTGAACAACTGCTATTTTAAAAGCATAAGTTTGATTACAGACTCGGAGTGTCCGCTTACAAGTCTGCAATAATATATTCCCGAGGCAAATCCCTCCGCATTCCATACTGCTTCATATTCACCAGGGATTTTATATTCATTGACCAGTTCGGTAACTTCCGCACCGAGAGAATTATAAATCTTCAGAGTTGTCGGCGCCGAAAAATTCTGCGACAGTTGAACAGAATAGCAGATAGTTGTTGTGGGATTAAAGGGATTAGGATAATTCCTCAGCAGCTGAAAATCTGTCAGCACAGGATCACTTTCTTCATCTATTCCGGTTGGATCAAGCAGCCTGAAGAGCCCGAGTCCCAATGTACCCAGGTGAAGAATTCCTTCGTTTGAAACTTTAAGCGACAACGCTTCTTTCAGGGCTCCGGAAGGATTTAATCCTGTGTTATATAATTCCCAGCTTGTTCCATTATCGTTAGATTTTGAAACACCGTAATCGTGAGCTGCCCAGAGGTTTCCGTCATTATCAACTGTAAGGTCATTTATTCTTGAGGCGAGCCATCCGGCATCCTCCCAGCTTACACCATTATTCGTCGATTTTTTGATATTACCGCCGCTCAGGCCAACAAAAATTTCCCCGCCGGCTCCGACAGCAACAGCCCGGCAGTTAAAATAATCCATTTTAGTCCAGGCAATATAATCGCTCGCCGAAGAATAAAGCCCGCCGCTGCATGCCGCTATATATTTATCCATCTGTGGCGAGAAAGAAATATCATATACATTGCCCGAAAGAGGGTCTGTTCCCCCGTTCCAGTTATTATTCGATTCAAGCAAATAGAAGGAGCTTTCTCCCCCCGCGAAAGTTTCAAGGGGATTTCCTTTCGCGCTTGTCAGAAGAGAAAATATTTTAACATTCATCGGAAGAACAGCATTCCAGTTGCTGCCATTATCTGTGGATTTAAACGCTCCCTGTGCAGTAGAGGCGAAAAGATATCCTTCAACATCAAAAGTAAGGTCTGTTATATTAAGATTAGTCAGGCCCTGGTTGATCTGCGCGAAATTAGCTCCGCCATCGGTTGATTTGAATACACCGTATCCTCCGGTTCCCAGGTAGATATTATCATACTGATCAAATTCTATCGCTGTATAATTTGTAATTCCAAATTGCGAATATGTAGTATTTCCAAGAACATTGGGCGCCTTGTAAACGCCCCCTGATAAAGTGGAGGCAGTCAGGTAACTGAGCGAACTTATCTCGAGATCCATTCCGCTGTTTTTCTGCCAGTTTTCCCCCTTATCGGTGGAATAATATATACCTTCTTTAGTTCCGATCCTGATAATCTCATTATATTGGTCATGGCAGGTAATTTCAAGATTGTTCAATCCGTTGATTCTTCTCTCCCATGATTTTGTTGAATCACCAATATCAAAACCATTTATAAAATAGGGACCATTTTCAGTTATGACCATCATTACATCTTCACCGGCGTAATGTGAGACGTTTCTGATTCCGGTAATACCGCTTGTTTCAAGTCCCCTGTTGAATTCCACCCAGTTTTCCTGATCATCCTGATAGAGGCATCTGTCATCAGTTACTGCTATAAGCTCACCGGATGATGTTCCGGCCAGATCAATTACCGCGGCAAGAGAACCAAGCGCGTAGAGATCCCAATGGGCGCCGTTATCGGAGGATGTAAAAATTCCCCCGTCGCAGGCAAGATACTGAATCATATTAATTACCCTGAAATTATTAGCTTTCATTCCGGGTGAAGGTGATTGCGTCCAGTCTGTGCTATTGGATGAATAAAAAACACCATCCTCAGTGCCGGCGAGAGTGTATTCGACTGTTGAAGAAATTGAAATAACTTTATTTCCCGCGAGTCCGCCAAATTTCCATATATTATTCCCTTCATAAAAATATATTCCATTGCCAGTGCCCGCAAATCCTCCAGAAATTGAATATATCTCATTATTTACCGGCCCCTCAAAGGGTAGCCAGATATTCTGTGAATTAATTACTGAACAAAACGCAATGAAAAAACCAAATATTACCTTTTTCATCTTGTGCTCCGCTGACTCCCCTTTTATTTGAGGAGAATCATTTTTTTAGTTGATTGATAACCAGGGATTGTCAGTGAGTAGAAATAAACTCCGCTTGACATATTCACCTCTTTTGTATTTAGTTCAATTATGTTGCTTCCGCTGCTTCTGAATTCATTTGCCAGTTCATACACTTTGTTTCCGAGAATATCATAGATAGCCAGACTAATATTCGAAGAAACAGGGAGATTGAACCGGATTGTCGTTGTCGGATTAAAGGGATTGGGATAGTTCTGAGAAAGGCTGAAACCGCTTACAGAAATATCCTCCTCTATTGATGTTGATAAATCATTTACGCTGGCCACAACAAGATCATATTCCGAAGAAGAGTTATATTCAGCTCCTATAAAGATTAGATTACCATCTTCATCAAATTCCATATCATTAATATACCAGGGATAAAATGGATTTAACGAGTCAAATTTCAGTCTTGCCTTTTCGTTGCCCAGAACGTCATATTTCAGAAGATAGATACTGAATTGTTCATCCCAGGCCGCGACATAAAACTCTCCACCTGAATCGGGAATCAACTTTGATCCGCTGACAAGAACATCATCATCCTGAACCAGTAAAAAACGTTCTCCGGCGCCGCTGTATTTGGCTGTGAAAAATTCTGAATTTATTTCACCGGTTATTATCAGATTTCCGCCGCTGTCAAGACGCAGATCATTTATTCTGGAAATAAACTCATCCCCTGTCTCAGCCTCAAGAACAACATCCCATAATACTTCCCCGTCCGGATCCAGTTTGAAAATGTGCTGGTCGCTTTGAAATTGCTGTTGATCATTATGCCAGAGAGTGTTATATATCGCCGCGTAAGTGAAGCCATCGGCGGTTTTTAACAGTCCGTTACAATATGGTTCCTGCGAACCGCCGTCAAGAAGGGTTTTTATCCACTCGGGAGAACCTTCGGAAGAAAGGTTGGCGACTCCCGCGAAATAGGAGTAATTCTGATTATCATAATATTCGGTCCCGACCAGCATTTCACCCGATGATTTATCGACGAATGTTGAATATCCCATAATACTGTTATCATTGGCTATCAGTTCGGCAGCAGTTTCCGTAACTTCACCGTTATAATCCATTTTCAGAAGCCAGGCAAAATTGCCCTGAATTCCGCCGGTGATAAAGTTTCCATAGTTATCCATATAAAGAGTTTGAGCCCTGCCCGCGATATTTTGACCCCAGTCGGGGTGATTCAGCCAGGCCTTATTGGCAAATAATTTGTTCCCATCCTTATCATATTTTACGAGCATATATGACGGGTAATAAACTGAGCTGTCCGCTCCTGTTACACCGATATAAATATTATCAGACTGATCAAGGTATACTCCTATGGGGGTATCGGACCATCCGATATCATGAATCGCGGTCCAGAGAGGAGCGCCGTCAGAGTCGAACTTGGCGACTATTACATCCTGGTAATCAATCAGATCGCCTCTGAATGTGATACCGGTAACGATAATATTACCTTCCGAATCAATATTTACGAAATGACCATAATCATGTTTCGAAAACTGACCGTTCCAGCTTTGTTCCCAGTTCAAATTAAGCTGGCCGCTAACTGTCCCGGCTAATAAGATAATAACACTTATTTGTACTAATATATTTCTCATATAATTATCTCCTGTGTTATTTAAACTTTTGCTATACTCCTACAATAAGTGATATAGAAAGGAAGCCGTTTTTAATATGTGATTTTGATTATTGTTTTTTTTGGCAGGATTCAGTAGTTCAAAGGTATTTTCCTGTCATTGGAGCTCTTTAAACACTATATAAATAAACATTTCCTTAAATAACGGAAATTTCATCAAAATACTCAAGATAAATTTATCCCCTTTTGTAAAAATTGGAATTCCTGAAATATTAAAACTTCCTGGTTTCCATCTTTTCCATAAACAAAAAAATATTTTCCGAGCCGCTGAAATATTTTTTGAACATCTCCTTCCGTGCCGGACTGATGTGCATAACAACTATCTTTTCCGGGTTGATATATTGGTTTATCATTTCCTGCCCTTGTTTTCCCATTCCCCAGAACATTCTCTCGAGGAAAGCGATATCTATTTTTTCATTCTGTAACGCGAATGTTTTATATTCCTTTTCATTCAGGGGATTGGTATCGCCGCAATGAAAATACTTTGTATCACCGAGAGAAAAAAGAAAGCCGATATTTTCTATATCACGGTGCCGGTTTACCTGCTCTCCGGTTTCAGGATTTGTCTCCATATAGTGGCTGTGTTCGAGTCTTAATAATCTTATTGTCAAACCGGGGATATTTATAGCGCTGTCCTTAAATTCTTCCGGTGTTACCGGGTATATTCTCTCCCTGATCTCATTATAACGGGGATGGTTCGATAATTCCCTGTTAACCTGTTCCGGGCATATGGTCAGCGCCTTCGAATTGCTTAGCATATATTCCGCCGCGACATCCATGTTAAAATGATCCCGGTGTTTGTGGGTAATGAATATGTAATCGATATTGTCAAAAGGTGGCGCGGCATTTTTCATGAGGGTCACAATGCTGTCGGCCGGGGACTCGCAGAAATCGGCGTTTATATGATCGAAGAGTCCGTCAACGATTATCTTTTCACCTCCCTCCTCGATAATAAATCCTTCATTGGCGATGTAGGTTATTTTGCTTTCTGCGTAATTTGCAGAGGTTCCCACAAAAAACATCAATAGTATAAAAATCTTGCTGATCCTTCCGGTTCTCATAACATTGTTTCCTGTACTGTATTATTATAGTAATAGACAAACAAGCGCCGGGAAAGTTTCCTTTGTTATACTTTAGTTGGTACTTTTTCGGAAGACCTTAACCACAAGGGGCGCAAGGAAGGCGCAATGAGCACAAAGGAGGTAACCTGATTATTTTTCCGGAAACTCCCAATACGCGAATCTGTAGAGACAAGGCATGCCTTGTCTCTACGGAAAGGTGGAAAAAAATTATAATCGTTAAAACAGCATCCTGTTTTTTTCATTGCGGAAAATAAAACGCAGGGCTTTTACAATAGCTTCTGGTACGCTGGTGTAATGGGATTCTCCATCCACGGTGTAATATGTCATATCGAGGGAGGGATATTTTCTGTCGGTCAGTTTAATGTACATATCCTTTGCGCCCATGAAAGGTTTTTCTTCACCGCCGAGGGAGATGAATAACGACGCATTCAGGTCCTTATATTTAGCCGCATACTGTTCCTCCCATTTAAAGGCGACGCGCTGGTCCCACCAGAAAGAGGGGCTGATCATAATATATCGCCTGAAAATGCCCGGATGCCTGAGCATCATTTCAGCGGCAAAAAGTCCCCCGAAAGAATAGCCGATCAAAGTTCTGTCATTATCTGAAACTTTGTAGTTTTCGCGAATAAAGGGAAATAATTCATCAGTAATAAATTTACGAAATCTCTCCGAGCCTCCCCCTCCCGGAAACATAGCCGCGGTTTCATCTGTTGAGGGGGTAAAATCGCGGGTGCGGAGACGGTACCAATCCTCGAATGTCTGCTCATAGGCAATCCCGACAATTATTGCCTCGGGAACCTGGCGGTCATATTTCATCAGGTCGTATGTTTCTTTTACTGTTCCTATCAGCACATCTGAGTCGAGCAGGTAAATTACCGGGTATCTTTTGTTTACATTTTCATTATATGATTTCGGAAGGTAAATATGCAGCTTGTATTCCTGCCCGACCGAATCAGATTTAATTGTCCTGACATCTGTTCCGGCAAGCCCGACTTTATCAAACATATACGGGTTATATTTTTTAGGCGGCTCTCTCTTATTTTCAAACAGGCGTCCATTCTTATTTATCCTTATCCACTCACCTTCCTTACTTTTTTTGACCATCCCGACCCCATTTTTGAAATAAAAGATATCTTCAAAAAGAGGTTCTGTAATTTTTTCTATCTTTGGCGTCAGTTTCATATAACCCCATTTTCCATTCTCACCCTGGTAAGCGACCATTCCCTCACGATTGTATTTAAGGCCGGGGTATTCAGCGTCAATAATGATATCCCCTTTATTATTGATAACTCCATATTTGTCATCAAAAGAAACTACAGCATAGCCGTCATAAAAATTCCAGGCCTTATGCCACGCGGGATAGATCAGATAACCATCTGCGCTTATATATCCGATGAAAAACCGCTGCAGTACCTGTGAATATCCATTTATAAAATCCCCGATAAGATCATAACCGGTTTCAAGGAATTCTTCGCCGCCTGGTTTAAAGAGACCGTAAAGTTCACCCTTCTTGACTTTATAAAGCCATCTTGCGCTGTCAATCTCAAGGTAACTGATATCATCATATATATTTGGAAGTATTGTTTTGCCTTCGAGAGTAATAACACCAAGCTTACCTTCTTTCTGCCCGATAATAAAATTTTCCTTACCATATTTAAGGCTGTCATATTCCACCGGCACAAGGATTTTTCCTTCAGTGTCAATGATACCAAATTTATTATCCCTGGCAGCGTAAGCGCGGTTATCGGCAAACCGGAAATTTCTCTCATACCTGAAATCTATAATTTTTTCACCTTCGGCATTGATATAACCATACTTATCATCTTTTTTGGCGCAGGCGAGTCCGCAGCTGAAAACACCCATCTCATCATAGATAAAAGGAATTACAACTTCGCCATCGGTATTTATAGCGCCATATTTCCCTTTTTTACTTACGACCGCTATTCCATCACCGAAATAATTAACCATATCATATTTCTGATCATTTATTAGTTTTCCCTCTTCATCAATAATACTCCACTTACCGTTCTCAACAATATAACCAAAACCATGTCCGAAAAAGCCGAGCCCCATATATTTTACCGGGAGCAGCAATTTCCCATCTTTCCCCATATAACCATAAAGGCTGTCCTTTTTAACAATTCCGTAACCGCCGGTAAAAGCGTAAGCGGTGTCATATACCGCGCCGCAAATTTCATTACCGAGCGAATCGACATATCCATATTTAGAGCCTGTTTTATAAACGGAAATTCCCTCCTTAAAAAACCAGCAGGCGTCATATTTCTCATGTGTAATCCGGGCGCCGGTAGTATCCCGCCAGCCAAATTTTCCATCCTTATAAACCGCGAAATATCCATCCCGCGCCTCATTTATATAATTATATTCGGGTGAAATCAATTCTTTTCCGGTAAGAGAAATAACGCCATATTTTTCGTTGAGTTTTACTCTCGCGAAATTGCCCTCCGGGTTTAGGATGTTATTATAAAACCGTGAAATTATTTTTTTTCGCTTCTTACTGAATAAAGCCGATTTGTCATTTACAGTTGCTTTCCAGAGATCATTGTTATAAGGTACCAGGTTGTGGTAGCTGCAATCAAGTATAACATTTCCTTTGTTATCAATTATTCCATAAAAGAATAATTTTTTAACCAGGAATCCGTAATTATCGGAAATGGGTTCAATCTCATCAAATTGTGGCTCCAGTATCTGGTTGCCTTCAATATCGGCGAGTCCGTATAAATCACCTTCGATCAAAGGAACTGATATTTCCTGAGCTGATATTGAAAGGAAAAAAAGGAAGGGGATTAGCAGGTAATATAATAATGCCGGTTTCATCTTATCACCTCACAGTTATGACAAAGTAATGAAAAATTTATATATAGCTTACTCAATTCATTTTATAACAGAGAGCATAAGAAGAGCAGAATATTTATGAATGGAAAAATTTTGAGGAATTTCATAAAAACATGTCATATTCAGATATTCTGAATGAAGATAAGAAAAAAAAATATTTGATGCACCCCCGGTAAAAAGAAAAGCCCCGAAAATTCGGGGCTGTTATTCTATTTTCGTTCATTTATTTCTTTTATCGCCTGCCCGAGCAGTTCATTAAACTTCTCCGGATTTTCTCTCATAAGAAAATGGCTGTAACCTTTCATCATCAGAAGATTAAAATCACAATGTTTTTTGTTGATTTCAATATCGGCGGGCCATAAATCGGTGTTAACCGCTATTACAGGCAGGCCAAGTTTGCTTATTACCGGTATCGGTTTGTAGTTAAAGTTTGAGATCATCGCGGTAATGCCAACTTTTGGGGGGGCAGACGCCATATCATTCGCTATCTCCTCAACCAAAACGGAGTCGGATGTTTCAGGAAACATGGTTTTAACCCAGCCGTAAGTGGTTCCTTTAAAATCCTCTTTCATCTTTGTTATCCAAAAGTCAAACTGGTCCTGCGGGAATTTAAACTCAAAATTCTGGTATGTATCAACACCAATGAGTCCCTTAACTTTCCCGGGCAATTTTGAGGCCGCTTCCATAATGACATTGCCTCCCATCGAGTGCCCTATAAGAATCACATCTTTAAGTCCGAGGTGATCGACAATTTCGGCTATATCACTCCCGAATAATTCAACGGTATAGTTTTCTCTCTGCAAACCTGATTTTCCATGTCCCGCCATATCAACCGCGATAACGATATGATCTTTCGAAAAAGCCTCAACCTGGTTGTTGAAATATGTTTTGTCAATGCACCAGCCATGTACGATTACCAGGGGTTGTCCTTTTGTTCCTTTGACAAGATAGCTGACTTCGGCGCCATCTTTCATTTTCAGGGTAAATTCACCCTGCTCAACATTTTTGCCGCACGATATCATAAGAATAGCGGCCAATAATAATAAAACTGCTTTTTTCATCTTTTTTCCTGCTTTGTTAATTAAAATTTATTCACTTTGATCTTCATTTTCCTCCGCCGGGCTGTAAAGGGCCGAAACGGCGCCGGCCGGATCTTTTATCACAGCCATTCTGCCATAACCTCCCATGTCCCTGGCTTCTATTACAACCTCTCCTCCCAGGTTTATACATTTTTCAACACTTTCATCAACATCCTCTACCGTTATATAAATGAGCCATTGAGGGGGAAAGTTTTCATTGCTTCCTTTCGCGTGGCATATTCCGGTAATTGTATCTCCGGTCGAAGGGGAGTTCATATTAAAATCACTATAGTCTCCCATATTTACAGGCTCTGGTTTCCAGCCGGTTACTTCGGAATAAAACTCCTTTATTGTTTCGGCGTTTTTAACTGTGAGATCGGCCCATGTTATATATCCGGTTTTTTTCATTGTATATTCCCTTTGATATTTGGGTGATAATCAATAAAATTATTATCTGTCGGGTATTGAATTTGTTTCTTTGTTCATCACAGAGTGCAGAACCAAAATAATAATTTAACCATTTAAAAATTGTTATATCTGATTATTTGTGCTGATTTTAAAGAATTATATACTCATTCTGCTTTAGTTAATTCTATATTCACTATATAGTTTCAATATTCTGTGATATTCCTCCACTGACCCACTACTTTTTGTTATCATTATTTAAATCTCTGAGCTCTTCACCGGTTTTTCTTTTTTTTTGTCACTGATTGACAAACTTTTGTCGCAATAATACCTGCCCTGAAAATTTATATTCATTTAATTAAGAGCTCAATGTTCTGTTTTTTGTGTCAAAACAATTGTAGTCTGCAATAGAATTTCAGAGTACATCCAATCATTTCATACTCAAAATAATCGGACAACTTAATAAAATCAAAATAATAAATTATTATCTGAGGAAGGAAGGTCACATGTTATTAAAGAAAGTTATTACAGTAATACTATTATATTTTTTGACGATTACAGTCCTGCATTCACAAAATATTGAATGGAAAAAGTCTTTTCGGGGAGATTATACTGAAGGTGTCGACAGATGCCACACAATTCTGCTGGATGAATTAAATAACACCATTTATTCAGGTGGTTTTTTTGAAAATAATGAATATGACTATGATCTTGTAATTATGAAGAACGATATGCAGACAGGTGAAACAATATGGAGCTGGATTAACAAAATTCCAGATCATTGGTATAGTAGTAAAATTAATGGCTTGATATTCGATTCGACAGGACAAATACTTGCGGTGGGGGCGGAATCATCAGAAAATGATCCTGCAGATGCGATAGTGGTAAAATTAGACGCGGAAACGGGAAATGTTATCTGGAAGAAAAATTTCAACTTATCAACACCTCAGCTCGACAAAGCATTTGATATAACGATTGACAATAACAATGATGTTATTTTTTCAGGGGCGTTTGGAAACGGAAATGTCGCTATTTTTGCTGTTGTTAAGTTGGACGGAGATACCGGCGAAAAATTATGGGATTTTTTTATTACTGACGCAGTACATTCAGTGGCTTACGAAGTGGAGGTTGATGAAACAAATGATGTATTCGCCGCCGGTGAATTTGCTTCAGATAATTCAGGAGAACCTACAAATTTTCAGATAGTTTTGCGGCTCGACGGATCTACAGGAAATGAAAAATGGAGATTCCGTCAACAGGGTACCGATAAAAATTCAGTTAAGCATGGATTATATGATATGACACTCGGAGCTGAAAATTTGTATATTACCGGTTTGCTGACCGATTCATTATCGGCTCCGGAAATGAGTGTTTCAAAGATAAACAAGGAGGCAGGGGAATTAATATGGACCAGTCTTCTGCATAATCCCTCCGGTAACCAATCCAGGGGATTAGATATGGTACTTGATGATGATGAAAATATTTATGTCAGTGGATATATTAACAATGAGCTGGATATTCATGATTACACGATTGTAAAATTCGATGGAGAAACAGGCGATATTCCCTGGCAGTATATTTGGCCCGATGACGACGGAGGTTTTAATGATGAGGCAATTGATATTGTCTATAACGGTGATGGTGCAGTTATTGCCACAGGAACCGCCTGGGATGGAGATCCATTTGAGTTTCAGGAAATCGCCACTGTAAAATTAGATATTTCGTCAGGTGATGTTATATGGAAATTAGCGATTTCTGATGATGACCCCTATCTTGTAACAAATCATGCCGGATATTCTGTAAAAATAAACAGCCTGACCGGGGATGTTTTCATAGGCGGATGGATGGTTAATGCTATCACTACCCATTCTGATTATACTTTAATCAAAATCAGTGAGAGTGTTGTTTCAGCTAAACAGATAGAAAATGAAATTCCGGAAAATTTTGAACTATTTCAAAATTATCCAAATCCTTTTAATCCCACAACATCAATTGGATTTAGTTTACATGAGCAGGCTGATGTAATATTGGAAGTCTACAATTTATTGGGAGAAAAAGTAAGAACCCTCGTGAATTCCCCAATGGAGGCGGGTTATCACAATGTTGATTTTAACGCCGGTGAGTTGTGTTCAGGTACATATATTTATAAGATCCGCGCTGGAAATTTCACTAAAACCGCCAAGATGCTGTTGCTAAAATAAAATAACAAATACTTTATTATCCGGAGGTGTTGAGCCTTCGGATAATAATATACAAAAGAAAAATTGTCTGCAGTGTTTTAATCAATATTCCACAGATCAAACAGAAAAGTTGATTATTTCAACTGAAATTCAACAAATCCGATCTTTCCATATTTATTGCTGCTGAATTTCAGATCTAATTACCGGCAAAAAATTTGTTTCAGAATTGATAACCCCATAGAGAAAATTAATGAATTGTCTCTACGGTAATTTCCGTCAGGTTTTTTCCTTCCGGTATGTTGCCCGCGTCACCCAACCTTGAAAAGCAATGGATTTTTTCCCGTAAAAACAATATTATACCCCCTCAAATAAACCGAAATTTTCGTAAATCCGGAGGCCTCGAATGAATAAATTGTACCTGAAAGTTATTATCCTTTTTATTTTTGTTTCATTTATTCCCCTGACCGCTCAAATTACAAATGAGGAATTAAAACAAAAAATTGAATCCCTCGATGAGGACAATGTCAATCTTGAACACAGGCTTGATGTTCTCGAAAAGAAAATTGATGATCTGACATGGTTCCGGCGTGTCGGGGATGTGGCATTCATCGATAAAGTATATATTTCCGGGCCGCCAAAATGGAAAGAGGAAAATCCGACAGGTCAGGGCGCCGGGAATCCTGTGAAATTCTGGGCTTATGTTATAATTCCGAAAGGCATTGACTTCAACAAAAGTTATCCTCTGATGGTATTTCCTCACGGTGGAGTGCACAGTAATTTTTCGACATATTACACTCATATAATCAGGGAGCTTGTCGCTCAGCAATATATTATTGTAGCTGCCGAATACAGGGGAAGCACAGGTTATGGAAGATCACATTATGAAAAAATTGATTACGGCGGCCTTGAAATTGAAGATGTAAACTCAAGCAGGCAGTTCATGCTCGATAATTATGATTTTGTAGATGAAAACCGGGTAGGAATTATGGGATGGAGCCATGGCGGTTTGATATCGCTGATGAATATATTCGAGCATCCCGAAAATTATAAAGTCGCGTTTGCGGGCGTTCCGGTAAGCGATCTGATAGCGAGGATGGGCTACAAAACCGAGGAGTACAGGGATCTTTATTCGGCCGATTATCACATCGGTAAAACAGCTTATGATGATGTGGAGGAATACCGCCGCCGCTCTCCCGCCTGGAACGCCCACAAATTACAGACTCCCCTGCTTATTCACACAAACACAAATGACGCTGATGTAAATGTTCTTGAGGTTGAACATCTTATAAAATCGCTGAAAGCCGAGGGGAAAAAGTTTGAATATGAAATTTTCCAGGATGTTCCCGGCGGTCATTCATTTGACCGCACAGATACCAAAACAGCTAAAGAGATCAGGCTGAAAATATATAAATTTCTTGCACAGTATCTCAAACCGCCGAAACGTCTGACCACCTTCGAAGATATTATGAAAGCGGCCTATAAGTAAAAAGAACTCCCCTTCCGCATACAGCGAAATTTCGAAATAACCGGTATGGGATTGTAAATGCGACGAGGATTTTAATATGGATGAAAATGAAGTATCCTATAGCTGTATTGGTATAGCGATTGAGCTACATAAAACTATTGGGCCGGGATTATTGGAATCGGCATATGAAAACGCGCTCGTTTATGATTTAAGGGAAGCGGGATTTAATATTGAGCAGCAATTGGCCTTGCCTTTTGTTTACAAAGAGGTCAGGCAGGATGTTGGCTACCGTATCGATATTATGGTAAACAGGAAAGTTATTATTGAAGTAAAAGCGGTTGAGACCCTCTTGCCTGTTCATTATGCGCAATTGCTGACTTATCTGAAATTATCAGGGATTAAACTGGGCTTACTCATCAACTTTAATAGCAAAATCTTAAAAAATGATATCCATAGAATTGTTAATAATCTTTGAAGTTCTCTGGCTTTCAACTTTTCATAATCATGTTTGTTGCACTTAAAGGTGGTATTCCACGCAAAGTACGCAAAGGTAATAAAACGCTAAGAACGCATAGCAAAGAGAAAATGATCTCTGTTCATTAAATTCCGGAGTTTAATATTTTTTAATGTTTTCTCCGCGGTCTTCGCGTTCCTTTTCTCTTAGCGCCCTTTGCGAGGAATTTTAAGTAGAGTTGCTGATAACTTTTTATTAAAAATCAGCGCAATTTCAACTTTTCATAATCATGTTTGTGCACTTAAAAGTGGTATTCCACGCAGAGTACGCAAAGGTAATAATACGCAAAGAACGCAAAGCAAAGAGAGAATAAGCCCTTTTCATCAAATCCCGGATTTTAATATTTTTTAAAGTTTTCTCCGCGGTCTTCGCGGTCCTTTTCTCTTAGCGCCCTTTGCGTGGAATATCTGTCGGGTAGCTGATTAGTATTTTTACAAGCCCTGCATATCTCGTTCTTACAGGTCATTGTATTAAACAAATAAATCTTCCCATCCATTCTAAAAATTATTCCCCGCCTGCCGTTAAAAAAACACCGGCAGGGAGGGAATGGAAGGGGTAAACTTAATTATCACCACTCAAGGTATTCATCCTCGCCGATTAATTCTTCGAGCCGCCGGTTGATAATTTTTTCCTTATTCGTTTTCCTGGCTTTCATTGATTTCTTTAATTCATCAATCTTTTTTTCCAGTTCGGCCACTTCAAATTCTCTTTCCTTTTCCTTGAGCTCAAATAATCTCTGAAGTTTTTCCTTTAATTCCGCTTTAATTTCTTTTTTCTTAGCGGCAGTTTCTTCTTCATATTTCGCTCCCAGCACTTCGGTCATTACTTCCAATTCGGTAATTTCCTGGTTTCTTTTGCTCTGCTGTTCATTGAACTCATGAAAACGGGGCAGGTCCCATCTTTTGAACTTAAGCTCACGAAGTATCTTATGATATTTCTCAGGATTCAGCTCTTTTATTTTATCGAGCTCGACATAAACCTTTTTATTAAGACCGGGTAAATAAGTTATGGCTGATTCAGGACTGACATATTCAAGCTTTCCTATTTTCATCACTATGTTGAGCGCTTCCGTTTTACCTGCCTGAATGTTTATATTCTCAAACTTTTCATTTTTATATATAGGGTGCCTGGCCGTCACTGTATAGGCGCCTTCAGGAATGTCGGTAATTACATATTTCCCGTCAAAACCTGTTGAAGCTTTAAGCTCGGCTCCCGAAATTTCGATGGTAACTCCCACGATAATGTTATGTCCGGCAGAATCGGTCACTTTTCCTTTAAGGATTCCCGTCGCCTGGGCAGACATAGATGCTGATAATAAACATAAATATAAAATTATTCTAAGGTGGTTTAACATTTTATCCTCCGTTTATAAAGTTTCTTCATTCAGTTCACGTTCAAGCTTTGAAATTTTATCCGATATTTCATTTACAGTATAAATCCAGTCATCCTCCGAAACCTGTTTCACAACAAAATTTTTATAATCTTCAACTTCAATCGCGTTAAATTTGTCTTCAACTGTTTCAATTTTTTCTGTGACGGCGTCCCCTTCCCAGTCAAAGATATTCTGAAAATCTTTTTCGATTGAACCGGGTTGGCTGAATATTAGCAAAAGTATTACAGCCGCAATTGTTAATCCGCCTCCGAGCGCGAGCCGGAATGAAAAGGAGGAAGAAGGCGCTGTATCCCTGAGCAGCCTCTCAAGAATGTTTGAAACTTTTTCAAAAAAACTTTTTTCCCCGACTGCTTTCCCAATCATTTTTTCAAATGTTTCCTCGCCAAGCTCAAATTTTTCATCATGTTTTGTATTCTCCAGAAAATCACGGATATTCTCATATTCCTGCTTCAGGAGCGGGTCGATATTTATTCTGTTCTCAAATTGTTCCTTTTCAGAACGATTCAGTTCGCCCGAAAGGTAAAGGTAAATTTTATCTTCAAATCTGTTGTCAGGCATAAATACTCCTGAGTTGTTTTCTCAATTTTTTTACCGCGTAATGCATGTGACTGATAACGGTGTTAAGCGGCTCGCCGGTTATTTCGGAAATTTCCCTGAAGCTGAAACCAGAGTCCTGGCGTAATATGAACACAGTTCTTTGACCCGGAGGCAGTTTTTCAAGAGCCTTATAAACCATTCCGGCCGATTCTTTCAGAATTAATTCCTCCGCCGGATCGGGTCTTCCGCTTTCAATTCTGTTATCATCTCTCTCTTCGGCTGTCAGTTTCTTTCTTCTGTAAAAATCTACCGCGGTATTATGAGCGATAGTAAAAAGCCATGAAGAGAACTTTTGATAGTCGCTGAAGTTATTTAATCCTTTCCAGACTTTAACCAGGGTTTCCTGCAAAATATCTTCGGCAGTTTCTCTTTCTCCGCTGTAGCGGCACAGATAATTAAAAAGTCTATCTTTATAAGGATGAAGCAGCCGGGCGAATGATCTTTGATCTCCCGATTTACTCATATTTATTAATTCTGCTTCCGTCATAATTTCCTTAATTTTGTATGTTTCTGTTTATGTAAACGTAAGAAATCGGGATTAATTGTAAAGGATATGAAAATAATGAAAAAAAAGAGAGAACTCACGGAAATAAAAAAATTCCCGGCCGCTATCGTCGATATGGTCAGGGTTAAGAAAAATATTAAAAAAGCCTCGGAATTCTGTCGTGAAAAAAATACCAGGTTCCGTCCCCATTTTAAAACACACCAGTCACTTGAAATAGGGGAGATATTCCGTGAAGAGGGAGTGGATTCTATCGCGGTTTCATCGGGAGCGATGGCCCGCTATTTTGTTTCGGGGGGATGGAAAGATATAACTCTGGCTATTGTTAATCCTTTGCATGAAATAAGGACCATCAATAAAATCGGAACTGAAATCAGGCTTAATCTTCTCGCTGATAATTTAAAGGCGCTGGAATATTTTGCCGGTAATCTGACCGGGGTTCATGATATCTGGCTGAAAATTGACGCGGGTTATGGCAGAACCGGGTTGAACTACCGGTATTATGAGGAGATTCAAAAGTCGGCGCTTTTTATTGAGCGGAATAAAAATATGAATTTTGCCGGTCTTCTTTCACATTTCGGGGATACATATCATTATGGTGAAAAAGAAGAAAGAAGAAAGCTTTGTAAATTATCACTCGAAAGAATTGTATCAGTGAAGAATAAACTGGAAAAAAACCTCGGAAGGGGCGTATCCATTTCTATCGGGGATACTCCTTCATTCGGGCTGATTGATGATTACCAGGATATCAGCGAATTGCGCCCTGGTAATTTTGTTTTTTATGATCTTATGCAGCTTGATGCCGGTGTGTGTAACCAGACCGGGCTCGCGATGGCGGTATTATGCCCTGTTATCGCAGTTTATCCTGATGAAAACAAAATTGCCATTCATGGGGGAGCGGTACATTTATCGAAAGAATATATTACGGGCGAAGGGGGAGAGAAAATCTATGGCAGGGTTATCGGGTTTGATGATAATGGATTTACCGAAACAGATAATAACTTATCACTCATTTCTCTTTCCCAGGAACATGGCATAATAAAAGCGGCGGGGAAAATGCCTGAAGATATCAACCCGGGAGATATTCTCGCGATATTGCCTGTACATTCCTGCCTCGCCGCGAACATGTTTGATAAATATTACACCTTTGATGGAAAAATAATAGACCGATTTTGCCATTGCTCCGGCAGCTATAATAGATAATATTTATTCCGGATGGGTTAAACACTCCGATAATTACCCTGCCGGGATACCTGGATTACTAAGATTAACGTGATATAAGGAATCCATCGAAATCGAAGTCTTAACCACAATGAACACAAAGAAGGCACAAAGGACACAAGGGGAATAACTCCGCGCCTTCAGGCCGGAGATCTGCGTTTCGACCTTATAATCTTAAATGGCTTTAGCCCAAAGAACGGCTGGCGGGGAAATAACAGAATGCGCAAAATACAACCCCGCCATAGTCTGAACCATGATTGAAGGATTTATGGATTACATGATTATTTTTCGGTTTTATCTTTAAGAAATCTGAGTATGAGTAAAAGTATGATGCTTGGGGATAATAGTTGTATTGATACTGCTCTTTTTTCAGCGCGGATAAAAAATAATCACGATTTCGATAACGATTTTCACCGGTCAAGTTTTATACTGTTTTTCCTTCTTTGTGTCCATTGTGCCTTCTTTGTGCTCTTTGTGTTTAATGAAAAGAGTATGATAACGGAGCCAGGCGAAGACGGGAACAAGTTTAAATTTTTGATAATCTTTTTGTCAGCAAATATAAACTTGCATAGTACGGATAAATACTGTATAATAGTACGTATATAATAGGATGATATTATGGATACAAAGCTGACATTAAAGTTTGATAAAAAGGTGATTACCAAGGCGAAGGAATATGCTTCATCACAAAAAAGAAGTCTTTCAAATCTTATTGAGTCATACCTGAAGACTCTTGTTGATACGGATAATTATCAGGCGCGGGATGATATAAAGATTTCCCCTTTTGTAAAAAGCATACGAACCGGAGTAAAAATTCCCTCTGATTTAGACCAGAAAAAAGTTTATGGCGAATACCTTGCGGAAAAATATAAATGAAAGAAAAACTTTTTCTGGATACGAATGTTGTAATAGACCTGCTTGGAGAGCGCGAACAGTTTTATGAATCGGCAGCGAAAATAGCGACTCTCGCTGATAGAGGTGAAATCAATATTGTTGTTTCAGCTTTGACTTATTCAACTGTTTATTATTTGCTTTCGCGATATGAAAATAAAGATGTTGTTAAAGAAAAAATCAGGAAATTTAAAGTTATTGCGGAAACCTCAGATTTAACAGACAAAGTTATTGAAAAAGGACTTTCTTCCAAATTCTCTGATTTTGAAGATTCACTACAGTATTATTGCGCTCTGAATATGGAGTGTAATGTAATAATAACGCGGAACGCGAAGGATTTTAAAGAATCTGATATTCCTGTTTTATCTCCCGATGAATATCTAAAGAGCATAAAAAGCAAGTAAAATTCTCCCAATTAAATCTGTTTACCTAATCATTTCCTTCGGATGGAAAGTTCCAGGTAAAGCGCGCAAGTTAAGCGATGAGAGCAAAAACATATTAACTCCGCATTTTCGCCGGGGATACCGGAAAAAGAATACAACCCAAATTGACTTTCTCCCAAAGAACGATTGTGAGGAAAATAACAGTATGTGTATAATCCAACCCCGTCAATATCTGAACCATGATTGAAGGATTTAAAGATTGCGTGATTATTTTTCGGTATCGGGTTCTGTCTCGCTATTGTTTTTTAATATAATTTGATTAGGTTGAAATAAAAAACAATTCCTCTTTTCATTCCAATGTATTCAAAAAATTCAACGTAATAGTTTTATCATACCCTGTAGAGACAAGGCATGCCTTGTCTCTACGAACGGTAAAAAATATCTTTCCCTGGAAAAAAACACGTTTGCCGTCAGAAACACCATACAACAAACTCCTAATAATATTCGAAACCTTATTTTTTGTTTTTTAACCTTAGTAGCATAAGAAACCACCCGCCAAAACTAAACCTTATTAACCTTATTGGACCGGGCGCTATTTCCATTGAAATCCAAATCGAAGTCGTCATAGAAATCGTATTTTTCTCACGCGAAGACGCAAAGAAAGGAAACGTTATTGTTTAACCTGGATTTCTCGAACAGTATCAGAAAATATTGTCTGAACCATGATTAAAGGATTAAAAGATTACATGATTATTTTTTGGTATCGGTATCGAAAAATCAGAGTAAGAGTATGATGACAATATAGGTGACGGCGCCGGGGTTGTTCATTTTGTCTTGGGGGGGTGGGATTATGATTAGTCCGTAAGGAGTTAAATTCTACGCAAAATGGCAAAATTTTTCATGAACACAGCCGGTGGTTGAGCGGAGTCGAAACCAGCGGCGGTAGCTTCGACTCCGCTCAGCTACCGGACATGTTCAGTTTTTCCGGCTTGCCAGTCTATGATTAAGATTAGGATTATGATTTTTGAGGCAGGAGACTCATTTCAAAATTGAGTTTAAAATAACTCCGCGCCTTTAGGCCGGAGATTCCCATCAAAACAACCACAATCAAATGGCTTTAGCCCAAAGAGCGGCTGGCAGGGAAATAAAAGTATGCGCAAAATCCAACCCCGCCAATATCTGAACCATGATTGAAGGATTTATGGATTACATGATTATTTTTCGGTTTTATCTTTAAGAAATCTGAGTATGAGTAAAAGTATGATGCTTGGGGATAATAGTTGTATTGATACTGCTCTTTTTTCAGCGCGGGTAAAAAATGATCACGACTTCGATAACGATTTTCACCGGTCAAGTTTTATACTGTTTTTCCTTCTTTGTGTCCATTGTGCCTTCTTTGTGCTCTTTGTGGTTAAGAAAAAACAAGAGGTAAGAGTATGATGACCAGATAGGTGACGGTGCCGGAGTTATTCATTTTGTCCCGGGGGGCGGGATTATGATTACGATTAAGATTATGATGTTTTATTAAATTCGGCCATGTTAGAAAAGAGGGGTAACGGGTTGAATGATTATAAATATTTTCTATAAATTATTGGATAAATAGATCAGTATTTACAATTTTGCGGTAGAGAAAATTCATAAATTTTCTCTACTGTGGTTATATCAATATACTTACACATTTTATGACTGGAAAAATGAAAAAACATATTAAAAATATTACCGGCCTTCTGGTAATGATCACATTGCTTTTAGTATTCAATGGCTGCGGGGAAAGCGGCAATAAAAAGCTCCCTGAGCTGGATGATCTGATTCAAAAGAAGGAGCTTAAAAAAATGGAGCTCGACAGTTTGAAAACCGAACTGGATAAACTGAAAGCCCAAAAAGACTCACTCGATCAAAAACTTAAAAAAGAAGAGAAAAAAAGTGATTAAAATGGAGAAATTACAATTTTCTCCATTTCATTTTAATTCTGCTCATTTCGGCATTATCTGAAGCGCGGGTGATATTATGAAGAAATTCATTGTTTCCCAGGTCCGATCTGTTGATAGTGATATTTTCGCCACCCTCAGCTTCGTTTAAGAAATTAATGACCATCTCTGCCGGATCATTATTTTTGATAAAATCAATCGGGTAGCTGTTCATAATAAACTCAATATACTTTACATTATTAAGATGGGCGTGAACATCAATATCGCTGTATCGAATCTGGTTTTCCGTTGAATGTTCCGGGTTCTCAACTTTTTTCAGTTTTTCGGCATACTCTGAAAAATTTTCCATTATTTTTTCAAACATTGTATCCCCAAGATAGCTGCTTACCCGTTGCGGACGTCGGCTGCCGATATCGATAACAAACCAGGTTGAGGTGGCTTTTCCGCAGGGACTGCCATCCTGATCATAAATTCTGTGATCGCGATAGCAGAAAAGATTATCCATTCCCGAGGGCCATGTTTCCACGCTCAAATTTTCCTGCCACCGGGGAAAATAATCCATCTGAAGCCTGAGTCGCGAAAGCACCCAGATCATATTCTTTGAAAGCAGCGATTTATATCCAAGTCCGAGTTTCTCGGCATGCTGCCAGGCAGTTTCCTGCATAAACTGCATAATAGCTGTAATTGTCGCTCTGCCTTTAAAATCAGCTTCGTATGAGTGAACTGAAAAATCCCGTTTTAATCTGTTTATCATACTTATTCACTTCCGTTAATTGATAAATTAAATTTATGTTAAAAGAAAGTAATAAAAAATATCAAAAATAATGACCATTATACGCTTTTTTTATATATTACATAAATATGCAAAAATGAAATGGAACAGTAATAAATGCTCTCATCAGGAAGGAAAAACAAATATAGCAAAAAGGGGGAGAAAGAATTACTCCTTTTGTTCCGGAAAACAGGTTACGAGCAATATTTTGCTGAGTTTTTTTGCAGGTTTACCTATCCGCTTCTTGGAGTTTGTCTCCGCTATCTTCATGATGCAGATGAATCGGTAAGCGCGGTTATGAAAATTTATGAAATATCGGGGGAGAGTGCGAGGAAGAGTGAAATAAAATCACCGCGCGCATGGTTGTATAAACATGCCATTGAACATTGCTTTAATGTTGTCAGTATGAAAGAAGGCCCTGTTACAGGGGAATTTCCCGATAAGGGGGATATTAAATCGGCGTATATGAAAGTTCAGGACTATCTTGATATGATAAGTCCCGAAGGAAGCGCCAAAAGAGAGGAAATATTTAACTCTATTAAAAATTCTCTCAATGATGATGAAAAGATTTTGTTTGAAGATGTATTGATAAAGGAGAAGGAATTTACCGAAATTAATAAGATCAGGGGATTTTCATTAAGTGAAATAAAGGATTTGCTGAGAAGAGCGAAAAAGAAAATATATCTGAAACTTGAATTCCTTGAAGAGCGAAAAATGGCCGGAAGGAACAAATAATGACCAGTGAAGAGTTGAAAAAATATATTTCGGGGGAAGCTGACTGGGAACTACGAAAAAGAATACACAGTGAATTCATGCGGGATGATCTGTTCTGGGAGGCTTATCACGGCATAAGAGAATTTGGTGATAACCTGGAGGTAATCAGCGCTTCAAATGAAATAAACGCGCGCATATCGGCCGGCCTGAAAAAAAATACTGTTCCTTTATCGGTTTATTTTATACTGCCCCTGGTTGCCCTGGTATTATTTATCCTGTTTTATTTCACCACAAAAGGGCCGGAAGATTATTTTAACGATTATTACAAAGTATATCCGGCAATCATTCATCTTCCCGATAGTCTTGCCGCCGGCGACATCCTGCTTAAAGCATTTTCATTTTATGATATGGGAGCATATAGCGAAGCCGGCGCTCTTTTCAGCAGGTATTCCGAATTAAATAATTATTATCCTCCCTCTGTTTTTTATTCCGCTGTGTGTGATATAGAGACCGGGAAGATAAAGAACGCGTCAAAAAAACTGTCGGCTTTATTAAATCACAGCAACCTTGAATTCAGGGAGCAGGCAATGTGGTATCAGGCGCTTATACTGATCAAATCGGGTGAATATGATAAAGCGAGGATATTCCTTGACCGGGTGGTTGAAGAAGGGGAGTCATATAGCGCCCGCGGATCGGAGCTTCTGGATGTTCTGCCCGGTAAGTAGCTGCTCCGGAGTATTTCGGGCGTGCTCCCGTGTAACAATACGGAGCATGCCGGTGTAATCGCAGGAGCGCGCATCTGTCACCGGGAGCATGGGTGAGCGTTTGAGAAGCAGGCAATTGTTAGAATTAAAGTTAATTTTCATGTGGGAGCATGTTAAATGAATAAAGAATATAAATACAGGGGCGCTGAGGTTTCAATCATTATCCAATTCAGGTATTTATCTGAATTTTGTTCTGAATGGTTCGCGACCGACTGGAAGCAGGTGAAACTGCCGGAAACAGATGATCCCGATTACAGGAGTCCCGAAAGTCTGCTGATACATCCATTGCGTTCATCCGGAGGTTATCTGAAATGGATATGCTCAAATCTGGATCTGCCCGATCCGGAGATTGATGAAGTTCCCGGAGAAGTGAATTCGGCAGGAGAGATATTTGATTACCTCGATCATCTTAGAAAAAAGTGGATGGAACCGCTGCGAAATATTCCCCTGGAAAAATTTCTTGATAAAACATATAAATCGAACTGGGAAGCATTCTACTGCGTCGACGCTATGCTTGAACACGCGGCAATGCATCCACAGCGGCACCTGTTTCAATTGAGAAGATTAAAAAGCTGAATAAAACAATAAGCCCTGGTATACCGCCTGAAATTTGTTTCTTTCAGGAATAAATCGTACAAATTGGTTAATTTTGTCAATCATCAAATCAAATCGCTGACATTTATGAAAGATAATAATAAAAATAAACCACGTCCTTTCGATCCTTTTATGGTGGAGCATGGTTACGGAAACCGTTTCCAGGGGTTTCAAAATCTTATGCGGCTGCGAATCAGGGATATTTTGCTTGTTTCCTCGCTTTACGATCTTTATCTCTTTGAGGAGGATGGCCGCCTTTATGAACTTATCAGGGCAGAATACCAGGGATTAAATCTGAGCCATTCGCCTGAGCTGACGAGGGTGTCAAGCGGGCATGACGCTATCAACCTCGCGCGGAAGGAGGGACGGTTTGATCTTATTATCACAACTCTCCATATAGAGGATATGCATGCTGTCCGGTTCGCGAAACTGGTTAAAGAGGCCGGTCTCGAAATCCCGATTATTCTTCTTGCCCACGACAACCGGGAATTAAAATATCTTCTGCTCAACAAGGAAAGTGAGATATTTGATAAAATTTTTATCTGGCAGGGAGATTTCAGGATTATAATCGCGATTATAAAGTATCTCGAAGACAAACTGAATGTGGAGCATGACACTCGTATTGTCGGGGTGCAGAATATAGTGGTAATCGAGGACAATGTGCGTTATTATTCCTCCTTCCTCCCTATCATCTATACTGAAATACTGAAGCAGTCGAGAAGGCTGATATCAGAAGGAATAAACCTGACACATAAATTCCTGCGAATGAGAGCCCGGCCCAAGATTCTGCTCTGCTCAACTTATGAGGAAGCATGGGAATATTATCAGGAATATAATGACACAATGCTCGGGATTATATCGGATGTCGATTTTCCGAGGGGGGATGTTCAGGACCCCGACGCGGGAGTTGAGTTCGCTAAAAATGTCAAATCTATTCATTCCGATATTCCTATCCTGCTCCTTTCGCAGAATGATGAAAATGAGGAAAGAGCTCATAAAGTGGGAGCATCATTTATATTAAAGGATTCATCCACCCTGCTTGGTGAGCTGCGCCGCTTTATGAATGAATATTTCAGTTTTGGTGATTTTATTTTCAGGAATACCCAGGGAACCGAAGTCGGCAGAGCCAATGACCTCAGGAGCCTTGAGCATCAGCTTGAAAATATAACCGGAGAAAGTATTAAATATCACGCCGAAAGAAATCATTTTTCCAACTGGCTGAAAGCGAGAACGGAATTCTGGCTCGCCCATAAACTGCGCCCCCGAAAGGTTTCCGATTATGATTCAATACAGGAACTGAGGAAAGACCTGATTAATTCGCTTAGGTCTTACAGAAGTCTGAGACAGAGGGGAATAATAACCGATTTTGAAAAAGAATCCTTCGACCCGTTGAGCGGTTTCGCGAGAATCGGGGGAGGATCGCTTGGAGGAAAAGCGAGAGGACTGGGATTTGTTAACACCCTCATAAACGATTATGATGTCCGCAACAGGTTCAAAAATGTGATTATTCATGTTCCCACGGCGGTGGTTCTCGGCACTGATGTATTTGATATGTTTCTGGAAGAAAACAACCTGAAGGAATTCGCGCTGAATTGTGATAATGATCAGGAAATAACCAAAAGATTTCTGGCCGCGCCCCGCTTTCCGGAAGAGATACTCGGAGAGCTGGCGGCATTTCTCGATATTGTACAGAGTCCTCTCGCGGTCCGCTCTTCAAGTCTGCTGGAAGATTCACAATATCATCCCTTTGCCGGTGTATATGATACCTATATGATTCCCAATAACCAGCAGAATCCTCTTGTCAGGTTAAATCATCTGCTGAATACAATAAAGAGAGTTTACGCCTCTACCTTTTACCAGAGCGCGAAAGGCTATATCAAGGTAACCTCCTACAGGCTGGAGGAGGAAAAAATGGCGATTGTCATACAAAAAATGGTAGGCACGGCGCATGAAAACCGTTTTTATCCCGATTTTTCAGGCGTGGCAAAATCATATAATTTTTATCCCTCTCCTCCAATGAAATCGCAGGATGGAATCGCTGATATCGCGCTTGGGCTCGGAAAGATGGTTGTGGACGGGGGTTATTCGGTCCGGTTTTCACCGAGGTATCCGGCAGACCTCATACAGTTTTATTCGGTGGAAGAATCGCTTAACAACAACCAGATAGAGTTTTTTGCCCTCAAGCTGGATGGCGCCTCCGATTTCGGCTATGAGCGTGAAGATCATTATGTCGATATATATCCCATTTCTGTTTCCGAAAAAGATGGTCCTCTCACCTGGGCGGGTTCGACTTATGTTCCTGAAAATGACGCTATTTATGATGGTCTGGCGAGGGTCGGACCCCGTGTGGTTACATTTTCCCCGATTTTGCGGCATAAGATTTTTCCCCTGCCCGAAATACTTGAGCTTCTGCTCGATATGGGACCCTGGGGAATGGGAACACCTGTGGAAATTGAGTTTGCCGTAAATATGAACGCGGGCCCCGACAAACTTAAAGAATTCGGGCTTCTGCAGATGAGGCCGCTGGTTCTGAGTCATGAACTTGATGAGCTAAAAGTAAGCGCTTTTGAAACAGAAAACGCCCTCTGTTATAGTGAGTATGTTTTAGGACATGGCACAATAACCGACATTTATGATGTGGTTATGATAGACTATGAAAACTTTGACCGGTCAAAATCGGTTGAGGTTGCCCATGAAGTGGGGTTATACAACGCCCGGCTTATTGATGAGGAAAAACCTTATCTTCTTATCGGCGTCGGAAGATGGGGCACACTGGACCCCTGGCTCGGCATTCCGGTTAAATGGGATCAGATATCGGGAGCCAAGGCGATAATTGAAGCCAATTTTAAGGAAATGGCGGTTACCCCTTCACAGGGTTCCCATTTCTTTCAGAATATAACATCCTTTATGATTGGCTATTTTACGGTAAACGACCATACTGAAGAAGGGTCGCTCGACTGGGAATGGCTTTGCGGTCAGGAACCGGCGGACAGTAAAAAATATACAAAACATCTAAGATTTGAGAAACCTTTTACCGTTAAAATGAATGGTCATGAACATAAAGGAGTAATCTTAAAACCGGAGGATCAAAGTGAATAATAAAGCTCCGAATAAAGAGAGCGGTTCAATGGATTCCTGTCCACACTGCGGTTATCGTCTGAGTCCCTGGCAGCAGGTGCTTTTAAGTGTCGACAGGGAAATAATGTGTAAGAACTGCTGGTACAGAATATATCTTCATAATGATGAAGAAACCCCGGAAGAGGGGGGGAATGATGAAAAAGATAATAAAACCGGATCGCAGGAGTAAATATGGATTCATATAATTCTTTTAAAGTCGCGCAATGGCAGGTAAAAGAAGCGGCAAAATTATTAAATCTCGATAACGCGACCACCGAACTGCTTTCCTGGCCGCAGAAAGAACATAAATGCACTCTCCATGTTAAGATGGATAATGGCAAAACGGAAATATTTCACGCATACAGAATACAATATAACTTTGCCCGCGGCCCGGCAAAGGGGGGAATCAGGTTTCATCCCGACGAAACAGTTGATACGATAAGGGCCCTCGCTTCATGGATGACATGGAAAACGGCTATAGTCGATCTTCCCCTCGGAGGCGGAAAGGGGGGAATAAGGTGCAATCCGAAAGCTATGTCGGAAAGGGAGCTTGAAAACCTTTCGAGAGAATATATAAGAGCTTTCGCCAATGTTATAGGGGTCGATAAAGATATTCCGGCGCCTGATGTTTATACCAATCCCCAGACTATGGCCTGGATGATGGATGAATTTGAAACAATTATCAACCGCCATCAGCCGGGGGTGATGACTGATAAACCGGGAATTATAGGCGGCACCGAAGGAAGACGCGACGCGACCGCGCGCGGGGGAGTAATATGCGTGAGGGAGGCATGTAAAGTGCATGGGTTTGATCCGAACAGATCATTCGCGGTGCAGGGATTCGGTAATGCCGGTCAGCGCGCCGCCCTGCTTCATAAAGAAATTCTCGGCGGCGGAAAATTGGTGGCCGTGAGTGATTCAAGGGGAGCTGTTTACAGTGATGAGGGTTTTGATCCACAGGAGCTTGTAATGCATAAACTTCGCACCGGAACTGTATTAAACTTTCCCGGCGCCAAGCAGATATCCCATGATGAACTGCTTGAGCTCGATGTGGAAATACTTTACCCGGCGGCCCTGGAAAACGCCATTACAAAAGGAAACGCTGAGAAGATTAAAGCGAAGGTAATTTGTGAGCTCGCCAATGGTCCCACCACCCCGGAAGCGGACCTGATCCTTTATGAAAAAGGGATACATGTGATACCCGACATTCTCGCCAGCGCCGGGGGAGTTACAGTTTCTTATTTCGAAATGGTGCAGGATAGTTACAGCTATTTCTGGGATGAAGAGCTCGTGCATGAAAGATTAGATAAAAAACTGACAAAGGCTTATCACACAGTACAGGAAGCGATAAAAGAAAAAAATATTCACCCGCGCCTCGCCGCCATGGTGGTAGGAGTCGCCCGAATAGCCCAGGCGAGCAAGCTGAGGGGATGGGTGTAAAGGAGCAGCGAATTTCACCTCGGCTCCGACTGGCCAGGTAAAAACAACTAACTCAAAGATCGGGGGACTAATCTTGCGACATATTGGTGGTTGGCCCTGAACGATTGCTCAGACATTTAGTAAATTATCTGCTTATATATCAGATTCGAAATAGATTATAAACTATGGAAAATCGAAATAAATTTGAGAAAAAAGGTTGGAATACTGGAAGCGCAAGTGAATTTCTCGGTTTAACAGATGAGGAAACCTCATATATAGAATTAAAACCAAAGTTGAGCGCAAATCTAAAAAGAGTAAGAAAAGAACGCGGGTTGACACAAGTTGAGTTGCGAGAATAATAAAGTCGAGCCAGTCGCGGGTGGTAAAGTTAGAAACCGGGGATCCATACGTTTCACTTGATCTGATCATCAGAGCTTTATTAACTCTCGGGATTTCAAAAAAGGATATTGCCCGTACGATATCATCTTAAGTTTTTATAAAAATGCCTGACGTCGCAGCAAATAAAGTACAACACTGATCTACAATCTAAAACTAAAAAGCTGTGTCGATAATAAGATAGTGTAAATGATTTTTCGGGTGGAAAGTTTTGTGGGACCAATGGGACACGTATGAATTTGGATTTCTTGATGCTGCAAATAACCCGCAGAGAAAACAATTAAAATCCCCGAGATTCAATCAGGCTGATTTTTTGTATTTCGACCCTAATCAGAAGAATGGGGTGCGGCATTTTCTTCTATATTTTTATTATTAGGTTTTATCGTTATCAAAAAACGGTTTTGCAAGTCATCTCTGATTCCCATAACAGGATGAAATAAATCATACCATCCGTCAAAGCGGCCGCCCCATCCCATATTCAGATGCACAAGAAAAGCTCCGTTTGATATAATATAGCCATCTAATACTGCCGCGTGTCCCCAGTTATCCCCATTATCAAAATAAAACATCAAAGGCCGTGAGGCGTTAATTTCTCCTTTTACCAATGATGTTAAATTATCCCTGTTTCTTAAAAAAGTATCCTTATCATACTCAAAAAAATTGACTTCACATTTCATATGATGCTCAAGTCTTGAGACAAAAGTTTCATGCTTCAAATAGCTATGCGCTCCGAAATCGGTATAGAGTATGGCTGCAACGAAAAAAATATATTTAGCAACTTGTTCAATTGATATTGGAGAAGAATTCTTTCCTAAACGCGGGGCAAAAAGATTATGCCTGAATTTATAACTGTCGAGTTCAACAGATACCGGTTTTTCTTGCGAAGTTTTATATTTGATTTTTCCGGATGGAGACAGGTTGTGAAAGTGGCAAATTTGAGCAATCGCAACAGCCCAGCAACCGGCATCATCATCATAAGGAATAAATCTGGCATAATCGTCAATCTGATGCCACTCGGTTTGTAACAGATATTCGCATTCTTCTTCCGGAGTAATTCGGTTGGGTTTTAGTAAAAAATCAGCCGCTCTGTCAATCAGTATAACCAGGGATACTATGATTATTGTTGTGTATGATATCTTGCGTTTCATCTCATTTTAACGTGGATATTACATGAATTTATACAACAAAATATTGGTGAATGTAAAAAAAGAACAAACAAAAGAAAAGAGGAGATAGATTATTGATCAGATATCAGAAGAAAAATAAGGTTCTAAATTTTCCCCAGGCAAAGCCTGAGGAAAACGCCCTAAAGGGGAAACATTTGTAAGTATATCCGAACAATCGGAATATCTCCCGCCTGAGGTAATGGCACTAAGATAGAGCAAAAATATAGTATTTTTAGTGTTTTCCTGGTATTCCGACCCCACCCTTAATCCCTCCCCTTAGTAAGGGGAGGGACTTTTAAAGCCCCTCTCCTTGATAAGGAGAGGGGTAGGGGTGAGGTTGTAAAGAATTTAATAACAATGGGTTAGCCAACTAATGTTATCATTCTGTTTAATTGATATTGGAAAAACATTTCATAAGGAATATTGATGTTGGGGAATAACTATATTCGCGCAATATTCCTTTCGTTTCACTATGTTAGTGCTATTACTGCCGGAAGGGGAGGACTATCCTTGAGCTAACCGATAACTTTTCTTTTTCTGACTCTTTCAGCTTATGGATTTAGAATCGCTGCCTGATTATCGGCAACATGTTATTAGCGGATTTTTTGACAAATTTTGCTCCTTAGATTATCCTCAACATGTTGGCGTTAGTGTGGTAATAAGAGCCTATATGAAAACCAGTGGGTAATGAAAAAACAGCCGACTAATAAATGGACGTAGTTGAACAGTTACAAAAGCGCAAAAATATGGTTTACCTGACAACACGTATGAATGATTTACTATAAATATCATATTCGATTGACTTGAATTTTGCAGGGGAGGTCTTAAAGGATTTGATTATCTGGGGATTGTTTGTGAATCCTCTACAAGGATTGTTGTTGTTTTATTGACTATTTTCTACCCCAGGGGGACGTTCCGCACTAATCATCGCCTCTACAAGGCAAATGAGATAAAAAGAACCTTGTAGAGGTTCCATTATTGTAGCATATTATAGATAATTTGAAAAACATCTCTGTAGGAGATGCATAAAATGGCGCTTAAACCGCATCATCTTAAAAATATTATAAAACTAATATATTAACCCCAAAAAGAGTCGGAAATATTTTAAATAAGGAATATTTCACCAGTGATCTAAGTGGTTTGTAGCTGACTCAATTTCAAATACCCACTATAATTCACATAAAGCCATATTTTTTTACTCAAGTAGCCGTTAATGCGCTATCTGTATTATCATTGTCCTCTTTTTTGATATAATGCGACCAATAAGTATTTTCCTTCGAAATTATACTCTCAATACGCTGAACTAATAAAGGTAATGGATTATCAATGTTATAGGGATTACTCTTTGTCAGAAACAGATATTTCTCATGTTTTAAGGTTTCACATGTTGTGCGATATTCTATCCAGTTTTCCTGAAATTTATAGAGCCCTATTATTCCGGAAATTATAACAACAAGTATTCCCAATGACCCGGCAATGATTTTAAGTATTATAGAAGAATCCGCAATAAAGCTGATTATAAAAGGAATTAATGCGGCAGAAGAAATTTCCAAAATTTTGAGCAACTTAAACCATTTTTGGTTAACCTGACTTTTTTTGTCGTACCATTCAATTTGATCATCTAAACGTTCTTGTAAATATTTATCCTTATCCATTCCAATATTCCTGATTATGAGAGTTTATTTTACAGCCATACTTCGCCGGTATTTGCCTGCTCCGGGTATAGCGCTAAAGTGGAACGAGAGAGAAGAATTCCCGATACAATTTTCCGGTCTGTAAAAATCATATTTAATCTATATCATAAAAAACAATAATTCGCTTATTTGAGCGCTTTAACCCCAAAAACAATCAGTCACACACAAAATAGGAAATTAATCGATAATTAACAATAAGTAATTAATGGTAAATGGTGAATTATGAATTATGAATGAAAAAATCAGAGTATGAGTATGATAACATGGATTTGTGGTGGTCGCCGGAGTGTTCATTTTTTCTGTCAGTGAAAAAAAGACGATACCGATTTTCAGGAGGCAGTCTTATATCCTGTTCATCTATACAATCTTGTAAATCCTGTTCTTCTTTGATGTTTTGTGGGAAGTTATTACCGGGGTTTTGTGGGACCAATGGGACACGGGGGACTTTGAGTTGGTGAGGATTTCTTAGATTAAATATCTTTTGGCCCGGAGCGTGGGAGAAAAAAAACAACAGTCGCCCGGGTCGCCATAGTCCCGCAGAGCTTTGAAAAACCAGTGTGAAAGCAACAGCGATTGAGATGCCAATTTTTTATCCTATTCATCAATACAATCCTGTAAATCCTGTTCTTCTTTGAGGCTTTGAATGAAGTTTTCAGCGGGGTTTTGTGGGACCAATGGGACACGGGGGACTTTGAGTTGGTGAGGTTTTCTTAAAAAAAATATCTTTTGACCCGGATTGTGGGAGAAAAAAAAACAACAGTCGCCCGGTCGCCATAGTCCCGCAGAACTTAAATTAACCAGTGAAAAAGCAACAGCGATTGAGATGCCAATTTTTTATCCTGTTCATCTATACAATCCTGTAAATCCTGTTTTTCTTTGAGGCTTTTGGCGGGTATTCGGAAGTGAAAAGTGAGTAAAAAAAAAGGGCCGGTGGAGGGCCGGCCCATGTGGGAGTGGAGGTAATAATATAATGAAGAGAACAATTGTGATACGTTAAAACTTTCCAAATTTAAATGTCATCATAGCTGTAAAACCGCCGATATCGGAATTGCCAATGGAGGCGATATCGTCAAAAGGGTGGTAATCGACACCAAAAACCGCTCGGTATCCGATTCCGGCATTTACTCTGAACCAGCTTACAAGGTTAATCTCAACATTTATTCGCGGGTCGAGAATAAAAAACTCATCACTCTTGTAATCCGGTTTGGAGGTGGAGAGGGGGAATTCGAGAGTTGGGGCTTCCAGACGGATATCACCGCCCCCGATAAGGAGGTAAAATGAAGTGTGCACAATACGGTTTGGATTAGAAATAAATTCTAATTCCAGCCCTCCGTAATTAAGTCTGATATTAGGTTCAAATGTTTTACCACCATAAGAATGGCTGATGCCCGAAGATGTATGCCTTGATATAGTTGAATAACCCCCTCCGCCAATAACAATCATATTATTTATTATCCAGCCGCCGCGGCCACCTTTTAAAATGGCCGGTTCTCCGTTTAAGGTAGTGAAAGCAAAAACAGGCGCCCCAAACCCGCCGCTTTCACAAATTCCCTTATCGAAGATTGTTTCTTCCTGAGAAAAGAGAAGTGAAGAAAAAATTATAAATAAAGTAAACACTGCTTTCATGATTTCCTCTGATAAAATTTATAATATGCTTTTCAAAAGATGTGCCGTAATTTTTATGTGAAATATTCTTTAATTTTTAACAGATTCTTAATTTTCTCTTAAAAGATTTATATTTTTGCATCAGTGATTGTATAATTTAGTAGATAGGGTTGTCCACAAAAGTAATCAGTTATCAGAAAGGATAAGATATATCAAATATGAAAAGAATTAATTTTAGCCGTAAAAGAAAAGAATCGGAATTTTGGCACTGGTTTCAGAGAAATGAAAAGCGACTTTTTTCATTGGATGATGAGCAGGATAAAATTTTTGATGAACTACTTGAGGAACTGGGAAAAATTAATTCGGACCTTACATTTGAGATAGGCCCGGTGGAAGAGGGCCGAAGAGAATTTATCATCAGCGCCGGGGGAATTCGCGAGTCATTTCCGGCAGTTGTTTCGCTGAGCGATTCAGCGCCAATTCTGCCGAGATGGAATATCAAGGAATTCAGACAGAGACGCTGGCCTCTGAATTCATTACAGATTGAAGATTTGCAAATGACTCCGGATGAAGTATTCTTTTCGCTTGAAATGGATTTTCACCAGATATCAATAACCCTCTTTTTTGATAAATATGATCTCGACCGCCCGGAATTATTTAAAGTGCTCGGATTTTTAATGCTCGATGAAGCGCTCGGTGAATATGACGTTGAAACCAAGGTCAGCTCAATCACATTTGGTCCTTTTGATGAACTTCCCGACACCAATGTTTATCCCCTCACCCGGATGCCCAAAATGTTCGATGAAATTTACGCTTCGATTTTTAATTAATTACTCCGCGTGATACTTTATACAGCTCCTGTTGCCCGGGATTTTATTCTGGTTTTTCCGGAAAAAATTTTTTCACGCGGGAGGGGAAAGATTATACCGAATAAATTATTTCCTTCCGGTAATTGCATTCTGAAGCGTTATAATTTTCTCAAGTTTTTACTTGCCTTTTAATTCAAAATTTATGATTTAAGTGTCTTCTTTATTTTTAATAAGAAATACTGGAAAAGAGATGAAAAACGTATTCCTGCCTTTAATTATTTCAGTTTTATTATTTGCCGGCTGCGGTGAAAATCAGCAGAATAGACATACAGACCTCTATAATACAATTTTTTACGAGACCGAATCGGTATTTTATATTGATCCGGAAAACTATCCCGCGGAAAATAAGTCGCTTCCGATAGGGATATTTGATTCGGGCACGGGGGGACTTACCGTAATGGAGGTTATCCTGAAAGCCGATCTTTATGATAATCAAACCGGTGAGCCGGGTCCGGATGGAATAAGAGATTTTGAAAATGAAAACTTTATTTATCTCGGCGATCAGGCGAATATGCCATACGGCAACTACGCGGGGGCAAATAAAACCGAACTCCTGGAAGAACATATAATAAAAGATGTGCAGTTTCTTATGGGGAAAAATTATTACGAAACGGGAGAATCTGAAAATTTTTCCGTCGGTAAAAACCAGGTGAAAGCGATCGTAATAGCCTGCAATACAGCGACGGCTTTCGGAAAAGATATTATTGATGATTTTATAAAGATGAGCGGAACGGGACTGAGTGTGACAGGAGTAATCGGAGCAGGCTGCAGGGGAGCTCTCGACAGGATAAAAAAAGATGAAAGCTGTACGATTGGTGTGATGGCGACTGCCGGAACAGTGGCCTCGGAAGGATATGTTAAAACCTTAAACAGGCTGATTAAGGAAGGGGGATTCAGCGGCAGCATAAATATTGTTCAGCAGGCGGGAATCGGACTCGCGGGGGCGATAGATGGTGAGCCCGGTTATATTATGAAATCAGCGGAATCGGTTCGAAATGATTATAAAGGACCCGTTATGGGTGAGGCGCCGGGGGATATCAGGAGCAATATCTTAAAGAGGTATAATTTTGAATATAATAATAATGAGCTCCTTTATTCGGGCGAGAGGGAAAATCCGGAAACGCTTCAGCTCAACAGCATTCAAAATTATATATCATATCATCTGGTTTCCCTTCTTGAAAAAATCAGAAACCTTGAGAATCCCGAACCACTTAAATCAATCATACTCGGCTGCACACATTATCCTTTTTACGAAGAGATATTCCTGGAGAAAATTGAAGAGTTAAGAAATTACAAAGAAGATGGTGAATTTATTTACAAACCCTTTATGAGCGATGACATTTCTCTTATCGATCCCGCGGAAAATACCGCCTCGGAATTGTTTGAAAATCTGCGGAAAAATAAAAAATTGAGTGACAAAAGAGGAGGCAGCGCGGAATTTTTTATCAGTGTGCCCAATATGGATAATCCCTCAATTTGTGTTGATATAGATGGCCGGTTTACCTGGGACTACAAATATGGCCGCCATGCCGGAGATATTCAGGAGTATGTTAAAAGAATACCATTTAACGGCGAAATACCCGGTAAGGAAATTCTTGAAAGACTAAAATTAAAAATACCGGTTACGTGGGAGTTCATCAGACGTCAGACAGGAAATTGATATTTTAGTCCTGCTATCGGGTTGAAATAAAAGCCATTAAATCACTTATGCGCCAAACTAAGCAAAAAGCTAAAAAACCTTATGCTTGATTTTTTTAAACTTCAGAACTCCTTACCTCTCGCAAAATGAAATCGAGGAATTTTTGGAAATTTGCTGAGTGTTACAGCAGGGAAACTATTTTTGCAAAAACCAGTCCATTTTGCCTGGAATTTAACACTTTACTGCGTAATCTTTTTTTCGGGCAGGTGTACGGTTCATTTATTTTAACCTGCGCAATTCAATATTCTGCCATTTAATGAAGGAAAAAAATTGTTAAGGAGCCTGTTAAGCTGAGGTGTTTTTTCAAAAATAATTTCTGCTTCATGGGAATAGTCTTTTACCAAACGGATAAAAACATTATCTTTATTTTTGAGTCATAAATATTTTTTACAGGATAATACCGGCTTCAACAAAGTGTACTATGTTTCACAATAACATAAATCAAAAGAGGATTGACAGCTATGGATAAAAAAATATTTTATGATAATATCCGGGATGATTTGTTTGATGGTAAACTGAGGCAGGAGCAGGTGGATGGAATGGAAACAATTATCGATTTCTGGGATAACCCCCCATTCGAACCTGAAGGAATATTCAAACATTACTGGAGGAGTAGAAATTATTGCTGGCTTGCCTACATGCTCGCGACCACATATCATGAAACCGCATTCACAATGCAGCCTGTCTCGGAACGTGGCGATAACGCATATTTTGAGCGGATGTATGGGGGCCGAACCGACCTGGGCAACACGGAACCGGGTGACGGAGCAAAGTTTCATGGCCGCGGATTTGTTCAGCTTACAGGCAGACTAAACTACACCCGCATGACTCCGATAGTTAAAGAATTTTATCCCGGCTGCCCCGATCTTACAGATGATCCTGACGCGGTTAAAAAACCTGAATACGCGGTCGTGATAATGTTTTTTGGTATGTTCACAGGTACATTTACCGGCAAAAAACTGAAAGATTATATCGGAGACCCCGATAAAGATGAAATTGTGGACTACTATAACGCGCGCAGAATTATCAATGGTATTGATAGGGCTGAGCTGATTAAGGGATACGCCGAAAAATTTCAACAGGCCCTTCGAGAGGCGGGAGCAAACCAGGAACAGGGATAAATATTCCATGAGCTCAAAAAATTTTTCGTAAAATGACGATTTTTTTGATGCGTGAATTTCTCTCTGAAAAACCCGACAAAAGAATGATGGTCAGGATGTTTTAATAAAATTAAAAACCGGGTCATCTTTAATTATCAATTGTCAGTTATCCATTATCAATTAACTGGCTTTCCACTTCCGGCTAAGTCAGTTTAAGGATTAAGTTTTTATGAGTAAAAGAATATTTCAGGTCATTCTTCTCGCGCTGGGAATAATGGCTGTGATCACAGGATTAATGAGTCTTGTCAGCGGGCTCGGCGGTTCATTTTACAATCTTGGAATAAATAGTGAAATTACTTCCAACGTAATTGCCGACAGCAACTACAGGTATTACAGCGGAATGTGGATTGGAACCGGAATTATACTTTTATATATAATGACCTCGCCCGAAAAGAATGGGATTCTCTTTAAAGCGGCGGCTCTTTTGATATTTTTCGGCGGATTGGGCAGATTTTTTTCCCTTATCTTTTTCGGATATTCTTCCACACTCTTTGTTATATTTATGTGTCTTGAATTACTCTTTCCATTGTTGGTTCTCTGGCATGGAAGATTGGTCAGAGAAAGCGCCGGAATCTAATAAATTATTCGCGATAGAGAAGGATTTGCGGGATAAAATTTTGATTCCCGGAAAACGGAGGTTATCCGCTGCTACAGGATGCCGAATTTACAGCCGAAAGGAATAATACCGGAAACGATCGCCGGTTGATTCACGGCTTCGAAAGGCTCAGCCTCCGGATGAATGATTTTTATTCCGGTTCCGACGGTTTATTGATTTAAGTTATTATTACGGAGTGAACATGAGTTATATTGTTATAATATTCCTGCTTGGTCTTTTAATATTCATTCATGAACTTGGACATTTCAGCGCCGCGCGTATAGCGGGTGTAAGAATTGCCCGCTTTTCAGTCGGTTTCGGACCTAAATTATGGTCAAAAAAAATAGGTGGCACCGAATACCGGGTATCGGCCATACCTCTCGGAGGTTATGTTCTTCCTGAAATAACCGAACTTTCCGAGTTATACCTGATACCATGGCGGAGCAGAATATTTTACGTGCTTGGGGGTCCAATGGCAAATTTTTTATTCGCGGCTTTTTCACTCTTGCTTATGAATCTTTTTTTCGGTGAATTTTCTTTCTATAATATTTTTGTAGCTCCGCTGGTAAAAACCTGGTCTTTGTCCTTAAAGATAATATCCTCAATTCCGTTGATGTTCACGCAGACTGAAAATATGTCAGGCATAGTGGGAATAGTTACTGATGGCAGCCGATATGTGGGACTCAGTTTTGCGCGGATGCTTCAGTTTTCCACTTTGCTGAGTATAAACCTCGCGATATTTAATATGCTTCCTTTTCCTCCGCTTGACGGGGGCAACCTGTTATTATACCTGCTCGAAAAAATTGACAGAAGACTGCTTAAGCTTCATATACCTGTAGCGTTAACAGGCTGGCTGCTGCTTATCGGGTTTATGGTGTACGCGACCATTATGGATATAAGCAGAGTAACAGGAGGAGCGGTTAATTGAGAGGTCCGGGCAATGATGATTATCCCGCCGAAGCCGGCAAACTCTTTGACAGGTATAATAAAAAAATATATAATCTCGCTTTCAGGATGACCGGAGATCATGATCTTTCGCGAGAGATCACCCAGGAAACCTTTGTAATAATATTTAACAAAATTGATCAGTTTAGGGGTGAAAGTGATATATATACCTGGATTTACCGGATAGCGAAAAACCAATGTTTTCTCCATCTGCGAAATATTAGGAAAACATCACGGGCAGAACTTGAGGAGCTTATTTCCCGTGTGGCTGAAGTTCCCGATAAAAAAGGGTTCAGTGAATATGAAGTGTCCGATCTTGTCAGCCAGGTGAAGGAGGGATGCCTTACCGGTCTTCTGCGCTCTCTTTCGTTATACCAGAGGTCGGCATTTATACTGCATGTTTTCGCCGGTTTTTCCATCAAAGAAACAAGCGAAATAATGGAAAAATCACCGGGAGGAATAAAAACCTTAATTTACCGGGCGAGGCATAATCTGCGAGATTTTTTATGCCGGAACTGCTCCTTATATGATCCGGGAAATAAGTGCAGATGTGAAAATATGATCAATTTTTCTCTTAAACAGGGATGGATATCTGTTAATAACAACCAGATGAAAAGGGAAAACAATCTACCTGGTCCGGATGAAGCTGAAGATGAACTGGATAAATTTATAAAAGTTTCACGGTTGTACAGAAGTTTACCCGATGCCGAAATTCCTGAGAAAATCCGTGAAGTTATAAGATCAGGCTCAATGAAAATTTTTAATTAATAAGCGTAACCTTTCCTGTTGATATCTCTCTAAGGGTTGAAAATATCATAAAACCCCAAAACCTAAACAGGAGATATTATGCGCTTTTTTGTTAAAGTAAGAATCGATTTAAACAAATTAAATGAGCTGGGAGCAAAATTACAAAACGGAGAAGCGGACAGAAGCGCGATAATCAGCACATGGTGTCTGGCGGATGATCCCTCAGTCGGCATGTCGGTATGGCAGGCGGAGGATGAAAATCATTTCGAAAATCTGATAGCCCCCTTCAGAAATTATTACAGCGAGATTTTTGAAATCACAAAAGTGGTTACAGCCGCTGAGGCGCAATTATACCATAGTGAATTATATCACAGTCCAAAAAGGGTCCGAAAAAATATAAGCGTATGAACTAATACTCATGACTTCTTCCGGCGTTAGATTTTTTGCCAATTCACAGACATATTCTCTCAATTCTTCCATTGATGAAAATAATTTGTTTGTAAAATCTCTCTTGAATTTTGCCCATATTTTTTCTGCCGGATTTAATTCAGGACAATAAGGAGGTAAGAATAATAATACTATATTTTCCGGAATCTTCAACGCTTTGGCTTTGTGAAAAGGACCATTATCCAGAACTATCAGTTTTAATTCATCAGGGTCTTCTTTGGAAAACTCATCTAAGAATAATTGAAACCATTCGGAATTACATTCTGGTAACTCCAGCTGAAAACTTTTTCCATCAATTGGTGAAAATGCTCCGTATAAATATGTTGACTGAAATACCTGATTGAAGGTGCATATTGGCTTGATCCCCCTGGCTGTTAATGCTCTTCCGTTTTTGGTAAATAATCCGAACCTGCTTTCATCCTGGTAATATAAGTTTACTCTTCTATATCTCTCTACTTTATCAGCAATTGCATTCCTGCAAATCAGACCAAAGTTTTTTTTAAAGCCTCAGCTGCTTCTTTATCCTTGTTTTCGTGACTTTTACGCGCAACCTTTGATTTTGAGCCAAAATTTCTGATACAATATTTTAGCAGAGTATTATACTTTACTTCCTTATTGAACTCCAGCTCAATCCAGTTTAACAATTCTTTATATCCAGGAAATCCATTGTAGGGATCATTTAATTTCTGTTCGATTGCTGAATGTTCTTCTTTGGAGAATACAGAGGGACGAAAACCGGTTTTCTTGTGGCTGCAAAGTAGATCAATGCCACCTTTCTCATACATAGTTCTCCAGGTCTGGACACTATTGTGATTGACGCCGATCCGGTCAGCGAGATCACGTTTAGAGATGCCATTGGCATGATTTTTCATTTCAATGAGCATACGTAATCGAGGGGCAATCAGAGGTTTTGCATGTTTAAGGAGCTTTTTAAGCTCAGGAGTAGATTCTTTAATTGAGACAATTTTGGGAGCCGCCATAGATGAATACCTTTTTAGTCCAAAGATAATAAAAACCTAATCCGAATGCAATAGTTGGACCATATTTATTTTCACTTTGGTATTACTTTTGATTGAGCAATTAAAACAAAAGAGTTGATCTGTAATTATTTTTGCGGCAAATTAAACCGGAGAATAATAATATGACCAAAAACAAATTACTTCTTTTTTCTTCAATCCTCAGTTTTTCTCTTGCCATTTTTCAGGCAGTAATAAGTTTTGTTCCCTCATGGAGCCTATATTTCGGGGCGCCGGAAGAAATTGTTCAAAAGCCGGTAATGCTAATTATAACCGGTTTAATTGCCGCGGTCTTCTTTTTTATATTCGGATTATACGCTTATTCAGGAGCGGGGAAAATGAAGCCTCTGCCATTTCTAAGAATTGCGCTTTTGGTGATCAGCGTTGTTTTTATTTTCAGAGGATTGATGGTTATCCCTGTTATTCTGCAACAAAATGTAATAATCTATTTTATCGATAAAATAGATCCGGCCGAACCATTTTCCTCACTGGTATCACTGCTGATTGGTATTTTTTACATTACCGGAACAATAACAGGCTGGCAACAATTAAAAAAATATTAGCGCGGTCTTGAATTATTTGTTGTCGTTTATAAGTGGTTTGTGTATATTCATGATACCTTTTGAGGAAGAGTAAAAAAGCCATGACAGGGATTGTTGTTTTCCTTGATCTTGTCAAAAAAAACAGATACAGGGAGAGGAAAACAAATGAAAACATTATTCCACAGGTTGTGTATCATCACCATTTTATTATTCAGCTTTTGTTTCGAAATTATCCCGCAGGAAAATAAGGTTCTGGTGATGGATTTTTCAGATTCACTTTTTAAAACATTTCCAGCCTTACTTAATCAATATACAAATAAAGAAATCGTTTACACGAGCGATATTGTTCCATTTGGTGAAGGTTATGAGGCCGTTTTTATGAACTTCCGAATGCCGGATCGTTCTGAATATATACTAAACTATTATGAAAACTTACTTTTTATGGATCATTTTAACAATGCGCCTTCACTTAAACTTTTTGTATCTTCTTACGTATTCAATCAGAATATCGTTCCCGGATCATTCTGGGATTCGATAGGCGTTGTAACCGCGCCCGGAGCTTGTCTTGCAATTTATACAGATTACATCGCGGGTGTCGCAAATACTTTTACGAGGGGATTAAATCTTGATACCACCATATTTTGTCCATATCTTCGTTATATGGATGGCGATATGTATTTAATCCTGGACGCGAAAGGAAATGGTTTTTCAAGCTCGGCTGCTTACGCGAATGAAACATCTCGCTTTGACGTTGTTCTCGATTTTTATGGATTGATATATCACCCCGATTTTCTTGAGAGAGTTTGTGAATTCTTTAATATACTTGAACCTGTCGGGGTAACTGAACCAGGTGTCTCCATTCCTGATGATTTTAACCTTTCTCAAAATTACCCCAATCCCTTCAATCCTTACACAATCATCGAATATCAAATACCCTCCGCCGGTTATGTTAAGATAAAAATCTATGACGCGCTTGGTAAAGAGATAAAAACATTAGTGAATGAATTCAAATATCCGGGGTATTATAAAATAGAATATGACGCGGAAAACCTCGCTTCAGGAATTTATTTGTACAGTATCAGCAGCGGGGAATTCAGACAGGTAAGAAAAATGATTCTGACACGATAATCTGTTTGCTTTCATAAAAACATTTTAGTTATATATTACACGCTTCCGTCGATTAAATTGTATGGAGAAAAATGAAGATAAAAAGGGAAAAGGAAAATACTAACTGGCTGGCGTTAGGTATCGCCATGGGACCCGGAATAGGCCTCCCTTTTGGCGCGGCAATAGGGGCCGCGATGGATAATATCCCCGTAGGCATCTCTATGGGACTTTCTGTCGGAATGGGATTAGGTGTGGCGATAGGCGCTTTATTAAACGCGAAACATAATAAATCCGGAGGGGAAGAGAACAAAAAATAACCGGGTGTTTTATTGAGCTGCCACCTTCATAAAATCTGTGTAAAGATTTTTCAGATTACTATATTCTTTAACAAGAGTATAAAGCAGCCTGGCCCATCCGGCAAAACCGGCGCTTAAATATTTAAATGAGTCGAATATCAGCGCGACTATCCGACAGGCGAGAGAAAAGGCTGCCGACTGGTTATTAAGTCTGATTATGCCGGCTCCGGAGGCAAGATTTTTATTCACAACAGCTACGGTATCCATATCTTTTGAAAAAAGAAAAATATCATCCGGGGTATAGAGAACACCATTAACATAAACTTTTACAGAGTTAATAATATTGGAAATTCCCCTCGCCACAATTTTCCAGGACTTTGAAGCAAACCGGAAAAATCCGATAAAAAGATTTTCCCTGATAAATGAAAAAACCCTGCTGCCTATCCTTTTAATCCAGCCCCAAATCCTTTTAAGCCCGTCCCATAATCTTAAACCTTTGCTTTTTATAAATTCCCAGGCATTGTTAATTTCTTCTTCCGAATTAATTTCCCTGGCGATCAATAAACTGGCGTCGGGTAATCCCTGTTTTTCTTTATCTTCGCTATCGGCCAGAATACCATCAAAAAAGAGGGGCGTTATTTTTTCAGACAGCTCCTCAGCCTCAGCGGCATTTATTCCCTGAAAATTGATGAAATAATTTTTCATCGCTGAATAGAGGTCATTGCCTTTATTCTTTTCAAAATCATTTTTTCCATTGATTTTAACATTATAACCAAGAAGCCACAATTCAATTTTAGCACAATTAACAATAAAACGTTCCGCCAGCTTTTCTTTATCTTTCTCCTCTTTCGTATTTAGCCTGAAGGATTTTTTATCATCCGACCCTCTTTGGGCCAGAAACTTAATAAATCGTTCCTGATCATAAAGAAGCCTGATTGTCTGTTTGTCAAAGCCGGCTTTATAATCGAGGGGAATAAGCATAAATATTTTTGCCATTTCTTCAAATTTTGATAAACAGGATGGTTCTAAAATATCAAAATCAGTTCCCGGCTTTTTTTCACATAGCCCGAGCGACCACAACCGAAGCTGTATTCCCCGGTGAATTGCTTTTTCCGACGCCTGATTTATCTCCCTGCCCTGAAACCAGTGATCATCACTAAGGTCACTTTCAAAACTGACGATTTCATCCATAGCATGCCAGGTGATATCACCCGCCCAATTATCCGGTTTTAAACCCGCTTCTTTCTGAAATTCCATCACCGCGGACTTGATCCTCTCCAGGTTTTCCTCAATATCTTCCGGCTCAATTTTATCCGCGAGATAACCAAGCAGGAATAAACGCGAGGCCATAGTCTGTATTCTTATCCGCTGGCTTTCAACATCATAGGTTTCCCTCTCATTATTCGGAGAGGAATGAATAATTCCTTTTGCCTTTGCTTCATCCAGAATTTTATCAAACTGCCCGAGCTGATCCACAGCATTTCCATGCAGATCAGCCGGGGTATATTCAGGCAATGAAAATTTCATATTTAATCCAGAAGGTCCTTGAATAATTTAAGCAGACCAAGGCGGGTTTCAACTCCCGACTGAACGGCATTTTTATGTGTTTCAAGCGCCACAGCGGGAATATTTGAAAGATCCTGTTTTACGAAATTATATGAATCACCGTCAAACTTAGCGAGGGTTTCCGCTACCAGACTGATCTCCCCGTTTGTTTTTGCCTGCTGTACCAGTTTCTGAATATCTTCGAAACTTTCCGAGCCGGTAATTTCACTTTTTATTTCACCTGTAAAAGTCTGCACATGAAGCGAAGTCAGGTCCTGAACAGCTTCATTCAGCTTGTTTAACGCTTCCTTGAGTCCCATAAATAGCTCCCGATTTATTTTATAATTAGTATATTATACCTTATAGTCTTTCCCGGCAACCGGAAAATGTTAATCCGGAAGAGATTCAGTTATTCAGCCCGTAACATCAGTCACCCTTAAAATATAAATAATCATAAGTTATCGCAATAAAAAAAGTAAAATATTATATGTCAGACGTTCACATTATTTTCCGGGTAACTATCACAATGCCTGAAACATCGTTGCAAAGGAGATGATTTTTTACCTTTTTTATTATAAATTGAAAAAGTAGTTTCATTTTGGATTTGTTAATTTTGAATAATGTTTTCTTTCAAAAAAACAGCGGGAAAATTTATGAACAGAATTTGTAGTATTTTTATTCTGAGTTTGATATTTATTCTGGTATCCTGTCAGGAAACTGATGAATTAACAATTTATACTGACATGTCTGATGAGGCGGAAGAATACCTTAAAGCCGCGCTGGATATAATTGAAAACAATTCCATTAACCGCTACGAAATAGAATGGGCATCCTTCAGGGAGGAAACATTCAGGCTTGCCCTGAGCGCACAGTCAACCGCTGATACTTATAACGCGATCAGGGACGCGCTGGAAAGACTGGGTGATAACCACAGCTTTTTTATGGAGCCTGAAAACAGTCCGCTGCCGAAAATCAGTATACCGGGAATGGCAGGAAAAGAGAAATTTTACAACCCCGCTGCCGGCGTGCTGGGTTTAAGAATTACAGAAAACATTGGTTTTATCCGGATTCCGGGATTTATATATTCGGGCGACGCTTCGAAAGTATTCGCGACCAGCATTCAGGAGGCGATCAGAGAAAATGATGGTGAAAATATTAAGGCCTGGATTGTTGACCTCAGGCAGAATACCGGCGGTAATATGTGGCCTATGCTTGCCGGAGCGGGTCCCATACTTGGCGAGGGACTGGCTGGTATGTTTATCGATCCCGATAATAACACCACAAAATGGTATTATGAAGCCGGGAAAGCGCTCTATGAAGAGAATCCGGTTGTGACGGTCGAAAATTATTATGAGCTGATCAACGCTAATCCCTGGGTTGCTGTCCTTACAAACCGCTGGACAGCGAGTTCGGGTGAGGCTATGGTGATTGCCTTCAGGGGCAGGGAAAAAACAAAAAGTTTCGGTGAAAATACCTATGGCGTTTCTACCGCGAACAGGAGTTTTGAATTAAGCGATGGCGCGTTATTAGTCCTGACTGTATCAACAATGGCCGACAGAGAGGGGAATCTTTACGGCTATAAAGTGGAGCCTGACGTACAGGTAAAAGGCGATTTCAGAACTGATCCCACCAATAATGACAATGTTGTTGAAGCCGCTGTTGAATACCTGGAAAGTGTTATGGATAATTGATAATTATTTTTGGTTCTATGTGAAATATAGTGGGTAATTGAATTTGAGCCAGTGACAAACCAATTCGATCACTGGAAAAATTTTCTTTCTTTCAAATATTTCCCGCTCTTTATTGTTAATATATCGGCATTGTACTATTTTTAAAATGATGCAGTTCAAGCGCCATTTTATGCATCTCCTACAGAGATGTTTTTCAAATTATCTATAATATGCTACCCCAGAGGGACTAACGCATTACTGGAACCTCTACAAGGTTCTTTTTTATCTCATGAGGCAATGATTAGTGCGGAACGTCCCAATGGGGTAGAAAATAGTCAATAAAACAACAACAATCCTTGTAGAGGATTCACAAACCATCCCCAGATAACCAAATCCTTTAAGACCTCCCAGGCAAAATTCAAGTCAATGGAATATGATACATCATTCATAAGCGCTGTCAGGCAAACCATATATTGGCGCTTGTGTATCTGTTCAGTTACGTCGATTTGATAGTCGGCTGTTTTTTCATTACCCACTGGTTTTCATATAGGCTCTTATTACCACACTAACGCCAACATGTTGAGGATAATCTAAGGAGCAAAATTTGTCAAAAAATCCGCTAATAACATGTTGCCGATAATCAGGCAGCGATTCTAAATCCATAAGCTGAAAGAGTCAGAAAAAGAAAAGTTATCGGTTAGCTCAAGGATAGTCCTCCCCCGTCTTCAAAGAAAAACACTTTGAATCCACCCCCTCCGAAGGGGGATATTTATCGACAAATCCAAGTAATCAGAATGTCCCCCGCCGGAGGGGGTGGCCCCGATGTGTTTTTCGTCGGGGACGGGGGAGGATTCATCTCGAGTAATCACAAAACTTTTACCTGGCATTAAACTTTCAACTTGTTGATAAATTTCTTACCAATTTGCGTAGAGTTTAACTTCTTATTGAATAAATAGTTTTCCCCGATAGGGTGTTTTCCACAGGCTCTGACTGGGGAAAAATTAGGCTCTTATTACCACACTAACGCCAACATGTTGAGGATAATCTAAGGAGCAAAATTTGTCAAAAAATCCGCTAATAACATGTTGCCGATAATCAGGCAGCGATTCTAAATCCATAAGCTGCTGGAGTCAGAAAACGAAAAGTTATCGATTAGCTCAAGGATAGTCCTCCCCCGTCTTCAAAGAAAAACACTTTGAATCCACCCCCTCCGAAGGGGGATATTTATCGACAAATCCAAGTAATCAGAATGTCCCCCGCCGGAGGGGGTGGCAATGAAGCGCTCTTCTTCATTGACGGGGGAGGACACACCTCGAGTAACTACGAAACTTATACCTGGCAATAAAACTTTCTACTTGTTGATAAATTTCTTACCAATTTGCGTAGAGTTTAACTTCTTATTGAATAAATCGCCTCCAGTTTTGCCAGGGAACTTTTCCCCGATAGGGCGTTTTCCTCAAGCTCTGCTTGGGGAAAATTTAGGCTCTTATTACCACACTAACGCCAACATGCTGAGGATAATCTAAGGAGCAAAATTTGTCAAAAAATCCGCTAATAACATGTTGCCGATAATCAGGCAGCGATTCTAAATCCATAAGCTGAAAGAGTCAGAAAAAGAAAAGTTATCGGTTAGCTCAAGGATAGTCCTCCCCTTCCGGCAGTAATAGCACTAACATAGTGAAACGAAAGGAATATTGCGCGAATATAGTTATTCCCCAACATCAATATTCCTTATGGAATGTTTTTCCAATATCAATTAAACAGAATGATAACATTAGTTGGCTAACCCATTGTTATTAAATTCTTTACAACCTCACCCCAGCCCCTCTTACGCCACGGCGCACTTAAAAGCCTTATCAAGGAGAGGAGCTTTAAAAGTCCCTCCCCTTACTAAGGGGAGGGATTAAGGGTGGGGTCGGAATACCAGGAAAACACTAAAAATACTATATTTTTGCTCTATCTTAGTGCCATTACCTCAGGCGGGAGATATTCCGATTGTTCGGATATACTTACAAATGTTTCCCCTTTAGGGCGTTTTCCTCAGGCTTTGCCTGGGGAAAATTTAGAACCTTATTTTTACCATTTATTATAGAAATAATTTGTAATTCAAAAGCGAAATTTTATATTATTCACTGTTAATCATTCATTATTTCCATCCCGCCATGCCGGTTTTAATCAACCGTTCATTTTTTTTCCACTTTTTTGTACTTCTTGACAGATTTATATGTTTATATGTAAATTCAGGCTGATTTAATTTTGTCTGTTTTATATCTAATTGACGTGGTCAACGGTTGGTAAAAGAAATTTTGGACGAGAAAGTAAATGATTAAAGATGAAACCATAGAAAGTTTAATTGATTCCACCCGTGATCTTGTAAAAGATCACCACAGGAAATGTTTTTATTCATGGAAAAACACACATCTTTTAATGCTTTCAGATTTTCAGAAGCATATCTCCTCACTTTATACTTCCTTTGAAGAGGCTGAAAAAAATGAAGAAAAATTAAGATTGTTTTTTCAAAGCTGGTCCGATCTTCTGGAAAAATTCAGGGATAGTATTGATAAAAAATATTATTACAATTTTGGTTTGAGGAAAGAGGAAATCACTCTGAACTTTCAAAAAATATGGGATGACCACATAAATGACTTTCCTGAAAAAATCAGAATCACCGAAGGGGAGGATTTTCTTAAACCTCGGGATAATGACAAGTTCAGGACCAGGTTATATAAAAAAACAGCGGGAATAAAATTCAGAATTACCCAGTCCTTAAAAAAAGAAAAAAATGATTTTCAGTTGATCAGGCCTGTAGAATTCAGGAGAATTTCAGAAGCGCTTCTTTTGTCAGCCACTGAAGAATTTATTTTTAACGAATTTAACAGTTTTCTGCGATTCTCCATGAGGCAGCTTGAAGGTCTTCAGAACGGGATAAATGAAATGACAAAATATTTCCTTATTCCCGAAGAGGAATTTCCCGGAATAGAGGAGTATGATGAGAAATATTATTCCCGTTTCAAAGATAGAATTACCGAGCTTAAGGAAGTATCCGCCAACCTGGTAACAGGCGCGGAACAATTCATTGAAGGCAGGGATGAAATATTTGAGGAATGGTATAAAAAAAGCGGGGAGAATTTTTATAATGTACTGGAATACGCCGGGACCGGAGCTATATCAGATTCAAAATATAAAGCTGCGGCGATTAAAAAAAACCGGGAAATATTCTTAAAAAATTTTGAGCATGGCGCGGCCGGCTGGAAAAAGTTTTTTTCGGTACACAAAGAGGACTGGAATAATGATATTACATTAATGAAAATGCAGACTGACACTGTAGTGTTATTTATAGACACTGTCAGCTCTTTGACCGAAGATATAGGTGTTATTCTGCTTCCCGCTTTCAAAAACGCGGCGGATGCTGTTGAAACTACCTTTTCATCATTTTTTTTCACACAAACACCCGGCGCCAGGGCTTTACAAAACCTGATAAAAAACAACAGTGTTGAGCTGCTGAATAAACTCCGCGGAAAACTATTGCCTGAAATTGCCGCGGCTTTTTTGAAAATTGATATTAACCAATTTCTTTTTGTCCTTTTTGAGCATATTAAGAAAAATATCCACAAGCTTCCCTCTGAACAAACAATCATGCAGAACTCTGATATTTCTGCAATTCCAGTATCTGTTACTTCAGATGAGGCCCCCTTAAAGGAGCTTTTCATACGTGATTTTCTGCCTGTTCTGGAAAAGAATTTTATCAAAGAACAGGAAGAAATAAAAAACTCTGTCAATAATATTATGACCGGAGTTTCAGAACTTGATCAGGTGGCTGAATTTAATATGAATGTTACGCTTGATATTTTGAAAAACAAAAAGGATACTGAAGAAGCGGTTATTCATGTCAGGGAAGGATTGCAAAGAGCCCTTGAGAGAATCGATGAGCACATTGAAAAAGCGACAGGGGTAAGAAATGAAATTGAAAAGAACCTCCATTCTGTTACTGCCGCTTATATAACAAATATCCAGGAATTACTGGATAACCAGAGACTTATTGAACTGAAATTGCAGCTTGTAAGGATTCAGGCAAAAGAAAATCTACAAAAAAATATACGGGGCATTTGGGCCGGAATCAGTAAAACTTTGCCTCTTATATGGAGCGGAATAATCAAAATTTCAGAATTTGTCCGGGCCCGCTTCGGCAGGTATGGCGAAATTACCGGCCTTATGCACACTTCCGAATCACGGTATGATATATATGAATATTTTAAGGAAACTAAAACAAAGATTGAGCAGCTTCCATTTATCTACCAGCATCTGTTTGGTCTTAAACCTCTGGCCGATGAAAGACTTTTTGCCGGAAGGGAAAAGGAGTTAAGGATACTGACTGAAAACCTGAAACAATGGGAATCGGGCGCTTTCATGTCGACCATCATAATAGGCGAGCATGGAAGCGGCGCCACCACTTTGTTGAATTTCGCCAAACGGGATATCTACAGGGAATTTGAAATAAAAGAGCTGAATCTAAAAAAAACTCTCTACATTCCCGAGGGTGATTTTCAGGGAATTCTTAGCGAAGTACTGGGAAAAAAGGTGAATAATTTTGATGATGTCCAAAGATATTTTATCTCCCTGGATAAACCCCTGGTATTTATTGTTGAAAATGTACAGAATCTTTTTCTTCGCACAGTCAGGGGCTTCGAACTTCTTAATAAATTTATTTCCCTTATATATAACACCGGCGATAAAGTACACTGGATATTTACCTGCACACTCTATAGCTGGGAATACCTGGATAAAGCGCTGAATATTTCAAAACACTTTCAAAGTATCATATCTCTTTCCGGTATCGCCGAAAATGATCTTGAAAATATCATTATGAAAAGGCACCGGATAACAGGCTACCAGCTTGAATTTCTCGCTCCCGAAAATATCATTAAAACGAGGCAGTATAAGAAATTGAAAAGCCGGGATGATCAGCAAAATTATCTTAAGAGGTATTTCTTTAACCAGCTTTTTGATATAGCGAAGGGAAATATTTCCATCACCATATTATTCTGGCTTCGTTCCATAACCGAGGTTGAAGAAAATAAACTGAAGATATATCCCCTGATAGATGTCGATTATTCGTTCCTCTACAAACTTTCGGCGATTGAATTATTTACGCTTGGCGCTCTGCTGCAACATGAAATGCTTAACGCCAAATCGCACTCCCTGGTTTTCAGACAATCGGTTGAATCAAGCAGTATATTGCTCAATTCTCTTTTCAGAAAAGGAATTATTATTGAAGCGGGCAGTGGTTACAGAATTCACCCCTTTCTTTACAGACCTGTGGTAAAGGCATTAATTAACAATAATATTCTTCACTGAGGAGAAACAGAAAGATGAAAATTAAGCTGATTATTTTTGCTTTAATTTCCATATTGGTATATACCGGAAACATAACGGGAACAAATGCTGAAAACGATTCTCTTCAGACAAATTCTTCCGCTGCGGAAAAAATTACCGGGGCGAAAACTACAGCGCCTGTGAAAAAGGATTCCGGCGCTGTTATTAACCGGCAAACTTCACTTCCCGGAGTCAGCAGTATAACCGCTAAGAATGAATGGCGGCTTACGGCGGGTAAAATTGTCTGGTCGGTTGTCGTATTTTTCGCCGCTTTTCTTGTTCTCAGGTTTCTTACCAATATTCTTGAAACTCTTTCCGAAAGGTGGGGGCGATTCAGGTTGTTTTTTAAGAGAACAATTCCACCTTTTCGCATAATATTCTGGACAGTTATTCTTTATGAGATCATCACACTTATTCTGGCTCCTCCGCTGGAAACTATTGTAGCTGTTTCAGCCGCTGTCGGATTAAGTGTGGGTCTGGCTTCGCAGGATATCCTTAAAAATATTTTTGGCGGAATTGTTATTCTGCTCGACCATCCTTTTCAGGTCGGGGATAAAATTCAGGCCGGCGGTTATTATGGTGAAGTAAAACAGATAGGCTTAAGAACAGTTCGAATCCAGACGCCTGATGACAACCTGGTTTCCATACCCAACGCTGAAATCATGAACCAGGCGGTTTCAAACGCGAACGCGGGTGAGCCAAACTGCCAGGTTGTGGCGCAGGTATATCTCCCGGCGTCGGCAGATACTCAGAAGGTCAGGGAAATCGCTTATCTTTCAGCCGTAACTTCACGTTATGTTTATCTTAAAAAACCGGTCGCGGTGATTATGAAAAATGAAATGCACCTGGGTAAATCGGTGCTTCTTGTAAAAATTAAAGCTTATGTACTGGATATCAGGTATGAATTCCCCTTTATGAGCGATATGACCGAAATTACCCTTAAGGAACTGATGAATGAAGGTCTGATTACCGAGGCTGATATGGCATGGCATCCCCCCGGTAATATCGATCAGAAATCTTTATCAGACGCCTCTGTTACTATTCAATAGTGCATCTGACCGATTGACTAAAATTATTTAATTCTATATTTTGATTCCGGAAAATTTGCAGCCGATAAACATAACCGGAGATAAGATATGAATATCCTCAAACAACTTTACTGCAACCAGTATTATGAATTAAAACCCAAAGGGAAGGGTGATTCGGCGCTTGGAAATGGCACCGCTCTGGTAACAATTACCCTCGTTATGCTTATTCTCGGCCTCCTTTTTCTGCTGGTTGCTCTTGTCCCCGATTTCAGTGATTCGATGGAGGACCTGCTTGAGGATATTTTTGGAAGAAGAGGGGGCAGATCAATAGGTGTAATTATCGCGGGGGTAACCTTTGTTATTATCTACCTGGGAATTAAATATACACTGGGTAAAAAGGAAAATTTCGAAAAGCTGATAATTCAGTTTGAAGCCCTTGATGAAGTTGATCAGAAAAGAATTTCAAAAAACGGAATGACATTTTTCCTGACCGGACTCGGAATATTTGTGCTCAGCGTATTGCTGATGATGATTTTCGGCTGACCAATAAATTTTACCTAAGCAGGCATAACAGGAACCAAAAGGAAATTAAGAAAAAAATCGTTCTCATACCCGGCATTATTTTTCTCCGGCAAATTTTTTCGAGTATGTTACCGCTTTGGTTAAGGTCCGGCCAGCTTAAAGAATTATTCAGTTAGCAGTCAAATTCTGCGCAAAACGGTTAAGTTTTATCGTACTCATGGGGCGAAGAGGTTCTCGTAATCGTCCTCGTTCTCGAATAACCTGGGTGTTTTGAAAAGACGAGTACGAAGTACGATTCATTTATTGGGATTTCATTGTTTTTCTGATTTTGCCGGTCTGCAAAAACGATTTCGATTTCGGATGGCCTCCAGCATCCCTTAAGTCTTTTTATTTTCTTTAGTTCGCTCTTGTTCCGTAGTAATTCCGGAAATCCGCGGTAGTCTTTGCTTTTCTAATTGTTCAATAATAATTGTTAATTTTATACCCTCATTTTTCGTAAAACTTAACTGATTACGGACTAATTTCGGCCAATTACTATTTGGGGTCCGTAAAATTTTGGCTCCGTTCCGAGAATATAAATATCGAGCACCGTTTTCACTTTCGCGAGCTGCTCCCTTATTTTTGTTTTGAAGCTGTAATAGGCGGGCACTTCTTTGGCATTGTATCCTATTGCATTTATCCCTGATTCTGACGCAATAAAAATAGCTCTTTTGTTATGAAACTCCTGTGAAATTACCGTGATGCTGTCGCAGCCGAAAATATGTTTCGCGCGGATAACAGAATCGAATGTTCTGAATCCTGCATAATCACAATAGATCAAAGAATCGGGCACCCCTTTTTTTATAAGTTCCTTTTTCATTGTGGTTGGTTCGTCATAGAATTTTGTGGAATTATCGCCGCTGACAATAAAATAGTTCACCTTTTTATGCTCGTATAGCTCAACGGCAGCGTTTATACGATTTCTGAAGAATAAATTGATTCCCCCTCCCGGAACAAATTTTGAGCACCCCATTACCATCCCCACCTTTGCTGCCGGAATTTTTTCAACTGAGATAAAAATTTTATCCCGGGATGACGCTTCAATTATCTTATCCGAAATAATTATCATTAATAAACTGAGTAAAAAAAATACTGCGGAGATAATCAGAAAATGAGGATAATACTTTTTGACTGCTCTTTTAATTTTACCGGAAAACAATGTAATCCTGTTTTTTCTTGGTTTGTTATTCTGACTCGCGGAAATGCCGTTTGGTTCCGTTTTTAGAGCAAAAGAAAATGATTTTGTAAGAAGGCAGAATTTACATAAAATGGCAGGATTTTAATTACGCTGTTTTTACTTTAATCCACTGGGGTTTTCAGTTGTCAATCGGCCGTGAAGAAATTCTGGCGGGCAGTACTCAAAGTTAATTTCAGAACTCCTGACTTCCATCTAACCATTTTTTTCGTGAATTTAAATACCCGGACTCAATCCAACGAATTTTTTGCGATTTATTCCCCTCCCTGAAGGCGCCGAAAATAATTCAGAGTGTGTTATATGGTGTACCTGACGCACACTTGTTTGCTTTCTTCTTTTTTTCCTACCAATATTTTGCCCCTGACAGGGCAATCTTATACACCAATAAATATTTTTTTGTCCCTCAGGGAAGAGCATAAAGGTATGGTTTTATTCTATAATTATATCGTACTTATAAAGTAATCCCGGAAGGCCGTATAATGAAAACTTCGCCCCTTTTACATTATTTATTTCAGGATCAATTGAGTAATTATAAGAACTTGCAAAATCACATTTCTCAAGATTGCTGCTCTCAAACATACTATTTTTTAAGTCACAGTTTATAAAAGAGCTTCCCTTTAAAACCGCGCCGGCAAAATCGGCGTCGATAAGTTCACAGTTCTCAAATTTGGTTGAGGGGATATTCATATTATAAAACGAACACATATTGAGTATCGATGAACTGAAGCTGAAAGAAAGAAGAAACGGATTACAGTTATCAAACCTTAATCCAATTAATTTGCACTTATGAAAATAAATATCCTTCAAATCGGTGTTGGAAAATTTAGCGTTGCCCAGATCGCATGAATCAAATTTACACCCGATAAATGAAACAGATGTCAGGTTAACTCCCGAAAAATTACAGTTAGTGAATGTGTCCTCTTCAAACTCGTTTGTCGCTTCGAACAATTCACTGCCTTCAATATCCTGATAATTCATTTGGATTTCCTATAACATAAAGATAAAATATTAAAATATATTTTAAGGTTATCCGGTATAAGAAACAAATTGTATGTTCTCAATGTCGAGCTGACACTGGCATAGAAAAATTTCAGGTCTCCCCATTTTTTTCAAAAGGTAGTGAAAAATGAAATTCGGCGCCGTTACCGGGAGAACCTTTTCCCCATACACTCCCTCCGTGTCGGGTAATAATTCTTGAAACGAGGGCCAGCCCGACACCTGTTCCCGGAAACTCTCTTTCGCTGTGAAGCCTTTGAAATACACCAAAAAGCTTACCTGCGTATTTCATATCAAACCCTGCTCCATTATCTTTAATTGAGTATATTACATATTTCTCATCCTCAGTCGCGCTGATTTTAATAATGATCTTTTCTTTTCCCGAAGAAAATTTCACCGCGTTCGACAGCAGGTTAAACCACACCTGGCGAATCATATTTATATCACCCAATATCGATGGGAGAGGTGAAAGAGAAAATTCAATTGTTAATTCTTTATTATGACCGGCAATTTCATTATATGTCGACTGCACAAGCTTTTCCATATCAATTTTTGTTTTATGCATCGCCATACGTGAAGCCCTGGAAAAGGTGAGAAGATCATCAATTAGTTTACCCATTTTCTGTGTGTTTTTCAGAATAACGGAAGCAAGCCTTTTTGCTTCCGGTTCCATATCACCGGCATAATCATTAAAAAGCATTTCGGTAAACCCGAGTATAGCTCTCACGGGAGCTCTTAAATCGTGTGAAACCGAATAAGCGAATGCCTCAAGTTCCTTATTTGCAGAAAGAAGCTCCCCGGTTCTCTCCTTTACCATCAGTTCAAGATTCTCTTTGTGTTTTTTAAGCTCCCTTTCAGTGTTTTTTCTGTCGGTTATATCAATGGAAGTGGTTAGTATCGCGTTTTTATTGCCAAATAATATCGCGACCGCCGAAAAATCAAGAATTCTTGTTTCACCTGATTTTGTAATAACCTTCAGTTCATATCTATGTTCAGGCACTATGCCATTTATACGTCGCGCGGCATTTGTTAAAACCACTTCTCTCATATCAGGATGAACAATATCTATCGGTTTTATTTTTTTCGATTCTTCCTCGCTGTAACCTAAAATTTGCTGCCATTGTTTATTTGTATAAGAATAACCTTCCCCTTCGGCATCAGCAACAATTGATATCATAACCAGGGCGGAATCGGCCAGCTTACGGAATTTTTCTTCACTTTCGGCAAGCAGAAGTTCCGCTCTTTTCCTTTCTGTCACATCATCAAAAACAGCGACAATTTCATTGCTTGGCAAACGAAACACCCGGTTTTCAAAATAGTTGGAATATTTATCATCTATATACATTTTTGCCGGATAAAAAGCAGGTTTTCCCGTTTTCCATACTTCTCTGAAAATATCTATCAATCCGAATTCATCAATATTTGGTCGGATATCCGCTATTTTTTTTCCAATTACAGCTTCCTTTTCAACTCCGTCCTGATCAAGAGCGGCTTTATTAAAATCCTGAATAACATAATCATTACCGGTTTTTCCATCATTTAATACTTTATATATTGCCACTCCGCTGTTAATCGTATCGACAAGTTCACGGAACCTGGTTTCACTTTTTATCAGATTTTGTTCTGTTTTCTTTTGTTCAGTTATATCGAAGAGAGTGACAGCAAATTGATATTTCGCCGGAGAAAAAGCTTTAACATCCCAGTATTTATCCAGGTATTCCGAATGATCAATTATATGCATCGGCTCCCCGGTAAGGGCTATCTTTCCATATCGGTCAATCCATTTTTTCTCCAGAAGAGGAATTACTTCTGTTCCTTTGCGTCCGATAACTTCTTTTGCCAAAAGTCCGGTAAGATTTTCATAAGCTCTATTCACTTCAAGAAAAACAAAATCAACCGGATTACCATTTTCATCAAGGAGTATTTCATGCAGAGCGAATCCTTCATTAATATTATTAAAAAGTGTCCGGTATCTTTCTTCGCTTTTCTGGAGCGCGCTTTCAGCGTTTTTGCGTTCGGTAATATTTTCCACCACAGCCAGAATTCGATTGATATTGCCATCTTCATCTGAAAGCGGAACTGTCTTATACAATTGATGCTGATCGTCAATAATTAATTCAAATTCCGATTCTTCTCCACAAAATGTATTTTTATAATGCTCAATTACTATGTCGCTCTTTTCACCAAAAACCTTTTCAATCGATAAGCCGCAATAATCTTCAGGATTTAAATTACGGTTTCTGAATTCCTGCCCGGAGGAATAACTTATGGTAAAATCCTTTTCTATAACAGACAGATAGGAATTAGGGAAATTTTCAGCGATTTTTCTTAACAGCGCTTCATTCCTTTTTAAGGCCTCTTCCGCTTCTTTTTTTTCGGTGATGTCGTGTGAAATTATCTGCGCGGCATATATTTGTCCCTCCGCGTTTCTTATTGGATGAACATTTGAATAAAGATATCTTACTCCTTTTGGAAAAACCACACGTTCTTCAAATACACTGTTATTTCCGGTATCAATTACATTCCTGATTCTTTCTGTATATTCTTCAGCGAATTCTGAATGAAGATCAAAAAATGTTTTTCCAATAAAGACGTCCGGCCGGCCGTTAAAGAATGCGGCTGTCTTTTTGTTCATCAGCAGGCATCTGCCATTTCTGTTATATAAAGAAACAAGAACATCCGCGTTATCAAAAAGAAGTCGGTATTTTTCCTCACTTTCGGTTATCATACCGGTAATCTTTTTTCTTTCGGTAATATCCCTGACTATTCCGTAAAAATAAACTTTACCGCCCCATTCAAATTTTTGGGCGCTTACCTCAACAGGGAAAGTTTCTCCCTTTTTGTTTATATGAACAGTTTCAAACATATGGTGATAATTCACAGGAACATTGCCCCATGAATTCAGAAAATCCTCCCGCGAAAAATTAACGTCAACACAATCAACCGATAATCCCGTAAGCTCTTCCCTGCCGCGGCCTGTCATCCTCTCGGCGCTTTTATTTACCTCAATAATAACACCTTCTTCATTAATCAGATATATCGCGTCCATTGCTGTGTCGATTAAATGCCGGTATTTTTCCTCATCTAAAATTGAGGTGACCGGCGCAGGTTCATTTTTGTTTTCTGAAATATCCATCCCAATCAGAAAAATACTTTCTTCAGACATCTCTTTAAGGATATCAGCGACAGTTTCAGCAACAGAACAACTTAAATCTGCGACCGGTCCTATCTTTTCCCCCTTCTCAAGTCCTGGTCTGGAGGAGATGTCAACAATTTTGATCTCATACCGTGGCGATTTCAAAGATTTGCAATAATCTTTTAACCTTCTGATCATTTTATCAGCGCGCGGTGTTATCCCTGAAAAATAAAGCGTAATTTTCATTCGCGCGCTTTCCTCAACAAAGCGCTCCTGTTCGGAAAACATATTCATTATTTTACGTTATTTGTGAGAAAACACTGATGCATCAGTCAAATGCCTGCGAAAAAAATAATATATCAGAATAAATTCTGAAAGTCAATCACAGCAGAAAAATTATACTTGGTTAAAAAAACAGCCGTACTCATATACTGGCAGAGCCAGAAAAAAAATCGAATACGAAGAAAGAATCGTACTCGTCTTTACCAAAACACCCGGGTTATTCGAGAACGAGAACGATTACGAGTACCGCTTCGCCCCCAGGGGGATCTTCCATGTATACGATAAAATTTTGCCGTTTTGCGTAGAATTTAACTGCTTACGGAATACTCTAATAATTTGCCGGAGAAAAATGGAGGGAATAAATAAGTGTGTTATCAGGTGCATAATATAACATACTCTGAATTATATTCGAAACTTTCTTCAACGCAGTGTACCAAACAAGAAGTGGTGAGAACCTTATTCCTGATTTTTTAACCTTAGTAGCTGAAAATATAACAACAGGGGTTCCGGAAAAGGCACAAAGAGCACAAGGTGAATAACTCCGCGCCTTTAGGAGGAAAACCGATTCATTATGATCACACTAAAAGGGCTTAGCCCAAAGAATTGTTGTTAAGGAAATAACATTCTGTGCAAAAGAAAATCCCGCTACTTTCTGAACCATGATTAAAGGATTTATTGATTACCTGATTATTTTTCGGTATCGGTATCGGTATCGGTATCGGTATCGGTATCGGTATCGGTATCGGTATCGGTATCGCAATCGTTTTTGCCTTACCGCGAGCAGAAGGAATCCTCTGATAAAGCTACAAACCAAGTCATTATATTCATCCTCTAAGCTGGCAAAGCCAGAACCAAAAAGAAATTCAAAAAAAACGTTCTGGTAATCGTCCTCGTACTCGGCTTTTTTCTAAGGCGAATTTTTCGAGTACGATAACGAGTACCGCTTCGCTGAGTACGAGTACGACTATTTAAATCAATTTACTCAATTCAATATTCTGCCATAAAAAGCAAGAATATTATTGTTAAGTCGCCTAATTTTTCCCCAGGCAAAGCTTAGGAAAATCCCCCGAAGGGGGTTAAACCTAATAGCCACGGGGTGTTCACGCAGGGAATTCCCCGTGGGAGCGGTTAGTACAATATTGAAATTCTGGCTCAGCCGGTTCATGGATTTTGAATCGCGGCCTGACTATCGGCAACATGTTATTGGCGGGCTTTTTGACAAATTTTACTCCCTGGATTATCCTCAACATGTTGGCGTTAGTGTATTGGTAAGAGCCTAATATGGAACTTATTTTTTATCGTTTGCTCGATGAATGAAAAATACTGTTTATATTGAGAGCCATAGATATGATAATTCGCGATACACTTCCGCGATTTCATTTTGCGGGAGGAAAGGAGTTCCGAATTTAAAATAATGAGTCACGGAAAAAATCCGTGACTCAATAAATTTGAATTTACACAAAAAATCGGGAAAATAGTAATCAATAAGAATGCGGTTATCTCTCCAGTCTGAATATTATTGGAATAGTCATTCTCACTTTAACCGGTTTATCCAACTGCCTGCCGGGTGTGAATCTTGTGGCGGCAATTGCTTTAACCGCCTCCTCATCACAACCTCCCCCTATGCCTTTCAGCAGTTCTATCTCAGTTGGATTTCCCTTTTTATCGATCAGAACTCTGACAATTACCTTGCCTTCAATTTCGGCGATTCTGGCAATTTCAGGATATTTGATTCTTTTCATTATCGATTCCAGTCCCCCGATAATAGAAGGTTTTTCTTCGATAATCCAAAAGGGAACAATTTCATCCGGCTCATCGACCGGATTTTCAACAACCGGCGGAGGTTTGGGGGGAGGAACCGGGTTATTGAAGTCAATAACTGTTTCTTCAAATATAACATCGGGAAGATCATCATCGCCGCCCGGTTTTTCCAGCGCCGGAGCGGGCATGGGGGGCGGCGGGGGAACTTCGTGGACTGTCGGCAGCGCACTGTCATCAATTGATATAAAAGGATCCTGTTTTTCTGATTCCGGCTTCTCCGGATGCAGGGCGGGAACAAGTTTGAACGCCGCTATCATGAATAGCAGGGCAATAATTACAGCCGTTTCAAGAAACCGCTGGTGTTTTTTTCGCAAATCGGCACACGGATTTTTAGGGAGCGCCATAATATCCTCCTCAATGGTAGTTAAGAAATTTTCAGGCGGTATCCGGATACCTGTTTATTATAAAGCCCTGTTCATAATAATGTTTCGCCGGTTCTCAATTAAAACTGTCATTAATTGTCATGGCAGAATGTTATGCTAAGGGCAGGGAATATTCTACTTTTTGATTCAGGCTCTTATCACCACACTAACGCCAACATGTTGAGGATAATCCGGGAAGCAAAATTTGTCAAAAAGCCAGCCAATAACATGTTGCAGATAGTCAGGCCGCGATTCCAAATCCATAAGCTGATGGAGTCAGAAAAAGAAAAGTTATCGGTTAGCTCAAGGATAGTCCTCCCCCGTCTTCAAAGAAAAACACTTTGAATCCACCCCCTTGCCAAGAGCATCCCTCTGGGGCCGAAGGGGGATATTTATCGATAATCCCGAGCAATCAAAATGTCCCCCGCCGGCCCCATGGGGATGCAAGCAAGGGGTGGCACCGATGTGTTTTTCGTCGGGGACGGGGGAGGACACACCTCGAGTAACTACGAAACTTGTACCTGGCAATAAAACTTTCTACTTATTGATAAATCTCTTACCAATTTGCGTAAAATTTAATTTCTTATTGAATATAATACCCCCCGTTTTGCCAGGGAACTTTTCCCCGACAGGGTGTTTTCCTCAAGCTCAGCCTGGGGAAAATTTAGATACTTAAAGGTAAAAAAGATAAAAAATCCTGATTTTATTTCAAAATGCTCCACTATCCTTTTTATCTGTCAAGATATTTTTTCAGGAACTTTCCTGTATAAGAATTATTCACTTGCGCGATTTCCTCCGGAGTTCCCACCGCTATAATTTCACCGCCGGCGCTGCCTCCTCCCGGTCCCATATCTATGATACGGTCGGCCGATTTAATAATATCGGGATTATGTTCGATAACCACCAGTGAATTTCCCCTGTTTACCAGGTCATTGATAATATTCAGCAATAATTGCGCGTCAGCCGCGTGAAGACCTGTGGTCGGTTCATCAAGAATATATATGTTGCCCGATTTCCCCAGTTCGGATGCGATTTTTATACGTTGCGCTTCTCCGCCGGAAAGTGTCGAGAGGGGCTGTCCGAGTGTCAGATAACCAAGTCCGACTCTGGCAAGAAGCTTTAATTTTTCCGTTATTTTACGATTTTCAAAAAAGCTAAGGCCTTCATTAACCGTCATCGACAAAACTTCATAAATATTTTTTTCTTTATAACTAAGAGATAACACCTCTTCAGTATATCTTTTGCCACCGCAAAGGGGGCAGACAGTCCGGACCGGATCCATAAAATGCATCTCTATCTCGAGTGAACCTGTTCCGTTACATTTTGGACAGGCTCCCTCCGAATTAAAGCTGAACATAGAGGCGGGCAGTCCGGTGGCCGATGAAAACTCCTTCCTGACCTGGTCAAAAGCTCCGGTATATGTGAGCGGATTTGAACGGGATGATCTGCCGGCGGGCGACTGGTCAATGACCACCGCTTCAGGATATATTTTCGCGAATATATCATTTATCAAAGTGCTTTTCCCCGATCCGGCGACACCGGTTACACAGACAAAAATACCGAGAGGAATTTCAACCGTTATATTTTTCAGGTTATGCAGGTCGGCGTTCGCTATAACGAGGCTTTCATTACTTTTTCTCCTTTCCGGGGGAACACTGATTCCCTTACCGAGATAACTGCCGGTTATTGTGCCCGATTTTTTTAATCCGTCAACACTTCCGGCATAAGATAATTCTCCTCCGTTAACCCCAGCCCCTGGACCAAGATCAACGACATAATCGGCGCCGCAGATTATTTCACTGTCATGTTCAACCACCAGAACACTGTTGCCTTTATCCCTTAATTTTATAAGCATTTTCCTTAGCATTGTTATATCGTGGGGGTGAAGCCCTATACTCGGTTCATCCATAATATACATCATATCTACCAGGTCGCAGTTAAGCTGCCGGGCAGTTTTTACCCTTTGTGATTCACCTCCCGAAAGTGTCGGAGTCGGACGGTCCAGTGTCAGGTACCCCACCCCGATATCCACCAGATTCTGTACTCTTTTCAAAATATTTTTAATAATTGGTTCTGCCAGCGGACCTTTAATCTTTTCAAGAAAAGGAATGAGCTCTGTCATTTCCATACCGCTGAGCTCAGCGATATTTTTTCCCCCGACAAGAGAGCTTAATGAAAGGCTGTTTAATCTTGCCCCTTTGCAGGAACGACATGGTTTTAATGTGAAGAATTTTAAATATTTTTCAGGTATATCTCTTGTATGTTCCTTGTTGAGGAACAACCTTTTGAATTTTGTTATAACCCCTTCAAAAGCTGCCTCTTTGGTATCGACGCCTCTTTCGCGGCGGTAAAACACCGAATCGGCATTCAGAAGTATTTCCCTTTCCTCCGCATTCATTTCCTTAACCGGAATATCGGTATTGAATAATCCGCAGGCGAGCAGTTCTTTATAATACCATTTTCCCGGCTCATAGCTGGGGTGAAGCACCGCCCCCTCTCTTACTGATTTATTTTCATCGAGCAGCATCTTTTCATCAACATCAATCTCTGAGCCCACTCCCCTGCAGCGAAGACACATACCCGCGGGATTATTAAAAGAAAAAACATCCGAGTTGCCCACAAATGGTTTTCCGGTTCGGGCATAAAGAAGTCTGAGGTAATTATAAATTTCGGTAAACGTGCCAACCGTTGATCTCCTGTTGCTTCCAATCCGTTTCTGATCAATAACAATTGGTGTGGAAATATTGGTTATTTCATCGATATCAGGTCGGGGTGGTTTTGGAAGCCTGGCCCTGGCGTAAGCGCTGAATGTCTCTATCAACTGCCTTTGAGCTTCCGCGTAAATAGTATCAAAAACCAGAGAAGATTTACCGGAGCCTGAAACTCCTGTGAAAACCACAATTTTGTTTTTGGGTATGCTCAGACTGATATCTTTCAGATTATGCTCCCTTGCCCCCCTGATTTCAATTGAACGGGCCATACTGATTCCTTTTTTTTGAGCAAATTTATGTATAGACAGATCAATTTCCCTGATAAATATTGCGGGAGATAAATTTGGCAATATAATTATTCCGTAAGAAGTTAAATGCTACGCAAAATGGCAGGAGATCAATTAATAATGAATAATTAATAATTGCAATTATAAAGTAACATCAAGAGTAAAAATATTGCTAAAAAACGCTCCAAATCACCAAGACAAAATCCCGCGAAAAAAGATTCAAAGAACCTAATTTTGATTTTTTAACCTCCCAGGCAACAAGAATACATTTTAGAGAAGAAGCCAGTCATTTTTTTACAAATATTTTGACTTCTCTCCAGATTATTGACATCTCAAGGTAGATCAAATCCCTCCTGACCTCCCCTTAAAATCTTAAGGGGAGGGGATTTTGATCTCTAATTTTTGAAGAGTTTTCGCCAGGTTATACTTTCGGTAATTGTCGCTGTAAAATTTGAAATTTGATCTTTTCCCAAATTGGAGCTCCTTCATAGCTTTCAATTTTCCCTCAAAAACAAACCTTATTACTTTATTCAAAGAAATATTATTTCCTTCGAATTTCGGTGATTAACGCTGAAAAAGATATCTGAACAGGATTACAAAGATTTGAAAGATTTACAGGAACAAAAGCTACCCGGAAATCGAAATCCAAATTGTCATCGTAATCGAGTTTTTTAAAAATCAGAGAAGTATTTGTTATTCGTCACTCTCCACTAACCGCTCTTCACTTCCGGCTTGCCAGTTTATGACTAAACTTGTGACTTATGGTAATGGAGTAAACAGAACCTGTTATTTGGCTCTTTTTCAACAAAAGAATATTTTTTTTGTTATTTTAATAATGATGATTTTGTTCTGAATATTCAATTTACTTTTAGTTACTTAAGGCTGGTATGGAGAAAAGTAAAGACGACCTATTACAAATGCGAAAGCAGATTGAGACTCTGAAGCGGGAAAATGAAGAGCTGAAGTCGCGATTGAATAAACAACAGGAGCTGACCGAGATGGTTTGCTGGGGGTCAAATTCAGCATACTGGGATTGGGATTATAAATCGGGCTATCTTGATTATTCTGATAACAAAGCAAAATACCTGGGTTCAGAGCCTGGAGAAATTGAACCGAATGTTTATGCCTTTGCTGAATTAATTCATCCCGATGATTATAATGAAGTTATGGAAAAAATGGCTAAGCATATTGGAGGCCTGACTCCTTTTTATGAGGCCGTTTACAGGATAAAAGGAAAGGATGACAAATGGAAGATATTTTACGATAAAGGCAAAGTTACCGAAAGAGATTTAGATGGAAAACCAATAAGAATAATTGGTATTACCAATGATATAACCGAAAAAACCCAATTGGCTAAAGAGCTGAAATTTAGCGAAAACCTTCTTCGCGAAATTATGGAGAGGACGGCTGATGTATTTTACAGGCAGGATATCAACACCGGCAAATTTGATTTTGTCAGTTCAAAAAGCAAAAATGTATTAGGGTTTTCACCCGCGGAAATGAAGGGTTTATCATATGAAGATCAAAAAAAATATATTCATCCTGAAGACCTTCCAAAATTACTGAATTTCCCCCATGATCTTATCGCCGCCGATAAAAGGGGAATAAATTCAATTTCACGTGAGTTTCGAATTCTTTTTTCTTCTGACCAATATAAATGGGTAAAAGGCACTTATAACCTGTCAAAAGATTCGGATGGCAATCCCGCCTATGTAGTCGGTTCTCTGCGTGATATAACCGAGAGAAAAGAGGCGGAAGAAAATCTCGCGAAAAGTGAATATAACTTAAGATCGCTGTTTAACGCGATGGAAGATATTGTTTTCGAGATGGATTATAACGGCACATATATAAACATAGCCCCCACTTCACCCGAGCTAATGTTTAAACCTCCTGAAGAAATGGTAGGTAAAACTCTGCATCATGCTTTTGATAAAAAGACTGCCGACAAATTTTTGGCATTTATCCGCGGCTGCCTTGATGAAAACAAAGGGAAAACCATTGAATATCCTCTTACAATCAATAACAAAACTTTATGGTTTTCCGGAAAAGCGACACCTAAAAGCGCGAATACAGTTATTTATATTGCCCGTGAAATAACTAAAAAGAAGGAGGCTGAACAACAAATCAGAACCCTTAACGAAAGAATACAAATTGCCGTTAATGCCGCGGGAATTGGTATCTGGGACCTTGATCTGCTTAACAACCGCCTGATATGGGACGAATGGATGTATAAAATTTATGGTATTCATCCTGATGATTTTGGGGGAGTGTTTGAATCATGGCAGAACGTGCTTCACCCCGATAATTTCAAAAGATCGAATAAGGAGGTAAAAAAAGCGATTGAAGGAAATGGTGAATTTGATCTTGAGTTCAGAATTATAAGGCCCGATGGTGAAATCAGGTACATTAAAGCGGACGGACTGGTTAAATATGATGAATCGGGTAAAGCGGTAAGGATGATAGGGACTAACTATGATATTACCGAAAGAAGAATTGCCCAGAAGGAACTTGAACTTCGTGAAAAACATTTAACTTCGCTGCTTGAAAATCCTTCGGAATATATAATTTACAGATTGCGGGCAAATAAAGAACAAACTCAAACCGATGTTGTGCTTGTCAGCCCCTCTTTCGGTGAAATACTTGGTTTGCCCGATGAAGACTGTAAGGATTTCGCGAAATGGTTCAAGTATGTTATTCCGGAAGATTTACCAAAACTGGTAGAAGCCAACAGAAGAGGCATGAGTCCTCCATTTAAATTTCATGAAATATTGCGCTACAAACATCCCGAAAATGGACTTAAATGGATTGAGGTAAGAGCCTCCGGTATTCCCTATGAAGATGAGCCGGAAAAAATTGAATACGCTAATGGGATTATAATTGATATAACCAATCAGAAAAAGGCTGAAGAGAGAGTTAAGCTTTTAACACACGCTATCGAACAAAGTCCGGTTTCAATAATTATGACCGATTCTGAAGGAAAAATTGAATATGTCAATAATGGATTTGAAAAGGTTACTCAATATAAAATTGATGAAGTTACAGGCAAAAGCACTTCAGTTCTGAGTTCAGGAAATCATCCAAAGGCATTTTATGAAGAGATGTGGAACACAATAAAAAGCGGAGAGATATGGTCGGGTGAATTTCAGAACAGAAAAAAGAATGGTGAGCTCTATTGGGAAAACGCGGTTATTTCGCCGGTGCCAGATGAAAATAATAATCTGACTCATTTTATTGCCATCAAAGAGGATATAACAGAAAGGAAAAAGATTCTCAATGAACTGATTATTGCAAAAGAACAGGCCGAAAAGGCAGAGAGGCTTAAATCGGAATTTCTTGCCCAGATGAGTCACGAAATCCGCAGTCCCCTTAACGTTATAAATAATTTTATCAGCCTTCTTGAAGAGGAGACTTCCGGTTATGGCATTAAAGAGCTGGAAACATATTTCAACAGTATTGAAAAATCGACTAAAAGAATAATTCGCACTGTTGACCTGATACTTAATATGTCCGATCTTCAATTGGGAACATACACACTGTCGGAAAGTAAATTAGATATGAAGAATTTTATCACCCGGTTTTGTGATGAGTATTCACACTCGGCGCAATTGAAAGGTCTTAAAATTCTCTGCAAAATTGATTCGGATAATTCCTTTGTCAAAACCGACGAATACGCGCTGGGGCAGATAATGGCAAATCTATTGGACAACGCGATCAAGTATAGTGAAAAAGGTGAAATAGAAATAGTTCTTTCTGAGAGAGAAAAGGGTGGTTTGAAACTTGAGGTTTCCGATACCGGAATAGGAATTTCAGATGAGTATCTGCCACAGGTATTTACTCCTTTTACCCAGGAAGAAAAAGGATACACCAGGAAATATGACGGAACAGGTCTTGGCCTCTCTCTGGTAAAAAAATACTGCGACCTTATTGGAGCGGATATTTCAGTAAAAAGCAAAAAAAATGAGGGAACAACTTTCACAATACTAATATGAGCTGGCAGCGCCGGATTCGAAAGGGATATGAAAACATGGTGATTTAGTCGGTAAGGAGTTAAATTCTACGGAAAATGGCAAGATTTCAATTAACAATTAATAATGTACAATGAACAATTAAAAAGACAATTGACAAATATTCCATGAGCTTAAAAATTTTTCGTAAAATGACGATTTTTTTGACGCGTGAATTTCTCTCTGAAAAACCCAACAAAAGAACCTTATTCTTTAGTCTTTTAACCTTAATAGCAATGGCAAACCCTCAAAAATTTGAACCTTATTGCCTTTTTATTTTTCGGTATCTGTATTAAAAAATCAGAGTAAGAGTAGGAGTATTCCATAAGGAGTTAAATTCTACGCAAAATGGCAAAATTTTATTTGACCATCAATTTACCGGAGAATTCTGTCGTCCCTGATGGGACTTTTTTGGGATTTGAAGTTATCTTAAAGAAAAATTGCAGGTTCTTAGCTCTTCACTCTCCACTAATCACTCTCCACTTTTTCTTCTGGCTTGCCAGTTTATGAGTAAGAGTATGAAGACCGGGTTTGGTGACGGCCAAGGGGTTGTGCATTTTTCCTGAGGGGGTGGGATTACTCCGTAAGAAGTTTAATTCTACGCAAAATGGAAGGATTTTATCGTACTCATACAGGTTCTCGTAATCATCCTCGTTCTCGAATAACCTGAGCGTTTTGAAAAGACGATTACGAAGTACGATTACTAGAACGAGTACGATTCTTTCTTCGGACTGAATTTTTTCCGGCCCTGCCAGCTTAGGATTATGAATCAGGGATGAGGTGGCTTTTCAATTATTCCCTCCCTTTTTATGGCAGAATAAAAAATTCAGAACACCTGATCCCGGTAATAAGAAACAATAACCTGCATGGATTTCTTCGCAAAATAAAAACAAAGAAAATTTGATAAGGAAACAACTTGGGCAGATATATCTATATTTTATCGAATAATGTTTAGAACCAATACATCAACATTGTATTATTTTCAAAAATGATTGAATTTGAACGCCATTTTATGCATCTCCTACAGAGATGTTTACGAGGTTGTTTATTTTAAACTACAATAATGGCACCTCTACAAGGTTCTTTTTATTTCATTTGCCTTGTATAGGCAGTAATTAGTGCGGAAGGTCCCGATGGGGTATAATATTGTTAAAACCATAAGACAAAATCCTTGTAGAGGATTCACAAATCTCCCTGGTTAATCTAATACCTTCGGACCTCCCTGATAAACTCAGACCAATAGGCTCTTATCACCACACTAACGCCAACATGTTGAGGATAATCCTGGGAACAAAATTTGTCAATAAGCCCGCAAATAACATGTTGCCGATAGACAGGCCGCTATTTTTAATCCATAAAATCGCCGAGCAAGAATAAAACTATTTAAATATCCCAGGTTGGAAAAACAACTCACCCCCGGCCCCCTCTCTTGAAAAAAAAGAGGGGGAGTCTTAAAGTCCCTCTCTTCCTAAGAGAGGGATTTAGGGTGAGTTTGTTACATGTCTCGAAATATTTTAAAAATTTAACTATTTTTTGCAGAATTTGATTACTTACGAAATAAATCTCTTCCCCTTTAGGGCGTTTTCCTCAGGCTTTGCCTGGGGAAAATATAGGCTCTTATCACCACACTAACGCCAACATGTTGAGGATAATCCTGGGAACAAAATTTGTCAAAAAGCCCGCCAATAACATGTTGCCGATAGTCAGGCCGCAATTCAAAATCCATAAACCGGCTGAGCTAAAATTTCAATATTGCATTAACCGCCTCCACGGGGAATTCCCTGCGGGAACACCCCGTGGCTATTCGGTTTAACCCCCTTCGGGGGATTTCCCTTAACTGTGCCTGGGGGAAATTTAGAATCGTATCACCACACTAACGCCAACATGTTGAGGATAAACCGGGGAGTAAAATTTGTCAAAAAGCCCGGTAATAACATGTTGCCGATAGTCAGGCCGCAATTCTAAATCCATAAACCGATGGAGTCAGAAAAAGAAAAGTTATCGGTTAGCTCAAGGATAGTCCTCCCCCGTCTTCAAAGAAAAACACTTTGAATCCACCCCTCTGCCACTGGCATCCCTATGGGGCGAAGGGGGATATTTATCGACAAATCCAAGTAATCAGAATGTCCCCCTCCGGCCCCATGGGGATGCAAGCAAGGGGTGGCCCCGATGTGTTTTTCGTCGGGGACGGGGGAGGATTCACCTCAAGTAATCACAAAACTTTTACCTGGCATTAAACTTTCTACTTGTTGATAAATTTCTTACCAATTTGCGTAGAGTTTAACTTCTTATTGAATAAATAGTTTTCCCCGATAGGGTGTTTTCCACAGGCTCTGCCTGGGGGAAATTTAGAATCTTAAATTTATAACACATCATTTATGGCTAAAAGGACCTTGTCACGTAATAAATGGATAACAAATTCTTGTGATATTTCCCAAAACTTCCTCGATATCATTTTGTGAGAGGTAAGGAGTTCTGAAATTCAGAACACCTGACTCCCATCAAAATAACTTGTTGTGATTTCATACACCATAACACAATTCAACGAATTATTTGCCCTTAGACGTAGTATTTAACTTCTTATGGAATAAACCAACCCGAGAGAACCGGAATGATTCTGCCCGACAGCCGCGGCAGGCAAACGTCCCTGTTAAAAAATAAAGGAAAAGGATACCGGCTGTTTTTTTCTGATGTGTAACAAAATATGCTTGTATTACGCATCTATGCTTGGCAATTTAACTCCAAAAGTGATATATTAAAAATGAAAGGAGACTGAAAAAACGACAGACTGATATATCCCGGAATAATTATTACAACAAATCATATGGTTTGAATTTGTTGAAGAGAACCAGGAAAACCATGGGAAAGGAACAAAACAGGCTAAAGCAGCTTGAAAATGAAAACCGGAACTTAAATGATCGCCTTAAATCAAGTACTCAAAAGGCTGAAAAACTGCAGAAGTCTTTCGATTATCTGCCCGACCCGGTAATTGAAATTAATAATAAAGATGAAAAAATTCTTTATTTTAATGTTGCCGCGAAATCACTTGGGCTGGACAATTTTAATGATATCGGTAAAAAAATCGGTATGGTGTTCCCGGCCAAAACAGCCGAAAAAATACTAAATTCAGTTAAAAAAACAACTGTTGATCCTCAAAGTAGCAGCATCAGAATAATAAATAATGGACTGGAGAAAACCTATTTTTGTATCCCCCTGTCGGTTGAAAATAGCACAAGTATAATTTTATTCAGGGAGGATTTGAAAAGCCGGGTTGATAAAAACGAGCTTCCTGAATTTCGCACCGTGGTTGATCAAAGCCCCCTCGCAATTGTTATAACCGATTTAGAAAGCCATATTGAGTATGTGAATCCCAAATTTACCGAATTAACCGGTTACAGCTCCGAAGAGATAATGGGCCAAAAAATCAACTTTTTGAAATCGGACGGTTGTCCCGCCGAACTTTATGAAGAGCTGTGGCGAACTATAACTTCTGGCAGAGTCTGGAACGGCGTATTTGAGAATAAAAGGAAAAACGGGGAAATATACTGGGAACAGGCAATTATCGGCCCCCTTTTTAATGAAGAGGGCAATAAATCAAAATATATTAAAATTGCCGAAGATATTTCAGAATCGGTGTTAATAGAGAAAGCCCTTGATAAAAGTGAATCTTTATTGAAGGAAACACAAAGACTAACACATATAGGTAACTGGTCGCACGATCTTGTAAAAAGTCAGATAATCTGGTCGGAAGAAAGTTTTAATATTCTTGGGGTCAGACCTCAGAAAGTGACTAAGGAACTTGTCTTGTCACTTATTCATCCCGATGATAAAGATATTCTGACACAAGCATTCAGGGAATCGGAAAAGGGAATAAATCCGATTATAATTGATTTCCGTGTAATCCGGCCCGACGGGTCAACCAGGTATATACATAATCGATGGATCAGCAAATATGATTCCGATGGAAAAGAAATATTCAGGGTTGGCACTCACCAGGATGTCACAGAACAAAAAGTCGCGGAAATAAAAATAAAGGAAAATGAAGAGAGATTAAGAGCTCTTATTAATTCCACTCCCGATATAATTTGTTTTAAGGATGAAGAAGGCCGGTGGCTTGAAGCTAATGACGCCGATCTGGAATTATTTTCACTGGGGGGAGTTGATTATTTTGGTAAGACGGACGCTGAGCTGGCCGACTTTACACATCCCCTCTATAAAGATGCCTTTCTGAATTGTATGGTCACAGATGAAAAAGCCTGGAAAGCGGGAGGAATTTCCAAAGGAGAGGAAAAAATTCCGACAATCGATGGCGGCTATAAAGTATTTGACGTTATTAAGGTGCCCCTTTTCGAAAAGGATGGAAGCAGAAAAGGACTTGTTGTGCTTGGACGGGATTTTACCGACAGAGTTAAAGCTGAGGAAGCCCTGCGGAATAGTGAAGAAAAATTCAGGAAAATATTTGAAAATACCGCGCTTGGAATAATAATAACTGATTGGAATACCGGCATAAGACAAAATAATTCGGCGTTTCAGGCGCTTATCGGATATAGCCACGATGAATTATCTTCCAGGGATTTTTTATCACTGATTCATCACAGCGACAGGGAAAAAACTAAAAAAGAAATTCAAAATGTAAAATCAGATGTTGTTTCATCAGTGGAGCTTGAGAACAGATTCATTCATAAAAACGGCGAAGTTATATGGGTAAGACAATTTCTGTCAGCTCTCGATATAAACAGCAAAAGTAATAATAACCTGGTATCTATATTAAAGGACATTACCGATAATGTCTATCTGGAAAAAATGCAGGCCGCGAGATTACGGCTGATCGACTACAGTATAAATCACGATACTTCAGAGGTTTTACAAAGGTTTCTGGATGAGGCGGAAAGCCTGACAGAAAGTGAAATAGGATTTTATCATTTCCTTGAGGAAAATCAGAAAATAATATTTCTGCAAACATGGTCGACAAATACCCTCCGGCAAAATTGTAAACTGAAGGATGACGACCGGCGCTACCCTGTTGAGAAAGCAGGAGTATGGGTTGATTGTATTAAAACAGGAAAACCTGTTATTCATAATAATTATAAAAAGCTGAAGAATAAAAAGGGTATGCCCGATGGACATGTTCCTATTACAAGGGAACTGGTTGTACCTGTAAAAAGACAAAATAAGATTCTTGCGATTCTTGGAGTCGGGAATAAAAAAAGCAATTATGTTGAAAGAGATGTTAACATAGTCCGGCAGCTTGCCGATCTGGCCTGGGAAACAATTGAAAGAAAACGAGCCGAAGAGTTGCTCAGGGATAATGAGAACAGATACCGCATTCTGGTAGACAGCTCAAATGACGCGATCTTTTTCTACCTGCCAGGGGAAGGGTTTGTTGAGGTTAACCGGGTGGCATGCAAAAGACTTGGTTATACAAAAGATGAATTCAGAAAAATGCATCCTCAGGATGTTAATACACCTGAATTTGCCGAGACAGTTCAACACAGGATAGATGCCCTGATGAAGGATGGGAAATTGTTGCATGAATCAACTCATGTTGCCAGGGACGGAACAATGATTCCGGTTGAAGTAAGCTCAAAAGTTATTGATTATAAAGGTAAAAAGGCTATTCTGGCATTTTCCCGGGATATTACGGAACGTAAAAAAGCTGAGCAGGAATTAACTGAGTATCGCGAACATCTCGAAAAGCTTGTTAAGGAACGCACAAGTGAGCTTGAAGCGTTTACTTACTCTGTTTCACATGATTTAAGAGCTCCCCTGCGCGCGATAGACGGTTTTTCTAAATTTATTGAAAATGATTATTCATCTCAGCTTGATGAAGAAGGGAAAAGATATATTGATGTTATAAGGCAAAATACTAAAAAAATGGACAGGCTGATAACCGACCTCTTGAAGCTTTCACGTTTATCAAGGGGAAATCCCGAGTTTGTCAACTTAAATATGAAAGCCCTCGCGCGTTCAATGTATCAGGAGGTGGCAACACCGGCGGAAAAAGATCAATTTGATATTTTTATAGAAGATATTCCGGACGCAAATGGAGATGCGACAACCATTAAACAGGTATGGATTAATCTTATCAGTAACGCGTTAAAATACAGCTCAAAATCGCGGGTGAAAAAAATTGAGATTGGTTGCCGCGAAGATAAAAAGGTGAATGTTTATTACGTAAAAGATTATGGAATTGGATTTGATCCGCAATATAAAAGAAAACTTTTTAACGTTTTTCAAAGGCTCCACAAAGAAACTGATTACAAAGGTTCGGGAATCGGGCTGGCTATTGTTAAGATGATAATCGGGAAACACAAAGGAACGGTATGGGCTGAAAGTGAACCTGATAAAGGAGCTGCATTTTATTTCACCCTGCCGAAATCCTGATATCTGCGGAAATTATTAAAGTAATGAGATAAATAAATTATTTCAAATAAATTATTTCAAATAAATTGATAGATTATGATATATAGTAAAACACACCGGATATTATTTTTAGAGGATGTCTCAACCGACAGAGAGATTGCGGAAAGACTTCTAAAAGATAACGGGATTTCTTTTGTGTCGGAATGTGTGGAAACAGAAGAGGAATTCAGACAGATGCTTGCTGAATTCGATCCCACAATGATATTATCTGACTATATGATGCCCACTTTCGATGGAATGAGAGCATTAAAGATAGCGCTGGCCGAAAGACCCGATTTACCTTTTATCATACTTACCGGCTCACTTAATGAAGATATCGCTGTTGAATGTATGAAAGCGGGAGCGGATGATTATGTAATTAAACAAAATCTCAAAAGACTTATTCCGGCTGTTCATTCCGCTATCAGGAGAAAAGAGTTAATCGCGGCGCAGAAAGAATCGGAAATCAGGCTGCGGGAAAGTGAGAGTAAATACCGCTCGCTTATTGAAAACTCCAATGACGCCATATATCTTCTCTATAACCGCAGATTTGAAATAATAAATCATAAATTTATTGAGATGTTTGAATACTCGCATGAGGATGTAAACCAACCTGGTTTCGACTTTATTCAACTTGTATCACCTAAAAGCAAAAATATTATTGAAGAGAGAGTAGCGCAGGTGGGCAGGGGAATTAAAATATCTCCAAAGTATGAATTTACCGCGATCTCAAAAAGCGGCAATGAAATTGAGGTAGAGGTTTCAGTTTCCTATCTGCCATATAAAAAAGGGACGGCGGTCCATGGTATTATAAGGGATATTACAGATCGTAAGAAAGCTGAAAAACAGTTGAAGATCCAGGCATTATTAAGAAAACTTATGATTGAATTATCTTCCGAGTTTATAAACCTGCCACTCAATCAGCTCGAACCCGCTATAAACCGGGCTCTCGCGAAAATCGGCGGCTTTGTTGACGCCGACAGATGTTATATTTTTGAATATAACTTTGAAAAACAGATTCTGACAAATACTTATGAATGGAGTCGTGACGGCAACCATTCTCATAAAAATAGTTTACAGGATATACCGCTTAATATGATTCCCGAGTGGGTGGAAGCGCATAAAAATGGCAAAACTCTCTTTTGGGAAGATATAGAATCAATTACCTCGAGCGGCGTAAAAAAAGTTCTTCAGCCCATTGGAATAAAAAGCATTCTGGCGCTGCCCATGATGGATAACAAAGAATGTATCGGTTTTGTTGGTTTTGAGTATATCTCAAAGAGTCATTCTTATTCAGAAAGCGAATGGCAGATTTTAAAAATATTTGCCCAGATGATGGTCAATATTAAAATACGCAAAAACTTCGAACTGGAACTTATCCTTTCCAAGGAAAAAGCTGAAAAATCGGAAAAGTTAAAAACTGAATTTCTCAGCCAGATGTCGCATGAAATAAGGACGCCGATAAATATTATTTTAAGCTACCTTTCTCTATTGCGGGATGAATATGATATTGATAACAATGACGATATTCCCGTTATATTCCAAAGCATCGATACCGCGTCTGAAAGAATAATCAGGACTATTGATTTAATTCTTAATATGTCCGAAATTCAGGCGGGCAGTTATGAATCAAAACCGGTAAAGATTAATCTTCATGAACTGATTACCTCAACAATTAAAGAATTTTTACCGCAGGCGGGCAGGAAAAACCTGAAATTCAATTATTTCGAAAATATACCTGAAGCTGGTATACTTGCGGATAAATATTCAGTGAACCAGATTTTGCAAAATCTTATTGATAACGCTGTTAAATATACAAATGAAGGGAGCATATCTGTTTCAATTGATGATGCCGGCGATAATATTTCGGTTAGCATTAAGGATACCGGCATTGGTATTTCTGAAGAATATATCCCCAGTCTTTTTGAGCCCTTTTCGCAGGAAGAGCAGGGATATACAAGAAAATTTGAAGGAAACGGCCTTGGTCTGGCCCTCGTTAAAAAATACTGCGATATAAATAATGCTGAAATTTCCGTTAAATCCGGCAAAGGAAAGGGAACGGAATTTTTGGTTCTTTTCAGCAAAAAAAGTGAGTAAAAATTATTTGATGATTTAGAAATATTTGCCAGTTTTTTTATATTTAATTCTCAGTCATATTATTCTTTGAATTAAAAAACATTTGTTGTCACTGTTATTAGTCAAAAATTTTGTGGAGGGATTTATGAGGATTGTTTTAATACTTTTAGTTTCAATCTCGTTATACGCACAGGAAGCCGACTGGCAAAGAATAAGTCCGAAATATATTGATGATTTTGGTACACTGCAATTTTTCAGCCCCACTACCGGCTGGGCAATAGGTTATTCAAATCTAATTCAGACAACCGACGGGGGTACAACCTGGGATAAGAAAAATTTGCCGACAACAGAATCTTTACAATCAATGTGTTTCACAGATAGTTTGACAGGATGGATTATTGCCATTAATCAGATATTTAAAACCACGAATGCTGGTGAAACATGGTTTGAGCAGGAAACTCCCGACTTTTACGAATGTCTAAATATTTTTGCTCTAAACCAGAATTATGCCTGGATTATGATTGGGGAGCAAATTGGTCTTCGGACAACTGATGGGGGTAATGAATGGTTTTATTTTAGTTTTGGAGAATTTGACGGGAAGGATATTTTTTTTGTCGATGAACAAACCGGCTGGATTTCAGGTACCGGTCCGAATGAATTACTAAAAACAACTAATGGTGGCACAAGCTGGTTTCATCAGTTCACCAGTGCAACTCAGGATCATCAATGTATCCAGTTTTTAAACTCGGATGCTGGCTGGTTATGCACAGATTTATCGGAAATATATTGCACAGAAGATGGCGGTTCAACCTGGGCTGAAAGGTCCATGGATGAAAATGTATCCCTAAAATCAATATATTTCATCAATCCGGATCTTGGCTGGGCAGTTGGGAATTCCGGAGCTATTTATAAAACCACGAATACAGGCGCGGACTGGGTAAAGCAGGGAGAGGATGTAACCGAGTGGCAGGGTATAAATTCTGTGTTTTTTGTTGATGAAAATAACGGCTGGGTCGCGGGAACTACAGGCTTGATTCTACGCACGACCAATGGCGGCGAATCCTGGACTAATATAAACGGGATAACAACAAGAAGCATCATAGATGTATGTTTTCCCTCGAATGATATAGGATTTATTTGCGGAAATGATGGACTACTATTTAAAACAACAGATTCTGGAACTACGTGGTCAAAAATTCAAACCGACTCAGAAAACACTTTTTATAATATTGTATTTACCGATATTCATAATGGTTGGTTAACTGATGGTTGGGGCAACTTGTTTCATTCAGTTGATGGAGGAGAAACCTGGAATAGCAATAATCCAGGCGGGAATTACGGGGTAAAAGAATTATGTTTTTCAGATGCTAATACTGGCTGGTTTTTATGTAATTCTAGTGATGTTTTAAGGACTATTGACGGAGGCTCCTCTTTTGAAATTAAATCTCCTTCCCCTTCTTCGACTGATTATTTTGCTCTTTTTTCTTCAAGCATTGACAAATGCTGGATTGCCGGTGAGGCTGGCAAAATTTTATTTACTTCAGACGGAGGAGATAATTGGATTGAACAAATCAGTAATATATCAGTGGATATTACTGATATGTATTTTACCGATAGTCTGAATGGTTGCGTTGCCGCAGACTATTTTACAATACTAAAAACAACCAATGGAGGGGCTGATTGGCTGGAATCAGAGGTGAACTCAGGAGTTTCACCTGAATTTAAATCGATATTTCTGACAAGTGTTGATATGGGGTGGGCAGTTAGCAAATTTGACATTTTTTATAGTAATGACGGATGGTTAACCTGGACAGAAAAATTGATGCCCGATCCTAATCAAATGCAGTCAATCTTCTTCTCAGATCACAATGATGGCTGGATTGTCGGGTATAGTGGTTATGTTTTAAAAACCGAAAATGGGGGAATAATTGTCCCGGTTGAGCTTACTTCATTCCTCTCTTCGGTAAATGGCAACCTTGTAACTCTTGAATGGAACACCGCGACCGAACTGAATAATTTTGGATTTGAAGTTGAAAGAGCTGTGGCCTCTTCAGGGGATGTTTTGGGCTCTCAATGGAAAAAACTTGGTTTTATATCAGGCGCGGGAACAACAACTTTGCCTCAAAGTTATTCGTTTTTTGATGAAAATGTCGCGGCGGGAAAATATCTTTATCGCCTGAAACAAATTGATAATGACGGAAGATATGAGTACTCGGATAATATTGAAGCGATAGTTACAACACCGGCAGAATTTTCACTCGAACAAAATTTTCCAAATCCGTTTAATCCGACAACACATATAAATTATTCAATTACCGAACCGGGAAAGGTAACACTAAAGGTATTTGATTCTGTGGGAAGGGAAGTGAAAACTCTCGTGGAAAATTTTCAGGAAGCGGGCAGGTATAAGATTGTTTTTGACGCGCAAGGCCTGGCCAATGGAATATATATTTATTCGCTGAACTCAGGTGATAAAAAGCTGACAAAAAAAATGCTGCTATTGAAATAGGGGAATTATTCACTAATTTTGTGTTATTAAAATATTTACTAATTGAAGATATTTTATATCCTGTTACAGTAACTTTCATTCTTATTGAAAAGGATAATAATGAGAATAATTTTATATTTATTAATTTTTCCTGCATACCTGTTTTCACAGGAAGCCGACTGGCAAAGAATAAGTCCTTTGTATGTTGATAACTTCGAAACAATTTTTTTTCATGATACACAACTTGGATGGGCCTCGGGAGGAAACGGACTAATAGTTAAAACCACCGATGGCGGCAACACCTGGATTGAAAAGGAAAGTGGCGTCACGACCTACTTTAATTCAATGGATTTTGCCGATGATCTTACCGGCTGGGCAATAGGATACACTAAGATACTGAAAACCACTGACGGAGGTGAATCTTGGTTCGAACAGGATTTTTCCGGCACTTATGCTTTTTACAGAATATTTGCCCTGAATCAGGATTACGCGTGGATAGTTGGAAGTTATAATGCCGGAGTTAGAACAACTAACGGAGGTGAAGACTGGTTTGAATTCGAATTCGGAGATAATTATTCCGGCAGAGATATTTATTTTCTCGATGAAAATGTTGGCTGGGTAATGCATGCTGGTGTGGGTACAATTAAGAAAACTACAAACGGGGGATATACATGGTATGAAAGAACATACAACGCGACCTATAATAACAGGTGTATGCAGTTCATTGATTCTCAGAAAGGATGGATCTGCACTGATGGAAGACAATTGTTTTATACTTCCGACGGCGGCAGTTCATGGATCGATAGGTCCATTGATCAAAGCGTTACTTTACATTCCATTTCTTTTCTGGATGAAAATACAGGTTTGGCTGTCGGAGATGTGGGGAGAATTTTTAAAACAACTGATAATGGTTTAAACTGGGAACAGCTTGAGTCAAATGTCAGCTACGGAGGGCATCTTTATTCAGCAAGTTTTATGGATGAGGACAAAGCCTGGGTTTCAGGCAAAGAGGGAATTATTATCAATACATCCGATGGGGGCGTATCATGGAATAATCAGGCTACCATAACTACAAATGACCTGCGTGATGTTTTCTTCACTTCGGTAAATAACGGATTCTTATGCGGAACAAACGGCTCTGTGTACAAAACATCCGATCATGGGATAAATTGGTCAGGTATTGAAGGCAGCCCGGATAAACATTTTTACGACATATTCTTTACAGATACGCAATTCGGTTGGATTGGGGGTAGTGAAGGAACATTGATGCACACAAGCGATTCGGGCGATAATTGGTCTGTAATTAATTCCGGTACAAGCAGCAGCATTATCGAAATTTATTTTTCTGATAACTCTAACGGATGGTATCTGGATGGCAATAACGCTCTTTACAGAACATCCGACGGTGGAATAAATTGGGATATTAAAACACCGGCAAATTCTGTAAACCTTTACTCAATTTTCTCAACCAATAGTGATAATTGCTGGGTAACCGGTGATGAAGGGAAAATATTTTTTACTTCTGACGGAGGCACAGGATGGGTCGAGCAGCTTAGTAATACTACCAGGAAATTGGAAACTATTTATTTTATTGACAGTCTGAATGGCTGTGCCGGAGGGGATTACAGCACTATTCTGAGAACAACAGATGGGGGGCAAAACTGGGAAGAAGTGGAAAACATTCCTAATTTTATAAGTCCGATACACTCAATTTATTTAATTGACCCGGAACTTGGATGGGCAGTTAATAAAAATGGAGTATTTTTCAGTAACGACAGCTGGCAAACCTGGACATACCAGTCTTTGGTAAGTTTTTCCTGGTTGCGATCCATTAATTTTTCCGATTTGAATCATGGCTGGATTGCCGGAGATGGAGGTTATGTTTTAAAAACCGAAAATGGGGGAATAATTGTCCCGGTTGAGCTTACTTCATTCCTCTCTTCGGTAAATGGCAACCTTGTAACTCTTGAATGGAACACCGCGACTGAGCTTAATAATTTCGGATTTGAAGTTGAAAGAGCTGTGGCCTCTTCAGGGGATGTTTTGGGTTCGCAATGGAAAAAACTTGGTTTTATATCAGGCGCGGGAACAACAACTTTGCCTCAAAGTTATTCGTTTTTTGATGAAAATGTCGCGGCGGGAAAATATCTTTATCGCCTGAAACAAATTGATAATGACGGAAGATATGAATACTCGGATAATATTGAAGCGATAGTTACAACACCGGCAGAATTTTCACTCGAACAAAATTTTCCAAATCCGTTTAATCCGACAACACATATAAATTATTCAATTACCGAACCGGGAAAGGTAACACTAAAGGTATTTGATTCTGTGGGAAGGGAAGTAAAAACTCTCGTGGAAAATTTTCAGGAAGCGGGCAGGTATAAGATTGTTTTTGACGCGCAAGGCCTCGCCAATGGAATATATATTTATTCGCTGAACTCAGGTGATAAAAAGCTGACAAAAAAAATGCTGCTGCTAAAATAGTTTATCATTATTTCTCTCAGGCAGATATTGAAAAATTTGTGACCTGAAATACAGGATTATGTTTCTTTAAACATTTATATTTAAGTTTCGATAATTATTGTGATATAGTCTCTCTTTAATACAGGCCTGTTTATGTTGATGAACAAATTGAGAATTCTATTCATATTTTCACTCTTGATTGCCGCCACAGTCTTCTCTTCTCAAAAAAAGGATACAATCCTGACCGCGCTTGAGAAGATGAACGAAAAGGAACAGATTAATAAACTGAAGGACTTATGCTGGGATAACAGGAGTATAAATCCTAATCTCGCGATTCAATATGGCAAAATGGCGCTTGAGAAAATCGATGAAAGTGTGAATGACCGCAGTAAATCGGAAGTTCTCAACTTTCTCGGGGTAATATACGGGAACCTTGGAAATCTCGATTCGGCATATTATTATTACCAGTACGCCATGGATGTAGCGGCAGAGCTGATGGATTCAACACAAATTGCCTACTCACTGAATAACCTCGGAGATTATTATTATAAAAGCGCTCTTTATTCGGCCGCGCTTGAGAAAATATTTGAGGCTTACGGAATATTTGAAACAATCGGCGACCGAAGGGGAATGGCCTATACCCTTAACGATATAGGTGAAATCTATCTTGTACAAAAAGATTATGAAAAAGCCCTCGATAATTTTCTCCGTTCGGGTGATATAAGAAAATCGAGGGATGACGAACGTGGTTACGCAAAATCTCTTATCAATCTCGGCAGAGTATATTTCGCGGAAAAAAAATATGATACAGCGCTTAAAACTTTCGAGGACGCCGAACCATATTGCCGAAACAGCGGATATATTAAGGGATTGAGCTGGATTCAGGCCGGAGTCGGGGATATATATTTCGAACTTGGGGAATATGATCTGGCTCTGAAAAATAAATACCGCGCTCTTGATATCGATAATCAGATAGGGAATAAATATGGCCAGATAATCAATTATAATAAACTTGGTTATCTTTATCTGAAGCTTAGCGATCTTCAAAAAGCTGAAGAATATCTAAACAAGGCTAAAATGGAGAGCAGACTGACCGGACACCTCGATCAGTTAATGATATCATATAATCACCTGAAAGACCTCTATTACCTGAAGAAAAATTATAAAAAAGCATTCCTTTTTATGGAAGATTTTTCATCTCTCAGGGACAGCATTTACAGCCAGGAAAACCAGAATAAAATAGCCGATCTGCAAACCGCCTTTTTTAATGAAAGGAAAATCCGTGAAAATGAACTACTCAAAAAAGATATTGAGATTCAGAAATCGACCAGAAACTTTTTTGTCGCTCTTTTTTTCCTTATCACACTGGCAATTATTTTCCTTATTTCCAAATACAAATCGGCGCAAAAACATAACCAGCTTCTTAATGAGCTCAACGAATCAAAAGATAAACTGTTTTCCATAATCGCGCATGATCTTAAAAGTCCCTTCAGCGCGTTATCTTCCATATCACAGTTTCTTCAGACAGAATATGACAACCTTGACGAAAATGATAAAAGAGAACTGATATACAGCATTGCCAGCTCTTCCGAGGATATCCAGAAACTGCTTAATGATCTTCTTAACTGGGCCCGCTCACAGAGAGGAGTTATTCAAATACGAAAATCTCCCCTCGACATTAATGATTTGCTTGTTTCCCTGTCCGATACCTATAAATTTTTCGCGAAAAACAAAGATATCTCTATTAAGGTACAATCGCGGGATGGAATGACTGTAAAGGCCGATAAATTTATTATTGAAACAATTATCGGAAACCTTCTTAACAATGCTGTTAAGTTTTCACACAGGCATGGCGAAGTTATTTTATCGGCAAAACAGGAAAACAACAGAACTATAATTTCAGTTCAGGATCATGGCACCGGTATGCCGAAAAAGCTTGTGGATGAAATAAATACCTCCGAAAAAGTTCTGATTACCAAGGGAACCGGCAATGAAGAAGGAACCGGCCTGGGGCTCGCTTTATGCAAGGATTTTTCGAGGCTTCATGACGCGGAGCTTCAAATTGAAAGTGAACCCGGTAAAGGAAGTCTTTTTACACTTGTTATACCTGAAAATTAAGCGGGGATAACCAGGCTTTTATTCCTGATATATGGCAATCAGAATAACCTGAGTATTTTCGCCGGCGGAAAGCATTAAAATTGTTTCTTTTACCTTTTACCCCAAAATTAGACCGTTAATCCTTTTGATCCTTTTTCCGGGCGGAAAATTTTTTATTATGCAGTATCATAAAATTTGATAAAGGAAATGAATAACAGCGATAACCGATATAAAAGCCGTCTGTTCTGGATTTTGCAGGCAATCGGCTGGTCTTTATATGGTGTAATAGACTCCTATCTTAAATTTATGGATGGAGGCACCAGCTTCAAGTTTATACTTGGCAGCCTTATTACCTACTCAACAGGTATTATTATCAGTCTTTTTCTCAGGATAATTTACCGCCGTTTTGATGTTTCCGACCGTTCCATTTTTTATCTTTTTCTGATAATATTCGGAATTTCTTTGCCGGCCGGAATATGCTGGATAGTATTCGATCACCTTTTCAGCATACCTCTTTGGGGATATGAGTTGATGGTCCGTACAATATCCAATATCTCAGGCACTGAATTCCTGAGCGCTGTCTTTTATTATTCAACTATCCTTATTGCCTGGAGCAGCTTATATTTTGGAATTAAAAACACTATAGAATGGCAGATTTCCAAAGACAAAATTGAAAAAACAAAATTGTTGCTGGAAGTTTCACAATTAAAAATGCTCAGGTACCAGCTAAATCCTCATTTCCTTTTTAATTCCCTCAGTTCTCTTCGCGGCCTGATAAGGGAGGACAGGGCCGCCGCCGAAAAAATGCTTTCAAGAATTTCAGAATTTCTTCGCTTTTCCCTGGTAAACAGGAAAAATGAGGAGGTGCCTCTTCAGGAGGAGCTGGAAAGTATCAGAAGTTATTCCGATATAGAAAAAGTAAGATTCGGCGACAAGCTCGAAGTTACCTACGATATTGATCCCCTGGCTGAAGATTTTCCTGTTCCGGCCCTGATTTTATATCCGCTGGTTGAAAACGCGATTAAATATGGTATGGACACAAGTGCTATGCCCCTCAGAATTATAATAAGCGCCGAAGTGGATAGAGGGAGTTTAAAAATCAGTGTTATCAACAGTGGGAAATGGATAGATGATAATGATGAAAAAACGGGAACCGGGACCGGAATTACCAATATTAAAAAAAGGCTTGGTCATCTTTACCCGGAAGAACATTATTTCGGGTTTAAAAAAGAGGATGACAGAGTGATTGCTGAAATTGAATTAAAAAGGGACCTGGAGAAGGAAACATGGCAGTGAAGTTTAACGCGTTAATTGTTGATGACGAACCCCTCGCGAGAAAAGACCTGAAGGCGCTTCTTTCAGGATTTGAAAATGTAATAGTAACAGCGGAAGCAAATAACCTTACCGAAGCGAAAAAAGCCATAAATGAAACTGATCCCGATCTTATTTTTCTCGATATAAAGATGCCGGGCGAATCAGGTTTCGATCTACTGAGGCTGGAAAATATAAGAGGAAAAATAATTTTTGTAACCGCGTTTGATGAATATGCGATCAGGGCTTTTGAGGTGAACGCGCGGGATTATCTTCTCAAACCGGTTTCTGAAGAAAGACTCAGGATTGCTATCGACAGGCTGGAAGAAAAAGATGATGAAACCGCTCAGCCGAAAAAAAAACTGCTCTATGATGACCGGGTTTATATACTAATGAATAACCAGTACCAGTTTGTTAAAATAAGTGGTATCCGGCTAATCAGCGCCTCTGACGATTATACGGAAATAACAACTATCGACGGTATTTCAAGACTCACCCAAAAATCTATGAATGAGTGGGAATCGCGGCTGCCCGGAAATCACTTTGCCCGAATACACCGCTCGACAATTGTTAATCTGAATGAAATAATAAAAATTGAACCCTGGTTTAATAATGCTTCGAGGGTTTACCTTCAGGATCTTGAAAAACCGCTTGTGATGAGCCGCAGATATTCAGCCAGGATAAAAGAAATTTATGGCTGAAATCAAAATGGAGGTTGTGTTTACCCGAGAAGAAGAGCCTCCTGATTATCCTATTTCAAGTCCCTCGATACTGGTGTTTTCAACCTCCTCGCGCAATTCCTTTTTTAATTTTTCAGGAAGGCTGTTCCAGTGTAAATTCATTATCGCCCCCTGGAGAGCATAAACCATCAGCATACTGACCGGATAACCATTGATCTTCAGGATATGAAAAATTTTCACCGGTCCATACCTGCTGATATCATTCCGTGTAAAAACACCTATCTCATTCAGCATTTTCGCCGATGACTTACCAATATTTTTCAACTCCGAAAGATCAGATTTTTCCATTATTTACCTTTCAGCGCCGGATTATTTTTTCCCATAAAAAAAATCATCGTTTTTCGGCTTAAAATTTTATCGGCGAACCATGTCAAAAACCTTACTTTTCTGCCGGTGATAAAGGATGGTTTTTTTCTTCTTTTCAATTCTTTCATTGTTTCCGCAACCACCTTTTCAGCCGTGTAACCCGCTCCCCTGATTATTTGCTGTTCCTTATCACCGAGAGCTCTCTTATGAAAATCTGTAAAAGTAAGGCCCGGCATTGGAGCGGTAATATAAACGTCTTTTTCACGGAATTCATACCAGAGTGATTCGGTAAATATGGTTACAAATCCTTTTGTGCCGGAATAAACAGCTCCGCCGGGATAAGCAAGCCGGGAAAGAGCCGAGGATACATTCACCAGCGCGTCTCCCTCTCCCGCGTTTTGAAGGAACACGTAGGATAATCTGACAAGGACATTTATATTAAGCGCGATAATATTTTCGTGGATATCAATCGGCAGCCCGGTGAAACCTGAATGAATCGAATAACCGGCATTATTCACCAGAAGGTTGTACCTGTTTTCCGCTAAATGTTTTTCCACCTTTTCAAGAGTATCTTTCTCTGTCAGGTCACCGGTTAGATAGCTGAACCGGCTTCCAAGTTCATTTTTAATATTCTTAAGTTTTTCCTCACTCCTCGCTATGCCGGTAATTTTATATCCCTCTTCAGCGAGTCTGAGCGCAAATGCTTTACCTATTCCTCCGCTTGCGCCGGTAATAAACGCTCTTTTTCTTGTCATAACTCTTTCAGCCTTTTCGTCACGATGAATAAATCATTATTTGTTATTTTATTCATTATGATCTTTTGTTCTGTAGAATCTGACTTCAACTTTTTCTACCGTCGCTAGTCCCTCAATAATTACATCATCAACAATCGGCAGAAATTCCTCAATTTTTTCGAGTGTGTCGACAATCTCAATTACCACAGGCAGATTATCCGAGAGAGTCAGTATCTTGGTGGTGTGAATTCTGCTCTGCGTACCATAGCCCTCCATACCTCTGAGAACCGTGGCTCCCGCCAGTCCCGATTCTTTCGCCTTCAAAACTATCCATTCATAAAGGGGCTTTCCTTCATACCTGTCCCGTTCCCCTATATAAATTCTGAGAAGATGACCCTGTTTTGGTAAAATCATATTAACCTCTCAATTTATTTGGAAAGAGAAAATCCCAGCCAGACACCGCCAAATCCGATAATTACATGCAGCAGAAAATTTAATCCCGCGGTAAACATCTGACCATCCCGGGCAAATTTAAATATTTCGAGTCCGAATGTTGAAAAAGTAGTAAACCCGCCGAGAAATCCGATAAAAACAAACATTCTTAATTCAGGTGAAAATAGCTGCCGGTTTTCAGATAATCCGGCAAGATAGCCTATAAGAAAACACCCGAGAATATTTACCGTGAGTGTTCCGAGAGGAAAAAGAGCTTTGCTGAACATTCGCTGCATTAAAACCGATGTGCCATATCTTAATACTGAACCGGCAGCTCCGCCAAGTCCGATTATAAGAATTTTAATCATTAGTATCTCCGTAATAATCCTGCCACAAATTTAACAAATAGAAAAGTGTTATGCTTCGGACGCGGCAGTTTAAAGAAAAGTCGGGCATTAATTAACATCCGTTTTTATCGCGTATCACAATGATGATAAGATAATCTTTCCCCTCTTATTCTTAGTTATCTCGTATGCCTGACGGCACACCTTGTCGTTTTCTTCAATTTCCTACCAGTGTTTTGACCCTGACGGGGCAATCTTATACAATAATTTTTTTGGTTCTATGTGAAATATAGTGGGTAATTGAATTTAAGCCAGTGACAAACCACTTCGATCACTGATAAAATTTTCTTTATTTCAAATACTTCCGGCTCTTTATTGTTAATATATCAGCATTGTAATATTTTTAAAATGATGCAATTCAAGAGCCATTTTATGCATCTCCTACAGAGATGTTTTTCAAATTATCTATAATATGCTACAATAATGGAACCTCTACAAGGTTCTTTTTTATCTCATTTGCCTTGTAGAGGCAATGATTATTGTAGAAAATAGTCAATAAAACAACAACAATCCTTGTAGAGGATTCACAAACCAGCCCCGGATAAAGAACTCCCTTGTAAAATTCAGGTCGATCGAATATGATAATAATAGTACAGCATTCATACGAGCTGTCAGGCAAATCATATTTTGGCACTTGTGTATCTGTCCATTTACGTCGATTTGATAGTCGGCTGTTTTTTCATTACCCACTGGTTTTCATATAGAACCATTTTTTTGTCCCGTCAGGGACATCATATTGGTAAAAAAGAGATAAGCAAAACATTCAGTGTGCCGTCAGGTACACCATATTTTGTCACCGGAGTATAATTGTAATCGGAACAAAGCAAGTTATATATACCAGGTTGTGCAACAAAATTTTGCTCTTTTACATAGAATTTAACTGCTATCTGGATTATAATAGAACAGGCGCTCGTAACCGAATAAATCGCCGGAGAAAAATAAAGCTGAGTACGAGAACGAGGAAAGTTATTTTCTAAGTTTCCCTTTTGTTCCGGCTCTGCCTGCTTAAGGTATAATCAGACGGTAACGCAACTGGTAAAATTTACTTGATAATTTGCGCAAGTGCGCAATATTTACCTCTCCTTTGTAAAATTTACACAACTATAATAAAAGAAAGCCCGTTTATTAAATAACTTATAAGCTGGTATAATATTTGCTTAAAATATTATGGCTATTGATGATAAAGAGAAATGTTTTTGACTGATCGGTAATGAATTCGAATGGAAAAATAGCTGAATGGAGATGATTTTGCATTGTTTTTATCGCAAAAAATGAAGAATATTTAAGAGTGACTGATTTATTTGAGGTGTACCATGGAAATAACAATATCTTTACCGATACTGTTGCTGATCATTACAGCGACGGTTATAGTTACAGTAGTACTTTTTAGTATCCTTTTTGCCAGCAGGCGGGGAGAAAGCCAGTATTATGAAACAATCTTCCGCTTCAATGAGGAAGATATCATAGAAATGATTAAACGAAAAAGACAGTATCTGAACCGATAAACCGGTGTAGTATATAAAAAACCCCGGCGTTAAAACCGGGGTTCAGTGGGGATCATTTACGCGGCTTAGTAAGTCCGCATAATTTTTAGAATCTGTTACAGGGTCCGAGGCCCATACCCTGGCCTCTTCCACCTTTCCTTCCGGGGCCAAAGTTACCTTTTCTTCCTTTGCCGCCCATAAATCCGCCGTATCCTTTTTTCCATTCTTTCTTTTGGTCAGCGTCGAGCATATTATAAATATCCATCCAGAGCGCAAGTTTCGCCTGTTTCATTTCGGCCTTAATTGAAGACATTTCATCGGTGAGTTCTTTTAATTTACCTGCGTCAACACCATCGGCTGTCATAACTTTTGCCATCTCAAGACGCGCAAGTTCGAGCTGATTTTGAAATTTGAGCATTTTTTCCCTGTGTTCAAGGTGTTTCAGATCAAATTCTGACTGCTGCGCGTCGGTTAACTCCAATTTATCGAGAAACATCATTTTGCCCGGTCCCGGCTGGCCTGTCGCGCAAGGGCCCAAACCTCTCTGTGCGAAAATTGCTCCTGTTGAAATCATAAGCGCGAGGGTGAATATTGCTAAACGTTTCATTTTATTACTCCTTTTATTTAACTTTTTAAGTAAATTCTGTTTTCGCTTATTGGACACACCTCTCCCCAAAGAAGGTTTAAATATTTCTTAATTATTTTTTGTTATCCGGGAAAAGCAACCGTAAGTGACCTGATTTTTTTCCAAAACCTGTGATATTAAAGGCTGCACAAACCACAATCCATAGGGAATAAGAATAATCAGGCTCTTATCACTACGCTAACGTTAACGTGGTGAGGATAATCCAGCGCGCAAACCTTATCATAAAGCCCGTCAATATTATGTTGTCGATAGTCAGTCGAGATACTAAAGCCAGAAATCTCTTTCTGTTCTGACTATTTCAGGTGAGTTCTGAATAAGATTTTCCTTTAAAATGTTTTACTCGTTTCAAATTAAGTAGGGGATATTTCCGAAAAAAATTCGACTATATAAATCCGGAAGGGATGACAGGATTATAGAAATTAAATCAATCAAAAACATTATCAAATCCTGAAAGGATGAAATATAAACAGGTCAGAGGAATTGTAATCAATAGGAATTATATCACCCCTGCCGGGGTTTTTGAATGTTTTATCCTTCTGATCTATAATCATTTCATCCCCCGGGATTAAAAAAATAAATTGGCATTAAAGGTAAATTCAAGATAAGATTACCAAAAAAAGCTATCCTGTGACGGAGTGGATTTCGGTCAGACTGCCGGAAAAAAATGTGCCCTGTGAAAGAGGGGAATCAGAAAGCCTCTCCGATACCGAGATGAAATTCGAGTGTTTCGCTAAACAAACGCTTTTTAAAGAAGCTCCTTCTGTCATCGGGATCATAAAGTTTAAATCCGAAATCAATTCGGATAGGGGCGAAATCGGAATAATATCTTAATCCAATGCCCCCTCCGACAGCAATTTTATCGAAACTGAACTCTGAGATATTCCCCCATGTATTTCCATAATCAATAAAAGCCGCGCCGCCGAATTTACCAATTATACGGTTTCTTGTTTCAACCGAACCCTCGACCATAAAAAATCCGCCCGGAGTCAGGCCCCTGAATACTTCATTAAGGTCGGCGTCCGAAACATTGCCCAGGTTCAGATCAGGCACAAGCTGCCTGGTTTTCCAGCCCCTGTTTGAGTTGCTTCCCCCGGCGTAAAAACGCTGGTTGGCAGGTATATCTTTTTCATTCCCTTTATATGTAAATATATTGCCTATTTTTAATTTTAATCCGAACGCTGATGTTTTCTGGCTGTATACAGGCAGATAAGCGCTGGTATTAAAAAGCAGCTTTACGTACATCGGACTGTCGAATTCAGTTCCCGTGGCTTTGCTCACAAGCCAGGTTATCGCGTTTCCGTCATCCAGGTTCAGAGAAAGTGAATATCCGCGGGTGGGGAAAAGAAAGTCATCAGTTTTTTTTGCTTTCAGATCAAAACCGAGTATGGCGTTCGTACTCCTGGTACGATAGTTTATAGAATCGGCTTTAACTATTCTTGTCGCGTTTACCCTGGCCGAATCAAGGCTGTAACCATTTAAGTTTGCCAGAAAAATAGAATATCCGTCTATCAGGTATGGATCCTGATAATTGTATTCCGAAAGCTCCCAGTTAAAAGAGAGGCTGAATGAATTAAAATAAGTGATCCTCGGCAGCTCAAAATCGAGAGTCAGTTTTGTACCATAGATTGTGGCGTTATATTCATCCTTTCTTTTCTGAAGTGTAACGTAAGATTCCCACCTGGTATTTATCAGCTCACCGAAAAGAAAAGGCTGCTGGATGGCGACACGCGCGTCGGTATAACCAAAAATACTGGTGTCGCTGATGGAAAAATTGCTGATAAAATCCTGTATATCCTCAGATGCGGCTGAAGTATTAAGTGAAAGTTTACGCGCGTCGCCAAGAAAGTTTTTTCGGGCGAACCCGATGCCAAAACCGAAGTTCAGAGCGTTATTTTCGTTATTCAGAATAAGCTCGGGAGATACCTCATTCAATAATCCGACATCGGCTGAAATCATCATCGGGACCCTGTCGGCGGAAGTATCGGCGACAACGCTGTTCACCAGAACAGATCTGAAAAGATTTGTACGGTATAACCTGACCTGGGCTTTGCGCGCGTTAAAATAGCTATAGTATGTATCTTTTTTTATTCCGGCAATATCTTTAAGGAGATCTTCTTCAACAAGATTGCGCCCTACTCCCGTTTTTTGAACCCGGACGTCATTTATCCAGTATCTGTAGCCTGTTTTAAAATTCAGCGCGAGATCGACTTTGTTGAGCATCGTATCAATTGTAACCTGCGGAATATCATTAGAAACCAGCATATAACCGTGATCTTTAAGCTGGCCGCTGACATTCAGAATTGTCTCTTCAACCTTATTTCGGCCATAACGCATCGTAGAGTCAATGGAGATAATGTTCCGGATAATATTTTCTCTTACATATCCATCAATGTTATTAAGCCCGCTTATGGAAATATCTCTGAAAAATGAGGGATCTCCTTCGGTAATCTTAAACACAAGCTTTACCGTATTATCCAGCGTGTCAACTACATGTTCCGCGTCAATAACCGCCTCAAAAAAGCCCCTGTCGAAATAAAATTTTCTTATCGAATTGATATCATTCGGAACCAGGAGAACATCAAAATACACAGGCGGTTCACCAAACCAGGTATATTTATCGAGAAACTGAATAAACCATCCGGGCGACTCGGCTGATAAAATTATGCTTTCAAGATCGGAGGAAGGAATTGATTCATTCCCCTCAAAGCTTATTTCGGTGAGTTCATAATCTTTCAAATCCTGGGCTACATACGACGCGGAAAATATTATTATCAGCGCGAAAGTCAGCCTGAGAAGATTAAAAGTATTTTTTATATAAAAATGGTCTTTTTTCAATTTGTTATCTTAACACTGGTTCCAATTTTTACCAATTCAGCAAGTTCATCAATATTTTCATTACTTAAAGCTATAGAGCCGTTTGTCCAGTTAAATATAAAAGGCAGATTTCTGAAAATAAAATTAAATTTCCCTATTCCGTGAATGCCGATATCCGCTCCGAGGGGAGTATCCTGAGGCAGGCATTCTTTTTTATTGATTGCGGAAATAATTTTATCGTAATCTTCCTTTCTGATCACGTTATTTTTGTAGGCCTCGGCCGCGTTATCTTCATTTGGATAACTAAGTTGGAAAAACATGTGGTACTTGTGATCTCTTTCAATTCGGCAGATATAATATTCACCTCTCGGAGTGGCAAAATCGCTGCCATTCTTTTTTACTTTTGATCGGTTTTTTCCAAATGCAGCCTTATATTCTTTAATCAGAGTATCACCGGAATAAACGTATAAACGGAGCCTGGATATACTTATATGAATATTAATATCCTGTAATTCAGATATCCGCTGACCGGAAAGATGCTCTTCGAGAGTAGATTCACGTGTATTTAAAAAAATACCGTAAGTCAGAACCCCGGCAAAAAAAATAATGATGCTGCACAAAATGTAAATAATATTCTTTAACACAGATACCTGTACTCCGGATAAAAATATCCCGCATCAAAATTTAATAAATTATTTACAAAAATATAATTTATCAATCACCGATTTAAGGGCCTGACAGGTTTTATTTCGAGCGGGGGGAAGCTAAAAGCTTAACCACAAGGGACACAGGAAAGGCGCAAAGGGCACAAGGGGAATAACTCCGCGCCTTCAGGCCGGGGACGCTTGGCGAAGATGGCCACATTCAAAGGGCTTTAGCCCAAAGAACGGTTGGCCGGAGAATAACCCTCCGCGCAAAATCCAATCCCGCCACTTTCTGAACCATGATTAAAGGATTTATGGATTACATGATTATTTTTCGGCATCAGTATCGGTCTTTTAAGATAAGAGTTTTTTCATACCCTGTAGAGACAAGGCATGCCTTGTCTCAACAAATGGTAAAAAACATCTTTACCGGAAGAAAAACACCTGTTCCGTCGGGTACACCATATAACAAACTCTGAATTATATTCGGAACCTTCTTCAAGGCAGTCAATCAAAAAAGAAGAACATCACTTCATAAATAAAATTTTGCCGCTTTTATAACCTGATTTTGTGCGGAGCAAAAAATAATAAATTCCGGACGCGATATTTTCAGGTTCATAAACTATATTCTGCCAGCCCGGGGCAAAATGATATTCGGTCGAAAATACTTTTTCTCCCGTTGCCGAGAATATGTTAAATGATAAATCGGATTCAGATGGCAGGTAAAATGGAATTACCGTGCCGGAATTAAAAGGATTGGGATAATTATTTAGTACAACAAATAGGCCCGGCAGGTTTATATCGACAGTATCGGGCCGGGGATGCCAGCCATGGGGAAAAGTGAAGATCAGCATATCATCAATATAACCCCTCCAGAAACCAAAGGTATGACTCTGCGGATAAACAGCCCATTCAATTTCATTACCATTATCAATGAAAGAATTCTTCAGCTTTTCAAGATCATATTTAAGCCATTCATAAGATCCCCAGATCATGTGTACTTTCAGACCGGGGAGGGGTGTTTCTTCAAATAGCCTCAACACCTCAACATCATTGGGCCATATCGCGGCCGACTGCAGCCCGATATTACCGAATATTCCCGGGTAACGGTGCGCTGCAAGAGCGCTGATATTTCCACCGAAAGATACTCCGGCCGCGAGTCTGCTCTCTTTTTTCGCGGATGTGGAATAGAGGCTGTCTATCCTCGGAACAAGTTCAAGAGCCATAAAATCGGCATATAACTTTCTCCATTTGAAGGCGTACTCAAAACTTCTCGCCGATGGGGTAATCAACACCGCGATAAGGGAGGCAATTTTCTTATCAAAGATCATGTTGTTTAATACATTGAAGATACCGGAATAGGCGATATAAGCTGAGCCATCCTGAAAATAAGCGACAGGATATTCCTCTTTTTCATCATATCCCGGCGGGAGGTAAACAGTTATTTTATATTCCTGACCGGTTATCTCACTTTTCATCATCCATAATTGTTTTAAGCCTGCCGGCGTTCCGGTTCGCCGCGTAATTTCTTCGGGTTGAATAAAACCGGGCATGGCAAGTTCGCTCACCTTTTCCGCTCCGTAACTCAAAAAGTTAATATTTTCCACATCTCTCTGCCATAAAGAATCATTCACAAAAAAAAGATATTCCAGCCGGGCTTCATTTTCGAATTCGCCGGTATAGAAAAAAAGATCGCATCCCTCAATTCTTATGAGTGTATCAGATGTGGTTTTCCAGTCATTCATATCACCGGCAAGCATTACTGAAGTTACATCGCCATAATATAAGAACGTCGCGTAATTTCCTTCTATCAGAGGTATGCCCCTGTTTCGCGCGAAGGTCATAAAGCTGTCGGCCGCCGCCGGTCTCGCGTCAATATCAAGCGAGCGAGCGTGATTGACGAAGGAGTTGATTTGCTCCTGTGAAAACAGCGAATTACATATTATTATCAGGTAAAAAATAGTTTTATACATTCTGGATGTTTTTCCTTATAATATTTATATTCCCGCAATGAAAATCAATGATACAATCTGTCGCCATTTAAATAACGGGGCTTTCCGATGAAAAATAATTCCGCATTAGTGATATTTATTTTCGCGCTTCTGAGCGCCGCTCCCATATATGGCCAGTTCAGCGATTTTGACGCGGGACTCTCACTGGGTGGTGGAAGCATAAAGGGAAATTCTCCTACAATCGGAGCTATGTCGGGGGAAATTTTTGGTGGATTTAAGGCATGGTTCAGTGATGATGTCAGATTCAGAATAAATATTCTGTATGCAAGAAAGCCTGAATATTTTCTGCCCGATAACAGCAAAGGTAAATATTATCCTTTTCTCGCGGGAGGAGGAATGAACGCGTGTATCAGGCAAAATTTTTCAGAGCAGCTTCACCTTGAAGAGGGAGCGGGAATTATTTTGCTCAACGACAGGACATTCAGCGACAGAAATTCCTGGTCCGCGGGGGTCAATTTTAATCTCGCCGCTGAAATCGACCTTAGGGAAAGTCATCAGAAACGAGGTTACGCGGCAGCGGCGGGGACCTCATGGGGGATTACATTTAACGATACCCGCCCGACATATTACCTGCTTTTTTTGAGGATCAGATATATTTTCGGCTGATCTCCCGGTTATATTATTATGGAATAGAAGCCTCATTCTTTTTATATAAAAAAGGGGAAAATGAAAAAAATAACTGTTTACCAGGTCGATTCATTCACAAAAGAAAAATTTTCGGGAAACCCGGCGGGAGTAGTACTGAATGCCGACAATCTTTCAGAAATAGAAATGGGGCAGATAGCGCGGGAGCTTAATAATTCCGAGACCGCCTTTATTCTCTCCCCGCAAATGCCCGGTTCTGATCTGCGCGTCAGGTATTTTACCCCCTCGACCGAAGTGCCGATTTGTGGTCACGCTACGATCGGGGCAATGTATGTAAAAGCGGTTGTTGAGAATCAAAAGAGCGGTGTGTTCATTACCGAGACAAAAGCCGGCGCTCTTCCTTTTGAGGTTGTCAGGACTGATAATGATTACGAAGTGATAATGACACAGGGGAGTTTTTCCGCCGAACCTCCTTTCGAAGGCGCCCTTAAAGAGAAAATAATTTCCTCCTTCGGGCTTACAGAAGATGATACCGATCCCCGCTGCCCGGTTCAGATTGTTTCTACCGGTCATTCCAAAGTTATGATAGGCATTAAGGAGAAGAAAAAACTGAACAGCCTTAAACCCGATTTTCTTAGTTTGACAGAAATCAGCGGTGAGATAAAATGTAACGGTTATTATGTTTTTGTTCTTGATGAGGATAATGATGATATACTTGTTAACGGAAGAATGTTTGCCCCGGCGATAGGAATTAATGAAGACCCCGTGACAGGAAACGCCAACGGACCACTCGGGGCGTACCTTATCTCACACAAAATAATTGAACCGGATGGAGATCTCTTTGAGTTCAAAGCTGTTCAGGGTGAAAAAATGGGAAGGCCGGGAGTGATTAAAGTGACAACAGGCCTTGAAAATAACAAGGCCGCTTTTGTAAAAGTAAGTGGAACAGCGGTAATTGTTTTTCGTACAGAGATAGAAATATAAAATTGGAAAAATAGTTTAGAAAATCTGAATGAACAATATCATCAGTACAATCCAGATAGCGCTGCTCATTATTCTGCCATTAATATTTTATTACAGAAAGGCTGGTATTCCGACGGGTAAAATGATATTTTATCTGGCAGGCATCTATCTGACATGGTACTTAACTTACGCTCCATTTCATGAGTTGTGCCACATGGCCGGGGCTGTTGTTTCCGGGGTTCAAATTCTGGATTACCAGTTAATGCCCCGTCTCTGGGAAGGTCAGTTTGGCGCCGGATATATTAACTCTGTGTATCAGAATAATACCCAGGAATTTGTCACCGTAATTGTCCCCTATTTAAGGAATTTATTACTCCTGGTCGCGGGCTGGTATTTTCTTATTTCCAAAAGAATCGGGCCTCCTTTTATTTTAGGGCTGGTTCTTACTTTAACAATTCTGAGTCCTTTATATGATACTTTTAATAATTACTTCGCTTATTTAACCGGAGCGAAAAATGATTTTAACGCCCTGACACTTTCAGGAGGAGCATTCATATCCCATTTTACCGGCATTTTTATTACATCCGCATCCCTTTTCCCGCTTATTATATTTTTTCAAAAATCATATCAAAAAAATGAATAACATGGTAACAGAGTTTGAAAGAATTTTGGTAAGCTCTTATAAGAATGAGATGATTATCTATCTGGAGAACAACCCGGAAGCATTCGATGAAGCGATAAAACTGGCTGTCTCCGATAAACCTCTTTTTTCCCGAAGAGCGGCGTGGCTTTTATGGAGCTTTATTGAAAATAATGATCCGAGAATAGACAAACATATTGATACTTTTGTGAACGCGCTGACCGGCAGGGATGAAGATCACCAGAGAGAGATTCTTAAGATACTTATGAAAACCACCCTGCCTGAGGAGCATGAGGTGAAACTTCTGAATCATTCCATTACTCTATGGCAGAGAGTGGATAATAAAGCCTCTGTCCGCTTTAATGCCTTTAAAATGATAACCAAAATTACCCGGAAACATCCGGAGCTGATCGGGGAAATTATGAATCTTACAGATCAGCGATATTTGGATACATTATCAGCGGGAGCCCGAAAATCAATACTCGGGATGTATAATTCCCTGAACAAAGAGAATAGAGAGAATTAGGAATTAGGCTCTTATCACCACACTAACGCCAACATGTTGAGGATAATCCAGGGAGCAAAATTTGTCAAAAAGCCCGCTAATAACATGTTGCCGATGTTCAGACCGCGTTTCTAAATCCATAAGCTGATGGAGTCAGAAAAAGAAAAGTTATCGATTAGCTCAAGGATAGTCCTCCCCCGTCTTCAAAGAAAAACACTTTGAATCCACCCCCTCCAAAGGGGGATAAAAGACACAATATCCCACTTTGGCCCCAGGGGGATGCAAGCAAGGGGGTGGCCTCCGGTCGTCTTTTGCCGGAGGTCGGGGGAGAACAAACCTCGAGTGACTACGAAACTTATACCTGGCAATAAAACTTTCTACTTGCTGATAAATTTCTTACCAATTTGCGTAGAATTTAACTTCTTATTGAATAAATCGCCTCCCGTTTTGCCAGGGAACTTTTCCCCGATAAGGCGTTTTCCTCAAGCTCTGCCTGGGGAAAATTTAGTCAGTTAGCAGTCAAACTCTACGCAAAATAGAACGAAAAAAATTCCTGCCATGCCGTAGTTTTGTAGTTACCCAGGGTAAGTTCTCCCCCCCCGACCAAAGACAATGCCTGAGGCAGGCGCAGCACATTGGGGCCATCCCTTTGCCGGACGTTTCTCTATGGGGCCCGCGGAAAAGAGCTGCAATTATCTTCAGTTTTCCGCGAGAATTTCTTTTAACTGGTTTTCGATATTCTGAATCAGCCTCTCCATAATGCGCTCTCCTTTTTCCCTGGTCGCGTAAGAGGAATAACCGAGGTTGCCGGGGTACTTATTTATATCAAATCTCCGGTTGTTTTTCATATGCTCCCTGAAATCTTCCAGATGATCTGTGTCAACAACTTTCTCCATTTTTAATAATTCCGGAAAGAGGTAAAGCATCACAGATGTTTCAGCCTCACAGCTATGGACCATACTTTCCTGTTTTTCAAGAATATCGGATATCTCTCCCTCTGAGGCTTTGATCAGATAATAATTATCTCCCAGGTCTTCAAGCGCTTTATGATGGTCGGGAACCCCGTGAAATGTAACAATTACCAGTTTATTAAAACCGTGACCTGCCCAGTTTTCCCCGAGGTCCCTAAATATCATTCTCATTGTTTCAGGGGTTACGACAGCTACTCCCGGGTAATCATTGTCCACATCAAAATGGACACCATAGTTTACCGGAGGAGCGATTAGCAGATTATATTTTCGCGCGATAATCTCACACATTTTTCCGGCGACTAATGAATCTGTGCCCAGCGGACTATGATACCCATGCTGCTCACATGTGCCGACAGGGATAAGCAGAGTATCGCCGGTTTTTAAATATTCCCTGACGTCTTCCCAGGTTATCTTCGCTAAATACATAAAATTTTCCTTTTTTCGATACTTTCTTTTTAAGCAGGATACGAGTTACAAAAATATAACATTGTGGCTGATCCTTCCAAAACCGAGGGTTATAATGTCAAAGATGAAATCCATTATTAAGTTCAAAAACCGCCCCGGTATAATTTTGTGATTTTTCACTCAGCAGGAAAAAAACACTTTCCGCGACTGACTCGGGTGTTATAGGCTTTTTGACCAGTTCATTCTCCCTGTACCATTGCAGAATGTGCTCCGGGATGCCTTCAAAAATATCGGTCATAACAATTCCGGGATTGATGGCATTTACCCTGATATATGGAGAGAAGTTTTTCGCGTTTGCCTTGGTCAAACCAATAAGGGCTGCTTTGCTCGCGCTATAGACCGCGTCCGATCCTCCATATACCGAGCTGGAGCTGATATTAACAATGGCTCCCTCCTTCCTTTTTTCTATCATATACCGCGCGAAAAACCGGGTCATATAGATCGCCCCTTTCAGATTCACATCCAGAACTTTTGCAATTTCCTCCGGGGAATACTCCAATATTGATTTACCGGGATATATCCCCGCGTTATTCACCAGACCGAGAAGATCAAAACGGGTAATATCCTCAAAAAGAGCGGCTGCCCCATCATAATCGGAAACATCCAGTTCATAACATACAAGATTTTCCGGATGGTTTACTTTAAGTTCTTCCAGAGCGGCATTGTTAAGATCAATGGCAATAGCCTGGTATCCTTCCTTAATTACCTTCGCGGTGACAGCGCTGCCAAGTCCTCTCGCCCCTCCTGTGATTATAATTGATTTCATAAATCAACCAAAAAAATGTAATGAAAATTATTGAAAAATATCTTACACTGAATGAGCTGACGTAATCATTGAGCCATTATTCTTCTTTTGACTTCCGGCAATTCATTCATCAAATTTAGCAGAATTTCAACCGGCTTTGGCATCCCGGATCTTCCAATTTACCAGTCCTGCAAAGTTCTCAGGTTAATCCCAATGGCTTCGGCAAGGGCCTTCTGAGTCACTCCAGGATTATCTTTCCTGATTTTTTGCAATTTGGAAGCTCTTAATTTCTGTATTTCTTCCTCAGAAAGATATTCAGTTTTTCTGCCGCCCTCCGTTTTAAATCTTGTAACTCTGTATTTATCTGAATTTGTCATAAATCAATATACGATTATTTCATACATTCATAAACAGGCAAATATCGCGGACATTTAATTTTTTTCTAACAAAGCGGTAATATTGGGGAATAAACGGGGTTTTCCGAGCAGTGAAAATCCGGCCTTCGCTGAAATATCCAGATTATTCCGGAAATCTGTTTTGGAAACATGGAAGGGAGGTTCGGCGATAAACACTTTGCCGCCCGGTTTGACTACAACAGATAACTCATTAAATAATTTTCCGGCGTCCGGAAGTTCATGCACCACATAAAAGAGAAAAACAAAATCAACCTCCGTTTCAACACCAATTTTGTCAGATTCACATTTATGCAGACGGATGACCGGTTCGAGAGTGGTTCCGGTTATCTTTTTCCTGATAATATCGAGCATTCCCTCCTGAAGGTCGGCTGCTATTACCAGCCCCTCCGGGCCGACGATTTGAGCTGCCGGAATAGTGAAATATCCGGGTCCGGGTCCCGGCTCAAGCATTTTCATTCCCGGTTTGAGATAAGGCGCTAAAATTTTATATGGATTCTGAATCAGCCTGCGGATTTTGCTGTCGAGGCCGCCCGCTATTTCCACCGGGCAGACATGATTTTTTTCTTTCAATTATTTCCCCTGGTAATAAAAGTTATCTCCGGTTTCTTTTCTTCAACCGATTTTGATTTTATTTCAAAACTTAATGCTTCCATCAGTATAATTTCAATGGATGTAAAAATTTCTTCATAGCTTTTTTCCTGGCAATTAACTCCCGGAACCTCTTCTATCCATCCAATCCAATATTCACCATCGCGCTGAATTATGGCAGTATATTTCATAACGCCAATCCGCTGTTATTTTGAAATAATAATTTTCCCTGTGTGAAATCCAAAATCCACAGATTTTTTACTCCAGGTTCCAATGTCATTATTGACTAATTCTTCAATAACGTCTGGCCAGGGCGCCAGAATAATTTCCCCGCCCGGTTTCATACTCCCGATAATTCTTTTGAATAACGTTATATATTCTGTAAAAAGTGATTTGTCATATTCAGACGCGTAAATAATATGGTTTGACAGGGCGGCGTTTGAAATTACCGCGCCCCATTTTTTAATCCCATAATCAAAAGAGAACCAGTCGGAATTTGTTAAATAGCTGCTCTGTTCTTTGACCATCCGGTCAATACCCCACGCCGGGATATCTTTTTCACGCAAAAATTTTACCATTGAGCCTTTGCTGCCGCAGCCGATATCGAGAACCGGAGCCTTAAGCCTGTGCGGGTAAACATCCAAAAGTTTTAACTGAAATTCCGCTGAATATTCTTCACATACAACATTATTGAGAAATTTGTGCTGACGCATTGGTATTGCCAGCTCATCAGGATAAAGAGAGGATATCCACCTGCCAAGTGAAGGAAAGTGAGTATCCATAAGAACTTTTTCGATATCCCCTCTTTGTTTTATCTGTTCCCATGTGTTACGGTAAATATTTTCAGCTTCGGCAAGTTTATCGGGAGTAATTTGTATATACTGGTTTATAAAAAAAACTTCTCTGACCAGTTTATCGACCGCCTGGGATACAAAGTATTCAAAGTTGTGTTCATATTCTTCAGGAACACCTGAATCTGCTATATCTTTTAACTGAGAAACAAAACCGGAATTAACTTCAAAAAGTTTTTCCGGGTGAAAATATAACAGGTTTTTCCCCCGGTTGGTTGATAACTGTTCCTCAATTATTTTTGTAATTGGCGTCAATTTCAATTTCTCCGTTTTAACAGGTATAAAATAGTGAGTTTTTTAATAACCGATATTATTTGAAAATTCTTTCCCCAATATAAAACCGGATTCCGATATTCATATTAAGACCTCCATAATTTCCAACAAAACCGGAAATAGTCTCAAAAGTAAAATTATATTGGGGCTCGGCAAAAACAGTGAACCTGTTATCAAATATATTCCTTTCAACCGTCAGTCCCGCAAATGTTCCGATTACTCCCGATCCTTCAAAGCCCGAAGTTATATTGCCATCCACTGAACTTTTCTTTTCCTCAATTGATGACCATGAAAGTCCTCCATTTATACCCACTGCCCAATTTTCAGTCCGGTATAAATTTACCAGCATTCCCGCATTTATCAGCCATTGGGAATATTCGGCTTTCCCTTCCCTGTGTGATTCCAGAAGGGTCCATTCATCATCCCGGTAGCCCCAGTTTTCAACAACCGGAGTTCCGCTTAAAGAAAACCAGGTCGCTTTACCATAGATATATGTCCTTCCCGAAACCGGCAGGCCGGCGCCTATCCCATACACAAAACCGGCCTTTGAATCATACGTATCCTCAATGTTGTTTTTAGAGCTCAGCATAAATCCTGAATGAGCCGAAAACCAGACTGCTCTGTACATCCTGCCCTGTGGTAATATTGTTGTTGATGTAAGGGTAATAAAAATACAAAATAACAAGATTTTCTTAGACATGTTTTTCTCCCACGATTAATTTCTCTTTTTTTGTTTACAGGATCAATTTTTTATTCAATTCCTGTGAGTTTTGATGAAATCATCTTCCATTCATTTCCGCTCCTCAGATAGATGGTTTTACCAAATTCGTAACGGAGTCTGAAACAGATGGTCGCTGTATCCATCACTGTATTAAAGTTGACAAATTCAATCGCCGGTTGGGTGACAAAACGCCATCCGAACAGGAGAAAATTAAAACAGTTACTTTGGCTGAAAAAGCTTTTATCCCCGGCATCTCTTTCCCCCTTGAATATGCTGAATGAAATAAATATTTAAAAACATTGAACTCAAAAATATCCAACATTTGAAGTGCCTTCAAGGGAAAAGCAGGGGCATACCATTATTTTTCCGAAAGCTGCTCCATTATTTCCATACCATTCCATTCTCCCCGGCGTTCAGTGATTTTGCCATCCCCGATAGTGAGAATTTCAATGCCGGTGAAATATATTTCTTTCCCGGTTGGAGGCAGACCGGCAAATTCCGCGCTGAATGTGCCCCTCGCCGACCACCTTACAGCCACTTTTCCCGCCGCTTCGTCGACGACAAGATCATCTGTTGTCGCGTAAAAGTCGGGGAATGAATGATATAAATCCAAAATCCCCTTTCTGAACCCGGTATTATCTTTATCCCGGTTATCGGGGCTGTGGTCAATGAAATTAGGTGAATGCAATTGAAATACCATATCAGCGTTCCCTTTTTGCCATCCTTCCACTATCCATCGAATTGTGATTTCACGAAGCAATTCTTTTATCATATTATCACCTGAAAAGGGGACCATCCCCGGATGATCCCCTTGTAAATTTATTTCTTCAAAAATGATGCGGTTGTTTTAGCTAAAATGAGTGAATATTTCCCAAGTTCTTTATGCTGACCCTGAAAATTATCCTGGTTTATCTGAATAGCAATTGAAAAATCGTGCTCTTTATAGTAGCCGATTTCGGTAATATAACCGGGCATAAGTCCTGTGTGGCCATACTTTATTCCAAGTTCTGTATCGCTGATTATAACTCCGCAGCCATAGCCGAATTCGTCAGGTTGACCTGTTTCCATATTCACCGGGGAATAAAGAAGCCGCATAACCTCCCCAGGTAGAACTTCTCCGGAATAAAGAGCTTTAGCCCATTTTGCCAGATCGGGAGAATTGGAGATAAATCCGCCGCCTGCCCATTCAAACTGGGGATTGATGAAATATTTACCATCCTTAATCACCTTTTCGGGAGCGGGGAGAATGTCATTAGGCCCGGAATGTCCCTGAACCAAACCGGCGGGTGTTCTGCTGACAGATGGTTCGGTATTTTTAAGGCCGAGCGGCATAAGAAATCTTCTTGCCACCTCATCATACATTTTGTTACCGGTTATCTTTTCGATGATCATCGCGATAATGATATAATCGGTGTCGGAATAACTCCAGCCTTCTCCCGCGGGATGGGCAGGTTTCGCGTCAAGAATATAAGCAACCAGCTCTTCCGGTTTCCAGACCCGGTTCCGGTCGTTTAATAAATCCTGACCAAAGCCGCCAAGGTAAATATAACGCGGCAAACCACCGTTGTGATGAGCAAGCATAGCCACTGTCAGCTCATTCCCGTTTGGAATTCGGCTGTACCATTCATAATCACCAAGGTATTTTTCTACTTTATCATCCAGCGAGAGCCTGTTTTCAGAAACCAGACTCAGCATTACCGCCGAAACATATGTTTTGCCCGTGCTTCCCGAGAACATTCTGTCTTCAGGTTTCATCTTTATCTCTTTTTCGGGAAAAGCATAACCTGTCGCTATTTTAATAATTGTATTATCAGGTAATAAAACTGCCGCCGTCGCCCCCGGGAATCCAAACTCCGACTGAATTTTCTCAAAATTTGCCTGTAACCCGGCCTTTAGTTTATCATATTTGCCCTGCGCCTGCGCGTTTACAGAAACGTAAATTAAGATAATAAACAACAGGAATAAAAATCGTTTAACTTTCATAGACTAACTCCATACATATTCATTCATACTTTCCGGGACTTCTTTCTCCGGTTTAATCATACCGCCTGATTAGACGCACATTTCTGAATATTGTTTTGAACTAAAGGTTTTTTAGTCTGAGTTTATTGTGTTAGTTTTCCTCCAAAATGAAAAATCGCATTTTCTCCATCATCTTTTCCACAAAAGGAACGAGCGCCCGGTTATCATTCAGAATTTTTTCCACAATCCCGGATTTTACATTATCAAATGATTTTTTTGGTTTTGGTTCGTATAAAATATCATCGGCGGTAAGCATTATAAATGATTCAGTGAGTAAACTATCAATATCATCGATTTGCTTCAATTGTTCAATGACATATATACTGTTTTTCATTAAGAAATGTCGGCAATAAAATCCTGCTATTTCTGAGAGAGCGCCGTCAGATTCATCAATTATTCTCATAAAAAGTTCGAACCGCAACTCAAGAGGAGCGCTTACAGAATAAAGGAGAGAGTCGAGCAGCAGGAATGTTCTTTCATCATCTGAAACTGTTAATTTTCCGGAATAATATAGCTTAAAATCGGGGAATATATCAGGGTCATTGAGCATCGCAAGTTTTTTAGCTTCAGGAACCTTTGCCCAGCCGGGAGTAATATCAGGTTCCCGGGCTAAAATATTTCCCGTCAAAAGCAACATGTAAAGCAGGATCACTTTCATATTTTTTCCGTCAATAAAGTTGTAATGACATTCATGTAAAGGTAAATATTCTTCAGCTCTTATGTAAAAAATAAACTGGCAAAGACAGAAGTGAAGAGTGGCTGGTGGAGAGTGAAGAGTAAAAACAAAGACTCAGAACTCCTCACAAAATGAAATCGCGGAAATTTTGGAAAATATCCAATGAAATTGTTATCCATTTATTACTTGACAAGGTCTTTTTGCCATAAATGATGTTTTGCAAATTTTAGAACTTTATCTATCTGGCTTACCAGGAATGTCTTAAAGCATTTGATTATCCGGGGTGGTTTGTGAATCCTCTACAAGGATTTTGTCTAATTTAATTAACAATATCACCTCATTCTTTCCACAATGTTTTCAAAATATTCCATGATACAAAATTCTAAACCCCCTGTAGATACAAGGCATGCCATGTCTCTACGAAAGGTAAAAAAATATTTCTGCCTTAAAGATGTTTATACCAGACTTGAAATAATTCCCCGGGGTGGTAATATGGTGTACCTGACGGCACACTTTGTTGCTCCGGTATTATTTTTTCTACCAATATGCTGTCCCTGACAGGACAAATATTCCGGTTACTTTAAATTGCCCCGTCAGGGGCAAAATATTGGTAAAAGAAACCACAGGGAAAAATCGTGTGTGCCGTAGGTACACCATATTTACTACACGGGGTAATTTATCTTTCCAGTTTTACGGTGATTTCGCTGAACAGATTTCGTATTATGACAGGGTATTATAATATGCCGCATACTATTTAATCTAATCCAGTCATAGTTTGAACCTTGATTTCAGGATTGCCATAATTAAAAATCGGTATCTGGTTCGGTGTCGGTATCATTTTTATTGGTCCCGCGGAAATTCCTGAACAAGAACAACTCCTCATTCTTTCCACAATGTCATCAAAATGTTCCACGAAATAAAAATATTTACCCCCTGTAGAGACAAGGCATGCCTTGTCTCTACGAATGATAAACAAATATTCCAACCTTGAAGATTTGTCATTGCCGAAAAAAAATCACCCGCTATATTTCACATAGAACCTAAATTTTACTATTACCAATGCGGGCAATAGGGGTATATTTACAATAAATCAGATTAAAATATTAGCTAAAAGGTTGTATCCCGGCATTGACTTTTTAAGGAATTATTTTAAGTTTATGATAAATTACAGAAGATCGGGGAACAATAAATAAAAACATCTGATAAATCTCTTCACAAAAAATAACTGAGTATTAAAAAATAGGATTTACCGATTATTATCATGCTTATTTATTGAACATAAACTTATATTGTTGTGTTGATAATAAAAGATCCTTCATTTAGGTTTTCGGTTGTTTACAGGCTTTACAAGATAAAATATTATTTGTTAGTTGAGACAATGAGTTATTTCTCTTTATTTCGGACCATTGCCGCAGAAATCCGGGGAGTGGGAAATGCAGTTACAAAGCGACATCAAAATATATAGAAATCCAGATTCAGAATTTTTTATAAGGGGCTCCTTTAATATTTTTGGAAAAAATTTTCATCTCTATAATGAAAAAAAATTCCTTAACCGACAACAGATACAATCAGAAGCAAACACCAAATTTAGAATAGCAAAAACTTTCAATTGGCATTTAAACACACCTGCATGTTATTATAATTTATTCTCAAAACCGATTTCGAAACCTGCTGCGATCATATTTAACCTGATATAACATGTCAGCAAGCATTATTCATTAATAGCGGGATATACCATTATGGAAAATCAATCGGAAAGTAAGGCGCGGTATCAGGATATTCTGGATAACATGTCAGAAGGATTTCAGGTAATCGGATACGACTGGAAATATAAATATGTCAATGAATCGGTTTGCGGGCAGGGGAGGCAAAGTAAACAAAATCTCCTGAATCGAACAATGATGGATGTATATCCCGAAATAGAAAAAACAGAAATGTTCGGTTACTTAAAAATCTGTATGGAAAAAAGAGTTCCCCAAAAAATTGAAAATAAATTTATTTACCCGGATGGTTCTGCGGGATGGTTCGAATTAAGTATTCAGCCTTCTCCTGAAGGCGTATTCATTTTATCAACGGATATAACCGCGCGAAAGGAAATGGAAGAGGAACAGGAAGTAATTATTGAATTTTTGAGCATTATAAATAGTTGCGACAATACAAAGGGACTGATACATTCGGTTGTTACTTTTATCCAAAAATATTCCGGCTGCGAGGCTGTCGGCATTCGATTGCGTAAGGATAAGAAATATCCTTATTACGAAACACGGGGATTTTCAGAGGAACATATACGTTTGGATCATTCAGCCTGCGCTTTCGGAACAAATCGAAACCCGACTCAGGAATGTTTGTGCGGCAGGGTGATAAAAGGGCGGTTTAACGCTGAAGATCAGCATTTTACTGAAAAAGGAAGTTTTTGGGGTAATCGCATAACCGATATGTTTTCGGGCGATGACGATAATGAAAGTCTGCCCCCTTTGTGCGGCAGCTGCAGAAGGGAAGGGTATGAGTCTATTGCGCTGATTCCTCTTCATTCAGGTGATCATAAATTAGGGTTATTGCAACTTAATGACAAAAGAGAGAACCGGTTTTCAGAAAGATGGATTTCTATCTGGGAAACAATAGCCGATTACCTCGCGGTTGCCCTCTCAAAATTTATCGCGGAGGAAGAAAAGCAGGAAAGCGACAAAATATTCCGCCTGCTTATTGAGCACGCGCCCGCGGCTCTCGCTATGTTCGATCGTGAGATGAAATACCTGGCGGTCAGTAAAAGGTGGCTGACAGATTACAACATTGCATCGGAGAGTATATTAGGTAAATCGCATTATGAAATTTTTCCCGAGATTAATGAAGATTTGAAAAAAATTCATTCAAGAGGGATGAAAGGAGAAATTTTCAGCAGCAAAAAGGGAGAAAAGTTTGTCAGGGGCGACGGTTCGGAACAATGGCTGAATTGGGAAATAAGGCCCTGGTACAACACGGAAAATGAAGTTGGCGGTATCGTAATATTCAGCGAGGATATTACAAGTATGAAAGCCGCGGAAATGTCGTTGCGTGAGAGCCGAGCTCAGTTATCGAGTCTGATGAGCAATCTGCCCGGAATGGCTTATCAGTGCCTGAACCTGCCTGAATGGCCAATGAGTTTTGTCAGCCAGGGCTGTAAAAAATTAACGGGGTATAATAAAAACGAATTACTGAAGAATGAGGAGTTTTCTTTTGTCGATTTAATTCATCCCGATGATAAAGAAATAGTGTGGGCGGAAATACAAAAGGCTGTTGAAAGAAATAGCTCATTTATTGTGGAATATAGAATATTTGATAAGAAAGGGGATATTAAATGGGTCTGGGAACAGGGCCGGGAAGTTGACAGGAATAATAATGGAGTTTCTGTCCTCGACGGATTTATCGCTGATATAACCGACAGGAAAAACACCGAAGCGCGGTTGGAAGAACAAGAGAAACTTTACCAGACTCTCTTCAACAACTCTCCCGTACCGCTTTGGGAGGAGGATATCACAGATTTATACGAATATCTTACTGAACTGAAAAGAAAAGATATTGCGAATTTCAGAGATTTCCTGGATAAAAATCCTGAACTTTTATCAGAATGTTTTCAGAAAACAAAAATCCTTAATGTTAACTATGCCGCTTTGAGGCTGCATGAAGTTGAGGATAAAGAAGTTCTGATCAAAAACCAGTCGAAAATTCTCACTCCAAACTCTTTTATTGCATTTAAAGAGATTTTAATAGCCCTCGCGGAGGGGGAGACAGAATTTTCTTCGGATGCTGAAGTGCAGACATTTTCGGGCAAACCGAGGTTTATATTCCTGAATTTTAATATTATGAAAGATAATAAAGGAGCGATCAAAGCTATTCTTTCAACAACTGATATAACAGAAAAGAAAAAAACGGAAATTGAACTGTTAAAAAACCGCAGGTTTCTTGCCGATCTTATTGAGAACAGCGGCGCGCTGATTTACGCTAAAGATAAAGAGGGGTGTTACGAACTTGTAAACGCGCAATGGGAACAAGTCACGCATATCACAAAAAATGAGGCGATCGGGAAAACTGATCTGGAGTTATTTCCCGGCGCTGACGGAAATCAATTTTTTAACAATGACCGGGAAGTGTTGACTAAGGCCAGGCTGATTGAAAAAGAAGAAACTCTCAATGATCACAACAGGACACAATATTTTATTTCCATAAAATTTCCTCTTTATGATGAGCTGGGAAAAATAAGGGGGATTTGCGGGATGTCAACTGATATTACAGATCGTAAAATTATTGAAGAAAATCTTCGCGTTAGTGAATACAGACTAAGAAGCGCTTTTGATAATATGATGGAAGGTGTCCAGATTCTGGATAATAACTGGCGCTATCTGTATCTGAATCATTCGGCTGAAATTCATAACCGAAGGCCAAAAGAAGAATTACTTGAAAATAAATATATGGATATGTGGCCCGGGATTGAGGATACATACGTATTCATTATGATTAAGGAAAGTCTTGAAAAAAGAGTATCGCATCATTTTGATAATGAATTTACCTTTCCAAACGGCGCAATTGGCTGGTTTAAACTCAGCATTCAGCCTGTGCCTGAAGGGGTGTTAATTCTTTCTGTCGATATCACTGACAAAAAGAAATCGGAATTGCAGTTAAAAAAAATAGCGGAAAGACTGGAGATAGCGACAAAAGCGGCAAAAATGGGAGTTTGGGATTGGGATGTGGTAAACAACATTATTGTCTGGGATGATAAAACATTTGAATTATATGGTATTAAGAAGGAGGATTTTGAAAATACTTTTGAAAGCTGGATCAAGGGTCTTCATCCCGAAGATCGGGGAAAAGTTGAACTGGTGGTGAAACAGGCTCTAAATAAAGGACGGGAATATAATATCGAATTCAGAGTGGTGACACCAGATAAGCAGATAAAGCACTTAAAATCATTCGCGCAGGTAATAAGGAATGAAAAAGATGAACCTGTTCGTATGATAGGAATCAATTATGATATAACCGAACTTAAAAACAAAGAAACAGAAATATTACTGCTAAATGAGCGTCTTAATGAACTGATTAATTATCTGCAGCAGTTATCTTCTACCTACAAAATTGAAGATTTGCAATCATTAGTCTCTTCGGCGGCGAGGAAAATTTCAGGAGCAGATGGGGCGACATTTGTTTTAAAGGATAATGATAAATGTTATTATGTTGATGAAGACTCCATTAGTCCCCTTTGGAAAGGTAATAAATTTCCCCTGACTGCCTGCATCAGCGGATGGGTTATGCTAAATAAAAAAGAGGCTGTGATATATGACATTTATAAAGATTCAAGAGTGCCGGTTGCCGCTTATAAACCTACATTCGTGAAAAGCCTTGCTATGGTTCCGGTAAAAACAGATGATCCGGTCGCGGCAATCGGAGTTTACTGGAGCTTTAATTATGAACCATCAAAAATTGAAATGCAATTGATATCTTCACTGGCCGACGCGGCGGCAATCGCCATCGAAAATATTAAATTATACGAAGAACTGGAAATGAGAGTTAATAAAAGGACTGAGCAGCTTGAAATAGCCAATAAGGAGCTTGAATCCTTTTCATATTCCGTCTCTCACGATTTAAGAGCTCCGCTTAGGGCGATTGATGGTTTTGCCGGAATACTGAAAGAGGAATATTCGAAAATTCTCGACAAAGAAGGCAACAGGCTCCTGAATATAGTTATCAGCAATGCCCGCGATATGGCTCATTTGATAGATGACCTCCTTTCATTTTCGAGAGTGGGCAGGAAAGAAATAATGAGAACCGGCATAAATATGAAAGAATTAGCTCAGTTCGTAATTGATGAATATAAAGAAGCTGATAAAAAATCGAAGGTGAAATTTATTGTCTCCGATTTGCCCGGAGCATCCGGCGATACTTCATTAGTAAAGCAGGTTTGGCGAAATTTAATAGGTAATGCCGTTAAGTTTTCCTCAAAAAATGAAAAGCCGGTTGTGGAAATCGGTTCAATCGAAGAGAATAATAATGTGATTTATTATGTCAGGGATAACGGGGTGGGTTTTGAAAATATATATATTGATAAAATTTTCGGAGTTTTCCAGCGCCTGCACAGCAAAGAAGAATTTGAAGGCACAGGTGTTGGGCTCGCGATTGTTCAGCGTATCATTACAAAACATGGAGGAAGCATCCGGGCGGAAGGAAAATTAAATAAGGGTGCGACATTTTATTTTACATTAGAATAAGGAAGCAATATTATGAATATTGACGAATCCATTATTATTGATATTCTACTTGTGGAGGATAATCCCCAGGACATCGAACTGACCCTGAGGGCATTAAAAAAAGTTAATATTGTTAATAAAATTCATACTATCTCAGACGGAGCGGAAGCTCTTGATTTCTTATTCTGTAAAGGCATATACTCAGATCGGAATATGTTTCAAAATCCGAAAGTAATTATCCTTGATCTTAAACTTCCCAAGGTTGACGGAATTGAAATTTTAAGACAATTAAAAAGCAACGAAACCACAAAACTTTTACCGGTTGTTGTTTTAACTTCTTCGAAAGAGGACAGGGATATTGTGGAAAGTTATAAGCTGGGTGTAAACAGTTATATTGTTAAACCTGTCCGGCTTGATAAATTTTTTGAAGCGGTAAAAGAGATTGGACTATACTGGCTGCTGATAAATCAAAATGTGACATAACATTCTCAAATATATCAGAAAGTAAAAAAATGGGTAATAAACACAGAATTTTAATTATAGATGATTTTAAACCCGATGCTGAACTTACCAGACGGGAAGTGTTGAAGATTGGACTCGACGCGCAAATAGAAACTGTTTATAATCGGCATGATTATATAAAAGCCTTGAACAACTTCAAACCAGATCTGATTTTGTCTGATTACACAATGCCCGAATTTAATGGTTTGCAGGCAATGGAAATTGCCAGAAAATTTGATCCTTTTATAGTCTTTATTCTTGTTACCGGGTCGGTAAATGAGGATACAGCGGTTGAATGTTTAAAAGCGGGAGCGGATAATTACGTAATTAAAGAACATATAAGGCGCTTAACCCAGGCAGTTAAAGGAGGCATTAAAAGCAAAAAGCTCGAAAGGGAAAATAACGAATCCGCGCGGAAACTTAGAGAAAGTGAAGAAAAATACCGGCTTTTGATTGAGAATTCGAATGACGCTATTTATTTGCTCTATGACAGGAATTTCGAACTGGTGAATAAAAAATTTGAGGAGGTAACAGGCTGGACACGAGAGGAAATGAACACCGGGGATTTGAGTTTTTTAAATTTAATCGCTCCTGAAAGCCGCGCATTCATTGAAGAACGTTATGAAAATTCGGCAAAAGGGGGAAACGCACCCACAACCTATGAGTTCACCGGTATCTCAAAAGATGGAAGGAAATTTGAAGCCGAAGCTTCGGTAACTTATTTCAGATACAAGGAAGGGATCGCTACCCAGGGTATCATCAGGGATATTACAGAGCGTAAAAGAGCCGAAGAGGTAATCAGAAAATTATCGCAGGCGGTAGAGCAAAGCCCTGTTTCTATTGTAATAACTGATCTTGACGGGAATATCGAGTTTGTTAACAAAACATTTGAAGAATTGACCGGTTACAGCCTGCCGGAAGTTTATAAACAAAAACCAAACATACTTAAGTCAGGACATACCAGCCGTGATGAATACAAAATGTTGTGGGATACTATTTCGTCAGGTAAAACATGGAACGGAGAGTTCTTAAACAAAAAAAAGAGTGGTGAATTATTCTGGGAAAAATCGGTGATTTCGCCAATGAAAAATCATTCAGGAGAAATAACCAACTATCTGGCAATAAAACTTGACATTACCGATAAGAAAAAAATGGTCGAAGAACTTATTTTGGCAAAAGAAAAAGCGGAACTTTCAGATAAATTAAAATCTGAGTTTCTGATTCAGATATCGCATGAAATAAGAACCCCTCTGAATGTTATCGCCAGTTTTAACAATATGCTGCGGGAAGAAGTTATGGGAAAAATCGATGAGGAAACGTTCGATGGATTTAACCATACTGATTCCGCGGTGAAACGTATAATCAGGTCTGTGGAGTTAATGATACATATCTCGGAATTATATACCGGGGCTTTTGAGTATGAACCTGAAGTGGCGGATATACCGGGCATAACAGAAGAAGTATTCCTCACGCACAGGGAGGATGCTTTAAAATCAAATTTAAGTTATCAATTTTCTCCTGCCGAAAAGAGAATGTTTTCATTTGTGGATAAATTTTCAGTCGAACAGATACTGGATAACATTATTGACAACGCGATTAAGTTTACAAAAGAGGGAGCTGTGAATATTTTTTTTGAGGATAAAAATGATAATGAATTTTCCCTTATAGTTTCCGACACAGGAATTGGAATTAGTCCCGGCTATCTTAAGGTTATCTTTGATCCGTTCATGCAGGAAGAGAGGGGATACTCAAGATCATTTGACGGCAATGGTTTAGGTCTGCATCTTTCAAAAAAATATTGCGAAATAAACAAAATTGACATAAAAATTGAAAGCCTGAAAGAAGAAGGCACAAAGGTGATACTAACATTTCAGAAATATAACCCGATAAGAAGAAAATAATTTAATGATATCAAAATGTGTTCAGACCATGATTTTTTTACATCTAAAATTGCTGACCTCTGGTAAGAAAAAAAGATAGCAACCAAGTGTGTCGTCAGTTACGCAATATTCCGCAAGCTGAACTATTCTCTAAATTTTCGGCAAGGCAGTTAACGAGGAAAAGGTGAAAAGAGCCTTATTTCTCTATTTTTTAACCTTCAGGCAACAAGATTCAGAACTCCTTACCTTTCGCAAAATGAAATCGCGGAAATTTATCGCGAATTATTATATCCCAAGCTCTCAGTAATAATATGATATCTCATTCTCGATCAAACAATGTAATAGATGTTCCATTGTAAAGGATGAAAAGTTGTCTCTGTCGTCCCTGACGGGACTTTCTTCAAGACTTGTATCCCGCGTTTTAATTTTGCGAATAAATCCATGTAAGTTATTGTTTTTTATAACCGGGATCAGGATATCTGAGATTATTAAATCAGGTAAAAGTTCAACATCGTGTTTATCCATTCAGACGTAGGACGGCCTTTCCAGGCTGTTCCTCTTCGGGATCTCTTGCAGGTATTGAACTTTTTCCGGCTTTTACATTTTTGTTGCTATCCTAACTGAAATTTGGCGTTTTTCCAAATTGGAGCTTCTTAACAGCTAAATTAATCATTCATCAAATTTGAACATTATTACTTTATTCAAAGAGGCTGAATCTTCCCACAGATTTCCCGGATTAAATCAGAAAAATATGAACAGGATTATTTGGCGCCGCCCGGATGAAAATTGTGTGTTTCTCCGGGAATATTTTTATGTTTGATTCAGGAAATTTATTGATAATTAAGAGGAATAAAATGAAAGAGCTTCTGAAACTTGTCATGATTTTTGTTATTCTGATTTGTTCTGTCACATTAGCGCAGGGTGAAATTAACTTTGATCCTCCCGATTTCGGCAATTCATTTCAGTACCTTGAAAAATTCAGTGAGAATGGGATTACACTTATGTACGATAAGGAAAAATCCACTTTGCTGAACAAATCAAGGGATAGTTTTCCGAAAGATGATAAACTCTTTGAAGAGGAGATGCCGGGAGAGGAGCTTGTTTTGTTAAAAACCGAAATCTCCGGTAAAAAATATTATATAATTTTTTCATGGGGACCGAGTGAAGACCCCGCTTTCAGAATTCATAAAGATGATAAAGAACTTACTTATATTGGTTCGATTGGCGGCGCTGTTCTTGTTGTTCCGGGAAGCGTTTCACTTTATAGTTATGCGCGTCATAACGGCGCGTTCGGTAAAAGGTCAAAATACAAAATTGAAAAAAATAAAATTACCGAGGTAAAACAGCCCTTCTATTATGTGGGACTTACCGGCAACACACTAAAACCGGTGAAATTATATGATAAGATTGATGGCGGAAATGTTGTCGCGAGTCTGCCGGCAAATTATGAGGTTGAGGTGCTTGTGGCAGAATCCGCGCAATATGGAAGCGCGTGGTACCTGGTCAGAACGTCATTCGGCTTAACAGGCTGGGCAAAACTTGACCAGGGATTTAACAGCCAGCCTTCGGTTAAAGGATTAATTTGGCACGGGGACTGATTAAAAGTTATTTTATTCCGGAATTAATGGGGGAATTATTCCCCCTTCCGGTTTAAACATTGGGGTAATTAATTTTATTTTCTGTCATTTGGTTTGATAATAGTTTAAATTAATAGGTTTGGTTTTTATAATTATGGGTAATCCCCGGGACACGAAGAAATGAAAAGTGTAAAAAGATTTGATGAGTTAGGACTTTCGGAAGATGTTCTTCACGCGATAAAAAGTAAAGGATTTGAAGAACCGACTGAAATACAGGAAATGACCATCCCTGTAATGCTGGGTAATGAAAGCAATGTTATAGCACAGGCGCAGACAGGAACAGGAAAAACGGCGGCATTTGGTCTGCCCCTTATTGAAATGATTAATCCTTCCCAAAAGAAGGTTCAGGCGATAATACTGGTTCCCACCCGCGAGCTCGCGATACAGGTGGCTGAGGAGATAAACTCCCTGAAGGGTAAAAGAAAACTGGGGATAATCCCGATTTACGGCGGGCAGTCAATAGACCTTCAGTTGAGGATGCTTAAGAAAGGGGTTCATATTGTGGTGGGTACTCCCGGCCGGGTGATAGATCATCTTAACCGCAAAACATTGAACCTCCGTAATATTGACCACCTTATTCTTGATGAGGCGGATGAAATGCTCAATATGGGTTTTATCGAGGATATGGAAGAGATAATGAAACACACCAATCCCGATAAAAAAACGTTGCTTTTCTCAGCGACAATTCCGGCGAAAATCAAAGAGCTGGCCTCAAAATATATGGATGGTTATAAACTGCTTTCTGTCAAAACAAAACAGCTTACAACCAACCTGACCGAGCAGATCTATTTCGAAGTGAAGATGGCGGATAAGTTTGAGGCCCTCTGCAGAATAATTGATATTGAGGATGAATTTTACGGACTTATTTTCTGCCGCACAAAAAGTGATGTCGATTCGGTAGTCACCCATCTCCAGGACAGGGGATATGACGCTGACGCTATTCATGGTGATATTACGCAGAACCAGAGAGAAAAAACTCTTGATAAATTCAGAAAACAGAATATAAACATCCTTGTAGCCACCGATGTCGCCGCGAGGGGTATAGATGTTATGGACCTTACCCATGTTATAAATTACTCTCTTCCTCACGATCCGGAATCCTATATCCACAGGATAGGAAGAACCGGCAGGGCGGGCAGGGAAGGAACCGCGATAACCTTTATCACACCGGCCGAATACAAAAGGCTGATGTTTATTCAGCGTATTGCGGGCGCTGATATTAAAAGATCGAGCATTCCCAAAGTCGCTGACATAATAAATGCCAAAAAAGCAAAAATAGGTGATGATCTCAATTCCATCCTCGAAGAAGGACTGGATAAAAAATATTATAACTGGGCTAAAAGTCTTCTGGAAGATAATAATCCCACCGAACTGGTCGCGGCTCTTCTGAATTACAGTTTTGAGGAGGACCTTAACGCTGATTCTTATGGCTCGGTTAAAGAGATCGGCAAAAAAAGCAAGCCATTGGATAACCAGGGTAAAGCGAGATTATTTATTACACTCGGCAAAAAAGATAAAATGAATGCCCGCAAACTGGTTGATCTTATCGTCGGAAAGGTTTCGATCAAATCGAGACTTATTGATGACGTTCAGGTGATGGAGAATTTTTCATTTATCACAGTTCCCTTTGAATATGCCGAAAAGATTATTCACAGTTTCAAGAAAAAAGGGAAAAGACCTTTGATAAGTCACGCTAAGAAGGGAAGGGACTGACAGCAATAGTTGCTGTTTCGGTGTGAAATAATTAAAACAGCGGATTGATAATCCCGCGAAAAGTAAGAATTGCTTCAGATAATTAATAATCGGTTGTAGAGACAAGGCATGCCTTGTCTCTACAGGTTAAAAATATTATTATTCACCGCAGCATTTTTCCGGCGTTTTATCTTTTTTCATCATCATGTGACCCTTTTTCATATCCTTGACGGAGGCTTCAACCGCTACTTTACCCCCGTTTTTGAAAAAGAGTGTAACCTTTCCGGTATCACCCTGTTTAAGGTCTTCATTCAGACGGATAAGCATAATATGGTAACTGCCCGGTTTTAACTGAAGGGTTCCATTCGCCGGAATTTCTATTGAATCCACATGCCTCATTCCCATCATGCCGTTTTCCGTGTGGTAAGTTTCATGCACCTCGACAACCTGTGCCAGGTCCGATTCCGCTTTATATAGCGTATCGGGCTGATCGGAATTATTAACTATATCCACAAAAAATGCTGAATTGGTTCCGGCCGGGGCGCTTCTTATCCACTGTTTTTCAAGTTTTATGGCGTCCCCCGCAAAAATAAGCAGGGTCAACATCAACAGGTATTTCATTTTTTATCCTCTTAATAAATTGTTTTCAGGTCGGCTATTATTTCATCGATATTGATTGTGCTTCCCGGGTAATGTTTTCTGATTCTCCCATCGCTGTCATAAAGAGATATCCTGTCGGTATGAACATAATAATATATTACCTCGCCCGATGGAAGAATGGTGGAATCGGAAGGAACATATACAATGCCTATCCTTTTCATCAGGGCGTCGATAGCGCTCTTTTCACCGGAAAGGAAATGCCAGTTATCGGAAAGAATATCCCTGTACTCAGCATATTTTTTTAACACGGCGGGACTGTCATTGCGCGGATCAAATGATATGGAAACATATTCCACATTTGCCAGTCCCTCCTTTTCCGCCTCTTCCTTAATCAGCCTCATATTGTTGGTTGTAAGGGGACAGATATCGGGGCAGTTGGTGAATATGTATCCGACGATAGCCGGTTTTCCCTTTATCATTTCAGGAAATTTGACATCTACGCTGTCCTGATCGAGCAGGGAGTAACTCTCTTTGCTGAAGTCATCAACAACATCAGGCGCGTCAGAGCATCCGGAGAATCCGGCAATAATTAAAAGAAGTGTGATAAAATAAATAGTCTTTCTGTTCATAGGTTTTTAATCATTTACAAATTGACGGGCGTAAAACCCGGGATCAAGTTTTTCACCTGTGGCTTTTTCTATCAGCTCACTCCAGTGGTAACGCGCTCCATGACTAAAAAATTCATTAACCAGGTAATGTCCGATATTTTTGTTTCCTGAAAATGAAATAAACTGTTGATTATTTTTTTCCCTGAGTATGTTATCTTTTATGTAATAATAAAGCTGCGATGCGAGAAGCTCACCAAGCATATAATTATGATAATAAGCGGGATAAAGGGCTACATGAATTTTAGCGGCCCAGTCAGGTTCATTCCGTCCTTCCGGTTTTTTAATCATCTGGTATTTTTCAACCAGGTCCCACCATAATTGATTTAGATCCTGCTCGGGATTGTTATACATCTCTTTTTCGAAATTGTACATAACCTGCACCCAGCGGGTAAATACAAGCTGCTCAAGTCGGAGTGAGTTATAACAGTCGGATGTAACCATGTCAGCTTCTTTTCTTTCCAGACCGACATTCTCAATCATCCATTCGGGGTTGGCGGCAAGGCGTCCGAAGAGCATGGCGATAGCTTCCGTGGTAAATATATGGGCGTGTGATCTAAGCTGCCAGGGCAGTTTTTTATCGACATATTTATCATATACGGCGTGGCCATATTCATGCAGCATGGTGCCCATCCAGCGGTAATTGGGCTTGATATTGCAAAGCACCCTTATGTCGCCTTCCCGGTCGATATCGGTGCAGTAAGCATGCTGGTATTTTCCCTCTTTCTCAAAAAGATCGCTCTTATCCAGAAGATCGGAAATATCCATACCGATGGCGTTAAAATAGTCCTTTGTTACTTTAACCAGGTCTTCATCTTTATAAAATTTGTCGAGGTCAGTTTCATAAATCATCGGACCCTGCTGGAAAAATTTATCTTCATAATGCCACGGTTTTAATTCTTTAACTTCAATACCGAACTTACCGGCAAGAACATTATCTATTTCACCTTTCAATTTCGCGAAGGCTTCGCGGGTGAGTTTATCAAGCCGTCTGAAGAGATCATCAATTTCTTCCGGTTCCTGCTCGCTCAGTTTCAGACTCATTTCGTAATAGTTATTAAAACCCATTTCTTTCGCGGCGCGGTTTCTCATCCCGACCAGGTTCCTGACATCCTCTTCAACCTGCCTGCCGACGGTTTTGCTCGCTTTCCAGACTCCTTCAAGTTCCTTATGATTGGTCGAATCCTTGAGGATATCATCTATTTCATTATCGGTGATTTTATTACCGTTATATTCAGCTCTGAATGTGGCGAACTTCTCTTCAACTTTTGTCGATAAATTTATGATTTCTTTCAGCAGCTCTTCATCAAACTGGTTGGATGCGTAATCATTATAGATTGTCGTAAGCTCACGGTTTAGCATAGGATCAGAAAACTCACCATGTTCCGCGACTTTTTTCAGCAGGGCAAAATCCTCCCTGTCGGAATATATATTGCTCAGATCAATCTGAAGTTTTGAGGCTTTTTCATAATCTTCCGCTTTGCCGCTTATTGTGGCGTCAAAATAGGCGAGACTCGCTTCCTTATAAAGGGGGGGCGTTTTCCCGTAATATTCTTTCAGAAAGCTGCGGAATTCCTTTTCCATTATATCAACTCCTTATATTTATTCCTGAACCGGCTATGCCGGAACATAAAAGGAAACTATAAAATAAATCATCATCATAAAATTGCTGAGCCGGATTCAATAAGGTATCTGAATACCTGAACAAAAGGAATGTTCCCCTCTTGCTTCAAAGGGATGTTTGGCCATGAAGCGGCAAAAAAAGCCGCGCCTTTGGCCGGGTAAGTTTTCATGAAGAGAAGAGGACTTTCCAGGGGAATTCAAAAATAGTCTGCCCGTTCACAAATTTCACAGGCAGCTCGTCATCCTTTTCCGGCGATGGTTTTACTGCTTAAAACTCTGTCAGATCATCCCTGTGAAGCATAAGTATCGCTGTCTGCGGCACTATAACATATCTCACTTTTTCAATCTCAATCTCGACCGCGTCCTTGCGCATGTATAACGCGAAGTCACCCTCCTTCGCCTGAAGGGGGATATACCGGGCGCTGCTGTTTTCTTTCCAGGGTTCATCATCATCCGAGGGTGTGCCGACAGGATAACCGGGGCCGACTCTCATAATATACCCACCCTGTACTTTCTCCTTCTCCTTTACACCGGGGGGAAGATATAATCCGCTGTTGGTTTTCTCAAGATCATCTTCCGGCTTTATCAGCACCCGGTCGCCGACAACAATTATTCTGCTAATTTCTATCAATTATTAATCCTTAAAATTTTACTCCAAAAATTAAGAAAACCCTGAGTATTTACAAAAAGAGAACAGGATTTACAGGATTGTGTTGATGAACAGGATTAAAAGCGCTGTCGGTATCGCTATCGGGTTTGGTATCGTTTTTTACTCACCCAGGGAAAAAGGGACCGCCCCAATATAACCATAAACCCGGCCTCTTTTCATTCCTAATTCCTCATTCCTAATTGTTAATTGATTCTCGCGCAAAGGCCGCAAAGAAGAACAGGATTTACAGGATTGTATAGATAAACAGGATAAGGAATCGGTATCGTTTTTTACTCACCCAGGGAAAAAGGGACCGCCCCGATATAACCATAAACCCGGCCTCTTTTCATTCCTAATTCGTAATTATTAATCGTTTCCCCCGTCATTGTCTGAACCATGATTAAAGGATTTATGGATTGCCTGATTAAAATCGGTATTGCTATCGGGTTCGATATCTTTTTTTACTCACCCCAGGGAAAAATGAATAAAACCAATATAACCACCAGCCTCGCCATCATACACTGATTTTTTTTATTAACCACAAAGAACACAAAGAAGGAACAAGGCTCACCAGGAAGAACAGGATTTGCAGGATTGTATAGATTAACAGGATAAATAATCGCTATCGGGTTCGGTATCGTTTTTTACTCACCCAGGGAAAACAGGATCGCCCCGATATAACCATAAACCCGGCCTCTTTTCATTCCTAATTCCTCATTCCTAATTCGTAATTATTAATCGTTTCCCGGGGTAAATTCCACTTAAAGGCCGAAAAGAAGAACAGGATTAACAGGATTGTATAGATAAACAGGATAAGGAATCGGTATCGTTTTTTACTCTCTCAGAGAAAATGAACCATCTCAATACAACTATAAACCCGGCCTCTTTTCATTCCTAATTCCTCATTCCTAATTCGTAATTATTAATCGTTTCCCCCGCCATTGTCTGAACCATGATTAAAGGATTTAAAGATTGCCTGATGAAAATCGGTATCGCTATCGGGTTCGTAATCGTTTTTTACTCACCCCAGGAAAAATGAACAAAACCAATACAACCCCCAGCCTCGCCATCATACGCTGATTATTTTTGTTAACCACAAAGAACACAAAGAAGGCACAAGGCTCACCAGGAAGAACAGGATTAACAGGATTGTATAGATAAACAGGATAAGGAATCGGTATCGTTTTTTACTCGCAAAGCGAAAAAAGGACCATCTAAATACTACCATAAACCCGGCCTCTTTTCATTCCTAATTCCTCATTCCTAATTCGTAATTATTAATCGTTTCCCCCGCCATTGTCTGAACCATGATTAAAGGATTTAAAGATTGCCTGATTAAAATCGGTATTGCTATCGGGTTCGGTATCGTTTTTTACTCACCCAGGGAAAAAGGGACCGCCCCAATAAAACCACTATCCTCGCCATCATACGCTTACTCATACTCCTACTCTTACTCTGATTTTTTCCCATTCATAATTCATAATTCACAATTCATCATTATTTTTCCTCTTGTCAATTATCAATTATTTTACTATTTTGCGCATGACTGATTGTTTTTGGGGTAATAAGCGCTCGAATAAGCGAAAGATTGTTTTTTACGATATAGATTAAATATGGTTTTACATGGCATGTCTCAACCCTGAAGTTAAAGGGTGGACATTTAATATTGCGCGCTTGATGAATTTGATTCAGCTTCTGACGTTTTTGTCTATCGTCAGAATACGGAACCCAATTGATGATTTTTTTGAAAAGGATTTGTAAATTGTAAAAGAAAAATATAAACAATTGTTTTTGTACCTCTAATTTGGTGGGATAAGAACAATATCAATAACATATACACACACTTTGGGTGTCATGCAGGCCAAAAAAGATTATGGTGTAAGACATAAATAATTACCTATTTTTGTAGTTTAGTGAAATAAACTAAAACAATATGAATAAGTTAAAAGTAAGAAACATAAATATTGAGAACTTCAGAAGCGTAAAAAATCTTTCAATAGATTTCAACGAAAATCTGAATGTTTTTGTTGGTATAAATGGTTCTGGTAAAACAACAATTCTTGATACTCTATCAATATCCCTATCATGGCTTGTTAATAGAATTCAACGTCAAAATACTTCAGGAAGCCATATTTCAGAAACTGATATTAGAAACAACACACTTTTTTCATCTATTGAATTAGTACTGTTAAGTAAAGGAATTCATTATAACTGGAGATTAATAAAATCTGCAAGAGGCACCAATATTCCAGAAAAATCTTCTTTAAATGAGGTTTCCGAATTAGCATCAGTTTATAAAGATCAATTAGAAAATAAAAATGAATTACCAGTAATTGTTTATTATCCAGTTAATAGAGTCGTTGAAAAGGCTTCACCAGAAATATTTGGAAAGGAAAGCCTTTACATTCTTGATGTCTATGAAAACGCTTTAGGAGGCAAAAGAAATTATCAATCCTTTTTTGAATGGTTTAGAATCCAAGATGATATTCTGAATGAAAAATCAATGTCTCGTTCAAAATGGATCAAACAGAAGAAAAGTTGGATTAGAAATAGAGTTCGAATACTCTTAAAAATAATGACCGAATCTTTAAATGAGAGTGATAAGGAATTTTACAATAAGGAATACGAGTATTTGTTAAAAAGATTCGAAAAGGATGAGATGATTTATGAAGAACCATCCTTTCTATTCCATGAATTATCAAGGCTAATTGATATGGTTGGAATGCGTTCAGAATCTCATTTTAAATACGAAAAAATATTTCGTGATTTAGAATTTATGTTTCACAAGATGGGGAGATTGAGTAGTGAATTTCGAGATGATTTAATAGGTGAAGGAGGCAGATATGAGGAAATGATTGTTAGACTCATTAAAGATTTCAAGTATATTTTTAGGGAAGAAGAGCTTGATCATAATATCATTATTTTCTTCTGGGAAGCTTTCATTTTTGCAAACCTTATAAGCCTCTGGTGGCTAAGTGAAAAATCCAAAAGGAGTTTAGAGCAAGTCCTAAGAAAATATAAACCAGAAATAAAGCCCCCATTTCTTTATAAAAAAGGTATAGTTGAAGAATTAATTCCAGTGATTAAAAGAATTATCCGAAATGAAATTCAACAGAAGAATAGCGCATATAGAAGTGAAGGACAGGAATTAAAGACAGTTAAACAAGCTATTGAACAGTTTTTACCAGAGTATTCATCGCTAAGAGTTAAAAGAATACCACGCCCACATATGTTAATAAATAAAGGAAATGAGACTTTCAATTTAAATCAACTTTCAGATGGAGAAAAGAACCTGATTACTTTAGTTGGAGATATTGCAAGAAGACTTGCAATTGCAAATCCATATGCAAAATCCCCTTTAAAGGGAGAAGGGATAATAATAATTGATGAAATAGACCTTCATCTTCATCCAAGTTGGCAGCGAATCATCGTTCCACAATTATTGAATGTTTTTCCAAATTGTCAATTTTTTATTTCAACTCACTCGCCACAAGTCTTAAATCATATTAAACCTGAGAATATCTTTCTGCTTAACAATAAGAATAATGAATTATCCTATTCAAAAGCCGTTGAATCATATGGAAAAAATACGGATAGAATTCTTGAAGATTTACTTGGAGTTGATGCAAGACCAACGGAGTTAAAAAAACGATTACATGAGGTTTTTAAACTTATTCAGAATATGGAATTGACAAAAGCTAAAGACTTAGTTGAAGTGTTGTATAATTCAATAGGAGAAGATCCTGAATTGGTTAAAGCAAGGGTGCTAATTAAAAGAAAAGAAGCTATTGGGAAATGAAATATATTGTTAAACAAAAAGAACCGCAAGAGCTTCTTGACTGGAAAAAGAGTGACAAGATGTTCAACCGAGGTAAGCCTAATTGGAATAGAGTATCAGCTGATATAAAAGATATTCTAAGAGCAAAAATTTGTTCAGAACAAGGTTATATATGCTGTTATTGTGAGAGAGAATTAAATAAAAACGACTTTCATATTGAACATTTTTATCCAAAGGATAGAAATCGATATCCGGAGAAACAACTTGAATATATGAACTTGTTTTGCTCATGTCAATTAGAGCTTGAAAAAGGAGAACCGAGACATTGCGGTAATAGTAAAGGAAGTTGGTTTGATGAAAGTTTGATCGTTTCTCCTATCGATCCTACCTGTGAAAATAGATTTAAGTATACGTTTGATGGTTCTATTGACCCAACGGATAGTAATGATAAAGGTGCAGTAGAGACAATTAATAGATTAAAACTTTGCATTGAGAAACTAAATAAATTAAGGTCGAAAGCAATAGAACCATTTATTGATGAAACACTTTCAGAAGAAGAATTGAAAGATTTTGTAGATCAATATTTAGTCGATAAGGAGTTTAATTCTGGAAGATACAATGAGTTTTACACCACGATAAAATACTTATTTGGAAGATAATGAACGAACACCCAACATGCTGTATATGTAATAGCTCCGCTACTACACATACAGCTGTCTGTTGTGTGCTATGCAATGAAACATCCTGCAAATGATTAGAACGATCAAAAATAAAGAGGAATTAAGGTCAAATTTGTCAACTGTTGAGCATTATTTAAATGACGGGACAGATGCTGAAAATGATTTCGTAAATAGTCTGATAAAAAGAGGAAACTGTTTCGTTGCTTATAAAATGAACAATGAATGGAGATTTGCGCCGAGTAGATTTGTAGGATATGTTAATAATTCTAGGATAGTTTATTTAAGCAACAAAAACAAGGATGGTCGGGAAACAAATCCTGTTATTGATAAAGTTACAGGTTCAAAATTGGAACAACTTGACTTTGTATAGGTTCAACAAAAAAGTGACTTTTCGAAAAAAAAATTTTGTGAATGAAAGCTTGCCAATGGGCATTACCACTCCATTCATTCCACTACGACACTTTTAATTGTGTCTTCGTTTCATTCATTCCGTTGAGAGTATATTCTTAAACAAAATTTCAAGGATCACGCGGCTTCCTTTTTCCACTGTCTGGCTCTCCGATCTGCTGCCAATGAAAGTTTTTCTTCCCTTGCTTTTAGCTTATCTCGATAGGAATCATTTAAGAAATCTTCGGGGGTCAGATAAAATAAGGAAGCATGTAACCGGACATTGTTGTAATGATCGACATATTCGGCAATAATCTTTTGGGCATCCTCAATATCAATAAAGCTCTTTGTATTAAGACATTCTATACCGATGGAGCGATGGAACCTTTCAAGTTTTCCATTTGACTGAGGATATGCAATAGAGGTCTTTATGTGTGTTAGTCCGGCATACCTGATAAACTCCCTGAAATCCTTGGATATAAACTGGGAGCCGTTGTCGGATATTATGCGGGGTTTTGCTTTCGGGTATTTTTCTTTTGCCCTTTGAATAGTAAGTTCGACATCATATTCGGTCATATTCATTCTGAGTTCATGATGAACAATATACCGGGAGAAGCCGTCAAGGACACAGATAAGATAGAGAAAACAACCCCTTAGATTGACATATTTTATATCAACATGCCAGTCCCTGTGGATATAATTCGGTTGTTGAAATCCATTGCCTTTCTTCCCTTTTCCTTTTGTTTTCCAACGATTTAGTAATTTGGCCTCCTTCAGAATCCTATAGACTGAAGAAGGACTGACAGCAACAATATCTTTATCAAGCATCTGAAAGGTTAGCCTTCTGTATCCATCTCTGAGAAAAAAATCATTATCTGAATGATGTTCTTTCGCATAGTTTATTATTGCTTCTTTTTCCCAAGGCAACAACCAGTTACTTTTAGGAAGATTGTTGTTATGACGGTTATCTTGTCCGGTTTGCTTTTTCCAGCGATAATATTTTTGTTTTGCTATTCCTGTCATTTTCACCAGTTTATAAATCGGGATTGATGATCTTTTATTTAAGTAGTCGAGGTGATCTATCAGATTATCTCTGATTGCCATATCAACCCAAAGATTATTCAGTTCTCCCCACTCAACTTTTTTTTTAACCTGATATTATCCTCTATTATCTCACTAATGAGGCTGTCTTTGTTTTGCAGTTTTTCTTCAAGCATGTTAATTTTCGCCTCATTCTTTTTGAGTTCTTTATCACTCTGTTTGTTAAATATTACAGCTCCATTTTCGAACAATGCTTTTTTCCAGGAATATATTACATTTACGCTTATCCCGTACTTTTCTGAAATATCACTTATGGGAACATTGTTCTCAAGATGCTCCCTGAGTATCTTCATTTTGTCTTCGCTGCTAACTCTTTTTTTCCTTTGCACGACCGACTCCTATTAAATTGATTTTACATTTTGTAATTTAATAAAAGTCACTTTTCAATTTAAGCACTACAACTTTTTTGAGAATGAATATTTAAAATATTGCAAGAACTTAGGAATTAGCCCAGATAATAAAAAAAGAAAATATTGGCAAATCGATTTGGGAGAACCTGATTTTATTGATAATAGCAGACTTGATGATGAATTTCCCGAAGGCAAGATAGTTGAAAGAAAACATAAAGCGCGAGAAAGAAATTCTGAACTAATAAAAAAAGCAAAACAGAATTTTAAAGAAAAAAATGGCAAACTATTTTGTCAAATCTGCGGCTTTGACTTTGAAAAAAAATACGGAAAATTGGGGGCAAATTTCATAGAAGCACATCATACAATTCCTGTATCTGAAATGAATGTTGGTTACACATCAAAAATCGATGAAATAGCAATTGTTTGTTCCAATTGCCATAAAATGCTTCATAGAAAAAGACCATGGGTAAAAATGGATGAATTAGAAAAAATAATAAAATGCAACCGCTAACAAAATGTAAATTGCATTGCGGGGTTCGTGGTGTTTCGTTCTCTGGATTCATGCAACATCGTTCTGTCCTGCCGGACAGGAACGAGCTCCGAAATCCGCAACGACAACTTACAAGTGACACGTTAAGGTCTATATTAACCGCAAAAGAAAATAACTGCTGATAAATTTGGGGAATTGCATAAAGGTACTTATATTGGTACTCATATAAGAACTTATAAAGGGAAACAATGATTGCGGCGAATTATTCTGAGTTTAGAACAAAATTAAAAAAATATTTGGATAGTGTTGAAGATAACAATGAAACGTTGATCATCAAACGTAAAAGTGGCAAGGGAACTGTTTTGATCTCATTAGATGAATATAACTCAATAATGGAAACAATTCATTTATTAAGCTCAAAGAAAAATGCTGATCGACTTTATGAGTCTATTCAACAAATGAAAACGGGTAAAACTGTAAAACCAAAATTAGAAGAATAAAATGGTTATTACATTCTCTGAAAATGCCTGGCAAGGCTATCTTTATTGGCAAAAAGCAGACAAAAGAGTTCTAAAGAAAATAAATGAATTAATAAAAGATATTAAACACGATCCGTTTGAAGGTAAAGGAAAACCGGAACCTTTAAAGTATGATCTGGCCGGTTATTGGTCTCGAAGGATTGATCTTGAGCACAGACTGGTTTATCAGGTAATTGATAATGAATTACTGATATATACATGTAGATTTTATTATGATTAAAAAATGCAAACCCTGACACACAGTAAAAACAATTAGCTGCCAGGGTAGTCACTTAGAACAGATAACGTGAATGTAAAACAGAATATCATATTCAGAAACATAATACGTGATTCCCGCCAACTGTTCTTACTGCGGGAACGTTGAACTTAAGTAGATTTGAAAAATCGGGTATAACAAAGTAATGCGCCTGAAAAAACGCTTACCTGTTTTTTGTTATTTTATTAAACAGAAGAAAGATGCCGGAATAGTAAAATTCATAACCATAGTATTTTTTTAGGTGATTGCCAGCCGTTATAACATCAATTCTGTCAATGGCTGTTTTTAAAATATCAGTTACACGAATCGCGATGGATTTATCAATTGCCTTTTCTGCCCGCCACTAATAAATAACCTTTCACAAAAAATGACTTCCTAAAAATTCATTACCAAACTGAACGCTTTGCGCCAAAAGGACAGATGCTCCGGGGAGAGGACAGATTGCAAATCTGTCCTACAATGGATTGTGGGCGGGACTCGGCAGAAGGACAGATTAAAAATCTGTCCTACAATAGGTTGCTGGCGATTTCGGCGAGTTCTGAGCGTTCTCCTTTTTCGAGATTGATGTGGGCGTAGAGTTTCTGGCCCATAAAATGATCGATTAGGTATGAAAGACCATTGGAGGAGGTGTCGAGATATGGATGGTCTATCTGGTGGATATCGCCCGATATTACAATTTTGGCTCCTTCACCCGCGCGGGTTATAATCGTTTTTATTTCGTGCGGAGTGAGATTCTGCGCTTCATCAACGATGAAAAATATTCTCTGCAGACTTCTTCCCCTTATATAACTGAGCGGTTCGATAACCAGTTTTTCATCTTTTACCATGTTATTTATCAGGGTGTTGTGTTTATCTGTTTCCCTGAACTGGTCCTGGATTATTTTCAGGTTGTCCCATAAAGGCTGCATGTATGGTCTTATCTTGCTTTCAACATCGCCGGGAAGATAACCGATATCTTTATTGCTTAAAGGAACAATCGGGCGGGCGACAAATATCTGTCTGTAATATTTTCTTACCTGCAATGCGCTGGCCAGGGAAAGAAGTGTTTTGCCGGTGCCCGCTTTTCCTGTCATGGTCACGAGGGGTATATTGTGATTGCAGAGGGCGTTGATCGCGAATGTTTGTTCAGCGTTGCGTGGTGTTATTCCAAATACAGGCTGTTTATCTACTTTATAAAATTTTTGCTTTTCAGAATCTATTGCCGTGAGAACAGAACGGTTTGGATTTCGGAGTATAAAATATTTATTGGGCTGGGTATCACCTTTCAGATGGGGTAAAATTTCATCCGCCTCAACTTCATAAGGAGGCTGGTAAAACTTCTGTACCAGATCATCATTAAAATCCTCCGCGATCTCCTTGCCGCTGTAGAGAAGATCAATACTGCCGATTCTGTCGGTGGTATAATCTTCCGCCAGAATGCCGAGCGCCTTGGCTTTCATCCTGAGGTTCACATCCTTGGTAACCAGAATCACCTTTTTCTTCGCCCTGCTCTTCACATACATATCATGCGCCACACTCAGTATGCGGTGATCGGCGGTATCCTCCCTGAAGACCTCCTGAATTTCCTTCTTAAGTCCTTTGGAAATTACAATCCTTACCTTACCTTTTCCCTCCCCGAGCGATACGCCGCCGTTAAATATCAGGTTGCCGGTAATATTATCGAGGGTGCGGGCAAATTCACGGGCGTTTAGATTTATTACCTGGCTGCCTCGTTTAAAATGATCTATTTCCTCAAGCACTGCCAGCGGGATTACAATATTATGCTCATCAAACTGGCGGATGCAGGTGGGATCATGTAAAATTACGTTAGTGTCGAGTATAAAAGTTTTGGGTGTGCTTTGTCGTGGCATAGTTTATCTGATTAATTGAAAGGAATATTTGCCGGGGAGAAAAATCCGCCGCTCTCTGAAATAATATTGGAATGGATTAAGTTTGAGCAATTTTTTCGTATTATAATTAATAACCGTTTCCAAAAGAGAATTATCTGTTAACCATATTATAAAAAACTTTTTAACTTTGTAAAGTTAAAAATTGGTAATATAGCTCCCCACAGGAAAAAATGGAACTTGAAAAAATCAAATGTGATTTCTGCGGATCAGAAAGCAACAAGACCCGTTATGTAAAGGATGGGTACAATATAGTTCAATGTGATAACTGCTCGCTGGTATTTGTTAATCCCCGGCTTACTGAGGAGGCTGTTCACGCTCTCTATAATGAGGAATATTTTCACGGGGGAGGATTTGATAAAAGTGTAGAATATAAAAAGGAATTTGATGAAAAATCGGGCAGGAAAGATCTCACAGACTGGGATCTATCCGCGATCGGGGAGATGCTTAAAACAGGGGGAAAACAAAAGCTGCTTGACGCCGGATGCGGGATGGGGCTTTTTCTCTGGAAGGCAAAGGTAAAGGGATTTGATGTGGAGGGACTGGAACTTTCAGAATATGCCGCCGATTTTGTGAGGTCGAAAGGAATTGATGTGAGAAACGAATCGGTGGAAATTGCCGATCTTCCCACGGAAAGTTATGATGTGATCGTAATGAGAGAGGTGATAGAACATCTCAGGGAACCGGGTAAAACTCTGAAACGGGTTTATAAAGCGCTGAAAAAAGGTGGAGTGTTATTTATGACAACCGGAAATTACGATTGTCCCGAGCGAAAGGTACGAGGCAAAGACTGGTTCTATTTTATGCCGGAAGGACATCTCTATATATTTTCCAACAAAACCATGAAAGAGTATCTTAAGAAAACCGGCTTCTCCGGGATAAAAGTTACAAACCAGGGGGACCTTCTGATGAATAAGCTTTTTGAGGCAGGTATTATAGACCCCGGCAAATTTATCCCCGGAGGATTAAAAAGAATACCTTTCGCGCTGGTGAGGGGACTGAATCACTTTATCAGCAGCGGTATGAGAATATATGCCGTGAAATAAAATCAGGTTTAGCATAAACTGGCGGAGCCGGAAACATTGAGAAATGACGAATTGTTTTTCCCGGAAACAAAATTAAAAACCCGGCAACCGTCACCTGCCCGGTCATCATACTCTTACTCTGATTTTTATTACCGATAGCGAAATATAATCAGGTAAGCCTCTAATCCTTTAATCAAGGTTCAGATAATGGCGGGGGAAACGGTTAACAATTGGGAATTTAAAATGAGGAATTAGGAATTAGGAATGAGGAATTAGGAATGAGGAATTAGGAATGAGGAATTGAGAATTAGGAATTGGGAATCTAAAAGATAGCAGGTTTTTTAGTTGTATTGGTGCGGACCATTTTTCCTGAGAGAATAAAAAACCGATTGCGAACCTTACAGCGATTTTAATCATGTAATCCATAAATCCTTTAATCATGGTTCAGACAATGGCGGGGGAAACGGTTAACAATTGGGAATTAGGAATGAGGAATTAGGAATGAAAAGAGGCCGGGTTTATAGTTGTATTAGGATGGTTCATTTTCTCTGAGAGAGTAAAAAACGATACCGATTCCTTATCCTGTTTATCTATACAATCCTGTTAATCCTGTTCTTCTTTTCGGCCTTTGCGTGGAATTTACCCCCGGAAAACGAAAAACCGATCGTGAAATCAACAGAGCCTCCGGCCTGAAGGCGCGGAGTTATTCCCCTTGTGTCCTTAGTGCCTTCTTTGTGTTCATTGTGGTTAAGAATTCGACCACCCGGAGATGAGGCCACAAGCTGATATTTTACATTATGTGGCGCATTGTTTTTTCATTTACATGGCAAATGTAGAAAAGGGAGTAGATGACAGATTTTATCCTTTTCCTGTTTAAATAGTGATTTATATTGGGGAGTGATACGGCATTTATTTTGGCAGAAAAATATTGGTAAACAGGTAATATACCGATTCCGGGATTTTGGAGAGTATGAAGGTTCGTGGAAATTACGGACTCATCCCCGGCAGGGAGTTATCCGGGTTGTTAAAGAGAAAACTCGGCGCTGCCGGCCGGGGCCTTCTCCTTCAAAAATATACTATTGCCGGTTTTGTTCAGTGAAAATCAATTCGTTCTTCTCAAAACCGTTTTTTCGCAAAATCGTAAAAATTTCTTCTTTAGCCGCTTCTTCTATTTCTGGCGTTCTGCTTAAAATCCAGGCATATTTACGGGATGCAGTGCCTACAACCGCCCAGTTGTAATCTTCATCAAGTCCGATAATCCAGTAATCACCCCAGAAAAGATTGACGCCAAAAATGCTTACAAAACTTACTTCGAGCTTTGAGTTTGTTTTTGTATCAACTATTTCCGCTATGCCTTCCGATTCATCATATTCACCATCCTCTTCAAGGCATCTGTTGAGGACAGAAATAGAACCGTCTTCTTTCAGACTGTAAGTTGCTGTAACGTTACAATCACAATCACTCTGAAAACTATTGGGCAGCCTGGCAATTTCATACCAAAGGCCCGCATATTTTTCAAGGTCAACATAACCAACAACTTCAGGATCTGAAGAAAGCTCCTGACCTGACGCCTGAATATGAAAGAATATCAGGAGCATGTAAACTATCAGAGCTGCAATAAAACACTTTTTCATTTAGACCATTCTACCAAAAATCTTGTCAGCGCAAAAATAAATACTTTTTGTCTAAATTAAAACAAATATTACGTAATTAATAATTACATAACGTGTAATGTGACAGAGAACAGAAAAAACCGGGGAAAAGTTCAAAGTCAACAAAATTAAACTTTATTAATTGAAGGATAAAAGGTAAACGGAATTATAGAATAACCGGTTAACCGGGGAATACCTGAAGCCGGCTGAGCTGGTTATCGGCATCATAACTGAGTGAAGGATTATTCTGTCAGGAGTCAGATTTTATTCACAATGGCAAAAGTTTTTCTTACCCAGATAATATCCCATTGGGGACGAAGCGTTGCTCTCACTTGAAAAAACCACCAGAGAAAAATAGAGCCTGGTACGAGGAGGATTACTCAGTTAGAAATTAAATTCCAAGCAAAATGGCAAAATATTTCATAAACACAGCCGGAGGTTGAGCGGAGTCGAAACCAGCGGCGGTAGCTTCGACTCCGCTCAGCTACCGGACAGGTTCATTGTTTCTGAATCTGCCGGTTTATGATTATTCCGTCAGGAGTCAAATTCTAAGCAAAATGGCAAAATTTTATTTGACCATTAATTTACCGGGGAATTCTGTCTGCCTGTTCGACGCGGAGAATCCCTGGCGGGACTTTTTTGGGATTTTGAAGTTATCTTAAAGAAAAATTGCTGGTTCTAATCTATTCACTCTCCACTAACTACTTTTTCTCCTGGCTTCGCCAGTTTATTCCATAAGGAGTCAAATTCTACGCAAAAAGGCAAAATTTTTGGCAACAATTCGGATTGTAGTTTTTCCTTAGCTTAGCTCTGTTGATCCCCTACAGGGATCTTACTAAATTTTTTTGTTCTTTACTACCCCATGGGGACGTTTCGCAATAATGCTGCTTCTCCAAAGCAGATTCGATTCAAAATATATTCTTGGGAAAACCAATTCGTAATTCGTCATTTTTATCCGCCGCGGAGGACGTAATTCCTCATTGTTTCTGGCTTTGCAGGTTTGGGCATATAAAAAAACATCTTGTCGTTGAACTAATATGCTTAATACGCCGTTAGTATATATAGAACTCAAAATACAATAAATATTCAGAAAGGAAAACAGATGAACAGCAAAATATATAAGGCGGAAGAAAGAGGAGCATTTGATTTCGGCTGGCTGAAAACCAATTACAGCTTCAGTTTCGCCCGATGGTTTGATAAAAACCGAATGAACTTCGGAGCGCTTCGGGTTTTGAATGATGATATTATTGCTGCGGGAAAGGGATTCGGAACACATCCGCATAACGACATGGAAATTATTACAATCCCCCTTTCAGGAACTCTGGCACATAAGGACAGCGCGGGTCATGAGGAAGCCCTGCGTCCAGGAGAAGTTCAGGTGATGTCGGCGGGCACAGGTATATATCATTCGGAATATAACTTTTCATCGGATGATTCAACCAGTGTATTGCAGCTATGGATTTTCCCCGATAAGGAGGGTCGCGAACCCCGCTATGATCAAAAAAAATTTGAGATAGCAAAAAATGGCAAACCTGTTAATATCGCGGGTCCGGACTCTGGCAACGGCGCACTTTTTATCAACCAGGATGCCTGGTTATATCTTATGAAGAGTTCAGCCGCGGGTGAGCTGAAATACAACCTTAACAAACCGGGAAACGGCCTCTATCTTTTTGTGATAGAAGGAAGCGCTGTAGCCGATGGAAAAAAGCTCGGCTTAAGGGATGCGGCGGGTATAACAGATGCCGGTTCCGTTGATATTAAATATAGTGAGAATTCTTATCTTCTTCTGATTGAAGCGCCGATGGATGGCTTTTACGCCGGATAAATAATTGTATAAAATTTGGAGGACTTTGTCAAAGTATTCGCCAGGGTCCTCCTTTTTTTTGCCGTGACATATATTCCTGTTCTGTCTTTGAAAATGTTTATCCTGCCGCTTTGGGTAATTATCTCTACTTGATTTATTAAAATGCTTACCCTATTTTAAAATAAATTATAATATTTTTAAGGTGAGGTAATGAAAAAGATAGTTTTTTTGCTTTTTATTGCTGTGTCAATAAGCGCCCAGGGGCAGTTCGAATCTTTTCTTGAGAGAATTAATTCTTTACCATCAGCCGACCGGCAGGCTGTAGCCGATAGTTTCAGGTTGCACGCGCTGCAGTCTGGCATTCCCTTTATTGAGTCCGACAGCGCCAATTTTCTTTATTACGGATCAGATACATTGGCTTACCTGGCCGGTGATATGAATGGCTGGAGCGCCGACAGCGACAAAATGACCCGTGTCGAGGGGACAAATTTTTTCTATATTACAAGAGAATATGAATCGAATGCCCGCCTCGATTACAAGTTTGTTGTTAATGAAAGCAACTGGATACTCGATCCTCTGAATCCGAATACCTGCAGCGGAGGATATGGCCCCAATTCCGAACTGGCTATGCCCGCTTACGACCAGCCCTGGGAAATAGATTACTATAGTGATTATCCCCACGGATCAATTTCAAATTTTACATTCTATTCCGATACATTAAAAAGAAACTACCAGGTGCGTATTTATAAACCTGCAGGTTATGACCCTGACCGAGCATGGGGTTATCCGACTGCATATTTCCAGGATGGAAGTGACTATATCGATTACGGTTATACAAAAAATATTTTAGATAATCTTTATTATGCGAATGATATTGACGCTATGCTCGCTGTTTTTGTAACGCCGACCGACAGGAACGGTGAATACGTAGGCAGTGAGAGAATCGCATACACCTACTTTTTCGCCAATGAACTGGTTCCTTATATTGATGATAATTATAATACGGCGGAAGAATCGCGCCTTCGCGCGGTAATAGGCGATTCTTACGGAGGAAATATCAGCGCGAGAATAAGTTATTATAATTCCTCTGTTTTCGGGAAATGCGGAATTCACTCGGGAGCTTTTTCACCAAATAGTTATGAAACTTTTAATATCTGGATGAACAATAACACCCGTGATGTTGATTTTTACTCCGTCTGGGGCACATACGAAAGTCTTTACGGCACGATGAGAAATTTTCGCGATTCCCTTACGTTAAAAGGTTATGACTTCTTATGGGGGGAATTCCCGGAAGGTCATAGCTGGGGTTTATGGAGAGCGACAATCGGGAATATGCTCGCGCATTTCTTTCCTCCCGGAATTGTTTCAATAGAAGACAGGCAGGATGATTTCGCGTCAATGGATTTTTCACTTGAGCAGAACTACCCCAATCCTTTTAACCCCTCAACGAAAATTTCATTTAGTCTGAAAGAAGCCGGACATGTTAAACTTGAAATAATCAACCTACTCGGTCAGGTTGTTACAATTCTGCAAAACGGGAATATGAATTCAGGCAAACATCAGCTTACTTTCAACGCAGGAAACCTTTCAGGAGGATGTTATTTTTACCGGCTGACAGCGGGGAATAATATCTTTACGAAAAAAATGATGCTTTTGAAATAAATCCATTTAATTCCCGGCGGAAAGGAAAATCTATGCAGATTCAGGATAAACCGACAAACAACATGCAGCCTCCCGACTGGCTGAAACATCTTCGTGAACACAGTTGGGAAATGGAGCTCCTGATTACAGGTTTTGTATTATTCGGGCTGCTTCAGCTCCCCGATTATCTTGATTCGCTTCACGCTTCCTGGCAGATTAAAACAGGAAGGAGTTTTTTTATTGTCCTGCCCTACTGGATAATGACTTTCAGCGTAAGGATAATGACATTCAACCTTATCGCTCTGCTCCTTCTGAGGGGTTACTGGATAGGGCTTATAGGGCTTAGTTCGGCTTTTCCGGCAGGAGTGGACAGCTCCCGGCTTCCTTTCAGCGATAAATTCAAGACATATTTCAGCAAAAAATCGATAAATCTTGAAAGAACAACTGTATCGCTCGATAAACTTTGCAGCACTATTTTCGCTTTCTCTTTCCTGATAATCTTCATGACGATATCCTTTTTGTTGTTTTTTTTCGTTTTTGTGTTTGCCGCCCTGTTGTTATCCTATCTGATGAATGTGTTTCCCGACGCGCGGGAACTGATAGCGTCAATCTTTGTTATTCTGATGCTGATTTTCTTCCTCTGCGGACTTCTTTTCGCTTTTGATTTTTTGGCTCTCGGATTACTCAAGAGAGTTAAAGTAAAATGGTTTTCTGTGCCATATTATTATATTTCAATAATTATCAGCAGGGTATCCTTATCATTCCTTTATGAGCCGATTTATTATACTCTTGTCAGTAACATCAGAAGGAGAACACTTGGCACAATCCTTCTTCTTTATGTCGCGGGAGCCTATGGACTTCAGCTTGTCGGTTATAATAATACCATCTATTTTCCGGATGAACTTACCGAACACCGGATTTCATCTCATTATTATGAAAATCTTAAATCATCCGACAGAAGGATTATGGACCCCATTATTCAGTCGGATGTAATAAAAGAGAACTATTTAAAGCTTTTTATTCCCTATGATGTGGCGGATAATGACAGCCTGAAAGCATCATGCCCCGATCTTTATGCTTTTTTTGACGGAGGATTTTCAACTGAACTCAGAATCAGGTCTGCCTCAGATGTGGATTCGGTTGAGCTCAGTGAGGATTTTTATCAGAACAGGGTAAAAGCCAACCTTGAATGTTTCTCGCAATTTTACACAATTACAATTGATGACTCGGTTTATACCGACCTTCACTATTACTTTTTCACTCATCCCAATAAAGAGGAGCCGGGAATTCTTACATATATCGGTGTAAATAACCTTTCTTTCGGGCCGCATCTTCTGAAGATCGACAGGCGGCGGCATGTTAATAATTCGGGCGCCATTTCGAGCGGAAATGAAATAAACTATATCCCTTTCCGGAAGGAATAAAGAATAATTCGGGCTGATGTCATAAAATAAACTAAAATATTTTGTGATTCGGGGCAAAATAATGGGTATTACAATTTTAGTTCTTTTATTTTGATTGCTTATTATCAGCAATTTTAATATATTGGGTATGACTATGCTGCGGGGGCAGTATTAAAGGTCATATAATGATATTCCGGTATATGGCCGCGTGAAAATATGGTTAATTCAGAAAATCAGTTCAGCCGGTGAAATTCCGGAAATCGGCAGATGATTAATCTCCTTTTATACAGATTGTTGGAATGGCGTCCGGGTAATTGCAGAAAAAAAGAAATAATAATCATGGAGGAGGTGTTGTCTATGATTCAATTCTGCGTGCCGTAACAAAAATACTAACAATTTTATAATTATTAACGGGAGATAATAATATGAAAGGACCAACCGGATTATTTAACATCAATTACCAGGTAGGGGGGGACAAGCCGGGAGCTCCCCTGTTCAGACTTAATCTCGGGGTATATACTCCGGCGGAAACACTCAGCGGAGTCGGGCATATTACACAGGCCGTAAGTCCCCCTCTTGACATGGGAACCAGTGTACAGGGAAACTACACATATATGTGCGTAATGCCTGATAATTGCCATATACTTATAACAGCGACCGGATATCCTATAATCAAATGGCCGAAACACGGGGGAGTAGGTCCGGTTATACCTCCGAATTGCGATCTTCGTATGGTGGTTACGGATGACTGGAAAACAGGTACGGCAAATTACAAATATTTTGATCCTGAAGGCAACTGGCATGAAGTAACCAACGCGCCGGTAAAGATAATTGAAATTGAAAAAATCACAGGATAAACAATGGAACACGCGGAAGCAATTCTTTTGAACAGCCATTTTACGAATAAAATGAAAATTAATGGGGAGGCAGGCTGGTTCCCCAGGGATTATAACGCTTCTACCGGATATACCTGGAAGTTCAGGCCGGATAATTCAGGTGTATATGAAGCAGAGGAAGAACTGATTCTCCATCCTTCGACTGATGCGGTTGGTGTGCCCGGTCAGATAATGTGGAAATTCAGGGCAATAAGAGAAGGTGAAGGAAAAGCCATGTTCGAGTTATTCCCTCCGGGGAGAAATGAAGCAGTTGAGACAGTTATTGTGACAATAATTGCCCACTGATCGGGATCTGGTTCTATCTCAGTCAGCCGCCAAAATTATTTTGGCGGCTGTTAATAAAACTTTCTGATTTTAACTGAATATTTCTGCCCCGCTGAAACATTAAAATTCAGCGCTTCCTAAGCCGGCGAAACCAGAAGTGAAAAAGTGGTTAGTGGAGAAGAAATAAAACTTCACTGATTTTTTAAATTCCCGATTTCGATGAAGACTTCGATTTGGATTTCGTTGACTTCTTTATATCCTGTAAATCTTTTTAATCCGCGTAATCCTGTTCTGAGCTTTGTTCTTAGTCAATCAGAAAATTTCGCTGGATATATCGCCGGTTCGAATAAGTTTAAATTCTTAATATTTTTACTTCCGAAACAAGGCTAAACAATCAATAATGAAATTCTCTACAACTTTTTATATTTACTGCTTTGTCGAAGGTTCTGAAAAAATCAGAATGTGTTATATGGAGTATTTCTTCTTTGCGACAGGCAGGGAATACAATTTTTCAAAAAAGTTAATTTCTTTGCGCTGACCGCCCTGGACAGAATACAATTCTGTCCTACAGTAATTCCGTAAAGTGGAAAGTGATTAAAACTTATTAAATTCATATCTTTTGAAATAATCAGAAAAAATGTTAAACTTCTATAATCATTTCATACTTATGGAATTTTCCTGAAATATGTTATTTACCGAGAAAAAAAGATTAAAAGAGATAAGGGAGAGCTGGGGCAGGGAAAAGGAAAGATTCAGAAATATGGAGCTTATCTCATCCTATTTTAATATGAGGCGGGAGGAACCGGATTCATCATTTGTAGATGATAAAACCTGGGAGGACCTCGATCTCGATTCCCTTTACGCAATTATGGACAGAACCCGGACCGGACCGGGGCGGCAATATCTTTATTATTGTCTCCGCAGATATGCCGAAGGCAATGAGGAATTGAAACAGAAGTTTGACCTGATCAATATGTTTGGCGCCAACCGGGAAACGCGGGAAAAAATAGAGCTGAGATTATCTGGCCTTTCCGGTATTTCATCATTTTTTATCCCTGTTCTTCTTTTTGATAAAAACCTGCCTTATTCAAAGTTTTACCCTGTGTTTTATTTTTTCACTCTCGCCTCAATTTTATCACTGTTTCTTATATCTGTTAACGGCATTTTTCTTTTTGTTTCGCTGGGAATGATGATACTCAACCTGGTAATAAACAAAACATTTTCAGGGAAGATATATGAATATTTTACCGGTTTCTCAGGTCTGAACTCACTTATTATCACTTCTTTATCGCTCGGTAAACTGCGGGTGGAAGAGAAGATAGGGGCCCTCGATAAACTGAAAGAAAAAAGAAAAACGCTCTCTTCCCTTAAGAAAAAGCTTGGCTATCTCGTTGTTGACAAGGAATCCCTGAATGAACTTGCCGCGCTTGTAATTGAATACCTGAATATGTTTTTCCTTTTCGATATCATAGCTTATTACCGGTCTGTTAATACCCTGATGAAACACAGGGAGGATATCCATGAGGTATTTGAATGTGTCGCTGAGCTCGATACCCTGATATCAGCGGCCTCTTTCTTAAAAAACAGGCCGGACCACTGCGCCCCCCGGTTTACCGCTGATAACTGGATAAATATCGGGGAAATGTATCATCCGATGATAGAGGAAGCTGTTCCCAACAGTCTGAACAACCTTGAGTTTTCCATGCTTATCACCGGATCGAATATGTCGGGGAAAACAACATTCATCAAAACATTGGGCGTCAATTTTATTCTCGCGCGGACTTTCGGTTTCGCGCTTGCCGAAAAATTTGAAATTCCGCCACTCGAGGTGAAAAGCTCAATCCGCCGTAATGAGGACCTGGAGGAGGGGAAAAGTTATTTCTTCGTGGAGATTGAGGCGCTTAAAGAATTTATGATATTGAGCGAAAGAAAAGGAAAATATCTCTTCCTGATTGATGAAATATTCAGGGGTACAAACACCGTGGAAAGACTCGCCTCATCAACCGCGGTGCTGAAGTACCTGGACCGGAATAATTTTATTTTTGTAACCACGCACGATATCGAACTTCAGGAACTGCTGAAAGGCCGTTTTGAGATGTTCCATTTCAGCGAACAGGTGGAGGATGAAAAGTTCTTCTTTAATTATAATATACAACCGGGTCCCTGCCGCTCAGGAAACGCAATAAAACTCCTCGAAATTATGGATTACCCGGAAGAGGTAACAAAAGAAGCAAAAGATCTGGCAGGTGATATCGGTGGGTGATAGAATTTAGTTTTATGGCTTTCAATTATAAAAATATTTATGAATCAAGAACTGCAAAGCCGCAAGCAATAAGGCAAAATTAACAATGAATAATGAACAATTATTTTTCTCCAATTTTAATGTCATTTCTGCGAATAGCTTTTTTTTAAAGGGCCTACCGCCGACAAACCGGAGTCTGGCGTAAATATCTTTAGTCCGCTTTTTCAGGTTCAGAACTTCTTACCTCTCGCAAAATGAAATCGCGGAGGTTCATCGCAAATATCATATCCCAAGCTCTCTAATAAACAGTATTTCTCATTCATCGAGAAAACAATAAAAGAGATGTCCCATTTTTAAGGATGAAAAGTTGTCTCTGTCGTCCCTGACGGGACTTTTTGTGATTGTATGTTACCTATTTACCCCATAATAAATTACGGGGCTATTTTCTGCTGTCCCTGGCGGGACCTTCCTCCATATTTCTACCCAGCGATTTTTTTTGCGAATGAATTCATATAAGTTATTGTTTGATTACCGGGATCAGGAGTTCTGAGGTTTGGAAAATTGAACTATTCTGGTTCCTTTGAAGAGATCGAAACAACTATAAAGAATCCGAATCAATATTCTCAAGCATTTTTTCGAGCTCCCGGAGTTCTGTTGTTTCATCCGGATAATCATTTAAAATCTTTGTATTCATCAACTCGGGCAGCCAGTGAATGACATATTCTGAATTCTTTGCTATCCACTCCTTCCTGACTGAGTCTGTTAATTGAGGGTAAGGAATAAAATCAGCCAGGATAAGAAATTTGTCTGTCTTCTTATTGATTGGAGCATAATCCGGATAGTTATATTTTTTGATAAAAATTATTTTAAATTCACGATCAAATCCGGTGATAAATCTGGGAATTCCATAATGATGTGTCCGTTTTTCAACAAGGGTAATATGTTGATGGATAATATTGTTAAATATCAATGCTGTATCTGCGGCCAAACAGGTAAAGGATAAATATGGTTTTGGGTCGGTTGGAAATTTCCAATTTTCCCCTGTTTCCATTTTTAAAGAAAAATATTTTACAGTTTCAATTAAGTGATTTTTTGGAGAGTCTTTAAATCCCAGAATCGAATATAAATCATTCCCGGAATACAGGCAGGGAAAATTACCATTATTTAATAAATCATAATCGAGAATAATAATTGAGGAATCATTTTTTGCGGGGCCATGATAAACAGAACAATATACTGTATCGGAGACTACCCCGCTATTGTTATCAACTTCGTAATATTTGTATAAACCGGTAATATCATTATACCCCGCATCCCTAACAGAATTTGAACAGTTCCAGATACATATTAATAAAGAAAAAATCATTAGAAATATTTTCATTTGAATTTCTCCTGAATTAAGCCTGATACAATATAAAAAGTGAACTGTTCCGGGAATTGCTACTGATCTTACAGGGCTTAAGTCTTGTTCCTGCTTTTTTCGCGCAACTGACTCCTGAGCCTGAATTTGGTTCTGTGTAAAATATAGTTGGTGATTTTTTTTGGTCCTGACACTTAAACAAAACCTTTTATAAAAGTGTTACCGAATAATCCCTGCGTGTTGCTTCCGCCTCTACAGGGCTTAAATACACTTTTTCTTTTATTACCCCGGGCGTTGCCCGGGGCTATTGGTTGTCGCGCTTTCAGCGCTAATAAACATTTCAGTTTGTCACAGATGTATCCAAAACCCTGAAAGGGTGAAAGCAACAGGCCGGGGCAACGCCCCGGTTAAGAAAAATAGTGACATTATCAAAACCCTGAAAGGGCGAAAGCGGCTAATGCGTATAGACCTGGAAATCTGAAAGCGCATACATCAGTCGGGGGTGAGAAGGACTTTAAGACTCACAGCATCTGATGATTTTACCCGCCTACCGGCCTGAGTTTTCCATCCTGATGTTGTTTGTAACCTACAATCTGAAACATAATGCCATGTTCAGCGCTCATCACAGCCAGATCATTTCCCATTACCTGGGTTGTAACACCTTTGCTGAGAATTTTACCATGATAGATAAGTTTCAGTTTTCCATCTTTGGCCATCCAGTAAGCTTCGATGGTTTTTGAGAGCACTTTGGCCGGATGGATTTTATCATCCCGTTTATTAAAAAAATCCTGAAGCATATATGTTGTGTTTGTTTTTTCATGATAGATAAGGAGTGAATTATCTACCTGAATATTTACCGTTTCAGCGGTAATATTTATTCCTTTTTCGATTATCCTGAAACCTTTTGAATTTCCTGCCCAGAATGAAGTTTCAAAATTGGATAATATTTTACCCGGCCGTAATTTGCCATCTTTGTTTTTATAATAGTCAGTCATCTGAAATGTAATATTCGAGGGGGGATAGTAGGCTATAATGGAATTTGCGCTCTGCGCCCATTGAATTTCGGTGGAGATATTCTTTCCTTCCATCAGTATTAACATTCCTGTGTCATTGCCCATCCAGAAAACCGAAGCTGAATCTGAAAGAATCTCCGCTTTCTGAAGTTCAAAGTTTTCCGCCTTGTGGAAGGATTTCAGAAGAAAGGTGGTCTTTGAGCTTTTATGATACATGAATACATCTTCCCCGACAAGAATTTGGGTGATTTCGGTAGCGATATTTTTCCCATCCTGAATGATATAGAAGTTATCACCATTTCTGGACCAGAGAATATTTTCACTCTCCTTTACAATTTCAGCTTCCCTGGTTTTACCATCCAGACTCGCGCTGTAATTTTTCAAAAGGTAGAGAGTATTCTTTTCGGGGTAATATATTAAAAGGTCTCTGCCGTTAAAAATATTTGTTGTGCTGTGTCCGATATCTTCATCATCGAGATAAAAATGGAAACCTGCATCAGATGCTTTCCATGTCGCTTTTTCCTTTTTACTTTTAAAAAACATTTTTTCTCCCTTTTATTTAAAATCATAATCATAATCTGGCAAAGCCAGAGTCAAGCAATTTAAATGCCTCATATCATGTACTAAAAACTCACCCCCCGGCCCTCTCTCTTAAAAAAGAGGGGGTGTCTTAAAGTCCCTCTCTTCCCAAGAGAGGGATTTAGGGTGAGTTTGTGGTAATTCTCGAAACATCAAAAAACTTTGCCATTTTGCGTAGAATTTGACTCCTTACGGGTTAATCATAGACTGGCTGAGCCAGAGCAAAAATAATTCTGTCGTCCCTGACGGGACTTTTTACTGTTTACTTGAACAAGTTCCCCTATTTGAAAATTGGGGCTATTCTCTTTCATCTGTCCGCCGCGGAGGATCCCTGTCGGGATTCATATTAATCTGATTTAATATTTACTTGTAGATAATCATTATTATTTAGAAAAAGTCCCGTCAGGGACGACAGATAATAGCCCCGCAATTCATTGTGGGGAAATAAGTTAAGAAGTTGCTCAAAAGTCCCGCCAGGGATTCTCCGCGGAGAACAGGCAGACAGAATTCCCCGGTAAATTGATGGTTAAATAAAATTTTGCCGTTTTGCGTAGAATTTAACTCCTAACGGAATAATCTTAATCGTAATCCGGCAAGCCAGAAAAACTGAACCTGTCCGGTGGCTGAGCGGAGTCGAAGCCCCGCCCGAAATATTCAGGAGAAAGCTCTTTCAGAAAGGATTTTTTCCAAATTCACCTGACAAAATTCCGGTGTTGTGGTCCTGTCAAAAAATCTTTCAAAGAACTGCGTGAGCGATCATCTTAATCTGTTCCACTTCACCGCTCAGAAAGGTATTGCTCCGCTGTCGGTTCATCATAAGAAATGGTTTTTACAATACCATTGTTATTAACATATTCAATCATAAACTCAGAAAAATCAGAATAGAGGGAACCCCAGTCACATGGGAACTCCTCATGGTTGGCGTCAAAAACGGGGGATATTCTTTTTTCATTAGCGGAATTCACAAAAACGAGCAGCTCACCTGTGGAGGTATGGCAAAAAGGAATAAATGGGTAAACGCCCTTAAAATCCCACGCGAGTTTCCAGTTTATATCGCTGAGTTTTTCATATTCTTCGGCAATTTCATCGAGGCTGAATATATGATTGCTATTCCACCTGGCCGTTTCTAAATCGCGGGAAGAGCGTTCTCCCCCCAACAGGGATATAAAGCCGCCGTTAAATTCCTCAAGAAAAATAATGAATGATAAGGGGAGTTTCAGGTCGTATTCAACTTCAAAATCTATCAATTCCATAACTCCCGCGGGTTCATTGAAGATGAATTTATCCGGATGGGAATCACACCGGTTTTCAAGTTCACGCAGAATGTTTTTCAGATTTTCATATTTATCCATATCAAAGAAACGCGCTCCACTAAAAACGGACAAAAGTATAATTGATTTTCAATTCAAAATATTGATTTAATGATTCAACCGCAAATAATTGTTAATCTTCCGGATACGGAATAAATAAAGAGCTCTTTTTTATTCTACTACTTGAAATTGTTTCAAATTTGTTTTATTATCATTAGAGTATCATGACAAACAGATGGAAGGAGTAAATATTATAAAAGGATAATAATAAAAGGAGTTATCATGCAGGAAAAAACTGCGGAAAAAATATCCCGCAAGGAAAAGAGCAATCCGGTAAATATAAAATGGATAGGAACAAGGATACTGGAGGATGTCTTTACCGATGAGATTGAGCTGCTTAAGTCGAAATTTCTTACAGATACCGACCGTTATCTTAAGAGATTGTGGGAAGCTAACAGGGATATTTATGATATTTTAAAACGGCCGGAGGAAACAGAGGAGATTCGGGATAAGTTATATACTTACCTCGACAGAACGGAACGAAAAATTTTCGATATCGATAATGATCTTCATATACTGGAAAAATCCACTGTCAGAGAATGTATAAGGGTATTCAGGAGTATTATAGGTCCGATAAATGAACAGCGCACAGGATTTTCCGCACTTAAAACTTTAATCAGACTGGCAAGGAATGAAAGCAACGGAAAGGATACCGAAGTTTCAGTCGGATTTATTCTGGAGTTTATATACCTGTTCAAGGGAGTTAAAGGAAATGTAAATATTTACCGGGAAGAGAGCTCAACCAAAAGACATGTGCCTGAATTTCTGAAACTCAAAGGGAGGGAAGCCGCGGAAAAAAGGATGGAAGCCCTTGATGAAATAGGAATGGCGCTTCAAAAATATTTCAAAAAGTACCCTTCAGGTTTGGAAGATGAGGTTATTGAGTGGCGAAGAGATAATAGAAAAAAAATTCTGAAATATTTCGGCGGAACTGAAAAGGACTGGAAAGATTATAAATGGCACCTGAAAAATGTGATTAAAGATCCGAAACCTCTCCTGGATCTGATAGAGTTATCATCCGCTCATAAAATTGCTGTTGAAAAAGCTGTCAAAAACAAAATTCCTTTCGGTATTACTCCTTATTACCTCTCCCTGATGGACAGCAGATTATCAATTGGTTATGACCACGCCATAAGAGCGCAGGTTATACCCCCAAAAGAATATGTTGATAAAATGGTTGAACACAAAGTGGACCGGGATACCTCATTCGACTTTATGGGAGAACATGACACCTCTCCTGTTGACCTCGTTACCCGCCGCTACCCTATGATAGCTATTGTTAAACCATTTAATACATGCGCCCAGATATGTGTCTATTGCCAGCGCAACTGGGAGATTGAGCGGGTGCTCGCCCCCGACGCGATGGCCACTCAGAAAGAAATAGAAAACGCCCTGAACTGGTTTGATGAACATAAAAGCATCGGCGATATACTTATTACCGGTGGCGATCCCCTCGTGATGAATGATACACAGCTTGAAAAAATACTTGATATAATTTCTAAAAAGGAGCATATTTTCAGAGTCAGGCTTGGCACCAGAACCCCGGTTGTAATTCCCCAGAGGTGGACCGAAAGTCTTATGAACGTTCTCCGGAAATTTCATAATCCGCCGAAGCTGGAAATTGCTGTTGTCACACATTTTGAGCACAGCTATGAAATTACTCCCGAGGCGATGAAGGCTGTTCAGAAAATTAAAAAAGCAGGCATTTCGGTATATAACCAGGAAGTATTCACCATTGAAAATTCGCGCCGGTTTGAAACGGCAAAATTGCGTCGCGACATGAAAGCCATCGGGGTTGATCCTTATTATACATTTAATATGAAAGGTAAAGAGGAAACCAGCCGATACATGGTTCCTATTGCCCGTATTCTCCAGGAAAGAAAAGAGGAGGCGCGACTTCTTCCGGGACTCGACCGCACGGATGAACCGGTATTTAATGTTCCGCGCCTCGGTAAAAACCACCTCCGCGCGATGCAGGATCACAGGCTTGTTATGATAATGCCCGACGGAACCAGAATTTATGAGTTTCATCCCTGGGAAAAAAATATCACTCCCGTTCCCCCTTATAATTATCATGATGTATCGATATATGCCTACCTGGAAAAACTGGCGGCCCGGGGTGAAAATATTTCAGACTACAGAACAATATGGTACTACTATTAATATTTAAATTATTCTCCATTGGCAGGTGACCATGAAGTTAATAACAGGCAGATGGAGAAATCCCGGGAAGCGGGGAAGAAAGATTTGAAAATCCGCGGCGCATGTTCTGATATTCTTTGTGCCGCTGATTGGCTCCCGCTTACTCTTTTGTTACTTTTTCCCCGGCTCTGCCGGTAAATAGCAAATATTTAATAATTCCTTACATTCAAAATTTGTGAGGCTCTGATGTCAAAGAAAAAAGAAAAAAAAGCTGCCGAGGTATCCATCTCACCCGGAGGTAACGGGCATGATAAGGAAGAATTACACCATCATGAAGTGAAACAGGAAAAAAAGACTAAGTTAAAAAAGAAATTTTATGAAGAGGAGCTCGCGAAACTGCAGCTTGAACTTGTAAAATTACAAAACTGGGTGCAGCATGAGGGATTGAAGGTGGTTGCAATATTTGAAGGGAGAGACGCCGCGGGCAAGGGAGGTGTGATAAAAAGGATTACTGAAACTCTCAATCCCAGGGTCTGCCGCGTAGTCGCTTTGCCCAAACCAACGGAAAAGGAACAGACACAATGGTATTTCCAGCGTTATGTGTCACATCTGCCCGGCGCTGGTGAAATGGTGCTTTTAGACAGAAGCTGGTATAACCGGGCTGGTGTTGAGAGGGTTATGGGATTCTGCACAGATGATCAGTATGATGAATTCCTCAGGTCATGCCCGATGTTCGAAAGGATGCTGGTGAGATCGGGGATAGTGCTGATAAAATACTGGTTCTCTGTAAGTGACGCCGAGCAGGAAAAACGATTCCAGGCCAGGATAGATGATCCCCGCAGAAGATGGAAACTCAGCCCGATGGATATGCAGTCCCGCAGCAGGTGGGTGGAATACAGCAAAGCCAAAGATATGATGTTTAATTATACCGATATCAAACAGGCTCCCTGGTATGTTGTGCCTTCAGATGATAAAAAACGGGCCAGGCTCAATACTATTTCACATTTGCTGAGCATGATACCTTATAAGGATCTCACTCCCGAACCTATTGAGCTTCCTCCCCGTCAGGAAAACAACAGCTATATCAGGCCTCCGATCACAGACCAGACATTTGTGCCGCAGGTTTATTAAAGTATGCCCTCCCGCGCCAAAAAAGGGCTGCGGCGGGTAAAAATTATGAAGTTTGAAATGGATGTACTAAATATTTGGGATGGCGAAGAGTTAGTTGCCATCCCTTTTTTGTTAAACTAGCGGATTTCTGAATTGGAAATCAATGATAATTTTAATAAAGTTTATTCAATATTTACTGAACAGCGTCTAAAAATGTTAATTACAATTTTTTAGCCGTTCCATTTCTTCCTTAATCTCAGAGACAATTTCTTTATTTACAATTTCTTTTTTACCTCCTGTTTTAGTAGAAAAAACATAAAACACTTTTCCACCAAATTCCTCAGAAAATTTAAGATGAGTTTCTTTTTGTAGTCTTTTCTCCTTAAAAATTTCAGGTAACTGTATGCCCTCACTGACCGGTTTGATTTGAATTCCAATATATTTTTCTTTTATTTTTATGAAGAAATCAACATTAAACAGTCTATCCCATTCATCAGGAGCAGGCTCAATTTTTATTCCTAAAAGATTTTCAAGTTGGCCGTAAATAGTTTCAATTTCAGTCATATATCCATCAAATGTCCGGTTAATAACCAGATTCATTATGTAGTTAATACAGTCATCTTCTGTAATATTGTCAAGTTCAGATTGAACAACTTCGGTTATTTTTATATAAAGCTTTTTACCTAATTCAGTGATATGATCCTTTGTTCTGACATTCTCAAAATAATATTCAGTCCAGTCTTCCAGGGTTTTGGGAGAACATTTTCGGATTGATTCGGATGTGGGTCCGACATTTCTTTTAAAGTTTAATTGAAACCGATTCATTACGCTATTTAATATCCATTCCTTAGCCATTATTTTTCCTGCCTCTTCAATATCTGTTCATAATTATGATATAATGAGCTTCTGTATTTTTGTTTCAGAGTTTAGCCCCATTTATTCAATCAGATGAGCAGCCTCAGGGCTTGAATTTCTCCAGATCAACAAACTTCATTTTATATTTATAATTACTTTTAAGATCAGCTTCTGCATAACCGTTTTTTATAAGATGAGCATTAATGAAGGTTTTGTTCTTCAGGTATAAATAACAGAGCAATCTGTTATCCCGGTCATATTTTTGTTCATCATACTTTAAATAAACCTTTTGACCTTTTAACTTCGAAACCAAATAATCCACGGCTTTTCCATTTACTTCGTTTTTTTCTTTAATTCCTATTAACCTGATAGTCAAATCATTATTTAACTTAATTATCTCCGGACTCAAAATCTCTTTAACTGAATAATAGTTTTCTCTTTTGCTTTCATTTTTATCAAGTTTTGAACCGAATTGAAGTTTTTTAGGGTCTATCTTTTTATCGAATGTATGAGGATCAGAAAATTTATAGGGTAAGTTTTCTATCTCTTTCTCAAAGTTTTCATCCTGATATTTTCGAGAAATAAAATCAAATTGATTTTTATCAAAAATATCAAGCTTATTGAGAGAAAGTTTTTCCTTAATAATTGGAATAAATTCAGAATTTATTTCATAACCCACTGAATTCCTTGAAAGATTCTTTGCCGCTAAAGAGGTAGTGCCGCTTCCAAGAAAAGGATCCAGTATTATATCTCCTACAAAAGAAAACATTTTTATTAATCTTTTCGGTAATTCTTCAGGAAACATTGCCAGGTGATTATCCTGCCTTGCTCCGCTAAAATTCCAGTGGCCCTGGAAGTATGTGTTCCACTCCTCTTTTGTCATTGATGACTGTAGTTTTAACTCTTTATCAGGCTTAGGAGCGTTACCAGGCTTTTTAAATAATAAAATAAATTCATAATCTATTTTTAGTATTCCGTTTCGCGGATAAGGGAAAGAACCCATAATCGTTGCGCCGCCTGTGGTATTTGATGTTGTTACTTTTTGCCAGATAATGGCTCCCATATAGTCAAAACCCCTGTTCTCACAAAATTTTATTATCTCTGTTCTGATAGGTATTACCTTATACCGACCATAATATACAGCTCTGGCAAATTGGTCCCCAATATTTACACACAATCGGCAACCTTTGTTTAGAACACGATAAGATTCATCCCAGACTAAATTCAAATTATTGATATAACTTTCGTAACTGTCATTATATCCTAATTGATTTTCCGAACCATAATCCTTAAGTTGCCAATATGGAGGTGAAGTAATGATCAAATGTACAGATTCATCCTTAAGTTCCCGCATTCTACGGGAATCACCATTTATTATCAGATGGTTTGTTTGCATAATATCCCGATAATTCTAAATTTCTATTCGCAAAATACCAAAATCAGCCGACAAAAACATTATTAATGGCTATCTCTTTTAGTCTGGGATAAAAGATGTATATACTCAGAATTCCTTATCCCAATAATAAAAAACAATAACTTACAGGATTTCATTCGCAAAAAAACAAATAAAATATAGCAAGAAAACAACGTGGGCGGGTTTTTCTTTATCTTGGCGAATAATGTTTAGAACCGATACATTGACATTGTATTATTTTCAAGAATAGTATAACTTGAACGCCATTTTATGCATCTCCTACAGAGATGTTTTCCGGGGGGTCTATTATATTCTAATCCGGGACCTCCCGGATAAACTCAGATCAATAAAATATTAATTATTTAATACATCATTTATGGCGAAAAAAAATCTCGTCACTTAAAAATGGATAATAAATTCTTGTGATATTTTCCAAAATTTCCGCGATTTTATTTTGCGAGAGGTCAGGAGTTCTGAATTTTGGAACAAAAAAAATCGGCGACATACATTCCCTGATTCTTCTACGCGGCAAATTTCTGAATTTCTATCAGAGCCCCGTTATTAACTGCCTTATTGGCTCTCTCAAGTAACAACCCGGTAATTTCTTCAGATAAGTAATATTCTCCGCAATTTTCACAGACATCAGCGGGCGCTTCCCGAAAGATAATTGTGGAACCCTCTTTTTCAAGGGTAACAGATACATATCCCGGTTTTGTATTTCCATTTCTGCAGATCACACAGTTCATTTTTGTCTCCTCTGATCTTTAAATTATTTTTTAAGCTGGACAAGCCAGGAATAATGAGGAATGACGAATTACGAATTACGAATTGGCTTTCCCCAGGTATTACCAATTAATTGTCATTCCGGTTTTTTGCGTCCTTCGCGAAAAGACCAGTAAAAGGCGGGCAGGCCGAAATCTAATATAGCGCTTCAAACTCACATTAATTATTTTATTAATTCTCTAATTCATAAACTGGCAGAGCCAGAATAAACAAGGTTATCGAGTTACTCAAAGTAAGTCCTCCCCCGTCTCCAAAGAAAAACACTTTGGATCCACCCCCTCCAAAGGGGGATAAAAGACGTAATGTCCACCTTTGGCCCCAGGGGGATGCAAAGCAAGGGGTGGCCTCCGGTCGTCTTTTGCCGGAGGTCGGGGGAGGATTCACCTCAAGTAACCACAAAACTTTTACCTGGCAAATATACTTTCAACTCGTTGATATATTTCTTGCCATTTTGCATAAAATTTAACTCCTTACGGAGTAATCAATTCCTTTCAAGGAAACGATAACTCAGTGAGATTTACTCCTCCACTTTTGTGATTTTTTCCGCAAGCTCCTTTAACCTCTCAGGTCGGGGATGCCCGTTTTTAATCGCTATTTTTACATTTTCACTCAAATCCCAGCCAATTGATCTTATTCCTTCATCTAATAATTTCTCGATATTTTCCTCAGCTTCATCGAGAAATTCAGAATAATGCGCGTATCTGTAAAACCATAACTCAAGAGTCAGATCATTTTTTTCACCACTGGATAATTTTAATGCTTTCTCAAGATATTCAGTCGCTTCTTCTTTCCTGCCAACTATTAGCAGGAATTGAGCGTAATTGCCATTGATGTTTGCATCTTCCGGATCAAGCTCTAAAGCTTTTTTATAAAATTTCTCAGCTCCTTCATAATCCTTTTTTATTTCGTGTAAAAAGGAGGCATAATTGCCATTGATGTTTGCATGTTCCGGATCAATTTCCAAAGCTTTACGATAAAATTTCTCAGCTCCTTCATAATCCTTTTTTATATTCTTTAAAAAGTTAGCATAATTACCGTTGATGTTTGCATGTTCCGGATCAATTTCCAAAGCTTTACGATAAAATTTCTCAGCTCCTTCATAATCCTTTTTTATATTCTTTAAAAAGTTAGCATAATTACCGTTGATGATTGCATGCGCCGGATCAAGCTCCAAAGCTTTATGATAAAATTTTTCAGCTCCTTCATAATCCTTTTTTATATCTTTTAAGAAGTTGGCATAGTTACCGTTGTTGTTTGCATGTTCAGGCTCAAGCTCCAAAGCTTTATGATAAAATTTTTCAGCTCCTTCAAAATCCTTTTTTATATCTTTCAAGTAGACTGCATAATTACCATTGTTATTCGCATTTTCCGGCTCAAGCTCCAAAGCTTTACGATAAAATTTTTCAGCATTTTTATAATCCTTCTTTATATCTTGTAAGAAAAGCGCATAATTACCATTAATACTTGCATGTTCAGGCTCAAGCTCCAAAGCTTTACGATAAAATTTTTCAGCTCCTTTAAAATCCTTTTTTATATCGTCTAAGAAGATTGCATAATTGCCATTGATGTTTGCATTTTCCGCATCAAGCTCCAACGCTTTTTTATAAAATTTCTCAGCTCCTTCATAATCCTTTTTTATATCGTGTAAAAAGGAGGCATAATTACCATTGTTGTTTACATTTTCCGGATCAATTTTTAAAGCTTTAATATAATACTCTTCTAACCTATCGTATTCTTTTTTATCAAAATGAAGAAAATATGTGAAATCATTCCACAACCAGGCAGTTTTAGGGAATTTTTCGAGAGCTTCAAGGTAAATAAGCTTTCTTTTTTCAAAGTCAGGTTCATTATCAGCCAAATCGGAGTATTCAAACGCCGAAAGTTCCTTCGCGGGTTCTTCCGTTTCTGTAGTTATCTCTTTCTCTTTCCCGCTAATTTCATTAAGCTGTTTGTTTGCTGATTCAATTCTTTTTTTTGTTATCAACTCAAGCTCTTCATTGATTGGTTTAATTTCATCAAAAACCCATAGAAGCTCATGCATAATTTCATCAAAGCCATCTATCTCTATATATCTTCCATTTAATTTTTTAATAAGTTTTCTTATTCTTTCTGAAACCGCACTATTCCTGAGGCCGCACCAGAAAAAGTTACTCGGTTTATTCATTTGTTCAAAATATTCCATCAGGCTGCCGTCATTACCGCCATAACCAATCACAACAGGGATATGGCTGCTGAAGATATTATCTAATGGTTCTTTCCAGCTATCATCAAGTTTGCCGATATCGGCCGGGTCGCTTTTGGGCTCCAGCAAAAGATCACGATGAATTTTGATTATAAGAGGATGGATAATGGAGGGCCGGGCGTAGCCGCTCAGCGATTCATGTCCGCAAACAAGCGGTGTTTGGTCGGTGTATTGGTAAATGGCTGTTTCAATTAAACTGTCAAAATTTGTTGTAAGAATGCAATGCCCGGGCGCTTTTGTCAGAATCTGGGCAAGAACTATATGTCCAAAAGTTGGCTTCGCTGATTTCATTTCCTGAACCAGAAATTCATAACCTGATGTTTTGTCACTTTCAAATCGTTTTCGGTATATGGGGCCATAAAAAGCCGCGAGGTCCTTTGTTTTCAATTTTACTTTTTCGGCCCATTGTTCAATTTCATCTTTAGAATATCTTTCCTGTATTTCCTTATACCACCTATCCGATAACTCTCCCCCGGATGGTATGCCGCTTTTTACACTGGCCCCGGCCCCGATGACGAAACAAAATTTTCGGCTTTCGGTGTTCTTGTGTATATCTCTTACAGTGTACTTAAAGGTTTGCGAGCTGATTTTTTCCATTATTTATTCTCAATATGTAATGCTTTGTTAAAATTCTAATGCCTGCTGACAAAAATTTATTCCGGTGAGAATCCGGTTATGGAACTCAACGAATTATATATAAGCAAATTTCATATTTAATCTATAAAGTTAATATAGTTTTTCTCTTAACAAGAGCGAATTACCCCAAATGCAATCAGTCAATCGCAAAATAGTGAAATGTAAAATTTTATGCAAAATAAAAATATCGGTTCTATATGAAAAACAAGATAGTAACAAGCTGAATAATTGGTTTGTTTTTAATTTTGATTCGTCAAAGCTCTCACGGGAAATTTCCCTTGACTATTCTACACCATATAGCATATATTTTAATTTTTTACGGAGTGAACCTTTAACTGTTTTTACTCCGAATAAATGGAATAGTTGCTTTTACCCACCTGTGAAATAACTTCCGATAAGCATAAAAATATGCGACTGTAATTATTATGAAAAAAAACACTGCTTTTGTTTTTGCTTTTCGGGAAGACTTCATATTGTCGAAATCCTCAGTCTTCAATAACTCAAAGAATCCCATTTTTAATTCATAAACACTTATTTTCCCAGGATTGGAAATGTATTTATTAAAAAAGCTTTCTGGAATTTCTTTTGCAATATATTCCTCATAATCATCATTCAGAACAGATATTTGAATTTTTTCTCCCTTCTTTCCAAAAGCAGCCAATGTATTCCTTTTTAACACATCATAAAAATCCTGTTCAAAACAAAAGCGCAATTCGGGATGCTCAATGATTTTCAAAGTTATATTTTCATCACTTTTATTCTCATCAATTATTTTTACATCTTCGGCAAGAGTTCCTTCTACTTCAATTAGTAAAGATTTATCAAATGGCCTGTAAAAAAAATCCTTACCTAATTTGATTGAAAGAAATATATAGATAAATGAAAAGAAAAAAAGGAAAAGATATAAATAGGGAATTGTTCTTTTTCTTGATTTGCTGAGATAATTTTGTGTGCCGTTGTTCAATCCTCTTATAATAGCGGATTTGACAGCTTCGTAATTTTTCAGATAATAATTGGTTATAACAAACTTTTCCTTTTCAGTAAAAATATGCGCGCATTCATCGCCGTTAAGTTGTCTTTTTATTATATATTTTGAGAGGCTTTTCCTGCGGATTACCTTTCTGCTCAAAAATCTGTTTAAAATAATTTCATCTTCTCTTATGGAAATTTTGAAAAACAATCCATAAACAAATTTGTAAAACAAATAGAGAGTAAGTAAGGAAAATAATGTGCCAATAAAAAACATTGTTAAACTGAATACCGGATCGGTATAGAGGTGATAAAATATTGGTATCGGGAAAACAAGTGATAAAATGCCACCAAATAAAAATTGTAATGTGCCGCTCTTTTTTGTCAGAGAATCAATATTGTCTCTTTTCATAATATGATACAATAATTCTTTGTGATCATTATTAAGATTGTTTTCATGAATAACATACAGGGCATTCTATTTCTTATCACCCGCGCAGTCAAATTGTTCGAGGTGTTCTATCAATCCGCGAATATCATTATCTGAGACTTTAACGCCTAACCTGCGGCAGAGATTTGTGAAAAGAACCCGGTTTTTTTCCGGATCATATGGTGTAAAATGTTTTGCCACATCCCCTTCGACATAAGCGTTGACATCCAGGGTGAGAAGGGGGGCGTCGCAGGAGAAATCGAAATCTTTGAAATATAGATATTTTAACGCCGGACTTGCCGCCGAGCGGTAAAGAATTTGTCTTTCGGGGATATTATAAACAATATTCCACTTGGTATGGGGGGCCGCTACTACATTGGTAAGAGTTTCAAAGGCATATTTCAGCGCGTTTTTTTCGCCGCTCGAAGCGTAGTTTTTGTTTCTTTCGGCAGCGTCAGTGAAGCGCTGATTTGTATCGCCACGGTCCGATTCCCACCAGGAGGGGCCTCCTTTTTTGCATGACTCAAGCGCGACGTCATAAAAGGAATTTGAAAGAGCTTTAACCGGTAGCTCCTCACCTTTTCTGATAACGGTTATTCCTTTGTACCACTCAATTACCACACTCGCGCCGGTAGCGTCGGAAATAAGAAAATGGACAGGGTTGGCTGAATCTTCGAGTCTGACTTTTTTTTCCGCTTCGACAACTTCATCAATATTCTTACAGTTATCGAGAATATACTGAGCCCAGGGTCCTATCGGAAGGGGCGGTCTTTCATCACGTTCCGAAAATCTTGAACCAAGGAGCTCCATTGAACCGATCACCAGGCCTTCTTCATTCATGCCGCCGAAAGCCCATTCGAGTCCCGCCAGATTAAAGGTGACACTCCCATATTTGGAAATCCATTCCGCCTTAATACCTGTGGTTCCCTCTCCGAAACCCGATTTTTTGATTCCCCTCCGGTTAATAAAAACCATTCCGTCGCCGGGAATAAACAGGTCAAGATTACATCCGAATACCGGGCCGGCCGGAGTATCCATACAAAAATTTGTGCAGGCATTTGAAAATTCCGCGGGGGTAAAAACTATTATCAGCAGCAGCAATGAGGCGGCAATTCCTTTTCTCATTCCGGTCTCCATCCAAATATAATGTTTTATGTTAAGCTAACATTTCCGGAGTAAAAATCAAAATTGTCTTACCGGTTCAGGTTAAATGCACCAGCAGGTCTGAAACCGGGGTCATCTCATATAAGGTTTCAACAGATTCGCATGAATTTCTCATCTCCTTATAAGAATTCTCAACAACAGATTCCGGCAAAACAGCTTTATCCCTCGCTTCTTTTGAGAGCCATTGGGCATAGGCAATATATTCGCCATCTCTGCTTTTATGAAGCCTTGAGCCGAGCGCTCCGCAGTGAGCCTTAAAGCCCTCTGTAACTTCTTTCCAGGAGCTGATAAACTGTTTTTCTTTTCCTTCGATGATTATGAATTTATATATAACGCAGTACATAAGCCGATTCTTTCTTATTTATTTTTACGGGTACAGTTTTTAACGCTGAAACTGAATTTATAATTCATCCACCATTTATAAAATGGAGCCGAACTTCAGGAATAAAGGGGAACTACTCAAAATAAACTTTGAATTTGCAGTATGCCGCATATTTATTATATTATAACATCATGTAAATAAACGAGTTGGTAGTGAATAACATCTGGGATACATTTGAAATAAAATCTGGTTCAACATTTACCTGGGAATGTTCTTCGTCAATTCTGGATTTTGATTTTGACGGGATGGAGCTTAAGGCCGCATACAGGTTTAAACAGGAAAAACTCCCCGATCCGGTATGGACCCGCTATCCTGTTCAGGGAGATAATCTGAAAATAAGAATAAATCCTTTTTTCCCTTCAGAACCTTTCCTGGTAAAACCTGATAATCTTATCATTATGCAGGCAGGTTCCGTTTCAAAGGTTTACGTCAGGCTGCCGGTGTGGATTTATGTGGAAATTCTCTCCGAAAAACCGATTGAAATTACCTCTGAACCGTCGGTTAAACTTTCGAAAACCTGGCTTGGTTCTTTCACCGAGGGTGAATTATGTTTCTCGATCGGCAGCAGCACAAAAAATATCCATCTGCCTGATCCTGAAAGAAATAATATGGCTTTATGTCCGGTAAATATTATAAACGCATCCAATACAGACAGAATCATCAAAAAAATCTGCCTCCGTTCAAAATATCTTTCACTTTATTATAAAGATTCTCAGCTTTATACGGACCGGATGGAAATTAAATTCCGATCGGCTGAGCAGGAAAGCCTGGTTGATGTGGAGGGAAAAGCGCCTGAGGAAGCCGCGGACGCGACCCTGATAGAAACTCCCGCCGAAGGAGGAGGAAAAAATCTTATATCTAAATCGTTCCATACCCTGGTTACCTGGACAGCAAGTTCTATAAGTTTAAGGAAATAAATATGCCGGAAACAGAAGGCCTTACAGAAATATTCAAAGATCTATTTTCACCCGATAAAATCCTGATAGTTGTCAGATCAGGGATTATATTGATTTTCGGGCTGCCGCTGATATTTTTTATAGCTAAATGGCTGAGGAAACATCTTCCATCCAAAATGACAGCTCAGCAGAAAATGCTTATCAGCAAGTCGGTTCTTTACCTCGGTGTGACCCTGCTTATAATATCAATATTGAATGATCTCGATTTCAAGATATCACACCTGCTCGGCGCCGCGGGCATTATCGGCATCGCGGTCGGGTTCGCTTCGCAGACGAGTGTTTCCAATATTATCAGCGGCCTTTTCCTGGTTTTTGAAAAGCCATTCGAGGTCGGCGATGTAATTACCGTAAACGGCACGACAGGAATAATATTGTCTATTGACCTGCTCTCGATAAAACTGAGGACATTTGACAACAAACTTGTCAGGGTTCCAAATGAAACAATCATCAAATCGGAAGTGATAAATGTTACCCGGTTTCCCATCCGACGTGTTGATATTAATGTGGGCGTGGCCTATAAAGAAGATTTGAGCAGGGTAAAAAAAATACTGCTCGATATCGCGGATAAAAACACCCTTTGCCTTACAGAGCCTGAACCAATGGTAATTTATTCCGGTTATGGCAATTCGTCGGTGGACCTGTTATTCCTTGCCTGGACTGTAAAGGAGGACTGGTTTAAACTTAAAAACACTCTTATGGAGGAAATTAAAGCGCGGTTTGACGCGGAGGGAATTGAAATTCCATTTCCGCATGTATCTCTTTATGCCGGAGAAAAGAGCAAGCCGATTTCAGTAATAGTTGAAAAGGAATTAAATGACAGAGATAAAAGCTCAGAACCAGAAAACCAAAATAAAGAAGAAAAAGAAAGTCAGTAAAAGGGGATTAGCCCCCGGCAGTCCCATTTTTACAGGGTCGAAAAAAAGTGACCAGGTAAGATTTGACCTGCTTGCTTATAACAAATCAGAGGTTAAACATATAAAAGAGCCGGATCTGAATTTTATTAAAAACGCCCGAAGTCTTGAAGGGGTGAACTGGCTTGTGATATCGGGTCTACATGAAACAAAAAAGCTTGAGAAGATACTTGCTTCACTCGGAATCAGCAACCTTACTCTTGAAGATATTCTTAATGTAAACCAGAGGCCGAAGACAGACCCGTTCCCCAATTATATCTTCTCCACTATGAGGGTCTTTTCTGTTGACAGCAGCTCGACACATTTTGAGTCTGATCAGGTAAGCTGTCTGCTTGTTGAAAATTTTGTAATAACCATTCTTGAAAAAGAGACCGATATTTTCCTGCCCCTCGTAACAAGAATAAACAATCCCGCAGGACGTATCAGAAACCTGGGCCCCGATTATCTTTATTATGCCGTGCTCGATATTCTGCTCGACAGCTATTTTAATATTAACGATACTCTGGAAGAAATATTTGAGGATTACGAGGAGAAGATTATTCTCGAAAGTAAAGATATCAGCGTCGCTAATATTCACGCATATAGGAAAATGCTGCTTCGTTATCTTCACGCGGTAAGACCTATTAAAGATGTGATTCAGAAGATTTCGAAATCGGAAACTTCCCTTATTACCGAATCCATCCATCCTTATCTTAATGACCTGGCGGACCATTACCAGTTGATCGCCGATTCCGCCGAATCGCTGAGGGAAATGAGTTCGGGACTTATGGATACTCATCTCAGTCTGGCAAGCAATAAAATGAATGAGGTTATGAAGGTGCTTACAATAATAGCCACAATCTTTATCCCTTTAAGTTTTTTCGCCGGGCTTTATGGTATGAATTTCGAAAATATGCCTGAATTGAAATGGGAATATGGTTATTTCATTTTACTCGGACTGATGTTCATCGCCACAGCCCTGATGCTCTGGTATTTCAGGAAGAAGGATTGGCTGTAGAATTATTTGACCTTTTCATTAAATAATTTTGCTGGAAATGACAAACATTTATATTATGCGAAGAAATCCTGTAAGTTCAGAACACCTTATATCTCGAAAAATGAAATCGCGGAAATTAATCGCGAATTATCATATGCCAAGCTCTCAATATAAACAGTATTTCTCATTCATCGAGCAAATAATAAAATAGATGTCCCATTTTAAAGGATGAAAAGTTGTCTCTGTCGTCCCTTACGGGACTTTTTTGTGATTGTATGTTGCCCATTTACCCCACAATGAATTGCGGGGCTATTATCTGCTTGCCTGTCCGACGCGGCGGATCCCTGGCGGGACTCTCTTCCAGACTTCTATCCCGCGATTTGATTTTGCGAATGAATCCATGTAAGTTATTGTTTTTTCTAATCGGGATCAGGAATTCTGAAACCACATACATTTTTCCCCTCAGTAATTATTTAAAATGAAAAAGCCGATCAGACTTCCCTGACCAGTTTTGAACCACTTTTCTCTTTTTCGAAAGTCCTCAGTTGACCCGGTATAAATCAGCCCTTCAATTGATCTGATAACGTAAACCGTACGAGCCGGAACCAAAAGGAAATAATCATAATTTTAATCGTAAACTGGCAAGCCAGAAAAAATACACCCGCCCGGTGGCTGAGCGGAGTCGAAGCTACCGCCGCTGGTTTCGACTCCGCTCAACCACCGGCTAATTGATCTTTAAATCTTGCCATTTTGCGTAGAATTTAACTCCTTACGGAGTAATCATAGACTGGCAAACCAGAAAAAAAAGTGGTTAGTGGAGAGTGAAGAGATAAGAACCTGTAATTTTTCTTTAAGATAACTTCAGAATCCCAAAAAAGTCCCGTCAGGGACGACAGATAATAGCCCCGCAATTCATTGTGGGGAAATAAGTTAAGAGGTTGATCAAAAGTCCCGCCAGGGATTCTCCGCGGCGAACAGGCAGACAGAATTCCCCGGTAAATTGATGGTCAAATATAATTTTGCCATTTTGCGTAGAATTTAACTACTAACGGAGTAATCATAAGCGACTCCGAATGGAATCGAATATTATTAGCCCCGGATGCAATCCGGCGGTTTTATCAGGCAAATATCAACTGCGACGCTGAAGGCGTCGAATATTGACAACTCAGCGTAAATAATGATTGAGGATAATATTTTATCTGCACATGTGAGAAAAATTCGACCCCTTCAGGGTCTTTTAGCTTTTTTTCTATTTACCCCGGGCTGCTCTCTTCGTTCACCGCCCGGGGCTATTCATATTGAATCCCATTCGGGATTCTTTTCATTAAAATTCTGCCATTTTGCGTAAAATTTGACTTCTTACGGAGTAAACCGCATACATTTTTCCCCTCAGTAATGGTTTAAAATGAAAAAGCCGATCAGACTTCCCTGACCGGCTTTCTTAGTAGCGGGGGCTGGACTTGAACCAACAATCCGCCGCGGCGGATTATGAGCCCGACACTCTACCCGTAAGTAAAAAATATTATTCGGAATCCGATTTAATAGACAAAAATTTTAGGATATTTCGAATATAATCCCTTCCACAACCAGTTTTGAACCATTTCTCTCTTTTTCGGGCTTCACTCAGAGTATGGTAATATTCAAGGATAAAAGGTTTCCAGTTGTTTCCTCTTTTTGTCCATCCGACAAGTTTGTTGTTATGCTGAAAAAGTCTTTTTTGAAAGTCCTCAGTTGATCCGGTGTAAATCAGCCCTTCAATTGATCTGATAACGTAAACAACATACATTTTTCCCTCTGTGTTGATTTAAAATAAAAAAACCTCTGGAAAACCAGAGGTTTTTTGTAGTAGCGGGGGCTGGACTTCCCCAGAGGGGTCCCCATGGGAGAACCAACAATCCGCCGCGGCGGATTATGAGCCCGACACTCTACCCGTAAGTAAAAAATATTATTCGGAATCCGATTTAATAGACAAAAATTTTAGGATATTTCGAATATAATCCCTTCCACAACCAGTTTTGAACCATTTCTCTCTTTTTCGGGCTTCACTCAGAGTATGGTAATATTCAAGGATAAAAGGTTTCCAGTTGTTTCCTCGTTTTGTCCAGCCGGCAAGTTTGTTGTTATGCTGAAAAAGTCTTTTCTGAAAGTCCTCAGTTGACCCGGTATAAATCAGCCCTTCAATTGATCTGATAACATAAACAACATACATTTTTCCCTCTGTGTTGATTTAAAATAAAAAAACCTCTGGAAAACCAGAGGTTTTTTGTAGTAGCGGGGGCTGGACTTGAACCAACAATCCGCCGCGGCGGATTATGAGCCCGACACTCTACCCGTAAGTAAAAAATATTATTCGGAATGCGATTTAATAGACAAAAATTTTAGGATATTTCGAATATAATCCCTTCCACAACCAGTTTTGAACCATTTCTCTCTTTTTCGGGCTTCACTCAGAGTATGGTAATATTCAAGGATAAAAGGTTTCCAGTTGTTTCCTCGTTTTGTCCAGCCGGCAAGTTTGTTGTTATGCTGAAAAAGTCTTTTCTGAAAGTCCTCAGTTGACCCGGTATAAATCAGCCCTTCAATTGATCTGATAACATAAACAACATACATTTTTCCCTCTGTGTTGATTTAAAATAAAAAAACCTCTGGAAAACCAGAGGTTTTTTGTAGTAGCGGGGGCTGGACTTGAACCAACAATCCGCCGCGGCGGATTATGAGCCCGACACTCTACCCGTAAGTAAAAAATATTATTCGGAATGCGATTTAATAGACAAAAATTTTAGGATATTTCGAATATAATCCCTTCCACAACCAGTTTTGAACCATCTCTCTCTTTTTCGGGCTTCACTCAGAGTATGGTAATATTCAAGGATAAAAGGTTTCCAGTTGTTTCCTCGTTTTGTCCAGCCGGCAAGTTTGTTGTTATGCTGAAAAAGTCTTTTCTGAAAGTCCTCAGTTGACCCGGTATAAATCAGCCCTTCAATTGATCTGATAACGTAAACAACATACATTTTTCCCTCTGTGTTGATTTAAAATAAAAAAACCTCTGGAAAACCAGAGGTTTTTTGTAGTAGCGGGGGCTGGACTTGAACCAACAACCTTCGGGTTATGAGCCCGACGAGCTACCAATTGCTCCACCCCGCGATATAAACTTTTTATCTTCAGAAAACAATAACTCTGAATAAACAATATTTCAAAATACAAAAAAACAATCTTCGGGTTATGAGCCCGACGAGCTATTCGCCGCGGCGAACTCCACCCCGCGATATAAACTTTGTGCTACTGAAATTCAATATATGTTAAGAACAACTTTATAATCATAATTAATCGGACTTGAAAGATAAATATATATTCCATGAATGTCAAATTAAGGTTCGGAAAAATTTCATTTGATGTGCAAAAAGGTAGTAACTTTAGTAAATTTGTAGTTTAGAATATATATTTCTTTCAGCGGAGAAAATGTTAACATCCCTTCAGATTAAAGATTACGCTCTTATAGAGAATATCCAGGTAGAATTCCGAAAGGGATTGAATATCATCACCGGGGAGACGGGAGCGGGTAAATCCATACTGGTTGGCGCCCTGGGACTTTTGCTTGGGGAGCGGGCATCTACAGAAGCGGTTAGGAAGGGAGCCAAAAAGGCTGTAGTTGAAGGAATATTTGAGCTTGAATCAAACGGGGCTGTCGAAAAAATATTGTCAGACAATGACATTGAATTCCAGCCCGAACTGATTATAAGAAGAGAAGTTTCCCTTAAGGGATCAAACCGATGTTTTATAAATGACACCCCTGTTCCACTTTCCCTCGTTAAAGAAACCGGCGATCTTCTGGTCGATCTTCACGGTCAGCACGATCATCAGTCGCTGCTGAAACCTGAGCTGCATATAAAAATGCTCGACAGCTTCAGCAACCTGAACAGCGAAATGGAAAAATATAGCAGGGAGAGGGAAAAGCTGGAAGAGCTTCTCAAACAATTGAGGGAGTTAAAGTCGGCGGAAAGAAATATACGTGAAAAAAGAGAACTTTATGAATTCCAGATAAAAGAGATCGACCGGGTAAATCCCCGGCCTGATGAAGATGTAAATATTGAAAATGAAATTAAAATTCTGGAAAATTCGGAAAGACTGCTTGAGCTGACCAACGAAGTTTATTCCTCACTTTACGAGGGTGAAAATCCTCTTTATGACCGCATAATGGAGATCAGGGATAAGCTGGGAATACTGGCCGGAATAGACAACTCATTTAATGAAAAAGAGAAAGAATGTGATTCAGCCGCCGAAGTGATAAATGATATTGCCGAATTTACACGCGGCTACAGGGATAACATTGATCTGGAGCCGAAATATCTCGATGAATTAAGGGAGCGCGCGGGGTCGATTAAAATGCTGAAGAAAAAGTTTGGACCTTCGCTAAGTGATCTGCTGGAATACAGAAAAAAAATAGGAGAGGATTTCGAACTGGCCGAAAATTTCAGCGGTAAAATTTCGGAGCTGGAAGAAAAAATTGAGGCCCAAAGAATTAAAGCCGGAAATCACGCTAAGCGGTTGACCGGGATAAGAGAAAAATCCTCCGCGGAGATTAAGGAAAGCATAAAAAAATCACTCGCGGGACTTGGCATCAGCGATTCCGATTTCAGAACATCGATTTCAGCGCTGCAATCAAATAATAACGGTGATAATTATTTATTAGTGGATGGAGAAAAAAGAGGCTTCGACAGGTTCGGATGTGATGAAGTTGAATTTTACCTTTCCACCAACAAAGGTGAAGACCCCAAACCACTCGCCAAAGTCGCCTCGGGAGGTGAAATTTCCCGTGTGATGCTTTCAATGAAATCTGTTCTCGCTAAAAATGACCGTCTGCCACTATTGATTTTTGATGAAATTGACACCGGTGTAAGCGGCAGAATCGCCCAGAAAACGGGGCGCGCCATGAAAGAACTCGCCTCATTCCACCAGATAATCGCCATCACCCACCTGCCCCAGATAGCCGCGTTCGCCGATTTTCATTATGTCGTGGAAAAAATGGATAGCGAGGAGAGGACCATCAGCGTTATCCGCCCCTTAAGTGAAGATGAACATATCGTTGAAATAGCGAAACTGATAAGCGGAGAGGGAGTCTCGGAATCGGCCCTGCAAAACGCGAAGGAACTTATCGCTTCCTGCTGAAAATAGCTTGTTATACTTAAACCCAGAACTCCTGACTCCCATCTGACTATTTTGTCGTGATTTCATACACAAAAACACAATTTAAAAAATTTTTGTGATTTAATCCCTCTCACCTAAGGCGTCGAATATAATTCAGTGTGTGTTTTATGGTGTACCTGACGGCACATCTGGACGCTTTTTTCTTTTTTTCTACCAATATTTTGCCCCTAACGGGGCAATCCTATACGGCAATTAATATTTTATGTCCCGTTAGGGACAGCATATTGGTAAAAAAGAGATACGCAAAATATTCGGTGTGCCGTCAGGTACACCATATTTATCAACGGGAGTACAATAAATATATTTGTAACAGTCTGAAATTCAAGAAGATATTCAAAAATATTTCGGGATGCGCGTCAACAATACGACAATTTATTTTAGGAATTGATTTCAATAAGTAGTTGTTTTTATCACCAACGATTATGAGTTCTGAAACTATCCTGTTGATATAATATTCCGGGTCTCTATGCTGGTGGGCAACAAAGGCAATAAAATAATTTCAGATTCATCGGTTAAGCCTGCTAATAACTTCTTCATAAGTCAAAGCTTTTATTCGGCCGGCCTTATACGCGTCATATCGTTTTTCAGATTCTTCGATCCATATTTTCTGAACTTCGACATCCGGTTTGTCAAGGCTTTCCAGTAAAATTTCCACTAAATGAACTCGCTCTAAAGCCTTTAAATTCAAAATCTCTTTTCGTAATGTTTCACTGATCATTTTTTTTACCCGGGTTTATTACAATTTTCACCTCGTTCGCGCAATTTAAAATCTGAAAAATACAAGTAAAATATTGGCTGCTGTATATTGCCGAAATCCCGTTAAACAGATTTGTTGTATTGATAACGTAGTTCCCGGTCCAAGTTATAAAAGTAACATTATATTGTTTGCAACGGGTGGAAATAGTAAGGTAATTCTTTAATAATGAATCCTGGCTTAATTCATTGTTCCTCAAAAAATTTGAACCAGTCAGAATACTTGGTACGAAAGTATCACAAAGCCCGGCGTTTTTGACTTTTTGTTAATCCGGGTCATGCCATCTTCAGCGATTAACGAAACAGCTGCCTCGCCATAAACCGGAATGCAAATAATAATATTTGTTTTTTATCACTCATTCTGTTTTGTTTTCAGCGGTTATGAAATATAACATTGCCTTTTTTTTATAATCTCCCATTTATTTCCTTTCTTTTCCAGAAGAAAATAATTGCCTGAACCATTCAACGGGGCAATATGAAATGAAAAAAATAAGAACGCGATATTTTTTTGTTTATTAAAGGCAACTTTTGAACTGCCGGCGAAACCAAAAAAGCTAAAATATCCGGAATATAAAGAATCAAATATGGCGCTAAAACCATTATTTTTTCTCCATATATTCAAAGTGTCTGACGGCCATGTAACAGCGATAAAATTGTCAGTTTTAATATCAATACTGATTTTGGATTGATTTTTATTCTTTGTAAAAATATCATCATATAAACTTTCAGAATAACCCGGGAAATAAGATCCTTTAATTATTGAAACTTCAGTTGATAAATCATTTAATCCGCTAAAAGTGGTTCTATCGCTAATAACAATTAACGGTTTCAGGTTATTCTGACTTATATATTCATCTCGGTATCTGTTTATGGAATCTTGTTCTCTGATAAAATCTGGCAAAAACCCTAATAATTCCTCTTCAAAAAACAGACTGTCCTCTTCTGAAAATAATCTATCACTGTCCTCAATCAGGCTATCGGGAAGAAACATTGGTCCTGAATGTTTCATCAAATAATTTATAACCGTCTTGTAAATTTCAACCTCATCAGTGTTTGAATCATTTGCATTTTTTATTTCCCGGCATTGAAAAAGGCTGCAAAATATTATAAAGACAATTAAGACATTTGCGTTCATCTTTCTACATTCATCCTTCGTTATTTAAGGGAGCGCCTCGCAAGACCATATTAGTGAGGTCCGACTTTCTTATTATACCCGGTTATAATTATTTTGTTGCGAAAGATGGCAGAATAATAAATAAGAATCCCCGCTTATCTAATCTTCCGGGCAAAATAGCATTTAGATGAACTCGCTCTAAAGCCTTTAAATTCAAAATCTCTTTTCGTAATGTTTCACTGGTCATTTTTTTTACCCGGAGTATGTGATAAATTCATGTTCAAATTCCGCCGATTCATTAAGGGAAATTATCCCGGATTTGTCATTAAAATATTTCTGATAACAAATCCGGGTTTATTTTTCAGATGTCTGGTCTAACTTTCAACTATTTACGCAGATATTTTTCAAAATTAAAACAGCAGGTTAAACCTCAGGTTAAATGATCTGCCGGGGGATAAGCTGTAACCTTTATAAGTATCAAAAAAGTCACGGTAAACTTCATCGAGTATATTGGTTATTTCAAAATCAAACAGTAACTGCCGGTTTGATATTTCTGTTGTAAAACCGAAACCGGCGTTGAGCAAAAAGTAATCGCCGGTTGAACAAACGCCAAAGGGGATATCCGGTCCGATGCCTTCGTCAAATTGCCCGAAGGGTTCATAAATTCCGGCCGCGTCCTTATCGGACACATACCTGGCGTTAAGCATAATATACGGAGCGTTTAAGAGGCTGAAATCCGGCAGTAAAAATTTTGTTCCAGCCGAGGCGCGATCGGGAGGCATTAATGGAAGCTCATCCTCTTCCCAGGGTCCGTTGAGAAACCTGCTTCTGAGTGTAGAATAATCGGCATGAACAGTCAGCCAACTCGCAATCCTTGATTCAATATTTAACTCAAAGCCAAATAACCGCGCGTCTGCCTGATCGTGAGCGAAAACAAATGTTTTTCCGGATGGGGCCAAAGGATGATCGGGCGCGTTATAGAGAAATATATAATTATCGACTGTGTTGTAAAATATAGTGGCGGATGATTTGATAACATCATTGATGAAGTTAAGCGAACCGCTGATATCAAAGGATGTTTCATTTTTTAAGTCGGGATTGCCAATCTGGAAGGCGAATACTCCTCCATGTTCTCCGTATACATAGAGATTAAAGAAACTCGGGGTTCTGAAACCGCGGCTGAAATTCACTGATCCGGTCAGGTTATCAGTCACTTTATAAGACGCTCCTATCGATCCGGACAAATTGGTATAACTTCTTTTATCATCTTCCCGCAGCAGCGGATTTGTTGTTGTTCCGTAAAATGTCTGATTACGGTAATCAAACCGCGCGCCAATGTTTAATGTTAATTTATTTTGCCTCCATTCTTCAAAGATATAAAGAGAGTAGTTTGTAAAAAAGCCGGTGGGTTGAAGAGGAACTGTTCCCACATTCCTGTGATCGTAGTGTTTTACCTCGAAACCAAAAGAGCCGGATAAATCGAAAAGATCAATATTTTCAATATCAAAACGGGCTGTATAAACATCAAGTCCAAGGTTAACCGCTGCGGAATCGGGCAGGGAAGAATAATCCAGTCCCGCTTTAGTGGCTTTTCTGATATTTTTTTGATAACTGAATTTTGGCCGCAGAATAAAGTTTTCAAGGGGAAAATTTCCTTTTACCGCAACAATATGATTTTCCAGATTTAATCCGATTGGATTTCCGGTTGGCAGCAGGAAATTATTCTTGTTAATGTAGTTCTTATAATCAGCCGAGATTATTCCGAATGGTGAGAGATAACCTATGCCGACTGAGCTGTTAAGCTGTTCGAAATTAGTATGAGGTATTTCCCCGGTAAACCTGGGGTCTCCACTTTTCATGGTAGCTGAATATGAGTCAGCTTCCGGTGTATTGAAGTTATCGGCTTTTCGTTTAACAATACTTCCGAATAAGGAGAAGAGATTTCCTGAAGCGTTAAGATTCAGCCCTGTCATATATTCATTATTATTAGAATTATAGTTGCCGCTTAATCTGCCGCCTAAAGTGAATGCACCGTCAGTGGAAAAATGATAGGGATGAGAGATCAAATTTACCGCTCCTCCCATGGCGTCGGAACCATAGAGTAAGCTTGAAGCGCCTTTAACCACTTCCACCCGTTCAAAATTGTTGATCTCTATATTGGGAGCATGCCTTTCGCCATATTGCTGATATTCCAGCGGAATGCCGTCGGTTAGTGTTAATACCCGCTCACCGGAATGACCCCTGATCACTGGTTTTCCGGCGACAGATCCCGCCGACATATTATAAACTCCCGGTATCGACTCAATTGTTTTGCCAAGCGAAGCCGATTCTTTTTTCAGCATATCATGACCGCTTATTGAGGTTATATCCTGGGGTGTATTCAACGGACTGTTAGCGTAAGGATTTCCGGTAATAACTATTGTTTCTGTTTGAATTGCCGTTTGTTTAAGGGTAAATGTTAATTCAACAAAGTCACCTTCGATATCAACAAGCTGTAATAAAGATTCATACCCGATATAGCTGACTGAAAATCTTTGATTGCCAATTGGGATATTGCTGAAAGAAAATTCACCATTGTTATTTGTTACTGTGCCTCTTTCGAGGGATGGAAGGGAAACATGCGCTCCAACAAGGGGAACATTGTCTTCTCCAAAGACTTTTCCTCGAACGTTTGCTTTCAAATTTTCCGCATTGATGTTAAATTGAGCAAGCGAAAGCAATAAAAAGCAGATAGAAAAAAAATCTATGATTTTCATAGAAACTCCTTTTTAATCAACTGAATTTAATAAATGCCCGCTTAGTAAATCAGACGTTACTAATTAACCGGATTAAGTTTCCAATACCGTCATCGCTAAGCGAAAACAACTTATGCAGTGTATGAATAAAAAGGAGGAGGGGCTCTTAAAAAGAAATAATAAACAAATTCAAATTTTGAAGGTACAGGAGAAACAGAATAAGTTAATATCTGAAATGTTATTATTGAATTAAATGCAAAATAAACAATTTCTTCGGATTGTGTATATAAGTTAAATACATGAACCGGGCAATCTTCATGTTCATTAAGATCGTGCTCATGATTATGAAATAAATCCTTCGACCCGGCAATTATTAAAATAATAAGCGCTATTGCATATACAAAACGCGAAAAATATGTGCCTTTCAAATTTAATTGCATTTTTAAATTTATATAAAACCAAAATAACAAATACAATAAAATTTACTGCCCCTTACTAAAACACAGGAGGGCACTGCGGGTTGATGTTGTTTTGTCCATGCGTTTTTGTCACTCGTTGATGTTAGGTCACTTCTCATTGACATCCGTTTTGGGGTTATCAGGAGAGGAATCAAATCAGGAGTTTTGAAAACAAATTTTTTATCGAACTCAGGTGAAAAAACAAACTATTTAGGTTCTAAATTTTCCCCAGGCAAAGCTTGAGGAAAACGCCCTAAAGGGGAAAAGATAAACTGCAAACACCTGATGAATTGAGCTCTGATTTCTATTGAAAAGAATCCCGAATGGGATTCAATATCAATAGCCCCGGACAGCGAAAGAAGAGAGCAGCCCGGGGTTAAAAGAAAAATATGCCGCCACGACCCCGAAGGGGTCGAATATAGAAATTCATCGCGGATTTGATTTTACTGCAGCAACTACTATTTCCCACGGGGTGTTTATATTCGACGCCTTCAGCGTCGAGACAGATATCTGTCATATCAGACCACCGGATAACATCCGGGGCTATTGATATTCGACTCCATTCGGAGTCGTTTAAGATTAAAAGAAATATTTCCCAGGTAATTCCTTTTTGATTCCGGCTCGGCCTGTTTATTTAGAATCGCGGCCTGACTATCGGCAACATGTTATCATCGGGCTTTTTGACAAATTTTGCTTCCTGGATTATCCTCAACATGTTGGCGTTAGTGTGGTGATAAGAGCCTATATGAAATATCAGAACTCCTTACTCCTCGCAAAATGAAATCGCGGAAATTTTTGGAAAATATCACAAGAATTTATTATCCATTTTTAAGTGACGAGATTTTTTTACGCCATAAATGATGTATTATAAAATTAATATTTTATTGATCTGAGTTTATCCGGGAGGTTCAAAGGTATTTGATTATCCAGTGTGCTTTGTGAATCCTCTACAAGGATTTTGTCTCATGGTTTTAACAATTTTCTACAATAATTGGAACCTATACAAGGTTCTTTTTATTGCATTTGCCTTGTAGAGGCAGTAATTAGTGCGGAAAGTCCCCTTAGGGCAGAAAATAATCAAAAAAACAACTACAATCCTTGTAGAGGATTTACAAACCATCCGCGGATAAACCAACCCCTTAGGATCTCCCAGGCAAAATTCAGGTCGATAGAATATGATATTTATAATACATAATTTATAAGCGCTTTCAGGCAAATAATATTTGGGCGCTTATGTTACTGTTCAGTTACGTCCATTTTCATTTCATTACCTGCCGGTTTTCATATAGAGCCACTATTTATAACTCCACCCGCATTTTTTGCATTCTGTTTCATCTTCCTCAATCAGGCTGCCGCATTGAATACATTTAATCCTTTCCTTTGTCGCTCCTTTATAGAATTCCATATCGGGCAATTTTTTTTCCTTCACAACTTCTTTTACAACAACAGTGGATAGCAAAAAATCCCCGATCCTTTGCCGGTTTTTATTAAAAAACAAAACAATTCCATCAAAATGTCCTAACAGAAGGGTGATATTTCTGAGAAACAAATTAATTCGTTTTGGTTTTTCCCCGCTATTCTTGTCAATTATATAAAGTCCAAGCATATATTTTCCCGGACTTCTCCCGAAAATATCTTTAAAACAAAAAACAATAAACATTGAGAGGCCGAGTATATCTATTTTTTCTCTGTTTAACCCAAAGCATGACGCATAAAGATAAAACGGCAATAAAAAAATAACTATTTCGTCAATTATAGCGGCTATTAATCTGCCCGAATAAGAGGCCGGCTCAAAATTCATAAATGATCCGTATTAATTTTGTTTTTGATTTGCTATAGCTTCACGATCCCGCGCTCTCATTTCTTGAAGAGCAAAAAGGGGACCATCAGCATACGCCTTCCCGGGATAATATTCCCTGAAATAATGTGACAACTTCCAAAGCAACGCGACTGATTTATTCCTATCTTTATAAAATCCCAGGAGCAATGATAATATGGAGACCGCGTAAGCGTCTCTTTGATAATTCTCAATTATATCAATTACCTCTTCGGCATAATCAACACCGGATTTTTTAATAATCCTGACGGCAAGTTCATAAAATGATACATTTTGAGGCTTTTTTAGTTCACTGAATATCAGGGGTATTGTATCTTTTTCCAATTCCAGTATTTTATTTCTTAACAGCGCCTGATTTGTTGCTTCCGGATCACTCCGCATAATTTTTATTAATCCTTCAGCGGAATCGGTATTCTGAATGAGTTCTCTTTCACTTGCCGCTCCAATAAATAGTTCATGAAAGCTCTTCGAAACAAGCTCTTCAAGTTCCGGCATAAGCATATCTGAATAAATGAATCTTTGTGAAGAATATTCCTTAAAGTTTTGAGTATCAAGAAAATCGTTAGTAACTGCCGGAGCGCCATAATCAATGGTTTTTATATCGGGTAAATTTTTCTCATTATCTGATTCAGAAATTTTTGCGAGCTGATCCGGCTTATTCATGCAGCATTTCTTAAATTTTTTACCGCTGCCGCAAGGACAGGGATCATTGCGTCCAATATTGTTTACATTCATATTTCATCTGCTGTTTACTGTTAGTTAGATATACCTGAACAGAAAAAGAAAACATTTCAGTATAAATCAAATCGGGATTCCTGTTCATCTGCCTATGGCATGACTTCCGCGGGAATGACACTTTTTTACTAATTCCGGCTCCTGAAAAATGTCATTCCGGTGTGATAATCATTTTTTGGTTATCAAGACTGCGCCAGGGCAGAAATGCCGGAATCTGATTCTGAGCCGGTATAAAGTTTTCCGGAAAATGTTATCGCGGCCTGACGTTAATTTAATAATATTCCTCTTCAAATTCATCATCATCATCTTCATACCATGAGGGATATTGCTCAGGGGATTCTCCATGAATTTTAATTATCTCGGGCTCAGCGGGTTTCACATCATTTTCATCTATCTCCATAAGGGTAATGCCAAAATCCCAGCCAAATCCGAAATCGTATTGAAAACGTATAGATGATCCTTTTTCGATTGGCAGCATACCAATTTGTGTTTCATCACAAAAGGGTCCCGTATTTGCTGAAGGATGATGTATTTCCACAGTATTTCCAAATCTGTCAGTCGTATAAAAGGAATACATATGATCACGATCAAACTCATATAACATGAGGATCAAATCGGCCAGTTCTTCCAGGTTTTTTTCAGCATCAAGGGCAACTATACGCCAGGTTTTTTCCAGTGATATTTTAAATTTATATTTCCCGGCTCGGAATTTGCGTTTGGGTAAAACAAGATTAGATTTCCATTCAGGAAAACAAGCCCTGAAATGTTTATGCAACTGTCCGAATGGTATTTGGTTTTTTGGTTCCATTAAATTATATGTGGTAAAATTAAAAAACTTTTTACTGTCTATTAATTTTTCATTTAAGTATATGAAAAACGCGACGCCGAATTCAGTTTGATTTATATCGGTGATATTCCAGTCTCCCCCTTTGGCCGGTTCGCCTGCGATAATATCAATAAATCCAAATAACTCAAGGAGAGAAACATTAAAAAGACCGGGATTATAGTTTAAAAATTTTAGAGTATGAGAGTCAGCCCCGTTTTCAGAAATCTTTTCCCAAAAGTTATAACAGGCTGTCATTAAAAAATCATTGGTCAGGTTGTGCTCATCCAGTATCTCTTTTGGACTCGACCTGACCAGCCAGGTTTCAAGCAATGTGAAATATGCTTCTGTATCATTTAGGCCCGACCATGAAGCCAATGCCTTATCATCAATTCGCAAAAAACCTTTTGTATCCTGTGGAATTATCAGTAGTCCCGCCCCCCTCAACAACAGGTACAGTCCTATTAAATTGGGGAAAGATTTTTTCTGCGGTCGTTTTTTATCAATCCTGATCGGATTCGACAGTATTTCATTCATTGGCGCCAGATGTGTAAATGAAAAATATCCGGCTGATGGGGTAGCCGGAACCTTGTTATTTTGCAGGTACTTTATCACCGATCTGAAATCTTTTAATATACTGCCCGGGTTTTCATCATTAATTTCAGTATTCCTGAGTATATGCATTTCCTTTACGAGTGAGAGGCTTTTTGTTTTTCCTGCCATGTCGGATTATCCTTTTAAAACTTTAAGTTAGTAAGATGTTATCGAGTAATCAGCTTATCCTGAGAACCAGTGGAGAACAAAAACGATCGAAGAGTAAAAAAATAATAAAATATCATTTAATTACTAATTTTCTTGAAAATTCCAGAAAATGCCTATAATCCTCTAAGAAAATTGAGTTGCAGGCCAGATTTTTTTTGAGTTGTTTCAGATCTTTTTTTTTCAGTTTCCATAAATCATCTCTCAAATCCTCTCTTATTGCTCCAATCCCGGTGTTTTCTTTTATGAAATACAACTCTGTTTCTCTCCCTTCATCGACCAGTTCAACTTCATCAAAGCCCATCATTTTCATTTCTCCGTATATTTCAACTAACTCGTTTCTAAAAGTTTCGTTTATCATCTGGCATATTCCTAAATAATAAAAACTATTTACCTTGAAAAAAATATAAATAAATTAATGGAATTTATCGTTTAAAAATATTTTTTCGCTCCACTTAACAAGGGCCAAAATAAATTATTTCATGAATTTATATTTTTTTAAAAATGAGTCCATTTCCGCGTATGCTTTGGCTTGAATTTCTTTATCAGGTTTCAGATCCTCTTCAGAATGGGATAACAGATGGCCGATATTTTTGTAAACAACAAGATGGGAGTGATTATTAAATTTTAGCATGTTTTCATGAAACAACTGTGATTCAGCCAGAGGAGTGGTTAAATCATCTTCCGCGGCAATTATTAAACAGGGTGGAAGGTTTTCTTTAATATGTTCTGCGGGCGAATAAGAAACAGGCTCACCTCTTCCCAATAGTAAATTTTTGAACCAGCTATCATTCACCACCGATAAGGCGGAGGTATAAAATATCATACCGGCCGGTATGCTTGTAACATCTGTTTTCGGATCTGTTTTGGGGAAAACTGCCGCGCATGCCGCCAGATGTCCTCCCGCCGACCATCCGTAGGTAATAATTTTATCGGGAGAAACGGACAATTTTTTCGAGTTGTTTTTCACCCAGATAACCGCGTCGAGGGCGTCATCTATCGCCTCTGACGGGGTGATTTGTTTTCTGTCGGAAAGACGATATTCAACTGATATGGCAACCAAACCTTTCTTCGCGTACTCCTCAGCTATTCCAAACATCCAGGCGGCTTTACCTATAAACCATCCTCCTCCGTGAAATAAAATAATTGCCGGTTTTGCCCTGTTATTTTTGGCTGAGGGAAGATCAAAAACATAAACTTTTAATGAATCGTTGCCTGCTATCTTGTAAACATATTCCACGGGTTTTATTTTTTCTACATTTTCCCGCGCACAGGCAAAAGATATCATTACCAGGAAGGTAAAAAGTAAAAATTTCGCAAATATTTTTTGCATATCAACTCCGATATTCAAAATATTTATATAATGTTTATGATATAAGCAAGACTGTAAGAAATCTTCTGATTATGCCGGAATCAACTATTGGTAAATATTATTTTTGATAAATGAACCGATGTAAAATATTGGTATATAGTTTTTTTATTTTACAAATCGGGAAAAATATAAAGAAACTTTACCAGAGGAAAAAGCTTGATTTTTTATTAAGAATTCTCAGTTCAATAAATTTTTCACAGGCTGATTTTGCCGCGCCGTAACAAACGTGCAGCGGCAATAAATGCTCTTCTCTCGGATGACAATACCTCGCGGAAGGAGCCTTTTCCCAGTTCTCAAGTCTGTTAATTCTTTCCTCCTCTTCCAATTCCGAACTTGAACAGGTTTCAATCAGCCACTGGTCAAAATTTTCATTCATCGCCTTCGACTCTTCGGTCTCTTCGCTGAAAAAAGCTCTCATATTATGAAATGAAAAACCTGAGCCGATTATCAACAGATTTTCATAATTTATGCCTGCTAACGCTGCGCCAATTTTAATATGTTCGGCAGCATCCAGACTTTTAAGCAAAGATAGCTGGACACAGGGAATATCGGCCAGGGGGTACATTATTTTAAGAGGCACAAAAAGTCCGTGATCAAATCCCCTTTGCTCATCGAGGCTGACCTTTATACCAGATTTTTCCAATAGTTGAGCGACTTGTGCCGCCAAAGCCGGTTCACCGGGAGAGGGATATTTGATATGATACGATTCTTCGGGAAAACCGTAATAATCATATATAAGGGAGGGCCTGGCTCCGGAAGTAATAGTGGGAATTTCCTCCTCCCAATGCGCGCTGATCAATAATATTGCCGATGGCCTCCCGATATCTTCAGCTATCAATCGGAGCTGCTCCACCATCTCAGTATGCAGCTTATCTCCAAGCAGCGGCAAAGGACCTCCGCCATGAGATAAAAACAATATACGGGGATTATTATTTTTCATAAAAAACCTTTCCAAACAAAATTTTTTATAATTTATTGCATGTCAGTCGGGGAATATATTTCCGGCGACTACATACGCGATTTATTTTCTTTCATTGGAATATGTTTAATTATTCAATAGAAAACCCAATTCCCAATTCAACCTCAATCGCAACAAAAACCTTAGTGATGGTTGATTCACTTTGCCGCTGCCCGGGAGGGACACAACGCAGAACTTCGGTAACTTCCTTACTTTGGAAAGCCAATTTATTTATGGCTTGCAGGTTTATGATTAACGTGATTTCTTTAACAATTTTCACTGATTCCTGCTTTGCCGGCTAAAGTTTAAAAAGTTTGAGGATTTTCTTCAAAGAACAGTTATATAAATCAACAAGCTGATATTCAAAGGAAGAAAATAATTTCTAACGCGCAAAAGTTTGGAATAAATGTTTCTCTGCTGTATCAGCCGTATATTCCTTCTGAGAATTACTATTTATACCAGCCGCCCGGGCTGAATCCTATTTCAAGTCTTTCCCGGAAATCGGCCAGAAATTTTATATGTTCAGAAAAATCATTTACCTTTCCGACATACTGTTTCCATATTTTCTTATCCATTGTGCCGATCACAAAATATTCTTTGTTCTTTATATTCTGACCCGATTTTCTGTATGCTTCCCGGACTTCGAAATCGAGCTCATTCTTATGAACAATGATAAATTCACACCTGGCGCAATATTTACATGTATAACCCAGGGCAAGCGGGGGAATTTCCTCACCGACAATAAAAAGGGCAAATTTTCTGTTAAAAGTATTATGATTACACCTGGGACACTTGCTGGCTCTGTAATCGATATATTCGTTAATCGCGAATGAATATTTTGGTGGAAGATGCCCGATTTGTGATTTTTTTGATGACATTTGATCCTTATAAATAAGTTATTTTATATGGGTGTATTGGTTTTAATTCTTTTTTTCCATGGTTTTATTGTGGAAATAACCGACGCGAAAATAATCGTGAGCGCCTGAAATACTCCAAATATTAAAAAGTTTCCCTGGTTACTTATATATGTCTGGTCTGAAAGCGCGTTCATACCTTTTGTTTTCGCAATAATTACCATTTCACTCAACCAGGGTCCCAGCCAGAATGTGCCGAATAAAATTCCGAAAATACAAATCAGCCATTTTACAATAATCCAGTTATGTTTAAACCATCCCCAGTTTGTCCAGGCTGAATAAATTATTCCCGAGAAAAAGATTCCCAACGCGCCGGGAACAAGAATATATAAATCGATGAAATCAAGCGTAGCGAGAATTCCATATAGTTCCGCGCCGCTTTCAGCTTTTACGGTCAGTGTCATTATTGATAAAACTGTAGCGCAGCCAATCCACACACATGCCGAGTAGATGTGAAAACATTTAAGCCATTTTTGACCCTGTTGGCTCAATTTTGCCATATTCTTTTTCCGGTATTATTGACTGAACAAATGTGGAGAATTAAAATATTTCGGAGCTTTAGATATGTTTTGTGGTTGCTGACAAAATCGTAAAAGCCAATCACAAAACACCGGCTTGTGATAATAATATTCCTTTGATTTCTTAACGAAAAAGATAAAGATAATATATGACACGGAATAAATCCACCAAACTATCATCTAAAAATCATCAAACAGGCAATGGCTGTCTCTACCCGATTTTACTTATCGCTGAATGTTCACAAACTTCAATACATTTATAACAACCTGCGCAGGAGTCAGCATTTTTTATTTTCGCGTGCTTATGAAAAAAAATATTCACTTTGTCAATTACCTGATTTTTGCATGATTCAATACATAACCAGCATGCTTCACACTTTTTTGCATCGATTTTAATAAACTTTGTTTGATGGTTTGATTTCATGTTAATTAATTTATCTTCATTAAAAATTATTTCCCGGGGTAATTCTTCTTTGCGCAGCGGAACAGGGAACAAAAAATATCAGTCCCGACACAAGCGTTTTTCGTAACTGGCCGAACCGTGTGTATTTCCGCTATAAGCGCTTAATTTCCTTGTGAAAAACATGGCATTACGTCCTGTTCAAAATATGGCTCCTGGTTTGCCCAGAACATATACCGGACTTTCAGGAAATCTTTCGCGAAGGCGTGAAGCATGGGCGCTAAACTCTTCCGGCCACTGACAACTTCAAGTGTGCCAGTCTGCCCGATATAATTGCCATCCTGAACCGCGATGCCCAACGGTACAGTGTAACTGCTTTCATGCATCATCGCAAGCGCGTGATTCAACTGTCCTTTCCGGCGGACCATTAAATCGGGCGCGCCCAAACCTACACCTATCTCTTCTCCAAACTGGTAGATGGATCTTAAATAACCTTTATCTCTCGGGGGCAGCCATTCACCGGGCATAAAATTAGCGTATATCATTGTCACAGATTTCGGGAACGCTTTTTTTAAGGCCAGCATATTATCCTTTAAGGCTTCAACATAAATTTCACTGGTGAATGAAGTATCATATTTTTTTGAAACTCCTATAGCGGTTTCCTGGAGGTTGATCCCCTCAATTTTCCCGTCAAATTCATTGCCCAGGGCCATCAATAATCTGGCAAATCTATCCCTGACATTTTTATTCCATCTTTTGGCAACCCAGCCTCCCGGTCTGCCTTCATCATTGTGTTGACGAACCGCGCCTCCGTCATATTCTCCACTCTCCAAATAAGCGGGGACAGGTTTATATTTGGGATTAAATGCCGCGTCCTGCAATTGAATAAAGAGCTTTTTCCCTTTTGATATAAGGTATTCGTAATCCTCCCGGATTTGTGAAAAATCATATTGATCCTTTTCCGGTTCAAGCAGTCTCCAGTTATACATTATCTGCGCCCCTTCAAATCTTTCGTTTTTCAGGAAAACATGATCATGAATGACTTCCCTGTCACGGGCAAAATACACAAAATGTTTGATACTGTCTTTCGGAACAGGGCATTCAGCATTTTCATATTTTTTATAAGCGTTCAGGTATCTTTTGCCTGAGACTTTCTGCTGCGCGCTTAATTGAATACTAATTAAAATGGTAAAAGTTAATATCTTAATTATCCACATGATCTAAAATCCATTTTCTTATTATTTCCAGCGTCAATGGTGAAATAGTTTCTTCAATTTTTTCATATTCCATGGGGGAACCGGTTTCTGCCGATTGAAAAAGATGGTTTAACCCGGGTATTTCCATGATAGTATAATCATCTGTTTTCCCCTCTTCTAATGCTGATCTGATCGCGTCGAGATGTTCTTTCGGAGGGACCTGCAAATCTTTTCCGCCATTCAAAACAAGCGCCGGACAGGTGATTTCTCTAAATATTTCTTTCGGCGCAAATGTAAAAGAATCATACCATCCGGGAGCGTCAATCAAATTGGCAAACTGCCCTGGGTCTTTGGGAAAATCATAACCAATTTTTTTTAACGCGTTCCTTTCTTCTTCTTTTATCCCGGCTGAACAATCCTTATACATGTCGATAATTTTTTGTTTGATTATCTCATTATTGTGTTCATCTGTCAAAATTTCATTCAAACGTCGCAATATGTTCTGGTATTTCTGAGCAGCAGTTCTGTTTATTCCAAAAGATTCCGCTACTGGTCCGATTTGCAGACTAAGAGTTTTTACTCCGTTTAACCCTGGACTTGCCATTAAAACCACAAAGGCAATGTCGGATATTTTTGCGGCGGTCATCGCCGCGATTACACCCCCTTCGCTATGACCGATCAAACCAATATTTTTGATGTCAATTTCCGGTCTGTGGTTTAAATATTCATAAGCTGCCATTACATCCGTAACTATATCTTCTTTGGTAGTTGAGAGAAAACTGAATTCCCCTTCCGATTTACCTCTGCCGCGGTTATCAAATCTTAAGACCGCTATTCCATTTTTTGTTAAATGGTCCGCAATAACAGAAAATGGTTTATGTTTTCCGATTGTCTCATCTCTGTCTGACGCGCGATTACTGATTAAAATAACTGCCGGATGTTTTTTATCCTTGTAGGGATATGTGAGTGTGCCGGATAATTGAATACCGGCCTTTTTATTCAGGAAAGATATTTCTTCTTCAAAATACCTGTTATCCATCATTTTTGCCGAATCATCTGTTTTCAGAATACTGAATGAAAGAAAAATAATTAAAGAGAAAAGTCCGGATAACAAAAGCCTGGTTTTATTTAATTTTATAATACTCATTGATTATTTCAGCCGCTTAATGGAATTTTGTATAAGCTGCTCGCTTTTGGAGTAAAGGAAAATGATAGAGCTACGCCATGCAAGTTACATGACATTTATTTGAGCAAGTGTGCGTCATAGTTAATCCATAGTAAATAAAATAACAATCCGCTATTTCGAGCGCGTAAAATCCCTAAACATTCAGTCAGATGAAAAATAGGGAAATAATCGACAAGAAACAATTGAGAATTAGGAATTAGGAATTAGGAATTAGGAATTAGGAATTAGGAATGAAAAGAGGCCGGGTTTATGGTTATATTGGTGTGGTTCATTTTCTCTGAGAGAGTAAAAAACGATACCGATAGCGATTTTTTATCCTGTTTATCTAAACAATCGTGTAAATCCTGTCAATCCTTGTGCTCTTTGTGGTTAAGGAAAAAATCAGAGTAAGAGTAGGAGAATGAGTAAGAGTATGATGGCGAGGCTGGTGATTATATTGGGGTGATTCCTTTTTCCTGGGGTGAGTAAAAAAACGATACCGATAGCGATTTTTTATCCTGTTTATCTAAACAATCGTGCAAATCATGTTCGGCTTGGCGTGAGGTTTTTGCCGGTGTTGGGGGACAGGTGGGACAAGGGGGACTTTGATCATGGAAGATTTTCGTAACTGGAATTTTTTTACTCAGGTATAAATGAGTAAAAAATAATAGTCGCCCGGGTCGCCATGGTCCCACTGAAACGCGAATAACCCGGGGTAAATTGAATCCCCCGCAGCGGGTCGGAAATCACTCTGATTTTACTTCACATCTTCAAAGAGGGGAATGATTTGTTCTATAACCATCGGGATTTTGCTGAGAGCCAGTTGACCATTTTCAAAATCGAAAGCGGTAGTTACAACCACGAGGTTTAAATCCCGGATGATCATAATAAACTGACCGCCATGACCCATCGCTGTAACCAGGTCATGTTCTTCAGGCGACGCGGTATCAGGCTCCTTCCACCATCGCAAATTATTTTTGGAATGATGCCACCACTGATAACCATAGTCAAAGAATTTACTTTCGGCGACACGCGGTTTTGTTGATTCCCTTATCCATTCTTTTGAAACCAACTGTTTGCCCAACCACCTGCCATCGTTTAGGACCAATAATCCCATCTTGGCCATATCTCTCGGACGCAAACTGAGTCCGCTGCCACATTGCAGCGTTCCATCCTTATGAGTTTCCCAGGTGAATTTTTTGATTCCCATCGGATTAAAAAGATAGTTTTCGGCAAAATCCCTTGTTTCCTGGTTTTCAAGAAAACTGATCACTCCCCCGAGGAGAATGGAACAGCCGCTATTATATATGAATCGCTTGCCCGGCAGTGCTTCAAGCGGTCTGCCCAGGATGAACCGCAAACAATCATCGGCTAAAAACATCTCAGCCGGAATATCATCCCACTCATATCCCGCCATCATTGTTAATACATGCTCCAGGGTGATATTCTCTCTTCCCCCGGTTTTCAGAGAATCATATTCGGGGAAAAAAGAAAAAATTGACCGGCCGGTATTCACCTCCTTATGACGATCTGACGCTATTCCAAACATAATTGAAGTAATACTTTTTGTGCATGAACGAAGTTGCTGCAGATCATTCCGGTCATAACCGTAAAAATATTCTTCCGCTACTAATTTGTTATCCTTTAAAATTAAAAGTGACTTTAAACTGCCATACTTCTGATCAATGATTTCCTTCATCAGTTTGGAAATGGACAAAGAATCGTCAGCATATTTATACAATGATTCTGTTTGCAGGCCATCATCCGTTTGGACGGGCTTGTTATACCTGTAAATGATCCGGCCATTTTCATCAGGAACCCGTGGATAAAATAATCTTACTTTCAGATTGTTATCGGCGCGGATAAAATCCAATGGTTTCTGTGTGTTATCGGGCAGATGGAACGCCCCTTTAAGTATTTTTTCTCCGGTATTCAATTTGAGTATTAAAGTATCAGAATCGGGATCAAGCATGGTGATTTTTCTCTCGGTACTGTCATACCGCGGATCAGCAAACTCACAATCGTATTTCAGTTCGCCGTTCTTCAGGAAAAAACCACGGACATTCAAAACCTGTAAGCTGTCTCTGCTGATATGTAACGCGAGCTCCTCGGCGCCCGGCCCGAAAAGATGAGACGCTTCTCGCGCGGTTATCCACAATCCTTCAATTCCCTCGCCGGTGTTGTTATCATTACAACCGTTAAAAAAGATAATCATTAAAATAATCGCGAGGCATTCTTTTAATATTTTCATTATGGAGTCCGTTAATAGTATGTTTTATCAGGTTAAATGGGATAGCCGCCGTCCAGGCAGTTCGCTGTATTCTTTAATCATGGGATATTACATCTCTTTGAATTTAATATACACTTCATCTCCACAATAATAGGTTTTGCATTCCTTTTTTGCAAAATCTATCTCTTTTTCGTGGGTAATTTCAATAATATTGTTACTAAGCCAGGCAGCGGTAATTTTTTTTCCTGTACTTTTAAAATAGAGGATACCTGAGCTTCCGCCTGATTTCCACTCTAAAATACCGCTGGTGTGAATATAATTCCCGTTTGTAAATTCTTCGCAAATTCTAAATGATTTTTGTTTGTCGGGCGATTGAACATCAACCAGGCTGTTAACTGAAAATTCAAATTTGGCTTTTCTGCCTCTTTTTGTAAGGGAAAAATGTCCATCAATCAGCGTCATTCATCCATTCTCTGAATTTTATTATATGCCCATATTTGATATGAACATTTTAATAAAAAAGAAAGGAAATATCATGCAACGAATACAATCTTTAAACCCGGAAACTACTGTTGGCCCGTCAAAAGAATTATTTGACGCAATTCATGCTAAACTGGGAATGGTGCCAAATATGATGAGAACTATGGGAAATTCCCCCGCGGTTCTAAACGCCTACCTGGGTTTTAATGATGCTCTCGGAAAAAGCTCGATTGGGAAAAAACTCGGAGAACTAATTGCTCTTACGGTCGCGAATGTAAACGGTTGTGAATATTGCAACGCCGCGCACTCATTTATTGGAGAACAGCTGATCGGGATTGATAAAGAAACCATTGAAAATGCCAGGCAGGGTAGTTCTACAGATCCAAAAGAAAAAGCCGCTTTAAAGTTTGCCCGTATTTTGGTCGAAAAAAAAGGCCGGGTAAGTAGTGAAGATGTTGATGAAGTAAAAACTTCCGGTTATACGGAAGCTGAAATCACTGAAATAATTGCGCATACGGTGTTAAATATATTCACGAACCATTTTAATAACGCTTTACAGGTGGATGTTGATTTTCCGGAATCTTCTTTGGTAAAATCGATTGCGGTTTAAGCTGAAATTAAAGAAAGGCAGATGTTTTTCTGCCTTTCTTTTTTTTATCAAAGACGAAATTAAAGCACGTTATATGTATGCAGATGGAAAAGGTTCATCATTTTCTAATATTGATTTTCTCACTCAGGAAAAAATTTTAATAAAATACCATGAAGGATTATAATATTGACTTGTGTCAAAACAGAAAATATGTCTGTATTCAGGTCTGGGCTCCGGTAACACTACAGGTAGCTGTTTCTTTTACAACCTCTTTATCCTCTATCGGTGAGAGACTAAAATTATCCCGGGTAGTTATAGATATCCGAAATACTAAAAGTATATCCAGTATTTTTGACAAGTATTTCTATGCCTATAAACATGCTCAATTATTGGGACAATCCCGTTTATGGAAGATTGCCCTTCTTAAGGGGGCTGCCGATACATCTCCCGATTTTTTGGAAACTGTTATGATAAATGCGGGATACCAATTCAAAATATTTACTGATAAAGATCTTGCTTTAGGATGGTTAGGCTCTGATCACTAACTAACTCCAACATGTTGAGGATAATCCAGGGAGCAAAATTTGTCAAAAAAGCCCGCTAATAACATGTTGCCGATAGCCAGGCCGCGATTCTAAATCAATAAGCCGATGGAGTCAGAAAAAGAAAAGTTATCGATTAGCTCAAGGATAGTCCTCCCCCGTCTTCAAAGAAAAACACTTTGAATCCACCCCCTCCGGCGGGGGATATTCCGATTGTTCGGATGTGCTTACAAATGTTCCCATTTAAGGCGTTTTCCTCAAGCTCTGCCTGGGGAAAATTTAGAATCTTATCACCACACTAACGCCAACATGTTGAGGATAATCCAGGGAGTAAAATTTGTCAAAAAATCCGCTAATAACATGTTGCCGATATTCAGGCCGCGATTCTAAATAAACAGGCCGAGTCGGAATCAAAAAGGAATTACCTGAGAAATATTTCTTTTAATCATAAACTGGCAGAGCCAGAGAAAGCAAAGTTAACGAGTTACTCAAAGTAAGTCCTCCCCCGTCAATGAAGAAAGGCGCTTCATTGCCACCCCCTCCGAAGGGGGATATTTGTCAGCCAATCCAAATAGTTGAAATGTCCCCCTCCGGAGGCACTGCTGTCAACTTAAGGGATTTTACCATCATATGGCTCTCCTTTTGGCCATAGCATATTTCTTTTTTATGTTCTTTTTTCGCTCGAATTTTCTATCCGGTATTACCGAAATTTTTTCCCTCTTTGATTTTTTAACAAGTCGATTATATTCATTTATCCAATCTTCACCTTCTTTGAACAACAACTTATTTATGCGATTTCGCTGAAATCCGAAACTTACATTTCGATTCACTTTATATTTTTCATACTTCAGATTACTGTTTTGAGCTACTTCTTTGTCTATTTCTTCCTGTGCATCCTCTACTATTAGTGCGTGTATATTCCCCACAAGCAACCTGCTATAGTAATCCTGTTTTACTGTTTCTACTGTTTTCCCACTGAAATTTTCCACTTCCATCACGTTTTTCTGAAAATCAAAATATACCTCTTCATTCCACCTCAACATGTATATTTCCTCAAAATCGCTTTCTTCAAATTCTTCTTTATTTGTTAATGAGGTAATCAAATATTCATATTCTCCCGTTTTTAACAATATCTTTACTATTCTTACACTTATTTTCTCCGGAAATCCCTGCCCCATTATTTCTTTTAATCTTTCATTCCCTCTTCTATGGGCTCCTTCTGTTAATGATATTTCTATGATCTTATCTGTTTCTTCGCTTTCGACAAATTCCCTTGTTTCCTTTAGAAATTGCGTCCCGGTATATCTTATTACAAAATCGTATCCCATCACCAGTAGTTCGACTATCATTTCCAGCGATGGGAATCCCCTGTCGGCAACGATTATATCCTTTTTTGCTCTACCTTCTTCTTTTATTGTTCTCAATTGTTTTATTGCATGCTCTCTTTCCGACTCCCCATTTCTATTCATTCTTGCATCTATGGCGATATTGTTCAATAGATCATATACGACTGTTGTCCAGGACATTGGGGCAAGCTGATTATTATTATTTACTCTTCCAAATTCTTCTGCCAGGGCTTGTATTTCTGGCAATTCTATTCCACATCCATCTAGTCCCATTAGTCTGTAATCTTTATATACCTTATGTTCCCGCTGATAATATTCCCGGGTTAATTTATTATTTAATTCAATATATACTTCATGTCGCATTTTTATCCTTGATTTTGAGTATGCTTGTTTGCTACAGCCGTCGGGATAAATATCACTAAGAAAATCATCCAGTTCTATACTCAGACTTCTTGATGCTATGTGTAATTGAAACATTATCATTCGTACAAATGTCAAGATTCTGTTTCTTGTGAAGTCATTTTTACTCCTCCGATATTTTTCTTTTAATTCTTTACTTGTTATATGTTTTTTTAAGAATGATATTATTTCGTGATTTTTTTCATTTTTTTCTCAATTTTTCATTGATAACAAATTAAATTTATGATTAATTCACTTTCTTTTCCTTAAGTTGACAGCAGTGCTCCGGAGGGGGTGGCGCCAAAGTGCTTTTCTTTGGTGACGGGGGAGGACTCACCTCGGTTAACCACAAAACTTTTTCCTGGCAAATGAACTTTCTACTCGTTGATTAATTTCTTACCATTTTGCGTAGAATTTAACTCCTTACGGAGTAAACGACACCGAATGGAGTCGAATATCAATAGCCCCGGATGTTATCCGGTGGTCTGATATAGCGGACATCTTTCGCGACGCTGAAGGTGTCGAATATAAACACCCCGGGGAAAATAGTAGTTGCCGGAGTAAAATCAAATCCGCGATGAAGTTCTATATTCGACCCCTTCGGGGTCGTGGCGGCATATTTTTCTCTTACCCCCGGGCTGCTCTCTTCTTTCGCCGCCCGGGGTTATTGATATTGAATCCCATTCGGGATTCTTTTCAATAGAAATCAGAGCTCAATTCATCAGGTGTTTGCAGTATATTCCTTTCCCCGACAGGGTGTTTTCCTCAAGCTCTGCCTGGGGAAAATTTAGGCTCTTACCACCACACTAACGCCAACATGTTGAGGATAATCCAGGGAGCAAAATTTGTCAAAAAAGCCCGCTAATAACATGTTGCCGATAGCCAGGCCGCGATTCTAAATCCAGAAATCTCTTTCTGTTCTGACTATTTCAGGTGAGTTCTGAATAAGATTTTCCTTTATAATGTTTTGCCCGCTTCAAATTAAATAAGGGATCTTTCCGAAATAAATTTCGACTATAGAAATCCCGAAGGGATGACATGATTATAGAAATTGAATCAATCAACCATATTATCCAACCCTGAAAGGGTGAAATAATAACAGGTCAGACATGTTGTAATCGATAGTATATATGTCACCCCTGCGGGGTTTTTTATATGGTCCGTTTTTCCATTCTACAATCATTTCATCCCTTCGGGATTAAAAAAATACAAATGGACATTATAGAGAAATTCAAGATAAAATTGCCTCAATAAGCGCCGCTTAAAACGGAGTGGATTCCGGTCCGCCTGCTTTTGAAAAGAATCCATGCCGAAATAAAACAGATGGTGAAACACTTTTGAATTATGTTGAGATGTTTCTGTTTTTGCCCGATCAACCAAATTCAGGTTTGTTTAGAATATTGGAATTCTTCCCCTTTAGGGCGTTTCCCTCCAGCTTTGCCTGGGGAAAATTTAGGCTCTTATCACCAAACTAACGCCAACATGTTGAGGATAATCAGGAGAGAAAAATTTGTCAATAAGCCTGCTAATAACATGTTGCCGATAGTCAGGCCACGATTCTAAATCCATAAGCCGGTGGAGTCAGAAAAAGAAAAGTTATCGATCAGCTCAAGGATAGTCCTCCCCCGTCTTCAAAGAAAAACACTTTGAATCCACCCCCTCCGAAGGGGGATATTTATCGACAAATCCAAGTAATCAGAATGTCCCCCTCCGGAGGGGGTGGCCTCCGGTCGTCTTTTGCCGGAGGACGGGGGAGGATTCACCTCGAGTAATCACGAAACTTATACCTGGCAATAAAACTTTTTACTTGTTGATAAATCTCTTACCAATTTGCGAAGAATTTAATTTCTTATTGAATAAATTACCCCCCGTTTTGCCAGGGAACTTTTCCCCATAAGGGCGTTTTCCTCAGGCTCTGCCTGGGGAAAATTTAGAATCTTAAAGCAAATTATAACAGGATCAAAAGAATCAGTTGGTTTCATTATTACGCAGAAGACGCGCGATCGAATCCAACTGTTCTTCTGTAATACTGAGGTGAAATATCGGCATTTTTCTTAAAGAATCGGCTAAAATAATACTCATCATTATATCCCAAATCAAAGGCAATCTCCTTAACGGTCTTGTTTGTTAAGTATAATTCCCTTTTGGCTTCAATAATAATCCTTTCCGAGATTAATTCGCTGATTGTTTTGTTGAAATGAGTTTTAACAATTTTCGCCAATGTTTTAGTGCTGACAGCTAACATATCAGCATAATCATTTACGCTGTGTTTTGTTCTGAAATGTTCTTCAATGTAATTCTTCAGATTCTTTAAGACAAAAGGTTCTTCTTTTTTATCACTAAAATTTTCAAAATTCTCTATACCGGATACTTTTAGTCGGGACGCGGCTATTAAGAATATTTTTAAATACGCAATAATAGAATCATATTGCGCCAATTCTGTTTTTTGCAATTCATCTTCCATTTGATCAATTATCATTCTTAATTTTTGCTCAGTTGGCTTGTTAATTTTTATCAATGGAGGTTCATATATATTATTAAAAAGCACACCATCACAGGCAACTTCTTCATGGTGTTTGTGAATGCAAAAAAAATCCGGGTGAAATTGTATCACAAAAGCGCCGATTCCTTTTTCGGGCAATAATGTAAAGGGTTGAAATGGAGAAAATGATATTAAGGAATTTATTTCATAGTTATATTCGGAAAAATCCGCAATTAATTTTCCGTTGCCGGCATTAATCCAGATTAGTGTATAATAATTTAATCGCTGAATACGATCAAATGGATTGTTGCCCTCGCAGGAGAATAAGCTGAAAGCTAAATTTCCGGTTTTCCCATCTACTAATGTGTATTTATTTTTGTGTAACATTTAATTTTTACCAGTTGTTATCCAAATACTCAATTTCCGCCTCATTTATAAGTGCAATTATTTTCTTCGTGGAATCCAATATACATAATATAATCCGTTAGTTAAAACGTTCACGCAGTATTCAGACTATTTATCTTTTGATTTGGCGACATATTGCTGATGTGGTTGTTACGCAAATCTAATTTACTATTTTTTTTATCATCCGGAATGTTATTATATTTCTTCTTTCATGTATTTTTTTGGCTCCATTCACTAAAATATTCGTAGGAAAACTCTTGATACGAAATGCATCCTTTAGTTCCTCATCCAGAATTACATGCGGCCAATCCATATTTTTCCCGATTATCATTTTTTTCGCGTTTTCGATATTCTTTGTATAGAGAAAACTAATAATTTGTACTTTCTCCGCCAGGTTTTCCTGAATTTTAATAAGTTCAGGTATTTCTGAAACACAGGGTGAACACCATTCACCCCAAAAATTCAACAGGATATAACTTGACGCACAGGTTGTTAAATCAATTTTTTCACCATCTATTGTCGTAAATATTTGTGACGGCATTTCTTGTGTTTCGGTTTCTATCGCAGGAGATTGGGACATCATATATTCAACATAATATTTTGTCGGACTTTCATGGGTTCGTGTTAGCTGAAAACTATTCCCATACTTATCAATATCGGATAAATAATAACTTTCTCCACCTATGCTCACAACTTCATTAATTTGGCAGGCTTCTTCAAAATCGAAAGCATTCAGATTTCCATCAAGATTATTGTCTATGAGTACTAAATCACGGATATCATCAAACGCTCCGTTATTCGTAAAATCAAATAGACCGATCATAATTGGCCTGCCATGCAAAATCACCTCGCCACGTTTTAAAGTTAAACGGTCATCAAAGTAAAAATTGCCTGCTCTTGTCTCCCAAGAACCGGGGATTTTATTAAATGCAAAGGCCCAACCATCCAACAAATTACCCGCATCATCAAGAAATGGTTTCACCTGTTTATCACTTAATATCGGTTTTCGGAAAAATACCTGCCTCAGTATTTGATTTTGATCCTGTTCACACCTGACTTCATAAACTAACTCATTTTCACTTTTGGAAAATTTCAGGGGCGCGCCATCATCGGTTAAATCTTCATTATTATTTTTGTCAACATACAATAATTCATATTCTTCGAATTTTTCAACCATAATAGAAGTAATATGATCATTTGATGTATCCCAACTATAGAAGTGATTGATGAAGAATATATTGGTTGATTTGGTTTGAGGAAGTTTTAGATTTTCTTTGGGTTTGTTCTTCATTGAAACAATTCCCAATCCTTCATTAAGATTCAGCGTGGTCAGAGAATCTAATTTCACATTCAGACTTTGAGAGAAACTTAAGGATGAGATTAATATTGGGATTACCAAAATTCTAAACATACTTATTCCATGTTATAATTTAGAGAATGGTAAAAACTATTATATCATTTCCTCCATTTACTTAACACTGTGTTAAGCAGTATTATTCTTATACTCACATTTATACTCAAAAGTGATATCCTGAATTATCCGGAGCTATGTTATTGTTTTTCCTGATACTTAACTTTCAGTATATCCCAATATTCGAAAATAATTCTTATTCGAGCTTTGAATATTTTTACAAATGACTATTGGCGCAATTTGGCTGCATTTTATAAACTATATGCTAAACCAATAAACTCTGTCCAAAAATAATATCTTCCAGTTAAAATAACAATGATGATAAATCATTATGTTTCCTTTGTCGTTAAAGCTGGTAGCGGAGGTATAATATTAAATTTATTTAGCATTAATCCTGCGTTTCACCTTAAACAAAGTTTTGATATGTTGCAAGAAACTGCATGTTGTTATTTAATCCTACTCTTCTTTGCGAGCCTTGTGCCTTCCTCGTGTTCTTTGTGGTTAAGGAAAAAATCAGAGTAAGAGTATGACAACCGGATTTGTGGTTTTACCAGGGGAGTTCATTTTGCTCTGAGTGGTTGAAAAGCGATACCGAATCCGATAGCGATTTTTTATCCTGTTTATCTATACAATCCTGTTAATCCTGTTCTTCTTTGTGTGAGTTTTTTGCCAGGTGTATTGGGCCAAGTGGGACACGGGGACTTTGATCGGGGAAGGTTTTTGTAAATGGGATTTTTAACTCAGGTTATAAATGAGCAATAATATTAGTCGCCTGTGTGCCATGGTTCCGCTGAATGCCGAATAAACGAGGTTAATAATTGTGAATGGTGAATTATGAATTATGAATGAAAAGAGGCCGGGTTTATGGTGGTATTGGGTTGGTTCATTTTCTCCTGAGTGGTTGAAAAACGATATTGAACCCGATGTCGATTCCTTATCCTGTTTATCGATACAATCCAGTAAATCCTGTTCTTCTTTGTGTGCTTTGTGCTTTCCTTGTGTTCTTTGTGGTTTAGGAAAAAATCAGAGTAAGAGCAGGAGTATGAGTAAGAGTATGACAACCGGATTTGTGGTTTTACCAGGGGAGTTCATTTTGCTCTGAGTGGTTGAAAAGCGATACCGAATCCGATAGCGATTTTTTATCCTGTTTTTCTATACAATCCTGTTAATCCTGTTCTTCTTTGTGTGAGTTTTTTGCCAGGTGCAATGGGGCATGTGGGACACGGGGGACTTTGATCGGGGAAGGTTTTCGTAAATGGGATTTTTTAACTCAGGTTATAAATGAGCAATAATATTAGTCGCCTGTGTGCCATGGTTCCGCTGAATGGAGAATAACCGAGGGTGAAAATTGTGAATGGCGTACTCCTGCGCTAAAAAGCAGCTTCGGCGGGCTAAAATTTCTTTAATCTGGTCGTCCGGCAAAACAAAATTATTGCCCAATAAACAGCGCCGTTAGGGACTGTATACGTCTTGTCGAAATTGCAGGTCCGATTCAAACGTTAACTTCATTTTCCCTCATCCAGTTTTGAATTTCCATACGTTGTTTTTGCTTCCTTCAAAAAATATGTCTGGCTTAATTGCGACATCAGCGATGACACAATTGAAAAGCAGGCAATCTGTTTTTTGCCTCGTCCGATAATAAGAGCCGGTTCCTTAAATCGCTTTACTTATCCGGACATGTTTTTCTATTTCAGGCCGCCATTGTTCCTGATTTGACATTTTATCACAAATCTTCCCGTGAAAATAAACCTGGTACCAGGTTTTTGTATGAAATTCACAAACATTCTTATATACTTTCTCAGAATGTATCATTAATTTCAAAATAAATTCTTCCTTTGGTTCCCTGTGATTATTAATTACCTGACTCAAACTTACCGGGGCAACATCAATATCTTTCGCGAAAGCATTTCTCTTTGAGTATATGGAATCTATATAGAATTTTAAAAAATCTGAAAAATAGTTGTTTTTATCATAAACAGGATTCTTAAGATATTCCTCCATTTTTAGTTTCAATCGCAAAAGTTTAGCTTTTGTAATTTGCTCTTTTGAAAGATTTCTCATCCTTCTTAAACGGGCTTCCATTAAAGCGGCAGCTTCAGATTCACTTTCCTTATTTGATTTATATCTTGAATCTATGCCGTACTCTGTATCAATGATATTTTTTTTATTTTCAGTCATTGTCGTTTAAATTTATTAAGTCAATAATTTCAGGGACCTCTAAACTTAAAGTCATACCTGTTATATTCATGTTATATTTTTCAACATAGTGTCTGGCGATTTGGCTTTTAGGTCTGAGAGAAACGCAGGCCAGTTCTCCAAATTCACGAATCGCGATTTTTGCTACAAACGCGATTAAATTTCCGGCGATATTTTCATATTTTTTCTCATGTCCTTTATTTTCTTTTGAAACTGTTAAAAGTCTGATATGTATTCTCCATTCCTGGGGAATCCTTTCTATTGAGACAAGTCCTAAAATATCACTTGAACCTTTAATCTGTAATTTATATACTTCTCGATTCCTCTCAATTTTCCAGTCAAAAAAGTACCTCTCTTTTCTCAATGTTTTAAATTCATCAGGTTCAACAGGCAATATGCTTACAGAATGTTTTTCACCTGTCGATTTATCAAAAATTTTCATAGCAGAAATATACGAAAAGTTTACGTAAATCGGAAACATTCAGCGCGCTATTTACATATTACGGAAACTTGTGCCCTAATGTGGCAACATATGTGAAGTGTTATGGATTTAATATTTTTTTTACAATTTACAAATCCATTCAAAAAAGTCATCAATTGGACTCATTGTGAATGAAAAAATCAGAGTAAGAGCAGGAGTAAGAGTAAGAGTATGACAACCGGATTTGTGTTTTTATAAGTGGTGTTCATTTTATGCTGAGTAATTGAAGGACAATACCGAACCCGAATTTAAACTCTGCTAATCCTTCAACTCTGGTCAAGAGATTGGCGGGAATATATGATGCTTTAATCAGGGCAATATGCTATTAATGTTAACCGGCTTCTTTATTGTTTTGGACATAAGAAAAGTTTCCATTAGTCCACAATTCATATTCACTAAGATCAATATCATCATTCCAGGATACGCCATAACCTCCCGTATCAACTTTAACCGTGCGAAAGAAGGCTTTATTCTTAAGAGGTTTAAACCCGGAGCGGTGCATAATCTGCTGACAATCATATTCCTTTTCAAGATCATTGTCAAATTTGACAATGAGTAAATATTCATCTTTGGCTTCAACCTGTTTTATCTTTGGAATCCTGTTCATTTTAATCATTCCAGTCCGGGTAGTTTTTTAAAATCCTGTTCATTCCAGATATTCATTAAGTCACTTTTATATAGCTCAGCCCATTCAACTACCAATCGTTGGGCGCGGCCGGGTAAATCACCTTCCATTAAATCTAAAGTTTCAATACTAAACACACCATTATACTCACCATAAATCGCGTGAAAGTGAGGAATTCCATGCTCACTTTGACTAAAATACATCTTTATTATAATTCCATAAAATCTTGCGATTACAGGCATTTTCACCCCAGGTTACTATTTATTTTAGCTTTAATATAAATATAATCAAAGATTTTTGAAAATCAACCGCATAATGTTTTTGATAAATTTCCCTCGTTTTTTCAATTTCACTGCTACCTGAAGGCATGAGTATTATTTACTTCGAATCATTTGGGTGAGACTGATTTTGCGGGTAGAAGTATTATATCCCGATTTCGGGCTGTATTGGACTTGTCTTTTTTGAAAGCAAGATTAAGACGATACCGATTTTTATCCTGTTTATCTATACAATCCTGTAAATCCTGTTCTTCTTTGTGTTCTTTGTGGTTAAGGAAAAATCAGAGTAAGAGTAGGAGTAAGAGTATGACAACCGGATTTGTGGTTTTACCAGAGGTGTTCATTTTGCTCTGAGTGGTTGAAAAACGATATTGAACCCGATACCGATTTTTCATCCTGTTAATCTATACAATCCTGTAAATCCTGTTCTTCTTTGCGTGAGGTTTTGCCAGGTGCATTGGGACAAGTGGGACACGGGGGACTTTGGTCGTGGCAGGTTTTTGTAAATGGGATTTTTTAACTCAGGTTATAAATGAGCAATAATATTAGTCGCCTGTGTCGCCATGGTTCCGCTGAATGGAGAATAAACGAGGTTAATAATTGTGAATGGTGAATTATGAATTATGAATGAAAAGAGGCCGGGTTTATGGTTGTATCGGGGTAGTCCTTTTTCCCTGAGTGATTAAAAGACGATACCGATTTTTCATCCTGTTTATCAATACAATCCTGTAAATCCTGTTCTTCTTCGGGTGAGATAAAGGTTACCGGTTATTGCACTTTATTCCCTGTGGAAAATTCATTTTCAAAACGTCCAAAGAGAATCAGTTGACAAACGGAGAGGAAAATGGAAAAAAGTATTAACCGCAGAGATTTTTTCAAAGCAGGCTTCGGATGCTGCGCGCTTCTTATGGCTTCGCGGCTGCCCGGCGCTGATCTGATCAGCAAATTTGACGATCCTCAAAAACCAATCGATCCCAAAACTTTATGTTATTGCGGGTATACCTGTCCGGAGGATTGCAAATTCCTTAACGGCACTCTGAATAATGATGAGGAGATGAAAAAAGAAGCCTATAAAACCTGGAAACTGAAGGAACGATTCGGGGTTGAATATGATTCTGATAAGATGATCTGCTACGGATGCAAGGCGGAGGGTAAACCGGAAGGATTCGTGGTAAGTCAATGTACCGTCAGACCCTGCGCTATGGAAAAAGGTTACGACGCGTGCATCCAGTGTAAAGAGCTGGCAACTTGTGATAATGAACTCTGGACAAGATTTCCCAAGTTTCATGAACATGTAATCGGGATGCGTAAACAATATCTTGCCCGGCAATCCGGAAAATAGACAAAATTTAAAAGCCGGGGTTTCCCGGCTTTCCCTCAGAAAAAAGAGTTTTGTTTTTTCTTAATATCATATCTAAAAAATCACTATCTTTAAAGAATACCGGAATCCTTCTGAAGTATAAAATTTTTTTAGATTAAATATCAGCCGATATTGGAATCAGTTGTTCAATTTTTATACTGGTAAATAACGGTTCAGCACATAGTTAGCGCTCATGCAAATTCTATTCATTTGATATTCAACCGGGCATGTAAGAACAGGATCGTATTGATCTTTGTTTACCGGCGGAGTTAATTACTTCAGCCAAAAATTCAGGGAGAATAAAAATGAAAACAAGACTGATGATTTTTTATCTTTTTGTCGGCGGATTTTTTTTCGGGCATGCTGCATTTTACGGTCAGCAGATTAATGATTTTTTGGTGAATGAACATGCCTCACCGGATGGCAGCGAACAGGAAATGCCATATATTGACGGAGATGGAGAGGGCAATTATGTAATAGCGTGGATGGATAAACGGAACGGATCCAGCTTTGATATCTACGCGCAGATAATCAACCAGGAGGGTTCCTTAGAGGGAGAAAATTTTAAGGTAAATGACGACTCCGGTTTCGCGGCGCGGTATGACCCCTCTGTGGCAGTGGCCCCCGACAGAAGTTTTATGATAGTCTGGCTTGATAAAAGCACGGGGGAGTGGAATGTATTTGGCCGTTTGTTTTCGGCCGGCGGAGAACCTGCCGGGGGGAAGTTTCAGATAAATGAAGAAACGGGGGATGAAGAACAGGAGGACCCGGAAGTATCGGTCGACAGCAGCGGAAACTTTGTGGTTGTCTGGTCCGATGAAAAAAATGGCGACTGGGATATTTATGGACAAAGATACACCGGCGAAGGTGTGGCGATAGGAAATAATTTCAGGGTTAACAGCGACGAAAGCGGCGAACTTCAGTACTGGCCCCAGACAGACTGTTATAAAAACGGCGAATTTTTAGTTTCCTGGATTGATCAGCGAGATGGCGTCGATTATGATATTTACGCGCAATATTTTAATAATGACGGAACCCCCCGTGGAGATAATTTTCAGGTAAATACCGATACAGACGCGGCGTTTCAACTGAGGCCGGATATAAAATTTAAAGAGAACGGCGATTATATTATAACCTGGGAAGATAAAAGGAATGGTGACTGGGATATTTATTTCCAGCAGTTTTATAATGATGGAACTCCTTATGGGGAAAACAGAAAAACCGGCGGATCTCTGACAGGCAGCAACCAGCGGAACGCTTTTGTTTCAACAGATACCACAGGCAGCTTTGTGATCTGCTGGGAAGATACAAGAAATGATTACTGCGATATTTTCGCTGAGCGATTTTACCCGGACGGGAGCGCCGCCGGAGAATGTTTTATGGTCAATACCGATTCGGTCGACTGCTATAATTATTATTCAACCATTGCCGGCGATAAAACCGGCAATTTTATCATCGCCTGGGAGGATCACCGGTTCGGCTTTAATGGTGAAATTTTCGCGCAATATTTTCAAAACGACGGAACCCCCTCTGAAGAAAACTTTGGTATCAACGATGACTATGGAAGTGAAAATCAGAAATCTCCCTCTATCGCGTCCGATAGCAGCGGCAATTTTGTTATTACCTGGACAGATTACAGAAATATATATGAGGATATCTTCTGCCAGCGGTATCTTTCCGACGGCACGCCAACAGGGCCGAATTTTAAAATAAATGATGATACATTAAACGTTGCCCAGTGGTCGTCCGATATCGATATGGACCCCGCCGGAAATTTTGTTGTTGCGTGGGAAGACTTCCGCGATTATTATTATATGGGCCTCATATACGCGCAGCGGTTTACAGCGCAGGGTGAACCGATTGACTCTAACTTCAGGGTAAGTTACCTGGGGGGAGCGATCCATTACAGCCCCGATGTTATGTGCAGAAATGACGGAAGTTTTTTAATAACCTGGGCCGATTCTGACGAAGGAGCGTTAAACAATGATAAAAGAGAAGCAAAAACAGGTCCGGAGGAATATTACCAGCTATTTACAAATGACCTGCTTACCGATGAACCGGATATCTGGGCGCAGCTATTTTCGGCAGAAGGAGTTACTGTTGGCGCTAATTTCAGGGTGAATGATGATATTCCCTCTTATCAGAAAAATCCTTCGGCTGCGTCAGATTCAGCGGGGAATTTTATCATTGTCTGGTCGGATGACAGATCGGGAAATGATGAAATATTTTACCAGCGATATGATAAATACGGAATAGCTATCGACAGCAACATTGTGGTTCAGACAGACATTTTCAGCATGGATAAAGCGCGCCCCTCAATCGGCTGTGATTTGAGCGGTAATTTTGTCATTGTATGGAGTGACAGCAGAAACGGCAAAAGTGAAATCACAGGGCAACGCTTTTCAAAAGATGGAACACAATTGGGAAATAATTTCAGGGTGAATGACGATACAGCCGACGTTTATCATGTTATGCCGAAGATATCTGTTAACGATGAAGGGAATTTTGTTGTTATCTGGCAGGATGACCATTCAGGAAATGATGAAATTTATGCCCGGAAATTTCTCAGCGGCGGCGAGCCTCTCGGCGCGGCTTTTCGGGTAGCGGGAGCTGATGAGGGAATTCGGTCGGCAGGATCAGTCTCATTGGGTAAAGATAGAATATTCTGCGCCTGGCAGGACACACGTAATATAAATGCCGGTTATGATATCTGGGCAAATGTTAAAGACTGGGTAAGAATATCATCAAATGAAGATGATGATCAGAATATACTTCCAAATACAGCCAGGCTGTATCAGAATTATCCCAATCCTTTTAACCCGGAAACTGTTATCAGGTATGAACTTCCTTCGGCGGATAAAGTGGAAATCTCAATTTATAATATAACCGGGGAGAGGGTGAAAGTCCTGGTTAATAAAGAAGAAGAGCAGGGTGAACACTCTGTAAGATGGAACGGTAAAAATGAATCAGGTTATCCTGTTTCATCAGGAGTATATTTTTACATGCTGAAAACTTCCGGCAAAAGAATTGTTCAGAAGATGATCCTGCTCAGGTAAAGATTTTTGATTTTACCGGGAGAATATATTTTATAAAAATGGAAAGATTTAGTAATATAAGGCGAAGCGGCTATCTTTTTCTTAAACCGGCAATGCCGGAACCGACAGAAGGAAACATATCTGAGGGAATGTTTCTCAGGTATCACAGGGTAACAATATACCGCGGGCGGAGCAGCGCCCGATTTTCGTAACCGACAGCGCCCATGCCGCAAGATCGCCGATTATTCAGGGAGAATATGCAATGAAAAAAAGAACAGTGATTTTTTGTATGTTGCTCTGCTGTTTTATCTCGGGGCCTTTTTCACTTTCCGGGCAGCAGATTAACGATTTTATGGTAAATGAAAATGCCTCGCTCAATGGCAGTGAACAGGAATTTCCATACATTGCCGGAAATGGAAAGGGAAGATACATTCTGGCCTGGCCTGATAAAAGAAGCGGAGCCGGCCAGGATATTTATGCCCAGTTTATTAATAGCGACGGTTCCTTCGGGGGAGAAAATTTTAAAGTAAATGAAAGCGCCGATTTCGCGGCGCGCAGCGATGTTTCGGTTGCCATGGCGCCTGATGGCGCTTTTATGATCGTCTGGCTCGATAGAAGAACAGGAGAATGGAACGTTTATGGAAAACTTTTTTCCGGCAGCGGAAATCCGATGGGAACGGAATTTCAGATTAACGAGGAAACTTTCGATGAGGAGCAGGAGGATCCGGAGGTTTCAGTAGACAGCAGCGGAAACTATGTTGTGATATGGTCCGATCTCAAGAATGGTAACTGGGATATATATGGTCAGCGATTTTCTTCCGAAGGGACATTAATTGGCGATAATTTCAGAATTAATGATGATTCGGGCGACGCGCTTCAATACTGGTCCCAGGTAAAATGTTATAAAACCGGTGATTTTATTATTACCTGGGTTGATAAAAGAGAAAATGACAATTATAATATTTACGCGCAATATTTTAACAGCGACGGCACAACACAAGGGGGGAATTTCAGAGTTAATGAACCTGACCTCGATATTTTCCAGCTCAGGCCCGATATCGACTTTAAATCCAACGGGGATTATATTATTACCTGGGAGGATATGCGAAATGGTGACTGGGATATCTATTTCCAGCAATTCTATAAAGATGGTTCCCCCTATGGAGCGAATGTTAAAGCCGCGGGCAGCATCCCCGGCTCTTACCAGAGGAATGCTTCTTTAGCTATTGATGCGGCAGGTAACTTTACAATATGCTGGGAAGATAACCGGTATGATCATGATGATGTTTTTGCCCAGCGATTTTCGGTTGAGGGGGGAGCGATGGGAGAGTGTTTTAAGGTAAATGATGACAATGTGGATTGTTATCAGTATTATTCAACCACAGCCTGCGACAGTTCCGGCAGATTTATTATAGCCTGGGAAGACCACAGAGAGGGATTTAATGGTGAAATTTACGCCCAGTTTTACGAAAATGACGGCACCCCGAATGGAACAAATATCCAGGTAAATAATGATTTCGGAAGTGAAGATCAGCAATATCCTTCCATAGCTATCGACAGCAGTGATAATTTTGTTATAAGCTGGACTGATTACAGAAATGAAGGACAGGATATTTATGCCCAGCGATATTATTATAATGGTGTAGCTGCCGGAAGCAACTTCAGGGTAACAGATGATACTACCGATATGGACCAATGGGGATCGGATGTGGCGATGGCGAAAACCGGTGAATTTGTTGTTGTCTGGGAAGATTTCCGTGACTGGTACCTGAGTAACATATTCGCACAGAGATACTCGGCCGAAGGTGTTCCGCTGGGTGAGAATTTCAGGGTGAATTTTCTCGGCGGAGCTTTACACCACAGCCCGAAAGCGGCATATAAACCGGATGGAGGCTTTATTATCACCTGGGGCGATTCCGACGAAGGTTCCCTTAAACCGGGTAAAAGAATAAGCGAAATGGACGCCAGGGAATTTGAGCAAAATTATACGGATGATATACTGAGCAATGAGCCTGATATATGGGCGCAGTTATTTGACGCGGAGGGAAATCCCCTGGGGGAAAACATTCTTGTAAATGATGATGAACCCCCTCATCAGTTGTATCCCGCGGTGGACACAGATTCATCAGGCAACTTTGTAATCGCGTGGACCGATCAGAGAACAGGGGGCAATGAAATATTTTTTCAGCGTTTTCTTAGTGACGGAACCCGTGTCGACAGCAATATCATGGTGCAATCGGATCTATTCAGTGAATATAAATCATGGCCCGATATAGCGTGTGATGAAAAGGGGAATTTTGTGATTGTCTGGGCGGACAGCCGGAATGGAAAAAATGATATTTACGGGCAGCGATACTCGAAAGATGGAACAACGGCAGGGGAAAACTTCAGAATAAACAGTGAAACAACGGGGCTTAATAATTCCTTTCCCCGTGTTTCCGCTAATGATGAGGGGAATTTTGTTGTATCCTGGCAGGTCAGAGAAAACAATACCGCCAGATTTTACGCGCAAAAATTCCTCAGCGGCGGAGAAAGATTTGGCGTTAACTTTCAGATTTCGGAAACATTGGATTACTGGTACTCCTTCAGTGATGTTGTTCTCGGGAAAGACCGGATTTTTAATGTCTGGCATGAAAACCGAAGTTTCCAGACAGGGTATGATATCTGGGCAAATGTGAAGGACTGGGTGAGGATTTCATCCAATGATGACGCGGAGGACTTTATTCCTTCATCGGCAAAACTTTACCAGAATTATCCCAATCCATTTAATCCGGAAACCATTATAAAGTATGATCTTCCTTCAGAGGGAACCGTAGAGGTTTCTGTTTTTAATATGCTTGGAGAAAAAGTGAAAAGCCTTGTTGACGCTGAACAGCCGCGGGGCAGCTATTCAGTCAGATGGACAGGTGATAATGATTCCGGAACACCGGTTTCATCCGGAATATATTTTTATATTTTGAAAACCGCCGATCATAAAATTGCCGGAAAGATGATTCTGCTGAGGTAGGAGAATATAGTTGAACTGCACTTATGAACTGATTGTATCGGAAAAACAGGTGCGCGTTTTCATTCCCCAAATCTTATGAAGTTCTTTGTGCTCATTGAGGTTAAGTTTTCTGCCAAAATAAAGTTCTGTTTAATAACCGGGATTTCTTAATCTCTTAGCTGGCAGTGCCAGAACAAAATTGGAACATCTGAAAAAAATGCCTTTGTATTACTATTTCCCGGTGTGGTTTTTCGATTATTATTATGAAAATAGCTTTGCCCCGACGGATGTTTCATGCGTCCGGGCGCGATTCTTAAATTCCGCAAAAAATGCGAAAAAACAATTATCAATGTGTTTAACAGTTATACACCCTTTATATATCATGGCAAAAAACGAAACCAGCGAACATTTAATCAAATAAATATTTCAGGGACCATTTTGTAAAGGCAGCTTGATTTTATTGCAAAATAGAATTAAATTCAGTTAAGAATCATTCTTAATTAGAGTTTATTATGATTGATAGTCTGAAGATAAGAGATTTGATCTCATCCAAAGGTATAAAAGTTACACCACAAAGAATGCGTGTTTTAGAGGCAATTTATAATCTTAACAATCATCCGACCGCTGATAAAATTTTGGAATACATAAGAAAAAAAGATCCGAATATTGGTTCAGGAACTGTTTACAAAGTATTGGAAACTTTAGTAGATAACGGCCTGATCAAAAGGATTGAAACTGAGAAAAATGTTATGCGGTATGATGGTATTATTGAACATCATCATCATCTTTATTGTATTAAGTGTGACTACATAGAAGATTATAAAAATGAGAAACTCGATAATCTGCTAAAAAAATTCTTTAATGAGAATCCGATTGATAATTTTATAATTGATAATATAAAAGTTGGCATTAATGGAAATTTTAAAATTCACAAAAATAAAAATCATGGCTAATTACAAGAAAGGAGTATAATTATGGCATGTGTAAATGGTGTTAAGCCACTTAAAAAAAAGAAAAACAAAGACATTGATATCCAGAATTTAAAAACCGGGGAAAAAACTATGAGCGCGACGATGGTAAGACAAGAAATGCCTGAATTTGAAATGGAAGCATATAACGCGAAAACAGGTCACTACGTAACAGTTTCCAACGCAGATTATAAAGACAAATGGACAGTAGTTTGTTTCTATCCTGCTGACTTCACTTTCGTGTGTCCTACAGAAATTGCCGCGATGAATGCTCATTACGATGAATTTCAGGAATTAGGAGTAGAACTTTTACCAGTTTCTGTTGACTCGAAATTTTCTCATAAAAGATTCGTTGAAACAGAGCCTATCCTGAAAGGTCTGAAATTGACATTAGGCGCGGATACAACTTTAGAGGTTAGCCGCAGTTTTGGCGTTTTGATTGAAGAAGAAGGTGTTGCCCTCAGGGGACGTTTTCTATTTAATCCTGATGGTGTTTGTGTCGCACAGGAAGTTCAGGCTGATTCTGTCGGAAGAAATGTTAATGAGTTTCTAAGACAAATTAAGGCCTGGCAGCATGCCAGCAAAACCGGAGAGGTTTGTCCTGCAGGCTGGAGACCGGGAAAAAAGACATTACCAGTTCAAACCGATGTTGAAATAATGACAGGTAAGGTTGGTGATTACATTACATTAGAAGAAATTTTAAGTTAAGCAATACATGGTAAACTAAGTACTGCGGCTGACTTTTTTATAAGTAAAAGCGGGGTTGACGCTTAATTTTAAGTATTTGCCCCGCTTTAATATTTGCGTAAATAAATAAGCTGAACTCGCGCGTTCCAATATTCTGCCACAAAAAGCAAAAAATGATTATTTCGCCTGATTCTTACTCCGGCGTTGTCATTTTATGATTTTGATTATATTAAGATGTTTCTTTATTTTGTCGGGTATAAGAATATAAAACAGGGAATTAAATTTTCACGGGAGAGGATCATTTTTTATGTCAGTATGCGTAAATCATCCGGAAAACAGGGCTATTTATAAATGCTCGCAATGCGGGGCCACCATTTGTTATAGTTGTTATAATGAATATCAGATTACCCGTGGAAGGAAACATATCGGATTCTGTTCTGAGGAGTGTAAAAAACAGTATAATCGCAGCTTAAAAAAGAAAAGGCATAATAACAGCGGTGAAGCTTTCAGAGTATTAAGAAAAGGGTTTTACTTATTATTTATCTGTCTGGTTTTCTTTATTATTTTTAATCCGGTTGATCTCTATTTTGAGAACTCATATCCCCTCGGCATTAAATATTTGTCTTTTCTGGTAATATCAGTTTTTGCCTATGGAATGAAGTTACTTATGAATTTTATTTCGATTTGGTTTTATGGGGAAAATCCTGAGACCCTTTCAGATAATGAAAGAGAATATGAACCGAGGTTTCGTGAGAAAAATGCGATAAGTATACCACGAGGTAATAAGAAAAGGAAAGAAATAAAGAAAAATATAAACCAGGATCTGCCTGAGCTAAAAGTCCTTTCTCCTGATGAAAGAAAATATGTTATTAATGAGCTGAAAAAAGGAAATAACAGCTTTATTTTCGCCTATGGCATTCCCATGGATGAAATCCTCACTTCCGTTTCAAAATTCAGGAAAGCCGGATATCCGGGGAAACATGATTCATCCGTCGAAATTAAAATAATTATTTGCAGCTATAAGGAAGGAGAGACCCGGATATTTTTCAGGCCTGAAATTCATCCGCTACATTTTTACAAATTCCTTTTTTATCTGGATACATCAAATTCAGTTGGATTTTCTAAAATCAGGGAGAAATGGTTTATGATTAAAGGGGATGGAGAATCGGAATATTTTTATGGGATATCGGAAGATGAAGAGGTTATCGAAATCTGCGCGCTCGATGGCCGGGTTACAGATTACGAAAATATTGATTATCCCTTTTTTAAGCCGGCGGAAGATTTTGAAAAAATAGAAAAAATTGAGGCTGCTGATCTTCTTTTATATCAAATCGATGAATAGTATCCGGGCAAAAATAAAATATACAAGGGAACTTCCAAATTGAAAAAATCGCCTCGGGGTATCACGAAAATTATTATCGCTGTAGTAGTTTCTGTTATTGCGGTATTATTTGTCGTAAACATTTTTACACCCGGTATTCCTGAAGGAACGGAATTTTTTCCCCGGAGAGAAATTATGGAGGCAAAGAATCCTTTTAATGAAATAACCGCTATAATTGTGGAAGGTGAAAAACCGGAGATAATGAATTACCTGGGTTCAAATATTACCTGCTATCTGAAACTTGAATATCCAAAATCAACCCTTCTTATATCGCGGGATCTTACAGATGGCTCAGGCTGTTATGAAGGGGAAATAGAATCGGTAAAATGGCTCGACCAGGATAGAATATTGATTGAAAGATATGTAAATAACATAAAATCAAACCTCATATATGATACCCGCCAGATGGGGTGGACGGAGGTTGAATAAAAATGTTATTAAGGATAAAAACATTTCGCTATCATTTTCACAATACTGTTTTATTATATTTTACTGTTTTGATAATTTAATTAATAAAAGTATAATCCTGTTGCGTTATTTCAGAACAAGGTAAAAAATCTAAATAAATCAATGGAAAATGAATATGAAAAATCTGATCATTGTTTTTATGGCAAACCTGTTTTTTCTGCCCATAACTTTATTATCGCAGAATGTTGATGTGGCAAGGCTGGTGGAGGAAACCCAGCAGGCAAAAATGGGTAACAAACATGTTACGGTAGTCTGGTGGATACCGAACGAATATTGGGAAGAATCCTTTAAAGATGATCCGACTGTAACTGAGGAAATGACGAAGGAGTTTATTGAAGTATTTAATGAATACCTGGCGCTGGCTGTTATTGATTCCGATTTAGGTCCTTTTGGAGGAGTGAAGAACAAAGATGTTGATTCAATTAAAAATAATATCAGAGTTATTTTATCAGATCAGACAATATTAAAACCTCTTCCTGAAGAAAAAATTTCAGGTGACGCTTCAAACTTTATTTCAATGATGAAACCTATGTTTACCAAAATGATGGGGCAATTCGGTTCGGGGATGAATTTCATTTTATTCAGGGGTGTGGATGAAGATGGAAAAAGGCTGCTCGATCCGGGTGTTGAAAGCAGATTTGAAGTGAATCTCTATGCCGAAAAATTCAGCTTCCGGCTGCCCCTCGGCAGTTTATTACCCGACAAATATGACCCGGAAACAGGAGAAATTTTTCCGGGCAATTATAATTATAGTCCTTATACCGGAATTGAACTTGAGTTAAAAAAGGATGAGTAAATTCACAACTCCTGACCCCTTGTAAAAAAACGTTATGTAATATACTCCCGCGGATAAATATAGTATATGAAATCAGGGCAAAATAGTTTGTTGGGAGTCAGGAGTTCTGCCGGTTATCAGGCGGTTTAATTAAGTCTGTTTTGCTCATAATTCCCTTTTGAATACAGAATTTTAACAGGGGGCCTTAAACAAATAATGTAAATAACGATAATAAGTTACTGTGTTATTTTTTCGAGATTAAATTATACCTGTAAAAAGATGAAACAAAAGGGAAATGAAAAAATAATTATCATTTCGGATAATGAAGGGGATATCTCTTTCTTTCAGTCATTGCTTCATGAAATATCACCCCGGAATATTTTTCATTTCAGGAGACCGGGTGAAATTCCTCTGGAAAAAATCACTGAAAAGAATGTAATAATAATTTCGGGAGAAATAAATAACAGGGTTCTGATTGAGTTTTCCGATCTTAGATTAAAGGGAATGGAGACTCCCGCCCTGTTTATTTCGGGCAATAAAGGAGGCATGATTGAAGAGATAACGGGAGAAGATGATCTTTCCGAAATAATTTTAAAAAATGAGTTAAACTCAGTATCGTTGAAGATGGCGATAAGATATTTACTCAAAGCCGCGGCGCAAAAAAAAGCCTTCCGTGAGCAGGAACTATCCGCTGCCGATAATGGACCGGGCTCTGAATTATTTCTTCTTTCCAACGCTATGAAGGCGGTCGCTAACTCTGTTATAATTACCGATAATATGGGGGATATTGTATGGGTGAATAAAGGTTTCGAAAAACTGACCGGGTATAACTTCAGCGAAGTAAAGGGAAAAAATCCTCAAATTCTTCAATCGGGAAAACATGATGAAAACTTTTTTGAGTTTTTATGGGCAACGGTAAATAAAGGAGAGGTATGGAACGGGGTCATAATCAACAGGAAAAAGAACGGGGTGGAATATTATGAAAAAGTAAGTATTACTCCGGTAATAAGAAATAGCAGGATTGAAAATTTTATTTCAGTCGGTGAGGATATATCAAAGAAAAAACTGATTGATGAGAAGCTGGTATATGAAAGAAAGCTGTTGCAGATATTAATGGAAAGTGTGCCCGACGCCATATATTTCAAAGACCTTACCGCGAGGTTTATAAGAATTAACAATGCCCAGATGAAGAATATGGGAATTTCGAGGAGGGAAGAGGCGATAGGAAAAAGTGATTATGATTTTCTTCCGGAAAAATTTGCCGCTAAATCATATAATGATGATCTGCGTGTACTGATGAAAGGGGAAGCGATAATAGCAAAGGAGGAAAGGCTTGAGAAAGATGGCGAGGTGACCTGGTGGCTGGCAACAAAGGTTCCCTGGCGGAATGATAATGATGAGATAATAGGGCTGATTGGCATTACAAGGGATATCACAGTCAGGAAACAAGCGCAAATCCAGAATGAAAATGTTCGGCAAATTTTTGAATTTTTGTATGAACTGTCAAAGACCCGGAATTTTGATGAGGAAGAGATAATTAACAGAATTTTGAAAAGGGCCTTACATCTGACAGAAAGTGAGTTCAGTTATCTAAACTATATTGGCAAGGATGGTGAAATATATCCTATTCTTACATGCACTGATAATCAGGAGAGGTGGGAACGATTCGAGAATGAGGTGCTGGAAATTGGAAAATATCCTTTAATCTGGCAAAAATGTATAGATGAGGCGGGTCCTTTTATTAGTAATAACTTCTCTAAATTTATTAAAAGCTGCGGTTATGATGATTTTACTTCGGTTGTGAAAAAACATTTATCTGTTCCAATATTTGACGCTGGCAGGCTTGTTGCTCTCTGCGGCATCTGCAACAAAACAAATAATTTTCAAAGTAATGATATATTATATACCTCTATCCTGATAAGTGAAATGTGGAAACTGATCACATATAAAAGAGCTGAAGAAAAGCTGAGGGTAAGTGAAAAAAGATTCCGTAATCTTTACCAGAACGCAACCGTCGGTATTTACCGCGTATCAAAAAATGGTGATATACAAATGGCAAATCCCCGTCTGGTGGAAATGTTCGGTTATGATACTGAAGAGGAGATGATTGAAAATTTTGAAACCGATTATGGAAATATCAACAAAGAGGTAAGGGATGAATTTATTCAACTGCTCGAAAGGAGCAAAATAATATCGGGTTATGAGTCGAAATGGATTACACCCGGCGGGGATTATATGTACCTGAGGGAAAGCGCCAAAGCTTTCAGAGACGATGAAGGAAAACTTCTCTTTTATGAAGGGACAGTGGAAAATATTACAAGCCAGGTAGAAATGATAAATGAGCTGATCGATTCGGAAAGCAAATATCGCGCGCTGATTGAAAACTCCAATGACGCCGTAATCATTTTTTCGGGAGAAATGATAAAATACAGCAACAGGAGATTTGAAGAACTTTTCAGTGATATTTATGAAGAGGCCGAATTAAACGAAACATTTATAAAGCAGTTTTTCGGGAATGAAAATTTTGATTTGGTCTGGAACTGTGTCAGTTCGGCCACATCTTCAAGAGATAGTTTTGTTTATACCACCTTAACCAGGGAAGGCAAAAGTATCACTTTCGAGGCGCTTATCAGCAAGGTAATTCTGGAAGAGAGTACAATCAGCCAGATCATCCTGAGAGATATAAGTGAGAAGATCCATTATGAAACTCAAATGAGACATTTGCAGAAAATGGAGGCGATAGGGACCCTGGCTGCCGGAATCGCTCATGAAATAAATACTCCCACTCAGTTTGTCGGTGATAATCTTACATTTCTGAAAGAAAGTTTCAGCTCTTATAGCAAAATTATAACCCGGCTGCTCGAAAATAATGATGAAGAAAAAATTCAAAGAATTCTTGAGGATGAAGATTACACCTTTCTAAGTGAAGAAATTCCGGAAGCGGTTGAACAATCGAAAGAGGGGATAAACCGGATTAGCAGTATTGTCTCGGCAATGAGGGAATTCGCGCATGGAGGTGTTAAAACAAAGGTTGAAACAGATATTCACAGAAATATTTCAAATACAATAACGGTAACGCGCAATGAATGGAAATACTGCGCTGAAATTCATACTGACTTTGATAGCAGCCTGCCGCCGGTTAAATGCCTGATAAATGAAATAAACCAGGTGCTGGTAAATCTGATAGTAAACGCGGCTCACGCGATAAAGGAAAAATATAAAGACAGCCCGGGAAATATTGTTATAAAAACCGGCAATTTTGAAGACCATATAAAAATAATGGTTTGTGATGACGGGACCGGAATACCGCAGGATATAAGGGAGCGTATATTCGATCCCTTTTTTACCACTAAAGAAGTTGGTGTGGGTTCGGGGCAGGGGCTGGCAATTGCCTACTCTATCATTGTGGATAAACATGACGGGAAATTGTATTTTGAAACTGAAGAAGATAAAGGAACTACTTTTATAATAGAGCTGCCAAAAATCTGACAATAATTTTATCAAAAGTAATAAAACTGAAGGTATAAAAATGGATTCAATTCTGCTTGTCGATGATGATCCGAATATTCTAAAAGGGTATAAAAGAAATCTGCGATCCAAATATGATGTGGTAACTGCCGGATCGGCGCACGAGGCTCTTGAGATATTGCGGAAAGGGAGGAGGTTTGTTGTGATCATTTCCGATTACAGCATGCCGGGTACGAATGGCGTCGAGTTTCTGAAACTTGCTTCCCGAATTAATAAGGATAGTGTGAGGATACTTCTTACCGGATTTGCCAATCTTGAGATGGCGATAGAGGCTGTTAACAAAGGAAATATTTTTCGTTTTCTGACAAAACCATGCCCCATGGAGTTGCTTTTTCAGACAACTCAGCAGGCTGTGGCGCAACACCGACTTATTATGGCAGAAAGAGTTTTACTGCATAAAACTCTAAAGGGTGTTGTTGTAATATTATCACAAATTTTGCAGACTACTAATCCTATATCATTTAATCACGCGCAGCGTATGGCGACGCTGGGAAAAAACGTCGCGGCCAGAATTAAGAGGGAATCTGCCTGGGAACTGGAAGTATGCTGCCTGCTTTCACAGATAGGCTGTGTGAGTATACCTCAGAATATAATAGAAAAACGGATGCACAGCCTGGAACTGGAAAAAAGAGAATTTGAAATTTTTATGACACATTGCAACCTGGGAGGAAAACTCCTCGCCAACATACCCCGTTTTGAAAATATTTCAAAATCCATATTCAATCAGTATACCGGTTTTTATAAAAATGAACCTGAAGAATCTCCCGGAATAGAGGAACTTCCTTTCACGGGAAAAATGCTTCAGCTTTTGAATGATTATTTTCTTTTGCAGTCGGAAGGGAAAGATAATGAAGCGATATTAAAAGTATTATTTGAAAATCAGCATTATTACGACGCCGAGCTGTTGAATGGTCTGGCTGCCGAACTGAGAGGGGCCACCGAGGGAACGGTTCTCGCTGTTTATAATATTGAAGATCTTCATCCCGGGTTGTTTATAGCGAAAGATACCTATGATAATAATGGCAGGCTGCTGCTGCCAAAACATACCGAATTAAATGATATTTCAATCGCGAAACTTGTGAGTTACCTTAAGGTGGAAAAAATCGCACCAGAAATAGAGGTTTTTGAGATAACAAGATAACATGATAAGTGATTTTTGGGGGAGACAAGGCATGCCCTGTCTCCACAATAAATAATCGAAATAATAAACTGTCGGAGCCAGAAACAATGACCCGTCCGGCGGTTGAGCGGAGTCGAAGTCACCGCCGCTGGTTTCGATCCGCCGCGGCGGACCAACCACCGGCTAATATTTGTGTAATATTATCGCGGTTCTAATTCTTCGCAAGAAATATCGTGTACCTGACGGCACACTGTTTTGTTTTCTCTCTTATTTTTCTACCAATATTTTGCCCCTAACGGGGCAATTTAAAAATGATCCAGGATAATTTGTCCCGTCAGGGACAGCATATTGGTAAAAAGGATCAAAGAAAAAGTGCGCCGTGTGCCGTCAGGTACACCATATTAGCCCCCCTGAAATAAAATGAACACCACCGCCGCCGTCACCCAACCCGGCCATCATACTCATACTCTGATTTTACCGATACCGAAAAATAATCATGTAATCCAAAAATCCTTTAATCATGGTTCAGACAATGGCGGGGGAAACGATTAATAATTACGAATTAGGAATGAGGAATTAGGAATGAAAAGAGGCCGGGTTTATGGTCGTATTGAGGTGGTCCTTTTTTCGCTTCGCGAGTAAAAAACGATGCCGATTCCTTATCCAGTTTATCAATACAATCCTGTTAATCCTGTTCTTCTTTGCGGGCTTTGCGTTTACTTTTCCTTTCGCGGGCTTTGCGTGGAATTTACCCCAGGGAAACAAAAAAAAGATTGCGAAATCAACAACGCTTTTAATCAGGTAATCCTTAAATCCTTTAATCATGGTTTAGACAATGGCGGGGGAAACGATTAACAATTACGAATTAGGAATGAGGAATTAGGAATGAAAAGAGGCCAGGTTTATGGTTGTATTGGGGTGGTTCTTTTTTCTGAGAGAGTAAAAAACGATATCGAGCCCGATACCAATCTTTTATCCTGTTTATCAATACAATCCTGTAAATCCTGTCCTTCTTTGCGGGCTTTGCGCGAGAATCAATTAACAATTACGAATTAGGAATGAGGAATCCTAAAGATAGCAGGATTTTTAGTTGTATTGGTGCGGACCATTTTTCCTGAGAGAATAAAAAACCGATTGCGAACCTTACAGCGCTTTTAATCAGGCAATCCTTAAATCCTTTAATCATGGTTTAGACAATGGCGGGGGAAACGATTAACAATTACGAATTAGGAATGAGGAATTAGGAATGAAAAAAAAGGGTTTATGGTTATATTGGGGTGGTTCTTTTATTACTGAGAAAGTAAAAACCGGTTGCGAACCCGAAAGCGATTTTAATCAGGCAATCCATAAATCCTTTAATCATGGTTTAGACAATGGCGGGGGAAACGATTAACAATTACGAATTAGGAATGAGGAATTAGGAATGAAAAGAGGCCGGGTTTATGGTAGTATTGGGGTGGTTCTTTTTTCTGAGAGAGTAAAAAACGATATCGAGCCCGATACCAATCTTTTATCCTGTTTATCAATACAATCCTGTTAATCTTGTTCTTCTTTGCTGCTTCGCGTAAGGTTTTTACCATGTTCAGGGGAACAAGTGGGACGCATGGGACTTTGGAAGGCGGCAGTTTTTTCCGCAGAACTTTGAATAGCCAGTGAATAGCTAAAAAACGATTCCGAATCCGATACCGATCTTTTATCCTGTTTATCAATACAATCCTGTAAATCCTGTTCTTCTTTGCCTGCCGAATTATCGGGGTCAATAACCATACCTTATCGCGATCATTGTGTACAAAAACAAAAACTGCACATATAAAGTCATGGCAAGAATTATGCTCAGCCACAGTATAACCGATTTTAAAATCGTTATCCATAACTTATCGCGGTAATACTTTTTCACAGAAAATATCAGATACACCAGGAGAGAAATGACAAGTCCGTAAAGATAATACAGCCCGTTTACACCGTTGGAAATATTCAGGACGGTGAATAAAGAGTTGAAGATTCGGAAAAGAGTAATAACGCCAAGCAAAATCAGAAGAAAAAAAGATAAAAAGTGGGTGGAAAAAATTATATGTCCAAAAAAGCTGTTTTTTCTCCAGTTGAAGAGTTTCAGCAGGAAGGCATAAAAAGGGATTATCAGGAACACAAAAGCCGACTGGTTATATTTAACGTGAGCATTGAATCTTTCCTTATATATGTCGTAAGTAACATCCAGCTTTTTAATTTCCCCCTCAATTATGCTCTGATATGTTTCGCTCCCTTCCGAAATCTTTTCCAGCCCGAAATTAAATATCTGAAACCTTGGAGTATTAAGAACAGGAAGGCTTAAGAAAAAGATAAAGTTAATGATAAAATATAGCTTCAGCGGCTTAACATATCGATATTCACCACCACGGAAGTATTCACAGGTAAGAACTCCCGGTTTTATAATAAGGACAAAAATTGTCCTGAAAATATTCCTGTCAACATGAAAAGTATCCTTTATTGCCTCTTTAGCGAAGGACTTTAGTGAAAGTTGTTCATTATTTTCAGTCATGTCTATAAAGTGCTCTGATTTATTTTGAATAAAAATATAATTTTTTTTATTCAATTTCTCATAAGAATGCTCCTCTTTAGCCGGTGAAGATAAAAAATACTTCGGGAAAGGGAACAATACCTTGTAGTGCTTAAATTGAAAAGTGACTTTTATTAAATTACAAAATGTAAAATCAATTTAATAGGAGTCGGTCGTGCAAAGGAAAAAAAGAGTTAGCAGCGAAGACAAAATGAAGATACTCAGGGAGCATCTTGAGAACAATGTTCCCATAAGTGATATTTCAGAAAAGTACGGGATAAGCGTAAATGTAATATATTCCTGGAAAAAAGCATTGTTCGAAAATGGAGCTGTAATATTTAACAAACAGAGTGATAAAGAACTCAAAAAGAATGAGGCGAAAATTAACATGCTTGAAGAAAAACTGCAAAACAAAGACAGCCTCATTAGTGAGATAATAGAGGATAATATCAGGTTAAAAAAAAAGTTGAGTGGGGAGAACTGAATAATCTTTGGGTTGATATGGCAATCAGAGATAATCTGATAGATCACCTCGACTACTTAAATAAAAGATCATCAATCCCGATTTATAAACTGGTGAAAATGACAGGAATAGCAAAACAAAAATATTATCGCTGGAAAAAGCAAACCGGACAAGATAACCGTCATAACAACAATCTTCCTAAAAGTAACTGGTTGTTGCCTTGGGAAAAAGAAGCAATAATAAACTATGCGAAAGAACATCATTCAGATAATGATTTTTTTCTCAGAGATGGATACAGAAGGCTAACCTTTCAGATGCTTGATAAAGATATTGTTGCTGTCAGTCCTTCTTCAGTCTATAGGATTCTGAAGGAGGCCAAATTACTAAATCGTTGGAAAACAAAAGGAAAAGGGAAGAAAGGCAATGGATTTCAACAACCGAATTATATCCACAGGGACTGGCATGTTGATATAAAATATGTCAATCTAAGGGGTTGTTTTCTCTATCTTATCTGTGTCCTTGACGGCTTCTCCCGGTATATTGTTCATCATGAACTCAGAATGAATATGACCGAATATGATGTCGAACTTACTATTCAAAGGGCAAAAGAAAAATACCCGAAAGCAAAACCCCGCATAATATCCGACAACGGCTCCCAGTTTATATCCAAGGATTTCAGGGAGTTTATCAGGTATGCCGGACTAACACACATAAAGACCTCTATTGCATATCCTCAGTCAAATGGAAAACTTGAAAGGTTCCATCGCTCCATCGGTATAGAATGTCTTAATACAAAGAGCTTTATTGATATTGAGGATGCCCAAAAGATTATTGCCGAATATGTCGATCATTACAACAATGTCCGGTTACATGCTTCCTTATTTTATCTGACCCCCGAAGATTTCTTAAATGATTCCTATCGAGATAAGCTAAAAGCAAGGGAAGAAAAACTTTCATTGGCAGCAGATCGGAGAGCCAGACAGTGGAAAAAGGAAGCCGCGTGATCCTTGAAATTTTGTTTAAGAATATACTCTCAACGGAATGAATGAAACGAAGACACAATTAAAAGTGTCGTAGTGGAATGAATGGAGTGGTAATGCCCATTGGCAAGCTTTCATTCACAAAATTTTTTTTTCGAAAAGTCACTTTTTTGTTGAACCTATACAACCTTTTAATTTTGCAATTGCCTGCTGTAAATTTTATTTTAGAAAGGGATTTATCAGGGGAAAAGAAATATAATGAGAACTTTAAAAATAATTGTTTTTGTGATTTTCTGTCATATACCGGTTTTCACACAACAAACGCCATATCTGATAAACGGTGTTCCGGTTCCATCAGACTTCCCCGCTATCTCGACAAATATTTTTTCCGGCGTTCTTTCAACCGGCAAAATATTTCTAACGAACTGGAATGGCGCTCCATATTATATGATCTTTGAAAATGACGGCACACCATATTTTTATCACCGCGCTGAAGAGTGGGTTCGCGATTTCAAATTGCAGCCGACAGGAATATTAACCCGCTTCCGGTACGAGGGCGTCGATGGATTCATCGCGATCGATTCCTCCTACAGAGTGATTGATACACTAAAATGTGTAAATGACTACGAAACAAATCCGCACGAACTGATCTTTACCGAAAACGGCAGCTATTATCTGATAGCCACCGGCTTTCGGCAGGTGGATATGAGTGTAATCGTTCCCGGCGGCGATCCGGAGGCAACAATAGTTGATAATCACATCCAGGGCTTTAAACCGGATGGCAGCCTATTTTTTGAGTGGCTCTGTTATGATTATTTCAATATTACCGACGCGACATATACCGACCAGACCGCTTCCAAAATCGACTGGGTTCATATGAATTCCATCGCGGTGGATTACGACGGGCATCTGGTTATATCGAGCAGGCATCTCAGCGAAGTGACTAAAATAAATATAAATACCGGCGAAATGATATGGCGTCTCGGAGGTAATAATAATCAATTTGATTTTCCGGAAGGTGATCCGGGACTTTCTTATCAGCACGACGCGAGACCTGTGGAAGGCAAACCGGGACAATATACAATTTTTGATAATGGCAATTTTCACTCTCCCCGCATTTCGAGAGCTGTGGAGTTTTTTATTGACACCGTTAATCTGAAAGTTGAAAAAATATGGGAATATAAGGATTCTCCTCCCCGCTATACCCCCTGGATGGGAAATGTTCAAAGGCTGTCAAACGGCAACTCCCTGATAAATTACGCGGATGCTTCACTGCCAAAAGTTGTGGAAGTAACTCCGGCCGGAGAAAAAGTATTTGAAGCCGACTTTATTTCTCCGGCTCATTGTTACCGCTCGTTCAGGTTTGACTGGAATTCCGCCGCGCCCGCGCCATATTTATTAATCGATTCATGGCCCGATAAAATTGATCTGATTTTTAATAAGTTTGGTGACAACGATATAAGCAGGTATATCATTTGGGCAGGTTTTCACCCCGATTCACTGGAAAGATTTGATTCAACTGATGTGCCATACGTGTCTTATTCCTCCCTGGTAAATGACACGACTTATTATTTTGCTGTCAGCGCTATCAACGGGGCAGGAACAGAAAGCGCTATTTCTAATATTGAAAATATCGATGTTAGTTTCCTGACTCCCGGTGAGAATCTTATACGAAACGGTTCATTTAATTCCGGTTCGGAAAACTGGAATTTTTGTGTGGCTTCAGGCGCTTCGGCTGAAGGGAACGTAACACAGGAGAATAAATATAAAATTGACATCCAAAATCCTGGGAATAATTATGATGAAATTGTCTTATATCAGGAAAATCTGCCCCTGGTAAATGGTCATAAATACAGAATAATATTTAATCTTCAGGCTGAATCGGAAAGAATCATTGAAATGAAAATTATTGCCTCCGAACCTCCTTACTATAACTACAGCAGCACTGGCGCTTTAATAGCAAAAACAGATTATTCCACATTTCAATTTGATTTTACGATGGAAAACCCGACTGATTATAACAGCCAATTGATTTTTAACTGCGGCAGATATCAGGCGGGCCTGCTTTTTGACAATATTTCAGTCAGAGATATTACAACGTCACGGTTAAAACCGGAAAACAGCAATGGAGAAGATTCATTTCTCGCCGCTTATCCTAATCCTTTTAATAACAACGCGAAAATCTTTTACCGGTCTTCCGATAAATGTTACCTTGATATCAATATTTTCAATATCCTTGGTGAAAAAATTTCAGAAGTTTATTCTGGTTATCATCAGCCGGGAATTTCCGAGTTCCCTGTTCAGATGAAAAACTTGCCATCCGGAATATATTTATGTATATTATTGAAAAAAATAGATAATATTGTAATTGATAAAAATGCATTAAAGTTACTATTACTAAAATAAGCGGGGATGAAATATGAGGTATTTTCTATTAAAGCAGGCATTACTCTTTTCGCTTCTTTTTATTCTCTTTCCCTCCGGAAATATTGCCCAGGAAATTTACAAAGTAAATAGTTCAGCGCTTCCATGCGATTTCCCTTCGTTTACCCCTTCAATCCATAACCACGGTTGCGCCCCGGGTCGTTTATTCCTCAATAACAGGAACGAAACCAATTACCTGCTCATTCTTAATGCAGATGGCAGCCCCTATTTTTACAGGAGGGCCAGGGAGGCTTCATGGGGACTACAGCCCCAACAAAATAATACAATAAGCTGGTATGAAGGACTTAATCTTAACGGATTCATTGTTATGGATTCTTCATTTACAATTTGCGACACAATAAAGGCAGTTAATAATTATATCACCGATCCCCATGATTTGCAGATTTTACAGAATGGTGGATATTTATTGATCGGGCATAAATCTATCTCTATTGATATGAGTCAGATTGTTCCGGGGGGTAATCCCGACGCGGTTGTTGTTGAAAATTGTATCCAGGAATTTGATCCCTCAGGAAATCTTATTTTTGAATGGGAGGGTTTTGATCATATCGATATTGCCGATGCTGTTTATATTAATCTTACTTCTGCAACAATAGATTATATGCATATTAATTCTGTCGCCGTGGATTATGATGACAATCTTCTAATCTCAAGCAGACACCTCTGTGAGGTTACAAAAATCGACAGAATCACGGGGGATATTATCTGGAGACTGGGAGGAGTAAATAACCAGTTTACATTTTTGAATGATTCACTCAATTTTTATTTTCAGCACGACGCGAGGCCTGTAAAAGGAAAACCGGGATATTATACAATTTTTGATAATGGAAACTTCCATCAGCCTCAGGGATCCAGGGTGATTGAATATATCCTGGATACCCTGAATATGACTGTTAAAAAGAACTGGGAATATATTCATGATCCACTTATTTATTCACGAAAAATGTGCAATGCCCAGAGGTTACCGAATGGCAATACTCTCGTAGGTTTTTCCATGCCCGATCAGCCCAAAGCCGTTGAGGTAAATCCCGAAGGCGATGTTATATATGAAGCTGACTTTGATTTCCCTACTGAATCTTACAGGACCTTTAAGAAAGAATGCAACTTTATTGCCGCCGCGCCTTATTTAATAGTTGAACCATATCAGGACTATCTGAAGCTTATTTACAATAAATTTGGAGATACAAAAGTAAAAGGTTATAGTATTTTTATGGGTCTGACAACCTCGCAAATGCATTTTCTTTTATATACAGAAGAACCTTATTTAGAATTTTCTGAGCTGATCAATCACAAAAAATACTATTTTAAAGTGCAAGCGGTTTATACAGATGGATCACTGAGTGGTTTTTCTAATATCGCGGAAGCTTTTGTGAAATTTCAGGGGCCAAATGAAAATATGATTCTGAATGGAGATTTTTCACAGAATCTCTCTTTCTGGAATGTTGATTACTCCGGTGGCGCCGCAGCTTCCATGCAGGTTAATAATTTGGGTGAGCTTGAATTGGAGATAATCAACCCGGGTAACGATTTAATTAATATTGTCCTTATTCAGAATAATATTACTCTGGAAAAAGGGAAAAAATATAAGCTGGAATTTGATATCCGAGCGGATGAGAATCGACTGGCTAACGTAAAGATACAAAGAAACAGCACTCCTTTCGAGAATTTCAGCCAGACCGGGGATATAATTGTTCCTTCAAGAGGAAAAAATTGTCAGTTTGAATTTGAAATGGCATCGAATACATTATTTACAGCGCGACTGGTCTTCGAATTCGGTAAATACGAAAGCGCTGTCTATCTTGATAACGTCAGCCTGACAGAAGAGATTCCTCCGTCATCAACCTTTGAATCATATGGGGAAGAAATTGTAAAAAAAGCCGGTGTTTATCCAAATCCGTTTAATGAATCAGCCGTATTAAGTTTTATACTGAGTAAAGATTCTGATGTAAAAGTAGAACTATTCGATATATTGGGAAGAAAAATTATGAATGTTGCCGATCGCAGAATGTACAGCGGACCTGTGAATATTCCTTTGGAATTAGGAAATTATTCATCAGGTGTATATTTTTACAGATTGACTGCCGATAATTACTCTCTATGCGATAAAATCATGTATCTTAAATAAAGGGGATTTCTTCTGTTGCAAATATGAAAGCGCTATTTTTACTTTTATTTATGTTCAATTTATTATTGCCTCCCGAATCAGAAAAAGGTACTGACAGAGTAAATACAATTTCACTCCCATCAGATTTTCCTCTCTTTATACCCTCAATAAGTCTTCCCGGAAAATCGGGAGGAAAAATATTTATTGACCATAATGATGGCCGGTCGTACCTGATGATACTAAATGATGACGGCTCTCCCTTTTTTTATCGGAAAACAAAGTTCCCCACCTCAGGTTTTGAACCACAACCAGGAGGAAAAATAAGCTGGAATGAGGGATGGCCAAATCGTTTTTTTATTGTAATGGATTCAACTTTTACCATAATCGACACTCTGACAGCGGTAAATGGTTACTCCACCGATCCGCATGAACTTGAGATACTGCCGAACGGCGGGTATTTTATCTCCTGTTTTAAGGAAATTCCGGTCGATATGAGTCTGATATATCCGGGTGGAAATCCCGACGCGCTGGTAATTAATAACAGCATTCAGGAATTTGATGAAAACAAAAACCTTATCTTTGAATGGAAAGGAATTGACAATTTTGAAATAACCGACGCAATTCATGTTAATTTGCTCGGTTCATTAATCGACTTTATGCATCTTAATTCTATTGCCGTTGATTATGACAATAACGTAATCATTTCCAGCCGGAATTTATGTGAAATAACCAAAATCGACCGTAACAGCGGCGAGATTATCTGGAGACTGGGTGGAAATAAAAATCAGTTTTTTTTCCTCAATGATTCACTTCCCTTTTGCTACCAGCATGACGCAAAACCAACTCCCGGCAAACCAAACCACTATACTCTTTTTGATAATGCCAAATATTCTTATGATTACAGCCGGGTAGTTGAATATTATGTCGATACACTGAACATGACTGTTAAAAAAGTATGGGAATTCATACCTGAACAACAATATTTTTCAGCGCATAAGGGGAGTGTTCAAAGACTGCCTAATGGAAATACTTTTGCTAATTTTGCGCTTGAGGATATGCCTAAAGCTCTCGAAATTAGTCCTGAAGGAGATGTGCTTTACCAGGCCGATTTTACCGATCAGGTTGAGTGTTACAGAGTGTTCAGGAAAAAATGTAATTATCAAGCGGATAAACCTTACCTTATTGCGGAGCCTTTTAATGACAGACTCAGACTTGTATTTAACCATTTTGGTGATACAACCGCAACAAAATATAAGATTTTTTATGGAGATGACCCGCAAATTTTGCTTCCCGCTTTCGTCACAGAAGAAACATCAGTTGAACTGACGGAACTGAATAATAATTACCTTTATTATTTTGCCGTAAAATCGATAGATGTTGATGGGAATTACAGCCCATTTTCCAATGTTGAAAAAGTAAAGACTCATTTTGTGGCGCCGGGAGGTAATATTCTTTTAAATGGCGGTTTCGACCAATCAACATTAAACTGGTTTTTGTTTACAGAAAACAACGGAAACGCGTCGGGAAGTATAAATTCGGCGGGTGAATATGAAATAGATATTTCAGAAGCGGGTGAAAATTTTACAGATATACAGCTCAGACAGAATGATATAACCTTAATAAAGGGTAAATCTTATGAGCTGGAATTTGATGGAAGGTCTGATACTGATCGTCTTATCGAGGTTGTCATTCAAAGAGCCGGCCCAACGTATACTGCTTACAGCCAAATTGGAACAATTATTATTAATGACTATACAAAACATTTTAATTATAGTTTTGAGATGAATTCACCAAATGATTACAAGGCTCGACTGGTTTTCAGATGCGGGAAATATGAAGGTAATATTTATCTGGATAATATCGTTCTTAAAGAAGAGGGACCGGTTGGCATTAAATCTGTCGAATCAGATAGACAGAGATTTTCACTTAACCAGAACTATCCCAATCCTTTTAACAGTACAACTTCTATTTCCTTCTTTATTCCACGTGAAGGGCATACAACTCTTGAGATATATGATCTTTTGGGCAGGAAAGTTACCACTGTTCTTAATGATAACCTGAAGAGCGGAAATCATTCCGTTAGTTTTAGTGCAAAAAATTTGGCATCTGGTGTATATTTATACAAACTGATCTCAGGGAACTTCAGAGAAGTCAGGAAAATGTTATATTTAAAGTAAGGAAGTAACATTTTACGAATCATGAGGACATTTATGAAAAAACTACTTGTACTATTATTTGTTTCATCACTAATTTTTGGCGGAAAGGGACCTTTCAAATATGTATCCCCTCTTCCGGATTCAAAGGATAATTCAAGAGAAAGCACAATAATACTTTACGAAGGCGGCTTCGTAAGTGAAAGTGAGCTTGCTTCACCTGGTTTAATTTCTGTCACCGGCTCGATTTCGGGACAAATTGATGGAAACGTAATACTTTCTTCTGACGGCAAAACAGTGATTTTCAAGCCGGTTCAAAGATTTGAGCCTTCAGAGAAAGTGACTGTTAAAATTTCACCCGGAATTAATATGATGGATGGAAGAATATTAAATGGAACAGAATATTCATTTAAAATCACTCCCCTCCCCGAAAGACTCGATCCACACTTTTACATAGAAGAATACCGGCGTGAATTCCGGAACGACTTTTCACAGGGATTTCTTGCCAAAACCGATACCGTACCCTCCAATTTCCCCTCTATTTCAACTGAAGTCCTGGGTGAAACAGGTGAAGGATATGTTTTTATTAATGTATCAAGAGATATTCCGGGTGTTGGTTATTACATAATAATGCTTAATAATGACGGCGCTCCCTTTTATTATAAAGAATGTGATAATGATTATACATACGATTTTAAGATACAGCCAAATGGGTATTTGACTTACGCGCAACTATTCGAACATCACTCCTATACCGGCGGCGGAGATGTCGTCCATATGGTTATGGATAACAGCTTCACCGTGGTCGACAGTTTCAAAATGGGTAATGGTTATGTCGCGGAGGCTCATGACTTTCAGATGCTGCCCAACGGGCATGTGCTTCTCTTCGGTTATGATTTGCAGCTTATGGACCTGACACACATCGGGGGCTGGCCCAATGCCAAAGTAGCGCAGACAGTTGTTCAGGAGCTTGATCAGGATAAAAACGTTGTGTTCCAGTGGCGGTCCAGCGATCATTACGCTTTTGAAGATACAAAATTTCCCCGTTTAACCGGTTCGGCTTTTGATCCGATTCATGTTAATTCCATTATTATGGATAATGACAGGAATATAATTTTAACTTCCAACGGACTCTCGGAAGCTACAAAAATAAGCAGGGAAACAGGAGAAATAATCTGGCGTCTTGGTGGAAAAAACAATATGTTTGAATGGATAGGGGAAGACGCGGAATTCTCAAACGGTCTCCATAATATCAGCCGCCTGCCGAATGGCCATATCATGTTTTTTGATAATTATCATCCTGCCTCCGGCGCTCCCGCGCGTTCAGTTGAATATGACCTGGATGAAGTGGCTATGACTGCCGAACTGGTCTGGCATTATACTCCCGATCCTCTTGTAAAAGCCCACAGAAGAGGAAGTTCGCAGAGACTGCCCAACGGCAATACAATCATAGGCTGGGGATCGGCCAGTGATGCTGACAGTCTTGCCGTAACGGAAGTAAATGCTGATGGCGAGGTTGTGTTCAATCTTCGTTTCAACCATGAAGGAATGGCCAGCTACCGCGCCTTCCGTTTTCCCTTTACCAACGGAGCTCCCGCCGCGGATGTAACTATTACCGAAGTAATGACCGGTAATACTTATGAATTTATGGAATCGGATACCAATGACACCGGCGTAAAAATAAAAATCAATTCTCTTATCGGCGCCGGATATAATTCTCTAACTGTAAAAAAATATAATTTCGCTCCCTTAGAACCAATTTTCTTTGGAAAAGCCCCTATTGTGATTCCTCAAAGAATTGTTGTTTCGGAAACCGGCATTAACAGTATAAATGCAGATATCCGCTTTAATGCTGAAAAATGGGGTGTCGATAACCTTGAAGATTACATCGTTTACCACCGCCCCTTTGAAGGCAACGGACTTTTCCAGGAACTGGTTACTACATATAATACCGTAACAGGTGAAATTATCGGAACATCTTCCGAGCTGGGTGAATTTATTGTCGCGCGCCCCGACTTTGAATCAACTGTCTATAAACCGCATCCTTTCGCCCCGTCTGATTCAGGTTCTGTAAACCAGACTCTTCCGGTTACTATCCGCTGGACGCCTGTTGGTTATGTCACCGGGTACACACTCCAGGTTTCCAAAGATGAAAACTTCGGTAGTTTTGTCGTAAATGAAGATAACCTCATTGACGCCATTTATACTCTTGATAATGTCGATGCAAACAGCTCCTACTACTGGCGTGTAAATTCTGAAAATGACGCCGGCACGAGCGACTGGTGTGATACTCAGATTTTTAGCACAGTTGCGCCGTTTGTTGAGGTTACATCCCCTAATGGCGGTGAAGAATGGCAGCGCGGATTTGAATACTTCATTACCTGGAGTGACAATATCGAGGAGGATATAAATATATCTTATGAAAAGAGTGGAACAGGCGCGTGGATTGACGTAACAGATTATGAAAGCACCGGCGGTTATAAGTGGGAAATCCCATCTAATCTCGAACCGGGTGATTATAACATGAGAATAAGAAGCACGGTCGATACTAACATGGCATCTGTAAGCGCTCAGCCTTTCAGCATTATCGATACCGTAACTTCGGTTGAAGATGAAATTGAATTGGCAAATGATTACAGACTTCATCAGAACTACCCTAATCCATTCAACCCGGAAACAAAAATCGTCTTTGAAATACCGAAAGGTGAAATGGTAACCCTCAAAGTTTATGATGTTCTTGGCCGTGAAGTTGCCAATCTTGTAAGTGAATATATGAATGCCGGTATGCACGAAGTTTTCTTCTCGGCATCCGGTCTTTCCAGCGGGATATATTTCTACAGCATTGAAACGTCCGGATTTACATCCAGACGAAAGATGCTGCTGCTGAAATAATTTTTCGGCTGAATAAAATTAATTTATGTAGAGACGCAAAATTTTGCGTCTCTGCAATATCTATATGAAATCAAAATATCTCAGGGTGTTGATGAATAAAATTTACGGGGATCCCGCGGATAATTCTCCTCCCTGGGATATCGAGAATCCCCCCGATATTCTCAAATCTTTTATTGACAGCCAAAAGATATCTCCCTGCAAGACACTCGATATCGGGTGCGGCTCCGGAAGAAATTCAATTTATCTTGCCCGAAAAGGCTTTGATGTAACTGGTGTTGACCTGTCGGATGAAGCTGTAAAAATTGCCCGAACAAAAGCGGGCCATTCCGGAGTAAAATGCCGGTTTTTTCAGGCCGACCTGACCATGAAAAAAACTGTTACTCGCGATACTTTCGACTATATTCTTGAATGGCAGGTGCTTCATCACATACCCTTTGATGAGAGGAAACAATATATCAATAATGTTCATTCGCTCATCTGCGATGATGGTTTATATCTCGCGTGCAGTTTCAGTGAGGATGACAGCAGCTTTGAAGGCGCTGGAAAAACCAGGCAAACATCTGTCGGTACAACATTGTTTATGTCTGCCAAAGAAGAACTTACAAAATTGTATTCACCTTATTTTGAAATAATTTCTCTTGAGGATGTATCGACCGAGGGTAAAAAAGGAACTCATAAATCGATTCTGGCGCTTCTGCAGAAAAAATCCAATATTTTCAATTCATAAGTTGTTACCCCCCCTTTCTCCGGAGCAAATGGTCTCCCCGCGGATTTTAATTCAGCTTATTTAAGATACGTCATTTTGATCACATCTGAAAATATCTTGTTGTTTTCCTCTGTTACATTTAAACGGCAATAATATATACCACTCGGCAAATCTGAAGCATTAAAACTGAATTTATATTGCCCCGCGGTTTTATTTCCCTCACTCAGTGTCGAGACACACTGCCCGAGTGAATTATAGACCGCTAGTGTAGCATCCCGTTAGAAAGCGTACCATTATGCTTTTAAGGGTTTGCCAGTATAAGTCCATTCAAATGGCTTTGCTCTTGTTCTATTATATGTTTTTATATATTCCATCAATTGATCAATCAATTGCTTTTTAGATTCCCAAATCCCCCCGACCAGAACATCCTTCGTAAGTATTCCAAACCAGATTTCTATCATATTTAGCCACGATGAATATGTTGGGGTAAAGTGAAACGTAAATTTCCTCTTATGCTTCAACCACTCTTTTATCTTATCATTTTTATGTATGATTAGATTATCTAAAATGATATGCAAATGTTTGTTCCTGTATTTTCTATCCAGCTTTTTTAAGAACTTCAAGAAGTTATCTGAGGTATTTCTATCAATTGTTGACGCGACAATCTCTCCTGTATGGACTGCCAATGAGGCTATTAGAGAAACAGTTCCATTCCTTTTATATGTATTCGTTTGTCTTTTGGGCTTCCCCGGAATCATTGGCAATTCAGGCTGTGTTCTGTCAAGCGCCTGTATTTGTGTCTTTTCATCGACAGAGAGGATCAAAGCATTTTCCGGGGGATTCATGTATAGGCCGATTACATCAACCATTTTCACTTCAAATTCCGGATCGGTGCTTTTCCCACACCATTGATCTATTTTATGCGGTTTTAATGTCGCCTCGTTCAGAATTCGGTTTACATGTGATTTACTGATCCCTGTTTTTTCGGCAATCCTTTGTTGGGACCAGCGTGTATACCCCCCTTCCGGTTTTGCACATGACAGCCTTATTACTTCTGCCTTTTCTTCGGGGGTATATATTGTTTCACGGCCTGGTCTTTGGCTGTCTTTTAAGCCGGAGATCCGAAGCTTGTGAAATCTTTTACGCCATTTTGCGGCTGTCGCCCTGCTACAGTTTAGGGTTTGGGTTATATAATCCAGTGTTTTACCTTCTGAGGACATAAGTATTATTTTGGCTCTCAGTACATACCTGTTTTCAGCTTTTTGAGATCGACTTATAACCAGTAATTCTTGTATTTCTTGTTCTGTCAGTTTTATTATTTTTGATTTTCGCATTATCAAATATACGAAAATATAGTTTATCTATCAACGGGATACTACACTAGTTTAACATATGCCTCGCGGGAAACAGAAATACTAAATGTTGTGGAGCTATTAAAGGGATTTGGGTAATTTTGGGAAAGTGAGAATTCTTCAACTGTATTTTTATCTTCAACGGCAACCGTAGGCGAATATGAAACTTTATTAAATACTCCACCTGTCGGATAATAATAGGTCGTAGGATAAAAATCTTTATCAATTATTTTAAATCTGTAGTAAACATCATACCCGTTGCAAAAATAATCGGGATCGAGAGAGACATAAATTGCCCAGTTAAAGCCCTCCACGTTAATTAAATTCTTCCAATAGGTAGCAGTTGTGTCAGAGCCATTCGAATAAAAATATTCTATTTTTGCTTCCTGGACATAGGAAAAATATTGTGTGCCAAACATAGATTCACAGGAAATATTTGCGCGCGCTCTTATTTCGACAGTATCGGCTATTGTAGTTGAACTTTGTGATGAATAAATAGATAGGTTATATACTTTTGGATTTATATTGGCCCGGTAGTGCACTAAGGCTGAGTCGGAAAAAATATTTGCTGAAATCGTATATGTTTGAAAAGCGCAGCCGCCATGATATTCACAAGAACCTCCTTTCAGAATAGGACCAATGTTGTCCGCGAATAATTCGTAATAATCACAGTCTTCAATTCTATATTCAAAACCTTTACAGTAGCGCGTGCTTCCGGCAATAAAATACCAGCCATCTGTTACCCTTACTTCCCTGAAGGAGGATGAAAAATGTGGCCTTTGGAAAAAACAATTTCCTTCCGCCAAATTAAAATCCATATATACAAATTCGTTATTATTAAAATATGAATAAAGAATATTATCATCTTTATCGTATCGCCAGACTAAATTATCGTTTTCTAATATTTTATAATACAGCTTATCATTAATTGTTAAAGTATCTGTTGTGGTAATCGTATTCACCTCAATGATACAATCACCATTTCCCCAATCTTCATAATGATAAATAGTTCGCCAATAATTATCAGTGTGCATCGGGAACCAGTTGTTTTGAGCAAAAAACTGGCTGCTGAAAAAAATTATAATCACTATTAAATTTTTTTTCACCGCACAATATTCAGGCATTATCCCCTCCATCTCAGTTTAGCTGTTTATTCTAAAAATTAACTTATTTTCTCGATCTTAAATCACTCTGCCATTACTCAGAAAATGAGAAACAAAATCAAAATGCATCTCTTAAATTTTTACAAGAGACTGATTACTGAAAATCGGGATATTAACTTCTGAAATGAAAGTTAATAAAACTTCCGGGAAAGATAATATCGTATATTTAATTCCGTGATGATATTTTTAAATAAATTTGCGCAATTATTATGGCAATATTTAGTTATAAGTTTATTTAAGAAATGTCATTTTGATCACATCTGAGAAAAGTTTTTTATCTCCATCCATTACATTTAGTCTGCAAAAATATATCCCGCTCGGTAAACCTGATGCATCAAAACCAATTTTATATATTCCGGCAGGTTTGTATTCACTTACCAGGGTTGAAACACATTGTCCGATTGAATTATAGACCTCAAGATTTATATAAGCTTTACGGGAAAGTGAAAAACTGAAGGTTGTTGAACTGTTAAAAGGATTTGGAAAATTTTGAGAAAGAGAAAACTCCTTAATGATATTTTGCTCCTCAGCTTTTACCGGTTGGGAATATGATGCCTTTTTATAAGAATTTGGTGGAAAGTAGTATGTTGTTGGATAAAAATCTTTATCAATAATTTTGAACCTGTAGAAGAGATCATATCCGTTACAATAATACTCCGGATCAAGATTAACATATAAGGCCCAGTTAAATCCGCTAAAATTCATTAAATTTTTTCGATAGGTTGATGTGGTATCAATACCATCAGAATAAAAATATTCAATCATTGCCTCTCTGATAAAAGTGAAATATTGTGTCCCGGATGATGATGAACAAGTTCGATTTCCACGAGCTTCGATTTGAATGGTATCACTCAAAGTTGTTGAACTATGAATAGAGTTAATGGATAACTGCCTGACAATTGGATAGATATTTGCACAATGATGTGTAAAAACTGAGTCAGTATAAATATTAGCAGAAATTGTATATGTTTGCCAAGTTTCATCGTAATAGAAACAGTAAGTGCCTTTCAGGATTGGACCGATATTCTCGGCAAATATTTCATATTGATCACAAGTATTTTCATCTCTATACTCAACACCCATACAATAACGGGTTTCCCCCGCAATGAAATAATTACCCACAGTTACTCTCACATCTCTGGGTTCCAGGGAATTGTGTGGTCTTTGTAAAAAATGGTCTCCATTTTCTAAGTTGAAATCCATATAAACAAATTCAGAGTTATCAAAATAAGAATAAAGAATCTTTTCAGCTTTGTCGTAACGCCAAATCAAATCATCATCATCATTCACTGTAAAATATGTCTTATCGTTAATTGTAAAAGTATCAACAATCGAAATTCTTTTAATTCCAAATGAACAGACTCCACTCGTCTCATTAACATATTGAAAAAGTGTTTGCCAGGTATTACCAATATGCATCGGGAACCAGTTGTTTTGGGCAAAAAACTGGCTGCTGAAAAAAATTATAATCACTATTAAATTTTTTTTCACCGCACAATATTCAGGCATAATCCCCTCCATCTCAGTTTAGCTGTTTATTCTAAAAATTAACTTATTTTCTCGATCTTAAATCACTCTGCCATTGCTCAGAAAATGAGGAACAAAATCAAAATGCATCTCTTAAATTTTTACAAGAGACTGATTACTGAAAATCGGGATATTAACTTCCGGGAAAGATAATATCGTATATTTAATTCCGTGATGATATTTTTAAATAAATTTGCGCAATTATTATGGCAATATTTAGTTATAAGTTTATTTAAGATATGTCATTTTGATCACATCTGAGAAAAGTTTTTTATCCCCATCCATTACATTTAGTCTGCAAAAATATATCCCGCTCGGTAAACCTGATGCGTCAAAACCAATTTTATATATTCCGGCAGGTTTGTATTCACTTACCAGGGTTGAAACACATTGTCCGATTGAATTATAGACCTCAAGATTTATATAAGCTTTACGGGAAAGTGAAAAACTGAAGGTTGTTGAACTGTTAAAAGGATTTGGAAAATTTTGAGAAAGAGAAAACTCCTCAATTATATTTTCATTTTCGACCGAAACTGTCGGGGAATAGGAGATTTTCTTAAAAGCCCCTCCTAAAGGATGATAATAGGTAGTCGGAAAAAAATCCTTATCAAATATTTTAATTCTATAGTAGACATCATAACCATTATAAAAATAATTCGGATCGAGCGATAAATTCAGAGCCCAGTTGAAACCATAAAAATTGCTCAGACTTTGATAATGGATTGAAGTAGTATCTGTCCCATCTGAATAGAAATATTCAATAATAGCTTCCCTGACAAAAGTAAAATACCGGGGAACATTTTGCCCGCAGTGAACATTTCCGTGAGCGTCAATTTCAACTGTATCGGAAATTTGAGTTGAATTTTGAGTTGAATAAACTGACAAATATTTGACAAATGGATCAATATTCGCGCGATGATGAACAAAAGCAGAATCGGAAAAAAGATTAGCCGAAATAGTATAGGTCTGACGTCGGGTCCCCCAAAAAGATGATGAACAGGAAGTCCATTTTAATACCGGACCAATATTCTCCGCAAAAAACTCACAGTGATCACAATCGTCATATGAATATTCAAACCCTTTACAATAACGTGTTTGGCCGGCAACGAAATATGTCCCATCAATCACTCTGACTTCTCTATAATAATTTGAATTTTGAGGTCTGTGAAAAAAATACTCACCCCTCTCCAAATTAAAATCCATATAAACATATTCCAGACTATCAACATATGAATAAAGTATATTGTCATCTTTATCGTAACGCCAGAACAATTCCTCCTCCTCATATAATTGATAATATTTTTTATTGTTCACTGTTATTGTATCAGTTGTGTTAATTCTTGTCATTTCAAATGAACATTCTCCATAATAGTAGTCATCGAATCGATAGATTCTCTGCCAAAAATTACCCATATGCATAGGAAACCAGTTATTTTGCGCTAAAAGACTGCTGCATTCAAGAGTGATTAATACAATAATTGCCATTTTAACATAGAAATATTTTGACATAATTCCCTCTTAAAAAATTGAAAAATCGAAGTATAAAAAAAATTGCTCAGTCATTTTTAAGCTTTTTGCCACTATTTGTAATTAAAAGCAAAAATATAAAAAATATTTGAAAAAATCATAAATAGTATTTTGGATAATCCGGCAAACATTACGTTCACTTATTATTTATTTTTATTGATTACAGCAATCTATATTTTTTTTTGACTGTGATAATTTAAAAAGAAAGCAAATTGAAGAATTCGGACAATTCTGAAATCAATTATCTTTTCTGAATATGAAAAAGTACTCTTGGAAATGTGCGGCTTGATATTACAATATATATATATTATTTTATTAAACAATTTATATAATCCAAACTGTTTTGAGTCGGGGAATGAAAAAATTATATATTTATTCAATTTTTTATCTGTTTGCCTTATCTGTTAATGCGCAGAGTAATTTGCAAATAATTGGCACCTGGAGTTTACCGGGATTGGGTTGGCCAACGGAAGTTATCGGGGATTCCAATTATGTATACATGGCATATGACGACAAAGTCCTGCTTTTTGACATCCATACTCCTGAAAATTCCGAAATAATTAACATTACCAGCTATCAGCATGATGTCCAATGTCTTCAGATATATGACAGCCTTGCTTATATAATCAATGATTACCAACATGTATGCGTTTACGAAATCAGTGACCCGTTAAACTGGGAAAGAATAAAAGTATTTAAAATGCATAATTTTGATGCTTATGAGCTGGAAATATGGGGGGATTACGCTTATTTTGCTTGCGCTGACTCAGGTTTGGAAGTGTGGAATATTGGTGAGGAGCCCTATTTTATTAAGAAGGTTTCTTCCGGTGATGGATTATTTTATAAAATTACCCGTCATGATAAATATTTATATGCAAGTGACTGGAATAAGTATTTAAACATTTATGATCTGACAGAGCCCGCGAATCCTGAGCTGGTAGTTTCTTATCCCTGTGACAAAATATTCCAGGATTTAATTTACAAAGGAGGATTACTTTTCACATGTGCGGATGTCGGTTCACTTGTATACGATGTCAACGATCCGGCGAATCCTGTACTAACTGACACTCTCAGGGCCGGAATAAATTTTTCAAAAGTTATCAATAAAGAAAATCTGCTTATTCTTGGTTCTTCACTCGATAGAATAATTTGTCTATATGATATTTCAGATCCCACGAATCCGCAATTATTAAGTGAAATTAATGGCTTAATTCCGTCGCATTTAAATATATACGGTGATTTACTTTTTATTGCCGAATTTAACCGCGGCCTGTATATATACAATATCAGCGATTTGACCAACCCGATTTTATATACCCGGTGCGATACTCACACGTGGTGCAAAAAGATTGCAAAACATGGGGATTACATTTATACCGCATCGGAGGTAAACGGATTGATTATAGTCGACTGTTCAAATCCACAGGCTCCTGTTAAAGTATCCGCTATGTATCCGGGCGTAAATGTGAATGATGTGCAATTTTTCAATAACACACTTTTTATGTCAGGTTCCGGAGATAAAGGAATTATGGCGGTTAATGTAGATGATCCTGAATCTCCGGAAATGCTTTATTCCATACCTCTATCCGGTACAGTCAGGGAATTCGCATTTAAAGATAATTATTTATTCGTACCCGACTCCGGATTAAAAATTTTCGATATGGCGGATTTTTATAACCCCTCACTGGTTGCCAAGATTGATTTGCAGATGAGTTCCGGCTCATTAGTTTTTAACGAAAATCTTATCATTTTATCTGGAATTAACAAACATTATTTTATTGACATTTCGAATCCGAACACACCGGAAATGATTTCCGCAATTTATAGTGGCTGGAACGCGCCTCGCATTTCAGTTTATAACAATCATTTGTATGAAGCTTCTAATGAGGGTGGTCTGAAAGTATATGATATTACCGATCCTGTAAATTATATTGTTAAGGGAAGATTTCTGATAGGAGAATATGTAAACGAAGTCCAAAATTTTAATGATACTTTATTTGTTACAAGTGAAGGTTCTAAAATAAGAATGTACGAATTAAAGAACCCAATGCAACTGTCTTCGATAGGTTCACATAACAATTGCCTTGCTTTTGACTATTATAAAGAAGGTAATCTGATTTATGTTGCCAGTCTTTCTTCCGGCATAACTATACTTCGATATGGCGAACCGGCGAATAATGATGAAAATACTGATATTCCCACTCATTATAATCTTTCTCAAAATTATCCAAATCCATTTAACCCTGTCACGAATATAAGCTTCAGCCTTCCCGTTAAGTCAAATGTAAAACTAACTATTTTTAACGCTCTTGGTCAGGAAGTAAAAATACTGGCTGCCCGGGAAATGGAAGCGGGAGTGCATACTCTGAATTTTGACGCTTTATCAATAGCCAGCGGAATATATTTCTACAGAGTCACCGTAGAAGGAACTGATGGAACCAGCTACAGGAATACAAAAAAGATGGTGTTACAAAAATAATTTCAGAACTCCTGATCCCGGTAATACAAAGCAATAACTTATATGGATTCATTCGCAAAATAAAAACGCGGGATTGAAGTCTGGGAAATAGTCCCGCCAGCGATCTGCCGCGTCGGACAGGCTGACAGAAAATAGCCCCGCAATTCATTGTGGGATAAATGGGCAATATACAATAACAAAAAGTCCTGTCAGGGACGACAGAGACAATTTTTCATACTTCAAAATGAAACATCTATTTTATTATTTACTCGATGAATGTGAAATACTGTTTATATTGAGAGCCTGGGATATGATAATTCGCGATAAATTTCCGCGATTTCATTTTGCGAGAGGTAAGGAGTTCTGAAATTACAGAGCAGAAAAAAAAGGGGAATGACCGGCGGCCATTCCCCTGCGCGTGTGAGTGACTGTTGAGCAAATAAACTTTTAGATGAGCCCTCCGGACTGGCACATCCGGAAGGCACAAATAAATGGGAGTAATAAATATGCTATTTTATTTTCTATTGTTTTATGAACAGTGTCAGAACTCCGTTTCCAGACCGAAGTAAATATATCTCGGCAATTGCGGGCCATATAAATATGCCGGGTCCCTGTCGGCGCCAACACCCAGGTCATCCTGGTATGAATCGAATAGATTTTTAACTCCGAGTGTGATTTTCCCGCCGAAATAATCAAACATCGGCGCCTTATAAGAAAGACCAAAATCAAATTCAAAGAATACCTTGTCAGGCTCCGCAATCTCTTCGGTCGATTCATTCGGGACAACCATTTTACCGGTGTATTTCATTGCTGAAAAAAGATTAACCCTTTCATGGACATCATATGTCAGCCTTATGTATCCGTAAGTATCAGGTGTTCTCAGAAATTTGTCGGTTGATTTTCCCTCGAATATTTCCTGTTCGGAATCATAATTGCCGGTTTTGTAAGTTACCCCGGCTCTTATTTCAAGTTCACTCAATGGTTTTAATCCCATATCAATCTCAACACCGCTTACTTTCGCGCCATCCGAGTTATAACGTTCCCAAAGTATAAGATCGGTAGTGTTATTTTCAACCGGACGTGTTGAAAACGCATCATCCAGAGATGTATGAAATCCGGTTATCCCAAATAAAAAGGCGATATCACCAAAGAATCCCTGGTATTCGAAACCGGCTGTTACCGACTTGCTGCTTTCCTCCCTGAGACCAGGTATGTTTCTGATAACTCTTTGCTCACCGCCGAGTGATTCAATATGCAGGTCCTCATCAAAGGTTGCCGGAGGTTTAAATCCTGTGCTGAAAGAAGCCCGGAAATCCACCCCTTCAATGGCTTCCCATTTTACATTTATTCTCGGACTTATAATCGGGTCATCAAGCTCTGAATGTTTATCGACCCTTGCTCCGGCTACAATATTCAGGTGATTATTCATAAGGGAAATATCATCCTGAAGATAAGCGCCGAAATTGTTATGGCTGTGATCAATGTGATAACGTGGATCTTTTACCGAACTATCTTCAAGTTTATCGTTAAAATATTCAAATCCGGCTGTAAATTTGTTTATCCCGAGTAGGAGATTTGTCCTTCCACCCAGGTTTTGTGTAATATTGTTTGTAGCTCCGTAAAAATCAAGCGCCGCTACCTGTTCCTCATTTGAGATCATTCCATCCCCATCTTCATCGGCCAGGCCGCCATAATAAGAATCGCGTTTGACCTTACTGAATGAATAGAACAAACTATAGTCCAGAGTATTTCCGAAAGAATGCTCCCATCTGACTTTTCCTCCCCATCTTTCATGTTCCAGCCATTCGGCTATATCGGCCTCATGCTGCGGTCTGTCGAAGTCATTGCCGCCGCGCCGTTCTTCATGAATCCGGTGAAAGCTGATATTGAGCTGGTTATTAATATTTGGTTTATAGAACCAGTTAAAGCCGATAGTTTCATCGCTCAATTGTCCCAGCTCCGAATAGCCGTCATCATTCCGGTCATATTCGGCGCGATTTCTTGCCGAGCCAAAGATAAATGCTCCTGTCCGGCCATCTTTTGAAACCAGCTCAGACATTATCCCCACCTGGTTATCCAGTTTATCCTCAATTGAACGGCCGAGGTAATTCACTTTTGTACGGTTTATCTGTGGTTTCTGCGATATAATATTTATTGTTCCGGCAATTGCTCCGGCGCCATAAAGTGAAGAACCGCCACCTTTTACAACTTCAAGCTGCCCGATCATTTCCTGCGGAAATTGTTCGAGCGCGTAAACTCCGGCAAGGGAACTTACCATAGGATCGCCATCCATAAGCACCTGTGAATATTTACCTTCAAAGCCAAGTATCCTTACCTGGGTAAAATTGCAGTTCTGGCAGTTATTCTCGACCCTCACTCCTGTCTGAAGTCCGAGCGCTTCAGCCAGGTTGGAGGATTTTGTTCTCTCAATCAATTTTCTCGGAATCACTTCAGTTTTTACGGGTGATTCTTCATAAAGGTAGGGTGTCGCGGTGCCGGTGATAACAACTGTTCCGGTTTCATAAAAGGAAGGTCTCAGACGGAATTCAACAGTTGTCGTTTCATTCTCACGAACATCAATTGATTTATTTCCTGATTCGTAACCAACCATTGAGGCAATAAGTCTGTAACTGCCTGTTGGAACAACTCTTAATATAAATTCACCATTTTTATCAGTGGCTACCCCAATCGTGGTATTCTGCAAAAAAACATTCACACCGGGTATTTGATGGCCCTCGGTATCTGTAATTTTTCCTTCAATAGAACCTGTCGAGATATTTTTCTTTTCAGCGCCAGGTTTTTCAGTCGCTAATAGTGCGAGGTTCAGCAATGCGGTCATTACCGATATATATAAAATGAATTTCATTTTATTCTCCAGTAAGTAAAGTAGATAATAGTATGCTTAAGTATTTAATTGATCAATATAAGAGGATACTTCAGCTTACCGGAGGGGCGCGCAGTGAGGTAGTGCTTTGAAAGGTGTAGGGAAGGGAGTTTAAAAGGTTTTCCCGGAATATTGTGAAAAGAGCCAGGTTAAAAGCAATCACAAATAAAATAAAACTTAAAGAAATTTTATCTAAAGAGAGGTGTGAATAATATAAAAACTCAATGTTTGTATGTGAATGATTATTCCGGCTTTGCGGAGTTGAGGCTGTTCCGTTGTTGTTACCGTTTACAGGGAAAAGATGACTATGCACTATCTGCCTGCCGTCAGGCAAATAATGGATATGAAGGGTGAAATAGCTGATTAAAAGAAAAGCGAAAAATCCGGTTAGAGTTACCGCTCCTATCAGCTTGGTAAATTTATTATATGTCATGTTTCCCATTTATTCAGATAACTCTGTCATTTTTCTTATTTAAACTTAATCTAAATAAGGCGCTTTGTCAACATAAAAGAAAAGTTTTCTCCAAAAAATATCCAATCCTAAAATAAGCAAGAAAGGTAAGTGAATCAACTTCACCCTTTATTACCTTTGCAATATGATAAATCATGCAGATTATCAATTATTCGCTTGCTGTTCATGGCAAACTACTAAATTGTGCAGGTTAATAAAGATGTGCTGTACTTGTTTTCGAAAAAGGATCATGATTGGGATTACTCAGTAAGGAGTTAAATTCTACGCAAAATGTTAAGATTTTAATATCTATTAGCCGGTGGTTGAGCGGAGTCGAAACCAGCGGCGGTAGCTTCGACTCCGCTCAGCTACCGGACAGGTCCTGTGTTTCTGGCTCGCCAGTCTATGATTACGATTAAAAACAGGATTAGTTCTTTACTAATTCCTTTTGTTTCCGGCTTAAACAGTTTTGGAGATATAAATGACAAAAACAGATTATAAAAAAACGCTGAAAGAATTTTACAGGCCGGGGAAAAGTCCTGTGATAATCGATGTTCCTGAAATGAATTTTCTTATGATAGATGGCAAAGGAAATCCAAACAAATCGGAGGAGTTTCAAAATGCTATTGAAACCCTCTACGCGGTTTCCTATAAAATAAAGTTTCTGATAAAGGAGGACGATACCGAAAAGGATTACGTCGTTATGCCTCTTGAAGGATTGTGGTGGGCCGATGATATGACAAAATTCGGCGCCGGGAAAAAAGATGAATGGTTCTGGACTGTAATGATAATGCAGCCCCCCGTGGTCACGGAAGAAGTTTACAGAAAAGCGCGTGAAATAGCCGAGCAGAAAAAAAATCCGGCAGCGCTTCCTCTGCTCAGGTTTGAATCGCTGCATGAAGGGGAATCTGTTCAGTTAATGCATACCGGCCCCTTTTCCGAAGAGGCCCCGAATATCGAAAGAATGCATGAATTTGCCGAAGAAAATGGCTACAGCCTCCGTGGAAAACACCATGAAATATATCTCAGCGACTTCAGAAAAGTTGACCCCGCGAAAATGAAAACAGCGCTCCGCCAGCCGGTTAAAAGAAAGATTTAGGCTCTTATCACCACACTAACGCCAACATGTTGAGGATAATCCAGGGCGCAAAATTTGTCAAAAAGCCCGCAAATTACATATTGCCGATAGTCAGGCTGCGATTCTAAATCAATAAGCCGATGGAGTCAGAAAAAGAAAAGTTATCGATTAGCTCAAGGATAGTCCTCCCCCGTCTTCAAAGAAAAACACTTTGAATCCACCCCCTCCAAAGGGGGATATTTTATCGAAAATCCCGAGCAATCAAAATGTCCCCCTTCGGAGGGGGTGGCCTCCGGTCGTCTTTTGCCGGAGGTCGGGGGAGGATTCACCTCGGGTAATCACAAAACTTTTACCTGGCATTAAACTTTCTACTTGTTGATAAATCTCTTACCAATTTGCGTAGTATTTAATTTCTTATTGAATAAATTACCCCCCGTTTTGCCAGGGAACTTTTCCCCATAAAGGCGTTTTCCTCAGGCTTTGCCTGGGGAAAATTTGTCCGTTAATATACACCTTTGATAATTTTTAAGTTTTTTCTGTTATTTGCAGCTTAAAGTTATAAATTATATATTCCGCAGGAATTTATTATCAGATTATTTCGGTCCGGAAATTTGAAAGGGAAAGGGATATGTATAATACAAAAAAAATATTCGTGCTGCCTGAGAGTAAAGTTTCGGAACTTGTTTTTGAAAACCCGATGCTTTTATTGCTTATTGATCATTTTGGTCTCGATTTTTTAATTCATGAAAAAACTATACGGGAACTATGCCTGGAAAACGAAATTAATGAGAATGTTTTTATTGCTGTCGCTAATCTTTACAATGGTTTCAAATCAATAGATTTGGAAATATTTAGTAAAAATGATATTGAGTGCATCATAAAGTTTTTGTGGAATTCTCATATTTATTACGAAAATGAAAAATATCCCGAAATTAAAGATCTCATTGTTCTTTCTTATGAAAAAAACCGCGCGGCCGAAATAAAACTTATCGGTCAGTTTTTTGATGAATATTTCGAAGAGGTTAAAGAACACCTTTCATATGAAAACGACACTGCTTTCCCCTATTTTAAAAAATTACTAAAGGACAATTTTCAGAACATTGATGAAAATTTAAGGGATTTTTCTGTAAAAGAGTACAGCGAACATCATACTGATATTGAATCAAAATTAAACGACCTGAAGGCGCTGCTGCTTAAACATATTCCTGTAGATAATGACAGGGTTCTGCGCAGAAAAATTATTACGGCCCTCTTTGAACTGGAATATGATCTCAACATACACTCTTTAATCGAAGATACAATCTTAATCCCCCTGATCGAAAAAATTGAAAAGGTATAAAAGTTTGAACAGAGCGACACTAAATATAGCTGTCTACGAATACTCTGCCATTATTTTTGAGGGACTCTCCAATATCCTCTCCAAATCAGGTCATTATTATAATATACACAGGATAGACAGCCTCTCTGAAATTGAAAGATTTGATAATTCAAACAAACCGGAAGTTGTAATAATTAACCCGGACCTGGTTCAGAATATTACAAGAGAATTTATTATTCTCAAAAAAAAACTTCCGGATACGTTATGGATTGGCCTGGTCTATTCCTATTTTAATCAAAATCTTCTGTCACTTTTTGATGAGCTCATTAATATAACTGACTCACCCGGGGTAATCTTTAACCTTATCAGCAGGGCAAGAGAAACAGGTAACACGAATCACATGAGCGCGGATGAAGAACAACTTTCCGAACGGGAAATTGATGTGCTGAAATTACTCGTCGCCGGATTATCTAACAAAGAAATTGCCGACAAACTCTTTATCAGTATTCATACCGTTGTAAGCCACAGGAAAAATATATCACAAAAAACAGGGATTAAAAGTCAGGCCGGACTTACCATTTACGCGATATCAAGAAAAATAATTCACATCGAAGACTACCAAAACTGAATACTCCGCATACTGAATCTAACCCCCCTTTATTACCAAACATATTTAAGCAAGTACCCGGTTTTATAGCATACCTTTTAAATTCAGTTTAACCTGCTCCCCATTTATTGGGATAAAACGGGTATTTTTACCGCTTTTTAATGATTGTCCCGAAGGACAGGATAAGATAATTTAGTCTTAATAATAATTATCTGTTTGAAAGGACAAAAAATGAAAAGATTACAGGTTTATAATTTAGCAGGATCACGCCATCTTATAGTGTTTTCATATCGACCCGTAAAGAATATCAACCCTATTCAAAAACCTGAAAAACATTCCGGAAAAAAACTATTTCAGCCGAATCATATTATTTGATTGGAAATTGATCTTCCGGCGTAAAGTCATCTCAAAATGAACATAATTTATTAAAGGCTTAAAAAATGACAGTCATAAAAAATTTCATACATAACAAAAGGCACTTAAATGAAAAAATATAATTCTTACCCGGTATTGCTTTCGGCAATCATTTTAGTAATGACATTTTGTTCCATATCCATAAACGCGAAACAAGGCAACCTGGAAGGCCCTGTTTTGATAGGCAGGGTTGTTGACGCGACAACCGGTGAACCTTTGACGGGAGTAAACATTATGATTAAAAACACCAACATAGGAACATCAACAGGTGAAGATGGTTCTTTCGTTATTTTCCAGGCGCCTGAAAGAGAAATTGTTCTCCAGGTATCAATGATTTCTTATAAGCCAATTTATAAAACAATAAATATGAAACAAAACAGACCTGACAACCTGGTTTTTGAGTTGACCCCTTCCACAATAGAAATGGGAGCCGTTGTTGTTACCGGAACCAATTCAACTCATCTTTATGAAAAAGCGCCAGTAAAAACCGAAATTATTCCTAAAACTCTTATATCACAGCAGAACGCGTATAATCTGGCGGAGGCTCTCGGATTACAAACAGGAGTTATGGTAGAGAATGACTGCAACAACTGTAATTTCACCCAGGTCAGAATTCTGGGATTCGACGGCAAGTATTCACAGCTTCTGATAGATGGCGACCCGGTAATAAGTTCACTTGGCGGAGTGTACGGCCTTGAGCACTACCCACAGGAAATGATCGAGCAGATTGAGATCGTCAAAGGAGGCGGATCGGCATTATATGGCGGAGGAGCTGTCGCCGGCACAATCAACATGATGACTCGGAAACCTTATTCCGACAAAACCCAAATTTCATATAACGGAAATTCATTCGAAGGAGGATATGATCAGCAGGTTGGAGTGATCGCGGAAATGGTGAGTGACGATCACAATTCCGGGTTTTATATCTATGGCTCAGCGAGAAACCGGGATTCCTATGACAGGAATGGCGACGGCTATACTGAACTGGGAATACTAAAAAATGAGACAATAGGATTTAATGGATTTCTGAAACCTTTTGATAACTCCGAACTTCAGCTTTCTCTTCACAGAATTTATGAAGAGAGAAGAGGAGGCAGCGAACTTGAAAAACCGGTGCATGAAGCCAGAATTTCTGAAATGGTCCGGCATTCGAAATGGGGAGGTAAAATAAAGTTCATCCATAAGATTAACGCCCTTTTTGATTACAAAATAAATTACGCGTTCAGTTTATTGGAAAGAGAATCTTATTATGGAGGACTTGCTGAAGATACACCTGAAGCCAGGCTTGAGGCTCTGAACTATTATGGTTTTTCTGATAATCCGCTGCATACCGCCGGTATTCAGGCCAATTATTTCCTTGGTTCAAATTATTTATCGGCGGGAATTCAGTATGACTATGATAAACTTCTCGATAAAAGTGTCGCTAACGAAGCCTACTATGTCGATGAAACCTTTAAAAATCTCGGGCTCTTTCTGCAGGATGAGATTTCACTTGATGATGAACAAAACTCCCAGATAGTCGCGGGCATCAGGTTTGATGACCATTCGGCTCTGGAAAGCTGGATAATAAGCCCCCGAATTAACATAAAGCATAAACTTTTCGACGCGCTGACACTTCGCGCGGGAATGACCACAGGATTTAAAGCTCCCCAGATATTTGATGAGGACCTTCATATTTGCGGTCTCGAAGGAACACAGCGGGTGATCAGAAACTCAGATGGTCTGAAGGAGGAAAAAAGCGCCTCTTATAATCTCAGCGCTGAATTCCAGGAGTTTATTGGTGAAATTCCGGTTCTTTTCGGTATAACCGGTTTTTATACAGAGTTATCTGACGCTTACGCCGATAAATTTATCTCTTCAGATGGAACAATCGAATACTGGGAAAGAATAAACAGCAGCGGAGCCGCCGTAAAAGGAATAGAAATTGATTTTGGAATTAAACCTTTGAATCCGCTTGAAATCAGAACCGGATTTACATTTAAAAAGAATCAGTACGAGGAGAAAGTTGAAGATTTTGATACAAAAGAATTTTTCAGGACTCCCGAAGAGTTTGGTTTTCTTCGCGCGAGTTTAGAAATAAATCCGACTCTTAATGCGTTTTTTTCTGTTAAATATACCGGAAGTATGTATGTGCCTCATGAAGTTGTTGTTGATTACCAGGAAGATCCCCTGCTTGTTTTGACTAAAAGCGAATCATTCCTGGAACTGGATATTTCTTTTACAAAAAAAGTTGAAATATTCAGGGATGTATTCAACTCCTTTTCAATCGGGGTAAAAAATCTTACTGACGCCTATCAGAATGATCTTGATTACGGAGTAACCCGGGATCCCGGTTATGTATACGGGACATCACAACCCAGAACATTTTTCTTCAATGTCGATCTTTCTCTTTGAAATTTATTATAAGAAGATATCAAATAACCGGAAATCCTTATTGCAGGAAACGGATCATTAAATCTCTCCGGCTAATGATCTATTTGTCGGGGCCTTAAATAAATAGTATGGAATTAAACAGTTATTTCTTTGCGTTATTACCGATCTCCCCTCGTTCGTAGCTAAACGGAAGCGCCCCTGACTAATAAGAAGGGGCGCTTTTTTATGCATTTTATGCGCTATAAATATTCACGGGTTCTCAAAACCGGAATCTAATAAGAAATATTAAAGAAACATCACATTCGTAATCGCAAACTGGCCGAGCCGGAAACAAGGCGCCCGTCCGGTAGCTGAGCGGGAGTCGAAGCTACCGGCTAATATTTGTGAAATATTTTTCTTGTTTCAATTCTGCTTAAGAAATATCGTATACCTGACGGCACACTGATTTGTTTTCTCTCTCATTTTTTCTACCAATATTTTGTCCCTAACGGGACAGTTTAAAAATGATAGAAGGTAATTTGTCCCGTTAGGGACAGCATATTGGTAAAAAAGACTAAAGAAAAAATGCGCCGTGTGCCGTCAGGTACACCATATTAGCACCCTGGAATAAAATGCAAAATTCAGAGCCGTCACATTACCCGGCCATCATACTCTTACTCATAAACTGGCAGAGCCAGAAGAAAAAGTGGTTAGTGGAGAGTGAAGAGATAAGAACCTGCAATTTTTCTTTAAGATAACTTCAAAATCCCAAAAAAGTCCCGCCAGGGATTCTCCGCGGCGAACAGGCAGACAGAATTCCCCGGTAAATTTATGGTCAAATAAAATTTTTGCCATTTTGCGTTGAATTTGACTCCTCACGGAGTAGTTCTCCTCGTTCCAGAATAACCTGAACGTTTTGAAAAGACGAGTACGAAGTACGATTACGAGAACGAGTACGAAAGATTATTTGGGATTTATCCATTTAATCCCGATGTCATTTTCTATTGATTAAAGCGTTCGGGGGCTTTTTGATGACTTAAGTTGACAGCAGTGGGACGGGAGGGGTTTGATCTACCTTGTGACGTCTATAATCCGGTAAGAAGTCAAAATATTCGTAAAAAAAATAACTGGCTTTTTCTCTCAAATATATTCTTGTTGCCTGGAAGGTTAAAAGATTAAAGAATAAGGTTTTTTTTGTTTCTTTTCAGCGAAGAATTTTTGAGCTCATGGAATATTTATCAATTGTCTTTTTAATTGTTCATTGTACATAATTAATTGTTAATTGAAATTTTGCCGTTTTGAGCAGAATTTAACTCCTTAAGGAGTAATCATAAACTGGCAAAGCCAGAAAAACTAAACCTGTCAGGTAGCTGAGCGGAGTCGAAGCTACCGCCGTTGGTTTCGACTCCTCTCAACCTCCGGCTGTGTTCATGAAATATTTTGCCATTTTGCGTTGAATTTAACTGCTTACGGAGTAATTATAATCGCAGACTGGCAGAGCAAGAGTAAAAATAATTCTGCCTGCCCGTCCGCCGAAGTCGTTTTTAGTGCGGGAAGGTATAATTCACAATTCAATTAAACCTTTCCGGCCATAAATTTGTCCGATACCTTTATTCTCAACTTGTAAAAGTGTTTATTTGGCACTATTACTTTAAGGATATTGTTACTATTTTTTATTAACGGCATCTAACAGCCGGAAAAACTATTACAGTAAACACGGTTTATAAATATGAAATCAAAAACATTATTAAGTATTGTCTCCGTTGTCGCTATTTTAATAATTGCCGCGGTGATTATGTTTGTTCTCTCAGGACTAAAAGAAGAGCCCCCTAAAAAACCACCCGCAAATAAGTCGAAGGTTGTCAACGCTGTTGTATTAAAGAAAAAGGATATTCCGGTTAATATTACAGCTTACGGTAAATTGAGATCAGCCCGGCCTGTTACACTTTTCAGTGAGGTAAGCGGAATACTTGAGAAAGGGGATGTTGAGTTCCGGCCCGCGAATAAATTCAGGAAAGGGGATCTGATTATTAAAATTGATGACAGGCAGACTGACCTTGAGTTAAAAAGCATGAAAAGCGATTTTCTGAACGCTCTCGCGACTGTTCTTCCTGAAATAAAGATTGATTTTCCCGATGAATATAAAAAATGGGAAGATTATTTCAACAGTTGCTCATTCGATAAAAAGCTGCCTGAGCTGCCCGAAGCGTCGAATCAGAAAATTAAACTTTTCCTGACCCGCTATAACGTATATAAATTGTTCTTCAGCGTCAGAAATCTGGAGATAAAAAAGGAAAAACATTATATAACCGCCCCCTTTAACGGATCAATATTGAGCGCCCAGCTTCGTGAAGGAGCCACTGTACGTTCGGGAAGTCAGCTTGGCGAGATTATCAGCCTTTCCGAAATGGAAGCCGAGCTTCAGGTTGCGGTCAACGATATTAGCTGGATAAATAAAAATGGCCCTGTGTCTCTGCATTCGGACGAAATGAACCTTACATGGAGCGGAAAAATTTCGAGGATCGGCAGCTCAATTGATGAAAGCACTCAGACTATACCTGTTTATGTAACTTTATCGGGAGGCGACGCCGATCCGGTTGACGGCACATTTGTCAAAACGGCGTTAACAGGCAAATTTGTTAAAAACGCGTATACTGTTCCGCGTCAGTCTGTTTATGAAGAAAACTATATATATCTTATTAAAAACAAGCGGCTTTCTTATCTAAAAACTGATATTATTAAAATGGAAACAGATAACGCGATTATAAAATCGGGAGTAGCCGACGGCGATACCCTTGTAACGGAACTGATGCAGGGAGTTGCGGATGGAATGAAAGCCGAAGCAATTCTGAATAATGGCGGGGAATGGTAAAGTTATGCGGAAAATAATTAATTTCTTTATAAAATATAATGTGTGGACCAATGTGCTTCTTTTTAGTACAATAGGTTTCGGCATACTCTTTTTCAGCAATCTGAAATATTCTTTCTTCCCTGAAATCTCAACCGATCTTGTTACTATCCAGGTTGTTTTTCCCGGCTCCTCTCCCGAAGAGGTGGAGGAAGGAGTGGTGCTGAAAATTGAAGAAAATATTGATGGCATTGAAGGAATAGAACGGGTTACCTCTGTTTCAAGAGAAAACTTCGGCAGCATCAATGTGGAAATTCTGAAAGGATATGATGTTGATAAAGTTCTGATAGATATAAAAAACGCGGTCGACAGAATCAACTCTTTTCCCGTGGGAATTGAAAAACCTGTGATCTTCGAACAAAAATTCCGGACAAGAGCTTTATCTGTCGCGTTATATGGTTCAACTGATCTTTATAACCTCAAATATATTGCTGAAAATTTCAGGGACCGGCTTCTCGCCGAGCCTGAAATTTCACAGGTAAATATAAGTGGTATTCCCAATCTTGAATTCAGTATTGAGCTTTCTGAAAAAAAGATGCGGAAATATAACCTCACTTTCAGCGAGGTATCGGCGGCAGTGGCGGCGGCCAACCTTAATATTTCGGGTGGCAAGTTTGAAACCCCTCAGGAAGAAATATTGATAAGAGCCTGGGGCAGAAACTATTACGCCGATGAACTTTCGGGAATAGTTGTGCGCTCAAATCCCGACGGCTCCATTATAACCCTTGAAGATATCGCTGATATCAAAGAACAATTTGAGGACAGCCCCGAGCGGGTTTATTATAACAATAAAACATCCGCTGTCATATCAATCGATAAAACTGAAAGTGAAGATATCCTGGAAATCGCTGGTATAGCGAAAGAGATGGTGGCCGAATTTAATGAAGAAAACAGCTCTGTCCAGGCTCTCGTTCTTGACGACAGGACTGTCAGTCTGAACCAGAGGATTGAACTTCTGATCAAAAACGGCATAGTCGGTTTGCTTCTCGTAGTCATTACGTTGGGATTTTTCCTTAACCTCAGGCTTTCATTCTGGGTTTCAATAGGAATTCCCTTTTCATTTGCCGGTATGTTTATTATCGCGCAAATGTCGGGGCTGACAATAAATGTTATTTCCCTCTTCGGAATGATAATAGTTATTGGTATACTGGTTGATGACGCTATTGTGGTGGGGGAAAATATTTACGCCCACTATGAAAAAGGGAAACCTGCCCTGAAAGCGGCGCAGGATGGCGCGTTCGAAATGCTGGCTCCTGTATTTACCTCGGTTACAACCACCATTATCGCGTTCACCCCCTTCTTTTTCCTCGATGGTTTTTTGGGGAAATTCATCTGGCATATGGCGCTGGTGGTAATTGCCTCCCTGGTTTTTTCACTGATTGAGGCATTTCTCATTCTGCCTAATCATCTGGCCCATTCAAAAGGGCTTCATCCACACCAGGATGACTCTTCAATGAGAAAAAGAATAGAAAAGTTTATCGATTTTCTCACTTATAAACTTTATGCTCCAACTTTAAAATTCACCCTTAAGTATAAATGGATTGTTCTTTCCACTCCCATAGCCCTTGTTCTTATCACCGTGGGACTGCTTCGCGGCGGAATAATCGGTGTAACATTTTTCCCCTTCATCGACGGCGATACCCTTCCGGTTAATATTTCGCTGGTTCCGGGCAGGCAGGAAGCCACAACCGATTCTCTTCTGCGGAGAATTGAAAATGCCGCCTGGGAAGTTAATGAGGAATTAAAAGCCGAAAGAGAGGATGGCCTTGATGTTGTTATCGGCATTCAGCGGGAAACCGGGACAAATGACTTCAGGGAAACAGGAAGCCACACAGGTAAAGTTACTCTTCAATTAATTGATGGCGAACAGCGTGACCTCGAAACCATGATTATCGCCGCGCGCCTCAGGGAAAAAATGGGTAAAATTCCCGGTGTGAACAATATCTCTTTTGGCCGGGTCAGCTTTTTTGGCAAACCGGTTTCTGTAAGTCTGCTCGGTAATGACCTTCGTGAACTTGGAAAAGCGCAGGATCTTCTGCTTGCCGAAATGGAAAATTTCACCACTCTGAAAGATGTTACCGTTTCGAACCAGGAAGGGAGAAGAGAACTAAATATCAAATTAAAACCGCTGGCCTATTCACTCGGATTAAGCCTGAGAGATGTGGCCGGGCAGGTAAGACAGGGGTTTTTCGGCCAGGAAGTTCAGCGGATTCAGCGCCATCGTGATGAAATCAGGGTTTGGGTCAGGTATAGTGAAGAGGACCGAAGCTCACTCGGACTGATTGATAAAATGAGAATAAGAACACCCGACGGCAGAGAATATCCATTTGTTGATCTCGCCGACTATACCCTCGAAAGAGGAATCAATGAAATTAACCGCCTCGATAATATGAGAGAGATCCGGGTTGAAGCCGAACTTGCCGATCTTGATACCGAAGTGCCCCCCATTCTGCAGGAATTGCGGGAAGATGTTATTCCACGGGTGCTGGCGCAGGTCCAGGGTATCAGGGCTTCTTTCGAGGGACAGTCGAGAGCGCAGCAGAAAGTTTCCAATTCAATTAAAGCCGCTTTTCCGGTGGCGCTGCTCGGAATGTTTATACTTGTTATCCTTGTATTCCGTTCATATATACAGGCAGGACTTATATTTTCTCTTATTCCCATCGCTATTCTCGGGGCTGTCTGGGGACATGGCATTCAGGGAATTAAGCTGAATATGCTCTCAATTTACGGCGTCATCGCGCTCGTGGGTATTATTGTGAACGATAGTATAGTGCTTGTCGACCAGATAAACCGCAACCTGAGAACTGGTATGAAAGTTTTCGACGCGGTTTACCAGGGAGCAATATCCCGACTAAGACCAATATTGCTGACTACTATAACCACCTCGGTGGGTCTCGGGCCTATTATACTGGAAACCAGCCGTCAGGCGCAGTTCCTTATTCCTATGGCCGTTTCGGTCGCTTACGGACTGCTATTCGGCACATTCATTTTGCTGGTTATCCTTCCGGCAGGTTTTATGGTTATTAACAGAATTAGATATGGCTGGGCAAATTTCTTCGGACAGGAACCTACTCCCGAAAGTGTTGAACCGGCAGTTAAAGAATTAAACACCTTAAACCCGTGATAAAATTATGAAAATACTTACCCTGATATTAATGACGCTTGCCGCTTCACTTTTTGCCCGGGAGAAGTTGACTCTCGAACAGGCGGTGGCCGAAGCGCTTAAAAATAATTATGATATAAAGATCGCCCGCGGAAATGCCGAACTGGCGGAAAATAATTTGGATAAAGGCATTTCCGGATTTCTTCCATCTCTCGACCTTTCCGGTAATGCCGCACTTTCGAAAAGTGAGCAGACTTCAAACTCTCCCTTCAGTTTCGGCAATTCCACCACCCGGTCGTGGAGCGGGCAGGTTTCTCTTTCATGGACTCTCTTCGATGGTTTCCAGATGTTCACCAACAAAGAACGTTATGAGGAACTTGAAAAACTGGGCCTTTCGCAGAAAAGAACAGCCGTGGAGAATGTTATTGTGGCTGTTATCAGCTCCTATCTTAACCTGATGACTCAGGAAAGACTTCTTGATGTGGCGGAAAATACTCTCGAAATTTCTGCTGAAAGACTCCGCAAGGAGGAGATAAGAAATAACCTCGGTGGATCATCTTCGGCGGGATTGCTCAACGCGAAAGTGTTTTACAATAATGATAAAACCGCCAAACTTAACCAGGAGCTGAATGTTGAGATAGCCCGCAAGAATTTGAATATCCTGCTCGGGCGTGAACCTGACTCTCCGGTTTCGGCGGAAAGTGAAATCGGCCTTATGAAACTGAAATATGATGAAGATGAAATTTTGCGGGCCGCGCTTGAAAACAACAGCCAGATCGTAAGCGCCGCGCGCAACCTGAAACTCTCGGAGCTCAATACCGGACTGAAGCAGTCCTTATATATGCCCCGCCTTATGCTGAACGGCAGCTACGGCTATTCCGACCGGACCGTTTCATCCGACAGTCCCCGCTTTACCGGTGATGTAACCACCCAAAGCGCCGATGGCTCCATAGGACTCACTCTATCTTATAACCTCTTTAACGGACTGAGCGACAAAACCGATATACAGGCGGCAAAAATTGATGAAAAAATTAAAATCCTGCAGCTCGAAAAGATCAGAAGTGATATTGCCGGCGAAGTAAGAGAAAAGTACATTACTTTCAAAAAAAGAGTGGAATTCGTTAAACTTGAAGAGGAAAACCTTGATGCCGCCCGCCTCAATATGGAATTGCAGAAGGAACGTTACGAAAACGGATCGGCAGGCTCCCTCGATTACCGCGACGCCCAGGTAAGTTACGCCGCCGCCCAAAACCGACTTATAACCTCAAAATACCAGGCCCGCATAAGCCTCCTCGAAATCGAAAAACTTATCGGCGAAATAGCCATAGAATAAAAGTTTAGTCCTCACCTGTAGAGACAAGGTTTGCCTTGTCTCTACACATTACACATTGTTTCTGCAAATATTCCATCCCTCTCTTTATTTCTTCCGGCCAATCCAAATCACCCCGATTATCCGGTAACTCAGGGGATTCCAACGGCATCCATTATCAATAACCCCCGGTGAAACCGGGTGGGAAAACAGTTCCTGCCTCAAAACAACTCCGGAGGAGTTGAATATGGAAAGCGGGAAAATTCCAATAAATTTCAGGAGAATTATATCCTGACCATAAAATCATCCAGCCCGGCGCTGAATGTTAATTATAGCAGATAAGATTTTGTTTTCTTATATTACGTCAATTCAATTGTTTAACAGAACCGTAAGGATGTTGCGACTTTTAACATTAGGAATAGCAGGAAAGGTAAATAAATGACTTCAATGGAAATTCAAAATATGAGTTTGCGCGAACGTCTTCAGGTTATGGAATTACTCTGGGATTCCATAATAAAAGATGAAAATAAAATAGAATCTCCCAACTGGCATGACGATGTTTTGAAAGAACGAAAAGCCAAAATTGATAAAAATGAATCGGGATTTATTTCTCTTGAAGAACTGAAGGCGCGCCGAAAATGATCAGGATAAAAGAAATTCTCATCAGTGATGAAGTTGAGAATGATTTAATTGATGGGATGTCTTTTTATGATCAACGGGAACCTGGCCTTGGTGATTATTTTTGGGATAGTCTTATATCTGATTTTGAATCCCTGTACCTTTTCGCAGGGATACATGTAAAAAGATCATATTATTACAGAATGATGTCAAAGCGTTTTCCATATGCCATCTATTATGAAATTGACGGAAATATAGCCCGGATTGTCGCTGTCCTGCCAATGCGCCGGGATCCTGCATGGATAGTTGATAAATTAAAAGGTAGAAGCCTGTAATTTTTTGTTGATATTGTAACACAAATCATAAAAAGCAAACCTCAAAACATAAATAACGAAGACCGGGAATCTGTGGATTCACCCGAGCTTACCGATGATATTTTGTCACGAATGAAACCTGTGAAGGATAATCATCCTCATATTCCTTCCCGTGTAAGAGGCCGGCAAAAATGACCGGTAAAAGTCCCGGCTTCAATCAGATTCAGTCCCGATATTCTTGAATATTTCAAATCAAAGGGCGCCGACCGGCTAACGAAGATGAATGATGTTCTCAGGGAATGCGTTAATAATAATACCTGAAACTGCCCGCCATTTACACACGCTCTCAATGGTGACTTCGGCTCCGCTCAGCCACCGGCCTGGATTGAAAGATTTTCAATACACACCTTTATCTGGTTTTGATGGATTGATTAATCCAATAGAATTTCACTTCTCCTCACACTTTCTTTTCAAACTTTATGCGTCATACTTCAGACTTTATAAAGCTCCAGCCATTAAATTCATTTTCTATCTTTTACTCTTTTGTAATATTAATCGTGATTAAACTTGCTATATACGTGATATAACGTTATATTAATGCAAGAAAATCAGGAGCCAAGATGAAAAGCGATAAGATATACAATCAAAACCTGTGTAAATTTATTACCCACGCTTTTATAGATTTACATGAATTGGGCAGTTCCGATTGTGAAAAATTACGGAACCTTGTAGCAGCTCTGGATAAAAATGGTGAAATTTCCTATCCGGAGGCGCATAAAATTTTATACCCGGGCAGTGAATTAAAAAAGGCCGAAAACAATATCAGGGCGTTCAGGAAAAGAATAAAAACCGCCGCAGAGTTGGCGAATGTAGAATATGAAATCCACGTTTCAGCCAACAGAAAAGGGGGGCAGGAGAACAGGAAATTATGGATAAGCGCCAGTTCGGTGCTTATTTCCTCAGCCATAGATACAATTCGTGATAATCCTAATTATGATCCGGAAAAATACGTTGAAAACAGGGCTGTTGACATTCATGAAAATGAATCCAATGAAAATGGGAAAGAATCATATACCTTTTTTATTTCTTATGCCCATGCTGATGAAAACCAAAGGTATAATTTCACCAAGGAGCTTGAAACAAACCTGAAAGATGATAGAATAAATTTTGCTTTTTGGAAAGACCGGGATATTCTTATAGGGAAAAATTTTGAAACAGAAATTGAAGAAGCGTTAAATAACTGCGATTATGGTTTATTATTAATCAGTCCCGATTTTATCACCAGTGATTTTATTAAAAATGTGGAAATTCCCCCGCTTCTGGAAAAAGGAATTCTTCCGGTGGGACTGAAAAACACACCCTTCTCCGACTTAAAAAATTTGGGGATAGAAAAATTTCAGGTTTTTACTTACGGCGACGTAAAAACAATGTTTTATGAAGATACGGGCGAGGATACACGGATACCCTTCTTCAATAAATTGAAAGAAAATATTATAAAGAGAATAAGAGAGGATAAGGAGAAAATCGCGAAAAAAATAAAAGCTGAACGTAACGTTATTCGAAAATTACAGGATTGCAGGGATTTTGCCGATGAAGAGGGATACTGCTATAAACACTACCAGTATATCCTTGGAGAAAAAGAGCATTTCGGCTTAAAACGTTTAGTCACAAAGGATGCCAAGTCGAGAAACATTGTCCTGGATGAAATTGCGGCATGGCAATCTGATGAAACAAAACCCCCTGTTTTTGCCCTGCTGGGAGATTTTGGAACCGGCAAAACTTTTACAACCCGTATGCTTGCCCACATCGCTAAAAACAATCCTGGCATTAAACCGGTTTTTTATTGTGATCTGCGCTGGACCCCTAAATCTTCGGAAAGCAGAATTCCCGGTCTTAACAATATACTTCAGAAAACCCTGGAAACGGCTGAAATCGAGGATATCGACGTTAATCATATTAAAGAAAAATTCAGAGCCGGGGAAATTATCGTAATTTTTGACGGCCTTGATGAAAAAACTGTTTATATGACTGACGCCGAAGCGCAGCATTTTTTTAATGAGCTGATGACAATCATGCCCCAAAAGCAAGAAGAAAGGAAAAAATGCAGGCTTATTTTTACATGCAGGTCTCACTATTTTAAAACCGTTATTGCGCAAAATAATTTTTTCAGCGGGGAGCAGCGGGGAGAGCTTGGTGAAAGTTCTTTTGCCGGGATGAAAATACTTATGCTTGATGAGGAACAAATAGGGCAATACCTTAAGAAAAGGTTCCCTGAAAATTCACGAAAACAGTCTAAAATCAAAAATATATTGCAGAATAATGAAAGCGTTTCCGATCTGGCTAAACGACCATATTTACTTTCGCTGATTTGTGATACCTTACCCGAGATAAAAGACGATGAAAAATTAAACCTTGCGGGCATTTACAACCTTTTTGTGGAACTGTGGTATAAACGTGACGACACAAAACACCAGTTATTAACCCGCCATAAAGAAATACTCTTAAATGAGCTGGCAATGGACATGTGGAAGGAAGGTCAGAGATCATTTACTATTTCCAGGTTGGAAGAATGGCTTGATGACTGGTATCTTAAAAAAGATAAACTTCACCATTTTTATATAGACAAATTAGTGAGCAATAAGGATTTTTTAAGCGATGATATAAGAACGGCGAGTTTTCTGGTCCGCTTCGGTGAGTCCGATTTTAGATTCGCTCATAGTTCTCTCCATGAATTTTTTGTAGCCCGGCAAATGATATCTTCCCTAAAAAATAATGATAAAAACATGTGGCAAAGTCTTAAGCCGAACCGGGAAATATTAAATTTCTTTTTCGCGCTTTGGGATACTGACTCTGAAAAAGAGAGAATGGAGACCAACCTGTTATTATGGCTGGAATCACCTGACAAAGATATCAATAAAATTTTATTCGAAATCTGGCTGACGCTGGACCTGCCAAATAACCATAAGATCAACCTTAAAAATGTGACCATAAAAGATAGCAAAATAGAAGGTGGAGAATATCTAAAAGATCTATCTTTTATAAATCTTGAAAACGCTTGTCTTCAATCAGGAGAGTGGGAAAACATAAATCTAAGCTCGGCGAATTTAACCGGATTTAAGGTATTTGATTCAATGCTTAATAGTATTGTCCTGGATGATACAGGTATTAGTACCGGTCAGTTCAAAAACGCCCATACGAGAAAGCTGGTAAAAAACGGGAAGGATATTTTCCAGGAGCAGTTTGAAAGCAAAAAAATAAAAAAAATTTTGAATAAATGTAATATTGGCTTTGGGCATAACTCTCTCGTCGAGTCAGTTGCGTGGTCCCCCGACGGCTGTTATATCCTTTCCGGATCCAGGGATAATAGCGTACGGATATGGGATGCCGATACAGGGAATTTGATCAGAACTTTCAGCGGCAATAACTCGGGAGTCTCTTCTGTAGCTTGGTCGCCCGACGGTAGCAAAATCCTTTCCGGATCCAGGGATAATAGCGTACGGATATGGGACTCCGATACAGGGAATTTGATCAGAACTTTGAGCGGCCATAACTCTACTGTCTATTCAGTCGCGTGGTCGCCCGACGGTAGCAAAATCCTTTCCGGCTCATCGGATAAGAGCGTACGGATATGGGATGCCGATACAGGGAATTTGATCAGAACTTTGAGCGGCCATAACTCTACTGTCTATTCAGTCGTGTGGTCCCCCGACGGTAGCAAAATCCTTTCCGGATCTTCGGATAATAGCGTAAGGATATGGGATGCCGATACAGGGGATTTGATCAATACTTTGAGCGGCCATAACTTTTCTGTAGAGTCTGTCACGTGGTCGCCCGACGGTAGCAAAATCCTATCCAGATCTTCGGATAAGAGCGTACGGATATGGGATGCCGATACAGGGGATTTGATCAGAACTTTGAGCGGCCATAACTCTTCTGTCGCGTGGTCCCCCGACGGTAGCAAAATCCTTTCCGGATCATGGGATAATAGCGTACGGATATGGGAGGCCGATACAGGGAATTTGATCAGAACTTTGAGCGGCAATAATTCTCCTGTCTCTTCTGTCGCGTGGTCCCCCGACGGTAGCAAAATCCTTTCCGGATCATGGGATAATAGCGTACGGATATGGGAGGCCGATACAGGGAATTTGATCAGAACTTTGAGCGGCAATAATTCTCCTGTCTCTTCTGTCGCGTGGTCCCCCGACGGTAGCAAAATCCTTTCCGGATCATGGGATAATAGCATACGTATATGGGATGCCGATACAGGGAATTTGATCAGAACTTTGAGCGGCCATAACTCTTCTGCCTATTCAGTCGCGTGGTCGCCCGACGGTAGCAAAATCCTTTCCGGATCATGGGATAATAGCGTACGGATATGGGAGGCCGATACAGGGAATTTGATCAGAACTTTGAGCGGCCATAACTCTTCTGTCTATTCAGTCGCGTGGTCGCCCGACGGTAGCAAAATCCTTTCCGGATCATGGGATAATAGCGTACGGATATGGGATGCCGATACAGGGAATATTATTCATACTTTGAGCGGGCATAATGCTTCTGTCGAGTCTGTGGCGTGGTCGCCCGACGGCAGCAATATCCTTTCCGGATATTCGGATAATAGCGTAGGGATATGGGATGCCGATACAGGGAATTTGATCAGAACTTTAAGCGGCCATAACTCGGATGTCTATTCAGTCTCGTGGTCCCCCGACGGTAGCAAAATCCTTTCCGGATCATGGGATAATAGCGTACGTATATGGGATGCCGAAACAGGGAATTTGATCAGAACTTTAAGCGGCCATAACTCGGCTGTCAATTCAGTCGCGTGGTCGCCCGACGGCAGCAAAATCCTTTCCGGATCATGGGATAATAGCGTACGGATATGGGACGCCGATACAGGGAATTTGATCAGAACTTTGAACGGACATAACAATACTGTAGTGTCTGTCGCGTGGTCCCCCGACGGCAGAAAAATCCTTTCCGGATCCAGGGATAATAGCGTACGGATATGGGATGCCGATACAGGGAAAATGTTAAAACATATTCAAATTACCGACAGTGAAAGTTATTTACTTTTAAACCCTGAAAACGGCGATGTTGAGTATGTTGCCGGCAACGCCTGGAAACACCTCTACGGAGAAGCTCTCACCGAAGATGGCGAAATAATTTATTTTAATCCTGAATTTGTTATGGATATTAATGGTTTGGATTAGTTCCAGAAGTTCAAATGAAATTTAACTTCTTACAGACTATCCACTCAGCGCCACAAAAACCTAAAACCCCGAGCTCCTGACCTCTGGTAAAAAACATAAACTTCAGAACTCCTGATCCCGGTTTTAAAAAACAATAACTTACATGGATTCATTCGCAAAATAAAATCGCGGGAAAGAAGTCTGGAGGAGAGTCCCGTCAGGGATCCGCAGCGTCGGACAGGCTGAAAGAAAATAGCCCCGCAATTTATTGTGGGGTAAATGGGCGACATACAATCACAAAAAGTCCCGCCAGGGACGACAGAAACAACTTTTTCATCCTCTAAAATGGTACATCTTCTTTTTTGTTTGCTCGATGAATCAGAAAGACTATTTATATTGAGAGCTTGCGATGTGATAATTCGCGTTAAACTTCCGCGATTTCATTTTGCGAGAGGTAAGGAGTTCTGAACTTATTGATTCACGGTCTGTGATAAAAACATTTATTGTACTCTAACCAGATAAAAAGCTATATACAAATTCGAACTCGGTAATCTCCTCCCCTTTAGAAAAAGGGGAGGCCGGGAGGGGTTTGATCTACCTTTTGATACAAACATACTTAGTAAAAATTGAATACTGGTAATACAGTTGCCGCATTAGTCGGTGTTTCATTACAGTCCTCACTCCGCCTCATCGATTGAAATGAAAAGTATGATAAATTCAGAGCTCCTGACCTCAGGTAAAAAACATCCATTTATTGAAATATATTCTTAAAATTAATTGTCGTATTGTTGACGCCAACCCAAAAAATATTTGGCTAACTTATTGATTCACGGTCTGTGATAAAAACATTTATTGCACTCAAACCAGATAAAAAGGCATATACCAATTCGACCTCGTTATTCCCCTCCCCTTTAGAAAAAGGGGAGGCCGGGAGGGGTTTGATCTACCTTTAGATACAAACATACTTAATAAAAATTGAATACTGGTAATACAGTTGCCGCATTAGTCTGTGTTTCATTACAATCCTCACTCCGCCTCATTGATTGAAATGAAAAGTATGATAAATTCAGAAGTCCTGGCCTCTGGTAAAAAACATCCATTTATTGAAATATATTCGTAAAATAAATTATCGTATTGGTGCCGCACAGCTCAAAAAATATTTGGCTAACTTATTGATTCACGGTCTGTGATAAAAACATTTATTGTACTCTAACCAAATAAAAAGGCATATACCAATTCGACCTCGTTATTCTCCTCCCCTTTAGAAAAAGGGGAGGCCGGGAGGGGTTTGATCTACCTTTTGATATAAATATACTTAATAAAAATTGAATACTGGTAATACAGTTGTTGTATTAGTCTGTGTTTCATTACAATCCTCACTCCGCCTCATCGATTGAAATGAAAAGTATAATAAATTCAGAGCTCCTGGCCTCTGGTAAAAAACATCCATTTATTGAAATATATTCATAATATAAATTGTCGTATTGTTGACGCCAACCCAAAAAATATTTGGCTAACTTATTGATTCGCGGTCTGTTACAAATATATTTATTGAACTCCCTCGGATAAATATGGTGTACCTGACGACACACCGAATATTTTGCCTTTCTCTTTTTTACCAATATGATGTCCCTAACGGGACATAAAAAAGTAATTACAGTAAAAGAATGCTGCGTTAGGGGCGAAATATTGGCAGCAAAAAAGAATAAAGCGTCCGGGTGTGCCGTCAGGTACACTATATAAAACACCCTGAATTATATTCCATACCTTAGGTGAGGAGATTAAATCATAAAAAATTTATTGAATTGAGTCCTGTCAGGAGTTCTTAAACTGAACTGAAAAAAATTATTCTTGTTAAAAGATAGGTGGATAGATGTTCATCCACATATTACAATAAATACATCAATATTTCACAAAACCAAACACTATGAAAAATTTACTCTTAACCATACTGCTGAGCGGAATCCTTACTTCGCTATCATACAGCGAGGGGAATTCAACTTTTTCAGAAAACACCATTTTTGATAAAACGGACGCCTATCTTGTAAAAATGATTGACAGCCTGGAAATTGCTGGGCTTAACTATGCGATTTTAATAGATAACAAAGTGGTTCATCAAAACGCATTCGGACTTGCCAATCTTCAGCTTAATGTTCCGATGACCCTGGACAAATCCTTTCCTGTCGCCTCCATATCAAAATTGTTGAGTTCAATAGCGCTTCATGAACTGCTGCATAAATATAAGCGCGGCGTAAATGAAACGGTCGGTGAATTTCTTCCTGATAGAAACGACCTGCCGAAATCATGGAGGGAATTAACATTAAAACAATTGCTATCACATACTTCGGGAATTCCTGACCAGATAGATTACCAGATCTATCTCGCGCCCGATAGTGAAGAATATGTTATCGAGTCCCTGAAAGATAAACCATTCAGCTCAAAACCGGGAACGGAATCAAAATATAACGCCACCGGCTTTTTGCTGGTTCGTATGATAATAGAAAAACTGGCGGGGCGTGATTTTGAAGCTTATATGCAATCCGCGGTTTTTGACAAACTGGACCTGGGCTCAGCAAAATACGGGGGATTCAAAACAATCATTCCCGGCCGGGTAACCTGTTACCAGACCAATAATAATAAGAGGGAGATGTTTCCCTTAAACTATTCTCCCCCCATGTATGCCGGCGCCGGTTTGAACATTACAATCCATGATCTGGTAAAATGGTTTCAGGCAATTCAAAATGAACAAATCCTGGCAAAAGAACAACTTGAAATCATCCAAACTCCGGTAAAGCTAAATAATGGCCGTGATGGTTTTTTCGGTCTGGGCTGGGAAGCCTACAGGTTAGAGGATAACTACAGAATGGCAGGACATGGAGGAGCGGGAATTTCTTCCTTCAGACACTATTGGAATGAAAAAACCGGTAAAAATGTCACTGTGATTTTACTTACAAACGGCGCTTTTAATTGGGTAGTCAGACCAAACCAGATCAACGCGCAAATCGCCGATATGATATTGGGTGAGTAAATATAGAACCAATATTCCGAAAGATGAGGCTTCGAAAGACTGTCAGCGAGATATTTCACCACTTAAAGAAAACCATTTCATATAACGCCGGGTATTCAGTTAATTGCTGATAAGAAATTCTTCCGCCCGGTTGCCGGCATAAATCTGTATGAGCCATATAAAATCCACCGCCGGGTAATAACCAAACTTCGCTGAATAACAGTCATTTGGTATTATTAAATTGAATGGAGCCTCAGATGAAAAAATTTTTTACAGTACTGGTTATATTTATAACACAGATCGCACAAGCGCAGGAAACCGTTGCCGACTTTGACGGGAATATTTATAATACCGTAACAATTGGAAACCAGGTCTGGCTTAAAGAAAATCTAAAATCTTTGCATTATTCGGATGGGGAGGCTATACCTGATGTGGTGAAATATAATGACAGCGACAGCCTCGGGGAAATATACGGATGCCTTTACACATGGGACGCCGCTATGAGAAACTCAACCAGCCAGGGAGCGCAGGGAATAGCGCCGGAAGGCTGGCATATCCCGACCGACGCGGAATGGAAAGAGATGGAAAATTACCTCGGGGGAGCCTCCGTCGCGGGAGGAAAAATGAAGACGGCAGGGACTTCCCAATGGAATTCACCCAATACAGCAGCGACAAACAGCAGCGGATTTTCAGCGTTGCCCGCCGGTGAATATGACGGGTTTTATACTCCACATATCTTTCGGCTGTTAAATGAATACGCGGTTTTCTGGACTTCAACCCAGGTCACCCTCACCAAAGCGAGAGAAAGATACCTGAGTTATGAAAGTGAGGAATCATCGATTTACGATTGGTATAAAGTGATGAAATATTCAATCCGCTGTATTAAAGACGCTCCCACATCACTTGACGATAACATTTTTATCCCTGAAGAATCGGGACTTGAACAAAATTATCCCAATCCATTTAATCCCTCAACTAAAATCAAATTTTCCGTAGGACAGATTTGTAATCTGTCCTGCACGGGTATTCACACCACCTTAAAAATCTACAACTCCCTCGGCGCCGAAATAACCACCCTGGTAAACGAAATAAAATCCCCCGGAACATACGAGGTTGAGTGGGATGCCTCGGGATTCGCTTCAGGTATATATCTCTGCAAAATGGAATGCGGCAACTTTAGAACATCGAAAAAAATGATTTTATTGAGATGATAAGAATCAGCTGCGTAACATGATTCCGGAATTCAGTAGAGACGCAATGCATTGCGTCTCTACACTCGGAATTTAGTGAAAATAAAAAAATCCGGAGGGATGACAGGATTATAAAAACAGAATCAACATAGTTATCGAGTTACTCGAAGTAAGTTCTACTCCTCCCCGGTCAAATAAATTATTTATATTTATATTATGATTTTCCGGACAATACATATTAGCCGCGATATTTTAACAGCCGCGACACAATTATAATAATTATAAAAATGCTGAAACAAATATTCAAAAATATATTAAACCGCCTCGGTTACGACATTCACAGGTTTGAGAATCTGCCATTCTTTCATTCGCTGTTATCCTCATATATCCAAAGAAAAGGGAAATTGTCATTCATTCAGATTGGCGCCAATGACGGAATAAGCAGCGATCCTCTTTACCGGTTTATTGAGCGAAACAGGGGAAAAGTAAGGGGAATTGTTGTTGAGCCGCTCCCCGACTATTTCGAAAAACTTAAGAAAAACTACCACGGTTTTCCTGAAATTACCGCTGTAAATAAAGCGATACATAACAGCGAGCGGGAAATGAATATCTACCGTGTAAACCCCGCCCGCTTAAATGAACTACCCGCATGGGCCGGGGGAATAGCCTCCTTTGACCCGGGGCATCACAGGCGCTCAGCTATTCCCGCCGATGTGATAATCGAAGAAAAGGTGGAATGTATCACCCTTGCCGAACTGACTGACAAATACCACTGCCCCTCCCCCGATCTTCTGCAGATTGATACCGAAGGTTATGACGCCGAAATAATTCTCAATATTAATTTTGAGCGGATGAAACCGGCGGTAATCCATTTTGAACATAACCTGAATGAAGGGGTTATGAATAAAGAAACATTTCAGAAAGTAACAACCCGCCTGCACGAAAACGGGTATGAAATATGGCTCGATGATAATGACGCCACCGCATACCAGGGAGATATTTTTGTGAAGACGCCCGATAAGTGATTCACGCGTCGGAATACCCGGTCATCTTATCGAATAAGCCGGGGGGAATAAGGCTGACCAGCTTTGTACCGATAACGGTGGGCAGCGGAAATTGTATTATCCGTTTCTCTTTTCTTATACCTTTCAGAATTATCCCCGCAGCTTTTTCGGGTGACATCAGGAAAGGCATCTTAAAATTATTTTTATCGGTCATGGGTGTTTTTACAAATCCCGGTTTTATGGTAATTATTTTTATACCGTAATCGGCAGCTTCTCTTCTCAGTCCCTCGAGAAAAATTGAGAGAGCCCCTTTGCTCGAACAATATAACCCGCTGCCTGAAAATCCCCTGTTATCGGCAAGGCTTGAAACTCCCGCGATTATTCCCGATTTTCTCTTCATCATTTCCGGCAGCAGATGTTCAATCCAGTAGATATTCCCCATCAGGTTGGTGGCGAATGTTTCCTCAGCGTCCGCCGAACTGAAATTTTTTATCGTGCTTCTATTTCCCATGCCGGCGTTAAGAATTGTTATATCGGGTATACCCTGTTTTTCGGCGGTTTCCTTAAATGCCTCTTTTACCTCCTCCTTTTTGCTTACATCGCACCGGATAACAAGACATCCTGCCGATTCAAAATCCTCCAGCAGTTCTGTTCTCCGGGAAACCAGAGCCGGTTTTATACCCGTTTTAACCAGTTTTTCCGCGATTGATCTGCCAATACCGGTCGTAGCCCCGGTAATAAGTATCTTTTTTCCGGATAATTCCATATTTCTGCTTTATATTTGTTTTGTAATTTGTTATTTACCGGAACAATCTATTATTTTTTTTCCCATTTTTTCCAAATAATTGTACATTTAGGAAAATTATTATAAATTAAAGAAAATTTACTACTTAACTGAAAAATAATGAAACTGGACTATATTGAAACCGACGATATAATGGTAAGCCGGGAAGTTTATAAAGAAAAATTTCTCTGCAACCTGAAAGAATGTAAGGGCGCCTGCTGCACACTCCATAGCGACGCCGGCGCGCCCGTAACCGAAGAAGAAATTGAAATAATAAAAAAACATCTCCCGGTAATTATGGAATACCTGCCGGAAGAACACAGGCGCGAAATTGAAGAAAAAGGATATGCCGAAGAAAAATATGATCAGCTTCTCCTCAGGAGCCTTAATGACCGGGCCTGCGTTTTTGTGGTCTGGGATGGCGATATAGCGAAATGCGGTATTGAACGAGCTTACCGGGATGGAAAAATTGATTTTATTAAACCTGTTTCATGCCATCTGTATCCTATCAGGGTTTCATATTTTGGCGGTCCTGTTCTTAAATATGAAAGGATTGCTGAATGTGAGCCGGCTATCTGTGAGAATGGGATTGAAAAACCGGTGATTCTGGATTTTTGTAAAGAGGCGATTGAAAGAGCGTTTGGAAAGGATTTTTATATGAATCTTAAAAAATCAGAACGGAGCGTGAAATAATGCTGTCGTTACAACAAAGGCTTGCCCTGCAGCAGAAATTATCTCCCCAGCAGATACAATATCAGAAACTGCTGCAATTGAATACACTTGCCCTGGAGCAAAGAATAAAAACCGAACTTGAACTAAATCCCATCCTCGAGGAAGTGCCTGAAGAGGAACTTGAAATGATGGAAAAAGAGCTTGATTCCGATCAGGAGCAGGATGAGGATAGTGATAATAAAGAAGAGGAATCTTCAAAGGATGATGAGTTTGAAATTGAAGATTTCATGAATGATCTTGAAGCCGATAGCGACAATATTAACCGCAGCCCCGATGATGAAGTGCTGCGTCCGCTGGCTCCTTCCCGTTCTTCCCTGCGAGAATTGCTTATAGATCAGCTTCATATGCTCGATCTCGATGAAAAACATATGATACTCGGGGAAAATATAATCGGCAGTCTCGATAAAGATGGCTACTTTAAACAGGATTTGAACAAAATTGTAAATGAACTGGCCCTTTTTGAACATCTCGATCTTAACGAAGAAGATGGAAAAAGAATGCTTCAGGTTATCCAGTCGCTTGAACCGGCGGGTATTGGCGCCGGCAGCCTGAAAGAGTGTATGCTTCTTCAGTTAAAGAACCAGTCTTTTGATCCCTACTACAGTTTCCTCGCTGAAAAAATTCTCGAAAACCATTTTCAGGATTTTGTAAATAAAAGATTCGACGCTATTCAGAAAGCTATGGACCTTACCCGCGAAACCCTGCGGGCAACTCTCGAACTTATCCACAGGCTTAATCCCAAACCGGGCGAGGGAAATATCGATTCTGAGGAGGCTAACCAGATATCCCCCGATTTTCTCGTCGAAAAGGTTGATGATAATTATATCGTCTCTCTCAATGACAGGAGCGTTCCATCAGTAACACTCAGCAAAACCTATCTGGAGATGATCAACCAGAATAAGCGTAAAAGAAAGATTTCCAAAAGGGAAAAGGATACTCATAAATTTCTCCGTGAAAAATATGAATCGGCCAAATGGTTTATAGCTTCAATTCAGCAGCGCCGGAACACACTTATCAAGATCATGCGGGCGATAGTCGAAAAGCAATATGAATTTTTTGATTTCGGTCCCAAAGCGCTTAAACCGATGATCTATAAGGATATCGCCGATGAAGTTATGATGGATATATCCACCATCAGCCGTGTTGTTAATGGCAAATATGTTCAGAGCCCGGTGGGGATTCATGAATTGAAATATTTCTTTAGCGAAGGCCTCGCCACCGATTCAGGTTCCGAAATATCGAACAGGCATATCAAAGAGCTGATAAAGGAAATTTGTGACGGCGAAAACAAACGCTCTCCATTGAGTGATGATAAAATATCAGCGATATTAAAGAATAAAGGAATCCATATAGCGCGCAGAACGGTTGCCAAATACCGTGAGCAGCTAAGAATTCCTGTCGCCCGTCTTCGTAAGGAATTATGAGTTATTTTGCTGACGTTCTGATCATTATTTTTCTTTTTCTAATTTTCGGATTACTCCATTCACTTCTGGCTGCAAATTCTTTCAAGAGAAGGCTTGAAGATAAAATCGGTGATAAAATTGCCTTCTACCGGTTATTTTATAATCTCGTTTCCACCCTCTCTTATGTTCTGATAATCGGAATTTCGCCCCGCCCCGATCTGATTGTATATGATCTCCCTTATCCCTGGGATATTATAATATATGTACTGCAGGTTACCAGTCTTGCCGGAATCATCTGGTCGGTTATGTATGTCGATCTTAAAGAATTCCTCGGCATAAACCAGGTTATCCGCTATTACCGGGGAAAATATAATTCGGCAAACCTGGATGAAAATTCATCACTCATCATAAGGGGACCCTTTCGTTATATGCGCCACCCCGCCTATTTTTTCTTTATTCTCTTTCTCGGACTACGGCCTGTAATGAGTTTATTTTATCTTACAGCTTATATCGCCACTGTCGTTTATTTTATTATCGGTGCAATTTTTGAGGAAAGGAAACTTGCTGAAAAATTCGGTGTAGAATATAAGATGTATCAGAAAAATGTTCCCCGTTTTATACCGCTAAAAATTAGTGCTGAAAAATGAAAAAGTTGTTAATAATTATTTTTATGCTTCCTCTTCTGATTAACGCCCAGGAGAAGAAGGAGATCATTCTTGCCGAATTCGCCGGTCATAAAATCACCGCCGAAGAATTTAAACTGCGCTTCCAGTTTATGCCCCAGACCGGTTCCCCCGGAATACCTGATGAGGTAAAAAAGATCAGGCTTCTTCATACCATGATCGCCGAAAAACTCTGGGCCGAAGAAGCGCGTGAAAAAGGATATGACACAACCGAGGCTATCCGGATTTCATGGAAAAATATTGAAAAAATGTATGCCCGCGACGCGCTTCACAAAATAGAGGTGGAGGATAAATCGAATCCCCCGAAGGAAGCGGTTATGATGGAATACGCGAAACTGAGCAGAACTCTGCTGATAAAATATATGCTCTCTCCTTCGCGCGAACGAATATTTTCCCTTTATGACAGCCTGAACTCGGGAGTATCTTTTGAAGCCCTTCTGAAAAGCCGCCCCGAAAAAATTCACCAGGATACTGCAATAGTCGTTAAAAGCGGCGATTCGGCCCCCGATGTGGAAGAAGAATTATTCCGCCTCAATAAGGGTGAATATACCTCGCCCCTTCAGACTGAACATGGGTGGTATATATTTTATCTCGAAGATTTTATTCCAAAAGCCGCGACCGAAAAGGAACTGGTAAATCTGCAGAAGGAAGCGAGAAAGCTGGCGCGTGAAAAATTATCCTCCCAGAATTACAATAACTATTTCCGCGATTTTTTTAAGGATAAAAAAGTCAGTTCGGACGGTTACCTTTTCTGGAGTTTTGCCGACCAGGTGGTTCAAATTTTTAAGGAAAAGAAAAAGTCGGGAGAAGAGCGGAAGAAGGGAGCCTGGTACCTCGGAAAGGATGATTATGAAACGATCAGAAAAAACCTCGGTCCCGACACTCTTAATATGCCCTATATAAAACTTGGCGATAAAAATGTTACCATGAAAGAATTCCTCCGTACATTTTTCTTTGACGGATTTTATTCCTCCACCGCCGACGCAGATACTTTGAGAGCAAAACTCAATTCGAGGGTTAAATCATTTATCGAGATGGAACTGCTTTCAGATGAGGCGCTCAGCAGGGGACTTAACAAGCAGCCTGAAGTGACCACCTTCACCAGTATGTGGCGCGATCATTATCTCGCCGGGCATGTTAAAAATGAAATGTTAAGTCAGGCGGTAATAGCTCCCGGTGAAGTCAGGGAACATTACGATAAAAACCGGGACAAACTTGGCAGCCTTACAGAAATCAATATTCTGGAGATCCTTACCGACAGCCTTGAGGTGATTGAGGAGGCGTTCAGGAGACTCGATAACGGAGAGGATTTCAGAATGATAGCGCGTGAGCACACCAAAAGAGAATGGACACGCGAAAAAGGGGGAGAATTCGGCTGGTTCCCATATACGCTCTATAAAGAGATAGGCCCGGTCGCCAAAGAGCTTGAAATGAATGAAATATTCGGACCTCTGGAAACTGACAACGGTTATTCCCTGTTTAAACTTATCGGCAGAAGGGAACCTGGCAAAGAAAAGATGCGTCCATTTGAGGAAGTGAAAGATAAACTTCGCGCCAAACTTAAGATGGAAAAGGTGGAAAACCTTCAGATAAGAAAAACAGTTGAGCTGGCGCGCAAATATGATCTGAAAGTTTATGAAGATTTACTAAAGTCAGTAAAAGTTACTAATTTTAATATGCTTGTTTTTAAATATTTTGGATTTGGCGGGCATATGCTTGCTGTTCCCGTTACAACACCATTCGAAAAATGGTTTGAATACTGGAAACTGAACAAGACATTGCCATAAAGGATAAGGAGCTAATTTTGAAGACACGATCAACAACAATACTCGGATTGATTCACAAAGGTGAAGCGGTTATAGGAGGAGACGGACAGGTAACACTCGGGAATACCGTGATGAAACACAACTCGATGAAGATCAGGAAACTATATAACGGCCAGGTGCTCACCGGGTTTGCCGGTTCGGCCGCCGACGCTTTTACGCTGCTCGGACGTTTCGAGGAGAAGCTTGAACAGTATCGCGGCAATGTGAGCCGCTCGGTTGTGGAACTCGCCCGCGACTGGCGCACTGATAAATACCTGCGCCGCCTCGAAGCGATGCTCGCCGTTATATCGGAAGATAAAACATTTGTGGTCTCCGGAACCGGCGATGTGATTGAACCGGATGATTCAATCGTCGCTATCGGTTCAGGGGGAATGTACGCCCTGGCGGCGGCTAAAATGCTGGTAAAATACAGCGACCTTTCAACCGAAGAAATTGTTAAGGAAGCGCTGAAAACCGCTTCCGAAATCTGCATTTATACAAATGACAGAATAAATACGGAAAAAATTGAAAAATAAACGTGGTATCTTTTTATGAATAACGACACAATGAAAAATTTAACTCCGGCTCAGATTGTAAAAGAACTGGATGAATACATTATCGGCCAGGATGACGCCAAAAGGGCCGTGGCAATTGCGCTGAGAAACAGGTGGAGACGTCAGCAGGTGGCGGGCAATATACGTGAAGAAATTATGCCTAATAATATTATCCTGATAGGCCCCACAGGGGTGGGTAAAACCGAGATAGCGCGCAGGCTCGCGAAACTTTCAGGCGCTCCATTTATCAAAGTTGAGGCTTCCAAATTTACCGAAGTAGGATACGTGGGCCGCGATGTCGAATCGATGATCAGGGACCTTACCGAACTGGCCGTTAATATGGTAAAATTTGAAAAAACCGATGAAGTAAGGGAAAAAGCCGAAAACATCGCGGAAGATAAAATTCTCGATATTCTCATTCCGCCGGTTAAAACTCCCTCGGCATCCTCGGAGGATGAAGAGGAAAATGAACAGGTGCGCAATGAAAAAACCCGCGAATGGATGAGAGGCAAACTCCGCAAGGGCGACCTCGATGATAAAATGGTGGAATTCGACGCCGCGGCTCCCGCAGGCGGAATGCAGGTTTTCGGACCTATGGGTATGGATGACATGGGAATAAACATCCAGGAAATAGTTAGCAACATGATGCCCAAAAAGAAGAAAAAAAGAAAGACAGCGATCAAGGACGCCCGCAGAATTATCGCCCAGGATGAAGCGCAGAAACTTATCGATATGGACGCCGTGCAGAATGAGGCGATCAAACGGGTTCAGGAGGGTGGCATTGTATTTATTGATGAAATCGATAAAGTTGCAGGCGGCAGCAAAAGCCAGGGTCCCGATGTATCGCGCGAAGGGGTTCAGCGCGACCTGCTTCCCATCGTGGAAGGTTCAACCGTTAATACAAAATATGGCCCGGTTAAAACAGATCATATCCTCTTTATCGCTTCAGGCGCCTTCCATGTGGCCAAACCCTCCGATCTCATTCCGGAACTCCAGGGACGTTTCCCCATACGCGTTGAATTAAAAAGCCTCACCGAAGAGGACTTTATAAAAATTCTCACCATTCCCCAGAACGCGCTGCTGAAACAGTATGCCGCCCTGCTCGATACCGAAGGAATAGAGATAAGTTTTAATGATGATTCAATATCTGAAATTGCCCGCACGGCAGCCGCGGTCAACGAGGAAGTGGAAAACATCGGCGCCCGCCGTCTCCATACAATCCTTACCACCCTGCTCGAAGATATCCTCTTCGATGTGCCCGACAAAATTGAATCGGACAAAATAAAAATCTCCGGCCAAATGGTCACCGAAAAACTCGACAAAATCGTCAAAAACCGTGATTTGAGCAAGTATATTCTTTGAGGTTTTTGCTTTCATAAAAATTGTGAAAAATCCCGGCTTTGCCGGGATTTTTTTTATTGGAATTTTCAAACTGTTTTATACAAAAGAAAATCAAAAACGCAATTCTTTTTAACGGAGTTTCCATTAACAATTGCATACGTGTATTCGCAACTAAAAATCTTTGTTGTTTTATTTCAGAGATTATTCCGTAAGGAGTTAAATTCTACGCAAAATGGAAAAGTTTTTATCTGATTGCCAGTAAAATTTGGCATTAGATTCCGGCCTGCCTGCCTCTCGATGGTCTTTTCGCAAAAGACGCAAAAAACCGGAATGATAATTAATTGGTAATACCTGGGAAAAGTCAATTCGTAATTCGTAATTCCTCATTGTTTCTGGCTTGCCAGTCTATGTTTCTGATATCAGGTGTCCTGTACTACTTGGATATTGCCGGATGAGCTACTTTTCACTTTAGTCCGACAGAGGATTATACCACGGAAGACTTTAGTATTTTTATTTAATTACGTAATAGATCGCCTTACTCATTCAAATAATATTTTGGATGCCGGTTCATCTAATATTTTTTTCTCACAAGATTGAGAGGATTTGATATACTAACAGAAAGTTCTAATGTAATCTCACAGATACCTTGAATTCAATGACTGCCAGTATTTAACCTAATGATAGCAATATCGTTAGTAATCAATCTTATATTCCATCTATATTCACCTTATTTTGAATTATTCTTCCATTTAGCCATAAAATGATCGTATAAATGATTTATCATTCCACTTTGGGTATATTCCCATTTTAAGTGTGGGAAATTAATTCCAGTAGCTTGTGTTAAAAAGTAACTGGTATAAGCGTATTGAGGAACAGTATTCTGTACAACGATATACATTGGAATTCCCGGAAGATCTTTATACAACTTTACTTCTAACTTACCCATAATGCTAGGTTTTGAAGCTAATGCAACCATTTCATTGTAAAATATTTCAACTTCTCTTTTTACAGTGTTTCTTGAGTATCTTTCAGGTAATTCATCAGCACGATGCATTGTATTGTCACATTGCCAATTAATTACAAACATTTTTATATATGCTCCATTTAATAAGGCATTTTCCATATTGCTAATCCAATGCTGGTGACCTGGAGCATATGTATCTAGCCAAAGTAACTCATCATTATTATCAAGTCTGTCAAATAAATTCTTAAAATCCAATTTGTTATTGAAACCAACAAAACCATACGAGTGAGAATTACTTATTGTCTGATTTGTACATTCTTTCACTACTTCTGCAAGTTCCCTTCTTCTTTTTAAGTCATCGATCCTTTTAATAGTTATTTCATAAAGATAACTCGCAGCAACTGAAATTGACATGAATCCACCAAGTATATTAAGTAAAGTTCGCCATGGTTCCGAGTTAACATACGCATCAGAAATAAAAATAAGGATAAACCCAACAAGGAAAATAATAATCATAAGAAAAGATATCAGAAGTATATTTAACCTTTTGTTTGATAATTCATCATTACGATTCATAATATCGAAAACTCCCGGTTGATAGCCACATCACGGAGTTGTGGACAATTTTCGCAATCCACTACCCGTTTTTTCAGAGAAACATTTTCATACGCTGTTAGGTTGCGCTTTCGCACCTGACAGCAAAATTGTAATATGCAAATCTGTTACAATTATATATTTTTAAATTGCCTTTTCACTCAGCTACGCCACTTCTGTCTGCCAAATTTAAATGAAGGAGAATAACTCCTATTTTGCCAATTTCAATCCATATTAAATCTATATCAAATAAATCCACAATCCGCTTATTCAAGCGCTTATTACCCCTAAAGCAATCAGTCAATTGTAAATTAATGAATATTGCTTTTTTATGCAAGAGGAAAAGAATTGTGAATGGCGAATTATGAATTATGAATGGGGAAAAATCAGAGTAGGAGTATGTGTAAGAGTATGATGGCAGGGTTTGCGATTAGATTGGGAGTGTTCATTTTTTTCCTGAGAGAGTAAAAAAGGATTGCTATGCCGATAGCGATTTTATCCTGTTTATCAATACAATCCTGTCCTTCTTGGCGGGCTTTGCGTTTACTTTTCCCTTCGCGGCCTTTGCGTGGAATTTGCCCCCGGAAAACGAAAAACCGATTATGAACCCGACGACGCTTTTATCAAGCAATCCTTAAATCCTTTAATCATGGTTCAGAAAATGACAGGATTGGTTTTTGCACATTCTGATATTTTTCCGCTACATTCTTTTTTGGCTAAAGCCTTTTGGGGTTGTCAGGTTTCTCCATGAATCACCGGCCTGAAGGCGCGGTGTTATTGTCCTTGTGTTCTTTGTGCCTAAGAAAAAATCAGAGTAAGAACAGTAATATTAAGTATAAATTTTGAAGTATGCCCACCTTCTCCACAGTATCGCTGCGGCAGGTAAAAAAGTATAAAAACGATTATCCGGGATTGGGTGATGGAATAGACTGAACAATTCGTAGAAGACCTTCTGTGTCCGCGCAATCAGTCATATATCGTTTCCCGTCAGAAGATAATAATTTCAGTTGTACGATAATTTCGTACAACTGAATAAATCCTTCTTTTGTCAATTTTCGTTTTAAGTCACTCCAATATCTGCGGGGATTTTTACTTTCAGTTAAGGTCTCGATGATATCAATAATCGAAAAAAACCATTTCTCAGATTCTTTGTCCCAATGAACCCTGATTTTCCTGGATTCGAACAATTTGATTGAAGTCTCTTCTGTCATAGTTTCAAGTATTATTTAATTCAAAAATGTTATTATTATTCACTTAATTTATGCCAATTAAAACAACAATCCGCTTATTACCCCTAATGCAATCAGTCAATTGTAAATTAGTGAATATTGGTTTTTAATGCAAGAGGAAAAGAATGGTGAATGGGAAAAATCAGAGTATGATGGCCGGGTTTGAGATTAGATTGGGAGTGTTCATTTTTTTCTGAGAGAGTAAAAAAGGATTGCGATAGCGATTTTTTATCCTGTTTATCTATACAATCCTGTAAATCCTGTCCTTCTTGGCGGGCTTTGCGTTTACTTTTCCCTTCGCGGCCTTTGCGTGGAATTTACCCCCGGGAAACGAAAAAACGATTTCGAACCCGACGACGCTTTAATCATGCAATCCTTAAATCCTTTAATCATGGTTCAGACAATGACGGGATTGGTTTTTACACATTCTGATATTTTCCCGCAACGTTCTTTTTTGGCTAAAGCCTTTTGGGGTTGTCAGGTTTCTCCATGAATCACCGGCCTGAAGGCGCGGTGTTATTGTCCTTGTGTTCTTTGTGTGACTTTTTTGCGAACATTGTGGTTAAGAAAAAATCAGAGTAAGAGTATGAGTAAGAGTATGATGGCAGGGTTTGCGATTAGATTGGGAGTGTTCAATTTTTCTGAGAGAGTAAAAGAGGATTGCGATAGCGATATTTTATCCTGTTTATCTATACAATCCTGGTAATCCTGTTCTTTTTGGCGGGATTGGCGTTTACTTTTCCTTTCGCGGCCTTTGCGTGGAATTTGCCCCCGGGAAACGAAAAAACGATTTCGAACCCGACGACGCTTTAATCAGGCAATCCTTAAATCCTTTAATCATGGTTCAGACAATGACGGCTTTGCGGGAGGTTTTTGCCGTGTCAGGGCGACAAGTGGGACACGGGGGACTTTGGAAGGCGGCAGTTTTTTCCGCAGAACTTTGAATAACCAGTGAAAAGCAAAAAACGATACCGATTTTTTATCCTGTTTATCAATACAATCCTGTAAATCCTGTCTTTCCTTACAAATTTTTTATTTCCTCAAGCTCTTCCCATCTGTCGTAAAGATTTTTTACCAGGGATTTGGCCTGTTCCAGTTGTTCATTAAGTTCGTTGGTTTTTTCAGCGTATTTCTCATAATAGTCGGGAGAAACAAAGATTGCCTCAATTCTTTCAACCTCCTCCTCCGCCTCCATTATTTTTTCTTCAATCGAGTCCAGTTCCCTTTTTTCATTGTAACTCAGTTTCCGCGGTTTGGGTCTTTCACTACCCTTTTTCTTTTCACTCTTCTCCTTATTGTCCCTGGCAGGCTCCTCCCTTTTTGTTCTTTTTTCACGGTAATAATCATAATCACCTTCGCTGAAATGAACCTTTCCATCCCCCTCAAAGGCGAGAATACCGTTGCATACCCTGTTAAGGAAATAGCGGTCGTGACTGACAACAGCCACACAACCGTCGAAGCTGATCAAAGCTTCCTCCAGCACCCTGAGTGTCGGTAAATCCAGGTCGTTGGTCGGTTCGTCGAGCAAAAGGAAATTCCCCCCGCTTTTCAGAATTCTCGCAAGTGTCAGCCTGCTTTTTTCACCCCCCGAAAGCCGGCCCACCAAAGTATTTATCCTGTCATCGGTAAAGAGGAATCGCTTAAGGTAGGTCCATACATTCAACTGGTTTCTGCCAAATTTGATAAATTCATTCCCCTCCCCGATCGCGTTAAAAACAGTATCCTCATCATTGAGCAGCAGGCGCGACTGGTCGACATAATTAAACTCAGTTCTTTCACCCCGGTCAATTTTTCCGGCTGTTGGTTTAATATCCCCTTTAAGTATCCTCAGCAGAGTGGTTTTACCGACGCCGTTTTTTCCCACGATGCCCAGTCTTCTTCCTGCGGCAAACTGAAAGCTGAGAAACTCAAAAAGTGTTTTTCCCCCGAGTTCCATGCTGATATTTTTTAGCTCCAGAACCTTGTTCCCCAGCCGTTCATGCGGAGGGATCAGCAGTTCGACATCGGGATCAGCTTCAATTTTATCTTTTGACGCGGCTTCATAATAGGCGTCCAGCCTGCTTTTAGCCTTGGTCCTTCGCGCCCGTGGTCCGCGGACAACCCAGTCAAGCTCCCGCCTGAGGAAATTCTGTCTTTTTACCTCCTCCTTTTCGGCTATTGCCTGCCTCTCCGCCTTGTTAATAAGATAATCGGTGTAGTTGCCGCTATGAGAATAAAATTTGCCGCGGGAAAGCTCTACAATACGGTTCGCTATCCTGTCGAGGAAATAACGGTCGTGAGTTACAAATATACATGTGCCTTTATAACCGGCGAGAAAATTCTCTATCCACTCAATTGAGTCTGTATCGAGGTGGTTTGTAGGCTCATCAAGAATCAGCAGATCGGGCTGCGAAATCAGCGCCCTGCATAAAGCCACTCTCCTTTTTTCCCCTCCTGAAAGTGTTGATATATCTCTTTCCGGGTCGGGAGCGTAAAGAGTTTTAATCATCATCCCTATTCTTTTATCTAAATTCCATCCATCCACCCTGTTTATTTTTTCTTCAAGGATGCTCCTCTTCTCTGAGTCAAAGGGAGTGTTTTCATATTCCTCAACAAGTTTTACTATTTTCTCAGCCCCCTCAAGAATATTTTCATACACATTCCCCGATTCATCGAGTGTGAATTCCTGCGAAAGGTAACCGATGCTGAGTTCCTTCTTTTTTGCCACCTCCCCTTCATCCGGAGCCATCACTCCGCAGATAATTTTCAGAAAGCTCGATTTTCCGGCGCCGTTCCTTCCAACCAGTCCTATGCGGTCCCCTTCATGCACACTTAAAGAAGCTTCATCAAGGATAACCTGCTCTCCATAATGAAGCGATAAATCCATAGCCGTTAAAATAACGGGAGAAACATTATTCATTTATTATCCACAAAATTTATATTCTTCGCTGAACAAATATAATTATTCCATGACAAATGAAATTATCAGCGGGAATGATTAAATTATCAGAAAAATAATTTCCTTTCAGGGTAATCTTACAAAAAATAAAATAATCTTATGTCGCCAAAAGAAATTGTGAAATCCTGGGTTGAATGCTTTAACCTCGGAGACGCCGAAAAAATCGCCTCATTTTATCATGATGACGCGATTAATCACCAGGTTGCCAATGATCCTGTTGAAGGGAAGGAGGCAATCAGGGAAATGTTCGCCTCAGAATTTGCCGCCGCCGATATGGTTTGTATTGTAGAAAATATATTTGAGGATGGTGAATGGGCTATCCTTGAATGGAAAGATCCCGCCGGATTAAGAGGCTGCGGTTTTTTCCATATTATCGATGGAAAAATTAAATTCCAGAGAGGCTACTGGGATAAACTCAGCTTCCTGCGGATGCATAATCTCCCAATTCCAAAAAATTAAAAAGTATTTAATATATTTACAATGTGGCGGAAAGCTGATTCGTGAATACAATAAAATAACGACCGGTCCGGCACAATTTTAAATGATGAAGCGGCGCTGCTTCCCGGCGATACAGGAATTAAGTAAGATTGCGGATTGGAATGCCAAATAGAACTTCATAATTACGCGTTTGTCCCTTTGGGATATACTCATTTAATAAAATTTTCAGGAAGAAATATGAATTCCGATAAAGCCTTCCCCGGATTCTGGCAATCAGTATTGCTGCTGATAGGTGTATTTATTATTCAGGTAATAGTGTTGATACCTGTTTTCGTATATGAATTTATCAGTAAGGTCTCAATTCTCCATCATCCCGCGACAACAGGATACGCGAACATCCTTTCAATAGGGATAGTAGTCTTTTTCGCCTGGAAACTGATGAAACTGCCGGCCAAACAGGTTTTCCCGATCAAAGGGATAAACATAGCGGAAATCGGTATAGTTTTAATCACCACCCTGGGATTTTCCATTCTCCTTTCGGAACTGGATAACATCGTCAGGATAGTTCTTCCTGTTCCCGAAAATATCGCTGAAATGTTTGAAAAGCTTATTTCCGGCAGCGGCAGCATGTGGGGATCATTTTTCGCTCTCGCCATTGTCGCGCCTTTAACTGAAGAAACCTTGTTCAGGGGCGTCATACTAAATGGTTACCTGAAAAGATACAGCCCGGCAACCGCGATTATTGTTTCAGGCCTGATGTTTGGTCTGTTCCACCTCAATCCCTGGCAGTTTTTCGGAGCGGCGATAATCGGATTTGTTTTCGCCTGGTGGTTCATAAAAACCGGGAACCTCACTTTAACTATTTTGGGCCATTTTTTCGCGAATTTTATTCCATTTTTTATAATAGCCATTCTGGATATTGAGATAGGGGGATTCACTACCAATTATTCAGGGCAGCCGGAATTTCAACCTCTCTGGCTTGACCTCACCGGACTCTTCCTCGCTGTAAGTGGTCTGTTGCTCGCCTCCAGGTTTTTCCGAAAACCGGCGCCTGAAGAACCGGAATATAACCTGGCAGAGGAGGAATTCCCGGATACCTCCAACGAGGTATAAAACTCAGAATCCCTGTTCCCGGTATTAAAAAAATAACTTACATGGATTCATTCGCAAAATAAAAACGTGGGATTGAAGTTTGGGAAAAAGTCCCGCCAGGGATCCGCCGCGTCGGACAGGCAAGCAGAAAATAGCCCCGCTATTCATTGTGGGGTAAATGGGCAACATACAATAACAAAAAGTCCCGTCAGGGACGACAGAGACAATTTTTCATCCTTTAAAATGGAACATCTTTTTTATTATTTGCTCGATGAATGAGAAATACTGTTTATATTGAGAGCCTGGGATATGATAATTCGCGATAAACTTCCGCGATTTCATTTTGCGAAAGGTAAGGAGTTATAAAATTGGATATGCACTTAGATACCGTACATGACGTCAAACCCGGCAGCGTAAAACCCAATCCCCCTCATCCCTCAGCTATTATTAAAGGATTTTAGGATTGCAGGATTTTTGATCGGCATCTGTATTAACAAATCAGAGTACTCCGTAAGGAGTTATATTCTAAGCAAAATGGCAAAATTTCAATTAATAATGTACAATGAACAATTAAAAAGATAATTGATAAATATTCCATGAGCTCAAAAATTTTTCGTAAAATGACGATTTTTTTGATGCGTGAATTTCTCTCTGAAAAACCCGACAAAAGAACCTTATTCTTTAGTCTTTTAACCTTAATAGCAATGGCAGGCCCTCAAATATTTGAACCTTATTGCCTTTATAACCAGGGCATAATTTCCGGCGGATTTCGCTGATGGACGCGGAAAAAAGGATTACCAGGATAAAAGTGATGGTCAGGATGTTTTAACAAATTATAAAACTGAGTCATCTTTAATTATCAATTAACTGACTTTCCACTTCCGGCTCGGCTGATTTATTCCATAAGCAGTCAAATTCAACGCAAAATGTTAAGATTTTAATATCTGTTAGCCGGTGGCTGAGTGGAGTCGAAGCCGGCGGCGGTAGCTTCGACTCCGCTCAGCTACCGGGCGGGTGTATTCTTCTGGCTCTGCCAGTCTATGAGTATGATAGCCGGGTTGATTACTGCGATGGGATTGTTCACCATGTTTCGGGGGATGGAATTTTTCATTAAGCAGTAAAATTTCACTCAAAATGGCAGAAATATAACTTCTTACGGAATAATTGTATCTTCTCATACGTCTTAATATCTTTACAAAGTAATTATTGTTGAAAAATCAGCGATGATCTTCAATATGCTCCATGAATTAAAAAAATACCCGGTAAAACATCCTCTGCTGAAGAAGTATATAAAATTCTTCTGGGAAATTTACGCTGATTATATGGAGGTTAACCACAGGGTAATTCCCGTCCGGAATATTGATCTGAAATTTAATCTATGCGATACCCCCAGTTATTTCTGTATGGATGGCGGGGAATATCTTCTGGAGGATGTTTATTTTTCCGGATTGCAGGATCATTACAGGGAAGCTCATCTAAAAATGACCGGTAAAATTAAAATGCTGGGGATATGTTTTTTACCGGAGGGGCTCTATCCTTTTCTTAAAATACCTCTTAACGAATTCAGGAACCGTCTGTTCGGGGCGGATGAGATAGGATTCGCCACTGCCAAAAAGATCAGTCAGCTCCTGAGAGAAGCTCCGGACAGCGCGGCAAGACTGGAAATTCTTGAAAAGGAACTGTTATCCCTGCTTGATGAAAAAAATCTTATCCCCCAAAATTTCCGGAAAGTATTTAACATATTAAAACACAATAACAATTCACAGCGAATAACTGAATTTTGCAGAGAGCAAAATATAAATATTCGCCAGTTGGAAAGGCTCTATAATAAATATATCGGGGTTTCGGCAAAAACCTATGGACTACTCAACCGGTTTCAAAACTGCGTGAACCAGGTTTTGTTCGGGGACTATTCCAAACTTTCCGATATTGCCTTTACAAATGGTTATTTCGACCAGATGCATTTCATCAAAGATTTTAAACGTTTCGCGGGAAAAACCCCGAATAGATTTGTGAAGAAGGATGATTCAATGCTTCATATCGGCAGATTTTCCTGATTCATGTAAAACTAAGTACTCCCCGTTTTCTTATGCTGGTCAAACCGGAACCAAAAGGAAAATCAAAAAAAACTTAATCGTAAACAGGCAGACAGAATTACCCGGTAAATAGAAGGTTAAATAAAATCTTGCCATTTTGCGCAGAATTTGACTTCTTACGGAGTAATCAGCTTTATTTTCCTCTAACCATTTTGATAGAGAACGCCGCTTCGCTCCTGAGGGATTTCCCATGAGTACGAGAAGAGTCATTCAAATCAAGAAATGAAAAGCCGTTTCACAATCTTATTACCCCGTCTGTCGTTTTTTTACTATTTCATCAATTGCTGACCCCCTAATTTTACCTTCATCAAATTTATTTTTTAATTTTACGGAGGATAAAATGATTACAGAGTTTGTGAAATTTCAGCTATTGGAAAATGCAACCGAAGAGCAGCTCATTTTAAAATCTGACAACCTGGTTAATAATTTCCAGAAAAAGCAGGATGGATATATCGCTTCGGAGCTGGTGAAGGATACAAAAGAAAATGTATGGATTTTTATCTATCATTATGAAAGTATGGAAAAGATCATGCGGGTCGGAGAAAAGATGCGTCAGACAAAAGAGTTCGGCGAATTCTTTTCCCTTATAGTTCCCGAAAGCATCTCTGTCACTTTTAATGAGCAGTTGAGAAAATGGGATTCCTGACAACAGTTTGGAAAATATTCAGGCGCCGCGGGTTATTTTGCGGCGCAATGATTAATTAAGAGTTTATTTGGGAAACAACGATGAAAATAAAAAAAATTAAACTTGTCTGGTTTTCACCCACAGGAACAACAAAAAAGGTTGTTGAGGGCATCGCGGCCGGACTTAATGGAGTTCCGGTTGAACGCATCGATATCACAAACCCGGACGAGAGGGGAAAAATGACTGAGTTATCAGCCACTGACTTGCTTATCTTCGGTTCTCCTGTTTATATGGGCAGAATTCCTGCGCTTTTAAACGACTGGTTTAATTTACTAAAAGGGGACAAAACACCCGCCATTTGCGTGGTAGTTTACGGCAACCGTGTATATGATGACGCTCTGCTTGAGCTGAATAATATTTTGCTGGAGCGTGGATGTGTTCCGGTAGCGGCAGCGGCTTTTATCGGTGAACATTCTTTTTCCGGCCAGGCTCTTCACATCGCGAAAGGACGGCCGGACAATGATGATCTTAAGCGGGCAGGACTTTTCGGCGCTGTAATAGAGGAAAAAATTCTTTCCATGTCATCCGCCGGAAAAAATCCCGGATTAGTTTTGCCGGGCAATTTCCCTTATGGTGGAATTACCGATCTCTGGGATGTTGATTTTATTGAAGTAGATGAAAACTGCTATCATTGCGGAATTTGCTCGGAGGTCTGCCCTGTCGGCGCTATCAGTATAAAGGATTCATTCAAAATTGATATAAAAAAATGTATTACCTGCTGCGCCTGTATTAAACACTGCCCCCGCGAAGCCAGGAAAATAAAGCCCGGTCCGGTTATGGAAGCCGCTAAAAGGCTTCATAAACTTTATATGGAAAGGAAAGAACCGGAATTGTTTATATAAAGAAAAAGACCGGTCTCATTTTTGGTTCCTCTTTAACATGGGTTCGATATAAGAAGAGAGAACGGAAATAAAATTACAGAGGTAATTGATGCGATTCAGACATTGATATTTCTTTACTTATCCCGGGGTGGGTGAATGAAGTTTACTTATGTCGTTTATAATCAATGCCCAGTTTATCCATTCTGTTGCGGAGGGTATTTGGATTTACTCCGAGCACTTCCGCGGCTCCCCCGGCGCCATGTATTTTGCCGCCGCATTTATCAAGAATATTCCTGATATGGGTTGAAATTATATCATCCAGATTATCTGACTGCGCCGGACGGGATTCCTTTACAGGGATTTTCTCTTCCGGAAAATTTGTGAGAAGTTTTTCAAATGTTAATGGTCCCGCCGGATTTAAGATCAGGGCCCGCTCAACTATGTTCTGCAATTCTCTCACATTACCCGGCCAGTTGTATTCAGTCAGAAAGTCTGCCGCTCCTTGAGTAATTCCGGGAATATGCGGCAGTTTCAGCTCCTTCGATTTTAGAGTAATAAAATGTTGAAGCAATGCCGGAATATCCTCTTTTCTTTTCCTGAGAGGAGGGATGGTAATTGGAAATACATTTAAACGGAACCACAGATCCTGTCTGAATTCTCCTTTCTCAACCATTTTCTCCAGATTCCGGTTGGTGGCCGCGATAATTCTAATATCAAGAGATATTGTTTTAGTCCCCCCTATCCGTTCAATTTCTTTTTCCTGAATAACCCTCAGCAGTTTCACCTGTGATTGCAGCGGCAGTTCCCCTATTTCATCAAGAAAAATTGTACCTTTGTCCGCTCTTTCAAAACGGCCCCTTTTCGATGAAACCGCCCCTGTAAACGCCCCCTTTTCATAACCGAAAAGTTCACTGTCAATTAATGTTTCAGGAATAGCTCCGCAGTTTACACTCACAAATGGTCCCTCACTTCTCGATGAATAATAATGGATGGCATTCGCTATAACATCCTTACCGACACCGGTCTCACCCAATAATAAAACAGGGCTTTGAAGAGAAGAGACTTTCTCAATCTGGTACATTACCTCCTTTAATCCGTAGTTTGCCCCGATTATTTCATCGCCCGATTTTCGGCGCAATTCTCCATGCAAAAATCTGTTATCATCGTCGAGCAGCTCCTTAAGTTTCGTCAATTCCCTGTGTTTTAACACGTTTGACATTGCGATGATGAACGGTTCTTTCAGAAGTAGTACATAATCACTCTGCTCCTCAGTAAATTTTTCATTACGGCTGATTATTGCCGCTGCTCCCAATACCTTTTCCCCGGAATTCAAAAGAAGCACCATAATATCGCTGCATTTAATATTATGAAAATTTAGCATTTCCCTGCTGAGAGAATTATTGAGAGGATCGCCAAAAATATACACATCTCTGTTTCCCGGCATATTTGTTATACCCGCGGTTTTTCTTGACTCTTCCTTCAAAGGTGTTATTAAATCCAGTTTGTATCCCCCGGTTTCATCGGCTTTTGCTATCGTTCTCATCACACCATAATCAAAGTCATAATACTCAAGGAATATTATATCAGCCGGCATTATCTCTCTCAGTAATTCGGCTGTCGAGTATAACGCCTGTTCAATATCCAGATTACCACATATTCTTAGTGTCGCTTCCCTGAAAAAAATATTTTTGTCCATTTTTTATTCCCGATTTACCATATAAGGTAAAAATACATGTTTTCACCGTATATCGCAATCACTTTTGTCATATATGGTAAATATCTGTTTTTTTCTCCAATTTTCTTATATTTTTCACAAAATTTAACCGGCACGAAATTGGGATACTATTTCGGAGACAAATTAACCGGAGCAAACCTGAATGAAACAACTGGAAATAATTGAAATAAGATGCGCCGCCGCAAAAGCAGTCAGACTTGAAAATAAGCTGGAGTTAATCAGGAAACAATTTTTAAATGACTCTCAAAGCGGTTTTCTGAAATTATTCAAAAGAGCGGAACCATATACAGATTATTGTATTCACATATATCAACATACCGGGAATAATGAGTCCCCAAAAGAATCCTGCGCGCTTCATATTCTTGAAGTTTTGAAGGATTACGGACTGGTTAATTATACGGTATGGATGGAATTTGGAATAGAATCATAATAAATTTGTTTAATAAAACATAAAGGGAAATAAAATGAAGAAAGTATTGGTTGCCGGGGCGACAGGTTACCTGGGGAAATATATGCTGAGAGAACTTAAGAAACAGGGATATTATATCCGCGCTCTCGCGAGGAATAGGGAAAAGCTTGAAGAATGCAAAAATTTCATTGATGAAGATTTTACAGGTGAAGTTACAAAGCCTGATTCTCTTGCCGGTGTTTGCGAAAATATAGATATTGTTTTTTCTTCTGTCGGCATAACAAGACAGAAAGATGGAATGACTTATATGGATGTGGATTACGGCGGAAATAAAAACATTTTGAACGAGGCAAAAAAATCGGGTGTTAAAAAATTCATTTTTGTTTCTGTTCTTTTTGGTGACCGGATGAGAGAACTGGATATAGTAAACGCGAGAGAAATGATGGTCGATGAGCTTAAGCAGTCTGGTCTGGAATATTGTATTATACGCCCGAACGGATTCTTTTCCGATATGACAGAACTGTTAAGCATGGCTCAAAAAGGGAAAATATATCTTTTCGGCAATGGAGAATATAGAGCGAACCCAATACATGGAGCCGATCTGGCAGAATTTATTGTTAATAATATATCGAGCCGCGAAAAGGAGCTCAGCACAGGAGGCCCCGATATACTTACACAGAATGAAATGGCCGAAGCGGCATTTTCGGCAGCGGGCAGGAAAACAAAAATTAAATATATACCATTATGGATAAAAAGTTTATCGCTGAAGCTGATTCGTCTTTTTACAGGCCCCAAAACATATGGACCGGTTGAATTTTTCCTCACTGTAATGACAATGGATATGATCGCGCCAAAATATGGCGCTCGCAGGCTTAAGGATTATTACATGGAACGGGCTGAAACTGATTCAGAAAAGAGAGGAGGTAAAAAATGAAAATCATAAAGATGAATCGTGGTCCGGTTCTTCAGCCATGCGGACTTGAAGGGATAAATTACCAGATAGATCCATATTCCGGATGTCAGCACAATTGTTATTATTGTTACGCTCTTAATCATTCCGATCACGACTGGAAAGAGGAGATGAGGATATATGAAAATCTGGAATCCCGTCTTGAAGAAGAGCTGGCCGGAATTCATCCGCAAAAAATTTACCTCGGGTATCAAACCGATCCATATCAGCCCTTGGAGGCTGAACTAAAACAGACGCGCGTTATTCTTGAAGTTTTTCTCCGAAAAGGATTTTCCGCCAGCATTCTTACAAAATCGGACCTTGTCCTTCGCGACATTGATATTCTTAAAGAGATGGAAGATTCATCGGTGAGTTTTTCTATTGCTTTTACCGACGATAATATCCGGAGTATAATGGAAGAAAATACCATAAACACCGGGAAAAGGATCAATGCGCTTGGTAAGATCAGGGAGGCGGGCATCAGCGCTTCCGCCCTGCTTTGTCCGGTAATTCCATATATCACCGATGCTGAAAAACTTATAAATTCTTTAAACGGTAAAGCAGAGACAATATGGGTATATGCTCTGAGTTTTCTTAATAAGGAAGAACCCTCATGGAATAACACACTCAAAATACTGGAAGAACATTTCCCCGCCGAAAAAGATCAGATCATTCGCGCTATTTTTAACAAAAAGGATCCATGGCGGAGTAATCTCCGTGATAAGCTCACAAAGACAGCGGTTGAAAAAAAACTGGACCTGAGGATTCATTTGTAGAATGTTGCGTGAATCAATATTTTCGCTGATAATAAGAGATTGGTGAGAAGAATTAAAGTTGCGAATATTTATGGGTTTGATTATTTTAATAATAATACAAAGGAAATAAATGATTCTGGTAAGGTTATTAAATCTTACTATAAGAAGTCAGCCTTTGATGGTGAATTAAGCTGAAGCAGATGACGCTCTTTGGAAAATGGTATTATTAATTAACACTTTCTGTTAATCAAAATATTGCATTAAACAAAAATGATTATTATTTTCAGTGATAAGAAACTCAAAAAATATGCTAATAATCACCGATTGGCAAAACAGAAATTGGGGACCAGGAGAGCGGAAATATTCAAGCGGAGACTTGATGATATAGCGGCAGCCCTAAGCTTTGATGATTTGAAGTTTTTACCCGGGAATTATCATCAGCTTCGCGGTGAAAGGAAAGACCAGTGGGCATGCGATTTAGATCAGCCCTATAGATTAATATTTGCCCCTGCTGAATTTCCAATTCCAAAGAGTGAATGGGGCGCTCAAATATTGGTCGAAATCAGAAGCGCGGAAATAATTGAAATTATTGATTATCATTAGAGATATTTTTTATGACAGTAGTAAATGAATATTACCCTGAAGAAGTTCTTCATCCGGCTATTACCCTTAATGAAAAACTTGGTGAAATGGGTATGAGCCGAAAAGAATTTGCTTTGCGTACGGGGAAACCTGAAAAAACAATAGCAGCTCTTATGAAGGGGGAAAGCTCAATCACTACCGAAATGGCAATTCTATTCGAAAATGTCACAAAAATACCAGCACATTTTTGGATAAATAAACAATCGAGATTTAATGAATATAAGGCGCGCTTAAAAAGAAAACTGGCTGTTGAGGAAGCCGAAGAATGGACAAAAGGTTTCCCGTATGCCGAAATGGCTAAATTGCAATGGGTTCCGGCAACAAGAAAAATTCGGGAAAAGACAATCAACCTGTTCGCGTATTTTGGAATTTCATCTCATGAAGCCTGGAAAAAACTTTACATTGAAAGTGAATTAAAAATAGCCGCGTATACTTCGTTGAAACATACTCATGATCCGAAAGCAATTTCAGCATGGTTAAGGAAAGGAGAACTACAATTAGAAGAATTCAATCCTCCGGACTATAATAAAAAAAAGCTGAAAGACAATTTGCCGAAGATAAAAAAGATAATGGCCTCGTATCCAAAAAGTTTTTTCGGGGACCTTTCGCTGTTATGTCATGAGGCGGGATTAATGGTATTTTATACACCGAAATTAAATAAAGCGCCAATTAGTGGTTCAACACGATGGATAAGAAATACACCGGTAATTCAACTGACAGCGCGGTATAAACAGAATGACCGGTTTTGGTTTACTTTCTTTCATGAAATCGGCCATATTTTATTACATGGTAAAAAATATATTTCGCTTGAGGGAATAGATTTTTCCGACGCCGATCCCCAAAAAGAACAAGAAGCCAATGAATTCGCGGAAGAATGGACTTTTTCCATGAAAGAGGAAAAGGAATTACTTTCAGAAGAGACACTGACTGAAAGTGTAATATTTTATTACGCTAAAAAATTTCAGACACATCCGGCAATGATAATTGGCAGGTTGCAACATAAAAACATTATCCCCTTTTCAGTAGGACGTAAATTTATTGAACCGATTGATTTATCTTAGAATTACATTAAAATATTGCATTAAACCTTGAAATTGTAATAAGTTCATTTTTAGTAAGAATGCCCCTCTACAATTGATATGCCGGATCAATTAAATAACCGGATACATAATACAGAGCTCCTGACATCACGTATATTTAAATGCAACTATTTTATCATTTTCTTTCATTAAATGACAAAATAATAACATAAAGAATTTATCTAAATCATTTCTCATTATTATTTTCATCTTTTAAAGCGACCTCAAAAAAATAAGCGTTAAGAAAATCAAATGAACGAAGCGTTAAAAAAGGAAAGCTGTTTGAGGCACATGTCTTTTTATGTGCCGAGTTCTTTCATTTTAGCGGAGTGAATTGATTTTTAGCTTATTTTTTTGCAGTCTTGACTTTTTTGTTACTTTTTGTGTCAAGACAAAAAGTAAGGGCATATTTTATGAAATTTATTTGGTAAGATTCATGACAATTCCCATTGGTTCTCGATTTACCATCTGAGGTAAATTTCAAATTATTTCACGCTAAGAAAAATTATAAACGTAATTCTTTTTAATAGAATTTCTAATACAAGTCGCATACGTATATACGCAACAAAAAATCTATGTTGTTTTATTTCAATACATTATGTTTCTGATGTCAGGAGTCCTGTAATAATTAATGCAATACTGTTGCGGATTCCTTTTCATGCAAAAAAGGAATATCAACAGTTTGGAGGGTGGTCCCCAAAATCACACATGCAAATCAGATAAAAGATTCAACATTTAAAATTTTCCCGGCGCGGTAAGGAAAGTTACATGCCGACTCAGAATATATCGGAATTGATAAACAACACATCCGGATAATTCCTACCTGCGCTCTTCCTGCCTGTTTTTATCTTACCGGTTATAAAATTTCGTGTTAATTTGAAATATTTTCATTAAATTAGAATTTGTTGACATATATAAAATAAATGTACTATTTCCGGAATCCTATACTGAATGATTTTATTGAGTAATACTGAACAAAAATACAGCCTTCATATTCACACCGGCAAATCAAAGATTTTTCCTAATTCTTATTATCTAAAGGAGATCAATTTATGAGTTGAAATCCCTTTCGGGCTAATTTATTCGGTCCGTGAGGAAATATCTGAATAACAAGTTTTGGTAACATTATTGTTTTAATAAAGACTATAGCATCCTGTTCTCCACGAATAACCAGTAACAACAAAATATAAACACACTGAAATCTTTACCTGCTTCCGGCAGCGCATGTTATTTCAGCCCTGCGTCGGGAAGAATTGAATATTCATTTAATATAAATTGATAGATTCCAAACTAAACTTGTGAGGCATTAATGTCTAATTCAGAACAGTATGATGTTAACTTCTTCAAGCCTCTTTCCGCTCATGCGAAAGCCAACAAAAAATTAATTATGATGTTGGCGATAATATGGGCTGTAGGGGTTTTCGGTTTTCAGTTTTTACTGATTATCTTTAATGAACCAACACCTGAAAAAAGCTTCGAAACTTTTCAGAAATCCTGGCCGGCCGCCATTGAACAGGGCGCCGATAACCAGGTAAAAACCGATTTTGCCAAATCACTTCTTATGGTTCTTGGTAAAAATATAGCGGTAAAAGATAATCACAAAGTTATCCTTAAAGAATCACTAACCTGGACCGTTGCCAGTATGCTGCCCGATTCGGTGAGGCCTGCTTTTATGAAGGCTCCTGATAAAGGGACATTTGAGCTGGCGGCAAAAACTCTCCGGCTGCAATACTCCGGTTTCGACAAAATCATGACCGACCTTCTGCCATTCTCAATCGTTAAACTTGAGAATGACAAATTCCCCGAAAAATGCAGGAAAGAGCTTCCTATTATTATGGAGCTTTACCTGGTTCATAACCAGAATTTCCTGACAGATTTCACATTTATCGGCTTTCCTTTCCATTACTGGTACACCGCGCAATTTCTCCTGATTATGTTCGTGCTGCTTTGCGTCTTTTACGCGGTATCAATAGAAAAAGCGAATAAAAAACATGATTTTGTTGAAGAAACTTAATAATTCCGGAGGCAGATTTGAAAAAGATAAAAATTTTAATGGCATTGGTTTCATTTCTGTTGTTTACGCAAAATCTTTTTGCGCAGTCGGCGACAGAACTGGAAGGTGAGTTTAAATTAGGACCGGCAATCATACTGATAATTCTGTTGGTCACATTTGTTATGGTTGGACTTTTTAACAGGGCCAAAGACACATCCACATATTGGGCAGCGGGAAGAAAAATTTCGCCTGTTGGAGCAGGTATGGCAATCGCTTCCAACTGGATGAGCGCCGCATCTTTCCTCGGCATGGCGGCTATTATGTATGGCGCTGGATATCACGGCCTCTCTTATGTGGTCGGATGGACCGGCGGTTATGTGTTGCTGCTTATTCTCATGGCAGGTCAGATCAGAAGGTACGGCAAATATACCGCCGCCGATTTTATCGGGGACCGCTATTATTCCCAGGGACTTAGAGGATTCGGAGCCGGCCTGGCAATATTCGTTTCATTCTCATATTGCGTTGGTCAGTTCGCCGGTATAGGCCTGATGTTCAAATGGATACTTGGCATTGATTATACATGGGCAGTTCTTATAGGCGCTTCTGTTGTGCTCGCCTATACATTAATTTCAGGGATGCTCGGGGTTACAAAAAACATGCAGATACAGTATGTTATTATTATAATTTCCTTCCTTATACCCCTTTTCATTCTCATGTACAAATTCGGTTATTTTTACTGGCTGCCCCAGACAGGTTACGGAGCGGTTGTTACAGATATAGTTGAAGGTATTGCCCCGGGGAAAGGTTTAACCGCCCTCGGCCACGATTTCGCGATCCTTCCATCCCCTGAGTTTGCCATGCCCTGGGATCCCGCTACAGGGCAGACAGCATTCCAGTGGATCGCAATCTGTTTTTCTCTTATGATAGGCACGGCGGGACTGCCCCACGTTATCCAGCGTTTTTATGTTGTTCCACGCGCCAGAGACGCCAGATGGTCAGTTGTATGGGGCCTGTTTTTTATATGTATCCTTTACTGGAGCGCCCCGGTTTATTCTTCACTCGGGAAACTTCTCTCTGCAAGTCCGGATGTCGGCAAACTCGCTAAAGACGCTATAGTTGTTTATACCGCGCAGCTTGGCGATGTATTCCCCCTGATAGTAGGATTCCTCGCCGCCGGAGCAGTGTCAGCCGCATTCTCAACTGTATCGGGTCTGCTTGTCGCGGGAGCTTCGGCATTTTCGCATGACCTTTATTACAAGGTAATAAATCCCAACGCAAATGAAAAAACACAGATGCTCATGGCGCGTGTTGGCACAATACTTATGGCAGCCGCTGTAGCGATAGTTGCTCTCCTTAAACTTGGTCTTATCGCTCAGCTTGTCGCGGTCGCTTTCTCACTTGCCGGCTGTACAATATTCCCACTCTTCCTGCTCGGTATCTGGTGGAGCGGTTCAAACCGCGCCGGAGCATGGGCAGGTCTTATCGCCGGAACAGGTGTTTCACTGCTTGCTCTCATCTATTTTGTGGCAGGTAAATTCGGCGCTTCCCTACCGGCTCAGGAATTCGTTAACTATTACCTGAACGCGTGGTACTTTGCCATTTTCGGCGCCCCGATTGCTATATTCACCAATATTATCGTATCAAAAATTTCGAAAGATAAAACTCCCCTCGAAATTAAAAAATTCCTCGCTAAACAGGTGCATAACTATAAAGTTGAGGATTAAGCCAGACAACATAACTTTTTTGAACGGGCAGGATAATTTCCTGCCCTTCCTTTAACAAGATGTCAGGATTGTATAGATAGTCAGGATGGCTTTTCAGGATTCAAGTATTACCAGACGCTCACAAAAGCAGGTAGATGGCAATAAGCCACAAAGCTCTAAGTTTTTCAATTGATAATAATTGAGAGGGAGCTTCTATAATCCGCCATATCCATGTATATGAAATTCTTCAAAGGTTTTCACTCTTATCCATTTTATGCCAGACCAGATATAAATCTCTTTATACCATCGAGAAAGTAACCAACCACTATGAATAACATTTACTTCCGAATACCAACCATATTGAAAAATGTCACAATAGAATTGTGGTACTGATGAGGAGTATTCGGCTGTGATGGAACCTGCGGGCGACGGGCTACAATTTATAACAGATACTTCTACCTGATCGCCTCGTTTTGCCGGAATAAAATTATGGCTAAACGTATGAATAGTATATGGAATATTCTCTTCAATGAACCCATAATTTCTTAGACCCGCAAGAAAATTGTCGAAACACTCTTCTTTTAGATTTTGAGTGTAAAAGAAAGGAAAGGAAAACAATATTATTACCAAAAGAGTTACTATCGCCTTAATTCGGGAAAAGTTAATGAAGATATTTCTGTATAATATTATCGCGAGTCTGAATATAATCCAATAAGTGGTAAAAACAATAATAAAGTTAAACAGTCTTTTACCGGGACTGAAAAATCCCTCATTAAGAATCAGAATATCCTGTAAATCTGAATAGGTGTTTGAAAAGATATCAGGGAATAACAATATTGTATGCAAAATAAATAATGCCAGCAGAATCAGAGAGAATTTTACGTTCCTGTATTGTAACAAATTTCCAGTTATATCTTTAATTTTATACTTATCCGGCAACATAAAATAGGCTTGCGCTAAAATAACCGGGATTAAACAAAAACTTAAAAGACTTAATATTCTTTCGGCAGAAAGAGATGTATGTCTGTTGAATTCTAAAACGGTCATCCACCAGGATTTGTCGGGGTACAGATCAGCAAAATAAACAAGGGTTGGTATAAAGGTTCCCAAACTCAGTATATAGAGAATAATAAGCTTAACAATATTTCTCTTTTGGAATTTCGAAAAAATCCTTTTATCCACCCTTACTTCCTTTTACCATTTATTAGAGTTTTTCCGGAATAACTTATCAAAATGCAATCTGATAGTGCGGTAACCAAATAAAGCAGAAAACAAACTCATTTTTTCCGATATTATACTTTTCAGATAAAAACTACCATCTTTCTCTGTTTTTGTAACAGCCTGAATTTTAAAATCCATTTTTGAAAAATTTTCTTCAGAATATAATGGACTGGCGGTAAAAATACTCACACCCTCGCAGGTCACCCCGGTTTGACTATCCGAAACTTTGCCTTTTATTTGTATTTGGGCTTTTTCTTCATCAATAATCACAGTTTCAAGTTCAATATTTAGTAACTGTTCGCCAAGGATTGATCCATCCTTTACGTTAAATTTGTCGCCGGCAGAATAATTTAATTCACCATTTTCGAAAGGAGAAATCCCCTGGTATAAGGAAACCGGCAGGGAGCTGAATTCAGATTTTCCAATTATCTGAATCGTTTGAAAAGAGCATGCTGTCAAAACGATTAACAAAACAATGCCGCTTTCTATCAAGCTTAATTCCGAACGAAGCATATTGAATTCATTTTTACTTTCATCTGTAATTATATCATTTATCCCGGGCAAAGAAATTTCAATTATAAAATCATTCATATTATTGCCCTTAAATATAGCTATTCTTCCAATTTTTCTTTATAATAAAGATTATCAAATAACTCATGTGAATTTATGCCCGCGAAAAACCTGAAAAGAAATTTTTTTCTTCGGATTATACTGCCGACTCTGCTTGCTTTTATTATGTTCACAATCTCCTTTTTTGCCTTTATAATCCCCTCTTTTGAAGAAAACCTGCTGCGAAGTAAAAGGGAAATGATAACGGAGCTGACAAACTCGGCCTGGAGTATTCTCAAAGATTTTAACAGTGAGTATGAGGCGGGCAATATAACATTGGAGGAAGCAAAAAAGGAAGGGATTGCTGTTATAAAAAATCTCAGGTATGGAGAGGAAAACAAAGACTATTTCTGGATTACCGATGAACACCCGACAATGATCATGCATCCTTACAGACCCGAACTTGACAGCACCGACCTTTCAGACTATTCCGATCCTTCAGGTAAAAAACTCTTTGTCGAGTTCGTAAAAGTTGTTAAGAATGATGGCCGGGGTTATGTCGATTATATGTGGCAGTGGAAGGATGACTCCACCCGTATTGTCCCGAAGCTTTCTTTTGTAAAAGAATTCAAACCCTGGGGCTGGATAATAGGCACAGGAATTTATATTGAAGATGTAAAAGATGAAATAGCGCGTCTTACGGGCAATCTCATATATGTTTCACTTGGAATTTTGTTTCTTGTTGGTTTGAGCCTGTTTTATATAGGACGTCAAAGTTTCAAGATAGAACATGAAAGACAAGATGCGGAAGAGGGGCTCCGTGAATCGGAAAGCAAATACAGGGCGCTTGTTGAGGCTTCAACCGACGGACTGATTATGATACTTGAAGGAGAGATTGTATATGCAAATAACGCGCTGCTCGATATCCTCGGGTATGAATTTTTCCCGGGCTCTGATTACCTGAAAAATATCCTCTGTGAAAAGGAATTTGACGGGGTTGAAGGGAAAGGTTTTTTTAATGACCTGCTGGAAAACGGAACATACATACCCAAGTATGAAACAAAAATTGTTACAAAAGGTTTTGAGGAAATAGACGTTATCCTCTATACATCGGAAATAACCCTCGGAGAACGCTCCGGTTTTACCATAATCGTAAAAGATATAGGGGCAAACAAAGAGAAAGCGGCAATGTTTGGTGAAAACCAGGCCCGCTTCAATTCTTTGATCAATAATATAAACATTGGAATATTCCGCAGCGAACCGGGAAAGGATGGCAAATTTATTGAAATTAATTCGGCCGGATTAAAAATATTCGGATTTGAGAACAGGGAAGAGTTATTTGAATCAGGGCTTTCCGATCTTTTTATGAAAAGCGAAGAGAAAAAAACCTTTTTCGATCAGCTTGCTGAAAAGGAACAACTGAATAACAGCATTATTCAACTGAGAAAAAAAGATGGATCAACTTCGGTTGTCTCAATTTCAGCGATAATTTCGCCCGATAATTCCGGAATGGAGAGATATTGTGACGGAATAGTTGAGGACATTACTGAGCGGATTAAGCTTGATGAAGAAAAGGAAAATCTGATCGTTGAACTTCAGACATCCCTTAAGTTCCTGCATCAGCCTCTTGAACATTTCCTTAAGCATATTGTAGCATGCAATATGAACATTCCTGTTCACCAGGCGGCGAAAATTATTACAAAACACAAATACAGCGCCGCTCTTGTGATGACGGATAATGGAGAATATATCGGAATTGTAACCGACCATGATCTGCGTGAAAGAGTTGTGGCTGAAAATCTGGATATGAACCAGCCGGTTTATAATATTATGAGCGCTCCGCTGATAACAATACGCCATAATTCCCTCGTTTTTGAAGCTCTTATCAAAATGAATGATTATTCCACCAGGCATCTCGCGGTAAAAAACAGCGAAGGAAAAATTACAGGCATAATCAGCAGTGAAGAACTGCTTAAGGTGGAAAGGCAGTCATCGGCCTACCTGCTCAGAGAAATTGAAATAGCCGATTCCCCGGAAGATCTCACGGATATAAAGATTAAATTACCCTGGCTGATTAAAACCCTTGTAGACAGCGGCGCCCGCGCGAAAAATATCTCACATATTATCACTTCGGTTTTTGACGCTATTGTTCTTAAATTGATCAATTTTGCGATCGCCGACCTTGGTGACCCGCCCGCCAAATTCGCTTTTATGGCGCTCGGAAGCGCCGGAAGAAAAGAGCAGACACTTATCTCTGACCAGGATAACGCTATAATTTTTGAAAATATACCTGAAAACGATTTTGAACATGTTAAAGAATATTTTGACAAACTTGCTGAAAAAATTTGTTTTGGACTTAATGAATGCGGATATTTTTATTGTAAGGGTGAAGCAATGGCGAAAAATCCCAAATGGACTCAGCCACTGGATAAATGGGCTGAATATTTTCATAACTGGATCGCTAAATCTGATCAGCAGGACCTTATTGATATCAGCATTTATTTTGATTTCAGGCATGCTTATGGCGATATAAGTCTTGTGGAAGAACTAAGAACACGACTCGCTGCTTTTACAAACGGACAGGCCGGATTCTTCCAGCATCTTACCAAAAACTGCCTGCTACATAAACCCCCTGTAGGAATACTGGGAGGATTGCTTCTTGAATCAAAGGGAGAACATCCCGAAACATTTGATATTAAAATGGCGACCATGCCTATCAGCGATTTCGCGAGAATTTATTCGCTGAAACACAATCTTTCTGAAACCAATACTTTAGAGAGACTCAGAACACTTTTCAAAAAAGGGATTATAAATAAAAACAGCTATGAAGAAATTGTCCAGGCTTATAATTTCCTGATGCAGCTCAGATTCAGACACCAGGCAACCCAGATAACCCTTAAGCGTGATTTTGATAATCATATCAATCCTAAAGAACTAACACAGATAGAAATTAAAACGCTGAAAAATACATTTTCACAAATCACCGGAATGCAGAAAAGATTGAGCTATGATTTCAGCGGAGAAGCAATTTAAAAATACCACAGGGCGCCAAATACGGGCGCTCAATCCTGTTAACAAATATAAAAATGGAAATGAACGATCAAAAAAAAATTGTACTCGATTATATTGACGCTGTCTGGAATAGAAAGGATGAAGCGGCATTAAAAGCTAAAACAACATCTGATTTCATTTATCATCTTGGAGATCAGCTAAAATTTGATCACACGGCTTTTATGAATTTTCTGATTATGACCCATCAGGCTTTCCCCGACTGGAAGGTTAAGCCGGATACCGTTATCGCGGAAGGCAGCATGGTCGCTGTTCAATGGTCCGGAGAAGTTACTCATGGCGGTATTTTTCATGGGATACCACCCACAGGTAAAAAGATAACAGTGAGCGGAATAAACATATATAAACTGACGGAAGGAAAAATAGCTGAAGAATGGGAGCAGACTGATACAATCAGCATACTCAGACAGCTTGGCGCTTTACCGGGTTAATTTTATTCAGATATTCAAACAAACGTTCATTTTTTCAAACCTGTCAATTTCTTTTTCAACAGAACTGGAAAATTAACTTATTATTTTTTAAGTTGGGATAAATTACGACCGGATACTCCGGTAATATCTTCACGGCTGTTTAGAAGGTATATTATATGAAGAGGTAAACAATTCGGATTATAAAGAAGGAGAGGAAAATGAAAACGAAATTATTACCAATTCTTTTCTTAATTTCAATAACTATCCAGGGGCAGAATTATTTCCCTGTGAATGTCGGGGATATGCGATTCTGGGATGTTCTTACTACCAGCGATCCGCCCGGCGGAATTACATATACTTCAACATCCTACCAGAAATTTGCTTTTACTGATTCATTGATTTTCTCAGGAGATACCTTTTGTTTTTGGAACAGGTATAACGGATATTACCGGTTTGACATTGAAGATCAAATATTATACACATATTTTCCTGATTCCGGCAAGGTTGAAACAGCGGTCGATTTTAATTTACAACCCGGGGAAAAAGGGAACTGGTTCTTTGAAGGAGAAGAGTATGAATACACTGTTGAAAATAAAGATATGATTGATGTATTTGGTGAGCAGGTTATATCTTACAGAATATCAAGAGAATCATTTTCCTCGGTTTATAATTACCACGCGTTTATTTTTGCCGATAAGTTTGGATATATCTGGTATTTAAGCGGTTACACCACAGGGATGGATTCCTGGAGTTATGAGGGAGATGTATATGGATTTATTATGGGAGGCAACTTTGTTAATGTTCCATTGCTGCAATTCGCGCAGGTTTCTCCCGTTGGTGACCGGCCTGAAGATCAGTTCCCCTTTACACTGACAGCTACCGTGGAGGGAAAAGCCGAGCTGGTAGATTCAATTTATCTGAAATATATCCTCCAAAAAGGTGATGAGTACGTCCTGAATACATGGAAAAAAATGTATAAAATCGGCAGCAACTACTATACATGCTCCGTTGATCTGCATCCGGTTTATCTTGAACCGGGCGATAAGGTTTTATTCAGAGTAACCCGATACGCGAGACACGCTTATAACGGTATTGAAGTTTATCCCGACAGCGGTTTCGCCGTTATGAATGTCCTGCCTGCAACAAGCGTTGTTCAGGAATCAGGAAATTCCCCGTCAGAGTACTCCTTATTCCAAAACTACCCAAACCCATTCAATCCAATAACAAAAATTAAATTTGCCATTGGACAGGATTTCCGATCAGTTTACCAGGGCTGGCCTGTCCGGACAACGCTGAGAATCTACAATACTCTGGGAACAGAAGTAACAACCCTGGTTGATGATAATAAAGAGCCCGGCATATACGAAGTTGAATGGAACGCCGAAGGTTTCGCTTCAGGTGTATATTTCTGTGAAATGAAATCCGGTGAATATTCTGAGACAATGAAACTTATTCTTTTAAAATAAGAGAATCTTTTGGGAATGCTGGAGGAATATTTAAAATGACAGATGATAATTTTAATAAACTTCCTGAAAGTATTAAGCAGACCGGTGAAATCAAAATAAGGCTGAATATCAATTAATTCGGAATTAGTTCCCGGCCTGCCCGGCCAGAACCATAAGTAAATCAGAAAAAATTATCTTAATCATAAACTGGGCGAGCCAGAAACACTGAGCCTGTCCGGTAGCTGAGCGGAGTCGAAGCTACCGCCAACATGTTGAGGATAATCTATGGAGCAAAATTTGTCAAAAAGCCCGCTAATAACATGTTGCCGATAATCAGACCGCGATTCCAAATCCATAAACCGATGGAGTCAGAAAAAGAAAAGTTATCGGTTAGCTCAAGGATAGTCCTCCCCCGTCTTCAAAGAAAAACACTTTGAATCCACCCCTCTGCCACTGGCATCCCTATGGGGCGAAGGGGGATATTTATCGATAATCCCGAGCAATCAAAATGTCCCCCGCCGGCCCCATGGGGATGCAAGCAAGGGGGTGGCAATGAAGCGTTCTTCTTCATTGACGGGGGAGGACACACCTCGAGTACCTACGAAACTTATGCCTGGCAATAAAACTTTCTACTTATTGATAAATCTCTTACCAATTTGCGTATAATTTAACTTCTTATTGAATAAATAGTTTTCCCCGATAGGGCGTTTTCCACATGCTCTGCCTGGGGAAAATTTAGGCTCTTATCACCACATTAACGCCAACATGTTGAGGATAATCCAGGGAGCAAAATTTGTCAAAAAGCCCGCAAATAACATGTTGCCGATAGCCAGGTCGCTATTTTTAATCCATAAAATCGCCGAGCAAGAATAAAACTATTTAAATATCCCAGGTTGGAAAAACAACTCACCCCCCGGCCCCCTCTCTTGAAAAAAAGAGGGGGAGTCTTAAAGTCCCTCTCTTCCTAAGAGAGGGATTTAGGGTGAGTTTGTTACATGTCTCGAAATATTTTAAAAATTTAACTATTTTTTGCAGAATTTGATTACTTACGAAATGAATCTCTTCCCCTTTAGGGCGTTTTCCTCAGGCTCTGCCTGGGGAAATTTAGCTCCTTACGGAGTAAAAGACTCCGAATGGAGTCGAATATGAATAGCCCCGGATGTTATCCGGTGGTTTGATACGGATGCATACAGATACGACGCTGAAGGCGTCGAATATTAAAAATCCCCCGCAATCTACTCAAGCCTTTTGCGGTATCTCAGCGAGCTGAAAAGCAAAATCGATATCCCGATCACAAAAAGGGCCAGCAGATCGGGCCAGTGCTCAATCAGTCCTGTGCCTTTAAGTATCACCCCGCGGATAATTGTCATAAAATAGCGGAGGGGAATAAGGTAAGTAACATATTGCAGAACCTCAGGCATATTCTCAATCGGAAAGGCGAATCCCGAAAGATAAACCATTGGCAGCATAGCCACAAAAATAGAAAGCATCATTGCCTGCTGCTGGGTTTTAGAAATAGTTGACACAAAAAGTCCCAGGCCAAGAGTGGAGAGAATATATACCAGTGTGGCAAAAAAGAGAAAAGTTATACTGCCCCTGATAGCGATATCAAATATCAGGGTCATCGCTGTGAGGATAATTATTTCACTGATAAAACCAAGAATCACAAATGGAATAAGTTTTCCCGCTATCATTTGGCGGGGAGTGATGGGAGTAACAATGAGCTGCTCCATTGTGCCTATCTCTTTTTCCTTGACTATTGCCAGTGATGTAAGCATAATTGTAACCATCATAAGGAGCAATCCCACAATGGCGGGAACCATATAAAACCTGGTTTTCAGCTCAGGATTATACCAGATTCTCGAAACCGAAGAAACCGAACCGGCCATATTTACTTTTTGCCCCGATAATTCTTTTCTCTCCAGAAGAATGTTTCGGTTGAAATTATTCGTCAGTCCGGAAACATATCCGGCCGAAATCGCTCCCGTATTGCCATCAGAACCGTCAAAAATCGCCTGTACTCTGACGGTTTCATTTCTTTTTATCCTTTTTTCAAAATCGGCAGGTATAACAAGTCCGAGTATGACTTTGCCATTATTTATCAGATCATCAATTTCTTCATAACTTTCGACGTAATAGTCAAAATCAAAATAACCGGAACTTTGAAAATCTTCAATATAGCCGCGGCTTACTTCCGATTTATCCCTGTCGAGAAGGGCTGTATGTACATTTTCCACTTCAAAATTCACGGCGTAACCAAAAAATATCAACTGTATCACAGGGGCAATCAGAATAATACCAAACATCTTCGGATCACGGCTGAACTGGAGAAATTCCTTTTTCACTATTTTTAATATTATATTCATTATCAAACCTTCTTTTCTTTAACCTGGTTAACGACCACGGCCATTAAAAACATTATCAGCGCAAAAATGAACATGTAGATAAACTGATCCCAGAACGCGGAAATTCCAACCCCTCTGAGCATAACCGCCCTGAGACTTATAATAAAAAATTTGGCGGGAGTTATGTTGCTGAGAAGCTGCAGAATTCCGGGCATACTTTCGATAGGGAAAATAAAACCTGAAATTATAATCGAGGGAAGCATAGATATAAAAGTGGATACCGCGAAGGCGACCTGCATTGAATCTGAAATAACCGAAACAAATATCCCTATCGAAGTGCAGGCAAGCAGAAAAAATGTGATACTGAGAAATAACAGAAAATAGTTTCCCCTTACCTCTGTTCCAAAAAGAATATAACTCGCGAAAAGAATAAACAGAGCGTCAACAACCGCGATAAGCCAGTAGGGAAGTGTTTTCCCTATCAGCAATTCATAAATTCTCAGGGATGATACATTTATCTGTTCGATAGTGCCTCTTTCTTTTTCTCTTACAAGGGATAAGGATACGGAAACAACCGCGGTAACAATTAAAATCATCGCGATAAGACCGGGAATAAGGAAAAGAGTGGTTTCGAGTTCGGGATTAAACCAGAAAACGGTTTCCAGCTCAACAGGTATTCCGGCGGAAATCCCATATTTTGACATATCCTTCGACTGTATCTCACCCGAAAATTTCATTGCCGCGGCGGTCAGGTAATTCTGGATTATCGTGGCGGTGTTGCCGTCGACGCCATCAACCAGAACCTGCATTTCGGCCGGCTCACTCTTTTTTCCCGCATCCCGCGAAAAATTCCGGGGAATTATCAGAACAACCTGCGCCTGTTTTTTATCGAGTGTGGATTTAATTTCTTCATTGCCCCTTATAGTTTTCACAACATCAAAGTATTGTGAACCGGAAAGAGAATTTATAAAATCGCGGCTCTGTTCCGACATCTCCTGGTCGTAGACAGCGAGTTTTACATTCTGGACATCGAAGTTAACAGCATAGCCAAAAACGCCGAGGAGAAATGTGGGGAAAAAGAGAAGCACAAATAACATTCTCCAGTCCCTGATTAGCTGTTTTATCTCCTTTTTTGCTATCGCGTAAGTTCTGGAAATCATATTTTTTTATCCTTTTCCAAGAGATGAATAAAAACATCCTCAAGAGTGGGGACAATTTTATCGAGCTTTTTTATTTTCAGATTTAATTTATTTTCAAGAGTGTCGCTTATCAGCTTGTAATTGGTAAAATCCCTGGCTACCGACACATGAATATTGTTACCGAAAATTGATGTGTCGAGGATAAACTTTTCTTTTTCAAGAAACTCCATTGCCTCCACCGGTTTATCACATTCAATTTCCAGAATTGTGCTGTCAAGATATTTTTCCTTTAGCACTCCGGCGTTTCCCTCGGCAATAAGTTTTCCCGCGTCGATAAGTATAATGTTATTGCAGAATTCGGCTTCTTCAAGATAATGTGTTGTCACAAAAACGGTTATACCACGGGATGATAAATAATTTATCAGCTCCCAGAAGCTTCTGCGTGAAAGGGGATCGACCCCGCTTGTGGGTTCATCGAGGAAAACAATCTGCGGTTCATGAATTACCGCTGTTCCCAGGGCGAGCCGCTGTTTGATGCCGCCGGGCAGAGAACCTGTCAGCAGCTTTTCTTTACCTTTAAGGTTGGCGATATCAAGCGCCCACTCTTTCCTTTCCCTGAATTTTTTCCCTTCGAGTCCATAGACTCCGCCGAAAAAATCAATATTCTCCTCAACTGTAAGATCATTATAAAGGGAAAAACGCTGCGACATATAACCAATTGAAAGCTTCACCTTATCGGGAGATTTCATCACACTGTGCCCGCCGACAAAAGCATCTCCCGATGTCGGCTCAAGGATGCCGCAGAGCATTCGTATTGTAGTCGATTTACCCGCTCCGTTCGCCCCGAGAAAGCCGAATATTTCCCCTTTTTTAACATTAAAGGAAATATTATCGACCGATGTGAAGCTGCCGAATTTTTTTGTGAGATTTTTTACTTCTATAGCATTCATTATAATTTCCGGTATTAATATATTTTTCTGCCGAGGGCTTTTTCCAGTTCGATTCTGGCTATCTCGTAATCGGCCAGAGAGGTTTCAACATCTATACGGGCGTTGAACCAGTCTTTTTCGGCGTCGAGCAGCTCTGTTCCGGTGGCAAGCTGAATATCATATTTTTCTTTTATGGTGCGGTAGTTTTCCTCCGCCGATGCGAGAGCTTTTTTGCTTACATCCACCTTTTCTTTTCTGGCTTTTAACTGCAGATATTTGCCGTAAACTTCCAGTTCAATTCCATCTTTAAGAGAACCGAGCCTGGTTTCCGCCTGTTTAACAATTTCGGCCGCCTGCTCCTCTCTCGCCGATCTGCCTCCCCAGTCCCATATAGTCCAGTTAAGAGCTATTCCGGCATCCCATGTATCATTAAATTCGTCGGTCAGAGGCTGTATTCTCTGGTTGGGATTGCTGTAATAAAAATTGCCGAAGAGGTTCACCATAGGGTACCAGTCGGCCCCTGCCGCTCTTTGCTGCTCTCTGCCGGCCATTATCCTCTGATCGTGTGATTTAATCTCACCCCGGTTGTCAAGCGCTTCACGGATAAGAGCTTCGGGATTTTTATATTTATCATCGGGCATTATATCACCGGCGCTTATTTCAGTTTTCCTTTCCAGCGGATAACCAATGCTTTTATTAAACATCGCGCGCGCCGTTTCATGATTATTCTTAGCCTCAATCAGCATAAGCTCCATATTGGCGAGCCTCACCTCAATTTTCAGCAGATCATTTTTGGTTACGAGTCCGTTATCATAAAAATTCTTCGTATCCTCCAGGTTCTCCTTGAGCAGATCAAGATTTTTATTAATCAGTTTTACAACTTTATCCGATTTGTAAAAGGTCCAGAATGATCGCTGAATTTTTAACGCTTCCTCATTGGTTTTATAATCAAATTCAAGTTCGCTCGAAATCTTGTTGTATTCAGCGCCGTTTTTTGCCGCCGAAAGCCTGAATCCGGTAAAAAGGGGCTGTTGAAAGGAGAGCTTAAAATTAAAGGCATTCAGCACCGGCTCCTGCAGAGTGACCGGATTGGGTGAAAACGGCAGAGTCACGGTAAATGGAGGCACATCGCTCAGCCGGGAATAAGAGGCGCCGAATGTAAAAAGGGGATAAAATTTCGATCCCGCTTCACTAATGCCCGCTTCCGCCTGAATAATTCTGGATTTATAAAATTTCAGCTCTTTGCTGTTCGAAAGTCCTTCTTGCAGGCTTTCTTCCAGAGTCAGAACTTTCTCCTGGGCAAAAAGCAGAGCTGTGATCGATAAAAAAATCAATATGTATTTCATTTTTTAACTTGCTTCCTTTATTAAATGAATAAATACATTTTCAAGAGTCGGGGTTATTTTTCTTATTTCGGTAGAGGAAAAGCCATTTTCGGATAAAATTTTTCTGATATTTTCCTCTTCATGGCTGCCCTGTTCAACCACAACATTTATCCTGTCGCCAAACATCTGCGCTTCATAATTTCCCTGCTCCCGCAATTTTTTGAACGCCTCCCTTACCGGGTAACAAACCACCTCAAGAGTTTCAATGCCGAGGCTGTTTTTAATTCCGGCCGGTTCATCCATCGCTATTATTTTACCTTTGTCCATCAGGGCCACCCTGTTGCATCTTTCAGCTTCATCCAGGTAAGGGGTAGTCATAAGAATTGTGATGCCTTCCTTTGTAAGCTGAGAGAGTATTTTCCAGAAATCGCGCCTTGAAACGGGATCAACCCCTGTGGTGGGTTCATCAAGGAACAATATCTCGGGCCTGTGAATAAGTGAACATGCCAGGGCGAGTTTCTGCTTCATACCACCTGAAAGCCTTTCGGCCAGCCTGCCTCTGAAGGGTTTCAGCCTCGTAAAATCAAGCAGTTCATCCCGTCTCTTTTTATAATCTTTCACGTTATGGATATCGGCAAAAAACTCAATATTTTCATCTACTGTCAGATCGCCGTAAAGGCTGAATTTTTGGGAAAGGTAACCGATTTTTTCCTGGATTTTTTTCTTCTGCTTCCGCACCGGCAGTCCGAATAACTCAGCCTCACCCGAAAGAGGAGTGATAAGCCCGCAGAGCATCCTGATGGTGGTGGTTTTACCCGCGCCGTCGGGGCCTACAAGTCCGAACATTTCACCTTTCCTTATCTCAAGGTTTATTCCCTTTACAGCCTGAATTTCACCATAATCTTTTTTCAGATCTTTTGTTCTGATGATATTCATTATTTTTCGCCGCTTTTTTCATTAAGGATAATTTTGGCGTCGGCAGGCATTCCCGCTTTCAGTTCGCCATCCGGATTGGGTATTCTTATTTTTACGGCAAAAACAAGTTTGGTGCGCTCATCTTTTGTCTGAATATTTTTGGGAGTAAACTGCGCTTCCGAGGCGATGTGAATAACCTCTCCTTCATAAACCTTGTCCTTCCATGTATCGGTTGTAATTTCCGCTTTCTGACCGGTTTTTATTTTGCCGAGATCAGTTTCCGAAACGTAGATAACCAGTTTAACCACCGATGGATCGGCCATCTTGAAAAGTGATGACAGCCTTGTTACAGTTTCCCCTTTCTCAACATATTTTTCGAGGATTTCACCTGTCATGGGGGCGGTAACAAAACAATCGCTTATACTCTTTTTGAGCAGATCAACCTGCGCTTCCGCCTGTTTTACCTTTGCTTCGGCGGCTCTGAGTTCCTCGGGGCGCGCTATGTTTCTTATCTTTTTCAGATTTTCTTCCGCCGCTCTGAACTGCGCTTCCGAAATTGTGAAACGGGTAAAAGTGTCGTCAAAAAGTTTTTTTGTGACCGAGCCGGAATTATATAGTTTTTCCATGCGGTTTTTATCTTTCTCAGCCAGTTCATAAGCTGAGCGGGCCTGTTTTAATGCCTCCTCCGCCTGCCTGATATCTTCGCTGCGCGCTCCTTTTTTCAGCAGATCGTATGAAGCCTCCGCCGCTGCGAGGGCCGCTTCCGCCTGTCTCTGCTGAATTTGAAGAAGTTCATTATCGATTATCAGCAATGTATCGCCGCTCTTTTTTTTGTCTCCTTCATCGGCATTCAATTCTATTATTTCACCAGTGGCCTGCGAACTGATAACTATATTGGTAGTCTCAATTGTGCCCGATTCTTCGATAAATGAACCGTCGCCGTTTCCGAAACAGCCGCCAAGCAAAATTGAAAATAATACTGAAAGCAAAATCAGTTTTTTAGTCATCGCAAAAGTCCTTGTTATATTGTTTAAATACTTTTCTTCCTTTTTCGGTAAATATTCCCCTGAACAGAAGCTCGAAAGTCATTTTCGCGGCGTCACCCGGGGCGAGGTCATGCTCAAGCATAAAATCAGGATTTACAACAGACTGAATTGATGAAACCACTATGGTTATCATAATAAAGTTTGGCCTGTCGATAATCAGCCCCTCCTTTTTCCCCTGGTCCATGATCTGCTGAAGGTTTTTGCTGATCATTTTAGTCCGGAATGTATCGATCTTTTTCCAACGGTCACCTCCTATTTTTTTCATTTCCCTCAGCCACCGGTTGCCGATTCGCAGCGAAAAATCGGTGATAAAGCTGGTAATGCGGTAAATTTTGATAACCGCGTTTTCCTCACTCTTTAATACACTCTCAAACTTCCTTTTTACCATCGACATGATAAATTCCATTATCTCATCAATTATCGCGTCTTTCGACGGGAAAAATTTGTAAATGGTCTTTTTGCTGATATGCAGATCGGAGGCAAGTTCATCCATTGTGGTGGTGCTTACACCATCTCTGAAAAACTTCTCCTTAGCGTGCTCAAGTATTCTGTCTTTTTCTTCACTCATAATAATATGGAAACTTTGTTAGTATTTGCAGTTTCCAATATAATGAATGGAAACTGAGAAGTCAAGCTGGAGTTTCCATATTTTTGAAAATTTTCGAAATCGAAAGCTCATGATAACCCAAAAGTTAACCACAAGGCACACAGGGAATGCACAAAGAGCACAAGGAAAATATTACACAAATATTAGTCGGTGGTAAGTCCGCCGCCGCGGATCGAAACCAGCGGCGGGGCTTCGACTCCGCTCAGCCGCCGGGCGGTCGTATTGGTACTACGAGTCACAGGGAATGGGGTAGCGCCGGTCTCTGCGGTTTGGGAGGTGGTTTTTGTGTTATTCTTTTTTCCCGGGGGTGGGATTACGATTATGATTACTCCGTGAGGAGTCAAATTCTACGCAAAATGGAAAAGTTTTTATCTGATTGCCAGTAAAATTTGGCATTAGATTCCGGCCTGCCTGCCTCTGGATGGTCTTTTCGCAAAAGACGCAAAAAACCGGAATGATAATTATTTGGTAATACCTGGGGAAAGTCAATTCCTAATTCCTAATTCCTAATTCGTAATTCCTCATTGTCTCTGGCTTGCCAGTCTATGATTACGATTAAGATTATGATGTTTAAAGATATCCGGCTTATATAAAATAGAGTTTAAAATAACCCCGCGCCTTCAGGCCGGGGACTCTGCGTAAAGCCTACCACTCCCAAAAGGCTTTAGCCCAAAGAGCGGGCCGGGGAAATATTACACTGTTCACAATCCTTATCCCGCCAATGTCTGAACCATGATTAAAGGATTAAAAGATTACATGATTAAAAGCGTTGTTGATTTCGCAATCTTTTTTTTGTTTCCCTGGAGTAAATTCCACGCAAAGCCCGCGAAAGGAAAAGTAAACGCAAAGCCCGCAAAGAAGAACAGGATTAACAGGATTGTATTGATAAACAGGTTAAAATTCGGTATCGGTTTTAAAAAACTCAGATTATGAGTATGAGTAAGCCCTCCTGCGCCCAAAAACGGCTTCGGCGTGTAAAAGTATGATGGCCGGGTAAGGTGACGGCGGGGTGTTCATTTTATTTCAGGGGGGCTAATATGGTGTACCTGACGGCACACGGCGCACTTATTCTTTGATTCTTTTTACCAATATGCTGTCCCTAACGGGACAATCCATCCTGTATCATTTTTAAATTGCCCCGTTAGGGGCAAAATATTGGTAGAAAAAAATGGGGAAGGGTAAAAATCAGTGTGCCGTCAGGTACACGATATTTTTTGCGCGGTATTAAAACCGTGAAAAATATTTCACAAATATAAGCCGGTGGTTGGTCCGCCGCGGCGGATCGAAACCAGCGGCGGTGACTTCGACTCCGCTCAGTCACCGGGTAGTCCCATTCCTCCCGCGTGTCCCACGAAAATGCGGCGAACAGGCAGGCAAAATTATTTTTGCTCCGGCTCCGCCAGATTATGATTATAATCCCCAACCTCATTTATTCCCTTATTATTTACTCCATTTTTAATTATCAATTATTTTATTTATTTTTAACATGACTGATTGCATTAGGGGTAACATCGACTTGGCACAGAATTTTATTTTGTTGTTCAGATATGATAAGTTTTGTGAAATACCAAATAAATGAAATATAGAAGAATTAACCCGGGATAAAATATGAATCCTTCAATATTCATTTCTTACAGTTCGAAAAACAGCGATATTGCTGATTACATTGATGAAGTATTCCGTACAAAGGGAATTAAGCTTACACGCGATATAAGGGATGTTGAGTTCAAAAAGAGCTTTAAAGAATTTATGAAAAAAATCAGGAAAACTGATTTTGCCATACTCGTGATCAGCGATCATTTTTTGAAATCAAGATATTGTATGTATGAAGTGATTGAATTCCTGAAGGAAGAAAATTTCAAGGAAAAAGTTCTTCCCGTTGTACTTAATGATGTCGCTCTGGATCCCCTTGGAAAAACAGGATATATTAAATTCTGGAAAGAAGAATACAACAAACTGAAAGGTGAAGCAGATGATCTTGCTCCCGAAGAAAGAGGGATACCTGATCAGGACTTAAAACATTATAAAACTATCTCAATGCATATCGGTGAATTCCTGGACACTATCTCCGATATGAAATATGAACCCTATGAAAAATTAAAAGCCACCGGTTTCAAAGTTTTTTTTGATGAGATTAAAAAAAAAGCCCGCTATATAACTCCTCCCCAGGTTAAGATACTGGCTATAACCGCCAGTCCCGAAAACAGCCCGATATTTTATGAAAAAGAGCAGGATGTTCTCATTGACTCTGTGGACAAATTTGATAAAGATAAACTCTTTCTTGATATTCCCGATCCTGTTGATTCCACACTCGCGGAGATAAAAAAATACCTCGAAACCGGCAGGCATGATATTTTGCAGATAACCGCGCATGGAACCATAAATGAAGATGGCGAAGGAATACTTCTTTTTGAGAACGCCCGTGGAAATGAAGTCCATGTAACCGGAAGAGAACTCGCGGAAACGATAAAGAAAGAGAATGCCGAAGATGAAGGCCTGCGGGTTGTAATTATTTCATCCTGCCATTCGGCGAGGCCGGAGGAACATTATTTAACCGTGGCGAAAACCTTGCATGAAGCGGGCATTCCAGCGGTAATAGGAATGAGGACTACCATTACACATTTCGCGGCGATAGAATTCAATACGGGATTTTATAACGCTTTGATGAAGGGAAAAGGAATTAAAGACGCTTTTGATGCGGGGATTAAATCAATAGAAAAATTCGAGGAAAAGAAACGACTGGAAAATCCCGACCTGGTTTTCCAAAGTGAAATTGACATCCCTGTTCTTGTTACTGATAATGATGATCTTTCCATCGCCGATTTTTCAGATTATAAAATAAAGCTGCCGGAACGCCCCAAAAGCCACACATTTAAAACAAATTATATGGAGCGCGGGTTTATCGGCCGGCGGAAAATTATACGGGAAGTGTTCAGAAAGGTGAGGGAAGGAAAACCAGCTATAAGTCTGAAAGGCCCGGGGGGAATAGGAAAATCTACCCTTACAAGCAGGGTGATGGCCGACCTTTTGCGCGAGGGATATGATTTTATAGAATTCCAGGGGAGGATAGAACCATCGGGGATAATTGAAGGACTGGTAAAAAAAGCAGCCGGTTCAGATGAAAAATATAAAAACCTTGAGGGGATCATTAATAACGCCGGGGAATTGGGCGATAAAGCGCGGGCGCTGGTGGGAAATTATCTCTCAAAAGAAAAGATTGTAATGATTTTGGACAATTTTGAGGACAACCAGGACCAGGAGAAAAAAGATTACATTAACCCGGAAATGCGCCCTTTTCTCAAAACGCTGAAACATTGCCTGCAAAACCGTGAATCATTTATCTTTTTTACAACCCGCTATGAGCTGCCGGGAGTAGTTACAGACCCCATAAATGTTCCGGAGTTTACCCCCTCCGAAATTTCAAAAAGGTTTTATTATGGTGAGGCTCTTTCAAGGCTGGATGAAAAATCAGCGGAGATTGTTGAATATACTGTGGCAAAAAATCCCCGCGCGATTGATATACTGAATATACTGCTGAAAAAACGTTTTAAGACAGGTAAGATTACTCAGGATAAAATAAAAATATACACCGAAAAACTAAAAGAGCATCTGCGAAAAGGAAAACACCCGGAAGAGATTGACTTTTCCCCATTTATCCTGGGAGATTTACTCGACCTTTTATCTCCCGAACAGTTAAATTTCCTAAAAGCCTCGGCGATATACAGGAAACCGGTAAAAGAAGAAGCCTTTCAAAAACAAAACATTCATGTAAATGATGAAATAGTTGAACAGCTTGAAAACCTTTCTCTTATTGAAACAGTACAAACTGAAAACGCATCATTTATTTATATGCACAGGCTTACCTCGGCCTTCCTGGAAGAATTTTATGAAATAGAAGAAAAGAAAAATTTTCATGCTAATGCTGCCAGATATTTTAAGAATATAAAAGGGGAGAATAATCAAGGCTATCTTGAAGATTTTATCGAAGCTGAATACCATTACAAACAAGCCGGTTTATACAACGAAGCTTTTGAGATAATGGATTCCGTGCAGGATTATCTTCTTACACATGGATATACATTTGAAGCGTTAAAAATGGTTGAGGAATTTTTTGATTATTCCCTTACAGATCAAAACCGGGCATACCTTCTTCATTCTTGCGGTATTTTATTGCAGTCTCTCGGAAGATATGAAGACGCCCTAAAAAAATACCTCGAATCGCTGGAAATTAAAAAACGAATCGGAGATGTGGCCGGTGAAGCGAAATCCCTTCACCAGGTCGGAAGGATTTATGAAAATAAAGGAGATTATGACCAGGCGTTGGAAAAATACCTGCAATCGCTGGAAATTGCCAAACGAATCGGTGATGTGGCCGGTGAAGCGAAATCCCTTCACCAGGTCGGAAATATTTATCTGCTCAAAGGAGATTATGACCAGGCGCTCGAAAAATACCTCGAATCGCTGGAAATTGCCAAACGAATCGGTGATGTGGCCGGTGAAGCGGGATCCCTTCACCAGGTCGGAATGATTTATGAAAATAAAGGGGATTATGACCAGGCGCTGGAAAAATACCTGCAATCGCTGGAAATAAAAAAACGAATCGGAGATGTGTCCGGGGAAGCGATATCCCTTCACCAGGTCGGAATGATTTATCAGTATAAAGGAGATTATGACCAGGCGCTCGAAAAATACCTGCAATCGCTGGAAATTAAAAAACGAATCGGTGATGTCGCTCAGGAAGCAAAATCCCTTCACCAGGTCGGAAATATTTATCTGCTCAAAGGAGATTATGACCAGGCGCTAAAAAAATACCTGCAATCGCTGGAAATAAAAAAACGAATCGGAGATGTGTCCGGGGAAGCGAAATCCCTTCACCAGGTCGGAATAATTTATCAGTATAAAGGAGATTATGACCAAGCGCTAAAAAAATACCTCGAATCGCTGGAAATTGCCAAACGAATCGGAAATGTGGCCGATGAAGCGAAATCCCTTCACCAGGTCGGAAATATTTATCTGCTCAAAGGAGATTATGACCAGGCGCTCGAAAAATACCTTGAATCGCTGGAAATCGCAATACGAATCGGTGATATTAATGGAATGGCTCTCACTTTCGGGCAATTAGGATTATTATCAAAAACCCTGGAGAAATATCCCGAGGCGTTAAATTATTTTATCGAAGCATTTAAAATATTCCACAAAATCGGTTCCCCGGCAGCGAAGCAGGCTTTAAATGATATAAAAAAAATGGCGGAACTTATACCCGGGGAAGAGTTTGAAGCCATACACAGGGAAAAAGGAATTCCTCCCGAAGAACTTTTACAGGATAATGAAGCGCCCAGCCGGGAAGAAATGATGCGGCAGCTAATTGAACTTTATATTTCCCTCGGTGAGGAAAAGTTTGTTGAAATGTTAAAACAAAATGGCGCCCCGCGGGAACAGATAGATCAGTTTTTGCCGGCAATAAGGGAAGTGGCTGAGAAGGGTAAAAAATCAGAGTAAGAGTATGAGCACGATGGCCGGATCGTGTGGCGGCTTCGACTCCGCTCAGCCACCGGGTAAGGTGAATTTGTCCCGCGTGTCCCAGGAAAATGCGGCGCCGGTCATGCCGGCTTGGGAGGTGGTTTTTGTGTTGTTCATTTTTCCCGGGGGTGGGATTACGATTATGATTACTCCGTGAGGAGTCAAATTCTACGCAAAATGGAAAAGTTTTTATCTGATTGCCAGTAAAATTTGGAATTAGATTCCGGCCTGCCTGCCTCTGGATGGTCTTTTCGCAAAAGACGCAAAAAACCGGAATGATAATTAATTGGTAATACCCGGGGAAAGTCAATTCCTAATTCGTAATTCGTAATTCCTCATTGTTTCTGGCTTGCCAGTCTATGATTATGATGTTTAAAGATATCAAACTTATATAAAATTGAGTTTTAAATAACCCCGCGCCTTCAGGCCGGGGACTCTGCGCAACGCCTACCACCCCCAAAAGGCTTTAGCCCAAAGAGCGGGCCGGGGAAATATTACTCTGTTTACAATCCCTATCCCGCCAATGACTGAACCATGATTAAAGGATTAAAAGATTACATGATTAAAAGCGTTGTTGATTTCGCAATCTTTTTTTTGTTTCCCTGGGGTAAATTCCACGCAAAGCCCGCCAAGAAGAACAGGATTTACAGGATTGTATAGATAAACAGGATAAGGAATCGGTATCGTTTTTTACTCGCTGAGCGAAAAAAGGACCACCTCCATACGACCATAAACCTGGCCTCTTTTCATTCCTAATTCCTCATTCCTAATTCTCAATTGTTAATCGTTTCCCCCGCCATTGTCTAAACCATGATTAAAGGATTTAAGGATTGCCTGATTAAAATCGCTGTAAGGTTCGCAATCGGTTTTTTATTCTCTCAGGAAAAATGGTCCGCACCAATACAACTAAAAATCCTGCTATCTTTAGGATTCCTAATTCCTCATTCCTAATTCGTAATTGTTAATTGATTCTCGCGCAAAGCCCGCAAAGACGAACAAGATTAACAGGATTGTATTGATAAACAGGATAAAAGATCGGTATCGCTATCGGGGTCGGAATTGGTTTTTACTTCCTCAGTAATAAATGAGCAACACCAATATAACCATAAACCCGGCCTCTTTTCATTCCTAATTGTTAATTGATTCTCGCGCAAAGCCCGCAAAAAAGAACAGGATTTACAGGATTGTACAGATAAACAGGATAAGGAATCGGTATCGTTTTTTACTCGCTGAGCGAAAAAAGAACCACCCCAATACAACCATAAACCCGGCCTCTTTTCATTCCTAATTCCTAATTCCTCATTCCTAATTCGTAATTGTTAATTGATTCTCGCGCAAAGCCCGCAAAAAAGAACAGGATTTACAGGATTGTATAGATGAACAGGATAAAAATGCGGTATCGGCATCTATTTTCTTTTCCCCCATTATTCGTAATCCGGTGAGATCATGGCGATCGGGGCGACAGTGACTGTTATTCTTTGCCCGTTAAAATGAGCCGTTGTTTCGTTTCCTCTGTGCAATTCTCACCGACCCAAAGTTCCCCTTGTCCAACTTGTCTTACAGAGTTCGGCAAAAACCTCACGCGAGGTTGCCAAAAAGAACATGATCTACAGGATGGAAAGTCGGCGTTAAATTCGATATTGTTTTTTCCCGCGCAGAAATGAACCACTCCTATAATTACCTTACATCCCGAATATCATACTTTTTCTCTGATTCTTTCTAGGTGTTGCACAGCTGAGCAGGACAGTGGGAATATGAGTGACTGCCGTATTACCCCATTTTTCCATAGTAAAACAAATGCATTTTTTGTATAAGAAAAGCTTTTCAGCCCACTTTCTCTTGCCCTCCACATCGGCGGATTTGCGTAGCGAAGCTGTATCTGGATTATAAAGCATTTTCTTCACTTGGTAAAAGCTTGCTTTTTAACACTTTATTATTTACTTAGCTGAATAATGAATATTAAGCCAGCGCAAAACATAAAATGAAAAGATATTTTTTTAATCGAGAAGAAAGATTTTTCTGTTCGTTGATTATGTGTTTACTGCAAGATAATCCAAAACTCGCGACAGAAATCATTCCAAACATTCATTCTGTTGAAAGTAAAGATTTCGAGGTATATGTCGAAACTTCAATAATACAGGATTATTGGATGAGTTTCGGAAAACCCAAGATCAATGAAAGAACCGAATTAAATAAATCAAGATCGAAATACCTTAAGGAACTATGCGCGTTTTTACAGATTGATTTTAAGAAGCTATCGGAACGTAGTAATTTTTATTCAAAAAACAGCTACATTCAATCACCGGGTAATTGGAAAAATCTCAAACAAGACGATCTTATAGGTAAGAAATTCAGAGCTTTTTTCAAAATGAAGCAAGATATCTTAATAATCGAAAATTCTAAACTTCATTTCATTGAAGCAAAGCTTGAAAGCGGTAATAGTAAAGAGCAAGTTGAAAACTTGCTGTTATTGAGGGATTTATATGATGCGTCAAAAAAGACATGGGCCTGCATTGATAGTTTTAAAGATATCGATGGAGTTTATTTGTATTATTTAAAGAGAAACAAAACACCGCTTCAAATCAATAATCAAAGAGTCCGTAATGAAATTACTATACTTTCTTTGTCTGAAATATTTGATTCAATTAAAAATGAAGGAATGTGTAAAAGGCTTAATATTTGTGATCATATTAAATATTTAGGCTATTGATTAATCTACATTAGTATTTGTAAATGTTTACACCTGATCGCATCTCACTACAACCGAAAGCAAGTTAAGCGGTTCAGGCAAATTCATCATCAATCAATCTTCGACATGGCGGCCAGTGGAGCATGTGGAATACCATAAAATATGAGGTAACTGTGGATCGTTCAAAACTGTATGATTATTCAGATGGAAGCAGATTTTTTAATAAAGCCGCAAAAGAAATATTTGCAGAAATTGACCAAAGAAATGTCTGGCATGAAGAAGAATCTGTTTCCGGATATGGATCAGCGTTATCACAAACAAAAACCGTTATTGAAGAAATACCGAAGGTTTTAAGGGAATTGAATATTAAAACGATTTTTGATATCCCTTGTGGCGATTTTAACTGGTTCAGGGAAATTGATCTCTCTGATAATATTTATTTGGGAGGTGATATAGTCAAGGATATTATTCTTCGAAATATAGAGAAATTTAAAGCTGATAATATAAGTTTCGTTGAGTTTAATTTGCTTGAAGATATTCAGGAGAAAATGGACCTGGTTTTTTGTCGTGATTGTCTGGTGCATTTCTCAATCGCAGATATCCGGAGTGCCCTGAAAAATATTAAAAAAAGTAATTCCCGGTATCTGATGACCACAACTTTTACCAGGGAAGAAAACAATAAAGATATTGTAACCGGCGGCTGGCGGCCCTTAAACTTTATCAAACCACCCTTTAATTTTCCGGAACCAAAAATAATTATAAATGAGAATTGCACAGAAAAAGATGGCATATTTAGCGATAAATCTCTTGGTGTGTGGAAAATTGAAGATATATAATTAACACAAATTATGATAAAGCCGGCAATCCTGCCGGACACCATTTCCCTAAGTGGTTTTGCGTAGTTCTTTAGTTTTGTAAAGTTTATAACATTACTGTTTGGCTGTCTCCATTTATGCGGCAGTCTGGCGCCGGGTACCGGCTTGCTGCATACCGTTAGGCTCTATCGGTAATCGCTTCTCTGTTGAGTCGCGGATTAACATCCACTGTAATTTCTTTTCCACACCGGGCGCGGAAGCGCAGATTATCAACAAATCCGCTATATTTAATCAAAAATTATATCAAGAATGCTTGTTATTGAGGCTTTATATTTGTACATTTTAACTGTACAAATAGTGAGGTGATAAAATGACTACAATTGGAGTTAGCGAGTTTCGCGCAAATTTAATGAAGGTTTTAAAAGAAGTGGAAAATGGAACAGATATTAACATTACTTCAAGAGGAAAAATAGTTGCCAGGTTAGTTCCGCCGGACTTTACTAAGGAGAACGCGCGAAAAAAACTGATCGAGATTGGAAAAAAATCAAAAATTGGCGATGTTATTTCTCCAATTAACACTACATGGGAGGCCCTCTCATAGTGATTACCGTTGATACTCATATTATTATATGGGATGCCTTAAAACCGGAATTATTAAGTTCAAAAGCAAAAGAAGCCATAGATAAGGCAAATAGTACCGATGGGATTATTTTGTGTGAAATATCCTTATGGGAGATAGCGATGTTAATTCACAAAAAAAGAATTAATATTCCTGTCTCATACATAGAATTTATAAATTTAGTAAAAGCGTCAAATAAGTGCAACTTACAAGGTATTACTCCTGAAATAGCTGAATTATTCGTTAAATTACCCGGGGAAGTAAATCAGGACCCCGCGGATCGTTTAATAAGCTCTACTTCAATAATTATGAACAGCCCTCTTGTAACCGCGGATAAAAATTTAAGAAAGAGTAGTTCTATAAAAACTATTTGGTAATGCGCGAAACACCGCTATGCATCTATTAACAATAAACCGAATACAATATTGACAATGAAATAGCGAAACTTGCATTTTATGCAAGTTTCGATAATTCATGCTATCTTTATGCAATGAAAAATTTGATTGAAAGAAAAGAATATCTTGATAAACTCTTGTCCTACAAGGATAAGGATATTATCAAAGTGGTAACCGGTTTACGTCGTTCGGGTAAATCCACGCTGTTGGAAATGTTTAAGAATAGTTTGCTTAAAAATGACGTTTTACCTGAACAGGTACAATTTTATAATTTTGAATTACCTGAAAATTTTCTAAATAAGTCTTGGGATACGCTTTACTTTGAAATAAAATCAAAATTACTCGCGGCAAAATAAACTATATTTTTCTTGATGAAATTCAAAATATTACGGAATTTGAAAGATTGGTCGATGGATTATACGCGACTGGAAATATTGATGTTTATATCACAGGTTCTAACGCGAATTTACTTTCAAGCGAGTTAGCGACCTTACTGAGCGGAAGATATATTGAAATTTCTATTCAGCCATTTTCTTTTGCCGAGTATTTGGAAACCAGAGAAAAAACAGCGGACAGAGGACATATTCTTGAAAATGTAGTGTATCTTGAGCTTTTAAGAAGAGGTTATAAAATTTGGACAGGCAAACTTCGCGATGGTGAAATTGATTTTACTGTTAAAAATCGTTCAGGCGAAATTGAATATTACCAGGTCTCATGGGAAATATCCAATGCCGAAATCCAAAAACGAGAATTTGCGCCATTGGAAACCATAAAAGATAACTACCCTAAATTTTTGCTTACTACTGATTCTTTTACCCAAAATAAAGCCGGGATAATTCACAAAAATGTATTTGAATGGTTGTTGAAAAAATAATAGAATAAACTGTGAAATTTTGTTTACAACCCGTAGTGACGGATTCGTAGTAATAAAGATTTAATATCGAAGCATAATTCCGCGTTGAACTCAATCGTAAAAGGCGCGTCGGTCAGTATTCCGGGGTGTAAAGCTAACGGCAAGCACTAATAACGTCAACTCTTTATTCATTTTTTACATTAAGCAACTTAATAATATTCTTGCTTTTTATAGCAGAATATTGAATAGAGCATAGTGATTTTAATAACAGTGCTCGTACTCTAAGGAAGGATTACGATTACTCCGTAAGGAGTCAAATTCTACGCAAAATGGCAAAATTTTTGGCAACAATTCAGATTGTAGTTTTTTCTTAGCTCAGCTCTGTTGATCCCCTACAGGGATCTTACTGTATTTTTTTTGTTCTTTACTACAATAGTGCTGCTTCTCCAAAGCAGATCTGATTCAAAAAAATATTCCTGAGAAAGCCAATTCGTCATTCGTCATTCCTCATTGTTTCTGGCTTGCCAGCTTATGAAATACGATTACGAGAACGAGTACGATTCATTTTGGGGTTTTCATTATTTTTCTGGCTTGCCAGTCTATGATTAAGATTATAACGATTTCTTTACAATTCTTTTTGGTTCTGGCAATGCCAGCTTAGTAATTTCATAATATACCCACGAAATTTTTTGTTGATTTTTTATTTTAGATATATTATCTTAATATAGTGAAGGTTGAAAAAGTACAATAATGTAGAACAACCTGCATGACGTTTTGCGGCTTAGTTTAGCCAGCCGCTCAAGACCGGCGCCGGTGCGGATTGAGTTTTGTTAAGTTTTTGGGTGGTAGTTTTCGTTCGATATTATGTCCCGTTTTAGTTTAAGTGTGGAAATAAAAGTTAATATAAGACAGATTATCCTATATATTGGGAAACAGACTTCTTTTATGACAAGGATATTTCAAGAGTTATCTGGTCATAAAGAAACATGTAAAAAATAAATCGGAATACATGAAAAAGGACAAGAAATGAATAAAATAATTGTATTGGCAACACTACTACTATTTGTATTGGGTTGTACAAAAGAAGAAGATGAAACCATTTTAGAGCCTGTTTCAGAAACATTTGAAATTACTTCAGAACAATACACCGTCAAACCATTAGAACTTGTGAAGATTAGTTCAAACGATATTACTTTTAATTTGGAAGCGTATAAAGGCTCTATCAATGATATAGAGATTGATTTAATTAAAACCGGAAATAGTGAATTAATATTTATGGTTCCAGGTAACTTTGCCGCTGGTTCTGCCAAATTGGAAATTGTGATTGAAAATAGAAAAGGAGAGTTGTCTTTTAGTATCCAGGGAAATGAAGTGCAAAATGTTGAAACTGTGATTAATGAAGAACTTATAAATCCATTTAATGGATTTACAAATGATTTGGAAGTTTTAATTTCGAATAACTCCAATTCGTTGGTAGTAAATGAACAACTTGAAACAGCAAAACAGATGCTTGAAAATTTTATTACAAAATTCAACACATTATCAAACGAAGAGAAAATGGAAGTGGCAAAGTTTTATAATGCTAACCCGGTTTTCACATCTGATTTCCTGAGTTTATCAACACAAACCGTTAAAACATTAAATGGAAATTCAGATTATGATTGTTTCAAATTAAATGCAAATAAAGTTGTGTACACAACTATTTCAATTTTAACATTTATAAATTATCTGCCTCATTTATCAAGGGTTGGACCTTATGGTTCCATTGCCGCCTTAAGTGGATTTGTTGCGGGAGTGTATGCTGCTGTCGCAATAATTAGCGCCGCGCAAGAACATTTAATTAACGATTGTTTTTTGCCTTTTGAAAATTTGTTGAAAGATGGGTCAGGTAATACAGATAATTTTGAATTAAATAATGCATCATATTATAGTTTTTTAGTTATTAGCAGAGATAGAAAACTAATTTCAGCAGACTTAAACAGCTCAAATTCTTTACTTGCCTCAACTGTTCGGAAATGGAATAATGCGAAACAAAAATGGAATACTTTAAAGAATGGAATTAATACTATCATTAGCAGCGCGTCTAATTGGTTTAGTAGTTGGTTTGGTTCAGGTTCTGAGTCATTTCAAACAATAACGTATGATTTTGAAGACGTACCCTCTTCATCAGATGAAATAGAATCAGAAGGAGACAGTGAATTTATAACAATTGAAGATTTCCCCGGTGACGTTGAGGTTGAATATTCGATTGCATCAGATAACTCAATAAACTTGAAGTTTAGAGCAGATGAATCAACGTTGCCAAGAACTGTGAGTGGGAAAATAAAATATTATGATGGTGATTTTACCACCGCCAATGATTTTAGTGTAACATTAAACATTATAGATTTTGAATTAACGGGTATCTGGACATTAAAATTTTATAAAGATAGCACAAGAACAGAATTATCTCAAACAAACTATATAAATTTTCAAAACGGAGCCGGCGATTTTGGTTTGCCATTATATTATATCGACTCTAATGGTGATAAACATGACCAGACAGGCTCGTCCGTAACCTGGAAACAAAGTTTTAATAGTAGTTTATCTAGACTGACTTTAATAAATATGTTTTGGGGGTTCCCTTATCGTTTTATTTATGACCCGCAAAATCCAAATAACTTGATAGGAGAAGCTATTGACTTATCAGATAGAGGATTTTATTTGGAATTAACGAAACAATAAAATCGCGTTAGCTGAAATTTTGATAGAGAAAATCATTCGAAAAAAGTCGCGGAATTTAAGTATGGAAAGGAGTCCTGTCCGGCACCACTGATGCCTCCTTGCCTTCTTTGAAATAGAGCATTTATATTATCGTTTGTTAATAATTAGGATATGCAGTCTGATATAAGAACTTAGAAAACAAAAAGTTAGAGCTAAACGTCCACGCATAAATTTTGTCAAAAGTCAGCAGTTCTGAGTTTTTCGGAACATTGCTGTTAAAGACCGCTGTTTATTCTATCCGTTATATTATAATTCCAAATCTCCATCAAAAACAAGGCTCATCATTTAAGCCTATCGTTTACTGAAAATCCCGCGCTTTCATTTCCCAAAGCTAAAAATCACTTCACCATCAATCCGTTCAGGTATTCAAAAGCGTAGTTGAGCGCCGGGTCGTTGCCGTCGTTGAAGTCGGAGTATTCGAATGGCACATAGATATCGGGGGCGACTCCGTCCCGTTCGATATATCTGCCATCTTTATCCTGCCATGCTCTTGAGGGAATGTAATATTTTGAGCCGTCGCCAATTTTATATTCAAGGGGGGCGCCACCGGCTCCTCGGGTGGTATCGCCGATAATTGTCACATTATCAAAAGAGGATATTCCGGAAGCGAAAATTTCAGCCGCGCTCGCGCTTGCCCTTCCTGTCAGCACAACGACCGGTTCTAAATACTGCCATGCTCCACGGGGGGAGCTGTAAACCGGGGTGACCGAATAATTTTCATGCTCCGGACCATCTCTTAATAAGTCGAACCCGACTCTCATTACTTTATCTGTAAACCTGTTCCAGGCGTCCTCAACAACTTTGGCATTGCCCCCGCCGTTCATCCTCTCATCAATTATTATGGCGCCGCATGATGAAAGACTGTCGAGAACCTGGTCGAACAGATCCATATCAAGATTTGAAGAGGACCACGACTTAATTTCCCAAAAGCCGATATCCCCGATTTTTGTCCACCCCATTGTTGAGCTCACCTGGTTCCACGTCCCGTTTTGTTTGAAATTCTCAATCGATTCCTCTTTCCAATTGACTTTGTAATATTTATTTGATGTTGTAATTACATTACCATCGGGTCTTACAAAAATCACATGATCATCCTGAAGTGGCAAAAGCATCTCAACACAGATTGACACCAGGTCATCATAGGAGAAAATATACTCAGCTTTCGGGCGGTACTGTGAATAGACCAGGTCCCAATCTGTTTCCTTAAATTCAAAGAAAATATAATTCCGGTCAAAGTTAACCCAGACGCTGTCGAATTCAGCGGCAAGAGGTTCTGATGATAAATCGACCGGACCTTCATCGCCGCAGCCTGTAATGAAAAGAAAAAGCAGGATTATAAAAAAGGAAAGCCTGGTAAGTCTCATAAATACCGGGTATTTGTTTTTACTCATATTTGCATCAGTTTATGGTTTGGTGATATGACAGTTAGTAAGTCCGCGCAAAAATATGATATTTGAAAATAATGGGGCAATGCAAAAAAAATCACCCTGCGTTTTCAGGCAGTGAAAAAAAGAATGTCGCTCCTTTATCAGGTTCCGCTTCAGCCCATACTCTTCCGTTATGCCGCTGGATTATCCTTTTTACAATAGCGAGTCCCACCCCGGTGCCTTCAAATTCCGATTCATGATGCAGCCGGTTAAAAACCTCGAATAGTTTATGTTTATAATTTATATCAAAACCAACTCCGTTATCTCTGACAAAATATATCGTTTCCTTCTCTTTTTTCTTATGACCAACCACAATTTCAGGTTTATTTTTATTGGCGGAGAATTTTATGGCATTGGAAAGCAGATTTGTGACTACCTGTAATATCAGACTGTAGTCTCCGAAGCAATCAGGTAATTCAGAGCATTTAAAATGATAATCCTTTCTGCCGGATTGCTGAATAAGTTCATTATATGATTCGCCGAAAATTTTATTCATATTGAGCTTTGTATAATATAACTTTTTTCTTCCGAGACGGCTGAGAGATAAAAGCCCGTCTATCAGCATACTCATCTTGCTTGTATTTTTAAGGATATTATTCATCAGCCGGCATTCATCGCCGCTGAGTTTATCGCCACATTTATCCATAAGCATGGAAGAAAATCCTTCAATTGCCCTCAGGGGCGCCCTTAGATCATGAGAAACCGAATAAGAAAATGATTCAAGTTCCTGATTTTTTTCTTTTAATTCAGTGTTTGTAATTTCAAGTTCCGACGTTCTTTCTCTAACCTTCTTTTCAAGCTGTTTGCGATATTCATTCAGCTTCTTTTCATTTTCCCTTCTTTCACTAATATCATTTGCTATTGCCAGTATAGCCGGTTCCGCCTCAAATTGAATTGTTGTCAGGAAAATTTCAGCGGGATAAACAGTTCCATCTTTTCTTTTATGGAATGACTCGATTTTTTTAAATATTTCATCCCGCAAAATATCCCAAAGCGCCTTATCATTTCTTTCAACACTATCTGTATCAATATCAGCCACAGTCATGTTTAAGAGCTCTTTTCTGCTATAGCCGGTATTTCTGGCTGCCGATTGATTAACCATAATAAACCGGCCGTTAAGATTATGAACAAATACTCCCCCGGGTATATTTTCAATTACCAGATGAAATCTTTTCTGACTTTCCTGGAGGGCAATTTCAGTATTTTTTCTTTCGGTTATATCGTATCCCACTCCGATAATAGATATTACATTATTATCTTTATCCAAAACGGCGGTATCCGACCAGTAAAACCACCGCCATCCATCAATTGTTTTTGCTCTCTGTTCGACCGAGCAGCGAAAGGGAGGCATATAAAGATCATCCATTGCCTTTAATGTAGCCTTTAGATCATCCTCGTGGACAAGAGGAGTAAACTTTGTTCCAAGCAGTTCTTTTTCGGTTTTGCCAAATGTCCGGCAATAAGAAGGGCTGACAAACTGAAACCGGCCTTCCGTATCAACCTTAACAACGAGGTCCGATTGATTTTCTATCAGAATGCGATATTTTTCTTCACTTTCAATAAGAGCTGTTTCCGATCGAACGACAGAGGAAATATCCTGAAATGATCCGATTGTGACTGAGGCTTTTCCCGAGGCGTCATATTCGGTTATGGCAATCCCGTGAATATGTTTTTCCGAACCATCATTTGAGATAATCCGAAAACGAATATTCATTGGTTTTTTTTCAGCGATCGTAGTTTTAATATGTTTGGCAACCCTTTCTCTGTCATCGGGATGAACAAAATCCATAAAGTCATCATGGGAATAATGTTCATTTTTGTTTTCTATACCCAGCAGTTTATAGAATCCATCGGACCAGACCTTTTCGCCTGTAATCCAGTTGCGTTCAAAGGTCCCGAGGTTTGCCAGTTTTTCCGCCTGTCTTAGAGATTTAAGATTTTTTTCTATTAAATCTCTGTACGATTTTCTGTCTGTAATATCTTCAACAAAACCGAGAAATCTTTCTTCATTCAGCTTTACCGCTGAAACTTTCCAGATTCTGGGTTCACCACTTTTGTGTCTGAATCCGATCTCGCCGACAGCTTCACCTTTTTCCATCATCTCATTAAAATGGGCAATTCCCAAAGGCGCGCTTTCAGGGGTAAGTATATCCTGAATAGTCATGCTCAGCAGTTCTTCCATGCTGTAACCGGTTATCCTGCATGCGGAATTATTAACTTCCAGATATTTCCCCTTTCTGTCGGCAATAAAAATCCCGTAAGGTGAATTATCAGTATAACTTCTCCATTTTGCCTCACTTTCTTTCAGCTCTCTCAAACGATCTATACCCTCCGAAATAAGACTGACTGTTCCCCATATAAATTTTATCCCTCCCTCTTCGCCATTTACTGAGTATAGCTGAATTTCAACCGGAAAAATATATCCCGTTTTATGAGTATACTCTTTTTGATATGTGCCCGAATATCCATTTTTCAGCAGTCTGTTTTCCCAGATTTCCCTTTTCTCATATTCATGCCATTCAGCGGGTGTTATCTCGCAGAAGTTTTTGAATTTTTTCAGCTCGTTTAAAGAATATCCCAGCATATCGCAATAGGCAGGATTAGCGTCTGTTATCTGTCCGGTTAAATCAAATATTACTAAGCCGTGACGGCTCTTGTCAAAGATTTCGCTATATTTATCTGATTGTTTACCGTTGAAGTTATCCGGAATATTATTTCTTTTTTCATCCATTCTAATATCCTTTACTTAGCTGATGCATGGATAAACTTTATCGACAGAATAGTAAGGTTTGGAAAAATTTCAGTTATTGATCCTCCGGGCAGGTTCAATCCGGAGGATCAAGAAAAAGTATTATTATCTTAATTCTTTCAGTGTTATTGTCCAGCCGAGGTCCATTTTAAGAATCAGGGGGTGATATTCACTCATATGAATCCGGTATTTAATTTTTCCATCTTCCGATTCGGCGTAAATATGAGAAATATCATCCATTTTTTCATCACTTTTCGCGTTATGCATGGTGAAATCATGAAGAGGAGTGGCGCCGCCGATTGTTACCATGGTTTTCCCTCCGTCGGGTGAAATAACAGCTTCCCCTTTTTCAACCAGATCATTAAATACTTTTTTACTGACCCATACCGTTGTAGCGTCCGTAAGTTTTTTTTCTCCTCCCTGAAAATGGTTGTATTGATTAACAGCATTTTCCAGCGCTTCTTTCGTCATAATAATTGTGCCCTTTGTCTTCGCGGCATTGGTCATTTCATAGTCGAAGGTTATTCCGTCGGAAAGTGATTTGACCGTAACAATAAAATCATATTTTATACCATAATAGTCGACCTCATAAACATAGGTGGTATTTTCAAAGTTGAGCAGTGTTGATCCGTTCAGGATATGTTCATCCAGATCAATCTGCGCAAAAAGCTGAATAGTAAGAAAAATAAAAATGGCTGCGAAAAGAGATATTTTTTTCATGTTTTTTTCCCCGATAAATTAAAAAACAGTCATTTATTGCCGGTGCAGAATGAAGTTACAAAAATTCATTTACTGATACAACCATAATAAAAAGTCAAATATAATTTTTACATATTTTCTTATTTATTTTTCACATAAATCAGTTTAACTCTTCCATTAGGGCTTTCTCTTTCATCAATAGAGAATCGTTTAATAGATTTTATCAAAGGGGTAAGTTTTTGAAAACCATAGTTTCTTGAGTCGAAATTCGGCTGCTTTTTCTGCAGCAGGTTGCCGACGTCGCCGAGGAAAGCCCAGCCCTCATCGTCGGCTACATCCGAAACAGTCGCGGCGATAAGTCTAATAACTTTCGGGGTAATTTTTTCGATATTATCAGGTTTGCTTTTCTGTTCCGCTCCGGCGCCTGCTTCATCTTCCCTGTTCTTGAGGATTTCGAGATATATAAACCGGTCGCAGGCTACAATAAAGGGATCGGGTGTTTTTTTCTCCCCGATTCCAATGACATTCAGCCCGGCTTCACGAAGGCGGGTGGCCAGGCGGGTGAAATCACTATCGCTCGAAACCAGGCAGAAACCATCCACTTTGCCTGAATAAAGAATATCCATCGCGTCGATGATCATCGCGGAGTCGGTCGCGTTTTTACCGGTAGTATAACTATATTGCTGAATGGGGGTAATCGCGTTTTCAAGCAGTATATTTTTCCACCTTGAAAGATTTGGTTTGGTCCAGTCGCCATAAATCCTCTTTATGGTCGGGATTCCATATTTAGCTATTTCCTCCATCATCTCTTTTATATAGGCCGATGGAATATTATCTCCGTCAATCAGAACCGCAAGTTTTGTATCCATATTAACGCCGGTTGTTTTTTATACTTTGTTTAATGACAATGATACTAAATTATTTCATTAATAATGAAATTTTTTGTATCTCTGCGAAAACTCTTCAGGAATGAAAGATCGAAATCCCCTCCCCTTAAGATGTTAAGGGGGATGGGAGGGGTTTGATCGGCCTTGAACTGGGAATAATCCTGAGAAAAGTCTGTTTTTTTTTCACTCCCCCGAAAAGACAGATGTTTTCACGCAATTATAATCTTGTTGCCCGGAAGGTTAAAACATCAAGGCTAAGGTTCCCTCCACCTTTTGTTTTGTTCACTGCCTCGCAAAATGTTCCGAATATATTTCAGAGTGTTTTTTATGGTGTACCTGACGGCACACCTGGTTGTTTTCTTCTATTTTTTCTACCAATATTTTGCCCCTGACGGGGCAATCTTATACAACATTTTTTATGTCCCGTCAGGGACATCATATTGGTAAAAAAGAAAAAAGCCGGAAATTCGGTGTGCCGTCAGGTACACCATATTTAACCGCCGGAATAAAGTAAGTTGTATATATGCCAGGTTGTGTGCCAAAAATTTCTTCCCATTTTTCATTGAATTTAACTCCTTACGGAGTCGTTCATGATTATAATGGATTTTCTGACAATACCTTTTGGTTCCGGCCTGGCAAACATTGCTATTCATCCAAATGTTTCATCTCTCTTTTCTTATAATTTTTCCCCCGCAGGGATTAATATTAACTGTAAGAGAATTTGAAACAGATTCAAAACTATCATCATTCAAAAGATCATAATAACTGGAACCGCCATCAGTCCGGAAGGTTATCTCTTCGCTGGTTTCTGAAGAGCTGACGATTATAATAATCTCTTCATTTTTTGTTTTCCTGCTGAAAACAAATTGTTTATGACTGACATAAACCTGTGAATAATTACCCTGTTGAAGGGCTTCGCAGCCTGATCGGATTTCGGCAAGTTGTTTAATAAATGCCGGAAGATCGGGCCGGGGCGGATGGTTAATCATTTCATCCAGATTCAGATCGGGCCGGAGCGCTGAGTCGCTGCCGTTATTTTTCATTCCCTCTATTCCCCACTCGCTTCCGTAATATATTGATGGTATACCGGGCATGGTGAACAACAGTATATAAAGGGGATAAAGGTGTAAAGGATTTGATAATGAACTTGCCACTCTGTTTACGTCGTGATTATCGGCGAAATTATATAAAGAAAAATTTTTGTAAATACCTTCATTTCCGAACAGACGATTCAGTGACCAGGCAATCTCGAAATAATTGGCGTCGGCATGGCTGGAATAAAGCCCTTTGTAACATTCATAATTTGTGGAGGAATCGAGCATATTGTTCCTGGTAAAAAAACTGTAATCGCCATGAATCAGCTCACCCATTATCCAGAAACCAGGTTTAAGGGATAGGCAAAAATCTTTCAGCGCGGTCAGAAAATCATGATCGAGTGAATAAGCGACATCAAGCCTTAGTCCGTCGATATCAAATTCCCTGATCCACATTCCGGCTGCCTCAAGAAGGTGATTAACAACCTCCCCGTTTTTCAGATTAAGTTTTACAAGTTCATAATGCCCCTCCCAGGAATCATATCCGAAGGAATCATTAAACGGTGTATTCCCTCCCGGATTAAAACCGGAGAACCAGTCTTTATAAATCGAGTTTTCCCTCTTTTTCTTCAGATCAATGAAAGGCCCGAACTCTCTTCCGACATGATTAAACACACCGTCAAGAATAACCTTTATATCATTTTTATGTAATTCGCCGATTAAATTTTTCAGCTCTTCATTTGTCCCGAGTCTTCTGTCCACAGTGAAATAATCAGCGGTGTCATAACCATGTGAAGATGACTCAAGAAGGGGCCCCAGATAGAGGGCGTTTATTCCGAGGTACTTAAAATGTTCTATCCATCCATAAATTTTGGATAACCTGTTTTCAGAAGATGAGTGAAAATCGTTGCTCGCGGGAGCGCCGCAAAATCCCAGCGGATAGATATGATAGAAGAAAGATTTTTCCGGCCAGTTGTTAGTCATAAGGTCCTCATAATTGTTATCAGTATACCGTTCGGTATAGTGTGGTTAAAAAATTTTTCAGGAAAAGATTCCATGCATAAACTGATGTGTGATTTTTCTTATAAGTTCATCATCGGGCGTAATGTAATTGTTGATATAAACTCCGATATAAGTATTTATCATTCCAAGGAAAGTGACGGCGTAAATCTTATGTCTTCCTTTCATATTGCCATGATCCATTGAAGCGTTAATAAATATATTTTCGATAATCCGATGCAGCGATTCCCATAATGGCAGAGTGGCTTCGAATGCTTCGCTTTTAGCCGGGGCAAACCAGGAGGAAAGCAGCAGCCTATAAAACAATGGATGTTTTTGGGAATATCTGAAAAATATTGACACTACGTTATTGAGTGTAACCTTTACATCTCCATTATATGACGCTTCATTTACCAGGCTCTCGGGGAGGGTATTGAAATAATAATCGGCAATGGTCAGCAGAAGCCCTTTTTTATTGTTAAAATAGTGATAAAGGGTTGGTTTTGTGATGCCTGATTTTTCACAAATTTCCATTACTCCAACCGCGTCATAACCACGTTCAGCAAAGAGAGCGAGCGCGGTTTCCATTATTTTAATTTTATTGTTCATAAGTTATACGTGAATATACCGAACGGTATACTGAAAAACAAGAAAAAAATTCAGGGTAATGATTTTTTTATCCAAAGGAACTAAATTTTCCCCAGGCGAGCTCGAGGAAAACGCCCTAAAGGGGAAAAGTTCCCTGGCAAAACGGGAGGCGATTTATTCAATAAGAAGTTAAACTCTACGCAAATTGGTAAGAAATTTATCAACAAGTGGAAAGTTTAATGCCAGGTAAAAGTTTTGTGATTACCCGAGGTGAATCCTCCCCCGTCCCCGACGAAAAACACATCGGGGCCACCCCCTCCGGAGGGGGACATTCTGATTACTTGGATTTGTCGATAAATATCCCCCTTCGGCCCCAGAGGGATGCTCCTGGCAAGGGGGTGGATTCAAAGTGTTTTTCTTTGAAGACGGGGGAGGACTATCCTTGGGCTAACCGATAACTTTTCTTTTTCTGACTCCATCATCTTATGGATTTAAAATCGTGGCCAGTCTATCGGCAACATGTTATTGGCGGGCTTTTTGACAAATTTTGCTCCCTGGATTATCCTCAAGATGTTGGCGTTGGTGTGGTGGTAAGAGCCTAAAGTATTAAAGCAGAATTGATTCCAGATAGGTAATAATTTGGAGGAGAATCATTCTCCTCCATATCAATTTTATAAATGCATATTAAGCAGAGGCAGTATTTTAAATGGAACGGGATTATTCCGCGCGATATTAAGAAGTCCTATCTGCACTCCGTTAAGGACTTCGGCGACATTAAATATCCCGATTGATAAACCATGCTGAGTGGAATGCACCTGGTTAAAAGCTGAAATGGAAACACCTTTCATAACATCTACGCTTGTCCATAATACGGTCGCGTTAATGCCGGTAAAAGATTCAGTTTCTGTTTTATAACCATTGAAGTTTAATCCTTTAACACTATAAGGAGACTCAACTTTGCCGAGTGAAAGATTTATTCCTGTTATGTTTCCATCTTTTGAAACAATGCCGACGCCGCCTATATTGATTCCCTTAATCCCATCCAAACCGACAACCGCCAGCCCGCCGATGTTAATCCCCAGCACATCTTCCTGGGCGACAAGGGCCAGTCCCCCGATATTAAGGCCGGTAATGTTTTCCTGTGAAACGCAGGCCAGCCCGCCTATATTGATAAATGACAAACTTTCCTGTGAAACACAAGCGAGTCCGCTAAAGTTAAAACCATTCATTGAACCTTGTGACACAAGTGCGAGTGTGCCGAAATTAATGCCGGAAATGGAGCCCTGCGAAACCGACGCGAGTCCCGAAATATTCAATCCTGTCAGATCGCCCTGTGAAACAAGAGCCAGCCCGCCGAAATTTAATCCTGTAATGTTATCATCGGCAACACAGGCGAAACCACCTATATTAATTCCCGAAATATCACCATCTGAAACCAGGGCCAGCCCGCCGGTATTAATTCCTAAAATATTTCCTCCGGAAACCAGCGCGAGTCCGCCTATATTAAATCCATTCATTGATTCGCCAGATACAGCCCCGCCAATACCCACAGTTATTCCATTTAAATGGTCGGCAAGGGGAAATAAACCGAGCGCCATTCCATTTATACTGGAACCGGGAGAGTTTTTTGGCCGCCAGAGTGTAAAATTAAGTCCGTTGATTTCTTTAATGCCGCAATCGACAAAATTTAGCCTGATACCATTGTGATATTCCGAATTCCCGAAACTTATACCTGTATTTCTGAAACCGAGATTCAGGCTTTTATGGCCGCAATCGGAATCATCCTCATCAAGCCAGTCAATATCTAATTGGCCGAATAAAAAACCTGAAGCCGCAAAAAAGAGTATAAAAGTAAAAATCAATTTTCTCATAACTTATCCATAGAGTTATTATTTTTTAATTTAGACTGACAGATGATAGAAAAGTTACATGAGAATTAAGATATCGCTTTTACTTCAGTAATAACAATTTTATCGCTTTCGAAAGGTTGCCGGCCCGGATAGCGCATATATATATTCCTGAAGTTCTGCCTGATCCATTCCACTCAAATTTGTATTTGCCTTTCATTTTAAAAGCTGAATGACGCACTTCGTTTTGCCTGCCGGTAATGTCAGCGATTGTAATAGTGACGGCGCCATCCTCCGGGATTTCATATTCAATTGTTGTTGAGGGATTAAAAGGATTCGGGTAGTTTCTTAGAATGATGTAATTTGTTAGTTCAGGTTCCCGGGATTCTACTGAAGTAAGAGGGAAAATTTCAGTAATTGTAAAATCGACCCAGAAAACGGCGGCGCAGTTGTTTATATTATTAAAGAGCGCGTTTCCAATATCCCCAGGGGGATTCGATAACTGCGACCACCAGTCTCTGTCGGCAGGGTAACCAAACTGGAAGGCGACCTTATTGGGACTGAATTTATTTCCCCATTGTGTAAATTCATTTATCATATATTGAAAGGGATTGGAAGCGAATCCGAAATCCTGGCTGTCATCGACAAAAATTATTTCGCCACGGTAATTATCGGGCATCCTGTTTGAAGTATAATGTTTTAAGAAAAGTGAATATGTGCTGTCGATATTTTTTACATTCTGCTCCCATCTTTCCGCGTCAGCGTCGGCGACCTGCTGTCCGCCCGGATGTTGATGAGTGTTATACCATTCAACATCAACACCGAATCCTGTTACAGATGAGTGATGTTTATACCTGTTGAGCACAATTGAAATAAGTGTATCAATATCCGCGGCTCCCGGTTCAACCTGCAGCCATACTTTCAGGCCGCTCTGGTCGAAATAATCGAGCCATTCTTCATTGCGGTCTTCCCCGATAAAATTTATGTAAGGATATGAGTTTCCTTCCGGGGGGAAATTCAACTGCGTAATTCCATTATCGATATAAAGGGATACAATCCATATACCGGCAGGCTGGCTTCCGGGAAAAAATCCCGACATGGAATATCCGGCGTTGCTCCAGTATTGAGGTGAGGGAAACTGATTGTTAGGATAACTCTGCAATATCCGCGAAGCTCTGAATCCGGCAAATTTTTCCTGAGCGTTTAATGAAAAGGGGGCTGAAAGAAATGTAAACAGCAGTATGATTCCAATTGTTCTCTTCATGAGGTGAAATTCCATTTTTTGTAAAACATATAATATAACTATTAATTGATAATTCATTTGGGCCCATCTTATAACGGATATTTTTTTTATCTTTGACAGTAACATCACGTAAAATATTTGGAATTGATGACTACAGAAATTTTACTTATCTCCCTGGTAGTTCTGGCAGGCGCCTTTATCCAGGGTTTTTCCGGTTTTGGCTTTGCCCTTGTAACGATGCCCCTGCTTTCAATGATTATGCCGGTTAAAGAAGCTGTTCCCCTGGTGGCATTATGCGGACTGATAATAAACTTATGGCTGGTTATAGAATTGAGGCAGCATCTTGAATTTGCCGAGGTAAAATACCTTATAGCCGGCTCTGTTTTGGGAATTCCGGCCGGGGCTTATTTTCTCAGTTCAGCTCCAACCGGCGCGCTGAAGATAATATTGGGAATTATTGTGTTGTTATTTGTAATATTCACGATATTCCGTTTTATAAAACATACAGGAGTAAAAAAGGAATACGGGATAATATACGGCTTGTTGTCCGGATTGCTCGGCGGCGCTTTTAATACCAACGGGCCCCCGGTGTTGATATATTTTTATCTTAAAGGATGGGACAAAACCAGGCAAAAAAGTATGATAACAGGCTTTTTTATTTTCTCTTCGACATTTATCGTGCTTACTCATCTTATCGGGGGGATAAGTTCAGGCAAAACTTACATTGATTTCCTGACGACGCTGCCTGCTGTACTTATAGGCATCTTTATCGGGACTCGTCTCTTTTCAAAAGTCAGCACAGAATTTTTTAATAAATTTATTCTTATCGGACTAACAGTTATTGCGGTAATTTTAATTATTTCGTGACAGGTGGGTATATGAAATTATTATTTTTTATGTTTATTCCTCTCATAATTTTCGGGCAGACTTTCGAGGAAAAAGCCGACAGCGCATATTCTAACGCTAAAAAAGGTGTCTACTGGGCATTCGAAAATGTGCCGGAAGGGAAACAGCGCCTTGATAAGGATCTGATACTGGATGATAAGCTGATTGCTTCTGTAAAAATAACCCGTGAAGTGGAAGGAGTGAAAGTAGTGTCGACAGGCTTTTTCAAAACTTATGAGGTTGAGCTGAGTATCTATAAAAGTTATGCTTCGTTGCGGAAAGAGGGGTATTTGCGGGAGTGAGACTCTTACTGATACTGAAAGCGTCTCAAAAACCGGCGGTTTTAATCACCGCGTACAGACCGGATAAAAAAATTTGGGAAGATGACAATATCAGGAGAAAGCAATGAAAAAAAGAAAATATAGAAAAATGGTTTACTACGGTAAATATGTTGTGGAAGTTGATGTTGAGCTTATTGATGATTCAGGTGACTGGTCGCCATATTTATCGGTTGAGGATGCGGGGAAGTTAGATTATGTGCGGAAGGCATTACAAAAGGGTGACCTCGGCGCGGCAAAAAACTTTGGCCCTGTTTATGAACTTACACCGGTTCATATATAAAATTCGCGGGAATATTTTGGATTCCTCATAGAAAAGGAAAAATTTTCTTGTAGTAAAATTTATGAAAATCTGGTAAATCTAAATTGGAAAAGAAGGAACTGAAATTCCCTGATCCTGCATAATGCTCTCGCGAAACGTCATTCGGGATAAGGATAAATCAACCGGTATAAAAAATCGTATATATTCCGCATAATTCATTGAATTATAATAAAATAACATTCTATTTGCACGATAACATGACTAATGATATCGAGCGTAAGTAATGTTATCTTTAAGACGGCGAATGATTAAATTAGAAAATCACCTAACCGGATTACCGGGTTTTGAATTTGAGGAAGAAGCTATAATTCAGGACCAACAAAAAGAATTACCTTTCTATATATAAAATAAAGAGAGGATTTCTGCTTAGACGGGAAGTTTTACTTTTAGAGTAAAACTCTTTTCACAAAAAATAATCACACGACCTGTTCTATCCCAGGGAAAATTATCCTGAATGTTGTTCCTTCCCCGGTTTTGCTGGTTACGGAAATATCGACATTATTTATTTCGCAATACTTTTTAACCAGCGCGAGGCCCAGGCCGCTTCCCTCATGTTTTCTGGAATAACCGTGTGATTCCTGGCTGAATTTCGAAAATAACTTCGGAATAAATTCTTCGCTCATACCAATTCCGGTATCTGAAATTTCAAGGACCGGAGCTTTATCCCCACCGAAATATCTTATAATAATTTTACCTTTTTCTGTATATTTTATCGCGTTATGAACCAGGTTGCTGAATGCCTGTGTAAATGTGTAGCGGTCAATTTTAACACGGGGCTCATCGGTAAAACTATTTTCCCATTTTATCTCAAGCCCTTTTTCGGTCGCGTGGGGTTTAAACTCATCAACTACCGGGCTTATTATTTCGGTCGATAATTTTGTTGGTTCCATATTAAGAGAAAACGCGCCAGACTCAACTGATGAAAGATTAAGTATAAGATCAATTGTTCTGATAAGTCGTTTCGAGGCGCTGTTAATTGATTCAAAACATCCTTCCATCTCCTCCGGAATTTTTTCTTCAAATTCACCCTGAATCAATGATGTATAATTTAATATTGTATTTATCGGTGTGCGAATTTCATGGGACATTTGCGCTAAAAATTCCGATTTTAATTTCTCGGCGGTTTTTGCCTCATCAATAGCTTTGGTAAGTTCTTTATCTTTTTTTTCAAGCTCATTTATATGGAACTGAAGATGCCAGTTAGTTTCGAGCAGCTTTTTGTTAAGGAAAATTTTACTGTATTCATAAGAAAATGAGAATATCATTATAATGAGGTACATACTAAAGTAACGGATTTTAAAAATAAAAGCCGCGTCAGAATAATCAGAAATAGTATAAACCGAGATGACTGTAAGTATAAAAAATACCAACGAAATAGCGATTCCTTTTCGTATACCGAAAAAGAATAGTGTGCCGAGGGGATAGAGCAGCGTCCACAAATATCCGTTCCCCATCAAACCGCCGCTATATAATAAATACTGGAGATGTATACTCAGAGCAATTACAAATATCCATGAGGCGATATTATAATTCATTGTCTGACGAAGATAAATAAAAGTTGAAACGGAAATGAACAGCGCTATTCCGACAGCAATGGAAAATTGGGGGCTTCTATAAAAAAGAGCCAGGATGAAAAATATTAACAGAAAGAGAGAAGCGGCAAATATCATCGCGTAAAGCAAAAGAAGTTTGCTAAGCGTTAAAATCTGGTTATAGTTACCAACTCTTTTCTCAGGAATCCTGAGGAATTTATATATATTTTTTTTTAGATTCATACTGTTAGCGAAGGAATCGATGATTCCATCTTCTGAAAAAAAATTTTCAGTTCCGATAAAGTTCGGCCTGTCTATTATCATCGAAAACAGTTTAGAATTGTTAACAGCAGAGATGTATTTTTACCCGTCTTCAAAAAAAATCTTGATTTTTGATAAATATGAAAGTATTATTACATAAAAACCAGGCCGGAGGTAAAAATGAAATATCTGTATTTTATTTTTTTCACCCTTGTCTCCCTTCTGAATGCGAAAAACAATGAAGTAATTATCAGAACAGTGAATGACTTTCTGGATAATCTGCGCCCGGGCGCTACCCTTATCATTGAGAGATCTTTCTCCATGGAAGGTATCAAAGATTCTGAGCCGAATGGAGAATATTACAAAATTAATGATGTTTACGGCGATAAAATGCTTTTTGTCTCCAATTTGCGTGATCTGAAAATTATTGGTAAAGAGGGGGAGGATATAACCATTTTAACTCCGTATGAAGCGGCAAGCGTGATAAACTTTAAAGAATGCCGAAATATTACTCTGGAAAATTTGAGAATGGGGCATGATCCTCAACCGGGATATCCCTGTGAAGGCTACGTTATCGGCCTTGTTGATTGCGATAGTGTAAACATTATTAACTGCACTTTATATGGCAGCGGTATTTACGGGATTTATGGCAATGGTGTTACAGCATTAAATGTAAGCAAATCGGTCATAACTAAATGCAGTGAATCTTTTGTTTTTTTATGGCCCGCAACAAAATGCAGATTTTCTGATTGTCGCTTTTCGGGGAACAATCTCAACTTTGATGGTTTTTCACTTTCAAACTGCCGGGATATTCTTATTGAAAATTGTGAAATAACAGACAATATTTGCGAACCCTCATCAAGCGAATGGGATCAAAAATCTATGATCAGCGGATTTGATTCATTTAATATCAGACTCAGGGATTGTAAAATTGAGGGCAATCAGTTTGATTATTTTACCGATATGTCTGACGGTGACCAGATATTTTACAGCGGCACAAAAATTCCGGAGGATAATTTCAGGATATCTCTCTGGAAAGAATAACGAGCCCGGTCAGGATGGGATAAATATAGGAAAGGTAATAAAAAAGTTTGCCGGTCGGACGATTTATTGCCAGTGTTGTTTTTGTCCAGAAATAATAAATTGATGAATATAAAGTTATTAAAGAAAGTAAAAACAGTTCATCAGTTTCGAGTATCAATGTAATTAAATAAAAAACCAAAAGAGCAAAAATCAAAAGCAGATCGAATCCCGAGATTAATATTTTATTTTTATATTCGGAATAACGAAGAATAAAAGGAAATAACAAAAGGAATACAATTAGGGGCAGAAGCAGAAAATATAAGAGAGTACAGGGCAGATCAGTCTGGCTGCCGATGACGGCAAAAAGGGAAAGGAAAATATTAAAAATTACAGCCACAGATTTGGATAAATATTTACACACGTATTCAAAAAGAATAAAAATTGCCGGTGGTATCATCAACAATAAATAAAGATTTGTGTCGGAAGAACCATTTTCATAAGGGAAAAACAAAGCCAGCGCCAGAATCAGCAATAAGGATAGAAAAATCACGATGCTTTTTCGCAAGGGCGCTGAAAGTATCCAGCCGGGTAAATGAATCTTTTTTCTGAAATTCAGCGAATTTGAAATTATTTCAGGAAAAATGTTGCCGCTTACCAGGGGTATTAATAGGGCGAAAGTTAATACCAGGGTTCTTAACCATATTCTGTTGATAATAAAATCAACCGAAGCGGCTATAAAAAAGAGGCTGTAGAACAAGAGAATTACTTTTGCGTATTTATGATTTTCAAACTTGTCGAGCAACAAATGATGCAGATGTGTTTTATCGGGCAGCCACGGTTTTCTTCTTCTGATTATTCTGCCGATGATAACCCTGAACATATCTGCGAGAGGAAGAGTAAAAAACAGCATTGGAATTACAAGTTCGGTATTATCGCCACCTGTTTTACCAGCGAGACTGAAGATAAGGAAGATGAGCAGATAGCCGAGGGAAAGAGAACCGGTATCCCCAAGAAAAAGTTTAGCCGGAAATGAATTAAAGATTGTGAAGGCCGCCAGTATTCCTGTCATAGCTACCGCAAGCAGCGACAGTCCTTCTAAATGCAGTGAATAACAAAGCGCTGCCGAAACAATAAATAAAACAGTTGAATACCCGGTCAACAGGCCATCCAGACCGTCGAGAAAGTTCAACGCGTTTATTAGAATAAGGATTAAGAAAAAAGTTAAAACAAAGTCGAAGGGGGGAGGAAGAAGAAATCCCGCAAAAAATATTGACGAGAAAGAGGTTTCAAAATAAAGGGTTAGCAATAACGCCGATATTCCGTGGAATACAATTTTTATGTGCCATTTCAGATGTATGGTGTCATCTAGAATTCCGCAAAGGATAATAACAAAAAAACCAGTATAAACCGGTGGGGAAGGACTGAAAAAAGGATTTATAATAATCTGCAATAATAACAGGGATAAAACAATTACTATTCCCCCCATGCGGGGAATTGTTTTCTGATTAACTCTTCGCTCATCAGAGCTGTCAACTATATTCAGTTTCCTGAGGAATATTATTGCCCCGGGTGTAAGGTAAAGAGTGAGAATAAAACCGGTAAAAAAAACAGTCGTTATAACGGGTATAATTTTTTGCCTCTTTTTTTCTTTATTTCTTCCGTTCTTTTTTTATTTTTAAAATAATAAATATTTTCTTAAATAAAAATATTATAGTTGTTAAAAATGGGAAATGTATTAATTACAGGGGCGACAAGCGGAATAGGGCTGGAACTGGTAAAAGTTTTCTGTTCAAAAAATTATAACCTTATCATAACAGGAAGAAACAGCGAAAAACTTGAGGAGCTGAAACAGTTATATTCTGAAAGTATTATCAAAACTATCCGGGCTGATTTAGGTATTCCGGAGGGAGCAGAAAGAATATTTAACACTCTCGGAGAGGGAAATATTGAAGTCGATATATTAATAAACAATGCCGGTATTGGTTCATTTGGCAATTATTATGAAGAAAAGCCGGAAAAGATAACTGGATTGATAAATGTAAATATTCTTAATCTTTCACTGCTGACAAGATACATTCTTCCGGGAATGCTAAAAAGAAATTCGGGTAAAATACTTAATATCGCCTCGACCGCGGCGTTTCGGCCCGGACCGAAGATGGCCTTATACACAGCGGCAAAAGCATGGCTTCTTTCGTTTTCCAAATCCCTAAGAGCCGAACTGGCGGATACAAATATAACGATAACAGATTTTTGCCCAGGTCCGACAAATACAAACTTTGACAAAAATGCCGGAATCAGCGAAAAAAATCATTCCGGCCTTACCACTAAAGCTGATCCGGCCATTGTTGCCGAGAAAGCATTCAGGGCATTGATGAGCAATAAAAGGGTTGTTATTGAGGGAACTAAAAATAAGATATTCGCGCTTATATCATCATTTCTGCCGGAGTCACTGCTTATTAAAATTATGAAAAATGTGAGGAAATGAGTGGGGGAAACTTTACCTGAAATTCAAAGAAAGAGGATAAAGATTCTTAATTGCCCTGTTGATACTTTCCGGGCTGAGGAATATGTTGAGATAATAGGGGAAAATGTTAAAAACAAAATTCCTGTCACCTATTCCGATGTTGACGCGGGCAAGCTTGCCATTATGCAATGGAATAAAAATGTATATGAAAATGTAACACGCAGCGATCTTATTAACTGTGAAGGGCAGTGGCTTATCTGGCTTTCTAAATTGTTAAAGAACAAAATACCGGAGAGAGTGACCGGCGTTGAGCTTTTTGAAAAACTTATCGCCTATGCCGCGGAAAATGGTCTCAGGGTATATTTATTTGGGGCGAGAGAGGAAGTTATCCAAAAAACAGCGGGAGTTTTTGCCGGGAGACATGGTTCTGAAGTAATCGCCGGATACAGAAACGGATATTTTGATAAGAAAGAATCTTCGGGAATAGCTGTGGAAATCGCGAAAAGTAAAGCGGATATGTTATTTGTCGGTATTAAGTCACCCGAAAAGGAGAATTTTCTTTATGAAAACAGGGAGATATTAAGGAACATACCTTTCCGAATGGGCGTCGGGGGAAGTTTTGATGTTGTTTCGGGGTATGTAAAAAGAGCTCCTTTATGGGTGCAGAAAATTAGTATGGAGTGGTTTTACCGATTTTTACAGGAGCCTGGCAAAAAATGGAAAATTGAGGTTGTCGACAGCTTTTTGTTTTTATTATATATGGCGGGATACCTTGTCAGATTCAAATGGCCCATGCGTTCGGAGATGGAATGAAAACGGAATAACTTTGATCAGGCGGCCATTTTGTCAAACGACAAAAAACGATTTCGATGACGATTTGGATTTCGATTTCGGCAGGGAAAAAAAGACTCAGTTTAATGCTAAGATTTTACAGGGAATTAAAATTAATTGATGAGTATTAAAAAATTTCAGTTTGCTGATTACATATTTATCACCGGCAGTTTTCATGAAACCGCTGAATGGTTAGCGGGACTTGCCCGTATAGAGGGAGAGGCTCCATCTGTTATCACTCATATAAATGTATATAATTATCATCTGCTGAAAAAAAATGGTGAACTGAAAAGATATATTACAGAGTATAATCATATAATTTTTGATGGTATCGGTATGAAAATCGGGGCATGGCTGAATGGCTTCGGATGGCTTCCCGATCTTAACGGCACCGATCTTTTCCCCCTTGTTATGAGATTGGTTGAGAGGGGAGATCGTTCGGTGTATATACTCGGAGGTAATGACGCCGCCGCAAAAGGAGCCGCGAAATATATTGAAAAAAGGTGGCCGGGTGTTAAAATTGCCGGGTACAGAAACGGCTATTTTTCGCTGATGGAAGAAGAGGAGATAACCAGTGAAATTAATGCTGCCAGAGCTGATATTCTGATTAACAGCAGGGGATTTTTACCCCAGGAGGATTTTGTTAGAAGAAACCGGAATGCTTTGAATGTGCCACTCATATGGAATACCGGGGGGCTGGTGGACTTTATTTCAGGGACAAAACCACGCGCTCCTTTTTGGATTAGAAAGCTTAGGCTTGAATGGCTCTTCCGCTTTATGATTGAACCGGGAAGGATGTTTTACCGTAATTTTATAGTAACTCCCTTTTTTCTGATTGAAATGATTTATAAGGGTTTAACAGGGAGATTTAGTAATTCACGGAGGGAAAATTTCAAATAACGAAAAAAATATAATTCCCCTGCTTGTTACCATGGATATAGAAACCGCCTTCGATCATGATCTCGCACAGCAGGGAGAGGTCATAAAAAAACTGGGTAAGGAATTGAAGGAATTAAATATTCCGTCTACTTTTTTTACCACCGCCGAAGCCGCGGCGCGATTCGCCGATGAATTAAAATCTGTGGCCGGATATCACACTATCGGGTGTCATGGGTTTGATCATTCACCTGATGAAAATTACAGGCATTTTACATTTGAGCAGGCGGATAACAATATCAAAAAAGCCACAGAAAAAACTTACCGGCATCTCGGTATAAAACCGGTTCATTTCCGCGGGCCGAGTATGACAACCTCGGCTGCCACGCAGGAAGCGCTGATTAAAAATGGTTATCTGAGTGACTATTCCGTATGCCCCGGAAGAATTGAATTCAGCTCAAGAGGCTGGGAGAAAGGATGGCTGAAAGCGCCATCGGTTCCTTATCACCCGGCGAGAGGAAATCCATTCAGCGAAGGGGAACTGCCCCTGCTCACGGTCCCCTTGTACAGTCTGGCAATTCCATTTAACTCCGGCTCACTTTATTTATTCGGACTTAATTTTATGAAATTATTTTTCCGGATATTATACAGGAATACTCTCAGAAAAAAGGGAGTAATTGTTTATTTGTTTCATTCTTATGAGTTCTGTGATTTTAATAAGGATGAAAACTCCGGCAAGCAGAAATTTCTTCATAAATTTTACAAACAGGACCGGGGATTGAGAAGTGAGACTCACTTAGAATTGTTGAAATATATGATTTCTTTTCCGGGTATTAAAGCTATGAACGGGGACCAATTTTTTGAATGGAGGAAATTATCTACAAAAAAATAAACAAACTGATAGCGAGGACACTGAGGACGCCCGCATACCTTATCCTCTTTGTTACCGATAAATGCCGGATGAAATGCGGCCATTGCTGGTTTAATGAAGAATGGAAAAAGAATAATTTGTCCGGAGGTGTTTTATCTTTTGAAGAACTGGAGAAACTGGCCGAATCAATCGGCGCTATTCGTTTTCTCAGTCTTACGGGAGGGGAAGCTTTTATGAGGGATGATATTGTTGATATTGGAGAACTTTTTGCCGCGAAAACAAAACTTTCACGTTATCAGATACCCACTTCCGGGTTTGATACCGATAAGATAACAAGAGATACGGAATCATTATTAAAGCGGCTTCCCGGTATTCCTTTCAGAGTGGATATATCTCTTGACGGACCTGAAGAAATTCACGATGAGATAAGAAACCGCAAAGGCAGTTTTACCGCGGCGGTGAAAACTATCAGCGAACTTGTTAAAATTAAAAAACACTTTGACTATTTTGACCTTGGCATCATAACAACAATATCGAACAAAAATCAGAACTTACTGGAAGAAATGGCGAAAATTATAGAGGAGATAAATCCCGGAGGTGAATGGATGGTCAATATTACCAGGGGAGATCCGAGAGACAGTGAAGCCGCGAACACCGATGTTAACCGTTATATTGAGGCCCACGAGATTATCCGCCGTTCGGTTGCCGATGGAAAAATGGGTTCTCATTCCGGGCATGCCGACGCGAAGCTGCTCACGGCCAAAAATATAGTCCGCAGGAAAACGATTATCGATATAATAAATGGAAAAGGAAAAGGGGGAGCGTGCGCTGCCGGTTCGGCCGGAGGGGTGATTTACCCTGACGGATCAGTTTATCCATGTGAGATGCTGAATAAAAGTTTCGGCAACCTGAGGGATTATAATTATTCCCTTCCTGGTATCTGGAATTCCCCGAAAGCGGATGAAATAAGGGATTATATAGAAGAGAGCAAATGTATATGCACACAGGAATGTTTTCTTTCGATAAGCCTTCTTATTCGTCCCGGCGCGGTTGCCCGAATATTAAAGGAAAGAATGAAGATGTTTTTATAAATCCCGCGGCCGGGGCATCTCCCTGATATTTTGAATTACAGGATTTTTAAATGGGAGTATGAGAAAATCCGGGATGGTGATTTTTGTGTGACTGAAATGAGAATTAAGAACTCCTTACCCCTGGTAAAAAAATCACTTATTGAAATCTGTTTGTACAGGGCTCCTGACATCAGAAACATAAAGTATTGTGATAAAACAATATAGATTTTTCATTGCGTATTTACGTATGCGACTTGTATTATAAATTCTGTCAAAAAGAATTGCGTTCATAATTTTCCTTTGCGTGAAATAATCAGCTGGTAATGCGAGAACCAATAGGAATTGTCATTACTCTTATCAAATATATTTCATAAAATATGCCCTTACTTTTTGTCTTGACACAAAAAGTAACTCTCCTGCGGCGAGCAGGCAAAAAAAGTCAAGACTGCAAAAAAATAAGCTAAAAATCAATTCACTCCGCTAAAATGAAAGAACTCGGCACATAAAAAGACATGTGCCTCAAACAGCTTTCCTTTTTTAACGCTCCGTTCATTTGATTTTTTTAACGCTTATTTTTTTGAGGTCGCTTTAAAAGATAAAAACGATATTGAGAGAGGATAGCGAAAAATTTTTACTGTTATTATTCTGCCAGTTAATGGAAGAAAATGATAAAATAGTTGCATTTCAATATACGTGATATCAGGAGCTCTGTTGTAAGATAAATCGCGGTATTGCAGACGCGCGTCCCGAAAAATATTTGGATAACATGTTGCCTTGCAGACTGTTATAAAATGTTTATTGTACTCCTGGGGATAAATCTGGTGTACCTGACGGCACACTCATGATTTTTCGCTTATCTTTTTACCAATATGATGTCCCTAACGGGACAAAAAAAAGTAATTGCTGTAAAGATTGCCCCGTCAGGGGCAAAATATTGGCAGAAAAAAGAAGAAAAAGTCCGGGTGTGCCGTCAGGTACACCATATAACACACTCTGAATTATATTCGGCGCCTAAGATAAGGGAATTAAATCGCTAAAAATTTGTTGAATAAAGCCATGGTTTATGAACTCCATACCTCTTGTAAAATGAAATTGCGGAAGTTTATCGCAAATTATCATATCCCAAGTTCTGAATATAAACATTAGTTCTCATTCATCAGGCAAACAATAAAATTGATGCTACATTTTAAAGGATGAAAAGTTGTCTCTGTCGTCCCTGGCGGGACTTCTTATGATTGAAAGTTGCCCGTTTTCCCCACAATAAATTGCGGGGCTATTTTCTGCTGTCCCTGGCGGGACTTTCTTCCAGACTTGTATTCCGCGATTTTATTTTGCGAATGAATCCATATAAGTTATTGCTTTTTATAACCGGGATCAGGAGTTCTGGAATTGCCGGGGAAGGGGAAATTTTTCCCTTCCCGGCAATGGTTTGAATTTTTATTTTAAAAGGGTCATCTTTTTCGTTGAGACGAAATTGCCGCCATCTGATGATTCAGCGGTGATCTGGTAAATATATACTCCGGCAGCGAAACCGGCGGCGTCCCAGTTAATAGTATGATACCCCGCATCCTTTTTCCCGTCAACAAGAACAGCCATTTCCTGCCCGAGTAAATTATATACAGTCAGTTTTACATTTCCGGCAGATGGAAGAGTAAAGGAGATTTTGGTAGAGGGATTGAAGGGATTTGGGTAGTTCTGGAAAAGAGCGAAATCATCAGGAGTCAGGATTTCAAGATAAAGAACCTCGGAACAGGTCGAAGTTCCGTCAAAATCAATCTGTTTTAGTCTGTAAGAAATTTTTCCGCCGGCAGAAATATTATCAGTAAAAGAATATTGCAGAGTTTCTGTCGAATTACCGGCTCCGTTTATGAAAGCTATTTCTCTCCAGTCAGAATTTTCTTCCATTCTTTCAATAGCGAATCCCATGTTGTTAACCTCAGATACCGTTTCCCATGAAAGAAAAACCTCATTTCCTGAAATATCGGCGCTGAAGTTTGTAAGTTCAACCGGAACAGGAGCGAGATCAAATTCCCAAACGCCGAAAGATTCAAGCGCCGCGTAAAGTTTGTTATCGATTCGCAGCAGGTCATAAACCTCAGGGTATTCGCCCGGCAGATATGATGGCATTCCTTCAGAAATATTTTCCCACATGCCCGAAGATTCGTTAAGTGAAAATACTCCTTTGTTTTCGCTCGCGGCAAAAAGGGTTTCACCATTACTTAAGAGAGAGAATATTTCATCATCAATCCAGCCAAAATCTTCCATCCACTGATTTTGGGTAAAATCATAATAATACAGATCATATGACTTGGTGGCCGCATATAATATGCCCTTGTGTTTTTGCAATTTTGTGATAAAAGGATTGGCTGAAAATCCGTTATTCATTTCATTCCAGGATGTTCCCTCATCGGTGCTGTAATAAACTCCTGTTGTGCGGCTGGCATAGAGTGTATCCTGAAACCAGTAAGAGTCCTGAACATCACCGGCGCCGGGAAGGGATGTTTCTTCCCAGGTGTCGCCAAAATCGGAAGAGCGCCAGAGATCGATATTAAATCCGACTACAGATGCAAAAATATAATTTTCTCCTCCCTCAACATCAGAAATATAACTGAAGGTTATCGGGTATTCCCCCGCTTGTTCCCATGTGGCGCCGTCATCATCGCTTTTGTAAATGCCATCTCCATCCGAGCCGGCAAATAAATGTCCGTTCCAGCTTAAAATGGAGTGATAGCCTCTTTCGGTTGCCCCCTCATTGGAAAGCTGCCACAAATCGGAGCCGGCTGGTTTTTGCCAGATTTCTCCAAAATCGGCGAATAAAGTTCCGGCAAAAAGATTTCCATTATGATTTTCGAGAGATTTTGCTGAAACCGCGACTATACCATTATGCATATTAGTCCATTCTGAGCCATTCCAGCTATAAGCTCCCCTGAACGCTGATCCGGCAAATATATGGTCCTCATCGGCATAAACAGCATTTGCTGTCATATATTGAGGCATCCCGGCGCTCATCTGATGCCACAAGGCGCCATGATTATCGGTCCAGGAAACCCTGTCTCCGGTGCCGGCATAAACCTTCCCGTTTAATGTTACCATATTGCGGGGACTGTTGCCTGTATATCCGTTTGTCGCCTCTTCCCAGTTTTCCCCGAAATCGGAACTGCGGTAAACGGCATTCAATCCCCCGGCGAAAAGATATTCTCCATCGTATACTGAAGAGAAAAAGTACCTGTTATCAGGATCAATCCCTTCCTCCTTTTTCTCCCAGACCATTTGATCATTCAGACGGTAAAATGCCTCCCCGGTTCCGGCGAATAAATAATCTCCCGCTGAGGTTATTGTTCTTATCGATTTGTAACCGGTTATACCTTCATTGAGTTCTGTCCAGTTGTTCCCGTTATCGGTTGAGTAATAAACTCCGTCGAAATAAGTGCCTATCCAGAGTGTGTCATTCTTGAAATGTATTGTCTGAATAGAAATAGAAACGCCATTAATACCGGCGGTAACATCAATCCAGTTTTCTCCCGAATCGGAGCTCCTGTATATTCCTTTGTTGTGAGTTCCGGCGAAGAGATATTCGTCATTACCTGCTATAACGTTCATTCTATTGTCATAAGGCAGACCTGATATCTTCAATTCCCACGATTGACCATCATCTGTTGAACGGAGAACCGAACCATAGCCATAATATCCGGCTGCCATAAAATAACTGCCTTTATGAGAGGTTATTGAGTTTATCGATCCGCCCGATGGGCCGTTGGTGGAAGTCCACTGTGCCGAAAGGCTTCCGAGACTAAATAAAATCAGTATAAATATTGTTTTCATTTTCTTCCCTGTGTTATAATAGATGTCGTATCTTTTTAATGCAAAAAAGATTCAGGAAGTTCAAAATGAAATACTGAATGTTTTCTGATAGGGGTAAAGAGAATGAAACTATATTCTAAAACATGAGCAATGATAATCAAAATATGACTTTTGGAATACTTTTTTGGAGCAAATTTATTATTTTAAGAGTCGATTGGCCGACAACAATTCAAATGGAATAAAGTATGCCGGAAACACTAAAAATACCTCTCCTTGATTTTACGCATATTGATCAAATCAATTTTAAAGAAGATGAATATCAATCTTTGATTCCGAATCTGGAATCTGCTCCCATAAGAGAACTTCACCACCTTTTCCATATCAACAGGATTGAGTCATATATAAAAAAGATGACCCTGCCTGTGCCGCCTCACAGGAAAAACGTCAGTGACTGTATCTTTCTGACCAAAGGTCATTCAGTCAGGACCAAAGGAATAGACAAATATCGGTTCGGTAAAAATCAATTTTTCTTTTTACCCGCTCAGCAGATATCCTCACATGAATTTATAAGTGATGACGCGGAGGGTTATTTTATTCATTTCAGCCATGAAATTTTCCATACATTATCCTTCAGATATCTAAAAAACCTTCCTTTCCTTGATCTTTTCGGCAATCCTGTTGTTACCATTCCTGATCAACTGCAACAAACCATATTAAATATTTTTCTGCGTCTTGAGAGCATTTACAAAAATTTCTGCCGAAGTGATCTTGATATTGTAAGCTGGTATATTATGGCTCTGATGACAGAAGCCAAAAGATATATCAGAGAGGAAAAGGGAGAAAAGAAAAATTCGGCATCTGAAATCACAAAAAACTACAAAAATCTCCTTAGCCGCTATATTTACGAAAAACAATCTGTAAATGATTATGCCGACATGTTGAATGTTTCTCCAAATCATCTTAACAAATGTGTAAGACAGGTGTTAAAGAAAACAGCTCAGGCCCTGCTGAAAGAGATGATAATTGTAGAAGCCAAATTTTTATTGCGTTATTCAAATCTTTCCACCTCGGAAATTTCATACAAATTATGTGATCAAACCCCAAGTAATTTTATCAGATTTTTTAAACAACAGACCGGAATAACTCCCAAAGATTTTATCAATCAATCAAAATGATTGATTATGAATGCATTTACCTTCCCTTTGATATTGATAACACTTTCTTAAAAGGGTAACATTAAGGTGTATTTTCACTTAATGTTATTTAACTTAATTGTGAGGAAACCATGTCTAAAAAATCGATTCACTTTTGCGGAACGCCGTTATTCCTTGGGATAATATTTGTTCTGCTTTTAAGTAATTTTATTATAGCACAAACAGTTAGCGGGGTTGTATCGGATGAACAGGGGAAGCCAATGCCAAGCGCCAATATAATAATTGAAGGCACAACTACAGGCACCGCTACTTCACTGGATGGAAGCTATACATTAAAATTACCTGATGGTCCCGGACCATTTACACTTAAGGTTTCATTTATTGGTTATGAAACAGTTTATAAAAAGATTGATGCTGATACAAAAAAGATTGATTTTGTATTATATCCTTCCGCAAATTCTCTTAAAGATATTGTGGTTACAGCGGAAAACAGAGCTCAGAGCGCTCAGTCAGTTCCTATTTCGATGGACCTGATAAGCGGACGTGAAATGACCAGGGAAGGAGCCACCGACCTGAACCAGCTTCAGAATATCGCTCCGGGATTGAACATTGTTCAGAATACTGTATTCAGCCAGGTGACCGTAAGAGGAATCGGTAGTCATGACGGCGCCGCCGAACTTTCAGACCAGGCCATTCTGATTGGTGTTGACGGTGAATATATTAACCGCCCGGTTGCCTTAAACGCCACACTTATGGATATCGAGCGTGTTGAAGTTCTTAAAGGTCCGCAGGGAACACTTTATGGAAGAAACGCCACGGCTGGCGCGGTAAATATAATCGCGAATAAACCTGTTTTAAATAGCACGGAAGGTGATCTGTCACTTTCTTACGGAAATTTTAACACTCAAAAATTAAACGCGGCTTTTAATCTGCCCCTGGGCAGTGCGGCGGCTTTAAGGGTTGCGGGAATGCTTTCGAAACATGATGGCTACATAGACGCCGGCGAAGCGGGTAAAGTAGATGACGCGAATACATGGGGAGCGCGCCTTGGTTTATTGTTAAAACCGATCGACGCTCTTTCGATATATGTGGCCGGAGAATATAACAAAACGGACCAGACAGCAGTCCCACAGTATGGTGTGAGTGTGCCGGGCGCTGATTCGACTTTAACCGGTCAGATTCCATCAAACTTTAAAACAGATCTTCCGGATGAATTTGAGCTCGCGAACGCCGGTTTTCTGGAAATAGATCAGACAGCTTTCAGAGCAAATATTGAGTATGATCTGGGCGTTGTCCAATTGGCTTATAAGGGAGGATTCCGCAATATCGATATGTATGGATATCAGCCTCTGAACGGCTTTGTCCCGGAAACATTCAGTTTCGATAATGATCTGGAATATAACACCCACAGCCATGAATTTTTGATAAAGGGAGACGCGAAAAACTTATTCTGGCAGGCAGGATATTTTTACGGAAGTGAAGATCAGGATGTAAGAAGAGGTCTGGTGCTTCCTGTTTTGGCGGGAGCTTTTGGCGGACAGGTTCCGTACAATAATTTTACCATTTATGATGTAAGCTCCACCACAAATGGAATTTTCGGACAGGCTACCTATTCATTCACAAAAGAATGGGCTTTCACCGGAGGATTAAGATACACTATGGATAAAAAGGAAAGAACCGGTTCGCAGCTTTCTGTTTCACCTTTCTCCGGAACAGCTTATTTTTATCCGAATCCGCCATCTTCGGCCAATTCTGAAGGTATGGCGCCTAATCCGGGCAGCGGCGACTGGAGCCAGGTTACCTGGATGATGAATCTCGACTATAAATTCGGCGAAAACAAAATGATGTTCGCAAAAGTCAGCACTGGTTATAAAGCAGGCGGGTTTGATAACCTCGGAAGCTATGACCCGGAAAAACTGACAGCATTTGAGATTGGAACAAAAAACACATTTATGGATAACCGCCTGCGTTTTAATGCCGCCGCTTTTTATTATAATTACACCGATCAGCAGGTTAAAGTATTTATAAACACCGAGGTTGGCGACGCTACAAAAAATGCCGCGAGCACAAAAGTATTTGGCCTTGAACTTGATGGAGAAATGAAAATTTCCCCGGCTGATCACGCAAAATTGACCGTAAACTATCTTAATGCCGAATATGGTGACTTTATTACACCGATGAATGTTGTCGGCGCTGACGCTATCGAGGTTAACGCTGAGGGGAATAAACCGCCTCAATCACCTGAATTGACAGTTGTAGCGGGTTATGACCATGATTTTGATATCGGATATGGTAAGATAACTGCCGGAATTAAAACAATGTTCAAATCAGACTATTATCTTACAATGAATAACTGGGAAATGGATAAACAGGAGGCTTATACAAACACAGATTTTACTATTTCATATACAGCAAAAAGCCATTTATGGGATGTCGGGTTATTTGTTCATAACCTCGAAGATAACAGAATAATTACTTACTCAGCCTTTACCGGCGGCGGAATCGACCTATATAACTGGATATTTGGTTCTCCGAGAACTTTCGGCGCCCGTGTAAATTATTATTTCAGATAATTAAAACTATTTTTGGCGCTCCGGGTTTTATCTGTTTTCCCTTACTCATAAAATCCCGGAGCAGCCTGACTTAATCAGCGGACATCAATTATGACAGATCAGATCATTAACAGGAAAGCCGGAATACCACAGGGTATACTGATAATTTTAATAAGCATTCTTCCTATGATGGCGGTAGTGGCGCTAATGCCTGCCGTGCCGGCAATTAAAAATCAGTTTATTGATGTCCCCTATATTAAAACTCTTACCCCGCTTCTGTTATCCGCTCCAGGTTTTTGTGTGGCATTATTTTCACCTTTTGCCGGAATGCTGACAGATAAACTTGGCAGAAGAAGATTATTATTGATATTTACGGCACTATATGGTTTTGGCGGCATCCTTCCCTTTTTTATAGAAGATTTTTATATATTGTTCGGAGGAAGGCTTATTCTCGGAATAGGAGAGGCTTTCATTCTGACAATAGGCAACGCGCTGCTGGGGGATTATTTTAACCAGGAAGAAAGGGCGAAATGGTTAATGTGGCAGGGAATTATCGGGTCGCTGACTGGCACGTTGATGCTTTCCTTTACCGGATATTTATCGACTATCGGATGGAACTACCCTTTTTTAATTTACTTAATTGCGTTTATTGTTTCGGGGGGAGCGTTTTTCTGGATTTTCGAGCCGGGTAAAAAAACTGATCCGGATAGAAATAACATAAAATCAGGCAGCGGGCAATTTCCCTATTTACCCATGATTAAGATAGCTGTCTATACTCTGACAGCCTCGGTATTATATTTTGTCTATACGCTGCATTTTTCTTTAGCTCTTGAAGGAATAGGAATAACGGATGGAAAAGAGATTGGAAACTACAGCGCCATCGCGAGCATCGCGGTGCCGATAGGGGCAATTTTATTTAAACTTATTTCACGCAGGGATAGTAAGGTTCAATTCGCGACATTATTCCTGCTGATAGGAACAGGCCTGACATTTATCGGGCTGTCGTTCAATATATATACGGTTGTCGCGGCCGCATGGCTGCAGCAGCTTGGAAGCGGCATGGCAATACCGGTGCTTATATCCTGGGGGTTGCGCAATGTGCCTGAAGAATTCAGGGGAAGGGGAATGGGATTCTGGACGAGCGGTTTTTTCCTGGGGCAGTTCCTTTCTCCTCTGGCGGTCTCATTTGTGGAAAACATCACGGGGGATCTGCTGAGCGCTTTTATCATTTTTGGAATGGTCAGCATACTGCTTTCGGCTGTTAACCTTATTTCCTCTAAAGGTTTTGGAACAAGAAAAAATTTGAATAAATAAACAGGTTTTAAAAATGAAACAAAATCAGGATCATAATATTAAAAGAGGCGTCAGTCTCTATAGTTACCAGGAAGAGTATTTTTTAAGAAAGATGACTCTTGAAGACTGCATAGCCGCGGTTGCCGATACAGGCGCGACCGGAATTGAAATACTGGGAGAACAGATGGTTCCCGGTTTCCCGAAACTGACAGATGAATTTGTTGAAAACTGGTTCGGGATGATGGAAAAATATAAAGTCACCCCGGTTTGCCACGATATGTTTTTGGATTTCAAAAAGTATAAAAACCGTTACCTGACATTTGATGAACAGCTTGACTCGATAGTCAAAGATATCAAATTTGCCAATAAACTCGGGTTTAAGGTGATGCGGGTGATTGTAAGCACATCGCCGGAATTGATGGAAAAAGCTATTCCTTTCGCCGAAGAATATGATGTAAAAATGGGCATAGAGGTTCATTCACCATGGCATATCAATTCAGCCTGGATGACTTATCACTGGGAAGTAATGGAAAAAACAGGCACAAAACATTTTGGTTTCATCCCCGACATGGGAATGTTTCTGAAAAGACTTCCGCGGGTGCAGATTGATAATATGGTGCGCAAGGGAGCAAGCGAAAAAATAGCCGAGCATGTATGTAAACAGCATGAAAAAGGTGTAATGGCTGAATACATTGTAGCCGAGGTTGCCCAGATGTCGAAAAATCCAATGGATTTGAGATTAGCTGAAATGCCCCGTCATAATATATTTAACAATCCAAACAGCCTGATATTCTTTGCGGATAAAATAATTCATATTCACGCTAAATTTCTGGAAATGCTTGACAATTATACCGAATACAGCATTGATTACCCCGAAATAATTGAGGTGCTTAAAAAGTGTAATTTTGACGGATACCTCTCCAGTGAATATGAAGGCAACAGGCATATTCAGGATATTATGGAAGTGGACAGTGTTGAGCAGGTCAGAAGACAGCAGGAAATGTTCAAAAGATTACTGGCCTGATAATATCAATCAATAATTTTATAACAAAACAGCAGAATATAAAATGTTTGAAAAATATATGATCGTTGCCGAACAGGCAAAAAATATAACCGACGGAACCGGAATTTGCGGGTATCAGTTTGGCGCAAGATTGCCCTATTACAGAGGCCTGGGATTGTCGATGGTGGAAGATATTAAGGTGAGCGTTGATGGCAGAAATGTTGAACCTGAAAAAATCAGGTTTACCGTTCATGACAACATTTATACACTTAAAGAGATGGAAACAGAAGGTGAAGACAGATGGGAAATGGGTGAGATAGCGACAATAACAGTTGAAGAAAAAAACGGCCTGCCTGACGGAGAGCACAACCTTGAACTGTTAATAATACTGAGGATCTCTTATATGCCATTTCCATCAATAAGCAAATCGGACAAAAAAATAGTTATTAGCTAAACAGTCTTTTGTAAGCTCTTGAAAATATCGCGCTTGGAAAGTAAATAATAAAAAATAAATGGAGTAGAAAATGAAAGAAATTAAAGTTGGTATTGTTGGCTGCGGATTTATAGGAGAATTCAAGCATCTTCCAAACCTCGCGAAACAGGAGGGTGTAAAGGTTGTCGCTTTTTGCGATATTATCATCGAGAGAGCTGAAAAATCAGCCAAAAAATTTGGAGATTCAGACTGCCTTGTCACTGTTGATTATAAGGAATTACTTGAGCGCGAAGAGATAGAGGTTATCCACGTATGCACACCAAACTCCTCACACTCCGAAATTTCTGTCGCGGCTCTTGAAAGCGGCAAGCATGTTATGTGTGAAAAACCAATGGCAAAAACAAGCGCGGAAGCAAAAGCTATGCTTGACGCCTCAAAACGAACAGGCAAACTTTTAACAATCGGTTATCAGAACCGTTTCCGTGAAGACTCACTATTTATAAAATCATTATGCGAAAAGGGAGAAATGGGGGATATCTATCTTGGGAAAGCTTTTGCCACCCGCCGCCGCGGCGTTCCCACCTGGGGTGTTTTTATGGATAAAGAGAAACAGGGCGGAGGCCCCCTTATTGACCTTGGAACACACGCCCTCGATTTAACATTATGGATGATGGACAATTACGAGCCTGTTTCGGTGACCGGTTCAACTTTCAATAAAATTGGAAAGTCAGGCAGCGAAGCCAATATAATGGGTCCCTGGGATCCTAAGAATTATGAAGTTGAAGACAGCGCGTTTGGTTTTGTGAAATTCAGCAACGGCGCGACCGTTATTCTCGAAGCTTCATGGGCGCTGAATATGATAGTAGCGAATGAAGCTATGACTATGCTTTGCGGCACAAAAGCCGGCGTGGATATGTTTCCTGAAAACGGACCGATCGTTCGTAAATCTGATTTCCAGGATGTGCCTGTACAGCATGTAAGAGTTAATGGAGAAAATAACGGCAGTCTTTTTGTCCAGAACTACGCTCTCGGCGGATCGTTTATTGGCGACGGCAAGCAGAGAGAAAGTTTTGCCGGCGGCGGCAAAGAGATGAAAGCCTGGTTTGATAGTATAAGAACAGGAAAAGAACTGGTTGTTAAACCGGAACAGGCTTATACCGTCACAACTATTCTTGAAGCAATTTATAAATCAGCGGAATCAGGCAAAACCATTTCATTATAATTGCCTCTGCTTCTGAATAAACTCCCTTTGAACATTTTAGATTATGGGTCTGCTCTTTAGCGGGCCCCAAATATTAAATTTTTAGGAGAAATATATCTGATGGGCGCTTCATTAAAGATAATTGATGACGACAGTTTGCAAATTACCGAAAACGGAGTAATGTTTGGCATCAGGCTTAACTGGTACAGATCACTGCCTCTTTCATGCGTTACTATAGAAAGTGTGGAAGTGGAAGAAAAAACAATATCGAAAGAAAATATTTCATTTTGCTATGATGGCGGAAAATATAAAATTGATGAAATGGAAAATATGACCGGCAAATACTGGTATGTACAGGACAGCGCCGGACTTTCGGTTGATTTACCAGAAAAAGCCGAACTGAACAGGGACTATAAAATAGGCGTCACTATTTCCCTTCGTATGCCATATATACCGGTGGGTCCCGTGAAATTTTTAACCATTCCAACCAAATTTACTTCTGTACAAAAAGCGAGGCAGGAAGAAAAATGATAAATAAAAATAAACCTGTTTTGGGTGTTACATTATTCAGTTTTACGAATGAATGGCAGCAGAGAGTTTTTAATCTTGAAAGTATGCTCGCGAAAGTGGCCGAACTTAAATTAGGCCCGGCGATAGAAGTGGTTGGATTTCAAAGCTTCCGGGACTTTCCCGATGTATCGGATAAGACGGTGAGGGAATTTAAAGCCGCAATGGAAAAATATGAAATGATCCCGAGCTGCCTGGGGGCGAATATTGATATCGGCATAAGAAAAGACCGGGTAATGTCGCAGGATGAAATTGTTGAATATACGACGCGGCAAATAAAATCGGCTGAAAAACTGGGCTTCCCGGTGCTGAGAATACAAACTTTCGCGAAACCTGACACACTGTTAAAACTTTTGCCGGCCGCTGAAAAAGCGAATGTTCATCTCGCGAGTGAGCTTCATTCACCTTTAACTATTGATCATCCGGATGTGACAGAATTACTGGAATTTTACCGGAAAACAGAGTCTCCGATGCTTGGTTTTATTCCCGATTTCAGCTCTTCAATGAATTCAGTTCCCCGGTTGTTCTGGCAAAATTTACGTAACTCGGGCGCTACTGAGGAATTAATAGAACGTTCTTCACTGTTATGGGAAAAATCAGGCTCTCCACGGGAAAAATTTGGCCAGTTACACGCGATATGTGAAGAATTAAATGTGGCTCCGGGTGTCGCCGGACAGTTAAATATGGTGCTGACAATGTTCGGTCATATGCCGGTGGAAGGCTGGAATGAAATACTGCCATTTGTAAGGCATATTCATGGTAAGTTTTATGAAGTTAATTCCGACTTACATGAACCCTCCATTCCCTATGAATCAATAATGAAACTGCTGGCTGAAAAAGAATTCACCGGCACAATTTCGGCTGAATGGGAAGGTCAGGCTTTCACTGAGGAGCCTGTAGGTTTCGACCAGGTTAAAGCCTGGAGAAATATGTGTGAAAAATTATTAAATAATTAAAACAGCTAAGGAGATAAAACAATGAAACTTGGCGTTCTAACCGTTTTATTTCAGGATCATCCGCTCGATTCAGTAACAGATAAACTGGCAAAAATGGGTGTGGAAGCAGTAGAGCTCGGCGCTGGCGGATATCCCGGCTCAGCTCACTGCGACGCGGCTGAACTTCTAAAAGACAAAAACAGAATAAAAGAATTCCGGAAAAAAATAGAAGACAAGGGCCTTATAATCAGCGCCCTTTCATGTCACAGCAATCCTGTTTCACCCGATAAAAAATTCGCTGCCGAATCGGACCGTACAATACAGCAAACAATTCATCTGGCCGAAGAGCTTGAGGTGGGTGTAATCAACCTGTTTTCAGGATGCCCCGGCGACAGTGAAGAAGCGAAATATCCCAACTGGGTTACCTGCGCGTGGCCTCCCGAGTTTATGGAAATATTAAACTGGCAGTGGGAAGAAAAAGTAATTCCTTACTGGAGGAAGACAGGAGCCGCGGCGGAGAAAGCGGGAGTAAAACTTGCCTTTGAAATGCATCCCGGATTTGTGGTGTATAATCCTGAAACGCTGTTAAAATTAAGGAAAGCTGTCGGAACAGTAATCGGGGCCAACTACGATCCGAGCCATCTGGTCTGGCAGGGGATTGATCCTGTCGCTTCCATAAAAGAGCTGGAAGGAGCAATTTATCATTTCCATGCAAAAGATACTTATATCGACAGAAGAAACATGGAAGTAAACGGAGTTCTGGATACAAAACCTTATAGTGAAATGGCAAAAAGGTCCTGGACTTTCAGAACAGTCGGCTATGGAAATGACCAGTTTAAGTGGCGGTCAATAATCAGCGCGCTCAGAATGACAGGGTATGATTATGTTATTTCCATTGAGCATGAAGATGCTCTCGCGTCGGTTGATGAAGGCTTAAGCAAAGCGGTAAGTTTCCTCAAAGATGTACTGTTAACCGAAAAACCGGCTGAAATGTGGTGGGCCTGATATGAATATTCTCGCGGGAGATACAGGCGGCACAAAAACAATTCTGGCTGTAGTAAATACCGACGATCCAAACATTCTGATGTTTGAAAAAAAGTATTTAAGCAACAATTACAACAGTCTTGAGGATATTATTAGTGATTACCTCGCGGAGTTTTCGCTGCAGATCGACTGCGCCTGCTTCGCGATAGCCGGGCCGGTTTCAAATGGTGAGGCAAAACTGACAAATTTAAGCTGGCATGTAAGTTCAGAACAAATTAAAAACATGTTCAGCCTTTCTTTTGTGAAGTTACTCAACGATCTGGAAGGCGTCGCCTATTCAATACCGGTTCTGGATGATACTGATCTGTTAACTCTTCATGAAGGAGAACCTGAAGATGGGGGCGTCATTTCGATAGTTGCTCCCGGGACAGGACTGGGAGAAGGTTTTCTCACATTCAATGATAATATACCTGTTGCTTTCCCGTCGGAAGGTTCTCATGTTTCCTTTGCTCCGGTGAATAAAATTCAATCTGAGCTGCTCGAATATATGTGGCTGAAAGGATTTGAGCATGTTAGTTTCGAAAGAGTATGTTCAGGCGCTCTTGGTATTCCAAATATTTATGATTTTATCAGGGAAACCGGTAAAGCTGAAGAACCGCAATGGCTGAATGAGATGCTGGCAAAATCGGATGATATTACCCCGGTTATAGTTGAAGCTGCCAAAGATAAGAATAACGTATGTGAAATTTCCGGGATGGTTTTGTGGATATTCACAGAAATACTGGCGGCTGAATGTGGCAATTTAGCTCTTAAAACTCTGTCAACCGGCGGTATTTATTTGGGAGGAGGAATAGTTCTGCACATTTTGGATGAATTGCGGAAACCTTATTTTTTGCAAATGCTTAAAAGTAAAGGGAGATTTGAAGAGCTGGTTTCCCAAATGCCGGTGAAAATAATTCTTAATAATCGGGCGGCTTTGCTCGGGGCAGCCAATTACGGGCAGCAACTCGCTGAAAAAAATGAAATGATTAAAGATTAATTTCTCTTCAATGATATACGATTAGATGGTTATCTTAAACCGGGACTATGTTTTATAATAGATCCCGGTTTTTTTAGGCTCTTAATCAGATGAAAGTTCATTGCTGCTTTTATACTCATCCGCGATAAAATTACACGCGCGGGCAGTGATAGCCATAGTTGTAAGGGTCGGGCCGCATGATCCGTTTGTCGGGAAACAACTGCTGTCGGTAACAAATACATTTTTGGCATCCCAGCATTGATTATTCTGATTTAACACAGAGGTTTTTGGATCACTGCCCATTTTAGCCCCTCCGCATTCGTGAATGGCAGCGCCGAGCGCCATGCTTTTCCTGAATGATCTCCTGAACATAAATCGTTCAATCATGGAAGCTTCCGGCAGTAATTTGAATCGTTTGTCGATTTCAAGTATATTCATAGCGAAATCAATATCATAATTGGCTTCAAGCGCCAGTTCAACTGTTGTATCCAATTGAGAACGAACAAGATTTCTTTCATTCTCATGCATTTTTATCGAAATATGAGGAACAGGAATTCCCCACGCGTCTTTCTTTTTCTTATTGATTGTTATTCTGTTATCATAATAGGGGAGCATTTCGCCATGTCCCATAAAACCAAACTGAGCCGGATGATCGTCAGGCACAAATCCTCTTCCGACTATCCCCTGGATATTAAATCCTCCTTTAAATTCAGGATGGGTGACAGTATCAAGATTTTGAAACCGGGGAATATATATGCCGCCGGGATTATCCTCCCGCGACTTGCCATCTACTAATTCCCAGCCTTTATTGTTTGGGTCAGTGCCGAATACGAGGGAGGGAGTCTGGTCCATAAAATATCTTCCCAGCAAACCGGATGAATTGCCTATTCCTTCGGGGTGTTTTGAACATGCCGAATTAAACATCAATCTGATAGTTTCTATGGTTGAAGCGCAGAGCATCACAACGTTTGAGCTGAATTTTCCTGTCTGCCTGGTCACAGAATCGATATATTCCACACCTTCCGCCTTGCCGCTTTGGCTGTTTATTGTAACTTTTGAAACTGTCGCGTTGTATTTTATATCCAGCAGGCCGGTTTTTAACGCTTCGGCAATCGGCGATGAAATTCTGTTATTGTTTTCATCAACCGGAGTTGCTTTATCACTTACATAACGCCAGGGGGTTACATGTCTTTCGGGCCACCGTGACTCAACTATATTCTTGAAATTTGCTTCCATACGGGAGAGTCCGGCGGTTTTTATATATTTTCCGTCAGGTAAAAAGGGAATGTTTTCTTTCGCGCCAATAATTCCCAAAAAGGATTCGATCTGATCGTAATAAGGCTCTATATCTTTATAACTTATTGGCCAGTCTTCTCCTACCCCCTCATGGGAATAGGATTTAAATGCGTAGTCGGACATTCTCAAAGCTACGCGGCCCCATGATAAAAATCTGCCTCCCAAGTTTTTGCTTCTTATCCAGAGAAAAAAATCATCCTTTGGATAGGTATACGGGTGTTTAAAATCGTTCACATATAAAAAGCGCTGATCGGGTGAATAGAATGAGGCCCGCGCCTGAATATGATGACCTGTAAGTCCCGCTATTATTCTCGATTTTAGTCCCACTCCTTTCTCATCTGCCGACTTTTTATGAAACAGCTTCTCCTCAAGGGGCGGTCCCGCTTCAAGCAGAAGGGTTCTCAAGCCTCTTTCAGTCAGCTCTTTGGCCGCTATCCCCCCGGTCGCTCCCGATCCTACTACTATAACATCATATTTATCCTGCTGTGCCATTTTTATTTATTCCTGTAATAAATTCTGATTTCTTTATTATTATCCTGCTGCAATCATGTTAAATAAATCTTTTAATCTTTATAACCTGTGTTACGTAAAAATTTTTGTATTATAGCGCCAATTCAATATAAATTCATTGGCAAATACTGGTATTTCTGTCAAATAACCGGTAAAACTGAGATAGTAAATTTTCATGAAATAAAAATACCAAATAATTTCATATCTCCTGAAGGGCGGGGATGAATTTAATGAAACTATAATTTCATCTATAAATCAGGGCTATATGGAATTCATTCTGTAAAGAACATTTTTGTAAATATCTGCCTTCAGAAAAAAGATCAGACAGATTAAAATCTCTGCTAAATAATATAAACATTTTTCAAAATGATAAAAATCAGCAGCGGGTTAATGATAATCAATATCAATCAATAGTGTAACAAAATATCAATTATTAGTCGTTTTTAGTATCAGTATTGTGTCGTTCCCACAAATTAAGTATCGGGAAGGAACAAGAGAATTTTAATTCGATGATCAATAAAAAATGAAGGGAGATATTGTTGGGATTCAGAGGTATTATAATAATGTAAAAATTGGTTTTGCTTTTTCGCCGGATTAATTGTTCCGGAATTACAAAAAACAATTGTCTGTTTACGATAGAATTGAATGCTCTTAGAATTTTCAGCAATTAAAAAGTTTATTTATCCAGTTTGTGAAAAATATCGCTGCGGGAGAATCCGGATTTAAATACTGTTTTGTTATTGCCTGTCCTATTGGCGTACCCGGATCTTTCTGCCAGGCCAGCCAGGTATGAACTTTTGCTTTAGGTTTGTCAGCCTCTTTATACCTGTTTAAATTTTTTAATTCGATTGAATTGAGGGCCTTTTCAACTTCTTCAATAAGGTTGTCATCATCCGGAATCATCATTTCAATAAAATCTTCCAGAATTCCTGTATGCCTGTTATCCGGCATTATCCATAAGCCAATGGAGGGAAGGTTCTCGGCTACGACTACCAATCCTTCCGCCGGGAAATTTACCGGAATATCATACCCGGCCCTTGATAGTATTCCTCTTACAGATTCCCATCTTGCCGATATGTTAATGTCGGCGTCAAGCAATATTCCGATTGTCCGGTAATCGGTTTTCAGATAAACGGGCAGACTTTTTAGTAAATTATTATATCCGCCTGTGGATTTTATTTCAAATGTTTCTTTAATATTTCTTCTGCCGAAAATTGCCATACAAACATGCAGATCGTCATTTCCCTCAACAAGTAAAATTTGCCCCATGATTTACCTCAGATTTATCTCTTCTTCAGCGGCAATATTTAACTCCTCCCCGCTGAATCTGACCGATTGTATCTCCCCGTTCCTTTCAAATAAACGATAAACATTTCCGGATACTTTGTTATTTTTCAGACATCTGGCAAGTGAAGTTATTGTGTCTGAGCTGTGTGTCGTGGCAAAAACCTGCACATCCAGATTTTCGGCAACCCCGGTTATCACTTTCCAGAGGTCTTCCTGGGTAGAATAATGCAGCCCGTTTTCAAATTCATCGATTAGCAAATATCCATCTTTGCAGTTGACGAGCGCTAAAACAATATGAAATATTTTAATTACCCCGTCACCCAGAGCCTTTAAAGGATGTAAATTTTTCTCTCCGAGTAATTTGACGACCGGTATTCTTGGACTCACGTAGTTGCCTTCTCCAATGAAAGTTAGTTTATCAATCCTCTCATCGATCATCTTAAGAGAGGAAATAATAATATCTTCGTCTTTGGTAAGCACAATATTGTCCCAAAGAGTCGAATACATTTCACTACCGTTGTTTCTGGATGAAATAAATAAACCATGACTGATGAAATTTTGAAAATGAGTCGATGTGAAAATTTCCGAATTGAGAGGGATAATAATTTCTATTTCAGGGTTTACAATATGTAAGCCGGTGCCAGCTATTTCATTGTTGCTAATACTTTTATCATATACAGCGTGTTTTATTTTCCCGACAATCAATCTCCGGGCATTTTCTCTTCGATCGATAATTTCTTCCTCAATATATTTAACAAGATTCAGAGTAAGGAACATTCCATTTCTGTTTGTAATGTTTTCTTTATCAGGTTTGATTACAATCATACTTTCCTCATCAAAATCAACTATCCTTTTGTTAAATAACGAGGATAACATTTCAAAATTACCCTGATATTTATTCAAACCTTTTATATGTTTGAATTCATCTCTGGTTGCTAGCAAGTGTTTTAAATATTCTGGATTACCTCCATTTATACATAACGACAAAGCCTCAAGCAGAGAAGATTTCCCGGTGTTGTTTTTCCCTGTTATTACGTTTATTCTTCCAAGATCTGCAAGTTTCAGATTCTTCAGAGTTCTGTAATTTTTTATTTCAAGCTGCTTTATCATTAGGTTAATCCGGGAGTTGATTGTTTATTATTTACCTGTTTAAAAAGAAATTTAAGAAAAGAAAAGGATTAAGTCAAAGGCAGGGATGACTATGTGTTTTAAAAAGAAAAAAGCGGCTCGCGGCCGCTTTCTTCAGGAAATGTTAAAAATTTTATTTATTGAGAAGCATTTTTTTCGTGATTGTATTTCCGGCGTGATATACGGTGTAAAAGTATGCGCCGCTTGAAAGACTGGTCGCGTCAAAAGTGACGTTGTGGCTTCCGGCGGTTTGTTCACCATCAACAAGTTTGGCGGTCAGACGGCCAAGCATATCATATACTCTTACAGAAACAAATCCGTCTGAAGGAATGGAGTAGCTGATTGATGTAGTCGGGTTGAAAGGATTAGGATAATTCTGGGCTACTGTAAAGTCAGCGGGGATAACAGAATCATCTTCAACACCGGTTACAGTTTCAGGAATGATGCCGGCGAAAAGATCAAAACCGGCGCCGCGTCCATCTGTCCAGACAGGAACAACATTTTCGCCTGATTTTACGATTGTTGTATAATCACCGATATAGTTGCCAAGCATAATGCTTTCAGGATCGAAAGAGCTTGTTGATATGTTTTCTTCGGTAAATGACATTCCCGCGTCGGTTGATACAGCCATGTAGCTGCTAACCATTTTATTAGCCTGATCATCACGTGAATCCTGGTAAACAATATAAACAACACCGTTGCTCACAAGAATTTCGGGAAGGAACTGATCATTGAGAGTCTGGTCGCTGTTAACTCTTATTGCCTCTGCCCATGAGGAACCCCGGTCATTTGATTTAACAAGATAAATATCTGAGAGATCATCGCCGTTTCTCGCGCTGAAAGTTATGAACAGTTCACCTGTGGCCGCGTTTTCAGCAATCCTGGGATAACTTTTAACCCTTACGCCTGTTTCTCCATCCTGTTTAAGAAGGAAAGCGTTTCCGAGCTGATTTCCCGAATGGACAAATTCGGCTGCTGTAACAGGGGATCCAAAGTTAACGCCATCTGATGAAAGTCTTGTTTCGATTACGCTGTTATTCATGAGGTAGGCTACCATAACAGAGCCGTCAGCAAGGAGAATGACATCTGAAGTATGAACCATACCTGAAGCGATAATGACAGGGTCGCTGAATGACTGAGCGCCATCTTCACTATAAGCATAGTATATTTTATTACCCGAAAGGGTGATATTTGTCCATGTAACGAATACTTTTCCGTTGCCGGCAGTAATCGCGGGGCGGTCTTCAAACTGAAGCGGATCATTATTTTCTTTAACCGTGGCGGCGGTTTCCATCCATGAAGCGCCGTTATCTTCAGATACGTTTACGTATATACCGTCGCCATTTCCCGCAACTTCATAATGAAGCATGGCGTAATAAAGATTTCCTGACTCATCATAAGCGAGCGCCGGGTCGGCCGCGTCGGTAAAGCTGCCATTGCCTGAAAGAGGAACAAAAGTTGTTGACCAGCTTGCTCCTTTATCATTCGACAGAAAGAGCCGCGCGTTATTTCCGGCAAGTGTGAAATCATTACTTCCAACCGCGATGTTACTATTGAATGCTGCGGCGGATGGTTCCGAAACACCGGCTGTTGTATTAACCTTAATATTGCTGATACCTTCTATATTAGAAGAAGCTGAGTTTGTAATGAATTTTACATCCCCAAACTTTTCTGTGTAAAGTTGAGATTTAGGCTTTCTTGTCAGCTCCGCGTTATTATCAATGATAAAATTAAGCGAGAGGAAACCGGCTGCGAAAAGAAGTGTAAATAAAATAAAAAATTTACCAAACTTCATAAGGGCTCCATTATTTAATATATGTTATCTTTTTTGAAATTCTTTCATTTTCCATTAATAAATTAATCAAATAAATGCCGGATGCAAAATGTTTTGGAGAAAAAATTTGTACATGAGCTCCTTTTTTTACCGGACCATCTATCAGTTGAGCTGTTTTTCTTCCCTGTATATCAAAAACAGCGAGGTTGGCATATCCTGATTCGGGGACAAAAAATATTATATTTGCCTGTGAATTAAAAGGATTGGGATAGATATTCAAAGTGGCATTTGTTTTATCCGGGGTCAGCCTTTTTAATCCGGTAACGGTTGTATCTCCTGTCGTATCGACATATTGTTTTAAAAATCCACGCGAGCCTGTAAACCAGAAATTTTTTTGGTCGAATGATCTTACACGGTGAATAAATTCCTCTTCATAAGATACAATATCCCAATTCTCACCATAGTCGGTGGTGTTGAGAATTCTTCCACCCCCGGCCACCCAGCCCAGGGAAGGGTTGACAAAACTTACCGACGCGAATGTGATCGTAAAAGGAGGAGCCGTCTGCACTATCCAGTTATCACCGCCATCTGTGGAAATATATATCCGGCCTCCATATTCAGGATCACCCCCGACAGCGTAGAGTGTATCGTCATTAAATATATATATGTCCCTGACAGGCTCCGGGGTGGTTATACCGGTTTCCCATGATACCCCGCCATCTGTGGTCTTTTTAATAAAGCCGATTATATCCCACCTGCCGCCGCATACCCAGCCGGTGTCGGCAGTTCTAAAGGTAACATCAAGTATATCGCCGTTGTTATTGGTATCATGAATTTTTTCCCAGCTTGCCAATCTGTCGGTTGTGCGGTAAAGTTTTCCGCTGAGGCTGCTGACAAATCCGGTATCGGCATTAAGAAAATCCATATTAAAGAGGTAGGAGCGGTTTACAGGAAACTCTTTAATTTCCCAGTTGTTTCCATTATCTGAGCTGATTAGAAAGCAGTCGCCGGATGTATAATTAGTTGAAAGAATATAGAGGGATGTGTCATCGGGCGCGAGAATATTCAGCAGGCCGTTATCCTGAACAGGAACATCCGCGGGGAACCAGTTTTCACCGGCATCGCTGGTTTTAAGGAGAAGGGAGGAGTCACCCGAAATAAAGCCGTTTAGACTGTCGGTAAAAACAATATCATACAGAGTTTTTTCCGTGGTAAAACTTCTGTCATGCCATATTTGCGAAAAAACACAAACAGGAATGAAAAAAATAATAAAAACAGCCTTTTTCAAATAGTACCCGGTATCTAATTTATTACGGTAAAAATAGTGAAAAATCTTCAGCGCTTCAATTCAAAATCAGGTATCTTTAAAATACACAAACAGATCGGAGATGGTTATATAACAGAAAAAGAAAATCATGAAAATAATTCCGAAAATAACACCCGGTTTCGAAAACACAATATGAACCATGGAGAAAAGAGAAAAAAAGCCGGTGGCCATTACCAGTAAAGCTGCAAATCTTACAATAAAAAAAAGAAAAGATCTTTCAGTTCTGATCCCTTCTCTCCTTCCGAGCTTCATTACAGGGCCGGATAAAATTAGTCCGGGCGCCAGAAATAATATATATGATATCAGATAGCTAATATAGACCCATACAAAAAAAGGGCTGGTCCTTTTTCCCCAATCGGCCATTTTAATAAAATGAAAAAAACGCAGCTTTTTTCCCCTGCCATCTTCCACCCATAAAAAAAAAGCCTGAAGCATTATGGAATTAAGCCGGGGAAACGGGAGTGTGAACAATAACAGCGCGTAGGCCGGTATTATGTTAAGGAAATTATCCAGTATAAACTGTACCGGTTCGAGGACTGCTTTTATAATTGTTTCTTTTACTATCAACTTTACAGATTCAATTAAGTTATTGGTTTTGCAAAATTAAGAAAATATGTTTTAGCATTGAAACCGGGGATTATTGAAAGAGAAAATATTATAATAAGCCGGCAAAGCCGGAACCAAAAAGAAATTCAGAAAAAAACGTTCTCGTACTCGTAATCGTGCTCGTGCCCGGTTTTATTTTTCTATGGCGAATTTTTCCTGTCCCGATTGCGGCTCGTTGTATTAACTTGGAAAATTCAATATTCTGCCATATAATGCAGGAACAAGATTGGTAATCTGCCTTCTTCAACATTTCTTTTTCTTTACTTCCCGCCCGAATGAACCATGATTAAAGGATTTAAGGATTGCCTGATTAAAATCACTGTCGGGTTCGGCATCGGTTATAGTTCCCCGGGGGTAAGTTCCACGCAAAGCATGCAAAGAAGAACAGGATTTACAGGATTGTATTGATGAACAGGATGAAGATTAGTTACGGGGCTGATCTACAAACCGGCAAAGCCGGTACCCTTAGGAATTTCAGGAAAACAATCGCACACGTTCTCGTTCTCGAATAACCTGAGCGTTTTGAAAAGAGGAGTACGAAGAACGAGTACGAATTTAGAATCGCGGCCTTTTTGACAAACTTTACTCCCCGGATTATCCTCAACATGTTGGCGTTAGCGTTGTGATAAGAGCCTAATTTTTCCCCGGGCAGAGCTTGAGGAAAACACCTTAAAGGGAAAAGTTCCCTGGCAAAACGAGGGGTAATTTATTCAATAAGAAATTAAATTCTACGAAAATTGGCAAGAAATTTGTCAAAAAGTAGAAAGTTATATTGCCGGGTATAAGTCTTGTAGTTACTCGAGGTGTGTCCTCCCCCGTCAATGAAGAAAGGCGCTTCATTGCCACCCCCTCCGAAGGGGGATATTTGTCAACCAATCCAAATATTTGAAATATCCCCCTTTGCCCCATAGGGATGCCAGTGGCAGCGGGGTGGATTCAAAGTGTTTTTCTTTGAAGACGGGGGAGGACTATCCTTGAGCTAATCGATAACTTTTCTTTTTCTGACTCCACCGGCTTATTCATTTAGAATCGCGGACTGATTATCGGCAGCATGTTATTAGCGGGCTTTTTGACAAATTTTGTTCCTTAGATTATCCTCAACATGTTGGCGTTAGTGTGGTGGTAAGAGCCTGAATCAGATAGATCACCTTCCCCGGTTTTGAACCAACGGGCAGGATGTCCGGTTTATAAATAAAAAATTATTATCTGAGAGAAAATATGACTTTTAAAGAAGTGATGACACAGCTTGAAGAATTTGGAAATGAGCAGACAAAAAAAACATTGATGAAACATGGCGCGAGGGAGCCTTTTTTTGGTGTTAAGGTTGAGGATATTAAAAAAATTCAGAAGAAGGTAAAAAAGGATTATGAATTATCTTTGGAGCTTTATAATTCCGGTAATTCAGACGCGATGTACCTGGCGGGACTTATAGCGGATGAAAAAAAGATGACGAAGGAAGATCTGCAAAACTGGGTTAATAACGCATACTGGTATATGCTCAGTGAATACACGGTTGCCTGGATAGCCGCTGAAAGTAATTATGGCTGGGAACTGGCCTTGGAATGGATAATTTCGGATGAGGATTCTATCGCGGCGGCGGGATGGTCAACTTTGAGCAGTCTGGTGGCGATCAAAAAAGATGATGAGCTGAACACGTCCAAACTTTTTGAATTGCTGGAAAAAATTCCCGGGGCAATTAAAACCGCCGGCAACCGTGAAAAATATACGATGAACGGTTTTGTTATTTCACTGGGCAGTTATGTTCCGGAACTGACCGATAAGGCGATTGAAGTCGGGAGCCGTCTTGGAAAAGTTGAAGTCGATATGGGGGGGACAGCCTGCAAAGTACCCCAGGCAAAAGAATATATCGAAAAGGTGAAAATAAAAGGAAGGCTTGGTAAAAAAAGAAAAATGGCGCGCTGCTGATTACATCTCTCAAATTCCAAACAGGAATATATTTTTGGTTAAACTGAAATGTAGCCGGTTTTTATTCCCCTCTTTCAAACTCATAAACTGGCAGAGCCAGAGCCAGACGCTACCAACCGGTGGCTGAGCGGAGCGCTGGTTTCGATCCGCCGCGGCGGACTTGCCACCGGCTAAGTTAATGGAAAATTTTGCCATTTTGTGTAGAGTTTGACTCCTTACTGAATATTTGGCTACTCACAAAAGTTAATATTTTTCTTGACTCAAAAGATATTTTTTTCTATTATGTGCGTATTAGATTAGTTTTACGTACGTACAAGTTATAGGGGAAAAGCAATGAAAACAATATCTGCAACTGAATTAAGAGGAAATATATATAAATTACTTGATGAAGTATTGAATACAGGTATCCCGATTGAGATAAATAAGGGGGGGAAGAAATTAAAAATTATGCCCGCGGATAAAGTAGATAAACTTCAAAATTTAGTTTCACGACCAAATGTGATTAAAGGAAATCCCGATGAACTATTGAATATTAGTTGGGAAAAGGAGGTGAATCTTGATTTACCTTGATACACATGTTGTTGTGTGGCTTTATGCCGGTAAAATTAAAAAATTCAGTAAGCAAGTCAAGGAATTAATAAATAATAATGAAGTCATTATTTCACCAGCAGTACGCCTGGAATTACAATATTTATTCGAAATTCAACGAATCACTGATGAATCAAGGGTTATAGTGTCTGATCTTTCAGATAGAATTGGACTCAAAATATGTGACAAAAGTTTTAATACAATAATCAGCGGCGCTTTAGGTTATTCGTGGACACGTGATCAGTTTGATCGTATCATTGTTGCAAATGCAGCAATAAGTCATAATCTTTTAGTGACAAAAGATCAAAATATTTTAGACAATTACGAACACGCGATTTGGTAAACCACTGTAGAAAAACAAATATTTATTGTTAACCAACATGAGTTTTTGAGTACATCAATAAAAAAAACATAAAAAATTTAACCGTAAATTGCTTAAATAATTATTCGTTCTCGTCTTTTCAAAACGCTCAGGTTATTCGAGAACGAGGACGATTACGAGTACCGCATCGCTGAGTACGAAAAATTTTTGCGATTTTGTGTAGAGTTTCACTGCTTAAGGAGTATTCACTTCCTCTGAAAAAATTAATACCCCCGGCGCAACCACAATCCGGCCATCATACTCTTACTTATACACTTACTCATAAACTGGCAGAGCCAGAACAAAGTAAAAGGTATAATAAAAAGTGGGACTCATGGGACAACTGTGACTCTGACTATTCTATCAATTACAGACCTAATTACTTGTCATTCCGGTTTTTTGCGTTCTTTGCAAAAAGACCGGAATCTAATGCGGAATTTTACTGCCATTTAACTTAAAACTTTGCCATTTTGCGTAGAATTTAACTGCTAACGGAGTAATCTGATTTTTACTTCATAATTCATCATTCACAATTCACAATTATTTCCCCCATTCACAATTATTTCCCCCATTCACAATTATTTCCCCCATTCACAATTATTTCCCCCATTCACAATTATTTCCCCCATTCACAATTATTTCCCTCTTGTTAATTATTAATTAATTTACTATTTTGCGTGTGACTGATAGCATTTGGGGTAATAAGCGCTCGAATTAGCGGATTATTGTTTTATTCGATATAGATTAAATATGATTTTACATGGCATTTAACTGTAATGTGAGTTACGTGGCGGAGCTGTGTAAATAAAATTGCTGTAAATTTTGATAAAAACATAACAAAAAACAGAAAATAAGTTGTTCATGGCAATAAACATTAAACAAAACAGAGAACAAACCGTATTAAATACCCATAGCCGTGAAAATGACAGCGGTTTCGTCCAATTTATCCCTATGGGGCTGAGTTTTATGGCATGGCCATCCCCGTGGGGTAAATTATTGCTTACTAAATTCATGGTTGCCAATATTTTTTTGAGCAATAATGTATAAAATTCTTAATAGTTATACCACATAAATTGGAGACAAATGGGATTCTTCTCAAATTTAATGATTGCTATTCTTGGAGTAGTAAACCCTGTGCTTGCATTGGCTGGTAGTGCTGTTAAGTATATAACAAGTCAAGCAAAAACTGCCGGATTGTGTTTTATACTAGACTTAGTTAGTGTTGGAATGCCCGGTGGTTTTGTTAAAGATATAATGATGGGCGTAGTATCAGATGCAATTGAAGCATCATCATTAAACTCTGCAGTAAAAAGCATTACTCCTTTTAATGATATAGTCCTAAAATGTGATCATTGCACCAGCTATTCCCACTATTATGTCAAAAGAAGTGGCAATATTATTTGTAATAAATGTCTTGAAAAGAATATTGATGACAAGATTGTCCAGTCTGATAAAATATTCTTAATTAAAAATAGTATTTCATCAATTCATAATGAGCTACACGGATATAATAGATCTTCTCTGTCAACAAAATATAATGATTTTGAAGGCAAAGGCACATTCCCGAATCTTTCGAGTAAATTTAAAAACTTTAAAAATTGAGGTAGAATTATGGCAGAAGAAATAATTGTTAGATGTACCCATTGTGGGCACGAAATAGGTCGAATTGCGTATATTCCTGGCATACAAAGGATAGGTTGTTCGAACTGTGGTAAGCGAACAGTTGTAGAAATTGATGAAAATGGAAAAGTTGAAACTTATAGACCATAGGTTCGTGGAATAACAAACAACTCAAACCGACTGCTACAACCGGTCGTAACATTTTCAGTTTGAGTGTGTAGTGTTTTAAATAAAATTTTAAGTAAATAAACTAACATAAACAGTAAATCGTAAAATTTGGCGTGCTAAACCTTGTGGCAGCGGTTTAGTTGTATCGCCGTTATGTGCTTATCATTAATAAAAATATAGGTTTGAAAAATGAGTGTTACTTCGCTTGAACTTGATTATCAAATCAAAGAATTCGACCTATTCCGGAAAAGAGAATCAAAGAAATTCCAAGAGAAAAAAGAACTTCAAGAGAAGTTTGCAAGAGATTTTCCCTTAAAAAAAATTAATCAACTAAAGCTGGACGAATATATTCAAGGAAAGGGTTCTAAAAAATCATTTTGTTATCGTTTAGAAACTGGTTTAGTTAAACTTGGAAATATGAAGGGAGCAACTTCAAATAAGTTTGGAGTTTATTATGGCAAATATGGGGAAGATACAGAATCTAAATATAGATTTACTGAAAAATTTGGTTCTACAAAAGAGGAAGCTCTCAGAAATGTCAAATTAAGTATAGTAGAACTATTAAAAGCTGGGAAAAACAGTAATCGTGAAGAAATAATTTCAAGCAAACTGGCTCCATTATTTAGATATAAATTATTAGCTACCTACTATCCTGAAAAATATTTGAATATATATGCTAAAGAACATTTAGATTTCTTTTTGGCTGAATTAGGAGTAAATACTCTTTCCGAAAAAATGTATGATAAACATATTGCATTAATGAAATACAAAAATCGCAATAATATAATGTCAAAATGGTCAAACAATGAATTTAATTCCTTTCTATATCGCACTTTTGGAAAACCACCAACAAATGAAAAAGAAAAAGCAATATTAGAAGCATTTCCCCCAATTGAGAGAGTAAATGCAGAGATTATTGATTTTAAAATCCTAACAAAAAATAACAGCAAAAAAACACATAAAGGGAAAAATAAATATAAACCTGATTACAAAAATCAAAACGACAGAAATAATAGGTTAGGCGCAAGGGGTGAAAATATAGTTTATAATTTAGAGAAGAGGTTCTTTAAAAAATATAATTTCAATATTAATAAATTAATACGTGTTTCAGAATATGATGATAGTTTAGGTTACGACATTCAATCTTTGGATGAAAAAGGTAATAAAAAATATATTGAAGTTAAATCAACCCGGAGCAATTCTGATATAGTAAATTTTATAATTAGTTCTAATGAAAAAGAAGAAGCAAAAAATTTGAATAATTATTATATCTATGTAGTTCTTGAAGCTCATACCTTGCATCCAAAAATAATACAAATAAAAGACCCAATTAATTCTTATGAAAAGAAAATGAATTTTACACCAATTAATTATAGAGTAGTATTTAACATTAAGCGCACATAACAAGCTTTTCCACCCGACTGCGTTTTTCAATGCGGCATTTTTCAAATATTTGGGTTTGGTTAAGAAGGTAAGCATTGCAAGTAAGTTTGTTCTATTAGATAAAATTGTTAAAAATTATTGGCAGTAGCTTTTCAGTTCTGCATCGTTGTTCGGGGCGGACGGGTGAAAAGCAACACCGTTAGCTATCCTAACCTTTCCATAAACAAATTAAAAATAGTTGCGGGGGCGCCTGATTCAGGGCAGGTTTTACCAATCTATTTCGGGCAAAAAGAATTCCATCCATTAAAATTTGCATAGATGATTAATGCGATTATAGTGTGTATTTGACCTGTAATCGGGCTTTATACTCCTTCCGGCATGAATTGTAATACCAGTTTTTCAAGTACAAAACATCCCTGGATTTATCCGGGGAACAGATTAAGTTTGTCGCGGTTTAATTAATTCCGGGCCCGAAATATTAAGTCAAAAACTAAAATTAACACGGGGTGTAAATGGCGCAATACAATTTTAAAAATCAGCTTGGTTTGAGAATATTTTTAATTGTTATCTTAACCATGTTTTTTATGATTCCGCAGGTTATGATAGTCAACCTGACAGAAGAGAGGAGCTTTCGTAAATATGAAGCGCAGTCTGAAGTAAGTTACAAATGGGGTGAACAGCAGAAACTCGCGGGCCCGATTCTTCATGTTCCTTATTATATAGGAAATTCTCAAAAAGGAAAAACTCAGTTCTGGGCTCATTTCCTTCCGGAAAAACTAAATATCAGTGGGAAGGTAACATCAGAACAAAGATACCGGGGAATTTATGAAGTTGTGGTCTATAATGGTAAAATTAATCTTGAGGGGGATTTTAATTTTCCCGATTTTCAGGTACTGGGTATTGATGAAGGATCAGTCGATTATAAAAATATTATCCTGTCATTTGGCATATCCGATTTAAGGGGGATCAAAGACCAGATAAAAGTTAGATGGAACGATTCCACTTACCTGGCAAACCCGGGAATTGACTGCCAACAGGTTTTAACTTCGGGAGTAAGCGTCAAACCGGTTGTTGATAAAAAATCGGAAACCTTCAGTTTTTCACTGGCAGTTGATCTTAACGGAAGCAAATCTTTGTTTTTCCTGCCGCTCGGGAAAGAAACTAATGTAAATATTACATCCGACTGGCCAAGTCCCAGTTTCACCGGATCTTTTCTTCCCGATAACAGGGAGATCTCCGACGCGGGTTTTAACGCCGAGTGGAAAATTTTCAACCTCAACAGAAATTATCCGCAGCAGTGGCGAGGAAACCGTTACGAGATCGATGGTTCGGAATTTGGCTTTGATATGATTTCAGTCGCAAATAATTATCTTAAAACAGAGCGGACGGCGAAGTATGCTTTCCTTATCATCGCGCTGACATTCACCTCATTTTTTATGATTGAGCTTTTGAGTAAAAAAAGCATTCACCCTGTCCAGTATCTGCTTGTCGGATTTGCGCTGATGGTATTTTACACCCTGCTTTTGTCAATATCTGAACACCTGAATTTTGGTTATGCTTACCTGACCGCTTCTGTGGCAATTGTGGGAATGATAACTCTCTACATCCGGAAAACACTTACAGATATCAAAATAGCCTCACTGGTTTCCGGAATACTTATTTCTTTGTATTCTTACCTTTATGTTATTCTTCAGCTCGAAGAATTTTCCCTGCTCATCGGCAGCCTGGGGCTCTTTGTTCTTCTCGCCCTGATCATGTATCTGACAAGAAATATTGATTGGTACACAGCGTTCAAAAAACCTGAGACAGACGAAGAAACAAATAATCGGAATCAGAAAAAGTAATTTGTCCCTGGTTTTTCATTGCTGCGGGAAATATAATCTCATCCGTAAAGGAGTCAGGAATTCTGAGTTTTCACAGCATAAGATTCCTGATTCCCTTAACAGGCCTGAGTAAATCAGGTAAGAACCCCCCTCACTCCCCATCAACCCCCTTCATTTTTTCAATCTTTTCCAGGTGTTGTTCGGTTTTTTGTTTCATTAGTTCTTTATGGGGTGAAAGGACATTTTCCCTGTAGGTATGGCGGCCCCAGCCCATAAAGAGCACAGTTACGGTAAGGAGCAGAATAACTTTGCCAAGGTGTTTTCCGGGATTATCACTTTTTATTTCCATATAGATAAAGTACATAGCGATGACGGCAAATGAAATGCCGGCAATAATAAAATACGCGAGGGGCCAGTCGACTCCGTGCCAGGGCAGGGTGAAAAAGAGGAGGGGGCCGAAAATAATCTGCGAAAGGGTGACATAAAAAGTAAGCTGATAACCTTTTTTCCTGATCTCATTTTTTTGAAAATCGGCGAGGTTTTCATCCAGGCTGTAGCTTTTTCTGCCGAAATACCATACAGTAAAAATTCCGGTTACCGCGAGAGTTCCGGCGATAAAATGGAGATAACGGGGAATAACATTCCACAAAAGCAGGGTTGAAAAGAATCCCTGAACCTCACCCCATTTTTCGGGAAATAACATCAGGTTGACATTTGATAAAAATACCAGCGGGATAAATAAAAATATAGCAATCGCCGCTCCGAGTATTGTTATATGTGTGGTTTTCCTGTTCTCATATTTTTCCCAGTTATATTTATGATAATACAATATAAGAAAAGCGATCGCCACCAGCGGTATTACAGAAATGAACGCGCTGCCTGTAAGGGCGTTGGCGGAATAAAAATGCAAAGTATAGAGTGTATTAATTCCAAGAAGCGGCGCGACCCCGAGCACAACAGCGAGAGATTTATTTACCGTCACGGTGGTCGCTATTTCTTTCGCGAGCTTGTCATATCTCGATTCCTTCAGACCCATTATCTGGAGTATCATTACAAGGAGTGAGCCGCCGAGCATAAGATTAACAAACAAAATATGGGCGAGAAATGATATTACAAGCACAGGAATCAGGAACCATTCAGGCATTGGAAGCGGAAGAGGAATATCTTTTGGTATCGGCTGGTTTTGAAAAAGAAAGATCATTTTATTTCTCCGCTAATTTTACTGAACTGTTAGTTTGTTTTTGAGAAATGGAAACACCTTCAGATTGCGCGCCGGGAAGGTAGTTCATACTTTGCCGCTCACTTTTTATGAAAGAAACGAGAGCTTCAGCCTCGGTTGCCGTTCCGGGGAAGGGGGGCATAAAATAGCGGGCTTTGTGCATGACAGGGATGTAGTTAACCATTCGAAGCGAATCGAGCGGTTCACCATTGGGTGAATACATATCGGTAAATCTTGTTACAACCGAATTCACACCTGAAACTGTGTGACATCTGCTGCAGGTTATCATAAACACTTCTTTGCCCGCGGCGATTTTGTTCAGATCGTTAATATCAGCATTTTTAGCGTAAAGTGAATGTTTTAATATACCCTCCTTCTGAAAAAGATCATAATCCTCAACTCTCAGTTGATTGGAATACATATATTCCTCGAGCACAAAGGGTTTGCGTATAAATTCTCTCACTCTCTCAAATGATCCCATAGTAAGCATGGTAACAATAAATGTCGCGAGCATCAGGTATTTCGAAGAATATTTTGGTTTAAGGGAGGTCCATATTGTAACGGTCATTGAAACGACAATGAGCGCTACAAGGAAATAAAATATGGAATCATACCAGTTCTGATAAGCCTGTGTAGCCATCGCCACCGGAATATTGTCGAGCATCATACCAGGTATTTTGTAATAATAATATAATCCCGCGGCAAAAACATGGGGTGTCCAGAGGAACATCCATAATCCCAGGTTACGGAGCACTTTTGTCCGGAATTCGGTATGTTTTTTCAGGTGATAAAGAACCAGGAATGTCGCGATAGCCCCTGCCATAACAAACGCCATCGGGGTGCGGTACGCGAGCTGTACAGGATATATCGGATTGAGGAATCCGTCAAAGAGAGTTTTGCTTTCAACCCACGAGCCTGAGTCCATCATAAAACCGAGTATTCCCACAATTATCGCCATAGTCAGCCAGGAGAATATACTGAGGGCAAGTCCGGCTCTTACATGATTTCTTTTGGCTTTAAGACTTCCGCGCGACTTTTTCCAGCCGAGGAAATAGATCATAATAAATATAACCTCGAGCATAAATATTATCCACTCGGTGAACCAGGCCATAAAAAATATTCTTATCAGGCTGCCGATGGAGGCGGGACTAACAAGGGCGGCCGAGAACCAAATCCCGACGCCGGTTAAAGCCCCGAGGGAGGTTGTGATCACAAAAGCGAAAAACATTAGTTTGCGGGCCAGCTCATCCCAGTCGGCCGATTCGGCAATGCCCTTCTGCTGAAGTTTGTATCCCCGGTATTCCATCAGGGTTACAATAGGGAGGAATCCCACAGCGAGCGCGTGATTAATTATTACGTGAGTAACCGCGATAATCGCTATCAGCAGGCGGTCCCCCATAAAGTCGAGATGAAAGATAGGAAAGTCCAATTATACTCCCGGTTTCAATTTTTAATTCTAAAAGTCAAAATTAGAAATGTCAGACTTTTATTGCAAGAAGTAAAGTGATATTTATGTCCTGTTACTTTACGAATATAAATCGAAAATTAAAATAACGCGTCGCCATTAGGCCGTCAAAACAGGAAAGGAAGAGTGGATAGTGGAGAGTTAAGAGGGCTAATTGATAATGGATCATTAAAGGATGACTCTGGTTTATATTTTGTTTGATATTGTCCTGTTTATCTTTTTAATACACGTAATCCTTTTTTGTGAACACCGGTAAAATCCGTGGGAAAAATTTGCCCCGGCTGCCAAGGTTACAAAATATAGTATAAGATTCTTTCACCTCTATTTGCGCTCTGCCTTGCCGAAGGTTCCGAATATAATTCAGCCTAAGAAATATTGTGTACCTGACGGCACAACTGGTCCTCTTCTTCAATTTTTTCTTCCAACATTTAGTCATTTTGGAGGGAATAAATAGTCTCAGAACTCCTTACCTTTCGCAAAATGAAATCGCGGTAGCTTAACGCGAATTATCACATCGCAAGCTCTCAATAAAAATAGTCTTTCTGATTCATCGATCAAACAATAAAATAGATGTACCATTTCAAAGGATGAAACGTTGTCTCTGTCGTCCCTGGCGGGACTTTTTGTGATTGTATGTCACCTATTTACCCCACAATAAATTGCGGGGCTATTTTCTGTCGTCCCTGACGGGACTCTTCTCCAGACTTCTTTCCCGCGTTTTAATTTCAGAACTCCTTACCTCTCGCAACATGAAATCGCGGTAGCTTAACGCGAATTATTATATCCACAGCTCTCAATAAAAATAGTATTTCTGATTCATCGAGCAAACAAAAAAGAAGATGTACCATTTTAGAGGATGAAAAGTTGTCTCTGTCGTCCCTGGCGGGACTTTTTGTGATTGTATGTCGCCCATTTACCCCACAATAAATTGCGGGGCTATTATCTGTTGTCCCTGGCGGGACTTTCTTCCAGACTTCTTTCCCGCGATTTTATTTTACGAATGAATCCATGTAAGTTATTGTTTTTAAAACCGGGATCAGGAGTTCTGAGATTACAATTAACAATTGCCAATAAAAAAGCCTCTTCACAAAAAGTGAAGAGGCTTCGGTAAACTTCCATTTTTTAATGGATTTACATCTTTTTTAACAGCTCGATTGATTTTTTTGGGTTGATAAGTTTTACTTCCCTGTCCCCTGCTTTTTTGATATCGCAGCCTTTGATAATCAGCTCTTTAAGCTGCGCGGTTGTAAGATCGGGATTGAGGGTGAGCAGTTTGCCCGCGAGGTTGAGCACCTGTGGCGAGGCCTGCGAGGTTCCGCTCATTTTCATTTTATTGCCGCCCGGCACGTAACTTTCCACTTCAAAACCGTTAGCGTAAACATCAACTTTACCAAAACTTGTAAAGCTGGTTTCATCTCCCGCCTGATCAACGGCGCCTACAGAAAGTATGTTGGGATAATCATATGAGCTTGGATAAAATTCTTCAAATTTCACATCATTATCTGAGTTGCCCGCTGATGTGATAAAAAGAATATCTCCAGCGTTTTTGATTGATTCGCGGAATTTTTTATCCCCTATCTCATAAATTTCGCGGGCAAGTTTTTTTCTTTCATCAGGAGTTTCACCAACATTATGCGCTTCGAGGGCCGCTTCAACCGAGGCAAGACTTCCGCCCCAGCTCATGTTTACCGCGCGCACTCCGTTTTTCTTAAAATAATCAACTGTTTCAACCAGCGCTTTGGCATCCTTTTTCGCCTGTGCGATGGTTGGTTTTTCAGGGATCATGTGGTAGTCGAATGTAATTCTCGCGGCAAGAAGCTTAACAAAAGGATTTCCTTTTACCGAAATGCCCGAAACATGTGTTCCATGGGCGTAGTTGCCGTAAAGCTGAAGTTCTTCCAGGAATGGTTTCACTTCGGCGGGGGAAAGTGTCGACATCATTTTTTTAAGTTCGGTGGCTTCTTCACTTTCTATCGCGGAGGTAATATCTTCCAGACCTTTCATCTGGCGCTGAAGGTCTTTTTCATCCTTTTTCATTTCGGGAAGAGGATAAAGAACTGAGGTTTCTTTATCGCCATGCAGTGAATAGGCAATGCCGTGAACATCATCAATATAGCCGTTGCCGTCGTCATCTTTATTATTGCCCGGAACTTCTTTTTTATTATTCCATAAAACAGGCTTGAAGTATTCAATATCGGTATCCAGACCGGAATCCCAAACCGCGATCACAACCGGTTTAGCTTCTTCTTTTCCTGTGAATGTAACTTCACGTTCTTCCCAGATATCTTCTTTTTCCACGTTATTCGCTTCGATATATTCCGAAAGAGCTTTGTGAACCGCTTCTTTCGCCGGGATATAAAAAGTGATGAGGTAGCGCATATTTATCAGCGAATTCGCGATATCTTTACTTACAACGCCATCTGTTTTGTCAATTACCGGCTGCAAACCAGACTGCGCCTGACCGATAACAAAGTTTTCACTGAGAATTTCGGCCATGCCTTTATACTGTTTTACGTTGGCTTCAACTGTTTCATAAGGAATGGAAGCGAGTTTCTTTTTAATTTCAGTATATATTACTTTGTTCTCATCCTGCACATCGCTGCTTTTTGCTTTTACGATTGCCGATCCTGTGAAACCGGCCATAAGTTTCTGGGCCTCTTTTTCTTCAAGATTTTTCCTTTTGTCAAGAAACTTGAGGTAATCATCATACCTGCCCTCGAGCATCGCTATCAGTCCGAGGTCGGAATAATAGGCTTTCAGTGTGGTTTTGTCTTCAATTTCATATTTCGCGAGATCACTTTCGAGATCTTTTTTTATCTTTGCCGCGAGAGCCATAACAGCGTCATGATCTTTGATGAAGTCGGCTGCTTTTTGTTCAATTTTGTAGGTGTGGCGGGGAAGATCATCCAGCTTTTCAATTTTTATTTTATCCTGTGCCAGAATTGATCCTGCCATGAATAACAGAAAGGCAATCATTAAAGAGAGACTTTTTCTCATTATATTAACTCCATATTTTTTGAAATATTCCACAAATATATTTTAGACGGTCTAAAATATAAAATTCCTCATTGATATAACATTGAAGGGCCGAATTTTTCTCCATCGCGGGAATAATTAGATTCATATTTATTGGGTAAGCATGATTTTTGTCATTGTCCCGGCAGGTGTGTTTTGATTATTTGTGATAACAATTATTCCATCCGTAGAGACAAGGCATGCCTTGTCTCTACAGGTTTTCTTCCCGGCATTTTTCCGGTGAAGAAATAAAAGAATAATAGCGATACCTAACCCGGCGCCGATTTTTAATCAGGGAATTCCTGAAATCTTTTAATCATTGTTCGGAAATTTGTGGAATGAGATTGGTCGCGCTGGGGAATGATATAATACCTGTCCTTCTATGGGAACTGATCAGCGAAAGAGCCGTAAAACCAAATTACCCGGTGTGCTAAATATGGTTTACCTACGACACACATGATTATTATTTATCAATCCTTTTTACCAATATTTTGCCCCTAACGGGGCAATTATATTTCAGTAGTATTTATGTCCCGTTAGGGACAGCATATTGGTAGAAAAACAAATAAAGGTTCGATATAGTGTGCCGTCAGGTAAACCATATTTGCGGGCAGTGATATTTCAAGAGCCGGGAAATTCACCTTCGTGTAATACAGTTTTTTTTGCCGTTCGCAGAGACAAGGCATGCCTTGTCTCTATAGGTTTTCTTCCCGGCATTTTCCCGGTGAAGAAATAAAAGAATAATAGCGAAACCGAATCCGGCGCCGATTATTAATCATGTAATCCCAAAATCCATTAATAATGGTTCGGACAATTTGCGGAATGAGATTGGTCGCGCTGAGGGGTAATATAATACCTGTCCTTCTATGGAAACTGATCAGCGAAAGAGCCGTAAAACCAAATTACCCGGTGTGCAAAATATGGTGTACCTACGGCACACATGATTATTATTTGTCAATCCTTTTTACCAATATTTTGCCCCTGACGGGGCAATTATATTCCAGGAGTATTTATGTCCCGTTAGGGACAGCATATTGGTAGAAAAACAAATAAAGGTTCGATATAGTGTGCCGTCAGGTACACCATATTTGCGGGCAGTGATATTTCAAGAGCCGGGAAATTCACCTTCGCGTAATACAGTTTTTCTTCCCGGCATTTTCTCCGTATAAAAATAAAAAACGACACCGATACCTAACCCGGCGCCGATTTTTAATCGTGGCAATCCTGAAATCCTTTAATCATGGTTTGGTAATGGCTGAGATGTTTTTTCGCGATTTCATGGCCTGCGGGGGATAGATGGTGTAACATTAATTACCCCTATGCCGTCTTTAATGGTAGAAAATAAATTAACCGGAAATGAATAAAAAACTGAAATTTAAATATTGGCTGGATCAGCATAAAGACCTTGTTTACGGTTACAGTCTGAAAATGACCGGCAGTGAGATGGAAGCAGATGATATAACGCAGGAAACATTTATCCGCCTGTGGAATCATCTCGATAATATAAGCGTCTTCGCGATAAAAGGATGGCTTGTAAAAACAGCGAGAAATCTCTGCATCGACTTTTTCAGAAGCCGGGGCCGGAATAAAGTATACCAGTTGAATGATGAACTTGGTGAGATTCCGGAACTAACCGAATATCATGATCCGCTTCATTACGCGCAGGAGAATGATGTGAAGACAATAATAAATGAAAAACTGGATAATCTGCCCGAAACGCAAAAAAGTATTTTCATTCTTTATGAATATGAAGGAATGAAATACAGGGAGATAAGCAAATCGCTCGATATACCGGTCAACAGTGTAAAGGTATATCTTATGCGGGCGCGAAAAAGACTTCAGAAGGAGCTTGAAGGATATGAACTACAAGAAACAGTGTGAAATAGATAATAAACTTGAAGAGCGGATAATCAAAACTGCCTGGGGTGACGCCGGTTTTTTTGAAAAAAGAAAGGTGAAAAAACTTGCCGCCCTTTATGATAATGTAAATGAACTGCTGATAAAACATCAGAAAACAAAAGATACTTTCAGCAGTAAAGAAAGGGTAAATTGTCCCGGGGATACCAGGGAGAAAATATTAAGGCAGACCTCCGGCGCTGCCAGTGAAAAAAGAAGTTTATTTTTGGATATCTACAAATATTTGATTCAAAAACCGGCTGCGGCAGCATTAACAGCAGTAGTGATCATATCAATAATATTCGCTTCCTTTTATTCAGAACCCGCGGAAAATGAATATTCAAAGGAAGAGCTTCAACTCGCCGAAAAACAGCTCAAACAATCCTTACTTCTCGTGAGCAGAATGTTCGAAAAGTCAGAAGACAATCTGCAGAAAGAGTTGTTTTCGGGTCAGCATGGCAAAAAGCTGAACAAAAGCAAAGAACTGGTAAACATTATTTTTGGAGGAAAATATAATGAACAGAATAACTAAACTTATGATGATTCTTTTTCTCGCTTTGGCGTCAATTATTCCGGCGCAGAAAGGGGATTATTCGGATGAACCCGGTTTCCTCGATTTCGGAGACCTGACACAATATGCCGAGGATGATTTTTTTACCGAGATTATCCTTGAGAAAAACCTGCTTAAAATTTTCGCGAGAGCCGGCAGGGAAAATGAAGACTGGCAAAAGCTGGTTGGAGGATTAAAACTGATTAAGGTAAATGTTTTTAATCTTACCGAAAAAAATGAAGCGGTATTTACTGATAAAGTAAACAGTTTCCAGAAAGAACTTTTTTCGAAAAACTGGGACAGAATAATAAAAGCCCGTGAAGAGGGAACAAATGTAAATATATTTATCAAAGCGGGAACGGGAGATGATATTAACGGCCTGGTGGTGATGGCAATAGATAAAGATGATTTTTCCGGCAGAGACATGGGTCAGGCTGTCTTTATAAATATTGTCGGTTCTATTGATCTGGAGGCTGTTTTGAACCTGACCGAACATTTTACCGATGACTCAATAGACCGTTTAATAAGTAAGTCGAGGAAAGAGAGATGAAAAACAAAATAATAATTTTTCCTTTCCTGGCACTGGCGTTAATGATGACAGGATGTTTCGGAGTTAACGGAGATTTCAGGCAGATAAGAAATACGGTATTCGATAATGTTGACGCCGATTTTGACACTGAGTTTGAGATATCCGTAGGTCGTGGCACAATCCGGCTCGCGGGATTTTTCGCGAAACATTCGCGGGAAGTCAGGCGATATGAGGATGTCATTGATGATATTTACAAGGTTCAGGTAGGGGTTTACAAGAGTAATTATCTTGACAGGTTTCACAACAGCCGCGGATTATTTAAAGAACTTTCGGGACTGATGGAAAACAAAAAGTATACACAGGTTGTGAGGTCCGCCGATGAAGATGAGCTTGTAATGATTTATATGAAAACCACCGAGGAAAGTCTTCCCTTCGATATATTTATTGTGGCGGTGAATGATGATGAAGCTGTTCTGGTAAACCTTAAAGGAAAACTGGATAATGTGATGGAAACGCTCGAGGAAGAAGGAGCCTTCAGCTTTCTCGACAGAAAAAAATAGTCGTACAGGGCAACTATTACATGTAGTGGTGAGTCTAATCCAATAGAGCAGACAATAAGCTACGGATGGAGAATGAAGAGAGTTTTAACATTATATGTAATGGCTGCCCTGGTTTTTATAACACAGGCGGCAACGATAAAAAACGCGGGAAAGATAGTTCCCGTGATCAGGCTTACCAAAAATTTGGAACTTGACGGAAAACTTGAGGAAAGCTGCTATAAAATATCCCCTGTAACTGATTTTATCCAGAAAGAACCTGAAGAGGGAAAAACGGCCACAGAAAAAACATGTGTCTGGGTGTCTTATGATGATAAAAATCTGTATATCTCGGCAAAACTTTCTGATTCAAATCCTTCCGAAATTGACGCGAGTCTTGCCCGGCGGGACAGTTGGATAGATTCCGACTGGTTTTTTATTTACCTGGATCCCTATCACGATAAAAAAACAGGCTACTATTTTGCCGTTAATCCGGGCGGTTCAATTATGGACGGCATACTTTTTAATGACAGTTGGGATGACAGCTCATGGGATGGAATTTGGGAGGCAAAAACAAAAATTGCCGATAAAGGATGGAATGTGGAAATTAAAATTCCCTTCTCGCAGCTCAGGTTTAACGCGGCTGAAAAAATGAGCTGGGGAATTAACTTTCAGCGGAAAATCAAGAGGAAAAATGAGCAGTCCTATTTTGTAATGGTTCCTAAAAAAGAAAGCGGTTTTGTTTCTCATTTCGCCATACTGGAGGGAATTAACGGAGTAAAACCTCCTCAGCGGTTCGAACTGCTTCCCTACCTGGTTCAGAAAGCGCAGTATCTGAGGCATGATTCCGATGATCCTTTTTATAAATCCAATCAGTATGGCACCTCTTTCGGGCTTGATATGAAATTCGGGATAGGGAGCAACCTGAATGTCGACGCTACTATAAATCCCGATTTCGGCCAGGTGGAAGTTGACCCGGCCGTGCTTAATCTTACCGCGTTTGAAACATTTTTCGACGAAAAAAGGCCCTTTTTTATTGAAGGAAATAATATTTTCTATTTCGGATATGGCGGTTCCAACAACAACTGGGGATTTAATTTCGGCACACCTGAACTATTTTATTCAAGAAGAATCGGCCGGCGCCCGCAGGGAAGTATTGAAGATGATGATGCCTACGCGAATGTGCCGGATGAAACAAGGATACTGGGCGCGGCCAAATTAACCGGAAAATTAAATGAATCATGGTCTGTCGGGGCGGTGAGCGCTGTTACCGAAAGAACTTACGCCGATGTTTTTCCTGAAAACGGGAATACATACCAGACTGAGGTTGAACCCTTTACACATTATGGTGTGCTGCGAACCCAGAAGGAATTCAGTGAAGGAAGGCAGGGGCTGGGTATGATGTTTACTTCGGTTAACCGTGATCTTCGGGACAGCACACTAAGGGAAAACCTCGCTGATCAGGCATATACATTCGGAATTGACGGCTGGACTTTCCTTGATGAAGAAAAGACCTGGGTGATAACCGGGCTTGCCGCCGGGTCATATACCAGCGGATCAAAAGAATATTTACAAAACCTTCAGGAAAGACCTTACCGCTATATGCAGAAGCCCGAAATGGAGTTTATGAAATATGATAAAAACAGGACTTCCCTCGCGGGTGTGTATACCAGGTTTATGTTAAATAAACAGAAGGGTAATTTTTATCTGAATTCGGCTGTGGGAGCTGTTACTCCCGGTTTTGAAAATAATGATCTCGGGTTTCAGTGGAACGCTAATAAAATAAACGGTCACTTTGTGATGGGTTACCGATGGTATGAAACAGATGGTTTATTCAGAAAAAAAAGCCTGTATCTGGCGAATTTCAGAAGTTATGATTTTGACGGACATATAATTAACAATGGCTCAATGCTCCTTTCATGGTTTCAGTTTGAAAACTATTACAGCATTGATTTTAACTTTAGTTACAATTTTGAGACGTATAACACCTGGATAACCCGCGGCGGTCCGATGCCTAAAAATCCTCATGAATACTGGATTGATTTAAGCGCGGCTTCAGATAACCGGAAAAGTTTTATTGCCGAACTTGGGTGGTCAAAGGGTGAAGATATGATCGGGAGCAACTACTGGGGACTTGGTCTTGAATTAACCTGGAAACCTTCAACACAGGTGCATATATCTCTTGAACCTTCCTTTAATAAAAAATTTGAACAAAGACAGTGGGTTACGTCGGTTGAGGACCTGACCGCGACACATACTAATGGCAACAGGTATGTATTTGGCGTGCTCGATCAGGATATGATTTCGGCCGATATCAGAGTCAACTGGACATTCACCCCCGCTTTGAGTCTGCAGTTATTTCTTCAGCCCTTCTTTGCCGTTGGAAAGTACAGCAATTTCAAAGAGATGTCGTCACCCGGCGCCTGGGATACTTATGTATATGGTGTAGACGGGGGCTCAACGGTAAAATATGACGCCGAAAATGAGCAATATAATATTGATCCTGATAATGGAGGACCTGCCGGGACCTTTACATTCGATAATCCTGATTTTAATTATAAATCGCTTCGTGGAAACCTGGTTCTAAGATGGGAAGTGGACCCCGGATCGGTGCTTTATTTTGTGTGGACCCATGATAAATCGAATTTTGATGATCCGGGTCAGTTTCGTTTTGGAAGAGATTTCGGCAATCTCTGGAGAGAAGAATCAGATAATATCTTCCTGGTTAAGTTTTCCTACTGGTTTAATATGGCTTTCTGAGAGTTTTAATAACCCCTTGTTGAGGCGGCTCAGCTTAATTGCGGGCTGCCTTTTTTTTATGTGTTAACATTCTTAGCTCGTGAACACTGGTAAGAAAACCAACTGCTTATTGAAATTTATTCGTAAAATAAATTGTCCTATTTTTGATGAATATCCAGAAAAATATTTGGTTAACTTCAGAACTCCTTACCTCTCGCAAAATGAAATCGCGGTAGTTTATCGCGAATTATCACATCGCAAGCTCTCAAAATAAATAGTCTTTCTGATTCATCGATCAAACAAAAAAGAAGATGTACTATTTTAGAGTATGAAAAGTTGTCTCTGTCGTCCCTGACGGGACTTTTTGTGATTGTATGTTGCCCATTTACCCCACAATAAATTGCGGGGCTATTATCTGAAAGCCTGTCCGACGCGGCGGATCCCTAACGGGACTCTCCTCCAGACTTCTTTCCCGCGATTTTATTTTGCGAATGAATCCATGTAAGTTATTGTTTTTTATATACGGGATCAGGAGTTCTGAACTTATTGCTTTGCAAACTGTTATAGATATGTTTATTGTACTCCTGCTGATAAATCTGGTGTACCTGACGGCACACAAAATATTTTACGTATTTATTTTTTACCAATATGATGTCCCTAACGGGACAAAAAAATAAAAATTGATTTAAAAGATTGCCCCGTTAGGGGCAAAATATTGGTAGAAAAAAGGCAGAAGAAAGCAACCAAGTGTGCCGTCAGGTACACCATATAACACACTCTGAAATATATTCCACAGCTTTGGGGGAGGAACTAAATTGTGAATAATTCGTTGAATTGAGTCATGGTATATTAAATCACGACAAAAAAGTTTGATGGGAGTCAGGAGTTCTGAAATTATATTTATCCTGGAAGAGAGTTAATTGTTTTCTTTTAAGATCTGCTTTGAAGGAATTAGTCACCGAACGGTGACAATGTGATATTAACCTGTGGCCGATTCTGCCGATGGTAACGGACTCTCAGTTATTTGATTATTAAAAATCATGGAAAAAATGATGACATAAATCTGTTATCATCACATTATCGTTAACATGTTTAGATAATCCAGCGCGAAAAATTTGTCAAAAAAACCGCTAATAACATGTTGCCGGTAGCCAGGCCGCGATTCCAAAACCATAAGCTGATGGAGTCAGAAAAAGAAAAGTTATCGATTGGCTCAAGGATGGTCCTCCCCCGTTTTCAACCACAGAGTGATGCATATGGCAAGAAAACGCTTTGAATCCACCCCCTTGCCAGGAGCATCCCTCGGGGCCGGCGGTAATGGCACTAAGATTGTGTAACCGGAAGGAATATTGCGCAAATATAGTTATTCCACAACATCAATAATTCTTGTGAAATGTTTTTTCGATACTTATTAAATAGAATGGTAATATTAATCGGCTAACCTATTGTTATTAAATTATTTACGACCTCAACCCAACCCCTCTTACGCCACGGCGCACTTAAAAGCCTTATTAAGGGGAGGAGCTTTAAAAATCCATCCCCTTACTAAGGGGATGGATTTTCCCAGAGGGATGCCTCCGGCTAGGGCGGGGCCGAAAATTTAATTACTTTTACGAATTACTTCTTCCACTCCGGAAATCTTCCGGGGGTGTAGGGGGCTCCGGCTTTTTCCAGTTCCGATTCGAGAAGTTTTATATCGGAATCGATTTTGCGGAGATCGTTAAGCAGGGCTTCAAGTTTGCCCGCGGCGGCGTCATACGATTTTTCGTATGTCACAGTCGGGGCGGCGGTTGTTGCCCATAAAGCGCCTGTAATCAGTTCGACACGGTCTCTTACCGAACTTGGAGCGCCCCCTTCATAATGCCTGCGAAGACCGTCGCCATTAAGAGCGCGGTTAAATTCTTCAAGACTTTTTTCAATTGCCAGAACCTTGTTATATGTTTCAACAGGAACGCCGGCTGATTCGAAAACAGCGTTCTTAAAATATTTAAGTTTGTCAACGAGTTCATCGCGGTAAGCGTCTGTGCCTGTAATGGCCCGTGTAAGCTCAGCCGTTTTTTTGTTGAACGCGTTCAGGGCCGCCATATCTGTTGCCGGGAGCGTTGTTATACCCAAAGGCTCGCATGTAAATTCCTGCGGAGGCGCAAGTTCGGTGAAAATTCCATCAACAAATTTACTCATCGAAACTTTATATTTGCCCGGAACAGCCATATAACCCAGGTCAGGTTCCGCCCAGGGAATTGAGGAATCGAATGCCTTAAGGGAAATCGGTTTAGGCACGCCATGTCTGAAATCCCATACTACTCTCTGAAGGCCTGCGTTGATACTTTTTTTAATTTTTCTTACAACGTTGCCCTGCATATCGGTAATTGTGAAAAGAAGATAAGCGTCGGGCTGGTCAGCTTCAGCGCGTAATGTTTCATAATCGGGGAAGTCAATATCTTTGTTATCCTCCTGCGCTTTCTTTTCTCTTTCGCGGCGAAGGTCTTTGAGAGATTTATGTCCATCTTTCAGATAATAGGTAAAAACAGCCCCGACAGGAGGATTTTCGGCGGAATAAAAACCGGCGCCCATAAATCCTACTCCTCCAAATCCGAATGGATCGGACTGCAGAAACATCTTCGCTGTTTTAATCGGGAAAATATGGGCTTCCTTATTGATCGTTTCTTTTGAAAGATAACGCAGGGGAGTGTAGTCATCAATAATATATACTCCGCGTCCGAAAGTCGAAACCACCAGGTCATTTTCTTCCCGCTGAATTTCCAGATCATAAGTGATCATTTTCGGGATTCCCGCTTTAAGCCGCAGCCAGCTTTCGCCGCCGTCATTGGTGAAAAATACGCCAAACTGTGTGCCGACAAAAAGCAGATCGGGATTAACATGATCCTCGGCTATCGCGTATGTGCTTCCTCTTTCAGGCAGATCACTATTGATGTAATTCCAGGTTTTGCCGCCGTCGTCGGTTTTGAGCAGGTAAGGTTTGTAATCTCCGTCAATGAAATTTTGTCCGGCCGCGTATGCTATAAGTTTGTTGTGGGCTGAGGCGCACATATTATGAATACGGGCATATTCGGGATATCCTTCCGGCAGTTCAGCCCTGCCCCAGGTTTTGCCACCGTCGGCGGTATAATGAATCAGACCGTCGCCTGAACCGGTATATAAAATATTGGGATCGAGGGGTGATTCGGCGATGCTGGCGATAATTCCCATATTTCCTTTCGAGGCCAGATCATCCTTGCTCCAGCTTCTACCCATAAGTTTCATAATGTTTTCAGGAACGCCCCGTGTAAGATCACCGCTGATCTCCTCCCATGAGCTACCCTGGTCGGTGGTTTTTAACAGTTTATGGCTTCCGAAATATAAAGTTTTGTGATCATGTTTTGAGATTAACAGGGCCGCGTCCCAGTCAAAGCGATAGGCGGTGTCGGCGAAGTCCTGCGGTTTAATATAGAGTCTTTCACCACTTTTTTTATCGTAACGGTAAAGACCGCCATACTGGTACTGCGCATAAAGAATATTAGGATCTTTCCAGTCCACCTGTGTCTGGAAACCATCTCCCGAAACTGTGAATATCCAGTCCTGGTTGGTAATTCCTGCAGAGCTTATTGTGCGTGACGGCCCGCCAAGGCTGTTGTTATCCTGTGTGCCTATATATACGTTGTAAAAAGGTTTCGCGTTATCAGTTGTAACTTTATATACTTCGGTGATCGGGATGTTGCTTTTGAAATCCCAGTTGGCCCCTTTATCGAATGACTCATACATACCGCCGTCACAGCCGACAATGAGATGGCGGTTATCGGTCGGGTCAATCCACATGCAATGGTTATCCACATGTTTTTTATCCTCGCCCACATTCTGCCATGTTTTGCCGAAGTCATCCGAATATTTCAGGAAAACATCCATGCTGTATATTCTGTTAACCATCACCGGATCACAATAAATTTTCTGGAAGTAAAACTTATAGGCCGATGTATAGCCCCCCTGTTTTGTCCAGCTCGCGCCCCGGTCGGTGCTGTGGTATAAGCCTCCCCCTTCACTCGCTTCGACGATAAGATAAAGATGATCGGGATTGACAGGGGATATCGCCATGCCTGTCCTGCCGATATCTGCCGAGGGAAGTCCGTTGGTGAGTTTATCCCAGGTGTCGCCGCCATCTGTGGATTTATAGATCGCGCTTTCAGGGCCTCCCCATACGGCGGTATAAAGTTTTCGCATCCTCTGGTGGGCTACGGCGTAAACTATTTCGGGGTGGCGGGGATCGATATGAACCTGGTAACATCCGGTGTATTTGCTTATCTTAAGCACATTCTCCCAGGTTTTACCTCCATCTTTTGTTCTGAATATACCACGGTCGCCCCCTTCCCTGCGGAGGGGACCCATAGCTGCCGCGAATACAATATCGGAATTTTCGGGATTGATTGCCATGCCGCCGATATGCTCCGATTCTTTCAGACCCATATTCTCCCAGCTTTTACCGCCATCCTCACTTTTATAGACGCCGTCTCCATAACCGGAATTATTGTGGTTGCTGCTCTCACCGGTTCCAACCCAGATTACATTTGTATTATTGGGATCAATTCTCACAGCGCCAATAGCGTAGGCTCCCTGGTTATCGAATACCGGTTCGAAAGTATTGCCGTTATTTGTGGTTTTCCAGAGGGAACCATCGCCGACACCGATAAAATAAATGGAATGGTCGTCGGGGTTAACCGCGATATCACGCACCCGTCCGCCAGTGACAGCAGGACCGATGCCGCGGAATTTTAATCCGCTGATTGAGATATCCTTAAGAGTTTTTTCCTTTTTTTCCTCTTCAGCAAATAAAACCACCGAGAGAGAAAGCAATAAAATAATTAGAAAATTGAATGATATTTTTTTCATATATGCCTTTCCTGAATTTATTGGTCGGGATAAAAAAGTGTCCCTTGAAATAATTTAGTGTCCAAAAATAAAAATTTATTCTTACTCCTAAGCCGGTGGAGCCAGATAAAAAATGAATCAGAAAAAAGAATCGTACTCGTTCTCGCACTTCATAGACTGGCAAGCCAGAAACACTGAACCTGTCCGGTAGCTGAGCGGAGTCGAAGCTACCGCCGCTGGTTTCGATCCGCCGCGGCGGACTTACCACCGGCTGTGTTCATGAGAATTTTTGCTATTTTGCGTAGAATTTAACTTCTTACGGAGTACTCGTATTCCCTAACTCACAGGTCATTCGAGAACGAGGACGATTATGAGTACCCGAAAGAATCAGACTAATTCACCAAATAAAAACGACCTGTTAACTTCCTTTGGCGCGTCAGTTATTCTATCAAAATATGATATTCTATACTACAATATGTCATTACGATATTTTAAATTGATTTTCTCCTGAAATTAATCATAAACCGGACAAAATGACAATATTTTTTAGACGACAGAGCGAATAAAATGTTTAATAATAATCGTGAATAATTTGGCGACTAAATGACAGTTTTTGATACTCTCCTCTTTTCATGGGTAATCCGGTTGACTTTATATTATCCATTCCTTTCATAGCTGGTAACCTGAATTTTGAGAAAGTTTTTTGAACATCTCTTCATTTTTATTTGCGGAATAGAACGAATTTTATTATTTTGTGTTCGTTCTATGTTCTGTGGGGTTATTTGCTGTGGGAATAATGAAACTCACGCGATATATCCGGGCCGGGATATATGGTGATAGCGTAAAGTTTCATTGCTTTTTTAAGGCGGGAAGCAATATTCTGTTGTAGAATTAAATAGACAATTTCAAAAAAAACTGAAAAGTGAAAAAAATGGTGAGAATTTCTATATATAAAAAATTTCCCGTTTTACTAATTATCGGCTTATTTCTGTTTCAGGCTGTAATTCACGCGCAGAAGGCAGAGCGGGCAAATCGAACAATAGTATATGCCGGTGATAAAAACTTTTATCCGTTTGAATATCTGGATGATTCGGGAAAACCTGCCGGATTTTTTATCGATCTTCTTAGGGAAATAAGCAAAAAAACAAATATTAAAATAGAAGTGGAATTAAAGAAGTGGAGCCATGTAATAACAGGATTGAAAGAACATAAAAAGTATGATCTGGCGGCGGTATATTTTTCTAATGAACGGGCCGAATTTTTAGATTTTGGAAATCCTCTTTTTCTTACCTATGATTTTCTTATACTGAACAAAAATTCCAATAATATTACTGATATTTCGGAACTTGTAAGTCATGAAGTGCTGGTGGAAAAAGGAGGCTGGAGCGCTGATTATATTCGTATGAATCTGCCCAGTATAAAAATAGTTGAGGTAACATCGGAGCCGGAGGCGTTAAAACTTGTTAACGAGGAAAAATATGATTATGCCATAGTAAATTATTCAACGGCCCTGGGAAACATAAAAAGGCTCAATCTGAAAAATGTTTTTCCGGCCACAGTTATAATCGCTCCGAGGGAATATGGTTTTGCCACACCAGCAGGGGATACTCTGCTAATCTCAGCAATAAACGAAGCGGTTGATTCTCTCAAAAAAGAGGGAGTATACAGCGCTCTTTACAAAAAATGGTTTTTGCATGATGAATCAAAAGAAAAATATGCCTCATATCTGAAATGGACTATATTCGGTATTCTCACGCTTATCCTGCTGGCGACCCTGGTATTTATCTGGAATATGGCGCTGAAGAAAAAGGTACGGCAGAAAACCGCCGAATTAACCAGTGAATTACAGAAAAGAATACTCGCTGAAAAAAAACTGAATAAATCGAAAGCGGAATTGGAGAGACTCAGCCGAATTAAAACGGAGTTTATATCGCAGATGTCCCATGAGATTCGCACCCCGATAAATATTATTGAAACGGCCTATTCTTTGCTCGGTGAAGAGATTAGCGCTGAATCAGATGAAGATACATCAACCCTTATTGATTCGATAAACTGCGCTACCAGACGTCTGACAAGGACGATTGATCTGCTGATAAACTTTTCTGAAGCTAAATGCGGCACATACAATACGAATAAGAAGGAGCTGGATATTGAAGAGGATATACTTAACCGGCTGATAAGAGAATATATGTTTGAGGCAAAAAGGAAAAATATTGAGTTTAACAAAACTATAAAGGCTCAGAATCGTAACATTTACGCGGATGAATATTCTGTTACGCAGATTTTTTCAAATCTTATTGATAACGCTTTCAAATTTACCAATGAAGGAAGTGTTAATATAATTGTCGCCGAAAAAGAAGAGGGACTGGCGGTATCTGTGGAGGATACCGGAATAGGAATATCTGAAGAATATCTGCCCGATTTGTTCAAACCTTTCACTCAGCAACAGCAGGGTTATACAAGGAGTTATGACGGCAATGGCCTGGGATTAAGTCTGACTAAAAAATATTGTAAAATCAATGACGCCAGAATAAAGGTTAAATCAAAGGTGGGCGCAGGAACAAAGTTTACTGTGATTTTCGGGAGTAGTCATTAAAATCAGGAAATTGAGCAAATCCTTTAATCATGACCCAAGATAACAGAACGAAAAAATGACTACAACAGAGTTTTATAATTTCTCGCACCATGCAGAATTCTATGCACCAGAATCACACGTTCTTCAATAGTGTAAAAGATTATGTAATTCTGAACAATCAGGTATCTGTAACCCAGGGTTCTGATATCCTCATCCCCGGGGATCCTGCCAGGTTCGGGATTCTCAGAAAGAAGAAGTAAATCATTTTCAATTCTGTCGGCCATCTCCACGGCGGCAACAGGATTGTCGGCGGCAATATATGTTACAATCTCGGTAAAATCTTCCTCCGCGGCTTTTAATAACCGGACCTCGTATTTATTATCCGCCATTAATACTATTTCTGATATTTGTCATTACATCCTTAAGCGATCTGCCGTTATCTCCCTCTGATTTCTGCTTGCGAGCGACAGACAATTTTGCTAACAGATCAAGTTTTAACTGCAAATTGGAATAGTGGGCCATTGACATGACTACCAGGTCACCGGTTCCATTTTTCGTAATAAAAATCGGTTCATTGGTTTCATGAGCCAGCTCGGAAATTTCATTGGATTTATTACGCAAATCCGATATTGGTTTTATTATTGGCATGGTATAAATTTCCTGTCTTTTTATCAAAATTATATCAATTTTATGATAAATGCAAGGAGGGTTTTTTTCTGCAATTGTAATGGTTCATTTTTCGTAAATTAAAATCACAGGAATGTTCCTTGGCGTTTAGATTCAATAACATACTCAAATGCTGGCAAAGAGTCTTTAAAAATCAAGCTCATCCTTTAATCATGGTTCAAGACGATGTATGGACTATACTATTTCTGAATTCCGTCATGGAACATTAGCCGCCCAGGTAGTTTATAAAGAGGTAGTAATAAAATCACGGCCGGTAAAATCATCCGGGGACTTACAATAAGATAAGGGAATTCAAGATGGAAAAGGTGAATGTTTTTGAAAAGTTTGAAAAACTGGATACTTATTGGAGTCCCGGAATAATCGCCGCGCTAAATAATTATCATATAAAACTGGTCAAAGTGAAAGGGGAATTTGTCTGGCACAAGCATGAAGACACTGATGAAATGTTTTTTGTGATTGAAGGATGTTTGAAGATATTACTCCGGGACCGGGAAATAACATTAGAAAAGGGTGAAATGTTCATCGTTCCGAAAGGTACTGAACACAAACCTGTAGCTGAAACTGAATGCAGGGTAATGCTGATAGAACCGGAAGGTGTAGTCAATACAGGAGAAGCCGGGGGAGAATTGACGGCTGATAATAACAGATGGATATGAAAACCCTGTTTTGTCAAAAAAAATGAATTGTGTATTTTTCCCACAGTTAAAAATAATATTTGGAAAATGAAATGAATCTGGCAAAAACATTTTTGCTTACAACTCTGTTTTCTCTTCCATTGTTTTCGCAGAGTTATGATATAAGGTTTATATCGGATGGTGAAGAAGGCCTCGAAAAACTGGTGGAATTACAGCCTGAGATAAAAGATATTCATCCTCTTCTGGAAACGTTCCAGCCGGTGGCAATTGTTGATGATGATATGTATTATATTTTTGATTATGATTCCTATAGCGGGAAATATATGTTTCAGAAAAAAGAGCAGACAAGTTTTTCAGTGCCCCCGGGCATAAGAGCTTCCTTTCCCCTTTCAGCTTATTACGGCAGACCGACATGTGTTGTAACAATGGACGTTTTTGATTTTGAGGATGGGTATGTTTCCATCTTTCATGAGTTTGTGCATTGTTTCCTTTTTAATACTGTCGAAACCGAAATTAAACAGCAGCTTGAAGTTTACCAGACTGAAACGGCAAACAACAATTACCAGTGGGAAGATAATTTTAATTTTCCTTATGACAGTTTAAAATTTTCCGCTAATTACGATTCACTTATCACAGCTCTTGACAGCGGCTGGACAGATAAAGTGACTCTATTCCGGAAAGCTCTCAAAGATACACTGAGCAATACTGAATATGAATATATGTGCTGGCAGGAATGGAAAGAAGGATTCGGAAGGGAGATTGAAAATAAAATATTTACGCGCCTCGGTTATCCTGAAAATGATTTTGGCAATGAAAAACCATATAACAGGTTGTCATTTCATTACACCGGCGAAAAAATCATCGAATTAATAATTGCCGCGAAACCTGAACTTTATACCGATCTGAAGGCACTTTTCAGCGCGATACTGAATTTTTATTAATATAGAAGCGATCAGGGCAGAACCAAAAAGAAGCCCGGGAAAAAACGTACTCCTTCTCGTAATTGTTCTCTATTATTCTCCGGGAATTATTCGAGTACTCCGTAAGGAGTCAAATTCTACGCAAAATGGCAAGGTTTTTCTAACAAGTATAAAGTTTTTTGGTTACTTGAGGCGGGTCCTCCCCCGACCTTCGGCAAAAGACGACCTGAGGCCACCCCCTCCGAAGGGGGACATTACGTCTTTTGTCCCCCTTTGCCCCGACAGTCCTTTTGTCGGGGATGCCTGTGGCAGAGGGGGTGGCAATGAAGCGCCTTTCTTCATTGACGGGGGAGGATATAACTTAGAAGTGTCACAAAAGGGGAATAATCAGGATAATATTGAAATTCTGGCTTGCCAGTTTATGATTACGAGTAACGCTTCGCTGGGAACGGGAAAGTGTTTTTTCATTACCCACTGGTTTTCATATAGAACCAAAATATTTATGATCTTACCCAAATAAATTCATCAGCTAAAATAGAAAAAACAATTTTTGCACAAAATATTTTTTGATAGTATCTTTGATTGAAACCTCAGTGGAAAATGTTAAGATAATTTTGGCCCATTAGAAAACCATCAGGAGAAAATTGATGATACGGAAATATATTTTAGTATTGCTTGCCGGTATTTTGCTTACAGGGGCAACTTTTACCCGGCAGCCTGAAAAAGTTTACCGTCTTCCATATATAAGCATGTCATCCGACTGGTATAAAACCCAGGCCGGTCTCTGGGAAAAAGAGGTAAATCTTAATCCGAAAAATGAAGATGCCTGGTACAGTTATTATTTCGCCAACCGCTACGCGAGTATGGGCGGCAACTCCCGGGAAAGAAAACAACTTCTTGATTCGATAATAAAAAGAATGTCTGAGGCGATATCGGAGTCCTGGGTATATCATTATATTCTCTATTATAACGGCGAGAGGGATTTTAATCACATAAAAACGGCGTATAAAATCAATTCGGATTGTCCCGACCTCTACTATGAATTTATGCAGCATTCTGAATTAGAAGGAAATTTCACCGAACTGAAAAAATACTGTGAAAAATTGTATGAGAGTAAAGATATAATTCCCGGCCTTTATGATTATACTTTTAACATACTCAATACATGTGAGCCCAATTCAATCCTGTTCAGCAACGGTGATAACGACACCTACCCGGTATGGGTTCTGCAACAGGTTAAAGGTATCCGAAAAGATGTCACGCTGATGAATGCTCACACTGTATTCGCGCTGCGGGACTATCTTAAATTAAAATTACATCAAATGAATTTGGAGATAAATCCTGAAAGCCTCAGCAAAGACAATATAGCATTATTCCTCCAACAGTTGACCGGCGCCATTAAAAAGAAATATCCCGGGAAAGAAATCCATATTGCTCCGACAGTTTATGAATCTTATATAAAAAATATAAGGAATAAATTGTTTCTGACCGGACCCGGATATTTGTATTCGGAAAAACCGGTAAGCTTAACTCTTCTTCAAAAAAACCTTGAGGAAAACCTGAGGCTTGATTACCTGGATGACGATAATGGGAGTAAAAATCATATCAGCGTGCCGATTCTCAACAGGCTGAATCTGAATTACGTCCCTTCATTTCTCGCCCTCGCTAAATTTTACAGGGAATCAGGGGAGGCGTCAAAAGCTGCCGCCTGGAAAAACAGGGCAAAAAAAATAGCCGAAAAAGCTGAATACAAAGAATATATTAAATTGATTCAGGATGAATTCTCCGATTAAAATTCTTGTTGTCATTATTGATAATGATAATACTTGAATTTTATGAAGGTAAACTTTGAAAGCTTATATAACAAACAAACCGGGTAAAATAGAAAATTTTAACCGGACAGATGTAACTAAACCGGACCTAAAACCTGGTGAACTACTTGTAAAAATTAAAGCCGCCTCGGTAAATCCCGCCGATCTGAAAATTGTTGAATCAAAAAGCGGCGCTAACTTTATTCACTCGATGAGACCTCCAGTTATGGCCGGGTATGATTTTAGCGGAGTTGTGGAAGAAGCGGGAAATGAGACCTCACAGTTTAAAAAAGGGGATAATGTTTTTGGTTTTCTCTTTTTTTCCTCAAAAACAAAACAGGGGAGTTTTGCTGAATATGTGGTTGTGACTGAGGATATGGTCGCGTTGAAGCCGGAATCTTTATCATTTGAGGATGCCGCCGCTTCGGGAACGACAGGGTTGACGGCGCTTCAGTCACTTGTGGATATTGCCGATATTCAGCCCGGCAAAATTGTGCTAATAAACGGAGCCTCTGGAGGGGTGGGAAGTTACGCGGTGCAGATAGCCAAAATTCTCGGGGCTGAAGTGTGGGGAACATGCAGCGAAAAAAATATGGGATATGTTAAAGAACTTGGCGCCGATAATATTATTGACTATAAAAAAACAATCCTTATTGATATCGGTCAGAAATTTGATATAGTTTTTGACGTGGTTTCAAATTCCTCCTTTGCCGAGGCAAAAAAGATAATGGCGAAGGGAGCGGTGTATATAACCCTCCTTCCATCATTCAATTTTATAACAGGTATGATAAGCAGCTTTTTCACTTCGAAAAAATGTAAAGCCTGTATTGTAAAACCGAAGAAAAAAGATCTTGAAATCGTTGCGCAAATGTTTGAAGAGGGCAAACTAAAATCGGTTATTTCATCCACCTGGTCGATGGACCAGCTTCCGGAAGCCCTGCAGGAATTCTCAAAGGGAATTAAAGGAAAGATGGTGATTGTAGCTTAAGAATGGCGAGAGCTGTTAAATTATAAACAGTAAAATTTTGCCGGGTATATTATAAATGGGTATACCGCGGGTTCAATATCCCTGATTATAATAACCCGGCTCCTGTTGTTTTATCCTGATAATAATAACCCACATACAAATCTCTCCGAAAAATATTGCGGTAACATTACATTAGATATTCTCCCGGCAGGGAGTGCTTTTGTAATTGAGATCACAAACCCGGTTTAGAATTTAAAATATACTTGCTAAAATTAATTTAATTAGTTATATTCCAATTAGGTGTGATGCGGGGTAAAATATTATGGCTGTGACATTCTTATGTCCAACTATAATATTGTATTATAGGAATATAAAAAGGTTGTTATTAGTTGGTCACTTGAATGATAAAACAACTAGTTGAATTTTCGTTATTAAAGGAGCTACAATGGACCGACGTAAGTTTTTTAAGAATCTAACTACATTATCTAAAACGACCATTGCGGGAGTCACTCTTAGCAGGCTACAAACTTCAGCTATTGTTGCAGGATTATCATCAATATTCACTGGCTGTGGTACTGTCCAGACTGAAAAAGAAGATGAAAAGTTACCCTTAATCTTAGATTGCAGTCCTCCACCAAACTGGGCAGAGGTAAGATGTCCATCGTCACCTGATTTTGATTGTGAAAAAAACCATTCAAGCTTTGGATGTAAAGGGAACTATACTGATGGAGGTTCAGGGGGTGTATTATAAAAAAATAACAAATAAAAGAATAAATATTGAAACTCACTCTGAGGAGTTCGAAAAGCAAGTACTCAATTATTTGAAGTTTTTGTTCCCCGAAAATTATTCACATCAAAATAATTTGAGAGTGATTAGTGAAATGCGGAGATTGCTTAAGCGTGAAGACATACACAGGATTTGCGTCAATGATATTGCGCAAATTCTAATTAGACTTTTCTCAAAACTTTATTTCCCGGAATTGACTACTATTGAACTTTTAGTAACTGAAAGTTGCAACCTGAAATGTGATTATTGCTTTGTTAGAAAAAAAAGGTTCAAGAATATGACTTTTGAAATAGGACAAAAAGCAATTGAATTTTTTTTTAATCAGTCTGAAAATTCCCATGATTTAGAGATAAGCTTTATGGGTGGAGAACCATTACTCAATTTTGCGATAATTGAAAAGATCATTAGGTATATTGAAAACAGGAATGGTGATAGTGGTAAAAATGTTGGCTATAGCCTTACAACAAATGGCACACTGTTAAATGATAATATAATTAGCTTTGCCAAGGACAGAATGAAATTTCTTCTTAGTATTGACGGAGATGAAGAAACTCATAATAAACATCGGAAAACAATTTCTGGAGAGGGTTCTTTTCATTTGATAATAAATAATATAGAAAAACTTAAGCAATCTCAAAGATGGTTAGGATCGCGGATAACGGTTTATCCCGACACAGTGAAAAACCTAAAATATAATATTTCTTACCTATTTGACTTGGGTATTAACCAGTTTATCGTGGGACCATCATTTGGGGCTCCTTGGAGTAGAGACTCTCTTAATTTATTGGAAGAACAGTTGAAAGCCTTAGCCTGCTTTTATGCGAAAATGAAAAAGGAAAATGCTTCAATCAGAATTAGGTTCTTGGATGAACCAATAAACAAAAACAGTAATAATAATATTTTTGGATGCCAGGCTGCCAGAAATGGTATTTCTATATCAAGTGATGGCTTTTTTTATCCTTGCAGTATGACATTCGGATTAGGTGGACCTTATTTGCAAAAGTATTGTTTGGGTAATATCAATGATGGCTGGACTCGTTTCGACCTCCGTGATGAATTTGTTCAGAAAAGTGGTCAGAAATTTCCATTTTGTAATGATTGTGAACGTTTTGATTTTTGTAAAGGATTTTGTCCAGCACATTTGTTCTTCGAAAATGATTTCAGTATTAATAATATTAGTTGCACAATTAGCAGAATCTTTTCCAGGGTAAACAAATATTATCATGAATTAAATTAACTTTTCCAAAATTGCATGGCTTATATTGTGAAACCGAAGAAAAAAGATCTTGAAACCATCGCGCTGATGTTTGAAGAGAAAAAAATAAAATCGGTTATCTCTTCCACGTGGTCGATGAATCAGGTTCAGGAAACTCTGAGAGAATTTTCAAAGGGCGCCAGGGGAAAGATGGTGATTGTAGCTTAAGAATGGCGAGAGCCGCTAAATTATAAACAGTAAAATTTTGCCGGGTATATTATAAATGGGTATACGGCGGGTTCAATATCCCTGATTATAATAACACGGCTCCTGTTGTTTTATCCTGATAATAATATCCCGCATACAAATCTCTCCGAAAAAATATTGCGGTAACATTACATTAGATATTCTCCCTGCAGGGAGTGTTTTTGTAATTGAGATCACAAACCCGGTTTAGAATTAAAAATATACTTGCTAAAATTAATTTAATTAGTTATATTCCAATTAGGTGTGATGCGGGGCAAAAATATTACAGCTATATTATTATAGCTATGATAATTAGTGTTCTTTTGAGAAAAAACATTAATTACTATTTTTTCATACCGGAGGTTATAATGGATTCGGTTTTCTGAAATATTCTCCTGTAGTTTATTCTGTTACCCTGGTGAAATATGTCTGATTTTTATGTTTTGCTAATAGGATAAACGGACCTTATATATCGGAGGTTATTAATGAAACTCAATATCGGCCACATTTTTTTGTTGATTTTTATAATGGGCAAATGTACTGCGACGGCCCAGACCATATACGGAGTCAGCGGGCAAATAAAAACTCCGGACGCGAATATTGTCGAAAACGGGAAATGCGCCATGGCGATTCTTTATTACAGCGATTATCATGACGTGCATGACGAACTTGTGAGGCAATGGACAGTAAATTTTAACGTGGGTTTTATGAGCCGTGTTGAACTGGGTGTAAGACTCGCGATTTTCCCCGACAGGCCGGGGGATTCAGAGTTCTATAATGTGGGATTCGACCGTATAGTTAGCGCAAAAATGCTCATTCTTGATGAGTCGGAATATGTCCCCCGTTTTGCGATAGGAATGCAGGATATGGTCGGCACAAGGTATCATAACTCAACTTACTTTGTGGCCGGCAAAGAATTCAGGCTGAATCATTTCCTGTCACTGAACATGAATCTCGGTTACGGCACCGAATTGAATGAGCTGCTTCTCGATGATGCCAAAGATCATCATTTTATTGGTGTTTTTGGAAGAGGGGGAGTGTTGTTATTTAAGAAGCTCTCTTTTTCCGCCGAATATGACGCCCGGGATATAAATATGGGCCTCATTTATTCGGTTGGGAAATGGCTGAATTTCAAATGTCTGCTTTTAAAGATGGAGCATCTTTCGGGCGGTTTATCACTAACCTTTACAATTTGAGGAGGGAAAAAATGAAAAAGTCATTATCGGTTATACTTTTGCTATTTATCCTCCTTTGCTCCCGATCATCGGGTCAGCATTATGACGGATATAGTTCAATGTTCAAACCCTACAGAACTGTTCTCGATATAAGCTCCAATTTTCACTGGAGGCTTTCAGACGGAATAAATACAAACTTTGTTGATAAAGTGAAGATCAGCGCGAGGATGATAATAAACCAGAATTTCCAGTTTGTCTTTGAGAATAAAGTCAGGTACCAGGATAAAACAATTAAAAACAAATTCGCGGATTTTTTTCTTAAATACTCAAAAAGAATAAAACCCGATTTTGAAATTCCTCTCTTTAATTACGGCGCCAGGCTGGATATACAACTGGGAATTATTGAATGGATACCTACTTACACAAATATTCAGCTAATCCTGGAGAACGCTGAACAATTTGTAAATCCTTACCATATATATGGAGCGACACTTAAAAGTACAACACCACTTAATGCGGGTAATGATTTGAACCTACATTTTGACGCCCACACCGGCGACCTGCTTTATAATGATATTGACGCCGAAATCGTTAATCTATTTCTTGACTTCAGGAAAACATTTAAGTACCAGATTGGAGCCGATATTCAGGCCGGTCACGCGCAGGGAAGTCAGCACGCGCTCAATTTTGCCTATATATTTTATGCACCTGAGGTAGAGAACGTATCCTTCACATTTAAAACGGGCAAGCTTCCATCTTATGATGAATCACCCTATGGCATTCACCTGGGATTTATGCGCAGATTTAAATATATCGCCGTCGGGGCTTATTATGAAAAAAGAATTGACCAGAATACTGAAGGTGAAATCGCCGGAATAAGCTGGAGTATTATCGGACCGCCGGAGCTGGCAAAACTGGTTTCCACATTCAGCTTTCATTATGATTTTAATATGGATACAATCTGGATGTGGCTGCCTCTTTTTAACATGTCGATGCGGCATTAATCAAAATTAATAGGGGAATGAATTATGTGTAAAATCAGAGTTAAACCGGGAATTTTCATTTTATTATTTACCTTGTTGTTTTGGGGATGTAAAAGCGCCGATCTTACCATTATGGGGCTTTATGAAAAAAAAATCGCGGCAGGTGAAACCACAGAAAAAGATTCCACTGAGATTCTTCAGGATAATTCGGAAAGCGGCGCTCCCTTATTTTATGGTATTATTAAAGACCAGTATGACAACCCGGTTTTTGAACCGGACGTATTCCTTCAAAGTGAAAATGGTATTGCCGGCTACACAGAAGGAGATGAATATGGCAATTATTCAATAAATAAGGTTTTTACAAAAAGTAAAAACGATACAGATAAAACCATAATAAAGTACAATCTTAAAGTTACCGCTGAGGGTTTTGGCGATAAAACAATTCCGGTTAAATTGATTCCTGACAGTTCTTTCGAAAGAAATTTTATTCTCACAAAACTTGGCAGCATATCCGGAACGGTTCACGGAAGTGACGGAAGTCCGGTTAAAGAAATAGATTTGTACGCCTACGGTAATTCAGGTGAATCATATTTCAGTAAAACTGACGCGTCAGGTTTTTACACGTTTGGAAAACTGGAAGATGACTCATATACAGTTGAAGTTTTTAACAGCATTTTGATGTTTCCTTTGCGCGAGGTTAATATTTCAGGAGGCGATGATGTAACCGACCTGGATTTTAACGCGGCAAAGGGAGAGATAAAGGGAAGAATACTATCCGGTGAAACAAAATTGCCGGTAAGCGGTTCTGTGGTTTTTTTGACGCTGGAAGATTTAACTGTTCTTTCAGCCGGGCAATTGCCTGAGATAAAAGACACAACAGATACAGAAGGAAAGTTTTCCTTTACAGGATTGAGGGAGGGTGAATACATAATTAAAGCAGTATCCGACGGGTTGGGAGAAATATCGGAAAAAGCAGAGGTCCAAAAGGGAAAAACAGCGGAAATGGTTGACCTGCTTTTGATGCCCGAAGGAATAATCAGTGGTAAAATTTCAGGATACGGCGTTGATGAAAAGAGCCACTTTTCACTTGTTGATGATTTTGGTAATATAATTTTTACGCCAAATCTGGAAATAGAAGATGATGGTAAATATAAAATAAAAAATCTTGCCGGCGGAGTTTATTCTGTAACCTGTTATTCTGGTGATTTACATGTGACAAAGGAAAACATAGTTGTAAAAAGTGGAAAAACAACCACAGGGCAAAATTTCGAAATACCGCATGGAAGTGGTGTCATTAAGGGAAAAGTGACAACCAATTCGGGAGTTCCTCTATTTGATGTTATGGTTTTTATCACTTCAGAAAAACTTTCCGGGCATGTATTTACGAATGATTCCGGGGAGTTCAACATCTCTCAGCTAATAGATGGAAAATATGAGCTTGTATTTTCGAATCCGGAATATCCTGTTATTAGAAAACATATTGAACTTATTGACAGTGCCACACTGTGTATAAATTTTATCGTGAATAAATAGTTATTTATTCAAAACAATAAAAGGACTAAATATGTGCGAAATAAATACTCATTCATTTAATTATATTCTGCAGCTTGTAAGAAATTCCATACTCCTGACTTTTTTCTTTTTTAATTTAGTAATCTTTCCCCAAGTTGGCGAAACATGTCCATATTGCGAACAAGAAGAAGGCGAGCTTATTTTTTCACAAGGTGATGTACAGACTAAAAGTGCAGATGTTGAAAAAAAACAGGGGAAAAAGGATAAAGCAAAAGATTTATATGACAAAGCAAAAAACTATGCGAACTATACTGAAAATGAAAGGGATGAAATTTGTTCCGAGAATCCGGGGACAAAAAAATGCAATGATGCAAAATATCTAGCTGATGAAGCAAAAAGGCTTCTGAAAATGAGGAAAAAGAATTTTGATAATGCAAGGGAAAAGCTTGATAAAGCAAAGGAAGCTTTGAAGAAAGCTTTAAAAAGATTAGATGAAGCAGTAAAAAATTTGTTGGATTGCGTCTCAAGGGGATCTCCGGGCCCTTGTCTAAAATGTTCAGAAGGTGTGGTTGTAGTCAACAACGATGATGATCCGGGAGAGTGTTTAAAATGTGATAATGGAGAGATTGTCGCTGATAATGATGAAGATCCCGGCGACTGTTTAAAGTGTGATAACAAGCAAGTTGTCGCTGATAATGATGAAATCCCGGGGCCATGTCTTTATTGTGACAATAAAGTTGTCAAAGAAAGATGTATTGAAGGGGAACAATGCTGCGATGGTGTTTGTGAGGAGATTGTTTTCGCGTACCGGGTTACAAAGACTGTCCGCACATGCGTTGGTTCAGCGGGCGGACCAATACCGGGAGAATCAGATGAAGAAGTGTTGGGGGGGCATGTTGAAGATGAAACATATAGCTATTGGAGCACATCATGTAATGCAGGCACAACCGGTGATTTGGTTGTGTCAAAGGGAGGATGCAAAGGGTCGGAAACAACAATAACCTGTGACGGACCTCAGCAGCTTCCATGTGGCGCTAATATCAGTATGAGAATCGAAAGGCAAAATCAATTTATTCCTCTTCGCGAAGACACACTCTTTTTATCGGCTGCAATCGCAAAAATTAGGACGATAAATAAAATATTTAATGAGGTATTTTTAATAGTTCATAATGAGTTTCTATTATGATAAGCAGGCGAATCGTTTTTCTTTTTATGTTATTTCTTATTTTGGACTGCAATGAAATTTTTTCCCAGACAGGCAAAACATGTCCACCCTGCGCAAAAGAAAAGAAAACGCTTGATATCGCGATTGAGAAACGAAAAGAGGCTTTGAGAAAGTATAATGAAGCTGTAAAAAAATTAAAAACAGCGCGCAGTCAGCTTGTAAAGGCTTTACGTTATGTGAGAATTACGCGCGTTGCGATGAATATTGCATGTTCTCTCAAACCTTTCAATAACAACAACTGTCTGGCCGCGAAATTAATATATAAGGGAGCATTATACTTACTAAAAAAAAGAAATGAACAGGCCAGGGCCGCGTTAAAAAACCTGAAGGATGCAAAGGCAAAATTAAAAACCTGCAGACAGGCTGTTAAAAAGGCGGAGACTTTATATAAGGCGTGTATGCAAAGGCCCAAAGATCCTACCTGCAAAAAATGTGTAAAGGGAAAAGTTGTGAACAAAGAATGGGAAGAACCGGGAACCTGCAGATATTGCAAGCTTGGAAAGTTAGTGTATAAGTGTAAATCAAATGAACAATGCTGCGATGGTAAATGCAAGCCCAAAATTGATCTTTACTGGACGGTTATGGTTGTTCAGAATTGTGACGGAATTGAGGTATTGAAGTTTTGGAGTATAACCTGTTTCCCGGGATTTTGGGGTAATCTTGAAAGAAGCAAAGGGGGATGCAGAGGGGCCAATTTCTGGACAGTGTGCGCGGGTCCCTTTCATCCATGCGATCCTGGAGAATACTAATTGTTCGGTTTCATCTTTTATGGAAAACGGCGCAGTTTTTATACTTTCAGGAGAAATAAATTGTATAATCAAAAATATTTTTTAATAATTTTCAAAATAACTCTTTTCATGTTTATGGGGCGATCACTATTATTTCCACAGCTTGGCAAAACATGTCCACCCTGCGACGCGGAAAAAGCACATTATTTAAACGCGAAGAGGATTTTTACACAGAGGCAGGCGGACCTGAAAAAAGCGCAAGTGGAGATGAATAAAAGGGTGGCTGCCGCCCGAAGAGCAGCGAATAGTTATACAACCGCTAATTTGCGCGCTAACAGGATATGTAAAAACAATCCTAATTCAGGTAATTGCAAAAACGCTCAACATCTTGCGAGGATGGCATTTTTCAGAATGGAAAAAAGAACGAAGCAGGCTGAAGATGCCATTGAGGAATATGACCGGGTATTAAAGAAATTGAAAGAAGCAAAGGAGCACATGGACCTGATGAAATTAAAATGGAATGAATGCAAAGCGAGAATTATGCCCGGTCCATGCCTTATATGTGATAATGGACATGTTGTGTCGAATGATGATGATTTTGTCGGAGTATGTGAACAATGCAAAAACGGGGAGGTGATTCATAAAGACTGGGAAGAACCGGGCACCTGCAGACATTGTGTAAATAAAAAACTTGTTTATAAATGTAAATCCGATGAACAATGCTGCTGGGGCGAATGCCGGATCAAAGTTGATCTTTATTGGACTGTAATGGTTATTGAGAACTGTGATGGAGAAGAAAGATATGAATTCTGGAGTAAGGAATGTTTCCCCGGCGCCTGGGGTGACCTGGCAAGGAGCAAAGGAGGTTGTAAAGGCTCTGATACCCGTATTGAATGTTCAGGTCCTTATCAGCCATGTTACCCGGGAAATTGAATTTCTGTTTTGCCGGACAAAGGTTAAATGCGTCCCGCCAGTTGATTGTTATAAAATTGATTGAGTAAAGTTTATTCCATTGCTCTATTAAAATAGAATGATACTTTTTGTGAGAAAGAGGGTAAAGCAGCGGATATGAAAAGTTCAAAAGTTTGGGTTGGTTTAGTATCCCGAAATAATTTTCTTTACATTGCGCATTCGATTCGATTAAACCTGGGACAACTATCACAGACTATTCGATTATTATTGTATGAAAAAAGTAACAATCTATACTGACGGATCAGCCAGATCAAATCCGGGGCCGGGAGGTTACGGGGTGGTGCTTCTTTACGGGGAACACCGCAGGGAGCTTTCAGCAGGATTTGCAAGAACAACCAATAACAGGATGGAGCTGCTCGCGGTTATCGAGGGACTGAAAGCTCTAAGGGAATCATGTAAAGTGGATATTTATTCCGATTCACAATACGTTGTAAATGGAATTAAAAAAGGGTGGGCCGAAAAGTGGAAAAAGAACAACTGGATGAGAAACAGGTTTGAAGAGGCGCTCAATGCCGATCTCTGGGGGGCGCTTTTAAATGAATGCGCTAAACATGATGTAAACTTAAAATGGGTTCGCGGACACGCCGGCAACAGGGAAAATGAAAGGTGTGACAAACTCGCGAAATCAGCGGCCGATAAAAAGGATCTCCCGGTCGATAGTGGTTTTAATAAATCGGGTAAAAAGAAAAAGGTGGAAAAAGAAGGTGATCCGTGCCCAATTTGTGGTAAACCGGTTATAAAAAAGTTTCCACGAATAAGAAAGGCCGGTTATAAAAGAGACTACTATTACCAGTTCTACTTCTATTGCCCCGATTGTTCAAAAAAATACAAAACTGAAGATGGTAAAATATTTCTGACTGCTAAATAGTGAAGAAACACAAGCCGGTAAAATTCTTTTGACCATTCTTGCCTGCAATGCATATAACCAATTATTTCCCTGCTTTTTGTGGCAGAACATTGAACTGTGTATATTGATTAAAAAATGCACTGGTTAATTATAATTATTCCCTTATGAGTAGAATTCTACTTGACATAACAAAGTTTTAAATAATATTAGTTTACCAGGGAATACTGTCGTCCCTGGCGGGACTTTCTTCCAGACTTGTATCCCGCGATTTTATCTTGCGAATGAAACCATGTAAGTTTTTGTTTTTTTTATAACCGGGATCAGGAATTCTGAAATTACAAAAATAACGATCGTATTGTGTGTTATGGAGATACAAAAAAGAAGAAAATTATTCTGCAAACTGCTTCCTCCGCTTCCAGGGAAGGATGACAGAAATGACATAAAAGATTTGCCCAATAGCTGTCCTCTCTGCGGTTATCCGACATTGAACAGCCGCTCAAGACATGATATTTGTTACATTTGCAAATGGCAAGATGATGGGCAGGATGAAGAAGAAAAGAATGAAGTCCGGGGTGGACCTAATGGCGAATATTCCATCGATAGTTACAGAATTAAATTCTCCCGATTGATTGAGGATCTAAAAAACTATAACGGCAATGAATCATCAATTAATGAATTGAGGGAAGCTATTCTTCTCTTGGAAAAGATGGAAAATTCATTGTCTGAAAAAAACATAGCTTCGTTCATGGCCCAGTTGAAAAAAGCCGGGGCTCTAATGGAAATATTTTCCCGGAAGCGGCCAAAACGAAAATTCGGCAGTGCGAAAAGAAAAATATGGATATCCACCGGTTTTGATGATTCCCCCGAAAATTTTGAGGAATATCAATATTATTAAACCCGTTCCCTGAACTGTCTCAAACCCTCTTCAATTTCTTCCGGAGGAAGATTTCCATTCCTCAGGGCAGCTTCCGGTTTGTCTTTCAGATTGTAAAAAAACTCTTCCCCGATATTTTTTATATTATCATAATTATCATCGGCAAGTTCAAAAAGCAGATCTTCAGCGTCGGAGTAGTAACCGGCAATCTCAAAGAAGTGAAAAAGATTAAATTTTATCTCCGGCTCCGGCATGCATTTTTTAAGTGACAAAATGGGATTCAAAAATTCTGAAAGGTAATTTTCATCAAGGTAGCGACGGTCAGTTTCCACCGACTTATGGTATAGAAGAAAAGAGCGCAGCAACAGATCATAATCATACCTCATATCAGCCGCCGCTCCGCCTGATAAGCCGCATTCCTTCAGCAGGATAACCGCCCCGGTATAACATTTGGTGGCGTCTGTTTTCCCGCTGATTGAAAAGAGTCTGAAAAGATCACTCACAGGCATTTCTTTCAGCGATTTTAAGTCGAGCCCCACAGTATGAAGGGTAAGTGAATTTAACTGGTCATAAAATTCCGATTCAGTCTGCTCCTTTTTATTCAGCAGTATTTTGGCGAGCGCTTTAAAAAACTGCTCCACCTGCCGCATTATAAAATCTTCTCTTATTACCATAAAAATTCTCCTTCGCCAAAGAATATTTTATTCTTTTGACGTAGTTAATAAAAATTCGTTAATCTGTCAAACATGAAAAAGAAATCCCTCAGTCGTCACAGGAACTATATGTGATTATTTCTTGTAATCATACAATATATCCGATTAACAAATATTAGGCTTTTATGAATAAAAAACCTGGTTTTCTGAACAGATTTCTTGGAATAGTTGAAAAGGTGGGCAACGCCCTTCCTCATCCCGCGACACTCTTTTTCCTGTTCGCGCTGGGAGTAATAATCCTTTCAGGATTTGTATCTCTCTTTGATCTCGAAGTGCTGCACCCCGGCACGGGAGAGATGATCCGGCCGGTTAACCTTCTTTCGGTAGAAGGATTTCACATAATACTGACAACTATGGTAACAAATTTTACCAATTTCGCGCCGCTGGGCACAGTGCTGGTTTCGATGCTCGGTATTGGAATAGCTGAAAGCAGCGGCATGATCGGCACCGCGCTCAGACTTCTCGTAATGTCGGCGCCAAAAAAACTGCTTACATTTGTGTTGGTTCTGGCAGGTATTCTTTCAAATACCGCGAGCGAGGTTGGTTATGTGCTGCTTGTCCCGTTGGGAGCGATAATATTTCTGGCGATCGGCCGGCATCCTATCGCGGGAATGGCGGCGACATTCGCGGGAGTATCGGGAGGATACAGCGCGAATCTTCTGCTCGGCACAATTGATCCCCTTCTGGCCGGATTGTCACAGGAAGCGGCTAATATTATTCAGGAGGGATATAAGGTTAGCGCTGCCGCGAATTATTATTTTATGTTTGTTTCAACATTTTTTATTGCCGCGGCCGGAACGTGGGTCACTGAAAAAATTGTAGTGCCCCGCCTCGGAGAATATAAAGGTGAAGAAAAACCGGAGAAACTTGAAAAACTGAAGCCGGAAGAGAAAAAAGGGCTGGTTTGGGCTTCTGTTGCCGGCTTTCTTTTTACGCTTGTACTGGCCCTTGGCATAATCCCTGAAGGAGGATATTTCAGAAATCCTGAAAACGGCGATATACTTCACTCTCCCTTTATGGATGGAATAGTCGCGTTTATTTTTATCGGGGCGGCGGTGACAGGCATCGCTTACGGTATCGGTGCGGGCACTTATAAAAATGACACCCAGGTTATGAAAGGTATGGGTAAAGCAATGGAAACCCTGGGTATTTATATTGTCCTGGTATTTTTTGCCGCGCAGTTTGTCGCATATTTTAAGGAAACCAACCTGGGTCTTATATTTGCCATTGAGGGAGCGGAACTGCTGAAAGCTTCGGGACTTGGGGATATACCTCTTATGCTGGCTTTCATTTTTCTTTCGGCCATTATTAATATGGTGATGGGAAGCGCCTCAGCTAAATGGGCTATTATGGCTCCCGTGTTTATCCCGATGTTTATGCTGCTCGGTTATTCTCCCGAACTTGTGCAGGCTACCTACCGCGTGGGCGACAGCGTTACCAATATCATTTCGCCGATGATGTCCTATTTCGCCCTGATTGTTGCCTTTATGGAAAGATATGAAAAAAAAGCGGGAATAGGAACCGTTATTTCCACCATGCTGCCATATACCTTTACGTTCCTGATAGTATGGTCAGTTCTTCTGATAATATTCCTGCTCTTCGGAATACCACTTGGACCTGACGCGGGCTTTTATATTTCGGGATAAACATTTTGCTGTAATTCAGCATTTTAAGTTTCGGTATTGATAATCGTAAAACGATTGTCAATACCGAAACAATGTTATGCTGGAGGCTGCTTTTATTAAAATATAATCCTTCTTTTTAAATGTTAACATTTCCCTTTTTAACCTTTAATCCATTAAACACCTAAGCTGGCAGAGCCAGAACCAAAAGGAAATTTAGAAAAAAAAAGTTCTCGTAATCTTCCTCGTTCTCGAATAACCTGGGCGTTTTGAAAAAACGAGTACGAAGTACGATTACGAGAACGAGTACGTTTTTAGAATCACGGCCTGACTATCGGCAACATGTTATTGTCAGGCTTTTTGACAAATTTTGCTCCCTGGATAATCCTCAGCATGTTGGCGTTAGTGTGATGAAAGAGCCTATATTTTCCCCAGGCAGAGCCTGAGGAAAACACCCTAAAGGGGAAAAGTTCCCTGTCAAAACGGGAGGCGATTTATTCAATAAGAAGTTAAATTCTACGCAAATTGGTAAGAAATTTATCAGCAAGTAGAAAGTTTTATTACCAGGTATAAGTTTCGTAGTCACTCGAGGTGTGTCCTCCCCCGTCAATGAAGAAAGGCGCTTCATTGCCACCCCCTCCGGCGGGGGACATTTTGATTGCTCGGGATTATCGATAAATATCCCCCGCCGGAGGGGGTGGATTCAAAGTGTTTTTCTTTGAAGACGGGGGAGGACTATCCTTGAGCTAATCGATAATTTTTCCTTTTCTGACTCCATCAGCTTATGGATTTTGAATCGCGGCTTGATTATCGGCAACATGTTATTGGCGGGTTTATTGACAAATTATGCCCCCGGATTATCCTCAACATGTTGGCGTTAGTGTGGTGAAAGAGCTTATATTTTCCCCAGTCAGAGCCTGAGGAAAACACCCTAAAGGGTAAAAGTTCCCTGTCAAAACGGGAGGCGATTTATTCAATAAGAAGTTAAATTCTACGAAAATTGGTAAGAAATTTATCAGCAAGTAGAAAGTTTTATTACCAGGTATAAGTTTCGTAGTCACTCGAGGTGTGTCCTCCCCCGTCAATGAAGAAAGGCGCTTCATTGCCACCCCCTCCGAAGGGGGATATTTGTCAACCAATCCAAATATTTGAAATATCCCCCTTTGGAGGGGGTGGATTCAAAGTGTTTTTCTTTGAAGACGGGGGAGGACTATCCTTGAGCTAATCGATAATTTTTCCTTTTCTGACTCCATCAGCTTATGGATTTTGAATTGCGGCTTGATTATCGGCAACATGTTATTGGCGGGTTTATTGACAAATTATGCCCCCGGATTATCCTCAACATGTTGGCGTTAGTGTGGTGAAAGAGCTTATATTTTCCCCAGTCAGAGCCTGAGGAAAACACCCTAAAGGGGAAAAGTTCCCTGTCAAAACGGGAGGCGATTTATTCAATAAGAAGTTAAATTCTACGAAAATTGGTAAGAAATTTATCAGCAAGTAGAAAGTTTTATTACCAGGTATAAGTTTCGTAGTCACTCAAGGTGTGTCCTCCCCCGTCAATGAAGAAAGGCGCTTCATTGCCACCCCCTCCGAAGGGGGATATTTGTCAACCAATCCAAATATTTGAAATATCCCCCTTTGGAGGGGGTGGATTCAAAGTGTTTTTCTTTGAAGACGGGGGAGGACTATCCTTGAGCTAATCTATAACTTTTCTTTTTCCGACTCCATCAGATTATGGATTTGGAATCGCGGCCTGACTATCGGCAACATGTTGTTAGCGGGATTTTTTGACAAATTTTTCCCGGATTACCCTAAACATGTTAACGGTAGTTTGTCTCTAAGCGCATATATTATTAATCCCGCCTTACATAATTTTTGTAAATCCCTTATTTATTTCTATTTTTATAAAGAAATAAAAATCAGGTAGGATATGGAGACTGTTTCCGGATTCGGCTGGCTATCGTTAATTCCTCCGGCAGCCGCAATATTGTTATGTTTTATCACGAGGAGGGTAATAATATCATTATTTATCGGGGTATTCGCGGGGGGACTGATATATACATTCGGCAATCCTCTTTTAGCCGTTGAATACAGCCTGGACAAAATTATCGGTTCGATAACAGATGACTGGAACGCGCGACTCCTTGTGTTTAATCTGCTGATGGGTTCAGGCGTGGCTTTTATCTGGCGGCTGGGGGGGAGCAGGGCGCTTACACAAAGAGCTGAAAAAGCTGTTAAAACGAGAAAACAGGCGGGACTCGGAGCGTGGGGACTTGGAATCCTTGTATTCTTTAATGATTATGTGAATGCGGCCATAGTGGGGAATGTATTCAGGGATATTTTTGATAAACTCAGGATTTCCCGCGAAAAACTTTCCTATATTCTCGACTCGACCGCCGCCCCGGTGGCAACATTTTTTATCTCCGACTGGATCGCTTTTCAGATTGGTATGATCCAGAGCGGCATGGACGCTGCTAATATTACGGAGATCTCAGCTTTTCAGGCTTATCTATACAGTATTCCGCTTAATCTGTATTGTATTATCGCGGTTCTGATGGTTGGCATTGTCATAATTACAGGCCGTGATTTCAATTTGATGCGGAAAGCTGAAATAAGAACTCTCGAAACGGGTAAAGTTGTGAGAGATGGCGCGAGTCCCATGATGGATGTAGAGATGGAACTTGGGGAAGAAAAAGATACAAAACCAAAACTGAGCACATTTTTTCTTCCGCTTGCCGCTCTGGTCGCGGTCACTTTATTCGGATTCTGGTGGACCGGTAGAGAGGGGAATACGCTGATTGAAGTTTTATCGAATACCGACCCGGCCAAAGCCCTTCTATGGGGAGCATTCGCAATGACAATCACCGGAATGGGGATAGCTTTTAGAGGCCGCATAATGAAGGTTGCCGAAGTTATGGGCACTCTTCTCGATGGAATGAAACTTATGCTGATGGCATGCACCATTCTTGTTCTGGCATGGTCACTCGGGACAGTAACAAAAGATCTAAAACAGGCGGAATTTATAATAAATATTCTTGGCGATTCACTCTCTTATGATTTTTTGCCCCTGATAATATTTGTTATGGGAATGGTAATCGCCTTTTCCACGGGAACTTCGTGGGGAGCAATGACAATACTTACACCTATCGCCATTCCATTGGCGTGGCATGTTTCAGGCGATGTATATCTGACTGTTATATCCGCGGGCGCTGTTTTTTCAGGCGCGATTTTTGGCGATCACTGTTCACCTATTTCCGACACCACGGTGCTCGCTTCAATATTTTCAGGGTCTGATCATATGGATCATGTATCTACCCAGATACCATACGCGATCACAGGAGCGGGAGTAGCTGCCGTTTTATACCTGCTCTTCGGCATCTGGAATCTTTCACCCGCTGTTTTAATCCCCCTGGGAATATTGTTATCAATAGTACTTATTTACATATTTGGTAAAAAAACAGAAGGGACCGGCAAAAATTAACCGGTCCCCGCTTCAGCTATAAGAATCCTTCACGTTTATGCAGAAGATAAGTCCTGTATAAGGCATCGCTCATACTTCTCACTCTTTCATCCGAATCAGAATCGGCCAGTTTTTTTACGAGCCTCATTCCAAAACCGTCATTTATCCTTAGCAGAACACTCGCGGCAAGGATTTTTTCATCGGAGTCGTTGCTGCTTTTCAGAATATCACGGACAACAGGAGCCGATTCTTTAACGAAATACTTTCCCGCCAGTTGAATGGCGCTGTTCCTGAGGCCGTAGTTTTCAGATTTTAGTCCTACTATGAGATTATCAATCTCTTTCTGACCGAAGGAACGGATTTTTCCCTGTGCGCTCATTACCGAGACAAAGATCAGGATGAAGGAAACGGTTAATTTGATATAACGATGGTATTTCATGAATACCTCCATGATTATTTTATTATAAATTAGTTAGTTGGGAAAAAAACTATTCGGAGATCTGCCCTTCCGCGATATTATATCGCATGAAAAAATTAAAGCTGAATTCTATGTAACGCAAACTTTCCATAGTTGGGAGACCGGGGCCTACTGATAAAAACCGGCCCCGATTAAATTTTTACTTCTTAAAATTTGAATCCTGTAAATGAACCGAATTTAAAGGTTATTCCCCCGGCAAAACCGGAAAGGTCACTATTTTCCATATTGTAATCATCAGCTCCCGAGATAAACCTGTAACCGGCATTCAGCCCTATCCTGAAAAATTTGGTGACATTTAACATAACAGTCACCTCAGGTTCGGCGACAAAAAAGACATCAGAGTCATCGTCATCATTGAAAAAATTATCATCTCTGAGACTGAGGCCTCCGCCTCCGATAAGGGTGGAGACAGAAAAATGAATCAGCCTTCTTGAGTTGTTGATATATTCAAATATTACTCCCCCATATCCAAACTCAATATTGGGCTTTTCACCCCCGACATACATATTACCTTCAATTTTATTTACCAGGCCGTAACCGCCGCCGCCGAGTACAAAGGTCTCGTTAATAATCCATCCGCCGCGGCCTCCGACAAGAATACCGGTTTCACCATTGATTTTGGTAAATTTCAATAATGGCCCGCCATATCCGCCATGAGTAATTGCTCCGGGACCAAGTAAAGTTTCTTCCTGCGCCGCGACCGCGCCGCAGATAATCAGCGATAAAAATAAAATTAGTATCTTTTTCATATTTTCTCCGTTTTTTGAATATTTAACGGTTAAAATATAGTAAACATTTTCTTGCCGGGTTATGACAAAATTTGTACATCCGGCTGTTAATTTATATCACAAAGGTTAGAAAAGAAAAAGTCAGTTTCAAGTTAATTTTAGGTTAAAACCGTTAAATTGTTGTTATATAACGAGATAAATTTTGCCTAATAAATAAAAAATGCCTGACAAAACTTAATTTATCAGGCATTATAAGGAAATTAACTAAAAAATTTAGTCTGTTTTCTCAAATGTTATCCCCGGCCAGTCATCAGTTCTGAATGGTGAGGCTGGCAAACCGGCGCTGTTGAAGAGGGATATTTCCGGATTAGCGTCCCACGCGTAACGAACAGACACAGGTTTTTTTACCTTCGAAGACCATACTACAACTTTATCACCTTTGATTGCCGCTTCAGCAAAATGGAATTTTTTATCCTTTCCGGCAATGGTAAATCCTTTAAGTTTTTTACCGGTTTTTGAAACCAGAGCCTTATAAACAAAATCAAATTCAATCAATGCTTTTCCATCCCGGAATTCACAATTTTTATATATGGGTCCTGAATATGGAATATCTTCACCATAAGTTTTATTGCGGGCTATAAGGGCGAGTCTTTTACCAACATCCTGTTTGTTATGAGGATGAATATCATCGGCGTCGCCTATATCGATTGCTACCGCCATTCCGGTATTGTAAAGTTCCAGCGTTTTAAGCTGCGCTTCACGAAGTTCCGCCCACTCATTCTCGACAGGCGTTTCATTTCGTTTCATAAAAGAAGCGAGCTGCACATAAAGAAAGGGGAAATCACCAAGCTGCCACAAGGAGCGCCAGTCTTTTATCAATTCAGGGAAAAGATACTGATACTGCCATGCGCGTGACGCGTTTGATTCACCCTGGTACCAGATGGCTCCTTTAATTGAATAGGGGATAAGGGGTTTTATCATACTGTTATATAATACTGTAGCGGTGTTGGGATCGGGGAATTCAAGACCGGTTTTATATTCCCATTCTCCTTCGAGGGGTATTATCGCGCCATCTGAAAGAGTAACGTTAAATTTTTCAGGATCGCCATATACACCACCTCCGTATATATAATCAATCACCTTTAAATAAATTACATTAGTTCCTCCTTTTACCATTTTGCCATCGACAAAATAGTTTCTTGATTTGCTCCAGCCCTCTTCCGCTCCCGCGAATGAATCGTTAAACCAGGTCATATCATCATCATCAACAGCGGGGTAATTGATTGTAATCGGTTTTCCCGCCGCTGATTCGGGGATTTCAATTTTTTTACGGTACCAGACAATTCCGTTAAAATTAAGCCCGTCCCTTTCCCATCTGCCGGGCAGTTTCATTGTTTCCCATTCTTCTTTTTCCTTCACAAAGGAAGGTAATTGAGCGTCACTTTTCTTAACGGCATTTCGCAGTTCATCTTTGATTTCAGAAGGAAGTTTCATATTTTCTTTATCGAGCAGACGATTATCAATATCGTTGAACACATCTTTAAATTCATGAAATTTTTCAAGACTTCCCCTGCTCGTCCATGCTTCCACGATGGTTCCCCCGTAAGATGAGGCTATCAATCCGACCGGAACATTCAGCTTTTCATGAAGGTCCCTGCCGAAAAAGTAAGCTGTAGCGGAAAAGTTTTCCACATTTTCAGGTGTGCATATCTTCCACCCGTCCGACTGTACATCATCGAGAGGATAAAAAGAAGTGTTCCTTTCAACAAGGAAAAGATGTATATCGGGATAATCGGCGTTCCTGATCTCCTCTTCACCATTATTGAGAGTTGCCCAGGAGCTGTTCATCTGCATTTCCATATTTGACTGCCCCGAGCAAAGCCAGACCTCACCATATTTCACATTTTTAAATTGCAGCTCTTTTTTACCCGCGGTAACTTTCATGGTGTAACCTTTTCCTGCCTCGTGCGGGGGAAGCTGCACTATCCAGTAGCCATATTCATCTGTCCTGTCTTCGGCGGAGTTTCCGTCGAGGGTTACGGTAACAATGTCGCCGGGATCAGAATACCCGAAAATATTCACATCCGCGTCCCGTTGCAGCACCATATTATCTGAAAAAACCGCGGGCATCCATAATCCCGGTTTTTTCCCCTGTCTGGCGCAGGAATTAAAAAGTATAAGAGTCATTGTAATAATCAGTCCTGAGAAGAGTAAAGATTTGAGTTTCATATTTTCCCCGCTTGGATTAAATAAATATATTAAATTGTAAAACCATGTTTCAAACCCGTGTTAAAAATTTTTTTATGGAGATTCTAAATTTTAAAGTGGCGCACTTCACATAAAATTATGGAGCTTGGTGTCTTATATATCCACAAAAAGATTTCAACAAACAACATCTGCTGAAATCAAAAAAATATTCTCAAAACGAGAGTGAGCATTTTCTTTGCTTTCGCGAAGCAGAATTCAATTAAAGATATATTTTCTGGTACTGTTTAAGGTTGTCGCTCCACTCAAATTTCCCTGAACGGTAAAGACCCCTGATTATCATCTCGTAATAGCGGTCGGTATCTTCAGCAAAAAGTTTTACAGATTTACGAAGCGCTCTGGCCAGGCTATCGGCCATATCAAGGAACCATTCGTTGTTTTCCCTGTCCGGAATATTGTCCGCGGCTTCGGAATAACGCTGAATATGCTCCAGATTATAATTTCGGGCCGGTTCGCGGAAAAGGATGCCGTTTTTTCCATTTATCACCTGGTCAACAAGTCCCCCTGTTTTTCGGGCAATTACCGGGGCTCCGTTAACCATATATTCAATTGCCGCGCCGAAAGGTTCATAAACTGAGGGCATTAGTCCGAAAGTGCATCCCTGCATCAGTTCCATATATCCTGTTTCCATTCTGATGGGGAAAACGGTAATATTGCCGGGAGTTTCTTTGCAGGCAACCTGGTAAAAATAATCCAGGTCGGTATAACGGACCGGCATAGGAGAGAGGACAGCTTTTATCTCATCTTCCCTGAATTTTGAGAGAGCCTTCAAGAGGACGTCATACCCTTTCTGGTTAGGGTCAAGCCTTCCGCTCATCATTAATACCGGAATATCCGCGGGAAGGTTTGTTACAGATTCTCTATTCCACCTTAATTTGCCGAATCTTTCCACCGGGTCGTAGTTATCGAGGACTTCCAGCATTTTATTCCGTTTTTCTGTTTTGATCTTTTTGATCTCATCAATCATCGCGGAAGTCACTTTTTCAGGCTCTTTCGGATACTTTTCCATGAAGGGAATGTAGTCAGCCGAAATTCCCATAAACGCGCCATTATTTATGCCGGTGATATTTTTTTTCTCGATAATATCTACAAGATGGGGGATAAAAAATGAGGTGAATATTTTATCTTTTTTTAGCTCTTTCGCGAAATTTTTGCTGACCGTGGTAATTACCGAATCGATAAAGGGCATGCCCAGTTTTAAAGCGGTCAGATCATCGTCGGGCAGCTTTACAAGTCTTTTAATAATTGAATCATTAAAGATCATTTCAAGCGATTTCAGCGGTATCCATCCGGAATCGTAGGGATTGTGCATTGTAAAAACTGTTCTGCACGATTTCAGCTTTTCATTCAGAAGGGCTATTTTGACAGTGAGACCCGCGAGAATGGTTTCCCAGTCCTGCATATGGAGAATAATATTTTCATTAAGCCCCAGTCCCGAAAGCACATGGGGGACCGCGGCGGAATAGAACAATGAATTTTTTCTTAATAATTCACTGTTCTCCTCAGGATCATTTATGCTGTAAATATATGGATCATTAAGCTTGTTTTCAGAGGTGAAAAAACCATCCGCTTCAAGGTATAATTCCCTGATATATCCGCAGGAGGGTTTTCGGTAATTATAAATATATTCATAAATATTCACAGGAACTGTAACATTGCCAAAGGGCACTTCGATGCTGATTCCGGTATATGTAAGTTGGGATTTATCACTGATATTCGGATAAAAAGGGGAGATAAGAATCACATTCCTTACGTCAAAAACTTCTTTGGTATAAGGCATAATCTGGTTAATAACCGCAGCCAGACCGCCGCTTTTGGCAAAACGGCTTTCAAAAGAAAGAAAGGCTATAGTTTCGGCTGAATCGCCCGAAACATTTTTCCCGGCCAGCTTTTTTATCTCATCAGGTTGAAATAAAATTTCCCTTACACTCTGCTTCTGTTCCATGATTTCCCAAATATATATTATCAATTGTCCGAATATACGAAAATTCAGTGAGTAATGTTATCGGGTATATGGTTGGAAAATGTTATTTTTTTACCAATTCCATGGTTAAAAATGGTATGGAAAGTTTTAATCCGCCGGTTTTTCCGGCAAAATCATCCAATTCTTTTTCGAGCATTTTAAATATTTTTGGAATATCAGGTTTCCTGAATAAAGAACTCCATGCCTCAATAAAATAGAGCCTGATAAAATAATGATTTAACATGGTTTTGCCGTCAAAATAAAAGAGATCAAAATTTTTCTCACTATATCTTACAGTTTCGAAACCAGCCCCGCCAATAATGTTTTGCCATTCAACGGTACTCTTTCTTTTTTTATAAATATGGTCCCTGACTTTGTCGTTATATTTTTCAAGTCCCGGTTCTTTCAAAACTAAAAACAGGATATCATAAAACTCTTTCATGGTCTCCGGCAAATTGGCGGTGAATATCAGTTTTGCTCCCTTTTTTATTACTCTGCCACATTCGGAAATTACTTTATTTAAATTATCGACATTGTTCAGACCGTTATTCGAGATGATCAAATCAAAGAATTTATCGGGAAAAGGCAAATTCTCAGCGGGCTGGTTAAATAAAGTGATTAAAGGAACATTCATCAATTGTTGTTTCTCTTTAAGTCTTTCAATGCCCTTTTCCCAGGGATCGATACCGTAAAAAGATGAATTACTGCCTAAACGCATTGCAAGTTCAATCAGGGGAAATCCGGTTCCGCAGCCAATATCCAGAACATTGCCCTGCAGGCGGTAATCCACAAAACTCAGCAGCTCCATCCCGAAAGGCGCTGACCATAATGGCAGTTCATCATAAATTGAGGCGGTATAACTATTTTCAAAATTTGTTCTGTGTTCAAGATAATGTGTCATAGATTGTTCCTGATAATTTCTCCGTTGTGGATTACTAATAAAATTTCTTTAAGATTCATAATATCCTCAAGAGGATTTGCATCGGTAACTATAATATCGGCTATTTTACCACTCTCAATAGTTCCCCTGCTGTTTTCAAGATTACACACAAAGGCGGAATTTTTTGTGGCCGCTATTATTATTTCCATTGGTGTCATTCCGGCCGCGAGCATCATATTTATTTCAATTTCCGGCAAACCGGGGTCAAACCGGGCGCTATAGCCGTCATAATCTGTCCCGAGCGCGATTTTACCCCCCGCTTCATTAAAACGCCGGAGGTTGTCAACCATAATGGAGTTTTCACCAAACCCCACATGATGCCAAAGTTCAAGTGTCGGAACCCAGTAAATATTATTATGTATCATCCGCATCATCAACTCATCACTCACCCTGTCTGACGCCATGTGGGCAATATCATCAAAGCCGGCGTTTATTGCCTTTTCGAGGTCCGACTCACATAAAATATGCGCTGAAGCTTTTGTCCCTCTTGAATGTGCAATTTTTACGATTTCAGCAATTGCCTCATCATTCAGAACCGGTATGCTGCCTCCCCAGTTGCTGCCTCCTTCCACCGCGACTTTAAGAATATCGGCGCCGTCATTGAGCAGTCCGTTTACTTTCGCGCGCAGGTCTTCCATGGAAGAAAGTTCATATCCCATGGCGCTTCCCCAGATGGCGATCGGGTATCCCCCGGGCGCGGTAAGCAAAGGACCCGCCGCGACGAGAGTGGCGTTTCGGTTTTCCAGGTTCAGATCATCCCGGCGCCTGAACAATAATGAATTATAAACCGCTCCGAGATCCCTGATGGTTGTTAGTCCCGCATAGGCCCAGGTTCTGAGATTTTCGGCGGAAAATCCATTATGCACATGGCAGTTCATTAGTCCGGGCAAAAGATATTTACCGCTCAGATCAATGATTTCCGCATCTGTGGGAATTGTAATTTCACCTGATTTGCCCGCCGCGGTAATAACACCATCATTGATAACCACAACACCGTTATCGATTATATTCCCGTTGCCATCAATGATCACGCATCCTCTCAGCATAACAGGATTGCTGCCTGATGGAGATATTGTCGAATCTTCCTCGCATCCCGCGGCAAAGAGCATTATGAGAAAAAATATAAAATATTTCATATCCTTACTCCCGGAATATTATTCAGTGCAATTTAATTTATTTTAATAAAAATATTCAGATAAAAATAAGTGGATGATTGAGAATGGTATTATTTCCGCCTGAAGTTACGACATTATTTTTGCCGCGATTGTTAAAAATATTTTGGTGAAAAGGATTTTCGAATTGTAAAAAACAGGTATAATCTTTGGACGGAAAAGTTATATATCACAGAAACTCAAATAAACAAAAAAAAACGGGACCCGAAGGTCCCGCAAAACAGACTATTCAATATGTAATCATATTAAAAAATCTATTTAAGGAGCATCATTTTCTTCACTTCCTGGAAGTGTGATTCACCTTCTGAAATGGCAGTAATTTTATAGAAATAAACACCCGATGTCAGTTCGGAGGCATTAAATTCAACATTATGTTCACCGACATTAAGCTCGCCATTTACAAGTGTCCTGACTTCACGTCCGACGACATCATAAATTTTAAGGGTAACATCAGCTCTTTCGGCAATCGTAAAGGTAATCTTTGTTGAGGGATTGAAAGGATTGGGATAGTTCTGGCTGAGCGCGAATTCCAGAGGTTTAATAATATCGTCACCTTCAACACCAACTGTTCCGCCAAGTTTTTCTATAGTAGTGATAAGAAGACCAATAGTAAACTGTGGATTATGAATACCGAAGCTGCGGTCTTCTTCGACGCATAAGTAATTATAGAAACCAACCGCTTCATCGGGAGTCCAGGTTGAATCAATGTTGTTTATATCAGTAGAGCCATAAGGAGGCAGAAGTTCGGCAAGAATTTCAAGTAACCCGTGAACTTCGTGCTGCAATCCTTCTGCTACACCATTTCCGTCGATATCGGCATTACCGTTAACATAGAATTTTTTCTCATCGAAACTTTCCATAGCGCCGTGGCAATCTTCACAGGCAGCGACGTTATCAACACCATCCGGGTCAACCATGCTGAATGAGTGATTACCGCTAAGAAGCACTTGATTATTTTCGTCAATTTCATTCGGATACATATGACAGCCTACACAACCATCTTCAACTGCCTGAGCGTGAGGTGAATTAGCGATGGACATTCCATATGTCGGTATGTTCTGGCCATATAGAAGATCAGTCTGAACACCGTAATGGGGCCCATAGTGAGAGCTAATATTATCAAGATAATTTGTTGTATAGTCGTTTCCGTCACGTCTTGATTTATGGCAGTTGGAGCAAAGTCCACCTTTCCCGAGATCGTTTATCTCATAACCATTACTCAATGTGGCGGTAACAAGCCTTAACTGGTTGTCGTTCCCGTGTGAATGAGGATCATGGCAGGTGGCGCAGGTGATTGAAACTGCGACAGGCGCGTCCTGTTCATCTCCATTGGCAAAATCGACAAATCCTTTACCGTTATGACAAGGTGTACATGAAGCCCTGTTGGCGCCGAAATATAGATGGTTTTCACTGCCATGAACTGAAAAATCCCATTGTTCGGGGATCACATGATGTGTTCCGGCGTTATGGCAAACAGCGCAATTGTCGGAAGAGAGTGAAGATTCAATTTTATAATCGGCAACCTGGCCAACATGCTCGCTTCCCGGACCATGACATGATTCGCACTGGACATCTGATCTTTTCATAGCATCGGGGTACATAGCTACGGCATCATCATATCCTCCCATATACAAGGAATCGGGGAATACAAAACCAAAATCATCAAAACCATCGTTATTTGCCATCTCATCATAACCTGTAGCATGGCATTCAATGCAATAACTCTGGAAGTGACTGCTTCCCATACCATTCAACTCTTCCTGAAGAGTAGTTGAGTGACCGGTAGTCAGCCATTCATTGTAGGAGTCGGAATGACAGGTTTGACAAGAAACAGTGCCACCGGCAACACCAAGATAGAGACCGGCGTTAAGTGTAACTGTATCGGCCATACCGCCCGCAACTACTTCAATTTTATATGTACCCTTAAGATCAGGGATAAATTTCGCCAGAACATTTGAGGTGTCCATTACGAGGGTTTCACCAATTGTCGCTGATGATGTCGAGGGCGCTTCCAAAATATTCCAGGCTGGCGAGGTTAATTGCGCGCCATCCATAAAAGCGAGAAGGTAGACTTGTGACTCAACGCCAACATTATGCAGCCCGCTGGAGGTTCTGTCGTAATAAGTTAAAACTGTATCCGTTTCCACATCTCGTGGAGATACGCCATATGTGTTAAGTGAAAGTGACTGTGCAGATAACCCGGCTGCTGCCAACAGCCAGATCAACAAAACCAGTATGTTTTTGAATCGCATATTTTGCTCCTTTTTTATTATAAAAAAACGTGGTTCATAAATAGATAATAATACAAAATAATCTTAATACCTTAATAACGATACTTTTTGAAATAATCAAGTTATTTTCGATGATTTGGAAAAAAATAATAGAAAATCTTTAAAATTTGGGCAAATTTGCGTTTTGGAGCTGATTTAAGAGAGGCCGCAGGAGCAGGCTGATTTAATTGCCGTAATGCTTGATTAGTCCGTGAAAAATTAAATTTTACTCAAACCGGCAAGGTTTGCGACATTTATTTAATTTTCTGAAAGGTGTTTTGTTAATCCCTGCCGGGGATTAAAAGGATTGGTTGAATCTAATGCTGCGAGAATGCTGCTTCCGCAAAGCAGATTGAATTTAAAAATTTTACACTTCTGTTTTTATCGATCTCTCATTGGCAGAGTAATAGTACGCAGATTTTTTCCCTCACTTCCTCTCCGGCTCAACCCGGAATACTAATTTAAACTGTCAGTAATTTTTTGTGAAAATATTTCAGCCCCTTCTTTGTTAAGATGAACGGAATCATAAAAATACTCTGAGTGATCCCACAGTTTTGAAAAATCGAGAATCAAAAAATTGCTAAATTCGTTTTTCAGCATATCGATAACATCGTGATAATATTTGTCGCTGACTACTTTTCTGTCAGGGTTGACCGGATGAAGAACGATAATATATTTTATCCCCTTTTCCGCTAAATAATCATTCACGTTAACAAAAAGCTTTTTAAGCCTTTCATCAGGTACATGCGGCTTTAATTCAGTTATCATTTCGGAGTCATATCCATTCTGGCGCGACATAGTTTTGGAATAATCGAGAGCCTTTTTATTCATATATGGATTCGGGAAGAAGATATCATTAATTTTACTCATATCGCGTCGCTGTTCTTCGCTGTCAAGCGAACATCTTAAATAAACGTAAAGCGAGTTTCGCAAAAAACTTTTCGAATAAATAATGGTTTCCCATTTAGGTTCGTAAAAATGGGGATTTACTTTATCGATTATTTTATTTATGTCATCGGGTAAATCATAACCGGACATTACCAAATTCAGCGCTTTGGAATTTTCAAGTTCAACCGGCTTGATAAATCGGTAAGGTTCAACGCAATGAATTACAGTTTTGACAGATTTGGGAAGGAGGGGGAAAAAATAAAATGCTTCCATCGGATTCTGACCTACGGATGACATACTTATGGCAAATGGATTTCCGGGTAGTTTATCAGTCAGGATTTTGGCGTCGATAGCAAACATTGCCAGGCTGCTGCCGAAGACAACGATTTCCGGCGCCATGTTTTTATCTGTGAGGGTTTCAATCATCAGGTGATGCCTGGACTGATCGGAAGGAAATAAAGTATAGACCGAAGCAAAAATGTAAAACACTCCGCTAAATACTAACAGCAGCAGAACAATGGAAACAACAGACCTTTTAATAAAATCTTTCATGAAACCTCAGAATTGGAAATAAATAAAGTTTTCCTGGGAACCGCCGAAGAAAAATAGTAAAATTGAAAAAACAGTTAGTATAACAAATCGATATATATAGGGTTTCCTGTGTATATTCTCAAACACATAATTTTTCTCCCTGTTGTTCCATTCAACTAAAACCATAATAAGTATAAAAATAACGGCCAAAATCATATCCGAATTTTGAATTCCTCTTAAACGGGGATAGCTGAAGAGGGAGACGTCGAATATGGAAGCGATATACTTAAAGGCATGATTAAGATCTTTTGCCCTGAAAAATATCCATGAAAAGTTTACAAGCAGAAAAGTTATAAAGATTGATAGATATTCCCTGAGATTATCAAGGATACCCTTTCCGGCTAAATTTTCATCCTTGTATTTTCTGTTTGTGCCGAAAATAAAAGATGGAATAAAAAAGAGCGCGTGAAGAGCGCCCCAGATAATAAATGTCCAGTTGGCGCCATGCCAGAAACCGCTGACAATAAAAATAATAAAAACGTTTCTGATGCTTTTAAGTTTGCTTACTCTTGATCCTCCCAGTGGAATATAGAGGTAATCACGAAACCATGAGGAAAGCGAAATGTGCCATTTGTGCCAGAATTCCCCGATATTTCTGGAAAAATAGGGCATTCTGAAGTTTATCATCAGGTCGAAACCAAAAAGTTTTGCAGTTCCAATCGCGATATCAGAATAACCGCTGAAATCTCCGTAAATCTGGAAAGCAAAAAGTAAAACACCAAGTACATGAACGCTGGCGGAATTTCCAGACCCATTAAAAATTGAATCGACGAGAGAAGCGCAATTATCAGCTACCAATATTTTTTTAACCAGGCCCCACAAAATCTGATATACTCCGTCGACAGCTTTATTCTGATCAAACTTTCTTTCCCCCAGTATCTGAGGCAGAAGATTGCCCGCTCTTTCAATTGGTCCCGCTACAAGCTGGGGGAAAAAACTTACAAAAGCAAAAAATCCGACAATATCTTTTGTCGGTTCCAGTTTTCTCCTGTATATGTCTATTGAATAGCTGAGAGTCTGGAATGTATAAAAACTTATTCCTACAGGGAGTATTACATTTAACCTGGCCGCTTCAATGCTATAGCCGAAAAATGTGAATGCCGTTGAAAAACTTTCAGTGAAAAAGTTGAAATATTTGAAGAAGCCGAGGAAACCGAGGTTGACTAAAAGACTGGTAAGAAGAAAAATTTTACGTTTTTTTTCATTATTTGTTTTTGATAGCTGAATCCCGACGAGGTAATCAACAATTGAACTGAAAAAGATCAGGGAAAGGAATCGCCAGTCCCACCAGCCGTAAAAAAAATAACTCGCGGCCAGAAGAAACATATTCTGAAGTTTCAGGTTTCGTGATAAGAGAAACCAGTAAATAATAAATACAACTGGCAGAAAAACGGCAAATTCTACTGAGTTAAAGAGCATCGGATAATCCAATAATATTATTCAGTGAATATTCATTCGCGATAGTAAAACAAGCGGGATTTTACTCTTTTCCTTTTACCCTCACGAAATAACAATTTTTAAAATAATCGAATAGAATTTTAGAAGCAATAAAAATGTATTATGAAAATTATCAGTTATTCCAGAGAAATTACAGAAGAAAAAAGCGGCAGGGGAAAGTTATGACAAAGATGATTGCCAAAGAAATTATAAAGCCGCGAACACTATTTTACTTTTCTCTTTGCCTCAGTATTTCGAATAAGAGCACTCCTGCCGATACTGAAACGTTCAGAGAATCAATGGAGCCTTTCATCGGGATGCCGAGAAGAAAATCACAATTGTCCTTAACCAGGCGTCTTAATCCCTTTTCCTCATTCCCCATAACAAGAGCGAGAGGCATTTTATAATCTTTTGTGTTGTATGGCTCACCACTCATATCGGCGCCCGCTATCCAGAATCCCTCATCTTTCAGAGTCCGGATAACAGAGACAAGATTTTTTACAGTGGCGATTTTCAGGTGAGAAACGGCGCCTGCGGAAGTTTTGATTACTGTGTCGTTGACCGGGGCTGAAAAATGTGCGGTAATAATTACCCCTCCGACGCCGGTGCATTCGGCGCTTCGCAGGATAGCGCCAAGATTATGAGTATCCTGAATAGAGTCGAGCAATAAAACAAGAGGAAACTCCATCTTTTGAGCGTTTAATATAACATCATTAACAGAGGCGAAGGTGATTTCCTCAAGTTCTGCCACAATACCCTGTGAATTCTGTTTTCCGCATAACTGGTCAATTCGTTCGGGAGAGGCAGTTTTAACCGGGATACCTCTCTCCTTCGCGGCCTTTTTTATTTTGAAAACAATATCTCCGCGAAGGTTTTGTGAAATAAATATCCTGCGTATTTCACTATCGGCCTCCATTGCTTCGAAGACCGGTTTGCGGCCAAAAATAATATTATTTCCGGACATGATCAGGATTCCCGGAAGGAAAAGCGGTCCTCTGCGACATCAAAAAGGCAAAACAGACGGTTGTTTTCTTTTTCAGGAAGAAAATCCTTTATCTTCAGAATTTCCTTTTTGTAAATGTTATATTTGAAGATGGCGGAATTTATGCTGCCATCCTGCTTAACAACATTTACAGTATATTCGCCGATAAAGTCCTCAAAATAAATTTCCCTGACAGCCGGCTGAACCTGCGGCGCCCGGTCCATTCTGGCCTGAAGTCCCATCAATACAATAAAAATTTCCTTCCGTTTTTTAATTACCTCGATCGAAAGCTCATAGATAAAATTTGTAAACTCAACAGCGGTTTCAACACTTATTCCATATAGCTGCTTTTTGTTTACCCTGTCCCATCTGAAATAGGTATTGCAGTAATATTCAACTTTATCAGGTTTTTTTTCAGGAATCGCCTCAAGGGCTGCTTCAGCCTTTTTTTTCCTTGTTTTGGGAATTTTTGGCAGTTCATTAGGCTTTTTTAAGGGCAATTAAACACCTCTAAGTTTGTTTATTATCTCATCTATTGAGTTAATATCAAATTCTTCCTGTTCACTGTTTCGCATATTTTTAAGCAAAACCTTTCCATTCGCGTATTCATTGCCGCCGAGCATAAGCACATATTTCGCGTTAAGTTTATTGGCTTCGCGCATCTGGGCTTTTACGCTCCTGCCGGAGTAGTCATATTCGGCATTAAGGCCCGCTCGTCTGAAACGGACACATAAGGCGTATGCTTCTTTCTGAAGTTCTTTTTCTATTCTGGTTATATAAATATCTTTTTGAGGTAAAGAAATATCCAGTGAATTTTCATTTTCACACGCAAGCAGAATTCTCTCGATTCCGGCCGCGAAACCAATTCCGGGTGTAGTTTTTCCTCCGAGCTGTTCAATAAGCAGATCATACCTGCCTCCGCCGCATAACGCGCTTTGCGAGCCGACACTGTTACTCAGAATCTCGAATGTGGTATTAGTATAATAATCGAGTCCTCTTACAAGTTTTGGGTCAACCTCATAGGGAATTTCCGCTATGTCAAGATATTCTTTCACTTTGTTAAAATGATCGAGTGAATCGTCATCAAGATGCTCGAGAAGGAGAGGGGCCTCTTTCATAATTTCCTGATCCGATTCAACTTTACTGTCAAAAATTCTCAGAACATTTGTATCAAACCTGTTCCGGCTGTCTTCCGAAAGGTAATTAAAATGCGGTGAAAGATACTCACGTAAAATTTTACGGTAGTTTTCGCGTGATGATGGAATACCGAGTGAATTTATTTTAACGGTTAAATCTTTCAGCCCGAATCCTTTGATAATATCCCACGCCAGAATGATCATTTCGGCATCGAGAGAGGGATCATTACAGCCGAGGGCTTCGGCGCCAAACTGGTGAAACTGACGTAGTCTTCCTGCCTGGGGGCGCTCCTGCCTGAACATGGGTGAAATATAATATACTTTGTTTAGATTTTGGATTTTACCGAGGTTGTGTTCGATGAATGCCCTTACAACAGCGGCTGTCATTTCGGGTTTAAGAGTAATACTTGTCCCGCTGCGGTCGGTGAAAGTATACATTTCCTTGCTGACTATGTCGGTTGCTTCACCAATGCCCCTGCTGAAAAGAGCGGTCTCTTCGAATACCGGGGTCCGGATTTCATAATAACCAAAATTCTCCATGATTCTTCTGACATCATCCTCAATTTTTCTCCAGGATGGAATGTCGGTCGGGAGAGTATCTTTTGTGCCTTTTATTGCTTTAATCATAATATTTTATTCGTGGTCAAAAAAGCGTTTTTCTTCATTACAAAATATATCGAATATCTCATCACTTGTTTTTGCTTTTGCCAGATTTTCCCTGAATTCATCCTTATTCATCATTCTTGAAATTCTGCTCAGCAGTTTAATATGAGGCCCGACAAGGTTCTCTTTACCGACAAGAAGAAAAACCAGGTTCACCGGCTTTCCGTCGAGGGCGTCAAAATCCATGGGTAGTGAAGTTTTGCCAAATCCCGCGACAATTTCATTAACACCATTGGTTTTACCGTGAGGTATGGCAAAACCTTTCCCCACACCTGTCGACATTATTTTTTCCCGGTCCAGCACTGCCTTTCTTACTGTCTCAATGTCCCTGATTCTTTTATCTCCCTTAAAAAGATCAATCAGCTCATTGATAAGCCCTTCTTTCTCACGGCTTTGAAATTCACTGATTATATTTTCGGGCTTTAGTATATCACATATCTTCATAAATAACCATCCGGCATTTGCATGCGTAATAAAAATTTAAACATATCATGTTAACTTAAAAAAGAAACTCTTTTATAGCAAAACCAAAAGATAACTTATCAATCTGTTATTATCGTATTTTTTTATTTAAATTCAATTATTCGCCTGTTTTGCGTGATTTGGTATACATTCTGGCGGGATTATTCAGTAAGCAGTTGAATTCTGCGCAAAATGGCAAATTTTTATCGTACACATGGGACATCCCCCTGGGGGCGAAGCGGTAATCGTAATCGTTCTCGAGTAACCCGGGCGTTTTACTAAAGACAAGTACGAAGTACGATTACGAGTACTATTCTTTCTTCGGATTCAATTTTTTTCTGGCTTTGCCAGTTTATGATTAAAATTTTTGAGGATGGAGACTCTATTCAAAATTGAGTTTAAAATAACTCCGCGCCTTCAGGCCGGAGATTTGCAGGAAAACCCGACAACCCCAAGTGGCTTTAGCCCAAAGAACGGCTGGCAGGAAAATAATAGTATGCGCATAATCCAGCCCAGCCATTGTCTGAACCTTGATTAAAGGATTACTTGATTATTTTTCGGTATCGATCTTAAAAAATCAGAGTAAGAGTATGATGAGCGGGTTGGGTGACGGCGACGGGGTTGTTCATTTTGTCCTGGGGGTGGGATTACTCCGTTAGCAGTTAAATTCTACGCAAAATGGCAAAGTTTTATTTAACCATCAATTTACCGGGGAATTCTGTCGTCCCTGACGGGACTTTTGAGCAACTTCTTAACTTATTTCCCCACAATGAATTGCGGGGCTATTATCTATCGTCCCTGACGGGACTTTTTTGGGATTTTGAAGTTATCTTAAAGAAAAATTGCTGGTTCCTAACTCTCCACTAACCACTTTATACTTCTGGCTTGCCAGTCTACGATTAAGATTACTCCGTTAGCAGTTAAATTCTACGCAAAATGGCAAAGTTTTTATCTGATTGCCAGTAAAATTTGGCATTAGATTCCGGCCTGCCTGCCTCTGGATGGTCTTTTCGCAAAAGACGCAAAAAACCGGAATGATAATTAATTGGTAATACCTGGGGAAAGTCAATTCCTAATTCGTAATTCGTAATTCCTCATTATCTCTTGCTTGCCAGTTTATGATTACTCCGTGAGGAGTCAAATTCTACGCAAAATGGCAAAGTTTTTATCTGATTGCCAGTAAAATTTGGCATTAGATTCCGGCCTGCCTGCCTCTGGATGGTCTTTTCGCAAAAGACGCAAAAAACCGGAATGATAATTAATTAGTAATACCTGGGGAAAGTCAATTCCTAATTCCTAATTCGTAATTCCTCATTATCTCTGGCTTGCCAGTCTATGATTACGATTAGTCCGTAAGGAGTTAAATTCTACGCAAAATGGAAAAGTTTTTATCTGATTGGCAGTAAAAATCGGCATTAGATTCCGGCCTGCCTGCCTCTGGATGGTCTTTTTGCAAAGGACGCAAAAAACCGGAATGACAAGTAATTGGTAACACTTGGGGAAAGCCAATTCGTCATTCGTCATTCGTAATTCCTCATTATCTCTGGCTTGCCAGTCTATGATTACGACTAGGATTACGATTATGATTTTTGCGGCGGGATATTCTCCGGAATATTTTTCCTCTTGTTTTTCCTGTTAGGAATTATATATTCTTTTTTCTAACTTTGTGATATTAAATACTTTTCTACCTTTATTTGAAGTTCAGGTTTATATGCGATATACGGTATCATTTATCTTAATAATATTACTTTCTTCCTGTTCGGCTTTAAAGAATCCGGTATCGGATCGGATAAAAGCTGAAAACAGCGGTAATGCGGAGTTCAGCCGGTTTGATAATGGTAAACTCTGGACATTCGAACATTTCCCTTACCAGTATTTTGATTCGGTATATAGTTTCATCCCAACAGAAATGTGGCTTGACAGCGTAAAACAGGCCAGCCTGTTATTTGCCGACTGGTGCTCAGGTTCATTTGTATCGGAAGAGGGACTGATATTAACCAACCATCATTGCATTGATTTTATTGTCACCAGTGTTCAGAAGGAGGAGGAGGATTTATTAAAAACCGGCTTTTACGCTCCATCCCGCGAACTGGAAAGAAAGGTGCCCGATCTTTTTGTCGATCAATTATTGTTTACGAGTGATATAACGGATGAAATAAACAAAAAAATTAGTGACTCACCTGAAAAAAGTATTGATGTAATAATTGCTGAAACCGAGTTGGCCTATTCAGATTCCACCGGTCATTTGTGCCGGATTACCCCTTTATATAACGGCGGCCTTTACAGCTTATATTGTTATAAAAGATATGAAGATGTCAGACTTGTATTTTCACTTGAAAGTGATATCGGTTTATTCGGCGGAGATCCTGATAACTTCACCTATCCCCGTTACAACCTCGATTTTTCTTTCCTTCGCGCTTATGAAAATGACAAACCGGCAAAAACCGCAATTTATTTTAAGTGGCGCCCCGGAGGAGCTATTGAGAATATTCCCCTTTTTGTTATCGGCAGGCCAGGTTCAACCGAAAGATTTAAAACTATGGCGCAGCTTGAATATGACCGGGCAATTCATTTAAGGAACATGTCGTGGCTCTCAGGCAGGATGACCTCATATCTTCTTGAAGCGATGGAGTTGCGGCCCGAACAAAAGAAAACGCTAAACTCGTTTTATCTGATGGTATCCAATTCGGCAAAAGTTTACGAGGGGGAATACGCGGCTCTTAATGATTCCGACCTTCTGGCGAGAAAGGAAGCTTTTGAAAATTTACTCAGGAAGAAGGTGGCCGATGATAAGGAGCTGAGTAAAAAATATTCAGGAATATGGGAGGATATTGAAAAAATAAACGAAAAAAAAATGGAACTGGGACCCAAACTTTCCATATTTTCGATTAATGAAGGAATAATTCCAAGATTTTGTATCAGAGCCCGTGAATTTATCAATCTGGCTTTAGACTTCTATTCCGATAATGCTCAGCTTAAGCCGACAGAAGAAATTAAAAAAGAGATAGACCTGCTCCTGAATGAAAAGATTGATATGGAGCTTGAAAAAAAGAAGATTGAACTTTTAGCCGGTTACATTTACCTGAACCTGGGGGAAGAGTCGGCATTACCGGCAGGAATGTTTGGCGGAAGAAAAAAATCAAAAGCTGCCGATTATGCATTGAGCAACACAATTTTGACTGACCCTGAAAAAATGCTTGATATTTTACTTTCCGGTAAAGAGGTCCTTTTGGATTATCCCGATCCATTTATTACCTATATTATGGAGGCAACCGATTTTCTAAACGAAAATTCAGATTTTATGGATGAATTGATTATGAGGGAGGAGGAGCTGGAAAAACAACTTGGAAATATAGTCTATGATGTTTTCGGTACAGTTTTACCACCTGACGCCACCGCGACAATACGGATTTCGGACGGTATTTTGAAATCATATGAATATAATGGAACAGTTGCTCCGTTAAAGACTACTTTTTATGGACTATACAACCGCCATTATTCATTTAATATGAAATATCCATGGAAACTTACAGATAAATGGCTCAATCCCGCGGCCAAACCTGATTTGAGCACACCAATTAATTTTATCAGCACTCATGATATCACCGGCGGAAGTTCGGGAAGCCCGGTGATTAACTGTAACAGAGAACTTGTCGGGCTTGCATTCGACGGAAATATTGAGAGCCTGGCAGGGAATTTTTTATTTGATCCGGAATCGAACAGAATGGTGTCGGTTACATCGGAAGGAATTCTTGAGGCAATATCGAAAATCTATGGCGCCTCTTCTCTGGTAAATGAGATTCGCGCAGGTAAACTGGCTGATTAATTTTTTTTTACATTCAGAAAAATGGAAATACGGTTGACTGCCGGTTTTCTGTAGCTGCCAAAATCAAATGACCGGATTTTGATCTTTGATCAAAAAAAACATCGCACAAAATATCTGAAATCTTTTTCTGGTGACATACTGTGACTAACTCGAATAATGAGAATGGAAAAAAACTCCTGCCCGGGGAGTATATTAAAAATTATAATTTATTACCTGTTTTCGAAAGAATTATTGACATACCCGGAATATGTTTTATTGTTCTGGATGAAAATGCCGGGTATGTTTATGGAAGTTACTGGTTCGAAAATCTGGATATCGCAGACCGGGAAAAAATAATGGAGGGTATATCCTCTTCCTCTCTTTCTCATAAAGAGAGAGCGGATAAGAGGAATGATGAAAAACTGACGGTCCTTCTTGAGGTAGAGAACAGGATAGTAAGGCTGAACGGCTATCACATCGAGGGAGGTGATGGTTCGCCACCCTGTTTTATATGGCTTGGCAGCCAGGGCCTCTCGGAAATGCATGAAATTCAGCGGATAAGAAAAAATGAGGCTGAGATCAGAAGGTTATTGTTATTTTCGGGCAATGGCATTCTTGTGGCAAATCCTGAGTCATATATCATTGAAAAAACCAACGATCAGTTTGTGAAATTGTTTGGCGAAGGTATCGGTAATAATCTTGTTCATTCATTTAACTGGACAAATCCCTCCCTTATAGAAGCTTTTCTGAAAAATATCCGCGAAGAGAAACTTTTTAATGAACTCAGCACCTCCCTGCTTTCAGTGGGCGGAGTGAAAGTATATGTTGATCTTGTTATGCGAAAGCAGATGATGCAGGATGGTGTAAAACTTATTTGTTCCATTCAGGATACCACCGGTATAAATCTTCTTCAGGAGAAGCTTAACTTTTCGAAGATGCTTCTTAACAAATCGCTGAATGCTTCTGACAGGGCAATAATTATATTTGATCCCGCGGATTATTCTATCATCGATACGAATGAAAAAACACTAAAATTATATGGCATAGACAGAAACAGTTTCCTGGAGCTTAAGTTTGACAAACTGATAAGAGACAAGGAAAAACTCAGGGAGGTGATCAAACAAAACTGCGGCTCGGTTAAAATATCATCGCAGCCTGAAATGCTGGTTTCCAAAATGGGTGATATTGTTCCTGTGGAGCTTCATCTTGAGTTTTTTGAAACGGCGGGAAAACGATTCGGAATTGCTTCGGTTGAGTGCGTCAGTGAAGGGAAAAAACAGAGGCAGGCGCTGGACAGATATGAAGAGAAGTTTAATTCCCTTATAAACGCTTCACCCGACCTGGTATATATAAAGGATGGCGTAGGAAACTGGGAAGCGGCAAATTATACCGCGAGATTTCTTTTCAGGCTGGATCAGATACATTTTCAATCGAAAAGCAACGAGGACCTTTCAGAAATATTCCCGGAATTAAAAACTGTTTTTGAAGGGTGCGCCAGAACCGACAGGATTGCATGGGAGAGAAGAAGTATACACAGGGAGGACGCTTTTATTCCGGCTCCGAGGGGCGCGATGAAAGTATTTGATATGATTAAGGTGCCGGTATTTCATCCCGATGGAAGGAGAAAATTTCTAATAGTTATTGGCCGCGATATTACCGAACGTAAATTAACCAAAGAGGCTCTCAGAAAAAGTGAGGAGCAGTTCAGGTCCCTCTTTGAAAATTCAACCGTGGGAATATACCGGACAACCTATTCGGGTGATTTTATCATTGCCAATGACGCGTTTATAAATATGCTGGGTTATAGAAATTTTGGTGAACTGGAAAATATCAATAGTAACGACATTTATTTGCATCCCACAGATAAAAAGGAGTTTATAAGGATTGCCGAGACTTTCGGACGTGTTAAAGGATTCGAAACCGCTCTGACGAAAAAAAATGGCGAGGAAATCTACGTTAGAATTAATTCCCGGCCTATCAGAAATGATTCGGGCGAAATTGAGTCATTTGAAGGTATGGTTGAGGATATTACGGAAATTAAAAAAGCGGAAAAGAAACTTATACATGCAAAAGAGGAAGCGGAAAAGTCGGATATTTTGAAATCTGAATTTCTTGCCCAGATGTCCCATGAAATCAGGACCCCTATTAATACTCTTCTTAACTCCGCTTTTTTTATCAGGGAATCAATAGCTGAAAGCATAAATGAGGATTTAAAAAATTGCTTTAATATTATTGATAACTCCGGCATACGGATTATTAGAACGATTGACCTTATTCTCAATATGTCGGAAGTGCAGACCGGCACTTATGACTACCGTGAAAAAGAGCTCGATATTTATGAAAATATATTAAAAGAGTTGCTGAATGAATTTCGTATACTCGCTGAATCGAAAGGAATCACTCTCGCGGTAAACATAGTTGGTGAGAATACACGTCTTACAGCGGACGAATACAGTGTAAAGCAGATTTTCAGCAATATCATCGATAACGCGATTAAGTTCACCGATGCGGGGGAAATTTCGATTAAGCTTGACAGGGAGGATGGAGATGATCTTATCGTTGAAATAAGTGACACCGGTGTTGGAATATCGGAGGTATATCTTCCCAACCTCTTTAAACCTTTTACACAGGAGGAGCAGGGATATACCAGAAAGTATGAAGGAAACGGACTCGGACTTGCCCTGGTAAAAAAATACTGCGAAATTAATAACGCGAGTATTGAAGTGGAGAGCAGAAAAGATCATGGCTCAACTTTCAAGGTGATATTCAGGCAGACTTAAAATAAATACATCCGGTTTTCAAATGGGGGATTTCAGGAATGGTGTGTATATTTTTTATCTCCGCCCCCACGGGGGAATTCCGCGCGGTTATTTGGTTTCGCCATTTGTAGCGCTTATTATCACCAGGTTAAAACATCGCGCCGGCAAGGCGTCCCTCAAGAATTTTACAGGCTCTTATCACCACACTAAGGCCAGCATGTTGAGGATAATCCGGAGAGCAAAATTTGTCAAATAGCCCGCTAATAGCATGTTGCCGATAGTCAGGTCGCGATTCCAAATAAACCGGCCAGGCCCGAGCCTAAAAAGGAATCACATAAACGACTACGGATGGAGTCGAATATGAATAGCCCCGGATGCAATCCGGTGGTCTGATATAGCGGCCATCTTTCGCGACGCTGAAGGCGTCGAATATAAACACCCCGGGGGAAATAGTAGTTGCCGGAGTAAAATCAAATCCGCGATGAATTTCTATATTCGACCCCGTCGGGGTCAGGACTGCATATTTTTATCTTAATCCCGGGCTGCTCTCTTCTTTCGCCGGGGCTATTGATATTGAATCCCATTCGGGATTCTTTTTAATAGAAATCAGAGCTCAATTCATCAGGTGTTTGCAGTTTATCCTTTCCTCTTCAGGGCGTTTTCCCCAGGCTCTGCCCGGGGAAAATTCAGGCCATTTATCTGTTTATGAAGAAATTATTTTAACAGGAGTAAGCGGATTATTAAATTTTTAACACATTCTCCTTATTAATTTCCCGCGGCATAATTAAATTCCGCATATAATTCATTAAATTTAAGGTATAAAAATTCGTGAAGGAAAAATCAAAAAAGGAGTGAAAATGAACGATACAGGAAACGGACAGGATGTCAAAGAGCTGATTGATGTTTATTCATCAAATTTTGATTACAATATTGATGAAACAGCAATTATCCTGGCGGCGGGTCATGGGAAAAGGATAAAATCGCACACATCAAAAATGCTTCATCAGATATGGGGCGTGCCTACTGTTGAGCGGGTTTATGAAGCATGCAGAAAAGGCCTTGAAAAAGTAAACATGGTAATGGTTGTCGGCATAAAAGCTCCGGATGTAATAAAAGTTATCGGGAACAGGAAAAATACGGTTTTTGCCCACCAGGCCGAACAGAATGGCACAGGACACGCGGTCCAGGTTGCTCTTGAAAAGATCAACAAAGACAAATACAAGGGGCTTATTTATGTTTTGCCCGGCGATATGGGCCTGATAAATAAAGCCACTATGCAGATGTTCAGGCAGAGCTTCAAGGATTCCGGCGCCGATATGATGGTTCTTACCGGGCTTTATGAAGGGGATCCAAAAGATAACAGTTATGGCAGGATTATCAGGGTAAAAGATAAGGATGTTAATGGAAAACCTGCCGCTGAAGACGCCGGAAAAGTAATTGAAATTATGGAAAATAAGGATATCTGGAGCCTCGACCAGGATGAAGAATATGTTCTGGAATATAACGGCCGCAAATATTGTTACTCACGTGAGGAGTTGATTAATAATAATGAGTTTAATTCAGGAGTCTACGCATTCAAATATGACAAACTGATGGAACTTGTTTTTAATCTTGACAGCAACAATGTCCAGAAAGAGATTTATATAACCGATCTTATCGGGCTCTTTAATAAAAGCTCCTATATTGTCGACGCCGTAAGTCCCATGGAACAGCATGTTATTATGGGCTTTAACAATAAAGCGGTGTTAAAGGAAATGGAAAGCATAGCCCGGCAGATAAATTATGATAAGATCAAAAATATAATCGAAATTTCAGATCCCGATGATTTCTTTATAGATGAAAGCGTTATAGAAGATATTATCAGGATGGATTCCGAAGGAATTCCCCTTGATATTAAAATAGGCAAGGGAGCTTATATCGGTAAAGGTGTTAAGCTGAATTACAATCTTGATCTCGGCAAGAACGTTTATATAAAGGGAAATGTCATATTCGGACGGAATATATCGGTATCTGAAAATGCGCACCTTTCAGCATTTCCTAACCAGCAGCTTATCCTCAAAGATGATGTAACTATTCTCTGGGGAAATATAATAAAAGGCAATATAATTATAGGCCGGGGTTCGAAAATTGAATCCAGTGTAAATATGACCGGAAGTGATGAGTTCCCGCTGAGGATAGGCAAGAATGTCCAGATAAAGGGCACCAGCTATGTTTTTGGCTGCACTATTGACGATGATATTTTTATCGAACACAGTGTGCTTATTAAAAAACGTGTTGAAAAACTGATTAAGAAAAATGGTGAAGTACAACCGATCAAATTTATCCTGCCGATGCCTGAAGGTATTGACGCGATAGATGATATAGATTAGTTTTATAACCAGGTCCCCGTTAAAATCAATTTTGATCGAAAACGGGGACTTTTTTTATCCTCAACGGAACAGGGCTCATAATCGCTCCCGGATGAAAGATGATAACTTTTCGGTTGGCGATCAAATTCTCAATAAAACGGCAAAACTTTTTTAACGGAACAAAACCTGTCAGACCAGGGCTGTAAAAAGATGGAAGGCATAAAATACCGTAAAACTATAGCGCCGCAAAAAACATGGAGGTATTTTACACGGGAGTATTTTTTTTATGCCCACATGAAAATCAGGACAAGGGACTTCAGGTAAGCAGGCGCTGTGTTATATTTTATATAATCAGGCTTTACGGTATATACCAATACTGAAGGAACTGAAAATTCCTTAAAATTATATATAAAAAAGGGGATTGCTTCGGCGGGCGTAAAATGAAAAAAGAAAAAGCGTCCGAATAAATAATTCAGACGCCTTACAAACTTTTATAATTTTCTTAAGCTGATTTAAGAGAATTTACGTAACGAACTAAAGCCGATTTTTTTCTGGCAGCGTTATTTTTGTGGAGTCTGCCTTTAGCGGCAGATTTATCAAGATAAGCTACAGCTTCTTTCAGGATTGGTTCAACATCCTTATTATCTTCTTTATCATAAACTTTTTTCATCAGGGTTTTGATCTTTGACGCGGCAGCCCTGTTTCTTATTTTTCTCTTTTCGCTTGTTTTGATTCGTTTCAAAGCTGATTTATGATGAGCCATTATATTTCCTGTTTCTTGATTATTTTTTTACAGATTCGAAAAATATCACTTTTTTTCCCTTATGTCAATTATTATTTTTTGAATTCTGTTTTGTAAATAGAAAAAATTGTACTAAGTTTGACAATTTAAAAATATAGAATATCTGATTTATGGTCAGAATTACAGAAATATTTCATTCGATACAGGGTGAAGGAAGCCGCGCCGGGCTGCCCTGTGTTTTTATACGGCTGACAGGATGCAACCTGAGGTGCAGTTATTGTGACACAGCTTATGCTTTTCATGGCGGGGCCGAAATGTCGCGTAAAGAAATAATTGAAAAGGTTAAAGTTTATAATTGCCACCTGGTTGAAATAACCGGCGGAGAACCGCTGACTCAGCAGGAATGTTTTCCTTTAATGAAAGAACTCGCCGATGAGGGCTTTGATGTGATGCTTGAAACCGGCGGTTCAATTTCAGTGGCCGATGTTGACAGCAGAGTTAAAATTATTATGGATGTGAAATGTCCGTCAAGCAGGATGGATCACAAAAACAGACTCGAAAATTTTAACGAACTCAGGAAAGATGATGAGGTGAAATTTGTTATCGGCGACCGGACCGACTTTGATTTTGCGCTTGATATTATAAAAGATTACATTCCAAAGGGTAAATTTGTATTGCTTTTTTCTCCTGTTTTTGGAAAAATTAAACCTGTCGCGCTTGCTGAATGGCTTCTGGAAAGTGGAATTCAGGCCCGGCTTCAATTACAATTGCATAAATATATCTGGGATCCCGAAAGAAAAGGTGTATGATGAAAATAGCTAAAGAATTCAGATGGGAAATGGGACACAGGCTTCCATTTCACGAAGATAAATGTATAAATCTGCATGGACATTCATATAAGATGATCCTTGAGGTGGAAGGCTCACTCGATAAAAACGGAATGGTTCTCGATTATTATGAGCTGAAAAAACTGGTTAATCCTGTTATTGAAGAACTTGATCATTCTTTTTTGGTTTATGATGAGGATAAAGAACTGATTGAGGTTTTGAGGAAACTCAATTCAAAACATTCTGTGGTTGGTTTTCAGACTACCGCGGAAAATATCTGCAATTATTTCCTCGAAAAAATCAAAAAGAGCGGGCTGCCCCAAAATATCAGTTCCCTTAAAGTAAGAATTTATGAAACGGAAACAGCTTACGCTGAAAACACTCTGAAATTATAAACTTTCTTTGAGGGATTTAACTTCTTTAAGAATCGCGGGCAGGGTATCGCCGGCTTTTCCCATAATGGAATAATCCACGCTGTTGGAAATTTCAGTAGGTTCAATATTTATCTCCACCAGGTAAGCTCCCCCGCTTCGGGCAGTAAAGGGGATATAGGCTGCCGGGTAAACAACGGCTGAAGTTCCCACTATAAAGCAGATATCAGCCTCGGAAGCTTTTTTTTCGGCCATCGCGAAAACATCCTGCGGAAGCATTTCACCAAACCAGACCACGTCGGGGCGAATCAGTCCCCCGCACTTGTCACATTTCAGCGCCTCTTTGGAATCGTGCGGAATTTCATAGTAAAACGTCTCGCAGTCGACACAGTAGTTGCGTTCAATATTGCCGTGAAGTTCATATATCTTATTGCTTCCGGCGCGCCTGTGAAGATTATCAATATTCTGCGTTACCACAGAAACTTCCCTGTAATATTTTTCAAAATCAGCGATAGCTTTATGACCGTTATTGGGTCCGGCATCTGAAATTATTTTTCTTCTGTACTGGTACCATTCCCAGACCATATCGGGATTTCTCATAAAAGCGTTAAAGTTGGCCAGTTCTTCCGGTTTTAATTTTTTCCATATACCATTCTCACCCCGGAACGTGGGAATTCCGCTTTCGGCAGATATTCCGGCGCCGCTGAAAAACATAATTGATTCGGCATTTTTCAGCTTCTCAATAAACTTTTTGTCATAACTCATTTCTCAGCTCCTTTTATTTAGTCAAAAAGAGTTTCACCCGGTTCATCGGCGTCATAACTTTGTTCGGGGGTGATATAGAGGGCAGTTTCGGCCAGGGGAAGATAACGTGTCCAGCGCGCTCCTCCCTTTCTTTCAGTTTCTATCGCGAGCTTATAGGCATTGGTTTTGGCGCTAAGTTCATCGGCGTTATATAATACTGCCGCCTCAGGTATTTTGGGAATGACAGGTGTGGCATATTCAAGTTTTCCCTGGTGACTCAGCACAAGGTGAATAAGAAGATTCTTCAAATCCTCCGGAAATCCGCTTATTTTGGCGGCTTCTTTTTCGATGATCATAGAGGCGATTACTATATGCCCGAGCAGCCTGCCCTTATCGGAATAATCAAAATCGGTGCTGTAGGTAAGCTCTTCGGTTTTTCCCATATCATGCAGCATCGCGCCACATATAAGCAAATCTCTGTTGAGGTCGCTGTGAATATCACACATAAGATCGCATATTCTGATTATCTCAAGGGTATGCTCAAGCAGGCCGTGGATATATGCGTGATGCCATGCTTTTCCCGCCGGGACGTCGAGGAATTTTTCATATCGCTCCCCTTTGAGGATATTTTTTACCAGTTCACGCAAGGCGCGGTGTTCTATTTTATCGATTCTTTTTTCAAACTCATTTTTCATTTCGCTGAAGTTTCTTTTCGACTTGGGGAGCAGATCAGCATGGCTTACACCATCGGCGGATTGAACGGCCCGGATACGTTCAATTTTTATCTGTTTCTGATCGAGATAGCTGTCGATAACACCCTGAACCTTTACGATGCTTCCTTCTGATACAGTATTGAGGAAATTCTGAAAGTTATCCCACATTTTCGCTGAAAGGATATCAGACCTGTAGCGAAGATCAAGATGCAAAAAATCTTTATTGTTTCTCGCGGTTTTTACCTCGATTCTGCTGATAATCAGAAAATGATTAACTTCATTACCGGGCGACATTTCAGCCAGTTCAGTCTGATCTTTCATTTTGGTTCCTTTATCCGTTATTGTTATTCCACAAATTTCATTACACTTTCAGCCGGCAGTTTTACTGAAACCGACCTGTGAAGCAGATCGATGGTAATGGATATCATCCGTTCATTGTTTTCGGAATTATATACCGTGCCGGTAACTCCTTCGAAGGGGCCTGCAAGCACTTTTACTCTTGACCCGACCGCCAGTTCTTCCGAAACAAATACATTTTTCTCTTTCTCAAGAATCTTTTTTAGTCCTTCAATCTGTTCTTCCGGGACTATTGCCGGTTTGCCGTTAAAATTAATAGAGTTGATAATGGAGGTCTGTGAAATAGCCTTTAATCTTTCTTTTTCGGTGGCGAAAATAAAAATATATCCCCTGAAAACAGGTTCAATAATTTTTTTCTTTCTGTCGCTCCACTGCCGCTTTGTCGACATTACCGGCAAATAGTATAAAATATTGTTTCCCTGAAACTGAACTTCAGCTTTGAATTCATGTTTCGGCCTGGTATATAATACGTACCAGCATCTTTTTTCTTCGGTCATAGTTTCCTGCAAGGGGGTAATTCTTTTTTTTCTCTCCCCAAATTTATTAAAGTGATAACAGAATTGAAAGAAATGAGACTGAGGAATTGATGAAAAGGAAATTTCCAGGTTTTGCTGACCCGTCGAATTCCGAATCGAAATCGAATGCCGGGATGCTGAAAACATAACCACAAGGAACACAGGGAAGGCACAAAGAGAATAACTCCGCGCCTTCAGGCCGGAGTATTAAGAATTAGGAATTAGGAATTAAGAATTAGGAATTAGGAATTAAGAATTAGGAATTAGGAATTAAGAATTAGGAATTAGGAATTAAGAATTAGGAATGAAAGGAATGTAATGAAACCTTATTCTTTGTTTATTTACCTTAGTAGCAAAGGATTCCACTCCCTACCAAAATTAACCTTATTGCTTTTTTATTTCGGTATCGGTATTAAAAAATCAGAGTATGAGTATGAGTAAGCCCTCCTGCGCCAAAAAACGGCTGCGGCGGGTAAAAGTATGATGGCCGGGTTGGGTGACGGCGGGGAGGAGAATTAAGAATTAAGAATGAGGAATTGGGAATGAAAGGAATGTATTGAAACCTTATTCTTTGTTTTTTAACCTTAGTAGCAAAGGATTCCTCTCCCTACCAAAATTAACCTTATTGCTTTTTTATTTCGGTATCGGCGTTAAAAAATCAGAGTATGAGTATGAGTAAGCCCTCCTGCGCCAAAAAACGGCTGCGGCGGGTAAAAGTATGATGGCCGGGTTGGGTGACGGCGGGGAGGAGAATTAAAAATTAAAAATTAAGAATTAAGAATTAGGAATGAAAGGAATGTAATGAAACCTTATTCTTTGTTTTTTAACCTTAGTAGCAAAGGATTCCTCTCCCTACCAAAATTAACCTTATTGCTTTTTTAACCGGGACATTATTTCCTGCGGCGCTGATGAACGCAGAAAAAACAAGATTACCAGGATAAGAATGATTGTCGGGATGTTTTAATAAAATAAAAAACTGAGTCATCTTTTAATTATCAATTGTCAACAATCCATTATCAATTAACTGACTATCCACTTCCGGCTAAGCCGGTTTATTCCAAAAGCAGTCAAATTCTACGCAAAATGGAAAAACTTTATCGTACTCATGGAACAGGTACCGGTAATCGTCCTCGTTCTCGAATAACCTGAGTGTTTTGAAAAGACGAATACGAAGTACGATTCTTTATTCGGATTCATTTTTATCTGGCTCCGCCAGTTTATGATTAAGATTAAGATTTTTAGGATATCCTGATCATGAATAGTATGTTAGCGAAGAAAAAAATACCAAAAATTTTACACCAAAAAAGTTTGGTATTCCCTTTTTTTTACAAATAAATTTAATAAGTTACAAATAGTTAGTTAAACGGATTAGGAGTTGTTTTTTTATGACGGGACTTACTACGATAGAAATATAGTGATTTTAATATTAATTGCCGGAGTGGATAATCAGGGGCAAAAAATTCTATAACACGGCGAAAAATATTGCAATATACAAAGAAAAAAATGAAATAAATTAAAATGGGAGTAAAAATGCCGGAAATAAAAAATCTACTATGGATAGTTATTTTCTTTTCAACAATTATATTTAGCTGTGAAAGCGCAGATCCCATAATAGAAAACGGTGAACTGACATTAACCCAAGTTGATAATAGCTGCACCGAAGCCTGGTTTAAGTTAAACCTTCCATTATGCGGCGTTGGCAGAGAGCTTGAATTGAGAGTTAATGATGAATCCTGTAACCAGGCAACTGTTAACAGCGCGGGTGATACACTGCTTGTTGTAGAAGGATTATTGCCCTCGAAAAGTTATAAAATAGGGGCAATCCTACATGGCAAAGGAAATTATAAGACCATAAGCGCCGAAATAAACGCCGAAACAATGGATACCACCAGCGGCGATTTTACCTGGCAAAGCCGGACTTTTGGCAGCAATACAGGCGGCTCAAGCCTTTTTGACGATGTGGCTATTGTTGATGAAAACAATATATGGGCGGTTGGTGATATTCAGGAAGAAGGGGTAAGATACAACGCGGCTCATTGGAACGGGATTGAATGGGAGTTGAAGAGGATATTATATTATGCTGATTGCAATCAGCCAGATGGACATAAATTTCCAGATGCAGCAGATGCTGTTTTCGCGTTAAATGGTAACATATTGATTTCAAGCGGAATAGAATTGGCGACATTAACCACCCCAAATGATTATGAAATCCAATGTATTTATGATATTGAAGGTGAGAGGTTTACAATTTTTAATATTTGGGGCGTTAACAATTCTGATTATTATTTAGCCGGATGGCAGGGAAATATAGCCCATTATAACGGAAGTGAATGGAGAAAAATAGAAACAATACTTTCATCATCGCAGGGAGGAGAGGGGAATGATATACATAACCTGTGGGGAGCGGAAAATATTCTGACAGGGAAAAGGGAACTTTACTTTTCGGTACCGAGAACAAGAGGCGTTTATATGCTTGATGACAATGAAAACCTTAATCAGCTTGAAATAAACGACAACCGTTTTTACAGAGGAGTATGGACAAAAAACAGCTTAATAAAATATGTGACCGGCGCCGGAGTAGTAAAAAATATTGATAATGAATGGCAGATTGATTTAGAAGAAAATGGTTTTTTTTATGAAGAAATAGATGGTGAAGATCATAACAGCATTGTGGCAGCAGGTAGTTTTGGAGGCATTGTTTATTATAACGGAACAAGATGGATTGAGTTCCCCGGGCTGCATAATTCCCTTGTTTTTTATGAACGAGTAAGTATTAAAGATGACATTATCGTTGCGGTCGGATTAATTGAAATCAACCAGATAAAGGGATTTATTACTATTGGTATAAGAAATTAAAGATCGTATAAAAAAACAACAGTACCGGAAAAAGGAGAACAGAAGATGTCAATAATTATATCAGAAAAAAGATTTTGCAGGGAGAAGGAATGAGGGAAATATTGAGTATAGCAATAATGTTATCAATGCTATTTAGCTGTGAAAGCGCGGGCCCCATAATAGAAAACGGCGAACTGACATTAACCCTGGTTGATATTAGCTGTACCGAAGTCTGGCTTAAGCTAAACCTGCCATTATGCAGCGTTGGCAGAGAGCTTGAATTGAGAGTTAATGATGAATCCTATAACCAGGCAACTGTTAACAGCGCGGGTGATACACTGCTTTGTGTGGAAGGATTATTACCCGCGCAAAGTTATAAAATGCAGGCAATACTTCATGGCAAAGGAGATTACAAAACAATATACAAATCAATTGGCGCCGAAACAATGGATACCACCAGCGGCGATTTTACCTGGCAAAGCCGGACTTTTGGCAGCAATACAGGCGGCTCAAGCCTTTTTGACGATGTGGCTATTGTTGATGAAAACAATATTTGGGCGGTTGGTGATATTCAGGAAGAGGGGGTGAGTTACAATGCGGTTCATTGGAACGGGATTGAGTGGGAGTTGAAGAGAATTCTTTATTCAACCTATTATTGGGATATAAAATCAATTATTGCGTTTGGACAAAATGATATTTGGTTTGAGGCTTTTGTTCATTGGGATGGCGCGAGATTTAACTCATTGAATATTCCTGAAATACTTATTGGATGGTCGCCCAATGTCAGTTGGGGATGGTTAGGTGATGATTTTTACATAGCAGGAAATAATGGTAATCTTGCCCATTATAACGGAAGTGAATGGAGAAAAATAGAAACAATACTTTCATCATCGCAGGGAGGAGAGGGGAATGATATACATAACCTGTGGGGAGCGGAAAATATTCTGACAGGGAAAAGGGAACTTTACTTTTCGGTACCGAGAACAAGAGGCGTTTATATTCTTGATGACAATGAAAACCTTAATCAGCTTGAAATAAACGACAACCGTTTTTACAGAGGAGTATGGACAAAAAACAGCTTAATAAAATATGTGACCGGCGCCGGAGTGGTAAAAAATATTGATAATGAATGGCAGATTGATTTAGAAGAAAATGGTTTTTTTTATGAAGAAATAGATGGTGAAGATCATAACAGCATTGTGGCAGCAGGTAGTTTTGGAGGCATTGTTTATTATAACGGAACAAGATGGATTGAGTTTCCCGAGCTGCATAATTCCCTTGTTTTTTATGAACGTGTAAGTATTAAAGATGATATTATAGTTGCGGTCGGATTAATTGAAATCAACCAGATAAAGGGATTTATTACTATTGGTATAAGAAATTAAAGATAATATAAAAAAACCATTCCGGTACTTGCACTACCGGAATGGCAAAGCAAACAAAAGGACATCGTTCAAAAGCATAATTCTAACGAATTATGACAGCACCTTTCTGTTTGCGCACAAACATAATAAAATCCATAACAAACTAACAGGAAAGGTTATGAAAAAAATACTTGTATTTTTTATTCTCATTGCTTCTTTGTCGGGGGTGGTAGTGAATGCGCAGAGAATCGATGACAGTGAGGCGGAAAATATTAACCGTTACACAAAAGTGCCTCCTCCGGAAATATTTACGAACAAAGCAATATTAAACAAAACGACAAACACAGTTATCTCTGTTGATTTTTCTCAGATATTTCCCGGTCAGGCTCAATTTGCATTTGTTTACGCAATGAATATTTGGAAGGAGATAATAAATACTCCGCAGGAAATAAAAGTAAAAGCAATATGGAAAGGTTTGGGTGTAAATAAAAAACTGGCCGAATCAAGTCCGTCAATATTTGTGAAAAATTTCAGTAATGCTCCCGAAAGTGATATTTTTTACGCAATATCACTTGCAGAAACCTTCAGCGGCAGCAACCTGAATAAAGAAAAAGATCCAAATAATCCTGATGTTAATTTTCATTTTATCGACGAAGATAATTGGCAATATGATATTGTTATAACTTTTAATAGTGATCGTGAATGGTATTATGGAACAGATGGAAATACTGAAGAAAATGAGTATGATTTTGTTACAACGGCGTTGCACGAATTTTGCCATGGTTTGGGATTTTTTGACAGTTTCGGATATAATGCCGATATAGGCAGCTGGGGATTGGGAAGCAGCAACACCGCGACAATTTTTGATAAATATGTAATACAGGGCGCCGGAAATAATGTTATTATCAATACATACTCAAATAATTCTTCTGCATTGGGAGGCGCGCTATGTTGCGATAATCTTTTTTGGGGCGGCCAAAATGGATATTACATGAATCTTACCGGGTATCCAAAAATATATGCTCCGGTTTCATGGAAAAATGGAAGCAGTATAGCGCATTGGGATGAGGCTACATATCAGGCAGGAAATACAAATTCGCTGATGTCTCCCAAAACCGGTACAGCAGAAGCAATACATTCGCCGGGAGAAATTACTTATGGATTGTTGAAGGATATTGGGTGGAATGTTAGCCGAATAGTTACGGTTACATCACCGGCAACGGGAAGTATTTGGAAAAAAGGCACTGAATATTCAATTCAATGGTCGGATACTGAAGAAAATGATTTAGGTATTTCACTGGTAACAAATGAAGGGATTTTTGTTTGTTATATAAATGCAAGTGTTCTAAGTTATATCGGCAAGTGGAAATGAGGCGCTCTGGACAGTTCCCCAGTCGATTCCCGACGGTGAATATCGTATTAAGTTTCATACTGAAAACAATCATAATCTTGAAGGCTACGGACTTAGTTATCCGTTAACTATAAATGACCTGCCCCAGGTCGCGGCGCCTGTTATATCTCCATCGGGCGGTATTTTTACACAAACTACACCGGTGACTATGTCTTGCCCGACACCTGGCTCCACAATTCATTTTACCACCAACGGAACATTGCCTGATGAAAACTCTCCCGAATACACTCAGCCAATACAGGTCGGGTATTCTCAGACGATCAAAGCAGTCGCGGTTAAGGAAGATTATAACAACAGTATTATTACTGTCTGTCCTTTTACTATTAACAATGGCAATCAGCAGCTCGTTGTTTTCCCAAGAGGTGGTGATTATGAATTGTTTCCGTTACAGGTCTATCCGAGGACGAATATCGAAAACGGTGTAATAAGATATACTCTTGATGGTTCAACCCCGACTGACAATTCGTTGCTTTGCGAAGATTTTGTGAGATTGCAAAATTATGGTGTCTCAATTGAGTTTAAAGCAGCAGTATTTCTAAATGGCGCGATTCAGGCTTTTGCAACAGAAATATATAATCCGGTTACTCAAAATAACCTGGTGAAATCATATTTTCGACAAATAGATAATGAAAATGAAAGCAAAGGAGATTTCGATATTTGGTCGGATGAATTATCAGACTGGATGGACTTTTCGTCTGGCAACCTTTATGCTGAGCTTCCGGAAAACATTAATTATACTTATAGAAGCTTAACGGGCATTTATCCAGGTACATCTGAAAAATTCTATAGAATGGAAACATCAGACGGAAATTAATTATCCCATAGAAATCATACCCATTTTAAAGTAATTGATGATGGAAATGGTAACTTTCATCATAGGTCAATTATAAAATATTCTGATAATGTTACAATACAGGGGAACTGGGATGGCAGTCTTTCAGCCGGCTCGATTGAAATAAAAGATCCCTGGTTTACCGATTATGGAAATTCCGCTTATTATGATGAACCTTATGGATACCGCAACTTCGGCCTTGACAACGCTCTTCCCTGGAATAGTGTAAATTCTCCTTGTGTATATTCTACTACATCAGGTTATAAAGGTGTATTTCTGGATATGGATTATACTATCCCTGAACAACCTCACTATTCAGTTCAATGTAATAATTCAGAAATACTCAATGTAAATGGAAAAAGCCATACATTCTATTTCCAGAAATGGGAAGGATCGCCGGAGGGAAGCGTAACCTTTGATGATAATTATTCAGCGGAAACAGCGTTAATGTTTAACCAGGATGGCGCAACGGTGGAAACGCTGATGAAAGCCGCGGAATTAGCAGACAATGATGAAACCTTTACCGCTTCATCAAATAAAATCACAAAACTTTCCGACGGCACCTTTGTTCGTGTTTATGAGAGCATGGGGCATGTGTGGGTTGAATATAGTTCTGATGGAGTAAACTGGCAGCTTGGCAATAACCACAGCCCGGTTAATGATATTACACTTAACGCTAAAAATCCATCTATCGCGCGGGATTTAAACTCAACAAACGCGCTTATTGTGTACCAGGAAGGTTTGAATAATAATGTATATTCCATAAAAGCGGCTTTTTACAGACCTTCAGTGGACGCTATACTCGATACCGACATTTTGAGGACTGTTACATATAAAGACTATATCGATGACGCTCAGCCGGTTATTGTCAGATCAAATAGCAGGTTAATGGTTGTATGGAGTGAGAAAGATCCTTCCAGTGAATGGGATGTTGATGGAGGCCTTTATTATTGCCTTGGTGAAAGACACGTGCCTCCTGTTTCGGGCAATTATATGAGCTGGGGAACATTTGCCGGACCTGTCACCGGAACAGATGAAAATTCCTCAAATCCCGTAGTCGCGAGTTCTTATATCACCCAGGTAGAATGTGTCCACCTTGCCTGGCAGCAGGGCAACACGGCGATAAAATACTCATTTACAGACCCTGTTCAATTGAGCGCCGGAAATGTATCCTGGTCATCTTGTGAAACTCCTTCCGATGGGGTAGGATATACTGCAAACCGTTTTCCCTCAATGATTGTTCTCGAGGATGAAGCTCCCAGGTTGGTATGGATAGGTGAGAAAGATAATTCCGGCATAGCTATAAGAATGCTAAAATCTGATATTATTTCTTGTGACAATGAAATTCGCGTCGTATTAAGGGGAAGACCTTGCAGTGGAGGCGATCCTTATACAGGTTACTGGAACAGCACCTTTTTTAAGTTCGGAGGCTGTGTTCAGGACGCTAAAATTAACAGAACCTATGAAACGCCGGCCCGTTATAAATTTGCCTGGAATGATGATCCTGATGATTATAAGAAATATCTTACAAGTTTAAGTTTCAGCACAATATTATATTATCAAATTTATGGCGAAGGAATAGACCTCAGCGACGCCGAAACATTTAATGAAATTGAAGCAATATCGCTAAATACAGATTCAGCGCCATATGAGATTGAATGTTCAGCGACTTCCCTGCCTCCGGAAAAGATACAGACAGTATCGGCCTCAACAGGACGGGAAGGCTCAATTTATACAGATAACGCTCAGTTCTGGTTCGCGATCGCCGATATAAACATTGACGGGGAAATGGTTACCTTTAGTGAGCTCGATGAATTTTTCACATTTTCAGGTCTGGAAGGATTAAATGATAATCTTGAATCCAATGTTTTCGCGGTAAATGATAATTCTGAACTGACATTCAGCATTGATTATGGAACTATGGATACAGCGACCGCGGCTCAAACTTTAGCAGATGGAAAATATGTAAGGTTTAAGGCCGAATTAATTGACGCGACAACTGATGAAATACTTGGTGTATATGATGATATTACCTTTAACTCATCAAATTACTCGAACTACAAAAATGAAGGTTATTTACTGAATACCGACGGTATAGGAAACAGGGAGGTGAAATTCCGTCTCGTTGTTGAGGATAATCTTGGCGCGAATTACGCGATGGCGCAGATACTTGCCGAAGAGGAAATAATAGCTAAAAGTAACATTACAAATATTTCCTACCAGGGTGATCTAAAAGTGGAAACTTATGACCTTTCTCAGAACTTCCCAAGTCCCTTTAACCCTGAAACAGTGATCAAATACCAGATACCTGAAGCGGGACATGTAACAATAAAAGTATATGATATGCTCGGAAGGGAAGTGGCCACACTGGTAAATGAAACACAAAAGGAAGGCAGATATGAAATTAAGTTTACTGCCGGACGGTTTGCCAGCGGAGTTTATACCAAAGTGAAAATAAATATGGTCCAACTATTGCATTCGGATTAGGTTTTTATTATCTTTGGACTAAAAAGGTATTCATCTATGGCGGCTCCCAAAATTGTCTCAATTAAAGAATCTACTCCTGAGCTTAAAAAGCTCCTTAAACATGCAAAACCTCTGATTGCCCCTCGATTACGTATGCTCATTGAAATGAAAAATCATGCCAATGGCATCTCTAAACGTGATCTCGCTGACCGGATCGGCGTCAATCACAATAGTGTCCAGACCTGGAGAACTATGTATGAGAAAGGTGGCATTGATCTACTTTGCAGCCACAAGAAAACCGGTTTTCGTCCCTCTGTATTCTCCAAAGAAGAACATTCAGCAATCGAACAGAAATTAAATGATCCCTACAATGGATTTCCTGGATATAAAGAATTGTTAAACTGGATTGAGCTGGAGTTCAATAAGGAAGTAAAGTATAATACTCTGCTAAAATATTGTATCAGAAATTTTGGCTCAAAATCAAAGGTTGCGCGTAAAAGTCACGAAAACAAGGATAAAGAAGCAGCTGAGGCTTTAAAAAAAACTTTGGTCTGATTTGCAGGAATGCAATTGCTGATAAAGTAGAGAGATATAGAAGAGTAAACTTATATTACCAGGATGAAAGCAGGTTCGGATTATTTACCAAAAACGGAAGAGCATTAACAGCCAGGGGGATCAAGCCAATATGCACCTTCAATCAGGTATTTCAGTCAACATATTTATACGGAGCATTTTCACCAATTGATGGAAAAAGTTTTCAGCTGGAGTTACCAGAATGTAATTCCGAATGGTTTCAATTATTCTTAGATGAGTTTTCCAAAGAAGACCCTGATGAATTAAAACTGATAGTTCTGGATAATGGTCCTTTTCACAAAGCCAAAGCGTTGAAGATTCCGGAAAATATAGTATTATTATTCTTACCTCCTTATTGTCCTGAATTAAATCCGGCAGAAAAAATATGGGCAAAATTCAAGAGAGATTTTACAAACAAATTATTTTCATCAATGGAAGAATTGAGAGAATATGTCTGTGAATTGGCAAAAAATCTAACGCCGGAAGAAGTCATGAGTATTAGTTCATACGCTTATATTTTTTCGGACCCTTTTTGGACTGTGATATAATTCACTATGGTATTATATCTATTCAATTAAAGCAGGTGAATTCAGCTCAACTAAGAAGATGATGCTTCTAAAGTAATCTGCCATGCCTTAATTTTATAGGGGCGCTCATTTGCGAGCGCCTTTTTTATAATCAGAGTATGAGTAAGAGTATGAAGACCGGGTTTAGTGACGGGGGCGGGGGTGTTCATTTTTCCTGAGGGGGTGGGATTAAGATTATGATTACTCCGTAAGGAGTTAAATTTTATGCAAAATGGCAAGAAATGCATAAACGAGTGGGAGGTTTTATTGCCAAGAATAATTTTTGTAGTAACTCGAGGTGAGTCCTCCCCCGTCAATGAAGAAAAGCGCTTCATTGCCACCCCCTCCGGCGGGGGACATTTTGAATGCTCTGATTTGTCGATAAATATCCCCCTTTGGAGGGGGTGGATTCAAAGTGTTTTTCTTTGGAGACGGGGGAGGACTTACTTTGAGTAACTTGATAACCTTGTTTATTCTGGCTCTGCCAGTTTATGATTAAGATTATGATGTTTTTATCCTGTCGAAATCAAAATCGAAGTCGTAATCGAAATCGTTTTTTATCTCATGCGAAGACGCGGAGACGCAAAGAAAAAAGGATACCTTATTTTTCGGTATCGGTATCGGTATCGGTATCGGTATCAAAAAATCATAGTAAGAGTAGGAGTATGAGTAAGAGTATGATGGCCGGGGTGGATGACGGGGGCGGGGGTGTTCATTTTTTCTCCTGAGTTTTACACTTAAAGAAAAAAAAAGAGCAAAAAAGTGCGAAAACGGGCTAAAAACACATATTTGGATTGAGAACAGCTGTAAAAGTAGTGACAACTTATTCATGCTTAAGGGCATCTAACATATTGTATAATATTACTATAATGTTGATTATCAGTAGTTCTACACTTATATTTGTAATATAACATTCCAGAGTTACCTATGTTTATTAAAACTTCTCATTCAAAAGGTCATCAATATCTTTCAATTGTTGAAAGTTATAAAGTAAAAGGGGTTTCGAAACATAAAGTGATAGCCAGCCTCGGCAGGGCAGATAAACTTGTAAGCTCAGGGCTGGAAAATATTCTCCGTTCTCTTCAGAAATTCGTCGATAAAGAAAAATGTAATCTTAAAGATGTCTCAGGCATGAAAGAAAAATACAGACTTAATTACGGATATCTGGCATACAAAAAACTCTGGAAACAATTTGATTTTGACAATATTTTAGCGCCTGTTGTCAAAAAAAGTAAATCAGGATACAACCTAAAAGGACTGATATTCACACTTGTAATCAACCGTTTGCTTAACCCGGGAAGTAAACGCGACTACTATTTCAGCAGGGATAAATATCTGGAATATGATCCGGATCTGGCTCTTCACCAGGTTTACCGTTCACTTGATATTCTTTCAGAGAACAAAGAAAAGATAGAAAGATCATTGTTTCTTAAAAACCGCAACCTTTTCAATATGGAAATTGATGTGGTTTTTTATGATGTGACAACCTGGCATTATGAATCACAGAAACAAGATAGTCTGAGAGACTTTGGTTTCAGTAAAGCAAACAAAGTAAATGAAGTTCAGATAGTAATGGGACTTCTGATAGATAAGGAAGGCAGACCAATAGGTTACGAACTGTTCCCGGGAAATACATTTGACGGGAAAACACTACTTGGAATACTTGATAAATTGAAAAAGCAATTTGAATTGGATCGGGTGATAATAGTCGCAGATAAGGCTATGAACTCCAAACTAAATCTGAAAGCAATAAAGGATCGCGGATATAATTATATAGTAAGCGCCCGATTAAAGTCCATGTCGAAAAAGGTACAGCAGGAAGTTCTGAGTCAGGAAGGCTATAGTGAAATAACCAGGGAAGAAGAAAAATACAAATACAAGGTAATAGATTACGAAAATATAGTTCAATATGAAGAAGAAGGAGAGAAAAAAAAGGCAACATTACCAGAAAAGATGGTATGCACCTGGTCGTCAAAACGGGCGGCTAAGGACAGAAAGGATCGGGAACGCGCAATAGAGAAAGCAATGGAAGTAGTAGACAAACAGGAGCATAGCAAGGTTAAAAAGAAAAATGGCTATAAGAGATTTATAGAGGAACAGGGAGATAAGAAAAATGGGAAACTACTGATAGATCAGGAAAAAATAGAAAAAGAGTCCATATTTGATGGTTATTACGCTATAGAGTACAGCGATCTTGAGATGGAGCCAATTGAAGTCCTGGAAAGTTATGGCTATCTATACAAAATAGAGGAATCCTTCAAGGTAATGAAGTCAACTATGCAGACAAGACCAATATACCTGAGAGTCCGGGAACATATAGAGGGACACTTTATGATTTGCTTTTTTGCTTTTATGCTGGAAAGAGAACTGGAGTTCAGATTAAGAAAAAGAGGAATAGATTATTCTACTGAAAGGATCAAGGAAGCTTTGTTGTCAGTTGAATTTAGCGAATTGGAAATAGAAGAAGAAACTTATTATTTGAAGAGCAAACAAAAAAAACTTGCATCGGAGATTTTTGCTCTTCTCAGAATCAAACATCCCCAAAAACTCATGGATCAGACAGAGGTAAATGATTATGTAGAGCTTTAACCATTAAAAATTATAATAAATATAACTTGCCTGATTTTTCACTGTCGCTGAAATGGTAGTGACAAATTTTGCAGTTTTTTTTATTTCTCCTTTATTTTACAATCATTTACAGATATCAAGTGTAAAACATAGGAGTAGGAGTATGAGTAAGAGTATGATGGCCGGGGTGGATGACGGGGGCGGGGGTGTTCATTTTTTCTGAGGGGGTGGGATTACGATTATGATTACGATTAAGATTATGATTTTTATGGAAAGAGGGATTTGAACTGATAATAATCTTACTGATAAACCACATATTTGATGGAAAAGCCGGATTTTATTACAAAATGGAATTTCTTCTCAATTAACGTTTTATAAATATAAACATATAGTTCAAAGATTTCTTGACAAAGAAAAAAAACTTGGATATTTTAAGAGAGGATAATGGTGTCCGTTTGACTAATATTTTATAATTATAAAGTTAAACAGGATATTAGGAGTACATTCAGCGCTTTTGGTGAGTGAACTTTGAAAACGTCAATTAAATAAGAGTTCAATATCTCATATAGGGAGTAAAATATGGCGGAAATTACCAGAAGAAATTTTTTCAAATCCTCGCTGCTGCTTGGCGCCGGCATGGCCGGAATGAGCCCTTCGAAAGCAAAGGCGGGAGAGAAAAAAAGCGCCCATGAAAACAGGATGGGTGTTCTGGTCGACACCACTCTTTGTGTCGGCTGCCGGAGGTGTGAATGGGCATGTAAAACGTCACATAATATGGATGCAGGCAACATCGCTGATTATGATGACAAATCGGTTATGGAAAAAATGAGGCGACCGGACCATACCGGGTATACTGTTGTTAACAGTTTTGATGGTAAAAATCCGGTTAAAGAAATCAACGTGAAAGTGCAATGTATGCACTGCAATGAACCAGCCTGCGTATCGGCATGTATTGTCGGCGCTTTTACAAAACATGAAGGAGGACAGGTAACCTGGGATACAGGGAAATGTATCGGCTGCCGTTATTGCATGATAGCCTGTCCGTTCCAGGTGCCCGCGTTCGAATATCATAAAGCGATTGAGCCTGATATTGTGAAATGTGATTTTTGTTATGAAGAAAGAACTTCAAAGGGTAAATTACCGGCTTGTGTGGAAATATGCCCGATGGAGGTAATGACTTATGGCAGAAGGGATGAGCTTATTGGCATAGCCCGTGAAAAAATCAGGAACAATCCCGGAAGATATGCCGATCATATTTATGGTGAATATGAAGTGGGAGGCACCTCATGGATGTACCTGACTCCTGTTGATCATACCAAACTTGCGTTTCCACAGCTTGATGAAGACGCTGCTCCCGGTGTTTCGGAATCTATTCAGCATGGCATATTCGCCTATTTTATTCCACCTATCGCGCTTTACGCTCTTCTCGGCGGAATAATGTATATCTCAAAAGAGAAGGAGGGTGAAAAAAATGAGTCATGACTTTAAATCAATGCCTGTTAAAATAAAGTTTTTTACCCCGGTTGTAATTGGAATTACTGTGATAGCCTTAAGTGGACTGGCATTTTTACTTGCCAGGTTTATTTTTGGTCTCGGCGCGGTTACTAATCTTGATAATCAGTATCCGTGGGGTATCTGGATTGGGCTTGATGTGGCCGCCGGCGTCGCTCTCGCGGCGGGAGGTTTTACCACTGCCGCTCTGGGGCATATTATGCATCGCGAACATTATCACGCTATTGTGCGACCCGCGCTTCTGACCGCACTGCTGGGCTACACATTTGTTGCTATCAGTGTATCGACCGATATCGGCCGCTGGTACAGCATCTGGCATCCGCTGGTAATGTGGAATGGCAGCTCAGCCCTTTTTGAGGTCGGCATCTGCGTAATGATGTATCTTACTGTGTTATATATTGAATTCCTCCCTGTTGTTATTGAAAGATTCCTCGGAAAAATTAACCTGCCGGGATTTTTATCGGGATTAAATAAAACGATTGAAAAATTGCTGCATTTCCTCGATAAAACATTAGACCGTTTTATGTTTATTTTTATAATCGCCGGCGTTGTTCTTTCATGCCTGCATCAGTCATCACTCGGAACTTTAATGGTAATCGCCGGACCGAAAATGCACCCCTTGTGGCAGACTCCTGTACTTCCGCTGCTTTTCCTCCTTTCCGCAATTTCGCTCGGTTTCCCGATGGTCATACTCGAAGGTCTGGTATCCTCCAAATCTTTCGGGCTGGAACCTGAAATGGATGTGCTAAAGAGTCTCTCAAAATTTGTTGGTCCTCTGCTGGGAATCTATCTCGCCTTTAAAATTGGCGATATGGTTATCAGGGAAACTTTTGTGTATCTGACTAAAATTACCACGGCGTCGGTAATGTTTACGATTGAGGTTTTCTTCGGGATAATTGTTCCCACGAGGATGTTCCTTTCCAAAACAATGACGCAGAGCCGGGCCGGACTTTTATTAGCTTCCGGGCTGGTGATCTTCGGAGTATTGATAAACCGTTTTAATAATTATATTGTAGCCTATCAGCCCCTTTATGCCGATTACGCTTATATTCCCTCTATTGGGGAAGTGCTAGTTACGCTCGGTTTCGCTTCACTCGAAATCCTGTTTTTCAGACTTATATCGATACATTTTCCTGTACTGAGTATACCTGTAGAACATGGAATGCCTCAAACAAAATACGCGGTGCGGGGAGGTTTGAAATGAAAAAGCTGATAATATTTCTTTTTATTATTTCCCTGCCTCTTTTTGCCCAGAATAAGGGCATCCGGGGCCATAATGGCGATATTAAATGCAGTTACTGTCATACGTGCGAGAACCCGACCAAACTGGATAACTGTCTTGTTGAATGCCCCCGCCATGAAATAATTACGGTTCACACAGCTCCTGAAGATTCACCCGAAATAATTGTTATTGACGGTATGAAAGAAACCAGGGACCAGTATAAACCGGTTAACTTCTCACATAAGGTACATGCTGAAATGTCCCTTATGGGAGGCGGATGTGTAATGTGTCATCATTATAATCCTCCCGGTAAAGTTCAGCATTGCGACGAGTGTCACGAAGCCGACAGAAGCGATAAAAATCTGAAGGTCCCCGATCTGCTTGGCGCTTTTCACCAGCAGTGTATTGACTGCCACCGCGATTGGGGCGGCAAAGTTGACTGCAATTTTTGTCACATTTCCAATGATTCGGATGGAAAAACAGAAGAAGCGGCCAAATTGAAAAAATCGGCTCATGGCCAGATAAAGATGCAGGCGAAATATCTTTATGAAACCGACTTTGATGATGGTGTTTATGTCACTTTCTATCATATGCAGCATACCGAATTATATGGCGCCGAATGTGTCGATTGTCATAAGAATGAAACCTGTTCTTCATGTCATATGGATAAAGAAATCATGAAAATCGCCGAAGCTTCGGAATCGGATGAGGAAAAACATGATATCTGTTCCGCCTGTCATGATACTGAAGATAACTGTGAATTCTGCCACAAAGAAAAAGAGACGCCGCCTTTCGATCATAAAAGAAACACCGGTTTTGATCTGGCGGGATATCACAGCAAACTGGCCTGCTCCGACTGCCATAAAGGTTCACGTAAAAAAGGATTGCGAGGCAACTGCGTTTCGTGCCACAGAAACTGGAATATGGAAACCTTCGATCATAAAGTAACCGGTCTTGAACTCAGTGAAATACATCAGGAGCTTGAATGCGGCGATTGTCATAAGAACAATGACTACAGAAAAAAACCAGACTGTAGTGATTGTCATGATGATATAAGTTATCCCGATTCTTTGCCGGGTGAAAAGAATTAAAATCGGAGAAATTTTGTTATATTATGGTCTGAATATCTGCATAACAAAAACTGCGGAAAAAAATGTTTAAAAGAATAGGACAGAAGCTGATTTTTGCAGTTGGCGTGGCGTCAATAATTATTATTGGCATATACGCCTATGTAAATATACATTCGCAAAGCGAGGTGCTTTACGGCGAGATTGAACGCCATGCCAAGCAGTTGAGTGAAACTGTTAAAAAAAGCACCCGCTTTGAGATGTTATATAACCGCCGTGAACATATTCACAACATGATTTCCACTATTGGTGAAGAGCCCTGTATCCGCAGGGTGAGAGTTGTTGACAAACGGGGTATTATAGCTTATTCGGCTGCTTCAGATGAAATTGGAAACAAACTGGATATTGAGAGCAAAAGCTGCGCCACATGTCACGGGCAGGATAATGGCGAACCCTCTTTAACCGCCCAGACAAAAATATTCAGGATGTTTCCCGATTCGGCCAGGTTATTTGGTATTATTACTCCCATATTAAATGAAGAGTCCTGCTGGACAGCCGACTGCCACGCCCACCCTAAAGAGCAGAAAGTTCTCGGCACTCTTGAAATTGATGTATGCCTGAGGGGAATAGACAGGGAGATAACGAGAAGTGAAATCACAACTTTAGCGTTCGCTATTATTTCAATTATTTCCCTCAGCCTTATAATAGCCTTTTTTGCGAGAAGGTTTATTGTTAAACCGGTAAATAATCTTGTTTCCGCTACCAATAAAGTTGCCGCGGGAAATCTGACTCACCAGGTTCAGTTAAAAGGTTCGGAAGAATTAATGCAGCTCGCGGCATCATTTAATAATATGACAAAAAAACTTTCCGAAGCGCGGATGCAGCTCTTTCAGTCGGATAAAATGGCTTCTCTCGGAAGGCTCGCGGCGGGGGTCGCGCATGAAATTAATAATCCCCTTACAGGTGTGCTGACCTATAGCAGCTTTCTGCTTAAAAGAACCGAAAACCAGCCCGATCTGCATAATGATCTGAAAGTAATAGTAAGGGAGACAAAACGCAGCAGGGAAATAGTTAAAAGTCTGCTCGATTTTGCCCGTCAGTCAGTTCCGAAAAGAAACCTCGCTGATATAAATGAAATTATAGAAAATTCGATCGAGGTTATTAAAAACCAGCTTTCCATGAACCATGTAGGGGTTGATAAAGAGCTTGCCGACCCGCTTCCCGAGCTGCGGCTCGATTCGAACCAGCTTCAGCAGGTGTTTATTAATCTGCTTGTGAACGCCTGCGACGCTATCGGGAACAAGGGAGGAAGAATAATCATCCGCACCTATAGCTCAAATCTTTCACCTTTTGGGAATATACCTGTTAAAAATGCTGTATGTCCGAAAGGACATGATCTGATGGATAAGGAGCTGAAAATTGACGGTCTTCCCTCAATCAAATTAAAAGCCCGTTCAGGCAATAATGAAGGATTTATTTATCTTGATCCTGTTTACGGACTTGACCGCCACCGTTTCGGGATAGAAATAAAAGATGGTGAAGAAACCAGGTTTTCATGCAGCTCCTGCGATATTTCATTAAATGTTAAAGATAAAAAATGTCCTGTCTGTAATTCGGCCATATATAGTGTGGAAGTGCCGGGCAAAGGACATCTGGAAGGATGTTCTCAAAAAGGATGCTCCTGGCAGAAATGGGACGCGATAGAAGTTGAAGGCGAGCAGAAGTTTGTTATGATTGAGATTGAGGATAACGGATCGGGCATACCGCAGGAAAACCTCGATAAAATATTCGAACCCTTCTTTACCACAAAAGGACAAAAAGGAACGGGACTCGGTCTGGCGGTTATCTGGGGAATAATTGATAATCACGACGGCAGTATTAAAGTTGAAAGTGAAATAGATAAAGGTTCTAAATTTATTATAAAATTACCGGTAAAAAGTAATGGCTGAAAATGATATTCTTGTAATTGATGATGAATCGGTGATTCTCGACGCTGTCGAGAAAATAGGTTCAGCCTATGGATGGAGAGTTAAGAAAGCGATAGACTCGGACGCCGCTTTTGCCGAACTGAGTGAAAGTAGTTTCCGGCTGATAGTATGTGATATAATGATGCCAAAACTTGACGGATTTCAGATACTTGAAGAGCTGAGAAAAAGAAAGGTTAAAACGCCTCTTGTTATGTCCACCGGTTTTTCCACCCTGGAAAACGCGGTGAAGTCACTTAACAAGGGAGCTATCGATTTTATACCCAAACCTTTTACTTTTGAAGAGCTTGCCGCCCATCTGAGCCGGGGACTTAATTACAGCGATATGGTAATTAAGATTGGAAAAAGAACAGGAGAGGAGGATACCCTCGAATATATACCCTGTCCTTCGAGGTATTACAGGCTGGGTTACGCTTCATGGGCTTCCTTTACATCCGACGGTCTTGCTGTCACCGGTATTTCCGACCTGTTTCTGAAAACCATCGGGGAAATTGAAAAAATTGAGATCAGACTCGCTGCTGGTGAAACGGCGCAGGGTGAATATTTTGTTACAATAACCGATAATGAGGGTTATGAACATTCGCCCCTGTTTCCACTTTCAGGAAAAGTTATTGAAACTAATGATGAAGTTATAAATAATCCGCTGCTGCTACAGAAGGATCCATACTTTGAAGGGTGGCTGATGAAAATTATTCCATCGGAAAAAGATTATGAGATAAATAATCTTTTCCCCTGTAGTTCCAATGAAATTTAATAAACAATATGGAGATAAAAATGGCTGAGCTTATTCTGCTGCTGATTGTTCTGTTTATCGCGGGTGATATTTTTATGAGATATTACCTGAAAAAACGGAAAGATAAGAAAATAAAAGAAGAAAGGGCTTCCGTACTCGAAACAAGCGTTAACCTTGATTTCAGCGCCGAGGCAAAATCGCTTAAAAGGGCTGAAGTAAGCAACCCTGTCGCCCGCATTTTGTGTGTTGATGATGAAGAGGTGATTCTCGATAGTTTCCGAAAAATACTTGTTATGGATGGTTATTCCGTCGATACGGTTGAAAATGGAAAGGAAGCGCTGGGGCTCCTCAGAAAACATCATTATGATTTTGTTTTCACCGATCTTAAGATGCCCGAAATGGATGGCATGGAAGTGACAAAATCGGTTAAACATCTGCGTCCCGATATTGATGTTATAATTATTACCGGTTACGCTACTGTTGAAACCGCCGTACAGTGTATGCAGTATGGAGCCATGGACTACGTACAGAAACCTTTCACCGAAGATGAGCTCCTCGCGATGGTTAAAAAATTCCTCATCAAACGTAATGACAGAGTTGAAAAATCTCTGAAACCCCGTGTGCAGATAACAGACGCCGCCCAGAGCGAAGCTGTTAAAAGCGGTGAATTCGCTATTCCCGGCGGAGTGTTCATATCGGAAGGCCATTGCTGGGCGGGAATTTCGGAAGAAGGCAACGCCAATATAGGGCTTGATGATTTTGCCCGAAAGGTAATAGGTAAAATTGATGGTTTTGAATTTCCGAATCTCGGTATGGAAATTAATGTAGGTGATACCCTTTTCAGTGTTAAACAGGGAAAAAGGACAATTCCTTTCAGCTCACCTGTAAGTGGCAAAGTTGCCGAAGTGAATAAAAAACTTGCCGAAAACCTGGCCGAGCTGGCAAAATCACCCTACGGTAAAAATCATATATGCAAAATTGACGCTGAAAATCTCGATACCGAACTGAAAGAGCTAAAGATAGGCAAATCCGCCGTGGAATTTTACCAGCATGAGCTTGACAGATATTATTCAAGTATGAAAAACATACTGAAATATATCGGTAAAAAAGATGAAGAAATTCCGGATGAAAAGGTTGCCGCCGCCACCCTCGCCGATATCGATGATTTCCATGTGGAGGAAATAACCGATAAGTTTTTTAAGAGAGTTAAATAATTAAAAAAAGCCCCGTTTACGGGGCTTTTTTATGTAGGACAGAATTGCATTCTGTCCTCTCCACGGGTTATAGGATAAATATGGATACAAGGCTCAGTGTTAAAATTATCCTGAATCTTCTCTTGGATGGAGAAACCGAAGGAAATATGGTCACTAAATATTAAGGAATGCTCATTATTCACTGAAGGAAAATATCTACACAAATAACCTGAATTCCAGATGTCGTCTCATCAGTTTAAAATGTTTGTCGAGGGAAAATAAAGATAGCTGGTTCTGAATCACATTATCAAGAATTATCAGATCAGGTATGCCGACTTTGTTTATTCCTTTCGAAATACAGATTGACTGGTAATCAATAATTTTTTTCCAATCGATTGAAAGGGGCAGTTGTTTAATAGCAAGCAATAAATCAACCAAGCTCGTATGACCATTATGTTTTAATCCCGGGAGTAATTCCGCGAGGATCAAATAATTTGTACATACCAGATTATCCTTAATCAGGGTGTCAAGAGTGTCAGATTGAGAACCCCCTCTGAAATAATCGATCCAGACAGAACTGTCAACGAGAATATTCAATTTCTTTTTCTCAGATAATCAAGATTGATATCAAGATCAATTTTTCCCCTGTAATCCCTGATTTCCTGTATCTTGTGTTTCCTGATTAAATCTTCCAGAGCTAATTTTATAACTTCTGTTTTGGTTTTAGCCTTGGCGACCAACATTGCTTCAGCGATCAAATTTTCGGGTAAATCTAATGTTGTTCTCATTTCAACTCCTTTTTATGCATATAATAATGAAAAGTTTATGCATCTGCAAGAGAAAAATTATTTTGAGACAACTGAATTAATCCATAGTATTCAAATTCTGCGTGAAATGGCAGAAATCTTCATAAATATAAGCCGGTGGCCGGTCTGCCGCGGGTGATCGAAACCAGCGGCGGAAGTATAAAAACGCCCCTCTATGGCGCATGGTATAATTCCCGGCTTCCGGGGCTTCGTCTCCGCTCAGCCGCCTGAGAGCGGCTATTGCTTCCGGCTTTCGCGGATTATAGTTTCAGAGCCGCAGCCTGATTATTGATAACATGTTATTAGCGGGCTTTTCCGCGTTCGCTGAATTTTTTGTTAGCCCAAATTTGCATGTTGTTGTGTATCCGCTGATTGATAAGTGGCCCCGAAGATTGTGTCACCCAGCCATTTCTTGAAGGATGGGTTGTCACTAAACTGTTTGAAGAGCTCGGTATGGTCAGCGATCAATTCCACCATGACACGACCAAGGGCTTTATCGTGCTCAATACGGGCATTCTGTTTGTCAGAATTTTTCATGGCATTCTGATAAGCTGTATCGGCGGCAACTTTAACGGGAATTTCCTCAGCAATGACTTTTCGAATTTTGTCGGCGTCTTTCCAGTCGATGTTCCCAAAAAGATCATTGAAGGTTTTGATGATATTGCTGAGCTGATCCAGTTCCGGTTCCGGCTTTCTACCGCCACCAGCGGTTGGCACAGCGCCCAGCTCCGCGTCTTCATCTGCAAGGGTGATATTCATGCTTGCCTGAACTTCAGCCCGGTAGCTGTCCATGTCGATCGTTTCAAGAATCCCTTTGGAGAGATCCTCTTCTTTTGGCGCGGGCAGTTTGGGGATAAGAAAATTCAGGAATATCGAAAGCTTTTCCCAGTCAGCATTGGTGTATGGCAAAATTGACGCAAGAAAGCCGTATGTCCTGACGAATGCCTTGGACTTGCCCTTGAAGTCAACCTGCCCGTCTTCATCGAGGTCGCTGTTATAGACCGCAACGCAGCCATCCAGAATCGGGTCGAGTGTTTCCCGTTCAGCGCCATTCAAATAGAGTTCGACCAAGCCATCAATCTGCTCAGGAGAATAAACCTGATAGCCATCCAGATCGGACTTCAGGTCGTGAAGTTTGTTCGGGTCAGTTTCTTCACTGAGTATGGTCGTGCGGTAATAATCAGAAAATGCCTTCCGGATCACATCAACATCATTGAAGAAGTCCAGAATGAAGGTGTCGTGTTTTTTGGGATGAGCCCGGTTGAGACGCGACAGAGTCTGGACCGCTTTAATACCGGCAAGCGGCTTATCAACATACATTGTGTGCATCAACGGCTCGTCATATCCGGTGAGGAACTTATCCGCCACAATCAGAATGCGGTATGGTTCCTCGGCAATCCTGTCTTCAATCTTATTGCCGGGGAAACCATTCAGCGTTGCTTCAGTAACCTTTTGATCGCCATATTCATGTTCACCCGAAAATGCCACGATGGTTTTGTAGGGAAGTTTTTTTTCGTTCAGATATTTGTTGATAGCATGGAAATATTCAATGGCTTTCATAATGGCGCTGGTGATGACCATCACACGCGCCTGTCCACCGATTTTACGATGGCCCATTACCTGCGCGTGGAAATGGTCCACCATGATTTCCGCTTTCTCACGGATGGCATGAGTGTTGGACTCCACATATTTCCGTAACTTTTTCTGGGCTTTCCTGGTGTCGAAAAGGGGATCGCCTTCCACGGTTTTCATCAGCCGATAAAAACTTTCCACCGGGGTATAGTTTTTCAGCACATCAAGAATGAAGCTCTCCTGAATAGCCTGCTTCATGGTGTAGCTGTGGAAGGGATGATGCTTTACCTTGCCGCCCGGCTGTGGAACAGGCTCACCAAAAATTTCCAGTGTTTTGTTTTTCGGAGTAGCCGTGAACGCAAAATAGCTGGCGTTCGTCAGCATTTTACGGCTCTCCATCAACTCGTTAATTTTGTCTTCTGTGCTTTCTTCTTCCTTCTCAACCAGATACTCAGCTTGCTCTTCGGCAACCAGCCGGTATTCAGCTTTTTCTTTCTTTGAAGTTAATGCCATATTCATTTTTGCCGAAGCTTTGCCGCCCTGGCTGGAGTGTGCTTCATCGATGATGATGGCAAACTTGTTCTGCCTGTGGTCGTCGCCAATTTCCGCCAGAATGAATGGGAACTTCTGAACGGTTGTAATGATGATCTGCTTGCCTTCGTTGATAAAGCGGCGCAGATCACCGGATCGCTCCGCATGCCCAACCACATTGCCAACCTGCGCAAAGGACTTGATGGTGTCCCGGATCTGCTTATCCAGAACACGCCGGTCGGTAACCACAATAATTGAGCCAAAAACCGCTTTTTTATTCTTTTCCAACCCCACCAGCTGATGAGCCAGCCATGCAATGGAATTGGACTTACCACTGCCAGCCGAGTGTTGAATCAGATAACGCTTTCCGGCGCCTGTTTGCCGGGCGTCTGCCAGAAGTTTACGCACCACCGTCAATTGGTGGTAGCGAGGAAATATCTGTTTGTGTTTCTTCTTGCCGGTTTTCTCGTCTTTCTCTTCAACCACCTGCGCGTAGTTTTCAAGAATGTCGGTAAGGCGGTCCTTGGTCAGGATTTCTTTCCAGAGATAATCTGTTGCCAGTCCCGCAGGGTTCGGCGGGTTGCCGGCGCCGTCGTTATATCCTTTGTTGAAAGGAAGAAACCACGAGTCCTTGCCTTTCAGGTGCGTACACATACGCACTTCATGATCATCAACAGCGAAGTGAACGACACATCGGCTGAACTGGAATAGAAGCTCCTTGGGATCGCGGTCATTCTTGTACTGCTGAACAGCGTCCTCGACGGTCTGCTTTGTAAGCTTGTTTTTCAGTTCAAATGTGGCAATGGGCAGACCGTTAATGAAAACACCCATATCCAATGCCAGTTGAGTTTCGCTGCCGCTGTAGCGTAACTGGCGCGTTACACTGAAAATATTCTGTTCAAACAGTTCCCGGGCCTTCTCATTATTTGCCGTCGGGCTGCCGTAAAAGAGAGTGATGGAATCCGGGCCGTGCTTCACCCCTTTGCGCAATACATCAATAATGCCCCGTTTGGCAATTTCACCCTGCAGCCGATGAAGGAATTGTGTTCTTTTAGGTGAATCGACTTCAAGACTGAGACGCTCCGCAACCTCCGGTTGAGTGTTCTGTAAAAATGCCGTAAGTTTGGCGAGATCAACCGCATGGGCGCGATCATAGTCCTGAGGATTGCCTGCCTGATAACCGGCTACTTCAATCAACGACTTGACGATGGTAGTTTCGAGTCCTGCTTCTCTTGTATCGGTAAATTTCATTCTTCACCTCTCTTATAACCGCGAAAGGCGCTAAAATCGCGAAAATGTGAATTGGCTATTCGGACAATTTCTACTTTTGGGTAGCTTCCAAAGTTTACGAGCATCCCGAGCTCCAGACCTGTTGCTTTTAAATAATTGAGCAGTTGTGCTTTATGTTCTGAAGCCAGCTCTTTAACTGCTTTGATTTCAACAATGATTTTGTCATTGCAGATAAAGTCAGGTTTATAAGTCTGGCACAATTGCTCTCCTTTATAGCTCAATTGAAGTTCCACTTGAGACTGAAAAGGGATATCTCGCTTACTTAACTCCTTCTCCAGGCATTCCTGATAAACAGCCTCTAAAAAACCGCAACCCATCTCTTTGTAAACATCAAAGATTGCCCCCTGAATGACATAGCATTCTTCCTTAAAGAGCAGTTCTTTTTTAGCGTTTTTCGTGCTTTTCGCGGTTAAATCATTCATTCTTCGAGGTCCTCCAAAAGTTGTGCGATTACCTCGGGGGCGGGGAGTTCATTTTTCAGATTCTCCGGCAGTGTCCGGGTGATTTCATAAGTGGACACACCAATGGGTTTGCTGGCATCGTGCAGGGCATATTCAACAATGGTTCGTTTTTTCTCCTTGCAAAGGATAATGCCGATAGACGGGTTTTCACCCTGCATGCGAACGGTAGTGTCCAAAGCCCGCAGATAGAACTGCATTTTTCCGACATATTCAGGTTTGAATTTGCCAACTTTAAGCTCAATGGCAATAAGCGATTTCAGGCGCCTGTGGTAGAGGAGCAGGTCTATAAAATATTCTTCATCTTCAATTTCAAGGCGGTATTGACTGCCCATAAAAGCAAGGTTGCCTCCCATCTCCCGCAAAAACATTTCCACTCTGGCAAGTATGGCCCTTTCAAGTTCCTTTTCGCTGTGCTCTTCCCCAAGCTCCAGAAAATCAAAGGTATATTCATCTTTCACAGCCAGTTTGGCCTGGGTGCGTAATTCCGGTGTCAGCGTCTTGTCAAAATTAGTTTGTTTCAATAGTGATTTTTCGTAGCTCTGATTTTCAATCTGGTGAATCAGAACATTTTTTGACCAGCCGAATTTCCGGGTCATGCGGATGTAAAATTCACGCTGAAGCGGTTCTGAACAACGCTCCATAATAACGATGTTATGACTCCATCCAATTTCTCGCACAAGTGGTGCGAGTTTTTCAACAGCTTGATAAGATTCATAAAAAGCCTTCATCCGCCATAAATTAGACGCGGAAAAACCACCTGTTCCTGGAAATTCTTTTTGTAAATCTCCAGCCAGTTGTCGGACAATTCCCTTGCCCCATGTTTCGCCTGCCTGCTTCTCCACGATCAACCGCCCAATGTCCCAATACAGTCCGAGTAATTCTTTGTTAACGGCTTTCAGGGCGGTATACTGAGCGGAACGAACCCGCTCTTTTACCTCTATTAGCAGCTGTCCGTAATTTGCCGGAACGGCAGTCATTTCTTGCTTTTTCATTCTTCGATGCCCTCCGTAATCAGTTCATCGCCTGCCTGTTCGGCAGACAGGTCAGACTCTTCACCATCCTGAATTTCCGGATCTGCCTCAACGGGCTCAAAGGTTGGAATTTCTACGGAGCGCACATCAACTTTTCCAGTCACGACATCTGAAACAAGGCGTGCATGATATTCATGCAATAATGCCTCTTCTTTTTTTACATCTTTTCTTAGATTTATCTCTTGATTCACGAGCTCGGTGATCTGCTTCTGAATGTTTAACGGAGGAATAGGGATTTTTTCCTTTGCAAGAGTACTGGCATTCAGTGGCCTATTTCTTCCTGCCGCTCCCCTTGAATGGAAGTTCAGCAACATATGCCCAAGTCTGGTCCTGAAAAATGACAAAAGGTATGCTGAGTCTACTATTCCAGTTTTACCTCGATAAATTGGATAACGATGGGATGCAACACAACCGTCATCTTCAACACCAGCTATTGCTACGGCTCCTTCCCAAGCAAACTGACCACTAAAGACTAAATCACCTTCCTTAATCCAATAAAACGATGAGTCTCCGAGCTCAGATCCCTTAGTTGAATCTTTGTGAAAAATACCTCGTCCACGATTGTATAAGCCAATAGGTATATATTCCCCTTCATCTTCTCGATTCAACGCTCTTTCTATCTTGTTAGCTACAACTTCCAAGCGTAACAGTTTTGTTTCAGGCGAATTAATCACAGTATTTGTTATTGTGTTTCGTCTCTCTTCAAAAAGACCGATAAGCTTACGTTTATTTTTTATTAGTTGGTTTAGTTTTGAGGTTTTCCAGTTAAGAAATTGAGCAATCTTATCTTGTTCATGAATCGGTGGGCATGCTAAGGGCATGGACAAGAATTTGTCTGGATATAATCTTAGCCTTGAAGACCGTATGCCCGTTGACCTACAAGTATACTCTGCGCGGTATTCCCCAGCTCTCAAGAGATCATCGAGATATGATGGATTGAACTCTCCGTTGCAAATAGGTCTATAAACACCGTATGAAGGACTGACAATTCCATCATGTCTTGCTACTCCCAATGCGGACATCCAAGCCCACATTGTATTGATGACCACATCTCCTGGCTGACATTTCTTCTGACCAATATTTGATTCAGCTTTGAACATGGTCACTTTTTTCTGACTACGCGGAGTTACTCCTGTAATATGTGACACAGTAAGCATTTCCTCTTCGCCAGTTTGCGATCGGTCGTCTATTTCCTTAAAAAAATATTTCGCTCTCTTTTCTTCCCAGTGTTCAGGAATCTTTCCTAACCATGAAACTTTGGATGCCTTGTAGTGTTGATAAGAACTCATCAAAATCCTCCCTCAACAATTTCGTCCAACAATCCATCGGTTTCTTTTTCCAATGCCAATATATCTGCCTTTATTTGATCTAAAGAGCGTAGGCTTTCTGGTTTATGAAAATGGCGTATAAAAGAAATCTCATAGCCGATTTGGGTCTTTGAACTGTCAACCCAGGCATCTGGTGTATAAGGAAGAACCTCCCGTTCAATGAAGGCGGCAATACCCCCATCTTCCAGAAGCGGCACCTGCTCCGAATCCCGAAGATTAGTATCTGGTTCGTATTCAACGACCACCTTTTTGCCCTCTATCGTCGTGTCGTTTAAACCGTAAAGCGGGTTGGGCTCTGCTTTCCCTGCCTTATGAATTTTCTTGATGACCGGTTCTGCAGATTCATCAATAAACGCCAGATTAGCTTTAATGAAATTCCTGGATTTAGCTGGAAGTTTTACCGCCATCTCTTTGGCCCTGGATTCAACGGCATCCAAAAGGCTGTTGTAGTTCAGATGCGGCCCTTCACCTATTTCACTGGCTACTGACTCAACAACTGAATAGAGAGCGGTTTCTTTGGCTTCGTTGCATAGCTGTTCGAAGCCACCAAGGCATTTCTCATTTAAAGAAACAGACAGCCGTAAAGGCCGTTCAACTACTACTTTTTTATAGCCGAACTCATCATTTGGAAATATTTTGGAATGTTCTGTTTGTTCGATGTTTACTGCAAGAGAGCAGATTTTTTGAATATGCTCTTCAGTAAGCTCGCACGTTCTTTTACCTAAACTTTTTCGTAATGGATTATACCATTCTGTAGCACTAATCAGCTGAACTTTACCTTTACGTTCATCTGCTTTCCGGTTTGTCAGTACCCAGATATAGGTAGCAATTCCTGTGTTATAGAAAATGTTCTCCGGCAATGCGATGATCGCTTCAAGCCAGTCGTTTTCAATAATCCAGCGGCGGATATTGCTTTCACCCTGCCCGGCATCACCCGTGAAAAGAGAAGAGCCATTGTGAACCTGGGTTATACGGCTGCCGAGCTTGCTCTTTTCCTTCATCTTCATCAGCTTATTGACCAGAAACAAAAGCTGGCCGTCGCTGGAGCGGGTGATCATTTTGTATTTAGGTTCATCCCCGTATTCCAGAATGAAGCGCGGGTCTTTCAGGTCGCTTTTGCCCCCCATTCGTTCAAGGTCGGTTTTCCAGCTTTTTCCATAAGGGGGATTTGAAAGCATGAAGTCAAATTGGTCAGAGATGAAACCATCTGCCGACAGGGTAGAGCCGTATTTGATATTTTCGGCTTCAGCACCTTCGCCTTTGAGAAGCAAATCCGCCTTGGCGATCGCATAGGTTTCGGGCTGGACTTCCTGTCCGTAGAGGTGGATGGAAACTTCTTTGCCAGCCTCTTCAGCCAGTTTCTGCAACCGTTCTTCAGCCACCGTCAGCATACCGCCGGTCCCGCAGGCCCCGTCATAAACCAGATAGGTTCCGGATTCGATTTGGCCTGCAATCGGCAGGAAGATCAGGTCTGCCATCAGCTTCACCACATCACGAGGAGTAAAGTGTTCTCCTGCTTCTTCGTTATTTTCTTCATTGAAGCGGCGAATCAGTTCTTCAAAGACCGTTCCCATACTGTGATTATCCAGCCCGGGAAGTTTTTCATTACCATCGGCATCCAGCGCCGGCCTGGGACTTAGATTGATGCCTGGATTCAGATATTTTTCAATGAGGGCCCCGAGGATATCAGCATCCACAAGCGTCGGGATCTGGTTGCGGAATTTGAACTTGTCCAGAATCTCCTGAACGTTGGGTGAGAATCCATCGAGATAGGCTTCAAAGTCAGCTTTCAACTGCTGAACCCTGGCTCTGTTTTTCAGGTCTTTGAGAGTAAATGGGGAGTTGTTGAAAAAAGATTCGCCTGACGCCTGACAGAGAGCCGCGTTCTGATTGGCAATACCCGCCGAATCGAGCTGCTTTTTCATATTAAGGACAGCTTCTTTGGTCGGTTCAAGAAGCGCATCAAGACGGCGAATAACGGTCATCGGTAGAATAACGTCCCGATATTTACCACGGACATACACATCTCTCAGGACATCATCCGCTATGTTCCAGATGAAATTTGCAATGGTGTTTTGAATTGAATGATTCATGTCGATTCTTTTTATCACAGTGTGCGCTAATAGTAATTATACATCATTACTACCGCATATCACTTTAGGCAAAATATTGAATTGCGGCAAATATTACCGCATATTGTGTTGAATTCTATTAATAAGATTGTAAATATGTTGTATCCAATTATTGAGCTGCAAATTGTTTTCTATGTTGAATAAATATACGGCATTTTTATCTTTATTGACAAATAATAAAATATCAAAAAGCAGGCTTTCAAAACAGCCACAAAATTCGCGTCATAAACCTTCTCACAACTCCGCCACGCAACTCACATTACAGTTATCCGGGCATGTGAAATCATATTTTAATCTATATTGTAAAAAACAATCATTCGCTTATTCGAGCGCTTATTACCCCGAAAACAGTCAGTCATGCGCAAAATAAGTAATTAATTATTAATTGACAATAAGTTGTTTTTTTCGCTTCTGTTATTTCTGACTTTCCCTTTTACTCAAAGGAGAGGTTACGCGCGCGCAAAAGTTCGAACCTCTCCCCGGGTTATTCTGTTCTCAGTTTAAGATTTTCCTTACCTTCAGCCAGTTTAGCATTCGTGCTGACCAGTCATTTACTGTGCTTGTTACGTCGTCGCCACGGTTGGTTTCGAGGGCGAAACCATGTTCACCTTTTTCATATACATGCAGTTCGGCCGGTATCCCTTTATCAAGATATGCCCGGAAAAGATTTACGCTGTTTTTTACCGGGACTTTGCTGTCGTCAACGGCGTGGACAAGGAATACCGGTGGGGAGTTTTCATCCACCAGGCCGCCGAATGTTTTAATCTCTCCATTATCGGAATTTTCCCTCATTACTCTGTAGACACCGTAAACACCAACCCAGAAATCTGGGCGCAGGTTAACCGCTTCATCATCAGCTTTATAATTCATCGCGAGGTTGCCCGAAAGATGGGCGCCGGCGGAAAATCCCATGATCCCTATTTTGTTCTTATCAATATTAAATTGCCCCGCTTTTTCGCGCAATACTTTAATGGCCTGCCTGGCGTCCTCAAGCGCCTCGGGAGGATTGAGCCGGTACTTTAACACAAAAGCGGCGATATTATTATTTTTAAGCCATTCAGCGATTTTATATCCTTCTTTTCTCATTTCAACCTGCCTGTAACCGCCGCCGGGACATACGATAACCGCGGGAGAGGGTTTCGCCTGGTTTTCAGGTAAAAACAGAGTGAGGTCCGGCTGGTAAACTTTTCTTACTTTTTTAATTCCTTCCCATTCTTCCTCATTCTGCCGCTCCTCCGTTCCGGGCGCGAGGGAGGGCCATATCTGAATTTTTCTTTCCTGTGCTAAAAGCGAAGTTGTTAATAATGTGATTGCGAGAAAAAAATAAATGATTTGTTTTGACATTTGTTTTCCAAAGTTTTCTTAAAAAAAATCTATTGAATTTTTAAGACTCTTATTGAAGAGAGTTTGTTACATATCAATCTCAATTATTAACCGCTTCCCATATTAAAGAGGGAGATAAATAAACCTGAATTTCGGCAAAATAAAATATTTATGCCAGTAATTAGTGAAATACTATGAATGATTCACCGGTACATGGTTCGGTATCCATAAACAGGGCAAGCCGGAAAAACAGAGAGGTTAGTGAAGAGTGACGAGTAATGATCACTTCACTGGGTTATTAAAAATCCGATTTCGATTACTCCGTAAGGAGTCAAATTCTACACAAAATGGCAAAATTTTATTTTACGGGGAAATTCTGTCTGCCTGTTCGCCGCGGAGAATCCCTGGCGGGACTATTGATTCTCTCACTAACCTATTACCCCACAATGAATTGCGGGGCTATTATCTGAAAGCCTGTCCGACGCGGCGGATCCCTAACGGGACTTTTTTGGGATTTTGAAGTTATCTTAAAGAAAAATTGCTGGTTCTTATCTCTTCACTCTCCACTAACCACTTTTTCTTCTGGCTTGCCAGTTTATGATTTCGATTACGACTTCGATTTGGATTTCGATGGTTAGCTTATGCCCGGTCAATTTTTTAATCCTCTCATTCCTGTGCGGTGCTCTTTCGGCGGGCATTAGAAAATCCCCGATGGAAATATTGCCCGTTGAATAAGGTTAATAAGGTTTTATTTTACAGGGTGGTTATCTCTGTTACCAAGGGGCCCCAATTTGACAGCAATAATATAGCAGAGGTGATAACTTATCGAAAATAATTCAATGTATCGAGATCGGAATCCCCTCCCCTTAAGATTTTAAGGGGAGGACGGGAGGGGTTTGATCTGCTTTGAGAGGTCTGTAATCCGGCGAGAAGTAAAAATATTCGTAAAAAAATAACCGGCTTTTTCCCTCAAAAATATTCTTGTTGCCTGGAAGGTTAAAAAATAAGGTTCTTTTTCTCTTTTTAATTGTTCATTATTCATTATTCATTATTCATTATTCATTATTCATTATTCATTATTCATTATTCATTATTCATTATTCATTATTCATTATTCATTATTCATTATTCATTATTCATTATTCATTATTCATTATTCATTATTCATTATTCATTATTCATTATTCATTATTCATTGCCTTTTTGTGTAGAATTTAACTCCTTAGGGAGTAATTTCCGGGCAGTCGCTTCCGCCGTCAAAGATAAAGTTCTGCCCGCGACGAGCGCGACGGCGGAATGCGGCAAAACAAAAAACCTGTAGAAAAATAATATCATTATTTCCATCGGGAGAATGATAATTATTTTTGCTATATTCTTCGCCAGTTTGTAATTTATATTTTTTACAGAAACCGGACTCCGGCTATAAGAAAAATTCCTCAAGTAAAATAATGAAGATGAACACAGCCAGACAATTGACCGCTGGAATTACAGCGCTATTTATAACGATCATCGCCGGTTCGCTGGGTTATATGATAATCGAGGGGTGGAATTTCCTCGATTCACTCTATATGACTGTAATAACAATTTCAACAACCGGTTATGGAGAAATACATGAACTTTCGATGACCGGCAGGATATTTACGATCATCCTCATAATAGCGGGAGTTCTGGCAATCGCCTTTACGGGAGGAAAAGCAGCGCAGCTTTTTCTTGAAACACAGATATTCAGGAGACGAAGAATGAGCAGGAAAATTGAGACGATAGGCAATCATTATATAGTCTGCGGTTATGGCCGTATGGGAAGGAGCATATGCGAAGGGCTGGTCGAAAACGGAGTGCCTTTTGTGGTAATTGACAATTCCGACGATATTATCGCGGAGCTTGAGGAAAAAGGATATCTATACGTAAGAGGGGACGCCACAAATGATGATATTATGTTACTGGCGGGAGTGGAAAGGGCGAAAGGCCTGGTGGCGGTGATAAGAACAGACGCTGAGAATGTTTTCGCGGCGCTTTCGGCAAAAGAGCTTAACCCGGGAATATATGTTGTAGCCCGCGCGATTGATGAGGGAACGGAATCGAAGCTGATAAAAGCCGGGGCCGACAGAGTTGTAAAACCTTATGAACTTGGCGGAAGCCGTATGGTTCAGTTGCTGCTTCGCCCGGGAGTTATGGATTTTATTGACGGGGTGGCGCGCAATAAAAATGTGGATATAAATCTGGAGGAGGTTTATGTACAACCGGATTCGGGCCTTTGCGGAAAGTCACTGGCTCAGTCGCCAATAAGAAGTGAGTTGAATATAATAATTGTGGCTTTATTAAAGAAAAGCGGTGAATTTATCTACAATCCCAAATCCACCGCTTTGATTGAGGCAGGTGACAAACTTATAGCAATTGGCAATAACAAAGACCTCAACAAGCTTACAGAGTTATGCCTTAAGCGTGGTCATGGTTAATACCAAATATGAAACTGAAGAACAAAGGCGTCATTATCAATTGAGTTCTCTTCAAAATTCATCCGGTACTGAGGCCGGAGCTCGATAAAGCTGTAGGGGAAAAATTCAAACCCGGCTATTAACCTGGATAGCTCATCCTTTTCGGTATCCCTGTCAGGATCAACCATATCATAACGGATAATCGCTTCAAGTCCGGTAATTATCCGGTATGTGGCTTTTGCCATCAGAAAAGAAGATTTAATATCCTCTCCAAAATAGTTATCCGCCATATCATATTCGGCAAGAAGCGCGAATTTTTTATAGCCGACTCCCAAAAATCCCCCAAATAACGAAGTATTATATGATGTTTTTACGGCGGCGTAGGAGCCTCCGATTGAAAGTCCTATTTTACTGATGACCGGGTTAAACTCAAGACGAGTTGTATAGACAGGATCCTGTGTGAGAGTTCTGCTGCTCCGTGGTTTTCCGATGCTGAATGTCATGTGAGCGTATTTATGGAAATTGGCGCCCAGCTCAATGCCGGTTTCAACATAAAACGGGTTATAAATCAGTCCGTTTGATGTGCTCTGGTTCGATATCAGACGGTGATCTCCTCCGCGGGTATAGGCGCTGTGATCATCTATCCGGATGCCGAAATCGGGCTGGAAACTTCCCACTTTGATATAACTCTCATTCGGTAAAACCTTTGCGATTCCGTAAGCCTCCCAGATATACTGGATAAAGTCGTACCGGGCAACCGCGCTGATTTTTGTAGAAAGCTCCACCGCGGTATAAACTGAGCCTGTCATTTCCTGAAAATCTGTCCGCTCTTTTTCCTGTGAATAAAGATACTGTGTGCGGTAATCAAATCCGAAGAGGATATTATCTGAAATTTTCGGGCTTAACTTTATGTCTTCATCCCGGGGTGAGATCATACTGACGAGGTAACGGCCAAATCCGAATCCTCCTTCATTTCGTATAAGTCCCCCGGTGGGATTTACGTGGCAGCTACTGCAGTTATCAAACTGCTGCACCGCGAATCTCGGCAGGGAAAAGATCATGCCGGGAAGAAAAATCAATAAAAAGAGAAATGTAATTTTCTGGCTGTTCATTATCAAATTCCCAATTAAAAATTGCGGTCCGGATAAATACCGGACCGCTAAAAAGTATTATTTTTGCAGCAACATTTTTTTTACGATTGAGCCGGATTCGGAAGAAAGCCGGTAGAAATACAGCCCTGAATTAAGAGGATTATTACGGCTGTCTTTGCCATTAAAAGATGAACGGTAATTACCGCTCGCGAAATATCCCTCTTCAAGAACCCTTACACTCTGTCCGAGAGTGTTAAATACCTCAAGCCGAATATTACCCGGTTCGGATATGGAGAATTCGATGACTGTTTCCGGATTAAAAGGATTGGGATAATTATTATGAAGCACAAACTGATCGGGAAGAAAATCATCGAGCTTCACCGCGTTTGGTTCGGGGAATGAAGAAGCGTCGCCGGGATTAGTAACGAGCATCGGATCGCCGGGAGCGGGACTTCCGGAGGTCCATGCGCCGTCGGGATCCTGTAACTCTTCACCGTTAGTGAAGCCGTCGCCGTCGGAATCGAGCGCGGCCAGATCGGGTCCCCATTCAACGCTGCCGGCTCCGCCCGGAGCGGTCAGGAAATTTGATTCAATTTCAGTTCCAAATGGAGTTGTCGGTCCTCCGCCTCCCGCGCTCAGGTGGCAGTTGGCGCATCCGAATTCATCACCATTGGGTATTTGTGATACTCTGAAACTCCGGCCTATCAGAAAGGTCATGGAGAATGCCAGAATAACTATAGCTGTAAAAATAATATTGCTTTTCATAACGGTACCTGTAAATTTTTGTTTTGTTGCCTCAAACTTTATTTAAGAAGCATCATTTTAATTGATTTACTGAATTCCGCGGTTCTGATATTGGCGAAATAAATTCCGCTGCTCAAATCAGAAGCGTCAAATTTTGCCTGATGACGTCCGGCTTCCATATATCCATCTGCCAGATCCGCTACTTTTTCACCATTCATGTTATAAACAGTCAGCTCAACATTAGCAGCCTGCTGAAGGGCGAAAGAGATTGTGGTTGAGGGGTTGAAAGGATTGGGATAATTCTGCTCAAGTTCCCATGAAAGTTCTGAGATATTTTCAACAGCTTTCGGGCCGTAAAGTTCGGTAGTCCCGTTAAAATCAATCTGTTTGATTCTGTACCAGGAAATTCCGAATAAAGGAGTGTTATCCGAAAAGCTGTAGTTTGTAAGTGAAGTTGTAGTTCCGTTGCCATCAACAAAACCGACAGATTCCCATGAACTCATATCTGCTGATCTTTCAATTTCAAATCCGCTGTTATTGGTTTCGGTAACTGTGGTCCAGTTAAGAAGGACGCCGCTGCCGATAACACTGGCGGTAAACGCGGTCAGTTCAACCGGAACAAAACTTGCGGGGTCGCCCGGGTTAGTTACAAGTAACGGATCGCCCGGAGCGGGATCGCCAACCTGCCATGTGCCGTCGGGGTCCTGGAGCTCAACTCCGTTGCTCACACCATCGTTATCTGAATCGAGCGCCGCGAGAGCCGGTCCCCACTGAACATGTCCTGATGATCCGGGAGGATCGAGAAAGTTGGTTCCCACTTCAATTCCGAAATCATTTCTCGCGCCGCCGCCGCCGGGACTTACGTGACAATTAGCGCAACCGAATTCGCCGCCGTTTGGCAATTCACTAACACGAAAGGACCGGCCGGTCAGGTAGGTAATCGAAAAAAATACCGCGACCATTATAAAAAAAGTCAGAGATTTTTTCATTGTACTACTCCCATTGATTTTAATTAGATTTATTTATTTGTTCAGGAACAGAATGTGATATCTGTTGTTCCCTGATTTTTGCCTTTTTTCTGCCAGAAACTAAAAATTCCTTAAAATTATTACACTTTATTAACTATTATGCTTAATTTTTATTTTTAAAAAGGAACTGGTACTACAACTGAAATCATATGAAAAATAGCCATCTAATCCTGTTAATATCTCTGCTTTGCTTATCATTCGCTACTTCGGTCTTAACCCAAAACACACCTGATGTCCAAATAGTTTCCGGAACTTTCCTCGGAAATGAAAAAAGAAATTTTTCCGGCGGTGAAGCGCCCGACAGGCTGGATGTTCTCTGGAAGCTTTACCTCGGAGACGGGTATACCAGAATAGGTTCGCGCGATTCTGTCCACTGGAAAGGATGCGGCTGGACCGGGCAGCCCCTGCTTGTAAAAGAAAAGGAAGACCTGTTTATAATTCAGGGCGCTTATGATCATCATCTTAAAAAAATTAATGCCGCGACCGGTAAATTAGTCTGGCAGTATAAATTTGATGATGTGATAAAAGGCACCGGTACGATCTGGATAAATAAAAAATCAGACAGCAGCAAAAACTCCGTGATTATTATGCAGGGAGCGAGAAGGGGCCTTCAATATACTACACATGAACCTGTAATTCCCAGCTTCAGGGCAATATCCTATTTTACCGGAAAAGAACTCTGGCGCATGAACGTTAGAAAAACACCCAGCTACAGCCGCGACGTCGATGGTTCGGCCTTGGTGATAAATGACACGGTATATGCCGAGCTGGAAAACTCAACCCTGGTTGTATTTAATCCCGATCCGGCTGAAGCGAAAATGAAAGACAGCCTTATGTGGCCCGAAATTTACAGTGAACATAAACTTTACCGGTCGGGGGATTATACCCGACACGGGGGTAATCTCGTAGCTGAATCTTCGCCGGCAAGGCTTAATGATCATATTTATATGGCTGTCGGCTCGGGGTGGGTATTTGGATTTAATCTTATTACTCAGAAGATTGACTGGGAATTTTATATCGGCTCCGATATGGATGGCTCCACTGTTGTGACTTCCGATAGCTGCATACTTGTATCGGTGGAAAAACAATACATCGACGGACCCGGGGGGATATTCAAACTGAATCCCGCTCTTCCGCCCGACTCATCAGTTGTGTGGTATTTCCAGACAGAGAACGATTCTGTCGGTTCCTGGGAAGGGGGGGTGATAGGAACCGCGGCGGTCAATGACGCGTCAAAACCGGAGGATCATCCCTGCCTGGCAGCTTTTAACGCTATAGATGGCTGGATGTATATTGTCAAACATATGGAGATTGATACCACGATAGCGCCGGATGACGGTCCGAATGTGGAGAACTGCTATCCCGCTCCGGTTCTCGTGGCAAAAAAAAGAATAGGACCATCAATATCGACACCTGTATTCGCGAAGGATAAACTGGTCTCCTGCGGTTACGGCGGTATCCGTCTTTATAAAATTGAACCTGATTTAAAGATAGAACAATTAGATAAAAATACCAGAATGACGTATGAATCAACCCCCGTAGTTCACGACGGAAAAATATATGTGGGATCACGGAACGGTTATTTCTACTGCTTTGGAAATAAAAAATAATGGAGGATCTATGATCAAAAGAACAATATTCATTTTTTCTTTGCTTTTATTTGTTTCATCAATATACGCGCAGCCTTACCTGATGCATTATCCCGATGTATCGGAGACAGATGTTGTATTTACATGGGAAAATGATCTTTGGCTGGTCCCTGTAGAGGGAGGAATAGCAAAAAGAATTACAAAACTTGAAGGACGGGAAGAATATGCCAAATTCAGCCCCGACGGTAAATGGATTGCTTTCACAGGCAGTTATGACGGAGGCAGGAATGTTTATATAATGCCAAAAAACGGGGGTGTGCCTGTTCAGCTTACGTGGCATCCTTCAAGCGATGTGGTCCTTGACTGGTCGCCCGACGGAAAAGAGATATTATTCCGCTCACGCAGGGAATATCCCTTCCGTAATCACGAAGTTTATCTTGTGCCCATTGATGGCGGAACTCCGAGGAAACTTCCTGTTGATCGCGCCGGACTCGCTTCACTCTCGCCCGATGGAAAATCGCTGGCATATAACAGGGGATCGCGTGAATCACGCACATGGAAAAGACACCAGGGAGGAACTGCCCAGGATATATGGGTAGGAAATATGGAGAAGATGGATTACCATAAGATTACCTCATTCGAAGGCACCGATAACTTTCCGATGTGGAAAGATAATTTTATCTATTTTACATCGGACAGAAATGACGGCACTCTTAACCTTTTCAGATATGATCTTGGCAAAAAGGATTTTACAGCTCTTACCAAATATGATGATTATGATATCAAATTCCCTTCTGTGGGACCAAATCATATTGTGTACGTTTATGAAGAAGAACTTTACCTGCATAATTTAGCTTCGGGAAAAGATAATAAAGTTAATATTGAAATACCTTCAGATGGAATTTCGGTAAGGGAAGATTTTATTTCAGCCGCGGAAAATGTGGGGCATTTCGGACTTTCACCTAATGGCAAAAGAGCCATCCTTGATGTTCGCGGTGAAATAATTGATTTTCCTGTTGAGGAAGGGATAGTCTATAATCTTACACAAAAAAGCGGCAGCCGCGAGAAAAATCCGACGATGTCGCCCGATGGAAAACAGATCGCGTTTTTCTCAGACAAAACCGGCGATGAAGAGTTATACGTTATGCCGGCGAAGGGGGGAGACTGGAAACAGCTTACTGATATCGGCGGCGGATTCAAAATGCAGCCCAAATGGTCCCCCGACAGTAAATATCTTATTTATCATGATAAATTTATGAAACTTAATCTTGTGGAGGCGGCAACCGGCGATATCACACTTATTGACCAGGGTGAATATGATGAAGGTTGGTATGACTGGGGAATTCAGGATTATTCATGGTCTCCCGACTCAAGATGGGTGGCATACGCCAAACTGGAAAAATCTGTTTACCAGTCTGTTTTCCTCTATTCACTCGATAAAAATGAAACATACCGCGTAACCATGTGTATGACCAAAGACTGGAGCCCTTCATTCAGTAAAGATGGTAAATATCTCTATTTCCTCTCAAACAGGACTTTCGAGCCAATAATGGGTTTTGTTGATCAGAACCACATATTTATGAATATGACCAAACCTTATGCCCTGATACTTAAGGAAGGAGATCCCGCTCCGAACGGACCGGCGAACATATTTGATGATACCAAAGAGGAGGAATCACCCTCACGCGCTGAAAAACTGGTAATTGACACTGATAATATGACGCGCAGAATTGTGCCGATGGATGTTGACGCGGGCAATCTCTTCCGTCTCGAAGCGGTTGATGGCGGTTTCCTTTTCCTGAAAAAAGAGGATAACGAATTTCTTAAATACCAGTACGTAACCGACGCGACACCAAACAGAAATCATGATCTTTATAAATATGATTTGGCAGGCGGTTCCGCGAGTGAGTTAATTTCGGGAATTAACCAGTATCATCTTTCGGCCGATGGCAAATCACTTATCTATAAATCGGGTAATACCTACGGCGTTACGGGAATAAAACCGGGCAGTGTGGGAGCCGGCAAACTTAACCTCAGGGATATTCATATTGAGGTCAATAAAACCGCCGAATTTACCCAGATATATGATGAAGCGTGGCGCGTTCAGCGTGATTTCTTCTATGATAAAAATATGCACGGCCTTAACTGGGAAAAAACCGGTGATAAATACAGGAAATTTGTTAAATATTGCGGCACAAGGGAAGACCTGAATTATCTTATCGGCGAATTGATTGGGGAGCTTAACGCGGGCCATACATACATTTATGGCGGCGAACATGAAGGTTACGACTATGTGCCGATAGGTCTGCTCGGTATTGATCTTTACCCCTCGGGTAAAAATGATTTGCCGAGGATCGAGAGGATAATCAAGGGGCAGAACTGGTCAGAATCTGCATATTCACCTCTTGATGTTCCCGGATGCCCGATTAAAGCTGATGATTATATTCTCGCAATAGATGGCAATGTTATCGGCAAGGGTGAAAATCTTTATAAATTCCTCCGCAATAAAGCGGGAGCCGTTGTTGAGATTACCTATAATTCAAAACCGGAAATGGCGGGGGCAAAAAAATATCTCGCTAAAACCCTCCGGTCAGAAGCCACTTTAAAATATAATGAGTGGGTCTGGAATAACTTTAAGTATGTTTATGAAAAGACAGATGGCGAAGTAGGATATGTTCATATTCCCAATATGATGGACGCGGGACTTGTGGGATTTGCCAGAATGTGGTATCCGCAGTATTATAAAAAGGGAATGATCATTGATGTGCGCGCTAACGGGGGCGGATTTGTAAGCAAGATGATAATCGACCGCCTGGAACGCACAATGAATATGATCGATCAGCCCCGCGAAGGCAAAGCCGGCCATATTCCGGAAAGAGCATTTTATGGCCACATGGTTCTTCTTATGGATTACAATACAGGCTCCGATGGAGAACTTTTCTCGGAATCATGGAAGTATCTTAACCTTGGCCCGATAATCGGACAGAGAACCTGGGGCGGAGCTGTAGGAATTGAACCTCATCAGGGTCTGATTGATGGCGCGGCAACCACTCCGCCGCAGTTTGGCAAATATAATTTTGATAGCAAATGGGTAATTGAAGGAGTCGGTGTTATCCCCGATATCGAAGTTATCAATATGCCGGGCGATGTTATGAAAGGGATCGACGCGCAGCTCGATAAAGCTCTCGAAGTTGTGCAGGATAAGATCAAAACCGATCCGAAAAAATATCCCGCTCCCGCTAAATATCCCGATAAGAGCAAACCGACATTAAAGTAAAAAAAATTTCGAAATGTTATAAGCCAAACCTCCGGGGTTTCAAAAACCCCGGAGGTTTTTTTATGCCCGGATAATCTAATTTCCCCCGGGGATTTCGAATTCATCACACAACCAAAACCCTGAAAGGGCGTAAGCCGGATGGAAATTTCCAGAATCCGTTGCCCCAAAACAATTTCAATATTGTGAATTCAGGCAAAAGGAGAGATAAAGCATAGGAAAGATCTGATATATTTATTCCAAATTTGTCATTAGAACTTGTATCCTGATAACGGTCTTTAGTATAAAGTGTTGTAAAAGAAAGAAATATAGGATATAAGTATTGGAAACGATAAATAAAATTAGTAAGAAAAAGTAAAAATAATAGCAAAAGCTTCCAACCTCACCCCAACCCCTCTCACCCGCCCCAGGCGGGCACTTTCAGCCTTATGAAGTAGAGGGGCTCTAACCTGTATTAGATTAAGCAGTTATGCGCATTTTTAATATGTAAATAATTACAAAATCAAGTCGTATATTTATTTTTCACTGTTTTAATGACAAATTTGGGTTTATTTTTGTGAGCGTATCAAACACCCAGTTCATTGAGCCATTCACCGGCCCTGAGTATTTCGACGCCATCAGCAGAAAAATTCTGATTAAGATTATGAACAAGCTGAATAGCCTTCGTATCGGGAAATTGTCGGGCGAAATATTTCAGGGAGGGCGATAACTGCCTGTCGCTGTTTTTCACTTCAATCAGGATGCCGGGTCTGTCGTCGTTGATAATCGCGAAATCAACCTCTTTGTTATCTTTTGTCCGAAGGTAATTCAACATCTTTTTTTCGCCGCAGACATCTTCCCTGTATTGAACATATTTTAACAAACTCAGGGCGCATAAGTTTTCCAGTTTTATTCCATCATCTCCCTCAATATAACCGGTATCATAAAAATAAATTTTAGGGGATTTTAATATTGACCGGGCTATATTTCTGTGGAAGGGGGAGACAACAAAAATTATATACAGTCCTTCGAGAATTTGAATGTAATTTTTAACAGTATGAGGAGAAATCTGTAAATCCTGAGCCAGTGAGTTAAATGAAAGGGGGGAGCCGACTCTTTTCCTAAGCATTTGGATTAGCAGCTTCATTGTATTCAGTTCATTTATTCTGGTTACATCGGGGATATCTTCCCTGATGATATTGGAAAAATACTGATTACGCCATCTCGCCGATTCTGTCAGCGCTTCTTTCTCAGGGCTGTTCAAAAAATTTTGCAGCGGTTCAGGAAAGCCGCCAAATTTTTCCAGCTTTTCGACAGCTTCGAATTCATTTTTTATTTCGCCAAAAATTTCGTTTACAGAAAAGGGATTTAAACGTATATGAAAATATCTGCCGGCCAGTGAATCTCCTGACTTCCGGAATGTATCAAGTCTGGCGCTGCCTGTTACGAGTATTGACTGTTCATCTGTTTTGGAATCGTAAACTCCTTTAAGATAATTTTTCCAGTCTTTCATTTTATGTATTTCATCAAAAACCAGCAGATCAGCATTTTGAACCCAGGACATATTCCTGATGATTTCAAGACCATTTATATTATCATAGTTAAGGTATTGCGGCCGCTTGAAATTTTTCATTATCTCCCGTGCGAGCCAGGTTTTTCCCACCTGCCTGGGACCGGTTATAAAGACCATTTTTTTCTTCAAATCTTTAATGATCTGGTTGTATAAGTATCTTTTCATGGCGACAAATTAGCATAGTAATGCAATAAAGTCAAGACTATTTTGCAATCTCATGCAAATAAGTCGGCTCAGCTCTTTTGACAGGTAGTTTTGCTATCTCCCCTCGGGGCTTTGGTTATTTCCTCTTTGCATTGACCCGGGGCGCTGCCACGGGCTATTGCCTGTCGCGCTTTCAGCGCTGGAAATATTAACCGGATTTCAATTCCTTATTTTTTTTCAGTACCACATGGACATTGTCCGTTTCGAACAACGCGGGGAAATAAATCCCCTCGGTTTCTATAAGCCCTGAAAGGGCGAAAGCATCAGCCTGGGGCAACGCCCCGGGGATTTCGAATTCATCACACAACCAAAGCCCTGAAGGGGCGATGGCGAAAAATCTCTGATAAAAAGGAAAAACCGAATTTTGAAATAACAGGGAGATTTACATCAGTCCGCTTAGAAATTTTTCTGCGGAAATTATTCTTATCCCGTTTTGAAATTTATCGACGCCTGGTTTTAGCACAACCTGGTATGACCATGGAATCTTCAGTCTGTCGGCAAAATATTTCAAATTTGGAGATGGATTCACATCGCTGAGTTTTACCTCTGTCGCGAACCAGGGTTTATCATTATAGCTGACTAAAAAATCGACCTCCTTTTTATCAACTGTACGAAGGTAGTTCAGGCTAATATTAAAACCTTCGTACTGTTGTAAAAAGTTTACTGTTTTCAGCAGATGGGAGGCGATCATGTTTTCATAACGGGCTCCTTCATTTTCCACCTGGGACCAGTCATACATATAAATCTTTGATTCTTTTTTAAGTGAGCGGACGACTGATTTTGAATAAGGATAAATTCTGAACTGATAATAAAATTGTTCCAGTATATCCAGCCAGTCAGAAACTGCCCTGTGGCTTAGACTGAGGTCTTCCCTGATCGCGTTGATTGATAATGCCCCGCCGGCTTTTCCCGGAAGAAGATCGCCAAGAAGTTTCATTTTGCCGATATTCCTTATATTTTCGATATCCCTGATATCCTCCCTGAAGAGTCTCTCCAGCTTTTCAGAATGCCACCTTCTCAGGGTACGTTCATTCTGCCTGAGCAGCGGTTCGGGAAATCCGCCAAATTGAAGCAGTAGTTTAATATCTGAAATATTTCCTCCCTGCTCAAAATTCAGTTCTCCAGCCGGATTAGGAAGATTTGGTCTTTCAATCATTTCAGCATAAGAAAAGGGATGCAGTGTGTAATAATGATAGCGCCCCTGAAGTGAATCGCCTCCTTTTCTGTAAATATTCAGCCGGGCGCTGCCGGTTACTATGATATTGTACTTGTTTTTGTATATATCGTATATGCCCTTAATAAAATTTTTCCAGTCACTGTATTTATGTAGTTCATCGAAAATTAAGAGGGAATTTTTACCGGGGAATTCCATATTAATCAACCTTTTTCGGTCAATGGAAAAATCCCAGTTGAAATAATCAAACGAGTCAAAATGCGCCGCTATCAGATCTCTCGCGAGAGTGGTCTTTCCTACCTGTCTGGCGCCCCCGATGAAAACCATTTTATCATCCAGGTCATCACGGATATATTTTGAAAGGTATCTTTGCTTTTCCATTTTTTTTGCTCTGAATCTTCTTATTATAGTTCTGCCTTGCCGGTATATTAAAGTTCTGCCTGACAGCGGAGAAATTTTCTGCCATAAGTTAGAATATTTTTGCTTTAAAGCAAAAATTATCGCGAACTTTTTTGCTTACAGGCAAAAATTATCGAAATATCTTTTTTGAAAATATTCCTTCTCGTTTCAGGAACTAAAAAAGGGGAAAATTCATTAATATAAATTGTGTAATAAACTGTTGCGTTAATTTTAACCGCAGGTAATAATGGAAGAAAAAATAAGAGTGATCATCGCCAAGGCGGGACTGGACGGACATGACCGGGGGGCAAAGGTTGTGGCCGCCGCGCTACGGGATGCCGGAATGGAAGTAATATACACCGGATTAAGACAAACACCCACTATGATAGTTGAAGCCGCGATTCAGGAAGACGCCCACGCCATAGGGATAAGCATACTATCAGGGGCCCACATGACAATATTCCCGAAAGTATTAAACCTGATGAAAGAAAATGATATGTCGGATATTTTATTATTTGGAGGCGGAATCTTTCCGGAGCAGGATATTGCCGGGCTGAAAGAACTGGGCGCCGGGGAAATATTTACTCCGGGCGCTTCGACTGTCGATATTGTCGAATACATTAAAACCTGGGTGAAGGAACATCCCAGGGCATTGATATAAACTTTAAGGTGGACAATTATGAATTTCGATTTTACCGAAGAACAGATAATGATAAAGGATACCGCGAGGGAATTCGCGGAGGCTGAGATAGCCCCCACAGCATCGGAACGTGATAAAAACGCGGAGTTTCCAACAGAAATAGTGAAAAAGCTTGGTGAACTGGGTTTTATGGGTATGATGGTGTCACCCGAATATAACGGAGCCGGAATGGACGCTGTCAGTTACGCGCTCGCGATGATTGAGATAAGCAAGGTTGACGCGAGTGTGGGTGTTATCATGTCGGTAAATAATTCCCTGGTGACCACGGGACTTGAAAAATATGGTTCAGATCATATTAAAGAAAAATATCTTATGCCTTTGGCGGCGGGAGAAAAGCTTGGCGCTTTCGCTTTATCTGAGCCCGAAGCGGGTTCGGACGCCACTCACCAGAAAACATTTGCCGAAAAAACCGAAACAGGCTGGAGCCTTAACGGTATGAAAAACTGGATTACCAACGGCCTTTCCGCCGACTATTATATTGTGATAGCGCAGACCGACTATGAAAAACGGCACAGGGGAATTTCGGCATTCATGGTTGAAAAGGGAGCGCCGGGATTCGGGCACGGAGTAAAAGAGGATAAACTTGGAATTAAAAGCTCGGATACCTGTTCTCTTACTTTTGAAAACACTCCCATACCTGAAGAGGACCTTATCTGGGAAACCGGCAAGGGATTTAACTTTGCCATGAAAATATTAAACGGCGGAAGAATTGGTATCGCGGCCCAGGCAGTGGGAATAGCCGAGGCAGCTTTCGAAGCTGCTCTGAAGTATTCAAAAGAAAGAAAAGCTTTCGGAACTGAAATCAGCAACCACCAGGCTATTCAATTCAAACTCGCGGATATGGCCATGCAGGTTGAAACCGCTAAACTCCTTACCCTCCAGGCAGCGGCTTTAAAAGATGCCGGAAAAGATTATGTAAAACAATCGGCCATGGCAAAACTCGCCGCGTCGAAGGCGGCGGTTGACTGCGCGCTCGAAGCAATCCAGATTCACGGCGGCTATGGTTACGTGAGAGAATACAAAGTTGAAAGGTTCCTCAGGGATGCCAAGATCACCGAAATTTATGAAGGCACCTCAGAAATCCAGAAAATTGTGATAGCGAGAGAACTTCTAAGACATTGATTTTTTTCTGAATCTGCCTGATTGCTGGACGACTATTCCCCCAATGATCAGGCAGAGTCCTCCAATAGATGATAAATAAATGTCTTCCCCAAGAATCAGCCAGATAAAAAGCATTGAAACAAAAGGGGCGAGAAAGGCGAGGGTTGATGTCGCCGCTTTGTTGCGGCTTAATTCAAGCCCTTTAAGCCATAGGAAGAAGGTTATTCCCATTTCAAAAATCCCTATATAAGCCGCGCCCAAAAGGAAAACTCCCTCGGCGATATAAAATGAATCGAAGAAGAAAATATAAACAGCGGTAAAAAAAGAACCGTAAAAAAATGAAGCAAAAAGTTTGGCTGAATTATCTTCTTTGAATACCAGGTTCAGAGTCCAGAAGGAGGCCCAGATTATTGAACTGCCCGCTGCCAGTATAACACCGAGAGGATCGTGGAAGGAAAGCCCGGTTATATCTCCCCTCGTCGCGATAATAATTACCCCTGTAAATGAGACTAAAAGTCCCGCGATAATCCTTGCTGTTAATTTCTGCCCCAAAAACAGGGCGGAAAAAATAGAGATCATTATCGGCCAGGTATAGTTCAGCGGCTGGGCTTCCTGAGCGGGAAGAAGAGAATATGCTTTGAACAGGATAATATAATAAAGAAAGGGGTTAAACAAACCGAGCAATAAAAAGCGGGGCTGACTTTTGAGAACAAAAACAGACTTCAGACTTTTAGGATAAAATATCATCAGTATTAAAAAGAGGAGCGCCGCGCTTGCGAGGGATGAATAGAAGAGAAGGGAGGCGTAACTTAATCCCGCGAGCGTAAGTTTGAACGCTGTTGCGACTGTCGACCAGAAAAATACTGCCGCGAGCGAGTAAGTAAGGGATAATATTTTTTGTTTATCGGCCATATCTTGTTTTTGTTATACAAGCTGAAAGAACGAAAGAAAGATAACAAAAGTTTATTTTTTTAATTATGAAAAATATTTTCGATTACTCCGTAAGCAATAAATTCTACGCAGAATGGCCACAATGCAATTAATAATTAATAATGAACAATTGATAATTTAAATAATAAAATAATTTTGAAAGTAAGCATCTTGATAAAAACAGGCCGCCAAATCACAAAAACACAAAATCCCACGAAAAGCTTATATTATCCTTATTCTTAATTTTTTAACCTTAGTAGCATAGGAAACCACCCGACCAAACTAAACCTTATTAACCTTATTCAAACGGGCGATATGTTATCTAATAATCACGTAAAAAACTCAGAAGAGGAATGGGGTATGTAAAAAGATTGACCGGATATATGTTAACCATAGAAATCCAAATCGAAGTCGTCATCGAAATCGGATTCTTTGATAAATCAGAATATAGTTTTCATTCTTCACTCACCACTCACCACTCCTCACTTCTGGCTTGCCGGATTACTCCGTAAGGAGTTGAATTCTACGCAAAATGGCAAAAATGCAATTAATAATTAATAATGAACAATGGATAATTTAAATAATAAAATAATTTTAAGAGTAAGCATCTTGATAAAAACAGGCCACCAAATCACAAAAACACAAAATTCCACGAAAAGCTTATATTATCCTTATTCTTAATTTTTTAACCTTAGTAGCATAGGAAACCACCCGACCAAACTAAACCTTATTAACCTTATTCAAACAGGCGATATGTTATCTAATAATCATGTAAAAAACTCAGAAGAGGAATGGGGTATGTAAAAAGATTGACCGGATATATGTTAACTATAGAAATCCAAATCGAAGTCGTCATCGAAATCGGATTCTTTGATAAATCAGAGAATTGTTTTCATTCTTCACTCACCTCTAACCACTCTTCACTTCTGGCTTGCCGGATTATTACGTAAGCAGTTAAATTCTACGCAAAATGGCAAAAATGCAATTAATAATTAATAATGAACAATTGATAATTTAAATAATAAAATAATTTTAAGAGTAAGCATCTTGATAAAAACAGGCCGCCAAATCACAAAAACACGAAATCCCACGAAAAGCTGATATTATCCTTACTCTTAATTTTTTAACCTTAGTAGCATAGGAAACCACCCGACCAAACTAAACCTTATTAACCTTATTCAAACGGGCGATATGTTATCTAATAATCACGTAAAAAACTCAGAAGAGGAATGGGGTATGTAAAAAGATTGACCGGATATATGTTAGCCATAGTAATCCAAATCGAAGTCGTCATCGAAATCGGATTCTTTGATAAATCAGAATATAGTTTTCATTCTTCACTCACCACTCCTCACTTCTGGCTTGCCGGATTACTACGTAAGGAGTTGAATTCTACGCAAAATGGCAAAAATGCAATTAATAATTAATAATGAACAATTGATAATTTAAATAATAAAATAATTCTAAGAGTAAGCATCTTGATAAAAACAGGCCACCAAATCACAAAAACACAAAATTCCATGAAAAGCTGATATTATCCTTATTCTTAATTTTTTAACCTTAGTAGCATAGGAAACCACCCGACCAAACTAAACCTTATTAACCTTATTCAAACGGGCGATATGTTATCTAATAATCACGTAAAAAACTCAGAAGAGGAATGGGGTATGTAAAAAGATTGACCGGATATATGTTAACCATAGAAATCCAAATCGAAGTCGTCATCGAAATCAGATTCTTTGATAAATCAGAATATAGTTTTCATTCTTCACTCACCACTCCTCACTTCTGGCTTGCCGGATTACTACGTAAGGAGTTGAATTCTACGCAAAATGGCAAAAATGCAATTAATAATTAATAATGAACAATTGATAATTTAAATAATAAAATAATTCTAAGAGTAAGCATCTTGATAAAAACAGGCCACCAAATCACAAAAACACAAAATTCCATGAAAAGCTGATATTATCCTTATTCTTAATTTTTTAACCTTAGTAGCATAGGAAACCACCCGACCAAACTAAACCTTATTAACCTTATTCAAACGGGCGATATGTTATCTAATAATCACGTAAAAAACTCAGAAGAGGAATGGGGTATGTAAAAAGATTGACCGGATATATGTTAACCATAGAAATCCAAATCGAAGTCGTCATTGAAATCGGATTCTTTGATAAATCAGAGAATTGTTTTCATTCTTCACTCACTACTAACCACTCTTCACTACTGGTTTGCCGGATTACTACGTAAGGAGTTAAATTCTACGCAAAATGGCAAAATTATTACTAATCGGCAGTAAAAATCGGCATTAGATTCCGGCCTGCCCGCCTTTGGCTGGTCTTTTACATAGGACGCAAAAACCAGAATGACAATTAATTGGTAATACTTGGGGAAAGCCAATTCGTCATTCGTCATTCCTCATTGTTTTTGGCTTGTCAGTCTATGATTACCAGTACAATTCTTTCTTTGGATTCAATTTTTTCCCGGCTCTGCCAGTTTACGATTTGGATTTTCGCATCCGGGGAAAAAGTTTTTTGGTTACGGAAATTTGCCTTGCCAATGAAATACATTTTCAGGATTTTAAGGCTGAAAAAATCAACAATCCGGGAAATTAAAATGGAAAAAGTTTTAATCTTAATATCGTTTGTCATCCTGGTGTTTTCCTGTTCGGTTAATGACCCTCATCAGGAGGGGAGATTGGATGTTTCCACCGACAAAACAATTTACAAAGAATCTTCATCGCTTGAGATAACAATTACATTAAGAAACCTCAGCTCGGGCGATCTGACACTCCCGGTTGACGGCTGCGGATCTATTATGCACCAGGTAGAAAAGTTTGTACCTGATGAAGGGTGGGTTGCGGTGTCAAACAGAATTTGTCCCGCTGTTTTAATGCCCCCGGTTGAGATGACTACGGGGCAGCGATTAACCCTTGATCTGATTCTTGACAGGAGGCTGATGCTTGTTGATGAGATGCCGGGTATATACCGTGTTCAGGTCGCTACTCTTAATGCTCCGGCATCAAGTCAGTACATGACTTATAATACAGGCAGCCAGTTCGAGATTGTGGAATAACAGGCAAATAATTTGTCCCCCGTTATTTCAGCGCTTTCACATTTGAATAATCAATTAAGATGATTTCGGGGAAATATAGTTTTTCCTCATTGGGACCGGCGGGGGATCGGGGAGTTCAGGCTGTTGGATAATACTTCTTTCCCTTCATCTAACTATTCCTTAAGTTCGAAACGGACACTCAGATTTTTCACTCACTCCTTACATTTTTTCCCATTCATTTCATATTAGCAAAAATATTCGTATTTTTCTTTATATATCCCACTAAATAAAACACCTATAAATATCAAAGACAGGTATGTTTGTAATTGATTTTTATACCGATATATTTGAATTCAATTTAGAAAAAAAATAGTTGAGGCCTTTTCATTTATGAAAATCAGGGAATTCTTTTATCTTTCAAACCTGCTAAGTATATCAAGAATTTTTCTCGCAATTCCAATTTGCATGATAATTTCTTTTGATGATCCCCGGTATGATCTTTATTTAATACTACTGGGAGTAATAATTATCGCTACAGACTATTTTGACGGCTTTTTCAGCAGAAAATTAAACCAGGTCACCGATATTGGCAAATTGCTTGACCCGCTTGCTGATAAGATAAGTATGGCGGCTGTGCTGATTTACCTGTTATATTACAGAGGTTTTCCACTTACTTTGGTAATTCTGTTACTATACCGCGATATTGTGATATTCTTTATGGGGATAATTATCACGAAGAAACAATCGGACCTTGTCGTTTCAAATGTATGGGGCAAGTGGAATACCGCCATTTTATCCATGTTTGGGCTATTCTGGGTATTTAATATAGGCACATATATTAATACAGCGCTGCTGATTTTATCTTATTCAATTTTACTTATATCGAGTGTTAGTTATCTCAGGTTTGGAGAAAAAATACTCTTCAGTTCCCGGAAATCGAGATACTTATTCAGGCTTCCTCTATCAGCCTGCGTCATTATAATAATTTTATTTTCCTCTTCGATTAATTTTCAGAAAAGTTATGATATAATTGCGGCGGAAGATGTTTCGGAGTTACATTCTGAGCTGCTTTATAAATACGCGCCCACTTTTTACCTGGCGGAAGGTGAGGAATTTTCTCCTGTTGATGTTGAATCATTTTTGCGATATTCTGAACTGGTTAAGGGCTCTTTTCCATTTTTTATTAACAATATAACCATATCGGAAAATCCATCCGATCTGGATTTGTCGGAATATGATGAAGATTATTTTCTTAGATCAGACCGGAGTTTATCAGATAGTGTTTCTTCAGCTTACTCTTCAATAAAAGATTCCTCCGGAACAAAAGTTTACGGATCAGTGAAAAAGGTGGCTACCAATGGGAAAGAGTATTATGTTTTGCAGTACTGGCTCTTTTTTCGTGGAAGCAACCCCTGCTCTCTGGATTTTATATGGCATGAATGTGACTGGGAATGTGTAATGTATATGCTTGATGATAACTTTATCCCGTTAAAGGGTGGATATTCTCAGAATACTTACGGCTCGGTCAAAAAATGGAAAGATATAGAAAAAGATGAGGGTCACCCTGTGGCATATATCAGCTATGGCAGTCACAGCCTCTACTTTACCTCCGGCAATCATACATCATATATTGATAACAGAAAACTAATACCTTTCGGAGCGGATTTTTGTGAAAGCGCCTTAAGAATTAGTAATAAGGAATATGAGCTGGAGAGAATAAATTCACAGCCCTGGATATATTTTCCCGGGTATTGGGGAATGCCTGTTACCACAAAATTACAGGGGCCAAAATACTTTAATCCGCAAAACAAAACTCTTTCCTTGTGGGAAAATCCTTATCTATGGTTTAGAACATTTTCCGGAGAGTGATTTTCCAATAAAAGTTATATTCTGTTAATATGATGATTCCGAACCAGTCTTATTTGATCAGCAGCATCTTTTTTGAATCGGAAAACTTCCTGCTTCCATCAAGGGGGTCGGCTTTCATATTACAAATATAAATTCCCGAAGCGAGGTCGGAAGCGTCAAACCGGATGCTATAACTACCGGGTGAGGCAATTCCATTTCTTAAAGTCTTCACTTTTTCACCAAGCAAATTATAGATAATAACACTGACAAGAGATTCTGAAGGTATATTATAATTTAGCGTTGTCGAAGGATTAAAGGGATTTGGATAGTTTTGGCCAAGTGAAAAATCAATATTGGGGGTGCTCACCGGATCAGTTCCGGATACACATGTTTCAATTAAAGAAATATTGTCAAAATATAAATCGGCTTCATTTCTGCCACATCTGAAAGTTAATCGGGAATTGTAATCAGTCGGTTCTTCCATTGTGAATTCATGAGTATAATGCTGCATCTGAGTTCCCGCGATAACCGGCCCTGATTGAGAATAATTTGTGAATTGATCAGAATTTTCCTGCAAGAGGAATTCAACTATTCGATTTATGTCGGCCCTTAAATCGAACTCAATTTTATAATGTCTTCCCTGGATAAGGGGGATATCGTATTGGATTAGCTGAATATCTTCCGACGCGTTTCCCGCTTCAGTAATCTCTAAATAAAATTCACCATTCAGAGTATCTCCTTCCGCAATAGCCGAACTGTCGGTAAATAAAGTCCAGTCGTCAGCTCCAAGTGAAAAATCTCCATTATATATATAGTTTTCACCAGGCATAAGATAATCGACATAAGCGCTTTCAATATTAGAAAGAGGGCTGACAGTTCCATCAGCATAGAGCGCTTTTATCCCAAATCTCCAGGTTTGCTCATCTTCAAGATCGGTCAGTTCACAGAATGTCTGGTCAGTTGTATCCAATGGTGTTAAGATTTGGTCTTCGGAGCCGGCAAAAATAATATATTGTTCAAGCTCTTTATCCCCGAATTTATTAAATATCAGGGTAACTTTTTCAGGGTACAATTCTAATACCAGGTAAGGTTTTTTCGCTACACTTTCCCATTTAAACCGCCTGGTTCTGTAGGAATGACAATAATCAACGAAATCCGCTTTATATACAATTTCCCCCTCTGTTGTAACTTCACAAGCCTTTGGCTTATAACCAAGAGAATAGTTTATTAAAGTATTCCCGTTTGGCAGACGCTGGGAACAACCCATCCAGCTTGAATAAATATCAGGATTATGCCTGAATTCCCATATCTTTTCGGCTGTCATGGAAACCGTATCAAGGTAAAATTCCACAACACGGGTATGCAGAGGTTCTTTAAAATTGCCATTATCAAAAATCAGGTAATTACCCGGTTTACCTTCTATAGGTCTTGCGTCATGCTGCCATGAAATGCCTTCATCCCCGACAGGAAGCAGGAACTGATTATTCTGTCCGCCCAACCTCCAAATGATATTGCCTGTTTGAGAATTAATTTTAGTGACTTCACAAAGGCTGCGGCTTGAAATTACCAGATTTCTATCATAATCGACCGCGATTGAATTCATATGTATCCAGTCAATATAGTTGCCGGTAAGATCAATATGCATCGCGTCAATAATGTTAAAATGCTCAAATGATAACCATTCAAATATGAGTTCTCCCTCAGGATTAAAATGCTGAATATGAAAGTCGAGTGTTGTAGCCTGAGTTGAGCCGCCCGGAACAATCTGGCTCATATCAACAATTCTGTTGCCAAGAGCAATCAGATAATAATTACCAGCTCTGTCGAATAACAACTCATGTCCATCTGTGGTATACCCGTTTACGGCAGCAAAGGTATCGACAACTGTGTATGTCGAATCAAGTCCGACAAAAAATTTTGTATCAGTTCCCGCGTATCTTGTCAGTATTCCTGTTGGTTGCAGCCTGAACTCCCAGGCAAAATATTCTATTCGTTTATAGAAGTATGGAGAACCGTCATTTTCCAGTATCATTATATAATAAGGGGGGAAATAGTTGGCAATGAATATTTTCCCCTTATCAATACCGGGAACATTTACTGATGGTAGTAGTTCCGGAAAGTCGGATGGAACGGAAACCCCATTAATCACTCTTTGTTTTATGCTGGTTCTGTTTCTTAACACTTTATTTCCGGTTGCCCGCTCTCTTTCTATATTTAAAAAATATCCAATGGAGTTTCGGTCACAAACCGGGTTTTGGGAAACATAAAAACTATATCTGAATTCGGAGTTATTTAAGGATTCGGAGCAGAGTTTGACTTCAACCTTTTCACCAAAGGATAAAACACTAAACAAATCGAATATTATGATTCCGTCGATACGTTTAATCATTCCCTCATGAAGTCCGCTTTTTTCCCCTTTGACGATTACCTTAAGGTCAGACAAATTTTCAGCCTGTGATGGCCGGATTAAAATGGAGATTTCGGGTGAGATATTTACAGATTCCGGTGAAGGATGAAGGTATACAAATGGATGGTCAGCCGCTGAAATATAAGACGCGATAAATAATAAACATATCATCCCACGCATAATAACTCTCTTTTTTTAACAAAATAAATCGTACTAACAGGCGCAAACCTTAAAAGATTTTTTATTTTAATTAAAAATGGTTGTTAAACCATAAATACAACTAACGAAATTTCAATTTCTTTACTGCTGTTTCAAAAAGAAATAATTATAAAAACATACATTTTATTCAAAGAAAAAACCGGGTGAAATTACCCGGTTTATTTAATCAGCAGCATCTTTTTTGAATCGGAAAACTTCCTGCTTCCGTCAAGGGGGTCGGCTTTCATATTACAAATATAAATTCCCGAGGCGAGGCCGGAAGCGTCAAACCGGATGCTATAACTACCGGGTGAGGCAATTCCATTTCTTAAAGTCTTCACTTTTTCACCAAGCAAATTATAGATAATAACACTGACAAGAGATTCTGAAGGTATATTATAATTTAGCGTTGTCGATGGATTAAAAGGATTGGGATAGTTTTGACTAAGGGCAAAACCGGAAGGTATTTCACTGTTATCTGTAATTCCAGAAGGTTCGGTTTCCACGACGGAAATATTGTCAAAATAAATATTTGAAGTATCATTGCCGCACCGGAAATTCATTTTGGCCTGCTGATCTGTTGAATGCTGCATGGTAAACTCATGTGAAAAATGCTGCATCTCAGATGTTAATATAATAGCTCCGCTGGATGAATAGTTCTGCAGCCAGCCGGATGTGTTTTGCAGCAGAAATTCAATTGTGCGTTCATTTTCAGCCCGGGCGTCGAACTCTATTTTGTAACTTCTTCCCGTAAACAGGGGGATATCAAATTGTGAAAACAGTATATGATTTGTCTGACTTCCCGCATGAGAGATTTCTATAAAATATTCACCATCGATCACTGTTCCTTCCGCAACGGCTGAATCCTGAACAATTAGGGACCAGTTGTCATCATTTATTGAAAAGTCACCATTCTTAATATAATTTTCACCCGGGAAAATATATTCTATATAAGCCGAATCAATATTTGAAAATGGGCTTGTCGATCCATTCGCGTAAAGGGCTTTTACTCCGAACCACCAGTTTTGTTCATCCTCAAGATCAGATAATTCAAGAAATGTTTCATCCGTAGTATCGACAGGGCTCAGGGATTGTTCATCGGTACCGGCAAAAACAATATATTGCTCAACTTCGGTATCGCCGAATTTATTAAATACGAGTGAGGTTTTTTCAGGAAAAGGTTCCACAATGAGGTAAGGAGCGGGGGATACTTTTTCCCAGGTAAAACGTCTTACACGGTAAGCTGAATAGGCCTCTTCAAAATCAGATTCATGTACTATTTCGCCGCTTTCAGTTACTTCGCATGTTTTTGGCTGGTTTGCCACCGCGTAGTTAATTAATGTATTGCCATTGGGAAGCCTCTGGGAACTACCCATAAAAGAAGAGAACAGATCGGGATCATGCCTGTATTCCCAAACTTTTGTCGCTGTCATGGCGAGAGTGTCAACCTGGTATTCAATCACTCTTGTATATTCAACATCCTTATAATTGCCATTATCAAAGATGAGGTAATTACCCGGTTTTCCATCAACAGGGCGGGCGTCATGCTGGCAGGATGTTCCTTCGTCACCATCGGGATATGTGAACATGTTATTTTTTCCACCGAGACGCCAGATTATTTCGCCGGTAATTCCATCTATTTTTGTGACCTCACTCAGGTTGCGGCTTGAAATAATTATGTTATCGTCATAATCAGCAGCGATTGAATTTATATGAATCCAGTCAATCCAGTTGGCAGTTAAATCAACATTCAGAGCGTCGGTGATTTCCATGTGATCAAAAGAAAGCCATTCGAGAACCAGTTCCTTATCAGAATTAAATTTATGCACATGATTATCGGTAACAAAAGCGTTTGTCGAACCGCCCGGAACAATCTGGCTCATATCAACAGTTCTGTAACCGACTGCCATTAAATAATAATTACCATCCTCGTCGAAGTGACATTCATGTCCATCCGTGCCATAACCATTAACGCAGGCAAAGGTATCAGCGACTACAAAATTGGAATCCATACCAAAAAACGCCCTGACGCTGCCGCCATAATACATTGTAAGAATTCCATTTGGCTGAGGTCTCAGTTCAAACGCGGGAGAATCATTCTTCTGGTAATAATATGGAGTACCGTCATTTTCAAGTATCATCATATAATAGGGAGCAGAGTAGGTGGATATGAATATCTTTCCCTCACCTGTTCCGGCGCCATTTGTTGAGGGAACCAGGGTTGGAAAATCAGATGGAACAGAAACCCCGTTGATCACTTTGGGCCCCTTATTCCCGCCTTCCACATTCATGGTTCGCGGCGGCATTTCTTTAATTCTTTCCTCCTCAAGTCGTTCCCGGAGCAATTCGCTGAATACTTCCGTTTCTGATACCCGGAAAGAATAATTAAATTCCCGGCTTTTCCTGGCAGAGGTTCTTATTTTTACAGATACTTCCTCGCCCAAGGTAAAATCACTAAAAGGATCATAGATGTATACACCCTGCGAATATTTAAGAATACCCGGGTGATTGCCGCTTAATGTTCCTTTTAATTCAATTACGAGATCGGAAGGAGCGGCGTCAGCGGCCGGACGTAAAATAATTGAAACCGCGGGTGAAATATTATCAGACCCGGGAGAAGGATGAAGATAAAAAAACGGATTATTTCCGGCAAATAAAGATGAAACAATAAATAATAATAAAAGCGTTATCCCACGCATAATAATTTTCCTCATTTTTTTACAAACTTACAAAATTTTGAGGAGAAAAAAATATTATTTTATAGCATTCCACTTTAAAAATTTATTAACCAAATTAATAAACTCAGGAAACGGCCAGCTATTATATTATTTGATCAGCAGAAGTTTTTTGGATTCCGAAAAAACCCTCCCATTTTTTACGGGCGCCGCATTCATGCTGTAAATATATACTCCGGAAGCAAGTTCTGACCCGTTAAAAACAGCGGAATAATGCCCGGGCGAAATTATTCCCTTCCTGAGAACAGCCACTTCTTCACCAAGAATATTATAGATGGCGAGTTTTATATGCGATTCCGAAGCTATGGAAAAATTAATTTTTGTTGAGGGATTAAAGGGATTTGGGTAATTCTGACTCAGGGAAAATTCGTTGGGAATCCCTTCCTCATTATTGATTGCCGATACACCTGACTCAACCACCGAAATATTATCGAACCAGAGGTCGTTTATATTGTTGCCACACTGGAAATTCAGCCTGGTATAATAATCTGTTGGTTCCTGCATCGTAAATTCATGCTCGAAATGTTTCATCTGATTTGTAATAACAACGCTTCCGGATTGCGAATAATTGGTATAGGGATCGCCATCCTGCTGAAGAAGAAATTTAATGGCGCGGCTCTCGGCTGCCCTCGCGTCAAATTCAATCTTGTATGTGCGGCCCTGGATAAGGGGCACATTATATTGTATGAGTTCTATATGCCAGATTTCATACCCGGTTCCGATAATATCGAGGAAATATTCACCGTTATCAATACTGCCGTCAGCGACAGCGGTCTGGTGTGTAAGGAGCGACCATTCGTTGCTGCCATCAGAAAAATTACCATTCTGAATATAATTCTCACCCGGCAGGATATAATTAACATAAGCGCTTTCAACATTTGAATAAGCGCTCGTTACGCCATTCTCATAAAGGGCTTTTACAGCGAAATACCATGTTTGCCTGTTGGCTAAACCGGTCACGTCAAAAATTGTTTCACCGGTAGTATCAATCGGCGCCAGCGCGTAGGAATGCAGCCCCGCGAAAATAATATATTTATCAACTTCAGCATCACCGAATTTATTAAAAATAAGAGAAACTCTTTCGGGAAAGGGTTCCACAACCAGGTATGGTTCCGGGGAAACGACATCCCACTCAAACCTGAATGCCCGATAACAATGAGAATATTCATCAAAATCTCCCTCGTAAACTTTTTCACCATCCGGTGTAACTTCACAAGCCTTGGGGAAGCTGCCGTCAGCGTAATTAACAAGTGTATTTCCATTTGGCAGACGCTGGGCGTTTCCCATCCAGCCGGTATATATTTCAGGATTATGACGATATTCCCAAACTTTCTCAGCGGTCATATTCAGTGTATCGAGATGATATTCCACAGCGCGGGTATAAGCAGGCTGTTTGTAGTTGCCATTATCAAAAATGGTATAATATCCCGGTTTTCCCGGCACGGGGCGGGCGTCATGCTGATAGGAAATTCCTTCATCGCCATCGGGCAACTGGAATTGATTATTTTCACCTCCAAACCGCCAAATTATTTCCCCGGTTTGTACATTTATTTTTGTCATTTCACTTAAATGCCTGCTGGAAGTAATTATATTGCCGTCATAATCGATCGCGATTGAATTCATATGAACGTAATCGATCCAGTACTCTGTCAGATTTTCATGAACCGCGTCGGTAATGTCAAAATTTTCATTACTCAGCCATTCGAAAATTAGGTTGCCGTCGGGGTCAAAACCCTGCACATGATTGTCAACAACTGTAGCGTCTTCTCTGCCGCCGGGAACTATCTGGCTCATATCCACAGTCCGGTAACCGAGCGCGATAAGATAATAACTGCCATCGGCGTCCATGGTCATTTCATGCTCATCTGTGCCGTAACTATTGGCGCAGGCAAAGGTATCGATAATTGTATAAGTTGAATCCATCCCCACAAAACAATTAAGATTTGCCCTGTATCTTCTGGTCAGCATTCCTGAAGGCTGAACCTTAAAATCGCGCGCCCGCTCCTCAACTTTCCGGTAAAAATAGGGTGTGCCATCATTTTCCAGAATCATGATATAAGGGGCGCCGGTCCAGTTGTTAAGGAACAGTTTTCCCTCTGCTATTCCGGTTCCCATTGTGGAAGCGCTGAAGGTGGGGAAATCGGATGGGACAGAAACACCATTTATCACACGGGGCCGATTGGAACTTTCCGGCTCAGGAGAGATGGACGCAGGAATCATTTCCGCTTCTTTTTCCTCAAGGTATTCCCTGATGCTGCTGCTAAAAACCTCATGTGGAGAGATAAAGAATGAATAATTGAAATTACCGGTTTTCGCCATTCCGGAAAAAATAGTAATATTAACCTTCTCTCCATAAATAAAATCGTGGTAAAAATCGTAAATAATTGTTTTCCCGGAGCGGATAAGTTGACCCTCATGAAGTCCGCTTGTTTCACCTGTAGCGATTATTTTTATACCGCTTAAATCTGTCCCCTCTGCCGGTTTGATGATTATTGAAGCTGCAGGAGATATATATTCAGCTCCGGGCGAAGGGTGAATATATCTAAATGCGGTTTCCCGGGCGGAAAGGGATGTCAAAGCAACAACAAGAAACATGAACAAACGCATAAATGTAACTCCGGTTTTTATACAAAGATAAGGAAAATTGAGGGGAAAGATTAACCTGAAGTCCAGATTGATACTGAATTTTCTAGTAATTTTAATTAAGTAGATAAAATTCCAATTAGACCAGTAATAAAACGACCAATCAATTTACCAGCTGGTATAGAATCAAGAAGACCCGCTTCATCTAACATTTCATATATACAGGTGGTAAATTCTTTAAATCCCCCATCTTTGCTGACATCACAAAAGGATTTCTTAAAAGACTCCCATTTACAAAGTTTTAAATTCTCAAATTTTTCTTTACCAAAGATATCTAAAAGTACCTTTTCATATTCATCTAAAAGATTCACTTTCTTTTCGTTAGATAACAACCTGATGTTGGAATCGAGTAGGAAACTTAAAATTTGAATCGTTTGCTCATGATTTCCTTTAACAAGCAATTCCACATTATGAATCTGAGATTCAATCAAACTATTATTTTCTAATAGAAGATTTTTATATTCATGAAAAATGGGAGCGATAATTTTTTCAAGTTTAATTTTATTCTTATATAGAGCAATATAGTGTTCAAGACTAATTTGAAATTGCTTTTTTTCGAATTCTTTTAAACCGTCAAGATCAAAGAATTTTTTACTTTGATAAGCTCCTGCACGTCCAGCCTTTAAAGAAATTTCATCATTATAATATTTTGTTAATGCTACAATTGGAACAATGGTATTGTATAGTGGCTCATTGTTTTTTTCAAAAATTGTTCTAATGTAGTGAATAATACGAACACCATTATTCGTATTGCGGATCATTAAATCACACAAAATGGCAACAACGTTATTTTTATTAAGAATATCATTTATATACTTAAATAGCTCTACTTTCGTACCTTTATTCTGGGGTGCACAAAAAGATTCCAGTAGTCTTAACGTTTCATCAAATTCTTGCTCAGTTTTTGGAAAACAATTGAAACCAAGGTCTAACACACAATTTTTGATATGTTGAAAATCATTATATTCATCTTCAATTATTAGTATTATTTCTTCCATAATTACCTCAAAAATTTAAAATGATGTAAAATAAATTGGAACGAAAATCAAAATCAAATTTTAATGTAGAATTATATCTTGATTTTAAATAACGATCAATACTTATTAAAGTGGTTGATTGAATATTCTTTAAATCAAAATTTAATATACTTTCTCTTAATAAGTCTAATTTGTTTTGAAGTTCTTCCTGAACATTATTCTGCACATTTGGAATTGAGTTTCCAATGAATATTTTGTTTTTGTCAAGTAATATTTTTACGTCAGGTTTGAAGCCAGTGATAGCATCACCCCATTCAAATTTATTATCTGTCAAATGTTTTTTGATATTCTGGATGATAGTCACTAAAAAACATCGAAAAGTGAAAAGATCAATTTTTTTGTAAAAATACATTTCAGTATTATCAATCACTAACGAGTTATTACTTGGAAAGGGACACAAACTATTTAAAACCTTTTCAAACCATTTCGGTATTAGAGATATTTTATAGTTTGTCTGTATATCTGAATGCGAAAACCCAATTGATATGTTATTTTGGTCTTTAGCAATTTGACCATATAAGTCACTAATAATTATATTCGAACCTATGTAATAAACTTTACTTAAAATGTCCTTATACTTTATACTATTATCCCACTTCTCTATTTCTTCCCATAATGAAAAAACTTGCGATGTTTTTTGATGATTAAAATTCCTATAAGCGTGTCCTAACAATTCATTGTGCTCCTCTAGTAGTATTTCTTTTTTTCTTCTGTTGACCAGCTCAATAAAACTATCATTGTCAAAATTTCTTTTAATGAATTGCTGCAAAACATCTTTAACCAATAAAAGAAATCTAAAATTTTCTTTGTGCATAAGTGTTCTGCTTTTGCGAACTATTTTATCATAAGAGTTAATGAAAATAAAAGTAATTGCGCTATTTATTGTTTCAATAGTTCCTGACTCAAAGAGCCTGAATACGATTAGTTCATTGGAGTTCTTGATATTCATATGCTCATATGAATCTTTCCAGCTTTCTTTTGGAGGCGCATCATAAGTAACCCAATAATTATAATTGTCGACAAGACTTCTGTAAGTATAATATTTATTGTTTAGTTCAAACGGAATTTCGTTTTCAGCTATTTCATATTGGCCTATTTTATATATATTCTCATCTCGTTTGGAGTTCAAAGTCTTTACAATGGTAAAAAAAGCTTTGTCGCATTCCATAATTTTACAAAATACTTTCAGAATTTGATTTATTTTTATTTCAATTGGTTCATTTGAAAAAACTAAATATTTTCTAATCCAGTAGACACTTAGTAGTTTTAAAAATCGATTTGAATTCAAGATTTTTTGCTGGCGTTCATTAAGATTAAACTTGAGCAGATTTGAACCGAAATAATTATTAAGATGCTCAAAATAATATTGAGATGCTATTTTCGTAATGAGTATTTCTTTAATATCTTTGTCATTAATAAACGTATTGTAATCAACATAGTTGTTATCATTTTTCATTGCCTGATGAAATTGTATCTCTTTGTCAATATTACTTAAAGCTTTTTTGTAAATGTTTATATTTTCAAAATAACATATAACAAGAAAGCTCCTATATTCTTTTAGAATTGTGCTTTTACTTTCGATATCACTGTTAAATATATTTTCATAAATTTCACTTTTACTGGCTTCTTTAGGTAAAAATATTTCGTTAAATGATTTCACATTTTGCTCATTCTTATTTTTATCAGCTAGTATAAGTTCAAACCACAAAGATTTTGATTCTTCTTTATATAGTATGATCTTAATTAAGCTCGCATATATAAATCTAAAATATAGTAAATTATGTAATAATTTATTTATTCTGGATATATTCGATATGCGATTGTCGCTGAAAAAATATAAGCGGCTTAATGAATTGGCTGGTGAAATATCAGACAAGTTTGTAATTAGATGATGGAGAATACTATAACATTTATTGAAATCAGTCGGGAATTTGTTTAATAATATTTCTTTTATACAATCCTTCCTTTCAATAATATTTCTTGTGAACATATCGCCAGTATTATCAGTATTCTGTTGATCAATGAAATACAGCTCAATGAATAAGTTTATACTTTTTCTATCAGATAGACCAATTATATATGTCAATATTTCATTAATTTCTTCAAAATCAATATCCAATCGTTTTCTAAAATAATGATAATAAAGCCAAATGTTTTTAATATTTGTTTTTCTTATAATAAAATTCGATTTTAATTCAGCTAATTGTCTCATTAAAACAATAAGATAGTTAAATTCTATTAGTGAATATTCAGGATTATCTAAAAGGTTTTTTATCTCATTTAACATTATCGAAAAAGCATACTTTCTTAAGTGAATATAATAATTTAAGTCTGGAGAAGTTAAAACTTTGACCAGATTGATTTTGTCATATATACTTCGAGCTTCTTTGAAAAACTTAGCTAAAATGTTTGCTGTTATATTACTTGGTGAATTATCAGTATTATTTTTGAATCGGCTACTTGTTTCACTGTGGAAGGCTTCATGAATGTTGTGAGTTAAAAGTAGTCTATCAAAAAATCTTTCATCACTATATTCCTTTATTTGATCTAAGTTTTTTATTTCATAATCTTTAATCTTTGAGTAATATTGTGATTGCACAACATCCAAGACCGATTCCTTTATTACATTTCGATATAGTATTATTTTATTACATATATAACACTCGCTCTCGGGTTCTTTAATTGGCGGAACAAATAAGTCTATCATTGAATATATCTCAGAGTTCGTATTCTTTAAGTTTTGCTCTATTGACTTTTTCTTGTAGTAAGATAGTCTATTTACAATGCATATTATGCTGTAAAATTTAATGTTTCTTATTGCATGTTCATTTTTATCCTTTCTAAAATCAGAAAAAATTGAAGTGAGATAGTCTTGGGTTCTACTTAAGGTATCACCTGTGAATAATGCATGATCAACATAATGAAAGCGAATATTCCCTTCCAAATCACGAAAATAAGAGTATTTATTAATTGTGTTAATTTTGTATTCACTATCAACATTTATTACAACAATATTAGCCAAATTATTGAAAAGAATCTCATTGACCAACAAAACAAAATTGTAATGAAAACGATTTTCATTCGCTACTAAGACATCCAAAACACTACCCTTTTCTGAAACTGTCTGAACAAAATGTGGCTTAACTTGATCTTGAAGCCAATTTCTTGTTTCTGTGTATACAGTTTCCAAAAATCTATTTGTGTCTAAATAATATAAATGATGATTCTGATTAAGTAAAATATGTCCATATTTTAAGAAGACTCTAAATTTTCTTAAATATTTGCTGTCTGAATAACGACCTGGAACTGGTACGATAGGATGTCCTAAATAATTGATAATATTAATTGCCTTCTTATTTGTTGTAAGAATCAATTCTTCTTTCATGTGATCCTTAGGGAAAGATGTCTTGTCATTGAGGATACTACTCCAGCATCCTTCTTTTGACAGGAAATAGAATATTGGCTTCGAAAAGTACTTATATTTAATTAGCCTTTTTTCGGGAATAATTGAATCCCAATAATTTATTCTTTCTATATCTGTTATTTGAGGTGAATTTTCGTCCCTTACTAACAGAATAACTGAATTGAAAATAATATTTTCCTCGGATAAATTGTCAGTAGACCCATTTGACTCGAAAAACCTCTTTAATCGGATAAATATTTTGTAATTCGTACTTAATGTTGATCCAATTGGCACTATAATCGCTATATGTATATCTTTGGTTTTGGAATGTTTGATAATATCAATATTTTGCCAATTTGAAACATCACAATCCTTTGAAATTATATACCCCTTGCAAAAATCTTTTAAATAGCTATTTAAGATTTCTTTTGTACGGTTTAGTAAAAGTTCTGAGTAATTCTCATAACCTATAAGTAGGATTCTATTTCTGTTATTAGAAGCAGCGATTATTTTTTGAGCGAGTAAAAATGAAAACCTATCAAAGTAAAAACTATTTTGGAACAATATATCGGCCTCATAAAAGTTTTTAACTATTACTTTCTCTCCAATTTTCATGTTTGCTGAGGAAAGCTTAAATCCTCCATGTCCAATACCGATTTCATTTTCTGTTATTGTGTCAACGAATTGTTCAAAAATTGTTGGCGAATCAATTTCTTTTATTGATTCATTCTTTAGGGATGTTATCATTGATTCAGAATTCTTGAAATCACATTTAATTATTGTCTCGAACGGAATTAAATTATTTGTTGAAATAGAATTATCTCCAATATTAACATCTGATTCGTTTTTGAAATTAAGTATTTCCTCGTATTTGGGTTTCCCAAAGTAATAATTACTAACTTCTAAATTTCTTTTATAAAAAGTCTGAGGTTTTTTGCCAATGACGTAAAGTGGGTAAATATGTTCATTATCAATTAATAGCAAACCTGCTTGATTTGACCAAATAACCTTGCGATCTTTTAATACCTGTAGTCTTTTTAGAAACAATATCATCTCAGAGCTCGGAACATTGTATAAAATAATCCACTTCTTTTTAACTTCGGAAAGTAATTGAATTTTCGCTAGTATTTTGAGTAATAGACCCATACTCTTTATATAATGAAGATGAAGTTGAAAATCGAGACTCAAAATTTCAAATCCTATGCTATTCTCATAAATGTTATTAGCTATTTTGGTGATATACTTTTCGCGTAATTCAATTGATCCTCCGATATGAGTTTCTTTAATATTATATTCAGGTAATTCAGTTATGTTTTGTATTTTTGGTGTCTGATTGTCATGAATCCATTCCTTGAACAAATTGATATGAGATTTAGTCTGATAGGTTGAAATTCTGTTTGGGTTCCGTTTAATTAAATTTTCAGAAACAGGAAGAATTACATAGTAATGTGTTCCACTAATTTCTAATTCGCTATTGCCTGATTCCATTTCTCGACTATTATTCTTTCTAAAAATACAAAAACTAGTTTTGTTGAAACTACTCTTGTTTGTCTCAACACGAAAGAATCCATATTTTTGAATTATTGTTTTTGAAAATACCTTTAAGCCTAAATGCGCAATATGTCTATATGTTAAGTGACTTTCGCTGTTAAAACTTCTTGTTTCATTATTGTCATCCTCAAGATAAATATCGCGAAGTTCAATTTTATCTATACATTTTGTATTTGAAGAAGTTTTTTTAAAGTTTTCTACAATTCCTAGTGTAGCATCCCGTTAGAAAGCGTACCATTATGCTTTTAAGGGTTTGCCAGTATAAGTCCATTCAAATGGCTTTGCTCTTGTTCTATTATATGTTTTTATATATTCCATCAATTGATCAATCAATTGCTTTTTAGATTCCCAAATCCCCCCGACCAGAACATCCTTCGTAAGTATTCCAAACCAGATTTCTATCATATTTAGCCACGATGAATATGTTGGGGTAAAGTGAAACGTAAATTTCCTCTTATGCTTCAACCACTCTTTTATCTTATCATTTTTATGTATGATTAGATTATCTAAAATGATATGCAAATGTTTGTTCCTGTATTTTCTATCCAGCTTTTTTAAGAACTTCAAGAAGTTATCTGAGGTATTTCTATCAATTGTTGACGCGACAATCTCTCCTGTATGGACTGCCAATGAGGCTATTAGAGAAACAGTTCCATTCCTTTTATATGTATTCGTTTGTCTTTTGGGCTTCCCCGGAATCATTGGCAATTCAGGCTGTGTTCTGTCAAGCGCCTGTATTTGTGTCTTTTCATCGACAGAGAGGATCAAAGCATTTTCCGGGGGATTCATGTATAGGCCGATTACATCAACCATTTTCACTTCAAATTCCGGATCGGTGCTTTTCCCACACCATTGATCTATTTTATGCGGTTTTAATGTCGCCTCGTTCAGAATTCGGTTTACATGTGATTTACTGATCCCTGTTTTTTCGGCAATCCTTTGTTGGGACCAGCGTGTATACCCCCCTTCCGGTTTTGCACATGACAGCCTTATTACTTCTGCCTTTTCTTCGGGGGTATATATTGTTTCACGGCCTGGTCTTTGGCTGTCTTTTAAGCCGGAGATCCGAAGCTTGTGAAATCTTTTACGCCATTTTGCGGCTGTCGCCCTGCTACAGTTTAGGGTTTGGGTTATATAATCCAGTGTTTTACCTTCTGAGGACATAAGTATTATTTTGGCTCTCAGTACATACCTGTTTTCAGCTTTTTGAGATCGACTTATAACCAGTAATTCTTGTATTTCTTGTTCTGTCAGTTTTATTATTTTTGATTTTCGCATTATCAAATATACGAAAATATAGTTTATCTATCAACGGGATACTACACTAGCTCACAAAAGTCATATACAACTACCTCGAAATATCTATTAAAACTTATATTCGAATTGGAAAAAAGTTCAAGATTTGAATTTTTCTTTTGGTAATCAATGAAATTTTTTAAGAACGGATATTTATCTTTTGAATACAAAGCTGATTGATTACACGCGAAATAAAAATATCCCTCTTGCTTACAATGAGTAATAATATTTTCCGCAATTTCTTCAATTCCATCTGTATAATCAATAACAAGTTCAATTAGGTTTTTTACTCTATTCTTATCTTTTAAGTATCTCCAATTATTTTTTGATTCAAGTAATTCATAGAGTAAAATTAAAAATAGATAATAGCTAACTAACGAGGAATTACAAAACTCCTTATCTGATATTGGTATTATAAAATTGATTAACTCCTTCTTTTTTCTTGCATCTTTCTTTTTCCCGATATTATTGTAGGTGTCAACAAAAAGTCTTACTATATGGTTTTGTTTATAAGCACTTCCCTCAGAACAAGGTTGATATATCTTTTCGGTGCTAAAATTTATCATTCTTTGGACAGGCTTATAAAAAAGAACATCTAGAGTTTCTTCATTTATTGATAGTAGTGGTGAGAATCTACGGCTGTATTTCTTGAACTTACTATTGCTAATTCCGCGTCTAGGAAATCTACTTGCGGGAATAAATTTTTGACTAATTGGTATTTTTGATTCTTTGTCAATTCTGAATACAACCGGTATTTTTGCATTGCCAACTTTTCTTGTTAAATTTCTCCAAGAACTAAAAAACTGAGATAGTGTGAAGATCAACTCTTCCTTTTTTTGTGCGCAGACATCATTTAAGTCAATAGCGAGGGAGAACTTCCCTTCGACTATCTCATTTCCAACTTTATCAGTTTGGAATGTTTGATTTCTCACATGTTTATTGAGAATATGAAAGAAGGGGATAAATTGATAAAATTGTTTTGTCGATTCACTTAATTTAAGGACAATAATTATATCATATTCAAATGTATGACACGCTTCTCCGAAGATACCGTTTAATTTCTCTAGATTATCAATTCTTATTGAGTTATCTGTTCTGATATTACTAATTAAATAATCATCATATGATTCCATTGATGAAAATCTTAATTCAACTAATTCATCAAAAATTTTTTTCTCAGTTTGTAGGGAAGCATATTTTTGATGATTGTAATATTCTTCTATCTTATTTATAATTAAATTAGCCGCATACCAAAACTTTTTTGTGATTGAAGAATTTATTATATAAAAACGACCTCTTTTCAATTTAGAGTGTCTCCATCATTTGTTAAAATTTGTTATTAGTTTAATGAAAGTATTTATATTATACTACCTTTTTTTGCGGTTGCTCTGTAAGCTGTTGTATCCATTATGCTGTTATAAACTTTCATGATGCGGTTGAAGGCGTCGCTGCCGCCGGCGAGAACGATTCCGGTAATAAAAACATCAACAATAATGAACATGTTCTTCTGGATTCCGGCGAGGCTTTCCGCTTCGACCAGGTTTCCCAGAAGTCTTACCCCGATCATTGACACCACACCTCCGAATACAAGCCCCATCCACTGCGCCATTGAGCGTGATTTGGCGCGGTACCTGGTTCGCTCATCTACCAGGTTGCCAATCTGATCTTTCAGTTCGGTTACCTTCTCCGGAGTTAATTTCTGAACTTCATCCTTATCGTCAAGAATTCCTTTTCCCCTGGCTATCTGCCTGTCGAGGCTGTCGGCTTCAGAACTTCTCCATGCCGAAAGGAAAACTTCAATGGCCCTTTCAACGAATATCGAAATCAGCAGAAAATAACCAAATAGTGAGGGGAGATTTGTCAGAGCGTCAGGCTTGAATGAGAGTGTGCCTATACCAAGTAACCAGGAAACAGCCAGAATAATACCTATAAGTATTATGCCCGTAACTTTAAAACCTGTTGATTTTGCCTTTTCCATTGAGCTTTCCTGTTGTTATTCAAGATTAATTTTTTATAATCATCAACTCTAAAGCGCTTACCCACCCGTCAAATCATCAGTCTTAAAACATCACAAAGGCAAAATATTAAATGTTGATATTATTTGCAAGGAGAAATAATATTGAATCGGGATACTTGAAAATTATTTTCACTCAATCTTATTCAGTATTTAATCATTCACAATTTAATTACGGTCCTTCGCAGCGATCTTCTATTGTAATGAAAAATTTTCTGAATTCTTGTTCAATCTTAAACTGGTATTTTGCGTAAGGGATAAATTTATTGGCGCAGTTCCACCAGCCGAAGCGGGTGATTTCCATACGGGCGAAATCATATTTCTCAGGTTTTACACTCCATTCATCAAATTTATATTGCAGCCTTTCGGGAGAGCTGTTGTTTTTTTTGAACTCTTCAAGCTGATTCCGCCATGCATCAATAAGTTTTTCACCCCCAGCTTCGAGAGCTTCGATATAAGATTGACAGGAGTCGCAGGCAGGTTTTACATCCCTCAGCGCCGAAGGATTTTCAACAGACTTTATAGTCGCTCTTTTCAGCTCACATAACATTTCATATTCTTTTATTTTATCGGCCCTTAGTTTTTCCCAGAATTCACCATCAGGTAAATCAGCCTCCTGAAGTTTGGATATTTTTTCGCCGCATTCCTTTTCCAGCCTTTCGGGGTTGAGGAATTTTATTCCTCCCAGGTACCAGGCGGCAGCTTCAGTTGTGATTCCCGCATCCATCCATAATAACTTATATACATTTTTTAGCTGCGCTTCTGTAACTTCAGTTGTGTCATATTTACCTTTGAATTGGCAGAACTCAGTCCACCATTCAAATTCGGCATACTGCGCGTAAAGATTGTTTATCCCGACAGACAGGAAAACAATTAAGACAATAAAACCTGATATGAACTTTTTCATTCTTTTCCTTTCTCTGTGAATAGAACTTTATCAATAATAAAGATAGGCAAAACAGTAAAAAAGTTTCAGGAATTTTGATAGTGCAAATGAAGTATTTTGAATACCTGAACTCTATTTGGCGCCTTAGGAGAGAGGATTAAATCGCAAAAAATCCGGCAAATATTGCCATGCGTGTATGAAATTACAACAAAATAGTTTTATGGGAATCTGAGTTCTAAAAATATAAAGGCAGAGGTCGCGGAAATGAACAATAGAGCAATTCCCCGTGGTTATTCGGCTTCGCTCCCTTCGGTGACGGAGGAGTGAATATTCTGATTATCCTCAACATGTTAACGTTAGTGAAGTGATAAGAGTCTGAGAAGTTAAAGAAGTGGTGGGGAACCGAAAAATTTCAATCCCCATTTTATATTCCCTTACAATATGGATCTTAATTTAACGCCGTTTCTGTTTGAAGGATTTCCACCTGAACTTCGTTCCTGCGGAGGAACCAGGGCCAGAAGGGAGGATTGTACCGGGCATACAGAGGATCACCCGCAATTTCGTAACCGGTTTTGCTGATTTCATCGAGCAATATTTCTTCATTTTCCCGGTAATTTTCCTCACTCCAGGTGCCGGAATATTTTCTTACAGCTACAATCCTTGATGGTATTTCCCTTATCGTTACACGGGGATCGAGAGGTTCAGGCACCGTATCAATATTATACTTCGAGGGCACAACAAAACTTACTTTAAATTTTCCTTCACTGTTCATTCTGGTACTTTGCGCGACCGGAGCTGTCATATCTATTTTCACTCCTTCGGCATCACCGTTTGATACATTAACCGGCGCAGTCATTTTTATTTCACTCTTTGAGCGGTTGTTTCCTGATATATAGTCAAAGAGAATCTGAAATGCCTCACTGCCGGCATCCTCCATATTTGCCTCAATTTCAGTTTCAGCTATCAGGTAAGCGCTGTAAGAACGAAGCTCAAATTCATCATATTCTTTAAGCACTTTATATTTTGGTTCTTCAATAGCCATAATATTGGTTACCCCTGTAAACAGTACTAATAAAATCACAATATAGTTTCTCATAATTTCCACCTTGTTTTTTTATTGTGTAGCAGAATTGTGATATTATTAGTTCCATTAAAAAATTACTGTGTGGAGAAGAGGGATAACAATCATTCTATTGTTACATGATATGTTCTGATAGTCTGGGCGCTGAAATAACCGAGAGCGCCTCCGGATATATTGGAATTCGGATTAAAGGATGAATACTCAAGAAGCTGCTGAACTCCCAGATCATTATCTTCACTCGTACTTCTGATATTTTTTAATACTTCAAAGTATTTGAAATTGTTTTCATCGATGGCCGAGACATAGAGGGTGACATTATCAAAAAGGTGAAATGAGGTTTCAAAACTATCGAAAATAATCCTTTCACCATCATTATATTTGTCGGTATATAAAATTTCGGCTCCCTCTTCCCTGTATCCGTTTCTGACAATCTGAATTCTCGCGAAATTTTTAACTCCGGGAGTATCCTGGTAATAACATTTTAATCCATATTCTCCCCAGAATGAATCAGCTCTTTCCACCTCAATCTGATCAAATTCTATAAGTTCGGGCATGGTCGACTCAGCGTAATAAATTTCCCCTTCAAATTCCACGGTAAGAAAATAAGTCATTTCCGGGGCGCCCTGAATTTCATAAGCCCTGTAAACACCCGCGCTGGTTTCCTGCAATATTTCTTCAAAACCGGTCTGATCTTTAATTTTTACAACCGCGCCTGAAACGGCGGTATAATTCGAGCTGTAACTATATATATCTGTAACCCGGCTGATTTTTATAATGCCTGAACGATATTCATTTGTGAGTAATCCTTCAATTACAATCCGGTCTTCAAAATCAGATAGGTCAATATCTATGACATTCTCGTGACAAGAGGTCAAAATAAAAAGACTAAGCGCGAGAAGGTAAAAATATCTTTTATTCATATTAACACCATTATACCCGGTTTTAGAAATGCATTGTATAACTTAAAGATGGAATTATTCCGAAAAGGGCAACCTCCACCGCTTCCTTCTGATCTGTGTCGTTATTTCTGTCCCTGACAACAATAGAATAAATATTTTTCCGGCTGTAGGCGTTATAGAGGGATAACGTCCAGACGCCGTTGCCCCTCGTTGTATATGAAATACTGAGGTCGAGCCGGTGGTAATCGGGCAGCCGGTAGCCGTTTCTCGGGGTATAAGCTATCAATTCGGTATTATCAACAACATATTTGCCATAGGGAAGGGTAATATTCGATCCTGAGGAGTAAGTCCAGTTAGCTGAAAGGTCCCAGCTTTTTGATAACTGCCACATCATAACCGCCTTGAAGTCATGGAGCCGGTCATATCGGGCGGGGAAAGGATCGCCATTATTAATGTCGGGAAATTTTCTTTCCGATTTTGAGAGAGTATAACATATCCAGCCGGTTATTTCACCTATGTTTTTCCTCATCAGAAATTCCAGACCGTAAGATTTTCCCTCGCCGAAAACAAGTTCGGAATCAAAATAATTGCGCAGAAAAAAGTTTGCGCCATTGCGAAATTCTATAAGATTTCTCATATCCTTATAAAACGCTTCTACGCTGAATTCATAAATATCATTTTCTATCCGGCGGAAATATCCCGCGGAAAACTGGTCCGATTCCATTGGTTTAACTTTTGTTGAGGCGGGCTGCCAGACATCCCAGGGGGCGCCCGATGAAGAGGCTGAAACCTTATGCATATACTGATGATGCCGGGCATAACCTATTCGTATGGAGCTTTCATCGTCAAGAAGATATTCTGCCTGAAAGCGGGGTTCGATACGAAGATAGGTCTCCTCCTCATTTGGGTGAAAATCAATATTAAACTGTCCCTCAAGTTCATCCGAGCTGTAGTCGTCCGCTTCCCCTGCTACAGAAAACATATTCAGTCTGATTCCGTAATTCAGTTTTACATTATCGGTGATATCATGTTCATGCCCCGCGTAAAAAGCCAATTCGTGCCCCTCCCTTTTGCCGATCGTAAAATCGTAGGCTTTATCTGCTTCAACGTGTAATTTGCCCGGCAGAAACTGGTGATAAATATAGTTTACACCAAAACTAAAAGTGTTTTCCGGATTATAAAAGTACTGGAAATCCTCCTTCAGAGTAAAGTCATTTACTTTACTTATCAATTCCACAAGATCATCACCTTCATTTTCCGGCAATATGCTGGTTGTATGAAGGAAACGGCTGTAGATAAGTGAACTGTTAAGGAAAAACTTGTTGCTGAAAAGGTGATTCCATCTCAGGGTAGCTGTAGTATTGCCCCAGTCGATATCAAAAATATCACTGTATCCGAAACCATCGCTTCCCATATAACCTGAAAGAAAAAGCCTGTTTTTATCATCCAGAATATAATTAACCTTCATGTTAAGATCGTAAAAATGAAACTTGGCGTCATTAACTCCGGAAGAAGCGAGTTTTGCCAGAACATCCATATAAGTACGGCGGCCTGAAATAATAAAAGAACTTTTACCCTGTTTAAGTGGACCCTGAACAGTAAAGCGCGAAAAAATAAGCCCTATCGCCGCCATTCCGCTGAAATCGTTCATGTTGCCTTCATTCATCCGGATATCGAGAATGGATGAAAGCCTCCCTCCAAACTTTGGGGGGGCCATTCCTTTATATACTTTTACATCCTTTATGGCGTCCCCGTTAAAGACGGAAAAAAGCCCGACGGTATGATAAGCGTTATAGATCGGGGCTTCATCGAGAAGGGTCAGGTTCTGATCGCTTTCACCCCCGCGCACATAAAAACCACTGTCGCCTTCCCTTCCCGAAGCGATGCCGGGCAGAAGCTGTAAAGTGCGCAGGGGATCAGGTTCCCCCAAAAAATAGGGCATCTTCGCCATTTTCCCCGGGTTGATCTTCAGCGCGCTAAGTTCATTGCTCATAGCGTAAAAATCTTCTCTGTCAGATGTGACAACTACCGTATCAGATACTATATCTTTCATCCTCATTTTAATATCAAGCCGGGTATCGGCGTAAAGGTAGAAGTCGCGGCTGTCGGAAGAATAACCTATATAACTCACAAGAAGATTGTAATAACCTTCCGGAATAGTCAGTGAGTAGAAACCATATTCATTGGTGGCGCATCCGGTTTTCAGTTTTTCCAGGTAGAGGTTAGCGCCGAGCAGCGATTCACCCGATTCATAATCTGTAACATATCCGCTCAGGGTATACTTTTTTTTTCGGATGATTTCGCTCCTGCTTTTGGATTCAAGCAATACAATTTTACCCGCGTCAGTGACAACAATTTCGATATTTGTGCCTGCTATTATTTCCTTCAGCACAAAAATAACCGGCTGGTTTTTCATCACCAGACTTACGGGTCTTCTGTCAAGCAAAATTTCATCACTGAAATTCAGGTGAATATTTGCTTTTTCCGCCGAGGTTAAGAGGGCTTCCTTTATAGCGGCGTCAACAAATTCCACATCAACGGCCGTTTTCATTTCGGGAGGCACAGGATTGCCTCTCGAGTCGGTGTAGGAAGTATCCTGGGCAATCGTCCGGATACTTAAGAGCAGCAAAATTATGATGATCAGAAATTTTATCATTTGGTTTCGCGACATGAGGATGCCTTGTATTTCTTTAGTGAATAATACAAAAAAAATATTCTCTTTCATAACCAGGTTCAGATCAAATTTATTTGCGTATAAGTTTAGACGCGCCTGTAACAGTCACTGTGCGGATAACCGGGTCGCCGGTATAATAGAGGATTGAACTGCCGGAAAGGTTGACATCAAGATATCCATCAACATTTACGGTGCCGAGGGAGGCCCCCGTAAATTGAATATAGGTATCTTTGGAGGGATAATTCTCCAGATTAATCATACTTGCTCCGGTGCTTATCACATGTAATTTACCACACGAACCGGTAAATCCGAGCATGCTGGCCCCGGTCAGGCTTAAATATGTTTCGCCTGAAATTATTGATCCCGAGGCCTGGCTTGCCCCTGTGAGTGTAATGATTAGATTGTGGTCCGATTCAAATCCCGCGAGTGATATCCTTGACGCGCCTGTAAGCTCAATTTCCGTAATATCGGGGCAGCTAAGTTCGGCTTCAAGGCGGATATCATTATAGTTATAATCGGGATCAAGATTAAAAACCGCGATATCGTTGTCACCATAAGCGTCAAGATACTGACGAATGTTATCATCGCAGGTTATTTCGACTTTATAGGTATCAGACTGTCTGAGAGTGATATCGAACGTGTTGGATGCATAAATACGGCTGAAATTATTAATGTCGAGTTCGAATGTTTCATAATTCCCCGATCCTGTTACCCTGGGCCGGGTGGATGACCATCCGTCATTATCATCGACCAGATTATCGCATGATGTGAATATAAATGATAATAAGATGACCAGGGCGGCGGTAAAAATTTGTGTTTTCATTTTTATTCTCCTTGTAAAATTATTTTCTTAACCTTCAAAAGGTATCATGAATCCGAAAAGTACCTGGAAACCTGATGTTTTTATTGAAGCGCTCGCGCCGGAAAAAGGAATTAAGCCGCCCGCTCCATAGTCGAAATCATCTATCCCGGCTTCGGCAATATTGTTAAGAGACTTCGAATAACGTCCTTCGATAAAAAGTGAAACCTCCTCCATTTTGTAAATCAGTCCTCCTCCGAGGCAGAGATTCCATACCACATCATTTGTATATTTTTCCGTTTCCTGTGAGTATTCAAAGCCGGAATAACCTATTTTTATTTCAGAATCGAGATTAAAGGCCGCTGATATCCCTCCCATAAAAAATGGACGAAAGCTGTTGCCGGTTTCAATTTTGAACATGACCGGCACTTCAAACCACGCCGTTTCAAGCCGTATGTTTCTGAGATCAAAAAGGCTGGTTGAAAGGCTTGTGCTGCGCACGACATACATCGGCTCGAAACGGAAGCCCATGTTTTTACGTATTTTATAATCGATGACCGCGCCGAAACCGAAAGTGGGCATGTAATCGGATGCCGAAACTGAAAAGTTGTCGAATGCCGCTTCCGTGAAATTTACTCCGCCGAGAAATCCTATATCCACCTGGGCGGGTGATTCTGTAAAAGCCAGAATGAGTAAAAGGGCCGCTATTTTTTTCATTTTATTTTTCCTTATTTTCTGTTTCTGACTATAGGACAAAACAGCGCTTTTTTTGGGTGACACGGGGGTCTCTTTTTCCCCAAAAATCATAATCGTAATCATAGACTGGCAAGCCAGAAACAATGAGGAATTACGAATTACGAATTAGGAATTGACTTTCCCCAGGTATTACCAATTATTTATCATTCCGGTTTTTTGCGTCCTTTGCAAAAAGACAACCCAGAGGCAGGCAGGCCGGAATCTAATGCCAAATTTTACTGGCAATCAGATAAAAACTTTTCCATTTTGCGTAGAATTTAACTCCTTACGGAGTAATCTTAATCGTAATCTTAATCATAGACTGGCAAGACAGAAAAACTGAACATGTCCGGTAGCTGAGCGGAGTCGAAGCTACCGCCGCTGGTTTCGACTCCGCTCAACCACCGGCTTATGTTGTCTTAAAATCTCCTGACCATCATTCTGATCCTGGTAATCCTGTTTTTTCTGCGATTATCAGCGAAACCCACAGGAAATAAAAAGGCAATAAGGTTAATTTTTCTAGTGGGGAATCCCTGGCTACTAAGGTGAAAAAATAAAGCATAAGGTTTTTCTCAGCTTTTTAGTGAGATTTAGTGTTTTATTGATTTTGTGGCATCTCTTCCACATCTTTCAGCGAAATCCGCGCAATCAGAGATATCCGCGGTCCTCATTGCTTTTTAATTGTTCATTATTAATTGTTAATTGAAATTTTGCCATTTTGCGTAGAATTTAACTCCTTACGGACTACTCTTACTCTGATTCTTTGATACCGATACCGAAAAAAATCATGCAATCCTTAAATCCTTTAATCAAGGTTCAGACAATGACGGGATTGGATTTTGCGCATACTGTTATTTTCCCGTCCGCCGCTCTTTGGGCTAAAGCCATTTGAGTGCGGTTGCTTCGTTGGTGGTCTCCGGCCTAAAGGCGCGGAATTATTTTAAACTCAAGTTTGAAAAGAATCTCCACTCTCAAAAATCTTAATCGTAATCATAAAATGGCGGAGCCAGATATAAAATGAATCCGAAGAAAGAATCGTACTCGTTCTCGTAATCCCACCTCCTCAAAAAAAATGAACTTCCCCTCCGCCGTCACCCAACCCGGCCATCATACTCATACTCATACTCTGATTTTTAAATACCGATACCGAAAAATAAAAAGGCAATAAGGTTAATTTTGGCGGGTGTGGGAATCCAATGCTGCTAAGGTTAAAAAACAAAGAATAAGGTTTCTTTTTTCTTTGCGCCTCCGCGTCCTGGCGTGAGATAAAAAACGATTTCGATTACGACTTCGATTTGGATTTCTATGCTGCTATATCTCCAGTCTATCTTTTTAATCCGCTTTATCCTGTTCCGCGCTTTTTCCCGAAACGATCAGAAAAATCCGCGGTAGTTTTTTCTTAACCACAAGGGTTGCAAAAAAGGCGCGGGGGGCACAGGGAAAACCGGATTATGGGGATTATAAAGGTGAGCCGGTTTTTTGAACCAATTGTGGCGAATTCGCCGTAATTGAAAGGAAGGGCATATATAATTTCAGGAATGGTACTACAAAAAATAATGGATAGAGAATTATTGCGACTGCTATACGTGGCAACATGAAACAAAAATTCTCATATTGAATTCTTCCGATTTTGTTATTACATTAAATGCGAAATTATTTAGTGATTTGAAAGGAAATATTATGTATTCTCAGCCGTTAAGTAATGTTCAGGAGGAATTATTAAAATTATATTCCATGGACCTCTCGCGGGATGAACTGGAAGAGCTCAAGATTGTGCTCAACAGGCACTTTGCCCGAAAGGCAACCAAAGCGGCTGACCATATCCGGGATGATAAAAAATACTCCGATGAAACAATGGATAAATGGTTGAATGAAGAATAGGTTGATTGAAGATTGCGCCAATAATCCAAATTCGGATCGCGAATACTTTTGAATTTGAATCTGCCCTAAAGATATATTTATAATGTTTTGATATTTTTATTTTCCCCTACCCTCCACTTTCTGAACCGTGATTAAAGGATATATATGATTCACTGTATTATTCAGGTGATCCTCAGGAAATTGAAACCTGGGAAAGAATAAACAAGGGATTCCCTGACGGAAAGCGCGCGACTAATGGTGAATAAATTGTATCTGAGCCGGCGAATATTTTTCATGATCTGACTTTATTGAAGTTATTCATAAGTTTTTGAATGTAGCGTTGTGTTTAAATGAAGAAGGAAAAAATATAAAAGATGGTCTAAAAAGGTATTGCTGAAAATTTTAAAAAGAATTAAATTGTAATTTCGCATCATGAGTATGGAAAAGCTTATTTACTTATAATATTAAAATATGAAAAATAGTTGATTTGGGTATGACTGTAGAAACCATAAATATTAATCCGGAAGTGTTGATTTGGGCGAGAGAATCTCTTGCTGTTTCCAGAAACAAGGCAAGTGAAAAATCAAAATTAAATGTCAGAAGAATAGTTCAATTGGAAAAAGGGGAAAAATCACCAACACTTGAAGAATTAAAATTACTTGCCAAAGCATACAATAGAACAATCGCGACCCTGCTACTAAAAAAAGCGCCAGATGAAAAACCACTTCCAAAAGACAGAAGAACAATAAATTCTGAAAATATCGGACATTTTGATGAAAAAACTATTATGGCTGTAAGAAAAGCCCGTGCTTTGGCAAAATCATTCATGGAACTCAGACGGGAAATGAATTCTCCATTCCCAAAATTCGGCCTTAATGCTTTATTGAATGAAAATCCACAGAATGTCGCCTTAAGAATCAGACAACTTCTTAAACTGGATGAACTTAGAGAAGTTAAAGATATAAACCTTGCTTTGGAGGGTTACATTGAAAGAGTCGAATCTCTTGGCATTGCCATATTTCAATTGAGTTTGACCCAGGATGGTTTAAGAGGCTTTTCAATAACCGATGACATCGTCCCTGTTATCGGCATTAAAAGAGGTGGCGAAGAGTCTCACTCCAAAACTTTTACATTGTTTCATGAACTTGGACATATTCTTCTGAACGAAGGGGGGCTCTGTGATCTTTCTTCCGGAACAGATAAACAAATTGAGAAATGGTGCAATGCTTTTTCCGCTGAAGTTTTGGTTCCGGAAAAAGAATTTCTTGCTATGCCGCTCGTTGTTGAATACACGGAACAAAATCAAAAGGAATGGAAAAAGAAAGATTTAGTTCAGTTGGCAAATTATTTTCATGTCGGCCCCCTCTCCATTTTACGAAGACTCCTTGAAAATGGGTTAACAACAAAACAGTATTACGAAGAAAAACATAAGGCGTGGAATAAGCCAAATTTTGGAAAGAATAAAAAGGGAAGGGAAATACACAAGGAATCTTTTCATGAGCGGGGAAGGACTTATGTTAGGTTAGCTTTCCAGGCATATGATCACAATAAAATCGGGTTGAAAGATCTTTCTGATTTTCTTGGTCTTCGTTTTGCTTACATTTCTAAAACAAGAGAATTGCTGAGTATTTAATATGGACTTGTTTAGCGCCGATCAACGGATTTATGTTATTGATACAAACGCGCTAATTACCCTGGACCTCTTTTATAAGAAAGAAATTCCTGTGTTTACCGGCATTTGGGATGAGATAGAAGATTTAATCAGGCTGGGCTGTTTCAAAACTATTGATTTTGTCGAACAGGAAATAAATGATTATGAAGGGAAAGAAGATTTCCTGAAAAAATGGGTAAAAACTTGGAGAAAATATTTAGTTACAGCTACCGACGCGGCGAGTATTAACGCGGCAATTCCTATCATAAATGAAGAATATGACACAGGTTTCTTAAATGCCGGAAAACAAGCTATTGGCAAAGAAGAAGCGGACCCGTACCTGGTTGGTTTTTGTAAGGTTCATAAATGTGTTCTTATTTCCAACGAAAATAAAACCAAATTTAACAGGATGCCTGCTGTGGCAAAAAAGAATGGTGTAGAGTGTATTGATTTGAATGATTTTATGATTGAAAGAGGATTAAGAATTGAAAGAAAAAAATAATGATTCCTTCTCTTTATATAATGAACAAACTATCCGCGGAACCAAACCAGTCTTTACTTTAACCACAAGGGGCGCAAAGAAGGCGCGGGGGACACAGGGGACACTGATTAGGGGATTAAAAGTATGATATCACCACACTAATTTCAGAGCAATTGTCAATGATTTTGTCAATTCTAAAATTCGTAATTCGTAATTCGACATTCGTAATTTTTAACCTTCTTCCATCAAATAAAAAACACTTCCTTCGTTGGTGAATCTTTCGAAGATTTCTTCGCTGTGGGATATGAGGATAATGGCTTTGTTTTCCTGCAGTTTTTGTTTGAGGATTTTGAGCACCTGTTTTATGCTGATGAAGTCCATACCGTTGACCGGTTCGTCGAGGATGAGGATATCGGTATCGAGCATGAACCCGCGGATGAGATTTATTTTCTGTTTCTGGCCGCCGCTGAGATATTTTATTTTGCGGTTAAGGAAATCATCGGTGATCTCAAATTCGAAGAAGTTCGCGAGATATTTTTTCAGTTTGTTATCATCCGGTTCCTCTTTTACCGGCAGTCCCCTGAATGTGTCCCGAACATTAGAGTTTAGATTGAGCGCTTCGTCGGCATGCTGGAAAACCATGGTTAATGATTTGCCCCATACATTTTCTTTCCACTTTTTCATCGCGCTGTTCTGATCGAACTTTTCACCTTTTAAGTTAAATTCCATTTTGTCAGGTTTGAGCAGACCCGCGAGGCATTTTACCATAGTGGTTTTTCCCGCACCGCTGGGGGCTTTAAGATAAACCAGCTCACCCGGTTTAAGATTTAACCGCGCCGGTTTTTCCCGCCGCCAGTCGTGATAAAGCCGCAGCTTCATATTAAATATATCGAGCGCTCCGTTAAAACTAAGCAGTGTATCCTTCTTTCCTTTTTTGCCGGGCGCCGGTTTAATTTCACTATTCACCCATTCAAGATATTCGGAAGGGTAAAATTCCCTCTGTATCTGTTTTCCCTTTTCATGCCTCAGCTCCCTGAAAATGAGGTTTTTCTCAAGGTCCTTATGTTTAAGGAAAAGGCGGCTGATAATGGAATAATCATGAGTGATAAAGAGGATGGTAAAATTACGTTTACGGTATTTTTCTATAAGGAAGTCGAGGAATACATCACGGAAATAGTTATCGAGGTTGCCGGTTGGTTCGTCAAAAACGAAGAGGTTATGTTTTTTCGCGCCGGCCTCGGCGATAAAAAGATCGATCTTTTTAAGGGCCATCGCGGCGAGAATTCTCTGTTTTTCACCTCCGCTGGGGCGGTAGGGGCGGGGATAAACCGAAAGAATATTCTCAAGTTTTTCATAACCGGGGCGGTCCCAGAGTCTGTTAAGGATTTCGGTTTCCTTCAGGTTAAATTTCAGACTTCCCTCGTTGAGCTGCCTGCGCACCGTGAGCATCGGGTTAAGATGGGAAGAAGGCTCCTGGAACACAAAAAAACCGCTGTTTCTTATTTCTTCGAGGTAGGCGCTTTTAAGGTATTTGGGGTAGCCGCTTTTGTTTATCCTGATATCGAGATCATCGGGATCGAGCAGACCGAAAAGAGCTTTCGAAATTATAGATTTGCCAATTCCCGATTCGCCGAAGAGGAAATTTATTTTCCCCTCTCCGATCTCAAAATCGGTTACATTTACCAACGCCCTTTCTTCGGCGTTTATTTTTATATTAAACTTTAGCAGACTCACAGATCAGAACAATTTTTTTCGTTTTAATAAACCGTTGGAAATTTTATATATGGAAAAGAGGGTGAATACAATGATAATTGCTATGCTGACTCCCTGGAGGTGGACTGTAACGATATCGGAAAAATAAAAGGGATCGGTGAAAAGATTGCCGATAGCGAGTATATCCTGTTTGCTGTCCATCCGGGCGAGCATGTTGCCGAGTGTTTTCGGAAATCCGGTAAGACTCACCTGTGTGGAAAGCCCGACACTTATGATAAAATCAATACTGCACTGTAGGAAAATCGAAATGCCGAATATCGAGATCACCTTCTGGAAAAGGTAAGGCAGGCTGTTTTTCCAGAGTATCTCGTAATTGATTATTCTTCTTTCATCCATTCCGCAGCATAACATGGCGTTATAAAAATCTTTGCGCATGTAATAATTTATTCTTTCCCTTATTAGGTCGGTAAGTTCGGGAAAAACAAAAATGCTGATTATAAGGGCCATCAGAATCATCTGCATTCCGGTCCAGCCGATAATTCCCCCGCTGACCATACCTGTAAGAATTACATACCCGGCTAAAATACCCACAATCTGGGGCACGGAGCGGATAAGATTTATTAAAAAAGAAAAGGCGAAATAATACCTGCCATTTTCCATTCGGGAAAGAAAGTGGAGAGCGACCCCCGAACCCCAGCCCATCAGAAGGGTAAAAACTATAACAAGTATTCCCACAATAAAAGTGTTGAAGAAAGCGTCTGTAAGGCGGCTGAAGGCGGGAGCGTTCAGGAAAATGATATTCCATATCCATAGCAGGAATAATCCGCTTCCCCATATCCAGGCCCATAGCTCATCCTCATGCCGCCATAGCCGGCCGGCATAAGCTTTTATCTGCTTATATACGGTTTTCCAGTCTGGCGCTTTCAGTTTCATAGTGTCTGTCAACAATTATTTCGGTTAATTTAAGGAGGAGGAATAATAAAAATATAATTACTGCGGTAATATCATAAAATCCGTAAAGAATGGTCTGCATCAGTTCATAACAAAGGTGCCCCTGTATATTAAGGGCCATCTCGATAATTACGAGTCCCGTAATGAGGAATGAGGCCTGCTCTTTGATAGTCTGTAAATACTGGTGACTCGCGTTAAGATAAATATGCTGGAAAATATGGCCGTCAAAATCTTTGATAAGAGCGAATATTTTCCTGTAGCTTATGCCTGCCTCTTTATCCCACCCGCTGTTCAGGTTTTTTACAACCGCGGTATTTACATATCCTTTCTTACTTTCACTTACCAGAAATGTATAAAACTTGTTGGCGTAATTTATCAGCAGTCCGTTGGAAATTACCCCGAGTATAATCATAAAAAAGAGGGAATCAGTCTCAATCCTGGTCTTGAAAGAATAGGCGATTACATAAGCGGGAGCGAAAAGGATCATGTAAAAGATTCCTTTCAGAAATGCCTTACCGAGGAATGAGAGTATCGTATAAAGGTAATCCAGTTTTTCCTTTTTGTAATCGGCTGTGGAAATATAATTTATCAGGAGCCGGATATATGACTTCCTGTTTTGTTTATCCCTGATAAAACGGAGAGTCCCTATAGTTTTGGCTCCGTAATAGGTAAGCGCCATAACAATCAGAAATATAATAATAAATTTTATATACATCCCGGTGATATCCCAAAAAACCATGAAGCTGAGCCCCCTGGGCTGACCGCCTGTTTTAAATTCATCATTGGTGAATATGGCTGTGCGGTATTCCTCAACCGCCTGCAGAAGGGAATCAGCTTTACCTGGACTGGCGGGATAAAATGCCATAACACTCTGCCGGAAAACCTCTTTTTCAACCGGATCGCCAAAATTAATTATATCGGGATGAACAAATTCTTTTATTTCCTTCATTCCCTCTATTTTTTCAACCGCTGATTCCGGTTTAAAGAATATAATAAAGAGTAGGAAAAAGAATCCTGTAAGGATTATAGCGGTGATATGTTCCCGGGTTTTATTCATTTGTTAATAGTTATATCGATAATTTGGCAGAGTCAGAATAAACAAAGTTATCGAGTGACTTTAAGTAAATCCTCCCCCGTCTCCAAAGAAAGACACTTTGGATCCATCGTCGCGGCGGATTTTTCTTTATTGCCGGGGGAGGACTTTCTTCGAGTTACTCAATTACCTTTTGTTTCTGATTCAGCCAGTTTATTTATTATCCTTTGTCTTTGCTGTTTTCACGGTTGATATATATTCTGATTTCATTTTCACCGCGGGAGATGTTCAGTCCTTCCCCCATGGCAATAACGCTGAATTCATTATAGATAAGATTTACGATATCGGTCACCGAATCCTTTTCACCCCTGTTGAGCAGTAAGCAGACAACAGAATCTTTACCCGCTTCCATTTCCCAGTAGGGGGCTTCCTTTTTATTTCCCGTTTTTTCAGAAAAGAGACCGTAAAGTTTAAACCACGCGAGATTAACCTGGTCAATCCTCTCCTTTATTCTGCTGACCACATGATCTGAAATTTCAACATTCGCTGTTTCGGCGCCCGCTTTCTGCCAGTCCGGGTTTTCCCTTTTAATTCCCGGAATCACAAAGCAGAAACTCTGGTCTTTCAGGTTTTGAGCATAATAACGGCTGCCTGTTTTAAAGAATATCCGAAGCCTGGTATCCTTTTTTAGTCTTTCATTTCTTTTGCCGTCGGGACTGAAAGAATTGACTTTATCGTCAAGGAGAATAACCGCCTCAAAATCCATTTTTTCAGCGCCTTCAATCCTTTTCGTAAAACCGGGATCCCCTTCGGCGATAAAGTCCCCTTTATCATTTGTAAGGAGATAATAGTCGGCGCCGTCATATTCGGCAAGTTTATAAGTGCGGAAGCCGTCGCTGAGTGTGTCGTTTTCAGTGATGATTCTGAACGGCGCGAAATCGGGCAATGACCTCAGGGCTTCAGAAGAAATTTCCTGCTGGTATTTATTCAGTATCTTCAGGCCGCGTGGATTTTCAATGATATAATAATCCTGCCCGAATAATAAAATTGGTAACAAATAAAAAAGAAGGGGGATGATATTTTTCAGCATATATTCCGATCAAAAAAAAAGCGCCGGGGAGCTAATCCCCGGCTGTAAAAAAATCTATTTATTTCGTTCTTTCCACTGTTCAATTGTTGAAAGCTGTGAAGCGACGCCGTAAAGATTAACGGTTGTGCTGTCAAACTGGGTGCTGAAATAAGCCAGTGAAGGAAGTGAGAATAACCATCGTCCGAGGGCCAGTTTGTTTTCCAGCATATCAATTCTTTCGGCATAAACCTGTTTGTCACCGAGGTGGCGGGTTGACATAAATCCATATACATAATCAAGAAGGGTGGTCAGATCTTCATAATCTTCTCCCGCGCGGGAAGCGTCGAGTCTGAAAAAGTTTCTCTGCGGGCGCCAGGTAGCGGGACTGACAGTTTTCGCTCCCTTGTCATTGCTGAAAGTAAGCAGGTTGATTTTATGTATATTTAAATCGGGTTCTCTCATAAAGAGTTCATAAAGGTCGAAAAGGAAATTGCTTCGGTATCCGCCTATGGCAACAATTATCGCGTCATAATTGCCTTTTTTAACATCATCATTATCAATTGCCACCGCCTTTATTTTTCCTTTAAAAAGCTCTTTATCGTTAAGGATTTCTATCAGCTCCGAAAGCTCCTCACGGTATCCGTAATTGAGACATGCCCCGATTTTTACTGTATCCCTGAGGGCGCTCATATCAACGGGACTTCTGTCGATTGAAGGAATCACAACTTTCTCGGAAACATAATAGGTGGAGGAGGGGAAAAGGCTGTTATTCAGGTAATCGGCATAATTATTCCTGCTGCCTCTGAAATCGACAATGTTTCTCTGCTGTTCAGTTCCTGTTTTAAAGAAACGCTCCAGGATTTTTTTATTGTCGATAAGTTTTCTCAATTCGCTTCTCTGTTTCCTGTTCAGTTTTTCGGTATTAAAGAGCAGGGCAAAGAAAGTTGTGCTTGTATTAGATTTGGGGAAAAAGTCATCCGGGTCATCAAGCACGGGTGAAAGGCTTCCAAAAGGTGTTTCAAGAAGAACATTTATATTATTATTCTTGAGTTCGGTGGTAAAAGTGCTGTTATCAATAAAGGGCGCCAGAAGAACATTGCTTATATATGCCTCACCACTGGGGCGTCTCATATAATCGGGCACGCCTGTTTCAGTGGGGATAGTCAGGAATGCCGAGGTTCCGGTATTATATGTCAGGGCGTTGAGGTCGGAATCTTTCGGAAGAATTTTGAATGAAAGAACTTCCTTGATATCCGGTTCAGTCCAGATCCTGTCATCCTTGAAGCTGAATTTAATATTTCCTCCCGCGTCGGGGCCGTCGAAGTTGATCGACTTTAAAGCCTGCGAAACAAGAATATAATCGGGGGAAAGTGAGCCGAGATTCTGGATTCTGTTAAGTGTAAACCGGAGGTCATCGGCGGTAAAATATTTCGGTGAACCTTCGGTGATCTTAACATCATCGCCATCTTTTTTTATGTCGTAACTTTCACTCCACTTTTTAGTGGCGTTCAGTTTTACCGTTACAATATTGTTTCGGTCGATATTTACAAAGGTTCCAAGACCATCTTCATAAATTATTCCGCTTGGGTTGGCCGAAATGTTAAAGAGTCCGTCAAACTGAACTTCATCAAGTTTATCGGCGATAGGAACCGCGGAGGGGAGATGCGGATCGACCATCGGTTTTTGATGAGAGATATAAGGAAATACTATTTTATCTTCAAGGTCAGGTCCCAACAGGAAAAAGAGCGCTACAACCCCTGCCAGAACAACACCCGCTGCCGTAAATATTATCTGATTTTTATTCATTATTCTAACCTGCTAATTTTTTTTGATTAAAGGTGGCTGGGCCATTGTGCTTATCTGGAAAACCTTATAAGCCGGGAAGGTGAATTTCACCTCAAGCACATTAACACGGTCTTTATCCATCTGGACAGGAGATACCTGAAATTCATAGTCATTGGCCGGAGTGGGAGCTGTTATTTTTATTCTCCCTTCATTTTTAATCTCCTTGTTGTTTATTGTCATAATATCATACCATTTAGCTTCAGCGGCGTTTTCGGCAATTTCTTCCGGCAGCTTGATATTGATATCATAAACCGGGAATCTCGCTTCTGTCGGTATTTTCAGCATCAGTTTGAACACATATTCATTCGAACCATCTTTATTGGTGGTTGTAGGCATTACGTAGAAGCTGCGGTATTCTCTTGTTTTTGTTATCCATTTTGGTGTATTCGGATCACATTGATCTACGATCTGTTTAATACTTTTTGATTTCCCCTTGTAATAACTTCCGTGAACCACAATCGCCCGCGCGCGGTCAACTCCGTTTTTACCAAAATCGCGCACAAAACCTTTCCAGAGTGACTGAATCGCTTTTTCGGGGAAATCGTGATGTTTCATTTTGTTCAGGTAATTGCTTATCTCATTCCTTTTTTTCTCAAGATCGGCATAACCTTTTGAGGAGAAATTGAGCCTGTAAACAGGTGTAAAGACCGAGTCTTTATAAAGAGCTTCCACATTAAGATAGGTGTTTTCATGTTTTGCCGTAAAAGCGTCGACACGGGCGCGTGATTCATCACGAACAGCCCTGTGAATCTGATCTTCAAAGTTTCTCACTATTTCCGCTTTTTTATTCCGGATGGCATAAAGGCTGACGAACTCCTCATCATCATTTAATCTTCTCAGGTTAATTTCGGCGTTTGACCAGCGGCGTGTTTTAATAAAGTCATCAATTACGTTTTTCTGCCTGTTAAGTGAGAGGTTGTCCAGATCGGGATACTGCTTGACCAGAAATCCGAGACTTTTATTCTGATTCAGCAATTTGATGATCTGTTTATATTCTCTGGCAGCTTTATAGTTGTTTATTTCAGGCACCAGGAATCTCGCTTCCCTGTATCCGTTCTGCAGAAAGCGGATGTTGTTTCTTACATTGGCGATTTTGCGGTCGAGAAGAGCCGAGCAGCGCAGGTTGCGGAATTCATAGATGCTGCCGGCGCGCGATTCAGGTATCTGCGGCACAATGCGGTTAAGTTTTTCAAGCGCCGAAGGATAAAATGAATTTGAAGGCCAGCTACCCTCACGGGCAAATTCAGCTTCTATATCGGTCATAAGTCTGTCAACTTCATTAAGCGCCTCAACTTCGCCGTTAAAGGACATCACATAATTTGTGATTGACTCAAACTCAGCCGGAACAGTTCCCTGCGACATGCTGTAAAGCTGGTAGACTTTGCTGATCGGAGGATCGGTTTCGATAGGTTCCGTATCATTTTTTGACCGGAGGATATCGAAATAATAATTATAAGCGTCTGCCAGGCGACCGGCGAAAAGAGCTTTGGCTTTGCTTAAAATTCTTGCCGGAAAACGATCGGCCTTAGAAAGGAAATTTATAAAATCATCGGTATCGCCAAGAAATTTGCCGATATTTCCGAATGACACATTTTCCTGGTAGAAAGTATTCAGAACCTCAAGATAATTTTCCTGAAAGCTGAGTTCATCATCAACTCTTCCGCGAAGTTCAGTATAATTCTGATAGGCGGTATCGCGGCTTGTGGCTATATTTGGGGGGAAAATGGTTTCGAGATCAATCAGCTCATTCTGCATCGAACGGATATTTGAGATAGATGATTTTACTATCTCAATTTCCCTTATAAAATTGATGGAAGAGAGGTTATAATTCACATCGATAGCATTGTATTTCGAGCGGCTGACGATATTATCTTTCAGTATCTTCTGATAACTCGCGTAGCGATTTTCAAAACGGTATCTCCACATGGGAACGTACCTGTAATCCATTTTCAGTTTGATATCGCCGCTGACATTTTCAACAATCCAGTAATATGATTCAGGCTGGCTGCCGATAGCAAAAACACTGATATTCTCACCGGCGGGCGCTTCATCTTTGATCTTTTGAATTTCTCCTTCACCATCATCAAAGCGGTCGCTGAAATAATAATCGAGCTGATTTTTCTGGTCGATTGAAAGCACCAGGTAGAAGTTATTCATTAAAGGTTTTGGAAACCTTATGAAATATTTTTTACCCTGATCCATTTCAAAAAGATCATCATCGTTTTTCAATTCAATATATCCCCGCTCGGCAGGTGATAGTTCCGGCTCAGGTTCAAGTTCCTTATAAGCCGAACAACCCGCGATAACAAGGATTATCGCAAATATTGCTAATCTAAGACTCAGATTCTTCAAGTCTCCCCCGAAAGTTTATTCTTATTTTATTCTTGTACAATTCCAATTTTTATCAAGTTTCTATATTATGGGCATTTTTTATAAATATCAAGCAATACCGGGAGTTATTTATGGAAAGTAAACACAAAATTCAAATTTAAATTTATCGATTCCGCAGATTCTTTGCCCGATTTTCTCAATTAAGAAGAAATTAAATTTTTGGGAGGATAAATCTCACGCAAAGACGCGGAGACGCGAAGAAAAGAAGGGGAAAAAGAATTAAAGATTATTAACGATTCTTTTAATTCAGTTTCTTATCAGAGCGCTGCCATTGAGAATGAATAGTCCAATGTTTTATATTAGTCATTTCCGGATAAATTGCGAAAAGATATAGGCTCTTATCACCACACTAACGCCAACATGTTGAGGATAATCCAGGGAGCAAAATTTGTCAAAAAGCCCGCTAATAACATGTTGCCGATAATCAAGCCGCGATTCTAAATCCATAAGCTGATGGAGTCAGAAAAAGAAAAGTTATCGGTTAGCTCAAGGATAGTCCTCCCCCGTCTTCAAAGAAAAACACTTTGAATCCACCCCCTCCGAAGGGGGATATCTCAAATATTTGGATTGGCTGACAAATATCCCCCTTCGGAGGGGGTGGCAATGAAGCGCCTTTCTTCATTGACGGGGGAGGACACACCTCGAGTGACTACGAAACTTATACCTGGTAATAAAACTTTCTACTTGTTGATAAATTTCTTACCAATTTGCGTAGAGTTTAACTTCTTATTGAATAAATAGTTTTCCCCGATAGGGTGTTTTCCACAGGCTCTGCCTGGGGAAAATTTAGGCTCTATTGCTGATTTAACAATCGATTGACAGTACTTTTGTTAACGCGAGTTCAATTTTTTCCATAATCTCCTCAGCTCCTACTCCAATTTTTTTAATAAATCTCTCAGAAGAAATTGAACGAATCTGAAAACAATCAGCGGAGGATACTTTGGTCAAATGATTTTTATCATCCGGCTTAATCTTAACCATCTATGGCGCCATATCGAACTTACCTTTCCAATCGGTTAATGGCACAACAACTCTCAGGGGTAATTTCCCCAGGGCGTCATCATTTACAATAATTGCCGGTCTGCATTTTTTTATTTCAGCTCCGATGGTCGGGTCAAGGCTTATTTACCAGATTTCACTTCGCTTCATAAAAATCATCAAATTCTATGGAATTGAAAGCTGTTAACTCTTTATTCGTTTTGTATTCTGAATATAGTTCTTCAGCGGCCAGAAGCATAGATTGTTTTTCTTCCGCCTTTCGAATCTCCCTCATAGTCTTTTCAACAATAAGAATTCGCTTAGTGATTGGCAGTCTGCTTATTTCATTTAGTATTTCAGTTGTAGTCATTACCAGTCCAATCTATATATGCTAATTATAAAAATAAACTAATAAAATGGCAAAAAATAAAACATTTTCCTGTGATTAGTTAATTCTTTTTCTTTACCAGGCCATTATCAAATATTTCCAGTTCACTTTCGGGGATATCTTTTTTTGTAAGCTCAATAATTTCTTTCAGGACGCTGTTTTTTTTATCGGGGCGGGGGCCTCCTTCGCCGGTTTGTTTTGTCGAGATTATTTCGGCAAAAAGGAATTCACCATTTCTATTTACACTTACCTTTAGTATCGGCGCGTGACCTTTTGGTCCTCTCAGGTTAAAGCGCCCGTAGGTGCAGAAATTGCCCATGCTGTAGGAAATGAAGCGATCTTTGTAAAGATCTATGGCGCGGGTAACATGGGGGCCGTGACCGAAAACAATATCGGCTCCCGCGTCGATAACCACACGGGAGAATTCATAAGGATTGCCCCTGTTTTCATTAAGGTAATATTCACGTTTTTTCGAAAGATGTCTGAACTTTAATCCTTCCCCTCCCCCGTGAAAAGAAACAATTACAATATTGCAGAGTGAATCAAGATGGCTGACGATCTCACGTGCATTTTTATAATCATTGATACTCACGGTGCCGTTATTCGGGGCGAAAGCGCAGAAGCCATATTTAATACCATTATGGGTGAAAATTTTATAAGGGTCCTGAAGCAGTCCCGCGAAATGAATTTCCTGCTCAGTCAGCAGTTTTCTTGTATTTTCCGTGCCCGGTTTGCCAAAATCGCGGGCATGGTTATTCGCTATGCTCACTACATCAAAACCGGCTTCTTTCAGATAAGCCGCGTAATGATCGGGACTCTTAAACGCGTAACAATACCTGGGATCGTTGCACTTTTTTACCTTGCCTTTCCCGCTGAGCAAAACACCTTCGAGATTGCCGAAAGTAAGATCGGCGTCCCTCAGAATTTCTTTCACCGGATCAAATATATCTTTCCCGTCATTCGGCGGAAGATAACTTTCAGAAGGGTAGTTGGTTCCCATCATAATATCTCCCACACCAATGATGGTGACGGTGTCGGATTGTTCCGGCAATTCTTTAATGGTTTGAGAAGATAGTTGTATAAATGATACTAAAGTTAGTATCAGTAAAAAGAAAACATTTTTCAAAATATTTACTCCGCTCTAATCAGTTTAATCGTTTCTGCCAGTAAGATGGTTTTCTGTGTATATGACTTATCGCCCAAATAATAATTTGACTATCTTCAATGGAAAATAAAATTTTGTAAGGAAATTTTGGAATATAGGCTTTATAAATCTGATCGGTTTCTTTAAGAAACCATTGAGGATTTTCTCTGATCTTATTTACCTGTTTCAGAACTGTGACTTTAAATCGATCTCCTAATCCGGTCAATAGATATTCATACCACTCGACGGCCTCATAAAATTCCTTCAAAGCCAATTCATGTATATTAATCTTCATTAAATAAGGTATCAAAGTTTAATAATTTTGAACGTCCTTCTCTGACTGCTTCCATCCTGGCTTTAACTTCATTAATCCATGTTTGTTTGATTTCCTCTTCTTCCGAGTCGATGCTTTCAAGAATTAATTCAGCGAAAATGGTTCTTTCTCTGGGAGAAAGCCGCATTACCTTATCTAATAAAACCTTATCCATTTTTATTCCTTTAGGGTGATAAGATAGTGATGTAATTACATAAGATCGATTGTAAACAATTTATTTAACAAAAACAATAAGGATTTTAATTCAGAAAGGCTATATCAATCTACTATTCCTGACTTCCATCGAACTATTTTATCGTGATTTCATTCATCAAGACAATTCAACAATTTTTTTGCGATTTAATCCCCTTGCCTAAAGCGCTGATTATAAGTCAGAGTGTGTTATATGTTGTACCTGACGACACACTTGGTCGATTTCCTCGTTTTTTTCTACCAATATTTTGCCCCTGACGGGGCAATATAATCTAAACAAATATTTTTGTCCCGTTAGGGATAGCATATAGGTAAAAAAGAGAAAAGCACAATATTCGGTTTGCCGTCAGGTACACCATATTTATCAGCGGGAGTATAGCAAATATACTTATAACAGTCTGCAAATCAATAAGTAGTTGCTTTTCTTACCAGGTATCAGGGGTTCTTAATTTTAAACAATATAATAGCCAAAGTCATCTTTAATTAGCAATTGTCAATTATCCATTATCCCAGATTTGTCATTAAAACAGTGAAGAGCAAATATACGACCTGATTTTGGAATCATTTACATAGTAGAAATGCGCATAACTGCTTAATCTACAAGAGGTTAGAGCCCCTCTCCTTCATAAGGAGAGGGGTTGGGGTGAGGTTGGAAGCTTTTGCTATTATTTTAACTTTCTCTTACAACACTTTATCCTAATGACCGTTATCAGGACACAATTTCTAATGACAAATTTGTGGGATTATCAATTAAGATAATCTTCACTACTGGCTCTGCCGGTCTAAGAATCAGGCTATTTCACAGGTGATTTTAATTGGTAATGTTATAACCGTGCAAAATCCGAAATTAATCTGTCAGAAAAACAGGTTTTTTAATTTCGCGGCATATCTTCTGCTTAAAACAAGAGGTTCGGATAATCCTTTCATGTAAACTTTGTATGTATTATTCAGGGAGGGTTTAAGGTGCTCAACAAATTTAAGGTTGATTATTGTACTTCTGTGGATGCGCAGGAATATTTTTTCGGGCAGCCGTTTTTCCCATTCGAGCATGGGTTTATAGATCAGACCCTTTATACCGCCGGTGGTAATGATCTCGGTATATTCTCTTGAGGAATTAATACAGATTATCGTATCGAGTCTGATAAACTTTGATCTGTCTTTCATCCTGAAAAATATATAATCATCCGGCTCCAGTCTTGGTTCGTGGTGATGTTCAGCGGGTTCGTTCGAAATAAGCCTTTCGATTGTTTCCCTCAGTCTCGCCGGATAAACAGGTTTCATAAGATAATCGAGAGCGTTTACCTCAAAAGCTCTCAGCGCGAATTCGTCAAAAGCAGTGACAAATATTATTTTAGCCTTTGTGTCTATTTCACTCACCAGGTCGAAACCGGTTTTACCCGGCATCTGGATATCGAGAAAGATGACATCCGGCTCAATCTCGTTTATCAATATTTTCGCGGAATCGGCATCCTCAGCCTCCCCGGCAACATTTATAAAACTGAATTCACGAAGCAGCTCCCTGAATTCTTTTCGGGCAAGTTCTTCATCATCAACAATAACTGCTTTCAAATGGGTCATATTTTATTCTTTCCACTTATTTTTATCATAACCTTCACGCTTTCATTTTCTTTGACTATCTCGAAGGAATGTTGACCGGGATAAAGATTCGCGAGAATAAGCCTCACATTATTTAATCCGGTTCCGGCGCCGGCAGTTTTTTTTCGTTCCCAGTCATCCTCATCAATCCATTTCCCGCTGTTGACAATATTTAACGCCAGGTTTTCCCCCTCGAATGATGAGCTTATTTTTACCATCAGATTCCCGCCGCTCGTTTCCATTCCATATTTAATAGCGTTTTCAACAAGGGGGTGCAAAAACAAAGGAGGCACAGGAAATTGTTCCGTCTCGGGCTGTACATCAAATATCACATTCATCTTGTTTTGAAACCTGATTTTTTCCACGGCACAAAAATGTTTCGCGGCGGTGATTTCCTCTTTCAGACTTATCGTCTGTTTATTTCTGCTCGTAAGGCCATACCTTAAAAATTCTGAAAGCTCCGAGATCATTTCCCTCGATCTTGTTACATCAACCAGTGTCAGCGCGCGAATAGAATTAAGAGAGTTAAAAAGAAAATGAGGATTCAACTGGGCTCTTAATATCTCAATTTCCAGATCTTTCGCGTGAAGTTCGGCGTTCCTTTTTCGTTCATTTATCACCTTCCAGTCTTCTCTGATGCGGACTATAAAATATACCAGGCTCCAGGCGGAAAGTTTAAGAGTAACCCCCATAAGTGTCTGAAGATAATATGCGAGATTAAACCAGTCGATAAGTCTGGGAATATCATACATAGTCAGGCCAAAGATAATAAAATCCAGCAGTATCCACAGGTTGGCGTGAATAAACAAAATGGCAAATATCAACAGCCAGGGCTGCAGTTCGGAAAGAGGCTTTTTAATAAACTTTTTAAATGAATAGTGGAGGCAGAAGGATGTTATATACCCGGCGATAACTCCAATCAGGTTTCCATAAGTAGCCCTTTCCCCCGCGGAAGCGGAAATAAGAACAAGCTGGCTGAAAAACCAGTAGAAAATCCAGCCGGCTGTGTTGACAAGGAAAAAGGAAAAGGGACCTTTAACCAGATACCGGGTAATAATGATGAAAAATTTTTCTGACACAGTGAATTCCATAATAATTTACCGAAAAATAAACTTTCTCAGGGAAAAGTCCAGCGTAATTTCATCAAAAGGTCAGATAACCTGTCAGGAGGTGAAATCATCCCCATTTCAAGCAGCTTTACGCAATTAAGAAGCCGCTGATAGAATAATAATGCCATTAGTTGAAAGCCTCTGCCGCGTTAAGCTTTCTGACAATAATTTTGTATTCAAAAATCAAGGAGAAAAATATGAAACATAAAGCGACAATAAAAACATGGATGATTGTATCTGTTTTAATATCATCATTATTCGCGTGCGGCACAGCATCGGCGGAAATTCAGTTTCAGCAGAAATTTCTTTCGAACACTATAGGCGGAGCGCAGAATATTATCTGTTTTGATCTTGATAAGGATGGTGATCTTGACATAATTGCCTCGGCGGACAAACTTGCCTGGTGGGAAAATAAAGACTCACTGCGCTTCGATGAGCATATAATTTCGGAAACCTGCCTCGGCAGTATCACAGCCCGTCCTTATGATACCGATAATGACGGAGACTATGACCTGGTAACTTCACACTATGACAGAAAAATGATTAGTATATGGGTGAATGACGGCGCACAGGATTTTACCGAAAGAGTGATCCTCGAAAATTATGACGGCGCTCATGACGCTTACGCTGGCGATCTGGATGGGGATGGCATACCCGAAATAGCGGCCGCCCGCGGCGACGCGCAGAATAATGGAGAAATAGTAATTCTTACGGTCACAGAAGATTCGGTTTCACAAAAATCTATTTTCCAGGGGGATTTCTGTCATTCTCTTGATATCGCTGATTTTAACGGAGATGGAATAAATGATATTGTGAGCAGCCATTTTAACCAGGGAGTAAGGCTATTTATCAATGACGGGAACGGGGATTTCACTTCCACGTTGTTTAATCTTAATCTCGCGCATTATGTAAGAGCATTAGATTTTGATGGTGACGGCGATAAAGATTTCGGATGCGCCGCGCTGACCGGCTCGGTTAAATGGTGGGAAAATATTGATGGCAGCAACTTTACAAAACACAGCCCTACTTATGCCTACGCTCTCTTTTTTCATGTGGATGATATAGATAAGGATGGCGATAACGATTTTCTTATTTCAGACGCCATGTCTTCCCGTTTCAAATGGATGGAAAATATTGGAACAGAAAACTTTTCTCAACATGTACTGCCCGGCACAATGCAATCAATCAGCGGGGTATGCTCAGGCGATCTGGATAACGATGGGGATATAGACCTGGTAAGCTCGACATGGCGGAACACTAAAAAAATCGATATCTGGGAAAATCTTACCACCCCTGTTTCGGTGGAAGATGAAAAAACAGGCCTGAATGATTATCATTTATATCAAAATTATCCAAACCCCTTTAATCCGGCTACAAAAATCAGATTCTCGGTGGGACAGACCGAAAGGTCTGTCCCGCAGGGAGGGCAGGCAGATCAGCCGCGGAATACCTCGCTGATAATATATGATTCCACAGGCAGGGAAGTGGCGACGCTGCTTAATGAAAATATGGAGCCCGGAATTTATGAAGTCAGTTGGAACGCGTCCGGATATTCCGCGGGAATTTATTTTTGCAGCCTTCGGTCGGGGGAGTATAAAGATGTTAAGAAACTGATATTTTTAAAATAGAAGAGACCATTCGCGGATTGAATTTCAATTCTGATATGAGGCAGTATGAACACCGTGCTAAACCAAATCCGGGGTTCATTTCTGCCCTTTTTTTTATCAGGTAAATATTTATTATTCCATCTGATAATTATTTATAAATAGTTCACCGGAGAAAATGATGCGGCAAACTGTAAAAGTTATCTTGATATTTTTCTTTTCCACGATTCAGTATTTTGCCTGTTCAGGGTTATATGTTTCGGACGGGCAGGTTAAAATATTCGGACTCAACGAGGATTTTTATGATTATAATACTATTTACAGAACATTGCCCGGAAATGGTCAGACCTATGGAATTATAGGTTTCGGGCATTCGGGCAGCATTCAGGCGATCATTAATGAAAAAGGATTGATTTACGATGGTTACGGCGCTCCGGAAAAGGAGATTACCCTGAATAATCATCTTCCCCCGAATAACGGCACATTTATCTTTAACGCGATGACCACCTGTGAGACAATTGAAGAGGTGGTAAATTTATATAACCAGAACTATCAGCCGTGGTTGAGTAACGGACAGGCCTTTTTTGCCGATTCTTATGGTAATTCCTGTATAATTGAGGGGGATACAATATTACACAAAACAGGGGACTACCAGATTTGCACAAACTTCTACCAGTCTGATCCCGAAAGCGGAATACCATACGGTTTTTATCCCTGCCCCCGCTATGATCTTATGAAAAGGGAACTGGATAATACAGAGGATTATACAACCGGATTTGTTAAAGATTTGCTGGATAGTGTGCATGTGGAAAATCAGGCGAGTCCTCACGGACCGATATCATCGGTTTATTCACTTGTGATCGATCAGGCTGAGAGGAAAATTCATGTTGTAAATTTATATGATTTTGCCAATCCGGTTACACTCGATATTGATGAAGAACTAAACAAGGGGCAGCAGAGTAAAGTACTGAGTTCACTTTTCCCGACAAACGTTACGGAGGAAGATAATAAAGAGCTGAATTATCACCTGTGGCAGAATTACCCTAATCCCTTTAATCCGGAAACAAAGATCAGGTTTTCTGTCGGGGCAGGCCATCAGGAAAATGTGACGATTAACATTTTTGATTTGTCCGGCAAAAAGGTGCAGACTCTCATTGATGAAGAGAAGCCCGTGGGAGAATATGAAGTAAGTTGGAATGCGGCAGGACTTTCCACAGGAGTCTATTTTTGTGTATTAAAAGCGGGAAAATATAGAGAAAGCAGGAAATTATTGCTGCTTAAATGATAGGTGGATTCAAATCTGAGGGCCATATAATATTCAGGCGGGGGTTATAGAATTAAAACCTTTCAGGTAGTTATCGAGGTCATCGAACGATGCTATATATTTTATACCGGATTCTTCATCAAGTTTCATGATATTATCAAAACTAAGGGCCTGTCCGCCGACAATTATTCTCAAATCGGGGAACAGCTCCCTGATTTCCGCGATCAGTTTATATGATCTTGCCACATTCATATAGAGATTATTGGATATCCCGACCAGATCAGGATTCTTTTCATTTATAAACTCGATAAGATCTGTTCGTGGAGTATTGGCCCCCAGGAAAAAAGAATTCCATCCTTTTAGTTCAAGGTAATCAGAGATAATTCTCGCGCCAAGTTCATGAAATTCTTTGTCAACGCATGTAATAATTGAAGTTTTACCATTCTTCTGAACATCGAGAATGCGGGGGTAAACCAGGTCGAGCATACTTTCGGTTATTTTGGTAGCTATATGTTCGGTCGCCACGCTGGCTTTGCTTTTTTCCCAGAGCTGGCCTATCCGGTACATTGACTTTTGAATGAGATCGAGATAAAGTTCCCTGGCATCTATTCCGCTTTCAACCAATGTTTTAACGATTTCATGGCAGGCGACTTTGTTTCCGTCAAGCAGAGCGGAAAGATAATGTAAATAAATTGAATGGGAAATCATGTATAATTACCTGAGATATATTATTCCTTTCATAACTTCATACAAACTAACTAACCTGCTATTTTTCAGGAGAGTTCCTAAACTGGTCAGGCCGGAAGTGAAAAGTGGTTAGTAGAGAGTGAAGATTAAAAAAACAGCAACATTTCAACGTAGTTTACGAGTGTTTCCCTGCCGGTTTTCTTTCGGCATGGTTTCTTTTTCAAAGCAGTCTGACCGGAATTCACTCAGGTTTCAGCATGGCTTGTCAAGGAAATCTTATCATGAGTTTACCATTTTTTATCAATCCTGAAGTGATGTAATGATTATTCCATAAGGAGTCAAATTCTACGCAAAATGGCAAAATTTTTCATGAACACAGCCGGAGGTAAGTCCGCCGCGGCGGATCGAAACCAGCGGCGGTAGCTTCGACTCCGCTCAGCCACCGGATGGTCGTATTTGTTTCTGGCTTGCCAGTTTATAGATTGTGAATATAAATCATTCAAAAAATCCCGGCAGGGATGATATATTTCCTTTTGATTACAATTCGTCTAACCTGTGTATATTTCACCCTTTCAGGATTGCATAATATGGTTGATTGATTCATCTTCTATAATCCTGTCATCCCTTCGGGATTTTTATAGTCGATATTTATTTCGGAAAGGTCCCTTATTTAATTTGAAGCGGGTAAAATATTTTAAGGGAAAATTTTATATAGAACTCACCTGAAAAAGTCAGAACAGAAAGAGATTTATGTATTCAGAATCGCGGCTTGACTATAAGCAACATGTTATTAGCGGGCTTTTTGACAAATTTTGCTCCCTGGATTATCATCTATTTGTTGGCGTTAATGTGGTGATAAGAGCCTAAATTTTCCCCAGGCAAAGCTTAGGAAAATCCCCCGAAGGGGGTTAAACCTAATAGCCACGGGGTGTTCACGCAGGGAATTCCCCGTGGGGGCGGTTAGTACAATATTGAAATTCTGACTCCACCGGCTTATTCATTTAGAATCGCGGCCTGACTATCGGCAATATGTTTTTAGCGGGCTTTTTGACAAATTTTGCTCCCCGGATTATCCTCAATATATTGGCGTTAGTGTGGTGATAAAAGCCTATTCCAATGAATAAGGAATAAAGGCAAGAATTGTTGACGGATAATAATCTGTTGCCAGAATAAAACCCTTTTTATCGAGCAGGGCAATTCCTTCCCAGTTTCTTCCCGGCTTGCCAGGTTCCATTTTTATATAAACGGGTGGTCTGCCGCTCAGATTTACAGAAAAATCATTAATTGAGAGCTCAACAATTCTTTCGACAACGGCGGTTTGTTTATGTGATTCCCCAATGCCGTAATCGATAACCAATTTATCTTCGGCGGGGTCTATGTTTTTCGCGTCCCCGGGGTAGAAATAATTTATTGCCCATACCTTTCCGTTATCCCCGGCGGCAGAGGCGTCTGTGATCCGGTATTCAATATTATCAAATTCGAAAGCGCCGAGCATATCGAGGTTAAAATCAAACACATTAACAATTGGATCGGGATTTATATTTTTACCATTGGCTTCATATATGGTGAAAATTTTATCCTGGAAAATAAAAATCGCTTCATCAGAAAAGTTGTGAATTTCTGTTTGTGATTCAATTTCAACAGATTTATTGAAATCGATGGTTATTGTATCTTTATTAACGATTCCCGCGACAAGAAGTCCTGAAGTTTTATCCGCTTTTAACATCTCAAGGGCGAAAACAACCTTGTTCTCATGAAAAGCGACAGCTTCGAAACCCGAGCCGATTCCGGTATATTCTTCCAGATCGGGAGCTTTGAGAAAAATTTTTTCCGGGGTAAGTTTTTCTTCCCCGCGACCTGAAATAAATTGATTAAGTTTCATCTTGTCAATGCAGAATAATGCTCCGTCTGATGAGGAATCGAATTTTTGAGGATACTGGGGCAGCAGCACAAGTTTATCGCCATGCCAGGCGAGTCCCGATAATTCAGACTTTCTGTCGGCAACTTCACCTTCCAGCGGAAGATTAATGATGGGGTATTCGCGGATAACCTCAGCGTTTTGCTCTTCGGGTGTCAGTTTTTTAATTTCTTTGTTACAACCGAAAAATGAGACTGAAATGATAATTAATAGCAGGATATGGTTTTTCATCAGGCCAATTTTAGTTTATTATTGTTATGTGGTGTGCGAAAGAGTCTGTGAACAAATTTCGATACAGACTGAAAGCAAAAATAGGGAGAGAGTTAAATTGATTCTGTCCGGCTGGAATAATTGCGGCATTACCGGCGATATGTTCCCCGGTTCGGACAGATTCAGGTCCCGATAGTCCGGTGTCTGCCGGAATGGCGCAGGAATGGAAAAATACAGTTAGATTCTGAATCACAGCTATTTTTAATATACTCCCGGGTATTAACTGTCAAATAAAATAATTTCATTAATATAGCTGTAATGTTTAAATATTTCAAGATAATTATTTTAATCGGCCATCCAGATTACGGGCGAGGAACTTTTCGAGTGTTTCAAAAAACTCAATCCGGTTTTCTTCATTGCTGAAACCGTGTCCTTCATTTTCCTTTATCATATATTCCACATCAATGCCCCTTTTTTTTAGTTTAATAACAAAACGGTCGGTATCTATTCTGGGGGCTGTGTGGTCATTGGCTCCCTGCGCGATAAAAAGGGGGCGTTTGATTTTTTCGAGGTTAAATACAGGAGACTGCTTAACTATCAGCAGGGAATCAGATTCAGGGTTGCCTATCATTCGGTATAACATTTCCCTGTATGGTTCCCACGAAGCGGGAATAGTTTTATAAAATGAAAAGAGATTTGTTATCGCCGAATGAGCCGCGCCGCAGCAATAAAGATCGGGGTATTGAATCATACTTTCGATAGTGGCATAACCGCCGAATGAATATCCGTAAATGGCTATTTTTTCGGGGTCGGCAATTTCCTGTCTGATAAGCCAGTTGACTCCGTCCGCGATATCATTTATTATTGTGCCGCTCCATTCCCTGAATCCCGCCTTTTGAAATTCTTTGCCATACCCGGCGCTTCCTCTGAAGTTAACATTCAAAACGGCATAACCACGGTTAGCGAGGAATTGAACATCACTTCGAAAACCCCAGGAATCACGAAGAGAAGGGCCGCCGTGAGGAACCACAACCACAGGGAGGTTACGCGGTTTTTTCCCTTCGGGCAGTGTCAGATAACCGAAGATTGTCTCTCCGTCACGGGCGAGGAACCGTATCGGCTTCATTTCGGCGAGATCATCAGAATTAAGCCAGGGACTCACATCCGCGAGTTTTTTCAGCTTTTTTCTTTCCACATCATAAAAATAATATGCCCCGAGTGATCTGTCGCTGTATGTCCGGAATATCATTCTTGTTTCTTTATTATCCACTGAAACATTAACAATTTCATTGCCGGGCAGCCGCGCTGATATTTGTTTAAAGATATTTTTGGCGGAGTCATCAAAAAATTCTATTTCATATTTCCAGGAGATAAAAGCGGCCCCGAGAATTTTTTTTCTTGCTTTGGACCTTAAAAGATGATAGACATCCACTTCCGGATGTTTAAATACAACCTCTTTTTCCTCCTGCTTGATGGGATCATATTTTATTATTGCCTGTTTATCTCTGCCAAGATTTGTGGATATATATATGTACCGGTTGTCGAATGAAAAAAAGAGGGGTCTTACTTCAGAAAAAGAATCTGATTTCAGAACCGGGTAAAATTCTTCGTTTTCATTTTCTCTAAAGAGAATTGTGCTTGTTAATCCTTTGCGTGCTATCGCGAGCCGCAGATTGCCATCATTATCGGTAAGGTAATCTGTAACGGAACCATTGTTTTTCTCAACCAGGGTTAAATTTCCGTTATTAACATTTACTTTATAAACATCGGGAACAGAGGAATTCTTACCGAAACAGAGTATCAATATATTTTTTTCATCATTTTCGAGGAGATCAAGAATTTCTATGCTTTCAGCCTTTTCCGCGATTCTCTTTTTATCCGAACCATCGGCATTCACAACCCATGCTGAAAAATTGCCCGTTCCTTCCGAATCAATAAGATAAAGTAATCTTGATTCATTCACCCAGAAATATTTAAAAATATCCCTCTCTTCAGAATCGGAAACTCTTACGGAATCCCTTAGTTTATAATTGCCGACATATATATTCAGCCGGTTTTTCCAGGGTTTTAGCCAGGCGATGTAATATCCGCAGGGGCTTAATTTGTAATCGGTTCTTTCGGGGTTGCGGAAAAAATCCTCAATAGGAATCCGGGGGGCCTTTTCCTCAGTTAAATCACATCCGCTGAATAACAGCAGGGATGATAATATTATGGCTGTATATATAAGTGTGTTTTTCATCAGTCTTTCACAGTATACTTTTCCTGTAGTATTGTGACGTACTAAATGAAGAAAGGTTCAAAAAAATCTTAGCGCTCTGTAAGCAGTTAAACTCGGAGTAAAAAAACAAGAATACAATTAACAATTAATAATGAACAATTAATAATTAAAAGGAGGACCGCTGATTATTCTGATTACGCGGATTTCGCAGATTATCGTTGGAAAATATGTCCGACCCATGATTAAAGAATTTAAGGATTCCATGATTATTTTTCGGTATCGGTGTTAAAAAATCAGAGTATGAGTAAGAGTATGATGAGCGGGTTGGGTGACGGCTGTTAAATGAATTATGAATTAAAAATGAGGAATTAGGAATGAAAGGAATATGATAAAACCTTATTCAACCGGGACATTATTTTACGTTGATAAACAAAGCAAAAGCTCAGAACAGGATTACGGGGATTAAAAGGATAAACATGAAAATAATTCCCGTCGAAATCCAAATCGAAGTCGTCATCAAAATCGGATTTATCTCACGCGAAGACGCAAAGAAAAGGAAACTTATTCTTTGTTTTTAGCTTTCAAAGAAGCAAGATTATAATTGCATGAAAACATCTGTTATTTCGGGGATGAAATTAATAGGTTTCTTTCCAGGTTAGTTCCGACTCAGGGTAGATCAAACCCCTCCCGTACTCCCCTTAAAATCTTAAGGGGAGGGGATTAAGATCTTTCAATATTGAAGAGTTTTTTCGAAGTGATAATTATAGTTGTTGCTGCAAAATTTGAAATTGGATGCTTTCCTGAATTGGCGCTCCTTTGTAGCCAGGGAATACCCTTTGAAAAAGTGACCTTATTTCCTGAAAAAGAATCCCGAATGGGATTCAATATCAATAGCCCCGGACCGCGAAGGAAGTGAGTTGTCCGGGGTAAATAGAAAAACATGACGTCACGACCCTGAAGGGGTCGAATATAAAAACCTATAGCAGAATAGGTTCGACAAATAATATTTTCTCCGGATTGTTAATATTCGACTTCATTCGGAGTCGTTCACTCCGTAAGGAGTTAAATTCTACGCAAAATGGCAAAATTTTATTTAACTATCAATTTACCGGGTAATTCTGTCTGCCTGTTCGCCGCGGAGAATCCCTGGCGGGACTATTGATTCTCTCCCTGGCCTATTACCCCACAATGAATTGCGGGGCTATTATCTATCGTCCCTGACGGGACTTTTGGGGGATATTGAAGTTATCTTAAAGAAAAATTGCTGGTTCTTATCTCTTCACTCTTCACTCACCACTTTTTCTTCTGGCTTGACAGTTTATGATTATTTCGTTAGGAGTTAAATTCTACGCGAAATGGCAAACTTTTATTTAACTATCAATTTTCCGGGATACTTGATTTTTAATTATATCTGAGCTAACTTGTTTCAGGTCGAATATTCCGTTACTTTTCAGAGACCTTCATCAATTAAATTATGGAGGTATAAGATGAGAGTTCCCGGAGCATATGAGAAAGCCCGCCGATATATCGAATCCCATAGCGACATGTCCAAATTAAAAACCGGAGGTCCCTTTATTACCATTTCCCGGCAGACAGGTATCGGGGCTGAAACAATTTGTGAGCGCCTTCTGGATTTTCTCCAGAAGAGAGCGAAGGAGGGTTATATCCCCTGGACTTTTTTCGATAAGAACCTGATAAACCGTGTGATTGAGGAGCATGGCCTGCCTGAACATCTTGATAAATACCTGAGTGAAGAATATTTCGCGAAAGCAGATTCCATGTTCAGCGAACTGCTCGGATTGCATCCTTCTAAAATGGAGCTGATGAACAAAACCGCGAAAACAATAATGAAACTCGCGAGAATGGGGAATGTTATTATTGTGGGCCGCGGCGCGAATATTATTACCGGGGAATTTAAAAACGCTTTTCATATCCGGCTTGTAGCTCCCGCGGATGACAGGTTGAAGCGGGCTGAAGAACTATATGGTTATGATGTGAAAAAAGAGAAGGAGTTTATTAAAAAGGAGGACTCTTCAAGAAAATCCTTCATAAAAAAATATTTTCATAAGGATATCGATGATCCTCTTTTATATCATATAGTCATCAATACCCGCCTCCTTGATTTTGGCGAGGTGGCCGAAACTATCGGCAGCGCGCTGATTAAAAAATATCCCGATTATTTTAATCCGTGCGGTGAGGGATGATGGAAATTTAATTATTGCGATATCGACAAAGATCAGATTTTATTGAGTTTTCGAATTCCACACTTTTTATCAGTCATCTTTTTTTTTGAAGACAAAAGAAGTTGAAGAGAAGTTAATTGATCAGGAAAAACATTAATACAATGTGTGAGCAGGTTTTCCATCTCTTCTGTTGATAAAAATTTAAACGGCCGGCCGTTAATAACCCGGGTGCAGGCCAGCAGTGAATAAGGATGATAGGGATATTGATTCAGAACTCCTTACCTCTCGCAAAATGAAATCGCGGAAATTTTGGAAAATACTCTAAAAAGTTGTTATCCGTCTATTACGTGACAAAGCCCTTATTTAACCATAAATAATGTGTAAAAAATTTAAAATTCTATTAATCTGGGTTTATCAGGGCTGTCTTAAGGTATTTGATTATCCGGGGTGGTTTGTGAATCCTCTACAAGGATTTTGTCTTGTTTTTTGAATAATTCTCTACAATAATTATTGCCTCTACAAGGCAAATGAGATAAAAAAGAACCTTGTTGAGGTTCCCATTATTGCGATAGTCCCCCTGGGGTAGAATATGATAGACAACATGAAAAACATCTCTGTAGGAGATGCACAAAAAGGCGTTCAAATTATATCATTTTTGGAAATAATACAATGTTGATGTATTGGCTCAAAACATTATTCGATAAGATAAAGAGATATCTGCCCAAGTTGTTTCCGTATCAAATTTTCTTTGTTTTTATTTTGCGAATTATTCCATGTAAGTTATTGTTTTTTATAACCAGGATCAGGAGTTCTGAATTACTGAAAGATGATTTTTATTTGTAAATTTTGCCACTTACTGGTAGATCCCTTTATCTCCATTTCACCTTTTGTAGCAGGATTATTATTAAACGAGCTTTGCGCGAATAACGTTAAACCGCATACCGTCCGAGCATTAGCTGCGCGAACAAGCGGCCAGTACTTTTTTACGATACTTTTAACTGCGCCGGACTGAAAAACTTAGAAAACCCGGAGCGCGTTTCGCGTCCGTTGAATGCTGTTGTTATACCTGCGTTTATCTATATTTATGCCAAAAATAAGCCTGGCCAAGTTTCGAGTTAATCGCTAAGTAAAAATACTCATACTTATATAAATCAAACCCAGCTCTATTAAAATCTTCAAATTTTGGATAATCAGTTAATTCATTGTCCCAATCAGACCTATTATCAATAAAAGATTTCATTTTATACTGGTTTGAATCAATTCTCTCCAAATGTATCTTTAAACTATCAATATCAATAATATTAAATTCAAAACTTCCATATCCAAGATTTGTGTCTAAATCATGCCATTCGTGAATATTTTTAGCACTTTGTGGAATACAAGATGGAATCCATCCCCTTAAAATTGCATCATCTTGGATTATTTCTTCTTTATTAAAATAATCTGATTCAAAATGTTCTGAACATGAACATAAGAAGAATAAAAGAAGAGTGACTATTAGTTTTACTTTCAATTATTTACCCATATTAAGCAGGTATAACAATGTGACAATTTTAATATTTTTCATGTTCTCACCAACACAATTATTTTTGTAATAATTTATAAAATTTCAACCACATGTCATTGTTATTCATCAGACTTTTTCTTTGATTTTCCAGGAATTCTTTATCATAAATATATTTTTGTGCAGCAGAAAGGATTTGGTTTATTGCAATCTGATTCGTAAATGTTTCGGTACAACGCTTTAGTAACTCTTTTGCCTCTTCATTTTGAATAATGTCCCCTGGAAGATCGAGGAATATCTGGGTGCAGGCCAGCAGTGAATATGGATGATCCGGATATTTTCGTATTACACCGTTAAGCTTATTAAATTGATCTGAATAATTTCTATTCCAGTAATCCTGAGCGGCTGGTTTGAGTAATTCCAGTATTTTTTTGCCATCCTCATCTGATTGAATAACTTCGAATTCGAATGGTTTAGAAACTATGCTGTTTTCAAGGCTTACAGTATAACTGATCTCGCAACTATATTTTCCGGGTAAAAGGTATTCAGTTGAATAACCTGGTGAGTAAACCCGGAATCCCTTTTCCTGTCCAAAATGACCTCCAATCTCAAGCCAGGATACAATAGTGTCACCAGGATTAAATATATGGCTATTCCACATGCCATCACCGTGAAGAAGTGGACATGTTAGTCTGAGTTTTGTTTTGTTTTGATCTGTAACGGTAATTTTGATTGTTTTTGCTCCGTGATAATCAAATGGAAATATTTCCACGGGATCAGAACCATTATTCGTCAGGTAAAAGATAGTATAAATTGGCTCTCTTTCCATAAAGATGGTTTTGTCGCTGATTACTCCAGCTTCAATATTTTGAGCCGAATGGGAACCCGCAAACAAAATAATGATAAGTAAGCTCGCTTTTATTCTGTTCATATCTGTTAATTCTCAATTTGATAACGTAAAAATAGCAATACCTGGTGCTAGTGAAAATTCAACTTTCGAAATATGGTCCCCGATAGATTTTGGCCTTAAGATAACATGCTCATATTTAAAAATAAAGCACAATTTTTTTCTCTTATTAACATCACCGGGGAAAAATATTTTTCTTATAGGATTGAATAAAGTATGGTGTTATGGTTTATAATTATTGAACACAAAAAATGGTGAGAAAAATGATAGAGACGAAAGAAAAACCGGAAATTACCCCTCAGTGCCCGCAATGCAAAGAAGAGCTTCATGAGGTATGGTTTAGAGAATTAAGAGGAACCTTCGGCAGGCGGTATATTTATTTCTGTCCGAAATGCAGAAGCACGCTGGGAGTTACACACAGGAAGGGATTCTGGATGGGATAATTATTAGGCAGAGTAACCGTGAGGGCAGTTGCTTTTGCTGAGAGCAGGCTGATTACTCAGCCTGGTCATATATTTTACGCAATTCGAAAACCGCGATGCCATAGGCCACCGCCACATTCAGCGATTGTTTTATGCCATATTGCGGAATTTCAATGGTAAAATCACATTCATCAATTAGCTCCTGTGAAACCCCGGTAATTTCATTGCCGGCTATCAGGCATAAAGGCATATCATCAGGAGTGAGTGAATAATGCGGAATGCTTGAGTCGGTAAGTTCGAGGGCGCAGATTTTTATCCCTTTTTTTTTCAATTGCCTTACGAGATTCACAGGGTCATTTGTATGCTGCCAGGGTACCGATTCGGTTGAACCGAGCGCGGTTTTCAGCACTTCTTTATTTTCGGGAGTGGGAGTGTAACCGCTGAGATAAAGTTTTGATACCTGGGCGCCGTCGGATGTACGGAAAATAGACCCTACATTATAGCTGCTTCGGATATTATCGAGAATGACATAAACGGGAGCCTTCTTAACCTTGTCGAGGGTTTCGAGAGTGCTTCTGTTTTCCGTTATTTCATCATGGGTGAGCTTTTTTGCCATCATGGATCAGGATGATTTTAAAATCCCCTCGGGAGTGGTTACAAGTACAGGGCATTTAGCGTGTCTTATCACCTTTTGAGCGACGCTGCCAAGAACAGATTCCACAAGACCGGAGCGGCCATGTGTGGCTATTACAATCAGTTCGCTGTTTATCTCCTGCGAATATTTGATAATTTCCTTATAATCTTCACCATATTTAAGCATGGTAATCACAGGGGAATAAATATCATCTCCAAAATATGCCAGTGATTCCGCGAGTTTATTCTCAGATTCCACCGTAAGTTTTTTCAGAAGTTCTTCTTTGGAAATATTTTCATATTTAAATCCGGCGGTATTCGGATTATCATCAAGCACATGAATAACATGCAGATTAGCCTGGTATTTATCGGCGATATCCCTGGCGAAAGGAAAGGCCGTATAGGATAATTCGCTGAAATCGGTCGGCACTATAATATTTTTAAACTGAAACATATTATCTCAGGAAATAAAGTTTTTCATAAATGTTTTTTCAACTTCACTGAGTTTGTCACTGGAAATCATCGTGTAGATATTACCTTTAAAGCGGAAAACGGCCATACAGCAATTGCCATCTTCAATTTTAACGCATTCCTCCGATTCAAGGCATTCCAGAAAATCGGATGTCAGGCAGCCATATTTTGAAACCAGTTCTTTGCCTGCCTGTGAAAGACAGATAATATTACCATTTTCACTTCGGTAAATATTATTAGCGAGCTTCATATTGCCGATGCTTGAGACAAAAGCTCCTTCAAGTTTCCAGCATTTGCATTGTGGAATTTCGGCGGTGAATCCAAGATTATTCTTTTCAAAATATTCCCGGATAATCTCGGGATTATCGGTCGAACTTTCCACTTTAATCCGGCCATCCCGGAATCCGCTGAAATTAGTAAGCGCTTTTGAAACCAGGTTGTTTTCACCCGACTGCTTACGGATCATTTCCTCAGGAGAAAAAGAATCCCGTGAAAAACTAAACAACAGCAAAATCAGTATAGCGAAAGCCGCGGCAAAAACCGGTTTAGGCTCAATAAGGGATGATAGAAAATCCCTGAATTCCGCGAATTTCGATCTTTTTTTCGCAGGTTTGATTTTTGAAATAATCTCTGCTCTCAGATGAGCAGGAGCTTTTGCCCGAATTGATTTCCGGCCGAGCAAATTTTTGATAGTTTTTTCCGCTTCAAGGTCGAATTCCATATCTCTGTTATTCTTAATAAGATATTCAAGCTTTTTTTTCCGGTTTTCGTCCAGGCGGTTATCTGCCAGTGATGTAATTTCGTCGGTAAGGGGATTCTTCATTTAAAGTATCAGTTGTTTTCTTATTTTTTCTCTACATAACCTTTATCTTTCGCGTAACCGTAAAGCTGCGTGTATAACATTTTACGGGCGCGGTGCAAACGTGATCTGACTGTGCCGATAGGACAGTCGATAAATTCCGCGATTTCCTCATAGGAAAAACCTTCAATATCGCTGAGGATTATCACAGTTCTGAAATCTTCGGGCAATTGAGATATCGACCGTGTTACTTCATCATCGAGCAGTGAATTAAAATCATCCTGAGCGACGTGGGTGGTTTTTACCTCAGTTGCTTTAATATTTTCGTAAAAGTTCTGGATGTCATCGTAATCGACCTTTTCAGGTTCTTTTACACTTTTACGATAATCATTTATATATGAATTCTTAAGAATCCTGAACAGCCATGCTTTACAATTGGTTCCCTTTTCAAATTTATCAAAAAAACGGAATGCTTTTAGGTAGGTGTCCTGGACCAGGTCTTCAGCCACATCCTGATCTCCGGTCATTTTTAAGGCAAAATTGTATAGCGCGTCCATATGAGGAATTGCTTCTTCTTCAAATTCCTTATAGAGCTGCTTTAATTCTTCATCCGATTTTATATTTAATTCAGCGACCATGTGTCCGATTCTTCATTTCTGCCAGAATGGCTCTGATTTTTATTTCAAAGATAATCTTTTCGTGTAAAACAATATATAAATAAAAAAAAAAAGATACCACTTTGTTATAAAAAGTAAGCTGTTTTACATTTTTGGGGAACTTTCTTTTTATTTAAATATCATTCCGTTCCCGACTTTTCCCCTTCCGCCGGAAACATCGACAAGATATCCGTTAATGATTATAAAGCGTATTTGGTCATTTTGTTTCAAAATAAAGTTCGCGTCCGATTTATATGCCGGATTATGAGAAAATTCCTTATTACCGGTGATGTTAAAAGGATAAAGGGTGAAATTTTCTTTCTCCTTTACCTGCTTCACCAAAACAGTCGCGTATCCATTTTTATAAAATTCGTCAGGTGAAGCGGCGAATTTTTCAGGCGGGCCTTCAAATATTTTTGCCGGTTCCATAACCAGACCGGCGCAGTCGAGTTCTTCATATCCGTAATATGTTGAAAGGTCCCCTAAATCACTTACTTCACTTTCATAATAACCGCGGCTGTAATCTTCGCAGTTCTTTTCACGGCGGTTGATTCCGAGATCGATAATATATTTGTTGCCTTTATAAATTTTCGTAACATTTCTTAATAAAAGATCGAAGAGATATTCTTCATTTTCGGGGATTGAAAGGTAATCGGTTACCTGGTAATTTTTATATTCTTCCGAAGCAATAAGTGACAACCCGCCGACCAGTGAAATAAAATTGAGTTTTCGTATAAACTGTTTCTCGGTGTCATCTTTCCAGCCGCCCGATTCAATCAGAATAGAACTTGTGCCCCATTTTACAAAATTATCACCGAAGGCTCTTGGTTCAAATTCATCATCATAACGGCCTGTATGCCCGGGAATGATTTCCTTAAGGATATGATCCATACCGGCGATTACCTGCATGCCTCTTTCACGTACGATATTCATATCGAGTTCCCTGTTAAAGGCGGGGGCGAGGAATGAAAGTGAAGCGCTTTTCCAGGTGTTGCCCGAGGTATACCGGCTGCTCTGATCATGAAGATTAAATCCGAATGGAGCGTCGAGGCTGTCTCTGACTGACTTTAATATTTTAGCCTCGGGGCTTTGCAGCCTGAGCGCGTCCCGGTTCAGATCAATATCAATGGCGTTTCTTCTCTGGAATTTTTGGGCGCCGTCGGGATTCAGGAGGGGAATAAAATATAATGATAAATTGTTTAGCAGTTGTCCGCGCAAATCATTATATTCATCATCATCAGCCAGAAAATTGAAAAGGTCAAGAAGAGCCATGGTTGCAGTGGGTTCATCTCCATGCATCTGAGACCAGAGCAATACATTTGTTTTCCCTTTTCCAGCATGTACCAGGTAAATATCGGAACCTTCAATGGAGCTGCCGGCTTTCTCAACTTCATACAGCTCATTCCCGGATAAGGACCTGACAACACTTAGGATTTTTTCAACAGAAAAACGTTGTGTCGATACCGATTCCGAATGGTATTTTGAATAACTTTTCCATAACCGGCCAAGTTGTTCTGGTTGTGACAAAATAGCACCTGTAATAATTAATGTCAGGCAAAAAGCATACAGTAAATTTTTCATCTTGATCTGAATATAATTTATAAATAATGCTTTAAAATACAAATAAAAGGAGAATTAAACATGGCTACAGAAAAACTTTCTATCGGATCGGGATGCCCCGGGTTTTACCTGCCGGGAACAGATGACAAATTTTATTCGGAAGAGTCATTCGGCAGATATGACGCGCTGCTGGTGGTCTTCAGTTGCAACCATTGCCCTTACGTTCAGGCTTATGAGGAGAGAATTATGAATATTCAGAATCAGTACAGGGATAAACTGCGTATTGTGGCTATTAATTCAAATGATGATAAAAATTATCCTGATGATTCTTTTTCTAATATGAAATTGAGAGCGAAGGAAAAGAAATTTAATTTCCCCTATCTGAGAGATGAAAAACAGGAAGCGGCGACAGAATTCGGAGCAACACATACTCCCGAGATATTTTTGTTCAACCGGGAAAGAAAACTTGTTTTCCATGGCAAGATCGATGACAACTGGCAGCATCCCGAACAGGTAAAGACTCAATATCTCCGGAATGCTATCGATGAGCTGCTTGAGGGAAAAGAAATTTCGGTTCCGGAAACTTTTACCATCGGTTGTACGATTAAATGGAAACAGTAGTACTGTTTTAATAAAACCGAAAGGAACAAAATGAAAAAGTTTCTGATATCATTTCTGTTATCATTGTCCGTTCTGCAGGCGGGCGCGTGGACCAAAAAGAAAGGAAACGGGTTTTACCAGGCCGAATACCGCTTCTTTTCAGCTTCAAAATTATATAATAGTGATGGCGATAAAATTGAAATTCCCAGTTTAAGCCGCCACTCTTTTAACCTCTATGGTGAATATGGAGTGACAGACTGGTTAACGGCAACTCTGGGGTTTTCGGCGCTTCACTTTGTTAAGTCGGAAGTCCCGGTTGCCGGAGAGGAGGATAAATCGGGTTTTGGCGATATAAATATTGGCGCGAGGTTAAAACTGCTTAAATCGGGCCCGTTTTTCCTCAGCGGTGTTATAAAACTCGGCATTCCGACGGGGGATTCAGAACCTGCCGGGGGACTTGTCACCGGGGATGGAGAATTTAACCAGTATATCGGCCTTTCGGCGGGATGGTCATTTTATCCGGCGAATATGTGGGCCAATTTAAGCGCGGGATTCAATAACCGCACAGAAGGATTTTCGGATGAATTTTTTGCCGCCGCTGAATATGGTTATAAAGCATCTGATAAATTCACCATTATTTTAAGGTTATCCACCCTCCGGTCACTTAATAATGGTGAAAAAAATGTTACAGGAGGATACGCCGGACTGGGAAGCAGCAATGTGCAATATATCGCCTACGGTCCACAGATTGTTTATAACCTCAATAAAAAATGGTCCCTCTATATATCTGCCGATACAGGAACAGCGGGAAAAAATATTTTTGCGGCGCCCGCTTTCGCCTTTGGCGCCTGGCTTAGGATGTGATTTTTTGAACATCTATTCATCGTAGAATATTTATTTTTTAACGGTAAATAAAGGGGCCTGATCTAATTATTCAGTCAATGCCGGGTAAATATTTATATATTTGGGTCGAGACGTTATTTTAGAGATTCCTCTCTTCCCTGGCCGGGTCACTAAGTTGTGGGGACTGCTTATTGATCCGGTTTTTTTATTGGTTGAATTCTACGCAGAATGATAAAAATACAATTAATAATTAATAATTAATAATTAATAATGAACAATGAACAACTGAAATGAAAAGATTATTTCAAGAGTAATATCCCCGCAAAAAAAGGCCGCAAAATCACAAAAACACTAAATCTCACAAAAAAAAGTCCCAAAAACCTTATTTTTGATTTTTTGAGCTTAGTAGCTGATTTTACACTGTGCCGCATAGACCTTATTGCCCTTTAGGGCATTAAATGTTTCTGCGATAATGGAATTACAAAAATTATGCGAGTTATCTAAAAGATTTATGGAAAAATTATTACTCAGCCCTGAAAAAATATTTACAGGTCATTATGGCTGGATACTTGATGTTGTTGTCAGTCCGTGCGGTAAATTAGCCGCGTCGGCCGCGGATGATGATACTGTGAAAATATGGGATATTAAAACCGGGGAGTGTGCTGCCACGCTGGAAGGGCATACCGACCAGGTGAATACTGTTGTTTTTACTCCCGATGGCAAATATATTCTGTCAGGTTCGGATGATGATACAATCGCGTTATGGGACGCCGGGAATTATGAACTGGTTCGTCAAAGGAAAGCGAGTGAACATTTTGTTAATTCAATAGCTGTAATGCCAGGCGGTGAAGGAGTTATTACCGCCGGCGCGGGCGCGGATCCGAATTTGCGGTTATGGGACGACAAAATTGGTACAAATTTGTCGACCCTCACCGGACATTTTGAGAGTGTTAACTCTGTTTCGCTTAATAAGTCGGGTGATCTGGCCCTTTCCGGTTCCGGTGACTATACAATCCGGTTGTGGGATATCAAAGCGGGTAGGAGTATAAAAATGCCGGATGGACATTCTGATACTGTAAACTCTGTTGTAATTTCCCGGGATGGCAAATTCGGGGTCTCGGGGTCTGAAGATGAAACAGTAAAAACCTGGGATCTGGAAAATGGAAAATGTTTAGCGACATTAACGGGCCATGAAAACTCTATATATTCTGTCGCCCTTTCGCCGGATGAAACGGTTATCGCATCTACAGGATTTCTTGATAAAACCGTCAGGTTATGGCATAGGAAATCGGGTGAATGTCTCCGGATTATTTCGCCTGATGTTAAAGGTTTTGCTCCCCTCTCCCTCGCCTTCACCCCCGATGGCTCAAAACTGATTGTTGGGACTACGAACGGGGAAGTATTTGTATTTGGGTAAATTGGAGTCAAACTTCAATTAATAATGAATAATTAATAATTAAAAATAAATAGCTGTGGGGAAAAGAGGAGGAATTCCTGGTCAGCATTTGGTTGATGCCCTGAAGCTGATTTTTCAGGCAGGTAATAACTGCGAATTTATTGTTGCATAAATCAAAGGATAGTCTTGAATAGTTCTTAGAATATAACAATTTTGTAACTATATAAGAACTATAATAGTTTTGAGGTAATATATGAATTTAACGCTCAGAAATATTCCCGAGGAAATAATAAAAAAAATAAGAATTCTTTCAAAAGTTGAAAAAAGAAGCATAAATAATGAGATTCTGCTTATTCTTGAAAAAGGAGTAGATTCCGAAACAAAACAGCTTAATAATTCCTCCCGGTTCATTGATAAAAATACGCAGGTCGAATTATGGCGCGGTATCGCGAGAGAATGGGAAGATGAGAGAACAACTGACGAAATAATTAATGACATTTACGGCAGCAGGACTTTTGGCCGGGAAGTAAGCTTATGATATTGCCTGATACTGATGTTTGTGTTGAGATATTACTGGGCAATGAAAATGTTATCAATAAAAGACTAAGCTGCGATGAGCAGATAGCGATCAGCTATATGACAGTTGGCGAATTATATTATGGCGCTGAGAGATCGGGGTTTCGAATAAGAAATATTTCCCGCGTTGAGCAGTTCATGCTCTCATTAAGTATTATTAACACCGATGTAGAGATAATGAAAAAATTCGGGGAATATAAATCATACTTAAAAGAAAATAACATTTTACTTCCCGACGCGGATATTTTGATCGCGTCTGCCGCTTCAACAAAATGCTCAAAACTAATTACCGGCAATACAAAACATTTTCAGCGTTTTGAAAACCTGTTAATTGAAAACTGGATAAAGTAGAATTTTGATCTACCGGCAATTAGCGCAATTCCCATTCCTCCCATTCTGATTTAATTTTCGGGCTTACGATCACTTTTGGTGTCTGGATTTTGCCTGCCAGTCCTGATTCTTTCCTGACACTTTGAATTATATAATCGCCGAGCTCACCTAAAGTGACATTTCCCTTTTCCTGTTGAAGTTTCTTTAGCAGGAAGTAGGTAAAATAACCATGTTCTTTTTCTTCCCAGGCCGAAGATGTTTCATCGCCGCTGCTGGAGGAAAAAACCACCATATTATTTTTGAGCGCCGCATCACGGACTTTTACTTTCACCGGCCTGGCGGCTAAAAGCAGTCCTTTATCCCTGGCCCCGCCGCTGAAACAGGCGTCAAGAAAAACAGTGATTTTTTTCGCTGGATGTTCGGTAAGTTTTTTATAAACCTCTGAAAGCGGAATCGCAAGATCAATATTTGAAGCGGATACATCAACCGGAATGATATAAGGTTCTCTTGATTTTTCATCAGGCAGGCCATGACCGGAATAATAAAAAATGAGCTCAGCCTTGCCCTCCTCAATTTCTGCCAGATTGTTAATCCATGCGAGCCCCTGGTTTATTTGGGCGAGAGTCCCGTTTTTGTATAGCTTGATCTGTTTTTGAGGAATGCCCAGGGTCTTTTCGCAATATTCAGCAAAAACCCGGGCATCATTCATAGCATATTTAACATTTTGTTCGGAAGTCAGACCATGCTGTTTTGATTTATAATCTTCGTTCCCGATTATCAAGGCGTAACAATGGTTGTTTTTACTGTATGTTTCCGGGATATTGATATCAACATCAACATTCAGGGCAGGGGGAGGAGTATTATCATGTATTTCCTCTTTGGCATCAACAACAAGTTTGTTAAGGGAAGGAATATAGTTATTGATAGGGAGTGAATAATCTTTTGTAAGCCCGTATGAATTCCGGCTTTCATTTATTTTTACATGAAAGTTTAAGTTTTCGGCGCGGGTGTTAGTATAAAGTGTAAAAGATACATTACGGTATTCCATTGGTTTCATCGCGCCCAACTCAAAAATTTTCTCTGAGAAGGCGGCAAAATAACTGTTATTCCCATTTGTTATTTCAACATTTACATTTTGCGCGAAACCTTCTCCCCGGTTCATAATCTGAAGTGTCACTTCCGTCATTTCGGACAGGTTGATTTTGTTATCGCCACCCTGGTCATTTATTCCCATGTCATTTATAACCAGTTCGGGCGGGCTGAATTTTCTTGTTTCAAATGTGATCTCGGCGGGAGGATAAAGATCAAAACCGTTGACTTCCCTTATCTCAATTTTCATATTTACTTTAGAATCGGCAAGTGAACCGGAAGCGCTGACCGGGATTCTTATATCTGCTTTTTCGCCGGGATCAAATTTAGAAATCGCCGATGGAGTCGAAACAGAAATATTATCCGCTTCATCACTCAGGTTAACAAGGGGAGTCAACCGGTAGGCGGTTCCATCCCCGCTATTTTTTATTTTCAGGTTGATCACCGCGCTTTCATCGGCGTCGAGAATATTATTCCCCGAAGTTTCTTTGAATGAAATATCTTCAATCACCAGCCGGGGAGGGTAAGCGGGAACCGGGTGAATATCCTCCAGTATTTCTTCCGGCGACATCCTACGATTGTATCGCTCCGGAAATTCAGTATAATCTTTGTATTCAAGCCCTTTGGTGAAATATATATTTTTTCTAAGTTCTTCGGGACAGTTGTAATAGCCGTTTTTGCTGATGGAATACCAGTTATCTCCCGAGAGATTATAAAATTCGAGAATATCCTCCTCTCCGCTAATAGAACAAATTGTAACAGGGGCGCCGTAATTATCATTTATGGCCAGCAGATCATTTTTATTCCCCAACGAGGCCTTTAAAGAACTGGATGTTGGAACGAACTGGCTTTTCTTAATACATTCTTTTGTCTTCAGATTCCAGAGATAGATCGCGTCATCTTCAGCCATAGATATCGCTGTTGAGGAGTTTTCTATAAAAGAAAGATATCTTATCCATTTATTATGTTTGTGAATATGTTCCTTTGCCCCGGTGATTAAGTTAAAATAAATCAAATTATAGCCTTCACTGTATAACAGATGATTATCATCTTCAGAAACAGCAATCTTATCCCCCTGATTTTTTGTTTCCAGAATTTCCTTCTTTATTTTATCTGTAAAATCCCAAATTTGTAGTTGGTCTTTTACTCTTATTACAATTCTTCTTCCATCGTTGAAAAAGATTCCACAGGCGATTGTATATTCAAGAGGGCCTATTTCGGATTTAAAACGACCTGTTTTGTTATCAACAATGACTACTATGCTATCGGAAGGAGAAATCAGTGAATACGTTCCATCTTTTGAGACATCAAAAAATCTTTTCCCCTCAAACTTATGATCATAAATACTGACTTTTGTATCAAGATCATATTTTGTGATAAAGGGAGCTGAGTCTTTGTTGTGAAGTCCACCTATCACTAAATTTTTATCATTATCAGTATAGATTATATGTGAAGGGTGATAATGTTTAATACTAAAACTTTCTGTGGATTCTGCCTTGTTGATATCCCAAATTCTGATTTTGCTCGAATATATCATAGCGAGCCGGGTATCAGCAGAGTTAAAACAAAGCGCTTCAGCGTTGCCATATGGCTGATGAAATTTTTTGACCGGTTTTTCCTCTCCTATTTTATGTAAATACATATAACTTAATCCACCACCGGAAAAGAAATATTCCGAATCAAATGAATATTTTACTCTCAGGTTACTGCTTGAGTGTGTATATTTTTTTTGCTTAACCAAGCCTTTTGTTGTATATAACTCAGCTTTTGAACCTGATTTATATCCAATGACAAAATGACTGCCATCGGGCGAAAGGTCCATAGAATAACTTTTATCCAGACTCAAATCATTCACCTTAGTAAAGGCGCCATTCGCATAATCCAGAACCATAAGACTATCTTCAGCATCAAATAAATAAACTTTATCTTCACCCGGATGCAGGAATAATTCGGTTGCGAAGAACTTTTCCCATATCCCCTCTTTCTCCACTAAAATTTTGTCAACCTGAACATCAAAAAGCAGCAGTTTACGATTTTTATAGGTGTTATCCCAGATTGCCATATATCTGTCATTTTTTAACAAACTATTTCTGAAATGTTTAAACCGGGTATCGAATTTTCGAACGATATTTCCGGAAAGAAAATCCGCTTTAAAAACCTCATAATGTTTTATCTGTTTATTATACCTGTAATAAAATATAAAATTACCATTTTCAGATAGTGTGATTTTATAGTTAGATGTCTCAGCCTGATGTGTATTTAATAATTTTTCCTCTTTTATATCCCAGATTTTTATCAGACCATCATATGAGGTTGAAACCAGGTAGTCGCCTGACGGGTGAAATAATAAATCGTCAATGGCTCCTGGATGTATAAGCAGTTTTTGAACACATACCTGGTTTTCAATATCCCATATTTTTATTTCACCGCATGCGTCGCCTGTTGCTATATACTCATCATCAGGTGAAAACGCAATAGCGCTGACATAACATCTGTGCCCTTCGTTCAGAGTTATTTTATATTCCTGCCCAAATGTACTTATACATATAAAGAATATTACAATTAAAGCCACCTTCATGTCTCGTTTAAATAATCCTGGAAAAAATAACCACTGGTTTAATCCCATTTCCATCTCCTTAGAATTCATGCTGATTTATTTACAAAATTATAAAAATTATTTATAAATTCAGCGTTAAGAAAAATTTAAGAGCGATAAATGATTTCTGCGCATTGCCGCCGGGATGTTTGCGGAATGTTTGAGGGACAGAGAGCGGATAACTTTACAATGGTCTTCTTGATTCAAGACCCGGCATAAATTCGAAGGTTGGATATTTTTTTGAGGTGTGCTCCGCGCCGGATTCGACAGATTTCACAACTATACCTGATCAATGTTTAACTAAACAGCAACCTGTTTCATCCTCTCAAAACCCCCGTTAATCCAAAAACAGAAAAAATGTGTATATTGCGTTTATATTTTTATACAGGAAGAAACTGATATTTTATGAAAGATTACGATCCATATATGCATACGGCGGAGCATATCCTGAATCAGACAATGGTGAGGATGTTCAACAAAGGCCGCTCTTTCAGCGCTCATATTGAGAAAAAAAAGTCGAAATGCGACTATCACTTTGACCGGGAGATTACCGAAGAAGAGATTGCCGAAATTGAAAGCCGTGTAAATGAAACAATCGCGAGGTCGCTGGATGTTTCGGAAGAATTTTTAAGCAAAGAGGAAGCGGAAAAATTGGTAAATCTTGAAAAACTGCCTGATGAGGCGGGTGAAAATATCAGGATTGTCAGAGTAGGGGATTATGATATCTGTCCCTGTATCGGGCCTCATATTACAAACACCTCTGAAATAAGGGATTTCAGAATTATCTCATCTTCATTCGATAATGGTGTATTAAGGATAAGGTTTAAAATTTCAAGGAATATTAACTAACCAAAGGGAAACGCCATGACAATAATGGGATATGTTATATTGATATTTATAGCGGGAATAGCGGGTGGAATCGGTCAGAGTATAGCCGGGTATACCAAAGGGGGATGTATAGCCGCGGTAATTATAGGATTTATCGGGGCTTATGTCGGGCCGATGATCGCTGATAAACTTAACCTGCCCTACGCGTTTATTATTCATTTGGATGGCAAATCCTTTCCTCTTTTATGGGCTATTGTCGGAGCGCTTTTGTTTTCCCTGGTTCTTGGTCTTGTTATGAGAATGTTTGACCGCAAATAAAATTTCAGGCTCGCAAAAAAAATCAGCGGGCCCAAAATTTCTTTTTTACAGGAACAATTTCTTTCTTAACTCACTTATAATATTTACATTAATGCTGAAATTAAAAGTGAGAACATAAAATTGGTAGTCCTTGTTTACCTTTTGAGTATTGTGCTTGCCAACCTGGTGGTTCTTTGGTTTGGTCCCGCTTCCACAATATTTAACGCGTTTATTCTTATCGGGCTTGACCTGACTCTGCGCGACAGGCTGCATGAAAGATGGCATAACAAAAATCTCTGGTTGAAAATGTTCTCACTTATCGCTGCCGGATCAATTATCACATACCTGATTAACCCGGATGCCTGGCGGATTTCGTTAGCAAGCACAGCCGCGTTTGCCGCGGCGGCCTTGGCCGATACTATTGTATATCATTTCTTTTATAAAAAACAATTTCTGGTAAAAGCCAATGTTTCAAATATCGCGGGGGCGGCTGCTGATTCCATTCTTTTTCCAACTATCGCTTTCGGTTCGTTATTGCCCTGGATTATTTTCGGCCAGTTTGCGGCAAAAACTCTCGGCGGCTTTTTATGGTCGCTTCTGCTCGACAGGCTTGATAAGCTGAGGATTAAAAATGGGGGGTGAATAATGGTGAATTGTGAATTATGAATGATGAATTGAGCGCTCTTTATGTGAATATTTTAGGCTCTTATCACAACACTAACGCCAACATTTTGAGGATAATCCAGGGAGCAAAATTTGTTAAAAAGCCCGCCAATAACATGTTGCCGATAGTCAGGCCGCGATTCTAAATCCATAAACCGGCTGAGTAAGAATTTCAATATTGTACTAACCGCCCCCACGGGGAATTCCCTGCGTGAACACCCCGTGGCTATTAGGTTTAACCCCCTTCGGGGGATTTTCCTAAGCTCTGTCTGAGGAAAATTTAGGCTCTTATCACCACACTAACGCTAACATATTGAGGATAATCCAGGGAGCAAAATTTGTCAAAAAGCCCGCCAATAACATGTTGCCGATAGTCAGGCCGCGATTCTAAATCCATAAGCTGATAGAGTCAGAAAAAGAAAAGTTATCGGTTAGCTCAAGGATAGTCCTCCCCCGTCTTCAAAGAAAAACACTTTGAATTCACCCCCTCGCCAGGAGCATCCCTCTGGGGCCGGCAGTAATGGTAATAACATAGAGCAAAAATAGAGTATTTTTAGTGTTTTCCTGGTATTCCAACCCCACCCTTGCCATGGGCATCCCTATGGGAAAGTCCCTCTCCTTGATAAGGCTTTTAAGTGCGCCGTGGCGTAAGAGGGGTTGGGGTGAGGTTGTAAAGAGTTTAATAACAATAGGTTAGTTAACTAATATTATCATATTATTTAACTCATAATATAAAAATATTTAACAAGTAAAATTGATATAGAGGAATAACTATATTCGCGCAATATTCCTTTCGTTTCACAATCTTAGTGCCATTACTTCCGGCGGGGGATATTCCGATTGTTTCGGATATACTTACAAATGTTCCCCTTTAAGGTGTTTTCGTCAGGCTCTGTCTGAGGAAAATTTAGACATCTTATAACATAAACTGGCAGAGCCAGAAAAAAATCGAATCCGAAAAAAAGAATCGTACTTCGTACTCGTTTTTTCAAAACGCTCTGGTTATTCGAGAACGAGGACGATTACGAGTGCCTGTTCCATGAGCTCGATAAAATTTTACCATTTTGCGTAGAATTTAACTCCTTATGGAGTAATCAGGCTTGAATGCTCTTTGTTTATTTATTCTGCCAAATCAGCATTTCCCGAACATGGTTAAAAATAAGATGACCCTTTATTCATTCCTCAGTGAATTTACAGGATTTTGTTCCGCGGTTTTATAAACCTGGGCTCCTACGGTTACAATGATCACAAAGAAAAGAATAAAAGAGGCGAGTGAAAACAGCGCCCAGTTAACTCCGGTATGATAAACGAAATTCTGCAGCCAGCTGCTTGCTCCTATCCAGGCTAAAGGCCACGCGATAAGAGAAGCGTAAAGAATCCATAACGCGATATTCCGTGTAAGCAGCAATGTAATACTGAATGATGAAGCTCCCATTATTTTTCTTATACCCATCTCTTTTCTTCTCTGCTCCAGACTGAGGGATATAATTCCGAACAAACCGAGCCACGCAATGCCGACGGCGACAAAAGCAAAAAAGTTAAAAAGATTAGCGAGGCGTTTTTCCTCATTATATTGTTTCTCGACAAGTTCATCGGCGAACGCGTAATTGAATTTAAATTCGGGAGAAAATGACTTAACAGCGCGCTCTATTTCAGCGATGGTTTCTTCCATTCCGGCGGCGGAAATTTTTAATGAAAGTATCCTGTGGTCTTCATCCCTGGAACGGTAAAAATATATGGGAGGTATTAATTCTCTCAGTGATTTAAGATGAAAATCTTTTACGATGCCGATAACTTTACCCGGTTTGGTGTTATAATAATCTATTATGTTTTTATCAAGCGCGTTTTCCCACCCGGCTGCCCTGACAGCGGTTTGATTAAGAATCAGCGCGTTTACCGAATCAGAAACAAACTCTCTGGAGAAATTTCTTCCGGCTATAATTTCCAGATCAAGCATATCAATGAAGTTTTCATCGACGCCGATGTTAAAAAAGGGGATGCTTTTTATTTCTGATTTTACCGGCACTTTTTTATATATATAAGAAAAGTATTGCATTCCGGGAAAGGTAGTGGATGAAGAAACAGAAGATATATTGTGGTATTTTAATAATTCACTCTTTAAAACGTCAAGTTTCTTTTTTATTTCCATGTTGAGTTTTATGGTAATAATATGATCCCTGCTATAGCCAAGGTCTTTGCTGCGCGCGTATTCAATCTGGTCATTGACAACAAGGGCGGAAATGATAAGCAGAGTTGAAAATACAAACTGGATAATGGCAAGCGACATTCTTACGCTCGAGGATTTGGCTGTTCCAAGCCGGCTTCTTAATATTTTTACCGGTTTCAGAGCCGATAGTATAAAAGCGGGATAACTGCCGGAAAATAATATTATCAACAAAGTTATTACTGATAACCAGAGGATAAACCTGTATTGGGAAAAAACATCGAGGCTTATATTTCTGTTGATATATTGATTGAACAGGGGGAGCGTTACAACGATTAAAATGAACGCGATAAAAACGGAAACCAGGGTGACAACAGCCGATTCCCCGAGAAACTGGAATATCAATTGTTTTCTTCCCGCGCCGCTTATTTTTCTAATTCCCACTTCCCGCGCCCTTTCTGCCGACCGTAATGTGGCCAGGGTAATATAACTGATGCAGGCAATCAGGAAAAGGACAACCGCGAGAGCGATATAAAGATATACTGTGTAAATATCGCCATTTTGCCCAAGTTCGGTAAGCATTTTGGAATGAAGATGAATTTCAGTAACAGGTCTGAAAAAATATTTAATTTTTTCGCTGGGATCTCTTGGAGTAAAAGTTCTTAAAAAATCGGGGAATCCCGCTTCAAGAGCGACAACATCTGTTCCTTCGCGGACCATAAAATAAATAAACCAGTTGCTGAAACCCCATGAGTTTTGGTCATAGACCCCGGATTTTTCCCCCATTATTGATTTAGATGGTTTTAACAGATCAGCGGGGATTAAAAAATCGATCTTGAAATGGGACTGTTCCGGAATATTTTCCAGAATTCCCGTTACCTTCAAATCCTGGTATCCATTCAGCGTTAAAGTCCTGCCCAGGGGGTTTTCTTTTCCAAAATATTTTTCAGCCATTACTTCCGAGAGAATTACGGAAGTTGGTGAATTCATGGCGTTTTTTATATCTCCCTTAACCAGATTAAAGGAAAAGATGTCGAAAACAGATTTATCGGCGTAGGTGATCTCCTCGATTATTTCCTGATCGGCGCTTAAGGATATTCTCGATTTCCCCCGTGTAATCCTTGTGGCATGGCTGACAGCCGGCTGGAATTCTTCCAGCGCCCGGGCCATTGGAGAGGGGAAAAAGGCATTCCGGCTTGGAGTTCCTCTTCTTTCTGTTTCAAATTCAAGCCGGTATATTCTCTCCCGGTTTTCATGATATTGGTCATATCCGGTTTCAAAATGAATATAAAGAAGAAGCAAAATTACAGGTACAATTCCCAGGGTCAGGGCGCTGATATTAATGAGAGAATATTTTTTATGCCGCACAAGATTTCGAAACGCTATCCTGATATAGGTGTTTAACATGTTGCCTCCCGGGAGATGTAATAATAAAACCGGACCAGGTGATATTTCACCGGTCCGGTTTAAACAATAGTCCTTTGTTATTAAACAAAGATAATTTCAATATAAAAAAATTCAGGAATAATTGAAATAGAAAATTATATATCTTTCGGCGGTAAAAATATATGGCGCAAAAATGTGTAAGTTCAGAACTACTTTCCTTTCCCTAAATGAAATCACGGAAATTTTGAAAAATATCCTATGAAGTTGTTATCCATCTAAAACGTGACAACGGAGTAAACGACTCCGAATGGAGTCAAATATCAATAGCCCCGGATGCAATAGGGCGGTTTCCTAAACTTTGCCTGGGGAAAATTCAGGCTCTTATCACCACACTAACGCTAACATGTTGAGGATAATCCGTGGAGCATAATTTGTCAAAAAGCCCATTAATAACATGTTGCCGATAGTCAGGCCGCGATACTAAATCAATAAGCCGATGGAGTCAGAAAAAGAAAAGTTATCGATTAGCCCAGGGATAGTCCTCCCCCGTCTTCAAAGAAAAACACTTTGAATCCACCCCTCTGCCACTGGCATCCCTATGGGGCGAAGGGGGATATTTATCGATAATCCCAAGCAATCAAAATGTCCCCCGCCGGAGGGGGTGGCAATGAAGCGCCTTTCTTCATTGACGGGGGAGGACACACCTCGAGTAACTACGAAACTTATACCTGGCAATAAAACTTTCTACTTGTTGATAAATCTCTTACAAATTTGCGTAGAATTTAACTTCTTATTGAATAAATCGCCTCCGTTTTGCCAGCGAACTTTTCCCCAATAGGGCGTTTTCCTAAACTCTGCCTGGGGAAAATTCAGGCAACTTAACAATTAAATACTTGCTTTTTATGGCGAAATATTGAATAGAGTATAATGATTTTAATAACAGCGCTCTTACTCGAAGGAAGGATTATGATTACTCCGTAGAGAGTCAAATTCTACGCAAAATGGTAAAATTTTTGTGCAAATATTAGCCGGAGGTAAGTCCGCCGCGGCGGATCGAAACCAGCGGCGGTAGCTTCGACTCCGCTCAGCTACCGGACAGGTTCAGTGTTTCCGGCTCAGGGATTTGTGGGGCGGATATCAATTTCGCTCACATTCGCGCGGGGAGGCATATTTATCACGAGGCTGACGGTTTCGGCGACATCATCGGGGTGTAATATTCTTTCGGGATCTTTCGGTTCTATCGGGCTGCCCATTATCATATCGGTAACAACAGAACCGGGGCAGATAACGCTAACCTTTATATCAAATTGACGAAGCTCGAGAAGGAGCGATTTTGAAAAGCCCATAACGGCGTGTTTTGTCGCGGTATACATAGCTGAACCGGGGAATCCATGTTTGCCGGCAAGAGAGGATATGTTTATGATCGCGCCCGATTTTCTCTCTTTCATTGATGGCGCAACCATTTTGCAAAAATTATAGATGCCCATAACATTTGTTTCAAACTGGCGCCTGAAATCTCCCGGTGTGGACTCATCCAGCTTTTTGAAAATCGCCAGTCCGGCATTGTTAACGAGATTATCTATTGGCCCGAAGGTTTTTTCAACACTGGCGACCGCGGTCTCAACAAAATCATAATTCGCTATATTACCTGTAAAATATTCCGCTTTAACTCCTTTGGTTTTTACATCTTCCGCTACCTTTTTCAGCAACTGTTCATCCCGTCCGAAGAGGGCGAGATCATGTCCTTCGTCAGCCAGTTTTAACGCTGTCGCGCGTCCTATTCCTCTTGATGCGCCGGTAATAATTGTAACCATTAAAGATCGCCCCCCTGTGGTCTGAGGGTTATATCTTCCGCTACAACTGAGGGACCCATTTTATAAAGATTAATGATCGCGTCGGCCACATCTTCAGGATCGAGCATCCGTTCGGCAAATTTTTCCAGAGCCGGTTCCGGCCATATTCCTGTTCTCGTCGCGCCGGGCGAAACATTAATTACCCTGATATTATCTTTCCTCACCTCTTCTCTAAGGACATTAGCGTAAGCCAGCAGTCCCGATTTTGACGCTGAATAAACTGAACTTTTTGTGAAGATTTTCTGAGCTGTCACCGAAATAATATTTAATATAGTTCCTCCGCCCGAACCGCTCATCATCGGCAGAATTGCGTTAATGGCATATATTGAACCAAGCAGGTTGGTTTTGATAATATCATCGGCCTCCTCGATGGAAGTCTGGGCGGCGTCCTTAAACCGGGTAATTCCGGCATTATTAATAAGTCCCCTGGTAACATATTTTTCACCTATCGCGGAGGCGGTATTCATTACATCGCCGCTCTCTCTTACATCAAGCGGAAAGGTAATCAATTCACCGGGACCTTCATTTTTTTCTTTAAGTTTCTGAAGGGCTTCAATATTCCGGGAGCTTGCCGCCACATTATATCCTTCGGCTGTAAACTTAAGCGCGAGTGAGCTTCCAATTCCTGATCCCGCGCCGGTTATCCAGATGATCTCTTTTTTATCCATTATCCTGCTTTCCCCTGTATTCTACAACATTATTTTCAGTTTCCCTGAGTTTAATGGAATACAACCTGCCCGAAGGAATGTTCCCTTCAAGCTGCTCCCATATCTTTACAGCGATATTTTCGGCGGTGGGGATTACATCTTTCATAAAATCAACATCGAGATTAAGATGCCTGTGGTCAACCTTCGCGATCACCTTTTCCCTGATAATTTCCTTCAAAATCTTAAGGTCGATAACATACCCGGTTTCAGGATCAGGTTCTCCGGCGACCGTCACTTCAAGCTCATAGTTATGCCCGTGTCCGTTAAAGTTGTTGCACTTGCCGAAAACTTCTTCATTTTTAATTTCGCTGAACCGGGGATTAAAGAGCCTGTGAGAGGCGCTGAAACTTTCCCTTCTTGTTACGTAAACCATCATTTATCCGTTTGTTTTAATTCCTCAAGAAGCTTTTTAACATGTCCGGTAACTTTTACTTTTGGAAACAGTGCGGCGATATTACCTTCCTCGTTAATTATGAATGTTGTTCTTTCCACACCCATATATTTTTTGCCATACATACTTTTTTCTTTCCAGACTCCATACTTTTCGACTACTTCTTTATTTTCATCGGCAAGTAGTTTGAAGGGAAGCTCAAACTTATCGGCAAATTTGCGGTGCGATTTAACCGGGTCGGGGCTGATACCGATAACTTCTGCATTTACACCGGTAAAGTCGGGCAGCGCGTCCCTGAAATCACATGCCTCGGCTGTGCATCCTTTTGTGTTATCTTTGGGATAAAAATATAATACAACTTTTTTACCTTTAAAATCGGATAATGAAACATCGTTTCCGTCGCTATCCGGAAGGGTAAACTCCGGAGCTTTTTCATTTATTTCCAGCATAGTTACAAATTCCTCTGTAGTTTTAAGTTATCTGCCCGGCAGAATAACTCCGGGCAGATATTTTTATTTAAGCAAGTTCTTTTAATACAGCCTGAATTTTATCATAATCAGGCTCGTCGCCGGCATTTTCGAGCACTTCCACGTAACGGATAACGCCTTCCTTGTCGATTACAAACGCCGAGCGTTTCGCTACTCCCTGGTAGTCAAATTTTCCCGGCAGGAACACATCATACTTTGCTCCATAAGCCGCGCAGACCTCTTTATTAAAGTCGCTGAGCAGCGGGAAATTAAACTTATGTTTATCTGTCCACAGTTTTTGTGTAAAGGGACTGTCGACACTGATGGCAAAAACCTGCGCGTCAAGTGTGTCGTAATGTGAAATTCCATCCCTGGTGCTGCAAAGTTCTTTTTCACATGTTGCTGTGTTTACGAGTGGGAAAAAAAGAAGCACGATGTTCTTTTTCCCGATATAATCGCTGATATTTACATCTTCAATCGCGTTGCTTTTGAGTGTAAACAGGGGCGCTTTATCTCCAACTTTTACTGACATTTTTTCTTCCTATTTTTTAGTTCCGATTTTTACTTTTACCTGAAATTCAATTTCATTATCCTGTGTCATTCTTCCTCTCTGTTCAATAACTTCGAACCAGGCGATATTATTATCTTTGCCGAATTCGGTCAGGGCCGATTTAACCGCGTCGCTGATGCTTTCTGTTGAAATACCCGCTACTTCCACTACTTCAAAATATGATGCCATTTTTTCTCCTGTTTCTTTGATTTGATTGTTTCCTTCGGAAATATATTATTTTATGTTTAGCTGACAAAATGTAATCTGTTGAAAAATATATAACACTACTTATCGATTTAATAATTCCATTTTACAGGAAATTTGGTTATTATTAATAGGACAAAATATTCATTAAAGAAACCAGCCGATGATAAATCAGAAAGCGCGGGACAAGTTTACAGAGTTTTTGAAGCGAGGCAGCCACAGAATAACTCCTGAAAGATTTGATGTTCTGGAAGCGGCGCTTCAGCTAAAAGGTCACTTTGGCGCGGATGATCTTTATGTCCGTATGAAAAATGACAATATGAATATTTCCCGCGCTACCGTTTATAATACACTTGAACTTCTCGCGCAGTGTGAGCTGCTAGCGAAAAGACATTTTGGCGATAATAAAACCCACTATGAATCGCAGTTTAACCGTAAAAGTCACGATCACCTGATCTGCGTAAACTGCGGGCAGATTCATGAATTTGATAACAGAGAGATAGTTAAAATTGTTGATGAAGTTAGCGAAAAGCTTGGCTTTGAAAGCACCGGTTATTCACTGACAATTTTCGGAAAATGCATGGATAAAGAGGCCTGTGATTTGCACAGAAGCTCTAATCTTGAGAAGGAGTAGATCGTTCTTATGAATAATCCCGCCGATTCAAAATATCCCCTTATCTGGAATAAAGATGATTTTTTCATAAAAATTTACTGCTCCATACCCAATATCGCCACCGGCATTCTGCTGACAACCACAAAACGAAATATGATTATTGATCCGGGCGACGGCATATTGCGCGATCTGAATGAGGATATCGGGACTAAAGAAATATTGAAGATATCAGATATTTTTATCAGTCACGGGCATCACGATCATGTGGGGGGATTATGGTCATTCCTGACATATCTTTCGGTTATGAGAAGGGAAGAGCCGTTAAATATATATTTTCCCGCGAAAACGGTTGAGATATGCAGCATATTTAAAGCGTTCAAAGAGGTTTACGCGAAAGAACTCAGTTATGAAATACATATGATTAAGATTGAGGATGAGAACCCGATTGATCTCGGGGATATAATGATTGAACCATTCCCGGTTAATCATAAGGAGAGGCCTTCCCCCGATATGCCGGCCCATCCTGTTCCTTCACTCGGTTTCAAATTTTTCTATAACGGGAAATCAATTTGTTATGGGGGCGATACTGCCTGGTGCCGGGAACTGGAGGATAAAGCCAGGGGGTCTGATCTCGCGGTTATTGAGGCGGGGGCTGATGATGAAAACTTATCCGATTTACATATGACAATTCAGCAGGCGACGGAAATAGGGAAAACCGCCGGTGAATTTTTCTTAGTACATGTGCCACAAAAAGGGAAATAAAATGAAAAAAATTATCTTTTTAGTGTTGATCCCATTTATGATTTTTGCCCAGAAGGGTGAAATAAATCATGCTATTACCGCTGATGAAGTTCAGCAGCATATAAATTTTCTCGCTTCCGATGAACTGGAAGGTAGAATGACAGGAACCGAAGGCTGTTATGAAGCGGGTGATTATATCGCCGATGAAATGAAATTATATGGCCTGAAGCCTCTTTTCGACGGCAGTTATTTCCAGGAATTTGAGTTTACCGCAGATATAGAGCTGACAGATAATAACAGCGTCATCTTTAATCTTGACGGTGAAAAAATTGAACTTAAATCGGAAACCGATTTTATCACCGCTCCCTTTTCAGGTGATCAGAACGCGACCGGTAAAGTTGTTTTTGCCGGCTATGGAATATCAGCCCCCCGGGTTGAATATGATGATTATGAAGGGCTGGATGTTGAAGGCAAATTTGTGATGGTATTCCGTTTCCATCCGGAACATGACAGCGTAATGTCCCCATTCGACGGATTCTCCTCTTTCCGCGATAAAGCCACTGTAGCTTTCGGAAAGGGAGCGCTGGGCATAATATTTGTCAATCCTCCGCAGCCTGAGATGGAAGAGGATAAACTGATGAAATTCAGATATGACAGGGGTGGCAAAGTTGATATCGGCGCCGTTCATATTAAACAGGAATTTGCCGCAAAAATATTTAAAAGCGCGGGCAAAGATATTTCTGAAATTCAGAAAAAAATTGACGCGGATAAAAAACCTGTGACATTCGAAATTGATGGCCTGGAAGTTTCATTACAGACCGAAGTAAAAGAAATTGTCCACAAAGGAAGAAATGTCGCCGGTTATCTGGAAGGAAATGATCCGGAACTAAAGAATGAATATATTGTGGTTGGCGCCCATTATGATCACCTGGGTTATGGAGAACACGGATCACTTTTCAGGGGAGAAGGAAAAGAAATCCATAACGGCGCTGATGATAACGCGTCGGGAACTGTCGGGGTTATTGAACTGGCTGAAAAATTTGCCGGAAATAAAGACAAAATTAAACGCTCGATGATATTTACAACCTTCAGCGGCGAGGAACTCGGACTTCTTGGCTCACGTCATTTTGTGGATAATTCCCCTGTAAGACCTGAAGAAATGGTCGCGATGTTTAATATGGATATGATTGGCAGATTGAAGGAGGATACAAGTCTGACTGTCTTTGGTACTGGCACGGCAACCGAATGGAATGACCTTCTGAACAGTAAAAATGAGAAATATCATTTTAACCTGACTCTCAATAAGGATGGCTACAGCCCGAGCGATAACACTTCATTTTACGCTGAAAAAGTGCCGGTCCTCTTTTTCTTTACCGGGGTGCATCCGGATTACCACCGACCTTCGGATGACGCGGATAAAATAGAGGCCGAAGGTGAAGAAATGATCCTGAAATATGTCTATGATATTATCAGCGCGGTTGATTCGGAAGATAAAAAACCGGAATATGTTGCTGTTCCCCGTAAAAAAATGCAAAGCTCAGGAGGCTGGAAAGTATATGTCGGCACCATTCCCGATTACGCTTATGAAGGTGGTTACAAACTCTCAGGCGTCAGTGACGGCGGCCCCGCCCAACGCGCCGGTATGAAAGGTGGCGACATAATGATAAAATTCGGCGACAGAAAAATTTCCAATATTTACGATTATGTTTACGCCCTCAAAGAACATGTGCCCGGCGACCATGTGGAAGTAGTAGTAATGAGAGGCGATGAAGAACTAAAATTCGAAATAGAACTCGGAGTAAGATAATTCTGTAGGACAGCCTTTCCAGGCTGTCCCACCCCGGGAGTATTTACCCCGTTCACGAACTCCGGTCCCTCCCCCGCGTGATTTTTAAGCAAAACAATTGACCCCCCCCCATATCTTCAAATTAGCTGCAAAGTTTCAGTCTGTCAGTTTCGGGCAAGACATATTCTTTTGCAATTTTTTTGGTTTGAGCGATGTTGCGCGCTTATTGCAAATGTGTATTCTTTTTGGGCTGGCGTCTCAGTCTTTATTTTCAATTAGTTGTTTTAATTCTTCTTTGCCCGGTAAAACTGTTTGGTATTTGCTTGCAAATATATGTTGATTGTCTTTCGAGTTCCCGAACAGACCAATTATTATTCGAGGCTTCAATTTCATAGAATTTTCGTTCATCGCCATTTTCTATTTTGATAAGCTGTAAATAGTGCGACCAGCTTAATTTAAATGGACTCTCAGATTTCCGCAACACTGATGCGGATTTTTCGGATTCAGAAATTGAATTCTTATAGGTAAGGTAAAACTTCCTCATTCTTTCAAGGTTGTAAACCGAATAACCTTTACCAAAATCTTTCGTGAGTTTTTGAGAAAGATCTTTTAAAACGGCTTTTCCCTACTCAGCGCGTTCTTTGCCTTGTTGTTCATCTTCAACTATTAATCGTCCAACTTCAAAATAGGTTAGCACAATGGTTTGATTCACGCTTTTTGCAACAAACTTTCTGGCTTCGTTTAACAGCTCTGATATTTTACCGAAAAGCCGGCTATTTGACTTTGATAATTCCATGTTATCCATAATGCAAAATTAAGAAATATCCTATTTCTTTTCTCAATTTAAATCATTGACTGGCAGAGCCGGAATGAACAAAGTTCCAGAGTTACTCGAAGTAAAACCTCCCCCGTCTCCAAAGTACGGCACAATATTTTTTGAGACTTTAAGTAAATATATTCAGGCAGGCGCCGGATCACCATCATTTGTCCGGAATATACTAAACATTCCGATAATTGACGCCCGGGCAATTTATAACCGTCTTTCAGATGGCATACTAAAAACCTCTTCTTGATACGAATACTTATTTGCGGCTGGCTAAATCAATCAGACCATTGCCTGGAGTCCCGTTTGGCAAACTTCAATATTCTCTCTATATTCATAAAGAACTTCAGTTGGAACTCAAGAGAAGCAGCAGACTGAAGAATAAATTTTACCGGGTTGAGGAGAAAGAACAGCCGGAGGAAAGAAAAAAAATTGTAACATGCGGTAACACGAATAAACAGGATATTGAATGAAATTATAAATTATTGGAAAAATATAAAAGATTTACCCTGCAATTTCAGTGACGAATATAGCAGAATATTCGGCGCGCTTCCGATGTGATGATAGATTGCTGTTGTTTTGTGATATCATTTTGAATTTAATTTTATAGCGCGTGGTCATAAACTCTTCCACATGGAAAGGTAAGGGCATTCCGCAATGCAGACCGGCGAGCTATTCTTACAAAATATTAATCTGTATTTTTTTACCAGGCGCTGATAAATAATTTTTAAGTGTTGTAAGCCGAATATCTTCCGCGTGATTTTCTATCCGGGATATTGCCGATTTTTTTGTCTTTAGTTTTTCCGCGAGCTGCTCCTGAGTTAAACCGACTTCTTCTCTTGCCTGGCGAAGCAAAATCCCGATTTTAAAATTTTCATATCCCTTTTCAAATTCTTTAGCGTTTAACTTTCCGCTTTTTTTCTATTATTAATATATCTTTCTAAATCATCCATATACAATTCTTATTAAATATTACCTGGGAACCCGATCTAAATCCCTGACCAGACGCAGTGTCCAAAGTATCTTCTCAACTTCTTTCTCTGAAAGAGAATCTAAAAACTCCTCAACCGGTATTTTATTGTTAATAATAAGTTGTATGAGTAGTGGCAGATTGCGTGGTAGTATCCAGTCAAACCGCTACACAGTTTGAGCGGGCTACAAACCTTGATATTCGGGACTTTCCCTGCCATTACTTATACAAAATGTTGTGCACTGGCATTCTTTTGCGTTCATTTTAATAACCAGTCAATCACATTTATTTTTTGAATTCCATTTATGCTTGTATTATCATAGTCCAATGTTAATAGAAATTTAGGATAATTATCTTTAATTCTATCAAATGCCGAAATTTCACGATTAAATGTTTTTTCGTCATTAACAGTATATGCTACCTGATAATATTCTCGTTCATTGTTTGCCTTTTGAACAACAAAGTCAATTTCCCTGTCATTATGTTTTCCTACATAAACTTTTCCACCTCGCCTAAATAGTTCAAAGTAAACTATGTTTTCAAGTTTTCGTCCTAAATCTGCTTCATATTTATTTGTAGCAGTAATATTTTTTAAACCTAAATCAACAACATAATATTTTCCATTCGTAGATAGCAATTCTTTTCCTTTGATGTCGTATCGGGGTGCAGCATACAAAATATATGACTGAGTAAGAAAATCCAGATACTTAATAATCGTATTATGCGAAATTTTCTTTTGGGAATTATGATTTAATTGTGCCGCAATATTCGTTGGTGAAACATAAGAGCCTACAGAATCAAAAAGAAAACTAACAATTCGATGCAGGTTATTTACATTCCGCAGGCTGTGACGCTGTGAAATATCCTTAATTATCACAGTATCGTAAATTGATTGCAGATATTCATTTACTAGGTTTTCATCATTTTTTGAAAGAGTTACTGCTTCAGGAAAACAACTCTCATTGATATATTTCCTAAAAAGTCTATCTGTATTTTTTTCTTCAGAATAAGCAGATGCGTATTCTTTAAAAGAATATGGTTGTAGGTTTATAGCAATATATCTTCCTGTCAAAAGTGTTGCTAACTCACTCGATAATAAATAAGCATTTGAACCAGTAACATATAAGTCAATATTCTTTTTCGTAAACAAGCTGTTTATTAACCTTTCGAAATCGTTTATTAGCTGTACTTCATCTAGGAATATGTAATACTTATTATTAGGATCGACTTGTTCGATTATTTCATCATAAAGGATTGTCCAATCCGTGAGATGTACATTTTCTCTTTCTTCAAAATTTAGAAAAATGATGTTTTCAGTTGCTACACCTTCTTTAAGTAGTTCATTCATAAACGCTTCTAAAAGTGTAGATTTACCGCAACGTCTTATTCCAGTAATTACTTTTATTAAGTTCTGGTCTTTGAGTTGTTTTAAACGATTTAGGTATAATCCTCTTTCTATCATTTTTTTTTCCTTCAAAGATAATCCCTTATTGACGAAAATGCAATTATTTACTAATTTTCGTCATTAGAAGTAGTTCCGTTGCTTGTGCATAACGGTAAATTGTATGAGTAGTGGCAGATTGCGTGGTAGTTCCCTGTCAAATCGCTACACAGTTTGAGCGGGCTACAAACCTTGATATTTACTATTTTCCCTGCCATTACTTATACAAAGTGATAGCAACTTTTATTATAATTTATTCATATCTTCTAATATTTCGTCAGCTAAGAATTTCCTTTTTTTATCTTTAATATCAAACCAATAGACACAACTTGAATCCTTTATAAAATTTTCAAATTGCGTCAAACCTTTTGTTTTCATTCTAGTTCTTAATAACATGTCTTTTAAATGCACCCCATCAATCAGGCTTAATTCAATATTTCGTTGTTTTAGATTTTCTTTAGAATCATTATACTCAATAGATGCATCTCGTGAAAACTTATCTGCAGTTGTTACAAAATAACCGCAATTGTACTCAGATTGCGCTATTGAACCAATAAATTCCCTTATACACTTTACAGACTCTGGTTTATCTGTCTGTCTTCTTTTTACTTGAATTGCTGATGAAATTCCTGTATCATTTTCAACAAAAACTAAATCTATACCTCCATCTTTTGAATAAACAGAATTTGTTGTATAATGTATTTCGCAATTATAAAGATTTCTGAATATTGAATAAACAACTTCTTCGCATTTTTTTGCTGAAATTTCTTTTCTGTTATCCCAATTTTTCAGTAAATATTCTCTTAATTCTTCAACAGGAACATCATCACTAGAAACTGCTTTTTTTGTTAATATTGAGAAATACTCAAACTCGTCCATTTGATCATAAGCACGCATCATAGCTCGCCACCAGTGACACCGAAAGCATACCTTAATATACATCCATACATCTATGTGATTTGTTATCCCTCGATATGCATTGAGTTTATTTCCACAATATACACATTCACTAGCATCTCCAAAATGACCATGTACATTATAAAAAGGTTTCTTCATCAACTTTACACGCGAAGTAAAACCAGTATAACCTTTTATAATTCTGCTAAATTGATAAATACTACCCATAGTATTCTAAATAACTTGAATTTTCGCAATCGACATCGTAATTGTTGCTAACGTGTGTGTATATGTTATTGTGTTTAGCCCACTAATTTGATGGTATAAACACAATTGTGTATATATTTCATTTACAATTTACTAATACTTTTCAAAAATAGTAGCAATAATGTATCCCATGGGGATAAATTGGACGTAACTGCTGTCATTTCCACAGCTCCGCCACGCCCGCGCGCCGAAGTGAAACGAAAGAGGGCCACTCACATTACATTTATTTGGCCATGTAAAATCATATTTAATCTATATCGAATAAAAAGATCATTCGCTGATTCAAGCGCTTATTACCCCAAATGCTATCAGTCATTCGCAAAATAGGGAAATAAATAATAATTAACAAGAGGTAATTAATTGTGAATGGTGAATTATGAATGATGAATTAAAAAATGAGAGTATGAGTATTCAGTAAGGAGTTAAATTCTACGAAAAAAGGTAAGAAATGCAAAAACGAGTGGTAGGTTTTATTGCCAGGAAGAATTTTTGTAGTAACTCGTGGTGAGTCCTCCCCCGTCAATGAAGAAAAGCGCTTCATTGCCACCCCCTCCGGCGGGGGACATTTTGAATGCTCTGATTTGTCGATAAATATCCCCCTTCGGAGGGGGTGGACCCAAAGTGTTTTTCTTTGGAGCCGGGGGAGGACTTACTTCGAGTAACTATATAACTTTGCTTTTTCTGGCTCTGCCAGTATATAAGTATGAGTAAGAGTATGATGGCCGGATTGTATGGTTGCGGCGGGGTTATGCATTTTTTTCAGAGGAAGTAAAAACGATTGCGATACCGATACCGAATCCGATACCGATCTTCATCAGGTAATCCTTAAATCTTTTAATCATGGTTCAGGGTGTGGCGGATTTGGAATAAAGTTTTTACCTGGGGTTTGTGGGACCAATGGGAAACGGGGGACTTTGGGTTGGTGATGTTTTTTTTTTATGAAAATATTTTTTGGCCCGGACCTCGGGACAATGAAAAATTAACTGTCGTACGGGTCGCCATAGTACCACAGAACTTTGAATAACCAAGGGGAAAGTAATAGCGATGCTGATTTTTGTCCTGTTTGTCAATACAATCCTGTAAATCCTGTTATTCTTTGCGGCCTTTGCGTATTCTTTTCCTTTCGCGGTCTTTGCGTGGAATTTACCGCCGGGGAACTAAAACCTATCGCGCACCCAACAGCGCTTCTAATCAGGTAATCCTTAAATCCTTTAATCATGGTTCAGGGAGTGGCGGATTTGGAATAAAGTTTTTACCTGGGGTTTGTGGGACCAATGGGACACGGGGGACTTTGGGGTGTGTTAAATTTTTGGGGTTGGGAAGTAATTTTTATGGTTGTTCGTGAAAGGGGAGTAATTTGAATACCGGCGGGATTTCTTTAGGGGTAAGTCTCTCTGAGGGGAAGGACAGGCTAAAAGCCTGTCCTAAGGGGGGTTATTTTAAAAGCATCATTTTTTTTGTTTTAATCTTTCCGTTGAAAGAGAGGGAGCTGATGTAAATTCCGCTGGCGAGGTTTTTGCCATTGAAGCTGAATTCATAGCTGCCGCCATCAAATGAGCCATTAGCGAGTGTGGCGACTTTTTCACCCTTGATGCTATACACAACCAGGTTTACCTCTCCGGCTTCCGGAATGAAGAATCTTACCTTTGTTTCAGGGTTAAAGGGATTCGGGTAGTTCTGGACTATTTCGAATCTGAAGTCATCAGAAAATAAATCTGATATATTTATTGAAATGATATCGGAATATGCGAATGATCCGTCGGTATCAATCGGCTTCAGTCTGTAATAAACCAGGTCGGTGATATCACTTTTATCATCAATAATATCATTATACTGATAATCTTTTGGTGAATCACTGTTTCCAAATCCTTCAACAAACCCTACCGGTTTGAAATTATGACCATCAAATGAACGTTCGATCCAGAATCCGTAATTATCCAGTTCAGTTTCAGTTCTCCATCTTAGTATCGCGCTGCCCGAACCAGCCGGTTCCGCGGTGAAGGAGATCAGTTCTATAGGAAAGGGATTATCGGTATCCTCCACCGATGCTATATGGGATGCGGGAGTGCTGCCATCAACCAGTGTAAAATTTCCGCCGACATACATTTTGCCGGTTTCGGGGGCTATTACCAGACTGCGCACCAAATTATTCGTTCCGCTGCCTATCGCCGACCACGCGCTTCCATTCCATCTGGCCACCCGGTTAACGGTAGTTCCTCCGGCGGTAGTAAAACCACCCCCCGCGTAAATATTTGATCCGTAAGAATCGATGCTGTAAACATAGCTATTCATACCGCTGCCCAGCGCTGACCAGGAGCTTCCGTTCCACCTGGCGATATAATTAGCTGAAGAACCTCCCGCGGTGGTAAATTCGCCACCCGCGTAAAGGTCGCTTCCATCGATTAAAATTGACCTGACAGTGCCGCCTGTTCCACTGAAAAGAACCGACCATGAAGTTCCGTTCCATTTGGCAATTCTATAGGCATTTATACCATTAACGTAAGTAAAACTGCCGCCGATATAAATATTGCTTCCATCACCGGCAACAGTATAAACCGTGTTATTAGCGCCGCTGCCAAGAGGCCACCATTCGCTTCCATCCCACCTTGCTATGAAGTTCACTGTTTTACCACCGGCAGTAGTAAAGTTACCCCCGGCAAAAACATCACTGCCATTAACCGCGATGCCATAAACAGAACCATTCATTCCGCCGCCTAAAGAGGACCAGCTGCTCCCATTCCATTTAGCGATGTAGTTTCTTGTGGCTCCTCCGGCAGTTGTAAACGCGCCGCCCACATAAACATCACTGCCGCTTACCGCGATGGCGTAAACAGTGTTATTCAATCCCTGGGTTAAAGCCGACCAGGAACTTCCATTCCATTTGGCTATTCTGTAGGCGGAACTTCCCCCGGCGGTAACAAAATCCCCCCCAACGTAAATATTGCTGCCACTTGCCGCTACAGCATATATGGCATTGTTGTTTACACCGGAAGAGAGAGCTGCCCAGGTTGTTGTTTCGGTTGAATTCGGACCGTTTGGTTTTTCAGCAATCTCTTTATTCTGCCCGTTTCGGGATATTCGTGAATTTTCCTGAAGATTATTCGCGATGTTTTGAAATAATGTTTCACCTTCATTATCATCAGTGTCTATGTTAATATTCCCGGCGTATATCCCTGTATTGATTAACAATATCATCGCCATTATAAAAATACATACGTGTCTCATACGTGCTCCATAATTATCTATTGCCTTAAAATCGTTGTCTTTCACTAATTTTTCGTCATCTGTTTACTTTTGAAGCATCATCTTCCTGGTTTTAATCTTTCCGTTGAAAGAGAGGGAGCTGATGTAAATTCCGCTGGCGAGGTTTTTGCCATTGAAGGTGAATTCATAGCTGCCGCCATCTAATCGGCCATTAGCCAGTGAGGTGACTTTTTCGCCGGTAATGTTATATACGACCAGGCTGACATTACCCGCGTCGGGAATTGAAAATCTGATTTTGGTTTCCGGGTTGAATGGATTGGGGTAATTCTGTTCCAGCGCGAAATCTGTCGGGACAGCCTCTATCGATTTAGTTTCAGAATAGCTGAAATTTCCATCAAAATCAATCTGTTTTAAGCGGTAATCATATTGAATGCCGGGGAGAGAAGTTTGATCGCGGAAACTGTATTTTGCAGTTTCACTGCTTGTGCCTTTACCGCCGACAAAAGCAAGTTTGCTGAATCTTTCCCCCGCGGCTTTTCTTTCAATCTCAAATCCGTAGTTATTGGTTTCAGTGGCAGTCTGCCATTCAAGGAGGATATCGCCGCCGGAAACAGAAACATTAAATGATGTAAGTTCAACCGGAATGATCTGGTTGAGGTCGAATTTGAATGACGACACACCATAAGTGCCGGCCAGAAGTGTGCGGCTCGGCTGATGAACCTCAAGACCTGTTACAGGAACATTAGGCATGCCATTATTCATATTAAGCCAGAAAGCTCCGTCATCGAGAGAATAAAAAATTCCTGTATCGGTTCCGACAAACAATCTTCCCTGGAACTGGGGATCCTGCGCGATGCAGTTCACAGGCATATCGGGCAGATTGGAAGTTATATCTGTCCAGTCGGTTCCGAGGTTGGTTGACTTAAGCACGTGAGGTGTTCTCTCATCCCAGCGGAAACCGGAACAGGTAACATAAATTGTATTTTCATCAAATTCATCTGTCATTACCCTCGTAATCCACCTGTCGGGCAGTCCGGCAGTTATATCAAACCAGTCTCCGCCGCCATCGGGTGAAATATGTACTTTGCCATCATCACTTCCGGCAATAACTATCTGCGGATTAACGTTGGAAATATCAATTGTTGAAAGGGTATGAAATGTTGATCCGTCATCACCTTTTGTAAGATCGCCGCTGACCGCGGTCCAGCTATTTCCTTTGTTTGTGGTTTTCCAAATACGGTAGGTGCCGAAGTAAAGTATTGAAGGATTTTCAGGATGCATGGCAAGGGGTGATGACCAGTTCCTGCGGTCGGAGCCCATATCACCGGCTATATAATCGAACCACGTTCCCCCATTTGTCGATCTGTGAAGTTCTCCCCACTGGTATTCGGCATAAATAGTATTGGGATCGGTATGATCGACGAGAGTGTAAAAGCCGTCGCCGCCGAGAATAACTTCAAAGTCATCGAGGTTTCCGGTCAGAGTCCGGATTGTGCTGTTATCCTGTGTGCCGCCATATATTCTTTCGGGATTCTGGTAATCCATTGAAATAGCGTAATACTGGGTCAGCGGGAGAGTATTGATTTTATTCCAGCTTGAGCCACCGTTTAAACTCGCGTAAAGACCGCCGTCATTTCCTTCATAAATTTTACCGGTGATTCTGTCAAAACACATCGCGTGATGATCGACATGCATTTCATCCCCGTTCGATTGCCAGGAGGTTCCCCCGTTGGTTGTGCGGTAATTATAGACTCCCATCACATAAACAATATTTTCATTCTGCGGGCTTACCCTTACCTGGCCGAAATACCATCCGAAGTTGCTGTTCATTCCGCTTAAGGCCCAGTCGCTTGTCTGGTTCCAGTTATCTCCTCCGTTGGTCGTTTTATAAACTTCAACTTCATAATTGGTCAGATCGTAGAAAGTATAGAGCACATCGGGATTCGATTCGGCAATTGCGATGCCAATGCGTCCGACATTTACTCCGGTTGGCAATCCGCTGGTGAGTTCAAACCAGTTATCCCCGCCGTCGGTAGATTTGTAAACACCTGATGTCGGGCCGAAAGAACGTCTGTAATTCAGGCCTCTCATTCTTTCCCACATAGTGGCGTACCAGGTATTCGCGTCCTGGGGATGCTGAATAAGATCAACAGCGGCGGTGGAATCTGTCAGGAAAAGTTTTCTCTGCCAGGTTGCTCCCCCATCTGTACTTTTGTAAACGCCCCTGGTTTCATTGGGACTAAAAAGAGTTCCGCAGGCGGCTGTAAGAACATTCTGCGAATTCGAGTGATCAACTACTATTCTGCCAATATATCCTGATTCCTCAAGTCCGATATGGCTCCAGGAATTGCCGGCGTTAGTCGATTTATAAAGGCCCATACCGAGGAAACTGAAGCTGGAAGCGTTTGCTTCTCCGGTGCCGGCGTAAAGAACATTTTCATCATTCGGATCAATCGCTATATCGCCGACTGAAATAACAGGCACGTCGGTGAAAACATTGCTCCATGAGGCTCCTTCATCCACCGATTTATAAATGCCTCCCGACGCGGCCGCCACATAAACTACCGAGCTATTTGAGGGGGACATTTCAATATCGGTTATCCTTCCCCCGATGTTGGTCGGGCCCGATTGTATCCATTCACCAGTAAGCTCATTTGCCTTCGCGATAAGTTTTCCCGATTCTTTCATCGCTTCGAGATAGGATTCCTGCTTAATTATTCCATGCGGATAACTTCGCTGCCTCGCCATCCAGTCATTGGGTATTGCGCCGGGGCCTTCAAGTCCGGCAAGCCTGTAATTTTCAGGTGTATAATGCTGAACAAGTTTATTGTTTTTATTTTTATCACTTATCAGAAATATTGTTCCCGCGGTAAGAAACAAAACAAAAAGAAATGTAAGACTGTTTTTCATAATACTCTCCAGAAGTGTTAAAATAATCGAAATATTTCCTGAATAATTTATAGAAATAATACAGAATATTTCGGGAAACCGGACAGAAATTCAATCCGGAAACAGTGTAGAATAAGTTCCTGAATTTAACTCAATAATTATTGAAAAAACAGGGAAAAATTATTTGCCGGAAATAAGATTTTTCTGAAGTCTCACAAACAAAAATAAAGCGGGAATTGTTATGGCTGTCAGAATTATCCAGAAAGTGGAAAAGCCGGCTGATTCCGCGATATGGAAACCGAAAAGCGGTCCTGTTATATTGGTAAGCGACCACATCATCCAGTAGCGGCCTATATATTTACCGCGGTTGACGGAGGGACAGATATTCATGGCAATTGAATTATTCAGCGGAATATAGAGCATATTCCCGGAGGTCCATATCAACATAGCCAGGAACGCGAAAGTTATTGCTGCCGGAAAAAGGAAGGGGAAAAAAGAACTGCCTATAAAGACTATGCCGGCGATAACCGATGCGGAAATTTTTTTCCTCTTTTCGATGGTATGAATTATCGGCATTTCAAAAAGCGCGATAATTAGGCTGTGGGAACCGAGAATGATTCCTATTATTTTTTCATCAAAACCCCAGGCGCTTTTTAAAAAAACCGGTACGGTGTGGAACCACTGGATAAAGATGAAACCGCCTATAAAAGTCGAAAGAAGAAACAGCGGATAGATTTCAATTTTTTTCTTTTCCGGTAAAAAGTTTTGATCTTCTTTTTTCTCCGGGCCTGGTTCCATTTTTCTAACACTGCTTTTTGCCGGTCTGAAGAGCAGAAAATATATGGCTCCGGCGAGGCATGTGGCGCCGTCAATATTAAAGAGCCAGCTATATCCGAATGATGATATAACAAAACCACCGAGAGCAGGCGCGACACTCATCCCGAGACTTATTGCGAGGCGCAGGAATGACATCGTCCGTCCGGTCTCGGAGCTGCCGACATATTTACCTGCCGCTACCATAAGAGCGGGGCGGTATGATTCACCAACCATCGAGGAGAGAAATATCATCAGCATTATGGAGCTGAAAGAACCGGCGAACTGGAGCAGAATCAAAAGAATTCCGCTTATGGAAAGGCTGAAAAAAATTACCCGGTTTTCTCCGATTTTATCGCAGAGTTTCCCGCCCGACCAGGAACCGGCCAGGGAACCGGCGCCGAAAGCCCCGGCAAGAAAACCCGCTTCACCGAGCGAAAAACCTTTTTCGGCAGTCAGGTAAACCGTAAGAAAAGGGAAAACCATCGTGCCGAGACGGTTGATAAAGGTAACGATTACAAGAAGCCAAATTTCCCGCGGATGACCTGACCAGGCATCTTTGTATAAACTGAAGACTTTGTTGGAACTAAAACTCATAACAAATGTTTGGACAAATGATAATAGTGTTGCGCATTTCTAACCAGGAATTCTTTGTGTCGCTATATGAAAGGATAAACTCTTAAAAATCAATCAGATATGCTATTCCTGTGTAATTAGATATTGTGATAAATTTATTTTTTTTGTATTATAAAATAGTAAAAATTCAGGTTACGGATAGAATGTTCGAAAACACATTAAATATTGGCAATGGAATTTATACTCTTCCCGAAGTGGCAAAAATCCTTCGGCTGCCATATTATAAGGTAAGCCGATGGCTCAATAAATATTGGGACCAGGGATTTGGTCAAAAGTTTCAGATGAAATATTCCTGGAGTGTTCGGAACACAAAAGCAATCGGTTTTTACACTTTAATTGAATTTTATATTTTTTATCAACTTGGGCAGGCCGGAGTTAAAACGAGCGAGTTGCTTATAGCGCATAAGGAACTTTCAGAAATTTATAAGACTCCCTATCCATTCGCGAAAAAGGAAATTTTGGAATCACTCAGGACAGATGGGAAAAAGATCTATATCTCGGAGAATGAATCCTGGCTTGCGTTAAATGGAACTCAGCAGTTAAACCTGAGTTTTATTCAAACATTTTTTAAAAATCTTGATTTTGATAATGACTTGATGGCCTCCAGATTCTGGCCCCTGGGTAAATCAAAAGACATTGTTATTGATCCGGGACGTCAAATGGGACACCCCGTAGTTGGAAAAACTAATATTTTTCCCGAGACTATTTACAATATGCATAAATCAGGGGAGTCGGTTAAATTCATTGCTTTTACATATGATCTGAATGAAAAAGAAGTTGCTGACGCCCTGGATTACTGTCAGGCCGCATGAAGATTTATATTGATGAAAATATGCCAACCAATCTGGCTGATGGATTAAATATACTACAAAAGCCTCTAAATATCGATTTAGAAAAGGAAATTGAAGTATGTTCAATTAAGAAAGAATTTGGAAAAGGGGCAAAAGATGAGGATTGGATTCCCGAAGCGGGAAGAACGGACGCATGTGTAATAACCCAGGATATCCGAATTCAAAGAACCAGACAACTTAAGGAACTTTATACTAATCATGGCCTGGGTATCTTTTTCTTTAAGCCTCCATCAAAAAAAGGCTATCGCTATTGGGAAATGGTTGAGATTTTAATTAAACATTGGCAGGAAATCATAAAAATTTCCGCAAATACAACCAGACCTTTTGCTTATAAAGTAACCAGCCGGGGTAAACTGGAAAACATCAGCTGATCTTCTAATCATCAAAACACTTCACCAAATGTAAAAGCCATACTCATAAAACCCCCATCATACTTTCTGAAGCCGGCGTCGAGGCGCAGTTTAATTTCCCCTGAGGGAGGTAGTCCGAATCTTATTCCCATTCCCCCGGTAACCTTCGGGTGTCTGAAATCGCTGAAATTATTATCGGCGGCATCGCCGAAGTCGGTAAAAACAGCACCGGAAAAATAACTCCACAAAGGAAAGCGTAATTCAACTGTCCCGGTATAATAGTGGCTGCCCCTGTACCTGTTGTAATAATTACCCCTCATGGAATATAACCCGCCGAGTCTGTAACGGAACATATAACCGGGATCATCGGAAGAAACGCCACCCTTCAGGCGAAGCGCCAGGATAAGATCGGGTCGCCTGAAATAGCGGAAATTACGCGCTTCAAAACCTGCCTGCCAGACATCTTTTCTTCCTTCAAGATCGCTGAATGAGGCGGGAAGATACTGAATGAATATCGCAGCGAACGTTCCGAGTCGCGTATTGGAGGGGAATATCCTGTCGCGGGTGTCATAAGAAAATGAGACGCCGGCCGCCGCGGTAAATTCATCGGGAATAAGGCGGATATCAAATTCTTTTTCACTGTTGTAATCCATGATTTTATTTTCATGGCGTGTACGGATATCCGAGAAAAATGAGAGTCTGTTTTTTTTACCGCTCCATAAACTGAATTCCGGTTTTATAAGCAGAACATCAGCGTAAACAGATTTCCCTGAATCTCTTTCCCTCGCGGCATTTCCTTCGCCGTAATAGTATTCGTAAATAGTTGAATATTCAAGATCGCAACTGAAATCGTAAATATCTTTATAACCATAATAACCGAATGATGTAACTACCTCAAATTCACCTGAAAAAGTTACATTACTTCTCAGGTAAGAAGAGAATCCCCTGTTCCCGAGGGGATAGGTGAAAATTGCTCCTCCGACGACAAAACCTATTGTGGGATCATATCCGATAACCGGTGAAATGGCAAAATCCCATTCTTTCATATCCGCCCCGGCCTGTTGAAAGTTTTTTCCCTGTGATCCGGTTTCCTGATAATCAGCTTCACCGGCAACGGGATATTTTGCCCAGGGCCTGAATGAGGCGAATGGCCTTTCCTTTTTAGGCAGCGCCTGAGAGATGAAATTTTCTAAAAAAGTTATATTTTTCTTTCCTTTCAGATAATCACTGCCGGAAATTATATTGTTTATTATCTCACGGTCCTTCGCGTTAGAGAGCATAATGATAATCGGATATTCACCTGAAAGTTCCAGGGTTGTTTTTGTCCTTTCATGATCATTATCGGATGCCTTGTATCTGAAAAAAAGTGAGCTGAAACTTAAGCTGTTTTTATCGGTTCCTTCATCAAAAAAATATTTTGGTCCCATCAAACCTCTTATAACACCCGCTGCCCCGGGATTGTATATTGACGCCATACAGGAGATTGATAAACTCAGCTCATGATTTTCATACATGTTTTTATAAAGTGACGCTATCCTGGGGGCGATTGTAATATCATTTACTTTTTTGAAACCCTGGAATAATAAAATGCCCTGTGAGGTTAAGATAGTTTTTTTTAGAAAATCTGAAGAGGCATTCCATTTTAACCACAGAACAGCATACCATGAATCATTGATCTGGTATGCGGGAAGATAATCCGCCTTATAAATTTTTTCCCGTTCCGGTATTAACCTGTTTATTTCATCATATGTATCGGGGTCGGTTATACAATTGCCGATATCCCGATTGAATATAATAAATCTTCTGTTTGTTCCGGATGGCGCCCCTTCGCTGTATAAGCTTTGGGGAAGGGTTTTACCGATAAATATTTCCTGATTAGCGGCGCTGTTTATTAATCCGGTCAGTTCTTCCTGACTTTTAACCATGGAAAGGTCAGTCGCGTTTTCAAATATACCGAGAGCGATTAAGTCAATGAGGCGATCTTCGCTGTTTTTACTTAAAATGAAACCGCTGAATAACAGAAGAATTGCGATTAAGTTTTTCATTCTCTGTTTACCCCGAAAGTTGTACTGATTTTTAAGGCTTCTGAAAGAATTTTCTTGTATTCTTTAAAAGGAATTGTAACCGCGCCAAACATGCCCAGGTGGTCGGTGGGGAACTGTACATCGAGGAGAAGAAAACCGCTGCTTTCAAGATATTTTAATAAAATAGCCAGGGCAGCTTTTGAAGCCTGGCTTACTCTGGAAAACATCGATTCGCCAAAAAAAGCGCCGTTTACAGTAACACCGTATAATCCGCCGACCATTTTATCCTGCTCAAAAATTTCTACCGAGTGGATATGTCCCAGTTTATAAAGATTGTAATAGGCTTTAATGAGTTCATCTGAGATCCATGTCTCTTCTCTTGCCGCGCATTCCTTAATTACACCCATCTGGTCGGAGTCAAAACTGAAATTAAATTTACTTTTTTTAAGAAACTGGCGCAGGGAACGGGGTATATTATAATTATCAAGGGGGATTATGGTTCTTTCACGGGGCATATACCAATCGAGCCTGTTAAATTCATCGGCCATGGGAAATGCGCCCTGGCTGTAAAGATACAGCATGTTTTCCGGTTGAAAGGATTCTTCTAAAAGAATGGTCTTATCCCATGAAAAAATTATTAATATATTCCAATAATAATAAAATTGGTGGAAAAACCCTCAGTGAGTAAGTTTCTTATTTTTTATTTGCTAAAACTTCAGCAAGGGGAATTTCATCAAGGATATATTTACGGGGATTCTGGGTTATGCCGTTAAGATGCACTTCATAATGAAGGTGCGGACCGGTTGAAAGAGAACCTGTGGCCCCGCTGAGCGCGATAAGATCACCACGTTTAACTTTCTGGCCTACTTTAACTTTGGAACGGTAAAGATGAGCGTAAAGAGTTTTATATCCAAAACCATGGTCAATTTCAAGAGTATTGCCGTAACCTCCTCTTCTTCCGTAAAATGTTACAACGCCGGCTCCGGGAGCGTATACAGGTGTTCGGCGGTCGGAAAGAAGGTCCTGCCCGTGATGCATTCTTCTTCTTTTTAAGATAGGATGATATCTCATTCCAAATCTGTCGCCATAAGGAGCGTCGACAGGTTTTATCGCGGGAATATAATCATAGAGGTTTTTATTTGTTTCGAGAGTTTTTTCAATTTCTTCAAAATTGCCCTTTTCGAAATTTACCTTTGCTGAAGTTTTATCGAGATAAAAGGTGATTTCATTCAAGAGTTTATTCGTCTCGGAAGAACTTACCGGGTTGATATATTCAAATACATTGCCGCCGATTCCGAATTCACTTTCATTTTTATTTATCGGGTCGAGATTGGCTGCCAGCCGGAGATCATTATTTTCGCTTGTAATATCGTATACGCGTTTATCCAGTTCTTTATAATGTACCAGGAGGTCCTGAAGTTTATCGACAATTTCCGCTTTTTGTCCTTCCAGTTCAGATACATCGGTTGTGTGCTTAATTAATAGAAACGCGCTTATAAAAATTGTGGATGTTAAAAGGGAGAGGGCCAGAAGGAATGACAGCAGTTTTCTGTGAAAGTTACGGACTTCAACAAATTTGAGCTTGTCTTTAGAAAAGTAATAAAATTGTTTCATAAGCAAAAAACAGTTAGATATAGGAATTTTTGGTTAATTTTAAAGAACTGGTTTGGTTTCATCAGACAGCATCATACTCATCTTGCATTACCGCTCGTAAAAACAGGCCTTCGCATCCAAGGTAATCCATACAGATAATGCGATTCAAATATATTTTTAAAATCTTTAAATAACAATAGCTTAAGAAAAAAATGTGTTAAAAAATTATTTAGTTTCGTAAAAAAGATGCCTGTTGAACAAAATAATTGATATTAAACCTGATCGAAATTATATTGTTCCTGTTTTCATTTTTAATTAGTCTGAGGTAATGAATATGTCAATTTCCTATGAATTGCTGGAAAATTTCGGTAAAAAGAGCCTTCTTTCTCCCGAATCGAATGTAATAATGAACGCGGTTATTAAAAACGGGATTAAATCGGTTACTCTGAATAACGATCCGGTAAAAAAATTAACCAATATCTTCAGCAACGATATAAAAACGGGTAAGATAACATCGCAGGGGAAAAGTGGAAGATGCTGGCTTTTCGCCGGTTTAAATATGCTGAGAAGAAAAACCTCGGAGGAACTTAAACTAAAAGATTTTGAGTTTTCACAAAATTTTCTGATGTTTTATGACAAAATTGAAAAGGCCAACTATTTCCTTAATAATATTTCGGAAACGGAAAATGAGGATATTTACAGCAGAATTATAATGTGGCTGGTGAAAGACCCTCTGCAGGACGGGGGACAGTGGGATATGTTCAATAACCTTATCAAAAAATATGGAGTTGTCCCTTCCTCTGTTATGCCCGATACATTCCACAGCAGGGAATCGCGTGAAATGAACAGGCTGCTCACTTTGAAGCTGAGAATGTATGCCGGAGAGTTGAGGGAAATGAAAAAAGAGGATGTTTTATCAAAAAAATATGCTGAAAGAAAAGAGGAAATGTTACTCGAATTTTATCGTATGCTTATTACATTTCTGGGCAGACCGCCCGAAAAGTTTGATTTCGAGTACAGAAATGATGATAACATTTATTACCGGGAGGAAAATATCAGCCCGGGTGAGTTCCGTGATAAATTCGTGAAGATAAATACCGATGAATTTGTCAGCGTAATCAACGCGCCGACATTTGATAAGCCATTTAACCAGACATACACGGTAAAATACCTGGGTAATGTTACCGGTGGAAAAGAAGTGCTCTACCTTAATGTTGATAAATCGGAGCTTAAGCGGCTTGCCCTGGCTCAGCTCGATGACGGAGAGCCGGTCTGGTTCGGATGTGATATGGACCCCGGTGTTGACAGCAAAAGCGGGACAATGAGCAGCGATCTCTACCTGGCGGCTGAGGCTTTAGGTACATCTCTGACAATGGAGAAGGGAGCCAGACTGTTATATGGCGAAAGCGCGCTTAATCACGCGATGATGTTCACCGGAGTAAATACTGTGGACGGCTTGCCGGACAGGTGGAAAGTAGAGAACAGCTGGGGGGAAAAATCGGGTAAGGATGGTTTTTTTGTTATGGATGATAAATGGTTTGATGAGAATACATACCAGGTGGTTATTAACAGGAAATATCTTAACAGGGAACAGATTAAATCCCTTTCGGCTGAACCTGTTGTGCTTCCCCCCTGGGATCCTATGGGATCGCTTGCTTTAATGAAGTAATTAAGGAATTAACTTTAATTACAGGACTTTATTAAAGTAATTACTTGAATATGCCTGAAAATATTAGCCTGTTTGTGGGGATTTAATAATATTTTAAATACCTTTTTGTCTAATTTTTGTTATTTTTAGGACTCCAGTGTCAGAAAATCTTTAATAAATATAAAATAATAAAAATAACAGGGGTATTTATGAAAAGATACTTATATCTTTCCCTGATGCCGGAGGCAATGATAGTTTCAATGCTGCCTCCAAAGGATTTCGGAAACTATCTTGCCATAGGCACAAAAAAACGCACCCGCGGCGAAGCGATATTTTTTGAGCTCGATATGGAGGTGATGGCCGATGATCTTCCGATGGAATATATCGAAAGAAGATGTGTTCCTAATGACCAGGGAAAACCCAAAAGTTCAGTTTACCTTTCAATTTACAGGACACTGGAAAACACACCTTTAACCGCGCTGAAAAATCTCTACCTGGTGACAGATGACGGTAGAGTATTAGAGCTGGAACAGGGTCAGTATGAAGAAAAGAGTAATTCAAAACTTCATCTGTATCAGCAGCTATGCCCGGTTACACCAAGAATAGCAAGTAGTCTCGGTCCTGAAGAATTTATGAACTATGTAACCAACACCGAACAGCCGGTTTCTGTGCCGAAGCTTGTATTTGTTGAGCTTATGCTTGATGAGCTCGCGGATGATCCTTCCGGCGGCGCTACAGAAAACCTGCCCTACAGAAATATTGACCACCTTCGCGACTGCCTTATCGGGCTGCAGGGAAAACCTGACAAACCATCAAAAACGGTAATCCGCTTTTTCCAGGGTGATTTGCAGTACAGAACCTGTAAAAACGGTGTTTTCATAGGTGAAAAGGGGAAAATGTGTTATTATCCTATTCCCGATCTGGAAACACTGCAGGAAAAACATTACGCGTGGTGGCGGTCATCTCTGACTGTCGGTTTTTAGTTATTTAGTTTTTTAATATTTCATCAGAGGAAAAAATGTTGGATTATATTTTCTGGGCCGTCCCCGCGGGGGCCCTGATAGCATTGATATTCGCGAGAGTATTTTTTATTCAAATGAAAAAGGAGGATGAAGGCACCGATTTAATGAAAAATATTGCCGGCTACGTAAGAGAGGGAGCTATGGCATATCTTAAACAGCAGTATAAAATAGTAGGTATCTTTTTCCTGATAATGACACTTATCTTTTCTGTGCTTGCTTATGTTCTGCACGTTCAGAATCCCTGGGTTCCCTTCGCCTTTATCACAGGAGGTTTCTTTTCAGGACTCGCGGGGTTTTTTGGAATGAAAACCGCGACCTACGCGTCCGGCAGAACAGCGAACGCGGCGCGTCAGTCGCTTAACAAGGGATTAAGAATAGCCTTCCGAAGCGGCGCCGTTATGGGACTGGTTGTGGTAGGACTCGGGCTGCTCGATATTTCAATCTGGTTTCTGGTGTTGAAGGCGGTTTATCCTCATTCAGCTACCGATGGTCATAACATGGCCATTATCACCACAACAATGCTTACATTCGGAATGGGAGCCTCGGCGCAGGCGTTATTCGCGAGAGTAGGCGGCGGTATTTTTACCAAAGCTGCCGATGTCGGGGGCGACCTTGTAGGAAAGGTTGAAGCAGGTATTCCGGAGGATGATCCCCGAAATCCCGCGACTATAGCTGATAACGTTGGTGATAACGTTGGTGATGTGGCAGGAATGGGCGCCGACCTTTACGAATCATATTGCGGATCGATACTCGCGACAGCGGCTCTCGGAGCTTCGGCTTTTATACAAAATCCTGATATGCAGCTCAGGGCGGTGCTCGCTCCCATGCTTATTGCAGCTATCGGTATTGTGCTTTCTATCGCCGGTGTGTTCCTGGTTAGAACAAAAGAAGGAGCTACTCAAAAAGAATTGCTCGATTCTCTTTCAAGAGGTGTTAATATAAGTTCGGTTTTAATTCTTGTCGCTTCTTTACCGGCGATCTATTTTCTCGGCATGAAAAACCCGGTTGGTATCTGGGGCGCGATCGTTACGGGACTTGTAACCGGGCTGGTTATAGGCAAAGCGACAGAATATTATACATCACATTCTTATGAGCCTACAAAAAATATAGCGCGCAGTTCTAAAACAGGACCCGCGACTGTAATTATCTCAGGACTCGGTGTGGGTATGGTTTCTACAGCTATTCCTGTAATTGCCGTTATTATAGGTATTATTTTCTCATTCCTTTTCGCTACCGGTTTTGATGTGACCGACATAGGGCTTGGTCTTTATGGTATAGGAATAGCGGCGGTCGGGATGCTTTCCACACTTGGTATAACACTGGCTACAGACGCTTATGGCCCCATAGCTGATAACGCCGGGGGTAACGCCGAAATGAGCGGACTCGGAGGCGAAGTAAGAAGCAGGACAGACGCCCTCGACGCTCTCGGAAATACTACTGCCGCTACCGGAAAAGGATTTGCCATCGGTTCCGCCGCGCTGACAGCATTGGCTCTGCTCGCCTCATATATCGAGGAGGTTAAAATCGGCCTTCTCAGGATCGGCACCGAAGTAATTGAACTCGGCAATGGTGTTACCATCCCGACAGTAACGGCTAATCTAAAAGATTTTATGACCTATTTTGAAGTCAACCTTATGAATCCCAATGTGCTTATTGGAATTTTTATAGGTTCCATGATGGCGTTTATTTTCTGCGGCCTTACAATGAACGCCGTGGGAAGGGCCGCCCAGAAAATGGTTGATGAAGTCAGAAGACAGTTCCGGACTATCAAAGGTATTCTGGAAGGTGAAACAACTCCCGATTATGCCCGTTGTGTGGAAATCTCTACCAAAGGAGCCCAGAAGGAGATGATTGTGCCTTCAATACTCGCTATTGTAACACCTATTATTGTGGGTATTATTTTCGGAGTATCGGGAGTTATGGGACTGCTGGCCGGCGCGCTCGGTTCAGGTTTTGTGCTTGCGATATTTATGGCAAACTCGGGCGGCGCCTGGGATAATGCCAAAAAATATGTGGAAGAAGGAAATCTTGGCGGCAAAGGCTCCGAAGCCCATAAAGCTGTGGTTATCGGCGATACGGTCGGCGATCCATTCAAAGATACCTCGGGACCAAGTCTTAATATCCTTATCAAACTTATGAGTATGGTCGCGATTGTAATGTCAGGGCTTACAGTCGCCTTCAGTATATTATAATTTTCCCTCCCGTAGGACAGCCTTTCCAGGCTGTCCCTGCCGGGTTTGTCTGCCCGCCTTTGAAAAGCCTGCTAATTTTAAAATGATTGTTTAAAAATTTTCTCCTTAAATCCGGTTCTATTGAGCTAAACCAACATTATATGGTCAAATTTAATTGAAAAAATTTACTTGATTAGTGGATCGAAATGCTATAGATTATTGACTTGTTAAGTTATTTTTAATTAACTCTACGGGGAGGGACAGCCTGGAAAGGCTGTCCTACGGTTTATGAATGAAATTTTTTCAAGAAGGCATTTACCTCATCTTTATTTTAATGAGGGTATTTATTTTGTTACCTACAGACTTGCCGATTCCCTTCCTTCTAAAAAATATGAATTGACGAACAATGTTAGCAGACAGTGGGATTTTCAAAAATTTAAAGAACATTTTAATGATTATGATCTTTTATTGGATAAAGCTTCGTTTGGCAGCAATTATCTGAGGATAAAAAATATTGCCGATATTTGCGCTTCATCCATTCTGCACTATAACAATTCCGAATTAAAAGTTATTTGTTATTGCGTAATGTCTAATCATATCCATTTATTATTTAAGCTCATGCCAGAAAACAGGGGGATAAGCAAACTGATGCAATCGATTAAAGGTTATTCATCCAGAGAGTGCAATAAAGAACTTAAGAGAAAAGGAACATTTTGGCAAAATGAAAGTTATGACCGCTGGTTAAGAGATGAAAATGAGTACAGATATACCATAAATTATATCCTTAATAATCCTGTTAAAGCCGGAATAATTACAGATTGGAAGGATTGGAAATACACATGGTACAACAAAGAATTTCTGGACATCCCGTAGGACAGCCTTTCCAGGCTGTCCCTGCCGGGTTTGTCTGCCCGCCTTTGAAAAGCCTGCTAAATTTTAAAATGATTGTTTAAAAATTCTCTCCTCAAATCCGGTTCTATTGAGCTAAACCAACATTATATGGTCAAATTTAATTGAAAAATATTGCTTGATTAGTAGGTGGAATTAATATAGATTATTGACTTGTTAAGTTATTTTTAATTAACTCTACGGGGAGGGACAGCCTGGAAAGGCTGTCCTACGGTTTATGAATGAAATTTTTTCAAGAAGGCATTTACCTCATCTTTATTTTAATGAGGGTATTTATTTTGTTACCTACAGACTTGCCGATTCCCTTCCTTCTAAAAAATATGAATTGATGAACAATGATAGCAGACAGTGGGATTTTCAAAAATTTAAAGAACATTTTAATGATTATGATCTTTTATTGGATAAAGCTTCGTTTGGCAGCAATTATCTGAGGATAAAAAATATTGCTGATATTTGCGCTTCATCCATTCTGCACTATAACAATTCCGAATTAAAAGTAATTTGTTATTGCGTAATGTCTAATCATATTCATTTATTATTTAAGCTCATGCCAGAAAACAGGGGAATAAGTAAACTGATGCAATCGATTAAAGGCTATTCATCCAGAGAGTGCAATAAAGAACTTAAGAGAAAAGGTACCTTTTGGCAAAATGAAAGTTATGACCGCTGGTTAAGAGATGAAAATGAGTACAGATATACCATAAATTATATCCTTAATAATCCTGTTAAAGCCGGAATAATTACAGATTGGAAGGATTGGAAATACACATGGTACAACAAAGAATTTCTGGACATCCCGTAGGACAGCCTTTCCAGCCTGTCCCTCTGGGGGCTGTCCCTGCCGGGTTTGTCTGCCCGCCTTTGAAAAGCCTGCTAATTTTAAATGATTGTTTAAAAATTCTTTCCTTAAATCCGGTTCTATAAAGTTGTACAAATTTTTAACTGTCACATTTAATTAAAAATTATTCTTGATACCGGTTAAGAAATATCATAATTTGTAGAGGTGTTATACTGAATTTGAAAAGTACTACGGGGAGGGACAGCCTGGAAAGGCTGTCCTACGGTTTATGGCCGGATTAGGCTGATATGTTAAGGAGAAAAAACATCTATCTCAGGGAGGGTGTTATCAGGTAGCAGATGCCGCGTAATTACAAAAATCAAAAATCCTTCAAAAAATTATTTGATAAAATGACAGGTTCTGAAAACCGGGATTGAATAAACAACCCGGACAGAGATTTTATTGAAGGGGTGTAAAAATTATTCCGGCTATCTTTTGGAGATTAAAATTGATATTATATTTTATAACTGGTTTTTGTAAATTTGAGTAAAATGAGAATGAGAAATATGGAACTGCCGGAACTGATAATTACAAATGAATTCACCGATTATCCTGAAGAATTTTACAGGACCGATCCTCATGAACCTTTCCGGGTATGTACATTTTGCGGCAAAAATTTTGATTCGAAACAGCGTTTTCTTGTAGAGAAGGCATTCAGGCAGTATCCGGGGCATAAAGCGAAGGATGTGGTATTTGAATATGCTATCTGCCTTGAATGTTACCAGGAATACCAGACAAAACTTTCGGATGAATCGAGCCGCCGGCTGGAGGAATATTTTTCGTCGAAGACCGATTTTGTGGGCAGACGAAAGAGGCTTCTGGAGAAAAAACCGTGGAATGTTAAGGACTGGCTGAGTGAATGTTTTGTCTCGGGTGAGAAAAAAGAGGATATGAAAGAGTACCAGATAATTGGGGAATTTTACGGCGATAAACTTATCTTCGGTTACTGGCCGGCGCTTATATCGGGTGATACTGTAGGTGAAATGGCCGCCCTTCTTTCCAACCAGACGCTTGATGATTTCCGGGATTATTTTGATACGATTTACGATCCTCCCGACGGGCTGAAAAAATTGCTTCAGGATGATAAGGTGCCCCTGTTTCTTTAAGGACCTGTGGCCAAATTTTCTGAGGCTCGGGAATGGGCAACCACAAGGGTTGCCCCTACATTTATTTTGGCGAAACAGCAATGTTTTGTTGAGGCTTACCCGGCTTGGGTATTATATAATATTCAGGGAGATGTTATGGAACAAAATTTTACGGGGAAAAAACCTCTTTATATGAGGATTCTTTTATTTCCGGTCACACGGATCATTATTTATACAATTTTGATTACTCTCGCTGTGGGCGTTACAAAAACTATCTGGAATTCACTGGTCAGCAGTATATCGCTGAATGATATTGCCTGGTTAAATATTCCGAAAGCCCTGCTCATTCTGGCAATACTTTATTATACCTATTATTTTCTTATCAGGTTGGTTGAAAAAAGAAAACCGGATGAAGTTTCATCATCCATGGCGCCGAAAGAATTTTTACTCGGATTGCTGCTTGGATCGCTGATGTCATCCGGAGTGATTTTTATTATGGCAATGGCGGGATTTTATAAAATAACCGGCTTCAATAGCTGGATGGTTTTAATAGCTCCCTTTTCACTTAACCTGGTGGTAGGATTTTATGAGGAGCTGATATTCCGTGTTGTTCTGTTCAAAATTACCGAGGAAAAGCTTGGAACCTGGATAGCTGTAATTTTTTCCTCCCTCCTTTTTGGATTCGGCCATATTTCCAATCCCAACGCCACAGTATGGAGTTCGGTGGCTATCACTCTGGAGGCGGGATTTATGCTTGCCATGATATATATTTATACCCGCAGGATCTGGGCGGTATTCGGTTTCCATTTTATCTGGAATTTTTCGCAGGTTTCTGTTTTTTCTGTACCCGTGTCAGGAACGGAAGCCGACGGTTTGCTGGAAACAAATATAAATGGCCCGGAATTATTTACCGGCGGAGAGTTCGGCCCCGAAGCTTCCGTTATAGCTGTGTTCTTTGGAGTAGCTACAGGAATTGTTTTCATGATTCTCGCGATCAGAAAGGGGAATATCATTTCTCCTTACTGGTTTAAAAACAAAAATAGTGAGATTGTCAGTTGAAATCACTCAGAATATTATTATTGATCTTTATTGTATTTTCATACCCTGTTTTTTCATGCACCGGAGTTTATATAGCGAGGGGCGACACAATTTTGGCGGGAAATAATGAGGACTGGACAGACCCTGACACAAGAATATGGTTTGAACCGGGAAAAAAGGGTAAATATGGCGCTGTTTATTTTGGCTTCGATAATTTTTATCCGCAGGGAGGGATGAATGAAGCGGGATTATTTTTTGACGGATTTGCCACCAGCAGATTCCCGGTGAATAAATCTGCCGATAAACCCCGTTTTTACGGCAATCTTACCTCGCTCGCGCTGCGGGAATGTTCCACTGTTGAAGAAGTTATAGAGCAGTTTTACCAGTGGGACCTGACAGATATGGAGAGAGCGATGCTGATGTTCGGCGATGCTTTCGGCAACTCGGTAATAATTGAAGGGGATGAATATATTTTAAAAACAGGTGAATACCAGGTTACCACCAATTTCTATCAGTCAGTAACCGACAGCGCCAATATAAGCTGCCGGCGTTATAAAAAGGCTATGGAGATGCTGGGTCAGCCTTTCCCTGCCACGGTGGAGTTTTTAAGGGATGTTATGGATTCGGTTCATCAGGAGTTTACCCAATATACCAATGTGTACGATTTGAAAAATAAGGTTGTCTATTTATGGCATTTCCATGATTATAAAAATGTTGTAAAAATTGATCTGAAAGAAGAACTTGCCAAAGGGAAACATTCATACAATCTGCCCGATTTATTTCCCCGTAATGAGGAATTTTATAACAGGTTTATCAGGAAAAAAACACCCTCGAACAGTAATTTTGTAAAACTTATCCTCGGTGTTTCAGGAATATTTTATTTGCTTACACTGATTCTTTTACCGCGGGGAATTAAAAATTTAAGAGGTGACATTGTATCAATGAGAACTATTATCGCGGCTCTGATATGTTCGGCGTTTCACCTTATTTATCTGCTCGCGATAGCGGCGTTTCCGGAAGTCCCCGATATAGGGCTGCCGCAATCATTCGCGGGGATCCCCTTCTGGCAGGTCGGGCTGATATTTATTCCATTTGTGCTGATATTTGTTACCATATATCTTCTGTGGCATTTTATAAAAATTTTCAAAAAAGAAAGCTGGCCCGATAAGTACCGCAATCATATATTGCTTGTTGTTATAAGTTCGATTATTCTTATTGGATTTTACGCCTACTGGGGCCTTATAGCCCCATTCAATTTTTTATGATAATCAATTTTATCTGAAAGGTGAGTTATGAAAAAGTTTATAATTTTATTTGTATTTCCTTTTATCCTCGCGGCCCAGGTAAGGGTTGAAAAATTATGGGAGACAGAAGAGGTTTTTAAGGTGCCCGAATCGGTGTTTTTTAATGAAGAAACAAATGAAATCTATGTGGCAAATATCAATGGTTCACCGGCGGAAAAAGATGGAAATGGTTTTATTTCAAAGCTTTCACGGGATGGAAAGGTAATAGAACTAAAGTGGATTACCGGACTTGACGCTCCGAAAGGAATGTGCCTCAGCGATGGCAGGCTATATGTGACCGATATAAGCAGAGTGGCGGAAATAGATATTAAAAAAGGAGAGGTTAAACAATATATTGAGATGGGGGGCGAATTTCTTAATGATATAAGCTCTGACGAGAAAGGGGCGATCTATATATCGGATAACGCGCAGGGGAGAATATACCGGTTAAAGGGAGAAAGTTGGGAGGTATGGCTTGAAAAAGGATTGCCGTCACCTAATGGAATGCTTGCCGAAAAGGAGAGACTTCTTGCCGCCTGCATGGGAAACGGAGAAATATTATCGATCAATTATGAAAGTAAAAAAACAGAGAAAATGATCACGGTTGGCAGATACCTGGATGGACTGGTTTATGCCGGTGAGGGAAGTTATATCGTTTCTGATTTTACCGGAAAAGTATGGCATATAAACAAGTCGGGCGCGCCGGAATTAATAATTGATTATACCGGTGAGGAAAAAAATTCGGCGGATATAGGATTTATATTATCTGAACAGATTCTGCTTGTGCCGACATTTCATGATAACCGGGTTATCGCTTATTCTGTTAAAGAAAAATAAAGGTATATAATTATGCTGCTTGATATAGGCACAGGATGTTTTATCCGCTCCTATGAAAAAGATGATATTCCGAATGTCGCGCGGTATGCCAACAATCATGAAATCTGGAAAAATATGATGGACCGTTTTCCCTGGCCTTATCACAAAGAGGACGCGGAAACCTGGGTGGATATTGCCATGAAAGAGGAGCCGGAACAAAATTTTGTGATCGCTAATCCGGGGGGATTTATCGGGGCAATTGGAATAAAACTACAGTATGATGTTTACAGGAAAACCGCCGAAATGGGTTACTGGCTTGGCGAACCTTTCTGGGGACGGGGAATAACAAGCGCCGCGGCTGAGAAGTTTTCCGACTGGGCAATGGATAATTACAGTCTGGTGAAAATATTTGCCGGAGTTTTTGAATGGAATCCGGCATCAGCGCGGGTGCTGGAAAAAGCAGGATTCGAACTTGAAGCGCGCCTTAAAAAAGCAATATATAAGGATGGCAAAATTGTGGACCAGCTTTATTACGCCAAGTTCAGGGAGTGAATTCTACTTACAAGTGCAAGGCAAAGAAGGATAGGGGTTTGGGGGGCTCAGCGAGGGATTATAAGGCTCAATACAGGGAAAATATCAATAAACGACTTCCGTATTTAAAGGCATAAATGAAGTGTTTTCAAGCGATTTTGTCGCAAATAATAAACATGCCTTAATCTCTTCATTGGTAAGGTCATTATATTCACTGATAATATTTTCTTCGCTATCACCATGCGCCAGCAAATTCAGGATATATTCCACTGTCAGCCTTGTCCCTTTTATAATTGGCTTACCTGCCATTATCTCAGAATTGGTTACTATTCCTTCAGGTAGTTGTTTATCACTCATTTTTTTATCCGGGTGTTGATCAAAGTTTTTGTTCTGATAAAATATTCTAATTTTACTTTTAATCAAATAAAATTTTGTTGAAATATGGTCTGAATATTTTTTCAAATCTTCACGGACAGGATATCCCCTCACCTAAGGCGCCGAATATAATCCAGAGTGTATTATATTTTGTACCTGACGGCACACTTAGGCTCTTATCACCACACTAATGCCAACATGTTGAGGATAAACCAGGGAGCAAAATTTGTCAAAAAGCCCGCCAATAACATGTTGCCGATAATCAGACCGAGATTCTAAATCCATAAACCGGCTGAGCCAAAATTTCAATATTGTACTAACTGCCCCCACGGGGAATTCCCCGTGGCTATTAGGTTTAACCCCCTTCGGGGGATTTTTATAAGCTTTGACTTGGGGAAATTTAGTTGCTTTTTTCATTTTTTCTACCAATATTTTGCTCCTAACGGGGCAATTTTTTACTGCAATTTTTATTTTATGTCCCGATAGGGACATCATATTGATAAAAAATGAAAAGCAAAATATTCGGTGTGCCGTAAGGTACACCATATTTATCCGCGTGAGATAATAACTAAATTAATTACAGTCTGCAAATCAATAAGTTACACAAAATTCATTCGGGAAACGCGACAACAATACGACATCTCATTTTACGAATATATCTCAATAAACAGTTGTTTTTTCGTAACAGGAGTCAGGAGCTCAGAAGTTTTATTTCTTTTTAGAAATAATTCCTTATTCCCCAACATTGTTTCCTGCTATTCCCGCTAACAAAAATAATCTTTAAAAATAACTCACCGCGTCAGCGCAGAGGTTATGGAGTTTCGGGCGGAAGGTTTCTATTTCGTTTTCGGCGCCGTCGGGCGTTACTCTGCTTGTAAGAAAAATTACAAATAACTCATTTTCAGGGTCAATCCAGAATGAAGAGCCGCTTTTACCATTGATACCGAACGCGTTTTCCGAAAAATTCTTTCCGATTACGGAATGCAGAAGATTGGTTTTCCAGCCTTTTGCGTATGGGTTATCAGCCGATTCTCTTCCTGCCCATTCTTCAACCATACCCGGTTTAAAAACCTGGTTCTCTTTCCATTTTCCATCATTCATCAAGAGGTAGGCAAGTTTTGCCAGATCGGAAGATGTGGTGTATAAAACTGAATTCCGGGAAATGCCCTGGAATCCGGCATTGCCTTTTTTTCTTCTGTTGGCGCATGTATTAAAGAATTTTGAGACCGGGGTAAACATTGTGTTCGACATGCCGGTTTTGCTGAATAATTCCCGGTGAAGCAGGGCATCCGCGGGACATCCGGCCAGCTTTTCAACTGTCTTCTGAAGAATAATATATCCCGGATCGGAATAGAGGTAAGAGCTGCCGGGCTCAAAAACCGGCGCAAGTTCGGATATCTGCTCAACCATTTCTATTTCATCATCATACTTCCTGTAGGGTAATTGGGCCGGGAGTCCCGAATTATTAACAAGCAGGTTATTAAGTGTGATATTCATTTTCCCCCTGTATCCGAAATCGGGGAAATACTCCGAAACCTTTTTATTCAGATCAAGTGTGCCATCCTGTCCTGCCATCATTGTTATCAGCGCGGTAGAAAGAGGTCTTGTCATATCGGCCAGGTCAAAGATCGCGTCACGGAACATTTTCCGGGAATTTGACACATAGGAAAAATTGCCGAACGCGCCATGATATACTATCCTGTTTTTATGTCCCACAAGCAGGACAGCGCCGGGGAATTCTTTCTTCATCACTTTTTCATTAAGGAGGAATTCCACAGAAGCGAAATCGTAAACAGAATCGCTGATCCCTTTCAGACTCCTGAGAAATGAAGGATTATTTTGAAGCCCCGAATTTTTAAAGAACATTGTTCCGGGAATATCAACAGGAAGTTTTCCGGCAACGGGATTAAGCCCTTTCACCGCTTCCACCGCCGCGCTCTGCGATACATCAGTAGCGCCATAAGCGGCAATATATGTCCCCGCTTCGGGGAAATGTTTAATAATATACGGGTTGCCGAATGATATCATTATTACAGGTTTATTCAGTTTGAAAATATCATGAATAAACTCAAGATGTTTCTCATCTATATTTATATGTCCCTGGAAAGACCTTACCCCGATATAAACCGGTAATATTATGTAATCACTTTTACGCGCAAGTTTTAATGCCTTTTTATAGTGGGCTTTTCTGCTTCGTTTAGTAAGTTTATAAAAATTGGTTCCCCGGTATTCCTTTGAGAACTTTTTCTCGAATTCCCATTTTTTCTTCGCGTATCTCCAGTTGCGGGTATCGCTTACCGTAATACAGGCGACCGATTTATTGCCTGCCGGATTAAAGGGAATAAGTGAGGAGCTGTCTTTCAGGATTGTTATAGATTTTTCAGCCAGCTCGCGGGCCAGTCTTTCATGTTCAGGTTTGCCGAGAGCTTTGTGAAGAGCGTTTGTATCGACAGCCGTTGCTTTATCCAGCCCGAGCCATTTTTTGGCCGAGAGTATTTTCCTTACCGACTGATCAATCCTTTTTTCATCTATTTCACCTTTTTCAACTGCTTCGCAGATAGCATTTATATAAACCTCTTCATCGGGAGGAAAAAGAATTATATCATGACCCGATTTAACCGACATAACAGCGGCTTCTGCTTCTTCGAAATTATCGGTTATCGCGTGCATATTCATCGCGTCGGTGACAACCAGTCCGTTAAAGTTTAGCTGTTTCCTGAGCAGGTCTCCGATTATACCTGAAGAAAGAGTAGCTGGCAGACCTTCTTTCTTTTCGAAGGCGGGCACTTCAAGATGTCCGACCATCACAGATTTTATCCCTGAATTAACGGCGTTCCTGAATACCGCCAGATCAGACTTCCAAAGTTCTTCGGCGCTCAGATTGATAATGGGTAATTCCTGGTGGGAATCGAGATCGGTGGCGCCGTGGCCGGGAAAATGTTTCGCGGTAGAAAGAAGATTGCCTTCATGAAGTCCTTTAATTAGGGCTTCAGAATAGAGGGAAATAATATCGGCGTCATCCGAGAAGGAACGGATATTGATAATAGGATTGCGGTAATCGTGGTTTATATCGAGCAGGGGGGCGTAGTTATGGTGAACACCCATGGCGCGCGCTTCAATGGCGGTGACTTTCCCCATCAGGTAACAGAGCCGGGGATCACCCGCGGCGGCAATTCCCATATTATAAGGAAACTCAATCGCGTCTTCGAGGCGCATTCCGGGGCCTCTCTCAAAATCCGCGGAAATAAGGAGGGGGATTTCAGCCTGTCTCTGCAATTCATTCGTCAGGGCAACCTGGCCATAGGTATCTCCCTGGAGGAACATTATTCCCCCGACTTTCAGGTCACGAACAAGTTTTATTACCCTCTCATAATTTTCTTCATCATCCTCTTCAGTTCTGCCATAAGCGTATGGCACTATCATCTGGGCAACCCTGGTTTTAAGATCCATTCGTTCCAGCAGGTTTTCCACCCAGGATTTATCCTCTTCAGTCAGACTGAAAAGGGCCGGAGCATGGCTGTCATATCTGACCATATCCATAAAAATATTAACCGGTAATAAAAAAAGCAGCGCGATAAGCGCTGCCGTAAAAATCAGTTTCTTTCTCATTTCTCAGTTTTTTTACCAAACTCACTATCAATCGGGACAAAATAAGTGATTATAAAGGCGGGAATGGTCGCTATTACCACCCATATAAAGAAATGCTGATAACCTATTATTTCCTGAAGCCAGCCGCTTATCATTCCCGGAATCATCATACCTAAAGCCATAAATCCTGTCGTAATTGCGAAATGGGCCGTTTTGTGGTCCCCTTCCGATACATAAATCATATATAACATATATGCTGTAAAACCGAATCCGTAACCAAATTGTTCAATTGCCACACACGAGGCGATAATATAATATGAATCAGGCATAACATAAGAGAGGAACACATAAACCGTATTCGGCAGGTTGATGGCAATCAGCATCCACCAGAGCCAGTATTTTAATCCATGACGGGAGGCCAGAACACCCCCGAGTATTCCGCCAACAGTAAGAGCGATAATACCGATGGTCCCGTATATTATTCCCACATCCCCGGTCGTTAAAGCAAGCCCGCCCGCTTCCCTGCTGTCAAGGAGGAATGGAGAGGCAAGTTTCACGAGCTGCGATTCACCAAGTCTGTAAATAAGGAGGAAAGCGATTGAAATGCCGATATGTTTCTTTTTAAAGAAGCTGGCAAAAGTTTTAAAGAACTCTTTGAGAGGGTTTATATCTCCTTTAGAGGATGCCGGAACATCACTTTCAGGCTTGGGAAGCATAAAACGGTGATAAAAAAAGAATATTACAAATAATCCGGCGAGTATAAGGAATGTTATCGTCCAGGCAAGCGGAATATTTCCCGAGCGGCCTTCAAACTCAGCGGATGAAGCGGTTTTCAGTTTCGGGTCAATCTGAATTAATGCCAGCGCCGGTTTATCCCAGTTGTTTTCATTGAATTCAAAACGTATCCCCTCAACGAGTGAAATACTTTGATCTCCTCTCCGCCACCCAAAATTAAAGACCGGTTTTTCATCCGGTTCCGGTTTTTTATTCAGGTAAAAATATAAAACAGCAACGTTGCCGGTTTCCGAACTCCCTTTTTTAATTTCTTCAGGGCCGAAAAGTGAGCGGATAATATCTTCCAGTGGATCGGCCACAGCACTCGCCCACCATGATTTTCCCTCTTTTTTTACTTCCCCGGCAGATTTAATTTCCTGGTAAAATCCATTCTTAATATTCCAGTTTTTTACTTCTGCCTTAAGGGAATCAGCGAATGAGGGAGCGGTCGTTCCAGCCGCCATAACCGGGTTTTCAGGATACATTTTAAAATGCAGTTCCGCTTGGTCTCTCTGCATTTTTAGCAAATCGGGATTGATAAATTGTGTCGCCGCGGCTCCCGGTTTTACGTTCATTTCAAAGTTTACAGGGGGAAGACCGGTCGCGACCTCAAGATATCCGGCGAGAACAACCAGGGCGCCCTGACCTGTCAGCATGGCGAAACGGTAGAATGTGCTTCGTATTCCAACATAAAATGCCTGGTCATGTTCGTTCAGCCCGAGCATGTAAAAGCCGTCGGCGGCGATATCGTGCGTTGCCGAGCTGAATGCCAGAAGCCAGAGAAAGGCGAGAGTATACTGGAAAAAGTTTGGCGCAGGTATGGTAAATGCCACCCCGGCCAGACCGGCGCCGATAATAAGCTGCATTATTATTATCCAGAACCGTTTGGTTTTAAGGATATCTACCACCGGGCTCCATAGCGGTTTAATAACCCAGGGAAGATAAAGCCAGCTCGTATAGAGAGCTATATCTGTATTGGAAATCCCAAGTCTCTTGTACATAATTACCGAGACTATCATAACAATAACATAAGGAATGCCTTCCGCGTAATAGAGGCTGGGCACCCAGTACCAGGCGTTTCTTGATTTCGTTTTGTTATTTTTCATACTTTTCCGCAAAATTAAATATCATGCAAATTAACTTTTAGTTCCTCTCCCATCTATGAGGGGAGGGATCAGGGGTGGGGGGTCAAATAGCTTCCCCACAAATTCTTCAAAAATTATTTTCGTGACACAGTTCTATTTGTTTAGAAAAAATTTTTTGCCATAATCACAGCTCCCGTTTCAGGAGGGTGTTCCGCTTCCATATCAATTACATCGGGCATTTCAGCTTTTATTTTTCCGTGAAGTGTTTCAGCGAAATAATTATCGGTTGTGGCAATTCCCCCGATAAATGAAAGACGCAGGCTATTGCCGATTTTTTTCTGCATTGCTTTGATGTGCAGCAGAATCTCATTTACTTCTGATTCCACAATTCCTGAAGCGATGTTATCCCCATCGGCCGCCGCCTGAATAACAAGGGGCGCGCAGGAGGCTATATCAAATTTTTTTGTGTAGATTTCGGTTATCAGCGCGGGCGGATCATTTATGCCGAATTTTTCCTCCAGCATTTTTGTTACCAGGGTTTCCTCTCCTCTGCCGTCATAATGTTTAGCCACTGCCATCAGCGCTTTTCGCCCGAGCATATAACCGCTGCCTTCATCACCGATAAATCTTCCGAATCCCCCGACCCGGTAAATTTCACCCGATTCATCTTTGCCGAACATAATAGAGCCGGTGCCCGCGATAAGGATTGAGCCCGGTTTCCCCCCGAATGCTCCTTCGAGGGCGGTTCTGGCGTCACTTTCCACCCGGAAGTTTTTGTAATTGATATTATTTTCTGCCAGATACTCCTGAAATCCTTTCTCAAGAATTTCGGCGTCTGATCTTCTTCCCGCGCCTGAGGTGCCTATCAGGATTCCGGATATTTCATCCGGTGATTTCCCCGACTTTTCAAGGCATTCATTTACGAGACTGAGGATTGTCGCCGATACTATTTCTGTCCCGAGAAGAAGAAATGTCGAGGCTCCTCCGGCGCATTGGTGAATGATGTTCAGCTCTTCATCCGCCAGTATGCACTTTGTTTTGGTGCCTCCCCCGTCCATGCCTATAAAATATTTCATACACTCGCTTGAATAAAAGTTATTACGTTATTCCTTAATTAACAAAGTTAAGGAATCTTTGAATATCATTTTTTAAAAAATGGCGGAAAATGAAACCTTTTTCTCTTTTTTCGGGGAGATTTGATGGATTTATTTACTGTGGGGAACCAAAGGAAGAATTCCTCTTACTGTTAAATTCAGCGTAAAATGGGTAAAACGCCACAAAATCACAAAAACACAAAATTCCACGAAAGAAATTACGAATTACGTCCTCCGCGGCGGATAAAAATGAGGAATGAAAGGAAGGTAATGAAACCTTATTCTTTATTAATTTACCTTCCAGGCAATAAGAATATTTTTAAGAGAAAAAGCCAGTCATTTTTTACGAATATTTTGACTTCTCACCAGATTATAGACATCTCAGGGTAGATCAAACCCCTCCCGTCCTCCCCTTAAAATCTTAAGGGGAGGGGATATCGAACTCACATTATATTAGAGTTTTCGTGAGGTTATAATTTTTATAATTGTTGCTGCCAAATTTGAATTTTGGTGTTTTTCCAAATTGGGGCTACTTAGTAGCAGAGGATCCCCCCCCAAAAAAAACCTTATTGCCTTTTTATTTTTCGGTATGGGAGTAAAAAAATCAGAGTAAGAGTAGTAGGATGAGTAAAAGTATGATGGCCGGGGTGGGTGACGGCGATGGGTTTGTTCATTTTTCCTCAGGGGGCGGGATTACGATTATGATTTTCGTATTTAAAATAACTCCGCGCCTTTAGGCCGGAGTGCTTTGCGGCATCCTAAAACCTCCGGGGGCTTTAGCCAAAAGAGCCGGAATGAGTAACCACAAAAAGCAGAGAAAAGACACAAGGGCAAAAACGCCACAAAATCACCAAAACACAAAATATCACAAAAACTTGATAGAATCTTATTCTTGATTATTTTACCTTCCAGGCAATAAGAATATTATTAAGAGAAAAGCCAGTCATTTTTTACGAATATTTTGACTTCTCACCAGATTATAGACATCTCAGGGTAGATCAAACCCCTCCCGTCCTCCCCTTAAAATCTTAAGGGGAGGGGATATCGAACTCACATTATATTAGAGTTTTCGTGAGGCTATAATTTTTATAATTGTTGCTGCCAAATTTGAATTTTGGTGTTTTTCCAAATTGGGGCTACTTAGTAGCAGAGGATCCCCCCCCCAAAAAAACCTTATTGCCTTTTTATTTTTCGGTATGGGTGTAAAAAAATCAGAGTAAGAGTAGTAGGATGAGTAAAAGTATGATGGCCGGGGTGGGTGACGGCGATGGGTTTGTTCATTTTTCCTCAGGGGGCGGGATTACGATTATGATTTTCGTATTTAAAATAACTCCGCGCCTTTAGGCCGGAGTGCTTTGCGGCATCCTAAAACCTCCGGGGGCTTTAGCCAAAAGAGCCGGAATGAGTAACCACAAAAAGCAGAGAAAAGACACAAGGGCAAAAACGCCACAAAATCACCAAAACACAAAATATCACAAAAACTTGATAGAACCTTATTCTTGATTATTTAACCTTCCAGGCAACAAGAATATTTTTAAGAGAAAAAGCCAGTCATTTTTTACGAATATTTTGACTTCTCACCAGATTATAGACATCTCAGGGTAGATCAAACCCCTCCCGTCCTCCCCTTAAAATCTTAAGGGGAGGGGATATCGAACTCACATTATATTAGAGTTTTCGTGAGGTTATAATTTCTATAATTGTTGCTGCCAAATTTGAATTTTGGTGTTTTTCCAAATTGGGGTTCCTTTGTAGCAGAGGCGGTCACACGGCAACTTTAAACCCTATTGACTAAAAAACGGAGTGAGGATTTTTCCCCGGCTTAATATTTATCCTCGCAGGAAAGGCGGGACAAAGGGGACTTTTATGTGGTTAGGCGGACTTTATATTTATTTTTAACCAGGGGGTTAAATAATTCTTTGTCTCCATAGTCGTATTTGTCCCGCTGAACTACCACTAACCGGCGAAGAATTTTTTTCGTTATTGCCTTAAACAATTGTACCGGCGCTGCCAGCTCACATTATTTAATAATCCTGAGCGGGGGAATACCGGCTATCGCGACCCAGATGATGGATACAATGCCGAAGAGCCAGGTAGCGTCATAACCGAAGGCGTCGATGGATGACCATAGAATTACAATCAGAATCAGATAAACAATTGTGGCCATGCCCGCTCCTTTGGTAATATTAGCTGCGAGTTCTCCAGTATGCTGCTTTGCCCCTTTGTAACAATAGATAATAGCGAATATAGCGCCGACAATGTATGAAAGCACGAGGGTATAAATAAGGTCTTCCGATTTGCCGCCCATATTTTCGAGATAAACCAGGGGTGCGTCTACAATATTTATAAGGGCCCATATCCAGGGCAGTAATAAAATTACCGATCCGATCATAAATATTTTTGATTTGTTCTCCGGTGGTATAAGAAGGTAAGTCATATATAAAAGCAGCGGGATCTGGGTGTAGAATCCCACGCTGGCAACCCTGCGTGTTGTTTCATAATCCCATCCTGCCCAAAGGCCGAGATCGCCGATATGATAAAGAAACAGTGATATGGAAAACCACATTATCGCCGCAAGCTGTATTGTCCTGCTCTTTTTCCTGAGAACAGAAATAATAAACCACACTATAAAAATTATCGCGAGAAGGGGGGATATCCATTCCATTTTTACCTCCGAAATTTATTCATAAAAGTAAAATGTAAATTTATCCCGCGGCGGAAAAGGAGAAGCGGGCAGCTTCAGAAATGGAGGATTTGATGAATAAATCGGGCACGTCACACACCAAAAGAAATGTAAGAAGAAGATGAATAATTGTCAAGAGGATTCAGTTAATGCGGGGTGGTTTGATCCTGCTGCCTGTTTCAAACAATTTAAATTATGAAATAACTTCAAGAGTAAAAATATTGCTGAAGCAACGCCACCAAATCACAAAAACACAAAATTCCACGAAAAAGGATTAAAGAACCTTATTTTTGATTTTTTGACCCTGACAGCTTATGCGTTTATCACTACGTTAACACCAATATGTTGAGGATAATCCGTAGAGCAAAATTTGTCAAAAAGCCCGGTAATAACATATTGCCGACAGTCAGGTCGCGATTCTAAATCAATCAGCCGATGGAGTCAGAAAAAGAAAAGTTATCGATCAGCTCAAGGATAGTCCTCCCCCGTCTTCAAAGAAAAACCATGCCACAGGCAGGCGCAGCGCTTTGAATCCACCCCGCCGAAGGTAATGGCACTAAGATTGTGCAAAAATATAGTATTTTTAGTGTTATCCTGGTATTCCGACCCCACCCTAAATCCCTCCCCTTAGTAAGGCTGGTCCTTACACACACTTAGCACAGGGGGTGTGGGCGAAATAATTATCCCGGTGGAGGCTTTGCAGTTAAAATCACAAACATTTCTGTGGCAGTATCCAGACGTATTATTCCCCGCCATAGCGCCTGGGCGCCGGGCATTCCATCACCCTTTCTGCCTAAATGACCTCCTATTGCTCCAACCATTCGTATTGCCTCCTTTAGTGTTGGCGGCTTTGACGGATAGTTCTTTGTCTTGTTATAATAACAGTGTAGAGCCTTCCATTGAACATCCCTAAAAAATTCCGTACAGGGAAAATCTGGTCTTTCCCGTCCAAGCATTGTCATATAATATATTCGCCAGGCCACTACCATATCTATCCCAAGACTGGCTTCCAGGCTGTCTGTCGTTGATAACTGTCTATCCTTTATCCTGCATCCGCTTTTTAGTGTGCGATGATATACCTCTATGCCCCATCGTCCTGTATACCATTCTACACGTTTTACCGCGTCTTCGAACTTCTCTACTGCCGCTGTGGTCAACAGCATCCATTCTATCGGGGATTCTGTTGATGATGACCCCGCCTCTTCTTTCAGATATACTGCCCACGCCTGTATCGGTTCTTCTTCTTTAAACCGCTTCGGCGGCATTAGATTTACTTCTGAAAACCGCAATTCCACCCTTGCGTCCCTCCCCTTTTTATTCCCTCTGCGCGGTAGGTGAATTTCAAGTGATCCGGCAATTTCACGCTTTGACATATATTCCCACAAATCCTCATGATCTGTTTTCCGATTCCTGCTCCTCTCTGATCTTACCAGCAACTTTGGCCCTTCTGGTATCGCCTGGGCCGCCTTAAACAGTTCATAGATGTCTGATTCCCGATCTCCTATGCTCACTATCATTGTTTCCGGACATAACTGCCGGACTTCGTTTACTTTCTCCAGGCTGTTTATCCATTTCATACTCTCTTTTTCTTCTATTGGCAATTCTTTTCGTCTTTTGCTTTTACCCTGTTCCTCCTGATCCCGCGCCCAGCATTGGGCGTCCAGAACTCCCAGTGGCGTTCCCTGCTCGCTGAAGGCCAGGGTATCATGTAATATCAAACCTATATTTTGGGCTTTTATTGTGTTTATAGGGCCAAGACCTTCTGTCTTTGGATGTGTGCTGTAATCTAATATTGTCGTATCCTGTGGAGCCAGTACTACTTTATGCTCTCTGATACGTTCGATTGTCGCTTCTTTATGGGCTGTTAATATTACTTCCATTTTTACATTCTCATTTTTGAAAAACCTGTATGCGCCTATAGTTGCCGCTTTATCGCCACTTGCTTCCGGTATATTCGACTGGGGACTATTAAAAAAATCCCCCGCTATTGTTTTTAATCGTTCCTTTAGACGATTATCATAAAAATCTACTCTGCCAAATTCTTCCTCTGTCCAATCACTTCCTTTGCCCGGTGACGGTCTTTCTCCCAAACGATAGGGCTTTTCTTTGCAGAGTATTGTTTTCCAGCTTTTACTTAAATGATATAAATATATTTGCTTGCGGATTCCGTCCCGCCTGCCTGAACTCTTTCCCACATATTTCCAGTTGCCTGATATATAACTTGTGCCTGTAAATCTCTCCGGGTCTATATATGTCTCTACCAGTACCGGGGATACTGAATATCTTTGTTCCCAATCTTTTGGCAAACGTGATAGTACTCTCGATAATACGTATGACGCAAGATTCTTTACCTTTATCGTTGGCAATATTAAAAAGCGGGCGTTGTTTACCACATATTTTATATTATTGTTTTTCGCTGATTCGCTCCAGCCGATATATTCATCACGGGCCTTTAGCTTCCAGCCGCCTGAACTGAAACTCAAGGCTCCAATATAACCATATATACTGCTTTTAACAATATATCTTATCTGTGATCCACATAGATGTCCGCTGCCAAGATAATGATATTGATCAAGTAAAAATCGCCATATTTTAGAATCCTTACTATAACGGCTTGTAATTGGTTCTACAGTAATTATGCCCAATTCTGATAACTTGCAGGTAATCTCAGTTATCTGAACTTCCACCCTTTTTTCACTTCTTTTTTCGAATGAATATTTTTGTTTTATCTCGGGAAGTTTTATGACTCCTCTTCGATTTAGCTCGGCTAAAGCTTTTCTACAGCTCATATCCTGTAGATTACCATTTGCCGAACGCCAGTTCATTGTCTCACAAACCATACGTGATAGTTCAAGACGAGATATACCTGGTTCTCTCTCTATAGCTTCGTTAATGAGATCGATAATTTCTTGTGTATATATTTTTCCATAAATTTGCATACATAAAGGTAAGCATATTGTTTCCCTGTGTCAAGTGTGTATAAAGACCAGTTAGTAAGGGGAGGGACTTTTAAAGCCCCTCTCCTTGATAAGGCTTTTAAGTGCGCCGTGGCGTAAGAGGGGTTGGGGTGAGGTTGTAAAGAATTTAATAACAATAGGTTAGACAATTATTGTTATCATTCTGTTTAATTGATATTGGAAAAACATTCCATAAGGAATATTGATGTTGGGGGATAACTATATTCGCGCAATATTCATTTCGTTTCACTATGTTAGTGCCATTACCGCCGGAGGGGGTGGCTATGAAGCGCTCTTCTTCATTGACGGGGGAGGACGCACCTCGAGTGACTAAGAAACTTATACCTGGCAATAAAACTTTCTACTTGCTGATAAATTTCTTTCCATTTTGCGTAGAATTTCACTTTTTACGGAATAATCTGGCCTGACCTGCTCTAAGATAAATTCTGTTTTTTTTGCATTCTGAGGGTGTTACCAGGGTGTTCACATTAAAGAGTTCTGAACGGGTAATGTGGGATTTAACCAGGAAGTAATACTATGTGGGAATCCGGATATATTTTGAATAACCCGACGGAACGGGAATATTTAATCCCTCCACCTGCAAACCTTCAAGATGAAATTCTATAGCTTCATAAATGTTTTTTTCAGTTTCCTCACGGGTAGAACCAGTAGCTATACATCCGGGCAGATCAGGAGTATATGCTGAAAATCCATTTTTCGTTTTTTCTATGATTACTCAGTAAAAAGTGAAATTCTACGCAAAATGGCAAAAAAGGCAATTATCAATGAACATTGAACAATTATAAGGCAAAGACAACCACAGATTTTTTTGAATACGTGTATTTCATTAATTGAGTTGGAAGAAATGCCACTAAATCATTAAAACACAAAATACCACGAAAAAACTCAAAGAAACCTTATTTTTTGTTTTTTAACCTTAGTAGCAGAGGAGTCCCCCCCCAAAAAAATAACCTTATTGCCTTTTTATGTCTCGAGGATTTTGCCGAATTCAGCGGGGAATGATCTCTGAACCATGATTAAAGGATTTAAGGATTACATGATTATTTTCGGTATCGGTATTAAAGAATCATAGTAAGAGTAGGAGTATGAGTATGAGTATGATGGCCGGGTTGGGTGACGGCGGCGGCGGTGTCCATTTTTCCTGAGGGGATGGGATTATTCCGTAAGGAGTTAAATTCTAAGCAAAATGGCAAAATTTTTCATGAACACAGCCGGTGGTAAGTCCGCCGCGGCGGATCGAAACCAGCGGCGGTAGCTTCGACTCCGCTCAACTACCGGACAGGTTCATTGTTTCTGGCTTACCAGTCTATCAGGTACTCTTTCATTTTTTTATTCCGGTCTGTTTGTAAATACTATTGAGAGTTTCCCGGGCAATGTCATCGCTGTTTTTCCGCGATTGTTACCAGACCAGGTTTAAAAGGATGTTTATACTGTTGATGACTTCCTTTAGTTCTGGCAAGATACCAGCTATCCTTTTCAATTATTTAATTTATTTCTCTTGCTTTCATTATTTCTATAATAAATTTTATTTCATCTTTTTTCAAGCTGACAGCCCCGGGGGACAGCCTGAAAGGCTGTCCTACGAGGTTTATTTCAATATTTTGTTTAATTCTTCGATTGCTTTGAGAAGCTGGGGATCATTGTTTTTTAGGCGGTCCTCGAAAGTGTTGATGACTTTTATATCAGGTTCGGCGCCGTTTGTTTCTATATTCCGGCCATCAAGGGTATAACATCCCCATGAAGGAAGCCGGTAAAAGCTGCCATCGACGAGTGATTTTCCCGAGGTGAATATCAGCCATCTGTATGTGCCGTTGCCGATAACTTTCCCCAGACCGAGTTCTTTCCAGCCCGCTGTTGTAAGTTCGGCGTCGCTGAGGCTCTGTTCATTTATCAGCAGGACCATCGGTTTTCCGCCGGGATAAAAATTTGGCTGCGCGGTCAGTTTTCCACCTCTGTATTTCCAGTTCATATATGGTTTTTTAATCAGCATTTCGAGCACTTTATCATGAACATTGCCGCCCCGGTTATATCGCAGATCGAGGATAAGGGCATCCCGGTAATGAAATTCATTGGCTATTTCTGTCAGGAAACGGTCAAGTTCGCCCCCCATCATATTTTTCATGTGGATATATGCTATTTTTCCATCTCCTTTTTCATCAACTATTTTTTGATTCAGATCAGTCCATTCATCATAAAGCAGGTTTCTTTCGCTGCCTGTCCTTTGGGGATGGATATTAAATGAAAATTCGCTGCCCGATCTTTCGAAGGTCAGGTTAATTTCCTCCGGAAAGGAGGGGAAAAGGAAAAATTTCTCCCGGTTTTTATCTTCTTCTACCGGAACTCCGTTAACAGAGAGCAGTTTATCTCCCTTTTTAATATTGAGATCATTTTTATCCGCCGGTGATCTTCGAATGATCTTTTCAACCAGGAACGGATTATCGTTATCGAATCTGATACCTGTTGAAGCGGTGACATAGTCATGTCCTGTTTTTTCTTCATCCCCCGATGAACTGAAACCCTGGTGGGATGAATTTAATTCTCCGAGCATATCATTCATTAATTTACGCAGATCGCCCCGTGTCCTTACGTAAGGCAGATAAGAGGAATATCTTTCCCGGATATTTTCCCAGTCGACGCCATGAAAATTTTCATCGTAAAAATTTTCTTCCATATTTGCCCACATTTCATAAAACATCTGGTTGAATTCATCGTGAAGGTTTTTGGTGAAACTGTGGCTGATATTTATTTTTTCAATTTTACCGCCGCTTTTAATTTTTGAAATATTGCCATTTACAAGTACATAATGATCCCCTTTTGACTCTCTTACCGGCAGATTCAATCCTGATGTTCCTTCAATTTTTTCAGTTTTCGAATCCTCAAAGGGAGTTATTGTTTTTTTCCATAGTGATCTGCCCGCGCCGTCATGTGAAGAGGTAAAGTATATAGTTGTTTTTTCATCTTTAATAAATACCCGGGGAGAAAGCTGGCTTCCGGAATAAGATATAATTTTTTCCCATCGGTCTCTCAGGTTTTCAAAATCAATTTTAACAACAGGTTTTGTGGTGTCTTTTTTCTCTTCGCTGAACAGTTCTTCATACTTCTGATTTTTAAATGGTTTTTCGAAATTTTCCAGTTTTATGCGATATATATCAAAATCCTGTCTGCCGAAGGGGTAAACCGCTTTTGTTCTGTTTGTTGAGAAGTAGATATATTTGCCATCCGGCGACCAGCAGGGATCCCCCTCCGTTACTCCGGTATGTGTAATCGGCAGTGATTTTTCTTCATCTATATCATAAACCATGATATCAAGCTCAAAATTGCGGTAGACTGGATAGAGTATATACTTCTCATCGGGGGAAAAGTAAGCGGGGTGATTATATATTGCCCAGAATTCATCCTCGGCGATAACAGATTCGTTAAAAGATTCAAGGTCCATCATTTTGAGGAAATTTCGCCCGCCGTAATAGAGAGCTTTTGCGCGCTTTTCATTAAGGGTAATTTCCTGATTGTTGTATTCATTATCGGTGAGCTGCTTTTCAGTTCCTTTTTTATCCGCTCTGATAGTAAAAAGATTAAGCCAGCCTTTTACTGTTCTTGAAAAAAGAATTGTTTTGTTGTCACTCAGCCAAAGCGCTTCGGCAACTCTTTCTTCTGGCTCCGAGTCAAGCTCATTAACAAATTTTCCCTCTTTATCTGAAACAAATAATCGGCCTCTGGAAACGAAGGCGATTTTTTCACCATCGGGGAAATATCAAAATATGTAATTTCACCTGATGTCTCAAATTTTGTTTCGAGTGGAAGGACTTTATTATCAAAAAGATTTATGTTGACCGGTTTAGATTTTCCGCTGCCGGTGTCATAAATGAAAATTCTGTAATCCTTTTCGAAAACAATCTTATTGCCTTCCGCGCTTACAGAGGGTCTTCTAAGGGATGTCTGAAAACCGGTCAGTCTTTCCGCTTTTCCCTCTTTCAGCCGGTAAAGATTAAACTCCTCATTGTACCTGTCCGATACAAAATACAAATTTCCGCTTTTATCAAATTCGGGCCACATATCTTTCCCTTCCCAGTCTGTCAGTTTCCGGTAGTCACCGGTTTTGAGATCATATGATTTGATATCGGGATTGAAAGGGCCTTTATATCTTTTACGGTTGTCGAAGCGAAAACTTTCCCATGATTCATTAAAGAGGAAGGTTCCATCGGCCGGATTAATAGATATGTTATGGGGCAGGTTAAAAAAATGACCGGGGCTGAAAAGCCTTTTTGGCGTGCCTCCCTCTGCCGGAACCATAAAAGTTGATATCATATTTTCTCTGCCTGAACTGAAGTATATATTTTGCGAGCTCCAGTTCCAGGTTTCAACATAGTCATTCGCGTCATTCCATGTAAGCTGCCTTATTTCGCCACCTTCGGCTGGAACCATATAGATATTATAGTTTCCATCCTGATTAGATGAAAACGCGAGGTATTTACCATCGGGTGAGAAGGAGGGATAATCTTCATCTCCATCCATTCCTGTAATCCTGAATGCCGTTCCTCCCGCCGAAGAAACCTGCCAGAGATCACTGCTATAGGAAAAGACTATTGTATTGCCGTCGGGTGAAATTGCCGGGTTACGCAAAAAGCCATACTGACCGGCTGTGATAATGCTGAATACAAAAAATATCGAAAGAAACCACTTAATCATTATTTACTCCGGAGAATTATTCATTGATAACAGGGAACAAAACGTATTTATTAAAAGTTAACAAAGAGACTGCGCATATAATTTATGATTTAGTCCTAATTTTAAGTTTTTTTGTATATATTTGACGTAAGAATGTTAAAAAAGATATTCGACACTAAGAGAAGATATAGAATGGGTAGGTTTAATGGAAGAAGAAAGGGTCATCTTTATATCATTTTTATGATATCGGCTCTTTTGTTTTTTGCACAGGGAAAAGGATTGAAAGCACAGGACACCGAAGCAGATCAGTACCGAAAGGCGGCTCTCGAATATATGAATACGGGAACGTATGGTGAGGCGATTACACTCTTAAACAAGTATACCGGTATGCGCCCCCGCGATCCGGAAGGCTATAATCTTCTCGCGTTGTGTTACGAAAGGAGATCGGAATTTGAGAAAGCGATTGTTACGATCAGGAAAGCAATAAAACTTGATACAGACAATACCACATACAGGGAAAACCATGAAAGGATACGAAAAACCTTTCATGATATTCTGTATAAACAGATTGAGGGTTATCAGAGAGAAATAGCGATTGATCCCTCAAATCCTTTCAACTATCTGGAGGTTGGGAAATCGTACAGGTGGCTGGAGGAATGGGCACTGGCCGAAAGCTGGTACGACAAATATCTGGCGATGGATGATAAAGCGGCTCCTGATGAAATTATCAGGCTTTGCATTATTCTGACCGAAACAAAAAATTTCACCAAGGGGGAACGCTGGCTGAAAATTTATGTTGAAAGATACCCGGATGACTGGCGGTTATGGAGCCGTCTCGGATGGTTTTCCATCTGGCTTGGGAAATATAAGCAGGCTGAGAAGGCATTTGAGCAGGCGCTAAGTTATAAACCCTACTTCAAGGAAGCGGAAGAGGGGCTCGATCACGCAAGAAGAAAAGCGTATGTATTTGAATATTACGGTGATGAACCCCGCCCGCAGAAGGAATACGCGATTGATAAATATTACAGGATGTTAAGGAAAAACCCCGGGAATGATGATATCAGGTTTAAGCTGATTGATGAACTTGTAAAGGAAAAAAGACTGGAGGAAGCTTACCAGCAGCTACAGGCTCTTAAAAAGAAATATGAGGGTAAAAAAAGATTTGATGAACTTTGGGAATATGTTACCTCCTTCAGGGAAAAATACTATCGTGAGAAGATAGAGAGCGCCACCGCGAAGCTGGATGAGAATCCCCTCGACAGGGACGCTCTTAAGGTAGTAGCCCAGAATTATGAATACCTGGGTGAATATGACGCCGCGCTCGAGCTATTGGATAACTATTTCGCGGAAGTGCCTGATGAGACTGATAAAAGTCTGCTTTATCTTTATGCGCGGCTGCTGGCCTGGTATAAAGATTTCGGTACGGCGATCGACATAGTTGACAGGCTTCTCGAAATTGACCCGAACAGTATTGATTACCAGTTGTTCCGCGCCCAGCTTTCAGTATGGGACACTCGTGATTTTGATATAGCCAGGGGTTATCTCGAAAATGTATACAAGAAAAAACCGAATAACCTGAGTGTGCTTCTTACCTACAGTTCTCTTGAAATGAATGAAAAAAATTATGAAGAAGCTCAAAGATACCTTGATCTCGCGAAACAGATTGACCCGATAAATACCGATGTAGTAAAGCAGCAGTCGAATCTTGAATTCAGAAGAGCCCGCGCTGAAGATGAAAGACTCTTTGAAGTTCTTCAGGAAGGAAGGCTTCTTGTTCAGGATGGAAAATACAGTGAAGCTCTTCCGTTTTACGAGGAATATCTCGATAATGCCGAACCAAATAATCTAATTATTAAGGAATATGGAGATATTCATTTCAGGGCGGGCAATTATGAGCAGGCTTTGAGCATATATAACTCGTTGCTTGCCGAAGAATTCAATAGTGAAGTGGCTCTTCAGCGGGGCCAGCTTTATTTTACACTGGAGAAACCGGAAGAGGCCATAACTGACTATAAACGTGTTGTGCAGGATGACCCTGAAAATTTTAAGAACAGGCTCTATCTTACCGACGCTTATGTTAAAGCTAAAAAATATGGTTATGCCGAAGATCAGCTTGATACCCTTGATAATCTGGACCTTGATTCCGCCCAGGTCGCTGAAGTTGAACTTCGGAGATCATGGATACCGCCGAGCGGACTGGAAGCTGTTCTTACTCAATTTCCGAGCAGCGTCCGGCTTGGACCTTCGGGCGCTTTTTACACCGATGACCTCGGGTTTCTCTTCTATAATTACGGCTCTGTTATGGAGCTTGGTCTTACAAGCTGGCTTTCACTGGGTGTATCACTTTACCGGACTCACCTGGGATCGGACAGCGACAGCCGGGACTTTACCACGTTCAAAGGGCAACTCTTCATAAGGTTTACCCCGGAACTGATTGCCGGGGCGGGAACAGGTAATATAAATTCACTTGGTTACGCGGCTCAAACTGAGACGGATGCTTTTATAAGGTTTGAACGGAAGAAAAAATTCTCTATCCAGGGAACCTGGTTTTCCTCGCACGGAGGAATGCTGCTCTATTCTCCATACCTGGTAAATTCCACTTTCAAGGCCGAATATTACAGGCTGCATGGAGAGTATCTGCATCCCAAAAAAATAAAGGTTTCGGGATATTTTCAGTATCTGAAAATATTTGAAAACGACGCCACCTATGGCACAAATGAGGGAAACCAGTTTCAGTTGAGAATCGGCCGGGAGTTCCTGGATGAAATCTGGTTCGGATATGAATATTATTATTCCAATTTCCGCTTTGACAGTGATCTCTATTATTCTCCCATAGGATTTGAGGCTCATCATCTCTGGGGTGAATACGTTACAGAAGTTGAAAAGGAATATAAATTTTCACTCTTTGGAAAGATAGGTTATGTGCCTGAGAGCAGTTTTATAATAAAAGAAGTACTCGCCCAGGGAACATATTTTATATTACCGAGGCTTAGCGCTACAGCATCCTTAGGCGCCGGATCAACCTCCAGGGATGACACCAGTTACAATTCGGTTTCCGGTTCGCTGACAATTTCATGGATGGTATATTAGGCAGAAGTGAATTTCGTCATTGGCTATGTCATTTTTGTTTTTTATCTTTGAAATTTTATGATTCTTTGTAAAATAAAAGATAATGAAATATGATTTTTAAGAAATTAATTATTGTTTTGCTATTTATGATCTGCGCGTTTAATGTTAAAGCGGAAAAAAATCTGGCGGATACCGCAAAACCTGACAGCGCCTTTTATTTGAAAAATCCAAATTACCAAAGACAAATTGCTCTCTTTGACACATACAAAATGAAGCAGGCGGATATTGTAATGTTGGGGAATTCAATAACACACGGCGCCAACTGGAATCAGCTTTTGGGCCGTGAAAATGTTATTGAGCAGGGAATACCGAGTGATATTGTCGAAGGTTTTTATAACAGGATGGAATATGTTTTCCGCATGAAGCCGAAAGTTTGTTTTATAATGGGCGGAATAAATGATATTTACGCCTGGATACCAAACATGCGCATCATGAAATTTTATAAAAAAATTATTGAAGAATTAAAGGAAAGGAATATTAAGCCGATAATACAGTCGACGCTATACGCCGGAAAGGATTGGCCAAATTCGGAGGATAGAAACAAGCAGGTTACTAAACTAAATGCCCGGTTGAAAAAATATGCCAGGGAAAATGATATAATATTTATTGATCTTAATCCGCTGATGTCAGAGGCAGGTTATTTGAAAGAAGACCTTTCTTTCGATAATCTGCACCTGAATGGAAAAGGTTACGGAATCTGGGCAAGGGAAATTGAGAAAGTTTTGAGAAAATTAGGAATGTAGGATTAATTGAATAGTAAACAGGAGCAAACAAATGAATGAAGAAAATAAGATCAAACAACCTGTGATTTTAGTCGCGTTGACTATTCTCATAATGTATGCAGTCTCTTTTATTCCGGGCGATGTTGAAGTGCTCGGCATAAAATTGAAGAATGTTGACATCTTTTCAGATTTAAAGGAACAAAAGGAAGAGAAACAGATCGACAAAAAATATAAATATGATCCTAACTTCGATTTTGGTTACAATATGAAGTCAGATAATCAGGACTCTGATTTTACTGCCGGAGAAGAGAGGAATATTCAGCTTGCCTCATTCAGCGGACTGAGCGGATTTTTGAACTGGTTCAGCGCTGACGCGGACGCCAGTTTCACCAGCAGATCGCCAAATCTGAAAAAAGAAAAAATCAGGGGCAATACAAAACAGATGGCCGGTTTTTTTGACGCGCTTAAATATGCCAACAGAAAAACTGTAAGGGTTGCCCATATTGGTGATTCCATTATTGACGGTGACCTGGTAACAAAGGCGCTAAGAAGAAAACTCCAGAAAAAATTCGGCGGCGACGCTGTCGGGTTTATAAGTCTTACCTATAAAGGGAATCATTTCCGTTATACCACTAATCATGAATATGACCGTTCAGACTGGCGCACAGTCTCTTTCGACAGGAACCTGAAGCAGCATCTGATCGGTACTGACGGAATAGTTTCAATTCCGAAACTTGGCGCGAAGGTGGAATTCACAGCGACAGAAATAGAACCATATCTTGACGGATATAAAGAAGTAAGACTTTTTTATTCAGACGCCAAAGCATCTTCATTCACTTACTCTTTCGACGGGGGAGCGAAAAAAACTGCCCAGATGAAAACCGGGAGCGGAATTCAGGAAACTGTTCTTAAGGCCCCTGGAGTAGCAAAAAAGATAACTTTTGAATTCCCTGTCAACGAACAGGCTGTAATAAATGGCGTTAGTCTGGAAAAATCACCCGGTGTTTATGTCGATAACCTCGCTTATCGAGGAAAAACAGGAGTAAGACTTACAAAGGTGCCCGAAGAAGGCTTAAAGGATTTCCAGAAACTTCTCGATTACAAACTTGTTATTTTTCAGTTCGGTCTGAATGTTATAGATGAAATTGGCAAAAATCCCGAGCTTTATGAAACGAGCATGATAAAATCGATTGAACATTTTAAAAAATCGATGCCGGGCGCCGCTTTCCTTATGGTCAGTGTTAATGACAAAGGTTTTAAGGATGGGACAAAGATAGTCACCGATCCGGATGTATTTTTGCTTCTCGGTGTTCAGCAGAAAATAGCGAAAGAAACCAATATAGCTTTCTGGAATTTATTTGAAGCGATGGGGGGAGAAAATTCTATGGAAAGCTGGGTTAAATCAAATCCCCCGCTGGCAAATTCCGATTATACTCATTTCAGCGACCAGGGCGCCGATCTTGTCGGCGAGATGCTTGCTGAGGCATTAATTGACGCTTATTCGAAAAACTAACTAAGCCGGAATGACCATGAGCGAAAGTTTTTTTGACAGGCTGCTTGAGATTTTACAATATAATCCTTCTGAACCGCTGTTGTTTAACAGCGGTTTTTTTATTTTTCTTTTCTTTTTCTGTATCCTCTTTTACCAGTTTATAATCGGTAACAAACAGGCCAGGGTAATTTTTCTGCTTCTTTTTTCCCTCTATTTTTATTACAAATCGAGCGGAATGTATTTTATCCTGGTGGTTATCAGTTCGATTATCGATTTTAACGCGGGAAGCTGGATTCATAATACCAATTCGATAATTAAGAAAAAATGGTTTCTTATAATAAGTATCATAACCAATCTCGGGCTGCTTGGTTATTTTAAGTATACCAACTTTTTTATCGATACCATCAACAGCTCGGGAATAACAAGTTTCGACACGATGGATATTTTCCTTCCGGTGGGTATATCATTCTTTACATTCCAGTCAATGAGTTATACCATCGATATATATAAGGGAAATCTGAAACCGGAGAAAAGTTTTATCGATTTTCTCTTTTTTGTTTCCTTTTTCCCCCAGCTTGTGGCAGGACCAATAGTCAGAGCCGCCGATTTCCTTCCGCAGATAAATAAAAAAATCTATATTACCAGGGAGGATATAGGCCGCGCCATATTTCTGATTCTCGGGGGACTTATTAAGAAGGCGGTGATTGCCGATTATATCAGCATTAATTTTGTCGACAGGGTATTTGAAATGCCCCTTCGATATACAGGGATAGAAAACCTGATGGCCCTCTACGGTTACGCTTTGCAGATATACTGCGATTTTTCCGGCTATTCCGATATGGCTATCGGAATAGCGCTGCTTATCGGGTTCCGTCTGCCCGATAACTTCAATACTCCCTACCAGGCCGCTTCGATAACGGAGTTCTGGCGACGCTGGCATCTTTCCCTCTCCTCATGGTTAAAAGATTATCTTTATATCTCATTGGGAGGAAACAGAAAGGGTAAATCGCGCACTTATATAAACCTAATGCTCACAATGCTTCTGGGTGGATTATGGCACGGGGCGTCGTGGAAATTTGTTGTCTGGGGAGGTATTCACGGAGCGACACTGGCAATTGAAAAGGCGCTGAATTTTCCCAAATGGGTTAATAAAAACAAAATGCGCCGGCTGTTTGGTATTATTCTTACATTTCATATTGCCTGTCTCTGCTGGATATTTTTCCGCGCTTCCGATTTCCAGACCGCGATGGATATGATAAATAAAATACTCTTTGATTTCCAGGGCGCTATTTTTGTTCAGTTCCTGGAAGGTTATACAGCAGTATTTGTACTTATCGTTATCGGATTTTTCCTGCATTTCATGCCGAAAAGTTATGATATTGTTATGCAGGGAACAGTAACCCGCCTTCCCCTGCTTGGAAAGGCAATATTGATCGTTATAGTAATTTTTATTGTCGCCCAGGTAAAATCTTCCGATCTGCAGCCCTTTATCTATTTTCAGTTTTAAGAGAAAAAACCCGGTTATGCCGGGTTTTTCTTTTTTATAGGGAATTTTTTAATTTCACACGGCATTTTTATATTGTAATCTGAAATTAAAGGAAATGACCGAATAATGAATACTTTACATATAGAAGAGCTTGGCAGCGTAGCGATAATAACATTAAACCGCGAAGAGGTTTTTAATAGTTTTAACCGGAAGATGGGGGAGGAATTTATGGAAATTCTTACCCGGTGTGGCTCACGTGATGATATAAGGGCGGTTCTGATTACAGGCAAGGGAAAGGCATTCTGCGCCGGACAGGACCTGGCCGAAGCCGCTCCTGATGGTGAACCTGTTGATAATATTGATGAAATTGTAAGGGAAGTATATAATCCGGTGATAAAACTTATCAGGGCGCTGCCGAAACCGGTTATTTGCGCGGTAAACGGTGTTGCCGCGGGGGCCGGAGCAAATATCGCGCTTTCCTGTGATATGGTCCTCGCTTCGGAAGAGGCATATTTTATGCAGGCATTTGTGAATATAGGGCTTATTCCCGATAGCGGAGGAACATGGTTCCTGCCCCGCCTGGCCGGATTTGCCAGGGCTTCGGCGATGATGATGACTGGTGATAAAACTTCAGCCGAAGAGGCTTTCAATTATGGAATGATATATAAGGTATGCAAAAGTGAGGAGCTTTTTGATGACGCTTTTAATCTCGCGGTTAAACTTTCGCAAAAACCGACAAAAGCTATCGGCAAGATCAAAGAAGCTCTGAACAAAAGCTATTTTAATAAACTGGAAGATCAGCTTGACCTGGAGGAAAAACTTCAGGGTGAAGCGGGAAAAACAGAAGATTACAGGGAAGGAGTTAAATCTTTTCTGGAAAAAAGAAAATCTCAGTTCAAGGGGAAATAAACGCGGGAAAAATCATGAAAGTCAGAATTATATTTTATTTAATATTTACCACAGCGCTCCTTTTTACTTTCGCGTGTGAAGAGAAGAAGGAAATCAGGGACTCCGCCGAAATGGTTATCGTCAATGGTGTTATTGAAACGGTCGATGATGAATACGGCACAGCCGAAGCGATATCGATTAAAGCGGATACAATTTACCGGGTAGGGACCACAAAAGAAATTTCGGAACTGATCAGTGACAGCACCACAGTAATAGACCTCAACGGAGCGATGGCAATTCCCGGGTTTATTGACAGCCATGCTCATTTCTGGGGCATTGGTCAGCAGAATATGGATATTGATCTGCGCGACGCCGAAACCTGGAACGATATCATTTTTATGGCTGCCCGCAAAGCTGAAACTATGGCTCCCGGCGCCTGGATTATCGGCAGGGGCTGGCACCAGGAAAAATGGTCGCCCCCTCCCCGGCCCGATGTGGAGGGATATCCCTATCATGATCTGCTCAGCAGCGCCACTCCGAATAATCCTGTGCTGCTCACTCATGGAAGCGGACACGCGATAATCGCGAATGAAAAAGCGATGAAACTGGCAGGAATTGACGACTCAACCAAAGCGCCCGAAGGAGGAAGAATTGTAAGGGACTCAAAAGGAAAAGCGATCGGGGTTTTTGAGGAGGAAGCTGAAACCCTTATCTGGGAGGCTTATAATCTTTACCGCGACAAAATGACTCCTGTCGAAAAGAAAAATGAGCTTATTGAAATCGCGCGTCTGGCCGATGAAGAATGCCTGCGAAAAGGTATTACCACAATGCATGACGCCGGCTCGACATTCAGTGATATTGATCTGCTGGTTCAGCTTTATGATGAAGGGATGCTCGGCCTGAGGTTATACGCGATGATATATGAGCCGAATGAGAGACTGAAAGAGAATATAAGTAATTATTATATCTCAGGTTACGCGGGGAATCATCTTACGGTAAGAGCGGTGAAACGTTATATTGACGGCGCGCTCGGTTCCCGCGGCGCTTTGATGTTTGAGCCGTATAATGATCTGCCCGATTATAAAGGGCTGATGGTAAACACTCTTGAATATCTTGAAGAAGCTGCCGAAATCGCTTATAAAAACGGTTTCCAGTTGTGCACTCACGCGATAGGAGACAGCGCGAATTATGAGATGCTCAATATTTATTCAAAGTATTCCAAAAAACCGGACCTTAACCTGCGATGGCGCATTGAACACGCCCAGCACCTCAGGAAAGAGGATATCCCGCGGTTTGCCAAACATAAAATAATAGCCTCTATGCAGACTAACCACGCCACTTCCGACGGAATATTTGTTGTAAAACGACTGGGTGAGGAACGGGCTGAAGAGGGAGCTTATGTCTGGCGCAAACTTATAAATTCCGGCGCGATGATATGCAACGGCACCGACGCGCCTGTGGAAAATGTTGATCCGGTTCTTAATTTTTATTCCGCTGTTACAAGGAATATGGCAAATGGGGAGGCTTTTTACCCCGCGCAGAAGATGACGCGCCGTGAGGCCCTGGAGTCATATACCATCAATGGAGCATACGCGGCTTTCGAGGAGAAAATTAAAGGTAGTATTACTCCCGGCAAACTCGCCGATATAACCATTCTTTCCAAAAACATTATGACAATTCCCGAAGAGGAAATAAAAGAAACAAAGGTGCTATACACAATCGTCGGCGGAAAAATAAAATACCGCTATGTTGAGGAAGAAAAAGAGACAGGTAATTAACAATGAATAATTCCCGACCGGATTATTCCTGGGAATCTCATCATTTTTGATATGCTAACCATTGGACAGGCCGGAATCAAAAATAATTCTGTCGTCCCTGCGGGACTTTTTAATATACTCTTGAACAAATTCCCCTATTTGAAAATAGGGGCTATTATCTTTCATCCCTGCCGGGATTTACATTAATCTGATTTAATAAAATAAAATTCTTGCTATTTTGCATAGAATTTTACTTCATGTGAACTAATCTTCATCTTTAATCACCACGGTTTTTGCCCAGATGTCCCCGAGCCTCTGGTTATATTCTGTTGATTTGATAAGTATAATCGCTACAAGACCAAAAAAAGTCAGATCGATGAATGAAATCAAATGTCTTTTAAAAGACTGACTTATTGTAATCTGCCCCCGGTTTTTGAGGGAAACGGGTTTGAGATCAACAGCGAGGTTGCCAATTGTGGCTCCCAGTAATTGTTCTGTCCCAACTGTAACAAGCGCCCAAAAACCAAATACAGCTAAAACCGGCCATCCGCTTAATTTTATATTGCCTGTCCCGTCCGGCTCTCCGAATATCCATAACATTAACAACATAAAACAAAATGTGATAAAAGAATCGATAAGGAAGGCTGTCATTCTTCTCGCGATATATGGTTTTGTTCGCAGATCATGTTTTCTTTCATGAGTTGAAAATATATCATCCCGATCCGGTTGTGCTGATATTTTATAGATAGCCTCTACAACCTGTGAGTATTCTTCAGGTTTTTTTATTCTGTCTAAACTATCCCTGATTTTACACAATTCATTATATGAGTATTTTTCTAATTCCTTTGGAGACATTTTATCCTTCACATCTTGAAATATTATTCATATAAAGTTTCTGATTCCCAGGCCGGTAAGGCGGAACAAAAAATAAAAAAATCAGTGGCTTGATAAATGAATATATCCGGCTTTGGCGGGATTGCACAGTGGCAGCTCCATGGAGATAAATATTCCGATAAAATCCCAATCATACCTAAACAAATCCCGATAAATGGGGACCCGATAACTTAAAGAAAAATTTTGTCATTAAGCGTAGAATTTCATTTCACGCTGATTAATTCCTCGTTCCTGATTCTCAATTCCTAATCCTCAAACGGTTTCGCGAAGCGGTTGTTAAAGGCTTTGTGGCGGCGGAGCTGGCCGTTCCAGTAGAAATTTGAGAAGCCGATTTTCTGGAAAAGACGGAATACCAGCAATTCGCGTTTTGTCATTCTTTCGCGGGGTGCCAGTTTTTTCAGGGTACCCGGGCTGAATTCCCCCGATTCGCCATAAAGTTTTCCAAGTTCAATAAAATTCCGGCGTAGTTTTCTTTTAAGAAACGGGGGCATCATACGGATTCCCTCAATGCCGCCCTTAACGGCAGTTCCTGAATATTCGCGGCCTAATCTGCGGGTAAGTTTTTCAAGATACCTTTCAACAAACCTTGAATGAACAGCCTCGGGAAAACCTGACTGCACAATAAAACCAAGTTTTCTATTATTCCGCCCGCCGTTGAGCGGGGCGAGGTTTTCGATAAAATGTTTAACAATGCCGGGCATCGCGTCTGTATATAGAGGGAAGGCTATTATAACAAACTCAGCCTTATTGAATTTTTCAACATTCGCGGCTGTGTCATTTATCTTTACAAGATGCTGAATTTCCATTTCATTCCCTTCTCTCCGCAAAAATCCTTCGGCAAAATATTTCAAAAGTTCGGTGGTGTTGCTTTTCCTGCCCCTGGGTGAGCCGTTAAAGACTGTTAATTTCATCAGCCGCCTCCTCAGGATTATTATTCATTATTCCGGTAAATTTTAATTCGGAGCGGAAATTCAGGGAGAGTCTTTTATAAATATCGCTGATAATTTTAATATCGTCATCATCTGTGTTTTCTTCCCTCTGAATCAGCAGTCCGAGCGCCGGATATGACTCATACCTTTTATGGTGATGGCATTCATCCTCGACGATCTCTATATAAGGATGCAGCAGCGGAATCATTTTATCCTGCAGTTTTTTGAGCAGCGCGCTGGTGAAACCCATTATTACGGGAGAAACAAAAAGAACAAAATCGGAGTGGATTATCCGCGCGCATATTTCATGGGAATCATCTTTCGAAAGGCACTCGCCGGGTGTTTTTACCCAGCATCCCCAGCATCCTGTGCAATATTTGATATCCTTTTCGCGGAGAGTGAAAGTTTCCGTTTCATTATTTGTTTTAAGCGACTCTTCCAGCCCCCGGATATAATCTTCGAATATGGAATTCCCAGGGTCGGGATTGCCATTGATGATAACAAGTTTCACTAACTGTACCTTTAAGAGTGTTTTTATTAGCGTTTGTCTAAAATAGTTAATTTGGCAACTTAAAAGTAGTATTCTTGCTTTAAATAGCAGAATATTGAATTTCCCGGGTTAATAAAAACGAGTCGTACCCGTACTCATGGAACAGGTACTCATAATCGTTCTCGAAATACTGAGCGTTTTGAAAAGCTGAGTACGAAGTGCGATTACGAGAACGATTCATTTATTGGGATTTCATTGTTTTTCTGGCACAGCCGGTTTACGATTATGATCTTTAAATATATAGACATTATTCAAAATTGAGTTTATAATAACTCCGCGCCTTTAGGCCGGAGACCCCGGATAAACATGGCCACACTTAAAGGGCTTTAGCCCAAAGAGCGGCCGGCATGAAAAAAACAGAGTAAGAGTAGGAGTATGAGTAAGAGTATGATGACCGGATAGATGAAGGCGTCGGGGTTGTTCATTTTGTCCTGAGGGGGGGATTAGTACGTAAGGAGTCAAATTCTACTCAAAATGGCAAAAATGCAATTAATAATTTAAATAATAAAATAATTTCAAGAATAAAAATCTCGCTAAAAACAGGCCACTAAATCACAAAAACACAAAATCCCACGAAAAAACTCAAAATAACCTTATTCTTGATTTGTGAACATTACTGGCAGAAGTGATCACCCGGCAAAACTTTTGAGGGGATATGAAATTATTTTAGTTTATCACAGTTGTATTGTTGATCCCCCCCAGGGATCGGCTTGTTTTTCCTAATGTAATTCTACCCCAGGGGGACGTTCCGCAATAATGCTGCTTCTACAAAGCAGATTTGATTTAAAAATATTCCTGAGAAAGCCAATTCGTAATTCCTCATTGTCTCTGCCAGCTATTGAGCCTCCCTTTCGTTTTACTTCGATGATCATAAACTCGAAGAACCGGAAAAAATGGGTGTATCCGGTGGCTGGTAAACTCAGCGCCTGGCAAATTTTCGTAAAATTTAAAACCTGTTGCGCGGAATTTAAAAAGATAACCGCGGGAAATATTTACCCGCGGGTATCATGTAAAAACTGATTATTAAGGAAATCTGGCGACAAGGTTATTTTTGATCAACCTGGGCCCGGTCGTCGATACCGAAAAGATCGTAGGGGTGTTTTTCAAAATTACTGTTAAAGAGCAATATGGTGACAAAGATATAAACGACAAATCCGATAACGACAAGCCACTGAACGCCTGATGTTTTCTGAATTTCCTGGCGGTCTTTTATTTCGCATACCTCACCCGGGCAATACTGTACTTTATCTTTGAAGAAAAGAGGATAAAATTTGCATCCGAGGCAAATGCCGAAAGATGTTTCAAAGAATAGAAATACAAGGCATATCATACATATTATCCCGGTGATGGGACTATAGGAATTGACAATTATCTGAAGAACTAGCATAATGACAGCGAGGGCAAAACCGATTACCCACGCGAATTTTTTCTGCGGAGCGCCCACATATTCAGGCGTCTGATTCCTTACTATCCACCTGCCCAGTATCAGCGTGGGCGAAAATCGGGGATTAACAAACACCCGTATCGACATATCTGCCAGAAAAATTACTATGGCATATTTGAGAAGCAGGAAGTTGCCTTTAAGTATTACTGTAAGTATAGCGATAAACATCATCAGAAACAGAATGCCGGCCGCGGCTCTTATTTCTCTTTCATTTAGGACGGGAATGTTATAGCCTTTAACATTTTCCCCGAATTGAAATATTTTGCTCATTTTTTCCCTTGTTGTATTTTTTTGTTTTTCTTCTGACGGATAGAAAGTCTGGTTTGTTGCATTATAAAATGAAATATAAAGATAAGTTTAGACTATTATCGTATAATGAATGTTATTTAACGATAATATAACAGAAAGGGTTTCAGGACCGGAAAAAAGGAGACCGCTTTTTGAAATTAAAAATGACCTTTTCATATTAGTTCACTTCTGACTGAGAAAGGATATTTACCCGGCGAAAAAGAGGATTTGAATTTTGAATTACGCTGAAATTTTGTAATATTCTATTTCCATATATCGGACTCTCGCAAAATAATAATCTTCAAAAATAAATGATAAGCTGAATAAAATTTATGAGAACTATTCATTATATCCGGCTGTTCCAGAAAATAAGTGAATAAAAATTCAGGATACTAAAATGAAAAAACTATTGATTATTATATTGACTCTCGCGTCGGCTCTGACCGCGATGGAAGGGAGGGGGGATATAAGAGGCACTGTTATTGACAAAGTTACACTTGAACCATTACCCGGCGCCAATATCGTAGTGATAGGAACAAATTACGGAGCGACAACAGATCTGGAGGGTAATTATATCATAGCCGGGCTGGATGCCGGATTATATACCGTAAAAGTGTCATTTATAGGATATGATCCTGTAATAAAATCGGATATATCAGTTAACTCGGCCCGCCCTACAGAACTGAATTTCGAGTTGAATGAATCTGTAATTGAGCTTGAAGGTGTTACAGTAAGCACAAGTTATTATGAAAAAAATCCCAATGAACTTGTAAGTGTAAAGGAATTCAGCTATGAAGAGATAAGAAGGGCGCCAGGCGGATTTGAGGATGTGGTGAGAGCGTTATCGGTTCTGCCAGGTGTGGCGCAGCAGTCGGCAGGCCGGAATGATCTGGTTGTGCGTGGCGGGGCTCCGTCTGAAAACCTCTATGTTGTGGATGGTTTTGTTGTGCCCAATATAAACCATTTTGGAACACAGGGGGCGACTGGCGGACCGCTCAGTTTTATCAATCTCGATTTTGTCAATAATACAACATTTTCAACAGGAGGTTTTTCCGCGAAATACGGGGATAAATTATCTTCGGTGCTTAATATTGATCTGCGCAATGGCAGAGAGGACCGGGTTGGTGGTAAGGCTGTAATTTCAGCCACGCAGTTCGGACTGAATCTTGAGGGACCTGTTGTTGAAAACAGCTCTTTCATCGTTTCGGCGCGCAGAAGTTATCTTGATTTTATCTTCAATGCGGCAGGGTTTAATTTTGTGCCTGAATACTGGGACCTGCTGACCAAATTTGATTATGATATAGATAACCACAACAAATTATCTTATCTCTTTGTCGGAGCCTTCGACCGGGTTAAGTTTAATAATAATGATATGGAAGATAAGATAGATAATGCCCGAATTCTCGGCAGCGACCAGGACCAGTATGTAACCGGTATATCGTGGAAACATCTTTTCGGAACCGGGTTCTTAAATGTCGGGTTAAGCCGTAATTATGTAGATTACTTTTCATACCAGAATGATGAGAATCTAAACCCTGTTTTCAGGAATAATTCTGTTGAGGCTGAAAACGAATTAAAAGCTGATCTGGTGCTCAAACTATCAGCCGGAAGCGAACTTAACGCCGGAGTTTCGGGAAAACTGATTAAAGTTGATTCCGATATATATTTTCCATCATATTTTACAACAACATTTGGCGAAACCCTGCCGGTGAACAGAATCAATCGGGCTGATTATTATCATAAATACGCGGCTTACACTCAATTCAGCGCTCTTTTAACTGAGAAGCTCAGGGTAAACCTGGGCGCCCGCGCAGATTATTTCAGTGAGCTTGAGGAGAAATTTTATATCAGTCCGAGGTTTTCGGCAGGTTACTCTCTTAATGATGTCTCATCTTTAAGCTTCAGCGCGGGAATATATCACCAGTTTCCCTCCTATATCTGGCTGGTGTTTGACGGGAATACAAGTCTGAAAGCAGTTAATGTTAACCAGTATATTCTTGGATATGAGTACCTTCTGAGAAGTGATACACGAATGAAAATAGAAGGTTTTTATAAGCAATATAATGATTATCCGGCGAGCGCTCTAAGGCCCTATCTTGTGCTCGCAAATACCGGAGCCGGATACGCGGGGGCCGAGGATAACTTCACGACATTCGGACTGGAACCATTATTGAGTGAAGGCAAAGGTAATTCGAGGGGAGTTGAATTTTCCGTTCAGAAGAAATCATCCGACCTGCCCTGGTATGGAATATTCAGTCTTACCTATAGTGAAACAATGTTTACAGCTCTTGACGGTGTTGAAAGGCCGGGAAAATATGACCAGAAATGGATTCTTAGTATGAGCGGCGGATATATCTTCAATGAAAAATGGGAGGCCTCAATGAAATTCCGTTTTTCAACAGGAAGTCCCTATACACCCTATAATAATGACGGGTCGCAGTCTGTTCCCCTCTATTTATCAGAAAGGTTTTCCCCGATTCACAGTCTTGATCTAAGGGTTGACCGCAGGTGGGATTTCGACGGCTGGAGTCTGATAACTTATATTGATGTTCAGAATGTATATAACATGAAGATGGTTACCAACATCAGGTGGAACAGGGAAGAGATGAAGGAGGAAACAAATTCATCGATAGGTGTGCTTCCTTCGATCGGGGTAAATCTTGAATTTTAATAATTAATAAACGAAGAGGTAAAAATGGCAGACAACTTTGAAAGTGAAATAAAAAAAATTGACGATGTTTATTCAGATATCGTCGCGGCATTGCTGAACAAACCGGAAGCGCAGGATTATGAAACATCACGCATTTATTTTGAGAATGTGGCGGCGAAAATGAATCAGTGGGCATCTGATCTGAAAGATGTAAAAAAGATGCTTGAGAGCAGGGAGCCGCTTAGGGACCTGACCGCTGACAACAGGCCCGCGTAAAATTAATGAGGGCCGGATTCCGGTCCTCTTGTTTATAACCAAAAATTTCCCGGTTAATATGAAAAAAATAGTATTGATTATTCTGTTTTTTAACAGTATCAGTTCAGCTTCTTTTTATGATGATCTCGATCTTTTTTACTCTAAATATGTAATTAACGGACAGGTGAAATATGAGGAGATAATGAATGATAAATCATTGCTGAACAGTATCGCCGCAGGGATATCAGGCTCACTGCCGGGGAAAAATGAAGCGCCTGATATTAAGAAGGCTTACTGGATTAATGTTTATAACTTTCTGGTAATAAAATCGGTAATTGACAGTATGCCGGTAAAATCACCTTTAAAAGTAAAAGGATTTTTTACTGAGCCGCTACATACCATCGGGGGTAATAAATATTCACTTGACCAGGTGGAAAAAGAAATACTATTTAAACTTGACGGCGATCCCCGTCTCCATTTTGTGCTGGTCTGCGCTGCGAAAAGTTGTCCCGAATTGCAGCCCTATGCTTACCGGGCAGACAGCCTCGATTCTCTGCTTGAAGAAAGAACTTACGCTGTTATTAATGACAGCAGGTATGTGGAATATGATGAGGCGGGCAATACTCTCAGACTAAATTCAATATTTAAATGGTATATTAAAGACTTTGAAAGAAGCGGCGGATCACTAATCGGTTACCTTAACGGCTACCTCGTGAATAAGTTTCCGGAGAATGCGAAGATTGAATATATGGTTTATGACTGGAACCTGAACCAGGGATAAACTCAAGGGCAGAGGAGCGCTTCGAAAAGAGTCAAACTTTGTAGAAATTGTCGAGATTTCAATTAACAATGAATAATCAAAAAGACAAAGAGGACCGCTGATTTTTCTGATTACTCGGATTTCGCTGACTGATGCTTAAGAAACCCCACCAAATCACCATTACACAAAACTCCGCGAATAACATGTTGTCGATGACCAGAACGAGTGCGCTTTTTTTTCTGAATTACTTGTTGGTTTTAGCCTGGCAGGTTTTGCAGGATTAATAGGATATAATGCGCTTCAAAATCGGGCTCGGAATCGTTTTTTGTTTCTGAACCGACTGCGTTTTCGGGAAGGATGATTTCTAAAGGATAAAGATATTATGTTATCGTTTAATTGATTTTCACGAAATTCTTTAGTAATTTTAAAATGTGACTGATTTATGGGCAAAATAATTACTCTTGATCCTGGCGTGAAGCTTTGGAACCTGGTAATTAACGTTTTTTAGTTTTAACCTGTTTTTGTTATAACTTCAACCCGGAGATTTTATGTCGGAACATTACGTGAATCAGTCGCGATTTGCTAAAATCAGGGAATTGATTTTTAGAAAGTATGGTGTGAAAAGATGTGAACCTGGTGTATCAATATCTGAATACCCTTTTTTCAGAGCAGTCAATAGGAAGAGGGAGAATAAATGACAATAGAAAAGATTGACCTGGGAATTGACTGGTTCATCGACAAAGAGGCTCTGGGCAGAGGTGAGCCGGGGCTTACTAATTCATTTATTTCTTCGGTGGCGGGTTTGCTGAATTATCTCGATGGTTCTGTAGATCCTGTGTGGCTTATGGGCGTTACAGGTTTCGCGTTCAAAATATGCGCGGGTGAAAAATTCACTAATTGCGGAATGACTGCTTTTAACCGGCCTGAAATAATACGTGAGGTTTTCAGAATTGCCGGATACGAATGTGAACTGATGAGCACAAGCACATCCTTTATTGAACAAAAAGAGGAAATATATTCGAAAACATGTAAAGCCATCAAAAGGTCACTCAACAATGGTATTCCTGTTCTTGCCTGGGATAACAGCTTATCTAAATGGGCGCTGATTAAAGGTTATGATGATCTCCATAAATGTTTGCTTTCTATTATTGATGATAACAGGAATATCAGACTTGATTACCAAAGGCCCTGGCTGAATGGAACTATGGTTTTAAACATTGCGGCGCCGGGTGAAAAGATCTCAGAATTTAATGATAACGCTTTTGATATGAGTCTGGTAAAGGCTTTATCACATTCTATGGGAGAGGCAAAAATTGACCGGACGGGATTTCGTACCGGGTTGGCGGCGTATAAGATGCTGGCAATGTTATTTGAATGGTGGGCATCGGGCATTGAAACTAATACCATAGAAAATGAAAATTTGACGCTTAGCGAAAACGCGAAAATTTGTTCAGCACAGATTTATTCGGCCAGATGTTACGCGAGGCAGTATCTCGCGAAATATTCTGACAAGAACAATATGTTGCGTCACGCTGAATATTGTTATGGCAGTGTGGCAAGTTATCTGAAGCCGATTTGGGATTATTTCAGGAAAGAGGGGCCTGCTGACGCTGATATTTTTAATACATTCGCTTCTTATATTCGAAATGCCTCTTCGGCTGAAGAACAGGGCTTATACTATTTAAGAGAATACCTGGAGTATCAGAAAATCTGAACGGTATTCAAGGCTCGTCAATAAATGGAGGATATTTAAATTACGAATTACGAATTACGAATTACGAATTACGAATTACGAATTACGAATTACGAATTACGAATTACGAAGGAAAGGTATGTGATGTAGCTAAGCATTGTATTTTTTAATCATCCGGGCAACAAGACTATTATCAGGTGAAAATGTGTGCCATTTTTTTTGAAGGGAATAATGACTTTTCTCTGAATTCGTTTATTCCTGAGCCGGCAAAGCAAGAAACACTGAACCTGTCCGGTAGCTGAGCGGAGTCGAAGCTACCACCGCTGGTTTCGATCCGCCGCGGTGGACTTACCTCCGGCTGTGTTCATGAAATATTTTGCCATTTTGCGTAGAATTTAACTCCTTACCGAATAAACCGGCGGAGCCGGAAGTGGATAGTCAGTTAATTGATAATTAAACAGTTTTTTATGATTACTCACATTATCCTGCTTGTCTTTTTAATCCCAGAACTCCTGATCCCTGTAATAAAAGACAATAACTTACATGGATTCATTCGCAAAATAAAATTGCGGGATAGAAGTCTGGAAGAAAGTCCCGTCAGGGACAGCAGAAAATAGCCCCGCAATTCATTGTGGGGTAAATGGGTAACATTCAATCACAAAAAGTCCCGTCAGGGACGACAGAGACAACCGTATATATTGAGAACTTGGGATATAATAATTCGCGATGAACTTCCGCGATTTCATTTTGCGAGAGGTAAGGAGTTCTGAATCCACTTATTTTTTCCTACTTCTTTTCGGCATCATCATCAAATTCCGCCGGGAATATTGCCCTGGTTATAAAGGCAATAAGGTTCAAATTATTGAGGGTCTGCCATTGCTATTAAGGTTAAAAGACTAAAGAATAAGGTTCTTTTGTCGGGTTTTCCAGAGAGAAATTCACGCCTCAAATAAATCGTCATTTTACGAATAATTTTGAGCTCATGGAGTATTTATCAATTGTCTTTTTAATTGTTCATTGTACATTATTAATTGTTCATTGAAATTTTACCAATTTGCGTAGAATTTAACTCCTTACGGAGTAATCATAATCCTTTTTTCGAGTAGGAATCGTTTTCATTAACTTCGGATATTCAATATCCTGTCATTTAAGGAAAGAAATTAATTGTTAAGTTGCTTATGGCAGATCAAACCCATCGATTCCTGTAACAGGCGCAGTCCATCCTTCCCTTCAAAATTTTGAAATTTTTCAGAGGCCGCACTCAACATTAAAAGGAAATAAACGATAATAGATCAGGGGTAAAATGCCCTGATTTTCATTATCGGAGAAAATATGTTTTTTGGCTTTTACTTTCGGTTTTATAGAGATAAAATGTCTCAAAAATTTGTCCCGGAATATTATTATTTCATCCGGTCTAAAGGCATTTTTATCGAAAAAACGGAACAGTTTATTAATAGTATTGTAAATTTCCGGTGAGATCGAATCCCATATTTAATGATCGGACAAAAAATTTAGCTGAAAAAATATTATTACGGTGAAAATGAAATTAAAAAAATATACACATGGAGGTATCATGACAGGATGTTACAAAAATATCGGGCAGCGCCTGATGATTTATCTGACAATGTTTTTAATTATCGGGGGAGCAGGTTCATTGCTTGCCCAGAACACAGATGATCCCTGTGATCTTTCAGGAATGACTACATTCACACAGGGTGGATGGGGATCAGGAGCCAGCGGCAACAACCCCGGCTCAATACGCGACGCCCATTTCGATGAAGTATTTCCGCAGGATATGGTAATTACAGGCGGACAATATACATTAAAGTTTACATCCAGCGCGGCAGTGGAAAATTATCTGCCGGCGGGCGGCCCCTCTAAAGCTATGACGGGTAATCTTACCAATCCCACCAATAAGAAAGCTGCAGGTGGAATTCTTGGCGGACAGATAACTGCTCTTACATTAAATGTTGAATTCGACAGAGCCGGAAAAATAGGCACCGGAGCCTATGAACTCGCCGAGCTTGTTATTACAGGCGGGCCATTTCAGGGAATGACCGTTGATGAATTTCTTGATCTCGCGCAGACCGCATTGACAGGAGGAAACACACAGGGATTTTCATATAGTGAATTTAATGACGCCGCAACAGCCTTAAATGAAAATTTTGACAACGGTACTGTTAACCACGGTTACGTTACATGCCCGCCGACAATCACCGGGAGTCTTGGCGATAAAGTATGGCTTGATGTAAATGGCAATGGTGTTCAGGATAACGGCGAAACAGGTGTTTCAAATGTTACAGTAAAATTATATCTGGATGGAGCGTTATTTGAGACAACAACAACCAACCAGAATGGTATATATTTATTTGATGATCTGAACGGCGATGATTATGAAGTTGAGTTCGTCCTGCCCGCAGGATATGAATTCAGCCCTCAGAACCAGGGAAATAATGATAACCTTGATTCAGACGCGAATACCACAACGGGGAAAACAGGCACAATAACTCTGGCAAATGGTGATCACAGGACAGATGTTGACGCAGGCCTGGTGTTGCTGAAAGCGAGCCTCGGAAATTATGTTTGGCTTGATGAAGATCATGATGGTGTTCAGGATGGAAATGAGGCGGGAGTTGAAGGTATCACTGTAAAACTACTTAATTCAGGCGGTTCGGAAATCAGTTCAACCACAACAAATGAGGATGGTCTTTACAGCTTTACCGATCTTAATCCGGGCGCATATTCAGTCCAGTTTGTTAAACCTTCAGGTTATTCTTTCAGTCCGAAGGACAGCGGCAATGACCTTGTTGATTCAGACGCTGATCTGACAACAGGAAAAACTGCCCAGGTTACTTTAGCGGCAGGAGATAATAATACTTCACTTGACGCAGGTATTTATGATATTAAAGGAAGCATCGGTGATTACGTTTGGAATGATACCGATAATGATGGTGTGCAGGATCTTGGTGAAACCGGAATTGAAGGAGTTACGGTAACTCTTTATAAATGTAATGATACACAGGCAGCCTCAACCACAACTGACGCTGATGGCAAATATCTTTTTGATGAGCTGCTGCCCGATGATTATTATGTGAAATTTACATTGCCGAACGGATTTATGTTCAGTCCGAAAGATGCCGGAAGTAATGACGCGAAAGACTCAGACGCCAATACTACAACAGGAAAGACAGAGTGTATTACACTTGGCGCCGCCGAAAATAATCTTACTCTTGACGCCGGTATGTTCGAACCAAAAGCAAGCCTTGGCGATTTTGTCTGGATTGACCTTGATGAAGATGGTGTCCAGGATAATGGCGAGCCTGTTATGGCTAATGTTCCTGTTTCACTTTATACATGCGACGGCAATTTTATTACTCAGACAAATACAGATCAATATGGTAAATATCTCTTCGGCGGACTTGATCCGGGTGATTATAAAGTTAAATTCACCAAACCGAACGGATACTATTACACAGTTAAAGATGCCGGCGCTGATGACGCGCTCGACTCAGACGCTGATCCGGTTACCGGTTTTACAGCCTGTGTTACATTGGCCGCTCTGGAAGAAAATACTTCGGTTGACGCCGGATTTTACCAGCCGACCGCGAGCATAGGCAACTTTGTATGGGAAGATACAGACAAAGATGGTGTTCAGGATAATGGAGAACCAGGTTTCGAGGGAGCTCTGGTTAAACTTTATAACTGCGGTGATGATCTTCTCGCCACAACCATCACCAATGAAAATGGTTTTTATCTCTTCTCAAACTATCCTGCAGGCGATTATTATGTGAGATTTATTCTGCCGAACGGATATGAGTTCTCACCGAAAGACGCCGGCGCGGATGACGCGAAAGATTCGGACGCGGACCAGACAACCGGAAAAACCGACTGCTTCTCTCTCGCGGCTGGTGATAATGATGATTCAAGAGACGCGGGTATTTATCCCACACCGGTTACTGTTGATATAGAAATAACAAAAACAGCAAGTGAAATGAATCCCGATGATGGCGATCCCCTTTCATTCACAATTACAGCTAAAAACAATGGCCCGGCCAACGCTGCTTCTGTTGAGGTTAAGGATCTTCTGCCGGATGGTTTTGACCTTTCGGGAACAACAACCTCACAGGGAACCTTCGACAATGTTTCAGGTATCTGGACAGTTGGCGCGCTTAATTCAGGCCAGACTGCCACGCTTACTGTTAACGGGGAAGTAAACCTCGGATCATCAGCTCCGTTCGAATTATATGAAGCTGAAGGATTTAATCTCTTCGTACTGGAAAACCTTATTCAGCCATCCGCTGATACAGAAGGTAAAGTTGCGGTAGGCGGAAACGCTTCACTCAATAACTATAGTGTTGGCGATCTACTACAGCCCTCAGGCGGAACAGTTGATGTATTAATTGTCGGCGGTCATCTGGAATATGGAAGCGGAAGTGTTGAAGCGGGCAATATTGTTTATGGCCAGTCAACTAACCTGCCTAAACCGCAGGTGAGCATTCCTGACGGAACCTTAAGACAGGATACTGTAATTGATTTTGAAGCGGCCGAAAATAATCTTAAAGCTCTCGCGGCAAGTCTTTCCGGTTATGCCGTTAACGGAACAACAACTCTCCAGTGGAGCGCTGTTAATCTGAATGGAACAAATCCGCTGATGAATGTATTTGATGTTGACGGGGCCGATCTTACAGCCTCGACTGAAATGAATATCAGTGTTCCCAATGGTTCAGTTGTAATCGTAAACATTTCAGGTGATGATATTGACTGGAGCGGCGGCCTTGTAGTTGCCGGAACCGCTATTACCAATGTTATTTACAATGTTTATGAAGCGACCAATCTGAAAATATCCTCGATTGATGTAACAGGAACTTTGCTCGCTCCTTATGCCGATCTCGATTTCCCGACCGGTGTTATCAATGGCCAGGTAATCGTAAAATCAATGACAGGAACAGGACAGTTTAACAATAAACTTTTTGCCGGTAATGTTCCGGTTGATCCAAATCTGGTGAACTGCGCCGAACTCTTCAGTTCAGACCCTGTAGACAGCGACGAATCGAATAACTGCGACTGTGTTACTGTTGTTGTTGGCGATACTACCGGCGGCGGCGGTTCAGGCAGCGGCGGAACAACAAATTTCGAATGGGAACTTGCTGGCGGAACAGGTCTTGAAGAAATGATCTGGACAATAGGCAACGACGGGGCAGGCAATATGCTTTGCGGAACCGTAGGCGGTAATATTTATCGCTCGGAAAATAACGGAGTCGACTGGACACTTATTAACTCGTCAATGCAGGTTGGCTGGGTTTGGTCGCTGGTTACTGATGGCAATGGCAGAATTTATGCCGGAACCGAAAATGGAATTTATTATACCGATAATAATGGCACAGACTGGAACGGCCCGGTATTGGAAGGATACGATGTCAGAGCTCTGGTCATTGACGGATTCGATAATCTTTACGCGGGAACATGGGGCGCCGGTATATTCAAAAGCGTAAACGGAACCCAGTGGGAGGCTGCCAATTCAGGATTGACTACTTTGGCGGTTCACGCTCTCGCGGTAAGCTCAAACTCTAAAATTTACGCCGGAACCTTTGGCGGCGGTGTTTATGAAAGCGCTGATCTCGGGGCAACCTGGGAACAGACAGGCGGCAGTTACAGCTACGTATGGGCTCTGGATATTACAAGCAATGATGTATTATATGCCGGAACTTATGGCGGCGGAGTTTATACAAGTGAAAATGGCGGAGCCAACTGGCAGCTTCTCGGAGGCGCTTCACCCTATGTTTATTCAATCACTGTTGACGCTGCCGATAATGTATTCATTACGACCTGGGCGGATGGAGTATTTATGCTCAATCTGAACGGACCAGCTTCACCATCAACCGGAAACGGAAAATATGGCAGTGATGAAGTTGCCACAGCAGGCTGGATGCCGATGGGATTGAATGAAGCCGGTATTAGTTCGGTCGCTGTCAATCCGCAGAATACAGAACTCTTTGCCGGTTCGGAAGATGGCAATATTTATAAGCTTACTTTGAACACTATCACCGGAGTTGAGGATATAACTGAAGATAATGTGATCCCAGAAGAATTTGAACTTTCACAGAACTATCCTAATCCGTTCAATCCTTCAACAACAATTAACTTCAGCGTCAGGGAAGCGGGCAATTACAAGCTGACTGTATATAATATAATCGGTCAGGAAGTTGCCACACTCGTTGATGAGTCACTTACTGCCGGTAAATATAACGTCACTTTTGACGCGGCTGAGTTTTCATCAGGAATTTACATCTACCGCCTCTCAGGTCAGAATGTGAACATGGTTAAGAAAATGATTCTTATGAAATAAATTTTCAAGCAGCTTTCTCCGGCTGCTTTTAATGAAAGGTTAACAAACCTTGAATGATGAGAAGCGAGGCCCCGGCCTCGCTTTTTTTATTGTCGCTACAATTTGTGTTAAAAATATTTTATGGTTATCCAAATTCAGGGTGAAACTGGACTTCCTGCAGAATTTAAGGCGCCTTAGCCACCAGGAATTGCTGATTTTTTAACTCTTCACTCTCCATCAACCACTCTTTACTTGTAGAGTCCTGATAAGTCTGAAAATTCAGAACTCCTTACACCTCGCAAAATGAAATCGCGGAAGTTTATCGCAAATTATTATACCCCAAACTCTTAATACAGGACTCCTGACATCACGTATATTTAATTGAGATAATATTTAGTTGTTTTCAAGATGTACAGTGTAATAAGAAACTATAAATGCAATTTTGCGCAAATAGAATTCCTATAGTAGTTTCATGCGTATATACGCACCACAAAATCTATGTCGTTTTATTTCAATACTTTAGGTTTCTGATGTCAGTAGCCCTGTAATATAAACAGTATTTCTCATTCATCGAGTAAACAAAAAAAAGATGTTCCATTTTAAAGGATGAAAAGTTGTCTCTGTCGTCCCTGACGGGACTTTCTTTCAGACTTCTATCCCCGCGATTTTATTTTATGAATGAAACCATGTAAATTATTGTTTTTTAATACGAGGGATCACGAGTTCTGAAAAATAGTTACATTGCAATATAGGTGATGTCAGGAGCTCTGTAATATCAAACGGGATATGCCTGTTTCGTTTGATACCGTCAAATAACTTACCAATTCCGGTATTTGGTGAACTCGGACATGATCCTGATATAAAAAAGCCCCGGGGTAATCCGGGGCTGAAAAAATTAAACTCAGGGTGGTGATTCGAATCATCTTTCAGAGCATTCATCCACAAGATACATAATTGACTTATAATATCTTCCGCTGTGGAGGGAGAGGCCAATTTCGCAGGTTTTGCTGGTGGAATAACCATGCTCGCATTCATCGGGAAGGGAATCTTTCAGATCATGCAGGGCCGATTCATTAAGTTCGGGGAATGAGAATCCACGGTCGCCGGCAAATCCGCAGCAACCTATATTTTCAGGCACAATCACATTCTCAGACAACATATCGGCCAGCTTTTTGAATGGCTCTTCGAGTCCCGATTTTTTGCTGCTGCAGGTTGTGTGGATGGTAATAGTCTCATTGGTTTTAGTGAATTTGAGATTATCGGCCAGGTACTTCAGAGTAAATTCAATCGGCTCCAGAATTTCGAGATTATATTGATTTCCTTCTTCTTTGAGATACTTGACAAAATGATAAAAGCAGGGACTGGTATCAAAAAGCACCGGAAACTTGCCATTTTGTGAAGCTTTGTTCAGCTCATTAAGAAGCTCCTTTGATTTCATCCTTCCCTGGCGGACAAATCCTTTGCTGGCAAAGGGCATTCCGCAGCAGAGTTTTTTGATGTTATCAGGATAGATAACTTTATACCCGGCCCGTTTGATTACCCTGTGAATAACGGTAGTCTGCGATTCATCTTCCTCCGCGATATGAGGATTGCCCATTGAGCGGGCGATGCATGAGGGGAAATAAACTACAGCCTTTTCCACATCGGCGGGAATGCGCCGCCTGTTGATAAGTTTGTCACCGCCCGAAGGAAGATACTTATTCCAGGCGGGTATTGTTTTGAAGCTGGCTTTCCTTGCAAGTCCCGCGACGCCCCCCATGATCTTTGATCCAAGTATCATGTGGAAGAATCCGGCGATATTAAGCCCGAATTTCATCGCGCCGGTAACGAAAGCAAAGCGGTTCGCGATGAAATAAGCCAGGTTTTCCTGCAGGCCGTGCACATGAATCTGGCGCAGCTTTTTGATCATCTTTCCGGTATCTATATCAACCGGGCAGCTTAATTCGCAAAGGCCGTCTGTGGCGCAGGTCTGGTTGCCGTAATAATTAAAGGCGTCGGCCAGTTCATTCATAAGTTTATCATTTTCCCCGGTCCGCCTCAGCCGTGAGATTTCCCTGTAGGTTGTTATTCTCTGGCGGGGAGTGAGGGTCAGATCCCGGGAAGGGCAATTGATTTCGCAGAATCCGCATTCTATACATTTATCAACAATTTCATCGGCGACAGGAAGAGGCTTGAGATTTTTCAGGTGAACTTCCTGATCTTCATTGAGGATAACACCGGGATTAAGAACCTTATCGGGATCAAATATATTTTTGATCTCTTTCATTACGTCAAAAGCTTTTTCGCCCCACTCATATTTTACGAAGGGAGCCATATTCCTGCCAGTGCCATGTTCAGCTTTTAGTGAGCCGTCATATTTTTCAACCACTGAAGAGGCCAGATCATCGATAAATTCCCTGTAGCGGGTAAGTTCTTCAGGTTTCGAAAAGTCCTGGCTGAGCACAAAATGGAGATTGCCCGCGAGGCTGTGTCCCCAGATTATTGTATCGGTATAATTATGTTTCCTAAACATCGCCTGCAGATCGAGCGCCGCGTCGGCGAGTCTTTCTGTGGGGAAGTTAACATCCTCAATTATAACAGTTGTGCCGGGATCCCTTGAAATACAAACTGAAGGGAACAGCCCTTTCCGCACATCCCAGAGCTTTTGATAAAGAATCTTATCGGTCGTAAATTCGGGAGGAAAAAGCAGGCCGAGATCGGACATTGCCGATGTGATCGCGGCTACATGTTTATCCAGTTTATCATAATCATAATCGGATGTTTCAATAAGCAGAGCCGCCGCCTCTTCAGGCAGGGTTTTCAGGTTATCGGGCATTCCCGGTTTGTTCTCAACCGCTCTGAGGGCCGCGCGGTCCATAATCTCGGCGGCTTTCACCGGCAGCTCGCGCATAACAGGAATCGCGGCGCATGCCGACCTGATATCACGGAATAACAGTAGAGCTGTGGCCTTGCAGGGTGGTTCGGGCACGGTATCAAGTTCAATTTCCGAAATAAAACCGAGGGTGCCTTCGGAACCGATCATCAGATGGGGAATGATTTCGAAAGGATCATCAAAATCCACGAGTGAATTAAGTCCGAATCCGGTTGTATTTTTAATGGAATATTTATGTTTTATCCGGTTGGCAAGCTCCTTATCTGCTTTTACCCTGGCCGAGAGCTCCTTGATTTTGCTGTAAATATTACCGGGGGAGTTAATGAACTGTTCGCGGCTTTTTTCGCTGGTGGAATCGAGTATAGAACCATCTGAAAAAATGATCTTCATGCCGCTGAGGGTGTTATAAATATTAAATTCTGTTCCGCTTGTCATGCCGCTGGCGTTATTGGCCGCTATTCCCCCGATGGTTGCCGAATTGATCGACGCCGGGTCGGGTCCCATTTTACGGTGGAAAGGAGCGAGCGAGCGGTTTGCCCATGCGCCTATTACGCCCGGCTGAAGCCGGATTTTTCTCCCTTCATCGAGCACATTTATTCCCTTCCATTCACGGCCCATTCTCAGCAGAACCGAATCGGTAATCGACTGCCCCGAAAGGCTGGTTCCCGCCGCGCGGAAGGTGAGCGGGATTGATCGGGAACGGCTTTCTTTGAGTATTTCAACAACCTCATTTTCTTTCTCACTTTTTACGACAAGCTGAGGTATCAGGCGGTAAAAGCTGGCGTCTGTTCCATAGGCCAGCGTTCTTAACGGATCGGTGATAAGATTATCCGGGTTAATCTTTCCGGAAAAATAATTTTTAAGAGCTTCTGTTTTATTCGACAATTTTACCCCTGTTTAGCACAAAATTCTTCAACTTCATCAACTGTTTTTGGTATCGGTTTTCCAAGCACTCTGCTTCCGGTTTCCGTTACGAGGATATCATCTTCAATCCTTACGCCTCCGAATCCGAGGTGTTTTTCCACTTCGGCGTAATTTATGAAATCGGTAAATTTATTTTCTGATTTCCACTGGTTTACAAGTTCCGGAATGAAATATATTCCCGGTTCGATTGTCAGGCAGTAACCAGACTGCAATTTTTTACCGAGGCGCAGATAGGCGAGCCCGAACTGTTCGCTTCGTTCAATTTCTTCATCATACCCGACAAAATTTTCAACCAGGTTTTCCATATCATGAACATCGAGCCCGATCATATGCCCCAATCCATGGGGGAAAAAGAGAGCGTGAGCGCCGGCGTCCACCGCTTCATCAATATTGCCTTTCATGATTCCCAGTCCCTTCAGACCTTCAGCCATTGTTTTAGCCGCGAGGAGGTGAACATCTTTGTTAAACACTCCCGGCCTGGTAGCTTCGATTGCGGCCATCTGACCGTTAAGCACAATGTTATATATATCCTTTTGAATGGGGGTGAATTTGCCGCTTACAGGAAATGTGCGGGTGATATCGCTCGCGTAATGTTCAAGAGATTCGGCGCCTGAATCGAGCACCGCTATCTGGCCTTCCTTCATCAGGTTGCCGTGATAATGGTTGTGCAGAGTTTCACCATGCACCGAAAAAATAATTGGGAATGAAATTCCGCTTCCTTTTGAGAGGGTAATGCCTTCAACAACACCCCATACTTCTCTCTCATAGATTCCGGGGCGGATAACTTTCATGGCTGTTGTATTCATTTCATAACTGATCTCAACCGCCTTTTCAATTTCCGCGACTTCTTCAGCCGTTTTTACCGAACGCTGAGCGATAACGGCAAAATTAAACTCTCTCGACCAGTGAGCCGTCGTTTTATTATTTCTTATCCCGAGCAGATCCTCAAGCCATATTTTTGTCTCAGCCCTGTATGGGGGGAGATAATGAATTTTTCTGCCTGTGTTGATGGCGTAATCAAGATATCCCGCCAGATCGCCCGACGGCCTGGTAAGTGACACTCCGGCGAGAGCTGCCTGATCGGCGAAGGGAGCTTCAGGTCCCATCCATACTGTATCTTCGACAGGCCGGTCATCTCCGAATAATATTTCTTTATCCTTGTCAAGATCAATTACCGCTGCCAAACCTGCCTTATCCAGTCCCCAGTAATAGAGGAAATTGCTGTCCTGGCGGAACCTGTATTCATTGGCGGCATAATTCATCGGCATTTCGCCATTCCCGGGAAAAAACAATATTCCCGATGATACCTGTGATTTTAACTGTTTTCTTCTTTCAACGTAAATTTCTGGCGCAAACATTTATATCCTCCGGGTAGTTAACATCAATATTTAAAGAATTTATATCTTAAAAAAATAAGAGCTAATTGTCAATAAAAATCCCCCCATAAATCGTAATCTTAATCGTAAACTGGCAAGCCAGAGATAATGAGGAATTACGAATTAGGAATTAGGAATTAGGAATTAGGAATTAGGAATTAGGAATTGGTTTTCGCAGGAATATATTTTTTGAATCGTATCTGTTTTGGAGAAGCAGTATTATTGCGGAACGTCCCCATGGGTAGTAAAGAACAAAAAAATATAGTAAGATCTCGGTAAGGGATTAACGGAGCAAAGCTAACGAAATACTACAATCCGAATTGTTGCCAAAAATTTTGCCATTTTGCGTGGAAATTAACTGCTAACGGAGTAATCATAAACTGGCAAAGCCAGAGACAAAATAAATCCGAAGAAGGAATCGTACTCGTTCTCGTAATCGTGCTTCGTACTCGTCTTTTCAAAACACTCAGGTTATTCGATTACGAGAACCGCTTGTTCCATGAGTACGAAAAAATTTTGCAATTTTGCGTAGAATTTGACTTCTTACGGAGTAATCATAATCCTGCTCCCTCAGAAATAATGTACAACCCCTCCGACATCACCAAACCCGGCCATCATAATCTTACTCATACTCTTACTCTGATTCTTTAACACCGATACCGAAAAATAAAAAGGCAAGAAGGTTGATTCTTGGGGAGGGAAATCCTCGGCTACTAAGGAGCCCCAATTTGGAAAAACGCCAAATTTCAAATTTGACAGCAACAATAAAACAGGGGTGATAACTTATCGAAAATAATTCAATGTTTCGAGAGCGGGATCCCCTCCCCTTAAGATTTTAAGGGGAGGTCGGGAGGGGTTTGATCTACCTTGAGATGTCTATTATCCGGAGAGAAGTCAAAATATTCGTGAAAAATCAGCAAGCGTTTTCTCTCAAAAATAATCTTGTTGCCTGGAAGGTTAAAAAATAAAGAATAAGGTTTCTTTTTTCTATGTGTCTCAGCGTCTTAGCGTGAGAAAAAACGATTTCAATTACGACTTCGATTCGGATTTCGATGTCTAACTTATATCCAGTCAGTTTTTTTGATTCCCTCAATCCTATGCTTTGCTCTTTCCGCGAGTATGTTAATATCCCGATGGAAATATTGCCCCATTGAATAAGGTTAATAAGGTTTTTTGGGTGTGCGATTATCTCTGCTACTAAGGTTAACAAATCAAAATATGGTTCTTTTGATCTTTTTCGCGGAATTTTGTTTTGGTGATTTGGAGCGTTTTTTTAGCAATATTTTTACTCTTGATGTTACTTTATAATTGCAATTATTAATTGTTCATTATTCATTATTAATTGAAATATTGCCATTTTGCGTAGAATTTAACTCCTTACGGAGCAATCATAATCCCTCCCCCGGGGAAAATGAACACCACAGCATCAGCGCTCCTGCCGGATTTCATTGCAGGAAAAAGTTGCAAGGGGACTCATGGGACAAATGGGATTTTTGGGTTTTCCCCTAATGCATATCAGATTAATTGTCATCCTGGTTAAACTGAACCTTATAACGCCGGGTGGCTGAGCGGAGTCGAAGCCAGCAAATTTTCATGCAAAGACGCCAATCCGCGAAGAAAGAGGAACATGATTACGGGGTTTAGAAGGATTTACAGGATAATTCAATGAACGATTATCTGTTTGGTTTTCATTTTGGTTCAGGCCTGTATAGCCTGATGTTTTCTATCCACAATAAATTACTGCAGAGAAAGGGAAATTTTCAGGGCTTTATCGATTTCCCGCATTTTATCCTTTTCAAGGGCGCCGAACTTTTTTATTAAACGTAAATTTTTATCTATTGTTCTTATCTGGCCACAGTCGACAAAACTTTCTTCATCTAATCCACCTTCTCCTTTTGAAAGGGAAATCATAATCGGCAGAGGTTTTGTTATTTCTTTTACACTTGAAACAGGGGCGATTATGGTAACCGGACTGAATTTATTGCCAATATTATTTTGAATTATTACCGCCGGCCTCGCTTTCCCGATTTCTTTTCCAACAATCGGGTCTAAGTTTACCAGGTAAATATCACCCCTGAGCAGTGGATTTTTTATTCCTTCATTCTGAGTCGGCATGTTTCCAGTCCTCCTGAGATCTCAGGTAATAGTTGTAATTTTCCTTATAACCGATTTCAAGTTCCTTTTCTATTCTCTCTTTCTCAAGCTGCCCGATATAATTTTGTAATGCCGTTCTGGCTATTTCACTTACAGTAACTTTATTCTGTTTCGAAACCTTATTGATTTTCTCAGATAAATCTGAGTTAACAAAAAAACTCAAACGTTCCTTTTTTTTTGAAATTTGATTCGCGCGCATTTTGTCACCTGGTTATTGCACTAATAATGTGTTAACATATACGCAATAATTTACACATATTTTGCCTCACAAACAAAAAGTGAACAGGATTACGGGAATTAGAAGGATTTACAGGATAATTCAATGAACACTCACGACCCGGGCTTTCTTCAAATTATTAATTAAAAAGCCAACCCTATTAAAACCTAAAACCTAATCATCATACTCTTACTCTGATTTTTTTCAACCACAATGAGCGCAAAGAAGGCGCGAAGTCCACAAAGGTAAAAGAGGATAAATTATCATTCTTTTCATTCACCATTTTTACCCGCCGAAGCCGATTTCTGGCGCAGGAGGGCATCATTCACAATTCACCATTATTTATCAGTTGTCAATTAATAATTAATTTCTTATTTTGCATTTGACTGATTGAATATGGGGAAATAAGCGCTCTTAAAGCAGAAAACTATTTTAAATAAAATATATTAAATACGTATTGACATGCAAATCGATATAAATGGGAATCACCTGGCAGAGCAGTTTGTTTATTAACAACAGAGAAAAAAATGAAGATACCAGATTTTCAAACAATAATGTTACCATTGTTGAGATACTACTCAGATAATTTAGTGCATTCTACCTCCGAAACAATTGAAAGCTTAGCCAAAAGTTTTAATCTCACAGAGGAGGATTTAGCTGAGTTATTGCCAAGTGGCACTCAAAGTATATTTAAGAACAGAGTTTATTGGGCAATAGCACATCTAAAAATGGCTAATCTATTGGAGAACATCCAAAGAGCACATTACAAAATTACATCAAATGGTTTGTCATTATTAGACAATAAACCGGATAAAGTAAATCTTAAGTTATTGAAAACGATTCCCGAATATATAGAACATACAAAAAATTCTAAGAAAGAAAGAACAAATAAGACAGAAAATCCCGAAGAGAGCATTTCAGAGGATGAGGAAAATGAGTTAACTCCTGAAGAAAATTTGGAATATTCTTTTCAGAAAATCCAAAAAGCTCTCGCGCAGGAATTATTACAGAAAATTAAACAATTATCACCGAGCTTTTTTGAGAGGCTGGTTATTGAATTATTAGTAAAAATGGGTTACGGTGGCTCTTTAAAAGATGCTGGCAAATCAGTCGGGAAAAGTGGCGATGAAGGAATAGATGGCATTATTAAAGAAGATAAGCTTGGTCTTGATGTAATTTATATCCAGGCAAAAAGATGGGAAGGTGTTGTAGGAAGACCGGAACTTCAAAAATTTGTTGGCGCGTTGGCAGGGCAAGGAGCGAAAAAAGGGATTTTTATCACAACCTCACATTTCTCAAAGGAAGCATCAGAATATACTCCCAAAAATGAGACAAAGATTGTGCTAATAGATGGTGAGCGACTTTCACGTTATATGATAGATTTTAATTTAGGTGTATCAACTATTTCATCATATGAAATCAAGAAAATTGATTTCGATTATTTCGAAGAATAATTAATTCATCTGGTAAGTATTGCATGCGGCGCCTTTTAAAAGGCGGTTGCATATGCAATACGGCCTCATTTTGTTTTTAAAAAGCATTGAGTTGCAAAAAACATAATATGTGATTTATATTGTATGGCCGCGTAAATATTATTGATTACGCTTATACAAAACTCCTTGATAATTTTTTGAATAGCAAAGAATCTCCGGAGCCGTAATATGAACATTTTTCTTAGTTGGAGCGGTGAACGCAGTAAGGCATTAGCCATAGAATTATCAGCATGGTTAAAACTTGTAATTCAAAATTTAAAACCATGGATTTCAAGCCAGGATATTCACAAAGGAGACAGATGGTTTTCCAAAATCGGGCAACAACTTAAATGTTGTGATATAGGACTGATATGTGTTACTCCTGAAAACATAGACGCATCATGGCTTCTCTTCGAGGCGGGAGCTTTATCAAAACAATTAGGTGAGTCCAAGGTTTGTCCTATATTATTGGGTATGAGTCCGGAAGATTTGGAAGGGCCTCTCGCTCAATTCCAGGCGACTTCTTTATCCAAGGAAGACATGGAAAAATTAGTAGTAACGTTGAATGATGAATTGAAAGACCTAAAGATTGATTCTCCGGTACTCAAAAGAACATTCGAAACATTTTGGCCTGAACTTGAAAAAGCAATACTTAAAATTACAAAAATACCCATCCAGAGCAGTAACTTTGAGACGGTTATTAAGGCGCTGTCAGGGAAAGGCCTGCCAAATCCTGAGATAGGGAGAATAGTTTCTTTTAATGAAGGCTTCGAAAGTCACGGGTTATATGAAACTGTTTTTTCACTATCAAAGAAAAGAGTATACATTTTTGGCAGAAAAAATCGCAAGGTATTTGATAAGGAGCATAAAGACTTTTTTGAATCATTAAAATCAAAAATGGATGCCGGATTCGATTTCAAATGTCTGTTTCTTGATCCGGATTCTCCTGATCATATCCTTTTTACCGCACATGAAGATGATGACTTTAGAGAGCAGCTTTTAGCTTGTCATAATAATGCGCTCAAGGTGTTGAATAATAATGGATTAGATGTTAATAGTATTTGTCGAATGTACAATATACACAGGACACATGCATTTGTTGTTTCTGATAATACCATGATTTTCACTCCCATTGAATCATATCATAACGGTAAATCAAAACATTTAACAAAGTGCAAATTTCAAGTTATCGATATCAATCATCCTTTAGGTGTTGAGTTGCTCGAAAATTTTGAAGACGTTTGGCAATCCGGAAAAGAATTACAAAAAAATGAAATATAATAAAAGAGTGATGCCTAAACAGACAGGGGCATAATCCCGTACAAAATAAGCACAAATCGGCCCAACTGTCACCAATTATAATTTCCCTTGACATTGTATCTCAAAAGAGGTGCATTTGCTTAAGAATACTATGAGGAATAAAATGATAAAATCAGCGATGATCAGAGCAAGAATAGAGCCTGAGTTAAAAGAAAACGTGGAAAGTATCTTAAATGAATTGGGAATATCAACAACAGAAGCTATTACCCTTTTTTATAACCAGATTCGACTGAATAAAGGAATTCCCTTTGAAATAAAAATTCCCAATGCGACAACAGTAAAAACATTTAATGATACTGACTCCGGTAAAAATATAGTTAAAGCAAAAGACGCTGATGATATGTTTGACAGGTTGGGCGCTTAATTATTTTATTTCTCGCTTTAAATGGCAGAATATTGAATTGTGAAAGTTAATAAAAACGAGCACCAATCTTACTCATGGCGAGTTCCTGTAATGTGAAGAGGTAATCGGCCTCGCTCTCGAATAACATGAGCGTTTTGAAAAGACGAGTGCGAAGTAAGATTACGAGAACGAGTGCGATTTTTTTTCTGAATTTCTTTTTGGTTCGGGCTTTAACGGCTTAGGATATCTCCAAAAAATGATATATTTTTGCAGGAAAAACAGGACAGAATAACCTATGGAAGAAAGAAAACGCCCCTCGTTCGAAGAAGTATATATGAATTTTGCCGTGGAGATATCACAGCGCTCAACGTGTAAAAGGCTCGCAGTGGGGACCGTAATTACCACCAGTGATTTCAGAAAAGTATTGGCAGTCGGCTATAACGGCAACGCTTCGGGGCTGCCGAATACCTGCGACCGTGACACACCGGGAAACTGCGGCTGCCTGCATTCGGAAGAAAACGCGGTTATAAATTGTGACGCTCCCCGTTTTATCGAAAAATTTGTGTTTGTAACACACCTTCCCTGCGTAATGTGCGCGAAGAGACTGGTAAACCTGGGGAATGTGAGAAAAGTATTTTATCTGAATGAATACCGTCTGAAGGATTCTATCGGGATATTGCTTACCTGCGGAATTGAGGTATATAAACTGGTTGATGGTGTGCCGAAGCAGATAACAACTGTGCCGCCAAACGAGTGATTCAGTTCCCCTGGTTTCAGGGGATGCTGAAAGCTTAACCACAAAGCGATCAGTGGAGGCACAAGGGTCACAAAGGTGAATTTTTTGGGAATTACCCCATATCGTGAAAAATTCAGAGAAAGAGTAGTCCGTTAGAAGTTAAATTCTACGCAAATTGGCAAGATTTTTACAAGTCTTAGACGGTGGCTGAGCGGAGTCGAAGCCAGCGGCGGTAGCTTCGACTCCGCTCAGCCACCGGACAGATTTATTTTTTCTGGCTCTGCCAGCTTATGATAACTCCGTAAGGAGTTAAATTCTACGCAAAATGGCAAAATTTCAATTAACAATTAATAATGTACAATTAACAATTAAAAAGACAATTGAAAAATATTCCATGAATTCAAAAATTTTTCGTAAAACGGTGATTTTTTTTTGATGGGTAAATTTCTCTCTTAAAAAACAAAGAACCTTATTCTTTAATCTTTCAACCTTAGCAGCAATGACAAATCCTCAAAAATTTGAACCTTATTGCCTTTTTTACCGGGGCATTATTCCCCGCGGATTTTGCTGTTGGACGCAAAAAAAAAGGTTATCAGGATAAGAATGATGGTCAGGATTTTTTAATAAAATAAAGCGCTGAGTCATCCTGTAATTATCAATTAACTGACTTTCCACTTCCGGCTTGCCAGTCTGTGAATATTACATAAGGAGTTAAATTCTAGGCAAAATGGCAAAATTTTTGGCAACAATTCAGATTGTAGTTTTTTCTTAGCTTAGCTCTGTTGATCCCCTACAGGGATCTTACTGTATTTTTTTGTTCTTTACTACCCCATGGGGACGTTCCGCAATAATGCTGCTTCTCCAAAGCAGATCTGATTCAAAAAAATATTCCTGAGAAAGCCAATTCGTGATTTTTATCCGCCGCGGAAGATGTGATTCGTAATTCGTCATTCTTCATTGTTTCCGGCTCCGCCGGTTTATGATTTCCTGATGGATTTGTCCCTGGCGGCTTGAAGAATTAAAGATGTGAATACAAAATATTTAATTCTTTCTTATCCTTTTAAGACAAAAGTGATTAATATTACTCAATTTATTACGATGAATTTCGATAATGTGGTAAATAAACTGTGTCGTCCTGTATTAAATGCAGGAACTTTTATATATTAATAATACAGATTAGCTGAAATATAAATCTTATAGCTTAACGGTATCCGATGAATGAAATTCACCTTGTAAAGCACCAGCTCGAACAGGAGTACATGCTGATAAATTCCCGCGCGGAAAGAATATACAGCGCGCTTGAGGAATTGCGTGAAATGACGGTATTTCTGCTGAGTGAAACCTACAGGAATAAAGAGGATGTGGATAACTGGGTGGAAGGTGAAGGATTCGGAATAGATCAGCATGGATTTTATTCGAGGATTCCGGTTCTCGAACAATTTAAACGGGGTGTAAATCCTGTTAATAATGTCAGCCATTTCTGGCCTCCTTATCTTAGCGACAATGATGAGATCAGGTTCAGAATTTTCGCGCTTCGCAATATCGGCGCTTATCTGCAGAAAATACATAAAAGAATCGGAGGAATAGGGTGGATATATTACCAGGACCTGAATAATTTCTCAATTCAGTATCCCTATATCATACCCGGAACAGCCCTGACCCCTGACTTCGACTGGACGAAATACCACACATTCCAATCGGTTGAACCTGCGAAAAATCCTGAGAGAAAAATATGCTGGACTCCGCCGACAATAGATTATACCGGTGAGGGATTGATACTTTCGGTTTCTATTCCAATTTATCTGAGCGATACTTTTATGGGTTTGTGGAGTATTGATGTAATGATGAATTCATTTATCAGTGATCTTATACCGGGCCCCATTTTCCCCTCGCAATTCAGTTTTATTGCCGACTATGAGGGAACTGTTCTTGTTCATGAGGAAATTGAATCGAAAATAGAAAATCGTAAAGGCAGCGTTTATGTTGAGAAGGTGGAATCGCTCGGCAGCCAGTTTAAAAATTTGAAACTCGCTGATGTTATTAAAAAAGGTGAAGGGGAGCTTGAACTTACCGACCGGGACGGGAAAATAATTATTCTTTTATTCAAGACGATTCCGGAGATCAAATGGATACTCTTTATGTCCATTTCCCGATCGGAGATGACCGAGGTGATGAACCGGAATATCAAAGAAGCTTTCGAGCATATTAAAACCGGTGATCTTTCCCACAGAATTTCGACAGTTCCCGAATCGGAACATACCCGCTTTCTGGTTGAAAGTTATAATGAAATGGCGGCTACTCTCGAAAAAAATGAAGCGTCGAGATTAAAAACTTTCAGGGAAAGGGAAGAGCTTATTAAGCAGCTCGAAAGTAAAAACAGCGAACTTGAACGTTTTACCTATACCGTATCGCATGATCTAAAAAGTCCTCTCATTACTATCCGGGGATTTTTAGGACTGTTACTGGAAGACCTGACCGATAATGATATGAATAAGATCAACCGGGATATTGAATATATTACCGGCGCGGTGGACAAAATGGAGCAGCTTCTTGAAGAGCTTCTTGAACTCTCAAGAATAGGCCGCATTGTGAATCCATCGGAAGAGTTTACGATCAAATCGCTTGTTGAAGAGATCCTTAATCTGAAAGCGGAATTTCTGAAGCAGAAAGGTGTTGAGGTGGAACCGCGGCTCGATGATTCTGTTATTTTCGGCGACCGCACCCGCCTGGGCGAGGTTGTGGAAAATCTTATCGATAACGCGGTTAAATTTATGGGCGATCAGCCCCATCCGAAACTGGTTATTGGTACAAAAACCATCAGGAATAAACATTATTATTATATCAGCGACAACGGCATTGGGATAGAGCCAAAATATCATAAGAAGATATTTGAATTATTTGAGAAGCTTGATAAAACCAGCGGAGGAACAGGCATAGGGCTCGCGATAGTTAAGAGGATCATTGAACATCATAATTGTTCTATCTGGGTTGAGTCGGAGGGGCAGGGAAAAGGCACAACATTTTATTTTGATCTTCCAGGCAGGGGAAATGACGGCTCAGAAACCTAAAATTTTATTGGTTGAAGATGAACAGGCGCATGCCGATCTGATAATGATCGCTATGGAACAACATGAACTCGGCAACGATGTAATTCATGTCAAGGATGGTGAGGAAGCGCTGAATTTCCTTTTAAGAAAGGGGGAATATTCAAAACAGGGGTGTGAAGATATGCCGAATCTTATTCTGCTCGATTTAAGATTGCCCAGGGTTGACGGACTTGAAGTGCTGACCCGAATCAAGAGTGATGAGAAGTTAAAAAAAATTCCGGTTGTAATCCTTACTACATCGGCTTCGGAAAAGGACCTTCTTAAAGCCTATGAAAATAATGTGAACAGCTACCTGGTAAAACCGGTAGATTATAAAAAATTCAGAAAAATGCTTGAAACACTTGGTTATTACTGGTTAGGTTATAACAGAAAACCATATTGATAATTGGCGAAGGGAGAATTTTTGAGTACCAAACAACTGAAGATACTTGTTGTTGAAGATGAACCGGCGCATGCCGAACTTATCAACCGCTCATTTCAGAAGAGCGCTACAAGGTACAGCATAACGGTTGCTTCTTCATTATCGGAAGCGCGGGAGAAGCTCGAAGAGTTTTTGCCTGATCTTATGATAGCGGACTGGGCTCTTCCCGACGGGCATGGTGATGAATTGGTATTACACCAGGGTACTCTGAAATATCCAACAATTATTGTCACCAGCAAGGGTAATGAAGAGGTCGCTGTTGAGGCGATGAAATCGGGCGCGCTCGATTATATTGTTAAATCTTCCAGCCAGTTTTATGAATTGCCTATCAGGGTTGAAAGAACTTTCAGGGAATGGACAAATATTCTTGAAAGAAAAAAAGCTGATGAGAAGTTTCGTTACCTGTTTGAGAACATGAGCAACGGTGTTGTTGTAATTGAGCATGAAAACCAGGGATTTTTTGTAAAGGAACTGAACAGAAGCGCCAGAAAAATTGAAAATATTAGTGAAGATTACGGTGAAGGGAATTCACTTACAGAAGTATTGCCCTATTTCGGTGATGAAAAAATCAGCAGCGCAGTAAGGGAGGTATTCAGCAGTGGAAATCCGGCGGATATAAAAAGGCATTCATTTACATCGGGGGAAGAGGTATTCTGGCGCGACCTCTATTTATACAAACTTCCTACTGATGAGGTGGTAATAGTTATTACCGATATAACCGAAAGTATGCGCGCTGAAGAAGCTCAGAGGATCAGTGAGCAGCGGCTGAGAGATATCGCCGAAAATATCAATGATGTATTTTGGTTAAGGACGAGGGAAAAAATATTATATATAAGTCCCGCGTTTTCAAAAGTATTTGGCCGTCCTCCCGAGATAGCTTATGAAAACCCCGACTTTTTTGTGGAAATAGCTCACCCGGAAGATAAAGATCGTATCTACGACGCATTCCATTCGAATGAATATCTCGAAGAAGGATTGCTTGATCAGGAATACAGACTTATTCAGCCATTTGGTTCCACAGTCTGGGTTCATATAAAAACTTTTCCTGTTCAGAAGAAGAATGGAAGTTTCCGAACGGTAGGCATTGCCCAGGATGTTACAAAAAGAAAAATTGCCGAAGGATCATTACAGCAGTGGGCCCAGATATTTATGAACGCCGAATGGGGTGTTGTAACCACGAGTCCCAACGGAAGAACACTGGAAAAAATGAATCCCGCTTTCGCGAGGATGCATGGATACAGCATGCAGGAGCTCGCGGGTAAACCGACCGCGCTGATAATCGCTCCCGAGATGCTGGAAAAAACACCTGAGCATTTTGAAATTGCCGCGAGAAGGGGACATAATATTTTTGAATCTTTTCATATAAGAAAAGATGGAACAGTTTTTCCGGTAATTACCGATATTACAACAATAAAAGATCATGACGGAAATACACTTTTCCGGGTGATAAATGTTGTCGATATTACAGACAGAAAAAAAGCGGAAGAAGCCTTAAGAGCAAGTGAAACTAAATTCCGTTCCCTTTCGGAAAGCAGCCAGGACCTTATTTTACGTTACGACAGAATGTGCCGCATCACCTATATGAATGCCGCCGCGCTGAATACATTAAATCTGAAAGAGAATGATATAGTCAAAAAACGGTACAGCACCATTTTTGGTGAAGATGATATCAGCATCGACTGGGAAAAACAAATTAAAGAGGTATTCAAAACAGGCAAACCTTTCCAGAGGCAGACAAATATCGTTATTGATGATGAGGAAAGAACACTTCATAAAGTTTTAACTCCCGAATTTAATGATGAAGGGGCGGTTAAATTTGTAATGGAGGTAGCGAGGGATATTAGTGAGCTCAAAAAAGTTGAAAAAGAGTTAATAAAAGCGAGAGATAAAGCCGAGCTTGCCGACAGGCTGAAATCGGAATTCCTCGCGCAGATGTCGCATGAAATCCGCACTCCGATAAATGTAATACTGAATTATTCGGCGTTGATAGCGGTTGAGCTGGTGAGTATTGTAAGTGAAGACCTGCGTGAATGTTTCACAGGCATTGAGGTTGCCGGCAAACGGCTTATACGAACTATTGACCTTATACTGAATATGTCTGAAATCCAGATTGGAAGTTATGATTACCGGCCTATTGAGGTGAATCTTTATGGAGATGTAATTGTGGGGCTTCTGGATGAATTCAGAATTCTCGCCGATGAAAAAAATCTGGAGCTTGAGCTTTATAATACCGCGGGCAAACAGTATATCAAGGCGGATGAATATAATATTCGGCAGATTCTCACCAACCTTATAGATAACGCTATCAAATATACCGATGAAGGCAAGGTTGAGATATTCCTGGAAGATTGCGGAGATGATTTCCTTTGTCTGCGGGTAAAAGATACCGGAATAGGAATGTCGGAAGAATACCTTGAAAGATTATTTGATCCGTTTTCACAGGAAGACCAGGGATATTCAAGGCGATTTGAAGGCACCGGACTTGGATTGGCGCTTGTTAAAAAGTACTGCGAGTTAAATGAAGCGGAAATTGAGGTTGACAGCGTGAAAGGGAGGGGAACAACTTTCACAATTAAATTTCAGGCGCTGAAAGAGATTTCATTTGAGGATTAAAAAAACCCCCGCAAAACGGGGGTAAATTTTTTACCTTCCCATTGCATCAAGTTTTTCTTTCTTGGCCAAGAGCTCTTCTTCAGTCTCTTCATGATCCGGATCTTTGATGATTGCTTCGGTCGGACAAGCTGCTATACACTGTGGTTCATCATAGAAACCAACGCATTCGGTACATTTTTCAGCAACAACATAAGTGAATTCATCTGAAAGGGCTTCAAATTCTTCGCCATCATAATTGTATGGTTCACCTGCGGCATAAATTGCAGTGTTTGGACATTCAGCTTCGCATGCTGCGCAAGCTATGCAATCTTCAGTTATCTTTACAGCCATTTTTAAAACCTCGTATATTTAAATTTGCTAAACAGAACTAGTTTATACGATTAATAAAATCAAACGCACAACAAAAATTAAATAATCAATCAATAAATGCCAACAAAAAAGGTTAAAAAAATCCAGTTTTATAAAAAATGAATCCAGGAATTGAATTTATTCATCTAATATTACATTAATGAAGATGAAGATAAAACAAATCATCAGGTGAAAAAATGGCAGAAAATTTTTCAATGATCAAAAACGTATATGAATCACTCGCCGCCAAACTGGACGCGGCGGCAAAAGTATTAAACCGTCCGATGACACTCGCCGAAAAAGTGCTCTATTCACATCTTTATAAACCGGCGACCCGTGAATATGAAAGAGGAAAGGATTACGTGGAACTTGCCCCCGACCGGGTGGCGATGCAGGACGCGACAGCCCAGATGGCGCTGCTTCAGTTCATGCATGCCGGAAGGAAAGAAAGCGCCGTTCCGGCAACCGTGCATTGCGATCATCTTATACAGGCTCAGACAGGCGCCGCCGATGATCTTAACAGGGCGAAAGATGAAAACAGCGAAGTTTATGATTTCCTTGAGAGTGTTTCGCGCAAATATGGAATAGGATTCTGGAAACCGGGAGCAGGTATTATTCACCAGGTTGTGCTGGAAAATTACGCTTTCCCCGGCGGTATGATGATCGGCACAGATTCGCATACTCCGAACGCGGGGGGACTTGGCATGATCGCTGTCGGAGTCGGCGGAGCAGACGCTGTTGATGTTATGGCAGGAATGCCGTGGGAATTAAAATGGCCCAAACTTATCGGTGTGAAACTGACAGGAAAACTTTCCGGATGGACCTCACCGAAAGATGTTATTCTTAAGGTTGCCGGAATTTTGACCGTAAAAGGTGGAACAGGCGCGATCGTGGAATATTTCGGACCGGGCGCCGACTCACTGTCATGCACGGGAAAAGGGACAATATGCAATATGGGCGCCGAGATAGGGGCAACCACCTCAATGTTTGGATATGATCCGAAGATGGCAGATTATCTGAAATCTACCGAAAGGGGAGATATCGCGGAACTGGCAGATAAATATTCACAGCATCTTAGGGCAGATACGGAAGTTTATGAAAATCCCGAAAAATATTTTGACAGGGTAATAGAAATTGACCTGGATGCACTGGAGCCACATCTTAACGGTCCATTCACTCCCGACCTGGCATGGCCTGTATCTGAAATGAAAAAAGCCGCGAAAGAAAATGGATACCCCGAAAAACTGAGTGTCGCACTTATCGGGAGCTGTACAAACTCAAGTTATGAAGATATTGACCGCGCGGCCAGCATTGCCCGTCAGGCTTTATCCAGGGGAATTAAAGCGAAATCACAGTTTACGATCACTCCCGGTTCGGAGCAGGTGAGAGCCACAATTGAGCGGGACGGACAGCTTAAAACGCTTGAAGAATTTGGCGGGGTAGTGCTCGCGAATGCCTGCGGGCCCTGCATCGGCATGTGGAAAAGAATGGATGTGAAAACAGGTGAGAAGAATACAATTGTTACATCATTCAACAGGAATTTTGCCAAACGTAATGACGGCAATCCCGATACCCTGGCTTTTGTCGCGAGTCCCGAAATGACTACCGCTCTGGCCGCCGCGGGTAAACTTACATTTGACCCGGCGAAAGATGAGCTGGTAAATGAAAATGGAGAGAAAGTTCTGCTTGCTGCTCCAACCGGGGATGAACTTCCCGCGAACGGTTTCTCTAAAGGGGAGGTCGGTTATATCCCTCCGGCAAAAGAAGGAAGCGGAGTGGAAGTGATCGTCAGTCCGGAAAGCAGCAGGCTTCAGCTTCTCGACCGTTTCGCTCCCTGGAATGGTGAGGATTATACAGGATTAAAACTTCTCCTTAAAGCGAAGGGTAAATGTACCACCGATCATATCTCAATGGCAGGACCATGGCTCAGGTTCCGCGGGCATCTGGATAATATTTCCGATAATATGTTCCTCGGCGCTATCAACGCTTATACCGGTATTGCCGGCGAGGTGAAAGACCAGCTTAGCGGTGAAAGCAAGAGAGTGCATGAGACCGCGCGAGGTTATAAGAAAGAAGGCCTCGGCTGGGTTGTTGTCGGCGATGAAAATTATGGCGAAGGATCGAGCCGCGAACATGCCGCTATGGAACCGCGTCACCTCGGAGGCAAGGCTGTCATAGTTAAAAGTTTTGCCCGTATCCACGAAACGAACCTGAAAAAACAGGGTATGCTGCCCCTTACCTTTGAGAATCCCGCCGATTATGATCTTGTTCAGGAAGATGATATTATCAGTCTTCTCGGAATTAAAGAGCTCGCGCCGGGAAGCAAAATCACAATGGTTCTTGAGCATTCGGACGGATCGAAAGATGAAATATCCCTGAAGCATACAATGAATGAAGGACAGATTAAATGGTTTAAAGCAGGCAGCGCGTTAAACCTGATTGCCGAAATGAATAAATAAAAACTTCGTTTTATGATTTAGCCCCGGTATAAAAGCCGGGGTTTTTTATTTTAAAGCCACATCAACCGAACGCCAGCATCAATTACATTTAACGTGAGTCCGGTAGAAACATTGTAAATGTAACGGATCCTATTATCAGCTAATTTTTCTTGTTATTCCCCTGTCGGGGCGCTGCTGTCAACTTAAGCCCAAAATCTTTTTTATGTTCCCGGGAATATTGGGGATTGAATATTTTTTCAATCCCTCCCCACGGGGTGTTCCCGCAGGGAATTCTCCCATCCTCCCCTTAACATCTTAAGGGGAGGGGATTGTGATCTTTCACTACTGAAGAGTTTTTACGCGGTGATAATCATAATTGTTGCTGCAAAATTTGAAATTAGATATTATTCCCAAATGGGGACTCCATAGCTGCCGGGAGTAAATTATAAAGCATTCCGCCTTATAAACCCCGTCGAAATCCAATTCGGTTTTTATCTCACGCGAAGGCGTAAAGAAAAAGAAACCTTATTCTTTGTTTTTTAACCTTAGTAGCAGAGGATTCCCCCCCCTGGATAATTAACCTTATTGCCTTTTTATTTCTTGAGGATTTAGATGATTATAATGAAAAAAAAGGTTCTATGTGAAATATAGTGGGTAATTGAATTTGAGCCAGTGACAAACCAATTCGATCACTGAAAAAATTTTCTTTATTTCAAATACTTCCCGCTCTTTTTTTGTTAATATATCGGCATTGTACTATTTTTAAAATGATGCAGTTCAAGCGCCATTTTATGCATCTCCTACAGAGATGTTTTTCAAATTATCTATAATATGCTACAATAATGGAACCTCTACAAGGTTCTTTTTATCTCATTTGCCTTGTAGAGGCAATGATTAGTGCGGAACGTCCCTATGGGGTAGAAAATAGTCAATAAAACAACAACAATCCTTGTAGAGGATTCACAAACCATCTCCAGATAACCAAATCCTTTAAGACCTCCCAGGCAAAATTCAAGTCAATCGAATATGATATTTATAGCACATCATTCATAAGCGCTGTCAGGCAAACCATATATTGGCGCTTGTGTATCTGTTCAGTTACGTCGATTTGATAGTCGGCTGTTTTTTCATTACCCACTGGTTTTCATATAGAACCAAAAAAAATGTCTGAACCAGGATTAAAGGATTACATGATTATATTTCGGTATCGGTAATAATAGATCAGAGTAAGAGTATGATGACCGCATTTGGTGATGGCGGTGGTGGTGTGAATTTTGCTCGATGGGACCGGATTACGATTAGTCCGTTGGAGGTTAAATTTTGCGCAAAATGGCAAAAATTTATTTAACCATCAATTTACCGGGGAATTCTGTCGTCCCTGGCGGGACTTTTGATCAACTTCCTAACTTATTTCCCCACAATGAATTGTGGGGCTATTATCTGTCGTCCCTAACGGGACTTTTTCTAAATAATAATGATTATCTACAAGTAAATATTAAATCAGATTAATATGAATCCCGACAGGGATGAAAGAGATTAGCCCCTATTTTCAAATAGGGGAACTTGTTCAAGTAAACAGTAATAAGTCCCGTCAGGGACGATAGAATTATTTTTGCTACTGGCTCAGCCAATCTATGGTTACGATAAAAATTGTGATTATTTCGTTTTGATTCCGGCTTGTCCGGATTAGGAATTGTATGGCGGATTAAGAAATTACACCCGGAAGAAAAACGGAGCGCCTTAAATTTCCATCAAAAGAAAAGCCGCGAGGGGTGAAAAATAATCACACGGATGAATACTATTTTCGATCTGAGTACGAATGAATATAAAAAAGATTGACTTTTGATTTTAGAGAATATAACTTGATAAATATAAAAATTAATTATGAGATAGAATAATCTCAAAAATAATTAGATGCGTTTTATGGGGAGCGGTAAATGGATGAAATAATTAAGACGCTTGTTAAAATTATTCCAATAGCTGAGTGGCTGCAGTCTTTGGGATTAAGTGAAACAACCAGTGACAGTCTTGCATCTGTCTTTTATGTTGTGTTTGCTTCGATTGCTTTAGGCGTTATAGCGCTTTTAAAAAACAAATACATTGTTTACCGAAACGCAAAAGATCTGGCCCCTTATTACAGAAAAATTCAAATTAAAGAACGGGTAAATAATTATATCGAAACAAGGTATCAGAATCAATCGCCCACCCTGGAAGCGGAACCTGGTTTCAGTCATAAGTTTGTGGCAGATAAAAAATTGATACCGTTTTTTATAAATACGGTCTTTAATGAGAATAAAGAGGCCGACACATTTTATATGATTCTCGCCGATTCCGGCATGGGGAAAACCACATTTATGATAAATCTGTATTTGCGCTATCATTCTTTGCTCAATTTCAGGCGTAAATATAAGATGAAATTTTTCCCATTCGGCGATTCGGACGCGTTGGAGAGCATTAAGAAGATTAAGGCTGAGGAGGCGAAGCATACTATCCTGCTGCTCGATGCTTTTGATGAAGATAGTGAACTGCAAAAAACGGAAAAAGAAGACGGACTGACAGATGATAAGCGTTTCCGGCAAAGATTTGATAAGATAATGAAGGCGGTGAAAGGTTTTCGGGAGGTTGTTATTACATGCAGGTCCCAATATTTTCCCGGGCATGAAAAAGAACATTACGAATTGAATATCCGTAGATTTGATGATAAAGGTTTTCATAAACTTGCCAAACTCTACGTCTCTTGTTTTGATAACAAGGACATAAAAAGGTTTTTGAATAAAAAGTATGGTGTGTTTCGTTTCTGGGAACTGAAGAAAAAAAGGAAAGCAACACAGGTTGTATCAAAGTCGCGGAATCTGATGGTGCGGCCAATGCTGTTGAGTTATATCGATTTTTTCGTTAATTCTGAAAAAGATTTCAAGAACACTTTTGATATTTATGAAAGCCTTGTTGAACAATGGTTAGACCGTGAAGCAATCAAAAGAAAACAGGAAAGTAAAATAGAAGAATTCAAGAGAAACCTTCTGGATTTTTCAGTCCTTGTCGCACGGGAAATTTATAATAACAGAGTAGAACACAGTTCTCTTTCCGTAAGTATAGAGACTGCGAAAAGAATAAAGGTTGAAAATAAAATAAATCTTGAAGACTATGAAGTAACCGGGCAGTCTCTCTTAACTAAGGATGCGGCAGGTAACTGGAAATTTGCCCATAAATCAATTTTTGAGTTTTTTATCGCGAAATGGGCGATAGAGAACAAAGAAGCACTTTCATGGACTTCCCTGGATATGGCAAAAGAATTTTACCAGACGAAAATTCTTGAAAATTTTGTGCTCGTTAGTACTGATGGCAGGAAAGAATTAGAAGATTTTTGCATCTGTAAATACCAGGTTACACAAAAAGAGTGGAAGGCGGTAATGGGGATAAATCCAGGCCGTTTTAAAGGAGATAACAACCCGGTCGAAAATGTTCCATGGAATGAAGCGCGGGATTATATAAAAAAGCTGAATGAAAAAACAGGATTAAAATACAGACTGCCGACTGAAAATGAGTGGGAGTTCGCGGCAAGAGGAGGTTTGAAAAGCAAAGGATTTGAATATTCGGGCAGCGATAATATCGATAAAGTTGCCTGGAATAGCGGCAATTCGGAATATCAAACACACCCTGTGGGTGAACTGGAAGCGAATGAACTCGGGATTTTTGATATGAGCGGAAATGTTTGGGAGTGGACAAGCACAGAAGTTGAGCGTGTGCGTATTATACGCGGCGGCAGCTGCGACGATGTTGCTGAGTACTGCCGTGTTGTGTACCGTCGCATGTCTCACCCCGGGAATCGCGAAGACTATATTGGCTTCCGCCTCGCCCTGGGTTTATAACGGAATAAATTAACCACAATTAAAATTGGCGGGAAAATTGGAAAACGAAAAAATAAGGCCGGTAAAAATAATAAGCGACCATACAGACGCCAAAGAAAAAAAACTCGCGTTTGGCTTTGAAAACTATGCCAATGCTATTGCCGAGCTAATTGCCACTAAAAATAATAAAACCCCTTTTACTCTTGGAATATCGGGGGAGTGGGGAGCGGGCAAAACCACCCTTATGAAAGCTGTTGAGGATAAGTTAAAGGAGGAGTTCAACAAGGAGAATGGAAACGGGGATTTCAGGAGGGTAAAGACCGTATGGTTCCAGTCGTGGAAGTATAAGGATGAAGATGAGGTTTTGGCCGCGCTGCTTGACGTTATATTAAAAGAGATGAAAAAGAATACAACTTTTTGGGAAGGTTTGGGAGATAAAGCTGACAAAATAGTTAAAAGCATAAATACAAGAAAACTAATCTCATTCCTTACGTCAAAGACAATTCAGGTGGATTTGACACAATTTTTTGATGAATTGAAAGGGGACAATGCCGATTTTAAGGATTTCCTCTCGTTCTATGATACGTTTAAAGAAACTTTTGAAGAACTCTTATGGAAATATCTTGGTGTAAATAAAAAGGGTGTAGAGGATAAAAGGGATGAACATGCGGCGCTCGTTATTTTTATTGATGATATGGACCGCTGTCCCGCGCCCAAAATAATTAAAATGCTGGAAACGATTAAACTTTTTATGGACCACCCCGGCTGTGTTTTTGTGCTGGGCGCCGCGAGGGGCATAATAGAAAAAGCGCTTGAAAATGAAACAAAATATTCCAAAACTGACGCGGTGGAATTCCTTGATAAAATAATTCAGATAAATTTTCCGCTGCCGAAAAAAATTAAGGATAATTCGGAGAAATTTATTAAAGACCTGGAAGAAAAACTTGACGCTAAATTAGATGATGAAATACTGAAAATCATTTTCCCTGTAATGGAAAATAATCCCCGCAAAATTATTACTCTGTTTAATGATGTTAGTCTGCATACAAGGATATTTGAGCATGAGAATCATGAGAGTGTGAACATTACTTTTGAAAAGCTTATTTTATGGAAAACTCTTGAAAAATATGACAGGGTGTTTTTTAACCGGGAAATAATTGAGTGGGAAAATTATGAATTGTTTCGTGAGGATATTGGGACTTATGGGCAAATAACAGAAGAAGAAAAGAAGGATGACGAAAAAGCGAAGAAGGCGCTGAACAAACCGGACTTATTAAGGTACCTGAAAGATGGGAAAACAGTTCCGCTAATAAACGCTCTCTCGATTGAAAAAAATGAACATAATGTGCTTGCCACACACAGCATTTCCATTCAGGAGGAAAAAACCGAAGAGGAGCGGAGAGAGGAGGAGAGAGAATATACTCTTGAGAATGAAAAGGATTTCCCCGAAAGGGAAGATTACAAAGAATTTGTTCATGTTGAAGGTGGAGAATATGATCTTGAGGATATTGGAAGAAAAGAGATAAAACCATTCGAAATCGGGAAATACCCGGTAACGAACAGATGGTTTGAAGAGTTTATTCGGGCAGGGGGATATAATAAGAAAGAATTTTGGTCTGATGAAGGATGGAAGTGGAAAAATGATAACAGTATTAAGGAGCCGGAATATTGGAATGATAAAAAATTCAACCACCCCGCGCAGCCTGCAGTGGGAGTATGCTGGTACGAGGCTGAAGCTTTTTGTAAATGGCTGAGTAAAGAAAGCGGAAAAAAATACCGGCTGCCAAATGAATTTGAGTGGCAGGCAGCCGCCGGCGGGAAAGAAGGGAGGAAATATCCCTGGGGAAATGAATGGGATAAAAATAAGTGTAATAATGGAGAGCTTGACATAGGCAGAACAACAAAAGTTGGTTTTTTCAGCACAGGAAAAACACCTGATAATATTTATGATATTGCAGGCAATGTTTGGGAGTGGACGAATACCAAAAACGAGCATGCCCGTTTTATGCGCGGCGGCGGCTGGGGCTATGTTGCTGAGCGCTGCCGTGTTGCGGACCGTCTCAGGTATCACGCTGGGTATCGCCGCGACGATATTGGCTTCCGCCTTGCCCTTAGTTTATAACGGCTATCCGGCATTGAGCTTAAAAGAGCTTTTTCAGTTTGAGTGAGCAAGGGAGTACAGCGGAGCGGCGACCGGCGAAGGAAAGGAAGAGCAGGCGGGCCCTCCCGCGCCACAAAAAAGCTCCGGCGGGTAAAAAAAACGCCAAACGAGAGGGTGATGACGGCAGTTAACAACAAGGAACACAAAGAAGGCGCAATGAGCGGGAAGAAAAAATGCCGTAAAAACTCTAAAGCACAAATTCCTGTGAAAAGAACTTTATTCTTTAATCTTTGAACCTTCCAGGCAACAAGAATATATTTGAGAGAAAAAGCCAGTCTTTTTTTTACGAATATTTTGACTTCTTACCGGATTATGGACATCTCAAGTTAGATCAAACCCCTCCCATCCTCCCCTTAACATCTTAAGGGGAGGGGATTTCGATCTTTCATTATTGAAGAGTTTTCGCGAAGGTAATAATTATAATTGTTGCTGATGAATTTGAAATTAGATATTATTCCCAAATGGGGACTCCATAACAGCCGGGATTAAATTAAAAAGCATTCAGTCTTATAAATCCCTTCGAAATCCAAATCGGTTTTTATCTCATGCGGCGAAACGAAACCAGCGACTTCAGGTCTAATTTGACCTACATCAGATTCCGGCCTGCCTGCCTCTGGATGGTCTTTTCGCAAAAGACGCAAAAAACCGGAATGATAAATAATTGGTAATACCTGGGGAAAGTCAATTCCTAATTCGTAATTCGTAATTCCTCATTATCTCTGGCTTGCCAGTTTATGATTAATCCATAAGGAGTTAAATTCTACGCAAAATGGCAAAATTTTTATTTGACCATTAATGTACTGGTGAATTCTGTCGTCCCTGGCGGGACTTTTTCTAAATAATAATGATTATCAACAAGTAAATATTAAATCAGATTAATGTGAATCCCGGCAGGAATGAAAGAGAATAGCCCCTATTTAAAAATAGGGGAAAATGTATAAAGAGTGGTAAATAAGTCCCGGTAGGGACGACAGAATTAGTTTGTTTCTGGCTTCGCCAGTTTATGATTAAGATTATTGTGGAATTATCTACCGGAATAAATTACCACTGAATTTTTGGGGCTGTTAAAAGAGCCTGTATTCGCCATTTTTTTTAGCACAGTTTTTGCATTACTAATTAAAAAGCGGAGAATTTATGGGAACAGGACAGACAATGATGACTCTCGGCGCGCTGATGCTGATGTCGGCGCTGATACTCAGAATAAATGGCAGTTTGCTTTTTTCCGATTCGGAAATGTACGATTCAAAGTTTGGGGTGCTCGCGGTATCCCTGGCGACTTCAATTATTGAAGAGGCCAACAGTAAAACATATGACGAGGCTACAAGTCTGGTCAGTATTGTAAATGTGAATGATCTTACGTCAACAGAAAACCTGGGGCCTGAATGGGGGGAATCATATCCTGATTTTGATGATTTTGATGATTTCGACGGATTCGCCCGGATTGACTCTACAATTCCATCGGCTATTTTCAGCATGAGCTGCGATGTTGATTATGTTGCCAGCAATAACCTGGATGGAATATCCAACTCGCCAACCTGGCATAAAAGAATTACTGTCGCTGTAACAAGCCAGTCGATGGAGGATACCATCAGGCTGCAGTCAATATTCAGTTATTGGTTTTTCAGGTGATAATATGGGACTAAATACATTAATAGATATACTGGGATCCACAATTATCGGCGGCATTTTGATGCTCACATTATTCAGAATGCAGGACCGCGCTATTGAAAGCACTTACGATAAAAACGGCGAATTGATCGCGCAGACCAGTCTTGTGAGTCTTGTGGAGGTTCTCGAAAGAGATTTCAGAAAGATAGGTTTCTGCACTGACTGGAAAAAAATTCCGGTTCCATCAAAATCGATAATCACAGCCGATTCATCGAGCATCTCATTCCTGACCGATACTGATGAAGATGGAAATGTTGACACCCTTCATTATTATCTTGGCGGAACCGCCGAACTGAGCAGCACTCCTCACCCGAATGACCAGGTATTATACAGAGTTGTTAACAGTGATCCCCCCAAAGGTTCCAACCTGGGTGTAACACAATTCGACCTGATCTATTTTAATGTCCTGGGTGATACAATCGCTCCTCCTGTAATCAACCCGGGTGAGATATTTATTATGCAGATCAACATAACTGTTGAAAATGTTTATTCCTATGGGGGCAATTATTCTTCGGTATTCTGGAGGCAGATGAGACTTTCAGCAAGAAATCTCAGGAACAGGTGATATTATGGGTGGAAAAGCGTCATTATTTCTCGTAGGAGGTTTCAGCCTCATAATTCTGGTTTTTACCATGAATATAAATAAAATGTCTACCAGTTCGGTGGATAATTTTTCGAACTATTATAATGGAACAATGGCGCATAATATAGCAGTAAGCGCCGCGAATTTAGCATCAAGTGAACTATTCCGCAGTTCTTCATGGCATTCGGGATATTCCGATGTCGATTTTTCAGGGGGTAAGATAAATGTTTCGGTAGTAACCATAGACGCGGATGAGGATATAAAACAAATTACGGCAACCGGCACTTTTAATGGAGTATCAAAAACTGTAAGGGTGAGGTTAAAACCAAGCCAGTATTCCAAATTTGCCTATTTCTCAACTGACGAACCGAGCAATGTTTACTGGACCACAGGTGATACTGTCTGGGGACCGCTGCACCTGCAGGATTACCTGAGGGTCTCCAACAGTCCTGTTTTTATGGGGAAGGTAACTACAAAAAAAAGGATAGTCTATTACCATGGAAAGGATTATGATACCCCCAAATTTTATGGCGGATTTGAGAAAGGGGTTGATATGGATTTTCCGGATGATAAAATTCAGAATTATGAGACAATGGCTGATACCGGCGGGCATAAATTTGCGGGGCACGATACTGTTTATATGCAGATGAAAGCAGACAGCATGACTTACAAATATGCCTGGAATGGAGCGGATACAACAGTTTACCTCCCCACATTCGCCCCAAATGGTTTGATCTGCGTTGAAGATGGCAACATAAGAATAAAAGGAGTAGTTCAGGGGCAGTACAGTGTAATCGCTTCGGGGCCGACTCCTCTCGGAAGTATCTGGATTGATGATGATTTGACTTATTATAATGACCCCGCGTCGAATCCCAACTCAACTGATATGCTCGGACTAATGGCGCGAAACTGGGTCCTCGTGGCGGATAATCCGGCGAATAACACAGATGTTGAAATAAATGCCGCGATATTTTGTGAAAAGGAGGGATTTATGGCTGAAAATTACGCGTCAAGACCTGTGGCGGGACAGATAAAATTATTAGGCGGAATTTCGCAGAAAAAAAGGCAGTATGTCGGGACCTTTAATCCCTGGACCGGAAGCATGGTATCCGGTTTTAATAAACGTTATGTTTATGATGAAAGGCTGATGCTTATTGGTCCCCCGAAATTTCCCGGAACAGACAGTTATGAAATTATCTCCTGGTATGAGTAGATCTCCATCTCCTGAAATCAGCGGCGTCCACCCCCGGCGCCGCTGATTTTTTTTTTATCAATCACAGGAAAAATCACCGGTAAACAATTATAGATTCAAATTAATAATTAATAATGAACAATTAATAATTTAAAGGATAAGGTAAGTTCAAGAGTAAAAATATTGCAAAAACACAGGCCGCAAAAACACAACATAAATTACGAATTACGAATTACGAATTACGAATTAAGAGTTTGTGCAGGGGAAGAAACCTTATTTTGATTTTTTGACCTTGGTAACATAAGAAGCCACTCATTAAACTAAACCTTATTAACCCTAAGCTGGCAAAGCCAGAACCAAAAAGAAATTCAGAAAAAAAACGTTCTCGTTCTCGTAATCGTCCTCATACTCGGCTTTTTTCTATGGCGAATTTTTCGAGTACGATAACGAGTACTGCTTCGCTCCCAGAGGGATGTGCCATGAGTACGAGTATGACTATTTAAATCAATTCAATATTCTGCCATAAAAAGCAAGAATATTATTGTTAAGTCGCCTAAATTTTCCCCAGGCAGAGCCTGTGGAAAACACCCTATCGGGGAAAACTATTTATTCAATAAAAAGTTAAACTCTACGCAAATTGGTAAGTAATTTATCAACAAGTTGAAAGTTTAATGCCAGGTAAAAGTTTTGTGATTACTCGAGATGAATCCTCCCCCGTCCCCGACGAAAAACACATCGGGGCCACCCCCTTGCTTGCATCCCCATGGGGCCGGCGGGGGACATTCTGATTACTTGGATTTGTCGATAAATATCCCCCTTCGGAGGGGGTGGATTCAAAGTGTTTTTCTTTGAAGACGGGGGAGGACTATCCTTGAGCTAACCGATAACTTTTCTTTTTCTGACTCTTTCAGCTTATGGATTTTGAATCGCGGCCTGATTATCGGCAACATGTTATTGGCGGGCTTTTTGACAAATTTTCCTCTCCGGATTATCCTCAACATGTTGGCGTTAGTGTGGTGATAAGAGCCTAAATTTTCCCCAGGCATAGCTTGAGGAAAAGCTCCAAAGGGGAAGATTCCCAGGCAAAACGGGAGGCTATTTATTCAATAAGAAGTTAAATTCTACGCTAATTGGTAAGAAATTTATCAGCAGTTAGAAAGTTTTATTGCCAGGTAAAAGTTTTGTAATTACTCGAGGTGAATCCTCCCCCGACCTCCGGCAAAAGACGACCGGAGGCCACCCCCTCCGAAGGGGGACATTGTGTCTTTTATCCCCCTTTGGAGGGGGTGGATTCAAAGTGTTTTTCTTTGAAGACGGGGGAGGACTATCCTTGAGCTGATCGATAACTTTTCTTTTCCTGACTCCATCGGCTTATGGTTTTTGAATCGCGGCTTAATTATCGGCAACATGTTATTGGCGGGCTTTTTGACAAATTTTGCTCCCTGGATTATCCTCAACATGTTGGCGTTAGTGTGGTGATAAGAGCCTATTTAGTTATCCGGGGATTGAGTCACAGATTGGGATTAAGATTATTCCGTAAGGAGTCAAACTCTACGCAAAAAGGCAAAATTATATTTTACGGGGTAATTCTGTCTGCCTGTTCGCCGCGGAGAATCCCTGGCGGGACTTTTGATCAACTTCTTAACTTATTTCCCCACAATGAATTGCGGGGCTATTATCTGTCGTCCCTGACGGGACTTTTTTTGGGATTTTGAAGTTATCTTAAAGAAAAATTGCTGGTTCTTATCTCTTCACTCTCCACTAACTACTTTTTGTTTCTGGCTTGCCGGCTGAGGATTATGATTTTAAAAGACGCCGAGCATTTTGAGGGACATTATAAATACCGCGATGATGAGTATCCACCTGATAAGTTTTTCCCCTTTTTTTACCGAGAGTTTTGCCGACCACCAGGCGCCTATGGCCATGCCGGCGGCGAGACTTAAACCATATGTCCAGTTGACATTGCCTGTCCAGATGAATATCGCTAACGCGGGGATTGTATAAAAAAGAATAATAAATACTTTATGAACATTTACTCGAAGCAGATTTATTTGCAGCAGATAATATAAAGCGGACATTAAGATGAATCCTACCCCCACCTGAATAAAACCTCCATAAAAACCTATCCCTGTCATAGCGAGATAAGCAGGCCAGCCGGTTTTATCTTTGATATCTGTTTTAGCGAGTTTTTTTCGCGGGATAACCATTGAAATAATAATTCCTATCATTACAATGCCGAGTATAGTCTGGAAAAGCTCATCGCCGATTCTTACTGAAAGCAGCGCCCCGATAATCGCACCGGGTAATGTGAATGCCGAAAGCTTAAGACTTGTTTTAAACTCCGATTGTTTTTCGGAATCGAAGGACTTCACTGCCGATAAATTCTGTGTGAAAATAGCGATCCGGTTGGTTCCGTTGGCGACCGCCGCGTCGAGACCGAGGAAAATTAGTGTCGGCAGGGTTAGAGTTGAACCTCCGCCGGCCATAACATTTATAAATCCGGCGGCAATGCCTACTCCGAAAAGAATAAGAAGGGGGTATATATCAGCCATAAAGTTACCATGATTTCAGAAAATAAAAATGTAATATAAACATTCTAAACATTTTTAAATAATGGGAGTTCCTGACAATCCATATTTACGAACGGGGCGAAACGTTATACGTTAATAATTCAGTGGACATGCCTGTAATCCTCCGGGCGCCCGAACAAACGAAATTGAATGTTCGGGTCATCTTTATTCTGATTAAGTCAGTTGGATGTTAAAATCTGGCGTTATAAACCAATAGCCGATTTAATTCCCACTACATAATATTTTACGAAGTAGTGTTCAAAATTGGTATATTGAAAGGAGCCGATGAGCTGGAGGTAGTCGGTCAGATCATATTCGGCGCGCAGGCCGTAAAAACTATCCTGTGTTTCCGGCTGACTGAAGATTGTCAGCTTATCGGGGTCGAAATAATGTCCTCTTTTTCCGGCCATTATTTCGGTGGAAAGATGCAGCTTTTTAACAGGATACCACCCCGCTTTCATATTTAGAGCAAATCTTTTATCTCCTATTGAGAGAATTGTATAATGAGGATTAAGGACAAAATAAAGATTTATTAAAGGATAATAAATTAATTTTGCCCCCGCCTGTTTTATACTGACAGGATATTCCCCCGATTGTTTAATATATGTGAAATTAAGTCCGAAATAGAGAGGGCGGATATAATATAAAGCTTCGGCGTTAAAAAGATTCATGGTTTCATCATATTCCCAGGGTTCAGGAAGATAATCATAATCACCCAGGGTCCGGGCGTAATTCAATTTCAGGTAGAAGGGATGGAATTGCAGCATACCTCCGGCAAAATAGGATTTCTGGAAATACTCAAATTCCTTATCCTGAATAATGAGATTATCAAAACCCAGAACGAGATAATCGGCTGTTTTGAAATTAAGAGTGGCATAAGCTGAGTGGGACCTCAGGAGCCTGTCGTTTGAATAATCCCCATAGGTGAAATAATAGGAGGGACGAAACCTGTCTGTATATGTCTGGGCCGAAACGGAATAAAAGATAGCGAGAGTCAACAATATAGGGAATAATCTTTTCATTTCAGCAGCTCCAGCCCTTCTTTGGCGACATCACTTTCCGGATCAATAATAAGGGCGTTTATGAAAAGCTCTTTCGATTTCATTTTGCTTTCGGTGTAATAATAATACCAGGCCATGGAAAGGTTGGCTTCATAGTCGCCCGGGTAATTATGATAAACCTTTTCGAGGTAAGGTTTTGCCTTCGCGTATTCACTTCTGTTAAGGTATATCTGGCCTAACCGCAGGTTTGCCGAATAATTCCAGGGATCTTTAGTGAGAATTCCTACATAAATACGTTCAACATTATCCCATTCATTAAGTGAAGCGAGGGGGTATGTAAGTCCGAGCAGCGATTCCGCGCTGTTATTGCTTATCCTAACCGCTTTCTGATAAAATTCAACAGATTTATTATACTCACCTTTTAAATAATAGAGCCAGCCCATTCTGAGGTTGGTAAGATAATCACCGGCGTATTTATCATAAATTTTATTCATTATTTCAATCGCTTCCTCATAATCCTTATCCGTTTCTTCAAGGACCGAGGAGTAAAAAGCTTTATATTTTTCATCTGAAATTTCACCCGCGAAGAGAGTTGAAACCATCAGCGCGAAAATTATCGTGATCAATATATTTTTAGAGAACATAATTATTCTCCCCTATTCTGGTTTATATTTGCTTTAAAATTAAGGTTATTCATCATAAAATCATATTTCAGAAGTTTGCCGTTTTGGGAAATTTCAAGAGCCCCGGTTCCTTTTTCATTAAAGAAACTGAATATTCCTTTTCCCCGGTTTTCAAAATCGGAAAGTATAACAAAATTTTCTTCAGCATCGGGATTTTCACGAAAATGAAAATTTGCGCGTGAAGAGATAAGCTCGGAAAATACGAGGAAATATTCGGCGAGAAAACGGACAAAATTATTAACAGTAATCGACACGGGATATTCATCATCCCATGAGAGGTTTTCCATATAACCGAGCGGGACCCTTATGGCGAGAAGATAGAAGAAATAAAGGGCTGTTTTCTTCCTGCCGATATAATTGGAAAAATAAAAAACCTTTCCGCTGGGGTACATATAGGCAATATCTTTTTTATCATTTTCAATATACATCTGGTTGAGAATATCAACTTTGACTTCCCATTTTTCAGTCAGCTTTTCACCATCAAGTTCACAATCAATATTAAATTCATCGCCGAGTCGGAATTTGAACGCTTTGAGCAGCGCCTTATGAGTTTCAATATTTCTTATATATGATTTTTCGGCGGGGTAGTTAAAAGCCTTCAGCCTGAAACTGCCGTTTGATTTCTCGAGATAATGAGCGAAAGGAAATTTATAAGTTTTATCACCTATTTTATCGGTAAGCTGAAACTGAAAATGGAGATGTGGCACAGGTGAACGTCCGCTGTTGCCGCAGCTCGCGATTATCTGTCCTTTTTTTATGCTGTCACCAATTCTTACTTTAATGCTTTCGGGCTTAAGATGAGAAGCGGATGAAAAAAGCCCTTCACCGTGGTCAATTACAATAGTATTGCCCCAGTTGGATTCAAGATTCACATCCCCGATCTGGTTATCGGATACATGATCGATCACTCTTACGACCTGGCCATCCAGCGGGGCCGCTACCGGAATATTATAACAGAAATAATCTTCGGGGTAATCTCCCTTGTCGCGGAAAGTTTTTTTCTCTTTGTCGGCAATTTCGAAATCCCAGGCATATTTCCATTCTTCTTTGTGTGTAAGATTACCTTCAATTCCCTGTGTTATATACCATTCGCCGAAAAAGGGAAGCTCGGGGAAAAGCCGCAGGAATTTATCGAAACGGCGTTTTCTGTTCTGGTGATAATAATAATTCTGTTCGGGGGAGCCAGGTTTAAAATATAGCAAAGTAAGATCGGACTGTTCCTGCCTGAATTTGAGGCTGTAAATGGTTGAAAGAACCACCACATTAAAAGGGAAAACCAGGACCGGAAGCTGGTAGGCCGCCAGGAATTTTGTAAAAAATCCGGTAAAAACAATCACCATCAGAACCGAAAATACCAGGAGCACAGGTGTTTTACGGGAAACTATGACAAGGCTGCCTCCCAGGGCGAAAGAGGTCAGTATGGTGTTGAAGGAAGTCTGAATAAAAAAGGTCTGTGAATGATCGGGGAAGACCACCGACAGAAAAAGATAATTCAGAGTGTAAGCTATTATACTGTTAACAAAATTAACCCGGGAAAACAACATGACCGAAACAGCGAGGATTATCCCCGTATATATGGAAGACTGAAAGAGGATAAGCGCGTAGGACTGAAAGAATGTTTTTATAAATGTGGGCAGAATATTATCCAGAAAAGAAATTTCTATCTCGAAACCTTTGAAGAGCACAGAATTGTAATTGGTAAGAAAAATAAAGAATATATAAAGGGATATAATAAAAGGAAGACTTAATCCCGGCAGGTTAAAAGATTCTTCGAGATAATGTTCGAGCACGACAGATATAAAGAATGTTACGACCACAAAAAGAGCGACAATAAGAATCATAAAAGGAGTAAGCTGGAAGTAGAAAGAGGATGCTGCTCCGAAAAGAATTCCGTTAAAGCCGTAAAATCCGCTTCTTATTTTATCACGGTCATATTTAAGGTAAAGGGCCAGCAGGTTTGATATTACTACTCCCCCCAGGGCCATCGCTCCCATTTCGGGGATGACAAAAGTTGAGAGCATTGCCGCTATACCAAACCATTTGCGGCTGCTGAAAAAGATCTGCGCGTAGCTGTATATTATTGAATCAGCAAAAAACTGCATATCATCCTCTCGGTTACCGAAGTTTGAATTCTTTTAATTTATCGGGCATGCTTTCCATCGACATGATGTAATCGAGCGATTCGGTATCTCTGATAAGTTCCACCGAACCATCTTCCATAACCATTACAATGCGGGGGCGGAGGGTAATAAACTGCATCCACTGCGTCATGTTATAGGCCCCTACATTACTGATGACCACATGCTCACCTTTTTTTAAGGATGGCAGAACGATATTTTCCCTGATACAATCGATATTCATACAAAGGGGACCGTAAATAGCGGTATTTTCGGTATTCATCCCTGATTGCTGACCCGGTACAATTTTATGTTTATACCAGAAACTGGTAAAGAGAATATTAACTCCAGCGTCAATTATTGTAGCTTTTTTCCCGTCGGAAAGACGTTTGTTGGCGATAACAGTGCTGATAAGATAACCCGCGTCATCAATAAGCGCGCGTCCGCTTTCGAGAATAAGCATCGGCATTTCTTCAAAAGAAAGTTTCAGTTCGAACAAAGCCGAAGTAATAGCGTCGGCATATTGTTCCATTGAGGGCAAAGTTTCTTCGGCAGGCAGGTATTGTCCCAGAAGAGTGTTATTGGAAGGAAGTCCGCCGCCCATATCTATATAATCGGGGATAAAATCATATTGTTCATTAAGCTGATTTACAATGTTAACAAGTTTAGAGGCCGCGATTTTATATGATTCGGTTGTCATCATATAGGTGCCGATATGTGTATGCAGCCCTACAAGGTTCAGCTTTTCATTGGAAAGGATTCTGCGGGCGGCTTCGAGCGCTTCCCCGTTTTCGAAGTTGAAGCCGAAACGGTCCCATTTGGGATAGATTCCGGTATCCATATTGATACGGATGGCAACGTCAGCTTTTTTATTCATTTTGTTGGTCAACTCGATGATCTGGTAGAGTTCATCAAAATGGTCTATGTGAATTTTTGCCTTTTCATTGATAGATTTGATCAGGGCTTCTTCATTTTTATCGGGGCCGTTAAAGATTATGTTCTTTCCTTCGATACCAAGCTTGCGCGCCCTGTCATATTCAAATTCTGAAACCACTTCGGCCCATGAGCCTTCCTGATGGAAAACCGAACATACAGCGTTAAGGTAATTTGTTTTATAAGACCATGCGAACTGCACTTTCGGATAACGGTTTTTGAAAATTCTAAGCGCGTTCTGCTGGTTTTCTCTTATCTGTCTTTCAGATAAAACAAAAAGAGGAGAGCCATATTTATCGGTAAGATTTTTAATGGATATTCCATCTATATCGAGTTTGGGAGTTCCGGGTAAACCGCTCCCTATTTTATTCATAAGCCCGGAAAGTTGTTTTACGATCACGGGTCTTTCATATCTTTTTTTCTCAGACATTTTTCAACATCCCTTTTACAGTTAGTTCTTCAAAATTTTTAATGTTTGTTATATGATCCCAGGAATAACGGATAAAAATTGTTCCTGTGCTGTATTTTGTCCAGGGATCAGGTTTATTGCCGGTGGCGAGTTTAACCAGCGACCAGGGGAGGTTTTGTCCCGCCGCTACGGCGAGATATACCCATGCGGGCAGCCTCGGATTTATTTCGACAAGATAATATTCATTGCTCGATTCTTCTTTTATAAACTCAAGTTCAGTTCCGCTCCGCCAGTTGAGGCTGCGCATAATTTTATCGGAAAGGGAAATAAGTTTTTCATCATCGATCGAAATTCCGGCCCATCCTTTTCCTTTGTCGGTTATATACATTTTTTTCATCGGAACAGCGCCGATAGTTTCACCTGTGCCATCCCCGACCGCGGCTACATTATATTCATCACCTTTGAGGAATTCCTGGATAATTACAGGCACACCCCATTTAAAGCTGATCTTTTTGAAGGCGGTAACAGCTTCATCAAAATTATTTACAATATAGGCGTCGTAAAAAATTCCCTTAACCGCTACCGGGTATTCAAACTCAGATGATATTTTGTAGAGGTCCTGAAGTGAATTGGCAAGGATATTTTTCGGAGCTTTAATATCATACTTCTGGCAGAACTCATATAGTTTATCCTTGCTTCTCATATTCAACTGATCCTGTGTGGGGAGGAACATTTTTATTCCCAGTTCTTTCAGTTTCGGTTCGAGCTTGATAAATCCGTAAAGTTCACTGTCGAGAGTTGGAATAATCACATCAATTTTTTCCTCTTCATGGATTTCTTTCAGCCGGTTGAATAAATTTTCAAGTCCGCTTGAAGGATAGGGGATAAGGTAACTTTTAGGGGTCACCTCTTTCATATAGGCGCCCGGTTCGAGAGTGTCATAAATAAGGCCAATTATCTCGCCGTCAAATTCGGGTGAATCCTTAATGCCTCTGATTACCGGCACTCCGGGGCCGGGACTGTCTATGTTATTCAATCCTGTTACCGCGATTTTCATATTTCCTGCACCAGTTTATGGGTTTTTAATTGGTTTACAAATTCAATAATATCTTTTTCGATGGTAATTTTATCCACATCATATTCTTCAAGAAAGATATCAAGAATTTCTTCCGTTGTTTTACGGTTCTGGAGTTCTTTCAGTATCCTTCTGCCCGATTCATTCATGGTGAATGTTTCACCGGTTCCGGGTACAAAAAGAAAACCTGTTTCACTTACCGCCAGGTTTGCGGGTATTATGTATGCGCTCATGCTTGGCACCTTTTATTTAATCAATAACATTTTTTTCGAACTTCTGTTAAAGCCCGCTTCAATTGTATAAAAATATGCTCCTGCCGAAACCTTAAGGCCCGACTGGTTTTTACCATCCCAAGTAACCTGGTAAGTCCCCGGTGACTGGTTTCCCTGCCTGAATGACTTTATCATTTCTCCCTTTACATCATATATTCTGATAGTTACAGTTTCCTGGCTGTCGAGGGTATAACCAATGGTTGTTGAGGGATTGAATGGATTGGGGTAATTCTGTGAAAGCTCAAAGCGGGTCTGAATTACCTGGTCATTAACTCCCGTCAAAGATACACCGGTATTATAAGACTGCAAAATGTAGCTGTTAAAATTTGGATAATCGTAACGAACGAAGGTGCACTCAAGGGTGTTGTCTCCATCCGCGTCCCATATTGTCGGGTAATCGTAAGAATAAGATTCGTTATCCATTTCGAGGAGGATATCCCCGGTGACAATGTCGAAAATTTTGAATGAATAACGATATGGCTCAGCCGATCCATATTGAGACATTACGTAAAACTCGGTATATCCGTCCCCGGTAAGATCAGTCCCCAGGGAATAAAGAAGGTAACCTCCATCCATTTCCTCCTGTGTGAAATTGTAGGTATATTCAGGGGTAACAGAATATGGACCTGAAGTTATACTGAAGGTGAATTCATCGAGCCTGTAGAACCGGGCCGAATTGGCATTGCCTGAAAAATCGAATGTCAGCCATCCCGATACCACATAATAATTTAGCTGGGTCGAATTCCATTCACTTTGCCACTGTGAGAAAATGAGTGAGTTAATTAAGAGGGTAAAAAAGAGCGTAGTTTTTGTGAGTTGTTTTAACATGATCCCCACCAGGTTAGTTAACAATTAATTTTATTTTCTTATGTCTGCTTTTATGACAAGACGATGATAAAAAAGGTTTAAAAGCCTGGAATAAATATAATTGAATTTATGAAATAAATGTGATGAATATCAACAGAATGAGTATGAGCAAGAGTATTCCTAAATATTCAATTTCCGCGCAAATCAATGAACAATGAACATCTAAAGGCAAAGAATACCGCGGATTTTTCTGATTTCACTGATTTCTCAGATATGGCCAGAAAAAAATGCCACTAAATCACTAAAACACCAAATCTCACAAAAAAGATCAAAAAGCCTTTTTCCCTGATTTTTTAACCTTAAGAGCAAAGGCAGTTCTCTCTGAAAAAATAACAGAACAGGATTACGGGGATTGTTTTGATGAACAGGATGAAGGAGGTGGGCGGAAGGATGGGCGATTTTTTGAGTTGATGCGGAGAAGAATTGCTGATCTGTAAACCTGCCGAGCCGGAAGTGAAGAGCGGTTAGCGGAAAGTGAAGAATAATGAATATTTCTCTGATTTTTTAAAAACCTGATTTCGATGGCTAACTTATATCAGTCAGTCTTTTTTATCCCCACAATCAAATGCTTTGCTCTTTCTGCGAGCATTCCAATATCCCGATGGAAATATTGCCCCGTTTAAATAAGGTTAATAAGGTTTGATTTTATTGGGTGGTTACCTCTGCTACTAAGGTTAAGAATAAAGAATAAGGTTTTTCCCACCTTTATTTGCTCTCTTTCTTGCCGAGGTTTCGAATATAATTCTGCGTGAGTAATATTGTGTAGCTGACGGCACACCTGGTCATTTTCTAATATTTTTTCTATCGATATTTTGCCCCTGACGGGGCAATTTTATGCGACTAAATCTTTTTGTCCCGTTAGGGACATCATATTGGCAAAAAAGGAAAAAGCTGGAAATGTTGTGTGCCGTCAGGTACACAATATTTATATATCTAACTACAACTATCATCAAAGACTTACAGCCTGAATAGAACGTGTTCATATTCCAAATTACACACTAAAAATATTGCCATCTTGTGTAGATTTTTACCGCTAATTTGATAATCATAAACCGGATGAGCCGGAACCAAATGGAAATATTCATAATTTTAATCATAAACTGGCAAAGCCAGAAAAAATGAATCCTAAAAAAAATCGTACTCGTTCTCGTAATCGTGCTTCGTACTCGTCTTTACCAAAATGCTCAGGTTATTCGAGAACGATGACGATTACGAGTACCGCTTCGCCCCCAGGGGGATGTTCCATGAGTACTATAAAATTTTGCCATTTTGCGTAGAATTTAACTCCTTACTTAGTAATTCCCCCGGTGATACAAAATAAACAACTCATCAGCCATCTCAATCCGGTCATTGTACCTGTACCCGCTTTATTTTTCAGGTAAATTTTTCAAGTGCGGGTATGGCTCATTTTTGTTGACGAGGATGGTTCAGGATTTTGTTATTTTGCGCAAGAACAGAATTTGTGATGTGCCTGATTCGACTATACCGATTCTTTATTCCCTGTCGATCTTTGAACCTTGATTAAAGGATTTAAGGATTACCTGATTATTTTTCGGTATCGGTATCGGTATCGGTATCGGTATCGGTATCGTTTTGGGGTAAATTTTAATTTTTATCTCTTGTTTCGAAAAAATTAATTTTAACATTTTTTACAATTTTGTTATCAGGCTTATCTGAATCGCTTTCCATATTGGCGTAACCTTTGGATACATATAAATTGAGTTTCTTATTCGTTTCCCAGGAAACAGAATCCACACCCCAATCAGCCAATTTCAGGATATTGCCCTCCAGTGGGTAATCTTCATCATAATTTACCAATGACATAGAAACTGTAGTATAACCCAAAGATCCCGCAACGTAATGATAGAACCCGATTTTCCCGGATGAATCAGGAGAAAAATACTCTTTCAGGATTATTCTGTTCTTTTTATTCCATACAGATTTTGAAAACTCGCCTGCAGTATCGGCAATAGTATAAACTCCATAACCGATATATATCAGCAATCCGCCGATCAGGATAAAAAAGAAAATTATAATAAACTTCAGACTTTTATCCATATCATTTGCTTTTATTCAAAATCCATCTGTCACTTTCACTCAGGCTGAATGAATCTGTCCGGGGTTGCAGGCGTATTTCCACAACGTAGCTCCAATCCTGTAATTTATCCGATTGCCAGAAGTTGGAAAATTCGAATATTCTTGCCTGGTCATAGCTGATTACAAGGAATTTGTTTTCTTTCCAGAACAAGTCAATGTTTTGCGCATGGTCAGCTAAAACACTTCTGTTATGTAGTGTTATTTGTTCTCCAATGTGAGTTAAATAAATATGCCAGGAATTTGAGGTGGTTGCGTCTCCAAACTGTTCAACCAATACAGCTTCAACAAGTGAATCGGGGGACACGACGCGCTTTAAGATTTTGCCGGCTGGCGAGGGGATGTTATCATCATTTTCGACGCAGGAAAAAATTAGCAGAAATAATATGAAACCGAGGATTATTATATTTTTATTGTCCATGTGATTGATTTTAATCGTTCTTTAATTATTGTCAGTCGTGCAATATCATTTAATATTCCACCTTTCCCTTTTCGAGAGCACATTTTCAGAACCGTGTAATTTATAAGATGTTATCGGATTCAGAGTTTTTCTCAATAACTCAATAGATTTATCCTTTCCGCATTCTTCAAGCATTGCTCCAAGTAAGGCTCTGGTTGATGGGGGATATTTCCTCGCCAGTTTTACCAAAGTCTTGATCTTTTCTTCAGGTATTTTCCCCAGGACTGATATAAATCTTTTTATTGCCGATTCATTTGTCGAATCAGGTATTAACTTTATAAAACGTATTGAATCGAGAATTTGTAATAGTGGTATATTTTCTTTAGTAATAGTATTTTTTTGTTTAATGAATGATATGTTATATCTGCCTCTGGTGAATTTCGGGCGTATTTCATTTTTGCCAATTTGAATTGTATTGCTTATTTGTGATGTCAGCCCAAGTTTATTGTATATGCTGAATCCGGTTAAATATCCGGTTATTTTGCCTTTCTCTTCCAGCAGGTCCTTTACTACCTGGGATTGTTCCGGCTGAAGAACGCCAAATGCCGTTTTTTCAGGCTTGTAAAATTTCCCCTTTGATAATTTTGATATTTTTCCTGAAGCAGCCATACGATTGAGGGCTTTTATTATCGCTTCTTTTTTCTCAGCCTTATCGAGGAAATCAGTGTATGTGAATATGTGTCCCCTGGGCATTCTCGCTAAAGTATTTTTAATCTGCTCTGTTGTTGTCATATTAATCTCAATTACATCTCGATATATTGTCCAGTATATTATAAAAAATACTGGACAATAAAACAACCGGTTATTTCTGCAATATAAAAAAAATCAGGACAAACAACGCCGGTCCAATGGAAATAATTACATAATCAGCCTAAAACTGACCAATTCAATTTTATGTTTTCTCTGATTGTTATGCTCGTTTGACGCGCATAATCATATTTCAGAAGATAAATGCATAAAGTTTATTACTCTTTTACAACAGAGTCAGGCGTTCTGAATTTTATTATTCAAATAATAGGTTATATCATATTAAATCAAATAACATAAACTGGTGAGCCAGAAACACTGAACCTGTCCGGTAGCTGAGCGGAGTCGAAGCTACCGCCGCTGGTTTCGATCCGCCGCGGCGGACTTACCACCGGCTGTGTTCATGAAATATTTTGCCATTCTGCGTAGAATTTGACTCCTTATGGAATAATGTTATGGAAACGGATCAGTTTATTCCAGAGAATAACGGCATGATTTACAGACAAAACTCATGTTCGGATTTACAGCTCCGCATTTGGGGCATTCCCATGTTTCATCAGGTTCTTCCACCCCATAGACTTCACGACTTTCTTCATATCTCGATTTGTCATCTGTCAACCTGTATTGTTTAAAACCCCAAAAAAGAGCAATTGCCGCGGGAACGCAGATTTTGTAGGCAATCTTAAAAACTCTCCAGTTAAAATAACCTTCGGTAAAATAAGAAATTAACTGAACCAGGATTGCTATAACAAAGAGAGCTATCCCAAATCTGATTTTAGTTATTCCCTTATTCTTTACTCTTCTGTTAATATTCTGAGTGTAATTTGTTCCCATAATATTTACTGTCGATTCGCAAAGTGATTCTGTCAGGTATTTGTTTACAAATTGTTAACCAATTTTGAATTTTGCGGCAAGTTTGGGATTTGATTTCAGCCATTCATCAAACCATTCATTCAATTCAAGAAAGTTAATATATTTTTGCAGGATCAAAGGCTCAATGTTATTTACGTCATTTTCTTCAATATATTTAAATTTCTTTTGCGGCGCTCTTAATTTTGCCGCAATATCCTTAATAGTTAAATTCCTTTTTTCCCGTTCACTCTGACAGTTTGTTGATACAGATAGGAAATTTACATTATCCTCGAAGTTTATTCCCTTACTCTCGGCGTATTTACTATTGAGAGGGCCAAGTGATTTTTTAAGCATGTCTGTCAGAAACGCTGTTTCCTGATTCGTAAAGATTTTTTGCTTTTCGTTTTTATTCATCGTCATGATTAACTCTTCTGAAATGCGCAGACTGTTTTATCGATAAGTTTAATATAATAGTAATTTTATAATTTAACGTAAGTTTGACTTTTCACCTTATTTGCCCTTAATATTTGCTCTTTCCATTCTTTTATTTAACTAAATAACTTACGGATAAATATTCACTAAAGAAAGGGGAAATAACGGTAAGATAAAAATAGGCGGATCAAAGATTGTTTGCATTGATCCGCCATGAAATTTTGGAATTATTTCAGAAGCAGCATTTTGCGGGAATTAACGGGTTTACCATTAATAATCAAGCTGTAGAGGTAAGTTCCCGCTGATACCTGGCGGCCAAGTTTGTCTGTACCGTGCCAGTAGGCGATGTGATTTCCGGGGTTCATTTCTTTATCGGTGAGGACCGCTATTTCCCTGCCGAGCATATCATAAATTACCAGGCGGACATTCGCGGAAGAAATATTACCGGCGCCCGGAGCGGGAACAGAAAACCTGATTGAGGTTGAGGGATTAAAAGGATTCGGGTAATTCTGTTCCAGTTCCGCGGTGACAGGTTTATCAAAATTCACTTCAATAGCGTCGGAATAATCGAAAGCTCCATCAAGATCAAATTGTTTCAGCCTGTAATAAAATTGTGTGCCGCCGGAGGAAATATTATCTGAAAAACTGTAGCTTTTGGGTGAGTTGCTGTTGCCATGTCCCGCCACAAAACCGATATTATTCCAGGTATTCATATTATCGGAACTGCGTTCTATTTCAAAACCGTAATTATCCACTTCGGTAGCTGTCTCCCAGTTAAGGGTCACTGAATTATTGTTCATTGAGGCATTAAAAGAAATGAGCTCTACAGGAGCAACCGCGGGAGTTAATGTGCAGACCACAGCATCACCCTGGTCGGCGGGGTCTCCGTTGTCATCGGTGTATCCCACCACAAATGCGTCGGCGTCGAGGACTCCCAAGCTGATTTCATCACCCTGGGCGCTGCAGACAGTTTGCGCGGTTCCAAAATCAATACCGTTTCCGTTTCTTTCACCGATAATAATTTTAGAGGGATTGGAAGTGGATGAGCCATTCCAGGCAATAACAAACTCATCTTCATTCAATTGTCTTACGTCAATATCGGCTGAGGCGAAGGAGGTTTCAAATTGTACGGATGCTCCCGGAAAACTTATGGTGGTTCCGCTATATGAGCCAATAATCGCGGCGCCCGCATCATCCTGGTCATCCTGTATATACGCGACAACAAAATAACCAGAGCTTAAAGGCGCTACTGAAGTATATCTCGCGGCATTCGCGGTGCTGGAATAAAATGTCGCGGCGTTGCCGAAGGACATCGTTGTGCCTGAAACAGTGGCGATTATAGCTTTTCCGGGGTCAAATTCTGTGTCGTCATCTTCAAATCCGAACAGTAATTTATCTGAAGCGAGCACGCAGACAGATGGCCTGTCTACATGAGATGAAATAAATACCTGTGGAATTCCGAAAGTAACTGAGTTTCCTGATACATTGCCGATTACCGCTGTTCCATAGGAGCCTGCTTCAAGATCATCATAAGTGATCACAATTTTGCCTGAACCAATATGAGCGGCTTCGGGGGTTGTATAATCTCCGGCGCAAAACTGAACCGCGCTGCCTACATTGGTGATGGAGGTTCCCGAAATGGTTAATACTCTTACCTTGCCAATATCACTCGCGGCATCCAGTTCATAGCCCACCACTGCCTGGGTGGCGGAAATACCGATAACGAAAGTCCGGCTGTTTAGATCTGTTTCAATAGTCGTTACCGAACCATAAGATACGGTTTTGTTTTCTTTGTCCACTACGCCAACAACAGCGAAAAGATCAGAGGCGGTTCCTGATACGCTGCTTGTCGCCGATTTGAACGCGCAAATAAAGTGAGTGTCATCCAGCTCATCGGTGTCCATCCAGTAGGTAAGGTCCGATTCGAATTGCTGTTGTGTCCCGACGCTGACAGTTCGCTGACCATAAATATTATTCGCGGGCAATATTAAATTTAGTACCAGTGAAACTAAGAGGTATGACAGGATTCTAAAATAGATTCTCCGAGCCATAGTTATGCTCCATTTTATAATTTATAAAAACAACCTTCCTCAAAGAACAAAACCGGTAATTTCCATTACCGATGAATATTTGGCCACCAGAATTTTATGGCCGATTTTTCGGTTAATATTATATTCACTATTCGCGAAAATGGATATAACTATCCCCGAAAGAGAATAAATATATTTTTACCTGCTTCACTGTTAGCTGAAAAATTCTGATAGCGCTTGTAATAAAGAAGAAATATTATTGATTAAATGAATTTGCATCCATATTATTTCAATAACACTTAAAATACGTAAGATTAGTCTTATTAACAAGCGAGTTTGAAAGAAATAGTGGAAAAAATACAGGGTAAAATATTTGTTCTTCTTTAGTTATAAACTGGTTCTAAATAAAATGTAGTGGGTGATTTTTTTCGGCACTAACACTAATAATAGTTTCATTATGTCACAGATGTATACAAAACCCTGAAAGGGTGAAGGCAACAGGCCGGGGCAACACCCCGGTTAAGAAAAATAATGAAATTATCAGAGCCCTGAAAGGGCGAAAGCAGTTAACGCGTATAGACCTGGGAATCTGAAAGCGCCTGTATCAGTCGGGGTGAGTGGGACTTAAAGACTCATCCACTTTTTCCAGGACCATAAGCGCTGTGGCTTTGAAGAGACCGGGAGGCTGGTTTCAGATGATCAAACATAACAATACAGGAATCTCTGATTCATATCTTTATGCGCTATTTTCCATATGCCTGCCCTTTATTTTTGCGCAAATTTATTACTTTACCCACTATATTTCACAGAGAACCTATAAACTTTAAGGGCCGGGTAAAATGAATCTAAGATATTTTGTTTTCCCTCTGTTCATGAACTGATCCGCCGGAATCATAATGAATGGAGGTTTTTATTGGTAAGGGATTATATTAAGCCTTGCCAAATATAATGTGTAAAAAGAATATTGGCAATAAAGGAGAGAGGTCACGACTAATTGGCAGCGAATCGGTCCTGTCTTCAGAATTCGAGGAAATTTTTATATGTCAGCCTGATGTTTGTTCCCGGTTCGGGCAGTATAGATTTAATACGGGAGAGATGGTTCCTGTATTCCTGATTGAGAATGTTATCAAAACCTATAGAAAACATATGGAGCATACCGGAGGTTTCGAAAGAGTATTGCAGGAAACCGTTCAGGATCAAATATCCGGCGGTTGGTTGTTCAAATTCATCGGTTCTTTCCTGTTTAAGTGAACTTTCGGCAGAAAGCCCGGCAGCGAAATCGTTTTTTCTGTAACATATTTCCAGTGTCGTTTTCAATGGTGGGATTTCCGGAAGAGGTGTGCCGCTTTCACTGTTTTCAGCGTATGTATAACCCAATCTTGCCGAAGCTTTAATTCCTGTCTCAAAACTGTATTCCAGGTCAAATTCAATACCGGCAAAGAAGGCCGGTATTCCTGTTGCCGAATAAACGGGAAGGAAGGTCTGGTAGTTGGTTTCACCGCTATTCCGGTGAATAATAAAGTTTGAGAAATTGTTATAGAAAAGATTCATCGAATACTTAAGGGGATGAAATTTATGATAAACAAAATATTCCATTCCCCATCCATTTTCGACATTAAGTTCGGGATTGCCGGTTTCATAGGAATAGGCGGCCAGATGAGGTCCTTCGCTGAAGAGTTCCTCAAGTGTCGGGACTCTGGAAGAACGGTATATATTCAGACCGGTTGAAACCTTATTGGTAAGGCGGTAAAGTAATGATACTGAGAGTGAAAATGACCTGTAATTCTTTTCCCTAACGTACCCGATTTTTGCGTCCGGGTCCTCTTCGAGGGGTGAAATATTATCATAACCAAACCGCATACCAGCTTCAAATCCAAGTCTTTTATAGTTATAATCTTCTATCAGATAAAAGGAAATATTCGTCGAGCGGGCAGGGGGTGTGAAGACAAAACCACCAATATCAAAATCACGATGGTCGGAAGAAATACCAATACGCCCGTTTCCTGAACTTAATATTGAGTTATGGGTGAGCTCAAGATTTCCATTGAGGTTCATAACCCTGAATTCGGAACCGATCACATTGGCCTTCTCAAATTCTTTATGACGATAAAAAGTGCGGTTAAAGTTGAATCTCAATCTGTCGGCAAAACTATCCTTAAAATTGTATTCAGAAATGAAGTTCAACTGGTTGCGGAAAAGTTCTATATCCACCCCGTTTGGATGTCCCCCTTCAAAACCGCCGGGGATTCCGTAATCGAGCGCGAAACGGCGGTAGGAAATTCCGGTATAACCGTTATTATAAAACCATGAAGCACCGCCGGAATAATTAAGATTCCGCGCGTCGGAATTATTGAGAGAGCCTCCCGGGGTTGAAAGATCGGCGCTTTTTCTTCCGCTTATTTCACCGCGGATTATGAAGCTGCCAACAGGCGCTTCGGCGGTAAGAGAGGCAAGATATCCTTTGTTAACCGATTCGGCATAAAGACCGGAATTGATATAAACCTTTTTATGCCATTCGGCCGGTATTTCATGCCGTATAACATTAACCACACCGCCGGTGGCTGAAGAGGTAAAACGCAAAACATCCGGGCCTCTGATAACCTCAATTCTGTCTACTGTAAACTGTTCAATGGTAACGGCATGATCGGGTGAGGTTGCCGACAGATCGGAAGTTTTGTGCCCGTCCTCATTAATGACAACCCTGTCGCCGTTCATACCGCGAATAACAGGGCGCGCCGGCGCCGGCCCCATAGAACGCATAGCGATCCCGGCCTCATCCTTAAGGGTTGAGGCCAGGTTCATTCCAAGTTCTTTCTGTAATTCTCTTCCCGCGAGGGATTCAATATATTCTTCACCTCTTCCGGTCATTTTATGCTGGTGTTCTCCCGCTACGACAACAGGACTGATCTCCAACGCGACCGGTGTAAGAAAAATCACAAAAGTATGCCGGCTTTCCACGGAAGCGGTAATTTTTACAGCATGATCTCTATAGCCAAGGTGAGTAATTGTCAGAATATAATCTCCTTCGGGAACATCATTGATCTGAAAGCTGCCATCTTCTTTACTAATGGTATATTTTTCGGAAGGTGAAATTTTTACAACTGCCGAAACCAATGGGCTCTCATCATTAATGTCCAGCGCTTTTCCCCTGATTGTGCAGTCTTTACCCGGAACCAGGGAATGGGTAAGGAAGAGAATCAATGCAAAGTGGAAAAGAATTATTCTCATTGGACTTTAACCGGGATGGGAAAGGATCTGAAATCATTATGTCCTTCATGAACAATAAAAAATTCAATTTCAGTTGTTCCGGCGGATAGTCCTACCAAATGGAGCTCATAACCTCCTTCTTCTCCGTCATGCTGATGAACATCAATTATAGTCGTATTTCCTATCTCCCATGTCAGGGTTTTGTCTTCATCGGCAGGCGGTTCAATTTCATTCTGTTCAGAATCATAAAATGTGACCTCCATGTGATCGGTCATTTCACCAAGAGGAACGTAAAGAGTATCTTCAGTCACACCCTGGAAAATTGAAGCTACCACCACTCCCGAAGAACTCAGGATAAGTCCTTCCGCCTCAAAATGTTCCTCGGGCGGATCAGTTATACCAGCCTCATCATCGCATGAAGTTATAAAAACAACTAATAAAAGAGCAAAAAGAATATATTTGATTTTATGAATATAGTCCATATTATCTCCTGTTAAAAAAGTTTATTGTTTTATCACAGCCCGATATTCACCTGACTTATCACAGTGATGACAAAATGTTAAAATAGATAAATGGTCAAATCTGTTTTATATGATTGCCGATATCTGACGGATAAATGATCTGTTCCATCATCAGGTATCAGACAAAAAAAAGTTTTCGTGAACAGGACTTAAAAAGAAAAAAAGAATAATCGTTGATTATGCTTTTTTAAGAGGAGGCGCTCTGAGGTTATAATGCAGGTAATTGTTATTTGGATGATCGGGCGCGAAAAGCTCGATATGTATAACCTCCGCGTGAAATAAAACGCAGCAGACATATTGCGCCGTGTTTAGTTTAATTGTGTCGCGGAAATGATCAACATGGCAAAGGTCTTCATGACGGATCCGCTGATCGGAATTTTCGGGCGCGGACAGCTCAAAAGAGTGAGTATATGTAAAAAATAATTTCACATCATGATAGTGAAGTGATGTAAAAATTATCAGCAGGCTATATGTAATTAAAACGAGTTTTTTCATAATCTTTATGCGCTAACACATTAAAGTGATAATATGTTTCCTGATTTATGAAAAATGTAAATAATCCCTGTTTTTGCACCGATGAATGAATTCCGGAAGGAAATTTTTTGATATTTTTGATAAAAAGTGACAATAAGTGTGAAATAAATCAATTAAATATCTCATTCCGACCCAAAGGTCCTTGTAATGAGTTGACAATTTATATTTTATAATTTATCTTTATACATTATTGTAACAAAAAAGTAATAAAAATGAAAAAAGACGGCTTTTTGTACGGCATATTTTATACTATTGGCACATTTGCCATAGCAGCGTTTTTTGTCGCAAATCCGATGTGGCTGACATCCTGTTCGGACGGTAGTGAGGAACAGCCTGAAAAAAAAGAGATCGTTGAGGTTCCCACTGATACCGCGGCGACCTATCAGGATGTGAAAAATCAGGAGCCTGAACAGCCGGTTGTTGAAGAAAAGAGTAAAAAGCATACCAGCAAAGGAAACCTGGAAACGGATGAATCGGGAAAGACAAAATATATTGTGCATGAAGGTGAGACGCTTGAAACAATTGCGGCCGATTATTACGGCGACAGCCGCTACTGGTTTAAAATATTCGCGGCCAATGAAAGTGAAATTGATGACTGGAACAATATCCGTCCAGGGCAGGTACTAACACTTCCGGAAATTAATTAAAATACCTATCAAATAATTCTTATTTTAAATTTGTGAGATAAAAGGTGAGCAGATTTAATATCGGAGCATTCGGTGAGATACTTTTTGATGTATACCCCGATTCCAAAAGAATCGGAGGAGCCCCATTTAATTTTATTTATCATATATTTAACCTTACGGGAACAGGCTCGATCTTAACCAGAATAGGAAAAGATAAAAGTGGTAAAGACCTTGTAAATTTTCTTCATAAAAATAAAATGGATGATTCATTCGTCCAGGCCGATCCTGTACATCCTACAGGCAGGGTTAATGTTACTCTTGACACTAATAAGATTCCTTCATTTAATATAGAAAATAATGCCGCTTATGATCATATAGAGTATAACAGATCATTTGATAAATTCCTTTCCCCGGGGAATTCATTACTCTATTTTGGCACCCTCGCGCAGAGAAATCCGTTAAGTTGTGAAACTCTTCAAAGGCTCTGGGGAAAAGATATTATCTATTATTGCGATCTTAATTTGAGGGAAGGATACTATAATGATCAAATTATTTCTGATACCATAGATAATTGTACTATATTAAAACTAAGTCTCGATGAACTGGAAACGGTTTGCCGGCTGGCCAATATCCCCGGCACCTCGGAAAAGGTAAAGGTTGAGAATATATTGATGCTGAAAAACATTAAAGTTGTTTGTCTTACAAGAGGAAGGGATGGCGCTACTGTTTACAGCAGGGAGGGCAACTTTACCAGCAGTCAGGAAACAGATAAACTTACCGATACAACCGGGGCGGGGGATTCATATTCGGCAGTATTCGCTCTCGGGTATCTGAAAAAGCTCGAGCTGGAAAAAATTAATGAAGCCGCGGTCTGGTTTGCTACCCAGGCCTGTAGTTATAGCGGAGCTTTACCGAAGGATGATAAACTTTATAAGAAATTTCTGAAACGTTTTCCCGCGTTTCAATCCTGAAAATCTTTTTTGATCTGAAGGAACTTAAACCGGAAATTTTTATCACTTAGAGGAATAATTATTCTGAACCTGTCAGTTTTCGCGTTAAATGGCAGGTATATTATTCCTCCTGTTTCCTCACCGGGTCTGAGAACAGTTAATCTGAGTGTTTCATTCATCCAGTAGGATTTTCCGGCATTTAACGCCTCAATTTCATCCCTGTATCTTTCCTGTTCCAGTTTTTCATTTATCCGGCGTTCTTCTCTTTCTCTTTCCCTTTCTTCAATTTCATCCATGGTTTTTCTTTCTCCTGCCGAAACTATATCAGAGAGGAGATCAGCGCCCGAAAATATGCAGCTTGTCGTATGAGCCGCCGCGAGGTTTGCTTCAGCGCTGTTGATTTGTTTATCAATCTGATCGAGATGTTTTTCAGGATCTATTACGTTAATCAGAAGGGTTTCATCCTTTTTTTTGCCGAGATAGGAATAATCCCCATAATTTTCGGAATAAATATCGGCCGGCTCTACCCTGATTTTTTCTTCGCTTCCATTATAAAAATAGATATAGAATACAAAACTGCCTCCATCGGTCCTTTCAAAATTGATCATCGCTTTGATACTGTCGATTTCTTCGCCCAATATTTTCCTGCCGTTATAAATCCGGGCGATTTTTTCATCCGGTTCAACTTTATAGACCGGTCTGGGCGCGCATGAAGATATTAGAACTGCTGCCGTGAATGCCGCGATAAAAATAATTTTTTTTGGTTTCATTTGTCCTGCTCACTCTTTTAATTCTTTTTTGCTGACTGGTGAATAAAAAAACATAATCTGTGCCAAAACAATCTGGTGAGATTTTGTCTTATTCCGGGGGTAAAATGAGGGGCGGGAAATGAGTGTTGTATAAAAAAGTAGACGGTAAAATGTACTGTAGAGACAAGGCATACCTTGTCTCTGCCAGGTGAAACTTATTTTTTAGGTTCTTTCTGTGGTTTTTTCATCGCGGGTGAGTTAGCGAATTTATATTCTTCCGAGAACTCTTTCAGGATAGATTTCAGATTTTCATATACTTCCATTCTTATGTTATCCCCTGTATTGACAGTAACCGTGTCTCTTTCCCATGTGATCGCCGAATAGTGGACGATAGAGCGGTCTCTTTCAAGAATAACATCCTGCAGGAAGCGGGCTATAAGAACCGCGGCGTGAACATCGGAATTATCAGCTTTAGCTGTGGACACCTGAACTTCCAGATACGCTCCTCCCCGCAGACGGCTCGCGTCCCAGTATGGTATTACTTTCAGACCATATTCCTCGAGATGTTCTTCAGCGGCTGCCTGGAGATACTCTTCGGTCAATCCTGTGCCTTCCAGACTTTTGTTAAGTTCCCAAACGTAAACCCCAACCTGCTCGATACCGGTCAGGTTTTTAAGCTGAAAGAGATCATATTCTGTGCGTTCCTGGGCAAAAAGAGAAAAACTTATTAGTAAAATTAGAAGTAAGGAGAGATTTTTCATTTTTGTTCCTGAATTTATAATAATTAATTGCAAAAGATATAAAATTATTATGGTATGGACAATAATGAACGAGTCGGAGATTTTCTTTTAGTGAAACCATAATCAAGGCATAAATAAATCACTTGATCTCACAAGCTAATTCAGGTAAATTTATTTGAAGATGTATTCATAATATGATTATGAATTATAACGTACTTTTGTGATTTTCACCGGATAACAAAAATAATATGAGCCGATTTGAATGGCCTCCAGCCGCTGATAAAACCGGTCGCTTTATTTTTAACATTATAAATCGATAACGTTAAAAAAAAATTACCGAGAGGACTGATGATAGCAAAGTTTGATATTACGCGATTTATCGTTGTTATTCTTATCGCTTTTACTACTTCTTCTAATTCACAATTTTTAAGACATTCAATAGATACCGGGGAATTTTCACTTGATGAACCGGGGCCCTTATTTTGTATTGACATGGATTATGACAGCGATGAGGATATTATCGCCGGTGGTGATGATGGACATTTGGCCTTTATTGAGAATAATGGCGAGGGCAGGTTTCCTTTTCAGGTTTTTAATTCGGGAACAGAGAAAATAAGTTTTGTGTACGCCGAAGATATTGACAGTGATGATGACATCGATATAATTACCGGAGCGGGGGATTATATATATTTATTGCGTCATGATGGTCCGATGCAATATTCCTCTTTCCTTATTAATGAAACAGAAATTACACCGGCAACGATAGAGCAGGGTGATATTGATGGTGACGGGGATACAGATTTAATCGCGGCTTTATCCGGGCAGGGTGGTTGGATATGGTTTGAGAACCAGGATTCAATCACATTTAGTGAGCATATTATTGTTGACAGCTTAATCAGGCCGACTATGATGTGTCTTAAGGACCTTGATCTGGATGGAGATATGGATATAGTTGCTTATAGTCCGTATGGAGCTTTTCTTGTCTGGTATGAAAATATTGAGGAGGATTTTTCCAGACATATAATTTCGGTTGACGCGCAGTCTGCGACATCTTTGTGTTTGAGTGATATCGATAATGATTCAGACGCTGATATTTTGCTATCTTTTCGATACCGAAATGAATTGGGTTTATTCAGAAATGCCGGTGATAATTTCTTTATATATGAAGACCTTCATAAAATATCCGGTTACATCATTTTTTTTGATATACTTGATGCCGATAATGATGGCGACAGCGATATAGTGGCGGCTATGGCGGACAGCTCTTTTTTACTTCTTGAAAATATTAATGGTGGAAAATATGTTGAAAAAAGAATAGTGGCAGGGTATGATCTGTCAGGTATGGTTTGCTTTAGTGATATTGATATGGATGAGGATTTAGATATTTTTATCAGTTCGGAAGATGAAAACACAATAACATATTTTCATAACAGGGGGAATTACAAATTCGATAAAATATTGATATCTGAAGGGCAGGAAGATTTAACCTCTCTTTGTTATAGCGATTATGATGAAGATGAGGATATGGATTTTTTTGCCATATCAGAAACACGGGGAACCATTCTCCGATACGAAAATTCTGGTGAGGGAATATTTGATCGAAAAGTTATCGTCCGCAGTCAGCCGGAAATAAGAGATATTAAGTTGGCGGATATTGATTCCGATGGAGATAATGATCTTTTCTGTATCTCGAATGGAGGGCAAAAACTTAGCTGGATTGAAAACATTAACAATGAAAAGTATATGGATCATAATATAAATGACTCTCTTAATAATGTTGAAAAACTGGCTGTAGCGGATATTAATAATGATGGATTTACCGATCTTATTCCTTTTGCCGGTTCCGGAACAGGTTTTTGCTGGTTTTCTAATGACGGGACAGGTAATTTCACCGCTAAAGTTATTGATTCGGAACATCCTTCCCCTGTCTCTCTTGATATTGCTGATATCGATAATGATAATGACTTCGATATAACTGTATGTATCAGAAATTCCCGAAGTGTTTCCGTGTATAAAAATGACAGCAATGAAAATTTTGAATTATCGACAATACATTATGGCTCATCGGACTATAAAACAATTGTCGCGGAGGATATGGATATGGATGGCGATATGGATTTTGTGGCAAGTTCCCCCGCTGAAAATATCTGGTTTGAAAATGATGGCGTTGGAAATATGACAATACATCAAATGACAGGCACAAGCCCAAACATTCAAATAATGTTCGCCATAGATTTTGATGTTGACGGGGATAAAGACCTGGTGAATAACAGAATGTTCAACCAGAATATTTCTCTGCTAAGGAATGACGGAGAAGAAAATTTCACCCGGGAAACTCTGATACATGACGCGGGAATACTCAGGTCAATGATATTATTGGATTTCGATAATGACGGCGATTGTGATTTCGCGACAATCGAGGGCTGGAGCAATAAAATTGAATGGTTCGAAAACGTTAACAGCACATCAGTGAAAGATACTGAGTTCAATACATTGCCGGAGGAATTTGAGCTTTCTCAAAATTACCCCAACCCTTTTAATCCCTCAACGATAATATCTTTTAACGCGCCTGAACGGACTACAGGGAAGCTGAGTGTTTATAACATTCTTGGGGAAGAGATAAAGATTCTGCTTTATGGCGAAATTGAAGCGGGGCGGCATGAGGTTTCTTTCGACGGAACGGGGCTGGGCAGCGGAATATATTTTTATAAGCTGCAAACTCCGGAGTTTGCTCAGGCGCGGAAGATGCTGATTTTGAAGTAAGGAAATAGGCGCTTATCACCACACTAACGCCAACATGTTGAGGATAATCCCGGGCGCAAAATTTGTTAAAAAGCCCGCCAATAACATGTTGCTGATAGGCAGGCTGCTATTCAAAATCCATAAACCGGCTGAGCCAGAATTTCAATATTGTACTAACCGCCCCCACGGGGAATTCCCTGCGGGAACACCCCGTGGCTATTAGGTTTAACCCCCTTCGGGGGATTTTCCTCAGCTTTGCCTGGGGAAAACTTAGGCTCTTACCAATATACTGACGCCAACATGTTGAGGATAATCCGGAGAGCACAATTTGTCAAAAAGCCCGCTAATAACATGTTGCCGATAATCAGGCCGCGATTCCGAATAAACCGGCCGGCCGGGATCAAAAAAGGAATCACGTAAACGACTCCGAATGGAGTCGAATATGAATAGCCCCGGATGTTATCCGGTGGTCTGATATGGCAGATATCTGTCTCGACGCTGAAGGCGTCGAATATTAACAATCCGGAGAAGATATTATTTGTCGAAGCAAAATCCAATCTGCTATAGATTGCCGAATTCGGATCCCTTCAGGATTGTGGCGGCATGTTTTTCTTTATACCCCGGACAGCTCACTTCTTTCGCCGTCCGGGGATATTGATATTGGATCCCATTCGGGATTCTTTTTCAAAAGAAATCAGGACATGAGCAAGAAATTCAGAACTTATGACTCATGTTAAACTAAATTATCGCGCTCTGAAAACCAGGGTTCAATTCATCAAATGTTTTGAGGTTTTTACCCTTCCTCATCGGGACGTTTTCCCTAAGCTTTCCCCGGGGAAAATTTAGTCGCTCAAATCCAAAGGGGGGCATTATTGCTTTGGAGATTTTCAGCCTTTAAAAATGTAATAAAAACTGACTTGATAACGTAAGTTAAGACCAGTAAATTTATTTTTAATGAATTGAAAAGTAATTAGCACGGGTTATGAAGCTAAAAATATTTTATGTGCGGAATTTAAAAGTAGCTTTACAAATAATAAGTATAATTTAAGGCGGGGCGAAAATGAGTTTAGAACAAAAAATTGCCAGGTTATTTTTCTTTGTTATATTATTCTTTGCATTGAGTATAAAATCCCAATTTATCAGGCATCAGATAGAGGGGGATTTTTACTGCCTTGATAGTCCGGGACCAATTTGCCAGGCTGATATGGATGCTGACGGAGATCCTGATATAATTGTTGGAGGCAATTCAGGAAAAATCGCAATATTTGAAAATTCCGGGAATAATGAGTTCCCTATTAAAGTAATTGATTTATTAACCTACCAGATCACTTCAGTAGCGTCGGCCGATATGGATAATGACGGTGATATTGATATAATAGCGGGTTCCGCCGAATGCTTATATTTGCTTTCGAATGACAGCTCTGCAAATTTTTCTGTATCACTATTGACAAAAATAAGAATAAATGACAAATATATTTTTCCAGGGGATATGGACGATGATGGGGATATTGATATTGTTGCCAGTTCGGCAGGATATGGCAATATTTACTGGTTTGAAAATATTGGTTCTTTCCCTTTTACCGAGCATATTATAGCGGATGATGTTTATGGCCCTGATATAATAAAGGCGGCCGATTTTGATTTAGATGGTGATGTGGATATTCTTTCATATTCCCGTGTTGGCTTTTTGCTTGCATGGTACAAAAACGAGGGCGGTAATCTTTTTACCAGGCAAATTATTTCGGTGGATGTTGTTTTCCCCAGAAGATTCGAGATAAAGGATTTTGATAATGATTCGGATCCGGATATAATAGTAACATATTGTTTTTCAAATGAGCTTGGAATATATATTAACCGGGGAGGTGGTTTTTTTAATTTTAACATTCTATACAAATTGCCAAGATCGATTGAATCCTTAACTGTTTGTGATTTTGAATTGGACGGGGATAATGATTTAATCGTCGGCCAGCCGGATAGTTGTTATCTGTTTCTTGAAAACATTTGCGCCGATAAATTCAAAGAACACAGGATAGAAACAAAAACAGATGTATCCGGGAATGATAGTTTTGTGGATGTGGATATGGATGGGGATATTGATTTTTTTTCAACTTCGATGAATGATAATACCATCTCGTTTTTTGAGAATCGTGGAAAAAACAAATTTAATGAAAAATTCATTTCTGAAAAACATGAAAGTTTATCTTTCCTTTCCGCAGTTGATTTCAATTTTGATGGTGATTATGATCTATTCGCTGCGTCAAAGATTAAAGGAACGATTTTAAGATATGAAAACAAGGGAAACAGGGAATTTAGTAAAAAAATACTGCTTCGAAATAATAAGACAATTTATGATCTGGCATTATCTGACCTTGATGTTGATGGTGATCAGGATATGATTATAGTTGAGAACGGAGGCCATACTCTCAGCTGGATTGAATTTCCTGATAGTAATGAATATAATAAACATTTAATCAGTGTTGTATCAGATGACATAACAAATATTCTCCCTTTCGATCTTGACAGAGACGGAGATCCTGATTTGATTCCTTTACCAGGGAACGGCAGTTGTTTTTTCTGGTTTGAAAACAACGGAGGGGGAGCTTTTTCTATGAAGTATATTGATACAATATCAAGTGCGCCGGTTTCATTTGCCCCGGGTGATATTGACGATGATAATGATGTTGATATAATCGCCTGTCCTAAAAATTCCGGAACACTTGCATTATTCAGGAATGACGGCTCTCAGAATTTCGAATATTCTGAGATATATACCGGTATCAATGATTACAGAACAATATCTGTTGATGATATTGATATGGATGGTGATAATGATATTATTGCCAGCTCCGGAGTTATAAATGACTGGTTGGTTAATGATGGAACGGGTAATTTTTCGAGAAAAGGAATACCTAACTATGTGACTAATCTTCAGGTGATTATACCTGATGATTTCGATTTGGATGGAGATAAAGATTTAATAGTAAATAAGGTTCTTGATCAAAATATATTTTTGTTAAGGAATCCGGGGAATCAATATTTTTCTTGCGAAGCGATAATTCCAGACGCGGGAATAATAAACTCTTTTATTGTTCTGGACTTTGATAAAGATAACGATCACGATATAATTACAATTGAAAGTGGTGAAAATAAAATTGAATGGTTCGAAAACGTTAACAGCACATCAGTGAAAGATACTGAGTTCAATACATTGCCGGAGGAATTTGAGCTTTCTCAAAATTACCCCAACCCTTTTAATCCCTCAACGATAATATCTTTTAACGCGCCTGAACGGACTACAGGGAAGCTGAGTGTTTATAACATTCTTGGGGAAGAGATAAAGATTCTGCTTTATGGCGAAATTGAAGCGGGGCGGCATGAGGTTTCTTTCGACGGAACGGGGCTGGGCAGCGGAATATATTTTTATAAGCTAAAAACTCCGGAGTTTGCTCAGGCGCGGAAGATGCTGCTTCTCAAATAAAAATTACCGGGACGCGCGGGCGATTACCCGCGCATCCCTTTCAATTATTTGATTAGATAAATCTCTGTCTGTCTTGGCGATAGGAATTCACAGCCATCTTTTTTAATAACCACTTCCTCTTCGATTGTGGCAATTCCAAATCCCGGAATTGTCAGGCGGGGTTCAATTGTGAAAACCTGGCCTTCTTCGAGAGTCATGTAGGGCAGGTTGCCGTAACGTTCCCATCGGGGAGCGAGCAGGGCGCCTCCGTCGTGAGCCGCGCGGCCTACCTGGTGACCAAGTCCGTGGGGATACTCTTCATAACCGTTTTCAACAATGTAATTGCGGGCGATATCATCCACTTCGCAGGCGACCGCGCCCGGTTTTACTCCGGCTGCCGCTTTTGTTATGGAATCGCGGATAACATTAAAACCTTTCATCACTTCGGCCGGGGCTTCGGTTTCTCCTTCCCGGAGGACATACCATGTGCGCTGAAGATCGGCGCAGTAGCCATTCACCTTTACACCAAAGTCCATGTTTATAACATGGCCCGGCTGAATTTTTCTGTCGGTAGGGCCTGAGTGGGCGCCGGCAGTATCGGGGCCGCTGAATACCGCGGGGCAGTGCTCGGCGTCCCAGGAAAGTTCGAAACCTTTTTCCTCAACGATTCCATGAACAAAATTGGCTACATCCGCTTCCGATTTGCCAACCGCGAGGAATCCGGTTACGGCGTTAAAAATATCGAGAGTTTCTTTTATTGCCGATTTAAGATGGCTCAGTTCGGTATCCGATTTTCTGCCCCTCAGCGCGGCAACAATATCTTCTGATGAAATGAATTTTTCGGCGTAATCGGTATCCTTCAGGAGTTCGAGCAGTTCCAGATAAACGCCATGGGTTAGTCCGTCGGCAAGGCTTGAATTTCTGGAATAGTTAATCGCTATTTTATTCGGATTAATTCTGTCGAGAACTTTTACCAGGTCTTCTTTTACCGATTTGAGATAACTGATGATCTCGTTAAATGTGCCGACCGTTTTCATGTTGGCCTCTTCAAGAGAGCCGATTATCGCAATTGTTTCGCCCGTTTTGGTTATTATAAAAGCTGAATGCCATGTAGCTCCCGTGCCGACTATCATATCCATCATCGGGTCTTTCATATTGCCGGTTTCCCTTACGAAGGTCATCCACATATCGATATCTTTTTCACGGAGTATCTCGGCCGCCTGTTTCTGTTTCTCAAGTATTAAATCTTTAAACATATATTCCTCATTGTCTGGTCTTAGAAAAAGTAACCGTAAAATAATAAATTTTCAGGATTCTATTTTTAAAAATGGAGGGGAAGTCAATTATGAATGGTGAATTATGAATGATGAATTGAAAAACTGTAAAACAAGAGGCGGATTTCCTGAAAATATTTCGAAATCAAATTCGGGTTGAGAAGGATCAGAGAAAAAGAAGAAGTATGCCTTCCGATAAAATAAACCCAGATTTGTCATTAAAACAGTGAAGAACAAATATACGATCTGATTTTGCAATCATTTACATATTACAAATACGCATAACAGCTTAATCTACAACAGGTTAGAGCCCCTCTCCTTCATCAGGCTGAAAGTGCCCGCCCGGGGCGGGTGAGAGGAGTTGGGGTGAGGTTGGAAGCTTTGGCTATTATTTTAACTTTTTCTTACTAATTTTGTTTATCATTTCCAATACTTGTATCCTGTATTTCTTTTTCTTACAACACTTTATCCTAATGACCGTTATCAGGACACAATTTCTAATGACAAATTTGGGATAAAAAGAATTCTGCGGGTGAAAACGGTGAATAAGGGCTGTTTACTATAATTAGTGCAAATGTTAGATTTGTGGTGAAGCAGGAATTATTTTATCTCTCTGATAACGGGTATCGGAAGATTCTTATATACCCTGAATAAAATCCACTCTTCGAGTACTTCCTGTAATTCAGACCTGCATTCTTCCAGGGTTTCCGAGTTTGCATATACTCCCTGGCATTCAGAAATTTCACCATAAAAACTGCCATCGTCATTCAGTATTTCATATTTAGCCATTCGCATAGCTGTTTGTATATATTCAAGTAACATTTGAATATCCTCAAGTTATATCGCTATGTTGTTTTTTTTCAAACACATATTTAATAATTTATCAAACAAAAATGTATATATCAAGTTATTCCCGGTTAATTGATGCAATGTCTTTGAGTTCAGTAAATTGTTCCTTAATCTGCCTTAATTCTTTATAATCAAGGCCGCTGAAATTGAGTTCATGGTCTATGCCCGACCTGAGTGTGAGTATTATTCTGTTGGTTTTAATTTCGATCCTTTCAATTTCCTTGTATAAAAATTGTGATTCAATAAAGGTCGGATTAATTATTTTGCTGAACATTGAATATTGTAAGTAAAATTCCGGGGGTTTTTCATCGGGCAGACGCATCGAAATTTTTTCATCATCAAATTTGACGAAACATTTTTTATATATTTTGTTCCTGAATATCGCGTAAACCAGGAATATACATGACAAAAAACTCCCGACAATAAAGGTGAATAAGTTGTCTTCGGTAATTCCGCCCGTCTGCTCAACCGCTTTGAATAAAATAAAGGCCATAAAGGCTCCAAACGCGAATGCCAGCCACCTCTTCAGTTGATTAAATAGCGAATTTGGATTGACTAATATGATTTCTTTAACTTTGCCGTTCATTATCATTCCTTTATTTCAGCAAAATTAATTTTTTAGTCATTCTGTCTGAGCCGGCTTTAAGTGATAACAGGTACACTCCGCTTGAGAACGCTGTTCCATTAAAAGTTATTTCATAGGTTCCCGCGTAAAAGAAATCATTAACCAGGTTTTTAACAAGCCGCCCGGAGATGTCAAATATTTCAAGTCGTACCCGGATGTCTGATTGGAGATTAAATTTTATTTTTGTTGAAGGATTAAAAGGATTGGGGAAATTTTGATAGAGCCTGAATTGCGCCGGCGCATCACTGGTTGTTTTTACACTTACAAAACCCCCTGTGGTTGTTCTGAGAATAGCGCCAAAATCACCGGTAATATAGGCGAGGCGGTCACTCAAAAATATAATCGAATTAAGGTTTTGATTTATTCCTGAAGATTGGGGCAGCCAGGATTCACCCATATCGGAAGAATAAAAAATCTTTCCATCGTCACCAACAATATACCCGTTTCCGGCATCGATAAAATTTATATCATGTAATCTGCAAAAATCAGAGAGATGTGTCGATCTCCAGGAATAACCTCCGTCAGTAGTTTTATAAACGTCGCCCGACCAGTTTATCGCAAACCCGGTTTCCCGGGACAGGAATTTAAAATCTGAAATTGTGCCGGGGCCGGTTGAATAGATATGAAGCCAGCTTTCACCCTGGTCAGTTGATCTATAAATTTCTCCATCCCAGCTTCCGGAAAGGAGTATGTGTTCATCCACAAAATAAATCGTACGACTGTTGATGTCCCGGTTTAGCAATTGCCAGGAATTCCCGCCATCGCTCGTTTTAACAATAGCTGATGATAATGCTATAAAGCCGAGGTTATTATTGAAAAATGAACATGAACTCATTACAAAACCGGATTGTGGAAAAGATTCATCAATCAGCCATGTTACTCCCTGGTCGGTTGTTTTTAATATTTTATTCTTTGCCCCTATAAAACCGGTGGCGTCATTTGTAAAATGCAGCCAGCAAAAGAATTCAGAAAGGGAAGAAAAGTTAGCGAGTAATTCAAGGTTTTCGTTATTGAAGCTGAATATTTCCCCTGACTGTCCAATTATTATCGCTTTCTTTTTATTAAAAAAATGGGCGTTTATTAAATTACTTGTGGGATTTGAGATGTCGGAACACCAGCTATTGCCAAAGTCGGTTGTTTTTAATATAGTGAAATTATTCCCCGCGGCATACCCAAGTGTGTCATTAAGAAAATACATCGAATTGAGCTTATTTTGAATCAGACTGGTATATATATCCCAGGTAATTCCGCTGTCGGTGGTTTTCATAATCGCGCCGCCCCAACCGGTGGAAATGCCCTCATCGACCGACCTGAAATGAACAGTTTTCTGCGGGGTCATTGAAGGATAATAAAGTTGTATTTCATTTGCATAATCAAATAATTTCACGACGCAGCCGACATCATAATCAAATGCTCCGATAAACGCGGCGCTCTCATCACAAAATGAAATCGAATACAGATTTACCGGTCCGAAGCTGCTTGAAACTCCTCCAGTCTGCCAGTTTTCTCCTGAATCAAAGCTTCTCAGTAATTTCCCTTCTTCCGATATGGCAATGCCAAAGTCGGGTGTTGAGAAGGCGCCGTCAGTTAGTTTGAGGTTGGGCGTTATATCAATTTTTCTCCATTCCTCACCAGCATCGGTTGTTTTGAAAAGAGTGGATGAATCTCCAAAGACAAAGCCTGTTTCATTATCATTAAACCAGAGTGAATTAAGATTATTGCCGGTGGCGATATCTTTTTCCCGCCAGAGAAGATTAAAATCACAAATAAAGAACCTGCCGGAATCTGCCGCGATATAGCCCCTCTGTTCAGTAAAAAATATTTTATTAAGGGAAAGGTCAGCTGAAATTATTTTTTCTTTCCATTCCTTGCCTCCGTCAGCGGTGCTGTAGAGGCTGCCATTATTCGCGGCCGCGAATCCCCTCATCTCGTCGACGAAAAAAATTGAATTAATGTGAATCCCATAATAAATATTGCTGATATTTTGCCACCCTGTCTGTCCCAAAATTATAGTATATAAAAAACAGCAGAGAATAAATATCTTTATTTTCATTTCCTCCCCCTGAAAATATCAAACCATTATTGATTTATCTCTCAGTTAATCTCCTGAGCCGGCAGAGTCGGACAAAAAAATCTCAGCAAAAAATTGTTTTTGTAATCCTCCTCATACTCGTTTTTTTTCTACGGCTAATTTTTCGAGTATTAGTATGACTCCTTTTTATTACCATGGGAAATTTAATATTCAGTTATTTAAAGTAAGAATAATAATATTAAGTTGCCTGCATTTTCCCCGGACAGAGCTTGAGGAAAACACCCTAAAGGATAACATTTGTAAGCACACCCTAACAATCGGGGGAGGACATAACCCCGAAGTATCATAAAAGCAGATCATTTATGACAATATTGGAATTCCGGTTCAGCCGGTTTATGGATCTGGAATCGCGGCCTGTTTATCGGCAACATGTAACGGGTGGGCTTTTTGACAGGATTATCCTCAGCATGTAAACGGTATTTTGTTTCTATGCGCCTTATTTCCCTCTATAAAAAGTCAGCCAAAATAACCCTGAATTTCCAGGTTAGTCAGGCCCTCTTTTTTCGCGAAGCTTACAACCTTTTCATATTCACTTCGGGTTATTCTTCGCGAAATTTCAGGATATTGATATGCCTGAAAATTGGGGCTATACTGCGACATAATATTTACATAGGTATCAGCAGGTAAATTTTTCTTAATCCATTTTATAACCTCAATTGAGCCGCCTGCCGCTCCGGGCATAACCAGGTGGCGGATCATAAGTCCCTTTCGTATAAGGCCGTTATCATCCGGAATTGCGGCGCCGACCTGATGGTTCATTTCCTGCAGGGCAGCTTTTATTATTGCGGGATAGTTTTCGGCGCCGGCGGAATAGAGAGCTGATTTTTTTGAATCAGAATACTTGAAATCTGCCAGGTAAATATCAACAACTCCATCAAGAAGTCTCAATATTTCCGGTCTTTCCCATCCGTGGGTATTATAAACCAGGGGAATATTAAGCCCCTTGTCGGCGGCTTTATCAAGTGCAAAAATGATGTGGGGAGCGTAATGAGTCGGGGTGACAACATTTATATTATGACAGCCAATTTCCTGCAGCCGGAGCATCATACCTGAAAGGCCCTCAATTGATAATACTCTCCCCTCCCCCCTGTGACTGATATCCCAATTCAGGCAGAAAACACACCTGAGTCCGCAATGTGAGAAAAATATCGTTCCTGAACCCTCTGAGCCCGCTAAGGGCGCTTCCTCACCAAAATGTGGATGCGCCGAAGCCACGCTTACTTCCCTGCCCGCCAGGCAGAATCCCCGCTCACCAGAAAGGCGGTTAACTTTACACAGACGCGGACAGAGCTCGCACGATTCCAGAATCCGCCACAGTTCATCGGCTCTTTCCTTCAGCTTACCCGACAAGTTTAGTTTTTTATAACCGGGAATAAACTTTTTATTCATCCTGATAAAATGCTTTTTTGAAAAACTGCAAAAATATTTCAATAATAGCAAGTATTAATTTTTTGTTTCCAAAAGATATACTGATATTCAATAATTGCTATTATTACATTTTTTTGATATTTTCTATTTTAAGTAAATTCAGAACCAATTTATAAAGGGAATGTAAATTTACAGACAATAGCTACTCAAAAAAATAGCAGGGTATAAATTATCTGCGGGCCGAGAGGCGGGAGGTTAAAAATGAATATCAGGGTATTGATTTTAATGATTGTTTTAAGCAGCGTTATACATTCGGAATGGTACAGGCAAAGCTACAGCTCGCCTGATATCGATCTTTATAAAACTTATTTTATCACTCAGCAAACCGGGTTTGTTTTGGGCTCTGCCGGCACAATATTAAAAACCACCGACGGGGGATTTAGCTGGAAAAGAATTGAATGCGGATTGAGCTCTTTATTTAGTGAAATGCTTTTTATCACTGAGGAAAAGGGATGGGCCGGTGGTTCGGAAGGTGTTTTAATGAAAACAACAGATGGCGGCAATACATGGGAGAAAGTTGAAACAGGAACGCTCATGCTTATTCAGGATATCTTTTTTCTTACCGAAGAAATTGGCTGGTTCAGTTGTGACCATGGATTCCTGAAAAAAACCACCGACGGCGGGGAAACATGGTTCAGACAGACTCCCGATACAATTTCAACTTTATTATCGATACAATTTTTAACTGAGAATACCGGATTAATAGTTACCCGCAAGGGGGTGCTGAAAACAACTGACGGGGGAGAAACCTGGGTTACCAAGCTTGCAATATCAGAAGGGTATTTCAAATGCCTCCGTTTTCCACAGATCAACAAAGGTTACGCGGCGGGAGATATCGGTTATGGATATGGCCTTATGTGGAAAACGACCGACGCTGGAGAAACCTGGTCAGAAACAAACTTTGGCGGTGATGTAATCGGTATTGATGATATGGTTTTCGCCGATTCCTTGCGTGGTTGGTATGTCGGTATGGATTATTGGTTTAAGACGCAAATGAGCCGGACCTTAAACGGTGGTGATACATGGCAGGGTATGAACGTGGTTAATCTGCATGGATACTATATTAATTCGATTGATTTTATTAACTCAACCAGGGGTTGGGCGGCTGGCTCGGGAGGTGATATTTTCCGCTGTGAAAACGGGACTTCCGCGTGGGTGGTGCAGGATGACGGCTTAAGCAGAAGTTTCAGGGATGTCGATTTCATTGATGACAGCACAGGATGGCTTGCCGGCGGAAGCGCTGAAATCAATAAAATCATGAAATCTACAGATGGAGGAATAACCTGGACCGGGCAGCCAATAGAATCAGGAGATAATCTTTTGTCAATTTTTGCCCTGGATGAAAACTACGCCTGGGTTTCCGGTGAAAACGGCACAATTTATTTTACTCCGGACGGCGGCAATCAATGGATGGGGCAGGTAAGCGGCACAACATACAACCTTAAGGATATTCATTTTGTATCAGGACTCGCGGGATGGGCCGCAGGAGGTGATGAGGATAATGGAATTATTCTTCATACAACAGACTCCGGCATGAGCTGGACTGAACAAGTCCGCGATATGGCGAAAAATCTAAATTCGATCAGCTTTGTTTCGAACCTTGCAGGCTGGGCCGCGGGGGATAATGGCGATATCCTGAAAACCACAAATGGAGGAGAGGAATGGATTCTCCGGTCGCTGGGTACAAAGGATGATATTATTTCTATAGAGTTTTTCACACCGACAGCCGGATTCTTACTTACAGAAGACAAACTATTCAAAACCGCGGATGGATGTGACAACTGGGTGGAATTGACCAATATTCCTGCCCACGATGGTTTTTCAGCGATGGATTTTATCTCAGAAACCGGGGGGTGGATTCTTGATAAGAACGGGATTGTTTATAATACAACTGACGGCGGAATCACGTGGCAGCAGGAAGAAACTGAGATCAGGGGACTTTCTGCAATACATTTTTCTGAATCAGGCAGCGGCTGGATTGTGGGAGAATATGGCGTTGTGCTGAGCAATAATCCCCAGACAGTTGTTGCTGTTGAAGAAGAAAAAATAATAATCAGCGGTTATTCTTTATCTCAGAACTACCCCAATCCATTCAACCCCGCTACAAAAATAAAATATTCAATCCCCGCCGGTCAAAAGGTTGAGTTAAAGATTTTTGACCTTCTCGGAAGGGAGATAACGACATTGGTAAATGAATATAAACCGGCGGGGCATTATGAAGCGGAGTTTGACGCCGGCAGCCTTTCTTCGGGAGTATATTTATACAGGCTGACTGCCGGGAGATATTCGGAGACAAAGAAGATGCTGATGATTAAATAAAATTTTCACAGGACTAATTACAGATAAATGTCTGAGAAAATGATAATTTATTTTTGAAATTGAATATCGGGATGATTATGAAATTTTTTATTTTAATATTTTTTTTATGTTGCTGCGGTTCAATTCAATCCGAATGGTATAGCAAGAATTATACTTCACCCGGATATAATTTAACCAGAGTTGAATTTGTAAACGAAGATATTGTATTTGCTGTAGGTGAAAATGGAACGATTCTGAAAACTTTGAATGGAGGTGACACCTGGTTCAGAATTTCCCTGGAAGAGGAAAAAAAGCTGGAATCGGTGTTCTTTGTATCTCCCGATTCCGGCTGGATTTGCGGTGAGCAGGGATTGGTGCTGAGAACTACAAATTGTGGTGAGGAATGGGCTGAACAGGAAACCGGATTGTCAAATCCTATTACAAAAATCTTTTTTATTTCCCCCTCAACCGGATGGCTGCTGGATGAGACTGGAAAAGTGAAGAAATCTACCGATGGCGGCGAAACATGGCAATTTCAATCAATGTATTCAGATATGCGGGATATTTATTTTATATCTTCCGATAACGGTTTTCTTTGCGGCGATCATTTAATATTGAAGTCAACAGATGGAGGCGCTTCCTGGGAGATTAAACTAAATACAAATCTTACTGATTTTACTTCAATAGTTTTTCAGGATCAAATGGATGGTTTCGCAATTGGTTCTAATCAAGGTTCTTTTGGCAGTATGTGGATGACATTTGATGGAGGAGAAAACTGGGAAGCTACCGGAAATGCCGGTTTAGCGAAACGTTGTTATCAGATAATAAATGTTGACCTGAATTTTAGTTACTGGGGCGGGGTTGGAGATATATCAATGCATGATGAAGTCAATCTACTGGGCAAAACATCAGATGGAGGAATGAACTGGTTTTATAAATCTATTGAAAATCCCGCCCAGCAATATATGCGAAGTATAGATTTTGCGACTCCGGAGAAGGGCTGGGCAATAGGTGATGGCGGCAGAATATTTTGTACTGTTGATAAAGGAGAATCATGGTTCAAACAAGAGGATGGTTTCGGAGGGAATTTTCTCGATGTTGATTTTGCCGATGACAGCCTTGCGTGGCTGGTCGGAGGGGGTTATGAAAAAAACTACCTGATGAAGTCAACAAATTATGGAAACAACTGGCAAAAAGAAACATTCGAATTTGCCGCTAAAGTTTTATCAGTTTGCGCCCTCAATGAAGAAGCGATATGGGTATCGGGAACGAATGGAATTATTTATTTTTCTCCAGATGGAGGGGCAACCTGGCTTGAGCAGATAAGTGGAACGGCGCTTGACCTTAACCAGATTTTATTTGTCTCAGATACAAAAGGCTGGGCTATTGGTGGAACTCAGGATACAAATGTTGTTTTATTTACAAACAATATTGGAATGACCTGGACACAACAAAAGTTTGATTCAGTCGAAAATCTGAGCGCTATCTTTTTCATTAATGATTCCACCGGCTGGATTTCCGCTGCCGAAGGTAAAACGCTTTTTACAAAACATTCAGGTAGCAGGTGGTCCGGCCAGTATGTCGGATTCCCGGAAGATCTGAGAGATATTCAATTTATTTCAGAGTCCCATGGCTGGACAATTTCGAAAAATATGCTTTTCAGGACAACAAATGGTGGAAGTCAATGGGAAAGAATTTGGCAAAACCAGGCTTTTATTTTTTCAGAATTGCATTTTGTTTCGGAAAATGAGGGCTGGATTGCCGGTAACAACGGCTCTGTTTTTCACACTACAGACGGGGGATTAAATTGGCAGAAGGAGGAAACGGGAGTTACAGTATTGCTAAAGGGAATTGACTTTTCACAAAATGGAGCCGGGCTTATCGTCGGAGAAGAAGGAACTATATTATTATCACCCGCCGATACGGTGATTATTGTCGGAACCGGAGAGTATATTCCATCTGATTATTCACTTTGCCAAAACTACCCCAATCCCTTCAACCCTGCCACAAAAATAAAATATTCAATCCCCGCCGGTCAAAAGGTTGAGTTAAAGATATTTGATCTTCTCGGCAGGGAGATAAATACCTTGGTAAATGAATATAAACCGGCGGGGCATTATGAAGCGGAGTTTGACGCCGGCAGCCTTTCTTCGGGAGTATATTTATACAGATTGACTACCGGGAAATATTCGGAGACGAAGAAGATGCTGCTAATCAAATAATTTTAAAAATGGGATAAACAAAATGAAAAGAATCGTATTTATTGTTGTGTTTTTTCTGGTTACCATAAATCTTAGCGCCCAGTGGAGCTGGCAAAATCCAAAACCGCAGGGGAATCAGCTGTTAGCGATAAAATTTGCAACCGAAGATACCGGATGGATTGCGGGTGTTAACGGATTGATATACAGAACCACCGACACCGGAATTACCTGGGAACAACAAGCTGATATGTCAGGGGAGATGATACGATCACTATGTTTTGTTTCATCACGTATCGGGTGGGCTGTAGGCAGGAATAGTACAATCTTGCACACTGAGAATGGAGGTGAAAACTGGGAGCAGCAGGTTTGCGCGAATGGAACAGACTTCTTATCCGCTTTTTTCCTGAATGCTGATACCGGCTGGATTTGTGGGATTGGAGGGAAAATATTCAAAACCGAAAATGGAGGGAATTCATGGATTCAGCAATCAACCGGTATTGATGACCAGATACAATCAATTTATTTTATTAATGATAGTCTTGGATATGCTTGTGCGGAGGATTTATTAAAAACGACTGATGGGGGAATTACCTGGATAAGTAAACCGAGTCCATCTTCTTTTAAGGATATTTATTTTATATCTGATTCAGTTGGTTGGGGAGCTGGTAGTTCAATTTATAAAACTACAGATGGGGGAGATAACTGGCAAGCGCTGACGGTTTATGGAGAAGTATCAAGCTTTAATTCAATTACATTTTCTCCGAACGGCCGGGGGTGGGCTGTTGGGGAATATCATCCATTTAATGATCCTGATGGAGGCAAGATATTTAAGGGATCAGTAGCTTACTCTAATTGGAACGAAGTTTACTTCCCCGAAAATTGTTTCATCTATTCTATTGAGGTATTAAATAATGGGAAAGTATTTGCGTCAGGTGACGGAGGTTTAATTACATTTTCCTCTGATAATGGTAGTACCTGGAATGATAACGGTGTTGCTCATGGTATTCTGCTGCGATCTGTTAAATTCACTTCTGAGAGCAGAGGATGGAGTGTTGGGGACCAGGGGACCATGCTGAGAACAATAAATGGAGGTGAGGAATGGGAATTAAGAAATCCGGTAACGGAAGAAAATCTCCGGGATATCGATTTTGTATCGGAAAATACCGGATGGATAGTTGGTTATCACAGTACTATTTTAAAAACAGAAAATGCCGGAGATAGCTGGCAGGATATTTCCTTGACCGGGTTCAATACAAATTTTCTGGCTATTGATTTTATTTCAGATTCAACAGGCTGGACGGTCGGACAGAATAAAAAAATATTAAAAACTACTGACGGCGGGGCATCGTGGATTGAACAGCAGCACACCAGTCTTGGTGAGTACTTTCTTGATGTCTTTTTTTATGATGAGTTTACCGGCTGGGTGACTGGAAATAATGGCGCTATTCTCAGGACTACAAATGGAGGGGAGACCTGGGAAAATCAGACATCAGGAACCGCTTACGAACTGGATGCTGTTTGTTTTGTTTCCCCGGATAAAGGATGGATTGCCGGAGGTTACTACGTAATGAATGGATTTATTTTATCAACTTCAGATGGCGGACAAAGCTGGCAGCAGGATTATACCAGCTCAGCTCATTTCCTTTCATTAGATTTTCTAACCGAAAGGAAAGGTTATATATGCGGTTATGAAGGTACGGTAATGATAACCACAAATGGAGGAATATCATGGTCCGCTCATGAAAAAATAACAAAAAACAGGTTGACTTCAATACAATTTCTTAATGATGAACTGGGCTGGGCCTGTGGAGAACATGGCGCAATAATAAACACTGTTCATGGGGGACTCCCTGTTGAGTTAACCTCATTTGAATATAAGCAATCGGTCGCGGCGCTAATATTAAAGTGGGAAACAGCCACAGAAGTAAACAATTTTGGTTTCGAGGTGGAAAGAAAACCGTCAAAGGAAAATAAAAATAATAAAGCCGGATGGTCAAAACTTGGTTTTATTCAGGGCGCCGGCACCACCACTCTGCCTCAATCATATCAGTTCAGAGATGAAAATATTTTGCCAGGCAAATATTTGTACCGCCTTAAACAGATTGACTTGGATGGCAAATATGAATATTCTGATGAAATAGAGGCAATAGTGGAGCTGCCGCTGATATTCAGCCTTGAACAGAACTACCCCAATCCCTTCAACCCCGCAACTAAAATAAAATATTCAATCCCCGCGGGAGAAAAGGTTGAGCTGAAGATTTTTGATCTTCTTGGCAGGGAGATAACGACTCTGGTAAATGAATATAAATCTGCCGGCCATTATGAGGCGGAGTTTGACGCCGGCAGCCTTTCTTCGGGAATCTATCTATACAGGCTAATCGCCGGGAATTATTCGGAGACAAAGAAGATGCTGCTAATCAAATAATTTAAAAATGGGATGAACAAAATGAAAAGAATCTCCTTTATTATTGTGTTTTTCCTAATTACCATAAACCTAAGCGCCCAGTGGAGCTGGCAGAACCCAAAACCACAGGGGAATGATTTGCATGATGTAATATTTCTCGATTCAACTACAGCTGTTGCGGTGGGAGAGGCAGGCGCAATAATTAAAACAACTGATGGCGGATTAACCTGGGAATTAAAGAACAACGCGGGAGGTTTTCTTAAATCTGTTCATTTTATTTCAGAAATAAAAGGATTTGTAGTCGGATATAACGGGGCTTCCCTGGCAACAACCGATGGAGGGGAAAGCTGGCGCCCGGTTGATTTTATGACTCAGTATGATTTGTTTGATATATATTTTGTTAATGAAAATTTTGGCTGGATATCATGTGAATCAGGTGTGATGTTAAGAACCATTGATGGTGGTGAGAGTTGGGAACAAATAACTACGGGAATAACCAAAGATCTACGCTCATTACATTTTTTGTCAGAATCTGAGGGATGGATATCCGCGACCGGTGGAAAAGTATTACATACTACCGATGGTGGTGATTCATTTGAATCCATTCAAATAGGGGGCAGCACAGAATATTATGAATCGATTTTTTTTGTAAATGGAACTCATGGTTTCGTAGCAGGATCGGACACAGGTTATGATGTAATGCACAGGACTACAGATGGAGGCATTACTTGGGAACAAAATTCTTCTTTTAATACAATAACAATTTCTTCGATATGGTTTAATACACCCTATACAGGCTGGGCTTCAGGGTATGACTATTTAGGCAAAGGAAAACTCTATAAAACAATTGATGGTGGCGCGAGCTGGGACTTCAAAAATATAGAATCAGCGTCACAACTTTATTCTGTTAATTTTGTTGATGATAATCTTGGTTTAGCTGTTGGCGACAAAGGACAAATTTTTAGAAGTTCAGATGGAGGTGAAAGCTGGGTGATATTTGATGAGGGACCATACAAATTCTATAACTCCCTCTTTTTTACATCAGAAAATAGTGGCTGGGCAGCGGGAGGGTACGGAGCTATAACAAGAACAACCGATGGAGGAGCATCATGGACGAATATTTCCGATCCGGTATATGATTATGAAACCTTTAGGAAAGTATTTTTCATATCGAATTCAACAGGCTGGATAATTGGTGAATTTGGCACGATACTTAAAACAACTGACGGGGGTGTTGAATGGGCGGGGATGATGTTTCCGGTGGAACCTCCTCTAAACTCGTTCTATTTCAGTTCGGAAAATACCGGATGGATAGCCGTTGGACATGAATCAACAGGTTTTATATATAAATCAGAAGATGGAGGCTATTCCTGGGAAGAACAGGATTGTGGAGAAGCAAAAAATCTGAAAGATATTTGTTTTATTTCAAATGAAACAGGATGGGTAGCCTGTGGAGAGGGTTATGTCCTGAAAACAACTGATGGGGGAAGCAACTGGGTACAACAATACAGGGTTACCCAGGAGAATTTAAATGCCCTGGAATTTATTTCTTCAGACATTGGCTGGGTTGTCGGGAATAGCGGAGCGATTATTAAAACTTATAACGGGGGTGGTACATGGATTAAGCAAATTTCCAACACTAACTCAAAGTTGTGTGATGTTTGTTTTATAAATGAATTTAACGGTTATATTGTTGGAGATGGAGGAATAGTTCTCAGCACCACAGATGGAGGGGATAATTGGAGCGTTTATCCGCAATTCAGCGCCGGTCGGTTGAGTGATGTTTTCTTTTTCAATGAGAAAGCCGGATGGATTGTTGGAGATTGCGGGCTGATTATGAAAACAGAAAATGGAGGCATCGTTCCTGTTGAGATAACCTCATTTGATTATAAGCAATCGGGCGCGGCGATAATATTACAATGGAAAACAGCTTCCGAAGTCAACAATTTTGGTTTCGAGGTGGAAAGAAAACCGGCAGAGGAAAATAAAAATAATAAAGCCGGATGGTCAAAATTTGGTTTTATTCAGGGCGCCGGCACCACCACTCTGCCTCAATCATATCAATTCAGAGATGAAAATATTTTGCCAGGGAAATATTTATACCGCCTCAAACAGATTGACCTTGATGGCAAATATGAATATTCTGATGAAATAGAGGCAATAGTTGAACTGCCGCTGATTTTCAGCCTTGAACAAAATTTCCCCAATCCATTCAACCCCGCTACAAAAATAAAATATTCAATCCCCGCGGGAGAAAAGGTTGAGCTGAAGATTTATGATCTTCTCGGCAGGGAGATAACGACATTGGTAAATGAATATAAATCTGCCGACCATTATGAGGCGGAGTTTGACGCCGGCAGCCTTTCTTCGGGAATCTATCTATACAGGCTAACCGCAGGTGTTTATTCTGAGACTAAGAAGATGTTGTTGTTGAAGTGACAGTAAATAAAATCAGCCATTTTGTTGCATGACCTATGCTCAAAATAAGCGGGTGCATCATTTGACAGATGCGCAGATAATTGGAGGAAGATTGTATGAAGTATGGAATAATAATGATATTTATCCTTTTGAATACTATTCATGGCGAATGGTTCAAAAAAAGTTATTTTACTACAGGAGATATCTTATATCATGTCAGTTTTATTAATAATGATACCGGCTGGGTTGCGGGTGATAACGGGGCTATATTAAAAACAACTGACGGGGGAATAATGTGGGAAAGATATTCCTGGGATGGAACAGCAAGGCTCGGCTCAATATTTTTTATTTCAGCAGATACAGGCTGGATCGCGGGAGATATTGGCACTATTCTGAAGACTACAGACTGTGGACTCTCCTGGCAGGAACAGGAGTCGGGAACAACACAAAAAATTCAGGGAATTCATTTTGTTACACCGGATATTGGCTGGATCGCGGGGAATGGTGGTATGATTAATAAAACAAGCAATGGTGGAGAAACGTGGATTAATCAATCGTCAGGTACTTCAAATGAGCTGAGGGAAATATTTTTTACCGGCATTAACACCGGATATGCGGTCGGGCTGCATTTAATACTAAAAACTAATGATGGCGGCGACAACTGGGAAATAAATATTGAAGATAATCAAAATACCTATCAATCGTTATATTTCAGGGACAACCTGAACGGATTTGTAGCCGGGTCTGACGGTATAAATGGAATTATTTGGAAAACGACAAATGCCGGGGCAAACTGGAGTTCCTCCGTTTATGTCGGCCTTTCCACCATTTGGATTTCGCAGGTACTTTTTATCAATAACAGCTATGGATTCTGGGTTGGAGAAGATTATTTTGATGGCCCGATAATGGGTCACACAAATGATGGCGGTCATATCTGGTATTGCAATCTCATGGATATTGGCATCGGCCAATATATTGCTTCAATTGATTTTCCAAATTCTTCCCAGGGCTGGGCTGTCGGCGGCGGAGGGAAAATATTCAGAACTTCCAATGGGGGATATAATTGGGAAATAAATGATAACGGTACAGGAGGAAACTTCAGGAGTATATCCTTTGCCAATGATTCCACCGGATGGGTTATTGGCGGCGACAACCAGTTAGTTCAGCTCCTGAAGACAACAAATGCCGGCAAAGAATGGGGGAAAATGGAAATGGATATTGAAGCTGACATTTTTTCATTAACCGCGATAAATGAATCACGATTATATATTTCAGGCGCTGACGGCGCCATTTATTTTTCCCCTGAAGGAGGTGATCTGTGGCTCGAACAAACAAGCGGGACACAGTTTGATCTGAAAAAAATATATTTTATTTCAGAACAGACCGGATGGGCTGTAGGAGGAGATGAGGAAAACGGAGTAATCCTTCACACGACTAATCTGGGTATGACCTGGAGCGGGCAGGATTTTGAATCAGCAACAAATTTGAATGGTATCAGTTTTGTTAATGATTCCTCTGGATGGATTTCTGCGAATAATGGCGCTTTACTGAAGACAACAAATGCCGGCGGGGCATGGACAAACCAGAATATCGGATCAATTTCGGATCTTTATGATGTTGATTTTATTTCAGAATCAACCGGATGGGTGATTACCCTAAAAAATTTGTTTAAAACCACCGATGGTGGAAATAACTGGACCATGCAGCTGGAAGTGCAGGACAATAAAAGTTTCAGCGCTATAGATTTTATTTCAGAGTATGAGGGATGGATCGTCGGCAACCAGGGTGAAATCCGTCATACTACGGATGGGGGCGAAAACTGGGAATTGGAGGAGTCGGGAATTAATTCAATTCTAACAGATATATGTTTCAGTGCGAGCGGCTCAGGATGGATTGTCGGTTCACAAGGCATCATCCTTTCAAACGACCCCGCATCAGTTATTACAATTGTTAATGAAACGGAGATTGTTAATAATTTTACACTTTATCAAAACTACCCCAATCCCTTCAACCCTGCCACAAAAATAAAATACTCAATCCCCTTTGGTGAAAAGGTCGAGCTTAAAATTTTTGATCTTCTCGGCAGGGAGATAAAAACTTTGGTTAATGAATATAAATCTGCCGGGCATTATGAGGCGGAATTTAATGGTGAACATCTTTCTTCGGGAATATATTTATACAGGCTGACTACCGGGAGATATTCGGAGACGAAGAAGATGCTGTTTTTGAAGTGATGATGACAGTTACAATATTTCGGTTTTATTTTTTACCCGGGTATAAAGAGATTGTGTGAAAAATCTGAAACTCACCTTTGCAGCAGGGATATCTATGGCAAGGGTGAGTTTATAGAATTCCCCGGATTATCAAAAATTTTTGCAAACGTAAGCTGGTGGTTGAGCGGAGTCGAAACCAGCGGCGGGGCTTCGACTCCGCTCAGCCACCGGGTCAGTTGTATTTATTTCCGGCTCTGTCAGCTCAGGGTTCCCGATTTCTACCCCGTAATTGAGGTATGAAATAATTATTCCGGGCGAAAGGATGTGTGACTGAACTTAGTTTTCCGGTAAAAATATCCTGAGAACTATTATGAAATATCTGTTAACGACTATCGTTATTTTTCTCTTAAGCAGTTCAGTTAAAATTAATGGCTGCACCAGCTTTGCTTCTTATGGCACAAGACCCATCTACGGGATGAATTTTGATTACCCTCAAACTTCCCTTACTCTGACAATTGAAACCGAAGGAATAACCGACTATTTCAGAATCAGGTTTGATGGCAACCTTGATGTGGTCGGGGTGAATGACAAAGGAATATTCACAAATGCCCAGATGCAGTACCCGCATCAAATAGGGGTCAGCAATCCGGGTCCCCTTGACATCTTCTTTTCAGAGTTGTTTATAATATCCCTTACATCATTTAATGGCGCGGGTTATATAAGAGAATTTCTAACTGAAAGCCAGCGGCTTCTACGCCAGTATCCCCAAATAACTCTGCATGAAATGATAGCCGGACCGCAGCAGGCTTTTGTCGCTGAATCAGGCGATACGGTAAATCATGTTACCGATATGGAAAATAATATGCTTGTAATGTCAAATTTCCCGCTTTATAAGTTTGCCGGACAGCCTTATACATCTGTAACAGGCGTCGGCGCGGCGAGATATAAAACATTGTATGAGTATGTCAGGGATAACAACGATTCCTTTTCAATATTGAAAGGATTTGAGGGATTGAGCCGCTGCAGGCAAAGCGGCGGATTCGCGACACGGTTCAGCATTGTCTGCGATCCCGACAGCAATAACATATATATTTCTTTCAGGAATGATTTCAATAAAATTTGGCGGATTTCACTGGATGAAAAAATTATTGAAACCTGGAGCGGATTCGACTTTTATTATTCCCGCGGCATTGGAGAAACGGGTATATCATCCGAAGAGCTGATAGAGATGACATCTGTTTCGGGGGAAGATTTATCAGCGCCTGAAAAATTTACGCTTCAACAGAATTACCCCAATCCATTTAATCCGGAAACCAGAATATCTTATTCGATTGGAAAAACCGCGGCAATAGATATTTCAATATTTAACATGGCGGGAGAGAAAATTATAACTTTGTTTAACGGCCACAGAAATCCCGGGCATTATCACGAGCTATGGAACGGAAGAGATGAAAGGGGTTATGAGGTCAGTTCAGGAATTTATTTTTGCAGATTAAGATCGGTCAAAAAAACAATCACAAAAAAAATGACATTATTACGATAAATCAGAACGGGGAAAATAATTATGAAAAGAATTTTGATTATATGCCTGCTTATTTTTTCAGCCGGACTGATACCGGGGCAGGTAACTCAGCTTACGAATAGCTCAATCGGATCAAATCATCCGGTATGGTCACCGGATGGGACAATGATTGCCAGTTCGACATGGGACCCGGCTGAATCGATTATCTGGATTACATATCTTGACGGATCGGGCACTGTTAAAGTGAATATGACCCCGGTTACGAGTGGTGACTTTTACCTGTCGTGGTCCCCTGATTCCAAAGAGCTGCTTTTTGATATCAGGGATATTGACGGTCCTTTGAGAATATGCCGTATAACCGCGTCAGGAGGTTCTTATGAAAAAATTACTGAAAGGGGATGTTTCGCGCCCGACTGGTCTCCTGATGGTGAACAGTTTGTTTATATGGGGAGTGACGTGGAAATATGGAAAAGAAATATAGATGGCTCAAACGCGGTAAAGCTGACAAATAATCCGGCGCATGATTTCCACGCTACCTGGCATCCGGATGGTTCTAAAATTGTGTTCACTTCTGAAAGAGATGGCAACAGGGAAATATACACCATTCCCGCCTCGGGAGGGACGCCGGCAAGGTTGACCAATAATTCATGGTATGATGACCGCGCCCGCTTTTCTCCTGACGGAAGCAAAATATTGTTCGTTTCAGACAGGAGCGGCGAGGACCAGGTGTGGATAATGGATGCAGATGGAAGCAATCCATTCAGACTTACATCGGAACTGACCGAATGCACAATGCCCGACTGGTCTCCCGATGGAACTCAGGTCGTGGTCGCCGGAAAAGTTAACAATGAGTATTCATTATATATTGTTGATTTGCCTGCAACAAGTATGGAGCCTGATCCTTCCCCCAATGATTTTGAGCTGCGTCAGAATTACCCGAATCCTTTTAATCCCGCAACTACAATAGGCTTTTCACTCGGACAGGGAGCGAATATTTCTCTGAAAATTTATAATATACTCGGTTCAGAGGTTCTTACCCTTGTGGAAAAATATATGGAGCCCGGTTACTACAAAATTAATTTTAATTCACAGGGTCTGGAAAGCGGAATATACCTCTACCGGATCACCGGAGAGGATTTTACAGACACAAAAAAAATGATTCTTTTAAAATAAATTTTACCCAGGGAGAACAGGTATAAAAAAATCCCGGATGGTGTTTGCGCAGTCAGATACACCATATTTGCGCTCCGGAATAGTATTCAACTCCGGCGTCTGCCCCATCATCAGAAAAGGATTTTTTTGCCAATTGTAGAGACAAGGCATGCCTTGTCTCTACAATTGCGCGGAAATATTTGAAGGCAAAGGGGGAGAAAAGGAGGGGTATATATGTTATGGTATTTCTGCCGGTTCAAATGAAAAAAATACCGATAGCGATACCGAACCCGATATCGATTTTTAATCATGTAATCCTGAAATCCTTTAATCATGGTTCAGAAATTGACGGGAACAGATTGTATGCACAGCGGCATACCATAATATCCTGCCATGCATTGGGAACTGTTCAGCCAAAATGCGAAAAACAAGAATGATAATTTATTCAGCGCAATAAAATAGTGTATCCGCGGAACACATGATTTTTTTTGCTTTTATCTTTTTCACCAATATTTTAAGAGACAAGACATGCCTTGTCTCTACAGAGATTTGATCGGATAAGATGGTGAATTCAGGAAACAAGGGTGGAAAAATAATTCCTGAAAACAATAATTACTGAAGGGATTCATTGATCACTTGAATTATTTTCAGGAATTGTTAATGTTTCAGGGATAAATATCCGGAATAATATGAAAAGATTTTTATCGGCTTTCCCGCGGGTGGTTTTTATCCTCTTCATCCTGCTTGAGACTACCCTGGCGGAAGAATATATAATAAAAAATTACAATATACATGACGGACTGGTGCAATCCGCCGTACGATCATTATACCAGGATTCAACCGGATTTTTATGGATTGGCGCCATTAACGGGCTGAGCTGTTTCGATGGCCGCAGGTTTTATAACTTTCGTGAACCGTATGATCTTTTCAGCTCCCAAATTTCAACGATAGCCCGGTCGCCTGAGGGCAATTTGCTTCTGCTGAATAAGGAAGGTGAAATATGGCAGTTTGACGGAACGGAATTCAGCAGGTATAAGATTACTCTTCCATCTACCGGAGTCAAGATAAATGATTTTATAGTTTATGAAAAGGGGCTTTTAATTGGCACACAAAACCATGGCTGTTTTTATATTATTGGAGAGAACGTTTTTCATTATAATTCCGAGGGAGGATTATATCATAACCGGGTGCGCGATATTTCAAGGGACAGCTATGGTATATATATTATATCGGACGGGGGAGTTAATGAGTTCAAAGATGGCGCGGTTTTTCCTTTGTTCCCGAATGAAAACTACAATATTACCGCCATTATCCGTCATTCCGGGGGAGAATACTGGGCCGGATTTCAAAACGAAGGGATCTTCCGGCAGAAAGATAAAACATGGGAAAAAATGTTTTCAATTCCCGGAGTATATATAAACGGATTTGCTGAAAATAAAAACACCGCTATATGGTTTTCAAGTAATTTCGGCCTGCGAAGGATAGTCGAAAATTCATTGGGCGAGGTTTACATTTTTGATGAGATTAACACACTGCTGGTGAGAAATGTAATTATCGACAAAGAAAACAACATCTGGTGCGGCAGTTATGGAAAGGGACTTTATAAGCTGAGTGAAAGTTTCTTTTTTAATTTTACTGTAGAAAATGGCTTTTCCTCCTATTACGGAAAAGTACTTTTACACGACAGCAGAGACAGGGTCTGGGTTTCAGCGGCCACAAGGGGATGCGCGGCCTTCAGTTGCGAGGGCGCGAAATTTTTTAATGCTTCCACCGGATACTCTTTTATAAATGTTACAGGCGCGGCGGAAATCCCATCCGGAGATATTATCATTGCCGCTGATAACTCTCTTTATAAATATTCCGATTCCGGCATGAGTTTATATAATACTGAAAATCCTGGCGGCGGAATTCTTGACGTTTTTACTGACTCGCAGGGGACTCTGTGGATGGGGAAAAGAAATGACGGAGCCGTGAAGCTTTGTGATGACAAATGGGAGCGGTTTTCTTATTTACCCGATAAAATATCAGTTACTTATATCTATGAGGATCATTCGGGTGATATGTGGTTCGCGGCTTATAACGATGGTCTCTACTGTTATAACGGGAAAGAGATAATTCATTATTCGGTCAGTAATGGTCTGGGCAGCGACATTGTTAATTCTGTACTGGATGTGTCCGGCAGTGGAATATGGATAGCGACAAAACGGGGAGTGAATATACTGAACGAAAACGGAATTACAGATACTCTTGATATCAATGATGGTTTGCCGGGAAATATTATCAATTCACTCGGATATTACGATGGAAAAGTTCTTATTGGAACTTCGGACGGGCTGGCAGTATGGGATAACCGGGATATTAACTTTTTTACAGCAAGAGAGGACCTTCCGGGAAATGATATCAGCGATGCTATAATACCTGTCGATAACTTCGGCAAAGCCTGGTTCGGTTCAACCGGGGGAGTATCGGCTTTTAAAATAAACCAGTACCTGGAAAAAGACTATTTCCACCGGGCCTATTTTAATAAAATATATACCGAAAAAGATACACTGCGATTTAACCTGATAAAAACAGGTGATGAAACAGACAGTCTGACATTTTCTTCTGCCCGCGATTTTATCAGGTTTGAATTTAATACCATTTCGTTTTCAAAAGAAATTTCCTGGTACCGTTATAAACTGGTCAGCGTTAATGAGAATAGCAAATGGCAATATTCAAAAGAAAACATTATTTCGGTTGACGATCCCAAATCGGGCAGCTACAGGATGGTCATTGAAACCAGAAGTTTCGGCGAGGACTGGAAACCGGCCTATGATCTTATCCTTGTGATAACCGATCCTTTTTATAAAACAAACGCCTTTTTCATTTTTACCGGAGGGGTAATCCTTCTATTTTCTGCCGGCTATTACTACAGCCGGAAAAAACAAAAGATTAAAAATAAATATAAAACTTCTTCTCTCAATAAAGCCGATATCGATGAGATTATGGAGAAAATAAAATTTGTTATTGAAGGTCAGAAACAATATAAAAATTCAGGATTTACATTAAAGCAGCTTTCTGAGGTTTTATCTTTTCCGAGGGAACATTTATCACAGGTAATAAATACCCGGATGGGTAAAAATTATAACGATTATATAAATTCCCGCAGAATTAATGAAGCGAAAACACTGCTTGAGAAAAACGGCTCGCTGAATATGCAGATAATACAGATAGCCTATGAGGTGGGATTTAATTCAAAAAGTTCTTTTAATACCGCGTTCAAAAAATTTACTGGTAAAACACCTTCGGAGTATAAGAGGCAGTTCACGGGGCAGGGATAAAATGCAAGTTTGATATTAAACCGGCATCCTCAGATGAAAAGGGCGCCCACAAGGGACGCCCCTACATTATATTAAAATTATCTAAAGATGATATTCCAGTGTAATCAGGATTTCACGGGTTCGCCAATCGACCCAGCTTCTTGTTGATAGAGCGCCATCGGTGAATTCCCCTTCTTTTGGAACCCTGAGCAGGCCGAAATTTATTTCGCCTGATATCGAAAATCTATGTTTCATTATCCCGAAGTCAAATTTCAGACCAGGTCCCATGAACATATTAAATTTGTTCATTTCCTCCAGGATATCCCTGTCCGTGTCATCACCTAATATAGCGTCATGTTTAATCTGGCTGCTTAGCAGATAACCGGGCTCCAGGTTGAGATAAGGAGTCAGGCAACCCCAGAATGTATACCCGGCTTTTATTGGCAGTGATAAATACATATGATCAATTCCCACGGTCTCTGTCATATCCATATAATTTATTTCATCGTACCGGCCGGCAGTGAAAACTCTAAAACCCGCGGAAAAATAAATATTATCGGGGAATTGATTATTGTACGCCGCTCCGAAACTGTACCCGGGGTTAAATTCGTTTTCCAGCTCAGATACATCGGGATAAGATAACCATGAATGATTCATCCCGGCGCGGATGGAAAAGTCGCCGGCATAATTTTGGGCTCCGAAAAATAACAGAAGCCAGATCACAAAAAACATTCGTTTCATTTTAATCCTCCCCGGATTTTTCTTAAAACGGTTATGAATACCTCAGTAAAGTTTTATCACTAAAAAAAATCTTTTTATGCTGTATTGATTTAGCAAGAACAAATCTATTCTAAATTATTTTTAGGAACAATGATAAAAATGATCCATAAACAGGATGAAAAAGTCAGGATGATAATCTGTAGCAAATCTTTTCACCGCGATTAAACGAATGTATCCTGCCCTAAAAAGAGACAAGTGCCTCAGAGAGTTTCTACTTTATTTAGTTATAAAAGGTTAGACAGAAAAAGAACATCGAACCGGACAGGTTTATGCTGTTAGTGGTTATGTCACTTCCGATATACACCATACTATTTCAACGAGGTTCTCAGGATATTTTTGAGATTCGCTCTTTTTTCACTATCGATAAAAGCCGCGTCCAGAGCGTAGTTATTACATCGGAAAAAATGTTCTTTTTCCCAGCCAAAATATTGATTCAGCTTTTGATATTCATTGTTCAGAGTGATATTCACAAGGGAGCGGGCGTCGGTATTTATCCCGAGGGAAACTCCCTTATTATATAAAAAATCAACAGGGTGTTCACCATAAGTATTATAAATATCGGTCTGGATATTACATGTGGGACATATCTCAAGATGAATGCCATTTTCAATTAAATATTCAACCAATTCCGGATCTTCAATACTCCTGACGCCATGGCCGAGTCTGCCGACCCTAAAATGTTTTATTGTTTCCCGGACACTTTCCGGACCTTTAGCTTCACCCGCATGCGCTGTGCATGGCAGCAGTTTTTCATTCGCGTACCTGAAAGCCGCTATATGTTCATCAATAGAAAAGCCGGCTTCATCCGCCGCAATATCGAATCCCGCAACACAGGTATTCGAAATATATTTTTCAACCAGTTTAACTGTTTCAAGACTTTCTTTCCCGGAATAATGCCTGAGTGTGCATAAAATAAGTCCGGCTGGTATATTAAATAATCGCGAGTTATATTCAATTCTTTCGGCAGCCGTTTCAACGACCTCTTCCGGTTTTAACCCCCCTTCCAGATGCTGAAGAGGGGTAAACCTGATTTCAGAATAAATGACATTATCCTCCTTCAGTTGGCTAAACAGGTCATCAACGGCAAACTGAATGCCCAGCCTGTTCTACATCAGTTCAATTCCTCCGACTGTGCATTTTAGAAAATCAGCAAGATCATGGCATTTTTCAGGAGCGACAAACAAATCCATATAATCAGATTCAGAAATAGCCGGCTTAAGTTTTTTTACCGCATTATAACTTAAGGAGCAGTCGAGGTGAAGATGCAGCTCAACCTTGGGCAGCAATTTTATTTCTTCGTAATTCAAAAGTAACTCCCGCGGAAGTTAATGGATTTTTTTATTGAAATTTATCAAACGCGTCCATAGGGAACGCGGCATTAAAATCATCCCCGCCAATAGTTTTATTTTCGTTTGAATCATAATCGAGGGTGATTTTCCATATCCCATTCTCTTTTTTAAGGATCACAAAAAATTTCCCATAATGTACTCTTTCGCCCGGAAGTCCTTTATCCACAGTCAATTTGTAAATCCCTCTTTCAGATGAAATAACTCTATTGTTGATCCTTTCAAAAAAACGAAGTTCGAAATGATTTTTGGGGGATTTTTCGGCGGAGGTTTCATTCTTTTTATCATATAACGCCATATAAGCTTTATAATCGAGAATCTCTTTTCTGTTGGCGGGAATTCTGATAACCTCTTTCGAATGGATTTCTTTCATTATACTGAAATCCCCGGTGTTAAAAGCGACAATGAATTTTTGCCATACCTGGTTATTGATCTCTCGGAGTTGAACTTCTGCTTGTGAAAAAATATTTTCAGAAAACAGTCCCTGAAGCAGAAACAGGAGCAACATTAACTTTTTCAATATTGATTCCTCTATATTTTTTATGCAAAAATGATCGGAAGTATTTATTTGGTTATTTCACAGAAGACAGCAGATCCGGTGGTCGCTGCCATACAAGATGCTGCCGCAGGATTCTAATGCTTATCTACCTATGCCGGCAAAGCCGGAACCAGAAAATCATCATAATTATAAACATAAGCGACTCCGAATGGAGCGGAATATGAATAGCCCCGGATGCAATCCGGTGGTTATATCACACGTTCACCAGCCGCGACGCTGAAGGCGTCGAATATTAACAACCCAGAGTAAATAATAACTGAAGTATATTATTTTATCTGTAGATGAGAGTTATATTCGACCCATTCACGGTCCTTTGCCTGTTTTTCTCTTAACCCCCGGGCAGCTCTCTTCGGTTGCCGCCCGTGGCTATCAATATTGAATCTCATTCGGGATTCTTTTACAGGAAAAATTTCTTGTCATTTGGCGTAGAAATTTACTTCTTATGTAATAATCTTTCTTTCGGATACGTGAACGAGTACCGGTTCGCTCGCGGCGATATTTCAGGATGAATAATTTAACGCTTAGCGTTTTGATGAATCTGCGCCAGCCATTCAAAATTAATCAAATTTAAATAATTATCATTTATTAAGCGCAATAAAAATCATGAAAATTTTATTGAAGAGAGCGATGCCGTAAATTATTTTTCCATGAAATTTGGATATTGTATGCGCCTTTGAATAGATTGTGAATTATTTTTACTGTTAGTATATTATTATTAAAACAGAAATGAAAAATATCATCCCAAAAATCCGGATCAGGTCCGCTATGAAAAAGATCATTTTCCTGCTGATAGTTTTTTCTGCCACATCACTTTTCTCACAGCAGCAAACAATTAAAATAATAGAAACCACCGATGTGCATGGCCACGCCATTCCGTGGGATTTTCTTGAAAATAAACCTTATGAAGGCTCACTGGCTGCCGTTCATACTTTTGTCGAAAAGCAGCGGGAAAAGGGGGAGGTTATTCTTTTGGATAACGGGGATATACTTCAGGGAAATCCCTTCGTTTATTATTATAATTTTATCGATAAGGAGCGGAAGCATGTATGGGCCGAAATAATGAACTATATGAAATATAACGCGGCTACGGTAGGAAATCATGATATCGAGGCGGGGCATGATGTTTATGACAGGTTTAATAGTGAGATAAATTTTCCCTGGCTGGCCGCGAACGCGATTAACAGTGAAACGGGAAAACCTTATTTCAAACCATATACAATAATAATAAAAGGGGGAGTTAAGATTGCGGTTCTGGGACTCATAACTCCCGCTATACCCAAATGGCTGCCGGAATATCTCTGGAAGGGAATGTATTTTGATGATATGGTTAAAACCGCGGAAAAATGGATACCGGAGATTCTGGAAAAAGAAAAACCTGATCTTATGGTGGGGCTCTTCCATGCCGGCGGAGATTACACTTATGGGGGCGGAAGTTACGATGAAGAGAAAAACGAGAACGCTTCAATGATTGTTGCTGAGAAAGTACCAGGATTTGATATTATTTTTATCGGGCATGATCACAGGTTATGGAATAAATTTGTCGAGGGACCGACTGGCAAAAAAGTTCTTATTCTCGGAGCCGGCAGCAGGGGAAAAAACGCGGCTGTGGCTGAGGTTAAATTCATGGATGGCAAGGTTGAAAGTATTACGGGGGATATGAAAGAGATGAAGGATTATGGACCTCACCCGGGATATATGGAAAAATTCGCGCCGGAAATTGAGGCTGTAAAAAACTATGTTTCGGAACCTCTGGGGGAAATTGCGGATACAGTCTGGTCATCTCAGGCATTTTTCGGTGATTCAAAGTTTATGGACCTCGTGCATACTTTTCAGCTTAATATCACCGGCGCTGAGATATCATTCGCCGCGCCTCTTTCTTTTAATGTATCGCTCGGCGGGCCGGTTACCGTGGGGGACATGTTCAAACTTTACCGTTATGAAAATATGATATATACCATGAATCTCAGCGGAGCGGAAATCGACGGTGTCCTTGAATATGCCGCCGGGTTGTGGTTTGAAACAATGAACAGTACCTCAACGCACATGCTCAAGTTTCGTGATGTTGAAAAGGGCCGCCTGCAAAACGCATATTATAATTTTGAATCGGCAGAAGGAATAAAGTACACTGTTGATTTGAGCAAACCTGATGGGAACAGGGTGGAGATAACCACTGTGGAAAATGGTGAGCCATTCGAACCGGAAAGCATTTACAGGGTGGCAGTCAACTCTTACCGCGGAAGCGGCGGCGGCGGACACCTGACAAAAGGGGCCGGAATTAACCCGGATGAACTTGCCGCGAGAATATCCTCCTCCTCCGAAATGGACCTGCGTTATCTTATCATGGAGCAGATAAAAAAAATGAAATCAGTAAAACCCGCGGTAAATAATAACTGGAAAATTATTCCTGAAAATTTTTATGAGAAAGGGAAAGAATCTGATTGTAAGATATTATTCGGCAAATGACGATTAACAATTAACAATTACCAATTACCAATTAAAAAATGGATAGAGAAGAGGCAATAAAAATCGCGAAACGATATATTAGTCATATTCGTGAAAGGTATATCATTGATAATGTTTTTCTTTTCGGGTCTTATGCAAAAGGAAACCATACTAATGACAGTGATATCGATTTGGCGATAGTCTTTAAGGAGATTAATGATATCTTTAACCGAAGGATTGAGTTGATGCAATTGCGCGATAATGATGAATTGATGATTGAGCCTCATCCTTTTTTGGAATCTGGTTTTAACCAGTCCAGCCCTTTGGCCTCGGAAGTAATAAACTATGGAATTAAGCTTAAAGAGTAGCTACAAGGCGAACTGATTTAACTGCCAAACTATTGAGGGAAAGCAATACGGGCATCAACGAAATAATCTTAAAAGCATTATCAGAATAGATTGTGTGAAAAAATGCACTAATCGGGGAGATGGTTTGTTTAATGAGATATGTAGTATGATTTGCGGATTCCGCAAGTTGTTTGAAAAGGAATTATAAAATATTTCATTGGAGAAAAAAATGAAAAATAACGTTGGAAATATCGACAGAATATTCAGGATTGTTGTTGGTCTGGCCGCGATAGGATTGGGAATTTATTTTGAAAGCTGGTGGGGGGCTATCGGAGTTGTGCCATTATTTACAGCTTTTATGCGCTGGTGTCCGGCCTACGTGCCTTGCGGCCTTTCAACCTGCCGGACAAAAACTACAGAGAATTAATAAAAATCAGCCCTGCTTTCGCGGGGCTTTTTTTGATGGGTAAATTTCTCTCCTAAAAAACAAAGACCCTTATTTCTTGTTTTTAAACTTCCAGGTAACAAGAAAATATCTGAGAGAAAAAGCCAGTCATTTTTTTTACGAATATTTTGACTTCTCATCGGAGGTTAGACATTTCCAGGTAGATCAAACCCCTCCCGTCCTCCCCTTAAAATCTTAAGGGGAGGGGATTCCGCTCTCTCATCTTTGAAGAGTTTTAGATAGATTGTAATTACTTAAATTGTTGCTGTTCATTTTGAAATTGCGTGTTTTTCCAGATTGGGATTCATTAGTAGCCGGGGACTCCCTCCGAAAAAATTAACCTTATTGCCTTTTTATGTCTCGAGGATTTCGATGATGATAATGAAAAAAGATGTCTGAACCATGATTAAAGGATTTAAGGATTGCATGATTATTTTTCGGTATCGGTATCGGTATCGGTATCGGTATCGGTATCGGTATCGGTATCGGTATTAAAAAATCAGAGTAAGAGTAGGAGTATGAGTAAGAGTATGATGGCCGGGTGGGTGATGGCGGAGGAGGTGTTCATTTTCCCTGAGAGCAGGATTTTAATGAACAATTAAAAAGAGGACCGCGGATATCTCTGATTGCGCGGATTTCGCTGAAAGATGTGGAAGAGATGCCACGAAATCACTAAAACACTAAATCTCACTAAAAAGCTGAGAAAAACCTTGTGCTTCATTTTTTTCACCTTAGTAGCCAGTGATTCCCCACCAGAAAAATTAACCTTATTGCCTTTTTATTTCCTGTGGGTCTCGCTGATAATCACAGAAAAAAACAGGATTACCAGGATCAGAATGATGGTCAGGAGATTTTAAGACAACATAAGCCGGTGGTAAGTCCGCCGCGACGGATCGAAACCAGCGGCGGTAGCTTCGACTCCGCTCAGCTACCGGGCGGGTGTATTTTTTCTGACTCGGCCAGTTTATGATTACTTCGTAAGGAGTCAAATTCTACGCAAAATGGCTAAATTTTATTTGACCATCAATTTACCGGAGAATTCTGTCGTCCCTGGCGGGACTTTTGATCAACCTCTTAACTTATTTCCCCACAATGAATTGCGGGGCTATTATCTGTCGTCCCTGATGGGACTTTTTTGGGATTTTGAAGTTATCTTAAAGAAAAATTGCAGGTTCTTAGCTCTTCACTCTCCACTAATCACTCTCCACTTTTTCTTCTGGCTTGCCAGTTTATGATTATGATTATGATGTTTAAAGATATCCGGCTTATATAAAATAGAGTTTAAAATAACCCCGCGCTTTCAGGCCGGGGACTCTGCGCAAAGCCTACCACCCCCAAAAGGCTTTAGCCCAAAGAGCGGGCTGGGGAAATATTACACTGTTCGCAATCCTTATCCCGCTCATGTCTGAACCATGATTAAAGGATTAAAAGATTACATGATTATATTTCGGTATCGGTTTTTAAAAACTCAGAGTAAGAGTATGAGTAAGCCCTCCTGCGCCAAAAAACGGCTTCGGCGGGTAAAAGTATGATGGCCGGGTTGGGTGACGGCTGCCGGGTTTTTCATTTTATTTCAGAGGGGCTAATATGGTGTACCTGACGGCACACGGCGCATTTTTTCTTTTGTCTTTTCTTACCAATATGTTGTCCCTGACGGGACAATTCATCCTGTATCATTTTTAAATTGCCCCGTTAGGGGCAAAAGATTGGTAGAATAAAATGATTAAGAAAACAAAACAGTGTGCCGTCAGGTACACAATATTTTTTGTGCAGTATTAAAACCGCAAAGAATATTTCACAGGGTCAACACCTGCAAACAACCAGTAGTCACATTTGTCCCGAGTATCCCACGAAAATGCGGCGCCGGTCTCTCAGGTTTTAGAGGTTTTTATTATGCAGTTCAGTTTTTCCCGGGGGGGGATTACTCAGTAAGGAGTTAAATTCTACGCAAAATGGCAAAAAAGGCAATTATTAATATGAGCAATGAACAATTATTAAGGCCAAGACAACCACAGATTTTTTGATTATGTGTATTTCATTAATTGAGTTGGAAGATACGCCACTAAATCGCTAAAACACAAAATACCACGAAAAAACTTAAAGAAACCTTATTTTTGGTCTTTTAACCTTCCAGACAACAGGATTATAATTACGTGAAAGCATTTCTCTTTTCAGGAGCAAAATATGCAGACTTCTCCCCAAGTTAGTTCCAACTCAAGGTAGATCAAACCCCTCCCATCCTCCCCTTAACATCTTAAGGGGAGGGGATTTCGATCTTTCAATATTGAAGAGTTTTTACAAGGCGATAATTATAATTGTTGCTGCAAAATCTGAAATTAGATATTATTCCCAAATGGGGACTCCATAGCAGCCGGGATTAAATTATAAAGCATTCAGCCTTATAAATCCCGTCGAAATCCAAATCGGTTTTTATCTCACGCAAAGGCTCGGAGGCGCAAAGAAAAAAGAAACCTTATTTTTTTGTTTTTTAACCTTAGTAGCAGAGGATTCACCCACCCGCCAAAATTAACCTTATTGCCTTTTTATTTTTCGGGTATCGGACCTAAAAAATCAGAGTAAGAGTAAGAGTATGAGTAAGAGTATGAAGACCAGATAGGTGAGGCGGCGGGAGTGTCCATTTTTTCCCGGGTGGGGATTACGATTACGATTATTCCGTTAGCAGCTAAATTCTACGCAAAATGGAAAAGTTTTTATCTGATTGCCAGTAAAATTTGTCATTAGATTCCGGTGTGCCCGCCTTTGGCTGGTATTTTTGCAAAGGACGCAAAAGACGGGAATGACAATTAATTGGTAATACCTGGGGAAAGCCAATTCGTCATTCGTCATTCGTCATTCCTCATTGTTTCTGGCTTGCCAGTTTATGATTACGATTATAATTTTTGATTGGGTACGCGTTAAATAAGGATTGTAAGGTAAATGAATTCCGTTTGTTTATAAAAATCTGAATATGGATATTTCCGGGACAAATTATTTGCTATTGCCGGAGAATCATTGAATAAAAAAATACTTCGCCTCGCTATTCCAAATATACTTAGCAATTTATCTATTCCCCTTCTCAGTTCGGTGGATACTATTGTTGTAGGGCATCTTGAGAAGGTGAGTTATCTCGGGGCGATAGCTGTCGGTTCGGCGATATTTAATTTTTTGTACCTCGGACTTGGATTCCTCCGGATGGGCACAACCGGTATTACAGCCCAATATTACGGCAAAAAAGAAAATAACGGCATTATCCACACCCTGGGGCGATCGATTACAACCGCGCTTTTTATGGCCCTGCTGTTTATTCTCTTTCAGGAGGTGATAGCCTGGATAAGTTTTCAGCTAATCTCTCCGACTGAAGAGGTAAAGGAGCTGGCGCTTCAATATTTTTATATTCGTATCTGGGCGGCGCCGGCGACATTGTCTTTATACGTTTTTCACGGGTGGTTCCTCGGGATGCAAAACGCGCGGATTCCATTATATCTCGCGCTATTTGTTAACGGGGCTAATATAATTTTTAACCTTACTCTAATTTACGGCTTCGGTTATAAATCTGACGGGGTGGCTTATGGAACCGTGGCGGCTCAATATTCGGGATTGGCGCTCGCGATATTTCTTTTTCTGCGGAATTACCGCTCTTTTCTGCCCCTTGTCAGGCTTAAAGAAATTTTCCGGATGGATGAACTCAGGCGCTTTTTCAGTGTTAACAGTGATATTTTTATCCGCACCCTGCTGCTGATATTCGCACTTACATTTTTTACCGCTAAATCTGCCGGTTTCGGGGAGGATTTACTCGCCGCCAATTCAATACTGATGCAACTATGGCTGCTTATCGCTTATGGGGTCGATGGTTTCGCTTTTGCCGCCGAAAGTCTGACCGGCAGGTATACAGGCGCTGCTGATTTAAATAATTTGAAAAAGGTGATAAGAGGTGTTTTTCTGTGGGGAATAGCCATATCGGTAATTTTTACAGCCGTTTATTACCTCTTTGAAACTCCTTTGTTAAATTTATTTACAGATAAGGGGGATGTAATAGCTTTATGTTCCGATTATATGATATGGATAATTCTTTCTCCCGTGATAAATTCGGTCTGTTTTATATGGGATGGAATATATATAGGGGCAACCTCAACAAAAGCTCTTAGAAATTCGATGATAATAAGTGTGCTGTTTATTTTTCTTCCGGCATATTATTTGCTGGAACCATTGATATTTAATGACGGGCTCTGGCTGGCAATTTATCTCTTTATGATCGCCAGAGGGGCTACCTTGACTATTATGTATAAAAAACATATTATTCTTAAAACAGCAGGAGAATCATCATGAGTGATAAAGTAGTATTGATAACCGGAGCCAATCGGGGACTTGGATTTGAGGTTGCCCGCCAGCTTGTTTTAAAAGAATATACGGTAATTCTTACGGCGAGAGATATAAATAAAGCTACTGACGCGTGTGAAAATCTTCCGGGCTGCCAGGAAAAGATATTCGCGCGAGCTTTGGATGTTACCAATAAAGAATCCGTTCAATCGGCGGCTGAATTTGTTAAGGAACGTTTCAGAAAACTGGACGTCTTAATAAATAACGCGGGGGTGTTTCTCGATAAAAACATCTCGGCAGAACATGGAGATATGTTTTTAATTCAGAAGACTCTGGAAACAAATTTTTATGGAGCATACCGAATGATACAGGCCTTTTTGCCGATGATGAAAAGCAATATGTCGGGCAGGATAATAAATGTATCCAGCCGTATGGGACAGCTTTGCAGCATGTTCGGCAATAATCCCGGCTACAGAGTATCAAAAGCGGCTCTGAATGCCCTTACCAAAATGCTTTCGGCGGAGATATCGGAATTTAATATTCAGGTTAATTCCGTTTGCCCCGGATGGATTAAAACCGCGATGGGAGGACCGGGCGCGCCGAGAACCATTCAGCAGGGAGCCGAAACAATTGTATGGCTCGCCGATGGCGGCGCAGGAAATGAGTCGGGTAAAATGTTCAGCGATAAAGAGGAGATTCCATGGTAAAATTTGAGGAAAATTTATGCAGGAAGTATTGAACAAAGAGGAAAGAACCTGGGGGCTTTTTGCCCATTTTTCCGCTTTCGCGGGATTTTTTATTCCATTCGGAAATATTCTGGGTCCCCTTGTTGTGTGGCTTATTAAAAAGGATGAATCGGCTTTTGTGAATGACCAGGGAAAAGAGGCGCTTAATTTCCAGATATCAATTACAATTTACCTGGCAATTTCGGCATTTCTTATCGTACTTCTGATTGGAATCCCTCTCCTGGTTCTTCTCTTTTTCCTTGATCTGATCCTGGTTATCGTCGCCGGAGTAAAAGCCAATGACGGCATAAGATATCGTTACCCGATGAATATGAGAATCGTTAGATAATTGTGAATGATGAATGGTGAATGATGAATTTTGAAACCGGTTGAGGGGGTGGTTGCCTTCGACTCCGCTCAGGCAGCGGTGGAATCTTCCGGTGGCTGAGCGGAGCCGAAGCCACTTTCCTATGTCTGTGATATTTACTCCCCGGAGAAAATAATTCCTCATTCCTAATTCCCAATTCCTGATTCTCCCCCTTCCCGGAACTGTTTTCACTTTATCTTGGTTTAGTTTTGTGAGTGTATTATTATGTCTGCCCGAATCTTGACTTTTTTGTCAGGTATGGGTAGTTTTCGAGTTCATTTTTTATTAGAAGGAGACAAAATGAGCGACAACATGAAAGTTGTTGAGGACCTCACAAATTCGGAATATAAGTGGGGTTTTGTTACCGATATAGAAGCTGATGAAGCGCCTAAAGGATTAAATGAAGATATAATAAAATTCATTTCGGCGAAGAAAGAGGAACCGGAATGGATGACTGAATGGAGACTTAAAGCATACCGTCACTGGCTTACGATGGAAGAGCCAAACTGGCAGAAGGTGAAATACCCGAAAATAGATTACCAGGATATTCGTTATTATTCCGCTCCGAAAAAAAAGGAGGAGCTGAAAAGTATGGATGAGGTTGATCCGGAACTTCTTAAAACATTCGAGAAGCTCGGTATTCCTCTCGAAGAGCAGAAAAGGCTGGCGGGAGTAGCGGTTGACGCAGTATTTGACTCTGTTTCGGTAGCCACAACATATAAGGAAACCCTCAAAGAAAAGGGGATAATTTTCTGCTCAATTTCGGAGGCAATAAAAGATCATCCCGACCTGGTGAAAAAATATCTCGGTTCGGTTGTGCCGGCGACAGATAATTATTTCGCGGCCCTTAACGCGGCTGTTTTCAGCGACGGATCATTCGTGTATATCCCCAAAGGGGTAAGATGCCCGATGGAGCTTTCCACCTATTTCAGGATAAACGCGCAGGATACCGGGCAGTTTGAGCGCACACTTATAGTGGCTGAAGAAAACAGTTATGTAAGTTACCTTGAAGGCTGCACCGCGCCGATGAGAGACAGCAACCAGCTTCACGCCGCGGTTGTGGAGCTTGTAACTCTTGATGACGCCGAAATAAAATATTCCACTGTGCAGAACTGGTTCCCCGGCGATAAAGAAGGCAAAGGAGGAATCTATAACTTCGTGACCAAGCGGGGTATCTGCAAAGGGAAAAACTCAAAGATTTCATGGACACAGGTTGAGACCGGATCGGCTGTTACATGGAAATACCCGAGCTGCATCCTGCAGGGAGACAACTCGGTTGGTGAGTTTTATTCCATCGCCGTTACCAATAATTTCCAGCAGGCGGATACAGGAACCAAGATGGTGCATCTGGGTAAAAACACCAAAAGCACAATTATATCAAAAGGTATCTCCGCGGGTAAAAGTGACAACTCCTATAGAGGCCTTGTAAAGGTTGGTAAAAACGCAACCGGAGCGAGAAACTTTTCACAGTGTGATTCCATGCTGATGGGTGATAAATGCGGCGCCCATACATTCCCATATATTGAAGTTGATAATGAAAGCGCCCAGGTTGAACATGAAGCCACTACCTCAAAGGTTGGTGAAGACCAGATATTTTACCTGAACCAGCGGGGCATTGACACAGAAGACGCGGTTAATATGATCGTCAACGGATTCTGCAAGGAAGTGTTTAATGTTCTGCCGATGGAGTTTGCCGTAGAAGCGCAGAAGCTGCTTGAAGTAAGCCTCGAAGGCAGCGTTGGTTAATGAGTCTGAATATAAAAAAGGAAAATAAAATGATAAAGATCAAAGACCTTCACGCCAATGTTGAAGGAAAACAGATACTGAATGGAATAAATCTTGAGATAAAACCGGGCGAGGTTCACGCCATTATGGGACCGAACGGCTCGGGCAAAAGCACCCTGGCCAACGTACTGGCGGGAAATGAAAATTATGAAGTAACATCGGGCGAGGTGATCTTCGAAGAGAATGATCTCCTTGATATGGCTCCCGAAGACAGAGCGCGTGAAGGAATATTCCTCGCGTTTCAGTACCCTATCGAAATACCGGGTATAAGCAACGCCACATTTCTTAAAACCTCCATCAACGAGATCAGGAAATATCATGAACAGCCTGAATTAACCGCGAAAGAATTTAAGCAGTTAATTACCGAAAAAGGTAAAATCCTCGGAATGGATGACAGCCTTATCAGCCGTTATGTGAATGTCGGCTTTTCGGGGGGGGAGAAAAAAAGGAATGAGATATTCCAGCTCCTTATGCTCAACCCGAAACTGGCGCTTCTTGATGAAACAGATTCCGGGCTTGATATCGACGCGCTGAAAATTGTTTCGGAAGGGGTAAACGCCTTCAGGAATAAAGGAAACGCCGTTTTGCTCGTAACTCATTACCAGAGACTTCTCAACTACATAAAACCCGATTTTGTCCATGTGCTCTACAAAGGACGCATAATTAAATCGGGAACAAAAGAGCTTGCCCTTGAACTTGAGGAAAAGGGATACGACTGGATAAAAGAAGAACTGCCCGAAGCGGAAACGGTTTAAGGAGGTTGGAATAAATGGCTAAAACAGATAAATTTCTTGAGAACCGTGAATGGTATATCTCAAGCTATGACAAATTTCTCGGCGACCTTAATGGCGAGGCCGGTACTTTTTATGATGAAAAAAGAAATGAAGCGGTAAAAAAACTTGGCTCGCTTGAGTTTCCTACCCAAAAAGTTGAGGACTGGAAATATACAAGCGTCGCTCCCCTGATGAAATATAACTTCGTTCCCGCAACAGGCAAACTTGAAGTTCCATCCGAAGAGGAAATTAACGCCGCTCTCTTTTCCTGCTTTGATTGCTACAGGATGGTGTTTTCAAATGGCAGACTGGTGAAAGAACTTTCTTCTTTGGATAATCTTCCCTCGGGAGTGATAATTTCGGGTCTGGCGGAGGCGATAAAAAATAATCCCGAACTTGTCGGAAAGTATATCGGTAAATCGTTTAAGGAAGACACCGCTTTTTCAGCTCTTAACAGCGTTTATAACACCGATGGCATTTTCATATATGTTCCTGACGGCAAAATCCTGGATAAACCGCTGCAGGTTCTTTTCCTGAGCGGAGATGAAAATGAAAATATTCTCTCCTCACCGAGGAATCTTTTTATCGCCGGGGAAAACGCTTCCTTCAGTGTGATGATGAGGTTCGGAGGCCGCGGTAAAAAGGAATATTTCACCAATGTGGTCAATGAAGTTTTTGCAGGAAAAAACGGTGTGATAGATTTATACAAAGTACAGGATGAGCAGAATGACTCATACCATATCGACCGGACAGAAATAAGTCAGGATGAAACGAGCGTGGTGAGCCATTACTCGATGTCTTTCGGCGGAAGACTTGTCAGGAATGATATCAACGCCGAACATCATGGTGAAAGGCTGGAAACAAATCTTTACGGACTTTATCTTGCTAATCATGAACAGCATGTGGATAATCACACATTCATCGACCACGCGAAACCAAACTGTGAAAGCAACGAACTTTATAAAGGAATACTTGACGATAAAGCCCGCGGGGTATTTAACGGGAAAATACTGGTGAGGAAAGACAGCCAGAAAACCAACGCCTACCAGTCGAATAAAACCATTCTGCTTTCTGATAATGCCCGTATCGACACTAAACCGCAGCTTGAAATTTACGCTGATGATGTGAAATGCTCCCATGGCGCCACTATCGGGCATCTGGATGAAACAGCATATTTTTATATCCGTTCGCGAGGCGTTCCGGCCGAGCTTGCAAATTCGATGCTGATCAGGGCTTTTGCCGATGATGTAGTGCAGAAAGTAAAAATTGAGCCTCTCAGGGAACAACTAAATCATATGATCTTTGAACACCTGAACAGGGTAGAAATCTGAAATGACTATTGAAACCGAAACCAGTACAAAAAGAAAGTTCGACATTGATGAAGTCCGGAATGATTTCCCCATTCTTAAAAGGGAAATAAATGGCAAACCGCTTGTGTATCTGGACAACGCTGCGACATCGCAGAAGCCGCAGTCTGTTATTGACGCTATCGATCATTATTACACATTTGAGAATGCCAATATTCACCGGGGGCTTCATTTCCTGAGCGAACTCGCCACGGAATCTTATGAAAGAGCCCGGCTGAAGATCAAGGAATTCCTGAATGCCATGTCGGTCTCCGAGATAATATTTGTCAGGGGCGCTACAGAAGGGGTGAATCTTGTTTCTCACTCCATGTGCAGGGGCGATATGTTTCAGGAGGGGGATGAAATTATAATCTCCACCATGGAACATCACAGCAATATCGTTCCCTGGCAGTTATTGTGCCAGAGCAGGGGAGTGAAGCTGAAGGTAATACCCATTAATGATGATGGGGAACTCGACATGGAAGCTTACCGTAATTTGTTCAGTGAAAAAACAAAACTGGTTTCGGTTGTTCATATCTCAAATTCACTCGGGACTATCAATCCCGTGAAGGAAATCATCGAAATATCACATTCACACGGCATTCCCGTATTTGTGGACGGGGCCCAGTCGGCGCCTCATCTCAGTGTGGATGTCCAGGAGCTGGACTGCGATTTTTATGCCCTTTCCGGACACAAGATGTTCGGCCCTACAGGCATAGGAGCTCTTTACGGCAAGACGGAATACCTGAATAAAATGCCTCCTTATATGGGGGGCGGGGATATGATAAGGGTGGTTTCATTTGAAGAGACAACCTTTGACGATCTGCCCCATAAATTTGAAGCGGGCACCCCGAATATAGCCGGTGGAATAGGACTCGGAGCAGCTATAGAGTACCTGAGCCAGTTTGACCGGGCAGAACTGACAGCCTGGGAGGATGAACTTCTCGCGTATGGTACAGAGAGGCTTCTTGAGGTTCCCGGCCTTAAAATTATCGGCAACGCGAAAAACAAAGCCTCGGTGATATCATTTATTATCGATGATATTCACCCTTATGATATCGGCACCCTGCTTGATACCAAAGGAATAGCGATAAGAACAGGACATCATTGCACTCAGCCGGTGATGAAAAGGTATAATTTACCCGCGACCGCCAGGGCGTCTATGGCCTTTTATAATACTAAGGAGGAGATAGACCGGCTGGTTGAAGGACTCCATAAAGTGATTAAACTATTTAAATGATCAGGTGATCCATGCTGGATAAAAAGAAGCTTGAAGAGAATATAATAAAAAATCTGAAGACCGTTTATGATCCCGAGATTCCGGTGGATATCTATGAACTGGGACTGATATACGAAATAAGAATATATGATGACGCCAATGTTTATGTTAAAATGACTCTTACATCACCCGCCTGCCCGGTCGCCGGAAGTCTGCCCGGCGAAGTGAAAGAAAAAGTAAAGGCAGTAAACGGAGTCAATGAAGTAATCATCGACCTTGTTTTCGAACCCCCCTGGGACCAGGAAAAAATGTCGGATGAAGCAAGGTTTGAACTCGGTTTTATTTAAAATCATAATCATAATCATAATCATAATCATAATCGTAATCATAATCGTAATCTCGCCCCGGAGCAATTAGAAATGTTATGAAAAAAATATATTTCCCACACGAGAAACTAAGAGTTTATCAAAATCTCTGGAGTTTATCGACATTGTCGAGGAGATTATTACCTCGGCGGAACGAAAGAGCAGTTTTTATGACCAGCTTGAAAGAGCCTCGATTTCAATTGTGCTTAACATCGCGGAAGGTAACGGGAAATATACTAATAGGGACAGGAACAGGTTTTTTGATATCTCGATTGGTTCCGCCTTTGAATGTTCTGCATGTATTGATATCTTGTTTCAGAAAAGGGAAGATTACTGAAAATCAACATGAGAAAGCCAGGGGAAATTTGAAAGCTGTTGCTGATATGATTTACGGACTTGTGAAATCCAGTGAGAGCAGAGTTTATGAGGCGGGAGAGAAGTATGGTGTTGATTAGTACAGTTTGTCATATTCCGGTTCTGTAATGAAATATATGTATAAGAATTTTTAATTTTATCATTCCCGCTCATTCCGCGGGGTATAAGAAAATTTCGTAATCGATCCCGAAAAAGCGAGTGTGATTCTTAACTTTTGGCTTTTTTTTTGTTTGAGAAGATGATCTGGGAATATTAGGATGTCTTGGGGATTGAGACTTTATATGAGGTGGTTCTTTGACTCGGGGTTTTGGATTACGATTACGATTATTCTGTAAGGAGTTAAATTCTACGCAAAATGGCAAAATTATTACTAATTGGCAGTAAAAATCGGCATTAGATTCCGGTCTTTTTGCAAAGGACGCAAAAAACCGGAATGACAAGTAATTGGTAACACTTGGGGAAAGCCAATTCGTCATTCGTAATTCCTCATTATCTCTGGCTTGCCAGTTTATGATTACGATTATGATTTTTACTTAAGTGAAGTTAAATTATTTTAAGAAAGGTACGATATGCTAAACATAAATTTACGTCCACCGTTGTATGATCCTGAGGCGGTACAGCCGATGAGGGATGAGTTAAAGTTTGTGGGATTTGAGGAATTGACAACTCCGCAGAAAGTGGAGGATGTTTTATCTCTGGAAGATGATAAAACAACCCTGGTGGTGATAAATTCTGTATGCGGATGCGCGGCTGGAAGCGCCCGTCCGGGAGCTACTCAGGCGCTTCAGAATGATATTATTCCTGACAGACTCGCGACAGTTTTTGCCGGGCAGGACCGGGACGCTGTCGATTATCTCAGGAATAAATATCTCGCTGATTTTCCACCTTCTTCCCCCTCAATGGCGATAATTAAAAACGGTGAAGTGAAATTTATTCTTCCCCGCCATCATATAGAAGGAAGAACACCGGAACAGGTCGCGGAACATCTTAAGGACAGATTCGCTGAACTTTGCTCCGCTTCAGGACCTTCAGTGCCGGAAGAAAAATACGCTAAGCTTATTCATGCGAGAGCCTGCGGTTCCAGAATTCCGATGAATGAAGTTGATTGATTATTATCCGGGAATTTTTATTCCCGGATTATTTTCGGGAGATCGAAATAAATGAAATTCAGCGCACAGGAAGAATATGGTTTAAGATGCCTGCAGAATATAGGGCGGGCCTGGAATAAAAGCAAGTCCGTTACCATTACCGATATCAGCGGCAGTGAGGGGATATCACAACATAATACAGCCAAGCTGCTTAGAATATTGCGCCTTGCGGGAATTATTGAGAGTGAAAGGGGCCAGTCGGGCGGCTACAGTCTGACACGTCCTCCCGAAGAAATATATATAAAAGATGTGCTCGCGGTGCTGGGCGGAAGACTTTTTGATGATTCCTTCTGTGAGACTCATTCAGGTGTTTCGGATATCTGCAACCATACGGTGAATTGTTCTGTCCGGTCTCTCTGGAAGGTGATTCAGGACGCTGTCGATTTTGTCGTGGCAAATATTACTTTAAAGGACCTTTTGGGGCCGAATAAGGAGATGAAAGAGAAACTTGAGAGCAATTACGCCACCCTGGAATTTGTGAAGGAGAATTCAGGGGGAATGCGGGAGAAAAATGTTTAATGTTTTTTAGCGCCCGGGGCTTCGACTCCGCTCAGCCACCGGTCGGTTGCATTTGTTCCCGGCGCTGAAAGGCTAAGATTTGGGGGAGAATATGCCAGGAATGGGCGACCACAAGGGTCGCCCCTACGGTAGGTGAGGTTAAAAATTTTTTAAATATCTAAATTGATATTCGTTTCCACTGAATTCAGAATTTCACTGTTTTCAACCAGGTTGATCATTTTCTGCATATCTTTGTAGAGTATCCGGTCTTCTTCGAGGGGGAGGACATACTCACGAATTTTTTTGTAAGCGAGGGTCGTACCCGCTCCGCATTTAAGAGGTTTAAGGAATTCCACTCCCTGTGCGGCGGTCATCAATTCTATAGCGATAACTTTTTGAACATTCTTTAATATCTGGTAACTCTTCCGGGCCGAAATTGATCCCATGGAATTGTGATCCTCCTGGTTTGCGCTGGTGGGGATGCTGTCTACACTTCCGGGATGGGCAAGACTTTTATTTTCCGAAACAAGTGATGCTGAGGTATATTGAGCTATCATGAGTCCTGAGTTAAGACCACCCTTTTTCGTAAGGAATCTTGGAAGATTACTTAATGCTCCGTTTATCATACGTTCGGTTCTTCTTTCGGATACGTTGGCTATTTCAGAAAGAGCGATTGCCATAAAATCAAGCGCGAGAGCCATTGGCTGGCCGTGGAAGTTGCCTCCTTCGATATAATCGCCATCATCAGGGAAAATGATCGGGTTGTCATTTACAGAATTTATTTCCACTTCCACCTTCGACCTCACATAGTTAGCCGCGTCTTTCGAGGCGCCATGTATCTGCGGTATGCAGCGGAGCGAATAAGAATCCTGAACACGGGGATCATTCTCCTTATGCGATTCTCTTATCTCACTTCCGGCGATAAGTTTTTTCATGTTTTGCGCGGTTCTTATCTGACCATCATAGGGCCGTAAATTATGCACGCGCAAATCATAGGCGTTATCAGTCGCGCGCAGGGCTTCATGTGTCATGGCGGCGGCTATATCGGCAGTCTTCATTAACTCTTCCGCTTTGATGCAGATATAGGAGGCATAGGCCGTCATCATCTGGGTGCCGTTAATAAGGGCAAGTCCTTCCTTCGCTCCGAGAGTGACAGGCGCAAGTGAGAATCTTTTCAGCGCCGATAGTGAATCTTCCTGGGCGCCCCGGCTTTTTTCATCGAACAGATCAGGTACAATTCTGACTTCCCCTTTCCCTATAAGAGCAAGCACAAGATGGGAGAGGGGAGCGAGGTCGCCGCTCGAGCCTACTGATCCCTGCGAAGGGATTACCGGAATAATATTGTTGTTTATCATCGCGATAAGCAGTTTCAGCGTCTCAAGTTTAATGCCCGAATGTCCTCGCGCCAGGGCGTTCACCCTCAGCAGCATCATTATTTTTACTATTACCGGGGGAAGAGGATCGCCTACTCCTGCCGAGTGGCTGATGATAAGATTTTCCTGAAGCTGTGATAATTTTTCTTTTGATATGGTGACATTGGCGAATTCGCCAAATCCGGTGGTCACGCCGTAAATTATTTTTTCCTCCTCAACCCATTCCTCTATTTGTTTGCGCGCTTTCAGCACCTTTTTTTCTGATTCTTCTGTTAGTTTTACTTCCCGGTTTTCAAGAATGAATGATTTGATATCTTCCAGAGTAAGGGACTGACCGTCAATATATAATGTGTTCATCAATTTTTTCCTGTTTTTGTACCGAAATGTAATAAAGATCGTTTTGTTTTCAAATTTGCTTGTTATATCTTTATTTTTTGTCTTCAGTTTTGCTGAAGATTATTCCGGTCTTTTACTGATGTCAATTCAATAACGTAAAATTTATTTAGATGGAAACACAGGCGCTAATATTTATTCCTGAAATAAGCGGATTCCCACATTCAGTTACGCAAACCGAGCTTACTCACAATTATCACATATCAAAAGAACTTATAGAAGTGATAATAAACTCTGACATACTCAGAATGAAAATAACCGGAACAGAGGGTGGCGCTTTGTTGTTCTGCCGGTCCGGGGCGCCACCTTCTATTGAAGAAATTGTTGGTCAGGCGCATAAAACTTTTATAGATTTTCATTCTCATTTGAAACAGATAGAAAAGAACCGGATATGCCGGTGCGGCGCATGTCGCGGCGCCACAAACCTGGGGATCAGATTTGTCGTTCATTATGGAAATCTGCAGGAAACCACAATTCAGAATCATCCGCAGGTTACGGGTAAAGATGTTATACTCGCGCGCCGGCTTATGCAAAATAAAGTTCCGGCAAGCCAGTATCTTCTGGTTACCGAGGATTATCTTCTCGCTGAATCGGGCAACAGGATAATTAAACTGAAGGAGAGAGGTTTCCTGCGGCACCAGGAGGAAATTGAAAATTTCGGCAGTGTGGCCTCATATTATCTCGAATTGCTCGAACTGCTGAATCATATTCCTGAAGCGCCTGAGGTTAAATATCCCGATTATACCGAACCTGTGGTTGCTTTATCAGTTCTGATAAAAGCTCCTTTGAGTTTTGTCCATTCACACCTGACTGACCGGGAGAAGAAAATGGAGTGGATTCCGGGTATAAAAGCTATTCATACCGAAATTGAAATTAACCGTGTCAACTCGGGTCATACCTGTGTGTTTGATGAAAATGAAATTCACTTTGTTACCGGAAATCAGGTTTCAGGCAATGGCTCTATACAGTATGTTGAAGAGGGGAGGATGGTAAACGGACATATTTTTATTAATGAATACCTGCTGAGGGAGGAAGAGGGTAAAACCAGGTTATCGCTTGAGGTGAAACAGATAAAACGTGAAGGAATGGCTGAACTGGAATTTGGGGATTCGGTCCGAAATATCAGGGACAGGCTTTTGATTAAACTATCGCGAAAAAGAAATATTCAGATGCTCGAAGAGTTCCGGGATTATTGTGAAAAACAATATGAAAGGCAAATATGAATTGTGAATGATGAATTGTGAATTATAGTGGGTGATTCTTTTCAGCGCTGTCAGATAAAATCGCCGGATTAATTCAGGGGCTAATAATATTCGACTCCATTCCGAGTTGTTAATTCTTAAGCGCGAAAAGGCCGGGTTTGCGGGATATCTTTTAATTCCTGGCCCGACAGGTTAGGGATAATAAACAGGATTAATCCTTTACGATGGATTGCCCGAACTCCTGTTGTAAGTCATCTTGTACTTACCCGGGCTTTCCCCTTTTATGCTTTTAAAAACACGGTTGAAATGACTAATATTTTGAAAACCGTTGTTCCAGGCTATTTCGGATATACTTTGATCAGACTGAAGCAGATCACAGCAGACCTTCCCGATCCTGATTTCAGCGAGATAAGCCGTAAAACTTTTGCCTGTCGCCTGTTGAAACCACCTGCTGAAGCTTGTTTTTGTAAGATGGGTATGTGCCGCAATCAGGTCCAGCGTAATCTTCCGATCAATATTTTCCAGTATAAAATCATTTATATTTTTCAGACGCATCTGATTTTTTCTGAATGATGAATCCTGAATAAAGGTTATGCCCGAAAGGATTTCCCTCCGGTTTTCATTCGATAAAATATCGAGGATTTCCCAAAAAGTGATCAATCGTTTCAGGGGTGGCAGTTTTCCCATCTCGCGAAGCTTATGAATAACAGGCGTTTGGGGAGATGGATATCTCAATCCGCGATTCGCTTCCAGAAATAAGTTATTCAGAGTGGAGAATTCAGGGAGTTCTTCGAATATCTTTTTTGAAAAATGAATTCCTTTAACGATTCCCGGAGGATTTTCAACACCATGACTAATCCACTGATGCGGGATATTTTCACCGAGCAGAACCAGGTCGCCATCATAAAAATTACTGATGTGATCCCCTATAAATCTCATTCCGCTTCCCCTTTCAATATATACCAGTTCCATTTCAGGGTGATAATGCCAGTGAGGTTCAAGCTTATTATATTCAGCCGCAAAATATCTGAAGGAGGAAGTTGGGCCCGATATGTTCAGTGATTCGAAAATCGGTTTCATAATCTGTGTAATATTTATCTGTTAAAGATCGGTATTTTAGGAAAAAGTGATAATATTTGCAAAAGAAATGATAATATCGAAGTAGATTTATTTGCCCGGGGTATATAATTTCGTGTAGTATCGAATAATTACCAGATGAAAAAATGAACGATTTATGGTCACTGGAAAAAGAAATAAACAAATTACAGTAAATAATTAAACCCGCGTGAAATAACGGATGGATAAAAACTATTATTTAAATATTGCGCGTCAGAAAAGCAGAATGATATTTGGCGTTGATCTGGTTCTGAGTGAAAAAAATAATAAAGAAAAAATACTCAATGATGGGGCTAAACTGGGAAAGGTCATTATTGAAACTACAGAGAGGTTTGGAATGCCTCTGGCTCTGCCATTCATGGACCTTGATGTTGAAAAGGATGAACTCCTGAAAATTGCGGGTATTACAACTGCCGCTGACAGATCATCACATCCTGGCGCTGCGGAATTAAATGAAAATTTACTCAGGAAGGTAAAAGAGTCAGAAGACCAGGTATTATCCGGCAGACTGAAGGCGAATTGTGAAGCGATAAAATATGTCGGGGGAAATTCCGCTTACCTGCCTGTAGGTATGTGTATAGGTCCCTTTTCGTTCATGACAAAAATTCTTACCGATCCGATAACACCGGCGCTCCTGGCTTCAATGGGAATTACCGCTGATGAGGACAGATCGGTCAGAAATCTTTACACGGCTCTTGAAATAGGGACTGAAGTGATCATTAAATCAGTAAAACTCCAGATAGATGCGGGGGCAAAAGCTATATGCATCTGCGAACCTGCCGCGAACAGTGTATATATTTCTCCCGACACTCTGAGTGAAGAAAGTGAAGATATTTTTGACGAGCTGATTATCAAAAACAACCGGAAGATTAAGGATGTTCTCGATGAGAAGGGAGTTGATCTGATACTGCATGATTGCGGTGAACTGACTGATATTATGTTGAAAAAACTTTGCCGGCTGAACCCGGTAATTTTAAGTCTCGGCAGCGCAAGGAATTTATGGGAGGATGCTCAAATTGTACCACGAGAGATAGTTCTGATGGGGAATCTGCCGACGAAAAGATTTTTCCTTGATAAAGAAATATCGGGGGACGAGGTGAAAATACTTACTAAGGAACTGATAAAAAAAATGGAAAAAACGGGTCATCCATTCATTTTAGGAAGTGAATGTGATGTGTTATCGGTTGAGGGATATGAAAAAACAATAATGGATAAAATCAACCTAATGATAAATTGTGAATGTGGAAAAAACTAATCATCCGGGGTGGAAAATGACGACACTGGAAAAACTAAAGAATTGTATTGAAACAGGGAAAATAGATTTGGCATGTCCCTTTCCCCCGGATATGAAAGGGGAGCCGGGGGCTTACGAGTTAACCCGGCAAGCCCTGGATGAAGGACAAACACCGCAGGAAATATTGGATAAGGCCATGATTTCAGCAATGGAGATAGTCGGGAAAAAATTCACCGAGAATAAGATTTATATTCCGCAGATGCTGATGTCGGCCAAAGCGATGACGAGGGGACTGGAACACCTGAAGCCTTTTTTTCAGGATGGCTCGGTTGAGAGGAAAGGAACACTGATTATCGGAACGGTCGCGGGAGATTTGCACGACCTGGGAAAAAATCTTTTGGCGATGATGATTGAAGGAAACGGATGGAATATTATTGACCTGGGGGTAGATGCTACAACTGAGAAATTCCTTGAGCAGATGAACAATCATCCGGGAGCTTCAATAGGTCTTTCAGCGCTTCTTACAAGCACAATGGTTAATATGGAAAAAACAGTTACCGTTCTTAAAAAACAAAATCCGGAGGCGAAAATTTTAATCGGCGGAGCTCCGGTAAGCCAAAATTTCTGTGATGAAATAGGGGCCGATTTTTATTCACCCGATCCCCAGGGAGCCGTTAATTATCTCAACAATCTGAAAGCCTGAAGGATATAGCTGAAATGTCCTATAATAAATGGTGTGGTGTAATTTTTTGTGGGGAGCGAGGGAGCATAACCAAACTCATAGAGGCGGATTATTCCTATTGCTTCATGTTGTTTTGAAAGTCCTGAGCTGATTTTTTACCCTCCAAACAACAATATTATAATTGTGTGCATCTGTCATTTCATAAGGAATATATAGACTTCTCTCGGTATTAGTGATGACTCCGGGTAGATCAAACCCCTCCCCTCCTCCCCTTAAAATCTTAAGGGGAGGGGAATCCGATCTCTCATCTTAAAAGAGTTTTCCATTGGTCGCAATTTTAGTAATTGCTGTTGCGAAATTTGAAATTTGCCGATTCTCCAAATTCGGGCTGCCTGGCAGCAGAAGTGATCGACAGGCAAAATTAAACCGTATTAACTTTATTTGCCAGGTTTGATATTTCCCGCAAATTTAGCTGATGGCAGAATAAATAAACAGACCAGGATAAATTAACACCTTATCATTGTCCTGAGATAAAATATAATATATGCCGTTCGTAGAGACAAGGCATGCCTTGTCTCTACAGATTTTCTTCCCGGCATTTTCCCGTTGAAGAAATAAAACAACGATCGCTATACTAAACACGGTGCCGATTTTTAACCATGGCAATCCTGAAATACTTTAATCATGGTTCGTCTTTGTCTCGGTATTAGTGATGACTCAAGGCAGATCAAACCCCTCCCATCCTCCCCTTAAAATCTTAAGGGGAGGGGAATCCGATCTCGCATCTTAAAAGAGTTTTCCATTGGTCGCAATTTTAGTAATTGCTGTTGCGAAATTTGAAATTTGCCGATTCTCCAAATTCGGGCTGCTTGGCAGCAGAAGTGATCGGCAGGCAAAATTAAACCGCATTAACTTTATTTGCCAGGTTTAATATTTCCCGCAAATTTCGCTTATGGCAGAATAAATAAACAGACCAGGATAAATTAACACTTTATCATTGTCCTGAGATAAAATATATTATATGCCGTTCGTAGAGACAAGGCATGCCTTGTCTCTACAGATTTTCTTCCCGGCATTTTCCCGTTGAAGAAATAAAACAACGATCGCTATACTAAACACGGTGCCGATTTTTAACCATGGCAATCCTGAAATACTTTAATCATGGTTCGTCTTTGTCTCGGTATTAGTGATGACTCAAGGCAGATCAAACCCCTCCCATCCTCCCCTTAAAATCTTAAGGGGAGGGGAATCCGATCTCGCATCTTAAAAGAGTTTTCCATTGGTCGCAATTTTAGTAATTGCTGTTGCGAAATTTGAAATTTGCCGATTCTCCAAATTCGGGCTGCTTGGCAGCAGAAGTGATCGGCAGGCAAAATTAAACCGCATTAACTTTATTTGCCAGGTTTAATATTTCCCGCAAATTTCGCTTATGGCAGAATAAATAAACAGACCAGGATAAATTAACACTTTATCATTGTCCTGAGATAAAATATATTATATGCCGTTCGTAGAGACAAGGCATGCCTTGTCTCTACAGATTTTCTTCCCGGCATTTTCCCGTTGAAGAAATAAAACAACGATCGCGATACTAAACACGGTGTCGATTTTTAACCATGGCAATCCTGAAATACTTTAATCATGGTTCGTCTTTGTCTCGGTATTAGTGATGACTCAAGGCAGATCAAACCCCACCCATCCTCCCCTTAAAATCTTAAGGGGAGGGGAATCCGATCTCTCATCTATGAAGAGTTTTCGATAGGTCGCAACTTCTTTAATTGCTGCCGCGAAAATTGAAATTTGCCGATTCTCCAAATTCGGGCTGCCTGGCAGCAGAAGTGATCGACAGGCAAAATTAAACTTTATTAACCTTGTTCAACCGGGACAATTTTTCCACGGAATTTACTGACGGATGCCGGAAAGAAGGAGTAAATGGATTACTAAGAATAACAGGGCAAAGTGAGATATTATAAAATCTGGTTTCTTTTAATTTTCAATTGTCAATTATCCATTATTAATTAATTTACTCTTTACATTTGGCCAAACCAGTTTGTGATTATGATGATTTCTTTAACAATTGCTTTTAGTTTTGCGATGCCTCATTTAAAGGAGCGAAGTATTTTTTTTACCCATAGGATTTTTCCTGCCAAAGATAATAAATTATTTCCCGATCTTTCCTGAAAATAGGAATTGTTACCGCAACTATAACTAATTGTCCGCACATGAAAAAATAGAAATAAGTTAAGCGTGAATGTATGCTTAAATAAATAAGTATTCCTGGCTTATTTGCCTAAATTAATGAAAAGGAAAAAATCCCCGAATTTGTTGAATTTAAAATGGCATGGTAATTGCTACTTCATTATTGAGAAAATGAATTATTTATTGATTTGATGTGTTATGATATTTTTAGTTTTAACAATAATCGCCGTTTGTTTGTTATTGGCCACAAACTCCACCTTATCTGAAAAATTTGTAAGCCGGATAATAAATTTAAGAAAAGATTGGAACTCCTCCTCAAACTCTTCACTTTCAATCTATAATGATGAAATTATCGCTCTATTCAGGAATGAAAACAGCGGAAAGCAGAAAATATCCTGTTTCCCTGATACAATAGATTTTACCTCCTTATTTGTGAAAGAGAATCATAAATAAATCTCCCAGGCCCTTGGCCTCCTTATTATGTTGTGATCAAAGAGGGGTGGCTCCCCTCTTTTTTTTTATTCCCTTTCCAACTATCTTTACCCTTTCTAAAAATTTTCCTGTGGAATATGATTTTTATTGGTGAAATATCCGCGATGGCCGCGGCTCTTTTCTGGGCATGGAATTCAGTTGTTCTTACCGAAGCAACCCACAGAATAGGTTCGGTTAATGTAAATATAGCGCGTATGTTTTTCGCATCGGTGTTTCTTTTGGTTACACTTTTTTTTGTTGAGGGAAGTTTTAACATTTCCGGCTCCCAGTATTTTAATTTGGTTATCAGTGGTGTTGTGGGACTTATACTTGGTGATACCTTTCTTTTTAAAGCGTTTCAGACCATAGGTCCCCGCCTCGGCATGCTGCTTATGTCATTGGCTCCTCCTATTGCCGCGATTCTCGCATGGATTTTTCTTGGGGAGATTCTTTCTTTTGCCGGAATTACAGGAATCATTGTTACACTCGCGGGTATATCTGTCGTTATACTGGAGAAAAAACCTAGAAAACAGGGAAATAAATTAAACAGAAAAGGAGTGCTTTACGGTGTGCTTGCCGCGACAGGTCAGGGAGTTGGATTGATTTTCGCCAAGCAGGCGTTTAATGAAGCCCCACTGAATGAGTTTACTGCTTCTTTTGTCAGACTTGCTTCCGCTGTTATCATACTGTATTTGATGATCAGGATGCAGGGCAAATTAAAAAACCCGTTAAAAATATTCAAAGGTGATAAAATAGCTTTTAAGAACACGATATATGCCTCAATTCTGGGGCCTTATCTTGGGATTACCGCGAGTATGATCGCTGTCGCGAATACATATGTCGGCATCGCTTCCACACTTATGTCCACGGTTCCAATACTGATGATCCCTATCTCGGTGTTTTATTATAAAGAAAAACTTTCATGGAAATCGATAGCCGGAACATTTGTCGCCGTTGCGGGAATATCGATTTTGTTCCTTTACTAACCGATACAAATTGTAATTATAAATTTGCGGGGTCAGAAACAATGCATTTATCAGGTGGTTGAGCGGAGCAGAGGTAACAGCCGCTGATTTCGATCTCAATCATAAAACTCAAATCTTTTTAATGCCTGCTCATTTTTCCCCCGGTTAATTAGAAAAAATATTAGATACAAAGGCTCATTTTTAAAGAAAACTGTTTTTTTCGCCTGCTATCCCCAGTCCCGGATTCTGAGTGAGAACCAGACAGCAAATTATCGCGAGGATAATATAAAAATAATTACGGCAATGATTGAGATTCTCTTATTCATACCATCTCCGCTACCCCACATAGCATTTAAGGCCAAACAATTGGGAAGAGTTTTCTCTTAAAAGGATAGGGCGAAATGTTTGAAAAAAAATTACAGACTTATATTCAATCCGGGCGTTTTAACCTTCAGAGGAGATGGCGCCATTGAGTTTCTTTTGTCGTGAGTATCCCTATGAGGTTGGTGGCGAGGGAGAACACAATGTGGTATGACGTTTAAGATTAACCAAATATTTTTCCCGCTCCGCCAGTTTACGATTTTCAAAAACTTATTTATTTTTTTTCTTTTTCAGGAAGAAGATACGGATGTTGATCCAAACGATTATAAAAAGAAGTATGAAGGAAAAAATATGAAATGTCCAGCGCCAGTTGCCAGAGTTGTCGGTATTATTGAGCAGTTTGCTTTCGGGAGCGAGTTTGGACCACAAGAAAAAGAGGTCCATCATTGGCACACTGCCAAGAAGATAGGACTTTTCATGTTTTGTCACAATGGGAAACCCGATAGCTTCGATAACATTTTCCAACTGTAAGGCAGAGGATGAATCGCCATACATTTTCATAATTCCCGGACCCATTATAGTGGCGGCTCCTCCGGCTCCAAGAAAGAGAGGTCCTGAATCCGCGTCTCCCTTTCCCGATACATTCACGGGATATTCCCTGATGAATGGCAGCCCGAATAATTCGGTTGTAAAATCCTCTTTGAATTTTTCATACAATTCAGCAGCCAGCCCCGCGTCTATCTCTTTCAGGAAGCGGAGAATCATCGCGGTTGAGGAACCCCGCGCGGTTGAAAGGGGCAGGCCGCTCACACATTCGATCTGGTGAGGGAATAAACCACTTTTAGTAATACAGCTCTTTTTTAATTTGTTCAGCATATTTGTAACGGTAAGAAGGGCGGAGCTGTCATAGTTATCGCCATAATATTTTAGCGCTTTTAGGGCGGGGAAAACATCTGCCGGCCAGCATAAACCGGGATATGTGGAGGGAAGAATTTTTATTGTGTCAAGAGTTGCCTGTAGTTCTTTCGCCGCTTCCGTAAATGATTTTTCCTGTCCGGGCCGGATATTCAAATTTTTTGAAACAGCCAGTATTTCTGTCTGAAAATAAAGCTTCCATCCGGAATAAAATATTCCGTATGGAGGTTGCGTGTTTTTTACAAAACGGTCTTTCGCGTAATCTGAATCAAGTTTCTTCATTGCTTTTAATATTTCGGTGAAGGCGGTCTGGAGGGCGGTGGTATCGGCGGGAAATCTTTCCAGGTAGGAAGTCCAGCAAAGTCCGTAAATAACATTGGTGAAATAATATCCTTCGGGGTAAATCTGCTGCATTTTAATATCGCCTCCCCGACGAATATAATTCTTCATATAGATAAGCTGTTTCTTTAATTCTTCCTGTTTTGTTTTTTCAGCGGTATAGCTGCTGTAATATAACCGGAAATTTGTTGAAACCACAAGTGTGATTATCAGCAGCGATAACATAAAAAAGGTGAAACGTATGATAGAAAGGAAATATTGAAGCATAAATTACTCTGCGTAAATTTTCAGACCGGTTCGGCAATTTACTGATTATCTCCGAGGGAAAACAGAGTAAAATCACCTGAATTAGATATAAGATTCTTTTCGAGACTCAGAATCAGGCGCCGATCGTGACAACGAAAGAAGGGATGTTTAACCGGAATAACAGAACGTTGGAGCGGGAAATGGCAGCCAAATGACTTTGCCGCATCCTGCTTGCCGGAAAGGTTGTCGCAGTGAAGATTTTTAAAAATGAATGAGATATTTGAATATTTTGTAAAGTCTACTGAAGAAAAGGAAAATTTGTTGCAAATATTATAAATCCCCTACAGGGATTATTTTACATAACGCCCCATTTTTGCTACCTCAAGGGGACTATCGCATGAATGGAACCTCTACAAGGTTCTTTTTATCTCATTTGCCTTGTAGATGCAATAATTAGTGCGGAACGTCCCTATGGGATAGAGAATTGTCAATACGATAAAACAAAATCCTTGCAGAGGATTCACAAACCAACCCGGATAATCAAATACCTCAAGCCATCCCCGATAAACCCGGATCAATAGAGTTCTAAATTTTGAACAAATTATTTAAGCCTAAAAACAATATTGTTAAATAAAAATATTCCATAAGGAGTTAGATTCTACTCAAAATAGCAAAGAATCAATTAATAATGAACAATGAACAATTAAAAAGATGACCGCAGATTTTTCTGATTACGCGGATTTCGCTGATTACAATGAAAAAAAATGTCTGAACCATGAATAAAGGATTTGAGGATTACGTGATTATGTTTAGGTATCTGTATCTGTATCAAAAAATCTGAGTAAAAGTATAAGTACGAGTATGATGATCGGGTTGGTAAAGACGAGAACAAAGTGCGATTACGAGAACGAGTATGATTCTTCCCCGGGATTCAAGCTTTTCTGGCTCTGCAAGTTTATGTATAACAATTTCTTCCGAAATTTTCCAAAAACTCCGCGATTTTATTTTGCGAGAGGTAAGGAGTTCTGAAATTATTATATCGAACTGACATTCAAATGTATAACCAGGGAGGGGGGGAATAGCAGGCCGGAAAATACCAGTGGCAGGAGGAATAATAAAAGAAGCCCCGCGAAAAAGGCGGGGCGCTAAAATTAGAAAGTAAAACTTACGCCGAGACGAGCTGTCTCATAAGTTATCGGGGTTTCGGTTGTAACAGGCCAGTTCATTTTGTCTCTTTTGAGGGAATAAAAACCATAAGAATAGGCGGCTTTCAGGAGGAAGTTTATAACGGGGCCCGCCTCAGGAGATGTATCCATTATTTCATCAACAAAATAATCAATTAACCCGAGACCGGTGTGTTCGATAAACGCGCTGCCCGCGTGATACCAGAACATATGGCGCGGGAAAATCACAGATGTTTCATAAGTAGCGGTAAAAGCGAGTGATTGGCCAAATAAAAATTTGAAGCCTGCCGAGGCATTTGTTCCAAAACGGAAAGCATCGTCATATCTCAGGGCAATCTGCCTGTCATTTGTGCTGAGCGGGGCAAAATTTTCGAATGTTATTTGCGACCAGGTGAAATCGTGAGAAATAAATGGAAAAACAGAAACATCGGCTGCCTTATAACCATAACCATAACGATTTCCGAATCCGAATCTCCATAAGGTTGTACCGGTTTCCAGTGAATCATCATTCCAGTTGAAGTCTTTTGTCATGTGTGTAACAAAGAAGTAGTTTTCTTCCAGTTCCAGGATTCCTTCGTCAAAATAGGTGTCGATAGAAGAATAGCCCAATTTGATTTCTCCGAGTCCGATTCTTGAAAAATCACCGTTAAAGGTGCGGTGTTTAGGTTCACCTATGCCATAATTTAATTCAATAAAAGGGCGGGAATCGGAATACCAGAAATAGATATCGAGATCGACCCAGCTGTCATTATCATCATTCCAGTCGTCATATTCCTGGGCGGAAAGAGAGGCAGAAAGCAGTAACAGAAGAGCGCAAAATAAATTTAAGAATTTCCCGGACATAGTTGTATCTCCCAGTTTATAAAAAATATCATCTTCTGGTTAGACGATGATTTCACACTGATTGTTACAACTAAAGCCGGAATAAAAGGATTAGTTAATTTTAATGCCCGATTTTTGTTCGAGGGTTTTTACCAGTGTTTCCATCAGAACATCATTCTGTACCGGTTTGGTCAGAAAGACATCAACACCCGCGTTATAGGCGTTGTCTTTATCCCGCTGGAAAGCATGCGCTGAAAGCCCGACAACTGGAAGATTTTTATATTCATCCATTTCGCGGATTTCCTTTGTGAGCTGAAGTCCATCTTTTTTACCACGCAGGGAAATGTCCATAAGGATAATATCAAAACTGGAATTATTCAGCTTTTCATAAAAAGTCTCTGAAGAGTCACAAATTTCCAGATCAAATTTTCTTTTAAGGAATATCTGAAGAAATTTCTGGTTTTCGTAATCATCCTCTACAACAAGTAATCTCGGTTTATTTTTTGCTCCTTCGGCCATATCCTCGTACCATGAAATGATGTCAAAAATCTTTAATTCCTTAGTGACCAATTTAAAATTATTCTTCAAATTATCAAAACAAAAATGGAATACCTGGTCTATAGATGTAAAAAACTTCCGATGTTTTGTTGGTTTTTCGCCCCCCAAAAGCAAATCTACTTTTGTTTTGAAATTGTTACCGGAAAATCTTATTATTATATCTTATTTTAATTACAAATATCGCAGGCATTTTCACTATCCGATGATAAAAAATATTGTATTCTGGATACTGGCCATACTAATAACAATTGTCACTGCTTATTACCAAAGAAGGACCGGACCGACATATCCAGTCTCTGGAGAAATTACAGCAGAAAACCAGACTATCAACTGGAAATTTTACAGGACACATGGCGGGGAAGGGGACCAGGAAGTATCTGTTATCATACCTGACAGTACAACAGGTGAGATGCGCTGGAAATATTATAAATCGGACCTGCCCTGGCAAACTGTTACCATGAAAAGGAGTGGTGATACTCTCAGGACATTTTTACCGCATCAGCCGCCGGCGGGCAAACTTGAATATTACATTGAGTTGAATTCAGGTCAGAATCTTTACAGGTTGCCACCGGAAGAAAATGTGGTGATAAGGTTTAAAGGAGCTGTTCCCATCTCGGTGCTGATAGCGCATATTTTAATTATTTTTTCAGCTATGGTGCTCGCGAACCGTACAGGACTGGAGTTTTTCAAAAAAGAGCCTAAGGTAAGAAAACTTACATTATGGACAATAATTTTTCTCGCGGCCGGAGGATTTATTCTCGGGCCGGTGATGCAGAAATATGCTTTTGGAGAATTCTGGACCGGTTTTCCTTATGGTCACGATCTGACAGACAATAAAACTTTAATAGCGATGATTGGCTGGCTCGCAGCGTGGTTTATGTATAAAAGATCAGCCAAACCTGAAAGATGGGCTCTTTTCGCCTCAGCGCTTATGCTTATAGTTTACCTGATACCCCACAGTCTTATGGGCTCGGAACTCGATTACAGCAAGATTAAAAATAAAGAAACAATTCATCAGGCAGATACAACAATAATCAGCAGGGACTCATTATGAAAATAAAATTGGTTTTTATCTTTTTGACAGCATTCCTGGTTTTGCAAGCGAGTGAAACCACACAAAGGTTTTTGTCATTAAATTCTACCGGAGTAGAGAATTTTATAGCGGAACATCCGGAATATGACGGACGGGGAACAATAGTATTTATATTTGACACCGGCGTTGATATAGGGGTTCCCGGCATGACCCGGACATCGACCGGTGAAGTAAAGGTAATAGATGTCAGAGATTTTACAGGTCAGGGTGATATCAAATTTTATGAGGCCGATATCGAAGAGGAAGATGATATATATTATTTTATGAACGAGGATATGGGCTACAAAGTTAAGGGAGCTGATAATCTCTCACTTAAAGGGGCCGATGATGAATATTTTATTGGCGCCATTAATGAAAAACTCTGGCTGAATTCCGGTTCGGGCATCGATGATATGAATGGAAATCTGAAAAAAAATGATGACTTTTTCTTTGTGACTTTTAAGGTGTCGGATAATGGAGAGGAATACTGGGTTGTATTTCTTGATACAGATTCGGATGGTGACTTGTCAGATGAATCTCCCTTAAGAGATTATCACGTAAAGCAGGATATGTTCTCGATCAAAAATGAATCGGGGCTGGATCAGCTTCATATGGGGCTGAATATTTTTCCGGAAAGAATGGTTGTGAATTTCCATTTTGATGATGGCGGGCATGGCTCACATTGCGCCGGCATAGCCGCGGGATCAAAGATAGGGGGAGTTGAATTTAACGGAGTAGCTCCCGGCGCCCAGGTTATAAGCTGTAAACTCGGGAATAATAATTACTCAGGCGGAGCCACAGTTACAGGAAGCATGAAACAATGTTTTATTTTTGCCGATAGTGTCTCGCGCGCGACAGAAAAACCTTGTGTCGTAAATATGAGTTTCGGCATCGGGTCGGAAATTGAAGAACATTCCGAAATGGAAAAATATATCAACGATCTTGTCGATGAAAATCCATATCTCTACCTCTGTCTTTCAAATGGAAACGAAGGACCGGGGATATCAACAGTTGGTTTGCCGTCGACCAGCAGAAAGGTGTTTTCCAGCGGGGCTGTTCTTACCAAAGAGGTAGCTCAGGACCTTTACGGATCTCCGCTTCAATCGGACAGAATATTATATTTCAGTTCGAGAGGGGCCGAAGTTGCCAAGCCCGATGTTGTTTCTCCGGGCGCCTGTACCTCAACAGTTCCAAACTGGGGAAACAGGGACCGTTTCTGGGGCACGAGCATGGCTTCACCATATACGGCAGGTGTAATGGCTCTTCTTACAGGGGCGATGAAAAAAGAATTTCCGGATGTAAAAATACCTTCTCTTCTTTTATATAATGCTGTCCGCGAAAGCGCCGTTGAAATGCCCGGTTATGATCCCGCGGACCAGGGAGGAGGATATATAAATGTTGAAAACGCCTATCAACTGATAAAAAAATATATTAAAGCTGGTGAAATTGACAAATTTGAAACTTATAAAACCACAGCTACTTCACCAAATATGCCTTCGGGCAGATCATCAAATCTCTACCTGAGAGACGGATCATTCCTGACAGGGAATGAATCATTCACTTTCATTATCGACAGAGATAATTTCATAAACAAGGATAAATTTTACAGGATCTACAGACTTGAATCGGAAGCAGACTGGCTAAAACCGATCCAGAAAACTACATATATCAGAAATGATCAGAGCGCTAATGTCAGTGTTAAATTTGATGTTGACAAGATGAAAGAACCGGGATTATATAACGGAAGAATTAAAGCTTACAGAAATGATAAATCGGCTTTCCCCGAATTTGAATTATGGGCCACAGTCGCGATACCGCATCATTTTGACGCTTCAAATAATTACCGACAAAAATGGGAAGGCAGGCTTGCTCCCCTGATGTTCGATCGTTATTTTCTCGATATCCCGGCAGGGGCGGGGGCTATGAAAATAAAACTTTCATCGATTGAAGGAAAATATATTTACAGTAATTTTAATCTGCATGATCCCGACGGCAGGGAAATGTTTGTAGCGCGCCCGATAAGTGGTGAAACAGATGAAACCGAATATGTGAAAACTTTCTATAATCCCGAACCTGGTATTTATGAGCTGGTAGTAAATGGTTTCTTTATGGCAAAAGATACCAGCGATTATAAATTATCGGTTGAATTTTTCGGAGTTGAAACTGCCGGTGATAATAAACTTACCACAGATGATAACACACTCGAAATTATTAATAATTTTGCCGGTCGGGACAGATGTTCATTCAGCGGAGCTGTTCAGGGGTATCAGAAAAAACATCTTGTAAAACTTGAAGGCAAAGATTATTATGAGCTGCCCTTTGTTCTGAGAAGTGGTGAAGCGGAAAAATCTTTTGATATTTCGGTCAGTAAAGAGGACTTTAATAAAGTGACCGACTTTGCCGTGATGATTTATGATGAAGATGGCGTAACCGTAGAGAACGGCGCGCTGGGATACCGCAAAGGGGATGTCTCCATTAGAAACAGGTTTAATGCCGACAGTACAAAATTAAAACTTGTTATCAGACCCGGATTTGCTATCGAAGCCGGTGACATTAAAATAAATATTGTTGAAAAAACCACGTTTGACAACCCTGTTAATTTTGGTATTTCAGCCAACGGACAGAGAGTTGCCAGACTATATCCGAGCATTCCGGTAACACTGGAGTGTAACGTAACCAGCCCGGGAAATTATGTTCCGGCAGACGCCATTCTTTATGGCGAGATAGAAATACAATCACATGAAAAGAATGATCCAATTGCAAAACTGCAGGTCTTACTAAACTTTTAACGGAGTAAATTTATGAGTGAACATGAAGTAAAAACATCAGGCGGATTACCGCCCAATGCGTATACTGAGCTTAAGCCGGGTGAGGAATATGTTCCGGTTATGTCCCCTTCACCGGCGCCTCCCGAAGTTAACTTCAGGTCGGTCCTCTGGGGATTGATAATGGCGGTATTGTTCTCGGCAGCGGCAGCTTATCTTGGTCTGAAAATCGGACAGGTATTTGAGGCCGCGATCCCTATCGCGATTATCGCGGTAGGTCTGTCGGCAATTACAAAAAGAAATAAAGCTTTAGGTGAAAATGTAATTATCCAGTCTATCGGTTCCACTTCGGGATCGGTTGTAGCGGGAGCTATATTCACAATCCCCGCGCTTTACATTCTTAATCTTGAAGCCGCTTTTTACCAGGTATTTATGGCTTCTCTTCTCGGCGGTTTCCTGGGAATATTGTTCCTTATTCCTTTCAGGAAATATTTTGTTGCCGAAATGCATGGCAAATTTCCCTTTCCTGAAGCAACAGCTACCACGGAAGTGCTCGTTACCGGTGAAAAAGGTGGCGACCAGGCTAAAGTGCTTGTTATCAGCGGACTTATCGGTGGTGTTTATGACTTTATAATTTCCACTTTCGGATGGTGGAGTGAAGTATTTACCACCCGTGTTGTTGAGATAGGGAACACACTGGCTGAAAAATATAAAATGGTAATGAAAATTAATATCGGCGCCGCGGTTACCGGTCTGGGATTCATTATAGGTTTGAAATATGCCGCTATCATTGCCGCGGGATCTTTTGTCGCATGGTTTGTTATCATCCCTATTTTCTCCTTTCTCGGCAATCACATAAATGAACCTTTTGGAGCCGGAGTTGATATTCTTGTAAGAAACATGTCGGCTGAGCAGATATTCGGGCAGTATGTCCGCCATATAGGCATCGGCGGAATCGCGATGGCCGGACTGATAGGAATTATCAAATCTTCAGGAATTATCAAATCTGCTGTTTCACTTGGTGTGAAAGAAATTTTTGGCTCCAAGGGGGCTGCAAATGATAAAATACGCACTCACCGCGATCTGTCAATGAGCATCATCGCGATAGGAGTTGTAGTTGTAGCGATCGCGATATTTATTTTCTTCTATCTCGGTGTTGTTAACAACCTGATGCACGCGATAGTAGGACTTCTGATTGTAATGGTAATTTCATTTCTCTTTACAACAGTCGCGGCAAACGCTATCGCCATTGTAGGCACGAACCCGGTATCGGGTATGACCCTTATGACCCTTATTCTTTCATCAATAGTTCTTGTCGCGGTCGGACTTTCAGGTCCCGCGGGAATGGTTTCAGCCCTGATTATCGGCGGTGTTGTCTGTACAGCCCTTTCGGTTGCCGGCGCGTTTATAACCGACCTTAAAATAGGATACTGGCTGGGATCGAGCCCTTACAAGCAGGAAGGGTGGAAGTTCGTCGGTACAGCTCTATCGGCGGCGACAGTAGCCGGAGTTATTCTGGTGCTTAATGACACATACGGATTTGTCGGTGAAGGAGCGCTGGTTGCTCCCCAGGCAAACGCGATGGCCGCTGTTATCAAGCCTCTGATGTCTAATCAGCCCGCTCCCTGGTTGATGTATATAGCCGGCGGAATAATGGCGCTTATTCTGACTATGATCGGTGTCCCGGCGCTCGCTTTCGCGCTTGGAATGTATATACCCCTCGAACTTAATACCCCTATCCTTATCGGCGGTTTGATATCATGGTATGTTTCGACCAGGAGCAAGGATGAAGGACTTAACAAAGCAAGAAGAGAAAGAGGAACTCTTATCGCGTCAGGTTTTATCGCCGGCGGCGCTTTGATGGGTGTTATCAGCGCATTGCTGAGGTATTTTGATTTCAACTGGGTTAACAATGAATGGTTTGAATCCCATTCAGCCGAAATTATCGGTTTTATTATGTTCGCGCTGCTTTGCAGTTATGTAATCTGGGATTCAATGAGAGCCAAAAAAGAAGATTAAATTTTATAAGGCTCCCCTTGAAGGGGGAGCCTTTTTTGAATATATATGCGTTATGAAAGGATTAACTGATATTAAGCCGGGACAAAAGAAAAATGACAGTAATATTTTCAAAGAAATGTGAAATTGCATTACAGGCTGTTTTATTCCTCTCCATAAAAAAACAAAAACGAATTTACAACGCCTCGGAGATTTCGGGGGAACTGAAAATACCAAAAGAATTTGTGGCAAAAATGCTTCAGATTTTGACCGATAGCGGTATAGTCGGTTCAAAAAAAGGAAAGAGCGGAGGATTTTACCTGGCAAAAAGTCCATCCAATATCAAATTGATTGACATTGTGGAGGCTATCGACGGTCTGGAAGTATTTCATAAATGTGTCCTGGGGTTTCCCGGCTGCTCCGATTCGGAACCATGTCCCGTGCATGATAAATGGGGCAAACTGAGAGATGACGCGCTTAAGATGCTCAGTGAAGAAACCCTTGAAATGCTAAAGGAAAAAACAATTAAAAAAATAGTTAATATTTCATAACACCCATCGAAATATATTCTGTTTTTTGTCTGTCAAAATTTTATTCCGGCACATCCGCTTCTTCACTCACAGGCACATCAATTTCTTTTTTGATATTCCCGTCGGCTCCTATAATTATCACTTTCAAAGGTATTAAGGCGCCAGAAATATCAATTGCCTGTCTGACCAGTTGAAAAAGAGCTCCGCAGCAGGGCACTTCCATAATGGCTATTGTTACTGAACGTATTCCGGAATTTGAAAAAAGAGTTATTAGCTTATCGAGGTAACTTTGCTGGTTTGTATCCAGTTTCGGGCATGCGACAACAACCTTTCTGCCTGCCAGCAGCTTTTCATGGAAAGAGGCGCACGCGAAGGCGGTACAGTCGGCGGCAACCAGTAAATCAGAATTCCGGAAAAAAGAAACGCCGGGTGAAATCAGATGAAGCTGAACAGGCCAGTGAGTGAGCATTGAGGGACGAAAATTATCTTTTTCCCCGGCCTCAACAGTTGAAACAGGAATTTCTTTTGACCCTGAACCGGGGCATCCATTGCGCTTGCCGACTGCGGCGCGAATTTCGGGAATATCAATATTTCGTTCTTAAGATATTTCATTGCCTGCGACAAATATTCCCTTTCACCGTGATCGGCAAGATGCCGCAGATGGGCTTTGATAACATTGGATCCTCCCCGCGCGATATAATCCATTACCTTGTATTCATCATAAGGTTCAGCCTCACGTTCAATAATTTCCATTGCTCCTTCAGGGCATTTACCGATGCATGCTCCAAGTCCGTCGCAGAACAGATCGCTTATAAGTCGCGCTTTACCATCAATTATCTGCAATGCTCCTTCATGACAGGCAGGAACGCAGTTTCCGCATCCGCTGCATAGTGATTCATCTATTTTTATTATTTTTCTTTTCATTATCGTTTTCCATAAACAGACAAAAAATTCTGATATAAAACTAAATGATTACTTTATAAAAAGCAAATAATATTTTGGTGAATTCAAAACCGGCAGCGCCGGAGGCAATTGGGGACCAGACTCTTATCGCCACACAAATGTCAATATGTTAAGGATAATCCGGAGAACAAAATTCGCGAATGATTTTTGATAAAAACAGATTGCCTGCCGGTCCCGACCGCTAAGGAAATTAAATTTTCCCAAGGCAGAGCTTGAGGAAAACACCTTAAAGGGGAAGATTTCCCTGGCAAAACGGGGGAGGACTATTCTTGAGCTGATCGATAACTTGACTTTTTCTGACTCCACCGGCTTATTCATTTAGAATCGCGGCTTAATTATCGGCAACATGTTATTGGCGGGTTTTTTGACAAATTATGCTCCCCGGATTATCCTCCACATGTTGGCGTTAGTGTGGTGATAAGAGCCTAAATTTTCCCCAAGCGAGCTTGAGGAAAAAGCCCTATCGGGGAAGAGATTTATTTCGTAAGTAATCAAATTCTGCAAAAAATAGTTAAATTTTTAAAATATTTCGAGACATGTAACAAACTCACCCTAAATCCCTCTCTTGGGAAGAGAGGGACTTTAAGACACCCCCTCTTTTTTCAAGAGAGGGGGCCGGGGGGTGAGTTGTTTTTCCAACCTGGGATATTTAAATAGTTTTATTCTTGCTCGGCGATTTTATGGATTTAGAATCGCGGCTTAATTATCGGCAACATATTGTTAGCGGGCTTTTTGACAAATTTTGCTCCCCGGATTATCCTCAACATGTTGGCGTTAGTGTGGTGATAAGAGCCTAAGTCACTCCGGAAAGGCTGTCCACGTCTGATTTTCAACATGTGATATTGAACTTTAGCCTGGTTTATAAAAACAGGTTTGGCAGGTTAATAAAAGATTATAAGGCAAATGTGTCTGGTAAAAAGTCATGCCCTGACAAACAAAATACTTGCATTTTGATTCCGACGGGCCTATATTAAAAACAGAAAAAAAATTCTGATTATAACGATGAGCATCATTTGCAATGTTTACTAAAGAAAGGCGCCAAAATTGAGGAAAGATAGAAAATTTATTCCCCGGATTCGATTTTCCAGCCAGCTATTCTTTGTTTTGTTATCAATCTGGGCGGCTGCGGAGTTTTGGCTTTTTATAGGGAGCATAGGGGCAGGGAATCCGGAAAATATTTGGCCAAAGCCGGGAGGAGCGGAGGCATATCTGCCAATAAGCGCTTTAATGAGCCTGAGATACTTTTTTTTGACCGGTGATTTGCATGAAGCACATCCGGCAGGATTAGTTATACTTTTCGCGGTTATACTCATTTCATTTATTTTCAGCAAATCTTTTTGCGGCTGGATATGCCCCGTCGGGTTTATTTCCGAAATGACAGGCGAATTTGGGCGTAAGATATTCCGGGAAAAATTGAAGCTGAAATTAAAAATGCCTCGTTTTCTGGATTATCCTCTCCGAAGTGTGAAATATATTCTTCTGGCATTTTTTGTATACGCTATATTTATTTCCATGTCTGAAGCCGCTCTGAAGGTTTTCATGGATAGTCCTTATAACCTGATAGCGGATATTAAAATGTATTATTTCTTTGCCGAACCGACAAAAACCACCCTGATTGTTCTCTTCGCGCTTCTATTTGCCGGTGTAATATTTCAGAATTTCTGGTGCAGGTACTTTTGCCCTTATGGAGCGCTGCTTGGCATAATTTCTTTCTTCAGCCCGAACAAAATCGGGAGAAATGAAACAAGCTGCACAGACTGTCGGATGTGTACAAAAGTTTGCCCTTCATCGATAAAAGTACACAAACAAAAGTATGTAGTATCGGATGAATGCACTTCCTGTATGAGTTGCGTAGCCGCGTGTCCGGTAAAGGAAACACTCAACGTGAAATCGATACGTTCAGGAAAGAAAATCAATCCTTATATCGTTTCATTTGGAATAGTTGTCATTTTTCTTTCAGTTCTGCTTGCGGGAAAAATGTTAAACTACTGGGAAAGCAGTACGACAAATGAGCAGATAATAAGATATCACAACAAGCGAAACAGCCTGGGGCATCCAAGATCGGTAAAAGAGATTGAAGAACTTAATAAAAGAAGCGGCCGGGACAATTAAGCTGATTCCGGCTCCTCCTGCGGTATACAAAAAACAAAGCTGCTTCCTTTGCCCTGCTCACTTTCAACTTTAATTGTGCCGTTGTTTTTGGCAATAAATTCTTTGGCAATTATGAGTCCCAGTCCTGTGCCCTTTTCCTGGTCTGTTCCGGTTTCCGATACGGTTTTATTTTTCAGGTCGAAAAGTCTTCTGATTTGCTGGTCGGTCATACCAACTCCTGTGTCCCTGACTGAAATACAAATCATCTTCTCTTTTGTCTTTTCGGAGGCGATAGTTACTGTTCCATCGTTATGGGTAAATTTAATGGCATTTGTAAGCAGGTTATGAATCACCGAAGTAAGCATCTGCGGATCGGCATATACAAATGATTTTACCGCGACTTTATTTTCAATTTTAATATTCTTTTTATTAGCCATATCCACTGAAAGAGAGTGGGCTTTCATTACAATTTCGGCAACGTCAAATACAACCGGATTACAATCAATTCTTCCCAGGTTGAGGCGGGACCATTCAAGAAGATTTTCAGTAAGTCCGAATAAATTTTTCAGAGAAAAATGAATATTTGAAACCAGTGTTTTTCTTTCTTTTTCATCGAGTGAGTCAAATTCATCAAGAAGAAGTTTTGAAGAACCAAGCAGGGCATTAAAGGGGCTTTTAAGATCATGCGAAATAATCGATAACATTTTATCCTTACCGGCAACAAGTTCCTCAAGTTTTTTTGTTCTGCTGCTTACCATGGTTTTAAGCGCCTTTTCCCTGTTTTTAAGAGAATTTACCCTGAGGAAGTATATTCCGTAAATTATGATGATAGTAAACATGGTCATCAGGATAAGAAACCATGAAGAATTCCAGAAAGGGGGGGTGATAGTGAAGTGAAATTTTGCGGGATTTTCACTTTGTATTCCGGCGCTGTTAACGGCGATTACGTTAAGTATATATTCTCCCGGGGGCAGATTGGAATATGTTACCGAGGCGGGGGAGCTATATGGCGACCATCCGTTATCAAAGCCTTCAAGGTATACACTATATAAGGTTTTTTCAGGAACCCTGAGACTGATACCGGTAAAATCGAACGTCAGATGATTTTTATTATAGGGAAATATTCCGGAGGCGCCGTTCAGTTCATTTCCGGGGTGATCTGTTATATATCTTGAAAGATCTTCATTTTCTGAAAAAATTCTAATGTTATCGATATATATAAGAGGGGGATTGTTATTTGGCACTTCGAGTCCCGGAACATACCTGATCGCGCCGCGGATAGTTCCGAACCAGATAGAATTTTTAGAATCGGCAAAAACGGCATTGTGATTACATTCAATACCACTGAAACCGTCGAGCCGTGAATATTGGCGAATGCTGAAAGCCGCTGTTGTTTCTTTATCCCGGTTGATGCTAATCTGGTTAACACCTCTGTTGGTTCCGCACCAGAGTGAGCCGGAATTGTCGAATGTAAGTGAAAGAATTTCGTCATCACTAAGACCATCTTTTTTTGTAAGGTGGTCAAAATATTCCACCTGTCCGATATCAGATAATCTTGCCGAATAAACTCCTTCACCCGAGGTGCCAACCCACAGACGTCCGTCAGGTCCGGATGATAGTGAAAGGATAATGTTATTTTTTATATCACTGTTACCAGGTAATTTTATGAATTGATCATCCTCAAAAAGGGCAAGTCCGCTTCTTGTACCGGCTATTATTCTTCCCCAGGGATCCTCGTGGATAGAATTGACCTGGAAAATATCAATTCCTTCGGTATTATCAAAAAATTTAAATTTCGCGTCAGGGGAATATTTGCCCACCCCGGAATCGAGGAAAAGGATCCAGATATTATTTGCGGAATCAACAAACAGACCGGATACAATCTTTTTATCAAACTCATTTCCGAGGGAAATCTTTTTTAATGTATTTCCGCTCAGTCTGAAAAATCCGTCGTAAGTAGCGAGCCAAATGTTATTTGCCAAATCTCGCCGGACAGCGAGAATGTTATATTCCTTAATACTTTCAGTACCGGGATATGTGCGATATGTTCCATTTATAAGCTGTAGAAGTCCGGAACTTTCAGTGCCAATAACAAAAGTGCCGTCATCCAGTTCCAAAATACTCCATACACTCCTGAATCCTACATGCCTGTCGGCCCAGTAAGATACGAAAGGGCTTCTGTTATATTTTATCAGGCCGCTTCCGTCGGTTCCAAACCAGATATTAGATTCCCGGTCTTCAAAGAGTGAAAAAATATATACAAATCCCTGCCCTTTTCCACTGGTAAACATTTCAAATTTGTCATTTTCCCAGGTTAATATATCGCCGTTGGAGCAGCCCAGCCATAATTTCCCCTGTCTGTCCTGCATTATTTCAACAATTATGGAGTAACTTAATGAAAGGAAATCTTTACGTATAGTAAGTGAACCGCTGCTGAATTCCACAATCCCTTCATATGTGCCTGCCCAGAGAGAGTTTTCTCCTTTGCCGAGGGAAATAAAGTTATATTTTGCCAGGTCCGGGTTGATTTCCGAAGAATCATATAATTTCCCGTTTCTGAAAAAGAGCAATTTTTCTGTTTGAGATATAAACCAGGCATTGTTCTGCTCATCTATCACAACATAAAGAAGGTTGAACTTTCGGCCATAAAAGTGGTACTGATTTCCATCGTATTTAACCGCGCCCCGGTTTGTGGCAAACCAGAGATTTCCGGATGAGTCGGCCGCGGCGTCATTATAAATAACATTTCTGGTGCCGGTTGAACTGTCGACCGGAAAAATTTTATCATTTCGGATGATATTCAGGCCGTTATCTGTGCCTATCCAAATCTGACCGCTTGTATCTTCCACACCACAAAACACAGAATTATTTGTCAGTCCGTCGGCCATATGAAAATTAACAAATTTTTTCCCGTCAAATTTACCCAGTCCACTGCCGGTGCAAACCCAGATATAACCTTTACCGTCCTGAAATATATCATAAACCTGCGATTGTGGAAGACCCTCATCATTGGTAAAGCTTTTAAGATAATGTGATTGACTGTATATGCCCTCCACGGCTAAAAAAAAGCTGATCAGCAGTATCAGGGCAGTATGATATTTACAAAAATACATTATTCACTTTTATCTGAGGGAATACTGAATGAAAAAGTTGATCCTTCACCGGGATTGCTGTCGACCCAGATTTCACCGCCATTTTTTTCCACAAACTCTTTGACAAGAATCAGACCAAGTCCGTTGCCAGGCTCTTTTTCGGTGCCCGGTTTTGTAAGGTGTCTTCCTGCCTGGAAAAGGTTATTCATGGTTTTTTGGTCCATCCCGATACCGTTATCATTAATCCTGACAATCAGATTCCCGTTCTTATCTTCAGTCGCAACCGTAACTTTTCCTCCCCGGTGTGAAAATTTAATAGCGTTTGAAATAAGATTCCTGAGAACGGTTTTTACCAGGTTAATATCACAATATACCTTTCTTGTTGAATCACAGAAGGAGATCAGTTCAATCTTTTTGTTAGTGGCAATCGTCTGAAAAATCGAAATATTTTCATCGACCAGCTCACAGAAATTTACTTCTTCGGGGGAATACTCCAGATTTCCGGTTTGCGCGCGGGCCCATTGAAGCAGATTATCGAGAAGCTGATAAGAATCTTTTGAAACTTTACCGATCTCGGTTACCATAAATGTCTTTTCGCCGTCATCCATTTCATCAAATTCAGTAATAAGGATGTCGGCAAAGCTAAGCAGAGCGCTAAACAGATTTTTTAGATCGTGAGATATTATGGAGAAAAATTTGTCCTTTGTAATAATAAGATTTCTCAACTCCTCGGCATACTTTCTGATTTTCTGCTCGGCTTCAATTCTTTCTGTCACATCCCTGAGGGTTGTAAGAACCACTTTGGCAGTGCCATATTCGAGCACATTGATTGTAAGGTCCATCGGGCAAAGTTTTCCATCAGCTTTCTGAATATTCCTGAATGAAACAACATCCCCGTACATTTGCAAGTCATTTATAAGGAAATCATCTTTACCAGGGAATAAATAGGAATAGTGTTTGCCAATGAGGTCGTCTGGCTGGTATCCGAGGATGTCGTAACAAGCCTGATTTACATCAATTATTTCACCTTTTTCACCATCTGTAACAATCATTACATCGAGAGAATGGTCGAATATCTGTTTGTATTTTGCTAGTTCTTCCATAAGCTGTTCCGGATTATTCCATTTTTTATCAAAATAAATAAGAAACCACTGAAATATATGATTATTTTTTTATTTAATTCAAAAAATGGCGTTTTTAGAGTCATCTCCGAATTTTAAATTATCGCAAAAAAGACTAAAATGTTTAGTTTTTCTTTTCGGATTTGTCAAAATAAATTGAGTTATTTTGATCGCTATAATCGGGAAAATGTGGATTATCGAGAATAATTTTCTGAATGACCGCGCCTTTTTCTAATTCGAAGGTAAGTTTCTTACTGTTATTCCAGACAGACGCATCTTTTTTAACAACTTCATTTTTGTCATCATAAAATATTTTCAGAACCACCGGGAGCGGCAGCCCTCCTTCATTTACTACTTCAACAGTTTTTTCCCCATTATTTTCTATCAGTTTCAGCGAGAGGTCGGGATACTTGAATTCAAAAAACCAGGGTTCCCAGAACCATGAGAGCTCCTTTCCTGAATGTGAGCTGAAATAGTTGAAGAAATCGTATGGCTGCGGATGTTTTCCCCTCCATTCACGGATATATCCGCGCAGGCATTCGAGGAATTTTTCGGGGCCGAGAATATTTTCCAAAACCTGGTAAGCGGATGCCGACCTGTTATAGGAAGGATTTCTATAGGCTCTGCTTCTAAGAAACCAGGAAAGGACCATCGGGGGCACATCAAACTCAGTAGCGGCCCAGGTGTTATAAATACCCGCGTTTCTTTCCACAGGGTCGAAACCTTCAGCGAGCTCTGCCTGAATACCATATGGAAGAAAGACTGCCCATCCTTCATCCATCCAGGCAAATTTTCTTTCATTTGTGCCTGTATAAAAGGGGAAATAGGTGTGGGCGATTTCATGAGAGGTGACATAAACAGTGCCGGACATCCTTGAGGAAGAACCATCATTTACCATCATAGGGTATTCCATACCTCCTCTGCCGTTAAAAACTGTTACTTCGGGCCAGGGGAAAGGAATGCCGGGCATTTCATCTGAAAAATATTTTACCGATTTCGCGGCGATATCGGCGACATGATAAAAATCTTCCGAATCCGGATTATAAGCTGCCGAAACAACAACCCTTCTTCCTTTATCATCAACTACCACACTTTTTTGATCCCAGTAATAACGGTTTGATAAGGCGAACGCGAAATCGGGCACAGCCTTAGCGGAAAATTTCCAGATGTTTTTCCCGTTTTTAAGTGTTATTTCTTTCCCTGTGTCTTCTTCCGAAATTATTTTTACCAGATCATCGGAGGTTAATGAGTTTTTATATCTTCGCAGGTATTTTTCCTGAAGCAATTCCTCCGGATTTTGCAGCGATCCGGTTGCCCAGATAATAAAATCATCCGGAACCGAAATTTGCACCTGGTAATCATTAAAGTCGTTGTATGTTTCTGTTATGCCGGTGTAATTCAGTTTGTCCCAGCCATCAATATCATCATATACGGCTACCTGGGGATACCAGTAACCAATAAAAAAATCAAAATCGCTATAAGCGCCATTACGGACAGGGGCCAGAACAGAGACTTCATATTCCCATTCGATAAAAATATTGATCCGGCTTTCCGGCAGCAGAGCCTCTTTTAACTTTATAGTTCTGATTGTTCCTGACCGGCTTACCAGTGAATCATATTCTTCGGGTGAAAACAGCTTATCATCCAACCCGATGGTTTTTATCTTAACTCCTTCATTTACGGCGTCGGGATTTATCTCAAAATCGCGTGCATTGCCTTCGCGGTAAAAGTCATGATAAACCTTAAGAACAATTTCATGAAGTGAATCGGGGCTGTTATTGAAGTAGGTGATATCGGCTTTGCCTGAGAGGATACGGGTTGAGGGATTAAAGTCGGCGGTGATTGAATAGCCGGCTTTGTTAATCCAGTAATTTTCGCCGGCAACACCCTTTTCTGTTCTCGACCCTTCGGAAATTGCATCTCTATAGTTCAGGGGGTAAGTGATTTGTGAGAAAAGGGATGAACAGAAAAAGAAAAAAGATACCGAAAAGTATAAAAAACGTCTCATATTCCTACCTCCTGCTAAAGGCAGGTCCGGCTTTTCACAATAAAGCCGGACCTGATGTGATCAATTCATTTGCGGATCAACTGCTTTTTCATTTGTAACTTTGTCCAGGGCCTGTTCGATATCTTCAATCAAATCGCGGACATTTTCAATACCAACAGAAAGGCGCACAAGGCCGTCGGTAATTCCAGCCGATTCGCGGCTTTCTTTTCCCATGGTAAGGTGGGTCATACTGGCCGGATGCTGAATAAGTGTTTCAACACCGCCAAGACTAACAGCGAGCTGACACATTTTAACCGAATTCATTACTATTTTACCGGCTTCAAATCCGCCCGCGAGTTCAAATGATATCATTCCGCCGGGGCCGCTATGCAATTTTTGTCCGGTTTCATATTGCGGATGCGATTTCAGACCGGGATATTTAACCCATTTAATCGCCGGATGATTTTCAAGAAACTCGGCAATTATCTGAGCGTTACGGCAGTGGGTTTCCATTCTGATTGCCAGAGTTTTTAGTCCCCTGTGAACGAGAAACGCATTGAATGGATCAATTACGCCGCCCAACTGGTTTAATATTTTCCTCATGCCGAGGTAGGTTTCTTCATCTTTAACGACAATAATTCCTCCAACCACATCAGCGTGGCCGTTAAGGAATTTTGTCATACTGTGCACAACTACATCGGCGCCGAGTTTGAGCGGCTGCTGAAGAGCGGGACTCATAAAGGTATTGTCGACGACCAGTTTCAGATTATTTTTGGAAGCTGTTTCGGCCAGCAGAGTGATATCGGAAATCTCAAGAGTTGGATTTCCGGGAGTTTCCACATAGATAACTTTTGTATTTTCTTTAATTGCTGACTTCACTTCTTCGATATCGGAAGTATGAACAAAGGTGGTTTCGATATCGAATTTTGAAAAAACAGTGGCAACCAGAGTCGCTGTGGGACCATATACCGCTTTTGAACAGATCATATGATCGCCCGCGTTAAGCAAAGTGGTCAGGGCGGTGTTGATCGCGGCCATACCACTGGCGCAGCCAAGCGCTTTATGGCCTGCTTCAAGTTCGGCGACAGCGTCTTCCATCGCTTCTATAGTCGGATTTTTCATTCTGGTATAAATGTATCCTGTTTTTTCTCCGCTAAAAAGAGAAGCGCCATGTTCGGTTGATTCGAACTTAAAAGTTGAAGTCTGGTAAATAGGGGGCACTACCGGACCGAATTCATATTCTTTAATTCCGGCATGCACACATTTGGATTCAAATCCATGATTATTAGATGTACTCATATCTTTTTATTCCATTAAGCTAACAGTTTTATAATTCATAAAATCAGAACAATTCAGATTCGTCACTTTCATCCTGATTTTCCGGTTTTCCGTTTCCATTACCATTAAGATTTTCATCTTCAATAATAATTTTAGCAATATCGGCAATACTGTCGCCATCATTGAGCCTGATAACCCTTACACCCTGGGTGTTTCTTCCCATTGTGCGGATATCCTTCACTCCCTGCCTGATGACCATACCTTTAACAGTGATGATAACAAGCTCATCATTATCCTGAGCTTCAAGCATCGCGATCAGTTTGCCATTTTTCTCACCGGTTTTTACAGTAATAATACCCTTGCCGCCACGTTTGGTAATCCGGTAATCGGCGATATTACTGCGTTTGCCAAATCCTTTATCGGTAACTACAAGCAGTGTGGCCGATCTTCTGACCACAATTGAGCCGATAACATAGTCATCCGGGGCAAGTTTAATACCTCTTACACCGGTAGACGTTCTTCCCATCGCTCTTGCATCTTTCTCATTAAAGCGAATGGCGAGCCCCTTGCTTGTGCCTATTATAATATCACTTTCACCATCGGTAAGCTTAACCTGTATAAGCCTGTCATTCTCTACGAGATTAAGAGCGTAGATTCCTCCCCGGCGAATGTTGGAGTAGGCGGAAAGCACCGTTTTTTTAATAGTTCCGTTCTGAGTAACCATAACGAGAAATCTGTCGTCGGAGAACTCTTTAACAGTAATGAAAGCAGTAATTTTTTCATCTTTTTCTTTTTCAAGCAGGTTAAGAATTGAGCGTCCGCGAGCCGCGCGTCCGGCTTCGGGTATTTCATGAACCTTAAGCCAGTAACATTTACCTTTATCGGTAAAGAACATAATATAATTATGGGTAGAAGCTATGAACATATGCTCAATAAAGTCTTCATCCTTTGTTCCGGCGCCGGTTACCCCTTTGCCGCCTCTTCCCTGGCGTCGGTATCCGCTAACCGGAAAACGTTTGATGAAACCTCTGTGGGAAATTGTAACGACAACATCCTCTTCGGCGATAATATCTTCGAGCGAGAATTCTTTTGAATCCATTATAATCTCGGTGCGCCTTTCATCTCCGTAACGTTCTTTTACGGCGTCAAGCTCTTCTTTTATAATGAGATTACGCGCTTCTTCACTCGCGAGAATATGTTTCAGTTTTTCAATCAGCTTTATTACTTCGCGATATTCTTCCTCGATTTTTTTACGTTCCAGACCCGTGAGTCTCTGTAAACGCATATCAAGAATAGCTTTGGCCTGAATCTCGGAAAGTTTGAACCTTCGCATAAGGTTATTTCTCGCGGTAACAGGGTCGCGCGATTTTTTGATAATCTCAATAACTTCATCAATATTATCAAGCGCGATAATATATCCTTCCAGAATATGCGCTCTTTTTTCGGCAGCCTCAAGTTCATATTTGGTTCTGCGGATAAGCACATCCATTCTGTGAGCGAGGAAATGTTTCAATACCTCATCAAGCTTCAGTACTTTTGGAACACCATTTACAAGCGCCAGCATAATAACGCCAAATGTAACCTGCATCTGGGTATGTTTAAAGAGCTGGTTCATTACCACAGCCGGCTGGGCATCCCTTTTGAGCTCGATTACAACCCTCATACCATCGCGATCTGACTCATCGCGAATGTTGCTGATATCGGAGAGTTTGCCCGAACGGACAAGTTCGGCCATTTTTTCAATAAGGTTCGCTTTATTTACCTGGTAGGGCAGCTCGGTAATAATAATATTTTCACGGTCATTTTTAAGTGTTTCCACATTTGCCCGCGCGCGTAAAATAACTCTGCCACGGCCGGTGGTATAAGCATCTTTCACACCGGAATAACCATAGATAATACCGGCGGTCGGAAAATCGGGAGCTTTGATATACTGCATCAGTTCTTCGGCGTTTAATGCCGGATTATCAATAAGCGCGTGAAGTCCCTCGACAACTTCGTTGATGTTATGAGGGGGGATATTTGTGGCCATACCAACGGCAATACCGCTGGCTCCATTAACCAGCAGGTTAGGCAGATAACTTGGGAGAACGGTAGGTTCCTGCAGCGACTCATCAAAGTTAGGGGCAAAATCGACAGTATTTTTATCGAGGTCCTTAAGCATTTCTTCCGAAATACGGGCCATCTTTGCTTCTGTATACCTCATCGCGGCTGGTGAATCGCCGTCGACCGAGCCAAAGTTTCCCTGTCCGTCCACGAGGGGGTAGCGGAGAGAGAAACTCTGCACCATTCTTACCATCGAATCATAAACAGCGCTATCGCCATGGGGGTGATACTTACCAAGCACTTCACCGACGATTCTGGCCGATTTCTTATAAGATTTATTATACGCGAGTCCAAGCTCATGCATTCCATAAAGCACTCTCCGGTGCACAGGTTTTAACCCGTCTCTTACATCAGGGAGCGCTCGCGCCACTATCACCGACATAGCATAATCGATATAGGAGGATTTCATTTCATCTTCGAGTGAAACGGGCACTACTTTTTCAAAAATTGTTGACATAATCTTCTATAAGTTAGTTATTACATATTTTCAGTTTTATATATCGAGATTGGCATATTTAGCATGCTTTTCTATAAATTCTCTTCGCGGTTCAACGGCGTCGCCCATGAGGGTGTCGAATATTTTATCGGCTGCCGCAGCGCTTTCAAGGTTAACCTGGAGAATTGTCCTGGTTTCGGGGTTCATGGTTGTATCCCAAAGCTGGTCGGGATTCATTTCACCAAGACCTTTATAACGTGATATCGCCAGACCCTTGACCTCATCTACATCCTGCACACCCGATTCTTTTTTCATTCTTTTAAGAATATCTTCAAGTTCTTTATCATCGAAAGCATATTGCTCCTGTTTCCCTTTTTTTACCTTATAAAGGGGGGGCTGAGCGATGTAAACATGTCCCGAAGCGATAAGATCTTTCATATGCCTGTAGAGAAATGTAAGAAGAAGAGTGCGTATATGACTACCATCCACATCGGCGTCTGTCATGATAATGATTTTGCCATACCTGAGTTTTTCATTCATAAACTCTTCACCAATGCCCGCGCCGAAAGCGGCAATCATGGCTTTGATTTCATTATTTTCAAGCACCTTATTTATTTTGGCTTTTTCGACATTCAGAATTTTACCTCTGATGGGAAGTATGGCCTGGAACCTTCTGTCACGCCCCTGTTTTGCCGAACCACCCGCCGAATCACCCTCAACAATATAGATTTCACAATGTTCGGGGTCATTTATGGAGCAGTCCGCCAGTTTGCCGGGCAGATGCATAGAATCGAGAGCGTTCTTGCGGCGCATAAGATCGCGGGCTTTTCTCGCCGCTTCACGCGCTTCGGCTGCGCGAAGACATTTTTCAATTATCTTTTTGCCTACAGAGGGATTTTCTTCAAGATATTCACTTAGTTTTTCACCTACCAGGGTTTCAACAGCCGATTTTACTTCGCTATTGCCGAGTTTGGTTTTTGTCTGTCCTTCAAACTGGGGTTCCATAACCTTAACTGAAATTACCGCTGTCAGCCCTTCCCTGAAGTCATCGCCGGTAAGCGAAATTTTACTGTTTTCCTTAATAAGTTTATTTTTCTGCGCGTAAGTATTCAGCGACCGGGTAAGAGCGGTTTTAAAACCTACAAGGTGGGTTCCCCCCTCGTGAGTATTTATATTGTTTACATAAGTGTGAATATTATCAGAATAGGCGTTGCTGTATTCAAAAGCTATCTCAACAGGAATGCTGAATTTTTCACCCTCAATATAAACCGGTTTGTGAATAGGCTGACGCGATTCATCAAGATATTCTACAAACTGAACCAATCCTCCCTTAAAGTGGTAGGAGTCAGATTCATCTTCTATTTCATCTTTAATATTTATTGTGACCGATTTGTTCAGATATGCCAGCTCTCTCATTCTTTCGGCGAGAGTTTCGAAATTAAATTTTGTGGTATTAAAAATTGTTCCGTCAGGCTTGAATGTAACGGTAGTGCCGCTGACACCTTTTTTCACTTTCCCGATCTCTTTAATCGGTCCCTGGGGAATACCCAGTTTATATTCATGGTAGTAAATTTTTCCGTCGCGCCTTACTTCAACCTTAAGCCATTCGGAAAGGGCGTTCACCACCGAAACACCCACGCCATGCAGCCCGCCGGAAACCTTGTAGGAATCTTTATCAAATTTTCCTCCGGCATGGAGCACGGTCATAACTATCTCGAGCGCCGATTTTTTTTCTTCCGGATGAATGTCGACCGGGATGCCGCGTCCTTCATCATAAACTGAAACACTTCCATCTTTGTTTATAGTTACGTCAATCCTGTCATTGTAACCGCCCAGCGCTTCATCAATACTGTTATCGACCACCTCGTTAACGAGATGATGCAGACCACGGGAGCCAATATCGCCAATATACATGGCGGGTCTTTTCCTTACTGCCTCAAGGCCCTTAAGGATATTGATATTTTTCGCTGTGTAGTTGTTTTTTGTCTCTGCCTTTGACACAATATCACCTGCAAATTGTTTATGCTAAAAACTTTATTTTACTAATAATTTTTTCATTAAAATAATTGTTTATTTTTGCTATTATTATTGCCTGGCGAAAATTCAGCTCACTTCTCCATACTGAATTTTCCACACGCAGGAATAATGTTTTTTTTTCTACTTTCACCGGTTTTGCCACCTTAACCAGATCGGGCAGAATATCACCGAAACGGTCGACGACATCACTTTTTTTAACGGCCTTTCTCAATCTGTCAAATGCCGCTTCCTTTCCAATAATATCTCCGAGGCTCTTATAGGTTTTATTCAAATGAAACCTCACCCCGGCTTATGTTAAAAACCATGGAATCATCATCCATGGAAAGAAAACTGAAATCAGCCAGATCAGTCAGTGTTATAAATGCCTGGCCGACCTCGGGTAGAAACGCTGAAATTTTTCCGGCTCTCTGCGAATCGAGCTCACCGAAAACATCATCAAGCAGAAACATGGGATTATTCCCCAGTTTATCGGCGAGATAAAACAGCTCGGCAAACCTTAACGAAATTTGAAATGTTTTATGCTGACCCTGCGAGCCGAATTTTTTTAGTTCCAGATTGTTAATAAAAAATGCCAGGTCATCTTTATGCGGACCGGCAAGGTTAACTCCTCTTCTTAATTCATCATCCCTTAAACTTTTCAGAAGCGAACGAAGCCCGGTTTCTATATCTCCATCATCCATATCACTTCCGTAAAGGTATTTTACCACGGGTATCTCTGCTTCGGCCATTACATTACGGTAAGCGTTTGAAAGGTATTCCGAAAACTCTTCAATAAAATCTATTCTGTGTTTTATTAGCTGTACTCCATCTTTAACCAGCGATTCTGTCCAGGCGTCGAGTTCCTGCAAAAGAGAGTTTTTATAATTCTCTTTTATAAGAGAAAACAACCTCGATCTTTGACGTAACGTCCGGTTATAGGACATAAGAATTTTCAAATATGTAGCGCTTCCCTGTGAGATAACTGAATCAATAAATTTTCTTCTTTCGGCAGGCGGGCCATAAGTAATGTTATGGTCGGTGCGTGTAAGAGTAACAACCGGAAAGCTGCCGATAATTTCTGACGCCCTGTAAAACTGTTTATTATTCAGGAGCATCGCTTTTTTATTCCTTTCGGAGTCGTAGATAATCTTTACGTTATTATCCACTCCCGCCTTGAATAAACCTGAAACTTCAAAAAGCTGTTCATCGAGGCTTACCGCTTCTGAATCGGCTGCTTTGTTGAGGTTTTTAGTAGTACAGAGATAATAAATCGCCTCAAGAATGGTTGTCTTGCCATGCCCGTTTCCACCAATTATGTAGTTTAGCCGGTCGGAAAAAATCAAACTGCTGTTTTTATGCAACCTGAAATTTTTGAGGCTTAAGTTCTTTAAGATCATTTCATGTATTTAATCGAACAGGCATGAGCAGCATCAGCAATTCCTGATCTTCCCTGTTTTCGACCGGTTCAACTAATACGGCTTTAGTAGGGTTTTGCAGGCTGAAGATAAGCTCTTCTTCGCTGCCGCTATGCGCAAGCATTTCATTAACATATTGTGAGTTGAATCCGATCTCCATAGCTTCGCCGGAGTATTCACAGAATATTTTTTCACGACCCGATGCGCCTATGTCGATATCTTCAGCCGAAATTTCAATACTGTCGCTGTTAATGGAGAATTTTACCCGGCGTGTGTTGCTGTGTGAAAAGAGCATCATCCTTTTGATTGAACTCTGAAGCTCACTTGTTTTTACCTTCATCTTAAATTCATTTTCCATCGGGATCACACTTGAGTAATCGGGATATTTATGCGCGATGAGCCTGGTTATCAGTTCAATGTTTTCAAGTCGGAATGAAATGTGAGTTTTACTCAGATTCATGGTAAATTCACCTTCATTCAAAATTTTAAGCAGAACATTGATAGCTTTTTCGGGCACAATATATCTGCTCTGATTTTCAACGGAGGCGCTTTTAAGGAGAAGATTTACCAGGCGGTGTCCGTCGGTGGCGACAAAACGAAGGCCGTCGGGGGTGAATTCAAAAAGGACACCCATCATAGCCGGTCTCATTTCCTCTTTGCTTACCGCGAAAGAGGTTTTTTCCAGGGCATATTTAAGATCTTCACTCTTAAGTGAAATCTGACCATAGTCCGGGTCATCTTCAAAACTTCCATCTTCGGGGAAAGAGGGTATTTCGGGATAATCCCCTATATCGGTATAACTTAATATATATTCACCTTTGTCGGTGGTCATTGTCAGTTTTTTATGGTCGGCAACTTCGAAATTGATTGTGGTATCATGAAGGGTCCGGACAATATCATAAAGCAGTTTGGCCGGAACAAGAATTGATAAATTACCATCGGCTACAACACCGAGAGAGGACTTCAGCGATATCTCCAGGTCGGAGGCTGAAACCGTGAGAAGATTGTCGTTTATTTCGAATACAAAATTTTCAAGAACCGGCATAGGAGTCCTTGTTGGAACTGCCGGAAAGACCCTGTTTAGAAGTTTTTCAAGTTCTTTGCTGTTGACCTTAAATTCCATCTTTTCAACTCCAAATTAAATATATAAATATACCAAAAAACATCGATTTATTCAATTCTGAGAACCCCCGGAATAAACTCTTTTATGCTTTTTTTCAGGCGATTTTTAATAGTTTTTCAGCAATTGTTTTATTATTGGGGATTCCTGGGGTTTTAGCCGGGGATTCTTCGGGAAACAATGGTTTTTATCCGTTTATTGCCAAAGATTTGCCCCTCTCTTTTGGCTGAAGCCCCGCGTGTTCGGGGGAATTTCTTTTGTGCTCTCCGGCCTGAAGACCGGAGTTATTTTAAAGTAGAATATTCCGGATCGTAAGCATAATCATAAACCGGCAAGCCGGAAACAATGAGGAATTACGAATTACGAATTGGTTTTCCCAGGAATATATTTTGAATCAGATCTGCTTTGGAGAAGCAGCATTATTGCGGAACGTCCCCATGGGGTAGTAAAGAACAAAAAAATTTAGTAAGATCCCTGTAGGGGATCAACAGAGCTAAGCTAAGGAAAAACTACAATCCGAATTGTTGCCAAAAATTTTGCCATTTTGCGTAGAATTTAACTCCTTAAGGAAATATCAATTTCCGGGGAAGAAACCGAAACTGCTCATATAATCCAATATTCTTTGCGGTCCCTCATGACCATCTTGTTCCATCGAACACCGCTATGGCTAAATGGGTTGCATTTTCTTCTTTGTGTTGACTCTTTTACAAGTTCGAAAAATAGTTGCCGATATCCACCTTTCATGAGCTCTTAACTTTATATGATTTAATAAAAATTCATAACAATTTTTTTTGATTTCATTACGTCTATGGATTTTTTACTATTTGACCGATTCCCATAGGAATAAATTTTGCTTCGTAATCAAATATTATGGGATTTTAAGACGGATAATAAAATACATCCTCTTTTTTTTTATAAATGTTATCCTTAAATTTTGATAGTATTGAAGCATCCAAAATGAAAGTCAAGAACGAATATGATAAAAGCACAACTACAGATTGAATTTCCTATCGGCGAAATGGATATTGTTAAGTTAAGTGATAAAGTTAGAATAGATAAACACTTTCCGGAAAATGATGCAAATTTATTGTCAAAACAGGAGTCATTTAATAAACATCTATTCCGACCAAACACATATTTACATAAGTGGTGGGCGCGTCGTTCTGGTACTACCTTCCGATATATATTAAAACAATTGGTACCTGAGATTAATTTACAAGACTATTACACTTCGGGCGGATTAGCGGGGGTAACAATTTTAGACCCAATGATGGGCGGTGGTACGACATTGCATGAAGCAATTCGTCTTGGGGCCAACGTTATTGGATTTGATATAGATCCAATTCCGGTTCTTCAGGCAAAAGCTTCACTATCAGATATCGAAACGCATGAGAAAATCCAAGTGTTTAATAGTTTCTTTAATACTCTAAGAGAAAGACTAATAGGCCATTACAGCACGAAATGCCCTGTTTGTTCGAATAAATCTGAAATTCAGTTTACTTTATATGGATTAAGGAAGAAACATAATAACAAGGAATATTTAGTAGTTGATTCGTTGATAATCAAAGAATTAAGCAATGGGAAGAATATATATTTATCGGATATTATTACAAGCAACAATATTTGTATTGATAACACAAGCTGGGATATTATTGATAAAATAACGGCAAAGAAATTGCAAATAAACGGGAAAGAAAATGATATTTTGGATATACCATTTCCAGAAAGATATATTCCCTTAATAATTAATGGCCACTGTAAAGAACATGGCCAGTTTTTTAAACCAGTAGAAAAAGAAGATTTGAAATTACTAAAAAATGTATCAAATAAGCTGGATAATTATCTTTTGCCTGAAAATGGCCTTTTTAAGGTATCTTATGGTCCGAAATCAAGGGACTTGCTAATTCGAAATATTGAAAGTTATCACCAGCTTTTTACATCTCGTCAGCTTCTATATTTGCATTATTCTAGGGAATTATTGGAGAATATACATCCTGATCATAAATTGTGGTTATCACTTCTAATTTCCACATCACTTGAATTTAATTCTGCTCTTTGCGGATATAAAGGATCCGAGAAAAGAAGACCAGGCGCTATCCGACATGTGTTTTCACATCATGCATATTCTTTTCCTTATACGTCGCTAGAAAACAACCCAGTATTCATTAATAATACTTCGGGAACTCTGGGTAGATTATTTAATTCCAGAATATTGGCTGCGAGTGAATGGGCTCACAGGCCAGTAGAACGTTATAATGAAAATGGGAAGTGGTTGAAAACAACTCTATACCATGAAACCGATATTGGAAATGAATGTAAATCGATTGATGGATTCAGGAATAAGTCAAAAATGTTTATTGTTGATCAGAATGACTCCTCAACATTACCGTTGCCAAGTCAAAGTGTCGATTTTGTAGTCACCGATCCACCATATTATGATAGTGTACAATATAGCGATTTATCTCATTTTTTCCGATGTTGGTTGCAGTGGTTGTTACCAAATGAAGCTGATTGGAAATACATTACGAATAAATCAGCAGTGGCAGTGTCAAAGAAGGAAGAAAAAAATTATTGTTCTGCATTATCAAATATATGGTCAGAATGCAGCAGAGTATTAAGAAGGCCTCATGGCAGGCTGATATTTACTTATCATCATTGGAACCCTGACGCATGGGCTCAATTAGCCATTTCATTAAAACGATCAGGTTTCGTATTATTAAATTATTATGTGATTTATTCTGAAAATCCAACTTCTGTTCATATTAAAAACCTAAAGTCATTGCAACATGATTCAATTCTGATTTTACAACAGAATTTTGAAAATAAGTCTAAAATTTGGGATGGGCACAATAGTATTAATTTATTAGATAGCAAAGAATTTTGTAGTGACTGTTCAAAACTATTAGGCCGGACATTGGAGAATGATTTTACCGAGACCGAAATATATAAGTTATGGGAAGATAATATTAAGGTGTAAATATGCAAAAATATCCTTCAGAAATATTTGGACATTATTGGCTGAATAAAAGCGCCGGGTCAATCGCCGACAGAAAAAAACATTATTGCCCCTTCCAGAACTCAAAATGTTTTAAGAAAAGTAGATTAATAGATATCCCATTTGGTGTATGTACAGCTCATTACGATGGCGCTGACCTGGCTATCTGTCCAAGACGTTTCCTCGAAAACAATATTGTATTTAGAGATATTGCATTGCATTATTTCAAATCTTTAAATGATATCTTAATATTTTCAGAGATCGGATTAAAGGGTATTGGCAACTTTGATTTTGTTATGATAAAGCATAAACCGATGAGTAGCGAGATTGAGGACTTTGTTGTTATTGAATTCCAGACTGGTCAGACTACAAGTACAGGGAAGTTGGTTGATGCATTTAGGGATTATATTCAAAAAGACCGCTTTGAAGGGAATCTCTCATATGGTTTCGGCATAAATACCTATGATATCTGGAAAAGAACATTTACACAGATATTAAATAAGGGTATTATACTTGAAAGATGGAATAAAAAAATATATTGGGTAGTTCAGGATCAGATATTTAATTATTTCCAAAAAAAATACAGATTAGACACATTGAATTATCAGGAAGCTCATTCAACTATATTTGCTCTTTACGATTTGAAAAAAAATGGTGATTCACTTTCCCTTATACAGACTCGGAAATTATCATCAACAATCGATGACTTATTCAATGCTTTTCGCCAGAATGATAATATTCCGTCAGTTGAAGAATTTATGAATCGACTAAATAAAAAATTACAAAACGATATCAATTTCAGTCTGCGGTTGAGTACTTAATATAGTATTAAATTCATTGGCGTTCCCATTCCAGGTTTAGAACGCAGGTTGCAAGAAGAGACAGTAGATTATAGTTTTTTTAGGAAACACAATAGATTGGTTATGACAATTTTTGTAATTATCGCTGGCAGAATTGGACCATTATTCCCTTTGATATTGTGTTAAAGGATTATAGTAGCATTGTCAATTGATACTGGAATTACATATGGTCAAGTTAATAACAGTAATATTATCAATAATATTTCTCACGGTAAACATCTGCTCCCAGGACCTCATCTATCAAAGCGGTGATATTTCAATTAGTGTCTGGCCGATAAGCGGGAGTAATACTGTGCAGGATGGTATTACCGATGGTTATGGGCCGAGGCTGCTCGGGGGCAGTTACGATTTTCACCGCGGGATTGATATCGCGCAGCCGAAAGGAACAGGTGTTCACGCGCCGTTGGCCGGAGAAGTGGCGCGGGTGAGGCCTTTTATTGAATCGGGCCCCGATTCAACTACGAGTCTGAGGCGATTTGGAAATTTTGTGGTGATCGCGCATGATTCACTGACCGATTCGGAAGGAGTGAAAAGGGCGAGGCAAACTGCTTATCTTCATCTCGATACTATCCTGGTTACGGAAGGACAGATGGTTCCCATAGGTGACACCGTCGGGCTTGTTGGCAATTCGGGAGATGGGATAAATACTGAACATTTGCATTTTGAATATTATGTTGATGTGAATAATGGCGCCATTAACAGGGAGAACAGCCGGAATCCTATAAGGCTGTTGAATTATGCCAAAACCGCCGCGACCGCCGATCTTGAGATAATTCATGATGACTCGTTAAAGCTTACAATAGGGCAGGATGATTTTTCCGTCGGACTGACGCGCATCCGGCTGGAAACTGATACGGGAGTTGATAAAACCATCGATTTTGAAACCAGGGATGGCATTGATATAGATAATGAGGATGACAACACTTATGGCAATGTGCTTATTTCACCTGAAAATTTCACAACCTCCAGCGACAGTTTCTTTTTATCGATCACATATCATTCCACTTTGAATGGCGGCGCCGGCTGGTCTACAGTCAGCAACGCTATTGTGACACTTTACAGCTCGCAGGATGACAGCGCCAAATATTATTTCCCCGCTTCGGCTCTCCCTATTGAACTGGTATCTTTTAATGCCTCTCTCACAGACAACAATGTTCTGCTTCACTGGGTTACTGAAACAGAGGTAAACAACTACGGTTTTGAAATTTCCCGAACCCCTGGCGGGATCGAAAAGTGGCAGCTTATCGGCTTTCTCCCCGGCGCGGGAAACAGCGACAGTCCCAAAGAATATTCTTTTACTGATCGTAATCCGGAAAGGGGTTATCTTCTCTATCGGTTAAAACAAATTGATACGGACGGGGCATATGTTTATTCGCAGGTGATATCCGTAGAGACGCAAAATTTTGCGTCTCTACCCACAGTATTCAAATTATCTCAAAATTATCCAAATCCCTTTAATCCGGCGACAAATATTGATTATTCCATTCCAACAGCTTGTTTTGCGCAAATAAAAGTATTTGATATTCTCGGAAAAGAAGTGGCTGTTCTGTTAAGTGAATATAAGCAGCCCGGCGATTACAGTGTGAAATTTAACGCGGGCGGCCTCTCAAGCGGCATATATTTTATTCAAATGAGCAACGATAATGGTTTTATTTCCAGGGAAAAAATGCTGCTTTTGAAATAACAATGTATAATAATCGGTCCCTGTCTTAAGTAAAAATCAGAATAAACCATACGAAATTTTGTTTTTCCTGAAAATTTCGGATATTTGGTCATTAAAATAATCCGGAGTAAAAATGAAAAAAATAGTTGCCAGTATATTGTTTTTCATCCCTTTTCTGATTTCGGCCCAGACCGGGACTGATTCCACTCCCAGAAAATTTACAATAGAGAACTGTGTCAGTAAGTATGATTCGAATAATGTAGTCCCGACTAAAGCCGGTCACCAGTTTTGGTTTGTAGATAAAGAATTTCTTGATGGCCGCACACTTAAAATGAGTGTGGTAAAACCTCATTCCGCGACACACGCGCCTCACTCTCACGCTGAAGATGAGTTCTTTTTTGTCCTTGAAGGCAGGGCTGAGTTTATTCTGGATGGTGAAACTATGACTGCGGGCCCTTATGCCAGTTTTTACTGCCCCCCTAATAGTTTGCATGGCATCAGGAATGTTGGCGATACCGAGCTGAAATATCTTGTGATTAAGAAGTATCTGAAAAAAGATTGATAGCTTTGTTTTCTATTGATATCTGTATCGCAACATAAAAACATTCGTCTTTTTAACGATGCTTATTTAAGCTGCCGAAGAAGTAATTATTCCGTAAGGAGTTAAATTCTACTCAAAATGGCAAAAATGCAATTAATAATTAATAATGAACAATTGATAATTTAAATAATAAAATAATTTTAAGAGTAAGCATCTTGATAAAAACAGGCCACCAAATCACAAAAACACAAAATCCCACGAAAAGCTTATAATATCCTTATTCTTAATTTTTTAACCTTATTCAAACGGGCGATATGTTATCTAATAATCACGTAAAAAACTCAGAAGATTAAAAAGATTGACTGGATATATGTTAGCTATAGAAATCCAAATCGAAGTCGTCATCGAAATCGGATTCTTTGATAAATCAGAGAATTGTTTTCATTCTTCACTCACCACTAACCACTCTTCACTTCTGGCTTGCCAGTCTATGATTACCAGTACAGTTCTTTCTTTGGATTCAAATTTTTCCCGGCTCTGCCAGTTTACGGAGTGATGGTTGCATTTTGGCAGAAAACAATAAATCTTAAATAAATAAAAAAAATCACAGGAATGTTGTTATGGAAAAATTGTTGATTTCCCATATATGAAATCTGCACTAAGGAGTTAATTCTGCTACATCCGATGAGACGCCCGGTTTAATTGCCCGGGGCAGAACTTTAAGAGTAACACTGAAAACTGCCCGGGATGTGGAAAAAAGCTGATTGAGTATCAGCGGGAAAGTCTGGAAAACCTTGTTTTATCATTACAAAAATGAAATCAAAACAACCTTTGGAAAATCTGGCTTAATCTGTTGTTATATATATATTATTTACTTATCTTATCGACAATTCCCTGACAACTTAAAGGGAATATTATTTTAATGGAATATTTGCATGGGTAGAAGAGATGATGGATATCAGTACACTAAATAGAATTAAAAGCGCTCCGATTGAAGATAGAATTCAATTTATGGAAGCTATTCTTCAATCTCTCAAAAATGATTTGAGATATAAAAATATAGAAGCGGACAAAGCAAAGCTCAAACAATTTAAAGTACGAAAATTCAATTTGGGAGAGGAAATCAAAGCTGATCGTAATGAAATCTATTCTGAAAGAGGATTATAATTATGTTTGCCATTGATACAAATATTTTGGTTTATGCCCATAATAAGAGTTCGGTTTTTAATGAAGAGGCGTCTGAATTTTTAGAATGGAAAATGAATCTCAGGGATGCAAATGGAAACCTTACTGTTTGTATTCCTTCACAGGTATTAATGGAATTTATTAATGTCATAACACGTCAAAATATCCAGTCACCTCTGTCATTACCAGAAGCGATAAATATAATACAAGATTACCTTGATAGTGATATTCGAATAATAAATCAAAAAGAAACTCAAATCCAGACTTTTATTGAATTGTTATCCTCCGTGACTACAAGGAAAACAATATTTGACATCGTACTTACAGCAACATTAAAAGACAATAACATCTCAGGACTTTATACTGTGAATGTCAATGATTTCAAGGAGTTTGATTTTTTGGATATAAAAAATCCTTTGGAAAAATAGGGAATTGGGGGTGAGTTGTTTTTCCAATCCGGAATATTTAAATAGTTTTATTCTTGCTCTGCGAATTTATGGATTTAGAATCGCGTCCTGACTATCGGCAACATGTTAATAGCGGGCTTTTTGACAAATTTTACTCTCCGGATTATTCTCAATGTGTTAACGATAGTGTGGCGATAAGATACAAACGCAGGCCATTGCAAGGCAATGAAATGTGAAAGACTTTCTATGTGAGTATAAATAAATACAGTTAAAGAAAAATCATGAAAGAAAAACCTTTAGGAAGAAAAAATTACGGACATATACCTCACCTGCCGGGCAGCAGGATGGGACCGGCGGACAAAATGTGCCACGAGGGACTGGCGAAAATCGCGACAGTAAAAGTGAGAGACCGCAATGATGAAGTTTTCGTCCAGGAAAAACTTGACGGCTCAAATGTGGGGGTGGCAAAGATAGGGGAGGAGTTATTCCCTCTTGGAAGAGCCGGATGGCCCGCGGGTTCTTCCCCATTCGAACAGCACCGGTGTTTCAGCGACTGGGTTTATAAAAATTACGACCGGTTTTGGAATGTCCTGAAAGATGGGGAGCGGCTTGTCGGCGAGTGGCTGATGCAGGCTCACGGCACGCGTTATAACCTGAAACATGAACCATTTGTCGCTTTTGATCTGATGGTTGATGATACACGAATGCCCTTTGATAATTTAGCTGCCAGGGTTGAAGGAAAATTTGTTACACCGGCATTGCTGCACAGGGGCGGGCCGCTGAGTATCAGTGACGCGTTAGCGAGTTTGAATGTTTACGGATTTCACGGGGCCCTTGATCCTGTGGAGGGAGCTGTATGGAGAGTTGAGCGGGATATTCCCACAGGTAAAAAGGGTGAGAAAAAGAGAATGGTTGATTTCCTGGTGAAATATGTGCGCCCCGATAAGGTGGATGGGTTTTATCTGCCAGAGCAATCGGGTAAGGAGGCTGTCTGGAACTGGCGTCCGTAAAGATTGAAAGGGTAAAACCGATTAATCTGCAAGAGGTTAAATTCTACGCAAAATGGTAAAGTTTCAATTAACAATTAATAATGTACAATGAACAATTAAAAGAGGACCGCAGATTTTTCTGATTACGCGGATTTCGCTGATTATCACGGAAAAGGATATTACTCCCCGTCGAAATCCAAATCGGCTTTTATCTCACGCAAAGACGCTGAGGCGCAAAGAAAAGAAACCTTATTTTTAATCTTTTAACCTTCCAGGCAACATTATTATAATTGCGTGAAAACATTTCTCTTTCCGGGAGCAAAATATGCAGACTTTTCCCCGGATTAGTTTCATCTCAAGGTAGATCAAACCCCTCCCGACCTCCCCTTAAAATCTTAAGGGGAGGGGATTTCAGTCTCTCATTATTGAAGAGTTTCCGAGAGGTGATCATTATAATTGTTGCTGCAAAATTTGAAATTCAGAACTCCTTACCTCTCGCAAAATGAAATCGCGGATATTAATCGTGAATTATCAGATCACAAGCGCTCAATATAAATAGTATTTATCATTCATCAAGCTAACAATAAAATTGATATTACATTTTAAAGTATGAAAAGTTGTATCTGTCGTCCCTGACGGGACTTTTTTTGAATGTATGTTACCCATTTACCCCACAATAAATTGCGGGGCTATTTTCTGTTGTCCCTGGCGGGACTTTCATACAGACTTCTATCCCGTGATTTTATTTTGCGAATGAATCAACGTAAGTTATTGTTTTTTATAATCGGGATCAGGAGTTCTGAAATTAGATATTTTTACCAAATGGGGACTCCATAGTAGCCGGGATTAAATTATGAAGCATTCAGCCTTATAGATCCCGTCGAAATCCAAATCGAAGTCGTATTCGAAATCGGCTTTTATCTCACGCCAAGACGCTGAGACGCAAAGAAAAGGAACCTTATTTTTAGTTTTTTAACCTTCCAGACAACATAATTATAATTGCGTGAAAACATTTCTCTTTCCGGGAGCAAAATATGCAGACTTTTCCCCGGATTAGTTTCATCTCAAGGTAGATCAAACCCCTCCCGACCTCCCCTTAAAATCTTAAGGGGAGGGGATTTCAGTCTCTCATTATTGAAGAGTTTCCGAGAGGTGATAATTATAATTGTTGCTGCAAAATTTGAAATTAGATATTTTTACCAAATGGGGACTCCATAGTAGCCGGGATTAAATTATGAGGCATTCAGCCTTATAGATCCCGTCGAAATCCAAATCGGCTTTTTTCTCACGCTAAGACGCTGAGACGCAAAGAAAAAAGAAACCTTATTTTTGATCTTTTAACCTTCCAGGTAACATTATTATAATTGCGTGAAAGCATCTGTCATTTCGGGGATAAAATTATTAGACTTCTCTCCGGATTAGCTCCAGCTCAAGGTAGATCAAACCCCTCCCGACCTCCCCTTAAAATCTTAAGGGAGGGGATTTCGATCTCCAATCATTGAAGAGTTTTCGCCAGGTTATACTTTCGGTAATTATTGCTGTAAAATTTGAAATTTTATGTTTTCCCCAAATGGAGCTCCTTAGCAGTCTTCGATTTTCCCTCAAAAACAAACCTTATTACCTTATTCAAAGAAGTATTATTTCCTGCGAATTTCGCTGATTAACGCGAAAAAAGATATCTGAACAGTATTACAAAGATTCGAAAGATTTACAGGAACAAAAGCTACCCGGAAATCGAAATCCAAATCGTCATCGAAATCGGTTTTAAAAAAATCAGAGTAACGGCAAGAGTATAAGTAAGATGGCTGGTAAGGGACAGCGGGATTTCGACAAGCTCAACAACCGGATAGTTGCATTGTTTTTGGCTTTGCCGGATTATTCCATAAGGAGTTAAATTCTACGCAAAATGGCAAAGTTTCAATTAACAATTTATAATGTACTATTAACAATTGAAAAGATGACCGCAGATTATTTTGATTTCGCTGATTTAGGCGGAAGAAAAGCCACAAAATCACCAAAACACTAAATCCCACGAAAAAGCTGATAAAACCTTATTCTTTAATTTTTCAACCTTAGTGACAATAGCAAACCCTCAAAAATTTCAACCTTATTGCCTTTTTAACCGGGTATTATTTTCCGCGGATTTCGCTGAAGGATGCAGAAAAAACAGGGTTGCCATGATGAGAATGATGGTCAGGATGTTTTAATAAAATAAAAAACCAGCTCATCTTTTAATTATCAATTGTCAATTATCCATTAACAATTAACTGACTTTTCACTTCTGGCTTGCCTGATTATTCCGTAAGGAGTCAAATTTTACGCAAAATGGCAAAATTTTATTTGACCATCAATTTACCGGGGAATTCTGTCTGCCTGTTCGCCGCGGAGAATCCCTGACGGGACTTTTGAGCAACTTCTTAACTTATTTCCCCACAATGAATTGCGGGGCTATTATCTGTCGTCCCTGACGGGACTTTTTTGGGATTTTGAAGTTATCTTAAAGAAAAACTACTGGTTCTTATCTCTTCACTCTCCACGATCCACTTTTCACTTCTGGCTTGCCAGTTTATTCCATAAGGAGTTAAATTCTACGCAAAATGGCAAAAATTTTTGGCAACAATTCGGATTGTAGTTTTTTCTTAGCTTAGCTCTGTTGATCCCCTACAGGGATCTTACAGTATTTTTTTGTTCTTTACTACCCCATGGGGACGTTCCGCAATAATGCTGCTTCTCCAAAGCAGATATGATTCAAAAAAATATTCCTGAGAAAGCCAATTCGTCATTCGTCATTCCTCATTGTTTCTGGCTTGCCAGTTTATGATTTAGATTTTTGGAGCAAGATAAATCATGCGGCTGCTTTCTTTTTTTCATAAATTCAGCATAGGACAAAACCGGAGATTGAAAATGGATTCATATAAAAATATCACAAAGGACAATCTGGCTGCCGAGCATATCTGCTGCGGGTTTTCTGATAAGAAGGCGGCTGTAGGATACCAGGCAAAAAAGGATATGATAGCCGGAAGGTTTGATGACGGATTCAAATTCCTTAAGCTGGATGAAAGGGGAAAGGTATTCATCGAGTATGTCCCCGCTGAATTTGCGTGGGCTCCGGTTAACGCGCCGGGATATAATTTTATTCATTGTTTCTGGGTTTCCGGGAAGTTTAAGGGGCATGGGCACGCCAGGGAATTGCTCGGCAGGTGTGAGGAGGATTCGGCAGGAAAAAACGGACTGGCGGTTATAACAACAAAAAAGAATATGCCTTTTTTTACCGAGAAGAAATTTTTCGAAAAGATGGGTTTTACAGTATCTGATTCAGCCCCGCCATATTTTGAACTGCTTGTGAAAAAATTCCGGGACGCGCCTGATCCCGAATTTAATATCTCAGTAAGAAAGGCTGAAATCAGTTTTAATAAAGGGCTGGCGGTGTACTATTCAAATCTTTGCCCTTTTACAGAGTTTTATTCACAACTCGTAAAGGAGATAGCTGAGGCACATGGATTCGTCGTAAACCTGATTAAAACCGATACACTTGATAAAGCGAAAAATCTGCCGGTTCCTTCCCCTGTATTTGCCATCTTTCTTGACGGAAAGTTTCTTACACATGAAATACCCTCGGAAAAAAAGCTTAAGAAACTGCTTAATCTGTAAAGCTGCTTTTTTTGCTTACAAAGTATTTGCGGAAAGCCTCAGTTTTCTGAAGTTTTCCGGCGAGATAATTATATTTAATCGGTTTAAGGAGGTAGTCGTTCGCTCCCATCTGGATAAGTTTAATGATTTCGTCCTCAAAATTAATTGATGAGGCGATTATAATGTGAATGTTGTTCCACTCCTTGTTTTTTCTTATCACCCTTATAGTATCGGTGCCATCCATCACCGGCATCATTATATCGAGAAGTATAACACCCGGTTTTTTTAGGAGCACCTGCGCGATAGCCTCATGTCCGTTCAGCGCTTTTCTGTAGGGTATCCCTGTTTTTATAAGAAAATTTTCAAGAATCTTGGTATTTATTTCATTATCATCAACGATAAGTATATCACTTTCTTCATCGATAATCGCTTCGAGGCTGATCTCATTATTCTCAACTTTCTCGAAAATTTCTTTTACCTTCACTTCAATTTTTCTTGAAATCCTGTCCTGCTTTTTAAACTGCGCGTTTATCATGCCGAGGAGTTCCTTTCTTTCGAAAGGTTTAGTCAGATAATCATCGGCTCCCAGGTTCATTCCCTGTCTGATATTCTGTCTGTCAACGAGAGCTGATAAAAATACGAGGGGTATCCATTCTGTATCGGAGGAAGCTTTAAGCTCCTGAAGCACCTTGAAACCATCAACGTAGGGCATCATAATATCGCAGAGAATCAGGTTCGGAAATCTTTCCTTCGCTAACTGAAGACCCTCCTGCCCGTTTGTCGCTGTCAGCACTTCATAGTCTGTTTTGTTTAATATTTTCTGGATATATGCAAGTGTTGATTTATCATCTTCGATTACGAGTACTGTTTTCACCTGACTTCCTGAAAGTTCTTTTCATAAATAATACTAATTTTTAATAAATATTTCCAGAATAAAAATCAGCACTATATTATCGAACGGGGATTCAGAAAATTAAGGGGTTGATTTTGAAATATGTTATGAAGAGCGAATAGCGCGCTTCAGTTAAGAGGAAAATAACTGCCTGTGATAGGGTATGCCGATCTCAGGAATGTTGCGCGTATTTGTTCCCAATCCCGCGGGGAAACACCCCGTGACTATTCAACTCTTATCCCTTTGGAGATATCAATGATATAAAAAATCCTTAAGCTGCGGCGCTACTATCGGAGTGAGCGGCAGCGAAGGGACAGCGTTTCCGGCATGGTTAGACCTCAGCCGATATTAAAAACTCCTTTAAGACCATTGATAAACATCTGGATAGAGAGAATAAGCAGCAGCATACCCATGAGTCTTTCCATGGCGGTCAGTCCCCTTTTCCTCAGGATTTTGTAAAGGGCGGGGGATAAAATAAAAATCATGGAGGAGACACCCCACGCGATAAGCAGAGAATAAATAAGTCCCATTGTGTGCCCGGGGTGATTTATCGAAAGAAGAATAAGGGTTGCCAGAGCCGAGGGGCCGGCTATCAGGGGGAGCGCTATTGGCACAACCATTGGCTCGCCGTTGGTGGCAAAAAGATTATTGCCGCTTGAATCGGGGAAGATCATTTTTACAGCAATCAGGAAAAACACGACTCCTCCGGCAATAGAGATACTTTCGGTTTCAAGATCAAAAAGGTGTAAAAGCTGATCGCCGAATAGAAGGAATATCAGCAAAATACCAAGCCCGATGATTACTTCACGGATGAGAATTTTTTTTCGTTTATCATTATCATAATCCTTCAGGAGAGCCAGAACAATTGGCACGCTCCCGAAAGGGTCTATTACAAATAATAGCAACAATGCTGTTGAAATAATTGAGAATCCTGTTTCCATTTTTATCAATTCCTGATCAATTCAATCAAAAAAATATAGTCATTATAACTGCCGCGTTTTGACGCGTCACAAGTAGTCCGTGATGGACTACAAATTTGATGCCGGAAAAATAAAATTGTTTCCCCGGGAGGCAGGATTTCGCAAGAAATTAAAATGTTGGCTTTAACAAGTTTAAAGCAAGAAAAATCTGAAGAGGCCTGCAGATATAAACAGGCCTTTTATAGCGGTTTATTTGCCACTTATCAGTTTATAGATTTTTTCAGAAAGGATTTTCATTTTTGGGAGAGCTTCTTCTTCTGTCACAGGCAGAAAACAGGAAATAATGTATTTGTTCTCTCCATCATCTACATAGCCGACATCATTTGTCCAGAAGGAAAACCAGCCGGTTTTGTGATAATACATAGCTTCCGGGGGAAGTCCTTTGGCGAGTTTACTCTTATCGAGTTGTCTGCCGAGCAGGCATTTCATCTCACTGCTTACCCGTGGATTAACGAGCGTTCCGGTAATTATCCGGTATATAAAATCGGCGGCATGAAGAGCGCAGGTTTCGGTTCCTCTTATCTTTTCATAACCGGGGTCTTCATATTTCCGGGAAAGGAATTTGCGGGTCACTTCGCTTCCTTTCCACCCATACCGGTGAATTAAAGCATTAATATTTTTCCTGTCCGCGATATCGATAAGACAGTTGGCGGCAGAATTATCGCTGCGTGTGATCATCAGGTCGAGCAGGTAATTTACCGTGACAGTGTCGCCATCCCTGAGAAGCGGACGGGGATCGGAGGCAATTTCTTTTGAGCGGTCGACATCATTGGGGGATTTTACAATATAGGGAGCATAAAGATCAATTTTACCCTGGTAAACCTGGTTTAATATTTCCGCCGCGACATACATTTTATAAACAGAAGCGGGATAGATAAAATTACCGGGATTTACCCCTGCAAAACGCGCTTTCCCGGCGCTCATATCGACTATAGCGAGGGATATCCGCTCAATGCCATCTTCCCCGACATCAAAATTGCCTTCCAGCTTTAGCTCTTCAACTATTTTTACAATCTTTTCTTCCAGATTTTTATCATGTGAAAAGTATTCGGGCAGTTTGTAATCATCATTCATGTTTACCACAAATATTATTGACAGAATTATTGAGATAACAGCGGTCATAAAATTACCTTTTTGATAATAATTTATATACATTAACATATTACAATACCGGATAATTATGCAATAGAATCTGGTAATTTTCTTTCATTACTGAGAAACCCGGAAAAATTATGGACGCCAAACTACGCCGCCTTTTGCCTTTTTTCTTTCTGATTTTAATAATGGTATATCTTGTAATCTGGCAGGAAAGAAGCAATGGACCTGTCATTAAGGTGATGACCTGGAATATTCACCACGCTGAAGGAATGGATGGCAAAGTTGATCTGCAGCGAATAGCGGATGTAATAAATAAAGAACAGGCTGATTTTGTTCTGCTTCAGGAAGTTGATTCAGGAGTGGAAAGAACAGCAAAGCTGAATTTTCCCGCGCTGCTTGAAAAGGCAACCGGTATGAAAGCTTTCTTCGGAAATAATATTGTTTTTCAGGGGGGAGACTATGGCAACCTTCTGCTTTCAAGATATCCCCTTATATCGGCAGAAAATCATTCATATAAAATGTTGAGGGAAGGGGAGCAACGGGGGTTGATAAATGTTGTGGCTGATATCGACGGCAGCAAAATAGCTGTGATGAACACCCATATAGATTACCGGCCGGATGATTCGGAAAGGCTGAGCAATGTGGAGGAAATATATTTGAAAACCGATGAATATAAGGATATGCCTGTGATAATCGGGGGTGATTTTAATGACCTGCCACTTTCGAAAGTATATTTTAAAATGCTGAACAAATTTGTCGATTCATGGATGGAGCTTCATGACCGGGACGGATTTACTTTCCCCGCCGATAACCCGGTTAAGAGGATCGATTATATCTTCTACAGAAACTCTTTGGGAAATAAAAAGACGATTTTACGTCCCTTTAAAGTTAAGGTTATTAAAACGGACGCGTCAGATCACCTTCCGATTTTGGCAACTTTCGAAATAGGCAATGAGGAATCGTTTTTTGAGTAAAAAAAAACAAACAAATAAATTGGAGAACTAAGAATGCCGGCAAAAAATGAATCAATCGATAAAATTGATATGACAAACACAAAAAAGGAGATGCTTGAAGCTTATAACACACTTCTTGAAAAATATGAGCAGAAAGATCAGTTAACTCTCGCTCCTGAAAAGGCCGCGGAAGAAAAAACAAAAAAGACCGTGGTTGAAAAAGCCGATAAACTCAGCGAAGGAAATGTAACTGAGATGATTGGCAGCCTGAAACTTGAAACGATACGGACACTTAATTCGGTATCTGAAAAACTGGAAGAAGAAATAAGCAGGTATGATGATATTTGCGCAGCGATTAAAGTTAAGGAAGGGGATTTAAAGGAAATATATGAAATAGAAAAGTCGGCCTATACTTTATCAGCTCTCATTGAAGCTCAAAGCCAGAGGAGAAAAGATTTTGAAATTGAGATGGCTGAAAAGAAGGAGACCCTGGAAAAAGATATCACTCAGACGAGAGAATCGTGGGAGATTGAAAAAAAGCAGAAAGAGACTGAAATAATGGAAAAAGAGGCTGAATTAAAAACCAGGCTGACCCGTGAGAAAGAAGAGTTTGAATATAATTTCAAAAGAGAAAAACAGCTTGCCAGGGATAAATATGCCGATGAGAAAGAGACCCTGGAAAAAGAGCTGAAAACAAAAAAAGAAGAATTTGAAAAAGAGTACTCAGCGAGAGAAAAGGCGGTTTCTGAAAAAGAGAAAGAATATGAAGAGCTGAAAAACAAAGCATCTGAATTTCCCGCCGAACTTGAAGCGTCGGTAAATAAAGCGGTTAAAGAAAATGAGGCACAGTTGAAGAAAGAATATGAAAGCAAGATTTCACTGCTTGAAAAAGAATTCGCCGGTGAAAAAAATGTTCTTTCTTCGAAAATTGAAATGCTTGAAAAAAGCAATGCCGAGCAGGAGAAAAAAATAACCGAACTTTCGGCAAAACTGGAAAAAGCCTACCAGAAGGTTCAGGAAGTCGCTGAAAAAGCAATTGACGGAGCTTCGAATATTAAATCGTTTAATGAACTTCAGAAACTTTTCTCTGAAAAATCATCATCCCAGGGAAAGGAATAAATTACCAGGCGGTCAGGCCGGGAACGCGGCGCGGTTAAGATTAGGAAAAGGATTACAGTATGATTGTTCCCTGTTTCCGGCTCTGCCAGTCTATTTTATAAGAAAAAATTTTACATCCAGTCGAGCAGCATCAGGAGTCCCGCGAGAAAGAGTGATATCGCCCAGGTAAAGGGAACGGTTTTCAGGTGGCGCAGGAGCATCATCCATTCACCTTTCTTTGAGGGTATCCAGTATTTGGGCAGCGCTCCCACAACCGCGCAGATAAAAGCGGCAGATTCGAATAATATAACATCTCCCGGAATTGGGGCGTTTTCTTTAATGGCGGATATGGCCGCGGCAATTATCAGAGCTCCCGTTATCGCTGTTACCATGTGGGCGGCGTTTCTTTCGAGATACTGGATTTTTGTAAGTTCTTTTTCGTAATCACCAAACTCATCATCCCTCTCCGGATCGCTCCAGAGGAACATGTTAATAAGGAGAATCACTATCGCGGCAAGATAGGGGAACCATAACAGCGGTGAGTCGGTCATCAATGAATATCCCCCTGCCGGTATCCATAATATTCCCCATAAAATGATCCCGGAAATATAGATTGCCAGGATTTTGAGTTTGATTTTTTTTGACTTGTTATCTGCTTCCATTTGCGCCCCTAATCATTTTATTATGGTTTATTTTTCCTCTCCGCGAATTTTTGAATAAGGAAATGCCAATGCCGCACGAATATCATCATCTTCCAGATATGGATACATTTCAAGAATTTTTTCAGAAGAAACTCCGCTCGCGACAAGACCTGTTATCATTCCTACTGTAACTCTCAAACCTCTGACACAAGGTTTCCCACCCATAATTTCGGGATCAATTGTTATTCTATCCAGTTCCGGGAAATTCATGGCAATGCTCTTTCAATTTACTTTTTGTTTTTATATAATAAGATTTATTAAGATATTATGCAAGATTTTGTGATCATATTTTGAATTTTGTCCAGGTTTTAAAATAGAGGCATACAAGAAAAAAACGCAAAATTTTTTCGATAGGTCTGAGCAGGATAGTCAGGTCAGTGGGACAGGGCCAGTTTATTTCCGTCGGAGGATATACTCCCTAAAAATGATCCCGGGAATATTGATTGTCAGGATTTTGAGTTTGATTTTTTTTGAATTGTGGTTATCCATTATTCTTCTCCCCAATAATCTAAACTGGCTCAGCCAGAACCAATAAGGTTTGCGGAATTATTACTAACAGTATTCTACTAAAAAACCTTCCCTTACTTTTTGTCTTGGCAAAAAAAGTAACTAAAAAATTAAGACTACAAAAAAATAAGCTAACAATCAATTCACTCAGCTAAAATGAAAAAACCCGGCACATAAAAAGATATGTGCCTCAGACAGCTTTCATTTTTTAACGCTTATTTTTTTTTGTCATTTTAAAAGCAAAATACTAAAAGAGAAATGATTTTGAATTCATCAGGCAGATAAGAATATTTGTGTCGACCAAATATTTCATTACAGTGATATTTCCCGCAAGTTTACCGTATCCTCAATTTCTGGGAAATCCTCAGATTCTTTGATTCCGGCGATAAAATTTTCCCAGGGATTATCATCCGGGATGATAACCGATAAATTGCAAATCCTGTTTATTTTTACAGAATCAACTTCAAGTCTGAATTCTTTTGGCAAACGGATTGCCTGACTGTTTCCTGATTTAAATACTTTTGCTTTAACCATATCGTTCCTCCTGTGTATACAGGAATATATACATTCTCCCTGTGAAACTCAAATTCTGTCATGAAAATATTTTAATGGTAAACATCAGCGCCGGGATGCCGGTTATTTTAATTTTTAATAAATATCCGGTCAAGAGCTGCTTCAAACAATTTTTTACTGATATTCGGGACATCGGTGAAACATATACTGACTGGAAAACGGGGATTAAGTATTTTATCTTCCCGCCAGTAAAGACTATCTTTTATTATGCCCGATTCTGATTCACGTGTATTATCTTTATAAACGTTTTCAGCGATATATTCTGACGGTTTTAATATCGGAGTATCGAAAGGAGAACCGTGACGTAAAATAATTTTTGATGAGTCAGGGTATGAAAGTGTGATTATCGTTTCCTCACCAATATTCTGGTTGCTCACATGATATCCTGTGGGGGCGTAAAACCATATTGTAATGTTATTCTCAAATGTGGAAATAATACTTTCCATTCCCGGCCACTTAATAGGAGCCAATTTAATTTTACATGTATCACATTCTTCAAGATGTCCGAAAGCCAGGCTGTCGGAAGCGTTATATGAGGGGAGGAATTGCGCGTATAATACACCGGGACTATCAGTTTTCGAGATGATAACATTATTCATAAAACCGGGATAACGATTATGACCATAAAGGATTTTTTGCCTGAAATAATACGCCCTTGAGGAAACCGAGTCACAGAATAATACTCCCCCGCAATTTATATCGGGGTAGTCAATCTGGCAATAATTACCTTTTTGATGGAAGCTGATCCGGAAATTATAATGCTCGATAAAATGTTCGAATCCAACGCTTCCTATCCATTCCCCTGTCAGGAATTCAGGTTTCCCCTTTTTATTGGCACAGCCTGAAAAAATTGTTATTAACAGACTGAATATTAGGAATAGTAACTTTATTTTCATATTAGAAAAGCAATATTAACTTTAAATAAGTAGAACAATTCCATATCCGTTTCATGCTTTATACTTCAAACTTCTCTCAGTATCCTGCCGCGTGTCCATCTTTTCTGGATTCAGAGGCGCCGTAATATACTTTGTTAACATGGTCAAACATTATGGCCTGGTAGCCGCCGAAACCGCCGACGGTTTTTTTCATGTAGTGTCCCTTTTTCACCAGTTCCCGTATTGTTTCTTCGGGAAATCCGGATTCAAAGTTAACATACCCGCCGTTGCTCATTACGCTGCCTGTAGGCTGGGAAGAACCGCCATGGCGAATTCTCGGGGCGTCCCCCGCTTCCTGGAGGTTCATACCAAAATCGATGAGGTTTACCAGTATTTGTACATGCCCCTGCGGCTGCATGGAGCCCCCCATCACTCCGAAACTGATATAAGGTTTTTCATCTTTTGTAACAAATGCGGGGATTATTGTGTGGAAAGGTCTTTTGCCGGGGGCATACCGGTTAAAGTGTCCTTCTTCAAAAGTGAACAATTCACCCCGGTTCTGGAGAGGAAATCCGAGTTTGGGGGGAGTGACGCCTGAGCCGAATCCCCAGTAGAGACTCTGTATAAGGCTGACCATATTGCCATCTTTATCAGCTACCGTAAGATAAATTGTATCTCCTTCATCAGGCAGTCCCGGTTTATAACTCTCAGCCGCTTTGCTGCTGTCGATAAGCGCTCTTCTTCCCGCCGCGTATTCTTTAGAGATCAGTTCATCTACAGGAAGATCATTAAACGCGGGATCGGCGTAAAACCTGGCGCGGTCTTCATAGGCGAGTTTTTTTGCTTCAATAAGAAGGTGCAGATACTCTTCGCTGCCGAATCCCATTTCCCCGATATTATAAGCCTCAAGAATATTGAGTATCTGAAGCGCCGCGATTCCCTGTCCGTTCGGGGGCAGCTCCCAGACATCATAACCACGGTAGTTTGTTGACACCGGCTCCACCCATTCCGATTTATGGGCGCTGAGATCGACAGCATTAAGATAACCGCCATGTTCTTCAAGAAATGAAGCTATTTCTTCACCTATCCAACCGTTATAAAAAACGTTTCTTCCATTTGAGGCAATCGAGCTGAATACCACCGCCAGCGGAGGATTGTGGAAAACCTCACCCTTAACAGGAGCTTTTCCTCCCGGCATGAATACCTCTTTAAACCCGGGCTGCTCTGACAGGTAAGCGGCGCTTTCCTGCCATTGGTACGCGATCACTTCGGTAACGGGAAAACCCTTATCCGCGTAAAATATCGCCGGCGCGAGAATTTTGGACATCGGCAGTCTGCCGAAACGTTCATGCAGCTCAAACCAGGCGTCTACACAACCGGGAACCGATATGGTGAGAGCGCCGCGCACAGGAATTTTTTCGAGGCCCATTTCTTTTAATTCATTCAGGGTGAGTGATTTCGGGGAGCGGCCGCTGCCATTTATTCCGAACAGTTTTTTATCTTTGGCCGACCAGAGGATCGCGAAAAGGTCGCCCCCGATACCGCAGCTCATCGGTTCGACGACTGAGTTGACCGCGTTGGCAGCTATAGCCGCGTCAACGGCGTTGCCTCCCTGCTTAAGAATATCAATTGCCGCCTGTGTAGCGAGGGGCTGACTTGTACATGCCAAACCATTCTGAGCGATTACCTCCGAACGGGTGGCGAAACTTTTACCGGTTAACCGGTCCTGGGCTGATGTCATAGCGCTGAATATTATTATGAAGAATATGATGGATTTCATTCTCGGCGTCCCTGTTTTTAATCATTTTTTGTGTTATCCTGAAAGATTTACAACAAAAGAATAGGACAGTGATATTTTCTTCCGGCAAGATAATAAATTAGGGGGGATGATTCAATTATGGATGATCAGAGCAGGTGATTTTTGCCTGATAAAACCACCGGATTGCATCCGGGGCTAATTATATTCGACTCCATTCGGAGTCGCTTTTGATTACGATTATATGTTGGGGTTTCTGGCTGGCAGGCTCTGAGCGGTATAGGATGTTTAAATCGAAATGACTTTTTCGAGCAATAAAAAATGTTGTCCGGGTGAAGATTGGGCAGCGGGACGCGCCGGAAATGGCGGCCATAATGGTGGTGGAGGCAACCAACAAGGAGGGGGGAACGGCAAGGATGGGAAAACAAACAAGAGGGCAACCAACAAGGGTGGGGAACCGCATGGATGGGAAAACAACAAGGGGGGGGAATCGCAAGGATGGGCAACCACAAGGGTTGCCCCTACGGTCTGCCAGGGTAGAATTTTTGTGGTTTCCATCTTAATTTGTTCTTCGCCCGGCCGGAGGAGAATCTTTGACTGAGGCTGTATCCTTCTGTCCAATTGCCATATTTTTGTATCCAGTATGAGATTGGTTTTTCTATGATATCCTGTTCGTGATCAAAACCGGGAATTCTTCTTATAAGCTCTTCGACTTTTATTCCCGGTTCATCACAACCGATAAATTCTGAATTTGCCGGGGCCGAATCGAGCGCGTTTATATACAGCCGGGCAAGATTATTAACTTCAACGAGGGGCCAGAGATTTTCTTTTTTACCGGGCGCTGCCGGAATTCCGGTATCATTATATTCTTCGATAAGTATCGGCGGTACGTAATTATCTTCTTCACGCACAACATTAGCCGGATGAATTACCACGCGACTGATATTATCATTGTTTTTCAATTTATCACTGTTTTCAATCATCCATCTGAATTCAGTGACCGGATTTTTTTCACTGGCTTCATTCATTACTTTATCACTGCTCCCGAAGAGCCAAACCCCTCCGGTATAAAGAAAACGAAGGGATTTTTTTCTGCCGGCGCCTGAATTTATAACAGCGGAAATAAAATTATTATCTATATTTCCCATATCATTACCAAATCCGCACGCGGTGTGAATAACCGAGTCAAATTTTTCCAGTTCAGATATCCAGGAGGCTGGTTTCTCAAGATTTCCTTTTATTATGCCCGCATTCATTCTTTCAGCTTTTAACGCGCTTTTTTCATTACGGCATAAAACGCTGACTTCGGCTCCTTTCACGATCATTTGTTTAACTATCGCGCTCCCGATATTTCCGGTCCCGCCTGTTATGAGAGTTTTCATGACTGCTTTTTCTCCTTCCCGCTTTCGGGGAAAAGATAATTTTTCAGGAGAAAATCCTCACTATAACCGAGCCTTAAATAGATAGCTTTTCCCATATTTGAGGCCTGGAGTGTGGAATACTTCGCCCCGAGCAGAATCGATTCATTGAGTAGATATTTCATGATTTCTTCGGCAAAACCTTTTCTCCTCGCTTCAGGTAGTATTCCTACCCCGTGGATACCTGCCGTATCGCCTGTTTTATAAAGGATGGCGGTTCCGACCGGTTTTTCATCGGCCAGGGCAAGATAAAATTTGATTTTACCACGGGTATTAAGGATTGTATCCTGGCTGATTTTATAACGAAATGCCAAAGGATAAATAAATTCAAATACACCGGCGTCAGCTTCATTGGCAATTTCGATAATTTTTAAGCGTTTTTCATATTCGAATTTTTTATCCAGTTTCATCGACATTCCCACCTGTTCAGATTTCAGGGTAAATCCATGATCCTCCAAAATTCCGCTGCTGCCTGATTCATAAATATCCCAATAAGGAATTGAAAAATTGATACTATTTTCATTGATTTTATCTATCGCTCCTGAAAGGGAGTGTTCGTTAATATCATTCATAAACCAGATTTTATTGGGCCAGTCTGAGTTTTCGGCAATACTGAGGGCAAAGTCATGAAATTGAAAAAAAGTATTGAAACTTTTCCCGACGGTTTCCCAAAGAGAAGTCAGGTTATCTATATTTTTGCGTATCATTTTAATTCCTTTAGTTATTGTTAAGAATAATAATTCCCGCGAGCATTGATATCAAACCAATAGTGCGCGTCAGGGTAATAGGCTCAACGGGCATACCAAAAAGTCCGAAATGCCCGGCAATAAAAGAAAAGAGAAGCTGCCCGGAAAGTCCGAGAGAAATCATGGCGGAGATGCCGAGCCGGGGTATGGTGTAATAATAAATCCCAATGCCGATAACGCTGAGCAGTCCTCCGGTGAACCACAGGTAGAATGGTATTGATTTCAATTCCGCGAGACCGGGAGTTTTGCCTGTTCCCGCGATGATGACAATTGAAGCAAAGAGTGCGCTACTGATAAAGGCGACTGCCGCGGCGAGCAGGGGATTATTGAGCAATACTCCCAGCCGGGAGTTAAAAACTCCCTGGGCCGCGAGAAATATTCCGCCGACAAAAGCTGCCGCGGGTAAAAATAAATTATTCATGCTAACTCCGGTTCCACAATTTTTTCGGAATTAACAAAATCAAAAAGTTCTTCAACCGGTTTTCTCACTTTCGGAAGATACTGAGTCATATCCTCATCTGATCTGTAACCCGCTGCCGCGATTACAACCGCGGTAAGATTTCGCTCTTTCAGATTCAGGATTTTATTGTACTTTTCCGGTTCGAAACCTTCCATCGGACAGGCGTCTATTCCCATAACGGCGCAGGCGTTTAATAAATTTCCCAGGGCGAGATAAGTTTGTCTGGCTGTCCAGCTTCTTCTTTGTTCTTCCCTCATTTCTTTTACTTTTGATTTTATAAAATCACCATAACCGGCCAGCTCTTCAAAATCTTTTCCTTCGGTTTCCGCTTTCAGATTTATATATTCATCAATATGAATATCTGACACTTCATCATAAGCGCAGAAAATAAATAGGTGGGATGAGTCGGTTATTTGTCCCTGGTTCCAGGAGGCTTTTTTAAGTTCGGCTCTCAATTCCGGCTCCTCCGCCACAAGAACCTTATATAACTGAAGCCCGTAGGAGGAAGGGGAAAGGCGGACTGCCTCGATGAGTGTTTTCAGATCCCTGTCTGAAATCTTTTTTGATGAATCAAATTTTTTAACCGCGTAACGTCGGTTGAGATTATTTATATATTCCATTTTGTACCTCATATTATCAAAAATTGTTTATGACAAAAATATAATAAGATATGAGGTCCCGCATTTACATATGTTGATTCGCGGTTATTTTTTTAAGTTTTTTCTTATCCGGCTCAATTGGGTAGGGGTAATTCCCAGGTGTGAGGCAATATGAAGCTGGGGAATTCTTTTATCTATATCGGGATGCTGTTTTAATAATTTCAGGTAACGCTCCCCCGCGTTTTCCATTACTATCGATACTTCCCTCGCTTCCTTTTCAATTATCCAGTTCCGCTCAAGATAGGCTATATAAAACAGGGTGAGGTCATTTTCCGAAAATAACAGTTTTCTGTAAGGTTCATATTTTATCTCTATCAACAAACATTTTTCAACCGCCTGAAGAGTGAACCGCGAAGGGGAGCCGGTCATGCTCGATACGGTTGATCCGGCAAAATCATCCTCAAGAAAAATATTTTTATTATATGTATTACCATCATAATCAGTGAAATAAGCGATCACCGCTCCTTCACAAATATAGAGCAGATTTTTTGCCACATCACCATTCAGGACGATTATTTCATCTCTGGAATATTCCTTAAATGAGCTGATATCCTCAATTCTGCCCCATGTTAAATCAGTCAGTTTTGAATAACTTTCAAACTTTTCTCTAAGTTTCAGTAAAAAGTTCTCTTTTTTCAAATTACCTTACTCCCAATATTTTTCTTTTTAAGAGGCTCAATAAATTATCTGATTTATTCTTTTCACCCGCGATTGCCTTGTCGAAGAGGGAAGAGAGTTTAAGATATTCCTCCGACCAGCCGTTGGCTATGGAAATTTCCTGAAGTGAAGATGTTGGAAGGAAAATACTTATGAGCGCTTATTTGTCAATTTCAGCTTCGGTGTTAACTTTAGACAATTCACCATTGATTATTTTTATTACCTCATCGACCTCCTGACCCGCCCAGGGTGTATCCTCCGAATTCTCCAGGTATTCAAGAATCCGATTAAGTATTTTTCCCAATTCACTTTTGTCTGTTTTATCGTTATTTCCCATTTTAGGTTATAGCCTGTTATTGAAATATTATGCGTGAAAAAACGTGATTATTTTTCCGGCTCAACCGCGCAGCAATCAGGTCCCTGTGTCCATTTGCAGAGGGGATGCGCCAGAAACGCGCCAAGCACAGGAGCTGTAAGATATATCCAGACTGTATTGAGGTGACCTGAAATTACGGCGGGAGCCAGGGAGCGCGCCGGGTTCATTGAGGCTCCGGTTATCGGTCCTCCTGTCATTGCTTCAAGCGCAATTACTCCTCCAACCGCCACTCCGGCCATAATGCCCTTTTCCATATGTCCTGTTGATACATTGAGAATTACGAACATCAGAATAAAACTGAGGATAACTTCCATTACAAAGGCTTTTATTAAAGCAATTGAGGGAATTGTGGCTCCTGCTGTTTCATGCTCAGGAAAGAAAAACCACAAAACCAGGGAGGCCGCGAACGCTCCCGCTATCTGGCTGACAATATACCCGGGGACAACTTCCTTCCCAATACGTCCCGCGAATAAAAAGCCGAGTGTGACAGCAGGATTCAGATGCGCTCCCGAAATGTTTCCCACAGAATAGATCATTGCCATAACAATCAGTCCGAACACCATAGAAATTCCGATATGTCCGAGCATGCCCGGATAAACGTCATTGACAATGATAGCGCCGCAGCCGGCAAAGAGCAGTGAAAATGTACCAAGAAATTCAGCGATATATATATTGTATTTCATTATACTTCCTGATTCTTTAAATATAAATGAATTATTATTCACCGGGGACTGTAAATTTACCGGGGAGATATTAATTCAATTTCAATATGGGGGCATTTGATATTATTTTAAAAGCGTCATCTTTTTTGTATCAGAAAACCCGTTTATATTATAGTTGTAAAAATATACCCCGGCCGGAAGTTTCCCCGCGTTAAAATAAACAGAATAATGGCCGGCAGGTTTATTTTCATTAACGAGAGTTTTAATCTTTCTTCCAAGCATATCATATACGACAAGGGTAATATGTCCCTCCGCGGCGAGGGAATAATTAATCCTGGTTTCAGGGTTAAAGGGATTCGGATAATTCTGATTTAGCGAAAATTCGGCGGGGAGAATTTCTTTCTCCGCGTCAAAGACTGTCGCGTTGGGATCATATATTCTTATATCGTCGAACCAGAATTTCCTTCCCTCAAAAGAATGATGTTCCGCTACAATCTGAAGCGCGTCAATCGCGGTCCAGTCAAAATCACCCTGGGGCGGAAACCAGCCGTTATCCCATGAACCAAGCTCCTGCATGGATGAGAGGGGTATCTTAAGAAGCTGCCATTCCCCGTTCCAGTTTACAAGGTTATCATCAATGGTTAGTCCCATTCTCCATGGGTGATCTTCCGGAACATCTGTTTTTGTATCTACAAACCGGATATCAATGCTGCTTCCGGGGGTATCTCCTTTTATATATAACTCAAGTATGAAGTTTTCATTCAGCAGTCGTGAAAAATCGCGGTCATGGAGAAAATCAACCCCAAGGTTGTCATACTGATCTCCTCCATCCCAGGAAACCGAACATTTTCCCGAATAGGGGGAATTCATATCATAGAGTTTTGCCTCGCCGCTGGTATTCGCGTTCGCGTAGGTGTACTTACCAAAAAAATCATCATAAATTTTGACAGCGGCGCTGTCGGGAAGTGGGGTGTAAACAGATTGTGGAGGTGTATTTAACCCGAGAGCCGCGAGCAGAGGAATATTCAGGTCATAATCGAAGAATCCGGGGGTGTCTTTCTCAAAGAGGCCGAATCCTCCATGGTAATCCCAGGTGGTCCAGACAAATCCCCTTTCCTCCATCATTTCCCTTATCATTTCATACCACGCGACCCTGTCTTCATTTTCGCTGTTTGGTATATATACTCCGAATTCTCCACAGAACAGAGGGACATTTCTTTGATCTTTGAATTGTTTTGCTATATCAAGCATTGCCGCCATGCGCGACTCATTTCCCACACCGGGATAATCGTTATAAGAGCCTTCAATCCATGTGCCAATTAATTCCTGCGGGCATTGAGGCATTTCCGCTGAATTATAAGGAAAGGGAATTCCGACCACCGGCTCCATTGAAGGATCGGTCCAGCCCGCGCCCTGGTGTGTAAAGAGAAAGGGATCATAAAAGTGGAATGTATAGATAAGGTTATTATCCTCAAAGTCAGGCATATATATCAAATTGTGAAAACTGTTCCAGCCCGCGGGTCCGACAATGATTGTGTGAAAAGTATCTTTTTCTCTTATCGCCTCAATTACTTCTCCCTGTATGGCATTCCAGAGAGAATCTTCAATGCCGTGAGGTTCATTTAATATTTCATAATATAAATTTTCATAACCGGCGCTGTAACGTTCGGCAAGCTGAGTCCATACAGGAATAAGAATTTCTCCAACCTGGGGGCTTGTTGAGGATGTTACATCAAAGGAGTGATTGTCGAGGATAAGATGCATACCGGTTTGTTCCGCCATTCCAACCGCTTCATCCAAAAAATAGAGGAAGAGGGGATCGAGGGTATAATCGGGGGCGCCGCTTGTCATATCATGCATTCTTACAGGCAGCCTGATAACATCACAACCCAGCGATTTTACATTTTCAAAATCTTCAACAGAATAACGCTGAAACTGAATCTGCTGCGGGGATGATGACTGAAACCAGTTAGTCAGGTTAACTCCTCTGCTGAAAGGAGCCTGCTGGCAATAATATGACGCGGAGAACAAAGTAAATAACAGGATAAGCTTTTTCATTGACAGATTCCGGGATTAATAATAATTACTCTCGTTATTAAAATAATAAATGTCTAAGTGAAATGCTCAGGGAGGATGGGGATGTTTTTGCCAGTAAGGCCGGGGCAGGGTTAAGAAAATTACTACGGAAGAAGTAAGGTTCAATGTAAAATGGGAAGTGGCGATTATCAATTAATAATTAACCATTAAAAAGGATTAACGGGATTTTTGGCGCCGGTCCAAATAAAAATCGTTTTTTTTGAAACCGAAATACAGAATATCCCAATGAAATTCAATTCGTAATTCGTAATTTATAAGCTGGCAAAGCCAGAACCAAAAGGAAATGTAGAAAAAAAACGTAATCGTTCTCGAATAACCTGAACGTTTTGAAAAGACGAGTACGAAGTACGATTACTCCGTAAGGAGTCAAATTCTACGCAAAAAGGCAAAATTTTTGGCAACAATTCGGATTGTAGTTTTTCCTTAGCTTAGCTCTGTTGATCCCCTACAGGGATCTCACTAAATTTTTTTGTTCTTTACTACCCCATGGGGACGTTCCGCAATAATGCTGCTTTTCCAATGCAGATTCGATTCAAAATATATTCCTGGGAAAACCAATTCGTAATTCGTCATTCGTAATTCCTCATTGTTTCTGGCTTGCCAGTCTATGATTAATCCGTTAGTAGTTAAATTCTACGCAAAAAGGAAAAGTTTTTATCTGATTGCCAGTGAAATTTGGCATTAGATTCCGGCCTGCCTGCCTCTGGATAGTCTTTTCGCAAAAGACGCAAAAAACCGGAATGATAATTAATTGGTAATACCTGGGGAAAGTCAATTCCTAATTCGTAATTCGTAATTCCTCATTATCACTGGCTTGCCAGTTTACGATTATGATTATGATGTTTTATCCGTCGAAATCGAAATCGTTTATTTGTCGCGCGAAGAGGCAGAGAAAAAAGGATACCTTATTTTTTGTTTTTTAACCTTCCGGAAAACAACATTATAACTGCGTGAAAACATTTGTCATTTAGGGTATGAAATTAATGGACTTCTCTCCGGATTAGTTCCAGCTCAAGGTAGATCAAACCCCTCCCGTCCTCCCCTTAACATCTTAAGGGGAGGGGATTTCGATCTTTCACTATTGAAGAGTTTTTGGGAGGTTAGTATTTCTAATATTGTTGTTGCTAAATTTGAGATTTTATGTTATTCCAAAATGGGGACTCCATAACCGCCGGGATGAAATCCTAAAGCATTCAGCCTTATAAATCCCGGTAAAATCGAAATCGTTTTTTATCTCACGCCAGGACGCTGAGACGCAAAGAAAAGAGGAACCTTATTCTTTGTTTTTTAACCTTAGTAGCAGAGGATTCCCCGCCCGCCAAAATTAACCCTATTGCCTTTTTATTTTTCGGTATCGGAATTAAAAAATCAGAGTAAGAGTAGGAGTAAGATGGCCGGGTTGGTTAACGGGGATGGGATTGTACATTTTTCCTTAGGGGGTGGGATTACGATTATTCCATAAGGAGTTAAATTCTACGCAAAATGGCAAAATTATATTTGACCATCAATTTACCGGGGAATTCTGTCTGCCTGTTCGCCGCGGAGAATCCCTGGCGGGACTTTTGATCAACTTCTTAACTTATTTCCCCACAATGAATTGCGGGGCTATTATCTGTCGTCCCTGACGGGACTTTTTTGGGATTTTGAAGTTATCTTAAAGAAAAATTGCAAGTTCTTATCTCTTCACTCTCCACTATCCACTTTTGCTTCTGGCTTGCCAGTCTATGATTACGATTATGATTATTGAGAATGGAGATTCTTTTTAAAATTGAGTTTAAAATAACTCCGCGCCTTTAGGCCGGAGACCCCCAACGAAACAACCACACTCAAATGGCTTTAGCCCAAAGAGCGGCTGGCGGGAGAATTAAGAATTAGGAATGAGGAATGAGGAATGAAAGGAATGTAATGAAACCTTATTCTTTGTTTCTTAACCTTAGTAGCAAAGGATTTCCCTCCTCCCCAAAAAAATTAACCTTATTGCCTTTTTATTTTTCGGTATCGGAATTAAAAAATCAGAGTAAGAGTATGAGTAAGATGGCCGGGTTGGTTAACGGGGATGGGATTGTACATTTTTCCTTAGGGGGTGGGATTACGATTATTCCATAAGGAGTCAAATTCTACGCAAAAAGGCAAAATTTTATTTGACCATCAATTTACAGGGGAATTCTGTCTGCCTGTTCGCCGCGGAGAATCCCTGGCGGGACTTTTGATCAACCTCTTAACTTATTTCCCCACAATGAATTGCGGGGCTATTATCTGTCGTCCCTAACGGGACTTTTTCTAAATAATACAGGGCTCCTGACATCAGAAATATAAAGTGTTGAAATAAAACAATATAGATTTTTAGTTGCGTATATACGCATGCAACTGTTATTTTGAATCCTGTTAAAAAGAATTGCGTTTATGATTTTTATTTGCATAAAACCATTTGAAAATTACATATAATTATCTCATTTCAATATACGTGATGTCAGGAGCCCTGTAATAATGATTATCAACAAGTAAATATTAAATCAGATTAATGTGAATCCCGGCAGGGATGAAAGAGAATAGCCCCTATTTTCAAATAGGGGAAAATGTATAAAGAGTGGTAAATAAGTCCCGGTAGGGACGACAGAATTAGTTTGTTTCTGGCTTCGCCAGTTTATGATTAAGATTACGATTAGGATTATTCCGTAAGGAGTTAAATTCTACGCAAAAAGGCAAAATTTTTGGCAACAATTCGGATTGTAGTTTTTCCTTAGCTTAGCTCTGTTGATCCCCTACAGGGATATTACTGTATTTTTTTGTTCTTTACTACCCCATGGGGACGTTCCGCAATAATGCTGTTTCTCCAAAGCAGATTCGATTCAAAATATATTCCTGGGAAAACCAATTCGTCATTCGTCATTTTTATCCGCCGCGGAGGACGTAATTCCTCATTGTTTCTGGCTTGCCAGTTTACGAGTACGTATTTAGGATCGCGGCCTGAATATCGGCAACATGTAATTTGCGGGCTTTTTGACAAATTTTGCTCCCTGGATTATCCTCAACATGTTGGCGTTAGTGTGGTGATAAGAGCCTGATTCCCAATTCCCAATTCCTAATTCCTAATTCCTAATTCCTAATTCCTCATTCCCAATTCCTAATTCCTAATTCCCAATTCCCCCTTGTTTCCGTTTTGGCAAGCCTGGGGAACATCCACGGGGGTTCCTTGAGTTTTGAGCATATGTTCATTATATTTGCAAGAAAAAGAAAAGAAATATGTCGCGGCCGGAAAAAGAAAGAATTGTAAATCTTCCCCCTCTCTATACCGAATTCATTCCTGTCGGTAATCTGAGCAGTAAAAACATGTCCGTATTAAGTCTGGATGAATATGAAGCGTTCAGACTGGCGGATTATATGGGTTTATCGCATGAAGAGGCCTCGAGGGAAATGGAGATTTCACGAGCTACTTTTACCCGGCTTATAGAAAAAGCGAGGAAAAAAATCGCTTCCCTGATCATTGAAGGAAAAGGACTTAATGTTGAGGGAGGCAATATACATTTCAGAAAAAATATAATTAAATGTTCCGATTGTGGACAAATGTTTAAAATAAAAATAAATCATAACATAGATGAATGTCCGGCATGCGAATCAACAAATGTATTTAATCTCGCGGGCAGTTTCGGACATGGTAAATGTTGTTATGATGATATAACAGACGGAGGATAAAATGCCTGGTTTTGATGCTACAGGTCCAATGGGCAGAGGCCCTCAAACCGGAAGGGGTATGGGCAGATGCAATGAGAGTAACGCGGAAATAAATTATGGTTTCGGCAGATTCAGAAATGGAAGAGGCAGAGGTTTTGGCAGGAGAATGAGAGCCGGACAGGGATTCGCGCAGGAAATGATTCCCGCCCAAGGCCCAGAAGATATTACGGCCGTTATGGAAAACAGAATAGCGGAGCTGGAAAAGCGTATTATTGAACTGGAAGGAAAAAAGGATAAAGCTGATTCTTAAAATCAATTTTACCTTTTTCTGTTTTAACATACTGAAATATTTTCGGGAAACTTCTTCACCAAAAAAATGTGAATGAAGGGTAATTCAGTATGCCTGATCCGGGCAGAATTACAGATATTTTATTGATTTTGATCCGGGCCTGACCAGGTAAACAGAATAAGTATACCACAAATAATGAGAAATAATGAAAATTACAGTATTATCAGATAACAGGGCAGCTCCAGGTTTTGAATCTGAACACGGCCTGTCATTTTATATCGAGTCAGAAGATGAAAAAATAATCTTCGATACCGGTTCATCAGATTTATTTTTAAGGAACGGTTTAAAAAAGGGGATAGAATTTACCGGTGAAGAGACCATAGTCCTGAGTCACGGCCACTGGGATCATGGGAACGGGCTTAAATATCCTGACGGCAACAGACTGCTATGTCATCCGGATGTTTTTATGAAGAGGTTCAGGAAAGCGGATAACTCCTATGTAGGACTTGATCTTAGTGAGAAGGAGATAAAGGAAAAGTTTTCCGTGGCTCTTTCTGAAAAACCATATAAAATTAAAGATAATATCATTTTTGCCGGGGGCATTCCGCGGGAAAATTCTTTCGAGTCGCGAAAAACAACCTTTATTGATAGAAAGGGTAATGATGATTTTATCCCTGATGATTCGGCAATTTTTATTATTGAGGATGAAAAGCTGAATATTATAACCGGTTGTTCACACGCGGGCATCTGTAATATAATTGAGTACGCGATGAAACTGACCGGAAAGAGCGCTGTGCATAATATTATCGGAGGATTTCATTTGAAAGAAAATGATTCGCTCCTTAAAGAGACAATGAAGTATTTTAAGAATCGCGATATAAATGTTTTGTACCCCTGCCACTGTACATCCGATTTGGTGATAAATGAGCTGAAGAAACATTTTAATGTAAAAGATGCCGCGGCAGGCATGGAAATTATTCTGTAAAATCTTAAGAAAGAGGAAAAAATGAAAAATTATGATGTAATAATTATCGGTTCCGGTCCTGCCGGAATAATTACGGGAGTGACATTGAGAAAATTACATCCCGAAAAAAAAGTGCTGATGATAACAAAATCGGGGAAAGGACTGGTGCCCTGCGGAATTCCTTATATATTCCACAAACTGAAATCGGTTGAAGAAAATAAAATGGGTCCGAAACCTTTTGTGGATGCCGGTGGTGAACTGCTGGTCGATCCGGTAACTGAGGTTAAAACCGCTGAAAAAAAGGTTATCGTTGAATCGGGAGAGGAATATTCTTTTGATAAACTGGTCTTCGCGACCGGCTCTGTTCCTGTTGTACCTTCTTCTCTGCCTGGTCATGATCTGGAGAATGTATTTTATATTAAAAAGGATTATGATTATATCTCCCGGCTGTTTGATAAAATTCAGGATCTGAAAAATATAGTAATAGTAGGAGGAGGATTTATCGGGGCGGAAGTTGCCGAACAGCTTGCCGCCAACGAGGGAAAAGTTGTCACTCTGATTGAAAGTGAGGCGAACTGTTTCTCAAAAGCATTTTCTCCCGAACTTAGCGCTATTGCCACCGAACAGGTGAAAATGACCGGTGTCAATGTGAAAACATCCACAATGGTGAAAGAGATAAAAGGGAGAGATGGTAAATGTGAAAAAGTGATCACCTCATCGGGTGACGCCATTGCCGCCGACGCGGTTATCCTTTCTATTGGTTATAAACCTGAAACTATACTCGCGAAAGAAGCGGGTCTCGCGCTGAATAAAATGGGAGCCATAATAGTTGATAACTACGAAAGGACTTCTATTGATGATATCTGCGCTGTGGGGGACTGTTCACAGACAATTGGTTTCCTCACAGGCAGGCAGGATTATATTATGCTGGCCTCCACCGCTACAGCCGAGGCGAGAGTGCTGGGTTATAATCTTTTCGGTATAAGGATTAAAAAATGTTTTTCAGGAACCCTGGGTGTCTTTTCCACAAAAATCGGCGACCTTACAATGGCTGCCGCCGGTGTCAATGATAATAACGGAAAGGAAGCCAATGTTCACTTCATGACCGCGAAATTCAGTGATACCGATCGTCATCCCGCTACATTGCCCGACACATCCTCCCTGACACTGAAGCTCTATTTTTCACCCACCGACGGGAGCATTCTCGGCGGTGAAGTATGGGGCGGCTGCTCGGCAGGTGAAATAATCAATATTATCGGGCTGGCAATTCAGAAAAATGTGACTGTATTTGAGCTTGTTTCCTACCAGTTCGGCACTCATCCACTGATTACCACGGCGCCGACAAAACCACTCATTGTAAAAGCTGCCGAAGCGGCAATTCAAATGATGAATTAAAATTTAGTCCCCCGGCTGCCGGTTTTTTTATGCCGGCGGCCAAATATATATAAGGCAGATAAATGAAAACTTTTCTTGATTGTTTCCCCTGTATAATGACACAGGCATTAAGAGCCGGCAGAATAGCGACTGACGATGAAAACAAAATCAAAGAAATTCTTGGCGAGGTGGGATGCGCGCTTAAAACCCTCCCGCTGGAAAACACTCCGCCTCATAACGGGGAGGTTATTTACCGGATTATCAGCGAGGTAACAGGCAATCCCGATCCCTACCGTGAGATTAAAAAGAGCAATATAAAAGAGGCTCTCTCTCATATAAATGAATTCAGGAAGATAATAAATGGCGCCGATGATCCTCTTTTAATGGCAATACGGCTGGCGATAGCGGGAAACGTTATCGATTTCGGGGTTAACGGGAGTTTTGATATTATCGCCGAGGTGAATGAAACCATCGATAAAGAATTTGCCATCTGTGATTACGAACTTTTCCTGAGTGAATTGGAAAAATCCGAATATGTGCTTTATCTTGGAGATAACGCGGGGGAATCGGTTTTTGACAGGCTGCTGATTGAACAGCTTGGCAAACCTGTTTTATACGCGGTAAGAGGGATACCGGTGATTAATGATGTAACTGAACGGGAAGCGGTGGAATCCGGTATAAATGAGGTGGCCACAATTATTTCATCCGGCAGCACAGCCCCAGGGGCGATACCGGAATTATGCTCTCCTAAATTCAGAAAGCTGCTTAATAATTCAGAATTTATTATAAGTAAAGGTCAGGGTAATTATGAGGCTCTTTCAGGCACAGAACTGCCGGTCTTTTTTATGCTGAAAGCAAAGTGTGAAATAATTGCCTCGGATATTGGGGTTAAGAAAAATGATATAATACTTAAAAGAAACAGGATAATTTCAAATAACAAATAATTTAACTATAACCTATTCTCTCTCTGACAACTTGTTTATTGGGGAATTCCCCCTCAAATTTCCACTTCTTTCGGTAATTTACCACGGTTATCTTCGAACCATTCATCGAGGAAGGCGGGGTCGGCGATTTTTTCTATAGGCAGTTTAAAATATTTCCCTTTTCCGCTTACCGCGATATTGCCATCAGGGAGCAATATTTCGCCGGTTCCCTCAAACATGCGTGAATTTTCATCTGTAATTCTCCCAATTACCTTTATTTCCTGATCGAGGGGGATAGGTTTTCTGAATTTTGTAGTGAGTTCCACTGTCACTCCCCAGATATTATTATCCCTGATCATTATCGCGCGTCCCATTGTTTCATCAAGGATGGTATTGGCGATTCCGCCATGAAGTCTGCCGGGATAACCCTGGTGGATATTTTCAGGAGTGAAAAGAGCGAGCAGTTCTCCATTCCCCAGTTCATAAAATTTTGTTTTCAGCCCGCTTTTATTTTCTATGCCGCAGACAAAACACATGCGTGAGATATTCTGCCTGCCTGTTACTTTCTGTTTCATAATTAATTATCAGGATTTACTGAGCGTCATAAATTAAAAATTCCGGCGGAAAGAGCTTCCGGTTTCCAATTAAGCGGGGTTCTTTCCACCGGGTAAAATTATCGCGAATCAAACTCTGAATTTCAGATCAGGCATCTACCGGCCCAATTGGTCGAGCTCATCTTTTTTCTTAAGCAGAGTTTCCTTATCCTCGACATGATTAGGATCGGGGACGCAGCAATCGACAGGACAGACGGCGGCGCACTGAGGTTCGTCATGGAAACCGACACATTCGGTGCATTTGTCCGGCACTATGTAGAAGAAGTCCTCGGAATAAAATCCTGATGCTCCTGACGGGGATGTTTCGTCAGTGTCATAGGTTTTTTCACCAAGTTCCCACTCAACTCCACCTTCATAAATGGCAGTATTGGGGCATTCAGGTTCACATGCGCCGCAATTGATACATTCATCGGTTATCATAATAGCCATGGCGTATCTCCTTTCAAACGTTGGTTATTTTGTAATTATATTCAATTTTAGGAATAATTTTTTCGTCAATAATCATTTCATCCCCTTCATAAAATCTTTCAAGACCATAAATGAGAGGGAAAATATCAATAATAAGTTTTCGTATGTTTACTCCGCTATATATCGGAACATAGTTTATGAGTTTAGCGGTTCCTTTTGTGAACTGGCTCAGCGCGCCTTTATTATTACCTGAGATAAGGTGAAAACAACCTACCGACACCTGCACCATCCCCTGGTAAAAAAGGCGGTCATTGAATTCAGCTTTATTCCACAGGTCCTCAAAATAATCATGAGCGTTAAAAAAATCGCAATCATTAAAAAGGTCTATACCTTCTGTAATATCAATCAAAGTTTCCCTGGATAAAATATATAATCAGACTAAATATCAAATATATACCGACGCGCAATAAAAATCAATTATTACCAGCTTCCCGACGCGCCGCCTCCTCCGAAACCACCGCCGCCGCCGCTGAATCCGCCGAAACCACCGCCGCCGCCGAAGCCGCCACCTCCACCGAAGCCGCCTCCGCGTCCGCGTCCGCCGCCTCCGAGAATGCTGCCGAGGAGTATAGCTGTTCCGAGTCCTCTTCCCCTGCCGCCGCCGAGGATAAGGAATATCACGATAAAAATAATATATCCGAGGAATCCAAAACCGCCGTCACGTTCCGATTTCGGTTTTCTTCTTTGTTCTCGCCGGTATTCACCTTTTGTCGCGGCCTGTATAGCGTTAATTCCTGAAACCACCCCGCCGGTATAATTTCCTTTCCTGAAATAGGGGGCAACTTCATTGCGGATAATCGAACTTGCCAGGGCGTCGGGCAGGGCTCCTTCCAGTCCGTAACCAACTTCAATACGCACCTTTCGGTCATTTTTGGCCACAAGGAAAAGAATTCCGTTATCGCGCCCTTTCTGTCCGACCTTCTCTTTTTCAGCTATTTCATAGGCGAGCCTTTCAATCGGGTAACCATCGAGTTTGCTGATCATAAGAAAAATCACCTGGCTCGATGAAGCTTCATCAAAGGAAGCCAGAATTCTGTTAATTCCTTCCAGTTCCCTTCCTGAAATAGTGCCTGTCAGGTCGGTCGCGTACCTTGTTAACTTTGGAATTTCAGGCTGTGCCGCCAGGTAAATGTTTAATAATAATATTACGGCTAATAACTTTTTCATTTAGAATTCCACCTTGGGCGCTTTATCCGCACCTTCCGCTGCCTGGAAATACTGCTTTTCGTTAAAGCCATATATTCCGGCCAGGAATTTACCGGGGAAACGTTTTATGGTTGTGTTATACTGCTGAACAGTCTGGTTGAATTTTCTTCTTTCAACCGAAATTCTGTTTTCGGTTCCTTCGAGCTGCGCCTGAAGCTGAAGGAAATTTTCATTTGCTTTAAGCTGTGGATAATTTTCCACGGTTACAAGCAGACGTGAAAGAGCGCTGCCGAGTTGTGACTGAGCCGCCTGAAACTGCTGAAACATCTGGGGATTTTCCAGCATGTCGGAAGATACATTAATCTGGTTTACTTTTGAGCGCGCTTCAGTAATTGCCGTAAAAGTCTCTTTTTCAAAATCGGCGGCCCCTTTTACCGTATTTACCAGGTTGGGGATAAGGTCCATTCTTCTCTGGTACTGATTTTCCACCTGGCTCCAGCCCTGGGTCACTGACTCTTCAAGGGTAACCATATTGTTGTAAATACCAGAACCCCAACTGAAAATAATAATAGCGAGTATTATAACAACTGCCGCGACGCCGCCGCAGCCAATTAACCAAAATTTCTTCTTCATAAAAATCTCCGGAATTATTTAGTTCGTAAGGCTCCTCATCGGGGCCGGAATTTTTCCTCCTCTTCCTACAAAGTTCGCTGAGGAGAGGTTTCTTATTTCCATCACGGGAGCCAGGCCAAGCAATCCCCCGTAATCTACATATTCACCAACTTTTTTACCCCACGCGGGTATTACTCTCACCGCTGTGGTTTTGTCATTTATCATGCCGATGGCGCATTCATCCGAAATAAGCCCGGCAATTGTTGTCATAGGGGTATCCCCCGGAACAGCGATCATATCAAGCCCGACCGAGCATACCGAGGTCATGGCTTCAAGTTTTTCGAGGGAAAGATTTCCTTTTTTCGCCGCGTCAATCATACCCTGGTCTTCACTGACAGGAATAAAAGCGCCGCTCATTCCCCCAACGGATGAGCTGGCCATAAGTCCCGCTTTTTTAACAGCGTCGTTGAGCATCGCGAGAGCCGCCGTTGTTCCGGGAGCGCCCACATCCTCAACACCCATCGCCTTTAATATATCGGCAATACTGTCACCGATAGCGGGTGTCGGGGCGAGAGAAATATCCACAATGCCGTAAGGAACCCCGTGTTTTTCGGCAACCTTCTTCCCGATAAGTTCTCCCGCGCGGGTAATCTTAAATATTCTTCTCTTTATTATTTCGGAAAGCTGCTGCAAATCAACAGGTCCCGCTTCCTTAATCGCGTCAAGTACAACACCTGGTCCGCTGATGCCTACATTCAGCACCACCTCGGGCTCGGTAACGCCATGAAACGCGCCTGCCACAAAAGGATTATCTTCCGGTACGTTGCAGAAAACGACGAGCTTCGCGCATCCGATTGAATCCTGATCTTTTGTCAACTCGGCTGTTTTTTTAATAACGTCGGACATCATCAGAACCGCGTCCATATTTATACCCGCTTTCGTCGAGGCGACATTGACACTGGAGCAGACTCTTTTTGTCTGTGAAAGAGCATAAGGAATAGCTTTAATTAATTCCCTTTCACCATTGGTCATTCCTTTTTGAACCAGCGCCGAAAAACCTGCGATATAATCTATCCCTATTTCATCGGCTGCCTGATCCATCGCTTTGGCGATTTCAACAAATCCCGCGGCGTCAAAAGAATCGAAAGGAATTGAAACGGGTGTAACGGATACTCTTTTATTCGCGATGGAAATACCATATTGAGCTTCAATTTCGGAAGCATATTTCACATGGTTTTTCCCATATTTAAGGAGTTTTTCATATACTTTTTGTTTTGTTACTTCAACACTCCGGTCCATACAGTCGCGAAGACTGATGCCGAGAGTTACGGTACGGATATCGAAATGTTCGATTTCCGTCATTTTTATGGTATCAAGTATTTCATCAAATTCGTAAGGCATTTCACTTTTCCCGGATAATGGTTAATCAGACCCTGTGCATAGCTCTGAAGATATCTTCATGCTGTGTATAAATTTTGATATTAAGTTCATCGGCAATCTGCTGCATCGCTTTCTGAATTTCACTCATATCATTTGGTGATGAAGAAATATCGATAGTCATGATGACAGTAAAAAATTCTTCCATCAGTTTTTGGGAAAGGTCCTGAATATCACATTTTGTTTCGGCAAGTTTGGCGGTAATAGCCGAAATTATCCCCGGTTTATTCAATCCGAATGCGGTCAGAATTACTCTTCCGGAATCTTTCGGAGTGGTAAAATCGGATTTTGTATCAACGCTCGCGACAGCTTTTTCAACAATTTCTTTAACTTTGTCGGGGGTAGCTCTGTCGCCAAGTTCCGCGATGGCATTAATAGTAATTTTTCTTAATTCTTCTTCTGTAAGTTTCACGGTTTCGGTCCCTGATAATTTTGTTGTATATATATTAACAGATCGTTTGTTAAATTAATATTTTTCCGTAAAGGGAATTTTTCGGCATTCTGTATATTGCCGCGGTAGAATCGCAGCCATAAAAGGCTGCCAACAGCCGCGCCATCGAATATACGGTTCTCATCAAAAGCTTTAACCGTCAAATATCCCCATAGGATATTCCAGCCCAGTGACATTAAGCCTGAAAAATATTCATCACTGTAAATTTGTCCCGAGCCGGGTAAAATATAAGAAAATAACTTCGCAAAAGTAACTGAATATTGATCTTTTATGGTATTATCACATAAATTTTTTAGTTCATGATCTTCCTTAACAATAGCGAAGGAGGCTGAAGCATTTTTCAGATCACCGTTAAGCAGATATGTCCATCCTCTCCAGTAGCTTGTTTCACCTATCCATTCAGCGTATTTATCCTCTTTTCCAAGTTCATCAAGGAGCAAATGAGCCTGACTAAAGGTTTTCCTCAGAATATTGCTTCTTATTATTCCGGTCAAAGCCTCATATTCCTCCCGGGCGTTTCCGGCATTCATACTGGCAAAATTATAAAATTTCACGGCGTTGTCGTAAAATCCGCCCGCCTTATAAGATTCGGCGATTCTGTAATTTGATCTGTAAAGGTAAACTTCCGATGAATCAAAAAAGATAAGTCTCTTATATTCGGTAACGGCGTCAAAATATAATTCCTCAGCGAAAAGACTTTCGGCATAATCAAACTGCTGTTTCAGCAAATCCTGAGCGTTGATATAAAGTGATAATAATATATAAACCGGGAATAAAATTCTCAGCATCTTCACCTCAGGAACTGATGTTGTGGAATAAACCAGTTATTTTTCCCCAGGAAAAATTCAATATCAGCAAGCAGATTTATTCTCAGACCTGCGTTATATATTTGCGCCGACGCCGCGGATCCATAAATATTACCGCCATAGAACCAGGCTGCCAGTCCGGTAAAAAGCCATTTTCTGATATCATGATCCTGCTGAAAATTATCAATCGCAAGGTATGTCAGAACACCTGTTACAATAAAAGCGGTAATTCCGTCGGAATATTTTCCGGTATATATTTTACCCAGACCGGGAACAAGGGCTGACATAATCGCCGCTTTAGCGGGACTTTTTTTCTCAGGGTAACGGTATTTCATGTAAAAATCTTTTACCTGATCTTTTTCGGCCTCCGAAAATGCTTCAAACATATATGACGAATCGGGCAATCCTTTTCTTTCGAGAAACCAACTGAATCTCTCAAGTTTTGCGATAACATTTTTTCCTTCTTCAGGCAGATAAGCTTCCTGAACAGAAAGTTTCCTGAAAAAATTGTAATCGCCGGTTAAAAAAAGATTGCGGTAATATTCGAGTCTGGATTCATTCTCCAGAGTTGAATTAAAAAATAATCCTTTGTAATTATCGGCGGCTTCAGTATGGCGGTCCATTTCAGAAAGGCACCATGCTATTTTAAAGCGGACAGTATCATTATCGGAGGTTTTCATCCAGGAGCGGTATTCATCCAGCGCCCTGATATAATCCTTTTCCAGGAAAAGATGATTACCGAAACTCAGCCTCATTCGCGGAGCGAGAAAACCCTGGGCAGAAAAATTTCGCGCGGAGGCGAAAATCAGAAAAATTGTTAAGAGGCAATAATATATTTTATTTATCATCAGTGAATATTCAGTCTGCTGTAACATTTTAAAGTTTTCAGCCGGTTTAATGTATAAAGGCAGGGAGGATCGTAATATTTCCCTGGGGCATGCCGCGGATAAGTGAATGTATGGCGAAAGAAATTCATATCCCTTGTAAAGCGGTCCGAAAACATCAAGGCTCCTTTTACCGGGCCTTCTTCCTTAACCGCTTCAACAAAAAAAGAACTGCACGTAGGATGAAAGGGACAGTTATCGCCATCAAGATCGCTTATGAAAAATTTATACAGATTTCTGGCTCCTGAAATAAGGAATGAGGAAACATCGCTCCGGTCAAGAAAATAGTGAGTCGGGGGGATAGTTCCAATTTTCCACTTCTCCTCACTTTTGTTCCATCGCCCTGTTTCAGGCTGGGCATATAAAAAACTGAGCGTTATAAAAAAAATGGGCAGAAACCTGGTTATCATAACTGATCCGATAATTTAAGACGGTCCATCAGTCCCTTTAGCTGCACCTGACGGTATAATGCGTCTTTACAGATTGTAACGCCGTCGGGCCATGCCAGATCGCCGGTTACCGAGTCGATATAAACCTTTTCGAAATTATCAACTCCGCCGCTGTTTTCCCACGATCTGCGCAGATTTACATCAGCCGATTCTCCGTCATTATAAGTTACTCGCAGGGAAAAATCACCTGTCAGTTTTATCTCTTTTATCTCGGGCATATACTCTTATATTTTTATGCGCTAATATAATTAAAACATTATTCTGTTACTCAAAAAAGGGGAATATCCGGTTAATTGAGAATTGTGTCTGTAATTCCTTAGCTGGCAGAGCCGGAACCAAAAAGAAATTCAGAAAAAACGTAATCGTGCTCGTAACCGGTTTTATTTTTCTATGGCGAATTTTTCCTGTCCGATTGCGGCTCCTCCTATTAACCCGGACAATTTAATATTCTGCCATTTAATGCAAGAACAGGAATGGTAATCTGCCTTATTCAACATTTCTTTTTCTTTACTCCCGGCCAGTATGAACCATGATTAAAGGATTATTGGATTACCTGGTTAAAATCACCGTCGGGTTCGGCATCGGTTATCGTTCCCCGGGGGTAAGTTTCACGCAAAGGCCGCGAAAGGAAAAGAAAACGCAAAGCCCGCAAAGAAGAACAGGATTTACAGGATTGTATTGATAAACAGGATGAAGGAGGAAGATTTGTTATGCGGAGCTGATCTACAAACAGGCAAAGCCAGAACCAAAAAGAAATTCAAAAAAAACGTTCTCGTAATCGTCCTCGTACCCGGTTTTATGTTTCTCTGTCGAATTTTTCGAGTACGATAACGAGTGCCTGTCCTATGAGTACTCCGTAAGGAGTTAAATTCTACTCAAAATGGTAAAATTTTATCGTACACATGGAACATCCCTCTGGGGGCGAAGCGGTACTCGTAATCGTCCTCGTTCTCGAATAACCTGAACGTTTTGAAAAGACGAGTACGAAGTACGATTACGAGAACGAGTACGTATTTAGAATCGCGGTCTGGTTATCGGCAACATGTTATTGGCGGGCTTATTGACAAATTGTGCTCTCCGGATTACCCTCAAAATGTTGGCGTTAGTGTGGTGATAAGAGCCTGAAAGAATACTATTACCATTTTCTGTATCACCTGGCTATCAAAAAAAACAGGGGAGAAGCAGGGTGACAATTTAAAAACGGTGAATTAGTAGGAGTTCATTTTTATAATACATGATATCTCGTTATATTTCTTTATTGGTTTCTTAATTGAAGGTTATTGATAAAATGTCGAAAAAAGTTCTTGTTTTATACGCTTCAAAATATGGCTCAACAAAGGAGATGGCTGAACGTATCGGCCAAACATTTATTGAATCAGGGATGACCACAACAATAAAAAATATCAAAGAAGCTGAATCACCGGAAGAATATGATGTGATAATTATCGGCAGCGCGGTTTATGTGGGCAAGTGGCGCGGTGAGGCTTCGAAGTATCTGAAAAAATACCAGGAAATTTTGGCCCGTAAGAAAGTCTGGTTTTTTTCCAGCGGACCAACCGGAGTCGGTGATCCGCAGGAACTTACCGAAGGATGGAAATTCCCGGCAGGGCTCGCTGATGTTACCAAAAGAATTAATCCTGTTGACATCGCGCTTTTTCACGGGGCTGTTGATATTAAAAAACTGGGATTCCTGATGAAATGGATGGTGAAGAAAGTAAAAGCGCCCATCGGCGATTTCAGGAAATGGGATCAGGTGGATATCTGGGCGGCAAATATCGCTGAAATTATAAAATCATGAAACCCTGTTCTTTGGGCTAAAGCCATTTTAGGTTGGCGGGCTTCTCCGTATACTCCGGCCTGAAGGCGCGGAGTTATTTTAAACTCAATTTTGAAAAGAATCTCCATTCTCAAAAATCATAATCGTAATCGTAGACTGGCAAGCCAGAGATAATGAGGAATTACGAATTACGAATTACGAATTAGGAATTGACTTTCCCCAGGTATTACCAATTAATTATCATTCCGGTTTTTTGCGTCTTTTGCGAAAAGACCATCCAGAGGCAGGCAGGAATCTAATGCCAAATTTTACTGGCAATCAGATAAAAACTTTTCCATTTTGCGTAGAATTTAACTTATTACGGAGTAATCCTACACCCTCAGGAAAAATGTACAACTCCTTCGCAATCACCCAACCGGGTCATCATACTCATACTCTTACTCTTACTCTGATTTTTTAGTACCGATACCGAAAAATAAAAAGGCAATAAGGTTAATTTTGGCGGGTGGGTGAATCCTCTGCTACTAAGGTTAAAAAACAAAAAATAAGGTTTCTTTTTTCTTTGCGCCTCCGCGTCTTCGTGTGAGATAAAAGCCGATTACGACGGGATTTATAAGGCTGAATGCTTTATAATTTAATCCCGGCTGCTATGGAGTCCCCATTTGGGAATAATATCTAATTTCAGATTTTGCAGCAACAATTATAATTATCGCCTTGTAAAAACTCTTCAATATTGAAAGATCGAAATCCCCTCCCCTTAAGATGTTAAGGGGAGGATGGGAGGGGTTTGATCTACCTTGAGTTGGAACTAACCTGGGGAGAAATCTGCATATTTAGCTCCTGAAAAGAGAAATGCTTTCACGCAATTATAATCATGTTGTCTGGAAGGTTAAAAGACCAAAAATAAGGTTTCTTTGAGTTTTTTAGTGGTATTTTGTGTTTTAGCGATTTAGTGGCGTATCTTCCAACTCAATTAATGAAATACACATAATCAAAAAAATCTGTGGTTGTCTTGGCCTTAATAATTGTTCATTGTTCATATTATTAATTGCCTTTTTTGCCATTTTGCGTAGAATTTAACTCCTTACTGAGTAATCGTAATCCCCACCCGGGAGAAAATGAATATTCCCGCCGCTATCACCCATCCGTTAATCACCATTTTATTCCCAGAAATCGATAACATCCTCCGGCGATTCTCTTTTTTTCAGGATATGAAATTTATCTCCGTTATCAGTATAACCAATTACAATGGGTATCTGTCTGCTGTTATACCTTGACCACATACTTAAGGTATAGGCCCCGGTATCTCTGATAATTATATAATCGCCCGGCTCAGCTTTTGGCAGAACAATTCCTTTCGTTATAAAATCACCGGCAAAACATAAAGGGCCCGCGACGTTGTATGATTCCGTTTTTTTATCGGCTTTAATATGTCCCTCCCGATCGACGAGGAAAATATCATGATGCCAGTCCTCAGGCCGGTAACACTTACGAAGGAACATATCGGCGCCGAGATGAATAACGAGAGTATTAATTCCGGCGTCCTGTTTTACATATTCAATCCTTGAGGCGGTCCAGCCGGTATTGGCGTGAATATATCTTCCAAATTCTGTAATAAGTTTGTATTTCCCCGAGAACAACACCGGGAAATTCGATTTTATCATAGCGGCATATTCGGCCATCGATACCACTTCTTTATTCTGGTGATAAGAAACCGGCAGTCCTCCCCCGATATCGAAATATTCTATTCTGTTATTTTTCGCGGCAATTTCAAGTTTATGGTTGGTTTGTTCCGCAAATTCCAGGACCCTGCCGATTCCATCAATCAGCATTTCAACCGGGCATCCCTGCGATCCGATATGCAGGTGAACGCCTTTTAGCCATTGGTATTTTAAAAACGCGGCGGTCAGTTCCTCTCTTCTTTCCCCGAGAGGCGCGCCGAATTTTGAATATTCCCCGGCTACGCTTGTGGAATCAATGGAACCTGAACCAACCTGCGGATTGATCCTTATCCCAATTCCTGATGTACTATTTATACTTTTTAGAATTTCTCCGATTCTTTTCAGTTCATTAAGAGAATCGGCGTTAAGAAAAAATCCCTCTTCCAAAGCAAATTTTATCTCCTCCATTGTTTTCGCGGGGGAATCGAATACAACTTTTTCTTTTTGAACATTTGCACGTTTGGTCAGATGTAGTTCCGGCAGTGAGGCGGCCTCAAGTCCCGCTCCGGTTTTTTTTATCAGCCTGAGTATTTTTACCAACGGATTAGCTTTAACCGCGACAGTGTGTAATGTATTCGGGGGAAAATGATTTTTCAGGTCACTGATTCTTTCCTCCAGGTATGACAAGTCATAAAATATTGCGGAAGTGTCATTTTTCTTCAACAAAGCAGATTGCGCCAGCGCTTTTTTAAATACCTCTGAAACTTCACTATTACTGATTTTTTTCTTCATCTTTTATATCGTCACTTCATGAATTTTTCCGGTCCACCCTCTTTTATTTTGTTCCGCTATTACCAGGGCAGACTCCCTCCCTTTTGCCGAAACGATTATTTCACCGGCTTCATTCCAGATAGCGCTTTTCCCGCCGGTATCAAAAACAGAAGAGGGTTTATTATGATTGGCAAAGAGGGTGGTCATCCTATATTTAGAGGCGTATCCCGACATCAGTTTGTGGGTTTTCTCAATTCCTTCAGGAGTGATGAGCATTCCGGCGGCATAAATATCAGCGCCAAGTGAAGCGGTATCCTTCGCGTGCGACGGATTATCGGTATCGGCGCATATAGCCATGCCTATATTTTTACCCTGGTATCTGACAACCATGTTTTCATTTGAGGATGTGAAATATTCTACCTCGCTGCCATGCAGATACTTTTTCCTGTATATTTTTGTTTCCCCATCCGGGATAAATATTAAGGCGCCAAGCCAGGGTTTTTCATCTTCCGAAATAAGGGGGCATCCGGCGACAATCATCATGCCGGCAGCCCGGGATGCTTCTTTTAATGGCTGAAGAAGAGGATTATCAGGAGCGAGGGCGCATTCCTTAGCTATACCAGGTTCATACCCGGTAAGTGAAAGCTCAGGGAAGATCATTACGTCAACGCCGGCTTTCTGCCCCTCCTCTATGAATCTTAAATGTATATCAACATTTTTTCCGCTTTCTCCTTTGACCGAACCGGACTGCGCCGCGGCTATTTTGAAATTTTTCACCAGTTTTTCTCTAGACCTTGTTCAATAAATTAACGGCAATATATTTATTATTAAGAAAACATAACAAACAGGTTATCTGAAATATTTTGAGAAAATGATTAGTTTATACCAAGCGCTGAGAATTATTTTATCAGAGTCAGAAAACAGATTATCAATGCCCAAAACGGGGAGTGGTTTTTTGCGTACAGGAAGTAGTGAAGCGCTCAGAGGCTGCTAATATTTAAGCAGCTCCATGGTGTAATTATGCTTCAGATCCGGATATTTTCCTTCCGAAACCTGATATGCTCTTGTATATTTCAAATTTTCTTCGGTAGGGTAAACAAATTTGTTATTGATGGCTCTTGTTTCACTTGAAAAACTTTTTCTGTCAAGTGTTTTAATAATATAAGATATTTTCCTGAGCGCAATTTCGATAAATTCTTTCGTTTTTTCATTTTCATGTTGCTTTACCAGCTTCTCAGATAACTTTTTCCTAAATTTCTCTTCTGGCAAATTCTCCGGAAATGAGTGGCCATTATTCTTTTCTTCTGCAATTCTCTCCCGAAATAAATCTTCAATGTCAGCCAGATAATAGTCTTTCTTTTCCTTTAAATAACTGGAAAGGAAGTCTAAAACAAACTCAGATAATACCTCAATGGTCATTGTTCCACCCGTTATGCTGTAATTTTTTTTCTATATACTGACCACGATATAACATCTATGTGATCAAATGTATATCGCAGTTCTGATAATATTTCTAATACATCTTGATGTTTAACTAAATCACGCATTTCACTTTTGTAGTTTTCATATTCTATTTCAAGTTTATCAATGTCATATTCTACGTCGTGCAAATCCTGAAGAACTTCTAGAAATCGACTTCTTATGCATTCAAATATAATTTCTTTTTTTCTTCTATTCGTCCGCGCCTGCTCATCAATTCCTTCATAAGTGATCTTTTTATCTTTATTATTATCGGAATCAAGGGACAATTTTTCAATGTTTTGTTCCCAGAGGTCCATATATTGAATATAAAGAATATAGTTTTTAGATGCAAGAATATCTTTATAGATTTTTTTGATCTCGTTATAAAGTTTGGATATCACAATATAAAATGATAAAACCTGGCCAATCAGTTCCGATTTCCCGGAATTTTTGGCGTCAAAATCAATGATGTCATGCAATACACACCTGATTTTTTGGGGATTCTCAATAAAAATATCAATTTTATAACCCGAAATTTTAATAGTTTTATCATATAAAATATCAATGCCCCTCGAAGAGAAGAACCGCTCGAAATCAAATTGATTATACTTATCCTCTTGTGTCAAAGAGATATCCACAATACGTTCAAGATGAATATTTTCATGCCTGTTATCGAGCAGACTTTTAATTTTGTAATCTTTTTGATCGTTCTTTTCAAACTCGAACTCGTTGGCCCCTTTAGACTTCACCTTAAATGGGATCCTCGATATTTCTTTGATTCTGTTCAATGACAGCGTCAAATCAGTAAATCCATATTGGTGTAATATTATCCCTTCGCCGGAACTATTATCAGCAATTTTATCATCAAGAAGTTTGGGAGAATCTAACTGGATAAGGCTGTCCTGGACTAAATTGGGCGGTTTAACCGGCGAATGTTCATGACCGGCAAGCAAGATATCGCCATATTCCACAAACTTATCAAGAATGGCTGTTTTATCATTCTTTTCACTTACCCGGTCATTCCATGACGCCCAATTACTAGGATGATGTACAAGTATAATTGTTATAGGACTTAGATAATTTTTCTTTAACTCTTCCAGTTCCTTAAAAACATCCTCCAATAACTCATTCCCGAAATACATATGCCCGTATTGGGTGAATTTATTTTCCTTTAGTTCGAGCATATTAAGAATATTATTATAAGCGCTCTTATCCTCTCCATTTAAATTAGTGAAATAATTTTCTGCCAGAATTGAATTGTAAACATATGTGGGATATGAAAACCATGAGGAATTTATACTTAGAAAAAAGACTCCGTTTTCTTTATCTTCATATAAACCGAACAGGTTTTTAAAATGGTCGGAATTTGTACAATTGAGCAGCGGATTTGAATACATTGGCTCTGATTTTTCGCAGAATTTTTTATATTCGCTGAAAAGCTCACAATATTCCTTTTCCATCGTGGAACCCAGAACCTTTCTGCGTTTTTCTATATTGTCGTTTTCTTGCTTTAAAGTTTGAAATAGTTTCTCTGAATATTCCTTTAATAACACGTCCGTATTCAGATCATGATTGCCGGGACAAAATATAAACTTCGTATATCCATTTTGCAGTTTTGACAATACTATTCGATGGAAAGATTCATATTCTTCTTTTTTCCCGCTGTATGCGATATCGCCGGTAATAATCACATAATCATATTTTGTTTCTTTTTGTGAAACTAAGCTAATGAAATTATTGATATAACCTTTTATCTTTTCATTATTTTCGTACTCTGTTTTCCAATGTATATCACTAATCCAAAGAATTCGCAATTGATTACTCATTGTCGCCCCCCGTTATGCCCTTTGTCTTTGAAAAGGTCCTTCTTAATGACATATCCTAAATGAATATGAAAGTCTAATACCATATTCCTGATCTGCATATAGTTGTTTCGATTTTTTTCATTATTGGAAAAATGTCCCCCCATCGGATCAATGAAGATATAGTGGTCCTCCTTTTCGCTATATTTCTTCAAAATTTCACCGCTGGTTGTGTTTCTCCTTAAAAAATGAATTTTTTCTCTGATTTTTTTCATATGTTTTCGTGCTCTGTTTTCCAATGTATATCACTAATCCAAAGAATTCGCAATTGATTACTCATTGTCGCCCCCGTTATGCTCTTTGTCTTTGAAAAGGTCTTTCTTAATGACATATCCCAAGTGAATAAGAGAGTCTAAAATCATATTCCTGATCTGCATATAGTTGTTTCGATTTTTTTCATTATTGGAAAAATGTCCCCCCATCGGATCAATGAAGACATAGTGGTCCTCCTTTTCGCTATATTTCTTCAAAATTTCACCGCTGGTTGCGTTTCTCCTTAAAAAATGAATTTTTTTTCTGATTTTTTTCATACATCCAATCCAGGTATCCATAAGCGAGCGCGTTATAATTTATTGCGGGAGATACAAAATTTAATGGGCTATATAAAAACTCACTGAGAACATCAGGTTCCTCAGGCATATATTGATTTTCTTCAGAAATATTCATTAATATATTCTTTATTCGTCTTCCATGCTCATGTATCAAACGATATCTCAGTCTGAATTTTTCGTAAGCTTCCTCCTCCTCTCCACTTTTTTGGGAAAGAGACCTATATGACGCTTCATAGACCTTCCTGAAGCCAACAGTGTTAATTAAATAGTTCTCTTCCAGATTATCAGAATATGCCTCAATATTAAAATCGTTACTGCAAATAAATACTCCAAGTGTTGACATTAGTTCTTTATATTCCAGAATTTGCCTTTTTTGTTTTTCATGGAAATTATTAATTACGGCCTTAAAAATGGTCCAGGATTTTTCCCAGTGGTCCGACAATTCAGGAATTGGGATCTTAAATTCGCTTTCATCCCAGCTTTCCGGATCGTCATTAATTAAAACCAGATAAACAAGCATCAATCTGAAAAATTGCAGACTAAAATCTTCAAAATTCATTGAGCCGGTTGTTAAATAAAAAGAGGAGTTTTGGAGAGCGCTGTGCTAAAACCAGTAATAAAACAATTCCCAGTTACAATTTAATGTATAAATAAACCGAACACAATCTTCTCCCAGGTAATTAAAATCAAACTCCTGAAGATTTTCATGGGGGTGGGATTTTGTTATCTTTTTTAGCTCCCGGGATAAAGTATCAGAAATCACGGAGTATTCGCGCAACAAACTATGTATCACAGGTAATTCTTCTTTACTGATAAAGTTTTTTTTACTTACCAATAACTGGTTTAACAGTTCTTTGGCAAGCAATGAAAACACATGACCAGGTTCAATTAAATGGACGAGGTTGTAATTTATTGAAACAATATTTGATTTGGTTGTGATTTCATTGATAGTTGTGAGAGGCAAACCGTCATTATAAAAAAAGGATTTCGCGATTTCCTTTCCAATATTATCGAACGCGGTTAATAGTTGCTGCAAAGAACAATTAAAGCATAAATTAAACTCGTTTAAATTTTCAAAATATCCATTATTAAGGAAACGATATGAAAATGGATCCTCAAAGATCAAAAGAATATTTGCAAATGTGGACTCAAGTTTGCTGACATAATATAAATGTTTTGACTTATTTATATAAATACTATTATATTTGCTTATAACAATAGGGGTTATAATGCAGTTTGAAAGCGAAGAGATAATTAAATTATTTGAGACCTTTCAGGATAATGCATCCTGCAATCAATATTTAGCAGAAAAGAAGTGGTCAAATGGTTATGTCTGTAAAAAATGTGGCCATAATAAAAGCAGTATAGTAAGAAATAACTTCAGCAGAGAATGCACAAAATGCCATCATATAGAATCGCCAACAGCGGGAACCTTATTCCATAAAGTAAAATTCGGATTGCGCAAAGCGTTCTTTATTGTCTTTGAAATGAGCGCAAGCAGCAAAGGAATATCAAGTGTTCAAATGTCAAAAAGATATGGCATAACTCAAAAGACAGCATGGTTCTTTATGCAAAAGGTGCGTCATGCTATGGCCTCGAGTCAACAATATCCGCTAAGCGGAAATGTACAAGTTGATGAGTTTGTTGTAGGCCAGAAAGAAGAAGGAAAGCCTGGAAGGAGCTATAAGACAAAGAAAAAAAAAGTAGTATGCGCAGTAGAAATAAGCCCACAAGGTAAAATAAAGCGGGGATATGCGCTTCCGATAGATGATTATTCAAGTAAATCAATAAGACAAATCTTTGAGAATCATATATCAAAAGAAGCGAGTGTAAAAACCGATGAATGGTCAGCCTATAAAAAATTGTCGAAAACATATAAAATAACACAGGTAAAAAGTGAGAATGGTGAGGGTCTGAAAGAAATACATGTGATAATACAGGGTTTGAAAAGTTGGTTGAGAACAATACCAACACATGTAAGTAAATATCATTTTCAGTTATATTTGAATGAATACTTTTTTAGGCTCAACAGGTCTAACTCTAAAAATAGAATATTTGACAAAGTGATTGAACGTCTGCTCCTTCATAAACAGATGTTTTGGGCGGATGTTGTATTAACTATGTAAATAACTCAAAAAATTTTTATACGTTCTTACCCCTTTCTGTGGATAAGTAGACAGAGCAATATGAATGCTGTAAGGTAAAGCTTTCATCAAGATTATCCGTTTGTTTTCAATATATATCTATTAAACTCTGAACTTAATAAAAGAACAGATTTTCGTAATAATATTTTCTTCTCCGGAATAAGCTAAATCAAATAACTCCATTTCCGCTGAAATTATTTGATCAGCAAATAATTTCAATATTTTACCCAAAGCAATCAGTCATACTCAAATTAATACTTTTTATGTTTATTAGCAATTAAAATATACTCACATATTCATAATTTTGTTTAAATGTGGCATATTAACTTTATTACTTCCAGATTTCAATAGGTTATTATAAAAAATGTCTATGAAATAGGTGTGCTAACTATTTTATTGAGAGAAGTCAATTTATATTTGTGTTTTTAACGTGTATATTTATGTTAATCCCCCACAACCGAACCGGACTGCGCCACGGCTATTTTGAAATTTTTCATTTCCACTTTGTTTGATTAAGGTATTTTTGGATGACTTAATATAAAGATAAGATAGCGGATAATAAAATAATTACACTTTTCTTGCGGATTACCCTGGAACAGACTTATTTTTGAACAATGACCATCGCAAATAAATACCGGTGAATAAAATGAAAATTGAAAGTATAATCCCTTTTGAAGAAAAAGATATTGAAGAGATGGCCTCGTCAGAAAGCTATACTTTGGGCGAAGAACTATATGATTTTGGCCGGGTCGGACCTGTCAGCAGAAGCGGAAATAATTTTAGCGGATATGTAAATGGCAGATCGCGTTATAAAGTGAAATTAAATATTAAGGATTCTCTGGAATTTAGTTGCAGTTGTCCATACGATTATGATGGAATATGTGAACATTCGGTGGCGTTTGCGTTTAAAATACTGGACAGAGATTATCAGGTAGCAGACAAAAATGAGCCTGTAGTCACGGCAGATAATTTTGATGAAGTATTTGCGGGGACCAATAATGAAAAAAAACTCGATTTCCTCACTCAGTTATTGAGAAGAGACAGTAACCTGAGAAATTTGTTCATAAAATTCATCGGGGATGAATCGGGTGATCTGGATAAAATTACCGGAGAATCAATAGAGAAAATTAAAGAAGAAGTATTTAACGCGCTCTCGGCGCTTGATTTCAGTAATTTTGATGGTGACGACTATTATTGGGATGATGATACTCCTGAAGATGAAGTGGACGATTTAATCGGTTCTGTACTTAATCCTTTTTTCGAGAAGAGTGTTGAATACCTGAAAAAGGAGAATGTTATTGATTCCTTTCGTGTGCTCCTGGGTATTTATGAGGGGTCACAGGCCCTGCCCGAATGGGACCTTTATGATGAATTTGAATTTGCCGAATCCTTTAATTTACAGACATCGTTTATATTAAAGGATTTATTTAATGTATATGTGGAGGATTTATCCAAAACATCATTATCTGATGAACTGGCCGGAAATATCTTTGATCTTATTTTTGAGAGAGCTTCCATGTATGAAGATTTAATTGATGAAGATGAGGATGAGCCGGATATTGACGATGATTTAGATGATCCGTTTGAGGATGACCAATATGTCAGTTATTCACTTATTGAATTTGATGGTATTTTTAAAGTTTTGATAAAGAATAAAAATACCGCCGCCGAGTTTATGAAAAAGGCAGAAGAAAAATTCTTGGAAGGTAATCTGTCGGTGGATACCATACTTTATATTGCCACAATTCTGGAGGATGAAGATTTATGGATACAAACAGCCGAAGATAACGTAACTTATGATGATGAAATAGCCAGGGCGCTGCTTGAAAAATACCGGAAAGATAACAGGATGGAGGATTTTTTCCGAATCGCGGGATTTACCCTGTTAAGATGGCCTTATGAACTGGCGTCATATATAACCGAAGTCATTGATGAAAAAGATAGAAATGAAATCTATTTTCAGGCGCTGAATTTTGTTATCAGGAATGAGGGTAGTCTTGAACATTATAAAATATACCGTGAACATCTTTCTCCGGAAGAAAGAATTTCTTTTATCGAAAGTTGTCTTGATGCAGACTATCCCGAATTTTATATACAGCTGTTAAATATAGAAGAAAGGTATGAAGATATTCTGAGTTACGCGAAAGGACATCCGAATTATTACGGTCTTGAAAATTTACTGGAACCTGTATTGAAGATATATCCTGACGAATGTCATTCGATGATTATTAAGAAAAATGAAGAACTGATTAATTCTGATGACAGGAGCAGGCCTCTATATAATATGATGATGAAATCATTAAAACTGCTTAAAGAGATACCGGTAAAAAGAGCAGAGTCGAAAAAATTTCTTGAAAAGTTATATAATCATAAACCCAATCTGCCGGCGCTCAGAGATGAGATGCGGAAAGCCGGGCTGGTTATAAATGGGAAAATCGCTATCGAAACGGGAAAGACTCCCAAAATAATGAGAATTGATAATGGCCGGCCTGATGACAGGCAGGATGACTTATTCTCATGAATAAATAAGTGATTGATGTCTTCAACAGCGATCAGTAATAAATATTATTTAACCGTAGCTTTCGCCTCTCTGAAGCTTATCATTTTCTGATTTTCCTCATCCCAGAGATGCAAAAAAAGTGATTTAAGACTTTTTCGGAATGTCAGTTTGTCAACATTCTGAAGTTCCCGGAAACCGTCATAACATTTCTGCAGGTTATAATTCGGTATTGCCGGCCGGAGGTGATGTATATGGTGAAGTCCTATATTGCCTGTTAACCATTGTAGAATTTTGGGCAGTTTATAATAAGATGATCCCTTTAAAGCGGCCTGAACAAAATCCCACTTTTCATGCCGTTCCCAATAAACTTCTTCATATTGATGCTGTACATAAAACATCCAGACACCAATCATGCCCGCGATAAACAGAACAGGGAACTGAATCATAAAAAACTCCCAAAAACCAATTATCCGGGAAGCCAAGACAATAATAACAGCCAGAGCGATATTGGTAAATATAACATTATTTCTTTCTTTTTTGCCTGCACCTTTATGAGGAAACCTGTTATCAATAAGAAAAATAAATACAGGGCCTAATATTAAAATCACAAACGGATTGCGATAGATCCGGTAAACAATTCGTTCTAATTTCGGGGTATCATTATATTCTTTTAAAGTCATTGTCCTCACATCTCCTGTTCCGCGTCTGTCGAGGTCTCCAACTGTGGCGTGGTGTTTCATATGCGAGGTGCGCCAGTCTTCATAAGGAGTAAAAGTAAGAATTCCGGCAATATTCCCAAATATCCTGTTTGCCTTCGGCGATCTGAAAAATGAGCGGTGGCAACTGTCGTGGAAAAAGATAAATATCCTTACAAGCAATGTCCCCGCGATAATAGAGAGAGGCAGTATCAGCCACCAGGAGTAACCTTCAACCACAAAATAAATCATTACCGCCCAGAGTGTGAGATAGGGTAAAAAAGTATTAATTATCTGCCAAGTGCTCTTTTTCAAATCGGAACGGGCAAATTTGGAGACTTCTTTTAACCAATCATGCTGCATATTCTGACTGCTGTTTGCCATTAACATCTGATTCTCCGGATTCGCTTGTTATTTTTGCCATAAGTTGAAACATTTTTCATCTTCAATTCGTGCAAAAGTAGTTAAACTGAATATCTTATCCTATTATATAATGTGCCGGAATTGTAAAAGAAATGTAAAAGTTATTATGCCGCGAAAATCAAAATTGTTTGTAATGAAAGGGAACAAAATAATTTTGATCTTGTTTGTTCAAGATAACTTTTTTGTTATCTTAATAAAAAGATTTTCTGTTAAATTTCAGAAAACACAATTAGTCGTTTTTTATTATTTTATCGATATGATCAACATTGTTGAGAAATAATAAAAGACTTAAATCTAAACACTAAAGGAGGAGAAATGAAAAAGTATCTGTTCACGGCTATAATAACAATGATGGTTTTTCTTTCAGGTTGTGATTCAAAAAAGGAGCCTGAAGAGAAAAAGATTGCGTATATTGCCTATGCTGAATGGGTAGGCACAATCGCGTTGACAAACCTGACAAAGGTAGTTCTCGAGGATATGATGGGATATAAAGTTTATTTAAAGGCTATGCCGGTCAATAAAATTTATCCCGCTGTTGCCGGGGGTCAATATGACTTTTTTATGGGCGCGTGGCTTCCTATTACTCATGAACGTTATATGCATCATTATAAACGTAATTTAAGAGTTGCCGGCGCTAATTACAGAGGAGCAAAAACCGGACTTGCCGTTCCTGATTATGTGCCTGTCAATAGTATCGGGGAGCTAAATGAAAATGCCGACCGGTTTAATTCTGTTATTACCGGCATAGAAAAAACCTCGGGCGCTTTTCATTCAGCCAAGGAAGCGAAAAGCGCTTATGAATTAAACTTTAAGATTAAACCGGGCAGCTCTTCGTCAATGCTCGATCAGCTTAAAACTGCTGTACAAAATGAAGAGTGGATTGTGGTTACCGGATGGCAGCCCCACTGGATGGTTCCCAAATTCAAACTGAAATTCCTTCAGGATCCCAAAAGAGTATTCAGCAGCAATGAGAGTGTCAGCACTATTACAAGGAAAGACCTGCCGGGAACAAATCCCGAGCTTTATAAATTCCTTCAAAATGTTCAGCTTTCCTATGATGAGATGGAATCTCTCTTAAATTATATTCATGATCATCCGGGAAATCCTGAAACGGGAGCGAGAAAATGGCTGGAAATGAATAAGGAGATCGTTAAATCATGGATACCAGAAGAGTAATTGTATCCGGATGCTGAAGCATTTTTTCTCCCGCTTCTCACGAACATCCCTGTTCCCTGAATTGTCCGGCTTTCTCTCGGTTTTTAGAGCGCGATAATATAGTTTGACATGAGCCACGAGTGATGAATTTGTTGCCTCAGCCCGAAATTCTTTTCAAAACGAATCCCGAATGGGATTCAATATCAATAGCCCCTTCGATAAAAATATTTTCTTCGGATTGTTAATATTCGACGCCTTCAGCGTCGCAGGTGATATTTGCCTGATAAAACCACCGGATTGCATCCGGGACTATTCATATTCGACTCCATTCGGAGTCTTTTACGTGATTCCTTTTTAATTCCGGCCCGGCAGGTTTATTTAGCATTGCGGGCTGACTCTCGGCAACAATTTATTAGCGGGCTTTTTAACAAATTCTGTTCTCCGGATTATCGTCAGAATATTAACGTTAGTGTGGTGATAATAGTTTGTTCTGTTAAGAAAGAAGTATACAAAAAGAAATAAAATATGTAAATTTCTGAAAACTGATTTTACCTATTATGGTTATAAGAGTAATTTTTATATATATGTCCGGATAAAGTTTTTAAAATGAATAAAATTCACGATTTATCGTAAATATTTGATGCTCCTTCATATAAGATAAAACTATCCTTAAAGAATGAAAAACAGCAAATACCTGCCCTATATAATTTTCGCCATAGTTACCGGATTATGGATATTTCTTTTCCCTTACTTCGGAGATGATTTTCTCAATCATTTTTATTTTATGCCATTTCTCGGGGTGCTTGCCGCCACTGTAGCCAATACTACTCCCGCGGCTGCCGGAATTGTATATTTCCCCATTCTTACCCGGCTGCAGATTGAGCCTCTTACCGCGGTTCAGTTCAGTCTGATCATCCAGGCTTATGGAATGGGGTTGGGAACATTCAGATGGTTCCTGGTGAACAGGAAACTTTTTTTGGCCGAGGTTCTTCCGGTTTGCCTTGTCGGAGGCATTGCCGGTGTTACAATCAGCACTGTATTTATTCCGATAGATAATCCGGAATTCCTTTCTCTGCTCTTCAACTTAATCGCTTTTATATTCACTCAGATAATCTTTTTCTCGATTCTTTTCCGATATAAATACCCCAACATGAAAATTGATCTGACTACGGGAAATGTAACAATACTTTCTGTTTTTTCTTTCCTGGGAGGTCTTATTTCGGGCTGGATAGGTTTTGGTATAGACACCATTTTTTATTTTATACTGACTGTTATATTCAGGATAAATCCGGCGATATCTATTGTAACAAGCATTTCACTTATGGCCGCGGTTTCTCTCGCGGGAACTCTGCTTAATATTATTTTTCATGATGTCCCTTTTTCTCTCTGGTATTCGGCTATCCCCGGGGTTACGCTGGCGGGACTCTTTGTTGCCGCTTATCTTGCCCTGAAAATTGGTCCGAAAAATGTACTGATGTTGTTTACCATATTTTTAAGCGCCGATTTCCTGGTGACTTTGTGGGTTCAGCATACTATACCTATGAGTCAGACTGTTAAAATGCTGGTGATTTATATTCTTGTCGCCTATCTGCTCGTTATTCATGTGAAAATATTCAAACAAAGTTATAAGGAAATATATTCAGAACTTGGTGAATTTAAACGGGAATGAGCATCGATACCGGCATAAGAGAATCCTGCACCGCAGGTTGCGGCTGACAGTTACTCCCAGCCTGCAGGCCGGAGATCGAGGACAAAGAGCGCCAAACCACCCGGGCTTTTGTCCGAAGGAAAGAGGAGGAAATGAGGAAAAAGGAACTTTCGAAATTCCGTGAAAATCAGGGATAACAACATGGGGAATTTCCCGGAAAATATATGTAAACAGGAATACAAGGATTTTTAAGTTTAACCGGAAACAGATGGCCGCAAAATGACAAAAAAAAATAATTTTACAGGAAGCTGTAGGGCTGTAATGGATATCTGAACGAATCCCGGAAAAACGAATTTCTAGAATATTATTTGCAAATTTGAAATAATATTTGAAAATTAAGAGGTAAAGGAAATTTATTTAGCGGTACATTTAATTTGAATGGAGTGTGGCAATGAAAATAGATAATATTTCGATTTTTGATCTAAGCGCGTCGGAAAAGTTGCAACTGGTTGAGGATCTGTGGGATGATCTTGCGGACCATCCTTCGGAAATTCCGCTTCATGACTGGCAGAAAGAAGAACTTGAGAGACGAAAATTAAATTTGATGAGTAAAACAGTTCAGGGATACACCTGGGAAGAGGTCAAACAGAATATCCGCAAAAAATATGGACGTTGAATTATTAATTTCTCCTGAAGCTAATCAGGAGCTTGAAGAGGCATATAGCTGGTATGAAGAAAGAAGGCAGGGATTGGGAGAAGAATTTCTAAGCTGCGTTGAAGCCACTATCCAGACTATAATGCGAAATCCCGGGCTCTACGCCAAAATATTTAAAGATTATCGAAGGGCTTTAATCAGACGATTTCCTTACGCTGTTTATTATGAATATATAGACAATAAAATATTTGTATACAGTATTTTTCACACATCAAAAAATCCCGGAAAATGGAAGAGTCGTCTGGTGTGAAAATACCAGGCATATATCCATAGACTGACAGCGCCAGAAGTAAAAAGTGGTTAGTGGAGAGATAAGAGCCAACAATTTTTCTTTAAGATAACTTCAAAATCCCCCAAAAATCCCGTCAGAGATTTTCCGCGGCGAACAGGCGGACAGAATTCCCCGGTAAATTGATGGTCATATAAAATTTTTGCCTTTTTGCGTAGAATTTGACTCCTTACGGAATAGTCGCTTATGAACTCGTTGTCAAATTTCTGATATGTTTTCCCAAAAAAAATTTATAAAGCCGATTTATAAAAATATTATCGAATCATCGCGTCGTTTTTTTAGTACAGTGAGTTCACTGCAAACGGGATTGAAAAAATTTCGGGAGTGCCCTCAAAACCGGGAGACGCGCGAATGAAATCTTAAGGGGATGTTTGTTTTAATAGTAGAAAATTGACAACCATTTTTTTATTTTAATTCTTCTGAAGAAATAACTCATTTTTATTGTATAAGAATTTAACAACCGGAAGGTTAAATTTTTTACAATATTTCTCTGAGGTAAACCTGATATGAAAAAAATAATTTTTACAATTATTTCGATACCTGTGCTGATAATTTTAATACTTGCTGTCAATTTTATTATTTTTCAAAATTCCGTGGAGGAGATATCCACGGGCAGGCCAATTACAAAAAATGATACCATAAAGCAGGCGCTGCTCGTGATTGATATTCAGGAAGGAACGACCGGCGCTTATTCAGAGAACGAGTACTATAAGAAAAGAGCTGAAGAGACAATCAGTGTCGTTAATCTTCTGGCGGATTCTTCGCGTAAAGCAAATATCCCGGTGGTTTATATTCAGACTGTTTTGCGCGATTTTTTAATCAACATTCTTAATGATACCTACGCGCCCGACAGCGAGGGGTCAAAATTGGATTTAAGGCTGAAGCTTGTTTCAGGGAATATATTTGAAAAGGATAAAGCAGACGCCTTTTGTAATCCGGAACTGGATAAATTTTTGATTGACAATAAAATCAACAAATTGGTTTTTACCGGTCTTGATCTGGATGGCTGCGTAAAAAACACAATAGAAGCCGCGAAAAACAGGAATTATGATATTTGCCTGGTAAGCGACGCGGTTCTGGCAAAATCAGATTCACTGATGACTGTCAAGCTGGATTATTTTGGGGAACGCGGTTATGAAGTCGTAACAGGCAAAGAATATCTGCAGTCGATTCGATAAGAAAAAATAAGGATTTTCCATGAAAAATTTTGTTCCGGATTATTTCGAAATCCCACTTACATTAAAGAGCGGGCCGTTCAGGCTTGAAGTTCTTTCTCCTGAAGTCGGTGAAATTGATTATGACGCTGTGATGAGCAGTAAACCAAGATTGCGTTCGGTTTTTGGACCGGCCACCGAATGGCCCCGGGATGATATGACTTTGGAAGATAATATTAATGACCTGGAACGGCATAAAAAAGAATTCGATGAAAGATTCGCGTTTGCTTATACAGTACTGAATTTAACCGGTGAAAAATGCCTTGGTTGTGTTTATATTGAGCCATGTAAAAAGAAAGGATATGATTGTGAAATTTATTCATGGATCAGGGAAAGCCATTTATATCTGGACCCGGAATTGTATCAAACGGTTAAAATCTGGGTTGAATCCGAATGGCCTTTCAGGAATATTTCTTTTCCCGGCAGAGAAATATCATGGGAAGATTGGAATAAATTGAAGTGAATTAAAGATGGGTTCTTAAAAAACTGTAAATATTAATTAACAATAGAGAGGTGAAAATATCAATCTTGTTTACCCGGAAGAAAGTTATTCAGTGGGCTACAAATACGGAGTCAATTTTTCGGAACTGACTCTTTTTAAAAAGATAAACGGGATTGCCGGGATTTTCAAAATAAAAAGGAATTAAGAAAGCCACGAATGCGCGAATGAAAAATTATATAATTCTCCGGAACATCTGTTCCAAACTTCAGATTTCAAACATTACACTTCCTCTAATATCAGCATTTCCGTATATCTTTCGCATAACAACGAATCATATCGTATCAACTTAAGCGGTTTAATAAGTGCCCCTAAACAATATGGGGAATGTTAAAAAAATCAGTCTGATTACCGGGCAATATTAAAATAATACCAGGTTTGTGATTAAGTGGCGGGATTAAAATTTGGGTTCCAAACCTGCCTGCTTACAAATTTCATTAGCCGTAATTCGATCAAATTGTTTGTGTCTTTTTACCGGAATGATCTTTATCTTGTTTGTATAGATTGTATGCCTGCCCCCCCTCTCTTAAAAAATAAAAGCCGTTCTTTTCCGGATAGCGGATCAGATCATGACGCTATACTGACATAGTCAACCTCAACAGGAAGCTGTTCTAACAGAGAATTTCCAACAGGAATTTCCTTTTTGAGCTGTCGGTATGCCGGTATCATTTCGTGAAGAGCCTCTCTTAATAATTCGCGGCACTCTTCCAGATCATTCCCTTCTGTAATTACCTCCGGCCATTCGATAAGCTGTCCCATATAACCGGAGCTGATTTTTGTATATTTTGCGGTATAGTTAACCATTTATTTCTCTCCTGAATCTGGTAAAAATTACACATTTTGCCTTATAATGTCAAACAGAAAAGTCACTGCCCTGGATTAAGCAGGCACATAATCAGAGATTATATATTTTATATCAGAACCGCTTTCACAGCCGGGATAACAAAGATCAAATTGTTTATCAAAAAAATTAAACTGAAGCAACATTTAATTGCCTGACAAACATCTCATAATGAGATATTTTTATGTATGATGTTATCAGCCGAAAAAAGAAATTGGAATTTGGGGAAAAACACCCTGGTTCCAAAGAAGCGCGTGACAGATGGCACAGAATTCTGAAGCATAGTAATTACATCTCATTTTCTAAACTACGGGAAACCTTTCCTCATATTGACCAGGTGAATCAGGAAAGTGATCCGGCCAAAGAATTTCTTATTGACACTCTTAGCACATTAATAAAAGATTATGAGGAAAGATATTCAGAAGAACCTGAAAGCGATCCATTGGGAGCGCTGAAATTTTTATTCAGAAATCATTATATTTCAGATTGAATCTGGCGTGACCAAAATTGAAGTCCGTTTCAGGATGAAACAGTTTGGCTGAATCAGAAAATAATGGCGTGCTATTTCAAAAAGATGTGCGTACAATAGATAAACACATTAAAAACATTATGGATGAAGGTGAACTGGACGAAGAGCCAACTATCCGGAATTTCCGGGTAGTTCAAAAAGAAGGGGTGCAACAGATAATTTAACAATCCGGATATAATTTTACATGCAAATAGAACATTTCAAAATTCATTTAGAGGAATTAAAAAGGAGCAATGATCTCATTTATGAATTGGGTGAGCCGGTACCAGAGAAAGAAATAGTAATGGAGGAACAAAGGTTAAATTTGGTTTTCTTCTCCCAGGCGCGTTCATTTTATCAACATTATAATGGACTGTATATAAAGTCCCCACATATCGAGATTTTACCAATTCAGCAATTAGAGTTTATCAAAGAAAATCTATTACATCTTTCTACGATCGATTATAAATATAAAATCTGTTTTCAGACTTCGTCAAAAATAACGCTGATCAATGGAATATAGTCAATGAAAGAACAGGATACCGGATAACGTATACCATGGCGAGCTATTGGTCAAATAAAGTATGGGCATGGGTTAAAGATAAACGAAAAATCTGGGAAAAGGAAAGCTATGTTGTTTAATGGGAATAATAAAATTAATGAAAAAAGGTTTTTGGTAACAGTTTGTTTATTTTCATAACTGAGGTAAAGGTTTGAAAAGTATGGTTATTGACAACAAATTTATCGAAATTAAAATCAATCTCTGTGAAGACCTGATTTACCGGGGTTTATGTGTCAATTATAAAAGTGAAATATTGAACATGGTAAACTATGATGAAGAATCGGGCAGCTTCGACAGATACACAATTTTTCGTAATGAGAATGTTGAAGATGTATGTTTGTGGGATGAAGATGAGATCAATGGAATGAGGATAAATAATTGGTCTGAATATATTGACCGGCTTTCTTTAGAGGAAATGACAACTTTCTATTCCTCATTAAAGGCAGCTTCGAAATTTTAACCTTATCGCGTTTTTTACTAAAAGAAATTCTGATAGTTATTAATTATGTCGACAAAATTGTTTCAATCAATGAGGATTTTGTGAATTTCCGGTCTGGCAGGTATGAGAATTATATATAAATTGTATATTACAAAATATTTTCTTATTTTTTACTTGACTGATAGCATTAGGGGTATTACGTGCTCGAATAAACAAATAAATGTTTTATTGTGATTTTGATTTAAATAGAAAGCTTAATATTGAAAAAAACTTTAGTCATTAATTGGAGAGTCTTAAGCATTGATAATTGCAAAACCTATTTTCACTGATGAACGTATTTATCCAGAATACGATATGGCATTCGTAATTATGCCATTTGGAGAGAAGTGGTCTGATTATATTTACCGGGATTATATTGCCCCGGCGTTACATGATTGTGGTTTGTCTGCTCTGAGGGCTGACGAGATGTATGGGCGAAATGTACTTCATGATATTTGGAGGGGCATTGCTTCATCCAGATTAGTAGTTGCTGATTTATCGGTGCCTAATGAAAACGTATTCTATGAGTTAGGTATTGCCCATACTCTTGGAAAACCAACAGTATTGCTAACCCAGGATGTATCTCGAATACCCTTTGACCTTCGTTCACAACGTATGATTGTTTATACTGATGATCATCCCGGGTATAAAGTGTTAGCACTGGAAATGCCAAGACATTTTAATGCAATAATCAAAGAGCCTATTGATGAGGTCCATCATGTGACTTCACTATTCGGTGGATTTATTATTGAACAAGCTGAACAAGAGCTTACTCTTCAGGATATAGATTCTAAAAGGGTTGCGATTTCCGATCGTATGGAAGTTATCGGCTCCCGAGAAAACGTAATACTAGTAAATAAAATGGTTGAATCTGATGGTAAAGTAGATGATTTTAAATGTAACCATCGATTTATATACACAGAATACCCTGACATTATCAAGATGGCAGCGCTTTTTGATCCACCGTATTTGGGCATTGGTGATCGTAAAACAGTTAAGTTTAATTATAACATCACCAAGGGATTTAAATCTGACAAAGTTTGGTCGTATGATTGCAGTGTTGACGTTAAAGAGCTTCGTTTTGTGCTTCATACCCCGCATAATTATCGCGGCACTGTAAAAATTATGGAAACAATCAAACCTACTGACTATGATATTAAATCTCTTTTACCTCAGGAAACGGATCAAGGACTTGTATTCGAGGGGATTATCAAGTTACCAAAGACAGGTTCAACCTACGCAATGCGATGGACATAAAAATGAATTCGATTTTATGAATAATATTATCAGACGGAACAAAAAGCTGAATCTGCAAAAATATATTTCTAAAAGAAAAAAGGAAGATAAGGAATTCGCGCAAAATTATGATGTGGGTTATGAAGATTTTAAGATCGGTGTTCTTCTGAAACAGTTGCGTGAAGAATCGGGATTGACACAGGAGCAACTGGCGGAAAAATTACAGACAAAAAAATCGGTTATTTCCAGAATTGAAAATCATTCTGAGGATATAAGGTTATCCACACTTCGCCGTTACGCAAAAACATTGGGGCGTCGAATAAATATTGAGGTAGTTTAAGGCTGTTTTTTATCTTTTGGCGAAGTTTAACGAAGAGAAAATACCGGGTAAACCTGTGTCTTGACTCTTCCGAAATAAAAAAAGCCGCGAAACGCGGCTTTTTGAGTAATTCTATGTAATGTATTCTTTTCTTATCTCAGCAGAATCATCTTTTTAGTTTGTGAGAAGCTACCGGCTTTCATGGAGCAGAAATAAACTCCGCTGGCGAAGTTTTTGGCGTTCCATTTTATATTGTATCTGCCAGCGTCAAATTTGCTGTCGGCTATGGTGTCAACCAGTCTGCCGGTTATGTCATAAACTTTGATTGTTAGCCGGGATGTTTCCGGTACTGTGAATGTGATATTCGTGGACGGGTTAAAAGGATTCGGGTAATTCTGCGCGAGGCTGAAAGATTCCGGCAGAAAGTCTTCTTCTTCTTCAATTCCTGTGGATGTTTCCTGGATATCAAGATCATCGATTGCCCATCCCCAGCCGGTCACGTAACTATCGGCATAGAGGCGGAAACGGATCATAATAATATCGCCCGGGCTGAATGTATTAAGAATGTTTATTTCATGTTCGCGGAACATTGTTGAATTTCCCTGCGCGCCTGAACTATAAGCTGAAAGCCAGGCATTGTCATAACCGGCGTCGTAGCCATCTTCGAGGGGTATCCAATTGCTTCCGTCAAGAGAGCCTTCCACCACAACATAATCCCAGAAATTTGAATTGCCGAAAGATGATCCCGGATCACCCGGCTCAATAATAGCCACATCTTTATACTTGATATAAGCATCAGAAGAATTAACCGTTACAGGAATCTGCAGGGTATAAATAAGGGTTTCACCATTCGAATAAGCATGATTGGAATGGATAGCTTTGGAATCAAATCCGCTGTAATCCCTTATCTGAAATCCATTGCCGGTAAAATACATTTCACCTTCATCAAAATTGGTAGCGTAAGAATTTTGCGCCGGGTATATCTGTATTACGCTGTAATTTTTTGTTACCGATCTGTATTCTTCTCCATCAATCCATGATGAGATATAAACCGGTATCGTCTGCTGACTGGCAACAGGGTATTTTATTGTTGTGTCAACCGGAGAACTATTGGCGCTGATTGAAAGATATTTTCCGCCATTAATGAATATGTTTGTGGAATCGTAATTGGAACGGAGAGCCGCGGTTACTGTAAGAGCGCCGTCGACACCCTGGTAAAGTTCGGAGATAAGCGGCTTATATTTTTCACCCGCCGAGAGTCCCGGAATTTTCACCGACCAGATACCCCTCCCATGAGAAGCGATCACAACCTCTTCTTCAACATGGGTCATAAACCAGATGGGCATATTGATCAGACCGTTATCGGCCATGTGCCATGTGGCGCCATTATCGACAGATTCAAAAAGGCCGATCTCGGTGCCTGCCCATAATGTTTCGGGAGTGTGGGGCATTACGAGCAGATCATAAACAGCCACATCGGGGAAACCATTACTGCTGACGCTGTTTCCTTCAAAACCGGTTATATCGTGCCATGAATTACCGAAGTCGGTGGTCCTTACTATTTTTGGTTTGCCGGCGTAAGAGAACATAACATAAGCTGTAGCTTCATCAACCGGATGAGTTGAAATGCCTGATATGCCGCCCATTGATTCACCGGTATAGTTGGCCGCGGGATTAAACGTAACACCGCCGTCGGTGGAAAGATTTATCCTGCCGCTGCCATCCATTCTCGCGCCTGCCCAAACTACGTCGGGATTCGCTCTTGATACTCTTACATCGGTAAATGAGGAGATGGAGGACCAGTTTGGTGAGAAAATCTGGGTGGGCGTCCATGAAGCTCCGAAGTTGGATGAGCGCCATACTCCTGCCGAGCCAACCACAAAGAGGCGGTCGGGCATTTTGTTGGTTTTTCCGATCTTGGTGATAAAAGGAGCGGAGCCGGAGCCGATATCCGAAAGGCCGTTTGTAGCGTCTGAATAAGTCTGACCGCCATCGAGAGAACGGCCGAGGCCATTAAATTGCGAGCCGCCGATAATTTTCAGCGGATCATCAAAATGCCAGCTAGTTTCATAACCGTCACCTCCAATCTGGTAGAACCACTGGCCGGTTTCATCACTGTTAAGAGGTGAGCGCCATGTGCCGTTATCCTGCATACCGCCAACGTAAGCGCTGCCACCCGGCATTTTATCCACGCCGTAAAACTGGGTGGTATTTAATCCGTCAATAGGCTGCGACCAGTCTGATTCATCCGCCGCGGAAAGTCCGATACCCCCGTCATTGGCATTGAGAATTCTGAATCCCCCTGCCTGATCTTTAAGTATAACAAGGTTATGGTGATCAACATGCACCGGTCCTGTCGAGAGGTCTTCAGTATTCCTGTTTGTTCCGTTCAGAGTTATTTTATAAAGATAGATTCCGCCGACATAAACAACATTATCATTATTGGGATGAACAACAATAGTATTATCATACCATCCCTGTGAGCCGAGCCAGTTTGGTTCGCTGCCCTGTTCATGGGTTTCGCTCCATGAGGCTCCCGCGTCGGAAGATATCCATAATTCGGAATGGGCGGTTCCTTCGGCGGAAGCATATAATTTATGAGGGCTGTTTTCAGATATTGCCAGCTCGAAACGGCCTGAAAAATTGGTGATGCCATTATTTATAAACTGCCAGTTTTCCCCCATATCGGTCGATTTCATTATCCCTTTTTCATCGATAGTGGCATAAAGGATATCAAAATCATCGGGATTTTCGATAACCTGAAGCACCTTTTTAGCTCGTCCGAGAGAGCCGATATCTGTTTCGAGATAAACCTGTGCCCATGAATTCCCGCCATCGGTGGATTTATAGATACCTGATCTGTTTTCGAAATTAACCCGGTAGCGGCCTGTAGATGTCGAAGCAATAACAATATCGGGATTATCGGGATGAACAATAATTCTGGAGACATTCTGAAAATCGGGATTGTCAATGGTGGAGGGGATCATATCCCATGTTTCTCCACGGTCGGTGGTTTTAAGCATCCCGTTTCCATTGATAACATCCACGCTGTACATGCTTTCACCTGTTCCGGCATACATGATATCGGGATTGGATTTTGACATTACAATTGTCGAAACAGAAAGAACCGGCAGTTCGGGAGCCATCTCGCTCCATGATTGTCCCGCGTCGGTCGTTTTCCAGAGGCCCCCTCCGACACTCCCGATATACCATGTGTTATTTGTGGCGTCATCGGGGTCCACAACAATTCCTCTTACACGTCCCGCCACATTCGAAGGACCTCTTTCCACCCAGTTGAGATTTTCGCGGGCGCCTGTTGATCTCATCTGTGCTTTGCGCAGTTCCTTGTAGCGGTAATTAAGGGGATAAGAGGGGACTTCTTCGCCGGGAGCGATTTTCATTTCGTGAAGAATGCGGGCGAATTCATCGGGGTTTTCCGATTTAGGTGAAAGGTCCTCAGCTTTCCTGATCTTTTCCAGGAGCCTGTAAGATTCCGGGCTTCCTTTTATCGATTTTTTATAAGCTTTATATAAAGTGGCCATCTCCTTATCTTTACCCGGATCGGTGTTTTTATTAAATGAATAACTGAATAGCAGAAAAGAAAGAGCTGCCAGCGCGCCCAGGGTAAAGAAAGTAATTATTTTTGATTTTTTCATGTTAACCTTAAAATGGTTTCGGGTTTATTAATTTTTTTCTGTCTGTTGTTTCCTGAAATGTTTTATATCTTCAGTCAGATCAGCATAAGGATAATTTGCCGTGAGATCTTCTGTGTATCTTATCAGAGTCCGGAGAAAATGCTGGTGCTGTTCCGATTCAGGGTCGAAGGGGCGATGATTAACCGCGTCGGCAAGTTTTCTGAACCGGGGAAGAGTTTTTCCGCAATTTCCCGAGAGCAGGGCGCCGCTGAATTTTTCCCAGATATATTCAACCGCGAGAGAATTGGGATGAACCAGATCATCGGCATAAAAACGGTAATCTCTCAGATCATCAAGAACAATTTCGTAGGAGGGAAAATAAAACAGATTATTGAATCTTTCAATGACATTATTTATAGCCAGCAGCAAAGCCCCTTTGCTCAACTGGTTTTCAACCGCGCCATCTTTCCAGTGACGCACCGGACTGACAGTAAGAATAATATTAACATCGGGAAGTTCTGACCGGATAATTGAAATGGTTTCCCCGATCACTTTAATATTTTCCTCAACTGAAAGCCTTTCACGTTTAAATTGTTTTTGCGGAATCTTGTGGCAGTTTGAAACTGCTTTCCCGGTTTCCAGCCACCTGAATATCCAGGATGTGCCATAGGTAATAATAATCCAGTCGGTTTTTCTGAAAAATTCAGCGGCCTTGTTTATGGAGTTATTTATAAGAAAAAGGCTTTTCTCTTTATTTTCGGAAGAAAATTCAGAATTATGATAAAAGCTGTGCCAGGTATTATTGTGATAAACCAGGTCATCTTCTTTAAAATTTTTACCGGATGAGAGAATTTTAAACCCGTTCAGCACAGAAACAGGATTATAGAGCACCCCGAAAGGATTAACATTTATATTAAAACGGTAATAACGGAATTTTTCCGCGACATTTTCGGCAAAACATGAGCCAATTGTGAAAATATTTGAGTTGTGTTCAATAAGTCTGTCATAAATTCCGGGATTTACTTCGGTTCTGAATTTCATAGTTTTTCACCCGATTTTTTTACTATGTACATCATTTATAATTCTCATGGTCATGTATCATCTGGAAAAAATCTTCCAGTAAAAACTCATTCAGCTCTCCATCTGTTCTTACACCGCTGCATATATCAAGACCGAAGGGACCGACAAAATCAATAGCGTCTCTAACGTTAGAATCTCTTAATCCGCCGGCGAGAAAAACAGGTTTTTTAATGGTTTCCACAATCTCGCGACTTATATCCCAGTTGTGTGTTCTGCCTGTGCCGCCCAGTTCTTTGACCTGCTTACCGGGATCGCCTGAATCGAGCAGTATCGAATCAGCAGATTTGGCTGCTTCTATAGCCTCATTGATTGAGGACTCACCGGTTACATGAATTACCTGGACGATTTTAATCGCTGGCAGCGCTTCTTTGATATCTTCGATTGTTCCTTCAGTCAGTTTGTCCACCAGTTGAATGACGGAGGTGTTGACTTTTTTATGATGTTTAATCACTCCTTTCGCGGTAGTTTCGCTGGTAAGGAGAAAGGTCGCTATCGGGGGAGGAGCGTATTCCGCTATCTCGGCTATCAGGTTATCACTTATGACTCCCGGTCCCGATGGCATGTGGCCGACAAGTCCGAGCGCGTCGGCTCCAAATTTTATTGCCATCGCGGCTTCCGCGACTGATGAAATGCAGCAAATTTTTACTTTGGTTCTTTTTATCATTATTTCTTTTCAGGTGATTGTTGTTATTTTCGCAATCCTTTATAAACGACAAAATAAAGATAATATATCGGGGGAGTTAATAGCAATGTCGGTCAGGATAAAATGCGGCCGCGGGTGATTTTGCAGATAAGCAAAAATAGCAAACCTTGACATATTGAGAGTCCTGTTTTTAATTAAATTAGGTAGCGCTTTATAACGGATTTGTTTATATCTTTGAATTGTCAGTTAACAAAATAATATAGGAGGTCTTTTATGGCCAACGTAATTAATTGGTTTGAAATTCCGACGGAAAATATAGACAGAGCAGCGGAATTCTACGGAAAAGTAATGGGCGGAAGCCTGCCGATTCAGGATATGTTCGGTACAAAAATGGCGTTCTTCGATAACCAGAATGATGGTCTCGGCGGCGCTCTTGTCCAGGGAGAAGGCTACAAGCCATCATCAGAGGGAGCGGTAGTTTACCTGAATGGCGGTGAAGATCTATCAGAACCACTGGCCCGGGTCGAAAAAGCGGGCGGCAAAATCGCCATGCCGAAAACAAAGATATCGGATGAAATTGGGTACTACGCTTTCTTTATTGATACCGAAGGGAATAAAATAGCATTTCATTCACCTCACTAAAAATTTCAGCCCCCGGTTTGCGGGGGCTTTATTATTTTAAGTATACTGTTTTAATAATTTATGGAGTAATTATGGTGTGGTTTGAAGAGGAGTTTCTTACTTTCTTTAAGGAGCTTGCCGCGAATAATGATCGGGAGTGGTTTCACGCGAACAAAAAAAGATACGAAAAATTTGTTAAGGAACCCTTTTATAATTTTGTCACTCATATTCTATTGAGATTAAGGGAGGATGACCCGACAATAATAAGTGACGCGAAAGAGGCAATATTCAGGATTCACAGGGATGTAAGGTTTTCAAAAGATAAGTCGCCATATAAACTGTTTGTCTCGGCTGTAATCTCACCGATGGGGCGTAAAGATCATAAAGCCCCGGGCATTTATTTTGAATTGAATCCTGAAGCCTTCCGTTTTTATGCCGGGCTTTACCTGGCTGAAAAAGACACCTTGTATGCTGTGAGAGAAAGGATAACCTCGGAACCGGATGAATTCGCCGGGATTTACAAGGATAAAAATTTTGTGAGCTGTTTCGGAGAAATCAGGGGAGAAAAGCAAAAAAGAGTTCCCAAAGAGTTTAAAGAAGCCGCCGAAAAAGAACCGTTAATATTTAACAAACAGTTTTACGTGATGGCGGAAAAGAAGGCGGATGTAATTATTCAACCGGGTCTGGATGATATTATCATGGAATATTATTTCGCGTCAAAAAAAATGAATCAGTGGTTAAGAGAAACTGTGGCTTCTGATTGATTTTTATTTGCATTGATTTTTGAAACCGGAATGACTATATTCAATTTATAGTGTATTATAGAGCAATATAGAGTGAATATGTCATCAGTCGATCTTTTTCTCCTCGGATTTTTGTATGAAAAACCCTGGAGCGCCTATGAACTGACCTGTTTTGTAGCGGAGCATCAGCTTGGCGAACTTGTGAAAGTAAGCACCCCGGCAATTTACAAAAACATTTTAAGGCTGGCCAACCGTGGTTTTCTGAACAGCCGGACCGAAAAGAATGGTGAAATGCCTGAAAAGAAAGTTTATTCAATCACTGAGAATGGTGAGGAATATTTTTATGAACTGATAGAGGAATCTTTCAAAGAAAAATATTCTTTCAATTTCCCCTTTAATTCCGCGATAATAAACCTTGACAAGCTAAAGAAAAAGAAAGCGATCAAGCTTATGAAAGTATTGAAAAAACGGTTTACAGAATATGATGAATATTACCGTGAAATGCTGAAAAATCATATCTCGGCGCCATTGGAAGAACGTTCCCTTATGAGTCAGCATCAGATTCTTAACCGGGCGCTTCTCAACTGGATCGAGGATATTATCGATCAATACAAGAATATGGAATAGATAATATATAATATAGTACTATGGATTATATATATCTGCCCTGGAAATTTTCTGTTTTTGTAATTCCGGAACTCCTTTCCTCCCGCAGAAGGAAACTACTGGTGAATTCTGAACTGCTGACACCCATCAGACTATTATGTCGTGAAAAGAACAATTCAAAGAATATTTTGCGATTTAATCCCCTCACGCAAGGTATAGAATATAGTTCGGAGTGTGTAATATGGTGTACCTGACGGCACACCTGGAGGATTTCTCCTTTTTTTTCTACCAATATTTTGCCCCTGACGGGGCAATCTCTTACGGCAATTAATATTTTATGTCCCGTTAGGAACAACATATCGGTAAAAAAGAAATAAGCAAAATATTCGATGTGCCGTCAAGGTGCACCATATTTCAATAGGTGTATCGCAGTTTATGTGTGTATATTTTTCTCAATTCAATAAAACGGCTGTCTTTTCATTACCCACTTGTTTTCATATAGAACCGATTTTGGCTCTTATTACCACACTAACGCCAACATGTTGAGGATAATCCAGGGAGCAAAATTTGTCAAAAAAGCCCAATAGTAACATGTTGCCGATAATCGGGCTGCTATTCTAAATCAATAAGCTGATGGAGTCAGAAAAAGAAAAGTTATCGATCAGCTCAAGGAAAGTCCTCCCCCGTCTTCAAAGAAAAACACTTTGAATCCACCCCCTCCAAAGGGGGATATTTCAAATATTTGGATTGGCTGACAAATATTCCCCTTTGGCTCCAGAGGGATGCTCCTGGCAAGGGGGTGGCCCCGATGTGTTTTTCGTCGGGGACGGGGGAGGACACACCTCGAGTGACTACGAAACTTATACCTGGCAATAAAACTTTCTACTTGCTGATAAATTTCTTAACAATTTGCGTAGAATTTAACTTCTTATTGAATAAATCGCCTCCCGTTTTACCAGGGAACTTTTCCCCTTTGGGGCGTTTTCCTCAAGCTTTGCTTGGGGAAAATTTAGTGGCCTTTATTTACATAAGGTTTCTTAAATCTATGCATTCCACTCAACTTTCTGCCATAAAAAGCGGGAGAATAATATTAACCAACCGCGGGGATTACTCTTCCTTAATAAAAACTTTTACTCAAGGAGTAGATATTTAAGTGATCTAAAACAAAAACGATTTGAAATAGACCTGTCGATTTATTATTATTTATAATTGAATAATCTTTTGGTGATCATTATCTTAAACGGCGATCTTAAATACTTCGAAAAAATTAAAAATGGGGATGAAACAGCATTTTCTGAACTGTTCAGGGAGTATTACCAGCCTCTTTACAGATTCGCCGGAAGATTTATATCTGATTCCCAGACATCAGAAAATGTCGTTCAGGATATATTTGTTAAAATGTGGACTGAACGCTCAGGGATCGAGATCAAATCCAATTTAAAATCATATCTTTTCAGCGCTGTAAGGAATCAGTGTCTGAACGTATTAAACCGTGAAAACAGGGTTTTCCCCATTGATGAAGCTGTATCAGCCGATGCTGATGAATCTAATAATCCTGCAGAAGATATGGAGAAAACCGAACAATATTCGGAAGTGGCGAAAGCGGTGGAAAGCCTGCCTGAGCAATGCCGCCGGATATACCTGATGAAAAGATATGACGGAATGAGCTATAATGAAATCGCCGAAGCTCTCGGCATATCTGTAAATACGGTGAAAACTCAGATTAAACGGGCGTTAAAATTGCTGACTGAAAAACTTCAGTATCTGAAAACGCTGATATTTTTAATCTTTTTTTTATTCAGGTGAGTTGGTCTGTCACCCAAAAAATTATTTGAATTGTCAATAAGGTGTCAGGCAAAAGCAGAATTGAAAAATGAAAAAAAATGACTGAAAATATAGATATAGAAATATTGACCAGGTATCTGGACGGCTCCTGTTCTGAAGAGGAGCTGTCGCGGGTGAATGAATGGGCCGGCATTTCCGAAGAAAATTCATCGGAGCTTGCCCTGATGAAAAAGATCTGGCAGGCGCCCGAAAAAGAAACGCCCCCCGTAGATACCGAAAAAGCGTTAGAATCAGTTCTGGAAAAAATTCATAAAACTGAAAAAGCAGTCAACGTTTTCCGCACGGGAATATCGACGCCCGGTTCGGCTTATGAAAAGCAGAATATTCCATTTGCCTGGATACATTCCCCCTGGTTAAGAGCCGCCGCCGTTATCACTCTGATGATATTGAGCGCAATCTATATTTTTATGCCTGTGGATTCGCTTGAAACAACCGTGGTCAGCGCCGGATATGGAGAAATAAAAGAATATTTATTGCCCGATGGCAGTGAAATTACTCTCGATTCCGGCACAGAAATCAGTTTTAACAGCGCGTTCGGAAAAGAAAACCGGAACGTTGAACTGAAAGGGGAAGCGTTTTTTAATGTTATTCACAATGAAAAGAGTCCCTTTATTGTTCACGCGGGTCCTTCCTCAGTTAAAGTTCTCGGCACTTCATTTAATGTGAATGCCTGGGAAGGAAAAAAGAATGTGGAAGTTGTTGTCGAGAGGGGCAGGGTCGCTTTCACAGCGATTGATAAAACTGTTACTATCAACAACGGTGAAATGAGCCGGCTGAATGACCTGGGTTTTCCTTCACAGCCCAAACCGACTGATATAAAGGCAAAAACATCATGGCTTTCACGGAATATGGAGTTCAGCGGCGCCCCGGTTGACGAGGTCCTTTTTCTTCTCGAAAGATGGTATAATGTAAAATTTGAAACTCCCGATGATTTCCCCGCCCAAAAGAAGGTGACAATATTTATTGAGAATAAACCGCTTGATGAAATTCTCGATATCCTCGCTCTCATCATTGATTATAAATGGGAGCGGAAAGGGGATGTCATTTCTTTCGCCAAATAGAACCAGGTTTATCATCTCCAATATTTTATGTATTCCATGGTACTGGAAATGAAAAATATTTTACCGCGATTTGTTCTCTTTATTTTTCTTCATCATATCCTTCCAGACGGATACCCTTATTAAAATTGTTTCATCCCCTGTTACCTCCAGCATTGAATTTTGGGGGACATTGCCAAATTCATCCAACGCCTCTTTTTCCCAACTGCCGCGAGTAATTTTATATGAAAAAATTGTTCCTTCGGGGAAAAGAAACTGCCGGCTCCAGACGCTGTCCGACTCCCGATACAGATTTATTTTACCAGGGTTCCAGTTTCCAAATTGTTCAATATTGCCGGTAATATAAACTTTATCTGAATCGGGAAGGTTTTGGGTTATTATTTTAAATGTTACTTTTCTTTCAGGACCAATTTCAACTTTGGTCTTTTCAATATAGGCGCTCCAACCCGAAGCTATCTCTTCAACCGATTTATTGTAAATTTTCGTATATGTTTCATTCAGGTCATGAAACTTACCGGCCATTTTAAACTTATCCAATCCGTACGTATCGATAATGTATTTCGAAAAATAAGCGGAGGCCGCGTAAGCGAGAGGGGAAAAATCAAATTGGCCCGATTTCTCCAGAAACCCTTTCGTTGAAAAATCTTTATCAGTTAAAACTATCATCCGGTTCTTTTTCCATTCCATGCTGTCAACTGTAGAATAATAATATCCTACAAGGCCTTCGGCAAATAGTGTGGGAAGCCGGCCGCTTAGGATATGAATGCTCTCATGTTCAACCGCTCCGAATCCCACAGAATGATTCTGCCATGCGTCCGGGAAAGGATTGCCATGCCCGATGGTGGCCGAGAGAAAATATTTCTGTTCAAGATTTTTATAAAGGAAACATTCAATTTTTCTTTTGGGATATTCAAATTCCAGCAATTGCAGCACAGTGTTAATTTTATCGTCTTCTGCGAGAAAAATGCTGTCGGTATTCTGACCATAAGTGAAAATTTCAGGATCATAATAAAAATTATAAAAGGTGGTTTCAAATTTCGATAATTTTTCCTCCCTCAGGGAGAGGAGCTCGTAATCTTTTTCGGGATAATATTTATCTTCCAGTAAAGAACCATGCCTTGTAATGGCATAATCCTCCATTATGAAATACTGGCTGATATCCTGAAAGGTGGTCCAGAGAGATTTTACACCCTCAAATGTATTTCCCAACTGAAACCGCCTGTCGCCGTTGGAATTGATTATACTTATAGCGTCAAGGGAATCGGTGTAGTAGCGGCCGCCGAAGTTAAATCCTTCATCGGTTATCTTTAATGCCTGCGGAAGATAGAGCGCGATATTTTTATATGAGTTTGCCGGTCCGAAAAAATTTAGATGTTTATTCAAATCGGTTGAATCGATCTGATCTTCATATTTGAGAGTTAATCCACTTTGTTCCTGCCAGAAATCATAAAGATTATTCAGTTCTTTATCAAAATTATCGCAGAAAAGTCCCCGGACATATATAACTTCCTCACCGTTCCAGAATTTGTTTTTGTATTTCCACACTATGCTATCAGGCAGCCCCTGCCCGAAAAAAGAACCGTAAGAAATTATTATTACCAGGAGAACCTGGAAGAGATACCTGCTCATTTTTACTCCACAATTAAATCAAAAAAAATAGTCCGGAATGTTGAGTTACGATTTTCAAGAGGTAATCCGAAGTTTAACTTCTTATATGTTAAAATATTATAAGTGATGTTTATAAGCAATGAGAAAACAATTGCCCTGCGACATAATACACTAAAAATATACCGGTAAAACAGGCGAATATAATTACAATGGTGCAACCGGCAGACAAATCTCGCAACTAATTTCCAATTTATCTGAAATTACCCGCGATGGTTTGTATCTTTCAAAGAGGGGTCTGTCATCGATCCGGAATCCATTTTCCGGTAACCATACAGAGAAAATATCATTCCAGGCATTAAGGACTTTTTCCGGGGTATGTTTTATTTCATATAGCGCATATTTACCTCCGGGCAGCCTGCCTTCGTTGATACTGTCGTCATGATTGTAATCTTCAGGTAAAATAATGCAACAGTCGTAGCGGCATTTATCAGGAGGGGTAACATCCGGGTTGTCATGTGCGATTCCAAGAATGACTGATGATTCACTCAGAAGCTCTCTGGCCGCGGCCCACTTTTTTAATTCTTCCATCAACTTTACGTTTTCCGGTCCGTATGATCCTATCCGGCGCAGGTAAGCAATTTTCTGTACCGGCAAAGTTTCAATTCTTATATCCATTCTATTTCTCCTGCTGTATAAATTAGTGAAATCCACATCACCAAAATATTGTGGAGAAATTTCATTTTCTTTCCTCCGGTTGCTTTCAGTTGTTCCATTCTTGCTATTTCGCGATTGAGATTGGGCGCGCCACTCCACAGGACTGACCCGGAAAAATTTTCTGAAGGCTTTAGTGAAGGAGGAGTGTGATAAAAAACCACAGCGCAGTGCTATATCAAGTATTTTAATATCCGATCGGGCACACAGGAGAGCGCACGATTTTTCAAGCCTTATTCTCCTGACGAAAGAATGGAGATTTTCACCGACAACCGATTTAAATATCCTGTGAAAATGAAATGGTGAAAAGGCGGATATGGCAGCCAGTTCTTTAAGGCAGAGTTCCTCCTGATAATTTTCATTAATGTAATCAATTACCATGAATATCCGCCTCTCATAGTACCGCTGAATTGTGCTTTTTTTCATTAACATCCAGAATGGGAAAGATAATTTAGTGTTTCAGTCTGAAAAATAGGGAAGGGATTTCCGGATTCCTAATATGATTTTAAATATTGCATAATAAAACCGAACAGGATTTTCAGGGCGTGATGATATGGATGGCAAAATTGAAATGAATGAAAAAAGATATTGATAATTTCTGGCGCTGTTTGTGGTTGGGGAAAATAGGAGTAAAGGTGGGATGATATGATTTGTGGTTTTACGGGTGTTTTGCATTTTATTTGAGTTTGTGAAAGTCGATACCGATACCGATTTTATCCTGTTAATCTATACAATCTTAGTAATCTTGTTCTTCATTTGTTTTGGCTTTCGGCGGAATCAATCCCCGGGAAAAGGCAAAGAGGAGAGCGGCAATTGCTACATAACTCCTGGCATCGGGTATATTGAAATGAGACAATTCTACATAATTCGCAAATTGTTTTGTGTAAAAAACATAAACGCAATTCTTTTTAATATATTTCTGGCGTCAGGAACCTTGTAGTAACTTTTCTTTGATTTTCCTTGTAACTTAAATGGAATCAACATTCTTCAAAAATTTATTGCGTGTACTGCCCGTCCCGGACAGAATGCAATTCTGTCCTACAGGAAAATTCAATTTAGTGTAAATTTCAGCAAAAGAAATTAGCGCCGCGAGTAGCCCGGATTCAACTTGCGTAGTTAGCTTTTTCAGAAAAAATGGTCGGGAAGCTGTGAAGAATTATGATTCTAAAGCAAGCGTATTTACGCAACCAAAGATTCATGTTGTTTTATTCAAGTATATTATGTTTCTAATGTCAGGAGCTCTGTACTAATCCTGAAATCCTTCAATCCTTTAATCATGGTTCTGAAAAGAGGGGAGAAAAATATGACAATATTTATGGAAAGAGAGGATAGTTCCGGGTATGTTTAGGTATCGGGCAGGACAAGGGGGACATTTGGGGGAAAGGCCGGGCTTCGACTCCGCTATCTAAAAGCTGGTTAACTCTGTTCCGGAATAGACACGCATTGTTTCCGGGGTAGCCAGTTCATTCCATAAGAAGTTAAATTCTACGAAAAATGGCAAAGAATCAATTAACAATTAATAATGAACAATGAACAATTAAAAAGCAAAGAAGACCGCGGATATCTCTGACTGCGCGGATTTCGCTGAAAGATGTGGAAGAGATGCCACAAAATCACCAAAAAGCAGAGAAAAACCTTATGCTTTATTTTTTCACCTCAGTAGCCGGGGATTCCCCCCAGAAAAATTAACCTTATTGCCTTTTTATTTCCTGTGGGTCTCGCTGATAATCGCAGAAAAAACAGGATTACCAGGATCAGAATGATGGTAAGGAGATTTTAAGACAACATAAGCCGGTGGTAAGTCCGCCGCGGCGGATCGAAACCAGCGGCGGTAGCTTCGACTCCGCTCAGCTACCGGATGGTCGCAATTTTTTTTGCACTGTCGGTTTATTTCATAAAGAGTCAAATTCTACGCAAAATGGCAAAATTTTATTTGACCATCAATTTACAGGGGAATTCTGTCTGCCTGTCCGACGCGGTGGATCCCTGACGGGACTTTTTTGGGATTTTGAAGTTATCTTAAAGAAAAATTACTGGTTCTTATCTCTTCACTCTCCACTTTTCCTTCTGGCTTGCCAGTTTATGAGTACGATTCATTTATTGGGATTTCATTGTTTTTCTGGTTTTGCCAGTCTGGGATTACTATTCTTTCGGGCGGATGAATTTTTCGTAATACCTGCGGGCGAGGTGGAGGTCATCTTCGGTATCGACCGAGAGGCTGTCGAATTCGGTTACTACAATTTTGATTTTCAGGCCGTTTTCGAGCATTCTTAATTGTTCAAGTTTTTCGGTCATTTCCAGGTCGGTGGGGGATAGCGAGGTGAATTTAAGGAGCGCATCCCGGCGGTAAACATAAAGCCCGACATGCTTAAAAATATCGGCGCTTCTTATAGCGGCGAGCCGGGTGCGGGCGTCCCTTACGTGAGGAATGGGAGCTCTTGAAAAATAAAGCGCGTAGTTATTGTAATCAAAAACAACTTTCGGAATTGAGGGAGCTTTATATTCCTCCACTGTGGTCACTTTTCGGGCCAGTGTGCTTACATCCACATCTTTGGCGAAAAGTAATGGTTCAATCGCTTCATCGATCATCCTGCCCTGAATAAAAGGTTCATCCCCCTGGATATTTACAATAATATCGGCGTTGGTTATTTTATCGGCGACGAAAGCCACCCGGTCGCTTCCGGTAGCGACATTGAGGGGCGTCATCCTTACATTGCCGCCGAAAGAGGTGACATGATCATATACTTTTTTGTCATCAACCGCGATTATAATATCATCGAGCAGCTTTGATTTTGAGGCGCTTTCATAGGTCCTTTGAATCATTGATTTACCCCCGATATCCACGAGGGGTTTGCCGGGCAGGCGGGAGGAAGCGAATCTTGCGGGAATTACTCCGAGAATCATAAACTTTTTCTTTTTTTAATTACAAGGGGCGCTTTTACAAAACCATCTTTTTTTGAGGGGACCTCATTCATAAATGTTTCACGCGGCATCCCTTCAACCGGTTCATCATTCCTGAGGGGGGCGGAAATATCAAGAGGAGTATACATCGGCTGAACTCCGGCGGTATCGATACCGCTGATTTTTTCCATATAGGCAAGAATTTGTTCAATCTCCTTTTTAATAATAACTTCCTCATCATCTGAAAAACGAAGTTTTGAGAGAGAGGCAATTTTATCAAATTCTTCTTTGGAGATCATTATCTACCGGACAGTTATATTTATCAGTTTTGAAAGATCATTATTAAAGTCGAGCACAACAATTGTAGTCTGGTCACCCGGGTTGCCGACAGCTTTTATCACCGCGACCGAGTTATCTGTGGCGTCGGGAGTGACTGTGGCGATTGTGTTATTTCCTGAAGTCCAGGTGTAAACCGGCTGATTATTAACCAGGAAGGAATAGGCTGTGACAGTCACGGAAGTATTCTGATCAATTATAAGGGAGCTGATGCCGGTCTGGTTTTCAACAGAAGGATTAATATAAAGCCCGGGACTTACAGAATAAAAGGGGGCGCTGTTGAATTGTCCGACAATTGAGGAACCTGATCCGCTATAGGGATTATTTTTTATGAATACTTTTAGTGTATGACTAAAATCTCCTCTTTTGGGACTAAGGTAATTCAGCACATAATAACTGTTCACAGCTTTATCGAGCTGAAGCTGGATATCGAGGAATTTTTGCGAAAGTTCATCAGTGGTGTTTACGGAATAAAAACCTGAATTGCCAAAGATTCTGAGTACAGCCGGGTCGATATCTCCCCCGAAGCCGATAGTAAAACAACGTTTGTCGCCGAGCGCCGTTAAAGCTTCCTCAAAAGTGTGTTCACCCTGTGTATCCTGTCCGTCGGTGAAAAGCACCAGGGCTCCCTGGACACTATTTTCGGTTGAATAAATATCGGTCCATTTTGCCGCTCCGGCTATAACCGCGCCATAAAGGTCGGTCGTATTATAACCGGTTGTTATTGAATTTATGGCTGTTATAAGACTTGTTTTGCTTGATGTAAAATCCTGAATAAGTTCCGGTTCGTCGGAAAATTTATATACAGCGACTTCCTGTTTATCGGTGAGGTTATTTACCAGGCCGATCGCTGCGTCCTTTATATATGACAGGCTGTCTTCAAGGCTTGTACTGTTATCGAGCATCAGCACCGTGCGGAAAGTATAAGGTATTTCTTCCTTCTTAAACAACCTTACAATTGCCTCCTCAGGTGATACGAGCAGATCATCTTCAAATACTTCAAAATCGTTAACAGTAAGGCTTACGTATCCTTCGTTATTGAGATCGAGCACCTGGAAAAGAATATTAACGTAACTTGGTATCTCGGTGGCGATATTCTGCTTTTGCATAATAAAGCCGTCGGGGGCGAGCACTTTAGGCCTTGTCTTAAAATTCCAGATTGGGCCGTAAACACTCGAACCATCCGATAGTTTGCCGATCACCTGCCAGTAGTAGCGGGTGTCATAATTCAGCCCCACAACGGTGATTTCCTTACTTGTCGTATCGGCCGCGTAAAGCACATCGGGAGGCCTGTTAATACCGAAATAAAGGTCGAATTCGGGAATATTCTCAGACTGCCACCTCAGGGTAAGAGCAAGCTCCTCCTCTTCGGCTCCGTCGGAAGGATCGGGGTCGGAGAGCGCCGGGCCTGTAATAACTTCAACCTCAATCGGCGGGGCGTCGAATGTGCATCCGGCTAAAAATAGCAATAATATGTATAGAGAAAACTGCCGCAATTTATCCAAAAATATATTTTACCAGATTGAATATAAAAAAATATTGCTTAAAATTTAATGTTTAGCGACATTAATAAAATCTTCGAGGGCGGCTCTGCGTTTTTTTATTGAAGGATGGCTGTAAGAATACCATTCCACAAGCGGATGCGGTTCCCGGTCGCCAAGATTCTGATCGGTTAGTTTTTCCAGTGTGCCAATTAAAACATCACCTTTACCGGTGGCTTCAACCGCGTAACGGTCCGCTTCATATTCAAACGCCCGTGAAATGATATTTGAAACCGGAGCCTGGAGAAAACCGATAATCATGGCCCAGAGTGACAGCAGCGGAAGCGCCGCTATATCTGCCCGGGCTGCCTCCATAAACCAGGGAATTGAGAGGTCATATAACCACGCCATCAGGAAGAAGGTAAGAAAACTGAGGATGGTCCCGATAATAATATTTTTTACAATATGTTTCCTTTTGTAATGCCCCAGTTCATGAGCGATAACTGTTTCTATTTCATCAGATGAATAACTTTCCAGCAGAGTATCGCCAAGAATAATTCTTTTCGTTTTACCAAGTCCGGTAAAGGCCGCGTTGGCTTTTTTTGTCTCTTTGCTCATATCGAAGGTGTAAACATTTTCCACTTTTAAGCCCGCTTCCCCGGCAAGTTTGTAAATCCTTTCTTTCAGATCTTCATTTTCGAGGGGGAGGATTTTATAAAATACAGGCAAAATCAAAACCGGAACAATCTGCGCGAGAACTACCGAAAGAATAAACATAATGATAGCGAAAGGAAGCCACCAGTCTGCTCCAAAGGTTTCCAGTACATAATAAAATATCAGCATCACAGGCATCCCTATCGCGAGTCCCACCGCCAGGCCCTTGAGGTTTTCTTTTATCCACGCGCCTATGCTCTGGTTTGAAAGGCCGAACTTATGTTCCAGAAGGTAGCCGGAATAAAAATTAACGGGCAGGAAAAGAAGGGACATAGCCAGTCCGGTTATTCCGGTAAAAGCGAGAAGCCGCAGGTAATTGCTGCCAATATATTCTTTTAAGAAGTTGTCAAGCAGAAGGCTGTAACCAAGTGCGACGAAGAGTAGTATCAGCGCGAATGTAACAACTCCTTTCGTCACCGAAATAGAAAGTTTGATATTATTATATTTTTTTGCGTTTGTCATTTTATATCCGTGCGTAATAATCTGTTTCGAAATACAACCAGGGGAGTATAAAATCTGTTCCCTGATAAAATTAAAGTTATGTGCAATTTTAATAAAGGGTGGGCTAAAATAACAGGAAAATCTGATTTTTAAAAAATCAGAGTATGAGTAAGAGTAGGATGGCCGGGTTTGGTTGTTCTATCGGGGCAGTTCAATTAACAATTAACAATTAACAATTAGAAGGCAAAGAGGACCGCGGATTATTATGATTAAGCTGATTTCGCTGATTGAGACAGATGAATGGCCACTAAATCACCAAGATACAAAATCTTATAAAATAATTAAAATAAAACCTTATTCTTTAACCTTCCGGACAACTCGACTATTTTTAGAAGAAAAGACCTCTTATTTTTTTGAATTTCTCGCCTCTTCTCCGGATTAGTTTTGTCCCAGGGTAGATCAAACCCCTCCCGACCTCCCCTTAAAATCTTAAGGGGAGGGGATGTCGATCTCTCATTATTAAAGAGTTTTTGAAAGGATAAAATTTCAGGAATTGTAAAAATGTCAGAAGCTCTGCGAAGTCGTAATCGAAATCGAATGCCGGGATGCAGAAAACTTAACCACAAGGGACGCAGGGAAGGCGCAAAGAGCACAAAAGAATTTCAGGCCGGAGATTTGCGGAAAAACCCCGACAACTTCGCAAGGCATTAGCCACAAGAGCGGCTGGCTGGAAAATAATATTATATGTGCATAATTCAGCCCCGCCATTGTCTGAACCATGATTAAAGGATTTGAGGATTACATGATTATATTTCGATATCGATATCGATATCGATATCGGTATCGGTATTAAAAAAACTGAGTAAGAGTATGATGACCGGGTTTGGTTGTTCTATCGGGGCAGTTCAATTAACGATTAGTAGTAAACAATTAAAAAATAAAGAGGACCGCGGATTATTATGATTACGCTGATTTCGCAGATTGAGGCGGGGAAAGGCCACTAAATCACAAAAACACAAAATCCCACAAAAGGGCTTAGAAACCTTCTTCTTGATTTTTTAACCTTAGTAGCATCAGGATCCTCCTCCCCCTAAAAAAAATAACCTTATTGCCTTTTCATGCGTATCGGTATTAAAAAATCAGAGTAGGAGTAAGAGTAGGATGGCCGGGTTGGGTGTCGGCGGTGGGGGTGTTCATTATTCACGGGGGGGATTACTTGGTAAGCAGTTAAATTCTACGCAAAATGGAAAAGTTTTTATCTGATTGCCAGTAAAATTTGGCATTAGATTCCGGCCTGCCTGCCTCTGGATGGTCTTTTCGCAAAAGACGCAAAAAACCGGAATGATAATTAATTGGTAATACCTGGGGAAAGTCAATTCCTAATTCGTAATTCCTCATTATCTCTGGCTCGCCAGTTTACGATTACTCCGTAAGCAGTTAAATTCTACGCAAAATGGAAAAGTTTTTATCTGATTGCCAGTAAAATTTGGCAATAGATTCCGGCCTGCCTGCCTCTGGATGGTCTTTTCGCAAAAGACGCAAAAAACCGGAATGATAAATAATTGGTAATACCTGGGGAAAGTCAATTCCTAATTCGTAATTCGTAATTCCTCATTATCTCTGGCTTGCCAGTCTATGATTATGATTATTGGGGATAGCAGGTTGCGTGTATTTTGTTTAATTAATATATATAATCCACCTCTTCAATTTGTTTTTTCGAGATGGTGAAAACACTGTCGGGGTAGACCCACTGTGATGTTATTAAGCGGGGGACCAGGTGATTACCCGATTTTTTGTAATTGGAATATATGAACCGTTGTTTGCCTGGCATAAAACCTTTGGAGGTTGTTTTATAGGCGTCTGGGGTGGTTATCGATGTAAGGGTGTTCAGGCTGTCGAATGAAACAACAAACCGGAGGGTGTCGGCAGCGGTAATAAATTTCATATTTAAACTGGTTGAATCGGCTTTTTTCCAGTGAATATTTTTGAAGGACAAAAATGTATGAGGCGCAAGGGGGAGAAGAGATATCCAGTTGATAAGACTGTTCCTGTCCATATATTCCCCTTCGGCGTTTGTTATTGTCAGTCCCCCGAGAATTTTGACGACCCTTTTCCCTTTTCCTTTAAGATAGGTTTCAATAGCCCTGGCGCCGAGGAGGCCGGACGCTTCGATATCAATATCGCTTATAAATTCTGGCTGGCGCGAGGTGAAAAAGGTTTTTCCCGCAAAATTTTTCCAGCCTGCCTTTTCCCCTGTTCTTATTAGCCCGGTTTCCTTTATTTCCAGCATCTCAGGAACAAGAGTATCAGTGGCAATGGTATAATCAAGGTATTTATTCAGCAGCTCTGGTAATACATTTATTGAATCGATTATAAATGACGCTCTGTTATGCGGAAGTGAATCCTTCATAAGAGCTATTTCGGAATCGACGAACTTTTGGGTAAGAAAATAACCTGCTCCCAAAAACAGAGCGAAGAGAAAAAAGGTGACAACAATTACAATATAAATTACTTTTTGCATTTTTGAACTGTAAGGATTTTATTATACTTCTTAATTAAATAATATACACTTTTATTTTTGAACAACCCGGAAAAACATGACATTTCTTAATCCCGCCGTACTTTTCGGACTGGCTGCATCTTTAATACCGGTGGTCATACATCTTTTAAACCTGAGAAAGCTGAAAAAAGTTGAATTCAGCACTCTGGAATTTTTAAAACAGATACAAAAAACGAAGATACGGAATATAAAACTTAAACAATGGATACTTCTTTTTCTGAGGGTTCTGATAATTCTGCTGCTTGTCGCCTCTTTTGCCAGGCCGACAATCGAAACCGCTACCGCGGGGGCTTCATCGACCGCGAAAACCAGCGCGGTGTTTATTATTGATAATTCCTACAGTATGTCGGTAATATCGGGTGAGGGCTCTTCCCTGAACCGTTCGAAAGAGATGGCTAAAAAACTTGCCGATGAATTCCGGGAAGGGGATGAGATTTTCGTGCTTACTACGGGAACCCGGCAAATTGATCTTTATAAAAGCACAAAATCTGATAAAGTCAGAGAGTATATTGACGCCATCTCTGTTTCGGGAATTAAGCCGGATATGGAGAACACAATAGGCGCCGCGATAAAATTATTGAGCGAATCGGATAATTTCAACAGGGAGGTTTATATATTTTCAGATATGCAGAGTGAAAGTTTTTCCGATTCCACGGGCAATCCTTTTGTAAGCGCCCCCACCGAAAATATACGGATTTATAATATTAATCTCAGCAATGGCGCTCCTTTTGACCTGGGAATCATTTCACTCGAATCACTCGACCAGATTTATCAGCAGAACAGCCCGGTAGGATTTAAGGCGGCGGTAAAAAACTTTTCAGAAAGGAAAGTGGATAATGCCGTGATATCATTATATATCAACGGCTCAAGAAGAGCCAGGCAGAGCGCGGAATTCGCGCCCGGTGAAACAAAGGAAATTAACTTCACCACTACTCTGAATGAAAATGGCATGCTCGAAATATTCGCGGAACTGGAAGATGATGATATTGAGTGGGATAACAGAAGATACCTGGGATTATTTATTCCTGAAAAAATTCCTGTGCTGATATGCGGAAATGAGCCGGATGACACCAGGTTTATTAAATTAGCGCTCGAAGGTGGAGAGGATAGCGACCTGGATATAAAAACAATAAATATCAACAGGCTGAATTCGGTCAAACTTTCCGATTACAGTGTGATTCTGATAGCCGGATATTCTGCCGGAACAAATATTTCCAGGTTGAATGAATATATCGAGGCGGGCGGAAGTCTTTTCCTGACGCCGGGGAAAAATACAAATCGTCAGGATTTTACAAATTTGCTTGGGGAATTATCCTTACCGGTGGTGAAATCGGAAAAAGGTAAACCGGGTGAGAGTAAAAACAAATACAGTTTTGAACAGCCCGATTTTCAGCATCCCCTTTTCTCAAATTTATTTGAAAATATCAGCGAGGCTGAAGTTGAAAGCCCTGAAATTTATTCATATTTTCAGATCACTCCGGAGGGGAGGGGAAAAACCGTTATTCCCATGCGCGACCGCTCGGCTTATTTAAGTGAGTTTGATAAAGGAGACGGCAAAATATTTGTTGTTAATTCTTCACCGGTATTATCATGGAGCAACTTTCCCGTTAAGGGATTTTTCGCGCCCCTCTTTAACAGGTCTGTTCATTACCTGGCTCTCGGGAAAAAGGAGAACAGGAGTATTTCCGCAGGGGAAAAGATGAATATAAATCCCGGCAGAAAGGGAATTGCCGGTTTAAGAATAGAGGCTCCCGGGCGCAGAGAGGAGTTTATCGGGAGAGATTCCCTGACCAACCGTGGCTTTTTAATCTATACAAATACTTCGGATCCGGGAAACTATATATTTTATTCGGGGGAGGAATTTGTGAATTTCGGAACGGTAAATCTGGACGCGTCGGAATCGGACCCTGGAAAAATTGATATGGAAAATTTTAACAATTACCTGAGAAATCGTAATTTTGCAGGAAGGATTTTTCATTACAGTCCGGAAGATAATTTAAGTGAAAAGATTTACCAGGCGCGGTTTGGTTCAGAATTATGGCGACATTTTCTTATTGCCGCTCTTCTGCTTGCTCTTGTTGAGATGATGATAGCGCGCAGCGGCAAAAAGGACCTTGCCGAATTAAATCAGGATTAGTATGCTGGATATTAAAAAAGATACAACAGAGCGGGCGATTCTCGTTGCTCTGAAAACAGGCCGAATGACAGATGATCAGCTTGCCGAACATCTTGATGAGCTGATGATGCTTACGGAAACCGCTGGCGCCGAGACAATAATGCGGGTGACCCAGGAAAAGCAGAAAATTGATCCCGCTTTTTATATCGGCAAAGGAAAAGCGGAGGAGATAGCCGAACTTTCAGATTTGAATGATTGCGGACTTATTATAATAGATGATGACCTTACAGCAACCCAGGTCAGAAATCTTGAGAAGCTGATTGATAAAAAGATTCTCGACAGAAGCGGTCTTATTCTCGATATTTTTGCTTCACATGCCCAGACCAATGAAGCAAAAACCCAGGTTGAACTTGCCCAGCTTCAGTATATGCTTCCCCGGCTTACCCGCGCATGGACTCACCTTTCGAAACAATATGGCGGCATTGGCACAAAAGGCCCGGGTGAAACACAGATTGAAACCGACAGAAGGATAATAAGAACCAGAATTTCCAAACTTAAAGAAAAACTGGGTAAAATAGATAGTCAGCAAAATACCAAGAGTATGCAGCGAAAATCTTTTTTTACCGCGTCGCTGGTCGGTTATACAAACGCGGGAAAATCAACACTGCTGAACCTGTTAACGGGCGCTGATGTTCTGGCGGAAAATAAACTTTTTGCCACACTCGATTCCACAACACGTTCACTCGATCTGGATAAGAACAGAAAAATTCTTATGAGCGACACAGTCGGGTTTATAAGGAAACTTCCCCATAATCTTGTCGCCTCTTTCAGAAGCACCCTGAAAGTTGCAGCCGACGCTGATCTGATAATCCATGTTATCGATGTTTCACACGATTTTTTTGAGGATCATATAAAAGTTGTTGAAGAAACGCTGAAGGAAATAGGATGTGAAGGCAAGAAGGAGATAAAAGTTTTTAATAAGGTTGATAAACTTGAGGATCGTTCCAGAATAAGTTATATTTCCTCGAAGTATCCCGGTTCGGTTGTGATATCTGCCGGAAGAGGAATGAATATTGACAAATTAAAAGAAAGCCTCAATGAGATATATGAGGAAAATTTTGTTGAAGACACTATAAATCTCCGGCTTGAAGATCAGAAACTTGCCGCCTCGATCCATTCTCTCGCTGATGTTCTTGAAACAAAATATGATGAGGACAAAATTTCGATAACATTCAGGACAGATAAAGCTTTGGCCGAAAAAATATACCGTTTAATTGGTTCCGGCAGGAATTGAATAAATGTAAAAAGAATTGTACATTATATGAAAGTTTTCTTAAATTTTTAACTATATAAAATAAGCAGGTTAAGTATGCGGTGCATTGTTGTTGACGATGAAGAAATGTCCCGTCAGATAATTAAAAAATTTGTGGAAAAGACTGACTTTCTGGAGTTCATTGGCGCCTATCCAAACGCCATTGAAGGCTCTGCCGCTATAAGAAAGGAGAATATCGATTTAATTTTCCTCGATATTGAAATGCCTGAAATGACCGGTATGGAGCTGATCAAAAGTCTGAAGGTCGCTCCGCAGATCATACTTACAACCTCCAAGCAGGAATACGCGGTTGAAGCATTTGAATATGAGGTAACCGATTACCTGCTCAAGCCGATAAATTATTCGAGATTTCTAAAAGCGGTAACAAAAGCGCGGGAAAAATTTCAGCCTGAATCAGACAAAGAGCCTGCCGATGATACCATATTTGTAAAAGTAGATTCAAGACTGGTAAAGCTGAATACCAATGAAATAGGGTATATTGAAGCGCTCGGGGATTATGTCAGTATTCATACCGACAAGAAAAAATATACAGTTTTCGCCACAATGAAAGGAATTGAAAAGAGCCTGCCCTCAAAAGATTTTATCCGTGTTCACCGTTCCTATATAATCAGGATTGAAAAAATACTTGATATCCAGGACAGCAACCTGATTATCTTTAATAATATTATTCCCATAGGCCCCTCTTATAAGAGTGAGCTGATGAAAAGGCTGAAGATTCTTTAGTCAGTTATCAGGCCGGTTAACGCTTCTTTAAGTTCAGGATAAGCTGACCGGCATGTGTTTTCAACATCCCGGACAATTCCTTCAATTTTATCTGTATCTATGCCTGTTTCACAAAATATTTCAACTTTTTGCATTTTTCGGTTTGCGTCACTGAGCCCGACATACATAAGGGTCGGCTTAAATTTATGCGCTATTTTACCCGCTTCTCCCCATTTTTTATCTTTGCAGAGCAAAATAATATTATTGATAAATTCAGGTGTCTGCTCCAGGAATTGTTTTATCAGTTCAGATTTAAATTCCGGATCGCCATCGGCTATTTCATCGATATATGAAAGATCAGTTAAGGGGCTCATGCAAATCCTAAAGATTTTTTTCAACCTGTCAAAGTTAAAAAAATGTAATGAAATCTGAAAAGTAAAAGGACAATGGACATCATATACAAAATTTATTATCTTGCTATTCTAATTTGAAATATCAAATTCAACCGGAGCCTAATTTATGAAAAGACTACTTATCCTCTTTTTGTTCCTTTCGACAGCAATTTTTGCCGGCGAAAAGATCAGCAAAACCTTACAGCAAAAAATATCAGATACGGCTGATAATGAAAAAATATTAGCCTGGATATATTTCACCGATAAAGGTGATAACCTTGATAATTATTTTGCCAATCCCGAAATGATTGTCAGCAGAAAATCGATAGAAAGAAGAATTAAGATGAATGGAAACGGAAGCCTCGATTTTTCCGATTTCCCGGTTAACACTGACTATATTAACCAGGTTGTCGCTGCCGGCGCGGATTTACGCCAGCGGTCTAAATGGTTTAATTCAATCAGCGTTTTTGTAACAAAAGATGAAATCAATGCCATCTCATCTTTGCCTTTCGTCAAAAAACTTGATCTTGTTTTCAGAATGAAAAAGGATTATCAAAAAGAACAGAATTTTTCTGTTGACAGACCGAAAGAAATTGTTCAGACCGACGGCATTAACTCTTATAATTACGGCGATTCCTATACTCAGCTTCAGCAGTTAAATGTTCCCGCTGTGCATGATATAGGAATTACCGGAGCGGGAGTTACAGTATGCGTTATGGACGCCGGATTTAATAATCTGCCTCACCAGGTTTTTAATAATATGAATATCCTCGCCACGTGGGATTTTGTTAACGGCGATCCTGATGTTGGAGACGGGGATGATATGGGTGATGGTTCTCATGGAACCCAGACACTCTCGACGATCGGCGGATTTTATGAAGGAGAACTTATTGGTCCCGCCTTCGGCGCTGATTATATACTCGCGAAAACTGAAAATACCGAAAGCGAAACCCCGGTTGAGGAAGACAACTGGATAGCCGCCCTGGAATGGGCTGATTCAATTGGTGTTGATGTTACTTCAACTTCACTCGGTTATATAGATTTTGATTCACCATATACCAGCTATACCTGGGAAGATATGGATGGAAATACATGTGTTATCACCATTGGCGCTGACATAGCCGCAGGCAAAGGAATAGTGGTTGTCAATTCAGCGGGCAATGAAGGTTATAACTCAAGCCATAATACTCTTGGCGCTCCTGCCGACGGCGACAGTGTGATAGCTATCGGCGCGGTTGATTCAGATGGCGACAGGGTAAGTTTCAGCAGTGTCGGCAACACAGTTGACGGCAGAATAAAACCTGATTTGATGGCAATGGGAAGCGGAGTGACAGTAGCCTCAACCTGGAGTACATCCGGGTACACCACTTCGAGCGGAACATCATTCAGCTGCCCCCTCGCGGCAGGTGTTACAGCGCTTCTTCTCGATTTTAATCCTAATCTGACCCCGATGCAGGTAAGGGATATTCTTCGTCAGACAGCTTCCAATTCAGATAACCCTGACAGGGAATATGGATGGGGAATCATAGACGCTTACGCCGCGATACAGTATGCTGTCACTCCTGACAATATTCCGCCCGAGACAATCTCGGACCTTCAGATTCAGTCAGTTACTTCTAACAATATGGAAATTTCATGGACTGTGCCGGTTGATACTACAGTCGGCGGTGTAGTTCAATATGATTTCAGATTTTCTACAACTCCGATTACTGATCTCAGCTCATTTCTTAATGCCGAACAGTTGACTTTAGAAGGAACTCCCGCTAATCCGGGTGAACTTGAACAGATTTCAGTCGCTGATCTGAATCCCGGAGTAGAATATTATGCCGCGGTAAGAGCCGCCGATTTCTGGGAAAACTGGTCAGATATTTCGAATATCCTTGTTGAAACTACATGGGACGCGCCGGAAATTGCTGTGCAGCCGGCATTTATCAGCCTGAAGATGGCTCCGGGGGCTTCAGCTACCAGGGCTTTCCAGGTGTCGAATACAACTTCATGGAACTCGACTCTTGGATTTGATATTGAACTAACAAATAATACTTTTCCTGAAGGAATTGTAAATGTAAGCGCCAAGCCTTCCAATTCAAATTCCATTGAAAAGCAGACAGATAAAAAAGTTAATATATCGGGCGGCGGATTCGCGATAGATGGAGCAGGCGGCCCGGATACATTCGGTTATGAGTGGATTGACAGCAATGAACCTGACGGACCTGATTTTATTTGGAATGACATTTCGGGAACTGGCGCCACGGTAACCGACTGGGAGCCCACCTCGACTTACAGCGCACTCGATGAAGGAATCGCGGGTCCCTTTGATCTCGGATTTACTTTTAAGTATTATGGTGAAGAATATACCCAGGTATATTTTGGCACCAACGGATTTATTTCTTTCCAGGAATTCAGCGGATCAACATTCTCCAACCAGTCTATACCCGATTCAGATGTGCCGAACGCGATGATCGCGGCAGTCTGGGATGATCTGGACGGTGAAGGAGGCAATGTATATTATAAACAGGAAGGAAATAAATTTATCATTCAGTATGATAACTGGCCTGAATATTTTGGTTCAGGCGTTTATACATTCCAGATAGTTCTTTCCTCATCCGGAAAAGTTGAAATATTCTACAATTCTGTTTCCGGCGATCTTGAGGGATGTACAGTAGGCATAGAAAATCACAGCGGTAATGACGGACTGAATGTGGTTTCTAACTCAGCATATCTCGAAAACGGACTTGCTATTGAATTTTCATCGGAACCGGAATGGTTTACTCTTAACACCCAGGGCGGATTCATTTATAATGGCAACGCTATTGATATTATTCTTGCTTTCACATCAGAAGATCTTCCAAACGGATTTTATTCAATGGATGTGGTGGTAAACAGCAATGATCCTCAGGCTCCGCAGGTAGTTGTTCCGGTGAGCATGAATCTTGGTATGGGCGGACAGATTACTTCACATATTCCTTTTGAACCTGGCTGGAACCTGGTTTCGGTGCCTGTCGGCGCTTCTGATATGTCGGTTGCGGCAGTATTCCCTGACGCCACATCAAACGCATTCGGATTTAACGGGACATACCAGATGGTGGATATGCTTGAAAACACTAAAGGTTACTGGCTCAAATTTGATAATGCGGGCACAGAAGAAGTTATCGGTACAATTCTTTCAGGCAATGTTTACGTTTCGGAAGGATGGAACCTCATTGGTCCTTTTGAAGACCCTGTTCCGCATCATGTTATCGCCTCAAACCCGCCAAACCTTGTGCAGTCAAATTATTTCGGGTTTGACGCCGGCTATTTTGCCGAAGATACTCTGGAAACCGGAAAAGGATACTGGGTTAAATGCGCTTCGGACGGATTGCTTTTCTTCAAGCTTTCTGAAAAAGCAGGCGCTCCCTCACCTCTTTATCCTGAAACCGCTTCAAGATTAACAATTACGGACGCTGAAGGATCACGCGCGGTCCTTTATGTTACTGAAAGTTCGGCAGGGAAAGATTATCCAATGCCTCCCGCGCCTCCCGAAGGAGTTTTCGACGCGAGATTCAGCGGTGATCTTCAGGTAGCTGATATTTCAGCCGGTCTTAATGAAATATTACTGAGCGGAGCAAAATTCCCGGTAAGAATTTCATCTGAAGATAAAAATCTCCAGCTCAGCGGAGCAGGATTTAATGTGAATTTGACTCCTGAAGAACCGGTTGTCATTTCAGAGAATATCAGCTCACTGACTGTAAACACAGTTGAAATACCCTCAGCTTTCGCTCTGCACAATAATTATCCTAATCCATTCAACCCGGCGACAATAATCAGTTTCAGTCTGCCGGTAAGCTCAAAAATTTCGGTTGAAGTTTATGACATGCTTGGTCAAAGGATATCATTGGTAAACAATGAGACTTTTGAGGCGGGCGTGCATAAAGTCAGCTTTGATGGTGAAGGATTCGCGTCAGGCATATATTTTTACAGCATTAAAGCTGAAGGAGCCGACGGTTCCGAATTCAGCTCGGTTAAGAAAATGATGCTGCTGAAATAAAATTTCATTTTTCAGATTTTTATCCCTCTCCTGATATTATTTCAGGAGGGGGATTTTTTTATGTGTTTAATTAGCGCCGGCTTTGTCACCTGATTAAATTCAGAAGGCTTTATAACAGAATCTTAAACTGTTTAGCAGGTCGGTGATTAATTTGTTATTTTAAATAATAGAAATTTTTATTGCCCGGACGATTCGGTAATTTTTTTAGCCGCAAAATATTATTGGAAAATTAGTTGTAAACTGCTAAGAGGATTGAGGTGGTTATTTCCAAAAAAAATAATCTGGTTATCTACCTTGTATCTGTATTCTCTCTAACATGGGGATTTGACTGGATTATAATATTATTTTTTGGCTTGGAAAATTATAATAGTTTAGGTATGACACCATGGGGGATGTTAACGCCCGCATTTGCCGCAATCTTTTTTTCTGTTTTTGTTGATAAACAAAGTGACATATATTATAAAACTCACAAGGATAAAACAGAATGGATTTTCTTAAGCTTCATGATTCTGACGATCCTTTACGCGGTAAATATTATACTCGCGTTGAGTATTCCGGAATTGAAAACAGTATTTCAGGGTTCCGGATCATTGTTAATGACATTATGGACGCTGAATATATTTTTTATCTTTGGAAAAACAGGGAAAAAACAATTTGAGGCTGCAGGTCTGAGTCTGGAAAATCTGGATAAAGGTTTTAAATATATTTCATTCGTATTGTTGTTTTTCTTATTGCAGGTAATAATGGAATTTACCGCGGGCACGGGCGCTTTTGCCGGAATTTCAGATAAAATATATGGCATCCCGCTCCCTCCGGTGTTATATTATCCGGCTTTGGCATTATTTTTCATACCGGTCGTGGTAATCGGTATTCCTTTAAGCGGACTCGCGGCTGTCTTCGGAGAAGAGTATGGATGGCGGGGTTATTTGCAGAGCAGACTAATTAAACATGGAAAGCTCAGGGGGGTGGTTTTAACAGGGTTTATTTGGGGTCTGTGGCATATACCTGTTATATTAAGGGGTATTCATACTTATAAGCCTGACGCACCCGGAATAATTCTCGCCATTTCATTCTTTATATTGTGGGGGATAATACAGGGGTATGTTTTCCTGAAAACAGGTAATATTTGGATTGTGGCTTTTCTTCATGGTGTGGTTAACAGTGTATACGCTTTTATGCGCGGTTATATTGTCAAAGCTGATGATCCTGTTTTTTCATTCGGAATAGGGCTTTATGGTCTGATTTGTATGGTACCCTTAGTTTGGCTATTATTAAAAGATAAAATCTGGAAACATTGTTAGGCGTTTTTAATTGAACATAATCCTGTGCAAAATGAAAAACTGAGAAAATATCGATAATAAGCATGAAACTATTCCCGCAATTATATGCGCGCAAGATAGCAAAAGTTGTGAGAACGACTGTCTGATGAATGAATGTTTCCGAAATATTTTGCGGAAGGGAAGAATTAAAATGGCAATATCTTTTGGTTTTACTCCTGCCCGTAACAATGTAGCATATATAAATACTAAAAATTGAGGTTTTTTTGAAAGCATTAAGATTAACATTAGAATTGACATTTATTATTTTTCTGCATTTTTCGATTAATGCCCAGGATCATAAAGACTGGAGCTACAATCTTAATATATATGAAGTCAACACACGGCAATATACCAGTTCGGGCACATTTGATGAATTCAGAACACATCTCGACAGGCTGGAGGAAATGGGAGTCGGCATTATATGGCTGATGCCGATAAATCCGATAGGGGAGGTAAACAGACTGGGCTCTTTGGGAAGTCCCTATTCGGTAAAAGATTATCTTGCTGTAAATCCCGAGTTCGGTGATACCGATGATTTCAGAAATCTTGTGGATGATATTCATTCAAGGGGGATGTATGTTATAATCGACTGGGTTGCCAATCATACATCATGGGATAATGTATTGACGACTACTCACCCGGAATGGTATGTGACCGATGGCGGGGGCAATTTCACACCTCCTCCCGGGACAAACTGGACTGATGTTATTCAGCTTGACTATGACCAGACCGGACTCAGGAATTATATGATCGACGCGATGAAATACTGGATTACCGAATTTGATATAGATGGGTTCAGATGTGACGCGGTAAGTTTTATGCCGGATGATTTCTGGGCGCAGGCAATATCCCAACTAAAGGTTGTTAAACCGGAACTGTTCATGCTCGCCGAAGATGACGGCACGCAGTACCAGTCTATCGGGTTTGATATGTCCTACGCCTGGGGAATGCACGCCTGGGGAAACGGAGTTTTGGTGAGAATAGTGAACGGAACCAACACAGGGAGTCACCTGAGCACATATATTCAAAATGAACTCAGCCAGTTTAATGATGATCATTACAGGATGTACTTTACCTCAAATCATGATGAGAACGCGTGGTATGGAACCGTTTTTGAGCAGTTTGGGGACGCGGCGGAACAATTCGCGGTTTTAACGGCGACAGTTAACAGTATGCAGCTTATATATGGTGGTCAGGAAGCCGGCCTGAATAAAAGACTACAGTTTTTTGACAAGGATTTAATTCCCTGGCAGACTCACCCTTTCGAAGAAATATATAAAACATTGATGCATCTCAAGAAAGAAAATAAAGCGCTTTGGAATGGAAGCGCGGGTGGATTTTACAGAAGAGTTTACATTTCAGGCAGCAATAAAATATTTCCTTTTGTGCGGGAAAAGGATAATGACAAAATATTCGCGATATTTAATCTGAGCGCCGACAGCAGCTCCGCCTTGCTCAACGATACAAAATATTTCGGCGAATGGGTAAACGCCTTCGAAGGGGATACCGTTACAATTGATGAAGAACTGACCGTTTCGATGGGACCCTGGGAATATGTGGTGTATAAAATGGTGAATAATTCCACCGGCGTCGCGGAGGAAGTGACGATACCCCCAGGATTCAGATTGTACCAGAATTATCCTAATCCCTTTAATCCTGAAACTACGGTAAAATTTGATCTGGCGTCCGGCTCTGTTGTCCGAATCGAAGTTTATAATATAACAGGGGAACGTGTTGATATTATTCGTGATGGATACTTTAGCGCCGGAACACACAGCCTCAGGTTCAGCGGCGACCGGTTAACATCCGGAACCTATTTCTGCAGGCTGATCGCGAAAGGTGATGACGGAACTAAATATACAGAAGTGATCCGTATGCAGTTGCTGAAATAGGCCTGAAAGATTAGTTACGGATATAAGATTATAATTTTATGGATAAAGAAACAGCTATAGAAATTTCAAAAAAGTATCTTGATTTTCTGAGAGAGAATAATATTTCTGTGGAAAGCGCTTATCTTTTTGGCTCTTATGTGAAAGGAAACTATCATAAAGACAGCGACATTGATCTGGCGCTGGTATTTTCTGAGCTTGACAATAGTTTTCTTAAACAGGTTGAGTTAATGAAGCTTGGAAGCAGGATTGACACAAGAATTGAACCGCATCCTTTTGCCAGGAAAAACTTTAACATGGTCAATCCTTTCGCCAATGAAATAATGAATTCCGGATTTCAGGTCTTATAGGCTCTTATCACCACACTAACGTCAACATGCTGAGGATAATCCGGAGAGAAAAATTTGTCAAAAAAGCCCGCTATTAACATGTTGCCGATAGTCAGGTCACGATTCTAAATACGTACTCGTTCTCGTAATCGTGCTTCGTACTCGTCTTTTCAAAACGCTCAGGTTATTCGAGAACGATTACGAGTACCTGTTCCATAAGTACAAAAAGTTTTGCCATTTTACGTAGAATTTAACTTCTTATGGAGCAAACGACTCCGAATGGAGTCGAATATCAATAGCCCCGGATGCAATCCGGTGGTCCGAAATGACCGATTTCTGTCTCGACTCCGAAGGCGTCGAATATAAACACCCCGGGGGAAATTGTAGTTGCTGCAGTAAAATCAATTCCGCGATGAATTTCTATATTCGACCCCCTCGGGGTCGTGGCGGCATGTTTTTCTTTTTACCCCGGACAGCTCTCTTCTTTCGCTGTCCGGGGCTATTGATATTGAATCCCATTCGGGATTCTTTACAATAGAAATCAGAGCTCAATTCATCAGGTGTTTGCAGTTTATCCCTTTCCCCATAAGGGCGCTTTCCTCAAGCTCTGCCTGCTGAAAAATTAGGCTCTTATCACCACACTAACGCCAACATGTTGAGGATAATCCAGGGAGCAAAATTTGTCAAAATGCCCGTTAGTAACATGTTGCCGATAGTCAGACCGCGATTCTAAATCCATAAGCTGGTGGAGTCAGAAAAAGAAAAGTTATCGATTAGCTCCAGGATAGTCCTCCCCCGTCTTCAAAGAAAAACACTTTGAATCCACCCCCTCCGAAGGGGGATATTTATCGACAAATCCAAGTAATCAGAATGTCCCCCGCCGGAGGGGGTGGTCCGCCGCGGCGGACTCTTCTTCATTGACGGGGGAGGACACACCTCGAGTAACCACGAAACTTATACCTGGCAATAAAACTTTCTACTTGCTGATAAATTTCTTACCAATTTGCGTAGAATTTAACTTCTTATTGAATAAATCGCCTCCCGTTTTGCCAGGGAACTTTTCCCCTTTAGGGCTTTTTCCTAAGCTTTGCCTTGGGAAAATTTAGGCTCTTATCACCACATTAACGCTAACATGTTGAGGATAATTTAAGGAGCAAAATTTGTCAAACAGCCCGCTAATAACATATTACCGATAGTCAGACCGCGATTATAAATTAATAAACCGGCTGGGCCAGAATTTCAATGTTATACTAACCGCCCCCACGGGGAATTCCCTGCGGGAACACCCCGTGGCTATTCGGTTTAACCCCCTTCGGGGGATTTTCCTAAGCTTTGCCTGGGAAAAATTAGGCTCTTATCACCACAATAACGCCAACATGTTGAGGATAATCCGGGGAGCAAAATTTGTCAAAATGCCCGCTAATAACATATTACCGATAGTCTGGCTGTGATTCTAAATACATAAGCTGGTGGAGTCAGAAAAAGAAAAGTTATCGATTAGCTCCAGGATAGTCCTCCCCCGTCTTCAAAGAAAAACACTTTGAATCCACCCCTCTGCCACTGGCATCCCTATGGGGCGAAGGGGGATATTTATCGACAAATCCAAGTAATCAGAATGTCCCCCGCCGGAGGGGGTGGTCCGCCGCGGCGGACTCTTCTTCATTGACGGGGGAGGACACACATCGAGTAACTACGAAACTTATACCTGGCAATAAAACTTTCTACTTGTTGATAAATTTCTTACCAATTAGCGTAGAATTTAACTTCTTATTGAATAGATAGCCTCCCGTTTTTACAGGGAACTTTTCCCCTTTGGGGCGTTTTCCACAGGCTCTGCCTGGGGAAAAATTAGGAATTTATCAGCCGGATAAAACTTTTTTCCATCAGTTTAAGAGTTTTGGCGGAGTCTTCCTCCGAGATTGTGGCGGGGGGTCCCCAGGGTGTTTTGTTGACATCGATAATGTATATTTTTTTATCGTTGTTATCCCTGATTATATCCAGTTCGCCATAATCGAGCCCCATTTTTTTTGAGAATTGCACAATTTTTTCCTGTTCTTCCTTTGAAAGAATGGAATCGGTTTCATGCAGTTCGGCTCTGAAAAGATCGTTTGTAAAACGTTTATCATTCTTTTTGATCTTATAATAAACGAGGGGGATTTTATCACCGATTACGGGGGTTCTGATATCATATACAGAGTTTTCATCAAGGCTGTTGTCAAGGACCTTCTGGTAAACGACGCCCGGCAGAACTTCCTTTACAGGAGCGGTTATTATCCTGCCGTCATGTTGAGCGTTATCATCCGATTTTATTACACACTGCCCCTTATAATTTTTCGGATTTATATTTACTCCATATCCAAATACCGATTCAAAAACTTCATCCACCTTTTTTTTGCTGATATCATCGCAATTCAGATTTAAAACCGGGCTCTTTAAGTTTTTCAGATCACTATAATCGGCCAGGGTTGAATCATCCCAGGCGATCGCGATATCATATTTGCCTTTAATATTGCCGGTCATTTTTATGCCGAGTCGGCGGCAGAGTTTGTACATTACGGTTCTTTTATGACACAGAGCCGGATAAAAGAGAATTGAATTTGTTTTTGCCCTGTTCCCGGCCACTTTATTGCGAATAATCCGCGGAAGAGTTAATACACGGTACCGGATGAAAAAATCAATTCTGTCGGCAAAAGAAATTTTTCGGCTCAAGTTTTATGCTCCTTTAACTGAGGAAGTGTTTGTCAACTGAATAAAAAGGTTTTCCAGCTTGTCAAACTGGGTTTTCTCATTGAACTTTTCTTTAACTGTTTCTCTTCCCTCTTGCGCGAGTCGGTTTCTGAGTTCATTATCCTCAATTAGTCTGAGAAGAGTTTCTTTCAGTTTTTCAGGATTTTTTGGCGGAAACTGAAGGCCGTTTTTTTCATGTTCAATTATATCGAGCAGTCCGTCGGAGCCGGAAGCCGCGACCGCCACACCGGCAGCCATGCCTTCAATCGCGATATTGCCGAACGCCTCGTTATGTGAAGGAACCGCGAGGATATCCATCGCCGCGAGAAGATCGGGGATATCTTTCCTGAAACCGAGATAATCAATCATGCCTTCAAGTTTCAGCTCTTTGTTCAGCTCCATTATTTTATTGTGATATTCCTCCTCACCATGGCTGGCTTTTCCGATTACCCGGAATTTTATTCCGGGTCTTTCCCTGAGAATCCCCGCGGCGGCTTTAAGGAATTCTTCGTGTCCTTTACCCGGTGAAAAACGGGCAATCAATCCGATTACAATATCGTCAGATGTAAGACCGAAAATTTTTCTGAGTTTTATTCTTTGCTCATCTGTCCTGTAATATTTCTCCGGCCTTACACCGTTATAAAGAACTGTCACCTTTTCGGGCTGAACCGGACAAGTGTCAATAACATTTTGTCTGATAACTTCCGAAATAGTTGTTATAAGATCAACACGGGAATAAAACCATTTATGAAGGAAGTCCTTTTTCTTTATAAAAGAGCCTACCCTCTTGGTTAAAACCAGCGGTATGTGAGGCGAAATGCCGGTCAGCGCCGGAGTTATGAACCTCAGGTCGCGGGAAAACTGGGCATGAATAAGGTCATACTTCGCTGATTTTATTCTTTTCCTCAGCTTCAGTATATGATTAAGATGAATGCCGTTTTTGAACGGATAGGCGATACATTTTATTCCCGCGGCTTTTGCTTCATTATGCAGGCTGCTTTCGGGAAAACAGAGGATTTCCACAGCATGTCCCCTGTTTATCATTTCGCGGGATGTTGATAAAACACGCATCTCCATTCCTCCCCAGGATCGGGAGGTGCAGGCTTCAAGGATTTTCATTCGTCGGCTTCAATAATGTTATTTCATAATCTGCCAAAATTACATATTAGGGGGTGAAAAAGCAAAGGAAGAAATGATTCCGGCATTGTGAAAGAATATTGCCAGGCGGTAGTTTTCCCCCGGTTGGTTCACACAGGCTGCCATCCGCCGTGCGGGATGTTGAAGAAAATTGACGGATGTGGATTTTCAAAAAAATATGGAAAATCATGAAACCGGTTATTAAACGAAATCCCCCGAAGGGGATTATTCCGAATAGCCACGGGGTGTTTTCACTAAGATTGTGAAACGAAAGGAGTATTGCACAAATATAGTTATTCCCCAACATCAATATTTCTCGTGAATTATTTTTCTCATATTTATTAAATAAAATGATGACATTAATTGGTTAACCTATTGTTATTAAACTCTTTACAACCTCACCCCAACCCCTCTTACGCCACGGCGCACTTAAAAGCCTTATCAAGGAGAGGGATTTTCCCAGAGGGATGCCTCTGGCAAGGGTGGGGCCGGAATAACAGGAAAACACTAAAAATACTATTTTTTTGTTCTATCTTAGTGCCATTTCCGTGGGGACAGGGCCGCGCAAATAGTTTAAATGAATCATTTACCCCCACATTCAACATTGTAATATAGTTGAATTATAAAATAATTGAATATTTAACCGGAATTTCATAGATTTAATAATTCTCAGAGTTATAAAAACAGAGATATATTTTGCAATACAATTAACAGGGGTAAAAATGAATCAGTTATCTATCGGCAGTATAATCAGCAACGCAATTCAGCTTGGTATTAAAAACATGGCCTCGATTGTGGGGGCGGTGGTATTATGGCTTCTTACATTATGGATACCATATATTAATGTCGGAACGACAATAGCCATTCTTGGTCTGGCAGTAGCTATAAGCAGGGGAAATGTAATTTCACCCACCGAAATATTTAATCCTAAATACAGGAGAAATATGGGTGAATTTTTCCTTCTCATAGGGTTTATGTATATCGGTATTGTCGCGGGCACACTGTTTTTAATTATTCCGGGGATAGTTATCGGCACAGCGTGGAGCCTTGCGCCATATCTTCTGATCGATAAAAATCTGAATCCCACAGAGGCTATTTCAGTCAGCAACAGGATTACTTATGGCAAGAAGTGGACAATCTTCCTGGCTAATCTTATTCTGTCTGTGATTATGATCATCGCGATCTTAATACTCGCGGGAATTTTTCGCATGATTTCTGATATTCTGGCGGGACTTGTTACCTTAATCGCTTACATAGCATATCTTTCTATTATGCTTTCCGCGACAGCTTATATTTATGGGCAGTTATCTGAAAATGTGAAGGAAAAAGAATAATTTTAGAGGGCGGTCAGCCCTCTTTTTTAATATTGAAACTTTAGATGAGAAAGATCAGGAATATGGGGGCGGTTTCTTTCCAATTCATAATTATAAATTATCCTTCCAAGATTGGCGAGAAAGGGGACGCCTACTGAATCATACTCATATTTGTCATCATTATAAATGCCATCTTCATTAACATGAATAACCGCGCTTAGAAGAAATTCCACATTGTTTTCGAAATCGACGATATAAGCGTTATCGATCAGAAAACCATAGGCCATACCACTTTTACTGAAAACTCGTATTTTGCCATCAAGCTTTTCTTTGGCGTCGCCGAACATAAAAAATTTCACATATCCATCATTATAAGATGAGTCATAAGCCGGGTAATCTGATTCTCCCGGGAACATGGACATATATTTATACAAGAATTTATAGTCCTCCTCAGTCAGCCTGAAACGCTGATCTTCGGGGTATTTACCAGGAAAGAAAAGCCGTTTTATTATCTCGTGCTGATCGTTAAGGGAAATGTAGTTCTTTTTGCTGAAATCCATGGGCTCCTCAACAAGCTTTCCCCCTTTGTAATAACCGTTCCCTTTTTTCTGATTGACAAGATTAAAATTGTAATTTTTCTCACTAACCCGGGGTGGCTGATGATATATCTCCTCCTCATCATTATAAAACCGGAACCCGTTGGTGTGCCGATTTTCATCCGGACTCATCGTAATTGAAAGGCGATGAATCAGCCTGCAATCATTCAGTCCCTTATTATGGAGTCTTTCATTCAGCTCATCCTGCCCGAGAAATTCATAAAGGCGGTTAAACGCGTCATTATTACTGACGAGCAATATTTTTTTTATATAATGAGCAATAGATGGAAGACCCGATTCACTTGTGGTATCAGATGAAACAGCAATCTGACCGGAATATGAGCTGTCAATGCTGAGGGGAGTATCTTTGGAAAGAGCCGGTATATTAAGTTCATTGATTTTTTCAAGCGCGAGAATTGAGGCCGGAAGTTTAACCGTACTCGCCGGATAATAATAGAACTCCCGATTTTCCATAAAGCGGAACGTTGTAAATTCCGCGTTATTCAGGGAGTCCCTGTCGATTTGTGTGTAAATAATCTGAACTTCATACTTCTCAGGATTATCCATAACCCCGGCAAGTTTATCGGCGTTATTTTTAAGCAAAGCCGAGAGCTGATCTGTTGAGTTTGTCTGACAACTATTCATTACAATTATGGAAATTAATAAAATGAAAATCAGAACCGAATATCTCATAACAAGCGCCTGTAATCATTACTGAAAGGAGTCGAATATCTGTAGATAAGTTTCGTAATCACCTTCGCTGAAACAAACAAAAGTGACATTTTCTATTTCCTCATATTTCTCCAGGAATTCCATTGTGGTTTTAATGGCGATTCGGGTTGCCCTGATAAGAGGGAAACGATAAGCGCCTGTGCTTATTGAAGGAAACGCTATTGTTTTTATACCATTTTCTTTAGCCAGCTTAAGTGAATTCCTGTAGCAGAGGGTCAGCAGGTCATCCTCTTTGTTTCTTCCGCCATTCCAGACAGGTCCCACTGTGTGGATTATATATTCGGCGGGCAGGTTATAACCTTTAGTAATTTTTGCTTCGCCTGTCGCGCAGCCGTTTAAGGTTTTGCATTCCTCAAGTAATTCCGGACCTGCCGCTCGATGAATAGCTCCGTCTACTCCTCCTCCCCCTAAAAGTGAACTATTAGCGGCGTTTACAATCGCATCCACTTTAAGTTTTGTAATATCCCCCTGAATAATTTCTATTCTTTCCAGCATGTTTGTTGTCCCAAAAATTTAAACTTACATGCTAAAAATCTGAAAAAACATTGAAAAATTAAACATATTAATTCATTTAAATTATTTTGCAGTGAGCCAGCTCAAAATTAAAGTTTAAATTTATTTACAACGGTATAAAGTGATTTCGCCGCGGGAAGGCATAATTCACAGGTTTTTCACAATCTCCGTGGGACAATGGCGACACTTGATTTTTTCGTTGTTTCGTCTATTTAAATAATTTATACCATCCCGGAAGTTCCCCGCGTCCCGCCTGCCCCACAGCGCCGGGTAAAATCCCAACGCGAAGAAGAACAGGATTTACAGGATTGTATTGATGAACAGGATAAATATTGGGCATAGGCAGCGCAGGCCTCTTTTGCCCTCCTCATTACAAAATGAACAACACCAATAGAACCACAAACCCGCTCATCATACTCTTACTCATACTCCTATTCTTACTCAGATTTTTTCCCATTCATAATTCATAATTCACCATTCACAATTCATCAAATCCCCAACCACAAAGAGCGCAAAGAAGGCACAAAGGACACAAGGAAAATAACACCGCGCCTTCAGGCCGGTGACTCATGAAGAATCCCGTCACCCCAATAAGGCTTTAGCCCAAAGAGAACTTAGCGGGAGAATAACAGTTTGTGCACATTCCAAACCCTCCAATCCCAGAACCATGATTAAAGGATTTAAGGATTACCTGGTTTATAACCTGTATCGGAGACGCAAAAGGTTGTAGTTTCACGCGGGTAAATTCCACGCAAAGACCACGAAAGGAAAAGAAATCGCAAAGAGCGCCAAGAAGAACAGGATTTACAGGATTGTATTGATGAACAGGATAAATAATCGGCATCAGCAGCGCAATCCTCTTTTGCCTCCTCACTACAAAATGAATACTGCCAATAAAACTATAAATCCGTTTGTTATACTCCTATTTTTTTCATTCACAATTCATAATTCACCATTCACAATTCACCAAACCCCCAACCACAAAGAGCGCAAAGAAGGCACAAAGAGCACAAGGAAAATAACACCGCGCCTTCAGGCCTGTGACTCATGAAGAATCCCGTCACCCCAATAAGGCTTTAGCCCAAAGAGAACTTAGCGGGAGAATAACAGTTTGTGCACATTCCAATCCCTCCAATCCCAGAACCATGATTAAAGGATTTAAGGATTACCTGATTTATAACCGGTATCGGAGACGCAAAAGGTTTTAGTTTCACGCGGGTAAATTCCACGCAAAGGCCGCGAAAGGAAAAGAAATCGCAAAGAGCGCAAAGAAGAACAGGATTTACAGGATTGTATTGATGAACAGGATAAAAAAAAGGCATCGGCAGCGCAATCCTCTTTCCCCATCCTCATTACAAAATGAATACTGCCAATAAAACTATAAATCCAGTCATCCTACTCTTATTTTTTTCCCCATTCATAATTCATCATTCACCATTCACCATTAATTTCCTCTTGCATAAAAAACCAATATTCATTAATTTAGGAATGACTGATTGTGTTTGGGGTAATAAGCGCTTGAATTAGCGAATGATTGTTTTATACGATATAGATTAAATATGTTTTACATGGCCAAAATAGGAGTAATGTGAGTTACGTGGCGGAGCTGTGTAGATAACAGCGGTTAAGTACAATTTATCCCTACGGGACTGAATTTTATGGCATGGCCATCCCCACGGGGTAAATTATTGCTTGCTAAGATGATACCAATATTTTTTTTGAGCAATAATGTGTAAAATTCTTAATAGTTAAACGGTCGCTATTGCGCCCGTCTAACGGAGTTGCGGATTACCATCCGCCACACCGTTGTGCAAGAACTGTTGAATAAATAGAACACAGGACTGTTGATCCCATGACAGACAAAACAGACAAATATTCAGCACCGCAGCAAGCACTTGGCTATATGTATCAGCCTCGGTACGCACTTCACCGTATTTTGACGCTACCGGAAGATACAACGTGTTTGCTTGAAGCAGATGATGATATAGACTATAATGATCCAGAAGAGGGAAGGCTGTTGGCGTCTCTAAAACACAAAGCTCCTGGCGATAAACTCACTGATCTCTCACCTGATTTTTGGAAATCTGTTCGCATTTGGGCGACTTTCGCTATAGCCAACCCGAATACTATTTCCGACACATCCTTTTTTCTGATTACCACAGGTGAAATCCAAATAGGATCTTTCCTTTCCAATTTCACTACAGGCAGTGCTGAGCGGAAACCTCCCGATGAGCTTACAGAAACGGCCATGGATGTCATTAGTAAGTCGGATGCGAAACTCCTGAAATCGATTCATGCTCAGCTTACCAGTATGGATGCGATGCTATTGGAAGGGCTTTTCTCAAAGATTACAATCTTCGATTGCCAAGAGAGAATCGACGATGTTCCTTCAAAAATAATGGCACTAATGAGGGCCGTGCGACCTCAACACCGAAAACCAGTTTTTGAACGCCTTGAAGGCTGGTGGAACGATCAATGTGTCAATTTAATGACAGGGAAGCGCTCCGAGCCACTCTTGGGTCGCGAAGTGAGTGAAATGCTAGCCCATATTTCCGAGCAATTTAGGGATGATAACCTCCCGTTAGATTTCTTCGATGCTGAACCGGAGGAGGGGGTCGATCCTGTGCACGACAACAGAATCTTTGTACAACAACTGAGAGAAATTGGACTGAGGTCTGACCGGACTCGCCGCGCCATCCTAGATTATTACCGTGCCTACGAACAGCGATCATCATGGGCCAGAGAAAATATCACGATTACCGGTGAGGTTGAAAGGTACGATGATCGCTTAGTAGATGAGTGGCAAAGACTTAGAGAAGTTGTGTGCGAAGAACTCGAGGACGAGTGTCCCGAGGAAATACTGCGCAAAGCCGGCCGAAAAATCTATACAGACCTCTCCTCTGGATTGAATCCGAACCTCAGAATCAGACCGCAGGTCACAGAGTCATATGTGACAGTTGGCAGCTACCATATTTTGGCCAACGAGCCAACCCCTCGCGTATACTGGCATCCCCAATTTCTCAATCGAATACAGAATATATTGAAGGAGGTGAAGAAATGAAGGCGTGGAATAATCGGCCGCGCGAATTGCGCAATCTATTCAATCCGGCATTTCTTGGAGTGATCATGCTAAGGGCGATTCATGAATTTGGGAATGAAGACGGCAAGCCGATGCCTTTCTCGCTGTGCTTGCTGATTCCCGCTTTATCTTTGCATAAAGACACACGAGACATATTGAAAAGAGGGATACGGACGTATTTGGTGAAGATCGTAGAAGACAATCCGAAAGTTCTCGTTGAACTACCGGATAGGCTCACAGGGCTCTTTCCCTACACTATGGATGCACTCGGTTATCTCCTCGCGCAAGGCTCAATCGTGATTCACGAGAATGGACACATTTCAGCGATTGAGGGTTCCGTCCAAAAGGCCATTTCAGGAACTCAAGAAACCCAAGACTGTCAAAAGGTTGCACGATCCTTGGGGCGCAAATTTGCTCAAATCTCAGACAGAGCTACGGTCTACACAATGTTAGGAATTCGCCCATGAAAATCAGAGAGATTCTACTTTACAGTCACGAAGGTGACTTGCGGCACCTATCGTTCAATCTTCAAGGGCTAAATATAATCACGGGGCGATCATCGACCGGAAAATCTGCTATCTCGGAAATAGTCGAATATTGTATGGGTAGAAGCACGTTTCAGGTGCCTGAAGGAACAATTCGAGACAAGGTCAGCTGGTACGGAGTCATATTTCAATTCACAGGTGAGCAGGTACTCATTGCAAAACCGGCCCCAGCCACGAACGCTTCAAGTTGTTCCCGAGCGATGATCCGCAGAGGTGGGAACATCCAAGTGCCAGAGTTTGGTGACCTCCTGTGCAACGCAGATGATGATGCTGTGGTATCGCTCCTATCCGAGATGCTTGGTATTCCCGAGAATCAGACTGCAGTCGCTACAGAGCACAGCCGTTCAAGTTTCAGCACAAACGTTAAGCACACGTTCTATTATCTATTTCAAAAGCAAGGGCTAATCGCTAATAAGGATCTTCTTTTCTATCGGCAGAATGAGCCTCACATACCGCAAGCGATAAAGGACACATTCCCAATACTTATGGGGATTGCACCTGACGATTCATACGAAAAGGAAACGAAACTGCGAACAGCTCGCAGGGACCTAAAGATACTCCAGAAACAACTTTCTGATGCCCGGAACTTTTCTGATCAATTGAATATTCGTGCGGTTGCATTACTCTCTGAAGCACAGCAAGTCGGCATAGTCTCGAAGGGAGCAATGCCCGACACAACTGAATCAATACTTTCGGAGTTGCGGGCTGTCGAAAGTTGGAAGCCTGCCCCGGTTCCTGACGAAGACGTTGCCCGCATTGCCTCAATTGAAGATGAGATTGATCAGCTGAGAAAGCTTCGTCGTTCCTTAGAAGAGAATCTAAAAGCCACTATTCAGTTTACCGAAAGAGAAAATGGATTTACAGATGAAGCGAGTGAACAGAAGAGCCGATTAGAGTCAATTAAAGCACTCCCTCGAAATCGACAAACTGGGGAATGGCAGTGGCCTTTCAGCGAACCGAATCTAGGAATGCAGACATCAATTGCAGAAGCCATTCTCGGCGAACTAAAATCACTGGAAAACGAGCTCGAAGCGGTAACGGGTGAGCGACCCAAAATGGAGAAACTGATCAGGGAGCTGACCGAAGAAAGAGATCGAATAAGTGAGAAATTTCGAGCAAAGCATGAAGAGCTAGCGGCAGCAATCGCCGCAAACGAAAAGATCGCGCAGATGGGTAATCGAAATGCTGCGGCGGCGAGAACAGTCGGTCGAGTCAGCCTCTTCCTTGAAACCTACACTCCAGAAAACGATTTCAGGGAGCTTGAGGAGCGCATTGAGAATAAGATCAAACAAGTTAAACTGCTTGAAGATGACATAGGAGCAGATAACAGCCAAGAGAGGCTGATATCTATTCTAAACATCATCTCAAATCAGATGAGAACCTATTCAGAATACTTGGATGCTGAATTCTCCGACCGCCCCTTGCGATTCGACCTAAGTCGCCTTACTGTGGTGATTGACCGCAATGAGCGTCCTATTTTCATGAATAATACCGGGGGAGGTGCAAACCACCTTGCATACCACCTCGCGGCATTACTTTCCATCCATCATTACTCGTTTACGCACGGCCGCCCGATTCCATCATTTTTGATGTTAGATCAACCGACTCAGGTCTATTTCCCTTCAGAAGAGCGTTACAAAGCATCTTCCGGTTCTGTGGTAGATACTGAGAGAGATTCTGATCTTGAAAAAGTCCGTAGCCTTTTTCAAATGCTCTACCGGTTCTGCACGGAAGAATGCAAGGGATTCCAAATCATCGTATCCGAACACGCAAATATGCGGGATAAATGGTTTCAGGAGTCTCTTGTTGAGGAACCTTGGACTAAACCTCCTGCCCTTATTCCTGATGATTGGACATGATTCAGAATCAGGAAGGTATTTGTACCTTCAAAGAAACCCGATAGAACCAATGATAGATGCACAACAAGACAAATCCAGCGTGTGCGGTAAACCGCGCCGCTGATTTGCGTCGTTAGTCGGTTGTCTTTTCATTACCCACTGGTTTTCATATAGAACCATTCACCAATTATCCTTTCAATTGTTAATTGTTCATTATTAATTATTAATTGCGGTATTGCCATAGTTATTCAGGAACCGGGCGTCCATCCAGTAGATATTTCCATTGCCGTTTTCAGGGCCGGTCTTAATTTTCAGGTATTCATTCCATGAAAGGGGTTTTTCGGACCACGCGGGATGCGCTTCCCCCTGCAAATTAAAAAAGAGGTATTTACCGTCGGGTGAAAGAACAGGCATTCTTGCCACTCCTTTGTAAAAATTAACTTCGGCAAGATAAGTGGCTTCATTAAATACTCCATCTTTTCCCCTGCCTGAGAAAAATATTCCCTCCGGCAGATTATCTCCTCTCCTGAAGCTGGAAAAAAGGAGATATTTTTCATCCGGGTGAATATAAATCCAGGCGTCAAGTCCGGGTGAGTTGACATTTCCGCCAAGATTTACCGGCTGCCGGTAAACGCCTTCCTTAAATTCTGAAAGATAAATATCTGTTGAGCCAAATCCATCTTTTCGGGGGGAAACAAAATAGAGATTACCATTCGCGGCAACCGAGGGATGAAATTCATGTTCTTTTGTATTGACCGGTTCCCCCGGGTTTACCGGTTCTCCCCAGCCTTGCTCATTTCGGGTAACTTTCCAGATGTCACTTTTTTCTTCGGGTGGTCCTGTGTTTTTAAGAGGACGGCGGGAATCAAAGAATATGGTATTGCCGTCAGATGAAACAGACGGGTGATCATCGCTGTATTTGCCCGAAAAAGAGGGGATAAAGGGCTCGCTCCATATACCATCCTTTTTTTTCATGCAGACTATCACTTTGTAGGGTTGTCCGGCTACCACATAATAAACCTCATTCAGATCAGGAGTGAACACCGCCCCGCTATGGATGTGATATCCGGAAGATATAATCTCTTTAGCGAAAATTACCGGTTTCGAGGAATCAGGTTTTTGGCCGAAATAATCTCCTGAAAGGTTGGAAATTCTGTCTGTTTGGCGTGTGCAAAATGTAAGTGTTAATAATAAGCTGAAGAGCAACAGTTTTTTGGTCATGATCATCATTCAAATTTTGTAATATTCTGAGGAAGAATGTAAGAAAATGAAGAGAAATATTATGAACCAAAATCGGGAACCGGTTGAGCTGTCAATGGGGTTGATTGAATATATTATAGGTCTCGCGGGACTATTTGGAATGAAATCACACGAATGAATAACAGAAAAAAAATTATGCTGCTCAATAATTATCATTGTATCCCCGTGGGTAAATATGGTGTACCTGACGGCACACAGTATATTTAACGTATCTCTTTTTTACCAATATGATGTCCCTAACGGGACAAAAAATATTTCTTGTTTTATACGATTGCCCCGTTAGGGGCAAAATATTGGTAGAATAAAAGAAGAAATAAATGAGTGTGCCGTCAGGTACACCATATCCCGACGCCCGTATTGCTGTTTACGATTGAGTTTCCCCGATCTATTTATTCACCGGCTTTTTTCATACCCACTTGTTTTTATAGATTGCTTTAAAATGAAGCTTTATTACCTAAAAAAACAGAGTAAGAGTCGAAGTAAGGATTAGCCCTCCGGCGCAAAAAAGCGGCTTCGAGTCCGCTCAGCCTCCGGATGATCGCATTTGTTTCTGGTTCTGCCGATTATTCCATTAGGAGTTTAATTCTATGCAAAATGGTTAGAAATTTATTAACAAGTAGAAAGTTTTATTGCTAAGTATAAAATTTGTAGTTACTCGAGGTGTGTCCTCCCCCGTCAATGAAGAAGAGCGCTTCATTGCCACCCCCTCCGGCGGGGGACATTCTGATTGCTCGGATTGTCGAAAAATATCCCCCTTTGCCCCATAGGGAAGCCTGTGGCAGAGGGGTGGATTCAAAGTGTTTTTCTTTGAAGACGGGGGAGGACTAACTCCGAGTAACTCGATAACTTTGTTTTTTCTGGCTCAGCCAGTTTATGAATATGATTGTTCCTATATAACATTTTTTTTTGGTTCTGGCTTTGCCAGCCTGGATGATATTGCTCAACTACAAATTTTATAAAAGCAAAAACCAGCCCAGGGGCAGGTAAAGAGAATCGTCATCAACGCGGTATTTTGTAAGTTCGGAACTGACGATGATACCATATCTTTTTTTTCGCTCATATTTTGTTATCTGCCTTCTGCTTTTTTTATTTTTACCCACTTCCAGCACAACCGGATTATCGAGAGTTTCGATTATAAAGTCGGGTGAAACTCCTTTCTCTGAATACCCAAAACTCAGCAGACCCTTATCAATAATTCTTTTCAGGTACATCGCAACAATATCCTCATAGAGTTTTGCCTGTAAATTATCATTCGGCTCATCTCCGTAAATTCTTTTGAAAAGGGCGTTCCTAAGGGAAGGAGACATAAAGAATGGCTTAATATTTTTACCTGTCCTGGATTTTACACCGCCATATGGAAAAAATAAATTGAGTACTTCAGCTTTATCAAGCAGCTCAATAAAATGTTCTATATCCTCCATCTTACCAAAATCCCTGGAGAGGGTTTGATAATTAACTTCATCGCTGAGGGCTATCCTCATAAGAAGCCGCAGCAAAATCTCAGGATTAATTTCTTTATCAAAATAAAGAAGATCCCTGAAGAGAATTCTTTCAAAAAGAGCAATGATTCTTTCATCGATTAATTCTTTTTGAGATAAAGTCAGGAATCGGGCTATATTGAAGTAGCTTATGTAATCTGTTATCAGGGTAGATGAATCAACAGAAATAGTATCTGCGACAGACCTATGGTAATTAATAATTGATTCTTCCAGACCGGAAATTTTTTGTTGGAGGGCTTTTATGTCAGGTGAAAAAAACAGAGTTTGTTTTAATGTATTCGCAATATCAAACTTCGTAACCGGCTGAGATTCTTCAATTCCATTCTGACTTCGCGCTTTAATATATTCCGGATAACTGAATGGAAAAAGCCTTAACATTGTCATCCGGGTGGCGAGGTCGGCGTTTTTATGAAGAAGTAAAGCAGAGCTTCCGGTGCACAGGATAAACGCATTCTTACATTTATCATAAAGAATTTTCAGATCGCGATCCCAGTCAGTTATATCATGCGCTTCGTCAAATAAAAAAACGACAGGTTCGGTAATCTCGGCCAGAGGGGCGCCTGATATATTTTGCTCGAAATCATTAATTACCTCAACAAGATTATATCCCAGGCTGTTTATATCATTTCCGTTTATAAAATATATATTGTCGGTATGTTTATTAAATATTTCCTCAGCGACCTGCCATAAAAGTGTGGTTTTGCCGACTCCCCTTAAACCGGATACAGCGATTAAGCGGGGTTCCATTTTATGCAGGAAAAAATTTTCAGAGTGCCGGAACAGATCGTCAAACAAGTCCCGCCTGGGATATTTTTGTTGACGAAGGTTCCTGACTTCAACATCTATCCTTTTTTGAGTTACTTTACAATTTCGAAGATATCTCTGTAATTCTGTCATTCCGGTTATTCTATTTGAATAAATTTGAATTATCGCATTAATATAATAAAAAAACCAATTCAGATTGTGTTGAAAACTGCCTGGCGGGAAATAAAAAAAGCCGCCCGTGGGCGGCTTAAAAAAGTGGCTGATAAGGATGTGGCAAAAATTAGTTTTCGTTTTCGTAGGCAATTTCACCATGGAAAGAGTTGTCAAGACCGGTTTCTTCAATCTCTTTGGTTACCCTGACAGGTGTAATTTTATTGATGAGCCATAACATTACATAAGTGAAAAGGAAAGCGTAGATGCTTACAACAAGCACACTGATAACCTGTGTGAAGAAAAATCCCGAACCGCCGAAAAGAAGGCCGTCTGTTCCAGCGGAGTTGACCGCGACTGAACCAAAGACGCCGAGACTTATTGTTCCGAGAACACCGCCTACTCCGTGAACACCCCATACATCAAGAGCGTCATCCCACTGAAGTTTGTTCTTCATGGAAACGGCGAAGTAACAGATTATTCCTGAAAATATACCTATTATCGCGGCGCTTCCGGGGGATACAAAACCCGCGGCGGGAGTAATAGTTGCCAGTCCCGCGACAGCGCCCGTGAGGAATCCGACAAATTTTGGTTTCTTTTCCTGGGTCCATTCAACAACCAGCCATGTAATAGCCGCGAAAGAAGCCGCGATATCGGTGTTGAGAAAAGCGGTGGCTGTGATTCCGTCGACCTGAAGCTGGCTTCCGGCGTTAAATCCATACCATCCGAACCAGAGCAAACCGGTGCCCAGTGCAACAAGGGGGATACTGTGAGGACCACGGTCCTTGACATTTCTTTTACCGACATAAAATACAGAAGCAAGCGCCGCCATACCCGCGGAAGCGTGCACCACAATACCGCCGGCAAAGTCAAGAACACCAAGTTCAGCAAGCAGACCGCCGCCCCAGACCATGTGTACGAGCGGGAAATATACAAAGAATAACCAGATTGTAAGATAAAGCATATAGGCGGGGAAACGAACCCTGTTGGTAAATGCCCCTGTAATGAGGGCGGGTGTGATAATGGCGAACATCATCTGGTAAGCGATGAAGAGATAGAGGGGCATAGAGCCGGTTCCGGAGCCAAATACTGTATCTACTGTAACCCCGCTTAAAAATGCCATATCGAGGTTTCCTATTATTCCTCCTTCTCCACCGCTAAAGCAGAGAGAATATCCCACTGCGAACCAGATTATTGTTGTCCATCCGAGGGAAACAAAACTTTGCATCATTATACTTAAAACATTCTTTCTCCCTACCAGTCCTCCATAAAAGAAGGCGAGTCCGGGAGTCATTAACATTACCAGGCTTGTCGCTACAAGCATAAAGCCGGTTGAACCGGTATCAAACATTTTATACTCCTGATTTAATTTTTACTAAAATGATACACCAAAAACGAGATGGCTTAATTCCATCTGCGGGTTCAGACAATAGGTTACAAATACAGGCAGACTAAAATCGTTTGTAATTTTTACCGATTTTGAAGCCTGGATGCCGATGTTTATTACGCTGAACTCTTTGGCGCCATAATAGGCGGGATTGTCTTCGCTTCCCGGGGTGGCGCCGAGGAAAAGATTAAGATCATATTCTTTGACTTTAAATGGGCAATCGAGCTGAAGATAAACATTGTTGCCCGCGTCATTATAAAAATTATAATAAGCTGAAAAGGCGAGGGGGAATTTTTCTGAGCCGATGCTCACCCCGGCTTCGAAGGTATGAGCGCCCGCGCCCGCGTCATCATCATGGTTATTATAGTTACCCATTCTGATTCCGTTATTCGGGAAATAATAATCGGTGATCATCGCTGTTAATGACACTGACTTAATATTAAAAGAATAGCTCATATAAAGATCGAGTTCATCAGCGCCTGAGGCGGTTTCATTAAAAGTATATGAACCCCATGCACCAAGTTCGAACCCTGAGTAACTTGCCGATAATGAGGGCTGAATGGCCGGGGATTTGCCGAAATCGAGTCCTCTCCAGATATATCGGCTTACAACATCAGCGCCGGCGTTAAATGAAAGGTCCTGAGCTGATACAGAGCTGATAAAAAGAGCAGCGAGTATGAATATGTGAAAAGTGATTTTTTTTAGAAGTTTCATCATTCTTTCTCCTGTAAAATGACTTGCTTATACAATATCCTGCGGGATATTTAATATTTTGTTAACATTTAAGTCTGGCGCAATTTTAGTGAAATGAGTAAAGAAAGGGAAAAATTTTGACACATTTCATCAACAAACGTTCGATTTTTGTTGTAAACGTTTATTGAATTCAACCAAAAAATTATTTTTTTTCGTAATTTGTCAACCAGTTAAAAAGCTGCTATCCAATTGATTGTACCGGGAGGACAATTGGGAAGATCAAGGAGTTTTTGTTGAATAAAATATTGATTATCTATAATAACAACTCTAATATCAAAGACCTGAATATTGTTCTGACCAATGCCGGATTCAATACTTATCTCGCGGAAGATGTTATAAACGGAATAGAAATCGCGAAAATTTATCTCCCCGATCTTGTCCTGTGTGATATTGAGAACAACGGTATCGGGGGGGAAGATGTAGTTCGCGAATTGGCTTCGCATGAAAGAACAAAACTTATTCCTTTGATTTTTCTGGCTCCCGAACCTGATTTTTTTGAAATGCGGAAAATAATGAATGCCGGGGCTGATGATTATATTCCCTATCCTGTTGATAACGGGGAGCTGATCAAATCAATTAATGCCCGACTTGACAAATTCATTTCGATGAAGGAAAAATTTGACAGTCTGCAGAAGGAGACAATTGAAGCCACAGGTGAAATGCCTCCGAAAGAGGATCATGTTTTGGTAAAAATCGGCACTAAGTTAAGAATAATAAAATTTGATGAGATCGTTTGTGTGTCGGCCTCAAAAGAATACACAAAAATTGTTACAAGGGATTCCAAAAAATATATTATCAGGAAATCATTAAAAAGATGGAGCAATATTCTTCCGACAATATCGTTTCTCCAGATTCACCGGTCAACAATAATTAATATTAACTTTGTGGAAAACCTTAAAAAACTTTCCGAAAGTTCATACGAGGTTTATATGCAGAATTGCAGCGAACCTTTTAATGTCAGCGTCAGGAATGCCAAGAAGTTGAAGAAATGGTTTATTACCTGATTAAGCTCTTACCACTATACTAACGCCAACATGTTGAGGATAATCCGGGGAGCAAAAATTTTCAAAAAGCCCGCAAATAACGTGTTGTCGATAGTCAGGCCGCTATTTTTAATCCATAAAATCGCCGAGCAAGAATAAAACTATTTAATTATCCCAGGTTGGAAAAACAACTCACCCCCCGGCCCCCTCTCTTGAAAAAAAGAGGGGGAGTCTTAAAGTCCCTCTCTTCCTAAGAGAGGGATTTAGGGTGAGTTTGTTACATGTCTCGAAATATTTTAAAAATTTAACTATTTTTTGCAGAATTTGATTACTTACGAAATAAATCTCTTCCCCTTTAGGGCTTTTTCCACAAGCTTTGCCCGGGGAAAATTCAAGCTCTTATCACCACACTAACGCCAACATGTTGAGGATTATCCGGGGAGCAAAAATTTTCAAAAAGCCCGCAAATAACGTGTTGCCGATAATTAAGCCGCGATTCTAAATCCATAAGCTGATAGAGTCAGAAAAAGAAAAGTTATCGGTTAGCTCAAGGATAGTCCTCCCCCGTCTTCAAAGAAAAACACTTTGAATCCACCCCCTCCGAAGGGGGATATTTATCGACAAATCCAAGTAATCAGAATGTCCCCCGCCGGAGGGGGTGGCAATGAAGCGCTCTTCTTCATTGACGGGGGAGGACACACCTCGAGTAACCACGAAACTTATACCTGGCAATAAAACTTTCTACTTGCTGATAAATTTCTTACCAATTTGCGTAGAATTTAACTTCTTATTGAATAAATCGCCTCCCGTTTTGCCAGGGAACTTTTCCCCTTTAGGGCTTTTTCCTAAGCTCTGCCTGGGGAAAATTTAGGCTTTTACCACCACACTAACGTTAATATGTTGAGGATAATCCGGAGCGCAAAATTTTTCAAAAAGCCCGCAAATAACATGTTGCCGATAGTCAGGCCTCGATTCGAAATATACCGGTCAGGCCGGAACCAAAAAGGGGATCACATAAACGACTCCGAATGGAGTCGAATATGAATAGCCCCGGATGTTATCCGGTGGTCTGATATGGCCGATATCTGTCTCGACGCTGAAGGCGTCGAATATTAACAACCCGGAGAAAATATTATTTATCAAGGAAAAATTTAATCTGCTAAAGATTTCTATATTTGACCACTTCAGGGTCGTGACGGCATGTATTTCTTTTTACCCCGGACAGCTCACTTCTTTCGCTGTACGGGGCTATTGATATTGAATCCCATTCGGGATTTTTTTCAAAAAATCAGAACAGGGACAATAATTCAGAACTTGCGAATCTATTCTCTATCAGCCTGTCTGACGCGGCTGATCCCTGACTGGACTTTTGAGATCGCATTGATCTCGTTAAAAAACTCACAATAAAAGGAATCCCGTCAGGGAATATCCGCGGCGGGCGGGTAGAATTATTTTAGCTATGTCTCAGCCAGTTTATAGGTTTTTCTTTTGATTTTCCGAAAATCGTCTGAAGACTTTCAATACAGACAAAGCTACCCACCTCGCCTGTTCCTTATCCCCCGCTTTATCGTATTGTGTTTGCCAGAGACCATTGGCGAGCTGGTTATCGGTAAACCATTCCAGACCTTCTTTAATATCGGGATCCTCTGGTGAATAACCGAGCAGCGACAGGCTGTCCAGCGAGGTAAGAAGATTGGACCACCAGAAGGGGAATTGAAATTTCAGCCGGTATTCAGGTTTCTTTCGCCATGAATAATAATCAGCGTGGAAAAATCTCTTTTTTAACAATTCAGCCGCTTTGAGGACCTCCTCTCTTTCACAATAATCTTCGTGAAAGAGAAACGCCCGAAGTGTCATACCAGTGGCATTCAAGGAGGATTTTTTATGCGGCTCAAAAGGATATGGAGGGGCCTGCCAAATTGATGGACCCCGCCCTTTTACCGAGAGAAGGGGTATCGTCCATCCGCCGTCATCCTGCCTGTTATCGAGCAGCCAGTCGAGAGCTTTTATTGTTCTTACATCATTTCCATACCCGGCTTTACAAAGATATTCAATTATCATTCCGTTATAATAGGGCATATATTGATTTCCGAGTATTCCCCTGAAATCACCCCCGGCTGTTTGTGTTGAAAACAGATATTCGGCGGCAGTTTTAATCGAGGGGCGGTCCTTTTTAAGAAGATGAATGTCAATCAGTCTGCCGAAATATTTTATTGTTTCTGAGAGATTTTTATTTATACCGGGGTATTCATATTTAGTACGGCTTTTATTTATCCAGCATCCCGAGCAATGTTGTTTGGCGATAATATTTTTGGCTTCCGGTAAGGAGGAAGGGTGGGGCAGATTTTCTTTAACCGAAGCTCCCTGGTATTCCCGCGCGTGATATTTCAACGCTTTGTTATCTGTAAATAATATTTCTTTCAGTGGATCGGTTATCAACATAATAGTTTACTAAGCAGGTCTAAAGATTACAAGAAGGAATATAACATTTTTATCCTTCTCATTTCCAGACGGGCCGGGACTATTTTGAAATAAAAAATGGTGCGCCCGGCTGTCACAGGCGCACCGAGGGTTGAGGGATGGAGGGATTACATTGTCGCGCTGATTTGAATTTTATCTTTTAAAATACAATATACAGGAGGACTTATTGTTTCAGGTGTGGCATGTGAACGTTCACCATAAAATGTTCCGGTCTTAAGCGCGGTCTGATCATCTGTGGGTATTATTGTCCAGATGCTGCCATCCCAGTCGGCTCCGCTTCCGGCGTCATTCCAGATAGACCCGCTTGTATTAACAGTAGCCTGCGTTACCAGACTTTCATGAACACACATAAGTCCTTCTATTTCATCACCTGAGGGAGGATTCTGATTATCTACGCGTAGCCTCATTAAATATCCGAGAGCCTTATATCCCACGGGAGGAATAGGTTTCCACAATGAATAATCATGATCATTGCCCGAGCCGTGGTCATCCCATACGCGTTCGAAACTGATGGGGGCGGCGAGAGCTCCCGGGGTTATTGCTTTCGCTATAAGCGCGGAACCGGACGGAGTGTCGTAATTACCCTGGGCATATTGGCCGAGCCAGCTCCAGCCTCCGGATATGGCCGGTTTATACACACTTACATCGTTATGCGCCCCGCTGCCATGATCAGCTCCTGCGAGGATCATTTCATCCTGGTTAAACACTGCGATTATCGGATCTGTCTGGGGGATATCCTTCTGGTATTCTGCCATATATTGAGGATAAACGTCTATTATCTGCTGCGCCCGGGATTTATCATTGACTAATTCCCAGATGGGACGCAGACTGTCACCTGAAAAATCAGAGAGAGTCGGGCCAGGTTTTTTTGTTACCGATGCGGCCCACTGGTTAAAGGCGTCCTTACCGCCTGACTGAATTGCCGCGCCCAGCGCGGGATCGCCTCCTATTGTTGAGACCTCAACTGTAGAGCTGGAACGGAATGATTCAATTGCTTTGGCATAACGTGTTTTGTTGCTCGCGCTGATTGAACCTATGAGTGTTTCATAGGACATCTTTGCCGAAACTCCCAGTTCATAATTGCGTGAGAATGTCATACTATCGGTGGCGGCGCTATAATCCACCCTGCCTCCGACAATTGCTTCCCAGATAAAATAAGCGCCATATTTTTTGAGCAGGGCAAGGGGGTCCATATTTTCGAGATCATCCTTAACCTGGGGCAGCAGCCTGGAAATCATCGTCTGCGGATCGGGAAGGTTTACAACCCATGACTCGATTACATTGCGGATAGCTACAAATTCATTTTCCGAGCAGCCCATTTCTTCCTTGTTAAAAGAAGTTTCAAGCGATCCGGTGAAAAATTTGTAGCTTCCCTGCAGATTGGTATAAACATTGAGCTCTGTTCTATAAGCTTCAATTGATTTACCCGCGAATGTTTCATAGTGGCTTCGGCCAATAGGTATGAACTGTATAGCGATATCGGAGGGGATAAGATATTGTTCGCCGGAAGGAACTGTAATCACTTTCGTATCTGTCCCGAAATCAAAGAGAGGGAGGACGGCGCTTATGGGATCGGCATATTTGCCGTTTACATTGTAGCTTTTGCCAAGCATATTTATGCCGGGCAGTGTTGGCAGATCGCTCATAACATAACTCCTTTAGATATTATGTAATTATTTAATCTCCGAAAGCTGCCATTCTTTTAATCCATATTCGGTTGCCATTCATGGATTAACCATTAAGCGAGTAACTCCTTATCGTCCGTCAAGCCGGTGGATATATCCCTTTCCGGTTTATTATTTTTACTTTGTATTTTTTTGTTGTCATACCATATTTGCTCTGTTACGCACAAATAACGATGAGCAAACGTTTTTCATTTTTTAATTTAGTTTACTGCCATAAAATAACAATAAGTTCAAAAAGAGCGACCCCAAGCAACACAGAGTCAAATATAAAGAAATCAAAATAAAATTGCAATTTAAAAGCACAATTTTTTTAACAGAAAAACAATTCCTGTTTCCTGCTTTGTTACGGCTCTGCCGGTTCATTCCAAAAGAAATTAAATTTTGTACAAAATGATAAGATTGCAATTATCAATTATTAAAGAACAATGATCGGTTAAATTGGCAAAGTTTACCGAAGAATTCGATGATTTCGCAGTTTTGTGAGGAAAAAACGCCACCAAATCACCAAAACACAAAATCCCACGAAAAAACTCAAAAGAACCTTCTCCCTGATCTTTTAACCAGATTATTATAACCAGATAAAAGTTCAAAATCGTGTGAATCAATTCAGACTTAGGAGGGCCTTTCCAGCCTCCGCGCAGTGGCTTGGCTCTCCCTCTTCGGGATATCTTACGGTTATTGAACCGTTCTGGATTTTGTAGCTATCTTAACTGAAATTAGTGTTGTCCCAAATCGGGGGATAGGCAATTTAAAACCGATTTCGATTTGGATTTTTGCGGGATTACAGAATTAAAATCCGGAATTGAATATATCTGACAAGAACATGTAACTCGTCCTTTTATTTGTATATCTCTATATCCTGCATTACAAATCCATCGTAATAGGGGTATTGGCGGGGGAAATTTTCTTTTAATGTTTTTCCGGCCAGGTTAAGGTAACCCTCCCGAAAATTTGTAGACACACTGGCATTTTCATGAATAATCAGAAGAAGTTCTTTTATTTTTTGCGCAATTCCGGTACCGCATCTGATTCCCAATTCAATCATATTGTTTTGATCGGAACAGCCGTTCATCATATCAAAAAATATGAATGATCCCTTATCATCCGGGGATAGATGTTTTACTACATTTCCCCTTCCCGCGCGGGCGAGAGGATCGCCGGAATAACGCGCGGCCGAATTATCATAATAGGAATCATATTTTTTGCTTATATAATCGGGCTCTGTCTTTATGCCCAGGAGTCCGAAAATTTTTTCTATTTCTTCACAATTATTTTCTGTATCCTCAATCAACAGGTCGTCATAGGGGATTTCAAAACTGAACTCAGTGTAATTCATTTGTCTCCGGACTATAAATATTCAATATCTTCATGTAAACCTCATCCCAGTTTTCAACAAGTGTTGTCCAGTTTCGCGCTCCTCTGTTGAGAGTTTTATCTCCGAATAAATAAAGATTCGGAACAGTATCTTTTAATATCTGCATCACATGAAGTTTATCGTCAATGAAAAAGGTTATTCCGAATTTTTCACAAATATCTTTTTTTTCGGTTCTCTCACGGCAGAAATGTATATTTTCTTCCGGCATTCCGGTCTTCGCGTAAAACTCATTATGGGAGAGCCATTTTCTGGTCAGCTCTTCAATGTACGGTCCGGCTTTAGAGACGATCCATACTCTTCCCCTGAATAATTTAACCAATAAAGAAATTATCTCTATCGCGTTCTGATTTGGTTCTGTCAGAATAAAGTTGTCGTCAAACCTGGTATCTTCTCCCGATTTCCCCCTTTTGGGGATAATCACTCCGCCAAAATCAATTCCGAGGGCGGGGAGATTATCCGTAGACACCAATTTACAATTTCTATCTTTTTCCATAAACAAAATATATGGATTACGGTGAAAGATTTCACAGGAATTAAGAAAATTATCAGGCCCTCCATCAGGAAGGGCCTGAAATTGATAAGCTGTCATTTTTTATATAACCGGTGGGGAAAAACCACACTCGATGCCAACTGTATTTCCTATCCAGGAAAACCAGTCATCCTTAGTGAAGCCGAGTCCGGTAAGGTAATCGAATAGAGATTGCGGCGGGACGTCGTTAATCGCGTCGCTGCTTCCCTGGCCGATAACATCATAGTAATAAATTTTATAACCTAATAATGTCGTATAACCGCTGTTAATGGCGTCGGCGGGAATATTGTCCGGCGCGTCACAGCAGGGTTTTGTGACCCGCTGATGCCACCTGTTGCTGAAACTGAAAATTACATATTTTGCGACCATCAATGTCTGCGCGAAATATTTTTCACATGAGGATTCCATAGCCGCAAGCACTTTATCCCTGTTGACATCTGAAAATACGAGTTCGCCGCTGCTGATATAATTTGCGGCTGTCTGCATCAGGCCATAATCTTTTTCCATGTTGCCCTGAAGTTTGTAACCGTTTGTGGTTGAACTCTGAAACGATGTATTCAATTCATCCCAGAGGGAGGCGGCGACAGTCTGAAATTGTTGTGAGAAATTTTCAACATCACCCTGTGGAGTGGTTTTTTCGAGCATTGAAAGGGCTTTTAGATAAAATGAAAGCGCCGAACCGACATCGGGCACCATGGAGATTGCCGCGCAGGTGATTTCAACCCAGACACTAAAATCAGAATTAACCTGAAGAGCGTTGCCATTTACCGACATTTTGGCCACCGCTTCATTCAGCCGGTTGCTTATCTGCAGGTTGACTGAATTATAGAAAGTATTATAGGCGGTAAAAAAACTGCGAAAATTATTCAGGTTTTCAATTTCTGTTTTAATTTCTTTATAAACAGTCTGCCACTGGTCAAGGGTGGATTTTCCTGCAAGATCGTTTGGGACTTTATCAGTGGGGATATTATTGATATTAATGAGCCAGTTGTTCGGATCAACGGTTTCCTCAGTGTATAAGCTTCTCAGATCATGATTTCCCGGCTGGGCTTGGTTGCTAAGGTATTCATAGCTGGCTTTAAGTCCGGGATTGGTGGTGAAATCAGGAAAAGGAGCCGAAGGGGTGTTATGCTCAAGTTCTGTCAGGGCGTTGAGTGTAAGGTCGGGAGTATATCCGATCGTACAGCCGGGACCGAGAGTAACTTCTTTCCCTGAAACCATTTCTTTTGTATTCGCGAGCACTTCACCGCCTGAACCTCTTCCATTGCCCAGTAAAGGGAGGTAAATAGCAAGATCAGGGTCATCCTTGCCGCAGAGTGTTCTCATATTCTGCAAAAGAGTAGTCGGGTCCAGCGCCCTGTTCCAGAGTCGGAAATCGGTGATATCGCCTGAAAGCCCGAGGTTATTGTTAACCCCTCCTCCAATGACAAGTTCTTCTGATACCTTCGGGGCAAAAGGATCGAGCGAAATATTATCACTAAAACGATTTTTAGCGTCAACATAAAAGCTGAAGTTGCCTTTAAAAAGTGTTTTCAGGGAATGGCCTGTGGGCTGGATAACCGCGGAGACCAGATGCCATTTGTTGTCGAAGAGATCGGTAAGGGGTTTTGTGCTGATTCTGATATCCTTGCCGAGTATATTGACATCCAGAGTAAGAGAACAGTCGGGATTTATCAGAAACTCAACATAATCTCCTTCACCATCCTTCCAACTGAAAATTGTCTGACTTTGTTTTGGCGGGGCTAACCTCAGCCAGCAGGACATTGTAAAGTCGTATATACTAATTTTGGCGGGCTCAAATTTTATATAACTGTCGGCCGAGCCGGTTAGTCTGAGATAGTTTGGCATATATATTACTCCTGTTGTTTTTGAATTGCAAAACAGGATATCGTATCCTGTAATTGGTTAAATTTTTTTGGTTACATTTTTTTTCTTCGCAAACCTTTCGGAATCACTAACAAATTTGAAAATAGATTTCCCGGTAAAAATAAACATACTAATTCCATATTGATTTTCAATCTTTCTCGTCAGAGAGCGAATTACCCCATAAGCTATCAGTCATACGCAAGATAATAATAATTCAAAAATTGCGCAATTAAAAAATGTTAAATATTTGTGAAGATATTTTGTCTGGTTATACAGAGAAGATGGAATTTTGTTTGATCTTTTTTGTGTTTTCTCTGCTTCGTTGTAGTATTGTTACCCGTTCTTTGGGCTAAAGCCCCTTTGAGTGTGTTCACGTAAGCACGGAGTCTCCGGCCTAAGGCGCGGAGTTATTTTAAGTTACATATATTATAAACAATCTCGACTATTACAGAAATCATAATCATAAACTGGCAAGCCAGAGACAATGAGGAATTACGAATTACGAATTACGAATTACGAATTAGGAATTGACTTTACCCAGGTATTAGCAATTACTTGTCATTCCGGTTTTTTGCGTCCTTTGAAAAAAGACCATCCAGAGGCGGGCAGTCCGGAATCAAATGCCAAAATTTACTGGCAATCAGAGAAAAATTTTGCCATTTTGCGTAGAATTTAACTCCTAATGGAATATTGTCCGTTTGAATAAGGTTAATAAGGTTTTAATTTACCGGGTGGTTTCCTATGCTACTAAGGTTAAAAAATCAAAAATAAGGTTTTTGCCATCTCTTGTCAGGTTCACTGCCTTGAAGAAGAACCGGAAAGTTGTTCAGAGTTTGTTATATGGTGTATCTGATGGCAAACCTGTTTTTTCTTCCGTGAAAGATATTTTTAACGTTCGTAGAGACAAGGCATGCCTTGTCTCTACAGGGTATGATAAGCTATTGCGTTTAATTTTTGAATATACATAGGAGGAAAAGAAGAATTTTTTGGTTCTATATAAAAACCAGTGGGTAATGAAAAAACAGCCGACTATCAAATCGACGTAACTGAACAGATACACAAGCGTCAAAATATGGATTGCCTGACAGCGCTTATGAATGATGTGCTATAGATATCATATTCGATTGACTTGAATTTTGCCTGGGAGGTCTTAAAGGATTTGATTATCTGGGGATGGTTTGTGAATCCTCTACAAGGATTGTTGTTGTTTTATTGACTATTTTCTACCCCATTGGGACGTTCCGCACTAATCATTGCCTCTACAAGGCAAATGAGATAAAAAAGAACCTTGTAGAGGTTCCAGTAATGCGTTAGTCCCTCTGGGGTAGCATATTATAGATAATTTGAAAAACATCTCTGTAGGAGATGCATAAAATGGCGCTTGAACTGCATCATTTTAAAAATAGTACAATGCCGATATATTAACAATAAAGAGCGAGAAGTATTTGAAATAAAGAAAATTTTTTCAGTGATCGAATTGGTTTGTCCCTGGCTCAAATTCAATTACCCACTATATTTCACATAGAACCAATTTTTTTTTGTATTTCAACCTATCAAATTATCAAAAAAACTTTGGTAATACGGAAGATGACATCCATTTTTAATCAGGCAATCATTAAATCCTTTAATCATGGTTCAGACAATGACGGGATGGATTATGTGCGAATTTTTGTTTGCTACCTGCCGTTCTTTGGGCTAAAGCCCCTTTGAGGTTGGCTGGTTCTCAGTGTGCTCCGGCCTAAAGGCGCGGAGTTATTTTAAATTACATATATTTTAAACTATCTCGACTATTACAGAAATCATAATTTTAGTCATAGACTGGCAAGCCAGAGACAAGGAGGAATTACGAATTAGGAATTGACTTTCCCCAGGTATTACCAATTACTTGTCATTCCGGTTTTTTGCGTCCTTTGAAAAAAGACCATCCAGAGGCGGGCAGTCCGGAATCAAATGCCGAATTTTACTGCCAATCAGATAAAAATATTGCCATTTTGCGTAGAATTTAACTCCTAATGAAATATTGCCCGTTTGAATAAGGTTAATAAGGTTGGCTAAGTTCTAATAATAACAGCATTTTGTTTGAATAGTAAAAAAAGATCATATGCTTGATCAGTTGCCAAGATCGCCAAAAACCACTGTAATAAGGTTTGTTTATTCATACGGATATTATCTACATATGCATACCAGTTCAAATAGTTCTGCAAATATTTTGAACTTACTCCATTAAAGGGACGCAAAAATTTCCTTATTTGTGAGTGTACATTGTTCACTTTCTGCAAATTAACGGTTTTATCATTTTTATCAACATGATCCCCGGATTTTACAGTTTTGTGTTTTATCGATCTGTTTTCTTTCGCGAAAGCCTTATATGAAGGGTGTTTGTCTGTTATCAATACAACATCACCGGATAGCTTGCCCTCCAAAGATTTCTCTATTTCTTCCTTACTCAGACGTTTTGATTCTACGGCTTTCAGATACTTTCTTCCGCTCCGCTCTACTGCTGTTAATACCTGAACCGTTGTGATTTCCGATTCCCCTTGATTACGTTTGAAGTCGCTTCCTCTTTTTCTTGGCTTCCGCTCTAAGTTTTTTGATCCTTTATTATTTACTGGTAGCTCTAATTCATCACATTCTACTTCCGATGTCAAATCCCCGGGAGCATATTGTTCTAAGGAACTCAGTATCTTGTGTCGCCAATCAAAACTCGTTTGTATGCTTATGCCCAACTCCGAGGCTATCTTTTTTATCGGCTTCCCTTCTTCCATACAGCGTAAATATGACTGCCACTTCCTTTTTAGTTTTATATCATACAGCGGTGTACCCGTCGTTTCGCTGTACCATCTTTTACACTCATTACAACGATACATCTGCACACCCTTTTGTTTGCCCCTTTTATAGACATTCTTCCCTCCGCAATGGGGACATGGTTTCTTTTTTCTTTTTCTTGTTACTTCTTCTTGGGCGATTTCGAGTATCGACCCTTTTAGTTCTTGCTCTTGAAGTAATTCATCTAATAGTTCTTTTTGTGAAATATTAGGCAACTCGCTGAATAACAGCTTTATCTTTTTTCGTTTTTTCATACTGCTAATATAATAAATTTTGCGGTATTATTTAGAACTTAGCCATAAGGTTTTAATTTACCGGGTGGTTTCCTATGCTACTAAGGTTAAAAAATAAAAAATAAGGTTTTTGCCATCTCTTGTCAGGTTCACTGTCTTGAAGAAGAACCGGAAAGCTGTTCAGAGTTCGTTATATGGTGTATCTGATGGCGCACCTGTTTTTTCTTCCGTGAAAGATATTTTTAACGTTCGTAGAGACAAGGCATGCCTTGTCTCTACAGGGTATGATAAGTTATTGCGTTTAATTTTTGAATACATTAGGAGGAAAAGAAGAATTTTTTTTGTATTTCAACCTAATCAAATTAAAAAAAAACTTTAGTGATACAGAAGATGACATCCATTTTTAATCAGGCAATCATTAAATCCTTTAATCATGGTTCAGACAATGACGGGATGGATTATGTGCGAATTTTTGTTTGCTACCGGCCGCTCTTTAGGATAAAGCCCGTTGAGGTTGTATGGTTTTCAGGTAAGTCTCCGGCCTGAAGGCGCGGAATTACACGCAAATTATCCCGCCGATTCGCGAAAAATGCGGGGGAAATAATTTTGAATTTAGTTAAAGCCCTGGGGTAAACTTTGAAATGAGAATATTGCACTTCGACTCCCTTCGACTCCGCTCAGGGAATGGGTTAAGTTTGTGGATTTATTATTCTTAAGACAGGGGGAACGGGAAGAGGCAATGCCGGATGCTTTGGTACATCCGGCTGAAAAAATTTTATTCAAAAGTTGTGGAGATGCCCAGGCGGTGAAGTGAGCCGATTGAACCCATTGAGGAGAATGCGTAATCAAAGATGTATCCTTTGATATCGAGTCCGAAGCCGACGTTAAAACCTGCAAGTCCGGCCGTGGTTCCGATCTTCAATTCTTTTCTTTTCTGGTTATCGTAACCGAAACGAACTTTGAACTTCTTGCTCATTCTGAACTCACCGCCGAATGTAAACTGATTGAATCGGTCTTCTTCCTCGTTAAGCCGGTTCAGGGAGAAATAAAATGTAAACGGAAGATGGGAAAGGGATTTTGTGAAACCAAGACGGATATCCAGCGGGAGATCTTCGGTTGTTTCGTAATATGAGGAAATCTGGCTTCCGATATTAAGGGCGGAGAAGCCGAAATTCCAATTCCATTCTTTAAGGGTGTAAATTAATCCCAGGTCTGCCGCGAAAGCGCTTGAGCTTACATCGGCTATACCTGAATAGATAAATTTTATATTGGCGCCGTAGTAAAAATTTTCATCCAGTTTATTGGAATATCCTACAATCATTGCCAGTTCGGCGACGCCGAAATTACCGGTTTTATTCCCGAATTCATCCGCTTCGGTGAATTCACCATAATTAATATATTGAACAGCTCCGCCGAAGCGGCCATATTTCTCAAATTCATGAGAGACGGCGAGGCTGGCGGAATTGATATCCATCAGGTGTTTAACAAATGAAAAGCTGACAGGAGTTTTTTCAAGATTGTAAATTCCCGCCGGGTTGTAAAAAATAACATTAGGGTCATCCATATTGGCAACATAACTGCCCCCGAGAGCGGCAGCTTTCGGACTCATATCGAGACGCAGAAATTCGTATGTGTTGTTCTGCGCCGCGGTAATAATTGTAAGAGCAAGCGCGAGAAAAAGAACACGATTTATAATTGACATAATTTCCTCAATTTTTGGCACGATATTAAAAAGAAATCAATAGAAAAACAATGCAAATAAAATAATACTCAAAAAGAAAGTGAAATATAATCTCTTTTTGGCTATCTTTCAAAACAAAGTGATTATATATAAGGAACAAAACAAAATTCCGGTCTGTTAAACTCCATAATAACAAACTCCTGTTGCAATTTCCCCCAAAAAATATTTTTGAGTGAAATAACAGGAAAAATGAACAAAGAATTTAATTAAGATTTAAGATAAAGGAGAAACGATAAATGAATTCCTTCAAGACATTTTTACTTATGTCGGTAATGATGGCTCTGTTCCTCCTGGTGGGAGAGCTGTTGGGAGGAAGCAGCGGAATGATGATCGCGTTCGTTCTCGCCCTGGTAATGAATTTTGGATCATACTGGTTTTCAGATAAAATAGTTTTAAAAATGTACGGGGCAAGACAGATAGGTCAAAAAGATCACCCGCAGTTATTTAACATGGTGCAAAACCTGGCCGCTGACGCCGAACTGCCTATGCCAAAAGTTTATATTATAAACAGCGCCACACCTAACGCGTTCGCCACCGGCAGAAATCCTGAAAACGGAGCTGTCGCGGTTACAACCGGAATACTCGGAATACTTAATCATGATGAGCTTGAAGGGGTAATCGCACATGAGCTTTCACATATTAAACACAGGGATATACTTGTCGGCACAATAGCGGCAACCCTGGTCGGGACAATAACTCTTGTAGCGAGGATGGCCGGCTGGGCAATGCTTCTCGGTGGCAGGGATGAAGATGAAGGTGACGGACTTGCCTCACTTCTTCTGCTTATACTTTCGCCGATCGTAGCTATTCTGATTCAGATGGCGATATCCCGTTCGAGAGAATATATGGCTGACGCGGGGAGCGCGACAATTTCGGGTAAACCTCTTGCCCTCGCCTCGGCGCTGAAGAAACTTTCGATGGGTAACCAGGCTCACCCGATGCGAAACGCCGACCCCTCATCGGCGCATATGTTTATTGTAAATCCCCTTTCAGGTAAATCGCTGATGAGTCTTTTCTCAACTCATCCTCCCGCTGAGGAAAGAATCAAAAGACTTATGGAAATTGATTCGGGCAGGAGATAAATGATTAGAAAACTGGTATTTATAATTTTATTATCTAATTTTGTTATCAGCGCGCAGCCTGTTACAAATAGTGAGATCGCCTCCGGTCTGATCGAAAAATCAATAATGGAATTTCCGGTTAAACCTGATTTGGAAAAGCCTTTGCAGCTTGTGTATCATTCCCCCGATCGGTTTTCATTTTATAAAAACAGTGTAACCAGGGATTTTCTCAAGCGCTATCAGGGCTTAAAGATAAATGAAAGATCTCAGGATGAAAGGATAGAATATACAATTGAGAATCTGGTTATAGTTTATTCGGAACCTTTCAGTGATGGATTTCTCGGTGAGCAGCAGTTTGAAAGAGAAATTAATCTGAGAGGCGGAATGCTTTATTACTCGAATGGTGAATTAAAAGAAAGCAGCAGTTTTAATCTTTTTGCCAGTGATTCAATTGCTCTTGAGCAGAAAGACTACATTGATTCTCCCGGGCTTAAAGTGTCTTCAGATGGAACGGAAGCTGAGTCTTTTTTATCAGGCGTCACCGGTCCCGCTATAGCGGTCGGAGCGACTTTAGTTTCTCTCTTTCTTTTTTTCACCGTGAGAAGCAAGTGAAAAATTTTAGCTGTTTGATGCAGGTTAATAATTAGTTATTTTTAAAGTTTATTTTGAAAATTTGGAGTAAATGAGAATTTTATGAAAAGATTCCCGGTGTTTATTTTGATAATGCTCATTTTTTGGGGTTGTTCAGGCGGTCTTGATACAACAACTATGGGTCCCCAGGAGCATTATGATTACGCATTCGCGTTTTATAATGATGAAAGTTATGAAGAAGCGTTAAGAGAATTTGAGTCGATACTGCTGCAATATCCCGGCAGCGCTGTAAATGATGACGCGCAATATTATCTCGGCATGACATATTTTAAGAGAGAGGAGTTTTTACTCGGCGCTTATGAATTCAGCAAACTGATAAGGGACATTCCGGCGAGCAGTTATGTTCCGCAGGCGCAATATATGCTGGCGGAATCGTATTACCAGCTTTCACCCAATTATCAGCTCGATCAGACATATTCGAAAAAAGCGATTGATGAATTTCAGGCATTCATAGAATTTTTCCCGCTTCATGAAAGAGTTGTGGAAGCAGAGAAAAAGATCACCGAGTTAAATACCAAACTCGCACAAAAAGAATATATGAACGCCTATATTTATGAAAGAATGAGTTATTACCTGGCGGCAATTAAATATTATAATAATGTTTATACAACATATCATGATACGGAATATGCGCCGATGGCTCTTTATGGTAAAATAAAACTTCTCATCGACAAAGAAAGATATCGGGAAGCGCTGGAAGATATCGAATCATTTCTCAGGAAGTTCCCGCAAAATGAACTTGCCGGTGATGTGGAATCACTAAAGAAAGATTTACAGTAATATACTGATGGAAAAAAGAAAAGTTAAAAAGGTTTCTGAATCTGTTGTCACTATGACTGAACTGGTGCTGCCTAATCATACCAACCAGCTTGGCAACCTGCTCGGCGGGCAGTTGATGCACTGGATTGATATTTGCGCTGCCCTGTCCGCGTCAAAACATTCGCAGAGAGTTTGTGTGACCGCTTCGGTAGACAGGATTGATTTTCATCACCCGATTAAACTGGGACATGTTGTCACCCTTTTGGCGACAGTAAACCGGGCTTTTACCACTTCGATGGAAGTCGGAGTTAAGGTTTTTGCCGAATCGCATATCGACGGCACCCGCAGACATACAAACACAGCATACCTTACATTTGTAAGTGTCGATGAAAATACCAATCCTGTTCAGACCAATGAAATTGTTCCGGAAACTGATGAGGAGAAAAGGAGATACGAAGAAGCTTTGCAAAGAAGAAAAGCGCGGCTTGAGGGAAGAAGCAGTTAAAATATTATTTTTTTTTCTGTTTCTCGTTTCAATAATGGATGGACAGCCGGCTTTTAACGGATTTTGTGCATCCCACTCCAATACGTCTGCTAAAAATTACAGCAGGATGTTGATAACCGACTTCAATAAGGATAGTATTCCCGATATCGTTTTATTTGGAAAGGAAAGCAAAAACATTGCTTTGCACAAAGGTGAAGAGGAATTTCCGGAACTCTCTTTTAAGGAGAAATTTTTCTTCTACCCGGTTACCGAGATGAAAAAACTTGATGAACGTGAGGATGAATCAGACCTTTATATTTTTGTTTCCCGGAAAAAACGCCTGGCCGGTCTCGCTTCATTCACAAAATATGGCACTCTTCAGCTTCTTAACCAGATTGAATTTGACTCATATCCTTCCGGTATTTCCACCGGAGATTTTAATGAGGACAGGGTAACTGAGGCAATCATTTACGGCGATAATTTTAATGGACTATCCATCTTGACAAGAGATGATCTGAGCCTGAAGGAAACAAAAATTACCGAAGGAGCCACTTATTCATTTGCCAGTTTTGTCGATCCCGACTATGATGGAATCACCGATCTTATAGCTTACAATAATCTGAAAGGAAAATTAGTCTTTTTTCAGAATGATCATGAAGGTGGTTTCAGGGAAGCAAGAGAAATTGAATTGACTGAAAATCCAAAAGATATAGCGATCAGCGATCTGAATAACGATGGTTTTGTTGATCTTTCGTGGCTTTCCGACAGATCATTTTATTATATTAAAGGTGATTCTGTAAGCAGCTACCGGAATAAAAAGGAGCTCATTACCAATTATAAACCGCGAAATTACGCGATTTGTGATTTCAACAGTGATAGATTTGCCGATCTGCTGATCACATCGGAAAACAATGTTAATTTGTATACCGGCAACAAAGAAGGAGGTTTTACTCTCTCCCTGCCGATGTTATTTGGCGTTAATCCGGAAGCGATAGCAGTTTACGGGCATGGAAAGAAATCATTCGTTTCGGTTTACGACAGCGGAGGAAAAATATTCTCTATCTTTAAGACAAATAATATTACCGGTGAAATTTCGCTTCCTGTTTCCGGCGAGAAAATATTAAAATTAGATAATAAAGAAAAAAACAGCTTTTTGATTTGCGGTGGTAATAATAAAAGCGCGTTTGAGTTTACGGTATCCGGCTCCGGCTCCTCGCTGCGAAAAATTGATAATTTTCTTTCGGGATGTTATACTGAATTAAAGAGCAGGGAATATAGCGAATTTAGAAGAGAAGTATATTTTGGTGAAGAATTCGACCAGTTTGAAATTTATGACAGAGTAAAAAACAGTGATAAACTTATAACCGGCTTATTTATTCAGAATTATAAAGCGCGGGATATCTTTTTACCGGAAAATCATGAGGAACTGTATTCTGTTACTCTTCAGGAAGGCAGAATCCTCTTCAAAAGTTTCCCCCCCGAGATAGAAAATGATCCTAAAATGGAAGAAAAAGTATTTGGTGAAAATGTTTCGGACGCTCAATTTGCCGGAACTAAAACTCCGGTTATTCATTTTTGGGAAATAGAGGGAGATTCGGCGGTATTATATTCAATTAATCCGATTGAAAACGACGCTGATGTAAAATCCCTCAAAAAAATAAAATTGGAGGCAGGTAAATTTCCCCGGTTTACAGGAGATATCGGGAATGACAGATCCCTCTCAATAATAAACGATCAGTCCGGTTTAAGGCTGATTATCGCGCGGGGAAAAAAAGTGATGGAGCATTTATTAAATCCCGGGGAGAACCCTGATATTTTTCCTGAGATGGCGGTAAATAAAATGGGTAAAGATAATAATATTATTCAGCTTTTTTTCTATATTCCTTTTGAAGATACTTTATATCGCGCCGAAATTGATTTTGGCAATAATAAGTCCTCTATCCGTAAAGTAGTTGATTCAATTGATATCAATACTTATTTTTACCCTTTCTTTTATAACCGGGAACAATATATTATCTACACCGACTCAGAAGAACAAATAAATATCAGAAAATTATATGAAAATTAAATTTATATCTCTGTTTATTCTTCTTTCAGCGATAATGCTGAGCGCACAGAATCTGGACTCAATTTTTACCGAAATAAAAAATATAAGAACCGGAAATTTTCCCGTTCCGGGTGAATACAGCGATAAAACGGGTGAAGAACATGAACACCGGGGCAAATGCGGGCTTGATCTGTTTATGTTTGTCCGCGCGAACTTCAGCAAATTCACCCCCGATCAGCAGCAGTCACTGAATGATCTGCTTACCCGCCCTGAGACTGAAACAAGCGTCGTGACCCCTTCAGGTTTTTTCCGGATTCATTATGATACGAGCGCGGCCAGTAATCACACACCCGGATTTGATATGGAGCCCTTCATCGCGGCCCTTGACTCGGCATACGACTACGAGATAAATGTTCTTGGTTTTAATCCTCCCCCGACCGATGGCAACCTGGGGGGCGATGATAAATATGATGTTTATATCAGGCACCTTGGGACAACTTTATATGGTTACACAGACCCTGAAGATTACCTCGGCGACAGCCTCTGGACCAGTTATATGGTTATCGAAAATGATTATCACAATTTTTACACTTCCGGACTTAACGGCGCTAAAGTTACCGCGGCTCATGAATTTCATCACGCTATTCAGATAGGAAGTTATATAAACCGTTACAGCGCGGAATCATTTTATTATGAGATTACCTCGGTGGCGATGGAAGAGTTTGTTTTCGATTATATTAATGATTATTACGGCTACATGAAGGATTATTTTGATGATCCGGGGAAAGCGATGCCTAAATTTTCAGGTTACGAACTTGGAATCTGGAATATATATTTGAGAGAGCGCTTCGGAAATGATATCATCCGCAGAATCTGGGAATTGATGAGTCAGAACAATTATGCGTTGCGGGCTGTGGAACTGGCGATAATTGAGAATGGCTCCTCCCTTAAAACGGAGCTGAATAAATTTGGCGTCTGGACCTATTTTACCGGGCACAGGGCGGTTGAAGGAGAATTTTTTGAAGAGGGAATTTATTATCCCCAAATAAGTCCCATGACCACAATAAACTTTGCCCCGCCCAAAAAGAAAGTGACCGTCAGTTCGGAACCTGTTTCTAATAACTTTATTGTCTTTAATCTGGATAACAAGGATAACCCCGACAGCATTGTGGCTGTAGTCTCGAATACGGATGTAAATTCATCGATTTTTAATGAAGACGCCATGATTGATTTCAGCTATACACTTTCATCAGAAGCTGAGGCGGGTTATTCCGAAATAATCTCCGGCTATTACGGACTTGTTGAGAGCAGCTCGAATTATATTCGCGGGATGGGGGTGCTTGTCGGAGATACTGTTAATATTCCGGAAGCGGACACCCTTCTTGGGGATGATGATTTCGCTTTCCCTCAGCCATTCAGCTACAGTAAACATACAGTAATTAAATTGCCGGTAAAGAAGGGGACTTCCGATGTTGCCGAGCTTTATATTTTTACCCCGTCGATGATCCGTGTATTTCAAAAAAGCGGAAGTATCATATCAGCTATCGGGGATAACGCCGACAAAGTTATCAAAAGGAATGTGATTCTCTGGGACGGGTTAAATGATAAGGGAGAAAAACTTGCCACCGGAGTTTATATCTGGGTTACAAATTCGGATGATGAGATAAAGAAAGGGAAGCTGGTAATTTATAATGACTGAGTATTCCCTGAAAATTGACAAACTGGTGAAAAAATTCGGCAGGCGTCTGATTTTTTCCGGTATCGATATTGAGTTAAATAAACCGGGCGTAATAGGGATAGCCGGAGAGAACGGATCGGGTAAATCGACGCTGGTTAAAATTATCGCGGGACTTATTTCTCCCACTTCCGGAAAAATAATTCATTCTGTTAACGGACAAAAGATTACTCCCGAAAAACTGCATAAATACCTGGGATTTGTCTCTCCCTACCTGGTGCTTTACGATGAATTCAGCGCCGAGGAAAACCTGCAATTGCTTTCAAATATCAGGGGTGAGGTATATAACAGGGAATATGCCGAATCACTTCTTGACAGGTTTAAATTGCTGAACAGGAGAAAAGAACTTCTCAAGGGTTATTCATCGGGGATGAAGCAAAGAATAAAATTTATATCTTCACTGCTACACAAACCAAAAATTCTTATACTGGATGAACCTACTTCCAACCTGGATAACGCCGGCAAGGAGACAGTTTACAACGTTATTGAGAAAGAAAAGGAAGATGCTCTCATTCTTGTGGCCTCAAATGAAGAAAATGATCTCGCGCTTTGCGGTGAGGTTATAAAACTTGAGGAATTTAAGCAGAAGGGGGGGGCGAAATGAAATCATTTTCAGTGCTGAAAAAAGACTGGCAATCGGAGCTTCGTACACGTTATGCCATTAATGCCCTCGCGATGTTTATTCTGGTTACTATCAGTGTGATAGTTTTTTCCATCGGTTCCGAAAAGATTTCGGAATACCTGACCGGGGGATTATTATGGGTAGTGATTTTTTTCTCGGCCATGTCGGGGCTTTCACGGGCGTTTGTCTCGGAAGAGGAGAGGGGCACAACCCTGGCTTTGCAGTTAAGCGCGGCTCCATCCACAATATTCTCAGGAAAACTGCTTTTTAATATTATCCTGGTTTTTCTGATGAATTTTGTGATCACTATTCTCTATCTGCTTATTTTCGATTCCTTTGTCATTGAAAACTACGCTCTGTTTCTGACCGCCTTTTTCTTTGGCAACTTCGGCATCGCTATTTCCGCGACAATTATAGCCGCTATTATATCACGGGCCAGCTCCAAGGGTACGCTCTACCCGGTGCTATCCTTCCCGATACTTTTACCACTCATTCTTATTCTGCTGGAACTGACAAAATTCGCGATTGACGGCAAATCGGTTGATGAATCGCTGGTTGAAATCGCTGTAATCATCTGTTATGATGTGATTATGGTAACCGCCTCATATATGCTTTTTGATTTTATCTGGAAGGATTAAAAAAGAACCCCGCCTTAAAGACGGGGTTGAAATTATTCTGGTCAGTTTCCGACATTCATTTCTTTCAGAAGGTGATCCGCGTTACTTACCTTCGATGCGATCCAGAGTATATACCTGATATCCACACCGATTGAACGGCTATAAGAATCGTTCCAGGCGAAATCATTTATGGTTGCTTCAAAAGCGCGGTCGAAATTTAATCCGATAATCTCACCTTTAGCGTTCAGCACCGGGCTTCCTGAGTTACCGCCGGTGGTATCGGTATTGTAAAGAATACATGCCGGAACTCCCCCCAGTTTTTTATCGAAGAAAGGACCGAAATCTTTATTTTTATAGACCTCTTTTACCTTTTCATAAAGTTCGTAGTCTCCTCCCTGGTAGCTTTTCTCAATAACGCCATTGAGAGTTGTGATTGGTGAGTAATATACCGCGTCGGCGGGGGAATAACCTTTAATATATCCATAAGTCAGGCGTAATGTACTGTTGGCATCGGGAACAAAATCTGATTTCCGCATAAGCATTTCAACATCAACAAGTTTTGCCAGAAGTTTATCCAGGTTGCCGCGGGTGTTTTTATAAAGGGTATTGACCGAATCTTTCTGTATATGAATTTCCCTGGCAAAGTTAAATACCGGGTCTTCAATTTCACCAATTTCTTCAGGGTCCATATCGAGCAGCTCAATAAGGATATTGTTATCGAGAGGAGTGATGTGATTTATGATATATTCGGCGTAAGTTTTCGCGTCATCATGGTCGTCCCCGCTGCCCGGTATATTCGCGATAGCCTGAATTGCCGAACCTCCTTCAAATTTTACCGCGTCCTGAAACATGCGGGTCAGCAATAACTGCTCAATATATGGGTTCAGCTCATTTAAGTCTCTTTCAACCGTTTCTTTCTGATCGTCAATATTGTCTTCTTTAAATTTAGTTTTCCTCTCATCATCGGGAAGAATGGCCTGATCGGCATTCTCAAGAATAAATCCTGTTGATGAAAAAATATCCGAGAACCTGTATAATTCCCTGAACCACATTTGCGCGTTTATAATGTCAAAGAAGGTATCGTATTCACTTTTAATTTCTTCGAGCAGAGTTCCATACTTATCTTTCAGGGAATTCCCGGAATTTATAAATTCGGCGAGTTTTTTTTCTTCAGCCTTTTTCTGTTCAACGAGTCCCAGGCGTCTGAAACCTTTAAGTTTTCCCCTGTAATTTTTTTCAACGTTGGACATTCTTTTAATAGTATTCGCGTATTCAAGCTGAAGCGCTTCACTGCCTTCGGCATATTTTTCCAGTTCTTCAATATACCAGGCGTATAATCGGGAAATATATGGCAGCCGGTAAGATTCCATATATTCCAGAAACTGGCTTGGCCTGTGGCGATAGGTTCTTCCGGGGTAACCGAGTATAAAAACAAAATCATTTTCCTTTACACCGCCCGAATTTACCTGCAGGAATTTTTCCGGTTTATAAGGCACATTATCTTCAGAATATTCAGCGGCGCTGCCGTCGGGAGCGGTATAGGCTCGCATAAAAGCAAAGTCGCTGTTATGACGGGGCCACATCCAGTTATCCGATTCACCGCCGAATTCACCAAGAGTTGCCGGGGGGACATAAACCAGCCGGACATCTTTAATAATTCTGTATCTGAAGAGCACCCATGTTTTGCCGATAAACATTTCGGATACCTTAGCCACAATTGAATTTTCTTCATCTTCCGCGCTTTCTTCCAATTCTTCAATTATATCATCAATTTTTTTTGTCCTTTCCGCGGGGTCATCCATATCCTCAACTTCTGAAAGTATTTTTTCAGAGACATCTTCATAGGAAAGGGTGATTTTGCAGGTTTGTCCATCAATTGGCAATTCATCTTCCCTGGCTTCCGCGAGGAATCCATCTTCGAGGTAGTTATGTTCAGGTGTGCTGTGTGAAACCACCGCGCCGTAAGCGCAATGATGATTTGTCAGTACCAGTCCTTCGGCTGATACAAAGGAACCTGTACATCCCCCTATATTTACCAGGGCGTCAACCAGGCCGGTTTTACCGGGATTATAGATGTCTGAAACCGGGATTTTTAAGCCTGCCTTCCGCAGCTCAATATGATCTATTATACTGAGAGGGTACATCCCTTCGGCGGGAAAACCGGGCTTCGCTGATAAATTGGAAATGATAATTGTTATAAGCAGTAAAATTATGTTTTTAATGCGCATCAGGTATCCTTTATTATTTTAATACGATTAAACGAAACTATAAAAAAAGGGGAAAAAGGAAAAGAAGAATCGGGAAATAATTGTGAATTATGAATGATGAATTGTGAATGGGAAAAATTTGAGTAAGAGTATGATGACCGGGTGAGTGGCGGCGGGATGATGATTAGTCAGTAAGAAATTAAATTCTGCGGCGATGGCAAGAGTGCAATTAACAATTAATAATTAATAATTAATAATTAATAATTTGAAGGATGAAGTGATTTTGAAGGTAATAATCCTGTTAAAAACAGGCCACAAAATCACTAAAACACAAAATCCCGCGAAAAGCTTAAAAAACATATTTTTGATTTTTAACCTTCCATACAACAAGAATATTTTTGAGAGTAAAAGCCAGTCATTTCTTTTATGAATATTTTGACTTCTCACCGGATTATAAACATCTCAAGGAAGATCAAACCCCTCCATGCCAGAGGCAGGCGTAGCCCGTCCTCCCCTTAAAATCTTAAGGGGAGGGGATTCCGCTCTCGATACATTGAATTATTTTCGATAAGTTATCACCCATGCCATATTGTTGCTGCCAATTTTGAAATTTGGCGTTTTCCCAAATTGGGGCTCCTTAGTAGCAAGGAAACGACCAGGCAAAACTAAACCTTATTAACCTTTTTTAATTGTCCTGAGATAAAATTCAACGCGAAGCGCGCAAAGGGAAGGAAAACGCAAAGCCCGCAGAGAAAGAAATTTGTGCTTTCATTTGACGGCCTGTTTTCATTTGCCTATGTCAGTTTGTGATTATTCCGTAAGGAGTTAAATTCTACACAAAATGGCAAAATTATTTAACCTGCCATTCATATTTGTACTACGAGGCTATCTGTCGTCCCTGGCGGGACTTTTTCTAAATAATAATGATTATCATATTTAAAATAACTCCGCGCCTTTAGGCCGGAGTACTTTCGAATACCATAACCAATTACGCGTAACCGGACGGGCCAAAAGTGACGATGCTTAGTAGAGTGGATAGGGGAGACGAAGTTGGAAATGAGAAGAGCTACCCTGCCGCCCGTTCCGGTTGACGTGGTTGTTATAAGTTTACAATTATTACTGCACATTAGGATTTTGGAAATCTAGATACCCAGAAACACTATCTATCAGAATCCCTGATGAATAATTTTGGTTAAAGTCAATTGCAGGAACGTAAGCGAGTCCGACTCTATCTCCTGACTCCAGATAACTTTTATATGTACTAATAGCAGATGTTTTTGGCCCTTGGGATGACAATATAATATTGTAGTTTGCATGATTCCTTATTGTTAAAGAAATTATATCTGTTGATGAAGTTATATTATAATTATCCAATTCTACTTTTTCAATACTTCCGGCATTTAGCTCTCTAAACCCTTGATTTCGTTCTAGATTATTATATTGTATTCCTGATTGGCAAAATAATATCACTTTACTGGGTTCAAAAAAATCTATCAAGGTTCCCAATCTGGTATTATCAAATCCCGTCACAACGAATAATGCAAGTGGTAATTCAAGGTCTATCAATCCGGAATGTTTGAACAATAAACGAGGTCTCTTATGATTTTTTGTTAACCAATCTGTCCCATAAGATTTTGGTTTAAAATAGAAATAATATACACCCACACTTTGTTGTTTTAGAAAAAACAGCAATGTCCAAATAGTTTCTCTTGGAAATGTAGTTGTATTAATTGCTGTTTTGCCTTCTAATGTAATGTTTTTAAAATAGCCATCAAGTACTTTCCAGTTAGCAACCGAATCTGAATAACAGAGCTTTAAAGTCGTAAGTTTAATATTTTGCTTTTTTGCTTCATCTTCAATATGTTTCAGATTACTGGACATACCGTGCATGATAAAATAATCTTCAAAAATGAGTAAAACTATTTCTTTAATTCTAGTCTTTGACCAAATGGACTGCATTCCGGTAAGAAATCTTTCTTCCCATCCTAAAACACAAAAAATTCTGTTAATTTCCATTTAAAACTCTATCTCTAGTTGTGAGTCATCTTCTTCTATGTCTGTGAATAGTGGTAGAGGTTTATTTAGATTCGCCGCTTCCAAAAAATGCTTCGCTTTGATCGGAAAATGTGAATATTGCCCATGAGGGTCCAGCCCAAAAGCAGGAAGCATTAACCTGTTAGGGACATACAGAGGTAATTTTTGACCAGTAGCTTTATGACTTACAAGTCTTTGATACAATAAAGTGCTCCTCAAAGAAATATTGATAATTTCTTCAATTTCTTGTTGTTCATAGCCAGTACTAACATTCGAAATTATAAAATTTAATGCACGAGGTTCCGAAATATCCGTATTTTTTAATCGTTTTCTTAAATAGTGCATTAACTGGGTAAAGAAATTTTTTATTTTTTGAGTCAACTCCATCGTGCAATTTTCTATTTCAGAATCGATTTCATTAATCTTTTCCCAAAAATCCTGACTGCGTTTTAAAATAACTTCTCTTTGAACTGAGTGTGGGATCAAATTGACATTGTTCTGCCCAGTATTAGATAGCTCTTTTTCATACATGAAATAAATAGGTGTTAACAAATTTCTAATAACCCCTGTAGAAATATCTACTATGGTTTCAAAACCCGAATAAGCAGGAAGGTTTGACTTTGGATTCCTATTTCTAAAATAAATTGCTCGACCGTGTTTTGCCACATAATCATTAATTTGTGTGCCTGTTTGCTGTGGAAACTTTTTAATTGCAATTTTACGAGCTTCATTTCTCCCCTCTTCCAAACCTTCTTTAAAACTTTCGCTAATTGGAAGAAATTCGTCAACGCTCTTCCCAGTATTAACAAGGGATAGTCTTTTGATAATAACATCTTGTGCGAACTTGCTGAACTCAGATGATTTGTTAAACAATCGTTTTGCTAAATCTATTTTGACAAAGTCATGCCCCTCAAGTATTAGTCCCCCAGTTGATGTAACAAAATTTGGTTTAATGTCCGCTGTAGCGATTTTAAAACTAAAGAGTTTATTATCTCTATATGCAATCCAAGAATTCAGGATCTTTTTATGTATTTCGCCTAAATCTTGGACATCGTCAAAGAGAAGCGAATAATGAGATTCTGCCAGTTCAGGAATGTGTGCCAATTGTTCTAAAAATGGTACCACAGTATTTTCAAAAGAGAAGGCAAAGTCAACAAAACTTTCAAAATTTTTGTTGATTAGATTTCTTTGACTGGTTAACAATTCTTTGTTTGTAAATAACTTAATGGATGAAAATATTGATTTTTGATCAATGATGACAGTGTCAAATATAAATGATAAATTATTTATTAATAGAGACTTTACATTTTGTGAGATACTAAGATTATCCTCCAAGCGAGCAAAGGTGTCACATATACAAGATATAATATTCAAAGACAAAAAATGTTCAACAACAATATATTGTTTTACAACATTCTCGTACAATAGATATTCACGTTTCCCAAACAGTGGGTTTTTGCTTGGTATATGAACACCAATTATTGCATATTTATTTTTATATTCAGGATTTTCAAACTGAACAGGAAAAGAATAGTATCTTAGTGTTGAAGTTTTACCACTTCCTCTTACGCCTATGATAATAATGTTTCTTGTTGACTCAAGAAAACGAGTATATATATTATCTTTAATATAAAAATTAATGAAGTCTTTAACATTTATGTTATTAGGCCTGTCAAAAACAAATGGATTAGTCATTTTCAATACTTCTTTTTATTTGTGAAATTATATTCTCAAACGAGTAACTGCTATTCTTTTGATAAAATATTTCATCAACATATTTCTGTTGTTCTGGAAATTTAACTCCAGGTATTGGGTACTGATCTTCAAATTTTACTTTTCCAAGGTTCAACACAATAGGAATTTCGTTTACACTAAAGTTATATTGAGCCGTTACATAATTAAATGGCTTTAATATTGCTGAATAATATTTTGTGTATCTCCTCTCAACATCAAGTTTAACAACTCTATTAAAAGTAAACCTCATCAAGTCCTTAAATTCTTTCTGAGCTTTTCGATTAAAATCTGATGGAATATCAATATGATACGTAATCGATATTCGATTTAATTTTTTATCAATTTCGATGTCTGTAATTTCTGCGTACTTGTGAAATATTTCACTTTCTTGCCCCAATAAGTTTTTCTCAATAAGAAAAGAACAAGTTCTTTGTTTTCCCTCTGCACACTCGTCTGCAAATCTGAGTATGGCGGCTAGTTCCGCTAATCTAATTTTGTTACCGTTTAAACTCCCATCATTTACTTCAATCAAGGTATCTTTACTCCCTGATTTCGAATCTCCGGAGTGCGCACTAGAACCAAGAGAAATCAACCTTTTCTCTTCTCTATAACGGGAAATATTTGGTCGATATTTATTGTAAACATCTGCAATCTTATTAACCGAATCATGCCCGGTACGGCCATAAATATTCCCTACATCATGAAATAAAATCATTAAAGCTAAACAATAAATCTCATAAACTGATAGAGACCTAAACTCTTCGTCACTGATTAATTTATACGCTGTCTCAAATACGTCCTGAATATGTCTTTCACTATGATCAGATAGATCTGGTTCACTACCTTTAATTTGACCGAAAAAATTGTCATCATACATATTGTCCCTAATTGAACTATACTGGATGAAAAACGCTTCACCGCTAGTGACACCCAATTCGTCACAGAAATATTTTTTCATTTCTTTTTCAAATTTCGTCTCAATCCAACTCATCAAGAATATTCCAATAATTTATTAAATATTGCTTTTGCTAAAAGTGGGGGCACAGCATTACCAACTTGTTGTTGAATTTGGTCCAAATTACCAATAAACTCAAAATTATCAGGGAAAGATTGCAACCTTGCAGCTTCTCGAACTGAGAGTCCTCTATTTTCAAAAGGATGAATCATCATACTCTTTCTATAATTTGCAATTATGAAGGATGGCTCATCAGATTTTAGTCTTCTATATATCCCACTGTGGCACATAGATGGGTTTTTATAATTACTCATTAAATTATTAGGAATATCCGTCCAATTATGTCCTTGAGCAATCCTTTTATATCGCTCAATAACAACATTCGAATGCTTGGTCACGTAATTTTGAGTTACGTAAGTACGATTTTGTCTTAAATTTTTCGCATAATCAGAGGGTACACTATTATTATATTTAAGTAAGCTCTCTTTTGCTCCATTATCTAATGCTGGTAAATCAGAAATTGCATCCCACACCGTTACAGGTGTTTCTGCAAATAATCCTTCTGGAAAGTTGTAAACTATACCGTGTTTTGATGCAACAATGATTAAACGTTCACGCTTCTGAGGCACACCATAATCGACTGCATTTACAATTTTACAACTTGGAGTATAACCCAATTGTTTTAGATCATTAAGAATTTCTTTTAGAAAAAAACCGTTTCCCATTTTCTTTAGTCCTGGCACATTTTCTAAAACAATCCAATCTGGTCTGATAAATAATGCTGCTCTGATAAACTCTTTAAATAACCAGTTCATTGGGTTTAGAATATTTCGTGTTTTTCGATTAGAATATGAATAACCTTGACATGGTGGCCCCCCGAACAGTACAATCTCATCAGCAATATTTGAGAGACTAAATTCTTTGATGTTTTCGATGCTGTCTACGACAATTGTAGTATTTGGATGATTTTTCAAATACGTTTGAGCTACTACAGGATCTTTCTCGATAGCGATCTCAGTTGTAATTCCAGCTTGTAGAGCTCCCTGTGCCATACCACCGGCCCCCGCAAATATTTCAATACCAATCATTATATAGTACCAATATCAAATAGAATATACTAATGTTAAAAAATGTAAAGTTGACATCTTGATAATAACTGTATAGCAATACTAATTCAACAATTAAATTGTAAAAGTACGACCAACTTATAACGGTGTTGCCGCTAAGCCGCCGCCCAATACAGCAATGCTTAACTAACAACCAATGTTTATAAATTGTAGCCGCCAGTAAATTCCAACACACTGGCGGCGACCTAACTTACATTTACAAACTACATAGAACAAAATGCCGAGCGAAAAACGAATGATTAAAACGGCACTAAACTCAAACCGTTTCGGCGGTCGGTCTTGAGCGGCTGGTTAGCCATATTAGTTCGGTATATCATAAATCTGTGTTGTAATAATAATCTCTTTTCCAGGCTCATCTTTTTTAATAAAAATATATCTTGAATCGCCATCTTGGTTATGAAAAATCGTTTTCAAATACTCACTTCTCTTTTCCATAACTTCTATTAGTTTAAGCCGAACAGTCTCCGAATCTTTTGTTTTATTAAATACTAATAGTGCACATTTTGTATCTCTCCAAGTTAAATAACCAAGAAGTTGATCTATTGCATCATTGAAAGATTTTTGTCCCTTCCAAAATTTACACTCAGCTATAAAAATATTTCTATCACCTTCACGAATTAGTATATCAGTTTTACCAGATGCATTAAATGTTTCACCGGTAGCATTTCCTTTGTAGTGACCATTTAATTGCAATAGGAAATGTGTTCTAATTGCTTCTTCATCCAAAGTTTTAAATGCTTCAGGATTTCTTTCAATTACTAAAGACATACTCTTCATTATTTTTAGAATATCTGAATAGTCACTTTCATTTAAGAATGGCTCACTTTTATAAGGCTCGGTTGATACCTTTGGTTTTTCAACTGATATGATTTTTCTGACTAATGGAACCGTATATGAAAGAGGTTCATCTCTTTTTTTCATTGGTATGCCAAGTGCTTCGATTGCTTGATTACTTTCCATCGCTAATTTTCGCTTACGTGCAATTGCTTCCTTTACTTGCTGTGGAACCGAGGTATTATGACGAGTTACATCATTATTGAGATTAGTAACTGCACTAGAAAGGGATTGCATATTTCTAGTTATTCCAGATTTAATCGAATCAGGATTCGAATCATCGTCTGCATATTCTACAGTTAAAATTATTCGATCATCATATACTATTATATCAGGATAACCACTCAAGCTATATGTTGAAGGTTGTATTTGCCATAAACCTTTATCACCAGAATAAGGTACAGCAATGTTAAGACGAGTTCCTTGTACATAGGCTTTTTCTCCGGGAAATATTGCTCTGCGATGGTCCCAACTAACATCAATCTTTATCTGAGACTTACTTTCAATATAATACTGATCCGACATAAGTTGAATTGGTTCAATAAGTGCTTTATTTATATAATATTCTTCCAGCTGCGATGGTGAAGCTTTCAGCACATAATCATTATTAAGAGATTGAATTTCTTGTGTTACATTTTTAATGATATTTGAAAACGTTGCAAAAACATCACCATCGCTAAATGGTCTCATTAATTATCCTTTTTTTTATTATGGCTAACAAATAAGAATTTTATACATTATTGCTCAAAAAAATATTGGTAACCATTAATTTAGTAAGCAATAACATACCCCACGGGGATGGCCATGCCATAAAATTCAGTTGGACGTAACCGCTGTTATTTTCACGGCTATGGGTATTTAATACGGTTTGTTCTTTGTTTTGTTTAATGTTTATTGCCATGAACAACTTATTTTCTGTTTTTTTGTTATTTTTTTATCAAAATTTACAGCATTTTTCATCTACACAGCTCCGCCAAGTAACTCAGATTACAGTTATTTGGCCATGTAAATCCATATTTAATCTATATCGCAAAAAACAATCATTCGCTTTTTCGAGCGCTTATTACCCCAGATACAATCAGTCATTCCTAAATTAGTGAATATTGGTTTTTTATGCAAGGGGAAAATAATTGTGAATTGTGAATTATGAATGGGGGAATTAATGGTGAATGGTGAATTATGAATGATGAATTAAAAAATTTGAGTAAGAGCAGGAGTATGAGTAAGAGTATGATGACCGGGTGAGTGGCGGCGGGATGATGATTAGTCAGTAAGAAATAAAATTATGCGGCAATGGCAAGGATGCAATTAATAATTAATAATGAATAATTAATAATTTGAAGGATGAAGTGATTTTAAAAGTAAAAATCCTGCAAAAACTGGCCACAAAATCACTAAAACACAAAATTCCGCGAAAAGCTTAAAAAACCTTATTCTTGATTTATAACCTTCGTAGCAGATGTGACCACCCGAAGAGACTTATTCAGCCTGTATAAAAGTTTCGAGTGGATTTGGCAGAAAAAATGTATGAACCATGATTAAACGATTTAAGGATTACTTGATTATTTTCAGGTATCAGTATTGGTATCGTCTTAAAAAATCAGAATAATAGTATAATGACCGGATTTGTGGTTTTATCAGTGTTGTTCATTTTGTATTAAAGAGGCAGAAGAGGAGAGCGCTGCCGATTATTTATCCTGTTTATCAATACAATCCTGGTAATCCTGTTCAAATCTTTTCCTTGTGTCCTTTGCGCCTTCTTTGCGCTCTTTGTGGTTGGGGAAAAGATCAGAGTAAGAGTAGTCCGTAAGGAGTTAAATTCTATGCAAAATGGCAAAAATTTTATTTGACCATCAATTTACCGGGGAATTCTGTCGTCCCTGGCGGGACTTTTGATCAACTTCTTAACTTATTTCCCCACAATGAATTGCGGGGCTATTATCTGTCGTCCCTGACGGGACTTTTTTGGGATTTTGAAGTTATCTTAAAGAAAAATTGCAGGTTCTTATCTCTTCACTCTTCACTAACCACTTTTTCTTCTGGCTTGCCAGTTTATGAGTAGGAGTATGAGTAAGAGTATGATGACCGGATTTGTGGAGGTATTGGGCATGTACATTTTGTATTGACGAGGCAGAAGAGGAGAGCGCTGCCGAATATTTATCCTGTTTATCAATACAATCCTGGTAATCCTGTTCTTCTTTGCGTCTTTGCGTGAGGATTTTGCCGGGCGCTGCGGGACAATCGGGACGCGGGGGACTTTGGCTGAAAAAGGCTTTCTTTGGTGAGGAATTTTATGGCTTTGTATGAAAAACAATGGAAAAATCGATTATCGTTTTTGCCAACAGTTTCCTTAAGAGTTTAGGAAAGTCTAAAATAATGCTGTTAACGCCGCAGCTTAAGGGATGAAACAAAACGGAGTTTTCAGCGCGCCGGCCGGCGTGGCGGGAAAGCCGGCCGGAAGGCTGAAATGGTTAAAAACAACAGCGGTTTATGAAGGCGCGCCCCCGCCCGGTTCGCTGCAAAAAATGTTATCTCTTTTTTCTAACGGTATGATAATACGTCAGGAGAGTTCAGGAACAATCCCAAGCTGTTGAAAAAAGCTCAGGTTATCGAGAATCTCCCAATCCTCAGATATCTTGTTGTCTTTAAATCGGCTCATTACCATTCCCCGGATCTCTACTGACTTTTTAGTTGCCGGAATACCCATGAACTCCTCCTCATGAGTGCCTCTGAGTGTAAAGGCAGTGCAAGCGCGGTCATTTGACGCGAACAGATCATCTATCTGTAGATTAAGATCAGGAAAGGCGTTGCGGAACGCCTGAATAAATTCTTTCAATTGACCTATACCATTTAGCCGGCTGTTGTCAGGACTCAGGTATTGGTACTCTGTATGAATGATATCCTCGAGTATCGAAAGATTCCCCTTGTTGAATGCTTCATCTATGAAGGTGCGAATTAAGACTTCTGGCTGCATACGTTGCTCCTTTAGTGAGTAGGTTTATAGCGACATAACGGAGTGGTGTTTAAGCGGATGCCTAAATGTTACGCCGCCAGGTATTTAGTTTTACTGATTATGTTAGTTGATTATTTCCTTTCTCATAAATACAAGGCCGGGCCGGACTGTTAATGTTACAACCGGTTTAAGCATTCCGCCTGCGGCGCTTGTATTGCCTTTTTACTATTTGTAATTACATCTTCTCTGAACTTAAAAATTTCATCAATTTTCTTCTTCAAAACACCCACATCACGCAACCAATTGGAAAACACATCGAAGTAATCAGACTTACACCCCTAACATTGAAATTTTTCAATGAGTTTCTAAAACATAAATAAAAATTTTGAAAAGATGAATTTTCAGCGCGGTAATTAAAATCATTTAGTCCAATATATGGCAAGCCGCCGAAATAGGCTCTTATCACCAGACTAACGCCAACATGTTAAGGATAATCCGGGGAGCAAAATTTGTCAAAAAGTCCGCAAATAACATGTTGCCGATAATTAAGCCGCTATTCGACATAAACAGGCCTAGCCGGAATTTCAATATTGTTCAAACCGCCCCCACGGGGAATTCCCTGCGGGAACACCCCGTGGCTATTAGGCTTCGACCCCTTCGGGGCCGGTAAAAAAATGGAAATCCTGAAGTTGACAGCAGCGCCTCCGGCGGGGGATATCCCTATTGTTCGGATGTGCTTACAAATGTTCCCCAACAGGGTGTTTTCCTCAGGATATGCTGAAAAATTAGTAGTTTAATGGATTTTACTCATTTTGTTTCCGGCTGGTCCGGCTTGGGGGTGAAAGGAATGTGATGAAATCTTATTATTAATTTTTTAACCTTCCAGGCAATAAGAATTTTTTTAAGAGAATGCCCCGTTATTTTAAAGTGAATAACCAGTCTTCTCTCAAGATTAGTTTCATCTCAAGGTAGATCAAATCCCTCCATGCCAGAGGCAGGCGCAGCCCATCCTACCCTTAAAATCTTAAGGGGAGGGGATTCCGATCTTTAATTATTGAAGAGTTTTCGAGAGGTTATTATTTCTATTATTGCTGCTGCCAAATTGGGGTTCCTTTACAGCAGGGGTGACCAGCCGGTAAGAATAAACCTTATTGCCATAAAATGACTTAACAGGAAGTGAAATAACAATGGGATTAATGGGACAAATGAGACTTTTTGTTTTTCCCTGAATATATACCTGGTTGATTATCATTCCGGTTTTGCCGGTTCATCAGTATGAGTTGTAACAGGAAGACCGGCGGCGCATCTTTTTCCCTCCGGACCCGGATTAAAAGGAATCTTTGCCCGGCTGAAAATCTCTCAATTGAATATCACTGATTTTCCCGAGAATTATCCCGGCATGATCGAGCATGTATGGGGATGTTGAGTTTGTAAGTCCCTGTTTTCTGAGCTCAATTATCAGATCATAACAGAGTTGATCAATCAGTTCAAAACAATTATCGCGGTTTCCATAATTGATTTCATTCAGTTTTTTCAGGACAGCGGAACCCAGAAGGGGCAGTTTTTCAAGTCCCCTGCCCATCCATTTATAAAATGGCATATAAGAATAATTCAGCATATATGTCATATTGATCACATTCAAATTAAATAATGCTTTCGCGTGAAATGAGGCAATGAGATCATTTCTTTTAACACATCTCTGAAAATTATGCTGCCCCTCGCGGGCGATGATCACAGCGCAATCCGCAATTTTTTTTATTCTGACCTGTTCGGGATAGTACTTAAGAAGTTCCTGTCTGAAACTGCTGAATTCGCCCGCCGGATCATCAAATACTTTCCCATTTGTACATGCCGCGAGCGCGTATTCAGGAATACTGAGCCATTCCCGCCAATCGGTCGGAAGCCCTAAAAACCCGGTAATTGCCCTGTAAAATTCATTTATCTCAAAAATGCCATACCTTTTATTTCGATACCGGTTTCCTTTTCTTACCGGGATGCCGGCAAAATATTCCGGCATATCGTCGTATCTTTTTTGCATTTCTTCCCCGACATTCAGAAAATCTTCTCTGTTCAGCCAGATACAAAATGCCGGTCCCCAGTCATGATCCCTCGATATCTCATCATCAAATCCAAAACAATCCGAACCTTCCCCCACAAGTCCTGCAGCTATCCGCTCTTCATAACCGGGAAAATATTTCCTGATCATTTCCCTTCCGTAAAATCTGTAGAAACGTTCCGATATTTGCAGCCCGAACATTTTTTCTTTTCCCGCAAAGATTAAATTTCGGCCATCTTCTTTTTTTCTTCCATCTCTTTTTCCTCAATTGAAATATACCCCAGTTTTTTGAACAGGTTATCATAACGTGCCTTTATCACATTTCTGTTGTGTTTATCGGCTTCGGATAAAAACCTGTAATACAATTCAATAGCTTTTTCAGAATATGTTTCCAGTTCACATTTGAGATAATTACCGAATCCATCATTATTATTGCTGAATGTGAGAGGATAAATCTGTTTCAGATGTTTCATCATCTTTTCTTCCAGAACCACACATTCATCAATCAGCGGATTTTCAGTCAGCCTTGGTATCTGCTCATCCATGCGGGCATATTTAAGCATCATAAGATTTCGGTTTTCAAGAGAAGCTTTATAAATGTTGTCAAATATTTCGGTAAGCAGTTCTTCGGGCATCACTGAATAACTCATCCATCTCATAAGTCTGAATGTCTTTTCATTCTCCTGGCAACTATTGGGAGCAGAAGAATTAACATTGCTGAACATAGTCCATTCAAGATTAATAATATCATCGATCAGTCTTTTTGTGATAATGTCATTCTTTTCCATAAGTCCTCCGGTAAAGCAGCGTAAAATTTATTGTTTTATACTTGAAATTATAAAAGGAGAAGAGTTCCGGGACGCCGCGCTTATCAGCCGTTCCCGAAACTTTTCCCGCGGGATAGTTTATCACAAGGACAGAAAAAATTCCATTCTTGCCCAGTGTGATCTTTCAGCGCCTTCAAAATAAAAATCACCGGGGACAAAATATTCCCATACTATGTGTCCGGTTATTTTTGAGCTGACCTTATAAGAAAGTTTGGCGGTGAACAATTCACCCCTGTCGGATCCATCACCGCTAAGAAAGGAGGTAGCCATAGTATTTTCCATAGCTCCGAGATGATAATACCCCAGGTTCAAAGCTATATCTTCAGGAAATGTAAAACCTGAACGGAGGTAAAATGAATAGAGATTGCTCCAGTAGGCTACTCTGCCCCTGCTTTCTTTCAGAAAGGTGTAGATCAGAGATTCGCTCCATTTGGGCCATCGGCTGAAAAGAGGATCCCAAGCCTCCATTTTGTTGGTATTGATATCATCGCCGCTTAAGATTAAAAATCCGGCGTCTATAACCCGGGGGATGCAGGACCCTTTCTCTTCCGGGCTAAAGCTCAAATAGCTGTAACCGCCATACGCGCCCCGGTCGGAATCACCATATTTTCCTCCCTGGTAGGATCCTTCGGCAGTAAGGGCCAGGGTTTCAATCAAAGGTATCCTGCACCTGGCGCCAAAGGTATAGATATCTGATTTCGGCATAATCTGTAATCCGTCATCAGCGATTGCTTTCCAGATAAAATAAGATTGCAGATTAAATTCCGCGAGATTTCCGGTATAGTATAATCCCGCGCCTCTTTCACTCTGCTCAACAAGCTGATAGGAATCATCTCCCTGGAAAGCTTTGTCGATATCTTTGCCATTCAGCGCCGGTAAAAAATCCTCCTCCGGCTGGTAAACAAAAAAGCCGGTAAGTGTATTATCGCTGTTGATATTCCAGTCATATCGAAACGCGTTAAAATATGGTGACCGGGAACCGTCGCCGGGATGTCCGTCGAGAATGACAAAACCTTCCCCGAGAAAAATATTCTGCCGGCCGAAAGTCAGAGTTCCCGGCAGATATTCATCTGTTTTCCACTGGAGATTTAATTGATCAAAAATAACCTCGTTCATATGGAAATCTGCCGCGGAAGGGGTGAAATACTTTCTGAATTCATGGGTGAATTTAAGGTTAAAAACCAGGTTTTCACTGGCGGAATATTTAATTCCAAGTGAGCTTCTGAATCTCGCGAAATTTTGATTGGATGTTCCGCTTTTATCCAGATCAATCGCGTTATCCCACATAACCATGCGGAATCTTTCAGAAAAACTTATATCAAATTTGCTTTTGTTATCTGAATTATCCTGGGCAAAAAGCGGATAAAATAAGAGCAGGGTGAAAAATATTATAATGTTTAAATTCTTGTTCATTGGTAACTCCTGACAATAATTGGGGGTTAGAAATTTTAAAAAGGAGTTTCATATCCTACAAAGCAGACCAGGCCGGCTTCCTCAATTTTTTTCTTTATACTTATCATATGCGATTCGAGAGGAGGTTTCTGATCGGCAAATTTATAGATTTTTCCCAGTTGTCTGTATTTGGATTCTCCGAGGCGGTGAAAAGGCAATATATTAATTACTTCAAGGCCGATTTCGGCGACAAACTGAGCCGTTTCCCTGATATTTTTTTCTGAATCATTTACACCGGGAATAATAGGGATACGGGGAACAATAAAACCATCCCAGTCTTCTTTTTCGGCGAGAGTTTTTATATTCTTCAGAATAAGTTCATTGCCGCGCCCTGTAAGTTTCTTATGTTTTTCCGAATTCATATGTTTTATATCAGTAAAAACCCAGTCGATATAGTTCATGGCTTCCATAAAATAGGGTGTGGAAAGAGAACTTGTTGTTTCAACAGTGACATGAATATAGGCTTCTTTGCATTTTTGAAGCAGTTCGAGTACGAAATCTTTCTGCATCAGAGGTTCTCCGCCACTCAGGGTTACTCCGCCCCTGCTTCCCCAGAACTGCCTGTCACGTTTAAGAATCTGCATTAATTCTTCAATGGAATAATATTTACCACTGGCGCTTATACCCTCATAATAGCAGACATCAAGACATTCATACGTTTTGCATACGTCACATATTTTTCTGTCATGTTTCAATTTCCCGTTTACCACCGTAATAGCATTATAGGGGCATGCTTCAATACATTTTCCGCAGCGCCGGCATTTTGATTCTTTATACATCATTACAGGATTTCTGAAAAGACCTTCCGGATTGCAGCACCAGATACAATCGAGCGGACAACCGGCCATAAACACTGTTGTTCTTGTCCCGGGTCCGTCATGCACTGAATGTCCCTGTATATCAAATATCAGTCCCTTTAATTCATCGACCTTACATTCGGTATCAATTTTTCCTGTAAAGTCTTTCTTCTCATAAGTATACATATTTACTCCGGTTTCTTGTTCAACGGTTTAAAATATAAAATACTGTCCTCTTTTGCGGAGGACAGTATCGGACTGCTATTTGGAAGTTACGGTAGCTTCAAAATTATCGTAAATAAATTTTTCCTTTGGTTTCGCGGCCAGGGGTAATGTAACCGCAAGAATAATTGAAAGACCAAAGGAACCCAAAGCATAATAAATTGAATAGGTATAAGTGCCGGATAAATCTTTTAACCAGCCTCCTATGAATGAACCTAAAAAGGGTCCGATACCCATTACGATAAGGGTTGCGAGACCCCATATTTTACCGAGTGTTTTCCTTCCGTATATCGCGCCGGTATATCCCACAACTCCGCCCGGAACAATTGCCCAGTAGACAGCAAAAATGACACAGGCAAAATAGGCCCATGTAACTGAAGCGCCAGATGCCAGCAGAAACATACAGGCGATAATACCGGTAAGGGGACCAATTATGAGCATTATTTTTCTTCCTTTTGCTTCGTGTCCCACTTTCTGAACAATTTTATCGGCAATAATTCCCATGATGGGCATACTGAAGATGCCAATAAGACCAATAATCGCGTAAATATTAACCGCGTCATCACGAGTCCAGCCGAGGTCCGAGGTCCAGTAGCTTACCACCTGAGTCCAAATCAGGAACTCTCCCATCATAGCGGTTAAAAAGGTCAGGATCGCCGCCCATATAGCATAGGTTGAATAGGCTTCCCTGTTCGTCCAGTTATAGTCGGCTCCGGCTTTTTTACCTTTGCCCGCCGGCAGCTCGCCAAAAGCCTCCATCTGATAAAATTCGGGAGAACGTTTAGAGAGAACCACTGCCAGAACAAGAGCGACAAACATTATTACCGAAAGGAGAATCATCGCGCTTCTCCATGAATCGGGGCCGCCATCTTCCAGCGCTCCTTTGGTAACGTAGGCCAGAATAAACTGTGCCATAGGCGCTCCGGCGAACGCGATTCCCCACATTGTCGCGTATGATTTTCCAACGTACCATTTTCTTACCGAAACAGTTGATGTAACCCAGAGCATACCTGTAGCTATTCCAGCCAGAAAACCGAATGTGAAAAGATATGCCAGATGTGAATGAACCATACTGGTAAGCCAGAATCCGAGGGCCCCGAGTATAGCAGCGATCGCATAAACAGGTTTTGTGCCCCATTTATCGAGAATCATTCCCGCAAAAAAAGCGGTAATAGCATAAAAAACCATCATCAATGAATAACCAAGAGTAACTTCAGCCTGGGTCCAGCCAAGATCGGCGCTCATGGGGCCTTTAAGGATGGCAAAGGTAGCGCGATAGCCAAACAAACAGAATACCGCAAGCCACGACGCGGCAACAACCGACCATCCATATCCTTTAGCTTTGCTGTTTTCCATAATATTTCCTTTTTACAATTTTAAAAGTTAATAAAATAAAGAGGGACACTTTTCAGCGTCCCTCCCCGTTGAACAAGCTGCTAATTGATTTGTTTGTAGCCCGGACATGTTACTGCCACCATATCGGGGTAAGCAAAAAATTTCGGTTCATTCTTGGATGCTTCACAGATTCCCATCTGCCGGCCATCCTCACTGAAATTTTTACAGAATTTGCATTTTGGCATAACCTCATATCCTTCAGGCGCGTAATCATCGGCGAGCTCAATTTTTCCGGTCAGATGGTCGATACCTTTGGTTACATCCACGGGGACATAATTTCTTGTGTCTCTGAATAATAACTTTTCCATTTTATTAAACTCCTTCATATTCTGTTCTTGAAATAAGTTCATCCTGAACCGATTTGCCTATTTCAACCCAGTACTGGGTGAATCCGGCAACACGAACCATAAGATCGCGGTAATTTTCGGGATGTTCCTGGGCGTCCTTCAGTATTTTTGAATCGACAATATTATACTGAACATGGAATCCACCTTTTCTCATATAAGCGCGTGTAAGATCGAGCAGCTTTTTCGAGCCTTCGGTGCCTTTAATCGCGGTCGGATGGATTTTAATATTCAACTGCGAATTCTGCGATTTTGTATGATCCCAGATTGTGGCCGAGTTCAGCAAAGCAAAGGGGCCGTTTCTGTCGGTTCCCGGGTAAGCTGACATTGAAGCGTCGGCAAAGGTTGTTCCCGATAACCTTCCGTCGGGTGTCGCGAGAGTTGCCGAGCCCATAGCTCCATGTGTTGATACCGAAATCTGGCAGGGATACATCTTTCTGGCATATAGCGATTCATAATTACGTGAATCACTGCAGAAAAAGTTTTCCCATTCGAGCAGAATATTGTCGGCATATTTATCATCATTGCCATATTTTGGTGCCTGAAGAAGTTTGAAGTGCAGTTTTTCCCATTTCTGTGAGCTGTTATCTTCTTTTCTTTCCTGATCGGCAAGTGAGAAAGAGTTGACTTCTCTGGCGTCCTTGAATCCGAAATTATCCTTTATCGCTGACTTCAACTCTTCGAGAGAAACTTCTTTTTCTTCAAAGACAATTTTCTTGAGAGCGGCAAGTGAATTTACCAGGTTAATAGTACCGGCGCTTTCAATATTGAAGGTTGCATTGTACCTGTAACCGAGTTCATTTATCAGATGTCCTTTGTCCAGGCAGTCAGGTTTGAGCATGGAATTGAATACAGCCATGTTATTTTTTCTCCAGACATCATGCTGGATATTATTTGTAAGGGCGAGGACTTCGCATGTTTTCTGCCAGTATTTTTTGTATTCGTCCCATACCTGGTCATAGGTTTCAAGTTTGCTGTTATGAGGTTCGTAAACTTTTTCACCTGTCCGGGGATCGACCCCGTTAAAGAGTACAAGCTCAAGGACTTTTGGCATCGAGATAAAATGCACTCCCACGCTGGTTGGCTGACCGGCTCCACCTGGAATCCAGTATTCTTTGCCGTTAAGATGCAAAGGTTTCCAGGTGCCGGCCGAGGTTTCCAGGCAGCCGCCAATTGCCCATGCTCTGGCGTCTTCAATAGTCATTCCTTCTTCGAAATACTGATCGAGCAGGAACTCATGAGCTCCGGCAGCTCTCATAAAAGCGGGATATCCTGTGCCGGTTTTAATAACTTCCATTGCCAGCATCAGAAAATCTTCAGGCAGTTTTTCATCATAAAGCAGCGCTATGGTCGATTGAGGCATAGCGTTGTTTGCGGCTGCTTCGAGGATAAGATATTCAAGCCTGTTGACTGCCGACTGTCCGTATTTGTCAAGACCGCCGATAGATACTGTATTAAAAGTGTTTCCTGAAAGAACACCGCCAACAACGCCGGTTGAAGCGAAGCAGTCGATTGATGTTTTTACTACTCTGTCAAGCTCAAGAAGTTCGAGAGCTTCATCCTCGGTAATTCTTCCGGCTTCGATATCCTGTTCGAAATATGGATAAAGAACCTGTCCGATCCTACCGGGCGACATTCCTGATATGGCGTCTTCGTTCAGAACTGCAATATGGATGGTTTCGATCATCTGGAAAGCTTCCCTGAATGTCCGCGGCGGATTGTGTTCAATCCATTCGAGAGTATCAGCTATGCTTTCATAGTCGGTTTTCAATTTTTTATCTTTTGTAATACCTGCCAGCCTGCGCGCTTCAACAGCGTAATTGTTAATCCATTTCTGAATTCCTTCGATAACCAGGATAACAGCTTCGTAATTATAAAGGCGGTTCATTCCAACCATCCCGTCGCCATCGGCTTTTCCCGCGGCGGCGTCTTTCATTTCGCGGGCAATTTTAATTATTCCGTCAAATCCATATTCGAGGGGATAATAATAATTGATGACTTCTCTTCCCTGTGGAAGTGTGAATCCGGAATCGAACATGCAGATAATACTTCTCATTACCTGCTCTTTAACTTTATATTCGGGAACCATCTTCTCATATTTGTTGCCAAGATCGTCGACCGATTTGCCATACCACATTTTGGCAAGTTTGAGCAGAGCGGGAATTTCTTCCTGCCGCATTCCGAATTTTCCGGCTATTGAGACCACTTTGCCGAAACTTTTTGTTACGTTTCCCCCGCCCTGTCCGAATTTTGAATGTTCATCAACTGAAGCGGAGCCTCTTTTCAGCGCTTCCTGGTAAAATTCATCTTCATGAGCCATATAAAAACCTTCCGAGAGCCAGGGCATCGGGAATGAACCCCTGAAATAGGAGGCTTTATGCATTACGAGGAGTTCACCGGGATAAATTACCGGGGTCAGATGGGCGAAAGCAGTCTTCAGCGCCATTGCCCTGCGGACAACAGGAATCTCACTGTCATGCATCATATATTCCCTGGTATACCAGTAGGTGAATTCATTATTTGCTGATGACAGGGTGTCCATGAAAATATCTTTTAATTTTTGCACCCTGGGATGTGGTTCCCTTATAACTTCGCGGTCGGTCAGGTTTTCAGGCGCCTTTCCTCCGGACTGCAGGTCCATCGAAATACCGGCATCTTCCAGAACCTCTTTGAGTTTCTTTGCCATGGAAATTCTCCTTCGAGTTTATATTTAGAAAATAGTTGTTAGAAATTTGCTTCCACAGCAGTGATGCCATATATCATGCCATGTTGGACACACAACACATTTATTTGGAATTTAGCCTGAAAACGAAACTTTTAATTGCTTCACGCGGCAGCTATTTTTGATGTGTCTGCATTCGTGACACCCTGAATAATGCTCCGTTTTTTATGCAGTTTACCAATTTGTTAAGTTTAGCAGGGATGTTTCCTCCTTTTCCGGTAAACTTTTGCAGTCTTTTATCAGGAAATTATTAGTTGTCTGCATTCGTGACACTGTCACAAATTAATACACCAATATAGCAAACGCCGTATAGTCGCGGATTTCGGCTCGCCTGCTGATGTTAATAGGCTCTTATCACCACACTAACGCCAACATGTTGAGGATAATCTAAGGAGCAAAATTTGTCAAAAAGCCCGATAATAACATGTTGCCGATATTAAGGCTGCGATTCTAAATCCATAAACCGGCTGAGCCAGAATTTCAATATTGTACTAACCGCCCCCACGGGGAATTCCCCGTGGCTATTAGGTTTAACCCCCTTCGGGGGATTTTCCTCAGCTTTGCCTGGGGAAAATCTAGCCCCCTTATATTGTCAAACTGTGGTTTGTTTTGTTTTTATTCGGGAAATAATATAAATTCGTCCTGTAAAAATGATTAAGGATTTTTTCAGCGTATGTTATGGAAGAATGTTATAAAAATATAAACAACCTTGCCGAAAACAGCCTCATGCTGAAAAAGGTGCTCGACTTGTCATTAAAAGGACTTCAAATTGTTGACAAGGATGGGTTCCTGATCTATGTTAATGAGAGTTACGGAAAGATACATAACGTAAAACCGGATGAAGTAATAGGCAAACATGTTACGGAAGTAATAGATAATACACGGCTTCACATTGTGGCAAGAACCGGCATTGCGGAAAGAGATGATATTCAATTCATACACGGGCATGAATTTGTCGTATCCCGGATACCGATAATTGACAATCACAACAACAGCATCGGCGCGATAGGAGTAATAAGATTCGAATATACCGAAGAGCTGAAAAAATTAAATCGGAAAGTTGAGAAACTGGAACGTGAACTTCAGAACGCGACGATCAAACAGCAGAAGCATACCGATACGAACTATAGCGCGGATGATATAATCGCTGTTTCGGAAATAAGCCGGAAGTCGAAAGAGGTCGCGTTCCGGGCCGCGGCTTCCGATTCGACAGTTTTACTGCTTGGGGAAAGCGGTGTGGGAAAAGAGGTATACGCTCACAGCATCCATAATCTGAGCAAGAGAAATAAAGCTCCATTTATAAGGATGAACTGTTCGGCTATTCAGGAAAGTCTTTTCGAATCGGAACTCTTCGGCTATGAAGAGGGAGCTTTTACCGGGGCCAGGAAAGGAGGAAAAAGGGGTAAATTTGAACTCGCCGAGGGTGGCACCATTTTCCTCGATGAAATCGGGGATATGCCGATGAATACTCAATCAAGGCTTCTGAGGGTAATTCAGGAGAGAGAGATTGAGAGGCTCGGGGGCGAAAAAACCACAAAAATTGATGTAAGGATTATTGCCGCTACTAATCAGAATCTTGAAAAACTTATCGAAGAAAAAAGGTTCCGGCGCGATCTTTATTATCGTCTTAATGTTATCCCTATTACTATTCCTCCCCTCAGGGAAAGGATCCTGGATATACCGGTAATAATTAAAAGGATATGGGAAGACCTTCAGAAAAAACATGGAGTATACCACAAATCTCTTGACTATTCAGCTTTCCGGTTCCTCGAAAAATATGAGTGGCCCGGCAATATACGGGAGCTGAAAAATATTCTTGAAAGAGCCATGGCTATTGTCAACAGGGACGGGGTGGGGGAAGAGCAGCTAAGAACAATAATTCGGGGATACCAGGAATTCCGGTCAGATTATTGCATCAGGGAAGATTGTGATCTCGCAAAGCTGATCGAACAGACAGAGCGATCGGCCATAAGCGCCGCGCTTGTGAGGGCAAATAATAACAGGTCCAAAGCGGCTAAAAATCTTGGCATTTCAAGAGCGCTGCTTTATAAAAAAATGCATCTTTATAATATGTTCTGAAATTAGATTTCGTTTGACAATTACTGAGCTGATCAGGCCGGAACTGAAAGGAATTGTGAAAGAAATCATCAAAATCATAGACTGGCAAGCCAGAAGTAAAAAGTAGTTAGTGGAGAGTGAAGAGATAAGAACCAGCAATTTTTCTTTAAGATAATTTCAAAATTCCCAAAAAGTCCCGTCAGGGATCCGCCGCGTCGGACAGGCTTTCAGATAATAGCCCCGCAATTCATTGTGGGGGAGACAATGTAGGGGAGGAAATTTTAAGTCCCGCCAGGGATTCTCCGCGGCGAACAGGCAGACAGAATTCCCAGATAAATTGATGGTCAAATAAAATTTTGCCATTTTGCGTAGAATTTAACTCCTTACGGAATAATCATAAGTGACTCCGTTAGCCTCGGTTCCGCGCGATAAAAAAAGTACAGAAAAATGCATTACTGTAACTCATTATAAAACAATGAGTTAACAAATGCCTGTAATTTGGTAAAATCATAACATGTTTAATTACAATAAGTTATGATTTTAGAGTGCGAATGTAGTGCCTGTATAAGGGGCTGTGTTTGTAGCGTTTTATTTGACATTATCGCAATTATTCCCTATATTAACTATAGCATTTTAACCAGGTAAGGTTCATGTTTTTCAGAAAAAAGAAATCACCACATTCCAATAAACCTGTTCTCCAACTCGTAGAAAACACACGGGAAAATAATAAAGTACGACAAAAAATAATTATCTCTCTTGGAACCAACTTTCCCCTTCCTGATAACCTCAGAAAAGAAGTCGCCGAAGCAGTAGAACAAAAATTACTTGGTCAGACCTCCCTTTTCTTTTCCGGGGAGGTTGTAGAATATGCAGAAAAGATTATAAAAAAAATCCAGACAGACGGAAAGTGGAATTCGCAAAGAAAACAGGCAGCTCCATTACAACAAACAAACCAGGATTATCAAGTAGCGGAAGTATTTGTTGATGGCGTCGAGCATGGTCTGGACAGAATACTTGGCCCATTGCTAATAGGAGACACGTTTTGGAAAAGAACCGGTTTCCCCGAGGTATTATCTTCCTGTGGCTTTAGTCAGGCCGAACAGAACAATGCGGAGATAACAATACTAAATCGTCTGATAGCAGGAAGTAGTGAAAATGCGATACCATTGTGGATAAGAACTACAGCATCGGCAGATATCATAGAGAGAAACGCCGAGGAATATTCTTCGGACAGATTTTACAGAATATCAGATAAACTGTTGAAAAGCCATAAAAGAATTGAGGAAGGACTATATAAAAAAGCATCAACATTATTTGGTTTGGATAATGCGGTATATTTATATGATCTGACCAATACATATTTCGAAGGGGGATGCAAAGGAAATCCAAAGGCGGAGTACAAGGGAAATCAGAAAGAAAAAAGGAATGATTGTCCACAGGTAGTTGTAGCGCTTGTACTGGATCGGGAGGGATTTGTAAGAAAGCATTTAACATTCAACGGTAAAATGAGCGATACGGGATCTCTGGAAATAATTCTGGAAAAACTCGAAGAAGAAATGCTTGAAAAGGAAATGCCGACAATCATCTTTGACAGAGGTGTGGCAAGTAAAGATAACCTGGAACTGATAGAATCAAAGCAGCTTAAATATATAGTAGCTACCCGATCATCAGAAGAGTCATTACTGGCAGAGGATTTTAGTAATAGAGAATTCCGGAAATTACGGAAAGAAAAAACAAAAAATGAGGTGGAAATATCACTTAAGCAGGAAGAAGATATTGTCTATCTTCTATGCAAAAGCAAGGGAAGACGGGCAAAAGAAGAATCAATGAGAAATCAGGCGGAAGAGAAATTAGAAGATGCGATGCAAAAACTGGAGAAGCTGGTCAATGAGGGGAAAAAGAACGATCCGGCGGCAGTTGAAAGAGCAATAGGAAGAATAAAAGAAAAACATTCAAAAGCAGCGCAATTTTATGAAATAGAATACATTCCATTTACTTTTCAATACGAAAATGATACTACTGATCGCAGAAAATCAAATTCACTGAAAAAACTGAAGGAAAAATCAGATTCATTTGCGATAAGCTATATAAAGGTGGAAAAGGAACTTAAGAGACTGACAGAAAAATATGGGAATATAACTGCCAAAATAGAAAGGCCTCGTCTTGAATGGGAACCACTGGATGAAAAAATAGAAAAAAGAATACAGTTAGAGGGAAATTACCTGCTCAAGACAAATAGAAAGGATCTGACTGATGATCAGATCTGGAATACATATATGATGCTGACGCTGGTTGAAAAAGCATTTAGAAACCTTAAAAGTGATCTTGGATTAAGACCAAACTATCATCAAAAAGAAAAAAGGGTTGACGGTCATATTTTCATAACCATACTTGCTTACCACCTGCTTCATTCTATTGAATATACTCTGCGCATGAAAGGATTTTACAGATGCTGGGATACGATAAAAAGAGTAGTATCCACCCATACGTACTCCACCATAATACTGCCTACGACAAAAGGAGCAGTAATCCACCTGCGAAAACCTGGTATACCGGAAGATGTACATACTAAAATCTACGACTTGCTATCAATAGATTACAAAAACCTACCAAATACTAAAATCATCGCATAATAAAAAAGTGAGACGATTTGTGTAGTGCCTCAAAATTTAAGTTGTTGTATTTTAAATACTTAAGGCACCTCGCGCGGAAGTGGGGTTAGGAGCCGTTTATTCCATCAGAAATTAAATTCTACGCAGGAAGGCGAAATTGCATTAATAATTGATAATGAACAATTAATAATTTAAAGAATTCGGTTTGCTACAGTTTTCGATGGGAAAGAGGGCGTAAAATCCCACACAAAGCTTAATAAACCTTAATGATTATATTTAATTATTCCAGGAGCGAGTTCCACGCAAAGAGCGCAAAGGAAAAGAAAACGCAAAGCCCGCAGAGAAAAAGTTTTAACTTCCAGTTTGACGGCCTGTTTTTATCCGGCTTGTCAGATTATTATTATGATCATCTCTTTTGTTATTCCTTTTTGTTTCCGGCTGGTTCAGCTTAGGGGTGAAAGGAAGGTAATGAAAACTTATTTTTGATTTTTTAAGCTTCCAGGCAACAAAAATATTTTTGAGAGAATACCCCGTTATTTTTAAGCGAATAACCAGTTTTCTCTCAAGATTAGTTTCAACTCAAGGTAGATCAAACCTCTCCCATCTTTCCCTTAACAGGGGATATCGACCCTCCATTATTGAAGAGTTTTCGAGAGGTTATTATTTCCATTATTGCTGTTGCCAAAATGGGTTCCTTCGCAGCAGAGGTGACCAACAATCAAAATTTGACCTTATCGCATTATCCAAACGGGCTCGATAGCGACCGTCTAACTGGCATTACAGAGATAAACAGGAAACCATAACACTATATAAAAACCGTACTCATTTTCTAATGACAATTAAACAACTCGTCACTCTCCACTAACAACTCTTCACTTCTGCCTGCGCCGGTATATGATTAAGATTTTTTTTGAAATGGAACCAGAAAAAAAAATCTGAGGTTTTAGAAAAAAAGTGAGAAATTAAATGAAAAAAGCAATAATTATCGGTTCGGGATTGGGAGGATTGAGCGCCGCGCTCAGACTGGGACACAAAGGTTACGACGTTACCATTCTGGAAAAACATTCAACCGCCGGCGGCAGACTCAATAAAATTGAGATGGATGGTTTCCGTTTTGATATGGGGCCTTCCTTTATGAGTATGACCTACGAACTGGATGAACTTTTCAGAAGTATTGGCCGAAAAAATCCTGTTGAGATGGAGGAGCTGGATCCCCTTTACCAGGTGTTTTTTGAGGGGAAGGATAAGCCGCGCCTTATATATAAAGACCTTAAAAAACTGGCGGAAGAGTTTAAGGATATTGAGCCTGATCTGGAGAATAAGGCAGAAAAATATCTTGCCCGCGGAGGAGAGTTTTTCCATGATACCGAGGATAAAGTTGTTAAGTCAAATTTTGGCAGCAAACTATCATATATACTGAAACTGAGCCGCGTTCCCAAGAAACATCTCCCTTATCTTTTCAGGACAATATGGGGAGAAGTTGAAAAAACTTTCAGTTCGGATGAGGTCAGAATCATTTTTTCTCTTGTCGCTTTTTTCCTCGGCGCCACACCATTTCAGACTCCGGCTATATATTCGCTGCTGAATTACACCGAGATGAAACATAATGGCTACTGGAGGATTAAGGGAGGGATGTACAGCCTTGTTGAGGAAATCCTGAAAATCCTTGATGAGATGAATATAAAAATTGAATATAACACAGAGGTTGTCGGTATTGGGAATTCGAATGGCGGGGTAAATGAAATAATTGATAATCATGGCCGCAAATGGAAGGCTGACTTATTTATTTCAAATTCCGACGCGGCGTCATTCCGGGGTAAAATTCTGGGCAGGGAAAAGTATTCGGAAGAAAAACTTGATAAAATGCACTGGACACTCGCTCCTTTCACAGTTTACCTCGGTGTGAAAGGAAAGATAGATAAACTTATGCATCACAATTATTTCCTCGGAAGCAATTTCCGCGGTTATGCCGATAAGATATTTACCTCAACTGTGAGTCCGGAAAAGCCATATTATTATGTGAATGTCCTCTCGAAGTTTGATCCTTCCACCGCCCCCGAAGGGTCTGAAAACCTCTTTATTTTATGCCCAGTTCCCGATCTGCGTTACAAGAAAAACTGGGATGACAGTGAGGAACTGGCAGATAATATAATCGATGATCTTTCAAAAAGAACCAACTCAAATATCAGGGAGAATATAGTTGTTAAAAAAATTCTCTCACCCGTTGACTGGCAGAACACATTAAATCTTTACCGGGGCTCAGGTCTGGGACTGGCACATGATATAAACCAGGTGGGCGCGTTCAGACCATCAAATAAGGATGAACATTTTAATAATCTCTATTACGTGGGTGCGTCAACTACCCCGGGAACAGGATTGCCAATGGTTATAATTAGTTCGAAACTTGTAACAGAAAGGATTGAAAATGAGCATGCAATTATATAAAGATGTATCTGTTAAAATGAGCCGGTCGCTGACCAGTGCCTACAGTACATCATTCAGTATGGGTATCAGAGCTTTTTCCCCTGAATACAGGGAGCCGATATATTCCATTTACGGATTCGTAAGAATTGCTGATGAAATTGTTGATACATTTTTTGATTATGACCAGAGTGAACTGATGAACAAATTCCGGCAGGATACAATCGAAGCGCTTGAAACCGGAATATCAACAAACCCGGTGCTCTTCGCGTTTCAGAAAGTTGTGAGAGAATATAATATTGAATGGGAGCTGGTAGATTCATTCCTGAAAAGTATGGAGAAAGACCTCGATGAAAAGTCGCATAGTTCGATGAGTTATGATGAATATGTATATGGTTCAGCCGAAGCGGTGGGACTGATGTGCCTGAAGGTTTTCTGCAAAGGTGATCAGGGAATGTATGACAAGCTGAAATTTCCGGCAAAAATGCTCGGTTCGGCATTTCAGAAGGTAAATTTTCTCAGGGATATTAAAAGTGATCTTCAGGAAAGGGGCAGAATTTACCTTCCCGATGTTCATGATACCGGTGAAATAACCGATGAAAATAAAAAGAAGCTTGAAGAATCTATCAGGCATGAGTTTCATGAAGCGCTAAAAGGTATCAGGCAGCTTCCGGCGGGGGTTCAAACAGGGGTTTATACCGCTTATTTATATTTCTATTTTCTTTTTAAAAAAATTGAATCTCTCGACATCAAAAGATTAATGACCGGGAGGGTAAGAATCTCAAATCCAAAGAAACTTTTGCTTTTCCTGAAATCGTTATGGGATATAAAAGTTGTAAAAGAAGTTAAGGTAACATGACCAGAATAATTATTTTAATATTAGTCTTTGCGGGATTTGTATCTGCCGGGACAGACAGTGAAAATATAGCGCCCGACTTAATGGAGGAAATACGACAGCTTTATTATCAGGGTGTTGAAGATGAAAGTTATATAGCCGAACTGGCCGGAGTGATCAGAGCAGAATTTGGCGCTGACACATCATCCTATAGTCCCGAGATAATTGCCTACCTCGGGGGAGTAGAAGCATTAAAATCAAAACACGCTTTCTGGCCTTTCAGCAAGCTTGGTTATCTTAATAAATCGATGGAAATATTTGCCAGGGCGGTCAGCAGGGCGCCCGAATCGCTTGAGATTAGATTTATGCGTTTTTCGGTGCTGCATTTTGTCCCCGATTTTCTCGGCTTTAATGAGGAGAAAAGGGAGGATGTAAAAATACTGGTCAGGCTGCTGGCAGAAGGTGAAGGGGCTGATTACACCGAACTTCACAGGGGAATTGTCAACTTTATGCTTGAAAGCGGCAGACTTAATGAGGAGGAATATACGGTTCTTGCCTCGGATTTAAAAATGGCAAAAATAGATGAGTGAATATCTTCTTATAAATACACTGGTTTTAGTTATCCCCCTCCTTTTTTCTTTCGAAAATAAAATACGTTTTATCCGTTATGTAGTTCCATTCCTAATATCTTTTTTTATTGTTGGCGGCATATATATTACCTGGGATATTTTCGCGGCTTCGGCAGGTGAATGGGGTTTTAATCCTGACTATCTGTTGGGGATAAATCTTTTCGGATTGCCTCTCGAAGAAATTCTGTTTTTCGTTACTGTGCCCTACGCGAGTATCTTTGTTTATGAGACCGCTAAATATTACCTGGCAAACAGGGAGATAAAGATAAATTATAAAATGATTTCAGTATCCGGACTGCTGCTGATTTTGATATCATTTCTGTTTCTCCATAAAGCCTATACAATGAAAGCATTGTTTTCTGCCGGGCTTTTTTTTTCAGCCGCCCCCATTTTTTTCAGAAGAATGATATCGGGAAGAATATACTGGTATTTTATAATTTTTAACTTTATTCCCTTTTTTTTAGTGAATTATTTTTTAACTTCCTTACCTGTCATTACCTATTCTGATCAGGCAATTTCCGGTTTAAGAATCACAACAATACCGGTAGAAGACTTTTTTTATTCTTTCTCCCTTATATCATTTTTCCTGGGAGTATTTGAGCAGGTTAAAACAAAATGGAAAAAAGGAAAAAAGCAGCAGTCATAGGAGCGGGGCTGGGAGGACTTTCGGCAGCGATTCATCTTGCCGGAAATGATGTTGAAGTCGATCTTTTCGAAAAGGGGGATTCACCCGGAGGTAAAGCGGGTGAATTGAATATTAATGGCTACCGGTTTGATACAGGCCCCTCATTATTGACAATGCCCTTTATACTCCGCGACATTTTTGACCGTTATAACGCTCGTGACCTGATGCCTGAAATAAAACCTCTTGATACCCTGTGCAGATATTTTTACCCCGATAATACAATCATAAACGCTTATTCAGATATTGAAAAGTTTGCCGGAGAGATTGAACAGAAAAGCGCTGAGAAGGGGGAATCATTAAAGAATTATCTCAGTTATTCGCGAAGAATATATGAACTTACCTACCGTTTATTCCTTTTCAGCAATTTCAGGGAAATAAAACATTTCCTTAACAGGGATTCCATCAAAACTTTATTTAACCTGAAGGATATTGATCCATTCAGGACGATGCATAAAGCGAACAGCAGTTTTTTCCATGATGAAAAAATCATTCAGCTTTTCGACCGTTACGCCACTTATAACGGTTCCGATCCTTTTCAGGCGCCGGCGACACTCAATATTATTCAGCATGTGGAATATAACCTCGGGGGGTATGTCGCTCTTGACGGAATTCATTCCATTCCCCGCAGCCTGGAAAAACTTGCCCGCGTTTCGGGAGTGAAAATAAATTATAAATCACCTGTTGATCAGATTATCAATGATGGTAAAAAAGCTGAAGGAGTGGTAATAAACGGGGAGGAGCGCTACTATGATTTTATAGTTTCGAACGCTGATGTTCATTATACATTTGAGATGGCGGGGCCGGAATATTTCAGGGAGGCAAAAAAATATATCAGGCAGGAGCCTTCATCTTCAGCGCTGGTTTTTTACTGGGGAATGAATCATCTTTCGCCGGAGCTGGAAACACATAATATTTTATTCGCCGCGAATTACCGGGAGGAATTTGAATATCTTTTTAAGAAAAAATTATATTATTATGACCCCACGGTATATATTTACATTTCATCGAAGTTTAATAAAAAGGATGCTCCCGAAGGAAAAGAAAACTGGTTTGTTATGATTAACGCTCCTTATCTTACGGGGGAATCATGCGACCCGGATATAGACGCTATCAGGGGAAATATTCTGACAAAAATTAAGGATATGACCGGTATAAAGGCTGAAAAGTATATTGAAACAGAAAAAATCTTAACACCGGGAGATATTCAGGATATCACCGGAAGCTACAGGGGCAGCCTTTACGGCATCTCCTCAAATAACCGTAACGCGGCATTTTTGCGGCAGAAGAATAAATCATCATCATTAAAACAATTATATTTCTGCGGCGGAAGCGCCCATCCGGGAGGCGGAATTCCTCTCGCGCTTCTTTCGGGCAGACACGCGGCTGAGCTTGCCATAAAACATGAATTATGATTAAAGCCGGGCATAAATACTGGGCGGAAAAGGTATTCGCCATATATATCAGAAGGGAGCTGAAAAAACACTTCGGCGGGTTTTATGTTGTTAATGAGTTTCCGGTGATAAATGATAATGATCCGCTCGTTATTACTCCGAATCATATAAGCTGGTGGGATGGTTTTTTTATGGACCTTATCGATAAGAAGTATATCAAAAGGAAAATACATCTGATGATGCTCGAACGGGAGTTAAAAAAATATCCTTTTTTCAGCAAACTCGGGGCTTATTCCATCAGGCAGGAAAGCAGGGCCTCAATCGCTGAATCATTCAGATACACCAGGGAGGTGATTAAAAACCGGGAGAATTACGCTGTCATTTATCCGCAGGGAGAAATTGAGCCGATTGATAAAATTCCGCCGGATATTAAGCCGGGAATAAAACTGCTGACAGGGGAGGGGCCTGATGATGTAAAATTTTTACCGGCGGCCTTCAGGATAGAATGGTATAATAATAAACTGCCTGTGGTTTTATGCAGATGGGGCGAGCCGGTTACCCGTGATGAAATATCGAAGGATTTTGATATATTCAGGATGAAATTCGCGGATAATATAAAAAAGCTCAGAGAACTATCCGCCGACAGCAATATTACCGGAGGCCTGAAAAATGAACTTGTCTGATATGATCATTCCCCTTTTTACCGGAATTTCGCTGGTTGTTCTTTTTGTAATTGTGCTGAAGAATTTTTTCGGAGCGCCGGTAATTGGAAAGAGACAAGGGAGCGCGGATGGGTATCCATTGGTTTCGGTACTGATTCCCGCGCGGGATGAAGAGAATAACATCGGCAGATGTCTGCGGCATGTGGTAAAACAGAATTACCGGAATCTTGAAATTATTGTTCTCGATGATTATTCAATGGATGATACGGCGTGGATTGTTAAGGGATATGCCAAAAAGGACAGGCGGGTGAAACTTCTTAGCGGCAAAGCGCTTCCGGAAGGATGGCTGGGGAAAAATCACGCGTGCGGTCAGCTCGCGGAAAACGCCGCCGGCGATTATATTTTGTTCCTTGACGCGGATGTGACACTTGCCGAAAACGCTATTGGATCGGCTCTTTATGAAATTACGCATAAAAAAGCTGAGATGTTGTCTGTATTTCCTTCGCAAAAATTCGGGACATTGGGGGAGTACCTGGTTGTTCCTTTAATGAACTGGTTTCTTCTTACATTCTTATCGCTGCGGGCTGTATATAAGTCGGGCAATCCTGCTTTTTCAGCCGCAAATGGCCAGTTTATTATGTTCAGGCGGAATTATTATTCTGATTTCGGAGGGCACCGGGTGGTAAAGGATAAGGTGGTTGAGGATATGGAGCTCGCCCGGCTGGTAAAAAAAAGGGGGGATAAAGTTATAACACTTCTCGGGGGAGACGCGGTTAACTGCAAAATGTATAATGGTTTTGTATCATCAATCAGGGGCTTTTCGAAAAATTTCTTCCCCGGGTTTAACGCCCCCTCTTACCTTTTTATTCTATTTATATTTTTTTCTTTGTTCATTTTTTTGTCACCGGTAATCTTAATTTTTCAGAACTTTATTTATCTGGCGCATATTATATTAATTGCGGTCACGCGGGTGATGATCTCAATAATCAGCAGGCAGAATATTCTGCTTAACCTGCTTCTTCATCCGCTTCAGATGCTGATTCTCGCTGTGACCGGTTTTTATTCTGTTTATGTTACATTATTAAAAAAGACTATATGGAAGGGAAGAAAAATTTCCTGAAAAATAAAGACACCCTCGCGGTGTTATTCCTGGCTATAATATTTTCTGTGGGAATTGCCGGACATCTGATAAGCAGTTTAAAGCCTCTGATGACAGGTCTTACTCCCTGGACACTGCTCATCTGCGGCGGTGTGGTATTTTATTCTGTTATCAAATCCGATTCTCCAAACTTCATCCTGTGGTTTTTTGCTACTTATGTTGTTACTTTTATTATTGAGGCTGCAGGAGTTAATACCGGAATGATATTCGGCGAATATTCTTATGGGGAGGTTCTCGGGCCGGGGATATTCGGCACACCCCTGATTATCGGTCTTAACTGGGTTTTTGTTTTGACAGGACTGATAATACTTTCGGAAAAGTTATTTTATAAAACTTCACTACTGGTGATCTTTTCGGCGGCGCTGGCGGTTGTGTTTGATTATTTTATGGAGCCGGTGGCTGTTAAGCTGGCTTACTGGAGCTGGCTCGGGGGGGATATACCTTTTCAGAATTACGCGGCGTGGTATTTTACGGCGCTGATAGCGGCTTTGTTGTTCAGGATTTTTAAGGTTAAGGTCAATTCATTTGTGCCGGTATATTATGTTGGAATTCAGTTTATCTTTTTTTTAATATTAAGCGCCGGGTTATGATATGGGTATGCTGATCGCTTTTATTGTTGTGTTATTCTGGCTGGGGCATCTGGTTTACCTGCTTTCCCCATGGTCGCCCGACCCGATATCATTTGCGGGCGCGCCGCACATTCTTCTGCAGGCATATCTTTATACCGGCTTATTTATTACCGCTCATGACGCTATGCATGGAACTGTTTCTCCCTCTAAAATGGTGAACAGAATAGTGGGAACAGCCGCGTCACTTCTTTTTGCAGGCCTTTCATATAAGAAGTTAAAGAAAAACCACTTCGCTCATCACATGTACCCGGGAACGGAAAAAGATCCTGATTATTGTGTGAAATCGCAGAATTTCCTCGTATGGTGGGGATGTTTTATGTTTCGGTACGCCACTATATGGCAGATTATATTTATGGGAGCGGCTTATAATATCCTGAATATCCGGGCGCCTGAGATTAAACTCTGGTTCTATTGGATTATACCGGCGCTTCTCGGTTCTTTCCAGCTTTTTTATTTCGGCACTTACCGCCCCCACAGGAAACCTCATACTCCCGAAATGGGAATTCACAGGGCCAGGACTCTGAAGAAAAATCATTTTGCCGCTATGCTTTCATGCTATTTTTTCGGCTATCATCTTGAGCACCATGAAAAACCGGGCGTCCCCTGGTGGAAACTTTACGCGGAGAAAAAACCAAATAGTGAATTATGAATGGCGATTTTGAATGGTGAATTTTGAATGGTGAATGGTGAATGGTGAATTATGAATTGTGAATGGGAAAAACCAGAGTAAGAGATTTGATGAATTTTGAATGGTGAATTGAAAAGTTTTTAAAATCTGTAACTCTGAGGTATGGGTATTCTGTTTCTGCATCTAAAAACTTTTCACCCCTTGGTAAACGCTTGCCACCTTTTACATCTACAATTTCATTTGGTGAAGTTACATTCCAATCTTCAGGAATCAATCCAATTTCCGTTTCTTTAAATCCATTCATTTATTTTTAATCCTAATTATTTCCAGCGTTCCGGCCTTTTTAAAATAAAGCCATCTTTTTTCTTAACTTCATCAGGGAACACACAGTCGGCAATTTTTTTACGACCTATCACAAAATTAAAATCCGCCAGCTTTGACAGATGATAAGAAAAGCGGGCCGGCGGGAAAGCCACAATTATTTCTTTTTCGGGAAAAAGTTTTTCCACTTTCCGGACCGGGGCGGATAAGTCGCTGTCCGCCGAAATAAGAATGGCTTTGTCGTATCTATCCTGAAAAGCGTCGGTGAGCATTTCCACGGCAATATTCACGTCGGTCATTTTTTCATTGGCTTTTGGAAAAATGTTGCCGCACCTTTTACACTCGATTTTATTTTCAAGATAAGTTCCATAAAATATTTCGAACTGGTTAAGCGTTTCCAGGGCTTCAATAAATGTGGCCTGTCTTTTTTGTTTATCCGGCGGCAGGGCAATGCGTGAAGTAAAAATTAAATCCATCGATGTAAACAATGATGCGTTCCATGGAAACCTTTTTTTTTGACATTGTTAAGATATTAGTCTTATATTCCGAGTACAATTTTACAGCGCTAATGATAGCATCATTAGTTTGACGCCTCCGGGAAACCGGGGGCGTTTCTGTTTTAAAACCCCGGCTTAACCAGAATACTTTTCAGTTCGTCATCAATTACTATGGCATCCTTTACCAGTTCCATTAATTCTTCCACAATCTCTCCGATGGGCCGGTAAGTTTCGGCGTTATGAGTCTGGATGTAGCGCGAGGGTGAAATATTGTAATCGTTTTTAACAATTTCCTGTATGTCTACGATTTTCGAAAATTTATCTTCTTCTTTCCGGTTCTTAAATGTATCGGCAATTTTCTGGATGCCTTCTTCCGTGATATAACGCCAAGCATAACCTGCGCCAAAAACGTGCCGAAAGCTCCGTGACATTTACAAAATTAATTTTAAAAACACACCGTAACTCCAATAAAAACCGACGCTTTTTGGCGGCTGGTTGATGCAATTGTTCTACCTAAAAGACAGGGATGAGTTCCAAAGTCTCATGGTTTTATCTAAAGTATTTCAGTCTTACCCTTTTAATTTGCATTACAGTTGTAGTATCGGTTTTAATAATACCTAAGCTGGCAAAGCCAGAACCAAAAAGAAATTCAGAAAAAAAACGTTCTCGTTCTCGTAATCGTCCTCGTACTCGGCTTTTTTCTAAGGCGAATTTTTCGAGTACGATAACGAGTACCGCTTCGCTGAGTACGAGTACGACTATTTAAATCAATTTACTCAATTCAATATTCTGCCATAAAAAGCAAGAATATTATTGTTAAGTCGCTTAATCTGCATTTTTTCACAGTTCCGTATTTTAACCAAACATTCCTTTTTCTCTTTTTTTTACTCCAGATGCTCTACCCATTTTCTTCAATTCTAATTCCGCTTTCAAATTATTCTTAATATAGTTTTCTGTTTTAGCAACTCCATACGAAAATGATGAATTTTGTTCTTTTATCCAGTCGATTAATTCAGATATTTTGCAGTGTCCATTTTGTGCTACGTATTCAAGTATTAATTTTGAAAGATTAATTGTTGTGTCTTTAGTTATGTCATTTGTAACTACTTTAAATTTATCGTCTAACTCATTACCTTTAAGGTCTCTTTTGCCCAAACACTTTGTTTTATAATATTCCGTGCAACCAAAAAAATCACCATAATGATGTTTACGTAAGACCATATCTGCACCACATTGAGGGCACTTAAATATTTTTTCTGTATCATGTGAGGGTATTGTCTTTTGTTTTGGTTTTGCTTTATAATTTTCATTTATTCTTTTGTGGTTAGGTTTATCTTCAAATATTGGTTGGTGTTTAATTACAACAGGCTCAATATTTAATGATTCATCTGAAATGGCATTATGCAATTTTTTCTGCACATCTTGATAAAAAATCTTAGTTTTTTCTAAATATTTTTCTTGAAACAACGAATTTGTCAGTGTTTTAGGTAAGGCAGAAAAACCAAAAATTGCGCCCCATAAACCTAATGCTATTCTATAGTCAGCAATTTTATTTTGTCTTAATGCCTTCATCAATTTATCAGGGTCTTCACCTTTCAGAATAAAAACTGCAATCGACTGTAAAATTTCACTACGATGATTTTTTATTTCAAAAGGTTGGAAATTTTCAATATTATCCAACAGACTGTTTAAGTAAACCCGTTCATTGCTATTTTTCCAATCCTCAATGAAGTCTTTAAGAGTTTGACCTATCTTTAAAGCAAGATTCATCTTTTCTTCCAGAAACGACTGAATATTAAATATTGGATAATCCAGTAGGTCGTTGATTACATTTTGATATAATTCTGCTCCTCTATTCTTGTATATATTATCAATAAACTGAGTGACTCTGTAATTATTGAAATTAACTGTAAATGAAGGGTCAGTTTTTTTTTCAACTCGTTGTTTTAATGTTGATAAATATTTTATTATTCGTGATGATTTTGCTGAAATTAATTCACCAGAATTATCTTTATTTAGGTATTCGATAAAATTGTCGATTAAAAAAGATACCCTGTCATAAGATGATTTTTGTTGAATATTCAATTCCAACTGACTATAAAAACTGTCTTTACCAGATTTCATTTGTTTTAAGAACTCAATTAATTTTTGCTGTTCCTTAATTCCGCTATCTTCGAGATATATTGCTTTTATTAGTTCTTCGTTCGGTACGTTCTTGTTCCCATCTGCTGAGCCTACTTTTAATTTGAAGTCATGTAAATCATCTATTATCTGGCTATCTATTAAAGTTGATTTGTTTTTAGTATCAAAATCATCAATTAATTTTGTAATGGATATAAAATTCTCTTTAAGTGATTCTTGGTCATCAGAGGTTGATAGAATAAATCCTAAAAAATAAGCATAATAAAAACCTTTTAATCTGTTAAGTTTTGAGTCTAATTCAATTTGCTTTTGAATCTCGGAGTCTGATAAATCTTTTAGTTTTGAAATTGTTGATTGATTCCACCGGAAAGAATTACTTGTTTTTTCCACTGATTGCATTTTTGATTCATAAACGGGTAACAGTTTTGTTTCAATACTTGGTTCTGCTTTAATTAGACAAGTTTTTTTGTGCTTTTCTGAAAAAAACAAGAATTGCACTTTATTTGGATGTAAGTATATTGTTTTATAGATCTGAAAAATCTTTACTATATCACTTTGAGTGCTATTATTTATTATTTCTTTACTTAAAAGGCTTTCATTAATTTCAATTACCATCGGGTAATCATCAAAATCAGATTCATCAATATTAAATAGTGGTACTTTATTATAGGCAATCAATGAATTAGCAAAAGGATTTGGTTTTACTTTTGTAAATCTCTTATATCCAAAATTACGATTTAGATAAAAAGCCTCGGGAGATATTGATTCAGTTGCTAATATATTATTAAAGTTTAATGTACTTGTTGCAATATAGTATTTTTCCATAATTAAAGCCTTCTACTAGGTCTACTTATTAATGAAGTTTCGTATAAATCAGACGGAATATTATTGAAAAATTTTGATAAGTTCCCTGAATGCATTATAAACAATGAACGATAAGCGCGTGTGATAGCTACGTATAAAGCGTTTCTGTTGTCATTATATATTTGTTCACAATCAGGAATAAACACGACTTCAAATTGCAATCCTTTGCTACTATGATAAGTTGTAAGTTTTGGTAATGTGTTGCTGAAATCTAAATCCATGTTATTATCAAATTTTGCTTCAACTTCAAAACCTTTAGAACTAAAATATTTTTGAGCATTTTCCACGTCAACATTTTTTTGAAAAAGTATGCCAACGTCGTCAAAGTGACCGTTACTAACCATTTCAATGATTTTATCTAGTTGTTCGGACAAATTATTATATTTTAATATTTTAGGTAATTCAGTACCATCATTTTTGCAACGATCTTCCAATAGATCATCTGAATCGGTAATGTATTCAGCAAATCTGGCTATTTTTTTGGGTAGCCTATGGTTAAAACTTAATTCCATACTAGGGATTGAGGTAAATGAAGCAATATCCTCCATTGTAAGCGGATTTTCAATCCTAAAACCATGAATCTGCTGTGCACTATCACCAAACAAACTTAGAGCAACTGTCGCATTTGATTGTATTTGCATTAGGTCTTCCCTTGAAAAATCCTGTGCTTCATCGACGATTATAAAATCCGCATTTTTGTTAATTAATTTTTTCCATTGTTCAAAATGAACCACTCTATTACTTTCTAAGCCAATTTCACTAATACCATCTTTCATATATTGTTTAAGCGTTTTCGTAAAAAGTATAAAATAAAAACTACCAATATTCTCTTCTTGAATTTGTTTTACTCTGTGTAATGCAATTAAAGATTTACCACTACCAGCACATCCTTTAACAACAACTGGCTTATCTACTTTTTTTTGAAGTACTAAAACCTGATAATCATCAAGTTCTGATTCTTTTACATAAAATTCTCTAGGCATGTGTACTCCTTAAATAATACTTTGTTTATTGATGTTGTGTTTCTTTAAATTTTGTTTTACCATACTCTCTGAATGATTAGCATAGCAGTAGGTGCAAAGATGATTGCATGTATTGTACATACCAATATCCTTACTCAATATACATCCACAAGCCATTCTTTGTCCTTTATCCTTTAATCTTATGTTTTTTGAATAATCTCCTTCAAATAATGATAGGCTAGGATTATTAATGCCTAACCAATCCAAAATTGCTGGATCATTTTTACCAATCTTATAGATTAATTCATCATCAATACACCTATTATGATCGATATCGAATTTATTTAAGTCAACCTTTTCGGCACAAGTTGCTAATGATAAGTTCCAATTTTTATTGAGCGATACTATTCTTTCTGAAAAATTAATCATTTCTTCTTGAGTAAATTCTCTGTAGATATCTGTTTTTTTTGATAAGTTAGATTTTACTTTTTTATATGAATTTATATCTGCAAAACTAAAAACTAACTTTTCAGTGAATTTATGGATTAAGTCACCCACTTTTTTAATCTTTTCAATCAAGTCATCAATAGAAATGATATTGCTCAAAATCAAGGGATCAAAACGCCAAATTATTTTTTCTTTTCCGATTAGTTCTGATAGAGTCTTAAATGTTTCAATTCTTGTTTCGAGTTTTGGAACATTAGGTTCTAAATCCTCCTTTTCATAATCGTTTAATGTATACTGAAAATAATATTTTATCCCTCTTTTATCTATATGTTTTAAATGTGGAATCATTGGTTTTGGATTTTTTGACCAAAACACAATCACTTTGGTTTCTTTGAAAGAGACATATTGCTCTTTTCTGTTAAATGGATTTAACCAAGTAATATAGTCTTTTTCAAGCCTGTTTATAAACCATTCTGAATAAAAGGCCGGAATATCCGTTGAGCGACTTGCAGAAATCACAATAGGAAATGTTGCTTCTACTGTTTCTCCTTTATCATTGATAATATTTTTCTTTCTCCAATTTTTCATAGATTAAATCTCATAAGCATTTTGTGTATTACTTTTTGATGAAATCATAGTACAGTATTTTGGATTTCCAAAATTATCCCAACCAATTACATTTCCTTTATTCTGAACAACTGAAAGTAATTCCATGACAAATTCTTTTTTCCCGATGACTCTGTATGCAACTTTTGATTTATCTTTTATTCGTCGACTATGAGATATAAAAAACAAATTATTACTAAAACATTCCTGTTTGCAGATATAATCATTTTCAGCACAACTTGTAGGAATCAGTGTTTTATAAGCATTATTATTTTGTTGGATAAAATTGCTGGTTTGTCTATTTAAAAGAATTGGCATATAATTTAAAGAATCTATTTTAGTAGTAACATCAAGCATTAATAATAAACCTCTTGTATCTAGGTGTTTTACAAAGTGATTATAGTAATTGTAGTAAGAATTACTATCATTTGCAATAACTTCATTTATCATTTTTGAAGAAATAATAAAATCAAAATTACTTTCTAGATGCTGTTTTGATTTCTCATATAAATCTGTTAATGTTTTAAATGTAATGTAATGGCAATTAAGACAAATATTTATACTAAGTTTCACTCTAAACTGCAAAATGATTTTTTCAAGTATTTTTAGTGCTTCATTGTTTCCGTCAATAGCGATGATGTTAAAATTAACTTTTTGATGTAAATTTTCAAATAAGCTTAGTAAAAGTCCGGATAAATTTCCACCAGTACCAGAACCAACATCGAGGATATTTATTTCTTTTTTATCTTTGAGACATTTTTCAATATTTTTGTTCTGCAAAATATTATTAAAAATTGAATATGTCTCAGCGAAACTACGAGGGAAATACGTACCTAAATAAATCAAAACGTCTTTTTTTTTAAGATTTAGATTTCTGTTAAATTTTGCATAATCTGGAGCGAAGCTTGCACCTAATTTATCGAAAATATATGTGTCTAAAAAAGAGGGGAAAGTTATATCTTTTGAAACATCTTTAACATTATTTTTTAATTTCTGTTTCTCGTCATTCATAATGCTTTCAATAAATATTTAGTATTCGAAATGCTTTTAATATGATCGAAAGTATTCGTTCGTGTAAATAGCTTTTATGTATTTGAATTGCAAGTCTGAAAAATATTTTAATTAATTTTATCTATACTTACTATACCTTTCCTTTTGAACTGATCGTAATATCATATGGGTAGAACAAATAACAATTTCATACATTATTGCTCAAAAAAATATTGGCAACCATGAATTTAGTAAGCAATAATGTATAAAATTCAGTTGGACGTAACCGCTGTCATTTTCACGGCTATGGGTATTTAATGCGGTTTGTTCTTTGTTTTATGTTTTTTACCATGGACAACTTGTTTTCTGTTTTTTTGTTGTGTTTTTATCAAAAATTACAGTAATTTTCTTCTACACAGCTCCGCCACGCAAGTCACATTACTCCTATTTTGGCCAAGTAAAACATATTTAATCTATATCGTATAAAACAATCATTCGCTTTTTTAAGCGCTTATTACCCCAAAAACAATCAGTCATTCCTAAATTAGCGAATATTGGTTTTTTATGCAAGAAAATAAATTATGAATTATGAATTGTGAATTGTGAATGGGGTAATTAATTGTGAATGGTGAATTATGAATGATGAATGGGAAAAAATCTGAGTAAAAGTAGGAGTATGAGTAAGAGTATGATGACCGGAGTTGTAGTTTTATTGGCAGTATTCATTTGGTAATGAGGAGGCAAAAGAGGGGAGCGCTGCCGATGCCGATTTTTTAATCCTGTTCATCAATACAATCCTGTTAATCGTGTTCAATCTTTTCCTTGTGTCCTTTGTGGTTGAGGATTTAATGAATTGTGAATTATGAATTATGAATTATGAATGGAAAAAATAAGAATATGATGACCGGGTTTGTGGTTTTATTGGTGTTGTTCATTTTGTAGTGAGGAGGCAAAAGAGGATTGCGCTGCTGATGCCAATTTTTTTATCCTGTTTATCAATACTATCCTGGTAATCCTGTTCAAATCTTTGGCTTGTGTCCTTTGTGCCTTCTTTGCGCTCTTTGTGTTTGAGGAAAAAATCTGAGTAAGAGTAGTCCGTAAGGAGTTAAATTCTACGCAAAATGGCAAAAATTTTATTTGACCATCAATTTACCGGGGAATTCTGTCGTCCCTGACGGGACTTTTTTGGGATTTTGAAGTTATCTTAAAGAAAAATTGCAGGTTCTTATCTCTTCACTCTTCACTAACCACTTATTCTTCTGGCTTGCCAGTTTATGAGTATGAGTAAGAGTATGATGACCGGAGTTGTAGTTTTATTGGCAGTATTCATTTGGTAATGAGGAGGCAAAAGAGGGTAACGCTGCCGATGCCAATTTTTTTATCCTGTTTATCAATACAATCCTGTTAATCGTGTTCTTTGTTGGGGCTTTGCGTTAGGTTTTTGCCGGGCGCTGTGGGACAATTGGGCGGGTTAGGTTTTCTTAGGTGAGGATATTTTATGGCTTTGTATGAAAAACACTGGAAAAATGGATTGTCGTTTTGGTCAACAGTTTCCTTAAGGATTTAGAATAACTAAAAATAATGTATGTGCGCTACTGATTATTTATCCTGTTTATCAATACAATCCTGTTAATCCTGTTCTTCTTTGCGGCGGAATAAGGAACAGGCCGCTACATGGGTGGTTATGGAAGGAAGGGGCAACCACAAGGGTTGCCCGTACATTAATTCAATAAAATTTTGCTATTTCATTGAGGGGTTTTTTCTTTATATCGGGCACATTGGTGTTTTCTTCGGGGAAACCGGTGACGATTACCATCCAGGGTTTTTCATTATCGGGGCGGCCGAGAATTTTATTTAGAAATCCCATGGGACTCGGGGTATAGGTCAGGCATGCGAGTCCCGCGTTATGTAATGCCGAAACAAGAAAACCGGCCGCGAGTCCCACAGATTCTTTTGTATAATAAAATTTCTTTTTTTCGCCCGATTCCGTAATTCCATATTTTTTTTCGAAAATAACAATCAGGCAGGGAGCTTTTTCGAGGAAAGGTTTTGAATCGCCGGTGCCGAGGGGAGCCAGGTCATTAAGCCACTCATCGGGAGCTTTGCTGTTATAAAATTCCCGTTCCTGCTTTTCAGCCTCCCGTCGGATGGCGGATTTTATTTCCGGATCGGTAACCGCGGCAAAAAACCAGGGCTGCATATTGGCGCCGCTCGGGGCCGAACCGGCGGTAATAAGTATATTTTCCAATACTTCCGCCGGGATTACCCTCGATGAGAAATTTCTGACCGTCCGGCGCGTTTTCATTAAATCAGCGAAAGCTTTGGATTTATCAATTAATTGTTCATCAGAGGCAGTGTAATCAAACTGAAGCGGGATAAAAGGATATTTGTCATTCATAAAATATTTTTTGGATTATTTATCGATTTTTTGTTTAAATTAAAGTAAATACTTCTTATCTTGCAAGAGAATAATAGGACATTAATGTTTTATAGTACTAAATAAATGCTGAATCCAGGCGATAATTGGATGGTGAAATCGACAATTTGAGCTAATAATCAACTTTTCTAATTCGTTGGCAGGTCAGCAATAATATTTTACAGTATAAAATATGTTTCTCATCATTCTTTAAATATGACAAAATATGTTTTTTATCTGCTTAATAACTTTAAAAACCCAAAATAAAATACGGGGGAATTATGCTTAAAAGATTCGCAGTTCCGGTAATATTCTTAATTTCTTTGTCATTTATGGCATTTTATTCCACAGGCGATAAAGCTCATGGTTATATAGGAGTAAAAAAATGTGGAATGTGTCATAAAAAAGATAAAGATGGCGCGCAGTTGAAAGTATGGGAAAAAAGCGCGCATGCCAACGCCTTTAAAACACTGAAGAGCAAAGAATCGGATAAGATAGCCGCCGAGGCAGGATATACAACTCCGGCCGCGGAAACCGAAGCCTGCCTGAAATGCCATGCTTCAGGTTATAATGCCGCTAAAGAACTTATCGGTAAAAAATTCGATGTCGCCGATGGTGTTCAGTGCGAAACCTGTCATGGCCCGGGAGAAGATTACAAATCGATGAAAATAATGAAAGACCGTAAAAAATCGATTGAAAACGGTCTGCATGCCTGGGAAAATGAAAAAGAAATTGAAGAAATGTGCAAAACATGCCACAATCCGGAAAGCCCCACATACAAGGAATTTGATTTCAAAAAACGTTATGAAGAGATCAGACATAATATTCCTGGAAAATAATCATAAGGCGTAAGGCAATATGAAAAAAATTTTATTGATAGTTCTGTTGGCGCCGGTGATTATCGCCGGCCAGAACTTAAAAGGAAGATTTTCCTCCTCCCTTTATACTTTTGAGCGTTATCAGTCGGCCGATGAATCGGAGATGTATATCCGTGGTTTCCAGGCCTTGTCACTGAAGTTTTCGAAGGAAAATATATCGGTGAAAACAAGGCTCAATCTCGAGACCAATTTTTCCAATACACTTGATAACGATCCCAGGTTAAGATTTTATAACCTTTATCTTGAATGGAGGAAAATCGCGGGCGTCGGCACAATAAAAATAGGTCGTCAGCCTCTTTATAACCTGGTGGCAGGTGGTATCTTCGATGGTATCAGCATGAAAGTGAAGAATAAATCATTCACTGTAAAAGGATTTTACGGCGGTAATGTGCCTGCATACCAGAAACTGGAAATTACCGACAAATGGAACGAGGATTTTGTCCTGGGCGGTAAAATATCCACAACAGCGTTAAAGAACTTCCGGTTTGCCCTTGGCTACATCAATAAGAATTTCAAATCGGAAAATTATATGGCCGACAGGCTGGACGCGGACCTTAATCCCATCCAGGTTCTTATTGAAAGAAATTCGATGCAGTTTCAGTATGTTTCTGCCGAAGCCTCATATAACAGGCAGGATCAGGCGGATGTAAACACAAAAGTTTATTATGACCTGAACTTTTACAAAGTTTCTAAATTTGAACTCGGTTCAAGATTTGCCGCTACCGAAAAACTCGGCGTTTCAGTTTATTATAATTACCGCGCGCCAAAGCTTCGATATAACTCAATATTCGCGGTCTTCGATTATGGCAACACCCAGGAAATCGAAGGTGGGCTGGATTATAAAGTAAATAAAACACTGAGCTTCTTCGGCAAGTTTGGCAATGTTACATATGAAGATGAAAATTCGCAGAGAATAACCGCCGGTGTGAATACCTGCATGGGATCATTAAGCTACAGGAAAACACTGGGTTACGCTGGTGAGCTGGACGCTTTTTCACTTTACACCTCGCGCAGTTATCTTGAAGGACAGGTTACCCCCTCGGTCGGATTTTCTTATACCAGCTATAAACTCTCGCCCGAAGATGACAGCAACAGTCTGATTACATTGCTTGCCGGTGTAAATTACCGGCCAATGCGCGCGATGTCATTCGATTTGCAGGCGCAATATCTTAACAATAAAATCTACCAGAACGACATGAGGATTTTATTCAAATTCAATCATTGGTTTAACACTAATTTCTAAGAGAAGTTATGAGACACCTGACAACATATATATTGATAATTTTCCTCGCCCTTATTTATTTTCTCTTCGCAGGATTTTATCCTCCTGTATCAGATGGTGATTATAAAAGCAACAGGGAAATTATAAAATTTTCACATGAACTTCATGTTGAGGCAGCAGAATGCGCGTCTTGTCATACCGGTGTAGCCGAAAGTGAAAGCCTTGGTGATCGACTTCTTCCGGAAAAAGATAATTGCGCTGAATGCCACGATGTGGAAGATGATGAAAACTGTGAACTTTGTCATTACGAAGATGTTTATGAAGCTCTGATTAAAAAGCCTTCATCTCTGATATTCAATCACAGAAAACATCTGAACGGGGATGAGGAACTTTGCACAGAATGCCATACGGGTCTTGATGAAGTTGAGTACTCGCTCGACGCCCCGGGCGCCAATCCCCCGATGATAAAGTGTTATAGCTGCCATAGTGAAGATGGAATTGCCGCTATGGAATGTGAAGTCTGCCACATAAGCACAAATGACCTTGTGCCGGCAGATCACAAAACAGTTTCATTTTTTGATAATCATAAATATTCCTGGCAAAAAAAGGATGCCGAATGCGCGATGTGTCATGACAACGATTTTTGTGAAGCATGTCATATAGCGACAACAGGCATCGATGAAATAAACATTGAAACAGACTTTTACACTCCCTATTCACCCCACACCTATATTGATGGATCGAAGCAGATGGTTATTACCAGGGTTCACAGCATCGATTACCGGTTTACACATGGTATCGACGCGAAGATGAAAGCATCGGAATGCCGCACATGCCATCAGACGGAAACTTACTGCGTTACCTGTCATGAGTATGATAATGGTGACTACGGCCTGGATGGGGGAATAATTCCATCATCGCATTCGTCAACCAACTTCCTGACAATAGGTGTTGGCAGCGGCGGCGGCGAACATGCCACTCTCGCTAAAAGAGATATCGAACAGTGCGCCTCCTGTCATGATACCGAAGGAGCCGACCCGGCCTGTATCTTATGTCATGCCGACCCGGATGGTATTGAAGGCACAAATCCCAAGACTCACAAGAGTGGATTTATGGAAGATAATGAACATGGCGACTGGCACGACGATATGGGATCGGTCTGTTATAATTGTCATACAGATGTTAATGCCCGGCCATCAGGCGCCGCGGGAATGGGATTCTGCGGTTACTGCCATGGAGCTAAATAATTAAATTTTACAGGAAAGTTATGAAACTTGCAATAAAATATATTACAACACTGATTGTTCTGATGTTTTTTGCATTTGCCTGCAGCGATATAGAAGAAAACCTGGCGCCGCAGGCTGAAGTGAACATTCATAAAGAAGGAATTAGTGATCCCGCTTCTCCGAATTTTCATGGCAGGCTTCTTGGCGCTACCGGTTTTAACGGCTGCAGCCAGTGTCACGCTTCCGATTTATCGGGGGGAGTAACAGGTTCGGCTTGTAATACAACCGATTGTCATCCTTCAATAGATGTTCACCAGACCGGAATACTCGATCCTTCTTCCACAGCGTTCCACGCTAAATATATCAAGGGAATAAACTGGGAGCTTGATCAGTGCGCGACCTGTCACGGAACAGATTACGGCGGCGGATATTCGGCCGGAGGATGTAATACAACAGGATGTCATACTGCTGCCGAGGGTCCGGAAGCATGCAATACATGCCATGGCGACCCGTCCGATCAGGCAATGATCGCGCCTCCGCAGGACTTGCTGGATAACAGTGAAGGAACAATCGGAATAGGCGCGCATACCGCGCATCTGACAGATGCTGCCATCAGTGATAATGTTGCCTGTATTGAATGCCATACAGTTCCTTCCTCGCTTAATTCTCCGGGGCATCTGGACGCGACAGCCGGAGCTGAATTAATATTCGGAACTCTTTCAACCACTGTAACAAACGTTGAAGGCACACAATATTATGATTCGGACCGTGGGCTTTTTTCTCCCGCGCCGGCTTATGATATGGCAACCGGAACATGTTCGGGAAGTTACTGCCACGGTAATTTCAAGAATGGCAACACCGATAATGTAGTATCCTGGACAGCCGGAAGCGACGGCGCCAAATGCGGAAGCTGCCATGGTGATCCCGATACCGGCGATCCTCTTCCGGGCGGAAGCCATTTCCAGGTGGCAACATGCGAAAGCTGCCATGCGGCAGTAGTAACCAGGGGAGCTGACGGGCTCGAATTTGTTGCTCCCGAAAAACATATCAATGGAAAACTTAACGTATTCGGAACCGAAATAGATTACTAACTGTTTTTTACAGACAGGCCTTATCAGGCCTGTCTGATTCTTAAAACAAAGCGGGAACTCAGAATCTATGCCTTTTCGGGAACATAACAGAGACGACATACTTGATTCGCTCGGTGAAGGAGTTTTTACGGTTGATAAAGATTTCAGAATCAACTTTTTTAACCGCGCCGCTGAAAAGATAACAGGAATTAAGAGGGAAGAAGTTTTAGGCAGCTTTTGCAAACACGTTTTCAGATCCGATCTTTGTTATTCAAGTTGTCCGATAGCGAATGTGCTCGAATCGGGTAAAAACATTTATGATTATGAATCCAGAATTCCATGCAAAAATGGTGAGCGAAAACCGATTAAACTAAACGCGGCAATTCTGAGAAGCAATGATGACCAGCAGGAGCCTTACGGAGGAATCATCTCTTTCAGGGATATGTCGGAATTTGAACGAATAGGGGAAAGGCTTGAGAAAGAAACACAGTTTAACGGTATAATAGGCCACAGCAAGGAAATGCAGTCTATCTTCAAACTTATCAGGGAAGTTGCCGATTCGGGAGCGCCGGTATTTATAAAAGGGGAGTCGGGAACCGGAAAGGAGATGGTCGCAAACGCGCTTGTTAAGGAAGGCAACAGGGCCGATAAACCATTTGTGAAGATAAACTGTTCGGTTTTTCCCTCCCATCTGCTCGGCAGTGAACTTTTCGGTCATATCAAAGGGGCTTTCACAGACGCAATCTGCGACAGAAAAGGACGTTTTGAGGTTGCGGACAAGGGAACCTTGTTCCTCGATGAAGTTGCCGAGATGCCGCTTCAGATGCAGATTCAGCTATTAAGAGTTCTCCAGGAAGGCACATTTGAGAGAATAGGTGAATCTGTAACCAGAAAAGTTGATGTAAGGGTAATTGCCGCGACAAATATTGATATCTCAAAAGCTTTGACCGAAGGCAAATTCCGGGAAGACCTGTATTACCGGATGAATGTTATTCCCATTGAAGTTCCGCCCCTGAGGGAAAGGCAGGAGGATATTATTCCCCTTGTAAATCATTTCCTGAAAAAATTCTCGATGGTATATAAAAAGGAAATCAGCGAATTCGACCACTCCTGCGCCGATAAGATAATGAGTTACAAATGGCCGGGAAACGTAAGAGAACTGGAAAACGCCATTGAATACGCTTTCGTAAGAACAAACAGCAACACTAAAATAACCTGCGATAAACTGCCCGATGTTGTAATAGCGGGTCAGGCAAAAATCAAAAGCTTTCCTGTTGGAACCGACCTGCTTGATAATGAAAAAATTCAGCTTATCACAATTCTTAACAGGCACAGCGGAAACAGAACACACGCCGCTAAAGAGCTTGGAATAGGGCGGACAACTTTATGGCGCAAGTTAAAAAAATATGGGCTGCTGGAAGAAAGTGTTTCATAGAAGTGTTTCAGCGCTGTTTCATTTAAATTAATTGAAACACACTGTTTCACTGAACCTAACCCGTTAAAATACATTCAGTTACACATATCTTATTTAATCCGACTGTTTCATTAGCCTGGCGCGAAATTTAAAACAGGATAAATACGTACTTAATTCCAAGTTTATTTTTTGGCAGGGTTATTGCTCATTACAGGGCATGAGTGAAATGTTAGGAAATCAATATTTTATGGCCCGCAATTATTCGGCGGCCGAAAAGGAATTACAGAAATCTCTTGAGAAGCAGCCGGATAATAAAGCTATCAAAAAAAAGCTTATCATCTGTTATTCGCAGTCGGGTAACGCGGTTGAAGCATTTAAGCTTTTTTATGAGCTGATTTCAGATGATATTTCATTTATCACAAATACCGATCCGGCGCAGGATGATTGCCCCTGCCCCGAACTTGTGATACTTATTGAAAACTCAATTTCCTCTGAAAAGGCATCATTTCAACAATATATGATGCTTGGAATGCTCTGGCTTTATTGTGACGCGAAACGCTCACTCGAAAATTTCCGGAAAGTAAGACTTAAAGGTGGAAATGATAAACGAATTGACGATGTTCTCGAAAAAATCGAGAGCTATATAAATAAGAATAACGTAACATCTTTTGCTAATAAAGTATAAGGAGCAATATTTATGAAATTAAACAAGATACTATTTTCCATAGTGCTGGCCCTTTTCCTCGGATCGTGGCTTTATGGCCAGTCAAATTTTTCAACAAGTCTTCACGCTACCAGAGCAGGAAAGAACTACTGGTATGGAACAGCCAACGGCGGATATGAAACGATAACGAATATTCCGATTACCGAGCTTGGCTGCGTCGAATGTCATGGGCCTACAGACGCTGACGGCAATGCTTTCCCGACCGATTATACTCCAGGCTGTGTTGACTGCCATCCAAGCAACTCAGGATTCAGCCCCGATTCATTAAGTGTTGACCAGTGCTATAGTTGCCACGGACGTCAGAAAGCTGAAGCGTTTGTTCATAACTTTACCGATGTCCACCGCGACGCCGGTATGGTATGCTGGGATTGTCATACAAGTGACGAAATGCATGGTACGGCAACAGTTTCCAATAATATGTTCGAGCAGCTTGATACAGACTGTTCCGACTGCCATATTGATGAGAACTCAACACCACCATTGCCAGATCACTCAGCATATGATCCGGGCGCACATGGCGGTAAAATTCACTGTCTCTCATGCCACGCGCAGTCAGTTATTTCATGTTATAACTGCCATTTCGAAAGCCAGGCTCAGGCGCATCTTAAAAGAGCAAAACAGCAGATTAAAAACTTTATGCTTCTTGGTAACAGGGTTAAGGATGGAAAGGTTTACCCGATGTCATTCCAGTCGCTTTCATGGAATGGAACAGGCTGGGTTGCCTTCGGTCCATATTCACCTCATAACGTAACAAGCGCCGGAAGAACATGCGGTGACTGTCACCAGGCTATGGGCGCCGGTGTGGCCGCGATTGAAGAATATAATGATGATGGTATCCTGCAATTCGCTTCATGGAACAGCGCTGACAGCACACTTAGCTGGGTGCAGGGTGTTGTGCCGATGCCTGAAGATTACAAACGTTCATTCAAAATTGATTTTATTCAGTATGACGGCGATGTAACTGATCCGGTTGTGGCATCAAAAAACTGGTCATTCGTAAAAGGTGACTGGGATGGACATCAGATGTATTATATTACTCCGATGACCCAGAACCAGATGGCTAAGTTAGGTTTTGATACTACACTCACAAGTGTTAAACCTGAGCTTACCGGCGAAATACCAACAGATTACACACTTTCACAGAACTATCCAAACCCGTTCAACCCTGCCACAACAATCAAATATTCAGTTCCTGAACTGAGTAATGTTAAACTGACAGTTTACAATACTATCGGTGAAGTTGTTGAAGTGCTCGTTGACAGGGAACAGGCTAACGGTGTTTATACAGTTGAATTCAATGCCAAAGACCTTTCAAGCGGAATTTACCTCTATACCCTTAAAGCCGGAAGTTTCTCGGAAACACGCAAAATGATTCTTATGAAATAAATTTCCACGATCTCCCATTGAATGTTAAGGGCGCCGGTTTTGGCGCCCTTTTTTTTTATTAATATCCCATTATCAATAAAGCTAAACTGCCATCTTTGAAATGCGATAATATATCATCGGGATAAATGCGCTTAACCTGACCGGATAAATATGGCTTTAGTTTACCCAAAAAAATTATATGTGGTTTGATGTTCTTTTGTCGGGATTCCTGATTCCATTAAAAGGTCGGATTTAATTCAAAAAGGATATTTTTACCACGGAATTACTGCGCCTTCAATTTTTAAATAAACAAAGGAGTTCTATATGTCAATGTTAGTCTGGAATAACAATATGAGTGTTAAAATTGCTGAGATCGACAAACAGCATAAAAAGCTCGTGGAAATGATTAATTCCCTGAGCGACGCGATGAAAAGCGGAATAGGGAAGGATGTAATTGGTAAAATAATAAATGATCTTGCCGACTACGCGGAATATCATTTTGAAACGGAAGAAAAGTATTTTGCCAAATACAATTATCCCCAGGCTGAAGAACATATAAAAGAACACACTGATTTTGTTAAAAAGGTTCTCGACTTTAAAACCCAGTTCGATTCCGGCCGGCTTTCACTTTCTGTACAGGTAATAAATTTTCTTAGCACCTGGCTGAGAGGACATATAATGGGAGTGGATAAACAATATTCAGCCTTTTTGAATGAAAAAGGATTGCGATAAAAATTTATCGGAATCGGCGCAATTTAAAACCTGAAAAACCTTAATAGTTATTCTGTGATAAATTTAGGGAAATAGTTATAAGACTTTAAAAAAATATCGAGGATTAGCGCCATTCCAAAACAAATAATAATTTCAGTCGATTTTTTCAGTAATCAATCGGATTGTGGTGAATTTTGCAGAAGCAATTTACGTTAGGATGGTAGTGGGAGATTTCATTACAAGTTTTGAAAATTTATTAAGGAGTTCGATATGCCTGCAATAACATGGAATGATAAGATGAGTGTGAATGTCGCGGAGATTGACAGACAGCATAAGAAACTGATTGACATAATCAATAGTCTCGGTGACGCGATGAAAAGCGGGAAGGGTAAGGATGTGATCGGGAAAATAATTAAACAACTTGCTGATTATACTGTATATCATTTCGGACATGAAGAGAAACTTTTCGAAAAATATAATTATCCTGAAACAAAAGCCCATCTCGCAAAACATAAAGAATTTGTCGATAAGCTAAATGACTGGCAAAAACAACTTGAAACAGGCAAGCTCGCTCTTTCTGTTCAGGTGATCAATTATCTCAGCGGCTGGCTGAGGGAACATATCATGGGAACGGACCAAAAATATTCAGGATTTTTAAATGAAAAAGGAGTTGCCTGATAATGGTAACCGGAATTTAATAAGGAAGAATTTAGCCCGGATATCTTTTTATATTTATTATTAGATATTTTATAGTTATTTTGGAATAGCAGATTGGGAGATTTTACTGCCCGGCTATGACTGGTGGAAAAGCTATTAATTTATACCCGAACAAAACAATATGGTCTCATTAATTCATATACTAAGCACACTTCTGATTATTTTTTATATTTTAACATTTACCGCCTATACGTGGGATTTCTATAAAGAAGAAAGTACATTATTATCGAATTCCAAAAGAATATTTCTTTTTATTACAATTTGTGTCCATCTGCTATATATAATAGCGCACACCATTGAGTTTAATCACGCGCCAATTACAAATAAGTTTGAAATTTTTACAGTTCTTGCCTTCTCAATAAGTTTCTGTTATTTTTTAATTGAACTGATCACAGATATCAGAGGCACAGGCTCGTTTATTATCTTTTTTTCAGTGATCTTTCAATTGATATCTTCAATTTTTATTACAGATTCTTATGAAGTCCAGGAGGTTTTAAGAAACAGGCTGCTTGGTGTGCATGTTATAAGCGCTTTGCTTGGTTATGCCGGTTTTACTGTTTCAGCCGTTTATGGTGTGTTGTTCCTGACTTTATACAAGAGAATAAAGCTTAATAAATTCGGTCTTGTATTTGAACGACTCCCGAGTCTGGAAACCCTTGAAAAAATGAGTTTTTATGCTCTTGTCTGCGGATTTATTATGCTTTCAGTGGCAATATTAATCGGTTTCGCCTGGCTTCCTTCCGCTTTCCCCGATATTAGTTATCTCGATCCCAAACTTGTTTCTTCCGGTGTTGTCTGGGTAATTTATCTCCTGGGAATAGCGGCAAAAGTGATGGGCAAATGGTATGGAAAGAAGGTTATAATATTTTCTATTACCGGATTTATAATCGCCATATTTTCCATGATGTTTGTAAATATTTTCGCAAGCAGTTTTCACACATTTTATTGAAATAATTTCGAAATGAACCTAATAGGAATTTCTATAAATCACAGAACTTCTCCCATTGAAATGAGAGAAGCTCTCCATCTGAGTAAAAATGAAATCACTGAACTGATACCACTTCTTCAGGAAAAAGTGTTGAACTGCGGTTTTATTCTTTCCACATGCAACAGAACAGAATTATTTGGTTTCAGCAGGAACCAGATGCTCGATTTTCTCCCTTTATTCAAACTTCTGACTGAATTTAAACCGGTGGAAAATATTTCGGTAAGCAATTTTGTTCCCTATTATTCATGCAGCGCGGTAAAACATATTTTTAGCGTCGCTTCGGGAATTGATTCACTGGTATTGGGAGACAGTCAGATTCTGGGACAGGTTAAGGAATCATTTGAGGTTGCCGAAGATATGAAATTTACCTGTCCGGTTCTCAGGCGTATATTTGATACAACCCTGAAGGTTGGCAAAAGAGCTATCCGCGAAACGGCGCTTGGTGAAGGAGCTGTAACAGTAAGTTACGCGGCGGTTCAGGTAGTTGAAAAAATATTTTCAAGTCTTCAGAAAAAAAAGGGACTGATTATCGGAGCGGGTGAAACCGGCGAACTCGCGGCAGTTCATATGCGTGATAAAGGAATTGGAAGTTTAACAATTTGCAACAGAACAATTGAAAAAGCGGAAAGACTGGCCCAGAAAGTGAAGGGTGAAATCCTTCCTTTTGAGAATTTAATTGAAAATTTGCATAAATTTGATGTTATTATAAGCGCCACAAGCGCGCCATCGCTGATAATTTCCTTCGAAAATGTTAAAGAGATGATGAAAAAGAGGAGAGGTTCTCCTTCTGTTATGATGGATATCGCTATACCGCGGGATATTGACCCCATGGCAAGGGAGCTTGAAAATGTGTTTTATCATGACATGGATTCTCTGCAGATAATTGTTAATCAGAACCTGAAAAAGAGGGAAAAAGAAATTCCTAAAGTTGAAAAAATGCTGATGGAGGAGATGGTAAGCTTTTTCAACTGGTATAATACACTCGAAGTAGTTCCGGTAATTAAACAGATGAGAGAGTTTTTTGAAGAGATTGGTGAGGATGAATTAAGAAAAATAAAACCTAAAGTAACTGAGGATGATTATCAAAAGATTGAAAATATGACCCGGCGTATGATCGGAAGGCTTTTGCACAATCCGACATTCCGGCTCAAGAACATCGCGGGAACAGGCAACAATCCCGAGGATGTTTCTTCCTATGCCATGATGGCCCGGGAATTATTTATTTCTGAAAATGACAATGAACAAAAATATGAAGAATAAACTTATAATCGGAACACGGTCCAGCGATCTCGCTTTATGGCAGGCCGAATTTGTGAAAGGGGAACTGGAAAAACATAATCCCGGGCTGGAAGTTGAACTGAAACTTGTAAAAACCAAAGGGGATAAGATCCTTGACGTTGCCCTGTCAAAAATCGGGGATAAAGGATTATTTACCAAAGAGCTTGAAATTGCGCTGATCAATGATGAAATTGATATAGCCGTTCACAGCCTCAAAGATCTGCAGACAGAAATTCCGGAGGGGCTGAAGCTGGCCTGCATTACCAGCCGTCATCCGGTTGAGGATGTTTTGATAGCCCGTGAGAAAGGTGTTTCGGTCTTCGATCTTCCGGAAGGCTGCACTGTCGCGACAGGTTCGCTTAGAAGAAGATGTCAGCTTAAACATCTGAGACCGGATATCAATATTGTGGAATTAAGAGGCAATGTGCCTACGAGGATAAGAAAATTTGAAGAATCGGACTGGGCCGCGATAATTTTAGCGAGAGCCGGAGTTGAAAGATTGAAGCTTGAAGATAAAATATCATCTGTCATAAGTGTCGAAGAATTTGTGCCCGCTGTCGGGCAGGGAGCTCTGGGCATAGAAATAAAAGATGGAAATGAGGCGGCGGAAGATGCGTTAAAACCATTAAATGATATGGATACATGGTATTCGGTAACAGCCGAAAGAGCGTTGCTGAAACGCCTCGAAGGAGGCTGCCAGATACCTATCGGAGCGCGTGCCGAAGTAAAAGCTAACGGCCTTTATCTTGACGCGATAGTCGGATCCATTGATGGAACGGTTACATACCGAAAAAAAATCCGGTACAGTAAAAGAAAAGCTGAAGAAGCCGGGATAAAACTTGCCGAGGACCTTCTTGAAGCCGGGGCAGGTGAAGTGCTCGATCAAATAAGAAATGATGGGAATATAAAGGGTGAATAATTTGAAAAGTATATTGATTACAAGAAAAATCAGGGGCGTAGAAGATTATGCCCGTAAATTAAGCGCCAGGAAAATTGATATAATTGGTTTCCCGGCTATCAAAATATTGGCATCGGAAGATTACGGGCCCCTTGATGAAGCTATTGAAAATATTGCCGATTACAGCGCGATAGTTTTTTCTTCGGTAAACGCCGCTTTCCATTTTATGGACAGGGTCGAAAATCTTAATAAAATTATTGATTACCGAAGGCTTCTGATCGCCGCGACCGGGGAAAAAACTGCCGAGTTTTTACATAAAAGGGGAATGAGAGTAAATATTGTGCCGGAGGTATACACCGGTGAAGGAGTATTTCGCAAACTCAGTGAACAGGAACTTGAAGGGAAGAAGATATTAATACCCTCATCCTCAATTTCCCGTGACAGGCTGCCAAAATTATTACGCGACGCCGGAGCAGAAGTTAATGTTGTTGAAGCCTATAGAACTGTAACAACTCCTCCGAAGGAACTCGCGTCCGAAATAAAGCAGGTTAAAGATAATAAGCCTGGTATATTTTTATTCACAAGTCCTTCAAATTTTAGCGGATTTGTTGAACTCCTCGGTATCAAAGATGTCGGGGAATATTTTTCGGGCGCCCTTGTAACAGCGATTGGCTCAACTACAAAAGCGGCCATTAAACGGAAAGGAATTGAAGTTGATCTGGTTCCTGAAACTTTTACAGTTAAATCGGCTGTTGAAAAGATACTTGAATCGAATCTTAGTGTATTGGAGACAAATTGAATAAATTGAAAAATGATCTTTTCATCAGGGCATGTTTCGGAAAACCTGTTGAAAGAACACCTGTCTGGATTATGAGGCAGGCGGGTAGATACCTGCCGGAATACAGGGCGGTAAGAAAAAAAGCTGACTTTCTGACCATGTGTAAAACTCCCGAACTGGCAACCGAAGTCACACTTCAGCCGATAGACCTTATAGGGGTTGACGCTGCCATTATTTTTTCAGATATTCTTGTTATTCCCGAAGCTATGGGTATGAAGCTGGAGATGCATGAAGGAAGAGGACCGGTTTTCCCCGATCCTATAAGAAATGCGAATGATATAAAAAAACTTAAAGATATAAATTCTGTTGATGATCTCGGGTACGTTCTCGACGCGGTTTCTCTTACCAGGAAAAATCTTAAAGGCCGTGTTCCCTTAATCGGATTCAGCGGTTCCCCCTGGACCCTGCTTACATATATGGTGGAAGGGGGAGGATCAAAAAATTTCAGCCATGTAAAAAAACTGATCTACGGCAATCCTGAAACCGCTCATCTGCTGCTCGATAAAATAACCAGGGCCGTAATTGAATACCTTAATGCCAAGATAGATGCGGGAGTGAACGCGGTTCAGATTTTTGACACCTGGGGCGGCATACTTTCTCAGCCCCGATTTGAAGAGTTTTCACTCCGTTATATGAAAAAAATAATTTCCGGTCTGAACCGTGAGGGAATTCCTGTTATTATGTTTGCGAAAGGGGTTCATCACAGTATGGATAAACTGGCCTCTTCGGGCGCGGATGTACTCGGGCTCGACTGGACAATGGACCTGGGCATGGTTCGTTCGGTTGTCAACGGTAAAACTTCACTCCAGGGAAATCTCGATCCTACTGTTTTATACGCGAATCCTGATGTGATCAGGGAGCATGTGATAAGTGTGCTGGAATCATACGGTCCCGGTTCGGGACATGTCTTTAACCTGGGCCATGGAATTCTGCCCGACATTCCGCCGGAACACGCTAAAGCGCTCGTTCAGGCGGTTAAAGAAGAAAGTAAACGCTTTCATAATGAAAGGAAATAAATGTTTGATATTGATCTTGATCTGATAAAAAAATATGATAAACCGGGACCGAGGTATACTAGTTATCCCACCGCTCCTCATTTTAATGAGTCATTTACACCTGAAGATTACAAAAATGAAATATTGAAAACCAATGATGGAAAAAATCTCCCCGGTCTTTCACTTTATTATCATCTCCCCTTTTGCGACACTCTTTGTTATTTCTGCGGCTGCAATATGATCGTTACCCGCAACCGGGACAGAATAAAAACATACCTTGATTATCTGAAAAAAGAAATAGATATGCTCAGCGGACTGATTTCACCGGATCGTCTGGTTGAACAGCTTCACTGGGGAGGAGGCACCCCGACTCATCTTAACCCGGACGAAATAGCTGATCTGATTGGTTATATTAACAAAAAATTCAACTTTACCGGTGATGCCGAGGAGGGCTGCGAAATTGATCCGCGCGAACTTACACGCGCTCATCTCGAAGCGCTCAGGGAGGGTGGATTCAACCGTATAAGTATGGGTGTGCAGGACTTTAATCCTGATGTGCAGAAAGCGGTCAACAGAATTCAGCCGGAGGATATGACACGACAGGTGGTTCAGTGGGTAAGGGAGTTAAAATTCGACAGCATTAATCTTGACCTTATTTACGGACTTCCTTTACAAACTCTCGAAGAATTTGAGAAAAGTGTTGATATTATTATTGATATATCACCCGACAGGATAGCGGTGTTTAATTATGCCCACGTTCCCTGGATGAAAAAACATCAGGCGATAATAAAGGAAGAGGAGCTTCCGAAACCTGAAGTAAAACTCGACATTCTTAAAATGACTATTGAGAAATTAACATCGGCGGGTTATGTGTTTATCGGGATGGATCATTTCTCCAAGCCGGGTGATGAACTTACAAAAGCTCTTGAGGCAAAAAAACTCTACAGGAATTTCCAGGGTTATTCCACGCATGCCGGCGCCGATCTTTACGCGATGGGAATTACCAGCATCAGTCAGCTTGACAGGGTTTACGCGCAGAATATTAAAAATGAGAAAGAATACTTCGCGGCTCTTGACCAGGGGATTTTGCCACTATCCAAAGGGTATCTGCTCAATGATGACGATCTTCTGAGGAGATTTGTGATTACAAAAATAATGTGCGATTTTGAGCTCGATTTCGGCATGGTTGAGGAGAAGTTCGGAATAAATTTCAGGCAATATTTTTCATCTGGTCTTAAAAATCTAAAATCTTTTGAAGATGATAATCTGCTGAAACTTTCGGACAATGGTTTTTCGGTTTCTGAGATGGGAAGATTACTCATTAGAAATATAGCTATGAATTTTGACGGATATATTGAGCGGAAGGAGGATTCGGGAAGATATTCCAGAACGGTGTGAACAGGAAAATGAAGTGATGTTTTAAGGCAGTCAGTATGATTTAACAATATCCGCATTGGTCATATAAAGAAGAATGTAATGTGCTTCAATAAAATAAAAGGAGAAAAATATGGCTGATTGTGAATGTTTAAGAGGATGTCCTTTTTTTAATGACAAAATGAAACCACAGGAAGGGCTGGGCGCGATAATTAAAAGAAAATACTGCCTGGGGGATAATTCAAAATGCGCTCGTTTTATGATATTTAAAAAAATGGGAAAACCTGCCGTGCCTGCTGATCTTTATCCGAATATGGTTGACAGGGCGCAGAAGATTATAAACGGTGAAATTTAGAGGGCGTAACGAATTGATTTTCGGATTGGCTGGTTTCGACAAATTCGGTTATAAATTGTCTATTCAAATTAATTAGCCTCTCTAATAATTCACCTAAATGTTCGAAAAACAAATTGTGTGACCATCTACTATATTACCAATTATTTTTCAGCGCCAGTATTCTTTATGCTGGTTAAATTAAATTGTTAATGAAAATAACTGATTCTGGTGAGCTCAAATGAAAGAAAAAAAATCCGGATGCCTTCAACTAATAATAATTGCATTCGCGATAATTGGCGCATTTGCCGCTTTTTATATGATGTTTAAATTTATTAGCTGGTCCGATGATTCCGGGATACCGGTAAACACTGAAGAGGTAAATGCTGAAAACCCGGGAAAAAGAGAATTATCGGTAAATATGTTTATAGATAATCCTGAAAAGATATACAATAGCGATATAATGCTATTCCGCGTAAAATATGATTTGCCAGCGGAAAAATCCCGATCAATTTATTCGGATGGTGTGAGATATCACTCTGGAAATATCATATTTTATTCAAAAAATGAAGATAAATGGTCTCTTCTTTTTGATAAACCGGTAATAATTAATTATATCAATTTTCCACAGGAGAGAAAAGATTCTCTACAGGATTTTATTCTTTATTACGGAATCGTATCTGATACTGATAAAGATGGATATTTAAGGGATGGAGATAATAATGTTGTTTTTATCAGTGATACAGATGGTTCCGGGTTACAGCAAATAACACCCGATTCATTGAATTATACCGATATTGAAATTTCATACGATTACAAGGATATGTATATATCACTGAAAGGGAAAAAGGATGAACGATTTCTGATGTGGTTCGACCTGGGAAACAGAGAAATTATCCATAATAATACACTTGATTCCCTATTGGAAAAATCAAAAATGATTATGCGTAATCTAAATCAACAAAAATAATTGTTAAAAAGGATGTTATAATGTTTAAGAAACTGCCCACAATTCTGATATTTTTATTTTTCTCCGGTTTGGTTCCAGGGCAGACTGATATGCCCGAATGGTTTAAAAATCCTTCTTTATCAGAAAAAACGCTTACCGGAACAGGATTTGCCGAAAATAAACAGCAATCGATCACCAACGCGCTTTTTGATCTGTGCCAATCAGCAGAGGCATATTTAACAACTCGCGAAAAACAGTTTGCCGCTGAAACAGGCGCTGAAATAAAAACTCCGGATATCGAAACTTTGAGTAAATCTGTTAACTCATATACTTTTGGAAAAATTGAGATAAAAGCTCTTATAAAAATGTATTCAATTACAAAAGTCAAAGATGATCCTTCAAGCCCTGTTACAGAATTATTTGAGCGGGCGGTAAACTTTACTTACTCCGATGGTAATAAATCGGCGGAATACAGAATTTTCGAAAAGGAAAGCAGTTCGGAGCAGACAAACGAAACTGAGGTGAATACACAGGTAAGCGAAAAGAATATCAAAGTCGGCGATATCATCCGCTATCTTGAAGGGCTGGGATTTTCTTTCAGGTTCCAGGCGAATATGGATGGATTTTATACTCTTGCTGAAATAGATAAGGAAAAGTATAACGCGATGCAAATTAAGCCTGACAAAATTAAAAATGATAAAGAACTTTACGAAAGATTTAAAAAAGAATTAAATCGGAATACACCCGGAAGAAAGAAATAGAATATCGGCAGAATAGAATCAGCTTATAATTCTGATTCGCCGATTTCAGCGACGAAAGGATCTTTAACTTTTATTTTCTCTTTGATGCACTTTATTGTGTCCGAAAAATCGGGATCATCTATTTTATTTAAAATGGATTCCGCATCATTAAATTTCCCCATTTCACGGTATAATTCGGCTTTAAGGATTAGTTCACCGTTATCGCTGGTATCCAGTATTTCAATTAATCGAAAGTGATTATTTTTTTCTGTTTCAGAAAGGGGAATCCGCTGCCCGCCGCGCCTGCAATTATTTGAAAGACGTAAAAATTTGACGCGAAGATATTTTTCTTTCGCGGGATCATTATCTTCATCCGATATTTTATTGTAATAGTCTTCCGTTTCCGGTTTTTTTATATCGGGGGCGGCAATAGGATTATCTGAAAGTTCATGTAATTCAATTTCAGCAATTACCTCCAGTTCCTCACTCCACAACAGCGCTCCGCACCGGGGACATTTTATCAGCCTGTATTGTTCGGGCAACATGGGAGCGAACATCTCACCATCGGTCCAGAAAATCGCTCCGAATGTGTTTCCGGAGAGTAATGAGTTCTCTTTCATCAGCCCTTCACACTCACCGCATTTTTTAATAATTACCGGTCCCGGCAGCATATTTAACTCCTTTTATCATAATCGTAATCATAGACTGGCAAGCCAGAAACAATGAGGAATTACGAATGACGAATGACGAATTGGCTTTCTCAGGAATAATTTTTTGAATCATATCTGCTTTGGAGAAGCAGCATTATTGTAGTAAAGAACAAAAAAATACAGTAAGATCCCTGTAGGGGATCAACAGAGCTAAGCTAAGAAAAAACAACAATCTGAATTGTTGCCAAAAATTTTGCCATTTTGCGTAGAATTTAACTCCTTACGGAGTAATCATAATCGTAATCCCCCCCCGGGGAAAAAGGACTATATTTAATTATCAATCATCCCCTTATAAAAGCTGATAGACAGCAATCAAAGCATCCGAGCCGGGGGGACTCATGGGACAAATGAGACTCCTGGTAATTTACATGATGAAATCTTTGCAAAAATGCTTTGCCACCAGCTCACTAAAACACCAAAAATACACAAAATATTTTTGTGGCATTTAGTGACTTTGTAACTTTTTCCCGCCGCTGGTTTCGATTTCCCGCAGCAGATCAGCCACCGGCTAAGTTTGTAAAAACTTTACCATTTTGCGTAGAATTTATAATTTTATTGAATAATCGTAAATCTCCATAAAAGATCATCTGCTCAATACCATCTTTTCCGCCGCCGAAAAATCTCCCATTCTGATCTGGTAGATATAAACTCCCGAAGAAAGCCCGGCCGCTTCGAAATTTACCTGGTAACTTCCCGGCGCCTGTTCTTTATTGACCAGTGTTTTTACCTCCCTTCCGAGAATATCATAAATTTTTAGGACCACCTTTACATTTTCTTTTACATCATATTCTATGATTGTTGAGGGGTTGAAGGGGTTGGGGTAGTTGTTTTTTAATTCAAACTCTGTTGGAATTTCGGAAGTTTCATCAATGTTGTTGGGGCTTTCAAATGAAAAATCGGCGATAACCGGCTGGTGGTCGGAAGCGGAGGGGGAATCTTCTGAAAGCAGATTATACAGGGTTAATTCATCATTACTCAAAGCGGGAGTAAACAGGGAATAAGTATTTTCCAGAGTCATGACCGAACCGGTGTAAATCATCAGGTCCAGTCTGCCGGGAGAATAAGCGCTTCCTTCGTCATACCAGGTGAAAGAGGACGGGTAGGAAGTCGCGGAAGGTTTCGAATCTTCGAGTGGCGAGCCATCCCAATCGGGGTCAAAATCGGGGCCGAACATCCCTTCATATTTTATATCACCTGTCAAAAGGGTATTTAACTGCTCATTAAGCCCGACAAGATTCATATCGCCGCAGATAACAATCGGTGAGTTTTCTTCCAGTTCGAGCATGCCGCCGGGTTCTTTCGCGTTTCGTATAAAAGCCATAATCGCGTCTATTTCCTCCTGACGCTGGACATCATTATCGCAGCAGGGAGGATGAGCCGAGATAAATAACATCTGGCGGTTATCATAGTCCTCGCCAAGATCAATAAGGAAAGCTCCGTTCCCATCAATGGCAAATGACTGCAGGATTTCATATTTGCTTACGCAGATAATATCAGGTTCGATATTGGAATAATAATATTCTGTTCCCGTGGCGGGGGGTATAATATCGCTAATAACCTGGGCGGTTTCATAACCATTGTGATCATATATTTCCTGAAATCCTATAATATCAAAACCGGTCGCGGAAAGAATATTTTCAAAATGGGGCAGACGGGAAGCTTCGAAAAGGCCGTCATAAAGTGTATTCCATGATAAAATCCGCAGGTATTCAGGGTCCTCTTTTTCAATTGAAAATTCTTTTATTTCTCCCCCTGCTCCTGAAGCGAGGGAATAATCTAATCCTCCGGTTTCATCGGGGATCATATCACCCGATGCTAAATCTTTAATAACAAATTTAATCTGTTCCTGCGGGAAAAGAGCAGAGCCTGAAAAAGCGGCGTCCTTTCTGATTAGCAGTTCAAATACCGAAGAAGTTACAGTCGGGGATGAAACGAGCCCTATATCCTGATGATGAATGTTATCATTAAAACCGGGCAGTCTGACACTGCCATAGCGGCTGCCTAAACGGTATTCAAGTTCCGCTCCGATACCTTCTACCGCGAGACCTGTAGCAGAATTGTTATCTGTATCGATATAGAGGATAATATCATTGTCGTTCTGCAGATTTATCTCATGTGTCACCTCAAGCATTAAAAACAAAAAGAGGGAATCATCCGCTGCTTTAAAGTCCTGAAAATCAACTGACCATGAGCCGTCGCCCAGTGAATCGGCATAAAGAATATCTATACTTTCCCAGTCGGAAAAATCTTCATCAACAAAAATAGACTGGGAAAAAACGTTAATCTGAAAAGTAAAGAACAATATTAAAAATATATATTTCATTTTATCACCTTATAATTTTGAGCCGCAAAATTTGCAGTATGTCGCGTCGGGATCATGTCCTTCGCCGCTGCAGTTTGGGCATGCCTGAGTGGAAATCTCTTTTTTCTGAACATTAGCGAATTCGACCGTAACAATTCCTGTCGGCACAGCAATAATGCCATATCCGAGTATCATAATAAATGAAGCGAGGAACTGTCCTAATCCTGTAGCCGGAGAAATATCGCCATAGCCGACTGTAGTAAGTGTAACGATCGCCCAGTAAATGCTTTTGGGGATACTGTGAAAACCATTTTCCGGACCTTCCACAAGGTACATGATCGACCCCATTATAACAACCATACTTAAAACGGCAAAAAGGAAAACGGTAATTTTTCTTCTGCTCGCTCTCAGCGCCTGGCCAAGCATTTTAGCTTCTGAGATATACTGTACAAACTTAAGAACGCGGAATATGCGGAGAACACGCAGTATCCTTATGACAAGAAGGAACTGGCTGCCGGGTAAAATTACACTCAAATAAGTTGGCAGTATCGATAGCAGGTCGACAATTCCATAAAAGCTGAATACATATTTCCATGCTCTGCCAATGCTGAACAGACGGAAAAGATATTCAATTGTAAAAAGAATCGTAAATATCCATTCCAGCGTGTAAAAATATTCACCATAACTTTGATTCAGCTCTTTTATGCTGTCGAGCATTACAATAAGTACGCTCGCTATAATTGTAATGATTAAAACTACATCAAAAAATTTACCCGCTGGTGTATCCGCTTCAAAGATAATTTCATGGATCCTTGCCCTGAATCCCTGAGTTTTAGGTTTGTTGATTAATTTCTCCATCATTCAAATTTTTAATTAAATGTGATCCAAGTTACATATTTAGAAAAAAAAAGGGAAGAATAAAAAAAATATAAAAACAGACCTTGCATCTGAAAAATTTAATTCCCATATTCCAGACCCCATGTATTATTTGTTCATTGTTGTAAACTATTAGTGGATAAACAATGTTTGGTAATGAGATAAGACATCTTAATAAATATAGGAGCCATACATGAAAAGAGCATTATCAGCCCTTTTTCTTTTTACAATCTTTTTCTCATCCGCGATGGCACAGCAGCAAAAGCTGACATCCAGACTGATAGATGAAATCAATTCACTTGAGGAGCGCGATTATGTGCGCACCATTGTTTTGCTTGATGATCAGGTGGATATTGCCGCGATGGACGCGCAATTTTACGCGGAAAATGCCTCAATTGAGAAAAGAACTCTCGAAGTAATCACCGCGCTTAAAGAGAAGGCCGCGGCTACACAGGGAGGAATAACCGACTTTTTGCGCGATAAGGAAGCGACCGATGAAGTTTTTCGGTATCAATCTTATTGGGCAGTGAATATGATCATGGTTGAGGCCATGCCTTCAGTAATAAACGAACTGGGAGCAAGGGCCGATATCCGGATGATAGATTTTGACGCTCCTCTTTCTCTTGATGAACCTGTTGACGAACAGCCCGCTACTTCCAGAGATATTAATGGTTCGGAAGATGGGATAAAAATAATTAATGCCCATAAATTATGGGAAATGGGAATTACCGGCCAGGGCCGTACTATTATGAGTATCGATACAGGCGTTGATGTAAATCATCCCGCCCTCAGTTATAAATGGAAAGGTAATAATGTGCCTGCCGATCAGGCCTGGTTTGATCCCGCGTATGGCACAACTCTGCCGAATGACTGCGATTCACACGGAACCCACGTAACCGGAACAATGGCCGGCAAAGTTGAAGGAGATACCGTAGGAGTGGCATATGACGCTGAATGGATCGCCTCCAATTCACTTTGCGGCGGCGGCTCTCACACATCACGAACAGTAGCTTCATTCGAATGGGCAATGGACCCGGATGGTGATTCGACTACTATCGCCGATATGCCTGACGTAATTAGCAATAGCTGGTATGATCCTTATATCGGAAGCGATTGCAACAGTGTTTACCAGCCTTTGATGGAAGCAGTTGAAGCGGTTGGCATAGCCGTAGTATTTTCAGCAGGTAACAGCGGACCGGGTTCGCAAACTATTACCGCTCCAAAAAATATAAATACAAATGAAGTGAGCATCTGGGCGACCGGAGCGCTCGACGGAGACGCCTACCTTAGCGGCAGCTCTGACCCAATCGCTTATTTTTCAAGCCGGGGAACCTCTACATGCGGCGGCACAGGTTCACTTTTGATAAAACCTGAAGGTGTGGCGCCTGGTGTTGATGTCCGTTCATCAGTTCCCGGAGGCGGTTACGGTTATAAAAGCGGAACCTCGATGGCTTCTCCTCATGTCGCCGGAGCAGTAGCGCTTCTGAAGCAGTTTGCTCCTAACCTGACAGGACACCAGATTAAAATGGCCCTTTACAATACGGCTAAAGACCTGGGCGATCCGGGTGAAGATAATACATATGGAATGGGCCTTATTGACGTTTACGCGGCATTCCTTTCACTCGGCGATCCCGATGAAACCCCTCCCGAAGCAATTACAGACCTGATGGTTTCAGAGCCTACTTCAGAATCATTAAAACTTACCTGGACAGTTCCCTATGATTCTTCGCAGGGCGGCGTGTCTGAATATGATATCAGGTATTCAACAGAAATGATCACTGATACCGGTTCCTTTAACGCGGCAATGCCAATCGAATTCCCCGGTCAGCCGGGAGAATATGGCGAAACTGAAATGCTGATGGTTGAAGAACTCGATTTTGCCACCACATATTATTTTGCCATCCGTTCAATGGATGTATGGGGCAATGTTTCCGATCTTTCGAATGTCGCAATGGGCGCCACTTACGGAGCGCCCGAGATTGCGGTTAATCCTGATATGATTGATGTAACTCTGCCCCCGGGAGCAACAACTACGGAATCATTTGATATCAGCAACGTAACAGCTTTCAATTCAACACTGAATTATGAAATAAGTCTCGAGAATAATACATTCCCTTCAGGGGAAGCAGTCAGGGTTAAACTTGTGCCAAAGAAATCGGCCATAGAATCGGTCTATTCAGAAAAAGAAAAGCCTGTCAGCGCCGGTGGTATTGCCATCGAAGGGGCGGGAGGTCCTGATTATTATGGTTACGAGTGGATTGACAGTGATGAACCAAATGGTCCCGATTACATGTGGAATGATATTTCCTCAACCGGAACCCTGGCAGACAACTGGCATCCGACAGGCACTTATGATCCGAAGGATGAAGGTTACGCCGGGCCTTATTCATTAGGGTTTGACTTTAACTTTTATGGCGAAACATACAGCGAAGTATATTTTAGTTCGAATGGATTTATCACTTTTGAACCATTAAGTATGAATTCATTCAGCAACCATGAAATACCGAACGAAAGTATGCCCAACGCTATTATCGCCGCTGTCTGGGATGACCTCGATGGTTCCATGTCGGGAGATATCTATTATGAGCAGCAGGGTAATAAATTTGTTATCCAGTATGATGAATGGGGCGAATATAGCGGCAGCGGTTTATTTACATTTCAGGTTGTTCTTTCTGCCGGCGGCTCTGTTGAAGTTCATTATTACTCACTTACAGGTGATATAATGAGCTCAACCGTGGGTATAGAAAATCATCTTGGTGATGACGGATTGCAGGTCGCTTACAATGCTATGTATCTTCATGATGAACTCGCCATTAAATATTCAGCCGATCCGGAATGGTTATTTACGAATAACTTTGGGGGCATGCTTTATAACGGCAACAGCGCCACTATTGAGCTGACATTCCTTACCGAAGACTACCCGCAGGGTATGTACTCTATGGATGTTGTTATCAACAGTAATGATCCGGGGAACAGCACAGTTGTTGTCCCTGTTACAATGACTCTCGGCCAGGGAATGGGCGAGTCGTGGACAGTTGATATAACCACAACTGAACCGGGCGGACTGATAAGAGAAAACAGCATCGGGCTTCATCCTCTCGCTACAGATGGAATTGACGCTGAGTTGGGAGAAGTTGAACTGCCCCCGGCTCCCCCGGCAGGAGTATTCGACACACGTATGATGCTGCCGGATAACCTGGCTTCCATGGTGGATATAAGAAACAGCGAGAATGAAGAAGTAATATTCAGTTATAAATTCCAGTCGGGAATGATGGGTTACCCGATTGTTCTGCATTGGGATTCTGAATCACTGCCGGAAGGATCATTTATGATTAAAGATCCATTTGGCGGTATGATAGTTAATACTGACATGAAAATGACAGATTCATTGGTAATTGAGAATACCTCACTGAGCATGCTTGAAATTCATTACACTAAAATGATGATGATGATGATGGATTTCGGCGGCGGATGGAATCTTCTTTCCATACCGGTTCACACGCCTGATATGATGGTAACCAGCATGTTCCCTGAGGCTGTTTCACCCGCTTATGCCTTTAATGGCACCTATTTCCAGGTGGATGAATTTATGATGGGCGCAGGCTACTGGCTTAAATTCCCAGAAGACACCACACATGAGATGATGGGTAATCCTGAACCGGGAAACATTGCCCTTAGTGAAGGATGGAATCTTATCGGTCCTTATCACATGTACATGGATCCCTCAATGATTACAACTGAACCGGCAGGTATCATTACTTCGGCATTTTTCGGATTTGATAATGGTTACTTTAATGCCACATCTATCGATCCGGGACATGGTTACTGGGTGAAAGCATCACAGGATGGCGAAATTGTAATGAATTACGCGGCCGGGAAAGTTACTCCGAAAGAAAATGATCTGGCCGAACTGGCGAGACTTATTGTAAGGGATGCTGAAGGAAACAGTGCAACACTTTATCTCGGTGATAAGTCCGGTTATGAAATGCCCCCGGTTCCGCCGCAGGGTATTTTTGACGCCCGTTTTTCAAGCGGCAATATGGTTGAATCGGTTGTTTCAGGCGCCGATCTCCAGCTCAACAGCGCAGTTTACCCTGTACAGATTTCGCTCGATAAAGGTGAGGTTCTTGTAAGGGATAAAATCGGCGGCAAGTTTGTGAATGGCAAACTCTCGGCTGGTGAAAGCATTGTGATTACCGATAACAGGATTACATCCGTGGAGATTTCAGGAACTGTTATACCTGAAGAATTCAGCCTTTCGCAGAATTACCCGAATCCGTTTAATCCTTCGACAACAATTAATTTCTCACTCCCGGTTGAATCGGGTGTAAAACTGAGGATATATAATGTGATTGGCGAAGAGGTTTACAGTCTGAAAGAGAATGTAATGGAAGCTGGAAATCATAATGTAAAATTTGACGCTTCATCACTTTCGAGCGGCATCTATTTCTACAGTATCAATGTGGAAGGGGCCGACGGAAGGAAATTCTCTGACATTAAAAAGATGATTTTGATGAAATAGCGCCAAAGTCAATTTTATGATATAAAGATTTTACCAAACCTCCGGGGTTTTTAAAACCCCGGAGGTTTTTTTATGTCCTGTAATGGAGCTGTTTCTAAAACCATGTGTCGAAAACATCCCCTCGGGGGAGTTTCTTTTATATTCGAATTTGAAGAATTTTTGATGGTGACTGCTTTTGCCCCTTTCGGGCTCCGGATGTGTTTTTGATTTTTTCCCGGGGCGTTGCTCCGGGGAAAATAAAGCAAATAAACCTCAGCCCTGAAGGAGCGTAAGTAGAATTATAAATGGTTTATTAAAAGAAAATATTCCTGAACGGTCGATTTTTTCTGAAACGATATATATAAAAATCCTTATCTACACTTACTATCCTTTCAATATTGAGCCGGTTGCCTATAGCGACGAGGGTGGAATCGGCAAAATCGGCAGGGAGATCGGAATACTTTTTTATCAGGGTAATAATCCCGTCGATATCTTCATTTGTCACAGGGACCAGTTCAACGGCGCCTTCTTTAATCCAGGAGAGAAAATCTATCTGCGCGTTGATGTTAAAGTCAAGCATATAACATACTTCAGTGAGAACGGCAGTGGTAGTTATAAGTCTGCCCCCGTAGTTTTTAATAAAATCAACAGCCCGGGTATGATAACTGTCTGATTTGTCAAAAAGAGCGATAAGGGGGCCGGAGTCAATCAGACTTGCGTTTGTCACGGATCTTTTCCCTTAATATTTTTTTGCGATTTACAGAGAGGTCATTTCTGCCGCTACCATATTTCCCGAATATATTTTCTCCGAGCTCCCATGGTGTAGCCTCAATATTTTTTCTTTCGAGGTATTCCGCAAGGGCTTCTCTGATGATATCTGATTTGGAGACTCCTTCTTTTTCAGATAACTGTCCGAGGGAATTCTCGAGTTCTTTATTTAATCTTATTGAAGTCATTTTGTTTCCGGAGTTAAAAAAAATTGTCGTAATACGCAATGTAATACAAAGGTAATATTTTGTCAAGTTCGTAAACACCCGGATTTCTCAGAGGTGAATTTTAGGCGATATTTCAGGGGCGGAAACAGATTTTTCGCGGATGTTCAGGAAATATTTGGATGCAATTCCTCATAATATTGAATCGCATCCTTAAATTCATTGTGAGCGGTTTGCAGGAAAATTATTTCAATAAAATCATCTTCTTTGTTTCATAATAAGAATCGCCGCCGGATAAAGAGTAATAATATACTCCGCTTGGAAAATTGGCGGCATTCCATTGATAACTGTAATCACCGGCTTGTAAAAAATCATTCACAAGAGTGGTAATCCGCTCTCCGAGAATATTATATATTGTGAGTTTTACATTTCCCGAAACGGGCATTGAAAAACCAATGGTGGTTGCCGGATTAAACGGATTGGGATAATTTTGACGCAGATGAAACTGATTTGGCAATTCTGATCCATTATCATCTGAAAAACCGGTTATCCCCGACTGGTTGGGAGCCTCGAAAGTCGGATACATCGAAATAAAAGCTCCTGTTCCGTCAGGATATCGTCCATAAGATGAATCAGTTGCCTGAGCCCCGAAAATAATTTCATCTACGATCTGTAAGTCGGGAGAAACAAGGTAAATTGCTTCACCTGACTTGGAAATTTTAAAGTTCGCGTGCAATCCAGCCTGGTCTTCATCATCATCAGCCCAGATAATTAAATAACTTTCAGCCGCTATAAAAGTATCCGGAAAAGCCCATTGTGTTAAATCAGTTCCATCATCAGATAAAAAATAGCCCCCAAGCGAGAGGTCACTATCACTGTTATTATACAACTCTATCCAGTCATCATATTCACCATTCGGGTCCTGAACAGTAGTATCATTATCTGCCATAAACTCATTTATTACCACATCACCGGTAACAGATAAAGAGTAAAACTCATATTCCGCGCGGGAAGGTAAAAATGTCGCGGAGTTTTCATTTTCGGCGTAGAAATAATACTGCATACCGGCCGCCCCTATTGTAACGGATACACCATATATTCCGTCGCCGGCGGAACCATCATTATGGCTGCCGTCATCAAACGTTTCAGCTTTCGTAAAACGATCTGTTATACTATGACGGTAAGCCAGCGTCACAGAAGTTCCATTATTAACTTCCGCGTTAAACCAGATAGCGGAGTTAGGGGATGGGCTTTCCGGTGATATGGAAGGATTGCTGATCTGCGGCGCGGAGGCGGAAAACTCCGGCTGTGAATTTAAATATGTTACGCGTGAATTCATGAGCTGAGTAATCCCGACAATTAGTTCACCTCCCGGCGGAGGACCGCCTCCGACCTGAATATTAATATTATTCAGAAAATCATTATAAGTATAAAACTTATTCTGATCGGCCTGCACATCCGAATCAATAATATTCTGAATTTCAAGAGCGCGGGTTTCATAGAAATTATTCGAAAAATTTTCATCGATCAAAGTTTTCATATGAGCGACATACATTTTTTTATAAACTGGATCGGATAATATTTTGCTGATGATCGGGAAATTTGAACTGGTTGAATTCAGAAAAGGGCTCAATTGCTGCATTTGGTATATCGATAACTGCCCTCCGTTAAGAAGCCTTGAAAAAACGCCGAAACTTTCATTCAGGTCCCAAATAATCGGATTAAACCTGCCCGCGTCATCCTGATAAAGATAATAATTATGAGCAAAATTTATCGGCGCGTCAAGGTTGACCAGTAAATTATCAAAAGCCAGCATCCACAGGTGACGATCAATATTTAATACATTTTCGACATAAGGAGTGTAATTATTTAGCGTATCTAAAAAGCTTATTAATTCGCCCCAGCCATAATCTGATTGTAATTCATAATAGTCTGAATAATCAGCAGAATCCGCCCCCAGATATCCCCATATTGTATTCAAAGTCGGCGAAGAGTTCATCAATTCACCCTTGAAGCGGGGATTTTCATCACCCGAAAAATATGACCGCATAAAAAATTTATCGACACTTTGCACACTTGTATATAAACCTAAATGAATGCCGTTGATATAAACATTGATAAAATTTGCTTTGCTCGCCGGCATGTATTTCCTGGCTATTTCATAACTTAATACTTCACGGACAAAACTTGGGTCTTTATAAACATTGGCAAGTTTTAAAGTGCCGTAATTATCCAGTTTCTGATCTTCAAGAATATGATCGAGTTTAATATTCAATGGATTTTTAATCCTGTTCGGGCTGTATGAACTGTTACCTTTATAGCGGATGCCAACGCTGTCGAACTGTTCCCCATTTATAACCGCTGTTCCGACTAAACGGTTTTCATTCCCGTCGGCATATAAACTGTCCAAAAGGAAATCCCAGTTCGATTCCTGAAAGGTTATTTCGATAGTATTAATTGTGCCGATATCATAAAAATCCTGCGGCAGGGCCAGAGAGGGAGCTGCAAATAACAGAATGAGCAAAATCCTGATCTTATTAATCAACATTTATTTCTCCAAATTTATTAGTAATAACTATTTCCATATAATCATAACATGGCAGAAACTGAACCAAATTATAAATCATTCTTATTTTTTCACCTGACCGATCAGTATCATTTCGGTCCGGGACAGATTGTGTACTACCGGGGCACTGCTATATGAGTCCGTTAAAACTTTGATATTCTATGCTGCCATTAACTTAAGCTCAATAAAAGCTACTCCGGAATAAGTATAAGTATTAAACTTTCTTTCGAATAATTACCGGTTCCTAAGGTACATAATAATTACTGAAAAAAGAGTGATATCAACCATCACCATGTAACATCAGTTAATTTTAATTTCCTCGTACATATCTAAAAATTCCTTTGATGAACATATTCGTTTTTATTCTGACGTCGTCCCGTGAAAAAACGTGCGTTTGTTCAAAATATTTTTTTTGAGACCGGGGGAAAGGGGCGCCACGATTGAAAAGAAATGACCATTGGTTTGAAATAATAATAAAATATTTTCTGCCTGCGATTACGGAGCTTCTATAGAACACATGTTGAATAAAAAACCCTTCAGAGAATAATATGAAGGGATAAAATGTTTTCAGTTAAAATTTCAGAGACGGAGAGTTTGCGTCACCACGCGGAGGGGGAGGTTCTTCACCTGCGGGAGGAGGGGGAGGCCGGTTCTCTATATTATTTGGGGGCGGAGGGTTTTTACGAAACACCTCATGCATCAGTAATTTGAGTTTTTTCTGCTGCTCCGGCTTACATAATTTTTTCAAATCCAGGAAATGCTGAAAGGTAAGCTGTTCTATTTGAGCCTGTTTCTCCTGAGCAAGAGTCAGCAGAGAATCGGACAATTTCTGACGCGGCTTTTCCTGTAATACTTCATCAAACATCTGCTTTTTTATTTGACGTATTTCTTCATTCAAACGATGTGTTTGCCGGCGGTGTTCCTGACGCATCTCTAAATATCGCCCTGTCTGGGTTTCATCAAATCCAAGTTCCGCATTCAGCAAATGTTCGAGCCGCGCTTCTTCCTTTATCTTACGGTTTGATTCTCTTATACCCTGGTTATGTGATGGCCTGCCCATCCACAATAACAAAAGTGTTCCCAAATTCAATAAAGTTAATACTACTATAAATATTATCAGGTAACGTTTTTGTTTAAAAATATCCATAACTTATCCTGTCAGAAAATAATATTATCATTATTATTATCACTATCCAACTCGAGATCACCGGCAAGTATTTCGGCCAGCTCCTTCCTGGAGTTGGTTTGTTCACGCACTTCCATTCCGCCAAGATACCAGATCGACACACTTGTATTTATAGCTATCAGCGCTATAATTAATGCCGGTCTTAAAAATGGGGCGAATACATTCTGTTGCCGTGCCTTCTCATCCAGCCTTCCCTGAACACGGGTAAAAAAATATGGATCGGGAGGAAGTTTTTCGGCCGCGTCAAACTGGTTCAATGTTTTATTTATTTCCTGCTCTATATTATCTTTTTTGTTCATGATATTAGTCCTAAAATTACCCGGACGATATTTATTATTAAAATTTATGCTATATATTTTTTCTCTATGTTATGTTACAGATGGTAATTGGACGTCATTTTTTTATTAAACATGCACCGTTTATTTTTTTCTTTTATAATATTCATATAACTCTTTGTGTAAATTCCTTTTCGCCCTGTGCAGCAAAGACTCAGCCGAAGATAAGGATAATTCCATAATCGAAGATATTTCCTTGTTACTGAATCCTTCATATTTACTCAGAGTAATTGCTGTCTGCTGCTTTTGCGGAAGTTTTGTTATTGCTTCATCCAGTATTTGTTTCCTCTCTTTCTCTTCAAGTTCCTGATGAGGATTACCCTGAGCGGGAATAATAATTTCTTCATTCCCCTCCCCGATTCCAAATAATGAGGTGAACTTACCGAACCGTCTTTTTCTTTTCATTTTTCGCAGGAAATCCAGTGACTTATTTACCGCGATACGGTATATCCATGTAGATAATTCCGATTCCTCACGAAAGTGTGACAGGGACTCAAACACCTGCACAAAAACATCCTGCGCCAGATCATCCGCGTCATCCCTGTTTTTAACAAACCTGAAACAGGTGTTGCGTACTCTCTCCTGATTTTCTTCCACTATTTTTTTGAAATCGCTATTTTGGATCACGGACCGCTATTTAATATTCTGAAATATCTGCATCTAATATTTTGACGAAAATTTAACAAAATCCTTTTTCTCATGAAAAAATATCTAATAGCAGTCAATTTTTAGATAAATTAGTGTGTAACTCAATAAATAACAAAAACCGACCATAAGCCGGCTTTTATTATAGTAAAATTCGTCAGAGCTATTTCATTAAAAGCATTTTGCCTGATTCGCTGAAACTGCCTGCGGTCATCCGGTAGATGTAGGCGCCGCTTGAAAGGGTTGAGGCGTCGAATGTAACCTGGTGGCTGCCAGCCTCGAGGTTTTTATTCAGAGCTGTAGAGACAAGTTTTCCGAGAATATCATAAATCTTAATTGAAACATTCTGCCTTTCAGCGATTTCAAACCTGATTGTTGTCTCAGGATTAAAAGGATTCGGGTAGTTCTTTGAAAGAGAATATCCTTCGGGATTTGCGGGCAGATCATCAACAGAGACAACATTCAGGAATACTTTTTTAAGTTCGATTCCATTGCCGGTTCCCAGGTCGCGTGTATACTCCTTATTTGTAAAATCATTCCAGTGTTCATGCACACCGAGGCAGGGCATCGGAGTTCCGCTGCCATCCGGATCATAGGTGATTCCATCGGGCCACCATTCGCTGCTGGCCGCCTGGTGGATATAGTCATCCACCGCGGGAAAATTCGGATATTCAACTTTACCGTTTGTCCCATCATATTCAGCCCGGAGAAAATCATAGCCGACAGATTCAATCGCTACCGGATCGAGAGAGGCGAAAAGGGAAGAAGTCCAGTCCCCGTTAAATGGCGGAATATCCCATTTTGTGGGAGGATCAACCGCTTCACTGCCGGCGAAAAGGGCGTCGAGCAGAAAGAGAACAGTATTGCCGCCAAGACGTTCATGCCCCATGAGATCGGATGTAATTCTGTACATTTTGTAATCGGTTCTTTCCGGGGGACCTTCATCGGGAGCCACGAGTCCGGGATGCAGATTAAATGCGTTATCCTGTGTGTGTGAGCCGAAATGATTCTTGGGGAATAATGTAATGCCGGCTCTCGCGTGCGCTTTAAGTGTGGGCAGATTTATCATATAATCGGCCTCTTCAAGGACTGTATAGATATTATCAGATGCCATCGGGAGGACAGTCTGGTTATCGGAATAATGTATCGGGTTGGTTGTTCCCGGGATTACTTCCTCGCGGCCATATCCCCCTTCGTAAGCTATGTAATGTACATCGGGAAACTCGGCATACCATTTATCATAACAATGGTTGTAAAGATGCTTCATAGGATCGCCAACATAAATAGATTCTTCCTCAACACCATAAATATTGATTAGCTGCCTGAGCAGTGAAAGAACCACATGGGGGGAAGTTTCAGCAACCGCATAGTATTCATTCTCTTTTTTGTTATTATCGTTTGTTATATTTCCCCAGTCACTTCCTTTACCCCATGAGCTGGTGGCATTAATTTTTATGAATATTTTCTCACCCGCTGTATAGGCTCTTTCCTCTCCATGTTTATTTGTATTAAAAAAGGTGAATATATCATCCCAGGCGAGTGAGTCATTTTCAGCGTCAGTGAGGTTGAGCAGGCATTGTGAAAGCATGGCGTCAATATTGGGCTGGCTGTTGTTTTTATCGAGGAACCAGCCGTCATCTTCATCGGTGCCTATGCCATCGCCATTATATGTATTTGTGCAATTTTCATTTGTAGCGTCTTTGTCCCACACCCATACAACCCGGCCGGGAAAAATCCCTTTCGCTTCGCCGAAGGGATCATTGACAGCCTGGTTAAATTTAACCGCGCCGCTTGTCTGTTGAACAGGATTCAGCATAAAAACCGCGCCTGAGAAGATAAAAAGCATAAGAAACAAAACTGTCGCGGCATATCTCTTTTCAATAAAGGCGTTCTTTAATCCCCTGAAAAACGCTACCGAACCGGTAAGTCCGATAAGCCATAAAACAAAAGCTGAAGCCATCGGCGCCGCGGCTTTCATGCAGGGATAGGAGGCTCTCGTCGGTTTGGGAATTACTCTGACAAGAAACCATATAAGAGCTAAGAGTCCGGTTAAAGGTATCAGGATTTTAGGCAGGGAATTTCGAATGCGGTCTTTCATAAGAGGATGTTTGGTTTTGTTTTTAAGAAAAATGATTTTATATTAAATTTAATTTGCGATAATATTTTATAAAAAGCAAACAGAGGTTTGAGGAGATGTTTATTTACCAATTGTGAATATAAAATTTCGAATCGTGTTCTTAGCGTCTCTGCGTGAGTGATTTTTATTGCCGAAATTTGAGGTGTGATCAGAAGTATTAGGGCCACAAAATCACAAAAACTCAAAATCCCCCTAAAAATGAGCAACGAGATATAATAAACAGGGTATCATTAAAGAAGAATAACTATGTGATTTTTACTTCAATTCCTTTATCGGTTTCTTCGATTGCCAGGCTGTAATGGTAACCCATCAGGTAATTGGGTAGCAGGGCCGTCAGTATAAGCGGCCACCATGAAAAATAGAAAAGGAATGTCAATGGTGGCAACCTCCATTTGTCCATCTCGATTTTATTATCAGAAATGGTTTTAACACTGTATCCCATCCTGAGAAATTCATCAACCGTATCCCTGAATTTTTCAGGGACTTGTGTGATTAAATTTTCGTAGTCTTTTTTGAAAAGCATAAAAAGTCCAAAATGATCTAAAAACGGAAACTTTTCCTAACATTAAATTTTGAATACCAAAATGATATTATAAATCCAGCGGAATGCTGTAAAAATAATTGTATGAAATGAAAATAATAAAACAAAGGGTAAGAGAAAGAATTATCCAGGATGTAAATATAATAAATACTTTTTTATCCAGTCTTCGATTATGCCGTATCATAATGAGAGATAAAACCATTAAAATTATCAGATTTGGAAAAATAATATGTGTATCATGGATCGCCATTCCCCACCAGTGCCCGATATGCCCATACCCAAAGATGGTAAGGTAGTAATCATAAAGTAATATGGAAATCCAGGAAAAAAGAATAAAAAAATGACTTAAAACGAATAGATTTAAAGTCAGGGAAATTCTATTTACCGGAGGGAGAATAATCCAAAGACAGATGTATCCGATTGTAAAATAGATTGAAAGTAAGTATTCTTGACTTCTGGGTTCAACCAGGGGCAAAGTAATATCAAAAATTATTATTAAACAAAGAGTTACTAGATAACCTTTTTTCATTCTGGTAATATTTTTCTCGGGATCAATTCCCTATGTAATGTATCTGGGAAATCATCGATTTTGTTGTACATTATCAGGTAAGTGTTGATATCAAAATTGTACCTGAAGTAATAATTATTTTTCAAGCTATCAAGCAAGTAAGATTTTAGTGTCGATTTCCTATCAGGATAGATTGAATTTGAATCCTGATAATAAAATAACTCAAGCTTTAATTTCCTATCCAGGAAATTTCTGTAATTATCTGCTGAAAGCATGTAGTTTAAGTTAAATTGTTCATGTATTGAACGCAGAAGGTTATCATGCAACAATGGCAGGAAGGAAATTCTACTCAGATTCTCATTAATATTATCATAGATGTTATAATATTGTTCCGATTCTTTTTCGGCGATACCCGGGAAAATAAAAATATTTGCCACAATTCCGAAAATGATCAGAACCAGAGGAACGATATTTCCTTTTGTGATAGTGTTGATAATCCTTATTCACTGATTTGTTGAACGAACTAAATAAATATAATAAAATTTGAGCTTAAGAATTATACCAAAAACAGGTCGGGATATTATTTTAATAATGAAAACCGGGAGATCACCATGGTATAAAAAACGATTAAAGAAGAGCTGAGACCGAAAGTGGATGAACCACTAAGAACATAAAGATGCAAATGGAAAATGAGGAGTTGATGTGTTCAGTAAACACAACTGCGGTTTAATGTTTACGAAAAATTCTGACATTTTGCGTGGGATTTAACTTTTTCCTGATAACCAGGTTATCATAGAAGGCAGGGAGTGTTTTCGAAAAAAAGCAAAAGGAGCGGATGGCGGCAGCGTGTCCATCGCTCCTTTTATTGAGTGTTACTTTTCAATAATCAAACTAATCGCTAATCCGCCGCCGGGAGCGAGGTGGAATGTTTTTTCCATATTGTGTTCAATATCCATCGGCTGAATATTTATGTCGGTGGGGTTTTTATCCCAGTGGGCGTTTTTACCATCCATATATGCTATCGCGGTATATTTTATAGATTTGTCGAGGAAATCGAAATTTACTGTTATCTCTCTCTCATTCTCATCAGTTATCGCTCCAAGAAACCAGTCGCCTGTTTCACGTTCCTGCCTCGCTATTGTAACGAAGTCGCCAACCTCGCCATTCAGCACCTTAGTCTGTTCCCAGTCAACTCCCACATCCCTGATAAACTGAAAAGCGGGATTCCCTTTGTAATTTTCAATCAGATCGCAAGCCATCTGAATCGGGCTGTAGATAACAACATAAAGAGCGAGCTGTTGAGCGAGAGTGGTATTAACCTGGTTGTTTTTTTTGTATGGCTCAAGTTTGATGTTAAATACTCCGGGGGTGAAATCAATCGGACCGGCGAGCATTCTTGTAAATGCTACAATAGGCAGATGTTCCGGGGGATTGCCGCCATCGCTTGCCCACGCGTTAAATTCCTGACCTCTTAGTCCCTCGCGCGCTATCGCGTTGGGGTAGGTCCTTCTGATACCGGTTGCTTTTATCGGTTCATGAGCGTTAACGGCGGCTTTATATTTAGCGGCTGTTTCAATTACCCTGCGGTAATGATTTACCATCCACTGTCCGTGATGATATTCTCCCTTGGGAATGATTTCGCCTACATACCCGGTTTTAACTGCGTGAACACCGAGCCTGTTCATAAGAGAATAGGCGGTATCGAGCTGTTCATCGTAGGTTCTTGGAGCCGCCGAGGTTTCGTGATGCATGATTATCTCAACGCCCTTTGATTTTCCATATCGAACAACTTCTTCCAGATCATAATCGGGATAAGGGGTTACAAAATCGAATACTCCTTCACGGTCTTCAAAACCAATCCAGTGTTCCCAGCCTGTATTCCAGCCTTCAACCAATACACCTCCACAACCATTATCGGCGGCAAAATCGATATACCTTTTAGCGTTCGCGGTTGTAGCCCCATGGTTTCCGCTCGCGACATCCCAGCTCGATTTATTCAGGTGCATTTCCCACCAGATACCTACATACTTCATTGGTTTGAACCATGAAACATCTCCGATTTTATTTGGCTCATTCAGGTTTAAAATCAGCTTTGATTCGATAAGATCACCCGCTGATTCCGCTATCTGGATGGTTCTCCAGGGAGTATGGAAAGGGAGGCTGCGTTTTACTTTATGTCCCTGTCGGTCTGAACCTACAAGTTCACTGGACATCGATAGATTTTCAGGATCAATTTTAAGAGTCATGCCGGCATAATCGGTAAGATCCGCTTCATGAAAACTTAGGTGCAGTCCATTATTTGTGCGCATGGTGAATGGAGTGGCGACCGCGTTTTCAGGAATGAGTGATTGGGCAAGATTATCATCGTTTCTTTTTTTCAGCGCGTCAATCTCAGAAAATTTGCATGTGGTATAAAGGTGCTCATATATTTCCCAATCTCCAGGTATCCACCAGCATGTGTGATCGCCGGTAAGATTAAATTGAGTGTTCTCATCGAGAATTATTATTTCATTAAGACCTTTTTGTTGCGGGAATTCATACCGGAATCCAACGCCGTCATCATAAATTCTGAACCTGATATTTAGAATTCTGCCCGGTTTTTCCTTTTCCTTCAGAGAAACAAAGAGTTCATTATATTCATTTTTTACATAACGCTGCTCACCCCAGGGCATTGCCCAGGTTTCGTCAAAGGTTTTTTTATCAATTTCTTTTATCTCAAATCCTGATTTTAAAGGAGCATATCCCTTAAGATCGAAACCGAGATATGATGAGTCAATAACAGGGGAATTTTTGTATTGAAGATAATAAAATGGTGAGCCGAGAGAATCGAGACTAAAGGCAAGGGAGATATTTCCGGAGGGTGACTTTACACCGGTATTCCGGTTTGTGAATGTATTGCAGCCTGCAAGAAATATAACCAGGAGAATAATTATCCAGGAGATTTTTAATTTCATCTTTTTATCCGGTATTGTTGTAATCTAAATCATTATATCGTGTGGTTGATTTGGCAAAAATTGTACCGTTTATGAATTTTTATGCCTGAGTCAGGTAAAAGTTGTTCTAAGTGTTCAGCGCTCCATTATTTTATCCCCGCAATTATATTAATGATAACACTTTATTTATCATAATGATAAAATTTTCGGCGTGATTTTTTTAAGCCGGCAAACCGGATTTTTTGTTTATTCGTTATAAAGGGGGTAATTATTCCGTTAGAGGTTAAATTCTACGCAAAATGGCAAAAAATTTCAATTAACAATTAATAATGAACAATTAATAATTTAAATGATAAAATAATTTCAAGAGTGAAAATTTTGCTAAAAACAGGCCACCAACTCACAAAAACACAAAATCCCACAAAAAAATCAAAGAAACCTTATTTTTTTTAACCTTAGTAGCAGAGGATTTCCTTCTCCAAGAATCAACCTTATTGCCTTTTTATGCGTATCGTTATTAAAAAATCAGAGTAGGAGTATGAGTAAGAGTATGATGGCCGGGTTTGGTGACAGCGGCGGCGGTGTTCATTATTCCCAGGGGGGATTACTTGGTAAGCAGTTGAATTATAGGTAAAATGGAAAAGTTTTAATTAACAATTAATAATGAACAATGAACAATTAATAACGTCAAGAGAGCCGCAGATTTTTCTGATTAAGCAGATTTCGCTGATTGAGGTGGAAAAAAGCCACTAAATCACAAAAACACAAAATCCCACAAAAAACTCAAAGAAACCTTATTCTTTTATTTTTTAACCTTAGTAGCAGAGGATTCCCCACCCCAAGAATCAACCTTATTGCCTTTTTTATGCGTATCGGTATTAAAAAATCAGAGTAAGAGTAGGATGGCCGGGTTTGGTGACAGCCTCGGCGTTGTTCATTTTTTCTGAGGAGGGGGGATTAAAATTACTCCAGTAGTAGTCAAATTCTAGGCAAAATGGCAAAATTTTTGGCAACAATTCAGATTGTAGTTTTTCCTTAGCTTAGCTCTGTTGATCCCCTACAGGGATTTTACTACATTTTTTTGTTCTTTACTACCCCATGGGGACGTTCCGCAATAATGCTGCTTCTCCAAAGCAGATCTGATTCAAAAAAATATTCCTGGGAAAACCAATTCGTAATTCGTAATTCTTCATTGTTTCTGGCTTGCCAGTCTATGATTTTGGAATTAATACTTCAATCGCAAATTCGCATCCTCCATCAGGCAGGTTTTTTACATCAATTCCCCAACCGCATCTTTTGGTCATGTTATATGCGATAAAGCAGCCGTAACCGAAATTTTTCTGCATACGTGATTTGGTTGAGGTTTGTTCATGGAATATCTTTTTCCTTCCGTCAACCTCCTGAAGCAGTTCTTCGGCAATGCCCCTGCCATTATCGCTGATATAAATTTTTCCATTTCCGGCTGACTGATCAAAACTTGTTTTAATCGTTATTTCAGTTTTTTTCTCCTTATTATGAACCAGGCTGTTTTGCACAAGGGGCTCAAGGATTTCCCAGATTACAAACTCATTTACATGAATAACGGGGAAATTTTCATCAAATTCTGTTTTTATTGAAAATGTTGTTGAGCTGATCGAAAGTCTGTTGAAAAGATTATCCACAAGGAATAAGATTACTTTGTTGATATCGGTGTTAAATATCGGATTACGGATTGTGGAAATCTGTGGCTCATACCATTTCATGTCATAAATTATCCTTGAGATAAAGTTGGAATATTTTAACACCCTCTCTTTAATCTCATCATTACCTGATATTTTTCTGATATCACTGGTTATAAAACCCATCACTTTTTCTGCTTTATGGTGGGCATGATATATCCTGCGTGTGAAAACAGATTCTTTTTCATGTTCAATTTTTTCCTGCAGATGAATTTCCTTCTCCTCGAAAAGGTCCTTTCTTATTTTGTCCCTTGTCCTGACAGTATAAGAGGAAATGAGATACATAAAAAACAGCCCCACGAGGATTATCAGTGAAAATGTGAAAGCGATAATATCGTAATTATTAATGAACTGATTGGTGATGCTTGAAAAATTCGGTTTCGATCTGATATAAAGTATTCCTGAAAAAACACCGTCGGGCACGAAAGGAATAAAACTGTTAAAGGCTTCTCTTTCATCAATAAGTGTAACCTGGTTTTCAAGTTTGATTACTTCCGTTTTTATTGAATCGAGCAATTCTTCAGCATACCGGTGTTCCGAACTTGGGGGAGGAATAAAGTTCTTTTTCAATATATAGCGGTTGAATATTACCTCACCATCATCCACAACAAAAAAGCGGGATCCTTTTTTCGCGAAGAGGCATATTTCTTCAACATCCTTCTCGATTATCTGCTGATTAAGGAGAATATCAAACTTCTGAATTGTTTTTCTTCTTTCATCCTCACTAATATTTTTATTCAGGCGGACAGTTTCAACAAGCATTTCAAGTGAACTTACACTTGTGTTCGCCATTTTATTGGAGGTATACTGGAGGTACCATTCTCTTGTATCCTGAACAAATTCATTTAATGAACTTTTAAACACGAGGAAAACAATAATCTCAAAGAAGATAAGAATTGAAAAAAGAAAGACTATATGCCTGACCTCAAAATTATATTTATTGAGCCGTTTTAAGGTTTTTTTTATCATTTTTCACCTCTAAGCTCATTTATTTCATTGTAAATTCTTTCAACCGCCTCTTCCGCGGTCATTTCGGCGTCAATAGCCGCTTTTATATATTGAGTGATAATTTGTGAATATGCCTGGTAATTTTCACTGACGGGCCGAAAGGCGGAATGTTTGAATAATTCATTGTAATAACTTAACGTTTCATATTTTTCACTCTGCCGGCCATCATAATAAAACGTTTTCAGGCTGGGGAGATAGCCATTTTCCTCATACATAAGTGATTGATTTTCTTCTCTCATCCAGAACCGGAGAAATTCAATGGCGGCCTCTTTTTTTGTCGAATAGCGGGATATCATCATGTTCCATCCTCCCCTGATATAAGCTTTTTTCCCCTCGGCAAAATGTGGCAGGGGGGCTCTTTCCATTATACCGGGATCATTTTTATTCCATGAAGGATAATATTCTCCTATTGTTGTCGGCCATCCCCTCAAAAAAACACCATTGTTATTAAAATAATAGTCGATGAAATTATTTTCCTGCAATCCGGTTATTTCGGGAGGGGAAATTTTATAACTGTGAACCAGGCCCGTTATAAAATGCACTGTTTCACCAAGATTTTGCCGGTCCAAAAATAGTTCTTCACCTCCAGGTCCATATTTGCTTATCATCATTTCGGCAAAACTGCACATAAGTCCTTCGTAATTATCAGCCCAGAATGTATAAAAAGGCTTGCCCGAAAAACGTGATGATTTGCCAAGACTGATGAATTTTTCCCAAGTAATTCCGCTTTTTAACTCTTCTCGTAATTTTGTGTTTTCCTCTCCTCTGAAATCCTCTTTCCTATAGAACATTGTTCCGATATCGAGATATACAGGCAGGGCAACCTGTTTGTTTTGATAATAACAGGAATTGAGAGCCAGATCTTCAACCTGTTTTAATTCATCGGGGGTGAGATATTTATTCAGATCTTCGGCCCAGCGGGCAAACCGGGCTATCCAGACAAGATCGAGAGAAAAGATATCGAGCATAGGACTTTTGCTTCGGAGGTACTTTATCAGAAGCTGTTTTCTTTCATGTGTGCTGAATTTATAAAGGGGAAGATTTGATAACTCCACCCTGATTTTCCCTTTATATTCCTCGTTGAACTTACTAATAATTTTATACTGAACTGTGGCGAGGTTATCGACATAGTGAATGACAATTTCACGGTCATCATCAGAATTCTGATCATTGCCTGTCGCGAAAAATATAAACTGTATGAGAATAAGCAGCAAAAGAGCCAGGAAAAAAGCGGGTACAGCGAGATTTATTTTTTTTAATGGTTTCAAAGGAAAACCTTCATCTTTTCATTTATCAGTCAGGCTAAAATATAAAATAATTATTAACACTGCCATTTTTGTGCCATTGATTTTTAAGATCATTTCACTAATTTTGTCTGGCAATAATTATACAGGATGAAGAGATGAAACACACCCCCGACTGGAACAGCTATAAATATGTGATAGATCAAATGCCCGCGATTACCGCAGTTGATTTGGGATTTATAAAATTGGCTCCGGCTAAAGAATATCCTCTTCTGCTTAAAGTTATTGTTAAGATTGGTAGTCCAAATGAAAAAGGATTCGCCGAAACCGAGGAGTTTAACGCGATAAAAGGTTTTGAACTGGTATTAAGCTCCGCATTAAAGAATAGCGGGGCTAAATATGCCGGAGCCCGCATGTATGACGGCTCTAAGTCGTTTTATTTTTATCTCAGTGATAAAAACTCCGCGGAAGAGCTGTTGGAAAAGAAAAAAGGTGAATCTGAAGAGATCAATTTTTCATGGGAAATTTCGGATGATCCCGAATGGGAATTCTATTCAGATTTTCTTTATCCCGATTACATAAAACTGCAGGTTACGCAGAATGAAAAAATATTTGAACGGCTTATTGGTTATGGGGATGATCTGACACAGCCGAGGGATGTGGAGCATTGGCTATATTTCCGAAGCGAAGAGGGAAGAAAAGAGGTGATTGAGGAAATTGAGGATGAGCGCTGGGATGAACTGGAAGAAAGTTATCATGATAATTCTGGTGAATATCCTTTTGGCCTTTATTTGAAATGTTATACTGCCTTTTCCCGGGAGATAATAAACCAGGTTTCCTCAAGACTTGTAACTCTCGCGCACGAGAATAATGGTTATTACGATGGCTGGGAAACTTTTGTTTATAAAAAATCAAATTTTCCCCCAGGCAGAGATTGAGGAAAACACCTTAAAGGGAAAAAGTTCCCTTGCAAAACGGGGGGTAATTTATTCAATAAGAAATTAAATTCTACGCAAATTGGTAAGAGATTTATCAACAAGTAGAAAGTTTTATTGCCAGGTACAAGTTTCGTAGTTACTCGAGGTGTGTCCTCCCCCGTCAATGAAGAAGAACGCTTCATTGCCACCCCCTTGCTTGCATCCCCATGGGGCCGGCGGGGGACATTCTGATTACTTGGATTTGTCGATAAATATCCCCCTTCGCCCCATAGGGATGCCAGTGGCAGAGGGGAGGATTCAAAGTGTTTTTCTTTGAAGACGGGGGAGGACTATCCTTGAGCTAATCAATAGCTTTTCGTTTTCTGACTCCATCAGCTTATGGATCTAGAATCGCGGTCTGATTATCGGCAATATTTCATTAGAGGGCTTTTTGACAAATTTTGCGCCCTGGATTATCCTCAACATGTTGGCGGTTAGTGTGTTGGTAAGAGCTTAAAAATGAATAATCGATAATGAATAATTACTATTTTTGGTCGCGGTTCCCATTCTGTAACGATTTATCAATAGTTGTTATACTCCCGGTCATAAAAAGAACAGATTTTTATATTGTAAGAATAACTGAATCAACTATTTGAACTTTTCCCTTTTCTCTGACATTAAATAATTATTATTATTATCAGAACCGAAATTGCTTGACTGTTTTGTCTGAATAGATTAACTTGTAATAAACCAACAAATTCGGGGGAAATATGGTACATAAGAAACTTATTGATGTTGTCAAGAACAATATCTCCGAACTCGCAGACGCATGGCTTGACGAGGCCAGAAAATCTGAAAACATGCTTACTTATCACAAACTGACCGATGATGAGATCAAAGGGAGAGGCAAACAGGTTTTTGAGAACCTTTCCAAGTGGCTTGAAGGCGGCGCAAACGTTGATGAAGTTGAAAAATACTTTTGTATGGTAGGGAAAACCAGAATAAACGAAGGATTTCCACTTACTGAAGTTCATTTCGCGCTTTATATAACCAAAAAGATACTTTATAATTATATAGACTGGCGCGATGCTGTTTCCGGCAGTTTTTCAAATTCATCAGCAACACAGATACTATCCACATTCAACAATTATTTTGATCTTGGCAACTTTTTTATTACCAAAGGTTATCTTAACGAACTTTTTGAAAAACTTGACGAATCCAAAAAACTTTCCAGGAGCGATCTGAAAAACCTCCTACTTGTCGGCAATCCGAACTGGGAACAGGAAGAAGAGGAATTTGTCTGGCGCCACGTTTGATCAATTAATAATTGAGAATTAAGAATCAGGAATTATTTGAAACCTTCCCTTGCGGGAAGGTTTTTTATTAATGCGATACCGCTGAAAGATATTTTACCTGATTTGATTTCGCATATCCATCCAATCATCCAGGGTTACTTTTAATTCACCAAACACACGGGTAAATTCACTGGTGTCAGCATCCTCGAAGATGGTTTCATAATATTGCAGGAACCTGATAATGTTTAAAAATTCCGGTTTCTTTTTTATTTTCCCGACTAGTTTTGCAAGCCAGAATGGAATTGAAGAAACTTTCAGGCCTGGATGAAACCTGTCGCAATATCTTTGCAGAGCTTCCGCCATTTTAATTTTATCGGGGCCGTATGTGATAAATGTTTTGTTATCGCTTTCAGGCATTTCGTAAGACCTTGAGACAATTCCCGCGAATTCATCAGCGGCCATCCAGTGTATAGGATTGGGTTGTTTACCAATCATTGAGGCCCGGTTGCCGCTGACAAATTTCGGCAAAGATTCCATAAACCAGCATGCCCGGAAAATTGTATAATTTATTCCGGAGTTTATAACCGCCTGCTCAGCGTTATATTTAGCAGCGACCATAAAAAAATGAGTGTTTTCCTTTTTGGTCGAAGCGCCTGAAAGGAGAGTAATCTTTTTAACTCCTTTTTCTTTGGCGGCTTCGGTCACAGCTTTTGCCCCGAGATGTTCAATTTTGTCATAGTCCTCTTCAAGGGGGCCGCCGCTAAGACTTATATGCACTCCGAAACAACCATCAAGAGCTGCCTTTAATTCTTCGGTGTTAAATATGTCACCTTTTATAATCTCATAACCTTCGGGAAACATTTTTTTCGCTTTTTCGGGAGTCCTCGCAAGTATGCGGACTTCATAGCCATCCTCTTTCAAATGCCGGGCAACCGGAGCGCCAAGCATTCCGGTTCCGCCGACAACCAAAACTTTCCTGCTCATAATTCCTCTTATTTTTTCTGAGCGTCAAATTTTTGTCCACCCTGTTCCAGGGTCAGGGAGTTTTCTTTGAAATAAACAGTTGCTTTAACAACTTTCAGGAAAAACTCTGTTTCCGACTTGGGGAAAAGCTGAAACTGAGGCTGACCGGAAAGCTGAATATACAAATTATCTTCCTTTTTTGTAATAGAAATCATCATTCCGCCACCCATATCATATTCTCCGACATACTTATCAAGAACAGCGGGAGCAACTTCAGCTTCTTTCCAGATATCATCAGCCAGCCGGGGAGCGTTTATTTCTCTTCCCCCCTGGTAATTAATGAGATGAGTTATTTTTCCGGTTTCATCCCTGAAAAATTTTATTTTTGCCTCAACAACTTTCAGGAAAAATTCATCTTTCACTTTAGGGAATACCTCAAATTTCGGCTGACCGCTTAATTGAACATATAGTTGTTCACCATCCAGAGTAACAGCGAGAATAGCGCCGCCGGGAAACTCATATTTACCGACATATTCAGAATAATTTTCTTTATCGATATCTTTGGCTTCGGAATATGATTCCTGCGGTTCCATCTCTTTCCATAAATAATATTCGGCAAGCTGATAAGCGGCAAGCTGGGGGTATTGGTTTGGGGGAGCGGGCAGACAGTTGGTTAAAACACAGACTGTCAGTTTTTGCTCAGGGAAACGGGCCAGGAAAGTTGAGAATCCATGCAGTCCTCCTCCATGATGAATGATTTTTAGTCCTCTCGTTTTGCCTATAACCCAGCCATACCCATACTTTTCGGAGCCGAGCAGCGCTTCCTCACCGTTATTCAGTTTCGCCGGCCGGAATGCCATTTGCATCGATTCATCATTCAAAACCTTGCCGCTGAAAAGGGCCTCATTCCATTTGAAAAGATCCCCTGTTGTTGAATATAACTGACCGGCTCCTCCGGCCCAGTCCATATTCCAGTCAAGCGCTCTGGAAAATTCATTATTCATAAAACTGTAGCCTTTTGCCTCTCCTTCTATCAGGTCATCTGATTTGTGCCAGCCTGTGCTATTCATTTCAAGGGGTAGGAATATTTTTTGTTTTAGATATTCCGCTATCGGTTTACCTGATACCTGTTCCACAATCATTCCGAGAATGTAATATCCCGAGTTATTGTAAAGAAGCTGTGTGCCCGGGTCGAAATCATAATCGAAAGTTTTAATGGTGTCGATTACTTTCTTGTCACTCGTTTCCGTGAGAACCAGCGCGTCCAGATCACCAACATTGGTATAACTGTGAATTCCTGAAGTATGTGTCAGCAAATGATTAATTGTTACTTCATCGGCTCTCGGAAAGTCAGGCATATACTTGCTGAGTTTATCTGTAATATCAAGTTTCCCCTCTTCTCTCAGTTTTAATATCGCGGTTGCGGTAAATTGTTTTGTGATAGACCCGATTCTGAAGATGGTTTCAGGTATATTTTCTTCACCGGAGTCAGCGTTAGCCATACCAAATCCTTTACTATAAAGTATTTTACCATCCCTGGCGACTAATACTGTAGCGCCCGGTTTATCTTCACCCCTATAATATTCAAGAAAATGGTCCGCAAGTTTTTCCGGCGCCGGAACCTCTTTTTTTTCAGCGCCGAGAGAGAGCAGGTAGTCAGTCATATCTGAGCGTCTGGCAATCAATGAGGCGGTGTAGGGGGTCAGGCCCGCTTCATTAGCGGCGTTTATATTAGCGCCATTTTCAGCCAGTAATTTAACTCCGTCAAGCTCGCCATATCCGGCTAATTTGATCAACGATAAACCCAGTGTTTCCTGCCCCGGTTTCCTGATGGTAAATCCCCATCCATACTGCTGATTATAAACCTTTATCAGCAGGCTGTTTATCCCTTTTTTCAGCGTGACTTTAAAAAAATCATCGTCTGTTCTGACTGCACGGGCGGCGTTATTGTCATGAATTTTTTTCCCGTTAAGCCAGATAATAATTCCATCGTCGCTTCCCGCGCCGAAAATTACCGGGCGTTCCTTTTCGCTTTCTATTTCCGCGTAGGCATAAGCTGAAACAAATTCTTTATTACCAAAAATTTTTGTGAAGTCGATAATATCTTCGTCCGATTCATAATGCTGCCATTTTTGCGAGGCCGCGTCGGGGAGGACCGGCATTCCTGATTTCGGAACATTGATAAATTCCCTCCTGAATCTTTCATTAATTAACTCCGCAGTTTTTTCTTCAGTTGTATCGGGGAATAATTCGAATGGTCCCGCGACCATCCATTCTGTCATGAATTCATCTGAGGCCGGTCCATCATAACGGGGTATATCACCCGCGAAATTTAAGGAACTGATTAAAAATGACACGATTGCTAAAACAGTCAATCCGTTTCTGACTTTCATAATTTCCTCTAATTAAGTGTGTGCTAAATAATATTACACCATCAATAAAACTTTATTCGTTATATTCAATATTTTCCAGATCTTCGATAATTTTCTGAGCCTCGTTCACTTCATGACATGGCACCATAATTTTTATTTCATTCACAACGTGGCCGTCAAAATCACCAGATGCTCTGAAGAGGGTATACTCAACACCACCCATTGAATAAGGAGTGGCTTTCCGCGAATATAAAAATGGATGAAATCCTTCCTCTTCAAGCACATTCTTATAATATTTTACCGTGGCTTCATCGCTTGTTCCATGCACCCTTGCCATTCCCTGGTAAATCTCATATTCCTGGTGATCATTGCAAAGAAAAGCATTATTGATTTCAGCCCCGCATTTTTTGCAGAATGGGTCCTGACATATTACACACACACCTGCCGCGTCGACAGATTCATGCACGGAACATTTGACGCCATCAATATAAATACATCCGCAGTTAGGACAGAAATCGGAATCTTCGGTTACTTCAGCGCCACAATAGGAACATTCACTCAGTTTATTCTCATTTTCGACCATCTTTTCTCCACAAACATTTTTTAGAATAGTAAATAGAAGACAACAATAAGATAACAATTTTAGAAATAATAATTTCCGCAGATGGTATTACACCATTATTTTTAGTCGTATCTATTTGGAAAATGTTCAAACTGGATTAGCTGGTGAATTAAGAAGGCCACAAAATCAGGCTAATGGGAAATACAATAGAAAATAATTTGGCCGGGCCATAGCCAAAATTGCAGGGGGACTAATGGGACAACTGTGACTCGTGGCTGTTTATTAAATGATGCTTTTGCAAAAAAAATGGCCACTAACACATAAAAACACCAAAATATCACAAAATAATTTTTGTGGTGTTTTTTCGTAAGATGATAACCGCTCAAGAAAATTTTACCATTTCACATAGAATTTATGCGCTTATGGAATAATTTGGTCGAGCCAGATTAAATTCTCGAATAATCAATCCAATTTCTCTTTTCTAAAATGAGCAGGTTTTTCGAGTTGGCGGATGATTATGAGAACGAGTGCGATTTTTTATTCAGGACTTTCTTTTTGGTTCTGTCTTGTTCAGCTTAGGTAATACCCTAAAGACTCAGAAAATGCTCAACCATTCCTTTATCAAGTCCTGTGTTTTTACAAATCTCATGGTTGTTCATCCCCTCAGTTTTTAATCTTTTAACGAGGGCATGAAGCGGTTCTCCTATTTCAATTATGTAACCATCCGGATCATAAAAGCGAAAAACAAGCTGCCGCCAGGGCTGTTCCTTTGCCTCGTGAACAATTTCATACCCGGCCTCTTTAACTTTTTTCTCAATCTCCTTTACATCGTCAAATTCGAAATAGATTTCCATGTGCTCTTTACGGGCGGGGTTGGCTATTGTACCGGCGCCGGTAAGTACCGCGAAATGTTTAACGTCGTGGATTGCCAGCCCTCCTTTGAATGACACATTCTCACCGAAATCATACTCGATCTCCTGCCCCAGGAAGCTGGTGTAAAAATCTTTCGACTTTTTAATATCGGTAACACATATCAACGCGCATATATATTTCGGATTCATTTTTACTCTCTGGTTCAATAATAAATTTTTTGCCCAAATCTATTTTAATCCGGTCCGGAAAACATAGCCGGAATTGCTATTTTAATACATCCGACAAAAAAATTAAATCAACTCGCAAAAAACCGTAATCAAAAGCGACTCCGAATGGAGTCGAATATGAATAGCCCCGGATGAAATCCGGTGGTTTTGTCAGGCAAATATCACCTGCGACGCTGAAGGCGTCGAATATTAACAACCTGGGGGAAATAGTGAATCCGGGAAAAAATCTAATCTGCAATGGGTTTCTATATTCGACCCCGTTGGGATCAGGGCGGCATTTTTTTCTCTTTACCCCGGGCTGCTCTCTTCGTTCACCGTCCGGGGCTATTCATATTGAATCCCATTCGGGATTCTTCTTCAAGAAAATTTTTGCCATTTTGTGTTGAGCTTATCTGCTTACGGAATAAACTGGCCAGGCCGGAAGTGGAAAATCAGTTAATTGATAATTAAAGATGATCCAGTTTCCAATTTAATTAAAACATCCTGACCATCATTCCAATCCTCGCAATCTTGTTTTTCTACTACATTCTGAGAAATCGGGGATGAAAATATTTTTGATTTTAATCAGTCGCGGTATTTTTTATTGAAAGATATTCTCCGGGAGTCATTACCGGTATTTCACTATGCTTAAAGTCTTTGACATTTCTTGTAATTATGTAATTAATATTTTCCGATTTTGTACCTGCAAAATACTGCAGCGCGTCTTCAAAATCCCGGAATTCCGATCTGAGAGCGTTGATAACGGCCTCTTTATCTATCGTAATGATGTCAATGAATTGCAACAACAGTTCGAGATTCTTAATTACTTTTTCATGTGTGGAACCTTTACGAAGTAGATAATATACATTGCTGCAAATTACGGGAGTAATATGACCTGCTATATTTTTTTTATCGCACTGGCTCAAAATTCGGGCAGCATCTTCTGAAAAGGGCTGTCTGCCAAAAAAATAATCCAGAATTACATCTGTATCCAGAAGAATATTATCTTTCAAGATATTTTTCCTCCAATATTCTGGCTAATTCTTCTTTATAATCCGACTTAAAGTTTTTACTGAATGAACCCTTTAAAGATTTAACCAATGGAGTTATTTCTGATGCCGAATCTTCTTTATCACAGGTCAATGCCCTGAGGTAGTTTTCAACGATATCTGACAAACTCCGTTCTTTTAATTTAGCAAATCTCTTGGCTCTGCTGATTGTGTTTTCATCGATGGTTAAAGTCAGTTTTGTTTTCATGATAATCGTCGGTTTGTTAAGAATAATATAAATGTAGGAAAAAAATAATACACGTGCAAATGCAATTATAATTACACGTGTATTTGATAAAGCTGATAATTTTATATTCGGTGTTCCCTTTGAAACTTACAGTTTGTCTTTTCAAAGAGAGGCAAATAAAAAAATGATCGTTTTTCTTGTAGCCTCGCGGCTTCTATTGAGAAATACGATTTCGAATTGGATTTCGATTTTTGTATTAACTATATTTTCTTCAAAAAAAAGAGCTGCAGTCTAACAGGAAAAAAAGGTATATTTTTGTTGTTAGAAAAATTTTGGAAAAGAGATGACGGAAAAAAAGATACGATTTGTAGATATCAGCACGGCAAGGTGGGAACCCTGGTCGGGATGCGAGAAAGTTAGTGACGGATGCAGGAGCTGCTGGGCAAAAAGATCAGTTGCCGGCGCTAAAAGAATGGGTAAAGAGCCGTTTGCCTCAATGGATGATCCGTTTCACTTTGTGATTCATGAAGAACAACTTGAGAATCCTGAAAAACTTCCTTTCTTCAGTGAGAAATCAGAATTTCCCGAAAGGATATGGCTTTGCGACCGCAGCGATCCGTTTTTTGATAAAAAAGTTGAGGGTGAGTATGTATTGCCGGATGATTATATTATCCGCTCTTTCGATATAATGGCTCAGATACCTCATCACCGTTTTATCGTGTGTACTAAAAGAAGCGGGAGAATGAGTGAACTTGATAGCAGTCTTAACTGGAAACCATGGATCTGGGCTGCGGTTACGGTGGAGTCGGAAAAATATATGCACCGTATTGAACACCTGAAAGATTGCCGCGCTCAAAGAAAGATGCTGCACTTTGAACCACTTTTATCCGAAATTCCCGATTTTGATCCCTCGGGAATAGATTTTATAGCTGTCGGAGGGGAGGCGGGCAAAATGGCCAGGCCCCTTGAAGAGGGCTGGGTAATAAAACTCCGAGACATCGCGGCGGAAAATGGCATCCCATTCCTTTTTAAAAGCTGGAGCGCGCACGGAACAAAAGGGGGAAGGGGAGGCAAAGTTGAAAATCTGCTGCTGGGAAAAAGATACATGGAATTTCCGGAAGACCTGGTCAATCATTTTGATTTTAATGAAGGGAAATAATATGAAGAACTCTTTGGGGAAAAAATGGCTGTCCCGAATTCTGACAATGAAAAGGATTATTTATGTTCTTAATCACCTTCCCCTCGGTTATGATCTGAAATGGAAAGTATGTGAATTTCTTACCAGAAATGAGCTGCTGCCACATCTGTTTGGCCCCTGCCCTGTCTGTAAAAGGATATGGTATATTGACTGCCATACAATTCCATCGCCAACATGCGGTTCGGGTGATTGTGAGGACAAGCTGCTCATAGAAAGTAATGAGTATTACAGGAAAATGAGGGAGGAGGAAAGGGAATCGTAATCATTTAGGATCTTATCACCACACTAACGCCAACATGTTGAGGGTAATCTAAGGAGCAAATTTGTCAAAAAGCCCTGTAATAACATGTTGCCGATAGTCAGGCCGCGATTCTAAATACATAAGCTGATGGAGTCAGATAAAGAAAAGTTATCGATTAGCTCGAGGATAGTCCTCCCCCGTCTTCAAAGAAAAACACTTTGAATCCACCCCCTCCGAAGGGGGATATTTATCGACAAATCCGAGTAGTCAGAATGTCCCCCGCCGGAGGTCGGGGGAGGATTCACCTCGAGTAATCACAAAACTTTTACCTGGCAATAAAACTTTCGACTTGCTGATAAATCTCTTACCAATTTGCGAATAATTTAACTTCTTATTGAATTAATCGCCTCCCGTTTTGCCAGGGAACTTTTCACCAACAGGGCGTTTTCATCAGCTCTGCCTGGGAAAAATTTAGGCTCTTATCACCACACTAACGCCAACATGTTGAGGATAATCCAGGGAGCAAAATTTGTCAAAAAGCCGGCTAATAACATGTTGCCTATAGTAAGGCTGCTATTCAAAATCCATAAAATCGCCGAACAAGAATAAAACTATTTAAATATCCCAGGTTGGAAAAACAACTCACCCCCCGGCCCCCTCTCTTGAAAAAAAAGAGGGGGAGTCTTAAAGTCCCTCTCTTCCTAAGAGAGGGATTTAGGGTGAGTTTGTTACATGTCTCGAAATATTTTAAAAATTTAACTATTTTTTGCAGAATTTGATTACTTACGAAATAAATCTCTTCCCCTTTAGGGCGTTTTCCTCAGGCTTTGCCTGGGGAAAATTTAGCTCCTTACTGAATGATCGATATCAATTCGTTACGGTTGATAATGTTCACTATCCCATAATTATATTCAATGATACCATCCTTTTGCAATTCTGAGAATACTCTTCCGAGCGCCGGGCGGCTGACTCCGAAAAATTCGGCAAGTTCTCTTTGTGATTTATCTAACCTGAATTGTAATTCTCCCTTTCCCTGCGCTTCCAGGATGTAATGGGCCAGTTTTTCCTTTATCGTATTAAATGAAAAGAACCATACCCTGTGAGTGAGAAACTGTATTTTATTACTGAGCACAGCGGAAAAATTCATCATTACTTTTTCTTCTTCCCTCAACAAAAGAGAAAATGAGCTCTTGGGGATGGACAAAATTTCCACATCGCTGAAAGCGGAGCCATCTACGGGGAACCGGTTTTTCGATCCGTAAACAAATCCGGGAGCAATTGGACGGGGAGCGGCGATAACTCCCACCTCAAGAATTTTCCCTCCTAAATCCTGCATTTCGGCTTTTACTTTCCCTTTAATAATTATATGCATCGCTTTTACTTCATCACCTCTTGAGACTATCAGAGTTCCGGCGGGATACCTGTTCACGGAATAGTCTATTTTTTTGAAAAGGACTTTAAGTTCTGATTCGTTATAACCCCTGAAAACAGGAGAGCTTGTAAGTATTGAGTACATTGTTCTCCAAATTTTTTCCCTAAATATACTTTTTTCTTCTGACTTGTAACAATTGTTACAAACTTTTTGATTCCCGCTCATTATGTTAGAAGCAGAATCATTATTCTGCTTAACTAAAATCATGAATACACTCTTAATAATGGAGGATTAAATGAGTATGTATTGTTATCAGTGCCAGGAAGCGTCAAAAGGTGAAGCCTGTACATTAACAGGGATATGCGGGAAAGATTCGGAAGTATCGCGTCTTCAGGATGTGCTTCTTTACGCGATTAAAGGATTGGCGTGGGTAAATAACGTGGCGCGGGAAAAAGAAATTAATGAAAAAACGACGGACCGTTTTATTGTCCAGTGTCTTTTTTCAACAATTACCAACGCAAATTTTGATGGAAACGTTTTCATCAGCCGAATAAAGGAAGCCCTTGAAATCAGGGATGAAACCAGACTGGAGCTGGAAAAAGAAACGAAGTTTGAGCTAATTCCTGAAGCCGCCACATGGTTCGCCACAACAAAGGAGGAATTCCTCAGAAAATCGGACAACGTAGGTGTCCTCGCGGAGAACAATGAAGATATACGCTCATTAAAAGAGTTGCTGATATACGGCATCAAGGGAATGGCGGCTTATCTCGAACACGCGAATGTTCTCGGGTACGAAAATAATGAGATCGACGCTTATATTCATAAGGGGCTGGCTGAGTCATTAAGAGAAGATATTGAAGTTAATGACCTGATTAGTCTTATACTTGAAGCGGGGAAATTTGGCGTCGATACCATGGCGCTGCTTGATAAAGCTAACACAGATATGTACGGCAGCCCGGAGCTGACAAAGGTTAAAACCGGTGTTAGAAACAACCCGGCGATACTAATCAGCGGCCATGATCTTAAAGATATTGAAATTCTTCTGAAACAGACCGAAGGCACAGGTGTGGATGTTTACACACATTGTGAAATGCTTCCGGCTCATTATTACCCCGCTTTCAAAAAATATGATCACTTTGTCGGTAACTACGGCAACGCCTGGTGGAAACAGAAGGAAGAATTTGAATCATTTAACGGTCCGGTTTTGCTTACAACCAACTGCCTTGTGCCGCCGAAAGATTCATATAAAGATCGTGTTTATACAACGGGTGTAGTAGGATTTGACGGTCTGAAACATATCGATGAAAATAACGGTGATAAAGATTTTACTCCCCTGGTTGAGCATGCTAAAAAATGCCAGCCGCCGACCCAAATTGAGGATGGTGAAATTATCGGCGGATTCGCTCACGCGCAGGTGCTGGCTTTAGCTGATAAGGTTGTTGACGCTGTAAAATCGGGCGCGATCAAAAAATTTGTGGTAATGGCGGGTTGCGACGGCAGAAGCAAAGCGAGAGATTATTACACTCAGTTTGCTGACGCTCTTCCGCAGGATAATGTAATCCTTACGGCAGGCTGCGCGAAATTCAAATATAACAAACTCGATCTTGGCGATATCGGCGGCATTCCCCGTGTGCTCGACGCGGGCCAGTGCAACGATTCATATTCACTCGCCCTTATCGCTATGAAATTAAAAGAGGTTTTCGGCCTTGAGGATATCAACGATCTGCCGGTGGTTTATAATATTGCCTGGTATGAGCAGAAAGCGGTTATAGTATTACTCGCGCTCCTGCATCTCGGGGTAAAAAATATTCACCTCGGGCCAACACTTCCCGCATTTTTATCACCGAATGTGGCTAAAGTTCTTATTGAAAATTTTGGCATCGGCGGCATCAGCTCGGTTGAAGAAGACATCCATTCTATGATCCTTGAAGGATAGATTCACCATCTTATCTTCCCGGGCGGAGCTGAAGGGAGTGTGTGATTAATGCCGGGGGAATGGACGGTTTTCCCCCGGCTTTAAATATTTATTGCCTTTCGAGCCAGTTCATGGCTGTTACGGGATCTCCAAAAACTTCCACAGTAACACCCAGGCTTTCATAGCGGTCTTTTATTCTTTTCATATTCATTTGTCCGATTGCTTTTTCAGGCATAATCAGAGCCCAGAATTTCCATCCTTTCTCAAGAATTCTGTTTTCCCAGTTTAACTGTCCCCATTCAATATCTTTCTGGGGAAGGGCGGAGTTTTCCCTGTCGTCCGACAGCCATTTTGAGCATTTACATTCAATAAACGCGTCGGCTCCTTTTGTCATAAGTTCACGGAAAGCTTCTCCATGAATAAATTTATGGATGACGTGATGGACGATTTTTTTTTCGGGATGAACATAAAGAGTGGCGTATTCATTCTCCAATATTTTTTTCATTTTTTCTCCAGTGTTAAGTCGGATAAATAAGATAAAGCTATCTCGTTAAGTAGCTTATTCCAGACGATAAATGAATATTGTTTCATTTATTGATCTTTACAGAATTAATCTTCGAAAAAAGAAGTGGAAAAGTTTAATGTTTTTTTGAGGAATGGTTTTTTGTATCTAAAAAATGAAACCTCAGCTCAAACCCGAAAAACGGCTTGAGGCTGAGGTTTATTACTGAAATTTTAAAAATATTTTCATACGAATGACAGATTTCGTAAATACTATAATACCCGGTCAATAAAAATTTTAATTTTTTTATCGATGTCTGGTTCGGCTCCGCCAAATCTTTTTAAAATATTTCCTTTCTTGTCAATTACAAAACTTACAGGGAGCGCTAAGACATCATAATCTGTAAAAATTTTACCGGCATTTGGCGCGATTTCAAAATTGAAAGTGAATTTCTTAAAGAATTTCTCCAGAAGATTTTTATCTTCATCGAATGTTAATCCCAGGAAAACAACATCTTTACTTTTATATTCATCCACCAAATTATTTAGCTGAGGAAATTCTGCTCTGCAGGGCCCACACCCCATACCCCAAAAATTTAATACTACCACTTTGCCCTTCAATGATTCACTGGAATATTTTTTCCCTTCCAGTGTCGTAATTTCAAATGGGGGAGCTGGTTCCTGTTTATTTTTCTCTTCAGACTTTTTATCCGATATGCTTTTTTCGGATGCTGTAATTTTTTTGAAATATTCCTCGAATTTGGCGTCAGAGTTCCACATTTTCCGGTAGCAAGCAAGAATATTTTCTTTCGCCGAAAGATCTCCTTCTTTCCAGGCTTCAAGCCAGGCATCACGGGCGCTTTTGTAATCTTTTAGTTCAAACCATATCTCCCCTTCAAGGTCATATGCCTTTTCAACCCTCAGAAGTCCAAGTTGCTGGCTTGCTTTTACTGCCATAAGCGCGTCCGCGTGTTTGCCAAGTTTCAAAGATATTTCCGCGAGAAGTCGATAAGCAACCGGTAGATACCGAGTGGTTCTCTTCCCGGAGACATCCCCTGTGAAACGCAGATGACCTTTTAACAATTTATCAATATAGCTTCTGGTTAAACTTTCCGCTTCATTGGGATTTATAGACAATTGATTATAAAGATACGCTAAACTATAGTAAGGTTCAGGAGCATATTGATCAGTTTCAATCCACCTTTTGCAATGAGTTATTTTCGCGCTATCGGAAAGAAGATTGTACAGGCTGCTCAAAGAGCTTGATGTAAATTTTACCTCTTTTGTGTTCGCAATCTGGTTCGCGATTTTTTTTAATTTGTTTTCAACCTCTTCGTTTTTTTCCTCAGTGGATATCTTATAATAAATACTGTTAAGGGCTTCTAATGTTCTTTTATATTCAGGGTATTCAATTCGCATCATTTCACTGATTATCGAAAACGCGTTATCAAAATCGCCTAATAAATTATATCCGTAAGCTAAAGAATATAACTTGCCAATACTATTTGACGGATTTTTTTTTAGTATTTCCATTTCCCTGGTGAGAATGCTTTCAAATTCATCCGGTTTTTCATGTTTGTCATAAAACCATTTTTTTCTGTATATCAAAAAGTTATCCGGATAATTGGAGATTTCCTTCCTGAAATAATCCAGATAGTTCTCTGAGCTCATCATAGGATACATAGCATTACGGCATGGTATACCGTCGGGAGTGTAAATGATTATTTCGAGCGCTGGCAACTGGAAAGAATTATTGGACAATGTGATAAAATATATACTCAGATAAGATATATTGTTCTCAACCTTATACTTATGTGTAAATACAGATTTGCCACGCGTCATATTATGATGTTCATGATATGATTTCCCATCTCCCGCTATTATTGTGATAAGCGCGTAAACCTCATCATTAATAGAAAAGCGGGAATGTGGCGCATAGGGGTCGTAGGTGATCGTAATAGTGTCATTTGCTATTGGTTTTTCGGGGGTGAAATATGAAACCTGGGCAGAAACGATACCTGCCATTAAAATAATCGCTAATAGTGCTTTTTTCATCCTTAAACTCCTGTAAAGTAATGGAATTATAATTTATAAATTTAGTACGTCAAGACTCCGAAACAGTTCTGAATAAATTAATAATTCAGGTAATATTAGTAATAGATTAAATAACCCTGCATATATTTAATCAAACATAATATAACAAAACTAACAAATCTATGCAACAAAAATAGCGGTCTCATATAAAATAGTGATCAGGCGCATGGCTAAAATGAAATCGCAATAGAAGTAGATATTGTTTTTTGCTTCCCGAATTTCAGAATATTTCAAGGAGGGGGATTACTTATTTTTTCTCTGGTTTGCCAGGTTGTTCCATAAACAGTCAAATTTTATATTAAAAAGAAAGGTTCCCGGGTTGTAATCACATCTCTTGAATTTGTTTAGTTAATGCCTCATTGAGATCGTAAAGTCTGGTCGATTCTTAACTGCCCCAAGGGATGTTCGGCGATAATGCTGCTTCTGCAAAGCGGATTCGATTCAAAAAAATATTCCTGAGAAAGCCAATTCGTCATTCGTCATTCGTAATTCCTCATTCCTCATTATTGCAGGCTTGCCAGTTTATGTATATAATCTTGATGATCTCCGCGAGCATTCCTTATTAGTAGAGATTTTGTCAGCTTAAAAAGTTGAGGAAGAAATATATTGACATTGTCATCCGGAGATCATAATTTAATCTTTGCTATTTATTTATAACAGGGATATTTTGCATATATAATAAAAAAAAATAACCGGATGGATAAGGGAGCGTTAAGAGGTCGGTTATCCTGCCGGAATTCTGAATTAAGTTGAAGGGACAGAAAATGAAAAAAATTACAACTTATTTATTCCCACTTTTAGCAGCCACAATTCTTTTAAGTTTAAGCGGATGCGCCGATATGGGATTTCAACTTCCGCCCAAATCATATAAGCAAGCGGTTCTCGATGATTATTATATACTCCTTTCGGAGGAAGAAATCGCAGAAGTTGAAAATTTTCAGACAGATGAAGAAATTAATAACTTTATCGATGAGCTATGGAAAGGAATGGACCCCACTCCGAAAACAGAGGAAAATGAGCTGAAGGAGGAATACCTGAAGAGGCTGGCATACGCTAATGAGTATTACCCCGATAAAACCGGCTGGGGAAGATCGGAAAGAAAAAGAATCTACCTGATGAACGGAGCTCCGGAGTTTATTGAGTATAAAAACAAAGTTGGAAATTTATACGCGTTGGGCGATACACAGGTGCAGGACGCTGAAATATGGGTATATTTTAATATTGCCGAATACCCGGAATTTAATTCCCGTATGGGTGAAGAATATGCCGGGATGAAACGTTTTGTTTTTGTCGATACCCGCGGTGTGGGAGTATTTAAACTGCTGTCATCCTCGGAAGACTTCGGCGATAATGACGCGCGGCCTGTCAGGTCCACAGATCCGGATGATCTCTATTTTAAGTGATAAACCGGATTGGCTTATATTTCCGTTAAGAATTCGATGTCGCAAAGGCAGTTGACAGCCTGATTTCTTATACTCAAATATATGGAAGAGCACAGAACTCCTGAAGAAATTAATGAAGCGCATGAATATGAACCGTTAAATCTGCTCGATCTTTTCTTCAGGCCCCGCAAATTTTTTGAGCGGACAGTTAAAAAGGGGAAAATGTCCTACCTGCTGATAGCTACATTCATATATGGCCTGGCAAGCGCGATCGACAGGTTCGATTTTCAGCTAATGCGGAGTGGGACCGGAAGGAGTGAATTATTTGCTGATCTGGCTCAAAACTGGGCCGCGTTCTGGGCCGCTGTGTTTTTCCTCGGACTGGTTTCCTCTTTTTTAGTATGGATTTTTGGAGGCTGGTGGTATAGAAAAAGATTACAGTTTGCGGGCGCTGATGAACCTGATATAATTGAGGCGAGGTATGTATATATCTATTCCTCTTTTATTTATTCCGCGCCCTATCTTCTGCTCACAATAATTTACACCTTTACTTTCGAAAGTTATTACCAGGCATATCACAGTGAGGAATTGTGGTCAACATTATTGTTGCTGTTCCTTTTCGGCTCACTTTTTACCAGTTACAGGGGAGCCACAACAATATTTTCACTTTCCAAATGGAAAGCGAGAGTGTGGTTCATTATTCTGCCCGCGATATTTTACATTTTTACCATCGGGGTATTTGGTTTCCTCTTTAATATGCTTGAAAATGAAAAGTATATTTCAGACCAGGTTATCGGTGAAGAAAGGATAGTCGCCGCGGCAGACAGCAGTTTTTTCGTAAGGCTGCCGGAGGAATGGTCAAAATTACAGGGTCTCAGTCCGGGCGCTCTTCTCGAAGCGGGCAGGCCGGATGACGGACCGCTGGTAATGGTTGATTGCACCGACCGGGACAGCTCTGCCTCTATTCCGCTTCAGGAGCTGGCAGGTGTCGTCGCCTCAAATTATATGATGGAACTGGGGGGCGGAACAGTAGATACTTTCGCGACTATCGATGGACTGAATTACAAATATGCCGCGAGAAATATGAATCTGAATTTTGAAGGGGAAGAACAATCAATCGTTCTGATTATACTGGAAGGTAAAACCCGTTTTTATTCCATAACCTCCTTTATGGGCAACTATATTACCCCCGAAAAAGAGATGGAGCTTATTGAATTTTTAAGGAGTTTTGAGGAGAAGGAGAAAAGGAGTTTTGAAGATAGTCCACTATTTTAGCAGATTGTTAATTTAGATAATAATTCATTATCTAAAAAGAAAAACGCGCATAATATTGACATGTTACTCTTTTTTCCTTATTTTTATTTGGTAATATAGTAATAATGGGTTATATATACGATTCGATGCTTTAATTATTGTGTTGTTATTTGAGTTTTAAGGATATGATGAGGCTTACAAGACAGATAAAATTTAATTATAATATTGAATTATTCTCTAAAGCCGGGTACTTGTTTTGTTTAAAATTGGCGACGAAATTGAAGTAACAATAATTGATATTCAGCATAATGGGGCAATGGTAAGATTGCCAAATGGGCGCAAAGGATTCATTAGGAAGAGAGAATTACTCCTATCCAGTTATACTCAACTTATTGAAGATCATTTTTCTATCGGGGACAAACTAGCTGTACAGGTTAGCGATATAGACACATCAAATAATTTCATCTTTCTCAATCATACGTATCTATTAGAAGATCCCTGGGAAACATTCCAACCAGAGAAATCCAAGCTTTATGAAACGACTGTTGTTGAAGATGCTTATGATAAATTACGAATTGAACTCAGACCTGGAATAACAGGCTTTATACCAAAATTTTACAATAATAGTAGTAAGAAGTATGAAGTACCGATTGACCGTGACTCTATGATATCAACTCCGGAAATTTTGGTTGGTGATAAACTTATTGTCGCTCTTTCTGAAATCCACCAATGGGAAAAACATTTTGTTGCAAATTTGTTATATGCATGGCAAAAGAGAGATGACGAATACGGTCTACAAATATATAGTTCACAAGAAAATACAGGCTATAAACTTGGTGAAATATTAAATTTAAAGGAACTTTTAGGTGATAAGGAAGAGGTGAAAATCTCAAATAGGTACAGTATTTTACTTGCTGATGATGATAAAAAATTATTGTCTTTAACAAATAAACTCATTGAGATTATTTCACCCGATATACAAACTGAATGTGTGTCAGATCTAGACGCATTAATAGAATCAATAAATCCATTTAAATACGACCTTATAATTACAGATCTTTATTTTGAAAAGACGAAATATAGTGGCTATGATTTAATAAAGAAAATCAGAAGTCTTGATAATAGCATTACAATTATTGCGCTTTCCGGCAACGCGGAGATCGAGTTGAGTATACTCGAAGACCTTAATGTGAGCTATTTTCAGGAAAAACCTATTGATATTGATACCGTCAGAGATATTCTCTACAAATTTGAAAAAGGTGAATTAAAACCGAACTTTTCAAAGGGGGAGGTGAATTACAGTAAAAACATACTTCAGGGTGATACAGGAAATATAAATAATAAAATACATCAGGACCTTCAGGCTTTAAAAATGCAGTCTCAAGCTGACTATATCGGGATTTTTTATTATAATGAATTTAAACAAAAAATAGTTGAAGAGTATTTCATTGATCAACTCGATTTTACATATAGTAACTCGAATGTCAATTCCTTAAAAAATTCTCCTGTTACCGATATATTGTTAGAACGTGAGTTTATCTGTAAAAATAATTTTAAAGCAACATCCAAGTTCAAAAATTTCTCAATTCACTGCCCCATTTATAACTCATTTATCGGGATACCGATTGAAACATATGGTGTTGGACAAAATTGGGGTCTTTTCCTGATTGGTAAGGAGAACCATTTATTTACAACGGGCACATACGAAAGTGCTATAGAGGCTGCCCTAAAATTGGCGAACTATATTAATGTGATCAATTTCACTAATAAAATGCTTTTTCAACAAAAATTTCTTGTTCTTGGTCAATTTTCTACGGGTATTATCCATGAATTAAAGCATAATTTTAATACATTATCATCGGTCATTGATTTGCTGGGGTATCATATACAGAATTTGGTTAATATAAATGAAAGAGAAGTGAGAGAAGATTTTTCTGATCTGTTGAATATTAAAAATAAATTGACCAAGAAGATATCAGGGATCTCTGAACTATTTAAAAAAGATGCTTACAAATATTTTCAGCTGAATAATATTATTCAAAATGTAATTGATGATGTCGGGGGATTTTTGGAAATGAATGATATTCATTTGAAACTAAATAATGATTACACAATTCCTGAACTTGGTGGTTATCCATCGCGAATTATACATATTTTATTGAATCTTATATACAATGCGGCAGAACATTTAGTTGAGTTTCGTAAAAGTAACAGAATAATTTTTCTCGAAATAGAATACAATATTGAAAATTTTTATCCGGTTCTAATTAGAATAAAAGACAATGGCCCGGGGATTAATACAGCAAAACAACAGAGAATATTCGATCTCTTTTATTCTTCAAAAAAAAATGGAATGGGATTAGGCTTATTTTTATGTAAAAGTCTTGCCAATTCAATGGGAGCAAATATTTATCTTGAAAGCAGTTATCTATATTTTGGAACATCATTTTGTCTAGAGTTGAGGGATAAGTAAGTGGAAGAGATTATCAAAATAGCGCTTGTTGATGATGATAAAATATCATCAAAAATAATAACAAGAAACTTAAAAAACAAAGGCGCATCAAAATACCCATTAGATATTGTCATGTTTTCAAGTGGGGAGGACTTGTTTGATGATAAGATAAATCTTCCCACATTTTCTGTATTTATTATCGACGAAAACCTTGGTCCCGGACACATGAAAGGGAAAGATATAATCAAGAAACTAAAAACTGATATTCCTAATTCGCAGACAATTCTATATACAGGAAAAGAAATTGCCCTGGAAGAATTAAGTGATATTCTTGAGACTGGTTTTTCTTCATTTATCGTTGCCAAACCGATAGATTACACCGACTTAATTACTAAAATTCTGAGCGCTCACGAAGCATATAATTTGAGAAAACAGTATGATATAAGCGAAGAAAATCGTACATGGATCAGATCTTTAATCGATGGGTTTCCTGATGAGGTAACAGTTATGGATAGACAGCAGAAAATCATTTTTGCGAATAAAGCAGTCTTTGATAAATACCCTGAAGAAATAATAAAGAAAAAGAAACATTGTTATAATATTTTTAAAGGACAAAAAGTTAAATGTGAAATGTGTCTTTGCGATAAAGTAATGGAGACCAAAGAAACACATTCAACCCCATATGACTATTATAAAGGAAATATACTTCCTGATGAAAAAGAATATTTTATTGAAGAAACAGTAACTCCAATTTTTGATAATGATGGCAATGTTGAATTTTTACTTAGTGTTGCTAAAGATGTTACTACAAGAGTAATAATCAGGGATATTGAAAATAAAATTAAATTTATTGAAGAAGAAGAGGAACTAATCGAATACTTTTTTACCAAAATAACCGAAATTGGTATTGAGCGAATCAGATATTATAAAATTAATCATGATTTAAATATTCTTGAAAGAGTAAAAACTTATGGGAAGCATGAGGACTTAAATAATATTCTTGAACTGAAAGATCGTGATTGGATATTTGATAAAGAGTCTGATTATTTTACTAAAGGATATCGAGTGTTTACTCGAAATAACCCGGGAGCTATCGGTGATATAGGAAATGACTTCAGAGAGAATACTATCGCATTTTTATTAAAATCAGGTCGGAAAACACTGGGTGTACTATCGTTTGATTTTATTAATGGAGAATTGCGCAGGGATATTATACCATACTTTAAAAGTATTATCAGATTAATATCACTAAAAATAATTGAAATTAGAAATAGTGTTTCAATTAAAATTATGTCGGATATCAGCCCCAAACTAATAAAGCATCTTTCAATAAACGAATTGACAAAAAATATTGTTCAGGAAATATCAAAAAAATTAAATATTGAAATGGTGACATTCTTTACTTACAATAAAGAAACGAGCAGAATCGAAAGCAGGGCAATTAATATTTTAGGTTTGGATAATTCATCTATAAAAAAGGAATTCAGAGAAGAGTCTTTCAATTTTGAGGATAATGTTTCCGGAAAAGTGATAAACGAAAAAAAAGCCATATATGATAACGATATAAAACAAATACATATTATAAAAGAGGACGTAAGCCAATGGCCTTATGATTTTGAGCTAATTACTGAATATGAAACAGAGTGTTTGAAATCAGGCCGGGTTCATTCAGGTGTATTCATTCCATTGATATTTCAGGATTCAAGAATTGGATTACTTAGATGTATCAACAAATTAAAAGCTGATGGGAATATTCTTGAAACCGGATTTAGAGAAGATGAATTTGAATTATTGAAAAGACTGGGCGATTTGATCTCTTCTACGCTTGCCATCGGGCATTATAAAGAAAAAGTATCGAAGGTTTCAGAAATAATTCGCTATATAATGGAAGAAGAAAAATCTTCGGATATAGATAGGACCTGGTTTCTTATTCTGACAGCAATTACGATGGGAAAAGGATTGGGATTTAATAGGGCTATTTTAGCTATTTATGAAAATGGCCGATTAAAAGTCAAACGGGCTGTAGGACCATCAAGTAAAGATGTGGCAGATAAAATATGGAAGTTGAGAATATGGAAGGATAACAAGGATTCAGAAATAATTAAAATGCTGGATATCTTTAAGGAAGCTTATGATAATGAAAATTATTCAATTTTTGAAACCAAGGATAATAATAAAGAATGGTTCTTAAGTGAATTATTTAATAAAAGAAGTGCTGATTTGGAATTAAGTGAGTCTTTTCTTCAAAACCTGATTTTGGAACAAGAAGAGGATTATTTTTATTATAAAGAACTTAGTCGATCAATTAAAATACAGTTGAATTATGACACATTCTTCCAATCTGAAGTAATTAGTCAAAATGACATATCTTCACTTCCCTGGGCTGCGCTTCCCCTTGAACCCTTTAATAATAAAGGGAGGATTGGATTTCTTTATGTTGATAACAGGTTTAACGGCGATGATTTTTCAACGTATGATTTGGAGTTGCTTAAATTTTTTACTGATTTGATATCCCAAGTGTTGGCTAATGCAAATGATTATAAACTTGCATTAAAACTCAACGAAGTGCTTAGTAAAATGACAGATGTTCAGTCACTTGATGAGTTATTTAATATCATTGAAGGTGAAATTTCTCATTTCCCGAAAGTTGATGATTTTTGTTTAATAGCTCAAAAAGATGAAAGGTTTGAGCCGGTCAGCCGATGTAAAAATAGTGAGAACAGTGAGACTTGTAAAAGCTGCTTCTCGAGGCTGATTCATTCTGAACGTGATTTATCGAATGTTTTGATCCACCTACATAATGAACAAGAAATCATTAAACTATTCGGTGGTCATTATAATGGAGTAAATTCGAGAATAATTATAAACTTATATCATGATGATAAGGCGATAGGATTCCTAATATTAGATAATAGGTACCCAAATATTTTTACCGAATTTGATATTGAGAGATATAAAAATTTAGGATCGCATCTAGCTATAATAATAAATAAAATTAAAATTGAGAAACAGACTGAAGAGTATTTGGAAAAACTTTCACATAACATTAGAATTGATTTGTTAGCTTTTCTAGGTTTTTTTGAAGCAATAAAATTGAACCTCGTTTCTGAAATTGATGAAATTAAAATCAGGAGTACTGATTGTTATGAAAGAATAAATCCACTTGTGGAAAAAATACTTTTGTTTGAAAAAGCTCAAGAAGTTAAAGAACCAAAATCATATGTATTTAAAGTTAATGACTTATGTCCGCTTATAAGAGAACTTCAAGAAAAATATGCCCAAATATTTAAGTTTGCATTTAAAGAAGAAGAAATATTGTTCAGATATGATAAATCTTATTTTTCCTTAGCTATTGACAATCTAATTGATAATGCGATAAAATATTCGAAAAATACTACTCAATATCCTCCGGAAATAATTATTGAAAATGGAAAAGCAAGTTTTATGATTTCAGTTGTCAGTTTTGGAGAAGAAATAATTGAGAAAGATAAGATTTTTGAAAAGTGGTATCGACCTGATAAGCATAGTGCGGTTAATGGATCAGGTTTAGGTCTAAACATTGTGAAAAATATTATTGATGAACATGGGGGCAAAATAGCTGTTAGCTCAGATTTCCAAAATGAAATGAGAATATTTAGAAACTCATTCATTATCTCTTTATTCAAAAATGAGGTTTAACGATGCTGAAAATACTGATTGTTGATGATGAACCAAATACTTTAGAATTACATATTAAATATTTAGAAAAAAATAAGATTGAAGTTGATATTGAAAAGGAATTTGGTAATGTTATAAAATTGATCGAATCACAACGATATGATATTATCGTTATTGATTTAATGTTCCCCAAAAATGATGGCAATTGGGATCTGAAAGCTGGAATAAATTTTATAACAGCCAATTTAAAAATCTTCAATCCGTATATTATTAGCTCAAAACTTTATATCCTAACGAGTTTAACGAAAAATAAATATAAATCTCTTGCTGCTCAATTAAAAATTACGGCAAAAAATTTTATTGAGAAACCAGTTGGAATTGAAGAATTATATCAACAATTAAATGGCAACAAGTATGAATAAGTTAAAAGAAATGTCAATAACGAATATGTTCATGTGTGTATTTACCATTGTTCTGATAATATTTGGCGTAATATTATTAATGAATTTTTTCTTTTCCGATCATACTCCCAGCTATATTATCAATATTCATGCGCCCGACAGTTTATATACTGAAAAGTTATTTGATAGGGACTCTGATTTCTATAAAGGAATCAAACAAAATATTGAGAAACAAATCAAAGAGAATAGTGCTATTATAGATTATATTAATGAATCTGCTGAGAGGCATATGAGATATATCAACCTTGTTCTTACAATATTTGTATTCTTTCTTGGTGGCGGATTACTTAAATTTCAATTTGATAAGAAAGAAATCACTTCTGAAATTAAAGAAACATCAAAGGTATATAATGAAAAATATCAAAAAGTTTCTAGTGAATTGAAAACAGATATTACAATTTGTAGGGGAGAAGTGAATCGGTTGGTCTCAAAATATGAAGCTGTCGAGAAAACCATACATGACTTTGAGAAAAGAATTGAAAAATTAGAATTTGATCCAGAACAAGAGTATTGTAGGACCTTGCTTGATGAAATAAACTCTGATAAAGCTCAGATAGTTAAAAAGGCTCTTTATGTAGTTGTCAATCAAACTGAGACAAAAAAACTTTTTAAACATTATCATTATTTACATCAACTACGTTCAATTGTGTTAGGTCTCACTAATCATAAACGAAACGATGTCAAGTTTCTTGCAAATCACGCTTATCTAATTTTAAGTGATGAACAGAATATCCGCGAAAAAACAATAAAAGTACTTATTGATTATTATAAAAAAACAAAGAATGAGAAAGAAATAGAGTTTTTATCAGAAATACTTGATTCGATTGGTGAAGATTATCCAGAATATGTCGACTTAATTAAAAAATCACAAGGTAAATCCTGAAATAAAACAAAAATAGGTGTAAACAAGTTATCCCCCAAAAATATGAATGTATAAAAGAATATTAATTGGAATTATTATTCTCTTCCACAACCTCGGCTTCATCGGCGTCCACTTTGCGGACTACCTCCACGGTGAAGTTGGCGGCCATGCCGGCGAGGGCGCCTACGGCGGCGAGTATTGGGGCGAAGAGAGCTCCGAGTATGCCGATTGTCACAGGTATCTCAAGGTATGTATGCCCTTTTGAATCTTTGATTATTATCCTGTGAACGTTACCTTCCTTAATAATTTCTTCGATTTTTTTTAGAAGTTCTTTCCCTTTTACCTTGAATTCTTCACTGAATGTTGCCATTATTTCCTCCGTTTTTATTTTTTAGATGCGAAAAGAGGGGGGAATGTTCCGGGAAAAGATAACCACAAATGCACTTATAAAAAAAATTATGTTTTTCTTTGTGTCCTTCATGCTTTTCCCTGTGCTCTTTGTGGTTAAACACAAATATTACTTAAATTTGGATTATGTTAAACAAGAGCACATACCAGGCGGTAATCGGGCTGGAGGTTCACGCGCGGCTGAAAACCAAAACTAAACTATTCTGCGGGTGCCGGAATGAATATGGCCAGGCGCCTAACACCCTGGTTTGTCCTGTTTGCGCGGGTTATCCGGGTGCGCTTCCTGTTTTGAATAAACGCGCTGTGGAACTGGCTGTTTTGGCCGGTCTGGCATTTAATTGTGAAATAAACAGGCAATCGGTTTTTGCGCGGAAAAATTATTTTTATCCCGATCTGCCCAAAGGTTACCAGATCACCCAGCATGAATTTCCCGTTTGTGGTCCCGGGTTTGTTGAAATAATAAATGAGGGGGCAAAGAAGAGGATAAAGATTAATCTTATCCACCTTGAGGAGGACTCGGGGAAACTAATTCATGGCGAAGATGAATATTCTCTCGCTGACTATAACCGGAGCGGGACTCCCCTGATAGAAATTGTCTCCGCGCCCGATATTTCATCACCTGACGAGGCCGCGCGGTACCTGAAAATTCTAAAGCAGATTCTGGAATATTGCGATATCAGCGACTGTAATATGGAACAGGGTTCTTTTCGGGTTGACGCTAATATATCATTAAAACCGGCGGGGCGCGAAATAGCGGGAATAAGAACGGAGATTAAAAATCTCAACTCATTCCGCTTTGTCAGGCAGGCGCTGGATTATGAAATAAAACGACAGAGTGAAATACTCGGGGCGGACGGGCAAGTGATTCAGCAGACACTATTATGGGACAGGGAAAAAGGGGTAACCATACCAATGAGAAGCAAGGAGGAATCGGAGGACTACCGATATTTCCCCGATCCTGATCTGCCTCCCCTGGTTATTGATGATAATTTTATTAATCATGTTAAATCAGCGCTGCCCGAGCTGCCCGGTGAAAAGAAAAAACGATTGATGCGGGAATATAAGCTGCGTGACTATGACGCCGGGATTTTAACCGAATCGGCTGACCTTGCTGATTTTTTCGAGGAGACGGCAAAGTTATCAGGCAACCCGAAACAGGCCGCGAATCGTATAATAACAGATGTGCTGAAAATAGTGAACAGCAGCGATGCGGAAATTGAAAATTTATTATTCGGACCGGAGGAGCTGGCCCAAATAATATCCATTGTTGATAAAGAAATTATTTCAGACCGAAGTTCGAAAATTGTCTTTGAAATAATGGCTGATACGGGAAGAAAACCGGAAGAAATTATCGAAACAGAAAACCTGGCTCAGATTTCTGACGAGGGAATAATTGAAAAAATGGTGAAATCAGTTTTGGAAAAATATCCTGAGAAAGTGAAAAAATACAGGAATGGGAAAACAGGACTGGCAGGATTTTTAACCGGCGAGGTGATGAAAATATCGGGGGGCAGAGTGAACCCGGTATTATTAAATGAGAAGCTCAGGGAATATCTACGCTGATTGAGCCGGATTTTTTTTGGGAGCATATTCGAGCATTCCGAGTTTAATAATTCAGTGCTGAGATTCCGCAATCCCTTTCTTTTGGCTAAAGCCTTAGAGGTTTTCGGATGTCGCAGCACACTCCGGCCTAAAGGCGCGGAGTTATTTTAAAAAATCATAATCATAGACTGGCAAGCCAGAGATAATGAGGAATTACGAATTACGAATTAGGAATTGACTTTCCCCAGGTATTACCAATTATTTATCATTCCGGTTTTTGCGTCTTTTGCGAAAAGACCATCCAGAGGCCGGCAGGCCGGCCGGAATCTAATGCCAAATTTTACTGGCAATCAGATAAAAACTTTTCCATTTTGCGTAGAATTTAACTCCTTACGGAGTAATCTTAATCATAATCCCACCCCCTCAGGAATAATGAACTACCCCGCCGCCGTCACCCAACCCGGCCATCATACTCCTACTCTTACTCTGATTTTTTAATACCGATACCGGAAAATAAAAAGGCAATAAGGTTAATTTTTTGTGAAGGGTGAATCCTATGCTACTAAGGTTGAAAAACAAAGAATAAGGTTTCTTTTTTCCTTGCGTAAGATAAAAAGCGATTTCGATTACGACGGAGTTTATATCATGTTTATCCTTTTAATCCCCGTAATCCTGTTCTGAGTTTTTTTTGTTAATCCGCATAAGATATTGTTCCGGTCGAATAAGGCAGTAAGGCTAATTTTTTGGATTGGGGAATCCTCTGCTACAAGGTAAAAAACAAGTATGAGGTTTTTTCAGATTCCTTTCATTCCTAATTCCTCATTTTTAATTCATAATTCATTTCACCGCCGTCACCCAACCCGGCCATCTTACTCATACTCCTACTCGTACACTGATTTTTTAGTACTGATACCGGAAAATAAAAAGGCAATAAGGTTAATTTTTTGGGGAGGGAGAATCCTATGCTACTAAGGTTGAAAAACAAAGAATAAGGTTTCTTTTTTCCTTGCGTGAGATAAAAAGCGATTTCGATTACGACGGAGTTTATATTATGTTTATCCTTTTAATCCCCGTAATCCTGTTCTGAGTCTTTTTGTTAATCCGCATAAGATATTGTTCCGGTCGAATAAGGCAGTAAGGCTAATTTTTTGGATTGGGGAATCCTCTGCTACAAGGTAAAAAACAAGTATGAGGTTTTTTCAGATTCCTTTCATTCTTAATTCCTCATTTTTAATTCATAATTCATTTCACCGCCGTCACCCACCCCGGCCATCTTACTCATTCTCCAACTCTTACTCTGATTTTTTAAGATCGATACCGATAAAAAAGGCAATAAGGTTGATTCTTGGGGAGGGGAATCCTCTGCTACTAAGGTTAAAAAACAAAAAATAAGGTTTCTTTTTCCTTGCGTGAGATAAAAAGCGATTTCGACGGATTAAAAATCATAATCATTATCATAAACTGGCGAAGCCAGAAACAAACTAATTCTGTCGTCCCTACCGGGACTTATTTACCACTCTTTATACATTTTCCCCTCTTTGAAAATAGGGGCTATTCTCTTTCATCCCTGCCGGGATTCACATTAATCTGATTTAATATTTACTTGTTGATAATCATTATTATTTAGAAAAAGTCCCGTCAGGGACGACAGATAATAGCCCCGCAATTCATTGTGGGGTAAATGGTTATGGAGAGATTCTATAGTCCCGCCAGGGACGACAGAATTCACCAATAAATTGATGGTCAAATAAAAATTTTGCCAATTTGCGTAGAATTTTACTCCTTACGTAGTAATCCCAACCTGCTTATGAAAAACGAAAACCCTCGCCGCTGCCAACAACCCCGGCCATCTTACTCATTCTCCAACTCTTACTCTGATTTTTTAAGATCGATACCGATAAAAAAGGCAATAAGGTTAATTTTTTGGGAAGGGTGAATCCTATGCTACTAAGGTTAAAAAAAAAGAATAAGGTTTCATTACATTCCTTTCATTCCTAATTCCTAATTCCTAATTCCTAATTCCTAATTCCTAATTCCTAATTCTCCTGCCAGCCTCTCATTGGGCTAAATCCCTTTAAGGTTGTCGGGTTTTTCCGCAAATCTTAAAGGCGCGGAGTTATTCTTTTTGTGCTCTTTGTGCCTTCCCTGCGTTCCTTGTGGTTAAGTTTTCTGCATCCCGGCATTTGATTTCGATTACGACTTCGATTTCGACGGGACTATATCATGTTTATCTTTCTAATCCACGTAATCCTGATCTGAGTTTTTGGGCGGGAACAGTTTATAATCCCCGGCGTTAAAGCGCGGGGATATTATAAACTGAATTGTATAAAAAATTTGTGAAGGGATTAATACTTTTTATTCAAATCGGCCATTTCGATAGCGGAAAGGGCGGCGTCCCAGCCTTTATTTCCCGCTTTTGTTCCGGCACGTTCAATTGCCTGTTCAATTGTGTCGCTTGTTATCACGCCGAAAATAACAGGAACGCCTGTTTCGAGCATTACATTCGCGACTCCTTTGCTTACTTCGGCGGCGACATAATCGAAATGAGGAGTGGCGCCCCTGATTACCGCGCCGAGGCAGATAACAGCGTCATATTTACCCGATTCGGCCATTTTTTTTGCCGCTAAGGGAATCTCAAATGAACCGGGCACTTTGAAGATTGTAATATCATTATCTTCGCAATCATGCCTTGTCAGGCAGTCAATCGCGCCCGAAGTAAGTTTATTTGTGATAAGATCATTAAATCTGCTCGCGACGATCCCGAATTTTTTCCCTTTAGCTGATAATTTTCCTTCTATCACTACCGGCATATTTATCTCCATCCTATAATATTTTTGATTCAAGGTTATTTAATATCAGGTGCCCCATCTTATCCCTTTTGGTTTTGAGATATTTTTCATTTACCCGGTTGGGGCATATTTCAAGCGCCACTCTTTCCACAACTTCGAGGTCATAACCTCTCAGCGCTATTATTTTATGGGGATTATTTGTCATAAGCCGCAGTCTGCTTATCCCAAGGTCTTTTAATATCTGCGCGCCGATTCCATAATCCCTGAGATCAGAGCCGAACCCAAGTTCTTCATTTGCTTCAACGGTATCCCTTCCATCCTCCTGAAGTTCATAGGCGAGGAGTTTATTAACCAGTCCTATTCCGCGTCCCTCCTGGCGCATATAGAGGATTACTCCGCGTCCTTCCTCTTCAACTTTTCCCATTGCCGCTGACAATTGATCGCCGCAGTCGCAGCGCAGTGATCCGAGAACGTCGCCTGTAAAACACTCCGAATGCACACGGGTAAGCACCGGTTTTCCATCGGCCACATCCCCTTTTACCAGGGCGATGGGATTATCATGAGGATCGAGAATATTTTCATAGGCAATAAGGGTGAAGTTTCCAAATTTTGAGGGCATCTGAACAGTCGCTTTTCTTACTACAAGTTTATCCTGCATGCGCCGGTATTTAATAAGATCGGCAATTGTAATAAGCTTCATGTCAAATTTTTCAGCAATTTTAATTAACTGCGGCACCCGTGCCATTGTGCCATCCTCATCCATAATTTCACATAAGATTCCGGAGGGTTTTAGCCCGGCGAGTCTTGTAAGATCACTCGCGGCTTCGGTATGACCGGCCCGTTTAAGCACTCCCCCCTTTTTTGCGATAAGAGGGAATATATGTCCCGGTTTGGCAAAATCTTCAGCGCCGGCGTCAGGATCAACAAGCGCCCGGATGGTTTTTGCCCTGTCAAAGGCGCTTATACCGGTTGTTGTGCCATGTTTATAGTCGACAGTAACAGTAAAGGGGGTGGCGTGCAGAGATGTGTTGTTATCGACCATAAAATCGAGCCGGAGCTCCCTGGCCCTGTCGGTTGAAATTGAGGCGCATAACATTCCTCTCGCCTCCCGTGTAATAAAATTCACATCTTCCGGAGTAACAAGTTCGGATGCCATAATAAGGTCGCCTTCATTTTCACGGTCGGCGTCATCGACAACAATAACCATCTTTCCGTTTTTTATATCCTGGAGCGCCTCTTCAATACTATCAAATTTATATTGTTCTTCATTCATTATTAATACCCAAGGTTCTTAAACCATTCGTCACTAAACTTATTTTCCTGTCCTTTAAAACCAAGCAGTTTTTCAACATATTTCGCGATAACATCTGTTTCAACATTAATACTTTCACCTGTTTTACGGAAACAAAGATTTGTATTTTTCCAGGTGTGTGGAATTATTGAAAGCTCGGCCAGGCTTCCTTTAAGATGAGCGATTGTCAGGCTGATTCCATCAACGGCGATTGAACCTTCCTCAATTACATATTTCGCCAGACCGGAAGGAAGGGCTATACCGAGCAGATAGTTATCACCTCTGCGGTTAATGGCCGAAATTCTGGCAATGCCGTTAACATGCCCCTGGACAAGATGGCCGCCGAGTCTGTCGCTTAATCTGATCGCCCGTTCAAGGTTGACCCTGTCGCCCGGAGCAAGTTTTCCGGTTGTAGTTTTATCGAGTGTTTCCCCGACCGCTTCGGCAGTAAAATAATCATTCCCGACATCCACGGCAGTGAGGCATACTCCGTTAACAGCAACAGAATCATCTGTTTTTACACCGCTGATAATTTCTGTCGCTTTAATGGAAATTCGCGCGCCGCCTGAAATCGGGATAAGTCTTTCCACAATTCCGGTTTCTTCTATAATTCCTGTAAACATACATGAAACTTAAAGAATTTTGCAGTTATTTCCACAAAAAAAGGAGGTCACTTTTTACGTAATACCAGCTTTAGGTCGTCGCCCAGTTTTTCCTGAGACAATATTTGAAGTTTCCCGTTATATTCGCTATCCAAAATAGTGATACCGCTGCCGAATATTTTGGGAGCGATGAGAATAATAATTTCGTCAAAAACAGCCTGTGAAATAAAATTGGAGAAAATTTTTGCTCCTCCCTCAATAAGCAGGGAAGAAATTCCTTTTTTTCCCAGTTCTTCGACCAGCAGGGAAGGAGAAATAAATCCTTTCTCATCAGCCGGAAGGTAATGATATTCAACATTTTTCAGCTTTGCTGCCTTGTCCTTATATTTCTCAGAACTAAAAATCCATACAGGGGCTCCCTCGTCATGAAACATTTTCGCATCTGTTGGAGATTCGTTCATCGCGTCAAGAACTATCCGGAGAGGATTTCTTCCCTCAACATGCCTTACATTAAGCTGAGGATCATCAACAATTACCGTATTTGAGCCTATAAGCGCCGCGTCATAGGACGCGCGCAGTGAATGAACAAATTTCCCCGATTCTTCTCCGGTTATCCATGTTTGTCTGTTCTGCTGTTTTGTCAGTCTGCCGTCGAGAGTTTGCGCGATTTTAATTGTTATCCAGGGTTTCTTTTCTCTGATATGTTTAAAGAAAAACCGGTTTAACTCGGCGCCCTTTTCTTCCAGGATACCTGCTCTTACCTTAATGCCCGCCGCCTTAAGCTGTCTTAGTCCCTCACCAGATACGGCAGGGTTGGGATCAACATTCGAAACTACAACTTCTGAAATACCGGCTTTAATGATGGCCGGAACGCACGGCGGAGTTTTTTTATTAGTGTGGCTGCACGGTTCAAGGTTGCAGTAGAGGGTTGCTCCCTCACATTTTTTGCCCGCGTCGGCGATCGCGTTTTTTTCGGCGTGAGCTTCCCCAAATTTTTTATGATATCCCTCGCCGGCTATCTGACCATCTTTGACAATTACAGAGCCGACCATCGGATTTGGACTTACCCGGCCAGATCCTTTGAGCGCGAGCCGGAAACAACGGTTCAGAAAATATTCATCATTCAATTTTTGCCTCAGTCTGCTGCCAGCGCTTCCCTGGTATTCATAAATTCCTTGTTCAGGTCCATATCCCGTGATAAAGCTTCCGATTCTGTATTAACTGTTACACGCAGGGCTTTAAGTCCGTCAACTCCCTGAAGGGATTCGACATCGAGGTTTTCCAATCCGGGCTTCAGGAAACCGCGGCTCTGAAGATATTCAATATATCTCTTGTATTCATATTCTTCAGTCCTGCGTGAATAAACAATGGCAATCTGCCCCGGCTGGGTTAATCTTTCGTCCGTACCTTTTATGAGGGCTTTGTCAATCCTTTTTTTCATTATTTCATAGCGGATATTATAGGTGCCGTCAACATCAAATTTTTTCTCATCCTGTCTGAACCTTATTGCGAGAGGTGTATTCTGTACCAGTATAAGGTGTGTAAGTTCAACCGGAACCTTCAATTCTGGTTTTATTCTTTCGGCATGGGCAGCTACACCACAAAGCATAATTATCTGCCAGAGCCTCATATTTTTCAGATATATATCAGAAAAATGCATGTCATTGACGAGGCTCGCCCCGATATAAATACCATGCTCAATTCCATCGGTTTTATACTTTTCGAAATAATGAGGAAACATTCTCTGCGCTTCCGCCTCTACCGTATCAATATATGAAGAGATTGTTTCATTTATCATACTAATGCTGTCTTCGAAATCTTTCCGCTTTTTATAGAGAAATCCCAGCTCGGGATCGAGAAGATTTTTGTAGAGTTCAATTCTTTTTGCCAGACCGGTGTCAATGGTTGAAAAATGATCGAATAAAGACTCTATTTCTCTTCGGATAAATTCAAGCACCTGCAATTCATCGCCTGAACTGAGTCCTTCCCTGATCTCGTTAATATGTTTATCGGTGCGGTATAATATTTCATCAATATAAGGAAGGGGTTTAATTTTATATGCCTCAGCCGCAATTTCGCGCGCCGCATTGAGGTGAGTGATAAGGTCATCCTGAATCGCTTTATTTCTGTAAAGGGAGGAGTGTCTTATATCGGATAAACCGAAAAGAGGAAAAACATTTTCAAATACGATTTCCTCAAGTTCCCTGTTGCCGTCATCCGGCCTGAGAAGAAGATTTATCGCGGCGCTTCGGAATCTCCAGTTAACTGAGGGGTGAATAGCGGTGCATTTTTCTTTTATTACAGCTTCGATTTTGTTATTAAAATTTTCAAGATTTCTTTTAATTGCGATGCTCGTCAATGAAAGCAGCTCTTTAATATTAAGAGCTGTCATCTGGTTTAGTGAGCCGGGTACTGTTGAATATAATTCAACAAAACCTGCCACTTCACCTTCAAGATTAAGGGGGGCTACTATAGCGCACTTATACCCGTAATTCAGCAGAGCTTTTTCAATGGCTGATTTGTTTTTCAGGGCTTCAAGATTTTCGGCAACCACGGCCCTTTTGGATTTTAGCGCGGAAGTATAAAGTGATTTTTTGAAATCATTCTCACTCAGACTATCACATATTCTGAATAGTACACTTTTACCCAAATCGCGACTGATGTTAATATCAATAAAGTTTTTATCGGGCAGTATAGTAATACCGACATCCAGCCCGGGATTTTTAAGAAGAGACCTGATATTTTTTCTCATCTCAGGAAATTTATCTCCATAGTAAGAGCCATGCTGATCGAGAAGATCAAACTTGAGACGGGAAATAATTTCACTGTTGGTAACGTCGATAGCCGTCATTGTTATAAAACCGTGAAATTCGAATAGTTCGGGAGGCAGCAATTCCATTATAAACTGAATATTGGTAATGTTACCTGTTATTGTATCCAGTTGCTCCTCTGTCAGCTCAGGCAGTTTACCTTTAACAACAAGGTCGACCATAGAACCATCGATAGCGAGTTTATAATATTTGTCAAGACCGGTACCAGGGTCCTGCAATTTCATGATCATCGGATGTTCGAGCTTAATAAACCGGTTGTAATGAATTGCCAAAATTGTGCTGTAGGCATTAATTATCTTACCGGTGATCATCAATTTATTATTAATGCCGAAGGATTTATAAGCGTCTTTTAATTGAGGCATCATAATTTTATCAAATTCGGGGGAAGTATAAAAAATTTCCTGACTCTCGACCTGAAACGGAAGCGCTGAAGCGGCGATTATCTGATTAAGCTGAGTATTAGGGTAAATTACCGACATCATAAGGTCAAAAAACTTTTTATGTTTTTCGATTATTCCGGGATTTTTTACAGGCTTTCCAAGTTCGGGGTATTTTTTAACCATCCCGATAACATGCTCTGCTACCGCATAAAAAGGATCATCTGTATTTTGGCTCTTTTTTTCCCAGAATCTAAGCAGGGGTTGGAATGACAAGATGGTTTTAAAAGGAAATACTTTTAATTTACAGTCTGCTTTGCCGAGCATTTCGTCGGCGCTCATAACAGCATTCTTCATATTCAACACCTTCCAGTGTGCAGTAATTAATTAAAGATAAAATATAAGGAATTTAATAATTTAATTAAACTGCTGTAAGAATCAAGCGTTTGCTGAAATTAATGTAATAACCATTAAAGTGTAATTAATTATATTTTTGCCAGCGCCGGTTCCTGTATATGAAGAATATTTATCTCCGCAGTTTTTTTTATTATTTCAGGTACGGAACAGATGGAAATTTCGGGAGCCCCGGTATGAGCTAAATCAGCCAATACAAGTGTGCCTTCTTTTTCAGCGCCGTTATCGACTGATGCCCCGGCATTAATAAATTTTATTCCCCCTCTTTCATATTCCCTGATCTCGTGGCTGTGCCCGTGAAAAACAATCTCAACTTCATGTTGCTGCAATAACTGAATAAGTTTCTTTTTCCCTCTTAATTTCAAAGTATAACTTTCTATTCGGTTCCAGAATTTATTTTGCGGACTTGAAGCCTCTTCACGGTTCTTATAAAAATGATGATGTATAATTGCAGCTCTTCTTTTATTCTTAAATTCTTCAAAACTGAATATCTTTTTCAGATCACTCCGCTCCCGTTTTGATACCTTGCCATTGGAAGCGAAAGGATTTTTAAGTTTTGAATAACGGTCTATTGAATTTATTCCCACAAACAAAAAATCACCAATTACTTTCGCGTAAGGAAAAAAATCATTTTCCGAGGGAAAATAACAGCCCGCAAAAAGCTCTTTAAAGAAATTTACAAATTTAACAACCTTCTCTTCATAGTTTGTATTTCGGCATCTTGCCGGAAACATTACTACATCGACAGCTTTCTGGGCGCCGCCGAAAATATCGTGGTTACCGATAGTCAGTGAAACTTTATCAGCGCTGTAAATGTCTAAACTTTTAAGAATTCTCTTTAGCGTGAGGTAATCTTTTTCAGAAGCGTTATCTGAAATATCACCTGATATCACAATGTGGTCCGCTCCTTTGGAAAGGGCGCATTTAATGAGTTTTTTTGTTTTGCCTATATTTTCTTTTTTATAGACACTGCATAAATGAAGATCCGAAATATGTGCAATTTTCATTTTTATCCGGAAGTGATTTTCGATTATTTTGGGAAATACAAAGCCAAACTTATGTAATAAATATTAAGAGCGTATAAACAAATTATTAATGTTTTATTAACTTTCCCGTAACAATGGAATCTGTATATTTCGCAGAAATGAAACAATTAATTTTGCATTGTTTGTGGCATTTTAATTGTTTAAACTTTAACTTATGGCAATTGGACAATTTAAGATTTGAGTGATTATGTCAAAGAAAAAAATCCTTTTTATCGGCGGCTCAATGAACCAGACAACCATCATGCATCAGATATCGGAATACCTCGATAATGATTATGATTGTTACTTCAGTTATTATTACGCGGATGGTATTATTGATTATGCAGTCAGTAAAGGTTTAGTAGACTTTGCGATTCTTGGCAAAAGGTTTCAGAAAATTAATGAGGATTATTTTAAAGCTCATGAACTGAAATTTGACCCTCAGGGCCGGCAAAACAATTATGACCTCGTTTTTACCTGCTCTGATCTGATTGTGCCTGAAAATATCAGAGATAAAAAACTGATTTTGGTTCAGGAGGGGATGACCGATCCGGAGAACCTTGTCTATCATGTAGTAAAACGGCTTAAACTGCCAAGATGGCTTGCCAGCACAAGCACAACCGGCTTATCACATATGTATGACCGCTTCTGCGTCGCTTCGGAGGGGTACAGGGATCATTTTATAAGGAAAGGAGCTGACCCTGATAAAATTATTGTGACCGGAATACCAAATTTTGATAACGCGGCTCAATATCTTGATAATGATTTCCCCCATAAAAATTATGTGATGGTCGCTACTTCCGATTCAAGAGAAACTTTTAAATATGAAAACAGAAAAAAGTTTATTGAAGAGTGTGTGAAACTGGCGAACGGACGTCAGCTTCTCTTTAAATTTCATCCAAATGAAAATCACAAACGGGCAACAGCGGAAGTTAATAAATATGCTCCCGGAGCTCTCACCTACTCAGGGGGGAACACCAACCATATGATTGCGAATTGTGATGTTCTTGTTACTAAATATTCTTCGGTTGTTTATATTGGAATATCGCTTGGTAAAGAAGTGCACTCCTATTTTAACCTCGATGAGCTGAAAAGAATGACTCCACTCCAGAATGGCGGCACATCCGCTGAAAAAATAGCGATTGAAGCGAGAAAAATGCTTGGGGAAATGGTTCCTGCCGAAGTTAAGAAGAAAGCGGACTATCAATATAAAGAAGTGGTAAATTTATAATTGAACCGGATGATGAAGATAGTTACCGTAGTGCAAGCCAGAACCGGTTCATCACGGCTGCCTGAAAAAGTAATGATGGATGTTTGCGGAGCTCCGCTTCTCATAAGAATGCTCGAGCGGGTTGCCGCGTCAAAACATAAAGGGCTGCTTGTGGTTGCTACCTCAACAGAAAGTGAGGATGACCCAATTGAGAAATTGTGCCTTGATTACGGGTATGAATGTTACCGGGGCAGCCTTAATGATCTGCTTGACAGGCATTATAAAGCCGCTTTAAAATATAATGCCGATGCTGTAGTCAAGATACCTTCAGATTGTCCTCTTATTGATCCTGAAGTTATTGACAAAGTTCTGCTGCATTTCATAAATAACCAGCCGGAAGCTGATTTTGTCAGCAACCTGCATCCTCCCTCATGGCCTGATGGCAATGATGTTGAAATAATGAAGATGAGTGTTCTTGAAACCGCCTGGCGTGAAGCTGAAAGAAAACTTGAAAGGGAGCATACCACTCCCTTTATCTGGGAAAATCCTGAGAGGTTTAATATTAAGAGTGTTCTTTGGGAAAGGGGCCTTGACTATTCTTCCTCTCACAGGTGGACAATTGATTATATTGAAGATTACCACTTTATCAAAACCGTTTATGAAAAATTATATACCGCGAATCCTCTTTTCTCTTGTGATGATATTTTAAGTCTTCTTGATAAGGAACCGCAAATTGCCGGCCTGAATGACAAATATGCCGGCGATTACTGGTATCTTAATCATTTCGATGAGTTGAAAAATATTGATGAGTATAAAGAGAAGAGGCAGCAGGCAAAAGAAAAAAACTGAAATGTTTAACGAATACAGAATTAATTATGCCAAACAAGATTGATTTAAATAATGATTATCCGGTTATAGAAAAATCTGATGAAATTTTCAGCCGGAGCGAAGGACTGATTCCTTCAAATACCCAGACACTTGCCAAAGGACCGACACAATATGTAAATGGAGCGGCGCCAAAATACCTTGTTAAAGGAAAAGGCGCGAAGGTTTGGGACGCCGATGGAAATGAATATATCGATTTTAACATGGGTATAGGACCTCTGTCGCTTGGTTATGCCTATGAGAAGACTGATAAGGCAATTAAAGAACAGCTTGAGGATGGAATTACTTTTTCACTTGTGCATCCGCTTGAAGTTGAGGTAGCCGAGCTTATCAGGGATGTAATACCTAATGCCGAATCTGTCAGGTACAGTAAATCGGGCGCGGATGTGACTTCAGCCGCGGTCAGGACAGCGAGAGCCTATACAGGAAAACATAAAATACTATGCTGCGGATATCACGGATGGCACGACTGGTATATAAGTGTAACTGCCCGGCATTACGGTATTCCCGAAGTTATCAAAGACCTTACATACACTTTTGAATATAATAACATCGATTCGGTGAAAGAAGCGATTGATGATGATGTTGCCGCTGTAATTCTCGAACCGGTTGTTTTTCAGGAACCGAAGGATGATTTTCTGCACAAACTGGCCGATCTCTGCAAAGAGAAAGGTGTCCTGCTGATATTTGATGAAATGTGGACCGGGTTCAGAATGGCGCTCGGAGGGGCTCAGGAATATTTTGGGATTACTCCCGATCTCGCGACATATTCGAAAGCGATAGCAAATGGAATGCCCCTGGCGGTTCTTGCAGGTAAAAAGGAGATAATGCGGCTTCATGAGGATGATATATTTTTCTATACCACATTCGGAGGGGAAGCTCTTTCTCTTGCCGCGGCAAAAGCAACAATCAATGAGCTGCGTGATAAAAATGTGGCCGCTTACCTGGCTGAAAAAGGGGCTTTGCTGAAAGATGGATACAACAAAATTGCCCGTGAACTCGGACTTGACTATACAAAAGCCACCGGTTATAACTGGCGTTCAATTATCTCATTCGACGCAAAAGCCGGTAATCCTCTGGAAATGAAATCCCTGGTTCAGCAGGAAATGATTAAACGGGGTGTATTATGGGGCGGATTTCATAATATGAGTTATTCCCATACAGATGAGCAGATTGAGTACACCCTGAAGGCATACGGCGCGGTTCTTGAAATTCTTAAAGACGCTGTTTCCAAAGAAAAAGTAAAAGATATGCTCCGCGGCGAGCCCGTACAGCCTGTTTTCAGGAAAACAGAAGGTTTTAATATGAAACCGGTGAGAAAATAATATGGAAATGTTTTCACTAAAAGGCAAAACTGCAATCGTTACCGGCGCGCTGGGACTGATAGGCAAAAATCATTGTGATGCGCTGGCGGAAGCGGGCGCGAATGTTATCGCCGCCGATATAAATGGAGAAGAATGTGAAAAATTTGCCGCAACCTTAAAAACCGATTCTTCCGGGTTCGGCCTTGATGTAACTGATCCCGGCTCCATTAAGAAGATGCGCGATTTTATTCTGGAAAAATATGGCTCAATAGATATTCTGGTTAACAATGCCGCTATAAATGATATGTTCGAAAATCCGAAGGCTGCCGCGGAACAATCGAAATTTGAGAACTATCCTCTTGAGTTATGGCAGAAATCTGTTGATGTAAACCTTACAGGTGTTTTTCTTTGTTCCCAGGTACTTGGCGCTGTTATGGCTGAACAGGAATCGGGCAGTATAATAAATGTCGCTTCCACGTATGGTATAACCGCCCCCGATCAGTCTCTTTATATTGATAAAGATGGCAACCAGAATTTTTATAAACCACCCGCCTATTCAGCTACAAAAGGAGCGGTAATTATGTTTACCCGCTATCTGGCGGCCTACTGGGGCAATAAGAATGTCCGTGTGAACACACTTTCTCCGGGCGGAGTGGAAAACAACCAGGATCCTCATTTTATTAAAAAATATTCAGCAAAAACCCCGGCCGGAAGAATGGCTCTGCCAACTGATTATAAAGGAGCAGTTGTTTTTCTTGCCGCTGACGCCTCGTCATATATGACCGGCGCCAACCTGGTTGTCGACGGCGGATGGACCTGCTGGTAATAAAAAGGAAAATTATGTTTGAACATGTTGATAAAAGTATAATTGAAAAAGCAAAAAAAATAAAACTTCTGATTACTGACTGCGACGGAGTTCTTACCGACACGGGTGTTTATTATTCGGCTAACGGTGAGGAACTGAAAAGATTTTCAATCAGGGATGGAATGGGAGTTGAAAGGCTTCGGAAGTTTGCCTCGGTTGAAACCGCGGTGATGACTGGTGAAAATTCAATGCTTGTAAGAAGGCGAGCGGAAAAACTGAAGATTAAGGATATTTACCTGGGAATCAAGTTCAAGGATGAGCTTTTTTATATAATACTTGATAAAAAGAATCTCAAGGCTGAAGAGGTCGCTTATATTGGTGACGACACAAATGACCTGCCGGTAATGAAACTTGCCGGGTTGACTGCTACACCTGCCGACGCGACAATTTTCGCAAAAGAGATTGCCGATTTTATTGTGGAAAGCAAAGGAGGTCATGGCGCTTTCCGTGATTTTGCCGAACTAATAATTTACGCTAAAACGAAAAAATAACCGGAAAAGAATTCAATATGGATGGAAAACCAAAAGTAAAAGTTGCCGAAAGATATATTGGTGAAGGTGAACCGGTATATATTATTGCCGAAATAGGTATTAATCACAACGGATCACTTGAAATAGCGAAAAAACTAATTGACGGCGCTGTGTTCGCCGGCTGTGACGCGGTGAAATTTCAGAAGCGCACTCCGGAACTTTGTGTGCCGAAGGATCAGTGGAATATCGAAAGAGATACTCCCTGGGGCAGGATGACTTATATAGATTACAGACACAAGGTTGAATTCAGCGAAGAGGAATATGGCGAGATTGACCGTTATTGCTCTGAAAAGGGAATTCACTGGTTTGCTTCACCCTGGGATGAGGAGGCGGTCGATTTTCTGGAAAAATTTAATCCTGTTGTGTATAAACTGGCATCCGCGAGTCTTACTGATGATGTTTTGCTGAATAAAATAAAACAAACCGGAAGGCCGATAATGCTTTCAACCGGCATGTCGACTATAGAGCAGGTTGAGCACGCGGTTGAGCTTACCGGTAAAGAAAACCTGCTGCTGGCACAGTCAACTTCATCTTATCCCTGCAAACTTGAGGAGTTAAATTTAAGAGTAATCTCGACATATAAAGAAAAATTCCCCACTGTTCCGATTGGATATTCGGGCCATGAAACCGGTCTTAGTCCTACATTCGCGGCGGTAGCTCTTGGAGCTTCTTTTGTAGAAAGACATATTACACTCGACAGGGCTATGTGGGGATCGGATCAGGCCGCATCTGTTGAAATTCAGGGATTCTTCCGTCTCGTTTCCAATATCAGGGATATTGAAAAATCGCTGGGGGATGGGGTAAAAAGGGTTTTTGAAAGTGAACAGAAATCAATAAAAAAACTTAGAAGAGCAAAATAATTTCAGAGGATTCAAGTGGCGGAAATTCTTGCGAACATATCAGAATTGATAAGTAATTATATAAACGGACTGACTACGATTGAAATTATCTCAATTGCCGGGATAATCGGCGCCGCATTCTTTTATATTGTGATTGAAAGAATTTTGCCATATAACAAGGGCCAGAAAGTATTTCGGGAAGGATTTTTTAATGATCTGGCCCTTTATACTATCGCCCAGAGCTACATACTGAGTATAATAATTTTTGGCTTTATTATTTCATGGATTGACGGGGCCACCGGACTTTCGAGATTAAAGATTTTTGCCGATGTTCCTCTGTGGCTCCAGCTTATTTTTTATCTTCTCACACATGATTTTTATATTTACTGGATGCATCGGTGGCAGCACAAAAACAAATACCTGTGGCGTCTGCACGAAGCTCACCATTCACCGAAAAAAGTAGACTGGCTTTCCGGTTCCCGTTCTCACGCGGCTGAAATATTAATTAATCAGACAGTTGAATTTCTGCCAATTGTTCTGCTTGGTTCTCCTCCCGAAGTCATCGCGCTCAAGGGTCTGGTCAGCGCTGTCTGGGGAATGCATATCCATTCCAATCTTAATATAAATACAGGCTTTCTTCAAAAGATTATAAACGGGCCCGAAATGCACCGGTGGCATCATACCACGGGCAAAGGAAGGAACCGTAATTTTGCCACAAAACTGGCTGTCTGGGACTGGCTGTTCGGCACCGCGTATATGCCCCCCGGAGAAAAAGCTGAAGTCTACGGCCTGAAAACTTTTTTCCCCGATAATTATTTCTACCAGTTCACCTTCGCGTTCCGCCCCTTCAAAAAGAAAAAATCAGTTGACAAAATGGTGAATAATTAGTTATTTTTATCTGATTTCCCATTGAAAATGTCAAAGGTTCCAGGAAGATTATTTTTTAATAAAATGATATAGCGATGAAAAAGATTGATTTGCAGGAAATGCTAAGGGAAAGATACCCGGCATTTTTCGAAAAACCTCAGATAATTCAGAAGATTTCTTTATCGATTATGTCGAGAATTCTTCACCTTTCCGAAATCAACAAGTTTATTGAAGAGCATCCCGACACCTATGGTCTGAACTTTATTGATGACATTTTCGACAGCATCAATTTTTCCTTTTCCATTCCGCATAAAGATATTCAGAAAATACCATCGGAAGGAAGGGTTATCTGTGTATCCAATCATCCGATCGGAAGTCTTGACGGTCTGGCGCTTCTTAGGGCAATCGGAGATATTCGTCCCGATGTAAAAATTATCGCTAATGATGTGCTTTATATGATTGAAAACCTCAGGGAAAATTTTATTCCTTTTAATGTGGACACCCGGATGGGGCAAAGAAGGAATATAGAGATGATAGGTGAGACTCTTGACAGTGAACAGGCCCTGATTATATTCCCTGCCGCCGAGGTTTCCCGTTTGAGGGGTATTAAAGTAATGGATAAAAAGTGGAACAAGGGGCCAATTTATTTTGCCAAGAAGTTTGAATCCCCCATATTGCCGATGCATGTCGCGGCGAAAAATTCGGCCTTTTTCTATTTCTTTTCTTTGCTTCATAAGGACCTTAGCAGGGTTTTACTGGCCCATGAACTTTTTAACAAGAGAAATAAAACTATTAAAATCAGAATCGGTGATCCCATACCGGCCAAAGCTTTTACACAGAACTACATCAATGATAATGTGCAGTTGAAATTATTGAAAAAACATGTCTACGCGATAGGGAAAAATAAGAGGGGGGTTTATACAACCGAAAAAAATATTATTCATCCGGTTGATAAACAATTGCTTAAGCGTGAGCTTAATAACGCGAAACTGCTTGGCATAACGAAAGATGAAAAAATGATCATTCTTACCGATTTTAAAGAATCCCCGAATATTCTTAAAGAACTGGCAAGACTCAGGGAAGTTACATTCAGGCGCGTGGGCGAGGGAACCGGCAACAAGCTTGATATTGATAAATATGACCGCTATTATAAACAGATTATTGTCTGGGATGATAAAGACCTTGAAATTGTAGGTTCTTACCGGATTGGTCTGGGAGATCAGATTATGAGCGAAATTGGTCCTGAAGGTTTTTATACCTCAAGTCTTTTCGGGTTTTCCGATCAGTTTAAAGATTCTGTTCTTTCAAAGTCGGTAGAATTGGGAAGAAGTTTTGTTCAGCGGCGCTACTGGAATACCAACGCGCTCCATTACCTCTGGCTTGGAATAGGGGCTTTTCTTACACACCATCCACATTATAAAGTTATGTTCGGAGGTGTAAGCATAAGCAACAGTTACCCTGAAGAAGCAAAGCAGCTTATTGTATATTATTTTAATAAATGGTTTGGTGAAGAAAATAAACTCGTTTCACCCAATAACGAATATAAACTTTCGGATGAAACAATCGCTGTTTTTGATACTGAGTTTACCGGCAAAACATATAAGGAGGATTACAGAGTTCTGAAGACTAAAATGAAAGACTTTGGCATGACTGTGCCGATACTTTATAAACATTATTCAGAGCTTTGTGATGATGACGGTGTTAAATTCTTATGTTTCAGTGTGGACCCGGCATTCGAAAATTGTATCGACGGACTGATTATGGTTGATATTGATAAAATAAAAGATGAAAAAAGGCAGCGTTATATGGATCCCTTTGCCCCGATGGTGGAAGAGGTGGCCGATCCTGTAAATTCCTAAACCGGAACCAAAAGGAAAAATTAAATTATTTTTTGTAATCGTAGACTGGCAAGCCAGAGATAATGAGGAATTACGAATTAGGAATTGACTTTCCCAGGAATATATTTTGAATCGAATCTGCTTTGGAGAAGCAGCATTATTGCGGAACGTCCCCATGGGGTAGTAAAGAACAAAAAAATTTAGTAAGATCCCTGTAGGGGATCAACAGAGCAAAGCTAACGAAAAACTACAATCCGAATTGTTGCCAAAAATTTTGCCATTTTGCGTAGAATTTAACTCCTTACGGAATAATCATAATCCTAATCGTAATCTTAATCATAGACTGGCAAGCCAGAAACAATGAGGAATTACGAATTACGAATTAGGAATTGACTTTCCCCAGGTATTACCAATTAATTATCATTCCGGTTTTTTGCGTCTTTTGCGAAAAGACCATCCAGAGGCAGGCAGGCCGGAATCTAATGCCAAATTTTACTGGCAATCAGATAAAAACTTTTCCATTTTGTGTAGAATTTCACTTTTTACTGAGTAATCATAATCCCACCCCCTCAGGAAAAATGTACAACCCCTTCGCCACCACCCAACCGGGTCTTCATACTCATACTCATACTCTTACTCTGATTTTTTAATTCCGATACCGAAAAATAAAAAGGCAATAAGGTTAATTTTGGCCGGTGGGTGAATCCTCTGCTACTAAGGTAAAAAAACAAAAAATAAGGTTTCTTTGCTTTGCGCCTCAGCGCCTTTGCGTGAGATAAAAACGATTTCGATTTTACCGGGATTTATAAGGCTGAATTCTTTAGGATTTCATCCCGGCGGTTATGGAGTCCCCATTTTGGAATAACATCAAATCTCAAATTTAGCAACAACAATATTAGAAATACTAACCTCCCGAAAACTTTTCAATAGTGAAAGATCGAAATCCCCTCCCCTTAAGATGTTAAGGGAAGGACGGGAGGGGTTTGATCTACCTTGTGCCGGAACTAATCCGGAGAGAAGTCCATTATTTTCATACCCTAAATGAAAAATGTTTTCACGCAATTATAATCTTGTTTTCCGGAAGGTTAAAAAACAAAAAATAAGGTATCCTTTTTCTATGCGCCTCAGCGCCTTTGCGTGAGATAAAAACGATTTCGATTTTACCGGGATTTATAAGGCTGAATTCTTTAGGATTTCACCCCGGCGGCTATGGAGTCTCCATTTTGGAATAACATCAAATCTCAAATTTAGCAACAACAATATTAAAAATACTAACCTCCCGAAAACTCTTCAATAGTGAAAGTTTGAAATCCCCTCCCCTTAAGATGTTAAGGGGAGGACGGGAGGGGTTTGATCTACCTTGAGCATGAACTAATCCGGAGAGAAGTCCATTAATTTCATACCCTAAATGACAAATGTTTTCACGCAATTATAATCTTGTTTTCCGGAAGGTTAAAAAATTAAAAATAAGGTATCTTTTTTCTATGCGTCTCAGCGTCTTTGTGTGAGATAAAAACGATTTCGATTTTACCGGGATTTATAAGGCTGAATGCTTTAGGATTTCATCCCGGCGGTTATGGAGTCCCCATTTTGGAATAACATAAAATCTCAAATTTAGCAACAACAATATTAGAAATACTAACCTCCCGAAAACTCTTCAATAGTGAAAGATCGAAATCCCCTCCCCTTAAGATGTTAAGGGGAGGACGGGAGGGGTTTGATCTACCTTGAGCAGGAACTAATCCGGAGAGAAGTCCATTAATTTCATACCCTAAATGACAAATGTTTTCACGCAATTATAATCTTGTTTTCCGGAAGGTTAAAAAATTAAAAATAAGGTATCCTTTTTCTATGCGCCTCAGCGTCTTTGTGTGAGATAAAAACGATTTCGATTTTACCGGGATTTATAAGGCTGAATTCTTTAGGATTTCATCCCGGCGGTTATGGAGTCCCCATTTTGGAATAACATAAAATCTCAAATTTAGCAACAGCAATATTAGAAATACTAACCTCCCGAAAACTTTTCAATAGTGAAAGATCGAAATCCCCTCCCCTTAAGATGTTAAGGGGAGGACGGGAGGGGTTTGATTACCTTGAGCAGGAACTAATCCGGAGAGAAGTCCATTAATTTCATACCCTAAATGACAAATGTTTTCACGCAATTATAATCTTGTTTTCCGGAAGGTTAAAAAATTAAAAATAAGGTATCCTTTTTCTATTCGTCTCTGCGTCCAGGCGTGAGATAAAAACCGATTTCGATGACGACTTCGATTTGGATTTCGATGCTCCCATATATCCAGTTAATCTTGTAAATCTCCGCAATCCTGTAATGTGTTTTTTCGGTGTACACCAGGAAAATCTGTGGCAAATTTTCACCCCTGCTGCCAGGGTAAAAATCCATCCCTCAATAATAACAATATTTGTTAATTCCCGTTTCTTTTTATATTATTGTTAAAAGTGAGTTTGTGATAAAATAATCTTGGCGGCTTTTATGTCGTCAGGTGAACAGATTTTGGTTTAAGATGACAAAAGGTGATCATCAAAAGTCAATTTAGTGATATCAGCAGTTGGAGAAAAAACGGCATAAGCAGCATGAAAGCTTCGTGATTTTAAATGAACTCATGGCATGTGACAAACAGGTAAACGGAAACAAAAAAGGTGATGACAAATTGAGATTTACTACCGATCTGAAAGAAATTGAATTATATGGCAAAAAGAAGGAAAGAGAAAATTACAGATTCAGGATGCATATTAAAATGCTGGGAATTGAAAGAAAAAGGCTTGATAAACTGGTAAATAAAATCAACGATGAAGTTTCCCGGAAAATTGACTGCACAAAATGCGCTAACTGCTGTAAGGTACTCCGTCCTGAATTCGAAGAAGAGGACATTAAAAGATTTGCGGAGGGAATGCAGGTTGACAAGGAGGATTTAAAAGAAGGTTACTGCGAAAAGGTAAAAGGAGAAAAGGGAAAATATATATTTAAAGAAGAGCCCTGTCCGTTTCTAAGAAATAATAAATGTATAAATTATCAGCACAGACCTGAAGTATGCGCTTCCTTTCCTTTTCTTCACAAAACTGAATTCAGCTCCCGTTTGCTTGGTATTATACAATTTTATCCAATTTGTCCTATAGTTTTTAATGTATATGAAGAGTTGAAATCTTTGCTCTGGAACCAGCATTGGAGAGAACACATGAACATTTATCTTGATGACTAAGAAAACAGAAGAATTTTGTGCATAATATAAAAGAAAAGATCAACCACTGTATCTCTGTCATTTCGAAGGAAAAGGATTCCGGATGGAGTAAAAGTTATGACTGCGTTGATAATCTTATTGAGGAATATGGCGATGATTTATTCGCTGAAAGATTATTGAATGATATTCCCGGGAATATTTCCGCCGGAGTTGTGGCTGATATACTCAATATCGCAATCTGGAGTACAAGTGATAATGGCGCGGGGATAATTAAAACCGCCGCAAAATGGCTTGGAGAATGCGACAGTGAAAGAAAGGTGAAAATAGCATTGGCGCTGGATGTGGTTCTTGTACCTGAGTTTGCCAATAGAGAAAAATTATTCAGCAGAATCAGGAGTAGTTTTCCACACATTAGTATTCCATAAACAGTCATTTATCACTCCCTGCTGTGTTGGCGGATACATCCTTGCTTACCTTGAAATGAAACATTTGTTTTTTCGTTTGCTCAAAAAATGAAATATACTGAGATGAGAGTCTGGAAAAATTACACCAGACTTTAACGCATTCATTTGGGAGAAGATGGAGTTCCGGATTTGTATTTTTAGAGAGGTATTTCCAATTTTTCACTGATGTGTCAGATTGCGCTTATGCAAGATATAATTAGGTTTCAATAAAAAAAATGATTATAATTACCCTTTCAATTAACCTACCATTTCGTTCTTGATTTAACTAAAATTTTAGTTTATCTATTATTCCTCCCCCCGTTAATTTCAACCGCGATATTTGGTATATTTTATTATAATATTTTGAGCAGGAGCTTAAAATGAATATTTATGTAGGGAATCTTCCCAAAACCACCAATGAGCAGGCAGTAAGAGAACTATTTGAAGCTCATGGTGAAGTGACAGAAGTGAAATTAATTAAAGACCACTATACAAATGAACTGAAGGGATTTGGATTTGTTACGATGCCTTCAAACGCGGACGCCGCAAAGGCGATAAAGGAAGTTGATGATGTGGAAATTGACGGCCGGATTTTAATAGTTAATGAAGCGAAACCACAAAAGAACCGTTCAGGCGGAAATCGCAGAGGCGGCGGCGGTTACCGGGGTGGCGGACATTCCAGATCCTGGTAATAATTACTCAATAAAAATTTACGCCCCGGATAAACAACCGGGGCAGAATTCAATGAAAATTTTGTGCTAAAACCGGATACCGACGGCTTTCAGAAAACTTGTTCCCTTTATCTTTCAGCTCCTGCTTTCATAATATTAAACAAAAATTTTCTCAGGAGATTGCTTTTTTTTATACAATTGTGCATCTTTAATAAATAATCTCCCTGAATATTCACATAAAAATTATTTGACAACTCGCGGAGATTAATCTGATCTGTCAGATCAACGGATAAAGTTAAATTAAGCAACTAATTTTCTAAAAAAATTTTTCCTCGGAGAGGAGTGATAATTATGCCCGGCAGTGTTAAATATAACAGCGCGCTGAATTGTGTTGAATATAACTTTACAGGAATTACCACAGGCGACGAAATTCACAAAGCTACCTCGGAGGGAATAAAACTGGGAAAAGAATATTCTACAAATGGTTACCTGGTCGATATCAGGGAAATGGTCTTTGAAGGTCCGCTGACATCGCTGCTGGATCTCCCTGAAAAACAATATGTTGAAGAAAAGCTGGACCGTTTCAGCCGGATAGCTCTTGTAATGTCGGATAGTGAGGAAAAAAGAAAGAATGCCCGTTTTTATGAAAATGCTTCAATTAACAGGGGATGGCAGGTGAAATGTTTTAATACATATTCCGACGCGGTAACCTGGCTTACTTCAAAAAGATGATAGCATAACCTTTCAGTAAAGGATGATATTTTTTAACGGGAGGCCTGAAAAGACCCCCCTTAAAGTTTGATTTTTTTAATTATCGTTTTTCTGCATTACAAAATGTTTTTCGTACCATTTTTCAGGTTTCTGAGGCATTACCGCGTTATTAGTGTAATTCATAACAAAGTTTACAACCCCGAGGGCCGCGGCGAGGAAACCAAGAATCATTGCTGCTACTACGAGCAAAACTATCATCAGCGCGCCTCCCGAAAGTTCGGAGTCATAATCTCTTTCAACAGTGCCATCCGAGTATTTTTTGTAATGTTTGGCGCCCATACCAATAAATAGTCCCCCCATAAGTCCCCCGATAATACCTTTACGGCTATATCGGTTTATTCTTTTTTCAAAAAGGTATACCGGCACCCGGCTCGACATGATATAAAAAGCTATACCAATAGCGTGAATTATCAGGAAAGTAGTAAAACCAACCATATAAAGCATAAAAAGTCCCAGAAAAATTGAGCAGCCGATGATCCATTTTGAGCCGGTGAAAATTCTTTCTGTCCTGTTGAGATAAACCGGGGCAATTTCATTTACACGGTCGATAATATCCTGTTCAGTTGGCGCGAGATTTTTATAAATATACTCTAATCCGTTCCTGATGAACCTTGCCTGTTTTCCTTTTGTAATAGTGATCAGCTCTTCACCATCCTCAACGTAGGTGGTAAGTTTTTTATCGATCTCAAGTAATATTTCTCTGGCTCTTCTGTTTCTTTCCTCTTCACTAAGATTGGGATCGGGAGGTCCCATTTCCTCAAATCCCTTTTCTTCGCTCCAGGGGAGTTGTTCTTTTATATTTGTATAAACGATCCAGGGGAAAAGTACAAATACACCTCCGAGATAACCAATGATAACAGCATACTCAAAGATGTCCCCAATGCCAAATCCTCCGGTATCTTTCGTTTTTTTTGCCGCTTCCTGCGCATAAACGGCTATTTCGGGGAATATTGCCAGAGCCGCGGTAATAAGTATAAAAAAGATAATTGTTAACCTGTTCTGATTCTTCATATTTCATCTCCTTTTGATGAGTCTTTCTTATTATTCATATTGAATAACTGAGTAGTAATATCAGAATTTGTGAATAATTTATTATAAGCGAATCATATCAAGTCATAGAAAAAATACAATAAGGACGCAGGCGTCCTATTATATGTCCCCAAAATTAAATCACCGTATCTGGCGCAAACACAAAGATGATAAATTGATTCAACATTCATTATCTGCAAGAACAAAAAACACAGTCCATTTTTAGCATGATTGTTTAATCACCCTTTATTCAGGGCAAAGTGAATATACTGTATTTACCCGCAAAATTCAAATTAAATGATTGTCAAATCGGCCTGAAACGCAAAGTCTGTTTTTTCAGATGTAACTTTTATAATTTATCGCAGGCAGGGATAAAAACAATTCTTCGAATATAATAATGTAATCCCGGAAGGAAATATAACAGGATATGGGAATATGTCCGGCGTACAATCAATCTGAATTTATCGAACTATCTTTAACAAAAAACCTGTTTTTAAAATTAACTCTCAACCGGATATCGAATATGGTGAAAATGGAAACGGAAAAATATATTCAACAGATGAGGCAGATAGTTTCCCAAATTGAAACTTTGCCTGAAGAATGCTGGGAGGAACTGGGCAGGCTGACAAAAATTAAAGTATTTAGTAAAAACAGCTATTTTGCTGAGGCGGGGCAGTTCCCGACAGAATTGGGTTTTATTTGCGAAGGAACATTTCGCGCATTTTACCGTACAGAGGAGGGGAGCGAATACAACAAAACATTTTTCGGAAAAAATGATTTTATAATTGCTCTGACTTCCATAGTAACTTCGAGAGTAAATCTCATTTATCTTCAGGCTATGGAAGATTCCATTGTGCTTTCATTTGATTATAACTTATTCAGCGGACTTTTTGACAAATATCATTCAGTTGAAAGACTTGTGAGAAAATCAATAGAGATTGAATGGGCAAAAAAAGAGACAAGGGAAATAAGACTTGTTCTAAATAATGCTTCAGAACGTTACAAATTTTTTCTGGAAGAACATCCCGGTCTGGAGGATAAAATACCTCAGTATCATATTGCCTCCTACCTGGGTATTACTCCAATACAGTTGAGCAGGATCAGGGCAAAAAAAGGATAGGAACTCTTCCATTTATTAACCTATGTTAATGCGAGAGGGGGCGCCGCTGACTTAGCTTTGTACCGAAACTAATTTATCAAATAATTGTGAGGTACAAATGTCTTACCGAATCAAACTATGTCTGATACTAATTTTACTTTTCTCTTCAGCGGTAATTAATTCTGCTGAAGGACTGAACAGATTAAGAAACAGTTGGGAAGTAGGATTTACATTTGGCGAAATTCCAATGCTTTCCGGCAGCTTTAAGCCGGGAATTACCCTCGGATATCATTTAAATGAATATATATCTTTATCCGCCTCGTTTCAGCTCAGGGATCACCTTGAAAGAAATGAAGAATCATTTAACGCGCAAAATATGGGTTTTGATGGACTTCTCAGCTCAAAAGAAACAACCGGCGAAAGAGTGATTTTTGCTGTAAATCTGAGGCCCTCCGTATATAGTCCCTTTCTGGTTGCCGGAATAGTGTATAACAATATCGATCAGGAAACGATAAAGTTTGACTCGAGGAAACGGAAAATTGGAGACAATGAATATTTAACCGGGCTTTCAATTATTCAAAGCCGGAAAAGTGGAATTGTACCTGCGGTAGGGATTGGATACAGGTATGATTTTGATAATGGAATCAGCCTGAACACAAGTTTCGCGATGGGATTTTTTAATGAGATCAGCGCTCCTGAAAACAGATTTGAATCGGATATTGAAATTTTGCCCAAAGATAAACTTAAGATGGAGAAAAAATTAATAGAAGGTTATAAAGATAACTTTCACAACAGGTATCACATATTTAATCTCGGTATTTCCTACAGATTTAGCCAGGGGGGCTGAAATGAAAAAAACGGGAAATACAATTTTAATTACCGGGGGATCAAGCGGAATTGGTCTGGCGCTGACAAGGAAGTTCCTTGAGAATAATAATACTGTTATTATAGCCGGGCGGAGCAGGGAAAAACTTGAGAAGGTCAGAAGACATATTGGCGATATTCCCCTTTTTCAGGCTGATCTCTCTACTCCTGAAGGGCCCGAATCACTTGTGATAAATGTAAATAAACAATTCCCCGATCTCAATGTGCTGATAAACAGCGCGGGACAGCAGCATAACTATTATCTGACTGAAGAGACAATTCCCTGGAAGAAAATCGATTCAGAGATAAATGTTAACTTTACCTCAGTGGTTAAACTTTCGGTGATGCTGCTGCCGCAGCTCGCTTCAAAACCAGATTCCGCTATTGTAAATATTTCTTCTGCTCTTGGCCTGGCGCCCAAAGAAAATGCTCCTGTTTATTGCCCGACAAAAGCTGCTGTTCACAACTTTACACGGATTTTAAGATACCAGCTTGAGAAAACCGGAGTTAAGGTATTTGATATTATGCCTCCTGTGGTTGATACTCCTATGACTGCGGGAAGAGAGAGCATCAAGATTTCGGCAGATGAAGTTGCTGAAAGTTTTATGGAAGCCTGGGTAAAAAACAGGTATGAAGCTGTTATAGGGAAAGCTTCTTTAGTGAAAATATTATTGAGGCTCTTTCCGGAGTTTACGTTAAAAAAATTAAGATATAAATTCTGATGGAGAAAAAAATGAAAACAACCGGCAACAATCAAAATTACAATATAAGAATGATTAAATCATCAGCGGCCCTTCTGTTTGCCTATATTTTACTGATGCTATCAGCTTCATTTATACTGATCTTCTCGTTCGACTTCCCTGATATTTTGAGAGAGCCCGTATCTGTGATGCTCGCGAAGTTTTACCGGAACAGAGAACTGACCATACCCGCTTATTATTTATTTGTGCTTTCAGGAATAGTATTTATTTTTATGACAGCGGCCTTATATAAATCACTTTCCCTGAAAGACTCCCTGTATCCTTTCTTATCATTAATTTCTGGCGTTTTATTCGGACTTTTATCTAATCTCGGTTTTATCAGATGGCCATTTCTTATGTCCTATCTCGGGTGAGTAATAAATGATCCGGCATTATCTCAGGCGGAGGTTCATACCGCAGGAATGATTTTTAATTCGTTTCACGCATATTCAGGAATCGGAGTAGGTGAAAATTTCGCTTTCTGGTTCGAGGGATTTTTTGTTATCTTTTTATCCCTGGCATTATTAGAAAAAAGGGAACTGTTTTCCCCGGCGCTTGGCAGAATTGGTTTTATTATCGGCGGAGGCATGCTTATCTACACACTTGAACAATTCGGAGGCGCTTTTGAATGGCTTGGCGCTGCCAATATTATAATACATGCGGGATTTCTGGTCTGGCTGGCCGCTATAGCTCTTTCCCTGCTTCAGGGGAATGGTAAACTTGGCCGAATAAAAACCACAACGCTTCTGACGGGGTATGTCATTCTTTTATTAACAGCATATCTTTAAACAAAATTGGAAATTTGAGATACCGGAAAAAACAAGGAGGACAAGCTTTTTAGCTTGTCCTCCCGCTAATTTTTCAGGTATAAAGCGGTTTGAAGGATTTATAATTGAAATAAGCGATTTTTTCTTTGTATTGCGACCAAAGCAGATCCTGGTAACATGGTGGAAAGTGCTGCCACAAAAGCTGCGCTACAGAGCCATACCAGTCAATGCCCAAACCCATTCCGTCGAGAAATTCCTGCATAGTCTGCTCTGTGGGAAGATATCCCTTCAGTTGGCAGAGAGTTTCTTTTTCAGGGCGTGAAAACTTATGAGGTATAAATCCTTTTAAATATTTTATCGCCTCAAAGAGAGGGGATGGCAGCGGAGGTCCGGTTTTGTCTGAATCCAGGAATGTATAATTCCCCCATAAATTTTCCCGCGCCCATTCCAGTCCCAGTATATCAAGGTCACCCTTTTCTTTCATCATTATGTAAGCATAAGGGACCATATCGAAAGTATTATACCAGAATTTGCCGTTGGAAAATATTTTCATCGAAGCAAAATCGGAATCGCCCGGGGTGGGGGGCGCGAAAGGCTGGAATATAACACTTGTTCTGTCGCCAAACTGCCAGTCGAGATAAGCGGCGACAACCTGGGTCTGGTTGCCCCCGAGACTGTGCCCGGTGACAATAACCGGCGCGTTATCATTATAAAGCAGTTCATTCAGCGCTTTGGCGAGTTTAAGTTTTTTATCTCCTCCGGTTAATTTTGCTTCCAGATTGGCAAGGTTAAGAAATCCCCTGATGCTGCCGGTTGAAATTTTACCTTTTTGATTTTCTTTACCCGCTTTTGTTACATCTTCGGGAGGGAGGAAATTATCGATGATAAGTTCGCCATCGAGAAGAGCCTTCCAGCCATGCAGCTTAAAATCCTCGATATCCTGTTTTATCTGGGCGATAAGACCATCAATGCCGGAACCAGTATTTGTGCCCCTTATAACTACGGAATAAAAAAGAGGAATATTATCACTGTTCCTGTAGGAAGCGATAAATAAACAATTGCTGTTATCGGGATCAATTGCCGGACCCCAGTCTAATGACCATGAGCCGGGAATTGTATCAGGGTTTTCTTTTCCTTCCTGGCCGCCTGCCGGCAACAGAGGTGTATAATCAGGATTTGTGATTACGAACCTGATATCTTCGGCGATATGTTCTTTATCATTTTCACTTTCGTAGGCCGCGTTCGCGAGTCCCAGCCAGACCATACCGTAGTATTCCGACTGCAGGTCATTTACGATTTGCAATTCAGATTTATTCATTGTGTTAAACCTCGGTTTTGTTGTTTTTTGATTTCCCGATATATGGAGGCTATGTCTTATTATCGGGTGTTTTATTATTCTTTATTCCCCTGCCGATTAGTTATCCGGCCTGAAAATTCCCTGCTGAAATGATTCATTCGAAATTTGTCGACAATCCCAAAATTCCCTGATGCTAAAAGACAATATATCCAATTATAAATAATTATGCAATAGCTCTTTATATTATTTCCCTGTTAATTTGATTTAGGAATATTCGGGGGGAGATGATTAACGGGAAAACATGCCAGTGGATGCCGAATGATCAACCATATTGAAAGCGTTTGTTTGTCGCGCGAAGACACTAAGACGCAAAGAAAAAAGGATACCTTATTTTGAATTTTTTAACCTTCCGGAAAACAAGATTATAATCGCGTGAAAACATCTGTCATTTCGGGGGGTGAAATAACCGGACTCCTCTTAAGATTAGTTCCGACTCACGGTAGATCAAACCCCTCCCGTCCTCCCCTTAACATCTTAAGGGGAGGGGATTTCGATCTTTCACTATTGAAGAGTTTTTGGGAGGTTATTATTTCTAATATTGTTGTTGCTAAATTTGAGATTTTATGTTATACCAAAATGGGGACTCCATAGCCGCCGGGATGAAATCTTAAAGAATTCAGCCTTATAAATCCCGGCAAAATCGAAATCGGTTCTTATCTCACGCGAAGATGCTGAGACGCAAAGAAAAAAGAAACCTTATTCTTTGTTTTTTAACCTTAGTAGCATAGGATTTCCCTCCCCCAAATGGCATAATTTTATCGTACTCATGGAACAGGTACTCATAATCGTTCTCGAATAACCTGGGTGTTTTGGTAAAGTCGAGTACGAAGTACGATTACGAGAACGATTCTTTCTTCGGATTCAATCTTTTTCTGAATTTCATTTTGGTCCCGGATCTGCCGGTCTATATATATAAAGCAAATTCGGGTTAAATCAGTATAAAAAGAATTTTATCCTGTTTGGTATTTTTAACAGCAATCTAACATGCTTATTATTATTTTATTAATGAATTATTGTTCTTTATACTAAAGGAAATGAAATTCAGGAGTGTCAGATGAGGAAATCAAACAATTTAACAATGAAAATTATTTCAATATTTGTGGTATTTATTTTTATTTCCGGCGCTGGCATTTTCGCGCAGGGTATAATTGTCGACCATAACTGCACAGATATCACCCTCATACCGGAGGAAGCCATAGTTCAGGCAAAATCGGTTTTGCATATTGGGTATGGTCATACCTCTCATGGAAGCCAGATAACAACCGGCATGGATGGTCTGGTCGGTTTCGCCAATAACGGGGGACTGGGGCTCTCCTTACCAGAGGATATTTTCGAATGGAATAACGGCGGGACTAACGGCGCCCTGGACCTTGAGGAAGGGGACGGATATGGAAGCGGCTGGCTGGATCACGACTGCGGCTACTACCCCGACTGGGTGAATGAAACAAGGGAATACCTCGATGACGCTTCTCATGCCGATGTAAATGTTATTATATGGTCCTGGTGCGGGCAGGCTTCGGGATATTCCGAACAGAATATGATCGATTATTATTTATCGCCTATGACTCAGCTTGAACTTGAATACCCCGATGTCACGTTTGTATATATGACCGGTCACGCGGATGGGTCAGGACTGGAGGGCAACCTGCACATCAGGAATCAACAGATCAGGAATTACTGTATAACAAATGGCAAGGTTCTATACGATTTTTATGATATTGAATGTTACGATCCCGATAACAGCTATTTTGGCGATAAATATGTCAATGATGATTGTTCTTACACAGGAGGGAACTGGGCTTTAGAATGGCAGGCAATTCATACCGAAGGAATCGACTGGTTTAATTGCTCACCGGCGCATACCCAGGCGTTAAACGGCAACCAGAAAGCATATACAGCATGGTGGTTATGGGCGAGACTTGGCGGATGGGACCCAAACGCTATTCCGGTTGAACTCACCTCCTTTAACGCCAATATAAAGGACAATGCTGTTGAATTGATATGGTCAACCGCCACAGAAACAAATAATTACGGATTTTCGGTGGAAAGAAAAAATGGCGCCGCCCGATTTAATCCGATTGCATTTGTTAATGGCAGCGGGACAACAACCGATATATCAGATTATTCATATACAGATATTTATCCTCCCGCGGGAATAATTGAGTACAGGCTGAAACAAATTGATTTCAACGGCGCGTTTCAATATTCTGAGATACTTCAGGTAAACTATGCCACACCTGAAGAATTTGTGCTTTCACAGAATTACCCCAATCCCTTTAATCCCTCAACAGTTATTAGTATGCGGATAGCGGCTGACTGCCGGGTAAAACTAAATATATATGATATTCAGGGCAGACTTGTCAGCGAATTGATTGATGAGAACCTGTCCGCGGGAGTACATGAAGCAGAGTTTGACGGAACGGGTCTGGCCTCGGGAGTGTACTATTTTTGTCTTCAGGCCGGGGAGTTTCATGATGTGAGGAAGATGATACTGCTGAAATAATTTCCCGGTTTATAGCAGCAGGTATAAAAACAGTGGTTTTCAGGCCGAAAATATCCCCGGCGAAAGTTGCGCCGGGGGTTGGCGATTATATCCGTGGCGGTTTAACTCTGCGCGAAATGCAAAATTTAATTAATAATTAACAATGAACAATTAACTAAAAAGGCAAAGACTACCGTAGATTTTTTTGATTACACTGATTTCGCTGATTGAGGTGAGAAAAAAGCCAGCAAAACACAAAAACACTAAATCCCGCAAAAAAGCTTAAAGAAACCTTATTTTTTGTTTTTTTAACCTTCCGGAAAACAAGATTATAATTGCGTGAAAACATTTTTCATTCAGGGTATGAAAATAATGGACTTCTCTCCAGATTAGTTCCAGCTCAAGGTAGATCAAACCCCTCCCGTCCTCCCCTTAACATCTTAAGGGGAGGGGATTTCGATCTTTCACTATTGAAGAGTTTTCAAGAGGTTATTATTTCTAATATTGTTGTTGCTAAATTTGAGATTTTATGTTATACCAAAATGGGGACTCTATAGCAGCCGGGATGAAATCTTAAAGAATCCAGCCTTATAAATCCCGGCAAAATCGAAATCGTAATCGATATCGTTTTTTATCTCACGCGAAGACGCTGAGACGCAAAGGAAAAAGAAACCTTATTTTTTGTTTTTTAACCTTAGTAGCATAGGATACCCCCCAAAAAAAAGTAACCTTATTGCCTTTTTATTTTTAGGTATTAAAAAATCAGAGTAAAAGTAGGAGTATGAGTAAGAGTATGATGGCCGGGTTGGGTGAGGGCGGCGGGGTTATTCATTTTACCTGAGGGCGGGATTTTAATTAACAATTAATAATGAATAATGAACAATTAAAAAGAGGACCGCGGATATCTCTGATTACGCGGATTACGCAGATTTAGGCGGGAAAAGGCCATAAAATCACCAAAACACTAAATGTCACAAAGAAGCTTTTAACAACCTTATGCTTTATTTTTTTAACCTTCCAGGCAATAAGATTATAATTGCGTGAAAACATTTTTCATTTAGGGTATGAAATTAATGGACTTCTCTCCGGATTAGTTTCAGCTCAAGGTAGATCAAACCCCTCCCGTCCTCCCCTTAACATCTTAAGGGGAGGGGATTTCGATCTTTCACTATTGAAGAGTTATTGGGAGGTTTGTATTTCTAATATTGTTGTTGCAAAATTTGAGATTTGATGTTATTCCAAAATGGGGACTCCATAACTGCCGGGATGAAATCCTAAAGAATTCAGCCTTATAAATCCCGGCAAAATCGAAATCGCTTTTTATCTCACGCGAAGACGATGAGACGCAAAGAAAAAAGAAACCTTATTCTTTGTTTTTTAACCTTAGTAGCAGAGGATTCCCCTCACCGAATAATTAACCGTATTGCCTTTTTATTTCTTGAGGATTTCACTGATTATTGCGGAAAGTAATGTCTGAACCATAATTAAAGGATTTAAGGATTGCTTGATTATTTTTCGGTATCGGTGATCAAAAATCAGAGTGAGAGTATGAGTAAGAGTATGACGGCCGGGTTGGGTGACGGAGAGGATTTTTTACATTTTTCTCGTGGCGTTTGTCTTATTGGTCAATGCGATATCAGGCAATAATAATATTTTGTTCTTTGACTCAATTTATTTAATTTTACGATATTCTCAGGGTGATGTTTTCATAGTCTTTGTAAAAATAGAGGATAAAATGAAGAAATATTATGTTTTGTTTTTACTTTTTTGTTTTCAAACGATAATACCGGCACAGGAAAAATATAATTACTCTGAGTCGGTAAACAAATTTGCTTTTGATATGTATGAGCAGTTGATCAAGAATAATGATGGGAATGTCGCGTTTTCTCCTTTGGGATTATATACCGCGCTTGCGCAGTTATACATTGGAAGTTATGGTGAAGCGAGGGATGAAATAGGTAAAGCTCTTTATATAGAAGAAGGAAATGAAGAATTTCTAAATGACTTTGGTTGCTTTCTTGACAGCATCGTGATTAACCGGAAAGAAGAAAGCCTGACACTTTCTATTGCGAACGCTTTACTTATAAACAGCAATATTAAAATCGATGATTGGTATAGAGGTTCTGTGAAAAAATATTTGCACAGTGATGTATTATGTCCCGATAATATCCAAGAGGCTAAAGGTGTCGCTAATAACTGGGTGAAAGGAAAAACATTTAATAATATAAAAAATATTTTCTCTGATAAAAATAAAATTCAAAAAAATGCTCTTTTAAATGTTTTATTCTTCCAGGATTCCCTTGAGGAGGGATTCCATAAAAAACTAACACAAAAGGATGATTTTTACTTATCGGATGGCTTGGTTGTCGAAAGTGAATTTATGTTCCTCCGTGGTTTATTTCATTGTTTTGATATGGATGATTTCAAAATAATCAGATTGCCGTATAAAAAGGGAACTCATGATCTTTTTTTGATATTTTCTAACGTTATTGAAGGATTTAATCAACTGGAAAATAAAGTCAGAAATATGCAGCTTAAAGAATTAATCCGGTGGAGTTTTTTGGATTATTTAGATTTTTATATGCCAAAATTTAATGTCGATTTTGAGTACGAAAATCTGGTTGGAATCTTTAAACAAAGTGGTATTAGAAACATATTTATCCCTGATTCTGTGAGTAGAAATTTGAGCAAGAACACTAAACTGTCATGTAATATTTCTCAAGTTACGAGTAAAATTAAATTTGAAGTAAATGAAAATGGAGATAAACATCCCAAGGGGAAATATTGGAAATATGACATGATTCATCTAAATCCTGAATATAAATTATTATATTTAAATTATCCATTCATATATATGCTGGTTGAGAAAAAAAGAAATTCTATATTGTTATTTGGCAGGTGTATGAATCCATTGGGTGATTTTTAGTTTTCAGGGAAAATAAATGAAAAAAGATATGAAAAATTGGTTGTTAAGTTTATGTGTTTTGTATACTGCAATTTGATGTGAAAGTACTACCCCCGATTTAAATGAATTTAAATCGGGGATAGAAATATCATTTTATGACGCGGCCTGCCTTTAATCGGGAATCACAAAATCGTCTTTATCCTCGCGTAGCCCGATCGGCTGACGGGGAGCAGTTTTTCATCTTTCATAAGTATTCTGTAGCTCTCTTTTTCATAAAGTTCTATCTTGCTGATATAGTTTATATTTACGATATATGAACGGTGGATTCTTACGAAGTCTTCACTTTCGAGGCGGGACTCAAAATATTTCATGGTTTTTTGTTTGAGGAATTTTCCCTGTTCCGCAACTATCCTTACATAATCATCCTGCGCTTCAAAATATATTATCTCCTCTACAGGAATGATAATAATATCGCTTCCCTTTTTAACAACCACCCGTGACAATATTTCCTGCTCATTATCCTGATGCGCTATCAGTCTTTTAACTTCGGGAGCGGAACCTGCTTCACCGGCTTTATGTATGGCTCTTTTAAGCGCTTCTTCAAATCGTTCCTTTGAAAAAGGTTTTAACAGGTAATCGGCCGCGTTAACTTCGAATGCTTTAAGCGCATACTGATCGAACGCTGTTGTAAAAATAATCACCGGGGGATCGCCAATTAATTCAAGCATCTCAAAACCGGAAAGTTTGGGCATCTGGATATCGAGAAAAATAATATCAGGTTTTTCAGATGAGATTGTTTTTATACCTTCAAAACCATTGCCGCATTCCCCGATCATCTCTATATCGGGATAATCAAGAAGGTATCTTCTGATCACTTCCCTCGCAAGTTTTTCATCATCAATTATCAGGCATTTTAATTTACCGGGCATCATTCATCCTCATTGAATGGTATTAAAATATTTACAATGAACTTATTATTTTTTATTTCGGTGGAAAGCAGGTTTGTCTGTGAATAAATTAGCTCAAGTCTGTTCCGGATATTACGCAATCCTATTCCTTCACCCTTTTTAACCGGGACCGAGGGATCATAATCATTTTCAACGATGATTTTCATATATTTTCCCTCCCTCCGGCAGGATATACGGATATCAATTTTTTCGATTGTTTCATATACTCCATATTTGATAGCGTTTTCAAATAAAGGCTGCAGTATCATATTGGGGACTTTTACTTTCCGGCATTCAGGATTTATATTTTCAATAAAATCAAACTTATCCTCGAAACGAACTTTTTCAATATCAAGATATAATTTAACATTATTGAGCTCATCCTCAAGTATATTCATCTGTTTAGTATTTTTCGAAAGGGTGCTGCGGAGAAAGCCGCTTAGCTTAATAGTCATCTCACGGGCCGCGTCGGGATTAAACATAGTCAGGGAGCTGATGGAATTGAGGCTGTTAAAAATGAAATGGGGATTTATCTGGTATTTCAGCGATTTTAACTCGGCCTCTTTAATCAGTCCGTTCAGTTCCGATTCCCGCAACGCTTTCTCTTTAAAATTGGTATAATATATAATAATATAATTTATTGACACAATAATAAAATAGATAAAAAGTCCAAAAAGAAAACGCCAGAAGAGAGCCTGGGATAAAAAAACCTGTTCTTCGGGGAATAGTTTTTTTAATGAAATATATACAAGGAAATCGTGCATTGATGAAGCGAGAACACCGCTGACAAAATGATTTGAAAGAAGCCTGAAAAGGGATGAATTTTCAAATGATATAAATCGGGAGGTATACCAGAAACTAATACCGAAGAAGGCGTAAAGCAGGTTGGAAATTATACTGTCAACCGCCGCGTATTCCGGGTTCATTTCCATAATGAAATAAAGCGCGAGAAAATGAAAGAGCGCGATTATTCCCCAGGTTACCAGGTAACCGGTGAATATTCGCACATCTTTAGTATATGGATTATACATAGTTGTTTCCTGTCAGTTTTTCAGAACGCCGCCGCCGAAAATTACAAATCCGGTAAGAACCAGAGTACCCGAATCCTCTGTAATATCGGAATTTTTTATTCTGCGTTTATCATCAAAGCCGCCGAAAATGGAGACAACTTTAACATTCACTTTCATATCGCGGGGGACAAAAATATCGCTGCCGCCAAAAATCGTCACTATATCAATTGTTTGTTCCGGGGTGGCAAGTTTGCAATCCAGCAGGTCAAGATCAGTTCCGCCAAATACTGTTAATAGCTTGCCCCCTCTGAAATTACTGCTGGTTATTTTCTTTTTATGTGAACTGAATATTGACACTTCATCAATTTCATCTTCATCAACAGTGTTATATCTTGTTTGTCCGCCTGACTGATGGCTGCCGGTTTCAACATGAACACGGGCGTGATGTTTTTTTGAAGGACGGTTTCTCCTGAGAATAACGAATAATCCCAGGGCGATCAGTCCTATCGGCCAGTATTCACTTAACAGGTAGCGAAAAGAATGCCCAGTAAACCGGGAATAAAAGCCCAGCAGACCAATGATCAGCAGAATCAGTCCAAAGCCGCTGTCTCTTGATTTTACCAGGATGATAATCCCGACCAGGGTAAATATTGTCGGCCATGAAAAGATAAAGCCACCGGGACTGAAAGGCAGAAACATAACATTATTCATCAGAAAAAGGATTCCCAGAATAACCAGCGCCGCCCCTATCCATAATTTTGCGTTTGAACTATTCATCTTGTCATAACTCCATAATTAATTTTTTACTTCTCCGCCGCCAAAAAGAACAAGTCCTTTTATTACCAGCCTTTTTGAATCATCATAATCCCTGTTGGGATCGGTCCTGCGGTCATCTGAAAAGCCGCCAAAAAGAGGGACTACATCAAGTTCTACTTTCCATTCACGCGGGACAACAAATGAGGAGCCTCCGAATATTGCCAGAACGTCAATCACCTGTGTTCCTTCGGCAAGCTGACAATCGAGAAGGTCAATTTCCGAGCCGCCGAAAATTGCTGTCACTTTCCCGCCGCGAAAACTCTTCGACTGGAATACCTTGTTGCCTCCGCCGAAAATGGCGACATCATTTATATAGTCATCCTCGCTTTTAACTTCTCCTTCTTCACCATCTTCCTTTATCTCGGTAACGGGATGACCTTTTCTTTTATATATTATGTAAAATCCTATTCCCACAAGTATCAGGGGCCAGAACTCGGGGAAAAATCCTATCAGTCCTATCGTGATAAGAATTATTCCCACATGATAATTTTTTGACGCGGCCATTAAAATTACACCTATGAGGATAAGGATTGTCTGCCACTGGAATAATTCAAACGGAAAATCAAGGTAGAACCATCCGTAATTCTCCATGAGAAATATCATACCCAATACTATCAGGATAATTCCTACCGCGAGTCTGGCATTTAAGCCTCTGTGTTCCGCCATTGTTTTCTCCAAAAAGTTATTAAAAATTCTGCCGGCAAGATAGGAATAATATTATTGCATCCTCTATAACTTATCGGTGACCGGGGGTAAATAATCGGTAAATGACGAAAAACAGATGTTTTTGGCGTAAAACATTATTAGCGGCTGTTATTTTGAAAAATCAGGGTAAGAGTTGTCAGTAAGCAGTTCAATTCTACGCAAAATGGCAAAAATGCAATTGATAATTAATAATGAATAATTAATAATTAATAATTAATAATGAATAATGAATAATTAAAAAGGTTAGGTTTACTTATGATATTTATGATTTCGCGGATTTAAATGGAAAATCAGCCACAAAATCACGAAAACACAAAATCTCACAAAAAGGCAAAAAAACTTTATTCCTGATTTTTTAACCTTAGTAGCACTGAAAACCACCCGGTAAAATTAAACTTCAGGCTCTTACCAACACACTAACGCCAACATGTTGAGGATAATCCAGGGAGCAAAATTTGTCAAAAAGCCCGCCAATAACATGTTGCCGATAGACAGGCCGCGATTCTAAATACATAAGCTGATGGAGTAAGAAAAAGAAAAGTTATCGGTTAGCTCAAGGATAGTCCTCCCCCGTCTTCAAAGAAAAACACTTTGAATCCACCCCTCTGCCACTGGCATCCCCGACAAAAGGACTGTCGGGGCGAAGGGGGATATTTATCGATAATCCCGAGCAATCAAAATATCCCCCTTCGGCCCCATGGGGATGCAAGCAAGGGGGTGGCCCCGATGTGTTTTTCGTCGGGGACGGGGGAGGACACACCTCGAGTAACTACGAAACTTATACCTGGCAATAAAACTTTCTACTTGCTGATAAATTTCTTACCAATTTTCGTAGAATTTAATTTCTTATTGAATAAATTACCCCCCATTTTGCCAGGGAACTCTTTCCCTTTAGGGCGTTTTCCTCAAGCTCTGCCTGGGGAAAATTTAGTAACCTTATTTAACGGAATTTTCTATCGGCCGCAGGGCAAAACTTAATAATAATAACCGATGGAGAAATAGAAAAGCACATCCCCCCAGACGAGTGTGTTTTTGGCCGAGATATTTTTAAAAATAAAGCTGCGTCCTACCGAAAGATCAGCCGGCCCTACCGGTGTGTCGAGTGAAATAGTGGTGCCAATTCCATGTCTGAGGTCCTTGAATCTTATTTCCTCTTTGTTAATCCATACCGAACCGAGATCATAGCGGAATTTCAGATAAGCGTCAAAAAAGATTTTGAAGGGAAGATCGAGCCTGTACTCGGCTGAGGAGGTCATGATCTGTCTTCCTCTGTAATCATGTTCATGCAGACCAAAGAACTGGTTTTGCCCGCCAAGTGAAAAATGCTGACTAAGGGGGAGGGTTTCATCGGCAATTCCGAGAACAAAACGGGCGCTGAATGTGCTTTGTTGTGAAATACTGAAAAAACTTTTATAATCGAGAAAAAATTTCGCGTAGCTTATATCACTGATAAAAAAGGGCTGGGCGGTTTCATAATAACTTTTGATAAGGAAACCTCCTTTCGGGAAAGGATATCTGTCCTGCGAATCAACATTCAGGCTCAGGCGCAGACTTGTAATATTTTGTTTATAAGTTTCACCGGTATAATCTTTTTTATTCGCGATTTCATCTTTCTGGATTTTTCCCTCAATAAGTAAATTACCGAATTTTTCCACCTGGGTACCCACACCTACGCTCGCTCCGTAATGAATCTGGCGGTATTCTCCATCCCGTTTTCTGGAAAACCTGTTGTCGGGGGTGTTTGGTTTATTTTTGTAGGAATAAACATCAATAAAATTATAGAATGCTTTAATCTTGTAAGTGAAGTAAGAATCGAAAATCCGGTTGGCTTTGTGTTCGGCCAGATAAGAGCGGGTCCTTTCACCATAGGAAAATTGGGCGCCTATTTCTGTTCCTGTTCCCAGGAGGTTTTCATCCCTGACATCCAGCAGCACCTGGGCGAAATTTTCATTATCAATACGCAAACCAAAACGGATAAGACTCGAAATCTTCTCCTGAAGTTTAAGAATAATTTCTGTCTGGCCGTTTGTTCCTGCTATTTCCATTTCAATCTGCTCAAAAAGATTTGTGCTCCGAAGATTTGTCAGCCCCTTTTCTGCTTTAAAATAGTCGAAATATTCACCTTCAGCCAGTGGAAATTCCCTGGTGATTATTCCCTTTTCTGTTCTCAGATCACCTTTTATGGTTATTTTGCTTATTTTACCTTCATCAAAGGTCAGATCGAGAACACCGGAAGCGGGGAAGAAGTAAAAATATTCGAGGGTTGCCAGACTATAGCCCCCCTTGCGGTATTGATTGATCACCCGAAGAACTGCTTCGAGAAGTTTTTTTCCGTTATAGGGTTTATTAAGAATAGCGGAGAAAGACTTTTCAACAAACTGTGAATCAATAAGTGTAATTCCCGAGATTTTAATCTTACTGACAACAGTGTTTTTTTCGGGAATAATTTCTATCCATGTGGAATCCCCGGCTTCAGTAATTTTTGCCTCGGCATTCTGAAGACCGCCTCCTTCTATCATTTTGCCGGCAGCGCATAAAATATCATGGTTGGAAACCGAATCCATTCCTGAAAATCTTCCGAAATAGATATCTATCATTTCCTTATCGATTCCTGAAAACCTGGGGTTTTTATAAAACTTCTTTACCGAACTCTGTTTGTCTGAGAAAAAAGCGCTGACAGATTCCTTAAGTGAATCGACGACATTTATAGTGGAGTTATAGCCGGCGTCAATGAAATCTTTTATCATCGCGAAATCTGAATTGGAGTTATCCCCAAGTTCCGGCTCAATTACAAGATCGGCATTATCAAGCTGCGAAGTGTTTAATATCTGCATCGGTATGCTGACAAGCTGATCGGCAATGTTCCAGGGGAATTTAAGTTCATCGTAATTATAGAGAGGGCTTGTTGAGTTGACGGCAAAAATGTAATCAGCGTTAAGAGACCTCGCGACAGAAACGGGGATATTAGCGACAAGACCGCCATCGACCAGGAGCAGGTCGCCAACCTTTACCGGAGCCAGCAAAAAAGAAACACTTGATGAGGATCTCATAGCGAGGCTTAATGGTCCGCGGTCCAGCACAACAGTTTTCCCCGAAACAAGATCGGTGCTGACCGCCCTGTATTTATAGAGCAGATCATTAAAATTTTCTTTAACGTGAACCGGGGCGTTAAGGGTAAGAAGTGTTAAAAAATTCGCTATTTTCTGGCCGGTATTAAAAGATGTCGGCACAACAGGGGTGAATCCATCCAGCCTGAGGGCGAAAATAGCTTTATCCTCAGTAATTTTCTGATCGATAAAGAGTTCCCTTCTGTCAGTTTTGCCGAATGAGAAAAAATCATCCCAGGGGGCGTTTAAAATAATTGAATCGAGCTGAGCGACAGAATAACCGGCAGAATAGAGCCCGCCGACGACACTTCCCATACTTGTTCCGGCGATGATATCGATATCGATATTATTTTCTTCGAGCGCTTTAATCACACCCAGTTGGGAAATGCTTCTCGCACCTCCTCCGCTCAGAACAAGAGCCATTCTCGGGAAACCTTTTACCTGCTTTATTTCGATTCCGAATGCCGTGGTATCGAGATAAACTTCGGGACGCAGGATTTCGGTTACCTGCGCCCTGTTATTAAAGCTCAGAGTGATAAGAAAAAGGAATATTATTCCGGTTCGTTTCATCTGCTACCTGATAATTAATGAAATTATCAGAATTTACGTTTTTTAGGCTTCTTACCTTTTTGTGCGTCTTTCTGAAGTTGCGCCTGCTTTTCGGCGTTTTCCATCATTTTCTGCATGAAACCTTTTTTCTGTTTCGTTTTCTCAACAGGTTTAAGTTCCCCATCCTTTTTAGATTTATTGATGTAACTCTGCTGTAAAACACTGAGGATGTTAAACATAAAATAATAGAGATTCAATCCTGAAGAGAAGCTCATGAAAAGGAAGGTGAACATGACAGGCATCATATAAACCATCGCTTTCTGGCTTTGATTTTGAACCGACATTTTCTGCTGGAGGAACATCGCGACACCAAGCATCAGAGCCAGTCCGCTTATTTTATCTATGCCAAAAAGAGGCAGTTTAAATGGCAGTGTATAAATAACATCGGGTGAAGAGAGATTAGTTATCCAGAGGATAAAAGGTTCATGCCTGATCTCAATTGTCACATTAAAAAAGGTGAACAACGCAAAAAGAATAGGCATCTGGAGCACCATGGGCAGACATCCCCCCATGGGGTTGACCCCGTAGGTTGAGTATAGTTTCATCTGCTCCTTCTGCATCCGGGCCTGATCATCGGCATACTTTTTCTTCATCTCCTCTATTTTAGGCTGGAGAAGCTGCATTCTCTTCATCGACTGATAACTTTTTTTCGTCAGAGGATAAAGGACAATTTTAATGATGATAGAAAGAACAATAATTACAAAGCCGTAATTGGGTATAAACTTATGCAGGAAGGTAAATAATGGCAGTAGCACATATTCTGAAATGGGACGTGTAATAAAACTAAGTCCCATAAAACTTCCAAAATCATAAAAGGCATTGAAGTTACGATTATATTCGCCGAGAATATCATATTTCATCGGGCCGATATAAACGAGGAAAGAATCCTTCTGCCGCTTTTGGTTTTTGAGTGGGACCTTCAGATGCGCGGCATAATACTCCCGGTCGCCGACAGCCTGGTTTTTTGTGTGCTCTCCCCTGAAATAAGCGCCGCCGTCTGTTTCAGGATTTTCGGGGGCAATAAAAATGCCGAAGTATTTATTTCTTATCCCGACCCAGTCAATTTTCCCGTTCAGATCTTTTGTCTCAACTTCACCCTCGGAAGAAGCGTCGATAGAAATATACTCCTCGCCCGAATAAACACCGGCTTTGGAATAGTTCGCTTCATCGACCGAATTTTCCTCGACAAAATTAATACCATTCATCCACGCGAGATCGTAAGACATTCCGCTGAGCACATCCTGCATATTATCGAAGATCACATCAGCTTTCAGTCCATAGTCATTTCCGTAAAACTTAAATCTTTTGGTAACCGATTTAAATTCCTCAATATTAAATGTGAAGTCTATGGTCAGAGAATCATCGCCTGAAATTTTATAATAATAACCATTCAGAGATGGAATGAATGGAAGCTTTGAGGTGTTAATTTTTTTACCCTGGCTGGTAACAAAAACCAGGTCAAAATCGCCGCCGCTCATTGATGTGTTGATCAACTGAACATATTGTTTATAAAAAGGAACGGTATCGGGCAGGGAGCTGTAGTACCAGGTATTATAATCTTTAAGAAAATACCTTCGCATTCTGCCTCCCAGGGTGGTGAATTCCATCCTGATGAGGTCGGTTTCAATTGTTATTATTTTTTCCTTTAAGCTGTCGGCGCTGAAAAGGGAGTCGGTTTCAACTCTGGCAGCTCTTGCCGCGGCTTCCTTTTCAGCTTTTTCTTCAGCGAGCTTTTGAAGCTCCTTCTGTTTTTCAACCATCAGTGAATCGGTAACACGTTGATCCGGTGTCACAGGTTCAGGCTGATTAAAATAAAGCCATACTACAAGCACCAATCCTATAAGCACAAAAGCCAGGGTTGTTTGTTTGTCCATAAAAATACCGCCTGATTATATTCAATTATAATTATTACATGAAGTATTCAGGGGGGGGGTAACTAACTTATCCCCGAGGCAATTTTTTTCAGAAGTCCGGTAAACTCACCGGAAACATCATTCAGGGATGGTTTTTTGTTTTTTTTCTGATTAAGAAAATAAGGAGAAAAAACAATGAAGATCATCCGGTTTTCCAGCGTTCTGTTGTTCGTAAGTATTTCTTTATTAAGCCGGTAAGACTCGCGCAATAACCTCTTAACCCTGTTGCGCCAAACTGCCTTACCCGCCTTCCTATATACGGCAAATGCCACTTTGATCTCCGGAGGACCTTCGTGGCATGTGGAATAAAAGACTGCTTTTATTTTTCGTGATGAAGAATAGACTGTCCTGCCTTTGCTGTAAATCAGTCTGAATTCATTACGCTTTTTGATCCTCTCTGATTTCGAAAGACCAAATCGCTTCAATGGAATTATTCATCACTTACTGATAATTTTTTCCTTCCTTTTGCTCTTCTTCTTGCCAATACCTTACGTCCATTCTTGGTTGCCATACGAGCGCGAAAACCATGTTTATTCTTTCTTCTCCTGTTGCTGGGCTGAAATGTCCTTTTCATCGTCTAACCTTAATTTTTGCAAAAGTCTAAATTTAATTAATCAAAGGGAATTATTCAAACAATATTTTGAAATGGCAAACTTTAAATTTGCGGAACTAATTTGTATTATCCAACCATTAAATTAAATAAAATCAGTTATTTAAGACAAATTTTCCCCGATATTTATTTTTATTCTTCACCGGGGATTTCTAAATTGTTCTAATGGTATGACATATTCCTGAATGGGAGAAGATAAAATGAAAAAAGTTGTGATAACCGGCGCGACAGGACTTATTGGTAAAAATCTTGTTGAAAAGTTGAAAAAGGAGGGGTATTATGTGATTGTTTTCAGCAGGGATGAAGAGAACGCGAAAAATAAATTACCTGACGCTGATGAGTTTATACGGTTTCCAGAAGGAAGTACATGGAAAGAAAAAGTAACGGAGGCAGATTGTATAATAAATCTTGCCGGCGAAAATATCGCTTCGGGACGATGGACCCAAAGAAAAAAAGAAAAGTTAAGAAGCAGCAGAATAGGGACTACGAATAAACTTGTTGAGGTTATTAAAGGATCAGCGAATAAACCGGGAGTTTTTATTTCCGCTTCCGCTGTGGGGTATTACGGATATTCAGAGAGTGAAGAATTCACTGAAGATTCTCCGGCAGGAACCGGATTTCTCGCGGAACTTACACACAAATGGGAAAATGAGGCGAACAAAATTGAGGGGGGAGAAACAAGAGTGGTCATTCCGAGAATCGGTGTTGTGCTATCCGGTGAAGGGGGAGCGCTGAAAAAAATGCTTCCCGCTTTTAAACTGTTTCTCGGCGGACCTATCGGGAATGGCAGGCAATGGTTTCCCTGGATTCACACAGATGATCTGACCGGTATTATTCTTAAAATGATTGAGGATGAAACGATGGAAGGGGTTTATAACGCGGTCGCGCCCGAATATGTAAAGGCTGGTGATTTTGCCCGCGCGCTCGGGAAAGTTCTGAAGCGCCCCGCATTATTTCCCGTGCCGGTATTCGCTCTCAGATTATTATTCGGCGAGGGAGCCGAATCCATGAGCAAAGGTCAAAAGGTAATTCCCGAGAGGCTGGTTGAATCAGGATATAAATTCAAATTTGAAAAACTTAGCCGATCTTTACAAGACATTTTGCGGAGCGATTAATCCGTTAACAGTTAATTTCTGCGCAAAATGGCAAGATTGGAATTAATAATTAATAATTAATAATTAATAATGAATAATTGAAACAGCAAAGACTACCGCAGATTTTTCTGATTTCCCTGATTGAGGGGGAAGAAAGGCCACGAAATCACTAATACTCCAAATCCCACAAAAAAGCTTAAAAGAACCTTATGATTGATTTTTTAACCTTAGCAGCAGGTGACCACAAGACAAATTTCAACCTTATTGCCTTATAAAAAGCAGGGATTTTCACCATATTGTTTGTTTATCTCCATGGGACTTGTGGGACAAAGGGGACAACAGGATTATAAGATTATTTTTCGGTATCGTTTTAAAAATCAGGTTAAAAGTACGATGCCCGGGTTGGTCACGGCGGCGGGATTGTTCATTTTGTCCCGGGACTGGGATTATTCCGTTAGAAGTTAAATTCTACGCGAAATGATAAAATTTTTCAAAAATATTAGCCGGTGGTTGAGCGGAGTCGAAACCAGCGGCGGCAGCTTCGACTCGCCGGGTCGGACCAGCCACCGGACTTTCGATTTCGGGAGAATATACACTTGAAGCGGATATTAAGATCGATTCCGCGGCGTCAATAGTAGTGCAAAATGGCGGCGATATTGTCCTCGACGGGGGCAACCTCTATTTTTCTTCCTGGGACAGCTCTCTTGTGATTATGGAATATAACAACCATCCGAAACTTGTATGGGGAGTTAACACCTGGATAGATTCACTCGATTATTACAAAATTTACCGTAAAACAGGCGCCGGCGCATGGAGTTTCCTTGCGAGCGCCGATTCCAATTATTATATTGATGATTATTATACTATCTATGGAGGAATTGGCGATTCAATACTGGTTCAGTATAAAGTGACAGCTTATGGGGAAATAAATGGCCGACCGGGAGAATCGGGATATACAAATACTGTCGAAAAATTTGTAAATACGGGTGAAGCTAATAAAAGAAACTCCGGAAACCACAGGCTGCCGACTGTATTTGATCTGCGGAATAATTATCCCAACCCCTTTAATCCTGAAACAAGGATAAAATTCCAGTTGCCGGAAAACGCTGATATAAGTTTAATCATTTATGATATACTGGGAAGCAGGGTGGAAGTGTTACATGATGGTCCAATAAACGCCGGGTATTATGAAAAAACATTCAAACCGGAAGGGCTCGCGTCGGGAGTATATCTCTGCCGGATGCAGGCGCCGAAGTTTAATAAATCTATAAAATTGATATATATCAAATAGTTATAAATGAAACCTCTGAGGTTTTCAAAACCTCAGAGGTTTGTTTTTATAGTAATATCGGGAAATGAACAAAATGAGTCTGAAAACATACATTTTTATTTTATTCATTTATTTATCAGCTTCAACAACCTTTGCCGAAATCCGATACGTAAGCAAAACCGGCAGTCATATCCCGCCATTCACCTCTTGGGAGACGGCGTCAAATTTTATACAGGAGGCTGTTGACAGCAGCTCTTTTGGCGATACAATTTATGTAGGCTCCGGTGTATACACAGAAATGGTGAAATTGAACAGGGGAATAAGTTTAATAGGCGGCGGTATTGACAGCACAACAATTGATATAAGCGAAAACAACATGGTGGGATTTTGTATTTCATTGCTGGATAGTTCATTCGTTTCTAATATTTCATGTATTGCCAGTCAGGATATATCCCCTCCGCAGGCGGTTATCGAGCTCGCTGATCTTGAGATGAATTCAATACACGCTACTATTACTAATATAAAAACATCGGGAGGATGGACTAATTCGATATTAGGTTCGACTTATCACGGTAAAATAAAAAACAGTATTATTACTAATACTAATATAGCAATATTCATTGATTCTCCCTTTCCACAACTCACTGCTATTTATGAAAATAATTATATTAATGCCCGTGATAATGGAATAACAGCTACATTGATGGGCCCTAAAACGATAATCAGGCATAATGTTATTACAGGCAACAGGTATAGTATGTTTGGAGGATATTTTGCCGATTCAATATGGATATATAATAATTTGTTTTACAATACAGTATATAATGCGTACCAGGGAGTAATAACAAGTCAGTTGGCGTATATATATAACAATGTATTTTATTCCGTGCCGGGAGTTCTGTTAAAACGGGGTATCACAATATTTAATAATAACCAGTATGTATATAATAATATAATAGTCGGGACAAAGTATGGAATAGAAAGCAGAAACGGGGGAGCAAACACAAACATTAGATACAACAATTTCTGGAAAACCGAACAGGATTTTAATAATTTCCCATTAACTCCCGGAAATACGAATATGCATGTAAACCCGATGTTTATAGATATAGAGGGAATGGACGCGCATTTACAGCGATACAGCCCGATGATAGACGCGGGAGACCCGGATGTTCTCGATGTGGATGGCAGCCGGAGCGACCTGGGAATGTATGGCGGCCCATACGGGGAAAGTTACCGCTACCAGGATATTGCCCCGGTTAAACCGCAAAGCCTCGTTCATGATATAACCGACAGTCTTGTAACCCTCAACTGGGAGCTGAACACAGAAGCTGATTTTTCACATTACCGGGTAGACATTTATTATGATGATATTCACTCGGGAGGAGTAAATAACCTTGACAGCGCGAGTTTTGAAGATATTCTCCCGAACGGAATAGACAAAGCCCTTTACACAATAATCTCAACAGACAATCATGGAAATGAAAGCGACACAACCTCATTCCTCATTTCTCTTGTAAACCTGAAAGAAAAACATGAGGATACCCACGGATTCAGACTAAACCATAATTACCCGAATCCGTTTAACCCGAAAACCAATATCAGTTTTTATATTGAAGAGCCGTCAAGAGCGAGAGTATCGATCTACAACAGCGCCGGCGAACTGATCGATGAAATATTCAACAGGGCGGTTGAGCGGGGCTATTATTCGGTTCCCTACACCCCTGCGGTCGCTTCGGGAATATACCTTTACCGCCTTGAGGTAAGGCAGAATAATGTGATAATATTTGCCGATATGGGCAAAATGGTCTACCTTAAATGAATGGTGAATGGTGAATTATGAATTATGAATTGAAGAACTGCAACGAGTGATGAGAGTATTTCAATTTATTTTGAAGTCGAAGTCGAAATCTGTTTTGGGAAGAAGCAGAATTGAAGTGTTACATGACGGTCCAATAAACGCCGGGTATTATGAAAAAATATTCAAACCTGTGGGACTTGCTTCCGGAGTATATATCTGCAGGATGCAGGCGCCGAAGTTTAATAAATCTATAAAATTGATATATATCAAATAGTTATAAATGAAACCTCTGAGGTTTTCAAAACCTCAGAGGTTTGTTTTTATAGTAATACAAGGAAAGTGAACAAAATGAGTTTGAAAATAAAGATTATACTGCTTTTCATTTTTTTTATAACTTCAATGGCTTTTTCCGAAATCCGCTACGTAAGCAAAACCGGCAGCCATCTTCCGCCATTCACCTCTTGGGAGACGGCGTCAAATTTTATACAGGAATGTGTTGACAGCAGTTCTTTTGGCGATACAATTTATGTGGGCTCCGGTGTATACGCAGAAATGGTGAAATTGAGCAGGGGAATAAGTTTAATAGGCGGCGGTATTGACAGCACAATAATTGATATAAGCGAAATCAGTGTGAGTGGATTTTGTATCGAAATGCTGGACCGTTCATTTGTTTCAAATTTATCATGTATTGCTAGTCAAAATATATTTCCTACGCAGTCCGCCATTTCGCTGGTGGATATTGAGATTAATTCAATACACGCAACAATTTCCAATATAAAAACATCAGGTGGAGCGGAAAAATCGATAGCTGGATCAACTTTTCATGGAAAGATACAGAATAGTATAATTATTAATACTGACAGAGGGATATTTATTGATTCCCCTGTACGTCAATTAACTGCTATATATGAAAATAATTATATTAATGCCCGTGATAATGGAATAACAGCTACATTGGTGGGCCCTAAAACGATAATCAGGCATAATGTTATTACAGGCAACAGGTATAGTATGTTTGGAGGATATTTTGCCGATTCAATATGGATATATAATAATTTGTTTTACAATACAGTATATAATGCGTACCAGGGAGTAATAACAAGTCAGTTGGCGTATATATATAACAATGTATTTTATTCCGTGCCGGGAGTTCTGTTAAAACGGGGTATAACAATATTTAATAATAACCAGTATGTATATAATAATATAATAGTCGGGACAAAGTATGGAATAGAAAGCAGAAACGGGGGAGTGAACACAAACATAAAATACAACAATTTCTGGAAAACCGAGCAGGATTTTAATAATTTCCCATTAACTCCCGGAAATACGAATATGCATGTAAACCCGATGTTTATAGATATAGAGGGAATGGATGTACATTTACAGCGATACAGCCCGATGATAGACGCGGGAGACCCGGATGTTCTCGATGTGGATGGCAGCCGGAGCGACCTGGGAATGTATGGCGGCCCCCACGGGGAAAGTTACCGCTACCAGGATATTGCCCCGGTTAAACCGCAAAGCCTTGTTCATGATGTGACCGACAGTCTTGTAACCCTCAACTGGGAGCTGAACACAGAAGCTGATTTTTCACATTACCGGGTGGACATTTATTATGATGATATTCACTCGGGAGGAGTAAATAATCTTGACAGCGCGAGGTTTGAAGATATTCTCCCGAATGGAATAGACAAAGCCCTTTACACAATAATATCAACAGACAATCATGGAAATGAAAGCGACACAACCTCATTCAGCATATCCCTTGTAAATATGAAAGAAAAACATGAGGATACCCACGGATTCAGACTAAACCATAATTACCCGAATCCGTTTAACCCGAAAACCAATATCAGTTTTTATATTGAAGAGCCGTCAAGAGCGAGAGTATCGATCTACAACAGTAACGGCCAACTGATCGATGAAATATTCAACAGGGCGGTTGAGCGGGGCTATTATTCGGTTCCCTATACCCCTGCGGTCGCTTCGGGAATATACCTTTACCGTCTTGAGGTAAGACAGAATAATGTAATAATATTTGCCGATATGGGCAAAATGGTCTACCTTAAATGAATGGTGAATGGTGAATTATGAATGATGAATTGAAAAACTGTAAAAAGGAGATGAGTTTTTTAAATGTATTATGAAATCGAAGTCGAAATTAGCGGCGGACCAGCCACCAGATGGTCGATTTTGTTTCTGGTTTAGCCGGTTTATAATTATAATGTGAGCGTGAGTTGAGATAAATTGTTATTGGGTTTATTTAAAATGATCACCCGCCTTCAGGTCAGGGAATTGTGTTGCAGAATATCTGAAAGTATGCTGCTTTATTTATTGTTGAACAGAGGTTCTCTATTCGGTCAGTTGAGGGAAAACCTGTAGGCGACAAGAATATTATCCCTGCCGGAATAGAGATTTAGACCGTTAAAAAGAGAGCCGTTTTTACCGAGGAAACTATTATAAACCAGGTAGGAAATAATCGTACCCGCAGCGGCGCCGACCAGGACATCGCTAAGGTAATGTTTTTTATCTCGTATGCGGCTGTATCCCACATATCCGGCCCATCCGTAAAGAGCGGAAAAAGAAACGGTCTTGAATAAAAATTTCATCCCTTTATCATCCCGTGTTACGTGCCATTCATCAAAAACATCTATAAGCTCTTTATAAATAAAGGTTGCTGCGGCAAAAGTGGTGGAGGTGTGCCCGCTGAAAAAACTTCTGTTATCGCTGCCGTCGGGGCGGGTGCGGTTTACAAGATTTTTAACCAGTTCGGTAATAGTGTAGGTATAAAAAAGGCTTTTTTGAAAAAGAAAAATCCTCTGGTATGATTCAGGACCCACATCAACATTAGTGAATAAATCGAGAGCTGATGTAGTTATCAATTTCCCGAAAAAATATGTATTTGGAAAAAGGTCTTTATCGATGCTGCCGATGCTGAATCTTCCCGGGTCACCTATTTCATCGGAGAGGGACCTTTCAATATCGTAGGGGCAGAACATGATTTTATCCCCGATATTACCGGAAGTAATATTGTTTTTATATAAAAAGGCAAGTCCTACCGGGATATCGGTATAAGAAAGGGATGAATAAATTCCCCCGGTAATATTGGAAAAAGTATTTTCCCACGGATAAATTTCCTGCTGAGCCGAAATATTGGAAAAGGAAAACGATATAAAAAGAAAAAATGAAATAAATCTGAACATTAACATCTAATCAAGTTGTGATAAATTATCTCTGATATATAATCGTCTGGTTGCAATATAATCTTTAATTTTTTCAATTTCAGTGTCAAAATCATACCTCAATCCCAGCCAGGGGTCGAGAATATATGCCTGCCTGATCTTAGAAACATTCTCATCAATAAAGGGAAATAGATAATCAGCAGTAAAAAGATTATCAATGATATAAACAAGGTGTTCCTTATATTGTTCCTTTAATTCATCATTTAGGAAAATTTTCCTGATAATTTCATTGTCACCCCAAAGGGGGGCGGTTGGCTGATCGGAAAAAGCTTTGTCAAAATCCCAGGGAATAATTGAAAATGGGGAATTATGGGTTTTGCGATAGAGAAAATAATTATTTGTGAAAGCGTCAATATTATTCAGCACAGATGTAACGGCATGATAGCGAAGGTAATTATCGAGATCAAGAAATTTTGACAAACTTTCTTCAAGCGACACAGCCGAAGAGGTGTCAATAGCGTAAATCAATTCATTTAAAGAACTGTAATTATTATCACGAGGCATTTCTTTATCAAACGTAAACTCAGGATTATTAGTTGCGTTAAATGAAAAAGAGCTGCCGAATTTCACTTTAAACAATTCATTCACAGGAAGGGCTCTCCGGTCAAAAAAATCCTTCTCAACTCTTTCAATCATCGGATAAAGACCATAATCCTTTTCATTTATTACCAGGAAGATATGTTTCACATTATGGGTTAAGAGTCCCATTTCCTCGTATAATCTGAGTGAAATAAGAGTCTTAAGGGCGGATGGGTCAAAAATCTGACTGCTAAGATTAAATTCGCTGTAACCTTCCGGCGTCAGACCATTTTGCATAATTATCTTAAATCCCCATTTATCATGATAGCGTGAACCCGCTCCCGAGGCTCTTACAAGACAGTTGAATTTTTCACCGCCATAAACCAGGTATGCTGGCACCTCAAGATTTGTAAGCTTCGCAGCCTGCAGCCTGTTAAGATCCTCCGGCTCAATTCGCAATTTCATAAGAGGAATTGAGGTGATTTCTTCGGAGGGACTTAAAGGTCCGTTGTTATCGCAGGCAACAAGGAATAAAATTAATAGAATCGGAGCTATAAATTTCATTTAAAACCTCACCTGCATTTCAAGTATTACCCGTGAGTTTGTTGTCTGGTATTCATCGTTATATATCGATTTTGTAAGCCTTAGGTCGCCGTTTAACCTTGCTCTGACCTTTTTATGAAGATAAAAGTTAGCCCCGAACATAGCCTGAATGGAATGATACTCGAAATTTTCGGTATCGGGTGAAAATATTCCGGCCTTAATAAATGGTTCAACTTTTTTGAGGAATTCATAATCGGAATCAAACTCCCTGGCAGCGGTAATGGTCGATCCGAACGCGTTAACATTTTCATCAAGCCCGGCCAGCCTTCTTCTTATTCCCTCAATCGGGTCCTGAAGATAAAATAGTTCAAAGTTAATAAGCCAGGTTTTATTTTCATAAGCGTAACCACCGTTAAGTCCGTGACTGTTAATGGAGTTATCGCCCCCTTTATTCTGGAACTGGTAATTCAGAGAAATTATATTATTTCCCGAATGCCAGCTTCCCCTGATTGTCATGCCGGCATAAAGTCCGTTATTCTTAAAGAGGGATATATAATATGTGAGGGGCAGTTTATCACCTTTATCATATTTATGATATGCCATAACACTAACGCTCCTTCCCCCAAATCCCAGGTCCGCGGCCATTTCCTGTGTGTAGCTTCGGTTAACTGTAACAAGCTCCTCACGGTTGAAAAGATATTCGTAACCGAATGGTTTTTTCAGATTGCCTATTTTCAGGTATAAGTAGGGATGCACTTTTAGCTTGAGTGAAAACTCCCTTAACACAATAGAATTATCGGTCGAATTCCCGCGAAAATCGAGCTGCGCTTCAATTTTGTCATTATACTCCATCTCCGTCTGAATCTTACCTTCATAATAGGTTTCCTGATTAAGAGTGCCCACCTGGTTGTTATCATAAAATATAAATCCTGTGGCTCCGTAACCCTCAATCTCAATATCCTGCGCTTTCAGGCCGGAGCTTAAAATCGTGAAGAACATTATTATCACAGTAACAAAATTTTTCATAAGACCTCTGGCAACAATATGTTAAGAAATTATTAAGAACAAAAATAACAGATTATTACATAATTTTTTTAAAATCAAATCATTTTGTATTAATTCTTTCATGCATTAGGCTTCCGACCGATTGAATCCGGGCAGATCACCGCAAAAGTTCCCGGTTGAAATAAGACTTACAATCTCATTATGCTTGCTTTATATAATAATTATATGTATCTTAATAGTCGAGGCCGGGCAAAACAAGATGCATTATATAGATCGGTAAATATCAGGAGTAATTTAATACGAACCTGATTATAAAGGAAAATTCGCTTACTGATCAACTCTCCTTATTCTGTCAAAATAAGTTTTAAATAATGCGAGGATATATGAAAAAGAAAATTTTATTTCTTCTGTTGCTTATTTTTATTCAAAATAATTTTGCGGCGGATAATAATATATATTCTTACAAACAGACGGTAATGTATAAAGTCTGGTTATATGAAAAGATAGCTGAATTTCCTCCGCTGCAAATAGAGAAGGCAGCGAAGAATATAAATCCTGATCTGACGGAATATATAAACGATCCTTTTTCATGGCTGGAAAAAGGTACCATTCCCCCCACTGCTGAAATGGAAAAACTGCTTTCGGTATTAGAGCATATGAATAAACTGAACGAGTTCATTGATACCCAGGAAAACTCGCTGAAGTATTATAATGAGGAAGAAAGAGAAAAGATGAAGGAACTTCTTTCCGATATAAAAAGCAGCAGTCAGCAATTGTCACCCGATTCGGCTCCGCCATTAAAAGCGGCTGTTTCGGCTACATCTTTGCCGACAGAGGCGGTTCTGCTTGAAGGGCTGACAAGTTTTATAATTTCCAGAGCGCGGGCTGAAATATCTGTTACCGTGTTGACGAGGCTTCGCCACCAGATGGAGGGGGAATTCTGGGCCGACTTCTTCCCGAATTTTTACAATTTCCTCGCCAAAGCGAGCGATATAGACGCTAAAAGTCTGCTGCCGTCACTCAGGGGAGCCATTCAGCTCGATTTTAAAGAACTGCCTTTAAAGCTTGCCGGTTTCATTGAGGAAAATCCTGATAAAGCGCCGGATATCAAACCATATATACCTATAATAAAATTTGTCCTTGAGAATATTTACAAAATGACAGAGGGGGAAAATCCGATATATTTGCTCGCGAATCTTAGAAATCTGAAGCCGGATATGACTGAAGCGAAGTACAAAAATTTATATCATGTGCTGCGGATATCGGGAAATATTTTAAATGAGGTCTACCACGCAAATGTAAAGATCAATGATAAACCGCTTCATGATGTTTTAAAAGACTACAAAGGGCAGGAACTCTTTATGACCCTTTTCGTGAAGAAGTATGTGGCAGGAATAAATCTTACAAATATGGAAGAAATTATTTCTCACTTAAATCATACTATCAGTCTTGTCAGGCAGATTGAGATTATGATGAGTAAGATTGAAGAAGCCAATAATGAAAGTAAAATTTTACAGATTCTGGCGCTTTTTGAAAACCTTGTAACAACAGGAGGAAGATATAATATTCTGCAGGATTCGGTTGCGGAGGAAATGAAAAATAATATCCGAATTGCCAGCGGTCTGTTTTCTTCCATTATAGAAAAACGATATGACAAGGCTGTTGTTACTTTCGCGAACTTCCTGATTACAAAATCGGACAGCTCGGCGAAATATATCCGGTTTCTTTCACTCGCGGCCAACCTCGCTGGGGCAAAGGATGGCAATGATGTCGAAACCGCTCTCGAAGCATTTGCCGATCCGGTCGGGGCTTACAGAATAAAAAGGGAGGGGCTTTCCAAATTCGCGATCAACAGTTACCTGGGAATCAATTCAGGAGCCGAATTCATTGAATCAAAAAAGCCGGGAGCGCAATACGGGGTATTCGCGCCGGTCGGTATTGAATGGTCATTTTCAGATTATACGGGATTATTCCTTTCTATCCTTGATCTGGGGTCTATGGTCAGTTACAGGTTCAGTGAGGATGATGCCGTGAATGAAGCTCCCAATGAAACATTCCGGCAGGTGATAACCCCGGGGGCGTTTTTTATTTATCGGATAACAAAAGAATATCCCTTTACGGCTGGATTCGGGTATCATTATTCCAACCGGATAAGAGAGAGTGATACCGGCTCGGTAAGTTCACACAGGATATCATTATTTCTGGCGTTGGATCTGACATTGATGAATTTTTGAAAAATTTTCCCACCTCAAATTCTCTATTATGCTGCACACACAGGTTGCCCGGCTGATCACCGGGCAACTCTTTAAATTCATATTATTGTGTCAGGATGATAATTATCCCATAATCTTTTTAATAATGCTGAAATACCTGCGGCTCATCAACAGAGGTTTTGTTTCATTTTTAATATAAACCTTATGTGAGTAATTATGCCATGGCTCAATCGATTCAATGTAGTCGATATTTACAATAGTAAAGCGGTGTATTCTGCGGAATATTTCGGCGGGAAGTCTCTCCTCCCATTCATTCATGGTTTTATTCGTCAGTTTTCCCCTTTCTTCACCGGATAATTTTATTTCGGAATAGTCATCGGCCGAGGAAATATATTTTATCCGGTGAACCTTAACAAAATGATAACGGTTATCCAGTTTGAGAAACACACTGTCATTTACTGAAAAAGATTTTTTTTGAATAACATCTTTCCAGGCAGCGGATGTAATCTTTTCCAGGGCCTGCCTCAGTCTTTTTTCGCTTACCGGTTTCAGAAGATAATCAAGCGCGTTAACTTCAAAGGCTTTAATCGCGAAATCATCATAAGCGGTGACAAAAATAATAGCCGTTTTATTTTGGAGTTTTGGAAGAAGATCGAAACCATTTTCATTGCCCATCTGAATATCAAGGAAAATAAGGTCAGGCTCTTCTGTAACACATAATTTTTCCGCATCCTCCAAATTCCCCGCTTCTCCTTTGACCTCAATATCGGGAACAGATGTCAACAAGCGCTTAAGGTCATCTCTCGCGAGAGATTCATCATCAACTATAATCGATTTCAGTTTTTTCATTTTCCAGCTTTTTGTAAATTCTTAAACGCGCCGTAACAGCTTCTTTGCCCTGTTCAATCAGAAACAGATGATTTCCGGGGTACATTTGTTTCAGTCGTTTTTTCAGGTTTTCCAAACCGGTTCCGGTTCCGGCCTGAATATCCTTGTCATCATTATCCGGCCATCTGCCACTGTTTTTTACTAAGATAACCAGTTCTTCATCGATTACTTCCGCTTTTATAACGATATTTAATGGGGCCGGGCTTGTCTTCATACCATGCTTGACGGCATTTTCTACCAGCGGGATTATCAGAAATGGGGGAATAGGATACTCATTAGCGATAGGATCAATATTTATTGTGGCAACAAGTTTTTCCCCGAAGCGGATCTTCTCTATATCAAGATAATTCTGTACAATATTTATTTCCTCCTCAAGCGGCAGTTCCCTGGTCTCATTGTTCATCAGGGAATATCTCATAAATTCGGACATACCTGAGACCATCCTGTCAGCTTCCGGCGGTGATTTATATATCAGCGCCCTTACCGAATTGAGCGCGTTAAAAAGAAAATGAGGATTAAGCTGATAACGCAGCAAATCAAGCCGGGCTTCACGGGCCAGCGCTGAAGCTTTTTCCGTTTTGAGCTTCTGATTTTTCCACTCACGCCAGTATTTATATGTGAGAAAAAATCCCATCCAGCTAAAAAGAATAAATGCCAGTTTAATTCTGTGGGGGATATAATGCGCCAGGCTGAGGTTAAAATCGTCGCCGTCATAATGAAAGTGGATAATGGTAAGGAGATAATCAAACCATATCCATATTTCAGAAAAAAGCATAACAATTAAAGCCATCTTGCCTATTGATAGCGCCTCATAATTACGGAAATAAAATCGGCCCAGAAAAAAATAGATAAAGCAACTGATAAAGAATCCTGTCAGATAGGTCAGCAACGAACCTGTTATGAGGTAATGAAAATAAGAATAAGGCATGTAAAACCGGGCAATCCTTTTAGCCCAGAGAAAATCATGTGAAGTAAGGGCGCCCCAGGCGATTACCCAAATCAGTATATTTAATAAAAGGAATAAAGTATCTTCTTTTTTCATCTTTGCAATGTTTTTTTCAATACAAATATATAGAGATTTTTTCTGAAAGATTTATTCCTTCCGCCGAAACTATTATCCCCGCGCCGGAAAGAGCTTTTTTAACCCCCTGAGAATTTGAATCTTAGTTTCTGTCGAATAAAAAAATATTCCCGAGGTGAAGAATGAAAAAAAAATATTTTAATCTCCTGGTTTTCCTTACCACTTTTTCCGTGATATTTTCTCAGCAGGTTACAACTATTATCAACGCCGGAACCGGGATAAACGATGCGATGATATTGCTCGAAAACGGGGATATTATCGGGAGTGACCATGCCGGCGAAAATGTATATCTGCTTTCATCTGAGGGTGTGCTCACCATTCTGGCGGGGGAACTGAATGCTCCCAATGGATTGGAAATGGATAGTGAAGGCAACATCTACGTCGGACTTCCGAAAGAAGATAAAATATTAAAGTTATCATCCTCCGGTTCCCTTTCCGAATATATTCCGCAAATTATCAACCCCAATAATATTATGTTCAAAAAAGGGAGCGATACCCTCATAGTCGCGAGTTATCTGCATAACAGATTATATAATGTGGCGCCGGAAGGAACAATTGAGTTGATATTTGAAGGCAGCCCTCTCAATGGTCCTCTCGGAATGGCTTATGACGATGAAAACAATCTTTATGTGGCAAATTTCACTGATGGAAAAATTTTCCGGTTCAATGGAGGCACTCCTGAGCTTTTTACTGTTGTGCCGGGGGCTACAGTCAGCGGACTTGAAGCCGCAGTTGGATTTCTGAAATTTATCAATGGCCGTTTTTACGCGTCCGGTTTCGGAAAAAATAAAATTTATACAATAAGCAAGAGCGGAGTCGTTGAAGAATTTGCCGGAAGCGGCATCGCCGGAACCAGGGACGGGGATGCATCGCAGGCAAGATTTTACTGGCCGAACGGGATTACATCCAATATAACCGGCGACACATTGTACATATCTGAATACTATACTCACGCGGTTAGGATGATAACAAATTTTACAACTTTCTTCGAACAGGAGGAATCGGCATTGCCGGAGACAACCGACCTCCTCTGCAATTATCCCAATCCTTTTAATCCTGAGACAACGATAACATTTAAACTGGCTGAACAATCGGATGTTACCCTTAAAATATATAACGCGGCCGGAGAGCTGGTTGAAGTTCTGGCCCATGAATTAATGCCTGCCGGAACTCATAAAAAAGTATTCAGGGCATATGATGTCGCGAGCGGTCTTTATTTGTATAATCTTCAGGTTAACAACAAAAAATCCTTCACCGGAAAGATGCTTTTGATTAAATAATTACCTCTCCCGGGGGTTTTCCCAAAGTGGAGCCTCCGGGTGATAAAATCACTTGCGGAGTGATTGTGATCGTTCCTGCTTCTTACTCACATTACAATTGATTTTTTGCTTTTAACATCAGAATTCTTCCGGAAAAGAATCCCGAATGGGATTCAATATGAATAGCCTTACTCCGGGTTATTAATATTCGACACCTTCAGCGTCGCATCTGGTGAATATCTGATAAATCCACCGGATCGCGCGTCCGGGGCTAATAAAATTCGACTCCAATCGGAGCCGCTTATGATAACGATTAAAATTATGATTAATTCTTTTTTTATTCCTTTTTGCTTACGGCCCGGCCTGCTTAGCTGTTATGAGAAAAATAGCATAGCCCTTTTACAATATCAAAGCCCCGAACAGTATATATGAATCTGAGTTCGAAATATGCGGCGTATAGGGAAACAGGATACAGGTTAAAGATTTTGAATCATCGTAATCCCGTTAAGGATAAAATATTAGTGAACAGCGAAGGTTATCAGTCCGGAGCGTTGTCAGGCAGACAATATTTCCGCATGGCTGATTCATTCTCTTATCTCATAGACTGGCTGAGCCAGAAAAAATTGAAGCCGAAGAAAGAATCGTACTCGTTCACGTAATCGTACTTCGTACTCCTCTTTACAAAAACTCTCAGGTTATTCGAGGACGAATACGAGTACATGTTCTATGTGTACGATAAAATTTTTCTATTATGCGTAGAATTAGACTCCTTATGGAATACTCAGCTCCTGTCATAAATTTCACTTCCGGAATATATTGGCCGAAATAACCGACAGAGCGCCTAAAGGGATAAAAAGGTAATAATAGAGAAAAAGCGATCTCCTTTACAACTTTCCGGAGAACTGTAAGTCTAATTAATATCGGCAGGTGAAAATCCTGAACTGTCATTTAATGGTCTTCTGTGAGCAACTAAAATTTAATATGGAGAGGTAATTTGAAATATTTTACTATTATTTTTTTATTGGTTATCACCATCAGCATATCGGGGAAAAAGGGATCGGAAATCCCCAAAACGGTAAGAGCGGTTAAACTTGATAAGCCTTTAAAAATTGACGGTATTTTGGATGAGGCTCTTTACAATCGAAAACCGATTGACAATTTTATTCAGAAAGAGCCGGAAGAAGGTCCCCCGTCCTCCGAAAAAACACATGTCTGGATAGCTTATGACGAATCGAATATATACTTCAGCGCCATGTTTTATGATGTTAATCCCGATTCGATGGATATAAGGCTGATGCGAAGGGATAATATGACTACATCCGATTGGTTCTGGATTTATATGGACCCTTATAATGATGGACTGACCGGATATTATTTCGCGGTGAATCCGGGCGGTTCAATATGTGACGGAACTCTTTATAATGACGGATGGATGGATGATTCATGGGATGGTATCTGGGGAGTTGAAACGAAAGTACACCCGGACGGATGGTCATCGGAGATAAAGATTCCTTTTTCACAGTTGCGTTTTAAAGAATCGGAAGAGATGGTCTGGGGAATAAACCTTAACAGGGATATCAAAAGAAAACATGAGATGTCATTTCTGGTAATGATTCCACATGATGAAAGTGGTTTTTGCAGCCGCATGGCCGATCTCAGGGGGCTGGATGGAATAAAACCGAAACAGAGGTTTGAACTGCTTCCCTATATAGTTCAGAAAGCCCAATTCCTGAGGGATAAGGAGAATGATCCGTTTTATAAAAGCAACCAGTTCGACACCCGGTTTGGAGGAGACCTGAAGTTCAGTCTTGGCGCTAATTTTAATGTCGACGCGACAATAAATCCCGATTTCGGGCAGGTGGAGGTCGATCCGGCCATTGTAAATCTGTCGGCTTTCGAAAATTATTTCGATGAGAAAAGGCCCTTTTTTATTGAAGGAGCGAATGTATTTGATTTTGGCAGAGGAGGGGCAAATAATAACTGGGGATTTAATTTTGGAACTCCGACTTATTATTACTCGAGAAGGATAGGACGCAGCCCGCAGGGTTACGCGATCTCGGATGGATACGCGGAAATACCGGGTGAAACCAGGATACTTGGTGCGGGAAAACTTACCGGCCAGCCGGATCCCACATGGACTATCGGCGCGCTTTCGGCAGTGACCGAAAGAACATTTGCCAGGGTGCAAAATGAGGCCGGTGAAGTTTTTGAAGATGAAGTTGAACCTCTTACACATTACGGAGTTTTGAGAACACAGAAAAAATTTAATGAAGGCAGGCAGGCGCTGGGAATGATCTTTACTTCGGTTAACAGGGACCTGGATGATGAAAATATGAATAACCGCCTTGTCAGCCAGGCGTATACTTTCGGACTTGATGGCTGGACCTTTCTCGATGAGGATAAAATTTATGTAATTACCGGTTCGGTTGTGGGGACACATGTCAGCGGCTCGGAAGAAGCGATGCTCAGGATTCAAAAAAAACCTTACAGGTATCTTCAGCGCCCCGATAAAACTTTTCTGCCGCTCGACAGCAGCCGGACTTCTCTTTCGGGAATGTACTCCAGAATTATGCTCAATAAGCAGGAGGGGAATGTTTACCTGAATGCCGCGATAGGCGCCGTAAGTCCCGGTTTTGAGTATAATGACCTGGGATTCCAGAGTTTTGCCGACAGGATAAACGGACATGTGATCACCGGTTACAGGTGGTATGAATCGGATGGCACTTTCAGAAGAAAAAGTATTTTGGTCGCTTTTAATAATACGACTGATTACGAAGGTGACCGTCACAGAATGGGATTTTATACAACAGGAAGCCTGCAGCATGATGATTTCTGGGGAATCAGCCTCAATAGTTCAATCAATTTTGAAAGTGTTTCCACTACTCTTACCCGCGGTGGTCCGAAAGTCAGGCGCCCGGCAAATTATTCGTTAAATCTTTCCGGTTACACTGATAACCGCCAGCCGGTCGTTTTTGAACCATACACAGGTTACTGGCAGAATGATGATATCGATAAAGAGTATTACGCGGGAATAGAAGTAGAATGGAAGCCGGCTCCACATATAACTGTTCAGATTGATCCTTCCTATACCTTTTCGAGTTTCAACTACCAGTGGGTAGGCGCATTTGATGATGATCTGGCCGCACAAACTTATGGCCGCAGGTATCTTTTCGGCAAAATGGATCAAAAAACTTTTTCCACAGATTTCAGAGTTAACTGGTCATTTTCGCCGAAACTCAGCCTTCAGATTTATGCCCAGGCTCTTTTTTCGGTTGGCAGCTTTGATGATTTTAAAGAGCTTGCTTATAGCGGCTCGAGCGAGTTTAATCATTATAATGATATCGCCGGCGCGGTTTATTATGACGCGGATAATGAGAGTTACACGATTGATCCGGATGGCGGGGGTCCTGCCGAATCACTGGAGTTTTCAAATCCCGATTTTAATTTTAAATCGCTTCGTGGTAACATGCTGCTCAGATGGGAGCTGCTGCCCGGATCGGTATTATACCTGGTCTGGACTCATGATAAAATGAATTTTGCCAATCCCGGCAGGTTCCGGCTTAATGATGATTTCAGCAATCTTTGGAGTTCCTCTCCCAATAACATTTTTCTGGTTAAGTTTTCCTACTGGATAGATGTATAAATTTCAGCGTGGAGGAGGAGGTTCTTTCCTCCTCCATGGTAATATTTTTGTCCCGCTGTTTTATTCTGTCTCAGGATGATTTGGACTTCAATTTTGAATTACCGGTATTAAATTCATTTCGTTTTCAAATTAATTGCCAAACTGCTTTAGAGTTTCGCTTGTTTTTTTGCTACCAATATGATGTCCCTGACGGGAGATAAAATATTAAATGATTTACCGTCAGGGGCAAAATATTGGTAGAAAAAAGCAACCAGGTGTGCCGTCAGGTACACCATATAACATTCTGAATTATATTCGGCGTCTTAAATCACAAATCCAATTTTTAACGCGCAAAATCCAACAATGTACCGTTCATTCCACATTAAAATCCGCTTCTTCCTTTTTTGGCCCGATAATTGACCTTCATGCATAGATTTGAATCAAAAAAAAGGAAGCAGAGAATGAATTTTTCAGACGTAATGATCAACGGTGTAATGATTTTCGGCGCGGGTATGTTTTTCATAATCATTTTTTCATACGTAACATATAAAATAAGAATAAAGAAAAGCAGAGCTGCTGATATGAAATCTGAAGAGTCCGTAAAACATGAAAGAGTTATTGAAGAAGAGGGAGCAGTTGTAAAGCCGGTCAGTTCAAATGTCAATAAAATTGAAATGAGAAATAGAGAAAAAGATACTTATTCTTCCGAAAAACGCGTTATTGCTGAAAGAAAAGAACAAAGATACGTTGTAATGAATAAGCCGCGATATGAGGAAAAATTTACGGAATGTGAAGTTTCGGAAGTGGCTTTTAATTGATGCCTGCGGCGTTTATAACAGGAATAAATTCTTTTCATAAATTTCCGGTTTTGACAAATATTTTATTATCTGTCAGGCCGGATTTTTTTTTGTGGTTATTAAATCAGCATATATTACTTGTGTGTCGCGCAACGTTATTAGAACAGAACATCTCAGAAAAATTTTAATTTGCATTTCAAAGAGGATATAAGTGTATGAAATTTTATTCAGGACAGAACTATCTTTTATACACTCTTTTTGTTTGGGGCCGGGGAATTCTGAATTTAGCGTTACTGCCAAATCACAAAAACACCAAATTCCACGAATAAAAACTTATTTTTAATTTTTTGACCTTAGTAGCAGAAGTAATCCTCCATAAAAATAATACCTTATTAACCATAAACTGGAGGAGCCAGATAAAAACTGAATCCGAAGAAGGAATCGTACTCGTACTCATAAACTGGCTGAGCCAGAGACAAAATAAATCCGAAGAAGGAATCGTACTCATAGACTGGCAAGCCAGAAACAATGAGGAATTACGAATGACGAATTACGAATTGGCTTTCCCCAAGTGTTACCAATTACTTGTCATTCCGGTTTTTTGCGTCCTTTGCAAAAAGACCAGCCAAAGGCGGGCAGGCCGGAATCTAATGCTGATTTTTACTGCCAATTAGTAATAATTTTGCCATTTTGCGTAGAATTTAACTCCTTACGGATTATTCAAACGGGCAATATATCCAGCGCAATTTTCTTATGATCGCGGGAAAAAGCTCAGAAAAGGATTACGGGGATTCAACATATTTCAAGGGTAATCTAATACAATATAAAAACCTGCGTCATCTTTTAATTATCACTTATCAACTAAGCAACTCGCCTCTCTTTACTCTCCACTCTCCACTCTTCACTTTTGATTTTGCCGGTTTAGGATATTTGTCCTGGGTTTCTTGTGGGTTCCGGTTTTGCCAACATGGAATTTTCTATATTTAATTCACCTGTTATCAGCGTAATCGCCAAGCTGATGAAGAATATTAATGAGCTTATCAATTTTTCGGTTTATAAGGGCATAATCGACATCGCGGGAAATAATTTCCTCTATTGAGTCCATTGAGGTATTCAGAAAATCTGATATCAATTTTGACTCTATTGGTGTTATGGCGGATTTTTCCACAGTCAGCAGAATTTGATCCAGTCTTTTGTGAAGTTTGGAAAATTTCTGTTTAAGTTTATTGATATCGGGACCTTTTGGTTTCAGTTCGGGGGCGAGAAGGTCTGTGATAATCGTCCCGTTTTCTTTCGCGGCAATGTAAGCATTTTTCAAATCATTCTTCATATTTCCGACAATAGAAATCGATGAATTGCTTAGAAATCCGTCATAGATGATTTGACTTTTGAAAGGGAGCAATATTGCATTTGAAAACAGGGGTAGGCTTTCCGGCAATATTAAATCTGTAAATGGGTCCACTAACGCTTTGACCGCGTAAAATTTATTATCCATATAAAAGATCGCGTGATTTTTCAGGTATCTTTCAATGATGAACTCTCCTCTGATGAATTTCTTCCAGGAAATAAGAATTTCTCTTTCCTCTTCATTAAAACTATCATTGCTATCCTCAATGAAACTATCGATAATTCCAATATTTTCGAATAGCTTATTCCTTATTTTTACCGTTATTGCCGTTGAAGTCCTCATATAACTATCAAAACCGGTAATTCCTTTTATTATTCCGAATTCAAAATTAGTATAGAGATGCAGACTGATCATCAATTTAAAGAAGGTTGAGGATTCATCTTTAGAAAGTGTCATTACGGTTCCTTTACTGAATGGCTAAAATTTTTCTTTAAGGATTGAATAGTATCTTCGGCTGATAACATGGTTATCTTTTTCACCTTTTAATTTTACTACGTAACTGCGGTTGAACCATTTTTCCAACTTTTCAATGTAGTCAATATTAATGATTGTAGAGCGGTGTATCCTGATAAATTTGTTTCCGGGAAGAGTATCCTCCCATTCTTTAAGTGATCGTGAAACGGACATTTTTTCACCATTGCTCAAAATGACCCAAGAATATTTTTCATCGGCCTGAAGATATTTAATTTCAGAAAACTTTATGAATTTAGGGGTTCCTTTTACTTTTATCATTACATGCCCGCCATAGTCGGAAGGCGCGCTTTTCTTTTCTTTTTGTTCCCTGTTATATTTACTTATCAGTTTTTCTCTTAACTTCAATCTTACTTCAATGGCTGATTTGAGTTCTTTAGTCTGAAACGGTTTAGTAAGATAATCATCAGCCCCAAGTTCCATTCCTTTCCTGAAATCCTCTCTTTCGGAAAGTGAAGTGAGAAAAATAAAAGGTATCAAAGCCGTGATTTCATCGGAAGATAACTCTTCTTTTAACTGGTATCCATCTTTCCCCGGCATATTGACATCGGAGATAATCAGATCAGGAAGAAACCTTCTCGCAATTTCAAGACCATCTTCGCCATTCTCAGCTATAATAACGTTATAACCCTGCAGTTCAAGGAATCCGCGAATAGTTGTCCTCAGAACAATATCATCATCTATTACTAATATTGAGATCACAAATAATCCATAATAAAATTCATTTATCCCAGTGAATTAATCACAACAACTCCTGCGATAAAACAAATTTATTTTTATTAAATCAAAAATTCAATTGCTAAGTGGCATTTCGTTCCAAAAATGTACCGTTTATTCCATAATAAAGGCCGCTAATTCCTTTCTTATCTTCAAAACCAGGTTTCAGAGATAAATTTGGAGTAAAAAAAATAAGGAGTTACAAAATGAATTTTTCAGAAATAATGATCAACGGTATACTTTTATTTGGTTCAGGGATATTTCTTATTGTTACTTTATCATTTATCACATATAAAATAAGAATAGCGAGAAGCGGAGTTAAAAAGATATATGAAGAGCCGGTAAGATATGAAAATCAATCTGAAAGGGAGATTGTCGTAAAAACCAAATCTGAGCCGGAAATTAAAAAAATAAGAAAAAAAGAAAGAAAAAATCGTAAATATTCATCTGACACAGAAGTATTTACAAATTACAGCCGGCAGCGATACAGAGTTATCAACAGGCCGGTTTATGATGAGTCATACACTGATTATAAAGTTGCTGAAGTTGCTTTTAATTAATGAGAAACAGCGCGAAATATTATCTTCAGGTTCCGGTTTTACAAATCGACATCCTTACTAAGACCTGATTTTTTGAGAAGTTCATTTGTAGCATGCGATATCAATTTTAAGCGACTTCTTTTTATGCGCACAGAGTATAGTTGACAAAGGTATTATGTTTTTAGAGAGGGTAAAAATGTGTATATTATTTTATTCGGGATAGAAGGGTCTTTTACACACTTTTTTGTGAAACCACTACCGCTATCATACGCCATCCTAAAAAATGTAATGACTTTCTTGCCGGATATATTCTCAATATCTCTCCTGGTTCAAAATCTATCTCCTGAATGAAATCCCGGATGAATATTCCCTACCGGTTGTAGGTATTAGTAAGATTAAATTATTGTTAAAAGAGCAGAAATCCCCGGATATTAAAGAAAAACATTTGCAGTTTTTAAAAGAGTTCCATATCTTTTTTTTGGCGATTCTAAAAATTTTCCTCTTTGTATAATGGGTTCTGGCACGCATTATGAATGAACAAAGGCGCTAACTTATAAAAACTATATCGGAGTAACACAAAATGAGTGACATCGGATACAAATATCTTGTTATTGGGATGATATTATTTAGCATGAATTTATTCGCTCAAAGCATTCATGATCTGATTCCAAAAAACCAGCCCTATTTTATTCAGTCGGCATTAACATATGGTAAAAAGAACTTTGGATACTGGGATCTTCCCGGAGGTGAGAAAGATATCCGGAAGGGCGCCAAAATAAAAGTCTGGGAACTTAGTGACAAGGCTAAAGACAGAAGGTATGTTATAGTCAACTCTTCCAACAAAGCATATCTGAAAATACAACTCGATGGAATAAACGGTTATGTTGATGTTGAGGGTGGGCGCAATGATAATGGAACTGATCTGCGAATCTGGGACCCGAATAACAGCAACGCCCAGAATTTCAGATTTGATTATCTGGGCAATGGCAAGTTCCGGATTTTCAGCGCTAATGGAAAAGTTGTTTGCACTGATGGCAGAAAATACAATAACGGAACCCAGGTTCAGATATGGGATGATCACCCGGGCGCATGGACCGAGTGGTATCTGATTGACACCAGGACAAATAAAACGCTGAAGCTTGAGGATAAGATATCCGCCGCGCGTAAAAACAGCGGCCCTGATATGTCGGGCGCGAGAAATGTTTATATACAGTCCGCGCAGGAATATGGAAAGGGATTGAAGGGATGCTGGGATGTTCCGGGACGAAATTATCCCGAAAAAGGCAAATCACTGAAAGTATGGGAATTACAGGAAGATGACGCGGACAGGAAATTTGATGTTATTTCTTCAGGATCAGACTTTACATCTTACAGCATCAGTATCGCGGGAAATGGAAATTTACTCGCGGATGTGACAAATAATGGCAAAGCTAACGGCACAGATCTGATAGTATGGGAAAGAAATAACGGCCCGGCTCAAAATTACAAATTTAAACACCTGGGAGATGGCAGATTTAAAATATACAGCGATAATGGCAAAGTGTTGTGCCTGAACGGACGAATAAGTGAAAATGGTACAAATGTTCATATCTGGCAAGATCATGACGGCCCGTGGACTGAATGGTACCTGGTAGATTATAATACAAATAAACCATTCATCCCCGGAAAGAAGGATATGGTCCCTTCTTCACTTTCATCGGTCAGCGCTAACGCGAAGGGGGCCAACGCCAAAACTCTCGCGACAAATATTGACCAGCTTTATTCAAGACTCAATGATCTTCAGAATAAATCAGGCTCCACATTAAGCAGCTCGAAATCAGCCGATCAGGCAGTAACAGGCCTTTACGATATTTCGGAAAGTTTTAACAGGCTTAATTCCAGATTTGACGATGTCGCTGACGCTCTGACCGCTTTCCGAAAGATGCCTTTTATCGGAACTGCTGTAACAGCTTTATCCCAGACTTTCGGAGCCGCGAAAGATAAAATAAACAGTGGAAACAGCGCGATCAGCAGTATGCGTAAACCTGTAATCGATCCGATGAGGAATAATGTTCTGAATACGAATATTTCGGTAAGAAGTTTTAATTCGCAGATGCAGGCGGTTAAGCTTGATCTGTTAAAGCTGAAAAAAAATCTTGGCTCGATGAATGAAAACCAATGCGCGATTGTAAATCAGAAAATATCTGAGATCAATAACTCGTTGGCCAGCGCGGATAAGGAACTGAGCGCTATCAAAGATATGAGTGGAAAAGTAAAGGTAATTAACAAGCCGGTAAGCAACGCGAAAAAAGGGATCGATAAATTTGATAATGGATTCAAAAAAGTTGATAAGGTCGCCGATGAGATCAATAAGGTGCTGAATAAAAAATTTGAGAAAAAAGTCTTTGGAAAAAAATTCAGTATTAGTTTGAGAAAGGTTCTCGAAGGGGGTAAAGTTGGAAAAGCCTTTAAGAAATTTGTTGATAAATGGGTATCGAAACTCACAAAACCTTTAACAAAGAAATTAAATATTAAACTTCCCTCGGTTCCTTCAGTTGATAAACTTAAAGGGCAGGCGCAGAGTGTACTGGATTTTACAAAAAATATGAAAAAGAATAGTGATAATCTTAAAGCGATAATTTCAAAAGTGGCAAATGCCGATTCGGATATCAGAAAAACAGCAAAACTTTCAGACAAATAAAAAATTCCGCGGGAGCGCAGGCTCCCGCCGAATTATTGAATGGTATCCTATTGAAAGAATCAGAGTAAGAGTAGTTCGTAAGTAGTCAAATTCTGTGCAAAACCGCAATTATCAATTAATAATTAATAATTAATAATTGAAATTACAAAATAATATCAAGAGTGAAATATTGCTGAAAAAACGCTGCCAATTCACCAGGACATAAAAAACCACGGAAGTAAATTACGAATTACGAATTACGAATTAATACAAAGGACAAACCTTATTCCTTATTTTTTAACCTTGGTAGCAGCGGTGACAACCCGGCAAAATTGAACCTAATTAACCTTATTCAACAGGTTTATATTTTCAACGGAATAAAATAGGGATCGCTGAAAAAAGCAGTGAACAAGATTACGGGGATTTAAGATATTAGAAGAATTTAAGAGACCCGGTCGAAATCCAAATCGAAGTCGTCATCGAAATCGTTTTTTAATCAGAGAGGTGTTTTTTACTCTTCACTTCTGACTCCGCCAGATTACATTGCTGATGATTTTATTGACATTTCCTTATGGTTCTTATCCGGCAGGTTTATTTATTTTAAAAACCTCACAATTTTGAGCAGCAAATCAGAGTCGAATAATAATGAAGTTTTAGCGCAAGGGATTCGGTTCTATTGGTTGATGGAAAATAAAATTAAGGGGGGAAAGAGGAAGGATAGTCGGGGTGATAGGATTTGAACCTACGGCCTCTTCGTCCCGAACGAAGCGCGCTACCGGGCTGCGCCACACCCCGAAAACCGAACAACAAATATATTATATTTCAGCGACAATTGAAATAGCATCGCAAATAAAAATTATTTCAGGAAATTTCCCTTATCATCTTTATGACTTAAAATCAATTCGGCAAATTCTCTGAATACCCCTCTTCCTCCGCTCCGGTTACAGATGTAATCAACTTTTTCTTTGATGACATCCTCAGCGTCCGAGGGGCAGGCGGTAAATCCCGCGATATCAATAATTCCCAGATCGTTGACATCATCGCCTATGAACGCTGCCTCAGATGCGGATATTCCTTCAGCTTCACAAAACTCCTTAAGCTTTTCTCCTTTTTCCCATATTCCGGTAAAGATAAAATCCATCTGCGATCTTTCGGCTCTTTTGATAATAATTTCAGAAGTATCGGTTGAGATAATGCCGCATTTTATACCGGCGGCTCTTAAACGACGGACTCCCATACCATCCTTGACGTTAAACTTTTTCATTACCATTCCTTCGGCGGTATAAAAAAGCCCCCCGTCGGTCAGGACGCCATCGACATCTGTTACAACAATTTTAATATTTTTAATTATTTCAGGAGTGATTAATTTGCGCAAAATATTATTCTCAGGTTATTCAGAAAAGAAGCGCTAACTTATGGTTTTTTGAATAACCGGTCAAGAATTCTTTTCACTCTTGTATTCTTTCCACTTGTTTATGGCCGCGACTGCAAGGAAAAAGAAAGAAATTCCGAGGAGAATAATAAATATGGTCCACATTAAAGCCTGGTAAGTAGTAGAGCGGGCCAGATCGATTGCTACAACAAGCATAAGAGCGGCAAGAGCGAAAAGAAAGAAAACAATTGCCCTCGAAAAATATATATTGCTTCTGGATACACTGCTTTTTGCTGTTGTAACCAGCTTCTCTTCTGTCGATCTTTTGTTTTCGATTGGTGTTATATGATGCATTTCCTCATAAAGTTCTTCCCGGCAGGCGCCACAGTAATAATGACCCGCGGGCAGATCCTTAGATACAATAAGATCTTTCTTACATCGTTCGCAATAGGTCAGATATTCGTTCTCCCAGTCAACAACCGCATCGTCCGGTATTCTGTATGTGTCATATTCTCTAATCAGATCATCCATCGCGACCTCGAAAACTTTAATTAAGGAAATAAGAAAGGAAATGTTTTAATTAAATAATAAATATCAAATATTATACCCCTTTTTGAAGTAAAAGTCAATGATGTTCAAAAAAAAAGGTGGACTTGGTGTGTTATTATTATTTTTCCCCGCTAAATAAAACCGGAAGGGGAAAATCCCCTTCCCGAAATTGTATTATTTTAATTTAACCAGCGAAGTGTCATAATCTTCAACATTTTCATATCCGAGCAGATTGAGAATTGTTCCGGCAATATTAGTCAGTCCCGGTTTTTCAACTTCTGCCATATCATACTCACCGTTATAAGAGGGATCATATATTATAAATGGTACAGGATTCAGAGTATGAGCGGTTCTGTTGACCTTTTTCCCTTTTTTCATTTCAAACATTTCATCTGAATTTCCATGATCGGCGGTAATAAGGGCTATGCCGCCAAGTTCATCAATAACCGGAAGAATTTCGGCGATACAATGATCAACAGTCTCAACCGCAGTGATGACAGCTTCCATAACACCGGTATGGCCAACCATATCACCATTGGCGAAGTTAATTCTGCCAAATTTGTATTCACCCGATTTAAGCAGTTTGATGGTTTCAGCGGTTATCTCTTCAGCTTTCATTTTCGGGGCTTTATCGAACTGGATTTTATCGGATGGCACTTCGACATATTTTTCCAGCTTTTCATCGATGTACCCTGATTTGTTGCCATTCCAGAAATAGGTTACATGTCCGAATTTCTGAGTTTCGGAAATAGCGAACGAGGTTACTTTTTCGGCGCAAAGATACTGGCTTATTGTTCTGTCAATCGCCGGAGGGGACACAAGATAGTTTTTAGGGATATGAAGATCACCGTCATATTCCATCATACCGGCGTAAAATACATCAGGAACACGTTTACGGTCAAATTCGGTGAATTCTTTTTCTTCAAAGGCGCGGGAAATTTCAATGGCCCTGTCTCCCCGGAAATTAAAGAATATCACCGCGTCACCATCTTCAATGGTTCCGACAGGTTTATCATTGTCATCGACTATTACAAATGATTCGAGATACTGGTCAATGATCTTTTCATCTTCGCCATACATGGTTTCGATAGCTTCCATTGCTGAATGGAATTTTCTGGCTTCACCGAGCACATGGGCTTTCCATCCCCTTTCAACGATTGACCAGTCGGCATTGTAGCGATCCATTGTGGTGATCATTCTTCCACCGCCTGAAGCGATTTTGTAATCATAACCTTTTTCACCTGAGATTGAAGCGAGAAGTTCCTCGGTCGGCTTAACATATTCGGGCGCGGTTCTTTCACCGACATCCCTGCCGTCGAGAAGAATGTGAAGGCGAACTTTTTCGACACCCTCTTTGGCGCACTGGTTTATCAGGGAAAAAATATGGTCCATGTGAGAATGCACATTGCCATCGGAAAACAAACCGAGAAGGTGTACCGTCCCGTTGTTTTTCCCTTTTTCAACTACTTTTTTCCAGCTTTCTCCTTCGTATATGGCTCCCGATTTGATAGAAGCATTAACCAGCTTGGCTCCCTGCGCGAAAACTCTGCCCGCTCCTATCGCGTTATGGCCTACTTCACTGTTGCCCATATCGCCATCTGTAGGAAGACCAACCGCCGGTCCGTGAGCTTTCAATTGAGTTCTCAGAGGAAGCTGCATCAGTTTATCGAGTGTGGGTGTTTCGGCCAGAAATACTCCGTTGCTCTCATCGGTTTTACCTATCCCCACTCCATCCATAATTATCAGTAATAGAGGGCCTTTTCTGCCTTTGAAAGTATCCAGTTTCTTCAAATTTAGTGACATTATTGCTCCTGTATTTATTATTTATACAAAATCGTTTCCCATCAAAATTAACTTTACAATATAATATTCACAATTTTAGCATGCAAACCGTGGGCAAATTTATGAATATTTGGCATTAGGGAAAAATAATCGCAAATATTTAGGCGACAGTCAAATATTTTCTTCTATTTTATGGCAGAAGATTCCGTTAGCCGTTGAACTCTGCGTAAAATGGCGAATAAAATTATTAATTACAATTAAAAATTAATAATTGAAATGACAAAGTTGACCGCAGTTTTCGCGGATTCAGGCGGGAAAAAGTCACTTATAACCAAATCCTTAAAAATATTGAACAGTATTATTCCGTATTCAGTTAAATTCTACTCAAAATGGAGGGGTTTTAATTGATGGCAGTAAAATTCGGCATTAGATTACGGCCGGCTCAGTTAAATAGAAAATCCAATTAAGAAAATGGAGCTTTATGCTGGTTGTTCAGCCGCAGACACAACCGGAAGGCCGGATAAAAATTCTCTATCGCCTGAACGGATGAGGGGCAAACAAAACAGGCAATATTATATCAATCTTTCAGAAAGCAACCTTGTTCGAGAGCTCATTTGTATCATCCGGTTTTATGGGGAAATGTTCAGAAAGGATTTTCCCGACTTTTTCAACCGCGTCAACAATGCCTTCAGAATAAAGCCCGTCACGGAATTTTTTCTGCATTGCGTCTCTTACCTGATCCCAGGTGTCATCCGATACTTTTTTATCGATACCGGTATCTGCCATAATATAAAACTGCCTTTCCGAAAGCACTATATATATCAGTATACCGGTTTTATCCCTTGTTTGCTCCATGCCGAGTTTATAAAATTCCTTTTCAGCATTTTCTTTTAATCCCGCTTTAAATGGTTTTTCAGTCTTAATACTGACCCGTATCTCACCGGCGGTAATTTTTTCCATCTCTTTGACTTTCGCTGAAACGCGCAGGAAATCATCATCACTGAAATATTTATAGAGTATCTGCTTATCCATAACATCCTTATTTTTTTATTCAAAGATAGTGATTTAGGGGGAGGATTAAAATAACAGTCGGAGGATGATGAGAAAAAATCGGGATATCCCTAAGCTGACAAGGCAGAACCAAAATAAATCCTGAATAAATAATCGTACTCGTAATCGTATTCCAATAACCTGAGCGTTTTGAAAAGACGAGTACGAAGTACGATTACGAGAACGTGTACGTATTTAGAATCGCGGCCTGGCTATCGGCAACATGTTGTTAGCGGGGGTTTTTGACAAATTTTGCGCTCTGGAATATCCTCAACATGTTAACGATAGCGTGGTTGTAAGAGCCTAAATTGCCTAAGCTGGCAAAGCCGGAACCAAAATAAATCCTGAACAAATGATCTTACTCGTTCTCGTACTCATAAACTGGCAGAGCCAGAACCAAACTAATTCTGTCGTCCCTGACGGGACTTATTTACCTTTCTTTATACATTTTCCCCTATTTGAAAATAGGGGCTATTATCTATCATCCCTGCCGGGATTCATATTAATCTGATTTAATATTTGCTTGTAGATAATCATTATTATTTAGAAAAAGTCCCGCCAGGGACGACAGATAATAGCCCCACAATTCATTGTGGGGTAATAGGTTAGGGAGAGAATCAATAGTCCCGCCAGGGACGACAGATAGCCTCGCAGCATAAATATAAATGGCAGGTTAAATAATTTTGCCATTTTGCGTAGAATTTGACTCCTTACGGAGTAATCGTATTCCAATAACCTGAGCGTTTTGAAAAGACGAGTACGAAGTACGATTACGAGAACGTGTACGTATTTAGAATCGCGGCCTGATTATCGGCAACATGTTATTACCGGGCTTTTTGACAAAATTTGCTCCCCGGATTATCCTCAACATGTTGGCGTTAGTGTGGTGATAAGAGCCTAAATTTTCCCCAGGCAAAGCCTGAGGAAAACACCTTAAAGGGAAAAAGTTCCTTGGCAAAACGGGGAGTAATTTATTCAATAAGAAATTAAATTCTACGAAAATTGGTAAGAAATTTATCAGCAAGTAGAAAGTTTTATTACCAGGTATAAGTTTCGTAGTTACTTGAGGTGTGTCCTCCCCCGTCAATGAAGAAAGGCGCTTCATTGCCACCCCCTCCGGCGGGGGATATTTTGATTGCTCGGGATTATCGATAAATATCCCCCTTTGGAGGGGGTGGATTCAAAGTGTTTTTCTTTGAAGACGGGGGAGGACTATCCTTGAGCTGATCGACAACTTTTCTTTATCTGACTCCATCGGCTTATGGATTTAGAATCGCGGCCTGATTATCGGCAACATGTTATTAGCGGGCTTTTTGACAAATTTTGCTCCCCGGATTATCCTCAACATGTTGGGGGTAGTGTGGTGATAAGAGCCTAAATAGTTTCTATTTCTATTTCGTTTATATCGAACTCACGTTAAACATGATATTATAAAACTATAAACAAAACAGGGCTGTTTTTTCTTTCCGGCGAGAATACTTAAATTTGGAAGATTAAAGAAGAATAACAAGGCGTTTTACATGATTCCCTGGAATGTTGATCCTGAAATATTTTCTATCGGTTTTATTTCTGTAAGATGGTATGGTCTGCTTTTTGCCTCTGCTTTTTTAGCGGGATTTCAAATTTTTACCTGGATATATAAGAATGAAAAAAAGAACCTGGATGATTTAAATACATTAATCTGGTATATGATGGTCGGCACTATATTGGGCGCGCGGCTCGGGCATTGTTTTTTTTATAATCCTGTTTATTATCTATCAAATCCGTTCGAAATTCTTGCTGTGTGGAAAGGAGGCCTTGCGAGTCACGGGGCGTCAATAGGAATTTTAACCGCGTTGTGGATGTACACAAAAAAGAAACCGGACCAACCCTATTTATGGCTGCTTGACAGAATGGTTATTGTCGCGGCGCTTGGGGGATCTTTTATCAGGCTTGGCAACCTTTTTAATTCCGAAATAATCGGGGTAAAAACCGATGTTGCCTGGGCATTTGTATTCAAACAAATAGATAATGTGCCCCGCCATCCGGCTCAGCTTTATGAATCAATCGCTTATCTTATCACCTTTATTATTTTATGGTCGATCTATAAAAAATTCTGGAAAAAAATTCCCACGGGAACCATTTTTGGTCTTTTTCTCATTCTTGTATTCGGATTCCGTTTTTTTGTGGAATTTATTAAAGAGGACCAAAGCAGCTTTGAAGCGGGCATGGCTTTAAATATGGGACAGCTTCTGAGTATACCGCTGGTTCTTACAGGAATATATTTTACATTGCGAAATATTAATTCTTCCCGAAAGGAAGAGAAAGGCTCTTCATGAGATATTATATATATATTATTGCTTTAACTTTATTTTTTTCGTTAGCAGGATGTAAAAATAAAAACCCGGAGAATGGGGATCTAAAAAAGGATGAACTCCGTTTTGAGGGTGAAAAACATCTTAAAAACATAAAACAGCTTACCTTCGGCGGCAACAACGCCGAGGCATATTTCAGTTTTGATGACAGTCAGCTTGTATTTCAGAGTGACTGGGATAAGATAAATAACCAGGGCTGTGACCAGATTTTTGTGATGAACAGCGATGGATCACCGCCGGCCGATTCTGAACAATATCAATTGGTATCCACAGGAAAAGGGCGCACCACCTGCAGCTATTTTTTACCGGACGGCAGAATAATATACGCTTCGACCCACGAGGCATCGGAAAGCTGTCCCGAACCGGTGATGTTTTCTGAGGGGAAATATGTTTGGCCGATATATGATACTTATGATATATATATAACCGGTAAAGGTTCTGAGGAAAGCACACTCCTGATAGGAGGGGAAGGTTATGATGCCGAGGCAACCGTTTCACCGGATGGGAAATATATAATATTTACCTCCACCCGCTCGGGTGATCTGGAATTATGGCGGTATGAAATATCCGGCGGGGAACTGCTTCAGCTTACTGATACGCCGGGATATGACGGCGGAGCGTTTTTCTCGCGTGATTCAAAAAAGATAATCTGGCGCGCCAGCCGTCCGGAAGGAAAAGCGCGGGATGAATATTTCAAACTGCTTGGCGAAGGTCTTGTTGAGCCGGGTGATCTGAATATTTTTATCGCGGATACAGATGGCTCAAACGCGGAACAGGTAACAGAATTGCCGGGCGCTAACTGGGCTCCCTTTTTTCATCCTTCGGGAAAAAAACTTCTGTTTTGCTCGAATCATCACAGCCTTGAGCAGGGAGGCAGATTATTTGATATTTTTATGATCAACACCGATGGAACAGGTCTGGAGCAAATTACTTTTTCAGGGACATTTGACGCATTCCCTATGTTTTCTTTTAATGGTAAAAAACTTGTGTTCGCATCCAACAGGAGAGCAGACAGAAAAGATTCGCGCGAAACAAATATCTTCATAGCCGACTGGATTGAAAATCCTGAATAAATAAATATTATATTTTGATTAGCCGAGATACGTTATGACCGAGAATGAGTTTATTTCTATATGGACTGAAAAGATCAGAGATGAAAGATTAAAAGATTTCCCCGCCGATTTTCTTAAGGAAGAGAAGGTGGCCAGGATTAAAATGCCCGGAAGAGCGATGATGATGGGCGCTGAACTTTTTGGCAGTGTTGAACTGGTGGATACAGATGGTGATGTGCATTTTATGTGTGAATCTTCTGAAAAGGCAAAATATATCCTTTACGCAAACCGAAATCATCCTTTATATACCGAAATCCCTGAAAATGAAGAGGATCTGGCAACGGTATTAAAGAGATATGAGAATTTTCTTGATTCACTGCTCAATGATGTGAAAAATGAATTTTTAAAATCCTTCAAAGCCGCCGGCAAATTTGCCCAGGTTTCAAACTCCATTTTCCGTAATCTTAAACTTTCCCGTCTTTAAGGAGGTACTGTGGCTGTTTTCGGTGAAAAAATTTCCCGCTATTTTGAGGGATTATTCGGCGTTGAATTTCTAAAACGATATGAAGAATATATAGATTTTCCTCCTGAAACTTATATAAGAAATGGAATAAGGGATGAAGAAACGCTGCTTAAAGAGCTGACTCTTTATGATATCGGCGTAGAAAAAATTCCTGATGTGACCGGCGCTTTCCGGGTTACGAGGGGGCATGAGCTTATAGGAAGGACATACAGTTTTATTCTCGGTCATTATTATATCCAGAGCCTCTCTTCTATGATACCGCCGATAGCGCTTGATCCACAGCCGGATGAAAAAATTCTTGATATGTGCGCCGCTCCCGGTTCTAAAACCACACAGATCGCGCTAATGATGGAAAACCGGGGCGCTTTATATGCCAATGAACCGGTGATATCAAGAACAAAATCACTTGTTCATAATCTGGAAAAGATGACGGTCGTGAATACCGGCGCGCTTAATTTCAGGGGAGAGCTTCTCAGTAAAATGTTCAACCCCGAATTTGACAAAATTCTTGTTGACGCTCCCTGCAGCGCCCTGGGAATTCTGAATAAAAAGGATGAGGTGGATAACTGGTGGAATATCAGCAACGCTGAAAAACTATCAGCCACACAATATAAACTGCTTGTTTCAGCTCTTAAAATGTTAAAAGAGGGGGGAGAGATAATTTATTCCACCTGCACGATGACAATTGAGGAAAATGAACTCGTTCTTGACCGGCTTATGAAAAAGTTTCCTGTGGAAATAGTGGAATGTTCACTGCCTGTAAAATCGATTCCGGGGTTTACAACATTCGGGAAGGAAAAACTAAACAGTTCTCTTTCTCTTACTCACAGAATAATTCCCTGGGAGATAAATTCAGAAGGCTTTTTTGTGGCGAAATTAAGAAAAACAGGACCAACGGAATCCCCTGAGAAACTTATAAGAAAGAAGAGGGGACTGAAACTTATCTCACATAAGGACCGGGAAATAAAAGAAAGCCTGAATATTGTCAGCGATCGTTTCGGCATTCCCCGCGATATCTTTTCCAGGTTCAGATATATGAAAAAATCTAATGATCTCTTTTTTATCAACTCCGACTGGGAAGCGCCCGATCCTGATATTTTTATGAGAATAGGAACCAAACTCGGAATTATCGATAAAAACAATTATCTGCATTTTCATACCCAGGGAACAAGGATAATAGGTGATTACGCGAAAAATGAGATTTTTGATATAGATGATATTGATGATCTGAAGGCATATCTTTCAGGGGGCATAATAAGGAAAAAAACTGATCTTCCGGGGAAAAAATTTATCAGGCTTAATGGTGAAATTATAGGCGCCGGCACAGCTTCGGATGAAGGGATTAAAAGCCAGTTTCCCCGCTCTTTAAGAACCCAGGAGATAGTGTACCCGGAAAAGATTAATGGAGATTAAAGATGGATTATGAAAAATTTCGAAAAACGGCGGAAGAATCCGACGCTGTCTGTTTTTATTTCAGCCATGAGGAATGTAATGTCTGCAAGGTTTTGAAACCAAAACTCCGTTCATTGCTGGAGGCTGATTTCCCGGGAATAAATTTTTATTATGTTGATACTATGAAATACAGGGAAACGGCAGGGCAGCTGAATATATTCGCGGTGCCGACTATTCTTATATGGTTCGGAGGAAGAGAGTGGTTCCGTCAGAGCAGGAATCTGAATCTTGATGTTCTGGCTGAAGAATTGAAACGTCCTTATGAATTGATATTCGGAGAAAAATAATCCCCGTAAACCGGCTTTGAAATTAAACTTTTTATTACGTTTAATGTTAGAAATATAAAAAGGTTTTATGAACGCAGGAAAATATGAAATCCATTTACTGGACGCTGGAACATTTTCCCTGGATGGGGGGGCAATGTTCGGAATCATTCCACGCCCGTTATGGGAAAAAAAGATAATCCCCGATGAAAAAAACAGAATAAAACTCGGGGCAAACTCCCTTTTATTAAAAAGTGATTCCAGGATTATTTTATTTGACACAGGTATAGGGAGCGGCTGGGACAATAAATTTTCGAAAATTTACAGCCTTGTTTCCGGAACAGAATTGTTATTCAGTTTATTGGCAAAACATGATGTTCAGCCGGAGGATGTGACAGATGTTATCCTTACGCATCTCCATTTTGACCATACCGGGGGATCGGTAATTGAAGAAAACGGACGTTATATTCCCGCTTTCCCCTACGCGCGGTATCATATTCAGAGAAAACAATTTGAGTGGGGAATGTCTCCGTCTGAAAAGGATGGAGGAAGTTATATCAAAGAGCGGTTCCGGCCCCTCGCCGATGAGGGAGTGATAACATTTCAGGAAGGTAACACAAAGTTTGATGATGAAATCGAGCTGGTTGTTTTTCACGGCCACACCCATTATCAGCAGCTTCCTATTATCTCCGACGGCAATAAAACTATATTTTTCACCGGTGATCTTATACCCACCTACGCTCATCTGCATATACCTTATATAATGGCTTATGATCTGCAGCCTCTTGAAACAATAAGAGAGAAGAGTGTTTTTCTTCAGCGCGCGTTTGAAGATGAATGGATCCTGATTTTCGGGCATGGCGATGAATATAAGATCGGAACAGTCAATCATGGAAAAAAAGGATTTTCACTCAAGCGGGCTATCGGGAGTACAAATGATATCAGATGATGGATTTGTGAAAGTATGCGGCATTGATGACCTAGATGAAAGAATCGGAAAAAGGGTATTTGTGAATGATGTCGATATCGCGTTGTTTCTTGTGGATGGTAAAATTTACGCTCTGAAGAATATTTGTCCTCATCAGCATGTGGCCAAAATCTACGAGGGATTTATTACCGGCAACAGGGTGGCATGTCCCATTCACGGCTGGGAATTTGATCTGCAGACCGGAAAACTCGGCGGTGAAAGAAGAGGCCTGGATACATACGAGGTAAAAGTAATAAACGAGTATGTTTATGTGAAAGCTGAAGAAAAGGAATTGAACTGGTGATTTCGGAGGAGGAAATATTATCCATTTCCGGGGAGCTCGGATTTGATCTTACCGGGTTCGCGAAGGCTGAACTTCTTAATGAGGAAAGAAAAAAACTTGAAGATTGGCTGGAACGGGGGTACCAGGCCGGTATGGATTATATGGAGAAAAACCTGGATAAAAAGGAGGATGTAACTAAAATACTCCCTTCTGCGAAATCGGTTATCTCACTTGGACTGAACTATTATCACAAAGAAGATTATGAAAACCTGCCGGGGCGCGGGAAGGTGTCGAGGTATGCCTGGGGCACAGATTATCATTATATTATCTGGAATAAAACTGAAATATTTATTGAAAGAATCAAATTGCTGGACCCCGGATTTGAGGCGGTCGCTTATGTTGATACCGGTCCGGTAATGGATAAAGTCTGGGCGGCGAAAGCCGGCCTGGGATGGATGGGAAAAAATACCAACATTATTAACCGGGGCAAAGGGAGCTGGTTTTTTATCGCTAATATTATATGCAACAGGGAATTTACACCTTCCGCCGGAGTTCCCGATTATTGCGGGAGCTGCAGCGCCTGCGTTGACGCCTGCCCGACCGGAGCGCTGGATAAATATATTCTCGATTCATCAAAGTGTATTTCATACCTTACGATTGAGAATAAAGGTGAAACAGGGGAGGAATTCAGGGGGAAGTTCGAAAACTGGCTTTTCGGATGTGATATCTGCCAGGATGTCTGTCCCTGGAATGTTAAGTTTTCTGAACAAACCAATGAACCGGGGTTTTTGCTGAATCTTACCAAAGAAATTAAGTTTGATGAAATAAAGAAAATGAGCAATTCTTTATTCAAAAAACGTTTTGCCGCGAGTCCCCTCGCCAGGGCGAGGCTGAAGGGATTAAAAAGGAACGCCCTGTTTTTGGAAAATGAACAGGATTGATATCAGAATAGTATCCCGGGAGTTTTATTAAACCCCGAATGTAGGAATAAAACAGAAGTTTGTGATCTGTTTTATCCCAATTCTTAATTCCTCATTCCAAATTCTTTAAATAGGCCAGTTTATAACATTTGAGGCAGAGGCAGCCCTCGAGATTTTGGATAACCGTGTCATCTCTTTGCGTAAATAATTTTCGGATGCCCCGCATCGATTCATTATTCCATTCCTCTTTCGCGTTATTTTGTATTATGTTGCCGAAAGAGAAGGAGCTCGCGAGTCCGCTTATGCAGCATACTTTAAGGTTGCCCTGCCAGTCGACATTGGGTACGTAATATAACCAGTAACATCCTTTAACTTCGCTGATATCGGCCACATTAAGGCGGGAAAGATCGTTATTGCCTGTTTTTACAAGCAGACGGTCGACGCCGAGTGAAAGTGATAACTCTTTAACAGGTTGAAGTTCTTCAGCGTTCTGATCTTTAAATAGAATAAACTGTGTTTCGATGAACGGAGTTTTTTGTTTCCGTTTATTTTTAACTTCCACCAGGTATTTTATATTCTCGATAATTTTTTCAAATTTAGCCCCTACCCTTATTTTTTCATAAACTTCCTTTGTCGCGCCATCCAATGAAATTATCAGGTAATCAAGGCCGGAATCCACCAGTTCATCAATTTCCGGTTTCCCCAGGGATACAAAGTTTGTGCTCACAGATGTGATAATTTTACAATCAGAGGCATACCGGACCATTTTAATAAAGTCTTTATTCAGTAAAGATTCCCCGACTCCGTCGAGCCGGACAAGAATAAGTTTATCTTTCAGATCATCTATAACTTTTTTAAAGTCCTCAAATTTCAGATTCCCTTTTTCCTGGGTATTCATTCCCGTTCCCGTTTTGCAATTCGGGCATCTGAGGTTGCAATAATTTGTCGGCTCAATGTGCAGAATAAAGGGGCTTGAAGAGAGTATGGTTTTTTTCTTTCTTCTTTCCAGTTCGGCCCTGAGGACATTAAAGATTTTTTTTGGCCCTGGTCTTTTGGGAGAATTCAGAAAAGGGGGGAGGTACCGTTTCAGTGTCTGGTCAAGTCCGTAGGCGGAATTGGTTAAATACAAATATTTCATTTAGTTACCCGGAACAATATGAATTTTTATCGACATTTATAAACAATCTGAAGCAAGAAAATTTATATCAGTAATAATTTTTCTGGTCAATACGGCCCTTAAAACATTACTCTGATGAAAATTAAGAAAAACAGATGTTAATATCAAATGTTCTTTGGGAGAGGGAAAATGAGTATGTCTATTCCTTAAGGAGTTAAATTCTACGTAAAAAGGCAAGAATACAATTAATAATTAATAATTAATAAGGTCAAGACAGCGGCAGATTTCGTTGATTGAGGTGGAAGAAAAGCCACTAAATCACCAAAACACCAAATCCCCCGAAAAAGCTGATTTAAACCTTATTTTTTAACCTTTCAGGCAATAAGATGGCTGCGTGAAAACATCTGTCATTACGGGGGGGGGGTGAAATAACCAGACTTCTCTCAAGATTAGTTCCAACTCTTGGTAGATCAAACCCCTCCCATCCTCCCCTTAACATCTTAAGGGGAGGGGATTTCGATCTTTCAATATTGAAGAATTTTCGCGAGGTAATAATAATTGTTGCTGCAAATTTTAAATTTGATATTATTTCCAAATGAGGACTCCTTAGCAGCCGGGATGAAATCCTAAAGAATTCAGCCTTATAAATCCCGCTAAAATCGAAATCGGTTTTTTTAATCAGAGAGGTGTTTTTATTCTTCACTTCTGGCTCTGGCAGTTTATTCCGTAAGAAGTCAAATTCTACGTAAAATGGCAAAAATTCAATTAACAATTAATAATGAACAATTAAAAAGCAATGAGGACCGCGGATATCTCTGATTGCGCGGATTTCGCTGAATGATGTGGAAGAGATGCCACAAAATCAATAAAACACTAAATCTCACTAAAAAACTGGGAAAAACCTTATGCTTTATTTTTTCACCTTAGTAGCCAGGGATTCCCCACCAGAAAAATTAACCTTATTGCCTTTTTATTTCCTGTGGTTTTCGCTGATAATCGCAGAAAAAAACAGGATTACCAGGATCAGAATGATGGTCAGGAGATTTTAAGACAACATAAGCCGGTGGTAAGTCCGCCGCGGCGGATCGAAACCAGCGGCGGTAGCTTTGACTCCGCTCAGCTACCGGACAGGTTCAGTGTTTCCGGTTTGCCAGTTTATGATTACGATTACTCCGTAAGAAGTTAAATTCTGCGCAAAATGGCAAAATTTTTATCAGATTGCCAGTAAAATTTGGCATTAGATTCCGGCCTGCCTGCCTCTGGATGGTCTTTTCGCAAAAGACGCCAAAGAACGGAATGATAAATAATTGGTAATACCTGGGGAAAGTCAATTCCTAATTCGTAATTCGTAATTCCTCATTATCTCTGGCTTGCCAGTTTATGATTACTCCGTAAGAAGTTAAATTCTGCGCAAAATGGCAAAATTTTATTTGACCATAAATTTACCGGGGAATTCTGTCGTCCCTGGCGGGACTTATAATTTCCTCCCCTACATTGTCTCCCCCACAATGAATTGCGGGGCTATTATCTGTCGTCCCTGACGGGACTTTTTTGGGATTTTGAAGTTATCTTAAAGAAAAATTGCTGTTTCTTATCTCTTCACTCTTCACTAACCACTTTTTACTTCTGGCTCTGGCAGTTTATTCCGTAAGGAGTCAAATTCTACGTAAAATGGCAAAAATTTTTATCAGATTGCCAGTAAAATTTGGCATTAGATTCCGGCCTGCCTGCCTCTGGATGGTCTTTTCGCAAAAGACGCCAAAGAACGGAATGATAAATAATTGGTAATACCTGGGGAAAGTCAATTCCTAATTCGTAATTCCTCATTATCTCTGGCTTGCCAGTTTATGATTACGATTACTCCGTTAGCAGTTAAATTCTGCGCAAAATGGCAAAATTTTATTTGACCATAAATTTACCGGGGAATTCTGTCGTCCCTGGCGGGACTTATAATTTCCTCCCCTACATTGTCTCCCCCACAATGAATTGCGGGGCTATTATCTGTCGTCCCTGACGGGACTTTTTTGGGATTTTGAAGTTATCTTAAAGAAAAATTGCTGTTTCCAATCTCTTCACTCTTCACTAACCACTTTTTACTTCTGGCTCTGGCAGCTTATTCCGTAAGAAGTCAAATTCTACGTAAAATGGCAAAAATTCAATTAACAATTAATAATGAACAATTAAAAAGCAATGAGGACCGCGGATATCTCTGATTGCGCGGATTTCGCTGAATGATGTGGAAGAGATGCCACAAAATCAATAAAACACTAAATCTCACTAAAAAACTGGGAAAAACCTTATGCTTTATTTTTTCACCTTAGTAGCCAGGGATTCCCCACCAGAAAAATTAACCTTATTTCCTTTTTATTTCCTGTGGTTTTCGCTGATAATCGCAGAAAAAAACAGGATTACCAGGATCAGAATGATGGTCAGGAGATTTTAAGACAACATAAGCCGGTGGTAAGTCCGTCGCGGCGGATCGAAACCAGCGGCGGTAGCTTCGACTCCGCTCAGCTACCGGACAGGTTCAGTGTTTCCGGTTTGCCAGTTTATGATTACTCCGTGAGGAATCAAATTCAACGCAAAATGGAAAAATTTTTATCTGATTGCCAGTAAAATTTGGCATTAGATTCCGGCCTGCCTGCCTCTGGATGGTCTTTTCGCAAAAGACGCAAAAAACCGGAATGATAATTAATTGGTAATACCTGGGGAAAGTCAATTCCTAATTCGTAATTCGTAATTCCTCATTATCTCTGGCTTGCCAGTTTATGATTACGATTACTCCGTTAGCAGTTAAATTCTGCGCAAAATGGCAAAATTTTATTTGACCATAAATTTACCGGGGAATTCTGTCGTCCCTGGCGGGACTTATAATTTCCTCCCCTACATTGTCTCCCCCACAATGAATTGCGGGGCTATTATCTGTCGTCCCTGACGGGACTTTTTTGGGATTTTGAAGTTATCTTAAAGAAAAATTGCTGTTTCTTATCTCTTCACTCTTCACTAACCACTTTTTACTTCTGGCTCTGGCAGTTTATTCCATAAGGAGTCAAATTCTACGTAAAATGGCAAAAATATTGGCAACAATTCAGATTGTAGTTTTTTCTTAGCTTAGCTCTGTTGATCCCCTACAGGGATCTTACTGTATTTTTTTGTTCTTTACTACCCCATGGGGACGTTCCGCAATAATGCTGCTTCTCCAAAGCAGATTCGATTCAAAATATATTCTTGGGAAAACCAATTCGTAATTCGTCATTCGTAATTCGTCATTGTTTCTGGCTTGCCAGTTTATGATTACTCCGTTAGCAGTTAAAATCTACGCAAAATGGAAAAATTTTATCGTACTCAGCGAAGCGGTACTCGTAATCGTTCTCGTTCTCGAATAACCTGAGAGCTTTTTGGTAAAAACGAGTGCGAAGTACGATTACGAGAACGAGTACGATTTTTTCTTCGGATACAATTTTTTCTGACACTGCCAGATTATTCCATAAGGAGTCAAATTCTACGCAAAAAGGCAAAATTTTTGGCAACAATTCAGATTGTAGTTTTTTCTTAGCTTAGCTCTGTTGATCCCCTACAGGGATCTTACTGTTTTTTTTTTATTCCTTACTACCCCATGGGGACGTTCCGCAATAATGCTGCTTCTCCAAAGCAGATTCGATTCAAAATATATTCTTGGGAAAACCAATTCCTAATTCGTAATTCCTCATTATCTCTGGCTTGCCAGTTTATGATTACGATTACTCCGTAAGAAGTTAAATTCTGCGCAAAATGGCAAAATTTTATTTGACCATAAATTTACCGGGGAATTCTGTCGTCCCTGGCGGGACTTATAATTTCCTCCCCTACATTGTCTCCCCCACAATGAATTGCGGGGCTATTATCTGTCGTCCCTGACGGGACTTTTTTGGGATTTTGAAGTTATCTTAAAGAAAAATTGCTGTTTCTTATCTCTTCACTCTCCACTAACCACTTTTTACTTCTGGCTCTGGCAGTTTATTCCGTAAGAAGTCAAATTCTACGCAAAATGGAAAAAATTTTATCTGATTGCCAGTAAAATTTGGCATTAGATTCCGGCCTGCCTGCCTCTGGATGGTCTTTTCGCAAAAGACGCAAAAAACCGGAATGATAAATAATTGGTAATACCTGGGGAAAGTCAATTCCTAATTCGTAATTCGTAATTCCTCATTATCTCTGGCTTGCCAGTTTATGATTACGATTATGATGTAATAGGAGGCAAAAAAATGGGGAGGGGAAAGTAAATATTACCAGATCGTCAATTTTTTTATAAATTTATAGTTTGATTAATTTTTATTTATTTGACTCACAGGACTTATGGAAATTATTCCTTATACAGAAGACTGGCGCGAAAAATGGGACAATTTTGTTCTGAACAGCAATACCGGCAATATGTTTCATTTGCAGCGTTTTTTTGATTATCATGCGCCGGGAAGATTTAAATTTCATCATCTGATGTTTATTGAGAATGGAGAGATTGCCGCTGTGCTGCCGGGCAGTCTGCTCGGGGACGGAGTATATGAATCACCGATCGGCGCCAGTTATGGTTCTATCGTTACAAAAAATATTAAATTCAAAAGGGCTATGGAGCTGGTGACAACTCTTATTGAATATGGCAGGAAAAATGGCTGGAAAGAGTTTCTGTTTACCCCTCCTCCCCTGATCTATGAAAAATATCCCAACCAGAATCTTGAATTCGCGATGCTCTGGCAGAAATTTGAATATGACCTTCATTACATATCAAGCGCGGTTCAGCTTTATAAAGATAAAGATATATTATCACGGTTTTCGCCTACTATTAGGCGCAATGTAAGAAAATCGCTGAATAATAAGGATATCCGTGTTGAAATTAATGAGAGGTATGACCAGTTTTATCCCATATTGCTTGAGAATAAATCGCGGCATAACGTAAAACCAACTCATTCTTATGAAGACCTGATACGGTTAAATGAACTTCTGCCCGAATGCCTTAAGCTTTTTATGGTTTATTACAAAGATAAACCGGTCGGCGGTTCCCTTATGTTTTATGTTAGCGATCATATCGGGATCTGCTTTTATAATATGCTTCTTTATGAATATCAGCATCTGAAGCCTATTCAGCGGGTTATGTATGAAGTTGTTAAATACTCCACCGAACATGGATATGAGTATGTGGATATCGGTGTATCGCAGGATACCTCGGCTGAAGATCCTATGACCCCGAGTATGAGTCTTATCGACTTCAAGGAAAAATTTGACGCGCGCACTATCATGAGGAATACGCTCAGGCTGGTTCTCTGACAAATGAAAAAAAGTGTCTTTATCGCGTTTCTTGGAAACGCTTATGTCGATTCAAGAATTATTAATCTGACAGATTCGCTCGAATCGGACGGATACAGGGTATCTGTAACCTGTTTTGACTGGACAGGCTGGCAAGGTGAGGGATTAAGAGATAATTTTAATCTTTACCCTCTTAAAAAATCTTCTTTTTCACTCTTTTTTTATCTTAAGTTTGCTTTTCGTCTGATCTTTAATCTGCTTCGGTCGGGCGCCTCAATCTATTTTGCCGAGGATATCTACACCCTTCCTTTTGTTTATGTTATCGCTAAAATAAAGGGGAAAAAAGTATACTATAACAGCCGCGAACTTTACGCCTTCCTCGGGGGATTGAGGAATAAAAAGAAACTGCAGTCGGTCATTTATAAAATTGAAAAGATATTTATCAGAAGAGTAGACCTGGTTCTCGTAACAGGTGAAATGGACGCCGATTTTATAAGGGATTTTTATAAGGTGGATAATATTGTTGTAATCAGGAATATACCGCTCTATAAAAAGGCGGCTGATAAAATTGATTACAGGAAAAAACTGAATCTGCCTGATGATTCCATCCTTCTTCTTTACCAGGGTGTTATTCTCGAGGGAAGGGGATTATCGCTGATATTTGAGGCGATGACCGCAATTAAAGAAACCGAACTAATCATTCTCGGCGACGGTCCGTTCAGGGAGCATTATTTAAAAATGGCCGAAGAGATGGGTTTAAAAAACAGAATACACCCGATGGGAATGATAGGTCAGGAAGAGCTCATTAATTATACCGCCGGAGCCGATATAGGTATGGCGCTTATTGAGAATATCAGCGTGAGCTATTATCACGCGCTGCCCAATAAACTTTTTGAATATATTATGGCTGAGCTTCCGGTGCTTTCATGCGCGCTGCCGCAGATGAAAAAAATTGTTGAGGAATATAATACAGGGAGAAGCATTGACCTTGAGCGGGAAAATATAGTAAAGGATACATTATCAGAAATGCTGGCCGATAAAAACCTGCTGGAAAGATACAAAAAGAACTGCCGCAAAGCTTCGGAGGTGCTGAACTGGCAGGAAGAATACAAAAGAGCCAAAGGGACGCTTTTTTAATGAGTATGAATATTCTGATATCGCGCCCCGACAGAATTGGTGATGTTGTGCTTTCCACTCCTATCCCGAGAGAAATTAAAAGGAATTTCCCCGACGCTAAAGTATCGATGCTGCTAAGGCGGTATACAGGGGATATTTTCAGGCATAATCCTTATGTCGATAATATAATTATTATTGAAGAGCTGTTGAAAGATGGATTCTGGCCGGGAGTAAAAAAGTTGAGGGATCACAGTTTTTCACACGCGTTTATGCTGCTTCCGAATAAACAGATCAACCGGCTGCTTTTTTTCGCCGGCATCAGGACGAGGATTGGGTCGGGGCATAAATTTTACCAGTTTATTACAAACTGCAAGAGTGTTCAAAGGTATAAGTATAATCCGCTTCGGCATGAGGCTGATTACTGCATGGATATGGCCAGGAAAATTGGTGTGGAACCGGAAAGTCTGAGCGCTGAAATTTTTCTTTCGGATGAGGAAAAAAAGAGGGTCGCGGAAATAAGGAAGGAGATGCTCAATGGAGGAAATAAACTTACAGGTATTCACAGCACCTCGGGGAAGTCGGCGCCAAACTGGAAACCCGCGGTATATAAAAATTTAATTCAGACTCTCCGGGAAAACAGAGACAATACAATTGTGGTAACAGATAATGATGTGCCTGATGAGCTGGCTGATCTTGAAGGTGTTGCTTATCCTAATGTTGGGAAAAATCTGCGGGAATCGATACTGAACTTCGCGGCTCTTGATATGCTTATATCGGCCAGTACGGGACCGATGCATATCGCGGCGGGACTGAAGGTGAAAACTGTGGCTCTTTTCTGCCCGATGACCGCCTGCTCTCCGAAGCTCTGGGGACCTGTGGGCAATGGGGGGAAGACAATAATTCCGGCGGATGAATTTTGCGGAACCAGGTGCCCCGGCGATCCCCATATTTGTGATTTTGAAGGGGAAGAGGGGATAAGTATTGATACCGTGATTAAAAAAACAGGGGAATATTAACTCGTTCCATCTTTAGATAAACTGCCCGGCAGAAAATTTTTAACCGCAAGTGACACAGAGAAGGCGCAGGACACACAAAACCGGCAGGATAACGGGGGTAAAAAAGATCAACCGGATAATTTCAGAACTCCTGACTCCCGGTAAGAAAACAATCGCTTATTGAAATCAATTTGTAAACTCAGAACTCTTTACTTCTCGCAAAATGAAATCGCGGAAGTTTAGCGCAAATATCAAATCCCAAGCTCTCAAATAAACGGTATTTCTCATTCATCAAGAAAACAATAAAAGAGATGTTCAATACTAAAGGATGAAAAGTTGTCTCTGTCGTCCCTGACGGGACTTTTTGTGATTGAATGTTACTCGTTTACCCCACAATGAATTGCGGGGCTATTTTCTTTCAGCCTGTCCGACGCGGCGGATCCCTGACGGGACTTTTTTGGACTTGTATCCCGCGATTTTATTTTGCGAATGAATCTATGCAGGTTATTGTTTTTTATTACCGGGCTCAGGAGATCTGAATTTGAGAAAATATAAATACCCGTGTCATCTTTTAATTACCAATTGTCAATTAAGTGACTCTTCACTTCCGGTTTTGCGGCTTGGGGATTTTCAAAAAAATTCATAATTCACCATTCACAATTCTAAAGGTATGCCCGGCGGAGTTTTTCGCGGCCAAGTTTTTCGACCAGCTCAAATTCATTCTCATTAATTTTTTCCACATCGCCGTAATAGTTGTTCTCGGAGCTGTCCTTCTGCGAAAAGCTGCTGACATTATCGGCTGAAAGCACCGCGAGGCGGCTGACCACAATATTATGCCCTGTTTTCATATCCACCATCCCCTCGATGAGGTAGGGCCCCATAGACATAGTATGTTCGGCGTAAGTATTATAAACTTTCGGGAAGAGCACAGCCTCAAATGTGCCGGTAAGGTCCTCGAGCGAGAGGAACTTCATAATATCCCCCTTGCGGGTTTTTATCCTTTTGGAGGTCATATACCAGCCGATCATTTTGATCTTTTTATTGTCATATTTTTCCATCTCGGCAGCTTTAATTATATCCTTTCTTTTTATCGCTTTCCCGAAAAACTCCAGGGGATGGCGACTCACCATATAATCGAAAGTTTCATATTCTATGGCGCATATTTCAGCGTCGCTATACTGCCGGTCTGTTCTCACCTGCCGTTCAAGGTAAAAGGCCTCATCGGCGAAAAGGTCGTTATAGCTTTCATCGAGCAGACGGCGGCGGCGCGTGTAAATATCGAGCAGACGCATAAGGGTGGGGCGCGTTTCCCCGAAGCAGTCCATGGCTCCGCATTTTATCAGCAGAGCCGTTTCCTCATAACCGGAGCGCATCCTTACAATAAAATCGGCCAGCGAAAGATAACGCCCGTTCCCTCTCCTTTCGGCTATCAGTCCCTTTGCCGTGTTGCGGGGCAGGTGTTTCACCGCCATCAGTCCTATTCTTATTTCTTTACCCTTTCCATGGTATTCATATTTACTGTTGTTTACACATGGGAGAAGAACATCGAGCCCAAGCCTTTTTGACTCCTGGATATATACGGCGGGGGAATAATAGCCCCCCTGGTTGCTCAGCACACTTGCCATAAACCCGGCCGGGTAATGAACCTTGAGATAAGCCACCTGGAAAGAGAGCAGCGCGAAAGAGGCGCTATGGGCCTTGCAGAAAGCGTAACCGGCGAATGACTCTATCTGCCGCCAGAGCTCTTTGCTTATTTTTTCGGTAAGTCCCCGCGAAGCGCATGATGAAAAAAAACGCTCCGAAAGCTGCCGCATAGCGTTATGCGAGCGCATTTTGCCGCTCATGGCGCGGCGCAGAAGATCGGCCTCCTCCAGTGTGAGTCCCGCTATATGATGCGCCACCTTTATCACATCCTCCTGGTATATCATCACTCCGTATGTTTCACCGAGGTATTCTTCCATTTCGGGCACGAGATATTTGCGGCGGGCGGGATTGCGGTGGCGTTCTATGAATTCCTGCATCATGCCGCTTTCGGCCACACCGGGGCGGATAACCGAACTGGCGGCGGTGAGCATTTCGAAGGTGTCGCAATTGAGCCGCTTCAGAAGCGAACGCATCCCGGGGGATTCAATATAAAAACAGCCGATAGTGCGCCCTTCACGCATCATCTTTTTTGTGCCCTCATCCTCAAAGAGCATCTGGTAATCATATATATCAAACCCTACTCCACCCGATTTCCGCGGGAGCGGGGCCCGTATTTCCGGCATCGCTCCCTTTCCCGGGGGGAGCCGGTAATTTTTCATATCTATTATAGGTTCGCTCGTTTTCATATAGCCAATAGTGAACAAATGTACACTATAAATATATAATTTTGCCCTTTAAATGCAAGCGCTGACGCCCGAATTAAAAAGCGTGACATCTGATGAAAGGAGGGAAAGTTTTACAAACAAATTTATTATTTCGGAGGGGGGGGTGTCCCCTCCGGAATTGTATGAAAATAACGCTACTTTAAAAGCACAAGTTTTTTAGTCTCTGAAAATGTATCCCCAACATCAAGCTTGTAAATATATACGCCGCTGGCCAGACCCGCTCCGTTAAATGTTACGGAATGTCTTCCCTCATCCTGAAATCCATTTTTAAGGGTGGCTACTTCAGCCCCGAGAATATCATAAATTTTGAGAGTTACTTTACCAGTTTCCGGCATGTAGTAGCTTATAGTGGTGACCGGGTTAAAAGGATTGGGATAGTTCTGCTCCAAACGGCATGTAACCGGTATTTCCCCGCCTGTGAAACTCTTTTTAATAAGTGATCCTTTCGCCAGCAGTACCTCCTCACGCTGAATCCTGCCGAGATAATAATTCATTGATTCATCACAAGAAAGATGCAGCTCCATATAATATTCACCCGGCTCAATACCTGAGCAGTCGATTTCGTAACCTCTGTAATTGTGCATATCCGTATTTTGTGATGTATATTGAACCGGATCAAAAATTCCGGTCACTTCATTGGTGGAAGCGTTTATGAGTCTGATAGAGGCGTTTATTACAAAATCATCGCTTAGTATAGAAGGGGCTTCCTCGTGATTAAGGACATAATAATAGTTGGAGAATAATATTTCACTCTGTGAATTCAACTGGAATGTATTGCTTTTTAAAGCGTCATTAAGATCGGATATTGTGTTAATCGGCAGAGTATCCGGGGCTTCAATAAATCTAATTATTTCATTATCCACTTCCACATCCCCGATATTAAAGATAAACTCGACACCCTCTTTTACAAGAGAGCCTGTGCGGCCATAGCTGATGTTCAGTTCATTTTCTGATGAGCTTTTATTAATCTGTCTTGGTGTGAAATCATTTAAACATTCATGCATCAAATAGGGCGCCGAGGTAGAAATATCATAGACGACCGCTTTCATCTGTGAATAAGTGCTGCCATTACAGACCATAGGCTGAATGCCATCATGACTCAAAGAATGAACCGGGCTATAACTGCCGTCGGGAAGTTTCACAACATATCTTGCCTCCTGACCATCATTCTGACTGAAACAAATAACCGAGCCGGTGGATGAATTAAGAGAGTTAACATTTGAATTGTCAACGCTTGTTCCAAATTGTGAATAGCTTGGAGACCATTCAGTTCCCGCATAGCCAACTCTCGCGAAAACCGATCGGGAATATGGAACATTTTCCTTTTTTAATTTTGCAATGCCATCACTTCTTGTCCCTGTCCATGTTACTAAAACTCGGGAATCATTATTTGGAAGCCGGTAAAAACTTATTGACGGATTGTAATTATAATATCCTCCTAATCCTTCATTTAATTTCCTTTCACTGCAAAATCTAAGGCCTGAAGAGTTCGTATTATCAATATGGAAATACCAAACTTCATTGTAATTAATTTGTACCGCCACATTAAAATCTTCAGTTCGTTGTGAAGTAATCGACCAGTTTACAGCATTGTCTGTATCAAATATCAGAGATATCTCGCCTGATTCCAGAAGCTGCATATTGTGTGATAAATATAGAAAATGAAGATTTGATTGTTCGGAAGGTTTATAAACTACCAGTATTCCTTGCTCACTGGTCGAAATAACCGGCTTTACTGACCCATAAAAGGAAGAACTACAATTCAGATCGATAGTATATCTTATATCCGAATAAAGAATGTTGTCTTTTTTTCTTACATCAACTGAAACCACACTATTTTCTAATTTTTCATAAGTGAAATAAATATTATTAGAATAATAATCTATTGATGGATTAGTGGCATTATCGGCTAAAAAATATGTATTTAAGTCATCATCAACCATGGCTTCCAACCAGACGGAATTCATTGATTCATAAATCAGGAAAGTGTCTCCTGCAGATCTTCTTACAAATTTCCTTTGTGAATTACTGCTGATAGCGTCAGGTGAATTGGACATCATTTCACCTTTAATGTTTGCGGACACAACGGCGTTTTCATCTCTGAATACAACTCCTGATTGGTGTGCTCCATTGTTCAGAAATTGCGCTGTTGAATCGTCATTCCCATCTAAAGACGACGACCATTTACCAAAAAGAAAGCTTCTGCTTTCTCCATGTACTGTGCTTGTGTACCATTCCTCGGGTGATCCAACTGTATAATAAGTTCCTTCCCAATCATCCTCTGGTCCGCTTTGATTCAGGAAGACACCTTTGTAATCACCAGTCGGGGAAAATGAATTTGTAAAATCATGAAAAATGGCGCCGCTCATACCCCTGTTCCTGGGCTTATTTGCATGTAACGGATCAGGGTAATCTATATACCATGGGTCCTTGAACTTAACATCAATATTGTTGTCAAAACTCAGACTGGTGCCCTCCAGGCTGTTTCTAATTATTATGCCGGTGTGGGTTTCTTCAAAATGTGAAGTCAGATCATCAGTAAATGCGCTAATTTCAAATGACTGAAAATTGACGACATTATTTGTTGATTCATTCCAATTATTATACTTTTGATTGGAGTAGATATTCTGATCACCCAAAATAGTTTGGGTTGAACCAATTTGAAAACTAAAACTGGTTCCAGGGATAAAAGAATTACTCCATTGAGTTCCGCTCCATTTTTGGAGAGTACCAATCTGAATTTGACTACTATTGACCTGATCAATAACAACAGTTTTAGTTTGTGATGAGATATTAAATGATAAAAATAATAACATCATGATCAAATAAAGTAATTTTTGCATGACAAACCTCCTTAAGAAATAGTGTTTTATTTGTAATAGTGAAGTATCTATCTAAGCCCCGCTAATAATAGAGCCTTTGATGATTCGTAACCTACTGCTACTATTAAATCATTTTTAATATCAATGGAATAATAAGAGCCGTACAACTGACCTATAATATTTTGATAACTTTTCCAGGATGAACCATTAAAATGCAAAAATTCTCCAAATGCGCCCGCTACAAACAAATCATTAAGTTCATTTGCTCTTATTTTATCAACATGATATTCCGTTATAATATCTTCTGAATTATCATCCCATATATTATCAGTTAGCTCCTTTTTTTGATATATTCCGGACCCGACAACATAATACTTTCTCTCACACTCGAACCATACGCTGCTAAGAGTCCATTCTATGCCGTTTTTGTTTATCTTTTGTACTGAGTTATTTTGAATAATTAATACTTCTTTATCATAACTTTGTAAAATGTTCGAGGCCACAGCCAAAATTTCCCACTGTCCTGTTTTTTCGTTATAATCACCCCAGATATCATTTATATTCAGCGTAGTTCCGCTTGCCAACGCGATCCATTCAGCGCCGTTATAACGGGCAATATTTCCTTCATTGCCAACAATATAAAGGTTATCGCTTCCCGTTCCCCACATCGCGTTTATAAGGGAGTTAAAACCAGGGCCATTTGAAACAGGTGTATATTCCACGCCGTCCCAGTGAATTAAGTTGCCAAGTCCAAACCAGATATCATTTTCACTGAAAGCTTCAATAGCATATATTCCCCCATATATAATTGAACTGCCATAATAATATGGAATTCTTTTGAGGCGCCACTCATTACCATCCCAATGAACCGCGTTATAAGTGGAATAACCACTCCCGACTGAATCGCCAATAGTTATTTCTCCTACCGCCCAGATGTTATTTTCATCTATTATCGCGCAATCGTATAGGGCGCAGCTTCCATATTCCCCTCCAAAAGTTAGCATATCGAAAGTGAAATCATGGCTTGTGGTATCCATTGTTGTAACTGTAACTATATTTGAGGAAGGATGCAGGCTGTCAGGTTCGGGAAACGCCGCGATGAAACTGTATTCTTTATCGGGCAAAAGAGAATCGATGTGGAGTAGTGTATCGTTGGCCGCGATATTGATGAACATCGAAACCGAGTCGCCGGTGGGATTATATTGCCATAAAACAAGTTCGGCGGGGAGTTCGAGGCTGTCCGCGCTGAGTTTAAGCCACGATTCCACGCAGTGGGTGTCATCTTCAGTTAAGGCAAGTGAAGGAATAACAACCGGGTCGGGCGGGTCTTCTTTATCGGGGGGTTCGGTGGTTGTGCAACTTAAAAGAAATAAACCAAATATAATTAATAATATAATGTACTTAATACCCATCTAATGTCCTCTAATTAACATATTCTAAATATAAACAATTCCAATAAAAAAATGCAAGGTAAATCAGCATCGGTTATTATTTATTCACTTTTTCAAACCCTGATCCTCATGAAAAATCCATTTAGCCAGATTCTTATTGTCTGAAAATGATGCTTCAAAATTAAGAAATACTTTTATGATAAAAATTTATGTCAATGGAAAGCGTAACCAGATACCCAAACAAGTGTCCCAAAATTGAAATCCTGAATAACCCGTTAGCGTGCCCCGGGCAGCTCTCCTTTTTGGATGTGTGCTCTTCTTTCATGAACGCGCCCCGGACGTCCACTGGCAGCTAAACTTAAATAGTATTTTTGTTTGCAAAAAACCTCCCATTTCAAGTAGAATTTTACAGCATAAACTAAATTTCCCGGTCTGAGGAAAAAATGTGGTGAGATATTATTAACTTCAAAATGATTTCGGTGTGCTCGTTTTAGGCAAAATCATAAAAAAATGGCGCCGCTCATACCCCTGTTCCTGGATTTATTTGCTTATAACGGATCAGGGTAATCTATATACCATGGGTCCTTGAACTTAACATGAATATTGCTGTCAAAACTCAAACTTGTTCCCTCAAGGCTGTTTCTAATTATTATGCCGGTGTGGGTTTCTTCAAAATGGGAAGTAAGGCTTTCAGTAGTTTCTGTTATTTCACAATGATGAAAATTTGTAACATCCTGAACATAATTATTCCAGTTGTTATATTTTTGTGATGAATAAATATTTTGATCACCTAATAAAACCTGTATACTGTTAACTGCAAATGGAAAACTTGTTCCCGGAGAAAAAGAATTGCTCCATGTGGGATATTCCCATTTCTTAAGAACACCGATATCTGTTGAGCCATCATTAAGTTTTTGTTTGATTTCCACATTTATCATCGTTTGCGAATAAATTGATATTGATAAAGTTATTAAAACCAGCAGATAATTTTTAAAACTTTTCATATAGTTCTCTTTTTAGTGTTTTGTAAAGTGATGTTATTCTAATCCGTTTCAGGAATAATTTCTGCGTTGCCATCTGATTTTTACTTCGATTTCCCTCTTAAAATTCTAAGAGCATGGTTAATACTGCCGAAGCATTATTTTGACCAACAGCAACCATCAGGTTATTTTCTATTGCGCATCCATAATAATTCCCTCCATCCAGTTTAGATTGTTCTATAAAACTTTTCCAATTATAACCATTAAAATGCAGGAGCTCGCCAACTCCTCCAACTGCGATAAGATTATTAATTTTATCCCCACGAATTTTATTTATTGAATAAGTTGTTATCTGGAAAATGTCATTCCCCCAGTTTTTATCCTGTATATTATGTTTTTGAAATATTCCACTTCCGGCAACAAAATATTCCTTTGGAGAATCAAACCAAACCGTTCTTAATGGCCAGACTATTTCATTTGCTCCCGTTATCACACAATTATTATTATTTATTAGAATTATTTCAGCTTTATGTCCGTGTAATATATTGCCAGCCACAGCCAAAATTTCCCACTCTCCGGTTTTTCCATTGTAGTCCCCCCAAATATCATTTATATTCAGCGTAGTTCCGCTTGCCAACGCGATCCATTCAGCGCCGTTATAACGGGCAATATTTCCTTCGTTCCCTACAATATAAAGGTTATCGCTCCCCGTTCCCCACATTTCATTAATTAATGACTGGAACTCATCTCCTTTTTCAACTGATACAAACTCATATCCATCCCAATGAACTAGGTTCGCGAATCCAAACCAAATATCATTTTCTGAAAACGCGAAGACCGATCTTATTGCGGGACAGGCTGAATTAGTTCCATAATGATAAAAAATCCTTTTTAATTCCCAGCGGTTGCCATCCCAATGGACAGCATTATAGTTTGTATAGCCAATTAAACTTGAATCCTTTATATATATCTGTCCTACCGCCCAGATATTATTCTCATTTATTATCGCCACATCGTAAAGATAACTACTGCCAGTTTCCCCTCCAAAAGTAAGCATATCGAAAGTGAATTCATGGCTTGTGGTATCCATAGTTGTAACTGTAACTATATTTGAGGAAGGATGGAGGCTGTCAGGTTCGGGAAACGCCGCTATAAAACTGTATTCTTTATTGGGCAAAAGAGAATCGATATGGAGTAGTGTATCGTTAGTCGCGATATTGATGAGTATCGAAACCGAGTCGCCTGTGGGATTATATTGCCATAAAACAAGTTCGGCGGGGAGTTCGAGGCTGTCCGCGCTGAGTTTAAGCCACGATTCCACGCAGTGGGTGTCATCTTCAGTTAAGGCAAGTGAAGGAATAACAACCGGGTCGGGGGGGTCTTCTTTATCGGGGGGTTCGGTGGTTGTACAGCTAAAAAGAAAAAGTGTCAAAAATAAAAAAATAAAAAAACCCGCTATCCTCATATTACTCCTCTTGTTTTTGCTAACTTGAAAATAAGAAATAATGATGTAATTGTCTATGGGGAAATGAGGGGAGAAGGTAATTGATGAAAAACAGATTTCGGGAAAAGCGCCTTTTCCCTTATTGGTTTTTAGCATTTCAGTATTTCTATTGAAATAAACTTTTAAGATCTTTGAATCACTCTTTTGTTATTTGATAAATTACAGCTTCACTATTTTTTCGCCCAACAATAACCGTAACGTCTTTGGATGTAGCTAAATTTAACAGAGTGCCATTAAATAGTGGAGATTCAAGCTGATAGTTTTTCCAGCTATATCCGTTAAAATGTAAAATTTCGCCAAAGGCGCACACTACGAATATATCATTTATGTCATTGCCCATTATTGCGTGCTCATAATAACTCGTTTGATCAAGGGGATCTCCATTCCACAATGAGTCAGATAAATTTGTTTTAATGTATGTGCCGGAACCTGCCAGAAAATATTTTCTGCCTGAACTAAACCATATAGAAGCGAGTGTTTCATCAATACCTTTTTTATCCAAAAAAAATGTGTTGTTTAACTCTATTTTAAGGACTTCTTTTTCAAAACTATTATAAATATCTGATGCTACCGCTATAATTTCCCATTCTCTTGTTTTTTCATTATAGTCCCCCAAAATATCATTGATATTCAGCTCTGTGCCGCTTTCGATTTTTTGCCAGTAGGTACCATCATAAAGAGCAATATTTCCATCATTGCCAACAATATAGAGATTATCTGTTCCGGTCCCCCACATTTCATTTATCAGGGAAGAAAAAGCGCTTCCCGTTTCTATTGGATTGTATGAATGGCCATCCCAGTGAATCAGATTCCCAGCTCCGAACCAAATATCATCTTCAGCAAATGCCTGCACTGCATAAATATTTCCATATGAATAAATTCCGTCATGAAGATAAAGTATTCTTTTTAGTTCCCAACTGTTGCCATCCCAGTGCACGGCATTGTAATTGGTATAACCAAGATCACTGGAATCTTTTATATAAATATTTCCCACAGCCCAAATGTTATTCTTATTTATGATTGCTACATCATGAAGGGAGCTGCTCCCAGTTTCCCCTCCAAAAGTAAGCATATCGAAAGTGAAATCATGGCTTGTTGTGTCCATTGTTTCAATATTCAGTATATTTGAAGAAGGAGGGGAATTATCAGTAATATTGAAAAAAAGTCTGAAACTGTAATCCTGATCAGGTAAAAGTGAATTTATATAAAAAAGGGTGTCATCTGTCGTTAAGGAAAACTGAAATGAAAGAGAATCACCGGAGGGATTATACTGTTTTAAAATAAGTTCCGCGGGGAATTCAAGGTTTTCTGTGGTTAGTTTCAGCCATGTTTCCGTACAATGAGTATCATCCTCAGTGAGGTTCAGCGCAGGCAAAACAGGTGGTGGTTCGGGGGGCTCAGTGGTTGTGCAGCTAAAAAGAAAAAGTGTCAAAAATAAAGAAATAAAAAAACTCGCTATCCTCATATTACTCCTCTTGCTTTTGCTGAACTGAAAATAAGAAAAAATGATGTTATTGTCTATGGTAAAATTAGGGGAGGGAGGTGTGACGAAACTCATATTGCTTAATGCGCATTCATACACCTGTTTCCGGTTAATATAATTGCGTTTCTGTTGTTGCCTCCTGTCGCAACTAAAATATCATTTTTAACATAAATTGAAGTATATGAACCATTTGATAATTTTATTCCTTGATAATTATCTTTCCAGGAAACTCCGTTATAATGAAGAAAATCACCAAAAGCGCCTACACAAAAAACATCATTAATGTTTATTCCATAAACTGATGTTGTGGCATATTCAGTTAAATCCAGTGGATCATTTCTCCAATTCAAATCTGTAAGCTCTCTTTTCTGATATATACCAGACCCTGCGACAAAATATTGTCTGTTAGTTACAAACCATACAGTCAAAAGAGGCCACATTTGTTCACTAGTTGAATTAAACGTAATATTAGAATTATTTATTACTAAAATTTCTTTTTCAAATCCAGAACCATAATTCGATGCCACAGCCAAAATTTCCCACTGCCCCGTTTTTCCATTGTAGTCCCCCCATATATCATTGATATTCAGCTCTGTGCCGCTTTCGATTTTTTGCCAGAGACTTCCATCATAATAGACAATCGCGCCATCATTACCGACTAGGTAAATATTATCTTCATCCGATGCCCAAATTTCATTTACGGCTCCGTTTAAAAGAGAGTTCATACCGCAATCGAGACTGACTGTATGGCCATCAAACCATCCGATGGCGCCGCCGTTTGTGATAAGAATATTTTCTGAATCTATCGCCCAAATCGATTTTAGCAGCGGGTATTCCACAAGACTGCATTCTCCGCGAAAATATATCTGTTCAAGAGACCAGCTATTTCCATCCCAGTGAACCGCGTTATATTTCTTATAACCGAGAGAACTTGTATCCTCAATAAATATTTCACCTACCGCCCATATATTATTCTCATCTATTATCGCCACATCACGAAGAGAGCTGCTCCCAGTTTCCCCGCCAAAGGTAAGCATATCGAAAGTGAAATCATGGCTCGTGGTATCCATAGTTGTAACAGAAAGTTTGTTTGATGGAGGGTGCAGGCTGTCCGTAGCGGTGAACCATACCATAAAACTATAACCCTGGCCTGGTAAAAGTGAATCAATATAAAAAAGGGTGTCATCTGTCGTTAAGGAAAACTGAAATGAAAGAGAATCACCGGAGGGATTATACTGTCTTAAAATTAGCTCCGCGGGAAATTCAATATCTTCCGAAGTTAATTTCAGCCAGGCTTCAGTGCAGTGGGCGTCATCCTCAGCCAGCCCGAGTGAAGGTATAACAACCGGGTCGGGGGGGTCTTCTTTATCGGGGGGTTCGGTGGTTGTGCAGCTAAAAATAAAAAGTGTCAAAAATAAAGAAATAAAAAAACTCGCTATCCTCATATTACTCCTCTTGTTTTTGCTGAACTGAAAATAAGAAAAAATGATGTTATTGTCTATGGGGAAATTTATAGAGAGGGGCGATAAAACTCAACTTTGCGGATGCGCGCTCATGCCCCTGTTACGTTTTTGATTGTTATACCCGGAATCCTTCAGATCAGCTATCCAGGGATCACGGAAAACTATTATTCCGGCGGCCGGAATAAGTCCCTCCAGACTGTTTCTAATTATTATGCCGGTGTGGGTTTCATCAAAATATGAAACTAACATATTTGTTAATGGTGTTATCTCAAAAGTTTTAAAATTTACAACATCTGACATTTGCAAATTCCAGTTACAATACTTTTCACCGTCTATAAGTAATTGGCTGCCCAATATAGTTTGATTTTGATATAATGGAAAGTCAATATCGGTTCCAGGCTGTATTATTTCATCAAAGTCATTGCCATCCCATAAATTAAGTTCTCCTACTTGGGAGTTGTCACTTTTAACCTGATCAATAATTACATTTTTTGTTTGTCCAAATATTGAGACTGAAAGAAATGAAATTAAAAAAACTAAAAAAAATATCCTTTTCTGCATGATATACCTCCATTTTGTATGTATTTATTTTGGTAGAATGTCTCCTTTGTCTATCTTATACCTGTAAGTATAGTAGCCTTTCTGTCAGTAAATCCTACAGCAACCAAAATATTTTCGTCTAAATCTACTGAATAATACACTCCACTTAATACTCCGATATTATTCTGGTAACTAATCCAACTTTTTCCATTAAAATGCAGAATTTCACAGAACGCTCCAGCGATCAAAATATCAGTTATACCATTTCCTTTTATACTATATACATGATAATCAGATATTCGATTATTTGAGTCATCTTTCCAAACTAAATCCTCTAAATATTTCTTCTCATAAATTCCAGAGCCAACAATGTAGTATTTAATATCGGGTTTAAACCAAACACCACTTAATGTCCAATCAATCCCTTCTTTCGAAATAATGCTAACCGTAGAGCCACAAATCTTCAGAACTTCTTTTTCATAACTTTGTAAAATATTTGAAGCCACGGCCAAAATCTCCCACTCTCCGGTTTTATGGTTGTAATCTCCCCAGATATCATTTATATTCAGCTCTGTGCCACTTTCGATTTTTTGCCAGAGACTTCCATCATAATAGACAATCGCGCCATCATTACCGACGAGGTAAATATTATCCTCGTCCGATGCCCAAATTTCATTTACGGCTCCGTTTAAAAGAGAGTTCATACCGCAATCGAGACTGACTGTATGGCCATCAAACCATCCGATGGCGCCGCCGTTTGTGATAAGAATATTTTCTGAATCTATCGCCCAAATCGATTTTAGCAGCGGGTATTCCACAAGACTGCATTCTCCGCGAAAATATATCTGTTCAAGAGACCAGCTATTTCCATCCCAGTGAACCGCGTTATATTTCTTATAACCGAGAGAACTTGTATCCTCAATAAATATTTCACCTACCGCCCATATATTATTCTCATCTATTATCGCCACATCACGAAGAGAGCTGCTCCCAGTTTCCCCTCCAAAAGTTAGCATATCGAAAGTGAAATCATGGCTTGTGGTATCCATTGTTGTAACAGAAAGTTTATTTGAAGGAGGGTGCAGGCTGTCCGTAGCGGTGAACCATGCCATAAAACTATAACCCTTGCCTGGTAAAAGTGAATCAAGATGGAAAAGGGTGTCATCTGTCGTTAAGGAAAACTGAAATGAAAGAGAATCACCGGAGGGATTATACTGTCTTAAAATTAGCTCCGCGGGAAATTCAATATCTTCCGAAGTTAATTTCAGCCAGGCTTCGGTGCAGTGGGCGTCATCCTCAGCCAGCCCGAGTGAAGGTATAACAACCGGGTCGGGGGGGTCTTCTTTATCGGGGGGTTCGGTGGTTGTGCAGCTAAAAATAAAAAGTGTCAAAAATAAAGAAATAAAAAAAACCGCTGTCCTCATATTACTCCTCTTGTTTTTGCTGAACTGAAAATAAGAAAAAATGATGTAATTGTCATATCTATGCTGATTGTAGAAGTAATAAAATCTTAAATAATATCATACTGTTCCCTTTAAAATAACAACTGAATTGATTAGTAATTATTTTTTATCGTATTCCGGCAGTAATTATAGCGCTGTTTTCAACTCTTCCAACCGCAACCAGGATGTTATCTTTAATATCAACTGCCCTATACCTACCATGAAAAGTTGATAAAACATCTTCCGAAAAGTGTTTCCAGGAGAGGCCGTTGAAATGAGAAAGCAATCCAAAGGCGCCTGAAACCAGGATGTCATTTATTTCCTGTCCTCTTATTTTATCTTTGTATAAAGTTATAAATGAGCTGTCTTTCACCCAATCACTGCCCAATGAATTATTTGAATACAATCCGTCACCGCATGTGTAATATTTATTATGTGTCAAAAAATAAATTGATTTAAGACTCCAGGGTAATCCGCTATTATTTATATTCTGAACAGTCAATTCTGAAATTTTCAAGATTGCGTTGCTGTCCATTATTGTAGTATTTGATGCAACCACAAGAATTTCCCATTCTCTTGTTTTTTCATTATAGTCCCCCCAAATATCATTGATATTCAGCTCTGTGCCGCTTTCGATTTTTTGCCAGTAAGTACCATCATAAAGAGCAATATTTCCATCATTGCCAACAATATAGAGATTATCTGTTCCGGTCCCCCACATTTCATTTATCAGGGAAGAAAAAGCGCTTCCCGTTTCTATTGGATTGTATGAATGGCCATCCCAGTGAATCAGATTCCCAGCTCCAAACCAGATATCATTTTCACCGAAAGCTTCAATAGCATATATTCCCCCATATATAGTTGAACTGCCATAATAATATGGAATTCTTTTGAGGCGCCACTCATAACCATCCCAATGAACCGCGTTATAAGTTGAATACCCGCGACTGCTTGAATCGCCAATAGTTATTTCTCCAACAGCCCAGATATTATTTCCATCTATTATCGCGCAATCGTATAGGGCGCAGCTCCCATAGTCACCACCAAAAGTAAGCATATCGAAAGTGAAATCATGGCTTGTGGTATCCATTGTTGTAACTGTAACTATATTTGAGGAAGGATGGAGGCTGTCAGGTTCGGGAAACGCCGCTATAAAACTGTATTCTTTATCGGGCCAAAGAGAATCGATATGGAGTAGTGTATCGTTAGTCGCGATATTGATGAGTATCGAAATCGAATCGCCAGCGGGATTATATTGCCATAAAACAAGTTCGGCGGGGAGTTCGAGGCTGTCCGCGCTGAGTTTAAGCCATGATTCCACGCAGTGGGTATCATCTTCAGTTAAAGTAAGTGAAGGAATAACAACCGGGTCGGGAGGATCTTCTTTATCGGGGGGTTCGGTGGTTGTGCAGCTAAAAATAAAAAGTGTCAAAAATAAAGAAATAAAAAAACTCGCTATCCTCATATTACTCCTCTTGTTTTTGCTGAACTGAAAATAAGAAAAAATGATGTTATTGTCTATGGGGAAATTTATAGAGAGGGGCGATAAAACTCAACTATGCGGATGCGCGCTCATGCCCCTGTTACGTTTTTGATTGTTATACCCGGAATCCTTCAGATCAGCTATCCAGGGATCACGGAAAACTATTATTCCGGCGGCCGGAATAAGTCCCTCCAGACTGTTTCTAATTATTATGCCGGTGTGGGTTTCATCAAAATATGAAACTAACATATTTGTTAATGGTGTTATCTCAAAAGTTTTAAAATTTACAACATCTGACATTTGCAAATTCCAGTTACAATACTTTTCACCGTCTATAAGTAATTGGCTGCCCAATATAGTTTGATTTTGATATAATGGAAAGTCAATATCGGTTCCAGGCTGTATTATTTCATCAAAGTCATTGCCATCCCATAAATTAAGTTCTCCTACTTGGGAGTTGTCACTTTTAACCTGATCAATAATTACATTTTTTGTTTGTCCAAATATTGAGACTGAAAGAAATGAAATTAAAAAAACTAAAAAAAATATCCTTTTCTGCATGATATACCTCCATTTTTTTGTTTTTATTTTGATAGAATGCCTTCTTTGTCTATCTTATACCGGTAAGTATAGTAGCCTTTCTGTCAGTAAATCCTACAGCAACCAAAATATCTTCGTATAAATCTACTGAATAATACACTCCACTTAATACTCCGATATTATTCTGGTAACTTATCCAACTTTTTCCATTAAAATGCAGGATTTCACAAAACGCACCAGCGATCAAAATATCATTGATATTATTTCCTCTTATACTATACACATGATAATCAGTTATTCGATTATTTGAATCATATTTCCAAATTAAATTCTCCAAATATTTTTTTTCATATATTCCTGAGCCAATAGCGTAGTATTTAATATCAGGTTTAAACCAAACACTACTTAATGTCCAATCAATCCCTTCTTTCGAAATTAAACTAACCTTGGAGCCTTGAATTTTCAGAACTTCTTTATCATAGCTTTGTAAAATATTCGAGGCCACCGCAAGAATTTCCCATTCTCTTGTTTTTTCATTATAGTCCCCCCATATATCATTGATATTCAGCTCTGTGCCGCTTTCGATTTTTTGCCAGAGACTTCCATCATAATAGACAATCGCGCCATCATTACCGACGAGGTAAATATTATCTTCATCCGATGCCCAAATTTCATTTACGGCTCCGTTTAAAAGAGAGTTCATACCGCAATCGAGACTGACTGTATGGCCATCAAACCATCCGATGGCGCCGCCGTTTGTGATAAGAATATTTTCTGAATCTATCGCCCAAATCGATTTTAGCAGCGGGTATTCCACAAGACTGCATTCTCCGCGAAAATATATCTGTTCAAGAGACCAGCTATTTCCATCCCAGTGAACCGCGTTATATTTCTTATAACCGAGAGAATTTGTATCCTCAATAAATATTTCACCTACCGCCCATATATTATTCTCATCTATTATCGCCACATCACGAAGAGAGCTGCTACCTGTTTCACCTCCAAAGGTAAGCATATCGAAAGTGAAATCATGGCTTGTGGTATCCATGGTTGTCACAGAAAGTTTGTTTGATGGAGGGTGCAGGCTGTCCGTAGCGGTGAACCATGCCATAAAACTATAACCCTTGCCTGGTAAAAGTGAATCAATATAAAAAAGGGTGTCATCTGTCGTTAATGAAAACTGAAATGAAAGAGAATCACCGGAGGGATTATACTGTCTTAAAATTAGCTCCGCGGGAAATTCAATATCTTCCGAAGTTAATTTCAGCCAGGCTTCAGTGCAATGGGCGTCATCCTCAGCCAGCCCCAGGGAAGGTATAACAACCGGGTCGGGGGGGTCTTCTTCATCGGGGGGTTCGGTGGTTGTACAGCTAAAAATAAAAAGTGTCAAAAATAAAGAAATAAAAAAACTCGCTATCCTCATATTACTCCTCTTGTTTTTACTGAACTGAAAATAAGAAAAAATGATGTAATTGTCTATGGTAAAATGAGGGGAGGGAGGTGTGACGAAACTTATCTTGCTGAAAAATCTTTCATACTTCTTGTTCCGGTTAAAATGATCGCACTTAAGTAATTATATCCAACGGCAACAAGAATATCATCGAAAATTTTTATTTCGCTATAACTACCATTCTCTAAACTGACTTCAGTATATTCATTTTTCCACGAGATACCATTGTAATGTAAAAAGTCACCATATGCCCCAACACAAATTATATCATTTAAAGCATTTCCTCTAATACAAGTGGTTGAATATATTGTAATTTCTTTCGCAATATCCGGCCATAAATCTTTTTGGAAAAAATCTCTTTTATAAATTCCGGAACCTGCCACATAGTAACATCTATCGGAAATAAACCAACTGGTAAGAAGAGATTCCATATATGAAGCTGGAGTGATTTTATTGACAACCATTCCTTTAATCGAAAGTATTTCTTTTTGTGAGCTTGAACCAAAATTCGATGCCACAGCCAAAATTTCCCACTCTCCGGTTTTTCCATTGTAGTCCCCCCAAATATCATTGATATTCAGCTCTGTGCCGCTTTCGATTTTTTGCCATAGACTTCCATCATAATGGACAATCGCGCCATCATTACCGACGAGGTAAATATTATCTTCGTCCGATGCCCAAATTTCATTTACGGCTCCGTTTAAAAGAGAGTTCATACCGCAATCGAGACTGACTGTATGGCCATCAAACCATCCGATGGCGCCACCGTTTGTGATAAGAATATTTTCTGAATCTATTGCCCAAATCGATTTTAGCAGCGGGTATTCCACAAGACTGCATTCTCCGCGAAAATATATCTGTTCAAGTGACCAGCTATTTCCATCCCAGTGAACCGCGTTATATTTCTTATAACCGAGAGAACTTGTATCCTCAATAAATATTTCGCCAACCGCCCATATATTATTCTCATTTATTATCGCTACATCATGAAGAGAACTGCTCCCAGTTTCCCCACCAAAGGTAAGCATATCGAAAGTGAAATCATGGCTCGTGGTATCCATAGTTGTAACAGAAAGTTTGTTTGATGGAGGGTGCAGGCTGTCCGTAGCGGTGAACCATACCATAAAACTATAACCCTGGCCTGGTAAAAGTGAATCAATATAAAAAAGGGTGTCATCTGTCGTTAAGGAAAACTGAAATGAAAGAGAATCACCGGAGGGATTATACTGTCTTAAAATTAGCTCCGCGGGAAATTCAATATCTTCCGAAGTTAATTTCAGCCAGGCTTCAGTGCAGTGGGCGTCATCCTCAGCCAGCCCGAGTGAAGGTATAACAACCGGGTCGGGGGGGTCTTCTTTATCGGGGGGTTCGGTGGTTGTGCAGCTAAAAATAAAAAGTGTCAAAAATAAAGAAATAAAAAAACTCGCTATCCTCATATTACTCCTCTTGTTTTTGCTGAACTGAAAATAAGAAAAAATGATGTTATTGTCTATGGGGAAATTAAGGAAGAAGCAGAGTTTAAAACTCAGCTTGAAAATAAACGCTCATTCCCCTGTTTCTTTGTTGATAATTAAATGCCGTATCAATATAAACCGGCAGACAGAATTACCCGGTAAATTGTTGGTTAAACGAAATCTTGCCATTTTGCGTAGAATTTAACTGCTTATGGAATAATCATAGCAAAACCGCACGAAATTCGCGCGCTCTGAATAACTTTTCAATCGTAAAAATCAGCGAAATCCTCGTAATCAGTGTTATCCGCGGTGGTGTAGTTATTTTTGCCTTGACAATGAAGAAAAAAAACAAACTCCTTTAAATTTTTATTTCCGATTTTAGAAATTTTTTATTTATTTTTCCGCCATGGAAAAATGCTTTAATATCGGTCGGAACAAAAAAAAGCAAAATCTTTTAAAAGACCCCGGCAGGGTCAAAACCTCTCGTATCACCCCGGATTCTCTATCAATTAAACATCTTCATTCTGTTAAATTATTGTTAAGCATTTTTAAAGCATTGCACAATAGAAACCTTACTGATAATTTATCGCCTGGAATTTAAATAAATTAACCATCTAACAAATATGAGGATAGGAAAACTATGTTAAAACCTTACAAATGGTATTTCCTTTTAGTATTTCTGTTTGCCGGCGCTATTTTCGGTCAGACTTATAAAATGACCGGTAAAGTGACAAGCTTCGATACAGGTGAAGCTTTAATCGGCGCTAATGTTTACGTAAAAAACCTGAGTATCGGCGCAGCAACCGATATGGATGGAAATTACGAATTTGAAGTCCCCGCGGGAACTCACACCATTGTATGTTCCTACATAGGTTTTGAAACACAGGAAGAAATGGTTACAGTAAGAAACAATACTGAACTGCATTTCAGACTAAATGATTTTGAATTTTCTCTTTCAGTTACAGTGCTTGCCGACAGGGCAAAAGAAAGAGAAACACCGGTTGCATTTACAGATGTCGATAAGAGACAAATGGAAACACAGCTCGGATCACAGGATATTCCCCTAATTCTGAACACAACTCCTTCCGTTTATTCCACCATGCAGGGTGGCGGTTCGGGTGACGCGAGATTTAATGTACGCGGTTTCGACCAGAGAAATATCGCAATCATGATCAATGGTGTTCCGGTAAATGATATGGAAAACGGCTGGGTTTACTGGTCAAACTGGGATGGCGTCGCCGATGCTACTTCTTCACTTCAGATGCAGAGAGGCCTCAGCGCTGTTAACCTCGCTACTCCTTCAGTCGGCGGTACAATGAATATCATTACCGACCCGACACAGCAGAACATGGGTTTTAAATTTAAACAGGAACTTGGAAATGACGGATTCCTGAAATCCACACTTTTCGGCCACACAGGTCTTATCAACAAACAGTTCGCTTTCAGCGCCGGCGCGGTAAGAAAAGTTGGCGACGGCGTTATGGACAAAACATGGACCGACGCATGGGCTTATTATTTTGGCGCCGCGTGGAATGTTGATGATGATAACCGCCTCGAACTTTACGCTCTTGGCGCTCCCCAGAGACATGGCCAGAACCTTTACAAACAGAATATCGCTGTATACGATCAGGATTACGCGAAAGATCTTGATGGTTACGATGTCGCGGCATTTGGTAAATACAATGAAGTAGGCAGAACTTTCAACCAGAACTGGTCGCCTGTCAGCTCTTCTTATACCGGCGAGCAGTACTGGAATACAGGTTCAGACGAACGTTATGATGAAACTTTTCTCAACGAGAGAGAAAACTACTACCACAAACCACAGGTTAACCTTAACTGGTATTCCAATCTTTCTAAAAAACTTTCTCTTTACACAACTGTTTATTATTCAGGCGGAGAAGGCGGCGGATCAGGAACTTATGGTTCTATTATCAATCAGCCCAGAGTGCCTGGTAATGCGTGGTATGCCAGCGCGCCATATTATGTGGATTGGGACGCTACCATTGCGAGAAATGATACATCTTCGACAGGCTCACTCGGTATCCTGAGAAACTCTGTAAACAACCAGTGGACAATTGGCGGCTTGGTTAAAGCCTATCTCAAAGCCACCAAAAACTTTAAAGCTTCTGTCGGCCTCGATATCAGAACCGCTGAAATTGAACATTACCGTGAAGTTCGCGACCTGCTTGGCGGCAATTATTATTATTATTCAGGAAACGACTTCGATTCACCCGGACAGTATCAAAAAGGTCTTGGTGATAAAATCGCTTATGATTTTACAAACAACGTTAATTGGATCGGCGGTTATATTCAGGGTGAATACAGCAAAGATAAATTCACCGTTTATGGAACAGTCGGTTATTCAACAATCAAATACAAACATACCAACCACTTCAAAATGGCCGCCGATGGCGGAGAAACTGTTGTTGAATCAGATAATATCGGCGGATACCAGGTCAAAGGCGGGGCAAGTTACCGCGCTACAGATAACGTGACAGTTTACGCGAATGCCGGTTTTGTTTCCAAAGTTCCGATATTTGATAATGTTATCGATGATCAAACCAGCTTTAAGAATGAAGATTATACAAATGAAAAATTTACATCATTTGAAGCCGGTATAAACTTCGTGCCGGCGCACAGACATTATTTCGCCAGATTAAATGGTTATTATACACAGTGGAACGACAGAACCACCAAATATGAAGATTACCAGTATAATACTGATGAAATCAATATGTTTCTCTCGGGTGTTGACGCAACTCATATCGGCGTGGAATTTGAAGCCGGATATCAGCCATTCAGATATGGCAGATTTGACGCTTCGGCATCAATAGGAAGCTGGGAATATACTGATGATGTAAAAGGCACCGCTAAAGTGCCCGGATCAGGTGTTTCAGAAGAAGTATTTATCGCGATCAAAGACCTTAAAGTTGGCGACGCTCCACAGACACAGTTTGCTCTTTCAGGAACCGCTTATCCGGTCGATGGCATGATGCTGCAGGTTGTATTCAAATATTTCACAAGCCACTACGCCGCGTTCAACCCCTTCGACAGAATTGTATACACTGGTGAAGAAGCTGACCGTACAAAAAGTTGGGAAGTCCCCGGTTACGGACTGCTTGATCTGCATTTCGCATATGACCTTCCTTTCAATATGAAAGGTGTTAAAGCAACATTATTCGGTCATGTATTCAATCTTCTTGATACAATCTATGTTCAGGACGCTACAGATAACTCACAGTACAACGCGTGGGATAATGACCATGACGCTGATGACGCTGAAGTATATCTTGGCCTTCCAAGAACTTTCAATCTTGGAATCTCAATCCAGTACTAAAAATAAATTTTCTTCAAAAAACCCCTCGCCCAGAGGGGTTTTTTTTTGCATTTTTGTGGATAACAAATTGAGTATATAATGAAAAAAGCAATAATCTTTCTTCTTATCTTCATTTCGTTTGAACTTTTTGCCGAACAGCCATATGTTATCCTGATCTCTTTTGACGGATTCAGGTGGGATTACCCTGACCGGGGCATTTCGCCTGAGCTGAAAAAAATGGAGGAGCGGGGGGTAAGGGCAATATCTTTCAGACCCGCGTTCCCTTCAAAAACTTTCCCCAATCATTATTCCATTATCACCGGGATGTTTCCGGAAAACCATGGCATTATCATGAATTATTTCCGCAATCCGAATACAGGTGAAATTTACCGCCTGGGCGATACAGTATCGGTGAGAGACGGGAAATGGTACCAGGGTGAAGCATTCTGGGAAACCGCCCGCCGCAACGGAGTAAAAACCGCCTCATATTTCTGGCCCGGCTCCGAATTAAGACAGGAAGAAAGACGCCCCGATTATATTGAAAAGTATGAACATAAAAGACCTTACAGGCAGAGAGTAGATGGAGTTATCGAATGGCTGAAACTTCCCTGGGAAAAAAGACCGAAATTCATTACCCTGTATTTTGACGCAACCGATTCCTACGCCCACCGATATGGCCCCGAATCGGAGGAAACCAACTTCGCTATCCGGCAGCTCGACAGCCTCGTGGGATACCTGAAAAAAGGCTTAGCTGCCACTTCCCTCGCCGACAGCGTAAATATCATTATAGTTTCCGATCATGGAATGACTGAAGTCAGCGATGAAAAAACGGTAAGGATTGATAATCTGCTCACCGGTTATGATTATGAGTACACCGGCGGCGGCCCGATTATGATGATTGACGCCCCAAAAAATGAACTGGATGAAATTTTTAACCTGCTTCGTTCCAAAGAGGAGCATTATCGTACTTACCGGAAAGAAAACCTGCCCGAATGGTTCAATTTTTCCGCTCATCCTTTTATTTCGCCGATAATCCTTATTGCCGATATCGGGTGGTCAGTTGAAGCGGGGGAAAAACGGTATTCATCATTAGGCAATCATGGTTATGAAAAAGATCATATAGATATGCATGGCATATTTTTCGCCGAGGGACCCTCATTCAGGAAGGGTTTTAAAACCGGCACTTTATGGAATGTGGATGTTTATCCCCTTCTTTGTGAAATCTATGGAATTTCTCCCCGCTCCAATATTGACGGTTGCCTGGAAAGGATAGGTTTTATTTTAAGTGAACGATAAAAATTGAATATCTGTTTGAATAGGATTAGATTGTATATTTTTATTCCTGAGAGTGGGACAGAATGAGTGAGTTATTAAATATTAAAGTAAAAAAATACACACTGGAAAACGGACTGGAAGTAATTTTATACCCCGATAATTCCCTTCCGGTAACGGCGGTTAATATCTGGTATAAAACCGGATCGGCCAATGAAGTAAAAGGTAAAACGGGGCTCGCGCATCTTTTTGAACATATGATGTTCCAGGGGTCGGTTAACGTTCCGAAAGAGAAACATTTTAAGTATATCCAGGAAGCGGGGGGAACGCTTAACGGCTCGACGAGCAACGACCGGACCAATTATTTCGAAACGGTCCCGTCAAATTTTCTTGAAATGGCTTTATGGCTTGAATCGGACAGAATGGGTTTTCTGCTTCCCGCCCTTGACCAGGCAAAGCTGGATAACCAGAAAGATGTGGTAATGAATGAGAGAAGGCAGCGCTATGATAACCAGCCATACGGCCGTTCCTGGGAGCTCCTTTTTTCAAATCTCTTCCCCCCGGAACATCCCTATCACTGGCCTGTTATCGGGTGGATGGAGGATATTGAAAAGTTTGAACTTGAGGACGCGAAAAATTTCTTCAGAACTCATTATTCGCCATCAAACGCGAGTCTGGTTATCGGGGGCAATATAAATATTGAAAAAACAAAGCTGCTGGTTGAAAAATATTTTGCCGAAATTCCCTCTTTTGGAAATCCTGATATACCGGATGTTCCCGAAAGGCCGTTAACGGAAAATAAAAAAATCATACATCCGGATAATATAATCGTGCCGAAACTTTTTCTCGGCTGGCAGTCGAATAAACTTTTCGCCCGTTACGACGCTCCTCTTGACATAGCTGCCGATATACTTGCCGGTTCAAAAAGTTCTATTCTTCAAAGGGTTCTCGTGCATGAAAAACAGGTGGCGACAGATATCGCGGCGTTTCAGTATTCGGGAAAGTATGCAGGAGTATTTTTTATCATAGCAACACCGGGACCCGGCTATCCACCCGATGATCTTAAAGAGGAAATTCTTTCTCTTATCGGAGAGGTAGGTAAAGGCAATGTGAATGAACGGGATATCATGAGGTCAAAAAACAGTATATATTCTTCATACATTTATTCACTTCAGCATCTCTCCTCACTTACAGACCAGATCAATAATTATAATTGCAACAGGGGAGAGCCTGAGTCCTTTATTTATGACACACAGAGATATCAGCAAATCGTTAAGGAGGAGGTCATCGAGGCTGTCAGCCGTTATCTGACCAAACCACATGTCGAACTGCAAATAGTAAGAGGAGAAGAGAACTGATATGAAAAAGACCGACAGATCATCAATGCCTCTGCCGGCAGAAGAGCTTGTTTTTAATCTGCCGAAAATAAACCGGTTTACTCTAAATAACGGAATGGAAGCGCTTTTAATAAGAAAAGATAATCTTCCGATAGTGAAAATCAATCTGGTTTCGATATCGGGGAGCAGATTTGACGGCGCTGACAAAAGCGGGCTGTCTTATTTTATGTCGATGCTTATTGATGAAGGAGCGGGAAAGAGGAGCGCGTTTGAGATTGAGGATGAACTTGAGTTTCTGGGTTCGGCAATGTCTGTTTCAGCAAGTCATGATTCGGTAGTTCTCTCCCTTATCACTCTGAAAGAAAATCTGGAAAAATCTTTATCTATTCTGGCCGATGTTTATAAATCGCCTCAGTTTAACGATTCCGATTTTATTCGTGAACGTTCAAAGCTGCTTAATAAAATAAAACAGTTAAATGATGATCCGGGGTTCGCGGCATCGGTTTTACTGGAAAAATATCTTTACGAAGGCAGTTATTATGAAAATCCCACAACGGGGTTATTCAGCCAGGTGGAAAATCTTAATAACAGTGATATAAAAGACTACTATAATAATATACTCCGCAAATCCACCACCGCTTTGCTTGTAGTCGGCGATGTTGAACAGGCTGAAGTGGAAACACTGCTGGGAAATTATTTCGGCAGAGAGGACTACAGCGCTGAAATTAAGGAAAAATCTGTTCCCGTTAACCCGGCGGAAAACAGGATATATTTGTTCCAGCGAAACAATTCCGCCCAGTCGGAAATACGGGTGGGAAATCTTACCAGCGGAAGAGGAGCCCCCGACTTTTACAGTAAATCATTGCTGAATACAATACTCGGCGGGCAGTTTTCGAGCAGGATAAATCTGAATCTCAGGGAGGATAAAGGATATACATATGGCGCTAATTCCTCCTTCAATTATCATCGGCAGAGCGGCTATTTTATGGCAAATACTTCGGTGGAAACAATAAATACAGTTCCGGCATTAAAAGAAATATTCAAAGAAACAGAAAAAATTGATAAGGATATTTCGGAGGATGAACTGAATTTTGCCCGTTCTTATCTTGTCAGGCGCTATCCTTCACTTTTCGAAACATGGCACCAGATGGGCAATCATCTGATAAATATTTTTCTGCATAATCTGCCCGACAATTATTTTAATTTGTACGTGGATAAACTGAATGAATGTACAACAAATGAACTGATGGAGGCTGCTTCAAAAAATATTACAGGCAGGGAAAAAACGGTTGTGCTTGTAGGAGATATTGAATCATTCCGGAAAGAACTGGACTCTGTTGAAGGTTATAAATTATTGAATGTTGACGATTTCCCCGGGTAGATCAATTTATACCCTTTTTTTTCGATCCGCAGAAGATCACTTTCCACCAGGTAAAAGTTTTCGGGTGAAAGGAGAAAAAAATATTCCCTTCCTTCTATAGATGAACTAATATAAAACCGGAGCAGAGAAAGAATATTATTATCACTCAGTGGTTTCAGCTCAGTAATTTTATTGATTGGTATAATGCCGAGACCGTTTCTTATCAGCTTTCTCTTTATCTTTTTATATAACTGTGAAGAGGTGTCGACAACAACCGAGGCGTCGGAGGAGAAGTAGCGGATATAAGCTGCTATTGTTTTTGTCAGCCTGAAGTCGCTGAAACCTGCCGATAGTTTCAGGTTTTCATCACTGATCTCCGCGTTAAAGTTCAGGTACCATTCCTTACCCGCGTTTTCAATATTACGGTATAGCTCTAAATTATTTCTGTCCGGCAAAAGAATGAAAGCGAGGGGCAGAGGAGACCTGAGCATTTTATTTATTTCAGAGGGAGCAAGTTCTTCAATACCGCTGATAAATATCGAAAAGAATGCCGGCTTTCGTTTAAGGAGTGTATCTCTTTTAACAGATATTTTCAGAATATCTCTTTGACCGTTACTGATATTTATTGCTGATTCGAAATATTTTTTTTTAACTTCCGATTCAAGTCGCAGGCCGCTGTTTTCACATAGAGCCGACAGATCATTTATGAAAATTTCGGGGAAAATATCGGCAGGCAATTTAACCTTGCTTACCGGCGGTTCACCCGAAACGGTCTCGCAGAACATTCCAATATCCATCCGGTATCCTGAAAGAGCCTGTGAAAGCATCGAGTCAGCTTCGGCGAAGCCCGGTTTTTCCGTGTCGCTTTTCGCGGGCTTGTTGTAATTTTCGAGTATCAGATTTGCCGCAAGCAGGGCCAAAGCAAAAATACCCAGCCAGAGCGCTATTTTATTCTTTATATTCAAGCTTATTTTCTATTTACAATCTCTTTTATACGATTTATACTCAGGTTAAAACAATCCTTAAAATCATTCATCTTCTTTTCAACTATCTTAACTTTACCATCCGCTGAAAGTAATTCCAGTTCTTTTGACTGTTCACCAAGCATAAACGCGCCAAAATTATATGAAAGACCTTTGATGGTGTGAAAGAGTTTTCTCAGTTTATCGGCGTCATTATTCCCGATATATTTTTCGATATCCGCGATATATTCGTTGATACTTTTTTCAGACATTTCCAGAATATTTTTGAAAAAGTCGCGGTCTTCCTCACTGCCGCTATAAAGATACTGGTTGAGTATATCCATGTCGACAACTTTTTCATCATTCTCATTTCGTTCTTCCCGTGGTTCTTGTTCTTCCTCAGCAGATTCTTCGGGAACTTCATCATCGGGCGAGTCATTTTTTTCATTCAAAATTGACTCATACTGCGCGGAAAGCATACTCCTGATTTTGTCAATGGTAACAGGTTTTGCCATGTAATCATCCATACCGACAGCGAGACACTTTTCACGGTCATCCTTTAAGGCGTTCGCTGTAAGGGCAACTATTTTCGGCCGGTTATCTTTCCACTTTTCAATTATTATTCTTGTCGCTTCATATCCATCCATAACAGGCATTTGAATATCCATAAAAATCAGGTCGTAATTAATGTTGCTTTCAAGATATTCAATAACCTCTTTTCCGGTGCCTGCCACATCAATGGTGTAGCCGAGTTTTTTAAGCACATGTACGATAAATTTCTGATTTACCGGGTTATCTTCGGCTACAAGAATTTTCAGCGGCAGATTTTCGGCAAAGTTATTATCGCCGGAAGGAAGCGACTTTTCTTTTCTGTAGAATTTTTTCGGTTCGCTATAGAATATATAATAGAGCACATCAAAAAGCTGTGACTGTTTGATCGGTTTTGTCAATTGAGCAGCGAGGTATTTATCGGCTTCACTTTTTTCCTCTTCCGAAAAGCTGAACGAAGTTACAAAAACGATAGGTATACTTTTTTCGCCCAGTATGACGCTTATTTTTTTTGCCACTTCAATGCCATTCATTTCAGGCATCTGCATATCGAGCAGGATAAGATCATACTCATTTCCCTGCAGAATTTTTGAAACCGCGTTCACACCCGAGTCGGTGGTTTCAGGGAGCAATCCCCATTTTTCAGTAATGGTTTTAAAGATTTTAAGATTGGTGAGGTTGTCATCCACGATAAGAAGTTTTTTATTTTTCAGAATATCATAGTCATATTCTCTTACCGTCTTATCGGCAACTTTTATTACTTCAACAGTGAAATAAAATGAAGAACCTTTTCCCTCCTCGCTCTTCACCCAGATATTTCCATTCATCAGCTCAACAATTCTTTTGCAGATCGCGAGTCCGAGTCCGGTGCCTCCGAACTTTCTTGTTGTGGAGGAATCAATCTGCGAAAAAGGTTTAAACAAAGTGCCGAGCCGGTCTTCGGGAATCCCTATTCCGGTATCTCTTACCTGGATGAGCAGTTTAACCATATCATCATATTCATCCATTTTTTTGACATTAATAAACACCTCGCCAAAAAAGGTGAATTTAACGGCGTTACTTATCAGGTTAACGAGCACCTGTCTTAAACGTGAAATATCTCCCTGGATAACTTCGGGGACATTTTCATCGATAAGATAAGCCAGCTCTATACTTTTTTTCTCGGCCTGGCCCGCGAGCAGATCAATGGCTTCTTCGATACACTGGTTGAGCTGGAAGGGGGCTTCTTCGAGGTCCATTTTGCCCGCTTCAATTTTTGAATAATCGAGAATATCACTTATGAGTGTCTGGAGCGCCTCGCCGCTTGTGCGGATAATATCGAGATACTCTTTCTGTTCGCGCGAAAGTTCGGTTTCGGCCAGCAGACTTGTCATCCCGATAACGCCGTTGAGGGGAGTTCTGATTTCATGGCTCATTGTGGCGAGGAATTCAGATTTTGCGCGTGAACCTGCTTCAGCCGCGTCTTTAGCCTTTCTGAGTTCGGCTTCCTGTCTTTTTTTAACCGATATATCCTCCACCATCGCTATTCCGAATAGCGGAGAATTTTCATTATCTCTTACCATGGAATATGTGAGCCGTCCCCAGATGACCTCATCATTTTCTTTTACAAATCTTTTTTCAAGCTGATAGCTGTCTCTTTCGCCTGATAACAGTTCCTTATAATAGAGGCCGTCATTCCCGACATCTTCAGAGTGAATAAAATCGGTAAAAAGCCTCCCTGTAAAATCTTCCGGCTCATAACCGAGCATATTTACAAATATTGGGTTGACCTTGGATATTTTGCCTTCAACATCAACAATAAGAATTCCAATCGCTGATTCTTCAAATAGTGAGCGAAATTGTGTTTCACTTTGTCTCAGCGCCTGCTGCGCTTCAAAATTAAGAGTAATATCTTTTGTGGTTGATAATATACGTTTGATAACCCCGTTATTTTCCCTGAAAGGCTGCGACCAGGTTTCTATCCAGATATATCCGCGCGATTTGTGCCTTACCTTATACTGAACAATATTCTCCTCTGTCCGGTCAATTTCATCCCTGGTAAGTTTTCCTTTTATAACTTTTTTATCAAGAATATCAAGTATTTCGGAGGTTTGTTTTCCCTTTACTTCTTCGGCAGTCATTCCGGTAATGTCGTGAATACTTGGCGAAGCGTATAAAAATCTTCCTTCCGGATCATGAAGGCAGATAATATCTTTCATATTTTCGGTAATAAAACGGAGTCTTTCTTCACTGTCCTTCAGTCCCTGCTGAGCGGTAAACTTATCGGTGATATCTTTTGCCACCCCGATAGCGCCTGAAATTTCACCAGCTTCATAAATAGGTTTGGCGTTGATCTCAAGTATATGAATATTGCCCTGCTTATCGATGAAAGAAATATTGGATATCTCAGGTTCAAGACCCTCCTTTACTTTTTCAATAATCTCTTTCATCAATTGTTTATCATCTTCACTATCTCTGATGAATTTATAAATATCGGAACGAAATTCTCTGTCGCTGTAATCGAGCACTGTTTTAACCGAAGGAGTAACGAAATTTATTTTTCCCTCAAGGTCGTGCCGATAAACAAAATTATTTGAGTGGGTCAATAAAAGCTGCTGCTGATCAACCAGTTCGGCCAGCTCTTTCTGGTTTGTGGCAAGTTCTGAAAAAGCAGTGTTTCTCTGTTTAACTATAACCCAGAAAACTGTAACAATAAGCGCGATACTTAAAATAAGAAATGAAATAATAACAGTAAAATTGGAATTTATGGAGGTAAGGAGAGTGCTTTCATCGGCTGAAAAGAGAAGGCCAAAATTTCCGGTAAATATTTTAACCGGGTAATAAACCGATATCACATCAATTTCTTCGCCCGAACTGTTAATAAAATGCTCAAGCTGACCTTCAAAACCATGGCCTGTCTGCGATACAATTATTGAGAAAGATTTTTGAGGTATATCAGGCGCGATATCAACATATTTTGAGCCCAGGTAAGTAGTCTCAATCATTTTGCCATCCATATCGAACAATATTTCCCAGGTTTCCGGCCCGATATAAATATTTCTGAATTGCTCCCTGATAAATCTTGAAAGATTCATGTGAACAATTATATTACCCCAGATTTCTCCTTTGCTGTCATAGATCGAATAATGGATATTGAATGAACTGCCATTCCAGAATATATTTCTTGTAACAAAATTTTCAGAGTTACTTTTTATACCGGATATTCTGAAAGAATAATAATTAAAATTATCCTTGCTTATCAAAACGGACTTATTTTTGCCATTAATTCTAATCGAATCGATCATTTCCTGGAATTTAGCGTAGAACCTTCTTAACCGGGTTTTTGTGATCTGTCTCGAATTAAGATTTTTAAAGAAATTATCCCAGTTTTCCGATTCAATTATATAGCGCAGATCATTTTCAAAAGATTCAGACTGCTGATGAAGATTAGCGCTGCATATCTTAACCTGGTTAAACATCAGATCAACCTGGCTGTCTGTTTCATATCCTAAAATAGTGATATAGTTATACCAGCTAAGCGCCAGGAGACTTGATATAACTATCGCTATTAATGTATATATTTTTTTCATGGTGGCAGTCCGTTTTGTTTTCAGGATTTATCCATGAAGCTGTTAAAAGAATTATTCTGTTCTGAAATTTGGTTTTCTTTTTTCGAGAAATGCCGAAGTGCCCTCGGCAAAATCCCTGGTGCTGCAACAGACTCCAAACAACGACGCTTCGTAATCGAGTCCGCTTCTGCCTGTCATTTCATCCGCCGCTAAAACGGCGTCGAGGGCGTATCTGACCGCGAGCTGTGCTTTTGAAGCGATTTTGCCTGCTGTTTCGAGGGCTTTTTCCATCAGTTCATCCGCCTCGAATACGTTGTTTACAATGCCAATTTCTTTTGCTTCATCCGCTCGGATGGCGTCACCTGTCAGGATAAGCTCCATAGCTTTACCCCGGTTAACTAAGCGGGTAAGCCGCTGTGTTCCCCCGTACCCCGGAATAATTCCAAGATTAACTTCAGGCTGACCGAACTTCGCGTTTTTCGACGCGAATCTTATATGACCTGAAAGGGCAAGTTCACAGCCCCCTCCGAGGGCGTAACCGTTTACAGCTATAATTACCGGTTTGCCAAGATATTCAATATTATTGAAAACCTGCTGTCCAAATTCCGAAAAGATTTTGCCATCGCTGCCATTCAGAGTATTAAGTTCTTTTATATCCGCTCCCGCCGCGAATGCTTTTTCACCCGCTCCGGTAATAATAACAACAGATATCGCTGAATCGGATTTCACTTTATCCAAAGCGCTGTTTAATTCGGAAAGGAGCCTGTGATTAAGCGCGTTTAATTTATCAGGTCGGTTAAGGGTGATAATAGCAATATTATTCCTGACTTCAAATAATATAGTTTCAAAGTCCATATATGCCTCCTTAAAAAATCACATAAATTGGAACCGTTATCTTCATATTAAAAGAAAGATACTGGTTTTTCTCAAAATAATTATAATAACCGGTAATATCCAGCAAAAACATGGACAGCCCGGCTCCAACGTGTAAACCGGCTTTAGTATTGTCTTCAAAAAAATCAGCTCTGCCGCTGCCCGATTTAAACTGATGAAGTTTTTCAAGATAAGCAAATGAAATTCCACCTTCAACTACCGGCATAACAATTACAATATTTTCCATCACAGGTTTGAAATAATGTCTTACTCCCGCTTTAAATGTAATAAGATCACTTGATACTGTTGAATAATCGGATGAAGCATATAAATCTTTGTTCCCGGCAAAATGATGGTAGCCGGTCCGGAAATAAACAAAGAGCGGGAATACCAAATTATCGGTATATGAGAAGGAAAAATCGAAGCCGATGCCAAAATTATGACTATCTGAAAAAAGACCTACGGGCAGATCAGTCTCGATTCCCGCGGATAAAAATCCTCCCCTCGCTCCCCCGGGATCATATTGCTGGGAAAAAAGTGAGGCGGAACAGATTAAAATAATCAGTATAATTTTTTTCATATTTTTTTACTCAGTTAATAAACCGGCGCCGATACCATGTTCATGCACAAGCATACCGCCATAAAAAGATGTCATAATAATAAAGGCCGCTACTATTATTCCGGCAGTGAGGAAAAACCATCGCAGGCTGCCAACTTCTCCTTTTCTTTTTATCAGGATAAAAAGGCGGAATCCGGCGATAAAAAAGAGAAACCAGGCGCTCAGATTCGCAATCTCTTCATGCAGTTCAATCTGATCATGAAATTTACCCGCGATAGCGGAAGGTAATAAAGTTTCAGTTGAATTTCCCGAAAGCAAAGCGAGGATCATAGCGGGAACAACCAGCAGCAGAAGCGCCTGAACAATATAGTCAAAATCCTTTGATTTATAAAAAAAGGAAACAAATTCGAAGAGCAGATAAACCAAAAAAAGGGCCACAGGAAAATGGACAAAAAATGGATGAAGTTCAGCAATATAATCCATCATACCCTCCGGAATTTAACCGCATAATACACTTCCTCCATTGACATTGAGTATTTCACCATTAATATGCCTGGCTAATTCAGAGGTGAGAAACATTACAGGGCCGGCAATATCTTCAGCATTGGCCACACGTTTCAGAGGAATTGAAAGCCGGACAGAATCGTAATACGCGGGATCTCTGAAAACATCGCTGGTCATGTCGGTTTCAACCCACCCGGGGGCTACGGCATTTACATTAATGTTATATGGTCCGAGTTCGGCAGCGAGAGATTTCGTAAAGGAATTAACAGCCCCTTTTGAGGCCGCGTAATTAGAATAAAAAGCTTCTCCCCGCTGAGCCGCTGTTGAACTTATATTCACTATCTTTCCGTAATTCTGTTTTTTCATTACAGGAACAATCTGTTTGGTGAGAAAGAATAAACCGTCCAGATTTAAAGACATAGTCTCTTTCCACAAGTTGTGGTCCATTGTCTCTATATCGGAACCTTTCCAGATTCCGGCATTATTTATTAATATATCTATATGTCCAAGTCTGTTTATCAGCCTGTCGGTAAGTTTGTTTACTTCATTTTCTATTCTTAAATCGCACTGAAAAGGAAATATACTCCCGCCGTTTTCAATATTATAAAATTGAGGAGTCTCATTAAGATAAACCACGGCTACATCCGCGCCCGCGCGGGCCAGCATTTCGGCACAGGCTTTTCCTATCCCTCTCGAACCACCTGTAACTATTGCTGTTTTTCCGGAAAAATCGAACATCAGTACCTCACTTTATATAAAAATAATCCTTTTGCCGGAGCTGCCATAGCCGCTTTTTCACGGTCGCGCGCTTCAATTATCTCTGAAATATAGTCTTTATCCAGATTTTTTCTTACAGTATATATTAATGTTCCTATAATAGCTCGAACCATACCGTGCAAAAACCGGTCAGCCTGAATATAAAAAATAGTCAGATCGCCACTTTTTCTCCACCAAATATCAGTAATTTCACAAACTTTGTTGGGTGTATCACTATTTTTTTTCGCGAAAGATGTAAAATCTTCTTTTTTCCGGAAAATATTGGAAAGTTCATTAAGCCTTGAAATATCGATAGATTTTATTTGAGGCCGGCGCCAGGAATATCTTTGATAAAAGGGAGATTTTTTTTCGCTAAAAAAATAGATGTAACTTCGTTTTTTCGCGCTGAAGCGGGCATTAAAATCGGCAGAGGTTTTGTCAAGGTTTCTGACAGCGATTGAATCGGGGAGAAGGGCGTTTATCCCCTGTATGGTCCGGTAGATATTGAGGTCATGCGCAGAGAAAAAATTCGCGGTCTGTCCGAGAGCGTGAACTCCCGAATCGGTCCGCCCCGAACCTGTGAGTGTTATTTTCTGCCGGGTAACAGTTTCAATTGCCTCTTTTACTCTTTGCTGGACTGAATCGGCATTTTTCTGGATTTGCCATCCTGAAAAATCGGTTCCGTCATACTGGATCAGCAATTTATAATTAATGGCGTCCATGCCGGTCAGTCCCGCTTAAATATGTATAACTAAAATGGAGTTGTAACTGTAAAATTTATCTTATTTGGCTGAAGCAATTCATTTGAATAACCGACAGACATATACCAGCCGAGATCGGTTGATTGTTTTTTATTATATGCCGATACAAGTCTTACAGCGTTTATGGCGCTTACCAGTCTGTTAAGTATAAGCGCTCCCACAGCGAAGCGGATGTTATTATAAGCCCGTTCGCTGGAGGTCCAGGTATTTCTGTATTCCTTTCTCGCTGAATTGTCAGTCCATTTCCAGTAATGGGTTTCCACATTATAGGTGTTTTCAAAGTCCCTGTTCAGTTCCTGGACCCGGTTATAATCATAAACATCTTCATAAAGCCCGATGTTGGCAAAATAATCGGCGTCCTTACCGTCGAGACTGACATCCCCGGATGATTTCGCGAACGCCCGGTAGTTATCTTCCTGCCAGTTTCCATAAGCATTAAAGCCGGCGAAAAATCCCCAGAATACAGCGTCAGCCATAGTAAAATATTTACCTGAAGACCACGAATCGGCATATAACTCTCCCATTCCGGGCAACAGCAACGAATATATAATGGCCATACCGGCGCTTTTTTTACCAGCGTCACTTTTCTGTTGGGGGAAAAGCCGCAGATTAACACTCAAAGGTTCTTCCGTAAAACTGTCAACGCTGTCAACCAGTGAAATGCTGTTCTGACCCTGGATTATTATCGCAGTCAGCAGGAACATGCTAAGTATCTTTTTCATAAACTATCCGGCAATATTTTTCCTAAAATTATTTTGCTGAAAACTGGCTGTACAAATATCGTGATGTACACCGGTAATTTCAACTTTAACAAGTTTATTAATAAGCCCAGGTTCATAGGGATGTTCAATACGGACGTAATTGGAGGAAAAACCCCTGGTAAATCCATCCTTTTCTTCATTTTCAAAGAGTGTTTCAAGCTTTTTGCCTTTCATTTCACGGTAAAATGCCGTCCGTTTTTTTTCACTTAGAATTCTGAGCATATTGTTTCTTTTTTTTCTTTCCGCTGTTTCAACCTGTTGCTTCATTGAGGCCGCGGGTGTGTTATCTCTTTCGGAATAACTGAAAACATGCAGATAACTGAAAGGAATATCCCTGAGGAAATCGTAAGTTTCATTAAAATGCTTTTCCGTTTCCCCCGGAAAACCGGTTATTACATCAATGCCGATTCCGGAAAAGGGGATAAGTTCCTTAATCTTTTTTATTCTTTCTTCAAAATGTTTCCTGTTGTATCGTCGTTTCATGGCCGCAAGAATTTCGGGGCTTCCGCTTTGCAGTGGTATATGAAAATGAGAGCATATTTTGGAATTTGAAGCGGCCAGCTCAATTATTTCATCTGTAAGCAGATTTGGTTCTATCGAGCTGATTCTTATCCTGAATTCTCCCGGAACAGCGATCATCTTTTTGAGGGTTTCATAAAGGCTGGTATTATATCCTTTGCCATAATCACCAACATTAACACCGGTGAGAATAATTTCCTTATAGCCTTTGGCGAGAGTTTCCTCCAGACGTGGAACAACTTCATCGGGGGGCATGCTTCGGCTTCCCCCCCTGGCGAGAGGAATAGTGCAAAAGGTGCATTTATAATCGCAGCCGTCCTGTATTTTGAAAAATGCTCTTGTCCGTTCATCCCCGGCGGCAGATGATGAAAAATGGAAACTGTTTCTCTCCTCTTCTGCGTCAATATGAATACAGGAAGGGGATGACTTGCTGAAATCGGGCAGGTAATTAAAGATATTAAATTTGGCGTTGCTGCCAAGCACAGCGTCAACACCTTCAATCGAAGCTATTTCTTCCGATCGCAGCTGCGCGTAACAACCGGTCACTATAACATAAGCATCGGGATTATTCCTGAGAGCCCTGCGCACAATCTGCCTGCATTCACGGTCGGCATTGGCCGTAACAGTGCATGTGTTAATAACATATACATCCGCTTTATCGGCAAAATCGACAATATCAAAACCGCGGCCGATAAATTCTTTGCCCATTTCAGATGTTTCGGCATAATTCAGTTTACAACCGAGTGTATAAAATGCTGCGCTGGAAATCTTACTCTCCTTTCTCATAATAAAAAGGGACTGTAAATATCAAAACTATAAAAAAATTCTGATAAATACAGTCCCAAAAAAAATGTTCTGTCTATAGAAATTTATTCGGTCTTAGCCGGTTCTTCTGATTCGCCGAGGGCTTCTTTTTTAGGAGCCTGGTCTTTTCTTGAATCATGTTTTGGTTTAACATTGTCGTAGATGTTAAAATCGGATGAATCAAATTTACCTACGTCGGCTCTTAATATATCATCAACAGTTACTTTATCAAGCTTGTGATTCTGAATATATTCGCCTATTGTTTCGGGGTCATCTTCCTGAAGAGCCGCGATAACGCTAAGAACTATTTTTTTATTTTCTTTATCAAATTCAACAACTTTGGTTGTCAGCGGTGTGCCAACCGGGAAACAGAAAGAAAGATTTTTGATCTTGCTTGTTGAAAGATGTGAACCTGGTATGAAGCCGTCAACTCCCTGCGGCAGTTCGGCTATCAGACCTTTTTCGATTATTCTTACAACATTAACATCAACTTTTGATCCTACCCGGTAATCTTCGGCAAATCTTTCCCACGGATTTTCGTTGATCTGTTTGTGTCCGAGAGATATTTTGCGCTGCTCGGTATCGACACTTAGTACAACAACTTCAATTTCTTCACCTTTTTTGACCACTTCCCCGGGATGGCGGATTTTCTTGGTCCATGAAAGATCGGAAATATGAACCAGACCATCAATACCCGGTTCGAGTTCAACAAAAACTCCAAAGTTTGTAAGGTTGCGGGCAACGCCGGTATGTTTGCTTCCGACAGGATATTTTTTCATAAGTTCCTGCCATGGATCAGGTGTAAGCTGTTTCATACCGAGAGATATTTTTTTCTCATCTTTATCGAGGCTGAGGATTACAGCGTCGATAACCTGTCCCATAGAAACAAACTGTGAAGGATGGCTGATATGCTGAGTCCAGCTCATTTCTGAAATATGAATAAGGCCTTCGATACCTTTTTCAATTTCGATGAACGCGCCGTAATCTGTAAGAGATACAACACGGCCTGAAACTTTATCGCCGATTTTGTATTTCTGATCGATATCCTGCCATGGATGTGGAAGGAGCTGTTTCAGACTGAGTGAAATACGTTTTTTCTCTTTATCGAAATCGGTAACAACCACTTTGATTTTTTCATCAAGTTTAACTACTTCCGAAGGATGATTAATTCTTCCCCAGCTCAGGTCGGTGATATGGATAAGTCCATCCACGCCGCCAAGATCGATGAATACACCAAAGTCGGTGATTGCTTTAACGATGCCTTCAAGAATCTGACCTTTTTCGAGTCCTTCGAGAATCTCTTTCCTCTGGTCGGCAATAGTTTCTTCAATGAGAACTTTATGTGATACAACAACATTTTCAGTAGGAATATTAATCTTGACAATTTTGAAATCCATTGTCTGACCGACAAAGGCGTCAAAATCGCGCACAGGACGAATATCAATCTGTGAACCGGGCAGAAAAGCCTCAATTCCCATAAGATCGACAACCATACCGCCTTTAATCCTTTTAAGGATTTTTCCGGGGATGATTTCATCTGTTTCATGCGCGTTGATGATGCGGGCCCAGATCTTCAGGAAGTCGGCGCGTTTTTTACTTAATACAACGTTTCCTTCATCATCTTCAACGCTTTCAATAACTATGTCAACTTCGGCGCCAAGTTTAATCTCATCTGTAGCCGCGAATTCATTGCGCGGTATTGTTCCATCCGACTTGAATCCAACATCGAGTACAATATTGTCATCAGTTATGCCAACAATTTTACCCTGAATGATTTCACCTTCTTTAATATCTTTGAAAGATTCATCATAAAGTTTTGCCAGAGTGGCAAGTTCTTCTTCAGAATACTCATCGGCATTCAAAAATTTGTAATTATCCGGAGTGTAATTTTTTACATTTTCTTCCGATTCGGGCATTTATCCTCCCAAATGTTATCACTGCAATTGTTTTTCGGCCGGTGAAAACAAAAACAGCTAAATTTTTTATTTTAACATCAGTTAATTTATCCGGCCTTTTTGGCTTTAATTATTTCCAAAACTTTGTCGATCACCTGTTCAATTGTAAGATCGGTGGTATCTATTATTTCAGCGTCGGGAGCAATTGAAAGTGGAGATATCTCCCGGCTGCTGTCAATTTTATCTCTTTCTTCAATATTTTTTTTAACCTCTTCAAGGGTGATATTTACCTTTTTTTCCCTGAATTCGGTCATTCTTCTTTTTGCCCTGGTTTCGACCGAGGCGTCCATATAAATCTTTACTTCCGCGTCGGGAAGCACCACAGTTGTAATATCGCGTCCTTCGGCAATAACCGGTTTGTCGGAGGCAATTGACTGCTGAAGTTCTACCATCCTTGTTCTTACATCGGCAATAATACTTACCGGACTGACATGCGCGTTTACCTCGGGAGTTCTGATTTTATCGGTTACTTCAACTCCATCTGTAAACACCCTGGTTTTACCATCCTCAAATTTAAGATCGAGAATGATATTTTTAACCATGGATGAGATAGCTTCAGGGTTTTTTACTATGTCTTCTTCAATAGCTTTTAAAGTTACAGCGCGGTACATTGCCCCGGTATCAAGATATACCAGGTCGAGCCGGTCGGCAACCGTTTTGGCAATTGTACTTTTGCCCGACCCCGCGGGTCCGTCTATAGCGATTTTTATTTTTTCAGACATAGCCCAATAATATAATTATATTATTTTTGAATATCAAGATAAAAGGGGGAAATGTTTTGTGGAAATATTTACATCAGGCTCTGTAATTTGTATTTGTTGAGGAAAACAGAAAGAATTAAAAAAATCAGAAATCGTGACCCTTGATAAGAAAAAAACTGCTTATGAATATCTATTCGTAAAATAAATTGGCGTAATATTGACACGCATCCCGAAATATTTTTGGATATCTTTTTGAATTGCAGACTTTTATAAATATGTTTATTGTACTCCCGCTGATAAATATGGTGTACCTGACGGCACACCGACTATTTTGCGTATTTTTTTTACCAATATGCTGTCCTTAACGGGACATAAAATATTAATTGCCATATAGGATTGCCCCGTTAAGGGCAAAATATTGGTAGAAAAATAAGAGGAAAGCCACCAGGTGTGCCGTCAGGTACACCATATAACACACTCTGAATTATATTAGGCTCTTATCACCACACTACCGCCAACATGTTGAGGATAATCCGGAGAGAAAATTTGTCAAAAAGTCCGCAAATAACATGTTGCCGATAATCAGGCCGAGATACTAAATCTCAGAACTTGTGATTCCTGGTAAGAAATAAAACTTCTGATTGAAATCTATTCGTAAACTAAACTGGCGTAATATTGACACGCATCCCGAAATATTATTGGATAACTTCCTGCATTGCAGACTGTTATAAATATATTTATTTCACTCCCGCGGATAAATATGGTGTACCTGACGGCACACATAATATTTTGCTTCTCTCATTATTACCAATATGCTGTCCCTAACGGGAAATAAAATATTAATTGCCGTATAATGTTGCTCCGTTAGGGGCAAAATATAGGTATAAAAATAAGAAGAAAGCCACCAGGTGTGCCGTCAGGTAGACCATATAACACCCTTTGAATTATCTCAGGCGCCATAGACGAGGGGATTAAATCGCAAAAAATTCGATGAATTGTTTCCCGGGGTATGAAATTACGACAAAATGGTTTGATGGGAGTCGGGAGCCCTGAAAATAAGGGAGGGGAAGGCCCTCCCTTATAAAAAGATGTGATTTTATTTGATAAGCATCATTTTTTTTGTCGAACTGTACTGACCTGCCGTTAAGGAATAGATATATATACCTGTGGTCAGATTGTCCCCGTTAAATTGAACAGAATAGCTGCCCGGTTCTTTGACTTCATTCACAAGGGTTTTTATCTCTCTTCCGAGGATATCAAAAACATTCAGGGTTACGCGGCATTTTTCGGCAACTCTGAAGGTGATGCTGGTTTCGGGATTGAATGGGTTAGGATAGTTTTGCTCAAGCGCGAAATTATCCGGAATGTTATCCGCGAATATTGTAAGTCCGGTGAGTGAACCATTATTCAGGGAGACAGATTCACCCTCATTTAACCTGATTTGGTTATTTTCTTTATTATCATTTATGACCAGAACGACAGCGATACCGGAAGTTGAAACCCGCAAAGGTGAGACAAAACCTGATATGTCAATGTTATTACCTGAAGCGCTTATTTTTTCCGCTCTGCAGCCCGAACTGAAACGAGCGTCAAAGATACCTTCGGGAGGTTTTGGCGGCATCTCATATTTTCCGGAAACATTTTCTTCTGTCAGGTAAAGAACTGCTCTGTTTCCCGCGGCATCCGTAAGTTGAATTGAAGCAAAGTTATCATCACTTTCCATCCCTTTTCGCGCGACGGAGTTATATGTCATTTCTCCCGCCTGACTGGTTTTAACCCAGTAACCTTTCCCCGGCTCGAGCACATTTGTAGTCTGATATCCGGCGCTGAATCCATAAAAGGCTGATGTGATTATTCCGGAGGGAATAGTCGAAATTGATGCCACAGGAACATCCTGATGAAAGGGGCCTATCATATTCCATCCATCCAGCAAACTCACATTATGAGATACGGCTGATCCACTTATGGATACACTCTGTGGAGAACCAAATTTCAGCCAGTAACCGGGACCGGTTTCAAGAATATCCACTGTTGTATAACCGTTGTTGTACATAAAGCAGCTTGACACCGAATTGGGGAAAAGAGATGTCTTTGACATATTTGCCGCCTGAACAGGCGCGGAAATCATATTCCAGCCTTCAGTAACATCAAAATTGGATGTGACCGTTGTCAGAGATTCCGAACCTATCGCCCTGATGCAGCAATCGTAGAGATAATTTGTCCCCTGGCCAATCGCGTCCCATCCATAAACGGGATTCCGGGTAATCCAGCATTTGCCGGTTTCTATTACCGGGTCTGTCATCACATCGTCCCCGGAAGTTTTATAACCTTCAACCGGTATCGGATTATCTGATGAGGGTACATAATATTTAACTTTTATATAAAAATCATCCCCTTGGGAAATCATGATCTGGTCGGTTTCAAAAGAGTAATAACCTTTATGTTTCAGCTGTATTCCGTTACATGAATAAAGCAGCCCTGAAAGATCATTCCCATTTTTTTCATCATATATTTCAATATTGATTGTCGCGTTAGTGCCGGCAACCCATGTTGCCACCTGTTTGAGAATAAAATCATTTTCCGCGACATATTTTACCAGTCCGTAACCAACATGATTCCAGGATGTGGAACCAAGAGTCCATACTTTCCCAAGACGGTCATAGCAATATTTTTTATCATAAAGTTCCTGGCTTTTTACAGAGGGGAAACAGATAATGTCTTTACCAAATGATACATCATCGTAAGCAATATAAAAGTATCCGTTATCGCCCCAGTTAGTGCCCCAACTGTTTTTTATTATCCATGCTCCTTCACCGGCCGGAGTAATAATATTATCATCCCAGCCGACAACAAGCACCGCGTGATTACTATAACCTGTATATTGGGGGTCATCACAGCAATAAATATATGTCGACGAATTATAGAAATCAGCATTATAATAAAACCTTACGTGCATTCCTCCGTAATCCATTAAATATTGTTTTAGAGTATCCTTATTATAGTCGAGCATAAAAGCTTTATCAACATAAAATGCCGGTGTAAAACCTGAATTATGTGTCGCGTTCGGGTCGGTAGTGTAAGGGTCGTCCGATTCGAGGATCGGTCCGTCTCCTCTTGTATAGTAAGTGATGTAACCTTCCGGGGGAACATAGAGGCCGGATGACATCCCCATATATGGCCAGTAACCATGTCCGGTTCTGATATTTTGTTCCGACAGATCAAGAAAAGAATAGCCATGATGCATCCAGGCCGATTCGGCTGCATGTGTCGCGGCAAATGCGCCGCAGGTTGATAATCCAAGCTGATTTTTAACCGGTGATACGGAACCTAAAGTTCGAAGGTCAAAAAGCTCAGGGTAAATGACGGTCTGTCCTGTCCACAAATCATAAGCCTCATCTGAATTTTGTTTCAGATCGCTTTCATTTTCACCTGCCGCAACGATGAAAACCGCTTCAACATAATCTCCGGCGCTGATGTTAAATGGGCCGCAGCTTAAATAAATTCTGTAATCACCAGTAGACGACTGGACCGGGGCAACTGTTGTCATCCACTTAAATAAAGTATCACGTAAAATATCGTATGACGGATTATCGCTGCAGACTCGCATACCCACCAAATTATCGATGCATCTGATCCCGACGTAATCATCATTTGTACCTGACTGATCATACTGAAAAGCGAGATTCCTTGAGACATCTGTTCCGCCCCGGTTTTGGGCATAATTACCTATATCCCAGTCAGCGAAAATTCCCGCGTAAATTCCCTGGTGATTCTGTGCCGAATTATTCCGGATTTTGTACTTAACAAAAATATAATCATCACTGTTACGGGAGTATGTTGTTTGCGTAATTTTCAGATTAAGGGGTGATGGAGCGTCGGAATCATTAAATACCGCTTCAGTTATCTGATCAAATGTATTATTTGAAGAAATTCCTGAAAATGGCGTTACATTCACCATATCCTCAATTACAACCCCCAGGGCGTCACTCCAGCATCCAATCATGCCAATTACTCCTGTGGATTCATGCCCGACAATTATTCCGCCCGAATAAAGCATATCGTTCCCCTGGTACTGAAATCCGTCACCATTTAACCCCTGCCCCTGGTGGCCGATATATCCATCGTTAAATATGGACGCATCAAGAGTTTGTGTTGTATGATTAAGAGCTTGTGAAAAAAGTGTGAATGATAAAAAAAAGAAAAAAGAAAATAAAGATAGTAATGTCCTGTTCATTTAGCGCCTCCTGTTTTGTATGTAATATATATGAAAAATAAGAAATATTGAATATAATTTCAATAAAAGGAGAACAATATATTTTATCCTGTTTGTGGAGCCCGAATGGTTTTTAAGAATAATTTTTTCGTGAAAATGTACAGGTTTTACGAATCAGATAAGTTGTTACTATTTATGAGGTTATGGTGATAACTTGATGGTATAATAATCCGGTTTCCTTATATCTTCTTTGATTATCCGGAGACAATTTAGCCTGTAAAAAATAAGATATCAAAAATTCATTTGGAAAAAAGAGAGGAAAGTAATAAATAGCGATGATAAATTAGCAATAATGGTCTGCGACTAAAAACACTTCATGATAATACTCTTTGAATCTTGGTATGTTATTATTTAAAGAAAAGCTGACAACGGAATTATTCCGGAAGCGTGAAACCGCTTTGAAGAATTATTTGAAAAAAACTTTGGCTGAATCAAAGTTTTCGGGCAGAGAGCTGCGCGAGCATCAGGGAAAAAAACTGCGGGAGCTGCTTCAATACGCATTTGAAGATGTCCCGTTTTACAGACAAAAATATGAAAAAGCCGGGTTTACACCCGACCAGTTTATTAGTCTTGCTGATCTTTCAAAAATACCAGTGTTAACAAAAGAGGAATTACGGGGCGCGCCGAAAGAAACGCTGATTTCCGAAAGGGGAAAACAGGCCGCTCATTTTATGAAAACTTCGGGTTCAACCGGGTCACCTGTGGGAATGTACAGGAGCGAAGAGGCGATGTGCCGGTTTACCACCGCGGCTATGCTTCAGTTTTACCAATGGTGCGGGGGAAAACCGCTGCGAAATGTTCTTTATATAATTGATTCGAATCCCGGAACTATTGATTACGCCATCGCCGATTACCTGAGGACTATCGCGATGGAGGAGCGGTTTATATCAGCGTTTGCGCATGCAGATGAATTAAGGGACGCTGTCGATCTGTATCAGCCTGAATATATTTCAGGTTATCCATCGGCAATAAGGAACCTGGCCCTTTTTGCCGTGAAACGGGGCGAAGCTTATCCCTTCGTGAAACTGATCAATGTCACTTCAGAAATGATAGATGCCAGCGCCAGGAAACTATTTTCAGTAGTTTTTCCTTCCGCGCGGATTGTTGAGACATACACTTCAACCGAAGGGGGATTCATGGGATACCAATGCCTTGATAAGGGGGGATTCCATCTGGCCGAGGATACTTTATTTGTAGAAACTATCAGGGACAGCGCCTCTTCCCGGCTGGGCAAACTGATCATTACAGACCTCTCTAATTTCGCGACACCGGTTATCAGGTATGAAGGATTGGGTGATATAGTCACAATGGCTGCCGAACCCTGCTCTTGCGGATCTCTTTTTCTCAGGATTGAAGGGCTGGAAGGCCGCTTTGTCGATTCCATTATACTTGAGGATGGCACAAGGATGACTCCCTATGTGCTTACAAATCTTCTGTCGGAAGAGGAGGGTATTCTGAAGTACCAGATTATTCAGGAAGAAGCGAACCGGTTTATTATCAGGATAGTCCCGGAACCAGGCCGAAAAAATACGCTTGCTGAACTGGGGGGAAATCTTGAAGCCGCTTTCAGAAAGGCCCTTAATTCCGATGTTCGCTGCGAACTGAAACCGGAAGATGATATTTTGCCCGCTGAGGGTTCCCATAAAGCGCCTCTCGTGATATCCCGGATCAATCGGTGAGTTTTCAAATGTTATCCATAGCGGAAAAGGTATTATTATCCCGTGTAAGGTATTTCTCCTCCTTTGTGAAAAACAATGCCGGAAATATGTGTGATGATCTGAGATGCTTTATCCATTTTAGTGTTTTCCCCCTGCGCTTTGGAATGCCAACATCCGGGGATGTTATACTTTATTTGACCCTTTTCCCACGGGTTCCTTCGTACCTCAGTTACCCGTGGTTATTCAGCTTTGCCCCCTTCAGGGACATTTTTCGTGTGAAAATCCTGGGATTAATAGTAATGTACTCGAAGGTGTATAATGGATACAAATGTTTTCCTCCTAAAAATATTCACGAAAGATTTCTCATTTGCGGGGGTTGGGAAGGACTTTTTCAGGCAAATATAAGTAACTTTTATGGTTCCCGACTAAGCCAAACTCCGGAAAAATAATATGTTTGATAACACAAAAAAATATTTAGAATATTTACTGAGGGGATATGGACAGTTGTTTCTCTGCAACCGTGTTTCTTCAGGTATTTTATTTTTAACGGCTATGTTTTTAATTTCACCGCGGGCGGCTCTGTTAAGTTTGGCCGGAGCGGCGGCGGCAACCGGAGCGGCATGGATTTTCTGCCGCAGAACGGCTCTGCTCAAGTCAGGGCTTTTTGGCGTAAATGGAGTTTTATTAGGTTATTTTTGGATACTTTTTCCTGAAGCGCCTTTTTGGATAGCGGCAGCCGGCTCAATCACGGGATCAATTATTGTCGCGGCAATTCTCGCGCCGGTTATGTCATTCCTGCATCGCAAAGAATCGCCCATTACTTTATTTTCTCTGCCTGCTGTAATGATCTTCTGGCTGCTACTGGGATTGATGTGGTCAGGGGAGATATCCGATCCGGATATGAACAGGGGATGGATTCATTTTTTTAAGGGTTCATTATCTGAAGCGGAGAAATGTTTTACAGCGGCGGAGTTAACCCATAACAAGGCAAAGGCTTTCCGGGAAGATGGCCTGGGCTGGATAGCGTTCAAAACAGGAAAGTACAAAAAAGCGGCGGAACATTTTAACCGGGCAATTCAATTTGACAGCAGTTTGAACGATCCTTATGACGGCGCGGGATGGAGTTATCTGAAAACCGGGAATTATCTGATAGCTAAGGAACATTTTCGAAAATCGCTGAATATTGATCCTTTTAAAAGTTCTTCACTTGATGGTTTGGGCTGGGTGCAATATTTACTTGGAAATATTCCGGAGGCGAAAAGTAATTTTCAAAAAGCGGCATTTATAACACCTCTCTTTTTTGATCCCTGGACCGGATTATCTCTCTGCGCAAAAGCGGAAGGAAAGGATGCCGGGGGATATTTAAAAATTCAAAATTATCTTGAGCGATTTAAAGGCTCTCCCTCAATGTTTTCCACAATATTTCATTTTGCCGGGTGGATTCTTTTTCTTGCCGGGGTAATATTACATTCAAGAATATCGGGAATAGTGGTTATTTCAGTTTTATTATTTAGCGTCCTGCTGCAAATGATACCTGGTCTCGATCATTCAATCGATATAAATTATTATTATAACATAGCCGCTCTGGCGATTGCCCTTGGAGGAGCATATATAACTATGAGCCGTACTGCTGTATTTATACTGGCTTTGAACGTGATAGTTTTATATGCCGGGTGGCCATGGTTCGAAACGTTTTTGCTGCCTGTGGGACTGCCGGTTTTGTGCCTCCCCTTTAATATTATGCTGTTGGTTAATTTGGGCATTTTATCAATTATGAAAGGAAAATTGGGTGTTCATCTGGTTCCTCTTGAAATAGCTACAACCACACCGGAAAATGTACTCTGGTGGAAAAGGAAAAAACAGCTTGTGGAGGTTTGCCGGGAATATATAAATATTGAGAGAGAAAAACTGAAATAGAGAAATTTATTGTCGGTATGTCCATGGAGAACAGGCTTGCATTCTAAATGAAAAATATTTTGTGCATTTTAGTGACTTTGAGATTTAGTGGCGGATTTTTTTTGCGGCTCCAGGTGAAGAAAAGTTTTCTACAATAATTGGAACCTATACAAGGTTCTTTTTAGTGCATTTGCCTTATAGAGGCAGTAATTATTGTAGAGAATTGTTAATACCATAAGACAAAATCCTTGTAGAGGATTCACAAACCACCCCGGATAATCAAATACCTTTAGACATCCCTGATTAACCCAGATTAATAGAATTTTAAATTTTCAACACATCATTTATGGTTAAAAAGGGGCTTTGTCACGTAATAGATGGATAACAACTTTTCAGAGTATTTTCCAAAATTTCCGCGATTTCATTTTGCGAGAGGTAAGGAGTTCTGAACTTTTAAAAAAATCAACTGAATTTTCTATAGACCCGGGTATGTTTTCCCGGCATAACTAAAGTGAGGAAATCTGAATCTGTCCTGAAAACTAAAAGCCAGTCGCTTTTTATGTGAAGACATTCGTAATCTTTCAGATTTCCCCTCAATTTATGCCTTTTGTATTTTGAATCAGGATTCTGGTTGCTTCGCAGCAATTCAATTAGAGATTTTAGAGTTTCAAAATCCTCCAAAGAATAGCCACCGCTTCTTTTATCCCGCTCAATATCTTTCTTAAATGATTTCTCGATTCTGATCTGAAGTAATTTTATATTCCCAGGTCTTCAAACAGCTCATTTACTGAATCAAATATTTGAGTGTTATTATTCTTTTCAATGTTCCTTACACGGTTTTCCAATTCATCTGAAGGAAGGCTTAATTCGAAAGGAATGGATTTTTCCATAGCTACCTTCGCAAGGAAAATGTTAACCGCATCACCGAAACTCAGTCCGAATTTTGAGAATACATCTTTTGCTTCTTTATAAAAAGTATCTTCTACTCTCACACTTGTTTGAATTTTCATATTTCACCATAAGATTTGTTGATAATATACTCCATTTGGGATGCAATATCAAGATGCTTATAGAAAATAAATTCAGAACTCCTGACTCCCATCAAACTATTTTGTCGTGATTTCATTTACCAGGACTAACTCACCGAATTTTTTGCGATTTAATCCACTCACCTAATGATGTGAAGAATTATTCTAAAAACACCTGAATAATCGACTTAACAGGAAAGATTTTAGAACAGTTAGGAATTACATTCCGGTCTATAGGAAAGGAAGTGGCAACCGGAAGACATAGATAATACAGATTAAAGCCGATAGAATCATTATTGAAATCGGAGAAAGTTTGGAAGGATTCGTAATGCAATTCATCAATGTTATCTAAATCCTTTTTTGCTTTTAATCGGAATGGTTAATAAATTCTTATTCTTAATTTATTTTTTGGTTTTTGTTCTGCAATTTGGTGATTAAGGTTTCCTGGTATTTAGTCAGATTCCGCGCAAAATGGTAAAGTTTTTATGAACACAGCCGGAGGTTGAGCGGAGTCGAAACCAGCGGCGGCAGCTTCGACTCCGCTCAGCCACCGGACAGGTTCGCTGTTTCTGGCTTTACCGGATTACGATTATGATTACTCCGTAAGGAGTTAAATTCTACGCAAAATGGCAAGAAATATATCAACGAGTTGAAAGTATATTTGCCAGGTAAAAGTTTTGTGGTTACTCGAGGTGAGTCCTCCCCCGACCTCCGGCAAAAGACGACCGGAGGCCACCCCCTCCAAAGGGGGACATTACGTCTTTTATCCCCCTTTGCCCCATAGGGATGCCTGTGGCAGAGGGGGTGGCAATGAAGCGCTTTTCTTCATTGACGGGGGAGGACTAAACCTGGCGTGGTCAGCAAACTTTTTTCTGGTTCAGCCAGTTTACGATTATGATTTTATAATAGAATGGGGAATTTATGAAGAGGATTATTTTTCTTCTTATTACATTTTTAAGTTCAGTGGTTTTTTCACAGGAGCAGACCTACTGGTGGAATGACGCGGTATTTTATGAAATATTTGTCAGAAGTTTTTATGACAGCGATGGCAATGGCAAAGGTGATTTCCAGGGTTTGATTGAAAAACTGGACTACCTCAATGATGGAAATCCCGAAACTGATACAGATCTTGGAATAACCGGCATCTGGCTTATGCCGATATGTGAGTCGCCAAGTTATCACGGGTATGATGTGGAGGATTACAGGAGCGTTGATTATGCTTATGGCACATTGAATGATTTTTCTGAATTTATGGACAGCGCTCACGCGAGAGGAATCAGGGTGGTAATTGATTATGTTATGAACCATTCCTCTTCGGAACATCCCTGGTTTATTGAATCAGCTTCCGGCTCTTCGAACAACAAACGGGACTGGTACCGCTGGAATTCTACCAATCCCGGGCAAATCGGTCCCTGGGGGCAGACAGTATGGCATGAAAGGAACGGTTCATATTATTACGGTCTTTTTACTTCCGGCATGCCCGATCTGAATTATGAAAATCCCGGTGTTAAAGCTGAAATGTTTGATATCGCGAAATTCTGGATTGATACCATGAAGGTTGACGGATTCCGGCTTGACGCGATCAAATATCTTATTGAAGATGGGAATATTCTTGAGGACGCGCCGGGGACGTTTCAGATATTAAAGGATTTCAGAAATTATTATAAAACTCTTGATCCCCAGGCAATGACGGTTGGCGAGGTATGGTCATCCACAAGCGCGATTTCGCAATATGTTGACGGGACCGGAATTGATTTCTGCTTTGAGTTTGAACTTCAGGGGGAAATTATCAATGGTGTAAGCGGGACGAACAGCAACCTTATTCATAACCAGATGCTGCAAATGAATAATGCATATCCATATTTACAGTACGCTCCCTTTTTGTCCAATCATGATATGGACAGGATATTCACTCAGATCGGCAACGATATGGAGCTGATGAAACAACTCGCCGCGGTTTATCTTACCCTTCCCGGTATTCCTTTTATTTATTATGGTGAGGAAATAGGGATGACCGGCAGCGGAGACCACAGGAATATCCGGACTCCGATGCAATGGAATGATGGACACAGGGCCGGTTTTACCACCGGTATTCCCTGGTGGACAATCAACAGCAATTATGAGAATTATAATGTCGCCACTATGCGGGCGGACAGCAGTTCACTATGGCATGTATATCAGAAACTGATTGAACTCAGGAATGAAAATATAGCGCTGCGAAGAGGTGATTACAGAGTGGCTTCTTCCTCGGCAGGCGATCAGCTTGTATATGGCAGGAGCATGTCGGATCACATGGTAATTGTTCACCATAATATGCTGGATACCGCTGTTGAAGATGTTACATTGAATATGAATTCCTCTTATCTTGAGGCTGGTCTTTATGATGTTAAAGAGCTGGTTACAGGGAATGATTTAGGTGAAGTTGAAATAAATGAATATGGTGGATTTGTTGATTTTGCGCCCGGAGTGGTTATAGAGGGCAGGGGAACCGCGTTATATATTGTCGGGACGCCGATAGTAAACTCAGTAAAGGATGATGAAATACCTGAAGGATTTTTACTTGAGCAGAATTACCCAAATCCTTTTAATCCTGTTACAAAAATTCAATATTCCGTAGGACAGATTTGTAATCTGTCCTCTCCGGGGATAACACTGAATATATACAATAACCTCGGCGAAAAAGTAGTCACCCTGGTGGATGAAATAAAAGCCCCGGGTAATTATGAAGTAACTTGGGACGCCTCAGGATTTGCTTCCGGAGTGTATTATTATAAACTTGAAGCTGATGGATATTCAGAAACGAAGAAGATGACGTTGCTGAAATAATTCCTGATTTGAAATATGCCGGATTGATGGGGGGAATCCGGCATGGGGCAATGAGGATTTCAATTGGAGCTGCTATGTGAACTTTTTATTAGAACAACGAATTATGGAGTCTTGATTCTGTTTCTTTAGTTCTTTATTAGATTTAATTTTTAAATGGATACTTAAATTTTGAGAAAGATTTTTAAAATTTATTCCTAAAAATTCTGAATCCTAAAATACATTCTGAAATTAAGGATAATTATATTTTTCAATCTTATAAATCTTCTTAAGCTGGTCCACTTCATCTCCTTGTATTTTTAAATCCATAATAATAATCGCAAGTACTTTTTCTATATCATTTGTTGTACTTAATTTATGAAATAATCTTTTATAATTTGAAGACAGAGATAATAAATCTAAGTTGACCAACTTATTTCTGTTAAAATAATTTTTTTTTGAAATGAATTGTCTAATTACTAATGCATCAAGTAATTTATCGACATCAGAAATATCGGGGCTGGTAATATTATTACAAAAGTAATTGATTATGGGAACACTGGGTTCGAAAAAACCGTCGTGACTACAAAAATATTTAATCAGCATCAGATATGTTAATCCCTTATCAATCAATAGTTGAATATTATTTTGAAAATTTTCAATTTGACTTGCCCTAAACTGAAAGTGAAAGAAATATCCTAGAAATGGGGCCATCAGATAATTGTCATAATAGCTTCTTTGCTTTTTTAATATTTCAGTTGGGCCGAACAGAGATAAAAACTTTAATGTCTCTTGAACATAAGGAATTGCCTCCAATTTATTGTAATTATAGAACTTATCTATATGATATAAATATGGATTTTTATTAACTATTTCATTGTACTTCTTTGACTGTATGATTTTAGAAAAATCAAACTTTTTCTCAGTGTAACGCGGATTAATATCAATTTCATTTATTAAAATGTAAAAATTAAATTCTCGATTTGTAATATTTGATAATTGTATCGCATCAAATATTAATGATTCTTGGTCAGGTAGCAAAGAATTATTGACGATTTTATTAAAAAGATCTCTTCTTTTATCATCAATTGTATCCGTTTGTAATAAGTACTCTATTGCACTTTTATAGAGCAAAATTTTCTGTTCAGTGCTTATATTGAAAATATTAGGTACGATATAAATTAGAAAAGGAATTGATAGGGTGTTTTTTAATTGCTTTTTAAAAATGTTGTCAATGATTTCGGTATCTGGCTGATCTTTGTCGATCATATTAAGAAGAAGTTCTAAAACAATATACCAGAATGGATTTGATATATACTTCGTTAATAGTTGATTTCGTTTGCTAATATTATGTTTTTTTTCAATATTTGAATATATCCAGTACGCAGTATAATATTCAAGAAAAGTTTTATGAGTAAAATTATTTTCAAAATAGATCGATCTTTTGAGAGCGTAATTTAAAAATGATTCAGCTAATTGTTCGCTGTTAAACTCATCAGCAACTTTTTTTCTAATAAGAGATTTGGCTATTTCGTTTTTTACATTGCGATATGTTATTGCTGGTGTTTTCGTGCTAAGCTTTTCATATTGCCAAAATGCTAAATCGGCAAGTATAGGTTCTTTTTTTTGTAATATTGGTTTGTCTAACTTAATTTCGAGATTTTTTGCGGCATCCCATTTATCCACCAATGTGTTCGTACAGCTTTGATAAATTTCTAGCTTTGATTCAGGAATTCTCAGATTATTTCTATATAATATTACAATTAATGATAGTAATAATGGATTAGAAATAAGTTCTTTGTCAATTTTATCCTTTTTTAAAAGGAAATCTGATACCTCAGCATTTCTTATATTCTGATCCTCCTCTTCTAAGCAAAACCATTTTTTAACATAATTTTCAATTTGATCTTTTTGGAATGACAAAATATTTAGCTCGCAAAAACATTCTTCATCAAACTTGACTTCGCTGTATCCAATGAACCTTGATGTAGTAATAGACCTAACTTTGGGAAAAAGATTATGGAAATTCTGAATGTCATTTTTGACACTAATTTTATCTGATACATTAAAGATTTCGTCAAGTCCATCAAAAAAAATGATTACTTTTTCCATTTTGAACACTTGCGCCAAATTTTCTTCTAGTATACTTGGAACAGAATACTCTTCTTCAAGGGAATAGGTTAAATACTTTAATATATTTCCTCCATTCCTTTTTTTTAATGCTAAATAATTCTTCAATTCTATCCTAAATGGTATGTATGTGGTAATACGTTTATTAAAGAAGTGATTCTTTTTCTTTTTTGCAATATTGCAAATAATTGATCTGATTAATAATGATTTCCCAGCTCCTGGTTTACCGAGAATCACAAAATTATAAGGCCTGTCAAAAAGATGCTCATACAGAATAATCGTTTTTTCCCCTTGTTCATCAATTTCTGTATGGTAGGGTATTTTTTTGTTTTGTTCACTTTCCAGATGTCGTTTACTATTTATTCTAAATAATGGTTTGACGAATAAGCTATCAATTTCTTTTCTCTTTCCCTTTTTAATGGATGGATCAATACCTAAGCCAATAAAATTTATTGATCCGAGATTATTCACTATGTTTTTCATGTACAAAGTCAAAAAACTTTCGAGACTAAATTTACTTTTAAACCTTTTTTCAAGAACAGCCTTTATTTTTTTTATCTCTTCAAGGGTTAAACTTGAATTTGTTGAAAGCTCTTTGATGTCTTTTGAAATTCCTTTTACCGCAATAAACAATTCTTTATTTGCAAGAAGTTCTTGGAATTCTGGTTGAGATGATAAATCACTTTTTAACTCAGTTATAAAATTAAAAATAAAATCATTTGGTAAGGCTGCTTCGTAAAATGCCTCAGATATTACTTCAATATCAATCTTTTGATTTATAAACAGCAGTTTACAAAGTTCATCGAATACCTCTTCTTGTGTAAAAAAATAACTGATTGAATTACCGAGAATATCTGGATACTTTTCCTCAAACTTATCCGCCGTTCGATTTACACACTTTAAAAATAACTTATCGAACTTATCGTTCTTTGTCAGTTTAGAATAGATTTCTTCGAAACCTTTATCGGCAATTTTACTGCCTAACCATGACGCAAATGAAATTACTAATGTTGATTCGATAATCATAATTGATCACTATTTCAGTTTGATTGATAACTATTCAATTTCTTAAGAAACAAAATTCACAATGTCTTAATTTATACTCAAGAATAATCATATCGTGATTTGATTTTTCTTTTGCAATTACTATTTCAAAGAATGTAAGAAAATGGCCAAAAAAAATTATGTTGTTGACTAGTGTAGCATCCCGTTAGAAAGCGTACCATTATGCTTTTAAGGGTTTGCCAGTATAAGTCCATTCAAATGGCTTTGCTCTTGTTCTATTATATGTTTTTATATATTCCATCAATTGATCAATCAATTGCTTTTTAGATTCCCAAATCCCCCCGACCAGAACATCCTTCGTAAGTATTCCAAACCAGATTTCTATCATATTTAGCCACGATGAATATGTTGGGGTAAAGTGAAACGTAAATTTCCTCTTATGCTTCAACCACTCTTTTATCTTATCATTTTTATGTATGATTAGATTATCTAAAATGATATGCAAATGTTTGTTCCTGTATTTTCTATCCAGCTTTTTTAAGAACTTCAAGAAGTTATCTGAGGTATTTCTATCAATTGTTGACGCGACAATCTCTCCTGTATGGACTGCCAATGAGGCTATTAGAGAAACAGTTCCATTCCTTTTATATGTATTCGTTTGTCTTTTGGGCTTCCCCGGAATCATTGGCAATTCAGGCTGTGTTCTGTCAAGCGTCTGTATTTGTGTCTTTTCATCGACAGAGAGGATCAAAGCATTTTCCGGGGGATTCATGTATAGGCCGATTACATCAACCATTTTCACTTCAAATTCCGGATCGGTGCTTTTCCCACACCATTGATCTATTTTATGCGGTTTTAATGTCGCCTCGTTCAGAATTCGGTTTACATGTGATTTACTGATCCCTGTTTTTTCGGCAATCCTTTGTTGGGACCAGCGTGTATACCCCCCTTCCGGTTTTGCACATGACAGCCTTATTACTTCTGCCTTTTCTTCGGGGGTATATATTGTTTCACGGCCTGGTCTTTGGCTGTCTTTTAAGCCGGAGATCCGAAGCTTGTGAAATCTTTTACGCCATTTTGCGGCTGTCGCCCTGCTACAGTTTAGGGTTTGGGTTATATAATCCAGTGTTTTACCTTCTGAGGACATAAGTATTATTTTGGCTCTCAGTACATACCTGTTTTCAGCTTTTTGAGATCGACTTATAACCAGTAATTCTTGTATTTCTTGTTCTGTCAGTTTTATTATTTTTGATTTTCGCATTATCAAATATACGAAAATATAGTTTATCTATCAACGGGATACTACACTAGAAATAAATAGTACTTATTTCATAGCTCGCTACAGCACTTAATCAAGAAGTAATGAACGAATGTAACGTAATTAAATTAACTGAATCTATGTTTATTATTTGTGAGACAAAATTATAGTTTGTTTTTAATTCACATTTGATTCAGTAATTTGTGCCCGACGCAGATAAAAAAATGTGAATCGGAAAATTTAATCTTACATATAAAATAATATTCTATGTATAAAAAAACAAGAAATATTACTTTCTAGTAATAACAATCCCCCTCTTTAGAAATTATAATCAATTATGACAATGTCCCATCATTTTTGATTAAATGAATATTCTTATCAAAATGATAAATAATTTTTTATCATTAATATGAATTTTGGGTGGAGTTTACAGCTTTTTTGTTCTGATATCATAAACTGGCAGAGCCAGAGACAAAATAAATCCGAAGAAGGAATCGTACTCGTACTCGTCTTTTCAAAACACCCGGGTTATTCGAGAACGAGAACGATTACGAGTACCTGTTCCATGAGTACGATAAAATTTTGCCATTTTGCGTAGAATTTCACTGCTTACGGAGTATTCAATGGCTAAAATTTAACAATAGACTACAAGCGGTACAATTTTTGCACTTTAGCAGCATTGTTAAATATTCAGGATGATAGAACTATACCGGGTGTATATCGAAATATTTAAATATTTATCCTCTTTTACGAGTAGTAAGTTTAACCAAATATAAGGCAGACCATGTTTAGAAATTTTACAATATTTATTGTTTTTCTCTTTGTTTCAGTTAACGCGCAGGTGGTTACGTATACTCCTGAATTTGCTCTCCAGACAGATGGCATCGCGATAACATTTCATGCTGATGAAGGGAACCAGGGGCTCCTGAATTACACCGGGGATGTTTACGCTCATACAGGTTTGATAACAAATCTCAGCGCTCCATCACCGGGCAACCCGGGGGCGTGGCGCTATGGAATACAGAATGATTGGGGTCATAACCTCGCGAAACTGAAGCTTGGCCGAACAGGGCAGAATCAATACATGCTGAACGTAAGCCCGTCAATTATCGATTTTTATCTTACCTCCGAAGGAAAGAGTCTTGAGCCGGGTGAATATATAAAAATGCTTGCTTTTGTATTCAGGAGTGAAGATGGATCGCTTGTGGGAAAAACAGCGGATGAGGGGGATATATTTGTACCGGTTTATCAGCCGGGAGTAACCGCGGTATTCTCAAGCCCGGACCTATCAACTTTGCCGGATAACGGACTGAACCAATATTTCCCCGTTTTCCTTACCTCGGATGAAACACTTGAAATTGAAGCGACAGCCGCCGAGCTGGGTGTAACACTTGCCGATCTGAATTTATATCTTGATGATCAGCTTATAGTTTCATCGAACATCAGTCCGCTCCAGTTTAGTCTGCCGGCGGCTAATTATAGTGATGGCATGCATGAGCTTTTCCTGATTGCCAATTCCACATCATCCCAGAGTGACACCAGCTCATTTTACCTTTATATATCGGGCGCCCCAGATGTGGCGGCGTTACCAGGGGGAGTGAGAGAAGGAATTAATTATGAGGATAATTCCACAGCGACACTGGTAATTTATGCCCCCGGTAAAAAAGATATTTATGTTATCGGGGATTTTAATGACTGGTATCTTGAACCGGAGTATCAGATGAACACAACTTCAGATGGGGAATATTTCTGGCTGACTCTGAGCGGACTTACCCCTCAGGAAGAATACGCGTTTCAGTACCTTATAGATGGTGATTTAAGAATAGCGGATCCTTATACGGAAATTGTTCTCGATCCCTGGAATGACCAGTATATTCCCGCTTCAAATTATCCCGATATACCGGCATATCCTGATGGGAAATCGGAAGAGATTGCTGCAGTTTTGCAGACCGCCCGCTCGGAATACCAGTGGGAGGCGGTAGATTATAACAAACCGGATAAAAGCAACCTTATCATTTATGAAATGTGGCTTAGAAATTTTGTGGAATCTTTTAATTACCAGACTCTCACCGACACACTCGATTACCTGGCGAATCTTGGTGTAAACGCGATTGAGTTGATGCCAAACAGCGAATTTGAGGGAAATGACAGTTGGGGTTATAATCCTTCATTTTATTTCGCGCTGGATAAATATTACGGAACCCGTGAAATGTACAAGAAATTTATTGATGAATGCCATAAGCGTGATATTGCTGTAATTATGGATATGGTGCTAAATCATAGTTACGGGCAGTCTCCGCTGGTGAGAATGTATTTTGAGAATGGAAACCCTTCTCCGGAAAATCCCTGGTACAATGTTACCGCGCCCCATACTGACGCCGGCTGGGGATATGATTTTAACCATACGAGTATGCAGACACAAAAATTTGTTGATCGAATAAATGAATACTGGGTAACTGAATACCGCATTGATGGTATCCGGTATGACTTCACCGGCGGTTTCACACAGACAACCAGTTCGGGCGGGTATGATCAGACCAGAATCGATCTTCTTAAAAGGATGGCTGATGAGGTATGGAATATTGATCCCTCTTTTTACGTTATACTCGAACACTGGACTGATACCAATGAAAAGAAAGCGCTGGTCAGTCATGGCGCCATGGTGTGGGGCGAAGGAAAATATAATTACCAGGAAGCTGTAATGGGGTGGCACGAGAATGGTAAATCGGACCTTGGCAGGATAAGCTGGATTCACCAGTCATATTCAGCCCCCGGAATTATTGGCTATATGGAAAGCCATGATGAAGAGAGGCTGATGGTCAAATGTGATCTTTACGGGAACGGTTCGGGCAACTACCAGATTCAGGAAGAACAAACAGCGCTGGGAAGGATGGACCTCGCCGCGGCCTTTTTCTTTTCGATACCCGGCCCGAAGATGGTCTGGATGTTCGGTGAGCTTGGTTATGATTATTCGATTGATCACAATGGGAGACTGGGGCTGAAACCATTCGTCTGGAGTGATGAATTTTACTTTAACGCTGAAAGAAAAAGGCTTTACAAAGTATACAGCTACCTGGTAAAACTTAAAAGAGATATCCCGGCTTTTAATACATCCGATTATTCTGTCGATCTTTATGACGCCGTGAAAAAGATACATCTGAATCATGCCGATATGAATGTGACCGTGCTGGGTAATTTTGATGTGGTCACAAGGGATGTTACCGCTTCATTCCAGAATACCGGAACCTGGTATGATTATTTTACCGGGCAAAGTATAAATGTCACCGATGTGAATATGACTTTGCCAATCAAAGCCGGTGACTTTAACATCTATACAACAGTTCAGCTTCCAACACCGGAGCAGGGAATATTACTGGGCGCTGATGAAGAGAATGACTCAAATGATCTTATTCCTAATTCGGTTCAGCTAAAGCAGAATTATCCTAATCCTTTTAATCCGGAAACGAGTATCAGCTTTTCTTTACCATCCCAGTCAAAGGTAAAATTAACTGTTTATAATATGCTGGGTGAAAAAGTTTCTGATCTGATAAATGGAGAATTAGGGGCGGGAAATCACGCGGTGATTTTTAATGCCGGTTTTCTCAGCTCGGGTATATATTATTATAAACTCGAAACTGAGGGCTATTCAGAGTCAAGGAAGATGATTCTTTTGAAATGATCTTAATTTTTATGCCGGATTTTTGGGAGGGAATCCGGCATATTATAAGTCCTTAATATAAAATACCGGGTATAAAGTGATTCGCGATAGAGGTCTCAATTACTTGATAATGTGCGATTGACTTCCAATAATAAATTTTGTAAAATTATATTAATAAAGGAATCCTGGTAAATACCGCTTACAAAGAATATTCCTGTTTTTCTAAGAATAAATTACCTGAAAGGGATAAAGAAATGTCAGAATTAAAATACACCGCGATTTTTGAACCGTCTGAAGAAAGTGGATATACTGTCCATGTTCCCGCGCTGGAGGGACTAATTACAGAAGGCGATTCACTTGATGACGCCATAAGTATGGCGAAAGATGCCATCCGTTGTCATATTGAAGCCTTAATTAAGCAGGGACTTCCGGTGCCTGATGAAAACGACAGACCGGAGCCAAGAATAGAAAAATTAGCTGTGAATATAATTGGCGGTTTCTTTTAATCCATTATTTCTAAAGATATCCAGAATATCGTATTCGTTAAACGGTGGATTCTTCTTAAGAGGCGAACTACATTAATTAGGCTCTTATCACCACACTAACGCCAACATGTTGAGGATAATCCGGAGAGCAAAATTTGTCAAAAAGCCCGCAAATAACATGTTGCCGATAGACTGGCCACGATTTTAAATCCATAAGATGATGGAGTCAGAAAAAGAAAAGTTATCGGTTAGCCCGGGGATAGTCCTCCCCCGTCTTCAAAAAAAAACACTTTGAATCCACTCCCTCCAAAGGGGGATAAAAGACACGATGTCCCCCTTTGGAGGGGGTGGCCTCCGGTCGTCTTTTGCCGGAGGTCGGGGGAGGATTCACCTCGAGTAATCACAAAACTTTTACCTGGCATTAAACTTTCTACTTGTTGATTAATCTCTTACCAATTTGCGTAGAGTTTAACTTCTTATTGAATAAATCTCCTCCCGTTTTGCCAGGGAACTTTTCCCCTTTGGGGCGTTTTCCTCGGGCTCTGCCTGGGGAAAAACTAGGCTCTTATCACTACACTAACGCCAACATGTTGAGGATAATCCGGGGAGCAAAATTTGTCAAAAAAGCCTGCTAATAACATGTTGCCGATAGTCAGGCCGCGATTCCAAATCCATAAGCTGATGGAGTCAGAAAAAGAAAAGTTATCGGTTAGCTCAAGGATAGTCCTCCCCCGTCTTCAAAGAAAAACACTTTGAATCCACCCCCTCCAAAGGGGGATATTTATCGATAATCCCGAGCAATCAAAATATCCCCCGCCGGAGGGGGTGGCAATGAAGCGCCTTTCTTCATTGACGGGGGAGGACACACCTCAAGTAACTACGAAACTTATACCTGGTAATAAAACTTTCTACTTGCTGATAAATTTCTTACCAATTTTCGTAGAATTTAATTTCTTATTGAATATATTAACCCCCGTTTTGCCAGGGTACTTTTTCCCTTTAAGGCGTTTTCCTCAGGCTTTGCCTGGGGAAAAATTAGGCTCTTACTAATACACTAACGCCAACATGTTGAGGATAATCCAAGGAGCAAAATTTGTCAAAAAGCCCGCTATTAATATGTTGCCGATGGACAGGCCGCAATTCTAAATCCATAAGCTGATAGAGTCAGAAAAAGAAAAGTTATCGGTTAGCTCAAGGATAGTCCTCCCCCGTCTTCAAAGAAAAACACTTTGAATCCACCCCCTCTGCCACAGGCATCCCTATGGGGCGAAGGGGGATATTTATCGACAAATTCAAGTAATCAGAATGTCCCCCGCCGGAGGGGGTGGCAATGAAGCGCTCTTCTTCATTGACGGGGGAGGATACACCTCGAGTAACTACGAAACTTATACCTGGCAATAAAACCTTATACTTGTTGATAAATTTCTTACCAATTTGCGTAGAGTTAACTTCTTATTGAATAAATAGTTTTCCCCGAAAGAGTGTTTTCCTCAAGCTCTGTTTGGGGAAAAATTAGGCGACTTAACAACAATATTCTTGCTTTTTATGGCAGAATATTGAATTGAGTAAATTGATTTAAATAGTCGTACTCGTACTCAGCGAAGCGGTACTCGTTATCGTACTCGAAAAATTCGCCATAAAAAAAAAGCCGGGTACGAGGAGGATTACGAGAACGAGAACGTTTTTTTTTGAATTTCTTTTTGGTTCTGGCTTTGCCAGCTTAGGCTATTACCGAAAAAGGATTAATAAGGTCAGTTCGATTCAAGGAAGCAGAAAAAGGAAACATTTTAATAGTAATCAAATTAAGATTCCTGTCTGCGCGGGAATAACACTTATTTACTTTTCTTGTTCCAAAGTTATGTCATTCCAGTTTGATAACTGTTTTTTTGTTGGCAAGACAGGAATCTAATCTTGAGTCTGCACAATGTTATGCAGAAAGTCTTACATCGCACTCAGGTCAAATAACGTTTGTGTCTAAAACGCAGGTAAATTTCACACTATGAATCATACAAGCCTGATTCTTCGTCAGAACTTATTATTTCGTTAATCAGTCTCTCCTGTTGCTTTTTCATTTCCATCTTGTAGTTTAAAAGATCCTCATATCTTATTCGGCGATGTTTACCCACTTTAGTAAATTTTATCATACCGGATTCAAGAAGCTTAACAATATGTGGCCTTGAACACCCCAGAATTTCAGCAGCTGCCTGAGTTGTCAATTCTGTAGCAACAGGCACAATAGAGAGTGGGTGTCCATGGCTTGTTTCTTTCAGGATTTTCGCCAGTAATTTTAACGCGTATAATGGTATTCTAATTTTACCTTTCGTTTCTTCAATCTCGATCTCAGGGTTATTGTCATTTAATTCTTCGAGATAAGAGGCCAGTGCATCGTAAGATTTCCGGGCAGTAATCTGTTCTTCTTTTGTAGGTCGCGATATATTTTTAACAATTTGCATTTTTCATCATTATTTTAGTTGAGTACAAAGATAAACGAAATAAACGAAATAAACAAAATATTCGAAACGATTTTCACAATAATATGAGAATTTGTGAGGGCAGGGTAGCATTTTAATTAATGTCCCAAATCATTGTCCAAACAATACTATATGACTGTTATTAGGCCACATTCCTGGTTCGCTATTCCTAATTTTTAGATTATTTCGTAAGGAGTCAAATTCTACGCAAAATGGCAAAATTTTATTTGACCATCAATTTACCGGGGAATTCTGTCTGCCTGTTCGCCGCGGAGAATCCCTGACGGGACTTTTTTGGGATTTTGAAGTTATCTTAAAGAAAAATTGCTGATTCTTATCTCTTCACTCTCCACTCTCCACTTTTCACTTCTGGCTTGCCAGTCTATGGTATATGCTGCAATTCCGGCTGTTTTTATTACAAAATACTGTTAATGGGTTATCTCACTCCATCCTTAAGCAGCATTGTCAGAAGCAGCGCGCGGTCGATAAGGCTGTGGCGGAGGATAAATTCGGTGTTGTTATCGAAAGCTCCTACCGGGCCCATGCCATCTGCCATCGTGGCCTGGGGATTGATATCATATAAAGCTGAAGAGCTCCACCGGTGTTCCTTTGAAACCCTGATATCGATTAAATCGGCGATCTGTCTGATATTTTCGAATAAATTTCCGCTGTTTTCATTTTCTGTGAGGGGAGGTCTTTTAAGTCCCCCTTCCAGATGTGACTGGAGGATTTTTTTCTCATTCTTTTTCAGAGCGGTAAATTTGCGGATTTTTTCATCTATCCCCGGAAATTTGTCGGGTGAATTAAACCTGATGCTTATGAGAGCTGACCCGTAGGCGAAAACTTTAAAGATATTGGATTTGAATTCAACTTCATAAGGAGCGATAACATCTTCGGGATCGTTGGTTGAGGAGCCGACAATAGCGGCGAGAGTTTTGTTAAATACCTGCGCGGCCAGAGCTACGTTAGCAGAATCGGAATGATCGGTAAGTTTGAGAGCGTAAGAATAGGATGCCGAACCGCTTCGGGAGGTAATTATTCCCCCTTCAAGGTTGCCCCCGGTCATTCCGAGAACAATTTTACTGCTGCCGGCTTTAGAACTGATTATACTTCGTGAATATTTCCCTCCGGTGGCGCTGTCTGTTGCCAGGAAAATACCGATTTTTAATTTTTTAAGTGTTTTAATAAAACGAAGCGCCTGAAGAGCGGAAAGTAATATCGCTATTCCTCCCTTCTTTTCCCATATTCCGGTTCCGAAAAGTTTTTGTTCGGAGGCTCCAAAATTTTCATGTTCCTGTAATTTTACAACATTATCGGTCGCGAGAACAATAAAATAATCGAGTGATTCGGAGTGTGTGTTTGAAAAGTAGTATTGGTTGCCAACTTCAAGCTGCGGATATATTTCAGATGTGAATCCCAACTGGGCAAGTTCACTTTTTATATAACCTGAAAGCAGGTTGATGCCTTCGATATTCCTTACGTGCGAATTAAAATTTACAATCCTTTTCAGGAAGTTTTCGGTATTATCCTGACGTGATCTTAGGAAAGTGCGAAGTTTACTCTGAACCGATATTTTTTTAGCGCTTTCTTTTGAGGAGGAACCGTTGGAAGTGGAGAAATAACGAATAGCGGCAACATCGAGCATTTTATTTACAAGTGAGCAGAAATCATAACCTGCCGCTCTTGCCGCGATGTTATATGATCCGGTTGGTCCGAGGCTTGCCATAGAGTTAATTTCGAGAAGGTATATATTTTCATTCTCATCAACACGCAGATCAACACGTGAGAAATCTCTCAGATTCAGAGCTCTGAAAGCCTCTATGCTGAATTTTGTCATTTTCCCGGCGAGTTCATTGGAGATATTGGCAGGACATATCTTTTCTCGCGGATTCCCCTTTTTGTTATCAACTGTCTGTATCCCGTCGGGATCGCCTTCGAGATCTATTTCAAGCACAGGAAATGTTTCGACAGGATTATTCCCGATCAAACCAACGCAAAATTCCTTTCCCCTGATAAACTGTTCGGCAAGGGCCTGCTGCTGGAATTCATTTACTATAAACTCAACCGCCTCTTTTAATCCTTTCTCTTCATAAACTACCTTCAGCCCGAATGAAACACTTTCCATTTTTGGCTTGACAATAACAGGATAACGAACTTCAGAAAAATCATCATTGCCTGAGTTAAATACCCAAAAATCGGGCGTTGGGAGTTTATGATTCTGCCAGATAATTTTTGTCATCACTTTATCGAGAGCCAGCGCGTGCCCGGCAGGACTTGATCCGACATAAGGAAGCCCGAGCATTTCGAGCATTGACGGGATATGGGTATAGCGGCTTTCTCCCTGGATGCCATAGGCCATATTAAAGACCATTCCCATTTTTTCCCCTTCCATTACGCGGGGCATGAAATTCTGGAGCCGGTCAATGATATACATATTGCCGTCAAATATCGCGATATTATGTCCCGCTTTTTCTATGCATGCCGCCACACGGTTTACAGTTTCCTCAGAATAAAATTCCTTGTTCTGCATTCCGAATTGATTTATTACACCTGATATATCTTTATTATAAATTAATGCTACCTTCATGCGGCAATATTCTCCTGTTCATTTATTACACCACACATTTTCAGGAAGTTTTCAACCATCAGCATCCCGTCGGGTCCTGATACTTCGGGGTGGGACTGGAAACCATAAATCGGTTTTCCCCTGTGTTTTATTATTTCATTGGGGCTAACTTCCGATTCAGCCAGTGAGATAAAGTTGCCCGGAGTTTCAGAAACATGGAAACTATGCCTTTTAACCAATTGCACCCCGGTTTTATTCAAACCATTAAAAATCGGATCATCTGGTTTTGTAATGGTGACAGTTTCTTTTTTATTCCGATATTCTGAAAGTTTTTTTATCCTTCCCCGGTTGGCGACAGCAATTATTTCATGACCCAGGCAAAAACCAATAACCGGCACATCAAAATTCATCATAGCCACAAAATTAGCGGTGAGATTCAAAGGTTCATAAGGATTGCCCCTTCCGCCGGAAAGTATAATCCCTTTTACTACTGTTTTTGCCGAAAGGGTTATCGGCTGATTATGATCAAAAAATATATAATCAAAATCCTGTTCGGCGAGGTACTGCCGTTTGAATTTTTTTATAAAACTGCTCTGGTTGTCAATTATCAGTATCATAAACGCTCCGAATTTAGTTTTGATTTCCGGTAAATTATCAATATTACTTTTTCCAGAGCGGATATGATATTATCAATAAGAGTACTGAAAAAAGTGAAGCTAATATAATTCATGGAAAGGTTATTTCCTATAAAAAAAAACAAAAAACAAATTCTTTGTAACTTGTTATAATAGAAGGAATTAGGAGATGAGGAAATGATTTGTTGCAGGAAGAATCAATATTCTTGTGATTAATATATAATGTCCTGCAGATTTAGATTCGATCAAGACTTTGCGCCATGGAAAATAAACCACGCATGTCCGAATGGTTTTAGGAATTATTCGCCAGTGAATATTCCCTTACCCGTATGTCGGCGGATATTCCCGGGCCAACGTTAAGTTTTCTTATCATTTTTAATGACAGTGGACGTTTGCGGTTAAGAACTTCCGGAACCCGGGCCCGGCTGCCGATATATTTTACCAAATCTTTTTTTGAAATATCCCGGCTCTCTATTTCATGCAGTATTGCCTCTACCGGATCGGGAGTTTCTACAGGAAAAAATTTCTTTTCATAATCTTCCGCGAGTATAGATGGAAGTTCCAAACGGTCCCCCTCCGGCGAACCGGGTGCGGCGTCCATAAGATTTTCTATTTCCGCGAGTGCGGCTTCTTAATCTTTTTCGGTTTTTATTGGTCTGATTTCCATGACTTTATCCTATCCCTTTTCCAAATGGTGTAAGTGCCAGCCCGGCAAGTTTAAAGTGCTGCATGCCGAAGGGGATGCCGATGATGGTAATGGTAAAAAGGAAGCCTAATGCCAGGTGAGTGAGGGCTATCCATATTCCACCGAGAATCAGCCAGATAATATCATCCCGCCTGTCTCCTCTCCTGAGTCAAAAGCCAGGCAGGAATCTCCTAACGGGTATAGTATTTAAATTCCACAAAAAGTTATCTCATATTTATTTGTGTCAAATTTTTACATAGGGCGTTTTATGAATTTAATTATTTACTCTTGCCGGGGAATTTTGTAAATTAAAATCAAGAAGCAGAAAGTAAAGTATAAGAGGTTAAAAAGTATTATATTATATTAAATAAATGAAATAGTGTCGCCATAAAAAAATTGGGGAGAATTAAATGAGGTCGTATCTGTTGTTTTTGTTATTATTAGTCCCGTTTTTATTGGATGCCCAGGATAATAATTCATTGGAACTGATTAGCTTTGTGCCGTCAGATATGTCTGAAATCGCGATGGAAGATGATCTTTTAGTAATGGTTGTTAAAGGTGACATTTTATTTTATAGTTTAGAGGAACCATATTCCCCGAAACTTATTAATTATTTTAAGGATAATTATTCCTGTCATCCTATTGAGTTGGAAATCAGCGATTCACATCTTTTGTGTGTTTGTCCGGATACAATAAAAATATATGATATAAGTGATTCTCTGGAGCCTGTACTAAAAGTGTCGTACTTTTCTCCCTATACTATAACGGGCATGTGTCATCATGAACAATATATTTATATATCAAGGAGCGTTGGGGTCGCTGTCTTAAAAATAAGTCCGGAATATGACGAAATCACACAAATTTCAAATTATACCATGTTGCCCGACTTAATAAATATTGCTGTTTCTGATTCAATTCTCGTTGCTCATAGTTACTATAAGGCTTATATTTTTTCCATTGCCGATCCGTATAATCCGGTGTACATAACAAGTTTTGAACCAATAGAGTTTTGTGGTACAACTGTCTGGATAAGAGACGTTGCTCTGAATTCAACAAATCTTTATTTCGCGGCAACTTTACATGGAATTATGAGCTATGATATATCAAATCCGGAAGAACCCCAATTGTTACATACTCAAAACTATGGTTATCTCGCTTCACCCCGAAGTATTTATTTATTTAATGATTTTGCTATTATTGACGGAGAACCTGCCAAATATGTATTTAGTATTGAAAGCCCGGGTAATCTGATACTTAAATCATTGATCAGTGAGCCAATATATGCTGAATCAGTCATAAAAGATACAGTACTATATTCCGTGAGTGGAACCAGGGGACTTGATATACATAAATTTAACCAGGCAACCGGGAATTTAACTGAAATAAAAAACTTCGCTGGTTGTATTGGTGCAAGAAAATCTATGATGAATGATGATCTTTTAATTTTCTGTGATAATCAATATGGCATTCAATTTTGTCATGTTGGCGACGACAACTTCCCTACGGAAAAAGCTTTCTTTGATCTTGATGAACACTTTAGCTATTTAGATCATTCAAAAAATATATATTATGCCGGAACCGGTTCTAATATCAGAACTCCTTACTCCTCGCAAAATGAAACCGCGGAAGATTCAAAAATCATTCGGAGATTAGTGCCGGGAAAAGTAGTCTGAGTATCATTAAGTAAGCTGGCAAGTTCATTAGCTGCCTGATTGAAACGAGGAGCTGAAAGAGAATGTAATCTGACAGTCAGAGTGTTTTTCTGGTAATCAGGAATCAAATCAGCATTATTAAAAAGGATTTGTTTAATGACCATTCTCTTTTCATCATCTGCTCTGGAAAGGTAAGGAGAGATCAGTACAGCAAGAGAAGTTTCAGCTCTGTAACAAATCATTTTGATAATATTCATAAATATTTTACTCTCGGTTTTCAGTTTGTTATACTTGTTATTATCGGGCATATCTTTAATCTTGATTCTTGATCGAATAAGTTTTCTCTGCTCCTGAAGTTTAATTTCCTCTTGTTTAAGTTTATCTATTATAGTTTTATATTCCATTTGTTTGTCGCTGATAGCAGGAATTGTATCAATAGTATTATCGATTACCTTTTCGAATAAGGGGTAGAACTTTGCTTCAAGACGATTTATTTTCTCCCTGAGTTTCTTAATCCTGTAAGAGATTTTTCTGTAATCAGGATTAACCACGCTGGCATCCTGATCTACTATTTCTGTACCATATTGAATCATTTTGTCAAAATCATAATCCTGAATCATATATTTGAAGAAATTTTCCTGAGACCATCGTCCGAACATTCTCCCGGCCACAGAAGTCATTTCAAGAGTTGGATGGGTTGAAATAATGGAAGTCTGATGATTCCCCTGTTTACTGAGTCTTCTTATCTCACGATATTTGTTCTTCATGATAGTAGTTGTTTTCTCGCAAAGCTGCATGTCAACAATATTGTTAAGTACTTTTACTTTATAGCTCTTAAACTCCTGAACATCCCAATTATCCCTTACATTTTTGCGATATGTTATGATAGCTATTCTGTAATTGTTCCATAACCTTTCAAAGAAAGATGTGTCATATGCTTCCCGGTCAAATACAAAGCAACATTGAGGTTTTTCTTTTTCGGTCCAATTGCTTTTTATCAGCCCGTTTTCCAGCAATTGTGGTATAATACTTTTTTCTATTACTGTCTGAAGCTTTTCTGTCAGTTCTCCTATTACCATCATTATCGGCAGGCCTTCGGCGTCATTTACCCAGTATTCACTTGTCGCGCTTAAACAAAGTTTCTGTCTTGATATATATTTGGCAGGTAGATTAGCCTTTTTACCGAAGTATATTCGAACGTGTCCGTCTATATAAATAAAGGCTATGTTCTCCTGATCGATCTGGTCATTTTGGTACCACCAATCCATCAGATTACTATTGAGCTTTACTGACTGATTTTGGTGACTTACCAAAAATATCTTTTCACGCAGGCATCTTACCTCCGGTATTCTGTCAAGCCCTATTATTCTTCCCAGCTCTCCCGGTTTACATTTTTTTAACTGTTCCGGGTTCTTTATTCTTAATAAAGCCATTATCATCAGAGTTAATATGCATGATTCGAGACCATAATAATGGTTCTTCGGGAGTTTATAAAGCTCTTTGAATTTTTGCAGTCCTTGAGATATTAACGCTGGTATTGCAAATAAAACTCCGCCATGGCCTATTGATTGACTATTTTTGAACTCTGCTTTAGCATGTCCTCTTTGACCTATGCTTGCAAGAACACGTTCCTCGTAGCGGGTTGTGGCTATGCCCAATGGAGCCTGGATGTCTTCGGTATCTCTTTCTAACTGTGTGCTCCCTTCGGCCTGTTCCTCGGCTAACTTCTCTTTTTTTTAAGATTTCCCTGTTTTATCTGATATCGTATCGCCGATTCCCTGACCCCTTCTTCTTTGGCGATACTGTTTATACTCTGATTCTTATCAAGCTTTTTCTGTATTCTCTCTTTCCGTTCTCCGAAGATCTTATGGGCTCTGCCTTTTCTTGTATCTTCTCCGAAAAAGCCCTGTGCTCCTTCTTTTTCATATTTTTTGCAATATCGCGATACGCTGTCTTCGCTTACTCCAAAGCATCTTTCCACATCTACTTTTCTGCATAATCCATGGCTTATGAAATTGCTCGTTATAAACCTGAATGAGTTCAAATCTTCCTTTGAATGTGCATAGACTGGCAATCCGTTTACTATATATTGAACCAGTCCTTCTTTCTCGTAGACTCCTACGCTTTGGGATATTAGTTTTGTTTCTTCCGGGTATATCGGTAATTGTAATTGCATCCCTTAATTTACCGCATTTTTATTTTGCGAACAATCCCTTTTTTCCCCTTATTTTTCGTTATGGGATCAGGAGTTCTGAATATACATATCCTTGAATACTCCGCGGAAAATAATTCAGTAACAACCCATGGAGTTTTGGAATGTACGTCGGAAACATTATTGGTGGATAGTACACGGCTATATGTATCCGGTTATCAACATCTTTCAATTTTTGATATCAACATTCCTGAAAACCCGGTGTTTTTAAGTTCTGTCTTTGTTGACTCTGATAAAATCAATATATACCTCAAGGATGATATATTGTATTTGGTATGTGGTGTTGACGGAGTAGTGATTGTGGATGTTAGTAACCCATATAATCCTGAAATTATCAAGGTGATGGGTGATAACTATATGAATAAACAAGGTGTTGCGGAGTTGGATAATTATCTTTATATTTCCACAACTAACGGGGCCGCGGGGGGAATATTATATGTATATAATAACTCAGATACTCATAATCCCATACATATAAAAGCGGTTGGGGGACTGGGTGGGACTTGTCTTGTGAGAGAGGATAACTATCTGTATACATCCTTTAATGGTTTGAAAAAAATTGATATTACCGAGAGGGAAAACCCGATACTTCTGGAAGAATTTTCTTTGCCGGCTACAGCGGGCGGTATTTATGTCGGAGATTCTCTGATCACCTATTCTGCCAATGAGTATGGAGTCTATATTTTCAAAGATAACCATAATCCGGTCCTTTCTGTCGGGGATGATGAACCTGTTGCGCAAACATACTTTCTTTCTCAAAATTACCCCAATCCCTTCAATCCCGTTACCACAATTAGTTTTTTTCTGCCCGACCCTTCCGAAGTAACAATAGAAATTTTTAACCTGTTGGGTGAACGAATTGAAAATTTGATTTATAATGAAATTATGTCAAAAGGTTCATATCAGGTGTATTGGGATGGCTCAAGTCATCCAAGCGGCGTCTATTTTTACAGAATTGAAACCGCCAATTTTTCGGAGGTGAAAAAAATGGTTTTGTTGAGATAAAAATTAAGCCAGCTAACTTATTCCTTTTCCAAAGGGTGTAAGTGCCAGCCCGGCAAGTTTAAAGTGCTGCATGCCGAAGGGGATGCCGATGATGGTAATGGTAAAAAGGAAGCCTAATGCCAGGTGAGTGAGGGCTATCCATATTCCTCCGAGAATCAGCCAGATAATATTCATTACGGTGGAAATACATCCGTTTGAGTGTTCTATCGGTTTAACTTCCGTGCCGAAAGGAACGAGTCCGACCATTGACAGTTTGAGCAACTGAATTCCAAATGGTATGCCGATAAGAGTCAGACACATAAGAAGTCCGCTTACCAGGTATTCCAGAAAAATAAAAAAGCCCCCGAACAGGATCCAGATAATATTGCCGATTAAACTCATAATTTCCTTTTTATGGTTTAGACGGAAATAAATAATTATAGTTTTCCGGAATAATAAGGAAATTTATAATACACTTGGTTATATTTATTATATGGTTAGAAAAGCAGCATTAATAATTAGTATTATTTGTGTGAATATTATTTCAGCGCAGAGCATACCTCTCAGGTTTGAGCGTTATGGAATGAAGCAGGGGCTGGCCTATGAATCTGTACACTTTGTATTGCATGATTCCAAAGGATTTATTTGGCTTACAACAGAGGGAGGACTGAGCCGTTTTGACGGATATAAGTTTACGAATTATTTCCATAATCCGACAGATACAAGCACAATAAGCTCTGATTATGTACATTTAATCACTGAAGACTCAAAAGGCAATTTCTGGCTCTCGACCAGAAGGGATCTTGACAGGTTAAATTATTCTGAAGAAGGGGTAAAACGGATAAGAATTCAATCCGCAAATTCGAAAAGCTTTAGCGGAGTTATAGGACCAACCTGGGAATATAATGATTCTTTATTGATTGTATCAGATTATAAAAACCTATATCTATTAAATACGTTGACTTATGAAGAGAAACAGCTTTTTTGTGAAGATTCTGTGAATGTTGGTTCTTTGCATGAAATAAATAAAGAAGAGATATGGGCCTCAGGAAATTCTTCAACAGCATGGCTTATAAAGAGGGAAAATCAAAAAATGGAAAAGTTCGACTTATCATTATTACCTCGTTATAAAGATGATAAAACTCCGATCGTTATTATCAGGAAATTCGACGATAATGTAATGGCCCTGCATCATAATAAAATTCAATATATTTTTAACAGAACAGATAATCAATTCAGCAGGCTGGAATTTAATTACGGTGGAAAGACAATTGAACTGGATATTTTAGATATACTACCGTTCAGGAAAAAAAATGAATACCTGCTGGCTACGAGGGATGGTAAAATATTTCATTCCTTTTCAAATAATATTTATTCCGGGAAAATTCAAATTTTGGAAGAACTGGAACTGCCCGTAAAAAATTTGATTTTCAGAAAATGTTATAAGGATGACAAAAATAATTTTTGGTTTGCCTCTAATCAGGGCCTTTTTCTTCTGGATGAAAGGAGGGACCAGATTTTTAATTATACAAGCGACAGAAATGATCCCAACACACTCAGCGGGGATCTTTTATTTATTATTATTAAAAGTGGACAGGGAGTTTTCTGGATAAACTCCACATTCGATGGAATTACAAAGGTGCAATATCCTAAAATGGATATTATTGTTTATGAAAATAATCCGGGAAATAAAAACTCTCTTGCGCAAAACGAAATATATGAAATCAATGAGGATGAAAAAGGAGGTTTATGGATTGCTTTACAGGAAAAAGGGATCTGTTATTTTGACAGAAACAGATCGGAATGGAGCAGTTATATTCCTGAAACCCTCAGAAAAGAAAAGGGTAATCTGGAAATGTCTGCCATGTATAAAGATGGAAATATAATTTGGGTTGGAAGCAGACATAGAGGGGCCTGGAAATTTGATATAACAACAAAAAAATGGGAGCAGTTTTCATTTGAGATAAATGGGAAAAACTCGGACGATGAATATATCCGGTATTTTGAAAGAATGGAAGACGGAAGATTTTTAATTGGCAGCCGGGGTGAAGGTTTGGTTGAGTTTTCTAATGGAGATACTGAATATTATGATGTGCCATATTTATCCGGAATACAAAATCCCGGGGGGGGAGAAAGATCTGTTCTGGACATTATTATCAGCGAAGATAATTACTGGATTTGCACCGATAATGGATTATTTAAGTATAACCGGAAAACTAAAATTTGCGATAAATGGTTTTTTGCCGGTTCCGACAGCCCCGATTCCTTAAGCTCCGGTTCTGTTTTTACAGGGCTGAAGGATAAATATGGACGTTTATGGTTTGGAACCTACGGCGGAGGAATAAATATCCTGGTGAATGAAGAGAAATTCCTTCATATCGGCAGGGATAAAGGGCTTCCTTCCATGCTTGTTGTCGATCTGCTGGAGGATGATAAAAAAAATATCTGGGCGGCGACAACAAAAGGTTTGTGCAGGATAAATCCCGATGATTTTTCAATAACTGTTTTTGGAGAAAAAGATGGTTTGCTGAGCGATGAGATAAATACCGAATCTCTCACGCAGCTTTCAACAGGTGAAATCGCTTGCGGAGGACCCTCGGGGCTGAATATTTTTTACCCGGAAAGTTACAATAAAAACCTTAACAGATCTCCCCTGGTGATCACAGATATTTTTGTGAATGGAGACACAAATATTGTTCCCAACGGGTATTGTTATTTTAACGACAGGGTATTTGATTATAACACAAGGATTTTATCATTCCGGTTTTCCTATCTGCAGTATTATAACAGCCACTTAAACACTTATGAATATTTACTTGAAGGATTCAGCCGGGATACGGTTGACCTGGGAACAGAGCACAAAATTGATTTTACCAATTTGAGTCCCGGAAGCTACAATCTTTTTATCAGGGCATTCAATGATGATGGAATCCCCTCGGCAAATGATATTAATTTTCGATTTGAGATAACTCCTCCCTGGTGGCAGACCTGGTGGTTCCGATCTCTTGTAATTATTTTCTTTGTCCTCTCCCTTTACCTCTTTTTCGAATACAGGAGATTCAAAGACAGGCAGCGTCAGAAAGCTCTGGATGATTTCAGAAGTAAAATATCATCCGACCTGCATGACGAAATAGGCTCGAACCTGGGAGGAATCGCTCTTTTGAGCGAAAGGCTGAGAAAAGAAAAATCGCTGGATAATAATATAAAAATGGATCTGGCTTCTATTGCCGCGACCACGAGGCTGACCTCCGATACTATCAGAGAAATTATATGGTTCATAAATCCGAAACATAATACAACTGAAAAGATCATTGACAGAATGAAGGATATCGCTAATACTTTATTATTTGAAATGGATTATGAACTTAAGCTCGACGCGATGGGGCAGGAAATATCACTTAAGCCTGATTTTAACCGGGCGATTTACCTGGTATATAAGGAAGCGTTAAATAATATTTCAAAACATTCGGGTGCGGACAAAGTAAGCGTAATAACAGAATTGAAGGATGGCATTTTTTCGATCAGTATTATGGATAACGGCAAAGGTTTTAATCCCGAAGAAAAAAAATCGGGACAGGGGATTGAAAATATTAAGAAAAGGGCTGATGAGCTTGACGGAAAACTAAAAATAGAATCGGCCCCGGGAAGAGGAACCAAAATAATATTTAAAGTGAATATACTCTGAAAAGGGTATTTTTTTTGTTGATGATGATTATCTATTTTAAAAGTAAAAACTATGATTGATGTAATAATTGTTGAGGACCAGACTCTTTACAGAGATGAAATTAAGCGGCTCATTAATTCAGCCGATGATCTGAAGTGCACCGGGGCTTTTTCAAACTGCCAGGAGGCGCTCGATTTTCTGAATGACGGCAACATACCCGATATAATTCTGCTTGATATAAAACTCCCGGGACTCAGCGGCCTGGAAGGAATATCCCGTTTCCTGGAAGTTGATGAAAACCTGGTAATTCTTATGCTCACCATACATGATGATTCCGAAAAAATCTACAGCGCCCTGACAAGAGGAGCCCATGGTTATATATTAAAAAATACAGAGGGTAAAAGAATTATAGAATCGGTGATCGAAGCATCGAAAGGGGGGCTCCCTTTCAGTCCATCGGTCGCGTTAAAGGTTCAGCAGTTTTTTATTGGATCAAAAGAGGATGAAAAATACAATCTTTCTTCGAGGGAGATGGAAATTTTACAGCTTCTTTCCAACGGCCTTAAAAAAAAGGCAATCGCCGGTAGATTATTTATCAGTATTGAGACGGTCGCGACACATATAAAAAATATATACAAAAAACTGCATGTTCACGGCGCCGCCGCCGCTACTGCAAAAGCGATAAGGGAGGGGTTGGTAAAATAACCTTATCATTTTTTTTCTTCCTTTGTCCCTCCATGTAAAGATACTCCCTTAATTCCCCTCTTTGGGGGATGGTTTGATTTAACCTGCCTTTTTATATTCACTTCAGCAGATTTTAGCACAAATATTTTAAGATTTATATAACCGGGAGATGAATTTTTGTTTCTCTTAAATTCAGGTTTCTAAAACAGTCCTTGATCCGCGAAATTAAATCTCTGAAAATAAATAATGCTACCGGAGGAGTTATGAAACATATCCACGAAAAAAAAATTGTATTTCTTTTATACCTGACCATTGTTTTAACCGGATTCACACTACCGGAAGTATTGGCCGGAGCAGGCGATTCGATTACCTGGGAGGACCCGGTTCTGTTTAATTCTCCGGTCGCCCATCCTTCCGGTCCCCGGTTTGGCGATTTTAATAATGATGGTTATACTGATCTTTATTTCCGCCATTACGACGAAGGGAAAATGACATGTTATCTTAATAATGGAGACGGGACATTCCAATATACAGGAACATATACAATGGAAGTGTGTCCCCACGGATCGGTTGTCTCAGATGTAAATAATGACGGGAATCCTGATCTGATATTTGCCAATTCCGACGCGGGGCTTACTCATGGCGGACCCTACGAGGGTATATCGGTGTTCTTTGGCAACGGCGACGGCACATTTCAGCCATACCAGTTTTATGATCCTTACGGTTCATTTACTTATTCTGTGGACGCGGGTGATATTAATAATGATGGATATAAGGACCTCGTAATTGCCTCAGCGGGCTGGGATGGTTTTTCAATATTGCTTAATGATGGCGACGGCAGCTTCAGCGAAGGGAATCATTATGCCGGAGCGCGGGAAGCTTCTGTGATAAACCTGGGGGATTTTAATGGTGATGGTGAGCTGGATGTCGCGTTAAGCTGCGGAGGTTACGGTCAGGGATATGAAGTGGGTATTTATATGGGCAATGGCGACGGCACATTTCAGAACAGGGTTTCTTACGCTTCTCCTGTTTCCCAGGGAAAACCATACTGCAAAGGAGTTTTTGACCTTGATAACCAAAATGGTCCGGACCTGGTTTTTAGTATAAGTTACAATTTTTATATTATGCGAAATGACGGGAGCGGCGCTTTCAGTTTTGAACTTGTGGCACAGAACTTTTATCCGACAAGTGTATGTGACCGGGATAATGACGGGAATGTTGACGTTTTCGCGAGGGAATGGAGTGAAACAGCCGAAGATTACACAGGAGAATATATTTTTACTAATGATGGAACCGGAATATTTACACCGGTTGATCTTTCTATTGATATAGACGCGACAGAAACTTATGCAGGAAATTTTGGCGTTAACGACGCGATGGGGATTGGATTTTCCGATCAGACAAGCGGATCATGCGGAGTATACCTGCAAAGCGGCTTACCCGCGCTTAACGCCGACTTTACCGCCGACAATACTAATGTTATTCTTGGCACGGAGATAAACTTTACCGATTTATCCACCGGGTTTCCGGTTTTATGGGAATGGGATTTTGAAAATGACGGAATGATCGATTCTTACGAGCAGAATCCTTCCCGGACTTATAGCGAACCGGGAGTTTACACTGTTATGCTGAGAATATATGACGTGGATGGAACAGAAATAGATGAAGAGATCAAAGAAGACTATATAACAGTTGAGGAGAACAGCAGCCCGGGATTTTATGCTTATTATCCCTTTAACGGGAACGCGGAGGATTTCAGCGGGAACGGCTTTCATGGAATTGTTCATGGACCGGTTCTTACGGAGGACCGATTTGGTAATCCGAATTCCGCCTATCTTTTTGATAATAACTACATAGAAACTCCATTTAACTGGGGAGAAAATATAACAGGTGAATCTGCCTTCCATATAGTTTTTTGGTTCAAGGCTAATGAAACCGCGAATATGTACGCGATCGGTGAATCAGGTCAGTCACAGGCTACATTCAGCACATTGTCGACCTCAAACGGAGGATCTGTGGGAGTGAAAATAAAAGGGGGAACATGGAATGGTTACGGCGCAAATCCCTATGACGGCAACTGGCATATGGTTACCATGGGAACTGACGGCTCAAATATCCGGTGGAGTGTCGATACATGGATTTCGGGAGGAAATGACTGGGGCTCCAACCTGGGTGAATATTTCCTGATTGGCATGGAAGGCTGTTATCCCGACTTAAAATTCAGGGGTGTAATTGATGAGGTTAAAATATATAATTACATACTCTCAACAGACCAGGTAATAGAACTTTATAATGAAATAAATACCAATTTACTCGCCGATTTTGAAGCTGATATTACGGAGGGGAATATGCCGTTGAATGTGCAATTTACAGATTTATCCTCCGGAAATCCCTCAACATGGGAATGGGATTTCGAAAACGACGGTATTATTGATGCCCATGAGCAGAATCCTTTATGGGTTTATAATGAACCGGGCGTTTATTCAGTTACATTGAGTGTGTCGGATAGTCTCGGCAGTACCGATTCAATAACAAAAGAAAATTATATTACAGTTTTAGAACCAAATTATTTTTCCAATGAGTATGTCGATTTAAATGATAACCAGGCGCCGGAAGGATGGGAACTTGAAGTTCTCAACCCGGTAGTGGATATAACTAACGGCAGATTAAACGCTTATGCGACTGACGCGAGCGGCGCCCTCGTAAGAAATGGCGCGATGCATGATTCTGTAGATATTTTGCAGTTGGAGATGGATAGCGAACTTAAATATTCATACTGGGGAATTTCTCCCTCTTTTCTGATAAATTTCTCCGATACAAGTGTGTTGGCCGCATTTACCAATTATTCGAATTATACTCCAAATAATGATCGCATCAGAACAAAAATATACTATGAAAAAAATGGGAGTATGACAGTCCTTTATGATAGTTATTATACCACATTATTCACAGAGTTTCATTACATATTTAAGATATCGGATGAGCAAATTATCTATAAAGCTATCGATAAAAATAGTGACAGCGCATACATAAATATTAATATAACCTCTGATAGTTTACAGAATTACATTACTCTGAAAGAAATTACTCAAATCCGCTTTAACGCTTATACAACTACCGATAATGATATCTGGATTGATAACCTTCAGATACAATTAAATCCTGTGAATCAAAATCAGGCAACCGCACAGTTTGTAGTTAACCCCGGATGGAATTTGTTATCTGTGCCGCTGCAAATGCCCGATATGAGCGCCCTGAATTTATTTCCTGAAGCCGTTTCAAGCATATATGGTTTTGAGTCAAATTATATAATAGCCGACACCCTGAATAACGGCGCGGGTTATTGGGCGCGGTTTGATAGTTCAGTAACAAAATCATTTGCCGGATTGACTCCGACAGATAATATTCCATTATCTTCAGGCTGGAACATGATCGGAGCCTATAATGATACTATTAGCGTCAGCTCAATCATTACGGACCCGGCAAATATTATCGTTTCTGATATCTACCATTTTGAAGGGGCTTATTCGCTCGCGACAGATCTATTGCCCGGAAAAGGTTATTGGATAAAAGCGGCCCAGGATGGTGAAATTTTAATTTCTCCGGGGAATATGGCAAAAGCTGTAGTGAAGAATATAAATAAATCAGACTGGGCGACGATAAAAATAACCGACGCGGCAGGCTGCTCAGGAAAGTTATTCATCGCGGATAACCTTGATGGAAGTTACGAACTGCCTCCCCTGCCCCCCGCGGGTATATTTGACATTCGGTTTTCCGGTGATAAATATGTCGAAAATTTGGCCTCCGGCAGGGAGATAATTTTAAGAGACGCCGAATACCCGGTTAAGATACAGGTTATCGGGAAGGATATAATTCTGAAAAATTCAGGAGGCACATTTAATATCTCTATAATAGATGGTGAAACAATTACTATTGAAGATAACTCGATAAACCGCCTCCTGATTGAGGAGAACTTTGTCCCACTCAGCTACGAACTTATGCAGAATTATCCCAATCCCTTTAATCCGTCGACCACAATAAGGTTTACCATTCCTGAAGAATGTAATGTGGTATTGAATATTTATAATACGCTCGGTCAGAAAGTATGTGTATTACTAAATGAAAAAATGAAACCGGGATATCATGAAGTCCAATTTGATGGCAGCGCTCTTGCCTCCGGATTGTATTTTTACTCAATAAAAGCGGGTGATTTTTCATCAGTTAAAAAAATGCTGCTGCTGAAATAATTATTGGAAAATTTACTTTAAGCCCGGTATTATGCCGGGCTTTTTTATTTCTCCTCAAAAGCTTTCAGCATATTGAGCAGACCGGGGTAACTGAGCCCCAGGTGTTTCGCGGCTTTGCTTTTGTTGCCTTCACATTCGTCGAGAATTTTCAGGACCATCCATTTTTTGGCATCGTCAAGTTCCGCGATGGTGAGATTCTCAAAACGGAAGGTTTTGCCATCTTTTGTTACGGCGGAGTTTTCCCCTCTCATCCAGTTGATGATTTCATCCATTCTTTCATCATGACCGAAAAGGGTCCATTTCCTTACGAAATTGGTGAACTGCCTAACGTTGCCGGGCCAGTATTCCTCTTTGATTTTTTTCAGGATGTAGTCCGATTTTTCAGGGGCTTTGATGCTGTATTGTTTTTCAAACCTGTCAACGAGGAAATCATAGAGCTCTTCTATATCGCCGTCGCGGTCCCGGAGAGGGGGGAGAACAAGTTCGGTTTTGGCGAGGCGGTGATAAAGATCCTCACGTAGGTGGCCGTTGGAAAGCGCCGCGTTCCTTTCCCTGTTTGTCGCCGCGATAACCAGCACATTAATGTCGATATAGTTTCTTCCCCCAATGCGCATAACTTTGCCGGTATCGAGCGCGCGGAGAAGTTTGGGCTGCATCTCAACAGGCATTTCAGTTATTTCATCGAGGAACAGGATGCCGCCATTGGCAGCTTCAAAGAGGCCGGCGCGTGTGCGGTCCGCCCCGGTGAAAGAACCCCGTTCGTGGCCGAAAAGCTCCGATTCAAAGAGTGAGGGGGATACAGCGGCGCAGTTAACCGCTATAAAAGGGCCATCCTTTCTCTGCCCCTGCTGGTGAATAAAGTTGGCTATCACCTCTTTACCGGTTCCCGATTCGCCGAATATCAATGTATCCAGATCATACCCGGCTATTTTATCGGCCATTGTGAGTATTTTTTTGAAAACCTTTGAGGAGCCGATTATTTCATTGGCCGCGGTTTTTGATACATCCCTGAGGTATTGGTTTTCCCTTTCCAAGCGCTCCCTGAGGTGAACATTTTCCTCCTCAATTTTCCTGGTATGCAGAATTTTATTAATACTGTGGAGCAGTTCCTCATCCTCATAAGGTTTCCTTATAAAATCATTTACTCCCAGTTTGATCGCTTTAACTACCGAGTCTTCGCTGCTGTAACCAGTAATAAGAATTGTGGAAGTGTCAAGTCCCTTTTCTTTAATGTATTCCACTATGCTCAGGCCGTCTTTCCCCGGAAGCCGGATGTCGATTATGGCAATATCAAACCGGTTGTTCCGGAGGAGTGTTGTGGCGGTTTCGGCGTTATCGGCAAACTCACCATAAAAATCATTCTCTTCCAGAAAATACTTTATATTTTCTCTTGCCAGTTCTTCATCCTCAACAGCAAGAATTTTTATTCTAAACTCTTCTTTTGTCAAATACATTGCTCCGCAAAAAACTTTTCCGCAAATTTAGGGCATAATTGTAACACAAGCAAAATGTTACAAAATATAAAGAGAGTTTATGGGGGATTATGAATTAACTTTAATTTTTTTTTGATGTGATAAGAAAATCGGCAAAATATTTGTAATCATACTGGTACAGAAATTGGAGTAAAATTTACAAATGTATTTATTCATTACTATTAAGGATTTCGATGAAAAATATTATACTATTTAGTTATTTAATAGCTTCCACAATGATTTTTGCCCAAGAATATAAATATTGGGACACAATTTATTCTGATAGTGATGTTCTTGAGGGGTATACAAGATCGGAAATTAGTTACGCTAATCAGGATTTACCAGCCCTGTATTTAGCTCAGGCAAACATTAATGGATTCACAATAAAAAAAAATGGAACTTACCTTACAAATATTGATGAAATTCAAAATACGCTTCCCAAAATTGCCCAGTTTATTCGCACCAAATATCATCAAAACTTTATTTCACAAGGCTGGATAAATGATACTGATATTATTGACTATCAAGATTACTATATCCCTTCTGGAACTTTTAACAATGAACCACCGGACCCGGATTTTATTAACTACATGGTCAGTCATGCAATTGAGGGTTTTACTACTCCCGGCCTTGATGATTATGGGAATAGAATAGATGTATATAAAAAACTGATATTCACCACCTTAATTCCTGAAGAAAATGATATTTTTCTTACGGAAGAACGATTCATGAAGGATTTCGGGGCAATATATACCGACGCAATAAATTCATTGGATCTTTCTCAAAGAGAGCTGATTGATGATCCAATTAAACTGTTGGGGCATGCAATTGATATATTCCAAGCACATCTTGACCACATTTCTTATGTTCCGTTGCCAATATTAAAACTACACCAATCAATGAATATTTCGGCACATCGGATGAGCAATGCGCTGAACCTGATTAATATAGGACAAGTATTAGTGGATGATTTCCTTTCAATGACAAAAGTGATTTTCTTAAAACTATATTGTATGTCTGAGGCTCGTTTAAGAATAGATATGTGGGGAAGGTTTGTCAATGAAAATGTTGGTTCTATTGATACTGCAATACATGCTGCATATTATGAAGCTAAAAACGATTTTGAACAATGGGATTCTGAATCATTGCTCACAGTAGTTCTGGATGATTTTCTTTATAATCCTGCAAATTGGGTGCTAACGATTGAATTAATATTGCCAATTGTTAAGGAGGCAATTAAGTTAAAACTAATTGCTTCAGGCGCAACTGCTTTAGCAACAATTGTTGGAGCAGCATTTATTGTTGCGCCTATTGCCTATGCTTCGTGGGTGTTTTTGAATGAAGGGGATCAACTATTAGAGGCTGTAGTAGGCGCCTGCACATTGGAGAGAACTCTTGTTCAAGGTCTGCCGACAATACCAAATAATCAATTGGAGGAAATTCAATACATATCAGTGCTGACGAATGTAAGACAGATGCTGGCATTTCTTTACTACGGGAACTTTTACGACAGAATGGAGAATCATATGCCTGTTTTTTCCCAATGGTTAAATCAAATCTGGGGGGGTAATATATATGAATTATACAAAACTCATCTGCAAAACCAGTATACTCTTGCAAAACAGTTCTTTATGGTTTACAGGCCGGATAATTTCCCTGTTGAAGATAACTGGATTCAGTTTTTAAGGGATAGAGCTGAATCCCCTTTCGGTCCCCAGTTGTACGATGGTGTTGTATCTCCTGTTGCCGGTTACACTAATGAATCTTTTGAATTCCAGATTATGTATCAAGGATCATCGCCCGCAAATTCAAATTCAATGAAAGTAGTGATTGACGGTCAAGAATTTAATATGGAGCGTATTGATGGGATATATACCACAGGTGTCAAATATAGTTTTGCCTCAATCGAGAATCAATTTGAAGATGGTACCCATGAATTTTACTTTGAAGTTTACACCGGTGATACATATCTAAGATTTCCGGAAAGTGGCACTTCCAGTTTTGAAGTAATGGATATTAATTATCCCCAGATTTATAACGGCACGATTTCGCCGTTAGTTGGATATAAAAATGAATCATTTACATTTAATGTGGTTTATAAGGGGTCCAATCCACCAAACACAAATTCTGTAAAAGCTATAATTGATGGCCAGCCATATAATATGAATTTGGTGGGAGGTAATTACACAACAGGTGCAACATATGAATATATATCTTCGCCAAATCAATTTAGTGTAGGAGAACATGAATTATATTTTGAAGCATATGAAGGTGAGAATTATTTAGTTTATCCGGAAAATAATACTCTTGATTTTGATGTATTGGAGCCTGTCGGAGAAAGCATAAGTATTAACCTTGTTCCAAACCCTTGCAATACAAACCAATTTGTGGATGTTTCCGCAACATTACTTCCTGCAATAGAAGGGATAAGAATTAATTTTGCTCAGGAGCCTCAAAAGGGACATTTTGTCGGCCCCGCGTATGCAGTCACAAATCAGGCTGGGGTTGCACAGGTAACATACAAACCTGATGAAACCGGAAATGTAAAAATCATTGCATCTGAAGATGGGAACGCTACAAACTGGAATGAAGAATTGTTAGTTATCAATACTCCACCACCTCAACAATATACTATTCATATGACCCATCAAAGGCTGGAAGAAATACCTGGCGGGTATGTTGAATATGAAATATACCTTAGAATTTATGAAAATGGTAATCCCAGTTATAATCACAATATTAAACTTGAGACTAATTTTGGCGTTTGGAGCCAGACAAATACTCAGACAATAACCTATTATTCCTCTCATTATACTTCCGGACAAAATTTAAAAGCGAATACTGATGGAACGGCTACAATTATTGTTGCAATAGATGATGATTTTGTTCGCGATCCTTATATTTTTCAGTTTCAGTTTTCCATTCCACAAATGGAGCCATCGATAATAATTCCTGAAAGCGGAGTTGTAAATGTTACATTTAAATCAAACGATGATAAGTTTGCTTATTCAACCTCAGATGATAAAATTAAAATATTTGATTTATCAGAGAATCAGGTTGTAGATGAAATTCAATTTATTGCTCCCTCTAATAGTTATTCAGAGGAAGCCGGGATGTTGAAATACAGTCCTGATGGCTCAAAGCTTTTGGCCTGTAGTGGTGAGGAGGGTATAAGAATATATGAGACAACAAATTATAACTCGTTAATTTCAGGACGAACCGACTTCAGATTTTATAAATATTCTGAATTGGAATATGATGTCTGTTGGGTTGACAACAGCAGGATATTGATTTCAGATAAAGATGAGAAACATGAGGTGATAAACGCATCAAATTTAAGTACCTATACTTCTATTCTTACCGAGGATCATTACGTAATTGATGTTGATGCTGCTGCCGGTTACACTTTGGTTTCAGAAGAAACTGATTTTATGGAAACATATCTTTATAATTCCAGTTTTTCGCAAATTCATACTTATGATCCTTCTGGCTTTGGTGAACACTTGGCTTGCTCAATTTCCCCTGATGGAAGTAAGGTTTTAATATTCGAAAACTATGACCAGCAAATTATGTATTTGTACGATAACCAAAATTATTCATTGCTTAACAGTTTTGGTGATAACAGCGTTATTAAGTGTATTGATTGGAATCCACAGATGCCTGAATACGTCGTAACAACCGATGGAAATTCAAAAATAAAAATATGGAATGTCAATTCTGGTTTAAAGCAGTCTGAAGGTGTTTGTTGCTCTATTGGGGAGGCAGAATGGTCATCTGACGGGAACTTTGTGGCGGTAGGTGGTTGCGGTGAAATCAGGATCTTTGCGCCATTTGACCTACAGGTTCCAACAATTAACATTAGTTCTCCGGTCGCGAATTTCGAAACCACACTTGAAACTATTCAGCTAAAAGGAGCAGTATCTGATGACAATGAAGTTTCATATGCCGAATACAGTTTGAATAATGTTTCCTGGATAGACCTTCCGCTGAATCAATTTGATCAGTTTGATATTGTTGTCAATCTGAATGAAGGTCCCAATATAATTAAAATAAGAGCATTTGATAATTACAATAAAATGGGCCAAAACTCTGTGAGTGGCATTCGCCTGACTGATCAGGAAAATCCTGTAATAGTTGATTTGGCAGTAATTCCTTATCATCCGAAAATCGGAGAAAATATAAAAATCTCGGCAAAAGTGATTGATGGCTGGTCCGGAGTAGACACGGCGAGTGTAAATTGTTTCCTGGAGATAGAACAAACTGAAAACATTCATTTTCTGCACCTTAATGATCAGGGAGCATCAGGAGACAGTGTGGCGGGTGATGGAATTTATACAGGTATAATGAACAGTTCTGCTCTATCTGAAGAAAAATATTCAGTATTTTATTATGGAAGCGATTTAGCCGGGAATTCAGATACGGTAAATTTTGCCCATTTTATGAGACCTTTTGATTTACCTTTAATTACAGATGTTCTTGTGAATCCAGACACAATCATTTCAGGAGAATCATTTACAGTATCTGCCCAGGTTACTGACCAGAGTGGTATTATCTCTTGCAGCGCCAATTTAATTTCTGAACAAGATACATTAGTATATCAAATGGCGAATATTGATAGTAGTTTATTCTCAGCGATAATACCTCCTCAGGTAGAAGGAGACCTATATTTTTTCATCCATGCAATTGATGGTAATAATAATGTTCAGTTTTCTGTCCTGGATACTATCACTTTTATGACAACATCAATTACTAAAATCATCGAAGTAGGTGAAGGATGGAATATTGTTTCTGCCCCGTTAATTCTTGAAAATATGAGTGCGCACGAAGTATTTCCGACTGCCACCAGCAATATATTTGGATTTGAAAATAATTATTTCATAGCAGATTTGTTGGAAAATGGGAAAGGTTACTGGGCGAAGTTTCTACAACCTCAACAAATTGAATTTTCAGGTTTTCCGGTGACGAATAATCTAATCGTTGAATCAGGTTGGAACCTGATCGGTCCATTTAATGAGACCGTTTCGGTTGAGGGGATAGTTTCAACTCCTCCAAACATAATCAGTTCGGCGTTTTACGGATTTTCAGAAGGATATTTTATAGAGGATGAACTTGAACCCGGGAAGGGATATTGGGTGAAAGTGACTGAATCGGGAGAACTGATATTAAATAATAATTTGGCCAAGTCCTCCGGGAAAAATATTTCAGAAATACTTAAAGATTTGAATTATCTTGAAATAGTTGATGCTGGCGGCAACAGACAGCGCTTATATTCTTCTTCTATGAATTCTCTATTTTCGGAATTGCCACCACTTCCGCCCGAAGGTATTTTTGATGCCAGATTTTCTGATAATAATTTTGTAAATGATCTTGAATCATCTCAAAGCATTATGAAAATTTCATCCGCAATTTATCCGGTTACAATTTTCGCAAAAGGTATTGAGGTTCATATACAGGATCAGTTTGGCGGCAAAATAATAAATACCATAATAAGGGATGGAGAATCTATAAAAATAACAGATAAAGAGATTAGTGTATTTTCTGTGAAAAGTGTTGATATTCCCCTCGAATATTCACTCTCCAATAATTATCCCAATCCTTTCAACCCCTCAACCACAATCAGATTCGGACTTCCTGAAAAATCAAATGTTAAGTTGACTATATATAATTCATTGGGTGAGGAAGTCAGCAGATTACTCGATAAAGAGTTGATAGAAGGATATCATGAAGTGGAGTTTAATGCTTCAGATTTGGCATCAGGTGTCTATTTCTACTCTATTCAGGCGGGTGAATTCAAATCTGTTAAGAAGATGCTGCTGCTCAAATAAAAAAAAATTCCATAGCCCCGCATTAATTTTTGCGGGGCTCTTTTAATTTAATTATTCCGTAATTTTATGTTTCAAAAAAGCAGCAGGTTTACAAAAACTATATTTATGAAGCATAACAAAATTATTCTATTTTTCTTTTTTTGCTCACTTCTGACTTTCGCCCAAAACCGCTATGAGTTCAGGGCGAAAATGACTAATACCGGGTTTGAAGTTGATGAGGTGAATTTTTTTCCTGACGCGGATACTCTGCTGGTATGGTTTTCAAATAAAGAAGATAACTGTGAAATCCGTTTTTCGGATGAAAATTATTATGTAAAGGAAGTAGTCAATTTTAGCGGTACCGCTAAGCTGAATTCAAATTATCTGATCGCGGATCTTGATTATGACGGGCTGGACGAAATTGTTTTTGTCGTTTCCGAAAGCTTTCATATGGAATTGCGGGTTCTTGATCTGGATGCCGAAAATAAGATCATTCAAAAAAAAATAGCGGGCTTTGAAACTGATGATGAACATTATAATGGCAGTATATCATTTGCCTTATCAGATAGTATATTGGTAATAGCTTATTCAACTTTTTTCCCGAAGAGGAAAGCTTCAAGAGGTATCTATTCAGTGAACCGAAGAGATTATTCGGTTAACTGGTATTATCCCACTGCCGAATATATCGATAAGAACATTCAGATAATGCATGGAGCAAATGAGGAAATAATTCTATTCGGAACCGCGGGAGTTTCGAACGGGCTGCATGCTTCAGACGGGGTTTTTTACACGTATGAAGATGATATTTTGTTCAGAGGGAAACGATTTGGAAATGTTACGGAAAAAAATATTCCGGTTGTCTATTCGGGAAATTCAGCGGATTCGGCGGCTTCAGTATATGCTCTCAATATGGAAGGGAAACTGTTATGGAGAAAGAAAATAGGAGGATCGAGCGTTTGGGCAAAAACTGAAAAAATTGTTATTAACGGAAAGGAATTTGCGGCTACAGCGCCACTCAGGAGAAAAGATGCCGAAAGTAAATATGATACACTATATATTTTTAATCCTGATAACGGAGCTCTCTTTGGTAAATATTCTTTAACCGGCAGATTAAAGCAGCTTTTTAAAGGAGGGGATAATTTATGGATGGTTATGAAGGGTAAGGAGATACTAAAATTTGATACAAAAAATAAGATTGTTAATAGCTGTATAAAAGATGACAGGATTGTTGAAATTTTCGATTATTTCGGTGAGGATGAAAAGTTTGTATTTTATTATCTCATTGAGGGAGTCGGAGTGGCAGGTGATGATTATGGTGTGCATTCTGTTTTGATGAGGGATGGCCTTTTTAAGTATCTTCCATCATTAAAACTGTTGAGTTATATTCATTTTGACAGGAGGGCTATCACATTATATTCTCTTGAGGAAGTTCCCTGGCTTTTGAGGCAGAGCGCCACAACATACCTGGTTATTACAGGGATTGTTTTGTCATTTTTTATATTCGCCCTGGTAATGTGGCTGGTTCAGATAAGGAAAAGTCACAACGCTATATCGGTAAAAAATATTCAGCTCGAAGAGAAACAGGAGAATATCGACAAACTTACCGCGGACCTTGTGCATAGTGAAAAACTTGCGATGCTGGGTATGGTAATAGGGTCAATAGCTCATGAGATAAACAGCCCTCTCGGTGCGGTAAGCAATGGAATAAAGAGGGGAATAAAACATCTTGATGATATAGAACTGAGCAATAAAAATTTTGATCTCGCGCTGAAAGCCGCAGATAAATGTAAATTGCTGGTAGATAAACTGCTTTACAGTATCCAGAAAAAAGGGGAGCACTTTGGAAGCGCTAACCTTCCGGAAGCCTGGAATGAATGGTATTATATTTACGGGAACAGGTTTGAGATGAATGATGTCATCCTTGATGTTAATATCCCTGATGATATCAATGTAAGCATCAACGTATCAGATTTGCACCAGGCTTTGAGTAATATCCTTATGAACTCACTTGAGTCGGTTCTTGGCGCCGGGAAGAGTGAAAAAAAAATCAATATTGTGGCGAAAATTGAAGAGGGGGGGTGTTATATCAGGATCGAAGATAATGGGGGTGGATTCCCCGGAGAAGTGCTCAGCAATCCTGTAACACCTTTCCATACAATCGGCAAAGGGGAGAAAGGTACCGGGCTCGGCTTGTGGCTGGTAAAAAACATTGTGGATAATCATGGCGGACAGATAAAATTCGGTAATACCGGGGATGGCGCTTTTGTAGAATTGATTTTAAAAACAACAGCTTAAAAACAGGCTTCCCCCGGCTGTTTTACCGGGGGGGATTTTTATTGTAATTTTGTTTCCTGTTCCTCACTCATCCCTCAAGCTGACAGCGGGGTTTACGAGGGCGGTTTTGATTGTCTGCCAGGAGATTGTGGCGAGGGTGATGGCGGCTACAATGAGCAGGGGGATAAGGAAAAAGTGGATTCCTACCGGTACTTTCATCGCGAAATCTTTCAACCAGATTACCGAGGCGTAATAGGCGGCGGGGAAAGTAAAAATGAATGAAATAACGAGGATGATAAAAAAGTCTTTCGCGAGCAGGGTTGTGAGTTCGTGAATCCCCGCGCCGAGGACTTTGCGAATGCCGATCTCTTTTGTGCGCTGTGCGGCGCTGAAGGCTGAGAGTCCGAATATGCCGAGAGAGGTGATGAATATCGCCAGGAATGAAAAGAGAAGGAAAACTTCTCCGAAGAGTTCATCGGACTTATACTGCTGGTTGTAATATTCATCCATAAAATAATATTCAAAGGGACTTTCGGGGTAGAATTCGCTATAGGTTTCTTCAACGGCTCCCACTACACCGGCGATATCGGCGCTGTTGATTTTCATGGCGTAAACTCCGAGTGTTCTCAGCCCGTGAGGCATAAAACGGAAAAGATGCGGCTCGAATTCCTCTTTAAGCGACTGCTGGTGGTAATCTTTCACGACTCCCACAATCTTATAAACTTTATCCCAGTATTGCACCTGCTGCCCGACAGCCTCAGAGGGAGATTCAAATCCCATCCATTCGGCGGCGGTTTCATTCATGAGCAGCGCCATATTATCGGAAGGATATTCTTTCGAGAAATTGCGCCCGGCTATTATCTCAAGACCGAAGAGATCGGCGTAATCATAGTCGACGCCTACTATCTGGTAATTTTTTGATTGTGATATATCCTCTCCATATTTGTATATGCCGCCGGCGTCCCAGAGTATCTGCCTGCCTGGTGTTTCCGAACCAACACATATTTTTTCGAGACCGGAGATCGAGAGCATCTTCTGTTTGAATGTTTCATTCCGGGTTTCGAAGTTTTCTCCTTTCACCCGGGGCAGTTTTACCACGAGTGTCTGTTCGGAATCGAAGCCGGTGTCGCCGGTTTTCATGAAGTTTATCTGGCTGTAGATTATATAGGTCGCGATAATGAGAAAAAGGGCCATAACAAACTGGAATGAAACCAGGATTTTCCTCAGCCGCATTCCTGAAGAGGTATTGGCAAATTTCCCTTTTAACACTTTTGAGGGCTCATAACGTGAAATTATCAGCACGGGGTATAAACCGGAGAACAGCACACCCAGAATAAATATCACCGGAAGCAGAATATGGAACCAGCTTTCCCCGAAAGGATTTGTCCCCGCGGGCATTCCTGTAAGCTGGTTGAATGATGGCAGAAAGAGGAGCACAAGCAGAATTGAAATTACAAGCGCCAAAAGATTCACCAGTAAAGTTTCGGTAAAGAGCTGCGCCATAACATGGCCCCGGGAAGCTCCTGCTACTTTTCGAAGGCCAATCTCTTTCGCGCGGTTAAGGGAGCGGGCTGTAGTAAGGTTTATATAATTTACCCAGGCGATAACAAGTATGAATAACGCGGTTATCAATAAAATATTTACCGACTGAGCGCTTCCATTCACTTCATATTCCTGCATAAAATGTGAGGAAAGGTGAATATCTTTTACCGGCTGAAGGGGGAGCAGCATTTCCATTTTGTATTGTTTCAGGACTTCGCCAAATTCCCGGTCAACGAGAGCGGCGAGCTCCTCCCGCAGTTTTTCGGGCGACTCGCCATCTTTGATCGTAAGGTATGTGAAAAATCCTGTTTCACCCCAGGATCCGATTCTTTGCGGGCCATAGATATCCTCCAGATTTGGGAATGAGAGGAGTATGTCGCATTTAAGATGTGAGTTTTGGGGCATATCTTCATATACGCCGGTGATCGTATAATCGGTTTTGTTGTCAATGCTGAATACTTTGCCCACGGGATTTTCTTTACCGAAGTATTTTTCCGCGGCTGATTTTGAGAAGAAGGCAGTATTTGGTTTAACCAGCCCTTTCACCGGGTCTCCTTCCAAAAAATTGAAGCTTATCAGTTTGAAAAAGTCCGGTTCGGCAAAAAACATCCGGTCTTCGATATATTTATTTTCTTCATACATAACAGAGGCCCGGTACTTGAATATCCTCGCGATATCTTCCACCTGTGTGAAGTTATCCCTGATTCTCACAGCCGCCGGGGGACAGCATGAGGCAAAACGCACTGCCTCGCCGTTTTCACTTATTCTTTCATAACGCAGGCGGTAAAGCCGCTCGGGGTTGTCGTGCTGTGTATCGTAACTCCTCTCATAAAACACAAATGTGAGCAGTAGGATGCTTACAGCCATGCCGGCCGAAAGACCCGCTATATTGATAAATGAGAATACTTTGTACTTCATGAAGTTTCGGAGGGCGGTAGTGAGGAAATTTTTAAACATAGTTTTCCCGGCGTCTGGTTAGAAAACTTTTTAGACGTGTGATGAGCCGGGAAGGTTTTTTGAAGGGAAGTAAAGTAAAAATTTTCTTGTATACTCGAAGAAATATGGCTATATTCAGATATCTTCGAGTATAACCTAAAATTTTGGAGGCCCTATGCTGGTAGTTCGTGACCATTACATAAAAAAAATAGAACAGTATTTAAACAAAAAAGTGATAAAAATAATAACCGGGATGCGCCGGGTTGGTAAAAGTACGATTCTTCTCACACTCAAAGATGAATTATTGGAAAGAGGCGCCGGGGAAAAAGATATAGTGTGGATCAACAAGGAATCATTGGAATTCAGCTTCATAAAGGACCACGAGGATCTGTATCGTTATGTCAAGCAGGAATTTTCTTCAGGAGATGAGAACAAATATCTTTTTGTGGATGAAGTTCAGGAAATAAAAAACTGGGAAAAGGCAATTATTTCTATATTCTCAGATAATCTTGCAGATGTAATAATCTCAGGCTCAAATGCTCATATGCTGTCTTCCGAGCTGGCTACATACCTGAGCGGACGGTATATTGAGATTGAAGTTTACCCGCTAAGCTTTTCTGAATTTCTGCTATTTGAAGAGAAAAGGGGAATTTCGAAAGAGGAAAAATTTCAGGAATATCTTAGATTCGGAGGATTGCCCGGCATTTTTATGTTTGAGTCGGATGAACCAATCTATGACTACCTTAATTCCATTATCAATACGGTGATTCTTAAGGATGTTGTTCAGAAAAATAACATACGGGATGTTCATTTGCTGGAGAGAATAATATTATATTTGATGGATAATTGCGGCAATATAACATCTGCGAAGAATATTTCAGATTTCCTGAAGTCGCAAAGAACCAGGGTTTCTGTGGATACCATTCAGAATTATATTTATTTTCTGGAAAGCGCGTTCCTGTTTCACAGGGTGAAAAGATATGACCTGAAAGGGAAAAAAATACTGGAATACCTCGATAAACTTTATATGGGGGATATAGGTCTGAGAAATGGTTTCCTTGGTTACAGGGATAAAGATATTGCCGGGATTCTTGAAAATATAGTTTTTCTTGAAATGAAAAAAAGAGGTTATAAGGTTGAAATTGGAGCGCTCAACGGCAATGAAATTGATTTTGTGGCAGAAAAAAAGGGGGAGAGGAAATATATACAGGTGTGCGCCGGGCTTAGTGAAGATAAAACTATAAAAAGGGAATTCGGCAACCTGGAAAAAATTTCTGATAATTACGATAAACTGGTGTTATCAATGGAGAAATATTTCCCTTCTGATCACAATGGCATAAGGCATAAATTTCTTCCTTATTTCCTGTTAGAGGAGTAGAGAAATACAATCCCGGCGCCGACGCCGGGATTACAAATCAATAGCGAGAATGGTTTTATCGAGACCGGAGAATTTACCTGAGACCAGGTAGTTATCCTTCAGGTCGAGATCAATTGCCAGTTTTTTCAGCTTTTTCAGATCGGCAGTATTGGCTGTAAGTTTTACTTCAAAAGCTGTTTCTTTATTCAGGAGGAAATCGATCTCACCACCGCGGCGTTTCTGGTAATAATTAAGCTCACCATAGTGGCGTAGATTCAGATACACCGAGTTTTCGAAGATTGCTCCTTCTGAAACTTTGGCAAACTGCGAGACAAAACCAGTGTCGCACATATACAGTTTCCTGCTGCCGCTTACCTCACGGTCTACATTCCTGCTGAAAGGCTGCAGAAGAAAGATGAAATAGGTGCCTTCCAGGAAAGAGAGATAGTTATAGACGGTATCCCTCGCGACACCCAATTCGGCTGAAAGCCTCGATATTTCAAATCTTGAGCCGACCCGCTGCATGCAGAGGAGTATAAAATCCCTTAATCTGCTAAGGTCCCTATAGTCTGTCAGTATCCTTACATCCTTTTCGAAGAAGGAATTAAAAATATCCTTCAACAGCATTTTTTTATGTTGCTCGCTATCGCTGAGGACCACCTGCGGGAAACCACCGAATTTCATATACTCCTGGTATAAACTGAAATATTTTTCGGCGGATATCTTGTTTTTAGCTTTATCCTTCTCTTCAATGCTTTCAGGAAATTCCCTGTTAACACCTTTGAAAATAAGGAATTCTTCAAAGCTCAGGGGGTAAAGCTCAAAAATGAATTTCCTGCCCGAAAGACTTTCGGGGAAAAGATTCTTCAGGTAGAAGCTGCTTGAGCCGGTAATAAAAAACTTCACATCATAGTGATCATAAAGATATTTGATTTTTTTTACCGCCGTGGGCATGCTCTGTATTTCATCTATAAATATGTATGCTTTCCGGTCTTTGTTTATTCCATAGGCTGAAAGGTTTTTCCAGATGTTATTCGCGTCATCCTCTTCAAAGATTTTCTGTTCCAGAATGTTATCCAGATCGAGAAATACTTTGTTTGCCGATTTGATATTTTTAAATATCATTTTCAGAAGAGTTGTCTTACCGCAACGCCTCATACCGGTCACAGCGATTATTTCTTTGTGATCGATATATTTTTCAACCTTATCATATAACTTGCGCATAAATTGCATAGTACTCACCTGCAAAATTGGTAATATTATGACGAGTAATATACGACAATTTTACAAGAATTACAATAATGTCGGTTAAACTCGACAAAATAGACACAAATATGTCGAGAGGTAATATACAAAATGTGCAGAAATAGTATTAACAGAGAAGGCCCCGAGTCAAACATAATACCTAAATGGCAATAATGTCGAGCGCTACTCGACAAAATTGGTGCAAATATGTCGAGTAGGACTCGACAAAATTGACACTTTTACAATTTTGGATGCTAAAAAATCGCTGTATCTATTGAAACGACCAGCGCCAGCAGGATGATTTTTAGGGAATTTATAATCCAGAGGGGAATATTAAAGCAGAATTTCAGGGGATTATCGCCGACATACTCAACCTCGCGCCAGCTATGACTGAGTATGGAAAAGATCAGAATGATTTCAAAAAGATAAAAGGGATTTCCGGAAAAAAGGAGCTTCGTTGAGAGAAGGAGGAAAAATAACCCGGTAATTATATCGGAAATTAAAAAAAGGAGATTTTTGAAATTAAGCCAGCCGCGGGAATTCTTTTTTATCAGCATACCGGTAATCAGTGCCGAAGCTTCACCGAAAATTATAATTCCTGTCAGGAAGAGCAGTAAATCAAGCATTGCCTATATCCAGGAAATCATCAATAATTTTCAGATATTCTTCCCGTTTAACAATTGGCGCTGAATGGCCTGTGCCGGAAAAAATATATTTGTGAGCGCCGCGGTATATTTCCTCCATTTTTTTCCTCATTTCGGGAGGACAAACAGGATCATTATCACCAAAGACCAGTAGTATCTTCCCGGCTTCCGGTAATTTTGTTTTACCTGATAAATTGTAATTAAGATCATACTCTTTGATTCTTGAATAAGAACAAAGAATATCTTCTTTGCTGGTTAGTTTCATAAGCGTTTCTTTAAAATAAGCCCGCGCTTCAGACATTTCCTTTCGCACTCTCTGCCCCCTGAATATTTTTGAGAGGTTCTTGCGATAAAAACGTTTGACCATAAATTCGGGAAGCAATTTGAAAAAGGGGAAAAGCAAAGCAATTTTTCTGCCGCGGGGAGGAACGGGAAGAAAAGTATGTGACAGGACCACTTTATTGAATAGTTCAGGTTTTTCTCTTATTAACACCTGGGAAACAAATCCCCCATAAGATTTACCGATTAGTGATATATTACCGGGGAATTCTTTATCAAGAATGTTGAGCATCTGCCTGGTCATGGTGGTAATATCGGGAATGGGGGGATAAGAGAAGGCGATTACCTTGAAATGCCTTGAATAATATAATATATCCTGCCATAAAGTAACAGCCTTACCATCAATTCCCGGGAGCAGCAGAAGATTATTTTTGCCACTTCCCGCGGAGATATATTCCCATTTTTTACCATTGAGATTTATTTCCCGAAAGTCGGCGCTTTTGATAAAGTCATTAAAACGTTCTATAATATCAGTATCATCCGGTCTGTTCATTGTCGGTCAGTTTATCCAGTTTAAGTTTGAGTGAATTAAAATGAGCTCCCCGCCAGTAAATCTGTTTACATGAATTGCAGATATAAAACTTATTATAATTTTTGGCGGTTCCCGGTTTCAGCCTTCCGAGAACGGCTTCTTTGTTAATTTCTTCAATAGTTCCGTTACATTTGCTGCATATCAGAAAAGGAGCGATATACTTATACAGATCAAAGCGGTTGATAATTTCACGGAATTGAATATCAGCGTCAGTTGAGCGTGGCCAGTAACCCCGGGTAATTCTGCTGTCATGAAGAAGCATTTTGTCGCGGGTTAAAACTACCCTTCCCGATTTTTTGGCAATATTGGCAATTTCGTCATCGGAATAATCATTTCGATAGAGGGAATCAAAACCTGTGAAACGAAGCAGCCGGGCGAGTTTGCCGAGATGAATATCAAGAATAAAACCTGGTTTTCCTTTTAAAGGCGGACGCAGCCCGGCTTCGGGAGAAAGAGCGGAGTTCATGAACTCGGGGAAAACAGAAACATAATCAGAATTCCTGAGCCGGTAGCTGAAATTAACCGGATTGCTGTTAACCAAAATATGCGCGACTTCCGTATGAGGCACCCCGATAGCTTCAATCGGGTCCTTAACCGCCGGACTGCCTCCGAAACGGTAGATGAAGTCGTATCTCATTTTCCCGGCCGGTATAAAATCTCTTATCGGCCCATAAAACCTGAAACGGGCGCTATGTGGAAATTTGTTATTCAACTTCAGCCAGTAACCTGTCAAGTATTTCCGAGCTTATCCTTACGTTATCGGGGCAGATCGTATCTAATAAACCATTCTCTTTTGCTTTGTCCATTCCTTCCTCAGTTCCGATATCCACACCCAGGAGACTGTTGCAGAGGGTTGTTCCTTTCTTTTTCTCGAATTCTTTTATAAGCTGAGCAGTTATTTGGTAAACTTTCTTTTTTGATTCATCATCATTCGGATCGGTTCTGCCATATTTCATTCCCAGGATAATGATCGCTCCCGATATCGCCCCGCATAATCCTCCGGTTCTTCCTCCTCCGGCGCCAAAACCTGAAGCGGCTTTGATCGCGGTATCGTGGTCAAGGCCATAATCTTTTCCAAAAGCAACCGTTACAGCTTCACTGCAGTTATAACCACTGTTTTTTAATTCAACCGCTTTTTCAATTAAATCTTTCCTGTACATTAATTATCCCTTATTCATTCTTTGATAAAAAAATTATTCAATCAGGTTCAGTTCCTTAAATATTTCTTTAGGGATTTCTGTCCTTGCCTTAAGCTGATCCCTGCTGTAAATATCAAGATTATTGGCGAAAAAATAAATGTCTGATCCGGTTTCAAGGTAGCCTACAAACCAGCCTGTCCCCGGATTATTATCGCCTGTCCAGCCGGTTTTACCTCTGAGTGTAAAATTGTTACCCTCCTCCACAACGAGAATTCCTTTAACTTTTTCAATAACCTGTGGAGAAAAGGGTAAATCCCCCTGGTAAAAATCGACAAGAAAAGCAATCTGCTGTCGGGGAGTAATTCGCAGTCCGCCATTTAACCAAAATTTATCAATTCCGCCGGTTATATTTTTGTTGCCATATCCGGCTTTATTAATATATTCCTGCATTTTTTGTGATCCGATCCGGCGGGCAACTTCCTGATAATACCAGACAACAGAGTTTTCAATTGCCGATTCCATCGTATGATCTTTATTCCATTGGTCCCATCCCCAGTCTTTGCCTTCCCACTGGATAATTTCATTCTCATCCTGAACAGCCCCGGTCTCAAGTCCAGCCAGGGAATTAAATATTTTGAATGTGGAAGCGGGGAGAAAAGATGAATCGAGCCGGGCATCATTAAAGGTCAGAAACTTATCATTATTAAGGTCATATAGTATAAACGCGCCATATACTCCGTGCCGCGAAAAAATTTTACCCGGATCAAAACGCTGTGCCGCGGTGGAAGCGCAGAGAAATACAAAAATTATTATTGTCAGCTTTGTTTTCATATTATCCCCTGTGTTTACTGATTGTAAGCAGAAAAACCGTCAACTGAATAAAGTAAGTTATCAACGTAAAAATACCGGAAGTTTTTGAAATAAGAAAAGATAGCCCTATGAGTGAAAAAAGGGCCAGATAAAATACCGGAATGTAAAGCCATAGCAGTGGTCCGGATCTGAAATCAATTTGAATGATGTAATCAAGCAGCAACTCAAGGAGGCAATATAACACAGGAAGTATCAAAAGAGCCCAACTCCACCATTCTCTTCCCTCACTAAAATTTATTATCAGAATGAGTAAAAACGGCAGGCCCATGGTAATTATCGCAATTCCGGTATAAAATTCCGAACGGGACATCTCATAATATCGGAACAGGAAAATGGCCGCCAAAGCCAGATTGAATAAATTAGCGAGTATTACGGTAAGAATCTCTTTTGTCTTTAGTATTTCAATCTCTTCAAGCATGATGAATAATTCCAAAATTTCAGAGGCAAGATATAAAAAAATCCGCCCAAATATAAACAGGGGCGGATTAAATGAACTTTTGGAAAATTTAATGAAATCGTTATCAGATAAATCTTCAAAACTTCAGCAGACCTCCATGATTCTCCTGCTTTTGGAAGTTGCCTTAACTATAGCTGTGATAAACCAGATAACGGGGTATTTCAATTTCCCAAAGTTGACCGAGAATAGTAAAAAGCTGCTTTTCACGGTTTGTGATATTTGAATCAGAGCCAATTACCTTCAGAGCGAAATCGAGCATTCTCATCCGCTCACGTTCGGCGCTTTTCTTTTTGAAGAAAATGGCTGCCGTCTGAAATTCCTCAATTTCCTGTTTTGCGGTCATTTCTGCGCAATAATTGAACGCTTTGTTGGGATCAAATTTTATCATGCCTTCATTTGCCTGCAGATATTCCTTTATGACGGAAATTTCTTCTTTATCCACAGAGCCGTCAAAACATGACAAAATCGCGAGGATTTCGAATCCGGCTTCGAATTTATCCATTTTTCCTCCTAGTGAGTTTGATATGGTCAGAATTTTCGGTAAGAATAATGAATATCTTTCTACGATTGAAAACGTTTGCAATATAATACTTTTTTAAATAAATTCAATAACCAAATCTTCATCACCGGGCTAAAAAGACAAGCATATCTTGTTCTATTTGCGCAAATGGTCTATCTTTTTTCGACCTCAGAGCTTCCGCTTGTTCTTATTCTGCCAAGAACAGCGTCTCCATAAACGTTTACTTTTGAGGCGCCGCTCAGTGACGCGTTGAGTTCGCCATCAAGAAAGACATCTGCTTTGGAAGCTCCGCTCAGACTTATATCGGCCGAGACTGCTTCGGTATCTTTCAAATCAAAACGGCTGGAGCCGGAACCACCCAGCTTCAAATCTTTGGCATTGCCCGTGAAAACAACTTTACTGGAACCGGAGAGTGAAAGATCAAGATCACCCGTGTTCATTTCGGCTGATATCCGACTGGAACCTGAAAGCCTGCCCCTGAACTTGTGATCAAAATTGAAATCGGTAATACGACATCTCGAAGCGCCGCTCAGCCCGAGCGATTTTATATCGGGCATTGTAATTTCGGCTTCAAGTGTGATATCACCATAAGAGTGACCACTCTCAAGACCCAGCATGAGTACGCCATCTTCAACTTCGGCAATTAAATATTTTTCAATATTCTTGTCAATTTCGAGCCTGACAGAATAATCATTCGAATACTTAATTGAAACGTTAAAGCTATGGCTGGCTCTTACGGAATGAAAATCGGTATAATCTTTAGTGATACTGATTATATCACCCGAACCATCCACACCTCTTCCGGATATTGAAAAATGACAACTGAACGCAGAAGTGAATAAAAATATTACCTGAATTAAAAATAAGCCAAAGAATTTCTGGTATTTCATATTTTCCTCATTCTATGTTAGTTTTAAATTATAACATTAGGACGCTTAAAATGAAGAGAAGGTTGTAAAAAAAATTAACAGATGTGGAAACGTTCACTAAAAGTGATAAAGATTATATCAATACCCCGATAAATCATTCAGGCAATTAAGTTTGTCCCGGCCTGGCCGGTTTAGAGCAAAGCTATGTTTTTTTATCTGCCGCTAAAATTAGGCGAATATTATGTTTATATATAATGACTATTTGGAAAATAATATTTATTTTTGTACAAAATCCCATCAAAGGCTAATTATTAAAGCATTTTTCTTTGTAATCTTTAAGCGGATATAACTACCGAGGTTTTTTCTTGTTGCTTACTTTGAATAAATTTATTTAGGGAGAGCCGGAATGTCCAGATTACTTTTCATAATCGTACTTTTTTTTAATCTGCTATTATTCGCCCAGGAAACAACAATCAAACTGCCAACCACCGACAACGCCAGCAGCTTCAATGTTACCAAAAGTGATGACAGCAGCATATTTAAATTGAATGCCGACGGAGGATTTTATTTAAAGGGCATTTATAACAGCGGCTCAATACCGATTTCCGGCGCCGGAACCCGTTTGCTGTGGTATCCGAAGAAGTCAGCATTCCGCGTCGGAGCTATAAACGGTACACAATGGGACGATGAAAATACAGGCACATATTCAATTGCTTTCGGATATAACACTACCGCCAGCGGAAATTATTCGACGGCATATGGGTATAATGTACTTGCCAGCGGAGATTATTCCACTGCTTTTGGATATCAGACTACCGGCAGCGGAGTCGCATCGGTAGCTTTTGGCGCCGGGAGTGTCGCAAGCGGACATACCTCTGTCGCGTTTGGCAGCGCGACAACAGCCGACGGAATACGGGCAATCGCCTTTGGTGAGCATACCACAGCTTCCGGAGATAATACAACGGCATTGGGGTATTATGTGTCAACAAATGGTAATAACGGCAGCTTTATAATCGGCGACCAATCTACAACAACTGTTACAAACTGCGATGCCGCTAATCAAATGGTTATGCGTTTTACCGGGGGTTATAAATTACTTGGGGGCGGCACATTACAAAATGCAGGATTAATTGAATCAACAAGCGGGGGATTTAAATTTCCGGATGGAACTACACAAACTTCAGCGGCAGCTTCGGCAACAACCAGTTGGACTGCTTCAGGAGATGATATATATAACAGCAATTCGGGGAATGTGGGGATAAATGAATCATCCCCTGTCGCGGAGCTTCATGTTGGCGGCAATAATGGTTTATTAGTGGAAGGTAGTAATTTTAATGGGACAATACTCAATCTTGGTACGGGAAACAGAATGCATTTTTATCCTCCTAAAGCGGCATTCAGAGTAGGTTTTGCGGGCGGAACAGACTGGGATCATGATAATATCGGTCTTTATTCAATAGCTATGGGAAAATCAGTATCGGCATCCGGCGCTGAATCAATAGCTATGGGAAGCCTGTGTTCTGCCAGTGGCGATCGTTCCATTGCCATGGGAACTCGCGTTTCGACAAATGGACTTTCGGGAGCAGTAATAATCGGAGATAACTCAAGCAGTAGCGTAACCTCATCTTTTGGAGCAAATACATTAAAAATGAGATTTGACGGGGGCTACCGGTTGTGGACGAATGCAAATGAATCGGTTGGAGTCGGGCTTGCTTCAGGCGGCGGAAGCTGGGTAACAATTTCCGATTCCGCGAAGAAAGAGAATTTCCTGGAAGCTGATGGAGAATACTTTCTTGAAAGTATTACAAAACTACGTTTGGGAAGCTGGAATTATAAAGAGCAGGATTCTGAAGAATACCGCCACTATGGACCCATGGCGCAGGAGATATTTCACTATTTCGGACATGATAATTATGGTCTTATTGGCAATGATACAACCCTTGCGCAAGCAGACATGGACGGGATTATCATGATTGCGCTGAAAGCCCTTGAAAGAAGAACCAGCCGATTAGGACCAATAAATAAAAAACTTGAAGATATAAATAATAAATTAAAAACTGAAAATGCGGCGCTGCGCTCACGCCTTGATAAAATGGAAATGGTGATTTGTGATCTGAAGAATACGAAAGATGAGAACCGGGAAATCAGGGAAAAGCTGATAAAAATGGAGAAACTGATCAACGACTTTATTTTGAAGAGTGAAGAGTTCAGTGTGGTAAATAACACGGGTAAAGATTAGTTATGCAATTACTGGTATGATGAATTAAAAATTATGAGCATCCTTATGAAAATAATAAATGTGTTTATACTGTTTTTAACCTTCAGTATTGCGATTTATTCGCAGGGATTAACAATCGGGAACGGAACAATATTCAGCGGCGGTTCAGCCCTGATTTCTCTCTCCGGAAACTGGTCAAATGCCGGATCATTCATTGCCGGTTCAAGCACTGTGATTTTTAACGGTTCGGAGGGCATACAAATAATTGCTAATACAGGCGGTGAAACATTTAACAATATTACTATTAACAAAGCAGGCGGTGAAGTTCAGTTATCAAATAATATTAGCGTCAACGGGGTTCTCACACTATCAGACGGTGATCTTGATCTCAATTCACAGACACTCACCCTGGGTACTTCTTCCATGCTCAGTGAAAGCGCCGGCAACACTTGCAGGAATGGTTTGCTTACAGTGACAATAGCCGATCTGAACAATCCCTCATCACAAAATATCTGCGGACTGGGTGCTGAAATAACCAGTGAAACAGATATGAATGAAACAACTGTTACCCGGGGTCATATCGCTCAATCGGGGAATGATAATACAGGTATAAAAAGATATTACGATATAAATCCGGATGTAAATAACGCTTTGAATGCTACCCTTGTTTTTCATTACGATGAAAGTGAGCTAAATGGTGTACCGGAATCGGGGCTTAAATTATTCCGTTCAACGGATGAGGGAACTACATGGACAGATGAAGGGGGCAACCTGGATATTGAAAACGATAAAGTAACATTAAGCGGAATAAATTCTTTTTCGCGATGGACACTCGCGGGCAGCGCTGCTCCTCTGCCGGTTGAGATGACATCGTTTGCCGCGTCAGTGACGGGTGATGAAGTTAATTTATTCTGGACGACAGAAACAGAGGTAAATAATTACGGTTTTGAAGTTGAGCGCACTGCCTCTGTCAATTTACAAATGTGGACAGACTGGGAAAAGATAGGATTTGTCCCGGGGCATGGAAACAGCAATTCCCCCAAAAATTATAATTTTGTTGACACTGAGCCATTTTTAAATAGCATCATAGCCGATTCACTTAATTACAGATTGAAACAAATAGATACCGATGGAGAATTCCGGTACCATCAGCTTTCAAAGGCGGTTAGTTATTCAGAAATTTCCCCTTATGAGGAGACAATAATACCTTCGGTATTTAAACTTTATCAGAACTATCCCAATCCTTTCAATCCTGAAACAAGAATAACTGTCGCGATGCCGGAAAGAATGTCTGTCAGGATAGATATATATGATGTTCTGGGGAAAAAAGTCGCTGAATTATTCCGGGGGCAGATGGAGCCCGGAATCCATCAGGTAATGTTTGACGGAAGCAGATTATCAGGGGGCGCCTATTTTTATATATTCTCTTCGGAAGAGTATTTTGAAGTAAGAAAATGCATGCTTCTAAAGTAAGATATATTTATCTCTTATTTCCCTGAAAATCGAAATCAATTCTGGTTTTTTAAAAAGGCAAAGCGCCTGGTCGATTACTCATTAATCCGGCATAAATATATTCACAGATGTTGCCTGACCAGATATTGCATTCCGGATGTTTTCTTTGCCTCATAATTCAGATAATCATTTTTCGCCGAAGTAAAAGGCAAAAATCTGGCAAATAACATAATTCCTTCGAAATATTTATCATTCTATTTTCTAATCACGAACTCACCTGAATTACTAATCTATTATTAAGAGCCTATCTGCTTAAGGATATTCATCCCCCGTCTTCAAAGAAAAACACTTTGAATCCACCCCCTTGCCAAGCGCATCCCTCTGGGGCCGGCGGGGGATATTCCGATTGCTTGAATGTGCTTACAAATGTTCCCCATAGGGGCGTTTTCCTCAAGCTCTGCTTGGGGAAAATCTATGCGACTTAACAACAAAATTCTTGCTTTTTATGGCAGAATATTGAATTGAGTAAATTGATTTAAATAGTCGTACTCATAAACTGGCAGAGCCAGAAGAAAAAGTGGTTAGTGGAGAGTGAAGAGATAAGAACCCGCAATTTTTCTTTAAGATAACTTCAAAATCTCAAAAAAGTCCCGCCAGGGATTCTCCGCGGCGAACAGGCAGACAGAATTCCCCGGTAAATTTATGGTCAAATAAAATTTTTGCCATGTTGCGCAGAATTTAACTCCTTACGGAGCACTCATAGGACAGGTACTCGTTATCGTACTCTAAAATTCGTCATAGAAAAATAAAACCGGGTACGAGGACGATTACGATTACGAGAACGTTTTTTTTCCGAATTTCTTTTTGGTTCTGGCTTTGCCAGTATAGGGAATTACCTTTCTGTATATAAAATTTAAGTATATGACACGACAGGGAAAAAGTTAATTTGGATAGAAGCATTGTCGGGCCAATGAAGAAACAATAAAATTCCAAATGAAGATTCTGCAAAAAAAAATTACAGAGCACTTGACAAGTGCACGCCTGTTCACTATATTAGTAGTGAACAATTGAGCACTATTATGAAAAATGAACTTACAGCAAGACAAAACGAAATATTTAATTACATTGAAGAATCGATTGAGGAAAACGGATTCCCCCCCAGTTACAGGGAGATAGGAAAACAATTTGGGATTTCTTCAACTTTCGGAGTCAAAAGACATATTGACGCTCTTATTAAAAAAGGTTTTCTTCAAAGTGAAAGTAACTCGTGCCGGACTTTATCTCTTCCCCAGAATCAGGAAAGAATGCCAGCCAGGGAGAACAATACAGTTGAAATCCCTCTTCTGGGTCGGGTCGCCGCAGGTGAACCGGTGTTTACCGAGGAAAATATTGAAGACACATTAACTCTTGATCAATCCTTCGTAAGAAGCCGCTCAAAATGTTTTGCCCTAAAAGTAAAGGGGGATTCAATGATCAATGCGGGCATCATAGAAGGTGACTTTGTCATTGTCGCTCACCAGAGTGAGGCCAGAAATGGTGAAATAATTGTGGCGCTTCTCGGGGAGGAAACTACTTTGAAAAGACTTGTACGGAATAATAACGAACTGCTCCTTATGCCCGAAAATGATCGGTATGAACCGATAAAATTAAACAATCGGGAAGATTTCGCGATTATAGGGGTAGTTGTCGGATTATACCGTACCTATTAATAAAAATTTTTAACGGGAGACAACATGAAATCTAATATATTTTCACACGCGATTGAGGGAAGAAATAAGGTTACTTTTCTTTATGATTTTCATAATATCACTATCGAACCTTATTACATTTCATACGATAAAAACGGAAAAAAGGTAATATACGGTAAAAAGGAAAGGAGCCGTGAAATAGCCAAATTTGAGTATGAAAAAATTCTGAATATTAAAATTCAGAAACATACCCGATTTTCTCCTATTATCCCAATTCTTCCAATACTTAATTAGTGGAGGTTATCATGAGATATAAACCGAATCAGGAAAGAGTCGATAAGCTGATCAGTCAGTTCTGGAAGTATGGATATCTGACTATCAGCCGGAGATATGGCAAGTATCTGCCAGACCCGAAACCGGTAGGGAAGTATGAAGTTGACGCGATAGCCAAATATAAAAAGAAGCTCGCGATTGGAATTGTTCTCGGTGAAGAAGACTTTAATGATCAGAAAATAAGGCAAAAGCTCACTTTTCTCGCAACCCGGCACGCGAAATATTCCAGAACAAATGTTAAACTTTTTATTGGTGTTGTTAAAAGGTTTGCCGTCAACGCGAGATCGTTAATTTCAGACCTGAAAGAAGAACACAAGAAAAATATCAAGCTGGTAGTTCTGGATGAAACAAGATATAACTAAGATTTTTCCGGGCCGGATCAATTATCCGGGCCTCATATAATATACCCCTCCCGCAGGGCCTTTTTTCAAAGGTTTTTACATTTCTATGCTTTTTACAGAACTTTATGAGTGAAGCGCAGGTATAATCGACCTTGACATTTTAATATATGTAGATTAATTTGGAAAGTCTAATTAAAATCTATATGAGAAAGTTTTGCAAAGCAGACTAACAGATTCAGATCTTCAGGAAATTAAAAACTTTTCTGCTTCCGGCGGAAACATACCGACACATATTGCCATAATTATGGATGGCAACGGACGCTGGGCCCGTAAAAGGGGATTGCCGCGTGTGGCAGGTCATCACAAAGGAGTGGAAACGGTAAGAGAGATGGTTCAGACCTGCGCTAACTTAGGGGTGAAATATTTAACCATTTATACATTTTCCACAGAAAACTGGAAAAGACCCCGCGAAGAGGTATCAACTCTAATGCGCTTGATTGTTAAAAGTCTGCAAAGTGAAACCAACGAGTTACATGCCAATAATATTCGTCTGACAACAATCGGAGATTTTTCTATTCTTCCTGATATAGTTCAGAAAGAATTAAAGCAGGCAATAAAGACTACAGAAAATAATTCCAAGATGACTTTAAATCTTGCTTTAAGCTACAGCGGAAGGTGGGAAATAACCAAAGCTGTAAGAAAAATCGCGGAGCTTGCACAAAATGGCAGCATCGATCCGGGAACAATTGATGAGAAAATGATATCTAAGTATCTGGAAACTTCTGAAATGCCCGATCCCGATCTTCTAATACGAAGTGGCGGAGAATACAGGGTAAGTAATTTCCTGCTGTGGCAGATAGCCTACTCAGAACTTTTTGTTACAGATGTACTGTGGCCCGAATTCAGATTTTCCAATTTATTAGATGCAATTAAGGACTTTCAACGGAGAGAGAGAAGATTTGGACTTGTCAGTGAACAAATTAGAAAAAAGAAAAACCCGGATGATATTAAAGAATATTCTACCTAAAAAGATTAAAACGGTATTATTACTTAACCTGATCCTCATTTCCTGCCTTTATTCCCAATCGCAAAGATCAACATTACAGATACTGGGAATTTCTGTGGAAGGAAATAAATCGGCCGACGCCACGACAATTATAGCTAACACAGGGCTTAATGTCGGAGAAGAAATCACCCCTAACAGCGATATTACCATGAAGGCTGTTAACAGGCTGTGGTCGCTGAATATTTTTGAGGATGTTAAAATAGTTGTTGAAAAAAGGATCGAAAACGGTGTCTTTCTCCAAATCCGGGTAAAAGAATATCCCCGGCTCGAAGAGGTTGTAATTGAGGGAGAAGATGAGCTTGGTGAAGATGATATTCTGGAGAAGATAAATGTCAGGCGCAGAGGTCAGATTCTAAAAACACAGGATATTTTCAGGGCTATCACCGAAATAAAAGCGCTATATGAGGAAGATGGCTACCTTAATGCAGATATAACCCCTGTTAAATTTGAATTTTTCCGAGCCGATACGGCTGATGATGAAGTTTTTGTTACCTGGCGGAATGAAAATGATTTTTCGGATGAATATGAAACCGAATATGAATATGAACCGGGTAAAATATCAAGGGCATTAAGAAGAATTGAGGAAAGGGTTCTTCTGATGTTCCGCATAGATGAAGGTGATGAAGTTGTCGTTAGAGAAATTGAATTTAACGGCAACACTGTTTTTGACGATAGCGATCTGAAAGGTGAGTTTGACGAAACAAGTGAGGCGCGCTGGTGGAAATTCTGGTCAAGTTCAAACCTGAATCGGGAAAAATATAAAGAAGACAAGGATTTGCTGAAAGATTTTTATAAAAAAAATGGTTTCATTGACTTTTATATCATTTCCGATTCACTCGCATATTCAGAAGATAAGCAGGATGTATTTATAAAGCTGAATATTTATGAAGGACCGCAGTATAAGATAAGGGACATTCAGTGGGAAGGAAACACAGTTTATCCCGACATGACCCTGACAGAACGCCTTGATTTTCAGAGGGGTGATATATATGATCTGACAAAGTTTAATCAAAACCTTTATTATAACGAAAGACAGTCGGATGTTTCTTCCCTTTATCAGGATAATGGATATCTTATGTTCAGCGTTGAACCGAAAGAGGAGAAGATTGGAGCCGATTCGGTTGATATCAGTATAAAGGTTCATGAAAACAACAGGTTTAAAATTGCCGGTGTAAATATCAGCGGTAATGACCGTACGAAAGAAAAAGTTATCAGAAGAGAACTATATACAATTCCCGGAGACCATTTCAGTCGTAATAATCTTATCCGAAGTCTGCAGCAATTAGCAAATCTCCAGTATTTTAATGTAGAGAAACTCTATCAGCAGGGTGTGAATCCGCGACCTGTTTCAGACAGCACAGTTAACATTAATTACTCTGTTGAGGAAAAATCAAGCGACTACCTGAACGCATCAGTAGGTTATAGCGGCAGCTTCGGATTCAGCGGCGCTGTCGGCGTTACACTCAACAATTTTTCCATCAGTGAACCATTTCGTCTTGGCGGCGGTCAGATATTAAATTTCAACTGGCAGTTTGGTGTGGGTAATTATTACAGAACTTTTTCCCTGGGTTTTACCGAACCCTGGTTTATGGATACACCAACACTTGTAGGTTTTGATGTCTTCGACACCAGGCAGAGATATGTTTACGATCTGAGACAATCGGGCGGAACATTTAAAGTAGGACGCCGTCTTACCTGGCCGGATAACTATTTTTATATCCAGGGATTGCTGAGGTTTCAGTATAATGATGTTATTGACGGGCGTTCAATTTATCTGGAAGGAATATCGAGGCAGTATACACTGGGCGCAACAATAAGCCGTACTGATATCGACAACCCCATCTTTCCCTCAAAGGGGTCCAAGCTGTCTTTGAATATGGAGCTTTCGGGCGGTCCTGTTCTGCCGGGTGATGTGGATTATTTTAAAGTTCAGCTAAAAACTGAATGGTATAAACGTTTATTTAATTCAAACAGACTGGCATTATATACAGGTCTGGACTTCGGTTATCTGAAAGAGCTGGTTTCAGGCACACCGGTCCAGCCATTTGAATATTTTTATATGGGAGGCAACGGCCTTATAATTGCCACCACTCCGCTTCGCGGTTATGTCGACAGAAGTGTCGGACCAAGAAACTCGGCAGGTAATACAATCGGAAGCCGTGTTATGGCTAAATATACTTTGGAACTCAGGGGCGCGCTGGCTCTCGAACCAATACCTATTTATCTTCTCGCGTTTGCCGAAGCGGGCAATACCTACCTGGATTTAAAAGAAACAGATTTTACAGATTTGAAAAGATCAGTCGGTTTTGGCGCCAGAATACTTATTAACCCGATTGGTCTGATAGGCTTTGACTATGGTTATGGTTTCGACAGAAGAACAGTTGACGGAGCCGATCCGCAGTGGAAGTTCCACTTCCAGTTTGGAAAAGGTTTTTAATTAATCAATAAAAGATATATGAGGTTAAAGTGAAAAAAGTACTTTGTCTATTTGCGGTTTTGCTTGCAGTTTCCACACTGACCGCGCAGAAACAGACTATCGGTTATGTAAATGTTCAGGAGATATACCAGGCTCTGCCTGAAGCAATTAAAATTGACAGTGATCTTAAGAATCTTGAAAGAGAAAGCCAGCCCAGACTTGACAGCTTAGTTGGTGTATACCAGACCGCGGTCGCTTCATATCAGAAAACAGAAGGAAGCATGACCCAGGAGCAGTTGCAGGCCGAGCAGAAAAAAATTATAGGACTGGAAAATACTATTCAGCAGTACAGGCAGTCTATTGCAGTAAGGATGCAGGAAATTCAGGCCCCTCTGAATAAAAAAATAAAGGAAGCCATCGAAGCTGTTGCGCAAAAAGAAAATATCAATTTTGTATTCAACAAAACTGATGAGCTCCCCATTATGCTTTATACAGATGACAAATATGACCTTACATATAAGGTGATTGACGTTATCAAGAGGGGAAAAAAATAATAACAGATTGAGGGAATTATGAGAAAAATAATCATTTTTTGCGTGGTTCTTTTTACGGCGGGAATTACATCCGGCCAGTTAAAAATCGGATATGTTGATTCTGACACTATAATGGAGCAGCTGCCTGACGCGCAGGATGCCCAGCAGAAAATCAACAATTTTATCCAGGAATGGAATGAAGAGCTCAAAAAACTTGATAATGAGTATGGCAAAAAGTACAAAGAGTATGATGAAAACAAACTCATGATGAGTGACGCCAAACGCATTGAAGTTGAAAAAGAGCTCAGAGAACTTGAGGATGAAATAGAAAACTACAGGCAGAAAAAGTTTGGCGTCAATGGAGAACTTTTCAGCAAACAGGAAGAAATTATGAAACCAATCCAGAATAAAATATTCGGCGTTATTCAGGAGATTGCTGAAGAGGAGGAATTTGATTATGTTTTCGACCGCAGCGGGGATATTATTTTTCTCTATGCAAAAGAAGATTACGATATAACTAACCTGGTTCTTGAACGACTTCAGCAATAAAAATGAAATTAAACGCGAAAACTGCCGCCGGCCTTGTCGGCGGCAAAATAACCGGCAACCCGGAAGCTGAAATAAAAGGCGTATCGAAAATTGAGGAAGCTGTTGAAGGCGACCTCACTTTTTTGTATTTGGCCTCATATGAAAAATACCTGGAAACTACGGGAGCTTCGGTTGTTTTAATAGATCCATCGATAAAAAAAGGTAATAAGAACATTACCTATATTGATGTGGAAAACCCCAATCTCGCCTTCCAAAAGATTCTCACAGAATATTTCAATAATCCGCCTACTCTTTCCGGTATCGATTCCGGCGCCTTTATTGACCCGGCAGCGAAAACTGGTGAGAATATAGCTATCGGGCGCAACGTAGTTATTTCGGCAGGCTGTGAGATTGGTGATAATGTTAAGATAATGCATAATGTTGTGCTTCTGGAAAATTGTTCCGTAGGCGATAACACTATTATTTATCCCAATGTTACCCTCCGTGAAGAAACAAAAATTGGTAAAAATGTAATTATTCATGCCGGCGTGGTTCTGGGGGGAGATGGCTTCGGTTTTACTCCCGATTCCGACGGAGTTTATCGGAAGATACCCCAGATAGGAAATGTTGTTATAAAAGATAATGTTGAAATAGGGGCTAACGCGACTATCGACCGCGCGGCGATGGGTTCAACGGTGATCGGTAACGGAGTAAAAATTGATAACCTTGTTCAAATTGCCCATAATGTAGTGATAGGTAATAATACCGTGCTTTCTTCGCAAACCGGGGTATCGGGCAGCACAAAAATTGGAAACAATTGTATACTTGCCGGTCAGGTGGGTGTTGTCGGACATATAGAACTTGCCGACGGGGTTATAATTGCCGCCCAGTCGGGTGTTTCAAAGTCATTAAAAAAACCGGGTAAATATTTTGGATATCCCGCGAAAGAGATGACCACGACGCTGAAACTGGAAGCCCATATAAGAAATCTTCCGGTATATTCACAGAAGTTAAAGGATCTGGAGAAAAAAATAAAAGATTTATCTGAGAAATTGAATAACTAACAGGACAGGACCCTTTCAATGCTTGAAAAACAGAGAACAATAAAAACGCCGGTATCCCTGACGGGGGACGGACTGCATACAGGTATGCCATGTACAATGACTTTTAAACCGGCTCCTGAAAATCATGGTATTAAGTTTGTCAGAACAGATCTCGGCGGATCACCCGAAATTCCGGCAAATGTTGATTATGTTGTTGATGTTTCAAGAGGAACCAACCTGGGACTTGGAGACGCGAGGGTCCACACAGTTGAGCATGTTCTGGCGGCAATTTACGGATTGCAGATAGATAATATTCTTATTGAAATGACAGGTATTGAACCACCTGTCGGTGATGGCAGCGCCATGCCTTATGTAAATAAACTGCTGGAGGCAGGATTTGTTACCCAGGACGAGCCAAAAGATTACCTGATAATTGATGAGGAAGTAATGCATCATAATGAAGAGGAACAGGTGGATATTGTCGCGCTTCCTCTCGATAGTTACAGAATAACTGTTATGGTCGATTATCAGAATCCCGCGCTTGGCAGCCAGCATTCGGGTCTTTTTGATCTTGAAAAAGAATTTGTTGATGAGTTCGCTTCCGCGCGAACATTTTGTTTCCTCAGTGAAGTTGAGGCCCTGGCTGATCACGGACTCATCAAGGGGGGTAACCTGGATAACGCGGTTGTGATTGTCGACCATCCGGTTACGAATGACCGGCTGAAAGAACTTCAGAAAAAACTTGAGCTTAACGCCGATATCAGTGTTGGAGATAATGGATTTCTGAATAATAAATCACTAAGATATAAAAATGAGCCGGCGCGTCATAAACTGCTCGATCTGATCGGCGATCTGGCCCTTATCGGGGTGCCTATCAAAGCCCAGATACTCGCGGCAAGGCCGGGTCACAAAGCAAATGTGGAATTCGCGAAAAAGATCAGGAAACTTTATCAGCAGAAAAAAATTGAGAAAAAGTATCAGCATGTAAAGAAAGAAGGGGTGGTATTCGATATTAATGCAATACAAAAAATTCTGCCTCATCGTTATCCCTTCCTACTTGTTGATAAAATAATTGATCTGGAAATGGAGAAGAAGGTAGTCGGGCTAAAATCTGTAACAATCAATGAACCATTTTTCCAGGGCCATTTTGAAGGCTGGCCGGTTATGCCGGGAGTTCTTATTATTGAAGCTATGGCACAGGCCGGAGGAATACTGCTCCTTAATTCTTATCTTGATCCCTCTGAAAAGCTTGTTTTATTCTCGGCGATTAAAAACGCGAAGTTCCGCAGGCAGGTTGTTCCCGGCGACCAGTTAATTCTCGAAGCTGAACTTGTTGCTAAAAGACGTAATATAATTTCTATAAGAGCAAGAGCTTTTGTAGAAAACCAGGTGGCTGCCGAAGCGGATTTAATGGCGGCTATAGTTGACAGAAACTCTCTAAATGGAAGTAACAATGGCTAAAATTCATTCAACAGCAATTGTCAGCGGTAAGGCCGAACTCGGTAACAATGTTGAAATTGCTCCTTACGCGGTTATTCATGATGATGTGGTGATTGGTGATGATTCATGCATCGGGCCTCACGTGGTTGTTTATAATGGAGCGAGAATTGGCAAAAGAGTAAAAATTATGCAGGGTTCATCGGTATCCAACATTCCTCAGGACCTTAAATATGATGATGAAAAAACCTTATTCCATATTGGTGACGATACCGTAATCAGGGAATTCTGCACACTGCATAAAGGTACAGAGGATACCGGTTATTCAAAGATCGGCAGCAATTGCCTGTTAATGGCTTATGCACATGTAGCTCACGACTGTATACTGGGAAATAACTGTATTATCGCCAATTCTGTTCAGATAGGCGGGCATGTAAGCATAGGGAACTGGGTGATTATCGGAGGATCAACTCCTGTTCATCAATTTGTCAAGATAGGGGACCACGCAATGATTGGAGGAGGATTCAGGACTGTAACCGATATCCCCCCGTTTGTGCTTGCCGCAGGTGAACCTCTTCGTTATTCCGGCACAAATCTTATCGGGCTGAGAAGAAGAGGTTTTTCAAATGAAGAAATTATTGCAATTAAAGAAGCTTACTCAATTCTTTACAAGGGAGGTATGAACCTAAAGGAGGCAAAAAACAGTGTCAGGGAAAAATTTGGTGAAGGGAATGAATATGTGAATAACATTCTTTCATTTCTCGAAACCGTTACCAGACCGGGATTTAAATAATGAAATGGCATTTTATAGATGATGGCGCTCAACTGGGCGATCACAATATGGAGTTCGATATCTCACTGATGGAGAGATGCGGAAGTGATAATGCTTATTTCAGGATTTACCAGTGGGAGCCCTATTGTATATCCCTTGGAGCGAATCAGTATTTTGAAGATATTGACCGGGATAAAGCGGCAGCCGAAAATATTGAAATTACAAAACGCCCTACCGGAGGTAGGGCGATTTTACATTCGGAAGAATTAACTTATTCAGTTGTTATTCCGTTGGACTCAGGATTAAAACCGCGGGAAATATATAAAAAGGTATCGGACGCCCTTGTCAGAGGGTTGCTTAAATATGACCAGAGACTTTCAGGCGCCTTGCTTGAGGAAAATCAACCCGATTTTCCCCAATTGCTGAATCAGCCTTCAGGAGTTATGTGTTTCGCGAGCACGGCAAAGAGCGAGGTGAAATTTAAAGGGAAAAAACTTATTGGCAGCGCGCAGAGAAAAAAGGGAAGGATTGTTTTGCAGCATGGTTCAATATTATGCGGCACATTTCACAGGAAACTTCCTGAATATCTGGCCGATTCTGATAACAGGGATGAGCTTAAAAGGGAACTCTCAGATAAAACTATTGAGATTGAAACCATTCTGGGAGAAAAAACAGATTATTCACGGCTGAGAAAAAACCTGAAAGAAGGTTTTATGGAAGAATGGAACATTATTTTTGAGGATTAGAATATGAGTTCACACCAGGGATTCCGTAAAGTTACTACAAAAACAATATATCTGCTGAAGCAGAAAAATATAAAAATTTCGGCGCTGACTGCCTATGACTTTCTGACAGCCAAAATTCTTGATATGGCGGGCATTGATCTGATTCTTGTTGGTGATTCACTGGGAAATGTTTTCCAGGGAAACGAAACAACTCTTTCGGTAACGATGGATGAAATGGTTTATCACACAAAGGCTGTGGCAAAAGCTATTGACCGCGCCATGCTGATAGTTGATATGCCCTTTATGTCCTATCAGACCAATCCGGAAGAGGCCTTCAGGAATGCCGGACGGATAATGAAGGAAACACCCGCGGGAGGAGTGAAAATTGAAGGAGGCGCCGGACTTGCCCCCACGGTAAGAAAGATCACCGAATCAGGAATTCCGGTTATGGGGCATATTGGCCTTACTCCGCAGAGTATACACCAGTTTGGAAGTTACAAGGCCCGCGGTAAAACCGATGAAGAGGCTGACCAGATTATCAAAGACGCTAAAATTCTGGAGGATGCCGGCGCTTTTGCCCTTGTACTCGAAAAAATACCGGCGAAACTCGCGGCGGAAATAACATCGGAAGTATCTATCCCGACCATTGGTATCGGAGCCGGGGTAAACTGCGACGGACAGATACTTGTTACACAGGATATGCTGGGACTGAACACCGACTTCAAACCAAGATTTTTGCGCCACTATTGTCATCTCGCTGAAGAAATGACCAAAGGTATTCAGACGTACATTGATGATGTGAAAAAGCAGAACTTCCCTTCAGAAGAGGAAAGTTACTGATTATAAATATGGTGGTAAAAAAGCTTTTAAGCATTCTGATACTTATTGTCAGTTATAACCTTTACGCCCAGGAACCTGACATCGATATCTTTTTGCGGGGAACCAACGTATCAGGTATAACAGGCGACAGGACAGGTATCTGGGCCGCGACCAACGGCAATGGAATATTCCATTTTTCTTACTCTGATGAAGAATGGAACAATTATTCAACTGCCGAAGGAAATATTCAGCACGATTTTTTTTACTGTATCGCGGCAAATGACGATCTTGTCTGGGCCGGTTCTACCGACGGTTTATTTATGCTCAACAAAAAAAGGGATCGGTGGAGTAAAAGAAAATTTGGCAAGGGGGGACAGCTTGGCAACTGGATTCGTTCGGTTGAATGGGATAGCGTTTCAAATGTTCTTTGGATAGGACGTTTCAAATACCTTTCGGTATATGATCTAAAGAAGAGAAGATTTTTTGACATAGACCTTACCATTGGTGGCGACGCGAAAACAAATACTATCAAGTCAATAGCGGTTGATGGTGACAGTCTTGTATGGTTCGGCACCGAAGCCGGAATTCACAAATATGATAAATCACTTGAGATTTCTGATAACAGCGCTATTTCTTTCTTTGATAACAGGCTGAACTATTTTAACGGAGAAGGGGAAACGGTTTCGATTTCATCGATCATGCTTGAACAAAATTATATATGGATAGGACTTGATGAGTTTATTACCGAAAGCAGACCTGATTATAATGTGGGTGGATTATACCGGTTCGACAGAAGAAATGAGTGGATAAAACTTGATTATTCCGATGGTCTCTCGGCAAATGGAATTTTCTGCACCAGCAGAACCGGTGATTATATATGGGCGGCTCAATACCAGTTTGGTTCAAGAACAAAAGAAATGTTCGGACGGGGATTAGCGGTAATAAACCGTAATACTTTCGAAATTAAAAGTATTACCGATGATAGAATACCATCAACAATTAATTCCATGTATTTTGATGGTTATTCAATGTGGCTCGGTTCGGATAATGGGGTTGTAAGAATAAAAATTTATAATAAATTTACTGAATGGAATTTCGGAAAAAGTGATGAAGAAGATTAATAGAGAAAGATTATACATATTAAAGGATTCTTTCAGGGGTAAACGTATAGCCGTTATTGGCGATATGATGCTTGACGGTTATTACTGGGGAGAGGTCACAAGGATATCCCCCGAAGCTCCTGTTCCCGTTGTCGCTGTCGGAGAAGAGTTCTTCAGGTTTGGGGGAGCGGCGAATGTCGCATATAATATATTAAAACTGGGAGCTGAACCTTATCCTGTGGGAATAACAGGGCAGGATAATGAAAACGGAATATTTCAGAATCTTCTTAGGGAAGCGGGAATTACATCCGACGGTATAATAGGCGACCCCGGCAGGCCGACAACTGTAAAAACCAGGGTTATCGCGGGTAAACAGCATGTTGTAAGGATTGATAAGGAGAGCAAGGATCCAATCGGTAAAGAAACAGAAGATAAGATTTTAGAGCTATTCGCTAAAAAAGCTCCCGAACTGGACGCGGTCATTCTTCAGGATTATAACAAGGGAGTTCTTACCAAAAGAGTTATCCATGAAATTATAGAAATATCTTTAAGAAATAAATTGATAATTACTGTTGATCCGAAATTCGATAACTTTTTTGAATACCAGGGAGTGACTGTATTCAAACCAAACCGGAAAGAAACCGAAGACGCTCTCGGTATAAAAATAAGGAAGAATGATGAAGTAAGCCGGGCCGGACAGGACCTCTTAAAAAAGCTGAATCCGAAATACGCGCTGCTTACACTTGGTGAAGCCGGCATCGCGCTTTTTGGCAATGGAGATGAAGAGATAAGGATACCGACCAAAGCGAGGAAGGTTGCCGACGTTTCGGGAGCGGGGGATACGGTGATATCAACCCTGACAGTGGCTTTATCGTCAGGCGCTGACATAACCGAGGCTGCATACCTGGCAAATTTTGCGGGAGGACTTGTATGTGAAGAGGTGGGTATCATTCCGATAGAAGCAGATTTACTTTTTTCAGAAGCGGAGAAAGATTCAAAATGAGTAATTTAATAGCTGATTGGAAGGAATTAAAGCTGGTAAGGGAAAACCTTCGGCAAAAGGGGAAGAAGGTGGTTTTCTCAAATGGATGTTTTGATATAATGCACTCAGGACATGTTGATTACCTCGCGAAAGCGCGAAGTTTTGGCGATGCTCTGATTGTCGCGGTGAATAGCGATTCATCGATAAAACGGATAAAAGGTGAAAAGCGCCCGATACTGGACCAGGAGGAAAGAGCGCTGATTGTAGGCAATTTAAAATCTGTTGATTTTGTTACTTTTTTTGACGATGATACCCCTGAAAATATTATCAGAGAGCTTGTTCCCGATATTCTTGTAAAAGGTGAAGACTGGGCTCTGGATAAAATTGTCGGCCGAAATATAGTGGAAGGAGCAGGCGGCAAAGTTGAAAGGATCAAATTTGTCAGCAGCCAGTCGACATCGAAAATAATTTCGACAATACTTGAAAGGTATAAAGAATAAATTGGCAGAACCAAAGAAGCAGAAAAAGACCAGGTCACTTTTCAGAAAGATCATAAATGGTTTTTTAATATTTATTATGAGTATCATACTGCTTCTGGCGCTTGTATTCGGATTCAGTCAGACATCGACTTTCCGGGAATTGGCGCGCAGCCGGATCGAGTCGGCGGTAAATGAAGGGATAAACGGACAATTCAGCATCGGCGAGCTTGATGGCACCATTTTTACCTCACTTATTCTAAGGGATATATCTCTTTCTGCCGGCCGGGATACGATCGCCGCGATAAAAAAAATTGATATCCGGCTTAGTCCGCTCCAGCTTCTTCTTAAAAGAATCTATTTCAGGGAACTCACACTTTCGGACGCTGATATACGCCTGGAAGAAAGCAGTGACGGTATATGGAATACCGGCAGGCTGTCTCTTCCCGACACATCATCGGTGGAAATAACCCGGGAACCGGCGCCGGCTGATAATGATACCTCTTCTTCAGCATTTCCTTTTGTTATTTTTGTTAATAATCTTTCCCTGGAAAATGTTAATTTTTTAAGAAAGAGCAAAGAATTTCCTGAAAGGGGGAATAAAAGAGAAAATTTTAATACCGATGATCTTGAGATTAAATCGCTCAATCTCGATGCCGATATATTCGCTGATTTAAACCGTCCGAATTTTATCGTTACAATAAGAGAGCTTTCTTTCAGTCCGAATCTGAATAAATTTAATCTTGAAAAACTTGCCGGTTATTTCGAAATATCAGAAAATTTTGTGAGGGTAAAAAATCTTGAGTTTGTTACCCCGACTACAAAACTTCTGCTTGATGCCAGGCTTGATAAATTAAACCTGCTGGGAGGAGTTGATCTTGAAGATTTTTATGATTATCCCCTGCAGTTAAAATTGTATACAGAAAGTTTTAACTTTGATGACCTCTCTTCTTTTGTGTCGGGAACAGACCTTTTAAATGGAAATCCATCTCTTACACTTATCGCCGACGGTACATTCGGTGATATCAATATACGTAATCTGGAGCTGGGTTATGAAAACACCCTTATAAGTATTGCGGGAAAGCTTACTGACCTTAATGTCCCTCACAAATTGAAAATTTCGGCCGAAATAAATGATTCGCGGATTGTATATTCCGATGTGCTTAATCTTCTTCCGGGGCTTGGTCTTCCTGAATTTCCGGGACTTGAGCTAAATTCCTTTAACGCGAAATTTGATGGAGAGCCGACAAAATTCGCGGCGTCGGCGTCGGCGGAAAGCAAAGGAGGTTTTTTCGATCTCGATGGTTTTCTCGATCTGCAGCAGGAACAGATGGAATACGATTTCAAATTCAACACGGAAAATCTTAATCTGAAGCCTGTTATGAATAGTTTTACCGATCTGACGTGCAACGGGGTTGTAAAAGGTAAGGGTACCAATCCGGGGAGCCTTAACGCGGGTATGATCTTCAAATCGGTTAATTCAAAGATAGATGATTATGTAATAGATACAATTGATGTCAATTTTTATTCACGATCGAAGCAGATTGATTTATTTGCCAACGGAATTATAAACGGGGCTCATACATTTGTTGAGGGTATGCTTGACCTGACTAATGAGGACCGGCCCGTATATGACCTCGAAGGAATGCTGCGCAATCTTGACTTAAACCGTTTTTTGAAAGATACTACGATAACATCCAATTTGAATTTTTCATTTGACGCGAAAGGATCGAACCTGAAACTTGATGAGATGACCGGCGATTTCAGGCTCAGCCTTAATAATTCGGTTTATGACGGGCATGACCTTTTTGATTCGGATATTATTCTTCATCTCGATAAAAAGGAGGATTTCAGAGAAGTTAAGCTTACTTCCGATTTTGTCGATTTTAATATCACCGGCATTTTTTCACTTGAGAAAGCGGTGGATATCCTTCAGTATGAAGCTGAAACACTTAGTGAAATTATTACGAGAAAACTTGAAGGATTTAATCCTCTTGCCATTGAAGCGGGTGATACCACATTAGTTGATTCGACAGATATACCTGATTTTGTATTTGATGAACTGAATTTTGATTATGATTTCAAATTCAAGGATTTCGAACTCATAGCGTTATTGCTTGGTGATGACAAGCTTGATATTTCAGGTTTGGGGAAAGGTAAAGTCAGCAACGACAGCAGCAACTTTTCAATTACCGCGAATCTGGACCTGAATTATTTCATTGAACAGCGGGAAGAAACGCTGATTTATCTTTCCAATCTTGAGGGAAACCTGAATTTCAGTCGTGATAACAGGACTGTTTCATTCGACAAATTATTTGGCGCTCTGTCATTAACAGGTAAAAGATTTTATTCGGGGGTAAACCTGAGAGATTTTGTGGCCGATCTGATCTTTAACCAGTCGAAACTATATTATAACTTCGATGCCCAGCTCGATACATTACTTTCCACCCATTTTGACGGGCAGCTTGAGATGTCGGCAAATGAACAGAAAATTGTTATTGAAACTGCCGAAATTGATTATATGGAGAGTTTGTGGGCCAATAATGAGGATATAAATATTCTTCTTTACCCCGATAGTATTTATGTAGCGAATATGAATCTTGCGAGGGACAGCAGTTTTGCCGAACTTTCAGGATCACTCAACAGCAGCGGCAGTCAGGAGCTGTACCTGGTTATGGATAATTTCGAGGGGGAATTACTCAACGAATATTTATTTGGTATTGATGGCAATTTCCCCGATGGCAATATTTCGGCTATTGCCAGCATGAAGGGAACAATGCAGGAACCACGAATTTTTATTAATCTCGACGCGGATGATATTACAGTCGCAGATATCTCTTTTGGAAGGCTTTCATGCGATCTGGGTTATTATGAGAAAAACCTGAGGCTCGATTTTAAATTTTTCGAACCCCAGTCTGAAGGCAGTGATGTTTTGCTAATGCTTGCCGGAAATCTGCCGATAAATATTAGTCTCGATGGCTCGGCGGGTGAGATGATTATGGATAAGGAGATGGATATAACTCTCGAATCGGAGGGTTTTAATCTGAGCGCATTCGGAAATATTTTCCCCTTCACCCACAGGCCTGAAGGAACTCTGCAGGCAAAAATTAAAGCGCAGGGAACCCTGGATGATCCTGATTACACGGGGCATTTTACCATTGAAAATGGGAGTTTCCTGAATACGAGAAATAACCTGAATTATGATTTTGCCCTTGATATGGATTTCCTGGATGAAAAAATTACAATTTCATCAGCCGGAATCAAAAACTCCGGAGGAGCTGCCAATAATGGTGAGATGAATATATCGGGGGAAATAATTCTCGACGGATACACACCTGAAGATATGACAATAAAGATTAATGGTGAACTGGCTGTGCTGGGTTATAAGTCAAGGCCGGTTAGTCCTGAAATATTCGGCGATCTTTTTATCGGAACAGACGGAGATGTGGTATTCTCACTTGATGAAGGAAAATACAGCCTTGATGGTAATATCCTGATGTTAAATACAGACCTGAGTTTTGCTCCCGGAACATCCTCATATAACATATCGGGGGATGATTTTAACTATATATATGTAATCGATTCAACCAAGCTGGATGAGGAGAGGCTCAAATTTGAGGAGCTTACTGACCTTGGCAGTTTTAAGCAGGATGAAGAAAATCGTTTAAAAGGGCCGGCATTCGATTACAATCTCAGTCTGAGTATTGAAAATGACGCGAAGATTTTTTTTTATCTCTCGAAGGTGGCGAATCAGAAACTGATAGCGGAACTTTCAGGAAGCCTTAATTATGAAAGTATAAATGGTGTTCAACGCGCGCAGGGAGCTTTTAATCTTCTTTCGGGTTCACGTCTCGAATTTTTCAAAAGTTTTCAGGCAGAGGGAACAATAACTTTTGAAAGTGATATTACAAATCCTTATCTGGATGTTATCGCGACTTATATCAGTGATTATGTTGATCCGCCGAACGCGCCGGGAACAACACAGGAGGTCGCGGTAAAACTGAAAATGAGCGGCAATGTGGATGAACTGGGGAACAATCTCGCGACAAATCCCGATAATATCGCCATCTATATCGGTTCAAGAAATATTCAGAATGATGTGCCCGACCATTCCTATGATGCCTCAGATGCTGTTTCGTTTCTCCTTATTGGTAAATTTAAGGAATATCTTACAGCGGATGATAAATCGCAGGTGGCTAATCAGGCAAATATTCTTGGAAACACGGCAACATCATTCCTGGGAACCATATTAACAAGTTTTATGAATTCTGCGGTGGGCGACCTTGTTAACAATATTGAGCTGAGCACAGCGGGAGAGCTGACCAAATTTAACGTATCGGGAAGATACCAGAAATTCCGTTATAGTATTGGCGGCACAACAGAAATATTTGAAAATATCGCGAAGGCGAATCTAAGGATAGATTATCTTCTATGGAGAAATTTTCTGATCCGGCTTGAAAGGAAAGACCCTATCGTTCAGTCGGCGGCTCTCGAAGAAAAAATTAATGAACTGGGTTTGCAGTATAAATTTGAGTTTTAATGAAAAATAAAGTAAAAGCATTTTTTAATAAAAATCCCGGCGCGCGGTTAAAAGCAAAGGAAATTTCACGTTTGCTTGATTTTGCCGAAGCGCATGAATACGCTAAACTTAAACAGGTTTTGCATGATCTTGAAAGAGAGGGATTTTTATTCAGGGTAGGTAAACGTTACCTGCTCGATACAAAAACCGCGGAAGGATTTACAGGTCTTCTGCAGATGTCGGAAAGGGGGGACTATGGTTTTGTCGTGACAAAAGGACGCGGTTTCAGCGATATTTTTATCCCCCAGAGATACCTCGGCACAGCTTTGCATGGCGACCGGGTGGAAGTTTCCCTGCTGGCCAGGAAGAAAGGAAAAAATATTGAAGGAGAGATTACAAAGGTAATTGAACGGAGCTCTAAAGAGATAAGAGGTGTGCTGCATAAATCAGGCTCGTTTTATTTTGTCAGGCCTGATGAAAAAAGGATTCAGCGCGATATATATATATCCTCGCGGGAACTTCAGGGGGCCAAAGATGGCGACAAGGTAATGGTCGCCGATATTTACTGGGAGGATGGACATCTGAATCCCGAAGGCAGGATTACAGAGGTGATAGGAAAGGCAGGTTCTTATGACACCGAGCTGCGCGCCATCGCGAAAGAATTTAAGCTCTCTCTCCGATTTCCTGATGAAGTATTAAAGGAAGTTGATAACATCAGCGGTGATATTTCCAATGAGGAAATCAGTCAGCGGCTCGATCTGCGGGATGAAAATATTTTCACAATTGATCCTGATACCGCCAAAGATTTTGACGATGCCGTATCAATAAAAACAGATCATGAAGGAAATTACCAGGTCGGAATTCATATAGCCGATGTCGCTCATTATGCTACTCCCGATACAAAAGTTTATAAGGAGGCTTTAAAGAGAGCGACCAGTGTTTATTTTGTTGGCAACGTAATACCAATGCTACCGGAAAAACTTTCGAATAACCTGTGTTCACTGGTGCCGGGGGAGGACAGACTGGCCTTTTCGGTAATAGTGAAGATGACGCCCCGCGGTAAAGTTCTGGACAGCCTGATAACAAAATCGGTTATTAACAGTAAAAGAAGATTCACATATAATGAAGCGCTCGAAATACTGGAATCGGGAGAGGGAGATTTTCATGAGGAACTTAACCGGCTTAATAAACTTGCCACCGTGTTGCGTAAAAAAAGGTTCAGGAAAGGGAGCATAAATTTTTCCACTCCCGAGCTTGAATTCAAACTCGATGAAAATGGAAATACAATAGAAATAAATGTTACCCGTGAGGATGATTCACACAGACTTATTGAGGAGTTAATGCTGCTTGCCAACCGGATTGTCGCGGAAACTCTTTCAAAAAAACGCGTTCCCCTGATTTATCGTGTACATGATGAACCGGACAAGCTGAAACTTGAGGAATTTGCCTCATTTGTAAAAACTATGGGATATTCATTTGATCCTTCGGGCCGAAACAGTTCGGGACAATTTCAGCATCTTTTCGATCAGATAGGGGACGCTCCCGAAAAGAACCTGGTTCATGAGGTGGCTATCAGATCAATGGCCAAGGCTGTTTATTCCGATTTTAATATAGGGCATTACGGGCTGGCTTTTGATCATTATTGTCATTTTACATCACCCATCCGCAGGTTTCCCGATCTTGTTGTGCACTTGATTTTGTGGGAATATTTGAAAACCGGAAAGCTTAGGACTTTTACCCAAAATGAACTAACATATATCAGCGATCATTCGTCTAACAAAGAGAGAAGCGCTGTTGACGCGGAACGGAAAAGTGTAAAAATAAAGCAACTGGAATTTCTCCGGAACAAAATCGGTTATGACTATACAGGTGTAATTTCGGGAATAACTCACTTCGGAATGTTCATCCAGATTAAAGAAAACCTGGCTGAAGGTTTATTGCGGCTTAGCGATATGGATGATGACTTTTATATCTTTGATGAAAAAAGATATTCTTTAACCGGTGAGCATAAAGGTAAAGTTTACAGGCTTGCCGATGAAGTTAATGTTAAAATTGCCAGAGTAGACAGGGAGAAAAAAGAGATAGATTTTATACTTTTAGATTAGGTAAATTTTTATTATCTATTAGTTGTAACAATTAAGGATAAGGATATGAAAAAGTTAATTTTCACCCTCATTGCCATGCTGTTGACACTTTCGCAGGTATACTCTCAGTTCGGTAAGAACAGGGTGCAGTATAAAGATTTTGAATGGTATTACATACAAACAAAACATTTTGATATATATTTTAATCCTGAAGGGACAAAAATAGCCGAGTTTACCGCCGCGGCAGCCGAAGAAGCCCTTGAGTCGATAAATGGATATCTCAACTATGAAATTAATAGCAGGGTATCGATGATCGTCTATAATTCCCATAATGATTTTCAGGAAACCAACACTACTGACTCATATATCAGCCAGGGAATAGGTGGTTTTACAGAGCCATTCAAGAACAGGGTTGTTGTTCCCTTTGAAGGGTCTTATGATAAGTTCAGGCATGTGATACATCATGAGCTGGTTCACGCTGTTATGCGCGATTACCTTTATGGCGGCACGGTTCAGAATATTATTTCGAAAGGAATAACTCTGCAGCTTCCTTTATGGTATCATGAGGGAATGGCCGAATATCTTTCCAGCGGCTGGGAAACAATGTCAGATATGTTTATCAGCGACGCGATCATTAATGAATATCTGCCCGATATCAATGGATTGGGAGGATATTTTGCTTATCGCGGCGGGCAGTCGATTTTTCATTATATTTCCGATACGTACGGCAAAGAAAAGATTGGTGAGATGCTAAGTAAAATTAAGGGTCTTAATAATGTTGAGGAGGGAATCAAATCCTCGATCGGGCTGACGCTGAAGGAGCTGAATGAAAGATGGAAAAAAGATCTGAAACGACAGTACTGGCCCGAAATTGCCGACCGTAAGGACCCGACAGAAATTGCAAAAAAACTCACCGATAATAAAGAAACGGGTGGATTTTATAATACCAGCCCGGCTATCTCCCCCCAGGGTGACAAAATAGTATTTATCTCGGACAGGGACATTTACATGGATATATATGTAATGAATTCCTTCGATGGCGAGATTATTAAAAAGGTTATCGAGAGCGGACGGGCAAATGATTTTGAGGAATTAAATGTCCTTTTCCCATCACTTACCTGGGCGCCCGATAACAAGCGGATAGCTCTTTCGACGAAAAGTGACGGATTTGACCGCATATATATTATGGATGTTGAAACCGAGGATGGTTATGAACTTCCCTTCTCACTCAACGGAGTCGAAAGTGTTAACTGGTCGCCCGACGGACGTTTTATCGCGTTTAACGGCAGTGATTCAAAACAATCCGATATATATATATGGGATATGGATCAGGAAAAACTGATAAATCTTACAAATGATATCTTTTCCGATTTTGATCCGGTCTGGGGACCTGAGAGTAAGAGGATTTTCTTTTCTTCCGACAGACATGAATACTCCGACAAGGATTTGATTCCCAAAGATCTCAGCATGTTCGGATATGACTATCAAAAGGATATTTATTCACTTGAGCTGGAAAGCGGTGAGATGGAAAGAATAACTTTCTGGCCCCTGAGTGATGAAAAAAATCCGGTGGTCTCTTCAGATGGCAGCAAGTTAATATTTGTATCTGATTATAACGGAATAGATAATATTTACAAAGTCAGTCTGGATGGTGATGAAGATGAGATTACAGAACCAAAACCTCTGACGAATTCTCTGAATGGTATAAATCAGCTATCAGTTTCGCAGGATGGCAAGAAGCTTGTTTTCACCTCTCTATATGACGCGGGTTACAACGTTTATCTGCTTAATAATCCTTTCGAAATGGAACCGGTTGCCGATGAGCTCGAACCGACAGTATTTATGGATATTTTAAGAAACGGACCTCCGGCTACCGGTGAGACCGTTGTGGATGAAAAAACGGTTATCGAATCCCGCACAGATACAGTCACAACAAAAGAAGAGAAGGTGGCGGTTGAAGAAAAGACTGAGGAAAGTGAAGAGGAAAACCAGGGTACGAAAATTTTCACCGGACAATATGAAGTTGAAGAGGATGGCGATACTACGGCGATAGCCAATGATTACAGTAATTTTGTATTTGGCGATGATACCTATGCTTCGGAAGAAATAGCCGATTCAACTGAAATAAAAAATCTTTTCACCGAGTCGCTGGATGACCAGGGTAACTTTCTGGTGAATAAATATAAAATAAGTTTTTCACCCGATATTGTTTACGCGAACGCGGGTTACAGCACCTTTTACGGTCTGCTCGGAACTACAGTGCTCTCTTTCAGCGATATGCTCGGCAACCACAGAATTATTGGTGTTACAAGTTTGCAGATTGACCTGAAAAACAGTGATTATGGCGTTGCTTATTATTATCTGCCGAAAAGAATAAATTATGGCGTTGAGTTGTTTCATACAGCCCGTTTTGTTTATCTGAGCAATCAGCGCACAAGTGAGCTGCACAGGTTCAGAAATTATGGCGGAGTGCTTTCGGCAAGTTTGCCAATCAGCCGCTTCTCAAGAGTGGATGGCAGTTTCAGTATGCTGAATATCTCAAGTGAAAACCTCGATAATCTTAATGACGCCTCAGAGCGGGTAACATATTTTATTCCCCAGGTTGGTTATGTATATGATAACACAATGTTCGGTTATACAGCTCCTATCGAGGGAACCAGGGCAAGGATTGGATTATTCGGGAATCCCGGGTTTACCAACAGCGATCAGAGTTTTTATTCAGCATTTCTCGATTACAGAAAATATTACCGCTTCTGGTACGATAACTCCTTCGCCATAAGATTTTCTGGAGGTTACTCGGGAGGAAATAATCCTCAGAGATTTTTCCTCGGCGGAACCGAAAGCTGGATAAACAGAACTTTTGCGACCGGAGATATTCCTCTTGAAAAGGCTTCTGATTTCGCTTTCCTTTCACCGGCGCTTCCTATGCGAGGATATGACTATGCTGAAAAGATAGGATCGAAATATTCACTTATGAATCTTGAACTGAGGATGCCCCTTATCAGGTATTTAATAACCGGCCCAATTCCTCTTTTCCTGCGCAATATTCTCGGCGTGGCCTTTCTCGACGCCGGAACGACCTGGGATAATCATAAAGCGGTTAAATTATTCAGGAATGATGAAGAGACAGGAAAACTGAGAACCGAAGACCTGCTTCTCGGCACAGGCTATGGATTCAGGATTAACTTCATTTTTCTCTGGAGACTGGATATTGCATGGTCATACGACATGCAGCATTTTTCGAAACCGAAATATTATTTATCTCTCGGGCTTGATTTTTAGAGAAGTTAATTGAAATTGATAAAGCCCTTTTCTGTTTTATTTTGGCTAAAACAGAAAAGGGCTTTTTTTATGCGCTCTTTTTGACAGGTTCGGCTTTCTTTTCTTTCGCGGCAGGTTTTGATTCTGCCGGGGTGGAGGCAGTTGATGAAGAGGGTGTTGTGCTTCCGCTTCGTTTACTTCCGTTTTTATAATCGGTTATATAAAAGCCCGATCCCTTAAATATCGGAGGGCTTCCTGCCCCGATAAGCCTTTTTACATTACCTCCGCAACTGGGGCAGACTTTCACAGGCTCATCACTCATCTTTTGAAACAGTTCGAAACTGTATTCACAATCTTTACATTTGTAATCATAAGTAGGCATCTTTAACCTCGATTAATCATCCTGAATTATCAAAACTTTAAATTTATGGAATTCTTTTATTATTTAACACATTGGATAAAAGATTTTGTTCAATGAATACAGAATAATTTTCGTAATTTTGAACAGTTTTATTAAAAAAAAGTTTCCCTGTTGATATGATGAACAAAATAAAGCCAGGTTTCATTTTTGCCGGAATAATTTTTTTTCTTTCCCTTTTAAGCGGCTGCTTAAATTATGAGCAGATCACAACTATTAAAAAAGATCATTCCGGGGTGATGTATATACATTACTGGGTTGACTGGAAAGCTGGCCAGGATACATCTTTTTATTCAAATAGCGGACTCTTTGCTCAGGACACTATCAGATCACGTTTTGATTATGATTTTCTGGAAGTAAACGAAATAAACATGTTCATTAATTATTCCGACAGCACACGTCACGCGCAGATAAATATAGCTTTTGATGATATCCAGCGGCTTAATGAAACAAAACCGTTCAAAGGGGCGAATTTCTCCATCGTAGAATCACCGGGTGGAACGGAAAGGTTTTCTCAGTTTATTCCCGCTTTTTTTACAGGTTATAATCTTGACGGGAAAAATTTCACCATTCAGTATACTTATTATTTGCCGGGAAAAATACTTGATCACAATGCCGATGTTAAAGAAAGAAACAAACTGATATGGGAAAGCGATCTCGCCACTATCAAGAGCGGCAAATTTATTTACGCGGTATATGTCCCTTTTAAACTGAAGGAAACGCCTGTGTGGGTATATATACTCGCCTCAATTGTGCTGATGGTGGTGCTGGTTTATCTTTTCAGCAAAAAGAAGTAGAGGTGCAGGATGAAATTATTAACAAAATGGTATAATCCCGGCAAAGAATAATATCATCCAAATTTAACAATTCTATGGGTTTGGAGATAAATAACATTTTCAGATAGATTTAGCGAAATGAATTAGGTGAAAAATCAAAACGCTATACGAACTACTTTTGTGATAATATCCTGTCTGTTGATGAAATAGATTTTCTATTTCTTAAAATGCGTCTGTCACGAAGTTTCTGCCAAACTTTATTCAGTGTATGTATTTCTTTATCTGAAAAGCCCCATCCGTTTTTTAATATGGATTCATCATTGATTTTCAGGACTTTATCGATCTTTTTTTCTCTCAATAATTTATTTACTAAATCAAAATCGAGGTCAAGACTTTTTTTATGAGGCAGTGGCAAATTTTCGGCTTCACTGGGCTCGAATGTAAGGACCCCGCCTCCATAACTTCTGCCCATGATTTCCGAAAATGCGAATGTCAATGAGTTTGTAAAACCGGCGATTAAAGATTTTTGATTTTCGCCGTTGAGGAATTTTATTCTATGAAGGGTGTCAGTATTTGTTGCGCTGCATTCATTAAGTACTAATTTTGGGAAGGAATGCACTTGTCTGAGCATGAAAGCATCCGGTTTCCAAATGGAGGGAACTACCCACCATTTTTGACGAATACTACATTTATAGCCCAAGTGATAATTATTCTCTTCTCCAATTTTAATATATTTTTTAATTTCTGGCGGTAGTTTTTCAAAGTCGCCATCCGGAGGAGTAAGCAGAAAATTAGGGAAGTTCTTTTCTATTAATTTTTCCCAGTCTTGTTCATCAATGATAACTCCCGCTAAATGATTTGCTTTACCAACGATACGTGATGTAAATGTGTTTAAGCCGAACTCATCCACCTGATTTTTAGATAATACGAAAAATTTATTCTGACCCGTAACTATGCCAACATCGACTTGATAAAAATTCTTTGCGAGCGGAATATTAGAATTTTTCCTTATATGCCTGATTAAATCCAGTTCATAACCGGTAAGGTAATACTGTATCCATTTTTCACTGGAATGATCAAGCTCTTTACTATGATTATTAGCTGGTATATTAAAATTACTGAGTGAGGAAATATCATTTAACTCTGAGATATTAATATAGTGTTTATCAATTAATTTCTTTTCGAAAAGAAGGAGCACTACTTCTTGTTGAATACTCGGGAAGATCAATTTGTTGAATGTAAGAATATGAATTTTGGAAAACTCTCTGGAAAGGAATCTTCTGGTTTCAGCAGCATAATTTACCTGAAATAATTCCGCGGGTATTACCATTCCAAGCCTTCCATTTTCGTTTAATAATGTTGCTGACAGAACTAAAAACGGAATCCAGGCATTTGTGAGTCGGGATGGTTTTAAACCAGCTTCTTTCATAAGTTGAAAAGCATATGCTCGTTGAGTGTCGGGGAAATCCTGGTATCTGATGAAAGGTGGATTACCAACGATACTATCAAATTTTGTTTGAAGCGGGTTTTCATAAATATATTTGAAAAAATCACCGATATTCAGATTGATGTTATCTCTTATTTCCGGCGGGATTTTTAGCGCTTCGTTCTCATTTAGCTCAATGGCCTGTATGTCAAACTTATTTAACTTTGAATTAAGGGTTTTAACTCTCTTAAAAATACTTTTTAAAAATGCTCCATCGCCACAACTTGGTTCTAATATAGTTTTAGTTTCAGGTTGGACAGCCCAATTAGTTATAAAGTCAGTTGCCTGGTCAGGAGTGTAGTAGCCTCCACGCAATTTTTTTTCTTTTTTATCTTCAAATTTTATGTTTTTATCCTTTATCATGTGGCGGCAGACCTTTGTATCTTTCAATATATATATTATATAAAATTTCAGAAAATCTTTCAATTCTCAAATTTGAATTATTTAGCGGAATATCAAGGGCTATTTCTCCTGTTTCAGGATCCCAGACTACCAGTGATATCACCTCGGCGAGATGATTTTGATTTATTACATTCTTTCTTGTGCCTAATCGCTCTAAAGTTCTGATAATATCAAATTCCTGAGCTTTGGAAAGCGCGGGAAGAGGAATCGCAATTAGAAAAGCAACAATGGCATATGGAAACCTGGTATGAACAGTGCTGGCTTCAGTAGCGAGGTCATTTATCATGTTTTGCCAATTTTTCCTGACACTGTCAATATCATTGAGCGTTTTGCTATCATACGCAATTCTTAATCCATCCGGTCGGTAGGCAATGTCAAAGTTTTGCGGCCTGATTCCTCCAATGACTCTCGTATCATCTCTTTCAACACAATTTGCTTTTGGAGGAAGAAGTGAGTTGCTACTCAAAGGTGATTCGACCGGAATATCTCCAAGCATATTTGCCAGCGCGTTCGAAACCGCGGGATCAAGAACCAACTTCCCAAAATCCATGGATTGCTTGCGGTCAAAACGATTTGACTGTTTTTTCTTGTCCGCCGAGCCAATCTCACTTAACCATTTTGTTCCCCAATTGCGTAGTAAGTCTTGATCGAATTTAATTTCGGGCATAGAATCTTTTAATGTAGACATAAAATTCCAGTTTTTTGAAGGGAATATACGCAAAGTAATATAATCCTTCAATTTGCGCATTCAAATATCCGGTAGGAAGTCAAAATCCACGTAAACCGGTAAAATCTTTTTTGTGAAATTTAGTTGATGTTTGAGTTTGTCGACCTCGAAATGGCGGCGTCGAAAAAAGTGGCGGAAGACTTGAGATGTTCCTCAAAAGTGTCCCCTTTATTTCTCAGCTACAGGGACTTAAACAAATCAGCCGACCGGCATTCGTATTACCATTATCTCAGCCGGTCTTAAGTCTTGATTATGACTCAGGGCGTAATGCGTCAATGATCAGAGAGGTATAATTAAGCTTTCCATTTTTATTTCTTTTATCGAATCGTTTGGAGCGATGTATTTTTCCTGAGGCGGGATTCCATTCGGTGAAGTGAAAAACGCCATCTTTATCAAAATATTCGAGCGGTGAGGGGGTAAGTCCGGCATCCAGGATAAGGGCTGATAATGTTTCAACATTCATTAATACTTTATGATCCGCGGCGCCGGGACCGGTTCCTCCCGGTTTTACCTGGTCGATATAATTTTCACCGGGGAAATAACCGTCAGGTACCGCAATACGGAAATATCCTCCCGGTCTGAGGTATTTTGCTGCAAATAAAAGGGCCGTTTTAATTTCGGCAGATTCAAGATGCTCAATTACATGCTCGGCCAGAATAACATCAATGGAAGCGGGTTCAAAATATTTTGCCCAATCCTTTCCGTTCGTTATATCGAAAAAAGATTGCTGGGTGGGTATCCATCCCTTCTGATATTCATTGGCCGCCCCGATAACAATTTTCAGGGGGGTGTTTGTCTTCCTTCTCTTAAGGCGGAAGATGCCATAAAGTGCGTGGGGCAGAGTCCACACAAAATATATAAACCGGTAAATCCGTGGCATACCGGTTCTCAAACGTGAAACAATTCCCTGGTGAAAAGCTGAAATAATTTTCATTATGCAAAGATAAAGAAAACGGTTTTAATTTCTCTCGGGGAATGCCGGTCTTATTCCCGGCATGACCATTACCGAATCGGTAATGTGCCAGATTTTTTCAGCAATATTTTACTGTTGATATTAATTACGAATTGCATCCTTGCCCTTTTGCGTAGAATTTGACTCCTTACGGAGTAATCATAATCCCACCCCGTAAAACAAAATGAACAACCTTACCGCCGTCACCAATCCGGTCATCCTACTCTTACTCTGATTTTTTAATACCGATACGCAAAAAAAAGGCAATAAGGTTGGAATTTTTGCGCGCCTGCAATTGCTATTAAGGTTAAAAGATTAAAGAATAAGGTTTTTTTTTAACCTCTGCAACTTTATGTGAGGAAAAGCCGATTTCGATAACGACTTCGATTTGGATTTCGCCGGGGTTAATATCCTTTTAATCCCCCCGCAATCCTGTTCTGAGTTTTTTCCGTATCCATCAGCGAAATCCGCGTAATAAGAAAAATCCGCGGTCCTCTTCTAATTGTTAATTGAAATTTTGCCATTTTGCATAGAATTTAACTTTATACGGAGTAATCGAAAACTGGCGAGCCAGAAACAATAAACATGTCCGGTGGCTGAGCGGAGTCGAAGCCCCGCCGCTGGCTTCGACTCCGCTCAGCCACCGTCTAAGACTTATAGAAACCATGCCATTTTGCCTGGAATTTAAGTCCTAACGGACTATGCAGTTTTATTCCCGGCTGTGCCGGCAAATGAATACTTCAATTGAACAGAAAAAATCATAAAAATTTTTCTGAAAATATCTTTAAAGCCTTTTTTTGTTGACAAGCCGGGAAAAGTATTGTATATTCGCACATAAAATGACCGACAGTCAGTGTATTTAATAAAGTTGAAAAGATTGAATTTATTATGGGAATAGCGGAAAGAAGAGAAAGGGAAAAGGAACAGAGGAAACAGGCGATAATCGACGCTGCCGAAAAGGTGTTTTTTTCGAAAGGATTTGAGAATGCCACTGTGGATGATATCGCGAATGAGGCCGAATTCAGCAAAGGCACTTTGTATCTGTATTTTAAAAGCAAAGAGGAGATATACCTGGCGATTATTCTGCGCGGCATGAAACTTATGGGTGAGATATTTGAAGCGCGGCTTAAAAAATCTTTAACAGGCCTCGAAACTGTCAGAGAGCTTGGACGGGGTTATATGGAGTTTTATTTCAAGTATCCTGAATATATGAATGCCATGATGTATTATGAGAATATGGAAATTTTACTGGAAAACGAAAAAGGATACGCAGACTGTGATGATTTTTATACCAAAACCACCGGTGAGACTTTCAAGAGTCTTGACATTTTGGTTGAGTCGATTGAAAGGGGAATTAAGGATGGCTCGGTAAGCAAAGAGCTTGATCCGGTAAAAACCGCGATTATTCTATGGGGAGAAATAACCGGCATGCTCATGGTAGCTTCAATGAAAAAAAGCATACTTGAGAAAAAATTTAATGTTACAGCAGAAGAAATACTTGAAGAATACTTAAAATATACAGCCAGGGCGCTTGCGCCCTAAAAAATTTTAAAGTTCCCTGACTGATGGTCAAAAATTTTTACTTAGTTTAGGAGATAATATATGTTTCAAAAAATAGCTGCCCTTTTGTTTATTATCCTGCCGGTTATGGTTTATCCGCAGAGTGATATACTGGATGAATATATCAGAAAAGGGCTGGAAAATAACCTGGCATTAAAGCAGAAAAAACTGGAGCTGCAAAAGGGACTGGCGGCGCTGGATGAAGCGCGCGGATTTTTTATGCCTTCGGTAAGTATATCAGCCCGTTATTCGATGGCGGGAGGGGGCCGTGAAATTTCCATTCCGGTCGGCGACCTGATGAATCCTGTTTATACAACCCTGAACCAGCTTTTGCAGCAGAACAGGTTCCCATCCTCAATTGAGAATGAGACCATACCTTTTTTAAGAGAGAAGGAACATGATACGAAAGTTTCCCTCACACAGCCCCTTTTTAAACCGGAGATACTTTATAACTACAGAATAAAATCTGAAATGGTTGAGATCAACAGGGCTGAAAAGCAGTTGTTCAGACGTCAGCTTATCAGGGATATTAAAACTGCCTATTATAATTTCCTCAAGGCAAAGAGTGTCGAAAATCTTTACAAGAGCACAGAAAAGCTGCTTGAAGAAAACCTGAGGGTGAATGAAGCCCTTGTGAAAAATCAAAAAGCGACAAAAGAGGTTATATTCAGGGCGCAAGCGGAATTAACCGGAATAATCGCTGAAAAAGAAAACGCCGCAAAAAATGTCACTCTCGCTAAACAATACTTCAATTTTCTTCTCAACAGGCCGCTTGATGATGACATTGCGGCTGATGAAAATATCGGGGGAAAAGGGGATAGATTAATTATTCCGGGGGATACGGAATTTCCGGATAACCGGGAGGAGTTATTCCAGCTTGAAAAGCTCGCCCGGATAAATGAATACCAGGCAGATATTTCCCGCGCCGGATATTTCCCGGGACTTGTTTTCGCTCTTGACTACGGATTCCAGGGGGAGGAATACAAATTTACCTCCGATTATGATTACTGGATGGCTTCCCTCGTTTTTAACTGGAATATATTTAATGGTTTCAGGGACAGCAAAAATGTTGAGCAGGCTTTGATAGAAAAGAAAAAAACTGAAACAGCAAGGGAAGAACTGTTAAGGAAAATCGGGCTTCAGTTAAGGAGGGCGCTGGAAGAACTTAAAGTCGCTAAGTCATTTCTTAAAAGAGCGGCTGAGAAAAAAGAAAGCGCCGGGGAAAATTACCGAATCGTCGCAAAAAAATACAGTGAAGGAATGGTTCCCCTTGTGGAATATACAGACGCCCGCAACACACTTACCGCCGCCGAAACTGAAAAAATAATCGCGGAATATGACCTGCTTACAAAACTTGCCGAATTCGAATATGTGTCGGCAACGGAAGAAATGAAGGAAAAATAAAATAATATCATAGAGGTAACAAATGAAAAATCTGATAGCTATAGCATTATTATCAGTATTAGTTCTCTTTTCCTGTGTGCCGGAGGAGGAAAAAAGTGTCAGAGATGACAGAGTAAGTGTTGAAACCGGGGAGATAGTGTGGCAGAAAGTTACACAACCAATTCATACCAGCGGAACTGCCGCGCCGGTTTCCGAGTCGAAGCTTTCCTTTAAAACCGGGGGAATTATTAAGAAACTATACGCGGATGAAGGAGAGAAAGTAAAAAGAGGAAAACTTCTTGCCGAACTTGATCTGGCCGAAATTGAATCACAGGTTGAAAAAGCGGCTGAGGGATTCCGGAAAGCGGAAAGAGACCTGGCCAGGGTTGAAAATCTCTATAAAGACAGTGTGGCCACTCTGGAACAATTCCAGAACGCGACAACGGCATACCAGGTGGCTGAAAAAGATCTTAAGATTGCCCGTTTTAATCTGAAGTTTTCCCGTATTTACGCGCCTGCCGATGGCAAAATATTATACAAGTTTACCGAAGAAAATGAGCTTATCGGTTCAGGAATGCCGGTATTTCTTTTTGCCTCACTTGAGGGACGGTGGAAAATCAAAGCGGGAGTATCGGATAAGGACCTGGTGAAACTTGAAGAAGGATTTGCCGCGAATGTGGTGTTCGACGCATGGCCTGAAAATTCCTACCCCGCGGTAATATCGGAAACCGGCAGTTTTGCCAGTCCGGTCAACGGGACATATGAGATAGAGCTCGAACTTAAGGATCATCCAGCGAAGCTGGCCCCCGGGTTTGTAGCGCGCGTAGATATTCAGGCGCCTGATGATGGTAAATATGCTGTCGTACCTGTGGAATCACTGGTGGAAGCCGAAGGAGACCATGCCTCCATTTTTGTGAGAAAGGAAAAGAGTGAAGAGATCATGAAAGTAGCGGTCAGGATTGAAAAACTGATCAAATCGTTTGCCGCCGTAAGTGGTGTGGATGAAGAATATCATGAAGTAATCACATCGGGTTCAGAGTATCTTTCTCCCGAATCAAAAATAAGAATTGCCGAAAATTTGTAACCGGAGGATGAAAGGTATGAGATTACCAGAATTTTCGATTAAGAATCATCAGTTCACCATAATAATTATTTCACTTCTGACACTCTTCGGGATTGTATCATTTTTCACCATGCCCCGGTCGGAAGATCCCCAGGTGTCGCCGGCGGGCACAAGCATAATTATCGTATTCCCCGGCGCCAATCCGGCTGATCTTGAGGAGCTTGTTGTAGACCCGATCGAAGAGGTGGTCAACGAACTGGAAGATATAAAACATATAAACACAAAAGCCGAGGATGGCCTGGCGCTCATTCAGGTGGAATTTCTCGCCGGTTCCGATCCGGATGATAAATATTCCGATGTAGTGCAAAAAGTAAACAGCATCAGGAATGATCTGCCCGATGAAATATTACGTCTGGAAACGATGAAATGGACAATTACAGATGTGAAAATTCTCCAGGTTGCTCTCATTTCAGAAAAGGCTCCTTACAGCGTTCTTGAAAAGGAAGCGGAAAGGCTTGAAACACAGTTCAAAAGGGTGTCGGGAGTTTTTAAGGCTGATATCAGGGCTTATCCCGAACAGGAGATCAGAATTTCACTGGATATTGAGAGAATGGCCGTGTTGAATCTGCCTCTCAACCGTGTCATCGGAGCTGTGCAGAGCAATAATGCCAATATTCCCGGCGGCAGTATTGATATAGGCAAAAAGAGATTTAATATAAAAACCAGCGGCTCCTATGAAAATATTGAGCAGATAAGGAATACCGTAATTGACGCGGCGGCCGGAAAGGTTGTTTACCTGAAAGATATCGCCGATGTTAATTACAGCTATGAGGATGAAAAATATATAGCCCGCTTTAATGGCAAAAAGGCCGTTTTTGTTACCGCGAGTCAGAAAAAGGGGACAAATATATATAATGTTTATGAAGGCCTTACGCAAAAGGTGGAAGAGCTGAGAAAAGAACTTCCGGCGGATATTTCACTCGAAACTGTTTTTGACCAGACGGAGAGTGTTTCTTTCAGACTGAATGGTTTTTTCCTGAATCTGATTGAAGGACTGGCTCTTGTAGGTATTGTTGTGCTTCTCGCTGTCGGATTCCGCGCTTCACTGATTGTGATGCTGGTTATCCCCGTTTCAATTCTGATAGCGATAGGGGGGCTTGACTCCACTAATTTCGGCATTGAGCAGATGAGCATCGCGGGGCTGGTGATTGCGCTGGGTCTGCTTGTGGATAACGCGATAGTGGTGACTGAAAATATTACCCGTTTTAACGCGCTGGGATATAAACGAACGGAGGCGGCCATAAAAGCTACGGCGCAGATTGGCTGGGCGGTGGTCAGTTCAACGGTTACTACGGTGCTCGCTTTTGTGCCGATAATAATGATGCAGAATATCACCGGCGATTTTATAAGGAGTATGCCGGCGACGGTTGTTTATACTCTCATCGCCTCACTATTTATCTCACTGAGTCTTACTCCTTATCTTTCGAGTAAATTTCTCGCTGTAAACGGAAAGAGAAAAACAAGTAAAGTCCAGACTAAACTTAGTTCATTTATTTCGGGACCTTACAGGAAAATACTCGATTTCGCCTTAAGCCGTCCTGCCTTGATAGTAATTTCGGCAGTGGTGATATTTCTTTTATCCACCTCTCTTTTTCCCCTGATAGGTGTGAGCTTTTTCCCGAAGGCTGAAAAACCTCAATTCCTAATTAATGTTGAGCTGCCGGAAGGAAACAGTTTCGACAGAACAAATGAGGTTGTAAATTATGTTGAGAATATTCTTTCGGAAAGTGACCAGGTAAGAAGTTACGCCGCGAATGTGGGAAGAGGAAATCCCCGGATATATTATAACCAGTTCTCAAAATTTGAGAAGAATAACTATGGCCAGGTTCTGGTTGAACTGGAATCGAGAGATCATGAGACCAATAAAAAGCTGGTTAGCATCCTGAGAGAAAAATTTGCTCTCTTCCCCGGGGCGAAAATTGAGATTAAAGAATTTGAACAGGGTCCGCCGGTTCAGGCTCCCATAGAGCTGAAAATCATCGGTGAAAACCTGGATGAATTAAAAAGAATCGCGTCGGATGTGGAAGGAATTGTCGCCGGATTCCCAGGCGCGATTAACATTAACAATCCGCTGAAGACATCCAAAACTGACCTGCATGTTGAGATAAACCGGGAAAGAGCCCAAATGCTCGGGGTGCCGGTATATGAGATAGATAAAACTGTCAGGGCCGCGATTGCCGGGATGAATATTTCACGTTTCCGCGATCCCGACGGCAAGGAATATAATATTGTGATCAGGCTTCCTTTTGAAGATAAACCGGAAATGAAGGATTTTGATAAGATATATATCAATTCTGTTACCGGGGCGGCAGTTCCCCTGCGGCAGCTTGCCGAGATTAAATTCCAGGGAAGCCCCATGCAGATAAATCATTACAACCTTGAACGTAATGTGCCTGTAACCGCGGATGTGGAAAGCGGATATGAAGCGAGCGCCCTGGCAGAAAAAATAATAAATGAACTGGAAAAATATGACTGGCCGAGGGGCTATCGTTACTATGCCGCCGGAGAACTTGAAAAACGGGATGAATCATTCGGCGGAATGTTCCAGGCTCTTATCATTGCCATAGTGGGTATATTCGGGGTTCTGGTATTGCAGTTCCGCTCCTATTCACAGCCGCTGATAGTTTTTTCAGCGCTGCCCCTTGCCTTTATCGGCTCTTTCGTAGCGTTATTCCTTAGCGGAAACAGCTTCTCATTCACCGCCTTTGTCGGGCTTACAAGTCTGGTGGGCATTGTGGTGAATAATTCAATTATACTGGTCGATTATACCAACCAGTTGCGACGGGAGGGGACAAAGATACTTGAGGCTCTTAAAGAAGCTGCCGAAACCCGGTTTTTGCCGATCATACTTACTACCGGCACCACCATCGGAGGACTGCTTCCTCTCACTCTGGCAGGGGGAACAATGTGGGCGCCGATGGGCTGGACAATTATCGGGGGTCTGCTTTCATCCACTTTCCTTACTCTCATTGTTGTTCCTGTTCTCTACAAACTATATTCAAAAAAAGAACTGGAAAACTGATTTTCAGGGGGACGCCCGGCGTCCCCCCACTACACTTTTTTGTTCATTCGTGAATTTTTCCGCAAGCCTTAAATTTTGTTGAAAAGAGCAGGATTTCTTTTTGTTTTGAGGAAGGCAGGGGTGATTTAACAAATTCATTCTATAGTTCTATATAAAGGATAATGGTTGCTTCTGAGGGATTAAACTTCTATAATGTGTCTATTTTACCCGATAGCGGAATGTCAAGCGGATAAATTTTGAGTATTCCATGAAGCTAATGTCGTGCGATCATAAATACCCAGAAGCAGGTTTTCAACACTAATATCTTCATCAATATCTTCCCAGTGGAGACCAACGCCCCCGCCCGAAATTATGAAGCTATTTCTCTGGGCGTCTGTAGCTTTTAATAAACGAGGAAAGTATATTAATGGAACACTTAATTTGCGCCCGTCAGTTAATTCAATCCACATGTTATCCGGATCAAAAGCGATATCTTTAGCGAGGGACTTATTTGAGATTGAAGTATTCATTATTTCAACTAAGAATGGCTTTTATTTTTTTCGCGGCCTCTTCAAGTTCCGGCCCTGATAGAGAAAGATCGAATGCCTGGTCAAGAACTGTTTTCGTTGCCCATTTACATAATTCTTTTCCCTGGTGAAGTTTGATTGCCGATATTATATCAATAGCCTCGGTATAATATCCATCCAAATCCTCAATATGGCCGGCTCTCTCACCTAAAGGATTCCATTCCTCCAAAACTTTCGCCACCGCTATAATTTGATCTTCATCCATAAATATTCACCCTGGTATCTGAAATCACCTGCCGGTTAATCATTGACAGTGTGCTTTTCATTTATTCATTTCAGAATTTTTTTATCTGTCCTCTGCCAATATAAATAAACTTCTCTTGATACATCAACAAAAATAGATATTTTATCTAATCATAATTCGCGAGGACTGAAAACGGTAAAGAATATTTCTTTATTTTATGAGAGCCATCTTTCTCGTTTCAGTGAAATTTTTTGTGACGAGTGAATAAAAATATACTCCACTTGGTAAATCTGAACCATTAAAAACAATTCGATGAATACCCTTATGCAATTTATCATTTAATAATTCAGATACTTCATAACCCAATATATTATAAACCTTCAATTGTACATGACTATCCTCCGCAATGGAGAAAGATATATTGGTAACAGGATTAAATGGATTTGGATATGCAACTTTTAAATCAGTTGATATTTTATTCATATTTTTATGCAATACACTATTATCGATTTGGGCTATATCAGAAGAGACAGAGATTTTGCCTTGAGAATCAACCGCTCGTATTTTGTAAGAAATATTATCTTCAAAAACTGGATGTACAGCTACATCATAATCGATATAACTATTTGTGAACACTTGGGCGATACCATATTCCCAAAATCCATCATTTCTATCAACTAAATAATAGCTAAAATCAGGTTCCTGGTTTGGATGCCATGTTAATTCTGGATTTCCGGAGGAACCCTCTATTTCCAAATTGGCTGGCTTGGACGGTGAAGCGTTTTCTGGATTTGAAGTAAATAAATCGACAATGAAATAATCATTCTGCTCCTCAATAATTTCCATTCCAACAGTTGTACTGGGCTTTGTATTCGGAACCCAACCGTATTCTCTATAATCAGACCAAGGACTTAAGACTTTTATACCTGAAATACCAGAAAACAAATCACCAATAGATGCAGAGTTATTTGACCAGTTTTGGCCGTCAGCATGGATAATTATACTTGAACGATATTCGGGGTATTGTCTTCTCCAACAAATAATACCTCTATCGTTATCGGAATCAACAATAAAAGAATTGTAATCAGGACATGAAGTATTACCTATTTGCATTATTGTATTCATTTTCCGGAGCTCAAACAGGAAATAATTACTATAGCTGATCGAATTAAAATTAATTATTCTAAATATTTGAGGATTGCCCAAATTGTAATTCATTTGAACTGTCTGGTTTGTGAGTATTTCGTTATAATCTAGCCAACCTTTTTTCTCTCGAAAATATGGATTTATGGGTGCTGGACATGCGGCCTCGTTATTTGGGCCATTATAGTTGCCTGCAGCCATCAGGTCCCATTTACCATTTTTACTGTAAGGTTCATACGTATCATCCATGCCAAGTAAGTGACCTAATTCGTGTGCGTGGATCCCAATTTGCGAAAAAGTACGATCTTCATGTTCAATATGATATGGAATCCCTTCTGCAAATTGTTCCCCCATCAGATAGAAATTAGAAAAAATAAAGGCTGTGGGTGTTAATCCGCAGGGTTCTGATATACCATCACTTTGCAATCTGTAGATATGACCAGCATAAACAATTGCTAATTTTGTATTAGTTCCAAGATGTTCTGGTCCTACGGAAATACCAAGTGCAGTTGCTTTTTCAATCGCCTCTGTGATAATTACAGATTGATCTAAATCCTGATAATAAGATTTTTCATGATCCAGAACTATCCATTCAGGGTATAAAAAATTTCCAATTTGTCGATAATTTGCTATATACCCATCGATTTGAAGATTATTATTTGACATTATCTTATAATAATCATGAAGGCTTCCAAAAACCTGTTTCCCATCCGGAGAGTACATATTCGGTGAAACATAAATCCCTTCAGAGAAAAAAAGGTTCTCAAAATTTTCCACTGAATAAGCTGGTTTTTGATTATACTCATTATGTTGATGTTTTATATCCTGGAATTCAACCAATAGTACTTTTAAAGTAAGGGTTGTTCTTATATATTGTTCATTATTGGATGACAAACCAGTGCAGGGCCAACCCGGAATATCTGGATTCTGTGAATAACCAGTTGCATTAATCAGTAACAAAAATAGAAATGAGTAGCGATAGAAATTCATTTTACCTCCTGTTCATCGGTTTATTAATTTAAGTTATTTTAATAATACAATTTTATTTATGAACGTTCGGTTGGAAAAATTTGATACAATTAAATATACTCCGGCAGGTAAATTTATGCCATTTATTATCCTTTTCTTAATCCCACCGTTTTCGAAGGCATCCACTATAGATGAAATTTTTTCACCCAGGATATTGTAAATATCTATTCTGATCTCTCCCGATGATGGAAGGTAATATTCAATTACTGTTTCACTGTTGAATGGATTGGGATAGGTCCTTAAATTAAATTCTTTGATATTATTTACATTTTGAGCTGTTACTGAACTAATCACATTTTTGTTAAAAGTTATAGAAGTTTTCTCCCCGCAATGAACAATATCCAAGTCCCCATCATTATCAAAATCGGCGATACCTGGAATGACACTTAATCCCAATTCGGTTTCGTATCCGAGGTTGAAAAAACCTCCTTGGTTCGTTGAACAGCTAAACAAGTCATCTTCACAATTTATTGAAATCTGGAACCTAATAACACATGTATCACATCCCCAAAGTTTAAGGTTTGAGATAACTGCGTCAGGTCTGTCATCTCCATTCATATCTCCCGAACAAAAATATCCGGAGTTTTCGGCCCCGGAGAATCTGGTCGATAAATATAAATTGAATTCATTTAGAGATTCCTGCAACAGAACTGCGCCCCCATGAGTATTGCCAAAGCCTGCAACATCCGGCAGTCCATTCAAATCAAAATCGGCAACATGAAGTTTCTCCATTCCATTTAGTATTATGCCATTTGGACGGACCTTAAAATATTCCCTCATATAATTATTAAAATTACCGTTGCTATCATTAAAAAATATATACATTCCTTCAAAATCGTATAGATTTGCCGGGAAAGTGTTTAAGAAAACAAAATCCAGGTCGCCATCATTGTCCATATCTACCAGGTCGCCATCAGAAATAAAATTTTCAACCTGATACGCTGTATCATCGCGAATAAATAAGCCGGCTTTATTATTAAAAAAACTTCGAAACTGAAAATCAGTCTCATTGTACATTTCTAATCCAATAAGATCAGAAAAATTATCACCATCCAAATCACCAACTGAAATAATTTCACCCCAATTCTGGTTATATGGGTAGATTGTCTGATTGAGATTGTAATTATTAAGTGTATCCTGTAAAAAAATATTTACCTGGGAACTGAAAAATAATTTTGAACAGATAATATCCGGTGTTCCGTTGTTATCTAAATCAGTAATAAAACTAATGTCCAGAAATTCGTCAATTGGTTCGTTATAATAGAAGGTTCCCATGCCATCGTTATAATGAACATATCCATTGGCCGAAATCAGATCGATATCACTGTCAGAATCGATATCGTAAGGAATGGGGAAATAAGCCGGGTTATCGTATGTTGCCATTGAATCAAAATGGGCGTCAGTTGGGTGGGATATCTTCGTGGTAAAATTCCAGTGAAATACTTTTAATGTATCATTTTCGGTAATTACCGGACCAAATCCAACTTTTATTAATTCATTAGGGTGATATTTCCTCTCTGGTGTAAATTTTATCTGATCAGGTTGAATAATATCAACGCGCCCTTTTATCCGGCCGCTGTAATTACCATTTATCCTGAATAATGAATCTTTCTGACTGATAATTGAGCCAGGTAAATTATTCAGGGTGACAATGATCGGAGATATATTTGAGGCGGAAGTAGAATGTTGACTTGGCTCAACAGCTTCAATTATTAAGTTTTGAGAAGACAATCTACAAAAGGCCAAGAAAAAGTATAGATAAATTAATTTAACCATGAGTTGAGATTTTTTATAATAATAATACAAAGAAAAAAAACTAAATTGAAACTGTAAAGTTTATGTTGACGCCTGAATAGAGCTTAAGAATTTGCTGATAATTTTTTTCTGAATAGATTCAGGTCCTCTCTCATTTTTGGCTACTGCTGTAATAACCTCAGAAACCGAACCTGAACCACCCGACTGTTTCAATGAGGATAAAAGTGGATTGAACCATTTTACGAATTCCGGGCCTTTAATATTCAAATTATATTTCTCCTTTAGTTGTCAGCTCATCGCATATAATCAATATTATGAAAAACAATCTCTTTCTATTTCAAGCGCTTATTACCCCAAAAACAATCAGTCATACGCAAAATAGGAAATTATTTAATAATTAACAACTGGAAAATTAAGTGTGAATGGGGGGAATAATGGAGAATGGTGAATGATGAATTGTGAATGAAAAAATACTAATGTATCGATGCCGATTTTTATCCTGTTTATCTATTTAATCCTGTAAATCCTGTTCTTCCTTGTGCTCTTTGTGCCTTCTTCGCGAACATTGTGGTTAAGAAAAAATCAGAGTAAGAGTATGATGGCGAGGCTGTTGGTTTTATTATTTGTGTTCATTTTTCTCTGGTGAGTAAAAAACGATACCGAACCCGATAGCGATACCGATACCGATTTTCACCGGCAGGCTTTTATCCTGTTTATCAATACAATCCTGTAAATCCTGTTCTTCTTTGCGGTCTTTGCGCGAGCTTCAATTAACAATTAACAATTAGGAATTAGGAATTAGGAATTAGGAATTAGGAATGAAAAGATGGCGGGATGTGTGGTTGTATTGGGGCGGACCTTTTTCCCTGGGAGAATAAAAGACTATAACGAATCCGATGCCGACTCAGACAGCGATTAGAAATCAGGCAATCCTTAAATCCTTTAATCAAGGTTCAGATAGTGGCGGGGTTGGATTATGCGGATACTATTATTTTCCTTCCAGCCGTTCTTTGGGCTAAAGCCCTCCGGGTGTGGTCATCTTCGCCTGATATCTCCGGCCTAAAGGCGCGGAGTTATTTTAAATAAGAATTACTATAATTAATCTCGGCTAATGTAAAAATCATAATCATAAACTGGCGAAGCCAGAAACAAACTAATTCTGTCGTCCCTACCGGGACTTATTTACCACTCTTTATACATTTTCCCCTATTTGAAAATAGGGGCTATTCTCTTTCATCTGTCCGCCGCGGAGGATCCCTGCCGGGATTCACATTAATCTGATTTAATATTTACTTGTTGATAATCATTATTATTTAGAAAAAGTCCCGTCAGGGACGACAGATAATAGCCCCGCAATTCATTGTGGGGTAATAGGTTATGGAGAGATTCTACAGTCCCGCCGGGGATTCTCCGCGCAGGCTGTTGCAGATTATCGGGAACAAAAGTGTATGTTTAGTGATATAATAGGTAGTAAATAATAAACTTGGAAATAGGAATAATGGGGTTTATTGAAGGAAATCGAGATCAACTGGGATTCATTGCTTATAGCCTGGATGATTTTGTAGAAGAAGATTCAAAAGCAAGATTTATCGTAAGAATAGTAGAAGAATTAGATTTAAGTTTACTCTACGAGCAATACAGTCCACAGGGTGGAGAAGCTTTTTGTCCAAAGGCAATGTTAGCCACACTGTTTTTCGGATATTCCCAAGGTATATCAGTTACCCGTGATCTTGAATACAATTGCAAAAAGAACATGGATTTTATATATGTATCAGCAAACCTTCGACCGGATCACACTTCATTGAGCAGATTCAGAAAGCGTCATCTGGCCCATATTCCAGGGCTTTTTATACAGATAGTACGGAAAGCAATAGAGATGGGAATAAGTGAGTTCATGGAAATCGCGATGGATGGATCAAAGATGGCCGCGGCAAGCAGTAAGAAAAAAAGTATGCGCTCCAACAAAATAGAAGAAAAACTGAAAGCAATAAAAGAAGATATCACCGAATACCTGAATCAAAGCGAAATAGAAGAAGAAAAGCTTGCCGAATTGGAAAAGAAAAAGGCTAAGCTGGAAGAAGCCCAAAGAATACTGGAAGAGCGAAAAGAGACAATAAAAGAAAACTGCAGGGATAATCATCAGGTAAATATAGAAGAACCGGAAGCTCCAATGCAAAAACCGGGAGGGGGGAAAAGCGCATTTCCGGGCTATAATCCACAAATATGCACCGATACGAAAACCCAATTCATAGCAAACGCCCAGCTGACGCCAGACAGGAACGACGAAAAACAATTTATGCTTCAATATAATAATACGGAAAGAATTTTGGGCCCGAACAAAAAGAGGAGATATCTATCTGACGGAGGGTTTAACACCAATGACACAATATTTGAAATCTATTACAACCAGATCGACGCTTATGTAGGCAACAGACGTAATGGAAAAGAGACAAGTGAAAAGATTAAAAAGGGTTTAAAATTCGACAAAAGTGATTTTACATATGATAAAGAAAAAGACATCTATATATGTCCGTCAGATAAAAAGTTAGAGTTCAAAAAAACAGAAAAGAATAAATCTTTCAAGGGAAGAAAATATGTTTGCAATGATTGTGGGAATTGCGAATTCAGGTCTCAATGTTTATCGAAGAACAATAAAAGTGGGAAAAGAGAAATTCGACGAGATGATCGGGAAATCTATGTAGAAATGATGAGGGAAAAGGTGGAAACAGAAGAGGGAAAGGAAAAATTACTAATTCGTTCAACAACAGTCGAACCGGTTTTTGGTAATATCAAATGGAACCTGGGATATACCCGGTTTAGACTAAAAGGGTTGTTTGCGGCAAATGCTGAATTTTTGCTTATGTGTATTGGCCATAATCTCAATAAACTCTTCAAGCTGTTTGGAAAGGTTGATAATAGTCCGGATAGCATGGAAGTAGCATCATGCTTCCCTAATATTTTCAATTATAAGAATATTTTGCCAAATAAATTACAAGTTTTATTTAGATAAAAATATTTTCCATGTTTTTTTTGCCTCCCTGCAACAGCCTGCGCGGCGAACAGGCAGACAGAATTCCCCGATAAATTGATGGTCAAATAAAAATTTTACCATTTTGCGTAGAATTTAACTGCTAATGGAATAATCCCAAACCCCGGGACAAAATGAATAACCTCAATCCCTTGCCTGCCCCGTTCATCTTGCTCTGATTACTTAAAGACGATACCGATACCGAAAAATAATCATGCAATCCTTAAATCCTTTAATCATGGTTCAGATAGTGGCGGGGTTGGATTATGCGGATACTATTATTTTCCTTCCAGCCGTTCTTTGGGCTAAAGCCCCTGAGTGTGGCCATGTTTGCCGTATGTCTCCGGCCTAAAGGCGCGGAGTTATTTTAAATGAGAATTACTATAATTGATCCCGACAAATGTAAAAATCATAATCATAATCTTAATCGTAATCATAATCTTAATCATAATCCCAAACCCCGGGACAAAATGAATAACCTCAAAGCCTTGCCTGCCCCGTTCATCTTGCTCTGATTACTTAAAGACGATACCGAAAAATAATCATGCAATCCTTAAATCCTTTAATCATGGTTCAGATAGTGGCGGGGTTGGATTATGCGGATACTATTATTTTCCTTCCAGCCGTTCTTTGGGCTAAAGCCCATGAGTGTGGCCATGTTTGCCGTATGTTTCCGGCCTGAAGGCGCGGAGTTAGTTTCATAGTGTGCTTCGCGCCTTCATTATGGCCTTTGTGGTTAAGCAAAAATCGGCATAAGAATAACCAGGGAAATAAAAAAACAATAACGAAGGCGATACCGATTATTTATCAGTACCGCCTGTTATTTCTTTTTGGAATTCTCAGCTACTTAATGACAGATTCTATAGAGCTTGTTTTTAAGAAATTTTGCAATTGTTGTCTGACAGAAATTACCTCGCCATGGGAAAGATCGGTATGAATAAATATCAGTCTGTTTTCTTTCAGATCATCTGTTTTCAGTTCTTTTTCCTCGGTTTGGAAATATGGAATCTGCCAGGCGCCGAGATTTTTCATGAGGTTTTCAGACTCTTCCTTTGTCCCCCCTCTGTCGGTATAAATATTTATAAAACGCCCGTTAAAATTTTTAATCCATTGAACAAACTTATCGGTATTCGCGTAAAGAGCGTCAAATAATATCACATCAGAAATATTTTTTGTTAATCCTCCCCGCTCCACACAAAATGAAATTGCCCGGTAAGCGCCGCTGTGTCCGGCCAGAATAATATTCCCAGGCTCAGTTGAGGTTAATTTGCCGGCTTCTTTTAAGTATGTTAATACATCAGTGACCAAATGTTTTAATCCATCTTTATCTTCCATTTTCCCGCCAAAAGAATCGCGGGAGTTCTTTGGTCCCTGGGGAAATACAAATATCGCGTTTTTGTTGCTGTTATAAAACTGTTCGATAAGCTGAAACTTGTCGCAGGCTTTTTTGATATTATTATTCCATCCGTGGAAATAAACAACAATATTTGTTTTGGCTGTTTCCTTAAAAAAATCGGGGATAAAAATGGCTACGCTGCTGTCGTTATAATGCTCCTCAAATGAATATGTCACACCCTCGTAAATATGACCATCAGCTCTTCCGGGATGAGGAAAGGGGGCCGATTTAAATTCCGGAATAAACATTTCGCCAAGACGGCTGTATTTATCAGCGACAGATTGGGAAAAAGATAATTGAGCGAGGCTCAATATAAGCAGAAAAAATATAACAGGATTTGTTTTCATTTATAAACTCATTTGTAATTTGGGAGTAATCTATTATGATAGAAAATATTTATTCTGTGTTTTAGTATACGGTCACATCGCTTATATCGGGTTTATATTATATCAAAAATATCTTTCCATATTCAAGAGCGTGTTGCCCGGATTCAATCGTTCAATTAAAAACTAATAAAATATTTTTCAATTTACAATTAACAAAAAAAAAGATGAAGGCGGGAATAATATTTTATCTGTACATGTGAGCAAAATTCGACCCCTTCAGGGTCTTGTCGCTTTTTTTCTTTTTACCCCGGGCTGCTCACTTCGTTCGTCGCCCGGGGCTATTGATATTGAATCCCATTCGGGATTCTTTTCAAGAAAAATTTCCATTTTGAGTAGAATTTAACTGTTTATAGAATAATCCGTCAAAGCCTGAAAACAGTGTGATTCTGTCGTCCCTGGCGGTATTTAAAACTCTTTCTTTTGAGGGCTATTATCTTTTAACTGTCAGCCACGGTAGGCAGGTTTCTCAATAATTATTTGTAGATTTGTACTCAAAAATAACAGGAAAAGATGAAAGAATTTACAAACCGTGATATAGCCGATTATTACGATCAGACAAGAGAACATTATAAAATTCACTGGAAACTGGATAAAAACCTGTCGGTTCATCTTGGCTTTTATGAAACGGGAAAAGAAACATTTGCCGTTGCTCTTCAGAATCTGAATAAACTTGTGGCTGAGGCGGGAAAGATAAAAGAAGGAGAGTATTTTCTGGATGCCGGATGCGGCGAAGGAGGCAGTTCGATATATCTCGCGAAAAATTTTAAGGCGCGCGGCGAGGGACTTACTGTCAGTGAAAAGCAGGCGGCAAAGGCAAAAGGAAATGCTGAAAAATTTGGCGTGAAAGATTACCTGAATTTCAAAAAAGGTGATTATCTCGCGACCGGTTTTCCCGATAATACATTTGATCTTGTATTCGGGCTGGAAAGTATTCTTTACGCCAATGATAAAAAGGATTTTATAAAAGAGGCCTTCCGCGTTCTTAAACCGGGTGGGAGACTGGTTGTTGTTGATTATTTTAAACGGACAGATAAGCTGCCGGAAAATGAACAGAAAGAACTGGACGCGTGGACAAAAGGATGGGCGGTTAATAATCTTGAATCGGGTGAGGGTTTCAGGCGTATTTGTGAAGAAACCGGATTTGTTAATTGCAGACTTGAAGACTATTCGAAAAATATTGTACCGAGTGTAAGAAGAATATTATGGGCGGGCATTTTAGGATGGCCTGTAGGGAAATATTACCAGTGGTTTAAAAATCCCACCAGGGCCCAGCTCGAACACCTGAGGTTTCCATTCCCCTTTAATTCCTCTTTCAAAAAAGGTATCTGGAAATACCAAATGATCTTTGCTGAAAAAGCAGGATGAAAATTATCATTAGGTTAATAATTTAACAGCGAGCGAATAAAACATTTCTGCCTGGTTCGTCATTGTTAAAGAGCTTTTGCAGCAAAGCTTAAATTATACTTTAAATGGAATTTAATTTTGGAAATAGAAATTAATACCCGATCTTTACAGGTTGGAATTTATATTATTTTAAAGGAATTTTAATGTTACACAGAATATTATCGATTTTGCTGGTTTTATCAATACCGGTTTTTTCACAGTACTATTCGACTGTTGATCCGGAACAGTCAAGTTTTATTTCAGATTTGCAGACAGTCATCAGAAATGGTTATACAAAAGTTTCTTATGATAATTTTGATGAAACAAATGTTGCTAACTACGCGAGCCAGGATAACGGCGACGGCACCCGGCATGTGATATGTGTTTACACGGGTCATCAGTATGATTATACACCCCCTTTTACCTGGATTCCGTTCAGCAGGGAACATACATGGTGCCATAGCTGGATGCCTTCATATAATTCCACCTCGACAAATGAATATGCCGATCAGCATCATCTTTTCCCCACTCATCAGAACAATGCCAACGGCAGGAGAAGCAATCACCCGCTGGGTATTGTCGCCAATATTACTTACCAGTACCTGGATGGCAAACTTGGCACAAATAGTGAAGGTGAAACAGTTTATGAACCGCGTGATATACATAAGGGTGACGCCGCCAGGGCAATGTTTTATATGTCGGTCAGGTATGATGGTCTGAACGGTTATGACTGGAGTTTTGATTATCTTAACAATACCACTCTCCAGAATCTCGCGTCGCCTGAAGCTGCCCAGGATGTCGATCTGCTGATTCAGTGGCATAAAGCCGATCCGCCCGATAGCTGGGAAATCGGCAGGAATGATTATATATACTCCATACAGAATAACAGGAATCCCTTCATCGATCATCCGGAATATGTAAATTATATTGATTTTGGTGATCTTACAAAATTAAGCCCCTCATATTCAACCGAACCGGATAATTATATTACAAGCCTGGATGGAAGCGTTGAAACAACGAGCATTACCCTCACCTGGACAGACGCGGCAGCCGGTTCACAGGCTCCCTCGGGATACCTGATTCAGGTTTTTTCGGATGATGATTATTTCATTCCCATGGATGGTGAAACATACAGCGATGATACCGATCTGAGCGATGGCAAAGGTATGGTTAATGTAACCTACGCGGGCGCAGATTCTTATACTTTCAGCAGCCTTGATGAAGAAACCACCTATTATTTCTCAGTTTTTTCGTATAACGGTTCCACGACTTCAAGAAATTATAAAATTGATGATACAATTCCGCAGGATAGTTTTACTACCGGGGAAGGGGGCAGCAGCGGCGGCAATCTGACTGAACTGATCATTTCAGAATATGTTGAAGGCTCTTCCAATAATAAAGCAATTGAAATATTTAACGGAACAGGCAGCGCTATTAACCTGGGTGACAACAGTTATATCCTGGAATTTTATTTTAATGGAAACAGCTCAGCGGGTAGCACGGTTAATCTTAGCGGTACAATTGCCAATGGCGATGTTTTTGTCGTTGCCGATAACGACGCTTCTGCCGCGATACTCGCCGTTACCGACCAGACTCACAGCGGAACATTTTTTAACGGGGATGACGCTGTTGTACTGAAAAAAGGCGCGGAAATTATTGATGTCATTGGCCAGGTGGGTTTCGATCCGGGCTCGGAATGGGGAAGCGGACTTACATCCACACAGAATAATACTCTGAGAAGAAAGGGTGATGTGACTGAAGGAGACACAACCCCGGGCGACGCTTTTGATCCCGCCACCGAATGGGACGGATACGCGGAGGATAATATCGAAGGTTTGGGAAATCCCGATCCACTGCCGGTTGAGCTTACTTCATTTACCGCCGAAACATTCAGGCAGTATGTGATTCTTAAATGGAGCACCGCGACAGAAATAAATAATTTCGGGTTTGAAGTTGAAAGACGTTTCCCCGATGAAGAGTGGAATTCAATCGCTTTTGTTGAGGGGCACGGAAATTCATTTTCAGTTAAAAACTACAGCTATTCCGACCGTATCTGCACCGGCCAGTATCTGCAATACAGGTTAAAGCAGGTCGATAATGACGGTTCATTTGAATATTCAAAAGTCATTGAGATAGAGCCGGGCAACATTCCCTGCGGATTTGAAATGCTGAATAATTATCCGAATCCTTTTAATCCCTCTACTAATATTGAGTTCAGCCTGCCGGTTGACAGCCGTGTATCTCTGAAGGTATTTGATATTCTCGGACGTGAAATAGAAGAGCTGTTCAAAGGTATTTCGGGGCCGGAAAAACTGAGAATAAACTGGAATGCCGCAAATCTGCCATCAGGTGTTTATATGATAAAACTGGAAGCTTATTCTATCGACGGGAATGAACATTTTTCAGCTCTTAAGAAAGCTCTCCTGCTGAAATAAAAAGATTTTAAGCTACTACCGAATTTTTACGGGCGCTGAAATTAAAAAAAATTTTTCAGCGTCCATGTTTTTTCTCCCCGCCGGTGTCCTGATAAAATAATTATCCGAGGCTTCGAATCCCATTTTCACAGAACAAAAACATAGTAAAAATTTCAGGGTTTTATTCAGATTTAATTCAGCGCCTCTCTGGAGAATTGAAACAATTTTCTCTCCTGGCGGGGCAGATTCTCTTTTCCTCTCCTTATCAGGAAATATCGCGAGAAGCTCCTGATCCCTTGAAAGTTTGTATCGGAAATACTCTTTTTCCCCTTTTATTTCAGATGGGTCTTTAATTACAGGACGGGAAGATGATAAAGAATGAATATGGTAAAGGTAGTCGAGCGTGACAGGTGGGAAAAGTTTCCAGGCGTCAATATAACCAGCTTCCATAATTTCGGTCGGCGACATGCGGAACATCTTTCTGAAAGCGCGGCTGAAATTTTCGGGGCTGTTAAACCCAAACTCAAACGCTACATTTATTACCTTATGTTTTCCCCCAAGTAACAAAAGAGCGCTTTCGGAAAGTCTTCTTCTCATAAGGTAATCATAGGGGGTAAACATGGTGGTTTTGTTGAATAACCTGGAGAAGTGAAATAGAGAATAATTTACTTTCGCCGCCACATCACCGATCAGAAGATTTTCCCTTAGGTTTTTCTCCATGAATTCAATAGCGCCAATAACCGACTTTACCTGTCTTTCATCAGGGATCATAACTTTATTACCGGAATATAAACATCCAGTTCCGATTCATCCATCTTATCAACTCCCTTAAATCTTTCATCATATAGCTGGAACTCATATCCCATATTCGCTTTAAGGCCCGCTTCGGGGAGTAGTTCCCTGTGCATTTTCATTTCCCAGTCTGTGTTCATCATCGAGCCGTTAATTGTAAAAACCGCGTAGGTTGCCCGGGGCAGAATCTTGAGTAAAAGTTGAGGCGGAAGAGCAGTTATTTTGTTAAGTTCCACCCCGGTAAATATTTCAAAGAATCCTTTTTCCATAGTTTCATCATGGGTTATGTGGACTTCAAACATTCTTGAGAATGTTTTTACTTCAGGGATCTTTTCCTTATGGTTTTTCAGGTATTCCGAAAATCTCACCCAAAGCCTGCCAATTTCATTTTCCTGGGTCCACGCGTCTCCGCTGCCGAAAGGGTCGCCATAATAAGATATTCCGGCGAGGATAATTTGTTCATGCTCAATGATTTTTGGTTTCATAATATTTTTACCTGGTGATTGAATTTGGGAATTTAATAAAAATTTACATTATTCCTATCCCTTGCGCGGGCATCCATTCGGGCCAGTCTGAAAGCCATTCCGGAATATGAGCCTCTTTCACCCGGTCGCAGACCGGAAAATAGGCTTTCAGATCAAGAACCGGCGAGCCATCTATCGCGTCGATATCACCCACAGAAATTATACCCGCTTTTTCATCGATCTTTTTAATAGCGCATATTGTCATCATAAGAGGATTTGGCCTGTATTCCGAACGGCAGGCGAATACCCCGGTTTTTTTACCGCGGGCATAAGGAGGTTCGGTGGAAAGAATGTTTCGGCTTTCTTCATTATCATACCTGTCCGCCCACCAGAAAACAATCACATGGCTGAAATGACTCAACTGCATTAGTCCTTCGCGATATTTATCCTCCACCGTAATCGAGTTCCCGATATCATCCCTTTTAATCTGCCCGATCTGTACAACTTCAAATTTCATTTTTTTTCTCCTTTATTTAAAAATCATAATCGTAATCCGGCAGAGCCGGAAACAATGAGGAATTACGAATTACTAATTACGAATGACGAATTGGTTTTCCCCAAGTATTACCAATTAATTGTCATTCCGGTTTTTTGCGTCCTTTGCAAAAAGACCAGCCTAAGGCGGGCAGGCCGGAATCTAATGCCGATTTTTATCGCCAATCAGCAATATTTTTAATATGGTTGAAAAGGCAATAAGGTAGAAATTTTTGAGAATTTGCCATTGCTACTAAGATTAAAAGATTAAAGAATAAGGTTCTTTTGTCGGGTTTTTCAGAGAGAAATTCACGCATCAAAAAAATCGTCATCGTACGAAAAATTTTTAAGCTCATGGAATATTTATCAATTGTCTTTTAAATTGTTAATTGTACATTATTAATTGTTAATTGAAATTTCTTACCATTTTGCGTAGAATTTGACTCCTTTGTTGTAATCATAATCTATTATATTTAGCAATTTTATGACCTTACCGCTCGAAATCTACAAAGAGATTCATTCAGGCTCTTGATAAATCCTGCGCAGAATTATTACTGCCGAAAATATTGAGAATTTTTTCCCTGAATTTCCTTTTGTGTTTCGGCTCTGCCGGCTTAATAATAAAAGAAAGAAAATAATTTATCAGGCGGCTTATTTGCCGGATAGATATAAAAAGCAGAAATTCTTCACGCAAACAGCATGAGAATTGGAATTTTCTACAATAAAAAATATATTGCACATTTATTTTTCGGCAATCGGAAAACATCTATGACCTTTAGATTTCTCGTTCTCTTAATACTGGTATTTTCTTCTGTTTATTCTCAGGAAACCAGAACAGTAATTCCAAACAAAGATTATAAAGCAGGCTCTCTGAAAACTTTTTTTCTTGGTGATCATTGGCGTGATCTGTGGACCATTCCGATTAAGATACCTGTTCTGGATCTGAAGAAATTCGGCGGCGGTTTGACTCCGATAAAACGCGGCGGGGGGATGCAGACAAAATCGCTGCGTTTTGCCGGTAAAGATGGACATATATGGAAATTCCGTTCTCTCGATAAAGACCCGGCAAAGGTGCTCCCGGAGGAAATTCGCCACTCGGTAGTAGCTGATGTATTAAAAGATCAGATAAGTTCGGCCAATCCTGCCGCTCCTATGGTAGTTGCCACTATTCTCGATTCGCTCGGCATATACAACGCGAAACCTTATCTATGCATAATGCCCGATTCACCTTTGCTGGGAGAGTACAAGGAAGAATTTGGGGGACTTATCGGAATGCTGGAAATTCATCCCGACGAAAAAAGCAGGCTGCCCTTCACGGAATTCGGAGAGGTTGATAAAGTTTCGGGCACTTTCAAGATGTTTGAAAAACTTGAGAACGATATTGATGAAAAAGTTCACGGGCCATCATTCCTGAAAGCGCGCCTTGCCGATATTTTTCTCGGTGACTGGGACCGCCATACAGATCAATGGCGCTGGGCAAAGGTAAAAAAGAAAAAGTCGGAATACTGGTATCCTATCCCCCGCGACCGTGACCAGGCGTTCGCTAAATTCGACGGGCTCGGCCCCACTATTGCCGAATACCTGGTGCCGCAGCTTGTACATTTTGATTATAATTATCCCCAGATTGAGGACCTTTCATGGAGCGGAAGATTTCTGGACAGGAGATACCTGCCTGCAATTTCTAAAGCCGAATGGGATTCCGTTACCAGTTTTGTTCAGCGAAAACTTACAGATGATTTGATTGAATCGGCTGTAAAAAAAATGCCTCCCGAACTTTATCCGCTGGCGGGAGAAGAATTGATCGGGAAATTGAAATCAAGAAGGGACAAACTGAAAAAAGCTTCAGATGAATATTTCAGGCGAATCAATAAATATCTTGATATCTACGGCACTAAATATGACGATTCCCTGCACGTAAGCAGGATTTCGGACGAATATACAAGCGTGAGATTATGGTCAAAAGGGAGGAAGAATAAAAAATATAAACTGATTTTTGAAAGGGTTTTCACCACATCAATTACCAAAGAGATAAGAGTTTATCTTGAAGAGGGGGATGACAAAGCTTTTGTAAGCGGCCGGGTGGAGGATGGAATTCTGGTAAGGATAATCGGGGGAAGCGGTGATGACTGCTTTACAGACAGTTCGGAAGTGGCCGGGAATTTTCTATATATTACTCCCTTTTACGACGCTGCCAATCTTACCATGTTTTATGATTCCGATAAGGGTACGAAATGTAATCCGGGAGCAGGCACAATTATCGACACCTCATGGTATCCGCCGCCAAAGGATGAATTTGAAAAATATGAACCTCCTCAAAGAGACAGGGGACATGACTGGATAATCTCCCCTTATGGTTCCCTCAACAAAGATGATGGAATGGTCGGCGGAGGTTCTCTCGCATTATACAAATACAACTTCAGGGTCGCTCCTTTCGATTACCGGCTGAAGATTACCGCTCTTTACGCCTCAAAACCACAAAGTGTTAATCTCCGATTTCAGGGAGATTTTTATAACATCATAAAAGGATTATTATTTAGATATGACGCCTATGCTTCACAAATGCATTATACCGATTTTTTCGGATATGGTAATGAAACCAGCTATAATGAGGATTTATTTTTAAATAGCGAATATTACCGAAAAAAACAAAAGACATTTTATTTCAAACCTTCCCTCGCTCTGAATCTGAACTCACATTTGTATCTTGAAGGCAGTCTTATTTTTGAAAGTAATGATGTGGAAATAAGCAAATCTCTGATAGCGAATTTCCCATCGGGCGGTTATGGAACAGGTCACGTTAGGGCAGCCGGGGCGGGATTGACGGTGTTATTTGACAATCGCGATTCTCACGATAATCCTTCCGGCGGATTCTACTGGAATACATCCGCATTTATATATCCGGGAATATTTGATAATCCCGGGGCTTTTTCATTTATTGAAAGCGATATCCGCTATTACCAGCCAATAAAGTTTGGAACGGATCATATTCTCGCTATGCGGGCGGGCGGGAAAAATCTCTGGGGTGAATATCCCTTTTTCAAAAGCGCGTCTATCGGTGGTCAAAACAGCCTGAGAGGTTATAACCAGGAACGATTTGCCGGCGACGCTTCCCTTTTTTCTCAGGTGGAGCTGAGATCTTATTTGAGTGAGATAAGATTTGTTCTGAAAGGAAAGCTGGGATTTCATCTTTTCGCCGAAACCGGCCGGGTATTCGCGAAAAATGAAACATCCGATCTGTGGCATCCATCTTTTGGAGGGGGACTGTGGGTGACATTTTTCAGGAATTATATCAACGCTTTTATGACTCTCGGTTTTTCGAATGAATCAACCACCCTCTATTTTGACCTGGCTTCAGGATTTTGATATGAAAATTTTTTACACTTTTTTTTTATTGACCCTCTTCGTGGCTTTGGCGATTTCCGCGCAAAACAAAGATAAATATATTACCGTTATTCCGGGTGAAGAATATAGCGCCGGGGCTCTTTATCAATTCTTCTTCGGCAGCCACTGGCGTGATCTGTGGACCACTCCGATTAAAGTAAAGGTTCTTGATCTGGAAAACTTTGACGGCGGACTTGTTCCGATAAAAAAGGGGGGAGGAAAGCAGACAAAATCGCTGCGGTTCAGAGGCAAAAGTGGCAGAATATGGAAATTCCGCTCAATAAATAAAAATCCTGAGGCGGTGCTTCCGCGTGAACTTCGCAGAACAATCGTATCAGATTTACTGAAAGACCAGGTGAGTTCCGCTAATCCGGTTGCCCCGCTGGTTACAGTACCTCTCCTGAATGCGGTGGGCATTCTGCAGGCAGAACCTAAACTTGTCTGGCTGCCCGATTCTGAACTGCTGAAGGAATTCCGAAAGGAATATGGGAATATGCTTGGTATGATTGAAATTCATCCCGATGAGGGAGATCATAGGGATGAGGGATTCGCCGGTTCTGAAAAAATCGTGGGCACTTATAAACTTTTTAGAAGGATTGAGGAAAAAAGAAAAAACAAAGTAAACAGCAGCGAGTTTTTGAAAGCAAGGCTGATGGATATTTTTTTTGGTGACTGGGACAGGCACACCGACCAGTGGCGCTGGGCGCGTTATGGGGAGGGTGATGAATACAGATGGAGCCCTGTGCCCCGCGACCGCGACCAGGTTTTTGCTAAATTTACAGGTGTGTTTCCATATCTAACCACCCTGTTTGTTCAGCAGCTTAACCATTTCGGGTATGAATATCAGCAGGCTGAGGAAATTGCCTGGAGCGGCAGGGTTCTCGACAGGCGGTATCTTACAGAACTGACAAAAAATGAATGGGATTCGGTTGTGGTTTATGTCCATTCCAGGCTGACTGATGAAGTGATTGATTCGGCAATAGCGCGAATGCCCGAACCATATATCGATATCGCGGGGAAGGAGATCAGGGAAAAACTTATCAGCAGGCGGGACCTGCTGCCGGAATTTTCTGAGGAATATTATGAATGGATAAACGAGGTGGTTGAGCTTTATGGCAGCGCGCATAAAGACTATCTTGAAATTAACCGGCTGAATGACAGCTTTACATCCGCAGCGTTATTCAGAATGAAACATGGGGAAAAAATTGGTGAGCCATTTTATTATAAAGTTTTCAATAATAATATTACCTCCGAATTCAGAGCTTTTCTCCTCGATGGAGATGATAAAGCTGTTATAAAAGGCGAGGCGGAAAACAGCCCGATTGTCCGGGTTATCGGTGGGGAAGGGATGGATACTTTTGTTGATGAATCGGTGGTTCATGGCTGGTTCCGGGGATTTATTCCTGTACCTGTCTATAAGGAATGGACCCGCTTTTATGACGGAGGTAATAAGTCGGTGTTTATAGAAGGGGCTAACACACTTGTTGACAGAACCAAACTGCCGAAACCAAAAAATGATATTGAAAAATATGAACCAGCATACAAACAGAAAGGGCATGATTTTGAATTTAATCCTGTTATATGGTATAGTTCCGATAACGGTTTTCTTGTCGGGGGCGGACCAAAATTATATTCATATAATTTCAGGATGGACCCTTATGAATATATGATGACCCTGACCGCGGCTTACGCTACCAGAACAGGAAGCTACAGCATAGAGTTTAATAGTGAGTTTAATTCTCTTGTGAGGTCATCGACAATAAAAATTGACGCGCAAAAAACCGAACTCGCCTTCAGCAATTATTTTGGTTATGGAAATGAAACCGGGTATGATCAGGAGCTTTATGATAATGATTATTACAGGAACGCGCAGGAACTTGTGGAAATAAGCGCTACACTGGAAAGTGATCTCGGGCAAAATCTTAAGAGTATAGCAGGTTTTTCATATTATTACACCGAATCGATGGTTGATTCCCCTGGGCTGCTGACCGGGGCCAGGTATGGAGATTATGGAACGGGCGATATTATCTCAATGTCTCTCAGATTCGGACTAAGCCGCGACACAAGAGATGAAAATAGGAATCCCTATGAAGGAAGCCTTATTTCTTTAAGCGGTGAAATATTTCCCGGTCTGCATGATGATGTGGAACCTTATTACAAAGCCGGGTTTGATTTGCGCAAATATTTCAGGACCGATATTTTTACCAGGGTGATTTTCGCGTTCCGCGCCGGGGGAGAAGCGGTTATGGGTGGCAAGTATCCCTATTTCAGGGCTGTTTTCCTCGGGGGCAAGGAGCGGTTGAGAGGTTTCAGCCGTGAACGGTTTGCCGGCGACGCTTCACTTTTCGGCCAGGCTGAAATGAGAATATATCTCGGCAAGTCGGGCTTTTTTATTCCCGCTGAAACCGGCGTCCACTTTTTTGCCGAAACCGGACGCGTTTTCGCCGAAAATGAAAGATCGGATAAATGGCACCCCACTTTCGGCGGCGGTATCTGGGCATCCATTCTGGACCGTTCATTTAATACATCCTTCTCCATCGGCGTAAGCAACGAAAGAACAGGCTATTACCTCCGCGCCCGTCTTGGATTTTGAAAGGCAATTGTGAATTGTGAATGATGAATTATGAATTAAAAAAGGGGATTTTGGGAGGGGGGATATTTTCATTATTAATTGCTAATTTCCGGTCTTTGTTTCTGGTTTTACCAGCTTAGGCATGATTGACCATAAATTGAAAAAGGCTTAAACTCATCCGGCGTTTTCCTTCTGCGGATGCGCCCTAACCTGAGTTTTCCAATAATCCAGATCATTATTCCGGGCTATTTCCTTATCTATTTCCTCCTGTTTATCAAAATAATATGCGAGAGCTGAATGCAACTGTGATGGAGTTATATGAGAAAGGGCAGCGAGTATTTCATCGACGGTTTTTCCCATCTGGTAGTATCCCGCGATTGTCCTCACCGTTATTCTTGTCCCGATAATTACCGGGGAACCTCCGGAAATTCCGGGATTTGATCCGATATAGGGGTATTTCATTTTTCAAACCGCTTCCATATATCATCAAAAACTTCATCCCCGGGTATTCCTTTGACTTTTCCGGTTCTCATCTCGGTTAACCTTCTCTTTGAAACTTTTATCCATTTTTGCTCAATATCTTTATCGATGGGATTCAAACTTTGTAATAATGAATCAATTACAAAAGTTCTCTCCTCAACCGGCAGCGATAGAGCTTCATTTATTAATTCTTGTTTGGATAACATGATTACCTTTTACAATTTATGCCTGATGACTTTTATAACAAAATACAAACATGTTATAAAAATTCAAAGAAAAAAGTGGGAATTTATAATCTCATCCGGATGAAAGTCCAGCCACCTGCAACAAGATATGACTGCGGCGGCGCAAAAAGTACGAAATGGATATCCGGGGGTAGTTCCTTTCCGCGATTATCAGCGAAATCCGCGGGAGATATTTTCCCGCTGATTATCGCTGAGATTTAAAATTCGTAGAATCTCACTTTTCAAAAAGTGGAACAATTTTTTCAATGGCCATGGGGATTTTACTGCGGGCAATGGCGCCGTTAGTAAAATCGGATGAAGTGGTGACAATTACCAGGTCCAGGTCCCTGATGATCATTATATATTGCCCGGCATAACCAAGCGCGGTTATCATATCGTGTTCGTCGGGGGAGGGGGCATTTGGTTCTTTCCACCATTGCAGGTTATTTTTTGAATGATGCCACCATTGATAACCATAGTCAAAATAGTCACTTTCCTTTACGTGTGGTTTAGTCGATTCCCGGACCCATGCTTTCGAGACAATTTGTTTATCACGCCACTTCCCATCGTTAAGGACCAAAAGTCCGATTATTGCCATATCCCTGGGGCGTAATGACAGTCCTTCACCGCATCGCAATATATCTTTGTTATGGCTTTGCCAGGTGTAATTATTAATGCCGAGTGGTTTAAAGAGGTATTCATCCGCGAATGCCAGCGCTTTTTTTCCCTCCAGGAATTCAATAACACCGCCGAGAAGAACCGTGCCTCCGCTGTTATAATTAAATCTTTCACCCGGCTTATCTGCCATAGGCCTGCTGAGAATAAACCGGAAACAATCATCGGTTTTAAACATCTCTGATGGATAATCATCCCATTCCAGTCCGGAGGTCATGGTTAAAATATTCTTCAGGGTGATCTTCTCTTTCTCTTTCGAATTTAATGAATCATATTCGGGGAAAAAACTGAAAATGGGCTGATCTGTATTTATCTCTTTATGCCTGTCAAGGGTTATTCCGAGTAACAGGGAAGTTACACTTTTTGTGCATGATCGGATTTGATGCGGCTCATTCCGGTTGTAGCCGTAAAAATATTCCTCCACTACCAATTTGTCTTTTTTAATTATTAGAAGTGATTTCATTCTGCCGAAATTCAGGTCAATAACCTCGTTCATAAGATTTAAAAAAGAGGAGGTGTCGGTTACGCTATTATAAACCGATTCTGTTTTAAGCCCGTCATCAATTTGCGCGGGTTTATTATATCTGTAGGTGGTCTCACCATTTTCATCCGGAATTCGGGGGTGCAATAATCTTGTTTCAAGATTTCTTCCGGCCCGGACAAAATCCAATGGTTTTGGGGTTCCATCTTCCGAATGTACCCCGCCGTCAAGGAATTCCCTTTTTGCGTCAAGGATACAAACCAGGGTGTCGGAATCTTCATCAAGCAGTGAAATTTTTTGCGCGAGAGTATCATATTTTATATCGACATAATCCCATTCAGCCTTGAATTCGTTATTCATTATAAAAAAGCCGCGGGCTGTCAATATGTTGGAACTATCACGACTGATGAACAAAGCGACTTTTTCTGCCCAGGGCTGAAAAAGTAAGGATGTTTCTTCAGTCGATACCCACAATCCTTCGATATCATTAGTATTGTTTTCATTAACACAACTATTAAGGGAGATCATTAACAATAGAGATACCAGGAATAATTTTAGTGTGTTCATTTCAGGGTCCTGTATATTTTGAATGTTTGATTACCGGATGTAAGTGAATCTTTTGTTTCGAACAACTGATAAACTTTATTCGAAAATGGATACATTATTCATCTCTTAGCAATAAATATTTCGGAAACTATATTTATTAAGATAAATAATGCCTGTGTTCCCAGTATGGAACCACCGAATTTAAAGTTTTTTATTAACTATGCGCAAGGGAAAAGCGCCGCCCTAAATTGACTGATTATTCACCTTCGAAAAGAACCTAATTCCATTTTTATTTATCGCCATAATCTTTATAATCACTCCATTCGCTCGGGTTTGTATAGATAATGGATACCGATTGCAGCAGCCTGCTCTTTGAGAAATAAAATTCAAATTCCGCTCTATATTTAAATGCGGGAATATCTAATCTTTGAACACATAGCGCGTAGTCGCCACTTTCCGGATTGCCGGCGAAATAACTATTTTCTGAATCAGATATCTCAAAGTTATCATTATTCACATTCAGTGACAATCCCAGGAGCTTTAGTTTTTCATCCCCTATAATCACTATATCATCAAGAAATCTCAAACTGTCGGCTGGAATCCCATTGAGACACAAAACAATATCTTTCATCTTAAAATAATGAAATGTGACTTTGACCGAATCATCATTAATTTTAACAATCGTTGTATCCCTTTCAATAGAATCGTGATAAATTGAATCAATTTCGGAGAAACAAAAATTATATTTTTCAAATAAATAAATCGCTACTGAATCCAGCTTGCTGTTTGTAAGATGGATAATATGTTTTGTGTTTTTTTCCTGTGCATTTAAAATCGCTGTGAAAAACAGAAAGACAAATATTATTCTCATAAGTTTTTTCCTTCCGCTATCAAAAGACTAATTTGTAATGCTCAATAGTTCTAATAGCAGTAATTTGTTTGTTAAAGATTGAACGTATTTTATCCTGATTAAATGTTTTTTGTAACAGCAACTATTTACTCCGTTAGAAGTTAAATTCTACGCAAAATAGTAAAGATGCAATTAATAATTAATAATAAAATAATTTCAAGAGTAAAAATTTTGCAAAAACAGGCCACAAAATCACAAAAACACAAAATCCCACGAAAAAACTTAAAAAAACTTATTCTTTATTTTTAACCTTCCAGGCAACAAGAATATATTTGAGAGAAAAAGCCAGTCGTTTTTTTTTTACGAATATTTTGACCTCTTACCGGATTATAGAGGTCTCAAGGCAGATCTAACCCCTCCCGTCCTCCCCTTAAAATCTTAAGGGGAGGGGATTTCGCTCTCGTTTCATGGTAGTATTTCCGATAAGTTATTACCCCTGCTATATTGTTGCTGTTAAATTTGAAATTTGGCGTTTTTCCAAATTGGGGGTCCTTAGTAGCATAGGAAACCACCCGACCATTAATCTTATTCAACCGGGCGATATGTTCTAAGGAATTATCTAATGATCGCAAAAAAAACTCAGAACAGGGATGGAATGATTAAAAAGATTGACCGGATATATGTTAGCCATAGAAAGCCAAATCGAAGTCGCCATCGAAATCGGATTCTTTAATAAATCTGAGAATTGTTTTTATTCTTAACTTTTCACTAACTACTATTCACTTCTGACTCCGCCAGCAATTTCCTTTTATTGATAAAGAAATAAACAGGAAGAGCCTTCGAATATAAGGCAGTCGCAATTTGCACCACTGAAAATTATATCCGTTTTCTCCCACTAATAACGTGGATCATCGTGGAGTTTTCAAAATTCCTAATTCCTAATTCCTAATTCCTAATTCCTAATTTATTTCTCCTCCTGGTAATATATCTTATAATATTTTCGACCATCTTTATCAATTCCCTGCTCTATCATATTCCTGTCGCCATGGATATAGAGGTGAAAATTGTTGTCTAATTTGAGCACACTTTTAAATGACCTGGATTGTTGTTTGACGGCCTGTGGGGAGATATCAAAATTTGCTGAATAGTCGATATCATCTTCATCATGATATTCTTTTTTGAATTTTCTGAATGAATCGATTACCTGCGGATCTTTAAATACTTCGGCTTCAAATTCATTTTTATCAAATTGACTTTTCTCACTAAAATATTTTACTGAACGGTTGAGCATATCAATTTTATCAGGTTTGTCAAATTCTTCAGGCAATTGACTTTTAACAAACTTTTTAGTCATGCCCAGAAAATGTTTTGTTTTGAAATAATCATCTTTATGGGGAATTACGCCCAGGAAATCATCTTTCCAGAATTTCGCTTCCGCGGCGGTATTCGTGTTATCCACAATCAGCAAATGATAACCGGCTGCCTGGTCGGTATTAAAAATGATACAGCCCTTATCGATACCTTTCAAATCATAGCCGAATTCATGCTCAATCGAAAAGCTGATTGAACTTCCTTTCATTTTAAGAAAAGGGGAATCGGTTTCTGACTTAAAAATTCCGATCGCGTCAACAATCTCATCTTCAACAATAACATCACAGAAATAAACAATATTCAGCTCTCCCTGCTTGATGTTGGGATGAGTGGAATGTTCATAAAGCAAAGTCGCCAGATTTTTTGATTCCTCGATGAATCCGGATTCGTTTTTGAATATCTTTTTTACACGGGAATATACTTCATTCAATTCAAGATCGACCGAGTGGTAAAAATTGTAAATATCGACCGGTTTAAAACGTGATAAAAAATACTTCAATAAATATTCTAATGTATCTTCCCTGAAATTCGTAAGCTCTTTCGAAAGCTGCAGGTTTTCTTCATCTGATTTATTCCCGACATAATGTGTAATTAAACGTTCCAGTTTAATCTGGCTGAAATCTAAGTTATTCATTTAACAGGTTTTCCAAAATTATTTCGATTTATACTTGATAATACATAACCTGGCATGGCCAAAATAAAAGTTCTGTCAGGTGGCTGAGCTTGCCGAAACCACGAAGGATGGGCTTCAACGAAGACTTTTGAGCATTTCTACGGCCTGCTGCAAAGTTTTCTGAAGAAATGATCACCTTTCGAAAAATGTCACCAAATCATCAAAACACAAAATTCCACTAAAATATTTTTTACCTCTGCAGCGGAGGTGACCGGCCAATAAAAAACAATGATCAATCAACTCCATAAGCCGCGATAATTTCATCCATTTGTTTATCCAGCGCGTTATCAACTACCTGCCGGGCGGGATCGGCGTCATACCAGGCGATAATTTCTTCAACTCCGCGGGAGAAGGGGATAGTCGCGGCAAAACCGGGCGCGGCGCGTTTAATTTTTGTATTGTCGAAAATCATGCTGTGGGCTTTATCACCCAGCAATCCAATCCCCCATTCCTGGTTATATTTCGCGATCACATCGGATGGGATATGGACTATGCGCGCCTCAGTTCCGGCGGCTTTGGCGGTAATTTCATAAATCTGGTTCCAGGTGAGCAGCTCATCTGAGGTGATATGGAACGCGTCTCCGAATGCCCGGCTGTTGCCAATCAAACCGACAAACCCTTTGGCAAAATCGCGGTGGTGAGTCAATACCCAGAGGGATGTTCCGTCACCATGCACAATCACTTTTTTACCTTTCCGCATTCGGTTTAGTGTTGTGTAACCTCCTCGCAGGGGTAATGTTGTGCGGTCATAAGTATGTGACGGGCGCACAATTGTAACGGGAAACTTTTCCTCCCGGTAAGCCCGAACCAGCCGTTCCTCGCAGGCAATTTTGGCCTGTGAATAACTCCAGTAAGGATTAAAAAGCGGAGTGGATTCAGTGACCGGCAGACTGACCGGCGGAGTCTGGTATGCCGAAGCCGAGCTGATAAAAATATACTGCCCCGTTCTTCCCCGAAATAATTCCAGATCATTCTCGATGTGCTCCGGTGTGAAGGCGATCCAGTTGACAACTACATCAAATTTCATATCCCCCAAAGCCCGGCTGACTGAGTCCCTGTCGCGAATGTCGCCATGCAGAATGCGGGCTCCTTCCGGCGCGGGCCTTGAAGATTGACCCCTGTTCAGCAGCCAGAGCTCCATGCCCTGTTCTATGGCAAGCGAGGCGCAAGCCGAGCTGATGATCCCTGTGCCCCCTATGAACAATACTTTCATGTAAATGATCTCCAAAATTATTGTTTTTAAACTTATCCTGATTATACCACAGTTTCAACTCAGTCGGTTGTACCATTCTCGCGGTAACAGGTTAAATAATGGGCGCGGTGACATTTTGTTGTTTCCGTAATACCATAGAAGTGTTAATATAAAACTTAAATACTATATAAATGATTATAACTAACTACTCTGTTGATGATGTTTTTTAGGAATATTGAGCTTTTCTACCTCATCAAGATTAAGTTTTTGTTTTGCGTGCCACAGATTAAAATTGTTTTGCATTATTAACCAACTTTCGGGCGAACGCCCAAATGTTTTTGAAAGACGTAGGGCCATTTCAGAGCTGATATTACTCTGTCCATTAATAAGACGATTAAAAGTTGAAGGCGCAACCTTGAGCTTAGCGGCGACTGTTCTATAACTTATACCGAATGGCTCGAGATATATTTCGCGTATAAATTCACCTGGATGTGGCGGGTTATACATACTCATTAGTGATAATCCTCATAATTAACTATATGTACATCTCCATCTTTGAATTCAAAAGTAATTCGCCAGTTTGTGCTTACATCAATCGACCATAATCCCCTCAAATTCCCTTTCAACTGATGCAATCGAAAACCCGGCAAATCAATATCCTTAATTACTGTCGCAGTATCCAATGCCGCTAATCGCATTCTAAGTTTTTGCCTGTGCAGAGTTTGAATACCTGCTGTACTGCCTGTTTCAAAAAACCTTTCCAAACCTTTATGTTTGAATGACTTTATCATATAAGTCAGTATAAGCAAATATTGCGCAACACGCAACAAAAAGTTTTCGTGTCGAGTAATATTACACTTCCCGGCTCTATTATACTGGAGATGAGTTATATCCGAAAACGAATATATTAAGGCGCTTAGGTTGATTTGAATATGGCGCGGTAGGTCTAAATATTGAAAAGCTAACAGGGTTCCTGAAAAATGAAGTGACTTTATTTCGCTGAATGCCGTGATCCCTGTATATAGCATGGTTTTAATTTTGGGACCTGGCAAATAAAATAATTATTTTTTTGCGAAATATTTGACAGACTCCAAATTCTTAAAATCAATATCCTGTGTCCACATAGTGGCGTTATTATCTCTTGCTGTGGTATAAATTATGCTGTCGGCCATTGGAATATTTTTTTCAAAACTTAACTTTGCTGCCTGCACAGCTATTGAGGCGGTAACATCAATTACTTTTGCCTGTCTCATTAGTCCTAAAATTTGTAACGCTGTGTTTTCATCTTTTGTTTTTAAGATTTTCTTATAAACCTCATAAATATTTATAGATGACACTAAAAGTTCTTCAGTGTTTTCAATCGCTTCAGCAAAGTTTTCAGCATTTTCACTGTCAGATAGATATTCTAACCACCCTGAAGAATCTACTAAATTCATATCCGATCTCCATCTCTTTCAATACTAGTATCAATGCCTTTTAAAATTCCCCGGGCTTCTTTTATATTTTTTATTGGAATAAATTCGATACGGTTTCCAAATTCTATAATTTGAAGTTTCTGTCCCGGACGTAAATCTAATTTTTGCCTGATTTCTTTAGGGATTACAACCTGGTATTTGGGAGATATTTTTACTGTTGTCATTTTGATCTCATAAATGTTTTACGATAAATATATCGATAATATTTGCGTATGTCAATATTATAATGTCCTTTGTATAGAAATACTAATCCGATTTGCGCTCAGTTTAAATCGAGAGAATTTCCCCCTTTCAATTTTTGTCTGGAAACTCATATATTAAAATTAAAAAATCTGTGGATGCCGATATCGGCCAAAATTATTCGGTAAATTTTGCTTTCATGCTAATCTCCAATTGCTCTGTATCTGAACTGAATTATAAAATAATTATGTACTATTGCTCCTTTATTCAATTATAAAAATCAAAACTCTTCACCCAATTCTTTAAACCGTTCTTTGGGATCATCAAAAAAAACATCATCGGGATCAAATAATTTCGGATTAAATTCTTTACCTAACCAATCAATCGTTTCAGAATATTCTTCATGTTCAGGATCCTCCAATATTGATAGTGTATAATAATAACCAGGGATGCCGCCGCAATCCTCGGGGGGGCAGGCCATCTTACCGGCAATACATTTAGGATATTTTTCACCTGGTTTTGCCGGAAGTATTTTTTCCAGTTTAACAGTATGAATCCAGGAATCCCCAAAATCATATTCATACCTGGCTTTTTGGTTTGTATCAGAAAAATACTTCGATATTTTTTCTTTGTGGTCCGCCAAAACTTCTCTCTCATATATTTGATACTCCTGATCTGGCATTCCGAGTTCAACTTTCGCGCCAGTCCGTGGATCCTCCATTTCAAACATATGCAGATGATAACCTTCCCATCCCATTGAATCCTGAATAGCGATGTGCAAATCAAAAAAGGAATAAGTGGAAGGAACATGTATCCTTCTCCAAATTGGCGGTTTTGAGCCATCTAATGATATCTTGAATTGATATATTTCTGCATTCTTCTTAGTTTTCATTTACCTGTTCCGTAATCATTAATCAATAAAATAGTATTTTGCTTATATAATGTAAAAGTTTCACCGATTTTAAGCAAACAGACAGAATGATTTAATTGAAGGCGGCCCGGATCGGTAAAAATCAAAATTTAATAAGGTAATCATTCATTCTCAAAAATCGGCGCGATTTCTTCAATTACCATCGGGACTTTTTTTCTCGCCGTTCCGCCGTCGCCATAGTCGGATGAGGTGGTAACAACGATAAGGTTCAAATCCCGGCTGACCATAATATATTGCCCGCCGTAACCAAGCGCCAGGAACATATCATGTTCTGTTTTGCCGCCATGAACCGGGTTATCCCACCAGGGGGTGTTTTGTTTCGACCTGTACCACCATTGATAACCATAATCAAAAAATTCGCTTTCGGCTACATGTTTATGTGTGGATTCTTCTATCCACTCCTTCGGCACAATTTGTCGTCCGTTCCAGGAGCCATTATTTAATGCCAGCAAGCCGATTTTGGCCATATCGCGGGGTAGCAGATAAAGATCGCTATGACAATGAGGCATACCATTCTCATATTGCCAGTAATATTCAGATATTCCCAGGGGAGCAAAGAGATTCTCTTTCGCGAAAATATCCGCCTTTTTTCCTGTGATGGAATATATTACTCCGCCGAGAAGATCTGCGCAATTATTGCTGTACCTGAATTTTTCGCCCGGTTTTGAATCAAGGGGCAGACCAAGGATATACCCGATTATATCTTCAGGATCATCATCCCCCGCATTTCCCTCTTCCTCTGAAAATCCGGCTGTCATTGTAAGCACATGCTTTAGGGTAATTTGCGCATTCTCCTTTGTTTTCAGAGATTCATATTCCGGTAAGAAGTCAAATACAGGTGAATCGACACTTTTATTATTGTAACGGTCCAGCATCATACCGATGAGCAGGGAGGTGACACTTTTTGTGCATGAATGGATGTGATGAATTTGTGTCCGGTCATAACCGTAAAAATACTCCTCAAGCACAAGTTTATTGTCCTTAATAATCAGTAGTGATTCCAGCCGCCCGAACTCCTGTTTAATAATCCTCTCCATCAGGTTGTAGATCGCAGATGTGTCATTTATAAATTCAAAAATTGAAGCGGATAGCAAACCATCATTTACCTGTTCGGGTGGTTTATAGAAATATGTAACGCTGCCATCCGAATCGGGAGGGCGCGGAAAAAACAGCTTATCCACGGTGATATTTTCCGCGCGTATAAAGTTGAGTGTATTAGCAGGCCCCGTATTTTTCGTATTGCCCGAATGAACCATCCCGATGATCTTTTCCCTGGCTGAATCAACAATACCGGTATAATAATTCCCATCTTTATCTGTAATTTTTAACTTTCCGGTGGAATTATCAAATTGAATATTCTCTAATTCCCAAAAATTATAGAAACGGTCGTCCCATAAAAAGCAACCTTTTACTTCGGAGCGCCCGTAAGCATTTCCGGTGATATGGAATATGTACTCAAGCGTTCCGTTGGGATATTTTGTCGCGGTTTCGGGTGTGCTTCGCCATAATCCATCGATTGAGATATAATGTGGAGCCTGAACGGATATTGAGGGATGAGATGTTTTGTCAGCTTCATTTTGGCATCTGATAAAAAGAAAACTTATCGAAATTAAAACCAGTAAAGTTTTAAGTGATTTCATAATATTTTATTTTTGTTGAGTGATTTCTATTTAATTAAGCCTGCAAAAAGGTTCGATGATTTTGCTTTTTCTCTTCTGTGTAGTTTCATCCTTCCAGATTTTGAAACAACCTCCGAATAAATAATCACATTGATTTATCTTTGAGATCACCTGATTCATTTCCTCAATGGGAACCAGTTCTTCGGTTTTTTCTTTCAGGACCCATTTAATCACCTCACAACCTTCCGGAAGAATTAATAAGCCACTCTTATATTCCGCGGTATAATAATACATTAAAGTGGGATTGCTTCTGCTCGCGTAATGAAATGTCAGTAGTCCCCACAGCCTGAAATTTTTGATTTCAATCCCCATCCGCCTACAAATCCGGATTACAAATTCCCTGACGGATAGGGACTCATTATATCTTGCCCCGGTAATTTCCAGACCTTCATCATCCCCGGGCAGCAAAACTTCATCTTTGTCATTGGTAACGTAAAGTTTCATAAATGAATAGTTGTCGATCGTGTTCTGGCCCCGGGAGAGGCAAACACATCCTGATAAAATTGTCTGGCAAAGTCAGAAACAAATTCGACTGACCGGTGGTAAGTCCGCTGCGGCGGATCGAAGCCCCGTTGTCCCTTACCAGCCAACTTACTCATACTCTTGCCGTTACTCTGATTTTTCCAAAACCGATTTCGATTACGATTTGGATTTCGATTTTCGGGTAGCCTTTGTTCCTGTAAATCCTTCGAATCTTTGTAATACTGTTCAGATATCTTTTTCAGCGTTAATTACCAAAAGTATAACCTGGCGAAAACTCTTCAATGATTGGAGATCGAAATCCCCTCCCCTTAAGATTTTAAGGGGAGGTCGGGAGGGGTTTGATCTACCTTGAGATGTTTATAGTCTGGAGAGAAGTCAAAATATTCGTAAAAAAATGACTGGCTTCTTCTCTCAAATATATTCTTGTTGTCTGGAAGGTTAAAGGATCAATGAACAAGGTTCTTTTTTGTTTCTATTCAGCGAGAAAAATACGCATCAAAAAAAACGCTATTTCGCAAAAAATTATTGAGATAATGGTATATTTATCAATTGTCTTTTCAATTGTTCATTGTACATTATTAATTGTTAATTGAATAATCAATAGCAGAATTTTTCTAAATGGATTATATTCCTTTGTTAAGCTTATTGGCTTTGGTTGCTAAAGTATTTTCCTCACCTTTTTTTCATTACTTTTTCCCGAGACAAATTTTTAATGATATCAATCTCGTTTTCAGAAAGAACAATACGGGTTTTTATGTTATTTATTAGTGATTGCATAGGGTCTTTAAATTTATTTTTTTTGGTGTGTTTTACTGAAATTAATATAAGGAATCATTGAATGAATCATAAAGATTGCTGTCCGGCGCGCCGTTTGGGGGCTGGCTTCAAAGCTTGAATATGCTTCGGCGTTAATGATTTGTTTTTACCGGTAATCGTGCTGAGTGACTTCAAACCTTTTTAATTGTTTTCATATTTGAGTCAGTTAATCTGATTATCTTTAATCAATCCTCAATTGTTTTTTGACTACAATTTATCATATTCTTCCGGTTCAACATCCGGAATTTGAGAAATAGCATTTTCAAATTTCGCGATATCCACTCTTTTTGCCCGGGGCTCAAGATAATCTTTTGTGGCGAACGCGGATATTTTTTCAGTTACAGCGCTGGCAATAAATTGGTTTATTGATATGCCCTCTTTTTGGGCATATTCTTTCACCCGTTCATGTATAGAATCAGGAAGTCTTAAACTTAGTGTGCTCATATTTTATATTTCCCGGTTATCTGTAAAAATTCTTTCGGATTTATAACATTTATTCCAAACTGTGATGCTCCTTCAAAATCCTTAATATTATAAGTTATTATAATTTTGCTTTTTGATTCAACTGCTAACTCTAATACGAAATTATTTGTTTTTATTGACAGTTATTATAACATTATATTTGTGCCAATATAACTTCCTTATCGCATTGTGATTCAAATATCCGGAACCAGATTATTTCCTCAACCGGAGTTGAGTTTTAGATGTGCTTCAGGCTGTTAAAGTTAATTCGCAAACTGTTTTATTAAAAATATAATGTTTCAAGCACAGCTCCGCCACGCAACTCACATTACTGTATTTTTGTGTGGATGAAGCATATTTAATCTATATTAAATAAAATAATAATCCGCTATTTTGAGCGCGTAAACCCCGAATTCATTAAGTCATAAGCAAAATAAGAAAAAAAAGTACAATTAACAATTGATAATTATTAATGAACAATGAAAATAACAGAGTATGAGTAAGCCCTCCCGCACTAAAAAGGAGCTTCGGAGGGAAAAAATATGACGCCGGATTTTAATCAGGCAATCCTGTAATCCTTTAATCATGGTTCAGACGATGGGAAAGGATAAGAATTAGGAATTAGGAATTAGGAATTAAGAATTGGGAATTAGGAATTGAGAGTTTTTGGGGAAGCAATATTTATTGGAGTTAAAATTAAAAATCCGCGGGGGATTGATTTCCCGCGGATTTCGTTGATAATTATTATAGCCGGGATTTCAGAATCAATAACGGTTACCTGCTACTCCTTCGTTGATTAGGGAGGCGAGGCGGTTCAGGTGTTCACTGCTGATAGTAAGTTCCAGTGAGGCCAGGTTTTCATTGAGACGCTCAATTTTACGGGTGCCCGGAATGGCGGCTATGGAGGCGTCGCGAGAGAGAACCCACGCGAGAGCAACCTGGGCGGGAGTGGCTTCCATTTCTTTCGCTATCTCGGCCACCAGGTCGGCAAGTTTGCTGTTTTGAGCGATAGCTTCTTCGGTGAACCGGGGATTCTCAAGTCTCCAGTCATCGGGAGCGAGGTCTTTTCTCGACCGGATTGCCCCGGTTAAAAATCCACGCCCGAGGGGACTATAAGCCACAAACCCGATATCCAGTTTTTTTACTGTCGGCAGAATCTTTTCTTCTACATCACGTGTCCATAGAGAGTATTCGGTCTGGAGAGCGCTGACCGGATGAACCTTATGAGCCCGTTCGATGGTTTCCGGATCAGCTTCTGAAAGGCCAATATAACGCACCTTCCCTTCTTTCACCAGCTCAGCCATCGCGCCGACGGTTTCTTCGACAGGTGTTTCGGGATCAAGGCGATGCTGGTAATAGAGATCGATATAATCTGTGCCGAGTCGTTTGAGAGAAGCTTCGCAGGCGGCTTTAACATATTCGGCGTTTCCTTTTATGCCAAGCCAGCTTCCATCCTCAGTGCGGGAAACTCCAAATTTAGTAGCGAGTGTTATTTTATCGCGGCGTCCCTTTAACGCTTTCGCCAGAAGAATTTCATTCGTGAATGGGCCGTACATATCGGCGGTATCCCAGAATGTGCAGCCGATATCGGCAGCGTGATCGAGCACTTTAAGATTTTGCGCTTCTGATGAAGAACCGTAAAAATCGGACATACCCATGCAGCCTAATCCGATCGCGGGCACAATGAGGCCCTGCGCTCCAAGTTTTATCTGTTTCATAATTTTATATCCTTTTATTTTTGTTTGGCGACAATCATTTTTTTATAAAAATTTATTCAAATCAAATTGACAGCGCCAAATTTTTGATAAGTTTTGAAATTCCGCGTAATTGGTGAATTCACTATACAAATCCCAAAAATTATTCATTGTTCATTATTAATTATTAATTCAATTTGTTTTTTGTCTGCGCTTTCTGAATTTTGGAATCATCCCTTTCTCGTTTCCTTTAAGGTTTTTCCCCCGACTCCGATATTTTCGGCAGGATATTCCTGTATATAAACAAAAAAATACCCAGGGGGATATTCGGTAATCTCAGATGCTTTCTGTGTAAGATTTTCTACCAGTAGTTTTTTCTTTTCTTCGCTGATCTTATCAATAGCTATTGTAATCGCGGGCATAATAACCTCCTTTCTAAAATATTTTTCAGTTTAAATTAGCGCGTATAATTTCGGGCGTCTGACCTGTCCAGGTCCGGAAAGCCCGGAAGAATGAGTTGGGCTCTTCGTAGCCGAGTAAAAATGAAATCTCGGAATTGGAATATTCTGTGGATGAAAGATAATGCCGGGCGAGTTCCTCTCGGAGTTCATCAAGCACCTCCCGGAATGATGTCCCCTCCTCCATTAAGCGCCGCTGAAGAGTGCGGGCGCTGATAGCCAGTTTCAGTGCTACAAAATTCATCGAATTATGACCACTTGGCAACATCTCCAGCAGACATGCTCTCACCCGCTCCCTGAATGACGATTCTTTTGTCAGCGTTTCCATCCGTTTTTCAAATGCCGATTCAAGGATAGACCACATGGCGTGATTCGCTGTCAGGAATGGTTTCGCGGCGTCCGAAGCGGCAAATACCACCCTGTTGATTTCCCCGCGTGTGATATCTTTACAGAGGAATGATTCATATTCTGCCTGTTCGGGAATCTCAATTTTGCTTTCCACTTTTATCGGGCAAATCTGTTCACGGGTGGCTATTCGCGCCAACTGTACCCAGAATGTGAGTTCAAAGGCGACAAATGCCGGGGGAAGGGTATTCTGATCAAGACCGGCAAAAGAAAGCGCTGTCTGATCATTTTCCTGCGTTATCTCCAGTCTTACCGGCGCGGTGACCTGCTTATAATGGGCTGTCCGCCTGAGAGCCTGGTTCAGGTTATCACAGCTTAGGAAGGCGATGATGGTCGGGTCCATGGTTGTGGAGCTGATATTTTGAACCAGTCTCAGGGAAAAGGCAGGTATATTTCCGGTGACATAAGTGAGTCCTTCCCAGAAGCGGAAATATTCATCCGCCGTAACGGAGGGTATTTTACGAAGCAGCAGATCCAGGGGCAGCCGCGCTTGCCGCAGGACTTCGGTTCCCGGGATATTCAGGTCTTTCAGCAATGCCGGCCAGCCTTTTTCCAGGTTGTATTTCTGGTTTTCCGTTTTTGTCATCCTGATTCGAGTTTCCTTTTCTTTTCCGTGAATAAATATTTACCTTCGCAATATAAAACTAAACAGCGCATATCCCACTATCAGTTCACGCCGGAATTAAATCAATTCGCGCCATAAAACTTTTTCGGCAAGAGGGAGGGGGATTATTCCGTAAGCAGTTAATTTCTACGCAAAAGGGCAAAAATTCAATTAATAATGAATAATTAATAATGAATAATTAATGAGTCCACTCAAATAAGCTCTAAAAATGAATTTCTGATTTCGTTTTTAAGCTGAAATCGCAACTTATTTTTTAAAAAAACACCTTTTTTTGACCGGACTCATTAATAATTGCAATTATAAAGTAACATCAAGAGTAAAAATATTGCAAAAAAAACGCTCCGGATCACCAAAACAAAATCCCGCGAAAAAAGATCAAAAGAACCTTATTTTGATTTGTTAACCTTAGTAGCAATAGAAAACTCTCAAAAATATCAACCTTATTGCCTTTTTAACTGGGGCATTATTACGCGCGGATTTCACTGATGGACGCAGAAAAAACAGGGTCGCCATGATAAGAATGATGGTCAGGATGTTTTAATAAAATAAAAACCAACTCATCTTTTAATTATCAATTGTCAATTATCCATTTTCAATTAACTGACTTTTCACTTCTGGCTTGCCAGTTTATTGTTATGATTGCGATTATTCCGTAAGCAGTTAAATTCTACGCAAAATGGCAAAATTATTACTAATTGGCAGTAAAAATCGGCATTAGATTCCGGCCTGCCCGCCTTTGCTGGTCTTTTTGCAAGGACGTAAAAGACCGGAATGATAAATAATTGGTAATATCTGGGGAAAGTCAATTCCTAATTCGTAATTCCTCATTCGTAATTCCTAATTCGTAATTCCTCATTGTCTCTGGTTCTGTCAGTTTATGATTACTCCGTAAGGAGTTAAATTCTGCGCAAAATGGAAAAGTTTTTATCTGATTGCCAGTAAAATTTGGCATTAGATTCCGGCCTGCCCGCCTTTGGCTGGTCTTTTCGCAAAAGACCGGAATGATAAATAATTGGTAATACCTGGGGAAAGTCAATTCCTAATTCCTAATTCCTCATTCGTAATTCCTCATTGTCTCTGGTTCTGTCAGTTTATGATTACTCCGTAAGGAGTTAAATTCAACGCAAAATGGAAAAGTTTTTATCTGATTGCCAGTAAAATTTGGCATTAGATTCCGGCCTGCCTGCCTCTGGATGGTCTTTTCGCAAAAGACCGGAATGATAAATAATTGGTAATACCTGGGGAAAGTCAATTCCTAATTCCTCATTCGTAATTCCTCATTGTCTCTGGTTCTGTCAGTTTATGATTACTCCGTAAGGAGTTAAATTCTGCGCAAAATGGAAAAGTTTTTATCTGATTGCCAGTAAAATTTGGCATTAGATTCCGGCCTGCCTGCCTCTGGATGGTCTTTTCGCAAAAGACCGGAATGATAAATAATTGGTAATACCTGGGGAAAGTCAATTCCTAATTCCCAATTCCTAATTCCTCATTCGTAATTCCTCATTGTCTCTGGTTCTGTCAGTTTATGATTACTCCGTAAGGAGTTAAATTCTGCGCAAAATGGAAAAGTTTTTATCTGATTGCCAGTAAAATTTGGCATTAGATTCCGGCCTGCCTGCCTCTGGATGGTCTTTTCGCAAAAGACCGGAATGATAAATAATTGGTAATACCTGGGGAAAGTCAATTCCTAATTCCTAATTCGTAATTCCTCATTCGAAATTCCTCATTATCTCTGGCTTGCCAGTTTACTCCGTAAGGAGTTAAATTCTACGTAAAATGGCAAAATTATTACTACTTGGCAGTAAAAATCGGCATTAGATTCCGGCCTGCCCGCCTTTGGCTGGTCTTTTTGCAAAGAACGCAAAAAACCGGAATGGCAAGTAATTGGTAACACTTTGAGAAAGCCAATTCGTAATTCGTCATTCCTCATTGTTTCTGGCTTGCCAGTTTACTCCGTAAGGAGTTAAATTCTGCGCAAAATGGAAAAGTTTTTATCTGATTGCCAGTAAAATTCGGCATTAGATTCCGGCCTGCCCGCCTTTGCTGGTCTTTTTGCAAGGACGCAAAAGACCGGAATGATAAATAATTGGTAATATCTGGGGAAAGTCAATTCCTAATTCGTAATTCCTAATTCGTAATTCCTCATTGTCTCTGGCTTGCCAGTTTACGAGTACGATTTTTTGTCAGGATTGGTTTGTGGTGGGTCGAGTAGCGGGGATGAGTAAATTATTCTTGGGGGGATAGCGAAGAATAACTTCCGTAATCATTCGGAATTGTTGCTGCCGCAAATGGAAAAATTCCGAAATGATTTCGCGAATTCTTATAAGCAGTATTTATTGTCTCTTCAATCCCTCGAACAGGCCGAAGAAAATTACAAAATAAATAAGGAGAGTTATGAAAATGGCCTGATAACCATCGCCGATCTTTTGGAAGCCCGGGCCCTTCTCCGGAAAAAAAAAGACAAACTCACCGACTCCAAAACAAACTACAGACTTATAAAAACTAAGTATCTGGTTGTTACGGGGAGGGGGGATTGAGGGGGTAGCATATAACCGGAGTTATTATGCTTTAGGTTATGTCCCTATTTGATTTCGGCTCTATTGTCTGCTGATAATTATTTATTTTTTTGAGGCGTTTATGTTATCAATTATCACTTCAATTTCATCGATAAGAGCTGGTAGGTTAGGCTGAATAAAACTCATATTGGGAGCTGGAATTCTATTATGTTTTATGTCAGGAGGTATATGCTTATGATGAGGATGTGAACTTTGTAGTTTCGGCTCGTTTGGATGTGGTTGTGAATCATACCGGTACAGCTTCTCTTACAAGTCCGGAAAGACTTGCTGAGCCTGGTTTTATTCTTTGACTTTCATTCCTGTAATCTGATTGGCGGCCAAGATAAGTTTTATAAACACTCGCCCATTCACCAAAGTCTAATACCCACTTATCATTCTCAGGCTCTTCACCGCCGGTATAAGCGGCATAAAATATTTCGGAACGTATGCCATATTTGCGTTAGAAATTTAATAATTCTTCTTCGAGAGCATGTATATCATAAAGTATATCCCGCAAATTCATATCTATTCTCCACATAACATTTGTTTAATATATTCAAAATGGATCTTACGTAAATCGTCCATAAAAATTAACAAATAGATTTTAAAAAGCAAAAAATCATTCGGAATTGTTGCTGCCGCAAATGGAAAAATATCGTTATGATTTCGCGAATTCTTATAAGCAATATTTATTGTTTCTCCAATCCCTCGAACAGGCCGAAGAAAATTACAACATATATAAGGAGAGTTATGAAGATGGTTTGATAACGGAGTTGTGCTTAAGCGAATGCCCAAACGTTTCCGACGCCAAATATTACGTTCTACTGATTATGTTAGTTAACTACTTCCTACTTTATAAAAACAAAACCAAGCCGAACTGCCAATGCTACGACCGGCTGAAGCATTCCGCTTGCAACACTTGTTAGGCAGATGGTTACCGAATAAATGATATTATAACATTCTCTCTATCTGTCATTTCACTCTTAAATTTATTTTCGTACTCAACAAGGTGTAATGGGTCATATATTACAAACAAAATAAATCTATTATTATCAGAATACTTTGTGATATCTGCGGCAATATCTTCAGTGATTTGTCTGATATCTTTTTTTTCACGAATATATTTTAACTCAACCCATAAATTTAATTCATCATTCGACCAATCTGGTTTTGTCATACGTGAAGCCCAACGCAAGAATGGAAACTCTCTGACTAAATCATCAAAATGAGTACTCAAGACACCATCGCAGTATTCTTGTAAGTGTGGTTCATTTTTAGGGGTTGTTGATTTAAATACTTTGGGGATACTAGCTGTTAATATATTGACAATTTGTGTTGCGTAATTAATCCAAACTGATTTAGTATGAGCTTGACCAGCAACTAAGGCTAACATTGATGAATTAGGTAAGCTACCAGAAAATAGCTCGCTTGCATATTGGTTTAATTTGCTAATGATAGTTTGAGATGCGTAATCACCAAACTCAGAGTGGATTCTGTAGAACTCAGCAGCTGCTTCCCTTTTATTTTTAAAAGGGCGTACAGCTCTCGAAATCTCTAAATTGAATTTTTTTGAAAAATCAATCTCACTTATTTTTGCAAGTTCTATAACATGTCTGGCAAAATTTGTAGCCATGTTCTTATCATAACCTTCTTTTCTTTCACCAATAAAAACGTTTTCAACATAATCAACATCTGGATCATATTTACTTAAACCGAGAGATTCAATTGCAATTTTTCGATCGATGCACTGACTGCACCCACCACAATGCCATTGTGATTTCGTTTGGCTCTTTGTGTGTGTGCAACTGCAAGAATATCCGATGAGTGCAGATTTTTTTGAGCTCTCTATTTTTTGGATCACATTTTTTTTCGTACAGAAAATGAATGGATTGTCAATTATTTTTTCCTCATTGCAAACAAAGCTAGCTAGTTCGCTAAATTTATGTAAAAAAACTGGATGGGTTGTTCTAGATGCTCTTGCTCTTAATACTTCATCAGCAACAGGCAAATTTAGACTAACTATTCCGTTTTCATAAAAACATATCTTGTTACAATTCAGTAAACTGCTAACAACAGTGCCGAGTGTGGCATATAAAAAGGATCTTGTTCTTTGGGTATATTCTCTAAATAAATTTTTATCTTTATTTAACCAGACAGGAATATGGATAATTTGGTTTGGGTATATAGCTTTTAGTTGGTTCGACAAGTCGCGCTGTCTTTTATCAATAGATGGGAAGGAACGATGACTTACTAAAACTGTTCTTTCACCTTTTTCTAGGCTTTCTATTGCTCCAGAAAGCGAGTCCAATCCCCCACTGAACATTATTACTTTATCTGGGTTTTTAAAATTAAAATCCGCAGTTTCATCAAGAGCGAGGTATTCTTGATAACTTCTATCCTTGCTAAGTTTTCTAAAATCAAAACTGTAGGAATCGTCTGATAAGAAATTTAGAATAGATTTAAGTGATGCAATTATCTTTTCATCCTGCCAGAATTCATAATCGCGGACCCCGATAATAAAATTAAATTCTCTTTGCCAGTTTTCTCTTGTCCCATTTTCGGACCAACCTTTACCCCGAGCTTTTGCACTATCAGCGGCATAGATATAAGCAGCAATTTCCAGAAAATCGATAATTCTTTGTGAGAGGTTTTTGAGAAAGGCTCTTGAAATATCTTCTATTTGAATATTTACATTGGCATCACTAGAAATGGAGTCTAATTTTTCAATCGAAAAATGTTTTTTATCATATATATTATTTTCTTCAATTCCATTACATAAGAGGAGGTTAGTTTTCATTGCGAAAATCCTCCTTCTGTTGTAGTAATTCTGCTTGAATTTTTCTCAATGCAACAGATAGGAATTTTTTAATATTCGCCCGACTTATCCCCTCTTCATAATTGGTTTTTGAAAGCCAATCACCAGTAAATTGTTTTACTATCTTTGCACTTTGGTAACAATGTTTTTCTAGATCTTTATTAAAACTTTGTAAGTCAACTGTATGATTTACATGCCCTTGCCCAATGTAAGCGGCAGAAATTCTACTTAAATAGAAATTCAAAAATCTTTTAGTGAAATGACCAAAGAATGATTGACCAAGATCTGATAAGCCACTTTTGTTAGATAATTCTTTTATAGAAATTTGCAGATCATTTGAGGTTGATTCAAATAACGAATCCATCGATTCTGAAGTTAAGTCATTTAAAGCTTCTCCAGCTGCTTGTTGTGCCATTTCACTAATATCACTATTGGCATTTTTATCTGATAAGTATTCATCAATGTGATCTTGCAATTCATAGGTAAGGTCAAATAGATTTGAATCTTTATTAACTTTTATTCCAATTTGCTTGAGTTCATCTATCCAATTGTCTTCTCTGGATTTAATAGCAATTTGGGAGAGAAGGTAAAAAGTGTATTGTAACCCGTCATCATCTAATACTAAATCTAATCCTTTACTTGCGGCATCAATGGATTGTGATGAAACGATCTTTGTAAAGTCTGAAGAAACATCTTTACTAGCAAAACTTTGAGAAAAACTATTTACTACTTCAGACCATTTTTTACTTTTAGGAATTGAACCTAATCTTGTGTGACCCATGATTATACTCTCAATTTAAGCTGCCTTACTCCAAGTTAATTTGGCAGTAATATTTATAAATAGTTTTCAAGAATGGCTTTTCTATATTTTAATAGGTCCTCGTTAAAATTTTTCATTTCAATCGTTTTGTTAATCCGGCTATAATATTGAGTTAATTTACCTATATCACTTGGTTCCTCTTTCCCAGCTATTTGGTTCATGATCGATATTCCACCAGAGGTCCCACTGACAGCCAAGGCTGCTACTGGACCTCCAGCAATAAAGCCGGCTAAAGTGCCCAAGACGGTTGCAATTGTTTGAACTTTCCAGTCCTTAAAAGCTCGCCGCCAATTACTTTTATTAAAAGACTCAACTTGTGATTTAAATTCCTCTAGAGAATTTTTGATTGCTTCTTCAGCACTTTTACCGTCAACTATTTCGTTTAACTTAAATTCTTCTGCAATATCTTCTAAAACATTTCTCGCACCCTTTCTTAAGTCTTTATATTCATTTCTTATATCAAGTACTTCACTAAATTCCAATTCTTCAATATTAGCAGGAACCATAATATCAAAGACCCCAGTGATAAATGAATTAAAATTCTCACCAGACGGTTTATCTTCACCATATCTTCCAATCTGATTTCCGAAAGTTGCAAAACAACTAAGTTCGTGGTTAGTTAATGGTGACATTCCTTTAGCAATGCCCAAATAATGAGCTAGACAACTCATTATAAAATTAGAAGCATCCTCTCTAACTAAATAATGTTCAGCACCCCATTCATCGTAAGTTTCTTGACTTCTAAGCCCAAACTCTTTTAAATATTCACCAACCCAATCAGGTACTTTTTCGGTGTTTAAATAAAAGTGTTTTGCATTTACGAAGGATTCGCTATTTTTTTTCGAAATCTCTTTCAATTGGCTAATAATAGTGGCTTTTCTTTCCTCTAGGAATTTGCGACTAGGAATAGTATTATCAATTATTGGTAAATAACTTTCATCAATATCCCATAAATCAGCGATACGAGCTGGTCCAAAGTCTTTTTCAACAGAATATGGTACAATTCGATATATTTTATCCCATAATAACAATTGCAGCTTGAACCATTCTTTTTCAGGGACGTATGTAGGATGATATATTGCTTCTAGCATAGGTACTCCTTTTTCTGCCTAACAAATAAAAATTTTATACATTATTGCTCAAAAATAATAGCAACAATCATGTACAAAAGTTATTTCCACAGCTCCGCCACGTAACTCACATTACAGTTAAATGGCCAAGTAAAATCATATTTAATCTATATTAAATAAAACAATCATACGCTAATTCGAGCGCTTATTACCCCAAAAACCATCAGTCATACGCAAAATAGGAAATTAATTAATAATTAACAAGGGGGAAAAGAATTGTGAATTATGAATTATGAATTATGAATGGGAAAAACAGAGTAAGATTATCCCGTTCGAAATTAAATTCTACGCAAAATGGTAAGATTATTACGTACTCAAGGAACAGGTACTCGTAATCGTGCTTGTTCTCGAAAAAACTGAGCGTTTTGGTAAGGACGAGTACGAAGTACGATTACGAGAACGAGTACGATTTTTTCTTCGAATTCAATTTTTTCTGGTTCCGCCAAATTAGGAGTATGAGCAAGAGTATGATGGCCAGACTGTGGTTGCGCCGGGGTTATTCATTTTTCCAAAGAAGGTAAGGATAGAGAAGACGATACCGAAACAGATACCGATTTCCATCCTGTTTATCTATACAATCCTGTGAATCCTGTTCTTCTTTGCGGGGAATTTACCTATGGGAAGCAACTAAGCTTATATGATGCCGATACCGATTTTTAATCAGGCAATCCTTAAATCCTTTAATCATGGTTCAGACAAGGGAGGCTATAAAGAATTAAGAATTAAGAATTAGGAATGGAAAGATAGCGGGAGTGAAGTCTGAAGATTGAAACGGATTTTTTGGATTCGAGGATTTTTCCGGGATTATCGGCGAAATCGGTAAAAGGAAATATTTGCCGGCAGATTAAAAAACGCTATTATCATTTAAAGTTGGAACACCGGTCGCAACCGACAATATACTTTGTCAGTTTTTTGGGTTTTATTCAACCTTCTCCTTTTTTGTTTTCTTTTTAGAAGCGCTTCTTTTTACAGGTTTGGTTTTCATTTTTATTATCTGTTCGCTGATCTCTTTTCTCTCCTGATCTGTTAATGGAGGACTTTGAATTAAAAAATCAACACCTTCGGGTTCTTTTATATGTGACATTTTATTGTACCTTAAAATATTTTTTTACTAAATTCTTTGCCGCGATAGTATCAATGATCATTCTTTGATTCTTAAAGTGAAATGCTCCCGCCGTTTTCCCTGGTTATATTTCTCAAATCTGATCCTGTCAGAATAGAAATCCCGGTTGGGAAACTATCCCCGGAAATGGTGTTCAGAATAGAATCTGTCAGTCTGTCAATAATAAAATCTTGTTCTATGATTTTACTTTTTTCCATAAATGGAAGATACAAAAAAATAGATGAATATTCAGTGGCTTATGCTTAAATAGTACCTTGAATTCGAGACCGACTTTAGCGCTCGTATTCCATAAAATAAGCGGTATGAGAAGTATGAAGTATGAGGTATGAAACGGTCACGCTGGGAAAGCTCCAATTCCTATAGCGATGCTGAAATTTAATCCTGCAATCCTTAAATCCTTTAATCATGGTTCAAAAATGAGCGGGTTTAAAATGGATAGATACTGTTATTTCCCTACTATGTTTTCTTTGGGCTAAAGCTCTTATAGGGTGTCAGGCTCCATAAAGAATTGTGAATGGTGAATTATGAATTATGAATGGGAAAAACAGAGTATGAATATAATGATTTGATCTGTGGTTTTATAAGAGGAATCCTTTTGTTCTGGGTGAGGCAAAAACAATTGCGATACCGATTTCCATCCTGTTTATCTATACAATCCCGTTAATCCTGTTCGTCTTTGCGGGCTTTGGGGGGAATTGTGAATGGTGAATTATGAATTATGAATGGGAAAAACAGAGTACGAATATAATGATTTGATTTGTGGTTTTATAAGAGGAATCCTTTTGTTCTGGGTGAGGCAAAAACGATTGTAATACCGAATTCTCATCCTGTTTATCTATACAATCCTGTTAATCCTGTTCTTCTTTGCGGGCTTTGGGGGGAATTGTGAATGGTGAATTATGAATTATGAATGGGAAAAACAGAGTATGAATATAATGATTTGATTTGTGGTTTTATAAGAGGAATCCTTTTGTTCTGGGTGAGGCAAAAACGATTGTAATACCGAATTCTCATCCTGTTTATCTATACAATCCTGCTAATCCTGTTTTTCTTTGCGGGCTTTGGGGGGAATTATGAATGGTGAATTATGAATTATGAATGGGAAAAACAGAGTATGAATATAATGATTTGATTTGTGGTTTTATCAGGGGAATCCTTTTGTTCTGAGTTAGGCCAGAACGATTGTAATACCGAATTCTCATCCTGTTTATCTATACAATCCTGCTAATCCTGTTTTTCTTTGCGGGCTTTGGGGGGAATTGTGAATGGTGAATTATGAATGGGAAAAACAGAGTATGAATATAATGATTTGATTTGTGGTTTTATAAGAGGAATCCTTTTGTTCTGGGTGAGGCAAAAACGATTGTAATACCGAATTCTCATCCTGTTTATCTATACAATCCTGCTAATCCTGTTTTTCTTTGCGGGCTTTGGGGGGAATTGTGAATGGTGAATTATGAATGGGAAAAACAGAGTATGAATATAATGATTTGATTTGTGGTTTTATAAGAGGAATCCTTTTGTTCTGGGTGAGGCAAAAACGATTGTAATGCCGAATTCTCATCCTGTTTATCTATACAATCCTGTGAATCCTGTTCTTCTTTGCGGGCTTTGCGGGGAATTCACTCCCGTGAAACGAAAAACCTTATGTGATGCCGATACCGATTTTTAATCAGGCAATCCTTAAATCCTTTAATCATGGTTCAGACAAGAGAGGCTGTAAAGAATTAAGAATTGGGAATTAAGAATTAGGAATGAAAAGATGGCGGGGAGTGAAGTATGAAGTTTGAAACGGATATTCAAGGCATGAGTTTTTTCCCAAGGTTATCGGCGAAACCGGCGGGAAAGATTCTCCCGCTGATTTTCGCTGATTTTTTTAATGCTTTTATACTGCTGGTTTTTGCCGGGTATGTTATTCAGGTTTGGAGCCCAGTGTTTTTGTCATCTGCATGAAGGGTGTTTTATCATAAATATCACGCAGTTCCGCGAGGTTCTCGGCGGTTATCGATTGCATCAGTTCACTTATTCTGTTGAGGGTTTTTATATGCTCCGGGCTTAGCTCTTTATCTTTGTCGAAGGTATAGTCGAGAATGGGGGCGTATTTACTCAGAGGGTATTCGGTCCCCAATATCGAGGCCAGATCGGAACAAACTTTCCCGACTATAGAACCTGCTCCGGTATACCTGTGAGGTATTCCGTAGAGATCGGGATTTATTTCCCCTTTCTGAAATTTTAACCAGAGCTCGTTACTGATATCAAATTTTTCCCGGTCGAAATCGACCATGTTCATACTCGGGTCTACCAGCATCCAGCGTTTTTCCTCTTTATTCCAGACTTCACAAATAGTGTGGCTGATATGAAAACCGGGCATTATATAAGAAGCATGTCCGCTGCGGACCCTCGCCGGAATTCCCCGGTGCTTTAATATGGAGGCGAGTAAAATGGCGTTATGTCTGCATATCAGAAGCAGCCTGTTTTCAGGCGCGCGTTCTTTTGTCAGCCCCGCGGAATCGTATGATAATAGTCCTTGCAGTATCGATTTAACAGTGGGGTACCTGAAAAATTCATTCAATCTTTCTTCGGGAAATTTATCGCGATATTGCCGCAATTCGGAAAAGGGATGGATAAACTGCGATTTTATCAGTTCACAAAGTTCCGGTAATGAACCAGGGAGATCTTTATATAAACATTCATATTCACCGGGATCGGTATATTCACTATACTGCCGGTAGAAATCCAAAAGAGAATTCTCCCCGGAATTAATATCCATTTTTTGAAGTGGAATGTTTTTCTCTTTTGATTTTTGTTCAGCGATGTTAACTGTTAGCGCTAAAATGGAAAGGAAAAAGATACAGATTATAGTTCTCATGTTTACTCCTTTAAGTAGTTAATAATATTAACTAAATTGATAAAAAATTTTGGTTCTCAGATGTCAATATATTTTCTGAGATCGTTTACATAGGCTTCAAAAGCTTCCCTTCCTTCTTTTGTGATTGACAAAAGGGTTTTAGGGTAATTATTCTTAAAAGTTTTTTCTACTTTAATATAGCCCGCTTCCTGCAGTTTTTTAATCTGAATACTGATATTACCTGCGGCTGCTTTTGTTTCTTCCTTAATATAGGTAAACTCAACCTTCTCTGAATTTACGAGCATCGAAATAATTGCCAACCGCAACTGCGAGTGGATCAAAGGGTCCAGATCTTTAAACATAATATTATTCTTTGACTGATTTTAATAAATATCCCGGCACAAGATAACCGAAAATTATTGCCGCTCCAACTATCAGCGCAACATATTCGTTAGATACAAATGTGGCGGCGACGCTGAATACAAAAAAAGCTATGCCTCCAAATATAACCGGTTTGTACTTAATAAACAGTCCCGAAGTGGTAGTGGCTATTCCCGCTATGAGTAACATCACCGGCGGAGGAGCTATACCCAGCCTGATGCAGATCAATGTTCCCACAAAAAAGGCGGAACCGGCTACAATCCAAATAGTTTTAATATATCCATCCAGCGAACTGTAAACCTTTTTGTTTTTATCAATATTACGCTGCGAAAAATAGAGGAAGACAAATCCGATTAAGGAAAATAGGGCCCAGTTAGCCAAACTTAACAATCCTTTAAGTTGATGAGCTTCCATGTTGTTCAAAATCCTTAGGATGATAAAGTTGGAAATACTGGCGAGAGTTAATATCCAGCCCCAAAGGAGAAAGGTTGTGGAGCTTTCCCTGTAGTTCATCTTATAGCGGGTGATTGCTTTTTGAATAATGTCCAGACTTTCCTGTGGTGAGAGATCATTTTTTTTCATAACAAATCCTTTAATTATTTTGAGTTGACACAAATATAAACAAGTTAATATTATTAACCAAATTAATTCAATATTTTTTTAGGGGAGAATATTGTTTTTCATTTGGTTGTTTTAAATACCCGGACAGGGATATGTTGCTGTTTTCCCTGGTTGGTTCCCACGGGCTGCCTCTGTCGAGGCCGCATGTGGCTATTCGGCTTTGCCCCCTATCGCGGAGGGTAAAAAAATCCCTGTTATTGACATCAATAGTGAAAATATCATTTCGTTCTCATGAAACATCCCTTTCGGGGCGCGGCGGTACTCGTAATCGTTCTCGTTCCAGAATAACCTGAGCGTTTTTGAAAAGACGAGAACGAAGTGCGATTACGAGAACGAGTACGAAAGATTATTTGGGATTTATCCATTCAATCCCTCATTTTCTATTGATTAGAGGCTTCGGGGCTTATTGATGGTTTAAGTTGACAGCAGTGCGTGGGGGCGGGGTTGAAAATATGCGCTCCATCCCCACGGGAGCGACCAGAGTAGTGAAACAATAAAAAGAGAGAAGCGTCAGGTTATCTCAAAAAAAATAATTGTTCATTGATTTTTACAAATAAATAAAAAAAACCCGGGAGCTGATCCCCGGGTCAAGATTCTACGCTTTATATGAGGTTTAAGAAAGGTTCTATTCTTTGGTCAGAGTAATGGTAAATTCAAAATCAACCGGGTCGGGACGTTCACGGTTACCCATTTTGCCGCCGGGGCCGCCGCCGCGTCCACCCATTCCGCCGCCGGGCATTCCGCCGCCTGCCGGAGGACCACCCTGCATTCCGCCGCCGCGTCCCATTCCGGGACCGCCTGACGGTCTTTCCATTTCACCGCTTTTCATGTGCACGCGGATTTTATCGCCTGGTTTAACCCCAAGGGATATCCGGTCATTTTCTTTTGAATGAAGCGGTATTTTATATTCAATGGCAAAACGGTAGTCATCATGCCCTGGTTTTACATTGATAAAATCCTGTCCGTCAACTCTATAGAGATTCAGGGGGAGTTCATCTTCATTTATTATCATGAATTCAGGGTGTTTTAACTCGAAATCGGCGAACATCATTCCCTGTCCGCGCCCCTGTCCGGGCTGCGGGCCCTCGCCGATTTTGACATCTCTCGAAATAAACTCCTCGGGAGGCCGGATTTCTTTTACGGGATATTGAATGGCAAAAGGTTTTGTTTCCGATTCGGGATAAAACCACACTTCAAATCCGGTTCGTGCCATCATCATAATTTTTTGCTGATCTTTTGTGGTGAAAATGATATAAAGAAAATTCTCATCATTTTTTACCCCTATTCCCCCTTTAAGTTCCTTCACAATATTTAGCTGACCATACCAGTCATCCTGCAATCCGTCTATTTTTGTCGCGGGTTTGTTCTCCCTGCTGATAAATTCAGTCGATGAACAGGCGGATAACAAAATAAGTATCGCGAGGCCTGGCAATATATTTTTGATATTCAACGAATTTACTCCCGTGGTATTCACAAAACAAAATAACTAAATGATTTAATTTTTTACAATGTCAAAAAAAATGCGGGCATGAAATTTTGCATATCCACACCCGCATAATAAATCAATGGGATTATTCAATTCTTTTTGGGCGTTCTTTTCTTATGTCCCTGCCTTTTATCATCATTTCTTCCCGTTCTTTAATCATCTTTTTGAATTCCACAATCTGATCTTCATTAAGGATTTCCATGATTTTTTTATCGGCCTCATCTCTTTGGGCCATCATCTTTTTCATCATTTCTTCGCGGCTGCCTCTTCGTTCTTCTCTGCTCATTTCCCGGCGGTCGCCGGAGCGCTCTTCTCTCATCCCGCGTCGTTCTTTTTCCATATCATCGAAGATAACTTTAATCTGGTCATACTGTTTCTCTGAGAGGTTTAGTCTTTCCTTCATATCCTGCAGTCTTTTTTCCGGGTCTGGTCCTTTGGGAGGCCGGCCATCAGGTCTTCCCTGCGCCTGCATAATCGTACATGATACGAATAATATGGCGAGTACGGCAAAAAATGTCTTTTTCATATTCAATTCCTTTCTTAAAAGTTTGTTGACTATTTGACAACCGAAATGGAGAAAAAGTTTAAGTTATTCAAAAAAAATTTCCGGGTTAATTCAGGCGATAACTAAATACTGAGACGAGAATTTAACGCCCGAACCTGCGCTGCCCGAAGCAAAAAATTGATCATATACAGCGCCTTTGTTTTTCAGGGATATTTTACATATAATTGCCGGTAAACAGGAATAAATAAAAAAAGGAAAATATGGTCTACAAAGCGGAAGAAAACCGGTACGAAAAAGTTACATATAAACGATGCGGAAAAAGCGGGATAAAACTCCCGCTTATCTCACTGGGATTATGGCATAATTTCGGAGGAGTGGATGTTTACGAAAATGGCCGCGAGATGGTTCTTAAATCATTCGACGCGGGTATAACACATTTTGACCTGGCGAATAATTACGGCCCCCCTCCGGGATCGGCTGAGCTGACATTCGGCAGAATTATGAAAGAAGATCTGAAACCATACCGGGATGAACTGATAATCTCCACCAAAGCTGGATGGGGAATGTGGCCCGGTCCTTATGGCGATTTCGGCTCAAGAAAATACCTCGTTGCAAGCCTCGATCAGAGTCTTAAAAGGATGGGGCTCGATTATGTGGATATATTTTATCACCACCGGCCTGATCCAGATACACCCCTTGAGGAATCAATGGGAGCTCTCGATTATATCGTAAGAAGCGGAAGGGCGCTTTACGCCGGGATATCCTCTTATGACGCCGATCTTACTTACAGGGCAAGCCAGATGATGAAAAGTATGGGAACACCTCTGCTGATTCATCAGCCGGTCTACAGCATGTTCCGCCGATGGGTTGAGGATGGGCTGCTCGATACCCTTACTCACGAGGGAATGGGCAGCATCGTATTTTCACCACTCGCGCAGGGGCTGCTGACCAATAAATATCTGAAGGGAATTCCTGAAGATTCACGAGCGGGTAAAGCTACCGGATTTTTGCAAAAGGATGCCGTTACTCCCGAAGTAATCGCTAAGGTGAAAAAACTTGATGAGCACGCGAAATCAAGAGGACAGTCACTCGCGCAGATGGCTGTTGCCTGGGTATTGCGTCAGCCGGAGGTTACTTCCGCGCTTATCGGGGCCAGCCGCTTCGCGCAGGTTGAGGAGATACTTAAAGTGGAAGATAATCTCCATTTCTCACCCGATGAATTGACACATATTGATTCGATATTGAACGGATAAATTTTAAGGCGCCTGAGGATTAATCAGGCGCTTTTTTATTTTTTCCAAATAAAATCTTTGCCGATTTCCCTGAATGGTATTGCCTGCCTGTCCTTCTCCGAAAGCAGGGGCGCTTCAGTTTTCCATTTTATCCCTATATCGGGATCATTATAAATTATCGCTCTTTCATCTTTTTTACTGTAAAAGGCGGTGCATTTATAATGGAAAATACATTCATCCGAGATCACCTCAAAGCCGTGGGCAAATCCGGGCGGTATCCACAATTGATGGTTGTTTTTATCACTTAGTTCTATTGCCGCGTATTTCCCGTATGTCGGGGAACCAGACCTGATATCAACCGCAATATCAATGACCGCTCCATATAGCGCCTGGCAAAGTTTTCCCTGGGCGAAATCACCAACCTGGTAATGTAATCCGCGAATGGTCCCTTTGGTTGATTTTGAGATATTATCCTGAACAAAATGAGCATCTATTCCAAATTCAGGATATCTTTTGTCATTCCACGATTCGAAAAAATAACCCCTGTCATCCGGGAATACAGGTGGTTTTATTATCAACAGTCCATCTATTTCAGTTCTTTTGATTTCCATATATTCTAATATTTCGGATTTTTTTGCCAGTTCCAGGCTGTCTGGATGATGTCATTGAGGTTGTATCGCGGAACCCAGCCAAGAATTTCTTTCGCTTTTTTATTATCAGCGACAAGAATATCGGGATCGCCGGGGCGGCGGGGGCCGGTTTCCTGATTGATTTTGCGCCCGGTTATTTTTTCCGCCGCTTCTATTATTTCTTTTACCGAGGCTCCATGACCTGTGCCCAGATTAAACACATCCGGTCTTTTTTCCCTTTCCAGGAAATTAAGCGCTTTCAGGTGAGCCTCCGCGAGGTCATCCACATGAATATAATCCCTGATATTTGTTCCGTCCGGGGTGTTATAGTCATCGCCGAAAATGTTGATTTTATCTCTTTTACCGAGGGCGGTTTGCAGTACAATGGGAATCAGGTGAGTTTCAGGATTGTGACTTTCACCTATTTCTCCTTCCGGATCCGCACCGGCCGCGTTAAAATAGCGGAGCGCAACATAATTTAATCCGTGGGATGTATGATAATCTGACAGGATATTTTCAATCATTAATTTTGTGCGTGCGTAGGGATTTATAGGCCCAGGTTTTTCATCCTCCGAAATCGGGATATTCGCGGGATTGCCATAAACTGAGCAGGTAGATGAAAATACTATTTTTTTGATTCCCGCTTCGGCGGCGGCCATAATGAGGTTTAGACTGCCGGCTACATTATTATGGTAATAAAGCCCGGGATTTTCTACCGATTCCCCAACATAAGCAAAAGCGGCGAAATGCACAACCGCTTCAACATCCTTTAATATTTCCCTGAGATTTTCGCGGACGTGATCATTCCTCAGATCGTCGTTGTGGAACTCCACATTGCCCGGCACGGCATTCAGGAATCCTCTTGAAAGGTTGTCGAGCACGACAGGTGTATGCCCGCTGCTGATTATTTTTTTTACGAAATGTGAGCCGATATATCCGGCCCCTCCTGTTACAAGAATTTTCATTATTCTTCTCTGATTTTTTACATAACAAAAATAAATTAAATTATCGCACAATTCCTATATAATATGAAGGACAAATTTAAAAGTTGTTTTTTCCCTGGTTTTATTGATAAATATAAATTATTCGGCGTTTCCGGTAGTAATAATACTTGCGAGTCCGCAAAAAAAATTTTATTTTAGGGTATAAAATAATTTCAGGTGATTGGATGGAAATCGTAGAGACAATGACAGACCTTGCCGAGGAGATGGCAGAGCTGACATGTGAGCTGGCAAAGACTTGCAACGACAAAGAAAATTACTTCGCTGCTATGTTCAATCTTACTCCGGCAGAATTTAAATGCCTGCGGCTCTTTACCCGGAAAAGTTCTCTTTCTATTAAGGAGATTGCCCAGAGAATGAAGATTACTCCCGGCAGAATAACACATATTCTTACATCTCTCGAAGACAAAAAATTTATCATTCGCAAAATTGACAGCTTCGATAAAAGAAATGTGATCGTTAATCTCACAAGTAAAAGCAAACCTTTTATAAAAAATCTGAATGACAATCATATTTCGCTTCATAAAGAAATTCTCGAAAGAATAGAGCCTGAAAAAAGGCCTATGATTGTCGGCGCGATGAAAGATGTGGTGAAGGCGTTAAGGACATGGTCTGATAACAGATAATCTGTTTTACGCCCGGAGGGCATTCTTTCAGTACCTGAATCATTCGATTTGAATTTTGTTAATTCCTTCCTATATTACCTCCCGATTTTATAATTATTTCAGGTCAGGTTTTATGGTCCGGTGTATATTGATTTTTTTTATTTCATCACTGTTTGTCATAAGTGAAAATATATATTCTTTTCAGTTAACGGAAGATGACCCCCTTATATCCGTTATTATTCAGTCATCGGATGGCGCGCAGGGTTCAAAAGAGCTCAAAGTCGGTATTGATCCGACCGCCTCTGACGGGATTGATCAGCATCTGGGCGAAGCTGAGCTTCCTCCCATGCCCCCGAACGGAATATATGAATCCCGTTTTCGTCTGCCCGATTCTTTCATTAGTTCATGGTCCGATTTCAGGCAGGGGGAAGGAAACCTGGTGGGGGAGAGGACCCATACTCTATACTGGCAGCTTGGTTCCAATTCGGATGGCCTGCACCTTTCATGGACTTTACCGGAAAAGATGGGGATAAAAATTGTTGATCTCTTTGGCGGAATTGTGGTGAATTACAGTTTCGGCAGCGGAAGCAACAGTATTCATATCACCAACAGCGGAATTACGGAAGTGGAGATTACCCTGAGTTATGATTCCGTTGTCGGAGTAGAGGAGGAAGAAGAGGCGCCAATCCGTTTCGGACTCGCTCAGAATTACCCCAACCCATTCAACCCCGCAACTAAAATAAGTTTCAGTCTTCCTGAAAAGGCGAAAGTTACGCTGGAAATATTCAACGCTCTCGGTCAGAAAGTTTTCACTCTCGCAAATACAGATATGGAAGCGGGAATGCATAGCGTGAATTTTAACGCGGCGTCATTGGCCAGCGGCATCTATTTCTATACTCTATCCGCGGAGGGACTTGATGGCGGCAGTTTTATTGATACAAAAAAAATGATCCTTTTGAAATAATGTAATTACATAAATAAAATTTATCCCAAACCTCCGGGGTTTCCAAAACCCCGGAGGTTTTTTTTGTCCGGTTTTTATGCCATCTTTAAAACCCCGCGCCGAAGGCATCCCCATGGGGGAGGTTTTTTTGTGCCCCGGGAATTACGGAATCACCAACCGTCACCACGGCCCTGAAAGGGTGGAAGCCAACACTTGTGAAAAAAGTCCCGCGATTTTAATTAAATCTGTGTGGATGATTTTTTGATGATAAATGGTATTTATCAGCAGAAGTGACCGCTGGTTTCCATTTTTAATGATTCTGAGATATTATTTAATTGGAATATAAATTCAGGGATAATTATTTTAAATTCTGAATTATGCAAAAGCATCGCATCAGGGACAATTTCTAATAATATGGCCTCCGCGTTTTGTCCCGACACCAGACAATAATTAAACTTAAGGAAGAAAAATTGAATTTTGACGATATTCTTAAAAAAACCGGCGATGGATATACCCTTGGCCGGGAGGAATTAATCTGGCTTTTATCCCTTGCTCCCGATTCACCCCTAAGCTATATGGTTATGGCTGAAGCAAACCGGATATCAAAAGAGCTCACTAATAACCAGGCTGAGGTTCACGCGCAGTTTGCTCTTAACCTTGGGCCTTGTCCCTGCCATTGCGCCTTCTGTTCATTCGCTCAGCAGAACGGAGTATTTACAGAGGAGACAAGAATCAGTGTTGAGCAGGCGGTTGCTCACGGCAAGCAGTTTGAGACAGATGGCGCCAATGCCATTTTTATTATGACTACAGGTGTATATCCTTTTGAAATGTTTCTGGAATATTCACGGGAGATAAGAAAAAATCTCAGGCCGGAAACTAAAATGATCGCCAATATAGGGGACCAGTCTCTCGAAAATGCGATAAAAGTTAAGGATACAGGATATACTGGCGTTTATCACGCGTTGCGTATGAGGGAGGGAATTGACACCGATCTTAAACCTGAAAGAAGAAAACAAAGTATAAGTAATTTTATTGAAGCCGGTCTCAGAGTAGGCACATGCGTTGAGCCTGTCGGACCTGAGCATACAAATGAGGAGATAACCGAGAGCATCCTTTATACCGCGTCATTTAATCCTTCATATAGCGGATCGGCCAGGAGGATATCCATTCCGGGTACAGAGATCAGCAAAAGGGGAATGATAAGTGAATTACGTATGGCTCAGATTGTGGCTGTAACCAGACTGGGCATGCCCCGCTCGGTTATCGGCAACTGCACTCATGAACCATGCACCCTCGGCGCAATCGGGGGAGCAAATCTTTTCTGGGCTGAAGTGGGGGCTAACCCACGGGATGTAAAGGAAAATACCGAAGAAGGAAGAGGCCATACAGTCGCGGGATGCGCTAAAATCTTTGAGGAAGCCGGATGGGATACTTATGATGGCGAATCGAGGTATTACAGTTAATAAAAATTCCGGTCCCCCGAAGAATAATTCAGGGGACCTGCCAAATTATATATCAAGTTTTATATGAAGTTCTTTTAACTGTTCATCGGCCACACCGGCGGGGGAATCATCCATGAGGGAGATGCCGCTGGTGGTTTTCGGGAAAGCTATTACTTCGCGGATCGATTGCTCACCGGCGAATATCATCACGAGTCTGTCAAATCCGAAAGCGATCCCTCCATGCGGCGGGGCGCCGAATCGGAAAGCGTTCATCAGGAAGCCGAATTTTTCTTTCGCTTCTTCATCCGAGATACCGAGCGCGCGGAACATCTTCTGCTGAAGGGCTGAATCATGTATCCTTATACTTCCCCCCGCAACTTCATGTCCATTCAGAACCAGGTCATAAGCTCTGGCGCGAACCTTACCCGGGTCAGATTCCATATATTCAACATCCTCGAAATTTGGGGATGTGAAGGGGTGATGCATAGCGTAATATCTTTCTGTTTCCTCATCCCATTCGAATAAGGGGAAATCGGTAACCCAGAGAAGAGCAGGTTTGGAGTCAGGTTTAACAAGCTCCATTCGTTTTGCCATTTCGAGTCTTACAGCTCCCATGGCATTGAGGGAGGTTGTTGTATTTCCCGCTATCATCAGTAACAAATCACCTGTCCTGGCGTCAAGTGTTGAAACAATATTTTCTTTTTCCTCATCAGTGAGGAATTTAGCGATCGGGGAATTGAATCCATCTTCTTTCAGTTTTATCCAGACCAAACCGCCGGCGCCATGTTTTTTCGCCAGGTCGGTAAGTGTATCGAGCTGCTTGCGTGAATATTCGGCGCAGCCTTCCGCTTTTATTGCTGTAATAATGCCATTATTGTTAATTGTATCACTGAATACTTTAAATCCGCTTCCCTTCAGTTTTTCGTTCATTGTGGTCATTTCCAGACCAAAACGAAGGTCAGGTTTGTCAGAGCCATATTTTTCCATCGCTTCCTGGTATGAAAGCCTCGGAATGGGTAGTTCCAGATCATACCCCTTAATTTCACTGAAGAAGGTTTTCATCATTCCTTCCACAAGCTCAAATATCTGGGGGATATCAACAAATGACATTTCAATATCAATCTGGGTAAACTCAAGCTGTCGGTCGGCGCGGAGGTCTTCATCCCTGAAACATTTAACAATCTGGAAATAACGGTCAAATCCTGATACCATAAGTAATTGTTTATATGTTTGGGGCGACTGTGGGAGGGCGTAAAACCTGCCTTTGTTAATTCTGCTCGGAACGAGGAAATCGCGGGCTCCTTCGGGGGTGCTTTTCATCAACACCGGGGTTTCCACTTCGATAAAGTTTTTATCCGTCAGATAATTCCTCGCGATCAATGCCATTTTATGACGCAGAAGCATATTCCGCTGCATTTCATTTCTGCGGAGATCGAGGTAACGGTATTTCAGTTTAAGTTCGTCGGTCGCGTCAACGTCATCCTTTATTACGAATGGGGGAGTATCAGCGGGATTGAGGATATCCAGCTTTTCGATCAGAACATCCACATGACCGGTGGTCATTTTTTCATTTATTGTGCCATCCGGGCGTTTTCTTACTGTCCCTTCAATGGCCAGCACAAATTCTGAACGGATCGGTTTGGCGATGTCAAATAATTCGCTGTTGTCTCCAGGTTCAATGACAGTCTGTGTCACTCCGTAACGGTCGCGTAAATTTATAAAAAGCACTCCGCCCAGGTTTCTTTCACTGTCAACCCAGCCGTTGAGCACAACTTTTTCACCAACATGTTTTTCTCGTAATTCGCCGCACGTATGCGTTCTGTAGTTAAATAACATTTTTTCCCCGTGGATAATCGGTTTTAATAATTTTCAGGAAATATAATTTTTCAGTCTCCAAAAATAACCAATTATAAATGAGGGGGCAAATTGAATTGTGAATGGTGAATTGGGCTGATTTGATTTTGGTTAACCACAATGGACACGAAGAAGGCGCAATGAGACCAAAATGACGAAGCAGTATTCGCATTTAAAAATATGACAAAGCAAAGCGAGGCCGAGGATGAGTACTCCGTAAGGATTTAAATTCTACGCGAAATAGCAAGAAATATATCAACAAGTTGAAAGTATATTTGCCAGGTAAAAGTTTTGTGATTACTCGAGGTGAGTCCTCCCCCGACCTCCGGTAAAAGACGACCGGAGGCCACCCCCTCCAAAGGGGGACATTACGTATTTTATCCCCCTTTGGAGGGGGTGGCAATGAAGCGCCTTTCTTCATTGACGGGGGAGGATATAACATGGAAGTGACACAAATGGGTAATAAATTCTGGCTTGCCAGTTTATGAGTACGATTATTTATTCAGGATATGGGCTGCAATTCTTTTATAACTTTATTCTCAATTGAACATCTAAAGACTATATGATGAAGCTGGAAAAAAAATTGTGGAGTATGAGGATTGCAAATATGGCGGTGCTGGCAATCTTCGGGATTTTTATCTCCTGCTCGGATGAACAAATAAAAGTCATCAAAAATTATTCTGATGAAAGAATGAAAATTTCGGTAAATTTTCTTTATCAGAATCATTCAAATAAGTTTTTATATGCCGATTTGATAGTAAAGAATATCACTGGTGATTCAGTAAAATTTACGAATGCGGGACTTCTTCTTTTTTTTGAGAAGGATTCAGCAAGGGCTTATTTTACATCCATCGCCACCATGGCGATTGATTTTGCTGAAAAGGAAATAGCCGGAGGAGATTCATTGAATTTTGGCATATATTTCCCTGTGAAAAAAATCCTTCATCAGAATGAAATAAATAACTCAGTGATTGTTTATAAACATCCTGCTGCGGGAATTTGAGAATAACGGTGTTTAACTGATCATTTTGAATGGATAGTATTTTCTAAAAATTTGTATTGGATTAGAACAAAATCAAAACTGGAAAAAGAAATTATTGCCCAACTCTTATTCCATAAATTGGCGGAGCCAGATAAAAAATGAATCCGAAGAAAAAATCGTACTCGTACTCGTAATTCCGCCCCCTCAGGAAAAATTAACCACACAAAAACAATCTCCCAAACCTGAGAGGCCGGCGCCGCAGTTCTGTGGGACATGCGGGACGAATGGGACTGCCCGGTGGCTGAGCGGAGTCGAAGCCACCGGCTTATATTTGTGAAATATTTTTCCGGTTTTTATACAGCGCAAGAAATATTGTGTACCTGACGGCACACTGATTTGTTTTCTCTCTTATTTTTTCTACCAATATTTTGCCCCTAACGGGGCAATTTAAAATTGTTACAAAATTATTTGTCCCGTTAGGGACAGCATATTGGTAAGAAACGATCAAAGAATAAATGCGCCGTGTGCCGTCAGGTACACCATATTAGCCACCTGAAATAAAATGAACACCCCCGCCGCCGTCACCCAACCCGGCCATCATACTCCTACTCTGATTTTTTGATACTGTTACCGATACCGAAAATACAAAGGCAATAAGGTTATTATTTGGGGGATGGGGAATCCTCTGCTACTAAGGTTAAAAAACAAAAAATAAGGTTTTTTTTTACGCCTCAGCGCCTTTGCGTGAGATAAAAACCGATTTCGATGACGATTTCGACTTGGATTTATTGCTTATTCAGGCATTGGCAGCTTATTAATTCAGGTTTAAGATTGCGCAATCCCGTTCTTTTGGCTAAAGCCCTTTGTGGTTATCAGGTGTTCCTGAATACTCCGGCCTAAAGGCGCGGAGTTATTTTAAACTCGATTTTGTATAAGCTTGATATCCTTAAACATCGTAATCATAGACTGGCAAGCCAGAAGTATAAAATGGATAGTGGAGAGATAAGAACCGGCAATTTTTCTTTAAGATAACTTCAAAATCTCCAAAAAGTCCCGCCAGGGATTCTCCGCGGCGAACAGGCAGACAGAATTCCCCGGTAAATTGATGGTGAAATAAAATTTTGCCATTATGCGCAGAATTTAACTCCTTACGCATTATATCTCCTGTTGTTTTTGTTGTTACGGGTTTCGTATATTATAAACTTAAACCAAATTATTGAGTGTTGGAAATGAAATTTATTGTGATCAAATTAGTGCTGATAACATTTGTCTTAGTGGTTTCTTCTCTGACAGCCCAGTGGGAAAATGTATCAGGCGATTTACCCGGTGACGGGGCGGGATTTTCATTATATGCTCTTAACCGGGATATCGCGGTTGTTTCGATAACCAATCAGCTTTATAGGACAGATAACGGGGGAATTAACTGGAGGGAGATTGCTGCTGAATATTCAGTCATTGATGTTGAGATGATCGACTCCTTAGTGATCATCGCCGCCGCGGAACAATCGATAATAAAGTCGACCGATGGAGGGGATAGCTGGAATACAAAATTTGCCGGGGCGAATTATACTCCATTTTTTGATTACCTCGAAATGTTCAACGCCGACGAGGGAATAGCTGTGGGTGACGCCCCGGATAACTTCTCCCCGATGCTTGTTGTTTCTACCAGCGATGGAGGAGAAACCTGGGTAATAAAGAGCAATACCCCGAACGGATATTGGTCGAGGGATACCTGGAAAAGGATATGTTTTGTCAACGGTCTGACCGGCTGGTTAATTACTCCGGGTGTTTCGGACCTGATGAAAACATCGGATGGGGGAGATACATGGTTTGATACCGGCTGCCCGGTCTCAGGAAAATATGTTGTGAAGTTCGCGAACTCTTTAAAAGGAATTGTCTACGGCTTCGATTATAATAACCCCTCATATCCAAAATATTTTTGCGCGACAAGCGATGGCGGGAGCTCATGGAATACTTTAACGGGTGTTATCGCCGACTGGGCCGAAGATATTGAATTTTTCAGGGATGATACCGACAAATTATTGATCTGTACAAATAAAAGCCTATACTACAGCAGTGATTTTGGGGAAAGCTGGACCGATCTTACTTACCAGCTTCATACCGACAGCGCCAAAGTTTTGCGCGATCTTCATTTTACTGAAGATGGCTGCTGCTGGCTGATGGGTGATGGAGGCCGTGTATTCAGAAACCGTGATCTAAATACAATCACCGTTGTGAAAACAAAGTGGGAAAATTCTCCCGCTCAGTTTTCTCTTAACCAGAATTATCCCAATCCTTTTAATCCGGCGACCACGATCAGTTATTCAATTCCGGAAAACTGCCATGTTTTATTGAATATATACGATTCTCTCGGAAGGGAGATAATGGAATTGCAGAACGATTTTTTATATGCGGGAATTTACAACATTCAATTTGACGCTTCAGCACTTTCCAGCGGGGTTTATTATTATGTTCTTACCGCGGGAAATTTTTCAATGACAAAAAAATGCCTGGTAATGAAGTGATTTTTGAAAATATAAGAGAACATATGAATGACCGTGAAACAGGGAAATACTATGAAAAACTTAAAAGAGATACCAAAATTTGAGAGTGAGGAAAAGGAAAGGGAATTTTGGGCAAAAAATGATTCGACTGAATATATTAACTGGGATCAAGCGGAAATTACATCCCTTCCCAAATTGAAACCCTCTGCCAAAACTATCAGCTTAAGACTTCCGGGGCCAGAGCTAAAATAATTCTGTCGTCCCTGTCGGGATTCTTTTAAAAGTATACTATTTATATCGAGATGAATCAGATATAAAAAGTCCCATTAAGGAGGACGGATAATAGCCCCACAATTCATTGTGACTGAAAATTATAATGACCAGGTTATTACGTATGAACTCAAAAATAAAAATTGATAATGATTTTATCTCTGTCAGCTCTTTTACTTTTCCTGCAATGAGCTTAAGTTCAGCAAGAACTAATATGCGCAGGCACGAATTTCAACTGATCCTGAATCCGGAGGAAACAGCCCGCGAGATGAATAAAATCTATCAAAATTGGGTGGAATTGTCCAAAATTGATGATACGCAGTGTGGTTCTCCCCAGGATGAGCTGGCTATAGCGGGATATCCGGAACTGATTGATCTTCTGAAAGATGAGGAGCTTACCTTGCTGGCGCTGGGCAATTACCTTGTAAGAGAATTATTTGAAATAATGCTCCCCGACGGGTCATCCGAAAGAATATACTGGTTTGATAAAGTGACGGGATGCGAAATAACAGAAGATGATGTTATTCTTTATGGAATCTGTTACAGCCGGAAATAATATTCAATTTGAATTTATCGGAAATAGTTTGTTTTGCCGGAAGAATTATATTCAATAAATTTGGGCAATAAACTGAGGAAAATATGAAAATTATTGTTGATGAAAATATCCCCATGGGAGTGGAAGCCTTTTCTACCCTGGGTGAAGTGTTTACCGCTTCCGCCAGAAAGATAGATAATATAATGGTGAAAGACGCGGATATACTGATCACACGTTCGCAGACAAAGGTAAACCGGGAATTGCTGGAGGGAACCGCTGTAAAATTTGCCGGCACCTGCACAATAGGACTGGACCATTATGACACAGAATACCTGAAAAAATCGGGAGTGGTATTCAGCAACGCGGCGGGATGTAATTCACAGAGTGTGGCGGAATACTGGCTGAGCGCCATTTCTTATTTCGCGATCAGGAATGGATTTGAGTTCAAAGGAAAGACTGTCGGTATAATCGGTGTGGGAAATATCGGTAAAAAGATAAAACGTTATTCCGAAGCGCTCGGCATGGAGCCGGTTCTTAATGATCCTCCACTTAAAAGGTTAACGGGCGGAGCTGAATACAGGCCGATTGAAGAAGCCCTTAAATGTGATATTGTCACTTTTCACACTCCCCTTAATAAAACGGGAATTGATATATCGGTTCATCTTCTTAATGAGGTGAATATACAGTTTGTTAAACCGGGAGCGATTCTGTTTAATTGTTCACGGGGACCGGTGGTGGATAATAAAGTTTTACTCGAACGAATAACCTCGGAAAATGATCTGACGACAATTCTGGATGTATGGGAAAATGAGCCCGATCTTATGCCTGAGCTGCTTGAGCGTGCGGACCTGGGGACGGCGCATATCGCGGGATATTCCCTCGAGGGGAAAATAAATGGCACTAAGATGATCTACGATAAACTTTGTGAATTCCTGGGAACAGAGCCGGAATGGTCACCCGCATGGCCCGAAATAAAAAACAGGGAGATCGATCTTACCGGATTATCGGGAGATGAAGAGATACTCCATACAATGTTCCGCCATATTTATCCTGTTGAGCAGGATAGCAAAAAACTGAAAGCGGGACTGGCCAACCGGGAAAAACCGTTACCGGTGTATTTTGATTACCTGCGCAAAAATTATCTCAATCGTAGAGAGATGGGAGGATATAAGTATTCAGGTTTTAGTGGGGATTTTTTGGAGAGAATGTTATAGAATTATGAATTATGAATTATGAATTATGAATTATGAATTATGAATTATGAATTATGAATTATGAATTATGAATTATGAATTATGAATTATGAATTATGAATTATGAATTATGAATTATGAATTATGAATTATGAATTATGAATTATGAATTATGAATTTATTATTGAATATCCCACTTTTCTATTTCTGAAAGTGGATGATTGATTGATAGTTTTACTATATACAGAGTTATTCACTGGAATAGGGTGATTCTTTTTCCTTAACAAACTTAATCTCAACTTCATATCCCATAGCGCCGGCATATTTTTTCAGCGTCGCGATGGAAGGAGAATGTTTACCCGATTGTAAAGAAGATTCGATTCTTGTGACCGCCGTGGGTTTGGTTCCCATTCTTTCCGCGACTTCAGCCTGCGTAAGTCCCGATGATTTCCGGGCGAGGAGCATCTCTCTTAATAATCTGTATTCAGTTTCCATTCCATCATAGGCTTTTTTGACCGATTTAACTGACAGGGCTCTTTTCTTAAGTTTTTCGTGTGTCATTTTCTATCTCACTCTTTCTCTTTTTAGCTATTTTGAGTTCCTTTGCCGGGATTTTTTGAGTTTTTTTTATGTATTGATGCAACATAACAATTCGTTTTTCAAAAACTGTACAATAAAACACTCTTGCTATTCCCTCTTTCCCTTTTACCCGAAGCTCTAACAATCCAGTTTCGATATGTTTAGAATGTGGATGCCCGAGATTCGGACCAAATTCTATCATAAGGTCTGCCAGGCGTAAATACTTAGCGAGAAGACCATCCGGAAGATTCAGTATTGATTCTTCAAGGGAGGAGTTGTAGTATTCAATTGTCCAGTCCATATTACTAATATAACATATTTGTTATGAAATTCAAATAAAAAGTCCTGCTAATTTATATAAAAAATCCACATTATTATAAGTTTGCAGTTAAAAATAGGATGACAGTCGTTTTAATATGACTTCTCCATCAGTTCATAACCGGCGCTTCTGCCGCCGCCGGGAAGTTTACTGAGGATATTTTTACTAATGAGATCATTGATATCACGGAGAGCGGTGTCCTGGGAGCATTTATTTATTCGGGCCCATTTTGTTGAGGTTAGTTTTCCTTCAAAGCCTTCAAGCAAAAGATTCAGAACTTTTTTTTGACGTTCATTAATTATTTCTCCCCCAATGGCTGCCCAGAAATTGTGTTTGAATATTACATTATTCAATAAATCCTCTGAGCGTTTTAACGCCGCGAGCAGGCATTTGAGGAACCATTGAATCCAGTTGGTAATATCAAGGTCTCCTTGCTGTGTTTCTTCCAGGATATCATAATAAATTTTTCTCTCTTTCATAATTTGGGCGGACATGCTGTAAAACCGTTTTGGATATCCGTCAGCTCGCGCGAGAAGCATATCCGCGATTATTCTCGCGATACGTCCGTTTCCATCTTCAAAAGGATGAATAGTTACAAACCACAAGTGGGCAATGGCAGCTTTAATCACCAGGTCTGTCAAATCTTTCCCGTTAAACCATTCGAAAAATATAAGCATCTGATCTCCGATGGTTTCGGCAGGGGGAGCCTGAAAATGAACCTGTTCTTTTCCCATCGGACCCGAAACAACCTGCATCGGCCCGTTAGAATCATCTCTCCATACGCCGGTTTTTATATTATATGCACTGCTGTATTCGGCAGGGAAGAGAGAGTTGTGCCATGCGAAAAGCCGTTCTCTGGTAAGTTCTTTATCAAAGTTGGTGATAGCGTCCAATGTCATTTCAACCGCGCCATCAATTTTTCTGTCCGCATTGATAAAACCTGGAATATTTATTCCAAGTCTTCTGGCGATTGAGGATCTTACCTGGGAAGGATTAAAAATTTCTCCTTCAATTTCCGAGGATTTTATAATGTTTGTTTCGAGTGAATCGAGATTTGCTGTGTTCTGAAGGCTGAATCCCAGCGAGCTCATTCTGCCGGTAATTTTTCCCTGGAGATTTCTTGTCTCCGCGAGAATCGAAATTATTTCTGAATCCGACCAGCGAAAACGGGGCCAATCGGAACGTTCATAGATAAACATTGATTATCTCCGCATATTCTGCGGAAAATATAACCATTTTTTGCCCGTAAGTCAATATTATCTCCGCATATTATGCGGTGATTAAGCGTTTATTCTCCGCATATCCGGTTAATAAAAGGTCATATAACCACAGTTGACTCGGGGAAGGCGCAAGGGGACAAAAAGAAAGAAAACCACAAAAACACAAAATCCCGCGAAAAATCCCCGAAAAGACCTTATTCTTTGTCTTTTTAACCTTCCAGGCAACAAGGAAATATTTTAGAGAAAAAGCCGGCCATTTTTTTTGCGAATATTTTGACTTCTCGCCGGATAACAGATATTTCAAGGTAGATCAAACCCTCCATGCCAGAGGCAGGCGCAGCCCCTCCTCCCCATAAAATCTTAAGGGGAGGGGATTCCGCTCTCGAAACATTGAATTATTTTCGATAAGTTATCACCCCTGCTATATTGTCGCTGTCAAATTTGACAATTGGGATTTTCACAAATCGGGGTTCCTTAGTAGCCGGGGGCTTAGCTTACCAACCTCAGACTGGCGGAGTGGAAACTTCAGGAGGACAAACTTAAATGAGCTCTGAAGGGGTCGAATATTACTCACATGTGCAGATAAAATATTATCCTCAATCATTATTTACGCTGAGTTGTCATTATTTGACGCCTTCAGCGTCGCAGTTGATATTTGCCTGATAAAACCACCGGATTGCATCCGGGGCTAATAATATTCGACTCCATTCGGAGTCGCTTATGATTATTCCGTATTGAGTTAAATTCAACGCAAAATGGAAAAGTTTTTATCTGATTGCCAGTAAAATTTGGCATTAGATTCCGGCCTGCCTGCCTCTGGATGGCCTTTTCGCAAAAGACGCAAAAAACCGGAATGATAAATAATTGGTAATACCTGGGGAAAGTCAATTCCTAATTCGTAATTCGTAATTCCTCATTATCTCTTGCTTGCCAGTCTATGATTATTCCGTTAGTAGTTAAATTCAACGCAAAATGGAAAAGTTTTTATCTGATTGCCAGTAAAATTTGGCATTAGATTCCGGCCTGCCTGCCTCTGGATGGTCTTTTCGCAAAAGACGCAAAAAACCGGAATGATAATTAATTGGTAATACCTGGGGAAAGTCAATTCCTAATTCGTAATTCGTAATTCCTCATTATCTCTGGCTTGCCAGTCTATGATTAAGATTACTCCGTAAGGAGTTAAATTCTACGCAAAATGGAAAAGTTTTTATCTGATTGCCAGTAAAATTTGGCATTATATTCCGGCCTGCCTGCCTCTGGATGGCCTTTTCGCAAAAGACGCAAAAAACCGGAATGATAAATAATTGGTAATACCTGGGGAAAGTCAATTCCTAATTCGTAATTCGTAATTCCTCATTATCTCTTGCTTGCCAGTCTATGATTATTCCGTAATGAGTTAAATTCTACGCAAAATGGCAAAATTTTTGGCAACAATTCGGATTGTGGTTTTTCTTAGCTTAGCTCTGTTGATCCCCTACAGGGATCTTACTATATTTTTTTGTTTTTTACTACAATAATGCTGCTTCTCCAAAGCAGAGATCTGATTCAAAAAAATATTCCTGAGAAAGTCAATTCCTAATTCCTAATTCGTAATTCCTCATTATCTCTGGCTTGCCAGTCTATGATTACGATTATTTATACTCATTCCACGCGATAATCTTCAGGTCTTTGAATGATTTTACTGAGCAGGCGTCGATAAATCTTTGGGCGAGCTGGAGATTTGTTACGAGGGGAACGTTAAAATCCACAGCTTTGCGGCGGATTTTATAATCATCACTGTGTTTTTCTTTACCCGCGAAAGTGGAAACATTTATTATAAGGCTGAGTGTTTTTGATTCCACAAGGTCGAGTATATCCTTGTCATTCTCAAGGTAAGAGCATTCGAGATTATATTTCGAGAAGAGTTCGTGGCATCCCTTCGAAACAAATATTTTTGTTCCCATATTATTCAGCGCTTTAACCTGGTCGAGAAATTCGAGACGGTTTTCCAGTCCACCTATTAAAAGCAGGACTTTATTAAGTTTCATCGAAAACCCGACAGAGATCATAGCTTTGAGCAGCGCTTCCTGGAAATCATCCCCGATGCAGCCCACTTCTCCTGTCGAGGCCATTTCCACTCCCAGCACCGGATCGGCCCCGAGCAGGCGGGTGAAGGAAAAATGGGATGCTTTAACACCCACATGATCCTGATCCATCATTATCTGGCGGTTATTTCCCGGTGAAAGTCCCAGCAGCGCCTCAACTGCGATTTCGATAAAATTGTGCTTGTAAACCTTGGAAACAAAAGGAAAACTGCGGCTGGCTCTCAGGTTGCATTCAATAACTTTTATGTGATTGCTTTTCGCGATGAACTGAATATTAAAGGGACCGGTTATTTCAAGTTGTCCGGCGATAGCATGGGCTATTTTTTTTACCCGGCGCATCGTTTCGAGGTAAGTTCTTTGTGGCGGGGTTACGAGAGTAGCGTCGCCTGAATGAACGCCGGCGTTTTCCACATGCTCCGAGATTGCCGATATCAATACCTCCCCTTTGTCCGCCACGCCGTCAAACTCAATTTCTTTCGCGTTTTCGATAAACTTGGAGATCACCACAGGATTGTCCTTCGAAACATCTGCTGCGCGGGCGAGAAAATCATTCAGCTCTTCATCATTTGAAGCGGTTCCCATTGCCGATCCGCTCAATACATACGAGGGGCGCACGAGAACCGGGTAACTCGCCTGGCGGCAGAATTCCCTGGCTTCCTCCACTGATGTAAGTTCTTTCCAGGCAGGCTGATCTATGCCAAGCCGGTCAAGCATCGCTGAAAATTTATACCGGTTTTCGGCCATATCAATTTTTTCCGGTTTGGTGCCAAGTATATTGACGCCAAATCTTTCGAGTGGAAGAGCCAGGTTATTCGGGGTTTGGCCTCCCATTGATACGATAACTCCCAGTCCCTCTTCTTTGCTGTAAATTTCCAGAATATTTTCGAGGGATATCTCATCAAAATAAAGGCGGTCAACTTCATCATAATCGGTAGAGACTGTCTCGGGATTGTAGTTTATCATTACAGCGTTATAATTATTTTTCCTGAGGGTTTTTACCGCGTTGACCCCGCACCAGTCGAATTCCACCGAACTGCCGATCCTGTATGTTCCTGAGCCGAGAACTATAATGCTTTTTTTACCGCCGTAACTGATATCATCTTCGGTCCCGTGGTAAGTGAGATAGAGATAATTTGTTTGAGCCTGGTATTCACCGGCCAGTGTGTCTATCTGTTTGACAGAAGGGTGTAGGTCATAATTTTTCCTGATATTCCTTATCGATGTTTCATCTGATTCAAGTATCCTCGCTATCTGTTTATCAGAAAATCCATGCTTTTTTGCTTCCAGAAGAATATCCTTCGGGCATAGTCCACCTGCGTAAACTTTCAGTGATTTCTCCACTTCAAGAATATTATAAATCTGGTGCAGGAACCAGGGACTGATGCTTGTATGCCTCCCGATTTCTTCAAGTTTCATCCCCGATTTGAACGCGTGAACAATAGAGTAAATTCTGGATTCAGTAGGATTCTTGAGTTTCTCAATCAGTTCCTCTTTTCCCTCGGAATAACCGAATCGGGAGCTGTTGGCCACAATGCCGTCGGAGCCGATTTCCAACATTCTTAATGCTTTCTGCAGAGCTTCGGGGAAACTGCGTCCTATACCCATTACCTCCCCGACCGATTTCATGCTTGAACCAAGTTTGCGCGAAACTTTTTTGAATTTTTTGAGATCCCAGCGGGGGATTTTGACAACGATATAATCAAGAGCAGGCTCGAAACATGCCATTGTGGAAAGAGTAACGCTGTTTTTTAATTCTGTCAGGCTGTATCCCAATCCGAGCTGGGATGCGACAAATGCCAGAGGATAGCCTGTCGCTTTTGAGGCCAGGGCGGAACTTCTCGAAAGTCGCGCGTTAACCTCTATTACACGGTATTCATCGGAATCGGGCGAAAAAGCATACTGAATATTACATTCCCCTATTATTCCCAGGTGACGGATAACTTTGATTGATATTTCACGAAGATAATGGTATTCATAATTGTTGAGAGTCTGGCTCGGAGCCACAACTATCGATTCCCCGGTATGTATCCCGAGAGGGTCAAAATTTTCCATGTTGCAGACGGTAACACAGTTATCAAAACTATCGCGGAGAACTTCATATTCAATCTCTTTCCATCCCTGCAATGATTCTTCAATAAGTATCTGGCTGGTGTAACTGAAAGCTTTATTGGCAAGCTCCCGCAGTTCCTCTTCATTCCTGCAAACACCTGAGCCAAGTCCTCCGAGGGCGTAGGCAATTCTTACCATAACAGGATAACCCAGCTTTTCTGCCACCTTCATTGCTTCTTTCGTGGAACCGACCGCTTTGCTCTTTGGTGTATCGACATCAATCTGCGCGAGTTTTTTTACAAAGAGATCCCTGTCCTCAGTTGCTTTGATCACTTCAATAGGAGTGCCGAGAACCGTTACATTGTATTTATCGAGCACGCCGCTTTCTGCCAGTTCCAGTCCGCAGTTTAAGGCTGTCTGTCCCCCGAATGATAAATAAATGCCATCAGGTTTTTCTTTTTTTATCACTTCCTCAATAAAATCAGGTTTAACCGGCAGCAGGTAAACTTTATCGGCCAGGTGGTCGCTTGTCTGGATAGTGGCGATATTAGGATTGACCAGAATTGTTTCTATTCCCTCCTGTTTTAACGCTTTTATCGCCTGGCTTCCTGAATAGTCAAATTCTCCCGCTTCCCCGATTTTTAATGCCGCGCTGCCCAGTATCAAAACTTTTTTAATGTCACGCATTTTTTCCTCCCTAAAGACTGTTTACAAATTCATCAAATAAAAAGGATGTATCCACCGGACCGGGCCAGGATTCCGGATGAAACTGAACGCTGCGAATCGGTTTTTCACAATGGATAATTCCTTCATTGCTGCCATCGTTGGCGTTAAAAAACCAGGGGAGCCAGTCGGATGGAAGAGTGGAGGTATCTACCGCGAAGCTGTGGTTCTGTGAGGTGATGTAACATCTTTTTGTCCCGACCCTGATACATGGCTGATTCTGCGAACGGTGTCCGAATTTGAGTTTGTATGTCTTCGCGCCCGCCGCGATAGCCATGATCTGGTGACCGAGACAGATGCCGAATACCGGTTTATTTTTCAGGAACTCATTTTTGCATACTTCAATTGTGTTGGTCAGGACTTCAGGATTGCCGGGGCCGTTTGAAAGGAGAACTCCGTCATATTTTTCATTGCTGTAATCACTATCCCATGGCACTCTCAGCACTGATACATTACGGTTCAGCAGTGAGCGGATGATATTGTTCTTGCAGCCGAGATCAACAAGAAGCGCTACCTTTTTTCCCTTTTCATAAAATACCGGTTCTTTTATGCTCACTTCTTTAACAAGGTTGTTCGACGCGATATGGTCGATCCGCCATGACTGATCCAGCGGCGGTTGTTCGCCGATATAAGCTGAAAGGGTTCCCTGGTTCCTGATCATTTTGGTCAGACGGCGTGTATCAATGCCCTCAATGCCGGGAATTCCCTCCCTTTTTAACCAGGTATCGAGCGATTCAAATGCTCTTCGATGCTGGTATTCCCTGCTGAGGTAACTTACCACAACAGCTTTCGCATGTATTTTGGACGATTCGAAATTTTCTTCAAGCCATTCGGTCATGTTCCCAACCGGGATCCCATAATTGCCGACCAGGGGATAGCTGAAAACCACGATCTGTTCTTTATAGGAGGGATCGGTAAGAGTTTCGGGGTATCCGACCATCCCTGTGCAGAAAACCAGCTCGCCAGATACACTTTTTGAGGTGTCTCCAAAACCCCTGCCGCTAAGGGATGTCCCGTTTTGTAAAAGAAGCTGCATAAAATCCTCATGATATTATTGGTTTCAGGAGGGAATGGGCAATTCCGCCCATTCGGAAAAAACAAATTGCACAAAAATAAGAAACCGATAATTATTGACCAAGCGGGAAATGAAAAAAGTAAGGAAAAATTGTGATATATTATTATTTATTTAGGAGTGTGAAGGGAATGTTAAAGTAAAAATGAGATCGTTGGTATGCTTATACCTAAATAATCTAAATTTCCTCACTTCACGGATGCGATATATCTGATATGGGTTCCGGTTTGCCCTATTGGAGTACTTTATTCATTCTCATAAGCCGACCGGGTTGGGGAAAATTGGAGTCCCAAATTATAAATCATAAACTGATAAGTCAGAAGTGAAGAGCGGTTGGTGAAGAATAAAGAGTAAAAACACTTACCCGGATTCAATAAAAAACCGATTCCGATGACTTCCTTATATCCTGTCAATCTTTTTAATCCAGGTAATCCTGTTTTGTACATTTCCCTCATCCATAAGCAAATATCACTGGAAATATTGCCCCGGTTTGATAAGGTTAATAAGGTTTGATTTTGTTGGGTGGTTACATCTGCTACTAAGGTTAAAAAATAAAGTATAAGGTTCTTTCCACCTCAATTGGCTCTCTGCCTTACCAAAGATTCCGAATATAATTCAGCGTGAGTAATATTGTGTACCTGACGGCACACTTGGTTGTTTTTGGATATTTTTCTACCAATAGTTGCCCCTAACGGGGCAATCTAATACAACAAGAAATATTTTTTGTCCCGTTAAGGAAAGCATATTGGTAATTAAGAATAAAACAGGAAATGCGGTGTGCCGTCAGGTACACCATATTTATCCACGGGAGTATGGCCTTAATCGTGGAGTTGTCAACCGGAACAAAGCAAGTTTTACATTCCAGATTGTGAACCAAAACCTTGCCATTTTGCGTGGAATTAAACTCCTGACGGAGTACTCTTTCTCGTACCCGGTTTCAGATTATTCGAGTACGTGTATCGTTTCGCACTGTCCTCTCCCTGTAAATCGGTTAAAAAAGGAGAATTAAAATAGTTCTTGACAAAAGATGTTTTTGTTTTTAGATTTAAACGAGTGTTTCAAACAAATGTTTAAATCAGGTGTTTACATGGGAGACGAAAAAGAGCAGATAATGCTTAAGATCATTCTCGCGACTATCGAGGTGATTGAGAAGGAAGGCTACGACAAACTTACTGTCAGAAGTGTCGCGAAGGAAGCCGGGGTTAATGTGGCGGCGATCAACTATTATTTCGGTTCCAAAGAGAACCTGGTGCAGGCGATGTTCAAGCAGACCCTGGAACACAGTTTTATGGATGTCAATGAGATATTAAAAAATGAGTCAATGGATCTCAGGGATATGATGGGACTATTTTTTGATTATCTGATAGCGGGTTCGCTGCGATATCCTCAATTGATGAAAGCGCATTTTTATGAACCATTTCTGCATGATGATTATAATGCCGTAATGATTTCGTGGCTGAAGGATATGTTTAGGGAGCTGGCGTTAAAAATATCGGGGAAATATGAGATTACGGAAGAAGAATTGATCTTTATGATGATGCAGATATTTTCGCTGATTCTTTTTCCCGCCATGTTGCCGAATCTGTTCAGGGAGGGGGCCGGAATGGACCTTCTGGATGATAACACAAGAAAAAAATATATAAAAAATATACTGGACAGATTTTTTGATGATAAGATGAAGGAGAAAGCCTCTGAATAAAAAATTATGATTTCTATTGATATATTGTAAGGGAAAACGATATGCTTAAGAAACACCTGTTAACAAAAACTATTTTATTTATGCTGTTGTTATCGACAGCGCTTATTTGTCAGAACAAAACCCCCCAGGGGAAAATCAGGGGACAAGTTACTGATAATGACACAAAAATGCCTCTTATCGGGACAAATGTAATTGTCACCGGTACACAATGGGGAGCCGCCACAAATGCCGACGGTTATTTTGAAATCGACAATCTGCCTGTAGGAAGTTACACCCTGCGGTTTGTTTACCTGGGATATGAAGAACAGGTGAAAGCTGATATAATTGTGCGTCCCGAAAGAACCACATTTGTGGAAGCCGGGATGAGGCTCGCCTCAATTGAAAGCGAGGAGGTCACGGTAACCGGGGGATATTATTCCGATACGGAGGAGCAGGCAAATAGCGTGGTCAACTTCTCATACGAGGAAATAAGACGCGCGCCCGGATCTGCGGGTGATGTAAGCCGTATTATGATGAGTCTTCCCAGTGTGGCCAAGGTGGATGATCAGCGGAACGCACTGATTGTCAGAGGTGGAAGCCCCAATGAGAATGCCTTTTTTGTGGATAACATTGAGATACCAAATATTAATCATTTCCCCAGCCAGGGTTCATCGGGAGGACCGATAGGACTTCTTAATGTGGATTTTATCAGCGACGTTAATTTTTATTCCGGGGGATTTTCATCCGCTTACGGCGATAAACTATCCTCCGTAATGGATATCTCCCTAAGGGAAGGAAACCGGGAGGAATTTGACGGCCAGCTTGATCTTAATTTCAGCGGATTCGGGGGAGTTTTTGAGGGACCACTCGGCGGCGGCAAAGGTTCCTGGCTTTTTTCAGCGCGCAGAAGTTATCTCGATTTTCTCATTAAAATGGTGGATGCCGGAAGTTCGATCGCGCCGGTATATGGTGATGTTCAGACAAAAATTGTTTATGACCCGGATAAATATAATAAGATATCCTTTATTGCCATTTTCGGCGATGATCATTCGGAATCAGATCTTGAAAACGCTATCGAGAATGATATCACGGAATATGGCGAACAGGATTATCTCGAAGGAACCGCAGGCATTAACTGGCAGAGGATATGGGGGAATTCCGGTTTTTCAAATACTTCCGTTGCCTATACCCTCGGCAGTTTTAAGGAGGATTTTTATAACCGCCTGAATGGCAGCCTGGTATATAAAAATGATTCGCGGGAATCGGAATTAAAACTGCGTAACAGTAACAGGTTCAGGATAAACAAATCAAATTCATTCGAATTTGGGATTGATGGAAAAATACTCTTTACAGATTATGATAATTATTACGCTGCTTCCACCGATCCCTTAGGACAGCCTGTTCCGGCAATGAATCTGATAATTGCTGAAACAGCTCAAAAAGGGGGAGCGTTTTTGAATTATATGTGGAAGCCGATACCCTCATTATCGATCAATCCCGGAGTAAGAGCTGATTATTTTTCCTGGAATGAAAATTTTTATGTGTCACCCCGCCTGTCGCTTGAATGGGGGATAACACAGAAAGCCACAATTAGCGCTTCGGCAGGTTATTTTGTCCAGTCGCTGCCGATGAATCTTCTTATGCAGGATGAAAAATTCAAAGAACTTAAAGATCCCTCGGCGCTTCATTATATAGTGGGATTCAGTTACCTGCTGAGCGAGGATACAAAACTTACTCTTGAAGCTTATAAAAAGGATTATGATAATTTCCCGCTCGATCCCGAACAACCTTCTCTCTTTATTATGGATGAGATATATTACAGGAATATGTTCATTTCGGGCCATGAGAATCTTACGGATGATGGAAAGGCGACATCCTGGGGAGTGGAATTCACTTTGCAGAAGAAACTGGCGGTTGATTTTTACGGATTGGTAAGTGTTTCTTATTTCAGGTCGCAATATAAAACAGCGGATGGAGAAACAAAAAACAGGGTTTTTGACAACCGCTTTGTTTTCAGCGCGGAAGGTGGTTACAAGCCGGGCAATAAATGGGAATTTTCAATGAGGTGGATATTCGCCGGAGGAGCTCCCTATACACCTTTCGACATAACAGCTTCGGCCGCCGCTAACCAGGGAGTATTTGATCCGGAAAGAATAAACGGGGAAAGGTACCCTAATTATCATTCACTGAATCTCAGGGTTGACAGGCGCTTCAATTTTGCCAGTTCGAGTATGGTGGTTTATATAAGTGTCTGGAACGCCTATGGCCGGAAAAATATCACTTCATACTACTGGAATGAAAATGAGAACGGGCAGGATACAATATACCAGTGGGGTTTGCTGCCGATATTCGGGGTAGAATATGAGTTTTAGCTGAATTTTACAGGGCTGGTTTTTACCGGCCCTTTTTGTTACGGGAAGGCTGGAAGCTTTTATGATAACCCTGGTTTATATAACTGCCTGCTGAAAATTTTTCCATATCAATGCCAAATTGTTTTTTTTGAGCTTCTTATTTTAGTTTTTCTCTAATTTCTAAAATAGGGGTGTCCCTTAATTTAGTTTTTGCCGATTTCTAAAATAAGGGTGTCCCTGGTTTTAATTATCGTTCATCTAGAAGTTTATCTTTTGCCCGGTATTCATCGGACAATTTATAAAGATAATATAACAAAATGAACAAAACCATAAAAAACCGCGGGAGGCGCTGAAGGAAACCTGTGAAGAGAATAGGTGTTTTTGTGAAATTATCGAAATAAAATCAGATTCTGTCGTAATTATCTGTTGGATTATCCGGAGATTGAGATAAGAACTCAGAAAAGCCTTCCCCGGTAGCTTTTTTTGCCCGTTCTTCCAAATACTTGTCCGGTATTATTCGAAAAAGTTTTTGCGCAAGGGAGGCCGCGATAATCTCATCAACAGGAATATTTCGGGACTTGGATATTTCATTAACTTTCTGATGTAATTTATCCGGAAGATTTATAGTCAATTCAGTCATCTATCTCTCCGATCTTTTGTAAAAATATTTTTGGTGTTATTATTTCAACTCCTAACTTGGCAAAGCCAGAACCAATAAGAATTGTCAGCAATCTTGCTAAAGATATTTTATTAAAAAATATACCCTTACTTTTTGTCCTGACACATAAAGTAACAAAAAAAGCTCTATGAGAAATATAGTGGGCATTTGAATTAAAGTCAGCAACAAGCCACTTCGATCACTGATAAAATTTTCTTTATTTCAAATACTTCCGGCTCTTTATTTTGTTAATATATTGGCCTTGTAATGTTTTTAATATGATGTAGTTTAATCGCCATTTTATGCATCTCCTACAGAGATGTTTTTCAAATTATCTATAATATACTACCCCAGAGGGACTAACGCATTACTGGAACCTCTACAAGGTTCTTTTTTATCTCGTTTGCCTTGTATAGGCAATGATTAGTGCGGAACGTCCCAATGGGGTAGAATATTGTCAATAAAACCAGACGAAATCCTTGTAGAGGATTCACAAATCTCCCTGGATAATCTAATACTTTAGGACCTCCCGGATAAACTCAGATCAACAGAAGTTAAATTTTATTACTCATTATTTATAGCTACAAAATGACCTTGTTACGTAATAGATGGATAACGCCTGGCTAAGTTGCGGCTACACCGAACTTTACCTAACAGTGAATGTTTATGTTTCGATGAATTCTACCTTTGCAAGGGCGATTGCCGTCAACTTGAGCCAATTGTTAAGTGCTGATATTTATGATTAAATCACGTACTTCCATTAGAGCGTAGCCTAAAAGATTTAGCCCTTTCCAGTGGTTTGGGTCTTCGATTACAGGATCATCGGAGGCAAGACCAATACCCCATATTTTGTCAACTGGGCTTGCCTCAACTAAAACTCTATCTTTTGTATTTAACAAAAATTGCTTGAGGTCCTGATTTTGGCTGAATTTTGCTTTGTTACCGTTAACCACAATTGCAAATCTATTTTTAATCCAAATCTGTTCATTAAATTTTTTTACTTCTCTACCGTATTTTTTTGCTTCCCCAGGATTTTTAGCAGCAGCAATTTTTAATGTTATTTCATTATCTCCAAATAATCTTGCTTTCTCAGCCATCATGTAATGTTCGGCTGTTGGATAATGAATTCCGTCAATTTCAAATGAGGATTCATACCATTGGCTAAAACAGGATTTTGTTATCCCTGATTTAGACTTTTGATGTCCCCAAAAGAACACGTACTTAGCCCTATTTCCTTGGTTTATGAATTCAATTAATTCGTTATTATTTCTGATTTTCAAAGATTTTCCTCATTCATTTTTGGCACTTAACAACTTCATAGAATATATTTCAAAATTTCCGCGATTTCATTTTGCGAGAGGTAAGGAGTTCTGAATTCAAGAATAAAGTCATCGTCAGCATCTGAATGTTTCACAATCTGACGAGAAACGAATAACCTTAGCTTATATTATTACATACTGAACGCATGTTATAATAACTTTACCCTCTGCTCTTTGCCGAATATTTCTTCCATCCCGATTAAAAGTTTATACTGCTTAATTTGATTTTTTATAATTAGAGCAGAGAGCTCAAATCATTTCTGAGAGTTGCAAAGGTACTTTCAATACCTGTGGCTGATTCACTCTTTTCTTCGGTCAGGGCTAATAATTTCAGCATAACCATTGTTTCCCGCATCCTTGTATAAGCCCCGAAATCCTGAATAACAACCCTGGATTCTCCATTTTCCGTAATGATGAAGGTACTTTGATTTTTATTTATATCATCAATAATGTCTGCCGTGTTCTCTTCAAGATAACTAATCGATATCAAGGATTCATTCAGCTTCATTCAAGTGTCCTTTTTTACTCTGATTATAGACCTTTCTTGTGAGATTCGCAAGTTTTTCGCCAAGATTAAATATTGGGAATATCATTTTTCTCTGAGTTGAATCAGAAATCCCGATAGTATTTCTAATGATTATAATTTCCCGAACCAATGTTGATTGGCTTTATGGGGAAAGTTTTCTCATTGCGGAAAAATATGTATTAAATTTTAACACGAAACTCTGTTTCAGAAATTGTCTTTTTCAGGGTTCCGAAATAGAGGCAATAAAGTTCATGGCTTTCACCAAGGTATAGCCGTTCCAGCTCATGCCGGGGAAGATCGCAAAACTCCCGGGGATCAACAAAAGGGGGCAGAATAATGGCGATATTTTGGGTAATCGCAAACATTTTGTTCAGGAGCAAATCGGCAGGAGGGCGGGTGTTAGAATTCAGAAATTTGTACACATGGTTCGGCCCGGTCACAGCCCAGTCGGGATCGATAAAAACAGCGTCAATATCACGAATTTGTTTCATTATTTTAGTATCAAGAATGCTTCCGTTTATGAATGATACTTTTGATGAAAGCCCGGCCATTTGAATATTATGCTTCGCTTTTTTTTGCCTGACCGTATCTATTTCAACAGTATAAACATGGTTTGCGGTCCTGGCAAGTGAAATTGTTGTGAATCCCCCGCCGGTGCATGTTTCCAGTACATTCATGCCGGTAAACCGATCAGCGAAATGCCTGGTGAACCGCTGATCAATACCCATAATAAAAGTATAATCATCGGCGAGATAATCGTCGCCATACTTTTTCCGGATGGCTGATTTTTCCATAGTCACTCTTTTTCTCTCCCGTTCAGTCATTAATACAATAATTCAAAAATTTATTATAATTTACGATAATAAACTTTATTCTTTGTGTCAATTAAATTACTCAGAAAAAATATTCGGGTGCGGTAAATAATGCTAAATATCAGAACCGTTTCTATTTTCGCTCAACTCTACTTATTCATTTTTATATCAATAATCCCCGCGCAGGAAACAGAAGTTGACAGTCTGGAAAACCTGCTGAAAAAATATAGTGATTCCGACACAAACAGGATCCGGCTTCTTAATGAAATTGCCTACAAAGTTTATTCCAGTGATATTCAGAAGACCTTTGATTACAGCAGTGAAGCTCTTAAGATATCGGAAAATATAGGGTTCCCGAAGGGAAAGGCTGAAGCTCTGAGGCTTCAGGGCATTTATTACCTGATAAAATCGGATATGGAAAAATCGCTGGAATTGATCGAGCAGTCTTATCAGCTCAATAAAAAGATCGGTTATAAAAAGGGAATGTCGGGCGCGCTTTTGAATCTTGGCGTAATAAGCATCAGAGCCGGCGAGGAAAACAAGGCGCTGGAATATTATAAGGAAGCAATTCAAATTACAGAGGAACTTGGCGATATACTCCAGGCGGCCAAAGTATCAATGAACACCGGTGTTATATATTATTACAGGGGGGATTATCCCAGGACACTTGAGTATTACCAGAAAGCATTAAAACTCTACGAGGAAGCGGGAAATAAAGAAGGAATTTTGAGTGTGCTCAATAATATAGCCATAATTTACAGAGTACAGAAGGATATAAAAGAGGCGCAGAATTATAATTTCAGGGCGCTGGCTATCGCAGGGGAAATAGGAGCAAAATACCAGCAGGCAAGTATTCTTATGGCGATAGGCGTCAACTATGAAGCGGAGGGGAAACCAGACTCGGCTCTCGTTTATCATCAAAGGTCACTTGAAATGAATAATGAACTGAAAGATAAACGTGAAATATCCACCGTGCTTTCAAATATGGCCTCAATATATATTACACAGGGCAAAACAAAAAAGGCGAGCGGCCTTATCGACAAAGCAATAAAGCTGAATAAGGAAATAAATGATCCGGAAAGGTTATGCAATTCATATATCATCAAGGGTAGACTTTTCAAAAGCGCGGGGGATTACAGTAACGCTGTCAATTTCGCGAATAAAGCAAAAAAAATTGCAAATGAACTGGATAATCCGCAATATATACAGCAATCGGCGGAAATACTCGCTGAAGCTTATGGCAAACTTGGAGAATATAAGCTTGCTTATGAGAATCATGTACTATTTAAAAATTACAGCGACAGCTTATTTAATGAAAGCAACATTAAAGAAATTACGAGACTGGAAAATCAGTACCAGTTTGATAAAGAAAAACAGGAAATAAAAGCTGAGCAGCACAAAAAAGACCTTCTTCATGATGAGGAGGTAAAAAGAGAGAAAATCGTAAGAAATTCTTTTATACTGGGATTCGCGCTGATGCTGGTTCTTGCTGTCGTGGTTTACAGGAATATGGTACAAAAGCGAAAAGCGAATGAAACTCTTGCCCGGCAGAAAGATGAACTGAAAAAGGCCCACGATAAACTTCTGGAGCTCGACCGGTTTAAGGAAGATATGACCGGAATGATTGTGCATGACCTGAAAAACCCGCTTAACGCGATTATCAATGTATCCCCCTCATTAACATTGGATAAGCAGATACATACATTAAAACAGTCCGGCAAGCAGATGCTTAATATGGTGATGAATATTCTGGATGTTTATAAATATGAAGACACAGGCATGGTTCTGGATAAATCAAATTACTCCTGTTATGAACTGGTGAACAGCGCTATAAACGACGTCAGCTTTCTCGCTGAAAACAACAATATTGAAATAATAAATAATGTGGAAAAAACCCTGGGAGTTGAGGTTGATAAATCAATTATTGAGCGTGTTATTACGAATCTTCTGACCAACGGGATTAAATATACTCCCCCGAATGGCTCTGTTACAATCGAATCAGTTCAGTCGGGAGATAATTCGGGGAAAGTGAGAATAAAAGTAACCGATACCGGGCAGGGAATTCCAAAAGATAAGCTTCATAAAATATTTGATAAATTCGCCCAGATTAAGGCGAGAAGTTCCGGCAGGGTAAGGTCAACCGGGCTGGGATTAACTTTCTGCAAAATGGCAATCGAAGCCCATGATTGCGAAATATTTGTGGAATCGGTTGAAGGAAAAGGGAGCTCCTTTATAATTGATCTTCCCCAGGGAGCTGAAGTAGCGGCAAATGAAAACCAGGTAAAAGAAAAAACGGCTAAAAATATCATTGAGTTATCTGACAGTGAAAAAGAAAAGATAAAACCATTCTTAAATGAGATGGATAAGCTTTTAGTCTATGAATCTTCCAAAATAACCCATATTTTAAACAACCTTGATATTTCCGGCAGTCCCAATCTTAAACTCTGGAAGGAGGAAATGTCTGATTGCCTGTATTATATGAATGAGGATTGTTATTATAAACTGCTCTCATTAGCGAAGGAAAAAAAATCTTGAAAAATGATGATATAAAAAATATTTTAATTGTAGATGACCAGCCTGATAATCTTCAGGCCATAGCTGATATTTTTGAAAGAGAAAATTTTCCCTGCCAGGTTATAAAAGCGCCGGGCGGTGAGGTGGCTTTAAGAATTATTGAAAGGCAAATACCTGACCTGGTTATAACCGATTGGGAAATGCCCGGAATGGATGGCATAGAGCTGATAGAGAAGCTGAAGCAGAATTCCGGAACGGTTGATATACCGGTTATAATGTGCACCGGCGTGATGACCAGTTCGGAAAATCTCGAAACAGCGCTGCAGGCGGGAGCGGTTGATTATATAAGGAAACCGGTCGATCCGGTGGAGCTTATCGCGCGGACCAAAGCTAATCTGCATCTTGCCGATAAGTATAAGGAGATACAGGAATTAAACAGGATAAAAGATAACTTCCTTTCGATCGTTTCTCATGACCTTCGTTCACCTCTCGGAAATATTATTTCCTTTACCGATATGATACTGGAAGAGGCTGACATGTTTGTCAATAAAGAAATTATCGACTTTATAAGTTCAATAAACAAACAGAGCGATTCAATTTTTGAGATGCTTGAGAATCTGCTTTCATGGGTGAATGACCAGAGGGAAAACCTGGTTTTTGATCTTAAAACACGGTTTTTGTCACTCGCCGTAATATCAAATATTGAGCTTCTTTATAATGCAGCCAAAGCGAAAAATATCACTATTGTTAATAATGTGAATGAATCAATTAAAGCAAAATTTGATCTCATCCTTATCTCTGCCGTGGTAAGGAACCTTATCTCAAACGCGATCAAGTTTACTCCCGAAAATGGTACTATAACTATAGACGCGGAGTTAAAGGGTGAATTTGTTGAAGTAAGCGTGCGGGATACCGGGATTGGAATCGAAGAGGCGCGCCTGGAAAAAATATTCGACAAATCATCACGCCAGACTACCCTGGGGACCAATAAAGAAAGAGGCTCAGGCCTGGGTCTGAAAATCTCAGCCGATTTTGTGGAAAAACATAATGGCAGAATCTGGGTGGAAAGTGAAAAGGATAAAGGAAGCAAGTTTATTTTTACGCTGCCTGTCGGGTAGATGAAATATTCTTTTCTTACGCGAAGGCCCGGAGCCGCAGAGTAATAGGAATTATTGACGTTTTATTTCGAACTAACTATGGACATTACTATCGAATTGTTGATTTATTATTCACTTTTTAAGTTTATTTATATCGTTTTCAAGTTCTCTTAAACTGTTCTCTCTTTCAACCAGCCTCCGTTTTTCCCGGTATTTTTCATATTCTTCATTGGATTTTCGAACGGCCTCCTGATGGCTGATTTCTCCGGCATGTGTAAGCAGCTCGCGACCGTTTAGCTGAACAATCGCGTCGAGACGCTCAATCCAGTCTTTCATATACATGGGAATATGCTGCTGTGCCATTGTTTCCGCAAATGCCAGGTATTGTTCCACAATTAATCCCAGGAGTTTCATCTCATCTTCATTCAGGTAATTTTTCGCGATACTTGTTTCCGCTTTTTTTATTTTGGAGCTGTTTTTTTTATCATAAGAAATCATTCCCATCAGGGGTAAAGATGCATCAACGCGGCGATAAACCAGTTCTGCCGCGGTTTGACTGCTGATTGCCCAGAGCAGTTTGTTTTGCACTACCTTGAAAAATTGAATGGTTTTTTCATCTGCCGGATTGTAATCGATACTTGTGGTGTATATATCTTTAATTTTCTGATAAAAGAATTTTTCCGAGACGCGTATTTCGCGGATTCGTTCCTGCAATTCGTCGAAATAATTCATTGATGAGCCTGACTTGAACCGCTCATCATTAAGAATAAATCCTTTTATAATATATTCTTTTAAACGTTTTGTTGCCCAGATGCGAAATTGTGTGCCCTGGTGAGATTTTACCCGGTACCCGACAGAAATTATCACATCAAGATTGTAATGTTTTATTTCTCTTGACTGGGTTTTATTAGCGATTGCGCCATGCTGACTGGTTGTCCGGAATTTCCGGACAACCAGTCCTTCCGGTAATTCACCTTCGTTGAAGATATTGCTAATGTGTTCTGATATTGTCCGTTTGTCTTTGCCAAAAAGTTGACTCATTTGAGCTTGCGACAACCATACGGTTTCATCTTCTATCCGGACGTCAACTTTGATATTTCCCTCCAGGCTTTGATAAATGAGTATCTCTCCTTTTTCCATTTTATTATTTCCCTGTTTAAAATTTTGTTCCTCAATTTTACGAAACGATTATGCTAATGGCAATTCCAAAATATTTAATCTCGCGCGGAGGCGCGGAGTGGCGCGAGGTATTACTAGGCGTTAAATTCAATTATATTGTTGACGCAAATATCAACAAATTATTCTCTTAATAAACGCTCACTTAACAATTTTTGCGTATCGCGGCGGCCATCAAGAATACAGTGGATAAATATGACATCTTCAATTACCTGGTAAATTATCCGGTATGGATTATAAATGATTTCAAGAAAATCATCTATTCCGATAAAGGATAACTCTGCCGGGATATGCCCCCGAAAAGGATATTTCTGAAGTGAGAGGCATTTCTCCTGAAGTTTCGAAAATATTTGTTCAGCGTTTTCCGGGGAATCGTTTAAGAAAATATATTGATAAATTTCAAAGAGGTCCTCTTCAGCGGAAAAAGTAAGTTTAACTTTGTATTTCATCCTGGTTCCGCCTGAAGTTATTTATTCTCTCCCTGGCATTTTGAAAAGATTCCTCGACGGGGCGGAATTTACCTTTCCTGATCTCTTTTCCGCTTAATGCCAGGATTTTTAATAACGCCAGACTCTCCTGCGTTTTTTCATATACCTTCACATCCTGCAAAATTACCCTGGCCTCTCCATTGTGTGTGATTATCATGGTTTTTTGATTTTCCGACACATCCCTCACAACCTCTGAGGCGTGGGCCTTGAGATAACTTATCGGCTTAACCGCTTCGCTGTATTTCATTTTATACCTGTTTTGTTTTGACTATAATATAGTCATTATTTTGGGCTGGCGCAAAAATTATTTAGCTATAGGATAAGATGATTCAAATCGTTTCTAAAAATTTGAAGAAGCTTGGTAAGAATTTTCACCCGGAACGGATAAGAATAAAAACCGACCATGATTATTATAATCATGAAATCCTGTTCATCTTTTAATCATGGTTCAGACAGAGGGATATTAACAATGAATATTCATTATTTCGTTGCGTTCATGGAGTAAGATTTTTATGCGGTTATCCGCTAAATATTCTAAAAAAATCTTCCGCTTTTGGCAATGAGTTTCACTACGCGATGGATTTTATATTGAAGAGCGGAGAGAACACAATGACAAGTCGATTCCTTGAGGGGGATGGGGAATAAAATGGACCGTTTTTATTTTAACCCGGGAATAATGTAGTCCGTGACAATGTGGCAGTTCTTAAAAAATCAAAACCTGACCCGAATTATCTATCCCTTTATCAAAATCATTAAAGTACATTATAGGTCTAATTATTTAATTTCCAGGCGTCAACTTTTCCTTGGACGATTACAAGTTGATTTCAGGCCGTCAATATGTTCAAATAGTTGTTCATCAATATTTTGCCACATAGGATCAAGTATGAAATCAATTCCTTCCCTGCGGGCAAGTTTTGCCGCCGGAACAAAATCGCTGTCACCAGAAACAAGAATTATTTTACTTACCAACCTTTTATATGACAATGATGCTATGTCAATACCAATTCTGATATCAACTCCTTTTTGGTTTACATCGTAAAAGACATCATCTTAATTCAACTCATTCATTGAAATCGTTTTATTAAATAAATCTTTCATTTTTGATGGCCAGATTCTCCATCCTCCCCGATCCTTCAATATGCCTAAGCGAAGCGCGACCTTCCGGAGTTTTTTTAGTTCATCATAGAATTCAATTCGAAATTCTGAAATTTCAGTTTTCGAGAAATCAATGCTTTTTCCTGAAATTGGATTATGAGCTTTTTTAGAAAGAGGCGGGCAATCACATAATACAAAATTCGGTAGAGTTGTTCATTCTCAACATGACTTAACAACATTGTGTACATATTTTTAACAACAGTTTTTGCGTCGTGCGACTTTCCATCCGGATAACAGTGTTTATATCTTTTCAGGAAGAATGATCCATCCACAAGTATTGCGGTGGGTTTTACAAGTGCAACTGCTAAATTAGTAGATTTAGTCATCTGAACGCCCTAAAATATGAAACCCCCGGGTTAGGCTTTTTCGGGATCATTGAAAAAACGTAGTGCCGGGGGATGGATTTTTTATCATAATAATTAACAATCAATTTAATAATAAGTTTCAACAAAAATCAAATAAAAAATATTTTATTGAGTATTCAAAAAACACCAGACTTAATATATATTCGCTTGTTTTATTTTCATTCGCTCAAAACTATTTCAAAGTAGAAAGTAACTTTTCCAAATAGTACTCAACAACAAGATACTCAACATTATTTTCGTTTAACAACTCTAAGAACTCTTTGAAGTCCCTGTTGAATGTCATCCTTTAATTCCTCGTAGTGCATACTTATATAGTTAGCGCGCATTATTTCCAATGCTTCAAGCCTTTCCTCATGGGTTTTGCTGAGCCAGTATTCCAGATCGTTGCTGTCATCTTTTCGCGATTTTACTTTTAATACTTTATCCATTTCTCTGCCTGAATTTCAATATATAAATATATCAAAATAATTATGAATTATGTCCTCCTTCACCCAAAAAAAGCCGCGGCGGATAAAAATTATGAGGTCTTAAACGGGATAAACTAAGGTGTTGAATAATCATGGCAGGGAGTTCTAAACCAGGGGGGAGTAAAACTCGGACGCGCGGATTTGGTAACTTTTATCATGGTATTTATCTTTCCGATACCGATACCGATACCGATACCGATACCGATACCGATACCGATACCGATACCGAAAATTTGCTTTGTGTGAGAGACTTTGAATGGAAAACGAGAGGACAATGTGGTTAGCTGGTTCTCGCCGGATGAGTTTGTTTAGATTAAGAACTTACCGCGCTGTTCAACTTTATAAGATTTTTGGGCTTTCTTGTAATATATTTTTTGGCCGCCGGGTGTTCAGATTCCGTTATTTTATTTTCGTTTGTTACATCAGGTGAGGATATCTCGAGATTTATCCCGATAGCATCAGCTATTTCAACCATTTTTTTTATGGTGATATTGGGTGTTTTTGAAAAAAGCTGAGAAACAGCCGAGCGGGATTTTCCCATTCTCTTTGCCAGGTCTGACTGTGAAATATTATTTTCATCCATATAGGTGAGAATAATATGATAAAACTGGTTAATCATTCCCCACGCTTTTTGGTTCAGGCTCGGCGATTCATTAAAAAATGAGTTAATCTCCTGAGATATATTTTCTGAACTCTTGTTCATATTTTCCCTTTAATTCATTAATCCTTTTATAAATATCATCGTGTAATTGATTTTCCTTTTTTAACAGATACTCGAAGAAAATATAATTATTCCCACATTTCTGGAAGAAGAAAAAACGATGGGGCATTGGCCTGATCTCACCGTAATTATATCCTTTGAGATTATATTTAATCCTGGGCGATTTGAAGTTTGGAACAGTCGCCATTTTTATAATCAGGTCCTTAATCAAATCTTTTAAGTCTTCTGGTAAGGAAATGAAATTTTCCATTACTTTTGTGCGTCCATTTTCGATAACATAATAAATGTCATAAACAGGAGCGCCATAAATATCCGGCAACGAAAGTTTCTTAAATTCTATCGACTTTTTAGACATAATATTTTAGACTATGTGCTCTAATGTTAAGGTATTGTTTAACAATTGTCAAGAGGAAAATTTTTTTACAGAAAATATGGGGATGAATCTTCAAATATAAAGGAGAATTGTTCATCTGCGGTTATCCGCGAAATCCGCGGGATACAATCTTCCGCTGAGGGAGATTATTTCCGTGGAAGATACTTTTTGATTATTTTTAACAAGTACATTTTTTTTGATAATCGGGGTATTGAAATGAAGAGGCTGATTGTAATTTTATTTTTACCGTTTATTGTTTATTCACAGAATGTAATTGAGAGTGATACCTTATCGCGCGACCTCGTTATAAGCAGGCTGAGTGAGGATACCTGGCTGATGGCGCATTCTTTTCCCTGGCCGGCGAATTCGCTGGTAGTCAGAACTTCGCAGAATGATTTTGTGCTGGTGGATACCCCTTATGAAAATGAGGCTTCCCGGCTTTTTTATGAATGGCTGCAAAGGAAATTCCCCGGTGCGGAGCTGGTTGTGATAAACTGCCATTTTCATGTGGATAACCTCGGGGGCAACGGATTTTTCCTGGGGAATAATATTCCGGTTTACGGATCCCGGAGGGCTGTGGAATTATTAAAAGAAAAAGGTTTTGCCGGAACGCTGGAATTTCTGAAAGCTCCCCGCTATGAAAGGTATAGAAAAGTATTTGAGCAGCTCGAACTTAAGCCGCCTGATAATCTGTTCAACCTGGAGGAGGGGCTTACATTAAAATATGAAAATAGTGAAGTTATTGTATGGTTCCCCGGGCCGGGGCATACAGAGGATAATCTTTCTGTATATTTTCCGGCTAATAAAATTCTTTTCGGGGGATGTCTCGTGAAATCAATGGCAAGCAAAGGGCCGGGCAATACACGAGACGCGGTTATGGATAAGTGGGTTGAATCGCTGCAAAATCTGAAAAACAGGTTCCCTGACGCGGAAATGGTAATTCCGGGCCATGGAAGTCAGGGAGGCATGGAATTGATAGATCATTCGATAAAAATTATTTCGGAAGCAAACGGGGGATGATTTAAGCACAAGGGACACAAGAAAGGGGGGAATCCAATTTCAAATTACTCTGGAGCTTATATTTTTATATCGATCAGAGGTTAATTATTTTTTGAAAATTTCCCGGAAGATTGTGCTCAATATAATTATACTTGCCATTACGGTCCCTTTGATGGTGCCGGTAACTTTTGATTTGCCGATACGCTTGCGATAGCGGACCGGGATTTCTTTTATCTTCATTTTCTTTTTGGCTGCCCTTATCTCCTGAGTTTTACACTTAAAGAAAAAAAAAGAGCAAAAAAGTGCGAAAACGGGCTAAAAACACATATTTGGATTGAGAACAGCTGTAAAAGTAGTGACAACTTATTCATGCTTAAGGGCATCTAACATATTGTATAATATTACTATAATGTTGATTATCAGTAGTTCTACACTTATATTTGTAATATAACATTCCAGAGTTACCTATGTTTATTAAAACTTCTCATTCAAAAGGTCATCAATATCTTTCAATTGTTGAAAGTTATAAAGTAAAAGGGGTTTCGAAACATAAAGTGATAGCCAGCCTCGGCAGGGCAGATAAACTTGTAAGCTCAGGGCTGGAAAATATTCTCCGTTCTCTTCAGAAATTCGTCGATAAAGAAAAATGTAATCTTAAAGATGTCTCAGGCATGAAAGAAAAATACAGACTTAATTACGGATATCTGGCATACAAAAAACTCTGGAAACAATTTGATTTTGACAATATTTTAGCGCCTGTTGTCAAAAAAAGTAAATCAGGATACAACCTAAAAGGACTGATATTCACACTTGTAATCAACCGTTTGCTTAACCCGGGAAGTAAACGCGACTACTATTTCAGCAGGGATAAATATCTGGAATATGATCCGGATCTGGCTCTTCACCAGGTTTACCGTTCACTTGATATTCTTTCAGAGAACAAAGAAAAGATAGAAAGATCATTGTTTCTTAAAAACCGCAACCTTTTCAATATGGAAATTGATGTGGTTTTTTATGATGTGACAACCTGGCATTATGAATCACAGAAACAAGATAGTCTGAGAGACTTTGGTTTCAGTAAAGCAAACAAAGTAAATGAAGTTCAGATAGTAATGGGACTTCTGATAGATAAGGAAGGCAGACCAATAGGTTACGAACTGTTCCCGGGAAATACATTTGACGGGAAAACACTACTTGGAATACTTGATAAATTGAAAAAGCAATTTGAATTGGATCGGGTGATAATAGTCGCAGATAAGGCTATGAACTCCAAACTAAATCTGAAAGCAATAAAGGATCGCGGATATAATTATATAGTAAGCGCCCGATTAAAGTCCATGTCGAAAAAGGTACAGCAGGAAGTTCTGAGTCAGGAAGGCTATAGTGAAATAACCAGGGAAGAAGAAAAATACAAATACAAGGTAATAGATTACGAAAATATAGTTCAATATGAAGAAGAAGGAGAGAAAAAAAAGGCAACATTACCAGAAAAGATGGTATGCACCTGGTCGTCAAAACGGGCGGCTAAGGACAGAAAGGATCGGGAACGCGCAATAGAGAAAGCAATGGAAGTAGTAGACAAACAGGAGCATAGCAAGGTTAAAAAGAAAAATGGCTATAAGAGATTTATAGAGGAACAGGGAGATAAGAAAAATGGGAAACTACTGATAGATCAGGAAAAAATAGAAAAAGAGTCCATATTTGATGGTTATTACGCTATAGAGTACAGCGATCTTGAGATGGAGCCAATTGAAGTCCTGGAAAGTTATGGCTATCTATACAAAATAGAGGAATCCTTCAAGGTAATGAAGTCAACTATGCAGACAAGACCAATATACCTGAGAGTCCGGGAACATATAGAGGGACACTTTATGATTTGCTTTTTTGCTTTTATGCTGGAAAGAGAACTGGAGTTCAGATTAAGAAAAAGAGGAATAGATTATTCTACTGAAAGGATCAAGGAAGCTTTGTTGTCAGTTGAATTTAGCGAATTGGAAATAGAAGAAGAAACTTATTATTTGAAGAGCAAACAAAAAAAACTTGCATCGGAGATTTTTGCTCTTCTCAGAATCAAACATCCCCAAAAACTCATGGATCAGACAGAGGTAAATGATTATGTAGAGCTTTAACCATTAAAAATTATAATAAATATAACTTGCCTGATTTTTCACTGTCGCTGAAATGGTAGTGACAAATTTTGCAGTTTTTTTTATTTCTCCTTTATTTTACAATCATTTACAGATATCAAGTGTAAAACATAGGAAAATTATTTCGGAAGCAAACGGGGGATGATTTAAGCACAAGGGACACAAGAAAGGGGGGAATCCAATTTCAAATTACTCTGGAGCTTATATTTTTATATCGATCAGAGGTTAATTATTTTTTGAAAATTTCCCGGAAGATTGTGCTCAATATAATTATACTTGCCATTACGGTCCCTTTGATGGTGCCGGTAACTTTTGATTTGCCGATACGCTTGCGATAGCGGACCGGGATTTCTTTTATCTTCATTTTCTTTTTGGCTGCCCTTATCTGCATTTCAACAGTCCAGCCATACCACCGGTCTTCCATGTTTAATTCCATCAGTTTGTCATAGCGGATTGCGCGGAAGGGGCCGAGATCGGTGTATTTTACTCCCCAGAATAATCTTATCAGGAAACCGGCGATAATGCTTCCTATCTGTGACTGGAAAGGAAGGGCTCCCTTCTCACGTTTTCCCATCACCCTTGAACCGAGCACAAAATCACAATTGTTGTTGATGATTTCATCAAGGATGAGAGATGTTTCTTCGGGATAATCGGAGTAGTCACCATCGAGAAATAAGATGATATCATAGTTTTTGTCAGCGCAGTAATTCATACCCTTCAGGCAGGCGGCTCCGTAACCTTTCTCTTTTTCGAGCAGAACTGTGGCGTCCGCTTTTGCGGCAGCTTCAGCCGTGGAATCGGTAGAATTGTTGTTTACAACGATAACCTCATGAACATAAGAAGCAGGAATATCTTTGATAACTTTTGCAATCGACTTTTCTTCGTTAAAAGCGGGGATTATTACGGCAGTTTTCATTCGAGATTATTTTGGATTGTGAAAAGATATAACATCACGAAGACTAATTGTATTTTTATGAGCCATTTTGGAGCCACGAATGCGCGTACAACGGTTTAATATGAAATGAAAAAATGGAAATCCAAATCGTAATCGAAATCGGTTTTTTTAACTTTGGTTGGGATTACGATTAAGATTACTCCGTTAGCAGTTAAATTCTACGCAAAACGGCAAAATTTTTCATGAACACAGCCGGTGGTAAGTCCGCCGCGGCGGATCGAAACCAGCGGCGGTAGCTTCGACTCCGCTCAGCTACCGGACAGGTTCAGTGTTTCTGGCTTTGCCAGTTTATGATTAAGATTACTCCGTAAGGAGTTAAATTCTGCGCAAAATGGCAAAATTTTTGGCAACAATTCGGATTGTAGTTTTTTCTTAGCTCTGTTGATCCCCTACAGGGATCTTACAGTATTTTTTTGTTCCTTACTACCCCATGGGGACGTTCCGCAATAATGCTGCTTCTCCAAAGCAGATCTGATTCAAAAAAATATTCCTGGGAAAGCCAATTCGTCATTCGTCATTCGTAATTCCTCATTGTTTCTGGCTTGGCAGTTTATGATTATTCCATAAGGAGTTAAATTCTGCGCAAAATGGCAAAATTTTTGGCAACAATTCGGATTGTAGTTTTTCCTTAGCTTAGCTCTGTTGATCCCCTACAGGGATCTTACTATATTTTTTTGTTCTTTACTACCCCATGGGGACGTTCCGCAATAATGCTGCTTCTCCAAAGCAGATCTGATTCAAAAAAATATTCCTGAGAAAGCCAATTCGTAATTCGTCATTCGTAATTCCTCATTGTTTCTGGCTTGCCAGTTTATGATTATTCCGTTAGTAGTTAAATTCTACGCAAAATGGAAAAGTTTTTATCTGATTGCCAGTAAAATTTGGCATTAGATTCCTGCCTGCCTCTGGATGGTCTTTTCGCAAAAGACGCAAAAAACCGGAATGATAAATAATTGGTAATACCTGGGGAAAGTCAATTCCTAATTCCTAATTCCTAATTCGTAATTCCTCATTGTTTCTGGCTTGCCAGTCTATGATTATGATTAAAATTGAAAAATATGAGCCTGCCAGGGTTTTAGTTCGACGAAAAGACCCCAGTGGAAAATTTCATCGGTTGAGTTGATGAATTTATGATCATTCAGGATATCCTTGAAAAGAATATGTTCAGGGTAACCCGCGATATCAACAGGCACGCGGCATTGTGAAACAGCATCGGAATAGTTAATTATTATCAGTCGTGTATCAAAATTTCTTTTCCATTGCCAGGCGAGGAAATTCTGGTTGGTGAAATTATTTTCCCAGGCGATATTGGTATCGAGCAACTGCCACTCACCTTCGCGGAAGACAGGATGTTTAATTATATCGAGAAAACGTTTATAAAAATTCAGATAACATTTTGCCGGCTGTTCATTAGGTTCACGTCCGAGCTGCACAGGCAGTTTAATCCTTTTTCCTTCAAACTGGCCGTCATGGAAAAATCTCATACCCATGGTTGTCCCGGTTACAATAGCCGCGGCAAGGGAGCGTTCTTTGCCGAAATTGGCGCTTGCCCGCAGTTCATCATGATTTTCAATAAATCTCACCGATTTTGACTGGTAGTCCAAATCAGCTTTAAGATGTTCTTTTATAGAATAAACAGGGGCGTCTTTAAGCCGGTCCATCAATCTTTTGTCGTATGTATAGTCAAATCCGTGCATCTGCAATTCGAATTCGAGGTCCCAGTAGGCTTCGGCAATAAAAAGGAAATCGGGATTCAATTCTTTAACATCGCGTGTGGCAATTCTCCAGAACTCTGTCTCAGGTTTCATTAAGCCATTGCGGTCGAGGACACTTCCCCAGGTATTACGGAAAACGTTGTTGAGATTAAGCATTGCCATATCGCAGCGGACCCCGTCGCAGACCTTCGTCAGGTCCTTAAGAATTCCGATCATATATTCACGGGCGTCATTGCTGTAATAATTTACCTGTATCGTATCCTGCCAGGCAGGGAAAAAGGGGTCGCGTCCGTGAGCGAATACTTCACCATCGCGCGCTTCAGGTTTATAAAAGGTATGCGAATCATTAAGGAATGCTTCCTCATCACCCCTTAAAAAGATATCCGGGTTATCCTTTAACAGGGAGGTGTCCGCTGAAAAATGATTTGGAATAAAATCGAGAATAAGTTTCAGTCCTATTTCCTGAAAAGTTTCTCTCAGGTTCACAAGTGTTTCTTTATTCCCCAACTCAGGATTAATAACATATTTATCAATCGCGAAAGGGGAGCCAATGATATCCTCCTTTTTCCAGTCCTTAAGGGCGTTGCGGTATTCATGAACCAGTCCCTCTTCAAAACAATATTTATCTATAGTCGAAGGGCAGGTTTGCCATATTCCCATAAGCCATATATAGTCAAATCCCATATCTTTATATTGCTGCCAGACAGATTTATCTATTTCATCGAGCCTGACATTTTTGTTCTGATCGGCAAACCGCCTGATCCATACTCTCGTGTTAATTTCATATACAGATGGATTTTTAATCATCGTCCTTCCTTTCCTTCATCAAATTTCTCTATTAATATAAGGCTAAATTATCATTATTATGTATATTTTTTTTCTCTTCTTCAAGTTCTTTTTTTTCTTTGAAGAGATTAAACAGTTTTTCATGGTCATTTTCAGCCCCCGCTATTCGATTGTTAATCTCATTTATCCTTTCGCTTAACCTTATCAGATTTATCTTTTTAACCAAATCCTTCGACCAGGCAACTTTATCATTTCTGATTCTTTCGGGGTCTGTGAATTCTTCCCATCTTTTGTGACTGATCTCATCAAAATTCATAACAACGGAACTGACATACTTCTTAAAATTTTCATCCTCAATTTGTTCCATAAGACGCGGCAGAGAAAGAGTATGTTCAGTAAAATTTTTATAAATAAGTTCGGCCAGTTTTCTGAATGAATCATCTTTGAATTCCTCAGGTAAAAAATGATCGAAAATAATACCGGCTATTTCATCATCACATTCGAGGAGGGCGTTAATAATATCTTTTTCAACGCTGCTGACCTTCCCTTTTGAAGGTCCTTCCGGCGCCTGCTCGGGAAGAGCCGGCGCCTGGTTTTCTCTTTTATTCTGAATATTTTCCCTGACGCGGTTTTGCTTCAGATATTTATCCAGTTCCGATTCCAGAAGCCTTTCTCTTAATTTGTATTTACCCGCGATATTTTTAATTGTCAGGCTTCTTTTCAATTCATCACTTATCCATGATACGGTTTCCACAAGTTTTCTTATCGCTTCTGTCTCTTTCGCCGGATCATCAAACATTCCCTTTGAAGTAAAGTATTCAGAGAGAAATTCAAGAAAATCAACTCCTTTTTCAGATATTTCAAGAAACTTCTCTTTACCATATTTTGTGACGTAACTATCAGGATCTTCCCCATCGGGAAGTGTAAGGATTTTTACAGCGAAGTCCTGTTTAAGCAGCACTTCAATACTTCTTTCGGCTGCTTTTTGTCCCGCGGGATCGGCGTCGAAAAGCACCAGAATATTTTTTGTATAACGTGAAAGCAGCCTGACCTGCTCGGGAGTAAGGGCTGTTCCGGAAGATGCCACAACATTTTTAATTCCCGCCTGGAAAAGTGATATAAGGTCCATATAACCCTCAACCAGAATCGCCCTGTCCAGTTTTCTTATCTCTTCTTTGGAATGATAAAGCCCGTAGAGAGAACGTCTTTTCTGGTATATCTCCGATTCGGGTGAATTGAGGTATTTCGCGATATCTTTTCTGTTTTCAAGTGTTCTGCCGCCGAAAGCGATCACTCTGCCATTTGGTGAGAAGATTGGGAAAATTATTCTGTTGCGGAATTTGTCATATTTTTTACCTTTGTCATTCGTATCAAGCAGTCCGAGTGTCTGGGCGTCATCGAGATTTATTCCTCCTTTTTTGGCGTGTTCCAAAAAGTTGTCCCAGCTATCGGGGGCGAAACCAATGCCAAAGCTCTTCAGGCTTTTTGTCTTCAGATTTCGTCCGGTAAGATACTCTGAGGCCTTTGTTCCTTTTCCCTTATCGGCTAACATGCCCGAGAAAAATTTCGCGGCAAAAACATTTATTTCATAAAGTTCTTCAAGTTTATCCTTTTCACCCGGTTTTTCATCACTGGTTAATTCCAGTTTAATTCCCGCCGATTCCGCTGTTTCCTGAACCGCCTCAATGAATGAGATGCTTTTATATTCCATCAGAAAACTGAATACGTTTCCTCCTTTATGACACCCGAAACAGTGGAATATCTGTTTTTCGGGACTAACGGTAAAAGATGGTGTTTTTTCGGTATGGAAGGGGCACAGACCTATAAAACTTCTGCCACGTTTTTTTAGCTGTACATATCCCGATATTACATCAACTATATCTGTCGAATTGCGAATATCTTCTATTTTATCCTGCGGAATTCTCATTCTTACCGGGTTGAAATATGATTATTTATTATCATTGCAATAATAGCCAAATATTTTTACTTTGTCTTACAAAATTATCTTTCATTAATACAGGAGTGATGATGAAAATCACAAGGGCGCTAATATTATTTTGTTTTATTCTATTTTTATTTTCCTGCTCGGATGACAGGCAGAATATTGTGGATCCCCCCTCTTCTTCGGGCAATCTCTCAGTAATTATCAGCAAAAGCGACGCTCCGGAAAATGTTACTGAAGTAATGGCCGAACTTAGCCGCGCGGGTTTTAGTCCTATATCAGGTATGATGGATATTACCGGAAGCGGTCAGGCGGAACTTTCCTTAACTGAGATACCTGAAGGCGCATGGCATCTGAAGATAGACGCGATGGATAACCAGGGCACAATACTCTATACCGGCGAAACAGATATTTATGTTGTATCCGACCAGGTAACAAACGTCTCACTTACCCTTACGAGTGTTTCGAGCGGCACGGGAACTGTAAATATAGTGGTAAACTGGGAAAACGGAACAACCAGTCTGTGGATTGATAACCCCGGGAATCCTGTCTTAACTGAGCATGGAAATTATCCCGATTATGGGATCGGGCAGCCATTTGTCCTTTATTTTAATGGTTTATACAGGATGTGGTTTACCGGCACAAATGGCTTTTCAGACGGATATGTTCATTACGCTGAATCGCAGGATGGCATTAACTGGTCGGCGCCTGTGAGTTCTCCCGTTCTATCCCCCGGAGAATATGGCTCATGGGATTCTCAGCATGTCGGCGCCGGTCCGATAATAGTTAATGACGGTCTCTTAATGATGTATTATAGCGGCTGGGGCGATTCCCACGATGCGTGGAAAATAGGACTGGCCACATCCACTGATGGAATTAACTGGACTAAAGAAGCACAGCCAATTCTCTCGGGCAGCGGGTGGGATTACCAGATGGGCGCATCCTCGGCGATAATAATTGATGGGAAAATTTATCTTTATTATTATGGACATCAATATTACCAGAACAGGCAGATAGGACTCGCGATATCGGATGATGGTTATACTTTTCAAAAATATGGCAACGGACCGATAATGTCGCCCGATCAACCGTGGGAGCTGGATGCTATCGGGTATCCGAGTGTGATTGATAACGGAAATCAGTATATGATGATATACCAGGTTGCTTCTCCCAATGGCCAGAATGGTTTTGGCGCAGCTTATTCGCAGGATGGAAAATCGTGGACTAAGGATGAAAACAACCCGGTTTTCAATTTACAAAACCTTGTTATTAATACCGGAAGTATGGCTTACCCTAACCTGGTAAAAACTTCTACCGAATACAGGCTCTATTATACATGTTTTCCCGAAAATCAAAAAATGGTTATTTGTCTGGCTCAAAAGCCGTTAGAATAAAATTTATACCGGATAAAATCTGAAAAGCATCCTGTGTTAGGATGCTTTTTTTATTTTAGCTATTTTTGGCACTGATGATAGATAAGTTTAAGCATATATTCAAACAATCCTTTGTTTACAGCCTCTTTAATGTCGCCAACAAAATTGCGGGTATCATCCTTATACCCCTCTATACGGAATACCTGACAACAGAGCAATATGGTATTCTGGGCATCGCTGTAATAACCACCCAGATTTTATCGCAGGCGCTTGCTTTCGGGCAGGGACAGTCGCTGATAAGGCTCAGGAATGATAAGGAATATTCAGGCGATTTCCCCCGGGCCATTTTTAATCTGCTCCTTCTTGTATTAATTATAATATCGCTCTTTTCCGTAATTACCTGGTTGATTGATTATTATACTTCCGGTTTCGGCAATATTTTCCCGGAAAACAGGGAGCTTATTCTTCTGCTTATCCCCCTCGTTTCATTTACAATATTGAATAATCTTTTGCTGAGTAAATTGAGAGCTGAGGAAAAGTCGGTTAAATTCACTTTTGTCAACCTGTTAAAGCTGATTCTAATAATTGGCATATCTGTTTATCTTCTTGTTTTTAAAGGAGGAGGAGTTGAAGAAATTCTTTATGCCCAGATTGCCGGTGAACTAATAATTACAATATTGCTTCTGCCCGGAATATTAATGGAGCTTAAACCGTCGCCTGATCTTTCTCTGCTGAAGGTCTCCCTTCTCTTCGGGCTTCCTCTTGTGGGCAGCACTCTTGCTTCAAATCTGCTTAATGGCAGCGACCGTTTTCTAATAGTCTATATGATGGGGAAATCGGCTGCCGGTATCTATGACTTGGGATACAGGGTGGCGGGACTGATTAATATGTTCATAATCATGCCTTTTAATCTTACCTTTGTGCCCTTTTCATTCAGGATTTATAATGAACCTGAAGGCAAAAAATTTTTCGCCGAAATAATGACAGTATTCACTTTGTTTCTTTCATTTACAGCTATGATTGTCGGGATTTACGCTCCTGAAATTGTTCACCTGATCGCGTCAAAAGAGAACTATTACGTCGCGTCATCTATAGTGCCACTTGTTGTCTATTCATACATATTTGTCGGGATGAACATAGTAGCTCTTTCAGGTATGCTGCTTACAGGAAATACCAAAGGAATAGCGGTTGTCACCTTTTTCGCGGCGGCATTTAATATCGGGCTGAATTTTCCCCTTATAAATTACCTCGGTATTAATGGAGCGGCCCTTAGCACAATTATCTCATTTATCCTTCTTTATTTTCTTACCCTTAGGTATTCAAATAAATATTATCGTATAAAATATGAACACCGTTCATTATTTATCATAATTATTTCTTCCGGAATGCTTTGTTTTCTTTTTTATTATTTTCTGCCGGAGCTGAATTTTATCAATATTCTTCTCAAGCTGTTATCGGCTCCCCTTTTTGCGGGATTGATGATCTTTACCGGTGTTGTTCCGCCTGAAAAAATTAAAAAAACTCTGCTAATTCTTATCAGATCACGAAAAAAATAAGACTATGTCGCGATTACGGTTATTAAAGTCATCAGAATTTTATAAAAAGTACCTGCTTCATTATTATAAAATGAATGAAGAAATGAAGCTTGCTGACTATAAAACCCAGCATGAGTCGCTGATGTTCCATAGTTTCGGGTGGTCCGATTTCTGGAAAACACATCTGGAGGCATCCGGCAATTTTGAGGTTATCGAAACCATAATGAATAACCGGTTTATCCAGGAAAAGTGGCTGGAAGAACAGGGGATTAAAAAGAGCGGATTAAGTTTTGAGGATATGATCGAGGAGCAGATAAGATATTATGAGCCGGACCTGTGGTTTGCTCATAGTTTTATGATAAGTCCCGGGTTCAGGATTAGGATGAAGAAAAAATATCCTTTTCTGAAAAAGGTCATCTTCTATGACGGGCAGCTTCTGCATGATGAAAACTATCTGCAGGGTTGCGATCTGGTGTTAAGTTGTGTTGAGGATACACTCGATTATTACAAATCGAAGGGGTTTGACACTTACTTTATGCCATACGCTTTTGATGAAAAAATCATGGAGAGGGCGGGGAAACTGGAGAGAATTTATCCTGTATCATTTGTCGGATCATTTTTCCCTTTCAGGGGAATTCACAGCAAAAGGCTTGAGTTTGTTTATCAGCTCACGAGGAAGGAAAAAATTGATCTTTGGGCCCCCGATATTCTTGGAAGAGGTAAATCGGCTGTATACAACATATCAAAACTGCTTTCTAAAGGGCAGTTCAAAGAATTCCGGTACGCCATGAAACTTGAGAAGGAAAGGAACGGCACAGTTTTCGGGCTTGATATGTTCAGGATATTCCTCAGTTCAGGTATTACTCTCAATTTCCACGGCGATATTGTGCATAAGGCCGCAAATATCAGGTTATTTGAAGCGACAGGTTCGGGAGCGCTGCTGCTAACTGACTGGAAAGATAATCTCAACGAATTTTTTGAGCCTGGAAAAGAGGTCGTTACTTTCAGATCGCTTGATGAATGTATTGAAAAAATAAACTATTACCGTGAGAATGAAAAAGAAAGGGAATTAATTGCCCGGGCGGGACAGAAAAAAACTCTGGAAAATTACAGCTATTCGAGGCTTCTTTCCAAATTCGGGGATTTCCTTGCGGGGTATGCAGGAAATTGAGTAATTGATAAATAAGGGGAGAAAGCTGAGTACCAGACAAAATAGAAAAAATGAGGCGGATAGGGAATCGCCCGGGTAACCAATTTATAAATTAGTAATTTAATAACAATCGTAATAAAAAGAGGAAAAGATGAGATCAAAAATTATTGTTTTTTTGTCGCTTTCATTAATAACTTTTTCAATTCTCTTCGCCGGGGAAGGAGAAACTAAAAAGAACCTGATTATTGAATTTTTAAAAGTGTCGAAATTTGGGCAAATCACGAAAGATATGCCGGAATCATTTTTATCTGAGATAAATGAACAATTTGTTCAATATGGACTTAGTTCGTTCAATCAGAAAGAATATGAAATTGCCGGTGATTCGGTTTATAAAATTGCGGTGAATGAATTTGATTGTTTTTCCGGGGATGAACTTAACACCCTTAACAGTTTTTTCAGCTCCCCGCTTGGGGAAAAAATTGTTGAAATTGAATCGGGGGAGCAGGATATGGCTGAATCGGAGAATATTCCGGATGAAAAGAAAAAACTGATTACCGAGCTGATTGAAATAACAAAGGTAGAAGAATATGGTGACATGATTTTTCAGTCGATGGCCAGGCAGATTATTGAAATCACCTCTGTGGAAATGATGAAAAAGAGAGGGAAAACAGGGAAAGAGATATCAGAGCTTATGAAAAGTGAAAAATATAAAGATAAAATGGAAAAAACCTATTCCAGAATGGTTGAACAGGGATTTTTTACAAACGATTTTGATATAGATAAGTATTACGGCAGCTATAGTTTTCTGGACGAATCGGAATTAAATCAATATGTGATTTTCTTAAAATCAGATGTTGGCAAGAAGTATATTAGCGCGAATAAAGGTATGTTTACCGGCGCTGTTAATTATTTAACTTCCCTGATTGGTGAAAAAATCGCCTCTTCGCTTCAATCTTTCTCTGAAGAGGAGTTAAAAGAAAAATTGAAAAAAGAGGAATAATTCTTAGCTCCGGTTTGCAAGGAGAATTTCGACGGGATTCTTTTATCAGGGCAGGTGCGACAATATTGGTAGAAAAGAGAAAAACACTATATACGATGTGCCGTCAGGTACACAATTTATCCTGCCTGTATTAAAAATGGAATATAACACCGGGTTGTTCACAAATCCAATCCGTTCATTTCTAAACCCTGAATATTCCATTAGCAGTGAAATTCAAAGCAAAATGGCAAATTTTCAATTAACAATTATTAATGTACAATTGAAAAGACAATTGATAAATATTCCATGAGCTCAAAATTTTTTCGCGAAACGGTGATTTTTTTGATGCGTAATTTTCTCGCTGAAAAACCCGACAAAAGAACCTTGTTTATTAATCTCAGAACTCCTGATCCCGGTTTTAAAAAACAATAACTTACATGGATTTATTCGCAAAATAAAATCGCGGGAAAGAAGTCTGTAGGAGAGTCCCTTCAGGGACGACAGATAATAGCACCGCAATTCATTGTGGGGTAAATAGGTGACATACAATCACAAAAAGTCCCGTCAGTGACGACAGAGACAACTTTTCATTCTTTACAATGGAACACCTATTTTATTGTTCGATCAAGAATGAGAAAGACTATTTATATTGAGAGCCGGGGATATAATAATTCGCGTTAAACTTCCGCGATTTCATTTTGCGAGAGGTAAGGAGTTCTGAATCTTTTAACCTTCCAGGCAACAAGACTATGTTTGATAGAAGAAACCAGTCATTTTATTACGAATATTTTGAATTCACTCCGGATAATAAACATCTCAAGGTAGATCAAACCCCTCCCGTCCTCCCCTTAAAATCTTAAGGAGAGGGGATTTCGATCTTTCACTATTGAAGAGTTTTTACAAGGTGATAATTTTAGTTGTTGCTGCAAAATTTGAAAATAGATATTATTCCCAAATGGGAACTCCATAGTAGCCGGGATTAAATTATAAAGCATTCAGCCTTATAAATCCCGTCGAAATCCAAATCGGTTTTTATCTCACGCAAAGGCGCGGAGGCGCAAAGAAAAGAAACCTTATTCTTTGTTTTTTAACCTCAGTAGCAGAGAATTCCCCTCACAGAATAATTAACCTTATTGCCTTTTTATTTTTCTGCATCGGTACTAAAAAATCAGAGTAAGAGTATGATGGCCGGGTTGGGTGACGGCGGAGGGGGTGTTCATTTTCCCTGAGGGCAGGATTTTAATTAACAATTAATAATGAATAATGAACAATTAAAAAGAGGACCGCGGATATCTCTGATTTCGTGGATTTAGGCGGGGAAAAGGCCACAAAATCACTAAAACACTAAATGTCACAAAGAAGCTTTTAAGAACCTTATGCTTTATTATTTCAACCTTAGTAGCCAGGGATTCCCCTCCCAAAAATTTAACCTTATTGCCTTAATATTTCCTGTGGATTTCGCTGATAATCGTAGAAAAAAACAGGATTACCATGATCAGAATGATGGTCAGGAGATTTTAAGACAACATAAGCCGGTGGTTGAGCGGATCGAAACCAGCGGCGGTAGCTTCGACTCCGCTCAGCTAACGGACAGGTTCAGTGTTTCTGGCTTTGCCAGTCTATGGGATTAGAGGATTTCATGATTATCTTTCGGTATCGGTATCGGTATCGGTATCGGTATTGCTTTAAAAGATCAGGGAAAGAGAAATTCGTAAGAAGTTAAATTCTACGCAAAATGGCAAAATTTTATCGTACTTATGGAACAGGTACTCGTAATCGTCCTCGTTCTCGAATAACCTGGGCGTCTTGAAAAGAGGAGCACGAATTACGAGAACAAGTACGATTCTTTCTTCGGATTCAATTTTTTCTGGTTTGCCGGTTTATGATTATATCGGGATATTGGGTCATAAAAGGACAACAGGAAAACTGCCTGGAACAAAAAACAGCATATTACAGGCCTCCTGACATCAGAAACATAAAGTATTGAAATAAAACAACATAGATTTTTTATTGCGTATATACGTATGCGACTGTTATTAGAAATTCTGTTAAAAAGAATTGCGTTTATAAGTTCCCTTTGCGTGAAATAATTTGAAATTTACCTCAGCTGGTAAAGCGAGAACCAATGGGGATTGTCATTAATCTTACCAAATATATTTTATAAGAGATGCCCTTACTTTTTGTCTTGACACAAAAAGTAACTCTCCTTCGGCGAGCAGGCAAAAAAAGTCAAGACTGCAAAAAAATAAGCTAAAAATCAATTCACTCCACTAAAATGAAAGAACTCGGCACATAAAAAGATATGTGCCTCAAACAGCTTTCCTTTTTTAACGCTCCGTTCATTTGATTTTTTTAACGCTTATTTTTTTGAGGTCGCTTTAAAAGATAAAAACAATATTGAGAGAGGATAACGAAATATTCTTACTGTTATTATTCTGCCAGTTAATGGAAGAAGATGATAAAATAGTTGCATTTCAATATACGTGATGTCAGGAGCCCTGTATTAACTGCCGGTGAGTGGTAGGATAGCTGTTTATCTGAAACGAAGTAAAAAGTTCTTCATTTCTATTAGTAGATGTATTATTTTTGTGGCGAAAATTTTATGAACAAATAAAAGGCAAAAAATGTCCGATTCGAAAGAACCTGGCGCGCGTTTACAAAATAAAAATACTATTATAATCCTTCCACGGTAACAAACCTCCGCAATTTCATTGGTTGTTCTCCGTGGTGTAAAAGAACGGAGTAACCAGTGAAAAATTTAATTATTCTTCCCGAAATTAAAGAAATCATTGAAGCACAGAACCGGGATTTATTCAGGGAAGTATGCCTTAACAGTCATCCTGCTGAGATAGCCGATCTGCTTTCCCATCTCGATCCCGGTGAGGCATGGGACCTAATAGAAAAACTGGACCCTGCTGCCAGATCAGAAATATTCAGTCACCTGGTATTGCCATTTCAGATTGAAATAACGGAAATTACAGACCGGAAAAAACTTGCCGGGCTGCTCACAGAGCTGCCGGCTGATGACAGGGTTGATCTGTTTAAAAAATTTCCGCCGGAGAAACAGGAATTTATTCTTCCCGCTCTCGCGCAGGCTGAAAGAGAGGACATAAGAAGACTCACCTCATATCCTGAGGGCAGTGCGGGTTCGGTAATGACTTCAGAATATGTATCTCTTCCTGAGAATATCAGTGTGAGGGAAGCTATCAACAGACTGCGGCTTCAGGCTCCCAAAAAAGAGACAATTATCTATAGTTACATTATCAATTCTTCAAGAGAGCTGATTGGATTTGTATCCCTTACTGATCTTATCATGGCGGCGCCTGATTCTATTCTGAAAGATATAATGAAAGAGGAGGTGATATTTGCCACAGTGGAAGAGGATCAGGAAACAGCCGCGAGGAAAATACAGAAATATGATCTTATCGCCATTCCGGTCGTAAACGGGAACAATATTCTTGTAGGGATCATTACCCATGATGACGCTCTTGATATTATTACACAGGAACAGACAGAGGACTTTGAAAAAATAATGGCTATCACCGGCGCGCATGAGCCGGGTGTTTACATGAAAACATCACCCCTGATTCATTTTAAAAACCGGGCTATATGGATCATTAGTCTCGCGGCGCTGGGACTTATCTCGGGACTTATTATTCACAGTTTTGAATCAACTTTAACGGGAATGATGATCCTGGCGCTATATATGCCAATGATTGCCGATACAGGAGGGAATACCGGGAGTCAGTCGGCTACAGTCATTGTAAGAGCGATAGCTCTTGGCGAGGTAACATTCAGTGATACATTCAGGGTGTTGTGGAAAGAATTGAGAATTTCCCTCCTTCTCGCGCTTGCTCTCGGAATTCTTTCATGGCTTAAGGTTCTCTTTTTATCACACTGGACAGTTATTCCTGCCGGATTCACTTTAGAAAAAATAGGGTTTGTAATAGCCCTGGCCCTCTCGCTTCAGGTGGTGACAGCGACAATGGCCGGAGCATTGTTGCCGCTGCTCGCGTCAAAATTTAAGTTTGACCCGGCAATTGTGGCAAGTCCCGCCCTTACAACTGTGGTGGATATAACAGGTCTTCTGATTTATTTTACAACAGCGAAGCTGCTTCTGAATATATAAAAGAAGGTTTTGTTATATTGTTCTTCCGATAAATTATTGAGAAAGAATTATAATGAAAAGAGAAAATTTTTTTTCCAGGTTCGCGGTCCTTACGGTAATTTTGTTTTTAATCATTTCATGCTCCCGGAAGAATGAAGCTCCATTCTTTGTGAAAGATAATTTATTTGATTACCGGGAACCGAATACCCTGGGTTTAGAAAGGGTTCCTGGTAGTGAAACATTTACTGTTTTTAAACCGGAAGAAAACTCGGATAAATATTCCCACGGAGCGGTAATTATTTCCTTTAAAAATGAGTATTTTGTGCAGTGGCAAAGTTCAGATGTTGATGAGGATGCTCCGGACACGAAGGTGGTTTACAGCCGAAGTCCTGATCTGAAGAAGTGGTCGGTGCCCTGTGTTATTTCAGAAGCGCGGGAGAAGGGAGTCAGCACGAGCGGGGGGTGGTGGAGCGACGGTAATACATTAATCGCGTATATAAATGTGTGGCCTGAACAGGAGCCAAAAGGAGGATACACAGACTTTAGAACCAGTGAAGATGGAATTAACTGGAGCGGTCAGGAGTCTCTTCTCAGATGGGATGGAAGACCGGTAAACGGAATTATCGAGCAGGATACACGCGCGTTGCCCGGCGGAAGGATAATAACCTCGGTGCATGAGCAGCCAGGGCTGGTGGTCTCACCATATTATACGGATAATCCGGGAGGAACAAATGGCTGGCGGAAAGGGAAAATGGAAAACCTTCCTTTTAATGGTCACGTGAGCAGGGAGCTTGAACCATCCTGGTTTTTGCGCGGCGATGGAAAGATTGTGATGATTTTCAGGGATCAGAAAAGCTCATTCAGTAAACTTGCTTCCATGAGTGATGATCGGGGAGAAACATGGTCGGTTCCTGTATTAACCAATATGCCCGACTCGCGGTCAAAGCAGTGTGCGGGAAACCTGTTCGACGGCACAGCTTTTATGATAAACAATCCGAATAATAACAAAAGCCGAATCCCGCTGGTGATAACTTTAAGCCGGGATGGAAAATATTTCAACCGGGCTTATCTCCTTCGCGGAGGGGGTGATGATCTTCAGCCGATGCGGTTTGAGGGAAAGTATAAAAGGGAAGGATACAGTTACCCGAAAGCCTGTGTCGGCAAAGAATATTTATATGTCGCATACGCGACGAACAAAGAAGATGTTGAAATTACCAGAATTCCGGTTAAAGCATTGATAGCGGATTAGACCGGTTAAAACGAAGTGTGGTTTCTTCCGCAAATTATCATTATTTTGAAATTATGATATTTTAACAGTTAATTGTAATTGATCCGGAACAGGTATATGTCGAAACACGCGATAGTTATTACATTTTTTACCATCATTTACGGATTGATGTTAGCCGATCTGTTCATCAGCTTTCACAAACTTATCTCAATTAAGAAAAAAGTAAAATGGCACTGGCTGCCGATTCTTACTGCCTGGTATCTGTTTGTTGTGATTTTAAAAAACTGGTGGGATCTGACTTCACTCGAAAGTGATTTTCAATGGATGAATATTGGCTTTTTTATCATATATGGCCATTTGTTTCTGCTTTTGTTTCTACTTGTCTCTACTGTTCTGCCCGATGTAAACGGTGAAAAATTATATGATCTGAAAAAATATTATTTTGAAAATCACAGGTATTTCTGGGGATTGATGGCCGGGGCTGTGCTGGTTACAATGCTCATTAAACTAATAAAGAACTTTGATCAGTTAAGTGAAATTAACCTGCTGGCTCCTGTCGCCATTGCCATTCACCTTGTTTTGTTATTGGTTCTTATTATTACAAAAAGATTCCGGGCGCACGCGATAATTGTAATTATTTTTATTTTAACGACCTTCCTGGAAATTATAACAAAGTGAATTTTTCCTACCCTTAAATCATGAAATCGGCTGGTCGGGAACATATCAATCAGCGAGGTCTCAAATTCTGCGTAAAATGGAAAAGTTTTTTGCATCAATAAGCCGGCGGTTGAGTTTACCATCCACCGGCGCTTCGATTTCGCTCAGCCATCTGAAAGATGCGTTGTTGCCGGCTCTGCCATCGGATAGGGGAAATTACAGGTTAATAGGTCAATTCGGTTTTAACCCTGTTTTTCTTCCGCCTGTTTAAACAGCAGTATCTGGCCATGTTTAGGTTCAATATTGTGAGTGAATATCCGCGAGCGGAATTTTAATACTTCTCCCGAGAGCAGTTCCTGGCAGCTATTGTAAGCGCTTCGTTTTTCGAATGAATAACTTTTGTCATGACTGCTGTTATTTATTACAACAACCAGCCTTTCATTTTCTGTAAATCGTTCAAAGATCAGCAGATTATTTTTGCTATCGGCAAGTAAAGTTTTATAATCGCCAATCCTTAACGAGGCATACTTTTTCCTCAGGTAAATAAGGTTTCGGTAGTAATCATATAGTTTATAATTAAACTCAACAGACTCAGGTTTCTTTTTAAGAGTTCCGTCATGATTCATATTTTCGTTATCATAATTAAATTCAGGCCAGACCATTGGTTTCCGGCTGCAGGGATCACCCGCTCCCCACATTCCCGCTTCATCGCCATAATAGATCATCGGAGAGCCGGGATATGTCATCTGGAAGAGAATCATAAGTTCCATTGTTCTGATTTCCCTTTTGCCAGGTTTTCCTGTTTTGAATGAGGGTGAGACGGCTTTTGAATATTTCGAAATATATTCATCAAAATTCCGGTAGCGGCCAAGGTCGGGATTAAAAATATGTGATAAAAGCCGGCAGGTGTCGTGACTGGTATAAAGATTTACCATCGATTGGGTGACACAATCCTGAATATCTGCCCGAAGCAGTTTTAGCTCATTATTAAACTCCGCGGTTGAAATCCCCGTTTTTTTATCAATGATATATTCACTGCAGGGAAAAGCGAAATTATAATTGGTTACAGCGTCAAATTCATCACCCTGCAGATAAGGTTTTGTATTTTCGAAATCAGTCGTTAATTCACCAAGAATGAAACATTCGGGATTGATATCTTTTGTGAAATTTCTGAATTCCTTCCAGAATGGATGTTTTACAAAATAAGCCGCGTCAAGCCGCCAGCCATCTATTCCTTCCCTGTTATATCCATCAACGATCGGGGCCATCCACCTTTTTACCGAATTAAAAATATATTCTTTAGGACCTTCGGTGATTCCATTATCATCCTGGTTTAATTCTGCCAGATTTGGGAAACCTCCCCAGCATTCATAGCTTAATTTTTCCCCGGTTTCAGGATTATCCCATGTTTTAATTTTAAACCAGTCTCTGAACTCAGATTTTTGCTGATTTTTCTGAACATCACTAAAAGGGATTGAGAGGGGGGACATATGATTAAAAACCGCGTCGAGTATAATATACATGCCCCTTTTATGAACCTGTTTAATTAATTCCAGCAGAAGCAGATCGGCGTCTGTCCATATCCATGTGGATGGTTCGTTTATATCCTCATTCTCTATCAGAATTTTATCTTTACCCGGATTTGGACCGAGGTGAGGATCGACATGATGATAATTTACCTGGTCATACTTATGAGCCGAAGGAGATGTGAATACAGGATTCAGATATATTCCCCCCACTCCCAGGTCGTCAAGATAATCAAGCTTTTGTATAATTCCCTTCAGATCACCCCCATATCTTCGGCGCTGAATATTATACCAAATATCTTTGCCGTTTTTCTTCTCATATGGCTGAAGCTCATACCAGTCGGATATCCAGGGATGAATCTGCCATTCGGATTTAGCGTCGAAAGGCCATGAATTTTTTATATAATCCCTTGTGGGATCATTTCTTTTATCTCCCCTGAAAAAACGGTCGGGGAATATCTGGTACCACACCAATCCCTTCGCCCATGAAGGGGTAAAATCAATTTGTTCAGACATAATGTTCTCAATTCGGGGTTAAAAACAGAAAGAGGGTTCAACCAAATTTCAGAAATCTTTTATTATTAAACAAGAGATTCTTTTTCTTTTTTAAGAATATTTTATCGGATTGAAGATTACGCGGCGTTTAGTTATCTTAATCCCGATGAATTCAGAAGATGTTGTATTCAGTAATAACATCCTGCATTAAATAAGGAAGATAACAGACTATTACATAGAATATGGAGGTATAATGAGAACTATCCTGGTAATTTTGCTTCTCTCAACAACATTATTTGCCAATGAATTTATTAAAAAAGCCGACAGCCTGAGAACTCACCGGGCGGATAATTTTAATCCGGAGACGCTGATAGCCGATTCAACCAATGTGAATCCGGCTATTGACCTGCTAAAGAAAGCGGTTGAAACCACCGAAGGTAAAGAGCAGGAAGAGGCTGTCTGGAAACTGCTCAGGACTTATTACTTTAAAGGTTATTACTGCACCGATAACAGCGATATGAAACAATTGATCTATGACCAGGGAAAAGAACTCGGGGAAAAATTTCTTGAAAAGTATCCCGAATCACCCGGAATAAATGTTTGGACCGCAATACTCTGGGGCGTCTGGGGTGAAGAACATGGTATTGTTGCAGCGGCGACAAGCGGAGTTGCGGGCAAGATGAGAGATTATTGTGAAAAAGCGATTGAGGTTGATCCGGAATGGAGCAACGGGGCAGCCTACAGAATTCTTGGAAGACTTCATTTTAAAGCGCCCAATATTCCTTTCGTTCTGGGATGGCCCGATAATGATGATTCAATTGAGAATCTTGAAAAGGCCCGGAAAATAGATCCCGAAAATCTTTTTATCAAACAGTATCTCGCCGAAACACTCTATGATGAAGGTGAAAAGGAAAAAGCTTTCAAACTGATGGATGAAGTCCTTTCTGCAAAAGAGGTTAACCAGGGTATTGTTGAGGATGCCTGGATAAAACATAAATCAAAACTTCTTCTGGATGAATGGAAAAAGGATTGACCGGATGATTTTTTTACAGGAGAGGAAGGGGTAATACCCCCGACCTTTCCTGAAAGTGATAATAAGGGGCAGGTATTTTTGTGATTTTTTACTTTTGCGGGAAGATATGAAAAAATATAATTGGGAAGATGAATTGAATATGGCTGTCACACTCTGCGCCGCTGATGGTGAAATAATTGGGAATTAGGAATTAGGAATTGGGAATTGGGAATTAGGAATTAGGAATTAGGAATTGGGAATTAGGAATTAGGAATTAGGAATTAGGAATTGGGAATTAGGAATTAGGAATTGGGAATTAGGAATGGAAGGAATGTGATGAAACCTTATTCTTTGTTTTTTAACCTTAGTAGCATAGGAGCCCCCCAAAAAAATAAACCTTATTGCCTTTTTATTTTGCGGTATCGGTATCGGTATCGGTATCGGTATTAAAAAATCAGAGTAAGAGTAGGAGTATGAGTATGAGAATGATGACCTGGTTGGGAGACTGCGGCGGGGTTGTACATTTTTCCTGAGGGTGTGGGATTACTCCGTAAGAAGTCAAATTCTACGCAAAATGGCAAAAATTTTCATGAACACAGCCGGTGGTTGAGAGGAGTCGAAACCAGCGGCGGTAGCTTCGACTCCGCTCAGCTACCGGACAGGTTCAGTGTTTCTGGCTCGCCAGTTTATGATTAAAATTATGATTTTTAATTCGTCGAAATCCAAATCGAAGTCGTAATCGAAATCGTTTTTTATCTCACGCCAGGACGCTGAGACGTAAAGAAAAAGGAAACCTTATTCTTTTTCTTAAAACCTTAGTAGCATAGGAGCCCCCCAAAAAAAATAAACCTTATTGCCTTTTTATTTTTCGGTATCGGTAATAAAAAATCAGAGTAAGAGTAGGAGTATGAGTAAGAGTATGATGACTTGGTTGGGAGACTGCGGCGGGGTTGTACATTTTTCCTGAGGGTGTGGGATTACTCCGTAAGAAGTCAAATTCTATGCAAAATGGCAAAAATTTTCATGAACACAGCCGGTGGTTGAGCGGAGTCGAAACCAGCGGCGGTAGCTTCGACTCCGCTCAGCTACCGGACAGGTTCAGTGTTTCTGGCTCGCCAGTTTATGATTAAAATTATGATTTTTAATTCGTCGAAATCCAAATCGAAGTCGTAATCGAAATCGTTTTTTATCTCACGCCAGGACGCTGAGACGTAAAGAAAAAGGAAACCTTATTCTTTTTCTTAAAACCTTAGTAGCATAGGAGCCCCCCAAAAAAATAAACCTTATTGCCTTTTTATTTTGCAGTATCGGTATTAAAAAATCAGAGTAGGAGTATGAGTAGGAGTAAAAGTACGATGCCCGGTCAGGTGATGCTGCCCGGGTATTCGTTTTGTATCGCGGGGAAAAAATAACAGGACTCCGGCGTAATAATTATGGTTTCCGCGCGGCTGTATCGGCGATCGGGAATTTATTGTGAATAAAATAATAAGCAGGTTCCCTCATTTTATTCATCTTTAATAAAAGAAAATAATTTATTATCTTATCATGTTAAATTGAAAGAAAAAGGTATGGTGATCCTGGAACTGGAAATTAAAAACGACCTTCAGGAGCTTGCCCGTATGGGAGCTGAAATCGAATCTTTCGGAGAAAAGAATTCGCTGCAGAATGAAGCCGTTTTTGATATCAATCTTGTACTGGATGAACTTGTAACCAATATTATTTCATACGGATATGAGGATGAGAACGTTCATATCATAAAAATTGTTCTGGAGAAGAAGCCGGATAAAGTTTCCATTACTTTATCCGATGATGCGAAGGCATTTAATCCGCTTGGGAAAGATGATCCCGATACTTCCATTCCCCTTGAAGAAAAGCCGATAGGCGGACTTGGTATCTATTTTGTGAAACAAAAGATGAAGAATTTGGTATACAGCAGGAAAAGCGGAAGAAATATTTTGAAAATGGATAAAATGATAAATTGAATATAAACCGGAAGGTGATCATGGAAATCAGAGAAGAAAAAAGAGATAAGTATTATGTCGTCAGTCTGGTTGGCAGATTGGATGCCAGTACTGCCGGTGATTTTGAAGAGAAACTTATTGCGGCGATTGATAATGGTGAAACATCGGTAATAGTTGATTTTGTTGAGCTCGATTATATCAGCAGTTCCGGCCTGAGAGTTTTGCTTGTCGGGGCGAAGAAACTGAAAAGTATGAATGGAATGATCGGGCTTTGCAATTTAAAGAGCCATATAAAAGAGGTTTTTGAAATTGCGGGCTTTCTGCCGGTTTTTAATGTATTTGATACTCTGGAAGAAGCATTAAATTCATAAAATTTTGAAATGAGCGGGAGTGATTTTTACCCCGCTCGTTTATTTATCTGTAACGGGGGCGAAAGTTTTAAAAAAACTTTCCGATAATATAAAAAAAGATACTTTTATACTTGCGCTTTTATCCGGTTATTGATATATAACAATAACCCTAAGAGTAACAGGCGAAAAATATGACAAAATTTCTACGCCTTTTAATACTTTTTTACATATTATCCCTTTCTCTGACTATCGCTGGTGGAGAGAATAAACCGGACAATGGTTATGAGTCAAATGATCTCTCAGGTAAAACTGAAGAGGTTACCGATATTTTATTGTCCAAAGTGTTTCCTCACGCCGAAATAATAATCCGAAAAAATGATAACTATCAGCCCGCGGAATATGACCTTACAGCGACCGCCGGTGAAAAGAGTTATATTTTACCCCTGGAATTCAACCTGCTGCTGACCGGAAACAGGAGTTATAAAGAACTGAACCCTGAAGATATAGCCGGGGCTTTTGCTTTCCTCAGGTTTGCTGTTGCCGCTGAAAAAATTCAGATTAACAAGCCGATCGAAAAAAGCCTTGAATATAATGGCGTCCTTTTTAATTATACTGCAGAAATTGAGTGCGATGGTCAACTTTATGATCTTTATTTTAATATCAATGAGAATATTATCCGTGAAACTATGTTGTTCAAAGCCGGAAGGAGAATTGAGCTTTTCTATCCTTCGCTTCCTCAACGAACGGATATAACATTACAGATATCGGGAGTTGATCCGCTTTTGAACCAGGGGGGCAATCATTATTATTTTTCCATTGAAGAAAACGGGGCGCCGACAAATGATACTATCAGATTCGATTTTAAGGGACTCGAACCAAACCAGGAGAACCTGGCGCTCAGAATAATACCTCACTTAGGCGAGCAGGGAGTATACAGTTTATATAAGGAGATTCCGGTAAACCAGAATGGGGAAGCATCTTATACCTGGATGCCATCCGTGGATACACTTACCGGCTTTTGCCATGTCAGTCTGGATATTGATGGAACCATCCATAATTTTGATACGGTTCTTGTGGTTCCCGAAAAAACGCTGACCGGCACTTTCCCGACAGGATATGACTATACCATATTTTATAGCAACCAGTTCTTTACACAACATCCGCTGGGCGCGGAGCACGCGGATGAATTTGCACAGTATATGCTGGAAGGATTACTCGAAAGCTGGGATTACCAGGTCGATCAGTGGAAGCTCTCGCTAGGCCTGCTTAATGATATGCCTGAAGACGCCGATGGCAATTATTCTGTTACCATTTGTGATCCCCAGTCGGCCTACCGATATCACCTTATGCAGAGAAGCGCGCATAGGGGGGGAGCTCACAGAATTATAGGGATAAGTTATAACGCCTATTTAACCAGGCTTTATTATTCGAATGAGTTAATAAGGGTGAAGGTAGTGATGAGCCATGAGTTTTTGCATGGCATTCAGTATGGCCACAACAGATGGCTGAGTGGTGACTGGCTGACAGAAGGCCAGGCTGTTGCTATAACATCCATTCAATATCCTGAAGAAGAATTTTTTATTCCTGAAAGAAGGAGTTTCAACCGGGCAGTTAATCTTTATATGGGATATCACCTGAACAGGAGCATCCAGGTTCAGACCTATCCATTTGGAATATATTGGCGGTTTTTATATGAACATTATAAACCGGGTAATATCAAAGACAAAATAGATATCTTCCGAAGAACATGCGCCGCCTGCATTTTAAACCATCCGCTTTATGTGAAAACAGGGATGAACACCGCTCTTATTGAAGGAGGAGGAATCTACACCAGTTTTACAGCGACAATAAAAGATTTTGCCCGAAATATCTATTTCAATGATCCAAAATATACACTGTGGTCTCCATGTCCGGCTGATACTTTTTATATTGAGCCTGTGCTGACAGGTGATGAAGATGAAGATGGATTTACCGCGCGGATATCAGATGGGGATTATTTTATTTCGGAGAATGTGAATGTTTCTTACGGTTCAGATTATCTGCTTTTCGGGCTGGATGGGAATGAAAAACGGGTAACTTTAGCCTTCAGCCCTGATACAGACTCGGACGGGATATGCGCTCTATTTAATATAGGACTGGTACAGCTTACAGAAAATGATGAAATAGTCGGTGAAATAACAGAACCTGCCGGATGCCTGTTTGAGGAGACTCTCCTTATCCATAATGAATGCCGGAAGTTACTTGTTATTCTCACCCGCACAGATCATAACGAGCAGGATCATGATGGAGAATATTACCTGAAGATTTACAGACCCACCGATTTGGCAATGGTTTTTGACCGCTCAGTTTATTCGGAAGGGGGAGCGCTAAACAAAGCCAAAATGGTTGGGGAATGGGCAGTTTCATCACTGGCAAAAGGGGATGATATTGCAATCACCTCATATAATGAAAACTTTTTTATCGATCACTCTCTCAGCACAATTCTGGAAGCGGGCGATAAAGAAATTGTTATTAGCGCCATTGGCAATATTGCGCCCGCCGGAGAGATTTCACTGGGCAATGGTGTGCAATCAGGATTAAACCAGCTTTTAATGAGTGAGAATCCTAATTCGGGCAAAAGTGTTATCCTTTTTAATAACGGCCCGCATAACCATCCTCCTGATCCTGTAACAATTATTCAGCAGTTTGGCAATGGTATCCCAATATTTCCTATAGCTTCGGGACCGGACGCGGATCAGTATCTGACCAATCTTGCGGCTGAACTCACCGGGGGTGTATATCATTATGCCGGCGATACTCTGGAAATACTTAATACTACCCTTACCGCTGTTAACAAATCGCGCGGCCTTTCCACCGAATATATAGCAAACCATTACCTTTACCCGGGAGTGTCGGACCTGGTTTATCATAATTTCAGAATAGATGAAGGGGTTAAATCGGCGCTGCTTTCGGTAAGCTGGGATGATAAAAGCCTCAGCCCCCCGGTTGTATTGTATTCGAATGACAATACAATTATCGAACCTGATTCGGCGGTCAATAATTTTCTTATAGATTATGAGGAATTCCCCGGTCAGAAATATTACAGATTATTAAATCCGGAGCCGGGTGGGTGGATTATTGAGGTTGACGCCGCCGCGGGTAATACAGCAATGAATATCGTAACATCATCCTCTTATGATGATCTCTTTGAAATGGATGGAGGAACCGATAAATACCGGTATAATATGTCAGATTCAATACTGGTGAGCGGTTCACTTTTTTATGAAGATGATCCTGTTACCAACGGATTGATATTGCTGGATTATAAGAGGCCGCCCGATTATTCGCAGTGGAATCAGTTCCCCGATACATTATATGATGATGGTATGCATGGGGATGGAGCTGCCGATGATGGTGTTTACGCGAACTATATCGACGCCGGGCTTGTTGAGGGGAGCATAAGCTGCAGGCTTGATAATTTTATGTTTGTGCCCGGTGTGGGAATGGTAAGAAGACAGGAGAGGTTTTCTGCTTACGTACTTCCGCGGCCTGTCGTCTCTTTTGCGGCGGATACAATTGATTTTGGCGAAGTTGTCGTTGGGGAATACCTTGACATTCAGAATGAGATCAGCAATCTCGCGGCGGAACCTGCCAGCAGTTTAAAAATTCGTTCGGCATATTCAACAACCGGGCAGTTTGATGTATTCCCCGGGTACCTTAACATTGCTCCGGGTGAGCTTAAGAATATAACCGTAAGGTTTAGTCCCTCGAACGCCGATTCATTTTCGGCGAAAATTCTTATGGCTACGAATGATCCCGATTATCCGGAAGCCGGATTTTTCGTCAGAGGCACAGGAATAAATCCTGCCGCTATTTCGATAAATCCGGAACAACTCCAGGCTGAATTAAATATCGCGGATACTCTTGATACCGAAATTATGATCAGCAATGGCGGTGATATTCCTCTCAGGCTTATAGCGATGGCGGAAGGGAACACAACAGGAGGCAAGGATTTTGTTAAGAATATGTATGCCGGTGAGATGGACAGAAACTCATCCACTGATCATGACCTTGCTTTTATAAAATCAAAGAGGAAAGAGCTGAATAAGTATCTCAGGAAAAATTCAGAGAATATACTTTTTTATGATAATGTGGAATCGGGCAACGCCGGCTGGATATCGGTGCCATATACGGGTGAGGACCTCTGGCATATCACATCAATGAATTCCCAAAGCGGTTCTTATTCATGGCGGCTTGGAATTAAAGATCAGAATACTTACAACAATCAGCAGCGTATTAATAACGCCCTGGTTTCGCAGGAATTTGAAACTCCGGCAGAAGGAGCTTTCCTCTCATTTTTCGAAAGTTATGATACCGAACCGGGATACGATTTTTGCATGGTGGATGTTTCGACAGATAATGGAAATGAATGGATTCACCTGAGAGGCGACGCTGTAAATAAAACCGCGCCCAGCGGAAGCAGCGGCGGCTGGATATTTTCTTCACTCGATCTTTCTTTATTCGCCGGTGAAACTATTCTGATACGGTTCTATTTTGATACCGGTGACGCTATAAGTCAGGATTATCTCGGCTGGTTCATTGATGATATAACCATCAGTGAAGGTTCTATGAATCCCGGCTGGATAAAACTTACAGAAAACAGCCTGGTGGTTCCCCCGGGTGAATCATTGCCCCTTGAGCTGCAATTTATTTCGGCCGGATTTACCCCTGGTGATTACACGGGAAATATCTGGATTTCCAGCAATGATCCTCTCCTTCCAATGGCCAATGTGCCTGCTGAAATGACTATTTTATCAACCGGGTCATTCTGGCAGGAGGGTTTTACGGTTCGTGACGGGGGGGATTTTGAAACATCCAAAGAGCTGCTATTCGGGCAGTCGGAAAACGCTACTGATGGAATAGATGAAGTTTTGGGCGAAATGGAATTGCCCCCTCAGCCTCCCGCGGGAGTTTTTGACGCGAGATTTATTTTACCCTCAGGAATGGAAGCTTCGGTCATTGATTTCAGAAACAGCGAACTTGACAGTATAGACTGGCAGATAAATTTTCAGCCGGGTGACGCGGGATATCCATTTACTTTCTACTGGCAGCCGGAAGCTCTTCCGGAAGGTTCGTTCAGGATAAAGGACCTTTTCGGGGGACAGATTCTTAATCTGAATATGAAATCGACAGATTCTCTTCTGATAGATAATGAAAATCTGAATTCGGTAAAAATAGAGTTCAGAAAAACTGTTTGCGGACAAATTGATGTGCTGCCCGGATGGAACCTTGTTTCTGTACCTGTGGAAACCGGGGATATGAGTGTGATGACTCTCTTCTCATCGGACGCGACGGGGGCCTATAGTTATCAGTCGGGATATCTACCGGAAGATACATTGCGGGCAGGGGAAGGTTACTGGATCAAATTCAGCGAACCTGGAGAATATGAGGTCTGCGGCGCTTCACCGTTCGGACCTGTCGCTCTTGATGAAGGATGGAATATCATAGGTCCTTATGATTTTGATATGCCGGTTGAACAGATAATTACTAATCCCGTGAATATTCTGCTGACGCCGTTTTATGGATTCTCGAATGGTTATTCTGCCGCGAATATGCTTGAGACAGGAAAAGCTTATTGGATAAAAGTTTCTGTAGCCGGAGAGATTATTTTTAATCCGGTCGCGCTGAAGGAGGGAAGCAAAACTTCAATTGTTCAGGAAACAGGAAAAGACCGGACATCGCTTCTTATCAGCGATAACGGCGGATATAGAAATACACTCTATATCTCAGGTGAGGAAAATATTAATTCCGGCTTTGAGCTTCCTCCCTTGCCCCCTGAAGGAGCTCCTGATATAAGATTCGCAAATGGCAAATGTCTGGCTTTTTCAGGGCAGAGTGTCAATGAGATTTTACTCCGGTCTTTGTTGTTCCCTCTGGAAGTTAAAGTTGAGGGACCCGGAATAGAGCTTACTAATGACTCTGGTGAAAAATTCCTCCTGCAATCGGGTGAAAAGATAACCCTGGCGGAAAATACCGGAAAACTTACCGTCAGAAGTATTGATACTCCTGAATCCTTTGAGTTGTATCAGAATTACCCGAATCCTTTCAATTCCACAACAAATATTAAGTTCAGTATTCCCTGGAATGCCAGGGTATCAGTGGTGGTATTCAACATACTCGGAGAAAAACTTCATACAATCGAAAAAGGGGAGTATGAAGCGGGATATTATCATGTGATTTTTCAGCCGGAGGAAATGTCATCGGGAGTATATCTTTATAAGCTGATAGCTGAAAGTCCGCAGGGAAGTTTCATCAGAACAAAAAAGATGATGCTTATAAAATAAAGGGAGCATTATTCATTTCCAGAGTGAAAAATGTGTGAATTAAATGCGGGTAACTTCGCCGGCTGGATGAATTCCTTTCGTGAAAGTCTTGTGAAAGGAGGCGGCATGCAGGTTCCTTGCGGGGAATGTGTCGCCTGCTGCACCTCATCGCTTTTTATCCATATTGCTCCTGATGAAAAAGAGACTATGGAAAGCATACCTAAGGAACTGCTCTTTCCCGCGCCCGGTTTTCCAAAAGGTTATCTCCTGATGGGGTACGACAGCAAAGGTTTTTGTCCGATGTATGATGGCAAAGGATGTGGAATATATAACACAAGACCATCAACATGCAAACAATTTGACTGCCGCGCGCTGGCCGCGGTCGAATATTTTCCGGCAGATGAGGGCAATGAATTAATAAGGCAGGCTGAACGATGGCGGTTTGATTTTGGTGATGAAAAGAGCAAAACACCCAGGGAAATGGTGAAAAGATCTGCAGAATTCCTGATGGAAAACCGGGAGCTTTTTCCGAAAGGATTTGTGCCTGAAGATGAAATAAGATTTGCTGTTTTAGTCTTAAAAGTTTATGACCTGTTGTATGATACAATAGAAATTAAAAGTGGGAAATCTGCCGGCAACCTGATCAAAATAATTCAGGCAGCGTTAAAAAGGTTTGACAGGTAAAGAAGTGCAAGGCGAAACCAGGTATCTCCATTTTTCAGTTCCGGAGAATGCAGACAATATAAAAAGTTGTTAATTCGAATCAATGTAATCCCCATAATTCACGCGATAAATTTTGCAACCCATGTAGAGACAAGGCATGCCTTGTCTCTACCGGAATTCACGGACTGAATCGAAAAAAGATATCTGAACCATGATTAAAGGATTTAAGGATTACGTGATTATTTTTCGGTATCGGTATTAAAAAATCAGAGTAAGAGTATGAGTATGATTATCGGGTTGGGTGATAGAGGCGGGGTTGTTCATTTTTCATGAGGGGACGGGATTAAAGTTACTCCAGTAGTAGTCAAATTCAACGCAAAATGGCAAAATTTCAATTAACAATTAATAATGTACAATTAACAATTGAAAAGATGATCGCAGATTATTTTGATTTCGCTGATTTAGACGGAAGAAAAGCCACAAAATCACCAAAACACTAAATCCCACGAAAAAGCTGATAAAACCTTATTCTTTAATCTTTCAACCTTAGTAGCAATAGCAAACCCTCAAAAATTTTAACCTTATTGCCTTTTTAACCGGGGCATTATTACTCGCGGATTTCACTGATGGACGCAGAAAAAAACAGGGTTGCCATGATAAGAATGATGGTCAGGATGTTTTAATAAAATAAAAAACCAACTCATCTTTTAATTATCCATTATCAATTAATTGACTTTTCACTTCTGGCTTGCCTGATTACGATTATTCCATAAGAAGTTAAATTCTACGCAAAATGGCAAAATTTTTCATGAATACAGCCGGTGGTTGAGCGGAGTCGAAACCAGCGGCGGTAGCTTCGACTCCGCTCAGCCACCGGACAGGTTCAGTGTTTCTGGCTTTGCCAGTTTATGATTACTCCGTAAGGAGTCAAATTCTACGCAAAATGGCAAAATTTTATTTTACGGGGTAATTCTGTCGTCCCTGGCGGGACTTTTGATTCTCTCACTAACCTATTACCCCACAATGAATTGTGGGGCTATTATCTGTCGTCCCTAACGGGACTTTTGGGAGATTTTGAAGTTATCACAAAAGAAGAATTGTTTTTAAACTCTTCACTAGCCACTATTCACTTCTGGCTCCGCCAGATTACTCCGTTAGCAGTTAAATTCTACGCAAAATGGCAAGAAATGCATAAACGAGTGGGAGGTTTTATTGCCAAGAAGAATTTTTGTAGTAACTCGAGGTGAGTCCTCCCCCGTCAATGAAGAAAAGCGCTTCATTGCCACCCCCTCCGGCGGGGGACATTTTGAATGCTCTGATTTGTCGATAAATATCCCCCTTCGGAGGGGGTGGATCCAAAGTGTTTTTCTTTGGAGACGGGGGAGGACTTACTTCGAGTAACTCTATAACTTGGCTTTTTCTGGCTCTGCCAGTCTACGATTATGATTTTTAGGATATACGGAATCCCGTCGAATTCCAAATCGAAATCGTCATCGAAATCGTTTTTTCCTCACGCAAAGACGCTGAGACACAAAGAAAAAAGAAACCTTATTCTTTGTTTTTTAACCTTAGTAGCAGAGGATTCCCCTCCCCAGATAATTAACCTTATTGCCTTTTGAATTTTCGGTATCGGTATTTAAAAAATCAGAGTAAGAATTGTCCATAAGAAGTTAAATTCTACGCAAAATGGCAAAATTTTTTCGTACTCATGGAACATCCCCCTGGGGGCGAAGCGGTACTCGTAATCGTCCTCGTTCTCGAATAACCTGAGCATTTTGGTAAAGACGAGTACGAATTACGATTACGATTACGAGTACGATTCTTTATTCGGATTCATTTTTATCTGGCTCCGCCATTTTATGATTACTCCGTGAGGAGTCAAATTCAACGCAAAATGGAAAAGTTTTTATCTGATTGCCAGTAAAATTTGGCATTATATTCCGGCCTGCCTGCCTCTGGATGGTCTTTTCGCAAAAGACGCAAAAAACCGGAATGATAAATAATTGGTAATACCTGGGGAAAGTCAATTCCCAATTCCTAATTCCTCATTCCTAATTCCTAATTCCTCATTGTCTCTGGCTTGCCAGTCTATGATTACGATTACGATTACGATTATGATTATGATTATTCAATTATACTGGGGGGGGGGAATTATCAGGATACAGTTCTATTTGGGAGAGGTTGAACAAATAATGCCTCCTTTTTTTTGAAGAAATAAAAAATATTTGAATTTATTATGAAAATCAAAACCATAATTGAATTATTATTTTTATTTTTGTGGAGATCGGATAAAAATATTCTATTCACTTAAAAAAGAGAAACAGATGATAAAATTGGGACCGGATAATCAAAGTTATGTTGTTGGCATCGGGGGAGGAACAGGATCGGGTAAAACTACTCTCGCGGGAAAGTTATGTGAAAGACTGGGTGAAGAAAACGCGCTCCTGTTGCAGCATGATTCATATTACCGGGACCTTGAGTATCTGACATACGAAGAAAGATGTGAAATAAATTTTGATCACCCCGATTCTCTGGAAACAGACCTCTTCGCCGAACATCTTACGCAGCTTATTAATGGCAATTCAGTCGAAATGCCAATTTACGATTTTAAGACACATCGCAGGAAAACAGAGACAAAACTTGTTGAACCAAGACCGATTATCATTATCGATGGCATACTGATTTATGTGGAAGAATGTCTCAGAGACCAGATTGAGCTTAAGGTTTTTCTCGACGCGGCTCCCGATCTGCGCTTTATCAGGCGACTTAAACGAGATATTGAAGAAAGAGGCAGAGATGTTGATTCGGTTATTCATCAGTATCAGAGTACGGTAAAACCAATGCATGATGAATTTGTTGAACCGACAAAACAATATGCCGATGTGATTTTTCCCAATTCCTATTTTAATAAAAAAGCTCTTAGTATGCTCGTTTATAAAATGAAGGTTGTGCTGGAAACACATTTTTAATCTTCATCGGGTAATTGGAAATTAACAGTTATACGCGCGGAAATGAGGGCAGAGATACAAAAGCGGGTAATTTCAGAATTCCTAACGTTTGGTAAGAATAACAATTGCTTGTAGAAATCTATTCGTAAAATAATTTATCATATTGTTATCGCGCATCCATAAAGAATTTCGGGTAACTTATAGATTTGCAGACTGTTAAAAATATATTTATTGTATTCCCGCGGATAAATATGGTGTACCTGACGGCACACTCATGATTTTGCGTTTATCTTTTTACCAATATAATGTCCCTAACGGGACATAAAATATTAAATGATGTATAAAATTGCCCCGTAAGAGGTAAAATATTGGTAGAAAAAAAAGAAGAAACCAACCAAGTGTGCCGTCAGGTACACCATATAACACACTCTGAATTTTCTACGGAACTTTCGCCAGGGCAGTGAATATAGAGGACTTAATTACTGCCTGTTTAACCAAGACATCGGCGGATGCGATGCCCGGAGGGATTTGAACAGCCTTTAGATAAAACGATATTTGAAAAAAATTAAATACCCCTAATAAGGTTTTTGTGTTAGTTTGTGTTTCATTTCAATCCTTGCTTCGCTTTTATTTTATTGAAATGAAGAGTCTGGGAAATTAAGATAAAATAGCCTGATAAAAGCTAAGAGTTTCGAAACAGAATTATTTTTATGAACAGAGAAAAACCAGGGATACTGATTGTTCTAGCGTAATAATTTTTCCCGGGGTCCCTGTCCCTCCCCTCAAAATCATAAGGGGAGGGGATTAAACCCAAATTTGTCATTAAAACAAAGAAATACAAAAAAATTGAAAATTTTATAAACTGTTACAATAGCAGAAAACCTCCTAAAAGCTTAAAATACAAAGGGTTAAAGCCCCTCTCCTTTATAAGGAGAGGGGTTGGGGTGAGGTTGGATATATTTGCTGTTATTGTAATATTTTCGTCCCAATTTTATTCATCATCCCCAATATTAATATCCTGGAACTCCTTGCCATACAAAACTTTGTTCTAATGACCGTCATTATGGCCAATTTCTAAAGACAAATTTGGATTAAATCGCAAAAAATTTGTTGAATTGAGCTCTGGTGTATGAAATCACGACCAAATAGTTTACCGGGATCATGAGTTCTCAATTTACTTCATTTCAATTCGGAAGTTTGTCCATCCGTCGGCTTCGGTTCTTAATGAATAGCTGAATTTATGGTTATCCAGAATTTCCCTCACAAGTGTAAGCCCAATTCCCTGGCCGTTTTTTTTGCCTGAGAAAAATGGAGTAAAAAGATTCTGAGCCACATGATCATCTATCCCTTTTCCGTTATCTTTTATTTCGAGAAGAATTGAGGAATTATGCGCGAGACTTGAAAATATTTTTATATCACCGCCCTTTTCCAAAGCTTCCGAAGAGTTTTTAATAATATTAACCAGCACCTGTTCAAACTGGTTTAAATCTAATGATACAAGGGGGAGCAGTTCTTCAAAATTAAAATCTATATTGATATTTTTTTCTGATAGTCCGGGACGCAAAACCTCCATCGTATCCCGCACAAGGTGGTTGATATCGCAAATTGTTTTGGAAGGTGGGGGTATTCTTACCACATCGGCAAAATTTTTCATAAAACGGTTTAAACGATTATTTCTGTCGATTGACACTTTCATCACATTTTCGAAATCAGCCTGATCCTCCTCATTCAGTTGCGGACTGTAGTTCAGGGAGGATGTCAATATAGAGTTAATGGCTCCTATGGAATTATTTATTTCATGCGACATCATGCGGATGATTTTATCGTAAGAATTTTTTTCAGCTTTTCTGATTTCCTCGGTCAGCTCTTCCAGGATGATAAAATAATGTTTATGCCCCCGGTCGATAAAATGAGCTTTATGAAATTTCCATGCTCCGGAACCGGAATTGCGAACTGTCACCGGTTTCCCTTCGGCCAGTTCTGCCAGGCCCTTAAAGTGGTTCTGCAGAGTTTCATGGAAATATTTGCCGTTGATATCAGTAGTCATATCTTTCAGGAATTTTTCGGAAGCGGGATTGTGATGTGTTATTTTTCCGTCAAAATCCATTATTATTATTCCTGAAGGGGAAGCTTTGATAAGCTGCTCCAGGAAAAAATGTTTTTCCTGCTGTAATATCCTTTCTTCCCGCAGAGTATCAAGCATGCTGTTATAAACATTTATCAGGGTATCCATTTCATTTTGCCCAACATTTACCAGCCGGGCGCTGAAGTCTTTATCCCTGATATTTTCCGTTCCCCTCATAATCAGGCCTATCGGTTTGATAAGTAAGGAGTATAACAGTATGGAAAAAACAACCGATATAATTATCAGTATTTCGGCGGCGATAAAATAAAGAGGGTCATGAAAAATAAGAACAACCGAAAGCGCAGCCATAAGAAGATGGACAAATAAAATATATAATATATACCGGGTTTTAATTTTCATGCTGAATATCAAATTTTTCCATTCTTCTGTAGAGGGATGAACGGGTGAGTCCGAGCGACCTTGCCGCCTGTGAAATATTGCCGTTATAGAACTCCAGTGTCTTGCGGATCATATTTTCTTCCATCTCCTCAAGGGTCATGGCGCCTACTGAAGGGAGTTTTTCTCTTGCTTTGGAGTTTGGTCCTTTTTGTTTTTGTTCCAGAAAATCATTCACCTCCAGAATTTCTTTTCCCGATACAAGAACAGTTCGTTCAACAATATTTTTCAGTTCCCTGATATTGCCGGGCCAGTTTTGCTCTGATAACCAGCGGAGAGCTTTTTCATCAATCTCAAGTTTTTCCATTCTGTAAATCTTTTTTATCTGGCCGGCAAAAAACCTGGCCAGCAGAGGTATATCACCGGGTCTTTCACGCAGGGAGGGGATTTTAAGGGTAATAAGGTTTATTCTGTAAAAAAGGTCCTCCCTGAATTCATCAGCCTCAACCATTTTTTCCAGTTCACGGTTGGTTGCCGAGATTACCCTGACATCGACGGTTTTGGTAATGCTGGAGCCTAAAACCTCAAAACTTCTGTCCTGCAAAACCCGGAGCATTTTTACCTGGCAGTTAAGATCGAGGTCCCCGATTTCATCGAGAAAAATTGTACCTCCTTCGGCGGCGGGGAAACGTCCTTCCCTGTCAGATTTGGCGTCGGTGAATGATCCCTTTTTATGGCCGAACATTTCGCTTTCGAAAAGAGATGATGATATACCGCCGAGGTTGACCTTTATGAATGGTCCCGAATTTCGCGAGCTGTTATTATGAATCGCTTCGGCCAGCAGTTCTTTGCCTGTGCCGCTTTCTCCCGTTATCAAAACCGAAGCCTCTGTCCTGCTTATGCGCCCGGCAGTTTCGAGCAGACCGAGAATCGGGAGAGATTCACCGATTATAGCCCCGAAATCATATTTTTCATCGATTTCATTCCTGCGCAGGGCAGTTCCTTCCGATGAGCCTTTGTCGGAAAGATCGAGAGCGGTTCTGACCGCTTTAAGCAGGTAGTCATTATTCCAGGGTTTGTTAATGAAATCCGCGGCGCCTCTTTTCATTCCTTCCACCGCGAGGGGAATATTGCCCCAGGCGGTGATAAGAATAACCGGAAGAGAGGGATTTTTCTTTTTAATTTTTTCAAGGAGCTGCAATCCTTCCTCACCCGAGGTGCTTAAAGAAAAATTCATATCCAGCAGGGCCAGGGTAACTTCTCCACGCTCCAGAATCCCGAGCGCTTCGGAAGGTGAGCCGGCGGTGGAATATTCAAACCCGGCCTGCTTTAGCAGCAGCCCGAGCGAAGTTCTTACAGCTATATCATCATCAATTACAAGAATCATATCCTGTTAACTTAATATTTTTAGTAATATAAAAAAACATTCATTTTAATCATCATGAAGCGCGTCGGCCGGAGCGATTCTCGCAGCGAGTATTCCGGGATAAAAAGCGCAGAACGAAATAATAAGGTACAAAAATATTGCCGCCGCTATTATACCGGCGGTAAAAATAACTGTACTGATGTTAAAAAGCTCAAGAAGAGGAGCCTGAAAAGCGAGGAATACTCCTCCCGCGATGGAAAATGTTCCAAGGATTATTGCCTCGGCTATTATTTGTCCGGTTATTTTAGCGCCTGAAGCTCCGGAAGCCTTCCGTAAACCGATTTCAGGTTTCCTCCGGTTTATACTGTACCACAGGACTCCCATCAGGCCAAGCGCGACATTGATAATCAGGAATCCACCGATAAACGCGGGCACAGCCATCGAGAATAGTTTATCCTCAATATATACTTCACGGGTTTCTTCGGTTCTCCTCAGGTTAACAAGCCAGCCTTTTGTTAACGAACTGATATGTTGCACTATTTTTTCTTCAAATTCGGGAGGAGTTCCCGGTTTTACACGGAGAAGTATATAATCCGGCTTATAGTCATCATCAATATCGGCAATAGTTTGCCTGTAAAACATCGCCGGTCTGTTTTCAGAAAATTCCCCCTGGTATTTATAACTTTCAACCACCCCGATACATTTTCTTTTCCCTTTGCCTTCCGAAATATATTCGCCGGCCGCGGGTTTATCGCCAAAATATTTTTGCGCGAAAGTTTTGTTTACAATGATATTTGCCACATCACTTTCCGCGTCATCACTTTTATTAAACCATCTTCCTTCTGTCAGTTTAATTTCGGTTACATCTAAAAAACTGTCATCGGTATTAAAAACATTAAAGTTAATTCTGGTGCCGTCATCTTTATCAATCCCTGTAGTCATTGCCGACTGTGTATAAGGAGTGTTATATGAGGGGGTAAAGGTAAAGTTTTCAATTTCGCTGAAGTTTTTAAGACTAAGTTCTATCTGCCTGATTTTTTCTTTTGCCATTTGAAGTGAATCAGGTTCCCATTGATACTGGACTATCCACAGGTTTTTATGATTAAATCCTTTTGGATCATTATAATTGGAAAGCTCAGAAAAAACCGCCGTAGAAATGGCGAATATAACCAGGAAAGAGAGAAATACTTCAACCATCAATAACATTGTGCTTTTTTTGCGATTCCATATAAGTTTTATCAGATGTTTAATCACTGGACACCTCCTCTTATTGCTTCAACAGGATGTAAACGGGCCATTTTAAATGCGGGCCACGCTCCCGACATAAGTCCGAAAAATCCGCTTATTATTATCGAAATTATGAAAATCCGGTAGTTTATTGAAATATTCGCTTTTTCAATAAATCCGCTGCTGTTTATTAGTTCAATCGCGAAACCTGTCAGAAATAATCCCAGCATACCGCCAATAAAGGTGAGTATAAGATTCTCGGTGATAAACTGGCCTACAAGCACCCACCTGGAAGCGCCGAACGCTTTCCTGACGCCAATTTCAGAGGACCTTTCTATAATCCTGCTCAAATTAATATTTATAAGATTTATTGAAGGAAGCACCATAAAGAGCACCATCAAGCCGACTATGCTTCCGAACATCAGGGTGGTTTTACTGATGCCGGGGCTGTCAATATATTCTGCTGATTTTGTGCTGAAATAGTCATTGTCAAAATCTGTCCCGAAAAATTTTCTTGCCAGAAAATCCTCACGTGTTTCAAGTTTGGATTTAATTATTGAAAGTTTTGATTTCTGCGGCAAATCGGGAATAGCCTCGAACATATGTTTGTGATACTCCTTCTGAACTGCCGGCTCGTCATTCCGGTCAAATAAGAGAGCGGTCGCGTTAAAGTTTCCGAAAAATTTACTTTGCGATACCGCTGAAGAACTTGTCGCGGGAATCCATATATCGGAATTTGTCGCCGAATTAAGAGCCGAAACATTTTCCACCACACCGGTGACAGTGTAATTGGTGCCATCAACCTCGATAGATTTGCCTGCGACTTTTGTTGAGCCAAAATAATCCAGCGCTGTTTTTTCAGAAATAACCGCTAATTTAGCCCCTCTTTCTTCTTCCGGTTTGTTATATGGTTTTCCATCAATAAAAACAAAATCAAAGACTTTCCAGTATTCCGAATCGGTAAACTTATAACTGAATTTTAACTTTTTACCATTCAGGTAGGTGACATATTTATTCCGGTGGGAATAGACAGTTACCATTTCGGGAGTTTTTAATGTTTTAACAAATTTGTTCGCATAGGAATAACCGGGATGGCTTGACCATGTCATTGAATTTGTTGAATCTGTAGCTATAAGGAAATGGAGAGATACCATTCGGTCACTTTTTATCTCGGTTCCTACAGGATTCAACTGGTGATCGACTATCGCGGCGGCGACCATTAAAATAGTAATGGTGAAACTGATACCGAATAAACTAATGATTGTAAAAAACTTTCTTCTTTTTAACACTTTGAAAGCTATTTTAAAGTAATTGCTCAGCATAATTCCTCCTTAGTTAACCTGGGATCCGTCGAAAAGCCGGATGATTTTTTCCGATTTCTCAGCAAGATGTTCATCATGGGTTACCATAACAATTGTTGTTTTCCTTTCTTTGTTAAGTTCAATGAGTATGTCGAGAATTTCTGATCCCATTACACTATCGAGGTTTCCGGTGGGTTCGTCGGCAAGAATAAGCTCAGGTTTTCCCACTATCGCGCGGGCGATCGCCACACGCTGCATTTGTCCCCCCGAAAGCTGGTTGGGGAAATGTTCGGTACGAGCGCTCAGCCCGACTCTTTCCAGAGCTTCGAGAGCCAGTTTTTTCCTCTCCCTGCCCGAAAGTCCGTTCCTGTAGAGAAGAGGAATTTCCACATTATCAACAACCGGCAGATCATTAATCAGGTGGTAGCTCTGAAATACAAAACCTATTTTCTGATTGCGGAATTTCGCCAGGTTTTTATCCCTGAATCCTATGGTCTCCTGACCATCCAGGCTTACTTTCCCCTCGCTCGGTTCATCGAGAAGACCCATAATATTGAGCAAGGTGCTTTTCCCGCTTCCCGATGGGCCCATAATTGATATGAACTCACCTTTCCCGATATTCAGGTTGATATCCTGAAGAGCGAGTGTTTCCACTGTTTTTGTCCGATATACTTTCTGTACATTTTCAAGAACTATCATTTTTGCTCCGTTAATTTATTTCAATTTTTTCCATATGATAATATTTTTCCATGTTCGAGATAATGACCACATCTCCCGCTTTTATATCCCCGGTCAGTTCAATCCAGTCGAAATTTGAAATACCGAAGCCTATATTTTTCCTGACCGCGCTGTTTTCTTCCATTACATAAATTTGCTGATCAGAAAGGCCGGTGAAGAAGGGGCCGTTTTTTACTCTGAGCGCCTTTTCTTTTTTATCAATTATTACAAAAAGTTCAGCCTGCTGATTCGGCCTTAAAATCTTTTCGGAAGGATTATTCAGCCTGACATTAAAGCTGACAAGGCTTTCATTTATTTCAGGACTAATACTCTCTATTTCTCCATATATATCTTTTCTGTTGATTCTTATTCTCACCGGAAGTCCCTTTTCAAGTTTGCCCGCGTGCATATCGGATATTTTCCCTTCCACTCTGAAATTATTCAGATCAGCGATTCTCGCGATAATTTCACCCTTGTTGACGTTCGCTCCTGTTTCATTTTTAACCCAGGTAATCACACCGCCGAATTCCGCTTTAACCAGGGATAATTCCACCGAATTTGAAAGTTCTCCCGCTTCCCGTTTTTTGATAAGCAGCAGCAGTTCCTTTTCTCTTAATTCAGCTTCAAGAACTTTTTTTCTGTTCCCGATCTGTCTTTCGAGAAGCTCAAGTTCTCTCGCCGCGATTTTTTTATTAAGCTCCGACTGATCGAGGCTGGTTTTGGCGGAAGCGCCAATATCGAAAAGCTTTTTTTCTCTTTCAAAGACAGATTCGAGATATTTTATCTGAAGCTGTTTTATCTCAAGTTCCGAATTCAGTTCACCAAGTTCCCTCTCCATTTTTAATCTGAGTCTGGTCAGCTCATTTTCCATTATTTCCGTTTCATTCTTAACTTTTTCCGCCTGGTTAAGTATCTGTTCCCGTTCAAGTGTAACCAGTGATTTGCCTTCAGGTATCTTTTCCCCCGACAGGCAGTTTACAGAGAGAATTCTCGAATTGACAGGGGAAATAATAATCTGCTCTTTTCCCGGAATAATTTTGCCAGACCCATTCAGTACCGATTCCACCGGGCCATATTCCGCTTTATACGTACGGATTCTTTTTTTGTCGAGGGAGGGTGTCAGCAGGTTATTGATGATTATAACCAAAATAATTATTGCCGCCGCGGCAAAAGAATAGATGAGTGTTTTTTTTACTCTTTCTTTTTTCAGATAATCCTGTGAAATTTCTCTGTCCATAACCTTTTTTCTTTTTTATTTTCTTAATCCAATTATCCTGCCAGAATATTTCCCGCAATTTGGGATAAAAATGTACTGTTGAATTGTATAACATGATCGGATTCGGACAGTATGATCGAAATCGAAAAAGGGAGGCAACTTTTTGCCGGGTTGATATTCTTTAATAAAAAAAGGAATAAGATGATAAAAAGAATAGTAATATTGTTGATGGTCATTGTTAATTTCACATTATCCGCGGGGATAAATGATGGAAACAGTTCCGCGTTGTTTCAGTCGGGGAAATATTCTGAAGTTATTAAATTGCTGGAAGCGAAACTAAAAACAGATTCTCTGAATATCCGTGAGAAAAAAGAACTTGCTTATTCCTATATGAGATTGTTTAAACATAATAACGCGATACCTTTGCTGAGGGAAATTAATTCCGAACTGCCCGGTGAAGAGGAATATATGATGGCGCTCGCTGAATGTCTCGGGGTGGAAGGAATGAATATTGAAGCGGGAAATATTCTTCATCAGATAGTATCCTCTAATCCGGAAAATATTTATGCCTCAATTGAGCTGGGCAAACTTATGATGGAGCGGAAGAGTTACGGTGAGGCGCTGCGGATTTATGACCGGCTTTGCGGCATGGACAGCACAAGTTCATATTACAGACGACAGAAGGGCTACTGCTATTTTAGTCTCGATCAGCCTGACAGCTCGATAGCCTGCTATAAAAAAGCTCTCGATATAAATCCCAAAGACCTTAACGCGATGATACAGCTCGGTAGAATATATTATAAACTTGAGCGGTTTGAGGATTCTTATGATATCCTGAGTGAGGCAAAAGTACTGAATTTTAAGCATATCCAATTGCTTCGAACACTATCGGAAGCGGCGCTGAAGATTGATAATTTTGACGCGGCAGCTCTTAATTACGGAGAACTTATCGCCCTGGGTGACAGCAGCGCGGCAAATTTTCAGAAACTGGGCCTTTCCTATTATTATATCGGCGCTTCACAGCCAAATAACAGCAGGGGGAATGATATCAAAAACCTGAAATTCAAAGAGGCAATGGAAGCTTTTACCATAGCTGATAAAAAGGGGGCAAATGATCCCCTGACTCTTTTATATATCGGGATTCTGCAGAAAGAAAAAGGTGAAACGGAGCTTGCGGCGGAAACTCTCGAGAAGGCTATAGAAAATATGTATCCCGATTTTATAGCTACGGCATATATTCATCTTGGTTCCGCTTATGAAATGTTGAATGAGTACCGTGAATCTATTATCGCTTACCGCAAGGCGCTGAAATTCCGCCCTTCGAAGAAGGACCTTTATTTTTACCTCGGTTCGGTTTACGACCGTTACTACGCCGACCGGCTTGTGCCGAAAATTTATTATCAGAAATTCCTCAGGGATGCCGAAGACCCAAACCCGATACTGAGGGAATTTGCCGAATCCCGAATCGAAAAACTGAGGGAGGAGATACATTTCAGGAAATAAAAGCAGGGAAAGGGAATTGGGAATTGGGAATTGGGAATTAGGAATTAGGAATTAGGCTCTTATCACCACTCTAACGCCAACATGTTGAGGATAATCCGGGGAGCAAAGTTTGTCAAAAAAGCCTGGTAATAACATGTTGTCGATAATCAGGCCGCGATTCCAAATCCATAAGCTGATGGAGTCAGAAAAAGTTAAGTTATCGGTTAGCTCCAGGATAGTCCTCCCCCGTCTTCAAAGAAAAACACTTTGAATCCACCCCCTCCAAAGGGGGATATTTCAAATATTTGGATTGGTTGACAAATATCCCCCTTCGGAGGGGGTGGCCTCCGGTCGTTTTTTGCCGGAGGTCGGGGGAGGACACACCTCGAGTAACTACGAAACTTATACCTGGCAATAAAACTTTCTACTTGTTGATAAATTTCTTACCAATTTTCGTAGAGTTTAACTTCTTATTGAATAAATCGCTTACCGTTTTGCCAGGGAACTTTTCCCCAACAGGGTGTTTTCCTCAGCTTTGCCTGGGGAAAATTTGGGCAACTTAACAATAATATTCTTACATTTTATGGCATGAACACAGCCGGAGGTTGGCCCGATGCTGCTGATCGAAACAAGCGGCGGTAGCTTCGACTCCGCTCAGCCGCCGGACAGGTTCATTGTTTCTGGCTTGGCCAGATTCTGATTACTCAGTTAGCATTAAAATTCGGCATTTGATTCCGGTCTTTTTGCAAAGGAGGCAAAAAACCGGAATGACAATCAATAAGGAATGTAATTGGGCAAAAACCAAATGTCTCATTTGTCCCCTTGTTATTTCACTTTTGGCTACGCCAGTCTATGCTAACAATTATGCTGCTTTGACAAGATCTTTTGGTCCTGGTTTTACAAGCTTAAGAATTGGGAATGAGCCGAATTTATTCCTGATACTGCCCGGCTTTTTTTTATACGGTTTTAAGTGGTCTTTTTTGTAAATGTCAATTCCGGCAGGATAATTCTAATTTCATTTTCCATCTCTTTGTTCTTCCACAGGACAATGAATTTTATGAAAGCGGAGGTTATTTCATATCCCTTTGATCGTTTTTCTTCAATTGTTTTTTGAAACTTCTTTGAAAAACGTAATATTTTTTCACGTTTACTGTTCAGACAGTAATCTGTTTTCACAGTCAGAGGTTCGCCGGCATGGAGTTCCTTTATCGGGTCCTGAACCAGGTCAAAATAACCCAGGTTTAAATCTTCATATCCCAGGGACATATATAATACCACTGGTTCATCATAAATATTATTGTCAAACTCTCTTTCAAGGTTTTCAGCGGTAATATTATCCATTACAGAGCTGTTTGTAAAGATAAAAAGATTTTTCTTAGCCCTGGTGATGGCGACAAAAATCTCACGTATTTTTTCCTCAGTAATCGCGTAATCATCCCGAAGCATCAAAAAGACATTATCAAATTCTTTACCTTTTGCTTTATGGATAGTTGAAATTAAAATTGTGCCTGTATCGTTTTTGGTGAAGTCCCTGGTTTCAGACTCTTCCAAAAAATATTGAAGATCAGTTTTATACCTGGTCTTATGAGTATCCTCAAATTCCTTCATAATATTTAATATTAAATCCAGGTTGCCGCTTTGGGCAAATTGTGTTTTCATTTCAGCTTTTATTTCAGCCCATTTTTCATTTGGTATTTTTGGACCCTCAGATTCTTTGTTGATTTTGTACAGAAGAAACCTGACTTCCAGGAGATTAGCAAGGTGAAATTCTTTACCCGCCTGGTTCAGTTTTGCTGGTATTTCTTCTTTGCGCAATAACCCGTAGATGATCAGCGCCTCCTCATTTGAATGTGTCATTATACAAACAGAACCGTAAAGAGCTGAGGAAGAAACTTCCCCGACCAGGGGCACAATCAGATTATTTTGAGAATATTTAAAGATTTTTATCCTGCCATTACCCCTTTTATACGATTTTAGGTCATTAGTTTTTAAACGTTTATCCACTCTTTTTATAAAAACATTCGAAAAATGCACGAGGTTTTCGCAACCGCGATAATTGCGGGTTAATTCATATTTGCGGGAGTTATTTCTTTTTAGCAGCATTCTCATATATTTTGAATTCGCGCCTCTGAATTCAAATATATTCTGATCATCATCACCTACCGCGATGAGTCTGATTCCATCATTTATTTCACATATTTTTTCTATCAGCCTATATTCGGCTTCATTGAGGTCCTGCGCTTCATCAATAACAATAACACTTTTTGTAACCCTGCATCTTTCAATTTCATTTCTGTCAAGTTTGTTAATGGTATCGGTAATAATCTGATCTGATTTTTCAATTGTCCCGACCTGTCCGGTGATATCAAAACACCATGAATGAAAAGTTTTAATTTCAATATAATGGGCCGCGTTGCCAATAAGTTTAAGCATTCTTTTTTTGAATTCAGAAGCCGCCGCGCGCGAGAAGGTAAGCATAAGTAGTTGTTCATGTTTAATATCCTCCAATAATAATAACGACGCTATTTTGCTTACAAGAAGTTTTGTTTTTCCGCTTCCCGGTCCGGCCGCGACTACAATAGTTTCCGATTCCTTATCATTGATGATTTCTTTCTGCTGTTCTGAAAGTTCTCCTAAAATTTCATAATATTTTGACTGTGTGATTGGTTTATCGAGGATTTCGCTTTGGTTCCGAAAATACCTTCTGAGAAATGAGCTGTAATCCAGGTTGAAGTAGTCATGAACAAATTTCAGCGCCGCGTCATAATCTTCCACCATCCTTTTAGCGTATTCACCAACGATATGAATCTTTTGTGTCCTCGCTTTGTAAAAATTCTCTAAAGGTTTATAGTCATCCTGCTTGTAAAGTATCCGGTTGTTTTTTTCAATCCGTTCTATTGTAAGTCTGTTATATACAACAAGAAAGCCGCTTTCAATATTTATGCCGCGGATTTTGCTGAGGAAAAAAAGAGAATTTTCAACATCCTGAATATTGATTGGATTCTCAAATAGAAGGGATGATTCATTTATAATTTTCAGCAGTTCAATAATTGAAAATTCTATCCTTATCTGCTCATCATCCCCGGTATCATGCTGCATTCTTTTTCTGTCATATAAATAATTGATAATTGCGCCGGTGATTGAATTCAATTTATCAATCTTTTTCTTTAACTCTACTGTTTCTTCATTAAATATTATTCTTAAATGATGAGAAATATTATCCTGGTACTGAATTTTTATCCAGTTCCTCACCTTCCAGAAATTTAATATGGTCCTTATTTTTCTTGGGGAAGAATGGGTATTGCCCAGTTCATTGAGGGATTCATTCAGCTCTTTCAGATTATATGTGTCGTCATTAATATTGAAGAGAGTCAGCAAATCGGAAGAAAGGCGGCACATCTGGCCGGAATGTGAAATAAGCGCCTGCATCTGTTTTGATTTTTCAATATAGGCAGTCATATCCATGCTGTCAGCGAGAATTTTTGCCTGCCTCATCAGTCTGATGACATTAATTACTTCTTCTTTAACAATTCCCAGGTGGTCTGAGATATAATCTACCCGCGATTCGGCAATCTCATTTTCTTTTGAGATTCTGCTTTTACCGGCGATAAGTTTTACAATTATCCTGTGCGCCTGTTCTTTCTGCTTTTGTGTGAAAAGAGAAGAATTGTTGATTTTTTCAATTGCTTCATTAGCTGTTTTACACTGGATGCTGCTCGCGTAAATTCTCGGAACGTTCTGTTTCCTTTTCAGCAGCCCCGCGATTTCGAGGGCCGATAACGATGTTTTAACTCTTGTTTCAATATCAACCACAGTATCATTCCAGCCGGCTTCACGCGCTATTTCGAGAGGTGAAGCGGTTATCACCGAATGTTTTTTTGATAATCTTTTTACAGCGGTCCAGATTTGTTGAATTTCACTTATAGAAATTTTTGTCTGGTTCAAAAGAATAAAATGTTTATTAAGGTCCTCTTCATCAAAGAGAATAAAACATTCGGCGCTGATATTCTGATCTCTTCCGGCGCGTCCGGCTTCCTGAACATAATTTTCGAGGGAATCGGAAATATCAAAGTGAATTACCATTCCCACATCTTTTTTGTCTACTCCCATTCCGAACGCCGAGGTTGCCACAATTATATCAAGTTCTCCACTTGTAAACCGCTCCTGATTTTTATTTTTTTCCCTGATATCCATTTTGCCATGATAGGGAGCGGCGCTGAAACCATCCTGGGATAATCTGTCAGCAATTTTTTTTGCCCTCTGTGTCCGGGAAACATAAATGATGGAAGCGCATTTTTTGCTCTCGAGGAGCCTTCTTAATTCCTGGTATTTTTTTTCTTCGCCGGGATTTTCAAAAACCTCGTATGTAAGGTTTTTACGACTTTCATCTGTTTTAAAAAGCTCAAGTGAAATATCAAGTTTTTCACTGAAATATCGCTGAATATCGGCAATAACATTTTGCTGGGCTGTCGCGGTAAAACATGATACGGGAATTTGTTTATTGCCATCTTTAAATTTTTGCAGGTTCGCTATAAAATCGGCAATATAAAGATAATCGACCCTGAAGTCATGTCCCCAAGTGGAAAAACAGTGAGCCTCATCAATTACAAAACGGTTTATAAATCTGCCGAAAAGGAGCCGTTCAATCGTCTTTGACCTGAGTGATTCGGGTGAAATGTAAAGTATTTTTGCCGAACCGTTTTCAACTCTTTCAAAAGCCTTGCTTCTTTCAATCGGGTCAAGCATCCCGTTTATAGTAACAGCTTCGGTAATATTGCTTTCTTCAAGTTTGTCCACCTGGTCTTTCATCAGGGATTGCAATGGTGAAATAACAACCGTAAGGCCCCGGTTGTTATCTCCTGTCATCAGGGCGGGGAGTTGAAAGGTTAAAGATTTCCCACCCCCGGTCGGGAAAATAACCAGAAGAGATTTATTGAAGAGGGCGGCTTCGACAGCTCTCTGCTGCAAAGGTTCACCCTCGAATTTTCGAAAATTTTCGAATCCAAAATATTTCTTCAGACCTCTGAAAGGATCAAGGTTTTTAAGGCAAAAATTACATCCCTCAAGACAGGGTGTATTTCTGAGCTTATGTATGATCGTTTCAACAGCGGGGAATCTTTTAAGCAGCCAGGGAGGAGTGACGGAGTCCCTGTCCCTGGTAAGAATCAGCGCGATAGCGTAAGCCAGCTCAACCGGTTTATCCGCGATAAACCGCTCAATTTGAGCGTTTGAACAAATTTCATCAGAAAGCAAATTTTTAATATTTTGCGGGAGCTTTTCGGTATGGATGCCATCACTATTTTGAAATTTGAAAAAACCGGTGAAATATTTGCTGTTTTTTAATAATTCCCTGTAAATCTGTTTTTCCGCCTCAGCGAGAGAGTTAAATTTATTTAGTTCATCATAAAATAACTCGCGGGCATTTTTTGAATCGTTTAAAGGGTTGTTGAGACTATCTGAAAGAAGTTTATCATCTTTAACAAGCTTATGATAAGGTTTTTGCGGAAACAAAAGGGGTGATAAATACAGTGTATCGATTAAAAAGAATTTACCACTTTTTATCGGCGGTCTTTCATTTAGAATGTATTTGAAATCATGATCAATGATATTATGACCACAGATAAAACTGAACCGGTTTAGTATGCTTATAAACTTTTCAACAGAAGCGCCATGATAACTTCTGTTATCGCCACTGACGCAACCGATATCCTTAATTTTTCCCGCATTAGAATCTATTTCAAAATCAAAAAATAAAATTGGTTTCATAGATGTCAGTCAATAAATTCATTGATAATTCGCAGATGATATTCCCAATGCGTTAAACTTATTTTTATATAATTTAAGAGTCAAGCAAAATAAATGACAAAATCATGAAAAAGAAGTAAATATTAAGATATTTTGTGTTATTCGGAAGAAGAATCCATCATTCCGGCATATTAAGCCGGTATACGGGAGATATTGTCAGCGCTAACCGGATGAAAAGCCACAAAAACACCAAAACACAAAATCCCACAAAAAAAAGCTCAAAAAACCTTATTCTTTTGTTAACCTTAGTAGCGTGGGAACCACCTGGCAAAACAAAACCTTAACCTAATTTAAACAGGGTAATAATTCCGGGGGAATTAACAAATGATCGCGTAAAAAGCACAGCACAGGATTGAGGGGATTAAAAGATTGACCGGATATAAGTTAGCTATCGGAATCGGGTTTTAAAAAAATCAGAGAAATGTTTTTTACTCTTCACTAATCACTCGTCCCGTCTGGCTTTGCCTGTTTGTTTAACATGAAAGAAAAAACAAAAACATCAGAAAATATATTATTATAAAGTGAAATATTCTTAAAACTGTGAAAGAAAGGTATAAAAGGATTATTATTAATGTTTTGTTAACCGGTTTTTCTTGATTTGGTGCTTTTTTTATAGTATTTTAAAACTTGGTTGTCAATGCAATAAAAAGTACACTGAAATTAATTTAAACTCACCACTTCAGGATATATGAAGACTGATGTAAAGAGCAAACCACAATTATTTGATTCCCTCGAAGAACTTAAAGAATCTTCAGAACAAGAACACGCAGACAAAAACTCCTCCGCTATAACCCTTTGGTGGTTAAATCTCAAATATGAAACAAGAATTTTAGTGGTTACCGCTTCCATTTCCGCGGGAGTATGGCTCTTTGATTCCCTTATTGATTATTTATTCTTTTATGATCTTTCTTTCTGGGATACATTTCTTTTCGCTATTCCCGCTCCCGAAGTATTTACGCGAATAATGATTGTTTTTACATTTATTTTGTTCTCTCTTATTTTTACCAATATTCTTCTTGGTTACAGGGATACCCAGGTTAATCTGAAACAGATAAATGAGGAACTTGAAAACCGGGTTTTACGCAGGACAGAAAAATTTATTAAATCTAATAATAAATTACAGCTTGAAACAGTTGAACGAAAAAGGGCGCAGGAGAAGTTAAAACAGAAAGCGGAATTTAACGAACTTGTCGCGGGTATTTCATCACGAATGATTAATATTAACAGCAGTGATATTGAGGATGAGATTAAATCGGCCCTGAGATGGATAAGTGAGTTTAAAGATATTGAAAGAGCCTATACATTTGAATATACCCAGGGGATAGGGAAGATAAGGGAGCTTATTGAATGGCACGATGAGGATGTTAAATCTATCGAAAAATTAATTTCTGAAACGGGGGGCAATTATCTTTCCCGGTTTATTTCAGGTATTATGGATAGAGAAATCTATAAAGTTAACAGTCTGAGTGAAATTCCTGAAGATGGCGAGGATGAACTGTTATTTGCCAAAATGCATGAGCTGCAGTCAGTTCTCGTATTGCCTGTAAAATTTCTCGGCCAGACTTCAAGATTTATCATTCTTGAGTCCCTGGTCAAAGAAAAAAAGTGGTCGGAAGATACAATAAATTCATTATCTATCGTCAGCGAAATATTCATTAATGCTTTGGAAAGAAAGAGTAATGAAGAGGCGCTGAAAAAAAGTGAAATAAAATTCCGCACTCTGTTTGAAGAATTACCTATTGGCCTTTACCGAACAACCGCCAGTGGTAAAATTCTTGAAGCCAATGACGCTCTTGTAAAGATACTGGGTTTTAAATCGAAAAAAGCTCTTTTGTCAAGCAATGTTTCTAAAATGTATATAAATCCGGAGGATCGGGAAGAGTTCTGCCGGATTTTGCTGGAAAAAGAAATTATTCACGAATTTGAATTTCCTGTAAAAACAAAAGATGGCAGAACAATTATTGTCCAGGATACTGCGAGGCTGGTTAAAGATGAAAAAAACGGGCTGGAATATTTTGAAGGAAATATGAGAATCGTAAAAAGCAGCGAAAAAAGCAGCAGCAAAATAAATCTGACTGAATTTGTGAATTGAACAGGAATAATACGTAAGCAATCAGATTCTGCATAAAATGGCAAGATTTAATTTTCTGTTTAGTGTTTTGTTGATACCCTCCGGGAATCGAAAAGTTTGGTTGATTCTTTTTCTACAATAATCCTGCTTCCACAAAGCATATCCAAATTAAAAAATTGAGACTTCGGGTTTTACTCTCTCACTCTGGCTATACCGGTTTATGAAGATTAAGAACTCCTGATTCCGATAATAAAAACAATAGCTTACATGATTTCATTCGTAAAATAAAAACGAAGAAAATCTGACAAGAAAACAACTTTGACGAGTCTTTCTTTATCTTGTCGAATAATGTTTAGAACCAATATATTGGAATTGTATTATTTTTAAAAATATTATAATTTGAACGCCATTTTATGCATCTCCTACAGAGATGTTTACCAGATTGTCTATCGTTTTCTACCCCATTGGGACGTTCCGCACTAATTGGAACCTATACAAGGTTCTTTTAAGTGCATTGCCTTGTAGAGGCAGTAATTATTGTAGAGAATTGTTAATACCATAAGACAAAATCCTTGTAGAGGATTCACAAACCACCCCGGATAATCAAATACCTTTAGACATCCCTGATAAACCCAGATTAATAGAATTTTAAATTTTCAACACATCATTTATGGTTAAATAAGGGTCTTGTCACGTAATAGATGGATAACAACCTTTTAGAGTATTTTCCAAAATTTCCGCGATTTCATTTTGCGAGAGGTCAGGAGTTCTGATATTAAGGAATATAGCCTGAAAAACCGGGTAATTTTTTTATTATCAATTATCCCTTCAGTAGCTTTCCAAATATCGGAACTCCTTACTCCATGAAAAATAAAACCGTCAGGAATTTTTATCCTTCAATAAAGGATTTTATTATCTCCTCCATCTGGTCATATTCAATAAGGAACGCGTCGTGTCCATGTATTGAATTAATTTCGGCGTATTTTGATCCGGGGATTAAAGAATTTATTTTTTTCTGCTCTTCAGGGGGATAAAGTATATCGCTGGAGATGCCGATAACCAATGACCTGCTTTTAATTTTTCCCAGCGCTTTGTCAATTCCGCCCCGGTTTTTCCCAACATCATGCATATCCATCATATGGGAGAGATAAAGATATGTGTTGGCGTCAAAGCGGTCGCAAAGTTTTTTACCCTGGTATTCAAGATAATTCTCAGCCTGGTATTTGCGGTCGAAGCTGTAAAAGTTTTCTTTTTTTAATTCTCTTCCAAACTTCCTTTCAAAAGATGGCGCCGACCTGTAGGAGATCATGGCAACCTGCCGGGCAATGGAAATGCCATTTTCAGGCTGCTTTTTGTAATTGCCATTTTTCCATTCCGGATCAGCCATTATTGCCTGACGCTGAACAGAGTTTAATCCGACAGCCCAGTCGGAATGCCCGGCGGAGGTGGCAACAGGGATAATGGTGTCAATAAATTCGGGAAACATTATCGCCATTTCAAGGACCTGCATTCCACCGAGTGAACCACCAGCGGCAATTTGAATCCTGGTTATACCAAGGAAATCGAGCAGTTCCTTTTGCAGTCTTACAACATCGCGGACGGTAAGGAGTGGAAACTCTATCCCGTATTTTTCACCGGTATCTTTATTTATTTCCGCGGGACCGGCGGAGCCGTAACAGCTCCCCGGTATATTTATGCATATCACAAAATATTTGTCTGTATCAAAGGTTTTACCCGGACCAATAAGAGGATCCCACCAGCCCGGTTTGCCCATAAACATTTTGTTATATTTCATCAGGCATTCACTGCCGTTGCCATTTTCAAGTTCCGATTCAGGCAAAATGCCCGCGGCATGGGCGTTGCCGGTCAGCGCGTGGCAGATCAGAATTACATTGTCTTTGTTTTTGTTCAGCGAGCCGTAGGTCTGAAAGGCCAGAGTAATATTTTGTAAGGAATCACCCGCTTCTGTGGCATAAGAATTTTCTGAATAAAAACCGGCAAATAAAGTTTTAACTTCCATAATATTCCATCGATTTCATAATTTGTTCAGGGCCTGGTCAAAATCAGCTATTATATCATCTATATGTTCAATGCCGACAGAACAGCGGATCATATCATCCCCGACACCGGCGGAAATTCTTTCTTTGGTTGAAAGCTGCCGGTGTGTTGTTGAAGCCGGGTGAATGACCAGGGTTTTAGCATCTCCAACATTCGCGAGAAGACTGGCCAAATTTACATTGTTTACAAATGATTTTCCAGCTTCGAGGCCCCCTTTTATTCCAAATGAAATCATTGAGCCAAACATTTCGTGATTCAGATATTTTTTTGCCGCTTCATGGAAAGGATGTTCCTTAAGTCCGGGATAATTTACCCGGGTTATATTTTTATGGTCGTTCAGCCATTCCGCTAATCTCAGCGCGTTTTGAGAATGTCTTTCGACACGCAGCGAAAGAGTTTCAAGTCCCTGCAGAAGAAGAAATGAATTAAAGGGGCTCTGGCAGGGCCCGAGGTCTCTTAATCCTTCCACCCTTGCCCTGGTAATAAATGCTATATTGCCGAATGGAGATTTTTTACCAAATAGTTCATTAAACCTTATGTCATGATAACCGGGGCTTGGTTCTGTAAAGATGGGGAATTTTCCGCTGCCCCAGTCAAAGTTGCCCGAATCAACAATCACACCCCCGATTGTAGTGCCGTGGCCGCCTATCCATTTTGTAGCAGAAGCTACTACTATATCAGCTCCATGTCTGATTGGCGAGGCGAGAAAACCGGCCGCGCCGAAGGTATTATCAACTACCAGTGGTATTCCGTTTTTGTGCGCGACTTCTGCGAAAGCTTTTATATCGGGGACATTCAGGCGCGGGTTGCCGATCGTTTCAATATAAAGAGCTTTTGTTTTATCATCAATAACAGCTTCAAAATCTGCCGGATCGTCGCTGCTGACAAATTTTACATTTATTCCGAGGCGGGGCAAAGTGACCTTAAACAAATTGTATGTGCCGCCGTAGAGGTAGCTGGTTGAAACAATATTCTCACCTGCCTGCGCGAGTGTGGTAACAGCGAGAGTCTCAGCCGCCTGGCCGGATGAAACAGCGAGGGCCGCGATTCCTCCCTCAAGAGCGGCAATCCGTTTTTCGAAAACATCAGTTGTCGGGTTCATTATCCGGGTGTAGATATTCCCGAATTTTTTCAGATCAAAAAGTTCGGCGGCATGGTCCGCGTTATCGAAGAGATATGATGAAGTCTGGTATATAGGCACAGCCCGCGATTTTGTGGTCGGATCAATCTCCTGACCCGCGTGAAGCTGAAGTGTTTCAAAGCGGTAGTTATTCAGCATGTTAACTCCTGAAAAAATTGCAAAAAAAAACCTCTCCGGGAAGATACCGAAGAGGTTTTTAAACTTTCTTTTATCTTTCCCGCAACATAAGTCGTGGGCAGGAATTAGCACCTTTCCCCGTCGCGGGGAAGGTTGCCAAGGCTTCAAAGGGCCTGATCCCTCAGCCTTTCTGGATAAAACTGATATATATTTAAGAACATAAAGACAACTTAACGTTGTGCAAATTTATTATATATAAGACTGCTTGTCAAGATTTTTGTAAACAGGGAGGGTCAAATTGTGATTTTTCAGGAAATGGTTTGAAAAGAAAAAAGAGGACAGGCTTATAAATCAAAGCCTGTCCCGCAAATATTTATCGCATTAATATCATTTTTCTTGTCTGAATGAAATCTCCCGAAGTGATTTTGTAAAGATAAACACCGCTTGATACTTCCTGACCGGCATTATTGCGGCCATTCCATTTAACGCTGAATTTACCTCTCTGCATCTGACCATCAACGAGAGTGACGATTTCTTCACCGAGGCTGTTGAATACAATCAGTTTAACCTGTCCGGCTTCGGGAATTGAAAACCGGATTGTAGTTTCGGGGTTGAACGGGTTGGGGTAATTTTGTTCCAGTTCATAATTGATCTCTTCAATGCCATCATCTTCAACATCTGTGGAGACAGAGTTAATAGAGAAGGTATAAATAACTCCCGATTCAGCGTTGAACTGGTGGCTGAATGTTTCGAGCATATTCAGTGGAACCGCGCCTATTCCCGGACCATTGAGAACAAAGCGATATTTTGTTCTTATTTCTTCAGGAATTTGTTCAAGAATATTATCCCAGTTCAGAATAACCTGACCCGACATTCTTGATGAAACATTGAATGACCAGTTTTTGCCAAATTCACCACCTTCAAAGGGTGATTTGATATCGCTGGCGAATTTTGAAAAATACTGTGACCATGAAGTCTGGCTGAAATAAGTTTCCAGAGCATTCGGCGCTGGTGAAAGAGGAGGTTTGACAAAATCAAATACAGGATCAAATCCATCTGTGGCATCTTCCGAAACGCCAAAACTCAGCAGAATATCTTTAGCTCCGTTTGCCAGGGCGTTTATTGTCGCGTACCAGTTGTTTTCATCAATCTGATCGAAGTTCGATTTTTCAATCGGGCTGCCGGTTGTTGAATCATGATAAAAAATAGTGGAAACGCCTGTTGTAAGCGCCGGTATCCAGTAACCTGCCCATTGCGAGAGAGTATCGGAAGAAACATAACTGGAATCGGACTGCCTGTAATTATAAAGCACGTTCTGAACCCATCCTGCTGAAGCGGCCTCAGAGATACTCTTTATTTCGGCATCTTTCCTGAAATAAATGACAGATTTTTCATATTGTCTGACGTAAGGTGTCGCGATCATATTGGAACCGGCCTGCAACGCAAAAGTTACTGAATCGACCGAGGGGGTCCCTGATACATCTATTGAGGCGGCTTCTTCCAATCCCAGCCAGTATCCGTGACCAAGTTCAATTGTATCCTCACCTGTGTAACCTCCTCCGGGATTATATGTATAGAGTATATAGGAGAGAATATCATCTCCGATGACCTGACTTGTTGCCGGATTATCGGGAGTAACAGGCACTGAGAACATTGTCCAGCCGGCAGAAACAGATTTACTTATTTCGGCGCCTGAGCCTGTACCCTGGACAGCTATAAAAAATTGTCCCGGGGCGTCACTAACCAGTTCGACCGAATCGGTATAGGTAGTTACCGCCTGCGGATTAAATTTTATGGTGAGGGCTGAGGAGTCATTTACAAACACACGGAAGTTAGTCGCGCTTGTAATTGAGAAGACACTATTTGTTGTTGTAACATTTGATACGGTCAGTGTTGTATCACCGGTATTATAAACCTGCACTGTTATGGATGAATCGTAATCCACCTTTACAGTACCATAGTTGAGGCTTGTGCTGCCTGCCGATATTCCGGGAACAAGCTGCTGGGCGGTTCCGGCAAGTTTTACAACCGCCGAACTGTTATTGGGATCGTTGCTCGATATGGTAAGCGTTTCATCATAACTGCCCGAAGCAACAGGATCAAATGTTACATCCACGCTTAAAATACTGTCTTTCGCAATATTATGTGTCGTGCCGCCGGTAAATGTAAATACCGCGTGGCTTGATACTATATTGCTGATCACAAGGGTTGAATCACCTGTATTTGTGATTTCCAGAGTAAGCGTTGAATCTTCATTGGTTTTTACCGTGCCGAAATTCAGACTGTCTGAACTTAAACTGATTGTGGGTGATGTGAGGGTTACGCCTACCTTTAATCTGAATGCCCTCTCAACCGAACGGCTTCCGCTGTTATAGGTGTATGTCCCCTGGTTCCTGACATTATGGGTTGAATCATTTTCAAGGTCAATCAGCAGGATATCGTAATTTGAGGGTACATAATCGAATTCATCGAGGGTCAGAGTTATATCTGAGTTTGTCTGGTCGGTATTAACCTTAAAATTCCATAACGAGGTCGTTTCATTAAGGGAAATAAGGTCTTTAATATCTCTCTTGAAATTTGGTCCCAGTACAGTTGACCAGTCGGTGTGAGGAAAATATACCTGTACATAGGAAGATGGCGGTAAAGGAGCCTGTGGAAGATCGATCGTTGAATCAAATCCGTTGGTGGCGTTAACCGCCATACCGGCATAAATATTCTGATCGCTTATTGAACCGGTGGAGGCTCCCAGCCTTACAATCCATTCGAAGTTATCATTATGGAACGTGTGATTATGTGTCAGGTCACTGAGCAGGTAATAATTTTTCCAGTGCGAATTAAAAGTCAATCCGCCGCCGCCCGAGGTATTTGTGAAAAGGTTTGAGGGAAGGCCTCCGCAAATACTTCCTACATCCCAATCCTCTTCCACATAAACAATAAAATTAATCTGCTCAGGTGAACCGAGGTCGGCTCTTTCCATTTTCATTTTCCAAAGGCTGTTATCTGTATCTTTATAATTTTCAGTGGTTATTTCGGTATTTGTCCAGCCATCTGAATAAACTCTTCTGTATTCAGAGTTATCAAAAGTCTTAAAAGCGTAGTGATAATTTGCTGTTATCGATATGGAGGGATCATATCTCCATGCCTCGCCGTCGGTGGTTCCGGTACCTTCGGTCGGATTTTCATGAGGATCTGTGTCAATATAAATATGGTACACCCTGTCGTTATCTGTAACCGGACCGGAAGGTGTATTGCCTGAAAATCCAAAATAAAAATATTCATCGTCAAATGTAAAATAGGCGTAAAGATCGCTGCCGCTGGTTGTTTCCATCCGTTCAGTGTTATTATCAAAATTAAACTGGGCGATAGGTATACTTTCAATCGATCCGCTGTTTCCCTTCGAAACCGCTCCATTCTGAGCGAAAGCAATTCCTGAAAGTAACAGGGAAAATATCAAAACATTAAAGAGTCGTCTCATTGAGCCTCCTGAGGTTAATCCGATTTTATTGTTATTTTATTTCATCAAAACAAAATAAAAAAAAATCCGGTATCTTGTAACATTATTTTGATGTGACCCGGCTAAAATAAAATTATTTATTGTTGATTCCGTGACGGAGATCAAATGAATGAAAAAATCATGGTAAGAGTAATTCGTCAGCAATCAAATTCTAAGCAAAATGGTAAAAATGCAATTAACAATTAACAATTAATAATTAATAATGAATAATGAATAAGGTCAAGAGAGCCGCAGTTTTTTTTAACGCTGATTTCGTTGATTGAGGTGGAAGAAAAGCCTCAAAAGAAATTACGAATTACGAATTACGAATGAGGAATGAAAAGAATGTAATGAAATCATATTTTTAATTTTTTTAACCTTAGTAGCATGGGAAATCACCCGACAAAACTAAACCTTATTAACCGTAAACTGGCAAGAATGCAATTAATAATGAACAATGAACAATTAATAATGTCAAAAGAGCCGCAGATTTTTTGACTACGCAGATTTTGTTGATTGAGGTGGAAGAAAAGCATCAAAAGAAATTACGAATTACGAATTACGAATGAGGAATGAAAAGAATGTAATGAAATCATATTTTTGATTTTTTTAACCTTAGTAGCATGGGAAATCACCCGACAAAACTAAACCTTATTAACCTTATTCAAACGGGCGATATGTTCTAAGGAATTATCTAATGATCGGGTAAAAACTCAAAACAGCATTACGGGGATTAATCCGTATGGAGCCAAATTCTACGCAAAATGGCAAAAATGCAATTAACAATTAATAATTAATAATGAATAATGAATAAGGTCAAGAGAGCCGCAGATTTTTTGAAACGCTGATTTCGTTGATTGAGGTGAAAGAAAAGCCACTAAATCACCAAAACACCAAATCCCACGAAAAAACTCAAAAAAAACCTTATTCTTTATTTTTTAACCTTAGTAGCATAGGAAACCACCCGATCAAACAAAACCTTACCAATTTATAATAGAAAGTAAGGGTTTAGCCGGGGATGGTTGTAAATTTCAATGAGACTGATGGGACACCGAGGACTTCAGAGTTGAATAGTCATAAGCGGTGCCGTAAAGATTACTGTCACCAAAGTCGTGATTTGCCCAATGAATGAATAATGACTTAGAGGCCGGATTATTATTCAGCCCGGAAAATTTCCAGCATATCCGCTTCGAGTGATTCACAGGGGGTTTCCACAATGCGACCGGTTTCTTTTCCATCGGAATAGAAAATGAAAGTCGGAACAAATTCTATCCTGAGTCCGGAAATATCTTTCTTCTCAATTTTTTTATCACGGTTAACGGCAAAAATTTTAACGTTTTCTGCCGGATAACTTAAAAGGTCCAGGATTTTTTTGAAACGGGGGACTTCACGTCTGCTGTCACTGCACCAGGTTCCCAAAACTATTGTGATATCGGGAAGATTGCCGGCAGATTTTAATTGAGAAATAATTTCAGCGTCCGGTTCATATTCCGAATATTCCCGGTTATACCAATCTTCGAAAAGAGGCTGCCGGAAATTATCAAATGTTACCTGACCGAAAAGAATTTCCTGTCTCGCTTTTTTATCGAAGATGACATTTTTAATAGTCCCGCCACACGCGGTAAATAAAATTATGATCAGAAAGAAGAGGAATACTTTTTTCATTTAATACCTCTCGACATCAGTCCCGGAAGACGAACATCCATGCCCCAGAAAAGTTTATTCCTCAGAATTTCAAAATAATTTTTATGCCTGGTCTGAATGAGTTTAATGGAATCTTTACTTTTAAATATTTCCAGAGTAACGGGAGTTTTAAAATAATAAACTCTCTGGCCGTCACAATTGACCTGAACGGTTTCGTAAAGAGAGTCAACTGTAGCTGTAATCATTCCTGAATCGGGCAGGATAAGGGGCCGCATAGTAAGCATGTGGGGTGAAATCGGGTTGAGTGTAATCGCGTTGGCCTGGGGAGAAACCACAGGACCGCCGGCTGAAAGTGAATACCCGGTGGACCCTGTCGGGGTCGCGAGAATTACTCCATCGGCTGAAAAGGTAGATACATACTCATGATTTATTTTTATCTCAAGCTCAATCATCTTTGGCCAGCGGCCCTTATCGATAACGATATCATTGATGCCAATTAGTTTAACTTTTTCATCGGCGTAACAACGGCCCTCAAGAATCATTCTTTCTTCAATTTTATAATCACCTTTCAATATCTGGATGATAAGCTGATCAATTTCATCGATTCCGAATTCCGCGAGAAATCCCAGTTTGCCGAAATTTATTCCCGCGACCGGGGTATCAGAACCCAATATTTCGTAGGCTGTGGTCAGCATTGTGCCGTCGCCGCCGATTGATATGACTATATCACAATTTTCGGCAAGCTTTCTGTGTTCCATAAATGCGTTTTTTTTAAGCAGAGAAGAAAAATCCTTACAAAATTTCAGCAGAGCTTTACTGATAACAAATTCTATTTTTTGGTTATTAAGCTTTACCGCGAGTTCTTCGACAACGGCAAGAATATTTTCTTTATTTATATTAGGTATTATACCTACAGTCATTTACATACCTGGTTGAGGTTAAAGATTGATTAACTTTGTTCGTTATTTTTTTTTATTTCCCAATGCTTGCAATATTTCGTAAAAACATAAGAGGCTGAAAAAACTGCCAGAATGAATCCATGCAGGCCATCAAGGAATCCACGCCGCAAAATAAACATTTTAACAAAAAGAAATGCCGGACGAATGATCAGGTCCGACAATTTAAATTTTTTCCCGCTCATTTCCTTCGCGGCAAGGGTTGTATACAAATTAAATTTTGTAAAATAATGATGTATATCAGGATCGGTATAATGATTGATGTCATTTAAAAGTTTTCCGGTTTCACCATCAACTCTCAGGTGTTCATGAACATCATTATCGCTGAACCGGGCTTTTCTTTTATCAAAAAGGCGGGTAACATAACCGGGGTACCATCCGCTGTGTTTTATCCATTTACCGAGGAAAAAAGCTCTTCTCGCCACCTTATAAGCCGGCAAACTGAAACCTTTCTCTTTCATTCGATTCAGTTCATCGATCAATTCATCTGTAAGAACTTCATCGGCGTCGATCCACAAAATATAATTGAATGATGTTTTCGAGAGGGCATATTTTTTCGCCGCCGAGTAACCCATCCATTCCCTGGTTTCATACGTTACATTTTGCGATTTGACAACATCCAGGGTGTTATCGGATGAACTCTTGTCTACTATAATAATTATTTCATCTGTGCATTTTTTCAGACTGCCAATACAGTCCCCTATCGTATCGCCCGCATCTTTGGCAATGATGATTGATGATATTTTTTCAGGATTTTTCATGAGCGCTTTTTAAGGTAATTTTTTTTACCTTTGGAGAATTTCAGTAAATTTTACAATTATTTTATTTGATTATTAAGCAGATTTCAAGTAAAATTGGAATCAAGCTTAAGAAAAATATAAGTATTCTTAATGAAATTTCCATTAAATTAAATTAAGTTCGGAGGAATTTATGAAAAAAGCGATGTTTTTTGCGGTAGTTATCGCACTTTTTGCGCTTGCATCAACAGCAACAGCTCAGACAATCCAGGGTGGAAAATTCAAAGCTGACTATAACAGCGCCGGCTGGAGCCTGCATGAAAATGAAGGATTCAGAAGTTTTTCAATTGATATCGTTTTCAAAAAATCATTTGAAAAAAGACCTGAAATCGTTCTTAGCACAACTATGCTTGATACCGACCAGAAATATCCTACCCGTTACAAAATTGAAGCAAAAGCTGTAAGCAGCGAAGGTTTCCTCCTTGAAGTAACTACTTGGGGAGATTCCAGGGTAAATGCTATTGAAGGCAACTGGATAGCGTTTGTCAACTAAGGTAAAGAATTAGGAAAAAAGGCTGACAGGCAGTCCCAAAACTGTGTCAGCCTTTTTTTGTTTTAAACAGACCCGGGTGAACAGTTGATTAACAGGAATCTCTTTTCTTTCGTATTGGAAAAACTGAAAGCTGATAAGGAGGGTGAAACCCTCTGGTTTTTTGGCGGACAGGTAATCCTCTTTATCCTGAGTATTGTAGTTGTCAAACTGATGAGCGGCCTCGGAACCGATGATTACGGTGTTTATGCTCTTGCCCTCACATTTGTCGCTTTCCTCGGGATGACAATCTATGACCCTCTTAGTCAGGCGTTCAACCGCTTTTTTTATGAATATTATAACTCACCCGGGGCGGGGGTTTTTAATTCCTTTATCATCGGTTTTGCCAATAGCGGCGCTATTATTTTTCTGGCAATTGCCGTTCTGGTATCTATTGTGGCATGGTATACAGCCGGATTAGGGGCGCTGCTGGTTTTTCTGTCAGCAGGTTTTTTTGTTGTCGGACTTAAATTCAGCATGTACTTCAATAATTTCCTGAATCTGTTAAGAAAAAGAAAAAACAACAGTATTCTTCAGGCGCTTGAAAAACTGGTTTTTGTATTGTTTCTGGCTGCTGTTATCAGCACATCATATTTCAGTCTGGAAATAATTCTTTTTGTTTATGGGGCGATTTCATTCTTTTTCGGGGGAATGAAATACCTGGTGATTCTGAAATATCTCAAATGTGAATCATGGTTCCGAATAATTCCCGAAGGAGAAAAAGGAAGGGAGATAAAAAATAAAATTTTTGGCTTTTCATGGCCTTTTGTTATCTGGGGACTGGCGGGATGGCTTCAGATAAACGGGGAAAAATGGATAATAGCGGAATACCTGAGCAACTCAGATGTTGGAATATACGCGTTAATGATGAATGTAACCAATGCTCTGCTGGCTTTTCCAAGTGTATACCTGAATGAATTTATGATGCCTATGATATTCAGGAATTTTTCTGAACCGGGGGAGGGGCGAAGTGTAGAACAGGGACACAGGTATATAAATCTGCTGATAGTTATCGTTTTATCCCTGCTCATTTTTGCCGCTCTTTTTACATGGTTTTTTGGCGCTGAGATCATTACACTGCTTAGTTCGGAATCATTCACAACATACTGGTATCTCTTGCCTGTTTTATGTATCGGGACCGGGCTTTTTTATCTCGGACAATCGATGACGATGCTTGGTCTGGCGCTTAACAGGCCAAAAGTTTATCTGGCTCCGAAAATCATTTTTGGCATATCAGCGGTTATCTTGAATTTTATTTTAATTCGTATATGGGGAATTTCGGGCATAGCCTTTTCAATGATGATTATCGGCCTTCTTTATTCGGGGGCTGTTTATTTTATCAACAGAAAACTGGCCGGGGAGGGGATAAAGGAATGAAGCAGAATAAACTTAAAATACTTCTTATAACAGCGAGGGCGGATATTGGAGGTGGTCCGGAACATGTCTATAGGATCATAGAAAATCTTCATGAAAAAATTGAGTTTTTTATTGCCTGCCCTGATGATAAGCCATACAGGGAAAGATACTCGGAGTTCATTCCCGAAAAAAGATTTTTTCTTCTTCCCCACAGAAAATTTACTCCTGCCGCATTAATAAGGCTCTTTGGGTTTATTTCAGATAATGACATTGATATAATTCACTCGCATGGCAAGGGGGCGGGCATATACAGCAGGCCCGCGGCTATTTTTACCCGAAGAAGATGCATACACACTTTTCATGGGTTTCATGTCGGGCAATATTCCGAATTTCAGAAAAAATTATATGTGATTCTTGAACGGCTGATGGGAGTTTTCACAAGACATATCATAGCTGTTTCGGGAAATGAAAAAAATATATTGCTCGATCACCTTATTGCCCCGCCAGAAAAAATCAGACTTATTCTGAACGGGGTGCATATCCCTGAGGAGGTGATAAGCCGGGATAATTTTTTACGGCGTCCTTTCAGACTTATACATATCAGCAGGTTCGATTACGCGAAAAATTCCCTTTCGGCAATAAGAATATTCAAGAGAGTTCTGGAAAAAAGTGAACGGAATTTACGGCTGGTGATAGCGGGAGACGGCCCGGATAAACATGATGCCGAAAAACTTTCGCTGCGATTGGAGATAGCTCATAAAATTGATTTTTGCGGTATAGTTTATGAGTTAAATGATTATTATCTCGCTTCTTCACTTTTTCTGATTACATCCCGGTGGGAGGCCCTGCCTCTTTCTCTTCTTGAAGCTATGAGTTACGGTTTGCCCGCGGTAGCGAGTAATGTTACGGGCAACCGGGACGCCGTAGAACATGGAAAAACCGGCATGCTCTATGACCCGCCCGATGAAGCCGGGGCTGCCGAAATGATCCTGAATATTATTGACGACAGGGAAAAGTGGGAGGCGATGTCATTAAAAGCGAGAAAAAAAGCTGAAAATGAGTTTGGGGTTGATGCCATGTGCGGTGAAATTTATTCACTTTATATTGGCGATTAAAAGAGCTATCTTTATAAGATTAAATTTATACCCGATTTTTGAAATAACGTATCGCAGAAATATTTCACAACAATAAGGAAAGCCTGATGAGAAATTATTTAATAGTTTTAATTTTACTTGTTTTTTCAGCATTGACATTCGCGGAAAACCACAAACAAATAAAAATAGTTAAAGATCAGCCGGAAGCGTTAAAGCTGCTCGCCGCCAACGGAATAGCTGTTGAAGAGGCCGCGATTGACAGAGACGGCTCGATATATCTTTTCCTGAGTGATTCCGAATATGAATTATTGCGGCAAACTTCACTGAAATTTGAAACTCTCATTGATGATTGGAGTGAATACTACCAGTCATTGCCTGAACTAACACAAACCGAAAAAGATTATTTCAGAAGCAGGGCTAAGAACCGGGACAATATAGAGGGATTTGGTTATGGTTCCATGGGTGGTTATTATACTGCTGAAGAAGTTTATACTGAACTGGATAACATGAAAAATGATTTTCCTGACCTGATTACAACAAAATATTCGATTGGCCAGACACTCGAAGGAAGGGAAATGTATGTGGTTAAGATATCCGATAATCCTGATATAGATGAAGATGAACCTGAAGTTTTTATTAACTCTCTGATTCACGCGAGGGAGCCGGCCGCGATGATGTCTGTAATGTATTATATGTTCTGGCTGCTGGAAAACTATGGAACTGACGCCGAAGCGACTTATCTTGTTAATAACCGTGAAATATATTTTATGCCTGTTTTTAATGTGGACGGGTATGAATATAACCGACAGAACGACCCCGGCGGCGGCGGGATGTGGAGAAAGAACCGCAGAAATAATGGCAATGGCACCTACGGAGTTGACCTCAACAGGAACTGGGGATATATGTGGGGATATGATAACAATGGCTCAAGCCCCGATCCGGGTGATGAAACCTACCGCGGAGCAGCCGCTTTTAGTGAACCGGCTACAGATGTTGTAAGAATATTCTCGGAATCCAGACCATTTAAAACCGGAATTAATTTCCATACATACAGCAATCTTTGTATTATCCCCTGGGGTTATATCAATGAAGAAACCCCCGACTCACTCGCTTTCAGGGAGTATGCTTCTGAAATGACCCAGTTTAATGGTTATGAATGGGGCACAGCCGGAGCTATTCTTTATGAAGTTAACGGCGATGCCGATGACTGGTATTATGGTGAGCAGACAGCTAAAGAAAAAGCTCTGACAGTTACTATAGAAGTAGGAAGCTGGAGCGATGGTTTCTGGCCCTCGCAGGACAGGATATTTCCCCTCGCCGAAGAAAACCTGTGGCCGCAGCAATATATTACCTGGGCCGCGGGAGAGTTTATAAAAGTTGAAAATTTATCTGTCAGCCCTGAATATTTCAGTCCGGGTGAAACTGTGACTGTTTCTCCTGTTCTGAAAAATAAAGGATTGGGCGCCGGATATAACCTTTCAGCGACAATATCTTCATCTTCACCATATATCATTATTAATTCAGCCACAATCGCGCTCGATTCTATCCCGGCCAGGTCTGTAGTTGAAGATGCCGGTGAGTTTGAAATAATTGTTTCCGGCGCGGCTCCTGTCGGCGAGCCGATATATCTGGATGTCGCTATCTCTTCCGACGGCGATATCATGACCACCCAGGAAGTTAAAATTATCCCCGGTATCCCGACATTTATGTTTGAGGATTCTTATGATGATCCTACGGTTTTATGGAATATTACCGCTACTCCTGTTAACCCGAAATGGGAAGCGACAACCACAACATATCATTCCGGACCTGTTTCTTACGCCGACAGCAAAAGTGGTGAATACGCAAGCAACTGTGATGTTAAACTGACAATGAAGGATCCTGTAAACCTCACAGGTGTAAGCTCGGCGGTTCTAACATTCTGGACTAAATATGATATTGAAGATGAGTGGGACGCCGGCCAGATTGAGATAAGCACAAATAACGGATCCACATGGACCCCGATGGAGACAAGCCTTACCGCTCCGGGAAGCGGCAATGGCGCCCAGACAAGCGGCGAACCGGTTCTCGATGGAACGGTAAGCGAATGGACATTTCAGGAAATTGATCTTTCCGGTTATGAAGGGGAGCAGATAAAAATCCGTTTTGAATTGAAAGCGGACGGCTACATTGAGGAAGATGGCTGGTATCTCGATGATATAAAAATTTATTATTACGGCGGCGGATCAATGTCTTCGGGATGCGCGGACATATCCTGGAATGAAGGTTGGAATCTTCTTTCTGTGCCGTTTCAATCAACGAATATGGCGCTGGATAATATATTTCCGGGACATACATCGCAGGCCTTCTATTTTACGAATAGTTACCAGATGACTGATATGCTTGGAAATGATCTGGGATACTGGATAAAATTCCCGGCTTCAGGCACAAATGAAATCTGTGGTCAGAAGATCGATGATTATGTTGCCGTCCAGACAGGCTGGAACATGATAGGGACCAATGACACAACAGTTCTTACTTCAAACATTTCTTCTGTTCCGGCAGGAATAATTATGTCGGAATATTTCGAGTTTGATAATGGTTATGTAATTGCCGGCGAACTTGAGCCTGGAAAAGGATATTGGGTAAGAGCTTCGGAAAACGGCACAATCCAGATCAACAGCACTCTTAACACCTCCGCGGCAAAGGAAAATGCTGAAGAGAGGATAACTCTCCGTTTTGAAGACGCCGCGGGCAGCAGAACCGAACTTTATATACTGAAAGAAGGTGAAAGCAGGATGACGCCTCCTCTTCCCCCCGAAGGAGCTTTTGATATTCGTTTCGCTGATGGCAACTACGCCGAAACATTCATGCCGGGCGGAAACAATATAGAAATGAGGGGAGTCAGCTACCCTGTGCAGGTTTATGCCTTTGGAGGCAGTCTGGGTATTATCAGCGGTGAAAATGAGCGCCAGCTTTCAGATGGTGAAAAGATATCGATTAACAGTTCCGTGTCAAATCTAACTGTAAAAGAGATCAGCATTCCCGCGGAATTTGAACTTGCCCAGAATTACCCCAACCCCTTCAACCCTGAAACAACAATTCGTTTCGGTGTTCCTGAAAGAGCTTTTGTTAATCTTACAATATATAACGCGCTTGGTGAAAGGGTGGCGACTCTGGCAAAGGGACAGATGGACGCCGGCTACCATGAGCTGAATTTTGACGCTTCCCGCTTCGCTTCAGGTACATATATTTACGAACTGAGAGCCGGAGAATTCAGATCAGTTAAGAAAATGATGCTGATGAAATAGTTTTGCAGGACAGATTCATAAATCTGTCCTGTGGTTTTTGTTTTTTCCTGTAGAGCCGCACTGCCGTGCGGCTTGTTTAAATAACGAAATATCAGATGATTTTAAGATTTCTGATGAGGAATTTTTATTGTCATGAAGAATTTGCCTGATACTCACTATCTATTGTGGATTCTATTTGATGACAAAAGATTATCTGACAAGTTGCAAAATATTATTGACGCCCCTGAGAATGAGATATATGTAAGTATTATTTCGTTTTGGGAAATATCCCTGAAGTTTTCTATCGGTAAATTAAATCTGAATAATATTAAGCCTGATGAATTACCTTGTTTCGTAACAGATTCTGGTTTTCAAATCATGAATATTTCAGAACATGATGCAGCTTCTTTTTATAAGCTTCCAAGGATGAAACATAAAGACCCATTTGATAGATTTCTTGTTTGGCAGTCTATTTGTGAAGAATGCATTTTTATTACAAATGATAAAGAAATTGCCAGCTACGAGAGTGAGGGATTGAGATATCTGAAAATGTAATTTTCTTTACGACACAAACTGGTAAATCTGACTTTTGTTTCCCGAGTTTTTAATTTTGATAGCATAGTGGCTCGATATGCTAAATACGCAAAATGCTTTATTAATTTGCGTATTGATACGCAAAATATTATATTAATATGCGTATCAGGAGATAAAAATGATTAAAAGAATACTTGAAGAAGAAATATTAAAATTTTTTTTCAAAGGCAAAGGTATTCTGATTACCGGCGCCAGGCAGACCGGAAAAACCACACTTTTAAGACAGTTTGAGAATAGATACACCGGTGAATCGATTTTTTTTAATTGCGATGAAAGCGATATTCGCCATTACCTTTCAGAAACAACGACCACAAATCTCGCAAAGCTGATAACTAATAAAAAGCTCATATTAATTGACGAGGCTCAAAGAGTTAAGAATATAGGTCTGACTATAAAATTGCTTGTAGATAATTTCCCGGGAAGGCAGGTTGTAGTTTCCGGTTCTTCGGCAATTTTACTCAGGGATGAGATTAACGAACCTCTGACCGGCCGGATATTTGAATATAAGTTATATCCTCTCAGTTGGAAGGAATTCCTTATGGACGCCGGTCCCGTTGACAGCGCCCGTTTGCTTGAGGATTTTTTGATCTACGGGATGTATCCGGAGGTTCAGACAACAACGCTTGATAAAAAGAAGATTCTTAAAAATATTGCCAATAGTTATTTATACAAAGATGTATTTACATTTAAGAACATAAAGAATCCTGAAATTCTTGAGAAATTACTGCTGCTTCTGGCTTACCAGGTTGGCAGCCAGGTTTCCTATAATGAGCTGTCAAAGTCTTTGTCCATTGATAATGAAACCGTAAAGAGGTATATCGATCTGCTGGAAAAAATGATGATTATTTTTCCTCTTACTCCCTTCAGCAGAAATCTGCGTTCCGAGCTGACAAAAATGCGGAAAATATATTTTTATGACACCGGTATAAGAAATTCTATTATTCTCGATTTTCGTCCCTTTGAGTTCAGGAATGATAAGGGGGCTGTCTGGGAAAATTTTTTAATCAGCGAAAGGAAAAAACTGCTTCATTACCGGGATTCAGATTCAAGACAATTTTTCTGGAGGACTCAGAATCAGCTCGAAGTTGATTATATAGAAATTACTTCTGAAAAAATGGAAGGTTTTGAGTTTAAATGGAATCCTGACGCGAAGAAAAAGGTTCCTTCAGCTTTTTTTAATGCCTATTCTGAATGTCCGGTAAGTTTCATTGATAAATCGAACTATCAATCATTTTTAGAATAAACACAAACTGGCAGAGCCGGAAAAAATTTAATCCGAAGAAAGAATCGTACTCGTTCTCGTACTTCGTACTCGTCTTTTCAAAACGCTCAGGTTATTCGAGAACGAGAACGATTACGTGTTCCCTGCGTACGATAAAATCTTACCATTTCGCTTAGAATTTAACAGCTAACGGAATATTCCTATTAAATGATACGCAAAATCTTCTAATAATTTGCGTTTTGGGTGATCACGTATGGATAAAAAATGCCGGATGGGGAATCCGGCATAATATGAGGACATAACAGGCTCCTTACGGAGGAGGAACTATTTATATTGGTCTTACGGTCTTTCCGATATTATCTCTGGTGAAATTGACAACCTCATAACGTGTTGTGGAGTAAACAGGGCATTGGCCCGGTGAATTTTCTTCTTCATTGACATAGATGAATTCGGTCTGCAGAATAGAAGTTTCAGGTGAAACAAAATATCTTCCTGTATTTTTATGTTTTCTGGTTCGTATCTTAAATATAATCCATGAGATAATTATTATTCCTCCGACGGCAGAAAAGAAAACTGCCAGCGTATCGTAAACAATTTGTACATTTCCAAAATCTTCCATATTAAACTCATGCTTTTTTCTATCATGCTTTCCGATGGCAATATAATTTCTTTACTCGAAAAAAAATGTGTTGTATATTATACTATACGATTTCTGTGATTATGGTCACTGCATTCGGGTAATCAGGAAACTTAAGAATCAGGTGAAAGGAAATGGAACGGGGAATAAAAGATGTAATCGCTTTAAGAAAACTTATTGATAAATACCTGAAAGAAAAGGGATGGTCATTTAAGGTTAATAAGGAGGGGGCATTCGTATTGAGTCAGGGGTCAACTTATGTGATTATAGAAGCAAAAAAGTGGGGGCAGAATACTGTGGTTACCATTAACGCCCCGGTCGCGCTTGATATTAAAAAAATTTCCCTGGAACTTACGAGAGGGCTGCTGGTGAAAAATTTCGATCTTATTCTCGGGAAGTTTTCCCTCGACCGAAACGGAAAAGCCATTTATTATGAAAACGCATTGCTGGGTAACGATCTCGACCCCGAGGAACTTTACAGCGCCGTTGAATCAGCCGCTCTAATCGCCGATGAATATGATGACAGGATATCGGTGATGGCCGGTGGAAAAAGGGCTATCGACGGGTAATAAAATTAATAGGGCAAGTTTTTAATAAATTTGCAAAATAGGGAAATAATTGTTAAATTTAAGCTTCTAATCCGCCCCGTTGAGGGCGATTTTTGTATATAGTGTATTAATTTTTAGAAGATGAACGTCCTGAAAGAAAAAATTATTGAACTGACTGAGCAAATTATTCCCGAACATGAATGTGTTTTAATAGATGTGGTTTTCCGGGGAGACTCAAGGAACAGGATAATAGAGATTTATGTTGATAATGAAGATGGCATAACTCTCGATGATTGTTCCGATATCAGCAGGAAAATCAATGAAAGAATAGAGCAGGATGAAGTTATAAAATCAAAATACCGCCTGGATGTTTCCTCTCCCGGCACAGAAAGACCATTAAAATACCTTCTGCAGTATAAGAAACATATTGGCCGTAAACTTGAAGTGGATTTTTTAGAGAATGATGAAAAAAACAATGAAGTTATGGAGCTTACTGCGGTTGACGATAAATTATTTACTTTCAGAGCGGGTAAGGATGAAAGAGTTATCCCCTTTGAAAAAATAATTAAGGCGAAAGTAATAATCAGCTTTTGATTCTGGAGGCACAAATAAAATGAACGCAGAGATAGTAGAATCCTTTGCGCAGATGGTCAGGGTAAAAAGCCTTGATAAAGATGTACTAAGCGGAATTATTGAAGAAATATTCGGACTTCTGGTCAAGAAAAAATATGGCCAGGAAGCAAAATATGATGTTGTCGTCAACATGGACAAGGGAGATATTGAAATATTTCTCGAACGCACGATTGTCGAAGAAGTTGAAGATCCCATGACCGAGATAAGTATTGATGAGGTCAATGAGAAAGGTAATGATGATGAGCTTGAGGAAGGTGATGACTACGTTGAAAAAATTGAGCTTTTATCTTTCGGACGACGACTGATAAATCTGGCCCGGCAAAGTCTGAACCAGAAAATCAGGGAGATAGAAAAAGATATAATTTATAATGAATATATTGATATGGTCGGCGAAATAGTAGTAGGCGATATATATCAGGTCAGGAAAAATGATCTTCTTGTAAACCATAATAAAAATGAACTTATGCTTCCCCGTAATGAGCAGATACCCAGGGAAAGATATCGCAAAGGGGATACTGTAAGAGCGATTGTCAAGGAAGTTAAAAAGACCCAGAACGGTCCGGTCATTATTATTTCAAGAAGTGATAACTTATTCCTGAGAAGACTTTTTGAAATTGAAATTCCCGAAATTTATGATGGTGTAATTGAGATCAAGGGAATAGCCCGCGAGCCTGGTGAAAGAGCCAAGGTAGCGGTTATTTCGCAGGATAACAGGATTGATGCCGTAGGCGCCTGTGTTGGTATGAAAGGTGTCAGGATTCACGCAATTGTAAGGGAACTCAATAACGAAAATATTGATGTAATAAACTTTTCTGAAGATCCTGTCGAATATATTCAGCGTTCTCTGGCGCCTGCCAAGCTGAAACAAATTGAGATTGATGAGCAGGAAAGGAAATGCACTGTTACTGCCGACAGCGACCAGATTTCACTTATTGTTGGTCGGAATGGCGTGAATATCCGACTCGCGATGAAACTGACCGGATATGATATTGATGTTATCCGTGAAGAGAAACCTTTCGAAGAATATGAAGATGATATAGAACTCTTCGATCTTAAAGATGAACTCGGTCCTGAACTTGTTGAGCTTCTTATTAATAACAGGTTCGATACAGCGGTTGAAGTGCTCACCGCGGGAGCGGAACAGTTGAGTCAGATAGATGGAATAGATGAAGAAAAAGCTGAAGAGATAGTTGAAATTATCAAAAATCAGTTTGAAGAAGAAGAATAAAATTTTAATAAACTGGTAGCTCGGTTATGCCGGAAAAACGTAAAAAATTAAGACTTTACAAATTTGCCTCAGAGTATAATCTTTCTACAGATATGCTTGTGGATTTCCTGAGTGAAAAAGGTCATAAGGTGAATTCTCATATGACCATTTTATCAGATGAGATGCTTGCTGATATACAGGAAAAATTTAAAAAAGATATTGAAAAAGCAGAAAAACATTACAAAAAAATATCAGAATTCCAGAAAAAACGTTCAGACCGGCTTGCAATGGAAAGTTCTAAATCGCAGGATGAAGCGGACACTGTAACGGAATCCGCTGATTCCGAACAGGATTTGGAACCTGAAGCTGCCGCTGATTCGGAAAATGCCGCCGAAACTGAACCGGAAACAACTGAAACTGCCGAGCCCGAACAGGAAGCTCCCGAAGTTGATTCTGCTGAGGAAGAAATTGAAACTGAGCCGGAAGTGATATCTGAAAAAGAAGAGCCCGAACCGGAGCAGGTTGACGATACCAGTCCGGAAGCTGAGCCGGCGGAAGAGGTGACCGAAACTGCTGAGGAACCTCAGGAAAAGATAACCGGGCCGGAAGAAATTGCCGGACAGAGTGAACCGGAAGAATCAGCCGCAGTTCCACAGGAAACAGTTGAACAGCCTGAAGAGGAATTAACGGAAGAACCTGAAAGCCGGGAAGAGATTCAGCCGAAAATTGAGGAAACCGTTCAAACATCGGAAGAGACACCCGGAGAAGAAGCGGAAGAAAAAGCCGTGCCGGAAGATTCCGATGAAGATAAAGATGATGAGCAGGAAAAAGACTCTACCTTTAAAACACAGTCGGAAATTGAACTGGAGAAGAGAAAAAGGGGCCTGACTATTGTAGGCAAAATAGACCTTAATGAAAGAAAGCCGAAAAAGAAAAAGAGAAGGCGGGACCGGAGAAAAGATGATAAGCTCAAGAAGCCGGATCAGGCCGCGCAGGTTCAGGGACAGAATAAAGCTGAATCGGGCAGCGAAAAACCTGCTGTTACTGAAAAGACTGTAACGGAAGATAAGAAAAAACCGGCAGCTCAGCAGGAGAAAAGAGATAAAACCAGGGATAACCGGGGTCAGGAAACAAAAAAATCGGATGCTGCTCCCCAGGCGACTGATGATGAAGAAGGAAAGAAAAAGAAAAAAGTTCTTAAAGCGAAAAAGAAAAAGGGCAAAGCGGATGATCCTTCGGTAGATGATTCACCGAGAGCCAAGAAAAAAAGAAAAGCCAAGAAATTTGAAGTTGACAAGCGTGAAGTTGAAGCTGCCATTAAAAGAACCATGCTCAGCATGGAAGAATCCTCGGCGGCGGACAGAGCGAGAGCCAGAAAGAAAAAACAGAAAGAAAAAGCCGAGCTTCAGGAAAAACTTCAGGAAGAAATTGATAATCAGAAACAGAAAATTGAGGTTACCGAATTTATCGCGGTAAATGAACTTGCCAACCTTATGGATGTTCCGGTAGGCGATGTGATAGCGAAATGTATAGGACTCGGATTGATGGTTTCAATTAACCAAAGGCTTGATATTGAAACAATTACCCTGGTCGCGGATGAATTTGGTTTTGAAATTGAGCAGCAGACAGAATATAAAGCGGAAGCTCTTGAGGATGTTGATGATGAAGAAGAAACACTTATGCCGAGAGACCCTGTTGTTACGATCATGGGGCATGTCGACCATGGCAAGACTTCTTTGCTCGACTATATAAGAAAGGCTAATGTTGTCGCCGGTGAGTCGGGAGGTATTACCCAGCATATCGGAGCTTATCGGGTTAAGGTTGATGAAGAAAGGCATGTAGCGTTTCTTGATACCCCGGGCCATGAGGCTTTTACGGCCATGCGCGCCAGGGGCGCCAAAGTAACAGATATCGTGGTTCTTATCGTCGCGGCGGATGACGCTGTTATGCCTCAGACTGTCGAGGCTATCAATCATGCCCAGGCTGCCGGGGTTCCTATTGTTATCGCGATAAATAAAGTTGATAAACCTAATGCTAATCCTGAAAAAATAAAGCAGCAGCTTGCCGAAAGGAATATTCTTGTTGAGGATTGGGGAGGTAAATACCAGTGCGCTGAAATTTCAGCGAAAAAAGGAACAAATGTTGACGAACTTCTGGAAAAAATTCTGCTGGAAGCTGAAATTCTTGAGCTGAAAGCAAACCCGAACAGGACCGCGCGCGGCACTGTTGTGGAATCGCAGCTTGACAAAGGGAAAGGTATAACTGCCACAATTCTGGTACAGAAAGGTGAATTGAATATTGGCGATCCTTTTGTAGCCGGTAATTACCATGGCAGGGTAAGAGCTATGTTCGACCAGAGGAATAAGAAGGTTAAAACTGCCGGTCCTTCCACTCCTGTTCTCGTTCTCGGATTTGAAGGAGCGCCTCAGGCAGGGGATACTTTTGTTGTTGTCAATTCAGAAAGAGAAGCGCGTGAAATAGGACTTAAAAGACAGCAGCTTAAACGTGAGCAGGATCATCGCCAGGTCCGTCACATTACCCTTGATGAAATTGCCAGCCAGATAAGTATCGGCGGAGTTAAAGAGCTGCCTCTTGTTGTAAAAGGTGACGTGGATGGTTCTGTTGAGGCGCTGTCTGATTCCCTGATGAAACTTTCCAACGCTGAAGTGCTGGTGAAGGTTATTCATCGCGGCGTCGGCGCCATTTCGGAAGGTGACGTACTGCTTGCCGCTGCCTCAAACGCCATTATTGTCGGTTTCCATGTAAGGCCCCATGTGAACGCGCGGAAACTTGCCGAAGCCGAGCATGTGGATATAAGGCTCTATAATGTGATATATGACGCGATAAACGAAGTTAAGTCAGCCCTCGAAGGAATGCTCGCTCCGGTTATATCTGAAAAAACAGTCGCGACCGTAGAGATCAGGGATACATTCAAAGTGCCAAAAATTGGCACAGTTGCCGGTTGTTATGTTCAGGATGGCAAAGTTTCCAGAACAAGCAAAGTCAGGTTGTTCCGGGAAGGTGTTGTTATCTATACAGGTGAACTCGCATCTCTGAGAAGATTCAAGGAGGATGTTAAGGAAGTGGACGCCGGTTACGAATGCGGACTTAATATACAAAACTTCAATGACATTAAAATTGGCGATATTGTTGAGGCTTATCAGATTGTTGAAACTAAAAAGAAACTTGAAGACTGATGTCGCACCGGGTAGATAAAATATCGAATCTGATCAAGGAAGAATTAAGCCTGATTTTCCTGGAGAAAGTACAGGATCCCGCGCTGGGTCTGTTGACTATTACATCTGTTAAAGTTACCAGCGACCTTCGCACCGCGAAAGTTTATATCTCGGTTTATGAAAAGGAAAAGCGGGACCTTATCCTTGAAAAGGCTAATAATATAAAAGGTTTAATAAAGTCGGAACTCGCGCAGAGAATAAGGATCCGTTATATACCCGAGATAAACTTTTTTATTGATGATACCCTGGATTACGTCGAAAAAATGGAAGATTTATTCAGAAAGATTAATGAAGATGATAATAAAGCAGACGGAAGCAGGGACGAAATTTGATTTTGCGGCCGGGCAGATGCTGCTTATAGATAAAGCTGCCGGAATCACTTCTTTTGGTGTTGTTTCAAGGGTGAGGAAAATCGTCAGGGTAAAGAAAGTCGGTCATTCAGGCACTCTTGATCCTGCCGCGACGGGGCTTCTGATATTATGTACCGGAAAAAAAACCAAAGAACTGCATAACCTGCAGGGATTTGATAAAACATACGAGGGAATAATCAGGCTTGGCGTAAGAACCGAATCTATGGATGGCGAATCAGATATTATTGAAGAAAAAGACGCCGGGTATGTTACCAGGGAGATGATAGAACAGGCTGTGGAAAAATTCAGGGGTGAAATAGAACAGCTTCCGCCAATGTATTCGGCTTTAAAGCATAAAGGCAAAGCCCTTTATAAATACGCCCGCAAGGGAGAGGAAGTTGAGAGAACCCCGCGTAAGGTAAACATTTACAGCTTCGACATTCAGGATATCAGTATTCCCGATATAAGTTTCAGAATAAGATGTTCCAAAGGCACCTACATAAGAGTTATCGCTGATGATTTGGGAAAAGAGCTTGGTTGCGGCGCCTACCTGAAACAGTTGAGACGCACCGCTATTGGTGAATATAATGTGGATGATTCACTCACTATTGAAGAGCTTGATGAATTGGTTAAAAGGAGTGAAGCAGGTAATTTAGAAAAATGAAAATTTATACTGACAATACAGAAATCGACAGCAGCCTTCCATCAGTGGTAACGATAGGCACATTTGACGGGATACACGCCGGTCATCAGCATCTTTTTAATATGCTTAAAAAAACATCTGAAAAACTTGGAATGAGGAATTTTCTTGTAACTTTCAGGCCGCATCCGAGAACAGTTGTTTCGAAAGGATATGAGATAAGACTGCTGACTGTTTATGAAGAAAAAATAAAAATATTTAAAGCGCTGAATCTGGATAATCTGCTTGTTATAAATTTTACACCTGAATTCGCCTCAATTGAATATTCCCGCTTTATCAGAGAGTTTATTGTCGACAAACTTAACGCGAAACATATTGTGATAGGTTACGATCATAAGTTTGGAAAAAACCGTGATGGTGATATCACAAAACTGAAGGAGCTTGGCCGGAAACATGATTTTGATGTTACTTCTGTGGGAGCTGTAGAAATTGACGGGGAGGTTATCAGCAGTTCGAAAATAAGAAATCTTCTGGCTGAGGGGGAATTAAAAAAAGGGGCAAAATTCCTCGGGCGAAACTATTCAATTACCGGAAGAGTTGTGAGAGGATATGGCAGAGGAAGGACTTTGGGAATTCCAACGGCGAACCTCGTTTGCGAAGGGGAATTAAAAATGTTGCCAAAGAGCGGAGTTTATATTATTTTAAGCAGATTGCCTGAAAAGAAGTTTTTTGGTATTTTGAATATTGGTTTTCGCCCGACATTCGGCGATGAAAAGGATATATCGGTTGAAGCTCATTTTTTTAATTTTACCGGCGACCTCTACGGCGAAGAAATTGAAATTGAGTTTTTGGAGAGGATAAGGGATGAAATGAAGTTTAATACAGTTGAAGAACTGAAAAACAGAATTGAATCGGACCGTAAGACGGCCGAAAAATATATAAAACAGTTAAATAATTGATCCCGGTTAATACTGGGGTTTAATCGTACAACTAATTTGGAGTAATTTAAATGAATTTATCTAAAGAAGAAAAACAGGAAATAATCTCAAAATTTGGTGAAAATGAGAATGATTCAGGCAAAACAGAGGTTCAGGTTGCCTTATTGACTGCCAGAATAAATAAACTGACATCTCATTTCGGCGCGCATAAAAAAGATCACGCTTCACGCCGCGGATTGATGATGATGGTTGGTAAAAGACGCAGGCTGCTCGATTATCTCGCTGCCCGCGATATTGAAAGATACAGAAAAATAATTAAAGAATTGAACTTAAGAAAATAATAAAACGAGGATTTAATGATCACAGTTAAAGAAGTCGAAATTGGCGGCAAGACGTTAACTCTTGAAGTCGGCAAATATGCCAAACAGGCCAATGGTGCGGTCATGGTGCATTATGGTGAAACCCAGGTGCTTGTAACCGTTGTCGCCGAAGATGAGCCTAGAGAAGGAATCGATTTCTTTCCTCTGTCGGTTGAATATAAAGAAAGAGCTTTCGCGGCCGGGAAAATTCCCGGCGGTTTTTTCAAACGTGAAGGCAAGCCGACTGAAAAAGAGATACTCAGCGCAAGACTGATAGATCGTCCGATCAGGCCTCTGTTCCCCAAAGAATTTAGAAATGATACCCAGATTGCGGCATTTGTTTATTCTTATGATGGTGAGAATGACGCGGATGTCATAGGCGCTGTCGGAGCATCGGCCGCGCTCGCGATTTCAAATATTCCTTTTCTTGAACCTATTGGTGAAGTAAGAGTTGGAAGGATAAATGGCGAATTTATTGTCAATCCTACCTATAAACAGGTTGAAGAAGGTGATCTGGAACTTGTCGTCGCCGGAACCGCCGATTCTATCATGATGGTGGAAGGTGAATCGAAGGAAGTTTCGGAAGATGATCTTCTTGCGGCCCTGAAATTTGCTCACAGCGAAATTAAAAAAATTGTTGAATTACAGAATGAACTTCGCGCCGAATGCGGAGTTGAAAAAAGAGTTGTTGAGCCGGAAGAAATAGATGAACAACTCGTAAGTGATGTCAAAAAAATTGCTTACGATGAGATTTCCACAATAGTTTCGACAGTTCTTTCGAAAGATGAAAGATCTGAAAGAAATAAAGCGATTACACAAAAAGCCCTCGATGAACTTGAGGAGAAGTATCCCGAAAGTGAAGATATTATCAAGGGTGTAATCCATGATATCGAAAAAGAACTGATGCGTTCAAGAGTTCTGGCCGGCTCACCCCGTCTGGATGGTCGCTCAACCACTGAAATCCGTCCTATTTCAATAGAGCTCGGGCTTCTGAAAAGAACACATGGTTCGGCGCTCTTTACCAGGGGAGAAACCCAGAGCCTTACAACTCTTACCCTCGGAACAAAAAGTGATGAACAGATTGTTGACGGCCTGCAGGAAGAATATTCCAAACGATTTCTCCTGCACTATAATTTTCCACCCTTTTCTGTCGGTGAAACCGGCCGTTACGGAGGAGTGGGCCGAAGGGAGATTGGTCATGGAAACCTTGCCGAAAGAGCCCTGAAATTTATTCTGCCGGTCGAAGAACAGTTCCCTTATACTATCCGGCTGAATTCAGATATTCTTGAAAGTAACGGCTCATCATCAATGGCTACTGTCTGCGCGGGATCGCTCTCCTTATTTGATGGCGGTGTGCCGGTTAAAAAAGCTATCGGCGGAATCGCGATGGGACTTATCAAAGAGGATGAAAGATATGTTATTTTAAGCGATATCCTCGGCAATGAAGATCATCTTGGCGATATGGATTTTAAGGTTGCCGGATCGAAGGAAGGAATTACCGCTATACAAATGGATATAAAAATCCAGGGTATTTCTTACGAAATCATGGAAAAGGCTCTTGCCCAGGCTAAAGAAGGCCGAATGCATATTCTTGGTAAGATGGAAGAAATTATCACAGAGCCGCGTGAGAAAATATCACAATATGCTCCCACACTTCTTTCGACCAAAATCAGCACTGAAAAGATCGGCACACTGATAGGCCCCGGCGGCAAAGTTGTTCAGGGAATACAGAAAGACTTTGGCGTAGAGGTTTTCATTGAAGAGGATGGAACGGTAAATATTTCCGCTGCCAATGCTGAAAATGCTGAAAAGGCGCGTGAATATATCAAACGTCTGACCGCTGAACCGGTAGTTGGTGAAATTTATGAAGGCAAGATTATCAAAATAACCGATTTTGGCGCTTTTGTAGAGATCATACCGGGTGTTCAGGGACTGCTGCATATTTCACAGGTTGATAAAACTCATATCAAGAAAATTACCGATGTGCTGCAGGAAGGAGAGATGGTAAAAGTAAAACTGATGAAAGTAGAGAATGGCAAAATGAGTCTCTCTCGTAAAGCTCTTCTCACAGATGATAAAAAGAAATAATAGTCAGGTTACGCTGATCTATTACTTAATTAGGGAAAAATAGAAGATATCCGGATGAAGCTTGGTAACGCGGACATAGGGAATAAACTGTTTGTGGCCCCGATGGCCGAGGTTACCGATGCTCCATTCAGGAAAATAACAAAAGAATATGGCGCCGGATTTGTGTTTACCCAGATGGTAAGCGCGGCCGGCATTGTCAGGGGGAATTTTGATTCTCTCAGGTTTCTTACTTTTTCGAGAGATGAGAAGCCGGTAGGAGTGCAATTGCTTGGGAAGGATCCCGATATTCTGGCCCGGGCGGTTACTGAGGTAAAAAGGAGGAAAGCGGATCTTATTGACCTCAATTGCGGGTGCCCGATGGAGAATGTTACCAGCAAAAAAATGGGCGCCTCTCTGCTCGATTACCCCGAATTATTGGGGAAACTGGTCAGAAAAATGTCCGAAGCCGCCGAAGATGTGCCTGTTTCTGTTAAGGTGCGGCTTGGGAGGGATAAAAATACAATTAATTTATTAGAAAATATTAAAGTTATTGAAGATAACGGCGCAAGCCTCATTTTTATTCATGCCAGAACAAGGTCGGGGAAATATGATGAACAACCAGACTGGGATTGGATAAAACGGGCAAAGGAAAATTCAAAAATCCCCGTTATCGGCAATGGTTCTATCTTTACTCCACAGGATGTGGTCAGAATGAAAGAATATACCGGGTGCGATTCGGTGCTTGTTGCGAGGGGGGCAATAGGCAATCCATTTTTTTTCAGGCGATATAACAGCCTGACAGAAAACGGCGCCGATCCCGGTCAGCCGGCGCCTGTCGAGGTTGCTGAAGCGCTGATTAAACATATATCCTTCCTGAGCAGGGAGTATTCTGCTTTGGCTGCTTTAAATTATATGAAAAAGCAGGCTCTCTGGTATTTCCGGTTTTATAACGGAATTGCCCCGTTTTCAGAGGAAGTGATTAAATCCGCATCCAGGGACGAGCTTGAGGATCTTATTAATATTCATGCCGGGAGGTTAAATTCAGGATTTTATCCCCCGGGGGATCCCTCTGAAACAGAAAAAAAATTCCGTGAGAAAGTTCTGTTCTGGCTGGCTGAAGGAGATTAAAGGACTATTGCGATGAAATCACTAAAAGTTTTGGGAATTATCTATGTTACAGGAAATTATTATAAACTCATCATCCAACCAGAACCGGGTTGCCATTTTAGAGGATGGCAAACTTGTTGATTTTCTGGTTGAGCATTCTGAAAAAAGGAGGATGGTGGGTGATATTTATTATGGCCGGATAGCTCGTGTTTTGCCTGGTATCAGGGCCGCGTTTGTTGATATAGGAATGAAACATGACGCGTTTCTTCATTTTTCTGATATTGGCGACAGGCTGAGTGAACTCCAGGGAATGTTCGATGATGACGCCGATGAGCAGGAAATTGAAAAGCCTGATGACAAAGCCGCTCAGCAGGAAAAAATAGCCTACGAAAACCGTCAGGCGTCAAAACTTAAAAAGGGACAGGATATACTTATCCAGATCATCAAGGAACCTGTCAAAGATAAAGGTGTCAGGGTAACCTCTTCGATTTCAATTCCCGGGCGATTTTGTGTGCTGCTTCCCTTTGATAACAAAATCGGCATATCCAAAAAAATTAATGATTACAAGGAACGGAGAAGATTAAAACGAATAGCGAGGGGAATAATCCCCCAGGATTTCGGCCTGATAATCAGAACCGCGGCGAGGAACCAGAGTGAAGAACTTCTTTCGGAGGATCTCAAATATATATTAAAAATATGGGAGGAACTTCAGGAAAATGTTAAATCGCTAAAACCTCCTGTGGCGGTTTATGAAGATATAAGCACTACGCTGAGTGTTATCCGCGATCTTCTCAGCACAAACGTTTCAAAGATATATATTGATTCCAGGAAGCTGATGAAAGAGATCAGGCATTATATTCAGGCGTTTCAGCCAAAGCTTTCTGAGAAGATCATTCATTACAGAGGTAATGAACCCATATTTGAAGCGTTCAAAATTGAGGAACAGATAAAAGAGCTGATGGGAAGGAGAGTTCCGCTTCCGAGCGGCGGTCATATCGTAATTGAGCATACCGAAGCTATGACAGTTGTCGATGTCAACAGCGGGCGTTACGCTGCGAAAAAAGAACAGGAGCTTAATTCCCTTAAAACAGACCTGGAAGCTTCGCGTGAGATAGTCAGACAGTTAAGGCTCAGGGATATAGGGGGACTGATTGTCATAGATTTTATTGATCTTGAGGATGACAGGAACCGCAAAAAAGTATATGATGAGCTTCGGAAGGAATTTAAGAAGGACCGGGCCAAAGTCGCTATGCTGCCAATGACTGATTTTGGCCTTATGCAGATTACACGACAGCGGGTAAGAGAAAATATTATTCAGTCAACACACGATGTCTGTCCTTATTGCAACGGCACAGGCCTGCTTGTGAAAAAATCTAATCTTATCCACGAAATTGAAGAATGGATAAAGAAATTTTCGACACAAGGCAAGGGGAGATCGGTAAAACTTAAAGTTCATCCTTCACTCGGAATTGAGCTTCGAACCGGTTTCTGGTCGGTTATCAGAAAACTTCAGCTAAAATATTTTATCAAGATAAAGCTTGAGGAATCGGACAGGATGGACCCGGCTGTTTATAATTTTGTATCTTTAAAGACTGGTGAAGATATTACAGCCGAGATCTCGTGAAAATTGTTTTATTTCATTTATCTGAAATTGCCGCAAGGTATATTTATTAATATATTTTGATATTATAAATTGATTTTTTGACGGGAGCCGCGCTAATGAAATATTTTTTTAATTCAAATACAGCGGTTTTATATTGCCGGTGAAAAAGCGCGGAGGTTATTATAACCCTGTATCCCGCTGCTCAGCGGGCATTCTGAACAGATTGAATATTTCTTCCTGTCCGGTCTCGCCTGCTGTAATAGAATATTTTTATTAAAAACAGGACTGTCAGGGGTAAGATAACAATTTACCGGCAGCATTCGGTTTTTAAGTGACTGAAAAATTAAACGGATGATTAAAATGGAAAAAACAAAATTTTATAATATTCATGAAAAAGCCGGCGCGAAACTTATAGGTTTTGCCGGTTTTATGATGCCGGTTCAGTATTCTTCCATGATTGAAGAACATATGGCTGTAAGAAACAGTGTCGGAGTTTTTGATGTATCCCATATGGGGGAAGTTTTTGTAAGGGGAGAAAAAGCGCTTGATTTTGTTCAGCATATAACTGTTAACAATGCCGCGAAGCTGGTTCCCGGCAAGGTTCAGTATTCGGCCATGTGTTATGAAGATGGAGGAATTGTTGACGATCTTCTGGTATATATGATAAAAGAGAATGAATATATGCTGGTAATCAATGCCTCAAATATTGATAAAGATTTTGCCTGGATGGAGAAAAATAACAGCTTCGGGGTGGAACTTGTAAATGAGAGCGCCGATTATTCGCTTCTCGCGGTTCAGGGCCCGAAATCGGGGGAAGTGATTAATAAAGTCAGTTCAATTCCCGCCGATATGGAATATTATCATTTTGCTTTCGCGCAGATTGCCGGAATCGATGTAATTCTTTCGAGAACAGGATACACCGGAGAGCTCGGATTCGAAATTTATTTTAAAGGTGATACAGCCGCCGCCGAAAATTTGTGGAATACAATATTTGAAGCCGGGGCCGAATTTGATATTAAACCTGCGGGTCTGGCAGCAAGGGATACCCTGAGGCTTGAAATGGGTTTCTGCCTCTATGGAAATGATATTGACAAAACAACCAATACAATAGAAGCAGGTCTGGGATGGATAACCAAATTGAAAAAAGGTGATTTTATCGGCAGTGATGTTGTTCAGCAGGTTAAAGAAAATGGTCCCGAAAGGAAACTCTGCGCGATTATTTCTGATAAGAAGGCCATTTTCCGCCAGGGATACCCGATCGTTGTCGACGGTGAAACTATCGGTAATATTACAAGCGGCACTATGAGTCCTGTTCTCGGCAAACCGATAGCTCTCGGTTACGTAAAAAAAGAACTGGCGCAGCCCGGAAATAAAATTAATGTAGTTATTAGAAACCGGGAAATTGAAGCCGAAATAACACAACTTCCATTTGTGAAAAAATAATATGAAAATTCATGTTCTTCTTTCGCCCCTGAACGCGGACGAACTTTATTTTACCGGAAAGACCACTGTGGTAATTGATGTTTTAAGAGCAACCACTTCAATTATCTACGCGCTTAATAACGGCGCCAGGGAAATTATTCCGGTCAATACTATTGAATTTGCCATGAAAGTATCGGGCAACGCTTTCGGGGGCAGCACATTGCTCGCCGGTGAAAGGAACGCGGAAAAAATTGATGGATTCAGCCTGGGAAATTCACCCCTTGAATTTACCGAAGAAGTTGTAAAGAATAAATCGATCATACTATATACCACCAACGGTTCGAGAGCGGTTGTAAGGGCGAAATTTTCTGAAAATCTTTACATCTGCTCTTTTAATAATCTGCCGGGAATGGCTGAATTTCTTGTGTCGCGCGGCAATGATGTTACTATTCTCTGTTCCGGCTGGAACGGTATGTTCTGCATGGAGGATACTGTATGCGCCGGGCGTTTGGTTTCGGAGCTTATGAAAGCCGGCCCCGATTCTGAAATAAGCGACGCCGCCCGCGCCGCGCTAATACTCAATAAACCATTTTCGGAAAATTATCTTGATATGCTTACTGATACCGAACATGGGAAACTACTCAAATCAAAAGGATTTGAGGATGATCTTGAGGCTGCCTGCCGCTTTGGCTCAACTGATATAATACCTGTTTATTCAGGCGGAACAATAAAAGCATATAGCGGGTAGAAAGGACTGATGGCTGTAAAAAAGAAAAATAATAAGGTTACCAAAGTTACATCTGAAAAGAAAAAAAAAATTGCCGGACTTCTGCTGGCAGTTTTTTCCATTTTACTCGCTCTGAGTATTATCTCTTATTCAAGATATGATGAAGCCAACCTGACCTACAGTTTTTCTGATATCTTCAAAGTATTTTCAACCGATCCCGATTATGTGTCGAGAGCTGTGGATACAAACAACTGGATGGGACTTATCGGGGCTTATCTCTCATCCTTTTTGATCGGTTCAACTCTCGGATATTTTTCTCTCGCTTTTCCGGCAATTATTTTTATCTGGGGTTTTGCCATTGCCAGCAGCCGGCTTGAAAATGAAAGAGCCCTCTTTCTGACAAAGATTATATTCTTTTCTTCACTTCTGGCCGCTTCATTTACCGGATTGATTAGGACTGAAACCGGTTTTCTCCTTCCGTTTTTCGAACTTTCGGGCAAGGTCGGCGCCTTCTTCGGTTCGGTTGTCGGTAAATTAATAGGACTCGCGGGCGGTATATTATTTTTCCTTACGGTTGTATTTATAATGTTATTTATTTTCCTCGATCTGAACCTGCACAAAATAGCTGAATACTTCAGGAACCAGCTTTCCGACGCTTTTGCCGATGATCAGAAACATGATTCCGGAGAGGAGAAAAAGAAAAAAATTATTTTGAAGAAGGAGGAAGAAAAGGATGCCGGCGAAGAAGAGATGATATCAGATGTGCCGGGACTTATTGAAGAAGATACTAAGGAAACAGCCGACTTGCCGGAGCAGGAGGAAGCTGATGAAACAAAAATTACAATTATCAAAAATGAAATTGATGACAATATAATTGAGGCGGAACTCGCGGCGGCTGAAGATGATAAAAGCGGCGGTGATGAGATTCAGGACGATGATGATTATATTGCCGAAATAAATCCTGAAGAGGAAGCGAAGCTGCCTGAACAGTGGGAAGAGAATATTAAATATAAAGCTCCCGGTATTGATCTTCTGGAAAACCAGACAGAAAAGGAATTTATTATTTCGGAAGAGGAGCTGAAAAAAAATGCCGAACTTCTTCAGCAGAAGCTTGCTCTATTCGATATAAAAGTTGAAGATATAAGTGTTACACCGGGACCAGTTGTAGCTCTTTATGAGTTGGTTCCGGCGCCCGGAGTTAAGATAAGCCGGATTGTAAGTCTGGAAAATGACATTGCCCTCGCGCTTGCCGCTCGTGGTATAAGGATCATTGCTCCTATTCCCGGAAAAAGCGCCATAGGAGTTGAAATACCCAACGCGAAAGCTTCTCTTGTAAGCGCCCGGTCAGTAATCAGCCGCCTTAAGGAGAGCAAAGCGGTCCTTCCTCTCGCGCTTGGCAAAACCATTTCGGGCGATGTTTATATCGCCGATCTCGCCGATATGCCTCATTTGCTTATTGCCGGTTCAACCGGTTCGGGCAAGAGTGTCGGTATTAATATGCTTATCAACAGCCTTATTTATTCCAGGCATCCATCCGAAATAAAATTTGTAATCGTCGATCCCAAAAAGATTGAGCTTTCATTCTATAAAAAACTTTCGATGCATTTTCTTGCTGTCTCTCCCGATATTGATGAAGAGATCATAACAACCCCCCAGAACGCTCTTCTCGTTCTTAATTCGGTAATTTATGAGATGGAAAAAAGATATACCAAGCTGGCGAAAGTCGGGGTAAGAAATATCGTCGATTATAATAAAAAGGTCTCTAACCCCAAAACAAAGCCGAAAGATACAGACAATATGAAGCACTTTAAATTACCTTATATTGTCGTGGTTATAGATGAGCTTGCCGATCTTATGATGACGTCGGGGAAAGAGGTTGAAGAACCGATAGCCCGCCTGGCGCAGCTTGCCCGCGCTGTCGGCATTCACCTTATTGTCGCAACCCAGAGACCTTCGGTAAATGTTATCACGGGAATCATAAAGGCTAATTTCAGCGCGAGGATCGCTTACCAGGTGGCAACAAAAATTGATTCAAGAACAATTCTTGATATGAATGGAGCGGAAAGGCTGCTCGGAAAAGGTGATATGTTGTTTATGCCCGGAGGTTTGCCAAAGCCTGTAAGGATACAGAACGCGTTTATCTCAACCGAAGAGGTTGAAAAAATAACAAATTTCATATATATCCAGGATGGTTTTTCAAAACGTTATTACCTGCCTTCAATGTTTGAACAGCAGAAGGATACGGGAGGCAGCATGCTTGCCGATCTGGACCCCATGTTTGAAGAGGCCGCGCGGGTGATTGTACGTCATCAGCAGGGATCGGTTTCCTTATTGCAGCGGCGGCTGAAGCTCGGTTATTCGAGAGCCGCGAGAGTTGTCGATCAGCTTGAGCAGGCGGGTATTGTCGGCCCTTCGGTCGGCAGCAAGGCAAGGGATGTTTTAATTGACAATGATGATCAGCTCGACGCGTTATTGAGGTCTTTATGATTAACTTTTTAATGATTCTGTTATCTTCTCTATTTTTTGTTTCTCCCGCGGGAAATGATGTGTTGACCAGACTTCAGGCGGAATACAATTCAATAACTGATTTTACGGCAGTATTTTCACAGTCAGCGGAATCGGCCGAGGGAAAAACCATATCTCTTCTGAAAGGAGACTTTCATTATAAGAGGGAAAATAAATTCAGAATAGAAACCTCCGGTCAACTGATAATTTCGAATGGGGAAACCGTCTGGAATTATAATGAAAAGCTAAACCGCGTCATAATAAATAGTATGGATGAAATGAATTTTCCCCTTATCGACGATATCCTTTTCGAATTGCCGGAAAAAGGGAGGGTCGAAGAAAAAAAAATTAATAACGGGTGGCAGGTAAAAATTATTCCTGATGACAATTCTTCATTCCGGAGTGTTTCTGTGAATGTTGATAAGAACTTTCAGATCACTGTTATCGGACTGGAAGGTTTTGATGATACTATTTACAGGTTTTCACTTTCGGAGCAAAAATATAATACCGGTCTAAAAGATGACCTTTTTAATTTTTCACCAGCCGAAGGAATTGAAATAATTGACTTCAGATAAGAACAAATCTTTATTAAAACGTATTTCGGGGATTGTATTTCCCCTGGCGCTGACGGCAGTTTTTTTGTGGTTCGCTTTCCGTTCAATTGATTTTTCCGTTATGTTTGAACATTTGTCGAATATTTCGGTATTCTGGGCAATAGTTTTTATTATAGTCTTTTTGATGTCCCATTACGCGAGGGCGTTGCGCTGGAAAGTAATGATTTCTTCTGTAAAGCCGGACGCTTCTTCAATGGTTTTATGGGGCGCTTTAATGATAGGTTATGGCGTTAACTGTGTCGTACCACGACTGGGTGAATTATACAGGGCCCTCTTTCTCGGTAAATGGGAAGGATTGTCCCGCACCTCCATGCTTGGAACAATAATTGTTGAAAGAGTAATTGATGTTGCCGCTTTAATTATCTCCGTCCTTATAAGTGTCTGGATATATGGCGGCAACCTGTACGATGATGTTCTCTGGCTCAAGTCGTCGATGTATATTGTCCTTTTCGCGGTTGTTTTTATGCTGCTCTTCTTTATCCTTCTAATCCGATATGGTGAAAATTTTTATGGAGTTATAGTTAACTTTGTTTCCCGGTTTTCAGCGCGTCTGGCCGAAAAACTTGGTTATATCTTTAAAATGCTTGTACAGGGATTCAGTAGTCTGAGGGGAACCAAAAATTACATCTACACAATATTTCTCAGCGCGCTGATAATGTTTTTTTACGGGCTGAATTCATATATCGGTTTTTATATGATGTCGATGGATGACATTATGCCTGTGACCTTTGGAATGGGCTGGATACTTATGACCATGAGCGCTTTCGGTGTTGTTTTACCCACGCCGGGAGGAACGGGATCATATCACGCGATCACAATTCTTGTTCTCGTAAACATCTTTGGATTTGCCCGTGAAATAAGCGGGGCCTATGCGCTGACTACTCACCTTATCTCTTATATTATGTTTCTCGGAGCAATGTTCATTTCATTTTATCTTGGAAATATCCGCCAGAAACGGATTGGCAAAAAGAGTGAAAATTTTCTTTCGGTATTTAAAATTAATCCGGACCAGTGATGAAAAAAATATATTATTCTGTTGTATTGATTCTTATAGTTTCCATGAAAATATTTCCGCAGATCGATGTCTCGGCGGGAATGGGGCTTTCTTTTTTCAGCAACCCCTCTTTTACAGATTATATAAACGTTTTTTTTGCCGCTCCCGGTGATGACCTGCAGACATTCAACTCTTCCGTAGAATTTTTTATTGAAGGGGATTATGATATCTCGGAAAAATACCAGGTGGGAATTGAATATGCCTTTCAGAAATATTCTTACAATGCCACAACCTCAAAATCGGGATATTATGACCTTTCACTTGGCCATCATAAACCCTCGGTGATGTTTTATTATATTGTGAAGGGAACAGGTTACAAGCTCAAATTCGGAGGAGGGGCCGGTCCCAGATTTTTGCTTCTTGATGAACAAAAAGCAAACTCTCCTGAGCCGGAGGATTATTCTGCCATCGGTCTCGGGCTTGTTTTACGAGCGCAGGGGAATACAATGCTTGGCGACAATTTTTACGCCAATATCGGCGCCGATCTTCGTTATGATATGCCCGGTGAACCTGATAAGGATGGAAAAAAAATGTTCAATTCCACCCTTGATGAGAATGTTAACTTTAACGCGATATCGCTGGGTATAAGACTCGGAATTTCTTATTTCTTCTAAAGGTAAAAAGTGAATATAATTGAATCAATTTTGCTTGGTATCATCCAGGGATTAACAGAATTTCTTCCGATAAGCAGCACCGGACATCTTACTGTGGCCGGAAAACTGCTTGATCTTGTGTCTCCCGCACATCCGGAAAGGTGGACAGCTTTTATCGCTGTAGTTCAGCTTGGAACTCTCGCCGCCGTGGTGGTTTATTTCCGGAAGGATCTGTGGGGCATCTTTACGGAGTTTCTGCGTGATAATATTTTAAGCCCGAAAAAAATATCCGCCCAGTCTTCCAATTCTTATCTTGGCTGGCTTATTATTCTCGGCTCTGTTCCGGTGGTGATAATAGGGCTTGGGTTTAAGGATTTTATCGAAGGGGCTCTCACAAAAAATTTATATATTATTTCGGGCAGCCTGATCGCCCTGGGGCTCATTCTCGCGATTGCCGAAAAGGTTGGCAAATTTGAAAGAGACCTTGACAAAATAACATGGAAAGACGCTTTGCTGATAGGTATCGCGCAGTCCTTCGCGCTAATACCCGGGTCGTCGAGATCGGGCACTACCATCACTATGGGGCTTTTCCTGGGACTAAAACGTGAAACAGCGGCCAGGTTTTCATTTCTGCTCAGTGTTCCCGCAGTGCTCGGCAGCGGTCTTCTTGAATTTTACAGCTCCCTGGAATATATTGATACATCGGGAATAATTACACTTACTATCGCGACAATATTTTCTTTTATAAGCGGATATCTGACCATAGCGTTTTTACTCAATTATCTTAAAAAGAACTCCACATTTGTTTTTGTCTGGTACCGAATTGCCATTGGTCTTACAATAACAGGTTTAATTTTTATGAATATTATTTCTCCTTAAAAGAAAGGACAGGTTATGTACAAATTAGCAATGTCATTATTAATTATTTTTGCCGTTGCCTGCGGCGAATCAGAAAAAGGAAATGGAAAAATGGAAAAATTGATTGCCACAATGGAAACCAATTATGGAACTATAAAAATTGAACTCTTTAAGGATAAAGCTCCGAAGACGGTTGAAAACTTCACAGGGCTTGCCGAAAAAGGATATTATGAAGGGATCATTTTTCACCGGGTGATTGACGGATTTATGATTCAGGGCGGCGACCCGACCGGAACAGGACGCGGTGGTGAAAGCCTTTGGGGCGGTAAGTTTGAAGATGAATTTCATCCCCAGGCTCTCCATGATAAACCGGGTATTCTTTCTATGGCTAACGCCGGACCAAATACAAACGGAAGCCAGTTTTTTATAACTCTTGTGCCTACTCCTCATCTCGACGGCCGTCATTCGGTATTCGGTCAGGTGGTTGAAGGTATGGATGTTGTCCGGAAAATTGGCAAAGCGCAAACCAACAGATTCGACAGACCTCTTGAAGATATTGTCATTGAAAAAATAACTGTCGGGATGGAAGCGATATAAGCCTGATCTGATTTTTTTAGCGGGCGGGGGAATATTTACCCGTCCGTTTGTTTTCTTACCTGTGATAAGAGGGAGATTTTTAGATACTTCCTCTTCTTCAAGGCAGGGGACCGGGGAGTAGTTTTTAGCGCATAATCCGGAGCATCTAAAAAGCTCGACTCCGGCCCGGCCCGATTCAGATGAAAATTACGAATAAGATTAAGATTATTCATGGCGAAAGGTAAAATAAATACTCTGAAGATATGGGACCTGCAAAAAATTCTGGAGGCGGAAGAAATAAAACCTGTCTATTTTTTCGCGGGTGAAGATTCATGGGAAATTGATAATGCGTGCAGGATAACGGAAAAAAAGATAAAACCGCTGGTTGAATCAGATTTTGATAAAGAAGTAGTAAATGCCGAAAAAAAACAGTCACTCGGGCAAATCCTCGACCTCGCGCTCGCATTTCCTTTCGGGTCAGGTAAAAAGCTTATAACAGTAAAAAATTTTGAACGACTCGGAGATAAGAACCTGCTTGGTAATTATCTGAAATCGCCGGCAGAATTTTCTGTGTTAATTTGTCTGAACTATGGAAAGATAAACGATCCCTCCAAAGAACCATATTTCGGCCTCGTTGAAAAACAATGTTATTTTGAATCGCCAAAGCTGAATTCATCCAATCTTGTTCCCTGGCTTAGTTCATATGCCCGAAATATGGGGCTTGAACTCAGCGCGGACAATGCCCGTTATTTTGCCGAAATTACCGGTGAAAGCAAAGCGGAACTTGAAATGCAGCTCCTCAAGATTGCGGAGTACCTGGAAGGGGGCAGGGAAATAACATTCGAAAGTATTAAACAGATGGCGTCGGCGTCCCGCAACTTTTCCATTTTTGATTTGCTCGACGCAATGGGAAAAGGAAACAGGAACGGCGCTTTAGAAATAGTTTATAACCTGCTCGAAAACGATTATGATATTGTCAGGGTAAATTCAATGCTTTCAAAATATATTATAACTCTTGCCAGGGCAATGGAGCTGAACAAAAAAAGAATGCCTGAAAAAGAAGCTGCACGTGAAGCGGGAGTTTCTCCATATTATTACAAAAATTGTCTGAAAGCCCGATTCCTTCTGAATGAAAAAAGACTCTGGCAGGCGGGCGCTGCTCTGCTTGATGCCGACCGAACTAAAAAAACCTCCGCGGTTGATGAAAAAACCATCGCGGCAAATATGATCGCTGCCATTATGAAATAATTAACATTTTTTTACACAAAAAATGGCAAAGATATTTAAATTGCCGGAAACATTATTTTTAATTAAAGAGTATAATTGTTGTGCACAAACGGTTCTCTGACTTAAAAGATGAAGAGTTAATCAAAGAGTTCCAGGATAACAATACGATTGAAGCTTATGAGGCTTTGGTTAAACGTTATAAAGACCCTTTGATGAACTTTGTTTACAGATTTATCGGTGATAAGGATGTTTGCACTGATATTGTTCAGGATACGATGATTAAATTTTACCTGAACAAAGATTCGTATAAATCATTCGCGAAATTTTCCACATGGATTTATACTATTGCCGGTAATCTGGCAAAAAATGAATTAAAAAGGAGAAAAAGAAGAACTATTATTTCTCTTCATCAGGATGATGAGGAAAAAGCTGTTCAGATTGAGGATACCTCTTTCGTAGCGCCGGACAGATCGGCAGATAACAGCATTAAAAGTTCTTTTGTGCAAAAAGCTCTTTTAAAAGTAAAGGATGTTTACAGAGAAGTTGTAATACTCCGGGATATCCAGGGACTTTCCTACGAGGAAATTGCCGAGATAACCGGTTTATCTATCGGAACTGTAAAATCAAGAATAAATCGCGGAAGAACGCAGCTTCAGAAGTTATTAAATAATATATATCGTGAGTAGCGCTTATGGATAATAAATTATACAATGATAAAGAGGAATTTGAAGACCTCCGGAAAATCCTCTCCGGCATGCCTCAGATCGGAACGCCCGATAATTTTGAATTCAATCTTATGGTCAGGATACGCAACAAAAATTTTGAAACCGGTTCCGATAAAAGAATTGGTTTTGCGTTGCCTCCCTTTCTGATCCCCGCGGCGGCGCTGACACTTTCGGTTTTTCTTGTTGTATTACTTGTTAATCCTTTCAGCGGATCTGCCGAAGAAAATCTGCTAATGACAGAACCACAGCTCAGAGATGGTTACGCTGCCGAATCTTCCTCCGGCTCTTACCAGGCTGATAAATCTTTCAGAAGCAGCATGATGAGCGAAAGAAATCCCGCCGCGCGCCAGGCTTCACAGGTTTATGTAAGAGGAAACTCTTATGATTCCAGGATTGTTGTTCACCCCAATGATGTGGTTACCACAGAAAAAAGGGAACTTCCATTTAGTGATTCAAAGGCTGTCGCTCTCGACAGTTTTGTGAAGGGCTCGCCGAAAAAATCACGCGACAGGGGACAGAGTATGCTTGCCGGTTATAGCGGCGGAAGAGACAACGCGGAATATTTTGAGTTCAGCGGCTTTTTCTTCAGCTCCGATGAAAAGGCTATTCAGGATCTTCGCGCGAGGATGGACTCTATTAAAAAGTTTTTGATGAATTCGCCCAGATAATTGTTTTTCTATGAAAAATATCTTAAATTTATGGGCTAAAATTAATAAGGATTGATGACAATGAAAAAAGGTATTCATCCCTCGTATAAAAGATGCGAAGTAAGCTGTGTTTGCGGCAATACATTTGTTACCCGTTCAACTGTGAGCCAGATTAAACTTGAAATTTGTTCGGAATGTCATCCGTTCTTCACTGGTAAACAGAAGATGGTCGACTCAACCGGTCGTGTTGAAAGATTCAACAAAAAATATGGTATCAAAAAATAATAAAGTTTCAGGACCGTTCATTTTGGAGCGGTCCATTGCTTTTTTCTTTCCTCCCTTTGTTTTCTTTAATCCCTTCTAAAGTGATATAACCTCCCTTAAAATATTTTCCCTTTTTATAATGTTGCTTATGTGGTTGGTGTTTCAACTCTTTTTCCCTTTTGCCTCTGTGGGATTGAAAAAAATCAGAGTATGAGTAAAAGTATGTTGACTGATTATGCGTGCGGGCAGTATCCATTTTATGTGTAGGGGGGGGGACGCCACTAAATCACCAAAACACCAAATCCCGCAAAAGAAATTACGAATTACGAATTACGAATTGCGAATTCCGGTAATGGACGAAACCTGATTTTTTATTTTTAACCTTAGTAGCAATGGCATATCCTCAAAAATTTCAACCTTATTGCCTTTTTTACCGGGGAATTCTGTCAGCCTGCCAGCCGCGCAGGGTCCCTGGCGGGACTTTTTGGGATTTTGAAGTTATCTTAAAGAAAAATTGCCGGTTCTTATCTCTCCACTCTTCACTAACCACTTTTGCTTCTGGCTTGCCAGTTAATGATTACGATTATTCCATAAGGAGTCAAATTCTACGCAAAATGGCAAGAATGCAATTAACAATGAACAATTAATAAGCTCAAGAGAGCCGCAGATTTTTTTGATTACGCCGATTTCGTTGATTGAGGTGGAAGAAAGCCACTAAAGAAATTACGAATTACGAATTACGAATGAGGAATGAAAAGAATATAAAGAAACCTTATTTTTTGATTTTTTAACCTTAGTAGCATAGGAAACTACCCGAACAAACTAAACCTTATTAACCTTATTCAAACGGGCGATATGTTCTAAGGAATTATTAAATGATCGGGTGAAAAATTCAGATCAGGAATGGAGTGATTAAAAAGATTTACCGGATAAATGTTAGCCATAGAAATCCGAATCGAAGTCGCCATCGAAATCGGATTCTTTAATAAATCAGAGAATTGTTTTTTAATTCTCCACTCTTCACTAACCACTTTTCACTTCCGGCTTTGCCAGCTTAGGATTACGATTATTCCATAAGAAGTTAAATTCTACGCAAAATGGCAAAATTTTTCATAAACACAGCCGGTGGTTGAGCGGAGTCGAAACCAGCGGCGGTAGCTTCGACTCCGCTCAGCTACCGGACAGGTTCAGTGTTTCTGGCTCTGCCAGTTTGTGATTACGATTATGATTACTCCGTAAGGAGTCAAATTCTACGCAAAATGGCAAAATTTTATTTTACGGGGAAATTCTGTCGTCCCTGGCGGGACTATTGATTCTCTCACTAACCTATTACCCCACAATGAATTGCGGGGCTATTATCTGTTGTCCCTAACGGGACTTTTGGGAGATTTTGAAGTTATTACAAAAGAATAATTGTTTTTAAACTCTTCACTCGTCACTATCCACTTCCGGCTCCGCCGGTTTATGATTACTCCGTAAGAAGTTAAATTCTACGCAAAATTGCAAAATTATTACTAATTGGCAGTAAAAATCGGCATTAGATTCCGGTCTTTTTGCAAAGGACGCAAAAAACCGGAATGACAAGTAATTGGTAACACTTGGGGAAAGCCAATTCGTCATTCGTAATTCCTCATTGTTTCTGGCCTGCCAGTTTATGTTAATGATTACGATTGTAAAAGATGGATAACAGTTTTTTTTGTATTTTTATATTCCCGATAATTCTGTTTCTTGACGAATTGCCGGGAATGAAATTCTCGCGGCAAAAAAAATGTTGAGTAATCAACATTGCCAATAAAAAAATGACAGGACATGGATAACAGTTTACATTACAAAGAAACAGCGTTATATGAAGGTCCGAGAGGACTCGCGATAAAAATATTAAACCGGATAGACAGAACAGATGCTTATCTCGATAAGATGCTTGAAATTGAAATAAAAAACTCAGAGCTTGACGGAAATGATAAAGCTCTGCTTTTTGAAATAGTTCACGGTGTAATCAGGTGGCTTGGAAGAATTGACTGGATTCTTACCGGTTTTTATAAAGGACAGTTTTCGAAGTGTATACCGAATGTAAAAAATGCGATGCGGGTGGCGTTATACCAGATTCTTTTTCTCGATAAGGTGCCCGATTACGCGGCGGTTAATGAAGCGGTCGATTTTGTGAAAAGATTGCAGGGGGAAAAACCTGCCGGGCTGACCAACGCTGTTCTTCGCAACATAATCAGGAGTAAAAAAGGTATAAGATATCTTGACCCCGATGAGGACCTTCCCGGTTATCTGAGCGCCTATTACAGCCATCCTTCGTGGCTGGTTAAAAGATGGCTAAAAAGATTCGACCGTGAATTTACCGAAGAGCTGATGATTGCCAATAACAGCAAACCAACTCTGCATTTGAGAGTAAATAATATCAAAACCAATAAATCGGAGTTGAAGGGATTGCTTAAATCGGTTAACCTTCGATATAGTGAAGGGGGCTTCCTCAGGAATTTTATCCGGCTGAATAATCTCTCAAATATTACCGACTGGGAATATTTCACAAAAGGGTATTTCAGTGTTCAGGATGAAAGCACCGGTTTTCCCTGCATGCTTCTTGACGTAAAACCGGGACACAGGGTATTGGATATGTGCGCGGCGCCGGGGGGTAAAACAGCAATGCTTGCCGATTTAATGAATAATAATGGTGAGATAATCGCCCTCGACAGGTATGAAAGCCGCCTGAAAATATTAGGCGCTAATCTTGAACGCTACGGTGTGACAAATGTGAAAATGGAAAATGTTGACGCTTTGGAATATGATGGAGGTCCTTTCGACCGAATACTTATTGACGCGCCATGTTCCGGACTGGGAACGATAAGAAAAAAACCCGATATAAAATGGAAGCGGGAGCCTGTAGACCTGAGAAAACTGAGTGAAATACAGTCGGACCTTTTACAAAAGGGAGCTTCGCTGCTTGCTGAAGGCGGGTATCTTGTTTACAGCACCTGTACCATTGAGCCGGATGAAAATTTTGATATTGTCAGGAAATTTCTTGAAAAGAATCCTGATTATAAATTAATAAACGCGGGTGAAATCATCGATGAAAATGTAATTGATGAGAACGGGTGTGTACAGACATTTCCAAATGTGCACCAGATGGATGGTTCCTTCGCGGCAAAAATTCAAAAAGTTAAATAAAACCCACAGGTTGTTATGAATGGAGAAACATTAAAAAAGTTTGCCGAAGATCTGAAAAAAAAGAGAGAAGAAAAGAGTATTTCTCTCCAGCAGATATCTGCCAGAACAAGGATAGATATTAAATTTCTTGAAGCTATAGAGACCGGTAATTTTTCCATTCAGCCGGAAGTTTATATGAGAGCTTTTCTCAGGGAATATGCCGCTGCCATTGATATGAAGCAGGAAACAATTATGAAGCGGTATGATAACGCCAAATCGGGAATAACCGGACCTGAAGAAGTTTCCGATGAAGAAATCCCGGAGGGTGAAGATGAACAAATTGAATCAAAACGTGAATTTTCCACTCCCGCCGCTTCTATGACCGATATGTCATCAGGCTCATCCAAAACCGGAAAATCTGTTAATCCCCTTCTTATTATCATTCCCTCACTGATTGCTCTCGCTGTTATTATCTATTTCCTCTTTTTTTATGGTTCATCCGGTCAGATAGTTTACGTCGATACACCTGAAACCGTTCAGACTGAGGAAAAACCAAAGTTCGAGATAAAAGAGACCAAAAAAACGGAACCTCTCGCGGCAGTAAGCGACAGCCTCAAAATAAGCGCCGCTGCCAGCGATACAGTCTGGATAAGGGTAATACTCGATGAGGTTAAGATCGATGAATATACACTTTATCCCGGAAGGAGAAAAAATTTCACAGTAAAAAATCAGTTAAAAGCGGTCGTGGGAAATGCCGGAGGAATAAAATTTTACCTGAACGGAAAAGAGCTTGAGGCGGTCGGTCGGCCCGGAGAGGTTAAAAACTGTCTGATAACAAAGGACGGCCTTGTTTCCGAGAGAAAAAACATCAGGAAAACCGGGGAAGATGGAAACTGAAAAAAAAATTGAACAGCTTAGGGAAGAAATAAACAGGCACAATTATAATTATTATGTGCTCGCCGAACCTGAAATAACTGATGAAGAGTATGATTCTCTTTTGAAAGAGCTGGAGGATCTCGAGAAAAAAAATCCCCGGCTGATAACACCCGATTCTCCTACACAAAGGGTCGGCTCCGATCTGACAAAAAAATTCAATCCCCGGACTCACCGGGTTCCGATGCTAAGTTTATCCAACACATATAATGAGGAGGAGCTCTATGATTTTGACAGAAGAATCAGGGATTCACTTCCTTCGGGAGAGGTTATCGAGTATGTGGCGGAACTTAAAATAGATGGGGCTTCGGTCAGTCTTACCTACAGGGACGGATATCTTGTGGCAGCCGCGACCAGGGGTGACGGGACCACCGGAGAGGAAATTACCCCGAATGTCAGGACTATAAAAAGTGTTCCCCTGAAACTGAGAAAAAAGGAGATTGAAGGATATTTACTGGATGATATAGAGGTCAGGGGGGAAATATTTATGGAGAAAAAAGCATTCCTGAGGCTGAATGAAGAACGTGAAAAAAGGGGAGAAAAAGTATTTGCCAATCCCCGGAATTCCACCGCGGGCACATTAAAGCTGCAGGATCCCTCCATAGTTGCGTCGCGGCCGCTCGATATATTTGTCTATTACCTTATTCCTGCCGAAGGGGAATTTATTTCACAATTTGAAAATCTGCGGATACTGAAAGAGGCGGGGTTCAAAGTGAATCCATGGTCGAAATTATGCGGCAGCATGGATGAGGTAATTACTTTTTGCCGGGAGACGGAATCAAAAAGGGATGAAATACCTTATGATATCGACGGGGTGGTTATAAAAGTTAACTCGGTTAAACAGCAGAGTATTCTCGGCAATATAGCGAGATCGCCAAGATGGGCCACCTCATTTAAATTCAGCGCCCGGAAAGCGGAAACAACAATTAATGATATAATCTGGCAGGTGGGCAGGACCGGCGCGGTTACTCCTGTGGCAGTTCTTCAGCCTGTGAGTTTGTCAGGTTCGGTTATCAGCAGAGCAACACTGCATAATATAGATGAAATTGAAAGAAAGGATATCCGAATTGGGGACCGGGTTGTAATTGAAAAGGGAGGGGATGTTATTCCCAAGGTTACCAGAGTGATAGATTTGGAGAGAGCTGACCGGGGACCGGCTACCACACCGCCTGAAAAATGTCCTGTCTGCTCATCTCTGCTCTTCAATCCCGAAGAGGAAGTCGGGATATTTTGCGAAAACCATCTTTGTCCCGCTCGTCTGAAGGGAGCCCTGAGCCATTTCGCCTCACGAAACGCTATGGATATTGAAGGACTTGGCGAAGCGATTACTGACCTGCTTGTCGACAGGGGATATATAAAATCTTTCCCCGATATATATCACCTTTACAGCAAAAAGGAAGAGCTGGAAAGAATAGAAAGATTTGGTGAAAAAAGCATTGGAAACTTGTTAGTTGCGATAGAAAATAGTAAGTTAAAACCTTACGAAAAGGTTTTGTTTGCCCTTGGAATCCGTTTTGTCGGGGAAGGGGTCGCGGCTTTGCTCGCGGAGAACTTTCCTTCTATAGATAAACTGGCAGATGCTTCGGCCGAAGAGATTGAATCGGTTCATGGCATTGGCCCCCGAATCAGCGAATCAGTCACCGGATTTTTCCGAATAGGAAAAAACAGGGAAATGATCGGGGAGCTTAAAAAAGCCGGGTTGTCATTCGAGGCGGAACAAAAAGCGGATAAAACAGATTCGTTAAAAGGAAAAGTGTTCGTTCTTACCGGAACTCTTTCTCAAATGACCCGCGGTGAGGCAAAAGATAAAATACTGCTCGCGGGAGGCAAGGCAAGTTCATCTGTCAGCCGCAATACCGATTTTGTTGTGGCAGGTGAAAAAGCCGGTTCCAAACTTAAAAAAGCCAATGAACTTGGCGTAAAGGTTATTTCGGAAGATGAGTTTCTGAATATTATCAATGGATGAAAATGTTCAGCGCGACGTTAGAAAAAGTATCTCTCTTTTTGCTGAAGAGAAAAACCAGACGGTATACCGGTGAACCGAGAAATTTTAACACACTTTTTTCCGGCACGGTAGATTACCTTGTTATCCTTCCTGAGGATGAAAGTGAATTCAGGCAAACTTTCTCTGTTTTGAAGGAATTAAAAAAGGAGAATAAGAGTATTACACTTTTTCTTCTTGATTATTATATCAATCTTCTTCCTTCAGGTGAAAAATACCGCATCCTGCAATATTCAAAAGAGGATGTGAATCGTTTAAGAATTCCGGTCAGGCAGCTTCAGACAAGGCTGGCTGATATGAGTTATGATCTCGTAATTGACCTGAATACTTCTGGCGCTCTTTTTCCTGTGGCTGTCGCCAATTATGTTCAGGCAAAATTCCGCGCCGGTTTTCAGAAGAGCGGTTATGATATGTTTTACAATTTTCAGGTGAGTTCAGTTGAAGGAAATCCTGAAAAATCTTACAGAAAATTGTTAAATTCGCTAAAGATGTTTTGAAATATCATTTTATTATGTTATAATTAAAGCAAATGTTATTATTTTTCATTTTTTCAAGTCTGCTGAGATATGAGCGAAAATTTTAATTATGAATTGAAAAGAAATGGTGACGTAGCGGTCTTCAAACTTAATGAAAAGAGGTTTGACGCGCCGATAGCAGGGCTTGTCAAGGGTGAGTTTACCATTTTATTGCATACAGAGGATGTAACCAGGCTTATACTGGACCTGTCGGAAGTGGAATATTGCGACAGCTCGGGATTAAGCGCTATTTTACTTGCGTACCGCATATTACAATCGAACGAAGGGCAGATAAGAATTGCCGGGCCGACAAAGAATGTCCGCACACTTATCGAAATTTCACAGCTTAACAGAATTTTACCTATAACTGACACAGTTGAGCAGGCTGAAGCCGAACTGGCAAATTTATAAGGATTTATCTTGGACAGAACTGTTGACTACATCATTATTGCGGCATATCTGATAGGTATCGCTGTTTTTGGAGCTTTTTCAGGCGGCAAACAAAAATCGATTAAAGATTATTTTTTAGGATCAAAGAACGTTCCCTGGTGGGCTGTCTGCTTTTCAATCGTAGCTGCCGAAACCAGCACTCTTACTTTTATTTCAATTCCGGGACTCGCTTATTTAACAAATCTGAATTTTCTCCAGGTAACCTTCGGGTATCTTTTAGGAAGGATATTTGTAGCCCATTTTCTCCTTCCGCAATATTATAAAGGTGAACTTTCAACAGCTTATCAGTTCCTTAATAATCGTTTTGGAGCAAAAACGAGGACCTACTCCTCCGTTATTTTCCTTTTTACAAGGACCGCGGCCGACGGAGTAAGATTATTCGCGACCGCGATTCCGTTAAAGATTTTGCTTGATCTCGATAACTATACTACAGCTATTATCATAATCGCGCTTATCACTCTCTTATACACAACTTCCGGAGGTGTAAAAGGAATCATCTGGGTCGATGTTGTTCAGATGTTTATCTATCTCGGCGGCGCTATAATAGCAGCCATATTTTTGCTCGGATATAATCTGCCCGAAGGATGGGAAACGGTAGCGACAGCCACCGCGGGCACAGATAAATTTTCCATTTTTAACCTGGGATTCAGCGATGGACTTTCAGGATTTTTCTCGCAGCCCTATACACTCTTCGGGGGAATTATCGGCGGGGCTTTCCTTTCAATGGCATCGCATGGCACCGATCAGTTGATTGTCCAGAGGCTTTTAACCACCAATAATCTTAAAGCGGCAAAGAAAGCTATAATAGGCAGCGGTATAATTGTAATCATACAGTTTGCTATTTTCCTTTTTGTCGGAGTGCTGCTATATGCTTATTATGGCCCCCTTGGTCTGAAATCAGATGAAATCTTTCCAAAATTTATAATAGAAGTTTTACCTCCCGGAGTATCGGGAATAATCATCGCCGGTTTATTCGCGGCAGCGATGTCAACAATTGCAGGGTCTATCAGTTCTCTTTCCTCCTCAACCATGTTGGACCTTTATAAACCCAATGTGAAAAATTCCGATGACAAAAAGGATCTGTATGTATCCAGAATGTTAACACTTATGTGGGCAGCGCTTCTTGTGGGAGCCGCTATATTTTTCTCGGAATCTTCACAGACAGTTGTCGAACTCGCGCTTAGTATCGCCTCATTTACTTATGGAGGCCTTCTCGGTACATTTCTGCTGGGAATATTTGTCAAAGAGGCAAACCAGGAGGACGCTCTGGCTGGTTTTACCGCCGGAATATTTGTTATGGTAACGGTTATATCCTTGAATCTTGTTGCCTGGACCTGGTTTACTCTTGTCGGTGTGATAACTACTATGCTTTTCGGAAAGATTCTTAGTATGATCAAACCGGTAAATGCCGGGTAAATTAAAACTATTTCGGGGTATTCATGTCAGGTTTGGTTTTAATTGACTGGATCGTTATTGCCGCTTATTTCCTTATAGTTTTTGGAATAGCAGTTTATTATTCACGCAAAGCAGGACAGGACACAGGGCAGTTTTTCCTTTCCGGCCGTAATATGCCCTGGTGGCTGGCCGGCACCGCGATGGTCGCGACCACATTCGCCGCCGATACACCTCTTGCCGTTACCGAACTTGTTGCCAGAAAAGGAATAGCGGGCAACTGGTTGTGGTGGAATATGGCAATAGGCAGCGCGCTTACTGTTTTCTTTTTTGCCAAGATGTGGAGAAGAGCGGGAATTGTTACAGATGTTGAGTTTGTTGAAATCAGGTACTCGGGAAAAGCCGCCGCTGTTTTAAGGGGATTCAGAGCGCTTTATCTTGGTTTGTTTATGAACGCGATTGTCCTTGCCTGGGTTAATAAAGCGATGGAAAAGATTTTTGACGTAACTGTTCCCGGTATGGACCCCTTCCTTCTTGTAATGATATGTATGATTATAATAGCGCTTTATGCCTCGGCGTCGGGGCTTCTGGGAACCGCCAGAATAGACGCTATTCAGTTTACAATAGCGATGGCGGGCAGCATTATTCTTGCTGTTATAATTGTAAGCATACCTTCAACGGGAGGCATTGAGGGATTTAAGGCGAAGCTGCCTGACTGGATATTTGAGTTTACACCCCGGATTGGCGCGGATGATTATTCCAACCCGGTTCTCGGCGGGACACTGGCGATGACTGTCGGGGCGTTTATCGCGCATATCGGGCTTCAGTGGTGGTCCTCATGGTACCCGGGAGCGGATCCGGGCGGCGGAGGATACATTGCACAGAGGATGATGTCGGCGAAAAATGAATCACATTCTTTTCTCGCTACTTTGTGGTTTACTGTGGCTCATTATTGCCTGCGTCCCTGGCCCTGGATTATTGTCGCGCTCGGAGCCCTGGTGATTCTGCCTCAGTTTGGTCCGGAACAGATCAGGGATGAAAATATCATTGATGAATATTCCGCTGCTTTCAGCACATATAATCAGTTGAATTCGGGTGAAATAACATCCGGTGAAATCAGCGATCCCGCTCTTCTGGAAAAGATGAAAAGATTTGAAGACAGTGATTTTTATGAAAAATATGAAAACAGTGTCGATCCGGGTAAAATGTATCCCAAACTTATGGCCAGGTATCTTCCTGCCGGACTGCTGGGAATGATGATGGCGGTATTTCTTGCCGCGTATATGTCGACAATAGCTTCTCAGCTAAACTGGGGCACATCTTACATTATTAATGATTTCTACAGAAGATTTATAAAGAGAAAAGCGCCCGAGAAACATTATGTTATGATATCACGGCTGACAATTATTATTCTGATGATCTTTTCTTTGCTCATAACCAGGTTTGTTCTGCATACCATATCCGGCGCGTGGGAATTTATTATTAACGCGAGCGCGGGATTAGGCGCGGTGTTGATATTAAGATGGTACTGGTGGCGGGTAAACGCATGGTCCGAAATTTCAGCTATGATAGCTCCGCTCGTAATATATCCTGTCGCCCATTATGGTTTCGGGCTGGAATCGCCAATTACTCTTTATCCCACAGTTATTGGAACAACCATAATATGGCTTGTTGTTACCTATATAACAAAACCGGTGGATGTCGCGGTATTGGGAGAGTTTTATAAGAAAATTCATCCGGGAGGACCAGGCTGGAAAAAAGTTGCCTCGGAATATCCTGAAATAAAATCGGATAAAGGTTATGGAAAGTTATTTATTAATTGGGCGTCTGCTGTAATTTTAGTATATTCGTTTCTTTATGGAACAGGAAAAATACTCTTCCATGAATATCTCGCCGGATCGGTGGCTCTGTTGGCAGGAATTATTGCCGGAATGGTTATATACATAAATTTGAAAAAGGAGGAAAATTAACATCTGTTAATTTCCTGCGGAGAAAATTCATGTTGGATAGAAAAACTCTTAGTGAGCTTGAGCTGATCGTTTTTGATCTTGACGGCACTCTGTTGAATGACAGCGGTGAAATCGGGGAGGAAACAATTGAACTGGTTTCGAAACTGTGTAAGCTCGGAATGCAGTTCTCTTTTGCGAGCGGAAGGCTTCACAGCGCTATTGTCGCTCATGCGGAAAGGCTTAATATCCGGACTCCCCTGATCTCTCTCGACGGATCAATTATCAAAAGTTACCCGGGCAACAAAATAATTTTTGAATCCTATGTGCCGGAACGATATGTCAAAAAGGCGATAGCCATAGCCGATAAGTTATTGCTCAATATCGCTCTTTGCCATGCCGACGCTATCTATTACACCGAGCATAATTCTCTGATTCCACAGCTTATGGAAAAATTTGGCGCTCTTTATGAAGAAGTGCCATCATATGACAAATATCTGAAGAATACCCTCGAAATAGTTATCACCGGTGATTATAAAGATTCGGTAAAATATGCTGAGAAAAAATTCCAGTTTCCCTTTAGTTTCGGTTTGAATACAACTTTTTATAAATCCCACCGGATGGGGGATATATATTATCTCGAAGTAAGAAAACAAAAAACGAACAAAGGAGCCGGATTAAAAAGGCTTGCCAGCCATCTGGGTGTAAGAATGAGCAGAACGGCTGTAATGGGCGACTGGTATAATGACCGGACTTTATTTGAAACAGCCGGAGTGAAAATCGCAGTTGCCAATGCTGTTCCGGGAATAAAACGGATGTCCGATTTTATTACGAAAAGGACAAATAATGAAGACGCTGCAGCCGAATTTCTGAAAATGGTACTGAAATCAAAGACAGGAAGCGGGTCCTGAAATGAACCTCAAAATGAATAGAACAGTCAAGGTCCTGATATTTTTAGTTACGGTGATCCTGATTGTTATGATGTTTCCCAAAGGGGTGTCTATTGAATCAGATATTAAAGTGGGGAGCATCTGGATTCAGGAAGACCTTATCGCTAATTTTACATTTGAGATTTTGAAGGATCCTGAAATTTATGAGCAGGAAAAAGCAAAAGCGGCCGAGAGTGTCAATCCACTTTTTATAAAGTTTGATAATATTCCCCAGAAGAGTCTCGATTCCCTGCGCTCCTATAACAGACGCCTTACAGGCCTGCTCGATAACGATCTGCGTGAAAACGCGAAATCTTTTGATAAAACTTTCCTTTCCCCGGCGTTATATGATATTTTTCTGGAATTGAGGAAAACGGAAAACAGCCTGGTGATGAGCAGGCAGAATACCCTTTCGGACGCTTTCAGGATAGCGCGCAACGCGGTGAACAGAATTTACAGGAAAGGGCTTATTGATGTTCCGCTCGCCAGTATTGAAATGGATACAATATCGATCAGGGAAGGTAAGTTTGAAAAGCAGATTGTTAAAACAAATTTTCTTGACCGCAAAGCTGTTGAAGAGGAAATAACCGAATATGTGTATAACTATTTTCGCGATAATGACAGGGTAAATAATGCCCTGACTGAATATATCCTTAATTTCGCGATTCCAAATGTAATATTCAGCAGGGAACTTACAGAAGCTGCCAGGCAGACTGTCAGCGACAGGGTATCAAAAAATCTTGGCATTGTTAATGAAAATGAGAGAATAGTTGGGAAGCATAACAGAATCACTCCCGAAATTAAGCAGAAAATTGATTCCTACCGGCTCGCTAAAGGAGAGGAAACAGGAACAATGGGGCGAATTATGCAGACTTTCGGGAAATCGCTTCATATCATTATTATTCTTTCCATCTACATAATTTATATCTACCTTTTCAGAAAAAGAATTTTTTACGATAATCAGAAGATGCTGCTGATATGTCTTGTAATTCTTCTGATTTCATCTCTTGCCTACCTTGTCCAGCAGCTCGACGTAACAGCGCCGGTGCATCTTCTGGTGCTTGTGCCTGTCGCCTCAATTCTGCTGACGGTAATATTTGACAGCCGGCTTGGCTTTTATGGCACTGTTGTTATTGCCCTGGTTGCCGCGGGACTGCGAGGAAATGATTACGTGCTGGCCCTGATCCATATTGTAGCGGGAGCTTTTTCTGCTTATACGGTGCGGGATATAAAAAACAGATCGCAGATATTCCGTTCATTTGTTTTTATTCTTATCGCGTATCTCACAGGCATAGTCGCTTTCGGGCTGGAGAGGTTTGCTTCTCTCGAAAGCATGCTGATTGATTCGGCTTTCGCGGCGTCAAACGCGCTGATAAGTCCGGTGCTCGCTTATGGACTCATTATCTTCTTTGAAAAGGCTTTTAGAATTACAACAGATCTTACACTTCTTGAGCTTTCCGACTTTAATACACCCTTGCTCAAAGAGCTCGCCCGCAACGCTCCCGGCACGTTCAATCATTCACTGGCTATAGGCTCAATGGTGGAGAACGCGGCGGAAGAGATAAATGGCGATCAGCTTCTTGCCCGTGTCGGGGCTTATTATCATGATATCGGAAAATCGGTAACCCCGAGCTATTTTGTCGAAAACCAGATGTCCGACGCCAATATACATGAGGAAATGGAACCGCTTCAGAGCGCCACTGAGATCATTAAACATGTGAACGAAGGTATTGAACTGGCAAAACTGCACAATATACCTCAGGAGATAATTGATTTTATCCCTATGCATCATGGAACGATGGTTGTTTATTTCTTCTATAAAAAGGCGGTTGAGCTTTATGGTGAGGAAAGGGTGAAAATGAATGATTTCAGGTATCCCGGACCAAAACCGCAGACAAAAGAGACCGCGCTTGTTATGCTTGCCGACGCGTGTGAATCAGCCGTAAGAGCAATGACCGAACCGGATGAGAAAAAAATTGAAAACATTGTTACGAACCTTGTGAAAATAAGGGTTGATGACGGCCAGCTCGATGAGGCTCCCGTTACGCTGCGGGATATTACAAGGATCAAGGAAGCTTTTATTAATACTCTTGTGAGTCAGCATCATAAACGTATCCGCTATCCGAAGCAGGATGAAATGGAGAAGGAACAGAAGAAATAGAGAATGGAAGGGCTGCTTGAGGAATATCTTGCCTTACTGAAGTTAGAAAAAAACCTTTCTGAAAATACGGTTGAGTCATATAAATGTGATCTGAACCGTTTAATTTCTTTTCTCGAATCGGCAGGAATTGGCGATCTGGATGAAGTAGTTGCGGGCAATCTGAATGATTTTTTTTCCGTGTTAAAGGATAATGGACTTACAACCACTTCCGCCGCGAGATATCTCTCCTCTGTGAGGGGATTTTTTAACTATCTTTCCGATAATGATTACATAAAAAATAATCCTGCCGAAAAACTTGCCTCCTCAAAGATCAGCAGAAAACTGCCCGATGTCCTTTCTCTTGAAGATATCGACAAAATTTTTGCCGAAGCTGATACTGAAAGCACACTGGGATTAAGGGACCGCGCATTTCTCGAATTGCTTTATTCATGCGGCCTGAGGGTTTCAGAGCTGCTCAACATAAAGGTAAATGATCTTTTTTTTAATGATGAGATTATAAGAGTCACCGGTAAAGGGAATAAAATGAGAATTGTTCCGGTCGGCTCAAGCGCTATTCACTGGGTAACGGCATATCTGAAATTTTCCCGCCCGCAGCTCCAGAAAAAAATACATAGCGGGAATATTCTTTTTCTTAATAAAAAGGGGAAAGCTCTTTCCCGAATGGGCATCTGGAAAATATTAAAAAAATATGCCGATGACGCCGGGATAGAGAAAAGAGTTCATCCCCATATTTTCAGGCATTCTTTTGCCACACATCTTCTTGAGGGAGGAGCCGATCTGCGCGCAGTCCAGGAAATGCTGGGGCATAGCGATATCTCCACTACCCAGATTTACACCCACATCGACAGGGAATATATAAAACAGGTTCACAGGGATTTTCACCCGCTGGGGAAATAGGACCTTGTATTTTCTATCCGGGTCTGCGGGCAAAGCAGAATTATTATTTGATAATTGACAATGGATAATTGCCTTTTCTCTGGCTGGTTCCCACGGGCCGCCATCTTCGAGGCTGCCCGAGGTTATTGGGATTAGCCCCCTTCGGGGACATCACGATGTTGAAGGTAGTCAACTCCTAAAAATTATGTAAAAAATATCAAAATATCCGGAACCCAGATGTGATGCACAAATCCTGACTTCCGACCCAAAACAGCGTAACTCATTGTTATTAAAGGGCATAGGTTTTTTATAGGCACTACATTTCTCATATTTCCGATTTCACATTCAGGGAGTTATCTATATTTCATATGGAACGCTATCAATCTTTAGCCCTACTACCTGATAGATTTTTCTTATATGTTTCGTTACCATTGAAGGCATGGCATACCTTTTTTGAGTTGACTGGTCTCTGAGAATACTGCATTGAACATGAAGCAACTCATTTCTTATTACTTCAGGAGAAAGCTTTTCATACTGTTTCAAGACACGATATTCAAGGTGCCTCAGACATACCAGCGCCATAAAACATATCGCAATATGAGCTTTTACCCTTTTGGGCGTCCAGTGGTATATCGGACGTAGACTTAAGTCATGCTTACTGATCCGGAAGCATTCCTCTATTTGCCATAGTTTCTGATATTGCTCCCTTACTTCTTTTTCGTTTAGTTCTTCTGCATTTGTGACAACACCATGCAATCCGTCCCATTTTGCCGACTCAGCTAGTTTTTCTTCATCTATTATTATTTTGGACTCACCTTCTATCTGAAGAAATTTCTTATATCCATAGTTGCTTATCAACGAAGAGGGGTTTGAGGATCGTTCCAGTTTCTTTCTCAACTTTTCTATCGCTTTTTCTCTGTCATAGCGATCCTTTTCGGCACGTTTAGGACTGTATGTTACTATTAATCGTTTTTTTTCTCCCAAGGTAAATACTGCCATCTTTTCATCATCAACCGTTGATTTATAATTTGTCAGGTCAGTTATTTTATTCTGCATTTTGACGCTCATGTTTTTTAACCGCGCGCCAACTATATATTGTTTTTCTTTTCCCTCAAGTTTTGAAAGGTTTGTCTGGCTTAACATCGCACTGTCTGCAACAAATATTATCTTCCCTACCTCAAACTGTTTTTCCAGTTTCTCTATGGCCAATTCAAGTGTATTCCCCTCATAATAGGAACCGGGATAGACCTCATATCCGACTGGAAAGCCTTCGCTCGTTGTAATAAGTGCCAACAACACTTGCGGCTGGTTAAACTTCATGTCCTTGCTGTATCCATTCTCCTTGAGTTCATCTTCTGTGAAGCTTTCGAAATACAGGGTTGTGCAATCATAGAATATTACATCAATCCTTTCTTTTATTATTCCTGAGGCTGCTTCATATGATAGCTTTTGTATTTTGTTTATTTTCTCTTCATCCAGCATATCCATCATTTTGTATACTCCGTCTAACGATAGCTTTTGGCCAAAGTCTTTTTCCAACTGTCGGACTGATGATCTTTTTGATGATGGATTGGCTATCCTGGCCATTACTATATTAAATAAATTCCTGCTCGAAGATACTTTTCTTTTAGGACTGCCAAGTGTGTACTGAAAACCAAGCTCATTATATATTTGACCATAGACCTCATGGATGCCAATGATAATCCTTTGTTCCTCCCTTAGCTTTTTTAAGTCAACATTTATTGGGTTGTCATCCTTTGTTTTTTTTGCTTCAATTACCATTTGAGCAATTTCTTCCGGGGCAAACAAGTTTGGCTGGCTTTCAGTTTCAAGCTTTGCTTTTACGTATTCAGCCAGTTCCTTTAATTTTTGTAATTCATCATCACTTAGAGCTGTGCCGATATGGCGTACAATTTTTTGCCTGACATTAGCGCCATTACGAATCGACTCAACGATTTGAACGGATTTTTTAGGGCTATTCGGTGATGTTTTTGTTCTGATAAACATGAAGATAATATACAAAAAAATAGACTGAAAGTCAAGCGCAATGTAATATTAGGCACTACATTGGCCGTTTTTTATTTTTCCTCTGTTTTTATTGTGTTTTCTAACTTCTGGGATACTTTGGGTCTGAAGTCAGGAAAAATATCAAAATATCCGGAACCCAGATGTGATGCACAAATCCCCCGAAGGGGGATAAGCCGAATAACCACAGGGTGTTCCCGCAGGGAATTCCCTGTGGGGGCGGGGTGGAAAGGGTACACATCATCTACGCTGTGTACGAACCCTGAAGAACTGAAAGGGAATTTTGAGAATTTTCCTCAACCGATCTGCCTATTTACCTTCATCCTCGGGACATGTTGTTTTTTTTCTCTGTCTGGTTCCCACGGGCCGCCTCTGTCGAGGCTGCCCGAGGTTATTGGGATTAGCCCCCTTCGGGGACATCACGATGTTGAAGGTAGTCAACTCCTAAAAAATTATGTAAAAAATATCAAAACATCCGGAACCCAGATGTGATGCACAAATCCCCCGAAGGGGGATAAGCCGAATAACCACAGGGTGTTCCCGCAGGGAATTCCCTGTGGGGGCGGGGTAGAAAAAGTACACATCATTCACGCTGTGTACGAACCCGCAAGGACTAAAAGGGGATTTTGTAAAGTTTCCTCAACCGACCTGCCTTTGCCTTCATCCTCGGGATATGTTGTTTTTTTTCTCTGTCTGGTTCCCACGGGCCGCCTCTGTCGAGGCTGCCCGAGGTTATTGGGCTTTGCCCCCTTCGGGGACATTGGGATGTTGAAGGTAGTCAACTCCTAAAAAATTATGTATAAAATATCAAAACATCCGGAAACCAGATGTAATGCACAAATCCCCCGAAGGGGGATAAGCCGAATAACCACAGGGTGTTCCCGCAGGGAATTCCCTGTGGGGGGCGGGGTGGAAAAAATGTACAATATCTGAGATGCGGGCGTACCAGGGCGAGGTAAGAATACCCGGAGATAATCAGAATTGCCGGCTTGATATCACGGGGTAGAGAGCGATGTTATGGAAAGGGGGAAATTATACACTGCAACGAAGCATTGTTTTTTATACTGTGCATTGTAATACACCGCGGAAGGAGAGATTTACAAACCTGCGCGCCGCGGTGTATCTTTCCTACGGGAAAATTTTTTTTAGTCTTTTAGTTACGGGGTGGAGCCAGTTGAGGATACCCCTGATCCAGTCGGGGGGCTGCTTTTCGAGCTGGGCGTCAAAATCCCATTTGCTTGCTGCAACCCTTTCTTTCATAACAGCGGGGTGGCTGTCGGTAAATCTTACAAGGTTGCCGAGATCATCATACTGGTTGAACCGGGCGATATTTTTTTCAGATTCCTCATCATTATGATAAAGTTTATCAAAATCCGCGCGTTTTTGTATCATTACCTGCGGCGGGCGCACCCATCCGTAATGATAAATTTCAGCTTTAATATCCTTTTCTTTTATACCGGAACCATCGGGATGTTTAAAATTCATCGCGTCGCCCCAGGAGAGAATATCTTTTTTATTTTTGATAATCCTGGTTTCTTTTGTATACCATTTTCTGAAATTATCCTGGACATAATCATAGGAACCATAAAAATGGCGGTACTTAAAACGGAGTCCTTCCACCTCATCATCATCAAGATATTTATCCATTGCCTCTTTTATAACGGGGAAGAACTTCTCGTGCAGCACCTCATCACCCTGGATATAAAAACACCAGTCCCCCGCGCACTGCTCTTTTGCTATATTGGTTTCGATGGAAAGCACCCTGCCGCTTTCCCTAATCGACATATCCCACTCACGTTCGATTATTTTTATCTTGTCGCTGCCGAGCGCTTTAATATCTTCAAGAGTTCCGTCGTCTGATATCCCTACATTAACCACAAATTCATCACATAAAGGAAGAACGCTGAGTATAGCCTCTTTATATGGATAAGCGTAATAATTTCCGTTTCTTACAATGGTGAAGCCTGATATTTTCATTTTTTATTATTAATCCGATTTTTCAAAATTTTCATTAGAGGGAAAGCGCCGAATAAAATTCGTTAAGAATCCCTGCCATTTTTAAACTGCATATTATATAATTTACTGTAAAGGCCGCCTGTTTTAAATAACTCGGGATGTTTACCTGTTTCGACAATACGTCCGTTCTCGAGAACAATAATTTTGTCGGCGTTTAATATTGTTGAAAGGCGGTGCGCTATTACAATTGAGGTTCGGCCTTTCATCAATGTATCAATAGCCTGCTGAACCAGTATCTCCGACTCGGTATCAAGTGAAGAGGTGGCTTCGTCGAGGATAAGTATCGGGGGATTTTTAATGAGCGCCCTGGCGATTGAGAGCCTCTGACGCTGACCTCCGGAAAGTTTCACACCCCGGTCGCCGATAATTGTGTCAAATTTTTCAGGCATATCCTGAACAAAATTATAAGCGTTCGCTGCTTTCGCTGCTTCCTCAACTTCTGCGAGGCCATATTGTTGCGATCCATAGGTGATATTGTTTTTAATCGAATCATTAAAAAGAATTGTTTCCTGGTCAACAATGCCTATCAAATCTCGCAGGCTCCTGCTGTTGCAGTCTCTTACGTCAACCCCGTCAACTTTTATCGCCCCTTCAATAACATCATAAAAGCGGGGTATAAGGTCGACAAGAGTCGATTTACCGGCGCCGCTCGGTCCCACAATCGCCACAACCTCACCTTTGTTTATCCTGAGGTCAATATTTTTCAGAACAACATCACCGGTCTCATACTTAAATGTCACATTCTCAAAAATTATTTTGTCGCGGAATTCATCAAAAATTACAGCGTCAGGTTTATCTGTTATCTGCGGTTTGATATCCATCATACGGAAAACACGTTCTGCCGCCGCGATTCCTTCCTTGATACTGTTAAATACCTGTCCGAAAAGTTTAAGGGATGGCATCATCTGGAAAACCAGCCCGAGATAGAGAATAAAACCCCCGGGTGAGAGAGTGCTTTCACCGCGAAGTATTCTGTTGCCCATAAAGTAAAGAATGAAGGTGATAAAAATAACCCCGACGATTTCGGTTATAGGTGACGCGAGCGCTCTTCTCCTTATCAATCCGATAAGAATCCTGTAATACTTGCCGATTTCCCTTTTGAATTTAGCTACTTCATATCCCTCCATATTAAAGGCTTTGACAATTTTTATAGCTGAAAGTGTTTCGTCGAGAATAGAGGTCACGTCGGCAATTTTTTCCTGCGATTTAATACTTTTTCTTTTCAGCGAATTCCCTATTTTGCTGAGAATAATGGCAAGCACAGGCAGAAGCACCAGGATAAGAAGTGTAAGCTCCCAGTTGAAAATAAAAAGAAGAAAAGTATATACAATTATCTGTGGCGGATCGCGGAATGAGCTGTTAATAACGGCAATTATTGAGTCATTTATAATTTTAACATCATTGATTATTCTCGATATCAGGTTACCCTTTTTCTCTTCAGTAAAATAACCCATCGAAAGTTTATGCAGATGCTGATAAAGCTGAAACTGAATATCATGAATAATACCCTGTTCAACAGTCGACATGAAATAGGTTTTCAGATAGGCGAAAATATTTTTCATGGTAAAGGATACGATTATTAAAACGCATATCCAGGTAAGGACTTCTGTCTTTTCGTAATCCACAACAAACTGAGAAAGCTGGTAACCAATATATTCTTTCAGGTTAAATAACGAGAAAGCGACCGGCTCTTTTTTTTCGGCCAGGTTATCTTTAAAAAGGAGATCGATAAATGGCATTATCATCCCCAGCGATATTACGCTGAAGGAAACAAAAAACAACATGCTGGTAATTGAAAGGGTTAAATGTTTCCAGTAGGATTTAAGGTAAAGAAAAAACCTGAGAAAAATTTTCATTAATTTATTATACCAAAGAATGGAATGAGTATTAAAATTTAATCAGAAAATATAATAAATTAATGACTCTGATTCTAAAATATTATGCGGATTAAGATGCCTGCGGAAAAGTCAAAAATTACTGATATTATTATATTCTCATTTATTATCCTTTTTATTACCACGCTTACAAATTCTCTTTTCCTGAACCAGGTTGGTTATTACGGGGCTCTTCTTTTTGTGATTTACAAATGGATTGCCGACAAAAATAATCCATTCAGCAAAAATGGAATCGAGATTCCCCTCCTTCTTTTTATGGCTGCCGAACTTATAGCCGCTCTCTTATCGGAAAACCAGGGGCAGGCTTTTCAGAATCTTTCCAAACGAGTACTTCTTCTCCCAATTCTCTATATAATATCGGCAACTGTAACTTCTCCTAAAAGAGTGAGAACTTATTATATAAGTTTTATCGCGGCTTCAATGGCCATGGCGCTGGCTTATCTTTATCTTTCATGGGGATATTATAAAACCGGAATGTACGCGATTGACGCTTCGGGTCCAGTAATATGGCATCACCCTATTACGATAAGTGAGTTCATGAGCTTTATTGTAATATTTATGTTTGCCTGGCTGATCGATGAAAAAAACTCATGGAAATCAAAATTATTGGCGACGGGGGCGTTGTTTATCTCGCTTCTGACCGTACTGGCGACATATAAAAGAACCGGATGGATAGGGCTTGCCGCGGGAATATTTCTTATACTTCTTATGAAGAGAAAATACATATATATTATTCCGCTGGTTCTGGCGGGGATATTTCTTGTTTTCAGAACCTCAAATGAAAGTTGTGTGAATATTTACAGACAAAGTGAGAATGGATTTAAATTTGAAAAAAGTATAGGGACTGAAGGAAGAGCTCATCATATTATTTCAACAGGGGAAAATGAATTTATTCTTTCCGATTTTGAGGGAGGAATAAAATATTTTTCTTCCGACAGCCTGAAGTTTAACATTCCCGTCGATTCTCCCGCTCTGACAAGTTTTATGGCGGGCGATAGTATTATTATCACGAGGCTTCTTGATACGCGAATATTAATTCACAGTGTGAGGGATAAAAATTACCAGTTTGAAAGAGAAATTATTCCACCCGGCTTTACTTCGGATGTTGATTATTTTAACGGGCTGATATATGTGGCGGACCGGGATAGCGGGCTCTCAGTCTATACCCTCGGCGGCGGGCTGAAATACAGGAATGATAAACTGAAAGATATTCAGCTTGTAAGAACCGATTCATCGGGTATTTTTCTTGCCGGTAAGGGGCGGCTGACATTTATCGGGAAAGGGGAAGATTCATTATTTACGGAAGCACATTCGGTGGAAACTGAACTGCGTTTCGCAGATATTCTTCCACTTAACGGGAAATTGCTGGCAGCGGCTTCCGACGGACTTTATCTCTTTGAACCCGGGAAGAATTTATTCAGCGAAAAGAAAAAACTGATCGGAGGGGCTTTTAATAAAGTTAAAAAAAGCGGGGAGCAATATTTAGCCTCGGGAAACGGGAACATATACAGGTTGATTGAGGAAAAAGAATTTTTACCTGAAGTTGTTTTAACTACCGGATTTACTCCCTCTTCAATTACAGTGGCAGGAGAGAATATCCTCGCCGCGAAAATTGTCCGCAACCGATTTAGGAGTATAATTGATCCCACCGAGCCTTCCAACATTTCGCGCTTTACTCTCTGGAGCAACGCCATGAAAATTTTCGCCGATTATCCCATCTTCGGCGTTGGAGATATAGGTATTGAGCATATTTACTCCCGTTACAAAAATGAATATGACAAAGAGGTTTATGGACACCTGCATAATAATTATATCCACCTTCTGGTAATCCTCGGTTTATTCGGTTTTATTGCCATGATGTGGCTTTTTGCGAAGATATTTCTCCAGAATATAAAATTTTACTCTGAATTAAGGTCAGAGCCATTTGCTTCCTCAATTATTCTTGGCGGAGCGGGCAGCTTCGCGGCATTTCTTGTTTCCGGTTTGACAGAATGGAATATCGGGGACCATGAGGTTATAACCATGGTTTGGTTTGTTGTAGGATTAAATTATGCGGTTTATAAAATATATGGGAAATAATCGGGGACAATCCTGCTAAATAGTTAACATGAGTTTTCGCGCTGATTAAAACAGAATTCCTGATTATGCATCTATTATGCCGAATGTGTAAAGGAATATGATTTTAAAAACACTAACTATTTGACATAATTTCTTATTTCATTTTCACATTAACAGGTGGGGTCCTTCCGGGGAACTTTTGCATTAATGCCATCAAAGATATAACAATATGTGGTGGAATATTTTCGAGACTGAACTGGATATTAATCTGGTATATTTTTTTCTGGCAGGATTTGATACAGATCATAGGAAAAACTTAATACCCTTGTTTCATTTAATAATAAAATCTAATTTTAAAAGTTAGATTTTTAATTATGTGACTCCTGGCTGAATTAGAATGGCTCTCTTACTTTTATATTTTATTTTTTGGGGATTTTTATATCCTGCCGCGCAGAAAAATGAACAGGATATTGCCAAAATCCCTTATCATTCCGGTGGAATTATAACTGATGGTAATGACATAGATTGGGGTAATTATATTGAATTTACATTCAGTGATACTCTTTCTTTTTACCGTTTAACAGGTGATTTCAAGTATAATCTGTTGTTTGATTCAAGTTTCGATACATCCCGTGTTAAAAAACCAAGATCAAAGAATAAGGTTTATTTGAAGTCATGCTGGGATATGCAAAATTTGTATTTTTATATTGTAGTACAGGATAAACAATTATATGGTGAGTTTGAATACAGTGAAAAAGAACCAAGATTGCAGTGGAATGATGGTCTGGAAATATTTATAGACTCGAAGGATGACAGCGGACTGAAAATGGATATTAACGATTTTCAGTTTATGTTTGATATACTTGGCAGTGAAATAGATTTTCACGGTGATCGCGGTGAAATTTATGCTGATACTGTTGCGGTGCCAAAAATATATGACCACGATATTCTTCAGTATTTTTATGTAAATCATGAGGGAACCATTAATGATGATTCTGATTCTGATACAGGATATACAATGGAAATAGCGATTCCCTTTGCTTCGATTGGTATTATACCTGAACCGGGTATGGAAATGGCTATTGATATTGGGATAAATGATGTTGATTATTTTGATAATGGTCTATCGGACATCTCGAAATTTCCATTGAATAACTGGACCTTCAGCTGGAGCGGATACAGTGATTTCGGTTATCCGAAATATTGGAAATCATTTCAGCTGACCGGAGAACCTTCATGGTTTGAACAATTATCCGAAGGAATAAAAACACTCCTTTTTGTTTTCATGATAATTATCATTATTGCTCTCCTGATAACAATGATATACCTGAGTAAAAAAATTAACATTATAAATAACTTCCCGACCGAAAAAGAGATAGAAAAAAGAAACGTTGTTTTCATTTTTAATAATCCACAGACAGAAGACCTTTCTTATAATGCCGGAATAATAAAACTTATCTCTGAATTTGTGACAGATAATAAAGATAAAATGGTAACTGCCGGAGATGCCGCGAATAAAGCCGGAATTTCATTACGTAAACTTCAAAGAATTACCAAAGAGGAGATGGGTATCACACCCACTAACTACATTTATATAGTTAAACTTCAGCTCGCGGCAGATTTTATAAAATCAAAAAGAGGAAATATTACCGAAGCTGCCTTTAAATTCGGATTCTCGGACCCGGCATATTTTTCGAAATTATTTAAAAAACATTTCGGACTTCCTCCTTCCGAATTCCAGAAAAAATATTCCTGATTTCAGCTATTCCTTATATCCGCTGAATATATAATCCCAATTCTCGGGTATGATAATATTCCTGATAGAATATGGAATTCGGACGCTGATTGTAATACCTTCCTGAAACAGCGCTTCCTTTTATTATTATTTCCCGTTACTCTTTTCCTGCCGGTTAATCCCGGGTTTTGTCACAAAATTACAAGCTTTTGTCGCCATTTTACCTGCCTGAAAAGATTAAGTTTATTTAATTGGTACCAGTAAGTTTTTTCTAAAACATTTATTGACATATCAAATTGCTACAATATAAGGACTATTTGCAAGCGGAAAATTGTGACCTGTTTTCTACGACCTCACGAGGGCAACCCACAATGTGTTAAAGCCAACATATTGGCCGACTGTTCAAAAACAAGATCCGGGAACTGGTTTGTTACCCCTTTCAGCCAGTCCGGGATTTTTATTCCGGAGAAAGAAAAAGTATTTAACTCTGTTTTATTTCTAAACCGGATCACTACATTCAGAATTCTGATAACTGAAGGTATTTGGCAGAATAGAAAACATCCGAAATTTTTATACTTTAATTTTTCTTGTATGCTTTCCCTCAGAGGGTATCACCTGAAAATGCAGCTCATTATACACCTGCCATCTGTTCGTTAGCAGATTATCCCGGAACTGGTTTGTCGCCCATACAACCAGGCCGGGATTCTTTAAAAATGGCTCCCTCTGACCTTATAATACATATTATTGTCGCTCTTGTACAAGAAGAATTGATAATTTCCTGATAATTTTAGCCCAATTAAAAATAATTTTCAAAGAGTGAAGTGAGGTGGAATTTGAGAGTTGGAATTGTTATGGTGCTATTAATGCAGCTTTTGTTTCCTTCAAAGGAAGCTCAGGCACAGGCGCCCGATTTTACAACGCATTCAATTTTAAGCGCTTCAATAAACTATCCTTTTGAAGTTCACAGCGCCGATCTGGATAGAGATGGTGATAATGATATTTTAACGGCTTCCTATAGTGATAATAAAATCGCGTGGTTTGAAAATGATGGAGATGGCAGTTTTACCATGCATACCATATCCACCAATGCCATTGGGGCCTTATGTGTCATCACGGCTGATCTTGACAGGGATGGTGATATTGATGTTCTTTCTGCCTCACAGGATGATGATAAAGTTGCCTGGTATGAAAATGATGGCGCTCAATCTTTTACTGAACATTTAATCAGCACTGATGGCGATGGAGCCATTTCTATCTATGTCGCTGATATGGACTCCGACGGTGATTATGATATTCTTTCGGCTTCCAGGCATGATGATGAAATTGCGCTGCTTGAGAATGATGGAACACAAAACTTCAACCGAACAGTAATTTTTACTGATCTTTCAGATCCCCGTGAGGTTTTTGCCGCTGATATGGACCTTGATGGAGATATCGATGTCATTTGCGCTTCATATTCCTCAGATGTAATTAATGTACTTCTAAAACTTGGGGATGGGAGTTTTTCCGACAGGGATGTCGGGCCGATTGATATCGCGAGATCACTTTATGTGGCAGATATCGACCTGAACGGTTATCCTGATATTGTGTCGGCATCAGCCTGGACTAACGATGTTTTAGTTTTTTATAATTCACCTGGGCTTTTTTTTGTAAGAACAGATACGGATATTTCACTTAGCTATCCGGTCGATGTTTTTGTATCCGACATTAATGATGACGGGATGCCTGATATTCTTACCGCTTCACTCGGGGATGATAAAACCAGCTGGATAGAAAATAAGGGAGAAGGTGAATTTGAGCTTCATACAATTTTTTCAGAAGGGGATGGAACTGCCGCCATATATGGAGCAGATTTTAATGGTGACGGCAAAACTGATATTGTTTCAGCTTCCTCTTATGATGATGGACTGAGATGGTTTGAAAATGAGTTATTATCGGATGAACCAACATTTACACCACATTCTCTGACTACTCTTGTCGATGGGGCAAATTCTCTTTATCCCTGCGACCTGGACAGGGATGGAGATATTGACATTATTACTGTAGCATATATTTCCGGTAATGTTGACTGGCTGGAGAATGACGGAGATGAAGTTTTTACATTCCAAAATATTTCCACTTTACCAAATGCTACTTCCATCTATCCGATTGATATCGACGGAGACGGAGATATTGATATTGCAGCCTCATCGTTTACCGATAATGAGGTGGTCTGGCTCGAAAATAACGGAGATGAAGTTTTTACAGAAAATATTATCACTTCCTTTGCTGAGGGAGCTAATGAGGTTTTTGCCTGCGATCTGGATAATGACGGAGATATAGATGTTTTGGCTGCTTCATCAAATGACGATGATATTGAATGGTATGAAAATGACGGTGATGAAAATTTTAGTTCCCACCTGATCAGTAATTTTGCTTTGAATGCCAAATCGGTATATGCGGCTGATTTAAATGGTGATGGAAAATCGGATGTCGTTTCGGTCTCTGCCAATGACGATATGATACGCTGGTATGAAAATGACGGCACGGTAAATTTCTCAGCCAATCCCGCTGTAACTGAAGAGGCCGACTATGCAACTTCAGTTATAGCTGCCGATATTGATGGCGACGGAGATAATGACCTGATTTCATCTTCGAAGCAGGATGATAAAATTGCCTGGTATGAAAATAACGGAAGCGGGAGTTTTACAACACATGTCATTTCTACTGAGGCCGATGGAGCCAGGAGGGTATTCGCGGCGGACCTGAACAGAGACGGAGCTATGGATATTGTTTCAGCTTCAAGTGAGGACAATAAAATTGCCTGGTATGAAAATGACGGGGATGAAAATTTTTCAGCCCATACAATTTCCACTACAGAGGATGAAATCCGAAGTGTATTTGTAATTGACGTAGATCAGGATGGCGATTTTGATATAGTTTCAGCCTCATTTGATAATGATGAAATTACATGGTATGAGAATGGTATGAGTTCCTATCCTGTAACATTGGTGGATTTCAGCGCTGTTTTCTGCGGCAGTTCGGTATCTCTTAAATGGAAAACTGAAACAGAGCTGAATAACTATGGCTTTTTTATTGAAAAAAAGAATAATCTCTCTGCTGATTTCACCGTTATAGGGTTTTTAGGAGGCAACGGCACTACCAACTCTCCACATTATTATTCTTTCACTGATGATGATATTTCAGTGCCGGGCAGGTATCTTTACCGCCTGAAACAGGTCGATAATTCGGGTGATTTCGAATATTCGGAAATACAGCCGGTTATCGTAGAGTATAACCTTCAAAATGAATTATACCAAAACTACCCTAATCCGTTCAATCTGAGCACAAAAATAAGTTTTAACATTGCTGAAAGATCAAATGTGACATTAAAGATTTTTGATCTTTCAGGGAGGGAGATAACTACCCTGCTTAATACCGTCATGGACCCGGGGCTTAAAAATCTTACTTATAAAGCCTCCGCATTAAGCTCCGAGTTATATTTTTATCATTTGAAAACAGCCGACACAGATATTGTTAAGAAGATGCTTTTTATCAAATAAAAAGGGATATGGAAATGCAAATCAGGAGAGAAGAAAAATGACTTATAATGAAATTATTTTTTATTCGACGGCTTTGGTAATTGCTGTATTAACAGTTCTATTGGTTGTTTCTTTCTGCATTTATAAAATAAAAACAAGAAACCACAAACCGAAAAGATATACCTTCAATGAGGAAAATGGATTTTGCCATGATATTTATGAGAAGAAATCAATAAAATGATCTTCAATAATAATCTTTTATAATGAGGAATATTGGTATGAAAGGAACTATAGTTAAATGTCTTCAGGAACTGGTGATCCAAAATTACGGTAAAGAAATTTGGGGCCAGATACTTGCGAAAAATGGTATGAACAGGAATAAAATGTTTATGCCTTTTGAGGATGTGGATGATTCAAAAATACTTGAGCTCGTCGGGGGTACCTGCACAGTGCTTGGTATTACTTTGCAGCAGGCGGCGGATGCTTTTGGCGATCACTGGGTTAACGCTTATGCTCCAAAATTATACCCCCATCTTTTCAAAAATCATAAAAACGCAAGAGAATTTTTATTGAATATGGACAATGTTCATGTTATGATGACACGCCGCATCGAAAACGCGCGTCCTCCAAGATTTGATTATGAATTTCTCGATAGTAATGTCCTGGTTATGTATTATTACTCCGACAGGGGATTGATCGATTTTTTTGTCGGACTATTAAAAGGGGTGGGGAAATATTTTCACGAAAACCTGGTAATTACCAAACTGGACAGCCGAAGAGTAAAAATAATCTTCACAGATGGATATCAATAAACTGATGCAGGTTGAATTCAGAGAAGTTTCTTTTTTCATTACATTACTTCCGACAGTCATGAGAGGGGTTGCCCGGTTTTCTCCTTCCGGGCGGCCCTCTCTGATTATTTCTGAGCAACATTACTAAAAGAAACTATTTATCTCTCTGCTATTTAAATCTGTTTTCCGAGGCAAATAAAAATTATGGATTAAACAGATTTCGGATTGTTTACTTTCTCCCATTCAATTTTCGTGTGATATTCCCGGAGCAAAGGCTTTCCGGTGTCTGAAATTTCGTTAGAATCGGCCAAAAAACATATTGTTTCATCAAAAACAAAATAATTAAAGCGGAGGTGGCTTATGCAGGCAGCAGGTTTTTATAATCTGAAAGTTAAATACAAAATACTGGGACTGACTCTCATCCTTATTGCCTTGTTTTTATCCCTTTTTTATTTCGAATTTTTACCAACACTTCGTGAAAGCCTTTTAAGAGAAAAGGAAATATCAACAAAGCACAATGTGGAAATTGTCTATGGACTGATAAATGAATTTGTAAAGAAGGAGAATGAGGGAATTCTTACTGCCGAAGAAGCCCGTGAGCAGGCAATAGCGACAGTAAGGAAATTACGGTATGGAGTGGATGATTATTTCTGGATTAATGATTTACAGCCGAATATGATAATGCATCCTGTAAATGAGGAGCTGAATGGAAAAAATGTCGGTTATTTGGAGGATGCCAATGGTGTGAAAATATTTGAGGAAATGGTATCGGTTTGTACAATGGATAGCGGAGGTTTTGTTAATTATCTATGGCCCAAACCAGGGTACGAAAATCCTGTTCCAAAGCTGTCTTATGTCAAATTTGTCAGGGACTGGGGATGGATAGTCGGATCAGGAATTTATGTCAATGATACTGAATCACAAGTTGCCGGAGTTGAATCAGCCGCTTTAATTTCCCTTCTGATCATTGTTCTTATCGCTGCTGCCATAGGTTTTGTGATTGCGGGAGGAATTTCCACTTCTGTCAGGGAGCTGGATGAAGCAGCGGCAAAAGTTGCAGCGGGTGATACAAATGTTACAGTAAAAGTAAGGGGTCGGGATGAAATTGGAAACCTGGCAAACTCATTCAATAAAATGGTTGAAAATATTCGTGATTCCATTTTTCAGATGGAAGAAAAAAGTAAAATTGCCGAAAAAGCGGCTCGTGAAGCCGAAGAAGCAAAAGAGGCCGCGAACAGACAGGAACATCTGGCAGGTCATGCCCGTGTTATGCTCGAGGAAATGGAGAAATTTGCGGGGGGTGATCTTACGGTTAAAGTGGAATCGGGTAACATAAATAGCGATATAGGCAGAATATTTAAAGGATTTAACCAGGCTGTGGGAAATATAAGGGATATGTTCACGCGTGTTTCTGAAGCTGTCGAAGCCACCGCGAGCGCCAGTTACCAGATATCATCAAGCGCCGAAGAGATGGCGTCGGGAGCGCAGGAACAAAGTTCGCAGGCAAATGAAGTAGCTGCCGCTATTGAAGAAATGACAGCGACAATATTACAAACATCCGAAAACTCAGCTTCTGCTTCTGAAAATGCCAGACGCGCCGGAGAGATAGCCGAAGAAGGTGGGGTGGTTGTCTCAGATACCGTTGAGGGGATGAACAGAATTGCTGATATGGTAAGCAGCGCCTCATCAATCGTTAAAAAACTTGGGGAGAGCAGTGAACAGATTGGCGCAATAATTCAGGTAATTACTGAAATTGCTGATCAGACAAATCTTCTCGCGCTGAACGCCGCAATTGAAGCGGCAAGAGCCGGCGAACAGGGAAGAGGATTTGCCGTGGTCGCCGATGAAGTCAGGAAGCTGGCAGAAAGAACAAGAAGGGCAACTAAAGAAATTACCGGGATGATTAATGTAATCCAGACGGACACCAGTGAGGCTGTAAATTCAATTTCAAAAAGTGCTATTGAAGTCAATAATGGAAAAGAATTGGCGAAAAAGGCAAAATTATTCTTAAAAAATATTATTTCTGCTACTCAGGAGGTTCAGAGTTTAATATCACAGGTTGCCCTGGCGAGTGATGAACAATCTTCTACCGCGGAAGAAATAAGCCGCAGTGTCGAATCAATCAATAATGTTATTAATGAATCGGCAATGGGATCGCAGCAAATAGCGCGCGCCGCTGAGGACCTCAGCAAATTAAATGAGAACCTGACAGAACTTATTTCACACTTTAAAACCGGAAATATTTCTTATGATCCGGTCGAAAGGGAAATACCTGAAGGAAAAGATAATGGAGGGTTATTAAACGTGTTTAATATTAACAAACAGACATTTTAGCTTTCAGTTACTTGTATTCTCCCGTTCCTCCCCGCGATTTATTCCGCGGGGAGGGGATATTTTGGCGCAAGTCAATCATTATCCTGTCTTTTTCGAAAAATTATGTTAGTAAACTGGAAAAGAAACTAAATTTTCCCCAGGCAGAGTTTGAGGAAAACACCCTAAAGGGGAAAAGTTCCCTGTCAAAACAGGGGGTATTATATTCAATAAGAAATTAAATTCTACGAAAAATGGCAAAATTTTATCGTACTCAGCGAAGCGGTACTCGTAATAGTTCTCGTTCTCGAATAACCTGGGCATTTGAAAAGACGAGTACGAAGTACGATTACGAGAACGAGTACGTATTTAGAATCGCGGCTTAATTATCGGCAACATGTTATTACCAGGCTTTTTGACAAATTTTGCTCCCCGGATTATCCTCAACATGTTGGCGTTAGTGTGGTTATAAGAGCCTATTCTCCATTTACCCTGGTCTTTATGCTGAATCAGTATTCATCAATAGAAAAATTAAGGAAGGTATGAAATATTTATATTGATTATAATTTTATAATAAACTAACTTAAGAGAAAACCAGAGTTATTTAAGTGAACAGAGCAAAATTCGCGGGAGGATATATGAAGAAATTTAAAAATCTTCTGTTGATAATGTTATTTTGTACGGTGAGTTTTTTTGCCCGGCAGGATACTATCAGTTATAAATTGAAGCTGCAGTATTTCAGCTTTCCGAATAATTTTACCACTACCATAGATGAAGGTTCTTTTCCGGAAGGGGAGAAGTATATAATTCCGGAGCATACACTCGGCGGCGGTTTTATTATGTTTAATGAATTTTATGACGCGCTTGAACACAGCGCGTTCTGGCTGGATGACGGAGCTATTGATGAGAATATTCATCTTGATATAACACTTGGAGGACTTAATACGGCGACAGGATGGCCAAATATACAGTTTGGTTTTCAACTGTTTCTTTTTATGAATATAGATGTATACAGAATGCCGGGAATGATTCCTGTCTGGGGAAATTATAATTTTAATGATGGTAAGTATATTAATTTCGCAATTCCTAAACATAGCTCTTTTTTGACAGGGATGAATCTTTTGGGTATGCATCCCGATTCACTCGGATTCAGATATATACTGGCCGCCGGTTTTGATATAACGTGTATTGAGACGATCGATATGGTGGATTCGGTTAAATTCAGGGCTGAACATCTATCAAAGTTCGGCGGTGGAAGAGGAAACCTGCCGACAGGAGTTGAAATTGAAACTTTCCCGGATATCCCCCGGAACTTTTCTCTGGAACAAAACTACCCGAATCCGTTCAATCCGGCGACGAGTATTGTCTATTCTCTGCCTGAGGCCGGATATGTGGAAATGAAAATATTTGACATCACGGGGGCTGAGGTGGAAACACTCCACAGGGGATACCAGGAGGCGGGAAAATATAAAATGATTTATACCGCGCAAAATCTTTCAACCGGCATTTATATCTATGAGCTTAGAAGCGGAGAGATACGTTTATGTAAAAAGATGCTGTATCTGAAGTAGTGTTTTTGTTTAGCGTTGATCAGCAGAATCCGCGGGAGAATGTTTCCCGCGGATAAGCGCAGATTAGCGCTGAGAGGGAATTCCCTATTATTTGCGCGCGCGGATAATATTGATTATCGCGCCGCTGAAAAAGACTATATTGGCGAGCCATGCCGTTAGCACCGGATTCAGCACCCCGTTTTTCCCGAATGCCTGACTAATTTGAAGAAAAGCCAGATAAACGAATGCCACTACAAGATTCAGGGCCACCTGTATCGCCAGTCCCCCTTTACGGGTATTGGCTGAAAGGGGCAGTCCGAATAAAATTACAATAATACTGGAAAAAGCCAGGGCTATGCGTGAATGATATTCAATCTCGGTGCGTGTAGGATCATTCCCTGATCTGAGCTGATTTTGCGCAAGCTCGGATATTTCATCCAATGTCATTTCCTCCGGTTTCTGCTGTTTCTTGATCACATCGTCGGGAGCAAAATTTAAGTCGGCAACTACAAGTGTATCGAATGTTTCAACCTTTTCTGATTTATTACCAAATATTCTGCTGGTTCCTTTGGTGAGAATCCAATTCCCCGAAGTGGTGTCATAAGCCATTTTATCTGCGTCAATTCTTTTTGTCATCCTGGTCAGGTTTTTATTGTCAAATTCCTGAATGCCTGTCCGGGTTGCCCTGCTGCGGTTGACATCAAAATATGAAATTGTTACAATTCTTGTGGGACTATCCTGGAAAAAAATATTATATCCGGGATTTATCATATCTTTTTTCATATAATGGCGCTCGATATAAACTTTATGTTTATTGGCCATCGGCACAATATAACCGCCAAACCAGACAGAAAAAAAGCTAATAAGAAGGGTGGCTATGATGAAAGGGGCCATAAACCGGTAAAAACTTACACCGCATGCCTTAAGCGCGGCCAGTTCATACTGATCGGACATTCTTCCGACGGTAAACAAAGCTGCCAGAAGCACAGCCACAGGTATGATAAGTCTCATTATCTCAGGAATAAAAACAAAATAATATTGAATAATTACCATCGCCGGAACACTCTGATCGATAAAATCATCAAGTTTTTCCATCATATCCAGCACAACAAATATCATTACGAAAGCCAGGATGGCAAAAAGGAAGGTCTGTATATATTGTTTAATCAGGTAACGATCAATAATTTTCATTGTTTCTCTGGATATTCCTGAAATTTTTCGGCAGAAGTTTTTTTAAGAAATCGAAATTAAGGGTAACTCTTTCACGCGCGGTTTTATATGTAAGATAAACTCCGAGGGCTCCAAGAATAAAATTGGCGCTCCACATGCCCCAGAAGGGAGAAAAGAGACCCCTGTCGGCAAGTTTTTCCCCGCTGATAAGGAAAGCCCAGTAAATTGTAAAAAAGATCAGGCTTATCCCCGCGGCCATTCCAAATCCTCCTTTGCGTGTCATCGTGCCAAGCGGCGCGCCGATAAGTATGAAAACAATACAGGCTACAGGAAGTGAATATTTTTTATGAATCTCAACTTTATATTTATTTATTTCAGCCTGGTTTCTTACCAGTCGTCTTATTCCGGAAAGAATATTATTTTTATCGTTCCTCATTTTGTTTTCTATCTGCAGGAACATCCTTCGGCTTCCGGATGATGTAGTTTCACTGGTTAGCCTGGAACGAACAGTATCAATATTGAAGTTCCCGGCGAGAAAATCATCATGAATTTTAATATATCTTTTTTTTACTCCCGAAAGACTGTCCACAATCAGTTGCATTTTGGGAGCTCCAAGCTCTCTTTCACTTCTGCTGGTCCCGACATTAGATTGTTTGAAGGTGAATTGCGAAGCGGGCATCGCGATTTTGTGATTTTCAAAAACTATTTTTCTGTAGAGGTTTTCATCGAAATTATCGGTCGAATGAATTTCGCCATTCTGCATATCAAGAATCAGTTTTTCCTGATCACTCGCGAAATAAATTTTTCCTTTTTTCGCTGTAACTATATTTAGTGATTTCCTGTCGGAATAATCATAGAGAGTAATATCTTCAAGCAGATTGGTTTTCTGATCAATTTTCCTGGCGAGGATCGCGTAATTATCAACTTCGGTAGAAAAAACCCCCGGCACGAGTGACAGGGTGGGTTTTTTATTTGAGATGTCAATCATCAGGTTTTTTGCCGCGTGATTGGCATTGGGATAAACATGATTATTGAACTGAACAAGAAGATAAGCTATTACGATTGACGCGAGAAATGTCGGAAGGATCATTCTGTATGTGCTTATCCCTGAGGCTTTCATCACCGCTATTTCGTTTCTCTGGCTCATTCCCCCGAATGCCATAAGTGATGCGACAAGCACCGCCATCGGAACAACAAGCACGACCATCCAGGCGAGGTTATAGGATATCAGCTTGACAATCACAAAAAAATCGAGTCCTTTACCAACAAGCCGGTCGGCGAATTTCATCAGGAAGTGAATAAGGAAAAACGATATCAGAGTAAATATCGAAAATATAAATGGTGAAACATGGTTTCGTAATATGTAAAGAGATAAAATCTTCATGATATGAGTAATTATACATCCTCTAATGGTTATTTCGTTCCCGACATGCCAAATAAAAAGGTTTTACTTGCTTTATCGGCTTGATATATGATTATCAGAAACGTAAATTTAAAGATTAAAATATGCTTTGAAAACAAAAAAGCTGAATAATACCATAAAATATAAACACCGGAGTTGAAATTGGAAAAAATTTTGAAATATGCCGAAAATAATTATGAAAGATTTATAGAAGAATTGAAAGAATATATCCGTATTCCAAGTATAAGCACACTTCCCGAAAACAAGGGCGATATGATGACGTGCGCAAAATTCGTTGAGAAAAAACTTCAGGATGCCGGAATAGAGAAAACAAAAATTTATGAAACAGCGGGCCATCCTATAGTATATGGCGAATGGATGAATGCCCCGGGAAAACCGACTGTTCTGGTTTACGGACATTATGACGTTCAGCCGGTTGACCCGATTGAATTGTGGTCCTCGCCTCCCTTTGAACCTGAGATCAGAGATGGTAAAATTTTCGCCAGAGGAGCTAACGACAACAAAGGACAGAATTATGTCCATATTAAAGGTGTGGAATCAATAATGAAAACGGAAGGTAAATTACCTGTTAATGTTAAATTCATTATTGAAGGTGAAGAAGAAATAGGAAGCCCCAATCTTGAAATATTTTTAGGCGAGCAAAAGGAACTTCTTAAATGTGACGCTGTATTAATATCAGATACCAGCTTGTATGGCCCTGGTATTCCTACTATTAATTACGGACTTCGCGGACTTGCTTTTATGGAAATAGAACTTACAGGACCGAACCGTGACTTGCATTCAGGAAGCTTCGGCGGCGCTGTTGCCAATCCTATTAACGAATTGGCGCGCCTTATCAACAAACTTCAGGATGATGATGGTGTTATAACTATTCCCGGTTTTTATGATGATGTTCTTGAATTTACTGAAGCTGAAAATGAGAATATTAAAAAACTCAACTTTTCAGAGAAAGAATTTGCCGAGGAACTTGAAGTAGATGAATTGAAAGGAGAAAAAGGATTCAACACACTTCAGAGGCTCTGGGGACGTCCGACACTTGATTGTAACGGAATCTGGGGCGGATTTATCGGTGAAGGCGCAAAAACTGTTCTTCCTTCAAAAGCCAGCGCGAAGATAAGTATGCGTCTGGTGCCGAATCAGGACCCGGGAAAAATCGCAGAGTTGTTTGAAAAATATGTCAAATCAATTGCTCCGCCATGGGTTAAGCTGAAAGTAAAAGCTCTTCACGGCGGCAGTCCTGTTGTTATTCCTCTTGATGACAAAGCAATTCAGGCCGCGGCAAGAGCTACAACAAAAGCATTCGGAAAAGAAACTGTTTATACAAGGGAAGGCGGTTCAATACCTATTGTTGTTGAATTTGTTAAAAAACTTGAAGCCCCCGCGATTCTGATGGGATTAGGGCTGGATACAGATAATATTCATTCGCCCGATGAACATTTCAGTCTTGACGCCTTCAGGCTTGGAATTCAGAGCAGTGTTTATTTTATGGATGAGTTTTCGAAGATATAATATATCTGAACAGGAGAATCAGGTTAAGCAGGCAGGTTAAATTTATCCTTGGAAAAATATGCCAAATTTTTGGCGGGGTGAGCTATGTATAAAGTAAATATAATACTGGTTGCTCTACTGGGAATCTTTTTACTTATTTCGTGCGGTGGAGATTCCGGTGATGAAGAATCTTCGAGAAGAACCAAAAAAGCGGAGCTTGATAATCCGGAAACAAAAGCCTCCGAGTCAAAGGAATATTATAAATCGGATGACGCGGCTGTTTCCGGCAGCAAAGAGAAAGATATTCGGGAAAGGAACCTCGAAATTCAGGCAAGACAGGCCGCGAACCGTACTCCCTGCGATACCTTGTCACTTCAGGAGTATTTAATTGATAATTATCCTGCCGGCACTTACCTGGTGGAATTTGATGAAACACTTAAATATCCTTTCCGGCGTCCGGCTGTAATTTATCTCAAACAGGAAGAAACCCTGGTCCTCGCTGTCATTGCCAAGTCGAAGGAAGGTGAGCGATTTGTTGAGGTTAAGAATCTCGTCGGGTATGAATCAAGTTTCAGCAATCTCGATAGCACCCGTCTCGGAACCGCATTCTTTTACTTAACGATGTTTGAGTGTGATGGCTCAGGTAACTTTTCGATGGTATGGGAGGAACGAATTCCCATTCACAATGGTTTTAACTCAATGAAGATAAAGCGGTGGGGAAAGGATAATACTCCTTACTGCGAACTTAATTTTGAAGCCGGAATAATTTCGGGATTCAGAAACTATAATTATTTCTTTGTCGATGGATTTAAGCAGAATCCTCACCTTCTGGAAACATATACGGGGCTGTCGAAGAAAAGAATAATGGCAGATGTAAATAAAGATAAGTATCCCGATTATTATGAATTCAGATTTATTGTTGATGACACTTCATTATACATTCGTCAACTGGACTCTGTCCCGTTTTACTGGGATGAGAAGAAAAACTTATATGTAACAAGATATAGCAGCCGATTATACAGGAAATATTGATGGATCAGAAACATATTGAAATACTCGATAAGTATTTTAAGGAAATTATCCCGGATAAAACCGGTAACTTTCCATTTTATACCTCAGTCGCTGAGGAATTTAGTCTTGTAAAAAGGGGCGCGGTAATACGTGTTGTGCCTCAGCCGAATGTACTGGAACTTTCCGGAAAGGATGTCTCCGATTTTCTTCAGAGGATATCCACCAATGATGTCGCTCCTCTTAAGGAGAATAACAAGATCGGCACCATCTTTACAAATGAAAAAGGCCGGATAATTGACCATACCACACTTCTGAGGCTTTTTAACCGGTATGTACTTATAGGAAATCCTGACCGGGAAAAACGTCTTTTCAACTGGCTTAATAAATATCTTATTATGGAGGATGTTTCAATCTCCGATGTTTCCGAAAATTATTCCCTTATTGAGGTTTTCGGGGTCCAGGCGGAATCATATCTAACCCTTATTTTTGGCAAGGCCATTGAGGTTCTGAATGATTCCAATCTTCTGCATGTAAATGTGGATGGATTCAGGCTGCATCTCTATTCCAGGGTTTTTAAGGGTGGTTTGAAAAAATATTTTCTCCTGACAGGTGAGGATATTGCTGCCGATTTCCTCGATTATCTTCTTCGTAACAGAAGTCTCTTTAATATTTCCATGATGGGTGAGAAGGCCTGGGAACTGCTCAGAATTGAACATGGCATTCCGGCAATGCCCAATGAGCTGAACGATTCTGTTAATCCTTATGAAGCCGATATCATTGAGGATGTCAGCTTTAAAAAAGGGTGTTTTATAGGGCAGGAGGTAATAGCGAGGCTCGATACCTATGACAAGGTGCAGAGGGTACTCAAAAGATTTGTTGTTAAAGGTGATATGAAAAAAAATGGTGAAATGAAAATTGAGGATAATTCCGGTATTGAGGCCGGGATTGTTACAAGCCTGGTCAATTCAGAACTAACTGAGAGCTACAAAGGTTTAGCATTGGTAAGAAAGAAATTTCTTAACGGCAATAATGAATTTACCATTTATGTTCCGGGAGTTGGACGAATTCCCCTGGAACTTAAAAACTAAACCGGAAGCAGAATGAAAATCTATACAAAAACAGGAGACGCCGGAGAGACTTCACTTTTTGGCGGAAAGAGGGTAACGAAAGATAACAGCAGAATTGATGCTTATGGCACTATCGATGAATTAAACGCGCTTTTGGGTTTAAGCAGAACTGAAACAAACGATAAAAAGCTCGATAAGATGATTGAGGAAATTCAGAACGGGCTTTTTACTGCCGGCGCCGACCTCGCTACTCCTTTTGAGAATGAAAGAAAAGGGATGAATGTACCCAGAATTAATGAAGAAGATATAAGACTTCTTGAAAAATATATTGATGAAATTGACGCGCTTCTGCCGGAACTTAAAGCCTTTATTTTACCGGGGGGAAGCAGAGCGGCATCCCTGCTTCATCTGGCAAGAACTATTTGCAGAAGAGGGGAAAGGAAAACAGTAGCGTTGAGTTTGAATGAAGATATTGGTAAATTTATATTGATATATCTTAACCGCTTGTCCGATCTTTTATTCGTACTGGCGCGTTATGCCAATTTCGTTGAAAACACACCTGATGTTGAGTGGAAATTGTAACGGGGGTGAAACTGGTTTCGACGGGGTTATTTGGTCTTTGAATTGCGCACCGTGTTCTCCGCAGACACGTTAAACGGCGGGAAAAAAAATAAACGACGAATATAATTACGCATTAGCTGCATAATTAAATTTATGTAGCCGTTCTCCGGATCATCCCGCATTGTGCTCCGGAAGGACGACGTTTAGATGCGGTAGCCGAGCCGAGAGTCTGAGTAGGCGACGCGAAATTTTATCAGGCTGGCTTTCTTAAATCCTGTCCGCCGGAGTTAAGAAAGTAAGATTCAAAAGACAGACTATGTGTGTAGACGTTCACTGACGGGTAATTTCGGACGCGGGTTCGACTCCCGCCACCTCCACCATTATATTTTCTCTACGGTATTGACGCCATACGGATATTTTATCAAATGTTTTTACAAATTATCATTTCGTTTAGGAATACAATCTTTGGAAAAAAATTATTCTGAAGCCTGCCGCAGATTATCTTCATTACTTTTTTTGGCTCTATGTGCAATATAGTGGGTAATTGAATTAAAGTCAGCAACAAGCCAGGTCGATCGAATATTCCATAAGAAGCCAAATTCTAAGCAAAATGGCAAAATTTTATTTAACCATCAATTTACCGGGGAATTCTGTCCGCCTGTTCGCCGCGGAGAATCCCTGGCGGGACTTTTGATCAACTTCTTAACTTATTTCCCCACAATGAATTGCGGGGCTAATGTCTGTCGTCCCTGACGGGACTTTTTACATCTGATTCATCTCGTTACAAATAGTATCATGTAAAAAAGAATCCCGGCAGGGATAAAAGATAATAGCCCCTATTTTCAAATAGGGGGAAATGTATAAAGAAAGGTAAATAAGTCCCGTCAGGGATTCTCCGCGGCGAACAGGCGGACAGAATTAGTTTAGCCCTGGCTTGTCAGTCTATGATAATAATAGTCCATCATGCATACGTGCTGTCAGGCAAATCATATTTTGGCGCTTATGTAACTGTTCAGTTACGTCCATTTAATATTTGGTTGTCTTTTCATTACCCACTGGTTTTCATATAGAACCCTTTTTTTTTACCGGAACAAAAATATATTTACTTGATAATATGGTGAATCTTGTTTATCTCCTGCCAACTTAATAATTTTCACCGTTAGAATTTGCACAGATAATGATGGTTCAATGAAGTCTAAACAAAAAAATATTGATATTATCCGCTCATCTGCGGCTGAATACCTTACTTTTGTCGCATCCGTCGGCAGTTCAGAACATAGTATCGAAATGCGCTATGAGGACGAGAACATATGGCTGACCCAGAAGATGATGGCGACGCTCTATGATGTTACGGTTTCGGCAGTCAATCAGCACCTGAAACGCATTTATTCTGATAACGAGTTGACTCGAGAGGCAACTATTAAGAAATACTTAATAGTTCAAACCGAGGGTAGCCGACAGGTGAAACGTGAGGTGGAACACTACAGTTTACAGGCCATTATCGCCGTGGGCTTCAAAATAGAAAATGAGCGCGCGGTTCAGTTCCGCAAATGGGCCAACCAGATTGTAAAGGATTATACAATTCAAGGCTGGACGATGGATGTGGAGCGCCTCAAAAAGGGGGGTAACCTCACAGATGAATTTTTCGAACGTCAGTTAGAAAAAATAAGAGAGATTCGTCTTTCTGAACGTAAATTTTATCAGAAAATCACCGATATATATGCTACTGCTATAGATTATGATCCGGCAGCTTCTGCTACAAAACGTTTTTTTGCGGCCGTGCAAAATAAAATGCATTTTGCTGTTCATGGGAATACCGCGGCAGAGGTAATTTTTGATCGCGCTGATCATAATAAAAAAAATATGGGACTTACCAATTGGGATGGCTCGCCGAAAGAGAAAATACATAAATATGATGTTATTATTGCCAAGAATTATCTTTCAGAATATGAGCTTAATCAGATGCAGAGAATTGTTTCCGCTTATCTGGATATGGCGGAAATGCAGGCTATGCGAAAAATTCCCATGACAATGACAGATTGGGAGGCGCGTTTAAGCGGATTTCTCAGGCTATGGGATCGTGAAATTCTTCAGGACGCGGGAAAAGTGACAGCCGAAATTGCCAAAACCCATGCCGAAAGTGAATTTGAAAAGTATCGTATTGTACAGGACAGACTTTATGAGAGCGACTTTGACCGAATGTTGAAGATTATGGAAATAAGGGGTGGCCAGCGGAAAGAAGATAAATCGTGATAAACAGGGCTGTTGTTTTGGATACGGGTTCGGGTTTATTGACTACGCCAGGATTATTACCAGAAAGGATAAATATCATCTTCATGTTTCTTTTTCCTGTTAAGCAGATAAAGCCCGGCAATACCTCCGATAATCAGCGCTCCTGCCAAAATATAAACAATCATTTATTCCCTGTAATTGTTATATTGAAATTAAGATAATTTTATAATAATAACAAATGAAAATGAAAAAAAAACAGATTCTTGTATTGGGCGATTCATCTGTTTCTCCACTGGGGCAAATGCATTTCAATTTTATTGATTTGCTGGAACAAAAAAAATTCAATAACTCTGTTGAAATATTTAATAATTCATGTGCCGGACTCACGTCGGCAGATGCCCTGACAAACCTGAGGGATTTTATATCCGGTAGCATTCCCGATCTGCTTATATTATATGCAGGAAATTGTGACGCGTGTGCTTACGGGATACAAAAATCAGGTCCCTCAAAGTTTGAGCAAAATATAAAAAGTAAAATCAATGAGCGTTTATATAAAAGAAGAAATATTCTTGCCAGGCGAAACAGGCCGTATGGATTTCGCGAGATCAATGGAATAATACCGGAATTAAAAAGGTGTGTTGATGAGAATGATTTCATTGCCAATATTAACGCAATTGAGAAAATATGTGTTCAGAAAAATATTAAACTAATTTTGATTTTACCTGTTTCTAAAGTTCATTTCCCGCCATGTAACAATACAGGCAATAATATCTATTATAAGATTTTTAATATTTTTGATAAGTTACCATTACTCACACCTACCACGCCGGCGTTGTTGAAACCGGCAATTGAAAATTATAATAATGGTAATCTGGAAGCTGCCGTTCAGATTTATGATGAAATAATTGAAAGAGGGAAATTGAATGAACTAACCATGATAGCTGCGAATAATAAAGGCGCGATATATTTTGAACGGGGAGATTACAGGAATGCGAAAAAAATAATTGAATCAATTGATCGCCGATATGTCCTGAAGGAAATAATCCTTTTTAATATGGCTGTGGTTAATCATTTTCTGGGAAAAAAAAAGGAAGCGCTTGAACTGTTTTATGAGGCTTTTGAAAATGACGCGGGCACTTTCAGAATTGCTGGTTCGTACCGTGAAATTATATTGAAAAAATTTAAACCGGCAAGAGATTCTATTGTTATTGATCTCGCTTCCGAAATACACGACGAGAATTTTATTGACTATTGTCATCCTGAAGTTAAGGCCCATGAAATCATTATGGCGAAAATTGAACCGGCAATTAAAAAACTGTTATCATTAAAGGATGGGGATATTGCGCCGGAATTATCTTATCAACCCATAAATCCAGATCATTATGCCGGATATAAAACCGATTTTTATTCCCATTTTCAACTTGGCCAGCGCGGAAGTAATCTAAATAATGATCTGAAGAAAATTTACGAAACAACCTCACCCATGAAGTTATTTGAAATTTCATCAAATTATAAACTGACACCCGCGGCTTCAACAATTGTGGTAATTCTTTCCCACCCGGTATTTGGAATGAAAGAATTTTTCACTGAGTTTCCTTTATTGGGTAATTTTGAAAACGGTCGGCTGCCTGAATACTATTTTTCCAGAATGTTATATCCGGTGCTTCAGGAATATAAAAATAGTAAAAATGAAAGATTTTGTTATCTTAAGAATATGCTTCATGGATTTATTCCCTCCCCTGAAAAAATTGACATCTCTCTAAAAAATATGACTCCTGTTTATCCCGACACTAATGATTTTTATAAAATAATAAAAAGAGATTTTACCAGGAAAGCTTTGGAAAGAATGGAAAATATTCTTTATAGTTATTTACGGCTTGAACCAGGCTGTTATGATAAGTACCGGACAATATCTTACTGGTTCTTCAGAGAATCTTTGATATTCGGCAGCCCATCTCATTATTCCGCATATTTTTATCGCAGACAGTTCGCTATTCTTACCAGCTCGGCTGCTTTTATAAATTATTTTATTGAAAATAATTCGGAAGAAGAAGCTGGTTTAATGAGAATAATTTCTATCCTTAACAATATTCTTGTAATACACAAAAAATTTCTTAAACCTTACGCTCACAAATTGTATACAATGCCAAAAGAACACTTTAACGAATACAAACAGGCATTTACTAATTTGATTGATGAAAACGATTTTTTAAGAAAAGTGTAATACTCTCAGCTATCAATCTATTGGATTCAATTGAATAGTGGCGGCCGGTATAAATTTTCTTTTGTGCCTTTTTATTGAAATGATTCGAAAAGACCTCAACCAGATCAATATATGAAGATTTTTTCCTATTCAGAAATGATTTTACTGGTGAAAAAATATCTGAATTATATCGAAAATAGTTTCTCATATCTGATTTTAACGGCATAAAAATCACAACAGGTATAGAGCCCTTTTCAATAACAGAATTTATATGCTGCTCCAGGATTGCCAGAGTTACTTGTAACGCTTCACTTTCACTTTTAAGTTCTCCTCTGAAATTAAAAACCTCAAAATGTTTTCTGATTTCCCGTAATGAAATTTTTGCCAGTTTTATCACGGGAGAGAAATCTAAAGGTCCCGACTTATATTGGGTCTGCAAGTAATAATCGTTTTTCCCTGTTATTTTTAGAAAAGCGCTGTCATTTTGCAAGAGCTTTTTATACTCGCCAACTGAGCCTGCAGGATTGTCCCAAAGCTTAAGCTTATTTTTCTCCAACGAAAAACGGGGTTTCCCCATTTGGAGTCCCCTGTCGAAAGCGAGAAAAGGGCGAAAAGAATTAAGCGACTTAAATACATTTGTGGCAACAAATTCAATCAGAACAAATTTGTGGTCTCTGTATATAGCGGAATCTTTCAAATATTTGAGATAAATCTGATCCTGTCCATAGCCTTCCACACCAAGATTTATCACTTCAAATGAAGGTTCTATCTTTTCAATTTGTTTTATCCAGGTATCAGGGAGAAATATTTTTTCTCCGAATGTAAGACAATCCCCTGACGCTAGGATTCTTGTTTTTCCCGGGGGCGGATACTCATCATACTCCTTTTCAGACCTGATCCCCCGGGAGTTAATAAAATGAATAGCATCGGATGTATATCCATCCGGCATTAATTTCCAGCCAAGATCTTTATCAAAAATCTTTATCGAACCGGCTCCGTCAAGTTTTACAAGCGCGCTTATAAATTTAATTGTGGTTTTAGAAAGTTTCGGCTTATCCTTTGTCAGGAAGAAAATTTTGTATTTATCATATAAAAAGATTTGAGCGGTATAAGCGAGAAACTCGATGAGAAAACAGAATATTATAATACTTAGAATGATTTCGACTGATGACATAATGCTGATATATAGTTTAAAGAATGTCTGTTTATCTTTTTAATTTTTAAAGGTTACAGGTTCCGGTTCATTTGATGAAAACCATTTGTTATTTCTGAAAATCAGTTTTGAATTTTTAAGTTTTTCAAGGGATTTCCTGAAGTCAGCAAAACTAAGAGTGACTATTCCTGACTGACTTTGTCTGAAAGCAATATATTCAATATTTTTTACGAATATTTCGGATAATTCCGGCGCTTCATTCGAGTCCCTGATACATGAATTAGCAATGTATGATTTATTTGAGGACAGATATGTATGCATTATTGAAATACCGCCGTTGTAAATAAGTTTATCAATAGCTTCGGGGCGTAATTGAAATGCCGGGTGATTTATCAAAATTGTATCAAATATCCATTCCCCCCGATTGCTTATCATGGGAGTAATACCATTAAGATCATATAATGTAAATGGATTTTTTCTTCTAATTCTGTTTAGCTTAAATTCCCGCAACATTTTTCTGTAATTGCCTGCACTCCGGGATTTGGATAATAAATCTTTTATTGCTGATGCGCCAAAAAAATTCTTTACAACATGTCCGGATATATAAGTGGAAGCTTTAAAGCTTAATTTGGAATTCCCGCAAAGCGATCTAAAAAGATCTGTGAATATTGAATGATAACCTCTGGATTCAAAACTGTTCAGTTCTTTTGCCGGATCATTGTAGATATCGCCATAAGACCAAAAATTTTTAATTCCGTAACTGGTCAAAAATTCAAATAAACTTATACCATTTGATAGTTCCCCATTTCGGGAAAAAAGATAATCACCTATTCCATGGTCAATCCAGGTTTCAGGTTTAAATTCTTTCATTGATTCCATTCTTCTGACACATTCATCATATTCCGGGGCATCTCTGGCGGATGTAAAACCATGAAAAGCAATTTCATTTCCCGCAGATTTAAATTCTCTCAGAAGTTCTTTGTAACCAGGGGTGTTTACTCCATGGTGTTGAATTCCGTGATACATCTCAGTAAAAGGGAAAACAGATTTTGTGATCGAAATCTTATATTTTTTTAACACTCTGCTGATCAGCCGGAATTTTTCCACCGTATCCCAATCAGCGTGATCAGTTATTATAAGTGCGGATTTTGCCTGACCGGGGAATGGTTCAAACCAGACCGTGTTTTCTGGCGAATTTATTCTATTAACAAATAAATAAATTTGTATAGGTGAGTTTATTGAGGAGATTTTAGCATCAGAAAACCTTATAAGGCCGCAGGATTGCCTGGATTTGACCGGCATACTGACAAGAAATCCATTTTGTATTCTTTTTACCGATATAAAAGGGATTTTAGGCAAATCAATTCTATAGAACTTTTCCATTTGTCTGACGACTACAAAACACCCGGATGGGAAATATAATTGAGTGTTTTTTAATTCTACAAGATTTCTTCTGGAATTAATTGACCAGCATTGATCAGAAGGAATAAAAAGTTCGAGTTTAATTCTCTCCCTTTCCTTAATAACATCCTCTGTAAAGAGGAGAATTTCATAATTATCGGCATCATCACTTCCCCATTTTGATTCAACACTGCAGATGGTTTTAGATTTGTTATCAACTATTGCCTTTGCGTGAATTCTCATATTTCCTGAAAACAATAATGGAGGATTGTTTTGAACAAATATAAATAAAATTAAATAGAAAATATTCCTGTTTATATAAAAATACTGATTACACGCATAGTTAAATCAGTTAAGTATTTCTATATATTTTACTCCCATTTCCATTTATCCGGATTCCAGGTTTTTTCTTCTTGCAGTTCGAAGAGAGGTTTAATAAAACCGGATATTTTGTTTACTACCTCATTAAAATTCAGATCATTATCCAGTTTTTGTCTATTTATATATGCGTTCCACATTTTTTCTTTTCCGGAATCTTTTTTGAATTTTTCTGAGAACACCACATTTTTTCTTTCCAGTTTGGTATCCCTGTTTTTAAATGTTCGTATTATTGATTCTTTAAGTTCTGAGGATTTGAAGCGTTTTTTTTCGGCAAAAAAAAGAAGATCAAAAAAGTCTTTCATCCTGCTCGATAAATAATTTAAGGAAACAATTGCTTCAAACTTTTCAGAAACAGCGGAATCCAACGAATAAGCAGTTAACTTTGGAGATTCATTGTCAAGCAGAGTTGGGAAATCTATCTCCACAGCATTTACAATAGAATCACTAAAACCAATATCTATTTGCAGGTTATGTTTGTTAGTTGCAAGTGTTCCTAATATGATTGCCCTGATACCTTTATAGTTGTTTTCCTCCATTATTTCTGAGACTTCAATATTTTGATCAAATGAAACACCATCATCAACAGTAATTTTAATTATCTCATTGAGAATGGCTTTAATTGACTCGGTTTCGTTACGTAAATTCTTTCCAAGAAAATCTATATCTTTTGTCGGTCTGTTTCTGCTGATATTATGGGCAATAAATAGAAGAGCTCCTTTCAGAATGAATTTCTTCGAATAAACTGACTGTGAAAGCCTGAACAAAAATCTTTCCTGAAAATATTGTCTTATAATCAGATTAAAATCCTGATTGTTTTGTCTGGCAATGTTAAGCAATTTTTGTTTAACCGACGCCTCCATATTAATATGTTTTTTCTTCATGTTTGTTATATCATTGATTTTAAGTAAGGCATCATTTTATTTTCCACACCACATATTTCAGCATATTTGATTATCTCATTCAGTTCCCGCTCCTTCGAATTCATGTATGTTTTTAAGGATTCAAGCACAATATCTTCCCCAATTTTATTTATATATCGAAACATATCACCGAGAGTTTTTTCTTTATTGTAAATTTTAATGGTTCCGCTCGGAGTATTTAGTTCAGTAATCCCCATTTTGTAATATTTTTCGGCAAAATAATAAAGTCTGACAGGAGGATATTCAAGATTAAATCTTGGAGTATTGCGAGGTACTGCTATATAAATCTCCGAAGGCATAAACGTTGTCAAACCATAATAATCGGCAGCAGAGGAAAGACAAATTATTGCATTTTTATTATACTGACATACATCCGAAAACCCGGAATGTTCATCCCATGGGAATTCAATCAATTTATAAAGTCCGGGTTTAATTTTTTCAATAATACCATCTCGCAAATATTTTGCCACATCTCTTGTTTGTATGCCAGCAGACTTTAAATCTTTCATCCTCGCATATCCCTTGTTATTTTCAAATATCCCTATCATGTTCCCTGTTTTTATTATTGAATCATTTTGTAGGCAAAAATACAAAATTATCCTACAAAATGAATCATTATTCCATAATTATTATGAGATTTCATTAACCTGGTTTAAAAAAATTTCCTAATTTGGATTGAATAATTTGTGAAATTTTACTGCTGAAAATCATGCAAAATCTTAAGCCTCTTAATTTCAAAGATTCATTCTTACTATTCGGCGGAGCGTCGATTGCGCTTATTCTTGGGACGCGGTATTTTATTCCCTGGCTGAACAAAATTACCGGCATTGAAACTATAATCTTCTGGTTCCTTGTGGCAGGACTCGGGGTGTTCGTTCCGCTTCTTATTGTATCATATTATATTCTCAGGAGGGAAGGATATAAGTTAGACCGGGATTTATGGCGGGAACGTCTTCGATTTCAAACTATGACAAAAACGGACTGGCTGTGGAGCGCCGGAGGAATAATCAGCATCGGTGTATTCAGTTCGGTCATTATGAAATTACTTGAATATTTTGTGGGGACAATGGATCATCAGCCTGCTTTTATGAGTTTTGAGCCTCTTTCGGCGGGACGTTACTGGATACTCGCGGTGTGGCTGCCATACTGGCTTCTGAATATAATGGGGGAGGAGATTTTGTGGCGCGGTGTTATGCTGCCGCGTCAGGAAATTGTATTCGGCAAATTTACCTGGTTTATTCACGGTTGCGGATGGGCTTTATTTCACATCGCTTTCGGATGGCAGTTATTTCTGACAATGCTGCCTATCTTGTTTATACAATCCTATGTTGTGTATAAAAGGAAAAACAGTTGGACGGGGGTGGTGATTCACGCGGTTATAAACGGACCGAGTTTTATCGCTATTTCATTTGGCTTATTATAGAAGGCAGGCAGATCAGGAATAAACTTAATCTGCCCTGAAACTTATTATATGGTAAATCCAAAAACAATATAACTTTGTTCGCTTCGGGGATTTAATATCCAGTTAGCGAAAAGGGGAAGAGAAAATTCCTGAGTGATCTTGAGTTTTCTTGTCAGTCCGAATCCCACGTTGATAACCGAGAAGTCTTCCGCTCCGTAATAAGCCGGATTTTTTTCACTTCCGGTAGTGGCTCCCGCAAAAAGTTTTAAATCGGTATCTTTGACTCGCAGATTATAACCAGCCTCAAAATAGATGTTATTCCCTTTATCGTTATAAAAATTCACTCCCGCCAGAAATGAAACCGGGAAATTTTCAGGACCGTTATATGAAGCTATGCCTTCAATAGTATGACCGCCATCGCCATTATCATCGAAATCGCCAAATTTGAATCCGGCATTGGGGAAATAATAATCGACAAGAGTAATTCCGAATGATCCGCTGCCGGGAAGTCCGAATGAATATCCTAAAACAATATCAATTTCTTCTGAGAAAGCTTCAGTGCGGTCGAATGAATATGATCCCCATAGGGAAGCGTCGAATCCGTTGTAATTAAAACCTATTGAGGGTTGTATGTTCGGAGCGCTGTTTATCATCATACCTCTCCATACATAGCGGTTGACAATATCCGCCGATGTATTGAATGTCTGGGCGTTAAGAGAAAAGAATGATGTTAATATTAAAATAAACGCGAAAACACTTTTCATTATAAATCTCCAGATTATTAGATAGGGGGAAAAGCAAAAATAAATAAAAGAAAGAAATGTGGCTATAGTCAGGGGAAAATTATTTCCCCTCAATTATGTAAATATTGTCCCGGGGAAGGAAAGTCTCAATTCTGCTAAGGGACTGTTCTGAATCGTGGATGATTTTTTTTACTTTATCCATTTTAAGGTAGTAGTCATATTCATATCCATATTTTTCCGGGTCCCGGTCAACAATAACAATCGGGGCATCGGGCTTCAGGTATTTACGGATATTCTTAAGGAAAGGAACCGGCTGCAAAACATCATGCAATACGTAAACCATAATCACCATATCAAGCGTATCAACCGGGAAGAGAGGATCTGTTTCTTCACCCAATACGGTTTCAATATTGATTAATCCTTTTCTTCTGGCTTTTTGTTCAAGAGTTTCAAGCGCTCTTTCACTGATATCATTCGCGTAAACTTTCCCTGTGTCCCCAATTCTTGAGGATAAAAAGAAAGTAAAATATCCCTCGCCGGCTCCCGCTTCGCCAATTACCATTCCCGGCTTAATACCGAGTGTATCCATAATTTTATCAGGCATCTGCCACTGATCGCGGTTGGGTTCGAAACGGAATATGGTTATCGCGAGAATCGCAACAAAAATAAGCGCGATCAATACTTTTACTGCTGCCCTCATAAATTAAATCTCCGTTTTATTCAATAATTTTTTCATTTGTCTTTATCTTACTATAAATGAGTACAAAAACAATTTCTGTCAAACTGATGTTTGTACCTCTATTCAATATTTCGGTTTTTTCTGTAATTATTTATATCAATATACTAAAAAAAATATATAAAAAACCCGGCGCCAGGAGGTTGTACGCCGGGTTGAGAAAGAAGCAAGGGGCCTGAAAAACGTTGTCTTTATTTATACAATTCAGAAAATTATTTGATTTGCCCTTTGGACGCGCCGCTATTTTTATTGTTCATCTCATTATGGGTAAAAAATAATGCCCTTTCCCGGGTATTTTTGATCATTATAATGATTACTTAATTATTTAATAATTTACAGATTTCAAATAATCATTAACTTTGAGTATTCAAAAAATACCAAGGTCCTCATTGATGAAAAATTCAATTTTATTCTATATCATGTTTTTTATAGTCACATCCTGTTACAGCCAGGAAGAATCTATATATCTTGAAGTAATTGGAACCTATGAAACAGGAATATTTAATGCGTCAGGAGCTGAGATACCGGCATATGACGCGGCCACAAAAAGGATTTTCTTTACGAACTCAGCCAGTAACAGTATTGAAATACTTGACATAAGTGATCCGGCGAATCCGCAGGCATTATCTCCTATTGATCTTTCCCCGTATGGAGCGGGTCCGAATAGTATCGCTGTTAAAAACGGACTGGTCGCCGTCGCGGTTGAAGCCGATCCAAAAACAGATAATGGCCATGCTGTATTTTTTGATACCGATGGAAACTTTCAGTTTGCCTTAGAAGTCGGGGCCCTGCCTGATATGCTCACATTTACACCTGACGGAAACAGAGCGCTCGTAGCGAATGAGGGAGAACCGGAAAATGGAGTTGATCCGGAAGGTTCGGTTTCCGTAATTAATGTAAACGCACAAACAGTGACAATGATAGATTTCGGTGTGTTTAACAACTATCCCCTTATGCCTTCGATAAGGATTTTTCCCGGAAAAACAGTGGCGGAAGACCTTGAACCGGAATATATAGCTGTTAGTTCGGACGGATCAATGGCGTGGGTTTCCTGTCAGGAAAATAACGCGCTGATTTTTATTAATCTCAGCACACTGGAACCCTATCAATTAACAGGAATGGGCTACAAAGACCACAATCTTCAGGAAAACACGCTTGACGCCAGCGATGTGGATGAAGCAATTAATATAACAAACTGGCCTGTAAAAGGAATGTTTATGCCTGACGCTATCGCTTACAGCGAATATAACAGCAGCCCTTTCGTACTTTCAGCCAATGAAGGAGATTCCAGGGATGAAGATGAAAGAGTTGAAAATATTGTCCTCGACGTTTCGGCTTTTCCTGACGCGGCTTTTCTACAGTTGCCGGAAAATCTGGGAAGGCTCGATATTTCACTTATTGATGGCGATATTGATAATGATGGAGAATATGAAGAACTTTACTCTTACGGTACCCGTTCGTTTTCTGTGTGGAACGGAACGACCGGTGAATTGATATGGGATTCGGGCAACGATTTTGAAGAGATTATTTCGCAGAGATATCCTGATAATTTTAACAGCGATAATAATGAGAATGGAACGTTTGATTTAAGGAGTGATAATAAAGGCTGCGAACCTGAAGGAATTGTAACCGCGAAAATAGGTGATGAACGTTATGTCTTTATTCTTCTTGAAAGGATTGGCGGGATAATGGTATACAATATTACAATTCCTTATAATCCGGCTTTTGTGCAGTATATAAACAACAGGAACTTCGCGGGTAATCCTGCAAATGGAACAGCAGGGGATCTCGGACCTGAAGGAGCTGTATTTATCCCGGCTGCAGATAGTCCTGACGGAAGCTCTCTTCTTGTTGTCGCGAATGAGGTAAGCGGCACAGTGACTATTTACAGAATTAATGAAGGTTTTATCCCTGTTGAACTTACCGCGTTCACTGCGGCCGCTAAAGATAACAAAGCGATTCTCAGGTGGACTACGGCATCCGAAAAAAACAATCGTGGTTTTTGGATTGAAAAAGCGGATGGCGACGGAGCTTTCAGGCCTCTCTTTTTTGTGGAAGGGGCAGGCACGAGCGCTGAAATAAATAACTATCAGTTTACTGATGAAAATTTGAAACCGGGAGTATACAGGTATCGGCTGAAACAGGAAGATTTCGATGGTCGTTTTGAGTATAGCGGAATAAGAATAGTTGAAATACCCGCTCCTGTGGAATTTGAGCTTATGGATAACTATCCGAATCCATTCAATCCATCAACCGATATAAAATTTTCGCTGCCCGCGCGTTCCGAAATTTCCCTGGTAGTATATGATTTGCTCGGCAGGGAAGTTGCCGTTTTGTATGATGGGATTTGTGAAGCCGGCGTACATACTGTAACTTTTAATGGATCTGAATTATCAAGCGGTGTGTTTATATATAAACTTACTTCAGGTAAATTTTCCGCCGTAAAGAAAATGAATATGATCAAATAAATACTATTTAATATCCCTCTTCCTTTATTCTGAAGAGGGATGTTCTTAAAAATAATACAGGTATTTTATTTTAATTACTGCCGCGCGGTTTTCGGTATGTAGTCTCGCCGGAATCAACGATCCATCTTTATCATATTCCTCTGAAAGATCTCTTAATTCATTAAAAGCAAAATATATCCAGCTTTTCGGAGAAAAATTATAGGAGAAGAGAAGGCCGATTATCATTCTTTCTATCCTGTTGGTGGAACGGACAAAGACATTATCCACGTAAAGTTTCAGATTCATATTCGATATGGGATTAACAGAAATGAAGGGGCGCGCATTCCATGTTATTTCTTCAGTCTCACCCTCCGGATTTCCCTCAATCCACACATTCAGCTCGGTTCCGGTTTCAAGAAAAGTTAGCGCGTTCCAGTTTATACTGCTGCCGGCCCAGGAATAAAAAGCGAGAAATTCCCTTGAGAAATTATATGTTCTCGAATAACCACCCCATAAATTAGCATTCCATTTTGCCGATGTATGGAACCATGAACTGAAATTAGCTGACCAGGAGGAATATTTAACATCTTCATCCTTTGCTTTCCCCGCGTCGATATTAATTTCAAAACCCCAGTGTTCTCTGAAACTCATATTAAACCCTATCAGGCCGAAATGATCGGTATATTGATCCACTTTCGCCCAGTTATATCCGCCGCCGAAATAAAACATCATGTTGCGGACGGCTCCTGTTTCGTAGGACCAGCGCGGGCCTGTAAGATAAACTCCGTTGGAGGTCCCGCTCCAGGGTACATATCCGATATGGGAAATATCAAATTTTTCCCCAATATATCTGCCGCGGAATCTGTGTATCCAGTCAGGTTTGTAATAATCCACATTTGCTGAAAAAGCAAAATCTCCATCATCATCCTTTACCGAACGCGCTGCCTGCCAGGCAATCTGCCAGTTGCTTCCCCTGAAAGCGCCGTCGAGATCTATTACCGCGTAAGTATGGTTGCCGGTAAATTTCCCAACATAAAGCCCGCCGATTGAGGAATTGCCAAGAATTTTTTTATTAATTCTTACAGAGCCAAACCAGGCTTTTTCCTCGGTCAGTTTCTCACCATCATCCATATATTCCACTTCACCTGTCTGAGCCGCGAAAGCGCCATATTCTGTTTCCCCTATTCTACCGAAAGCTTTGGCGCCGAAATTAAGAGGCGCTTCCTGTCCGTCCGGAAGTTTTTTGCCTATTCTTCTTGAATAAAAAAGTTCGAGAGGAGTGTAGAAGCCTGAATTCATCCTTTTGCCTGCCGGAGTAAAAACCTCTTTCCCTTCTGTAAAGAATGGACGTCTTTCATTAAAATAACTTTCATAGCGGGAAATATTAAAATCGTAGGGATCGGCTTCAATTTGCGCGAAATCGGGATTGGCGGTTAACTGAAATGTGAGCGCGGGCGAGGGATTATAAAATATATCGAGTCCCGCGTCGGGATCAAAATCATATTTATCATCTTCAGTATATTCTGTTTTTGCTATCCCGACAGGGTAAATTTCAAGGTTGAGTCCCTTTATCGAAGGTCTGAAATCTCCAAGCAGAAGTTTACCAAACCTCGAAATTCGCTGGCCTTCATTTTCTATATATTTATTCCAGTAGATATCTTCCCCCAGTTCAGGAATCCAGCGGTCGAAATCGAGTCCCCATTCCGAGAGGTTTTCATCATACTGAATTGATTTAAAGGGAATCTGCTGTTCGACAATATAACCCCAGTTATAATGTTTAGCGGCAGAAAACCATATCCCGTCCCAACTGTAATCGCGGTTTCTCGCGTCATCAAGCATTCTTGAATCGGAAGGGGCGCCGGAAGAGGAAACTCCAAATTTATATGCGGTTTTTTTATCACCGAAGGTATCGAGCATAAGTGAAACAGCGTCGCCATTGGAATCGTCCAGTATTCCGGCCTGATGCCTGGCATGGCCTGTTTTGTCATAACAAATAAAAAGGCAAAAAAGTGATTCCCCGTCGGTAAGCATTTTTACTGTTGTCGGAGAAGTGGGAGCTTCATTATGATAAGGCATGAACTGATGAAACCCGGTCGCCGAATCTGCCTGATTCCAGACTTCATCAACAATTCCGTCAATAACCGGGCCCTTATCTGTTTTATTTAATTTCAGCTCTTTATCCTGTGAAAAGACTGAAAATATTAAACCGCTCAATAATAATGTAAGGATTATTCTCATAAAATTTCCCGGTTTTTACGTTTTAGACTCACCAAAATTAAAAATTGTTTTAGTCATAATGCAAATTTCTGAAAATATGGTGAAATGATTGAACAAACAGCATTTTTTTTCGATAATAACATGAATATTATCAAAATCGGTTTATGTACAAAATTTATAAGCAAATAATTACACTGCTATTCCTTTTGTGTTTATCCGGAAACATTAAAGGGAATACCGACCTGAATCATATCGATTCTCTTCTATATAATGATCCGGTTAAAGCGGTGACATATATAAATGAGAATTTGGCTGAGGCTGAATATCTTCATGAATTTTATTGCCGTCTCGGGGAAGCTTATGATATAATCGGGGAAACGGACAGCTCTATTTATTATCTGGAAAAAGCGATTGATTTTCTTCGTGAGAAAAATATGAGATATCCGCTTGCCGATATCAGTATTGTTTATGGACGTGTACTTACCTTTACAGGTTTTTTTAACAGGGCTTATGATGTGAATATGGAGGCGCTAAGAATATACAGGGAAATGGATGACAGCCTTGGTTTAGCCCGTGCGTTAATGAGCCTTGGAGTCTTGTATCGCAACCTGGGTCTTACCGAAAAAGCCAATGCGAATTATATGCAGGCTTATCCGATATTTCACTCTCATAATGACGCTGAAGGCAAAGGAGATATATACAATCATCTTGGCAGTATTTACTGGTATGAGGGAAATAATAAAAAGGCCATGGAACTTTATGAAAAATCCTTTGGAATAAGAAACAAAAACCATATCAGACAGGATAAGATTGCGGCCGTGCTGAATAATATTGGAAATGTTTTCAGATCGGAGGGGCAATTTGAGCTCGCTGAAAAATATTACAACAATGCCTATAAGATTGTTGAAGAAATTGATGATGTGAAACTCCAGACAGTTGTTATGAAAAACCTGGGGCTCCTGAAAAAAAATATTGGCAATAATAATGAAGCGCTTCAACTTTTGTTTAAAAGTAACCATCTGGCACAAAAGATCAGATTTTACAGAATTGTCAAAATAACCCTTAAGTATATATCGGATATTTTCCTGAGCGAAAATAAAAATCTGAAAGCAAACTATTATCTGAATAACTATATAACTCTGCAGGATTCACTTCTCACAGCGCAGAACAAAATAGCGATTTCAGATATCGAGATCAGAGAACATCTGATGGTTAATAAAGATAAGATACTTTCATTGGAGAGGGAAGCAGGCCGGAATAAATTACTGCTTCTTATTTCACTGACGGTTTTTTCGATCTTTGTGATAGTTGTTTTATTCAGTCGTTTCCTTATCAAAAAAAGGCTGAGTGCTTCACTTGAAGAAAAGAACAGACAGATTTCCGAACAGAACAGCGAACTGATAAAACTAAACGCCAGTTTGAGGTCATCAAGAGAAAGGTTGAAGGCAATTGTCAATGAGTCAGTTGATTCTATTGTTCTGTTGGATGAAGAGGGTAAAATAATTGAGTGGAACGCGGCTTCGGCCAAAGCGACAAATATTTCTTATGAAAAGGCTATCGGATGTTATTATTGGGATATAATTTATGAGTTCGCGAAAAGGAGAGGAAAAACAAAGACCGGAAGAAGTTTTTACCGCAACATGATTTTGAAAGTTCTTTCAACCGGTGACCCGAAGGAATGGAAATTGAAAAATTTTGAGATCCAAAACTCAAAAGGAGTTGTGCTTCATGGAAATCAGGTTGTTTTCACAATCAAAACAACCAAAGGATATTGGATGGGAGCGATAACAAGGGATATTACAGAATGGAGAAAAACAAAAAATGAACTGCTGGAACATCAGCAGAATTATTTTCACATATTTAATTCTGTTGAGGACGCGATTATCGTATTCGACAGAAAATTCAGTAAAATTTATGAAATTAATAAACCGGGCGCCCGACACTTCGGATTTCGTTCAGGAGATTTTTCGGAGGAAGACTGGAAAAGCAGATGTATTAATGATTCTCAATTTTCTTATAACAAACTTACAAATTTGCTCAAGTCGGTGAAAAAGGATGAAGTGATTTCATTCGAGTGGAAGTTTTATTCACCCGACGGCCGGAAATTCTGGACTGAAAACGTAATTAAATCAATCAATATCAATAATATTGAAAAACTTTTGCTTGTATCGAGAGATGCAACCCTGAGGAAAAAACTGGAAAATGAGATCAGGACGAGTGAGGAAAGATTAAGAACCCTGTTCGAAAACGTGACAATAGGAATCTACAGATCTAATATTCAGGGGGATATCATTATGACAAATCCTGCTCTGGTAAAAATGCTCGGGTATAGCAGCTTAAATGAACTCCTTCAGAAAAAAATAGGCCCCGACGCGTTCCTTGATCCTGAAAGCAGGAGTAATTTTATTGAAATAATAAGCAAAAAGGGAATTATAAAAGGGTTTGAAACGAAATGGAGAAAAAAAGACGGGTCAATAATTATTATAAGAGAAAGCGCCCGGGCGATAAAAAACAGTGAAGGTGAAATTGAATATTTCGAAGGAGTCGTTGAAGATTTTACTGAATACAGACGGGTTCAGGATGAGTTAATAATGGCGCGGGACAGAGCCGAAAGAGCTGATAAACTAAAATCTGAATTTCTCGCGCAGATGTCGCACGAAATAAGAACGCCAATTAATTCCATTTTAAGTTTTTCAGGATTAATAAAGGAAGAAATTGCCGATCTCCTGAATGAAGAGCTGAAATCCTGCTTTTCACTGATGGATAATGCCGGTAAAAGAATTATACGAACAGTCGATCTGCTTCTGAATATGTCTGAAATTCAGGCAGGAACTTTTCAGGTATCCTTTAGAAACTTCAATTTATATAACGAAATTCTTAATCCGGCATTTATGGAACACAGATTTACGGCGAATGAAAGAGGGTTGAATTTTATCATGGATAACGTGGATAGGGATATTATTCTATATAAGGATCAATATACAGTAGGTCAGATAGTTAATAACCTTGTAGACAACGCGTTAAAATATACTGAAAAAGGTAAGGTCGAACTAAGCGCTGTCAGGTTGGATAATGATAAAGTAATGATAGAAGTCTGTGATACGGGGATTGGAATTTCGGAAGAATATCTGCCAAATCTGTTTGTTCCTTTTACCCAGGAGGAACAGGGATACACCAGGAAATTTGAGGGTAATGGCCTCGGACTCGCCCTTGTGAAAAAATATTGCCAGCTAAACGGGGCGGAAATAAGTGTGGAAAGTACAAAGGGAAAGGGGTCCAGTTTTAGAGTGATTTTCCCCGGGATAAAGAAAGAGACAGAATAATTTTATTTCCTGTTACTCCCGAATATGCTATATTTCCAATTTAAATAGTGTAGAGAGTCAGATGACCGATAAAACAGAAAAAAAATTTGCTGAAAGTATGGATATTAAACCCGGCCTGGAAAAGTATTTACCCGCTCTTCTGAAGGATTTGTGGGCTATGGGCAGTATACCGGAAAATATTATCGCGATTTTAAGTGAAGCCCGATTCGAAGGCAAAGGTAAAAAGGGCCTTGATCTGGGTTGTGGAAAAGGGGCCAATTCTGTTGCCGTGGCAAATCATTTCGGTTGTAAGATGTTTGGAATAGATCTTTTTCCCCCTTTTATTGATGAAGCTGTTCAAAAAGCAGGTGAACATGGCGCCGCAGAAAAATGTACTTTTGCCGTAGGTGATATTCGGGAATTTTTAGAAACCCCTAAAAGTTACGATATGGTCATCTATTCTTCGATAGGTAATTTATTTAATAATTACAGAGAGCTGCTTGATAAACTGCGAAACCAGGTGTCGCCGGGAGGACTGATTGTTATAAGTGAAGGTTTTCTGAAAAAGGGTGAATTTACCGGGAGAGAAGGGTATGAATCCTATCGTTCACGCCATAATACTCTTTGCCAGTTGAATTTTTTTAGTGATGATATTCTTCTTGAATTGATAGTCAGTGATAATACACTTAAGAAACAAAATGATGATTATCACAGATTAATCACAGCGCGGGCAAAAAAGCTGATAATAGAAAATCCTGAGGATAAAGACCTGCTTGAATGGTATCTTCAAAATCAGGAAGAAGAATGTGAATTCCTGGAAAATAATTTTACCGGAGCCACCTGGGTCATACAAAAAGCTGGCGGATAATGAGCTGCCCGTTGAATAACTCTAATCTTCCGGAACTGTTATTTCCATATTAAGCCACACTCTGAGAGAATCAATTACCTCTTTTTTCATTTCGGGCGGGAAACTGCTGATATTTGCCGTGTGATTTCCTCCATCGGAAATATATTTTAGCGCGTTTGTTTTACCTGTCAGTTCAACCGCTGATGCAGTCCAGGGATCATCCTTTCCATAAATATAAATGATATTGTTGCCATAATCATCAAGCCATTCCTTGATATCATTCATCGCCCGGCAGTTAAATTTCAGATCAATCGAATCAGGTATATAAAAATCATTACTTCCATCGGCATATCTTAAATATTCTTTTAATTCCGAAATATCATAGGCGTAATAACCAAGTTCGGTATAGGCCTGTTGCGTAAAAGGCCTTATTATCATCTCATACCCCTGATCGGAATAAAAAATCGGAGGTGTTTTTTGAAAAAGATGGGCGATCAGGGAGTCGACAGGGGATTCAGAAGCCGGGATGGCATCACATACATCCTCACCATACTGGAAATGTGAAAAGGGATACTCAAGCACCATATATTCAAAAACGTTTTCGGGGCCAAGTTTTGAGAAACTTGCTCCTGTTGCCGAGGCCAGCTTCGAAAAACTTTCGTAACCCGTTTCCCAGTCCGAAAGAATAGCATGCTGAAAAGCTTTTATTTTATCCCAGCATTCATCTGTTCCCAGACTCTTTAAATAGGGCATAAGGCGGGGATCCTCACGGGCAAGGTTTATCGGCGCTACATAAGCGATCGTTGCCTGAACATCTTCCGGAAAGAATCTTTTGTGAAATAACGCGCACTGACCACTTTTGCTTCCTCCCGTATTTATCCATTTACCCTTATATATTTTACTGAAAATTTCAACAATTCTGTGATGATCATATGCCGCCTGTTTAATATTAAGAAACTTAAAATCCCGATCTCCGGGCTGGGATCTTCCGAAATATCGATGTTCCACAGTTAACTGGTTAGCTTCGAGCAATGTCGTCGGTTCGGAAGTTACGGTTCTGAATATCAGATAACCCTCTGTGGACATTACCATCGGCGCTTCAAAACTTTTATGCGCGAGGTAAACAAGTTGTTGAAAATTCGCGGATTCTTTATCGAAATGATCCACAGGCTGATTAACCATTATTTTATATCCTGCCTCGAATCCCGGCGAAGGATCAGTTTTTGTATATTCAATATCATCAATCTGATCAAGAATCTCTTCCAGTTTTTCTGTCTGGGCATAATTTGAAGAGAATATGAGAAATAAAATGGAAAGAGATAAAATAAATCTGATAATCCTTTTTGAGCGGTTCATCACGTACCCCGTTAATAAATTTCAAAGATTATTAAGAATTTCAGGAAGGATTATATTTATCAATCATACTCCTGATAACATCCAGCCGAATCGGTTTTGTCATATAATCATTCATCCCCGATTCGATATATCTTTTTTTATGCTCTTCCTGATCATTAGCGGTAAGAGCAATAATCACAGGTCTTTTGTCCCCTAATTTTTCACTCAAAATTCTGGTGGCTTCGATGCCATCCATTTCAGGCATCTGAATATCCATAAAAATCAAATCGGTGCTGTTGTTCTTGATATAATCAAGAACTTCCAGGCCGTTATTAACTGCGTCAGCTCTGTACCCGAGCTTTTTAAGAAGATGCAGTAATATCCTCTGATTCATTGAATTGTCTTCGGCAACAAGAATTTGCATCCTGCTTCCTGTTCTTTCTGATTCTCCTGCTACGGTAATATAAAAATTTTCCTGATAAGATGCTTCTCTTTTTTTTGTCCGGCCATCTACAGATGGCTAATATCAGCCATCTGTCTTCAGATTGTATGGTGTTATAATTTTAAAAATGGTGCCGCCTGATTCAGAAGTAGAAAATGAAACTTCGGAGTTTATATATGAAGCCAGCAATTTCATGCTGTATGTGCCCAGACCGCGCCCGTTTCCTTTTGTTGAAAAGGACCTCTGGAATATCTGAAGCTGAATTTTACGGGGAATAAAACCGGGATTATGAACCCAGAATTCGAGATTGTTTTCCGAGGCAATGCAGCCCAGAGTGATAGTGGAACCTTCGGCTGAAGCTTCGAGCGCATTTTTTGTCATATTTCCCAAAACCCTTCTCAGCAATACCTTATCGGTTATAAGTGAAGTCTCGCTGCTTAAGCGGTCAACGGTAACTTTTTTCCCTCTCGCTACAAGGTGATTTTCATATATCTGCGCTACTGAATGCAAAGTTTCGAGGGAATTGATCCTGGAAATATTTATTGAAACTTCATTGTTTTCCGCCGCGCTTACCTCTTTTTGCGCCATTATTTCATCAATAAGTTTTTCACTTATTTGTCCGATTATGCCGATAAATTCCTTTTTTTCATCGTCGTCAGCATCCTCAAGCATATCAATAAAACCTTTTAATCCTCCCGCTGTATTCAATATATCGTGAAAAAATATTTTTTCAAGAGCTCTTCTTCTTTTCTCGTGACTGATATCAACAACTGAAAAAATTGTATAGGCTTCTCCCTCAATTTTGAATGGTGTCGCCCAGACCATCAGGTCGAGCGCGCGGTTGTTTTCGAGTATTATTCTGCATTCTCTTTTATCCTGTCTGCCTGTATTAGCGCTTTTCAGAATTGCCTGAACCGCCCCGCAGGTGCTGCAAAATTCCGATGTGCCGCATCCTCCCTTTTCAATATTTGCCCTTATGCATCCAACCGCTTCTCCGGTGCGTAATCCATATACTCTGGAAACATCATCTAAACCAATCATTTCGCCAAAAATGGAATTAGAAAATATTATCTGGCGGTCGCTGTTCAGGATAAGAACGGCTGTCGGAACAGAGTCCATAAAAAAGGTGGACATTTTATGTTCCCTGAAAATAGAAACCTGTTTCTCGACTGTATTTTTATCAGCTCTCTTCGCGGGAGCGAATTTTGTTTCCATTATTTCCTTTATCTGTTTACAGATAAAAGTACAAGAAATATGCCAGCCAAATAGAAATTGAATTTTACGATGAGAGAGATTGTTAATTAAGGTAAAAAAAAGCGCCCTTTTTTTTGCAGTTGAAAATAAGGCGACGAAAATATACTTTTGTAGTAAGAAAAATAAATTACAAGGAGAAAAAACAGGAAATATTTTTACTTTTCTAATATCAGCAACTTATTGAGGAAGGAATGTATAAATTATTCCTGTTTTTATTTGGTTTCTCCACTTTAATGGGTCAGAACCTCGCGGTTCTGGAAGGTAAAATTACTGAATCGGAAAGAGGACTTTCACTTCCGGGATGTAATATTATAATTGAAAACACCGGATCAGGAACCGTTTCCGATAGCGCCGGACAATATTCTATTAAACTCAGAGAGGGTTCTTATATTGTAAAGTTCAGTTATATCGGGTATCAATCTGTGACCCGGCGGATAGAATTATCTCCAAAGGAATACAAATCACTTGATATTGTTATGAAGCCTGAAATTCTTCAGGAAAAAGTTGTGACGATACTCGGTGATAAAACAGATAATTCAATTGTGGCGAAAAAAATAGAAAGAAAAAATATCCGGCAGATGCCAACTGTATATAACGATGTTATAAGGAGTGTGAAAATACTACCCGGGGTAACATCCAATAACGAGCTGAGTTCGGGATATAACGTCAGAGGGGGGAATTTCCATGAAAATCTTTTGTATTTGAATGGATTTGAAATATATCGCCCTTTCCTTCTCAGAGAAGGAGTTGAAGAGAATCAGACTCTCGTTAATCCCGATATGGTCAGCACACTTGAGTTTTATAACGGCACCTTTGCCGCCGACTTCGGCGATAAACTCTCCTCGGCGCTTGTTCTGGATTACGGACAGGGGGAGACAGATCAGGTAAAGGGGAATTTCAGGGCGGATTTTCTCAACGCGGGGGCTACCGCCAATTACAGAAAAGATAATTTCGGGGTAATTGCAGGCGCAAGATATTCTTATCCCGGTATGTTTTTGAATGAACTTCATACTTCCGGCAGTTATAAGCCGGAATTCGCCGATATTCAGGTTGCTTTAAACTACGATCTCGATAAAAAAAACCGGCTTGAGTTTTTATTCATTCACGCCTATAATAAATTTGATCTGAAACCAGAGGAATGGACCGGGCATTTTAAATCAGATCGCGGGGGTGAATATAACGCGGTTGCCATTACATACGACGGATACAGGGATTACATATATAATACCACACTCGCCGGAGCCAGGTACCGGCACTATTTTTCAGATAAATCTGATCTCAGTTTCGATTTTTCCTGGTATTCATCGGGTGAGGAAGAAAAAAATGATTTACGCAGTGATATCTTTTATGATCCCGACGCCTCACAGCCGGGAGCCGGAAGAGAATTTCTGAAATCGGCAACTGAGGTTGTGGACAACTCATTCGATCTGGAGGCTTTCAGAACTAATTTAAGGTTTAACATTCAATTTGGAAATCATTTGCTGAAAAGTGGTGTGGAGTATGACTACTACAACCTTTCGGACCGGGTTGATGAATATTTCTCAGAATCGGCAAATGAAAATCTGATCCGGGTTCCGCGCATAGTTCAAAAAGAGAGCCTGCTGAATCCCTACTCATTCAGTGTATACCTCGTAGATAAATATCAAATAAATGAAAATATTTTACTGACCGGTGGTTTGAGGTATTCCGAATTTGGTTTTAATGATGAAACAGTGCTTAGCCCGAGGTTTAATTTTTCCTGGCGGATTGATGAAAAGAATCTGGTAAATTTTAATTACGGAGTTTATTATCAGGCGCCCTTCTACCATGAGATAAGATATCTCGATGAAAATTCGGCAGCCGATTTGAAGTCGCAGAGAGCTATTCATTATATTGCCGGATGGGAAAGAACCCTCCGTAAGGATTTGATGATGCAGGTGGAAGTTTATTACAAGGACCTTGATAACCTGATACCTTTCTACTATGATAATATGAAGCTGGAATATATCGGTGGAAATAAAAGGGAAGGATATGCCTATGGCCTCGATATTTCAATTCAGGGTAACCTGGTTGAAGATATGAAAAGCTGGATTACCTATAGTTATCTGAATTCAAAGGACCGCGACAAAGAGAGTGAGGAAGATTACAAAAGAAGAATACTTGATCAGACCCATACAATTCAGGTGTTTTTACAGGACAGAATTCCTAAAAGACCAAACTGGCAGGCGCATACACGGTTTATTCTTGGCAGCGGTTATCTTTATCATCCCAGAAAAGTGGTGACCGATGAACAGGATAATTCTTTTATTGAGGTTGACCTGGATAATATGGAGGAATTTTTATTTTATTTCAGGGTCGATATGGGGCTTTCAGCATCATTTAAGATCGGTGATTCAAATGAGTTGATAGCGGTTGCCGAAGTGATGAATGTTTTCAACAACTATAATATTGCCGGTTACAGTTGGATACAGGTTTTCTCGGATATTAAATATCCGGTCAAGGTTCCACATATATTCAGTAAACGGTTTTTTAATCTCGGGGTGGAATTCAGGTTCTGAAATAAAGCACAATTCTGGTAAAAAGGGAATCGCCAAGAATCATTCTGCCTGTGGATGATACCAATTCATGCTGAATGGAAAACCACAATTCTTTCGATCCCGCTTTCTCTTCGAACTCGAATCCGCCGGGAGGCCATATTGAGATTTCCATTCGTGAAGCCGAGGCGATATTAAACAGACGCGGCAGGTGGGCCGCCGAGCTTACAAGGGCAATATTTGTCCAGCTCTTTTGCTTAGCGATTTTTTCAGCTTCCTGCCAGTTTGTAATGGAATTTACCGAAAGAGAATCAATAAATATGTTATCCGCTTTTATGCCTCTGAAAACAAGGTAATTTTTCATTTTCTTCGAGCCCCACATCTGTCTCGGGCCGCCATTGCCGCCGACACATATAAAGTTTTCAGTAAGACCTTGCTGATATAGCTCAATCGCGGCGTCCAGTCTTTTTAAGGTTACCTCATCCACCCTGTGAAAATTCCCGAACGAATGGAAAAAAATAACCGCCGCGTCGACTTTCTCTTCCGGGGCATTTGTCCTGAGCAGCTCTTTTATTTCGGAATAGTACCAGACCGAAAATATTATATTATAGGTTGCCGCGGATAGCAGAAGAATAAATAAAATAATCGCGGCGTAGTATTTTCTTTTCAAAAGGTTTTCTTTTTATGGAAAAAAATTATCCGTTTCTACGCAAAATAGAGTTATACTCTTTGAATATCAATCCTGCTGATGAAATCAAATATAATAAACTGGCAAACCAGAATTACCTGGTAAATTGATGTTTAAATAAAATTTTGCCTTTTTGCGTAGAATCTAACTCCTTACGGAATAATCAGAGGAGTATTAGTTTTACGATATTCATTTTTTCTGAGGGGAGAGATTACGGCTATTTAGCAGGGATTAAAATTCTATGCCATATTGAAATAATAAATTAACCACAGAAAAAAGAGTTAACCGCGGATTCCTCTGGTTTAGCAAATTCAGCCTGAAAAAGTGGGGTGAAATCACAAAAAACCAAATTCCGCAATAAGCTCAAAGAAACCTGATTCTTGATTTTTAAGCTGCGAAATACCTTATGTTCCAATGAGGATTTAACATCAGAACAGATTTGTTATAACCGCAAAGCGGGATCCGCCTGCTGTTTTAAAGTATAGAAAGTTTTCCCAGCTTTCATCCGAAATCTGATCAATGCTTTTTTCCCCATATTCTTCAGAAAGACTAAGGGGAATGCCATACTTTTCAAGCGCGAGCTGCAGTCTTTTTGTAATGGTAAGGCAAATAAGATTAAGTGATTCGTAGGCTCCTTCATAAAGGAATAAAGGTTTATCGGGCATTTTTTTCGCGATCTTAACCGCGTCCTCTTCACTCCCGATAATTCCAACCTGAAGTGTGATTCCCGTGACTTCATCCTTCAGATCGAGTGTGGCAAGAATTTTCCCCTTTTTTAATTCAATTTTATGGTTTTTCATTATTGTAACATCTTCATTCGCCTTAATTTTTATGGCATATTTAATGGACGTATCCAGCTCCTCCATTAAATGATTGCGAATTATATTCTCGGCAATTTCACGGTCCGAATCAATTTTTTGTACAATACGCGCAAATTCCTTTCCGTAAACAGCCATCGAATAAGATTTTCGGAGAATGCCGTCGAATAAACCGGAGGAGTTATATTGATCCGAGGCGAGAATACGGTTGAGATAAATTTTTGTTCTGCTGTCTTCTCTTTCCAGTTTTATTTTCCGGGCAATCTCTTTTTCACTCACAATACTCAGTCCTTCGCTCAGGAAGATCATTGAGGGACGGTGTTTGAGATATAGATCGAGGCAGTCGGCCCCTGTCTTTCCCTGTATAATAGAAAATTTATTTTTAAGCATCAGGCGGAAAAAGTCCCTGAAATCATCATCTTCATCGATAACAAGAATTTTTTTAAGCTTATCTGCTTTTTCAGGAATAGTCCATGGAACTTCCTCTTTTTCAGCATTTTCGGCATAGCTGCTGATAACCTCCCGTAATCTTTTATACGTTTCATAAAATCCGAGTGGTTTCAGAATATAATCCTTGATTCCAAGTTCCATGAATTTATTTACAGTAGATTTATCACTATGGGCAGTGATAATAATTACCGGAACCTTTTCAAAATTATTTTCTTTTCTTAATGATTCCAGGAATTCCATGCCATCCATCAGCGGCATGCCGATATCGAGCAGAATTACATCCGGATGTTCACCATTAACCATTTTCAGCGCTTCAATTCCATTTCCGGCTTCAATAACGGTACATCCGAATTTTTTACTTATCAGGTCTTTCAGATAGAGCCTGATTATTTTGTCGTCATCAACTACTAAAACTTTAACCATTGCAGCAAAAAGAGATAATTAAAAATAACTGTTGATCTATTATCGTAACTATTTAATTTTTTTTAATAAATGTCGATATATATATTACGTTAGGAAAATTTATTGCCATATTCAATTGATTGATTCACTATATTTTTCTAAATTGAAGAAAAACGGATTTTTGAATGGTACAAAACAAACTGGCCGCTATAGTTAAAAATAACAGGGTCGACAGATTCAGGCATATTATTGATGAAGTTACAAGAAAAATACCCAAAATTAATATCGAAGTAATAGAATATAAGAAAATGGGCAACGATTATCTTATAACCTTTACATTTCAGAAAAAGTATTTTGAAATTCTCATTAAAATTCTGACATTCAATCATATTGAGCTTTTAAGCACCAACGATAAAGTGCTTGACCTGGTCGATTCATTTAAAAAAGAGAGTAAATCGTTTTCGAATTCTCCGGGATTTAAGGAAATAATGAATGAATCGGACGCTAAAAAAAGATACAAGTCGATTCCAGAGTATATTGAAACCGGAAATTACCACAAAATTATACAAATGTCCAAAGATATCAATCTTGATAAGAAGCTGGCGGAAAATGCTAAAAACCAGATTCCTGTGGCAGTAATGAAGGCTGTTGAACTAAATATTGAAAAAGCTGAAAACAAAGAAAATGACGCGGGAAAATATATTAATAACCTGGTTGAAATAGCGGTAGACCAGAAACTAAAAGGGCTCGGCGAAGTGGACTTAATTCGGGATGCCGGTATAGCCGCTATTGATCTTTGTCTGCGGGATAAAAAATATTTTTATAAGCTGATTGAAATATGCAATAATAATCAGCTCAACAGTCTTGTGAATATAAAAGCAGCGGTAAAGATGGCCGAAAAAACACTTCATCAGACTGAATTTTATGAAAAAGAGCTTGCTCACGCTGTAAAAAATCTTAATATCAGATGGCTCTCAATTGTGCTTGATATTGTGTACAAAGATTTAAGCAAATCGGAAGTGGAGCTTTTTGAAGAGCTATATTCTTATATCAGAAAAAACAGAAAATAAATCGGCTGTTTCTCAATAAATTTAATTAAACTATTGATATTTTCTTCCGATAATTACAGAGGCCAATCATAAAAGTAAATGCCCGGATTCTATATAATTCCGGCAGGCAAACGAAACTTAATTTAGCCCGATTTTATAAACAAAGGGAGAAACAATGAGTACTTTAGATGAGAAAAAACAGGAATCGACTGATATTTTACAGCTTGTTAGTTTCAAAATTGGCAGTGAAGAGTTTGGTGTTGATATTCTGAAAGTTCAGGAAATTAACCGTATGATGCAGGTAACCAAAGTGCCAAACGCGCCTGAGTTTGTTGACGGAGTGGTTAATCTCAGGGGAAGAATCATACCTGTGGTTGATTTGCGCACAAGGCTTCAGATGTCCAGAAAAGAGCATGATAAAGATACAAGGATCATAGTGATTGAACTTGACGGCACAGTAATTGGGTTTATTGTTGATGAAGTGAGCGAAGTTCTTCGTATTCCGAGAAACATTACAGAACCGCCGCCGCCGATGGTTGCCGGTATTGACGCCGATTATATTACAGCAGTAGGTAAACTCGAAGACAGATTATTGATTTTGCTTGATCTTGAAAAGATTTTTTCTACTTTGGAAAAGGATCAGATAAAAACTTTGTGATCGGTATAGACCGACTGCGGCATGAAAATTGCTCCGGGAATAACAGTTGATTTGATAATAACCGATTCATCAGATGATATTGAATGAGTGATTTAGCAAAATTAAGAGAAGCCGCTGATTATTTACTGAATATTGGTAAATATAGATATGCCTACGATGTTTATTCCGGTATCTATGAGGAAATCATGGGCGCGCTGGGATCAGCTCAATCGGGAATGAATGATTTTTCAAGAGGATTCCTTAATCATAATATTCGAACCGCGATTGAGTTTAATAATTCCTTTACTGAGCACGCGGCGAGTTCTCTTCTGCTTAAATGGTTTGATCTCGACTATGACCAGGTGCTTATTGAATTTATTTTTGTTATTTACGGCAAAATTCAGTGCATAAACAAATCGGAAGAGCTTGCAGGTGGAATACCGCCCTTTAATGTTTATAATGAATATCTTGCGTTATATACGCTGATCCTCTATAATCCTGATTCTAAATGGGTATCATATCTGCTAAAACTTATAACCCCTGTTCTTGAAAATAACAGGTTTAAGAAAGTCAGGTATAATATCCCGGCGAATAAGCTGGATACCATGATAGCGGACCTGGCAGCGAAAATAAAAAATACTGAATGGGAGTTTCTTAATGGTCAGCTCCTGAAATATATGGATATTTCGGGAAGAACAAATTCTAAACTTTATAATACCGTCTCGGCTATACATGGCAAAAAAGGTTATAAAGGAAGACCGGGCGGAAGTTATAGCGGCCGGAAAAATTACAGATATAGCGGAACAGATTACGAAAGAGAAAAGCGAAGTAAGGAATCGGAAAGCAGGCATGATTCGTATGAAAAGAATAATGGTTTTAACGGCAAAAATGATGAAGTGAATTTTCAGGAATTTACAGATGCTGAAAAGTCGAAATATTTTGGAGAAATGCTGGGACTTAAAGGTAAGGTAACAAAGTCGCAGATAAGAAAGGTTTATTACAATCTTATCTCCCAGTATCATCCCGATAAAGTTGCCGATCTTGGTGAGGAGATTAGGATTCTCGCCGATAAAAAAACCAAAGAGATTAATATTGCATTTCAATGGCTAAAGGAAAAATATAATATATAACACATAGTTAACGAGAATGATCAATTGCAAATTAATCTAAGTTTGTTGATGGAATGACAGATGGGTGCGCAAACAATATTTATATCAAATCGTGGTGAATTCATGAACGTTGAGAATGAGTTCATAGTAAAAAAATTCAAAAAGCTTATTGAGCAGTATTTTGTTGCTCCGGGCTCTCATAAGGGAAGCTTGTCGGATGTTATAAACGCGAGAAACCAGTTTTACCAGTTTTCTCTGCCATCTTCGATAAGTGAACAGTTTATTTCACTGGAAGAAGCTCCGGTGTTCTGGCTCTATGAGTCGCCTATTAATAAATTTCTGACCGGGAAGATAAGATCGCTGAATCCCTCTTCAAATGATTCTACAAGTATAAAGTCGATCAAGGATCATTACACCCGCTGGATACTGATGAAATCGGAAGATGAAAAAAAGTATTATGCCTCGGCGACTATCAGACTGATAGAGAAGCTTGGTGAAAAATACTATTTTTATACTTCCCTTTTATATGGCACAATCTTATGTTTTGACAAATATATTTTTTCTCCTTCGAAAGCAAAAAAAATGTTTGATCTGGTAGAAGAAAAAATGTCTCTTCTTAGTCCGGATGAATTTTATAAGAGTGAAATAATATATCTTGTAAAATTGTTCAAGGCATTTGTCGCTATCAAAGAAGAAAATTATGAGGAAGCGGGAAGAATTATTGAAGAGTCGATGAAGGTCAATCCTTACGGTGTATCGGCTAAGTTTTATCATTTTTTCCTCGGCATTTTAGCCGATCCCGACGCCGACGCGACCCCGGTTGTACAGGAGATTTATAACTTTGATCTTAAGAGATTGAAATATGCCATTGATGAGGGCAATATTCCTCTTTACAACTATTTTATTATCAATAATGTAACTCAGAACCTGGCCTTTTTTGAAGGCGCCTCTCAAACATTTAATCCGTTGAGGCTTATTATTGATGAAGCCGAGCTTAACGGAAGAAGAATGCTGGAAGAACTAATAACAAAACTCAATAAATTCAGCTATTACAAGAAAAAAGAATATGTAACACCAGTTATAATTGAGATTCAGGCATTTATCGAAAAGCTGATAAAAATTTACGCGGGGGGCAACAGCATATTATTTCTGGATTCCATCCCGGCTCTGAATGGAAAATTCAGTCAGGCGCTTGATCTTATTCTGAAAAATATCAGGGATAAATATACCGAAGAAGCAAAAAAGGACCTCGAACATTACGTGAATGATATCTCGAATCATAAGAAGAAAAAAGGTGATGTTGAGGTTGAGGAAACGCAGGTGCTGAAAAAAGTTGAGGAAGAGAATAATGGTATATTTGAAAGTGTTAAGAAAAAGCTTGATGACGAAATTGATATGATGGAGAACAGGGCCAATAATCTTCATCTCGAAGCCGATCTCGATCCGATGGCATCTTTTAAGAATACAATGACCTATAGTTTTCTCATTACTCTGCTTGTTGCTATTCTGGGGGGATTTGCCGGATATTCAAATGATTTTTCAAGCGCTGCCGATTTCAGCAGTTCTATTACAACAATAATGATTACAGGAATTAAATGGGGCGCCATTACTTTAATTCTCGGAGTGGTAATGTCGGTTATAATTGCCGGTTCGGTATTTCTTGAAAGGTCGAAAAGAAAACAGATACTCGTACAGAAAATCTCGGAAAAAAAAGCTGCCCGTGAAAAGGAACTGGAGAAAGCAAAAGAGCAGAATGCTAAAAAACTGGAAGAAATAAAAGCAAATTTCCAGGATAAATATTCTCATTTTGATAAGTTGATCGAAAAGGTGCTCGGAGATAAGAAAAAAGCTGAAGAGGAAATGAATTCAAATATTGACGCCCTCGTCAATGGTGAAAAAGAGGAATTATTTTTAATATTTAAATAATTAATATGATAAAAACATGGCCAATATTGGCCATGTTGCTAATTGTCCCCACCCGGTCTGCCTGTCCCAACCTTGATTTTATCTTTCAACATAATTGGTATGATATTGGATATATCTTCCAAATATGATTTGAAATATGTTGAATAATTGTTAATGGAACCGGAAAAAAGTATAATGCCACCAGAATATAACCCCGGATGGAAAGAAAAAATTCTTTCATTTCACCCGATTTCCTGTCCCATTATTTTAATAAAAAATTATAGCCCTATCTATGTCGGATAACAGAGAAGAAAGGCTGCATTCGTTTATTCCCGATTCGCTGAACAGTTCATTTCAGCTTGAAATTAAGGGAGAAACTGAAAAGGCGGCCGGTATAATTGCCGGGGCTTTGATATCAAATCCGGGCAATACAAATTATTTAAACAGGCTCAACGAGCTTGCCGCTAAATATCCGGAACAGGCGGCCGGAATAAAAAACAATCTGATTGAATTTGAATCGTGGAAACCGCGTACTTTTACTATTGAAACAGCTCTCGCGTGCAATCTTAAATGTCCTGAATGCGCGATAGGGTCTGATATCGTTTCGAGGAAAAAGGGTTATTTATCTTTTGATAATTTTAAAGTGATTGCCGATAAGATTAAACCTTACTGCAATTATCTTTATCTCCATTTATGGGGCGAGCCGATGCTCAACAAAGATATTATTGAAATGATAAAATATTCCGCCGGTTTCAGCAGGACCAATATTAGTACGAATGCTATTCTGCTCGACGAGAAAAAAGCGGAATCACTTATTGCTTCGGGCGTTACAGATATTATTGTCTCGATTGATGGTTATACTGACGAAGTTTATAAAAAGTACAGAGTTGGCGGTGAAGTTGAAAAAGCATTCAACGGACTAAAATTGCTGGCGGGATTCAACAGGAAATATGGCGGCAGAGTAAATATCGCTCCCCAGTTTATAGTTTTTAAGCATAACCAGCACGAAATGAATGATTTCGCGCGCGCATGTGAGGAGATAGGCCTCAGGGCAGAATTTAAGGCGCCCTATCTGCGGTCGGATGATAGTATGTTTGAAGTATCTGATATTCCCCGGTTTGTAAGGCCTGAGTATAATGATCCGGATACTTTGAAAAATGCCATGCGCGAATGTGTCAATCCGAGGGATGTATTTACCATTCATCTCGATGGAAGTGTGGTAATATGCTGCCATGATTATGATAAAGAGACCTACTTTGGAAATATTTTTGAAGAATCGGTTGAAGATATATGGAATAAACCGGAATACAGAAAATACCGCTGGGATATATTTACCGGCAACGCGCCCCGTTTTTGTATGGAAAAATGCATGACCTATATAAATGGAACATTAAGCAAAAAAGATGAGGATAAAAAAGTGTCTGATGAGAATGATGTTATGAAGGTGAATCTTTGCGGAGGCACATCAAAATTAGAAGGATATGTAAATGTTGACATTCATCCTTCTGCCGATATTGTGCTCGATCTGGAAAAAGAGCTGCTTCCGTTTAAAGATAAGAGTGTTGATCAGCTCGTTTGTATTTCCGCGATTAATTATTTTACCCGTGAACGAGCGGCTCAAATTATCCGCGACGTACACAGGGTTATGAAGCCGGATGGAATGGTAAGGTTTGGTGTGCAGGATCTTCAGCTTCTCGCGAAAAAATATCTGGAAAGAGATCGCGAATTTTTCTTTCAGAAACTTGAAAATGGAAATGACAGATTTCCCGGACGCACATTTGCCGATAAATTCAACAACTGGTTCTATGGTTTTGCCACACAGGGCAAAAGCTGCAAATATGTTTATGACTTTGAAACCCTCGCCCTGCTTTTTGAAGAAGCCGGATTTAAACAGGTTGGCGAAAAAAAATATCTTGAAAGTGAATTCGAAAATATTGATAAAATAGATAACAGACCTGAACAGATGTTTTTCCTTGAGGCGCGGGTTAAAGAAGCCGATATTGAAAGCGTTGATGTCAGGGAAGATGAAATGGAGAAATTCCGGGAATACTGGCAGAAAGGACGGGAAGATAAAGCCTGGAATGTTTTGCTTCAGCTTATGGAGAAGGGTAATTATAACGCCGATATTGCCAAATTTGGTATTGAGCTTTGTAAAAGAGAGGAAAACTGGGATGACGCGATCAATATCTGTTCAGATTATCAGCAGATTCACGGGAAAAATGAGGAGATGAAACTGATAACCGAAGAACTGAAAAATTTAAAAGAGCAGGCAACTGAACTTCCTTCCGAAATTCAGCAGAATATAAACAGCATTACCTCAAATATGAGTATTCCTTCAAAACCGGCCGAGGATGAAGTGCATCTTTCGGCAGGGATAAAATGGCTTGAAAGAGCATTTGTTGTAAAGGGAATGCAGGGTGTTTCGGCAATGTATGATCTGATGAAAAATAAATGGTTTGTATCATATCCTGAAACTACCGGGTATATAATTCCCACACTGCTCGAATATTATAAAATTACAGGCAGGAATCTCTATCTCAATTATGCCCGTTTGATGGGAGACTGGGAAATTGATCTGCAATGGAATAGCGGCGGAATTGGTGAACCGGTGGGTATATTCGGCAAAAAACCAAGAGTGTTCAATACTTCCCAGGTGATACTGGGATGGCTTGCTCTTTATCATGAAACCGAAGATCAGCGTTATCTTGACGCGGCAGTAAAAGCGGGCAACTGGCTTGCCGGTATTCAGAATAAAGATGGTTCATGGAGCAGCAACACTTATAAAGGAGCAAAATCCTATCACATAAGGAGCGCGTGGGCTTTGCTTGAGTTATCTATTGCCGGGGGTAATGAAAAATTTGCCGGAGCGGCATTTAAAAATCTTGATAAAACTATGTCTCTCGGCCTGGCAAACGGATGGTTCAGGGAAACAAGTTTGATGGAACCAGGTAAACCCTGGACTCATCTGATCGGTTACACATTGACCGGTTTGCTGAAAATATATCTTTCCGAAATAAATAAGGAAAGAACGCAAAAAATTCTTCCGCTTCTTATTTACGCTGCAGATGAAATAATAAATTACTTCCAGGATTCACGGCATTCCATAAAGGACTACCTCGGCTTGCCCGGAACCTTCGATGACAACTGGAAAAGCTCAGATAACTACTCCTGCATAACAGGTGACGCCCAGCTCGAATTTTTTATCAGGAGAATAGGACTGATAACAGGAAAATCAACATATACAGATATTGCGGATGAACTTCTTGAGAGCATCAAACAGGTGCAGTTTATCGGCCAGAATGATCCGGAAGATATGTTTGGCGGCCTGCCCGGTTCATTTCCTGTTGATGGCTCATACCGGCCTTTTGCTTTGCCAAACTGGGGAGTGAAGTTTTTTGCCGACTCCCTGATACAGAAAATTTCGCCCGATTCAACCAGGTTCTTAAGTTAATCAATTATTTGGAGTTTCAATGAATTTATTTGAAAGGTACAGAAGAAACAAAAGCGGACTATATTTCAGTGATTACAATGAAGGACTGAACATCGCCCGCGCCCATTTTGATGAAGGCCGCCTGGATGAAGCCTTTGATACCTACGAGTATCTGGCCGAAACATTTCCGCAGCTTTCCGTTGAGTTTCTTGCCGAGGCCTATGACAAATATCTCCTGTTAAGAGACCGCGATCGTTACACAATTTACCAGTCGCGTATTCTCGATTTTAAGATCGGGAAAGGTGAAAAAGTTCTGGATGTAGGCAGCGGTCACAAACCCTTTCCTTTTGCCACTCATCTTTCAGATATTGCCCTTGAGGATGACGCCTATGGAAGAGCCGGAGTGCCTTTCAAACATATTGATAACAAACCTGTCTATGAATTTAATGTAGAAAAAATTCCTTTTAGCGATAATGAATTTGATTTTATATACCTCTCGCATATAATGGAGCATGTTGAAAGTCCTGAAAAAGCTTGCGCCGAAGTGATGCGGGTAGCAAAAAGAGGTTATATTGAAACGCCGACCCGCGCAAAAGATTTATGGCTCAACACCGCTCTGGCCAGCAATCATCAATGGTATGTTGAGGATATAAACGGAGTGCTCGTCTTTCATGAATATGATGAAAAACAGTTGCAGGGAATTAAAAATGACCTTTTGATGTCAATGCATTTATCACCGCAGAGTCACAGAGAGAAAGCATTTTCAGCGATGATTTATCTTAAACCCTGGTTCTTCAATACAATGTTTGTCTGGGATGATAAATTTGAATTCCGTGTGATAAGAAAAAATGAGCCTCTAAAGATTTTCGTGCCTGAAACTCAAACGGTTGAAAAGAGAAGTGAAACAGAAGAAAAAACAGAAATTAAAGTTTCCGCTCCTATAAGAAAGGATCAGGATAAAATAAAATTCCTTCAGATCCACACATTCTACGACAGGTACCTCGATGAGTTCTATACGAGGAATCCTGAGGTTGCGGGACTCTCTTTTGATGATCAGACAGAGGAACTGATAAGGGATGGTTTCAGCGGCATTCATATGTTTGCTCCATATATGAGAGATCACGGATATGATTCACGGCTGCTCATCGCAAATAATATCAGGCTTCAGCAGAAATGGATTGAAGAATCGGGAGCGCAGTTCAGCGGTTCACCGCGATTATGGGATATAGTGGTGAAACAGGTGGAATATTATAAACCGGATGTGCTTTATCTCAGCGATCCAATCACTTTCGACACTAAATTTCTTAATGCTTTATCCTATCGTCCTTCACTTGTTATCGGCTGGAGAGCGGCTGATATACCTGAGCAGACAGACTGGTCGGGGTTTGATATTATTTTAAGCGGCCTTGCGGGAATAAGGGAGGCGGCTTTAAGGATGGGAGCAAAGCAGGCCATTTCATTTGTTCCGGGATTTCCCGAGTGGACTCTCGATTATCTTCAGGATCAGCTCCCGATGTATGATCTTGTTTTCGCCGGAAGCTGGACAACCGATCAGCATGAAAAAAGAAACGCTTACCTGAATCACATGGCTCAGCTTTCACTTTCGGGGGAAGGGGGCTTTAGCGCCTCTTATTATTTAAGCGGTGAAATTGCTCCGGGCAATTATGCCTCTAATATCAACCTGGGTCCGCGCTTTGGTATAGGGATGATGAGAGCGCTGAAAACAGGAAAAATGATTTTTGACGCCCGCGGAAATATAAGGAACTTTCCTTCCTCATTAAAAGGTGTTTCACAAATTGAAGACCTGGCGCGAAATGAAACAATGAATATGAGAATTTTTGAGGCGACAGGAGCGGGATGCCTGCTGATCGCCGAACATTACGATAATCTTGAGCAATATTTTGAGCCCGGCAGGGAAATAATAACCTTTAAAACACCCGAAGAACTTATTGATAAGATAAGGTATTTTAAAGCAAATCCCGCTGAACTTGAAGAGATTGCCCGCAGAGGACAGGAGAGATGCCTGAGAGATTATTCCATGTCGAAAAGATCAGAGGAATTTCACAAGATAATCGAAAAGAACCTGAATGCGGGGGAGACATATAAAACAGTTGTAAGTACTGACCAAACAAAAACGGATTCAGGACCAATAGAAAAAATGATTCAGCAAGCCCGCGACGCGATGGACATAGGAAATCTCGATGAATCGTTTAACATCCTGAACAAAGCAAAAGCAGGCAGGATTAAAGTTAAGAATCTTGATCTTACCAGGGCTGAATATTATGTAAGGAAAGGAAGTTATGAAGAGGCGCAGCAGGCGCTTCTGGAAGAGCTCGCTCTCTTCCCCGATAATGAAAAGGCAAAAGAAGTGCTTGGAAAATTTAACCAGGCTGTAATTAATATTCCGGGTGAAGAAGAGTTCACCGAACTGCTCAACATTATTCGTCCCTACACAATGTGCGGCACAGAAAGATTATATTCACTATATAAACTTTCCAGGGAAGTATGTGAAAAAGATATACCGGGAAATTTTGTTGAATGTGGTGTAGCCAGGGGAGGTTCCTCTGCTTTAATTGCTTTTGTGATAAAAAAATATTCTAAAAGAGAACGTAAACTCTTTTCCTTCGATACGTTTGAAGGCATGCCCGATCCGGGTGAAAAGGACAGACACCAGGGAATTCCGGCCGATGATACAGGCTGGGGAACAGGGACATGCGCGGCTACCGAGGAAAGCCTGAAAGAAATCGCCATGAAAACGGGAGTTTCTGATGTTATCATTCCGGTTAAAGGATTGTTTCAGGATACTCTTCCGGTTAAGAAAAATGAAATCGGGCAGATAGCGTTTCTGCATATGGATGGCGATTGGTATGAAAGCACCAGGGCAATTCTTAATAACCTTTATGACAGTCTCGCTGAAGGTTCCTCAGTTCAGGTAGATGATTACGGTCATTGGGAAGGATGCAAAAAAGCAGTCGATGAATTCGAGAATGGAAGATCACTCGATATTGAAAAAAACATTATAGATCAGACAGGAGTATGGTTTTATAAACCTCCCGCGACGGGTGGTTTTTTAAGCAAAGCTGACGAAGAGCCTGAAGATCTTCTGGAAAAAACTTATTTAAATCTCGGATGTGGCGATAAAATTCATGAACACTGGACAAATGTTGATTTTCACGCGAGAGTTCCGGGAGTTGTTACTCACGACCTTGGCAAAGGCATTCCCTATGATAACGGATATGCGGATGTTATTTATCATTCACATCTGCTTGAGCATTTCTCAAAATCTGAAGCTCCGAAATTTCTTAATGAATGTTTCAGAGTTTTAAAACCGGGAGGAATACTGCGCGTTGCTGTTCCCGATCTTGAAACTATAACAAGGGAGTATCTCATTAACCTGGAAGGGGCGCTAAATGGCGACGCCGAATCGGCAAAAAAATATGAATGGATAATGCTTGAATTATATGACCAGACAGTAAGAAACCATTCCGGGGGAGAGATGCTTAAATACTGGCTTCAGGATCCGATGCCGGTAGAGGATTACGTAGTAGAAAGGCTTGGTATGGAGGCAATGAAATTTATTAGCGCTCTGCGTGATAATCCGGGAATGAAAGAAGCTGTTATCAGTCAACTGGAAAAAGCGGGAGATTCACCTGAGGAGATTGGAGCTTTCAGAAAGGGTGGGGAGATTCATCAATGGATGTATGATCGTTATTCTATGCAAAAACTTCTTGAGAAAGCAGGTTTCAGGGAAATCCGGGTTGTAGAGGCGAATGAATCTGTGATCCCCGGTTTTAACAGATACTTGCTTGATATTGAGGCCGACGGGAGTATCAGGAAGCCCGATTCTCTTTTTATGGAGGCTGTTAAATGAAAATCCGGATAATTTCTTCACAGGATTACGGCGGCGCGGGCAAGGCGGCTTTAAGGCTGCACCTGGGCCTGAAGCTTATCGGGGCCGATTCTAAAATGATAGTTCTGAACAAAAGGAGCGGGGATGCGGATGTTATGGCAATTCCCGATAATACAGGCAATAACCTCTATAATTGTATTAATCCTCCCAAAGCGGATTCAAATACCTACAGGAAAACATGGCAGAAATGGATGAGGGAGCTGGAGTATTTTCCCGGACGACCGTCAGGGCTTGAAATGTTTACCAGTCCCCTTAGCGATGCTCCACTCGAATTGGCGCGCGAGCTAAGGGAAGCCGATATAGTAAATCTGCATTGGGTAGCCGGAATTACAGACTTTCCTCGTTTGCTGCCTGTTCTTAAAGAGAAACCTGTCATCTGGACATTACATGATATGAACGCCTTCACCGGGGGCTGCCACTATACCGCGGGCTGTGAACGATTTATGCATCAATGCGGAAAATGCCCGCAGCTTGGTTCAGCAGATGAAAATGATATTTCACGCAGGAACTGGCAGATAAAGAAAGAAGTATTTGATCAGCTTAATATAGAAGTGGTCACCCCGAGCAGGTGGCTGGCCTACGAAGCCGGAAGAAGTTCATTATTTCGTGACAGAAAAATAAGTGTGATTCCCTATGGTTTTCCGCTCGATAAATTCAAGCCGGGACATCTTGAGGAACTGAGAGCAAGGGTCGGACTTTCCCCTTCTGATAAGGTGGTTCTATTTGGCGCTGATAATATTGCCAATAAAAGAAAAGGGATTCAGTATCTGCTTCCCGCATTAAAGAAACTATCGGAATTAGGGCATAAAGATATTGTATTCGCCTGTTTCGGTACATTCCCAAAAGATTTTGATCCCGGAATTACCGGCAGGATGCTTAATTTCGGGCAGGTGGCGAGTGAAGAACAAATAGCTTTGATTTATAGTATCGCTGATCTTTTTGTGCTTCCCTCTCTCGAGGATAATCTTCCCAACACAGTAGTTGAATCAATGGCCTGCGGAACACCGGTCGCCGGGTTTAATATCGGCGGGGTTCCTGATATGATAGAGCATAAAAAAACGGGATACCTGGTGCAGCCTCAGGATGTTGATGATCTGGTGAAGGGAATAAGCTGGCTTCTTTATGAAGCTGACAGAGATACAATATCGTCCGATTGTATCAGCAAAGCTCGTGAAGAATTTCCACTCAGGCTTCAGCCGGAAAGATATATCAAGCTCTATGAAAGGGTATTAAGAGAGCATGAGGAGAAAAAACCGGAAAGTAAAGAAAAAATAAGTTTTAATATTTCAGGCGTTTCAGGAAGTTTGCCAAAGATTTCTATTGTCACTCCCTCATATAACCAGGGTGAATATCTCGAAGAGTGCATCGATTCGGTTTTAAGCCAGGGTTATCCCAATCTGGAATATATTATAATGGATGGCGGGAGCAGCGATAACTCAGTTGAAATAATCAAAAAATATGAAAAGTATCTGGCTTACTGGCAGTCTCAGCCCGACGGGGGGCAATATGCCGCTATTGAAGAGGGGTTAAACAGGAGCTCCGGTGAAATAATGGGGTGGCTGAATTCAGATGATTTTATGTATCCATTTAGTTTCAGATATATAGCATCGGCATTTTTATCTGATGATAATATAGAGTGGATTTCAGGCGCACCAAGTATGGTTAATAATGAGGGGCGTGAGATGGTCCGGCTTACTTTAAGAACATGGTCGAGAGAACAGTTCTTAAGAAAGGATTATAAATTTATTCCGCAGGAAAATACTTTCTGGAAAAGGTCCTTATGGGAAAAAGCGGGAAGCCGCTTGAGTAATTATGATCTTGCCGGTGATCTTGAAATATGGGTAAGGTTTTTCCGATACGCGCGATTATATTCCATTCCGGTTATTTTTTCCGCCTTCCGCAAACAGTCGGATCAGAAAAGCACCAAATATATTGATGATTATATGGCGGAAGCGGAAGCGATAATTGAAAAGGAAATTGCTGACTTTAAAAACGGGGTTACACCGGGATTACTGCCGGCGCCGGCCACAATAAATTTTGAGAAACTGAATCTGGTAAAATTTTCCGAAGGGGAAAATATCGCTGAGCTTATCAGCAGCGCCCGTCAGAATTTCCAGACAGGCAATTATAAGGAGGCTGTCAGAATTTTCAGGCATCTGATACCAAGAATGGATTACAACCATGATTTAATGAGTGTATACGCCGCTGCCGAAACCGCCATTGGAAACATCAGCAACGCTAAAGCGGTTTTGATAAATTCAATATACCGGGACAATACTTATATTCCGGCCTATAAAAATATATTCGAGCTTGAACTGTCTGAGAAAAGATATGATAATATCACCGCAATGAGTTTTGGAAATGAACATGTATTTACAGATGAGAGATACAGGAAAGAGATTGACAGGGCCGGAATGATATGGAACTCTTTGATGCTTTTTCAGAAAATCTGGCTTATGAGAAAAGATGGCGAAATTGAGGAGGCCTGCATTACGTTAAATAAACTTACAAGTGTCTTGAAAAAAAGTGAAGAATTCAAGTTAGTAATTTCTGATGACTTTGACGCCTTTAAAATTGAAAGGCAAAAATTAAAGGAACATATTAACAAAATTTATCATAGCATACGTGATTTAAAGATGGAATTGACTTTATCACTGATAAAAAAAATGTACAGTGAAAAAATGGAGAATGAGCAGACCCGATGAATGATATTACGGCAAAATATAAAACCGCGGCAATTGTTTCTGTTTACAATTCGGAAAAATTTATTAAAGGATGTCTCGAGGACCTAACATCGCAGACGTTGTTTATAAAGGGAGAACTTCAGATAGTTATTGTTAACTCAGGCTCCAGGCAGAATGAAGATGCCATCATAAGTGAATATGATAAGAAGCATGAGGCAATTGTTTATATAAGAACAGAAGAACGGGAAACAATATACAAAGCATGGAACAGGGCAATTGAAGCCTCGGACGCTCTTTATATTACCAATGCCAATACAGATGACCGGCACCGGCCCGACGCGCTTGAAAGAATGACTGAAATTTTAGAAAACGATTCGGCGATCGATCTCGTTTATGCCGACAGCCTTAAAACCACTGTGGAAAACGATACCTGGCTTTCGGATACAAAAAAAGAGAGAATGGGCTGGATAGATTTTGACAAAGACCTGATACTTTTCGGATGTTTTATCGGGCCTCATCCAATGTGGAGAAAATCGCTGCATGACAAGTTTGGTCTGTTTGATGATTCTCTGAAGGTAGTTGGCGATTACGAATTCTGGCTGAGGATAAGCCGCGGCGCCAGGCTCCATCATTTGAAGGAACCGCTTGGTTTATATCTTTATTCTTCCGATAGCGCCGAACACAGGGATAATTCACAGACTTTCAGGGAGAATGACGCTGTTCAGAAAAAGTATCTTGCCCGTTTTATAAAAGACCGGGAATATCTTGACGCCCTGATGAAAAAATTAAAGATGGTTTATCAGCAGCTTAAAAATGATGATTATTACGGCAGCGCCATGCGTCTTCTTCATGGCAGGCTTTATGGACTGGAACTTGAGTCGAAGGTTGAAAAAATCAGGAACGATTTTCATCAAAAACATGGAGTTATTTCTCCGGAAGTTGTCGATACTATTGCTGAAAACATAAGGAAAGGCACCCTGATCATAAATCAGGAAGAGATGACGGATAAACTGGAAAGACTTAAGGAGGAAATAATAGGGAAATCATCAGCCGAAGAGAGTGTGAAAAAAGATGAAAAGAAAATAAAAAATGAAATAAAGGAATCTGAAAAAAATAATAATATGGGAAATGAGATGGAAGCAGATAAAGAACTGATCCTCGAACTTTCGAAATCGGCGCTGGAATTTTATGAAAACCGGGAGTGGGATAATGCCCTGGAAAAATTTAATCATCTCGAAACAGAGTTAAAAAAAGAAAATAATTCAGATGATGATGAAGAAATAAGCCTTGCCGATATTGTCGAAATTTCAGGATTTGCCTATCTTGGTAAAGGAGATCTGGAAAACGCTACGGTTAAATTTGAAGAAGCCTTAAATCTAAATCCCCAGTCATCCAACGCCTGCGCGGGACTCGGGGAAGTGTTATATAATACCGGAATGTTTAATGAAGCCGGGGAGATGTACAAATATGCCATTAAATTTGATTCGGGAAATATGGCAGCAAAAGAAGGGCTGGCAAAAATTGCCGAAAAAACAGAAAAAGTTACAGGGGAAAATCAAATGACAAATCAACTGCATGAAATTCAGAAACTTATCGAAAAAGAAAATTTTCAGGAGGCTGAAGCTCTTCTTCTGCCACTTATGGAAAAGTCGCCTGAAGATATTGATGTTTTAAATATGTATTCAATTATTCTATCTCTTACTGAACGATATGAAGAAGCGGCAAAAACAATTATGAAAGTTCTGGACCAGGACAGAAGCAACAGTATTGCTCTGGAGAACCTGAAGATACTGGAAAAAATTGTAGATAATGAGCTTACAAATACACAAATTCTGAGAGCGGAAGAATTTCTGAAAGAAAATAATTTCGAGGAAGCGCGCAAACTTCTTGAGACAGTGCTGGAAAAAGATAAAGAAAATCTGGACGCGCTAAACGATCTCGCGGTAATTCACGTTCAGGAAGGCAGGCTTGAAGAAGCGCTTCGTATAATATCCTCAGTTTTGGATAAAGACCCGAAAAATGAAATAGCGCTTGAGAATTTTAAGTATGTGGAAGAGTTAGTCAACGAACTCCAAAAAAATATAAAAGGTTAAACATAAGGAAGAGACCCATGAATAATATCGAAAAAATAATCGATGAAGCTTATAGCCTTTTTAATGAAAAGAAATACTCGGAAGCTCTTGTAAAAATAGACGCTGCCGAAGAACTCGTTAATAATCCTGAAATACAAAAGGATTTTTCGGAGTCGGATATTAATGAAACAAAAGCAAGCATACATAATTTCAGGGGATTTAACTATCTGGGATTAAATCAGATAGAAGTCGCCAAGGAACATTTTGAAAAATCGCTTGAGCTTAATCCGAATTCTTCACAGGCATGCGCCGGCATAGGGGAGGTATTTTACCTTTGCCGAATGGAGAATGAAGCTAAAGTTATGTTCGAATGGTCGCTCGATCATAATCCTTATAACCAGTTTGCCTCCAACGGCCTGGCCAAAACAAACCGGAGTCTTGGTCTTCCGGAAGCCCATAATACATTAAATCTCGAAACAACCTTAAAGAAAAAAGATAATTTCTTTAAGGCAATTTCAGAAGCTTATCAGTTGTTTAATGAGAATAAGTATGAAGAAGCGCTGAATAAACTTAATGAAATGGAGAAAATGTTTACCCAGGTTTTTCTGAGCCACGATTCGGCGACAAAAATTTCCACACTCGAAAACTTCAAAGGATTCAATTATCTCGGATTACAGGAATATGAAACCGCGAAAGCATGTTTTGAAAAATCATTGAATCTGAATCCTGAATCATCACAGGCGTGCGCCGGTCTGGGCGAAATATTATTTTTCCAGGGCAGTGATGAAGAAGCAAAAACGATGTTTGAATGGGCCGTGAAATATAATCCCAAAAATGAATTTGCCAAAGCAGGATTAGCGAAAGCCAACAGCAATTTGAATCTGCCTGCTGATGATAATAAACGTCTCGAAGAATAATCAGGAAATCCGGGGAAAATTATGTCTCTTCTCACTTTGAGTATGATTGTTAAAAATGAAGAGAAAAATCTCGCAGACTGTCTGGAATCGGTAAAAGGCATTGCCGACGAAATAGTTATTGTCGATACCGGTTCCACAGACAGGACAATATCGATTGCTCAATCATTCGGAGCCAGAATATTACACTTCAACTGGATCAACGATTTTTCGGCAGCGCGAAACTATGCCCTGAGAAATTCGACCGGGAATTGGGTTCTTTACCTCGATGCCGATGAGCGGCTGATGCCGGAATCGGCCGATGAGCTGCGAAGAATAATCTATTCCAATGATCAGGCGGGGTATTATTGCAGTGTTATCAGCCCCGATTCACATAATGGCAAACCTAATGTAATCAGGTATACCAGGCTGTTTCGAAATTCACCGTTGATCAATTTTTCAGGCGCCGTTCATGAACAGATCATTTTTTCCCTTGAGAAAAATAATTATTCCCTCAGAAACTCAAATATTAAAATATTTCATACCGGCTATGACATTCCCCGCGACCAGATAATGGAAAAGGCGAAGAGAAACCTCGAATTATTAACCACCGACTATAACCGGGGAAATAAATCTCCTTACCTTATTTTTCAGATAGCCCAGACCTACGGGGTGCTCGAGGATAATTATAACGCTCTCCGTTTTTTTGAAATGATAATTCAATCTCCCGAATCAACTCCCTTATTCAAGTCGCACGCTTACCGTTATAAGGCAAGTATTGAATTTCAAAGGGGAAACGTGAATTCGGCGTTGCGTCTTGCCACGGAAGGATTAAGAAACGATCCGGTTCAGCCCCTTCTTAATCTGCTGATGGCTAAGATTTATTACCGGCTGAAGGAATATGAAACTTCTTTGAAGTTTATCGTTAAAAGCTGGGAAACAAATAACAGCAATGAAAGGAAAGATTTTTCTCTTACTGCCGACAACAAAAATCTGCTTATCACGGCTCTTCAGATATGCGCCGCCGCGGGAAATAAATATTATTTTAACCGCTTTTTTGAAACTCTCTCATCTCTCGATCAGACTCTGATAACCCAAAATGAATTCCTGATACTGATTAAGGCACTTTTCCTCGGTGAGTATGTCCCCCCCGTTATCCGGACTCGTTTTGCCGCTATCGTTAATGAACAGGTTGCCGAGCTGACTATTTCACTGCTGGAAAATTACCCTGATGATGAAGTGCGTCTGAATATGATGGAATCGGTATATCCAAAATTACAGTACAAAAGTTTTTATCTTTGCGCCAGAGCCCGAAGTTTTTCGAAAGCCGGAAAAAATGAAGAGGCGATCGAAAGTTTTGAAAGAGCCGTCTCCATAGGGATGGATGATCCCTCCGTAATCTTTTTTCTCTCCTCTCTTTATGTTCAGGGAAATCATATTAATAAACTCGCTAAGCTGATTGAAGATTCAAAACGAAGATTTGCCAATTATCCCGGTATACCGGAAAAGATATCGCTGCTCGAAGAAAAAGTAAAAAGTTTGTTTTAAAATTAAGGAAAGAAGTTATCGGAACCCTTGCTCTCTCAATGATTGTGAAGAATGAAGAGGAATCTCTTGAAAGATGTCTGTCGTCGGTGAAGGATATTGTCGATCAGATAGTTATTGTCGATACAGGCTCGGAAGATAAAACAATTGAGATTGCGGAAAGGATGGGGGCCGAGGTCTATAAAATTGACTGGAGGGAAAATTTTTCAGAGGCGCGCAATTTTTCTCTTTCCAAGGTTACTTCCGACTGGATTCTCTACCTCGACGCGGATGAATATTTAGACCCGCGCTCAAAACCGGAACTGACTAATTTTGTTCAGAAGAAAGGTAAAATAGGTGTCTTTTGCAATGTCAGAAGTCTGGACAGCAAAAATTCACCGAATGTAATGAAATATGCTCGTCTTTTTGCCAGTTCACACGGGATAAGATTTTCCGGAAGAGTTCATGAACAGATAGAAGATTCTCTTTTGCAGAACGGCTATAAACTGATTGAATCGGGGATAACGATTCATCATACAGGTTACGACGCCGATGAAGGTATAATATCAGGAAAAGCGGAAAGAAATCTTCCTCTTTTGTTGATTGATTATAATGAAAATCCGACCGGATACCTTGCCTATCAGCTCGGAAACACTTTCAGAATTCTGGATGATCCGGTTTCGGCTAAAAAATATTATCATTTTGCCATCGAAAACAGGAAGGGTCTCCCGGCTGATTATAAGATGGTAGCCTGCTCCTGGTTGTGTGAAACATATGCGAGGGAAGGTGATTTTGATAAAGCCTCTTATTTTATGAAGCTGGGACTTGACGCAGCGCCCGAAGCGCCCCTGATGAATCTGACAGCTTCGGCCTGTTTTGCCGCGAAAAGAGATTACCAGAATGCCGCCCGTTATTCCGCCCGGGCGCTTATGTTTAATAAACAGTTAAAGAAGAGAAAATCGGCAGGTGGCTTGCTGGATATAATTGTACCCACTGAAAGAATAATATATTCAGGATTGCTGAACGCGCTTCAAACCGGCAGAGGAAATGATCTGAGGATATATCTTAACCACCTGGAAAGCAGATCGGCTATAGTATTGCAGAAATTAGCTAAAGGGATAACTCCGGTTCAGAAAGAACTCGAGATTATTAAATCACTGCTCACTGAAGAGTCTGTTAGTTTTTTCAGCGCCGCGCTGCAGAAAATACCCGTCTCCGATTCACTCATTGATGAACTTGAAAAAACAGAAAGTTCTGTCACAGATACAGCGGCTTTCTGGAATATGATTGGAATGTTATATCAGAAGATTGGCAACAAGGCCCAAGCTGAAAAAGCCTTCCATAAATCGCTCGATAAACCGGACAGGCTTCCCTCAACTGCCATATTCCTCATATCGGGATACGTAGCCTCGGGAAGGATGAATGAAGCCGCGGAAATTTTGAATCTGATGAGCCTCTATTGGTTTGATAATCCGATGATTATGAAGCAGGTTGATAAGATCAAAGAAATTCTGAAAGCTAAATAAACCTCGAAAACAGGCTGAAAACGCCCTATTTACCCTAAATTATCTCACATTCCCCAACAAAGTATTCCACAAAAGAAAAAATTGAAATTAATCTTAAACAAAAAGCTAAACTTTTTTCAGCACACTCCGATAATAAAATTGAGATTAAAATTCTAAGACACTAAAAACAAAGGACTTAGAGAGAAAGAATTGAAAAGATAAATAACTAAATGTCAAATACCAGGCGGGACCTTCTGAGGACGCCTGCATTCGACGAATTGACTGAAGTCGAATCAACCAAAACATGGAGGTATACATGTCACAGTTTAGAATTAACACCAATATCGGGGCTCTTAAGGCCTACAATGCATTGGCAAAAGCAAATGCGCTGACCTACAAATCACAGCTCAGACTCGCAAGCCAGAAACGTATCAACACAGTTGCTGATGATACTTCAGGTTTTGCTGTAGGTAAATCCCTCGATCAGAAGGTTAAATTGATGGAAGCTGCACAGAATAATGTTGGCGCAGCAAAGGATATGCTGGCAACATCCGAAAATCAGTTGATCAATGTAAAAGATCTTATAACACAGATCAAAACCAAAATGGCCGACGCTTCTAACCCGGCTGCCGATACTCAGCGACTCGCTGATGATATTAAAGCGATGGCAGGGGAAATTGAGACCATTTTCAACAACACAAAATATAACGACACCAACCTGCTGATTTCGAGCGCGAACGGCGCCGGAGCGGGATTTACTTTCCAGACCGGTGTTAGCACAAGCGATTCAATGACGGTAGATTATGCCAGCGGACTGGTTGGCACATATTCAAGCGGCACAGTTTCAGGCGTCAGCGACGCGGTCGCGACAGCTCTTTCATCAATAAGCTCGCTGCCTTCAAGCGGAACTTCAATCGCTTCTATCACCGCTTTGGAAACGAACCTTAATACATTTGAAACAGAAGTTGACAACGCTCTTTCAAAAATTGGTAACCAGGTTCAGCGCTTCGATATTAAGGAAAACTTCCTTACTTCGGCAATGACCAATTCACGCGCGTCAGTTTCAAGATTATTCGATGCCGATATGGCTAAAGAACAGCTCAACGCTACAAAAGGCCAGATGGCTGCCCAGGTGGCAACATCAATGTTCTCGCAGTTGAACATGGCTCCGCAGAATGTTCTTCAGTTATTCCGTTAATCGGTAATTGATTTTAATTAACCCCCCGCTAATCCGGGGGGAAGTGATTTCAGAACTTTAAGTTAAATAAAAGGAATTAAAAAATGTATAATCAGGCTCAGGCATATAAATCGACAGGGGTAAATCAGTACCTGACGAAAGAAATACTGGAAGCCACTCCGCAGCAGCTTCTGATTAAAGTATACGATTATGCCATACTTAATTGTCAGAGGAATGACCTGGCCAAAACCAATAATGCTCTTCAGGAATTAATGAACGCGTTAAGGTTTGATGGTGATGAAGCTTCCAAAGAGTTTTCACTTGGTCTGATGAAACTCTACCAGTTCTGTCAGGAGCAGATGCGCAAAGGAAACAGTACAGTAGTTCATGGTATTTTAACCGAGCTTCGTGATGGCTGGTTAGAAGTTTTCAGCAGAAAAAATTAAGATTGTTAAACAATTATAAAAAGTTTACGATAATGGTACTAAACAATAAACATATTAACCGGAAAAGGATATCCGGAACGTTAACCAACAACATGGAGGTATAAAATGTCACAGTCATTTCGCGTTAACACAAACATGGGTGCATTAAATGCTTATAATGCACTGGCAAAAGCAAACGCTTCTACTTTCAAAGCCCAGCTTCGCCTGGCAACACAGAAAAGAATCAACTCGGTTGCAGATGATACTTCAGGATTTGCCGTAGGTAAAGCTTTGAACCAGAAAGTTAAACTCATGGAAGCAGCTCAAAGAAACGTTGGATCAGCAAAAGATATGCTCTCAACTTCTGAAAATCAGCTTACCAACGTTAAAGACCTTATTACCCAGATTAAGACAAAAATATCTGACGCTTCAAACCCGGCTGCCGATCAGCAGAGAATCGCCGATGATATCAAAGCAATGGGAAGTGAAATTCAGAGTATTTTCAACAATACAAAATACAATGACACATCACTCCTGGTTTCTTCAGCAACTGGAAATACCGGTATCTTCACATTCCAGACTGGCACCAGCACTTCAGATACATTAGGTATCGATTTCGCATCTGGTCTCGTAGGAACTTATTCCTCAGGTGGTGCAACTGGTGTTGCGCTGGATGTTAATACTGCGCTGGCAAGTATCTCAGGTCTGCCCACAAGCGGAACTACCACCGCTAACATTCAGGCAATTGAAACTGCCCTCGGTTCATTTGAAACTGCCATCGACAGTTCACTTGCAAAAATCGGTAACCTTTCACAGCGCCTTGATATCAAGGATGAATTTCTGACTGCCGCTGTCTCCAATTCCAAAGCATCTGTATCACGTCTCTTCGACGCAGATATGGCAAAGGAACAGTTGAATGCTACAAGAGGTCAGATGGCCGGCCAGGTTGCAACATCAATGTTCTCGCAGCTGAATATGGCCCCACAGAGTGTTCTCTCACTGATGAGATAACTCTTTTTTTCGAAATTACCATTATCGTCCCCGGGCTTTGCCCGGGGCTTTTTATAAATTTTTTTGCAGTTTTAGTAGAAAAAATTTTTTCATTTTAAACAAACTGTTTTGGAGCTGGTAAAATGAGTTACGATATACTTTCGACATCAAGTATAAACTCGCTGATAGATAATTATATTTACAGCGAGGAGCAGAAGAGTGTCGTTCCCCTTCAGGACAGGAAAACCCGCTATTCCAATATTTCCACCGGTTACACCAACCTTACATCCAAGCTGGATCAGCTCTCTACTCTTCTGGAAGATCTTAAAGAGACCGGTTCAGGTTCCACATTCCGCACCAAAGGCGCCAGTTCCTCCAATGAGGACCTGATTTCCGCAACATCATCAAGCAGCGCTTCATCAGGATCTTTTACTCTGAAAGTTGGCCAGCTTGCCAAAAGTGATATTGCCCTTTCCCAGGATTTTAACGCCTCGGATACAAATGCCCTTACTGGCACACATACTTTTCAGATTAAAACCGGCGATGGGGAAGGTGGAGAATTTGTATCAAATGTTGAAGTGGAATTCGAAGCGGGTGAAACCAACGATACAGCTCTTGAAAAGATAAAAGATGCGATAAACAGTGATAAAGCGATAGTTAATTCCGCGGAACTTGATTCCTCAACCCTTTTTACCGGTTCAGGCGAGTTTGTAATCGATATCGAAGATACAGAAACAACTATTGAATACGATTACAGCAACCAGAGCTGGGATACGGTGATAGATGATCTGGTCGACCAGATAAATACCGATGTCGACGGCGTAACTGCCTCGAAGGTTGTTGATGGAAGCAATGTCAGCCTGAAAATTGAGGTGAATAACCGCAGCGATTATATTACGATTGATTCATCTACCGACACCGGTTCATTACTCGGAGGCGCAAATCTGGATCTTAATGTTATACAGGAGAAAAGTTCGGCGGGCTTAGTGACAGCCAGCCAGTTTGATCCTACCAGCGCTACTACACAGCTTTCTCTGACAGCGGTTGAATCGGGGCTGGATTACAGGATAACCGATATATCGGACACAAACGGAGGAACGGCTCTCGGCGCGTTCGGATTGAACCTGGGTTCTTCACGCCCTACTTATGATCAGACTCCTGATCCCGATACAGCCGGTTTTATTTATGCCGATATTACCGACGCCAATAATCAGTTGAATTCCAAATTTGAGTTCAACGGAATAGATATCGCCAGAAATTCCAACGCGGTTTCCGATCTTGTAACCGGAACAACCTTTACACTGAAATCTGTTATGGACACCGGAGATGATCCGGTCACGATCACCGTCGAGAATGATTCGGACCATATACAATCAAAACTTCAGGAATTTGTTGATAAATTTAACGATATTTATACCTACATAAAGAACAACAGCAGTTCGGGCGCGGGTATAAGAGGAATATTTTTTGGCGATGCGAATGCTTCATCACTTCTAAGCGCCTTCCGCACAACTGCCTATTCAAATGTGCAGGGAATATCCGATGACAGTATTAATAAACTTTCGGAAATAGGAATTTCCTTCAGCGCCTATACCGGATTATCAATATCGGACAGCACATTACTGGAGCAGAAGATACAGGAAGACGCCTCGCAGATTGAGACACTCTTTAATTCAACCAATGGAGTCGCGACATCATTATATGACGCAATTGATCCATTCCTGGGCGCCGACGGGTACCTGGCTTCTTCGAAGGATTCTGTCGACCGTAACGTTACACGGCTGAGAGATAAAATAGACTCGATGAATGACAGGATTGACCAGAGCGCCGAGGTGATGAGAAGCAAATATGAAGAACTTCAGATGCAGCTTATGCAGTTCTATAGTATGCAGTCAACTATGTCCTCCTATTTCAGTTCGGGAGGAGGATATTTTTAATATTACCAATAATCAGATAATACTATTATAATGATCGAACAGGAAATTGCGGTAATAAGGAATAAATTTCAGAATATTAATCGCCGCCTCACCAAAATATCGGAAGGCGGCGATAATTCTCAAATTTCAAAAATTGAATCGGAAATGTTATTTTTGGAAAAAGAGAAAAAAAGACTTACTGATAAATATGGTTCGGAGAATCTGAAAAAATATAACCTGGAATTTGACCCGGTCATTAAACAAATTTTAGAAAAGCTCGATAATATAGTTGAGAAATATACATCCGAAAGGGATACAACAGCAGCTAATTTGAAGAACTATTACAACAAAAAAAAATTATTAAATTACAGCAGGTGAAAACTTGAAAATTAGTGGCATAAATAACGCATTTCATTACACTAATGAAGTTAATAAGAACAAGCAGAAAAATGTATCCCCGGAGGTAGCTCAGGGAAAGGATAAACTGGAGATATCCGAAAAGGCAAAAATCATGAACAGCCAGCAGGTAGAAAAAGCAAAAGACGTTGATACAATCAAAGAAAGATTGAGCAGCGGGTTCTATAATTCAGATGAAGTCATTTCCAGAGTTGCCGATGCCATTATGAAGGAGTTTGATAGCTGAAATAGCTGATTAATACTTCAGACTCCTTTAAAATCAGGTCCGGTTATCAAAAAGAGTTTGCTAATTAGTGTACAAATAGTTAAAATCCGATTACTATTAAAATAATTCTGTCAAACACAGTACTTCGGATATGTTGGAAGAAACAATTCATGCAAACAGGCTGGAAATACTTGGAAAATTAACCGCCACACTCGTACATGAAATAAGGAATTCACTCTCAGCGCTCAAATTAAATCTGGATTTTCTGGAATTAATGCGCAATGAACTTCCGGTTCAGGCAAATGAGTCGGTCGGCGATTCGATCGCCGCTCTTTCCAGGATTGAATATCTGGTAGAAAATCTGTTAAGTTTTTCCCGCCGCGATACTTTCAACAAAGAGTATTATTCATTAAATGATATTACAAATGATACTCTTGAATTGATTAAGCTCCACGCTATTAAAAAGCAGATAAGGGTTGACCGGGAGCTTCACCCCGATATTCCTCCCTTATATCTCGACAGGAATAAAATTATACAGGTATTTATGAATCTCCTTACCAACGCGGTCGATTCTTGCAGAAATGATGGTAGAATTGTGGTTAAAACCTATATGAACCAGTCGGAAGGTAAAAAGGAGGTGATCTGGGAGGTTGAGGACAACGGAAGGGGAATAAAGGAATCGGATCAGGAGAAAATATTCAGCGATTTTTATACAAATAAAAAGGGAGGCACCGGTCTGGGGCTTAGTGTTTGCCGGAAACTGCTTGATGAACATAATGCGGGACTCGATTTTCAAAGTACATATGGAGTCGGCACCAGGTTTTTTATTCGATTTAATCAGGAAAAAATGGTAAAAGAAGATGAAGCCGCGAATATTAATAATTGATGACGATGATCTTGTCTGTACTTCTCTTAAGCGTCTGCTGGTAAGACTGGAATATGATGTTGAAGTATGCCTTTCGGGAGAAGAAGCGCTTGATACTATCGAAAGGTTTGAGCCCGATATAATTCTTCTCGATATTTATCTCAAAACAATTAACGGTCTTGATGTTCTTGTAAATATACAGGAGAAGTATTTTCACATACCGGTAATTATGATCACCGGATACGCTGATGTTAAAATTGCGGTGCAGGCCTTAAAATCGGGAGCTTATGATTTTCTTCTTAAACCTCTCGAACCTGAGCAGCTTCAGGTTGTCATTAAAAAAGCTGTCGACAATATCATGCTGCGAAATGAAGTTGACCGGTTCCATCAGCTTCTCATAGAAGATAAACTGACACGTGAATATTTTGGCAAAAGTAATAAAATCCAAAAACTTGTTAGAGCGGTTGAAAAACTGGCGAAAAGTCCTGATACGACCATTCTTCTCGAAGGGGAAAGCGGATCGGGGAAGGAAGTTTTTGCCCGCTTTATTCATCAGAACAGCCCCAGGGTTGAGAATACTTTTATCCAGATAAATTGTTCGACTATTCCGCGTGAGCTTGCCGAAAGTGAACTTTTCGGGCATGAAAAAGGAGCATTTACCGGAGCTTCGCAGAAAACAAAACTTGGTAAATTCGAACTTGCCCAGGGGGGAACCATTCTTCTGGATGAGATTGGAGAACTTTCCCTCGATCTCCAGGTTAAACTTTTACGTGTTCTGCAGGAGAAAAAGTTTTACAGAGTAGGGGGTGAAAGAGAAATATCAATTGATGTAAGGGTGATAGCCGCCACTAACAGGAATCTGGAGGAGGAAGTTTCCGAGGGAAATTTCAGGGAAGACCTTTATTACAGGTTAAATGTGGCGCGGATTGTAGTTCCGCCTCTCAGGGAAAGAAAACAGGATATTCCCTTTTTCGCCTATTCTTTTTTGCAGGAATTCGCGGGCAAGTTTGGCAAACAGGTTAAAGGAATTGAACCTGAGGCTCTCGAAAAACTTCAGTCATACCCCTGGAAAGGAAATATAAGGGAGCTGAAGAATGTAATGGAAAGAGCAATGTTGCTGCTGGAAGATGATTTTATGAAAGCGCATCATTTTAACTTCCTCTTTGAGGGAGCCGCGGGCAAAAATCAGGATACTGACGGATTTGTTCTTAAAATTCCGGCCGATGGTGTGAAAATTGACCATGTGCTCAGAATTTTAATTCAGAAAACTCTTAAAATTACCAACGGCAACCAGGTAAGGGCCGCCAAGGTACTCGGGTTATCACGTTCCAAATTGCGGTACAGAATGGAGCAGTTGGGAATTGAGGTTACTAAAAATATAAGCTGATAATTCATCCCCTTTCCTTATTTAGCTGAGTTTATCTCCATAAATTTTATCTCCTCCTTATCGACAGGGAGGATTTTTTTTATCCTTTTTGCCGGGCGCAAGGGATGTTAAATTACGAATTAGGAATTAGGAATTAGGAATTAGGAATTAGGAATTAGGAATTAGGAATTAGGAATTAGGAATTAGGAATTAGGAATTAGGAATTACGAATTACGAATTACGAATTGCGAATGAAAAATTACGAATTTGGGCCGGGATCGTAACGGAATAAACTGATCCGATTGCCATTTAGCTTTGATAAGGACTAAACATAATATTGCCCTTTTTAATCTCCTGTAATCCGGTTCTGAGCTTATCACTCTGTTTTGTGATGTGGCGTCCTAAAATATATCAGCTTCATTTCCTGAAAATTTACTTTTTGAGTTGAATTCGGCATTTTTCTGAGTCATCTGTCGGGGGAATTCAATACTCGGGTAAAAATTTGAAAATATTCTACGGAATACCGAAAGAAAAAGACTCTGAATTATCATTAAAAAATTGAATAATATTGTACAAAATCATTAAAGATTTATTCTCTTCATACGATAATATTCACGGAAAGGTTATTGGCTTTAACAAATGTTGACCAGGAAATGCCCAATAAAATGCAGATGGCTGATATTAAACACTTTCCGGGAGAAGGATTCAAAAACTGCTCAAAAAAGCAGAATAAACTCGGCATTGAAATTGATATACATAATAAATAATAATTAGTTCTGAGCACAAAATAAAGTTTTTATTATGGAAGAGACACTAAAAATACTTCAGAACGGAGAACCGGCTGAAAAGATCAATCAGATAGAGATGCTCATCAATGAAGATCTTGAGGCAGAGATGGTTAAAACGATATGCAGATTAATTTCTGACAAGGATAAGGGAGTCAGAAATGCTGCGTCACTCCTTCTGACCCTTAACGAAAATCCGCTGATTCCACACTATCTTATAAAAGAGATATCCGCGGAGGAGGCGTCGGTAAGAAACCTGGCCGGAGAAATACTAATAAAAAACGGATCACTTGCTATCGATGAACTTATGAAGAGTATGGAAACCACCGATGATGATGATCTGAAATTTGTAATTGATATTCTTGGCCTGATTGGAGATCCGAAGCCTGCCGAAAAAATTATCAGTGTATTAAATGAAAACGAAAATGAAAATGTTGTGCTTGCCTGCATCGAAGCTCTCGGTAATATTCAGTATGAGAAATCGGTAAAGGCTATTACTCCTCACTATGACAAAAATGAGCTGTATAAGCCTACAATTATTGAAGCTCTTGGAAAAATCGGGTCGAAGGAAGTTCTTGAATTCATTATGAAGAAATATTCCGAAGAGGATGAGCTGATAAAATTCGCTATTATCGAAAGTCTCGGACTGATAGGTGATGAATCCTCCTTTTTCTTCCTGGTCGGACAGTTGAATGATATTGAAGAATCACTCGTGCTCGCGCTCATAAATTCAATATTTCTGCTAAAGGAGAAATATAATTTTGATGTGCCTATTGAGGATAAGATGAAAAATGCTATTCTCAAGACAATTGATGAAGGGGATTATGAGTACAAACGCGCGGCGATAGGGCTTGTCGATGAATTCGAAGATAAAGATATACTTCGTTCATGTTTGAAGACAGTTGGTGAAGAAATGATGTTTGATGAAATTGTTAAACCTCATCTCTTTAATAAGCCGGAATTTGTATATAAGGAAATCGCGACCATGCTGAGCGGAGATAGTGTAAATCAGCTTGGTTTAATGAATCTGCTGAAAGAGATGCTCGAATTTTCCTCTGTCGATGTGCGGATTGCGTTATCTGAATTTGAATTAAGAGGTTTGACCGACGGATTTACAAAAAATCTTGAACATCCGGATGAAGAGGTAAGGCGAACCGCGATGGAGCTTCTCTACCAGATGGATACAGATACCTGGATGTTATTTATTGATGTACTGATAGAAGACACAAACATTTGGAACAGGATAAGATTACTTGATTTGCTGGAAGAGAATAAATCGCCCGACGTATTAATAGCTCTTGAGCAGTTATCGAACGATAGTGAAATAATGGTGAGCCAGAGAGCTCAATTTATTTTATCTCAACGTTCGGTAAATGAAAACTAATTTAATTCGGTTATGGTATGAACGACAAAAGAACATCACTATTTACAAATACCGGCAGCAGATTTACAAATACCGCGCCGCTGATGAAGGAAAATGAGCTGGGCGCCGTTTCCTTTGGAAAGTGGAGAGATTATATATATGACTTGTGTGGTATTTATTTTCAGGATAATAAAAAATATCTTCTGGAAAGCAGGCTGCAGAAACGTATGAAGTTTCTTGGTATTAACTCATATGATGAATATCTTGAGTATGTTAAATTTAATGTGAATGGAAATGCTGAAAAGAAATATTTATATGAAGTAATCACTATAAATGAAACATATTTTTTCAGGAATCAGCCGCAGCTCGACGCTTTGGTGACTCTTATTTTTCCCGAACTTATCATGAGGAAAAAGGCTACCGGACAGAATAAAATCAGGATCTGGAGCGCCGCCAGTTCATCGGGTGAAGAGGCATATTCTATATCAATGGTTTTCGAAGACCTGGTAAAGAAAAAATATCCCTGGGCTGAACTGGAGGTTGTCGGGACAGATATTAACTTTGCGGTTGTTGATACAGCGCGGCAAGGCATTTACCGTGAATATTCCATAAGGAATACTCCGATGTATTACCTTAAAAAATATTTCATTTATCACGGTGGCGCTTATCACCTCAAACCTGAGATTAAAAAGAATGTTAACTTTAAAGTCTTGAATCTGGTCGATGACATTAACATGCGCGCGATGAAAAACTTCGATGTTGTCTTTTGCGCCAATGTTCTTATATATTTTAATGCTAAATCCAAAATTCGTGTTGTCTCTCATTTATATAATGCCCTTAATAAGGGGGGGTATCTCTTTATCGGATATTCTGAGACTCTTCACGGTATTTCCAAAGCATTTAAAATCTTAAGCTTTCCCAAGACTGTCGGATATAAAAAGGAGTAGAACCTGACATGAAAAAAGTAATTTTGGTTGCGGATGATTCTGCCACAATCAGGAAATTTGTCTCATTCGCCCTCACTGCCAAAGGATATAAAATAATACAGGTTTGTGACGGCATGGAAGCTTTGGAGAAAATTCCGAATGAAAAGATAGACCTGATCATCACAGATATTAACATGCCCAATGTCGATGGATTTGAACTAATCAAAACAGTCAGGGAAAATCATGATCTGACCGAAATGCCGATAATTGTTCTTTCAAGCCTTGGCGGTAGTGATGAAATTGAAAGGGGACTGGAATTCGGCGCGAATTCATATCTTGTGAAACCATTTGATCCAAAGCGGCTTTTATATGAAGTATCAAAATATTTGAATTAGGGAGTTACTATGCCAAAAAAATTCTTGATAGTTGATGATTCGGTAACTATGCGCAGAATTGTAGCGAATTCTCTCAGGAACCTCGGCTATAATACATGGGTTGAGGCGAATGACGGAGAAGACGCTCTGGAAAAACTGAAAGGAAATCCGGATGTTGATTTTATTATTACCGACTGGAATATGCCAAATATGACAGGACTTGAGCTGGTTAAAGCAATCAGAGGATCGGCTAAGTTTGCTGAACTTCCAATACTTATGGTTACAACCAGGGGTATAAAGGAAGATATTATCGAGGCATTGCAGGCCAGGGTTAATAATTATGTTGTAAAACCATTTACACCTCAGATTTTAAAAGAAAAAATTGATCAGATACTTGGCTTAAATTAAAGGAATACGCCCATGAGTATGGTTAACATGTCAAATATTTTTGAAAAGCTGGATGACCTTAAAGCTGTCTTCCGTTATGGCCAGAAGATTATCCCTATTCTGCAAAGTCTTATTGATTTTATGCGGGAAACTGTTCCTCTGCTCGAAAATGTAAATAACTCAATTGCCGACAGCACAAAACAGATTCCCAAGGCATCCGACTCCATCAGTGATGTAACAAAATCGACCGAGCTTGCCACCACCGAAATTCTTGATATTGTCGATGTTATTTCCGGCAGCGCCATGGATATTGCATCTAAGCTGAAGGAGATTATTGAAAATGAGGAAAAGAAGAAAGCTGTATATGAAAAACTTTCCGATATGCTCAGGGATAATGAGGAAGCATCCGCCCTTTTAGAGCAGTTCGCCGGACATGATGAAACCCTGAATACACTTAAAGGTATTGACCCGGTATTAACCGAAATTCAGAATAATGTTTTTAATATTACCATTTCGCTTCAGGTTCAGGATATTACTTCGCAGCAGCTTGCTTCAGTTAACCACCTTATCGGACAGGTTCAGAGCAAACTTAACTCCCTGGTTTTCGATATTTCCAATAGTGACCTGAAAGCCGAAGCAGCCAGGATTGAAGACCAAAATGATGAAAAAATGACCCAGACATTTAATGCCGATGCCCGTTATGTTAAAGATGACGGAATTCAGCAGAATGTCGACAGTATTGTCAAGGAAGAAAAAAATAAAACAACTCAGGACGAAATAGATAAACTCTTTTCATAGCTTATGGATGACGCAAATAATTATTCGATGCTGAACGATCCTGAAATGAAAGAGATCGTCGACAGCTTTATAATCGAAACGAGAGAAATACTTGACCAACTGGATCTGGACCTGGTTGAACTTGAAAATCAGCCCAAGGACACAGAACTCCTGAACAAAATATTCAGAGCGTTTCACACTATTAAAGGTACATCCGGATTTCTGGGATTAAGCAGATTTACAACTGTTACACATCGTTGTGAAGACCTGCTCAACAAACTTCGCAAGTTTGAAATTGAGCTTGATTCAGAGATAATGGATGGAATTCTTTATGGGTATGATGTTATTAAGGAATTGCTCGAATCGGTTGAAACTAAAAGAAATGAAGATGTTGAAACCGAGAATGTAATCGAGATTCTCAAGAAACTGATTGATGGCAGCTATAAAGATGAGATAGCTGAGGATAATGAACCGGAACCGGAAGATGATGGTGAACAGGATGAACCGGCGGATGAAACAACCGGGGAAGAATCTGAGCCTGAAGAGGAGTCCGAAGATAATATAGATGAGTTGAAGAAGGAAACTCCCGCGCCGGAAAATACTCAAAAACCGCAGCCTGAAAAAAAACCTGCTCCCCCAAAAGCAGCTCCTTCAAAACCGGCCCCGCCAGTTAAGAACGCTCCCGATAATCAGCCGGCAAGGCAGCAGAATCAGGCAGCTAAAAAAATTGATACTTCTATAAGGGTTGATGTCGCGAGACTGGATGACCTGCTGAATATAGTTTCGGAACTTGTGCTTGGCCGCAACAGGCTTTCGCAGTTGAATTCGGAATTCGGTCTTGAATTCGAAGGGACAAAATATTCGCGTGATCTTTCGGAGGCAACACGGCAGATAGACCTTATGACCAACGAATTGCAGCTTGTGGTGATGAAGACCAGAATGGTGAAAATCGGCAAGATTTTTAACCGTTTTCCACGTCTTGTAAGGGACCTCTCGAAAGAAATGAATAAGGAAGTTAACCTGATTATTCATGGTGAAGAAACAGAACTGGATAAGACACTTATTGAAGAAATAAATGATCCTCTCGTGCATCTTATCAGGAATTCTGTGGATCACGGAGTTGAAAGCCCTGAAGAGAGGGAAAAGGCTAAAAAACCGAGGAAAGGTAATATCATTCTCTCGGCCGAGCATGAAGGTAATAATATAATTATCTCTATCGAAGATGACGGTAAAGGAATAGACCCGAAAAAAATTACCGAAGCGGCAATTAAAAAAGGTATTCTTACAGAGGAAAAAGCTCAGGAACTGACCAACCGCGACGCGTACAACCTGATATTCCAGCCTGGTTTTTCAACTGCCAAAAAAGTATCGAATGTATCGGGCCGTGGTGTCGGGATGGATGTGGTAAGAACCAATGTGCTGAAACTTCGCGGAATGATAAAAGTTGATTCAGAAGTTGGCAAAGGGACAAAAATTCAAATTTCACTGCCACTTACCCTTGCCATTATCCATGGTATGATTGTAAAAGTCAAATCGGAAATGGCTGTAATTCCGCTCAGTTCGGTTCTTGAGGTAATAAGAGTTCAATCGGAAGATATATACAGCATTAAGCAAAAGGAAGTCCTTCATTTCCGCGACAGAACAATTCCTTTAATAAGCATAGAGGAAGTTTTAAGTGTTCAGGATGAGGAATCGGAAGGGGCTTTGGATTGGCAGTACGTAGTAATAGTTAAAATAGCCGAAAAAACATTCGGTATTAAAGTGGATGCTCTTGTTGGGCAGAAGGAAGTAGTAATTAAATCACTCGGCACTTATCTTGGAAATATCCAGGGTATCGCAGGCTCCACAATTATGGGAGACGGAAGAGTGGTAATGATTCTTGATCTGAGTGAACTAATAGCAAAAATGGAAGCCGATGGTATCAAAGAAAGTAAAAGTCCTGATAGTTGATGATTCCGCTTTTATGAGAAAATCACTTTCGATAATGCTCGAAAGTGATGACAATATAGAAGTGATTGATACAGCCAGGGATGGCATTGAAGGATATGAAAAGGTAAGAGCATTGCGTCCGGATATTATTACCCTCGATATTGAAATGCCCCGACAGGACGGACTTACAACATTACAGCAGATAATGAAAGACTGCCCCACTCCGGTTCTTATGATAAGTTCTCTGACAACCGAAGGGGCTGACGCGACAATAAAGGCTATGGAATATGGCGCTGTTGATTTTATTCCGAAAGAACTCTCTTACGTAAATGTAAATATTTTACGGATAAAGCAGGACCTCATAGCGAAAGTCCATGAAATCGTAAAGCAGGAAGAGAGAAAAAAACATTTACGCCGATTACAGCGGTTAAAAAAGAAGATGCCTTCTTCGTTCCCGCAGCCCGCGAAAATAAACGCGAAGCCACATTATCCTGTTCACGCAATTGCTTTAGGGATATCCACAGGCGGTCCTCTTTCGTTGCAAAAGGTTGTGCCCGCGCTCGATTTCAAAACCCAGCCTATGTTTCTTGTTCAGCATATGCCCCCAAAATTTACCAAATCACTTGCCGACAGGTTAAACAGCCTTGCCAGGGTTGATGTGAAAGAAGCTGAAAATGGTGAGGAAGTTAAGGGCGGATGTATTTACATTGCTCCCGGCGGTCTGCATATGACCATCCAGAAAATCAATGGAGCGCCAAGAATAAAAACAAGTGAAAAACCGGATAATTATCTGCACAGGCCTTCGGTTGACGTTATGCTGAATTCAGTTGTGGAAGGATATGGCAAGAATACAATGGGTATAATTATGACAGGCATGGGCAAAGATGGTCTGGAAGGCGTAACAAGCATGAAAAAAGCAGGAGGTTTCTGCATAGCTCAGGACGAAGTGACAAGCACGATATACGGCATGCCCAAAGCCATTGTCGACAGCGGTCAGGCAGATATAATTGCTCCATTGGAAAAAATAGCGGAAATAATTAATAAATACTCATGATGACAGAAAAAGAATTCAAAGAAACGGTCTACAGGGAGTTCACCAGCGAAAATGTTTCCCGGAATAAAAATATTATCAAGGGGACAAACGCGAAAATCGACGGATTAAAAAAAGTTTCGGTTGAAGGTGAATCACTCCATGATGTCAAGGTAGTTATAGAAAAAGATGAAAATGATATGATCAAGGAAATTAAATTCTATTGTTCCTGCGGTCAGACAAAATCGGTCGTTCTTGACTACAGTGACTAATAAATAACAGGTGTACAAAATTAGCCATCCAGCCCGAGGGCTCCGGGGCGGATACTTCCTATAAACCCATCACTTATCTGCTGGCATTTTATTTGCATAACATTATGCAGGTAAAAACAAAACAAGTGAGAAAATGTCAGCATCCAATATTAAACTACTCGAAAACTACATTGACTACTGTTCGGCAAAGTCCCAGGTCGTTAGTAAAAATATCGCGAATATGGGAACTGAAAACTACCAGCGGCAGGATGTCAAATTTATCAGTGAGCTTGACCGTGAGATGAATGCACAGGTTAAAGTAACAAACGCGCGTCATTTTGAAAACTCAAACTTCATGGATGGACAGGTTAAGGGGTTTGAAATAATAGTCGACAGAAAAACAGATATGATTTCGGGGATGAACAACATTGATATTGATAAAGAGATGGCCGAACTGGCTGAAAATACCATTCGTTTCAAATTTGCCTCTAAGAAAATAAGCGCTCATTATAAAAGTTTACAGAAAGTTATCAGGGGAGTATAATCTTGAGAATTGGTAATAATTTTATTGGTTTTAATATTAGCGCCAAAGGCCTGCGACTTCAGAGGAAAAAAATGAATCTGATAGCAGAGAACATAGCTAACGCCGATACAGTAAGAAGAGAAGATGGCTCACCATATAAAAGACAGTTCCTTTCAATTAAACAGGTCGATCATGGCCAGGCAAGCCCTATTATAAATCATAACCGCCTGAAGCTGGCATCCAGTAATAAGCGCCATATGCAGCTTCCGCCTATGACTAACGATCCCTTTGCCAAGGATAAAAGTCTGAAAGTTGATGTTATCGAAGATAAAAAGCGTGGTGAAGTAAACTTTATGCCGGAACATCCCGACGCGAATGAAGATGGTTATGTTGAAATGTCGAATGTAAACATTATTACCGAGATGGTTGAAATGATTGCGGCAACAAGAAGTTATGAAGCCAATTTAACCGCATTGAACGCGTCCAAGCAACTGGCAAAAGATTCCCTGGAGATATGATATGAAGATCGGAATGAATACTATCGGCAATTATGTGCCCAATATACAGAGAACAGCGCCCAAGCCTCTTCCCCAGACACAGGCGGTTGAAAAGGCTGCGGATGAACTTATCACCCGTTCTGAAAGACAGTTTTTTCTGGACAGGTATCCGGAGAGTAAGAATGAGATCAGCGATTATCATTTTTACCAGAGAAGCGGACAAATGGCCGGAGTTAATGTAGGACAATTATTTGACCGGAGAGGATAAAATGAAAATAAATCAACTGAACAACTTTAATTTTAATCCTGAAGAAGTTAAAAAAACGAGATCAGGCGAACTTGGAAAATTCAAAAATGTTCTTTCCGATTTTGTGGGGAATGTAAATTCCGATCAGTTAAACGCCAAGGATATATCCACTGAATTTGTGCTTGGCGGGGATGTGGAGCTGCACGATGTGATGATCGCGGGGGAAAAAGCTAAAACCAGCCTTGAACTGCTGATGGAAATCAGAAACAAGGCAGTGGATATGTATAAAGAATTAAACAGGATGCAACAGTAAAATGAATAATAAAATATTCAACGATCTGATGAATCTCTTTAATAAGCTGACGATGCCCCAGAAAATCTTCATAGGGGGATCGGTTGTTGTTACGATGGTTATATTGGTAATTCTAATGTTTTTCCTCAATGAGGCGAAATATGATACCCTTTTTTCCAATCTGGCAAATGAAGACGCGGCGGCTATTATTGATAATCTGAATTCGCAGAAAATTCCCTATAAGCTGGCGGAAAATGGTAGCGCTATCCTTGTGCCCGAAGATGTGGTTTATGAAACAAGGCTTAGTTTATCGGCAAAGGGACTGCCTGGTTCAGGTTTGATCGGTTATGAAATATTTGATAAAAACACATTGGGAATGTCGGAATTTCTACAGAAACTTAACTATAAACGGGCGCTTGAAGGAGAACTTTCGAAAACCATTATGCAGCAGGATGGTGTCGAAGGTGTGAGAGTTCATATTGTTATACCGAAAAAATCGGTATTCAAAGAGGAAGAAAAACTTCCCACCGCTTCCATTCTTCTAAAAATGACCGGCAACAAAAGACTAAGCAGAGAAAATATAAGTTCGATAACACATTTGGTCGCGAGCAGTGTGGAAGGACTTGTGCCCGGTAATGTAACCCTGCTCGATTCACACGGCAGGTTATTATCGCAGGAAAGCAATGACAACCCTCTCGCCGCTGTGTCATCCAAACATCATGAAATGATCCGTTCGGTTGAAGCTTATCTGGCTGATAAAGCTCAGAGCATGCTTGATGATATTCTCGGGTACGGAAACTCTATTGTTAAGGTAAGCGCCGAATTGAATTTCGACCAGGTTGAAAAAACCATAACCCAGTATGATCCCGATTCACAGGTGGCAATAAGTGAGCAAGTGCAGAATACACAGCATAGCGATAGAACATTTGCCGACTCAACAGCCCAGGTTACCGAAAACAGAATCTACAATTATGAAATTAACCGCTCAATTGAAAGAGTGGTGGCCGGCACAGGAAATATAAACAGGCTTAGTGTTGCGGCAGTTATTAATGACCAGATGGTTGAAGTGAATAAGAATGGAGAGATTGAGAGAATTTTTCAGCCCAGAACCTCCGAGCAGCTTGAAAAACTTGAGCAGATAGTTAAGAACGCCGTTGGAATTAATAACTCAAGGGATGATCAGTTCTCTATAGTTAATATTCCTTTTGAAACAAATATGTTCAGCGATGAAGATTTTGAAACTGCGGGGGGAACGGCAATATATGAGGATTATGATAAGATAACTAACCTGGTTTTTGTTCTTATCGCGTTTATCGCTTCACTGGTGGTAATTAAAAAACTTATGGGGCGTCTGAAAGAAGAAAAATTATTGATAGGCGCAGTTCAGAAAAATGGTCAGACAAGACTTGCGTTCCAGAGCCCCGGACAGCAGGGATTACCCGCGGGAACTCAAACAGCCGGAGCTCTTCCGCAGGGAGGTCAGGTTTCCGGTGAGCAGGGCGCCAGAGCTTTACCCGGCAGCAGCGTTCAAGCCTCCTCAGCCGCTCCATTGCCGGCGCCGGGCAACGCGGCAGCTCCGTTAAAAAATGAAAAGAAAGATAATGCTATTCCGGATTTGGTATTTGAAGATGATGAAGAGGAAGATGATATTGATCTCGGATCAGCGCTCACTTCCGACGCAGCGAAAAAAAGACAGAAACACAAAAAAATAGCTAAATATGTTGCTGAAAATCCAACTGAAACCGCAAAACTAATACAATCATGGTTGCACGAACATGACGTCTAAAAATGAAAAACTACAGATAAGAGATAAAAAAGAGACCGGTCTGAACGGTCTGCAAAAAGCCGCGCTTCTTATGATAGCGATGGATGTTGAAGTTGCCTCGGAAGTATTTAAGCAGCTTGATCCGGCAGATATCGAGGTGATTTCAGCCGAAATTTCGCAGGTTAGAAACACCCCTTCCAATATTGTCAATTCTGTGCTTGATGAATTCCACGGTATGATTCTGGCGAGGGAATACCTGCTCGAAGGTGGCCTGGAATATGCCCAGGCTGTTCTGGAAAAATCATTTGGTCTTTCAAGAGCTATGGAAATTATTGAGAAGGTTAAGGACCTTACAACTCTGAGAGGTTTTGATGTGCTGAAAAAAGCTGATTCATCTCAGCTTGTTAACTTCCTCAATAAAGAACATCCCCAGACAATTGCTTTAATTCTTTCTCACCTTAGTCCCGACCAGACAGCGAACGCGATAAAAGAACTGCCCGAAGGATTAAAATCGGATGTTGTTTACAGAATTGCCACTCTCGGTAAAATATCTCCTCAAACTCTTAAACAGATAGAAAAGGTTGTGGATGAAATGGCGGGAATGTCGATGAGCAGTTCGATGGCTAAGGCCGGCGGTACTAAGAGTGTCGCGACAATCCTTAACCGCACAAGTGTTTCCATGAGCAAGGAAATTCTTGAAGAGATAGAAGAAAGGGACCCTGAAACAGCGGGTGAAATTAAAAGACTTATGTTCATCTTTGATGACATTATCCATATTCAGGATCATGATATTCAGAAAATACTTCGTGAAGTTGACCGAAAAGACCTGGCTCTGGCGCTTAAAATTGCCGATGACAAACTTAAAGACAAAATATTTAATAATATGTCGGAAAGAGCGGCGGACCTGCTGAAGGAAGAGCTGCAGTTTATGGGTATGGTCAAGCTTAAAGATGTTGAAATGGCCCAGGCCGCTATTATTGATACGGTGAAACGAATGGAAGATAACGAAGAAATATCACTTAATATCAGGGGAATGCTGGAAGAAGTTTATGTCTGATACTATTCGGGTAAGTTTAAAATCAAAGAAGTTTAATCTTAAAGTCAATGACGGAATTGAGATTAAAAGGGAGCCGGAAGAGGAAAAAATTGATCTTGCGGCTCTCGAAGCAGAAAAGGAAGCTGAAATTCAGCGAAGGATTGATGACGCGTGGAATGAAGGCTTTGCCGAGGGCCGGCACAATACAAAAGTTGAGCTCGAGGCATCTTATTCTGAAAAAATTATGCAGAGACTTTCCCAGGTTCAGGGAATTCTCGATGAGGTCGATCAGCAGCTTGGCGAATATGACAGAGCTTATGAAAAAAGTATTGTGGAGCTTTCATTCAGGATTGCTGAACGAATCGTAAGAAGAGAAATTGACCGTGAATCTATTTACGCGGAAGTATTAAAGGATGCAGTAAAAAAAGTTCTCGGAGCTAACCAGGTAATAGTTAAACTTAATCCCGACGATCTGGAAAACATAAATAGTGAAAGTGATAACAAATTTGTTAATGAAAACTTTTCCCAGATAAAATATGAAGCCGATAACCGATGCGAACGGGGCGGCTGCATGGTCGAATCTGATATTGGAAACCTCGACGCGAGAATAAGCACCCAGCTTGAGGAAATTAAAAATAAACTTGACGCGTATTATAATAATCTGGTGGGAGAATGAATCTTGCCGAACAATATATCGCGAGATACAGCCATGTTATCAACCGTGCCGAGCTGATAAAGGTTAATGGTAAGGTAACCGATGTTATCGGGCTGGTTATTGTTTCGGCGGGGCCCAACGTATCTCTTGGCGAAGTATGCACCATTATTGATAAAAGCGGTCATGAAGTTTGTAAGACTGAGGTGGTTGGTTTTAAGGATGGGAAAGTGCTTTCTATTGCGCTTGGAGAAGTGCAGTCAATCAGTCCGGCATGTGAAATAGTAGCCTCGGGCAGCAGTTTCGCCATTCCGGTCGGGGACGCTCTTCTCGGAAGGGTTCTTGACGGTCTGGGCAACCCGATTGATGGCAAAGGAGAAATTCAATTTGATACCTACCGCAGCATCTATAGCGAACCGCCCGATCCTCTTAAGAGGGGAAGAATTGACACTCCGCTTCAGACAGGAATAAGAACAATAGACGGACTTCTTACTGTGGGAAAAGGTCAAAGGGTTGGTATTTTTGCCGGATCAGGTGTTGGTAAAAGTGTTACCCTGGGAATGATTGCCCGAAATACTGACGCGGATGTTAACGTTATTACACTTATCGGCGAGCGTGGAAGGGAAGTAAGAGAATTTATTGAAAAAGATCTTGGTGAAGAAGGTTTAAAAAGATCTGTGGTTATTGTAGCTACCAGCGATAAATCTGCCCTTCTCAGGATGAAAGGAGCCTATATAGGCACAACAATAGCTGAATATTTCAGGGATCAGGGTAAAAATGTGGTTTTAATGATGGACTCGGCCACAAGATTTGCCATGGCGCAGCGGGAGATAGGACTTACAGTAGGCGAACCTCCCACAACAAAAGGATATCCCCCTTCGGTTTTTGCTATTCTTCCAAAACTGCTTGAGAGAGCGGGAATTGGTGAGCAGGGATCGATTACCGGTTTTTATACTGTTCTTGTTGATGGTGATGACATGACAGAACCGATTGCCGACGCAGTCAGGTCAATACTTGATGGGCATATTGTATTATCGCGTAAAATAGCGAATTCCGGACAATATCCCGCGATCGATATTCTGCAGTCTGTCAGCAGGGTAATGCCCGATATAGTAACCAATGATCACAGAATGAGAGTTAATGTTTTTAAAGAAATTTTATCCACTTATAAAGAAGCTGAAGACCTGATAAATATAGGAGCCTATGTTAAAGGAAGCAATCCACAGATCGATAACGCGCTGGCCAAAATAGGAGCGCTGAGGAATTTTATGAAGCAGGATATGCATGAAGCAGCTCTTTATGAGGAAACCCTTAGAAAACTTTTTGAAATTGTTGATCAGCCGATTACCTGAAAATGTCGAAGTTCAATTATAAATATGACTCAATAAAAAAGATAAAAGAGACTTTCGAAAAGATAACGCAAAAGGAAGTTTCAGCGCTTGAAAAGCGCATTGAGGAGTTATATCTGGAGAAAGAAAAACTTACCTTTCGTGAACTTCAGGGTAAGTCGGATGGAGAAAGGAAAAAAACTACTGCCCGAGACCTACAATTCAGGCAGGGTTTTTCCGATTATATACAGGAGATGAAGGATAATCTGCAGGAAAGAATAGAAGACCTTACACGCGAGAAGGAACAAAAAATGAAAGAACTTATTGAAAAAAGTAAAGAAGTGAAGATCTTCAAAACCCTGGAAGAAAAACACCGGGAATATTATACCGCGGAACAGAATAAAATTGAGATGGCTGATCTCGATGAAATCGCGCTGAGAAAATTTAGTAAGGAATAAAAATGAAAGCTGCAATTTTATATGGATTGGTTTTTATTACAGTTTTTGTAAATGTTACGGGAGTGCTGATATACTTTAATACTCTTTACAAAAATATTTTCAAATTTGACTTCAGGCTGGAGGATGAGTTTCAGAAAAACAGTATATCCGCAGCCGAACTTGATACAATAAAAGCTGATTACAGACAGAAGATTATTGATTCTCTTACGACAGCCGGAATTATTCCGACGGATGAGGAGGAAGAGGATCAGCAGGAACCAAATGGTAAAAATGGCGCTCATTCAAAAAAGACAAAGAATGGTAAAAAGAAGGAAAAAGAAGCTGAGACAGACAAAAAAAGTCCTAAGTATTTAAACTGGATAGCCAAAACGGCCCTTCTATATGAAGCCATGGACCCCGCGCAGGCTGCTAAAATTATTGAAAAATATTCCGATGATATAGCCAAAGACATAATATATGCCATGAATAAGAAGAAAGCAGCCAAAATATTAGCGGAATTAACACCCGATGTTGCAAGTAGAATAACGCGAGCGAAATAATGTTACTTAATCCACTCTTTTTTGATACAGAACAGGTTGTTGGCGGGAAACAGAATATTCTCCCTGCCGGTAAGAAGGTAATCTCTTATCTTTTTTCAGATATTATCAGAGTGAGCTCAGAGCAGACCACGCTTAATACCTCAGGCAAGGTTAATCAATCAGACGCGATGCTTTCAATTGGAAATGAGCTGACCGCTCAGAAAAAAACGTTTTTGAGCCAGATCACTGATAATTCCGTTCTGGGCAGCCTTAGAAAAGGTTCGCTTGAGAATGAACAGCTCGCGACTCTGGAAAAGAGTGTTAGTCTGCGGTCCAATTCTGCCGCGCGGAGTGCCATCCGTAATCTTTACAGTTATGATCAGACCAAATCGATCTTAAAAAACCTCAGTATCTTTTCAGCAGGGGAACTTAAAGGGGAGCAGGATACAAGCCGGCTGATAGGAAAGGCTTCATCAGGTTTATCTGCCGATCCGGAAACAGAAAAACTTCTCGCCATGGCATCAGAAAATGGAGGAGCTCTTCTTGAAGCTGAGATAAACGGTGAAAAAATTCTTGTACACTTAACCTCCCCCGGTAATGGCGCGGCGCAAAAAACAGGTCCTGAACCAGGTCAGGATATGAAAGGTTTCGAAGTTACGGAAAATGTAGAGAAGGGACAGGGTGAAAAGTTTTTTATAAGAGCTTATAAAAAATCGGGGATAGAGATTAACCTTCCCGCTCTCACCGGAGTTAATCCGGCAGGAGGAGAAGCTGAATCTTACCCGGTTTCAGACGCGATTACTGTGTCGCAGGTTGTAACTCAAACAAGTTCAGCAGAGAGCGAAGGATCGGATAATACTGAAATCAAGGTTATTTCAAAAGAAAATATTACCTCTGAAACAAAAGTAACAAATAAATCGACTGGTTTATCGGAGTTACAAAAAGTTGAGAAGGATATTCCCTTAAAAGGTAATACCGCTCATAAGGAAATTACCGCATCCTCAACAGAAAGCGTCACAGAAACTACCGCAGCGGAAGGGAAGTCAGGCACAGGCGGTGGTTTAACAATATCTGCCGGGGAAACACCGGTTGCCGCTGGAATTAATGCCGCGGAGGAAACCGGGGAGGATGGAGCTGAGTTAAAAAATAAAACAGGTCAGAATTACGCGAATGTAACCAAACAGGCTGAAAGGAGAACCGAAAACGGGGTTGTACAAAAACCGGCTGTGAAATCAGCGGCGCCTGTTGAGGAACAAATTGTTAAGGAGAAAGGAACCGGACCTTTTAAAAGGAAATTTTTTAACGCGCAATCAGCAACTATGGATTTTCTTAAAGAGAGAGGGACAAAAACCAAACCCTCTGTTGGAGCGGCAGGAAAAGTTGAAATACCTGAACAGGCAAGGGAAATAATATCAAAGGAGCAAACATTTCCCGGTCAGAAAATTGCAGCTTCTCCCGAAACCGGAAGCAACAAAGTTAAAATAAAAAATACAGCGCCAAAGGTAGCGGTTAAAACTTCAGCCGGCGCGAATACCATTCAAAAATCTGAAATTAAACTTACCGGTGAAAATACTGTAAAAAAAGAAACCGGGATAAAGACAGGGGCCGGCGCGGCTTCCCCGGTATCTGAAAAGGGAGGTCAGCCTTCTTCCGCCGCAAGTGATGAAGTCAGGAACCTCCTGAATAAACTTAATGGCGAAATTATCTCTAAAGATGTAAATGCCGACGCTGAGAAAAGCGAAAATATTAAGGTTGTTAACTCTTTTGCCGGGGAAACAGGTAAAAAAGTTACCAGCGAAGTTTACAGGGAAGAACTGAAAAACCTTAACGAATCAGCGAAGTCTGAAAAAACGGGAATAAAAGAAGCTTCTGAAAAAGGTATTTCCGCTGAAGTTCCGGTAAAAGATAAATCAGACCCGGTCAAACAACCTTCAGAAAAAGTTAATCTTTCACAAAAGGGAACTGTCATCGATAAGGAGGCAGCCGGAGAAAATTCTGCCGCTAAATCAGCAGCGCAGGTTAAAGAAACAAAAACCATCGGCACTCAACCGGTTATAAAAAATAGTGAGAAAATTAATCCTCTTAATAAAGAGGAGAAAACGATAATCCCTGATGTTGAAAAGAAAGCATTTATTTCCGAGCAGGTTTCAGGAAAATCTTCAGAGATTAAAACCTCTGTGCCTGAAAATAAAACTGAGGTTTTTGTAAAAGATAGCGGAATGCCGGAAAAAGAATCGGTTGTAAAGGATAATAAAATCAGCGGGGCGGTTAAGGAAGAAAACAAAACTGTCGCTGATAATGTTATCAAAAAAGGGGATACAAAGGTTGCAGTCTCTGAGCAGGCGATAAAAACTGATAACTCAAAAACCACAGGGAAATCGGAGTATACAAATAAAGAAACAAAATCAGTTATCGGAGAAACAGCACAAAAAGAATTTCAGGAAACCACAAAAACGGTAAAGAAAGATCAGGCGGCGGTGAAACCTGAAAAAATTGAATCCCCGGGAGCAGGCGATTTGAAGGAGTCCCCTGTTACGAAGGAATCAATGACTGTAAAAAAACAATCGGTTACTTCAGAAAAACTTTTTCATTCTGAGGCGGATGTGAAGACCGAAAAGAAATCGGGAGAAATCGGGAAAGAAAATGGCAAATCGGTAATAACAGCTCCTGAAAAAAATGCCACGGAAGGAAAAAACAAAGAGACAGGCCCGGCCGGTCCCGAACTTGTAAACAGAAAAGAAATTAAATCAGCAGTCCCTGAAAACAAAGGGATGGAACCTGTAAATAAAAAAACTGCCGTGGAATCAGGCAAGACCAGAGTAAATGTAAACACTGCTTCAGATAATGAGATTAAAAATAACAAATCGGGAGCATCGGAAAAAGCATCTCAGGCTACTGTCAAAGAGACAATTTACCGAGGCGGCAGTCTGAAAGTTAAAGTTCCCCGTCCGGTTGTTTCCGGGATGACCGCAAACAAAGATAATACACCGCCAATGGAAGCCGGGAAACCGGAAAACAGCATACCTGACGCGGCTTCCCGTAAAGATCTATCTGAAAACCCCTTTTCCACTGTAAAGGCGGATAAAGGCGCGGCGCAGGATATTAAAGCTGACGGGCCGGAATTAAAAGGGAAGGAACCTGTTTCAGTCAGTCCCGATAAAGTTGTTAAAGATTCGGGCAGGAAAACCGAAGTTAATAATATTCCGAAAAAAGAAACACCCGTGGATTTTCAACAGAATAAAAAAGTTTCCGTCAGAAAAACTACCTTCGAGAAGGAGATAATTAAAGAAGCGCAGATTGAAAATCCGGACAAAAAAAGCCGGGAGATAAAGCTTGAAAGAGAAATTCCGGGCAAAAACCGGGAAGTAATTATCGATGATAAAAAGGAAGCAAAGGCAACCAAGACTGAACTTAATACAGAAATAAATACCAAAAGAACGGTTGTGCAAGCGAAAGAAGTTCATTCGGAAAATGTTGCCAAAGATAGACCTGCCCCCACTATTAAAACAACGGAATCTCCTTCTATAGCAAATAAAATTCCGGAAAAAGAACAGCCGTTAAAAACTGTTAAAGATTTTGAAACGGTAAAGCCGGAGAAACCTGTAATACCGGAACATGTTAAAACTGAGCGGAAGACCGATTCGGGAACTCAGATTAAAGAGAAAGCGCCCGCTCAAAATTTGGTTAGTAAAGAAACTGAGAAACCGGTAAACTTTTATTCCGCTAAGGAAATGATCAGCCGCGATGCCGAAAGAGCTGAACAGGTTAGAGGAAAGGAATTTGATAAGACTGAATTTTCTGTACCTGAAAAAGATGAGAACAGATCGGAAACAATTAAAAATGTTTCCGCAAAAGAAATAAATACAGAGACGGGTAAAAAAGAACATCCGGTTGCTGAAAATGATCCCCGTGTGAGAGAAAGTAAAGTGACTGAAGACAAACCAAAGCCGGAACAGACCATAAAGGCAGAACCGGAGAAGGAAGGGGACGTTACTACACGAGAAGCAAAACCGGCAGCAAAAAATGATTTTACAAAACCCCCGGTTAATATAAAAGAAGATCAATTAACCGATGCTGTTAAAGGTGAGGACAACCTGTCCCGGAGCAATCCCCGCGTTGAACCGGAGAAAGATGCAAGGGAGATAAGAACCGATAAAATAAACCTGAATGATAGAGAGAATTATTCAGCAGCCGGCGAATCGGAAGACTTCGTTTCGGAGATCGAAGAGGTGATTTCTGAAAAGCCGGCCGCTGAAAATTCCAAAACAGAAGCCGCTCATTCCGAACCGGTTGATGCAAAACCCGAACATCCAGTTTCAGATGATGAAATCATTAATGAATTATATAGCGGGATAACTCTTTCAGAAAATACCGGCGCCGGAGAACTGGCCGCAATTGCCGCGAAGTCCGCGGAAATAATAAGAGAAAATAACGCTCATCTTGAGTTTACCAGGGTCAGACCCGCTGAGAATCAGAAAGCGGAGAAAAAAGTTGAAATTAGTGATACTAAAAATGATGAAAAACCTGATATCAGTTTTAAAGATGTGATTACTGATAATAAAAGGGAAGATAAATACATTGGTGAAAGGGAATATTCAGGCGCTCAAAAGTTATCGTCAAAAGATGAAAAACAGGATGCGCTGCGCGAATCTGTAAGAGAAAAAGTAATTATTAAGGATCCTGAAAAAATATTACCCGAACTTAGCCGCCTGATAAAGGAAACAGAGGGTAAATCTGAAATAAAAATTGTCCGGAACACAGAAGAACCGGTGAGGATAAATCAGGCCCCGGATAAACCGTTAAACGATAGTGGTTCCGGGAATATGCAGAAAGATGAATCTCTTTATTATAAGCATACGACAGACGAAACCGTTCAGAACAAAGATTTTGAGAAGAATATATTCCAGGAAACAACCCGGAATTCCGGGGAAAAAGAAAATGACAATATTGGCAAAGTGGCTAATAATGTGGAATTTCGTCAGACACAGGGAACCCCGAAAGTGGAAGCTCCTCTAAAAAATGAAGCGCCTCCCCGAACTGTGCCGCAGGAAAAAATTTATGATGAAATAGAAAGCCTTGTCAAAAGCCGGGAAGACAAAAGTATTGTTCTTAAGCTTTCACCCGAAAGACTTGGCGATATGAAAGTAATGATCAGAGTCGCCAGAGAAGGGGTCCACGCCAATATTGAGGTGGAAAATGACGCGGTCAGGCAGATGCTGATGAACTCAAGTTCCGATCTGCGCACAAGCCTCGCGCAAAGCGGACTGCAGCTTAATTCATTTAATATATCCACCTCACAGGGTGATAAAAAGTTTACCAAAGGTGATTCGGAAAAAAGAAGAGATTTTTCCGGCACGAAAAATGAAGAAACTGAAGAAATAAGTGAAAAGAACCGTGAAAGAAATCTCGGTTATAATACTATGGAATACACAGTATAGGAGAATAGAATGATAAATGAAATTTCCCAGAGTTCCACTGAAGCGGTGTGGAGCACGGGAACAAACAACAGCATGGGTAAGGAGGATTTCCTTCAGCTGCTGATAACTCAGATGAAGAACCAGGATCCCATGAGTCCGCTGGATAATTCAGATTTTGCCGCCCAGCTCGCGCAATTCAGTTCTCTTGAGCAGCTCTCAAATTTGAATACCTCCATGACCCAGAGTATTGACGCGGATTATTATCTGACTCAATCAATAAATAACACTCTTACTGCCACATTAATTGGCAAGGATGTAAAACTTTCCGGAGAGAATATTGTCAACAATGGCGGCGATGGACTCGATTTGGGGTATAATCTGCCCGCCGAAGCCAAGTCAGTCACCGTAAATATCTATAATTCACAGGGTGTTTTGGTAAAAACTTTCGAAGATCCATCAATTTCTTCCGGCGACCATAAACTTTTTTGGGATTTTACCGATAATAATGGTAGTAAATTACCGGAAGGTAATTACAAAATGGAAATAGAAGCAAAAGATTTAAGTGGAGAATCGATGACAGTTGATAAATTTATATGGGGAACGATTGACGGAGTTAAGTTCGGTGAAAACGGAACCACTCTTCTTGTTAACAATTCCCAGTTCATGCTGTCCGATATTCTCGAAATAATTAACCCGGTTCAATAATAAGGAATTAGAAAATGGCTGAAATAAATGGAATACAAGTACCATTTAAGCCCATCGTTACTCGGGAACAGTTTCCATCCCGCGGGATAGAGAAAGCCTCGAGGACGTTTGATTCCATATTCAAGGAGGAACTGGAAAAACTAAAGTTTTCCAACCACGCAAGGAAGCGGTTGGAATCAAGAAACATTGAATTTTCCAATGAAGAAATGTCGAGACTTAACACAGCTTATGAAACAGCAAAACAGAAAGGAGCTAAAGATTCGCTGATTGTTCTCGATGAAACAGCTTTAATTATCAACATTCCGAATAAAACAGTTGTTACTGCTTTGCCGATGGATAAAGGTTCGGAAAACATATTTACGAATATTGACAGTGTAGTATTCGCTAAGTAAATAAAATTAAATAATAAATGACAGAGCGGGACCTACTGAGGACGCTCTGATCCGACTGACTGACTGAAGTCGGATAAATTAACAATTAAATCCTTAGGAGGTTTATAATGGCACTTCTAAACTCACTTTTCTCAGGTATTTCCGGGCTCCGGAATCATCAGACAATGATGGACGTTATTGGCAACAACATCGCGAACGCCAATACAATCGGTTACAAAGGTTCCAGAATAACATTCAGCGACACAATAAACCAGTTTGTAAAAGCCGGCGCTAATCCTACTGAAACTTCAGGCGGAACAAACTCATTTCAGGTTGGTCTTGGTATCAAAACCAATTCTATCGACCGCAACTGGGCCCAGGGCACTTTCGAACGCACCGGTATTACTACCGATCTCGCATTACAGGGACCGGGACTTTTTGTATTAAAAAGTGACGGACAAAATGTTTTTTCAAGAGCAGGTGCATTTATCTTTGACGCGGACGGCAAGCTTGTAAATCCGCAGAATGGCGCTATTGTTCAGGGTAAAGTTGCCAACTCGGACGGCATACTTCCTCCGGGAAATAACCTGGAAGATGTAGCTATCGATACAAACCTTAAACTGCCTGCTGAAGCAACCACATCAATTTCATGGGGCGGCAACCTGAAGAGCAGCTCGGCTCTTACAAGATCGGAAGAAGTTGTCCAGAGAGGAAATCTCGATTCCGCCGCCGCGGGTCCTTTCACTTCCTCAACTACGATATATAATGATTATGGCGAAGAGTTTACTCTCGAAATGACATATACCAAAACAGGCAACCCGGATGAATGGGACCTTTCATGGGATGTTCTTACTACCGATGACTCTCCTGTTTCTATTGGCACAGGCTCTATAAACGGTCTGGCTTTTGTTGATGACGGTTCGGGCAACTATATCATGGACTCGGCATCGCAGGCATTATTCGATGGAACTAATAACCTTGTAGATATTCCAAGCTCAAATATAAACTTTACTTTCGACTCGACAGAAATCACCCAGAACGCCGGCGCTGAAAACCTAAGTCTTTCAGCCGATGGCAACAGGGTTCCGAATATAGTCAGCGGTTCAATTACTTCTTATGATTCGCTGGGGAACGCGCACCAGGTAACTCTCAGATTTACAAAAATTGATGATAACAAATGGGCCTGGAAAGCGTCAGTGCCGGCTTCAAGCACAGACAGCGGGGCGGAAGAATATTCTGAAGGAACAGTTGTCTTTAATAATGATGGCTCTCTCGACCCGACAAACATTATTCCCAACGATCCTACTTTAACTTTTATCCCCACCGGCGGAGCAAATCCGGTTGATATAGCTCTTGATTTCGGAAGCGGATTTAAAGGAATTACCCAGACATCAAGCAGCTCGGTTGTTTCAGCGCTCAGCCAGGATGGCTCGGCCGCCGCTACAATTTCCAGTATCAACATCGATCAGTATGGAAATATCGAAGGTGTTTTCTCAAATGGAAAATCGAGAACACTCGCCCAGATAATGGTTGCCACTTTTAACAACCTCAATGGTCTGACAAGCATCGGTGACAACATGTTCACTACTTACGCTAACTCAGGCGAACCACGCTTCAGATCACTTGGTGAAGAATCAGCCACAACCCTTCAGTCGGGCGCTCTCGAGCAGTCGAATGTCGACCTTTCGGAAGAGTTTACAAAGATGATTGTTTCGCAGAGAGGTTTCCAGGCAAACGCCAGGGTGATAACAACTTCAGATAACCTGATTCAGGAAATAACCAACCTTGTAAGATAAAATTTCTCAATCCCCTATTATTACGGCCCCGCGGTTGTCTGAAAGTCGCGGGGCCTTTTTTATTAATTGTGAATTATGAGTTATGAATTGTGATTTCTTCTGCAGGTGAAAATGCCGCTATATCACCAAAACATCAAATCCCACAAAAGAAATTACGAATTACAAATTACGAATTCAGGCAAAGGAGGAAACCTGATTTTTTTTAAAACTTAGTAGCAGAGATAACCACCTGATAAAATAAAACCTTATTAACCTTATTCAAACGGGCGATATTTCCATAGAAATCCGGGATGCTGAAAAAATAACCACAAGGTACACAGGGAAGGCACAAAGAGCACAAGGAAAATAACTCTGTGCCCTTCAGGCCGGAGACCACGGGCGAATTTTGATCACACTCAAAGGGTTTTGGCCAAAAGAGCGGCTGGCAGGAAAATAAAAGTATGTGCATGATCCAATCCCGTAATTGTCTGAACCATGATTAAAGGATTTACGGATTGCATGATTATTTTTCAGTATCGGTATTAAAAAAACTGAGTATGAGTAAGAGTATTCCGTTAGGATTCAAATTCTACGCAAGAAGGCAAAGTTTCAATTAACAATTAATAAATGTACAATTAACAATTAAAAAGACAAAGAGACCGCAGATTTTTCTGATTACGCAGATTTCGCTGATTGAGGTGGAAAAAAGCCACAAAATCACAAAAACACAAAATCCCACAAAAAAATCAAAGAAACCTGATTCTTTAATCTTTTAACCTTAGTTGCAATGGCAAGTCCTTCCCCGACCTCCGGCAAAAGACGACCGGAGGCCACCCCTTGCTTTGCATCCCCCTGGGCCCAAGGGGGACATTCGGAATTCAAGGCAATCGACAATGTCCCCCTTCGGAGGGGGTGGATTCAAAGTGTTTTTCTTTGAAGACGGGGGAGGACTTACTTCGAGTAACTCGTTAACTTTGTTTTCTCTGGCTTGCCAGTTTATGATTAAGATTTTTAATCGGGAAATATTTCCCGGGGGAAAAGCCGGAATGAAAAATAAGATGGTTATTATCCAGCCAACTGTTGAATAATGGCCAATTATTTCTTTGGAAATTCATATATATTTGAATCCAAAACTAAAAATAGAGTTATAATTCAATAATTCCGGTAGAAATAAAAAACTGGCATATCTCTTGAAATAACATAATCGATAAAAGAAAATAACAGGAAAAGGAAATGGCAGAAGAAGTACAGGATAAGAAAAAAAAGGGGATAAACCTTAAGGTATTTCTTTTTGGAATTCCAATTTTTATTCTGCAGCTTGTTGCGGTATATTACATTACCGCCAACATACTGCTGACAAAATTTCATGAGAATATGGATGCGCCGGCAAAGCAGCATGTCGCTGAGTCGCATGAAGATTCGGAAGGGGAGTATGTAGAGGAAGGTCATTCAGAAGAGCCGGAAGAGGAATCGGGCGGGGAAGAATCGAACGGAGATGATGGCGGTCATGGCGGCGCTTCACATATTTACCAGATAGAAGATGTGATTGTTAATCCGGCAGGCACTAACGGAAAAAGATTACTGCTGACCTCATTCGGTTTCGATCTGAAATCGGAAGCGGCGATGAAATCTTTTGAAGAAAAAGAAATTATGATAAAAGATATTATTATTTCGGTCCTTTCAGGAAAAGATATGAAGCAGTTAAGAGATATCGGTGTGAAGGACTCAATAAGAGCGGAAATCCAGACTGAGTTGAAAAAACTGCTCAGGGGAAACAAAGTCAGAAGAATTTATTTCAGTAAATATATTATTCAATAGGCGGTAGGATATGGCTGAAGTATTATCGCAGCAAGAGATAGATGCGCTGCTAAATAATGTTCAGAGCGGCCGTGGCGATGAGACCAGGGCAAATGAAAAGGATGTAGTTCCCTTTGATTTCAGGCTCCCCAACCGGATTTCAAAAAACCAGTTGAGGACGATCAGGAACATACATGAAACATTTTCAGAAAGTTTTAGCTCATTTCTGGTTTCGAAACTGCAGAATGTTGTTAATATCAGCATCACAGCAGTCGATCAGATCTATTATTCCGAATATGTTCTTAGTGTATCCAATCCTGCGTGTTTATATACATTCGACATCAAGGATACAGATATAAAAGGAGTGCTGGAACTTGGCACAGACTTATCACTTACCCTGGTTGATCTTCTGCTGGGGGGAAGCGGCGAAAGCAATGACAAGAAGAAGGCGATAACCCCTATTGAGCAAAAGGTGCTCTTTATAATTGTTGAAAAGGTTATGAGAGACCTTACAAAATCGTGGCAAATGGTGGGCGATTTTGAATTCCGTGTTGAAAGATTCGAGTCGGATATCGACTTTGCCCAGATCACATCACAGAGTGAATCGGTTCTTCTTATCACTTTTGAAATATCAATCGGTGAAAAATCATTTTTGATGAACCTCTGCTTCGCAACATTTGCCTTCGACGCCATTCTGATGAAACTGAGCAATCAGAATCTTTCGAAGATCAGACCGGGCAGATATAACGGCACAACTGCCAACACAATAATCAAGAAAAATCTGGACCAGACAAAAGTGCCGGTGGTTGTTGAATTCGGGAACGTGAATATAACAATGAGAGATTTGATGGGATTTGAAAGAGGAGATATAATAAAAGTTGAGAGAAAACTTGGGGATGAATTCCCGGTAAGGATAAAGGATAAGCTGTTCTTTTTTGGGCAGCTCGGCAATATCAATAAGAAAAAAGCAGTTAAAATAACCAGAAAACTTTATGAAATTAACCCATATTAGCAGGTAACGGAATGGATGAAGAAACATTGAACAATGAAGAAACCCAAAATTCAGAAGAAAAACTGAACAGTCAGCAGTTAGATGACAGCTTCACTACTGAGGATGAGGAAGTAATTGGTAATCTGGCTGAATTTGAACAGTTTGATGAGTCGAGCATTAAAACCGGAAGTTCCGACAGCCGCTATGATTATCTGAACGATCTGCAGCTTAATGTTTATATTGAGCTTGGCCGGACACAGATGAAAATCAAAGATATACTGGAACTTGAAAGGGGATATGTAATAGAGCTTGATAAACTGGCAAGTGAACCGGTCGATATTTATGTGAATAATAAAAAAATCGCTGAAGGTGAAGTTGTTGTAATTGACAAACATTTTGGTATCAGAATTGTCAATCTGATAGACAATAAGGATAAGCTCCAGGGACTTGCCTGATGGAGGCAGTTGACATTATAAAACTGATAGCGCCTCTTATCTTATTACTGGCCCTGCTTTACGGAGCGCTCTGGTTAGTAAGAAAATACGCGAATCCTGCCGGGATGAAAGAAAAGGGGAATATGGATATCGCGGTAATCCAGACAAAAACAATAATGCCGAAAAAATATATTTCAGTAGTGAAGGTTAAAGATAAATTATTGGTTCTCGGTATAAGCGATCATTCTATTTCGATGCTGAAAGAACTTGAGATTACCGGGGATGATATCAATGATCTGGAACAGGTAAAACAGAAGGATACTTTCCTGGACCTGCTTAAGAAAAACCTGGCAATGAAATGAAAAAAATAATTTTAACTATTTTTATAGTACTGACCCTCTCGGGGGGAGCGCTTCAGGCGCAGCAGACGCAAAAAATTCCACTTCCCAAAATTGGGATAGAGATAGGAGAGTCAGATAGTCCCGAAGATATTTCCGTTACACTGCAGGTGCTTCTTATGATGACTATTTTAAGTCTGGCCCCTTCAATAATGATAATGACTACATCCTATCTTAGAATAATTATTGTATTTCATTTTCTCAAAAACGCTCTTGGCACTCAACAGATGCCCCCCGGTCAGCTTCTCGCCGGGATCGCGCTTTTTGTAACATTTTTTATTATGGCTCCGACCTGGGGAGAAGTCAATGACGTCGCTCTCGAACCATTGATGAATGGTGATATCGGAGTTCAGGAAGCCTATCAAAAGGGAATCCAGCCGGTAAGGGAGTTTATGTATAAACATGTGAGGAATGAAGACCTTGAATTATTTCTTACACTTTCAGAAGAGGTCAGGCCAAACAGCCGTGAGGATCTGCCGACATATATATTACTTCCCGCTTTCGCGTTAAGTGAGCTAAGGGCAGGATTTATTATAGGGTTTTTCCTTTTTATTCCCTTTCTGATGATGGATATGATAGTGGCGAGCATTCTTCTCTCTATGGGTATGATGATGATACCCCCCATGCTGATAGCGCTGCCATTTAAAATTCTTCTTTTTATTCTTGTCGACGGCTGGAATTTAATAATCGGATCACTTGTAAAAGGATTTATATAATGACCCAGGATATGGTACTTGAAATATTAACCGAGGTTTTTTTTACAACCTTTATTATTCTGCTCCCTATTCTGGGGGTATCTCTTTTTGTCGGGCTTCTGATATCTTTATTTCAGGCCACAACTTCAATTCAGGAGATGACACTGACATTTGTTCCGAAAATTCTTGTTACAGGACTTGCAATAATAGCCGCGCTTCCCTGGATGATGGATAAGATGATAGCGATGACAATGAGAATTTTTAATCTGATTATTACGGTGCTTGAATGACCGGGATTCTTGTAAGAGAATTTGTAATTGTTATTTTTATTTTTTTGAGGATATTTTCGGCGCTTATGGCCGCTCCTGTATTCAGCAACAGGGCTCTCCCTTTTATTGTAAAATTATTGCTGAGTATTTTTATTGCCTACCTTGTATTTCTTACACTCGATACCTCAGGGGTCACAATTCAGTTCAGTGTCTGGTTTCTTGCTTTATTCGCTATAAAAGAAATCTTTGCCGGCATGATAATGGGCTTTTTTGTCAACATAATTTTTTACGGAATTCGGTTTGCCGGAACATTTATCGCTTTCGATATGGGGCTTATGATGGCCAACGTAATGAACCCTCTCGAAGAAACCAATAGCAGTGTCCTGGGTGAGTTTATTTATACGAGCGCGGTTATACTGATGTTTCTTATCAATGGACATCATTATATAATTGAGGGTATATATTATTCCTTCAAGGTTATTCCGCTTGGTAATCTGGTAATGAAAAGAGAAATGTATGAACTGCTGGTTCAGTATTCTGCTTCGGTTTTTGTTCTGGCTGTTAAAATATCATCACCCATACTCGTTTCATTTTTCCTTATTCATCTTGCCGAAGGGGTTGTGGCGAGAGTGATCCCGCAGATGCAGGTGTTCTTTGTTACCCAGCCAATGAAAATTGGCATCGGATTTGTACTACTGGCGGCAAGCACACCAATTCTGTTTCTGGTGATAAAAAATTTGCTTGAAGCACATGAAGAGAATTTACTGATATTAATAAAGGCGATGGAGTAAGCCAATGGCAGAGAAAGACGGCCAGGAAAAAACCGAACAACCAACCCAAAAGAAGCTTCAGGATGCCCGGAAAGACGGGCAGGTGGCCAAAAGTATGGAGGTAAACTCCTTCGCGCTCTTTACTTTTGGCCTTCTGCTGATTATTGCCCTGCAGGGAATGATGGGAGAATATATCAGTAAACTTTCCCGGCATATTTTCACCCATCTCAGTTTTCTGGATATTAATCAGCGTCTGCTGAGAGATTATATCTCGGATGGTTATATTTTTTATGTGCTGGTTTTAGGACCTGTTTTCGGCGGATTGGTTATTATTGCACTTGCGGCTTCTTTTGCGCAGATAGGACTTAAATTCAGCCTTAAAGCAATCAAACCGAAATTCAGCAAACTTAATCCGGCAAAGGGACTTAAGGAGAAGCTTTTTTCATCCCGTACAGCGGTTGAAGCCGGCAAAACAATAGCGAAGCTGATGCTGGTCGGGATATTTGTTTATGTTATTCTGTCAGCGCTGATAAGTCAGACTACCATGCTCATGGATTTGGCTATTGTTGAGATTGTTGATTTCCTTTCCGATTCCGCCGCCTCATTCCTGATTAAAATCGCGCTCGCTTTCGCTATCATTGCCGCGGCCGACTTCGCGTTTCAGAAGTATAAATTCAAACAGGATATGATGATGACCAAGCAGGAGGTTAAAGAGGAAAATAAACAGTCGGAAGGTTCACCGGAAATTAAATCGAGGATTAAAAAGGAACAGTTTCAGGCGGCCAGAAGAAGAATGATGAAAGAACTGCCCGAAGCCGATGTGGTGATCACCAACCCGACTCATTTTGCTGTGGCTTTAAAATACAAAATGGGAGCCGAGGGCGCTCCGAAAGTTATTGCCAAAGGTGTTGATTCTCTCGCTTTCAAAATCAGGGAAGTAGCTGAAAAACATGATATTCCGATACATGAAGACCCACCCCTGGCAAGGGCTTTATATAAGATGTGTGATGTCGGGGACGATATACCGGAAGAATTATTCAAGGCGGTTGCTAAAATTCTGGCATTTATATTCCGAAAAAGAAATGCTAAAAGGAAAAGCATAGTATGATAAAAAATCTTGGACAACATACTGATATTATACTTGCGGTCGGGCTTATTTTTATGCTGGGGCTTATGCTTATTCCGCTGCCCCCGGGATTTCTCGACTTTTTCCTCGCGCTTAATATTACGTTATCGGTGCTGGTTTTTGTCGTTTCTTTATATATCCAGAAACCTCTCGATATCGGGGTATTTCCGGGACTGTTACTGGTTTTTACACTCTTCCGGCTGGCGTTGAACATCAGTTCGACCAAGCTGATTCTGATTGAAGGATTTGCGGGTAAAATTATTGAGTCATTCGGTTCTTTTGTTGTCGGTGGAAACTATGTTGTCGGGTTTATAATATTTATAATTCTTGTAATCATACAGTTTATTGTAATTATTAAAGGTTCGGGACGTATATCTGAAGTTTCGGCAAGGTTTACTCTTGACGCCATGCCGGGAAAACAGATGGCTATCGACGCCGATCTTAATACAGGACTTATTACCGAGGCTGAAGCGAGAACGCGCAGGGAAGATGTTTCAAGGGAAGCTGAATTTTACGGAGCTATGGATGGCGCCAGCAAGTTTGTTAAAGGGGACGCTATAGCTGGCCTGCTTATCAATGTGATAAATATTGTAGGGGGATTTATAATCGGGGTCGCGCAGAAAGGGATGTCGTTTGAAGACGCTTTAAAAAATTATACGATTCTTACAATTGGTGACGGCCTGGTTTCACAGATACCGGCGCTGCTTATCGCAACCGCTTCAGGGTTTGTTGTAACGAGAAGCGCGGCGGGCACCGCCCTCGATTCACAGATTAAAAAACAGTTATTTTCCAATCCCAGGGTTCTCGGTTCGGTTTCAGGCATTGTTTTTCTCTTTTCATTTGTGCCGGGAATGCCAACTATTCCATTTATAATTTTGGCGATAGCGCTGGGCGCGGGTTCTTTTATGCTCACCAAACAGAAGAAAAAGGAGCAGACTCTGGTAACAGAAGAGGAACCTGAGGAGGAATCGAAAGAAGAAAAAGTTGAGCAGTATCTGCAGGTGGACCCAATTGAAATAGAGATTGGTTATGGATTGATAAGCCTTGTGGACGAGGAACAGGGAGGCAACCTTTTCCAGAAAATTTCATCCACCAGAAAATTTATCGCGTTGGAATATGGGGTTCTTATTCCCCCTGTCAGGGTAAGAGACAATCTACAGCTCGATCCGAATGAATATGTAATTAAAATTAAAGGAAATATTGTCGCCAGTTACCAGGTTTATACCGATAGGTTTCTCGCGATGAACCCGGGCAATGTAACCGAAAATGTGAATGGCCTGCCTACCACAGACCCTGCTTTCAATCTGCCCGGTGTATGGATTACAAATGAAGAAAAGGATAAAGCCGAACTTGTAGGTTTTACAGTAGTGGACGCCGTATCGGTTCTTTCCACTCATTTGCAGGAAACACTTAAAAGGAATTTCGATAAAATATTATCCCGTCAGGCAGTTAAACAGCTCCTTGAAAATCTCAAAAAAGAATATCCGGCTGTTGTCGAGGAAATTAATCCCGACGCGCTTTCGCTGGGCACCATCCAGAAAATACTGCAGAATCTTTTGAGAGAATTTATTCCTATCAAGGACCTTGTTCAGGTTCTGGAAGCTCTCATAGATTATTCGAAAGTGACCTCTAATGTTGATGTGCTGACAGAATACGTAAGGCATTCAATCGGGGATACCATAGCCAACCTCTATAAGGATTACAATGGAATTATTCATGCCGCTGTTCTGGGTGAAGTAATTGAATCACAAATTACCCATTCTCTTCAGAACCAGAAGGACGCTTCCCCGAATCTCGGATTAAGTCCGGTTTCAATGAATGAACTTAACGGCGTTGTGGAGAATGTGATGGATAAATTCAGGATGTTTGGTTACACGCCTGTGCTGATAACATCAGCTACCATCCGGCCCTATTTTTACAGAATGATAAACTCAAGTTTTCCCGAACTTGTTGTTCTTTCCTATTCTGAACTGCCGCCGAATGTGGAAATCGAATTTATCGATAAAATTGAGATAGGTTATGAAAATTAAAAAATTTCTCGCTTCAACTCTGAAAGAAGCTACTGAAAAAATGAAAGAAGAACTTGGAAAGGATTCGATAATTCTCAGTACCCGTATTGTGAAAACAGAAACAAAACTGGGTTTGAGAAAAATGTTTGAAGTTACTGCCGGGCTTGATAACGGGGCGAAGGAGGAAATTGAAAAAGAAGTTGAAGAAAAAAAAGAATTAAACTTCCTGGATGAGCTTAAAAAAGTATCAGATATTTTCGAGAAGGAAAAAGAAACAAAACCGCTGAATGTTGAAAAGAGCGTTAAAAAAAGAAAAGATGAATATGCTGTTCCCCAGGATATAAAACAGGATATAAAAGAAATTGATGAGACACTGGATCACAGGGAGGTTGATGATCTGGTAAGACGAAGAGTATTAAATAATCTTAATGAAAATATCTCTCTACTCAATAATGAAAATATAGATGATTATACTATTTCGGCAATTTCCTCAATGATACCCACAGCCGCTTTTGAGATAAACAGGAAAAAGAAACCTTATAAAATTGCATTTGTTGGTCCCACGGGCGTCGGAAAAACTACCTGCATAGCGAAGCTCGCGACACTTTCAAAAATTATTCACAAACTTGATGTGGGAATTATTTCTCTCGACACTTATCGTCTGGGCGCGATTGATCAGCTCAGGGTATTTTCAGAGGTGATAAAAATTGATCTTCTTGTAGCCTATCAGCCTTCCGACATGAATGATATCCTGAACCAGTTCAGGAAAAAAGATATTGTGTTTATTGATACGGCGGGCCGTTCGCAGAAAAGGAATGACCAGCTTAAGTCGACTAAAGAATTTACCGATACGGCAGGGGTTGACGAGACATACCTTGTTTTGCCCTCAACCAATACCACAAAAAATCTTTATGATATTGCCGACAGATTTTCATTATTTAATTATAACGCTTTTATTTTTACCAAAATTGATGAAGCTGTAGCGTTTGGAAATATACTGAACCTTGTGACAAAATTTGATAAGCCGATAATGTACCTGACAAACGGACAGGTTATACCTGATGACATAATTTCGGCTGACGCTGACTTTATCGCGAAAATGATATTTACAGGGAAAATTGTATCATGACAGGCCAGCTTAAAAGAGTGATCGAGCTGAGTGAGATGTATAACTCTAAACCGGCGAGGCAGAGCAAAAAGATATATTCTTTCGCTTCGGGTAAAGGTGGCACAGGTAAAACTGTTATGCTGCTTAACCTGGCCTATACTCTCGCCGAAAGTGGTAAAAGAGCGCTGGTTCTGGATACAAATCCGGCTCTTTCCAATCTTGACGTTATGCTTAACGCCCTCCCCGAAAGGAATCTGACCGATTTTCTTGCGGGCAAATCACTATTCAGGGAAACCATAACAAACTATCATGATAACCTTGATATTATCTTCGGCGACCCGGGCAACCTGGATTTTTCCTTTTTCGATCAGTCTATGATGGAAAGAACTTTTAACGAACTTTATGAAATCGAAAATGAATATGATTTTATTCTCCTCGACAGCGCGGCGGGTGTGACCGAACAGAATCTGACAACATGGAAACACTCGGATAAGGTTATTCTGGTGATTACCCCCGAACCGACATCTGTAATGGATGCGTATGTTGTGTTAAAAATTATAAAAAAACGAAGGTTTGGCTGCGAAAAACTACTTCTGGTAAACAAATGTTCATCGGAGCAGGAGGGTGAGGTTGCCTATAAAAATCTTTATGAAGCATCATTCCACTTTCTGAAAGAGAAGGTAAATCTGCTTGGATTTATCAGTCAGGAACCGAAACTGGTCAACTCTGTTCTCGCTCAGGAACTTTTCGTTAAAGGGCATCCTGATAACAGAACGACCGGTGAAATCGCGGCCATTTCCAAAAAAATTACCGAATTTGCTCAAGTGGCTAATAATCGCCAATTTTAACACCCCCTCTCTTAAAGTATCCCCATTTTTTATCCAATTTTTCACGCTGATTTGAAGATAAATCCTCAAAATAATTTGTGGTACAATCTTTGAAAAATAAATCTAAAAAACGTGTGAGATATGATGAATAAAATAATTTTACAAGTCGGTTTTCTTTTTTTCTTTCTCTCGATGATATTTTTCAGCCAGAGAGGATTTTCACCTGAAGACATTCTTATAAGATCCTTTACAGTTTTCATCTTTCTAACCGTTCTGCTCAGCCTGTTGGCTATCTACGTAATAAAAAGTATTAACAGGCTTCCCGAAAGAAAAAGCAAGGATATGGCAGAAAATATATTAGGGAATAGTGAAAATGAATAACGATACGCTTTGGGCAAAATTTAAAGAATGCCCCACGACCATGCTTAAAAAGCAGATCATAATGAATTATACCAATCTGGTCCATTATGTTATTTACAACTCCAAGTTTGTCAGCCAGACAATTTTGGAAGACAGTGATTATTATCAGTTTGGCATTGAAGGATTGAGCGAAGCTATTGACAGGTTTGATCCTGATTACGGAACAAAATTCGAGACATATGCCATTCAGAGGATCAGGGGAAAGATACTTGATGAAATCAGAAAGGTGCAGGTAAAACCGAGAAAAGTCGCGTCGGATAGTAATGAAAAATATTATTATACAAATGTTTCTCTTCATAAGCCTATCGGCCAGGATGAAAGCTCGCTTCTTTATGAAACCATTCCGGATACCGATACCGATGTGCCCGATGTTACTGCCGAAAAAAATGAAGAGAAGGCTCTGCTGATTGAAGCCATTAAGGACCTTAATGAACGCGACCGGCAGATTCTTTCACTCTACTATTTCGAAAATCTGAATTACAAAGAAATTTCGGAAATCCTGGGCATAACAGTTTCGAGGGTTTCACAGATACACAGCAAAATAATAAAAATGCTAAAAACCAAACTTACCAGCATCTATGAATGAGAATAATACAGCAGTAGAAGGATTAAAAGAGAAACGGAAAAAGTTTCTCGCCGGAATACAGAATCTTCCCTCAATTCCGGTTGTAATGCTTGAGGTATCCCGCCTCCTGGATAATCCTAAAACAAGCGCCGCCGACCTAGGAAAACTTATCAGCAAAGACCAGGGACTGGTAGCGAAAATATTGAAAATAGCAAACTCTCCTTTATTCGGGCTCCCGAGAAAAGTATCCACAGTAGAATTCGCGATAGTTATTCTTGGATTTACACATATCAAGAATATTATTATTGCCCTTTCCGCCCTTGAAACATTCAACAGCAGGGATGATCAGTACTGGAATAACAAAAAATTCTGGATGCATTCTGTTGTTACAGCCACAATGGCAAAATATATTGCCGAGGAACTTGGTTACAGAAAATCGGGCGAAGCTTTTATTGCCGGTCTGCTGCATGATCTTGGTGTTTCGGTTGTCAGGCAGTATTTCCCCGATGAATATGTTCAGATATGTGAATATGTCAAAGAATATGAAGGGGGTTACATAGAGACTGAATATAAAATTCTTGGCATTACCCATCAGGAAATCGGGCAGTTTCTCTGCTCGAAATGGAATCTTCCCGAATCACTTGGTGAAACAATATTAAATCATCACAGCCCGATGCATTCCAAAAATTATCCTGAACTTTCAGCTATTATTCACCTTGCCGATTATATGACACAATATTTTCAGATGGGTGAGTTCTACTGGGATGAAGGCCTCGAGCTTGATGAAAATGTAATTGAAATTCTTGATCTTGGCGACAGAAATTACGTTGAGGAACTTGTGGAAAGTTACAAGGACCTGGTGCAGACACAAATTGAAGCAATAGCAATCTAACGAGAGAAATTATATGCATAACCCGGAATTTGAACAGAAAAGAGAAAAAACCGAACTTGTTCTGATGAACATTTATAATCTTCCCCCTATTCCAAAATTTATGACGGAAGTTATAAATCTTCTCAGCGACACAACAACCAGCGTTTCTAAACTTAACAAAGTTATTTCCAAAGATCAGAGCCTGGTTACCAAGATACTGACTATCGCTAACTCTCCATTTTACGGATTGCAGAGAAAGGTATCCACCATCGAATTCGCTATTCTTCTTTTGGGATTTGATGAGCTTAAGAGCATTGTTTCCACATTATCGATGATCGAATCATTCAAGAATAAATCGGATAAATTTCTCAATCAGAAAGAATTCTGGCAGCATTCATTTCTTACCGGTGTCGCTTCCAAAAGAATCGCTGATGATCTGGGAATTGCCAACAGTCAGGAAGCTTTTGTCGGGGGATTTCTTCATGATCTCGGTATCTCGGTTATTCATCGTTATTTCCATTCTAAATTTGTTCAGATACACCAGCTATTTTCAGAAGGAGCCACATTAAAAGAAGCCGAAAATGAAGCGCTCGGACTTACACATGCCGAAGTCGGATTTTTCCTGGCCGAAAAATGGAATTTCCCGGTTGATCTTTGCGACGCGGTTCTGAATCATCATACCCCGGGACACGCGAAAAATAACGCCGAACTGGCCGCTACCATTCACGCTGCCGATTATATGACAACTCGTTTTAAATGTGGTGATTTTTTCTTTGATAAAGATCTGGAATTTGATCAGGAGTCAATGTCATTATTAAAAATTGAAAGTGAAGAAAAGCTGGATGAATTTTTTGCCGGCTACGAAAATCTTTTTCAGAGTCAACTTGAAACTATAAGGTTCTTAAATTGAGAGTGATTAAAGATAATACCGTTGAGTATGAAAGATTTCATAACTCGTTAAAATATATTTCGAGGATTCAGCATCCCGCTGATGAAGTAAAAATACTTTCTCCTGAGGGGAAAAAACGAAGCGGAGAAGAGGAGGACAGGTTTACATACTTCTTCAAGTATATATATCTTCTTCAGAACAGAATGAATGATGCTGTAAGCCTTAGTGAAATTTCTGACGCGCTTCTCGACGCTGTCAGAAGAATTATTTCGGCCAAGGAAGCTGAATTTTTCCTCTTTGATGAGCATAAACTCAATCTGAATTCGGTTTTTAATAAAGAAAACAAAAACACAAGTGAGTTCATCAATAATATTCATAAAGAGGAAATACTCGACTGGATATTTGAAACCGGCAAACCGACAATTATCCCCGATATTGAATCATATACCGCGAGTGGTTCCAAATTAAATTACCTTATAATTCCCATATTCGAAAAAGGTGAAAGGCTCGGGGCGCTTTCAATACTGACTTCACTTTCAACAATATCGGAAACAGCCACCGAGATGAATGTTCTTCCGGTTATTATCGGTATGGTTCTTCCCAAAGTAAGATATATTCTTAAAAGTGAAGAGCTGAAAAACGCCTATTATGATCTTCAGTCTTATCAGAGCAAACTTTCCAACGATTATAAACTATCGGCTGTTGGTGAAATGACAATGGGTATTGCCGATAATATTCTCTCTCCGCTGCAGATTATTTTAAGCAACGCCGATATGATTAGGGAAAAGGTTGATAACGGAGATGCCGAACAACTGGATTCCATAAAAAGCCAAGTGAAGAAAATTGAACAGTTGGTTAATAGACTCATCAAATTTTCTAACATCAACAAGGTCAATAAAAAGGTTGAACCCTGCAATATAAATGAGCTGATTGAAAACTATCATCAAATAACTCTTTCAGCTTTCAAGAGCAATAACTATGAAGTAATCCATGACCTCTCGGAAAATCTTCCGCCGGTGATAACACACCCGGATCAGATAAATCAACTGCTTTCCAATGTAGTTTCAGTGCTAAAATCGGCAAAAAGCAGCTCCGGAGGCATTTTAATCCAGACCAAATTTATAAAAGATAACATCATTGTTCGTTTTATCAGCACTGATTACATCAAAGGCATAGCCAATGATTCCGATACATCTCAAAAATCGGTCATGAGAATAATTGAAAATCTTATGAAAAAACATGAAGGCAAAGCTGAATTCGAATCGACCGAATCGCATGGCACGACAATTGCACTCTCATTTCCACTTAAAAGAAAAATAAGAAAGTAAGATAAAATGAGAAGAGTAATAATAATAATGGTTTTGGTTTTTTTCTGCTCGGTCAGTTTCGGGCAGAACGCCGCTGCGGAGAATAAAGCCGGAAAAACAGCCGGAAACTCTGAAGCGCCCGCGCAGGATAATGTATCAGGTGACAATGGCAGTTTTGACTCTCTTTTTGGCGAGGAGAAGGTTGAAAACAAACCAACCCTGATTGCGTCGACAGAAGGAGGAGCCGCCTGGAAGTATTATCTGATGGGAGGAGCGGCCGCTTTTTCAATGTTGTTTGTGGGAGTTCGCAGAGCAGCAAAGAAAAAACAGTCGGAGAAAGTAAACGAACTGAAACGCAATATCAGGATGATGCGTGAAGAGAAAGTTATTATGCTTGATGATACCGAAAGAAAGATGGTAAGGGAATCGCTTAGTAATCCTTCCAGAAAACTTGTTCAGGATGAAAGGTTTATTACCTCGGCGGCTAAAAAATTTAATATATCCAAAGGAGAAATTGAACTGGCTGCAAGAGTAAGATCGGCCAAAGAAAGGCTTGAATATTTAAGAAGTGAAACTATGGCGGGAGCCTGATAAACGAATGTACGAAGCCAAAAGAAATATTACTGCTGAATTAAAAAAGTCCGGTTTATCCGGATTTGGCCGTATGAAGAAGAATGAAGAGCTTTCCAAAATAGAAGTGCTGGAAAAATTCGGTTCTGTTTATAAGGTTATAATCGACGGCCGTGTATTTCAGTCAAGGTTGCCGCTGAACGCTGTTAAAGGAGAGGTTATTCTTGGCAGGCTTTTGAGTTCCGAACCGCCGGTAATAAAGATCAATAATCTTTATAATTCTTCAGCGGGCGTAAATATAGCTGTTTATGCTGCCGGAATTCTTGGTATGGAAAAATCGGTTTCAGCCCGGAAAGTTATTTCCATACTTCTGAAAAAGAACCTTCCCCTGGTGAAAAGCAGGATTGAGTTTTATGCTGAATTATTTGAGAAGATGAATATTTATGATGAAGATGTTATAGATCAGTTTACAGCCATTACCGGCGGATTAAAAGACCCTCGTCAGCACTCGGAATATTTTAGTTATCTGATGATTACCGACGATACACTTTTTGGCGAAATCAGAAATGAAGTTTCAAAACATCCTGAAAATTGTCACCTGTTAAATCTGGTTGATGATCTTGGAAAACCGGGCGCGAATGATTTGCTTGAATCGGCTGACCTGGATAACAGATGCGAAGCTGATATATTCGGCGGTGAAACCCATTCGAAAATTGAGAAATTACTGGCCGTTTATCTTATCCAGAATAAATATTATTCTTTTTCAAACATTTTCAGAAAAATGATGGTTGAAAAAACAGGTCGGATTCTCCTTGTTACTCTTAAAAGAAAAATCAAAAATGATCTTGAAAATAAAATTGAAATAATTGCCGAATTGTATTCGGAAACCGGAAAAGAAATTCTTTATGAAGGCACAATCACCGGAGAGACTTTCAGCTATTCGACAGACGTTGTTTACGATGGTGAGAGCGCCGCTGAATTCAATTCAGAATTTACAGGAAAATTTTCATATGTACTCAGGGGATTGAGAAGCCCGGTACAGAGCAGAAAAACAATGGAGAGCCTTAATGTACTCGCATAATTCAAATCAGGAAAATACCGGCAGCCGGAATTTATTATCGGCTGTGCTGAATGGGCGTTTACCAGAAAGCGTTGATCTGCCGGAAAAACCGGTAAACCAGGTTTCTTCAAAATATTTTTTTATGTCAATGGAACTTGGTTCACGGCTTCTTGAACAAAGTAATTCCCCAGGGAGAAAAGAGAAATGATAAAAGGTATTTATCAGTCATCGCAGAAGCTTAATGCTAATATGAAAAATATGAGCATTATCGCAAATAATCTTGCTAATATCAATACTACAGGATTTAAACGGAAGATTCCTTTTTCCGAGATTCTTGAAAGCCGGATGGCCTCTGAAAGTAAAAAAGTTACTGATTTTCAGCAGGGAGAACTTAACGCGACAGCAAATCCTTTCGATCTCGCTATCCGGGGTGACGCTTTTTTTGTGGTGGAAACCGAAGAAGGATACAGGTTTACGAAAAATGGTCATTTCAAGCTTACAGATGAAGGTTATCTTGTTACACAGAATAATGAGCATGTTGTAGGCAAAGGTGGTGAAATTAACCTGAAAAACGCGATCTTAAGCCAGGACAGCAATATCACTATAAACCGCAAAGGTGAAATCAAGGTTGGCAACGTGCTGGTGGACAGGCTTCAGATAGCAAAGTTTGAGGACAAACAGGATCTGAAAAATGTCGGCGATTCCAATTTTGAAGTTAAAGAAGATGAATATGACCAGGCAAACGCGCAGGACTTTGAAGTTTACCAGGGTTACCTCGAAGGCTCGAACGTAAACGCGCTGACCGAAATGGAATCGATGATCCAGATAAGCAAAGATTATGAATCGGCGCACAGAATGGTAAACTACCTTGATCAGTCCCTTGCAAAAGCAAATGAAATTGGAAACGTATAACGGGAGATAAAAAATGCCAAACAGAGCACTAAAAACAGCATCTTCGGGAATGCAGGCCCAGCAGCTCAATATCCAGTTAATCGCGAATAACATCGCGAATATAAATACAACAGGATTTAAGAAAAACAAGGCCGAATTTCAGGACCTCATGTATCAGGAGGTTACTATTATTCCCACTTCTTCTTCTACTCCCGGGATTGAGGATTCATCGACAACCAAAATTGTTGTCGGTAATGGTGTAAAACCTTCATCAACCCACAAAATATTCAAGCAGGGTGATATGATAGAAACCAACAACAGGTTCGACCTTGCTATTCAGGGTGAAGGATTTTTTCAGGTCAGAAAGGGTGACGGCACCTACGCTTATACCAGGGATGGTTCATTCAAGGTAAACGCGGACGGACAGCTTGTAACTTCGAGCGGCTACTTTCTGGAACCGGAAATAAGTATTAATGAGACCACGGTAGGTATTATCGTTAACCGTGACGGAACAGTCGAAGCGCAGGAATCGGATGGCAGCACACAGGTGATAGATTCTGTACAGCTTGTGAAATTTATGAACCCTGCCGGACTGACCGCGATTGGAGATAACCTCTATAAAGAATCGAAGGTTTCGGGCAATCCGCTTATCGGAACACCCGGTTCGGAAGGATTCGGAGAAATTCACCAGGGTTATCTCGAAACTTCGAATGTTGAGATTGTCGAGGAAATGATTTCGATGATTTCGGCGCAGCGGGCTTATGAAATAAATTCCAAAACGGTTAAAACCGTTGAGGAAATGATGTCAATGGCAAATAATCTGAAGAGGTAGAAAATAACAATGCTGGTTTTACTTTCTGTCATATTAACATTTTTTCAGTCGGAGGCTTCACTCAATGATCGGATAAAATCCTACCTTGATGAAAAGCTCGCGGAACATGAAAGGTATGATTTTGAAGTTACCAGGCTTCCCTCCAATTATTTGAAAATTGAAATTCAGGATTTTCTTGATCCTGAGATAAAAGGCAGTTTATGTTATGTGCCGGTAAAAATTCAGAAAACAAAAACAAGAAGCAGAACATCCTTCATAACGGTCAGGCTCCATATCTATGATTATGTATATGTGGCAAATGCCGATATAGATAGAAAAGATGATCTTAACTATCTGATGTTCGATAAAAAACTTATGGAAGTTTCCGACTATGCCGGAAATTTTGTCGCCCAGGGTGAAGACCTTCAGAAATTCAGAGCCCGAAGGATGATAAGAAGCGGCGCGGTTTTGCTGAACTATGACATTGAAAAAATTCCTGATATTCTGGCCGGGGATAAAATTACGGCGCTTTCAAATGTCGGGAATGTAGTTGTTTCTGTGGAAGCTTACGCGAGAGAAGATGGCGCGGAAGGTGAAATAATCAAAGTCCGGACAGTGGATAACAAGATATTTCAGGCGCGTGTAATTGATAACAAGAATGTAATTATAATAGAGTAGAGTTATGAAAAAGCTAATACTTTTATTTTTGATCGGAGGCGCTCTTTGCGCGCAGGATATGAGGCAAAACGCGTTTAGTTCTCTTTTTTCCGATCAGAAAGCATTCAGGATAGGAGATGCTATAACTATTGAAGTTGTTGAATCGTCCCAGGCCTCAAATAATGCGCAGACATCGGGTGGAAGATCGAGTGATATAGGATTTTCGGGCAGCGGGATGCTTGATAACACCGCTTTGCCGAGCGCCGATCTCGGGTTAAACAGCGCGAATGAATTCCAGGGATCGGGAGCTACCAAAACAACAGGAATGATCAGAACTAAAATAAGCGCGACTATAGATTCTGTTCTTACGAATGGAAACCTCTATATAAGGGGAAGCAGAAAAATATCGATAAACGGGGAAGAACAGCTTATACATCTCAGCGGAATAGTGAGGATATCAGATATCCGCGCCGATAACTCGGTTCTTTCCTATAATATTTCGGAAGCGGAGATTGTGCTCGAAGGAAACGGACTGATCGATAACTATCAGCATCCGGGATGGTTAACAAAACTTTTTCACTGGTTATTCTAGGTGTAGATATGAAACGGATCATTTATATATCAATCATATTTTATCTTTCCGCGCTGATGCTTAACGCGCAGCGTATAAAGGATATAGCATATCTGAGTGACGCCGGTTCGGAACAGGTAATAGGCTATGGCCTGGTAGTCGGTCTTTCAGGAAGCGGCGACAGCCACAGGTCATCTTTCACAATTCAGTCGGTCACCAGTATGCTGAAAAGATTCGGCATCACAGTTTCACAGACAGACCTGAAGACAAAAAATGTCGCTGCTGTAATGGTGACAGCCACATTGGATAATTACCTGAAGACAGGCGCCAAGTTTGATATAAATGTAGCGTCACTCGGCGACGCGCGAAGCCTTCAGGGCGGAACATTACTTATGACTCCTCTTTCAGGAATCACAGGTGAAGTTTATGCCATGGCCCAGGGACCCGTTTCGGTAGGCGGTTATGACATAAACACCTCCTCGGGCGGGCGTGTGAGCAAAAACCATTCACTGGCCGGAAGAGTGCCGCTGGGTGGTATATTGCAAAAAGCTCTGCCGACCAATATCCGCACCGACGATATCAGTGTTATTCTTAAAAGCCCCGATATAACAACAGCGGATAATGTGGCAAGCGCGGTAAACACACTCTTTGGTCCGGGAACGGCTATTGCCGCGGACGCAGCGGAAATAAAGATTACAATTCCGGCAGCGCGAAAAGATCAGAGGATAGCGTTTCTTTCCGAGCTGGAATCAATAACAGTTGAAACAGATGAAATAGCCAAAGTTGTTCTGAATGAAAGAACAGGAACAGTCGTTTCAGGTCATAATGTGAGAATTAAACCAGTCACAATTTCTCACGGGAGTTTGAATATACAGGTTCGTTCAATGCCGCTGATAAGTCAGCCCGGAGCATTTTCGGGAGGATCGACACAGTTTTTTAATAACCTGATACCTTACGCAAAACAGGATACGGCAAAAGCTGTGGCAATCCAGGGAGCGTCGAATATTCAGGAAGTGGCGGCAGCATTAAATTCACTTAAGGTTTCACCGCGGGATATAATAGCGATATTTCAGGCGCTGAAAGAAGCGGGAGCTCTTGTAGCAGAACTGGTGATAATATAATGGAAGAGTTAAATTTAAAAATATCGGACCCCTCGAGGCATATCAGCAAGGCAAAAGTTTTCGGATCGAGATATTCAGGAGCCGAAAAAGGGAAAATTGCCGAAGCGTCAAAAGGTTTCGAAAGCCTGCTTACATCAATGATGTTAAAAAGCATGACTGAAGGAACCGGCGGGCTGATGGGTAATGCCGGTCCGGGAAGTGATTATTTTAATTCACTTTTCGAGTTCAAACTGGCCGATCATATTTCAGGACGCAGCGGTATGGGAGTCGCCGGCGCTATCTTTGAAAAGATAACCGGACAGAGGCTTGAGGATTATCAGAAGGAAATGAACGCCGCAAAGTCTGTTCAGCCAATTAAAAGCAGCAAAACAGATTTACCTTCAGATGAAAAAGCGATTAAACCAAGCGGAAGCACACTTGGAAGAATAGAAAAATTTGAACCGATAATAGAAGAAGCCGCCGAAAGATATGGCATCGACAAAAACCTGATTAAATCGGTGATCTTTACCGAATCAGCCGCAAACCCCAAAGCTATTTCAAAAGCGAATGCCAAGGGATTGATGCAGCTAATCGATTCAACCGCCTCAGATATGGGTGTTAATAATGTCTGGGATCCGCGGGAAAATATTCATGGCGGAACAAGATACCTGGCCGAAATGCTGAAAAAATATAACGGTGATAAGAAACTGGCCCTTTCGGCATATAACGCCGGTCCCGGCAATGTAGATAAATACAACGGTATTCCCCCTTTTAAAGAAACACAAAATTATGTAACACGAGTCCTTGGATATCTGAATTTCCTGGAAAGTTAAAATGCCTGAAAAAGAATTAATTAAAATATTAACCGAACTAAGTTCCAAGCTCAATGAATATCAGGAGCTGGTTGCCGCTAAGCAGAAAGCGCTGGTGGAAAATGATTATCAGAATCTTGAGTCCATTACCCACAGTGAAGAAAAGATTCTGATGGCAATAGAGCAGACCGGAAGAAAACGTGTTGATTACATGATGAAACTTTCGGAAAAATATAATCTTCCCAAAAATATTCTTAAGCTTTCCGATTTGCTTGAACAGGCGGAAGGGAAGATGGATGAGGAATCATTTGGTTCTTTGAGCGCGCTCAGCGGGGAAATAAAGGAAAAACTCCATTTTATCCTCAGGACAAATGAAAAGAACAGGGGCCTTATCGAAAGCTCACGTTCATTTATCAAAGAGATAATTACCTCGGTGATTGGTATGAAAAAACGATCCTTAATAGATAAGAAGATATAAAATGTCGGTCAGCAGAATATTTGACATATCGCGCAGGAGCCTGTCTGTTTATCAGCAGGCAATGAATGTAACGTCGCATAATGTGGCCAACGCGTCAAATCCTGATTACACACGCCAGCGGGTAGTGCTGAGCACAGATCAGCAGGGAATTAACCAGGGTGTCGAATGGGGCCTGGGAGTAAAAATTGATCAGGTTGAAAGAGTAAGGAATGAATACCTCGATAATGAAATCAGACTGAACAATTACAAGTACTCGGCCAATGATAAAAAATCAGCCCTTCTCAACCAGGTTGAACAGGTATTTAATGAACCTTCCGAGCTTGGTATATCCACTATGATGAATTCATTTTTCAATTCCTGGAGTGAACTTTCAGTAACTCCCAATTCACCCCAGTTAAGGGAAAATGTGGTATATAACGCGAAAAGACTTTCTGAGAGTATCAAAGGTGTTAACGATAATCTGAACACACTTAAATCTGATATTCTCAGTGAGATGAACAGCAAGGTTGAAATGCTGAATACCTACATTAAAGAGGTAAATGAAATTAATGTGCAGATATCATCACAGGGCGCCAACAGCAATCTGACTAATGATATGCTTGATAAAAGGGACGCTATACTTGAAGATATAAGCACACTGGCAAATATTAACGTAACAACTGATCCTGAAAACGCGGCAATTCTTTCGGTAGGCGGTGTTTACGCTGCCGACGCGGGCGGATATGTTCAGTTTGAGGTGAAAGAGGTTGGTGGTAAACTATCTCTTGTAACTCAGAATGGCGAGTCGAATGTAACCCTTGTCGGGGGAGAACTCGCGGCTCTCGCTGAGACCTATTCAACTCATATCCCTTCTTATATGGAGAGCCTGGATAATGTAACGACAACACTTGCTGAAAAAGTAAATGAAATTCACAGATCAGGATATACCATGGATGACCCGCCGGATGCCGGAATGGATTTTTTCACAGGTTATTCGGGCGGTGAACTTATAATAAACCAGGCTATCCTGGATGATTCGAATAAAATAGCGATATCGTCAGACGGCAGCTCGGGCAATGGAGATATGGCATTGGAGATCGCGGCTTTAGCGGACGCGAAAATTTTGAATAATGCCACATTGAATGAAAATTATTCGATGATGATAAGCCGGATGGGAAATGAAAAATCCCAGTCCGACCTGATCGCTGAATCGACCCAGCTTATTAAAACAAATCTTGAAAATCAGCGCTCTTCTGTTTCAGGTGTTTCTATCGATGAAGAGATGACAAATATAATTAAATATCAACGCTCATACGACGCATCGGCCCGGCTTATTAAGGTGGCCGATCAGATGATGCAGACAATTTTAAGTTTGGTGTAGCTTATGAGAGTATCTGATGTAATGTTAAACCGATCTTATCTGAATACAATCAGCCAGAGCCGCGCGCGGGTTGAGGAGCTGCAGACAAAAATTGCTACGAACAAACGTATTCAGAATCCATCGGACGATCCGGCGGGAACATCCAGGTTAATGAGGCTGAGCAAGCAGGCTGAGCAATTAAGTTCCTACAGGGGAAATATTGAAAATGGCCTGGCTTTCGCTGAAAATTCAACTATCGCTATGGAGACGATAAATGATGAGGTTTCCAATGTTCTGGTTACGATGACCCAGGTAAATAACTCGGCTAATCAGGAAAATATGAGTCAGTTTGCCGAATCGATCGATGCTTCCCTGAACGCGATAATGCAGGCGGCAAATTCGGAATATGACGGTAAATTTCTTTTTGGCGGAACAGATTTTAACCAGCCTCCTTATGGATACACTGCCGATGAAAGCGCCATAGAACTTAAGGCCGGCGATGTTTCGGGTGAACATCTCCTCAAAATATCGAAATTTACCAACCAGAAAATTAATATTACCGGAGAGGAGCTTTTTGGAGATATAGATGGCTCGACCGATATTTTTAATACCTTGATTTCGATCAGGGATGATCTGAGAAACGGAATTAAGCCTGATGCCGCGGCAACTGAGAGAATTGAAGATTTTAGTAAAAATGTTGTGGATAAGCTGGCGCGTGAAGGTACGGTTATAAATAAACTTACCGATACAGATTTGATTCTGGAAAATCAGGAAGTCATTGCCCAGGACCTTCTTTCAAAGGAAAATGATACCGATATCGCGAAGTCACTTATCGATTTGCAGAATCAGGAATATATACTTGAGCTTTCATATAAAATGTCATCAATGATTCTTCCCAAATCACTTATGGATTATATCTGATATGAAACAAACAGGCACACTTAGCGGACTGTTTCTGGGACTTTTGTCTATTTTCGGCGCTTTTCTTATTGAGGGTGGTTCAATGAAGGCCCTTTTTCTGCTGGCGCCGATAATGATTGTTTTTGGAGGAACTTTTTCGGCAACAATTATTGGATTCGGGCTGGATGGGTTTATGAAAATATTTACACTGGCCAGGCTGGCATATTTCCCGCTCCGGTATAATTTCGAAAAACTTGTTAATGATCTGGTTGAGCTTTCGATCATTTCAAGGCGGGACGGGGTTCTCGCTGTCGACAAACATCTGAACACAATGGATTATTTATTTACCAGAAAAATAATCCGTTATGTTATTGACGGGAATGATGAAGCCTCAATACGTTCCCTGGCAAATATTGAAATGCGCTCGATGGCGGACCGGCATTTTTCAAATATTTTTATTTTTACAAAAATGGGTGGATACGCGCCCACAATGGGAATTCTCGGCACTGTGATGGGGCTTATTATGACCCTTACGAATGTCGGGGATGACCCCAACCTTCTTATAAGAAATATTGCCTCGGCTTTCATAGCCACATTATGGGGCGTTTTTACCGCAAATTTACTTTGGTTACCAATAGGTGATAAATTAAAACAATGTCATTTAGAAGAGAAAAGGATGATGGAGATATCTCTGGAAGCGGCTCTGGCTCTAAGAACAGGCGAAATTCCCTCCTTGACAAAGGCAAGGCTCGTAAGCATGCTGCCTCAGAAGGACCAGGTTCGTATTCTGAATCTCTCCACGTAGAAGAAAATATATTCAGCGAAGAATCGGATAAAGACAGGTATCTTATTACCTATGCCGATCTGATTACTCTGCTTTTGGGTCTCTTTATTATTCTTTACGCGATATCAAATGTCGACATAGAGAAATACCAGGAGATGACCGAGGCGATGGGTGATATATTCGGCGGCAGCGGAAAGATTCCCGGCTTTGACGGGGGAACAGGAGGTTCACCTTTCGAAAATCCGATGACAAAATTGAAAAATGATCTCAATGATGTTATTGAAGAATATAATTTCGGACAATCGATAAAACTTGAAGAGAATGAACGGGGAATTACCATCAGGATTCTCGATGACATACTTTTTTCTTCCGGAAACTCGAATTTGACTCTCGAATCAAGAATTGTTCTTACCGGTCTGGCAAATATTTTAAGGGAGCTGCCATATGATATCAGGGTTGAAGGGCATACAGATAACGTTCCTATCAACAGCTCTTTATATCCCTCCAACTGGCATCTTTCGGTTAACCGGGCCCTGAACACAGCTTATTACCTGATCAATGAGGAAAAACTGCCTCCGGACAAAGTTTCAATTGTTGGCTATTCCGAATACAAGCCAATTGCTTCAAATAATACGAATGAAGGAAGAGCCAGCAACAGAAGAGTAGATATTATAATTATCAAGAAGTAGGAATATGAAAATTATAACCAAACAATTTGGTGAGATCACCTTTACGCCCGACAAAATCATCACATTCGAAAAAGGGATTCTGGGTTTTGAAAAGTACACAAAGTACCTGTTTCTCAGTACAGAAGAAGGTCTCTTATACTGGCTGAACTCAATCGATCAGCCTGAACTCGCATTCCCTTTGGTTGGTTTAAGAATGATTGATGGAAATTATCCCATGGTGGAGAACCATGAACCTTTCGGGGTTGTAACATTAAACTCCGATCCTTTAAAAGTAACGGTTAATCTCAAGGCTCCGGTCTATATTAACCAGGATAAAAAAGCCGGTTATCAAAAAATAATTGACAAAGAAGAATATCCGGTGTATTTTAACTTATTTGTTGAATAATTTGAGTGTTACATGCTGATACTGACGAGAAAAACAGACCAGGAAATAAAAATCAACTCCGATATCAGTGTCAAGGTTCTCTCGATCTCCGACAACCAGGTGAAGATTGGAATAGAAGCTCCAAAGGATGTTCAGATTTACCGGGCCGAAATATTTGAGAAGATTAAACAGAGCACTATCGAAGCATCAATCAGCAGTGAAATTAAACCGGAAGCCCTGAAATCACTTAAAGTAAACAAGCTTAAGAAAGATGACAGCACAGAGTGAAGAAAGAAAAAAAATACTGGTAGTTGATGATTCCGACATTATCAGGCGTTCTATCAGGGAGCTTTTCAGCGAATATGACCTCGAGGTAGCCACCTGCAGCGACGGTCTGGAAGGAATAAAAAAAGCCATTGAGCTAAAACCTTCCCTGATATTGCTTGATTTGATGATGCCCAATCTGGATGGTCTGAAGATGCTTCAGGTGATCAAAATGCTTGATGATATTAAATCGACCCCTGTAATTGTAATCAGCGCCAATACCATTAAAAGTAATGTGATTGCCGCTATTGAAGCAGGAGCCGACAAAGTTATTTCGAAGCCTCTTGACCATAAGAAGTTGTTTAAAGAGATTTCCGAGATTCTTGGGGAGAACTTTATTAAAGAATCGGATGTGGAAAGTATATTTTCGGGGAACACCCGGGATGAGATAAAACGGGAACTGCGCAAGTTTTTCGTTAAAAGCTTTCCGATGAAAAAAAACATTATTATTGAGTCACTTAATAAACGTAATCGCGAAATACTGAAAACAGTTGTTCATGAGCTCAAAGGTACCGGAGCCTCAGCCGGTTTTCCGGTGCTGGGTCTTATATGTAATGATATTGAGCAGAACCTGATGAAAGAAAGTATTAACTGGGATTATATTAAAATTAAGTGCAACGAAATATTTAACGCTGTAGAAGAATCAGTTTAATTAACAAAAGATAAACTATGCTAGTTATTGTTGGTATTGTGGTCGTAATTGCCGGCGTGGTGATAGGTTTTACCATGGCCGGGGGAAACCTGGTATTGCTGATTCAGGTTTCGGAGTTTGTTACCATTGGCGGAGCGGCGATAGGAAGTCTTCTTATTTCAGTTCCCATTTCGATGATTAAAAAAATGATAAGCGCTATCATCGAAATCCTATCCCACAAGGAATATTCAAAGCAGGATTATCTCGATCTGCTTAAATCGTTTAATGATCTGTTCCTTGTTGCCCAGAGGGATGGCCTTCTGGCGATAGAGTCGCATGTGGAAACGCCTGAAAGCAGCTCTATTCTTTCGACGAATAAAAAGTTTCTGCATAATAAGATCGCGGTAAGTTTTTTCTGCGATACCCTTAAAGTGATGCTTTCGGGAGGTGTGCCTCCGCATGAGCTGGAAAATCTTATCGATAATGAGATTGAAACCCTCGATCATGAACTCCGACCAATTTCGGCGGCTATCAACAAAGTTGGCGACGCTTTGCCCGGTCTTGGAATTGTGGCCGCGGTGCTTGGTATTATCGTTACGATGTCCCATATTAATGACGGGGCCGAGGCGGTCGGTCATCATGTGGCGGCTGCTCTTGTAGGAACATTTCTCGGCGTGCTTTTGTCTTATGGTTTTGTAGGACCGATAGCGGCTAATATTGAGCATCTTTCGGAAGGAAAGGTGAGATATCTGCAGACAATTAAAGCATGTATTGTCGCCTACGCCAAAGGAAATCCTCCTATTATCGCGGTTGAAATTGCCCGCCGAACAATCTTTTCGGAAGTAAGGCCGACTTTTTCGGAACTGGAAAATCATATAAGGGGTAAATAATTTATGTCTGAAGGAAACGATGCTCCTCCCATTATAGTCAAGAAGGTTCAGGGTGGTCACGGACATCACGGCGGAGCCTGGAAGGTTGCCTATGCCGATTTTGTTACGGCAATGATGGCCCTCTTTATTGTGCTCTGGATTCTGGGGCAGAGTGAAGAGGTGAAGGAAGCTGTGGCCGGTTATTTTAAGGACCCCCTGGGATTTTCAACAAAAGGAACCGGTCTGCTGGATGGAAAATCGACCGGAGTTATAAAGGAGGATTTTATCAAGGAGGGAAGCTCATTTCAGGAAATGGAAAGAGCGCAGCTTGAAGCTATGGGTGAACAGATAATGGATGAACTCTCGCAGAAGGTGGAATTTAAAAATCTCCTCGACCAGGTGAAAGTTGAAATAGTTGATGAAGGTCTGCGGGTTGAAATGATTGAGGCTTCGGATGATATTTTCTTTGATGTTGGCAGCTCTTCGATGAGTTCACGCGGATCACAGATTTTATCTCAGATAGGAAAGCAGCTTGCCGGTCTGCCTAACAAAGTTGTTGTTGAAGGACATACCGATTCCCGTCCGTTTAAAGGTATCAGGGGATATACTAATTTTGAACTTAGCGCCGAAAGGGCTAATTCAGCCCGCCGCGCGCTTACCGCGGGAGGACTGGATATTGAGCAGATCAGTGAAATAAGAGGTTATGCCGATAATAAACTCAGGGATGCCAAAGATCCGTTCAACGTAGTTAACAGAAGAATCAGCATTATTGTAAAATATACAAAATAAAATGAATAAGATTTTAATTGTTGAAGATGATTCATTTACAAAAGAATTCTACCGGTTGATTTTTAACCGCGCCGGAATTGAATACGTCATGGAAGATGACGGCGATAAGCTTATGACTATTTTATATACTGAAGATATCGGGCTTGTAATTCTTGATGTTAACCTTACCGCCACTTTTCTAAACGGCGAAAAAACAGATGGAATAAAAATTTGCGGTCTTATTAAAAATGATGAAAAATTAAAAAATATTCCGGTGCTTCTGATCACATCTTATAATTTTTATAATAACGAATATGAGCTTGTGGAAAACAGCAAAGCTGATAAATATATGACCAAACCGATTGTCGATTACGACAAGTTTGTAAGAAGTATCAAAGAGATGATGGATCAGAAGAGTGATGGCTGATATGGATGAAAAAGATAAAATACTTGTTGTTGAAGATGAACCTGATACAAGTTATCTTCTCGAAAGGCTCCTTACTAAAAACGGGTATGAAGTAAAAACTGCCGTTAATGGTGAAGAGGCCCTCCTGATTATTGAAAATTTTATTCCTCATGTTATTGTGGCTGACTGGACCATGCCTGTTATGGATGGAATAGAGCTTTGCAATATTCTTAAAAGCAATGAGGAGTATAAACTTATATATTTTATTATTCTTACAGCGAGGGTGGCTGTAAGCGACCGGGTTAAGGGACTGGATGTGGGCGCTGATGATTACCTGGTCAAACCGGTGGAAAATGAAGAACTGCTCGCCAGAATCAGATCGGGAGTAAGAATTAACAGGCTTCAGGCGGAATTAAAGGAAATTGAACATTCCAAGGCGATTGTTGAGATGGCATGCACTATCGGGCATGAAATTAATAATCCCCTTAGCAGTCTGGTTGCCTCTCTTAAAAATGTACAGGATGATCTGTCGCCCGATGAAAAAAAGAAGGTGGAGGAGGATTTTGAGCTTATTCAAATGGCAGTTGACCGGATCAAAAACCTGACCTCCGATCTCGTAAGGCTGGATAAACCTGAAATGACCGAATATACCAAAGATAACCGGATGATTAAGCTGAGATAACGGCTTATTTCTATTTTATTCGGTTACTGTTTAACATTTCTCTCAAACTTCCGATAATAGATTTGGGAAAGAAGCCATGTTAAACAGGATAGCCAACATATCGACCACAAAGGAATATAAGGGATCGCAAAAAAGAAGATCTTCCGATGCTGAAAAGTATCTGGCAGGGCAGAATTTTGTCGGCGGCGTGAGGGATTCAAATGACCTTTCTTCAGCCGGTTTATATCTTACCAGGGCTCACTGGATTATTAAAGAACTCAGGAAAGATACGAGAGAAAAGATTTTTCTCGATTTTATTATTTCCAATTTGCGTTTTAAGGTTTATGTCGATATTCCCCGTGTGCTGAAGAACCGCGTTCTCGATTATACTGTCTATTATACCCAGGAAAACAGTCCTCTCGGAACTCACGCCTCAGGTCTGATGCAGGTGGAACTGGCGAACCTGCAGTTTGGAGGGCTGATTAACGCGTCCCCTCTTAAATCGCTGAATACATTGTTCAAAAGATTTGACACCATATCCGCGGAAAATGAATTGACTCCCGATTCCCAAATGATGATGGAAGTTATAACAGATGGGCTGGAAAACGGCCTTTACAGAGAATTTGTTTACATTAATTCCACTTTGTTCACATTCCTCGGCAAAATGTTCGGGCGCGATTTTTCACTTCTTTCCCTGCCGGCCGAAAAGGCGGATGAACCGGTAAAAATAACGCTGCTTAAGAAAGGGGCGTAGATTTTTATTTGTTTTGTGTCAATCAGGGCAATGAGTAATTAAGAAATCCGGTTACGGAATTAACCTTTCAGGTGGTTTTTGACCTTAGCGGCAGAGGAGACGACATCCATTATTACCTTATAAAAAATTGCATGAAAATTCCCCGGAATGAAAATTTGATATCCATGGGACTATTGGAACACGGGGGACTTTAGAACTGAATTAAAAGCGAAAGTTATTGTTATATCAAAGGTGGTTCCGTAAAAATAACTGTTTCCAGAGTTACAATCGTCCCACTGAATTACTGATAAGTGACTGGGGCCATATTATTCCCCACCTCAAAAATAAAAAGAGTGATTGACTTATTTATCTCCGAAAGGAGTCCGCGGAATTCTTGATTCGTGGATCTTGAGTTTTTTTTGTTCGTGAAGCTAATCAAGATTAAACGAAAATATTACCAAAGATATTGTGAAAATAATGTGCAGAATTGTCACAATATTATAAATTCTTTTTTTCCTCTCCGATAAATTTCGCCTGACTTTAATTGCTTCTTCAGCTCTGTTTTTTCTATATAAAGTGATACCGTTAAAAACAAAAATAAAACAATAAAAAGATTATAAAAAAGATTCGCGCTTAAATTATTATAAAATTTGCTTTTCAATAAAAATTCCAGACAATTATCTATGCTTATAAAATTCAGAACTCCTTACCTCTCTCAAAATGAAATCGTGGAAATTTTGGAAAATACTCTAAAAGGTTGTTATCCATCTATTACGTGACAAAGCCTTTATTTAACCATAAATAATGTGTTGAAAATTTAAAATTCTATTGATCTGGATATATTAGGGATGTCTAAAGGTATTTGATTATCCAGTGTGGTTTGTGAATCCTCTACAAGGATTTTGTCTTATGGTTTTAACAATTTTCTACAATAATTGGAACCTATACAAGGTTCTTTTTATTGCATTTGCCTTGTAGAGGCAGTAATTAGTGCGGAACGTCCCCCTGGGGTAGAATATAATAGACAACTTGGGAAACATCTCTGTAGGAGATGCACAAAAAGGCGTTTAAATTATAATATTTTTGAAATTAATAAAATGCTGATGTATTGGTCCTAAATATTATTCTATAAGATAAAGAGATATCTGCCCAAGTTGTTTTCATATCAAATTTCCTTCGTTTTCATTTTGCGAATTAACCCCTGTGGTTATTGTTTTTTATTACCGGGATCAGGAGTTCTGAATTTAAGGCGGAATGTGAACCTTTCCATTTTATTCTCCCGCTCCCGGCAGGTAGTTTAAATAATATTTCATAAAATCTCATTCTCCGGTATGATATAACATTTGTTTTCAATCAGTATAGAGTCCCCGGTTTTCCAACCACATTATAAAATGATATTTTTCGAAATACCTCCAACTATAAATGGTTTTGTGAATCTTTCATCTTTATTCATTGTCGCGGGAAATTTCAATAGAAAATTAAATGAATTTAGTGAGAGCCAATCAAGCGCCGATTAACCGATTATGCGAGTCTATTTTTCTGCTAATTCTATTTCAACAGCTCGCTTATTGAGGTCAATTTTGGTTATAATAACATTGATGAGTGTGTTGATCCTTAAATCCTTTCCTGAGTCACAGAGCATCGCGTATGAGCCGGGTCTCAGTTCAACAAAGTAACCCGGCTTGTCTTCGCATCTATCCGCTTTTTTTACGTGCCGTTTTACTTTTGCCCGGATTGTCATCCCTTCGTGAATATTCCAGCTTCCATCCCAGGGATTATTTTCGGGATACAATTGTTTGATTGATCCGAAAATCCTATTATTACTAATGTCAGCGCTAAGAATTTTAATTCTTAATATATCACCAATATCAGCGACCTGTTTACAACTATTGAATGATGGGATCCAGGATATACCAATTAACATTACCAAGATTTCATATTCATGAAACTGGCAAAAGAGGCCGTAAACTTCTTTTCGTTTTACCGCAACATCCACAATATCACCTTCATTCAGTATTGTTTTCATTAAATCTGCTCCAAATTAAAATTGTTCTTACACTCTCCGCTGTTGATGTTAAACTGGTAACTAGAAAAGCCGGCTTTTACGGTTCGGTTCCTTCAATAAAATTATGGGTACAAAATCTTAAAGAATTATCGAAAAAGAAAAAAATTATAATATTGAGGGATTTATCCTCCAGCGTTTCAGAGATGTTTCAAAAAATACATTATTGATAAAGGGCTCCATAGCCTTTTTTATCAATTAACCTTTTCATTTTTTCATCAATAACGAATGCCCATGAAACAATCCGGGAATCTGAAATATGTTTAATCTTATTTATATCACCATCAAAATATAAAACATATACCTCAATATTTTCTGATTGCCAATTTTTAATAGAAGATTTAAGAACTCTTCCTTTAAAGTAAAAAATATTGCTTCTAATCAATTGGGAATCCAAATAAAAACAACATTCATTTTCCATAATTGCTTTTAATAAAAATTCGTTACCGATGATTTTTTCTGATATCTCAATTATTCTTTCCGGTTTTTCGAATATTTTTGTTTCACTCGAAATAAGGTACTTATTCAGATCGAGTCCCATTTGCACACTCCGGCTTATCAGTTTCCTTTCCCATTATTTAAGTTTCCCTGAACCGTAGAGTTTTTCGATAAAGATTTTATGAGTTAGTAACCTTTAGATTAAGTCCATAGTGGTCCGTAATAAAAATATAAGAATTAACAGGCAGTAATCAATTTATTCCCGGGAGAATATCCTTCACCGCGTTTTTATTGACGAGGAAAAAGAGCATTTTAAGTTTTATATAATCTTCATGATAAAAGTAATACCCTTTATGTTTTCCGTTGAATCCGTTAGAGCCGGAATCTTTTATCAGGTACCAGTAACCATCGCTGTTTTCGGTTATTCCGAGGCAATGGATAAGATGGTCATCCGACGTTGATTCATTATTGAACCGGAAGTAACGGGCTTTCGCGTCAATATATTCCGGGGGGATATCATAAGTAGGAATTATGGCGGCGTCCATATAACCATCAATGCCTGATTCCCCCACATCGCCATCAAGGCAGAGGGAATAACCTCCTTTTACCGAAGACCTCAATATTTTTATAAAATTATCGAGGGAAACGTTGTAATAGTTTTTCCCTTTCCACCAGTTATCGGGAACCTGAAGCTGAATAAATTTTCCGTAATCTTCATTCAGCATTGATGTAATGCTGATATAATTATTTTTATCAAATTTAAGCGCCTTCTTTGTAAACTCAAGGGGAGTATAGGTTTTTCCCTTCCAGGTGAAATTTTCAGGAGGTTTTCCCAGGCGCCGGTCGAGGATCACTTTCATGTTGTTCAGCACAGCATTTTTATTCCATAGGTTTTCTTCCTTTACATTCCGCATCAGCTCTTTAAGCTCATCAAAGAGGATATTATGATTATGGAATAAAACGCTGTCCGGTTTGCCGGGGTATACCTCTTCGGGAACAGCTCCATATTTATCCCATACTTCAAGAACAACAGGAGAGAGGGAGCCTTCGGCAAATCTTGAATCACCTCTTTTATCAATATACCTGCATGCTTTTTCGAGGTACTCATGATAAACGGTAAAAACCTCGCTCAGTTTAATTTCGAGTCCGGTTTCTCTTTTTATTTCCGATTCCAGGAAAGATGTTGTAGCGAATGCCCAACAGGTATTGGTTCTTCCCTGGGATAGCGGAGGGGTGTGCCATACTGATTCAAATTCATCGACACTTTGAGGAATATTTCTTTCAGCAAAATCGGCTCTGAGTATTTTTTTCTTTTCCCTCGGTTTGTCTCCTTCAAGGGGTGAAACAACTTTGATGCTGTCATAGAACTCATTTTTATATATAATTATTTTCCCTTTATCCTGCGCGAACAGGGCACAGTAGGCCATAAATAAAAAAATACTGATTAAGAGATATTTCATCGGTTTTCCCTGAGTTTTAAAAATTACCTATCGGAATAATATTTTATTGTGAAAATAAAAAAAATAGAGGAAAAAGAATAGTCGCTAATTAACAATATCCGCGTAAAACCTTTTGCCTCAAATTTTTATAATTCCATTAAAAACATTAAATTTCATTAACAGATTGTTTTCGGTTTTTAAAACAAAATATTTTACTGAAAACAGAACAGGTATATCTTTTATGTTAGTCCGGATATAATGTTTCAGCGAAAAACATGCGTCCGGCGATGTCGGGTGGTACGCTCTCCTGACTATGAAGTATGTAGTATGTCTGTATATTCCGAGTAGTCGGGGTATGAATTAGTTTTTAAATTCCGCCGGGAGCGGAAGAAATTTTTAGCGAGGATAATAGTCGTAACAGAAGAAAAGCAAACCGGAGAAGCGATGCAAAAAACAATAACAGCTTTTTTGCGGTATACAGGTGATGAAGATAACCTGAAACTGATTAAAAGTCTGTCGGATGAAGTATTAGTTGAAAAAATATGTTTATTTTCTGAAAAAGTTGAAGAAGTCGGGGGGGGGAAATGTAAGGTGATTTCCGACTCAAATCTGTTTGCTGCCGGGGGAATAAAAAAAGCAGCGGAATGTGCCGATACAGCTTATTCATTATTGATCACCACCACAGATGAACTTATACCGGGCAAATTTGCTCTTGAAAGGTTTGTCGAAACCGCTGAGGATACAGGCGCCGGATGGATATATTCCGATTTTTATGAAGCCTCGGGCGAAAATGTAAAAAGACATCCGGTGATAGATTACCAGCGGGGAAGCCTTAGAGATGATTTTAATTTTGGTAAAATGATTTTTCTCGATACTAAGGCGCTTAAAGAAGCCGCTTCGAGGACCAGTGATAAATTTGATTTTGCCGGATTATATGACCTGCGTCTTAAAATCTCGCAGAAATACCAACTGTTCCGGCTGCCGGAGTACTTATATACTTACAGGGAATCGGATAAAAGAAAATCGGGTGAAAAACTTTTTGATTATGTCAACCCGGCCAACCGAAAAGTACAGATTGAGATGGAAGAGGCCGTAACAGATCATCTGAAAGATATCGGGGCTTATCTTGAGCCGAAATTTGATCTGGTAAAGGATAATAATAACGGTTTTAAATTTGAGGCTTCAGTTATCATTCCTGTAAAAAACAGGGTGAAAACAATAACTGACGCGATGGAATCGGTATTAAAACAAAAAACCTCATTTCCATTTAATCTTATTGTTGTAGATAATCACTCAGATGACGGGACGACAGAAAAAATAAAAGCCATAGCTGAAAAAGATGAAAGAGTTATTCACATTATCCCTGAAAGAACCGATCTTCAGATAGGAGGCTGCTGGAATGAAGCGGTCCATCACGATAAATGTGGCAAGTACTCTGTTCAGCTCGATAGTGATGACATATATTATAATGAAGATACAATTTCCAAAGTGGTTGAAAAATTCAGGGAAGAAAAATGCGCGATGATAGTGGGTTCTTATAAGCTCACCGATTTTGAACTGAATGAAATTCCACCCGGCCTTATAGACCACAGGGAATGGACACCTGAAAATGGCAGAAATAATGCCCTGAGAATAAATGGTCTTGGCGCCCCGCGGGCATTTTATACTCCGGTTTTAAGGGAAAATAAAATTCCCAACGTTAGTTATGGAGAAGATTACGCGCTTGGTTTGAAGATATCCCGAAATTACCAGATAGGGAGAATTTATGAGCCGATTTATCTATGCAGAAGATGGGACGGCAATTCAGACGCCGCTCTTGATGTTGTTAAACTGAATAACAACAATCTGTATAAAGACAGGGTAAGGACAATAGAATTACTCGCAAGAGAGAGGAAAAACAAAAAGAATGCTTGACAGAGTTGTAGTAAGCGGTTCCGAACTCTCCGGTTTTTTCCCGGGCAACAGGCTTTCCGACAAGATGAACGCGCTCTATTTTCATCAGCAGGAAAGCTGGACCCTTTGCCGGGATAATTATTCTGATCTTGAAAAAAGTGAGGTGAAGTCATTTAGTTTCGACCAGTTCGAAGTGAAAGTCCAGTTTAATCCTGCAAGAATAAAATCAACAACCGCCAAAGTTGACAAAGAATCGATCAGGAACCGGAAATGTTTTTTATGCACTGCCAACCTTCCTCAGGAACAGAGGGGACTTATTTATGGCAATGATTACCTGATTCTGGTAAATCCATATCCCATTTTTCCGCGGCATTATACCATTCCCAAAACAGGACACATAGTTCAGACAATTTCGGCAAATTTTGGCGATATGCTCGATCTCGCGAAATCGGCCGGCGGGGAGTTTGTGTTAATATATAACGGCCCCCGCTGCGGAGCTTCCGCTCCCGATCATATGCATTTTCAGGCTGGCAACAGTGGATTTATGCCAATAGATGAAGAGTTTGAAGATGTAATCAATATGTCGGGTGAAGTTTTATTCGCGGGGAAAAAGACCAACATTTACGCTACAGATCAGTACCTCAGAAAGTTTATCGCGATAGAATCGGCAGATAAAAACTGTGTGAAAAGAGCTTTTCAGGTGTTTTATAATGGTTTTGTCAGGCTCGATAAAACATCTCCCGAACCGATGATGAATATTTACGCGGTTTATAAAAATGACAGGTGGAGAGTAATTATCTTTCCCCGTGGAAAACACCGTCCCGATTTTTATTTTGCCGAAGGGGAAAAACAAATATTGCTGAGTCCCGCTTCAGTTGATCTTGGCGGAGTGCTCATTACTCCCCGCGAAGAAGATTTCAGGAAAGTCGATAGCGATATCATCAGGGATCTTTTCAGGCAGGTAACTATGTCAAAGGAATATTTTGAATACTTGCGCAGGTCTTTCCTTAAGTTTGAAGACCCTGAATAACCAGAAGGGTTACATCATCTTCGAAGTTGCCTCCGGTAAATTCCATAAACTTGTTCCGGACAACTTCGATGATATCTTCATGTGGCTGTGAACCATCAATAAGCTTAATCAATCTTTCCAGCCCGAATAATTCTTTTTTGTCTGTGCCGCGGGATTCAATAATTCCATCTGTAAGAGCAATAATTAATTCATCCTTTTTAAGATCAATTAAAATATCTTCAAATTCACATCTGCTGTCCAGTCCGAGCAGGGCGCCTTTTGAAAGAATTTTTTCAGTTGAGGAGCTTTTATGGAGCAGCGGCAGATCGCCCGCCCCGCTGTAAAAAACTTTGTGCTCTTTTTTATCAAGAATAATAACCGAAAGTGTTACAAATACTTCAGCTATTCTTTCATCATGATAAACAGATTCATTAACAGCCTTCAGAATTTCGGATGGAAGAAGTTTCTCGGTGTTTCCGAGGGCCATTCTTACAGCGCTTCTTACATATCCGGCATAAGCGACGGCAAAATACCAGGCTCCCCATTTTTTACCCATTACATCGCCAAGAATAACAGCGAGATGATTATCCCCTATTTCGATATAATCGATAAAATCACCACCGGGGATGTTATGGAAGGGAACGTTCCAGTGCCTGAGACTGAAGCCGGAAAACTCGGGTGAGCTTTCGGGAACCAGGGCGGAAACCATTGTGTCGGCGGCTTTATTCAGCTCGGTGGCCGCCCGGACTCTTTCTTTTTGGAGACTGCTGAGGATTGAATTTATTTTCGCTATAATTACTTTTGTGCTCGCTGTTTTGATTATGTAATCCTCAATTTCAAAATCATATCCTTTAAGCACATCTTCCTCTTCCCCTTTCGCGGTTAAAAAAACAAAAGGAATAGACCTGATTTCGGGATCTTCCAGAACTTGTTTCCTGAATTCAAAACCATCCATTTCAGGCATCATAATATCACTTATTATCAAATCGGGCTGAAGTGTTTTTGCCAGCTCAAGTCCTTCAATCCCGTTTGATCCCACCTGGCATTCATAACCTGCTTTTGTGATATTATATTTAAAAAGAAAAGCAATATTTTTTTCATCCTCAACAAGGAGTATCCTGCTTTTTCTTTCAGTTCCGGGTAAATTCATATATTTTCTTCGTTTTGTATCTGACTTAACGCTTCTTCTACTGTCTCATGAATTTTAAACACCTTATCCATTCTAGTTAGTTCAAACATTGATTTTACAGGTGGTTTGAACCCGATAAGCCTCATCTGTCCTTCTCTTCTTCTAATCCTTTTGAGGCTGTGCACCAGCACTCCAAGGAATGTCGAATCGATAAAATCGCAATCAGAAAGATCAATAATAAAGTACCTGAAGCCTTCATCAATTCTCTGGTTTATTGTTGGTTTGAATCTCGCTGCTTCATTCAGTGTGGCGCGGTCCGAATTAACTACCTCGACAAGTATTTTTCCAAACCTTTCTTCTAATATTTCCATATAATTAAATTTAATTTACAAAGCAATTAGTTTAATCTATATTGTAATTTATCCAAAAATATTCATAAATACTATAACTTCTTTGGTATCCTTATAACAATCATACGTTTATCGTTCGGAGCTTTTCGCAATAACACAAATCCCCTGTGTTTTTCAATGATTTTTCCTGCCTCTTCCAAATCAGCTTCGATCGATTTATTATTTTCTGCCGGGATGTATTCGATAATCAGGTCGGCCTCCTTGAGAAAACTTGTAAGCCTGATATTTATCTCAGAATCCTCTTCCGTGTCCGATATAGCGTTTTTCAGGCAGGATAGAAGGGCTGATTCCATCTTACGGCTTTCACCCCGGATTATCAGAGAAATATCGGGTATTTCAGTTCGAAGATCAATATTTTTCCTTTTCAGCAAAACCTGAATTTTTTTGATCGATTCCCACAAGGTAAATGTCAGATCAAATTCTTTTCTGAAAAGAATCTCATCATTATCGCGGAATTTCGAAAAATCCATTAGCTCTTCAAGTTTTTTATTTAACCTTCTTCCTTCTTCAAGAATAATTTTATTGAACTCGTAGATCAGTTCATAGGTAAGATTACGGTCGGAATCTATTGTTTCGGCAAATCCCACGATAGAAGCCAGCGGGGTGCGGATTTCATGTGAAATATTCTCAATAAATTCATTTTTTAACTGGTTAATTTCTTCAAGCAGACTAATCTGGTCTTTAACCTTATTTCTTTCAAGCTGAAGTTTTTTGTTTATTTCTACAAGTTTTTTTCTGGTTTTTACCCTGACTGTAATATCTCTTCCAACTCCCAGAACACCTTTTATTCCAAATTTGGGATCAACCGGTATTAATTGAATTTCAAAATTTCTCGGCTTTTTATCGCTTCCTAAAATAAGTGTTTCTATTTTTCCCGGTATTTTCCCCGAACTTATAAACTTCCTGAATCTTGTTCTCACTCCGGGTTCAATCAGCTCCTCAATCGGAAGCCCGGAAAGTTCCTCTGCCGGGTATTCCAATTGTTCGGCGCCGGTCTGGTTAATCATTATTATTTTATAATGGCTGTCGAGGTAAAAAATCAGGTCTCCCGCGTTTTCGAAGAGATCGCGCAGGTTTTTTTCCGATTTTTCCAGCTTTTTATGAAGTTCACGTTCTTTTGTAATATCAGTTATCACCCCGACAATTCTATGAATCGAACCATTCTGCGCTACAGGATTTGCCGAATGCCTTATTATTCTTTTCTCACCATGTTTATTCCTGATCTTATATTCCGCGACCGCTTCATTACCTTCCCGAATCTCTTTTAAAAAATTACGGAAGAGCGGAAGGTCATCTTTTTCAATTCTTCTCAGTATTGTGTAACGGTCGCTATAAAATTCCTCGGGGCTGTAACCAAATATTTTTTTTACAGAATCTGTTACAAAATGGTATTTACTTCCATCACCGTTAACGGAATAAAGAACCGAATCAATATTAGCCATTGCCTCAATTAATTTTGCCTCCGCTTCCTGGATTTTAAGTTTGTCATGCAGAGTAAAAAGAAATAAACCGGGGTTGAGTTCTTCAATTGTCACTCTGAATTTTTCACCCGATTGTGGCAGTGAAAGCTCAACCGTTCCTTCACCTTTGTCTGCCGATTCTTCAAGAAAATCGGCAAGTTTTCTTTCTTCCCCGAATTCGGATATTATTATTTCCCCCGGCTGCATATGGTATCTTTCTTCAATGATACTTGTAAAGAGGGAATTTACCAGAATTCTGCCGGTAAGTTTATTGAAGAGTAAAACCGGATCGCTTATTTTGGATGTAATCTGGGAAAGGTTTCCGCCACATTCGGCTTGAAGCTGGGATGTGATCATTTCGACAGATGACTTCAACAGCTCTTTCTGAACTTCAGAAGTCCGGGCTATGTCAAGTCCTGCCAGGATAAGGAAAAAATCTTTGCCGGCTTTCGTTTCTATTTTTTCGGTATGTGATTTTTTACCGGGGAAAATCGCGGTAATATTATCAATGTTTTTTTGAGGAATTTCGCTTAATAATTTTTCCTTCCCCATAATTGCGGAGGCAATATACCTGGCATTGTTCTCATCATCTCTGATAAGTATACAATCATCAATTGAAAGTGATTCCCGAAGCAGGAGTAATATGTTTTTGAGATTTTCCATTAGTCAGGTTTAATCAATTTTTATAGATAAAAAAATATTATTAAAAAAACAATTATTCTTTAAAACCGGCAGCAAAGAGTTTCGCTGATTTTCAGGATATCTGTTCAGAAGTGAAGAATAATTAGGAATTAGGAATTAGGAATTAGGAATTAGGAATTGGGAATTAGGAATTGGGAATTGGGAATTGGGAATTAAGAATGAGGAATGAAATGAGGCTTTATCCTTGATTTTTAACCTTTGTAGCAGATATGCTCACCCTCCAAACTAAACCTTATTAACCTTATTCAACAGGTGGAAAAGTCTACAACAGTTTTACGCAGAAAAAATGAATGAACCATGATTAAATGATGCATGATTATTTTTCGGTATCGGTATTAAAGAATCAGAGTAGGAGTATGAGTAAGAGTATGACAAGCGGATTGTGAAACGGCGGTGAGATAATCCATTTTGTATTTCCTTGCGGGCATGATTATTCCGTAAGAAGTTAAATTCTACGCAAAATGGTAAAAATGCAATTAATAATGAACAATTAAAAATTTAAATAATAAAATAATTTGAAGAGTAAAAGTCTTGCTAAAAACAAGCCACTAAATCACCAAAACACCAAATCCCACAAAAAAACTCAAAAAGAAACCTTATTCTTTGATTTTTTAACCTTAGTAGCAGAGATAATCACATACAAAAATAAAACCTTATTAACCTTATTCAACAGGTCAATCTTTCCATCGAAATCCAAATCGGTTTTGTCTCACACCAAGATGCTGATGCGCAAAGAAAAATAAACCTTATTCTTTGTTTTTAACCTTAGTAGCATAGTATTCCCATCCCAAAGAATCAACCTTATTGCCTTTTGAGTTTTCGGTATCGGCATTAAAAAATCAGAGTAAGAGTAGGAGTATGATCGCCGGGGTTGGTGACAACGTAGAGGTTGTTCATTTCTCATTAGGGGGTGGGATTAAGATTAGTCTGTAAGGAGTCAAATTCTACGCGAAATGGCAAAATTTTACATTAACCCAGCCGGAGATTGAGCGGAGTCGAAACCAGCGGCGGTAGCTTCGACTCCGCTCAGCTACCGGACAGGTTCATTGTTTCTGGCTCGCCAGTTTATGATTACGATTATTCCATAAGGAGTCAAATTCTACACAAAAAGGCAAAATTTTTGGCAACAATTCGGATTGTAGTTTTTCCTTAGCTTAGCTCTGTTGATCCCCTACAGGGATCTTACTAAATTTTTTTGTTCTTTACTACCCCATGGGGACGTTCCGCAATAATGCTGCTTTTCCAAAGCAGATCTGATTCAAAAAAATATTCCTGAGAAAACCAATTCGTCATTCGTCATTCCTCATTGCTTCTGGCTTGCCAGTTTATGATTACTCCATAAGGAGTCAAATTCTACGCAAAATGGCAAAATTTTTGGCAACAATTCGGATTGTAGTTTTTTCTTAGTTTAGCTCTGTTGATCCCCTACAGGGATATTACTAAATTTTTTATTCTTTACTACCCCATAGGGACGTTCCGCAATAATGCTGCTTCTCCAAAGCAGATTCGATTCAAAAAATATATTCCTGGGGAAAGTCAATTCCTAATTCGTAATTCCTCATTGTCTCTGGCTCTGCCAGTTTATGATTACGATTATTCCATAAGGAGTTAAATTCTACGCAAAATGGAAAAGTTTTTATCTGATTGCCAGTAAAATTTGGCATTAGATTCCGGTCTTTTTGCAAAGGACGCAAAAAACCGGAATGACAATTAATTGGTAATACCTGGGGAAAGTCAATTCCTAATTCGTAATTCGTAATTCCTCATTATCTCTGGCTTACCAGTCGATGATTACTCCGTAAGCAGTTAAATTCTACGCAAAATGGCAAAATTATTACTAATTGGCAGTAAAAATCGGCATTAGATTCCGGTCTTTTTGCAAAGGACGCAAAAAACCGGAATGACAAGTAATTGGTAACACTTGGGGAAAGCCAATTCCTAATTCGTAATTCGTAATTCCTCATTATCTCTGGCTTACCAGTCGATGATTACTCCGTAAGCAGTTAAATTCTACGCAAAATTGCAAAATTATTACTAATTGGCAGTAAAAATCGGCATTAGATTCCGGTCTTTTCGCAAAGGACGCAAAAAACCGGAATGACAAGTAATTGGTAACACTTGGGGAAAGTCAATTCCTAATTCCTAATTCGTAATTCGTAATTCCTCATTATCTCTGGCTTGCCAGTTTACGTTTACGATTATTTAGGAGGGGGGGATGGATATTTTTATCTCAACTTTGTTTTAATTATTTTAGTAAGTTATTATTAAATCAATCTATGCAGAATACTACAAAAGAACGAATTATATTTCTCGACATCATGCGGGCTGTCGCTGTGTTGATGATGGTTGAGGGGCATACTGTGGATACCCTTCTCGGGGACCAGTTCAGGTCATCCGATTATCTTTTTTATGATATATGGCATGCTGTCAGGGGATATACCGCTCCGATGTTTATGTTTATATCGGGAGCTGTGTTCAGTTATTTGTTGAATAAAAACAAAAGCCGGTTTTTTGAAAATAAAAGACTTGTAAAGGGAATAAAAAGGTTTTTCCTTCTGGTGGGACTTGGTTATCTGCTTCGTTATCCTTCTCACCGGATAATTTATTTCAGCCATGTAAGTGAGCGGGGCTGGCAGATATTTTACGCGGTCGACGCTCTACACCTTATCGGTTTCGGGATTTTATTTATTGTGCTTTTAAGGCTTCTTGCCGATTTATTTAAAATAGAAAGCAGGTGGTTTTATGCTGTGTCTGCCTTAACTATACTCGCTGTAACTCCTTTTATTGTAACAGCGGGGTGGCTGAGTTACCTTCCGGCTCCGGTCGCGGCATATTTTACAAGTTCGGGTGGATCATATTTCCCTTTGTTTCCCTGGTCGGCATATTGCCTCGCAGGCGCTTTCCTCGGCAATATAATCGCGAATTATAAAGATATTCAGAAAACTCAGCGTTTTATCCGGTATATTACAATTTTCGGTTTTCTGATGTTATTATCATCAGTTGTATTTTTCAATAGCGGGTTTGAAATCAAACCTTTATATCATATACCACTATTTTTACAAAGACTGGGAGTTGTGCTGCTATTCTCAGGGGTAGTAAGTTATATGGCAAACCGGTTAAGGCAGACTCCAAAAATTATTATCGCGGCGGGAAGGAACACTTTACTGATTTATGTGGTACATGTTATAGTTTTATATGGCAGCGCGTGGTCGCCGGGATTGTATAAATATTTAGCTCATTCATTCAGTCTCTCTCTCACAGCTTTTTCCGCGCTGGTGATGATTACTTTTATGATCGGCATGGTATATATAAAAGACTATATTATTTTGAAAAAAGATAAAAAAATTAAAGTGGCAACTATCTGATATATGAGATCAAAAACAACTGATCCCGGTCTGCGGGATGAAGATAAAAAAATTGAAAAAAAGCTGAGACCGGCCAGGTTTGGCGACTTTACCGGGCAGAAAAAAATTACCGATAATCTTAAGGTGTTTATCGGGGCGGCGCGGAAAAGGGGTGAAAGCCTCGATCATGTTCTGCTTACAGGTCCCCCGGGACTGGGGAAAACCACCCTGGCAAATATCATCGCAAATGAGATGGGTGTTAAATTAAAAACCTCGTCGGGACCTGTGCTGGAAAAGCCGGGCGATCTCGCCGGTATTCTTACCAATCTCGAGGAACATTCAGTGCTTTTTATTGATGAAATTCACCGGCTTTCCCCGGTTGTGGAAGAATATCTTTATTCTGCCATGGAAGATTTTACTCTCGATATTATGATTGATACCGGACCGAACGCGAGAACTGTTCAGATTAAACTGCCCCCTTACACGCTTATAGGCGCGACTACAAGAGCGGGTCTTCTCACAGCTCCCTTGAGGGATCGTTTCGGAATTAAATCGCGTCTCGATTATTACGAAAGTGAACTGCTGCAGAAAATTATTGAACGTTCGGCCGGAATACTCGGCATAGGCATTGATGAAAACGCCGCTTCTGAAATAGCGAGGCGCTCAAGGGGAACCCCGAGGATTGCCAACAGGCTCCTTCGCCGGACAAGAGATTTTGCCGATTATGGCGGCAGGGACAAGATTGATATTTCCATTGCGCAGGTAGCCCTTGAAGCTCTCGAAGTGGATGAATCGGGGCTGGATGAAATGGATAAGGATATTATCCTCGCGATAATAGAAAAATTTAACGGCGGCCCCGTGGGTTTGAATACACTGGCAGTCGCTGTAAATGAAGATCCCGGCACACTCGAAGAGGTATATGAACCCTTTCTTATTCAGCAGGGATTTATCAACCGGACCCCGCGGGGAAGGGAAGCGACAAGACTGGCATATAAAAAATTCAAGTTTAATTTTAACCAAAAAGAGAATGACCCTGATCTTTTCAGCGGGGGAACAAAATGATTGAAACAGCGGGAATAAAAATCGGCGGTAATAATCCTTTTGTGCTTATCGCCGGACCATGTGTGGTTGAGACTGAGGAAATAACTTTTGAAACTGCCGCGGCTATCGAAAAAACAGCTTTTGAATGTGATATACCTTTTATCTTTAAATCAAGTTACCGGAAAGCGAACAGAACTGATATAAATTCTTATTCAGGAATGGGTGATGAAGCGGCGCTGGATATCCTCGGTAAAATAAAAAATGAAATGGGACTGCCTATCCTCACAGATATTCATCATCCTGAAGAAGCCCCGATTGCGGCCGGTGTTGCCGATATTCTGCAGATACCGGCGTTTTTATGCAGACAGACAGACCTGCTTATCGCGGCCGGCAATACGGGTAAAGTGGTAAATATCAAAAAAGGTCAGTTCCTTTCACCATATAACATGAAAAATGCCGCGATGAAAGTTGAATCGACCGGAAATAATAAAATTATGTTTACAGAAAGGGGAACAACATTCGGCTATAATAACCTTGTGGTTGATATGCGTTCGCTTGTTATTATGCGCTCTCAGGGATACCCGGTTGTAATGGACGCCACCCATTCGGTACAGATGCCGGGAAGCAGTAATATTACCGGCGGAGCTCCCGAATTTATTGAGCCTCTTGCTAAAGCCGCCGCCGCGGTAGGGATAGACGCGCTCTTTCTGGAGGTTCATCCAGATCCGCCCAATGCGTTAAGCGACGCTTCCAGCCAGCTTCCCCTTGATAAGCTCAAGCAATTACTGGAAAAAATAAAAAAAATTGATGATACAGTTAAAAGTTTTTAGTGGAAACAGACCACCGGAGAGAAATTGTCGGAAGAACAGATTATAAAAAAAGGAAAAGCCGCGATTGAAATAGAGGGAAAAGCAGTGTTGCAGCTTTCCGAAAGAATAAATGGCAGATTTGTTGAAGCGGTAAGGATGATAAAAGATTCGAAGGGGAGAGTGGTTTTAACCGGAATGGGTAAATCGGGTCTTATCGCGAGAAAGATTGTCGCGACATTAAACTCAACCGGGACACCGGCAATTTTTATGCATCCCACAGACGCCCTGCATGGCGATCTGGGTATGGTTCGTAAGGATGATATTGTGCTTATCATTTCCAAAAGCGGCAATACCCAGGAACTGACCGACCTGATGCTGATGTTTAAACGGCTTGATGTAAAAACAATCGGGATGCTGGGAATTATGAACAGCAAACTGGGAAACGATTGTGACGTAATACTGGATGTCAGTGTCATGGAGGAAGCATGCCCGCATGATCTGGCCCCCACTGCTTCAACCACAGCCGCCCTCGCGATGGGGGATGCCCTCGCGGTTGCCCTGCTTGAATTAAGAGGTTTCACTCCCGAGGATTTTGCGCTGCTGCATCCTGCCGGCAGTCTTGGTAAAAGGCTATCCCTGAGGATTTCAGAAATTATGATCAAGGGCGACGATGTTCCAAAGGTCAGTCAGCAGGCCCCTGTTCAGGAAGTTATTATTGAAATGACAGGCAAAAGACTGGGAACCACCGCCGTTACAGATGAAAATGGTGAACTTCTTGGTATCATTACCGATGGCGACCTGCGCAGGACTTTGGAAAAAACCCTCGATATCAGAAATCTTACCGCCGGTGATATTATGTCCCGCAATCCGAAAACTATCGCCCCTGAATACCTGGCTTCTTTTGCTCTTCAGCAGATGGAAAATTTCAAAATCACCTCTCTTATTGTTGCTTCGGATGATAAAAAGCCGGTTGGTATTATCCACCTGCATGATCTTGTTAAACTTGGATTGCAGAGGCGATGAAAAAAATAATTCTCCTGTTTTCAGCAATTATACTCCTTTCATGCGGAGAGGAGAAAATAAAACCTGAAGAGGCCTTTTCAGGAAACGGGGAGAGAATGCCCGTTCAGGAAATTGAGAACTCAACTATCTACTTTACAGAATTTGGTGTTACGCAGGCTGTGCTTTTTTCCAAAAAAATATCAGTATATGATGATGATAAAACAAAATTCCTGGAATCGGTGAAGATTGATTTTTATAATGACAATAATGAAATATCCACCGTGCTTACCTCCCTCAAAGGAAAAATTGATGACAGAACAAGGAACATGTATGCCATTGACAGTGTAGTAGTAGTCAGTGACAGCGGAGTAGTTCTTAATACAGATGAACTTGTCTGGCGCAACAAGGACAGTAAAATAGTGACCGATAAATTTGTAACAATTGAAACCCCCGAAGAACTCATAGAGGGATATGGTTTCGAATCGGATAAAAATCTGAGAAATTATGTTATTTTTGATATAACCTATTATACCGAATCGAATAAAAATAAATAAGCGGATGAAATCTGGAATAAATATAATCCTCCTTCTCCTGGCCTTTTTTGAGCTGGCTTACGCCCAGCAGGGTGAAAAGATAATCGTAACGGGAGACAGCCTGAGAGGAAGGAGATATGGCGGACAGCAGGTCCGTGAGGTTATCGGGAATGTCGTTCTTAAGCAGGGTGATGTGGTAATAAATTGCGACAAAGCTATTCAGTATTATGCAACCAATATGGCCGAGCTTATAGGGAATGTGGTTATCACACAGGATACATTAAAACTTTATACCGACAGAGGCTATTATTACGGAAATGAAAAAAGGGCAAGATCTGTGAGCGAAGTCTGGCTTACTGATGGCGTTATTACACTCAGGGCTGATAAAGGAGAATATTTTACTGAAAATAATGAGGCATATTTCCGCGGAAATGTGAGGTATGAGGCGGACGGCCGAAAACTTGACTCAGATTTTCTCCGTTATTTCAAAGATATTGAAAAGATTATCGCATGGGGAAACGCCAGACTTGCCGACAGCGCTTCGATAATGACTACCGACAGCCTTGAACATTTTAGGAATGTGAAAAAATCATTCGCTTATCGGCATGTTGTAATAACCGAAATAAAAAGCGGAATGAAGATCAGGGGGGATTACCTGGAAAACAGGCAGAGTGAGCAGTATTCAAAAATTACCGGTTACCCGTTGCTGACAAGAACAGATACTTCGAGGACAGGTAAGATCGATACATTGATCATGCGCTCTGAAATTATGGAATCATTCAGAGACAGCATTAATATGCTGATCGCTTTAGGAAATGTTAAAATAAGAAGGGGGGATTTTGTTTCGGTTAATGAAAAAACCACACTGTTCAGAAACGAAAACCGAATATTGACCACGCGGCCCGAAAATTCTGAAACTCCCCCCGTAATATGGAATGAAAATACCCAGGTTTCCGGTGATACAATCAATATTTATATGTATAAAAACCGGATTGATTCCATTATGATAACAGGCAATTCTTTTATGCTCTCGGGCAATCCGGAATATCCCTCAAGATATGACCAGATTTCGGGTGATATTACAACATTGTTCTTTGGTGAGGAAGGTTTGAGGCTGACCAGGGTTGAAGGGAGTGTGCTCAGCATCTATTATTTTTATGAAGAGAATGAACCTAACGGACTGTTGAAATCAAGCTCGGAAAAAACATATATTTTTATTAAAGATTCCAAAGTCGCCGACGTAAAACTTTACGGAAAACCGAATACCGAATATCACCCCGAAAATCTTGTTGAGGGGAATGAAAAAGGATTTACTCTCCCTTCTTTTATAATATATGAGAATAAACCGGGCAGGGAGGAAATTCTCTCAGGAGTTAAAAAATGACATCGATTAAATTTCTTCGAAGCGAAGAGCTGGTTAAAATATATAAAAAACGAACAGTTGTTAACAAGGTATCTATTAATGTCGGTCAGGGTGAAGTAGTCGGACTACTTGGTCCCAATGGGGCGGGCAAGACTACAACATTTTATATGATTGTAGGAATGATAAAACCGAATGCCGGCAAGGTATTTCTTGATGATAAGGAAATAACCGGCGATCCGATGTATAAAAGAGCCAAAATGGGCATTGGATATCTGCCGCAGGAAGCTTCTGTTTTCAGAAAGCTGAGTGTTGAGGATAATATTCTGGCCGTTCTGCAGACTCTCAAACTCAACAGCAAAGAGCGAAAAGAAAAATGTGACAGCCTGCTTGAGGAACTGAACATAACACACATCCGAAAAAGTATGGCTTTCCAGCTCAGCGGAGGGGAAAGGAGAAGAACTGAGATAGCGAGAGGCCTTGCTACCAGTCCCGATTTTATTCTTCTCGATGAACCTTTCGCCGGAGTCGACCCTATCGCTGTTGAGGATATTATGAATATTGTTTCAGGGCTGCGGCATAAGGGAATAGGAATACTGATAACCGATCATAACGTTCATGAGACTTTAAGCATTGTCGACCGCGCCTACATTCTCATAAATGGCAACCTGTTCAAAGATGGCACAGCCCATGCTCTCGCCGAGGATGAGGATGTAAGAAAATTATACCTCGGTGAAAAATTCAAACTGGACAGGTATTGAGAATTATGAATTGTGAATGATGAATTATGAATGGAAACCTCCCGCGCTATAAAACGGCTTTGGCGGTTGGCTAATTTGAAACGGATATTTTGAGGGAATAGCTGGTATTGCTTTTTTAACCACAGGAGACACAAAGGAAGTATTGATATTTAAGGCATATATTGAGATACGAAATCGAAGATCTGGTTTCCGGGCTGGTCAAACTATAACAAAAAGGAAATTCAGAAAAAAACGTACTCGTTCTCGTAATCGGCTTTATTTTTCCGGTGAATTATTCGAGTGAGTACTCCGTAAGGAGTCAAATTCTACGCAAAATGGCAAAATTTTATCGTACTCAGCGAAGCGGTACTCGTAATCGTCATCGTTCTCGAATAACCTGAGCATTTTGGTAAAGACGAGTACGAGTACGATTTTTTTTTTAGGATTCATTTTTTTCTGGCTTTGCCAGTTTATGATTAAGATTATGATGTTTTATCCGGCGAAATCCAAATCGAAGTCGTAATCGAAATCGTTTTTATCTTACGCAAAGATGCTGAGACGCAGAGAAAAAAGAAACCTTATTCTTTGTTTTTTAACCTTAGTAGCAGAGGATTCACCCACCCGCCAAAATTAACCTTATTGCCTTTTTATTTTTCGGTATCGGTACTAAAAATCAGAGTAATAGTATGAGTATGATGGCCGGGTTGGGTAACGGCGAAGGGGTTGTCCATTTTTCATGAGGGTGTGGGATTAAGATTACGATTAAGATTATGATGTTTTATCAATCGAAATCCAAATCGAAGTCGTCATCGAAATCGTTTTTAATCTTACGCAAAGATGCTGAGACGCAAAGAAAAAGGATATCTTATATTTAATTTTTTAACCTTCCGGAAAACAAGATTATAATTGCGTGAAAACATTTGTCATTTAGGTATGAAATTAATGGACTTCTCTCCGGATTAGTTCCGGCTCAAGGTAGATCAAACCCCTCCCGTCCTCCCCTTAACATCTTAAGGGGAGGGGATTTCGATCTTTCACTATTGAAGAGTTTTCGGGAGGTTAGTATTTCTAATATTGTTGTTGCAACATTTGAGATTTGATGTTATTCCCAAATGGGGACTCCATAACCGCCGGGATGAAATTCTAAAGAATTCAGCCTTATAAATCCCGGTAAAATCGTAATCGCTATTTATCTCACGCCAGGACGCTGAGACTCAAAGAAAAAAGAAACCTTATACTTTGTTTTTTAACCTTAGTAGCAGAGGATTCACCCACCCGCCAAAATTAATCTTATTGCCTTTTTATTTTTCGGTATCGGTAATAAAAATCAGAGTAATAGTATGAGTAAGAGTATGATGGACATATAGGTGACGGCGCCGGGGTTGTTCATTTTTCATGAGGGTGTGGGATTAATCCGTAAGGAGTCAAATTCTACGCAAAATGGCAAAATTTTATTTGACCATCAATTTACCGGGGAATTCTGTCGTCCCTGACGGGACTTTTGAGCAACTTCTTAACTTATTTCCCCACAATGAATTGCGGGGCTATTATCTGTCGTCCCTGACGGGACTTTTTTGGGATTTTGAAGTTATCTTAAAGAAAAACTACTGGTTCTTATCTCTCCACTATCCACTTTTCACTTCCGGCTTGGCCGGTTTATGAGTAACGCTTCGCCCCCGGAGGGATGTTCCATGAGCACGAGAAAGACTCGTTTTTCTTAACTTCAGAACTCCTGATCCCTGGTAAGAAAAAAACTACTTATAGAAATTTATTCGTAAAATAAATTGTCGAATTGTTGGCGCGCATTCCGAAAAACTTTTTGATTTTATCCCGTCAATTCCGGTTAATATTTCAAAACTCCTTACCGGAAATAGTGATAATGTAGTTCCCCCGTTTCAAAATTCATACTTCATACTTTATACTTATATTTGCAATCTATCGGGGAATTTTATAATTTATTTTCATACTATTATTTTTAAGAGGTAAGATATGAGTATGAAGATTTCAAGACGAGCGTTTTTAATTACTACCGGAATTACTGCCGCGGGGATAATGGCAGGATGTAAACCGGATGGGCATTTTGATTTAATAATCCGGAAAGGAAGAATAATTGATGGCAGCGGCGCTGAAGAGTTTGTCGCCGACCTGGGCATTAAAGATGGTTTGATTGCCGCTATAGGGGACCTTAAAGGGGCTTCAGCGGCAGAAATTATTGACGCTTCAGGCAAGATTGTCTCTCCCGGTTTTATTGATGTGCATACACACACTGATGTTCATCTGCTTGTTAATCCTAAAGGGGAGAGTAAGATCAGGCAGGGGGTTACCACCGAAATAGGTGGAAACTGCGGTTCATCCGTATTTCCCCTTGATCAGGAGGAATATAAAAACCAGCTCGAATATTACCGGAACAGATGGGGTTATGATATCAGCTGGGAAAACGCGGGAGGTTTTCTCGATCTGCTGGAGAAAAAAGGGACTTCCCTCAATTTTGTAACTCTGCTCGGGCATGGCAATCTGCGCTCATTTGTGATGGGTAAAAATGATCAGCCGCCGACAGCCGATCAGCTTAAAAAGATGCGGTATGTTCTCGCTGAAAGTATGGAGCAGGGATGCGTGGGACTATCAACCGGACTGGAATATGCACCGGGAAGTTACGCCGAAACAGATGAACTGATAGAACTTTGTAAAACAGTCGCCTCGAAGAACGGGATATATGCCACCCACATGCGAAATGAAGATGACACCCTCGAAGAGGCATTTGATGAGGCGATAGAAATATGTGAAAAAAGCGGCGTATCATTACAGGTATCCCATCTCAAAGCATGCAACAAAAACAACTGGCATAAGATAGGGGGCATCCTCGAAAAATTATCCGCGAGAAATAAAGCGGGACTGCCTGTTCATGCCGACAGGTATCCTTATATAGCCTATGGAACCGGGCTGACAGCCTTTTTACCCCTCTGGTCACGCCAGGGTGAGGATAATGAGATTATCGCCCGCCTGAAGAACAAATCAGAATTCGAAAAGATTAAAGAATATACAAAATCACGCGGCAAAAGAATCGGCGGCTGGGAGAGGGTTGTTCTCAGCAGTGTCCGGCGCCCTGAAGATAAAAAATATGAAGGGGTATCCATTCTGGAAGCGGCTGGTATGGAAGGAATGGAAAGCCTTGAATTTATTCGTGATTTGCTCCTGCGTAATGAGCTAAGCGCCGGAATTGTGGGATTCGCTATGGATGAGGATAATCTGAAGATGGTGCTCTCACATCCCCTGGTTATGGCCGGCTCCGATGGATGCGCCGTTGCTCCTTATGGCAAATTGGGAGGAGGAAAACCTCATCCCCGCTATTATGGCACATTCCCCAGGATTCTTGGTAAATATTGCCGGGAAGATAAAATTATGAATCTCCCCGAAACAATCAGAATGATGACCTCCATGCCCGCCGAAAAGTTTTTACTGAAAAGGCGCGGTTTGCTGAAGAATAATTACTTTGCAGATATTGTGATTTTTGATCCGGCGACCGTTATTGATAACGCTACCTTCACCGATCCCCATCAGTATGGAAGAGGGATAAGTCATGTTATCGTCAATGGCCGACTGGTTATTGATGATGGAGAACATACCGGAAGACTGGCGGGGAAAGTTCTGCGGCACAATGCGTAAATAAAATTACAGCGGGCGTTGCCAAAAATAGTTGCAACGCCCGCGGTTTAACCACAAGGGGCGCTGAGAAGGCACAAAGCCCGGGATTAATCAATATCAATTCATCATTCATAATTCACCATTCACAATTCAGTTCGTTTGTATGATAAGGGCAATATCTTTAAGTTAGCAGATTAAATTCAGAAAGGATATTATAGTATGACCGGTAAAAAATTTGAAGAGTTAGTTGAAATATTAAGAAGACTGCGCGTTGACTGCCCCTGGGACAGGGAGCAGACAAATGATTCTATAAAGGCTGCCACACTTGAAGAGGCTCATGAGGTGGTTGAGGCGATAGATGAAAAGGATTACAACGAACTTAAAGGAGAGCTGGGCGATCTTCTGCTGCATATAGTTTTTCATTCGGTGATAGCGGAGGAGGATAAACATTTCAGACTTGATGAAGTAATAGATGGCATAAATCAGAAATTGATCAGAAGGCACCCCCATGTTTTCGGGGATGTGAACGCGGAAACGGCAAAAGAGATAGAACGCAACTGGGAGAAAATAAAACTTCAGGAAGGAAGAAAATCGGCGCTTGAGGGTGTGCCGAAAAATATCAGCACACTCTACAGGGCATTCAGATTGCAGCAGAAAGCGTCCAAAGTAGGTTTCGACTGGGATAACAGGGATGACGTATGGGCAAAGGTTACAGAAGAACTGGAAGAATTCCGCGAGGCCGAAAGGGAAGGTGACCCTGAAAAGATGGAAAAAGAGATGGGGGATATTCTCTTTTCACTGGTCAATTATTCCCGGTTTACCAAAATTAATCCCGATAACGCCCTGCGAAGCACAATCGAAAAATTTATTAAAAGGTTTCAGTATATCGAAAAAGAAGTGAAAGAACAGGGGAAAGAAATGGAAGATGTATCCCTTGAGGAAATGGATAAAATCTGGGAGGAAAGCAAGAAAAAATCACCATAAATTATAAAATGCCGGGAGACCGTAGGACAGCCTTTCCAGGCTGTCCTTCCGGGCAATGCTGTCAACTTAGGCCCAAAATATTTTTTATGTTCCCGGGAATATGGGGGATTGTATATTTTCTCTATCCGTCCCCACGGGGAATTCCCTGCGGGAACACCCCCGTGGTTATTCGGCTTCGCCCCCTTCGGGGACGGTAAAAAAATCCCTTAAGTTGACAGCAGTGCCTTCCGGGGGGCCTGTCCATGCCCATACAAGCTTTACAATGCCCGAGAGACTTCCTCTCCCCGCGGTTTTGCTATATCCATGACCTATATATCAAGAAATTCATAAACTGAATTCATAAACCGGCGTAGCCGGAAGTGAAGAGTGGTTAGTGAAGAGTTAAAACCCCGATTTCAATGGCGATCTTTAATCCAGTCAATCTTTTTGATCATCTCAATCCTGTGTGCCCTAAAATCAGATGATTTTTTTGGAATTATCGCCCGTTAAAATGAGGCCAATAAGATTAAGTTTTGCCAAGGGGGACTATGCTACAGAGGAGCCCCGATTTGGCAGCAACGATTATAGAAATTATAACCTCACGAAAACTCAAAAATTATGAGAGTTCGATATCCCCTCCCCTTAAGATTTTAAGGGAAGGTCGGGCTGCGCCTGCCTCTGGCATGGAGGGGTTTGATCTACCTTGAGATGACCATAATCTATAGAGAAGTCGGCATATTCGTTAACAATTAGTAGATATTTCCTCTTAAAAATTTTCTTGTTGCTTGGAAGGTTAAAAAATAAAAATAAGGTTTTTTGAGCTGTTTGCGTGATTTGATGGCCTTTTCCCCATCTAAATCAGCCGCAAATTTATCCTTTAAATTATTAATTGTTCATTATTAATTATTAATTAAAATCTTACCATTTCGCGTAGAATTTAACTCCTGACAGATTAATCCCCATTCCTGCCGTCATTAAACTTTTCATAGGCGTTGATGATATCCTTAACAAGTTTATGGCGCACCACATCCTGTTTTTCGAAGTAGAGAAACCCGACGCCCTCCACCTTGCCGAGAATCTGCTGAACCTGTATAAGTCCGCTTTGTCCTTTCGAGGGGAGGTCGACCTGTGTAATATCGCCTGTGATGATAGCCTTTGAATTAGGCCCGAGACGTGTAAGGAACATCTTCATCTGCATTGTGGTGGCATTCTGCGCTTCATCGAGGATAACATAGGCGTTGTTGAGTGTGCGGCCTCTCATATAAGCGAGGGGCACAATTTCGATGATCCCTTTTTCGATATAATTCCGAAGCTGCTCGACCGGCAGCATATCCTGCAGGGCATCGAGAAGGGGGCGGAGGTATGGATCAATTTTATCCCTGAAATCACCCGGCAGGAACCCGAGGCTCTCACCTGCTTCCACAGCGGGGCGTGAAAGGATAATCTTTTTAACCGTTCCTTTTTTTAATGCTGATGCCGCAAATGCCACGGCGAGGAATGTTTTACCCGTTCCGGCAGGACCAATAGCGAATAAAAGGTCGTTCTTTGCCGCATACTGCGCGTATTTAACCTGGTTTGGCGTCCTCGCTTTGATGACATCTTTTTTTGTGTAGAGGATAATGTTTTCATATTCATCCTCATTGACTATCTCTTTTCCTTCGATGGTCAGATCGATAATTGTTGTTACATCACGGGGTGTAAGTTTGCCTGATGTGTTGAGCACATATATCATCTCATGGAACAATTTTTCGATTATATCCACCTCGGCGGATACACCTTTAACAAATACCTGGTCGCCCCGCACAGTGATGGTTGAATTAAACCTGTCTTCCAGTTCCTGAAGGTTTCTGTCGTTGAATCCGAGTAATGCGATCAGGTCAACATTTTCCAGTCGGATAATTTTTTCTATTTGCGTAATCGCCTCCATTAATAAAATCAAAAAAACGCATTATAAAAATATAAAAAAGAGGTGGAAATAATGGAAATGGAATAACAAAATTATTTTATGGGATTATATTGCGGGTAATTATTTGGCTGGCAGATAGATGTGGGCCGTTAGTTTGTATTTTTCGGTTCTATGTGAAATATAGTGGGTAATTGAAATTGAGTCAGCTACAAACCACTTAGATCACTGGTAAAATTTTCTTTATTTAAAATATTTCCGGCTCTTTTTGGGGTTAATATATTAGCTTTGTAATATTTTTAAGATGATGCAGTTTAAGCGCCATTTTATGCATCTCCTACAGAGATGTTTTTCAAATTATCTATAATATGCTACAATAATGGAACCTCTACAAGGTTCTTTTTTATCTCATTTGCCTTGTAGAGGCAATGATTATTGTAGAAAATAGTCAATAAAACAACAACAATCCTTGTAGAGGATTCACAAACCATCCCCAGATAACCAAATCCTTTAAGACCTCCCAGGCAAAATTCAAGTCAATGGAATATGATACATCATTCATAAGCGCTGTCAGGCAAACCATATATTGGCGCTTGTGTATCTGTTCAGTTACGTCGATTTGATAGTCGGCTGTTTTTTCATTACCCACTGGTTTTCATATAGAACCTATTTTTCCGATTCACCGGGATTATTTTGGGGAGCGTGCCTGCGCCCTTTCAGGGCTTAAATTATTGTTTTGTTCATTTACCCGGGGCCGTTGCCCTGGGCTGATGCTGATCGCCCTTTCAGGGCTTATTCTGTCGGTTCTCCGGTCAATGCGGGATTATTGCCTGCGCCCTTACAGGGCTAATTTGTAACAGATAGCCTGACTTTTGATAATGATGAACAATGTGTCAAAGAAATAATTCGTTATTAGCAATAATTCAAAAATACAAAAAATCAGGAATATTATATAAATGGCATCCATTATTTGCTTATGAGCCCTGAAGGGGCGGCAGCAGGCTTCATTGAATAATTTGTAAATAACCTCGGATAATCAAAATGGATGGGATATTAAAAAAAAGCTCTTTTCAACTTAATGAAAAGAGCTTCAAAATTTATTAACAAAGAGAAATATTATTCAACCGGAGCCGGTTTGTAATTTCTTCTGATTTTGTCATATTTTGCTTTTTCTTCATCAGTAAGATTCGGAATTTTGAAGACCTGTTTCGGATAGATAAGATCAGGATTTTTGATCTCGTCTCTGTTGGCTTTGTAAATTATCGGCCATGCGAAACCATTTCCGTAATGTTCATTTCTTTTAGCTATATACCAGAGGCAATCGCCTTTAACAACTGTGTACATAACTTCTTTTGGTTTTTCAATCCAAGCGTCAAGTTTTCTCTGCAGTTCGATGTGAACTTTATTATAAAATTCGGGCAGAGCGCTTATAGGATTTTCTTTAAGCTGATCGAGTTCAGCCTGGCGGTCAGCCTTGGGTCCTTCTCTTCTGTTGATCATGCCTTCGAGTTTGCTAAGTTTGCTTCTGAAAGCATCGAGGCTGTTATCTGTGGCGCCAACCATTTTGTAAAGTTCGTCTTCACAATCTTCAACTGCCTGAAGACCTTCATACTTCGCTTTTAATTCGTTGACTTCTGTCTGAAGACCATTAAGCTCGTTAGTCATAGCTGCTTTTTTCTCGGTCAGTCTGTTAATTTCAGCCTGCCATTCTTCGATAGTCATTTCTTCCTGGGCGAAAGCAGCGGAAGACATTAACAAGAGCAGTGACAAGATGCCTACTAAGTATTTACTCAAGTTCATTTAGATTCCTCCGTAAAATTTACTTTTTTTTAAAATTCTTATTTACCCATTTTGTTTAGGTTTTCCTGGGTTTCAGCTTTTTTGTTAGCACATTTTTCGAGCAAAGCTTCCCTTTCGGCAACCATTCTTTCCAATTTGGATTTCTGGCTTTTAAGGTCGTTAATTTCAGTAGTCATCTGGTTAACTTCTTTTCTCAAAGCTTCCAACTGAGCCATTTGTTCTTCACTGACTCCGCTGCAGCCTGATAATCCGACCATACCAAAGAAGACTGCTGCTATAACTGCAGAGCTGACAAGCTTCTTAACTTTAGTCATTTGATTCCTCCAAGTTTAGGTTAATCTGGTTTATTCTCAAATTATCTCTCAAATATAAAGATTTTTTTGAAAAAGATGAAAACTTTATCCGATTTAAACGAAATTTTAAATGAATCCGCCTTCATTCATGCTCGAAAAACGGTTTCCGGCGATAATTATATGGTCAATTACCTCTATCCCTATAATTTTACCGGCGGCAACCAGCTTTTTAGTTACATGTTTATCCTTATCGCTGGGATTAAGATTCCCGCTGGGGTGATTATGTATCAGTATAATATTCGCGGAATTTTGCTCAATAGCGTAACGAAATACTTCCCTTGAATGAACAACACTTGAGTTCAGTGTTCCGACTGTGATCACCTCATAATTAATAATATTATTCGAAGTATTCAGGCAGGCGACCATAAATTTTTCCACAGGCTCATGCTGAAGCAGAGGAATAAAAATTTCGGCGGCATCTTCGGGTGAGCTGATTTTTTTATCGGAAAACCACCTGGTCTGGAAAGCGACCCGCCTGCTTATTTCGAACGCTGCGAGTAAAGTGGCTGCTTTATCTTTCCCGATTCCGGAGAACTCTTTAAGATATCTTGATGTTTTTCCGGCAAGTCTCGCTAAATTTCCTGATTTATAAAGGAGATTCTGAGCCAGCTCAATAACAGATGTGCCTTTCAGACCAGTACGGAGCAGGACCGCGATCAATTCATAATCGGTCAGGTTATGAGCGCCCCGAAAGATCAATTTTTCGCGGGGACGGTCGGTTTCAGGAATCTCTTTTACTTTAATTGTTTACCTCTCTGATATTTCGTTATAAAACAGGCGCCGATAAAAAATGATTATTCCCATTCAATAGTTGAAGGGGGTTTTGAGCTTATATCATATACAACCCGGTTTACTCCCCTGACTTCCTGAATAATTTTATTTGAAACATAATGCAGAAAATCGTGATCAAATTTATACCAGTCGGCAGTCATTCCGTCGGTGGACACAACAGCTCTGAGCGCCACAACATTTTCATAAGTGCGCGCGTCACCCATTACTCCGACGCTTCGGACCGGAAGAAGCACGGCAAAAGCCTGCCATATTTCATCGTAGATATTAAACTCATGGAGCGCCCTGATGTATATATCATCCGCCTGCCTGAGGATATCGAGCATACCAGGTTCAAGTCCGCCCGGAATTCTGACCGCCAGTCCCGGACCCGGGAAGGGGTGTCTTTTAATAAAATCGGGGGGTAAGCCAAGGTCATAACCAATTTTGCGAACCTCATCTTTAAAGAGCTCCCTGAATGGTTCAATCAGTTTCAGATTCATCTTTTCAGGCAGGCCGCCTACATTGTGATGGGTTTTTATGGTAACGGAGGCTCCTTTTACCGGGACACTCTCAATTACATCGGGGTAAAGTGTACCCTGGACAAGAAATTCCGCGTCAGAAAATTTTTGGGCTTCTTTTTCGAAAACCTCAATAAAAGTATTTCCAATAATTTTTCTTTTCTTTTCAGGATCATCAACTCCGGCAAGTCTTCCGAGAAACAATTCCGAGGCGTCAACATGAATCAGATGCAGATCATAATTATCGCGGAACATTTTAACGATATCACGGCTTTCATTCAGCCGCATCAGGCCCGAATCAACATGAATGCAGATAAGTTTATCACCAATGGCTTTGTGCATAAGGATGGCGGCAACAGAAGAGTCGACACCGCCGCTGAGAGCGCAGATCGCTTTTTTGTCACCAACCAGTGACTTGATCTCATTTGTGCTTTGTTCAATGAAATTTTCTGAATTCCAGTTTGCGCCGCATCCGCAAATTTCGAAAAGGAAATTACTGATTATTTGTTTGCCCCACTCAGTGTGCGCCACTTCGGGGTGAAACTGAAGGCCGTAGATGTTTTTTACCGGATCACTTATCGCGCAGGCCGGGGTATTGCCCGAAACACCCAATACTTCAAAATTAGCCGGCAGGCCGGTGATAAGATCGCCATGACTCATCCATACGACAGATTTTTCGGGTAATCCTTTAAGAAGGCTTCCCTGGTTTTCGACGCTAAATTCAGCTTTCCCATATTCCCTGTTTTTCGCCGGTTCCACCTTGCCGCCTGAATGAAGGGCCAATAACTGCAAACCATAGCAGATGCCTATAACCGGCGCTCCGAGTTCGGGAATATCAGCATTAAGTTCGGGGGCGCCTTCATCATAAACGCTCATAGGTCCTCCGGAAAGAATTATTCCGGCAGGATCGATTTTTTTTATATCGTCTGTTAAAATTGTGTGGGGATGAATTTCACAATATACATTATTTTCCCTTATTCTTCTGGCGATAAGCTGTGTATATTGTGAACCATAGTCTATTATCAGTATGGTTTCCGTGTGTTTCATTAAATGAAATTCCTGCCTGCTGAGTGTAGAATAATAATAAAAAAGCCCGTAAAGGGCGTAATAAATGAGCCCCTGAAAATAAGGGGGATATCAGTATAAATGGGGGACCGTTCAATCAGTGGGTAGAACGGTCCTAAAAAAAATTATCCAAGCAATTCTTTATATACTTCAACAGAGAGGAGCTCCTCGAGCTGTGAAGGATCTGAAATCTCAACTTTAATTATCCATCCTTCTTCATAAGGATCGCTGTTGATAGTCTGCGCTTCATCTTCAAGAGCGGAATTAATTTCAATTACTTTACCTGTGATGGGCGCGTAAAGATCACTGACAGTTTTTACTGCCTCAATTGAACCAAAAGCTTCGCCGGCTTCAATTTCTTCAAGGTCCGGGTCGATATCAACATAAACGATATCTCCCAATTCACTTTGCGCATGATCGGTAATTCCGATTATACCTGTGTTGCCATCCACTTTAATCCATTCGTGGTCATTAGTATATTTAAGATCAGCGGGAAAATTCATTTCAACCTCGGATTATTATTTAATAATTTATCGATGAAAGATGTATCAAATTCGGAATTTATAAAATTTTCATTATTCAGCACCATTTTGTGAAATGGTATAGTGGTTTTTATCCCTTCAATTGTAAATTCTTCAAAAGCTCTTTTTGCACGGGCAATAGCATGGTTCCTGTCTGTGCCCCAGACTATCAGTTTGGCAATGAGGGAATCATAGAAGGGGGGGATAATATATTCATTATAGACATGAGAGTCGACACGAACTCCAAAGCCTCCCGGGAAATGAAGATATTCAATTTTGCCGGGTGAAGGGCGGAATCCTTTATCCGGATCTTCGGCATTTATCCTGAATTCGAAACTGTGTCCGTTAGGTTTTTGAGGAAGGTCTTCAACATTTTGTCCTGCCGCAACAAGAATCTGCTGTTTTATCAGGTCGAGATTGTTTACCATTTCGGTAACCGGATGTTCAACCTGGATACGGGTATTCATTTCGATAAAATAGAAATTCTGATCTTTATCAACAATAAATTCAATTGTTCCGGCGCCTTCATAATTAACCGAAGCGGCGCCAAGAACAGCGGCTTCACCCATTTTTTTTCTGACTTCTTCCGAAATAGCGGGAGAGGGTGATTCCTCAATTAATTTCTGATGACGGCGCTGTACGGTGCAGTCTCTTTCACCATAATGATATACATTGCCGAACTGGTCCCCCATTATCTGGATTTCAACATGGCGCGGATTTTCAATAAATTTTTCTATATAAAGTTCAGAATTGCCAAAAGCGGCTCCGGCTTCATTGCTCGCGGTCTGGAAAGCTTTTTCAATGCCTGAAGGTTCATATACTATCCTCATCCCTTTGCCGCCGCCGCCCGCTGAGGCTTTAAGCATAACGGGGTAACCGATTTTTTCAGCGATTTTTTTTATTTCCTGAATATCGTTGACAGCTCCGTCGCTTCCGGGTACAACCGGCACCCCGACTTTTTTCATGGTTTCCTTGGCAAAAGCCTTGTCGCCCATTTTGTTAATCATATCGGGTGAAGGCCCGATAAATTTAATCTGACTTTCGGAGCATATCTCGGAAAATTCGGCATTTTCGGCAAGAAAACCATACCCGGGATGAATCGCGTCTGCGCCGGTTACTTCGGCGGCGGCCATAATACTGGGTATCTTCAGATAGGAGTCTTTACTAACCGGGGGTCCGATACAGACCGCCTCATCGGCAAACACCACATGAAGGGAATCCCGGTCGGCTTCTGAATAAACCGCGACAGTGCCGATACCAAGTTCTTTACAGGTACGAATAACACGCAGGGCTATTTCGCCCCGGTTGGCTATTAAAATCTTTTTAAACAAATCTGCCTCGTGTTTTAAGTTGGAAGCTAACTTTTTTCAATAAGAAAGAGGGGCTGGTTGTATTCGACAGGAGTAGCGTTTTCAACAAGAACCTTTACAACCTTTCCGCCAATATCTGATTCAATTTCATTCATCAGTTTCATAGCTTCAACTATGCAGAGCACAGTTCCTTCACTGACCTGCTGACCAACCTGAACATAAGGATCGGCATCAGGAGCGGGAGCCCGGTAGAAAGTCCCGACGATAGGAGATTTGATTTCGTGCAGGTTTTCAGAGTTGTTTTCCGGCGCGCTGAGAGCGGCGGGCTGAACCGGCTGCGTAGCATTCTCCTGAACAGTTGGAGCAGCCGCGGCGGCCGGAGCCGGAAGGGATACCATTGCCTGAGCGGGCTGTTTTTTGGAAATGCTTACTTTTAGATCCCCTTCCTCAACGGAAAAATCGGTTATATCGCTTGTTTCTACAAGCTTTACCAGTTTCTTTAGCAGATTTATATCCATAAACTTATTCTTTTAGTTTTTGACTCTTTCTACGTAGGTTCCGGTGCGGGTATCAACTTTAATAAATTCTCCTTCATTAATGAAAAGAGGTACCTGAACGGTAACACCGGTATCAAGTTTTGCAGGCTTAAGTGTATTGGTAGCGGTATCACCTTTAAAACCGGGTTCAGTTTCAATTACTTCCATATTTACAAAAATGGGAATATCAACTGAGATTATATTTTCATCTTCATCGATCAGAAGTTCGACTTCTTCACTTTCTTTAAGGAAATTCTGGCTTTCGCCAAAGAGTTCTTCATTCAGGGTCATCTGTTCATAGGTCTCGTTATCCATTACAACAAAGCCCGCGGCTTCCCTGTAGAGGTATTGATATTTTCTTCTCTCAACTCTTACAACATCCACACTTTCACCTGAACGGAAAGTGTTATCCAGTACTTTACCGGTACGCATATTTTTCAGCGTAGTTCTGACGAATGCTCCACCTTTTCCAGGTTTAACATGCTGAAATTCGGTAATAGTATAAAGATCATTCTTAAAACGGATGATCAATCCATTACGGAAATCAGAAGTATCTGCCATAATTTCTGGTTCTCTTATAATTTGTTAAAAAATATCGAAACACTTTTTTTTTACTAAAATAACTGAAAAATTACATTTTGGCAATTTCGATCCATTTCATCGCGTCACGATAAAATTGCGACATACCATAATCGGTTGTAACAACTTCGAGCGATTCCAGCGCTTTATCTTTCAGGCCGGCCTTGTGATAATTAATACCGGCATTAAGAAGGTAATAGGGATTTAAAGCGTTAAATTCAAAAACCTTTGCCGCGTTTCTATAGGCGTCGGCAGCTTCTTCAAAATTACCTTCAGCTTCATAGCAGCCCGCGAGTCCCGCTTTCGCGGCGGCTTTAAATAGGGGCAGGCTTCCTGAGTAGTCGGAATAATATTCTTTTGCCAAATCAAAATTGCCTGAATAATAATGAGCGTTTCCAAGATATATTTTTGCTATTTCACCTTTCTCCGATCCGCTGTATTCATTAACGATCCTTTCGAGACCAATAATATTAGTTCCCGCTCTTCCTTCGATGGATTCTTTGAATGAGCCTGAATCATAAATAGGCAGGACCCTCGCGAGTTCGGCCGAAGCTTCAAGATTTCTTGTTTCGGCTCGGTTAACAAAAAATATGATAACAATAACTATTGCTGCCAGCACTCCCGCGGCAACCATAATCTGTTTCTGATATTCTTCAAATAATTCCTGTGCTTTATAGTAGGATGTTACCAGTTTGTCTTCCTGGATCTCTTTTTTGCTGAGTTTTTTCTTTTTTGTTAACACCTTATTACCTGTAATTTAATTGCTTAATTGAAAAAGATACAAAACTATAATATATGAATATTCAGGCTATAAACCAATTCTAATCGGGTTGGAATATATCCAGGCTTTTTCATCCTGAAAAACCTCAATTCTGTAAACTCCCGGTTTGGAAATGAAAAATTCCGATTCCGATCCTTCTGTAGTATCCAGTATCTTTCCGTTAAAAATTAATTTAATTGTACCGCTTATATTGGGCAGAATAACCCTGAGTTTTACTTTCCCGTTTAATGGAAGGTTATCACCCATCTGAAAAATTTTATTCCCTGACTCGGCAAAAAATCGAAATCCCGCGGCGTCGCCATGATAATAATTTGAGACAAAACAATGCCCGTTTTTCAATGAATTATAAATAAGTTTTTTGGAACGTTCCAGGCTTTGACTTTTATCCTTTTCAATAAGTTTTTCTTCTGTGAGGATATGTGTCCTGATTGATTTGAACAATACTTTATAGGGGAAAACCTCGACCTCAAAAAATCCGAGGAGGTTAACTTTATGGGCATGCGCGTCAATTCCCCCGATACCGACAACAAGTCGTTCCAGATTCAGCTCATCCCACTTGGCGAGTGTTTCTGCCGGAGGTGATATTATTGATTTTAGGGGATGTATAAAATAATTGAATTTATTCTGTTCGGTTAGTCCTTCCATCCATTCAGACATATGATTCCATATTTCCATCCCGGTGAATTCTTTACATTCCCAGTCGAGCCAGGGGTAAGGGGGGTGTTCTTTCATTGAGCTTCTTTTTTCATGCGGATGGGCAATAAATCCTATTCCCCCCATTTCATTCACTTTCTTCACATAATCGCAAGCCGGAATTCTTGTGGAAATGGTTTCATTTATTCCAAAAGCGAGGTAATGATTTTTATTTTCTTTATCATTGATTTCACATCCGGCCAGTAAGACAGTGTTTCCATACCAGCCTTCATGCCCCTCCTGCATTGCCCTGAGGGTATTGTGGTCGGTCAGAATAATAAAATCGAGCCCCGATTCATCGGCATATTGAGCTATTTCCGGAACGCTTCCCGAGCCGTCGGAAAATGCTGAATGTATATGAAGAGCGCCTATATATTCGTACACTACTGATTATTCCTGGTCATTTACTTCAAATAGTGTTGAATATTCTGTCGAGTTTTCCTGGATCATTTCCGAAAGTTTTGTCATAAGGATATCAATTCTCTCATTCGAATTGTCGTCGAAATTTTCATAGGAATCGTTATCGGTAAAAATGTAAACTTCCTGAAAACTGTTTTTTTTCTTCCTGATCTGAAATACAGAGTATGACTCCAGACCTTCAGCTTTTACAATATTCTTCAATTCTTTAACCAGCGATAAATATTCCTCTCTCCTTGAGGGGATGATATCATACCTGATTAAAAACATTACCTTGCCCATTGATTCTCCAAAATTTTATAAATTAATATTACCGTTAAATACTGTTTTTGCCGGTCCTGTAAGTGAAGGACCTGAAACTTTATTCCCATCGACAGAAAAATCTATCGTAAGAATGCCGCCGCGGGTGAAAACTTCAACCGGGGTTGAAACAACTCCTTCCAGGGCCGATATAACCGCCGCCGCGACCGAACCGGTGCCGCAGGCCAGTGTTTCCGCTTCAACTCCTCTTTCATAGGTGCGAATATAAATTTTATCTTCTTTTACCAAAATAAAATTAACGTTAGTTCCCTTTGGAGCGAAATCTTTTGAGTATCTGATCTCTCTGCCAATTTTATCGGCAGGGAATTTTTCAATATCGTTAAAAGCTGAGGTTATATTTTTCGGGTCAGCCAGAATATCGCTGATAAATATCACTACATGAGGAGACCCTGTATCGGCAAAAAAAGCTTTGACCATTTGTTCCGCGGCCTTAATCCTGAAGTTTCTTTTTATCTTCGAGGGAGGATTAAGGTTAAAGAGTATTTTTTCATTTTCAATTACTTTGCCGCTATAATCCAGACCGTCACAATTAAATGAAAGATTTCCATTTTCGGCTCTTCCGGATGTGGCGGCATAATGAATAGCACAGCGGGAACCATTTCCGCATAATGAGCCGGGATAACCGTCGGCGTTAAAATAGTCAAGCATAAAACTGTAATCGTCCGAATCTGTTATAAGCAACAGACCGTCGGCGCCGATTCCAAATCGCCTGTCACAAAGTAATTTGATTTTTTCGGGGGTAAGGGAAATACCTTTATTCAGAGCGCTGTCGATCAGCACAAAATCATTTCCCGCACCGGTCATCTTCGAAAATTTTATCTCCATCGGTTCAGCTTTTTATTCCAGCGATAAATGATACAAAACTAAAGCACAAATATGTAAAAAAAATAATAAAAAACTATTAAATTAATTTATTTGACTGGAAAAACGGAATTACTTACCTTAATTGTCATATTATTCACTTTGATTAAATATGGAGTAAAGATGTCAAAGACAGTGTTATTAATACTAATTGGCAAAAGGAAAGAGGAAGCTGTAAAAGTTCAGCAGATACTTACAGGATGGGGCTGCATAATTAAAACAAGGCTTGGAATACATGACGGAGTTCAGGAGAATTGTTCGGATGAAGGATTGCTGATTCTTGAACTGCACGGAACTGAAGAGCAGAAACAGGAACTGGCGCGAAAAGTTGCTGTTCTGCCCGGTGTTTCTTCTAAACTTGTTGAGCTTAAAGTAGATTGATTTTTCAGGTCCGCGTTCGCGGACCTTTTTTATTTTCTATTGATTGAATACCTGTAGAGTTTTCCTGTCCTGTCCGATATTATCCAGACGATTCCTTCAGGTTCTTCAATCGCGATTCCTTCTATCTGTATGATATCTACCCCGGCAGACTCTGTTACTTTACCATCGGAATCGCATTTGAAAACTATTTTATTCTCATCACTGGTTATCCATAAATTTTTCGTTTCTCTTTCGTAAAATAATCCGGAAAGATCATTCGCTATTTCCAGTGTGTCGCGGCTTTTTTCGGTTAGAGTGGAATCGAGAGTTACCAGAATTGCCGGATTTTTCTCTTTTATCAGGTAGAATATTTTTTCATCCCCGTTGTAAGTTACTCCCTCAATTCCTTCATTTGGTTCACCGTCAAAATTAATATCCGCTGATTTTAAGACAGTTCCTTCCTTATTAATGATCGCGAGTTTTCTTTCTCTTTCAAAAATTATGGCGAGATTATTGTTATCATAAAGGCAAATGCCTTCAAGGTCATATCCTTCCACTCTGATGGAATCGATTATTTTTCCTTCGAAAGTTATATTATATATTGTGCTGTTTTCATCGCTTACAGTCCAGAGTGATTTCCGGTCCTTCGAAAGGCATAAACCTGATGGTTCAATTACCTCTGTCTGATAAGAGGTTTCGAATTTCAGCAATGAATCTTCAGCCGAATTATTTTTTTCTGATTCGTCATCGCAGGCGTAAAATAACAATAGTAAAGGAAGCAGTAGAAAATAAATTTGGAATTTCATTATGTTTCTCATATTAAATTACCGGAATAAAACTTTAATTAAGGAAAGTGAATTTATATGAATATTCAGATAATTGGAACAAAAAAATGCAAAGACACAAGAAAAGCTGAAAGATTTTTTAGCGACAGAGGGATAAAATACCATTTCAGGGACCTTAATGTTAAAGGATTGAGCAAAGGCGAACTTGACAATATTAAACGTTCATTTGATATTGAAGAGCTTATAGACAGGGAAGGAAAGGAATATTCAAGATTAAATCTTCAATATATCACACATGATCCTGAGGAAAAAATTCTTGAATATCCCCTTTTGCTGAATACACCTGTTGTCCGTAATGGAGGGAAAACAACACTTGGCGTCGAAGAACAAACCTGGAAAGAATGGATTAAAGAGAGTTGATTATGCCTCTCTCTCTTAAACCCTCAACAAGTTGTTGATAACCGGTGAAATGTATTCCGTCCCAGCCAATCTTTTTGGCGCCTTCCACATATTCAGCCACATCATCAATAAAAATATGTTCATCAGAAGGACGGCCTGTGAATTTCTCAACAGCCAGGTATATTTTTTCTTCCGGCTTAACCGCCCTTACTTCATGGGATAAAATAAGCTTATCAAACCATTTAAGGAATGAATAACCGCCCCAGCCATATTCCCTGTGAATATCGTTGGTATTGGAGAGAAGAACCAGTTTATAATCCTTTTTCAGCACGGGCAGCAGAGCGGCGACATCTTCATTTACAACAAAAATTTCTGAAAATATCCGGCAGAATTCCTCTTCGGTTACTCTATGTTCGGTCCAGTCCATCATCACAGAGAGAAACTGGTCATTGCTGATATCCCACCTCTCATAGTCACGGTGTACGTGATAATTGTTTTTATACTTATTATAAAAACGCTCACCGAGTCCGACAGAAATTTTATTTAATTTATCAACGATTATTCCATGATCAAAGGGAATAAGAACATTACCGAGATCAAAAACAATAACCGAAATTTTATTTGAGCGCATACTATTTTCCTATTGAAACAAGATTCAGGTCCATCAAAATATTCCGCGTTATTACTGTGCGGTAGTATGGAAGTTTTTTTGTAAACTTATCAGCCTCAACATAAAGCATGTAAAAATATGTGTTTTCCTGTCTTTCAATTATGCCGGAAGCCGCGGCTGCGTGAATGCCGTCGGGGATGGAATATTCCGAAATTCTTCCAAAATGAATATAATCTAATTTTTTCATATAGTTGGTCGCGTTCAGCACTGTATCGATAATTGTTGGATCAACCGGGAATTTTTTATAGTAAAAGCTCTTCAGGAATTCCAGTTGCTGCGGGGCTGTAACAAGCAATTCTCCATTTTCCCAGAAATTGCCATCTCTGACTTTGGTTCCCGAAAATGTTCCGTAGTTTATATTTTTCGCGAAGTTTTCTACAACCCCGATTCCGATAGAGTCGGCAAGTTTTTCGAAGTACCAGTCGGCAGACATTCTCATAGCTTTATCGAGCCTGAAATCATCCCGGTATTTTAATCCGGGATATTGTGTGCCATCCCATCTGAAAGTATAAGCGGCAGAATCGAATTGAACCTTATCTATTCCTGATAGAGCGATAATCGGATCAAACAGGTCTTCGGGTATGACCGGTTTATTGATCATTTCCGGATTATAGACCATATACTGATCATTCCGCAAGTCATACATATAAAAGTAACCTTTTACACCCTGGGAATTAAAAAAACGTCCAAAATCTTCCTTTTCAACCTGGTTGTCGCCGCAGCTATAAAATAACACTAAGATAGGGATAAGTAATAAAACAAATTTTTTCATTATAAACCTGTAGTTATGACAAAGAAAAGGCGGCTAAAACCTGAAAACCGGATTAGCCGCCCCATGGAAAATTATTTAATACGGGTCAGATTTCAACGTAACGTTTGTTGGGATCAATCATTATCAGTTTGAAATCGCCAAAAGTTTTCCCGATAAGAAGACGTAAAGGAACCATTGAGAAAAGCAGGGTTATTATTATACCAATAATATAAGTATAGAGCCTTATTGACCCTTCACCCGCGCCTGCTCCCGACATCAGCATCGTTAATATTGAAGCGAATACCAGCCCGACAAGAAATGATGAAATTATGGCAATAACAAAACGCCATAAAAATCCCCACCAAAGTTTTAAAAGCCTGGGCCATGTAATCTCCATTTCCATAATAACCTCCCCAATAGTTTTTGTAATATATATTTATATAATAAATAAAATTATTCTTAAAGTAAAACTGCTCAGTGATAAAAAGCCGGCAAAAAGCAAAAAAAAACCGTTGCCGCTAATTTGGCTACTAATTTAATAAAAAAAAATATATTTGTTATTGATTTGAAATAAATTATCGGAAAAAAGTTATCGGGTCGAAAAAAAGTGTTAAATAATCAGGTGTAAAAAACCTTCACGGCGGTAACAATAATTTCGCGCCTTTTTACTGTGTGAAAAAAAGATTAAAAAGTATTGAAATTATTCGGAAGTAGGCCTTTAATTTTATAAATTTCTTCTTTCCAATAAACATTATTCGTAAAGTAAACCAGGAAAATCGATGAATACAAAAGATTATATCGCGTTAGAAGAAAAGTATGGAGCGCATAATTATCATCCGCTTGATGTTGTGATTGAAAAAGCTGAAGGAGTTTGGGTATATGATGTAGACGGGAAAAAATATCTTGACTGTCTGGCATCCTATTCAGCGGTAAACCAGGGACACTGCCACCCGAGAATATTAAAAGCGTTGAAAGATCAGGCTGAAAAGGTTACGCTGACCTCACGCGCTTTCAGAAACAGCCAGTTGCCTAAATTATATGAAAAACTTGCTGTCATGACCGGTTATGAAATGGTTCTTCCCATGAATAGCGGCGCCGAAGCTGTTGAAACCGCAATCAAAGCGGCAAGGAAATGGGGATATAACGTAAAGAACGTACCTGAAAACAAGGCTGAGATCATCGTATGTAAAAACAATTTCGCCGGCAGGACGATCACTATTATCTCTTTTTCAACTGAAGCCGATTATAAAGCGGGCTTCGGACCTTTTACTCCGGGATTTGTAATTGCTGAATATGGCGACGCGGAAGACCTTGCCTCAAAAATTACTTCCAACACTGTAGCGTTCATAGTTGAACCTGTTCAGGGTGAAGGAGGCGTTATCGTTCCTCCCGAAGGTTACCTGAAAAAATGTGAAGATATCTGCCGCCAGAATAAAGTTCTTTTTATCACCGATGAAATTCAGTCGGGTCTTGGCCGAAGCGGCAAACTTTTCGCTTTTAATTATGATGAGGTAAAACCTGACGCGGTTATCATAGGCAAAGCTTTATCAGGTGGTTTTTACCCGGTTTCAGCGGTGCTGGCATCCAAAGAAGTTCTCGGCGTATTTAATCCCGGCGAACATGGCTCTACATTCGGAGGCAATCCTCTCGGAGCGGCTGTTGCCTGTGAAGCGCTGACAGTTCTTGAAGAGGAAAAACTTATCGAAAAATCTTTCGAACTTGGCAATTATTTTATGGATAAACTGCGCGCCATTCCTTCAAAACATGTAAAGGAAGTTCGCGGACGCGGTCTTTTTATCGGTGTTGAACTTATTCCCGAAGCAAAGGGAGCCCGCAGGTTCTGCGAAGCCCTGATGGAAAAAGGTATCCTCTGCAAGGAAACTCATGAAAATGTTATCCGCTTCGCTCCTCCGCTGGTAATCACCAAAGAAGAAATCGACTGGGCGCTCGCAAGCATCAAAGAAGTTCTGTTGATGGACTAATTTGTAAGCGCTTATAAATTAACACTTTATATAAAATTTTTTACCCCGCCCCCAACCCCTCCCCTTAGCAAGGGGAGGGGAGAATTAATACCCATCTCTTGAATGTTACAAAATATTATTGTATCTTCATTGTAGAAACAAAATGGTGATACTAAAATGAATGTCCAGGTACAAAAATGGGGTAATAGTCTGGCGATAAGGATACCCAAGACCTTTGTCACGGAAACGAATTTATACAAAGGTGCTGTTGTTCAGCTATCAGTTAGTGATGGTAAACTGGTTGCTACACCAATACCGCGTAAAAAGTATTCTCTTGAGGAAATGCTAAATAAAATTACCGAGGAGAATCTTCATCCGGAAACTGATACAGGCCCGGTATCAGGAAAAGAAATCTGGTGAGAGAAGGTGAATATATACCCGAACGTGGCGATCTCGTTTGGATTAATTTTAATCCGCAGGCTGGTCATGAACAGGCTGGAAGGAGACCGGCGGTTGTTTTATCTCCCTTTGCTTACAACGATAAAGTGGGATTAGCGATCTTTTGCCCGGTAACAAATAAAATCAAGGGGTATCCCTTTGAAGTTAGTCTTCCTGAAGATGTTGGGATTAGTGGCGCTGTACTTTCTGACCATGTTAAAAGTTTGGATTGGAGAATAAGAGATATTTCATTTATTAAGAAACTTTCACCGGGATTCGTTGAAGAAGTATCCCTAAAACTGAATTTGTTGATTCAGACAGAAGGTCCTTAGCCGATTTTTTGAATTTATCCAAGATACAAGACTTATGCTATGAAAAATTATTCATAAAAAATTATCTTAACAATAAGATTACCATATTTTAGTCTTATGAGAGGGAGTTCCGATGAGGAGCCTGATAATTTTGATGATTTTTTTTCAAAGCCTCACTTTTTCACAATCATTGAAATTGGTCCTGCCTCAAGAGGAATACAGATCAAATCAATACAAGGCAATGACAATCTTTTTTCGAGGCTGTTTAAACCGGAAATAGAAGTTAATCTTGTATCTGTCAATTCGGAAACGAGTTACAGTAGCAGAAATGAAATAGAGGATATAATTCCCGGAATATATAACTTCGAAGCGCTTTATAATGGTAAAGCTTTATTGAAAATAAACGGTATGAATACCCTGCCGGGAGCTCGTCTTGAATTATTCTCAAAACATGAAAGAGACAGGCAATTATTTCGTAAGGCGGTAGCTTCGACTCCGCTCAGCCACCGGATGGTCGCATTTGTTTCTGGCTTGCCAGTTTATGAGATTCCGTATAAATTCTTCAGAATGAAATAATTTGCAAACTCGCAAGATTTTTTTAATTGTTCATTGTTCATTATCAATTTTTCCCCTTCCTGAGCGCTGTGAAAAGGGTCTTCTAACCAGATGAACAGAAATTCCCCGGGGGTTATAAAAATTGGCTGTCATTTGTATGATGTTATTTTTATATTAGGCAAAAAAGAATATGGTTTATGGTTGAATTTCTCTATGACATTGACGTCGCCCTTTTTTATTTTATTAACCACACCCTTTCGAATTCACTTTTCGATAAATTTTTTCCCTATATCACAGAAGTAAAACACTGGTTTGTAGCCTATGTAATATTATGGGGCATTGTATTTTTTAAAGGAGGAAGGACCGGAAAGTTTGCCGCTGTTGGAGCTATTCTTCTTATTACAGCTTCCGACCAGTTCAGCAGTTCTCTATTGAAGAACCTCTTTGAAAGGGTGAGGCCCTGCAATGTTCTGCCCGATGTAAATATTCTTGTTCATTGTTCGGGCGCGTATTCATTCCCTTCATCACACGCGGTGAATAATTTCGCTATTGCCACATATTTCTACAGGCTTTACCCGCAATATAAATGGGTTCTTTTTATAGGGGCAGGGATAATGGCATTTTCACGAACCTACGTAGGAGTGCATTATCCGGCGGATATAGTCGGGGGCGCCATAATCGGGACGGGAGTTGGTTTCCTTTTCGCGTGGTTAATTAAAATGGCTGAAAATTATTATGTGGAGAAATTTGTAAAATGAAAACCAAACTTGAAATAGCGAAAAACTGGTTCCCGAGATATACCGGGGCAACACTGGACCAGGTGGGGGATTACCTTCTTCTTACAAATTTTCAGAACTATGTGGAAAAGTTTGCCGAACAGTTTGACTGTGATGTTATGGGCGAAGGCAGGCCGATGCAGACAGCAACCAACAGTGAAGGTCTGACAATTATAAATTTTGGAATGGGTTCGGCCAACGCCGCGACAGTTATGGACCTTCTTTCGGCGCGGAATCCTGAAGGGGTACTTTTTCTCGGTAAATGCGGCGGTTTAAAAAAGTCGACCGAACTGGGGCATTTTATCCTCCCGATAGCGGCGATAAGAGGGGAAGGAACAAGCAATGATTATCTCCCTTCCGAAATACCGGCGCTTCCTTCATTTAAGCTCCACAAGTTTGTTTCTGATAAAATTATGAGCTACGCTTCGGAATACCGCACCGGGGTGGTTTATACCACAAACCGGCGGCTCTGGGAATATGATGAGGAATTTAAGGATTACCTGAGAAAACTTGGCGCGATAGGAATTGATATGGAAACCGCCACAATATTTGTAGTCGGTTATGCCAACCAGATAGCGCGCGGGGCCCTGTTGCTGGTATCCGATCTGCCGATGATGCCCGAAGGGGTGAAAACAGAAGACTCAGACCGTGAGATAACCCGCCGTTTTGTCGATATGCATTTGCAGATTGGAATTGAAGCGATGACCGATATCGGCAGCAAAGGGGAACAAATAAAACACTTCACTTTTTAAGATATGTGTCTTTTGGCATTGAAGTTGATGAAAAATAATTGCAAATTAGTCCTTGAAAATAAACAAGGGGAAAAAATGAAATATTTAAGAGTTATATTTATTGTTCTGCTTATTGCAGGTTTTTCCACAATCTCCGCGCAAAATAAGGATGACGCGGCAGGGGTGAAATCGGCGATGGTCAAACTGATAGATTTCAGCACATCCAAAAATTACAAAGACGCCGCTTCCCTGATTGCCTATGATGGCGATGACGCGGGGAGGAAATGGAAGGATACATTTAAGTATCCCGCTGAAAAAGGGAAAGTTAAACGTGTTTGCCGCTATATCGAAAAATTTACAGTTATCAGCGATAAACATGATTTTGGTAAATTCAGCATGAAAAAAGATGGCGGAGTTACCTGGTATATTCAGGAGGTGAATTTTATCAGCGGCGGCAGAAAACTGAGTGTTGAGTTTTCATTTGTTAAAAGCGGAGGCGGCTTCCTGCTTGGCAAATACAATTAAGGATATGCTGTCTGATCTGTTTTCTCTACAGTGTGACCAGTTTTCAGGGCGGTTTTAGTTAGATGGAAATAAAAGAGAAAAAATTCTTTTCGAGGCTGGACAACCTGTTTATTATAGCGTTGTCCATCCATTTTTTTGTAGGTATCGCTTCTTTGTATGTTGTCAGCTCAGGAGTTATTGCCGGTAAACTGCCTGATACGGAAAGTTATAAGATTTATGTTCTTCTCGCGGGGGCGCTTTCTATTTTGTTTTTACGCGGAATGTACAGCCGCTATTCCAAAAGGGCAAAAGCCGATAACAATAACAATTTTAGGGAAGTTCTTTTTTCACAGGTTATCAGGCTGCGTCTTTTAATTCTTTTGATTGTAAATCTGTTTAACGGCTTTATCTTCATTTCAACGGGGGATTATCTTTTCATTATTGTTTTTGCTATTTTCATATTATTGAATATTGCGTACCGTCCGGGTGTATATATATTTGAGAGAGATTTTTCCTGAATATTCTCTTTTGAGAGTCTGCAACCAGGTATTCAGATTCTTTTCAAAATGAAAGAAAATCAATGATCTACTAATTAAAGGTGAAAAAAATGAAAGATATCGTTATCCTCCCCGACAAAAGATTTAAAACCAAAACCGTTTGGATGTTTCTCACCATATCAGCCTTCGTTTTATTAGTAATAGTTCTTTTGCAATTTCTGGTGCCTCTTAGTCCCAAAACAAACGCGGCCAAAGTAGCGATCATTGTATGGCCCATATTCATGGGAGTTTTAATTTTATTATGGATTATAATTTTTCCTTTAACATTGCTGTGGATCAACAGTCTGAGTTTTTATATTATGGATGATAAAGTCGCGATCAAGAAGGGCTTTATATCAAAAATAACCCAGAATATACCTTTCAGGGCGGTGACCGATTTTCAGCTTCATCGTTCACTTTATGACAGGATGCTCGGTCTCGGATCGATAAAGATTCAGACGGCGGGACAGATGCCCGGAGGCGCCGGTTATGAGGGAGTGTTATATGGATTGACCGATTGGAACGGACTTCATGATGAATTGCAAAACCGATTAAGAGACCGCTCTTCTGTAACGAATGTTGAGCCGCGATCAGGAGAGGAAGCGCCCGCGGGTATTCCCGAAATTTACGCGGAAGTAAAAAAAATAAGGGAATTGCTGGAACGGAGATAGATTTTCATTTTGCGCTAAGAATTGTGCGAGGCAAATTTTGAATCCCCTACAGGGATTTTTTATTCCTGAATACAATATTGCTACAATAATGCTGCTTCTCCAAAGCAGTTTTTCGAAGTTATCGCACCTTCATGCAGACAGCATATTTCATGAATTTGAATAATAACCTTGTAGAGGTTCAAATTATTGTAGAGAATTGGAGCTACACATTGAGTCATCCCTGTCGGGGATGAACAGGTTCCCGGGAAGGCCAAAATTTGTCAATAAAATGGAGAATGAAATACAAACCGATTTTTGATGAAACGAAATAAAAATGTGGCAAATGCCCTGAAAATCACATCATGGCGGAAAACATTTTACCTGGGAGCTGACGCGCGAGTCCTTTAAATTCGAGAGTAAGGAGATAAACGAGACAGTCGGCGACAGCGATTCCGGTGTCCGAAGCGATAACGTCGATATGTTTGGATTCCGCTGAAAGAGATTCAAAAATTTTCTGCTCAAAGAGGTTCAGCTCTTCGATCATCTTACGGTCAGCTTTTTTTGTTTGGCCGGGATCGAGTCTTAAGGTAGCAAGAATATCATCCGGTCTGGTAACCAGTTCCGCTTCCCCTTTTCTTATAAGTTTGTTTGTTCCGTCACTCTGGGGACTTGTCACATTACCGGGAATGGCAAAAACCTCTCTGTTCTGATCGAGTGAGTAAGAAGCTGTCTGCATTGCGCCCCCGTTCTTTTTTGTTTCAACAACGAGGGTTCCCAAAGCCAGTCCGGAAATTATCCGGTTTCTCCGGGGGAAATTTTGCGCGTCGGGAAATGTACCCGGAGGATATTCGGTAATAATCGCTCCATTATCAGCAATATGGTTATAAATCTTTTTATTTTCAGGAGGGTAAATCACATCTATTCCGGAACCTGTAACCGCGATAGTTCTTCCTCCTGATTTCAGGGCCGCTCTATGCGATTCCGAATCAATTCCCCTTGCCAGTCCGCTTACAATTGTTACACCGGCAGCCGCGAGTTCCGAGGCAAATCTTGTCGCCTGCATTCTTCCATAAGCTGAAGGCAACCGGGTTCCCACAATCGCCACAGCATTTGAATCGATATCAGTTATTGACCCTTTGATATACAAAACAACAGGGGGGAGATATATTCTTTTAAGCAGTTCGGGATATTCATCATCCCAGTAAGTTATTATCCGGGCATTATTTTTAGAGAGAGTTTCGTTAAGACGCTGAAATGCCGCGTCGTATTGATCTTTCTTCGAAGAAGCCTCTTTAATTCTTCCCGAAATCACCTCGTTAATTGTTTCGGTCTGCATCAATCTGTTTCTGCCGGCATTTACAATTTCCTCGAAACTGCCGAATTTTGAAAGAAGCTGAAATAATTTTCCCGGACCCAGACCCTCGACTTTATTCAGAATGAACAGGTGGAAAAGTTCATCACCGGAAATCCTGTTCATTATTCTTCGACCAGATCAATTTCATCAACAATTGCGATTATTATAGTGTTAACAGGGGCGTCGCCATGACCGAGGATTTGCTGAACCGCATCTCCTTCGCGGGCCACCAGAACGGTATCACCAATACCGGCATCAATTAGATCCAGCGCGATGGTGTCTTTTTTCCCTTTCAGATTTCCCTCAAGGTCAATAGGGTGGACCAGCATAAGTTTATGCCCTTTGAGATGCTCATTTTTATGAGTTGATACTACATTCCCCTTAACTTTAGCCAGCATCATGGGCTATTCTTCTGTCTTTTTTCTCTTTTTATAAAATATTGAGAGAGGGAAGATAATGAGATATGCCACAAGTAAAACGAGTGGTGAAAGAGTCATTGAAAGGGGATTATCCCACGGACCCTGGGCCATTAAAAGGAAACCTATAAATAGAACTACAATTCCGGCTCCGAGGATCATATAGTTAGTGTTGGTCCAGTAATTCTTAAAAGGAGACTGAACTGTTTTTGCCTGTGCTTTGATTTTTCTTCTGACTTTGGCCATAAAGCTTTATTACCATTTATTTATGAATAATATCAAAAGACCCCGGAGCTGGGGTCTAATGAAACAAAATTTGTAACTAAATAAAATAGGTTAAGAAAAGCATTTTGTCAAGTGAAATCAGCCATGAACCTGGTATACGATTTTGCGCAGTGTATCGAACTGGAGATAGGGATATTCCCTGCGAAGGTTATCGATAGCGTCACTGGCGCTGATCTTCTCTGCTCTCATGGTTTTGAATTTTTTTCGGATGATGTAGTCCCTCACCTTTTTTTTGTTAATGAGATTTCTACCTTTAAGCAACTGATAAATCTCATCACTGATAAATTCAGCTAATGGATTATCCACTGGACATTTGATCTCAGGGCGATTCATAATTCTCCCGCAATTAGTTACTAGATGTTTTCAATTACGAATCGTAGATATGTTCAGTAAAACCTCCAAGAATAATTTTGAGTTGGACCCAATATATTAACTTTATCAGATAAAAGTCAAAAATAAATTAGTGGAAAAAAAACTGACCTAAAAAGCAGGAGTATGAGTGAGTAGTTAAATTCCACGCAATAGAACAAAATTGCAATTAACAATTATTAATGTACAATGAACAATTGAAAAGATGACCGCAGACTATTTTGATTTCGTTGATTGAGGTGGAAGAAAAGCCACAAAATCACCAAAACACTAAATCCCACGAAAGGAATTACGAATTACGAATTACGAATGAGGAATGAAAGGAATGTATTGAATCTTTTTTCTTGATCATTTTAAACTTAGCAACAGGGGCAAATCTCCATAAAAATAAAACCTTATTAACCTTATTCAAAGGGGGCATATCTCCATCGGGATATTGGAATGTTCGCGGAAAGAGCAAAGCACAGGATTGAGAGGATCAAAAAGACTGAGTTGATATAAGTTAGCCGTCGAAATCCAAATCGAAGTCGGAATCGAAATCGGGTTTTCTTAAAATCAGAGAGCCATTTATTACTCTTCACTCTCCTATAACCGCTCTTTACTTCTGGCTTGCCAGCCTATGATAAAGATTACTCCATAAGCAGTTAAATTCCACGCAATAGAACAAAATTGCAATTAACAATTATTAATTTACAATGAACAATTGAAAAGATGACCTCAGATTATTTTATTACACAGATTTCGTTGATTGAGGTGGAAGAAAAGCCACAAAATCACCAAAACAGTAAATCCCACGAAAGGAATTACGAATTACGAATGAGGAATTAGGAATGAAAGGAATGTATCGAATCTTTTTTCTTGATCATTTTAACCTTAGCAACAGGGGGAAATCTCCATAAAAATAAAACCTTATTAACCTTATTCAAAGGGGGTCATATCTCCTTCGGGATATTGGAATGTTCGCGGAAAAGTGTTTTTCTTTGAAGACGGGGGAGGACTCAACCCGGAGTGGGCAGCTAACTTTTTTCTGGTTCAGCCTGCCTATGATTAAGCTTAAGATTATCGGGAGGAAAACAAGCCTAAATCTAATTTTTCAGGATATAAAAAAATCCGCTCCACTTATAGGTATTGTCATTCCAGGCGTCGGTAATTTTTATACGATAATGATGTGAGTTTCGCAGGTCGAGAGGTATATTCCATGTAAACCGGCTTTCATTCGGGATGTTTTCCGCAATTTTGAGCATGAGTAAATCTTTTTTATAAAGCTCAATATTTATTCTTTCAGCATCACCTACCCAGTTCCACCTGATATTAATCATCGCTCCGGGAGTAAAAGTCTGACCTCCAATCGGATATGTAATAAGAATCTGTGAAAAACCGGGTCCGTCGCCGGTGTCATTTCCGGCGGGTTCAAGGGGTGTGTGAATCTCCCGGCAGGAAAAGAGAATGGAAATAAACAAAAACGTTATAAAAAATATATATCTTCTCATGACCATATTCCTTTCTTTGGGAAACAAATTATTAAAATTATCTCCAAAAACTCAAGGTATAAAACGGTCGCTAAATCTATTCCGGGGTGTTTTCTTCAAGCTTTTCTTTACTCGTTTCAAATGGCGCGTCATTATTTATCACAAGACAGTCGGTAATTAAATCGTGCAGAGCCTGTTTTTTATCAGTAAAAGCCGCGATAATATAGCCGATCTTAATAATTATGTCGGAAATAAACTTCGCGAAATGTCTTCCGGTCGCTCTGCCGAATGAAATTCTTTTTCCATCGATATCGGTAACTTTGATATTCACCGCCATTTTACCCAGCGTTGCCTGCTGACGGGATGATTCCATTAGGGCGTAATAAAGCCAGTTGATTAATGCGGAACCCAGAATGAGAAGTAAAAACATCGCGATAAAAATCAGGAATGCAGCCGCGGCTTCTTCTCTGCTTTGCTGTGCGGTATAAGAATAATCCCTGAATGATTCTATCCACTCGGTTGAAAACACTCCGATTCCAAAGAGCCCGAAGAGCGGCAGAAAGAGAACAGATTTAGCAATTAAAAGAACAATAAGGTCAATTATATAGGCAACTAACCTTTTAAAAAACCCGGCGTATAGGGGAATATGAGTTTCCATTTTTAAATTCCTAACGAAAATATTCATTAAAGAGTTTATTTTGCAGCCGGGTTCTCATAATTATATATCGAACCTCATGGCTGCTTTGTTTAGTCTGTCCATTATAGCATGTCCCAGTCCATCGGGGATGATTTTTTCGGCCAGTATGATTTCGACGCCCGAATTTTCAAGATAGTGCAGATGCTCGAAAAGATTGGCCGCGGCTTCATGAAGATCGCCGTCTGGTGATAATACCCTGTAATCGGAAAAATATTCAGTATTTACAGAACCCCGAAAAAATAAGGCTCCTAATTTTTTGTCTTTGTATTTATCCAGATTTTTTTCATTCAGAAATTTTAATGGTATGCCGGGTGAATAATGGTATGGAAGTCTGCCCGGCGAAAGGGGGGCTTTCTCATCACTATTTCCCGGTTCATGCAATTTGCCGGTGATCTCCTCAATTTTTTTTAAGTCAATACCACCCGGGCGCAACAGAGAAATATCATCGTCAATAACTGAAATTATTGTAGATTCTATTCCAACTTCACTTTTTCCGCCATCTAATACCAGTCCCACTTTTGTAATTAATTCTTCTGAAAGCTGGTTAACCGAGGTAGGACTTAAGAAGCCGAACATATTGGCGCTGGGAGCCGCGACCGGGAAACCGCACATTTTTAATAATTTTGCCGCGACCGGATGCGCTGGCACCCTCACAGCGACGGTAGAATGCCCGGCAGTAATAATTTCCGGAACTATATTTTTTTTGGGGAGAACCATTGTCAGCGGGCCGGGCCAGAATTTTTCAGCGAGTCTGAAAACTTTATCATTTGCTATGTTACAATATTTTTCAATTTCATCAATCGAAGAAAGATGGAGTATTAAAGGATTAAACGCAGGTCTTTTTTTAGCTTCAAAAATAGCCGCTGCCGCCTTCGCGTCAAGGCCGTTGGCTCCAATTCCATATACCGTTTCGGTGGGGAAAATTACCAGTCCCCCTTTTTCAAGGATTTTAACAGCTCTCTCTAAATTTTCTGTTTTACCGCTTAGAATTTCCATCTTTATTTTTTTGTAACATTTTTTTTTAGTTAATTCACAACCTGGGATTTATATGTTATTGCAAATGGCGCGCAATAAAATTCATCAAATTTCATCAGCAAAAGGAACAACATTCTTTTATAGTCGTTTAAAGAGTAAGATAAAAAAGATATGAAATATATGAAAATTATTCTGACTGTTTTAATATTAATTCCCCTGGTTGATATTCTGCCGCAGGAGAATGGCTATTTTTCCATCGCTCGCTTAAAATACAGCGGCGGCGGTGACTGGTATAACGATCCCTCTTCAGAGGAAAATCTCCTGAAATTTGTCGCGGACCGGACAAACATAAAAGTAAATCCCGAATACCGGTTTGTTGAACTTTCTTCAGATGATATATTTTCCCATCCTTTTCTTTTTCTTACCGGCCATGGCAATGTGGTGTTTTCCGAGCAGGAGGCTGCCAGGCTCCGCAGGTATCTTGAAGCGGGTGGATTTTTATATATAGATGATGATTACAGTCTGGATAAAGCTGTTCGGCGCGAAATGAAGAAAGTATTTCCTGAAAAAAACTTAGTTGAATTACCTTTTGACTACGGTCTTTATCATTGTTTTTATGAATTTCCTTATGGCCCGCCGAAAACACATGAACATGATGATAAAAATCCGAAGGGTTACGGGATTTTTATTGGTGATCGTTTAGCTGTATATTACACATATGAGAGCAATCCCGCCGACGGCTGGGCCGATGAAAGAGTTCATAACGATTCGCCTGAAAAAAGAGAGGAAGCGCTGAAATTCGGCCTCAATCTTATTGTCTGGGTTTTATCTAATTAGAGAAAAAAATGAGCGATATAAAAAGCTACAGAATTGAAATAGAAAAAAGACTTGAATCAACAGACAGAAAAAGGAAGCTTGTTTCCTTTCTGGCAGAAATATTAAAGGGAATTACATATTTCATTATTCCCCTCTTTTTATTTTTGCTGGCCGAATGGGGCGGAGCTTTTCAACCGCCGGTAAGGACTGTGCTTTTTTTTATTTTAATGGTTTTGCTGATTATAATTCTCGTTAGATATGTTGTGTTGCCTCTTTTCCCCTTTTTCAGACAAACAGATTATTTTGAGACCGCTGGTTTTATAGGACATAATTTCCCTGAGATAAAGGATGAATTAAAAAACTCACTTCAGATTAATGCTGAAAAAGGAGAAGGTTTTTCGGAAGAGCTTGTTGAGGCAGCTTTTAAGAGGGTGTATAACATTGTTAAGGGATATAATTTTAAGGAGAGTGTAAGCTTCGCGCCGGCTCTCGGAAATTTGAAAAAAACATTTTCCGCCCTGTCCGTTCTGATTGTTTTGCTGATATTTTCTTCCGGATTCCGGGACGCCGGTTTCCGGTTATGGAATTATGACCGGGAATTTACCACTCCTCCCGAATTTTCCTTTATTGTTGAACCGGGAAATGCCGAAATAACCAAAGGAAGCGACTTTAATATCACAATCCGCGCGAAAGGAAACGCACCTTCTGTAATCGATCTGAAGACAAGATTCAGGGAAGACGCCGCTTTTTCAGGTAAAAGAATTATTGCCGATTCAACCGGTTCATTTAATTTCAGTATTAAAGCAGCGTCGGGATCATTCAGATATTTTGCCGAAGCCGGTGATGTGAAATCGGAAGAATATTTTGTTAATGTTATTGACCGGCCGGTAATTAAAACTTTTGATCTTTCAGTTATTCCGCCGGCTTATTCAGGACTGCCGGTTTCGGACCAGAAAGATAATGGCAACATAAACGCGCTGCCCGGCAGCATGGTAAAAATAGAGCTTAAATCGACAAAATTACTGAGCTCCGCTCAATTAATTTTCAGTGAAAGCGGCGAAAAGAGGATGGAGCCGGACAGATTTAGCGCGAGCGCCGGGTTTAAAATATCGGCGGAGGAAAATTACCACCTGAGTATTTCTGACACAGCCGGGAATAAAAATGAAGACCCGGTTTCTTACGAAATAAATGTATTAAAGGATGCCTTTCCTTTTATTGAGCTGATATCCCCCGATAAAGACCTTAAATTGAGCGGAATTCACCAGGTAAGCCTGTTAACCAAAATAAGCGATGATTACGGTTTCAGTAAGCTGCTGTTAAAATATCGTCTCTCTTCCTCTGATTTCAGCCCGGTTCAGGAGGAGTTTAATTCTGTAGCGATTCCCTTCAATAAAAAAGTTGTAGAGGATAATATTTATTATGTCTGGGACCTGACTGATATGTTTCTCGCGACAGATGATGTTGTTTCCTATTACCTTGAAGTATTTGACAATGACAAAGTAAGTGGGCCAAAATCAAGCCGGACAGGAATTCTGACCCTGAGGGTGCCCTCTCTGGATGAGCTTTTTACAAATGCCGAGAATGTACAGGAAAGCGCCCAGGATGAACTGATGAAAACCCTTGAAGAGGCGGTTGAGCTCAAAGAGGAGATGGAAAAAATAAGTGATGAAATGAAGCAGGATAACAGGGAGATCACCTGGGAGGAAAAGGAAAAAATTGAAAAAACCATGGAGAAATTCCAGCAGCTTGAGGATAAAGTTTCTGAAGTAAGTGAAAAAGTAAGTGAAATGCAGAAAGAGCTGCAGCAGAATGATCTGCTTTCACAGGAAACGCTCGAAAAATATATGGAGCTGCAGGAGCTGATGGATCAGTTATCGAGCGAGGAGATGAAAAAAGCGATGGAGGAGCTGCAGAATAAACTTCAGCAGATGATGCGTCAGCAGGTTCAGGAGTCATTTGAGGATATGCAGCTTGATGAGGAAAATTTCAAAAAAAGCCTCGAAAGAACAATCAATCTCCTCAAAAGAATTCAGATTGAACAGAAGATGGATGAAATGATGAAGCGCACGGAAGAACTTTCGGAGCAGCTTGATGAGATGCAAAAAGAGATGGAAAATAGGAACGGGGAAAATCCTCAGGAGAATGACGCGGCTCAGAAAAAACAGGAAGAAGCGGGGGAAAGGCTGAAGCAGCTCGAAAAAACCATGGAGGAACTGGCTGAAAAAATGAGCGAATTTGAGGATATGCCAAACAGCCAGATGCAGGATATGATGGAAGAATTTGATAAACAGGGGAATCAGGAACTTTCGGAACAGGCTCAGCAGCAGATGCAGCAGGGCGATATGCAGCAGGCACAGCAAATGCAGCGGCAGATGTCGGAGAATATGGACCAGATGATGCAGATGATGCAGTCACTTCAGCAGCAGATGCAGCAGCAAAATCAGATGCAGACATTCAGCGAAATGTATAAATCGCTCGATGATCTGCTTTCACTTTCCAAAGAGCAGGAAAATCTTAAGAATCAATCGATGGAGATGGAGCGCGACTCTCAGCAATTCAGAGAAAATGCCAGAAAACAGAGTGAACTACAGAGCAACCTTGATAAACTTCTTCAGCAGATGAGTGAGCTTTCGCAGAAAACATTTGCCATATCACCCGAAATGGGAGAAGAACTTGGCAAAGCCCGCTCGGAAATGAGCAAGGCGATGGAGCAAATGCAGAATATGAACAGCCGAATGGCCGCCATGAACCAGGAGGAGGCTATGATGGCTATGAATAGCGCGGCGGCAATGATGCAGGGCGCCATGCAGCAGATGATGCAGGGCGGCTCGGGCGGCAGCGGCATGATGTCGATGATGCAGCAGCTTCAGCAGATGGGGCAGCAGCAGATGAGTCTGAACCAGATGACAAAAATGATGCAGAACGGCCAGATGACACAGCAGCAGATGGCCCGGCTTCAGAGGCTCGCCCAGGAACAGCAGATGATTCAGAAATCACTCGAGCAACTGAATAAAGAGGCAAAACAGTCCGGAAGCTCAAAAAAGCTTGCCTCAAATCTTGATGATATAATCCGGGAGATGAAAGAAGTTGTAAGCGATATGCAGACAGAAAAACTTAATGATGACCTGGTGCAGAAGCAGGAGAGGATACTCTCTAAACTGCTCGACGCGCAGCGTTCTATCAATGAAAGAGATTTTGAGAAAAAAAGGGAATCTGTCGCCGGTAAAAATTACAAACAGGACAGTCCCCCCGAACTTCTTCTTGACACCGAAGAGGGGCGGAATCAGCTTAGAGAAGAATTAATGAAGGCTGTCAGAGAAGGTTATTCGAGAGATTATGAAGAACTGATCCGACGTTATTTTAACGAACTTGAGAAACAAAAAACAGGAGAAGGGAACTAAGAGATAATTCATCCGGTTTTCATGATTTCAGGACCTAAAATAAGATGTAAGGTGTGAAATAAGTCAGAATGAATGAATCCGGAATGGCAACCGCAGGTATAGCAGGCGCGGGCACAATGGGAAGCGGGATCGCGCAGTTGACCGCTGTAAACGGCTGTAAAACAATTATTTATGATCCCTTCGACAGCTCCCTTGTTAAATCGGAAGCCGGTCTGAAAAAGATATTAAAGCGGTTGGAGGAAAAGGGTAAAATTAAATATGGCGATTCGGAAAAAATATTAAACCGGATTACATTCACCACAGATATCAACAATCTTTCCCAATGCAAATTTATTTTCGAAGCCGCTCCCGAAAGCATTGATATCAAAAAGAACCTGGTGAAAAAAATATCTGAGATCACAAGTGAAGATACAGTTATCGCCACAAATACCTCTTCATTATCGGTTACATCAATTGCTGCCGCATCGGACAAGGGCAACATTGCCGGAGCGCATTTTTTTAATCCCGCTCCGCTGATGAAACTTGTCGAGATTATTCCCGCTCTTCAGACTAAAGAAAATGTACTAAAAGAATTACAGGATTTTGTTAACAGTCTTGGAAAAATAACTGTAATAACGAAAGATACTCCCGGTTTTATTGTTAATAAAGTCGCGCGCCCTTTTTATGGGGAAGCTCTGAGAATATATGATGAAAATATCGCCGGAATTCAGGAGATTGACAGTGTGATGAGGGATAGAGGGGGATTCAGGATGGGGCCTTTTGAGCTGATGGACCTGATCGGCAATGATGTTAATTACAGTGTTACCGAAACGGTATTCAGGGAATTTTATTTTGATCCACGTTATAAACCCTCCTTTACCCAGAAAAGATATGTCGAAGCGGGAAGACTTGGCAAAAAGAGCGGTCAGGGATTTTATGACTATACTTCTGATGTTATCCCTGATAAAATTTTCCCTGATGAAAAACTGGCCGATGATATCTTTTTACGAATTATTGCCATGCTTATTAACGAGGCCGCCGATACTCTGCATATGGGTATTGCTTCAATGGAGGATATTGACACAGCGGTAAAATCGGGTGTGAATTATCCGAAGGGTCTTTTTGAATGGGCCGATGAAATAGGACTTGATAAAATTCTGGATACTTTGCGCTTCCTAAGGGGAAGATATGGGGAAGAACGATACAGGATTTCTCCTCTGCTGACTGATTTCCATAATAACAGATGGAAGTTTTATGAGAAAAGATGATTTTTCAGGGAATACACCTGAACCGGAACAAATAGTGAACATGATGATGAAGGAAGACCGGTTCACTAAATATATGGCAATGGAGATCGGGGAGGTTAAACCGGGGTTTTGCAGAGTTTCAATGAAAATCGGGGAGGAGATGTTAAACGGATTTGGAATCTGCCACGGCGGAGTGATTTTTTCTCTTGCCGATAGCGCGCTTGCTTTTGCGGCGAATACCAGGGGAAGAGTAAGTGTTACACTTGATATGACAGCCTCATTTATCGGGAAAGTTGATCCCGGTGAGATTCTTGAAGCGGTCGCGGAAGAATTGAACCTGACAAATGGAACCGGGGTATATGATGTTTCGGTGGCGAATAGCTCAGGCAAAAAGATCGCTCTTTTCAGAGGAACAGTTTACAGGACCAGGGATTGGAAGTGAAAATTTAAGTGTTTCGCAGTTGTTCTTTGTTTTATGAAAAGGTAATAGAAGATAAAATTACATAAGATGAACCGGAGGCGGGTAAACTCTGTTGCCGGAAAGCGAAAGAAGAAAGCAGCCCGGGGTAAAGAGGAAAAATGGGATAAGACCCTGAAGGGTCGAATATAATTCTCTTTTACAGATAAAATATTATCCTTCAGATATTATTTTCCACAGGCTGCAAATATTCGACGCCTTTAACGTAGCAGCATGTATTTTCCTGACAAGACCACCGGATTTCATCCGGGACTATTCATGTTCAACTCCATTCGGAGTCGCATTATTATTACTCCGTAAGAAGTTAAATTCTACGCAAAAAGGCAAAATTTTATCGTACTCATGGAACAGGTACTCGTGATCGTCATCGTTCTCGAATAACCTGGGTGATTTGAAAAGACGAGTACGAAATACGATTACGGGAACGAGTACGATTTTTCCTTTGGATTCAACTTTTTTCCGGCGCTGTCGGATTACGATTACGATTAATCCGTAAGGAGTTAAATTCTACGCAAAATGGCAAGATTTTATCGTACTCAGCGAAGCGGTACTCGTAATCGTCATCGTTCTCGAATAACCTGGGTGTTTTGTAAAGACGAGTACGAAGCACGATTACGAGAACGAGTACGATTTTTTTTTAGGATTCATTTTTTTCTGGCTTTGCCAGTTTATGATTATTCCGTAAGGAGTTAAATTCTACACAAAATGGCAAAATTTTATTTGACCATCAATTTACCGGGGAATTCTGTCGTCCCTGACGGGACTTTTTTGGGATTTTGAAGTTATCTTAAAGAAAAATTGCTGGTTCCTAACTCTTCACTCTCCACTAACCACTTTATACTTCTGGCTTGCCAGTTTATGATTATGATTATGATTTTGGGGTTACACATATATGAAAAAAGCTTTTATAATTGACGGTATCAGGACTCCGGTGGGAAAATTCAGGGGTTCTCTTGCCGGTATGAGGGCGGACGATATGGCCGCGCTTGTGATAAAAAAATTGCTTGAACGGAATCCGGTAGTTGATCCGGGTGAGATCGAGGATGTTATATTCGGCTGCGCGAATCAGGCGGGTGAGGATAACAGGAATGTAGCCCGTATGGCGGGACTTCTTGCCGGATTGCCTGTTGATGTGCCGGGTGAAACTGTTAACCGGTTATGCGCTTCCGGTATGAGCGCTGTGGTTACAGCATCCAGAGCGGTTCAGACAGAAAACGGGGACCTTTTTATTGCCGGGGGTGTGGAGAATATGACCCGCGCTCCAATGGTAATGTCAAAAAGTGATAAATCCTGGGGGGGAAACGCTGAAATATATGACACTACTCTCGGCTGGCGATTTCCTAATCCCCGAATGAAAGAAATTTATGGCGCCGAAGCCATGGGGGAAACTGCCGAGAATATTGTGGAGCGATATGGCATTTCAAGAGAAGATCAGGATAAATTTGCGCTTTGGAGTCAGCGGAAGGCGGCGCTGGCAACTGAAAACGGCCGCCTGGCAAAAGAGATAATTCCGGTGGAAATTACGGTAAAAAAAGGGGACAACATTGTTTTTTCCAATGATGAATTTGTCAAACCCTCAACTACGAATGAAATACTCGCAAAACTGAAACCCGCGTTCCGGAAGGGAGGCAGTGTAACAGCCGGTAATTCATCGGGATTGAATGACGGCGCCGCCGCGCTGCTTATAGCGTCAGAAAAGGCAATAGAAAATTACTCACTAAAACCTGCGGCGGAAATAATCTCATCAGCAGTTGTTGGGGTGGAACCACGTCTGATGGGAATGGGTCCGGTAGGAGCTACACGAAAGGCGCTGAAAAGAGCCGGACTCTCATTAAGAGATATGGATGTGATAGAACTTAATGAGGCCTTTGCGTCACAGTCACTTGCCTGCGTCAGGGAGCTTGGTCTCGATGATTATGATCCGCGCATTAATCCAAATGGGGGAGCGATCGCCATAGGGCATCCCCTCGGCATGTCGGGAGCCAGGCTGCTTCTTACGGCAATGAAAGAACTGGAAGAAAAAAATAAAGAATTCGCGCTTTGCACAATGTGTGTCGGAGTGGGACAGGGAATGGCCACAATTATTAAGAGAGTTTGATATGAGCAATATATATGAATTTAATGGTATTAAGCCGGTTATCGATGAAAGCGCTTTTATTCATCCCCTTGCCACGATTATCGGAAATGTGATAATCGGTAAAGATGTTTATATCGGGCCCGGCGCGGTTCTGAGGGGTGACTGGGGGGGCATTATTGTTAAAGATGGAAGCAATATACAGGAAAACTGTGTCGTACACATGTTTCCCGGGGTGACAGTTGTTTTTGAGGAAGGAGCGCATATTGGGCACGGAGCTATAATCCATGGCGGACATATCGGCAGAAATTCACTGGTTGGAATGAATGCCGTTGTAATGGATAACGCGGAAATCGGAGAAGGTTCAATTATCGGGGCTCTTACTTTTGTGCCGGCAGGCGCGAAAATCCCTGACCGAAAAGTGGCGGTGGGAAACCCGGCAAAGGTGGTTAAAGATGTTTCGGATGAAATGCTGGAATGGAAAACCGACGGAACGCGGCTTTATCAAAAGCTGCCTGAAGAAATGTGGAAATCTTTGAAACCATGTGATCCTTTACGGGAAATAGCTGAGAACCGGCCAAAACAGCAGTCAATTTACAAAACATGGGAAGAGATTAAAAAGAAGGAGAAAAAATGAGAATAAAAAGTTATATATCAGGAGCATGGAGAGAAGGTTCGGGAAATTTCAAAAAGCTTTACAACGCTGTTTCAGGTGAAGCGATTGGCGAAATATCCTCCGAGGGAATAAATTTTAAGGAAGCGCTGGAATATGGAAGAAAAACCGGCGGTGAAGCTTTGAGGAAATTAACTTTTCACCAGAGAGCGCTTCTTCTCAAAAAACTGGCAAAATATCTTCTTGCCCGAAAAGAGGAATTTTATAAGCTCTCTTATTATACCGGGGCAACAAAAAACGATTCCCGGATTGATATCGAAGGAGGAATAGGAACTTTATTTACCTATTCAGGTAAGGGCAGAAGGGAACTGCCGAATGAAACTATCTGGCCTGAGGGTGATTTCGAACAGTTATCCAAAAACGGCACCTTCATAGGTCAGCATGTTTATGTGCCGATGAGGGGAATCGCAGTTCATATTAATGCTTATAACTTCCCTGTCTGGGGCATGCTGGAAAAAATGGCTCCGACCCTTATTGCCGGAATGCCCGCGATTTTTAAACCTGCCTCAGTAACTTCGTTTCTCGCTGAAAGTGTAGTCAGGGCAATAATTGAATCGGACATATTGCCTGAAGGTTCTGTTCAGATGATATCGGGAGGCGCGGGAGATTTATTTGATCACCTGACAAGTCAGGATGTGGTTACCTTCACCGGCTCGGCGGAAACGGGACTGAAGCTGAAATCACATCCGGTAGTATTAAAGAATAATGTTCGCTTTAATATGGAGGCTGACAGTCTTAATTGTACAATCCTCGGTGACGATGTTACCCCCGGGATGGAGGAGTTTGATCTGTTCGTTAAGGAGGTTGTAAGAGAAATGACCGTAAAGGCGGGGCAGAAATGTACCGCCATACGCAGAACAATTGTTCCTGCCGACAGACTTGAAGAGGTTAAATCTGCTATAATCGGAAGGTTGAAAAAAATAAAAACGGGGGATCCCCAAAAGGAGGGTATCCGGATGGGAGCATTGGCAGGCGCCTCGCAGTTGGCCGAAGTGCGGGAAAAAGTATTACTTCTCCAACAGTCGGCAGATGTTATATATGAAGGAGAAAATGAATTTACTGATAACAACGCTTTCCTTGAGCCGGTCCTTCTCTATTGTTCATATCCTCTGGAAACCGATATTCCTCATGATATCGAGGCATTCGGTCCGGTTAATACAATGATGCCATATCAATCTATTGATGACGCGATTGAAATAGCGAACCGGGGAGGGGGATCACTGGTGGCTTCACTTTTTACCGCCGATAATAAAACAGCTTCAAAGGTAGTAGAGGGAATAGGGGCCTGGCATGGCAGAATTATGATCATCAACAGGCACAGCGCGGGTGAATCTACCGGACACGGCTCACCAATGCCTCATCTGACACATGGCGGACCGGGCAGAGCAGGGGGCGGCGAAGAGCTTGGCGGTATAAGAGGAATAGCCAAATTTATGCAGAGGGTGGCGCTTCAGGGACATCCTACAACACTCTCACATATATGCAGGCAATATATTCCGGGCGCCGACCAGTTTGAGAAAGATCAGCATCCTTTTATGAAACATTTTGAGGAACTTCAGATAGGGGAAACTCTTTTTACTCACCGGAGAACAGTTACCGAAACTGATATTGTAAACTTTGCCGGAATAAGCGGTGATTATTTTTACGCGCATATGGATGATATAGCGGCTCGTAATTCATTTTTTGAAAAAAGGGTGGCCCACGGTTATTTTGTGCTTTCCGCCGCCGCCGGTTTGTTTGTCCATCCCGCCGAAGGACCCGTTTTGGCAAATTACGGTCTTGAAAAACTTCGCTTCATCAAACCGGTTTATCCCGGTGATACTATTCAGGCGAGATTAACCTGCGCGAAAAAAACACGCAAAGACCCGAAACCGGATGAAGACCCGCAGGGTGTAGTGGAATGGTATGTTGAAATAATCAACCAGGATGAAGAGGTTGTGGCAATGTACACAATTCTTACTCTTGTCAGAGCGCTGGGATAAAAATATTAAAATTCTTTCAGAAGCGGAGCGAAATCAGAATAACTTATTAATGCCTTTGAATCGTGGTTTTTTGTCCATCCTTCTTCGTTATGGGATATGGATATTATCTCACCGGTCTTCTTATATCTGAAATGTTCCAGCACATGTGACATTATATCCAGCTCATTTTTACTGAAAATGGCTGTATCTGTTTTTTCAACCGGGAAAATTTTATCAAATTCACCATATTCATTTTGAACAGTTTTTGAACAAATAATATTAATATTTTCTAAAAGTCCCAGTCCAAGTTCATAATTTTTTGGTACAGGCCCATTTTGAATTGCCGAGTACTTTAACCCGGTAATTGAATTTCCAAAGTATTTATAAAAAGTAAAATCCGCATAGAAAAGTAATTTATTTAGCCTGGTTTTAAATGGCGCATTTTCAAGAAAAAATAAAACCAGTTGATAAAATTTTTCAAATGAAGGAGTCTTAAATCCATTAAACCTGTCGGGGGGTTCCATGGGATCAAACAATTTATACCTAAGTTCCTGATTTAGAGAGCTGGTATTATGAACAATTTCATTGATTTTTTTTTCTGCTTCAGCAACCATTTTTTGTGGAAGAGACTGTTTCTTCATGTGAATAATTTTTAAAATATCCTGAGGATTTTTGCAAATATTCAGTAAAGTAGCATTGCTGTCATTTGGCACTTCACCTTTTTCATAATTCGAAAACTGATTAGTCCCAAACCCGAGCAGCTTCGAAAATGTTGTTGAGTTTAACCTGTAAAGATTCTTTAAATATGTTAGCTGTTCCGGTGAGGGAATATTATGTCTTTCCCTGTAAAGATTATAAACTTGCCTGGTATTCACCTCATCAACCTCAGAAGTAGTGAATTCCTCCCCGCAGGAATTACATTTATAAAAAGCTTCGAAATAAGAAAAATTTTCTTTTCTGAAAGTCATAGTCTTCTTATCGAAATGTAATAAAGCAGTACTTTCACAGATTGGACAGCCTGGTTTATTATTCATCCTCTTCCTCCCCACTAAATGGGAAATTCATTTTATACTCCGCGAGGTGAAACGAAATACACATAACACTTTTCCCTGGTTTTCCCATGTTAATTTTAATATAGACTTCCTTGCCTTTAATTGTTATTCCAAATTCATAATTTGACGGACTCAGGGGATCGAAAGCATCTGAAAACGGTCCCGAAACGTAGTCGCTTTTATTTAACTGTAACAAATATTCTATTCTCTGATTAGGTGTTATCTCAAGGTCCAACAATGCCTGTAGATTTTTCTCCCTATTTAAAAAGAATGGTTCTATATGAAATCCAGTGGGTAATGAAAGGACAGCCATTTATTGAATGGATATAAATATACACCTATAAACTGCAACAAACCTGTCGAAATATGGTGTACCTGACGGCACACTTGAACGCTTTCTTCTTTTTTTTCTACCAATATTTTGTCCCTAACGGGACAATAAAAATGAATAATACAGATCATCCCTTGGTAAGAATGAGGTGAAATATATCGATTTTGCGTTTCAAACAAATATATCATATCAGCGAGGAATGAAATAGAATTTTAGAAAAAAGAAGACTAACCGGATAATAGAATCAAATAAGCGTTAAAATTCAGTTAACCGGAAAAAGAACCGGAGGTTTTAGAGACAAAGAAAATTTCATCAATGTTCAACCTGGTTTTTTGCTGACTCAAATTCAATTACCCACTATAATTCACATAGAGCCAAAAGAATATATCATATACATTAAGCTTTGCTTTGAAGTCTTTAAGAAAAATCTCAATTTCAGAATGTTTACTCATTTAAATATATTGCCAATGGGTTAAAAGTCAACTATAAAGTGTTAAATAATCATATAGATCATTAAATGTCCACTATAAAGTGTTACCGAGGATTTGGAAAATAATGTAAATTTCATGGATAGAAAAATATCGGATATTTATTTATCAATCTAATGAAATATTACGCCTCATACCTGTAATCCGGTGATATTTTTCAGAGGGGGATAAATTTCATGTTTATTTATCATTCCTTGAGTTAATCGGGGTAGAAAAAAATGCCATCAAAAGCGGGAAAATTTTTATAATTTCTTGACGCGATTTTCTGCTATATTTGTAGTAATCGGAAAAAAAATAATGATAGTGAGTGTAATAGTTGGATAAAGGATATCTGCAGATATATACCGGAAATGGAAAAGGAAAAACAACCGCCGCGCTGGGACAGGCAGTCAGGGCTGCCGGCAGTGGTCTGAAGATTTTATTTGTGCAGTTTATGAAAAATTTCCCTTATGGAGAGCTTTTAATCGCGGAAAAATATAAAGATCAGATATTTATTGACAGATATGGCGCCGATGATTTTGTATTCCGTAAAGAACCTCCATCAGATAAACTTATCGACGAAGTTAAAAACGGACTGCAAAAATCATTCGAAAAGATGAATTCAGGTGAATATGACATTGTTGTATTAGATGAAGTAAATGTGTCGATATATTTTGGTCTGCTGGAAGAAACGGAAGCGCTCGATTTTATCAGAAAAAGGCCGGATAATGTTGAACTGATTTTGACCGGAAGATATTGTCCCGAAAGTCTGATAAAAGAAGCTGACCTTGTGACCGAAATGAAAGAGATCAAACATTATTATCAGAACGGAATTATGGCAAGAAAAGGAATTGAATCATGAAACCTGTGTTAATAGATCTTGACGGAGTACTGCGATTGGGAAGCGCCCCGGCTGAGGGGCTGCGGGAATTTATATCATTTGTCTGCCGGTCACGGCGGCCCGCATGTATAATCAGTAATTCCACCTTGTTGACGAGAAAAGATTTAAGGCAGTTTTTCAGGGATAATGATCTGGAATGCAGGCTGCCAATGATGACTGCCGCCGACGCTGCTCTTTCTTATGTGCAGCAAAAATATCAAAAAGCCGCGGTTTATTGCAGCGGCCATATTAAAAAATCATTCAGCCGTTATCTGGATTATGATAATCCCGAGGTGGTTGTGATGGGGGATATGGGGAATGAATGGAATTATGGAATACTCAATGACATTTTCCTTAAAGTGCGCGGCGGAGCCGAACTGGTGGCCATGCAGAAAAACCGTTTCTGGAATACTCCCGAAGAGGGATTTTTGCTTGACCTTGGTCCTTTCGTGGCGGCGATTGAATATGCCTGCGAGGTTGAAGCGACATTAATCGGCAAACCTTCACCCCTCTATTTTCATTCCGCGCTCGATCTTATCGGTTCAGATATCACCGACGGATTTATTATGATCGGGGATGATATGGAAACTGATATCAAGGGTTCACAGAACCTCGATGCTGAAACCATACTTGTATTTACCGGAAAAACTCAAAAACCGCTGAAGAAAAAAATGGCGGTAAAACCGGATTATACTGCGGATAATCTTTTTGATGTGATGGAGATAATTAAAAGAATCTGAGTAGTCAGTAAGAAGTTAAATTCTACGCAAAATGGCAAAGTTTTTCTTGAACACAGCCGGAGGTAAGTCCGCCGCGCAGGCTGTTGCAGATTATCGGGAACAAAAGTGTATGTTTAGTGATATAATAGGTAGTAAATAATAAACATGGAAATAGGAATAATGGGGTTTATTGAAGGAAATCGAGATCAACTGGGATTCATTGCTTATAGCCTGGATGATTTTGTAGAAGAAGATTCAAAAGCAAGATTTATCGTAAGAATAGTAGAAGAATTAGATTTAAGTTTACTCTACGAGCAATACAGTCCACAGGGTGGAGAAGCTTTTTGTCCAAAGGCAATGTTAGCCACACTGTTTTTCGGATATTCCCAAGGTATATCAGTTACCCGTGATCTTGAATACAATTGCAAAAAGAACATGGATTTTATATATGTATCAGCAAACCTTCGACCGGATCACACTTCATTGAGCAGATTCAGAAAGCGTCATCTGGCCCATATTCCAGGGCTTTTTATACAGATAGTACGGAAAGCAATAGAGATGGGAATAAGTGAGTTCATGGAAATCGCGATGGATGGATCAAAGATGGCCGCGGCAAGCAGTAAGAAAAAAAGTATGCGCTCCAACAAAATAGAAGAAAAACTGAAAGCAATAAAAGAAGATATCACCGAATACCTGAATCAAAGCGAAATAGAAGAAAAGAAGCTTGCCGAATTGGAAAAGAAAAAGGCTAAGCTGGAAGAAGCCCAAAGAATACTGGAAGAGCGAAAAGAGACAATAAAAGAAAACTGCAGGGATAATCATCAGGTAAATATAGAAGAACCGGAAGCTCCAATGCAAAAACCGGGAGGGGGGAAAAGCGCATTTCCGGGCTATAATCCACAAATATGCACCGATACGAAAACCCAATTCATAGCAAACGCCCAGCTGACGCCAGACAGGAACGACGAAAAACAATTTATGCTTCAATATAATAATACGGAAAGAATTTTGGGCCCGAACAAAAAGAGGAGATATCTATCTGACGGAGGGTTTAACACCAATGACACAATATTTGAAATCTATTACAACCAGATCGACGCTTATGTAGGCAACAGACGTAATGGAAAAGAGACAAGTGAAAAGATTAAAAAGGGTTTAAAATTCGACAAAAGTGATTTTACATATGATAAAGAAAAAGACATCTATATATGTCCGTCAGATAAAAAGTTAGAGTTCAAAAAAACAGAAAAGAATAAATCTTTCAAGGGAAGAAAATATGTTTGCAATGATTGTGGGAATTGCGAATTCAGGTCTCAATGTTTATCGAAGAACAATAAAAGTGGGAAAAGAGAAATTCGACGAGATGATCGGGAAATCTATGTAGAAATGATGAGGGAAAAGGTGGAAACAGAAGAGGGAAAGGAAAAATTACTAATTCGTTCAACAACAGTCGAACCGGTCTTTGGTAATATCAAATGGAACCTGGGATATACCCGGTTTAGACTAAAAGGGTTGTTTGCGGCAAATGCTGAATTTTTGCTTATGTGTATTGGCCATAATCTCAATAAACTCTTCAAGCTGTTTGGAAAGGTTGATAATAGTCCGGATAGCATGGAAGTAGCATCATGCTTCCCTAATATTTTCAATTATAAGAATATTTTGCCAAATAAATTACAAGTTTTATTTACATAAAAATATTTTCCATGTTTTTTTTGCCTCCCTGCAACAGCCTGCGCGGCGGATCGAAACCAGCGGCGGTAGCTTCGACTCCGCTCAGCTACCGGACAGGTTCATTGATTCTGGTTCTGCCAGTCTATTAGTAAGAGTATGATGAATGGTAAGGTGACGGCAGAAAAGAGTTAAATTCTGAGTAAACTGGCAGGAAATTTCAATTAACAATTAATAATGTACAATTAACAATTGAAAAGGAAATTGACAATTATTCCATCAGCTTAAAAAATTTTTCGTAAAACGGTGATTCTTTTGATACGTAAATTTTTCTTAAAAAAAACAAAGGACCTTATTCTTTAATCTTTTAACCTTAGTAGCAATGGCAGACTCTCAAAAATTTCAACCTTATTGCCTTTTTTCCCCGGTGAGGGATTACGATTACTCCGTAAGGAGTCAAATTCTACGCAAAATGGCAAAGTTTTTTTGATGTTTCGAGAATTACCACAAACTCACCCTAAATCCCTCTCTTGGGAAGAGAGGGACTTTAAGACACCCCCTCTTTTTTTAAGAGAGGGGGCCGGGGGGTGAGTTTTTAGTGCATGATATGAGGCATTTAAATTGCTTGTCTCTGGCTTTGCCAGCTTACGATTACGATTTTTGAAATTATAGAATAAATACTAAATTGAGTAAAAAAAAAGAGAAAAAAATGGAAAACTTTGCGCCGAGACATCCGAAAATATTAAAAAAAGCTAATACCGCTTTGCTTGTAATTGATATTCAGGAAAAAATTCTTCCTGTTATTTTTGAACATGAAAGGGTTATTGACAACACTCTCAAACTGATCAATGGCATGAAAATTATGGGAATACCGGTTTATTTTACCGAGCAGTATCCCAAGGGACTTGGTCCGACGACTCCAGTTGTAAAGCAAGCCCTCGAAGGAGCGAAGGAGGTTCAGAAACTGAGTTTCAGTTGTGCCGGGGAGCCCTCTCTTTTTCAGGAACTAAAAGAGAAAAACCTGTCGCAGATTGTAGTCTGTGGTATTGAATCACATGTATGTGTTCAGCAGACCGCGCTTGATATGCTTGTTAATGGTTTCCAGATAGATATCGCTTATGACGCTGTTTCCTCCCGCCGTGAAAAAGATTACCAGATTGCGCTCGACCGCATGAGGCAGAATGGTGTTGAAGTTACTTCAACAGAATCAATTCTCTTTGAACTGCTTAATGTTTCGGGAACAGAGGAATTTAAAGCCGTTTCAAAACTGGTTAAATAAATATTCCAAAAAACCTCTGAGGTTTTCAAAAACTCAGAGGTTTGGATTTACTGAAAAATTTTACGCAATATCTTACTGAAATTGAAAAACGGGTTTAGTATCCGCTCAGGTATGGATAGATTAATCATTTCGCTGTTTAATTTATTTCAATCATTTTATTAAATTAGCGGGAACAAAATCAGATTGTTTCCGTTAATAATAAATGGAATAAATCACCGGGAAAAGATGAGATACCAAAAATACCTGCTTCTCTTTATAGTTTTTATCGCTATCGCTTCTAATCTTGAAGCCCAGAGAGGGTTCAAAAGATGGATTATTATTGAAGATTCTGAAGATAAGATAGTTTATATTGATACTACCTCGATAAAACTCAATCAGAACCTGCTTTCGGTTTGGGCGCTTATAAAATACCGCGAACCGGTATTGATGAATTCCATTCAGCATAAGGTAAAAAAATCAAAATCTCATTTTCTTTTTAACACCTCCGCAAACACATATAACGTGGTGGGTGTTATTTTTTATGATGAAATGAATAAGATTGTGGGAGAAACAACCAGCTCACTTCTTAATCCCGCGAATGATGATCTGAGTCTCCAGGTTGAATCCGGGTCCTCCTATGAGCTTATTATGATAAAGGCGCGGGAATACGCTACTACCGGCAGAATGACTGTCGGAGAGAGTGAATATATAGCGAAAATTCTTGAAGAGGAAGAACATAAAGAAAATAAACCGGAAGATGAAGAGGAAGATGAAATTCCTTATTCACCGCCGCCTGCCGATACAACAAAAATTATAGCTGATAACACGGAAGAGGAAGATAACAGCCAGGAAGAAGACACTACCCGATTGCCCCTGGCGGTTAAAGAGAATGGTGAAAGACCCAGACTCCCCGGACCTGAACCTGAAGACAGCACACGTCCCTTTATTCCCCTCCCTCCCGATGATGAAGGTGATGAAAAAAAAGTTGTAACCGAAGAAACTAAAGTACCTGAAGAAATAAAAGTAGAGGAAGAATCCGGCAGCGATGAATATGACGCGACAAAAGAAAAACAACTCAGGAATTTTATTTTTACCGATGGTAATCTTTATTGTTACCAGGTAATGTCACTCAGAAAAGAAAAAGATGCTCAAAAAGAGGTCGATAAATTAAAGAACAAGGGATTTAACGCTTTTTATGTGCCCGCGAAGGTTAAAGGAAGGCAGTATTACAGGGTTAGAATAGGTTATTTTAACAGCCAGTCCGAAGCGGATAAGGACAGAAGGAAGAGGAAGTAGAGGGAGTCGCCTGATTCCCGGATATTTAATTGCACAGCATTTTATGAAATGTTTTGATCGATATTTCTCTCCGTCAAAGTTTTGAGTACTTATCTCCTGATTTTCCTTAAATTGGCGCTAATTATTTATTTTAAAACAAATTTCTTTATTTCAGTTATCTTCTGATTTCAATCTTTGTTAGGTTCGGGAATGTTTTTAAGTACATTAAATATTGTTTTAATTATTCTTTTATTCCTTTTAATTATTATTTCCATCAATATCAGGGACTTCAAGAGAAAAATAAAACCGAAGAAAATTTTTGATGAAACTCAATTAGGAGATATGATCATCAGATTATCAGAAGATATGATTGGCCAGTTACTCCTTTTGGAATACGATGGGGATCAATTTGCCGCCATCGAAAAATATCAAAAAAATGATTTTTGGGGCTTGAACTTTCTCTATGATCTAAAAGAAGAGAAACCGGAAGAAAATAAGTTGATAAGATGTTTGACCCAATATGAGATATCTTACGAGCTTAAAGAAATTCCCGGTTCCGCGAGAGGAATAATTTTCGACATTGGCAATGATAAAGACCTCGCGATAGAACTAATATTTTTTCTTATTGAAAAACATCTGGGTACAGAGATTTCAAAAGGAATAAACTGTTACTTTCCCAGGTTAAGCGCGGCGTTTTAAGATATGGATATTATTAACATTATTATTTCGATTGTATTAATATTTTTCTGTCTGTTTGCTCTAAAACAAACCCGAAGAGTCTATTTTTTTTCTAACTTTTACTATTTCGATCAGTTTGTCGAAATAAAGAAAATCAGAATCGCGCTAAAGATTTTAAGTGACGCGAATATTCATGCCCGCCTTGTAATAAGATACAAGGCAAACCGGGTAAATATTATTTTTCAAAAGAAGCAGAATTCCGAGAAATGGTGGATTGAGTTATCAACAAATAAAGATATTGAGTTGCCGGGAATTAATGATTCTGAGCTAATTAACTATATCGGGCAATCACCCTCAGAACCGGGAATAGGAGATATAAAAAAAATCAATGTCGGCATTGATATTGAAAAAATCAGCCGACTTTTTGAGGGTATAATGGCAGCTCTTTATAATATTGATGATAATGCGGAAATCTTAATTAAATTTAGAAACCTTCGGGTTTTGAAAAAGTGGGAGGATTATTCTGCGGGAGGATAATTTATTCGCGGAATCCCATATTTCTTGATATCCGAAAGCGGATTCCTTCCTGGAAATGAAGAAAAGCCCCACCAGTGGCAAATACAACATTTCATTGCCATACTCTCTTCAAATTTATTCCCCGGCGGCGATAACTACAGGTTTTAGATAATACTCATGGAATTCTGATGTTTACCTGGTATTCCAACTTCACCCTCACCAGGGGCATCTCTTAAGGAAAACTCCTTTATAAAAGGAGGTATACAGTGTTGGGCCGTAAGCGCAGTAAAAACAATAAGATAGAGTTATACATAATCAAAATAACAACAAATATAAAACACCAGGCTGGCAAAACCAGAACCAAATAGAATCCCTGAAAAAAACGTATTCGTTCTCTTACTCGGTTTTATTTATTTCTGGCGTATTTTTCGAGAGCAATTACGAGCGCCACGTCGGCCCCAAACAAATGTTCCATGAGTAAATGTACCGATTGTTTGATTAACTTACTCAATTCAATATTCTGCCATTTACAGCATGAAGTTAATTAATAAGTTGCCTGAATTGGCGCTAATTATTTATTTTAAAACAAATATCTTTATTTCAGTTATCTTCTGATTTCAATCTTTGTCAGGTTTGGGGATGTTTTTAAGTATATTAAATATCGTTTTAATTATTCTCTTATTCCTTTTAATTATTATTTCCATCAATATCAGGGACTTCAAGAGAAAAATAAAACCGAAGAAAATTTTTGATGAGACTCAATTAGGGGATATGATCACCAGATTATCAGAAGATATGATTGGTCAGTTACTCCTTTTCGAATACGATGGGGATCAATTTACCGCCATCGAAAAATATCAAAAAAATGATTTTTGGGGCTTGAACTTTCTCTATGATCTAAAAGAAGAGAAACCGGAAGAAAATAAGTTGATAAGATGTTTGACCCAATATGAGATATCTTACGAGCTTAAAGAAATTTCCGGTTCCGCTAGAGGAATAATTTTCGACATTGGCAATGATAAAGACCTCGCGATAGAACTAATATTTTTTCTTATTGAAGAACATCTGGGTACAGAGATTTCAAAAGGAATAAACTGTTACTTTCCCAGGTTAAGCGCTGCGGTTTAAGATATGGATATTATTAATATCATTGTTTCAATTGTAGTAATATTTTTATGTATGAATGCTCTTGTGAGTATCAGAAGAGCCTATTTTTATTTTAACTTTTATCATTATGATCAGATTGTTAAAATAAAGAAAATCAGAATTGCCTTGAAGCTATTAAACGACGCGAATGTTAATGCCCGCCTTGTAATAAGATACAAGGCAAACCAAGAAAATTTTATTTTCCAAAAGAAGCAGAATTCCGAGAAATGGTGGATTGAGTTATCAACAAATAAAGATGTTGAATTGCCGGGAATTAATGATTCTGAGCTAATTAACTATATCGGGCAATCACCCTCAGAACCGGGAATAGGAGATATAAAAAAAATCAATGTCGGCATTGATATTGAAAAAATCAGCCGGCTTTTTGAGGGTATAATGGCAGCTCTTTATAATATTGATAATAATGCGGAAATCTATATCAGGTATAGAAACCTAAGGGTTATAAAAAGATGGGAGGATTACGATGTTTAGAGATTCTGATCAAACTTTTCAAGTTCAGCATCTGAAATTACCCGGCCTTCTTTGATATCTTCGTCGCTCATTCTCAACATTTCTATCTGAGGTTCAGATAATTCAATAGCGCTTTCCTTTTGAGTCGTCAGAAAAAGGTTTTCTACAACTTCCAGGAATTTTTCATCTTTTGTAACAAGAATTTTGTCGATCAATCGATTTCTTATATTTTCAATAGAGGTCATGGTTCTTCCTTTTTTAATACAAGATAGTAAAAAAAAATATATTTTTCTTTGGAATTTGTCCGATGCCTTATTCAATTCCTAAGCTGGCAAAGCCAGAACCAAAAAGAAATTCAAAAAAAACGTTCTCGTTCTCGTAATCGTCCTCGTACCCGGCTTTATTTTTCTATGGCGAATTTTTCGAGTACGATAACGAGTACCGCTTCGCCCCCAGAGGGATGTGCCATGAGTATGAGTACGACTATTTAAATCAATTTACTCAATTCAATATTCTGCCAAAAAAAGCAAGGGTATTATTGTTAAGTTGCCTAATTTTTCCCCAGGCAAAACTGAGGAAAACGCCCTGACGGGGAAAAGTTTCCTGGCAAAACGGGAGACGATTTATTCAATAAGAAGTTAAATTATTCACAAATTGGTAAGAGATTTATCAACAAGTTGAAAGTTTTATTGCCAGGTACAAGTTTCGTAGTTACTCGAGGTGTGTCCTCCCCCGTCAATGAAGAAAGGCGCTTCATTGCCACCCCCTCCAAAGGGGGATATTTGTCAACCAATTCAAATATTTGAAATATCCCCCTTTGGAGGGGGTGGATTCAAAGTGTTTTTCTTTGAAGACGGGGGAGGACTATCCCTGGGCAAACCGATAGCTTTTCGTTTTCTGACTCCATCAGCTTATGAATTTAGAATCGTGGCCTGACTATCGGTAACATGTTATTAGCGGGCTTTTTGACAAAATTTGCTCCCCGGATTATCCTCAACATGTTGGCGTTAGTATGGTAATAAGAGCCTAAAACTTCAGCGTAAACAAAGTGCCTTCGCCCGGTTTTGAGGCGCAGCGGATGCTTCCTTTATGGGCGCGGATTATCTGGCGGCTGAGACTTAGGCCTATTCCTGAGCCTTCTTTTTTTGTGGTGAAAAACGGTATGAATATTTTTTCCTGGATATCCTCAGGTATTCCGGGGCCGTTATCATATACTCTAATCATAATGTTTCCCCTTTCATTTAATCCCGCGGTCAGTTCTATCACCCCGTTATATTTATTTTCGAGTGATTGTACGGAATTCAGCAGAAGATTTATAAGCACCTGTTCAATCTGTTCGGGGTCGGCTGTAAGTTCCAGTGTTTCGGGAGTAACCGAAGAAGTGTAATATATCTCCTTTCCTTTCAGGTTTGTTTCCATCAGTTTGTTTATTCTTTCAAAAAGAGAGGATATTGTGAACACCCTGAAATCAGGTTTGGGAATGCGGGTCAGACTCCGGTAATTTTCCACAAAATGGATAAGTCCTTCGCTTCTTTTGTTAATTGTTGTAACTGCGTTCTGAATATCTTTAATTGTCTCCTCGTCAAGCTGATCGCCGTTATAACATGTAGAAAGCAGTGTATTTACAGTTGCTGAAAGGGATGATATGGGAGTGATGGAATTCATAATCTCATGGGTTAGCACCCTTATAAGTTTCTGCCAGGCGAGCATCTCCTGTTCTTCCAGTTCACTCTGGATATTCTGGAGCGATACAAGTTTGTAAAAATGATCCCTGAGTTTAAATTCTGTGGCATAAATTATTAACTGAACCAGTTCATTTGACTCAACAAACTTTATTGTCGATTTATTGCCGGGACGGGCGTCTAATATTTGAGTTCCAACTCCGCTGTATCTTTTATCAAGGGACTCAATGTTATTAAGATAAGCCACCTTAAGCAGCTTTTTTGCCGCGTTGTTGATAAACTCCACCTTTCCATCCTGCTTGAATGATATAAGTCCCACCCCCACATGCTGCATGACAGTCTGGAGATAACGGTAATGTTCTTCCTTCTCGCTCCTTGTATCGCGGAATTTTTTAATTACCTCCTCAAACTCGTGATGCAGTTCTTTGAAAGAGCCGCCAAGTTTAGTGCGGGCAAATGTCTGTGAAAAGTCGGAATATTTTATTGAAAGGAGAAAACGGGATAGCTCCCTGTTGGTTGAATCGACATAATTTATCAGTGAAATTATCTCAATTATTATCACAATTCCAAGAATAAATATGGTAGCCGAAAGTTCAGTGGAATACCAGAGATAAAATTCCAGGAATATTGTCCCGCTCAGGAGAAGTATCCTGAATATCAGTTTTAATCTAAAATTGTTCATATAAATATCATAATCTTAATCATAATCTTAATCATAAACTGGCAAGCCAGAAACACTGAACCTGTCCGGTAGCTGAGCGGAGTCGAAGCTACCGCCGCTGGTTTCGACTCCGCTCAACCTCCGGCTGGGTTAATGGAAAACTTTGCCATTTCGCGTAGAATTTGACTCCTTACAGATTAATCGTAATCTTAATCTGGCCGAGCCAGAAAAACAAAGTTATAGATTTACTCGAAATAAGTCCTCCCCCGTCTCCAAAGAAATACACTTTGGATCCACCCCCTCCGAAGGGGGATATGCCGACAAATGTCCCCCTTCGGCCCCAGGGGGATGCAAAGCAAGGGGTGGCCTCCGGTCGTCTTTTGCCGGAGGTCGGGGGAGGACTCACCTCGAATAACTACAAAACTTTTACCAGGCAATAATTTTTTTACTTGTTAGAAAAACTTTGCCATTTTACGTAGAATTTGACTCCTTACGGAGTAATCATAATCTGGCAAGTCAGAGCAAAAATAATTCTGTCGTCCCTGACGGGACTCATTACTGTATTCTTAAACAAGTTCCCCTATTTGAAAATAGGGGCTATTTTCTGTCATCCCTGCCGGGATTCACATTACTCCGATTTAATATTTGCTTGTAGATAATCATTATTATATTGAAAAAGTCCCACCGGGGCGACAGATGATTTCATAAAATAAACTTTTCCATTTTGCGTAGGATTTCTCTTCTTACGGAATAATCATAATCCCTCCCCCCGTGCAAAATGAATACCGCCGGGTTGCACATCCTCCTCATACTTCTACTCATAATTACAGGAAATACGATATCCTCCCCGAAAGCGATATCGACTCTGTTATTTAAGGCCATAATCAAACTCCGGGATATGTTATTTACTACAATCAATAAAATGTATTATTTCAATGTGTCACTTTCTGTTATTTAATCCGCCGCTGGTTTTGACTCTGCCAGCCGGAGGGGACAGATACGCCGCGGCGCACAGATTGCAAATCTGTCCTACAAAAAAGCGTAATGTTAATGCGAATCTGTTCTACAGGCCGAATTTTTCCATCCTGCGGTATAAAGATGTTCTGGTCAGTCCCAGGTCGCGGGCGGCTTTGGTTATATTGCCCCCGTTTTTTGTAAGGACTTTGCGGATTATCATTTTTTCAACATCTTCAAGATTGTAATTTTCCAGCACAAAACCGTCATCTTTCTGTTCGGCGGATGAGAAGAAAAAATCGGATGGCTGCAGAGCGTCGCTTTCCGAAAGGATCACACTTCTTTCGATAGCGTGCTGCATCTCCCTGATGTTGCCGGGCCAGTGGTAATTCTCAAATTTTTTCATTACCAGCGAACTGTATCTAAGCGCAGGTTTATTATATTTTTTTCTGAATATATTTAAAAAATGTTCGGCAAGCAGGGGAATGTCATCTTTTCTGTCACGCAACGGGGGAAGGTGTATCTCAACAGTGTTTATTCTGTAAAGCAGGTCCTGCCTGAAAGTATTTTCTGATATCATGTCGTAAATCGGCATATTGGTAGCGCAGATAAGTCTGATATCTATATCTCTGTATTTATTGGAACCGAGCCGGGATACCTGGCGGTTCTGAAGCGCCGTAAGAAGTTTTGACTGAAGCTCGACTGGCAGATTGCCTATTTCATCGAGAAAGAGGGTTCCGCCGGAAGCAATTTCAAACCTGCCCGGCCTCTCCTCTCTCGCGTCTGTAAAGGCTCCTTTAACATGTCCGAAGAGCTCACTTTCGAAGAGAGTCTGGCTGACCGCTCCCATGTCAACGGTTACAAAAACATCCGCGGCCCTTTTCGACTGCCTGTGAAGCGCGCGGGCCACCAGTTCCTTTCCTGTTCCATTTTCGCCCAAAATAAGCACATTGGCTTCTGTCGCGGCTACCTTTTCTATCGTTCGGAAAACTTTCTGCATCGGTTCGGAGACTCCAACAAGATCGTGAAATTTCTGATCGATATCATGATGCATCATCTGCTGGCGGGCTTTAAGGTTATCTATTTCAACGCGCGATTGCCTGAGCTTCAACGCCGAGGCGAATGTAGCGAGGAATTTTTCATTCTGCCATGGTTTAAGAATAAAATCGGTGGCTCCCTCCTTTATCGCCCTTACCGCCATATTAACATCGCCCCAGGCTGTTATTAATATTACAACCGCGTTGGGGTCAATTTTCAGAATTTCGGAAAGCCAGTAAAATCCCTCCTGGCCGCTTGTCATATCCCTCGTAAAGTTCATGTCGAGAAAGATGACGTCATAGGCTTCATTTTTCAGAAGCTGCGGTATGATATCAGGACTTTTTTCTGTATGTATTTCGGTTATATGAGGTTTCAGCAGTAGTTTCGCTGCCAGCAGAGCGTCTTCATTATCATCTATGATCAGAATTTTAGCATTGGTTTTACTCATTCGGTTGCTCCGGATAATTAGTCTTTCCAAAACAATAAACAAATATCATACCTTTAATGATATAAGCAAATATAATAAAAATCAGCAAAATATGTACGATATCGTACGCCCATGTTATGAAAACGCACGAAAATGAGAAAAATAAATATCCTCAAACTGGTCGAACCAGAGCGAAAGTAATTTAGTCCGCCTGTCCTTCGCGGCGGAAGATGTTTTGTTTTATTAAATACAAGAGGCCTGTTAAATATAAACTTTGCCAATTTACAGGGAATATGGCTTTGAACGGATTACTTTCCTATTCACGATTTTAAAATAAGCTTTATCGTCCGGCACGAATTTTGTTTTTACAGGTGAAAAGTAAAATAACATTGTGGAGAAATTTTTTGTGGGAATGGACAGGAAAATAGAGAAGAAAAAATGGACAACAAAAAGAATTGCTTCGGTCGGGGCAATTTCACTCCTCGGATTATTTATTGTTTATACATTTGTTTTTGGCGATTATTCATCAAAACTGAATGTAAAGAGGGAAAGAATAACAATTTCTACCGTTGAATATGAACCTTTTCAGGAATATATAGCGATAACAGGGGCGGTTATGCCTATCGAAACATTTTATCTCGATATTACCGAGGGTGGACGTGTCATGGAAAAATATGTGGAAGAGGGAGCTCATCTTATAAAAGGTGAACCAATAATCAAACTTGATAACGCCCGGCTGACACTTGACGTAATATATAATGAAGCCAACGTTTTTCAGCAGATCAACAGCCTCAGAAGCACAAGGCTGATGATGGAACAAAGCCGCCTGAATCTGAAGGGCAGCCTGCTGGACCTGAACCATTCAATAGCTGACCAGAAAAGAATATATGAAACCAGCAAAGGCCTTTTCGAGAAGAAACTTATCTCAAAAAATGAATTTGAAAAGGAGAAGGACCGTTACGAATATCTTGTTGAAAAGAAAACTCTTACTCTCGAAAGTTTCAGAACCGATTCTCTGTTCAGGAATAATCAGATCAGTCAACTTGAACGATCGGTCGAACAATTACAGCAGAATCTTACATTTACAAAACGGCAGCTCGAAAACTTAACGGTGAAGGCTCCTATTTCGGGACAGCTAACTTCGCTGAATGCCGAAATAGGGGAATCGATATCGAGCGGTGAAAACCTGGGGCAGATTGATAATATCGACAGCTTCAAGGTAAGGGCGGCAATTGATGAACATTTTATCGCGAGGGTAAAACCGGGACAATACGGGGAATTTACCTTTGCCGGAAATACATACAGATTAAAAATACGCACGGTTTATCCCGAGGTAAACAACGGACGTTTTGAAGTGGATATGCTGTTTACAGGAAAAACACCCGATGGTATCAGAAGAGGCCAGACAGTTCATATTAAACTGGAACTCAGCGAGTTATTTGAAGCTGTTGTTGTGCCGAGGGGAGGATTTTACCAGACTACCGGCGGACAGTGGATATTTATCCTGAATGAGGAGGGAACCGAAGCCGTTAAAACTCAAATCCGCCTGGGACGTCAAAATTCACAAGTGTTCGAAGTGCTGGAAGGATTAAAAAAAGGAGACCAGGTTGTTACCTCCTCTTATGAAAACTTCGGCGACAATGAAAAACTGATAATTCAATAAAAACCAAATAAATTCAAGCGGGAATAAAAATGATAAAAACTGAAAATCTGAAAAAAGTTTATATGACAGAAGAGGTCGAAACAACTGCTCTGAATAATGTAAATGTGGAAATTACCGAAGGGGAGTTTGTCTCCATTATGGGACCTTCGGGCTGCGGAAAATCCACACTGATGAATATTATGGGTTTGCTCGATAATCCATCGGATGGGAAATACTGGTTCCTCGATCATGAGGTGTCCGGTTATTCCGAAAGAAAAAGAGCGCTTCTCAGAAAAGAAAATATAGGTTTCGTTTTCCAGAGTTTTAACCTGATTGATGAACTGACAGTATTTGAAAATGTTGAGCTTCCCCTTTTATACCTGGGTTATTCATCGAGCGACAGGAAAAAGCGGGTTCATGAGGTTTTGGAGAAAATGGGAATTATGCACAGGGTCGGGCATTTCCCGCAGCAGCTTTCAGGTGGTCAGCAGCAGAGAGTGGCAGTAGCGAGAGCTATAGTCGGTAATCCGAAGATTATACTGGCCGATGAGCCGACAGGTAATCTCGATTCTTCACATGGCGATGAAGTTATGAGTATGCTTACCGATCTTAATGAAGCGGGAACAACAATTGTGATGGTAACTCACTCGCCGACTTATGCCGAATATGGCAACAGGATAATTCATCTCTTTGATGGTCATGTTGTTACTGAAAACTACAAGGAAAAATTCCACATTTAACAAGGCAGAGAATTATGATAAAGCTCAGAGAGATAGAAAAATATTACAAATCCAAATTTGTAAAAACATATGTGCTGAGGAATATTAATCTTGATATCAGGGAAGGTGAATTTGTATCAATAATGGGGCCTTCGGGATCGGGCAAATCGACAATGCTTCATATACTTGGCATGCTTGATTCACCTTCCGGCGGTGAATATTATTTCCTTGATGAACCGGTTCATAAGATGAGTGAAAAAAGGCTTTCTGAAATTCATAAGCGGTTTATCGGTTTCGTTTTCCAAAGTTATCATCTTATTGATGAGCTGACTGTTTATGAAAACCTTGAAACTCCTCTCCTTTATCAAAAAGTGAAAGGAAGTGAAAGAAAAGGGCGGGTCGCCGAAATTCTCGACAGGTTCAATATTGTCGCTAAAAAAGATCTCTTCCCCAACCAGCTTTCGGGAGGACAGCAGCAGCTTGTCGCTGTAGCGAGGGCAATTATTGCCGAACCCAAACTTATTCTTGCCGATGAACCAACAGGTAATCTTCATTCCGACCAGGGAAAAGAGATTATGGAACTGCTAAAAAAACTAAATCAGCAGGGGACAACAATCATTCAGGTTACACATTCCGAAACAAACGCGGCTTACGCTAACCGGATAATTAATTTGAATGACGGATGGATTGAGGAAAAATAACAGGTGATCTCCATGATTCAAAACTTTATTAAAATTGCCGTAAGAAATTTTTTCAAAAACAAAATTTATTCATTCATAAATATTTCAGGACTGGCGCTCGGACTGGCCTCTTTTGTTCTGATTATGACCTATATTTATTATGAAAAGAGTTACGATAAATTTCATGACGCTTATGAAAGAATATACCGCCCGGTGGAAATTCAGGTTCAACCCGGAATTGCCACTCAACATGTAGCCGTAACGATGGGGCCGCTGGCCGAAGCGATGAAGAATGATTTCGCCGGTATTGAGGAAAGCTGCCGGATAGCGCCTGGCGGAAATATGTATTTAAGTTACAAAGATAACAACTTTTATGAACGTAATTCCGCTTTTGCCGATCCGACATTTTTAAAAATGTTTAAGCTGAATTTTTTAAAGGGTAATCCGGATAAGGCGCTTGAAGCCCCCAATTCCATTATTCTTTCCGAATCTCTCGCGAATAAATATTTTGGTGACGAAGACCCGATAGGAAAAACAATTTCAGCCGAGCACAGATTTGGTGAAGATGATATGGTGGTTACGGCTGTTATTGAAGATTATCCCGCAAACTCGCATATCAGCTTCGATCTTCTTGGAAATATTGATTTAATGATTGCCAATATTTCGTGGGCTAAAAACTGGAATTCCAATTTTCTCGCGACTTATGTGAAGCTTGGTGAAAATGTTAAGCAGGAAGAAATTGAAGCGGGTCTGCATGAATTCCTTCTAAAATATCGTGAGGATGTAGCTGATGGCAATCTGAAACTATATCTGCAGCCTCTGGCCGATATTCACCTTTATTCGGGGGGGATTCTTTATCAGACATATAATAATAATGAAGGTAGTATCTCGGTTGTCATTGTGCTCGGTATTGTGGGGATATTTGTCCTTATTCTGGCCTGTATAAACTTTATGAACCTTTCAACGGCGCGTTCTGTAAGCCGCGCGAGAGAAGTGGGAATCAGGAAAGTTCTTGGCTCAGGCCGTGGAGCATTGGTTTGGCAGTTCCTTTCGGAAGCTCTCTTAATGGCTTTTGTCTCATTATTCCTTGGTCTGCTGATTCTGGAGATAATTTTTCCACTGGTTAAACCGGTTATCGGAGAAGGAATAGAACTAAATTATTATTCAAATCCCCTATTACTGGCTGTAATTTTTGGCGCCACTCTGATTGCCGGGCTTCTTTCGGGAAGTTATCCGGCTGTGTTTTTATCTTCATGGCAGCCGGTTAAAACTTTAAAGGGGCGATTCTCAGCTAACAGCAGCGGGCTTTTTATAAGAAAAGGGCTGGTAATTTTTCAGTTTTTTATTGCTGTTGTGCTGATATCCCTGACTCTGATCGTTTATCAGCAAATGGATTATATCCGCTCGAAAGATCTCGGTTTTAATAAAGAACAGGTTATTTATGTTCCGGCAAGAAATGCTTTTGAGCGTGAAAAATTAAGACTTATCGGTGATCAATTAAGAAACAGCAGCAATATTCTATCTGTTTCGGCCACATCGGGACTCACAGGAGCCGCGGGAACACAGTCCACAATGAGTGAAGCGGGGACCGATGAAGAAAATAAAGTAATGATGCGTTTCAGTTTTGTCGATTTCGATTATATAAATACAATGAAAATGGAAATTGTTAAAGGGCGCGACTTTTCAAGGGAAATTTCTTCCGATTCGGTTTCAGGGATTATTATTAATGAAGCTGCCGTAAAAGCATTCGGCTGGAGCGATCCGATAGGAAGAAGAATTGTCGGTGATCCTTATTATGAAGTAATCGGTGTGGTAAAAGATTTTCATTTTTTCTCGATGCATGTGGAAATACAGCCGCTTATGATGGTGATAGGGCCGGAAAGATTTCGTTACCTTGTGGCTAAGACAGCTCCCGGGGTTATTCCCGAAGCGATTGAGGATGTCAATGAAGCCTGGGGCGAATTTCTGGGTGATCGTCCATGTGATTATTCTTTTCTCGATCAATATTTTGAACAGATGTATGAAGGTGAAGAAAACCTGGGCAGTCTCTTCAATCTTTTTACCGGTCTTGCTATTTTTATCGCGACACTTGGTTTGCTCGGGCTATCCGCTTTTACAGCCGAGCAACGTACAAAAGAGATTGGCATCAGAAAAACGCTGGGCGCCTCCACAGGAGGAATTCTCTATTTACTGTCATCGGCGTTTTTAAGATGGGTTGTTATTGCCTCGGTTCTGGCCGTTCCTGTTTCCTGGTATTTGGCCGGTCTGTGGCTTTCCGATTATGTTTACAGCATAGATATCAGTCCGGTAATATTTTTTATCGCGGCATTTTTTGCTCTTTTTATAGCGCAGGCAACAGTAGGTTACCAGGCTTTTAAAGCTTCCCGTCTCAATCCCTCCGATACCCTCAGATATGAATAATTACTATATTCGGGCCCGGAAAAATTATAATCCGGGCTTTCTTGTTTTAGGGCATAAATTATTTTCTTACCTGAATCGGACTTTGTTTTTAAGTTCTGAAGCGTATTAATTTGCCAAACGTTTTAGAGTATAAAGTTTTCCGGATAGATTTTAATTGATTTTTTCCCCTTTACTGTTTATATTCTAATTTGTAGTAGCAGAAAGCTGGATAATTTTATGGTCAAAATTATACCCGGAAAGATAAATAAAGTCGCAAAACTAAACTTCCTGTAAATATATTCTGAATATGCCAAAGTTCAGTTTTGGTTTTGGAAATATATATACGATTAGCCGATATTTTGGATTCTCTGGTATAATAATTCATTTTTGTCGGATTATGTTGATTTAATAATACTTTCATTCGATTTTTTGTTAAGTTTTTGTTAATATATTCTTTGATGCAAATATATTTATACTTAATTTTAGACTGCTGTTAAGCAAACAAGATATTATAAACTAAATTTGAGGAGGTCGGCGGAAGAAAAAACAGGATTACATATACATAATTATAATACCGGATAAAGGGAAGGATTGAGTCCGTAAATTATTTAATTAACAACAATCATAAATTATTGGAGAGGAATTATGATTCGTAAACTTACAATCCTTTTATTAACACTAATGCTCCCGGGATTTCTTCTCGCTCAAGCGGGAAAGATTTCCGGAACGGTTACCGATCAGGGAACCGGAGAGCCGTTAATTGGAGCCAACATCCTGATTGTTGGAACATCATTTGGCGCAGCAACTGACCTGAATGGTGAGTACGACATCAGGAACCTTAACGCAGGCGTATATGAAGTAAGGTGTTCTTATGTTGGTTTCCAGACAAAAACAATTGCCAACGTGCGTGTCAACACCGGTTTAACTACCGAAGTTGATTTTCAGCTTGCGGGCGAGGGGTTTGAGACTGAAGAGATCAGGGTCATATCAGAAAGACCATTGATTCAGAAAGACGCTACAAACCAGACCCGTATTACCACCAGTGAAGATATCGATGCATTGCCAGTAAGGGGTGTGAACAACATTATCGGGCTTTCGGCCGGTGTTGTTCTAAAAGATAACAACGTATTCGTTCGCGGTGGTCGTTTAGACGAAGTTGGTTTCTATCTCGAAGGTGTTTCTATCACCAACCCGATGTTTGGCGGCCGAGCTGTCAGGCTGTCACAGGATGCAATTGAAGAGATTCAGGTGCAGGCGGGTGGTTATACTGCCGAATTTGGCGGCGCCAATGCAGGTATTATTCGTCAGCAGCTTAAATCAGGCGGCCCTGAATTAAGAGCAAGCGTCGAATATATTACCGATAACCTGACTTTCAAAGGCAAAGATGATTTCTTCGATGGCGAACAGTCACTCGGCGCTTATCAGTATGGTTATAATGAAATTATAGCTTCTGTCAGCGGTCCTTTGCTCGATGAAAGATTTAAATTCTTCCTTAACTTTAACTATAATTATCAGAAAGATCAAAATCCTCAGCCCTATCCGGGTATTGATATAGGTCCTGTTGTCGACTTCCAGTCGGGCGACTCGCTCAATTTAGTATTTCCCGCCGGTCCTGTTTATGGCAATCAGCGTACAGACTATACTTATGCCGGTACCTTCAACATGGACTTCAAACCATTGTTATTCAGATTTACAGGTACTTACACAGGTACAGTTCAGGATGCCAATCCGGCTCAGCGCGCTGACAGATCAGCGGGCAACGTCGCTGACTTCCTTAACCCACGTATAGGTTATCTCGATCAGTCGAATGGATCATTCTCAGCCAAAATGACCCATGTGCTTAATCCCAACCTCTTTTATGAAATTTCAGGAGGTTACCAGTTCTCTACTTCCGAAAGACTTGATCCTTATCTGCAGGATGATTTCTGGGCCTATGGTGACTCTGTTGCCAACGCCGAAGCTGGTGTTATTTGGGCAAGAAGTGACAAAGACCTTGAGAGGATGGCCGATTATTCTGCAAGTCAGCGCAGATATCAGACTCCGTTCAACTATAATGTTTTTGGCTTTGAATTCCGCGGCGTAAATGATCCTCCGGTCAACTACGCTAAAAACAGCAGAACTCAATTTAATATTAACGCTGCTTTACAGTGGATGATAGGAAAAGTTCATTCGATTAAAATGGGTGGTGAATACAAACAGTATACACTCAGAAACTGGACAGTCGGCGGCCAGAGCAGTTTCGCGGCCAACGTTAACCAGCTTATGACTGATAATACTGCTTTGTCACTCGAAGACGCTCGTGAAAGCACCCTTATTACCAACGGTGTTAATAACTATGGTTATGATGTTTTCGGTAATGAGACAGATGAAGATGGATTCTTCGCTCCTCATAAACCGGTATTTTTCGGCGCTTATATTCAGGACAAGATTGAAATGAAAGACCTTATTCTTAATGTTGGTCTTCGTTACGACTATATCGATATCGATAACCTGATGTTCAAAGACCCTGCATATCCCGACGCCGGAGTCAACAAATCGAGTGGTGAACTTGATATGGCCGGATGGGAAGAAGTTCCTACTTTTGACGCTGTCAGTCCGCGTCTTGGTTTCTCATTCCCTGTTACCGACCGTACAGTATTCCATGCCCAGTACGGACGTTTCATCCAGCAGTCACGTCTTATCGACGCTTACCAGGGATATTACAGAACCGGTTATGAGCTCCGCGGTGGTTTCTTTATTCCCTCACCTGTTGGAAAAAACATCAGACCTACAAAAACAACTCAGTACGAAGTTGGTTTTACACAGCAGATTACAGACTTTATGTCATTTGACATAACAGGTTATTATAAAGATATTAAAGATCAGGTAGTTTACGTACTGCAGGATGTTGGCGCTAATTCAGCATACCAGTCATATTCAACACTTGGCAACGGTGACTTCGCAACCACAAAGGGTGTTGAAATTACCCTTAACATGCGCAGATACAAAAGACTGCTTATGAATGCCACAGTAGCATTCCAGGATGCCCAGGGTACAGGTTCTTTCCCGAACTCCAACCGTGGTATCGTTGGCGCGCCGCTTGATGGTGTAACTATTTTTAATCCTGTTTATATTTCACCGCTTGAGTTCAACAACGCTATTCGCGGTAATATGAACCTTGATTACAGATTTGGTCCCGATGATGGTCCTGTTTGGGCGCATAGTCTTGGCTTCTCTGCTCTGCTTACCTATAGTGGCGGTCATCCGTTCACCAGAGGTGTCGGCGCCGCGGACCTTGAAGGTGACGCTCGTAACAGAAGACCTGTTGAGCCATTGAATGCCTCAAACACTCCTTCAACCTTCCAGGTTGATCTTAGAATTGACAAAACTTTCCATATTTTCGACAAATTGTCAGCCAATGTTTACCTGAACATCATCAATATTTTCGACTCATTTAATGTTGAAAACGTATTCCTGAGAACAGGTTTACCGGATGATGACGGATTCATAAGTGATCCTGAACTCTCAGCTCAGCTTACTGAAACTTATGGTCAGCAGTATGTTGATGTTTATAACGCTCTCAACATCGACTACTATGAACAGTACCAGCAGGCCTGGGGAACACTTGCAACAAATCCATATATTTATGGACCTCCAAGACAGATCAGGTTTGGTATCAGGCTTGAGTACTAAGATCAATCTTAAGGAAAAAAAGTATTAAGGAGTATACATATGAAACAAAACTTGATTAAAGCCCTTAGTGTTTTTCTCTTTTTGACCGTGGGAGTATTTTCAATACTTGCCGAAGGGGTTGAGAGAAAACAGAACAGGTCACTGATGAAACCTAATGGGGAACCGGTTTATACCAAGTTCAACATTAATAACATCTCGACCTGGATTAAAAACGACGGTGAGTCAGATATTAACCAGAATGGTAACTCCGGATTCGTATTTCCAAAAGGCAGTAACCAGGCTGCGGTTTTCCAGTCAGGTTTCCTCTGGGGTGGTAAAATCGACGGTGAAGTTCGTGTAGGCGGTTCTGTTTATCGCCAGGGACTTGTTCCCGGCAGAATTGAATCACCCGGTGTTGCCGCTGATCCAAATGGCGCTGATGTAAGGATTTACAGAGTCAGAAAAGACTGGGAAACAGGCGATATGTCTGCTGAGATCAATGATGGTGAAGGCACAGAAGCTGAAATCAGAACAAGATATCAGACAGACTGGAACGAATGGCCTGCCGACCAGGGAGCCCCGTTCGAAGATATTAACGGTAACGGAACTTATGAACCCGGAACCGATATTCCCGGATTCCCGGGCGCCGACCAGACTATCTGGTTTGTTGCCAACGACCTCGATGCCGATCAGAGTACCTATATGTATGGTTCACCTCCGATGGGAATCGAAATGCAGGCTACTATCTGGGGATATAAATCGACTACCGCTCTTGGTAACGTAATGTTCAGAAAGTACAAAATTATAAATAAGAACGCCAGTCAGAAAGCATTCGAAGATATGTATGTTTCGATGTGGAGTGACCCTGATGTTGGTGACGCAAATGATGACTATGTAGGTTGTGATACTACTTTAAGTCTTGCTTACGCGTTTAATGCCAACGCTAATGACGCTACTTATGGCAACACTCCTCCGGCAGCCGGATTTGACTTCTTCCAGGGTCCTATTGTCGACGCTGTTGGTGAAACTGCTATTTTTGATAACAGAATACTTCAGGATAAAAAAAATCTGCCCATGACAGCATTTTATTTCTTTATAAATAGTGATGCTGTTTATACTGACCCCGCACAGGGTGAGTACCAGGGCTCAATTGAATTTTATAACCTGTTCCAGGGTAAAGTCAGTACCACAGGTGATCCTTTTGTTGATCCTGTAACTGGTCAGGAAACAAAATTTGCCCTCGCCGGCGATCCTCTTACGGGAGAAGGCTGGGTAGATGGTTTGCTTCATCCTCCTGGTGACAGACGTATGGGTATGGTTTCCGGTCCGTTTACAATGGCTTATGGCGATACTCAGGAAGTTGTGGTCGCTGAAATTGCAGCCGGCGCGATGGAAGGTGTCGACAGACTTGGCGCTGTTGCTCTTCTTAAATTCTACGATCTCGAAGCTCAGCAGGCATATAACAACTTCTTCGATATTCCAACTCCTCCGCAGGAACCAAAAGTAAGAGTTACTGCTCTCGATCAGGAAGTTGTGATCAACTGGGGATGGGACGAAGCCAATACAATTCTTACTGAATCATCTGATGCGAAAGGCTTTAAATTCCAGGGATACAACGTTTATCAATTCCCGACAAAAAATGCCACATTGGCTGAAGCAAGAAGAATTGGCACCTATGACATAGTTGATGGTGTTCTGAAAATTCAGGGACAGCAATTTGACGCTGTTAATGGTACAGTATTGAGTACAGTACTTCAGTTTGGTACCGACTCAGGTATCCAGAAATTCCATATTGTTAATACAGATGCCTTTAATAGTGGTTTGCCCCTCGTAAATGGTAAGAGATACTACTTTGGTGTTACCGCTTACAGCTTTAATGATGATCCGCTCGCTGTGCCTAACGTACTTGAAAATTCACCTGTTGTTTATGAAATTGTTCCACAGACAACTGACCCGGGTGTAAGGTATGAAGGTGAAGTTGCCGCGCAGATTGATGTTGAACATTATGCCGGCGTCAGCGATGGTATTGTAAAACCGGTTATTATTGATCCTTCCGCACTGACCGGAGATGAATATGAAGTAAGCTTCCGCACAGTAATCGATCAGATAACTGATGACGGAGCGGGAAATCTTGATACAACCTACAAAATGGTTTGGGATTGCAAAAACCTTACCACAGGTTCGATGATGCTTACCTCGCAGGAAAACCTCGCGGGCGATGAAAACTATATTATCATTGATGGTATTCAGCTTGTTGTTTCAGGTCCTGCCGCCGAAATTAAAGGCGCTGGCGACGCGATGGTTGAAGTTGCCTGGGACGGAAATCTCCTTTCACCAGATGATTATGACGGAGCAGGCACACCTTATAGTGGTAATAAAGTATGGCATAGTCTGAACTCAACCGCTGATTATTATATATCTGCAGGTGGAGCTCCTGGTGATCTTGACAGACTCTACAGGTTTGTCGATTATGCTTCACCGCGTGATTTCGAACTCAGGTTCACTGATGGAACAGATGACTGGGGCGTTTACGCATTTGAAGATGACAAGATAGCTACAGTTCCTTTTGAAATATGGGATATCGGCATTGCCACAATCGATGACGCATCTGATGACAAACGTATGGTGCCATTCCTGAATAATAATGGCGAAACCCTTTCAGCCTGGGGATATACTACCGGAACTGATCCATATTTCGGATATCCTTCATCTGACTGGATTTACTGGATGGATCCTGAAGGCGCCGACGGATATGACAATTTTGCTTCATTCTGCGCAAGCACCGGAGCAGGCAACACATATCCATACGCTACTGACGGATCAACAGATGGTTACTGGGCAGATTTCCATGGCGGTTTTGTTTATCCTATCGGACGTCTCATCGTTGGCGATTTCGCTGATGACGGAACTCCTCCGCCTCCGGGAACTACAGTAAGGATCATTTATACAAAACCAATAACTACCGGTGACGTATACAGATTTTCTGCTCCTAACGTAATTAACAGTCAGGAACTTGCCAAAGAAGATGTTGAACAGATCAACGTTTTCCCGAATCCATATTATGGGGTAAATACTGAAGAAGTAAATAAATACCAGAGATTTGTTACTTTCAATCACCTGCCTGAAAAAGCTACTATCCGGATATTCAACCTGGCCGGTCAGCTTGTCAGAACAATAGAAAAAGAAAATACCTCACAGTATCAGCGTTGGGATCTTCTTGCCGAATCAGGCCTTCCAGTAGCAAGTGGTCTTTATATAGTTTACATCGATATGCCGGATCTTGGAAAGACCAAGATTCTGAAATCAGCTATCATTCAGGAACAGCAGATACTGGATCGTTTCTAATCAGACAAGGAGATAAAAAATGAATAGAATAAAAATAAGCTTTATTATTTTAGTCACTCTCCTGGTTACCGCAGGATCGATCCTTGCTGGTGGCGGGAGCCGAAATGGAACTGCGGGCGCAACTCAGTTGCTCGTGCCTGTGGGAGCCAGGGGTATTGCTATGGGAGAAGCAGCAATCACCAATACTATTGGTGTTGACGCTCTTTACTGGAACCCGGCTAACCTTTCCCTGGCCAAATCAAATACAAACGCACTTTTTTCACATATGAACTATATTGCTGATATTGGTGTGGAATATGGCGCAATTTCTACCAGAATCGATGGTTTTGGTTCTGTAGCGCTGAATATCAAATCATTTGATATTGGTGATATCCCTGTTACTACTACAGATAACCCTGATGGTACAGGTGGTAGTTTTTCACCTCAGTTTATTACTATTGGTCTTACTTATTCAACTCTTCTGAGTGACAGGATTTCAGTTGGTGTGACAATGAATTATATCACAGAACAGCTTGATCTTGTTTCAGCCAGTGGTATTTCTTTTAATGTTGGTGTTACTTACAGAAGTCTTTTCAGCATGGAAGGACTTACTTTCGCCATCGTTATGAAAAACATTGGTCCTCAGATGACATACGACGGCACAGGATTGTTGATTGCCGCTGATCCGGGAAGCCTTAGCAGACCGGAACAGTACTACAAAATGGACGCGGCCGGATTTGAGCTTCCTTCTACATTTGAACTCGGTCTTGGCTACAACTATAATATTGATGGCGATAACGCGCTGCTGGCAAGCACCTCATTCAGAAACAATAACTTCTATGCTGATGAATACCAGTTAGGAGCTGAATACAGCTACAGCAATATGTTCTTCGTACGTGGTGGTTATACTATGACACCGGATCTTGAAAGTGACGATAATATTTTTGGTCTTACTTTCGGCGCCGGTCTTAAGTATAATATGAGTGGTCTCGATGTATCATTTGACTACGCTTATAAAGCAGTTGAATATGAAGCTCTTGGTGATAACCATATATTCACCATTCTGCTCGGAATATAGTTAAATAGATTTTTCTGCTTAACCCGGCTGGCAACAGCCGGGTTTTTTATTTTAAAAACACTGTTTTTGATTTTAATGCCTGAGTTGAAAAGATAATCCGCGATAAACTTTCGCAATTTCATTTTGCGATAGGTAGGGAGTTCTGAAACAAGGAAAATGTAACTATTGCAATGTAATACCGGATTCGTTAAATATAACAAGCCCCCCTTTAAGAGTGCCAATCCAGACATTATCATTTTTATCTGTCCCGACACAAAAAATATAATTATCAGGCAGCTCGGAATTCTCAGTATTGTATATTTTTTCAACACGGTTTTGATATTTTACAAGGCCGCCCAGATAAGTGCCAATCCAGATAACGCCTTTTGAATCTTCCGCGATGCTCCATATTCTGTTGGTTGGAAGGGTGGAATTAGAAATGTTCATCATTTTCCACGTTCCTTTATCATAGATAGCGAGACCGATTTCCTTAAATCCGATATATATTTTACCATCGGAAGCTTCAAAAATATCATATATACTACCTGAGGGCAGGGGCGCGGCATTACCGGATAAAAGTGTACAGGAGTCATCCTCAACTAAAGCAAGCCCATCAAGCATGCCAATCCATAACCTGTTTTTACTGTCGAAAAGAACCGAAGGAGCTTTAGTGACAGGAAGTGAATACTTTTTGTTTATTGAAATCCAGGATGTATCTTTTCGGTATAACAATCCAGCGCCCCAGGTGCCGATATAAATGTTTCCGGAACTATCGGGCGAAAGAGAATAGATGAAATTATCTCCGATTTTACTATTTTCTGAATTGTAGGTGGTTGATATTTTACCTGAAACTACCGAGAGTCCTCCGCCATAAGATCCGCAGTAAAGAATATTTCCATATTGAGCGAGTGAGAATATACTATTGTGTGTAAAACCGGGATTTTCGGAATTGTAGAAATACCAGGAATTGTTATAATACAGCCCGAGTCCGCCTCCCCGTGTGCCGATAAAAACTGAATCCCCCGAAATTTCAATAGCTGATATAGAATTTACAGTCAGCGGACTATTGTCGGTATTAAAGATAATCCAGTTTGAATTATCTGACTGGGGCAGAATTGATAAAAAAGGTAGAAAAAATAACGCGATTAAGTGTATTCTTATCATAAACAAAAAATAATTAAATAAATCCTTTTTATCAGCAACAAAATTGGAAAAATTATTTCCCGTGTAAGGTTAAAATTATCCGGTATTTGATTACGGTAAGTAATTTCAGAACTCCTTACTCCTCGCAAAATGAAATAGCGGAAATTTCTGGGAAATATCATATGAAATTGTTATCCATTTATTACTTGACAAAGTCTTTTCTTAGCCATACATGATGTATTAGAAAATTGAAATTCTATCGATCCGGGGTTATCAAGGATGTCTTAAGGTGTTTGATTATCCGGGGTGGTTTGTGAATCCTCTACAAGGATTTTGTCTCTTGGTTATTACAATTTTCTACCCCAGGGGGACGTTCCGCAATAATGTTGCCTATACAAGGCAAATGAGATAAAAAGAACCTTGTAGAGGTTCCCATTATTGCGATAGTCCCCCTGGGGTAGAATAGACCCCCTGAAAAACATCTCTGTAGGAGATGCATAAAAAGCCGTACAAATTATATCATTTTAGAAAATAATACATACAATCTTGATGTATTGATTATAAACATTCTTCAATAAAATAAAGAGATATCTCCACAAGTTGTTTCCTTCTCAAATTCTCTTCGTTTTTTTGCGAATGATTCCATTTAAGTTATTGTTTTTTATAACCGGGATCGGGAGTTCTGAAATTACCCGAACTTGTCACACCGGCTCTTAAGGTCCGGGCTGGTGAAAAAGTTGCTGCATTAGTTCCCGCTTTTCCAGGCGGGAATGCATCCTTCATGATTTTGCGATAAAAGGAATTATACTAAAAGAAATCAGGCGAAATAAAATGAAAAGCTAAATAATATAGTAAAAATCGGGAGGATGACTGAATAATAGAAAATATTGAAGAGCATAACAATGAAAATATTTGTCCGGCAATATTATTAATCTGTCACATCATATTTCTTTTTTATTTTTTATATTGTTATGATGAAATTTTACACTTAATGAGCAAATGATATGAAAATGCAACTGATAATTGACCGGAAAAACAGGAAAAGGAAAACCGATAAAGATAATAGATACCCAAAATTTGAGTTTCATATTTCGGGTGAAGTTCGCAGAAAATATGATATAGAAGAAGAGCTCTTTTCCATTACAGGGAATATTATACTTGCAGATTTTAATTCCGTCCGAAAACTGGTTCATAAATTAAATCTGAAGCGGGATGAAGCGGGCAAGGTTCGGGCAGGAGAGGTAAATGCCGCCGGTTTAATTGATGAAATATTTCATTATGTTATCAGAGAATATGAAGAAAAGGAAAATCCGGGTGTTTTCAGCCGCGCGTTGCAATACCTGAATAAAAGGCTGGGTGTAAAAAATACAAATGATATATTAACTGAGTTTGTAACTCTTTTCCCCCCTATTGAGGTATACCAGGGTAAGAAATTTGTGTATGACTATCTTGTTGGCACAACAGAAAAACGTCCTAACAGGCAAATATGCGCTGAAGAAATGCTGCTCCTTTACTTTGCTAACTTTAACAAAGCTAATAAAAAGTTAAAGGAGCTCTTTGATGAGAGTTATTTCAAGAACAAAGAGATTTATAATCTTTTTATTAAAGAGCTTGATCTGTTCTTCAGGAAGGAAAAAACTTTAGGTGAGGAAAATCATGATCTTTTTACATTCTTCAAAACACCTCTTATGGAAAATCCCGATGATCATGAAGCGCAGTTAAATTATATATTTAAAAAATGGAAAGTTATTCTTTCAGATAAGTTTTTGCGCAGAATTCTCAGCAGCAGAGATTTAATCAGGGAGGATCAGAGCTTATTGCTGGGAGGCGGCGGTCCGGCTCCCACTGCTGTTCCATGGTATAAAGAGGGAGAAGGGGACGCTGATACTCTTTCCATCGGTAAATCAGGCTATAAATATGCCAGTGATAGTCACCTCGATTACATTGAGGAGGAAAAATTCACTCCTGATATTGACTGGATGCCCCGCGTTGTTATTATGGCGAAAAACACTTATGTATGGCTCGATCAGTTATCGAAAAAATACAGACGCCCGATAAGAAGACTTGATCAGATACCCGATGAAGAACTTGACCAGCTCGCCAAAAGGAATTTTACCGGTTTATGGCTTATCGGTCTCTGGGAAAGAAGCGCTGCATCGAAAAAAATCAAACATATCATGGGCAATATAGATGCCGTTGCTTCGGCTTATTCGCTTTATGATTATATTGTTGCTGAAGATCTGGGTGGTGAAGAAGCCTATAGAAATCTCAACCGGAGGGCAAGAGAGCGGGGAATCAGACTGGCGAGTGATATGGTTCCTAACCATACAGGAATATTCTCAAAATGGGTGCTTGAACATCCGGAATATTTTATTCAATCGGATAATCCCCCATTTCCGAATTATAGTTTTACCGGCGCTGATCTTTCAGATGATCCCGGAATGCAGATCAGAATTGAAGATGGTTACTGGTCGAAATCGGACGCGGCAGTTGTTTTCCAGCGTATTGATAATTCTTCAGGTAAAATTACATATATGTATCATGGCAATGATGGCACCAATATGCCCTGGAATGATACCGCTCAGCTAAATATTCTCGTTGAAGAGGTCAGAGAGCAGGTAATTCAGAAGATATTTGAAGTTGCCAGAAGGTTTTCAATTATTCGTTTCGATGCCGCCATGACCCTTACCAAAAGACACTTTTCACGATTGTGGTATCCCCAGCCGGGTAAAGGAGGTGATATTCCTTCACGCTCAGATTATGCGCTGACTGCCGAAGAATTTAATAAATTTTTCCCGAAAGAGTTCTGGCGCGAAGTTGTTGACAGGATCAATGAACAAATGCCCGATACTCTTCTTCTCGCTGAGGCATTCTGGCTGATGGAAGGATATTTTGTCAGAACACTTGGAATGCACAGGGTATATAACAGCGCTTTTATGAATATGCTCATGAGGGAGGAAAATGAAAAATATCGTGATCTGATAACAAATACTCTCGAATTTGAACCTGAAATTTTGAAACGATATGTGAACTTTATGAGTAATCCCGATGAGGAAACCGCGATCAAACAATTTGGTACAGATGACAAATATTTCGGGGTTGCCGCAATGATGGTTACATTACCCGGTCTTCCGATGTTCGCGCATGGACAGGTGGAAGGTTTTACCGAAAAATATGGAATGGAATACAAAAGAGCCTATTATAATGAAACCCCCAATGAATGGCTGATAAACCGTCATGAGAAAGAAATATTTCCTCTTATGAAAAAAAGATATCTGTTCAGCCAGGTTATTAACTTCTGGTTCTATGATGTGATTGATAATAATGGTCATATTAATGAGGATGTATTCGCTTATTCAAATTCCTATGGCTCGGAAAACGGACTCTTTTTTTTCAACAACAAATTCTCAGATATCTCAGGCTCAATAAACTGGTCAGCGCCAAAGCTCGATTCTGTTACGAAAGAGCTGAGAACTGTAAATATTGCCGATGCTTTAAAGATCAGAAATGATGAAAATATCTTCTATATATTTCGCGAACATATTTCGGGGCTCGAATATATCAGGCCGGGCTCAGAATTTCACCGCGCCGGTTTCCCTGTTGATCTCGGAGCTTTTAAGTACAAAATATTTCTCAAGTTTACAGAAGTTTATGATCATACCGGCGAATACAAAAAGATTTATGAATCACTCGGCACAAAAGGGGTGGCTTCAATTTCGACAGCGCTTGATGAAATGCGCCTGAAACCGGTTCATGATACTTTCAGATCTTTATTTGAACCTGAAGAAATTGAAATACTGGCAGACTATTTTATTCTTGTTAATGAGTATGAAAAGGCCGGGGAAAAAACCAGGTTTATCTATAACAGGTTTTATTATCTTCTAAACAGTATTAAAAATTATATCAACTTCGATAGTGATATCAAACCTTCACTTGAGGGATTTAAGAATAACCTTCTTAAAATCCGCTACATCAACCAGGTTATAAACAAGGAAACAGTTTCCCAGGCTGAAAAAGGGAACAACAAAATAGAGAATGCTTTTCTGATAACGGAAAAATCTAATTATAAAGAAAATTCGATAATTTTTCTCCTTTGGCTCACCATTGTTGAGCTTCGTAATCTTTTCGAAGAGGAAGGGCTGATAAATCGTGATAATTTCAGCGCCGAATTAATGCTCAGCAGTTCTCTCCGAAAGGTACTGGAAATGCTCGGCCGCGGATATAATGAACTTTATTATGAAATATTACTGATAAATATTCTCCTCGATTTCGACAATACACTTGCTGAGAAGAAGGAAAAAGAGACTGCGGAAAAAGAGATTACGGTAAAAGAGAAAATTTCCGGTTTTGCCAAAATCCTTGAAGAAATGCTGGAAGAGGATGATGTGAGAACATTTATCGGGGTTAACCGGCATGATGGAACTATATACTACAGTAAAGAAAAATTTGAGGAAATGGTAAGCTGGCTTTCCACTATTTATCTGATTGAAGAAATAAGTGTTCCGGATGATAACAAAACAACAAAATACAAAGACATTCTATCGGGGATGAATACCTGTATAGGAGAGGTTTTTGAAATTTCCTCCTCATCAGGTTACCGCTTCGAAGTGCTGAAAAAAATGGTCGGAAGTTATTGTCCCCGGCCTGAATAAATAAATTAAGGCGGGATTATTTCCTGTAAATAATCCTGCCGTCAAATATTGTCATTTCAACTTTAGTATTGAATATCTCTTCCTTTTCACAATTGAATATATCTTTATCGAGTAAAACCATATCAGCCAGGAACCCGGGGGCGAGTTTGCCTTTTATATGTTCCCTGTATTCGGCGAATGGAGGAATAGAGGTGTAACACTTTACCGCTTTTTCCACACTCATTTTTTCAGAGGGATAAAGAGATGAATCATTTTTCCCGTTGCGGAATTTTCTTGTTACGGCGGAATAGATGCCTTTGAGAGGATCAAAGGAGGCAACCGGCCAGTCACTGCCGAAAATCAAAGGAATGTTCATATCGAAAAGAGAATTCCAGGGATAGGCTTCGGCAAGTCTTTTTTTACCAATCATTTCCGGCGCCCAGTTGCCATCTTCGAAAAGATGTATCGGCTGAGCCGAAATAATAACATTTTCCTCTTTTATTCTTGCCATATCTTCAGGTATGATATGCTGACCATGCTCTATTCTAAATCTTCTGTCCCATTTCCCGTTTATTCTGTTTAACTCTTCATTCAGATCAAGCATGTTGGATACAGCCTTATCACCGATAGCATGCATACTTAATTGCAGACCTGCTTTATCAGCTTCAACGGCAAATTTTTGCAGATCTCCCCGCAGATAAGAATCACTCGGAATTCCTTTATTTCCGGGGTCATCGTTATATGGTTCATAAAACAGGGCGGTTGCCGAACCAAGAGAACCGTCGGCAAAATCTTTCATGGAGCCAATATGGAAATAATCCGACCCGAAAGGAACTTTTATCCCCGCTTGAGTAAGTGTTTTATACCCCGATAAAGGAAGACGGCTGAAAACGCGGCATGTCAGATTTCCTTCCTTCTCCAGTTCCTGAAAAACAGGCGCATGCTCCGGTTTTGATATGTCATGCGCGGAAGTAATTCCATATTTCGCGAGTTCATTTACAGCCCTTGTTATATCACTTTTGATATCATGATCCATATCCAAATACTCTTTTACAATTTCAATGGCTGCTTCCCGCAGGATTCCTGTAGGATTTCCCTCATCATTCCGGTCAATTTTTCCTCCTTCCGGATCGGGAGTATTACTGTTTATTCCGGCTATTTCCAGAAGCTTTGAATTTACAAGCGCCGTATGAATATCCATTCGGTAAAGCATAACAGGTATATCCCTTGTGACATCATCTATCCATTCCTTCGAAGGAAGAATATTGCCGGGAAAAAGATTATTATTCCATCCGTTTCCGATCAGGAATTTTTGTCCTTTGTTTATTGATCTGGCGACGGTATTGGTAAATTCTTCTCGGCTGGTCGCCGATGAAAGATCGGTTTCAGAAAGTGTTTTGCCTCCCGAGCCCAAATGGATATGACTATCGGTAAAACCGGGCAGAAGTAATTTATTTTCCAGATCAATGATATTTTTACAATAGCCGAGCAGGGGGGAGCTCTCATTTCTGCTTCCGGCAAAAATAATTCTGTTTCCTGAACAGACTATTGTATCAGCATGAGGATTGCGGTCATCACATGTAAAAACGTTACCATTTATAAAAGCGGTGAAGATTTTTTCCATTTTCTTTCCTGTGAAGCTGCTAAATCGCAAATTCTATAACATCATAGTCAATTTAAATACGAATTTCATAAAAAAAATTTCTATTTTAAAAATATAAATTAATCTATTGGTAGGTAGTATGAAATTTTACTTTTTTATTCTTTTTTTCACTTTTCTATTTTGGGCTGATTCTGCCTTTTCGCAGGAAATAAAAAGCGTCCATAAAGTACATAACGAATTATACGGTATAGATGAATACATCCCCGGCAGATTTGATCCCTCGGGAAAAGATATCATTCCGCTTAACAGAAACGCCGATCGTTCCCTGAATGGCGCGGTCTTTGGTTTTTTACCCGATTGGGAATATGGCAACGGCGATTATAAGTGGATTGATTATAACCTGGTAAGCCACGTAGCCTGTTTCGATTTTGTAGTCGGTTCATCAGGTTCACTATCAATTCCGGCTTACTGGCCCTGGACTGATCTAATCAATGAAGCTCATTCCAAAGGTGTAAAGGTAATTCTTACCGCCGTAAGTTTTGATAAAGATGATATCCGCAGCGTTCTGACCAATTCCACCGCTAAACAAACCCTTTTCACCAATATTAAAAATAAAATATCACAGTATCAGCTTGACGGTGTCAATGTTGATTTTGAATCTCTCTACAGCGCCGATGAAGGAGACCCGATAAATGAGTTTATGGCCGACCTGACCGCGTATATTCATCTTGAGCTGCCGGGTAAGGAAGTTTCTTTTGCCGGACCATCAGTCAACTGGAATAATTCATGGAAACTTGGTGAACTTGCTCAGTCATGCGACTACATTTTTATCATGGGTTATTCATTCTACGGATCGTGGAGTTCTTCAAGCGGACCGGGAGCGCCTCTCACAGGAGGAACATATAATATTACAAATACCATCCTGAATCAATATGCCCAGGTAACACTCAGCAATCCCGGGAAACTGATACTCGGAGTGCCTTATTATGGCCTGCACTGGACAACCTCCAACCAGTATGCCGGATCCTCAACCGAAGATTTTATCGGTTCACCGAGATTTTCAGCTACTGAAAATGGCATGTTTTTCCACGGCATGCAATGGTCGACAGATAAAAACACTCCCTGGTACAGGTGGTTTGATGATGACTGGCACCAGGTATGGGCAGATAATGATTCAAGCCTGGGACTTAAATATGATCTTGCCATCAACAATAATCTTATGGGTGTCGGGATGTGGGCTCTTGGATATGACGGCGCGAGAAGAGAGCTCTGGGATGTAATAGAAGCTAAATTTGGCAATGTATTTGCCCAGCGTCCAAATCCTCCCGCCTATTTTTATACAAAGCCTGAATCATTTACCTCCTTCAGGGTTTATATCGAAGAAAATGAAGCGGCCAGCCAGTATATTCTTTATATGAGTGATGATGGAGTCACCTATTCCGATTCGGTTGTTTCCTCTTCACCTGAAATTCTTGTCAGCGGTCTTACAAGCGGTCAGAGTATTTATCTTCAGGTTAAATCTAAAAATTCCACAGGTCTTTCCGGTCCTTCCGAAACTCTCGCGGTTATCACCGGTGATCCGGGGAATAATATGCTGATTGTAAATGGTTTCGACCGGACAGCGAGCGCTAATAATAATTTTGATTATATAAAAAAATATATTCCGGCTCTTGAAGGAAGCGGATACACGGTTTCATCGGCATCTAATGAAGCGGTGGTTCATGGCGAAATGAGTATGATCGATTATGGCAATGTTATCTGGATTTCAGGTATTGAGAGTACAACAATGGATGCACTGAACCTCTATGAAAAGGATAGTCTCAGGTCTTTCCTCAACAGCGGAGGCCGATTATTCATAAGCGGCGCTGAACTTGGATGGGATATCGGCAGGCCCGGTTATTCATCAACCGATGATCTTGATTTTTATAATAACTATCTTAAAGCTAATTATAAAGATGACGCCCCCATCGGCAGCTCGGGCACCTATTATTTAATGCAGCCTTATGCCGGAAGTTTTATGGAGGGGCTGCCGAATATGACATTTGACAATGGAAATCACGGCACTTACGATGTTGAATGGCCTGACGCGATAACACCGAAGAATGGTTCTTTTTATATCGCGCAGTTTGCCGGTGTGCTTACATCTCGTTACGGAGGCGCCGGTGTTGCTTTCGACGGTGTATTCCCTGAAGGTACAATTCCTGGCAAGGTGGTTTATCTGACAGTTCCTTTTGAAACATTCTATCCCGACAGTGTCAGAAAACAGATTATGACAAAAGTTGTTGAATATTTCGAATCACCCGTTTCAGTGGATAATGCCGAAGAAATTATTCCGGATGAGTTTTTATTATATAACAATTATCCGAATCCATTTAATCCCGAAACCACGATTTCATTTTCACTGCCTGAAAAGGGTGATGTAACTTTGGAAATATATAATGTGCTTGGTGAAAAAATAAGCAGTCAGTTTTTAAGCGGTCTTGAAGCGGGAAATAACAACATCAAATGGTCTCCCGGGTCTGACCAGGCCTCCGGATTATGTTTATATAAAGTTAGCTGGTCTGGCAGACAAGGTATTAAAGAAACAAGAACCGGGAAGATGATATATATGAAATGACAAACAGGAGAAAGTATGAAGATTATTTGTCTTTTAATTTTTCTGGCTGGTTCCATCATGGGTTATAACGATCTGGACAGAGTACGGAAAGAAGTTGACCAGGGTAATTATTCTGTTGCTGAAAGAATGATTAAAAATATTCTTGAAGAAAATAGGGATAATCATCTGCTCGCGCTCGAGTTAAAATTTGAGCTTGAAAGGATGGACCGGATAAGGAAAGATTTCACCAAAACCAAGGAAAGTGTTCTGGAATATGTTAAGCGTTATTATCCCGACGCCGATGAAAGCAGTCTTATTATCTGGGAAAAAAACGGAGCTCTTGAGTATAAGATTATTGACGGGGAGAAACTTTATTTTAACAGGGCAGCCGCGAACATTTTCAGGATTGATAAAAACGCGAAGAAAAAAAAGAATGAGGTTACAGGAGGAAAAAAGGATAAACTTGATGAATTTTTGGAAGGTTATCTGCCGGAAGTCGTGAAAGAGGCAGTTGATAACCAGTCACCCTTCGCGAAAAAGGTGAAACTGAAAATTAATTATACCCTTACAGTTGATCCGGACGTTGTCCCCGGGGGAGAGATGGTAAGAGCCTGGCTTCCTTATCCCAGGGAAGCGCATAAAAGGCAGAGTGGTGTAAAATTCATATCGGCATCGGAGAAAAATTATATTATCGCGCCTCCTGAAACCATGCAGAGATCAATCTACTTGGAAAAACAGGCTGAAGCGGGAAAACCGGTGGTCTTCAATTACGCGCTCGAATATTTTTCCGAAAATGAATGGTATGATATTGATCAGGATAAGGTACAGCCTTTTAACAAATCATCAGAAGAATATAAAAAATATACTTCTGAGAGAGCTCCTCATATTGTTTTTACCGACAGGATCAAAAAACTTTCCGAAAAAATTGTCGGGGATGAAAAGAATCCTTATATAAGAGCAAAAAAGATTTTTACCTGGATCAGTGATAATATTCCCTGGGCAGGTGCGAGGGAGTATTCGACAATCCGAAATATTTCAGACTACTGCGCGGACCGGGGGCATGGAGACTGCGGAATCAAAACACTGCTTTTTGTAACTTTGTGCAGGTATAATGGCATTCCCGCGAAATGGCAGAGCGGCTGGATGTTCCATCCCGGTAGTGTGAACTTACATGACTGGGGAGCTTTTTACCTGGAAGGTTATGGCTGGCTGCCTGTTGATCAGTCTTTTGGTATTACAGAATCGGATGATGAAAAAGTGAAGTATTTTTTCCTCGGCGGCATGGATGCTTACAGGTTTATTGTTAATGATGATTTTTCCGCTCCCTTATTCCCGGCAAAAATATTCCCGAGAAGCGAAACTGTCGATTTCCAGCGCGGTGAAGTGGAATGGCGCGGAGGCAATCTTTATTATGATCAGTGGGATTATGATATGAAAGTGGAATATGGCGAGTAAAATAAATTGGAATTTTTTCTTTTGATATTTATACTGACTATTGCCGGTTTATTAATCTTTACAGGGTTTTATTTTAGCAGGCTCAATATTAACAGGCTTAATTTTGTGCAGCGTTTTATTTTGGAGCAGCTTTGTTCCAGGTGGGAAAAATATGAATCCTCCCTGGATGAGGATAAAAAAGCGCTGATGGATTATGAAACCTTATTAAGAAGAGGAAATTTCCTGGAAACCGGCCTCGTTGAAAGAATTTTTGAAATTAAACCGGCGGCTCTCGGATTTAACGGCCCCTTTTATTCACGCGAAAAGGGGAAAGATATTGAGCTTATACCTTCGGTAACATTCGGCAGCGGCAGATCAAGCGGGGTCAGGTATCTGCCCTCCCATGTTAAAAATGATTTTGATAAAATGGCCGAAGCTTTTAATAAAGAAACAGGAAAAAAAATCTTTGTCGATTCGGGTTACAGAGCCGCAGGCAGGCAGGCTTTTCTTTTTATACATTATCTTGTAAGGGATAATGATTATTCACTGAGAGAAAATGCCAAATGGATAGCTATGCCGGGATATAGTGAGCATAACAGTCCTGTGAACACAGCGGTGGATATTTCAGATGAAGATGGTATAAACGGCTTCAGTGACGGACAAAAAGCTGAAGATTTTGAAACACTTGAAGTATATAACTGGCTCACTAAAAAAGGAGCCGAATATAACTTTTTTCTTTCCTATCCCAAAAATAACCGGTTCGGGGTTGCTTTTGAACCCTGGCACTGGCATTGGGAAGGGAAACCAGGTAATCAGAGGTAAATGAAGATATGAAAACTATTTTATTATTTTTAACTTTAACGGTGAGCTTAATCGGTTCAAACTTTAAGGGACTGGATTATTATGTAAACAGAGCAATTGAAGATCACATTTTTCCGGGGGTAGCCATAATTGTCGGCAACGATCATGAGGTGTTGTATAAAAATGCCTGGGGCCACTTTACTTATGATCCCGATTCTCCCGAAACAACAACAGAATGTTTATTTGACATGGCTTCGGTGACAAAAGTTGTCGCTACTACATCGGTCATAATGAAACTGGTTGATGAAGGAAAAATCGATATTTATGAAAAGGTATCAAAATATATCCCCGAATTCGCGGCTAACGGGAAAGAGGATGTGCTTGTTCTGAACCTTCTGCTGCATGACAGCGGATTGCCCGCATATTACAGCCCGAAAAAAGATGAGACCAAAAAGGAAATATTTGACAAGATATTCAGTTTTAAAAAGTTTTATGAAACCGGATCAAAAACTCTTTACAGTTGCCTCAATTTTGTAACCTTGATGAAAGTTTCTGAAGCGGTTACAGGTAAACCGATGTATGAATATTATAAAGAAAATATCACCGGTCCGCTGGGAATGAAAAACACAATGTTCACTCCTCCTGAAGAACTGAAAGATAAAATTGTGCCGACTATGCCCGAAATCCATGGTTTTGTTCACGATCCCCTCGCATGCGCGCTTGGCGGATTATCAGGGAACGCCGGGCTTTTTTCAACTGTCGACGATCTGGCAGTTTTCAGTATGATGATGCTAAACAAGGGAGAGTATAAGGGCAAAAGGATTATTTCGGAAGCGACGATAGAAAAATTTACCGCCCTTTATGATTCAACAACTACCAGGGGAATCGGCTGGGCTACCAACGTTCACCATGCCGCCTCGGCGGGAGTCATGTTTTCCGAAACAGCTTATGGCCATACAGGATTTACAGGCACATCAATCTGGATTGATCCGGTTAAAAAAATATTTACCGTGATACTATCCAACCGGGTTTACCCCGATGAAACCGCGTCAGTTGGCGCCCTCAGGCTGAATGTTCACAATACTGTTGTTATGGCAATAGAGGGAATGCCTCCTGTTCCTGAAATACAAATTGTTGATAAAAACGAAGATGGCAAAATATTTGTAAACTGGAAAGTTAATGAGTTCCTTGGTTCGGTAGATAAAACGCAGCTTTTTCTTGTAAGAGACAATGTGGAAAAACTGGCGGGAGAATTTGAAAATGATGTGACAAGTTTCCTCTTTGAGGATTCGGAAGAGCTGCTTAAAGACCAGGTTTCGGTTTATTTGAAAAATATTTATAACGGGCGTCCGAGTCCCCCCTCTCATTTATACACTTATAAAGAATCTGACAAAAAGGTATTGATAATCAACGGCTGCGATAAAGTAAGCGCGGAGGAATATTATGTTGAAAAAGCTGTGCCTCAGTTTGCAGACGCTCTGCCTGAAAATTATGGCTATGTCACGGTCAATGATGATATAGTCAGGAATGGTGAATTTGATATATCAGGCTATAATAATATTATCTGGACCGTAGGGGAGGATAATTCGGCTGAGGATATTTTTGATTCCCGCGCGCAGGAAATAGTAAAAAAAATAATTGAAGATGGTAAGAAGATACTCGTGAGCGGCTCAGAAATAGCGTGGTGCCTCGGAAGGTGGAGAAACAAGGAATCGGATAAGAAGTTTTTCGCTGCGGTAATGCGCTCCGATTTTGTAAAAGATAAATCTTCCCAAAATATTATTGAAGGTGTTAAGGGCTCCGGTTTCGAAGGTGTTTCTTCTGGTTTCGGAGTTGAAAAGGCCATTTATCATGTTGAGTTCCCGGATGTCATTTCTCCGAAAGGTTCGGATGCTATCCTGACTTATGGCGGCGATGAAACAGCGGGGATAAAATATGAGGCTGAATCGGGTGGCAAAATGGTTTTTCTCGCTTTTCCCTTTGAGACAATCGTTAAGCCTGCCGCCAGAAAATTGCTGATGAAAAATATCTTTGATTTTTTTGAGGAAAAATAAAATTTTCTGAAAAAATTGTTTTATGACAGGGGGCAGAGAATAATTCTGCCCCTTTTTCATTTTAAACGGGGAAAGAATCAGAGTAGCTGAAAAGTATGATGACCGGGTTTGGCGGCGGCGGGGTCGTTCATTTTTCATAGGGGGGCGGGATTACTCCGTAAGGAGTTAAATTCTACGCAAAATGGCAAAAATGCAATTATTAATTAATAATGAACAATTAACAATTGAAAAGATGACCGCAGATTATTTTGATTTCGCTGATTTAGGCGGAAGAAAGCCACAAAATCACCAAAACACTAAATCCCACGAAAAAACTCCCCAAAAACCTTATTCATTGTTTATTATCCTTTGTAGCAGAAATGAAACCGAATCGAAAATCAATCTTATTACTTTATTCAACAGGGCAATATTCCAGGCAAAATTTTCTAATTATACACCTGTGAATAAATATGGTGTACCTGACGGCACACGGCATTTCCTGCTTTATTCTTTTTACCAATATGCTGTCCCTAACGGGACAAAAAATAATTGTTATATAAAATTGCCCCGTCAGGGGCAAAATATTGGTAGAAAAAATATAAGAAAACGACCAGGTGTGCCGTCAGGTACACAATATTTTTCACACTGAATTATATTCGAAACCTTTGGTCGGGCAGTTATCGCAAAAAATGGTGGAAAGAACCTTATCCTTTATTTTTTAACCTTAGTAGCAGAAATGAAACCGAATCGAAAATCAATCTTATTACTTTATTCAACAGGGCAATATTCCGGGCAAAATTTTCTAATTGTACACCTGTGAATAAATATGGTGTACCTGACGGCACACGGCATTTCCTGCTTTATTCTTTTTACCAATATGCTGTCCCTAACGGGACAAAAAATAATTGTTATATAAAATTGCCCCGTTAGGGGCAAAATATTGGTAGAAAAAATATAAGAAAACGACCAGGTGTGCCGTCAGGTACACAATATTTTTCACACTGAATTATATTCGAAACCTTTGGCCAGGCAGTTATCGGGACAAATGGTGAAAAAAACCTTATTCTTTATTTTTTAACCTTAGTAGCATAGGATTCCATTCCCCAAAAATTAACCTTATTGCCTTTTTATTTTTCGGTATCGGTATTAAAAAATCAGAGTAAGAGTAAGATGATCGGGGTGGGTGATGGCGAAAGGGTTGTTCATTTTGCATGGCGGGGGGATTACGATTAAGATTACGATTTTACAAATATCCTGATGATGAATAGTTTGTTAGCGAAGATAAAGATACCAAAAAAGTTTTAAACATTCTTTACTTCTTGAAATTATCTTGTTATCTTAATTTTGTATTGTTAAAATGAATGCTAAAGTATATTTATGGCAGAGATGTGGTGACTGATTTTGGATATGGGCATACAAAAAAAATTGGAAAGTTTCAGATTATCTCTCAATTTACATCGGGAGTTTTAGCCAACTAAGTTTTTGGTGAAAAATATTGTTAATTTGTTATCGCATCCTGACAAAAAAATAATTATTTCAGGTTTGCAAAATTTAAGAAAAATATTTAGAACTTAATTAGAATTATTATGAAAATAAGAATAAGTACTAATATTAAAGCAGTTTCATTTCTGATTTTAGTGTTTATCTTTTCCTGCAGTCCAACAGAACCGGAAGAAAAAAAGGACCCCGAAGATTCTGAATATGAAATTAGCATAACGTCTGAGAATGTGGGACTAATGGACATGACAATTAAGGTAAGCCTTAATGAAATACCTCCTGATAATCTTATTGAAGTGATTATGGGTGACAGTATAATTGTGAATGAAACATTCCTTCAGAAGGAGAAAACATTTTTTATAGATGATCTTGAACCGGGTACGGAATACGTTTTTTTTGGGAAAATATTCTTAAAATATGAGCAGAAGGATACAACCCTTACGGTTTTTGAAACTCTTGATACAACAGACAGACCGATAATCACAAACGTTTTTGATTTTCCTGAATATAATTTTTATTCAGCAAATATGAATGAAATTGTAATAACTGATAAAAAAGAAATATACATTGCATGCAGTGTAGCTTTGGAAGGGCAGGCCCCTGATTTTTTTTATAGTGTTATGATTTATAGAAACAATGAATGGAGCTTTGACACAGTTAAGGCAAGACATACATTAATATCGGAAAAGAAATATTACCCTTTAAATTTTATGCAGAAGTTACCTGATAAGACGTTAGTGGCAGGCACTTCCGGTACTCTGTTAAATTATACTGATGATGAATGGCATGAATTATTAGTAATTCACGGCAATCCTAACCGCATCTGGGATTGTGATTCAAAAGGATTATGGGGAACTTCATTAAATAATCTATATCTTAGCTGTACAAATGGTATAATAACAAAATATGACGGAAATGACTGGAGCGAAATGCATATTGCCGGGAATTATACACTTGATGGTATAACAGGCACAGATGATGGGAAAAATATTTTTACTTTTTATAATGAATATGGCCAGGACATTTCGGGTATTTATCATTATAATTGGTATAACTGGGACCTGATATATGATTATTCCAATATTGAGCATAAAGCACTGGGTAAAGTTAATGATATAGAATTAAATAATGACAATTTATATATTCTTTCAGCCGATGACAGAATATTAAAGTATATACCAGAAGAGAATTATTTTAAAATTCTTGGTTCTTACTTCAGCACTGGATATGAATTCAGAAAATTCTCAGTTCAGGCTGAAAATAATATATATGTCTGTGGAGATGAAAAGATTTTTCATTTTAACGGAGATTATGTGATAGAGATTATTTATGATCATCCGGGAGTGCATTTTTTGGAAATAGATTCATATCAAAATATATTTGTCGCGGTTGGGGTAAGCAGCTCATATCCCTATCCGCCAGTAATTGTTATCGGGTATAAGTGAAAAATACCTTTAAAAAAACTACCTTCCACGAATCGAGAGCTGGTATAAATCTGAATATAATGGCTGCTTATATGATGGCGGCAGGGTTATTGATCTTTGCTGAAGGGATGAGATTACGATTATGAAATAAGGAATCCGTCGAAATCCAAATCGAAGTCGTAATCGAAATCGTTTTTTATCTCACGCCAGGACGCAAAGAAAAAAAACCTTATTCTTTGTTTTTTTAACCTTAGTAGCATAGGATTTCCCTCCCCAAAAAAAAATTAACCTTATTGCCTTTTAATTTTTCGTATCGGTATTAAAAAATCAGAGTAAGAGTATGATGACCGGATCGGGTGATGGCGGCGGGGTTATTCATTTTTCTCGTGGCTTTTGTCTAATCGTTCAATGCGTTATTGGTCAATAATAATATTTTGTTCTTTGACTCAATTTATTTAATTTTACGATATTCTCAGGGTAATGTTTTCATAGTTTCTGTAAAAATAGAGGATAAAATGAAGAAATATTTTGTTTTGTTTTTACTTTTTTGTTTTCAAACGATAATATCGGCACAGGAAAATATCAATTATGCTGAATCGGTGAATAAATTCGCGTTTGATCTTTATGGTGAAATAATAAAGGAAACTAATGATAACATTATTTTTTCTCCATTAAGTTTATCTGTCGCTATAGCCCAGCTATATATTGGAAGCAAAGGAGAGGCAAGGGAGGAGATCGCGGATGTAATGTATTTTGAAGGTGATAATGATGAGTTCCTTACAGAATATGGGGCTTTTATTGACAGCATCGGTACAAACCGGAAAGAGAAAGATCTTATACTGTCAATAGCCAATATTTTCGCAATAAGGCACGATATTCAGGTCAAAAAAGAATATACCAGCTTTTTAAAACAATATTTTGACAGTGAATTATATTCAATAAAATCGAAGGGGGAGTTTGCCGATTATGTAAATGGCTGGGTGAAGGAAAAAACATATGGGAAAATTGCGGAATTAATCGATCCCAAAGGTAAATATGCCGAAAAATTTATGTTGTTAAACGCGATATATTTCAAGGACTCCTGGAAAAATAAATTTGATGAAGATAAAACTAAAAAGGATAAGTTTTTTCTTTGTAGCGGGAAGGAAATTGAGAAAGAATTTATGAGTAAGATAGATAATATATTATATGGGTCTTTTCAGGACTATCAGTCAGTTGTTTTGCCGTATGATGCCGGGCAGCAATTTATGCTTATTTTACTTCCAGGGGCAGTTGATGGTATAAAAATCCTGGAATCAAAACTTTCAGATATTAAAATCTCCGGGATAATTAATAACTCCCGTAAAACAAAACTTGGAATTGTAATGCCAAAGTTTTCTTCAGAACTAAAACCCCTCAAAATCAGGAATATGTTGATGGAATCCGGGGCGCGAAAAGTATTTGCCGGCACAGGCGACATGACAAATATTTTTACAAATATTCTAAATCCCGGTCCACTTGATATTATGCATAAGGCAAAAATTGAAGTTAATGAAGAAGGAGCGGAAGCCGCGGCAGCTACTATGATCATGGACTTTTATTATTCTGAGAACAAGACATTATCGACCATTAAACTGGACCACCCTTTCTTATATTTTATCATAGATGGAGATACGAATACAATATTGTTTATGGGCAGATGCATGAATCCGGTCCAATAAACCCGGGATAAAAGAAGTGATTATGAAAAACAATTGCGTTAAGTGGATAGCAGGGTCTTTTCTGTTTTTTTTTCTGGTCGCGTGCGAAAGCGCCGATCCCGATTTAAATGAACTTAAATCGGGAATAGAAATATCATTTTATGACGCGGCCTGCCTTGAAGCCTGGATTTATGTAGATTTTTCGAGGAATGAACCCTGCTCATTTCGTCTGGATTATGATAAGTTTAGTAGGGAATATGAGCTAACCGGGAATGATACAATTTTGTATATCGACAGTCTTTCACCCGGGATGAATTATGATGTTAAAGGGTGGAAATGGAAAAACTATAAATGGTTGGAAGCGGGAAACGTAGAGTTTACCACGCTTGAACCGACCAGCCATGATATCGAGTGGGAAGTGCATTACCCCGGTGACGGAAGATGGTCGGGGTATTTCAACGATATTGCCATAATTTCAGAGGATAATTTACTTTGCGCAGGCACATTTATCGAAACGGCTGAAGATGGGAGTGATATGTTTCCTTATAATAACCTCGCGGTCTGGGACGGTAATAAATGGGAAAAAAAGTCCATTATGTTTTTATCAATTTATGGACACACTTATCCTGATGAAACTTATTCGGTGCAGGGATTCAAAAATGGAACCGCGTTATTAAGCATTCCCGGCGGTGCGCAGTATTACACAGGAGAAGAATGGATTCAATTTCCACTGCAAGGTACGAGAGAAAATCCATATTATGCCGGTCGATCAATATGGGGATTTTCTATTGATGATTTTTATATTGGGGGAGCGTTTGGATCTCTTTCACATTGGAAGAATAATAGTTGGAGCAGGATGTATCCCGATGTTGATGGAGTAATCTGGGAGATATGGGGATGTGTGAATAAAATCACCGGTCGTGAGCAGGCCCTGGCAGTTGGCTCTATCGAGCCGAATTCTTTTGAAAGTATTGTTTTCAGGGTCGACTCGGAGGATGAAATGGAAAAATGGGAACTTGACCTTGGACGTGTCTGGACAAAAAACGGGCATCCCATATATACAACATCCCAGGCGCTTCCAATGACCAATAAAACAGGAGAATGGCTGCCACTTGAAGGAGCGCCCCGGCTTTCAGGTTATTTCAGAGGGAATGACAATAATGACCTATATTATATGCACAGGGGAGGGATATCACATTTTAACGGAGTCGACTGGAGCACATATTATCATCCCTATTATCTTTGGATGATTGATGTTAAAGGAGATGTTATCGCGGCAGAGGGATATTCCAATTCTGAGCCGATAGTGGTTGTTGTTGGCAGAAGAAAATAGGACTGGATAATAGTTTAGAGTTGATGATTTTTTATTGATCAGCGGGGCGCCTGCTTCATGAGATTAATCCCCAAAAAAATTTCACCTCCGGGCAGATTTTCACACCTTTTTTTATTATTATAAAATTTAAATGAGACTGACATTTTCAGGAGGAAAGTTTGAATCCATTCTCTCCGAATTGCATCCTATAGGATAAATAATAAATAATTAAATTAAAAAAAATGAGGTATTAAAATGACTGAAGAAAGAACAAGCGGAATCCCGTTGCTGGGTGAAAAATTACCTGAATTAAAAGTGACTACAACACATGGCGAATTTAATCTTCCTGAAGATTTTAAAGGAAAATGGATTGTATTATTCAGCCATCCGGGAGATTTTACTCCTGTATGTACAACTGAATTTGTAGCGTTCGCAAAAAGAGCGAAAGAATTTGAAGATTTGAATGCTCAGCTTATCGGCCATTCAATCGACCAGGTATTCTCACATATCAAATGGGTTGAATTCATCGAAGAAAAAATCGGTGTTGAAATTCCTTTCCCCGTTATCGCTGATGATATGGGCCGAGTCGCTCAGAAACTTGGCATGATTCACCCCGGAAAAGGCACAAACACAGTTCGCGCCGTATTTCTGATAGATCCCGATTCCAAATTAAGGCTGATGATCTATTATCCCCAGGAAATCGGACGTCAGATTGATGAAGTTCTTCGCGCTCTTAAAGCCCTTCAGATATCAGACGCCAATGGTGTGGCAATGCCCGAGAACTGGCCGAATAATGAACTGATCGGCGATAAAGTGATCATTCCCCCTGCAAAAGATGTAAAAACCGCTAAAGAAAGATTAGAATCAGGTGAAGGATATGACTGGTGGTTTAAATATAAATCTCTGTAACTACTCAGCGCTCTGTTAAGCCCCGGTTTCCGGGGCTTTTTTATTTTAAATGTAAAAGGATGGGGAGGGGATATTCCTGAGTTCGATAGAAGATTTCTTTTAAAATTCAGGATTAGATTCCGGTGTTGACAACAAAAAAGAGAGTTGTCAAACCGGAATGACATAGCATCATTAACCCGAAACAGAAAAATTGTCTTCCTGCAATCCGCCCATTCCATTATTCGAGGCTAACAGACATACCGGGGCATACAGGTTCTCAGATGCGGGGATAGGCGTACCACACGCGGGGACAGGCGCGCCACACGTGGGGGACAGGCGTGCCACACGTGGGGGACAGGCTGGAAAGCCTGTCCTACAGTTGGGGTGATTATATTGTAAAGGCGACCTTTTCCCATTCGCTCATAGCTTCTTCGAAGGGGAGGAGGGCGCGGGGGACGGCGCCATGCATATAAGAGATGAGCACTCCGTAATTTACAATCGGCACATCGATAAGTTTTGCCTGTTTAATTCTCATCTGCATCGCTCTTCTGGTTAACATACAGCCTCCGCAATGAACGATAAGCCTGTATTCAGATAGATTTTCCGGGTAATCGGCCCCGCTGCGGATATCAATCTCCAGGTCCTTTCTGGTATGCAGCCTGAGCCAGCGGGGAATTTTCACTTTACCGATATCATCCTCCTGCGCGTGATGCGAGCAGGCTTCCGCTATCAAAATTTTATCACCCGCTTGCAGTTCCTCCACACGCCTGAGTCCCCTTACATATTCAATCAGGTCACCCTTATAGCGGGCCATGAGTATTGAGAATGTCGTCATCGCTATATCATCGGGCACATCGGCGTTTACCCGCATAACAGCCTGGCTGTCGGTAACCACAAGTTTCGGCTTTCTGGCAAGAGAATCAAGCGCGGAACGCAGCTCCTTATCTTTGGCCACTACCACAATAGAATCTTCATCGAGAGCTTCCCTGATCGTGTTCACCTGTGGCATTATAAGTCTGCCTTTAGGCGCTCCCAGGTCAATGGGCACGACAAGTACGATAATATCATGTTGTTTTACCAAATCGCCAACAAGCGGGGGAGATACTGAATCGGGGATAGCGCGGGCAATTTTTTCTTTCAGCTCATGAATGCCATCCGCGGTTTTGCATGATACTGATGAAAAAGGAATGTTTTTATCTTTGAGCTCCTCAATCAGTCCGTAATTAATTCCCAGGTCCGATTTGTTTAAAACGCAATATAGGGGAATCTCCATATTTTTACATTTCTGTACCAGATTCAGCTCATCTTCCGTAAGACTGTTATTGCTTTCAATTACAAGGATAACAAAATCAGCTTCCGACACTGCTTTAATGGTTTTCCCGATTCTTTTTTCACCCAGCTCCCCGACATCGTCAATGCCGGCGGTGTCAACAAGAACAACCGGTCCGAAAGGCAGAAGTTCCATAGCTTTTTTTACCGGATCGGTGGTTGTTCCCGCGGTATCGCTAACTATAACAAGGTCTTGTCCGATAAAGCGGTTTACGAGTGAAGATTTTCCGGCGTTTCTTCTGCCCGCGAATACAATATGTTTTCTCTCGGATGAGGCTGTTTTATTCAATTTCTATTCCCAGTTCCTGTGATAAAATATTAAACAGTTCTGTTTCATCCACCAGTTTGCTCTTTATAAGAGACTGGACAAATGAAATATCATTTTCTTCGGCATATTTCGCGATATCCTGAATAGTATCATAGCCGAAAGTTGAGATCAGAGATGCTCCAATAGCCGAAGAATTCAAGAGATTTTCGCGGCACTTATCGGCATCCGCCATTATTCCTGTAATACATTTTGAAGCGACATTATAATTGACATCCCTTAACATCGAAAGGGATTTAAGAAAACTGTGTCCGATAGAGGGCATAAATGCATTCAGCTCCAGATGCCCCGCGGCCGCAAGGTTTGATATCAAAACGTCATGAGCTTTCACAAGTTCCGAAATCTGTATTGCATTTTCGAGAATGACAGGATTTATTTTTCCCGGCATAATAGATGAACCCGCCTGGTTCGGGCGCAGCTTTATTTCTCCTATTCCCCCTTTTGGGCCGCTTGAAAGAAAACGGAGATCGTTTGCCATTTTAATCATTGAAACAGCGCCCGATTTAACAATTCCGTGCACCTCAACAAAAACATCCATATTCTGGGTGGTATCGATAAGGTCTTCACCTTTAGCTACCGGAAGGCCGCAATTTTTTTTCAGAATGTTATTAACATTCAGAACATAAGGGCGGGGAGCGGAAACAGAATTGCCGATAGCTGTTCCGCCAAGATTAACCGATCTCAGCCTTTCTTCAGCATTATAGAGCCTCCATCTGTCACGCGCGAAAGCCTGCGCCCACGCGCCAAATTCCTGCCCGAGTGTTACCGGAACAGCATCCTGAAACTGGGTTCTGCCTAATTTTACAATCCCCTTGAATTCTTCTTCTTTTTCCTGCAGAGTTCTTTGAATTTCGGCGAAAGAATCGGCAAGTTCCCTGAGAAGCAGAATTGAGGCGATCTTTAGCGCGGTTACAAATGTATCATTTGTGGATTGCGACATGTTCACATCATCCAGTGGATGTATATGGTCATAGTCACCCGGTTTCCTGCCGAGAATAACCAGGGCTTCATTCGCGATTACCTCATTTATATTCATATTCAGCGAAGTGCCCGCTCCACCCTGAAGCGGATCAACTAATAATTTGCCGTATATGGCTTCATCACCTTCGGATATGAATTTTTCTGTTTCTTTCAGCAGGTTGTCAACCGCCTCTTCAATAGCCTCATATTTATCTTTCATTAGCAGGCCGCATTTATAATTAGTCTCAGCCGCCGAAGTTTTTACAAGCAGGTATGCTTTAATCATATATGGATGAATCTTTTCACCGCTGGAAGGGAAATTGTTTTTTGCTCTCAATGCATGTATGCCATATAGAGCTTTTCCCGGCAGTTCAAGTTCGCCTATTGAATCTTTTTCTTTTCTCATGCGCTTAAATCACTTTCTTTTTTTTTGATGCAAATATAATTAAAAATATTGTCGCCGGATAATATTTCGAAATTTCTTCTCCTGCCAGAAATCCGAAAGACTTTTAAGCGCCGGCAAACTGAAAGAAGTTGTCCATATTTATGAAAAGTCTAAAAGTAAGATTTAAAAATGAAAGAAATAAAAAATATAGAGCTGAAACATATTGACAAAAGAAATTAATATTTGTATCTTATAAAAGGTGGAGAGCTTTACCATATTAAATAAAAAGTGAGAGGCTATATGAGGCGTATAACTATATTCCTGTGCTTTTGTTTTATAACTGCGCAATTTTTAGCGCAAGATTATGTCGCGTCCCTAAATATTGGAACACCCGGATTTGGAGTTTCATTATCACGATCATTTGGTGAAAAAATTAACCTTCATGCGGGTTTCGCGTGGTTTTCCACAGAAATAGAGGGGGGTGACAAGGAAAAGGATGATTATATTTATACCGCCAAACCAAAACTCATGTCGGCTAATCTTTTGGCTGATTATTTTCCCTTCGGAGGTTCACTTCGGTTAAGGGGCGGTCTCTTTTTTAATCTGAACGCGTTTGATACCCATATGACTCCTTCCAAGACCTACACGGTCGGCAATGATCAATATACCCCTGAACTATTGGGCAGCATGGATGCCGAGATAAAGTATCCTGTTGTTGCCCCTTATATAGGGCTGGGGCTTGGAAATCCTTTTTCAGGCGAAAGTGGATTATCAATTACTTTTGATGTCGGGACATTTTACCAGGGCACACCTGATGTTGATCTGACCGCCACAGGTTTGCTTGCTCCATCGGCGGCGGAGGACCAGGAAAAGCAGCTTGAGGATAATCTTGACTGGTTTCAATGGTTCCCGGTTGTTTCAATAGGTCTAAACTACAAATTTTAAGGAGGGTTCAAATGCAAATAAGAATTAAGCTGCTTTTTATTTTTCTAATCACCGCCATAACATCGGTAATAGTTTTTTACTCATGTGATATACCCAGCCCGACTGAGGGACTGGAGATAAGAATCAAATCGATCAGCAGAAGCACAACTGTTCCTGTGGCTGTCTTAAATGCAGCAACGTTGTTTCCGATACAGGAAGAAGTTGAAATTACCTTTTCGGGTGAGGGACGTAATGATATCATTTCGACAACAAGCGTTCCTCTGGATAAAATTAAGACGGATGAGGGAATCGGCCAGTTTTCAGTTAATGATTCAATTGTGCCAACCATTGAGAACCCATTTAAGGTAATATTGGTTTGTAAAGCGGATGGATATATTACTACAAGTCTGCCTGTCGAACTGACAAAACCGGGGATAAAACCAATTGAGATAATAATGGTAAAAAATGGTGAGCTGCCCGAAGGTACAATATCAAACACTCAAACAACAGGAAGCGCTACGGTCTCAGGTGGAACGAGTAATCCCATAACTATAAGCTCAGGGATTGAACCCAATACAAATGCCTCCGCGGAAATTTCACTTCCGCAGGGCGCCAGACTGATAGGCGAGGATGGAGAATACCTTAGCGGAGAGATAAATACCTCAATTACTTATTTTAACCCGGTTGACCATCAATCATTATTGTCATTTCCCGGCGGTTTTGAAGTTACGGTGGAAAATGAAAATGGTGAAATGGAAGAAACCCGGTTTGCAACAGCCGGTTTTATCGCGCTGGAAATGACTGTAGGAGGTGTTCCGGTTGATGAAATAGAAAATGGCAGTTTATCACTGAAGATGGATATCCCGGCTGACCTGATCAATCCGGAAACCAGCGAAACAGTTAAAGCGGGTGATATAATACCCATTTGGAGTTATGACGAAAAAACAGGTGAATGGGCTTTTGAGGAAAATCTTACAATTGAAAGCTCTCCTGAAAGTCCTACCGGATTAGGTATAAAATTTCAAAACATCAGCCATTTTTCCTTCTGGAATCTCGACTGGAAACTTGGGAAAGGTTGCGCTACCGGAACAACGATAAAGTTTATCTCCACTACAGGGATATTTATTAATCCCGTTATCGCACGCCTTTATTATGAAAGTGTTCCCGGTTCAGGAAATTTTGATGCTCACCTTAGTTCAAAATATATTTATCCAGCCGCGCCTGAATGGACATTTATCAGGGCTATGGCTGAACGGCCTGTACAAGTGAGAGTTTTTGTGCCGAATACGAGTATACAGTTAAATACTGGGATAGAGGCAATCATTCCTGATTTGTGTGATGAGAATAATATAACATATATTCCATTCACTCCGACTGATACAACTATCATTGGGACACAAGTGACTATTTCCGCGACAGTCATCTGTAAAAGCATATCCGAGAACCCAATACAGGTTTCAATTGAAAATATTCCGGTTTATGTGAAAAGAGTTGATACAATTGGAAATCCGTTGCCTTATGAATTCTGGACTTATATAGGCGCTTTTTCACAGGGTGAATTACCTGATGTGACGCTTCAGTTGGAAAAATATTACATCTTCAAATGGATTTATGATAACTATTGGTATTATTCAATAGATTACGAGCCTCCATTTTATATTGATTCACCCAATATCCATTATGATATTATCGATTATTATGAAATATGTAAGTATTTTTAATTAGAAATTTGGCGCGTAGAGACGCAAAATCTTGCGTCTCTACACTGAAAATTATTTGGCAAGAATCATTTTTTTCGTTTCGCAGAAACTGCCCGCTTCCAGCCGGTAAAAATAAATGCCGCTTGTCAAATCAGAGGCGTCAAAGTTTACCTGGTAAAATCCCTCTTCCTGTATTTCGTTTGCAAGGGTTTCTATTTTTTCCCCGAGGGAGTTAAACACTGTTAACTGTACATTCAATTTTGAGGGCAGGTTGTATGATATTACAGTCGCGGGATTAAAGGGATTTGGGTAGTTGTGGTTTAATTTGAATTCCGAAGGTAGAGACGCAAAATTTTGCGTCTCTACGGTAATTACATCTGAATATTCAAATGAACCATCGCTATCAATTTGTTTCAGCCTGTAGGTGACAGCCCCGGGAATGGACGATATATCCGTAAGGTAATCGGTAAATGTATATTCTTTAGGCGAATTGCTGTTTCCCGCGCCTTCCAGAAATCCTATTTTGTTGAAGGTGGACAGGTTAAAAATCTGCCCGGCAGGATGACCGGTTCGTTCAATCTCAAATCCGTAATTATCAATTTCGGTAGCGGTTTCCCAGTTAAGAACAACCTTGTTTTCCTTTTGTATGGCCGCAAATGAAGTTAGTTCAACCGGCATCGGGTCTTCCGAGTTTCCTATTCCCCAGTCGGAAAAAGCTGTTTGACCGGTCGCGGTAAGAGTATTTTTATCAGTATTTATTGTAGCGCTAACCTCTTCCCAGTTCAGACCATCCTTGCGGTATATTTTCATATTTGCCTCGGCGCCTCCCGATTCGGCAACCTCACTTTCACAATATTTAAAGGTGATTGAAAATTGGTAGGAGGAAAGTCCGGTTGGAGAAATTGTCCAGTAGCGGTTGAAGGAGCCCCCCGTAACGCCGGGCGCGTCCTGGTTATTATGTTCGGTAATAGTTAAATAACCACCGCTGCTGTTGCAGCTTGAAAAATCAATTATCAATCCCGCGTCTTTTATTTCTTTTTCAGCGGTATCACCGCTTCCCACAAAAATTTTATGAACAGCGTCAGTCTGGCCCGACTGATCAGAAAGAATAAGATAAGTCTGCCCTGTGTTGCTTCCCCCTCCATCTTCATCAGTATAAGCGCCGATAATAAAATCGTTATATCCATCACCATTAACATCGCCGGAGCCTGAAATCGAATAAGCTGACTGATCGGAAGCGTCTTCTCCGATAAATGAAGCGTCGGCGGAAGAAAGATTCACATCGTTGCTCCAGCCGGAGGATTTGCCATAGATCAGATATGTCTGGCCTGCTGAGCCGCCGCCGTCATCATCAGCGTAAGCGCCGATAATAAAATCACTGTAACCATCACCGTTTACATCACCAACGCCGGCAACCGCCTTGCCTGAATAATCGCTTGCCGATTCACCATGAAATGAAGCGTCAGCCGCGGAAAGATCGGTGTCCATACTCCATCCTGCCGATTTTCCCAGAATCAGGTAAGTTTGCCCGGCCGCGCTCGCGCCTTCCGAACTATACATAGCTCCAATTATAAAATCATCATAACCATCACCATTTACATCACCCGCGCCGGCAATAGCTCTTCCGGAAAAATCTCCTCCTTCCTCACCAATAAAAGATGCGTCTGATCCGGATAAGTTAGTATCCATTGACCATCCGGCGGATTTACCGAGGATCAGGTAGGTCTGACCCGCCGAAGAACCTCCATCAGCATTTTTATGAGCCCCTATCAGAAAATCATCATAACCATCGCCATTGACATCTCCTGCAGCGGCCATATTTTCGCCGGAATTATTGCTTGCCGCTTCGCCCCAAAATGAGGCGTCAACATTTGAAAGATCATTATTCATCGACCAGCCTGATGATTTGCCAAGTATTAAATATGTCTGTCCTGCAGAACTGCCGTTATCGTCATCACCATAAGCCCCAATCAGGAAATCGTCATAACCATCGCCATTAACATCCCCCGCGCCTGAAATTCCATAACCTGAGTAGTCATTCGCGTCCTCACCGATATATGAGGCGTCCGCCGAAGCCAGACTGTTATCCATTGACCAGCCGCTGCTTTTCCCCAGTATCAGGTAGGTCTGCCCCGCGTAAGAGCCTCCTTCGCCATTTTTATAAGCGCCGATAATAAAATCATCATAACCGTCTCCATTTACATCTCCCACTCCCGCTACAGCCGCGCCCGCGTTATCTCCCGAACTTTCACCCCGCCATGAAGCGTCAGCCGAACCCAGGTTGGTATCCATCGCCCAGCCGGAATTTTTCCCCAATATAAGATACACTTGACCTGCCGCATAACCCGCTTCTTCATCAGTAGGCGCCCCGATTACAAAATCATCATAACCGTCTCCATTTACATCCCCTACTCCGGAAATATCCTGTCCGGCATAGTCTCCGCTGTCCTCACCACTGAATGAAGCGTCCGCCGCACTGAGGTCGGTATCAGTGTTAAGTTCGGTCCCGGCAATAAACAGAATTAAGAATAACGCGGCAATAATGAGTCTGAATGAAAAATTTTTCATAGCTCTACCCAATATTTTAAAATAGAATAACAAAATACCTGAAGGTATTATTTGGCGAAAGGACCTTCCGGTATGATATTTCAGATACAAAATAAGAAAATCTAAGAAAAAATGGTAATAGAGGCCGATTTTTACAGGATAACCGATTTGGTAGTAAATAGTTATCACAATATGTTCGATGTGATAAATGTGGTGCGCATGCGGCAAAAATAATTTCTCCCCATTTTGTAGAGACAAGGCATGCCTTGTCTCTAAAGGGATTTGAAAAAACGATTGCGATACCGAACCCGAAAACGTTTTGTAATCATGGTTCAGGAATTTGCGGTATGATATTCGCAGCGCTGAGGAGTAATAAAAAAACTCCTCCTTGCTATTGAAACTGATTCAGCGAAAGAGCCCTAAAATTAGAATAATAATTTTCCCGGTGTGCTAAATATGGTGTACCTACGGCACACATGATTTTTATATGTCAATCCTCTATACAAATATTTTACCCCTGACGCGGCAATTAAAAAAAATAGGATTAACTGTCCCGTTAGGGACAGCATATTGGTAGAAAAAAATACCCCTACAATATAGTGTGCCGTTAGGTACACCATATTTATGACCCGGTAATTTTTACGAGGGCTGACAGACTCACCTTCCCACGTTACAAATTTTTTTCCCCATCCGTAGAGACAAGGCATGCCTTGTCTCTACAGGGGGTAACAAATGATTTTGTGTGGAAATACAAAAACAACATAGCGGCAATAAAAAAAGGGGTGACTTAATAATCACCCCTTATGTGTAAAAATTATTTATCCTAAATTTTATTTGGCGAGTATCATCTTTTTTGTTTCGAGGAAGTTGCCAGCCTTGAGACAATAAAAATAGATACCGCTTGAGAGTTTCGAGGCGTCGAAATTGATTTTATAAACTCCCTGGTCCTGTATATCATCCACGAGGGTAGCGACTTTCTGCCCAAGTACATCATAGATGAAAAGAGTTACATGTTCATTTGCCGCAAGGCTATAGGCGATTGTTGTGGAGGGATTAAAAGGATTGGGATAATTTTGTTCGAGACCGAAGTTCTCGGGCATTCCTGTTACGGTTACAGAAAGCCTTATCTGTCCTGAACCGGAAATCAGAGTCTGGTAGTTATTTTCCTCATTGAGCTGGTATATATTTCCTGTTGCCGCGTCGAGAAGAGAAATTTCCTCTTTGCCCGACGATATTTTAACTGGCATCATAGCCGCTGAAATGACTATCTCAGGATTCGATGTTACATTTTCGGCGTAATTGCCTGTGCTGAATCTGGCGTCAAATACATTTTCGGGAGGAGCGGGAGGCATTTCAAAATCACTTGTATTTTCTGACGCGTAGAGATAAAGTCTGGATTGATTCCCAACCATATCCCGAATATGCAGGCTGATCATATCCTTCAGAGGATCATTTACCTTTTCGGCAGTTTCCTCCCCAAGGATTATCTGTCCGGCTCCGCTTGTTTTAACCCAGTAACCTTTACCCGGAATAATTTCATCTGCGATTGAATATCCCGCGCCATAGGCAAAAAATTCAGATGTAATAATACCCGCGGGAGATGATGTAATATCGGTAACAGAAATGACAGAATCGATACTTCCAATCATGTTCCAGCCTGAATTTACGTTCATCATATTATCAAGCTTGTCGCCTGTAAGCTGGACCACTTCTGATCCGCCAAATTTAATCCAGTAACCCAGGTCATTCTGCAGGTCGGTTGTCATCTGGTAGGTCTGGTTAAACCAGAATGCCTGTGAAGAAGCATTGGGGAAAACAGAGCTTAAGGACATATCGGGAAGAGTCAGCGGCACAGAAAGAAGGTTCCAACCTTCCGAAATAGTTACATTTGCCTGACCCTGCTGGGTTGGTTCGGTAGTATAGGTAACCAGTTTAAGATCATCTATATACCAGCCATCCTCTTCTAAATAACCGTCACTCTTGAGCATAAATCTTAACTGGAATGACTGCCCTACATAGTCGAGCAAATTAATTTTTTCCTGAACCCAGTCACCCTGCGCTCCATCATAGAGAGGTTCTCCATTAGGCTGGAATGAGCCTGTTCCCGGGTTTGTATATTTCCCTTCGAGAGGGGTCCAGGTTGAACCGTTAGTTGAGATCAGGACCTGGCCATAATCCCAGTCGGTTTCAATTTCCCATTTGGTCATAAACTCCAGTTCCGCGGCGAAAACACCTGTCGGGAAAGTAATCATATCTGTTGTGGTCAACAGTGAATTTGCGTTGGAGGGATATTCTCCCGAGGGTGAATCTGTAACCGATGAGGGGGAAGATACGTAAGAGGAGGTGGTGATGTCCCATCCGCCATCATTTGTCCAGTTATTCATGTCGCTGAATTCATCCTCAAGAGCGACGGTAATTTCGGCGACATAAAATTCATAAAATGTTTCCGGGGGAGTATTTCCGGGAGGATTAAAACCTGAACCTCCCTTTGGAACTGTGGTGACTATATTATTTTCCGCATCCTGAGCGGCAATATAATACTGCACAATTGTTCCGAGAGGCTGGGCGGGAATAGTAAAATTCCAGGTTGTTCCCGCCCCATTGTTTCCGGTTACCTCCATAAAGTTTGTGAAACCACTGCCCTGACTTACACGGTAATATAATCTCGGAGCGGCGATGCCGGAACCGATTTCAAGTCCCGAAATAATCTCGGCCGTCAGTTCCATATTGCCTGAATAGTTAACAGAGGCAAATGGAGTATGTTCGATCTTGATGTCCAGATTTAAAGTAAACGCGGCAAGTGTCCCGATACAAAGTTTGGCCATTCTGTGGAAATAGTCATTATCGAAATACTGGATAAGGTCGTTTGAGGTATGATAATAAGGATGGAAATCATCAAAATCCTCAATAAGTAAAATCGCGCTGTAATTTTCATCCCAGAATGATTTGTGGTCGCTATAATTTGAGCCGGGGTCATTGATATCTGTAATAAAACCGAGCTGAAGAATACTGTTCATTTCAACCATCTTGTCTGAAAGGCGGTAAGAATCGGCGACATTTTTAGTATGTACATCACACTCATTATCTCCGTCTCCGTCATAAGCGATCATATCCATATTGAGCACACCTTCAATCTGATGATTTTGTCCGGCGGCCCAGCCCGCGTAATAATCACTTCCTACAAGTCCCTGTTCCTCTTCATCCCAAAGGCAGTACTTAATGGTAAAAGGGAACTGGTAGTTTGAAAATATACGGGCAGCTTCAATAACCGCGGCGGTTCCTGAGGCGTTGTCATCGGCGCCGGGAGCGGGAGGGGATGAGGGCATATCATCATAGTGAGCGCAGATAATATAATACTGATCGGGAAAATCGGTCCCTGTCTGAGTGGCTATCACATTCCTGCCTGAAGATGACCAGTTCTGGTCTTCGGTTTCAAGTCCGTAACTCATTAATTTTGCCTTTATATAATCGGCGGCGATGTTATTTCCCGGTTGGTTTTTATGCCGGGAGACTATTGTCTGTGTTTGTCCGTTAACCACAACCGAAACCTCTCCGGAAAGCTCCATTACAAATGTAATAAGTGAATCGAGATTTACCTGGTCGGTAAGTTCTTCGAGTGTGGGTGTCTGCCCCTTTATTGAGGCAAAAAGGAGAATTGATAATAAAAGTGTAAATAATTTTTTCATATTGATACCCCTGAAATTTTGGAAGGTCCCCCGTGAGGGAAACAACGATTGGAATATTTATTTTTTCTGTTCAATTGGATGTATAATATTGTTTCACTAATGCCTGACCACAAATTAATGAATTAATATTTGTCTGCAAAACATAGCGGGCACAAAATTACCATTGGGGTGGAAAATTACCCTTAATATCGAAATTGCAATTAATAATTAATAATGAACAATTAATGATTTAAATAATTTGGTTTGCAGCAGATTTAGATGGGAAAGTGGGCGCTAAATCCCACAAAAAGCTTAATCATCATATTTAATTATCCCATGAGCGAGTTCCACGCAAAGAGCGCGAAGGAAAAGAAAACGCAAAGCCCGCGGAGAAAGAGTTTTAACTTTCAGTTTGACGGCCTGTTTTTCTGGCTCTTTAGATTACTCCGTAAGAAGTTAAATTCTACGCAAAGTGGCGAAATTGCAATTAATAATTAATAATGAACAATTAACAATTAATAAGGTTAAGAGAGTCGCAGATTTTTTTATTACGCAGATTTCGTTGATTGAGGTGGAAGAAAAGCCGCAAAAGAAATTACGAATTACGAATGAAAAGAATATAAAGAAACCTTATTTTTTGATTTTTTAACCTTAGTAGCATAAGAAACTACCCAACCCAACTAAACCTTATTAACCTTATTCAAACGGGCGATATGTTCTAAGGAATTATCTAATGAGCGGGGTAAAAAATTCAGAACAGGAATGGGGTGATTAAAAAGATTGACTGGATATATGTTAGCCATAGAAATCCAAATCGAAGTCGCCATCGAAATCGGATTCTTTAATAAATCTGAGAATTGTTTTTTAATTCTCCACTCTTCACTAACCACTTTTCACTTCTGACTTGCCAGTTTATGATTTCGATTAAAATTATAATTATTTCTTTTGGTTCCGGTTATATCAGCTTATAAATATATTTCGGGCGATTACATTCTTCTTATTTCGAATTGCACAAGGTGTTCGGTTCTGCGCTCAGCGGGGATTTCCATCAGCCATTTGGAGATTTCGGTTATGGCTGTTTTCCAGGTTGGGATAATGCCTGAGCCGGGATCGAAATTAAGTTCAGGGGCAAAATCTATCTTATCCTTAAGCGCGACAAGGTACAGAGCTTCCACTGCGTGTTGTTTGCCATCGCCAAGTTCTACCGGGAATGTCATGCCGAATTCATCCATCGTCATTTCAAAATTTTGTCTCTCCAGTCCGGGGTCAAACAGGTTGTCCTTTATATATATATTAGGCAGAATTAATTGTACGGAATCGGTTGTCATAATGTTAAACAGGTAGATATAACACTTTTCAGTTGCCTCTATTGAAAAGCTGATCTCATCCGAATCATCCTCTCCACGGTAAAAATATACACTCTTGTCTATATCGATCGAGACTTTAAAATCAGGATCTGGTTTTCCTTCATCCTCCGCGACAAGGGCATTTATGCCGATAGTATAAACGAGGGCTTCTCCTTCACGCTTTGTATCTTCATAAAGAATGTCGTATTCCAGCACGCGGCCCGAAGATGTGGCGTTGCTGAGTCTGGAAAAGACGTCAAATATTTTATTCTCTTCACCCGCTGTCTGATCGGATAAATTTCTGAGCACCGATTCGGTTACAGTTATCCCAGTAACCTGGCTGACAGCTTCGGACATAGCGCGCTTCAGGGCTCTTTCCCGTGCCATTTCGGGTGTGATATTGGCGATTATACACTTGCCTTCCGCCTCGACCCGCTGCTGGGAAAATATAACCAGGGGGAAAAATAATACCAGGAAAAAATACTTTTTCATATCCGTTTCATATTTTTTTGTAATTGAATATTAAAACATACAAAAGAAGAGGGAAGTTTTAAAGATGAGAATGGAAATGACCGCTTTTAAACAATAAGTTGTGAACTGAAATTTGCGTTTGGGGCGAAAAAGAATTAATTTTAACGCGAAATTAAAGATATAAAAATGCCCGCTGAATAATATCTTTATCTGTCAGGAGTGGAGATTGGGTTTCAGGATTATTGTTATGGTTTTAATCTTATCGGGGTGGATATACTCCCAGATGATTCCTCTGGCTCATAAAAACTACTGGTATTATATAAGTGAATACACCGATCATGAATGGTTTGTCCAACCGGGTAAAATAGATTCTAATGGTTGTACCTATTTTAAACTGACTAATAAAGAAGGATACCTGCCGAGATTAGTAAGGCTCAGGGAAGATGGATATTATGTAATACTCAGGGACAGCAGTTATGATGAGCCGGACCATGAGGAGATATATTACAAACAGGGAGCGTTGCCGGGTGATAGCTGGACACAAAAAATACCCGGGAATTTTTCAACCCCGCATTTTTTTACAACAACAGTTGAAGACACAATCAGCAGTAAAGTATATGGGAAGCGGGTTATTGTGAGATTTCTTCATTATTACGCGGGAATTGTGGAAGAAGATCAGGTTTATACGGAAGAATTTGGTTTGCTCGGCACATCTGATATCTGGGGTCCGACAAGCACATTGATGGGTTGTGTTATAGATGGTGTATTATATGGGGATACATCAACAACCTCGGTTAGTTATAGTTTTGACCCGGGGTTGCCTTATAAAATGGAATTGAGCCAGAATTATCCGAATCCCTTTAATCCCTCCACGAGGATAGAATATTACCTGCCGCGCTCAGGAAATGTTGTTTTTGAGATTTTTGATATCACGGGAAAGAAAGTTGCCGAACCTTTTAACGGATTCAAAAACCATGGAAATCATTCATTCATATTTTCCGGGGAAAATTTTGCCGGGGGAGTATATTTGTATTCTCTCAGGGATAACAGGAGAAGAGTGGTTAAGAAGATGATTTATCTTAAATAAGCCCGATTTTAGAATGAGCATTAAGATCAGAACTAATGAAGTGTCAAAAACAATTAAATCGTTTTGTATAATTTTTCACAGAGTGAAATGCCGGAGTAGTAATAAAATATTGGCTCTATGTGCAATATAGTGGGTAATTGAATTAAAGTCAGCAACAAGCCAGGTCGATCGAATATTCCATAAGAAGCCAAATTCTAAGCAAAATGGCAAAATTTTATTTAACCATCAATTTACCGGGGAATTCTGTCCGCCTGTTCGCCGCGGAGAATCCCTGGCGGGACTTTTGATCAACTTCTTAACTTATTTCCCCACAATGAATTGCGGGGCTAATGTCTGTCGTCCCTGACGGGACTTTTTACATCTGATTCATCTCGTTACAAATAGTATCATGTAAAAAAGAATCCCGGCAGGGATGAAAGATCAGAACTCCTTACTCCTCGCAAAATGAAATCGCGGAAATTTTTGGAAAATATCATATGAAATTGTTATCCATTTATTACTTGACAAAGTCTTTTCTTAGCCATACATGATGTATTAGAAAATTGAAATTCTATCGATCCGGGTTTATCGAGGATGTCTTAAGGTGTTTGATTATCCGGGGTGGTTTGTGAATCCTCTACAAGGATTTTGTCTCCTGGTATTTACAATTTTCTACAATAATTGTTGCCTCTACAAGGCAAATGAGATAAAAAGAACCTTGTAGAGGTTCCCATTATTGTAGAAAATGATAGACAACCTGGAAAACATCTCTGTAGGAGATGCATAAAATGGTGTTTAAATTAAATCATTTTTGAAAATAATACAATGTCAATGTATTGGTTCAGTACACTATTCGATAAGAGAAAGAAGGACCTGCCTAAGTTGTTTCCTTATGGAATTATTCCGCGATTTTATTTTGCGAATGCATCCATGCAAGTTATTGTTTTTTATAACCGTGATCAGGAGTTCTGAAGATAATAGCCCCTATTTTCAAATAGGGGGAAATGTATAAAGAAAGGTTAATAAGTCCCGTCAGGGATTCTCCGCGGCGAACAGAATTAGTTTAGCCCTGGCTTGTCAGTCTATGATAATAATAGTCCATCATTCATACGTGCTGTCAGGCAAATCATATTTTGGCGCTTATGTAACTGTTCAGTTACGTCCATTTAATATTTGGTTGTCTTTTCATTACCCACTGGTTTTCATATAGAACCAAAATATTAATCCGGTATTGTACCAATAATTTTTTACAGTATCACAATTTTTTTGGAGGCCACAAGTTCCGTAAGGCGAATCAAACCCCTCCCGGCCTCCCCTTTTTCTAAAGGGGAGGGGATATCCAATATATAAATGATTTTATTCTTTTCCCGGGTTTAGAAATCCGTGGAAAGAATCACATAAAAAAATGTGAAAATATTTCCCGCGATTTTATTCAGTCAGAGATTAAAATTCATATAATAATATTCGGTTTCATCCCTGGTGAAGCAAATTTAGAACGTGAAATATTGCGTCGGTCCTTCCCAATTTCTCCTGTCGGGATCAGCTTCAATCAAAAATTAAAGCCGGGGCTGGAGGCTGATCTGAAAACCAGTTTTAAACCGGCGCCCGCTTCTTTTACTCTGCTGACAGAATTAAGGGCAATTTTGGAGCGCATATCGGTATTAAAACAGGGGTAGAGCTCCAGAGGTTTAACCGATTTAATATATTTAAGCACATCCCTGAGCCGGTTATCATCGGGAGCGACGAGGTTAAATCCCCCTATTACCGCCGCTATTTTTTCAATTCCCGAACTTTTAATCGCGTGTTCGATGATGTTGCAAATTCCTGATTCGGAAGAGCCGGTAATAATTACCAGTCCGGCGCTGCTTTCATAAAGCAGCGCTGAATCGTCAATATGGTAATCATCGAGCTCCTCACGTTCATTGATCAGTTTACCGGCAGCCGGCTGATCATCGAAACCGCGCCCGCGGTTTATTTCACCGAGGAAAAGAAGCCTTTCGGTCAGCCGCGCTTCACCTTTGCTCAGTTTGAGGTTAAAATGATAAGAAAGTTTTTCATCGGTAAAATGCGCCCCTGTCATATGGCGCTGATTTGATAAACGTGTAAGAAAAGTAAACGGGTGGGCGATCACGGAAGGTTTTTTATAGTTCAGGTCTTCCCTGAGTGATTCACTGTAAAGACGGGTAAGTTCTTCGAGTCCCAGGGTCAGATGGTGACTGCCGCCGGTGAAAATAAGAACGTCGGTATCAAAAATATTAATATTCAGTTTGGCCGCGTTCTGAATAAAATTGCCTGAGTAGCCTGCATTGACCAGGAATTTTTTCCCGGCATCTTCGATAAAACAGGAGAAACCCTGCTCGGCGAGCAAATATTTACCCGGTATAACGGATCGGTCTGTGAGGATAGTCAGTTCCACTTTTAAAGTCCGAACCTTTTATAATTCTCGAAAATGGCGTTATCAATTTTGCGGTACATTGTGTTCATTTCGTCATTATCCGGTTTCCCTTTCTCTCGCCAGTCCGAAATATAATGTTCTGAAATTTTCATTAGATCATTTTCCAGAGGCCTCAGTTTCTGCATGAATCCATCGCCTTCCTTATTAATTAAAGCGGAAAGATTAAGGTAATTTTCTCCCGAACCTCTTTTAACAGGGTAACACCGATCCTTAAGTTTTAATGAATAATCGGCAAGGGGAGCAAAACCGTTTTCGGCGGGAATAAGTGTTTTGGGCAGAATATTTTCGGGAGTTAAAAAAACCGGCGCAACAACCGAGGTAAGAGGGAATCCGAGGATAGTCCACATAACTGTAAGCCCCGGGTTTTCTCCATTTTTTATTCCCTGTACAACTGTTGTTCCGCAGGAATAAAAGCGTGGGATATAGTCGGAAAAATGAACAAAATGGGAATCCTCTGAAAGTGATTCGGCTGTTTCGGCCAAGTCGGCGTCAAGAAGAGAATGTTTTAATGAACGGCTTACCTTCTGTAGTAAAAATTTATAATCCAATTGATTCGCTCCGTAAGCCTCATAAAAAAGCTCGGAAGCTGTCATGTACCTGATATAACCATATCCCTCGCCCGGCGTCCCGGTCCCGGAATAATTAGAGCGGATAATATATCCTTCCGGAGCGATCAGCGGATCATTGGCGTCTATTTTTGTATATCCGTAATTGTGTGTCTCATAATAAGCCGCTCCCCCCTCAGCGTCAATTACTCCAAAATTTGCTTCCACTCCCATTGGTCTGCTCAGCGTATCCAGCAGATTTTCAAAATCTTTCAGATCGCGGCATTTTTGCAGAGCCATTTTCATTACAACCCCTTCCTGATCCCGAAATTCAATCTCCTCTGTGTTCAGGTTATAAGAGGCGGAATTCATGATAGCGAACCCGGTTTCATTAAATCCTGACCAAACCTCTTTTCCAGCGCTGTCTTCGGCATTTACCAGTCCGGTATATTTATATTTCCCATCTTCGAAATACATTATTTTATTCTGAAGAAAACCGGAATCCCTGTGTTTCATTAGAAGCGGACGCCCGTCGGGAGTAGCTTTTCCGCTGATTACGGCGGTGGTGCAGGGAATGGTTATAACATTCATCGAAAAGAAGAGGATGATTATTAGTAATTTCTTCAGCATAAAATTCTCCGGTTTATTTTGGTTCATCATCAGACTGCTCAACCATCTTTTTATTTGCTTTAAGGTCGAGCACAATTTCCATGGCCTCCTGTTTTTCTTTGTCGCGGAATTCATGAGTTGATCCGGCCATTGTGGTCAGCATGCTTCCGCCATATTTTCGGATTCGGAGGGCAATCCGGATAAAAATAAAAATAACAAAAACTATCAGTAAAAATACAAATAAGAGAGAATATGAATCACTGTTCATTTTAATTCCGCTCAATAAATTTACATATTGTCCATTCAACTTCTTTTATCGGTTCCGAAATAATAATATAATCCATTTTTTCAGATTTCATTTCAACCAGTCTGTTGCCGTCTTTTATTATCATTTTTGCCGCGTTTCTAACTTCAGCCATCCTGCTTTTAAAGAGGTTGTAATCATCCTCACGGTAGGTATCACTTTTAATTGTTTCTATATACTTATGTTTTCTCAGGGGAGGCATTGAAAGCAGACTGACAATATTTTCCGGCGCGGTTACCAGAACACCTTTTCTGTCTATTATCATTATGTTTTTTTGAGCCGGGGGGATATATCGGTCGAAAATAGTATTAATGGTTACATCAATACCGGGAACCCCGAGCAGTTCATTTTTATAATAGACCGGGGCAATGACTGAAACCATCCAGCCTCTTCCGGCGGGGTCAACATAAGGATCATTTACCCACACAGCTTTTCTTTCCGGATTGTGTCTTCTATCCGCGAGATAGTAAAAATTGTAGTTTTTCATAACCAGTTTAACAGGATATTGTCCTATAACATCAATGAAAGGATAAATCCTGTTCATGTTGTACCGGTCATTATAATATACCTGGGCGACTTCAGAGCTCGCTTGAATGATATGCTTAAATGCCGAATCAAGCGAAGCGGTTGCCCTGACATAATTCCATACCTCTTTTGTTTTATCTGTCGCTGCCGAAAGATAAAGGGCTGAACCTCCGTCATTTCCCGGCTTATACAAAACACCGGTCGAATGGACTTTATATTTATCCTTCGATTCCAGCGCGGCATATTTGTCGGCATGGAGGATAATCTCTTTTGTTTTTACCGCGAGATCTGAAACCGCGATTCTTATTTTTCTGAAATCACTGTTTATCCGGGCCGCGATTTCTCCCGCTTCTTTACTGCCCGATTTTATTTTATCTGAATTATCCTCTGTACATGAGATGAGGATTATCAGAAAAAAAATGTATAATTTCTTCATAAGCTTTCCTCATTTTTTATACTTTCAGATTTTCTCCTTCTGTTTTCGCGATCACAACCGCTCCGCAACTGTCGCTCCATACGTTTATTGTGGTTCGGCACATATCGAGGATTCGGTCCACTGCCAGAATCAGCCCGACTCCCTCGAGGGGCAGGCCGACCGTCTTAAGAATAACCGTAATCATTACCAGTCCCGCCATAGGTATTCCCGCCGCTCCGATAGAGGCCAGAAGCGCAGTTATAACCACAACTATCTGTTGAACAAATGTTAGTTCTACTCCATAAGCCTGCGCGATAAACATTGCCGCCACACATTCATATAACGCGGTTCCGTCCATATTGACAGTAGCGCCGAGAGGCAGTGTGAAACTTGTAATTTTTCCGCTTACTCCCGAATTATGCTCAACAGCTTCCATCGTTAGGGGCAGGGTGGCATTTGAGGAGGATGTGGAGAAAGCGGTTAATAAAGGTGTGCTGACTGCCTTGAAATGGTTTACAGGGCTGGCTTTTCCAAAAAATTTCAGGATAAGAGGCAGAGTGACAAACGCGTGAACCATCAGACCTAATAATACGGCTGCCATATAAATTCCCAGTCTGCCAAATACATTGGCAAGGCCCCCATCCGCTCCTGACTGTTCGGCAACAACTTTTGCCACAATGCCGAAAATTCCCAGCGGAGCGAATTTTATTACAAAAAGGGTTATCTGCATCATTACATCAAATGCGGAATTGACAAAATCGGTCATGAATTTTTTAGGCTTTTCCGGTATTCTTGTTATGAAAAAACCGAAAATAATGGCGAAGAAAATTATGGCCAGCATATCTCCTTTCGCGAAGGCAGTGAAAATATTAACCGGAATAATATTTATCAGTGTGTCGCCCAGGCTTTCGCTGGCGGCGCTTAGTCCTTCAACCTCCTGGATAAATCCCATGTCGGCCCCGGCTCCCGGTTGTAAAATATTTACAAAAAAGAGGCCGGTGATAATAGCGAATGTGCTTGTTGTAACATAATAAAGCATCGTTTTAAAGCCAAGTCTTCCCAGGTTTTCCGCGTTACCGATATTTGTAACACCCGAAATTATTGAACTGAGAATGAGGGGGATAATAACCATTTTTAAGCCCCTGAGAAAAATATCCCCCAGCCAGCTTACATATGACACCTGGTCGGGCAGAATATAACCGAATAACGCGCCTAAAAATAATGCTATCAGAATCTGCCAGTGAATCGCGATTTTTTTCATATAAAATATTTACTCCTGCACTTTGAGAATGACGCGATTATCTCGTCAGATATCGCGTATCCCGATTTTGTAAATTTAATAAAATTATCCTTTCTCTCCACATAACCCAGTAATTCAAGGGTTTCCAGATAATATAATTTATATTCAGCTACCGCCGGGCCGACAAGTCCCGTATATTTTTCAATATTAAGTCCCCGGCTTCTAAACCCAAGCATAACAAATTCCTCGATTTCCTCATTACGGGAAATCTTTTCACTATTCATCACAGCATTTCCCCCTTTTTTTACGGCCTCCATGTAATATCCGAGGGATGTGAAATTCCACCACCTGGTTTTGTCAATAAAAGAATGGGCCGAGGGACCGAGTCCCAGGTAGTTTTGATATTCCCAGTAGGCGAGGTTATGGCGGCATTCATAGCCGGGACGGCAAAAATTAGATACTTCATACTGATCGAAGCCGTTATCTTTCAGGAAGTCGATTGTTATTTCATAAAGTTCGGCGTCATAATCATCATCCTGCATTTTTACCTTCCCGTCCAGAACCATCTTGTTAAGTATTGTGCCTCTTTCAAGAATAAGGCTGTAAGCCGAAATATGTTTTACCGGCAGATTTACGGCAGTTTTAAGGTTATCTGTCCATTTTTCTTTTGTTTGTCCCGGCAGATTAAATATCAGATCGATTGAAATGTTTTCGAATCCGTTTTTATGAGCGTTAATAACGGTATTTTGAGCGGTTTCGCTGTTATGAATCCGGGTGAGGAATTTTAATTCATCATCATTAAAGGATTGTATCCCAACGCTGAGCCGGTTGATCCCCCCGTTTAGGTAACCGGAAACACCATCTTCACCGATTGTGCCGGGATTGCTTTCCATGGTGATTTCACAATCTTCAGCGATTGGGAAGAAGTTATTAATTTGATCGAGGATAAATTTGATTTCATCAGGTGACATAAGTGATGGGGTTCCCCCGCCGAAAAAGATTGTGCCGGAGCTGAACCTGCCCTGATACTTTTCTCCATACCAGGCGATCTCTTTTTTAAGGGAATCAAGAAACGCCGATTTATTCTTTTGGGTAATTATGGAATAAAAATCGCAGTATATGCATTTATGATCGCAGAAGGGGATGTGTATATATATGGAAAGATTTTCCAAATCGTCTCTTTCAAATTTGAGGAGATGAAAACATTTGTACAAAAATAAGGATAACAGGGCTGTAAAACCAGAGGGGGGGCGGATAATTCGGGGATTACAGCCCGACAACCAAATTCATGATGGCTGACCGGGATTTAACCTATCGAAAGCTTGTTATTCTGTCGTCCCTGGCGGGACTTTTTTTCAAACTTCAGAACTCCTGATCCCGGTAATAAAAAACAATAACTTACAGTGGTTCATTCGCAAAATAAAAACGAAGAAAATTTTATAAGGAAACAACTTGGGCAGATCTCTCTTTATCTTATCGGATAATGTTTAGACCCAATACATCAACATTGTATTATTTTTAAAAAAGATATAATATGAACGCCTTTTTATGCATCTCCAACAGAGATGTTTTCCAGGTTGTCTATCATATTTTACAATAATTACTGCCTCTACAAGGCAAATGCAATAAAAAGAACCTTGTATAGGTTCCAATTATTGTAGAATATTGTTAAAACCATAAGACAAAATCCTTGTAGAGGATTCACAAACCACCTCGTATAATCAAACACCTTAAGACATCTTCGATAAACCCGGATCAATAGAATTTCAATTTTCTAATTCATCATGTATGGCTAAGAAAAGACTTTGTCAAGTAATAAATGGATAACAAATTCTTTAGATATTTTCCAAAAATTTCCGCGATTTCATTTTGCGAGGAGTTAGGAGTTCTAAAACAATTGTTTTCGCACACCGGGTTAAGAGTTCTTTAATTAGGCTCTTACCACCACACTAATGCCAACATGTTAAGGATAATCTAAGGAGCAAAATTTGTTAAAAAGCCCGCCAATAACATGTTGCCGATAGTCAGGCCGCGATTATTAATTATTAAACCGGCTGGGCCAGAATTTCAATATTATACTAACCGCCCCCACGGGGAATTCCCTGCGGGAACACCCCGTGGCTATTCGGTTTAACCCCCTTCGGGGGATTTTCCTAAGCTCTGCCTGGGGAAAATTTAGTATCTTTTATCTCGTTGCGGTAACACTATTTGTGGTATGATGAATTCTAATAGTTTGCTGGCTGATCTAAAATTTTTAACCTCACATCCGGGCGCGCTTATAGCTTTAAAACGGGAGAGGGGAGCTGATCTCCCCCCTCCGATAATAAGCACTTTAATATTATTATACTTTCAGCTTATTCGAGCCGACTTTCGCTTTATAGAATTCACGATTGAGACGGGCTATGTTGGTGACTGATACGCTTTTCGGACATTCCGCTTCGCAGGCGTAGGTATTTGTGCAGGCTCCGAATCCATTTTCATCCATGACTTTAACCATGGCCTCAACTCTTTCCATCCTTTCGGTCTGACCCTGTGGAAGGAGTGCGAGCTGGGATATTTTGGCGCTGACAAATAACATTGCCGAGGCGTTTTTACATGAAGCCACACACGCTCCGCAGCCAATGCAGGCAGCGGCGTCGAAGGCTTCGGCCGCTGTTTCTTTCGGAATGGGCACCGCGTTAGCGTCGGGGGCGTTGCCGGTATTTACCGATACATAACCTCCCGCTTCAATTATGCGGTCAAGCGCCGAGCGGTCAACAATAAGATCCTTCATCAGGGGAAACGCTGTTGCTCTGAATGGTTCAATATGTATTGTTTCACCATCTTTGAAGTTTCTCATGTGGAGCTGGCATGTTGCTATCTTGCGAAGCGGGCCATGAGCCTGTCCGTTTATTACCAGACCGCATGTTCCGCAAATGCCTTCACGGCAGTCGCTTTCGAAGGCGATCGGTTCTTTTCCTTCTTTTTCCAGACTGTTATTGAGTTCGTCGAGCATTTCAAGAATAGAAGCATCGGGTGATACCGAGACGTTATAATCAACGAAACTGCCGACAGTGTCCGGACCTGACTGCCGCCAGATTTTCAGCTTAAGATTTAGTTTTGCTTCGCTCATTATTTATAACTCCTCGTAGCTAATTTTACAAATTCGAACTCAAGATGTTCTTTGTTCAGCTCCCAGTTGCCAACATCTTTAAATTCCCAGGCAGAAACATAGGTGTAGTCCTCATCATTACGCAGGGCTTCACCCTCTGCTGTCTGATGTTCGATCCTGAAATGTGCTCCGCATGATTCTTCACGATCCAGCGCGTCGCGGGCCATAAGCTCACCCAGTTCGAGGTAGTCGGCTACACGGCCTGCTCTTTCAAGATTCTGGTTCAGATCTTTTGCCTCTCCGACAACTTTTACATCTTTCCAGAATTCCTCACGCAGATCGGCGATCTCTTTAATGGCGATTTCGAGATTTTCTTTATCGCGCGCCATTCCTACCCTGTTCCAGAGTATACGGCCAAGTTTTTTATGTATTTCATCAACAGTTTGTTTTCCATTAATCGAAAGAAGTTTAGCGATCTGATCGGCCACGGTTTCCTCCGTCTGGCTGAACGCAGGGTGATCGGTCGATAACATTTCAGGTTTATCACCCGCGAGGTAGTTTCCGATTGTGTAGGGAATAACAAAATAACCATCTGCAAGTCCCTGCATCAGGGCGCTGGCGCCAAGACGGTTTGCCCCGTGGTCTGAGAAGTTGGCTTCACCAAGAACAAAAAGACCGGGCACATTGCTCATGAGGTTGTAATCTACCCAGAGGCCTCCCATGGTATAATGGGGAGCCGGGTATATCTGCATTGGCACCTGGTAAGGGTTTTCACCGGTAATTACTTCATAAATTTCAAAGAGGTTGCCATATTTTTCTTCGATAGCGTCTTTACCGAGACGGTTAATAGCATCCTTAAAATCGAGGTAAACAGATTCTTTACCCATTACCCCACGGCCTTCATCGACAACTTCTTTCGCGCTTCTGGAAGATATATCGCGAGGTGAGAGGTTTCCGAAGGATGGATATTTTCTTTCGAGGTAATAATCTCTTTCATCTTCGGGGATATCATTCGGAGCCCGTTTGTCTCCGACTTTCTTCGATACCCAGATACGTCCGTCATTCCTGAGGCTTTCGCTCATGAGAGTCAGCTTGGACTGGCTTTCACCATGCACCGGCAGGCATGTCGGGTGAATTTGAGTAAAACAGGGATCTGCCATCGCGGCGCCTTTTCTATGGGAGCGCCATGCGGCAGTGGCATTACAGTTCATCGCGCTTGTAGAAAGGAAATAAACATTGGCATATCCACCAGTACAGAGAATAACCGCGTGAGCTGAATATTTTTCCAGTTCTCCTGTAACCAGGTTCCTGGCTATAACACCTCTCGCTACTCCATCTTCGACAACCAGATCGAGCATTTCGCGTCGGGTTTTCATTATTACTTTGCCTTTTTTAACCTGGCGGGCGAGGGCGCTGTAAGCTCCGAGAAGTAGCTGCTGGCCTGTCTGACCTTTCGCGTAAAATGTACGTGAAACCTGCGCTCCGCCGAATGAACGGTTATCGAGGTATCCGCCGTAATCGCGCGCGAAAGGAACTCCCTGCGCGACACACTGATCGATAATATTATTGCTGACTTCGGCGAGTCTGTAAACATTGGCTTCACGAGCGCGGAAGTCGCCCCCTTTTACGGTGTCATAAAAAAGTCTGTAAATTGAATCGCCATCATTCTGATAATTTTTTGCTGCGTTCACGCCACCCTGCGCGGCGATGCTATGCGCGCGGCGCGAGCTGTCGTGGAAAGTCAGGGCAGTCACATTATAGCCTAATTCTCCTAATGTGGCAGCGGCGGAAGCTCCTGCAAGACCTGTTCCTACGACAATAATGTCATATTTACGTTTGTTGGCCGGGTTAACTAACTTCATATTAAATTTATGGTTAGTCCATTTTTCGGCGATTGGGCCTTCAGGTATTTTGGAATCAAGTTTTATCATCCGTTACCTCCGTAGAAAAGTAAAAAATAGATTGGTATGGAAGCGAAACCCGCGGCCATGACAATGGCATAGATTGTTCCAAGTGTTTCCAGCAGGGGAGTATATTTTTTGTGTCTCCAGCCGAAAGTCTGCATTGCGCTTTGAAAAGCGTGATTAAGATGAAATCCCATGATAATCATAGCGATAATATATACTATAGAATACCAGGGTGTCTGGAAGGATTCTACTACCAGGTCAAAAAGAGTATGCCCTTCGGCATGACCAACGAAGTTATGTCCCCACCAGAAGGTGCGAAGATGAATCACAAGAAAAATAAAGATTGTGCTGCCGGTAAAAACCATTGTCCTTGAAAAGATTGTGCTGTTTTTTGATGAAGCGTTTACAGCATATTTTACCGGTCTGGCTTTTTTGTTTTCATACCATAACCGAAGCGCGTAGATGATATGAAGAAGAAATAAGAGTCCCAACAGAGCTTCGATAACTCTTATCAGAGGGATGCTTCCCAATGTACCCGCATAGGCATTGAACCATTCACCTGTCGAATCCGCGTATAACGTAAGATTACCGACCAGGTGAACTATCAGGAATAAAATCAGAAGAATGCCTGTGGAAGCCATGAGGATTTTTTTCCCGATTGAAGAGGTTAAGCTTTGTAAAAACCAGCCCATTAACTTCCTCCCGATTGTTTATTAGTATAATGTTGGCAATTATTTAGTTATGATGAAAATATTCTACAAAATAAGATTATTCAGATTAAAGATCAAAAATAATTTTGACCATTTCCTCTTTTTATTGGATTAACTTTGCATTGACGCTGTCTGAAACATTCAAAGCGCCATTCTTCGCCGCAATTTTAATGACAATGGAGTTCCAAAAAGATTATCCATTGATTTTCTGAAATGAGGCCCGGGTTGTAGAATTCCAGGCAGAACCTGGTTGAATTGCAGTTAATAATTAATAATTGGATGGCGGGATTATTTAAAGAGTAATGTCCTTGCTGAAAAAAATGCCACAAAATCACAAAAACACAAAATCCCACAAAAGGTATAAAAAATATATTTTTGTTTTTTAACCTTAGTAGCAAAGATAATAACACACCAAAATTCAACCTTATTTAAATGGGTAATACTCCGGCAGAATAGTCTGATTGCAAACCTGTGGGTAAATATGGTGTACCTGACGGCACACAGAATATTATGCTAATCTGTTTTTTACCAATATGATGTCCCTAACGGGACAAAAATAAAAAAATGTTATTAATGAATGCCCCGTTAGGGGCAAAATATTGGTAGGAAAAATAGAAAAAAACGACGGAGTGTGCCGTCAGGTACACAATATTACTCACGCTAAATAATAGTCGGAACCTTCGGCAAGGCAGAGAGTAAATCATGGTGGAAAAAACCTTATTTTTAATTTTTTAACCTTAGTAGCTAAGATAATCCCTCACCAAAATTCAACCTTATTGACCTTATTTAAATTGGCAATACTCCGGCAGAATATTCTGAATGTAAACCTGTGGATAAATATGTTGTACCTGACGGCACACCGAATATTATGCTTATTTGCTTTTTACCTATATGATGTCCCTAACGGGACAAAAATAAAAAATGTTATTAATGAATGCCCCGTCAGGGGCAAAATATTGGTAGGAAAAATAGAAAAAAACGACGGAGTGTGCCGTCAGGTACACAATATTACTCACTCTGAATTATATTCGGAACATTCGGCAAGGCGGAGAGTAAATCAAGGTGGAAAAAACCTTATTTTCGATTTTTTAACCTTAGTAGCAAAGATAATCATACACCAAGATAAAACCTTATTGACCTTATTCAAATTGGCAATACTCCAACAGAATATTCTGAAAGTAAACCTGTGGATAAATATGGTGTACCTTACGGCACACAGAATATTATGCTTATCTGCTTTCTACCAATATGATGTCCCTAACGGGACAAAAATAAAAAATGTTTTTCATGAATGCCCCGTTAGGGGCAAAATATTGGTAGGAAAAATAGAAGAAAACGACGGAGTGTGCCGTCAGGTACACAATATTACTCACGCTAAATAATAGTCGGAACCTTCGGCAAGGCAGAGAGTAAATCATGGTGAAAAGAACCTTATTTTTAATTTTTTAACCTTAGTAGCTAAGATAATCCCTCACCAAAATTCAACCTTATTGACCTTATTTAAATTGGCAATACTCCGGCAGAATATTCTGATTGTAAACCTGTGGATAAATATGGTGTACCTGACGGCACACCGAGTATTTTTCTTATCTGCTTTTTACCAATATGATGTTCCTAACGGGACAAAAATAAAAAAATGTTATTAATGAATGCCCCGTTAGGGGCAAAATATTGGTAGGAAAAATAGAAGAAAACGACGGAGTGTGCCGTCAGGTACACTATATTGCTTACTCTGAATAATAGTCGAAACACTTGGCAAGGCGGAGAGTAAATCATGGTGGAAAAAACCTTATTCTTTAATTTTTTAACCTTAGCAGCAAAGATAATAACACACCAAAATTCAACCTTATTTAAATGGGTAATACTCCGGCAGAATTTGATGATGGATGTGGAAAAGGGGGAAAAAGATTAAATGGATTTGAGAGACTAAATTTTCCCCAAGCAAGCTTGAGGAAAACGCCCTATCGGGGAAAGGATAAACTACAAACACCTGATGAATTGAGCTCCGATTTCTATTGAAAAGAATCCCGAATGGGATTCAATATCAATAGCCCCGGGCTGCGAAAGAAGAGAGCAGCCCGGGGTTAAAAGAAAAATATGCCGCCACGACCCCGACGGGGTCGAATATAGAACTTCATCGCGGATTTGCTTTTACTCCGGCAACTACTATTTCCCCCGGGGTTTTTATATTCGACACCTTCAGCGTCGAGAAAGATGTCCGCTATATCAGACCACCGGATAACATCCGGGGCTATTGATATTCGACTCCATTCGGAGTCGTTTACGATTAAAAGAAATATTTCTCAGGTAATTCCTTTTTGATTCCGATTCAGTCGGCTTATGGATTTAGAATCGCGGACTGACTCAGATTAATGAATATTTTGAGATTATATTTTTTATTTAAATAAATTAAACCTTTTGGGGGTGGTGAGGAGTCTAAACCAGAAGAAACTAAAAATTTATTTGTATTTTAAAAATTTCGAAATTTACCGGATACATTAATGCAGATAAACATTTCAAATTTATCGAAAGAGTACAAAGGGGGATTCAAAGCCCTTTCAGATGTGAACCTCGAAATTGAAAATGGTATGTTTGGTCTTTTAGGGCCTAACGGAGCGGGTAAAACAACCCTGATGAGAATTCTGGTTACCCTGATGAAACCGAGTGAAGGGAAGGTAAGGTTTAACGGCTGGGATTTACAAAAGAACAGGAAAGAGATAAGATCGGTTCTGGGTTACCTGCCGCAGGATTTCCGCTTTTTCCCGAAGCTGAAAACATGGGAATTCCTGAATTATTCAGCCTCGCTGACAGGGACAAAAAAACAAAAAATGGAAATGATTGATGAAATGCTCGACAAAGTGGGGCTGCTCGATGTAAGGGAGCGATACGCGAACAAGCTTTCCGGGGGTATGAAAAGGAGGCTGGGAATAGCGCAGGCGCTGATAGGCGATCCGAAAATTATTGTGGTTGATGAACCCACTACCGGGCTTGATCCCGAGGAGAGGATAAGATTCAGGAATATTTTATCCGAGCTTAGCGCGAAGGATGTTATCATTATTCTTTCAACACATATTGTTGGCGATATTTCAAGCACCTGCCGTAATATGGCTTTGCTCAATAAAGGAGAGGTTGTATTCAGCGGAAGTCCCGAAGAGCTTATAAATATGGCGCGCGGATCGGTTTGGAGAATCGAAGCGCTTGATACCGAACTTGAAGAGATCAAGGGGAAATACCCGGTTATTACAACTATTCCCTCGGCAGCCGGCTGGGAAATAGAAGTTGTAGCTCCGGATGCCGGCAATTATAACGGAACACAAATTGACCCGGACCTGGAACATGCCTATGTTTATTTTATGGAGTATAAACTTCAGGATAACCGCGGGGGGATAATCTGATGGAAACAATAGCCAATATATTGACAATCGCAAAATTTGAAGTAAAAACATTACTACGAAGCTGGTTTTTCAGGATATTCGCGGGGCTTTCACTTTTTATACTGCTGTGGTATGATATTGTTATGTTCACCGATCTGGTGGTGCCCCCTCTTCCAATAAGGGGCATGTCCACGACCATACCCTATGTTAATCTGATGCTTATTAATGTAGTGCAGGCTGTAATCGCCATATTTCTCTCATCTGATTTTCTGAAAAGAGATAAAAAACTTGACACTTCAGAGGTAATCTATATCAGGCCGATGTCAAATGGTGATTATGTTACCGGTAAAACCCTCGGAATTCTGCTTGTATTTATGACATTAAATATTCTGGTACTTATTATTGCCGGGGTAATTAATCTCCTTTTCAGCGATATGGGTTTTAGCCTGCAGTTATATTTTATCTACCCGATGCTTATCAGTATTCCCACGCTGGTGTTTATTCTCGGGTTGTCATTTTTTATAATGTCTCTTATCAAAAACCAGGCGGTAACCTTTATCCTGCTGCTCGGATATATAGCCGCGACTTTGTTTTATCTTTCATCACAGTATCATTTTATTTTTGATTACATGGCTTTTAATGTGCCGATGTTTTATTCCGATTTTACCGGATTCGGCAATCCGGGTGAAATATTGACTCACCGGGGAATTTATTTTCTGCTGGGACTCTTCTTCATTTCTCTTACCACTCTTTCATTGCGCAGGCTACCACAGTCAAAAGCGTGGACCTATACGAGTCTGGCTGTTATGGTAATCAGTCTGGCTTCTGCTTTGCTCCTTGTTAATTCATACCTTAACAATATATTTGAAGGAAGAGAAAAAAGAGAGCTCGTAAAAAACCTGAACAAAAAATATTCTGATGAACTATTCCCTTCAGTTGTGAAACATGATATTTCAGTGGAACACAAAGGTGAGATGATAGAGTCTGTTTCAAAGATTATGGTGAAAAACCTGAATGATAAAAGTCTCGATAAATTAATTTTTAATCTGAATCCCTCCCTTGTTATAAATTCAGTAAAGATCGGAGGGGGAAACGCGGATTTTGAGAGGCAGGGTCATCTGATGATATTAAATCCCCAAAAGCCCCTTGTTGCGGGAGACTCGGCTGCTCTGGAAATAAATTATTCGGGAAATATTGATGAAGATGTATGTTTCCCCGATATTGATGAAGAATTAAGAGAGGAACCCTTCAGAGGATGGGTATATAACATTGATAAAAGACATTCCTTTATCACGGAAGATTATCTTCTGCTTACACCCGAGTCGATGTGGTACCCGGTATCAGGTGTAACTTTTCTTACCGAAAGACCCGAATTTAAAAGAGTGGAATTCACCAGGTATGATGTAAAATTGAAAACATCTCCCGGGCTTAAGGTTATCAGTCAGGGTGAAAATCTCTCCTCCGGGGAAGGTGAGTGGGAATTCCGCTCAGATACTCCACTGCCGCAGGTATCTCTTATCGCGGGCAGGTATGATTCTTTAAATATAAAAGTTGACTCAGTTGATTACACTCTGTTTTTCCACCCGGATCATAACTGGTTCCTGGAATATTTTCCAGATCTGTCCGATACTGTGCAAGCTCTTATAAAAGAACTGAAAAATGATTACGAATCAAATATAAATATTGATTATCCGTTTAAAAAAATGGAGCTTGTCGAAGCGCCGCTGCAGTTTAAGTCGTGGGGAAGAACCTGGAGCTCGGCCCGTGAGGAAGTTCAGCCGCAGATAACTTTGCTGCCTGAAAACGCCCTTTTTATTGATGAAGCCGATTTTAAAAGAATGCAAAGCTGGGATGAGCGCCGTGGCAGCAATTCAGAAGAAGCCCTTACCGATGAGGAAAAACAGAGCAGATTATTTGTCAGGTTTGTATCAACTACTATTACAAATGTTCAGTCTGGTTTTGGATTTTCCTCCCGCATCAGGGGTGAGGATGATAATTCGGGAAGCCCCTGGTCGGTTTATCCAAATTATTATACCTTTATTAATAATATCTATTCCTCCGAGTGGCCTATAATAAACTTCGCGATGGAATCTTATCTGAATAAAGAACCGGAGGATCCCGGAGCATTTTTCCGCAGGAACTTTCGGGGGTTAACCACCGAGGAGAGAGCGAACCAAAAGCTGATGGAACAGAGCCTGAATGAACTGATCACAGATTCAGAGCACCGGGATCTTCTCGGGAGTATATTAAGGGTGAAAGGAGATTATCTTTTCAAAAAAATTCAGGAGGAGATAGATGAGACAAAATTCAGGGCATTTCTAAGAAATATGCTGATGGAGGAAAGATATAAAATTACAGGTTTCAGGGAGTTTAATGACAAATTGCAAAAAAGATTCGGATATGATCTGATAAGTTCTATGGATAACTGGGCAAATCAGAAAAAACTACCCGCCTACAGGATTGATGAAATTGAAGGTTACCAGGTTATTGATGGCAACAGGAGCAGGTACCAGGTGCTGATGAGCATATCAAATATAACTGATGAGCCTGGTCTGGTAAGTGTTTCATTCCGTGAGCAGTTCGGAGGCGGCAGAGGATTCCGGCGAAGAGGAGGAGCGCCGGAGCAACTGGCGACCGAGATTGTTGAAATCCCTCCCGGTAAAAAAGCGAGAGCCGCTTTTATTCTTGATGAACTGCCCGGCCTCGCTACTATAAATACATTAATTTCCGCCAATCTTCCATCCGCGATCACTCATTCATTTGAGAAATTTGAACTGGAAAAAGACAAGACTCCCGTTAAAGGGATTGAACTTACAGATTATAAACCGGATCCGCCTGATGAAAATGTTATTATCGTGGATAATGAGGACCCCGGATTTTTTGCCGGCAAGTCGGAAGGGAGAAGTTTTTTAAAGGAACTTCTGAATATTGAGCCTGAAGAAGAGCAGAAATACAGCGGAATGAATATATTCGACCCTCCCTCACGATGGACTTTGACTACCCAGGTGGGATTTTACGGGGAGACTATTCGTTCTGCTCATTATACCCGCGCGGGAGACGGCTCAATTAAAGCCTCCTGGAAGGGACAGATTGTAAATGACGGATATTATGATGTATATGTTTATGTTACGAAAAGCAGGATGGGACCCCGCAGACACAGGTCTTCTTCGAATGAGCAGTATCATTATATTGTCCATCACGATGACGGCAATGATGAGGCTGTTCTGGAAATGGAAAATGCCGAACAGGGGTGGAATTTCCTCGGAAGTTTTTATTTTTCAGCCGGTGAGGCATTAATTGAAATAACCAACAAATCGGAAGGCCGGGCGGTAATTGCCGACGCGGTTAAATTTGTAAAGCAGTAAAAAGCAGGAATATATATGAAAAATTACCGGTTAACTAACTATTTGTTAATACTGTTGATGATTCTGGCATTAAACAGCTTATTAATGGGGCAGGAAGTTCTCACTTTAAGTAAATCTATAGATTACGCGAGTGAAAACAGTCCTTCGATAAGGGAATCGAGACTGCGCCTGGAACGAAGCAGGGAAATGCTGAAAGCGCAGGAAGCTTCACAGAAATCGCAGTTCAGTCTTTCACTTAATCCGGTTAACTACCTTAAGGACAGGGAATTTAATAACCTTTTTTCTATTTATAACACAACCGAGACTTTCCAGTCTTCCGGTATTTTCAGCATCACTCAGCCCATCAGATGGACCGATGGCACGCTCGCGCTCAGGGACCGCTTTATGTGGCAGAGTGTGAAGAGTGAATATAACAACAGCGATTCTAAAACTTTTAATAACAATCTTTACCTAAGTTATACTCAGCCTCTTTTTACTTATAACCGGACCGAAATGGAATTCAGGGAGCTGGAGCTTGATCTTGAAAATACAATGCTTGGTTATTCAATGCAGCTTCTTTCTCTCGAAAAGGATGTAGCGAGCAGCTTTTTTACTGTCTTCAGACAGCAGATGAACCTTGAAATCAGTAAAGAGGAATATAATAATCAGAAAATCAGCTATGATATTATCAAAAACAAAGTCGACGCAGGCCTCGCAGCAATGGAGGAACTTTACCAGGCTGAGCTGAACCTCGCCTCGAGCCGGTCGGAATATGAAAACCAGAAGGTTACACTCGATAACGCGCTTGATGAATTTAAATTGCTGCTTGGCATAAGTATAACCGAAGAAATTACCATAACAGCCGATATCTCCGATAATCCGGTGGTAGTTGAGCTGGCCGGGGCAATCGAATATGGAATCAGCAGCAGGATGGAAATAAGGCAGCGGGAAATAGATATTGAGAATTCACAATTTGAGATTATTAAAACCGGAAGTGAAAATGAGTTCAAGGGGGACCTGACTCTTTCGCTTGGTCTGATTGGCACCGATGAGAAACTCGCCAATATGTATAATGAACCAACCGAAAACCAGCAGATATCTCTTTCGCTGGATATCCCGATCTTTGACTGGGGCAGACAGGATGCTCTTGATAAAGCCGCGCAGTCTACATGGAAGATCAGCAAACTGGACCTGGAAAATGAAAAGAATAATATTGTTCTCGGCGTAAGAAAAACCTACAGAAGTCTGCTGAATCTTGAAAACCAGATTGAGATAGCGAAACAAAATGAAAAAAACGCGAAACTTACTTACGAAATTAATCTGGAACGTTATAAAAACGGTGATCTTACATCTCTTGACCTGAATATGTACCAGACACAGCTTTCAGAAAAAAAACTCAGTCTGATTGACGCTCTGATAAATTATAAAATTGAGCTGCTTAATATGAAAATCCAGACACTCTTTGATTACGAAAATAATACCCCGGTAATTCCGGAATTTAAAAAGGAGAAATAAAAATGCCTTCCAATAAAATTCTGCTGACTTTATTACTGATGTTTCCGGTCATTCTTTTTTGGGGCTGCGATGAAGGGAACACGGACCTTTCCACCCAGATAGCTATTCCTGTATCGGTTGAAGAGATTGCCAGGAAAAATATAAGGGAATATATTAATTCCACCGGAACCGTTTATGCCGCCAAAGAGGTTGCTCTCAAGCTGGAAATGTCGGGAGAATACAACCTGAAAATCAATCCCCGGACAGGCCGTAAGTTCGCGGCCGGGGATAAAGTGAATAAAGGTGAAGTAATTATCCGGATTGAAGATCAGGAATATGAAAATAATATCCAGATCGAAGCTAAAAAACTGAATATGGAAATTTCGGAAAATGAATTTGAGAAACAAAAATCACTTTACGAAAAAGGGGGCGTTACATACCGCGAGCTGAAAAATTCGGAAATAGAATTTATCAACGCGAAATACAGTTACGAGCAGGCCGTTATTCAACTGGATAAAATGAATATTAAAGCTCCTTTCAGCGGTGTTATTGTTGATCTTCCCTATTTTACCGAAGGTGTGAAGGTGGAATCATCACAGGTTGTCGCCGAGATTATGGATTACGGCAAACTTTATATGGAACTTAGCCTGCCGGAGACCGAATATAAAAATGTAAAGGGGAATATGGATATCGTTGTAACAAATTATTCCCTGCCTGATGATACATTAACCGGAGTTCTCGAAAAGGTTTTTCCTTCGATTGATTCCGATACAAGGACATTTAAAGTTTCAGTAACCGTCGATAATCCGAAGCTTGTTCTGCTGCCCGGAATGTTCGTAAAGGCAGATATAATTTCATCGGAAAAGGAGAATATGATAGTTATACCCAAGGAGGTTATTCAATCGAGGCAGAGGGGAAGGACAGTATATATTGTTGATAAAAACTTTGCTGTTGAGAAAATAATCACTACAGGGCTGGAAAACTCTGACGAAGCTGAAGTTCTCTCGGGACTGAAAGAGGGACAAAGGCTCATTGTTAAGGGATTTGAATCGCTGCGCAACAGATCGAAGGTTAAAGTTATAAAATAAGGATTTAGTCTGATATGAAAAAAATAGCTGAATTTTCGGTCCGTTATCCGGTTACGATGATGATGATTGCCCTGGCTGTGATCCTCCTGGGGATCATCTCATTTTCGAGGCTCGGCACCGATCTTTTCCCGGAGCTGAATAATCCCCGGATATATATAGAACTTGAAGCGGGTGAAAAACCCCCTGAAGAAATTGAGAACTCCTACGTTGAAAGACTCGAATCGCTGGCAGCTTCACAAAAAGGAGTAACCGGTGTTTCATCTGTGTCAAAGGTAGGCTCCGCGAGAATCACGGTGGAATATTCCTGGGAAACAGATATGGATGAAGCTTTTCTCGATCTTCAGAAAACCGTAACAAATTATACACAGAACAGCGATATTGAGCAGCTTTCCCTCTCTCAGTATGATCCCAATTCCGATCCGGTTATGCTTATCGCTTTCAGCCATGATAATATAACCGATATGAATGATCTTCGGATGACCGCCGAGAATTATATAAGGAATGAGATTGTAAGGCTGGAAGGAATTGCCGATGTCGGCATATCGGGATACGAGGAAAATGAGGTGATAATAAGCACCGATCCTGAAAGACTGGAGGCTTTCGGATTAACCCAGGATGTAATAGCTTCAAGAATATCCGCTTTGAATTCCGGAGTATCGGGCGGCACTATAACCGAAATGGGGAAACAATATGTTATCAAGGGAGTAAGCGTTCTTCAATCGATCGATGATTTTAAAAATACAATCGTCGCTTATCGCCAGAAAACCATTGCCGATGGGAATGTAAGTGATCATGTGCCTGTTCTCCTTTCCGATGTCGCTGATATATCAATGGAAAATAAAGACCCTGTTAATATCACAAGAATTGATGGGAAGAGATGCATCGGGCTTTCAATATATAAAGAAACCAGGTACAACACCGTTAAAGCGGTAGAGGAACTTAACGGTGAACTGGAGATTATTAAAAAGGCGCTGCCCGGTTATAATTTTATTGTTGTGGATAACCAGAGCGATTTTATTTCTTCAGCTATCGGGGAGGTGCAGGAGACTGCCATAATCGGAATTATTCTCGCTGTAATTATTTTATTTGTGTTTTTGCGCCGCCTGGGGACAACACTTATAATTTGTGTCGCGATTCCGGTATCTGTGGTCGCCACTTTTAACCTGATGTATTTTAATGGCCTGACTTTAAACATTATGACACTCGGAGGTCTTGCCCTCGGGGCTGGTATGCTGGTTGATAACGCTATTGTTGTCGTTGAAAATATTATCCGGAATATTGAGTCGGGAATGGATATCCGCCAGGCAGCGATAACCGGAACTTCACAGGTGGGGGGAGCGATTACCGCCGCTACCGTCACTACCATTGTTGTATTTCTTCCTATTGTTTACATACATGGTTCTTCGGGTGAATTATTCAGGGACCAGGCCTGGACTGTAGCCTTTTCACTTATTTCATCTCTTTTCGCCGCGCTGCTTTTAATACCTGTATTAAGCAGCAGGTTTCTTAAGAAAAAGAAATCATCGGGTAAAAGTGAAGCGGTTTCTTTTCCATGGTATGAATCTTTTTTAAAGATCGTAATAAAAAAGAGAGGGACAGTGCTGCTGATTACAGCCCTGATAATGATTCTTACTTATATAATGCTTGGTTTTATCGGGAGTGACTTTTTACCCAAAAGCCGCGCTGATTCATTTAAGCTGAACTATTCGCTTGAGGCGGGCACAGATTTGAATACGACTGAAAAATTTACCGAAGGTCTGGAAAGTATAATCAGGCAGTCTGCCGGCGACTCGGTTTTAATTTACAGCCATACCGGTCCTTCGACGACAATCAGCGGTGATGAAAACTCCCCTTTCGAGGATGAAAACAGCGGCTGGATTAAAGTAAACACGGGTGATCTGACAAAAGCAGACGCGCTGCTCGAGTTCCTGAGAAATTATCTTTCCGGTTACGAAGGTGTCGAATTTCAGTTTTCTGGAAGTGAATCCGCCCTTAATAATATGATCGGTTCCTCCGAATCCCCGGTTGAAGTTGAGATTAGAGGAAAAGACCTTGACGTATTACAGGATTTAAGCGGCAAAGTTTTTGATATAATGTTAAAAAATGACAACCTGACCAATGTGGAAAACAGCTTCCAGTCGACATCGCCCGAGGTTGAGGTGGTCCTTGATAACATCAGGGCGGGAATGTATAATATCAGTGTTTCCGATCTTTCCGCTCAATTAAAAAACCAGCTTTCGGGAAAAGAGGCGGGGGAATGGGATCACGAAGGAGAACTGAAGGACATTACGATCAGGCTGCCGGAAATGTCTCTTAATGAATTCAGGAAAATTAAAATAAATGTCGGCGGCAGGCTGGTCAGGCTCGACCAGGTGGCAAGTATAAATGTAATAAACTCTCCCGGTGAAATATATCGTGATGATCAGACGAGGAACGGAATTATTACCGCCGATATTAGCGGTGGAATACCGCTGGACAAAGTGATCAGCCGGCTTCGCGCCGATGTTGCGCGGCTTGATATACCGCAGGATTATAAAATAAGGTTTACAGGTGAAGAGGAGAAGAGAGCCGAATCGATGGCGGACCTCTCATTCGCTCTTATTCTCTCCATCATTCTCGTTTATATGGTTCTCGCTTCACAATTTGAATCGCTTCTCCATCCCTTTACTATCATGCTTTCACTGCCGCTGGCCGCGGCCGGAACGGTTTTCCTCTTTTTTATTTTGGGCCGTTCATTTGATATCATGGCATATATCGGAATTATCATGCTCGCGGGAATAGCTGTTAATGATTCCATTGTTCTGGTTGACGCGATTAACCAGCTCAGGAAAGAAGGGGCCAAACTGGATGACGCGGTGATTGAAGCAGGTTCTAAAAGAATCAGGCCGATAATAATGACAAGTATTACAACTATTCTGGCCCTTCTGCCCCTTACTATTGGCTTTGGGGAAGGAGCAGCGCTACGTTCTCCAATGGCCCTCGCTGTGATTGGCGGACTTGTTACATCCACCATTCTGACTCTTATAGTAATCCCGGCTCTTTATTACATTTTTGAAAACTGGAAATCCAGACTATCTGCCAACAGGATGTGAGATTATCTTATCTATGATGAAATTTGTGATCAACCGAAAAATATTTATCTTCATGCTCTTTATAGCGCTCACATTTCTGGGTGTTATTTCCTATGATAAGCTGAAGGTTGAACTATATCCCGAGGCAGAACTTCCCTTCCTTTTCGTTGAAATTATGCCGCTTCAGGAGGTAAATCCCGAGTATATGGAAAATAAGGCTGTCATTCCTGTTGAAGGAGCCATCGGGACTCTTGAAGGAATTGAAAAAATTGAATCTTTTATCAACCTGCGAAGAGGATCGATCAGGGTATATTACCGGGAAAATACCGATCTTAAATATGCTTATCTGAAGCTTACGGAAAAAATTGAGACTGTCAGGAGCACACTTCCCGAGGAATTTAACGTTATGGTATTCAAGTTTGATTCGGAAGTGCTGACCAATAACTTCATGAATTTCCAGATAAGGGGGAGCGGCGGAACAGACAGAGTCAGGTATATCGCCGATACCGAGATACAGCCGGAACTGGAAAATATCGACGGAATATCAAATGTTGAAATTTACGGTGGAAAATCAAAATCAGTTCTGGTTGATTTGGATACCGACAGAATGGAAGCGCTGGGAATTACTACTGCCGAAATTAGAAGCCGGATCGCGGGAGGTGACAACGCGAAAACATTTGTCGGAAGTGTAATAAAAGATAAAAAAAGACTTTTTGTCAATGTAAACGCGGAATATACTCAACTCAGCGATCTGGAAAATATCATTATTCAGGATGAGGGGCCGGTATATCTTAAGAATATTGCCGAAATTTCTCTTGGCAGCAGGGAGGAAAGCTCCTTTAGCAGAATAAATGGCAAAGAGTCGGTAACCGGTGTTCTGGTTAAAGAATCAAGGGCCAACCTGCTCGATATCTATGAACGGTCGCTTGAAAAAATTGATGAGCTGAATGATGAACTCAAAACGAAAGATATTGAGATTGTTGTACAGTTCAGCTCTGCTGAAGAGATCAGCAAAAATATTGATCTGATAATTGAACTGGCGCTTACAGGGGGATTTCTCGCTGTGCTGGTATTGTGGTTTTTCCTTAATAATTTCAGACTTGTGTTTACAATTGCCTTAACTGTGCCGGTTTCGGTATACTCGGCATTCAACTTTTTCTACTATTACGGCGTCACCATTAACAGCCTCACTCTTATTGGTATGGCTCTCGCTATCGGGATGCTTCTGGATAACAGTGTTGTTGTATTGGAAAATATTTACCGGCTTGCCTCCTCCGGTAAAAATGAAAGGGATTCCGTTGTGCAGGGAACAGGAGAGGTTGTAAGGTCTATAGCGGCGGCGACGCTTACAACAGTGACCGTCTTTTTACCTTTCGCCTTTTCATCCAACTTCATGATAAGTCTGCTTGGTTACCAGATTGGTGTTTCGATTATTTCCACACTTCTGATATCCCTTTTGGTTGCTGTTATGCTGATTCCCGCGGCCACATATTTTTTCCTGAGAAGGTTTAAAGGGGGAAATAGCGGTATATTTCAAAAGGTTTCTCCTGAGAACAGGCTTATAAGATATTACCTTCTCTTTTTGAAGTTTTCAATGCGAAAACCAGTCGCCGTTATGATCTTTGCCGTAATATTCTTTTTTGCCAGTGTGTTCATTTCCCTGGCGGTGAGTATTGATAACGCAACCGAACCGGAATCGGGGGAGCTTACATTATACCTGACAATGGAAAAAGGAGCGACACTTGAGAATACCAATGAAACAGCTCTTGATATTGAAAAAAGAATTGAAGGAATTGAAGAGGCGGGGGATATAATCAGCCAGGTTTATGAGGGTGAAGCGACAGTAAAGGTTATGCTTAAAGAAGATTTCGCTGATATTGCCGGACGATCTCTGGCCGAAATAAAATCTGATCTTTATGACAGGGCAAAAAGATCCTCAGCGCCCGAAATAAGTTTCGATGAACCGCAGTCGAGTGATAAGTACAGGGGCGGCGGCGGGGGAAACCCCGGAGCCGGTTTCGCAAGAATGCTCGGAATTGGAAGCAACCAGGAAAAAATTGTTATTAAGGGAACCGATTTCGCGAGAATGCGGAAACTTGCCGATGATATCAAATATTACCTGGAGGATATGTCTATTATCCGGAATTCGGGACTTAATGTCGCGGATAATCGCCCCGAGATGCACTTATATTTCGATCAGCGATTGATGACCGATTATAATATCAGGCTCTCTTCGGTAGCTTCGGAACTGAATACTTTCAGGAATGAGTTTGAAACCGGTTCGGTACTGAAAAAGGGAACGGATGAATATGATATTATTGTCCGGACCGATAGTTCGGGTCTGGAACAGGAACGGAACATTTATGACCTGAAAAACCTTGATATTTCAAGTGATTCCGGAAATGTGCATGATCTTGAAACTTTCAGCAGGATCATCTATTCTGCCGGTTTATCATCAATAAATCGTGTGAACCAGGAAAAGCAGATTGAGGTAAGCTACTCATTTGAATCGGAGATAAATGATTCAAAAACTCTTCTGGAAGACGCGAGATACCAAATTGATGAGTTGATAGAGAGTATTCCTCTTCCCGCGGGCATAGCTGTTGAGGTAATTCATGATGAAACCGAACTGGAAGATTTTTATTTCCTTATTGCCGCGGCATTTATTCTTATTTATATGATCCTCGCCTCCGTTTTTGAATCATTATATATACCTTTTGTCCTGATGTTTTCAATTCCACTGGCGGCGATAGGTTCTTTCTGGGGGCTAATACTTACAGATAACTCCATTTTAAGCGCCAATTCCCTGACCGGATTTCTTATACTGCTTGGAATTGTGGTTAATAACGGGATCATTCTGATAGATTATGCCCGAATATTGCGGAAAAGAGGATATAACAGGTCTCGCTCAATAATGACCGCGGGAATCGCCAGGGTAAGGCCGATTTTAATAACCGCGATCACTACAATTGTCGCCCTTATTCCTCTCTCTCTCGGAAAAGCCGAGTATGTTTCGATTATAGGTGTTCCTTTCGCGGTAACGGTAATCGGAGGACTTTCATTGAGCTCCCTCTTTACGTTGATATTTATTCCGGCGATGTATTCAGGAACCGAGCAGTTCCTGAAATGGTTCAGAAGTCTTTCTCCGGTTGTTCAGCTTTCGCAGATAGCTGTTTTTACCGCCGGCACTTTATTAATATATTTTGGAGTAGAGAGTTTTGTCTGGCAGATGGCCGATCTCTTTTTAATTCTTTTTGCCATTCCGTCATTAACCTGGTTTTCCATTGAGAGCCTGAGAAGCGCGAATGAAAAACTTTTTGATGAGAATGAAGAGATTACCATTAAAATTCAGAACATATATAAAGTTTATGACAAAGGTGGAAAATTTACCACAGAATGGAATAATATCTCCGGCGCTGAAAAAAGGAATGAAAAAACAATAAGTGATTTCTTTCGCGAACTTGTCTGGCAGCTTCCCCTGGTAGCATTTGTTTTCTGGTTTACCTGGATTTATCTGGAAAGCAGTTTCTGGATACTGCTATTTACAATTGTGTTTTACCTGATCATAAATTATATGTTTTCCTCCCTTGAAAAAACGACAAAGGGGAAACTTTGGAGATATGTTAAATCAGTATGGTATTTTGCCGGTCCGGTTACAATATTAGTCATTTACAGTATTAAAACCGGGGCTGTGGCTGGAGCTGTGATAACCGGCCTGATCTGGCACTCGATAATTTTATTGCGCAGAACCAATAATATTCTTTCGGATGATCCTCTTTACATAAATAAAATTAAAGGATTTTTGTCAGGCCTGCGTAAAAGTTTTTACTCATTCGCTAATTCTATTCCTTATATCGGAAAGAAGAGAAAACCCTTTAAAGCGCTTAAAGGTGTCGATCTTGAGATCGGCAGCGGCATGTTCGGGCTGCTGGGTCCTAACGGCGCGGGTAAAACAACTTTAATGAGAATTATCTGCGGCATTCTTGAGCAGACTTATGGGAAGGTATATTTTAACGGTGTGGACGCCAATGAAAAAAGAGAAGAGCTGCAGGGACTGATTGGTTATCTTCCGCAGGAATTCGGAATGTATGAAAATATGACGGCGAAAGAATTTTTAAATTACCAGGCAATTTTGAAAAATATTTTTGACAGCCGTGAAAGAGATAAAAGAGTTAAACGGGTTCTTGAAGCAGTTCACATGGAGGAAAACAGCAACAGGAAAATTTCCTCATTTTCGGGCGGCATGAAGCAGAGGATAGGGATTGCCCAGATATTGCTGCATCTGCCCCGAATTCTTGTGGTTGATGAACCGACAGCGGGGCTTGATCCGAGAGAAAGAATCCGGTTCAGGAATCTTCTGGTGGAATTAAGCCGTGAAAGAATTGTGATATTCTCCACTCATATCATTGAGGATATAGCGAGTTCGTGCAACAAGGTGGCAGTGCTTCAAAAGGGAGAGCTGCGATATCTTGGAGAACCGAGAAAAATGACAGAACTCGCGCAGGGTCGTATCTGGTATTTTACCATTGATCCGAAAGAATTTGGAGAAGTGAATAAAAACTACAGAATAATCCATCATATGAGAGATAAGGATAAAATAAGGGTCAGGTGCCTGGCGGATGCCAAACCAGTCGCCGACGCTATTGAGGTTTCTCCATCCCTCGAGGACGCTTATTTATATTTACAGCGGCAGTCGAAAAATTACAGCGAGAGGGGAAATAATGAAAAATGAAAACAGATTTCAAGCGGGCAAAAATAGAATGTCATTAGCCGCCGATTTATTTTTGAAGACGGTCTATTATAATGTGAAGATTATTTTTGCCAATAAATTTATCTATTTCTTCGGAGCCTCTTTCCTCTTTTTTGTGCTTATCGCGGTTATTAATCTTTTTTCCACAACTGATTCAAGCTCAGCTTCGGTTTATTACATTTTGCTCTTCCCCGGGTTGCTTATGATTTTTTATCCCGCTTCATTCGGAATACAAAATGATGAAGATGCCGGTATGCTTGAAATTCTCTTTTCGATCCCGAATTACCGCTATAAAGTTTGGCTGGTCCGTTTGGTGATGATATATGTAATTGTAAGTCTGATAATGCTTCTTTTCGCGGCGCTTAGCTCAGTCGCTTTATACCGGATAGAAATTACGGAGATGGTTTATCAACTGATGTTTCCTGTTTTCTTTTTTGGATCGCTCGCTTTCCTGGTTTCAACGATGGCGAAAAGCGGAAGCGGCACCGCGGTTATTGTAATTGTTATCGGTATAATATTCTGGATTTCCAGCGGGATCCTCAGTGAAAGTGAGTGGAATATTTTCCTGAATCCCTTTGAAAATCCCGATTCTGTAAGCAGCGGAGTATGGGCCGAGCTCATCACATTAAACCGAATGTATATAGCCGGAGCCGTTGTGGTCATGAATCTTCTCGCGCTTCTTAATCTCCAGAAAAGGGAACGATTTATATAAGAAGGGCTTTCCCACGGCAAATAAGCAAAATATCAAGTATTGTTTATTTTTACTATCGCTGTTATTTTGACATCCAGCGTCCGGCGGTTATCTGCGCTTAAGATAAAAAGGGTGTTTCCTTTTACAGGTTGCTTTTAGCGGAACTTATAAGAATATCTTTCTAATTCATGCTGACAATTTTTATAATTATTGTCAGACCGGCTTAAAGTGATTCTGAAAATTATAATAAATTTCCTGTTATGGGCCTTTCAATGGTAAAGTATTCATAAATTAATTCGATTGTGAATATTGAAACTGGTGAAAAATGTGCTATTTGTTTACTTTTTCCTTATTTTAATAAGAAACATCCACAATCTTTGTTTATGGCTTTTAATAAAAATAAGATATATATAAATGCATTTCTTATTGTTTTTCTGTGCGTTGTTCAAATCTCAGGTTCGGTATTAGCTGAAACATCAAAACAGTATAATGAAAACAGGGACAGCCTCGTAAGTCTGATCAGGCTTTCCAATTCATTTAAAAGAACCGATTTTGATAAAACAATAGATTATGGCAAAAAGGCTTTTTTTCTGGCCAGAGAAATTGGTGATAAAAGGAGGGAAGCGCAGGCGGCATATAATGTTGGTTTCGGATTTTCATTCAAAACATATTATGATTCCGCTAAACAGTGGTTTGCCAGATCAATAGAGATTGGAAGAGAGTTGGGTATGGACTCCCTGCTGGCAAAAGCGCTTAACAGACAGGGTATCGTTTATAAAACAGAAAGTGATTACCCCGGCGCTGTGGCCTGTTTTACCGAAGCGCTGACAATCAATGAAAAGCTTGGTCATATAAGGGGACTGGGAGCTGTAAATACAAGTTTGGGAACTCTATACAGATCTTTTTCAGAATATGAAAAATCTATTGAGTATTTTCTCGAGGGTTTAAGATATTACGAAAAGGATGATTGGGAAGAAGGCAGAGCCTGGTCATATTACAGCATTGGGAATCTTTACGGGAAACTGGGGCAATTTGATAAAGGAATTACAAATATAAAAGAATCCTACAATATTTATAAAAAAATAAGTGATTCCAGGCCCGATGATAAAAAAATCGGCATATCCATTTGTGCATCCACTCTGGCGGAATTATATGCCGAAGAGGGGGATTTTGATTTGGCGCTTTATTATGCGCGGGAAGCTCTCCGGTTTCGTGAATTGCAGGCCATCCCTACTGTTCTGGCCGATGAGCTTAATGTAATAGGGAAAATACATTTAAAAAAGGGTGAACCTGAGATATCGAGGACTTATCTTCTCAGGGCTTTGAAAATAAAGGAAGAAATTGATGATCTGAATGGTTTGGACCTTGTACTTATAAGTCTGGCCGAGGCTGAAACCGAACTGAAGCATTATAATAAAGCTCTTAATTATCTCGGAAGAGCTGAAAAAGTCGCGAGAATGAAACATCGCCGGCTGTCGTTACAAAATATTTATTACAACTTTTACAAAATTGAATTAAAAAAGAATAATAAAAGCAAAGCGCTCGGCTATTTTCAGAATTACACATCGCTGAAAGACAGCATTTTTAATTTGGACGCCGCTCACAGAATAGCCGTGCTTGAAATAGAATATGAAGTTGATAAACAAAAGACAGAAAATGAGCTGTTAAAACAGAAAAACCTTGTTCAGGAGCTGAGGCTCGATAATGCCGCGGCATTAAGGAATTCACTTATAACGGGTATAATTCTTACTTTGCTGCTCGCCCTTACCGTATATTTCCGGTTGAGGGAGAAAAACCGGATGAATGAAAAATCAGCCGAACAGAAAAAACTTCTGGAAGTAAAAAATGAGGAGTTAAAAAAATCGGAAGAGGACCTGATAAAACTTAATGCCGATAAGGATAAACTGTTCTCAATTATATCTCATGATCTTAAAAGCCCTTTCAATTCATTGATGGGATTCGCCCGATATCTGCATGATGAATTTGATAATCTTTCGGAAGATGAAATCAGAGCTTATACTGAATCGATGTTTGAAACCACCAACAGCTTGTACAAACTAATAGAAAACCTGCTTGCCTGGTCTGCGCTTCAGATAGGAAAAGTGAAACCGGAACCTGAATCGATTCAATTAAAAAATGAAGTTGATAATATATTTATTCTTTTCGGCCAGATAGCGTCAAATAAAAAAATTGAATTGACTTCCAATGTTGAAGCGGGGTTATCAATTGTCGCCGATAAAACCATTCTTAATTCCATTTTAAGGAACCTTATAAGCAATTCACTTAAGTTTACAGATGAAGGCGGGAAAGTTAAAGTTTCAGCCGCGATAGAAAATAACAGGTGTAAGATATGTGTTGAGGATGATGGTATCGGTATGAATAGTGAAGAATTATCGATGCTTTTTCAGCTCGATAAACATTTTTCAAAATCGGGCACCGGTATGGAGACAGGCACCGGACTTGGACTAATATTATGTAAAAGTTATATCGAAAAGATAGGGGGAAATATTGATGTAAAGAGTTCCCCCGACAAAGGCACCATATTCTGTTTTTATCTTCCCCTTAATTAGCGGGCATGGAAGGTTATTCCTCTAACTGATCTAAAAGAAAAGCAATTTTGTCAAAATATTTTTTACCCACCGGCAGTTCATATTTCCCTGTTCCAATAGATAATTTGCCAACGGTTTCAATTTTATCAACTGCTGCGATAAATGATCTGTGAATTCTGATAAATTTTTCGGCCGGAAGCCGCTGTTCAATTTCAGATAAGTTATTCAGTGAAATATATTCTTTATCAATGGTCACAATTCTTGTGTTATTCCTGCGGCTTTCCAGAAAAAGAATTTTTTCCGGTTCGAGAAAAAGGACCTTCCCCGATAATTTTAATTTCAGTTTATCGGTTGTATTTTCTTTTTTGTCAGCCGATTTTTGCTTCAACTCCCTGAAACGTGTTATGGTTTTAAAGAATCGTTCAAAAGCGACCGGCTTTAACAGATAGTCAAAAATGTTCAGTTCATAACCTTCTATCGCGTAATCTTCATAGGCTGTAGTGAATACAACAGGGGGCAGATTATCAAATATTCTTACCAGTTCGATGCCTGAAAGCCCCGGCATTTTTATATCAAGAAAGAGCAGGTCAACAGTGCCCCTTTTTAGTGATTCTGAAGCGTCAATAGCATTGCCGCACCTCGCCGCGAGTTCCAGCCCGGGTATTCTTTCTATATAGTTTTCAAGTATATCCAGCGCGAGGGGTTCATCATCAACTATCGCACACCTGATATTATCCGCTATACTATTTTTACCCATTGTTGTGTTCCAGTTTCAAATTGACTGAATAATCTTCTTTTCCTTTATTTATCTCAAGATAATACATTCTGTTATAAAGAATATCAAGCCGTTTTTTTACATTCTTGATGCCGAATCCTGCGGCTTTCTTTAGATTTTGAGTATTAAAACTGTTTTTTGTTCTCAGCACCAGTTCTTTGTCCGATATAACAATGGCTATCACGATATAAGAGTTTTTTACATTACCGGGAAGAACATGTTTGAAACAGTTTTCTACAAAAGGAAGGAGAATTAATGGAGCGATATATTTTCCGGCGAGGTCTCCGGTAACCTCAAAATTTATCTTCGTTCCTTCACTGAACCTTATTTTTTCCAGCTCGATATAACTGCTGATAAATTCAATTTCTTTTGACATAGGGATATAATCTGATTCAGTCTGGCGAAGCATGTACCTCATTAACCCGGAAAGTTTCAGTATCATATCCCCGGCAGATTCCGATTTTTTTTGTACGAGAGAATAAATATTGTTAAGCGAATTAAAGAGAAAATGGGGATTTACTCTTGAACGGAGATATCTAAGTTCAGCTTCCATTTTTTCTTTCTCAAGAATTATTGTCCTGTTTTTATTCTCATTCCATGTAACGAGTATTTTTCCCGCGGCGGGAATAATCAGAAGGGTGTTGATATCCACAATCCGGTGCATTATTTCATAAATATTCAGGAATGGATAAATGACAGGGGGAGGGAAAAGGGGGAATACAACCAGAAAATTTAATGTCCGCAACAGCACCCCGCCTGCGGCGAGTGAGAGAATTCCCAGCGAGAGAAAGAGAAAATATTTTTTCTTAAAAAGAAAACGGGGAATAAGAAAATAAAGAAAAAGGTAGACCACACCCATTTTTACCGGGAGAAGAACAACCTCGGAAAAATAGAATTTCCCGAATTCACCATAATCTGTTCCCCAGAAAAAACCGAAAAATAAAACCACAAACAGCCAGTAGCCAATGTGGAAATATTTTCGTTTCGATTTGTCTTCGAGAATAATATCTATAATTCGCTGCAAATAATACTCCGGATTTTATCTCCCCAAAATAAAAATAATCGGACTAATAACTTAACGCGGATTATAAATATTTTGACGGAGCATAAATTCTGAGCAAAATAACAAGATAACAATTAATAATTAATAATTAATAATGAATAATGAACAATTTAAAGGCAAAGTTTGCCGCAGATTTCACAGATTCAGAACTCCTGATCCCGGTAATAAAAAACAATAACTTACAGGGATTCATTCGCAAAATAAAAACGAAGAAAATTTGATAAGGAAACAACTTGGGCAGATATCTCTTTATCTTATCGGATAATGTTTAGATCCAATACATCAATATTGTAGTATTTTAATAATGATATAGTTTGAACGTCTTTTTATGCATCTCCTACAGAGATGTTTTCAAGGTTGTCTATCATATTCTACCCCATTGGGACGTTCCGCACTAATTACTGCCTCTACAAGGCAAATGCAATAAAAAGAACCTTGTATAGGTTCCAATTATTGTAGAATATTTTTAAAACCATAAGACAAAATCCTTGTAGAGGATTCACAAACCACCCCGGATAATCAAATACCTTGAAATCTCCCGGATAAACTCAGATCAATAGAATTTTAGATTTATAACACATCATTTATGACTAAAAAATAATCTTGTTACGTAATAAATGGATAACAACTTCTTATGGTATTTTCTAAAAATTCCGTGATTTCATTTTGCGAGAGGTAAGGAGTTCTGAAATTAAGGGGGGACACTAAATTACGCATTAAAGCTAAAATACTATATTTTTGTCCTGGCTTCGAGGCGGGGGAGAGTGATTTTATAGTATTCGTTATTTACCGGGCAGGGTTGTGTTAAACCCGGCTATCGGTATTTTACTTTAAGGAGATTACTCTTAACAGGAATTCTTTTGTGCATAAAACCAGTCTTCTGTCCTTCAAAATAATATTTCTGTCCTTTATCTTTGACATGGAAGAAAAATAATAATATTTTGGAAGAGTTTTAATACTATTGACAAATGTATGGAGATGTGAATGAAACGGACAACTTTAATATCCCTGCTGATTTTATTAAGCTTTAATTTGATTTTCGCGGAAAACTTTTCCGGAAAAATAGAACCTCCATTCTGGTGGACGGGAATGAAGGAAAATAAACTTCAGCTTCTTGTTCATGCCGATAAAATTGGTGAATATGTGCCTTCGGTTAATTATTCCGGTGTTCAGCTTGAAGGTTATCATAAGGTTGACAGCCCGAATTATCTCTTCATAGATTTTTACATAAGCGACGGTTGTGAACCGGGAGATTTCGAAATTTTATTCAGCAGGGGAGAAGAAAATTTAAGTGTCTTATATTCACTTAAAAAAAGAGAACCGGGTTCGGCGGATCGGAAAGGACTCGACCCGTCGGATGTTATGTACCTGATTATGCCTGACCGTTTCGCGAATGGTGATAATACAAATGATGAATTCGAAGATATGCCCGATAAATTTAACAGGGAAGACCTGAGGGGACGTCACGGTGGCGACCTCGAAGGGATTGCTGAACATTTTGATTATTTTACTGAATTGGGAATTACAACTCTATGGTTAAATCCGGTTCTGGAGAATAATATGCCCCGTCATTCTTTTCATGGGTACGCTATTACCGATTTTTATAAAATTGATAAACGATATGGCACAAATGAATCATACAGGAAGTGGGTTTCAGCCGCTCACGATAAAGGATTAAAAGTTGTGAAGGATATGGTTTTTAATCATTGCGGCGGTAAACACTGGTGGATGAATGATCTGCCCAGCAGAGACTGGATAAATCAGTTTGAAAATTATACTAAAAGCTCATTTAACCATTACGCTGTATATGATCCTTATGCTTCGGAATATGATTATAATTTGCAGGTGCGCGGCTGGTTTGACAAAATGATGCCCGATATGAATCTTCAAAACGAATTTCTGGGCAGGTATTTTATTCAAAACAGTATATGGTGGATAGAATACGCCGGCCTTGACGGCATAAGGATGGATACCTATTTTTATCCCGACCGGGACAGAATGGCTGAATGGGCAAATGCTGTCCTGAATGAATATCCCGATTTTTATATAGTGGGTGAACTTATGATTCATAATTCAGCATCGTTATCTTACTGGCAGAGAGGGGAGCGCGCTAATACGCCCGGGGTTTCACTTCCTTCGGTATCCGATTTTTCATTATACAAAGCGTTTGAGAATTGTTTTACCAAAGGAAAGAGTATCAATGAAATTTACAAAACTCTTGCCCTCGATTTTTTATTCGAAAAACCTGCCATGAACAAGATATTCGCCAGCAATCATGACAAAAACCGGTTCTTCACATTTGTGGGGGAAGACTACCGGAAATATAAAATGCTGATGGCTTTAATTATGACTACCCGCGGTATTCCGCAGCTTTATTATGGCGATGAGATAATTCTTCCGGGAGATAAAGAGGGGATGGGTGATCAGTATGTCAGGCAGGATTTTCCGGGCGGCTGGCCGGGAGACTCAAAAAATGTTTTCACTCAGTTGGGATTATCGGGCCGGGAAAAGGAAGCTCTCGATTTTAATAAAAAATTACTCGGCTGGAGAAAAAACAGTGAGGTGATTCATTCGGGAGGCCTGAGGCATTTCAGACCGGAAGATGAGATTTATGTATTTTTCAGATATAATAAAGATGAAAAAGTGATGGTAATACTGAATAATAACCAGGCTGAAAAACTTCTCGCATTAGATCGTTTTGAAGAAATGACCGGAAATTCAAAAGATGGGTATGATATATTGGCAGGGGAAAAAATTGAACTGGATAAAAAACTGCTCCTGAAACCATATTCCGCATTAATTATCGAATTGGATTAAGATGATTTTCCGAAAGGGCAACTCACAATTTTTATTTTTTTTCAGCGCCGCAGCATTTTCTGTGGCGCTGAAAATAATAAACGCGCCTTTGGAAATATTGTATACCTGATAACACACAATTTTTTTTACTTCGCTCATTTCACTCATCTTATCTCTCTGACGAGATAACGATAATGAAAAATATTTATTATATTTCCCCCTTTAAATTTACGTTTCTTATTTCGAATTCACCTTAAGCAAAGGAAACATATATGGGTTATTCAGTGAAAATCCAGAAAGTCGAACGACCGACAAATAAGTCATTTTACATAAACTTTCCCGCCGCTATCGCGGAGTCGGTAAATATTGAAAAAGGAGAGGAATTTGAGTGGTTGATTGAGGACAGAAATACTTTCGTTTTGAAAAGGAAAAAGAAGACTCCTTCGTTCATTAAATAGTGAATTTACCGCGTATGCATGAGAGGACATTTATTGTATCAGAACTCCTGATCCCGGTTATAAAAAACAATAACTTACATGGATTCATTCGCAAAATAAAATCGCGGGATAGAAGTCTGGAAGAAAGTCCCGCCAGGGACAGCAGAAAATAGCCCCGCAATTCATTGTGGGGTAAACAGGTAACATTCAATCACAAAAAGTCCCGTCAGGGACGACAGAGACAACTGTATATATTGAGAGCTTGGGATATGATAATTCGCGATGAACTTCCGCGATTTCATTTTGCGAGAGGTAAGGAGTTCTGAGTATAAAAGATTTCTCAGACACTCATCTTGCATGAATCTTACTGATAATTGATACTTCAGCTAATCGTGATTTTTTCAAGAGCTGCCAGAGCTTCATCAAAATCGTAATCTGATATGTATTTTTTTAATTTCAGAATTTCCGGTCCGATATTTTCGACTTTTTCGAGCTCTTCCGCTATCTGCATTGCGTCTGTATCATAATCCTCAAGTTTGGTTTTCAGCTCATCCAGTTTTTTGCTGATCTCTTCCAATGTCAAACTTTTTTTAGTGCAGTCGAGGGTTTTTCCACAAAGATTAGCGCGAATAGAATCAAGTAGTGTTTTAAGATTTTCAGATACAATTTTAACCAGGGAGTTGAAATTTTTCCCATTTGTTTCCTTAATATCTTTTTCAAGTTTTTTTACATTGTTATGCAATTCTTCCGCGCCGAGATTACCGGACACACCTTTGAGTGTGTGAACAAGCCGCCGGGCAAGTTCAAAATCTTTATTCTCTATCGCTTTATTTACCTGTTCGCTAAAATCGGAATAATTAAGATGGAATTTTTTCAATAAATTCAGAAGAAGTTTTTTATTCCCTCCCATTCTTAAAAGCGCTTCTGAAATATTTATTCCCTCAATCGCGGGCACTACAATATTTTCATTTTCATCGGGAATTTCTTTCTCTTCTTCGGCAAATTTTTTCTTTTCAGGGATCCACTTTACAAGGGCGCTGAAAAGTTTGACCGGGTCAATCGGCTTTGTAACAAAATCCTGCATACCCGCTTCAAGGCATTTTTCCTTTACACCGACCATCGCGTCAGCAGTCATAGCAACAACAGGAAGGTTGTCATATTCTTTCATTTTCCTTATTTCCCGGGTCGATTGGTAGCCATCCATAACAGGCATCTGAATATCGATCAGAGCCAGATCATAGCAGGAAGGAACCCCCGATTTACCAACCATTTTATAACCTTCTTCACCATTATTGGCAACATCCACGCTCAGACCTTCACGCCTGAGAATTTCACATGCCACCTGCTGATTTATTTCATTATCTTCAACCAGCAGAATCCTCGCTCCCCGAATTTTTTTTAACGCTTTGCGATATTTATTCCCCTTAATTCCATTTTCACGGCGAACCAGGGCGCTTTCGCCGCAAAGTTCCATTATCCGGTTGAATAGCTCAGAAAATGTGAATGGTTTTGTAATAAACATATTGATGCCGATATTTCTCGCTTCTTTCGCAATAACCTCTTTTCCGAAAGCGGTTATCATGATAATTTTCATTTCGGAATAATTCGGGTCCTCTTTTATTTTTTTTACAGTTTCAAGTCCATCCATTCCCGGCATCAGCCAGTCGATCAGCAGGATATCATATTCGCATTTCTGAAGCTCTGAAAAAACTTCATACCCGGAACCGACAACCTTGAAGTCGATTTCAAATTGTTCCAGCGCTTCTTTCAGCACCATTCTCGCTGTATCATTATCATCACAGGCGAGTATTTTGAGATTTTTTAAGTCATCCGGAAAAGTATAATCCGGTTCCTCAATATTTTCCTGTATGTGAAAACGCCCGGTGAAATAAAAAATGCTGCCCTCTCCATAGACACTTTCCACACCAGTGTTTCCTCCCATCAGCCGGGCAAGCCGCTGGCTGATCGCGAGTCCAAGACCAGTGCCCCCGAATTTTCTGGTAGTCGAGCTGTCAGCCTGGCTGAACTCCTGAAACATCTTTGTCTGTTGTTCACTGTTAAGTCCGATTCCTGTATCTTTTACAGCGAATCTCAGGTCAACTTCCTTTTCACTTATTTTATTTTCCAGGCATACTTCAACAATAACATCGCCGCGTTCGGTGAATTTTACCGCGTTGCTGCAAAAATTTGTTATTATCTGTCCGATTCGCAGCGGATCACCCACCATAAAACGGGGCACATCGGGATGAGCGAGGATTGAAAATTCAAGCCCCTTATTCTGCGCTTTCTGGGAATTTAAATTAGTTACAGTATTAAGCACATTTTCAAGATCAAAGTTTATATTTTCTATGTGCAGTTTTCCCGCCTCAATTTTTGAGAAATCGAGTATGTCATTAATTATTCCGAGGAGAGCCTGGGCCGAACGCTCAATTTTTATCAGGTAATCTCTTTGTTTGTCATTCAGTTGAGTATCAAGGGCAAGATCTGTTAACCCTATAATAGCGTTCATCGGGGTTCTTATTTCATGTGACATCGTCGCCAGAAACTGACTTTTTGCTTTTGTGGCATCATCCGCTATATTTTTTGCCTCTTTAAGTTCGGTGGTGTTGCGCTCAAGTTCGGCATTTTTTTCTTTAATCGTGTTAAACAATTCTTCCCGCGATGGAGCCTGAAATGTTTCAACAATTTCATCAATTTTTTCGCATGTGATATTTTTTGCATTTTCAGGGAGTCCCAAAGTGGCCGAAAGAACAAGTTTTCCTGCGCTGGTAACCTCACGCTGCCATGAGTCGAAAAACCCATGAAAAAATCTGGTCATATCCCCCGGTTCAGCGGTGCAATGAAAAATGAACCTGATAAAAGGTGTTGCTGATTCTGTCTCCAGCAGACACTCAATTTCGGCCCCTTTTCCATTTAATAACTGATTTCTCCCTATTTCTGATAATACACAGGCCAGTCGTGATAAAATATATTTTTTTATACCGAGCTTCTCAGAAAGTATGATAATTTTCTTTCTGAAAGAATTTAAACAATTCGTATCATTAACTATACAACTGCCTACCTTTCTCATTACAATACCTTCAATGCTAATAATGACGCGTCATCACTGTTTTTAGAAAATTTTTCAAGTAAAGTGTTTACTATCCTTTCTGTGTTGTTATTTAACAATCCAGGACATTCCAGTAAATCGAAGCTTTCATGCACTCCGTCAGAGTACATAACCAGCACATCGCCCGGCTCCAGAAATGAAGACCGTTCAACCGGGCGGGGAATATTGTACCCGATAATTCCATCCTTCGGTATAAATTTCCTGTTATTTCTCCCAAATATTCTGGTAGTAATGTTACCAATACCGGAATAAATGATTTTTTTATTCTTTTTCTCAATTACCGCGACTGCCGCGACCGCCCCTCTTGAACCTTTTAAGGCATTATGCATTCCTTTTATTAACATTGACGGATCAGGAGTGAAGTTATTAATAAGATATTCCCTCGCTGATGAGGCGGCTTCAAATGCGGCGGATCCATGCCCAAGCGCGTCTATCAGACCGATAAAACAAAATTCCTCTGTTTCGGAAATAACCGCGAGATCGCCGCTTTCTTCAATCTTTTCCAGCAGAGGGATTATTTTATAATGATAATTGAGTTCCATTTTTTTTATTCCATTTGCGGGCGGTAATAATTGTCCCGCTGTTATTGCCTGTTTCTACACTATATTCATCCATAATCCTTTTAAGACTTGGCAGACCAAGGCCGAGGCTGTTGGGGGATGTAGTATAATTATCACGGAAAGCATCCTCCACGTTTTTTATGCCGGGGCCTTTATCTATCGCCTGTATTTCAATTCCCATTTCTTTTCCATCATTCAAAGCTTTCAGAACAATAATTCCATTGCCGGCATATCGGAGGATATTTGTAGCGAGTTCTGATACGACGGTGGATATTAAAACCTGGCTTGTTTCACTAAAACCCGATTCCGCCGCGAGGAATTTCGCTGTAATCATCGCTGAATAACTATCTTCACTTTCCGAAATGGAGATAAGTGACCCATGTTTATCGTTATTTTCTTTTTTCATCCTGAATTCTCAAATAGATCATCTTCATGGGTGAAATCATCTGACTCTATATCATTAGAAGTAAATGAATCTTCAGGGTAATCGGAAGACTGTGTAAAAAAGCTTAGCGCCTGCTCAACATTTAAAAAAGAATAGCTGCTTTTTACCTCAATATTCATATCGATAATGTAAGCTGCCACTCCCGGCTGTATACCGGCAATTGCCGATTCAATTCCGAGCAGTTGAACAGAACTCAGAATATCCATAATTTTATTAAACTCATAAGAATCGATTACTTCAATGCGGGCGAAGTCGAAAACTGAATATTTAATATCCTGCCCCGGAAGAAAGTTAAATACATTTTGGGTTAATTCACCGATAATGTTTTCATCAAGTTCTTCGGGCACATTAACAACCAGACATTGATGGATGATATTTAATCCGGAACCAGACATCAGACTGACCTGCCGGTTTGTTTATTTTGTTTAACCTCGAGGCCAATAGTACTAAAAGCGCTCCCCAGGGCGTCGCTGAGTGTCGATTGAGTCTGTACAGTACCCATATCAATTCCAAGCTGAACAATTGTCTGGGCAACCGCGGGAGTAATGCCCGAAATAATACATTGACATCCCATTAAACCGGTGGCTTTGGTTATTTTGATTAAATGATTTGCCACAGCGGTATCGACCGCGGCTACACCGGAAATATCAAGAATGATCACTTTTGCGGAGGTAGCAACTATTTTATTCAGCATGGTTTCCATCATCTGCTGGGCACGCATGGAATCGACAACACCAACTACGGGAAGCACTACCACACCTTCCCACAATTTAATTGCCGGAGTGGATATTTCCCTGATTGTTCGGGCCTGTTCTTTAAGTCTCTCTTCATGTTTAACTCTTTCGGTAATATCAAGAATATATTCCAGTCCGCCCACAATTTCCCCTTCCTCATTTTTCAGGGGAGCGGTAAAATACTCTATTGGAGATTTTTTCCCGTGAATTTCTATTTCGTTTCTCGCGGAGCTTGAAATATCCATCTCCATTGCTTTTATCATCCGGCATTCTTCATTATCGCAATGAGCCGAGTTAAAAACTTTTCCGCAGGATTTACCCTTGACATCTTCAAAGGATGTTCCAATGAGATTTTCTCCCGCTTTATTGAGATATATAATTTTCATTTCCCTGTCAACAGCCATTATTGTTGTCGGGATTTGGTTTAATACCTCATCGCAGAGACTGAATCCATTCTTTTTTTGCGTTTTTCCCAATTTTTTTTCTCCCTATGTTTTATTTTTTAATTGAGCGCTATCCTGTTTCTCCAATTCGTTGATTATATTCCTCAGAAGCCCGGAAGCTTCATCAAATTCATAATTGTTTATTTTCTGCCGCAGTCCGGCTGTTTTATTTTCAAATCCAGGTATCTCTCCGATCTCCTCAAGTTTTTTTCCCGCTTCAGAATCAAAATCATCAAGCAATTTACCAAGAGCGGTAAGCTCATTTAATATATCTGATTTGTCAAAACGGGAGGGGGCTGAGTCATGATCTTTGCCGAGCAACCTGGTTTCTATGGAGTCGAATACAATATTGAGTTTTTCCTGAACATTCCGGAGCAGGCTGATTAAATTTTTTCCTGAAGTTTTTCTCAGGTCAGCTTCAAGTTCCTTTGCCGCGAGTTGAATATCATTAGCCCCAATGTTTCCCGCGAGTCCTTTCAGAGTATGCGCCATTCTGACCGGCAGCTCCGGATCGTTATTAAAGTTTTCAAAAGCGGATGTAAGGTCAGCCGCGAAATTTATATTATTCTTATGGAATCTTTCGAGGAAACTTTTGTAGAGTTTTTTATTTCCCATTACTCTTTTCAAACCCTCTTCGACCCTGACGCCATCAATTTCGGGAATATCAATTTCTTCGGATGATTCCGATTTTACGAATTCTTTTTTTTCAGTTTTTTCTTTCTCAGCCGGTATATAACCATCGGTGGGTTTGATGAATTTAATAAGAGTTTTAAAAACCTGCTCGGGATCAATCGGTTTGGTTACAAAATCCTGCATTCCCGCTTCCAGGCATCTTTCTTTAACTCCAACAACCGCGTCCGCGGTCATGGCGACAATGGGAAGGCTGTCGTAAAAGGGGAATTTTCTTAATTCGGTTGTCGCTTTATAACCATCCATCACAGGCATCTGAAGGTCCATAAAGACCAATGAATATTTTGAGGGCATCCCTGATTTTTTTATCATTTCCAGACTTTCCATACCATTCCGGGCAATTTCCACTTTAAGTCCCACTCCCTCAAGTAACTCAGAAGCGACCTGCTGATTTATTTCATTATCTTCCACTACAAGCACACAACTGCCTGCAATTGCCTTTAAGCCGCTGCTGTATTTTTCTTCTCCCTTCTTTTTTTTGTTCGTATCAATTTTAAATTCATAAACTTCATTCAGCTTATCAAAAAGGGTGGAGGGTGACACCGGCTTAATCAGAATTGAATCAATTCCCGGAGCTGTTAATTCGGCCGCCTCGAAATCAGTGCCATAAGGAACAAGAAGGATGATTTTTTTAATTGTTTTATTATAGTCTGAATTTATCCGGGCAATAGTCTCTAATCCCCATTTATCGGGAAGCCCGATATCGATGAAAAGAATATCGTAGGGTTTATTCCCGTTTTCCGCCAGGATAGCGAACAGCTTTTCGGATGAGTTGACCTGTGTTACAGCGGCTGAAAATCTTTCAAGGTTATATGATATTATTGTCTGCGAAGCCAGGTTATCATCGCATACCAGCGCCCTGAGGTTCTGCATCTTTTGTTCAAAAGCCAAATCTTTTTCTTCTTCCACCTCCAGAACACCAAAAACAGCGGTAAAATAAAATGTGCTTCCCTTGCCGGATACACTTTTTACTCCGACATCACCTTCCATCAGATTGGCCAGTTTTTTTGAAATTGCGAGTCCCAGCCCGGAACCTCCATATTTACGGGTAGTCGAAGAATCGGCCTGTTCGAAAGGAGCGAATAGTTTTTCAATTTTTTCAGGTTCAAGTCCAATGCCTGTATCGGTTACGGAAAACTTCAGAATGATCTTTTCTTTAAGTTTTTTATTTACCTCCACATGTAAAAAAACTTCACCTTCCTCAGTGAATTTAATCGCGTTGCTGCAAAAATTTGTGAGTATCTGTCCGACCCTGACCGGATCGCCGATAAGCTTTTTAGGAACATCCGGTGAACAATCCAGAAGGAATTCCAGCCCTTTATGAAATGCCTTCTGGGCATTCAGAGCGGTAACTGTTTCCAGAACCTGATCGAGGTCGAAAGTAATTTTTTCGATATTTAATTTGCCGGCCTCAATTTTGGAAAAGTCCAGCACATCATTAATTATATTCAGGAGTGAGTGGGCTGAACGGTCAATTTTTTTCAGGTAATCAAGTTGTTTTTCACTCAATGTGGTTTTAAAGAGCAGGTAGGAGAGCCCGATAATCGCGTTCATCGGGGTTCGGATTTCATGTGACATAGTGGCGAGGAACTGGCTTTTTGCCGCGGTGGCCGCTTCAGCTTCCTCTTTGGCTTTTAAAAGCTGTTCTTCAGCGATAGCTCTCATTATCATCGCGCTCATCAGCCTTGATATACCAACAACCAATTCATTTTCTTCATGTGGAAATATTATCCGGCCGGGTTCAGAATGTTTGTCGGGATAAAAAATATCAACCCTACCTAATTTTTTCTCCTGAACAATTATATCGGAGGAAAGTCTTGATTTGGTTTCTTTGAATTTTTCTGAGTGAAAATGTTTATCTCCAAAAACAATTTGCGCCCCGACAATATTAGCCTGCTTCCAGTTATCACAAATTATTTCAATCGTTTTCTCAAATACTTTTTCTTTCGTTTTATTTTCCTGAATGGCTTTTGAAATAAGAAAAAGGCACTGTAATTCTCTCGATCTGCTTTCAGCTTTTAACTGGGCCGCTTTTATTTCTGTAATATTTATTATTGTAACGATAAAACTGTCCTGGTTTGTATATTTTATCGGGAAAGAATAGACCAGGCATTTTTTATTTTCAAATGAAGAAAGTGTAAGAACATCACTTTCCATTTTTAGAATTGAATTACTATCATAGATTTTGGTTAAAAAGTTGTTTCCATTATTCTGGAACCCTGTTTTCAACAGAAGTTCGGAATCCAGATCTTCATTTTCATTATAACCATGGAAATATTTAAGGGCGTTATTAAACCTTGTTATTTTTTTCTCATTCTTACTCAGGATCATAAGGGGAATCGGTAAATTTTCTATTATTTCATCAGTAAGTTTTCTTTCCTGCTCAACTTTTCTTTTCTGTTCCTGAAGCAATTTATTCGCGGTAGCTATCTTTTTTCGGTTGATGACAATAATTACCAGTGTTACCCCGAAACCGGCAAGAAGGAAAAAGAGTATTAAGGCAATAATATTTCTTGTCAGCAGGGCATCATTAAGTTTCTGGTTTTCTGCTTTTAACAGATTATTCAGCTCATTCTGCCGGTGGAGTTCATTCCTTTCTTTTCTTATGCTGAGTTTAAGATTTAAAGTTTCTGTATCATATTCATCCTGATATTTTTTGAACAACTTGTAATTTTCCAGCGCCGGCCCTGGTTGTCCAAGCGCTTCATAACACTCTGAAATTTTCCTGAAAAGCTGCGGCATCAAATCTCTGATATTATTATCCCCGGCAATTACCAGGGCTTCTTTAAACCACTTCAGGGCTTCGGGAAAACTCTTAATGGTGAATGAAATATCACCTCTTATATTCAGAATATCAACAGAAGATTCTTTCAGCCCCAGCTCAATTGATCTGTTATAAGCTTCCTCGGCAATCCTTGAAGCAAGCCTGAAATTCCCTTTTCGCAGATATATTCTCGCTTCAACAATTCTTGAAATTAACAGTCCCTCATCAGAAGCCGATTCTTTATAAGAGTTATAAGCCCTGTTTACGCAGATTAAGGCCGAATCTGTTTTTTCGGAGCTTAATAATGATTTTGCCAGACTGTAGAAGAAGTAGCCGGTAGCGTTTTTATTGTTGGCCGAATCAGCGACAGACTTTACCGAATTGAGCATATTCAGCGCATTTTTATTATCACCAAGCGAAAGATAGGTTGCTGAAAGATTACTCCCGACAAGCAGTTGACCTGAATAATCTTTAAGCTCCTTTCTAAGCTGCAGAGACCTTTCAAAATACTCAAGGGCGTTCTGATAATCCGCTATATTTCGCAGTATAATACCCATATTGTTACAGATGATAGCGACAGACCTCTTTTTACCTAATCTGTCTGCCAGGATTAGCGCTTTATTATAATATGAAACCGCCTGGGCATAGTTTGTAATTCGCCAGTAGAGCCACCCCGAAGTATTATATGCCTTTATAAGGCCATGCTCATCATTAAGCCTGCTGTAAATTTCCGCCGCGTATTTCAGTTGATTCAGCTTTTCTTCCATCAGTGTATCTTCCAGATAGTCAGAATAGACTAAATAAAGTTCAGCAAGTGTGGCGCTTTCTTCTTTTGCTTTCAGCATCGTAAAAAGAATATCAAAAACTTTATCAGCTATCGATGACTTTTTTTCTTTTGAATACAGTTCGGCGAGTTTAAAGAGATAGTTTTCTTTATCCTTTTCCCGTTCAATATTAAATGTTAATTTCGCTGCTTTTTCTGCATAAATTAATTTCAGGCTGTCACTCGCGGCATCACCTTCAAGAAGGACAATAAGTGAGTCAATATTATTGGGAATATTCTTATTCTCCAAAAGATCGACCGCTGTATTCAAATCCTGAGCGCAAATAAAAGAATATGCGCAGCCCAGAAAAAATATTGTTGTCAGGAAAGTTCTCATTGCATTTTCCTTATTATTTCCTCAACAAATGTTGTTGCCTCATCATACTCGTAATCATTGAGGCATTTCTGAATCTTTGTCAGTTCACTTTCAAAACCTTCAACAATCCCAATCTCTTTTATCTTTGCCGACGCGTCGGTATCATAATCTTCCAGAAGTTCTTTAAGATCATTGAGGGAGGCCAATAATTCTTCCCGGGGAAGTTTTTTGATCATTATTTCCCCGTCAGATAAGAGATTGTTTTTGATTGAATCCAGTACCGGGCGCAGATGTTCATTGACATCCGCGAGCAGATTATTAAAATTTTTGCCTCTGTTTTCTTTGAAGTCCATTTCAAATTTTTTAGCCGATTCAAAGAGAGAAAGAGCCCCAAGGTTTCCCGAAACACCTTTTAATGTATGCGCTATTCGCTCAGGCAGTTCCGGATCCTTATCATATTTATTGAAGGCGTCAATTATATTCTCTGAGAAGCTTATATTGTTATTATAAAATTTTATCAGAAGATTTTTGTAAAGTTTTTTATTTCCCGCTACCCTTTCCAATCCGTTTTCAATAGTGATTCCTTCAATATCGGGGATGACCGTTTCCTCCTCTTCAGCTGATTGATCCTGTCTGGTATTAATATCCGGCGCCCGCGACTGATCTTCTCTTTTAATATTTTCTGCCGAGATCCAATTCAGTATTGATTTAAAGACTTTATCAGGATTTATAGGTTTTGTAATAAAGTCCTGCATTCCGGCAGCGATACATTTTTCTTTAACCCCCACAATCGCGTCGGCGGTCATCGCGATTATTGGAAGCCTGTCAAGAGATTTAATTTTTCTGATTTCCCGCGTGGCGCTGATTCCATCCATTACAGGCATTTGAAGGTCCATGAAAACAAGTGAATAAAAAGTAACAGATTTGGCATTCCTTAAAATTTCCACCGCTTCGAGTCCGTTATTGGCAATATCAACTATAAAGCCTGAAGTTTCCAGTAATTCAGAAGCGACCTGCTGATTGATTTCATTATCTTCCACAAGCAGTATTCTCGCCCCTTTAATATTTTGCAGTTGGCCGGCAAAATCCTCTCCACGCCTTTTATGATTTTTACGGACAGCCTCTTTATTATAAATCGCAATCAATTTATCATATAGTGAGGAAGGAGAGACAGGTTTTGTTATAATAGCGTCTATCTTGCTGCTTATATCCGCATGGATTTCGGTTAAACCGTAGGGAACCATAAGAATTATTTTCAGGTTTTTCTTCCCCCTTATTTTTCTGATTTTTGTCAAATCCTGATCCAATGAGGGGTAATCAGTTCCGGGTGCAAAGAAAACAATATCGGGGGCCTGTTTATCCGTTGACAATAAAATTTCTAACGCCTGTTCCCATGGACTGACCTGCAGAACATCAGCGGAAAATGTTTCGAGAATTCCCGCTATCAGGGCCTGGGATGTTTTATTCACGTCAGACACCATAGCTTTCAGGTTATATAATTTATTTTCAGGTTTTTTCGCCGATTTATCTGAATCCTGAAGCTCAAATATACCTGTAAAATAAAATGTGCTTCCCGCGCCGTAAACGCTTTGCACACCCGCTTCACCACCCATCAGTTCAGCGAGCCTTTTTGAGATGGTAAGGCCCAGCCCGGTGCCTCCATATTTTCTTGTGGTTGTTGAATCGGCCTGCTGAAAAGGGGCAAACAGATTTTTTATCTGCACTTCTTTTAATCCGATTCCGGTATCGCTTACTGAAAATTTGAGTTTAATTTTATTATCGCTTCTCTCTTTTACTTCAATATGAATCAGTATTTCTCCCTCCCCGGTGAATTTTATCGCGTTGCTGCAAAAATTAGTGAGGACCTGGCCAACTCTCAGGGGATCGCCAATCAGTTTTTTCGGCACGCTGCTTCCCCAGTCAATTATAAATTCAAGTCCTTTGTTAAAAGCTTTCTGCGCGTTGAGGGCGGTTACAGTTTCCAAAACCTGCGACAGGTCGAATGGGATATGTTCGATATTCATTTTCCCTGCCTCAATTTTGGAAAAATCGAGAACATCATTGATAATGCCGAGAAGTGAATGGGCCGAGCGGTCAATTTTGGTCAAATAATCGGTCTGCTTTTCAGTCATTTTTGTATTGAACATCAGGTGTGAAAGGCCGATAATCGCGTTCATAGGGGTTCTGATCTCATGCGAAACCGTGGCGAGGAACTGACTTTTAGCCATTGCTGCCGTTTCCGCCGCCGCTTTCGCGTTTTTCAGGTTCTCTTCAGTTATTTTCCTCTGAATAGCGTTTGTAAACACCAAAGCTGCCAACTTCAGAAGAGAGGCTTCTTCTTCCGTCCAGATCCTGTTTCTTTTGTGGCAGGTGAGTCCTGTGAAGCCTATTATTTTATCCTCATTTATCATTGGGGCTACAATTAAGGAATTAATGCCGGCGTTGGCGAGAACGTTGTATAAATATCGGTTCTCACCCTCAAGTTTTTTCAGGTCGGTTATTGAGTATGTTTCTCCTTTCTTTAAGTTTTTACTTATCAGCCGCAGGTATTTGACATCAATATTCTGAATAGGTGTGTCATTGATACCATTTTTGCCTGAAATATAAATATGAGAAAGCTTATAAACTTTACTGTCTGAAAGAGAATGGAACACAAAACCGGCGTAAGCCTCAACAAAATTAGTAATTTCACTTAGCGCCGATTCAATATTCGCGTCAATCTGATTTATCTGCTGACTGATAAAACCGGAAGAAATTTCAGTCAGAAGAGACTGGAACCGGGAATAATGAATAAGATGATCTTCTGCCTCCTTTCTGCTGGTTATGTCGCTTATTACAGCGACAAAATGCGTTATTTTATTGTTTTCATCTGAAATTGGAGATATCGCGACATTCTCCCAGTAGAGTTCCCCCGATTTTTTTCGGTTTTGCAGATCACCCCTCCAAACCTTAGCTGAATTTATTGTTTCCCAAAGGTCTTTGTATATTTCGGGCGGGGTCATCCCTGATTTAAATAGTGATGGGTCTTTACCGATGCATTCGGCCAGACTGTAACCAGTGAATGTTGTGAACTGGGGATTAACATATTCAATTTTTCCTCTTGAGTCAGTTATTAAAACCGAAGTCTGACTTTGTTCTATTGCCGCTGAAAGTTTCCTTAACTCCTCGAGTCTCTTTTTCTGGTCGGTAATATCTTCGCCCGATGAAAGTATTCCGGCAGGATTTCCCGAGTCATTAAAAAGAAGATTATTTTTCCAGGCGATAATCCTTTTTTCGCCTGATTTTGTCAGTATATAACTTTCGGTCGATTTTTCCGTTTTCGCATTCTTCCCGGTAAATATTATATCAGGTTTTTTATCACTCCCAGGAGTGAAGTTTTTATCCCATTTTTTCCCGATAATATCCTTTTCGTTATAACCAAGCACATCGCTGCCGGTTTTATTGATCATTGTGACAACATTATCCATGTTTCTGAACATGATGATAACATTGACAACATCAAGGTAATTTTGCGCTTTGTCCCTTTCCAGTTTCAGATTTTTATTGACATCCTTAATTTCCGCTGTTCGCTGCTCAATTTTTTGTTCCAGTTCTGAATTAAGTAATTCAAATTCTTTGAGCGCCTTATCACGTTCCTCTTTTCTTTTTTGAATTACTGAAAACATTTCATTAATTCTGTCGTAAAGATCAGTTATTTCATCCGATCCTTTCGAATGCACCCTGACAGAATAGTCATTTGTTTCGGCAACCTTGCTTGTTACTGTGGCTAAATATTTTATCGGGATGGAGATTATTCCCTGGAAATAGCGGGCGAGAAAAAATGAAATTACCAGGGTGACAAATATAATAAGCGCGAGAGTGAGAAAACCGGATAATATTTTTTCATCCAGACTTTGAGTGGAAACCCTCAAATAAACTGTGCCATAAATTTCACTCTCATATTCAACAGGTTGTATTATATTCAGATAATTATCCTTATAGCCCGATTGCAGTGACTCGATCGAGAAAGGAGCGTCAATCCGAATGCTGTCGGACCGGTGGAATGAAGCGAATAAATTATTCGAGGCATCATAAACAAAAGCGTCCTGAATATCGGGTATGGCTTTAAGCTTTAATAAAACCTCATGCACTTCATTGTTATATCCGAAAATCAGAGGAGCTGTACAATACTCACTTATAAGGCGGGCATTAATTTCGGTGTTGGTTCTTAATTCATTTCTGAGATGTGATATTTCATTAACAAGGTTAATTCCGAAAGCAGTGATTATACTTGCCGAACTTATTCCCAGAATTATAAGGATAAGTTTTGTTTTAATCGAAAGCCGCTTCAGGAATCTCATATTTATCCTCCAATAAACCGGATATTTAACCGGAAGAAAAACTTATAGCTGAAAGGGAATTATAAATTCTGAATTCCCTTGTTATTATTCAATTTTTCTCTTTATGAAGCCGATCACAAGAAAACAATCAGGAAGAAATTTTCTTCCGGCAGTGATGGGTAAAACTATTCATCATCTTCCGTCAGTACAAATCTGACAGTAATTGTTGTTCCCTTGCCTTTTTCACTTTTGATATCCAGAACAGCATTATTTATCTGGCAATATTTTTTTACTAAAGTCAGTCCCAGTCCTATACCATCGTAACTTCTCGTATACCCCTGTTCTTCCTGCCGAAAGGGCTCAAAAACTTTAGTAAGGAATTCTTGTGATATTCCAATCCCTGTGTCTTTTATTTCAACAGAGCAGTTGTTCCCATCACAATTTAACTCAATATTTACCGAGCCCTGGTCGGTATATTTAATAGCGTTATTGATCAGATTATCAAATATCTGCGCGATAGAATAATTATCCCCTTCAATTGCGGGGTCCAGTCCGTTATCGATAAAGTTCAGCTCTATCTTCTTTAAACCTGCCTTAACGCTGTATTCTTTAACCAGTTTTTCAAAAATATCCGATTTTAGATTTATTATACCTTTCTGACTATCGTAGGTGTTAGTCTGTAGCTGCGCCATATTCAGGATCAGATCAACAGTTCTCACAATTCTGTTACCCGATTCTTTGATCGCGTCAAACTGCTCGATAATATCTTCACCCGCGGTTGAACGGATATCATCCTGAATAAGAGAACAGAAATTCAATATTACATTAATTGGAGTTCTTATTTCATGGGATACCTGTGTCAGGAATTCTGTTTTTAATTTATTAGCCTCTTCCGCTTTGTTCTTAGCGAGGATAAGATCGGCCTCTTTTCTTTTTCTTATTGTTATTTCTTCTTCGAGTTTGCCGGCATAATCTTCAAGACTGCTATATGATTCTTTCAGTCTCCTTATAAGGTCCCGGTTTTCACGCTGCAGCCTTATAACCTCAAGCGCGTTGTTTATAACTTTTTCAAGTTCAGATTCTTTTATTGGTTTTTGAAGATAATAATAAACCTTGCTTCGGTTGATCGCCTCAATAACGGCGCCAATATCACTATAACCGGTAAGAATAATTCTGATCGTATCGGGATAATTTCCTAATATATCGGCAAAAAACTCAGTCCCGCTTGTTCCCGGCATTCTCTGGTCCGATATTATAATGTCATAGGTGTTCTTTTCAAGCAGTTTGAATCCGTCATCGGCTGAAATAGCCAGATCGATATCATAGTCATCAAAAAACTGGTATTTAAAGCTGGTCAGATTATCTTCTTCATCATCCACATAGAGTATCTTTGGCTTATTATTCATAGTTTTCCTCCTTATCGGATAAGTGGAATTTGGTGGAATTTATATCTTTATGAAAGTTGACTGGCAATAAAATAGTAAAGGTAGCCCCACCCGATTCATTGTTCCTTACACTGATATTGCCTTCGTGTGATGTCACAATGCCGTGAGTGATCGCGAGCCCGAGACCGGTTCCTTCACCGACATCCTTTGTTGTAAAAAATGGTTCAAATATTCTGTCTTTTATGGAGTCATCTATTCCTGTTCCCGTATCGGCAACTTCAATTTCTACAAAGTTTCCATTTCTGTTTTCAACAGGGTTTGTGGTTATTGTTATAATTTTCAAATCCTTTTCGGCTCTTTTTTCAACAGAGTCAATAGCGTTTGTTAAGAGATTCATGAAAACCTGGTTGAGTTTTGCCGGGTAACAGTATATTTTCGGAATATCTCCGTAATTCTTTACAATATTTATATTATTTTTAATTCTGTGGACCAGAAGACCTAAAGTGGAATCAAGATTGTAATGAATGCTTGAATAACTCACAGCGTCATCATCCAGTCTGCTGAATGTTTGAAGACTGCGAACAATGTTTGCTGTTCTGTTACTTCCGTTTTCGATATTTTTTATCAGTATTCCCACACCCATTTTAAGTTCATCGTATTGAATTTCCTCTTTAAATAGTTTTATTTCCCTGAGCCTCGACTCTAAATTATTATTATCGATTTCTTCCTGAAGATCAAGAAGCTCAAGCAGTTTCTTTAATAATTTTTTCAGCCCGATAGCGCTGGAGTTTATGGCATTGACAGGGTTATTGATCTCATGCGCGATTCCGGCGGTCAGCACACCGAGAGAGGCCATTTTTTCCGATTGTACCAACTGGGTTTGTGCCGATTGCAGTTTTTCCAGAGTTTGTTCGAGATAAATATTTTTATTGGCGAGCTCTTTCTGATAGTGTCTTAATCTTAAGTGATTTTCCACCCTCGCCAAAACTTCTTCCACCTGAAAAGGTTTTGTTATATAATCGATTCCTCCAACCTGAAAAGCTTTAATTTTATCTGATGTTTCATCTTTCGCGCTCAAAAACACTACCGGAATATCCCGGAGTTTAATATCAGCTTTAATTCTCCTGCACACCTCATAACCATCCATACCGGGCATCATAATATCGAGTAAAAAGAGGTCGGGGGGATCAGCCGCGGCTGCTTTTAACGCCATTTCACCCTGTGGAAAAGGACGGACTTCAAAATTCTGACTTAGAAGCATATTCTCCAGCAAATCAAGATTTTCCGGAATATCATCAATAATCATGATGTTGCCTGTAATTCTATCCATCTGAATTATCCTGTGATTTGTTTAGAAGTTCGAGAATTTTTTCAAATTTGTATGTTTTAGCCAATTCCTTAAGCATTTTTTTATTCTCATGGTTTTCTGTTTTTATTGACTCAAGCAATTCAATAAGTCTTTTTTTATAGCCTGTTTCAATAGCCTTTCTGATATTCTCGATCAGGTTTTTATCCTGCTCATTTAAAACAGAAAGTAATGATTTTTCATCAAACTTCAAACCGGCGCTATTAGTCTTTGCGCGGTTTTTATATTCATATTTTACCGATGAGTTATTTTTTATCGCTTCAAAAAGCTCAAACTCACTAATAGGTTTACGAACAATATCGTTTACACCGGCCGAGAGCACCTTTTCCCGGTCCTCATCCAGCACACTCGCGGTGACCGCGATTATGGGGATTTGTTTTCCCGGCGCGGTCATTCTTATTATCCTTGTTGCTTCAAACCCATCCATTTCAGGCATTACCATATCCATTAATATCAGGTCGGGCTGCCACTTATTAAAAATTTCCACAGCTTCGTAACCATTTATTGCTTCATTGATGACAAATCCCACCGATTTTAGCAGAAAGGATAACAGCCGTCTGTTTGTATCCCTGTCGTCGGCAATAAGAATTTTAAATTCTTTTTCGGAAATTATTTTTTTTACTTTTTTTTCAACCTTCTCTTTTTCTTCTTTCACCCCGGAGCCGATTTTTGCCCGGAACTTAAAGCGGAACAGTGTTCCTTTTTCTACTTCGCTGTTTACATCCAGAGTTCCCCCCAGAAGATTGGTATACTCCTTGCAAATAGAAAGCCCCAGCCCGGTGCCTTCCTGAAATTTCAGGTTTTTTACCTGTTCAAAATATTTAAATATATTTTCCAGCTCCTCTTCCGGAATGCCGATGCCTGTATCCTCAACTTCAATTATGATATCGGAATTATGATTAGCAGACTGAACCGATGAAACCCTCAGACTTACTTCTCCTGATGAGGTGAATTTAACAGCATTGCCGAGCAGATTAATAATTATCTGCCTTATCTTTTTTTCATCCGAGATGATAAATTCCGGCGTTGTTTTCCCGATCTCAAAATTCAGTTTTAATTGTTTTGACTCACATTTTCCCTGGAACATTTTTTGCAGATCGTTAAGCAATAACCTGAAATCAAATTCTTTGTTTTCCAGTTTTGTCTTACCCGATTCAATCTTGGACATTTCCAGAACATCATTTATTAGCTCTCGCAGGTGTTGTCCGCTTCGGTTGATTATCTTAAGATTTTTTTCGAAATTTTCATCAAGGTTATCTTCTCTAAGCAGAATCTGGGCGAAACCAAGAATGGCATTTAACGGAGTCCGTAATTCATGCGACATATTAGCGAGGAAAAGGCTTTTAGCCTGATTTGCCGCTTCGGCAGCTTTCCTGGCATTCTTCAGCTCTTCCTCATTTTTTTTTCTTTCGGTGATATCTTCTTTAACAGCGATAAAATTGGTTATCGTATTATCTTCTGAAATAATAGGGGCAATCGAGATGCTCTCCCAGAAAATTTCACCATTTTTCTTTTTATTTATCAGGTCGCCATGCCAGGTTTTACCCGAAATAATTGTTTCCCATAGTTCTTTATAAACAGAATCAGGCAAACCGGGAGCTTTCAGAATACGGGGATTTTTGCCAAAGGCTTCCTCCAATGAATACCCTGTGAATTTTTCAAAGTTGGGATTGACATATTCGATATTCCCATCTTTATCTGTTATAACTATATTTACCGGGCTTTGTTCAACAGCCACAGTAAGTTTTTTTAATTCGGCGGTTCTTATTCTTACTTTTTCTTCAAGCTGTTCGTTAAGAGCTTCTGTTTTTTTTATTGCCTGATCTCTTTCTTGCTGTCTGCTTTGAATTACCGCGAACATTTCATTGACGCTGTGGTATAGTTCCTCAATTTCTCCCTCTCCTTTCGGAGTCAGCCGGATTCCATATTCTCTTTTGTTCGTGACAGCTTTTGTCGCTCCGGCAAGTTCGAGTACAGGTTCGGATATGATTTTATGGAATTTTTTTGCCAGAAAATAATTGAGTACAATCAGAATCAGAATTAATGCAAGCAGTGTTATGATATCAGTATATATTTTTCCGCTTAGCCGGTCGGTAGAAAATTTCAGATATATATGCCCCAGGTAATTGTTTTCAAATATTACGGGGGAGTAGGAATGCAGATAACCATCCTCAATAAAAGTATCATTTAGATTACGGAAAACATATTGCGGTTTGTTGAGGGAATCTCTCTCAAAAGAAGCAAAAAATTGTTTCTCTTTATTATAAACAGCGGCATTAACAACTGAGGGCAGTTTTCGCAGCGTATATAACACCTCTTTTGCTTCATCCGGGTAATTGAAGGTCAGCGAAGGTATACAGTATTCAGCGATAAGGGAGGAGTTGACTCCGGCATTTGAGATCATATCATCGCGGAAAGTTTTAATATCAATAACCAGGTTAACACTCAATGCCAAAAAAACAGCGGCGGAAGTTATCCCCATTACCAGCAGGACAATTTTCTTTTTTAGTGATGATTTATGCTGTTTTCTGCCACTCAATTTAATCTCCGGCTATTTATTTATGGTGATTAATTTAAAATATGTGATTGAAAAATTATTGATATAATTGATACGCGAGATTAAGAAAATTCGATTTGGAAATAATTCCTGCTTCTTCAAGTTTTTTAACATTAATTTCGAATTTGATTTTCCCCTCTTTTTTGATAAAATTTATGAACGCCCCATCCTGACACGCGCCCTCTTCACTGCTTATTATCAATACGGCTCTGTCGCTCAGCTTATCGGAAATATCGGCAATGCTGATTTCGGAATCTGGTGAGACGTATAAAATATTTATGTTTTCTGTATTCCCCATGTTTTCAACTTTTCTTACAACAGCAGGTTTGCCTCTCAGAGTTTTTCTGTCTGTAATTTTCTGTAATGCCTCGGCAATATTTGTATTACCAACAACTCCAATCACAAAGGTATCTATTTCACTTTCTTCCGGCCATTTCAGAAATTTTGTGAAATTGTAGATAAGGACCGCCTTTATGTCGGCTTCCCTTCCTGATTCCTGGGGTAAAGATTCAAGGAAAAAGGCAAAAAAAACAAAAATCAAAAGTATTCTTTTCATACTTATCAATTTGAAAATAAATTGTATTCAATTTTCAACATAAAAAATCGCTGTGGCTGCCTGTATCTGTCGGGAGGCCTGTTGGATGTATGGTAATATTCAACATCAGCCAGGTTATTAATAAAAAATCTGAAATTGAATCCCCTGATATTCTCTACCGAACAATAGAGATTAGTAACCAGCGCCGCCTCAATGATATTATCATTTGTCGCGGTTATAAGCCGGGGATTGATTCTTTCACCCGAATAGTTGTTCCGGACGCCCAAGAGAAGATTCTTCATTATTTTGTATTCAAATCCGAAATTGGCTGTATGTCTCGCGATTTCCGGCAGCAGAACCGAATTGTCATCAACAGAATAATTCCAGGTATAATTAACAAAAACAGCCAGGGGGTCTTTCCTGAAATCGGCCTGCAATTCAAGTCCTTCAACTGTTATACTCCCGTGGTTATCCCATCTCCAGCCATCTGTCATATAAATTTGTGTCAGTTTTTCATCCATCACATTTCGGTAAAGTGAGGCGTCCAGAAGTAAAAAACCGGCTGGTGAATAAGAAAAAGAGAATTCCAGAGATTTTAATTTTTCCGGTTCCAGATCGGCATTGCCCAGTCCGCTCGTATAGTCCCACGGTTTTGGCGCCCGAAAAGCCTCGGCGTAGAGTAATTTGCCTGTAAATTTATCTTTGTTGAATATTAATCCGGCCCTCGGCGTAACAACCTGGTCATAAACCGAGCTGTTGTCAAATCTAATTCCGGCGTATAGATTAAAATACTTCAGGAATTTAATATTTGGCTGCAGATATAAACTGAATAAAGAGTTGGTTTCCATATCCGGTTTTTCAGGAGCGGGGGGATCAACATCGGATGAATTACTGTAACTTCTTGAAAATGAGGTCGCCAGTTTTTCAGATTCAAATATCGCGCCTCCGACCAGTGAGATATTCTCAGAAATATTCCAGGTTATCGTTTCTTCCGCTCCTGTCAGGCTGTTGGGTCTGTAATAACCTGAACGCAGGGTATCAAGCACATATCCTATGGTGTTATCGAGAACCGTGGCATCCCGGAAATATATTTTTGAATTGAGTGTAATATCATTATCAAGATAATAATTATGTTTAAGATAAAGATTCAGGAAACTGATATTCCATGATGAACCGTAATCGAGGTAATCTGTGCCGACAGATTTATAATTTGTCGACCTTGACGCCATTTTCCTCTGATAATTTAAACCGAGCGTGAAATCTTTATAAACAGCTTTAAGATCAATGCCCAGATCATCCTCAAAATTTTCAAGTTTTTCTGTCCAGTTATTATCTCCCTCGTCACCGGCAAGATCAGCCTTTTCGCTCGTTTTATAAAAACCGGACAGATTAATGCCAAACTTTTCGGTTTCATCATAATAACCCCAGGAAAGGCTGCCGTTATATGTATTGAAACTTCCGGCAGAAGAGGAGAGCCTCAAACCCCTGCTGTTTTCCGGATCGCGGGTGATAATATTAATGATGCCTGATATCGCGTTTGTCCCATATAAAGCGGATGCGGGTCCGTAAACAACCTCAATTCTTTCAACATTTTCCAGGTTAAACTGGGCCCCGCCGTAAAAACCGCCTGAGTTCAGCTCATTTATCTGTATTCCGTCAACAAGAACAAGAGTCAGATTATTTTGGCAGGTGATTCCCCTCTGGAAAATATAGCTGTTGAATCCGTTTATATTTCTAAACTGGAATCCCGGAAGATCCGAAAGAGCATTTTCAAGAGTCAGGAAACCCCGTTTTTTAATCTGTTCTTTTGTTATTACCCTTACGGTCGCGGGCACATTAGAAATTTTAGTTAATGTTTTTGACGCGGTTATTACGTCAATGTTTGTCAGCTCCTGAATGTCCATCTCAAGCAGAAGATCGATATTTTCCTCCTGCGCCCTGATGGAAATATTAAATAAGAAAAGAGAAAGAATGAATATTGATAAAAACTTCAAAACCTTTGGTATATCCCTATTCACTTTATATGTACCCCTTCGACTGTTCTCAAAATTTGGATATGTAAGCCAACTAATTATTGCTCAACAAATTCTTCAGGAAAATATAAACTCTTAAGATTGACCATCAATTTATGTATATACTTAAAAATTATGTTATTATCAATAAAAATATTTTACTCTGTTAAAAAGAATTTTCTGCTGTTTCATCGGAAGAAATATATAGTCTGTTTTTAATGTAAACCATCAGTCAAGAGTGCCCCCCACTGGGGGATGTTTACTGAGTATGGGTACTATCTTGATATTATATGTAAATTCAGAACTCCTGATCCTGGTTATAAAAAACAATAACTTACATGGATTCATTCGCAAAATAAAATCGAGGGATAGAAGTCTGTATGAAAGTCCCGCCAGGGATCCGCCGCGTCGGACCGACAGACAGAAAATAGCCCCGCAATTCATTGTGGGGTAAATGGGTAACATACATTCACAAAAAGTCCCGTCAGGGACGACAGATACAACTTTTCATACTTTAAAATGTAACATCAATTTTATTGTTAGCTTGATGAATGAGAAGTACTTTTTATATAGAGAGCTTGGGATCTGATAATTCGCGATAAATTCCCGCGATTTCTTTTTGCGAGAGGTAAGGAGTTCTGAAATTTTGACTGCTAACGAAATGATCTGGTTATACCGGAGCAAAGCTGAAAATTAAGTAATAAAGTATCTCAACTGAATTGGTTCACTATTCGAAAATGAAAACCGGGAGCAAAAAATGCCAAATGTGATTAATCACACACGTATTGAAGTGAAATATTTGTATAATTCATTCAAAATAAGCTCTAAAAGAAACTGAATCTCCTCTCTTGTCTTGCCAGATCCTGTAATCAATTATTCCAATGATATTCCTATTTATGTATAGTTTCTTGTCGCGGAATTATAATCGGCGACAATGCGTGATTTGACGCGGATAAACTAATTATTAAATAAACAGGAGGCCAGGATGAAACACAAATACCTGATATTTTTCCTTTTGATCGTATTTTTTTTAATTCCGCGGCAGCATATTTTAGCGGCGGCAGAACAATCTGTTCATCAAAAAATTGAACAGGCAAAAGATAAACAACAGCTTGAGCGTATTTTAAGATATTCTGATAATTACAGCAGTAATATATTCAAAAGGGGCAAAGCATTTAATTTCAGCGATTTAGACAAACCATCCAAAATTGAAAATCTTCTCATCAATGGTCAGAATCCCGCGCTGTTACCTTTTGGAAGTGAAGTCACTGTGACATTCGCGTTTGCCCCGGGAGGCGCTATTTACGCTAAAATGTGGATTTTCTTCGATCTGAATGATAACGGCATCCCTGATGATGGTGATTATCCTTTTTATCCTGAACCGATACATATGCTCGACGGCGATGAGGATGACGCTGATGGCATGGTAAACGGTTATTATGAATATCATCTGAAGAACAACCTGAATGACGGCCCTCCTGTAAGCGGTGTCACCGGAGTAGATATGATTTTTGTTGTTGATGATGAAGTTAATCTTATGACCGCGATTGCCACTGTTGAACCTATTCTCTCAGGTTCCTCAGTTTCAGGTATGATCACTGAACCGCCAGGAGTGGAAAACATTGTGGTTGCTGCTGTTACTCCGAATTATGATATGATGTATATAACATTAACCGACGAAAGCGGGAATTATTCTATAAATGTTCCCGATAATACGGAAGCATTGTATTCGGTGATGGCTTTTGACGCCCTGATGATACTGCCGCCCGGATTCCTGCCTCCTCCTCCCGCTGTTGTAAATATCAACGGAATTATTACCGGAACAGACTTTGCGTTTGGAGTCGCGCAATCACATTTTACAGGTCAGGTATGCGATGCCCCGGGGGCGCCGATGGAAGGTGTGCTTGTAAGGGCGCGGCTGACAGAACAGCAGGGAATTTCGCCGGAACCATACTCCTATACCGACGCTTCGGGAAATTATAACCTCGGTGTCGCCCAGGGCAGATGGGAGATATATATCGACCAATATTTCCTGCACAATCAATACCTGGTACCTTATAATATTGAGGATGTTTTTATTGAAAACGGCGCTACCCTGGAAGGCTTTGATTTTACACTTTATGAAGCCGGTCAGACTATTTCGGGAAATATAACCAAAGATAACGCTCCTAAAAAAAATATTGAAGTGATATGTTATAATGAACAGGGACATGCCAGGGGAGTAAGTTTCAGCAATGGAGAATATGCTCTGAATGTCGCCGGGCAGTTTAATTATGATGTTGAAGTGCCGGAAGAATCTGTTCCTCCCGGTTACCTCCCCGATCCTTTTCATTACGAAAATGTCGCCGCGGGAGCTACAGGAATTAATTTTAATCTCTATTTATCTCCCACCAGAATTGAAGGTATTGTTGTCGATAGTCTGTCAGGTCAGCCGATTGAGAATATTTATGTCTGGGCGGGGAATGAAACGGGATGGCAGAGTACCCGGACTAATGAACAGGGTTATTATAAAATCGCTGTCCCGCCCGGGACGTGGAATGTGGAATCGGGTGGTTTTTACTGGGGTTATTACCCTCAGCATTTTGAGGTGACGGTGAGCGATAATCCGGTTCAGGTCGATTTTATGCTTATTCCTTTTGTTCCGGGGTATGTGGCCGGTATGGTATTGAATAACACAGGTGATCCCCCTCTAAATGGAATGGTAGCAGGATTTAAGATTAACAATGGTGAGATTAATCATATTAACCAGACGAATATAAATCCTGATGGCAGTTATATGCTGCCCATGCCTCCCGGTGAATTTGTTATTTATGCCAACGCTCCCGGTTATGTGGGGGAATTTTTTAATAACCAGATAAATCCCCATCTGGCCGATCCTGTTATTGTTAACGAAGGCCTTACAACAGGCGATATTGATTTTACTCTTGATGAAGGGGGCAATATTGAAGGGTTTGTTACAAATGAATTTTCCGAACCACTTGAGGACGCACTTGTTTCTATTTATCAGCCTGAAACAGGCTGGCCCCGTTATGAAATGAATACAGATGATCAGGGATATTATTTTATTTCCGGAATTGCCGAAGGAACATATATTGTGAAAGCCGATCACTGGGAATACCAGTCTGTCTGGTATAATCAGGTTATGCAGGAGGATGAAGCAACTCCGGTAAATATTGTTCCGGGTTCTACCTTAAGTGATATTAATTTCCAGTTGCCCGAAGCAATGTTGAATTTTGCTGATATTACGGTTACTGACGCCTCCTACGACAGGGAAATGCAAATCCTTACTTTTGGCCGGCATTATTCGGCTCATGATGGAATTGATGAACACCTCGGCGAAAGTCCGCTTCCCCCGCCTCCCCCCGCGGGAGCTTTTGACGCGCGCTTTATTCTTCCGACACAGGATGCTTCACTTATTGATATACGGTTCGATCAGGATGAATATGTTGTCTGGACTATCCAGTTCCAGCCGGGACCCGGCGGTTATCCTATGTCCTTCTACTGGGACCCGTCGCAGCTTCAGGATGGTTCATATTACCTTACCGATCCCTACGGTGATCAGATTGTTTATATAAATATGCATGAGACAGATCATTATATATTGAATAATACCGATATTACGATGCTTCTGATAGAGTACAGCACAATGGTTCCCGGGCATGTTGATGTGAATTATGGCTGGAACATGATTTCTGTTCCGGTGCTGGCAAATAACATGAATCCCCAGATGTTATTTCCCGAGGCGGCCTCCATGGCTTTCGGATTTCAGGATGGATATTATCCGGTTGATATGATGCAGACCGGCGAAGGATACTGGTTAAAATTTGACGCGCCCCAGGATTACGAACTCATGGGATTTAACGCCGCGGCGCCTGTCCCGGTTGAGGCGGGATGGAATATGGTCGGAGTGTTTAATTATGATTTCAGTGTTGATGATATTACCACGGAACCGCCCGGAATTCTGTCGAGTCAGTTCTACGGTTTTGAAGGAACATATTATGTGCCTGAATATCTGAATTCAGGTAAAGGATACTGGATAAAAACAAGTCAGGCAGGTGAGATATGGTATCCGATGCCGGTGGAGAATAATAATAAAAAAAATATCTCAAAAGCGGCTGAACCCGGGTATGACTCACGGATTACCATTACCGAGAAGAGCGGGCTTTCGCAAAAACTCTATTTAGCAGGCAATTCCAAAAATGCTGCCTTTTGCCAGCTGCCTCCCGTTCCCCCGGAAGGAGCTTTTGATATACGCTTTAAAAGCGGTAATTATCTTGAATCAATGAATGGCGTCAGGACTGTTTTAATTAGTTCAGTTTCCTATCCGCTGAAGCTGGCCTTGTCTGGGAAAGAGCTGAATATTAAAATTCATCAGGATGAAGCAATAAGGATTAAAGATGGCGGCGTAGTGGTGATAGATGATCCTTCAGTAAAGGAAATCGAAATTTCGCCGGTTGAATTGCCCTCCGATTTTAAATTGACGCAAAATTATCCCAATCCATTCAATCCGACCACAAAGATTGAATTCGAACTCCCAATTCAAACTAAAGTTACATTGCAGGTATTTAATGTGCTGGGTGAGGAAGTGGAAATGATCATAAACGGAATAATAACAGAGGCAGGACACCATCTTATTGAGTGGGACGCTTCTGAAGTTTCCGCCGGTCTCTATTTTTACCGGCTTGAGACTCCGGAATTTTCCTCCACCCGAAAGATGGTCCTGTTGAAATAGATAACCGACCGGCCTGAAAAAATGGCCGGTCCTTTTTAATTATGAATTATGAGTTATGAATTGTGAATTGAATTCAGTGTTTAATATTTTTACTGTTTTTGGGCAGGTGTTTATATAAGTATATTTTTTTTGTTGTAGCGAAGTTCTCATCCTTAAATATTCAGGAATGAGGGGCATTTCAAAAGATTTTTCCGGAATCTTATCTTTGTTTTTCGCATCTTATTAATAAAAAACCAGATTATATGGGTGACAAAATGTTAAATCTTCGTAACAACTTTATTATGAGCGCTGTTAAAACCGGTTATGGCGATTTGGATGGCAATATATCGGATAGGCATATCGCATTCTGGGACAAAAGATCAAAACATGTCGGCGCTGTTATATTTGAACCTTTTTATATTGATAAAAAAGTCAGGGAATTACCAACACAGATTGGTATAAACAGCGATGAAAAAATTGAAGGCCTTAAGAAACTTGCCGGTGCGGTTCAGAAGAACGGAGCTTTGGCGGTTGCTCATATAAATCACCCGGGGAGAATGGCCAATCCGAAATTACCGGGGAATATCTATCTTTCGGCTTCTGATGTGGCGTGCCCGAATGGAGGTCAGACTCCGACTCCAATGAATAACGATGATATAAAAATTGTTCAGGAGCAGTTTGTGAACGCTGCTCTCAGAGCCGAAAAAGCAGGTTATGACGCGATTGAACTTCAGTTTGGACTGGGATACCTGATCGCCCAGTTCTTAAATCCTGTTACAAACAGGAGGGGAGATCAATATGGCGGAGATTTTAAGAGCCGGGCAAGGTTCGGACTTGAGATTCTGCGCAAAATCAAAGAAAATGTAAAACTGCCTGTAATTGTAAGAATCAGCGGTGATGAAAAGGCTGACGGCGGTTTAACGATGGATGATTCGCTGAATCTTATGAAACTTCTTGAAAATGAGGATCCCGCCGCTGTTCATGTGACTTCAGGGAATGCCTGCGCGAGTCCTCCATGGTATTACCAGCATCATTTTATCCCGAAGGGCAAGACCTGGGAAATGGCAAAAGTTATTAAGGAAAAGTTTTCTCTGCCTGTTATAACCGTCGGACAGGTAACCGACAAAGAAGACCTCGATAAAATATTAAACGAAGGTTATGCCGACTATATCGCCATCGGAAGAGCGCTAATCGCCGATCCCGATTTCGTCGGAAAATACCTGGGGGAAACGGATGGAAATATCAGACCATGCAGCTCATGTCTTACCGGCTGCCTCGGCAGGATTAAAGTAGGGAAGGGGCTTCAATGTGAAATAAATCCCGAAGTCGGTAGGGAGCTGGAACCACTTATACCGGCAAAAGAGCAGAAAAAATATGCGGTGATAGGGGGAGGAATGGCCGGAATGGAAGCCGCGTTAACTTTGAAACAGCGCGGACATGATGTTACTATTTTTGAAAAGGATAAACTTGGCGGTCAATTTAACCTCGCTCCTCTTCCTTCAGATAAAGGCTCACTTCAGAAACAGATTGACTATTTAGCAGGTGAAGTCAAAGAAATACCTGTGGTATATAAAGAAGCAAATGCCGAAGATTTAGTCGGGAAATTTGACGGAGCGGTAGTAGCCACCGGATCAATTCCGGTTATTCCCCCTATAACGGGATTAAAGGAATATAAATGGGCTGAAATTCTTTATGAAACAAATATTCCCAAAGAGAAAAATGTTCTCATTATAGGAGGGGGACTGATAGGTATTGAAGTGGCGGCAACTCTTATTAATTATGAAAATAAGGTTACCGTAGTTGAAATGCTTGATGATGTCGCGCGGGATATGGAGATGGTTTCAAAAAAACTTAATCTTGCCAGACTCGAAAAAGGGGATGTGAAAATTCTCACTGGAACGAAAGTTACCAGGGTGGAGGAAAAAGAAGTATTTATTTCGGACCAAAATAATGATGAAAAAAAACTTGGTAATTTTGATATTATTGTCATTGCCGCCGGAATGAGGCCGGAAAGATCTTTGATAAAAGAACTGGAAGGAAAAATTCCCCTGTATCCCGTAGGTGATTCAAATGAAGTTGGTGATGTGGTATCAGCAATTCAAAGCGCGTGGTTTACAGCAAAGGAACTATAAATGAATAATGAAAAAAATATTTTAGCTGTGCAGGATTTTTATCCTGAAGAGCTAAGCCACTGTTACGGCTGCGGCAGGCTGAATGAACATGGGCATCAGATAAAAAGTTACGCTGATGGTGATGAGACCTTTGCCGAATATCAGCCCAAAGAATTTCATACCGCGATTCCGGGATATGTTTATGGTGGACTGATTGCCTCGTTAATTGATTGCCATGGAACAGGCACAGCGGCAATCGCGGCCTATAGAAATGAAGGCCGCGATTATGACAGCGATCCTCCTTTCAGGTTTGTTACCGCAAATCTGAATGTTGACTATCTGAAGCCGACTCCGCTCGGGCCGCCCATAAAATTAAAAGGAAAAGCTGTGGAGATTAAAGGTCGCAAGGTTGTTGTTGAGATTGAGCTTTCCGTAGAAGATGTTGTCTGCGCGCGCGGAAGAGTTGTCGCTGTTCAAATGCCTGAAAATATGTTGAAATAATTATTTAGTGAGGTACCTGTGTTATTGGTAATTTCGGTCGAAAATAATTCGATGTCAGCAGATGTAAGCAAACGTTTTGGTCACGCGAACTATTATCTGCTTTATGATACAGAAAAAAAGAGTTCCGAATACAGGCAGGACCTGTCGGAAGGACACAATCATAATATTATAGATGAGCTGATATCGCTCGGAGTTAAATCATTTATCGGAGGCAATATAGGTCCCCACGCTTTCGGAAAAATTCTGGAAGGAGGGGCTGACTTTTATCTCGCGAGAAAATTATCCGCTTCTGAGGCTGTGGAGATGTTTCTTTCCGGGAACCTTAAAAAGCTTGACGAGCCAACGGTGAAGAAGAGCATCGGGCATCATTGAGATGAGCTGATATTTTCTAAGCTGACCAAATCGGAAGTAAAAAGGAAATTCAGTAAAATAATCGTAATCGTACCCGGTTTTATTTTTCATTAACGAAGATTTCGAGTACGATTACTCCGTAAGGAGTCAAATTCTACGCAAAATGGCAAGAAATTTCAATTAACAATTAATAATTAATAATTAACAATTAAAAAGGCAAAGTTTACCTCAGTTTTCTCTGACTTCAAGGATTGAGGCAGAAAAAGCCACAAAATCACCAAAACACAAAATCTCACGAAAAAACTCAAAAAACCTTATTCTTTATTTTTTAACCTTAGTAGCAGATGATTCTCCTCCCCGGATAATAAAAACCTTATTGCCTTTTTTTTCTCGAGGATTTCACTGATTATTGCGGAAAGTGATGTCTGAACCATGATTAAAGGATTTGAGGATTACATGATTATTTTTCGGTATTGGTATTGGTATTGGTATTGGTATTAAAAAATCAGAGTAAGAGTAGGAGTCTGAGTAAGAGTATGATAAGCGGGTTGGGTGACGGCGGTGGCGGTGTTCATTTTTCCTGAGGGGGGGATTATTCCATAAGGAGTCAAATTCTACGCAAAAAGGCAAAATTTTTGGCAACAATTCGGATTGTAGTTTTTTCTTAGCTTAGCTCTGTTGATCCCCTACAGGGATCTTACAGTATTTTTTTGTTCCTTATTACAATAATGCTACTTCTCCAAAGCAGATTCGATTCAAAATATATTCCTGGGAAAACCAATTCGTAATTCGTCATTTTTATCCGCCGCGGAGGACGTAATTCCTCATTGTTTCTGGCTTGCCAGTTTATGATTACTCAGTAGGGAGTTAAACTCTACGCAAAATGGCAGAATTTTTTTGATGTTTCGAGAAGTACCGCAAACTCACCCTTGCCAGAGGCATCCCTCTGGGAAAATCCTTCCCTTAGTAAGGGCAGGGACTTTTAAAGCCCCTCTCCTTGATAAGGCTGGTCCTTACACACACTTAGCACAGGGGGTGTGGGCGAAATAATTATCCCGGTGGAGGCTTTGCAGTTAAAATCACAAACATTTCTGTGGCAGTATCCAGACGTATTATTCCCCGCCATAGCGCCTGGGCGCCGGGCATTCCATCACCCTTTCTGCCTAAATGACCTCCTATTGCTCCAACCATTCGTATTGCCTCCTTTAGTGTTGGCGGCTTTGACGGATAGTTCTTTGTCTTGTTATAATAACAGTGTAGAGCCTTCCATTGAACATCCCTAAAAAATTCCGTACAGGGAAAATCTGGTCTTTCCCGTCCAAGCATTGTCATATAATATATTCGCCAGGCCACTACCATATCTATCCCAAGACTGGCTTCCAGGCTGTCTGTCGTTGATAACTGTCTATCCTTTATCCTGCATCCGCTTTTTAGTGTGCGATGATATACCTCTATGCCCCATCGTCCTGTATACCATTCTACACGTTTTACCGCGTCTTCGAACTTCTCTACTGCCGCTGTGGTCAACAGCATCCATTCTATCGGGGATTCTGTTGATGATGACCCCGCCTCTTCTTTCAGATATACTGCCCACGCCTGTATCGGTTCTTCTTCTTTAAACCGCTTCGGCGGCATTAGATTTACTTCTGAAAACCGCAATTCCACCCTTGCGTCCCTCCCCTTTTTATTCCCTCTGCGCGGTAGGTGAATTTCAAGTGATCCGGCAATTTCACGCTTTGACATATATTCCCACAAATCCTCATGATCTGTTTTCCGATTCCTGCTCCTCTCTGATCTTACCAGCAACTTTGGCCCTTCTGGTATCGCCTGGGCCGCCTTAAACAGTTCATAGATGTCTGATTCCCGATCTCCTATGCTCACTATCATTGTTTCCGGACATAACTGCCGGACTTCGTTTACTTTCTCCAGGCTGTTTATCCATTTCATACTCTCTTTTTCTTCTATTGGCAATTCTTTTCGTCTTTTGCTTTTACCCTGTTCCTCCTGATCCCGCGCCCAGCATTGGGCGTCCAGAACTCCCAGTGGCGTTCCCTGCTCGCTGAAGGCCAGGGTATCATGTAATATCAAACCTATATTTTGGGCTTTTATTGTGTTTATAGGGCCAAGACCTTCTGTCTTTGGATGTGTGCTGTAATCTAATATTGTCGTATCCTGTGGAGCCAGTACTACTTTATGCTCTCTGATACGTTCGATTGTCGCTTCTTTATGGGCTGTTAATATTACTTCCATTTTTACATTCTCATTTTTGAAAAACCTGTATGCGCCTATAGTTGCCGCTTTATCGCCACTTGCTTCCGGTATATTCGACTGGGGACTATTAAAAAAATCCCCCGCTATTGTTTTTAATCGTTCCTTTAGACGATTATCATAAAAATCTACTCTGCCAAATTCTTCCTCTGTCCAATCACTTCCTTTGCCCGGTGACGGTCTTTCTCCCAAACGATAGGGCCTTTCTTTGCAGAGTATTGTTTTCCAGCTTTTACTTAAATGATATAAATATATTTGCTTGCGGATTCCGTCCCGCCTGCCTGAACTCTTTCCCACATATTTCCAGTTGCCTGATATATAACTTGTGCCTGTAAATCTCTCCGGGTCTATATATGTCTCTACCAGTACCGGGGATACTGAATATCTTTGTTCCCAATCTTTTGGCAAACGTGATAGTACTCTCGATAATACGTATGACGCAAGATTCTTTACCTTTATCGTTGGCAATATTAAAAAGCGGGCGTTGTTTACCACATATTTTATATTATTGTTTTTCGCTGATTCGCTCCAGCCGATATATTCATCACGGGCCTTTAGCTTCCAGCCGCCTGAACTGAAACTCAAGGCTCCAATATAACCATATATACTGCTTTTAACAATATATCTTATCTGTGATCCACATAGATGTCCGCTGCCAAGATAATGATATTGATCAAGTAAAAATCGCCATATTTTAGAATCCTTACTATAACGGCTTGTAATTGGTTCTACAGTAATTATGCCCAATTCTGATAACTTGCAGGTAATCTCAGTTATCTGAACTTCCACCCTTTTTTCACTTCTTTTTTCGAATGAATATTTTTGTTTTATCTCGGGAAGTTTTATGACTCCTCTTCGATTTAGCTCGGCTAAAGCTTTTCTACAGCTCATATCCTGTAGATTACCATTTGCCGAACGCCAGTTCATTGTCTCACAAACCATACGTGATAGTTCAAGACGAGATATACCTGGTTCTCTCTCTATAGCTTCGTTAATGAGATCGATAATTTCTTGTGTATATATTTTTCCATAAATTTGCATACATAAAGGTAAGCATATTGCTTCCCTGTGTCAAGTGTGTATAAAGACCAGCCTTGATAAGGAGAGGGGTTGGGGTGAGGTTGTAAAGAGTTTAATAATCAATTAATATTATCAATCTATTTAATTAAAATTAGAAAAAATATCACAAGATAAATTAATACTCGTGAATAAATATAGTTGCTCAATGTTCTTCTCGTTTCATTATTTTAGTGCCATTGCCTCCGAAGGGGGATATTCCGATTGTTTGGATGTGCTTACAAATGTTCCCCTTTAGGGTGTTTTCCTCAAGCTCTGCCTGGAGAATATTTAGGCTCTTATCACCACACTAACGCCAACATGTTGAGGATAATCCAGGGCGCAAAATTTGTCAAAAAGCCCGCCAATAACATGTTGCCGATAATCAGGCTACGATTCTAAATCCATAAAGCTGATGGAGTCAGAAAAAGAAAAGTTATCGGTTAGCCCAGGGATAGTCCTCCCCCCTCTTCAACCACAGAGTGATGCCTATGGCAAGAAAAACACTTTGAATCCACCCCTCTGCCACTGGCATCCCCGACAAAAAGACTGTCGGGGCGAAGGGGGATATTCCGATTGTTCGGATGTGCTTATAAATGTTCCCCATAAGGACGTTTTCCTCAAGCTATGCTTGGGGAAAATATAGTTCGCTTAATTCCTCATTCCCAATTCTTACCGGTCAGCGATAAAAATTAACGGCATACAACAAGCATATCCTCGCACTTCGTAATTTTTTCCTCGGTGAGTCCTTTTTCGAGCATATTCTTATAAAGTTCCTGAGCATCTTTAAGGGGAATATTGCCGCTTAAAGTTTCCTCAAGTATTCCGTCGCATGATTTATCGATAAAGAGGGAAATAATCGGAAGCTCCTTATCTTTTTCCGTTATCCTGAATTTGTTGAAAGGAACGGCGTCGCCGGGCTGAAAAGTTTTTATTTCAAGATTATACTTTGTGAGGGAACAGCAATAAGTATGATTAGCCGGTTCGGTTTCTTCAAGCAGATTCTCACTTGCCAGCAGAGCCAGACCATAGTCGTAAATCATCTGGGCTTCATCCATATCGGCTTCACCCAGCATTATATCATCAATGATCCGGTCCCTGTCATAGTCCGCGGCATAAAACTTTTTGCAGAGCAGTTCATTCCTCGGTTCCACATCTTTTGCCTGGTAAATTGATCTGATCTTATATGTATCACCCTGGAAGTCAAATTTGAATGTTGATACTTTGTCGGCGCATTCGTTTCCTGAGCAGCCGGCAAGAAAAGAAAATAATATTGCCATGATAATAGAAAAAAAGGCAATATTGACTCTGTTTTTATTTTTGTTCCTCATTTTAACATCTCCTGTTTTTACCGATTCAGTTGAAAAATGATTGATGAATCACGCGCGATAATGTTCAGGTTATATGGAGATCGGGGAGGAAAATATTCAATAGCCGAGAATGCTGATTCAGGCAGATGCCGGGATAGTTTTATATTTTTCCCTACACTGTCAACTATATTATAATAAAGAGTTTTTGTTATGTCAAGCCAAAACGGAAGAGGGGATGAAAAAATGAATAGCGAATTCGATTTTTCAGTAATGCCCGTGACATTTTGTGGGGAATGAACAGGCTTTTCTACCGATTAGTCCCGGCTTAAGGCAGGTTAGGCGCAGAAAAGGCGCGCTGAATAAAATGAAAATAATCCCCGCCGGATGGATTTAGCAAGATTTCAGATCCTGTAGTTAACGCCTGTGTAAAATCTCGTATATGTGATCTTTTCCTCAAATATTCCCTCATAACTAATAAAAAGATTCAGGGCTGAAAGAATTCCTGAATTCAGGTCGATGGAAATTATATTTTGTTTCAGCGTATAATCGCTCCGGGAATATTGATAATTCACATTCCGGTAATTCAGGGTCAAGGAGCCCAGGATAAAATTTATTTCCTTTGATAATCGGATTCCGGCAATTATCCCATCGATCCAGGGGGTATTGAGTGAATTAATACTTACAGATGCCGAGCCGCGGAGATATGGTATATAAGAATAGCTGAAAAAGGCGCCGTAATTTTTGGAAGATTCGGCATCCCCTTCTTTTGACCTGAAACCGCCGGTTATTCCAATATTCATTTTTCGGGTCAGCCTGTAATTAATCCTGGTTCTGAATCCCTGCCTCAGGGAAGTATCGAGGAGGCTGTCGGCGAAGGATTTATATGTTTCGTAATAAATTACATTTTTACGGGCGTCATAAGAGAGAGTGATGGAGAGAGGTCTTTCGGAATATCGCAGCGAAATATATGAACCTGTGAATGAAAGAGAATTTTTTTCCACCCCGTTTTCTCTTTTGTAGAGATCAAGTTCTCCTGAAACGAACATAAAAATATCGGGGATAAGGTAGTTTGTATGCTGAAAATAAATAAATCTCCGGTCAGTATTAAAATTATTGGTTTGGTTGACAACCGAAACGGAGTTTTCCATCGGGCCGGAACTCAGGCTGTCTTTTCGCGCGTAATAAAGACCATACTGGAAAAGTTTGATGTTATATCCGTAATTTGTAAAATCGGGTCTGGAGCCCGCGACAATGCCGAAATAATTATTGCCCGTATGGTATTCGGCGTCAAGGCCATCATAGGCCCCCAGGTTGGATATTTTTCTGTTAATTTTCCGGCCTGCTGAAATTCTGACCTTATCACTAATTCTATATCCGAGATTAAATGAATATATTTTCAGAGCGTCGCCAGGATTTTTGCTAACCTCTTCCCACTCTGTTGTCCTGTATCTGAAAATCATGTAGGAGTCAAATGACAATTTTGGAGTGTATAATTTATCGGCAGAAAGAGAAAACCTGTATTTCCATCGTTGTGTTCCTTTATCGCCCGGTAGATTTGATTGAAAGGAATAACTGTTAAGGGAAAATTTACCCCGTATATTTTTCTCTTCCCTTTTTTTTCTGTTTACCGGTATATATTCCCTGCTCTCCTTTTTTTTCTCAGCTTCTTTTCCGGTGACTTTTTCTTCGGTTTTTTTTGTCTCTTTAGCGTAAATCACTGACCCGGGAGAAAAATTTGTTTGACTAATATTTTCCGCTGCAACCGAGGATGATGATTTATACCTGATTACCAGGGCGGCAATCATTTTTCCATTATCCGAATAAAAAAGTGTATCTCCCCCGGAAAATCCTTCTGTCGAATCAAATTTTATATATATATGCCGGCTGGAAAGGTATGTCACCTCACCCTTAATAAATTCACCGTTTTGCGCGGAAAGAAATCCCGCGAGAAAAAAAATGAAAATCAGAAAAAATTTCATTTATTTATCCTGGGTACTGGTTTAAAATTGAATTTTTCATCTCCGTCAGGATGACAATCAAAACAGGCCTGGCTGTTATAGATATAACCGGGCACTTCATCATGTTCCTCATCCATATCAGCCTGATTGTGTTCATGACAGTTAATGCATGAGAACACAGAAAAGTTTCCCGGGGTTATGTGACAATCTGTGCACTGATTCCATTCACCTTCATGTTCACCCGAATAGATCGGGAAATACTGATTGTCATGATCGAAGGTGGATGGAATCCAGGAGTTAACAGTATGACACACTTCACAATCGACCGGAAATCCGGCGAGAGCATGATTCGGATTTGTTGTGGAATTGTAATCATCCAGATGGCATCCCTGGCACTCATCCGGAGTGTTGACATAATTGCCCGCGTGGCAATCGAAACAATTATCCGCAATTGCCGAATGGGCCCCGAGAAGTGGATAATAATTACTGTGAACCGGGAATAACGCCGGTTCCCAGCCGGGATTTGTCGAATGGCAGCTTTGGCATTCCTGGGAAATAGAAAGCGCCTGGTGATCAGGATTGGAAGCTGACTGATAATTTTGCAGATGGCAGTCAACACAAACTGAAGAAGTGCCCGAATATCCCGAAGTGTGACATTGATCGCAGGCTGTCGCGAGGTGCGCACCGGTCAGTGGGAAACTTGTATTATCATGATCGAATGTGGCATTTTGCCAGGTCTGTGTATCATGACATAACAGACAATCGGTCGGATAACTTTGTGAAAGATGGTCGGGAGCGGAGGCAAATTGTTCGGAATGACACGAATAACAATCTCCCGATAAACCTCCCGTTGTTCCCTGGTGGCAATCGGAACATTGTATCTGGATATGGGCTCCGTCAAGTGTAAATCCTGTTGAGGAATGAATAAAAGTTGAGGGTATCCATGAGTCTGCTATATGACAATCCTGGCAATCATTGCTCAAACCGGCAGAGAGATGATCCGGATTTTGTGCCGAGGAGTAATCATCATTATGACATGAAAAACATTCCGCCGGTGTATTCTGATATCCGGATGAATGACATTCCGAACAGTCTGTCTGAACATGAGCGCCGGTGAGGGGAAATGCTGAAGCTGAATGGTTAAACGATCCCTCGGCTGTCCCGTCTGGATGGCAGGCGAGGCATTCCTGGCTGATATAAATATAACCCTGCACTTCCTGATGCTCCTCATCCATTTCCTGCTGATTATGTTCATGACAGGTAGTGCATTCAAATATCGCGTAATTCTGCTGGTTGGTATGGCAATCTGCGCATATGTCCCATTCCCCGGCATGTTCCCCTGTATAAATGGGGAAATAACCGGCGTCATGATCAAACTGGGCCGGCTGCCATGCCTGTGTTGAGTGGCATTCTTCGCAGTCGGTTCCAAAGCCCGCGCCTGAATGAGCGGGATTTGTTGTACTATTATAATCAGTTTCATGGCATCCGAGGCATGTTTCAGGAGTTGTGGTATAGTTGCCGTTATGACATGAAGCGCAATCTGTCGATATCGCCAGGTGTCCTCCGGTCAGGGGATAAACCTGGTCATGCACAGGAAATTCAGCGGGCTGCCAGCCAGGCTGTTCGGTGTGGCAGTCAGCGCAGTCTTCAGATAATCCGAGCCCGGTATGTGATGGATTCTGCGCCGACTGGTAATCCTCCATATGGCAGGTTGAGCACAATGTCTGGATGCCGGTAAGGCTGTTTTCATGGCAGTCCGCGCATTTTGTGTCGGAATGGGCTCCCTGCAGGGCAAATCCTGTAAGATTATGATCATAGATAATATTTAACCACACACCTGTTTCATGACAGCTTTCACATTCCAAAGGATAGTTATGCGCTGAATGGAGAGGAGCGGCGGAATAATCTTCCTGGTGGCAGCTTTGACACTCGACGCTGATATTCTGATAACCCCCCGAATGACAGTCGGCGCATTCGGCGGTTATATGAGAACCGGTCAGAGGGAAATTGCTTGTCGCGTGATTAAACGATCCTTCTTCTTCGCCGGTCGGGTGACAGGCAAGGCATTCGATGCTCTGGTATATATAGCCATCAACGCCCCTGTGTTCCTCATCCATGTCAGTCCGGTTATGTTCATGGCAGGTGGTGCAATCAAAAAGAGTGTAGTCTGACTGGTTGTTGTGGCAGTCGGAACACAAATCCCATTCACCTGCATGGGAACCGCTATTAATGGGAAACCAAGGTGAATCATGATCGAAATTCGCGGGGGTCCAGGAGGATGAATTATGGCACTCTTCACAATTTGCGCTGAATCCAGCGCCTGTATGATCAGGATCGCCGACACTTTGCATATCCGGAAGATGACAGGCTGAACATTCACTGTTTGTTCCTGAAAAACCATCGGTATGACAATCCCCGCAAGCCGCTGTCGTATGAGCGCCGGTCAGGGGAAAGTTTGTTGTGCTGTGGTTTATACCTCCATCTTCATCCCCGGTCGGATGGCAGTCGAAGCAGGCGGAACTGATATATTGGTAGCCATTTATTCCCCCGTGTTCATCATCCATTTCGGTTCTGTTATGTTCATGACAATCCACGCAGGTAAAAACCGCGTAATCGGCCGGGTTGGTATGGCAGTCGGAACAATTATCCCATTCATTGTTATGATTCCCCGAATAAATTGGGAAAAACTGCCCGTCATGATCGAATGTCGCCGGTATCCAGGCTGTATTATTATGGCAGCTTTCACAATCAGTGGAAAACATAACGGTTGAATGCGCCGGGTTCATCGTATTATCGTAATCATTTTTATGGCATCCGTAACACTCATTCGGCGTGTTGACATAACCTGATTCATGACATGAAGCGCACTCATTCCTGATCAGGTTGTGCGCCCCGGTAAGGGGGTAAAAATCATCGTGTCGGCTGAATGAGGCAGGCTGCCATCCGGGGGAGGTTGTATGACATTCAGCGCAATTTACCGGAAAGCTTAATTCAGCGTGATTTGGCTGAGTAGTGGAATTATAGTCTGCCTGATGACAGGTTACACATTCTGTTGAAAGCCCGGCAAATGATCCCTGGTTGTGGCAGCTAAAACAATTATCCAGATCATGTCCACCAGTCAGAGGGAAAAAGTCATGCATAAAATCGCCCGCGGCCCAGCCTGTTGAATATAAATTATGGCAGCTTTCGCAATCGGAGGAAAAACCTGAAGCCTGGTGAGGAGGATTTTTTGTCGCGAGATAGTCATTCCTGTGACAGTCAATACATTCGGTCCCCAATGGCTGGAATTTTAATATGTTGTATTCTTTATGACAGTCTTCACAGTTATCATTGTTATGCGCGCCGATTAGGGGAAACCGGGACAATTCATGAATCTGGCTGATATTTTTTACCAGCCAGCTTTCGGGTGTATGGCAGTTTTCGCAATTTTTACCGGTTGTTCCCTGGTGAATATCCTGGTGACAGGAAAAACAATCACTATTGGTTTCAGAGAACCTCAGATTTTCGTGGCAGCCGCGGCAATTGGTATACTGATGACTTCCGTCCAGTTCAAACCCGGTGGATGAATGGTCAAACTTTAATAATTCACCCTTTATTTGCCAGCTTTCGGGATTATGGCAGTTATCACATTCGATATTAAAACTTTCTCCGTGAGGCGATTGGCCAGATAACAAACCGGAAAAAAAGAGAATAATTATGAATGACAATTTTCGCATTTTATCTCTTCAAATTTAAATTTAAGGTATTTTAATCCGTCATGTTCTATTTCCCTGTGACATTGCCTGCATGGAACATTTTGATGCGCTCCTTCAAGTCTGAACCGGCTGTTATTATGATTGAAAAGAACAGGGTTCCAATTATATGGTGTATGACAGGCTGCGCAATTTGTTTTGCTATCTTCGATGAACTGTCCCGCGTGAATATCAGTATGGCAGTTTTCACAATTGTTTCCGGTTCCGGCAAAAGTATAACTTTTTGTAATTCCTTCTGAACTGATATGGCAGGAGGCGCAGAGCGTTTCTTTATGTTTGCCCGCCAGGGGGAATTTTGTCCGGGAATGATCAAAGTTTATGAAATCCCAGGAATTTGTGTTATGACAAAAAACGCAGCCTTCTTTCTCCAGGAATTTTTCATGAAGGCTTTCGCCGTGAGGATTATCGTGACAGGATACACATTTGCCGGCCAGAGTAAAATTCCAGTCATCTCCCTTTTTATGGCATGAAAAACAGGGAAGAGCGAGATGGCCGCCGGTAAGAGGGAAACGGGATTTATTGTGTTGTTCAAGAGAATAAAAGGAAGGGGAGAAGCCGTCAACGGTATGACAGGTTCCGCAATCTTGTGTCTCACCGGAAGTATTCAGGAATCTTCCGGTGTGAAAATCCTGGTGGCAATCTGTGCATTTCTCAAATGCCGGTTTTGAGGAATTATTTTCACCGTGACAATTTTTGCATAATACAGCGCTGTGCCTGCCAACCAGTGGGAATCTTGTCAGGTTATGATCAAAATTCCCGGCTGCTTTAATTGCGCGGAAAGAAGCGGTAGAGTGACATCTGCCGCAGTTTTTGCCAAATTTTCCTGCGTGCGGATCAGTATGGCAATCGATACATCGGCCGAAAGCGACACCACTGAATTGCTGAAATTTCCTTTCATCCTCAAATGTAATTTTATGACACTTCTCACAGGATAAATTAAGATGAGCTCCCGTAAGGGGAAACCGGGCGGCGGCATGGTCAAATTTTGAAGCGGGAATAAATTTTTCGTTGTTATGACAACTGAGGCAGTTATTATCGAGTGTGGATTTATGATAATCGGGGTGACAGGAGAGGCAATTTTTTTCAAGCCCCAGGAATGTTTTTTCTCTCTTTTTTATCTCTTCATTTCTTATATGTCCCGGCTTATGGCAATTGCCGCATTCGAGCGCTGAATGGGCTCCGATAAGGTCGTAACCTGTAAGAGAATGGTCAAAACTTTCAGTATCGAAGCGGACAATCCGGAAGTTTCGGCCATGGTGTTCATTATGGCAGTTATAACATTTGTCATTTTTTACTTCTTCCGACGCGTGATAACCTCTGCCATCAACAATCAGCTGGCTTATTTCATCATGGCAGTCAAGGCATTTTTTGTTGGTTACCTCTTCACCCAGTTCATGACATTTAGTGCAGTTGCTGATACCCTCAAGGGACGCGTGAGCGCTTGTGAGTTCCCCGGGGGAAATCTGTGCCCGAATAACAATTCCGGCAGCAAAAAATAAAAAAAATATCAGTTTTGATGTTTTAATACCGCCTCTCCGAATTTTTTGGTTATTGTTATTCCTGTCCGTTCCAGAAATTTATTGGGGAGTTCTCCGCCGGCAAAAATATAAACAATGTCATTTCTTAGTTTATATTCTCCATTGGGGCCCGATATTTCAACACTTTCAGGCATTATTTTTTTCAGGGTAGTATTATAAGCTATTTCAAGTTTTCCCGATTCGGAATATTTTTCTACTTTTTCAAGGTTTTTCGGTTTTATTCTCTTAAAGCTCTCACCACGGTATGATATTGTAACATTGTTTCCTTCATCCGAGAGCATCAGCGCATTTTCAATAGCCGAATCTCCTCCGCCTACAACAATAATATCCTGATTTTTTATTAGTTCAGGTTCAAGGAGCCGGTAAAATACCTTTTCACTTTTTTCTCCTTCAATTCCGAGTTTGCGTGGTGAACCTCTCCTTCCGATTGAGAGGAGAACAGTATTGCTTTTGTATTTATTTTTATTTGTCTCAATTTCAAAAATTTTATTTACTGGTGTAATTTTTTCAACTTTTTCCCCTTCAGCTATCTCAATCCCTCCTTTTGTTATTGCCTCATTCCAAATAGTTATTAGTTCGGTTTTGGATGTTTCACTCAATTTCACTTTTCCGTAAAATGGCAGCTCCATACTGCTTGTCATAACCACTTTTTGCCTTGGAAAGGAAAACACTGTCCCCCCGATTGAATCCTGTTCGACAGTTTTATAACTCAGTCCAAGTTTTTTAGAATTCAGGGTGGCGGATATACCGGCCGGGCCAGCTCCGATAACAAAAATATCAAATATGCCTTCCTCTCCTTTTTTACCATGTTTATTGAGGATATTTTCAACTGCCTGTTTACCCTGTTCAACGGCATTTTTAATCAAACCCATACCTCCCAGTTCACCCGCGATGTATATACCTTCAACATTTGTTTCAAACGTTTGTGAAATATGAGGCAGCTCCACACCCCTTTTTTCGGTTCCCATAACCAGGGTAATAGCCTCAACCGGGCAGGCGTGAAAACACGCGCCGTGACCAACACATCTTGAGGCGTTTATTGTTGTAGCTCGGCCATTTACGATTCCGAGAATATCTTTTTCCGGACACGCGGCAATACAGCCGCCGCTTCCTATGCAGATATCCTGATCAACAACGGGGTGAAGCGAATGAGGTTCAAAAAAGCCGGTCTCTATCGCCTTTTTAATCTTTTCGGAAACGGCATCCGAGCTTTTTTTCTTTTTTCGAAGGTAAAAGAAAACTATAAATATTATCAATAAAAGGATAAACGAATAAGATATCACATTTTCGAAAAAAACTTCTGTTTCAGGATTCATATATTATCCGGCATTAGATTAAAATATCCAGGTATATCCAAATGAAACTGAAACTATGACATGGATAATCATTATTATCAGCATGATAATCGCGAAAGGCAAATGCGCGACATGCCAGTAGTTGAATAGTTTCTGCATTATCCTTAATGTTTCAGTTTTTCTTTTTATGGTTAATACTTCACCAGCTCTGGCAAGAATATCTTTTTTGATCTTTTTATCCAGAGATATGGAATTTAATGTCCTTTTAAATTTAATTCGCTCTTTCCTGAATAATACTGAAATTTTGAAAGAGTATACTATTCCCCCTAATAAAGTATTTTTTTTCGAAAAATCAACAATGTTTTCGACGTTCTCAAAAAAATCAATTTTACCTGAAGTCTCAGGATATAAATTTTTGATTTTATTTACCAGTTCGAGATATTCATTCTGAAGTTCCGAATAGCCGAATGATTGCCCCTGAATGCTGCGGGGTATCTGAATGTAGATAAATCGGCCTATCACCCCGCTCAAAACAACAGCGACCATGCTCCAGAAAGCAATAGAGACTATTCCGCCGAACTTAAAAGATGTGTGAAATAAAATAAGTGCGGGACCGAGCGTGCATAAAAAAATGTGAAATTCGAGCCAGCGTTTCAGAATCCCTGTCCTGGTAAATTTTTTCACTCTTTTTCTGAGCATATATAAGGCAACACCCGCTATCATCGCCAAAGAGCCGAAAATTCCAAAAGCATGTCCCCAGATCCCTGAAGGTTTTAATGTTTTATAAAGGGAATGAAAAAATCTTTCCTCAAGCGGCAAATTGTAAAAAGAAAATCCATAATAAGTAATTATTCCGATTGTCATTATGATAATAAGAAAATAAATTACTGGTAAAATTTTTTTCATAGTTAAACAGATTTGTTCAGATGTTTTGACAAAATATAAGAAAAAAATTGTGCAACCCCTTTCATTTTTCATTTTTTTTTCGATAATTAACCGAATGAATCTTCATTATGTTTGGCCAGATTGAAAAAAACTTTTATAAATATTACCATCGCGGCATTAATGTTCTTCCATTTTACGGGGATAACTGATCTATATTCGCAAAATTCCGCCGATGACTCTATCCTGAATAAATTATACCAGACAGCCTCGGAACCATCTGTAGAGAAGATAATCGCCTTCACCAAAGACTTGCCAGACAGCGCTAATAACAGGAAGTATGAGATCCTTTCTGAGGCATTAAGACTTTGTGAGGAGAACAACTTTATTAAACTTAAAGCGGATGTTCTTCTTGAAAGAGGAATAATTTTATATCGTCTTAACCGATATGAGGAAGCCCGTGATAATTACCTGCTTTCTCTCGATATATACCGCGCCGCGAATGATTCCACAGGTTTGAGAAATGCTTTTGAGGACCTCGGCTATTGTTATGACCGGCTGGGCAATAATGACAGCGCGATTCATGCCTTTACAAGCGACCTGAAGATATCGGAGAAAATGGGAAATGACTCGACCAAATCGATAGCTTATACGAACCTGGGGCATTTTGCCTGGAGAAACGGAGATTTTTCCAAAGCTCTGGATTACTTTGAACAGGCTCTTGAAATCAGAGAACAATATGGGATGAAAGAAGAAATAGCCTCTTCGTTGAACAGTATCGGCTCAGTCTACTGGAAAAGGGGCAATTATGGTAAATCACTTGGCTATTTTATCCGCTCCATGAGAATCAGGGAAGAACTTAATGATACCCTGGGAATGGTGATATCGGGAAATAATATCGGAATCGTCTATCAGAAACTTCAATATTTTGAAAAGGCGGAAGACTATTTTAAAAAAGCGCTGAGAACCTCGACCAACGCGAAATACAAATTTGGCGAAAGTTATTCATATTACAATCTTGGACAGCTCGCGAAAGAACAGGATGATATCAGGAAAGCAATCAGTTATTTTTCAGGATCGTTTGCTATTTCGGCTAAAATATCGCGGCTTAATTTGAAAATGATGACCGAGATTCACCTCGGCGAATGTTATGAATGCCTGGGTGAATTTGAACTGGCGAAGGATTATTATGCTTCAGCCGACAGACAGGCGGTTAAATATTCAGATGAATTTGTGGAAGCTGAAGCCAAAAGTAAATTAGCCGGTCTTCTTCTAAAACAAAGAGCGAATATTAATGATATAATTCTTCCTCTCTCCAGAAGTAATGAGATAGCCATTGAACAAAACCTACGTGAAATAAAAGCTGAAAATCATAATTTGTATTACAAGTTATATTCAAGGGAAGGCTTAACACGGGAAGCGTTGGATAATTATAAAAAATACAAAGAGATCAGGGATGAAATACTCAATGAAAACCTGATGAATAATCTCACAAATATGGTAGTGAAGTTCGAAATTGAAAAAACTGAAAGTGAGAACAGACTGCTAAGGAAAGATAAAGAACTTCAGCAGGCTGAAATTGAAAAACAAAAAAACCTCAGAAATTTCGGACTTATTTTAGCGTTCCTTGGCATTTTGTTTGTCATTATTCTTGTGATATTTTATAGAAATAAAATCAGGCAATCAAATGAAATTGCCGCGAAAAAAATTGAGGTGGAAGAACTTAACAGTTCGTTATCTGAAAAGAATGAGGAATTAAAAAACAGCAACAATACAAAAGATAAACTGTTTTCAGTGATATCTCATGATCTGCGAAATCCGGCAGGGGTTGTTCACAATTATTGCCAGCTTCTCGATCAGGAGGTAAATAACTTATCAAAAGGTGAGATCAAAGATATTTCATCCGCGCTGACAAAGGCTACAGATTCTATCATGGTGCTTATTTATAATCTTCTCGACTGGTCCAGAAGTCAGCTTGGACACATGAAACCAAATTTTGAAAAGATTCCGGTCTCAGCATTATTCGAAAATGTTATCAGGACTTACAGCAATTACGCCCAAATGAAATCAATCTCACTGGTGAATAATCTCCGGGAGGAAAAATTTATTTATGGTGATATGAATATGATTGATACTATAATGAGGAACCTTATCACCAATTCGATAAAATTTACCCGTACCGGGGGAAAAGTAACTATTGACGCGATCTCGGATGGAGACTTCTGCATTTTGTCTGTCAGTGATGATGGCATTGGAATGAGTGAGGAATTGAGTAAAAGCCTTTTTAATTCTGATAACAATTTTTCAACTGATGGAACATCAAAGGAAAAAGGCACAGGTCTCGGATTAATGCTTTGCAGAGAATTTGTTAAACTCAACGGGGGAAAAATTGGTGTGGAAAGCCAGCCCGGTAAAGGAAGCCGGTTCTGGTTTACTGTTCCTATGGCGAAAAAAGAGGCCGTTCATCTGGAAAGGAAGTAAGTTTATTTGCCATTCCCTAAGCTGGCAAAGCCAGAACCAAAAGGAATAATCATAGACTGGCATAACCAGAGACAATGAACCTGTCCGGTAACTGAGCGGAGTCGAAGCTACCGCCGCTGTCAACCTCCGCCTGTGTTCATGAAAACTTTTCCATTTTGCGTAGAATTTAACTTCTTACTGAGTAATCATAAACTGTCAGAGCCGGAAGTGAAGAGTGGTTAGTTGAGAGTGAAGAGTAAAAACAACTCAATGATTAAAAAAACGATTTCGATGGCGACTTCGATTTGGATTTCGATGGCTAACTTATATCCGGTCAGTCTTTTTATTCCCTGTAATCCTGACTCTGCTTCTTACGCCGATCATTAGAAAATTCCGATGGAAATATTGCCTGTTTGAATAAGGTTAATAAGGTTTTATTTTTTTAGGTGGTTATCTCTGCTACTAAGGTTAAAAATAAAAAACAGGTTTCCTTCTTTGTCTGAATTCGCAATTCGTCATTCGTCATTCGTCATTCGTAATTTCTTTTGTGGGATTTTATATTTTGGTGATTGTCCGGCTTTTCTTCCACCTCAATCAACGAAATCTGCGGCTCTCTTGACCCTACTAATTGTTCATTATTAATTGCCTTTCAGCCATTTTTAGCGGGATGTCGGTTGGTAATGTCCCTGGAATTACTTATTCTTTACTTGTGTAAAGAGATATAACATTTCTGCCGCGATCTCAATGCTTTTCTCTTCATATTTTTCTGATTCCCTGTTTGTCCCGTCATAAATTTTTGGATCTTCGTAGGGGAGTGAAAAACGTCTTTCCGCGCCGGGAATAAATGGGCAGTTTTTTTCGGCATGGGAACATGTCATTACAGCCGCGAAATTTTCAGAAGGATTAAAATTATCACTGAATAATTTGGAGAAACATTTAATCGCTTTTTTCTCTTCAGAATATTTTACCAGGTATAAGGGATTTTCAGTTGTGTCTGACATACTTACCTGAAAACCTGCCTTTTTAATTACGTGAACCGCGTTTTCATTAAAGGCTGTTGTCTCGGTTCCACCCGACCAGCAGATAACATTTTCAATACCGTAAAATTCAGCCGCGGTCTGAGCCCATATCTGCGCCAGGTGGCTTCTTCTTGAATTGTGAGTGCAGATGAAAATCAGGTTAATAATTTCTGATTTCTCAGTTTTACCTCTGATATATTCCGCGATATTCGCCAGAGCATCTTTTCTGGCCATCTCCGGACCAGGCATCCTTTTTGCCGTTTCGGCGATATAGTCTGATATTTTTTTCAATACAGGCATTAATAGTCCTTTCCTTTAATATGTTGTATAAAGCAGATAAATACCGGAAATGAATACAAGAGCTCCGCAAATCCTTTTTAACAGAATTAAAATTTTATTCTTTCCTGACCAGTCAAGGTAGTTTTGAACTTTGCCGGCCAGTGTTCCCGCTGAGGCAATAACAATACAATGTCCGATAGCGAAGGCGCTCAGAATAAAGATTGCGCCGGTGAAATTATTCTGGGATATCTGAAAAACCACACCGAGAACCGGGGCCATAAAAGCGAATGTGCATGGTCCCAGGGCAATGCCAAAAACCAAACCCAGTAGCAGGGCGGCGGCAAGCTCGTTCCTGCTTCCGGGTTCAAAATTCTTAATATTCCAGTTCAGGTTTATTATATCCATCAGGTATAATCCCATTATAAAAAAGATAATGGCGACTATATAGTTTCCTGTACTGCCGATATCACCCATAAGACGTCCCATCGAGGCGGTAATAATTCCGATTGCGGCAATAGAGAGAAGAATGCCGGCGGAAAAAACCAGTGAAATATAAAATGTACCGGTGGTTTTCCCCTTTTTTCGGGCGCTTATAAATCCCACTATCAGCGGAATACTTGAAAGGTGGCAGGGAGATAAGAGCACAGAAACTATCCCCCAGGAAAAAGAGGCGGCCAATGCCATCCAGATATTGCCTGTGAGCGCGTTATAAAGTGTTGTGAATAAATTCTCTATCATTTTTTCATTGGGTAAGTTTAAAAACGACTGATGTTTTAATTAATTCCGGTAACACCATGTTCAGAAAGCAGTTTTACAATTTCTTCCGAAGGGTAAAATCCTTCATGCCTGTGGAATTCTTTTCCATCCTTGTCGATGAAAACCTGGGTTGGGATAAGCCTTATCCCATATTGTTCAGCATATTTTTTCTGATCAGGTTTCCACACGTCATAAAATATAACATTTATTTTATCGCCATATTTTGCTTTTATTTCCTCCATAACCGGTACCATTTTTTTACACGGAATACAGTTTACTGAACCAAGTTCGATGAATGTTATTTCCGCTTTATCTGATAAACTGTTTTTAAAGTGTTCCGAATCATCATCCTGATTACAGCCTGAAATAAAAACTAAAAGAAAAGTTACGGAATAAAGTAACCTGATACCGGCAGTTCTAAACTGTTTTCTTATCAATTTTCAGCTTCCTTTATCCAGTTAATTATTTGATCATCTTTTGGGATAATGCCCGAACTTACAACTTTTTCGTTAATTACCAGACCGGGAGTCATCATTACCCCGTAATCCACAATTTTGTTTATATCATTTACCTTCTGAACTTCCGCGTCAAGAGAATTTTCCTGAACCAGTTCTTTTACTCTGTTCTCAAGTCGTTCACACTTACGGCATCCGGTGCCGAGCACTTTAATTACGGTCATAATTTTCTCCTAAAATAAATTTCCAAATAAAAGGCCTGAAATAGTGGCCATGATAATTACCAGTCCGACGTAAACGGCGGTTTTCTGACCACCAATTACACTTCTTATTACTAAAATATTGGGCAGTGAAAGGGCCGGTCCGGCGAGCAGAAGAGCCAGGGCAGGTCCTTTTCCCATTCCTCCTGCTATCAGTCCCTGCAAAATCGGTATTTCTGTCAGGGTCGCGAAATACATAAATGCCCCGGCGAAAGAGGCGAAAAAGTTAGCCCCGAGCGAATTGCCGCCGACGAGTCCGGCAATCCAGTTATCGGGAATAATGCCTCCGCCGTTTTCAGGATTTCCAAGCAGGAAACCGGCGATCAGCACACCGGCAAAAAGCAGCGGCATTATTTTCCGGGTAAATCCCCATGTTTCTCCCAGCCAGTCCCGCGCTTCATCATTTCCGAATGAAAGAAGGATTGTCAGAACAATAATACCGGTGATAAAGGGAATTAAAGGATTTTCGTTCCATAAAATCGCGGATAAGATCACCACAAGTAAACCGGAGAGAACGAATATCTTTTTTAATTTAATTATAAATGCGAGGGATATCGCGGTCATAAGAGCAAAGAAAGAAGTGATAAACCACTTATAAATATAAATGAAATGAAAAAATCCGCTGTTCTCTTCCGGCTTTCCCCAGGTGGCGAATATGAGAATTCCAAGAAGAGATATAAAATGAAACGCGGTTTTCCAGGTTTCTCTTTCTTCACCTGGTATATCCATCGATTTTTGCGACGCTGCCAGAGTTTTTTCCTCTTTTCTGTAGATAAAACTCATAATCAGACCGATAATAATACTGAATAAAACAGCGCCGATAATCCTTGCTATTCCGAGTTCGAACCCGAGTATTCTCGCTGTCAGTATTATCGCGAGGATATTGACAGCCGGTCCGGAATATAAAAAGGCGATCGCGGGTCCAAGGCCTGCGCCTCTTTTATGTATTCCTGAAAACATCGGAAGAATAGTGCAGGAGCAGACTGCAAGTATACTGCCTGCTGTTGACGCCACCAGGTAAGAAACCCATTTTTTTGCCCCCGCCCCGAGATATTTAATCACGGAATTCTGGCTGATAAAAACCGAGATCACACCCGCGATAAAAAAAGCGGGGATAAGGCACAATAAAACATGTTCCCGCGCGTACCATTTAGCGAGAGAAAGAGAATTTAACACCGCGTCCCTGAATTCAGCTTTTTCGAGCGGTAAAAAGTAAAAGATTAAAAAAACAACAACTATACTGATTAAAATTTTGTATTCATCTTTCCAGTTCATAAAAAATCCAAATTATTTCGGTATATGGCGAAATGATAAAGTAAATTTTTTTATCTGCTGCAAATGATCTCCCTGTCGACCGAAGCGGTTTTTTTTACCAGCTCTGAAAATTCCCTGTCAGTTTTGCTATATTCAATTATCTGCATGATTATCATTTTTTCAGTCTGATTATCCGGCCATTTAAACTTATAGTTTATCCATTTGCCATCCCGTTCATAAACCACAAGATTATTTTTCCGCAACACCGACAAATGCTCTGAAATGGTTGAGTTTGCCATTCCCAGCAGGCTGGTTATTTCACAGACGCAGAGCGGCTTCTCCATTAAGATGGCGCAGATTTTGAGTCTGTTGGAATCGGACAACGCTTTTAATAAGTTAATAAACCTGTTCATATTTTTCGTTTTTTATCATTTCGGTTATGACCGAAATATAACAAAGGCAGATGACTGTTGCAAGAGGAGAATTAATAATTAACAATTACAAAGAGGACCACAGATATCGCTGATTACGCTGATTTCACTGATTGAAGTGGAAGAAATGAACAGGAATTCCGGAAGCGTAAAAATGTTAGAAGTTCGGCGAAATCCAAATCGAAATCATCATCGTCATCGAAATCGGTTTTTCCCCACGTAAAGATGACGAGGCGCGAAGGAAGGAAATTGTTTTGTACAGCATTGAAAAGATTATGGGGGGGGTAGTATATATTAATTATTAAAAAGAAAAAGAGGACCACAGATATCGCTGATTACGCTGAAAGATGTGGAAGAAACGCCACAAAATCACCAAAACACAAAATCCCACGAAAGAAAATTACGAATGACGAATTCATGCAAAGGAGGAAAACTCATTCTTTATTTTTTTTTAACCTTAGCAGCGAGGTAACCACCTAACAAAATCAAACCTCATTAACCTTATTTAAAGGCAATATTTTCGTCGGGATTTTCTAATGATAGCGAATAATAGTATAGAACAGACCTACGAAGATTAAAAGAAAATAAAGTAATTTAAGACGCGTGGTCGAAATCCATATCGAAGTCGATTGCATGTTATAATCCTGCAATCATGAAGAAACAATTCCTCATCCATGAACTGGCAAAGCCAGAGACAATGAGGAATTACGAATTACGAATTACGAATTGACTTTCCCCAGGTATTACCAATTAATTATCATTCCGGTTTTTTGCGTCTTTTGCGAAAAGACCATCCAGAGGCAGGCAGGAATCTAATGCCAAATTTTACTGGCAATCAGAAAAAAACTTTTCCATTTTGCGTAGAATTTGACTCCTTACGGAATAATCTGGCCTATCCAGAACCAAACTAATTCTGTCTGCCTGTTCGCCGCGGAGGGTCCCTGCCGGGATTCATAGTAATCTGATTTAATATTTACTTGTAGATAATCATTATTATTTAGAAAAAGTCCCGTTAGGGACGACAGATAATAGCCCCGCAATTCATTGTGGGGTAATAAGTTAGGGAGAGATTCTATAGTCCCGTCAGGGACGACAGATAGCCTCTTATCAACACACTAACGCCAACATGTTGAGGATAATTCAGAGAGTAAAATTTGTCAAAAAGCACGCTAATAACATGTTACCGATAGACAGGCTGAGATTCTAAATACATAAGCTGATGGAGTCAGAAAAAGAAAAGTTATCGATTAGCTCCAGGATAATCCTCCCCCGTCTTCAAAGAAAAACACTTTGAATCCACCTCCTCTGCCACAGGCATCCCTATGGGGCGAAGGGAGATATTTATCGACAAATCCAAGTAATCAAAATGTCCCCCGCCGGCCCCATGGGGATGCAAGCAAGGGGGTTGCCTCCGGTCGTCTTTTGCCGGAGGTCGGGGGAGGATTCACCTCGAGTAATCACAAAACTATTACCTGGCATTAAACTTTCTACTTGTTGATAAATATCTTACCAATTTGCGTATAATTTAACTTCTTATTGAATAAATCGCCTCCCGTTTTGCCAGTGAACTTTTCCCCATTAGGGCGTTTTCCTCAAGCTCTGCCTGGGGAAAATTTAGCCTCTTAGCAAAAAATGAATGGCAGGCTAAAAAATTTTATCATTTTGCGTAGAATTTGACTTCTTACGAAATATTCTGATACAAAAAGCAAGAATATTACTATTAAGTTGCTTAATTTCTCATTGTTTCCGGCTTTAACGGTATCGTAATTATTAATAGCGTTTTGCCATTTTAAGTAAAAACAGCCGGTTTCGGAGTTTACTTTCCTGGGTAATTTATACTTTTTAGGAGAAAGTATCATTTTATCTTTCTTTTATGTGGTTTATTACGCAAATTCATGGAAAAATATAAATTCTATCTTTATCTTTCATTTTTATAAAAATTAGTTATATTCGGGGAAGCACTAAGGAGAAGGAGAATTATTATGCCGCCAAAAGTATTGGTTGTAGATGATGAGCAGGATTTACAGCATCTTGTAAGACAAAACTTCAGAAGAAAGATCAGAAAGGGTGAAATAGAGTTTGACTTCGCGTTTAATGGTTACCAGGCGCTTGAAAAACTTGAAGAGCAGGGCGATTTTGATATGGTGCTGTCCGATATAAACATGCCCGAAATGGACGGACTTACATTAATAAGAAATATCACGGAAAAATATCCCATGTTAAGGGCGTGTGTTGTTTCGGCTTATGGAGATATGGATAACGTAAGAACCGCGATGAATAACGGGGCTTTTGATTTTGTTACCAAACCGATCGATTTTGATGACCTCGAAATAACTATCAATAAAACACTGAAAACTGTTAAAGAACTTAAAGAGGCCCAGGAATCTCAGACTAAACTTCTTTCCCTTGAAAATGAAATGCAGATTGGCCAGCGTATCCAGACAAGCTTTTTACCCAATTCACTTCCCAAAGCCGAAGGATGGAATATCGCTGCCCGTTTTTACCCGGCAAGGGATGTATCGGGTGACTTTTATGATATTTTTAAGGTTGATGAAAAGGGGAACCTGGTTTTTGTCGTCGCCGATGTTTGCGGCAAAGGTGTTGGCGCCGCTTTATTTATGGCGCTTATCCGAAGCCTGCTGCGCGCTTTTTCCAATACATTTGATAAAGATGAACATCTTCTCGCGAATGTGATTCGTAAAACACAGGAATATGTCGAAAATAATCATGATGAAACAGGAATGTTTGTGACCCTTTTTATTGGTAAAATTGATGTGGATACAGGTCATATGACTTATATAAACGCGGGACATAATTTCCCTCTTACAGTTAAGGATGGCAATATTACGGATAAACTTATGCCAACCGGACCCGCGCTGGGAATTTTACCCGGCAGCGAGTTTGGGGTAAAGGAATACACCCTTGAAAAGGGAGAAATATTATTTGGGTATACAGACGGTGTTAACGAAGCTTTTAATCCTGAAGGTGAGTTATTCGGAAATGACCGGTTATTTGACATATTAAAAACCCCTCACGATAATGCCACAACATTGGTTGAAGAAGCTGAAAAGACATTAAAGGAATTTACCGCGGGCGCTCCCCAGTCCGATGATATTACAATTCTTGCTGTCTGCCGCGAATAAAAGGAAAACCTGTTAATATTTTGTTCTCCTTTTTTGCAATAGAAAATATTTTGTTTTATCTTTTTTTTATAGATTATTCAGCGCCGAAAGGTCTCACCGGTTAAAAAGATAATATTATTTACTATCTGGGAGTGTATTACTCTATGGCAAAAATTACCTGGCGAACTAAGTTATATTTATTTGCGGCAATAATAGCAATCCTTCCTTTGGCTATCTCAAGTTTTAATATGATAGGCATTACACGTGATGAGGTGAAAAGTAATGTTAATACCGACCTGATCAGGACCGCGGGAGGAGTAGCGGAAGAAATAAATAATCTTTACACACAAAACTGGCTTACCCCGCTTCTTCTGGTAAAAAGCGGTATTGAGCTACAGGGAATAGATATTGCCGGCGTTTATATGCAGTCGGTGATTGATAACTCTGTTGATGTGCTCTCACTTAATCTTTTTCTTGAAATTGAACCGGAGGTATATGGCCTGGCGTTAAAAGCCAGAAACGCCGCTATTCTTGAAGAAAAAAGTGACTATGATGAGGAAGGTGTTTATTCCATCGACGCCGGTGATCTTGATGAAATGATTCCTGCGGGCAAAAGATTCAGCCGACCGGCTTATATTGAAGATGTCGGCATGTGGGTGATTACCTGCATTGTTCCGGTTGAAACCGGCACCGGTTATCCATCTTATCTCGCCGCGAAAATATCGTTGAATTCTCTCTATAATAAAATTGCGGGCCATCCTTTCAAGGAAAATGGAGACCTTTACCTCATAAACCGGGAGGGGAGAAAACTATTTTCACAGGATACGACCGATCTTTCCGATTTTAAACTGGTTAAACTTGCCAGAGAAATCCTCCAGGCAGGAAGAAGGGGACAAATAGTTGAAACCTTCACCAAACCTGACGGAAAAGAGATCGTAGGCAGCTATTCTTTCCCGCTGAATATGCCCTGGGCTGTAATTGCCGAGAGGGATGAAGAGGAAGCCTACATAGCTGTCGGGAAAATGCAGACTACACTCGGACTCTGGGCCCTCGTGGGGCTTGGAATTGCATTCATTCTTCTATTTATTTCATCCAGGCAGATAAGCAAACCAATTTCCAAACTCAGCGGTGTGGCGGGTGAAATATCGGGAGGCAATTTTGATGTAAAGGTCGATTATCACGCGAAGGATGAAATAGGGTTTCTTGGTGATACCCTTGTGGAAATGGCGCAATCGCTGAAAAAAAGTTTTGCCACCATCACTAAACAGAACAAAGAACTGGAAGAATACAGCCATACTCTGGAAGATAAAGTTGCTCAGAGAACTGCTGAATTAAAACAGAAAAATGAAGACCTTGAACTGGCGATGAATAAACTTAAAGATACCCAGGATCAGCTTATATCGCATGAAAAGCTTGCTTCACTTGGAGCTCTTACAGCCGGCATCGCTCATGAAATACAGAATCCTCTTAACTTTGTTAATAACTTCGGAAAATTATCCGCCGGTCTTGTGGATGAACTAAATGAGGAGCTGGCGGACTTTAAAGAGGAAATTCCGGATGAAGCTCTCGATATAATTGAAGAAATTCTGGAAGACCTTAAACTTAATGTGACAAAAATTTCGGAACATGGCGGCCGGGCCCAGGGAATCGTCAAAGGTATGCTGCAGCATTCCAGGGCGGATACCGGCGAAATGCAGATGGCTGATCTGAATGAAATGGTGAAAGAATCAATGAACCTTACTTACCATGGAATCAGGTCGAAGGATCAGGAGTTTAATATAAAAATGAATAGCGAGCTTGATCCGGACATCGGTAAAATTAAGATTAATCCCCAGGCGTTAAACCGTGTTTTTCTTAATATTATTAATAACGGCTTTTACGCGGCTAATGAACGGAAGAAAAAAGATAGTGGACATAATCCTGAATTCTGGTTGAAAACCGAAAAAGCAGGTGATAAAGCGGTTGTGAGACTTAAGGATAACGGAACCGGTATTCCTGAAAAAATATTGAAAAAGATATTCGAGCCATTTTTTACAACCAAACCCACAGGTGAAGGCACAGGTCTGGGGCTTTCACTGAGTTATGACATAGTTACTAAAATGCATAAAGGGGAACTGAAGGTGGAAACAAAAGAAAATGAATATACCGAATTTATAATTTCCATACCCCTCTCATTATAAGAATTAAAACGGATGATAAAATGAGAAATAAATTACTGCTTACCGCGTTTCTGCTTCTGATTATAACCGGATTTATAAATGGTCAGCGAAAGGAACTGGTGAAAATTAAAGTGGAAGCCGGAAAGAGCATTCGGCAGATATCCCGGCAGTACCTGGGTGATCCAAATCTCTGGGAAGATATCCTTGCCAGCAACGGGATAAAATCTGTGAATGATATAAAAGCGGGAATGGAATTACTTATTCCGGTTAAAGCAATCAAGGATGCCCGTTCGGAAGTTGACGCCGCGCTCAAAGCGATATCGGAAGCGACAGATGCCGGGGCGCGTGTATTTGCCGAAAAAACCATCAACCTGGCTATCGATCTGCATAAACAGGCGGTTAGGGAGCGTGAGAAAGGTGATTTCGATGAGTGCATTAAACTTGCTTCACAGGCGGTCAAAGAGGCGGAAAAAGCCGGTAAGGAAGCTGGTGAAAAGAGAAATGTTTCTGCCGAGGCTACTCTTACTTCCAAGAAGGGAACTGTCGAAAATAAACCTCCGGCTCAGTCATACTGGAACTCGATTGAACTTAACAGCAAACTTAAAGAGGGGGAAAAAGTCAGGACAAAATCAGCTTCAGGCGCCGAAATTACATTTCAGGATGGGAACAGAATAAGACTTAATGAAAATGCACAGGCTTTAATCCAGACTATGAGGATAGACCTGCTTAATAAAAAGAGGCAGTCGAATGTCAGTCTTGAGCAGGGTGACGCTTTTGCCTACCTGAAGGGAAGCCGGACAAAGAAAAATTTTAATGTCGATATCAAAGGGCTGAATACAAATGTTAAATCGAATAACTTCTGGGTGAAAAAGGATAAAAACAGTACAAAAATCGCTAACTATGATGGAGAGATAGAGGTATCGGCCAAAGGAAAAACAGTTGTTATCAAAAAGAACCAGGGCCTGAAGGTAGATAAAGGGCGCGAACTTAAAGAGCCGAAAGCGCTTCTGGCCGAAGCAGAGCTTACAGGACCGGAGAACCGGAAACTGTTTTTTAATGAAGATGTTATCCTAACCTGGAACCCGGTCAATGACGCTTCGAGTTACTGGGTGGAAATTTCCCGTGAAGAATCATTTGAAGACCTTTTTATTTTTCATAAAGGGGTTACAAAAACAACCTTCAATTTTGGAAACAAAGGAAATGGAATATATTATTGGCGTATAGCGGCTGTCGATAAAGAAGGAATTCCCGGACCAAAAGGAAATTACAGGTCATTCAGGGTGCAGCCTGATAAATTAGGACCCTATCTGGTAATATTTGAACCTGAGGAAGAAAGTTATACTACCGCGGGAGAAATAACCCTTAAAGGAAAAACAGAAACAGAAAGTGTCCTTTCCGTAAATGATAAAAATGTTAAAGTGGAATCAGACGGAAGTTTCAGCGCTGCTGTTACTCTTGAAGAGGGCGCTAATACTATCAGGATAATCGCGGTTGACAAAGCGGGCAACAAAAGTGAAATTGAAAGAAAAGTTATTCGCGACAGCAGTAACAAAATTGATATCAATTTTGACGATAGTATTAACAGAAATGAAGCGGGAGATTTTCTTATAAAATCGAATGTTGTTAATCTCAGGGGAACAACCAAAGCAAATAGCAAACTTGAATTTACTTCAATCGGCCAGGGAACCCGCTATGGCGGTTATTCCAAAAAGGATGGAAGCTTTTATATAAAACTCAGGACTTCAGGTTCAGAAGAGAAATTTATTCTCAGGATAACTGCTGAATCGGGAGTGGTTTCAGAGGATACCCTGACATTCAGAAAACCGGCCGGAAAACCTGTGATAAAACCAGACGCTTTGCCAGCGTCGGTTAAAGATGCTGAATTAAATATTAGTGGAACGGTTGAAAACTACAGCAAAATGTCATTAAACGGCAGTCCGCTGAAGATAGCCGGGAACCGGTTCTCGGAAAAGATAACGCTGGATGAAGGAGAAAATATTCTCTTATTTACCGGCTCGGATGATTTCGGCAATAATGTTAGTATTGAACGCAGAGTGATAAGGGACAGCCAGCCTCCTGATCTTATCACATTTAATTCTTCCAAAGGGAAAGATTCAGAATATTATACCTTTTCAGTAACCGCGAAGGATAATTCGGGCTTGAAAAAACTTTGTGTCGCTTCGGTAAAAGATGAGAATGGGACGCACAGCGTTAACCTGCTGCTTGACGCTTCAGGACTGATTTATACAGGCAAGATAGTCAAAAAATTATCGGGTAAAGTGGAATATCTCTCGATTACTCTTGAAGACTATCTCGGAAATAAAAAAACTTACAGGATCGAAAAAAACAGAATCGTTAACTAAGAGGATTCAAGATGAAAACTTTATTCAGACTGTTGATTATACTTATTCTTGTCTCAGCCCCTCTGCTCGGACAGAACCGAATTAAGATGGTGCTTTATGGTTCGGGAGCGCAAATTGCCGAAGGAGACGATGATTTCAGACAGGTGATATTTTTTAAGGTGCCTTCAGATTTCAAAGACAGTCTGTATCTCAGACTTTACGATCCTGACTGCGGTGGTGACAACGATCTGAAATATGGTGAATGGAATACAACAACATTATTTACACTGAAAGGGGATTCCGGAGTAGCGGCGGTTGCCTCCGGTTTGGCTGAGGATGGAGGTGAAATCCTCTTCAGTAAAGATTTCGGAGTTGATGATTTTTACAACCGGGGATGGTATTCATTTCATAGTTTTCTCCCTTCCGAAGGTGAATTGAAAGATGGATATTATTATTTTCTGTTGAATGTTTTCGGGACCGGCGGAGATGACGCTAATGTATATGATTATTTTATTAGCACCCGGCCGGAAAAAAATCTTCCGGTTAATGGTATTGAGTATTTTTGTTATAAACCGACTATAAGACTTACATCGGCGGATGATTTTGCGAGTATTCGTTTTTTCGCCGATGAGGACATTAACTCGGTAATCATTAATGAATTCGATTTAAGAAACGCTTCCCTGAAATTTAATACCGCTTTCAGAACAGTGGTAATTTCAGATGTGTCATCGCAGGGTGAATGGAAACAGCATGAAGTAACCCTTGAGGAACTGGATAAAAACCGGGTTTGTGAAGTGGCATTCGGACAGGGTGGTGAATCGCCCAATGACGCTACATTTAAAATTACCGACCAGGATGGCAACCCGCTGCCGGTAATACTTCCGGTGCTTGCGGGAAGAAAAAACTCACGACCGGTAATTTCAAAAATTGTTACCACTCTTTCCGATTGCAACACTTTGGTTTTTGACGCTCAGAAATCGACTGATAAAGATGGGGATTTCCTCGATTTTTACTGGGATTTCGGTGATGGCAAAACTGCCGAAGGTAGCAGGATCGCTCATACTTATGAAGAGATGAAAGACTATAATATATTGCTTATCGTCACTGACAGATCGGGTCAGGTAGCCAACAGTTCTTTTGAGCGGTTCACTATTACTGTTAATAAACCACCTGTAGCGGTGGCAAGTGAAGATATGATTGCCGCGCCAGGCGATAAACTTCAGTTTAATTCGGCAGGCTCAATCGATCCTGACGGAAATCTGACAGGCTATTCATGGGAATTTGGAGATGGCGCGAGCGCCGAAGGGCAGATTGTAGAACACTCTTATGAAAAACCGGGTGATTACAGGGTGCTTCTTCGTGTTACCGATGATTCCGACAGTCCCTGTAATAATGCCACAGACAGGCTTAAAGTTTGGGTAAATGATTCCCCGAAAGCTAATGCCGGGGATGATATAAAAGGAGCCATTGATGAACAGCTTGCCTTTAGCGGCGAAAGAAGTTATGATACCGATGGGGAGATAATCGGTTACACATGGGATTTTGGTGACGGAAGCGGCGGTGAAGGAATGATCGTAACTCACGCTTATGCCCAACCAGGTTATTACAAAGTCACTCTTACCGTAAATGATGACGCCGGGGTGGCGAATTCCTCCGATTCGGACCAGATGGAAGTGTTTGTAAATGATCCTCCGGTGCCTGAAGCGGGAGCTGACGTTGTTGTGGCAATTGATGAGATTGTACCATATAACGCCGGGCAATCGAAAGATTCGGATGGCAAACTTATAAATTACAAGTGGGATTTTGGTGATGGAAAGTCTGCCGATGGAGCGAATGTGGAGCATGCCTATTCTGCCCCGGGAAAATATACAGTTACACTAACGGTAAAAGATAACTCAGGTACAAAAAATGACACTGAAAGTGATACCAGGTTGATAATTGTCAATGATCCTCCTGTAGCAGTTGCCGGCCCCGATACTGTCATTACGCAAAGCCTGTTTACTTTTAACGCTCTTAAATCTTATGATAATGATGGAACAATAACCAAATATCTCTGGGATTTTGGCGACGGCAGCAAAGGTGAGGGAGAGGGACCTGTACATAATTACAGCGCTCCCGGCACATATACGGTCAACCTGAAAGTGATAGATGATACAAAAACCTCAAATAACAACAGTGATGATAACTTTACCCTGGTAGTTAATAAAAAACCTGTCGCTGATGCCGGAAGGGACATCGTTGCCGCTCCGGGGGAAGAGCTCATTTTTGACGGTTCAGGTTCCTTCGATGAGGATGGCAGAATTGAAAAATTTGAATGGGAATTTGGCGACGGAGCCTCTGGTGACGGAAGTTCGGTAAGGCATGCTTATGAAAAACCGGGTATATATATGGTTAACCTGAAAGTTTCAGATAATACCGGCCATCCCGGCGCTATCGCCTATGACGAGGCTAAAGTAACGATAAATCATTCACCATCGGCAATTGCCGGCAATTCATTAAAGGCTGCTCCCGGTGATAAAATAATTCTCGATGCATCCTCTTCTTATGATATTGACGGAACAATCGCGGGCTGGGAATGGAAGATTGAGGGGACGGGTGAACAGTTTGACACTCCGAAAGCTGAATTTTCAATAGGGCAGCCGGGGACCTACACCGCGAAGCTGACCGTAAGGGATAATGCCGGTGTATCAAATTCTTATGATAATGATGAATTAAAAATCTTTATTAACTCAGCGCCGGTCGCTAACGCGGGAAGTGATATTCATACCTGCTCTACCATGCTGACTTTTGACGCGTCCGCTTCTGCCGATCCGGATGGAGACGCGCTTAAATATGTTTGGGATATGGGAGATGGCGCCGAGAAAAAAGAAGGGATAAAAATAATCCACAATTACGATCATGGCGGTAATTATCCGGTAAGTCTTACAGTCAGCGATCCACACAATCTGGCAAACTCGGTTTCCACAACGAGTGTGATAGTAAGAATCAACCAGCCACCTGTTGCCGAGGCAGGCGAAGACATTATCCTTTGTGCCGGCACAGTCACACTTTTTAATGCCGGCAAATCGTTCGATCCTGAAGGTGGTCTTCTCGCCTTCTACTGGGATTTCGGCGATTCCACAACCGGAGAAGGATTAAATCCCTCAAAAGTTTATAATACCGGGGGAGTATATAAAGTTAGTCTGAGAGTTGAGGATGATTCAGGTTTGCCATGTAATTTCGATACCGACCAGATGGTGGTCAAGGTTGTTGAATCACCGGTGGCCGACGCGGGATCGGATATGGTAGTCTGCGCGAATACCGAAGTAAAGTTCGACGGAAGTAAATCGAGCGATTTTGATGGCGTCGTAAATGGTTATGAATGGAATTTCGGCGATGGTGAAACAGGGGGCGGTGTCAGTCCGGTGCATATTTATAAAAATGCAGGCACTTACGCTGTAACCCTGACTATAACCGGGGATGAATCAGAAGGTTGTGACAACACCGATACAGATGAAATTACAGTAACGGTTATCGACGCGCCAAAAGCATCCTTCGACTGCGCGTGCGCTTACCCTGTAAACTCACCCTTAAATTTTGACGCGTCAAATTCTTCGGGAGGAGGAGCTGAGCTGGTATCTTATAAATGGGATTTTGGCGATGGCACAAGCGCTGATGGAATAAATGTAACCCATACATACCAGGAACCGGGCCGATATCTTGTTTCCCTGAATATACAAAGCGATTCGGAAACTGAATGCAACAGCGCTATTGAGCAGAAACTTGTTGTTATCAACGCTGCTCCTGTGGCCGACGCGGGAGAAGATATTTATACAGGCGCGGGGCTGGAATTTGTGCTTGACGCGTCAGCTTCCTATGATAAGGATGGTTCTGTTACCAAATATTACTGGAATATTGGAGGCGCCGACACACTCAGCGGTGTAAGAACATTATGGAAGTTTCAGCAGCCCGGAAGATATCCTGTGACTTTAACGGTAGTGGATAATTCTGGTCTGGAAAACAGGTTCGCGACAGATAACATTTATGTGAATGTTAATGAAGCTCCTCATGCTGTTATTAAAACAACAGAGAACGGGTGCGCCGGTGAACTGATAAGTTTCAGTGGAAGTAATTCATATGATAATGATGGCGCGATAACACAATATTACTGGGATTTTGGTGACGGAATGACAGCCGAAGGAGCCGATGCGGAACACAGTTTTGTTATGGAAGGTACATATAATGTTAAACTTACGGTAACCGACAGTTCCGGGACGGGAAATGACAAAGGTATAACCCAGACTCTTATCCGTATCAACAGTCAGCCTGAAATCAAGACAGCCTCAAAAATTTATGGCTGTCCGGGTGAGTTTATAAAATTAAAAGCCGCGGGTTCCGATCCGGATGGTGATGATCTTACATTTTCCTGGGATTTTGGAGATGGTTCAACCGGAAACGGAAGCAACGTTGAGCACGGCTGGGCTTCACCGGGAAAATATAATGTTAAAGTTACAGTTGATGATAATTTCGGAACAGGATGTTCTTCCTCAGGTCAGGATGTGGAAGTGATAATCAATTCGGTTCCGTTGGCCATAATGGGATATCTGCCGGAAGAAATCTTTACCGGTGGGGCACATGACGCGATTGTTCTTGACGCTTCAAAATCCTCTGACCCGGATGGGGACGCTTTAACCTACAAATGGACAATTGATGACGGCACTGAGAAATATGGAAAAAAACTACTGCATTATTTCACCAAACCGGGCAAATATCTCATTACTCTGACCGTCTCCGACGGAAAAGGCACCGGTTGTTCCGAAGCTTCCACCTCCATGAGTGTTGAAGTGAAATCCAGATGAGAAAATTTATGATCAGGCAGGTATGGTAAAATGATTGATTTGCTGAACAAGATCAGGAGTAAGAAATGAATATTATTTTCTGGGGATCCAGGGGTTCGCTTCCCTTTTCCCTGACAACCGATAAAATTGAGGAGAAAATATTCACCGCTATTAAAGAGGCCCAGAAATTCAGCCTCGAAAGTGATTCTGAAATACATAAGTTTATTCATAATAAGCTTCCTTTTTCAGTAAGAAGCACATTTGGATCGAATACTTCATGTGTGGAAATCAGGCACGGAAATGAAAATATTATCTGTGATGCCGGAAGCGGGATAAGGGATTTTGGCAATTATTATATGCGCTCAGGAAAAATTGCCCGAAATGAGGCGTCAAAAACTTTCCACATTTTTATGTCCCATCTTCACTGGGATCACCTCCAGGGATTTCCCTTCTTTGTTCCTATATATATTCCAGGTATAAAAATTAATATTTATTCCTGTCATAAAGAGGTTGAAAAAGCATTTGTTCAACAGCAGGAGCCTCCATTTTTCCCGGTTAGCTTCAGGGAACTGAAATCAGATATCATCTTTCACCAGATTGAACCGGGGCAGCAATTAAATATTGACGGATTATCGGTCGAAGCGATTAAACAAAACCATCCGGGCGATTCTTACGGCTTTAAATTTGAATCGGGAGAAAAAAAGTTCGTTTATTCAACAGATTCCGAACATTATGCCGATTCCGAAGTTGAAGAATATCCATATATACAGTTTATTAAAAATGCCGATATTCTTGTTTTTGACGCTCAATACAGTCTGAGAGACGCGATAGACACAAAGTTGAACTGGGGACACTCGAGCAATCTTACAGCGGTTGAGCTGGCTGTAAGGGCCAATGTGAAAAAACTTATACTGTTCCACAGCGAACATACATTTGATGATACACAACTTGAGGATTTTTTAAAGGCCACAAGGAAATACAGGCTTATTCATGATCCTGACTCACAACTTGAAATAGACACTGCCTATGACGGCATGTCAATAAAAATCTGACTTCATTTTCCATTAAACCGGCAAGGTAGAGATACTTGAAAAGAAACAGTAAGTCTTTTTATTATTTTTGGAATCTCATCATCGCGGTGAGCGCCACCTTTCTGGCAATATTTTTGCCTGCCGGGCTTATATTTAATTTTACTTCTGACAGTATTACCATTTTTGTCGACTGGCTTATCGCTCTTATTTTCATATTCGATATCTTTGTTCAAATTTCAGATTATCGATATAACTACAATGAGATGCTTTCGGATGAAGCAGGAATAAAAATTTATCTGAAGAGCTGGTTCATCATCGATCTGATTGCCGCCATCCCGTTTGAACTGTTATTTCCCGGCTCGGTCATTCAGCTTTTGCTGATGGTTAAACTTTCCAAAGTTGGTCTCTTTATGTTCAGACTCAGAAGAAGGGAAATTCAATTTGCAAGTTTTTTTACTCTTTTCTTTTTTGTTTACTGGATTTCGGTGACTGCTCACTGGATAAGCCTCGGCTGGCTGAGCTTAAGAGGAATCAACCCCTCGCTTGACTACACCACTAACTATATCCATTCACTTTACTGGTGTACTACAACTCTTACGACGGTTGGTTATGGGGATATTACTCCTGATACAAACTCACAGATAATTTATACAATGTTTGTTCAATTGATGGGGGTGGGTTTTTATGGATATCTTATCGGTAATATTGCCAGCATTCTGACCAAAAAAAATCCCGCGAAGGCAAAATACCTTTCGAATCTGGAAAAATTAAGCGCACTTGTTCAGTTGCGAAAAATTCCTTACGATCTTCAGGAAAGAGTCAGGGATTATTATACTTATATGTGGAGGCAAAAACTTGGCTATGATGAATCCTCCTTTTTAAAAGGTCTGCCTGACAGCCTTCAGACTGAAATTTCAATTTATCTTAAACAGGAAGTTATTGAGTCGATAGAATTGTTTAAGGGAGCCAGTCCCGAATTTATACGTGAAGTGGCAATGCATCTCCAGCCGGAAGTCCTTGTTCCTGGTGATTTTGTATTTCATTATGGTGAGCAGGGGGAAGAGATGTATTTTGTTGTAAAAGGTGAGCTTCAGGTGCTGGATAAAACTGGTAAAAAGGTTTTTTCCACTCTGAAAGATGGTGATTTCTTCGGTGAGATTGCCCTGTTTATGAATAAACCGAGAACAGCTTCTATTAAAGCCATTACTTATTGCGATCTTTACTATCTCGAGAAAAAAACTTTCGATTACGTTGTTGAAAAATATAAAGACATCGCCAGAAAAATAGAGATAAAAGCTTTTACCCGTGATCTGGAAACCGGGCACAAAGAATCAGAATAGCAGCTTTCCTATTTTTCTTTTTTATCCGCCAGCTCATTACATTTATATAAAACGGCTGAAAGATCGGAGCCTTTAAATACCGGGTAGTTGTATTTAACTTTTTCTATATCATCACTTCTTTTATAAGAAAAATTTTCCAGCACATTTCCTTCGGCGTCAAAATAGATAATTTCGAGGATAGAATATTTCATGATCTTTTTGTTGATCAGGTAATATGTTTTTGTGCTGTGAATCTCTTCTTTTACAGATTCTATTACAAGTGGGATGGAGTGGTCGGCTTTAACCCATACATAAATATCATCCCCCTGGTGTTTAATATCAGCGCTGTTGATAAAAATTTTATCCGCTCCTTCATAATCAACGGCAATCCAGTTTTTATCCTGTTCCTGCGAAAAAATGTTAAACGGCTGGCAGAGAATTAAAAAAAAGAGTATAATAATCTGTTTTTTCATTATTGACTCATATTATTTCGGTATATTCTGACAATAAATTTAATATTTTTTTTCCAATATTCATTGAAAACGATACGAAACCATTAAGTTTTGACAGTTTAATTTTTGATAATTGATTCGATATGTGAAATGAAAATTGTTATCGCGCTTGCTCCGGTCCTCTTCTTTCTTCTCTTTCTTATATATCTTGATAGTTTTAAACTGGTGAAAATCAGAACTGTTTTGTCAGCGATATACTGGGGAGTAGCATCCTGCGCCATCTGTTATTTTGTTAATACCGAACTTATTGTTTTATCGGGAATGAAGATTGGACAATACAGCACTTATGTTTCACCTGTTGTGGAAGAGATCGTAAAAGCTTCATTTCTGATATTATTAATGAAAACCAAACGTGTCGGTTTTATGATTGACGGCGCGATACTGGGGTTCGCTATCGGAGCCGGCTTCGGTGTGCTGGAAAATGTTTATTATCTTTATTCGGTTAAGCAGGGTAGTATGCTTTTATGGACTGTCCGCGGTTTCGGCACTGCTATCATGCATGGCGGCGCGACAGCAATTGTAGCGATTTTTTCAATGAGCCAGATTATAAAAGATGAAAATATCTGGAAAAAGATGTTCTCCGGGCTGGTTATGGCTGCCTTTGTGCATGGACTGTTTAACAGTTTTATGTCTTCACCAATAGTTTCTGTCCTGATAATGCTTCTCGCGTTTCCTCTTACAATAATGATTCTCTTCCAGAGGAATGAAGCTCATGTAAGGGAATGGATGGAGGATGAATTTGATAATGAATCTGACCTGCTGCAGGCTATGAACAGCGGCACATTTCAGGAAACGCATGCCGGTAAGTATCTTAACTCAATTAAGCACCGTTTTGATAATGAAGTTGTATTTGATATGGTTTGTTATATCAGGAATTTCCTCGAACTTTCTATTAGGGCTAAGGGGATGATGCTGCTAAAAGAAAGCGGTCTGCCGGTTAAAAAGGATCCTTCCTTAATTGATAAACTTAAAGAACTGGAATTCCTTAAAAAAAATATTGGGAAAACCGGTCTGCTCGCCATATCCCCGATTATTTCACCCGATCAGAAACATGTCTGGCAGTTAAAAATGCTGGAAGATTAGGGGGGAATTGCTCTTTAGCTTCATGTTTTATCTTACCTGCCTGTTTTTCAATTAACAATTAATAATGTACAATTAACAATTGAAAAGATGACCGCAGATTATTTTGATTTCGCTGATTAGGCGGAAGAAAAGCCACAAAATCACCAAATCCCAAAAGAAATTACGAATTACGAATTACGAATGAGGAATGAAAAGAATGTAATGAAATCATATTTTTAACCTTTGTAGCACAGGAAACCATCCAACCAAACTAAACCTTATTAATCTTATTCAAACGGGCGATATATTCAAAGGAATTATCTCAAGATCGGGTAAAAAACTCAGAACAGGACCGGGGTGATTAAAAAGATTGACTTGATATAAGTTAGCCATAGAAATCCAAATCGAAGTCGTAATCGAAATCGGTTTTTAAAAAATCAGAGAAGAATTTATAACTCTCCACTAACCACTTTTCACTTCTGGCTCGACCTGATTACTCAGTAAGGAGTTAAATTCTGCGCAAAAAGGAAAAGTTTTTATCTGATTGCCAGTAAAATTTGGCATTAGATTCCTGCCTGCCTCTGGATGGTCTTTTCGCAAAAGACGCAAAAAACCGGAATGATAATTAATTGGTAATACCTGGGGAAAGTCAATTCCTAATTCTTAATTCGTAATTCCTCATTGTCTCTGGCTTGCCAGTCGATGATTACTCCGTAAGGAGTTAAATTCTACGCAAAAAGGAAAAGTATTTATCTGATTGCCAGTAAAATTTGGCATTAGATTCCGGCCTGCCTGCCTCTGGATGGTCTTTTCTCAAAAGACGCAAAAGACCGGAATGATTAATAATTGGTAATACCTGGGGAAAGTCAATTCCTAATTCCTAATTCGTAATTCCTCATTGTCTCTGGCTCTGTCAGTTTATGATTACTCCGTAAGGAGTCAAATTCTACGCAAAATGGCAAAGTTTTTACTAATTGGCAGAAAAATCGGCATTAGATTCCGGTCTTTTCGCAAAGGACGCAAAAAACCGGAATGACAAGTAATTGGTAACACTTGGGGAAAGTCAATTCCTAATTCGTAATTCCTAATTCGTAATTCCTCATTGTCTCTGGCTTGCCAGTCGATGATTACTCCGTAAGCAGTTAAATTCTACGCAAAATGGCAAAATTATTACTAATTGGCAGTAAAAATCGGCATTAGATTCCGGCCTGCCTGCCTCTGGATGGTCTTTTCGCAAAGGACGCAAAAAACCGGAATGACAAGTAATTGGTAACACTTGGGGAAAGCCAATTCGTAATTCGTAATTCGTAATTCCTCATTGTCTCTGGCTTGCCAGTCGATGATTACTCCGTAAGCAGTTAAATTCTACACAAAATGGCAAAATTATTACTAATTGGCAGTAAAAATCGGCATTAGATTCCGGCCTGCCTGCCTCTGGATGGTCTTTTCTCAAAAGACGCAAAAGACCGGAATGATTAATAATTGGTAATACCTGGGGAAAGTCAATTCCTAATTCCTAATTCCTAATTCCTAATTCGTAATTCGTAATTCCTCATTGTCTCTGGTTCTGTCAGTTTATGATTACTCCGTTAGTAGTTAAATTCTACGCAAAATGGCAAAGTTTTATTTGACCATCAATTTACCGGGGAATTCTGTCTGCCTGTTCGCCGCGGAGAATCCCTGGCGGGACTTATAATTTCCTCCCCTACATTGTCTCCCCCACAATGAATTGCGGGGCTATTATCTGTCGTCCCTGACGGGACTTTTTCTAAATAATAATGATTATCTACACGTAAATATTAAATCAGATTAATATGAATCCCGGCAGGGATCCTCCGCGGCGGACAGATGAAAGATAATAGCCCCTATTTTCAGAGGCTGTGTGAAAAGTCTGGAACTCACCCTAAATCCCTCTCTTAAAAAGAGAGGAACTTTTAAAAAGTTGCGAATTATGAGCAATTTAAGCCCCTTCTCTTCCCAAGAGAAGGGGTTTGGGGATGAGTTTATTAAATTGCTCAAACTATTCACACAGCCTTTTCAAATAGGGGGAAATGTATAAAGAGTGGTAAATAAGTCCCGGTAGGGAAGACAGAATTAGTTTGTTTCTGGCTCCGCAAGTTTATGATTAAGATTACTCCGTAAGCAGTTAAATTCTACACAAAATGGCAAAATTATTACTAATTGGCAGTAAAAATCGGCATTAGATTCCGGTCTTTTTGCAAAGGACGCAAAAAACCGGAATGACAAGTAATTGGTAATACCTGGGGAAAGTCAATTCCTAATTCCTAATTCCTAATTCGTAATTCGTAATTCCTCATTGTCTCTGGCTCTGTCAGTTTATGATTACTCCGTAAGCAGTTAAATTCTACGCAAAATTGCAAAATTATTACTAATTGGCAGTAAAAATCGGCATTAGATTCCGGTCTTTTTGCAAAGGACGCAAAAAACCGGAATGACAAGTAATTGGTAACACTTGGGGAAAGCCAATTCGTCATTCGTCATTCGTAATTCCTCATTGTTTCTGGCTTGCCAGTCTATGATTACGATTACGATTAGGTGGGGAAATAGATTAGTTTTTTTTGTTTTTGCACATCACCGGCTGAAAATATACAAAAATATACCCCCCTGTGCGAATCAGCGGGAGTCCATGAGACCTGGTATCTCCCTTTGTTGAGGGTGTTGTTAACCAGAACGTCAATTTCATTTTTATAAATATCATTGATGGTTATGCGAACATCCGTTTTTTCATGCAGTGAAAATTTTATTTTTGTTGTCGATGCGAATGGATTTGGTTCATTCTGCTCAACCGAAGTAACGTTTGCCGCGTCGGACAATTTTTCCAGAGCGGTTGAACTTACCTGCTCAATCAGCGGGCATATACTGTCCCTGATAAGAATCTCACGCGCCAAATTTAAATATGCCCTGGCTCCGTTGCTTTTGGCGTTAAAAAGAACTACCGGCTTTTTATAAAAAGTAGATTCTGATATATGAGTATTTTTTGGAATAACCGTATTGAATACCAGGCGCCCATATTTTTCATGGATTTTTTCACGGGTCAGTGACGCCGCGATAGTATTTTCTTCATACATCGTAAAAAGTATTCCGCTTTCCCAGTCATCCGAGATGTCATTACCGCCGGCATGTTTTATCGCTTTTTCAAGAGAACTGATCGAAAATTTGTCACTTTTTACAGGAAAAATTATTCTTGTGGAATATTCGTAAAAATATCTCAGTAGTTTTGAAAGGTGGGGCGGCGAGTCTACGATAATATAATCATAATACAACTGAGCATTATTAAGAAGTTTTTTCAGATAGGCCTTTTTATCGAATGAGCCCGATTTTTCAAACTGATCAGGGTCAATAGCTCCTACCGGAATAAAATCGAGAAATTCCAGTTCTGTTTTCTGAATTATTCTCTCAAGAGATTTACCAATATTAAAAATGTTTTCATAATGTTCGGGCAGGTTTTCATCAAGACCAAGCAGAATAGCCGACGCGCCGGCAGGATCAGTATCAATCAAAAGGGTTTTCTTTTCAAAAACCGCGAGACTTGCGGCCAGGTTTACCGCGGTGGTGGTTTTGCCGACACCCCCTTTGGGAAGTGATATTACGATAATTTTTCTCATTCTAAGATTCTTTATTCATATTTTTTCCCTGTATCAATACTTTTTAATAAAGAAGGTACAAAATGGTTTAATGAATTAAACGTGAAAATGTTTAAAATAATTTAATAATTAGTCATTAAATGTCCTGAGAAAATCAAAATTTAATAAGTCGCTTCCTCTTTTGTTGTGATGACAGTCAGAATTTTATATTTTTCGCACAAAACTAAGGAATTTTATGGATTATGAAAAAATTGTGAAGCTGAGGAAAGAGATTCATCAGAATCCCGATCTATCCTCACAGGAACAAAACACAGCAAAAAGAATACAAAATTTTATAACCGGATTTAATCCTGATAAAATTATTACAGGTTTGGGAGGAGCGGGAATCGCGGCAGTTTTTGATGGAAAAAACCCCGGCCCGGTGATCATGTTCAGATCGGAGCTTGACGCGCTTCCGATAATTGAAAATACAAAACTTGAGTACAGATCGATTAAGGAGGGAGTCTCACATAAATGTGGTCATGACGGGCACATGGCAACATTAGCCGGATTCGCGATGTGGCTTTCGGAAAACAGGCCGGAAAAAGGAAAAGTTGTTCTTCTCTTTCAGCCGGCGGAAGAAACTGGCGAAGGGGCGGAAAGAGTTATCGGCGATCCCAAATTTCAGGAAATATATCCTGATTATATATTCGCGTATCATAACCTGCCCGGTTTCGCGAAAGGGGAAGTCATTTTAAGGAAAGGTACATTCGCTTCGGCTTCGCGGGGACAGATAATTGATCTCAGGGGAAGGACTTCTCACGCGGCTGAACCTGAAAAGGGGATTTCACCCGCAGGCGCAATGTGTGAAATAATAGAAAAAATCAGCGCTCTTCCCCAAAAGTTAAATCCTGTCAAAAGTTATCTGCTTACAACTGTAATACACGCGAAACTTGGTGAAATAGCGTTCGGAACTTCCCCCGGTGAAGCTGTTGTTATGAGCACCCTGAGAGCGGGGGATAATGAAGATATGGAAAAACTGATAGATGAGAGTGAAGCTGCCGCCAGACAATCCGCGGGGGATAAAAAACTTGAAGTATCGATAAGTTACCGGGAGATTTTTCCCGCCGCTTTTAATGATCCCGAAAAAATTGACATCGTGAAAGAATGCGCGGCTGACGCGGGATTTAATACGATTGAATTGGATAAACCATTCAGGTGGTCGGAAGATTTCGGGTGGTTTACCGAAAAAATACCGGGCGTTTTATTTGGAATAGGCGCGGGGGAAAATCATCCTCCCCTTCACGATTCAGATTATGATTTCCCTGATGAGCTGATTCCCCGATCAATAAAATTGTTTCAGCTAATTTCGAAAAGACTTACCGGATAGTCAGGATAAATTCATGGACCGATTATTTGAACTTTATAACTCTTATTGAATTTCGTCTCTCGCAATAAATGTTGATGTTACTCTTCATCAGAGTTTTGTCGATCCATAAACCGGAGCGCGTTTTCCGACATTTGTTTGGTCAGCTTAAGAGCAGCCTGTTTTTCATCATCGCTGAATCCGTCGGTAATAATCTCTGTCCACGATTTAAGTATCTTTTTTATCTCCGGTTTCATTTGTCTCGCTTTTTCAGTGATAAGAATTTTGTAGGCGCGGTTGTCTTCCGGGTCATTTTCTTTTTGTATCAGACCCTGCTCAATAAGCTGCCTGATCATTCTTGTTGTATGCGCCTTATCCATATGCAGCCGGCGGCTAAGCTCATTTTGTGAGAGGGCGTCCTGGTGAAATAATGTAATCAGAAAAAGATGAGCTCCTCTTCCCAGGCCAAGCTTGCCGAATTCACGGTGAAAATATTTCCCTGCCTGCCTGTGGATACACCCCAGAACTCTGCCGATAGATTCATCATGTTTCATAGACTTCCTCCGGTTCATGCCCGGTTTTACCCGCGAATTGACGATAAAGAGGCAGAAGCATAAAAAATGTGAGGAGCACCGAGAGTATATCAGCGCCCGGGAAAGCGAGGAATATTCCGTCAAGCCCAAGATAGGAGGGAAGAATATAAACCAGCGGAATAAGAATAAGGAACTGCCGCGATAATGTAATGATAAATGTTTGCACAGCTTTTCCGATTGCCTGAAAGATAATCGAACCCATGATCTGAAAACCGATCAGGGGAAAAGCGAGCACAATCATTCTGAGAGCCCTTTTTCCATGAATTACAAGATTCGGATCATCTGAAAAAATACTCATCAATGTTTCGGGAAATAATAGCATGATAGCCGCTCCGATAGTTGATGTGGCGGTGGCGGCAATAAGCGCGATCCTGACAGATTCTTTTGCTTTGTCAAAACGTTTCGCTCCGTAATTATAGCCGAGAATTGGCTGCAAACCCTGGCCAAATCCGATGAGTGGTGTGAAAAATAACATTATCAGTCTCATTACCACACCATAAATCGCGATATAAAGGTCACCCCCGTAACGGGCGAGTGAATTATTAAGTATGATTACAAGCAGACTCATGGCGCTCTGCCTTACAAAAGCTGATATTCCGATTGAGATTATTTCTTTTTGTATTGCCCATTCAAATTTGATATTGGAAAATTTCACCTTAATTTCAGATTTACCCAACAGGTAAAAAAGTCCCTGGAACAGAACCCCGGAAAAGTAAGCTATAACAGTTGCAATCGCGGCTCCGGTAAGTCCCATATCGTATCCGAAAATAAGAATTGCGTCGAGAACAACATTTAATACTGCCGATATCACCATGGTAAACATTGCGACCTTTGCCTGACCTTCGGCCCTGATAAGATTATTAAGCGCCATCGCAAGGCTGTGAAAGAAAATACCCGACATTATGATAACCAGGTATTCGCGCGCGAAAGGCAATATTCCGGGGGTTGCTCCAAAAAGAATAAGCAGCGGATCGAGATATATATAGCCAAAAATGCTGATGGGGATAGCAAGCGCTGACACGGTGAAGATTACATTGCCGATTGTTTTATTCGCGGTTTTATTATCTTTGGCGCCAAGGCTGCGGGACATCAGGGATGAGCCCCCTATGCCGAGCATCTGTCCTATCGCCCCTACGATCATCTGTATCGGGAAGGATATCGCCACTCCCGCCAGTCCGTCTGTCCCCACTCCCTGTCCAATAAATATCGCGTCGGTGATATTATAGAGTGACATAACTACCATGCCTATTGTGGCAGGAAGTGAAAGTTTTATAAATAATTTTTTTATGTTGCTGTCGTCAAGTACCGGTTTTTTCTGCATGATTTCTCTTGTAAATAAAATGGTTGATTAGTCAACCAAACATAACAAGAAAAGGTTGATTTGTCAACTAAAATTATTGTTAAATAACCAGGTTTCTCTCAAGATTAGTTCCAACTCAGGGCAGATTAAATCCCTCACTTCCCAATGCTGTCAACTTAGGCTCAAAATCTTTTTTATGTTCCCGGGAATATGGGGGATTGTATATTTTTTCTATCCGTCCCCACGGGGAATTCCCCGTGGCTATTCGGCTTCGCCCCCTTCGGAGACGGTAAAAAAATCCCTATTATTGACATCAATTGTGAAAATATATTTTCGTTCTTATGAAACATTCTTTTTGGGGATGCAACGGTACTCGTAGTTCTCCTCGTTCCAGAATAACCCGAGCGTTTTTGAAAAGACGAGAACGAAGTACGATTACGTGAACGAGAACGAAAGATTATTTGGGATTTATCCATTCAATCCCGATGTCATTTCCTATTGATTAAAGCGTTCGGGGGCTTTTTGATGGCTCAAGTTGACAGCATTGCTCCCATCTTTCAATATCGAAGAGTTTTCGAGAGGTTATTATTTCTGTTATTATTGCCGACAAATTTGAAATTTGGCGCTTTCTCAAATTGGGGTTCCATAGGTGCAGAAGAAACCGGCCGACAAAATCAAACCTTATTAACCTTATTTAACGGGTAATATTACCAGCGGAATATGCTAAAGGATTTGGAAAAGAGCACAGAACAGGATGGCTGGGATTAAAATGATTAACAGGACTATTCAACACTATATAAAAACCGGAGTCATTTGTCATTTACCAATTGTCAATTATCCATTATCAATTAAGTAACTTCACTCTCCACCAGTCACTCTTCACTTCATGCAAAGCCAGTATAAGAAAAAGAAGTAAATTTTTAGCATTTAAAAAAAATCATTGGCAGGGGACTTAAATGATTAACTTCATTGCTCCCAGCTAAAAACATTATATCTTCTGCCTGATAGAAGATATTATAATAGCGGCGGCTCCGGCGACATTAAGACTTTCGGCGTTTCCATATCTTGGTATTGTGATGCTCTGATTTGCTATCCTGAGCAGTTGCGGAGAGGGGCCGGATGCTTCATTGCACAAAACAACCGCGAATAATCCTGTAAAATTTGTTTTGTAAATACTTTCACCGGTAAGGTCGGAGACAAATATTTTCCTGCCGGTTTTTTCTTCTTCCGAAAGAAATTCATAAAAATCGGGGGGAGTTATGATATTAAGATGAAAAACCGAACCCATCGCCGCCCGGATAGTTTTAGGATTATACACTTCGGCACAGCCGGGACTCAGCAAAATATTCTCAAACCCAAACCAGTCGCAGGTGCGGATAATGGTTCCCATGTTCCCGGGATCTGAAATATCCTCAAGGCAGATATAACTGTTTTCTTTTACGGGCGCTTTTTTAGAGCGGGGAATATGAACAACCGCGGCAATTCCCTGTGGCGACATGGTTTCGCAGATCCTTTCAAAGTCCTTTGTGTTTAATATCTCAACACCTGATGTTTCAACATTTGATACTTCACTGAGCCTGTTTATATAATCCGGTTCCTTAACGCTGAAGGGATGAGAACAGATAAGTTGTTCGATTTTGTAATCTGATTGAAGCGCTTCATCAACCAGTTTTTTACCTTCGATGATAAATTTATTTTCCAGCAGTCTGTATTTTTTCTGCTTCAGAGAGGCTAAATATTTGACTTGTTTTTTTGAAATCATATTACTTTTTATCTCTCAGAAAATCAGTAAACTTTTTTATATCATCAACAATTACCAACTCAGCCTGACCGAAAGGTTTTTTCGCCTCTTCAAAAATTTGCTGAGAATTATTTTCCTTTTTATCCACCAGTTCACCACGTCCCGAATAAATCTCTATCGCGTTTAACGCATTATCTGCAAGTTTCATCAGATTTTCAGAAAGGGGAATGATTTCCGCTATTGCCGGGGCTTGTTCAGTGAGAGCGGTAATTTCCCGATGGTTATTTTTCCATTTGGTTAACATTAAGCGCAGTTTATCCAGAATTTCGGGCTCTTCGGATGAAATGAATGATTCCACAAGATTCCCAAATTCCCGACGATCTTTGGCGTCGGCTGTGGTTATATCGACAAATCTTGTGTATGGGCTGTAAGAAGTATAAGCAACTCCCTGAAAATGACGCTGGTATACTTTCACCGGTTCAGCCACATCGAGGAGAACTTCGAGCGGGGAATAATCTGAGTTGTTTGTGAGTCTGCGCAGCATCATATTACGATTTTTTATATGTGTTAATCCGAGTTCTTCAAGGCGGAAGCTGATAGTTTCAAGTCTTCTGTACATATCATCAATATCACGGATACCAGATGGGGACCATAAACGTTCCGCGATCGCCGCTGTGCGGGGCCATATTCTTGAATCCACTGTTTCGGGTGTTACAAGCTCTGCCCACATCGTTGCCTCTCCTCCGAGGATAAGTTTTTTCTCTTCAGATGTTAGTTCGGAATTTTCGGGAAGCGGGTCGTTAGAATAATGATATGAGGCCGGATGCATCAAATCAATATAATATCCATTGGATAAGATACCCATATAACCTTTGCGGGCAGATTCGATCAGTGATTCGGTTCCTCTCCAGGACTGTATTACAATATTTGCAGGCATTCCGGTCTGAAGTATTTCATCCCATCCAACCATCTTTTTGCCATGTTTTGTAAGAATTTCCAGAATTTTATTGTTAAAATATGTCTGCAATTCATGATTGTCCGCAATATTGTTCTCAGTCATAAACTGCTGAATCTGTTCATTCGCGTCCCAGTGTTTCCCGTTATTTTCATCACCCCCGATGTGGAGATATTCATCGGGGAAAAGAGCCGCCATTTCACCAAGGAACCGGTCAAGAAACCTGTAAGTAGTATCGATGGTCGGATTAAATACAGGGTCTTTAATGCCCCATCGGCGCTCAATTGTATAAGGTCCCGGCGCGCTCGCAAGTTCCGGGTGTGAAACAAACCAGCTTGTCGCGTGGCCCGGAATATCAAATTCCGGTAAAATCCTTATCCCTCTCTCATCGGCATATTGAATAATATCTTTTACCTGGCATTGCGTGAAAAATTTGCTATCTGATCCTGACCGGTGGAGCTCGGGAAATATTTTGCTTTCGACACGGAATCCCTGGTCCTCACTCAGATGAAGGTGAAGCACATTCATTTTAACTGCGGCCATGCCATCCAGATTTCTTTTGATAACCTCAACCGGCATAAAATGGCGGCATACATCAATAAGCAGCCCCCTCCAGGTGAATCGCGGCCTGTCATTTATCTCAGCTCCATAAATGAAATATCCATCTTTATCCGCATCAAGAAGCTGCAAAACTGTTTCGAGTCCTCTCAATATTCCAATATCTGTTTCAGCTTCAAGCAGAATAATTTTTTTTGTAATCAGAAGATTGTAGGACTCATCCTCATTTGGCATAAGGTTTCCTTTTCTGCCGCATCTGATAACCATATACGCGGTATCTGATTTCGATTTTTCAGTAATATAATCCTGCGGAAAAAAAAGAGTGGTTCTTTTGGAAAGCCTTCGCAGAAAACGTGTAGCTCCCTTTTTAATTCTTTCAGAAACGGGATTTCCCAGAGATATTGTGAATTTTTCGGTCATTCGGAATTTAATGCCGGACAATTCATATTTTTCCGGAATCGGCATTAAAGAGGGTGACTGAGCCTGAAAGGCTGAAAAGGTGAAAAATATATAAATTGCAGTTAACAGATACTTCATTCTGACCTCAAATACTCGCTAAAATAATCAGGTAAATATACGAAAAAATGAAGGGATGATTTTATCCCCCGAAATAATATTCCCCGGGGTTATAAATTCCGGGTAAAATGGAAAGAACAGAAATGATGAGAGAATAATTAAATGGGATTAAATTGAATTTTAAGAAACAAGATTCTGCCGGGTAATGAATTTTTTTGTATTTTACAATATAACTGGCATAATATTGGCAGCATTACCAGTTAATGACGCACTAAAATAATTATTGACCAGAAACCAGGTCTGCTATGCTGAAAAAAATTATTCATCGACTTAATGATTCTCCTGTCTGGCTGATAGCGATATTGCTCTCGGTTATCGCCGTAATATTTTTTCTCTATTTGCCATTTCAGATAGATATAACCCCGGGACATGAATTAAGAAAATTGTATTATGTCGATCATATTTCGGAAGCGCACTTCAAGATCATTGAGAAGTTTAATGATAAATATAAGAACCAGATTGAAGTTATTCCGGTGAATCTTCCCTTTAAGAATTTTACTACAAATGACAGAAAAGCGATACTGACAAGGTCATTGAGGAACAGGAGTGACGGGCTGGATATTTTTTCGGTAGACCTGATCTGGGTGCCGAGATTCGCGAAATGGGGATATGAGCTCGATAAAAGGTTCAAAAAAGAAACACTGGATAATGTGAATAACATTGCCCTTGACGCATGTTATCATGAAGGCAAACTTGTGGCTTTTCCTCTCTTTCTTGATATGGGAGTTATGTATTACAGAAAGGATATTATAAATAAACTTCCGGACGGGGATAAAATTGAACAACAGATTCTCAATTCGATGACCTGGGATCAGTTTATCAGACTGGGAAAACGAATGAGGAATATTGATAATCCCTATTATATTTTTCCCGGTGGAAATTTTGAGGGAATGATCTGTTGTTACAATGAAAATATATCGATAGAGGATTCGAAAACAATATTTTATAATAAGCCGATTCAGCTTGAACATCCTTCATCCCGGAGATCGCTGAAAAACATGGTTGATATGATTCATAAATACCGGTTTTCTCCTCCCGGTGTGACTGAGTTTGATGAGACCTCAAGTTATATTTATACGACACAAAATGACGCGGTATTTTTAAGAGGGTGGTCAGGGTTTCACAAGCAGTACAGGGAATTCCTGGAAGACACCACACTGGTTGAAAAAATGGCTCTCGCTCCGTTACCACATTTTGAAGGGAATAAATCTTCGGCTGTATTTGGCGGCTGGTGCCTGATGATCTCAAAATTTTCGAAACGCAAGGAGGAAGCTCTCAAGTTTATCAGATTTATGTTTGAACCGGAAAATCAGGAAATTCTATATAATACAGGCGGATATCTTCCCATAAATACGCTGGTGAACAAAGATTCGGTTTTTATAAAAAATCATCCGGAAATGAAAAGACTCGAGAAGATGCTGGAATGGGGAAAGCACAGGCCATTTCTTCAAAACTATACAAGAATAAGCGAGATAATGTCAAAATCATTCCATAAGGCATTAAAGAACGAAATCACGGTTGAAGAGGCTTTAAGCGAGGCTTCCAGGCAGCTTAATGATGATCGGGTAATATTGAAATAAGGAGAAGAGATTTATGAAAAATGTGAAGAAATCCCGGCCGGTAAGAATCAAGTGGAAGCACGTTCTGGTAATCTTTCTTGTATTGATTGTTTTTCAGGTCTTTGTCTCCCACATGCAGCAGGACACACTGAGGGATTTACTTTCCGATACCCTTCAGTGGTATAAACAGAACAGCGCGGAACAGATAGGGAATCTTACCACCACATCCCTCGAAATTTTGCTTGAATCATATCCTGTCGAGGGTGGGGAAGATCCCCAGTCGAGAGAGCGAAACCTGGTGCACGCGCTAAATTCCATACTCCGCCAGCCGATGATGAACCGCAATGTGGAGGTGATGTGTGTTATTGTGCCTCATAAAGAGAAATTTATCACCTTCGATCTCGGGCAGTCGATTTACCGCTATTTTTATTATGATGAAATTCCGGATGTTTTGGTCAGGCCGGAACATGAGGACGCGGTAAAAAGATATATCGGCATACATGAACAAATGAGAAAAACCGAACTGACAACAAGTATAAATGAAGGACAGAGTATTTTTCATGTTTATATTCCTCTTGTGCCTTATGGTGAATATGGCGGGGCGGTTTACCTCAGGATACATCCCGATGTTACTTTTATAAGTCAGCAGGTGCTTTCCACATTTAACAAAACCGTGATTATTTTCTTCAGCCTGATTCTCACAGGGCTTCTTTCAATGTTTTATATTTCCACATACATAATCATTGACAGGGATGAAGCGCGCGAGCAGCTTTTCAGCGAACATGAACACCATCTGCAGGAGCAGGTCGCCCAGGAAAAAGAGAGAGTTTTTGCCAAAAGAATATACCATACACACCATAAAGCGGAAAAGGTAATGGGCTTCATTAACGAGGATATTGAAGCTGTTAATGAAAACAATATTAAGGAGATTAAATACAGGATAGGTAAATATGCCAATTTTATAAGTCGCGTTATATATGATATGAAATGGTTTAATCCGCCTATCCAGACAATCAGAAGCAATCTGTTCAGCACAAATTTGAATGATGTGCTCAGTTTTATTGTCAACAATATTTTTCTGCGTTTATCATATCCTGTTGAGAGCATAAAGTTTAACCTGGAGCTTGATGAAAAGCTTCCATCTGTTTCTGTGAATGAGTTTGTTGCCTGGGAAATCATTGAACCTCTTATACAGAACGCTATTGATCATTCAGATAAGAGTGAAGTGATTATCACTCTCAGCACCAGGTATGATGAAAAAAACAACCGTTCGTTATTGCTGATCGAAGATAACGGAGAAGGCATAGATGAAGAGCTGCTTCAATCGGGACCTGAGGGAGAGAAAAAAATCTTTCTTGAGAATATTACCACAAAATCGGACAGCAAGAATAAAGGATACGGCTGTTTTCTCGCTTCCGAAATAAGTAAGCGCTGCGGATGGCAGCTTGATGTTGAGAACAGGGAAGAGGGAGGCGCCAGGTTTATTCTGAGAATAAATCATTGATGAAATTTAAATGAAGAATTAAAAATAACTCCGTGCCTTCAGTCCGGAGTTTTGCGACCAGGCATCGCTTCCCTGCCGGGGCTTTAGCTCGCCACTAACTACTCTTCACTTCCGGCTTGGTCAGATTACGCCATAAGAAGTCAAATTCTACGCAAAATGGCAAAATTTCAATTAATAATTAATAATGAACAATGAACAATTAAAAAGACAAAGAGAACCGCGGATATCTCTGATTGCGCGGATTTCGCTGAAAGATGTGGAAGAAAGGCCACTACAGAAATTACGAATTACGAATTACGAATGAGGAATGAAAAGAATGTAATGAAACTTTATTTTTGATTTTTAACCTTAGTAGCATAGGAAACCACCCGACCAATCTAAACCTTATTAACCTTATTCAACCGGACAATTTTTTTCAACGGAATATAACAGGGACCGCTGAAAAAAAGCACAGAGCAGGATGACGGGGATTAAAGAATTTAACACGCCCGGTTGAAATCCAAATCGAAGTCGTCATCGAAATCGAATTTATTAATAAACCAGAGAATTGTTTTCATTCTTCATTCTTCACTAACCACTATTCACTTCTGGCTTGCCAGTTTATGATTATTCCATAAGCAGTTACATTCTACGCAAAATGGTAAGAAATTTCAATTAATAATTAATAATGAACAATGAACAATTAAAAAGACAAAGAGGACCGCGGATTTTTTGATTACGCAGATTTCATTGATTGAGGTGGAAGAAAGGCCACTACAGAAATTACGAATTACGAATTACGTATGAGGAATGAAAAGAATGTAATGAAACTTTATTTTTGATTTTTTAACCTTAGTAGCATAGGAAACCACCCGACCAATCTAAACCTTATTAACCTTATTCAACCGGACAATTTTTTTCAACGGAATATAATAGGGACCGCTGAAAAAAAGCACAGAGCAGGATGACGGGGATTAAAGAATTTAACACGCCCGGTTGAAATCCAAATCGAAGTCGTCATCGAAATCGGATTTTTTAATAAACCAGAGAATTGTTTTCATTCTTCATTCTTCACTAACCACTATTCACTTCCGGCTTGCCAGTTTATGATTATTCCATAAGCAGTTACATTCTACGCAAAATGGTAAGAAATTTCAATTAATAATTAATAATGAACAATGAACAATTAAAAAGACAAAGAGGACCGCGGATATCTCTGATTGCGCGGATTTCATTGATTGAGGTGGAAGAAAGGCCACAAAAGAAATTACGAATTACGAATTACGAATGAGGAATGAAAAGAATGTAATGAAACTTTATTTTTGATTTTTTCACCTTAGTAGCATAGGAAACCACCCGACCAATCTAAACCTTATTAACCTTATTCAACAGGACAATTTTTTTCAACGGAATATAACAGGGACCGCTGAAAAAAAGCACAGAGCAGGATGACGGGGATTAAAGGATTTAACACGCCCGGTTGAAATCCAAATCGAAGTCGTCATCGAAATCGGATTTTTGAAAAATCAGAGAAGAATTTATTACTCTTCACTAACCACTATTCACTTCTGGCTTTGCCAGTTTATTCCATTAGTAGTTAAAATCTACGCAAAATGGCAAAATTTTATTTTACGGGGTAATTCTGTCGTCCCTGGCGGGACTATTGATTCTCTCACTAACCTATTACCCCACAATGAATTGTGGGGCTATTATCTGTTGTCCCTAACGGGACTTTTGGGAGATTTTGAAGTTATTACAAAAGAAGAATTGTTTTTAAACTCTTCACTCTTCACTATTCACTTCTGGCTCCGCCAGATTATTCCATAAGCAGTTACATTCTACGCAAAATGGTAAAATTTTTGGCAACAATTCAGATTGTAGTTTTTTCTTAGCTTAGCTCTGTTGATCCCCTACAGGGATCTTACTATATTTTTTTGTTCTTTACTACCCCATGGGGACGTTTCGCAATAATGCTGCTTCTCCAAAGCAGATCTGATTCAAAAAAAAATTCCTGAGAAAGCCAATTCGTCATTCGTCATTTTTATCCGCCGCGGAGGACGTAATTCCTCATTGTTTTTGGCTCGCCAGTTTATGATTACGATTATTTTTGGCGCACTGCGGAGTTTTGAAGATGATATAAAATATAAAAAATTCCCGGGGAATTTGCGCCGGTTAAAATGGATACTTGGAAGAGCCGGTAATTATTTGTTAATTTTGTATAATTGCTCAGTCAATAAATTGTGTCATTCAGGCGCTGACCTGAAATTAAATCAATTGTATCGATAAATTATGGTGAAAGTATGACTCTGGACAGGCCTGTAAATATATTGCTTATTGAAGATGAATCTTATGATGTAAACAGAATAAAAAGAACACTCGCCCCTTTCAGCGACAGACTTATTATAAAAAAGGTATTTTCAGACGGGCAGTCTTCACTTGATCATCTGTCAGCCGGTAATGAGGAATATGATGTAATTATAATGGACTACCAGATTATGGGTCCTATCTCGGGTGAAAATCTGATCAGAAAAATAAAACTTATTGATCCTTATGTTCAGATCATTGTAATTACTAAAATGACAATAAATGTTACCGATCTTGATTTCGCGAATAATCTCATAGACGCGGGGGCAATGTGGTTCTGCACAAAATATCCATCTGATATAAAGGATTACATATATCAGCCGACCGACCTGATGCTTTCGATATTAAACGCGTATGAGAAGAAAAGATTAAAAATTGAAAAGTCCCGTTCAAATTCACAGCTTAACCAGTCAATATCGGACAAACTTGACAAAAAAAGAATTATAGGAAATTCACCGGCGGCTCAGACTCTCAGGCAAAAGATCGAAAAGGCGGCGAAGCAGGATGTAACCGTTTTAATATCCGGAGCTTCGGGAACAGGCAAAGAGCTTGTCGCTACCCATATACATTATCTGAGCAGGCGTAGATATGAAAATTTTGTCACCGTTAATACAGGCAGCATTCCGGCCGATTTGATAGAGAGCGAACTTTTCGGATTTACGAGGGGCTCATTTACAGGCGCTACAAACGCTAAAAAGGGCCTTTTTGAAGTCGCTGACAAGGGCAGTATTTTTCTGGATGAGATCGGGGAGCTTTCGATGCCTTCACAGGTAAAGTTACTCAGGGTTCTTCAGGAAGGAGAGCTCGACAAAATTGGAAGGACAGATAAAGTAAAGGTTGACGCGAGGGTAATAGCGGCGAGTAATGTTGATCTTGAAAAAGCGGTTGAGGAGAAAAAATTCAGGGAAGACCTTTTTTACCGCCTTAATGTTATTTATATCTACGTGCCCACATTGCGTGAAAGGATTGAAGATATACCGGAGCTGACGCAACATTTTGTTGATCAATACAGCAAACAGATGTCTCTTTGCCGCCCTGATATTTCAGAGGAAGCTATCGGGGTATTAAAAAGTTATGACTGGCCGGGAAATATCAGGCAATTCCAGAATGTCATCCAGAGACTTCTGATTTCGACTGAAGGAAACATAGGACCCGAAGAGGTTATGAATGTGCTTGGTTCCAAAAAAGCGGGCAAAATATCGGGGCCCGAGTTCTGGTTCGGCGATAAGATAATGTCATGGAAAGAAATGGAAAATCTTTTCAGGTATAAATATTTTAATTATGTAAAGGCAAAAACCAGTACAGAATCGGAAGCAGCCCGATTACTTGGTATCGCGCCATCTAATTTTTACCGCATGTGCAGTAAACTTGGGATGAAATAACAGTTAATAAAATTAGTAAAAAGCTCTTTTATCCTTTTTATCAATTTGATATATACCCGTAAATTTGTCTTTATCTTTTTGATATAGCTTTTAGGGGATTTTCCGATTTCATCATTTTAGATTATCCTGATAAAATAAGGCTCAACCCGCCATTATTATTCCAAAACAACTTTATGCCGTCTTAGCGAGGTTTAATCATGATCGTTAGCAGGGTTAATTTTTTGGGAAAATATATTGTAAATGACATTTCATGATTAACTTTACTGTAAAACAGCTCAAAAACAAAAAATAATGTGGTCAATAATTTTTTTCCCTGAAAAATAGAACACCTCAGCTTCGATGTAATTTACTCCCTCCTGAAAATTTTGGTACAGAACTTGAACAAAGCTCATTTATAGTTGCCAAAATTTATGGATATTTTACTTGACAGACATTTCTTTTATCAGCGTTATAATTTATCTCGCCTACCCAATATTGCTTGTGTCAATAAGTGTGGGGTTATCTCTTACGAGAGAGATGGGGCTTAAGAGTTTTTTCTTTGCCGATAAAAGGGCTCATTGGTCAATTATATCGATATCCCTGATTACTTCCGCCCTTTTCAGTCCGTATATTTTCGGTTTATCAATTTCTGGTCACGGAGCGGGACTTGTCTGGATTTATGCCGGATTATCGGCTGTTATGTTTTATTTTACGGGCCGACATCTGGCGCCTCTCTTTCACAAAAACAATATCCTTACATTACCTGAATATTTTGAAAAAAGGTTTAACAGGAATACACGATTACTGATATCAGCAGTATATCTGATCGCCAATATGTTTCTAAGACTGCTGATTATTTTTATCGCGGGCAGTATTCTTATAAATTCAATAACCGGAGTTGAGTCACATTATCTCCTTTTTTTCCTTCTTATTGTTACGAGTATTTATTTAATAATCGGGGGATTAAGGGCTGAGTTATATGTAAGTATTTTACAGCTCGGACTGATAGTTCTCGCGGCTATTGGTTTTATTTTCTGGTTTTCTTCACAGGCCGAAACCGGTTCAATAACAATTGTAAACCAGATCACTTCGTCGGCAGGGGAAAATATCTCAGATATTCCCTATTCAACCGCCGGTATTATTTTCGGGCTTCCGATCCTCGCATTCTGGTTCTGGGGCGCCGATCAGTTTGTTGTGGAAAAACTTGTATCGACAGACTCCTTATCAGGAGCCCGGAAAACTTCATATCTCTCCATGGCGCTTCAGATTATCCCACTGGTGATTTTTGCCCTGCCTTCAATAATTTACCTGAATCTTGAAAATCTTCAAAGTTTTGAAAGTTTCACCGACGCTTTCTCGACACTTCCCCCTCTGTTAAGTGGTTTATTTTTGATCGGGATAGCATCGGTAATCATGAGCGCATTCTCAGGACTCCTCAATAGCACATCCTCCCTGATAACTCTGGATATCTACCGCGTTTTTTATCCCCGCTCTTCTGAAAGAAAACTTGTTCTTATCGGGAGGATGTCTATTCTTCTTCCAATTCTCATATCCTTTCTCATCATTCCGGTCTCCAATGAGTGGGGACTGGATATCGGCATCAAATTGTTTTCCTGCTTGTGTTATATTGCCGCGTTAATCGGGGGAGTATTTATCATGGCTCTGACTGTAAAAAATATCGGGGGATCGAGCGCGATTTATACAATAGTTACCGGATTGTTTTTGATTTGTCTGAAAACATTTTCCGAGTTAAATATCCTACCCGTCGCGCCTGATTCAGCAATTGGTGAAGCAATTATCAAATTGGGATTTCTTGAGTTTGTACCCCTGCTCTTTATTGTTTCGGTCGGGCTGATGCTTGTTTATAATCGTTTAACGGGTGGAATAAATAAAGAATCCATTCCCTTGAGCAGTCTGCTTATAAATATCAAACCGGGATCGCACAGGATTCTGCTGTTCATTTTTTCCATAATATTTTTTGCTGTAACAATCTGGATGATAAACTAAATGAAATGTTTAGAAAAAATACATAATAAGATTAAAAGGAGTATGCCTATGTTATCCGGTGGATACCGAATAATAATGTTAACATTCCTTGCTTTGCTGCTTGGTGGTATAGTTGTATTTGCGGGTACCACCGGCAAAATCGCCGGACAAATAACCGATAAAGAGACCGGCGAAGCTCTTATGGGTGTTAATGTGATAGTGGAAGGTACCATGCTGGGCGCCGCGACAGATATGGATGGATATTTTGCCATTCTGAATGTGCCGCCTGGTCTTCATTCTGTAAAGATAAGTATGATCGGTTATAAAAAGATAACCGTTACCGAAGTTCGAGTAAACATTGATTTGACAACCCCTTTGAATGTGGAGTTATCACCGACAACATTTGAAACTGAGGATGTCATAGTTATAGCCGAAAGAAATCTTCTCAAACAGGATGTTTCCACCAGCGTTTCTGCTGTGGATGCCAAAGAGATGGAATCACTGCCGGTTTCTTCTGTCGATGAAGTTATCGGGATGCAGGCCGGCGTGGAAGATGGCCTTGTAGTGAGAGGAGGAGGGGCTGAAGAACTTCTTTTCCAGATTGACGGTATTACAATGCGTGACCCCAGAAATAACCAGCCGATTTCATCTGTCGCGCTAAGCTCGATCAAAGAAATTTCAATCGAAAGGGGAGGTTTTAACGCGGAATATGGAGAAGTCCGGTCCGGGTTAGTCAATATTATTGCAAGGGAAGGGGACCTTCATAACTATTATGGAGCGTTTGATATTAAATACAGCCAGGCGCAGCAGAAACATTTTGGCCTGTCTGTTTACGATCCAATGTCAATGTGGAATCGTCCCTATCTGGATGAAGATGTTTGCTGGACAGGCACTTCAAATGGCGCCTGGAATGAATACACTCAGAGTCAGTATCCTGAGTTTGAAGGCTGGAACACAATATCGCAAAGACTGCTTTCCGACAGCGATCCGACAAATGATCTCTCTCCTGCCGCGTGCAAAAAACTTTTCGAATTTGAACGAAGAAGAAGACCTTCAATTGAACCTGACTATACATTTGACGGAAGTTTTGGGGGGCCGGTGCCTTTCGTTAGCCCCTACCTGGGGAACCTGAGGTTTTTTGCCAGTTTCAGGTATGATAAAGAAATGATGCTGATTCCGTTAAGCCGGGATAATTATGAGGAATATACCGGGTCGGTTAAATTCACCTCCGACATAAAAGAAGGAGGCAAACTGATGGTTTCCTCTTCTTACGGCAAAACAAGTACGGTGGCGATGAACACCAACGACAAACAGTTCAATGATATGGGCTGGGGGATATCAGGTGTTGAGTTCTGGAATCCCACAGATTATATGAGCGATCCTTTGACAATAGCTCATATTACAAATGAACAGCGGCCGGGAAGAATATTCTGCGATTCGTGGTACAGCACTGCTGATATAGAATATCTTACATTTGCCGCCAAATACACCGAGTTTCTTTCTCCCCGGACATTTTTTGACGTCAGCCTGGAGAATGTAAACACCTATTATGAAACTGGTCCCATCGCCGGCAGGGATACATCTTCGGTATATGAAATCGTGCCCGGTTATTTTGTGGATGAGGCTCCTTTCGGTTTTAGTTCAGAGCCAGATAACGGAATTACAGGAATGTTTTTTGGAGGCCATACCGGCACTATGAGGGACAGCACCAAAACTCATTCACTCAAATTAAAGTTTGACCTTACCAGTCAGGTGAACAAAGAACATATGATCAAAACAGGCATAGAATTTACCTATTACGATCTGAATCTTGATTACGGAACGGTAAGTGAATTTTTCAATAATGTGAATTACGTTAACAAACAATGGAATCCTTACAGGCTTTCAGCCTATGTTCAGGATAAAATTGAAATGCTCGGATTTGTCGCCAATGTTGGTCTTCGTATGGATATGAGTAATCCGAACACAGAGTGGGCCGATGTTGATATTTTCGATCCTGATTATCTTTCACCGGCATATAATGACGGGGATGAATATGAGAAAAAGGATGCAGACATAGATATTTCTTTCAGCCCGAGACTTGGCTTATCACATCCCATCACCGAAAATTCCAAACTTTACTTTAACTATGGCCATTTCAAACAAATGCCGGAATACCAGGAAATATTCAGGATTGGGCGGGCTAATTCAGGACAAATGTTAAACATGGGTAATCCAAACCTTAATCAAGCCAAAACAGTTTCTTATGAATTAGGATACGATCATGTTCTTTTTGATAATTACCTCATTCAGGTTGCCGCTTTTTATAATGATATAACAAATCAGCTTGCTTATACACATTATGTCAGCAGCGGTCGTAATGTCGCTTACCATCGCCCCACAAATGACAGCTATGAAGATATCAGGGGAGTTGAACTGACATTTAAAAGAACACATGGAGACTGGGTAAGAGGTTTTGCCAACTTCACATACCAGGTTAACACAGAAGGGGCTTTTAATAAACGGCTTATTGATGATAATCCTCTGGAACAGCAGGAATACGACCGAAACACCGTAACTCTCTACCAGCAGAAACCGGTGCCGCAGCCCAGGGCAAATGTAAGTCTTGTCTTTTTAACCCCCAAAGAATTCGGGCCTCTTTTCTCCGGAATTTATCCGCTTGAAGATATTGCAATGAATGTTCTCGGATACTGGAGAGCAGGAGATTATCTGACATATAACCCTAATGAGGTTTCAGAAGTAATTAACAATGTGCAGATGGTCGATTACTTTAATTTTGATCTCAGGCTGAATAAAACCTTTAGTTTTGAAGATTTTTCAATCATGTTTTATATGGAAATAAGAAATCTTTTTAATACCAAAAGAATGTCGGGCGCGAGTTTCTACGATATTTATGACCAGGGAGATTATATTGAATCACTTCATCTTCCGGAACATATCGCCTATAACAATATTCCCGGGGATGACAAAGTTGGAGATTATCGTGATGATGGCGTAGAGTATCAGCCAATCTCAATAAGCGGAAATATCGATGGTATAACTAATCCTGTTGCCGGTCTTATCTATTGGGATCGCCCTACCGGCCGCTACATGAATTATGTGGATGGCGCGTGGGCCGAAGTTGATAAAGGCAAAATGGACCAGATACTTGAAGATAAAGCATATATCGATATGCCCAACAACACTTCATTCACATTCCTGAATCCAAGACAGTTCTATTTCGGACTGAGTTTTTCATTTAATCTTTAAAAATCAAAATGATAATCAGAGGTTATAAATATATGATTAAGCAAATAAAAAGCAGAGCGCTGATTTCAGTCTTTCTGGCCGCGGCTTCATTTTTTCTCTGTTTTCAGGAAGTCCGGGCACAGGTTGACGGAACTATTCCACAGGAGATTAAATGGCTGTCCGTAGGTTCTCTCCGTTCATGGTTCTCGAACGGCGGAGCCGAGATAGAATATGGAAGAAGGGGCAGAACCAGCTTCGAGACTGTTGATCAGCTTGACGGAATGTCCTGGCCGCAGAACTACAACGATCAGGATATCAGTGTTGGTAAATCAATGTGGATCGGCACGACAAATTTTGACGACCCTGTCTCAGGCATTAATTACCCCTATAAAGTTATTTGCGGGGGAAGGTTATTTATGTACCTGGGAATAGATATTTTTCCTGTTTATTCAAAACTGGTTGCCAAAAGCGACCATCCCCAGGTTTATGTTGATAATCTGATGGCATCACGTCTTGATTACGACGATGAAATTGATGAGATCGACCCCGATCTGCCGGCCGACAGGATGATTGAGCAGGTTTTTCATACTTCAATAGGAATTACAGTCACCAGGAGAATCTATGCCTGGTCGCAGCAATATCACGACAATTATTTTATCTACGAATACTCTTTCAAGAACACAGGAATAATTGACCTTTCAGGTGAACAAAAACTCAACAAAACACTTACTGATGTTGTATTTCACTGGCAGTTCAGGTATGGATTTGCCGGAGAATCATATCATGCAGGCTGGCTGCCTACAGGGGCGAGCTGGGGCCTGAATACGATTAATGACGCTATCGGTATGGACGCCGGCCATCCCGGTGATTTCAGAGCTATCTGGGCTTATTACGGACCTCATTCTTCTTCTCCCGGCTGGGCTGCCGATATTGGGCTCCCCAACCATACAAACGGAAATATTCTGGCAGGTACAAATTATGGCGGCGTTGTCGTTCTTCATGCCGACAGATCAGCTTCCGATCATTCTGATGATCCGGCTCAGCCTTCCACATCCCAGTTTATGCCCTCCGACCGCGGAGCCCAGGGTGTCGATGGTTATGACGCGAGCCTGATGGCCAGAAAATATACAGAATTTATGACAGCAGGACACCCGGGTCAGACGCATGCCGAGCAGGTTGGAACAACTTTCGCTGATAACTGGGGCGGCGATAACGGCGGTTATGCTTCCGCTCTCGGGTTCGGACCTTATACTATCGCTATCGGCGACAGCATCAATATCGCTTACGCCGAATGTGTCGACGGTTTAATGGATGACCGCGTTAAAGTTAAAGAAATAGCGCACAAATGGTTCAATGACGAAGGTCCCTTTGATCTTCCGGGCGGAGGAACAACCACCGACAGAACTGAATATAAAAACGCGTGGGTGCTTTCGGGAAAAGATTCTTTATTCCAGACATTCAGAAGAGCAATAGCCAATTATAACAGCGGATTCAGTATTCCTGAAACTCCGCCTGCTCCCGAAACTTTTAATGTCGCTTCGGGGGGAAATAAAATTACCCTTACATGGGCGTCAAACGCTGAAAGCTGGCCGAACTTTGACGGCTACAGAATATTCAGAGCTGAAGGAAGAATAGATACCACATATGAAGAAATATTCTCCTGCGACGCTGCCTCAGCCGTAAATTTGTTTGAGGATAAAACAGCAAACCGCGGATTTCACTACTACTATTACATTCAGTCGAAAGATGACGGCTCAACAAACACCGAAGAACCGGGAGTTCCTCTTTACAGCAGCAAATTTTATACAAGGACAACTTATGACGCTTTTCTGACCCGTCCTCCTGAGGATCATCTCGATTCAATTCGTGTTGTTCCCAATCCTTATAATATAAGGGCAAGGGAATTACAGTTCGGTGTTGCCTCACCCGATCAGCTTTCCTTTTTCGGTCTTCCCCCGAAATGTACAATAAAAATTTATACTGAATCGGGCACCTTAATAGAAACAATTGAACATACAAATGGAAGCGGTGATGAAATGTGGTTTTCACTTACATCTTCCCGCCAGATTGTCGTCAGCGGTATATACATCGCCTATTTTGAAGTGACTGAAGATTACATAGACGATGTAACAGGTGAGAGACTCCTGAAAAAAGGAGATGCCACATTCCGGAAATTTGTCATTATCCGATAAGGTAATCAATTGTCTTTAGCTAAAAGGAGAAAAAAAGTGATTCGAAAAAATAAAATAATATTGATAATTCTGATTGCCGGAATGATGGCGTCAGTAAACATTGCCCAGACGAAGCTGGCGCAGACGGGATTTAATTTCCTGGATGTATCAAGCGACGCCAGGACAAATGGTATGGGTGATGCCGCTACATCTCTGACGGGATATTCGGGAGCTCTGTTCCACAATCCCGCCGGTATGGCAGATGTTACCTCTTTCGCGTCCGCCACATTTAGTATGAACAAATGGATCGCTGATATTAACCATCTTAACGCAAGCCTTGTTCTCGCTCCCTGGGATGGAGATTACGGAGTGGTCGGATTTAGTATGCAGTCGGTCGATTATGGAGAGCTTCAGGGGACGATGGTTTCGATGGATGGATCAGATTATTATGACACCGGATTATTCAGCCCGACCGCTATGGCCATAGGACTGGGTTACGCGAAGATGCTAAATGATAAATTCAGCGTCGGCGGCCAGGTTCGTTATGTTTACCAGAAACTTGGCCAAAGTGAGATCCCTGACGGCGTGGGCACAAAAATGAAAGATAACGAAGCAAGCGCCCTGGCATTCGATTTCGGAACAGTATACAGAACAGGATTCAAAAGTATCGCATTTGGTATGTCGGTAAGAAACTACTCCCAGGAAGTGAAATTTGAGGAGGAATCTTTCCAGCTTCCATTGATCTTCACTCTTGGTATTTCAGCAAATGTGTTCGACTTTTTCGAAATGCCGGGACCTGAACAGGATCTGCTGCTTTCAATAGATACAACTCACCCCCGCTCCCATCCCGAACAGGTTAAGATAGGTCTGGAATATACATTCCGGAAGATGATCACACTGCGTGGCGGTCATATAAGCGGCAACAGTGAAGATAATTTCACATTCGGATTTGGCGTGGCGTTTATGGGCGCCGAAGTGGATTATTCTTACACTCCATTTGGTGTATTTAATGAAGTTCAGCGATTTACAGCGCGATTTTCATTTTAATAAGGCAGAAGGTTGAAAATGAAAAAAAATAGAAAAAATATGAAGTTAATTATTACGGTGTTAGTTGTCTTCGCTCTTTTTGCCGGCTGCAATGAATTCGATGAGCCGGAAGTAATAAATATCACTGGTCAGGAATTTGGCAGCGACCCGGTGATTTCTGAAATTATCCCGGCGGATTCGGCTCTGGCAGGTATAAGAGAACTTGTGATCAGAGGTTCGAATTTCGCGACCGGAGGAGCAGATACTACATGGGTTTATATCGGTGGCGAAGCTGCCGCGCCAAAAAGCCTCAGTTCTACAGAAATTGTAGTTGACCGTCCCTCTCTTTATGGTGATGATATCGCTATCAGCGTGGTTGTTCCCACAGCTTTATCTGTAGCTCAGGTTAATTCCTACGGTATAGAAATGCCTGTTGAAGAGTGGGGTGATTTTTCCTATGAAAACTATGATCTGACTTCGATGGAAGTCGGGCCGGATGAAACAATTTATGTCGCTACAAGAAGAAAAATTATCACTCTGGCTTCTGATGGCGTAACAATTAACACATTGGGGGAATACCCCAGCGCGTTCGCTAATATAACCAGCTTGAAATTCGGACCGGATGGATATCTTTATGCCCTGGTTGGTAAAAAGGACCTTTACAGAATTGATATCTCGACGGGACTGGAAGAAAACTTCGCGCGGATTCCGAAAAATACCACCCAGATGGATTTTGATGAAAATGGCAATATATATTGCGCCCGAAAAGATGGGATATACCTTGTTAAACCCGATCAGTCAGTTTCAGAAACAGGAAAACTTGATGATATGACTTTAGAGGAAATGCGGGTTTTTAACGGATATTTATACGCCGCGGAATCGAAAGCTCTCTATAAGCTGGAAATATTGGACTCAAATGGCTCTCTCGGCGATCCGGTGACAATTCTGGATATCAATGATATGGAAGGTTTTCTTACATGTGACATAACATCCTTCAGTATTGATATAAACGGAACAATATTTATTTGTGTTATTCAGCACGCGAGATATTCGATCTTTGTCCTTGAGGATAACGGTGAACTGACTCCATATTATGAGAAGGACATCCTTCCACGTTCGGTTGACAAGCTTATCTGGGGAAATGACCGTTATTTATATCTTAACCGGGGTTTGTCTCTTGATCGTGATTCTCTGAGACTATACAGAATGGGAATGGCTACCGAAGGAGCGCCATATTCAGGAAGAAATTTTTAAGATTATGAAAATGAAAATAAAAATCACACAACCAATTACTAATTAATTTGAGGAGAATACCCATGAGGAAATTTTATGTATTCTTTTTAATTCTTGCTTTATCCGCATCATTATTTGCAGGGTCCGACGCGACCATTCTTGATGATGTTCTTTATATTCCTTATGCCAGCGAATCACCCACGATTGATGGTGAGCTTGACGGCGTCTGGCTTCTTTCAACTTCTACCCCGATGCTGCTTTTTGAAGGGGCTCCCGAGGATACCATAGGTATTTTTGATGATCATTTTGCCGCTTACCGCGCTATGTGGGATGATGATTATTTTTACGTTTTTGTTGAAATTGTCGACCAGGAAATCAATACTTCAATTCCTGCAGAACCATGGAATAATGACTGTATCGAGATTTTCTTCGACGGCGGCAACGAAAAAGCAACATCTTATGATAATAATGACGTCCAGTGGAGATGGGTATATGGCGATGTTCCCGGTGATACAAATAATATCGGCAACGGACCTGGCGACTGGTCATTTCTTGAAACAGAATCAGGATTCAATTTTGAGCTGAGAATTTCCCAGGAAGAATTGGAAATTACTGACAGTACCGGCACTTATCAATTGTTTGAACTGGTTTATGATCATGAAATCGGTTTTGAAATATCCAACGCCGATAATGACGGTGGCGTACGTGAAGATGTATTTCACTGGTGGACAACAGATGGAAATACCTGGCAGGACGCTTCTCTTTTCGGTACAGCTCTGTTGAGCAGAAAAGAAGTAGACGAAGTACTGAAAATTTTCCAAACCGATTCCGAACCTGATATCGACGGTATCATGGATGATGGCGAAGGCTGGGAATACGCCGATGAAAACAGTCTTACCCGTATGGAAGGTGAAGTGCTTCCCGATACCATATATGACAACTGGAAAGACCATCTGGCAAGTTTCTGGACTTTATGGGATGAGGATAATTTTTATGTTTACGTAAAAGTTATTGATGAAGAAATTAATACTTCACTTCCCGCGGAACCCTGGAATAACGACTGCGTAGAAATATTTTTCGACGGCGGCAATGAAAAAGCCACTTCATACGATGAAAATGATATCCAGTGGAGATGGGTATATGGCGACGTTCCCGGCGATACAAACAACATCGGAAACGGTCCCGGAGTCTATGCCTGGGAAGAAACAGAACTTGGATGGGATTTTGAGCTGAAAATCCCTTCGGATGATCTGGTTGTAACAGACAGTAATGGTACTACTGTTTTATTTGATCTTCTTCTTGATGAAGAGCTTGGTTTTGAAATTTCCAATGCCGATAATGATGGCGGCGCGAGAGAAGACGTAAGACACTGGTGGACTACAGATGGAAACACATGGCAGGATGCTTCATTATTTGGTACCGCGATCTTTTTCGCAAATCCTGATACTAAAATTGAAGACAATAAAGTTGATGATGTTATTCCTTCGGAATACAACCTGAGTCAGAACTATCCGAATCCGTTCAACCCGACAACAAAAATTGATTTCTCAGTTCCGCAGCGTTCAGCCGTATCATTAAGAGTATATGATATCATTGGCCGTGAAGTGGCGGTTCTGGTAAATGAAGTCGCGGAAGCCGGCAATTATTCAATTGATTTTGACGCCTCACAACTCAGCAGCGGTGTTTATTTCTATAAACTCAGCGCTGGTCCTTCAGTTCTTGTCAGAAAAATGATGCTTCTCAAATAACAATTTGTTTTACAGGGCGCCGTTATTGCCAGGCGCCCTTTTTTATTTACTGTTCTTCAATTTATTTTTGTTTCCCGGGTTGTTTTGTTCAAACTCATTTCTTACTGATTTCTATCCCCTCAATAAAAAAATATGATAAAATGAAAAAAACCGCACTAATATTGTTAATAATATCATTTTCAGTTTCTGCCCAGTATCAATTAACCTGTGAATATCTTATCAATCCTGAGATGATTATCGGTCATGCCGATAGCTGCGCGAAATTCTGGCTGCCGACTTATGATCAGGAATATGGAGGATTTTATGAAAATGTTTCGCGCGAGGGAACGGTAACAGGCGATACGAAAACAATGCTCGGACAGACAAGGACCGCTTATGGCATGGCAAGGGCATTTATGCTCACCGGCGATACAACATACCTTGACTATGGAAGAGGCGCGCTCGATTTTATGTATCAGCACGCCTGGGATCATACGAATGAAGGATGGTTTAATGAATTAAACAGGGATGGTTCACTGCAGCCGGGAGGGGACCATAATGACGACAAATGGTCATTTATGCAGAATTACGCTCTTCTTGGAATCGGGGCAATGTATGAAGCTACAAGAGGGACTACAGATAAAGATTTTCTTTTCATGGGAAGAAACGCTGTTGATGAACATCTTTGGGATTCGCGACCTGGTTACGAAGGGTATTATAATGAAGGAGGAATTGACTGGAGCGATCCTCACGATAAAGGTTTTACACCGACAATGGATGGAATCACCACCCATTTGTTATATATGTACCTCTTAACAAAAGAAGAAAGTTATAAAGAGAGATTGTTAAAAGTCGCTGATAATATAATCGATTATCTCTGGCCCTCCATGTCTCTCTTTAATTATGGTTATCCGGAATCATACGACAGCGACTGGAACCCGAATACAAGCGACACTTATGTTTTTACGGGACACATGCTGAAATCGGCATGGTGCGCCGCGAGGGCATGGATGACAGACCATAAAAACGAATATGTCGATTTTTCAACTGAAATACTTGAAGAGGTTCTCGAGAAGGGATACGATAATACCTACGGAGGGAATTACGCGAATTTTAACGGCGCTACCGGTTCTATGTATGGCACAGACAAGGAATGGTGGCAGCTTGAGCAGGGGTTTACCTCTTCAATAATGAACTATTATATTACAGGGGATGAAAGATGGATAGAATTCGCCGACAGAACCCTGAAATTTTATATGGATAATATGGTGGACAGGGAATATGGAGAAGTGTACACTTCCACATCCCGTGCGGGAAACGCTTCAGATAACCGGAAAGCTCACTACTGGAAAGCGGGATATCATTCCATCGAACTGGCTTATTATGTCTATCTTTACGGAAATCTCTATATTCATGAAAATCCGGTAAATCTTTATTATCATATCGATAAAACTGATTCGAACAAAACTTTATCCCTTTATCCTCTCGCGATAGAGGATGAAAAACTGGAGATCAAATCTGTAACTCTTGATGGTGATCCTTATACAGACTTCAACTCCGCGGGCAGGAAGCTGAATATTCCCGCCGGAACGGGTGGAATATTCAAAGTTACATTTGGCAGGGCTGTAATATCATCTGTCGCCGGCAGAGATATACCTTCCGATTTTAAAATCCATCAGAATTATCCCAATCCTTTCAATCCGTCAACAACCATAAGAATTGATATTACTAAGCCGGCTATTGTCAGAGTGGATGTTTATGATATCAATGGAGAAAAGATGAGAACACTTATGAATGGCAGAGTGGACCAGGGAATTCACTACGCGGAATGGGATGGCCGAAATGATCAGAATCTGCCCGCTTCTTCCGGAGTATATTTATTCAGGTGCACAGTTGACGGCGTCAGTGTGAACAAAAAAGGAATTATGTTAAAATAGGAAAATAGAAATGATAAAAATTATTACCGGCTACATTTTATTGGTTTTTATGGCGGCATCCGCCGCAATAATTTTCGCGGGGTGTGAGGAAAATGGGGAAACAAAAATCGAGGGGAAAAAAACTGTGGTGGATCAGATAGGTAAACTGTCGGTATCCGAAGGCCAACTGGTCGGGGAGAACGGAAAAGAAATATCATTACGGGGTATGAGTTTGTTCTGGAGCCAGATCAAGGGCAAATATTATAATTATGACTGCGTAAAATGGCTCAGGGATAACTGGTATTGCACAGTTGTAAGGGCGGCTATGGGAATAGAAACGGCAGATGGAATAGAAGGTTACCTCGTTAATAAAGAAACAGAAAAAGAGAAAATTTTTAATGTCATAGAGGCGGCGATTGATCTTGGCATTTATGTTATCGTTGACTGGCATGATCATCACGCGCATGATAACGCTGATGAAGCGGAAGCCTTTTTTAAAGAGGTGGCGGCTCTCTATGGTGATAAACCGAATATAATATATGAGATTTATAATGAGCCAATGCAGATTTCATGGACTGAAACAGTAAGGCCATATTCACAAAGAATAATTGAAACAATAAGGGCTGTTGATCCTGATAATGTAATTATAGTCGGGACAACCACATGGTCGCAGGATGTTGATCAGGCCGCGGCAAATCCGCTGGAGGGAACGAACCTGGTTTATTCGCTTCATTTTTACGCGTCGAGCCACAAACAGGAACTCAGGAATAAAGCAGAGACAGCAATTCAACTCGGAGCGCCCCTTTTTGTGAGTGAGTTTGGTGTTTGTGAATATACAGGTAATGGTATAATAGATACTGATGAAAATGATAAATGGTTTGAGTTTATGGAGCAAAATAATATCAGCTGGTGCAACTGGTCTGTCGGGGATAAGAATGAATCATCGGCGGCGCTGGTTCCGGGAGCCTCAGCCGAAGGAGGATGGGAGGCTGCCGATCTGACTCAATCGGGGCTGATGCTCAAACAAAAGTTGAGAATGCTGAATAAAGAGTATTTTGAAAGCTCTGAATAAACCTGAAAGCTGAATAATATATAAATTACGGAGAATAAATGAGTTACGGAAAGTTTGACGACTCAAAAAGAGAGTATGTGATTAAAAAACCTGATACCCCTCTGCCCTGGATAAATTACCTGGGCACAGATAATTTTTATGGTATAGTTTCCAATACAGGTGGAGGATATTGTTTTTACCAGGACGCGAAACTGCGGCGGCTGACAAGATACCGTTATAACAATATTCCCATGGACAGCAATGGCCGTTATATTTACATAAAGGATGGAGAAACTGTCTGGAATCCCATGTGGAAGCCGATGAAGGTTGATCTGGATGAATATGAATGCCGGCATGGCATGGGTTATAGCATAATTAAAGGAATAAAGAACAAACTTGAGGCTGAAGTAACTTATTTTGTACCCAAAGAGAGTTCTAACGAAATATGGAAATTAACGCTGAAGAACAGATCAAATGAAGTAAAAAATATAAGATTATGGAGTTTTGTGGAATGGTGTCTCTGGGACGCGCAGGATGATATGACCAATTTCCAGAGGAATTATAACACCGGCGAAGTTGAGGTGGAGGATGGAGTAATTTTCCACAAAACCGAATACCGGGAAAGAAGAAATCATTACGCTTACTTCGCCTGCAGCAAAGATATATCAGGTTTTGACACTTCGAGAGACGCTTTTATCGGAGTTCATAACGGACTGGACGCTCCTGATGCGGTAATAAATGGAGAATGTACCGGAAGCATCGCGCATGGTTGGCTTCCTGTAGGTTCTCACCAGGTGGATGTAACTCTTCAGCCGGGAGAACAGGAAACAATTATTTTCCTTCTCGGGTATGCCGAAAATCCCCCTGAAGAAAAATTCCGCTTTGACAGCAGGGTGAATAAAAAAGAATTTTATGATGTATACAGGAAATATTCCTCCGTCAGCGCCGTGGACGCCGCTTTCGGGGAATTACAAAAATACTGGACCGGGCTGCTTTCAAATTACCAGGTTGATTCACCCGATGAGATTATAAACAGAATGGCTAACATCTGGAACCAGTACCAGTGTATGGTAACATTTAATATGTCCCGCTCGGCTTCACTTTACGAATCGGGAATTGGCCGGGGAATGGGTTACAGGGACAGCAACCAGGACCTGCTTGGTTTTGTGCATATAATACCGGCCAGAGCCCGCCAGCGGATTCTTGATATCGCCTCCACCCAGCTTTCGGACGGAACATGTTTTCACCAGTATCAGCCCCTTACAAAAAAAGGCAATGCCGATGTCGGAGGGGGATTTAACGATGATCCTCTCTGGCTGCTTTTATCAACCGCGGCTTATATTAAAGAAACCGGCGATATCTCTATATTGCATGAAAAAACAGGTTATGCCGACCGGCCCGATTCAGACGCGACTCTAATGGATCATCTTGGTGTATCAATTCAGTATACTTTGAATAACAGGGGCAGTCACGGCCTTCCACTGATTGGTCATGCCGACTGGAATGACTGCCTGAATCTCAATTGTTTTTCTTCGGAGCCGGGGGAAAGTTTCCAGCTCGCCGGACATATAGAAAATGACCGTGTAGCGGAATCAGTGATGATTGCCGGACTTTTTTGCGCCGCGTGTGATGAAATGTCAGGAATTATGCAGTATACAGGCAACCCGGAAGCCGCCGCCGATTATAAGAAAAAAGCTGACGAAATGAGAGAGGTGATAATAAGGCATGGATGGGATGGAAAATGGTTTCTCCGCGCCTACGATTCTTATGGGAACAAACTTGGCTCGGATGAAAATGAGGAAGGTAAAATATTTATAGAAAGCCAGGGATGGGCTGTTTTAGGGAGAGCCGGGCTGGAAAATGGCTATGCCGAAAAAGCCCTGAACAGCGTTGCCGAATATCTTGCCACAGATAACGGCATTGTTCTTCAGCAGCCCGCATTTTCGCAATATCATCTTCACCTGGGTGAAATCAGCTCTTATCCTCCCGGTTATAAAGAAAACGCAGGAATTTTTACCCATAACAATACCTGGATCCAGATTGCCGAAACGATGCTTGGCAGAGGTGACAGGGCAATGCGGTATTATAAGAGTGTCTGCCCCCCGACCAAAGAGGAACAGATTGACATTTTCCGTTCGGAACCTTATGTTTACAACCAGATGACAGCCGGTCCTGACGCGGCCACTCCCGGTGAAGGGAAAAATTCATGGCTTACAGGCACCGCGGCTTATTCTTTTGTAGCTCTGTCGCAGCATATTCTGGGAATAAAACCAGATTTTGACGGGCTTATCATTGATCCCTGCATTCCGCCGGACTGGAAGGAATTTAAGGCAACAAGGAAATTCAGGGGTTCGGTTTATCACATAACGGTGGTCAGCCGGAATCCGGTTTCAAAAGGTGTCAGTATGATGAAAGTTGACGGAAAACAAATTCAGGGCAATAAAGCTCCTGTTTTTGAAGATAACGGTGAACATACAGTCTACGTTGAATTAGGATGATGTAGCAAATAAAGATTATAGTTGACAATAAGTTTAACCCCACCCTAAATCCCTCTCCTTATCAAGGGGAGGGACTTTAGAATAAGATCAGGATAAAAAGATGAAAAAGGAGAACAGGGAAGATAATAATCAGATGTCAGCGGGACGTAAAAAGGTATTCTGGATTATTCTGGCGCTTATTCCGCTGCTTTTCTTTATTGTTTTCGAGATTTTTCTCCAGGTTATTGATTATGGCGGAAACCAGAATCTATTTATCGAAGGACCGAAAGGTTTTGAAAAATTTCTGCAGCTTAATCCTTCGGTGGCCGAAAGATATTTTTATAATGAAGCTACTGTCCCGACTCCTCCCATTCAACTGATGTACAGGGAAAAACCGGAAAACTGCCAGAGAATATTTGTCTTCGGAGGTTCCAGCGCCGCCGGTTTTCCATATACCAATAACGTCTCATTCCCCTCAGCTCTTCAACGAATGTTAACAGCCGCGTGGCCCGGAAAAGAATTTGAGGTAATAAATATATCAATGTCGGCTATCAATAGTTATACCTGGCTTGACCTTGTGGATGAAGCCCTTGAAATGTCACCCGATGTGATCCTGTTATACGCCGGGCATAATGAATATTACGGCGCCCTGGGTGTAGGTTCAGTGCAGACACTTGGCAATTCAGGATGGATTATAAGGGCCTATCTGAATCTTCAGTCGGTCAGGATTATAAGATTGCTGAGAGATGTTATCGGCTGGGGAAAAGGGCTGATCGCGGGAGCTGTCGGCGGCGATAGTGAAGAAACAGGAACCGAAACGCTTATGACGCGTATTGTTTCCGAAACTTCAATACCTTACAAATCGGAACTTTATGAAGCAGGTAAAGAACAGTTTGATGAAAATCTCAAACTTTTTATTCAGCGGATTAAAGATGAAGGGATCACGCTGATTCCCGGAACACTGGTTTCAAATCTTTCAGGTCAGAAACCATTTGAATCGCCTGAAGAGGAAGGCTGTGAATCGGCTGCGGCCTGTTTTGAAAAGGCAATAGCAGTTGAAGATTCGGGCGATTATAAGAAAGCCAAAGAATATTATATTAAAGCAAAAGACCTTGACGGACTGCGGTTCAGAGCCCCTTCCGAATTTAATGATATCATCAGAAGCGCGGTAATTCATAACAGTCTTCCACTGGCTGAGGTGGAGGAGATTTTTGAAAATAACTCTCAAAACGGAATTCCCGGAAATGATCTGCTGCTCGAACATCTGCATCCAAATATTGAGGGGTACCAGCTTATCGCGGAGGCCTATTTTAACGCGCTGGCAAAAATATATGATAAAAATTTGGGCAGGCGCGCGGAAAATTGGAGTCAGTCTACCAAAATAGCCTCAATAAGCGGCATTACAGACCTGGACAGCGTTTACGCCTCCATTGTTATCAGGCGGTTAAAATCGGGCTGGCCTTTTCAGCCGAAGGAAAAACCCAACCGTTTTTTTGATTTCTTCAAACCGGTCGGTGAGTTGGAAGAATTGTCTCTGAAAATACTTACGACAACCAACTTTAATCTTGAAGCGGCACATATGGAGCTGGGGAAAAAATATGAGAATGAGGGGAAACTCAGCGAGGCCTTTAAAGAATATTTCAGTCTGATCGCGTCAATTCCTCATGAACCTGAGTTTTATGAGAGCGCGGCGCGGGTTGCCCTGAAAATGAAAAATGACGATGTCGCGATGCGGCTCCTCGAATCATCACTTAAATATAAAGCTTCATGGTATGCTGTAAAATGGGTGGGATTGCTTGCCCTGAAAAAAAAGGACTACAAAACAGCGATCGCCTATTTGAGAAATGCCGATCAGAAAGATGAGCAGGTATTGTTTAACCTTTCCAGGGCTTATTACTCAACAGGAGATAATGAGAAGGGAGAGGAAAAGTACAATCAGCTTATTAGTTTTTTCCCAAATACAAAATACCGGAAAGCGCTTGAGAGGATTAAGAAAAGGGCATTAACAAGGAAAGGGCATTGATTTTTACAAAATCGAAATTTTCACTTCAGAACTTCTGATCCCGGTTATAAAAAACAATAACTTACATGGATTCATTCGCAAAATGAAATCGCGGAATAGAGGTCTGGAAGAGAGTCCCGTCAGGGACAGCAGAAAATAGCCCCGCAATTCATTGTGGGGTAAACGGGTAACATTCAATCACAAAAAGTCCCGTCAGGGACGACAGAAACGACTTTTCATCCTTTTGAATGGAATATCATTTTTATTGTTTGCTCGATGAATGATAAAATCTGCTTGTATTAAGATCTTGGAATATAATACAGGGCTCCTGACATCTCGTATATTTAATTGAGACAATGTTTAGTTGTTTTCAAGATGTGCAGTGCAATAAGAAACCATAAATGCAATTTTGCGCAAATAGAATTCCTATAGTAGTTTCATGCGTATATACGCACCACAAAATCTATGTCGTTTTATTTCAATACTTTAGGTTGCTGATGTCAGGAGCCCTGTAATATTTCGCGATGAACTTCCGCGATTTCATTTTGAGAGAGGTAAGCAGTTCTGAAATTAATTTTATCGTTCCGTAAAGTTGTGTTAAGGTATTAAATTGGGACATTCATTCTAACATAGACAAGCGCGCCCGGGTCTGTAAACCGGTAAGGCAGATACCTTCAATAATTTCAACCATGAACCGTAGGACAGCCCCCAGAGTGATAAACTGGAAAGGCTGTCCTACTGATCACTTTATTAAAATCATTTTTTTCATGGCGCTGTATACGAGATGATTCTCTTCATTGAGGATATCTATTCTGTAAATATATATTCCGCTGGAAAGGTTATAATCATTTGCGTTAAATTTTACGCTGTGTATTCCTTTTTCTTTATGGCTGTCTTCAAGTTCCGCTATTTTTGAGCCTTTGATATCATATACCACCACCTGGGCGTTGCCAGGTTCTTTCATCGAATATTCTATTGTGGTTTCCGGATTGAAGGGATTGGGGTAATTCTGGGCGAGATAATATTGATAAACAATGTTTGGTTCTTTAACCCCTGTCAGTTTTCTCTCAAACTGAATGCCCTGGTATGAGCGGCTTTCATATCCTTCTTTATCCACTGCGGTTACTGTGTAATAATAGTTTCTGGCGTCTCTTAGAGGGAATCCTGTAAATAGTGTATCCTTAACCGGTAGTTTCCTTATTATTCTGGTGGTCTCAAGGTCTGCCGAAACCATTTCATATATGTTGTAATGTGAAATGTCTGCTTCGGTGTTTTTTTTCCACTCAAGGAATATTTCACCTGTGTTTTCATTGAAGCTGTTGTTTATTATTACCGGAGGTTTGGGCGGCAGGTTTCGGTAGCTGTAAACTTCACCCAGGGGGCCGCCATACATACCTATATCGCTTCTTGTGCCATCTTTGTCCGTTATCTCGGGATTGCCGGCGTCTATCATTGGAGAATATTTTTGAAGATGGAAATCCCGCTGTTCAGGATTGACCACCATAGGATCAAGGGTTATGTTGGTGGAATCAACTCCGTAATCGCCAAAGAAAGGAGTATGGGCGCCCCATACATTATTGTATTGAATCTGTGTGTCGGGGTGGTAGTTTTTAATTCCGTAACCTGTATTGAGTAGCAGGTTGTTCATTACTTTAGTATTATAGGTGTTTGCCGTAATAGCTCCCCAGTCATCGTCAAAATGGCCGTAAAAGGTATTGTTCATGATTGTATAATATCCCCCGGGCATCAGCAGTCCCGCCGGATTATATTGTTCATCACCCAGGCTAATGAAAAGATTATTCCTTATATCCAAAGGGTTGCTTCCCCCGTTATGATCAAGTCCGTATAGCATATATCCTGATTCAAGAACAAAGATATTGTTATATAGGTTGAATCGAGCATCCATCATCGCGAAGACAAGGTAGTTAAATGAATTAGTTGATACAATAAGATTATTCTCAATAACTGAATAAAATTCGAAGAAAAAATATTGAGTTAATCTAAAAGTTCTATAAAAATTTTCAGAAAATAAAATATTGTTTTTCATGATCATTAATGAAGATGTACTTCGGATGCCTGTTTGACAGTACTTAATATAATTATCTTTTACTATGCTGGTATCAATATTAGATAAGCTGTAAATACCGATGCCAATTTGAGTTTCCTCTGATGAAACAACTAATGTAAATCCCGCTATAATATTATAATTATTCATACTTACAAGCTGATGAGAGGTGGTAACAGGAAAGTTGCTGTAATCAATCACTGATTTTTCCATTCCGCTGCCGATAAGAGCTATACTATCCGGGAGAGTGATTTTTTCTTCAAATACACCTTCTCCCACATATACGGTATCCCCCGGCAAAGAAATATCAAGCGCGTTCTGAATTGTATCGGCGGCGGTTTCCCAGGATGTATAAGGAGGAGTGGGATTCCCGGTTTTGCTAACGTAGTGGATTTCGGCTTTGCTTATTGCTGAAATTAAGAATAATATTACTAAAATTTTGTTCATATTTTTATTGACTTTCCTTTTCCATAAAGGTTCAACCACATTTAGGACCTGCCCCAGGGGGACACACACACCACGGCGCATAAATTCTCCGAGGACAGACCACTCCTCCCGGGCAGGGACTGGCCATATAAGGACAGCCCCCAGAGTGATAAACTGGAAAGGCTGTCCTACGGATCACTTTAGTAAAATCATTTTTTTCATGGCGCTGTAAACGAGGTGATTCTTTTCATTGAGGATATCTATTCTGTAAATATATATTCCGCTGGAAAGGTTATAATCATTGGCGTTGAATTTTAGGCTGTGTATTCCTTTTTCTTTATGGCTGTCTTCAAGTTCGGTTATTTTTGAGCCTTTGATATCATATACCACCACCTGGGAGTTGCCAGGTTCTTTCATCGAATATTCTATTGTGGTTTCCGGATTGAAGGGATTGGGGTAATTCTGGGCGAGATAATATTGATAAACAATGTTTGGTTCTTTAACCCCTGTCAGTTTTCTCTCAAACTGAATGCCCTGGTATGAGCGGCTTTCATATCCTTCTTTATCCACCGCGGTTACAGTGTAATAATAATTTCTTCCATCTCTCTCAGGAGATCCAATAAAGAGAGTATCCTTAACCGGTATTTTCCTTATTATTTGTGTGGTCTCAAGATCTGCCGAAACCATTTCATATATGTTGTAATGTGAAATGTCTGCTTCGGTGTTTTTTTTCCACTCAAGGAATATTTCACCTGTGTTTTCATTGAAGCTGTTGTTTATTATTACCGGAGGTTTGGGCGGCAGGTTTCGGTAGCTGTATACTTCTCCGAGGGGGCCGCCATACATGCCTATGTCGCTTCTTGTGCCATCTTTGTCCGTTATCTCGGGATTGCCGGCGTCTATCATTGGAGAATATTTTTGAAGATGGAAATCCCGCAATTCCGGGTTAACCACCATAGGATCAAGGGTTAGGTTGGTGGAATCTACCCCGTAATCGCCGAAGAAAGGAGTATGGGCGCCCCATACATTATTGTATTGAATCTGTGTGTCGGGGTGGTAGTTTTTAATTCCGTAACCTGTATTAAGAAGCAGGTTGTTCATTACTTTAGTATTATAAGTGTTTGCCGTAATAGCTCCCCAGGCATCGTCAAAATGGCCGTAAAAGGTATTGTTCATGATTGTATAATATCCCCCGGGCATCAGCAGTCCCGCCGGGTTATACTGTTCATCACCCAGGCTAATGAAAAGATTATTCCTTATATCCAAAGGGTTGCTTCCCCCGTTATGATCAAGTCCGTATAGCATATATCCTGATTCAAGAACAAAAATATTGTTATATAGGTTGAATCGAGCATCCATGAATGCGAAAATCATATAATTGTATGAATCTGTTGATACAATTAGATTGTTTTCTACCAGAGAATAAAAATCAAAGAAAAAAGCCTGCTCAAGTCTTAATGCTTTACTGAAATTCTCGGAATAGATTATATTGTTCTTTAAGATCATCATTGAAGAACCATTCCAAATTGAGATATTACAATATTGTATGTAATTATTTATTACCATGCTTGTGTCAACATTAAATGAACTAAAAATACCTATTCCGTCTTGGACCTCAGCAGAAGAAACAACTAATTTAAATCCGGTGATAATATTATAGTTATTTATGCTGACAAGCTGATGAGAAGTGGTAACAGGAAAGTTGCTGTAATCAATAACCGATTTTTCCATTCCGCTGCCAATTAAAGCCACACTATCCGGGAGAATGATTTTTTCTTCAAATACACCTTCGCCAACGTAAACGGTGTCTCCCGGCAGAGAGATATCCAACGCGTTCTGAATTGTATCGGCGGCGGTTTCCCAGGAGGTATAGGGGGGAGTGGGATTGCCGGTTTTGCTAACGTAGTGGATTTCGGCTTTGCTTATTGCTGAAATTAAGAATAATATTACTAAAATTTTGTTCATATTTTTATTGACTTTCCTTTTCCATAAAGGTTCAACCACATTTAGGACATGCCCCAGGGGGACACGCACACCACGGCGCATAAATTCTCCGAGGACAGACCGCTCCTCCCGGGCAGGGACAGCCATATAAGGACAGCCCCCAGAGAGGGATAAACTGGAAAGGCTGTCCTACGGATCACTTTATTAAAATCATTTTTTTCATGGCGCTGTATACGAGGTGATTTTTTTCGTTAAGGATATCTATTCTGTAAATGTATATTCCGCTGGAAAGGTTATAATCATTTGCGTTAAATTTTACGCTGTGTATTCCTTTTTCTTTATGGCTGTCTTCAAGTTCGGTTATTTTTGAGCCTTTGATATCATATACCACCACCTGGGCGTTGCCAGGTTCTTTCATCGAATATTCCATTGTGGTTTCCGGGTTGAAGGGATTGGGGTAATTCTGGGCGAGATGATATTGATAAACAATGTTTGGTTCTTTAACCCCTGTCAGTTCTCTCTCAAACTGAATGCCCTGGTATGAGCGGCTTTCATATCCTTCTTTATCCACTGCGGTTACTGTGTAATAATAGTTTCTGGCGTCTCTTAGAGGGAATCCTGTAAATAGTGTATCCTTAACCGGTATTTTCCTTATTATTTGTGTGGTCTCAAGGTCTGCCGAAACCATTTCATAAATGATATAATGGGAAATGTCTGCTTCGGTGTTTTTTTTCCACTCGAGGAATATTTCACCTGTGTTTTCATTGAAGCTGTTGTTTATTATTACCGGAGGTTTTGGAGGCAGGTTTCGGTAGCTGTATACTTCTCCGAGGGGGCCGCCATACATGCCTATGTCGCTTCTTGTGCCATCTTTGTCCGGTATCTCAGGATTGCCGGCGTCTATCATTGGAGAATATTTTTGAAGATGGAAATCACGCTGTTCAGGGTTAACCACCATAGGATCAAGAGTGATGTTGGTGGAATCAACCCCGTAATCGCCAAAGAAAGGAGTATGGGCGCCCCATACATTATTGTATTGAATCTGTGTATCCGGATGGTAGTTTTTTATGCCGTAACCTGTATTGAGTAGCAGGTTGTTCATTACTTTAGTATTATAGGTGTTTGCCGTAATGGCTCCCCATTCGTCGTCAAAATGGCCGTAAAAGGTATTGTTCATGATTGTATAATATCCCCCGGGCATCAGCAGTCCCGCCGGGTTATACTGTTCATCACCCAGGCTAATGAAAAGATTATTCCTTATATCCAAAGGGTTGCTTCCCCCGTTATGATCAAGTCCGTATAGCATATATCCTGATTCAAGAACAAAAATGTTGTTATATAATTTAAATTGTGCATCCATCTCAGCCGAAATTATTTTGTTATACGACATTGTTGAAGTAACAAGGTTATTTTCAATTACGGAAAAAAAATCAAACCAGAAAGCCTCATAAATATCAAAAGTAATTCTAAATTTATCGCTTTGTAAAATATTATCTTTAAATACTATCATACTTGAATTATTCCAAAGTGCAATCCGGCTATTTTTTATATAATTCCCCTGTATGGTACTTGTATCAATATTGTACGATGTGAAAATACCTCTTCCTCCTTCAGAAGTATTAGGGGATACTACTAATGTAAATCCAAATAAAGATATACTATTCCCTAATTCAATGAGGTTATAATCAGTTGAAGTATATAAGTTGCTGTAATCAATCACTGATTTTTCCATTCCGCTGCCAATTAAAGCCACACTATCCGGGAGAATGATTTTTTCTTCAAATACACCTTCGCCAACGTAAACGGTGTCTCCCGGCAGAGAGATATCCAACGCGTTCTGAATTGTATCGGCGGCGGTTTCCCAGGATGTATAAGGGGGAGTGGGATTTCCGGTTTTGCTAACGTAGTGGATTTCGGCAAACAGGGTAAATGAAAAGAATAAGTAAATAATCGATAATAATTTCATAATATAACGGCAGGAGTTATTATATATTTTCTTTAACCTCCCGCCTCTCCATTTCATTTTTATTTTCTAATATCAATAATATTCTGATGTGATGCAAGGCTAATTTAATCTTAACCTTGCATCTTTTTATTAGAGGACAGACCCCAGAGAGGGACAGGCTGAAAGTCCGTCCTACAGTTATTTCAGGAGCAGCATTTTTTTTCTTTGTTTGAATTTTCCTGCATTTATTTCATATATATACACACCGCTGCTTAAATTCCCGGCATTAAATTGGTAACTGTATCTACCCGCCGGTTGATTTTTATCAACAATTGTATCCACCAATTTACCCAATATGTTAAAGATATTTATCCGGACATGGCAAGGCTCGGGGAGATCATACCTGATTGAAGTCGAAGGATTAAAGGGATTGGGATAATTATTAAAAAGACTAAATTCCGTGGGAATTCCATGAGCAATCTTACCTATTTCTTCTCCCTGGACATCTACTTCTTTTGTATTTGAATATCCCGATTCGCTCGGAATGGACCTGCCCTGTTTAGGGATTGTTATTGCCGTCACCTTATAATAGGCTGTTATTCCCGATTGTCCCCCCGGAATTATTATTGATACACCGTCATCTGTATATTCATTCCCTGAAACGGTATCAAGCATGCTCCAGCTATCACCGCCAAGTTTTCGGTAAACTTTATGATATTGCACAGTGACTGAATCATCCGGGTATTCGCCGAAAACAAGTTTTGGATGATTGTTGTCATTAAAAAGAAGGAGTGAAACATCCCATGAGTGAAAGTGTATTTTCGCGCTGTCAATTAAATCAAGAAATGCCTGGGAACTGTCAACAATTACCGCTCCGGAATCAACAATCATATCTGCCCCGATATAATAATTGCCATATATTTTTAACTGAGCGTTATTTGTTACTCTTAATGGCAAATCAAGCGTATCCGTTCCTGATATTGTTTCATCCGAAATTATTTCACCACCTTTTCTTACTGATGGAGCCATACTGAAAAGATAACCGTCTCCTTCCGGAAGTTCAAGGTCTACTGACAATGAATCTACGTAGGTGGAATCAAATGTATTATCGGCATCATACAGGTGAATATTTGTGTAACTACTGAAAGGAGAATAAAAAGTCACAGAGGGTTCTTTTGTGTTCCATGTATTAGATAAACTGTCAACAGAAAGATTTAGAATAAAATAATGTTTCAGTTGCTGATCATAACGATTTTCCAGCATACTGGAAAAGATAAAACTGTAATCAGTTAAGGGAACATCAAAAGTGAGATCGTTTAATTCATCAGATACATTGATAGTAGCACCCCCCTCTCTTCTGTTCACATAAGATTGACCTGTATAATCAGAGTTCAGTAAAATATCCTGGAAATTATTTCTAATCCTGGGAATCAGGGTATCTTTTGAAAAGTTCCAAATTTCAAGGGGTTCAAATCCCTGGTATCCGGATTTAAGTGTGTCAACAAATCCCCTGCACCGGTAACCTATGTCATTTGAATATGAATAGTATGTCCAATAAACAAGTCCTTTAGCGCCCCCGGCCAGGGCAAGTAGTGACTGGGCGTTAAACTCTGAGTTGGTGGGATACCTGTTTATCTGTACGTAGTCATCATTCCAGAACGCGTTAGCCTGGGGAGTAAAATAATATTCCGACATATCATAGCCGTCATCTATCAGCCTGTTGAGTATATTGTGCTGTATAGCCAGGGATAATAACCCGGTTTTCCCTACTTTATAGGGATAATAATAGTACATCAGCTTTGTTGGCTCCGCTTCATCTATCCATCTGCCAACTGTTGGTTCATTATTTCTAGTACCAGTCCATTGGGGATAAAAAGCTGTATGCATTTTCCTGTTACCCTGACTGATAGCATCATCGACAATATTAAATGGCTGATAATGATCAATTGTATGTGGTTCATCAAGCCCGTACCAGTATTTGAATTCATCAATATTAACAACATAGGTTCCGAAATTATTATCAAAGGCAGCAATAATTGAGTCAATCGCGGAAATATCTTCGTAAAATTTATATCCAATCTTTGAATCAAAGATAGTTATTGTATCGACACACAATAGTCCGTCACCTAACCATTCCACGCTCAGTTTTATTCCAAATGGACAACCTGTTCCATCCGGATCAGAAGTAAATTCTAATGGATCATAATCGGGGCCTTCAAATACTGTTTTCACACTGAAATCGGAATACCTGTCGGGTCCGATATATTCAGGAATCTGGTAAGATATCTCAAACTCTTTCCATGTAGTTGACAGTTCATCATCCGCGGTTCCTGAATAGATAAGCTTTCGTGGTGGTTCGTACCCGGTTTCCTGTATAGTATCACATTCCGCTTCATACTGACAGGAATTGACCGGGCTCACATATCGCGCCCGTATTTCACAAACCCGGGCTCTATTGGGGATGCTGTCGAGTAATTTCATCCGGAATTTTGCGGTATATTTTACCGGATCTCCATAATGGTAGGGCCTCATTTGGTGCTTTCTTTGCTGAGTATAATATGGGCCGTGAATTAATAAACCGGTTGGAGTATCTCCTGAATCAACATATACATAATTCGATGTTGAAGTTCCGATATCCTGCCTGAATCCCGGATCGTCCAAATCAGTTGTAATAAAATCAGGAACTGATTTTACAGTATAGTACGCTCCGGTATACTTGTATGGATAACATGATGTGTCGGGAAATGAGCCAATTATAGTATCAAACATAGCAAGGCTGTCATTTTTTTGTCCTGACACTTTTGAAATGATGATATTAAATCCCAGGTCCAAAAGCTGGCCATAGTTTAGATCATAGTTGGTGACCCAGGCCCCAATTGGAAAATCTTCCGTCGCCTGTGGCGCTGTGAAAATAAATGGGAAAAGAATAATAATGAAAAATAGTTTCAATTTGGTTTTCATAAAGCTCCCCTGTTTTGTATAAATTAATGAGTATATACCTCTCTTATTTTTTCACAAATTAACAATACATCCTGTTAAAAACAAGTTAAATATGGAAAATATACAAAAGTTATTTAGGAAAAATGGATTCCAGATATATTGATCTATTTAATATGAAGATAATTAAATGTATCGGTTTCTATAATAAGAATTATTCAGTGGCATGAAATTTCATCGCAAATCAGGTTGTATTAAATCAAATTTTTTCTGACAGGTGGGGAATAAAAAAGTAGATCATTTTAGCTATCGGCTCTCGTATTGAGAGATTTCTTAACATCGTGTGGTTACCTATTTTTACTACTCGCAGAACTACGTATCCCACCGGAGTCGAAGACGGGGAGGAATATTTATGTAACGCAGCATACTTTTTTAAATAATGAAGAACTTAGGAGCTAATTCAAAAAAAACAGCTTTTTACCCCGCCAGTTCTTTTGGTATTGTGAAATAAAAGGTTGATCCCCGGCCTTCCTTTGATTCCACCCATATTTCTCCTTTGTGAAATTCAATTATTCTTTTTACAATTGCCAGCCCAATTCCGGTTCCCTCATATTTTTTATCATTTGTCGCTCTTTGAAATGAGTTAAATATTTTATCTATATAGTTTTCTGAAATTCCAATACCGTTATCTTTGACAAAAAAGAGGTAATTATCACCTGTTTTGTTTTTTTCAATCATTCCAGCTTCAATTTTTGGCTCCCTCTTGTCGTTGTATTTAACCGCGTTTGAAATAAGGTTGCCCCAAACCTGCTGAAATCTGACGGGATCACATATTATGGAGGGAAGATTTTCATGAAGGATAAGTTTAATATTTCTTTCTTTTATTTCATATTGTAAATTATTTTGAATTTCCCGAAGCATTGGCAGCATGGGAACAGGTTTTTTAGAATAAATCACTTCACCTGCTTTCGCGTATTCCAGGAGGTCGGTGATTAAATTATTCATTTTCCTGCCGACTAAAACAATATTTCCAAGCAAAGTCTTTTCATCTTCAGTTATTTTATCCTCACAATCCTGCAATAATAATTCCGCTGATCCGGTAATTGAGTTTAGAGGTGATTTAAGATCATGCGCGGCAATGTGTGAAAAATTTTCCAGTTCCTCATAACGCCTTCCAATTTCCGACGCCATTTCATTAAATGCCTTAATCAGCAAGCCGATTTCATCTTTTGAGTCGGACTGTATTCTTACATTAAAATCGCGGGAAGAAATTCTTCTGGCAAGTGTTTCAAGCTTAAGTATTGGTTTTGATACACGCTTCATGGTCAGGATAACAACAAGTATTGCAACAGTGATGGCGAGGAATAAAATAATTGAGATGTTGATTATTGCATTTTTATTTTCATTTTCTATCCTCTCATGGATCATTTCCGCGTTTGACCGGAGCTGATTTATTATTATTATTACACTTTCATCCAGGTCTTTCCCTATCCGCATTCCCATGCTTTCGACGATAATGTTAAGACTATCAATAGAGTTATGTTTTTTCAGATCAAAAAGTTTATGGACTTTTCTTCTTATATCCGCCATGTTACTTTTAATATCTGATAATTTTGAGTGCTCTACAGCGCCTGAAAGCAACGCGCTTAATTTGTTAATTTTGGCTTCAATTCTATCGTCAACCCTGTTGTATATCTCGATGAATTTTTCATCGCCGGTAATAACAAAGTCTTTGGCTACATTTGATATCATTTTTACTTCAGATTGCAGTAAAAAAAGCTCATAACCTTTTTGATTTTCATCTATCAAATCAAGTATGCCGCTATGTTCTTTCAATAATGCCAGAATTGAAATTACACTTATCATTAGCATCAAGATTAGTATAATTACAAAAGCGTTAGCTGCTTTTCGGGTGATCGCGTATCTCAAATATAAATTCCTATCGGTAAAAGTTTAAATAAAAGTTTGTTCGCATCACAAAGATTACCCGTGCAACACATTTCGGAATTTTTGAAAAATCAGTGTTACAACCGAATATATACAATAATCGGTAAAAACGATTATAAGTTTAAATAAGTCATGTCATCGACAAATATGAAATTCCGGGATAATACTTCCATCAAAAAACTTTTGAAAAATTAAGCTTCATTTTTTCTCAGGGGATCGTAACGCACAAAAGGATTCAAAGATTACCAGAAGAATTAATGATTCAGAAGTAAGAGGAATTTATTAAACTGCTGACAAATGAATAGGAATTATGAGCAGAGGACACGAGATAACTCGCTCAACTGAAAAATACCGGAAAAAATATTATGCGATTTCTTCCAATTTTTAAGTAATAAAGCTTCACCTGATTTTCCTGTTTGCTTTTTTAATATTCAGGCCGTAATTTCCTGTATTAATTTGATTCGATTCAGTGACTTAGGAATAAAATTCAAATAACATATACAGAAATGTTTAATCACACTCATAACACAATACCGAGGCAGTATCAAATGAAAAAAATCACTTTTATTATTTCTATTCTTCTGCTGTTGCAGAGCAGTATATTTTCCCAGTGGGTAAGCCTGGATAATGCGACTGAAATTAATTCAGAGCCAAAGGTAACCATCCTTGAAGACAGCGAAAGCAGCACAACAATAAATGTCAGACTATCAGGCTTTTATCTTTCCGAAATTGCCGCAGAAAATAAAACATACCAGAAAGTTGACCTGTTGAATGAAATATTTATTACTGAGGCGGGGATGCCCGAAGTTCCTTATGTCGCTTCAGTTCTCGCGATTCCTGATGATGCCGCGGTTGAAATCGAGGTAGTCAGTAAAGGCAGGACTCACAAGTTTGAAAATATAAATCTCCCCCCCGCGCGTGAAAGCTGGTGGGAAGGAGCTGAGGAACCTGCTTATGTTGAAAACAGCTCCGGTTACCGTTCAGATTCCCTTTTCCCTGAATATAATGTTTCGAATGATGAGCCGGCGATATTCCGTGATTTCAGGATCGCGAGGGTGGCGGCCTATCCGGTAAAATATAACGCGGCAACAAAAGAGCTTGAAGTGACAGAAGAGATGACAATAAAAGTAAATTATCTGTCGGGCCGTGCAAAAAATCCCAAAACTGTTAAGAGCAAAGGAATAGCTCCATCATTCGGTCAGCTCTACAGAGGATTTCTATTGAATTATGAGAGTGTGCTCCAGAGGAATTTTAACGGTGAAGAATCGGCTCATGATATTATGCTTGTTATTACTCCCGATGATTTTTATAATGATTTTCTGGTTTACGCGAATTGGCGGAACAGAGAGGGGATACAGACTTTTATAACTAAATTCAGCGATATCGGAGCAAACAGCACAGACCCGCAAATTATAAAAGATCACATCGCCCATGCTTACACCGGCTGGGATAATAGCCCGACCCATATTTTGCTTGTAGGAGATTATGGATTTGTTCCAAGAAAAGAAATATCTTATGATTATACCTTTGCTTACGAAAACTTTTTTGTAGAACTTGAAGGAAATGATTATTTTCCCGAAATGATGATCGGTCGTTTTACAAACCAGGGGAACGTAAGACTGAACATTATGATCAACAAATTCCTTTTATATCAGCAGGACCCGGTGGTTGACGGTTCCGGATGGCTTAATAAAGCTATCACATGCTCAAACGACGCCTACCCGTCGCAGGCTGAGACAAAAAGATTTGCCGCACAGGTTCTTTATGAGGATGGCAAGTATAGTTATGTTGATACAATTATGAGTAAAAACCCATGCCCGGCGGATATTCAATATATTATTGACGCGGTTGATGAGGGGCGCGGAATATTGAACTACAGAGGTGAAGGCTGGACCACAGGATGGTGGGCTTCATGCTACCCCATGAAGGTTAGTGATGTTTATGATCTGTCAAACGGAATGAAACTTCCATTTGTTACAAGCATCGGATGTGGTGTGGGAATGTTCGACGCGGGGTCAAATTGTTTTGGAGAGGCGTGGATACAGACCGGTTCTATTGAAGAGCCCAGGGGAGCTATCGCATTTATCGGGCCAACATCAAATACTCATACAACTTATAACAACAAAATTGATAAAGGCATTTATGTTGGTATGTTCCAGGAAGGAATAGACCAGCCAGGACAGGCAATTAACCGGGGCCGGCTTTATATGTATAATGTTTATGGCAATACCCAATCGGTGGAATATCATTTCAGGGTTTATTGTGTCCTCGGCGATCCATCTGTTCAAATATGGAAAGAAACACCTGAACAGGTAACAGTAACTCATCCCGATACTATTGGCGTCGGTTATGATGAAGTGGTTATAAATGTAGCTGAGTTTAATTCCGGTCTGGCAAGTCAAAGAGCGAAAGTTTGCCTGGCTAATGAAGAGTTTTACGCTGTGGCTCTGACAGATGGAGAAGGCAATGTTACAATACCGGTTGAAACCACTACTGAAGGCAGAATGACTGTTACTGTATATGGTCAAAAGATAATTCCTTACCAGGGAAATATCAATATATACGGGTCATCCGGTCCTAACTATCAGTTTGAAGCTAATCTTAACATTGCGGATGGCAGCGGCGCGGGAATGTCAAATACACTTACATTCGGCATGGATATGTCGGCCACAGACGGGTTGGATTCCGGTCTTGGAGAAATCGAATTGCCTCCGGCGCCTCCCGCCGGCGTCTTCGATGTGCGGTTTATATTACCCGGTGAAACGATCTCGAGTCTGAAAGATATTCGAAATGTTACCGAGCAGGAAGTTCTGTGGACTATGAAGTTTCAGCCGGGCGCCGACGGATACCCGTTTGTTTTAACCTGGGATCCCGATCAGCTTTCTGACGGTAATTTTATTCTGAAAGATCCATTTGGCGCGGGATTGGTTGAAGTGAATATGAAGGAAGAAAACCAGGTGGCAATAGAGAATAGCGCTATTAATTCACTTGAAATACATTTTTCCAGAGCGCTGAATATGCAGTGGCAGACCGATGCCGGGTGGAATCTTGTTTCTCTTCCGGTTGACGCCGATGATATGTTATTCAGCTCTGTTTTCCCCGATGCCTCCTCAAACGCGTTTATGTTTGTACCCGGCTCGGGTTACCAGGTGGTTACGGAAGGTGAAGTGGGAAAAGGTTACTGGTTGAAGTTTGACGACACGGTTGGCCAGTCGATGACAGGAAGCATGCATTCAAACAATATAACTGTTGAGGAAGGTTGGAATCTGATGGGCCCAATGCACTACGCGGTTAATGTTGATGATATTTCCACTATTCCTGCCGGTATTATTTCCAGCGGATTTTTCGGTTTCTCAGATGGATATTTTACTGAACATGAACTTCATTACGGGCATGGATACTGGGTTAAATCTTCCGAAGCGGGAGAACTTGTATTAAATATGGCGCCGGCAAAGAAAAATCCTGTAAACGCTGAAAATATAACAGCCTTTTATGAAATTACGATAAACGCGACAGATGGCAATGCTTCCTATGATATGATGGTAGGTGTCGACCCGAACGCGACCGATGGAATTGACGCGGACCTTATGGAAGCTGAACTGCCTCCCGCGCCTCCGGCTGGAATTTTCGATTCAAGAATGGTATTTGCTGATGGAGTTACATCTTCACTTTACGACTTCCGTAATGGCGATGCTAATATTTCGGGCCAGATTGATCATAAAATACAGTGGCAGCTCGGCACTGGAAATGAATTCACAGCTACAATCGCTATTCCTGAAGTAACAGGAACTATCGAAATGACAGTTCAGGATCCGTTCGGCGGAGCAATTGTAAGTGAAACTATCATGGATGGTGAAACAATTCCTGTTGTTGTTACAAATTCCGCTCTTACTTCATTGGATATCACTATCAATTACACCGGGGGGATAATATTCGTACCGGTTGAATTCACAACATTCGCGGCTAACGTATCAGGTGAAAATATTGAACTTACCTGGGAAACAGCCACGGAAACCAACAATAAAGGTTTTGAGGTTGAAAGAAGCTCAGACGATGTCAGCTTTACTTCAATTGGATTTGTTGATGGAAACGGAACAAGCGCTGAAGCGCACAGCTACAGCTTTGTTGACCATCATGCGACATCAGGTACATATTATTACAGACTGAAACAGGTAGATTTTGACGGAACATCGGCCTATAGCGAAGTTGTGGAAGTTGACTTTGTGCCCACAGAATTCAGCCTCGGCCAGAATTATCCTAACCCATTCAACCCGGCTACTAAGATCAAATTCGCGCTTCCTGTTTCGGCAAAAGTAAGTGTAAAAGTATATAACGTTGTCGGTCAGCAGGTTGTCGAGTTGATTAAAGGGCAACTTGAAACAGGTCTGCATGAAGTTGAATTTGACGCGTCACAATTATCAAGCGGTGTTTATTTCTATACGATAGATGCGACAGGAGTTGATGGACAGTCATTCAGCTCTACAAAAAAAATGATGCTGATGAAATAGTGCCAAATGGCCCCTCAAAAAATGTTAAATTTGCATAAAACATTGAGGTGGCTATGTTTAGCACAAAAAAAGAATACAAAAGATTGCACCAAAAAACTTCGGAAGGAGAGTTCCTCTATGAGTTATCAAATTCATATGAACTCTCTCCGAAATTAAGTAAAGAAATACTTCAAACAGCAAAAAGTTGTCTATTGCGAGGTAATTCGCTACAAGAGGGACAGGTAGAAATAGTAGCCATAGAAATCTCCGAAAAGAGTGGAAAAAGCATAGAGGAGTCGAAAAAGAAAAGAATAGTTATAACTCTTGATGATGGATTATCCGATGAGGAGATAAAAAGACAATTCGGAAAGACCGAGCTACGCAGAACAAAAATCCAGCGGATCACTGAAGAATCAATAGAGCAGGAAGCGGTATTAAGCCAGGAAGATTTATGCAGGGTTCTAAATTGCGGAATCCGGACGATAAAACGGGATATCCATGAAATAAGACAAAGAGGCATAGAAGTAATAACCAGGGGTGTATTGCATAACATAGGTCGAGGCCAGACGCATAAGGTAAAAATAATAGAGATGTATCTTGAGGGGAAGACCTACAGCGAGATAAAGATAAAACTAAGACATAGTGTCGGAGCAATAAAAAGGTATCTTGAAAGTTTTACAAAAGTATTGCTTTGTTATAGAAGGAGAATATATACAAAGAAAGAGATAAGTCAGTTAACAGGATTGTCAGAGCATTTATCGGGTCAATATTTGGAAATAATAAGGGAAAGTAAAAAAGACAAAATAAGAAGCGAAAATATGGAAACGCTGGCGATTCGTCAAGGCTATCGGGAACCGGTAAAAAAAAGAGGGGAAAAATATTGGAAGACTATGGAGTTATTGACTGGAGGTTTAGGATGAAACCGAGAGACCGATACTTGAGTATGAACAAGAAACAATTCCGAACAGCTTTGATAAGATTGCTAGAGGAAGAGTACAAAATACTGGGATCGAGAAAAATATTGCAAATGCTGGCCGAAGATATAGAAGAACTGCATAAGGAATATTATCCGGGAAAAGAAAGTGTAGGCAATGGAGAGATAGTGATGCGTGTAACCAGTGATAATGGTCAGCGTCAAAGTTATGGTAAGAAGTCAGAGGAATATGAAACAACGACAGTAATACTGCCCCTGATAACCGAAGAGGATATAGAACGAAGAATATATTATAAGAAGGGGGACAGAAACAGCAACTATAGACACCGTGAATCAAGAGATATAGAAACAATGGTAAGGTTGATAAAAGAAGCAAAAAGTCAGGGAGGCTTGTTAACAGGGGCGGAAGTAAGTGTATTGATGAATCGCAGCTTGTCAACGATAAGAAAATATCTGGATGCCTATGTAGAAAAGACAGGAGAAATACTACCGTTAAAAGGATATGTGCTGGACCAGGGAAGTCTTCCTACTCATAAGGCAATAATCATATCATTATACGAACAGGGAATATCGCCAGCAGATATAGTGTTAAAAACGGAACATAGTCAGGAGGCCGTGGACAGGTATATAAAACATTATGAACAAGTCAGAAAACTAGTAAGAAAAGGAATGGATGAAGAGTCAATATGTGAAATAACAGGCAGATCGGTCAGCGTAGTCAAACAATATATACGGTTGTATAAAGAATTAAATCCGGAAGAAAAGGAAACCAGCGAGAGGAAAAAATGAAAAAAAAGGATATATTAATGACAATAAAAAAGAAAAATAAAGCATGAAAATAAGCCAGAAAATTCATATCATAATCAATTATGATAAAGCCATTATAATATATCAGTATATCATAATAACAATGGCATAGAATATTTATTAAAGCAATAACTATAACGGTATATGAATAAATGATAATTACAATACAATATATATACTACCATAAATCAAGATAAAACCCGAGGGGCCATTTGGCACTATTGTAAGTGATATATTCACTTTATTGATAGAATATTACTATAAACCTCCGGGGTTTTAAAAACCCCGGAGGTTTTTGGGGAGCTTGCGTTCCTCGAAGTATGGGCAAAAAGGATTAATCGTGAGGGCAAATTTTGCGTGTAACCGGGGTAATGATAAATATCTATTAATTTTTACTTAAACGTTTACATTGATCTTTTCAATTCGTATTTTAATTTCCTTATAAAGAACCACATCATATTGTTAACAGCATCAGTCAGGATGAAGATATTAAAATAACTACTGACCTCCGACAATTCACATTCAGTAATTTTGCCAATTGAAAAATAATAACAACAGATAAATTGAAATTTCATTTAGCATATAACCACGAGGAAACTAATGAAACAGGGTAGTTTATTATTATTTTTATTTGTTCTTTTAATTCCGTCGACATTCTACTCACAATGGGTATCTTTGAGCAGGCATAACGGGGAGAATATATCACCGGAAATAAAAATTCTGGAAGATTCTGAAAACGCCACAATAATAAATATTAAATTATCAGGTTTTCTTCTGAGGGAAATAGTGGCAGAAAACAAAACATATCATCAGGTTGATCTGCTGACAGAAAAGTTTATGGCAGAGCCTGGTTACCCGGCTGTTCCCTATATAGCGGAGGTTCTGGCAATTCCGGACGACGCGGCTTTAAGCATAGAGGTACTTGAGAAGGGAGCTGTGCATAAATTTGAAAATATAAATTTATCCCCCGCGCGGGAAAGCTGGTGGGAAGGAGCCGATGAGCCGGCTTACAGGGAAGATGTTTCGGCCTACAGGAGCTCAGGTGATTATCCTTCTTATTCAGTTTCACATGATGATCCGGCAATTTTCCGTGATTTCAGGATCGCGAGGGTAGCTGCCTACCCGGTTAAATACAACGCTTCGCTTAAGGAGCTGGAAGTTACAGAAGAGATGACAATAAAAGTTAATTATCTTCCCGGACAGGCAAAAAATCCCAAAAAGATCAGAAGCAGGGGGATTGCCCCTTCATACGGTAAGCTTTACAGGGGATTTATTTTTAATTATGAGAGTGTGCTTAAAAGAAAATTTAATGGTGAAGAGGGCGCTTACGATGTAATGCTTGTGATCATGCCCGATGAATATTATGATACTTTTCAGCCATACGCTGAATGGAGAAACAGGGCGGGAACAAAAATTCGCATTACCAAATTCAGTGAAATAGGCGCCAACTCCGGCACCCCCGAAATTGTAAAAGAACATATCGCTAACACTTATGAATCATGGGAACATCCTCCGACTTACGTATTGCTGATGGGTGACGACGGCAAGTTTCCGGTTAAATATATCCACTATGACTGGACATTCGTTTACGATAATTTCTTTGCCGAACTTGAAGGTAATGATTATTTCCCCGATGTAATGTATGGAAGATTTACACACCAGGGGAATGTGCGACTCGAAATAATGATGAATAAATACCTGAATTATATGAAAGACCCCCTGATTGATGGTTCAGGCTGGCTTAAGAAAGCGATAGTCTGCTCAAACAATGCTTATCCATCGCAGGTGGAAACAAAAAGATATACCGCCGAAGTGATGTATGAAGATGGAGGCTATACATATATAGATACAGTGATGAGCAAGTGGCCCTGTCCGGCTGATGTGGAATATATTGCGCACTCAATAAATGAAGGCCGGGGCATATTAAATTACCGGGGTGAAGGGTGGACCACCGGATGGTCGGCGACATGTTATAATTTTAATGTCGGGGATGTTTATGATCTGTCAAACGGAATGAAACTTCCTTTTGTTACAAGCATCGGATGCGGTGTGGGTATGTTCGACGCCGGGCAGACATGTTTTGGTGAAGCATGGATACAGACAGGAACAATTGAGGCTCCGAGGGGGGCTTGCGCGTTTATCGGGCCGACTTCCAATACTCATACAACTTATAATAACAAAATTGATAAAGGAATTTATATAGGACTCTACAAAGAAAGAATGGACAGGCCGGGTCAGGTGGCTGACCGTGGAAAACTATATATGTACAATGTATTTGGAAACACCCAGTGGGTTGAGTATCATTTCAGAATTTATGTTACTCTGGGTGACCCCGCTTTGCAGGTATGGAAGGATATACCTGAGAATGTCACGGTAACTCATCCCGATACAATAGGGATTGGTTATGATGAGGTGGTTATAAATGTCGCTGAGTTTAATTCCGGTCTTGCCAGTGAGAGAGCCAGCGTTTGTCTTGCATCCGAAGAATTTTACGCTGTCGGTCTTACTAATGGGGAGGGAAATGTAACAATACCTGTCAACACCACTTATGAAGATACCATGACCGTTACAGTTTATGGACAAAAGATTATCCCTTACGAGGGAGAGATAATTATATCCGGTTCCGGAAGCTCCATCTACCAGTTTGAGGCGGATATCACAGTTGCCGATGGGAATGGCTCGGGAAGTTCAAACACTCTTACATTCGGAATGAACAGTTTGGCTACCGACGGTCTTGATCAGGATTTGGGTGAGGCCGAATTACCTCCTGTTCCTCCGGCGGGGGTATTTGATACAAGGTTCATTCTTCCGGGTGAGACAATCGCGAGTCTTAAAGACCTTAGGAGTGTGGCAGAACAGGAAGCTCTTTGGACAATACAGTTTCAGCCTGGCGCCGACGGATACCCGTTTGTATTTTCATGGAATCCCGACCAGCTTTCCGAAGGATATTTTATTTTAAAAGATCCCCTCGGCGCGGGTATTGTTGATGTGAATATGAAGGAAGAGAGTCAGGTTATAGTTGAGAACAGCGCGATCACCTCTCTGAAAATATATTATTCACGTGATATGATTATGCAGTGGCAGACTGAAGCGGGATGGAACCTCGTTTCTCTTCCGGTTGAGGCTGATGATATGTCTTTTAGTTCGATTTTCCCCGACGCTTCCTCAAACGCTTTTATCTTTGTGCCGGGCGACGGATACCAGGTCGTTTCACAGGGTGAAGTGGGAAAAGGATACTGGCTGAAATTTGAGAGCGCCGCCGGGCAGTCGATGAACGGCGGACAGCACACAGGGAATATTCCTGTTGAACAGGGGTGGAATCTGATGGGCCCGATGCATTACCCTGTTAATACTGATGACATTTCCTCAATTCCGGCCGGAATAATTGCCAGCGGATTTTTCAGCTTTTCCGGCGGATATTCAATTGCTGATGAACTTCATTACGGGCATGGATACTGGGTTAAATCTTCCGAAGCGGGAGAGCTTGTATTGAATATGGCTCCGGCTAAGAAAAATCCTGTAAATGCTGAAAATACAGCAGCGTATTTTGAAATTCCAATTCTTGCGACAGATGGAATAGCTTCTTACGATATGATGATCGGGATTGATCCTGCAGCAACAGATGGAATCGACGACGATCTCGGCGAAGCAGAACTCCCCCCGGCTCCTCCGGCAGGCATTTTTGATTCGAGGATGATCCTTCCCGATGGAATAACAGGTTCTCTTTATGACTTCCGCAATGGGGGTGAATATTTTGTGGGAGGAGTGGAACACAAAATTCAGTGGCAGTTAGGAACCGGAACTGAATTTTCGATGACAGTATCGATTCCTGAACAATATCCGAAATTCCTGGAAATGACTGTTAAGGATCCATTCGGCGGAACATTAGTTTATGAAACTATTTTTAGCGGTGAAACAAAAACTATTGTTGTAACAAACGCCGCACTTACTTCTCTTGATATAACAATACATCATTGCTGGGTTCCAGTTGAATTGACAACATTCACTGCTGAAGCAGCCGGGGAAAAAGTTGAACTCACCTGGGAAACAGCCACGGAAACAAACAATAAAGGTTTTGAGGTTGAAAGAAGCTCAGATGATGTTAACTTTTCCTCAATAGGATTTGTGGATGGAAACGGCACCAGCACAGAAGCGAATAGCTACAGCTTTGTCGATTTTCACGCGACATCGGGCACATATTATTACAGATTGAAACAGGTAGATTTTGACGGAACATTTGCCTACAGCGAAGTTGTGGAAGTTGACTTTGTGCCCACAGAATTCAGCCTCGGCCAGAATTATCCTAATCCCTTTAATCCGGTTACGAAGATAAAATTTGCTCTTCCTGTTTCGGCAAAAGTAAGCGTAAAAGTTTACAACGTTGTCGGTCAGCAGGTTGCCGAATTAATTAACAGTCAGTTTGAGACTGGTCTGCATGAAGTTGAATTTGACGCGTCAAAATTCTCAAGCGGTGTTTATTTCTATTCAATCGAAGCTTCAGGTATTGATGGACAGTCATTCAGCTCTACAAAAAAAATGATGCTGATGAAATAGTGACAATGTCACTTTATCTATAAAATATTAGGACAAACTTCCCCCAGGGGGATGGCTGTGCCACGGGATTTTTAAAACCCTGTGCCGAAGGCATCCCTATTGGGGAGGTTTTTTTGCCATTAAAAGCAATTATCCATTTGCAATTATCCTTTATGTTTGTATCTTATAATAATATTTATGTTATCTTAATCCCTGAATAATCTCTGTGCCATTACATGAGATATTATTATTACCGGGATAAAAAATGGCGATCAAACAGTGGTAACAAGGAGGATCGGATGAAGCAGAGAAACATTTTATTGACATTTTTTTTATTGCTCTCAGTAACACTTTTTGCGCAAAAAGGATTATGGGAAAAAGAGATCACCGGAGATTCTTCACCGGCTCTGAATCTGATCTCAGGCAAATTAGCGCCTGTCACTACAGAATGGGACAGCGCGTTTTATGAAATAAATATTCATGCCACCGACGACAGCAGTCATTTTTATCTTCAAATAGGAATTGATCCCACAGCTACGGATAGTATTGATGACCATTTGGGGGAGTGGGAAATTCCTCCGGGACCTCCATCAGGGATATTTGAATGTAAGTTTGCCCTGCCGGATGATTATTTATTTTCATATCGCGATTTTCGACAGGGGGATATAAACTTTAACGGGGAAATAGTACATCAAATAGTATGGCAGATTGGTTATGGCGGCACAATGTTTACCGCGACATTTTCAGCGCCTGAAGTTTCGGGGACTGTGGAAATTGTTGTAAAGGATCCTTTCGGCGGAGTTATTGTTAACGAAACAATATTTGATGGTGAAACTAAAGACGTTGTTGTAACCAATACAGCGCTTACCAGACTTGATATTACAGTAAATTATACCGCGCCGATTCCTGTGGAATTGACAACATTCAATGTTGAAGTAGCCGGTGAAAATATTGAACTAACCTGGGAAACGGCCACGGAAACCAACAATAAAGGTTTTGAAGTTGAAAGAAGCTCAGATGATGTTAACTTTTCCTCAATAGGATTTGTGGATGGAAACGGCACCAGCACAGAAGCGAATAGCTACAGCTTTGTCGATTTTCACGCTACATCGGGCACATATTATTACAGATTGAAACAGGTAGATTTTGACGGAACATCGGCCTATAGCGAAGTTGTGGAAGTTGACTTTGTGCCCTCAGAATTCAGCCTCGGCCAGAATTATCCTAACCCCTTTAATCCGGCTACGAAGATAAAATTTGCTCTTCCTGTAGCGGCTAAAGTAAGTGTAAAAGTATACAACGTTGTCGGTCAGCAGGTTGCCGAATTAATTAACGGTCAGTTTGAGACTGGTCTGCATGAAGTTGAATTTGACGCGTCAAAATTCTCAAGCGGCGTTTATTTCTATACAATAGATGCGACAGGTGCGGATGGGCAGTCATACAGCTCTACAAAAAAAATGATGCTGATGAAGTGATATTGTCACTTTATTTATAGAATATTAGGACAAACCTCCCCCAGGGGGATGGCTGTGCCACGGGATTTTTAAAACCCTGTGCCGAAGGCATCCCTATCGGGGAGGTTTTTTGGCCACTAAAAGCAATTATCCATTTGCAATTATCCTTTATATTTGTATCTTATAATAATATTTATGTTATCTTAATCACTGAATAATTTCTCTGCCATTACATGAGATATTATTATTACCGGAACAAAAAATAGCGATCAAACAGTGGTAACATGGAGGACCGGATGAAACAGAGTAATATTCTTTTGATAATTTATTTATTGTTCACAGTAACACTTTTTGCGCAAAAAGGATTATGGGAAAAAGAGATCACCGGAGATTCTTCACCGGCTCTGAATCTGATCTCAGGCAAATTAGCGCCTGTCACTACAGAATGGGACAGCGCGTTTTATGAAATAAATATTCATGCCACCGACGACAGCAGTCATTTTTATCTTCAAATAGGAATTGATCCCACAGCTACGGATAGTATTGATGACCATTTGGGGGAGTGGGAAATTCCTCCGGGACCTCCATCATGGATATTTGAATGTAAGTTTGCCCTGCCGGATGATTATTTATTTTCATATCGCGATTTTCGACAGGGGGATATAAACTTTAACGGGGAAATAGTACATCAAATAGTATGGCAGATTGGTTATGGCGGCACAATGTTTACCGCGACATTTTCAGCGCCTGAAGTTTCGGGGACTGTGGAAATTGTTGTAAAGGATCCTTTCGGCGGAGTTATTGTTAACGAAACAATATTTGATGGTGAAACTAAAGACGTTGTTGTAACCAATACAGCGCTTACCACACTTATTATTACTGTTAATTATACTGCTCCGATTCCTGTGGAATTGACAACATTCAATGTTGAAGTAGCCGGTGAAAATATTGAACTAACCTGGGAAACGGCCACGGAAACCAACAATAAAGGTTTTGAAGTTGAAAGAAGCTCAGATGATGTTAACTTTTCCTCAATAGGATTTGTGGATGGAAACGGCACCAGCACAGAAGCGAATAGCTACAGCTTTGTCGATTTTCACGCTACATCGGGCACATATTATTACAGATTGAAACAGGTAGATTTTGACGGAACATCGGCCTATAGCGAAGTTGTGGAAGTCGACTTTGTGCCCTCAGAATTCAGCCTCGGCCAGAATTATCCTAACCCCTTTAATCCGGCTACGAAGATAAAATTTGCTCTTCCTGTAGCGGCTAAAGTAAGTGTAAAAGTATACAACGTTGTCGGTCAGCAGGTTGCCGAGTTGATTAAAGGGCAACTTGAAACAGGTCTGCATGAAGTTGAATTTGACGCGTCCAAATTCTCAAGCGGAGTTTATTTCTATACAATAGATGCGACAGGAGTGGATGGACAGTCATACAGCTCTACAAAAAAAATGATGCTGATGAAGTGATATTGTCACTTTATTTATAGAATATTAGGACAAACCTCCCCCAGGGGGATGGCTGTGCCACGGCGTTTTTAAAACCCTGTGCCGAAGGCATTCTCATGGGGGAGGTTTTTTTTGAATTCTCCGGGAAACTTAAAATTACCCATTTACATTTATCTCTTGTATTCGTATTTTAAATTCTTTATAAAGAACTTTATTTTATTGTCAGGAATACCAGTAAGCTCGAAAACACCAGGATATTTTTACCAATCTTCCATAATTCTCATTGATATATTTTACCGATTAAGAATAATTACCAAATATAAATTGCAGTTCATTAAGCACACAACAATGAGGAAACAAATGAGACAGGGAAGTTTATTATTATTTCTGTTTATTCTTTTAATTCCGTCAACTTTCTATTCACAATGGGTATCTTTGAACAGGCATAACGGGGAGAATATATCACCGGAAATAAAAATTCTGGAAGATTCTGAAAACGCCACAATAATAAATATTAAATTATCAGGTTTTCTTCTGAGGGAAATAGTGGCAGAAAACAAAACATATTATCAGGTTGATCTGCTGACAGAAAAGTTTATGGCAGAGCCTGGTTACCCGGCTGTGCCATATGTGGCGGAGGTATTAGCTATCCCTGATGACGCGGCGATAAATATTGAAGTGCTTGAGAAGGGAGCTGTGCACAAATTTGAAAATATAAATTTACCCCCCGCGCGGGAAAGCTGGTGGGAAGGAGCCGATGAGCCGGCTTACAGGGAAGATGTTTCAGCCTACAGAAGCTCAGGTGTTTATCCTTCTTATTCAGTTTCACATGATGATCCGGCAATTTTCCGTGATTTCAGGATCGCGAGAGTGGCTGCTTACCCGGTTAAATATAACGCTTCCCTCAGGGAGCTGGAAGTTACAGAAGAGATGACAATAAAAGTTAATTATCTTTCCGGACAGGCAAAGAATCCCAAAACAGTTAAGAGCAAAGGAATCGCTCCTTCATTCGGTCAGCTTTACAGGGGATTTATTTTTAATTATGAGAGTGTGCTTAAAAGAAGATTTAATGGTGAAGAAGCCGCTTACGATGTAATGCTTGTGATAACTCCCGATGAATATTATGATACTTTTCAGCAATACGCCGAATGGCGGGACAGAGCGGGAACAAGAATCCATATTACAAAATTCAGCGATATCGGAGCTAACTCAGGATCAGCCGATATTGTAAAAGAACATATATCCGAAGCCTATTCTTCGTGGGAACATCCTCCAACTTATGTTTTGTTTATGGGGGACAAGGGGAAATTTCCGGTTAAAATTATCAGCTATGACTTTACTTTTGTGTACGATAACTTTTTTGTTGAGATTGAAGGAAATGATTATTTCCCGGAGGTGATGTATGGACGATTTACACACCAGGGGAATGTGCGGCTGGAGATCATGATTAATAAATATCTTAATTACATGAAAAATCCGGCGCTTGATGGTTCGGGGTGGTTAAAAAAGGCGATTGTATGTTCTAATGACGCTTATCCTTCGCAAGCTGAAACAAAAAGGTTTACTGCCGAATTGATGTATGAATACGGGGGTTATACTCATATTGACACTGTAATGAGCAAATCGCCCTGTCCGGCCAATGTTCACGATATAGTTGATATAATAGATGAAGGCCGGGGAATTCTTAATTACCGGGGGGAAGGCTGGACAACCGGATGGTCGGCAACATGTTATGATTTTAATGTTGATGATGTTTATGATTTGTCAAACGGACTGAAGCTTCCATTTGTCACAAGTATTGGCTGCGGAGTTGCCATGTTTAACTCCTCTTATACATGTTTGGGAGAAGCCTGGATACAAACCGGCTCTCTGGATGCTCCCCGCGGCGGCTGCGCCTTTATCGGGCCGACTTCGAACACCCACACAACTTATAATAATAAAATCGATAAAGGCATATATTTGGGACTTTACCGGGAAGGGATGGATACCCCGGGGCAGGTCACGAACAGGGGTAAATTGTATATGTACAATGTTTTTGGAAATACACATTGGGTGGAATATCATTTCAGGGTTTATGTGACTCTTGGTGATCCGGCGCTGCAGGTATGGAAGGACACTCCGGAAGAAGTTACAGTTACTTATCCTGATACTATCGGAGTCGGATATGAGGAGGTTGTAATAAATGTAGCTGAATTTAATTCTGGCCTGGCTAATGACAGAGCGAAAGTTTGTCTTTCATCCGATGAATTTTACGCCGTGGCTTATACTGATGGAGAAGGGAACGTCACAATTCCTGTTCCGACCAATTCCGAAGGTAAAATAAATGTGACTGTATACGGGCAGCGAATAATTCCCTTTCAGGGAGAAATTATTGTTTCCGATTACGGAGGTTCCGTGTACCAGTTTGAGACGGATATTACGATTACCGATGGAGGCGGCGCGGGAAGTTCCGTCGCTCTTACCTTTGGAATGAACAGCTCGGCAACCGACGGGCTTGACCAGGAACTTGGTGAAGCTGAACTGCCGCCCGCGCCTCCGGCGGGAGTTTTTGACGCCCGTTTTATTCTGCCCGATACAATCGTGGCAAGTCTTAAAGATTTCAGGAATGTGACAGATGTCGCCGCTATATGGGTAATGGATTTTCAGCCGAGTCCCGATGGATATCCTTTTGTGCTTTCATGGAATTCGAATCAACTTCCCGAAGGTGAATTTATTTTAAAAGATCCCCTCGGCGCGGGAATAGTTGAAGTGGATATGAAAGGAGTGAGCCAGACTTTAATTGAGAGCAGCGCGTTAAACAGACTGGAAATCCATTTTTCGAGAACACTGAATATGCAATGGCAGACTGAAGCCTGGTGGAACCTTGTGTCCCTTCCGGTTGAAGCCGATGATATGTCATTCAGCTCGGTTTTCCCCGACGCTTCTTCAAGCGCTTTTATGTTTGTTCCCGGCGTCGGGTACCAGGTTGTTTCGAAAGGTGAAGTGGGAGAGGGATACTGGCTGAAATTTGCGAGCGCTGCCGGGCAATCGATGAGCGGACGACGGCATGCGGGAAATATTTCTGTTGAGCAGGGATGGAACCTTATGGGACCCATGCACTACCCGGTCAATGTTGATGATATTTCCTCGATTCCCGCCGGAATAATTGCCAGCGGATTTTTCAGCTTTTCCGGCGGATATTCAATTGCTGATGAACTTCATTACGGACATGGATACTGGGTGAAAACAACCGGAGCAGGGGAGCTGGTTCTGAATATGGCGCCCGCAAAGAAAAATCCTGTAAACGCTGAAAATACGGCAGCGTTTTATGAAATATCTGTTCACGCAACTGATGGCTCATATGGTTACGACCTTATATGCGGACTGGACCCGAATGCAACAGATGGAATTGATGAACTGCTCGGAGAGACTGAACTGCCCCCGATACCTCCTGTCAGTATTTTTGATGTCCGTTTTGTACTGCCGGACGGAGTTACTCATTCACTTATTGATATTCGAAATGGTAATATGAATACTACAGGTACATACGAACATGAACTGAGCTGGCAGGTTTCAGCAGCCGATAGTATCTTTACTGCCACGGTATCAGTACCGGAGGTACCAGGTAGTGTCGAAATGATCTTTCAGGATCCTTTTGGAGGCTTTGTAATTCAAGATACAGTATGGGATGGGCAAAGCAAAGATATCGTTGTAACTAATTCTTTAACAAGATTGGAAATCACAGTAAACTACACTGCTCCTATTCCGGTTGAACTTACCTCATTCGCGGCTAACGTAGCGGGCGAAAAAATTGAACTCGCCTGGGAAACAGCCACGGAAACCAACAATAAAGGTTTTGAAGTTGAAAGAAGCTCAGACAATACCAACTTCAATTCAATTGGTTATGTAGATGGAAACGGCACCAGCGCTGAAGCGCACAACTATAACTTTGTTGATTATAACGCGAGAGCAGGTAAATATTATTACAGACTTAAACAGGTTGATTTTGACGGAACATCGGCCTATAGCGAAGTTGTGGAAGTTGAGTTTGTGCCCACAGAATTCAGCCTTGGCCAAAACTATCCTAACCCGTTTAACCCGGCTACAAAGATAAAATTCGCGCTTCCTGTGGCGGCTAAAGTAAGCGTGAAAGTTTACAATGTTGTCGGCCAGGAGGTAGCTGAATTGATTAATGGTCAATTTGAGACAGGTCTTCATGAAGTTGAATTTGACGCGTCAAAATTCTCAAGCGGTGTTTATTTCTATACGATAGAAGCGACAGGCGTGGATGGACAGTCATTCAGCTCTACAAAAAAAATGATGCTTATGAAGTGATCATAGCAAAATTTTCAGTAATTAAACCTCTCCCGGAGGGATGGCTGTGCCACGGGGTTTTTAAAATCCTGTGCCGAAGGCATTCCTCCGGGGGAGGTTTTTTTGTTTTTTTTTCAGCCAAAAAATATCACTTGTCAAACATGCCCTGTCTGACCCGCCTAAACCTGTGTGATAAATATCAATTAAGTTTTACTTAAACGTTTACAATGATAAATGTTATTTGTATCTTAATAAGTTAGATGCATGTAAATTTTATTTTATTAGTGAACAAATGTCATTAAAATATTCTTTCCACGAGCCTTCGCTTAATAACACTCCGAGTTATTCCCGCATCCCGGATTTGAAATGATATTATCAGATTATCACATACAACACACAAATAACTACTTCTCAGGGACCAAACAATGAGGAAACAATGAGACCTAAAAATCTGTTTTTGTTACTTTTTCTTACTATTCTGCCTGTAACAATTTTTTCACAATGGGTATCTCTCAACGGCAGCGCGGAGAATACCGAACCGGAGATCCAAATTCTTGAAGATTCTGAAAGCGGCACAACTATTAGTATAAAGCTTTCAGGTTTTATGATGAGGGAAATTAATTCAGAGGATAAAATATATCACCAGGCTGACCTGCTGACCGAAAAGTTTATGATTAAGCTTGGTTTTCCGGCAGTGCCATATATTGCCGAAGTGCTGGCCATTCCGGATGACGCGGCAATAGAAATAGAAGTTCTTGAAAAAGGCGCGGTTCATAAATTCGAAAATATTAATCTTGCTCCGGCGCGCGAAAGCTGGTGGGAAGGTGATGATGAACCGGCGTATGTTGAAGAAGCGACCGCTTACAGAAGTTCAGGTGTTTACCCTGAATATTCAGTATCAAATGATGAACCGGCCATATTCCGTGATTTCAGGATTGCGAGAGTTGCCGCTTACCCGGTGAAATATTCCGCGGCAAAAAAAGAACTTGAAATTACCGAAAGTATGACTATCAGGGTAAACTATCTTCGGGGTCAGGCAAAAAATCCGAAGATTGTTAAAAGCAAGGGAATCTCTCCATCATTCGGAGCGCAATACAGGGGATTCCTGTTAAATTATGAATCAGTTCTTCAGAGGAATTTTGACGGTGTGGAAAGCGCCCATGATGTAATGCTGGTGATAATGCCGGATGATTATTATGATACATTTCAGCCTTATGCTCAATGGAGAAACAGCGCCGGCACCGAGGTGCATATTACAAAATTCAGCGAAATCGGCGCTTCGGCAGGCACACCTGAAATAGTTAAAGCGCACATCGCTGATGCTTATTCAACCTGGCAGAATCCTCCCACATATGTACTTTTTATGGGGGATAACGGTTATTTCCCCGTCAAATATATTTCCTACGATTATACTTTCGTATATGATAACTATTTTGCTGAAATAGATGGGGATGACTATTTCCCCGATGTTATGTACGGACGCTTCACCCACCAGGGAAATGTAAGACTTGAGATAATGATAAATAAATTTCTCAACTACCAGAAGGAGCCGGTTGTTGATGGCACAGGCTGGCTGAAGAAAGCTATAGTATGCTCGAATAATGCCTATCAGTCACAGGTGGAAACAAAAAGATACACAGCCCAGGTAATGTATGAAGATGGCGGATATACATACATTGACACTGTAATGAGCAAATGGCCCTGCCCGGCTGATGTGCAGTATATAGTTGACGCAGTTGATGAAGGGCGCGGCATACTGAATTACAGGGGTGAAGGATGGACCACAGGATGGTCGGCTTCATGTTATGGTATGCATGTCGAAGATGTCTATGATCTGGCAAATGGTATGAAATTACCTTTTGTTACAAGTATCGGCTGTGGTGTTGGTATGTTTAATGCCAGCCAGACATGTTTCGGCGAAGCGTGGCTACAGACCGGAACACTTGAGGCGCCCCGCGGAGCATGCGCCTTTTTAGGTCCTACTTCCAATACCCACACAACATATAACAATAAAAATGATAAGGGTATTTATGTAGGTTTATTCCAGGAAGGAATGGACAGACCGGGCCAGGTGATGAACCGTGGTAAATTATATATGTATACTGTTTTTGGCAATGAGCATTGGGTTGAATATCATTTCAGAGTATATGTTACTCTTGGTGATCCGGCTTTACAAGTGTGGAAAACAACTCCTTACCCGGTTCAGGTTCTGCATGAAAACAGTATTTCGCCCGGGTATAATGAGGTGGAGATCACTGTATTGACTTCCGGAACAGGGATAGCTAAACCGAACGCGACTGTATGTCTTTCATCGGAAGAAATTTATGAAGTTGGTACAACCGATGAAACCGGCAAAGTAACAATCCCGGTTTATTCATCTATTGAGGACACACTCCATGTGACGGTATTCGGACAAACAATTGTACCTTATGAAGGTGATATAATTATGAGCGGTTCTCCCGGTCCGAACTATATGTTTGAAGCAAATCTCCAGGTTTCGGATGGAGGAGGTACAGGTCTTTCCGAAACTCTGACTTTCGGAATGAATAACCTTGCCTCGGATGAAATTGATGAGGAACTCGGAGAAATAGAACTGCCGCCGGTTCCCCCGCTCGGTGCTTTTGACGCAAGATGGATACTTCCGAATGAAGATTTGGCCAGTTTAAAAGATTTTAGAAATATTTCAAATGATCAGGCTCTTTGGAAAGTACATTTCCAGCCTGGTGATGATGGTATGCCAATGGTGTTATCCTGGGATCCGAATGACCTTTCTGATGGAAATTTTTACCTGACGGATCCTTTTGGAGGCAGCATTGTGAATGTCAATATGAAAGAACAGTCGGAATTTGAAACTAATAATGGTTCACTGAATGTTCTTGAGATCCATTTTTCAAAGGGTATGAATATGACCTGGCAAACCGACGAGGGTTGGAATATTGTTTCACTTCCGGTTATCGCTGGTGATATGAGCTTTTCCACGATTTTCCCGACATCTTCATCCAACGCTTACTCATTTGATCCGGTTTACGGATATATGAATGTGACCGAAGGTGAGATTGGCAAAGGTTACTGGATTAAATTTTCTGAGGCCGGCGGACAGGAGATGAGCGGCCAGATTCATTCAGGCAATATTGAAGTTGATGCAGGATGGAATCTTATCGGACCATTGCATTTTGCTATTCCCGTTGCCGATATCGCCTCTATTCCGGAAGGTATAATTTCAAGCGGTTTTTATGGGTTTTCAGATGGATATATAAACTCGAATGAATTACATTATGGTCATGGCTACTGGGTTAAATCTTCATCCGCGGGTGAACTTGTCATGAACCTGACAGCGGATAAAAGAAATCCTGTAAGTTATGAAAACACAGCAGCATTCTTCGAAATTGCTATCGCAGCAACTGATGGCAACGCTTCTTATGACATGATGGTTGGTATCGATCCGGCTGCTACAGATGGAATCGACGCGGACCTTATGGAAGCTGAACTTCCTCCGGCGCCTCCTGCCGGTATCTTCGATTCAAGAATGGTATTCGCTGATGGAGTTACCTCTTCACTTTATGACTTCCGCACAGGCGATGTCAACATGAATGGCACTGTTACACATAAGATTCAGTGGCAGCTCGGAACAGGAACTGAATTCACAGCTACAATCGCTATTCCTGAAGTAACAGGAACTATCGAAATGACAGTTCAGGATCCGTTTGGCGGAGCAATTGTAAGTGAAACAATTATGGATGGTGAAACTACTCCTGTAGTTGTTACCAACGCAGCTCTAACATCACTGGATGTAACAATCGTTTACACAGCTCCTATACCGGTTGAATTCACAACTTTCGCGGCTAACGTAGCAGGCGAAAAAGTTGAACTTACCTGGGAAACAGCCACAGAAACCAACAATAAAGGTTTCGAAGTTGAAAGAAGCTCAGACGATGTCAGCTTTACTTCAATCGGATTTGTTGATGGAAACGGAACAAGCGCTGAAGCGCATAGCTACAGCTTTGTTGACCATCACGCGACATCAGGTACATATTATTACAGACTGAAACAGGTTGACTTTGACGGGACATACGCATACAGCAACACTGTAGAAGTTGACTTTGTACCGACAGAGTTCAGCCTTGGCCAGAACTATCCTAACCCGTTCAACCCGACTACAAAGATCAAATTCGCTCTTCCGGTTGCGGCAAAAGTAAGCGTAAAAGTTTACAACGTTGTCGGACAGCAGGTAGCGGAACTGGTTAACGGACAATTTGATATTGGCCTTCATGAAGCGGAATTTGACGCCTCAAAATTCTCAAGCGGAGTTTATTTCTATTCAATAGAAGCTTCAGGTGTTGACGGCCGGTCATTCAGCTCTGCCAAAAAAATGATGCTGATGAAATAGTGACTAAGTAACGCTATTTATAGAATATTACCTCAAACCTCCGGAGTTTTTAAAACCCCGGAGGTTTTTTTTGATACCATATTTTTTGGTTCAGAACTCCTGACTCCCATCAAAATATTTTGTCGTGATTTCATATACCTTGAATCATTTTATCGAATTTCTCGCGATTTAATCCCCTCACCTTAGGCGCCGAATATAATTCAGAGTGCGTTATATGGTATACCTGACGGCACACTTGAACGCTTTCTTATTTTTTTCTACCAATATTTTGCCCCTAACGGGGCAATCTTAAAAAGCAATTTTTATTTTTTGTCCCGTTAGGGACATTATAATGAGAGCCCGGGATATGATAATTCGCGATAAATTTCCGCGATCTCATTTTGCGGGAGGTAAGGAGTTCTGATACTAAGTGAATTAAAGAAAGTGTGGGGAGAGGAATAAAAAAATCCCGGGTAAAACCCGGGATTCAAAAATTAAAAATAATATTTAACACCGACTCTTAGCAAAATTCCATTCATGTCATAAACCCTTTCAAAGGTTTTTGTATTGCCGGTTACCGGGTCAGTTACTTCATATTCCCAGCTTGGTTTTGATGAGTGGTATGCCAGTTCCGCGAGCAGTTCGGAGCGGCTGCCAAGTTCATACGTTCCGCCGAAACCGAAACGCCATGAAAAATCAATGGCTCCTTTTAATTCATCATCATCAGGATTTTCATAGTTCCGGTAAAATACCAGGAGCACTTCCGCGCCGAATGAGAGTGAACCATAAACATTCACTTTAGGAGCCGCGGGAAAATGGGCATTTACATTAAAAAGCACGGGGATATCATGCAGATTTGTTTTGGCGCGCAACTCATTCACTTCAACATTCAGATTATTAAACTGGTTAAACTCGTCGACGAGTTTTTTATCTGTATAATTTTTGTTAAACCAGTCGATACTCCAGCCGATATTAAGATGTTCATCAATATTTTTCCCACCTTCATATCCAAGAATAAAACCGCCGTCTGTAGCGTCGGGGCTGTAATATCCGAGTTTTATTGCGGCTGAATTATACTGCGCGAACATTACCGCGGGAATAATAAACAGGATAAAAAATAAAACCGTTTTTTTCATGACTTCCTCTTATAATTTATTTCCGAATATACTATTGACGTACGTAACGATACAATGTATCAAAAATAAATGGAAATTTAATTTAACAAATATAAGGGAATATGTGGTAAAGAGGAAACAGTAATATAAAAGAGGGGCTGAATTGCCCCCCCTTTGCTTAATCTAATTCCTGAAGTGATTCCAGATGCGCCTGAATTGTTTTATCAAGCTGTTCCCTTGTATGAGCTGTGGAAACAAACATCGCCTCAAACTGGGCGGGAGCCAGATATATCCCTTTTTCAAGCATTTTATGGAAATATCTGCCATATTTTTCGGTATCCGATTTTACCGCGTCACTGAAGCCTGTCACTTTTTCCTCAGTGAAGAACATACACAGCATTGATCCGACCCGGTTAGTGTAATAATTTTTACCCGCTTTTTTAAGGTTGTTTTTTAAGCCGTTTTCCAGATAGGCCGATTTTTCCTCAAGCTCATCGTATAAATTTTTATTATCCTGAATATGTTTGAGAACAGCTCTTCCCGCGGCAACGGCGACGGGATTGCCGCTTAAAGTGCCTGCCTGGTATACAGGGCCGGCAGGAGCAATTTTCTCCATTATTTCTTTTTTGCCCGCAAAGGCGCCAACCGGCATTCCTCCGCCGATAATTTTTCCATAAGTCGCGAGGTCGGGGGTAATGCCCAATAATTCAGCCGCGCCTCCGGGAGCGAGCCTGAACCCGGTCATAACTTCATCAAAAATTAGCACAATACCTTCTTCGGCGCAAATTGTCTTTAATCCTTCGAGAAATTTCTTTTTGCCCGGAATAACCCCCATATTTCCCGCGACAGGTTCAACAATTACAGCCGCTATTTCACCTTTATATTTTTCTGTTAACGCTTTAACTGATTCAATATCGTTAAAACCGGCTGTAAGAGTGTCGGCGGCGGTGCCTTTGGTTACTCCCGGACTTGTGGGAACTCCCAGCGTAAGGGCTCCCGAACCGGCTTTAATCAGGAAATAATCGGCATGACCGTGATAGCAGCCTTCAAATTTAATTATTTTATCCCTGCCGGTATAACCGCGTGCGGCTCTGACAGCGCTCATAGTAGCTTCGGTGCCGCTATTCACCAGGCGGACCATATCGGCCCAGGAAACTATTTCGGTGAATAGTTCGGCAAATTCCACTTCACCCGCCGAAGGTGTGCCGAAACTTGCTCCGTTATTGACTGCATTGACCAGGGCTTCATTAATAAATGCCGGCTGATGACCAAAAAGATGCGGTCCCCAGCTTCCTATATAATCGATATACTGATTTCCATCCTCATCAAAAAGAAGCGCTCCTTCCCCTTTTTTCATAAAAACGGGGGTCCCGCCGACAGATTTAAATGCTCTGACCGGTGAATTTACCCCTCCGGGTATAACTTTTTTCGCTTTATTAAATAACTGGCTGCTATTTGTCAAATTCATCTGATTTCCTGTAGCTTATTTTTCACAATATTCTTTGATTTTCTGATAGACCAGATCGGAGTTTTTAACACAGTCGCCGACCGAAATCCCCCCCCTGTAATTGCCTGTCAGGAACAAACCGGGATTTTCATTTTCCAGCTTGTCAAAATAGCGGTCAAATTCTATATGACCGAGATTATATTGAGGAATAGCTTTATCCCACATTTTCATTACTCGAAATTCAGGCTGTTTGTCAATTCTCATTATTTTGTTAAACTCAAGAATTACTTCATCAACCATTTTATCGGAGAAGTTTTTTTGCAGATCGGGTTTGCGCGCTCCGCCGATAAAGAGGGTAAAGGAAGCGTAATCTTCAGGCGCTCTTTCCGGAAAAATAACCGAGCTCCAGATAGCTCCGAGAAATTTTCTTTTTTCTTTTGAGGGAATCAGATATCCGAATCCATCAAGAGGCTGCGCTATATCGGCTTTTTTGTAACCGAGGTAAAGCAGCGCCACAGGTGGATAATAAATAGAGTTGAAGGTATCGGGTAATGAACTATCGATATTTTTCAATACCTCGGCAGAAACATGGGCAGGCATGGCTGAAAGGAGGATATCCGCTTTCATTTCTTCATTTTTGCCATTCCTTTTATAGCTGATATTATACCCGGTTCCGTTTTTAGTAACTTCCATAACTTTAGCGCTGGTCAGAACCTTGTCGCCCAACTTGTCCGCGATAGCTTTTGGAAAAGACTGCATGCCATTAATAAATGAAAACATTTTGGCGTTCTGTTTTGATTTCTCTGCCCGTTTTTTCCTTTCTTTCGCTCCTTTTATCATCCCTTTCACCAGACCTCCGTAAACTTCTTCGAGTCTGTATAACTTCGGAAAGGCTGATTTTACACTCAATTTTTCAGGATCACCGGCAAAAACACCTGAAACGAAAGGATCAATAGCGTAGTCGAGGAATTCATGCCCGAGTCTTCTTCTTACGAAATCGGCCATTGACTGGTAATATCCATCCTCACTTTTGCCGATAAAAGGTTCGGCCATCACTCTTAGTTTTGCCGAAGCTGAAAAAAGAGGAGTTTTCAAAAATGCCATGGGTCCCAGCGGCAGGGGATGAAGCGCGCCCTTCTTAAGTATATATCTTTTTGAGGATTTTTCATTGGCATAAATCATTTCATCCTTTATACCTGTTTCCTCAGCGAGTTTTGATATAAGAGGTGTGGTATCAAGTCCGCTGTTCGGGCCATAATCGACGAGGTAACCATTCTCCCTCCTGGTAATCATAGCGCCGCCCGGTTCATCATTTGCCTCGAGGAGTGTCACCTCAAAGCCATCTTTATTAAGCCACCACGCGGCGGCGAGTCCTGAAATCCCTGCTCCGAGTATTACAATTTTTTTATTTTTCATATACCGCATTGTCCTGTTAAAAATATTTTCCCCGCACAAATATATGCAGAGAAGATTTATTTATCCACCTGTTCTCTTATCGCTTTTAAGGCGATATCTTTCAGCGCTTCCACAAAGAGGGGTGAATCATTGAGCCCTTCCATCATAATATAGTTTTCCACCCCGAATTTATCAGCCTCTTCGCGATATTCTATGTCAAGTTCAAAGAGTGTTTCAATATGATCGGAAACAAAACTTATCGGGACAATAAGCATATCCATTATCCCCTTTGCCGCAAGTTCCTCAATTTTTGTATCTGTAGCCGGTTCCAGCCATTTTACCGGCCCGACCTTGCTTTGAAAGCAGAGGTGATGAGGATGGGAATAGTTCCTTTGTTTCATTATCAGTTCAACGCTTCTCTCGATATGATCTTTATAGGGATCCCCTTTTTTTATTATACTAACCGGCACGCCGTGAGCGCTGAAAAGAATGTTAACCTTGTCCCTTCTTTCTTCGGGGAATTTATTGATTCCCTCGGTAATTCTTTCATTCATCGCTTTATGGTAAAGCTCATTCTCATAAAAATGTTCTACCAGCTTTATTTTTTCTCCGTTTCCGCTGAATTTTCTATTCCATTCATTATATGATGAACCTGTTGTAACAATAGAATACTGCGGATAAAGCGGGAGAAGAATGATTTTATCATAATCCCCTTTTTTTACCAGGTCGGCAGTTTCGTCAGTAAGCGGTTTCCAATAGCGCATGGCGATAAAAACATCAGTTTCGGGATAAAAAACTCTTAGTTCTTTTTCGAGTTCTCTTCTCTGCACTTCTGTCCAGCAATATATTGGCGAACTGCCTCCAATCTGTTTGTATTGTTCCGCTACTTTCGGAGCTCTTCTTTTTGAAATTACCCGGGCAAAAAAATCCTGCCCGATCGGAATATTAAAAATATCGGGATCACGGAAAAGATTATAAAGGAAAGGCTGAATTGCTTCCAGAGAATCGGGTCCTCCCAAATTAAATAAAACTACTGCGGTTTTTGCCATATTGACCTTATTTTAATATTATTCTGTTACCATTTATGTAACATTTAAATGAATCTCTTTGTTCATATATTTACAGAAAAATTAAGAGTATTTCAAACCTTTGTGATCAAAAGACCGGTCACTCCTCTATTGAGGCCCGAGAGACTGAGCAAAGGAAGCGGCTCCGGGAAACTTTTAGTAATATTAGGTTGTATTAAGCCAGATAACTATTGGTAAAGATTTTATTTGAAAGAGGTGGAATTATGGCATTTAACTTTAATAAACTTACATTGAAAGCGCAGGAAACGATACAGAACGGGGTTGAAATAGCGCAGAGTTATAACAACCAGATAGTTGAACCGGAACATATACTGGCCGCTATGGTGCAGGACCCCGGCAATGTGGCCGGCTCTATGATCCAGAAAACAGGAGCAAATTTAAACCAGATAAAACTGAAGGTTGCCGGAATTTTGGAGCGTCTTCCCAAAGTATCGGGGGCGGGCGTCGGAAATCAGCAGCTCTCAAGAGATTCCGCCGATCTTCTCGATAAAGCAGCGGCTGAAGCAAAAAAACTGAAAGATGAATATGTTTCGACAGAACATATATTGATATCACTTTCGGAATGGAGCGGCGAAGCGGGTAAACTGCTGAAGGAGGCGGGAATCAGCAGGGATATTATATACAGCGCTCTTAAAGATATCAGGGGAAACCAGCGGGTTACTTCGCAGAACCAGGAAGATACCTACCAGTCGCTCAAAAAATATGGCCGCGATTTGAATGAAGACGCCAGTTCCGGAAAGCTCGACCCCATCATCGGGCGCGATGAAGAAATAAGAAGAGTGCTGCAGGTGCTCTCACGCAGAACAAAAAATAACCCGGTGCTTATAGGAGAGCCGGGAGTGGGGAAAACCGCGATCGCCGAAGGACTTGCACAGAGAATAGTATCGGGTGATGTGCCTGAAAACCTTAAAAGTAAACGTATAATATCTCTTGATATGGGCGCGATGGTTGCCGGAACACAATTCCGGGGGCAGTTTGAAGAGAGAATGAAAGCGGTTGTTAAAGAGGTGCAGGATTCAAATGGTGAAATAATTCTTTTTATTGATGAAATGCATCAGCTTGTGGGCGCCGGAAAAACTGATGGCGCCATGGACGCGGCGAATATTCTAAAACCTGCTCTCGCCAGGGGTGAGCTGCATGCTGTCGGCGCGACAACACTGAATGAATATAAAAAACATATTGAAAAGGACGCCGCGCTTGAGAGAAGATTCCAGCCTGTGTTAATCAGCGAGCCTGATGAAGAGGATGCTATTTCCATTCTCAGGGGATTAAAGGAACGTTATGAAGTGCATCACGGGGTCAGAATAACTGATGGCGCAATCGTTGCCGCGGTGCAGTTATCCAGTCGTTATATTACCGACCGGTTTCTGCCTGATAAAGCGATTGACCTTATTGATGAGAGCGCTTCGAGGCTGAGGATTGAAATTGATTCCATGCCTGAGGAACTTGATAATATTTCGCGCAAACTTAAACAGCTTGAAATTGAAAGGGAAGCGTTAAAAAGAGAAAAGGATGAAGGTTCGGCGAAAAGGCTTGATGAAATAAAAAAGGAAATTTCAGAGATTAATGAAAATATCCGCGGCCTGAAAGGACACTGGGAACTTGAGAAAAGCAAAATCCGGAACATAAGGGGCTTAAAAAGCAGGATTGAAAACGCGCGCACTGAAGCGGAAAGATATGAAAGAGAAGGTGAGCTTGCAAAAGTGGCTGAAATCCGCTATGGCACAATCACTTCCCTGGAAAAAGAACTTAAAGCTGAAACTGATAATCTTCAGGCTGTGCAGGCTTCCAAAAGAATGCTCAAGGAGGAGGTTGACGCCGAGGATATAGCGGGTGTCGTGGCAAAATGGACCGGCATTCCGGTTAACAGGATGCTGGAAAGTGAACGAAGCAAGCTGCTCAGGATGGAGGATGTGCTTCATTCAAGGGTGATTGGGCAGGATGACGCGGTTAAGGCTGTCTCGGACGCTATAAGAAGATCACGCGCCGGTCTGCAGGACGCGAACAGACCAATCGGCTCTTTTATTTTTATCGGAACGACAGGTGTGGGTAAAACCGAACTCGCGAGAACCCTTGCCGAATTTCTATTCGATGATGAACACGCTATGATCAGAATAGATATGTCGGAATATATGGAAAAATTCAGCGTCAGCAGACTTATAGGGGCCCCTCCGGGATACGTTGGTTATGAAGAAGGGGGACAACTGACCGAAGCTGTCAGGCGCCGCCCTTATTCTGTCCTGCTGCTTGATGAGATCGAGAAGGCTCATCCCGAGGTATTTAATATTCTTCTCCAGGTGCTCGATGAAGGAAGACTAACAGACAACCAGGGGAAAACGGTGGATTTCAAGAATACTATTATCATTATGACTTCCAACCTTGGTTCACATCTTATTCAGGAAAAGCTGGAAAAATTTACCGAAGATAATTATGAGGAGATGCTCGGCGATCTGAGGCTGAAACTTTCCGATCTGCTGAGGAAAACCATCAGACCGGAATTCCTGAACCGGATAGATGATATTATTCTCTTTAAACCTTTATTAAAGAGTGAATTAAAAGGTATCATTGATATCCAGTTGAAGAAGCTTGAAAAAATGCTCGCGCAAAAAGAGATTACTCTGGAAATTACAGATGAAACAAAAAATTATCTTCTAAGCGTTGGGTATGATATAAGTTATGGAGCCCGGCCTTTAAAGAGAACCATACAGAAATATATCACCAATCCTCTTTCCACCGAAATGCTGATGAATTCCTATGAAGCGGGGGATACCATTATTGTGGAAAACAGAGATAACAAAATAACATTCAGAAAAAAGTAATACAGCATTTTAAGGCAGGGTAATCCATCCAACCCTGCCTGTTATTCTAATACTACCTCCGTAGGACAGCCTTTCCAGGCTGTCCCCCTGGGGCCTGTCCCTCACCCCTGAATAATCCAAACATCAGGTAACCCGGTCGCAAAGTCTGACGAAGCCTAACTATGATTTAAGGATTGCCTGATTAAAACTCGGCGCCGTGCTCGGTTTCGTTTTTTATTTTATGTGTCGGAATGAAAAAATGTAGAGACAAGGCATGCCTTGTCTCTGCGAAAGGGGAAAAAATATTTCTACCTTGAGGATGTTTATACCAGATTTGAAATAATACCCAGGGGTGGTAATATGGTGTACCTGACGGCACACTTCGTTGCTCCGGTATAATTTTTTCTACCAATATGTTATCCCTGACGGGATAAATAATCCAGTTTGTTTTAATTGCCCCGTAAGGGGCAAAATGTTGGTAAAAGAAACCACAGGGAAAAATTTTGTGTGCCGTAGGTACACCATATTTATCACGGCAGATAAATTTTCATCCTGGTTTTACGACGCATTCGCTGAACAGATTACGTAGCATGGCAGGGTATTATAAAATGCTTCATACCATCTAATCTAATCCCGTCATAGTCTGAACCATGATTAAAGGATTTCAGGATTGTCATGATTAAAAATCGATAACGTGTTCTGTGTCGTTCTTTTATTTATGTACCGGGATAAAAAAATGTAGAGACAAGGCATGCCTTGTCTCTACGGATTGGGGAAATATTTCTACCTTGAAGATGTTTATGCCAGACTTGAAATAATTGCCCAGGGTGGTAATATGGTGTACCTGACGGCACACTATATCGAACCTGCATTTATTTTTCTACCAATATGTTATCCCTAACGGGATAAATAATTCTATTACCATAAATTGCCCCGTCAGGGGCAAAATATTGGTAAAAAGGATCGACATATAAAAATTATGTGTGCCGTAGGTACACCATATTTAGCACACCGGGTAAATTATCATTCCGGCTAAGATGCCTGCCATATCCGCGATAAAAAGATGTGATGTATGATATATTAACAAAATATTAATAAAAAACTATTGCATTTATAACGATCATGCCTTATATTTTCAGCCTTAATTCGAAAAATTCCTAAATAATTTAGTTGCGAGAGTATGTTAGACATTACTGATCTTAAAATTTTAGATATCCTCCAGGAAAATGGACGCACCAAAAGGAGCGTAATTGCCGAGGAAGTCGGGTTATCATTACCCTCATTAAGCGAAAGATTAAAGAAACTTGAAGAACATGGTGTAATAGAAGGTTATTACACAAAACTGAACAAAAAGTTTTTCAATTTTGACATTATGGCATTCATAACAGTGATCGCGGCGTCATCAAAAAATTATGGTTTATTGCAGGAAAATGTCGAAAAGACTCCTGAAATAATTGAGTGTTATTCTGTATTAGGTGAAGGATCGCATATACTGAAAGCGGTTGTCAGGGATACATCTTCACTTGAAAAACTTTTGGGTAAAATTCAATCCTGGCCCGGAGTATCGCGAACGGTGACCAGCTTTGTATTATCGACAATTAAAGAAACAACAAAACTGCAAATAAAATAAGGAGTTAATATGTCTTCCAGGAAAGAAGCAATAACAAGGGCGCTGGAATTTGTCAAAAATAACGGTGTGAAATTCATTGATTTTAAATTTATGGATTTCCCCGGACAGTGGCAGCATTTTACTGTTCCGTCAACCCAGTTTGATGAGGATTCATTTGAGGATGGATATGGATTTGACGGTTCTTCAATCAGGGGTTGGAAAGCCATTAATGAGAGTGATATGCTTATTATCCCTGATCCGGATACAATGTTCGTCGATCAGTTCATTACAGAACCCACCGTAAGTCTTATCTGTGATGTATATGAACCCGCGACAAAAGAAAAATATTCGCGCTGCCCGAGAAATATTGCTCAGAAAGCGGAAGCATACCTGAAATCGACCGGAATAGCGGACACATCATTTTTCGGACCTGAAGCCGAATTTTTCGTTTTTGATGATGTGAGATTTGAAACAACTCCCAACAGCACTTTTTATTTTGTTGATTCGGTGGAAGGCCGCTGGAATACAGGCAGGGAAGAAACACCAAACCTTGGTTATAAACCCCGCTACAAAGAAGGCTATTTCCCGGTTCCTCCGAGTGATTCACTCAACGACCTCAGAAATGAAATGGTCGTAAATCTGATGAATGCCGGACTTGATGTTGAAGCACAGCATCACGAAGTCGCCAGCGGCGGCCAGTGTGAAATTGACCTGAGGTTTCAGCCTCTTCTTAAATCTGCCGATCAGCTTCTCATGTTTAAACATATTGTAAAAAATACCGCGCGTCAGAATAATAAAACCGTTACCTATATGCCGAAACCGATCATGGGTGATAACGGCAGCGGTATGCATGTTCATATGAGTCTTTGGAAAAACAATAAACCTCTTTTTGCCGGAAGCGGTTATGCCGGATTGAGTGAAACAGCCCTTTATTTTATGGGGGGCATATTAAAACACGCTGACGCCCTGATAGCTTTTACCAACCCGACCACGAACTCTTTCAAAAGACTTGTACCGGGATTTGAAGCTCCTGTAAGACTCGCTTATTCGCAGAGAAACAGAAGCGCGGCTTTAAGAATACCTTTATACTCTTCAAGCCCGAAAGCCAAAAGAATTGAATTCCGCTGTCCCGACCCGACAGCCAATCCTTATTTAGCGTTCTCAGCTCTTCTTATGGCTGGTCTTGATGGAATAGTGAACAGAATTGATCCGGGCGATCCGCTCGATAAAAACATTTATGATATGGAACCTGAAGAACTGGCCAATGTGCCTTCAACTCCTGAAAACCTTACAGCCGCTCTCCGCGCTCTGGCTGAAGATCATGAATTCCTTCTTAAAGGGGATGTATTCACCGAGGATGTTATAAGCACCTGGATAAATTATAAAATGGAAAAAGAGGTTAATGAAATGGCTCTGAGACCTCATCCGCACGAGTTTGCGCTATATTTTGATGTATAGGCATTTCCCCCAAACGGGCTGTTTCTTTTTGAAGCAGCCCATTTTTTCTTTTCTCATTTCCTTCCTCTTTTTTAGTTTTGTTATATTCATTTAACATTTGTTGACAAAAATCTTATTATGATTCGATTTCTGCTTTTTTTTCTGCTTATAACAAATTTCGCGTTTACACAGCAAACTGAAATAAAAAAGACATATTATCCTGACGGCGCCCTTAAGACAGAGGGGGAGTATGTCGATGGCGTTCTTCATGGCACTTACAGGGAATATTATGAAAGCGGCGAGCTCTGGAAAGAGTGGAAATTTGAAAACGGGAAAGAAAACGGGATTTCAAAATGGTATTTTGAAGATGGTATCCTGAGTATGGAGTGGAACTATGTTGATGGGAAAAGGGAAGGGATGACTAAATGGTATTATGAAACCGGGGAGCTTTGGGCTGAACCGTTATATGAAAACAATATCAGGGAAGGTTTTACCAAAACTTACTATAAAAGCGGCGCTGTTCAGGGTATCTGGAACTACAAAAACAATAAACCGGACGGGGCGTGTAAAATATTTTTTGAGGATGGAGGTCTGGAAGTTGAGCGAAATTATGCGGAAGGTAAGCTGGAGGGGATAAGCCGGGTTTATTTTGATTATGGCCAGCTTGCTCTTGAAGCAAATTATGAAGATAATAAACTTCACGGAGTATCCTATTTGTATTTTGGAGACGGATCGATAAAAGTTATTGATACATATAAACAGGGGCAGATAATCAAAAGAGAGCGATATGACATTCAGGGCAATTTCCAGAAGGTTGAGGAGTCATTCAGTGATTATCATCCCGAGGGAACATTAAAATCGGTTCTCCATTTTTCGGAAGGGGTAAAAAGCGGACTTAATAAGTTTTATTATCCCGACGGATATATTAAAGAGCTGGTAAATTATTTTAACGGGATGGAAGACAGCATACGTGTATTTTTCCACGATAACGGAGTTATGGCCTCGGTATCGGAATATTCATTCGGTCGTAAAAACGGAACGGAAACACGCTATAATAAGACTGGTGTTAAAACTGGTGAATACAGCTATTATGACGGTCTGCTCAGCGGTGACGCGTTTGAATATTATGAAAGCGGTGAACTGAAATCGGAGCTCTATTATAAAGGGGGGAAACTGCACGGTGTTATAAGAAATTATTATAAAAACGGGCAGATGATGTCGCAGGAAAAATATGACCGGGGACTGCGCTCAGGGCTTTCCACATGGTTTTTTAAGAATGGTGAAATCTCCGATTATATGTATTATATGGAGAATATTCTTCATGGCGAATTTTTTTCCTATTATCCCGACGGCAGCATCCGGCGCAAAGGGCTTTACGAAAATGGCGAGATATCTTTCGAGAAAGTTTTTGATGAAGATGGCAGAGAGATAGAAAAAATTTAAGCCGGGATTTATATTCAGGCCCCATTTCCTTTGCAGAAAATAATTCTGAATATTGTTCCTTCCCCGGGTTTGCTTTGTACTTCAAGCTCGGCGCCCAAAAGTCCGGCAAACTTTTTAGTTATGGACAGACCAAGGCCGGTTCCCGGGAATTCTTTTGTAGTTCCCTCACTCAATTGTTTAAATTCCTCGAAAATAGTTTTTATATCTTTTTCAGCAATTCCTATTCCGCTATCGGCAATTTCAAATATAAACTCTTCAGCCTGTGATTTAAATGCTGTTACCCTGACGAATCCCTCGTGAGTGAATTTTATCGCGTTATTTACCAGGTTTTCAAGGATAGTTTTCAGCATTATTTCATCACTGTATAAAATCATACTTTCTTCCGGTGGATGGGTGGAGAAATTGATTTTTTTAACTGACGCCATACCGCTGAAATCGTAGTATATCTGTTTAAGCATATCCGCGGCATCAATTTTAACTATATTGATTTCATATTTATCTGATTCGATGCGGCTTAAATCCAAAACCATTCCGAGGGTATCGAGCAGCCTTTTCCCCGTTCTGTTTATTCCCTCTGCCATTTCTTTATATTCCTCAGTCTGAATTTCTTTTGAAAGAATTGATGAATATCCCAGTATTCCGACGAGAGGGGTCCGTAGTTCGTGACTCATATTCGCGAGAAAAGTAGTTTTTGCCCTGCTGCTGCTCTCTGCCTTTTCTTTCGCGTCGGAAAGGGCCGCCTCGGTTTTTTTTCGTTCTTCAATTTCAATTTCAAGTTTTTCAGTTCTTGCCCTGACAAGATTTTCCAGGTGATCTTTATATTTCTCAAGTTCATCCCGGCTTGCTTTCAGTTCTTTTTCAACTTTTTTACGTTTATTTATATTCGCTTTTAATACTTTATTGTCCCGGCGGGTTTTACGGTAAAAGAAAATTGAACCTCCGGTTATTATCAGCAGCAAAAAAGAAAAGATAACGAGTGATGTTTTCAGGTAAGCGTCGAACTCAACATTTTTGTTCAGTATCTCAATTTCCTTATCCCTGAGATCAAGTTCCCTTCTTATTTCCAATCCGGCGATGATCTCTTTGTTTCTGATTGAATAAACCGAGTCCTGAAGTTCCCGCGCGGTTTTATAATTCTTCAGGGCTTTATCATATTGTCGCAATTCCGAATAAAGGTCCGACAAAATATAGCGGAATTTTTTTTCATCGTCACGGCTTTGAATTTCTTTAAACTGATTACAGGCAACAAGCAGAAACTTTTCGGATCTTTTCAGGAATTTCATCCGCGTTGCTCTATCTGATTCAGCGCTGTCTTTTCCCGCGAGAAAATAAATTTCACCCAGGGTCCCTTTCTGATAGGCTACTCCCAGATTATCGCCTATATCTTCAGCTATTTTTAATGCTTCCAAAACATATTCTTCAGCTTTTTTATAAGAATTCAGTTTTGCGTAAATATACCCGATATTTCCCATAAAAATTGAATAATTATAAAGATCATCCGTAAGCTTAAATATTTTTACTGCTTTCTGGTAATATTCCAGAGCTTTAAGATAGTTTTTTCCCTCCTCATAAGTAAGACCGCTGTTACCGAGCTGAATGGCAAAATTCAAAGAATCATCCAGTTCGCGATATAACGCATAGGAGCGTTCAAAGAATTTGAGAGCATTACGGTTTTCTTTCATCGATCCATAAAGAACACCCATATAGCTGCAATGTTTTGCCACCTGTTCTGCGTCATCAAGCTTTTCGTAATGGGCGAGACTTTTTTGGAAAGACTGCAGCCCTTCCGGATATCTGGAAAGAAGTGTAAAAACTACTCCGAGGTTACTAAAAGTAATAATGCGATTTTTTTCATCCTCTGTTTTAGTAAATATTTCCAGCGCTTTTTGATGTTTCCTCATCGCGTCGGCAAGATTTCCGGAATATCTCAGAGCCTGTCCAAGATTGTTCAGAGCTTCTCCCTTACCGGCAGGCCATTCACTATTTTCAGATAATGTAAGAGCCGAATCGGCGTATTTTATTGCCAGATCATTCCTGCCCGGTATCAGGTCATAGGCGGTTTTATTCAGGAATTTAATACGCATAGTGTCACTCACGATGCTATCGGGAATTACGGGCAGTGAATCTTCCTGCGCAATATAATTCTCAGAAACTTTCGCGTAAATCGGACAAGTGAAAAAAAATGGTGTCAGCAGACAAAGAAGGAGGAGAGGCTGAAAATAATCAGAAATAATATTGGCTTTTTTTAACATAGCATATAATCGGAATTTATCCTGCTGTTTTTAAGCCGGACTAAGGATATTTTGCAGATGTGTCCGTTATAAAGGCAAAAAAAAAGAATAAACTGAATTTGGAAGGGAAATCTCCTGTAATCGCTAATTTAAGTTACTGCCGGATTCAAACAGTCCGGAAAATTTATTCCGGACTGGTGGTGTTATTCTGTCAATATTTCACGAAGGACTTATTTTACAATTTCCTGAAAATTTTCTCCGGATAAAATGACATCTCCATTTTCAGTTTTCAAAGAAGGTGAAACGATATCTTTTTCAGACCTGAATATAACCCGGGTAGTGTTTTCCATTTCGTCAAGTCTTTTTACCGTCGGCTTTCTGTAAATCCATCTGCCATCCTGAAGATCAACCTTCGCTGATTCGAGCAAAAGCAGGGCGGATGATATTAATTCATAATCTATTAAAATCGTTCCTTCTTCCGATTTGTATCTGAGTTTTGTGACTCCTTCCGAAAGGCTGGCAGCGAAAATGGATTTATTGGTTTGGCCGATAAAAATTTTGTCATCGTAGGCAAAGCTGCCCTTCGTAAATCTGTCATCCAATGCCGCTTGAACACTGCCGGAATTATCAAAAATTAATGTATTGCCTTCAGGGATTAAATCGTTCCAACTGAATAAAGAGGCGGCAATAAGGGTTCCTTCTTTGTTTGTTTTTATCCCTTCAATATGACGGAATTCTGATTCCCATTCGGCTAATTTGCTTCCCGATCTGTCAATAGTTGTAATAAGGACCTTTTCCCTTTTCGGCTCAGCAATGGCAAAAACGGCAATTTCGGAGGCATCATAATATATTGCTCTTTCATATTCCGGCCCGGCATCTTTAATCAGCTTTATGGTAGATATTTTCGATATGCCTCGACCATAAAAATCAACCGAACAATTAAATGACCAGAGAAGAAAAAATGTGCCGTCATTAAATATTCCCGGGGCGGGGTAGGGGATATCGTGAGGTGATTCGACCTGAATAGTTCTTAAAAGATTTCCATTAACATCTGAAATTTTAAATTGCAGCAGAGCATCAGACCCTTGTTCAGGGGCTCCTCTTAAAATTTCTCTTTCAATATTGTATGAGTTTTTTTCTATTCTCTGCGCAAATGTTACCGCGGAGAGAAGTATCAACAGCATAAATATAGTTTTCATTTTTATTCTCCCTATTTAAGTAACATCAGACTAATTGATTCGGTTTTTTTGCCTGCTCTGAGTTGAGCAAAATAGGCTCCGGACGCAAGTCGGGAGGCGTCCCAGGATATTTCGTGAGTCCCCGCGTTCATTTCCTTGTCAATAAGAACCGCTATTTCTCTTCCCAGTATATCATAAATTTTTAAAGAGACTTTTTCTTTCAGGGGGAGTGAAAATTTAAAATTGGTAGCCGGATTAAATGGATTGGGATAATTTTGCGCGAGGCTGAACTTATCAGGTATTATAGCTCCATCTTCCTCAACACCTGTGGGACTCAGGAAATATTCAAGCGCTTTTGCGAGAAACTGTGTCTGCTGGTTTATCGAAGAGACAGTCTCGAGCGGAAAAGAAATATAAATCATTCTGCCCGGTTCTATACCCTCTCCAAATGTACCCGAATAGGCGACTCCTGCTTTCCTGTATGTGGTTCCGCTTCTGAATACATTGTATTCCATTATGGCAGATGATCCATTGACCGGATCGATATCATCGGGATAGTCTTCCGGATATATCTGCCCTATGTTGATTATATTCTCCTCAAACAGAGAGCCGGGGGTTCCTCTTACGGTGGACATATTGGCGGCGCCGTCATCAACGAGGGTGGCTTTGAGGTAATGCCTGTAAAAGAGGGTGTCGGTGGAAGTACTCGCCGAATGCGACCGGTCGAGGTCCCAGCCTACTTCAGAACCGCTGACAAACAGGCTGCCTCCGTTTTCAAGATATTGTGAAAGAAACAATTGTTCGGCCGCGCTGAAAGTTTTATCGGTTGTCGATTCATCACCGAGGAACCAGAAAACCATATCATAATCATTAAGTGATATATCCTGTCCCCATATAGCGTCATTCGCGCAGGTGGAAATGATGAGGCTATCCGCCAGAGTAAGGGGAATAAAATAACTTGTGGCAAATTTATGTGTGGCGGCATTCCAGCTTCCTGACCCGCCGAACCGGTCGAAGCCGTCGACAATAAGAGCTGTAGGATAGCTTGTCTGCTGTGGATAAGAGGAACGGGCGTAGATATCTCCCGATGTACTCTCATTACCTGTTGAATCAACTGCCGCGAGATAGAAAAAATGAACATCATAACCGGGAGGCGCAATGAAATCATCTGAGGATTCAAAAACATATTCATTTATATCTTTCGTAAGCATTGTTTCATCACCGGCCAGCGCCCAGTCGCTCATAGTAGTGTTGGTGCTGTAATAAAGCCTGTAACCCAAAATATCCGGTTCCGAATTATGTGTCCATTTAATGGTTAGTCCGTTACCTCCATTATGATTGACAACAGCAAGAAGTTCGGGAAAACCGGGGGGCACTATATCATCGCGGGTAATAGTTATCGGGAAATATTTATGGGTAGTATTTCCCCTGGTATCTTCCGAGAAGATTTCCAGCAGATAATCTCCTTCATCCAGCAGCATGGTGTCAAAATAGTTATTATTTACAACACCTGTCTGGTTTATATACTCCTGACCATCACCATTTGTAAGGTAATAAACCGGATCGCTGAGAGTAGCCAGCTCATCGACAAAAACGTTATGAACGTAGGAGTTGGAAGGTTTTGTATCAAATTTATATTTTATTCCGTCACCGTGAGGTTCAAAGACAATAGTACTGGTATCGGAAGATAAAACCCTGTAGCCTAATATATATGTTCCATTATTTGTATGGCTGGATGATGTTCCGTTTCTTTCTTCAACCCTGATGATTATATCAAGCTTTCCCGCGAGTCCGTGGGATGGCAGATAAATATCCTGACCATCTACCTTGAACTGAATTGAAGAGGGAACAATTACAGGTGTGAATGGATCATAAAAGGGGTCCAGACCTCCTTCGGGCCTGATATTGTTTATCTCGACCGCATAGCTTGAGGGACTTGAAACCAGTTCTCTTTCGATCAGGTGCACATGGCCCATACCGGAATAAATTGTACCGAGTACTGTCTGTCCTTTAGTTACAAGACTGCCGGTCGATAGCTGCGGATTGGGCACCATGTGAAGATAAGTAATTCTTTTCCACAAGCCGTTATGCTGTGATCGAACTGAAACATAAGAGTTTGAGCCGGAACTTACGATCTCATGAACATAACCGTTAATACATGGATAAACAGGATTTCCATCCGGTTCGGCAATATCGACCGCGTTATGAAAATGATCGCTTGAGAGTGTGTTTCGGTATTCGCTGAATGTGGCGGTAAGATACTGACTTGAGTTAAGAGGGGGCACAGGCCACTGGTACCTGATGGTATCTGACTGAGCATATGAAACCGCCAGCATCAGAAACCATAAAGAGATAATTCGTTGTTTTGACGACATACTTCATTCCATATTTATTTTACTCGCTAACGAAAAATATGGAAAAAAGTTCGTAAAATCAGATTTTATGTGTTTTGGAGAAAGAGACGGAAAAAGTGGAACCGCTTCCTTTTTTACTATCGACTGTTATCGCGGCATTATTGATTTCCACATATTTCTGAACGAGGGCGAGTCCCAGGCCATTGCCTTCAAATCGCCGGGTGTAACCTGTTTCCTCTTGTGAGAATGGTTGGAAAAGATCAGGTAAAAATTCTTCTGATATCCCGATTCCGGTATCAATAACTTCTACAATAACGCGGTTTTCATCATCCCTGACAATTACTTCCACTTTTCCCTCGGGTGTATATTTAATAGCGTTTTCAATCAGGTTTGTGAATATCTGTGAAAGCGTATATCTGTCTCCCATAATCACAGCGGACTGGCTTTCAGGGCTGTATTGAAGTGATATTTTTTTTGAATCAGCTACTGGTTTGAATTCATCGATAATTTGTGACAGTATATCCTTGTTCAGGCATAATGTTGTATAGTGTGGTTTATAAGAGTCTGTCTGGATTTGCGACATATTAAGAATGAGGTCAATTGTTCTGGTCAGTCTTCTTCCACCGGAATTAATTGCGGCAAAACTTTCTTCGAGATCATCATCCATAATTTCACTGACAAGGTCTCTTATCAATTGAGTAAAGCTTAAAATAGAGTTAAGAGGTGTTCTTATTTCATGCGAAATCTGGGCAAGGAATTCAGATTTAAGTCTGTCCGATCTTTCTGCTTCTTCTTTCGCGATAAGCAATTCTCTGTCTGAATTTTTTTTCTCGGTGATATCCCTGACAATAGAAAGCACAGAATTTTTTTCAGATAACTTCAATCTTGATTCATAATATCTTTTTTCTCCATCCATATCAAGGGAGTATTCAAATACCTGAATTTTGCCGGTTTCTTTGGTTCTTTGAATAAGATGTGTTGTAAGCTGCGCCAGTTCATCAGGAAGAACTTCAGTAATTTTTTTACCAATAAAATCTTTTGGCGGAAGCAGCAATACAGATTCTTCGGAATATTTGCATGTAAGAAAGATTCCATCAACAGATATTTCAAATATAAGGTCAGGAATAGCTTCAAGAAGAGCCCTGTGCCTTGATTCACTTTTAATTACCGCCTGTTCTGATTCATATCTTTTCGTAATATTGCTGCTGATGCCAAGGGTTTCCTTAAAATTACCCTGGGAATCAAGAAATGGAACAAAACTTATTTCAAAAATTTCATTTTTTATTCGTCTTATTGTTCTGAACGATTCACCTTTGAGGGCTCTTTGAAAATCATCTATTATTTCAGGATAGTTTTTATAAATTTTAAATGCCGAATGCCCGGTGAAGGAATTTTGTTCAACACCGGCCTCTTCAAGTCCTTTTCCCTTAACCAGGGTGAATTTTCCCTCTTTATTCAGAAGGAATACAATTACCGGAAGGTTGGTTAATATTGAATTCAGGAATCTTTCATTGTCCCTGATCTGCTGGAAAAGTTCTTTGTCAAAAGTTATATCTTCCGCCGTAATCACAATATTCTGAACTTTCCCCGAATCATTTTTTATAATGGATGTACCGACCATTCCCCAGAAATTACTCCCATCCTTTTTACGGAAATAAAGTTCACCCTTCCAGCCATTTTCCTCGATAATGCTTTTTTTCACCGAGTCAAAAGATTTTCCGCTTGTTTGAAGATCGATAAGGGACTCAAAGTTTTTGCTCTTCAGCTCATCCTCGCTGAATCCGGTATATTCAAAGAAAACAGGATTGCTGTAACGAATATCCATATCTGTTTCAAGAATTAAGATACCCTGTGGATTTTCTTCAATAGCGGTTGAAAGTATCTTGAGCTCTTCTTCCTGTTTTTTCTTTATTGTGATATCTTTTAATGTCCCGATTGTAGCCTGTTTGCCATTATAGGTAGTTAGTCCGACATTAAGATATGTAAAAACAAGACTGCCATTTTTATGCAACAGTTTAATCTCGTATTCACTTTCCGGTTCTTCACCATGCAATCTGGCCCGGTACCGGTTTATCACTCTTTCCCTGTCATCGGGATGAATATAACTATCGAAAGATGTGCCGAGCATTTCCTCAGCAGTGTAGCCCAGCATTGAGGCCATCGCTTCATTGACAAAGATAAATTTCTGTCCCTGAATGAGCAGCAATCCATCCTGTATGTTGCCGGCAAGCGAACGGTAGTTCTCTTCTGATTCCCTGACGGCCCTGGCTATTGCTTTTCTTTCAGTAATATCATGTATTATTGAGGAAAATATTTTTTTCCCTTCAATTTCCAGAACACTGTAAAATATTTCAACGTCTCTTACCGAGCCACCTTTAAGAACGTGCCGGGTTTCGAAACTGGTTGCTCCACCTATGCTTTGTCTATTCGGTTTATTTTCGCTGGCGTCAATCTCATAGATGTTTTTACCTATTAACTCTTCTCTATCGTAACCATAAAAATTTAAAGCGGCATCATTGATTTCAATAATGTTAAATGTTCCGAGATCAAGAAGCATCATGGGAGCGCTGTGGCCGTAAAAAAGGTTTTTGTACCTGCTTTCAGAAAGCTCAAGAGCCTTTGTTCTTTCAGCAACTCTTATTTCAAGTTCTCTCGAATAATTCCGGTTATGTATATATAGGAATAAAAGGTAAAAGGCGCCTCCTACTGCTACTATCAATAATAGCCTGAACCACCAGGAATTAAAAATGGATTCATTAATTTTAATTACCGCGGTATCTTTTATGTCGCTCATTATTCCATAAGCATTCTTAACCTGAACTCTGAACCGGTATTTACCGGGCATCAGATTTGTATAACGAATTGAAGGACCGATCTTACCCTGAACAGTATTCCATTTCTCATCAAATCCTTCCAGTTTTAAGTAATAAATATTCTTTGCTTCATTGATAAAAGAGTGAGACCTGAATTTGAATAACAAAGTATTCTGAGAGTGGGCAAGGGTGATATCATCCTTTAGCTGAAGTTCTTTTCCGTCAACATCCACTGCCAAAAAATCAATTGAAGGTTTTAATTCATTTGTTTCCACACCGGCATCAATTACACTCAAACCCCTGTTAGTCCCGACCCATAGTCTTTGTCTGTCATCAATATAGGCTGCGTCTCTGTTTGTTTCTGATCCCGCAAGGCCGTTTGAAATATTATAATGAAAAGATTTATTTCCATCGCGGTAAATTACACCCTGATCAGTGCCAAACCACAGCTTGCCGCTATTGTCACCAGTAATAAAATATATTGCTCTGTTAATTGCGAAACCATCTTTATCGTAATATTGAAGGGAATCGCCAACTACTTCGAAGAGCCCTGCCGCGGTTCCGACAAAAGTTTGACCCTCATGAAAAAAAACGGACCAGGTTTCATTTGCATTTTTCACTGAAGATTTATACAACTGCCATTTACCATCGCGATTTATTTTCAGGATGCCATTTTGTGAGGTGGCAACGTACAGTATCTTATCCGGTGATAAAAATAACTTCCTGAATTTAGTGGCGCGACTCTTGCTGCCTGTTAAAAATACTAACTTATCATTAATAATTTTGTAAATATTGTAGCTGTTCTGCGCATATAAAATATCATTATCACTATCGTAAACAACAGAAGCGGCAGATTCATCTTTCACAGAGAGCCATTTCACAATTTTGCCATTCCGGAAGAGACCAAATCCTTTCTCTTCGGCCGAAATCCAGATATTGCCATTTGGCAGAGAACATAAATCTAATACTCTTGTAGCTTTTGGCAACTGATAATTAGTCGCCTCATAAAAAGGTATCCGGCGGAAATTCCCATTCTTCATGATTGTCAGACCGGTATTATGACCTAACATCAGACCATTATCGGACATCCTGGCAATAGCCGAAACCTCATCAATCAGGAGGCCGTTTTTTTTATAATAAGAAAAAGTTTTCAAATTATTTATTTTGCTTAATCCTCTTACACCCGCAATCCAAAGGTTATTTTCCCGGTCAGTATAGAGGCTTCGCGCCTGACCATTAATTACCCCGTTTTCTTCATTTAAAAAACTGAGACTTTCTTTAAGAGGATCAAATATGTAGAGCCTGTAGCTGTTGGAAAAAATAAATTTTCCGAAATAGTCGGCAATAAAGGGAAGATTGAAATTGTAATAAGTATCATCCTGCATAATGAAATTGTCTGTTACAGGCCGGAACTTATTATTCCTGATTTCTCCGATATAATTATTACCCAGAATCCAGAGGGATGAATCCTTTTCTCCCTCCCGAAAACAGATGCTGAGGACCGATTTATACTCTTCCGGGATCTGATCAATTTCCTCAGGCCGACTGCCATTAAATGCCAGTTTATAAATTCCCTTTTCAGTCGCGATATAATAATGGTATTTACTTTTTATTATTTTAGATATTTTTAGTGACTTTAGTCCCTCACCTTTACCATATTTCAAAATTTCATTATCTCTAAAATGATAAAGCCCTGAATTCCGGGTGCCAAAGAGAACATTCATTTCTCCGGTTCCGTCGGCTATTTCAAAATTAACAGGAATCTGGTCGCTGCTGATCATATAAGGGGGCAGAAAGGAGAGTAGTTTTCCATCCCTGATTCTGACAAGCTCCATTTTACTGTCATAACGGAAAGCCCAGATATCTTTTCCGTCAGATTTTAATAAATTAAAAACACCTTTCAGGTTGGGAATAAATTGTGAGGGGTATATCCATTCTGCTCCGTTATATCCGGCAATTCCTCCTTCAGTGGCTATCCATAAAAGGCCGTTGTTATCCTGTATAATGTCATTTACGTCCGAATTGGGTAATCCATCTTCCTCGGTGTAGTTTTTAACAGGATATTCCTGACCGAAATTTATGCTGCCGATAAAAAGGAGGAGCAGAATGAGTACTTTCAATCTTTCTGTCTGTAATTAAATGGATAAATGAGCTTTATTGAATTTAAAATAATTCCTGATAAATTCAAATAAAATTTCAACAATGGGGTTTAAAATGAAAAAGGCCGGATAAATCCGGCCTTTTTTTCAGGCAAGTTTTCTTTTTACATAGGTAATGCGTGGCATGAAACGGGTTTTGCTGAAGCTTTCGGAGAAAAGAAAGATGATCAGATAATAAATCCCGGCAAAAGATAATCCGGTCAGAAAAGAATAGAGCTCAAGGAAATGATTTTGCGGAAAAATTTCAAGAGCGAGAAATACTCCGGCGATCAGTAGAAAAAGGGGAATGCCGTATAAGATCATCGAAACCTTAAATATGGTGGAGCCGGCGACAGATATTTTAACTTCATCACCAGGTTTTACTCCAAATGGATCACTGACCCTTAGTATTTTAGTATTATCACTCTTGGGTTTGCAAAATAATTTCGCGTGGCATTCTTCGCAATTGTCGGTTTTGATCAGAGAAATTTCGGCCTGACCATTTTCCGACTCAATTACGATACCATCTTCAAGAAGTTCTTCATGTTCCATATCAGTTCACCGCCAGATCATCTGATTCTTTTCGTAAATGTCCGATTGCGCCTGTTCTGCATTTTTCAAATGGTATTTTGGATTCATCGAGTTTATCATAGTCGATGACGCCAAGATTATCTTCCATCACAACACCGCCATCCGATTTCCTCGCGCAGATGCCGCAGCCGAGACAGGCTACCTTACAGACTTCTTTCGATTTTTTCGGATCGTCGTGGTTTTTGCAGAAGACAAACACATTTCTGTCGATGGGGTGCATTTCAATAATATCGCGCGGACATGCTTTAACACACATTGTGCATCCTGTGCAAAGCTCTTCGATAACTTCAGGGATGCCGTTTTCAGTCATCACCATCGCGTCGAAAGGACAGGCCTCAACACAATCACCGCCGCCAAGACAGCCGTAATAGCACATTTTATCACCGCCCGAAACCAGGTCCATTGCCGAGCAGCTCAGGGGGCCGTAATAATCCACCATTTTTTTGACAGCTTCACTGTTTCCACCCTGGCAAAGAATCCTGGGAACCATTTTCACTGCCGAACCGGCTTCCACACCCATTATTTCGGCAACTAATTTTGCCGTTTCATCGCCGCCGACCGGACAGCCGTTGACCTCGGCTTTTCCCTCGACAACATTAACAGCAAAATCATAACATCCCGCTTTACCGCAGGCGCCGCAGTTGGCTCCCGGCAGAACATCATTAATTTTACCTATCAGCGGATTTTCTTCCACTCTCAGTTTTTTATCTGCAATGGCGAGCCCGCCGGCGAAAAGAAGTCCGAGGCCGCCCATTGTTGCTATTGCTATTAGAAGAGTATATTCCATTTCTTCCTCAAATCTTTAATTAGAAGAATCTATATAATAAAAAAATTAAATCATTCCGGCGAAACCCATAAACGCGAGCGCGAGAATTCCCGCGACTACCAGCGTTATAGGAGCTCCCTGGAATGGTTTGGGAATATCCGCGAGTTCCAGTTCTTCCCTTATTCCTGCCATAATTGAAATGGCGAGTGTAAAACCAACTCCCGCGCCTACCGCAAAAACAATGCCTTCGATAAATGTATATTCACGGAGAACAATAAAAAGAGCAAGTCCCATGATAGCACAGTTTGTAGTAATTAGGGGGAGGAATATTCCCAGCGCCCTGTAAAGAGGCTGACTGACTTTTTTAATCACCATTTCAACAAGCTGCACCAGGGAGGCGATAACAAGAATGAAGGACACATTCTGGAGAAAATCCAGGTTGTAAGGAGCCAGTATATAGTGATAAATAAGCCAGGTAACAGTAGACGCCATAACCATAACAAATGTTGTGGCAAGTCCCATGGAAAATGCGGAAGAGAGTTTGTTGGAAACCCCGATAAAAGGACATATTCCAAGGAAATAAGCAAGAACAAAGTTATTGACAATCGCCGCTGAGAAGAATATTATTATCAGTTCCATTAGTTAGCCTCCTGCGGTTCAGTTGTAACCGTCTCTTTGTTTCTCAGGAATTTCTGAACTATTGCTTCCCTTTCCAGTTTTTTCCTTCTGATGGAATTATAGTTAATAGCTCCCATTAGAAGTCCGAGTGTCAGGAATGCTCCGGCGGGAAGTATCATCACCAGCCAGGGTTCATACATATCGGGCAGAACCTGGAAACCAAGAATAGTGCGGGTCCCCAGAATTTCACGAATACTGCCAAGCACAAAAAGGGCGAGGAGGAATCCTGTTCCCATACCTAGCGCGTCGAGAGCCGAACGGAAAACATTATTTTTTGAAGAGAATGCTTCCTGTCTGCCAAGAATAACGCAGTTTACAACTATCAGGGGTATAAAGGGGCCCAACGCCTTGCTAAGGGGTGGAAACTGCGCTTTCATAACGAGATCCACAATAGTAACGAAGGTTGCGATAATCAGAATAAACGCCGCGATACGCACCTGGTTGGGAATAAGTTTTCGGATAAGTGAGATGATAATGCTTGAAAAGAAGAGAACAAATGTTGTGGCCAGCGCCATCGCGATTCCGTTCATCGCCGACACTGTCACCGCGAGGGTAGGGCACATACCAAGCACCTGTACAAATACCGGGTTGTTTTCCCATAACCCTTTGACATATTCATATCCGACAGATTTATTTTTTGCCATTATTTACCTCCCTCTTCGCTGACTTTTCTTAACTCTTCAAGGCCATTATTCAATATTGCCACAACAGATTTTGATGAAATTGTGGCCGCGGTAATGGTCTGAATCTCATTTTCTTTCGAAGGAGGCGTTCCTTTAACCCAGTCGATCTGCGGCGCGCAGGTCAGGTTGCTAAATTCACCTGTAAACCATTCACCGGTTATTTTATCACCGAGACCGGGAGTTTCCGAATGTTCGAGCACTTTTATACCGGTAATTTTGCTTACATCTTTATTGACGCCTGCCATTAGTCTTATTTTACCCTGGAAGCCGTTGCCTTCATAAACCATGGCATATCCTATAAACTGATTCTCTTTATCGAATACTTTATAGGCTTCAAAAGGGATGTTTTCAATTTTCTGCTGACTTACTTTATCGGGCTGAACCACAAGAATGGCCGCGGCTGTTTCGGCTTCCTTATGTTTTTTTATTTTCGGAGCGGCCCATCCGTTTAACTGAGATAAAAGCCCTCCCGAAAGAATACCGATAATAGTCAGAGTTGCGAGCATGTGAATTATTATTTTCATTTTGCCTCCCCGAAAATTCTGGGTTGGGTATATTTATTTATCAGAGGCACAAAAGCGTTCATGAAAAGAATCGCGTACATAACCCCTTCCGGTAGTCCGCCAAAAAGCCTGATAAGAACGACGACAAAACCGATTCCGATTCCGAAAATCCACATACCCTTTGGAGTTATCGGGCTGCTTACCCAGTCTGTGGCCATAAAGAAAGCGCCAATCATAAAGCCGCCTGCCATCAGATGAAAAAGAGGTGTGGGATAAATGGAAGAATCGATCAGCCAGAACAGACCTCCAAAAATAAAAGCTCCCAAAAACATTGAAAGTGGTATTCTCCAGTTAATAACACCCATTCCGAGGAGGAACAATCCTCCTGCGAGAACGGCGAGGGTGGAGGTTTCACCAAGACATCCGCCGGTGTTCCCGAGGAACATAGCGGAGAGGCTGGTCGACGCTCCGTCAAATTTCATAGCGGCCAGCGGAGTGGCTGAAGTGACCGAGTCGGTGACAAATGAAGGATTTGTCCATGTGGTCATATGAACCGGAAAGGCTGCCTGAAGAAATGCTCTGCCGACAAGGGCAGGATTAAAGATATTGTAACCAAGTCCGCCAAAAATTTCTTTACCCAGGGCAATCGCGACGATAGCTCCGAGGGCTGTGAAGACAAGGGAAAAATTTGGAGGCAGAATTAAAGCTAAAAGAAGACCGGTGATAATTCCGCTTCCATCGGTAATCGTAACAGGTCTTTTTCGGATAGTCTTAATCGCTGCTTCTGTACCGACAGCGAAACCAACACTGACCATAATAACAAGAAGCTGATATATGCCGAAGAATATTACGGCGGCAACAGCCGCGGGTATCATCGCATATATAACCAGCCACATAGCCTGTTTGGTCGACCATTTCGAGTGTACATGAGGCGAACTTGTAAGGTCTAGCCTGTATGTAGGATTTGCTGTAACTGTAGCCATATAATTTTCTGGTTTATTCCTTTTCGTAATTTAGTTTAGTCTGTTTTTCTTTCTCTCTGTAACTGAAGCACTTTTTGTTTTCCCAGCCTTATCCACTGAACCAGGGGAATATTGGCAGGACATGTATAGGTGCAGGTTCCACACTCCATGCAAACTGTAATGCCAAGATTTTCGGCATCTTCCAGGCGATCTAATTTGGAATGTTTCGCGAGTTTGCTCGGATTAAGGCCCAGCGGACATACGCCGACACACATTCCGCAATTAAGACACGGAGTTTCTTCGTGCTGATTAATTTCTTCTTCGGTCAGTACGAGAAGGCCTGAGGTGGCTTTCATTACCGGAGCGGCAAAATCATATTGCGCCACACCCATCATGGGGCCTCCGACAACAACTTTTTTTGCTTTGTCATTTACTCCGCCACAAAACTCAATAATATCGGAAAGTGGTGTGCCAACTCTTACAATAAGATTTTTCGGCTGATTAATTCCGCCGCCGGAAACAGTAAGGGCAGCGGTGATCTCAGGTTCACCTTTTACAATTGAATCAAAAATCGCAATCGCTGTTCCGATATTCTGAATAACTACTCCCACATCAAAAGGAAGTTTTCCGGGAGGCACTTCTCTTCCAACGGCAGCTTTGATAAGCATTTTTTCAGCGCCCTGGGGATATTTGGTTTCGACAACAACAACTGAAATGCCTTCCGATTTCGCGGCGGCTTCTTTCATTATTTCAATCGCTTCAGGTTTGTTATTTTCAATACCTATGGCTCCCTGGGCAATACCGAGGGCTTTCATTATAAGTTTTAGTCCGGTTACTACATCATCAGCTCGTTCGATCATGTAACGATCATCTCTGGTAAGATAAGGTTCACATTCACAACCATTTAAAATGACCCAATCGATCTCTTTGTCTTTTGGTGGAGTCAGCTTAACGAAAGTCGGGAACGCGGCGCCTCCCTGACCGACGATACCAGCCTGCCTTACCCTGTCTCTTATCTGGTCCGGAGTAATAGTTTCCGGGTCCAGCGGTTCCATGGTAACAAGTTCATTTTCCTCGTTGGCGTCAATTAATATGGTATCTTTGGGGAAACCGCTAACATTTGTTTCTTTATTGATTTTAGAAACTTTCCCCGATACGGTACTATGGACAGGTGAGGATATAAAACCTTCCGCTTCGGCGATAACTTCACCAGCCTTAACTTCACTCCCTTTTTTAACGAGGGGTTTAGCCGGTTTGCCGATATGTTGTGAAAGTGGAAGGAGAACTTTTTTAGGGTTGGGCATAATCTCAAAAGCAAGGCGTTCTGTCAGTTCCTTAAATTCATTGGGGTGAACTCCACCTTTAAAGGTTTTGTCTTTTTTGAATATGCTCATATTATAATCAGAATTTGTGATTAAACATTTTGATTAATGGATTTAGCAGCATATATAATGCCACAAGTTGGGATTGATTATTAAATTCTTAATAGCAGTAATGTCCTGTTTTGTGAAAATATAGAACAAAAGAGTATTTTTATCACACTAAATTAGGTAAAAGATTTTCAAAATTAAAAATCTTTTTTCCACCTGTGGGAAAAATATATAAGAATGTCGTTTTATGATCCTGAATTTAATTCCATCTTTTTGCCTGAAGAAGTATAACGAAGTGTTATACCTGACGGAGCTTCACTTAATAAAGGCAGATCGATGCGGTTATAGCCATATTTTATCTCTCTCTGCAGTTTTATTTCTTCCGATAAAACTTTAATAAAGATGTTCAGAGAATCTTTAGCGGGTGAAAAGAGAAGTAATGAATATTTGTTGCCGTTTTTTCTTATCAGCAATGGATTCCCCGAAGGAGCGAGGTAGCGGGTCATCTTCGAAAGCGGAGTGATTTCCAGCTTCGCGCTGTTTGATTCGCCGCGGCTTTCCCGCCAGTTTTTATCAACAGCTTTTAGCTTAAATGTATATATGACTTTATCGGGAGGGTCAATATTTATTTCGGCGGAGTTATTTTCGGAGTTTACAATATCAACTATGTGTTCTTCTCCATTCTTACCCGATTCATATATTGTTACATATTCAGATTTTCGTGAGCTAAGCAAATCGGAGTTTTCCCAGCTTAATCTTACTCTTGTATTATCCGAAGGGGATAACACCGTTTTAAAGTTTACAGGTGGAATCAGTTCATCGGAAAGGGTCGCAACAGCGCTCGCCGGATATGTGATTTCGGGGAAGGAATTAAATTTCTGCTCTTTGATATTGCCCCACCGAAAGAAGGCTACTCCGTCGGCATTTATTTTTCGGCTGAAATTTATCAATCTTTCAGTATAGGGTTTTACTTCAGGTTTATATGAGGCGATTCCTGTTATTATTTTTATTCCACCAGAATTTTCTACCCAGTCGCTGGCCAGAATCTCAAATTTTGGATGTCCCTCATACCCCCAGTAGATCTGAGGCACAAGGTAATCAACAATACCTCTTTTTATCCACTCTCTGGAATCCTGATAAACATCATGGTAGCCCTCAAGTCCGAAAAAACCCTTGTAATTTTTATATATGCCAATAGGCGTCACTCCTATCTGCATATCAGGTTTAATTATTTTAATCTCATTATAAAGGCCGCCAAGAAATGATGTTATATTTTCGCGCCGCCAGTCATCTACATTGCCCCCGGAGTTATAAGCTCTTCTGGAATAGAGATCATTAAATTGTTTTCCGGGGTAACGCATAAAATCGAGATGTAAGCCGTCGAAGTCATAATTTGCTGCAAGTTCCGTAAAAAGAGCAGTCAGATAATTACGGACATCAGGATTACCCGGATCAAACCACCAGGTTGTTTTCCCGTTTTCTTCAAACTTTTTCACCCAGGAGGGATTGGTATTTATTATAAAACCCGGATCATCAAATATCGTTTTATCACTCCCGGCAAAACATCTCATCACGTTTACCCAGGCATGGATTTCCAGTCCATATTTTCTTGCCAGCGAAATCGCGTATTCCGCGGGATCATAATCACCTTTTACTCCGGGCCGGCCGGTTATATAAGGGGAATATAGCTCTATATCGGAATTATAGAGGACTGTGCCGCTGCTTCTAACCTGGAAATAGACTGTATTCAAATGTTTTTCTTTGATTGAACGAAACAGATTGTCAAGCGTTTCTTTTTGAATATCCTGATCAAAAACAGGAGGAGGCCAGTCGAGTCTGAAATTTGTCGCTACCCAGACCGCCCGGGTTTCTCTTTGGGGTTGCGCGGAAATGATTACTGAAAATATAAGTGAAAATAAGAGGATAAGGAGATTTGTTTTCAAAAAGATTTTCCTCCTTCAATAAATTTTTTCGCCAGTGTGTAAGCCTTTTCAGCAAAAGAGTATTCAATCTCGAAATCAACCAGCAATTCACCAGGTTTGATTAATAATACGGACAAAATTTTATCGCCGCGGTTTTTTTTATCTTTTTGCATAAACCGGTAAACAATCTCAAAAGGGGGGAGTTCAATTGGCGCTTTCGCGAAGAATGTTTTTAACGGAGTGAATAAATTTTTATCAGTCATGTTATTATATAAACCTGATAGAAACAGGTCTGCCGCTAATCCGGCCGCGACGGCAATACCATGATCAATTTTAAAATCGGAAGCGGATTCAATAGCGTGTCCCCAGGTGTGTCCGAAATTCAAAATTTTCCTTAATGAAGTTTCAACCGGGTCATATTCCACTACATTTCCTTTTAATTGTACCGATTGTAATATTATTTCACTAAGAGCATCGGAAGACCTGTTATAAATTTCCGCCTCATTCCTCAAAAACCGCTCCAGGAATTGGTTGTCGGCTATGTAGCAATATTTTAGAATTTCTCCCATTCCGCTCAGATATTGTTTCTCATCAAGAGCGCTCAGGAAATCGGGATCAATTAAAATAAACCGCGGATGAAAAAAACTTCCGATAATATTTTTCGTTCCGCCAAAGTTAACGCCGGTTTTGCCACCGAGCGCTGAATCGGCCATAGAAAGAAGAGTTGTCGGAACATTCACAAAATCGATACCTCTCATAAAAGTGGAAGCCGCAAAACCGGCGATATCGCCTGATATACCTCCGCCAATCGCAATTATTATCGATTTTCTGTCAGCTCCTTTTTCAAGCAGCCAGGTATATAAATTTTCAACTGTATTAATATTTTTATTCTTTTCAGAAACGCTTTTTAGAGGAAAAACGCTTGCGTTATCAATGCGGGATATAACTTCTGAAATCTTTTCAGCATGGAAAATCAATATTTTTTCATCAATAATAAAAAAATACTTTGAATAATTTTTATCGGGGGATGCCAGGCTGTAAAGATTAAAAAAACTGTTTTTCCCGAGATAAACGGAGATAGTTCTGTTGCTGATCTTAAAATTTAGTTGTTCCATTTATTATTCTGTTTATCTCTTTTGCCAGTTTGTCTACAGTTATTCCCACTCTTTCCTGATCGGTATCAAGAATGATATCAGCCTGAAGGTAATATTTTTCTCTTTCTTTTAGGTACTTCTCAATTTTTTCAATAAAATGTTCTTTCGGTGATTCTTCCAGTACCATTTCCCTGAACAGGGGGCGGTCGATTTTATTTTTTATTCTCTTATAAATGTTTTCGGCGTTTACATGTAAATAAACCATTTTGCCTGAGCTTTTTATTATCTCCAGGTTTTGTTCACTTGTAAGAGTGCCGCCCCCCAGTGAAATCACCACTTTATCCATTTGGGAGAATTTTCTGAGGGTGGAAGTTTCAACAGACCTGAAATATTCCTCACCCGAGTTTTGAAATATTTCCACAACGCTGCTTTGCTCAAGTTTTTCAATTTCCGCGTCCAGATCAAAAAAATTCCAGCCCAGCACATTAGCCAGTATCGGCCCGATAGTGCTTTTACCGCTCGTCATAAATCCGGCAAGGTAAATAAGTTTGTTCATCCTGTTATAGTATGTTATTTGTTTCTGTTAAAATAATACATTCAGAGTAAATAAACACTATTTTCATTGTGGTTTACTTTTTTGCGGGGGAAATTGAGAGCGCGATTAAAATATCAAACGGGATTACAGGGATTAAACTATAAAAACTACCGCAGATTTCGCAGATTGAGGCTGAAGAAAAGCCACTAAATCACCAAAACACCAAATCCCACGAAAAAACTCAAAAAAACTTATTCTTTATTTTTTAACCTTAGTAGAATAGAAAACCATCCGATCAAACTAAACCTTATTAACCTTATTCAAACGCGCGATATTACGGCGGACTTTTCTTGATGGATGCTGAATGAATTTATTCCGTTAGCAGTTAAATTCTACGCAAAATGGCCAGGTTTTTCTAACAATTATAAAGTTTTGTGGTTACTCGGGGTGGGTCCTCCCCCCGACCTCCGGCAATAGACGACCGAAGGCCACTCCCTCCAAAGGGGGACATTTTGAATGCTCTGATTTGTCGATAAATTTCCCCCTTCGCCCCATGGGGATGCCAGTGGCAGAGGGGGTGGATCCAAAGTGTCTTTCTTTGGAGACGGGGGAGGACTTTTTTCGGGTTAATCTGTTATCTTTCGATTCTGACGCTGCCAGTTTATGATGATTTCTTTAACAATTTCTTTTGGCGCTGGCTTAAAAAGCTTTGGAATTATAAAGAGAATTGCCAGACGAGGCTGAGTGAAAAGATGGCTCCGTCAAGATTGATTTTTGATTCGAAGGTTTGTGAAGGGATGTAATAAAACTCATCGCCAAGGTTTATACCCTGTTTATTATATTTATTGAGCAATTCAAATTCAGCGTCCCTGAATCTCATTTCACCCCGAACAGATAAAAAGTCTGTCGCCATAAATTCCATGCCTGTTGCTACATGAATGCCATAATTAGTTTCCCGTTTTTCTGTTTCCACATAAACATCGCCGATATCCCTCACATGATTGCCGAGATAAAATCCCATGCCGCCCCCCATATAAAATTTAAATCTTTCAGTAGAAAAAGGAAGGAAATAATATATGGAGAGTTCAAGAGGAATAAAAAGATAGCCTTCATCGACTTCGAGAGTTTTAATCCCGGTAGGTGACTGAACGGTTATTTCATATCCATCCCTGGTTTTTTTCGCGTATTCGACACTCGCGCCGAGGATAATCTGATCAGTCAGGCGGTATCTTAAATCGATCTGGTAACCTGAAATATCATCCATCGGGGTATATTCATTGCGAAGAAACTTATCATCGGAGTTTGGAAAATAAAACATACGTGATGTGGTCGTATAGTTTACTCCCAGGGCCAGTCCGAAGCCTGATTCTTTGTATTGCGCTGAAAGAATGCTGAAAGTGGTCAGGAGAAGCAGGGTAATATTAATGAAGAACTTTTTTATCATGGAAAAAAGATAATAAATATTTTAATAAGAAAAAGTATAAAAAAAAAGCCGTGAAAAATTTTTCACGGCTTTTTTCGGTACCAAATTTATTTATCTGTAGAACATATGCCTGTTATCTTCAATATCGGCATCCTCTTTCAGAGATTCCAGCCATTCATTAAAGAATTTATTTTTTCTCTGCTGAAGAATCTGGTTGCGAGTAAGGTTTTTCTGCAGGTTGTAAGAGGTTGTGTCGAAGGCTGTTCTTGAGGTGACATTAATCAAAAAGGCGCCCCGTTTACCATGAACAGGTTCGGAGAGTTTATTAAGCTCCGCGTTCAGCGCGAAATCACCAAAAGCATTATCAACGCCAATGCCCGAGATGTTGCCGGAAGCGGTGAATCCTGTAGCTGTGGCCACTTTCGCTTCCGCAAAAACTTCTTTTGCTTTTTCAAGATCGCCTGAATCCCCGATTTTCGTTTTAATATCAGCAGCGATAGAGAGGGCTTTTTCCATCTTCACTTCTCTATTGACATTATTAACAGCCATGGCTTTGATATCTTCATAAGGCCTGGTTCCGGCGGGAAGTTTTTCAGCTATTTCAACAACAGTGTAACCTACCGCGACACGATAAACATCACTGACGGTTCCCACACTGTTCTGGAAGACAAAATTTCTGAGGGATGAATTAGCGCCCACACCCGGTATATTTGTCGCGTCTTCTTTGAAGGGGCGTGACTCGAGTACTTTGAGTCCCATTTCTTCAGCCGCGGCGTCAAAACCGTTGTTATCGGCCAGGTATGAAAAATCTTTTGCTTTGTTGTATAACTTATCAACCGTAGTCGCTGAAGGAACAATTTTATTGGTGATTTTTTCTACAACATAGGCGCTCTTCGATTTACCGGTAACTTTAATGATATGATAACCATAACTGGTTTTTACCGGTTTCTGAACCACATCTATTTTACCTCTGAAACAGGCGTTCTCAAATTCCTTTACCATCTGGCCTTTACCGAACCATCCGAGATCGCCCCCTTTCATACCGCTGCCGGGGTCTTCGGAATTTTCTTTTGCGAGAGTCGCGAAGTCCGATCCTGCCTTGAGTTGGTTATAAAGTTTATTGGCTTTATCTTTTGCTTCATCATCGGTTTCGGGAGTGCTCTTGATAAGAATATGTGAAGCTCTGACCAGTTCCTTATCGGCTTTAACTTTTTCATTAAATTTATAGAGTATATATCCCTGGGGTGTTAAAACCGGTCCGACAAGATCATTTTCTTCCGCTTTGCTTAAAGCATCCTTCGAGGCGTCATCAAGCAGATCAAAAGTTAATGTGTCGCGCGACCATGGAATATCGGAATAAATATCAACGTAGGTTTTAAAGCTTGAAGAATCGGCCTTAAGATCTGCGGCGAGAGCAAGCAGATTATTTTTGATCCCTGTTGAATCATATTTGGAAGGCTCTTTCCTGAAAAGAACATATTTTACTTTACGCTGAGCGTCAACTTTAAATTTCTGCGGATTTTCATCGTAATATTTTTTATACATATCCTCAGTCAGATTGACATCTTCATTTTTAATCTGATTTACATCAATAAAAACATAGTCGGCGTTCATTTTAATATTTTTTTCCATGAAGCTTCTTTGAAGCTCATTTTCGGAAACAAATACCGCGGCGCTGACATAACTCTGCATTTTTTCACGGACTTTCTGATCACGAACCAGGGCTTCGGCCTGAATCATAATATCCCTGTTGCGGGGGTCCATGATTGCCTGATCATAAAGAGCGCGGTTAAATTGTCCTGTTGAATCGATAAAATTTTGTTTCAGGAATGCCGGAGGGTTTGGTCCCAGGATAGCTTCCCTTATTTCATCATCAGAAATAGTGATATTATATTCCCTGATCTTGGATTCAAGAATCTTTTGTCCTATCAACAGGTCCCATACCTGTTCACGGAACGCGTCCATCTGTGATTCATCAATATCCCGTCCGGTTTGCTGTCTCTGGTTTTCAAGCGCTCTTTCCAGATAGCTCGCGAATTGCTGATAAGTTATATCTTCACCATCGATTGATCCGATCACATTACTTCTCTGTCCTAATAGCTGCGTTACTTTCGAGTCAGATAGAACCATAAAAAGAACAAATAATCCGCCAACCGTAATAATGAACCAGGGAGCGAGGCTCCTCATCTTGGTCATCATACCCATTATAGAATTTTCCTCCGATATTTCTGGTATTAGAAAAAATTTAAATAACAAAAATAGAGATGAAAGGGAAAAAATGCAATTGCTAAAATCCTATCTCCACCTTTATTATATATTTTTGCTGCTGTTTTTACTCCTTTAGCAAATAGATCGCTTATTTTCAGCAGCGTGAAATTAGAGAAAATAAGAATAAAATATTATTCGCGGCAGGAATAAACAATTTTATTTTTTCAACCCGGCAAAAATTCTTTTTGGAAAAGGCAGGATAAAAGAGATAAAAACAAATATCAGGAAAATATGCTTCGTATAAGAATAACGAATTGTGAATTGGAAAAATTTTCCGTTAGTTGCTGAATCTGTTAAAACCGAACGGGCCTTTCGAGAGTTTCGCATTTTTTCGGTAGACCAGGCTTTCCAGTTTATCCTCTTGTGGCCTGTCCCTCAGGAGCCTGTCCAACCCCATGTTGTTGTTAACTTAAGAACCGGTTCGCTATCAATCGACGAAGTATCGTTTTTCCCCTGGTCTCCTCCACAGGCCGCCTTCTTCGAAGGCTGCGCGTGGTTATTCGGCTGACATTTAGTATTAATTTAACAGCAGCGCCTCAAAAGGTCGGATAACCTCAATATCTATCGAATTTTCTGTTGCACAGGTTCATAAATCTGTCCGTTGTATCCATATCAAAGGAGATGTTATGCTAAAGTTAAAAGTTGTTCTTTACCTGTCACCTCATAAATAAAATAAGTTTTCAAAAAAATTATTAAATTAGGGTATATTTATTAAGGAGGAAAAATGATACAGATTGCCAATCCCATATATGATGTGGTATTCAAATATCTTTTGGATGACAACAAGGAGGTGAAGATAATTATGAATGGTGAATTATGAATGGTGAATTATGAATGGTGAATTATGAATTTATGCCTTCATATATCGGGAGAGGGTTTGTAGGGTGAAATTGTCGACTGCCAGGGATTTCTAACTATTATCCTCCTTCGGAGGAGGTGGCTCCAAAGTGCTTTTCTTTGGAGACGGAGGAGGACCACGGTGTACTGCCTCGGGAAAAGAGAAAAAATTGGAGTGGTGTAATTGGTGTTTAACGAAATGAAGCCTTTGGCGTGTTGCTCAAGGTGGTATCCTCCCCCGTCTTCTGGCAAAAAGCGGCCAGAATCCACCCCCTCCGGCGGGGGACATCTGCAACTCCAGGTTGACAGGCTTTTTGTCCCCCTCCAGAGGGGGTGGCGACAAAGTGCTTTTCTTTGTCGACGGGGGAGGACTACGGTAGACCATCCCGGGAAAAAACCGAAAAAATTGGAACGGTTACAAAGATGATTTGCGAAATGAAGCTGTTGGCGTGTTGCGCGAGGTTAGTCCTCCCCCGTCATTGAAGAAAGACGCTTCATTGCCACCCCCTCCGAAGGGGGACATTATCGACTGCCTGGATTTTCCCAATGTCCCCCGCCGGAGGGGGTGGATTCAAAGTGTTCTTCTTTGAAGACGGGGGAGGACTACGGTGGATTATCTTGGAAAAACAGAAAAAATCGGAGAGTTTCGCATCTTAAATTGTTATGTTAATAACTACTATCAATTTGCGAAAATTTTATTAAATTAGGGTGTATTTATTAAGGAGGAAAAATGATACAGATTGCCAATCCTATATATGATGTGGTATTCAAATACCTTTTGGATGACAACAAGGTAGCGAAGATATTCCTCTCGGCAATTCTTGAAGAAGAAATTATTGAGCTTGAATACCGTCCGAAGGAAGTGAGAACTGAGACGGAAAAATCTACTCTTACAGTTTACCGTATGGATTTTTCGGCAAAGATAAAAACGGCCGGGGGTGGTCACAGGCTGGTAATAATTGAGATACAAAAAGCAAAATACCATACAGATATAATGCGTTTCAGGAAATACCTGGGAAGCCAATATGCCGACCCAAATAATATGTATGTTGAAGAAGAAGGTGTAAAATACGCGCTGCCGATAATAAGCATGTATTTCCTGGGGCACAGCCTGAAACATACTGAAGCTCCCGTGATAAAAGTAAAAAGGAATTATTATGATATGGCAACGGGAGAGGAGTTAAAGGAAAAAGAAGAATTTATTGAAAGCCTTACTCATGACAGTTATGTTATCCAGATACCAAAATTAAAGGAAAAACGAAGAAATGAACTTGAAATGCTTCTGAGTATATTTGACCAGGGTGAATACCGTTCTAATAATCACGTGCTTAATATAAGAGAAGAAGATTTTCCTGAAAAGTACCATTCAGTAATAAGGCGGTTACAGCGTGCGATAGCCGAAGCAAAAGTAAGAGACACAATGGACCTTGAGGATGAGATACTTGAAGAGCTGGAAGATATGGAGAGAAAAATAGCGAAAAAGGATGAGCTGATTGAAGAAAACAAGAGAACTATTCGGGCAAATGAGAAAACCATAGAGGAAAAAGATAAGATTATCGAAGAGTTAAAAAGGAGACTGAATGAAGAGAAAATATAAAAAAATTTTTTCGGTAGACAGGCTTTCCAGTTTATCCCCCTGGGGCCTGTTCACCTCCATGTATACTGTTGTTAACTTAAGAACCGGTTCAATATCATTCGATGAAGTATCGTTTTTTCCTGGTCTCCTCCACGGGCCCCCTTCTTCGAAGGCTGCGCGTGGTTATTCGGCTGACATTTAGTATTAATTTAACAACAGCGCCTCAAAAGGTCGGATAACCTCAACAACTATCGAATTTTCTGTAGGACAGGTTTATAAATCTGTCCGTTTTTTTTAGTTTGGGGGCAATGAGAGATTGTCATATCGCGAAAAGAGGACAGAATGCAATTCTGTCCTACGAATGGGTATCGAAAAAAAAAGATGATGACTCCGCAAATAACCGGAGCTCTTTACGAATGTTAATTTTTTATGAACCTTCCTAAATCCTATATTGTTTCTCAAATGTAACAAAGGCAGGCTATATAAGTTAACCTGTCTTAATAAAACCGAAAATAAAAACAGCCGGAACCATTATCATTCCGGAAAAAGAGAATAACAGGATTAAAAATGGAAGAGAGTATAACATCAAAATATCACAAAGATTTATTTGATCACTTTGGTTATAATTTCGGATTTGTCGCCGATCTTCTTGAAAAATATCTGGAAGATAGTGAAAGTGTAACAGATTACTGGAAAAATTATTTTGATAAACTTACTAAAAACGGTTCGGATAAGATAAAACCGGCGGCGAGTAAAGCTGTTCAAAAACCGGCCCTTAAGTTTGAAGTATCGGGAGATGATGAACCCGCGGTCATAACAGGAGTGGGGGCGAAGATCATCGAAAACATGGATAACTCTCTCACCATGCCAATAGCCACATCACTCAGGGCCGTTTCGATGAAGCTGCTGGAGGAGAACAGGCGGATAATTAACCAGCATCTTATCAGAACAGGTTTTGGAAAACTTTCATTTACTCATTTTGTAGCTTATGCCATCGTACTGGCGATAAAGGATTATTCCAATGTGAATAATTCATTTGCCGTTATTGATGACAAACCTCATATAATCAGGAAAAAACATATCAATCTCGGCATCGCGGTGGATAATACACGCAAGGATGGCATGCGCACCCTGATTGTGCCTAATATTAAAAAAGCTGAGACAATGAATTTCAGGCAGTTTTGTGAATCCTATAATACTCTTATTAAAAAAGCGAAATCGGGAAGAATTGAACCTGCCGATTTCCAGGGGACTACTCTTACCCTTACCAATCCCGGCGGTATAGGAACGGTATCCTCTAATCCGCGATTGATGACAGGGCAGGGAGCGATTATCGCTATCGGCGCTATTGACTATCCCGCCGAATTTAAAGCGATGCATGAGAGTTCGCTTGCAGCTTTCGGGGTGGGTAAAGTAATGAATATCACCAGCACATATGATCACAGGATAATCCAGGGAGCAGAATCGGGAGAATTTCTGAAAAGACTGGATGAATTGCTTCTCGGCAATGATGATTTTTACACACGGTTATTTGAAGATTTCGAAATACCTCAAAAACCTGTTATGTGGGGGATCGATGTTTCAACAAAGAGAGAGAACTACGTAAAGGACAGGGAGAAAATTGAAAAGCAGGCCAGAATCCTTCAGATGATAAATATGTACAGGGTCAGGGGCCACCTGCTCGCCGACCTGAACCCTCTTTCCAAAACAGCGCCTTACCATGCCGAGCTTGATCCGGCCAATTATGATTTTTCTATCTGGGATTACGACCGCTATTTTATAACCGGTAGTCTGCAGGGAATGGATACCGGAACATTGCGTGAAATTCTGGATACCCTGAGAGCTACATATTGCGGTAAAATTGGTGTGGAGTATATGCATATTCAGGAGCAGCAGGAGAAAAGGTGGCTGCAGAGAAATATGGAACCGGTAAGGAACGCTCCTGTATTTACCGAAGCGCGCAGAAAAAGAATAATGGAAAAACTTATAATCGCTGAAGCGTTCGAACACTTTCTTCATACAAAATTTGTGGGACATAAAAGATTTTCACTCGAAGGCAACGAGACTATAATTCCGGTGCTTGACACCCTGCTCGGTATGGCCGCTGAAGCTTCTTTTCCGGAAGTATACCTGGGAATGGCTCACAGGGGGAGGCTCAATGTGCTTTCCAATATTATCGGTAAAAAGTATGAAAACATTTTTTCAGAATTTGAAGATGAATATGAAACCGATAAACCACAGGGCACCGGGGATGTGAAATATCACCTCGGAGCCACCGGAAGTTATGAAACTGAAGGGGGTAAGGAGATTAAAGTTTCGATTGCTCCTAATCCAAGTCACCTTGAATGGGTGAATCCTGTTGTGGAAGGGGTGGTAAGGGCAAAACAGACACGCAACGGGGATAAGGAGAGAAATTCGGTTGTCTCTGTTCTTCTTCACGGTGACGCCGCTTTTGCCGGACAGGGAGTAGTTGCTGAAACACTGAACCTTTCACAATTGAAAGGATACCGGACCGGAGGAACGGTACATATAATAATTAATAACCAGATAGGTTTTACTACCACACCGGAAGACGCCCGTTCATCTCCCTACGCGACCGATGTGGCAAAAATGGTTCAGGCTCCGATATTTCATGTAAACGGGGATGATCCGGAAGCGGCTGTCTGGATAACGCAGCTCGCTTTTATGTACCGGCAGGAATTTAACAAAGATGTTGTTATTGATATTATCGGATACCGCCGCCACGGCCATAATGAAGGGGATGACCCGGTTTATACACAGCCGGTCATGTACAAGGCTATAAAAGCTCATCCTTCTGTCAAGATGATTTATTCCGATTACCTTGAATCGAAGGGAATACTGACCCGTGATGAAATAGATAAAATGGATAAGACTGTTTATGATACTCTGGAAAAATCACTGAAAAAGTCGAAGAAAAGGACCGCGAAGTTTGTTCCCGATCGTCCGCTCGCTTATTCTGAAGAACTTTATGAAAAGGCAATGGTGAAAAAAGAAACGGCAGTTTCATTTGAAAAACTCAGTGAAGTTGTTAAGGGTATAACCTCTTTCCCCGATGATTTTTCACTTAATCCGAAATTGAAAAAACATATCGCGAAACGTAAAGAGCTTCTTACAGGCAACGCTCATATTGACTGGGCTTTCGGCGAATCATTAGCTTTTGGAACACTGCTGGAAGAAGGTGTTCCTGTCAGACTTAGCGGGCAGGACAGCGCGAGGGGCACTTTCAGCCAGAGGCATCTGATCCTTTCAGATATCCATACAGGTCAGGAAGTAATTCCCCACAACTTTATTTCGCAAGATCAGGCTATGCTCGAGCCGCTCGATAGTTTTCTTTCCGAAGCCGCGGTGCTGGGATTTGAGTTTGGATACAGCATTGCCGATCCATTGGCGCTGGTATTATGGGAGGCTCAGTTTGGCGATTTTGCCAACGGCGCGCAGATTATTATCGATAATTTTATTGCCGCTTCAATGGCGAAATGGCAGCTTCCTAATAATATGGTTCTCCTTTTGCCTCACGGACAGGAGGGGCAGGGACCGGAACACAGCAGCGCGAGGCTGGAGAGATTCCTTATTCTCTGCGCGGAAGATAATATGTTTGTGTGTAATCCCACCACTCCGGCCCAGTATTTTCACCTGCTGCGCAGACAGATTCACGGGCGGGTGGAAAAACCATTAATTGTTATGACACCCAAAAGTCTGCTTCGTCTTCCAGCCGCGCGTTCAAGGATTAATGAATTTACAGATGGCAAATTCTTTGAGATTATTGATGATAGTTTTATTGAAGATAAATCATCAGTTAAAAGGGTGGTTTTAACCAGCGGCAAAATATATTATGATCTTCAGCGTCACCGGGAGATGAATGATATTAAAGATACGGCGATAATAAGAATTGAACAGTATTATCCCCTTGATGTGAAATATCTTTCTGATCTTCTGAAAACCTACACTAACAGCAGCAAGTTTTTCTGGGTACAGGAAGAACCGAAAAATATGGGCGCCTGGAGTTTCCTCTTCCCCTATTTTATCGATATGATGCCCGCGAGAAAAAGAATCAAATATATCGGGAGGGAAGAATCCCCCAGTCCCTCTTCAGGTTCATATAAAGCGCATGTTAAATCGCAGGAGGAAATTCTTCGTAATGCGTTTAATTAATGAATAATGAATAATTAATAATGAATAATTATGTTTTTGATTTTGAAGTGTTGATTATGCTTGTGAGTAATTTTAGTAATTCATCCAATTTGGAATTGATTATTTTGAAATTGTCAGGGTTGATATAATCTGTTTCTTTTAATAATTCCAGCCAATATTTTGTTTCATTCGCTTCTTTAAGAGAAATTGACAACTTGTGAATGAAGTCGGCTTTTGATTCCGCATATTCAGATTCACGAATTAAAGCGCCGATCGCAGTGCCGGATTTTAGAATCTGTTTAGAAATGATATACTCCTTTTGTGATTCAACCATTTGCCTGCATAACCTGACAATAATCACGGCAAATTCAAATGATTTTTCCTTGACGACATTTCTTTTCATTTAGAGACCGTTGTCGTTAATTATACATTATACATTATTAATTATTAATTATTAATTGTTTAAAGTAATCAAGATGATGAGGTAAGGATGCGCGCCAGTAATCGTGGGAATGTTTTCCGGGGCGGGCTGTGAACTGGGCTTTTATTTTCAGTTCGCGGCATTTTTGGAAGAAGGCGTGGTTTACATCGAAAGCGAAATCTTCGGTTCCGCAATCGAAAAAGATAGTTTTATCAAATCCCTCAAGATTTTCAAGCAAATAAATCGCCGAATTATTCTTCCAGTTCTCAGGATATTCCGAATATTCACCGAGTCCGGCCTTTAAAGCCCATCTGTCGGTAAATTTTGTGATGTCGAGAATTCCGCTTGTGCTTCCCGCGCTGAGGAAATAAGAGGGATTTTTCAGGAAGAGGGTAACCGCGCCGTGACCACCCATACTGAGTCCGGTAATAAAACGGAACTGAGGATTGATATTATACTTTGAATCAATTTCGGGAGCCAGATCGTTCCAGAAAAATTTTTCAAATTGTATTTCAGGTCTGAAGGGATTATCAAAATACCAGCCGTCATAAAAACCATCGGGGCAAACCAGAATCATATTATAAAAATCGGCATATTCCTGAAGGGGGGAATTTTTGGGCCATTGTTTATAACTGCCAGCCCAGCCGTGAAGAAGATAAACAACCGGGAGAGGATCATTATCTGAAGAATATCCTTCAGGAGTGAAGACCAGAACGGTATCTACCGCCGGCAGATAGTCAGCTTTAAAAAATAGTGTATCCTGGGAAAAAAGTTTTAGGGAAAGAATTAAAGTCAGAAGCAGTGTAAATGTAAGTTTTTTCATAAGGTTAACCAGATTGTTTCAATAATATTTTAGACTATAAAGTTTATTTTAGTAAAAGAATCCTATATTCAGCCATTGCAATAAAAAAATGACTTGACTATTTTTCAAAATTAAAAAAATAATGGTGTAGAAGAAAATGAAAATTGCGCTTTGCCAGATCAATCCGGTGATCGGGGATGTTGAAGGAAATAAAAAAAAGATATTGAAGGGTTATAAAGACGCGGTGGCCGATGGGGCGGATATCGCTATCTTTCCCGAACTGGCAATCTGCGGTTACCCGCCGCAGGATCTGATCGAAAAGGCCGAATTAAGGAACGCTGTAAAAAAAGCCGCTGAAGAAACAGCCGCCGAGACAGGTGAGACAGGTCTGCTTTTCGGATCGATAACAGAAGAATTTGATCTGGTGGGCACGGGAATATATAACTCAGCGCTTTTATGTTATGGTGGAAAAATACAGTTTATTCAGAATAAAACACTGCTTCCCAATTATGATGTATTTGATGAAGTCCGCTATTTTGAATCGGCGCGGGAAGTATATGTTCATGAATTCAGAGGGGAGAAACTTGGGATATCAATCTGCGAAGATATATGGAATGACGCCGATTACTGGAAAAAAAGAAGATATATGGCCGATCCGGTTCAAAGGCTTGTTGACAAGGGAGCTTCACTTCTGCTCAACATTTCCGCGAGTCCCTATGCCTACGGACGCAGAAAAGAGCGGTGCGATATGTTATCAACACTCACAAGAACAGATATGCTTCCCCTCGCTTATGTATGCTGCGCCGGCGCCCAGACAGACCTCGTTTTTGACGGCGGCAGCATGTGTTATGACTCTGAAGGGAGGCTGTGTCTGATGGGTAAAACCTACCAGCCCGATTATTTTATTTACGACACTGAGAAGGAATATCCCGCACTGAAAGATATTGAGGGCTCTTTTGAGGAGGAGGTTACGAAAGCCCTTATCCTCGGAATTAAAGATTACGCCAATAAAACAGGATTCAAAAAAGCTATTGTCGGACTGAGCGGCGGAATAGATTCAGCAATTGTTACATATCTCGCGGCAGAAGCTTTTGGCTCCGAAAATGTTCACGTGGTTATGATGCCCTCGAAATACAGCAGCAGAGGAAGTGTTGACGATTCAGAGAAACTTATTCGCAATCTTGGCATCTCATCTGATAAAATTTCGGTGCAGCCTGTTTTCGACTCAGTTCTGGAGTCACTCGAAACGGCATTTAAAGGGCTGCCCGAAAATGTAGCTGAAGAAAACATTCAATCCCGCATCAGGGGTTTATACCTGATGGCTTTATCGAATAAACATAATTATATGCTCTGTACAACAGGAAATAAATCGGAAATAGCAGTTGGATATGCCACCCTTTATGGAGATATGTGCGGCGCTCTCGCGGTAATCGGGGATGTCTATAAAACTGATGTCTACAGCATGGCCCGTTATATCAACAGGGATTCGGAGATTATTCCGGAAAATATTATCACTAAGGCTCCGTCGGCTGAGCTGCGGCCTGATCAGACAGACCAGGATTCACTTCCGCCTTATGAACTGCTCGACAAAATTTTAAGGATGTATCTTGAGGAATACAGGGAGGAAAAAGAAATTGCCGAAAAAACGGGAGAACCGGATATTGTGAAAAAGGTTCTCCGGCTGGTGGATCTGAATGAATTCAAGCGTAAACAGGCGGCTCCCGTTCTGAGAGTATCCACCAAAGCTTTTGGTTATGGAAGACGTTTTCCGATGGTGCAGGGATGGAGGAAATAGTTTGAATATCCCGCGTCTGAGTTTTTCTCTTTTTCTTCTGTTGATTCTTATAATCTTTCCCGGGCTGAATTCAGCTAAATTTTCCCGGGAATCTGAACATCTTAAAGTGGAAGTATTCCAGAAGCTCATCTCAGATGATAACAGTATATCCCTCCTTTTCCGTATTACAGTCGAAGAGGATATATTTATTCACTCCGCCGAGGTTGAGGATATTATGATAAGAAAAACGGAGCTGAATATTTTTCCGGGCAAATATTTTGTTATAGATGAAATTAAATGGCCCGAAAGTGAAGAGATTAATCTTTATGATGATGTTTACGCTAAAATATACAGAGGCGTAATATATATAGAAGCGACACTTGCGAGGACAGGGGAATCCGCTCCAAATCCTGTTGAAATAAAATACGAGTTGAATTTTCAGGCAAACAGAGATTCGGAAGCATTTCCGCCGGAAACTATTGAAAATACATTTAAGCCAAATATAAACATGTAAAACCGGTTGAAATAATCAGCAGAGTCAGCCGGTAATTCTGTTTGATCACAACATGAGGTTACTGATGAGGAAAATAAAATTCCTTTTATTTATTATAAGCATTCTGGCCAATAGTTTATTTGCCCAGTTTGATTTCGAAGCTGTTCAGTCAAAAGCTTTTCTGGAAGCCTTCAGTTCTTTTGATAATGTTTACCAGGGAAGTGAAGTTAAGCTTGCGTTCAAAGTTACAATCGCAGAGGAATGGCATGTTAATTCCAACGATCCCGGTGATGAATTTTTGATACCGACAGCCATAGAAATTGCTGATAATCCGAATTTTGAACTGGTTTCGATAATTTATCCCGAAGCGGAAAAGAAGAATCTGTCATTCCAGGAGGAACCGCTCGAACTTTATGAAGGAACTATCTACATAGGCGCTGTTCTGAAGGTAAAGGATGGAGTGGAACCGGGTGAATATTCAGTTTCCTATTCTTTTACTTACCAGGCATGTAAAGAACAATGTATGCCCCCCGAAACAATTGACGGTGAAATAAAAATCAATATCGTTAATTCACAAACACCGGTCAACCAGATCAACAGCGAGGTTTTCAGTAATATTAAATTTACCGCGACTGAAAAAATTGAAAGCGATGATAATGATGATTCCCTTGCCGGAACCCTGGAATCAAGCGGCCTTTTTATAAGCATCCTGGTTGTTTTTTTGGGAGGTTTGGCGTTAAACCTGACTCCCTGCGTATATCCCCTCATTCCTATTACCATTGGCTATTTCGGGGGACAAAGTGAAGGGAGCACCGGAAAACTTTTCGGACTCGGGATATTTTACGTCCTCGGAATTGCTCTTACCTATTCCATTGTGGGAGTTGTCACTTCACTTTCCGGTTCGGTATTCGGAACACTGATGCAGAACCCGGTTGTGGTGATAGTTGTAGCCGCTGTGCTTGTAGCGCTCTCTCTTAGTATGTTCGGGCTTTACGAATTTAAAATGCCCGATAAATGGGTAATGAAAGCCGGGGGAGCAAAGTCGGGTGTATTCGGAGCATTTTTTATGGGGCTTACAATGGGTATTGTTGCCGCTCCATGTATTGGTCCTTTTGTTCTTGGTCTGGTAACTTATGTTGGCGCAAAGGGTGATCCCGTTTATGGCTTTTTTATGTTTTTCTTCCTCGCCTTAGGTCTTGGCACACCATATCTTTTCCTCGCTCTTTTTTCAGGCAAGATCAAAAACCTGCCCCGCGCCGGATTCTGGATGGAAGCTGTCAAGCATATATTTGGTTTTGTGCTCATAGGGATGGCAATATATTTCCTTCTGCCTCTCATTCCCAAAAGTATCAATGGTTTTATACTTCCTGTATATATGATAGGAGTGGGTATCTACCTGGGTTTTATCGACAAACTCGCGAATGATGTAAAAGGGTTCAGGATATTTAAGATTGTTTTTTCAATAGTTCTGATAGCGCTTTCTGCCTGGATGTTGTGGCCGGTTGAAAAAAAATCACCCGACTGGCAGAAGTTTACACTCCCCGCCTATGAAAAGTCGATTGATTCGGGCGAAATGATGATAATTGATTTTTATGCCGACTGGTGCATACCGTGTAAAGAACTTGACGCGATGACTTTTTCAGATCAGCGGGTTATTGATGAAAGCAAAAAATACACATCTTACAAAGTTGATATGACAAAAACACTCTCAGAAGAAAATGAAAAAATCAGGAAAAAATTCAACATTGTGGGGATGCCTACGATAATAATAATTGATTCTAACGGTAATGAAAGAGAAAGGTTAACAGGTTTTGTTGACGCTGATAAATTTCTCGAAATTCTCGGGAAAGCAAAATAATTTTGATTTAAAGCACTTAAATCCTCTCAGAAATTTAATTTTTGGGTGGATTTTGCTATATTTACTAAAAGGACAACGTATCCGTATAATTTTTTTTAATAAATAATTATGCGGATTGCGTTAACTTAAAAAGTTTTCCTATTTTTCGTATGTACACAAAAATTAACTATTTCATAATAAAATTTGTTTGAGTTTGGGGAAATGTCACAAGAAAACGGAAAAGAAGTCAAAAATCTGAACGAGGTTACTGTTCTTTTCGCCGGGGACTCCGGTGACGGGATGCAGTTAACAGGCTCTCAGTTCAGTGACACAACCGCGATAGTCGGTAACGATTTAAGTACTTTGCCGGATTACCCGGCTGAGATCCGCGCCCCCGCCGGCACATTATACGGCGTCAGCGGTTTTCAGCTCCATTTCAGTTCATCCGATATATATACACCGGGAGACCGGCCGGATGTTCTGGTCGCAATGAATCCTGCCGCGCTGCAGATCAAAAGAAAAGAGATAAAACCTGACGCGCTTATTATTGTTAATGTTGACGCATTCGACCAGAAAAATCTTCACATGGCCGGCTTCGAAAAAAATCCACTCGAAGATGACACTCTCGCAGGTCATAAAGTTTATTCTGTTCCAATAACCTCCCTTACGGAAAATGCTCTGGAGGGAAGCCCGCTTAGTCTTAAGGAGGTTCACAGGTGCAAAAACTTCTTCGCGCTTGGTATGATGTACTGGCTGTACAACAGACCTCTGGAACCCACCCGGCAGTGGATTAATGAAAAGTTTAAAAATAAACCCGCGCTTATCGAAGCTAATGAAAAAGCCCTGAAAGCCGGCTATTATTATGGTGACGCAACCCAGCTTTTTACAACAAGATATAAAGTAAAACCTGCCGCGCTGCCGAAAGGGATTTACAGAAATATTTCGGGTAATGAAGCCACAGCTCTCGGTTGTGTTGCCGCTGCCGCAAAAGCGGATAAACCGTTATTCCTGGGATCATACCCAATCACTCCCGCTTCCGATATTTTGCATTACCTGAGCCGCTACAAAGATTTTAATGTGAAAACATTCCAGGCTGAAGATGAAATAGCCGGTATAGCTTCCGCTATAGGCGCTTCATTCGGCGGCTCTCTTGCTGTGACTACTACAAGCGGTCCGGGACTCGCGCTTAAAACCGAGGCATTGGGACTCGCCATTATTACCGAGCTTCCGCTAGTAATTATTGATGTTCAGAGAGGTGGTCCGAGCACCGGCCTTCCTACAAAAACAGAACAATCGGACCTGCTTCAGGCTGTTTATGGACGTAACGGTGAATCTCCTCTGCCGGTAATGGCCGCCGCAACTCCAAGCGATTGTTTCCACATGACAGTTGAAGCCTTCCGAATCGCTGTTAAATATATGACTCCGGTTATCCTTCTTACAGATGGTTATATCGGCAATGGTTCGGAACCATGGAATATTCCTGATATTGATGAAATTCCGGATGTTGTTGTGAATTATCATACCGATAAAGAAGATTTTGCCGCATACAGCCGGGATGAAAATCTCGCCCGCCCATGGGCTTTACCCGGAACACCGGGACTTGAGCACCGCATTGGCGGACTTGAAAAAGAAAACATTACAGGCAACGTTAACCAGGGTCCGGATAATCATGATATGATGGTACGACTCAGAGCCGAGAAGGTACAGAGGGTTGAAAATGATATCCCTGATCTTACAGTTGACGGTCCCCAGAGCGGCGATCTGCTCGTCCTTGGATGGGGTGGAACTTACGGCGCAATTACGGAAGCTATCACTCATGCCCGGCAGGCCGGTTTGACAGTTTCGCAGGCACATCTGAAATATCTGAATCCTTTCCCGAAAAATACCGGTGAGGTTCTGAAGAGATTTAAGCATGTTCTTGTTCCTGAAATTAATCTCGGTCAGCTTACAAAATTACTGCAGACAAAATATATGATCCCTGTTGAACCATTCAACAAAGTAAGGGGATTACCTTTCAAATCTTATGATATCCAAAACAGAATTGCGGAAATTCTGGGAGGCGGAAATGGCAAATAATGAAATAAATGTAAATGAGATAAAATTAAAACCAAAAGATTTCGCGTCGAGCCAGGATGTACGCTGGTGTCCCGGCTGCGGTGATTATTCGGTTCTGGCGCAGGTTCAGAGAACATTCCCCGATTTAGGTTTACCTAAGGAAAAATTTGCCTGGGTGTCGGGAATCGGATGTTCGAGCCGTTTCCCTTATTATATGGATACTTACGGATTTCATGGTATTCACGGAAGGGCTCCCGCTATCGCTACAGGACTGAAAGTCGCGCGTCCCGATCTTTCCGTATGGGTCGCGACCGGTGACGGCGATCTGATGAGTATCGGCGGCAACCATTTTATTCATGCCTGCCGTAAAAATGTCGATATCAATGTTCTTCTTTTTAATAACAGGATATACGGACTTACCAAAGGCCAGTATTCCCCGACATCGGAAAAAGGCAAGGTTACCAAAAGTACTCCTTTCGGCAGTGTGGATTATCCTTTTAATCCTCTCTCACTTGCCCTGGGAGCTGAAGCTACATTCGTCGCGAGAACTTTCGACCGTGATCCGAAACATATGAAAGCGATGATCAGAAGAGCAGCCGACCATACCGGTATTTCATTTATTGAGATATTCCAGAATTGCAATATCTTTAATAACGGCGCTTTTGATGAGCTGACAAATAAAGAAACAAAACCTGAAAATGTTGTTGTCCTTGAAGATGGAAAACCGATGATCTTCGGCAAAGAACGTGATAAAGGGATTAAACTTGACGGTTTCAAACCTATAGTTGTTAATCTTAATGATCCGGGTGTCTCTGAAAATGATCTCTGGGTTCATCATGAAAAAGATACCGATTCTATCAGGGCGTTCATTCTTGCACATATGACTGATCGTGAGGACCTTCCCACACCTATCGGTGTGTTCAGACAGATTGAAAAAGAACCTTACGACGCGGGCGTTCAGAGGCAGGTTGACGCTATTATAGAGAAAAAAGGAAAAGGTGATCTTAAAAAACTTCTGTTCAGTGGAAATACCTGGGAAGTTAACGGGGAAAATGACTGATTTCTTTTTTTAATCAATTGTGAAAATGTATTATTTCTATATATGAGGCAGATTTATTCTGCCTCTTTTTTTTGCCCGGAAATATTATTGGATAACTTATTGATTCGCGGACTGTTACTAATATCAGAACTCCTGATCCCGATTATAAAAAACAATAACTTACGTTGATTCATTCGCAAAATAAAATCACGGGATAGAAGTCTGTATGAAAGTCCCGCCAGGGATCCGCCGCGTCGGACAGGCAAACAGAAAATAGCCCCGCAATTTATTGTGGGGTAAATGGGTAACATACATTCAAAAAAAATCCCGTCAGGGACGACAGATACAACTTTTCATACTTTAAAATGTAATATCAATTTTATTGTTAGCCTGATGAATGAGAAATACTATTTATATTGAGCGCTTGTGATCTGATAATTCACGATAAATATCCGCGATTTCATTTTGCGAGAGGTAAGGAGTTCTGAATATATTTATTGTACTCCCGCTGCTAAATATGGTGTACCTGACGGCACACAGAATATTTGACCTTTCACTTTTTTCCAATATGATGTCCCTAACGGGACATAAAATAAAAATTGCTGTAAAAGATTGCCCCGTAATGGGTAAAATATTGGTAGAACTTTTATTCTGTCCATTCTGGTCTTTTAGTTAGCAGTAATATCCGACGAAAAACGGAAATATTATTAGCCACAATTAAAATTGTATTTTTGTTTTAGCTGAGATCTGTATATCTCCTCCGGGGATCTGCACGTTTGTTATAATTTTATTCTACCCCCGGGGGACTATCCGCAATAATGCTGTTTCTCCAAAGCAGATAAAAGTCAAAAAATATTCCTTGGAGAGCCAATTCGTAATTCGTAATTTCTCATTGTCCCTGGTTTCGCCGGTTTATGATATTGATTATTGGGGGGATAGATTAGTATTTTCAAGAATGAATTTAAAATGACTCCGCGCCTTCATGCCGGGGAAAAGTGAACAGCGCGCGCCATATTATCCGGCTTTTGCCAAAAATAATGAAGGGTATTCAGAAAAAATCAGGTGTCGGAATCCTGCATGCCAGATGATAAAACTACAAAACAATTATCAATTAAAACTCATGTTTAAGTGTCCGCGCTTTAACTATAAAATAAACCTCTTCACAGATATTTGCCGCGTGATCTCCTATTCTTTCAATTTCCTGGAAGATACGGTGATAAATCATTCCCGCTTCAACATTATCAGGGGATTCTTTCATTATCGATAAAATTTGTGAGGAGGCGTTTTTTACTGCGTCATCGAGTTTATCATCCATTCCCATTACAGCCCTGGCGAGATTAGGGTCATTATAAATAAATGAGTCTATAGCTTTTTTAATCATTTCCTGCGATTTGCGTGCAGTTTCCTCAAAGTTCAGATTATCGAAAAACGCCGGTTTTTCATTCAGATCTTTAATATTATGTGAAATAATAACCGTAAGATCACCCACTCTTTCAAGATTGCTGTTTATTTTTAGCGCGGACATGACCAGTCGGAGGTCCATTGCCACCGGCTGATTAAGGGCGAATAATTTCTGGCAAATCTTCTCAATCTTTACATCATACTTATCTATTGTGTCATCTTTTTCAGCTATCTGCCCGGCAAGCTCATGGTCATGCTCCAGAACCGCTTTAATGACAAGCTCAACCTGTTCATCAACAAGGCTGCACATTTTGATAAGTTTGGTTTTTAGTTTCTCAAGCTGAATATCGAATGGTCGTTCCATTTTAATTAATTCCTGGTTATCCGAATCTTCCGGTAATATAATCTTCTGTTTGTTTATTCGAGGGATTGGTAAAAAGTTTCGTTGTTTTACCATATTCCACAAGTTGTCCTAAATAGATAAAAGCTGTGTAATCGCTAATTCTTGCCGCCTGCTGCATATTGTGTGTGACAACAAGAATTGTGTAACGATCATTAAGGTCCATAATCATATCTTCAATTTTAGCGGTTGAAACCGGGTCGAGGGCGCTTGCCGGTTCATCCATAAGAAGGATATCGGGCTCAACGGCTATTGCCCTGGCTATGCAAAGACGCTGCTGCTGACCTGCCGACAGATTTAGAGCGTTTTCTCCGAGCCGGTCTTTTACTTCATCCCATATATGTGTCTGTATACAAATTTTCTCCACGATACCGTCGAGAGTTGTTTTATCTTTTATTCCATGCAGCCGGGGGGCGAAAACAAGATTTTCATAAACTGATTTAGGAAAAAGATTTGACTTCTGAAATACCATAGCCACAAGTTTTCTCAGGTTGACAGTATCAATGTCATTGTTGTAGATATTAATGCCGTCAATATGGATATCACCGGTTTTCCGGAAACCGGGCATAAGTTCATTCATTCGATTAACGGTCCTTAGCAGAGTGGTTTTACCACATCCCGAAGGACCGATAATTGAGGTGATTTTCCTGGAATAAAAATCGATTGAAATATTATTAAGAGCCTGTATATAGTGAAAATAGGCATTCAGGTTCTTTATTTTTATTTTAACGCCTTTCAAAATTCAATATCCCCGCACATCTCTTATTATTCTTCTGAACCTGTATCTGAACATTACTGCCGCAAAATTAAGTAAAACTATGATAAGAAGCAGTACAAGGGTAGTTCCATATTGAATAGGTTTTGTCAGAGTAGGATTTGCCGACTGGGTAGCCATAATAAAAATATGATATGTAAGGTACATAAACTGCTCGGTCGGATTAATCATCGGTAGTGAAAAAAGGCCAAAATCGAGATAAGCGACAGGCAGGTCGGGCAGGAAAAAAGCACAGCCTAAAAAAAGCACCGGGGCGGTTTCTCCGGCTCCTCTCGCGACAGCCAGTATAATTCCGGTTAAAATTCCGGGAGCCGCCTGTGGAAGGGCAACCTTTCTGATAGTTTCCCACCTGGTGGCGCCGAGTCCGTATGCCGCCATTCTCTGACTCGCGGGGACAGACTTTAACGCTTCGATAGTTGTAACTATTATTGTCGGCAGAACAAGAATAGCGAGAGTCGCCGAAGCCCATAACATAATCGGCTGACCAAAAAGCAGTCCGGTATTTAATATTGAATCGGCGGTCCTGCCCAAAAACAAAATAAAAAATCCCAAGCCGAAAAGCCCTATTACAATTGAGGGAACCCCGGCAAGATTGTTGACAGAAAGGAGAATAATTCTTTTAAGCAGGCTTTCCCGCGCGTATTCATTAATATAAACACCTGAGAATACACCAATGGGCACAGCCATTAATATCATCAGCAGAGTTACCGAGAGTGTTCCGAATATTGCCGGCCCGATTCCTCCTTCAGTCATATTATTCCGGGGAAAATCGATCAGGAAATTCCAGCTTATTACCGGCAATCCTTCCCAGACAATTTTTCCCATAAGGAGAAGCATAAGCAACATTACCAGGTACATGAAAAATTTGATGGTTCCCAATCCTGCCATTCCGCTGAAATCACGGATCCCTTTTTCTTTTTGAAGGTTCAGGTACTTGTGTTTATAAAGTTTATTCTCAGCCATCTGTGCCAACTTTCTTTTTCATTCTTGAAATGACAAGTTCAGCGAACAGATTAAGGATAAAGGTGACTGAAAAGAGTACGATGCCAATTACAAAAAGGGCGTAATAATGTTCAGACTCGTGCGAAACCTCACCCATTTCAGCGGCAATGGTGGCTGTCATTGTTCTTACACTGCGGAAAATATTCAGATGGATTTCCGCGGCGTTTCCGGTTGCCATAAGCACAATCATCGTTTCACCTACCGCGCGTCCGAAACCAAGTATGGCAGCCGCTGAAAGCCCGCTGATTGCCGATGGAATAATCACCCTTGTAATAGTCTGCCATTTAGTTGCTCCGAGGGCGTAGGAGGCCATTCTCATTTCGTTGGGAATGGAGCGGAGAGCATCTTCGGTTATTGAGGCAATAATGGGAATTACGATAAATGAAAGCCCGATAGAAGCGAGGAAGGCATTTAACCGGTTGACGGGATGAAAAAAATCATTAAAAAGAGTGGCGCCGACAACAAGCATAATAAAGCCCAGTATCACGGTTGGTATGCCGGTAAAGAGCTCTATAAAAGGTTTCAAAATTTCCCTTGTCCGGTTTGAAGCTATTTCAGATAAATAAATACCTACAGAAATACCCAGTACGACAGACATAAGGGTTGCCGGGATAGCGGTGATGAGAGTGCCGAAAATTAATGGGAGCAGAGAAAAACGTGAAAACTCGGATGTGGGATACCACTGAAAAAGATATTCCTTTGAACCCTCTTCTGAAACTGTCCCTGAATAAAGAAAATCAAGGACATTAAGATTGTCAAAAGCTTTAATTCCTTCCTGAAAAAGGAAAATAAAAATCATCAGCAGAAGTAACAGAGCGATATAACCGTTAAAGAGAAAAAAGTATTTTATAATTTTTTCATGAAGGAGAGTTTTCCTGCTTTTTGTTTTCAGGTAAGGTGATATTTTCTGACTATCATTTAACATGCAGGTTAGTTTTTAACAGGTATAATAGGAATATATTCCATCTGGTCAACTATTATCTGGCCTTTTGTTGAAGAAATGAACGCGAGATAATCCTTCAGCGCTCCTTCAGGCATTCCCCTGGTATAGCAATATAATTCTCTTGAAAGAGGATAATCGCGATTTCTTATAATTTCTTTGTTGACTTCATGGTTAGAAACGAGAGAAAAGGAATCACCATTTTCATCCTCTATAGCGATAATTTTTAAATCTTTCCGGGCGGCAAAATATCCCACACCCCCATAACCAATTCCCCATCTGTCTCTCGAAACAGCTTCACCAAGAGCGGCGGTTCCCTGAAGAACCTGTGTGGAAGTGCTGAAATCAATTTGTTTGCCCGATTCATCCTTGCCGAGAATTCGCTGCTTGAAAGTTTCATAGGTGCCGCTGCTGTTTTCACGGCTGTATAAAACTATTTTATGATCTGCTCCTCCCGCCTGCTTCCAGTTGGTATATTCACCCGAAAATATTTTTCGCAGTTGAGAAATATTTAATTTGTTTATGTTGTTTTCAGGATTAATAATAACCGCGATGCCGTCGAGGGCAACAATAAATTTCTTAATATTCAGGCCATATTTGCCCGCCTTTTTGAGTTCACTTTTTTTCAGCTCCCTGCTGAGATTTGCCACACTCGCGGTTCCATTTAAAAGGGCCGCCACACCTGTGCCCGAACCTCCGCCTGTAACCTGGATCGAAAGGTCTTTGTCGATCTTCATATAAGCCTCGGCCCATCTCTGGGTCAGGTTCACCATCGTATCCGATCCTTTAATTGAGATGGTTTCCCTGTTAACTCTCTCTTTCTGTTTGCATGAAAATAATAACAGAAAAAAGATTAGCGCGATATATTTAATTTTCTGCCGATTCACGATTCACCGCTAAAAATTTTTTGTTCCCCAATAAAAGCATATAAATACATTAGGAATAAATTCAGAGTGTAAAGATAAAAATAATTGATGGAACAGATTGTGTTTGTACTATTAATAAAATATTAAATAATACTTTTATTCCCTAAAAAATAATAATCAAAATTTAAAGCAAAGAGCCAAAAATAAGATTATTGAATGTTATTTGCTGATGTGAAGAGGTTTTATCCGGAACCGGACTTTTTTTTCAGCATTTCCGCGACTACGGGGGGGACGAAGTCTGTAACAGAGGCGTCAAATTGTGTGAGGTTTCTTATGATTGTTGAGTTAAGATAGGTGTAATTTTCATGCGGCATAAGAAATATTGTCCTGAGTTTCTCATTCAGTTTTCTGTTCATCAGGGCCATCTGAAATTCATATTCAAAATCACTGATCGCGCGTAATCCTCTTATTATGCCAACAGCTCCTATCTCAGCGGCATGGTCGACAACGAGTCCTTCGAATGAATCGACGCTGACATTCGGGAATTCCCTAAGGCTTTCTTTAAGCATGTAAACTCTTTCCTCAACCGAGAACATGCAGGTTTTTGCGGGATTGCGGGCTACTGTAACAACAATTTCATCAAAAAGATCACTTGCCCGCCCGATAATATCAATATGTCCGTTTGTTACGGGATCGAATGTTCCGGGATATATTACTTTTTTCATAACCAATATCTATTTTTCTGTTCAGACAATAGTAAAAACAACCGGGGGAAATTGCAAATATTTCTTAAAGATAAACATTTAACATGGATATCAGTTCATTTAAGCAGGCGTTTGGTTGAGTTATGTAAACGGTTTGTAACATGTTATTCAACTATACAGCAGACATTCTTTTACGCGCTTTAATAAACGGGGGAGTAAGATAAATATTCGCGGCTATTCGTCCGAGCACATAAGCGAGAGCCGCGGCAATCGCGCCTGTTATCGGAAATATTTTCACAGTGAAAATCAGAACAAGTATGATTCCGGTAACTTCAATCGCTGTGCCCCAGGTGAGGGGATGGGTAAACCTTGATGAAACAAGAATTGCCCTTTGAAAATTAATCAGCACATTTAAAGATGGAAGCAGCGCGCCAATCATTGTCGGGATAATAGCGAACTGAGCCAGTTCGAGGCTGAGTCCTGATATATCATAATACCAAACATGTGAAAGAGGAGTAAAGGCGATCAGCACCAGACCCCCGGTGGTGGCAATTCCGAGCGCGATCGCGAAATTTTTAAGCTTAATGTAATTCTCAAATTTTTCACCAAGAAGGGCAATCCCGACTTCCTGATAGGAAAGACCGAGAGAGCGGAAAATAAATATCAGGGCGTTTATCACAGGAAGAGCCGCGAGCGATTCAAGAGGATGAAGGCTTTGTCCCATGAAAAATGTGACGACAGGATGAACCCCGAGGGAAAGAATTGAAGTGAGAGCGAGGGGGTAATAAAAATGAAATATTCTTTTATATCCGAGGTCACTCTTTTTGACCGATTCATCGGCCCTGATCTTTTTTAATATGCCGAGGGCCATAACTTTGCTGGCGAGTCCTTCCGCGATAACACCTGCCGAAAGAGCAGCCGAACCGACATAAACTCCCTCAATATCAAAAGCCAGGTAAAGGAGCAGAGCTGTGAACAGCATAAAGGATAGTCGAATGACCGTTCCATAAGCTACCCTGCGTGTAAGTCCGAACCGGATGAGAATGCCCTGGTAAAAACGCCTGTATCCAATCGCGCCGGGCCAGGGAAGTAGAATCCATACTGCGTAATATGTGAGATCCGCTGCTTTCGCAGGCAGCTCCATAAGGTCATAGATGAAAAAATTGAATACCGCCGGAATAAGGAAAAGCAGCATCAAAATAGTAATAATTAAATTCGCCGCGTAGGTGAAATTTCTGAGTTTGATAAAGGAGCGATTGTTTGTAACGAGAGCAGTAGAGGCGCTCATTATCATAATTATCGGCGCTTCGACAATCAGCGCGATAGCGAACGCTACTCCATAAGCGGCCAGGTTATATTTGGGGTCGGCCAGCCGTGAAATTATAGCTGAAAGAAAGGGCCCTTCTACCGACATCATTAGCCATGTGGCGGCGAGAGGAAGCCAGAAAAGAAATATTTTTTTATATGTAAGTTGTTCTGTGTTGTTCTGCATAAAATAATTTACAGTATCGGCAGTTTAATAATCGGGTCGGAATTTTTTGTGTCCTGAAAGATAACCATAAAAAAGGTGGATAAAAAGACTTGAAATATAATTGAGGAGGACATTCTCTACGAGGGTTAATGTTAAATATCATTGTTCTCTTTGAAAAAATCAGAGTACTCCGTAAGGAGTTAAATTCTACACAAAATAGCAATTAATAATTAATAATTAATAATGAACAATTAATAATGAACAATTAATAATGAACAAGGTCAAGAGAGCCGCAGATTTTTTGATTACTCAGATTTCGTTGATTGGGGTGGAAGAAAAGCCACAAAAGAAATTACGAATTACGAATTACGTCCTCCGCGGCGGATAAAAATGAGGAATGAAAAGAATGTAATGAAACCGTATTTTTGATTTTTTAACCTTAGTAGCATAGGAAACCACCCGACCAAACTAAACCTTATTAACCTTATTCAAACGGACGATATGTTCTAAGGAATTATCTAATAATCGCGTAAAAAACTCAGAACAGGAATGGGGTGATTAGAAAGATTGACCGGATATATGTTAGTCATAAAAATCCAAATCGAAGTCGCCATCGAAATCGGATTCTTTAAAAAATCCGGGAATTGTTTTCATTCTTCACTAACCACTTTTCACTTCTGGCTCCGTCAGTTTATGAGTAAGAGTATGATGACCGGATGAACCGGATAAAATGGATCAGCAGGATAATTTAAACCGATAATAAAACGTATCATCCTTTAATTATCAATTGTCAATTGAATTTTTGCTTTTTATGGCAGAATATTTATTATACTCCCGCGGTCAAATATGGTGTACCTGACGGCACACAGAATATTTTACGTGTTTATTTTTTACCAATATGTTGTCCCTAACGGGACAAAAAAATGTTATATAAGATTGCCCCGTTAGCCCCACTTCCGCGCGAGGTGCCTTAAGTATTTAAAATACAACAACTTAAATTTTGAGGCACTACACAAATCGTCTCACTTTTTTATTATGCGATGATTTTAGTATTTGGTAGGTTTTTGTAATCTATTGATAGCAAGTCGTAGATTTTAGTATGTACATCTTCCGGTATACCAGGTTTTCGCAGGTGGATTACTGCTCCTTTTGTCGTAGGCAGTATTATGGTGGAGTACGTATGGGTGGATACTACTCTTTTTATCGTATCCCAGCATCTGTAAAATCCTTTCATGCGCAGAGTATATTCAATAGAATGAAGCAGGTGGTAAGCAAGTATGGTTATGAAAATATGACCGTCAACCCTTTTTTCTTTTTGATGATAGTTTGGTCTTAATCCAAGATCACTTTTAAGGTTTCTAAATGCTTTTTCAACCAGCGTCAGCATCATATATGTATTCCAGATCTGATCATCAGTCAGATCCTTTCTATTTGTCTTGAGCAGGTAATTTCCCTCTAACTGTATTCTTTTTTCTATTTTTTCATCCAGTGGTTCCCATTCAAGACGAGGCCTTTCTATTTTGGCAGTTATATTCCCATATTTTTCTGTCAGTCTCTTAAGTTCCTTTTCCACCTTTATATAGCTTATCGCAAATGAATCTGATTTTTCCTTCAGTTTTTTCAGTGAATTTGATTTTCTGCGATCAGTAGTATCATTTTCGTATTGAAAAGTAAATGGAATGTATTCTATTTCATAAAATTGCGCTGCTTTTGAATGTTTTTCTTTTATTCTTCCTATTGCTCTTTCAACTGCCGCCGGATCGTTCTTTTTCCCCTCATTGACCAGCTTCTCCAGTTTTTGCATCGCATCTTCTAATTTCTCTTCCGCCTGATTTCTCATTGATTCTTCTTTTGCCCGTCTTCCCTTGCTTTTGCATAGAAGATAGACAATATCTTCTTCCTGCTTAAGTGATATTTCCACCTCATTTTTTGTTTTTTCTTTCCGTAATTTCCGGAATTCTCTATTACTAAAATCCTCTGCCAGTAATGACTCTTCTGATGATCGGGTGGCTACTATATATTTAAGCTGCTTTGATTCTATCAGTTCCAGGTTATCTTTACTTGCTACACCTCTGTCAAAGATGATTGTCGGCATTTCCTTTTCAAGCATTTCTTCTTCGAGTTTTTCCAGAATTATTTCCAGAGATCCCGTATCGCTCATTTTACCGTTGAATGTTAAATGCTTTCTTACAAATCCCTCCCGATCCAGTACAAGCGCTACAACTACCTGTGGACAATCATTCCTTTTTTCTTTCTGATTTCCCTTGTACTCCGCCTTTGGATTTCCTTTGCATCCCCCTTCGAAATATGTATTGGTCAGATCATATAAATATACCGCATTATCCAAACCAAATAATGTTGAGGCTTTTTTATATAGTCCTTCCTCAATTCTTTTATGGCTTTTCAACAGTTTATCTGATATTCTGTAAAATCTGTCCGAAGAATATTCCTCGGCGTTTCTCTCTATGATATCTGCCGATGCTGTAGTTCTTATCCACAATGGTATCGCATTTTCACTACTTCCTGCTATCAGACGATTTAGTATTGTTATCTCCGCATTGTTCTGTTCGGCCTGACTAAAGCCACAGGATGATAATACCTCGGGGAAACCGGTTCTTTTCCAAAACGTGTCTCCTATTAGCAATGGGCCAAGTATTCTGTCCAGACCATGCTCGACGCCATCAACAAATACTTCCGCTACTTGATAATCCTGGTTTGTTTGTTGTAATGGAGCTGCCTGTTTTCTTTGCGAATTCCACTTTCCGTCTGTCTGGATTTTTTTTATAATCTTTTCTGCATATTCTACAACCTCCCCGGAAAAGAAAAGGGAGGTCTGACCAAGTAATTTTTGTTCTACTGCTTCGGCGACTTCTTTTCTGAGGTTATCAGGAAGGGGAAAGTTGGTTCCAAGAGAGATAATTATTTTTTGTCGTACTTTATTATTTTCCCGTGTGTTTTCTACGAGTTGGAGAACAGGTTTATTGGAATGTGGTGATTTCTTTTTTCTGAAAAACATGAACCTTACCTGGTTAAAATGCTATAGTTAATATAGGGAATAATTGCGATAATGTCAAATAAAACGCTACAAACACAGCCCCTTATACAGGCACTACATTCGCACTCTAAAATCATAACTTATTGTAATTAAACATGTTATGATTTTACCAAATTACAGGCATTTGTTAACTCATTGTTTTATAATGAGTTACAGTAATGCATTTTTCTGTACTTTTTTTATCGCGCGGAACCGAGGTTAGGGGCAAAATATTGGTAGAAAAAATATAAGAAAACGTATAAGTGTGCCGTCAGGTACACCATATAATACACGCTGAATTATATTCGGAACCTTTGGCGAGTCAGAGAGCAAATAAAGGAGGAAAAACTCAAAACCGGATGAAGCGGATAAAAAAAGAATAGCGGGATAATTTAACCGATAATAAGATGAAATATCATTTAATTCTCAATTGTCAATTATAATTCAGGATACACAAATTCAGATCAGATATTATTACAGATGCTGTCTTTGCTGTCGCGGTAATAAATATAAGTCGGCCATTCAACTTTTTTTATTGTAAATCCATTTTTAGACGCCCTTTCCAAAAGATCCGAATCTTCACTGTATTGAAGATTCCTGAAACCATTCAGCCGTAGAAAAGAATTTTTCTTGCCGAATATAGTTCCTCCCACAATGCAGTCTTTCAGGTGGACTTTTTTTTCAAGATTGTTTTTATCCTTTACGTAGGGATCGCCGATGATTTTTACCCCGCCGTGAATAAAGTCTGTATCTGTATTCTGTTCCATAAAATCTGTCCGGCTTGAGATATGATTGCTGCCATATTCATCGTCACTGCCGAGGAAGGTGATATATTTTCCCTCCGCCATTTTAAGGCCGGTATTTAGTGAGGCTGGAAGTTTCCGGTTTTTATGTTTAATATATCTTATCCGCTGGTCACCGAGAATAAATTTCTCCAGCAGGGAAAATGTATTATCATCACTACCGTCATCAACTATTATAAGCTCCCATTCATTGAAATTCTGACGAATTACCGAGCTTACAGCCCTCATAATTACATCCGCCCGGTTAAAAGCGGGAAGAATTACAGAAACAGTTGCGCTGCTTCCGGTGTATAAATTTTTGTTCTTATTTTCTCTTATGTCCAATTCGGGCGTAAATAACTTTTATAATTAACAGGATTTAGTTAAATTTTATCGTTTAAATGATTTTGATTTATATTGTTAAAATAAGAATAAAATTTGCAACAAAACAGTGTTGGTTATGAGTATCAGTGAGCAGAAAAGACTCTTCGAAATAATGAAGAGGTATGAAAGAAAACTTACTCCCGAAGAAAAGAAAGATTACCAGATGCTCGTAAAACGTCATAAAGATGATGAGGACCTGGACAGACTATCCATGGGAAGACTGAAAGCAATGTATGAAAAATATCATGTAAACAGGGAAAAACCAAATTACGATCATCTTTTTAAGAAAAAAGATAATAATTGAGTAAAAGAAGATAAATGAGGAACTAATGGATCAAAAAAGATTACATACTATTATCGGATTTTTTGTGTTTTTTATAACTGCCCTGGTCTATATAATGACGGTGCAGCCATCTGTCTCTTTCTGGGACTGTGGTGAGTTTATCGCGTCGGCATTTCTGATGCAGGTGCCACATCCGCCGGGCACACCTTTCTTCCTGATACTGGGCAGGTTTTTTTCAATGATCCCGTTCGCCGAAAATATCGCTTTCAGGGTAAATATGGTTTCGGTGCTCTCCAGCGCCTTTACCATTTTGTTTCTTTACCTTGTAATTGTTAAGGTAATTGAAAATTACAAAAATGGTAAATTCGAAAATACCACAGACGCTTTTTTCGCATATATCTCAGCCGCGATAGGGGCTTTGTCACTTGCTTTTGCCGATACATTCTGGTTTAACGCGGTTGAGGCCGAGGTTTACGCCCTTTCAACATTTTTTATCGCTTTTGTTACCTGGATGATAATGTTATGGAACGCGAAAGCTGATGAACCTGATAATGAAAAATATATTATTATGATAGCCTATATGCTGGGCCTCTCGGTCGGGGTGCATCTTATGGCCGTACTTGCCATGGTCCCCATTGTTATGGTCATAATGTTCAGAAAATATATTACCGATGAGAAAGAACTGGCAGCCAGCGGAATTCTTTTTGTAGTACACGCGGTTATTATTATTGCCGTGGCTCTTGTTCTCTGGTATAACGAAACAACTCCTTCACCACCCCGCCCTGAAGAATACCAGGCGTTTGATTCAAGATTTTTTATGATTATGCTGGTTATAAGCGCCGTTTTTATGGGCCTTATGTGGAAGAAGGTTTTCAGCCGGAATTCTTTTTACCTGCCTCTTATTTTCGGGGCTATCGCCCTGGTGGCAACTTATCCCGGCATTGTAAAATATGTTCCCAACCTGATAACAGCTATTGGAAAAAATAACGTTACTCTGAACATTTTCATTTTTATCGGATTATTTGCCATTATAGGTTATGGAATTTACTGGACAAATAAAAATGAGAAAGAAACACTTAACCTGATCTTCAAATCATTTTTATTCGCTTTCCTCGGGTTCACCTCTTACACCATGATAATGATCAGGGCGAATCAGGATACACCGATCAATCTTAACAGTCCGAAAACTTTTACTGAGGTAGTTAAATATCTTAATCGTGAGCAGTATGGTGATTTCCCGACGTTTAAAAGGAGATTTACACAGGAACCTCATCAGCAGCATATTTATTCCAGTTATTCATCAGATGGAGATTTCCTGGTTCGCTACCAGATGGAACATATGTTTCACAGGTATCTTCGCTGGAATTATATCGGAAGAGTATCCACAGTGCAGGATTCCGGAACCGATTATTCACAACTTTACGCTATACCCTTTTTAATTGGATTATTCGGACTTTTTCATCATTTTCGGCGTGACTGGAAGATGGCCTCCATATTCCTCGTTATGTTTATTTTTCTCGGGTATCTGACGGCATTTTACCAGAATCAACAGGAGCCGCAGCCGAGGGAAAGGGACTATTTTTACGTCGGGGCGTTTTTTGTATATTCGCTCTGGATTGGCCTGGGCGCAAGGGGTATTCTTGAAGTTATGAAAGAATGGTTCGGCGAGCAATCCTGGCTGAAAATGGCTTCGGCAGGTGCGCTGGTGGTCCTCTTCATTTTTATTCCGGCGAATATGCTGAGCACCAATTATTTTGAGCATGACCGCTCAAGAAATTATGTTCCCTGGGATTATTCTTATAACCTGCTTCAGAGTGTTGAAAAAGACGCGGTTATATTTACCAATGGTGATAACGATACTTTCCCCCTCTGGTATCTCCAGGATGTTGAGGGAGTAAGGCGCGATGTAAGAATAGCCAATTTAAGTCTCCTGAATACTCCCTGGTATATCAACCAGTTGAAGAATACGACGCCTCATGGCGCTAAAAAGGTTCCGATGACTATGTCCGATGCACAGATAAGGGATATACAGCCTATGAGATGGGAACCACAGACTATAACTCTGCCGGTTCCGCATGATGCTTACGCTGAATATGGAATTACCGATACCAGTTGGGTCAATAAAGGAAAGATAAGCTGGGTTATGCCTAATTCAGCCCAGTTTGGAAATATCAAAGCTGTCAGGGTTCAGGATATTGTCGCGCTTGATATAGTAAGAGCTGCTAATTTCGAGAGGCCTGTATATTTTGCTGTCACCTGCTCGGACGACAGCCGGATAGGGTTGAATGATTATATGAAGATGGAAGGTCTCGCGCTAAGGATCAGACCTCAAAAGAATAATTCATATTATGACCAGGTAGATGAAGAACTGCTCAGAAAGCAGCTTTTTGAAGAACCGGAAGGATACAATGTTGATTATCAGCCCGGCTTTAAATTCAGGGGCCTGAATGATCCGACTATATTTTTTGATGAAAATCATACCAGGCTTTCGCAGAATTACAGAAATTCATTCCTGAGGCTTGCTATCTATTATATGATGGTAAAAAAAGATAACCAGGCGTGTATCGAAACTCTGGACCGGATGGAGCAGAAAATACCACGGGATATTATCCCCATGGATTACAGGATTATGCGGAATGTTGGCGATATCTATATGAATGCCGGGGCTATGGACAGGTATCTCGAGATCAGCTCGGAACTTGAGGTGATCGCGCTTGAGATGATCGAAGAAAATCCGATGAATATCGGCACTCGCGAGAGTCCATATCTTGTTTTACAGGATATTTATGAGGTAACAGGCCAGTATAATAAGCTTGTAAGGCTCTTTACAAAACTTCAGTCAATAGCGCCTAATGATAAAGCTGTCCAGACGCTTCTGCAGAAATACCGCAGACTCGCTGCTCAGGATACTAATGAAGTTATGCAGCAAAAACAAATAGATTAATTTTTAACAAGCCGGCAGCGCCTGCCGCCGGCTTTTATTTAAATTTTCAGGGATCTGTATTGAAAATTCTCATCATGGCGCTTTCGGGCATCGGCGATGCGCTTATGTTCACTCCCGCGCTGCAAAAAATCAGGGAATTTAACGAACACGCGGAGATTGATGTTTTATGTATGTTTAATGGGGTGGAAGAGCTTTATAAGAGGCTTTCAATCGTTGATAATGTAATCTATCATGATTTTATGAATTATTCTTCTCTCAGGGTATTCAGGGAGGTTCTGAGGCTGAGAGGGAAATATGATATCTCTTTTAATGTATATCCTTCAAACAGAAAAGAATACAACATAATAAGCTTTTTGGCAGGGGCCGGGAAGAGAGCCGCGGTTAAATATTTGAGGCAGGGTTTTTCAAATCTTTATTTTCTTAACACACATATAGTTGAAGAGGATGATAATCTTCATAATGTTGAAGAAAATATAAGAATGGCAGAAAAAGTATTTAATAAAAAAATTATTGACATCCCCGGTTTATCATTCCCTCTAACAGAGACAGATATTAAAAAAGGGAATGAATTCCTGAAACAAAATGAAATTTCTGAAGATGACCTCGTAATAGGAATGCACGCGGGCTGTTCTGTTTTGAAGAATCATATACGCCGCAGATGGGAGCCTGAAAAATTTGCCGAACTCGCTGACCGGCTTATTGAAAAGAGAAACGCCAGGATACTGCTTTTCGGAGGTCCGGATGAAACGGAACTCAAAGATTCCATATTAAAAATGATGAAAAGGGATAGGGCTCTCAGGGTTGATACTCCCGGTCTGGCTGTCAGCGCGGCTGTCATGAAACGTTCCGATTTATTTATCAGCAATGATTCGGGGCTGATGCATATCTCCGCCGCGTTAGGGCTTAAAACACTTGCCCTGATAGGACCTACAAGCACAAACTATATACATCCCTGGAAAACAGATTACAGGATAGCATCGCTGGAGCTTGACTGCGCGCCCTGTTTTATATATTCTCCCAAACCGCTTTCATGCGCCAGGGATGATATTAAGTTCAAATGTATAAAGGAGCTGACGCCCGACGAGGTATTTGAAACAGCGCTTAACTTTTTAGAGAGTTAATAATGTAATTTCCTGCTTCCGGAGTTGTGTTAAAACATAATATACGGTTTGTTTCCTTCATTTCCTCTTCCAGGCGTTTGTTGACTTCTGAAATTACAGATTTCCATAATTTTCCGCTGGCAGCCGCCGGTTTGGAGTCCATGAAATTTTTATTCATAAATTCCCATATATAAGCCACTTCAAGCAGTGTGCCTGTTCCGCCGGGAAGAATAATAAAAGCGTCGGCATATTCAACAAGCCGGGATATTCTTTCAACGAGGGAATCGCAGATAATGTTAATGGTCAGCCAACGTGAGGGTTTTCTGCCAAATGAACGGACCGTAATCCCGGTCGCTTCCGAGCCGGCTTCAACAGCGCCGCGTGACACAGCATCCATAATACCCCCGTAACCGCCGGAACAGACATTCAGATTGCCGGCGCCGAGCAATTTTCCAAGTTCATAAGCCTCGGAATATTCACGGCTGCCCTGTTCAGGCATCGCGCTGCCGAATACTGTTACAGTTTTTTTCATTTTCCCGTAATCTGAATGATAATATCTCTTTTACGGGGACGATTATCAAAATCAACCAGAATTATCTGCTGCCATGTTCCCAGAAGCAATTTGCCGCCGGAAAAGGGAATCGTAAAAGAACCTCCCTGGAGAGCCGCTCTGATATGAGAAAATCCATTGCCGTCATGCCATGTTTCATCATGATGATAAGTCTGGTTCGAGGGAATAATTTTTTCGAAAAAATCGGGGTAATCCTGCAACAGACCAGGCTCATATTCAATCGAGGTTATACCCGCGGTCGAACCGGGGGCAAAAATCAGGGCGCTCCCTTCCATAAAACCGGTGCCGGTCAATACTTTCTCAATATCGGATGTAATATCGATTACATCTGTAAATCCTTTGGTGCTGACAGAAAATCTGTCTGTAACTATCTCAAGCATTATGCCTGCCTTTCCTCAGCAATCGCGGTTTCCTCATCAGGATAAATTTTAAATATTTTATCCATCCGGGTGAGGTCGAAGAGTGACTGAACGGCAGGATTTATTCCACAGAATGAAATAGTTCCTTTCCCTCCAAGGCCTCTGAAACAGGAGATAATAGCTCCCAGACCAGAACTGTCAACAAACTGGGTTTTTTCAAGATTCAAAAGGATTTTTTTGTGACCTTTGCTGATAAATGCCATTAATGCATCTTTAAATTTTCCAGAGTTATCGGCAACAAGTCTTTCTTTGTCAAATCTGACTATTAGCAGATCATCAATTATCTTGTGGTCTGGTATCATATTAAACTCCGTTTTAATTTAATGGCTGATGAACCTCGTTTAAGAGGTCATTAATTTCTTTAACCGGGGTGAATGTAATCTGGGGCGCTTCAATAAAAACGGTCAGCCAGTCGGACATGCTGCCGTTCCATAATCCCGGAAGTTCAAGAGCATTAATTTGTTTTCCGTTAAAAGATTTTTTTGAAACAAATCCGGCGGATTCATCCCTGAATTTTAGCAGATCAAATTTTTCCCCTTTGTAATCCCTGATCCCGCAGACTAAATCGACAGGATTAAAATGTGTTGAAGAATTAAAAATTTTCTTTTGCGATTCATTTCCAAAATCAACCTGTGAACCTTCAATTATCTGTTTGGTAAGTTCGCCCCTGTTGTTTCTTACCCAAAAGGGGCCGCCTCCCGGATGGCCTTCATTTTTTACCATTCCGCATACTCTGAGCGGCCGGTTTAATTGTCTGGTCCAGTATTTATTTTTTTCTTCAGGTGAATAACCGGAATATTCTTTCGCGGGAATGAGGCAATAGGTTTTTTTCGCGAATTCCTCTATCCTGTTTATCAATGCGCCGGGATTATCATCATTTTCAAGCTGATTCAAAAATGAGAATGTTGCCTGCTGAATTTTTAACAGATAACCGCATAACATTTTTTTGTATTTTATGGTAGTATCTTTATACCTGTCCTGAATTACATTGTCAACATTTTTAATAAAAACAATATCTCCGTTAAGCTCATTCAGATTTTCGAGCAGGGCTCCATGTCCGGCGGGTCTGTACACGATATCCCCATACGAATCCCGCAAAACCGAGCCGTCATCCAGAAGTGACAGGGTGTCGGTAGACTTTTTCTGATCGCTGAATGAAATATCAAAAGCGAGTCCTTTCTTTTGATATTCAGGCAGAATGGAAGAGAAAAAATCCTCCAGAATGTTCAGATGGTCGGGTGAAATTGTAAAATGCAGCTTTGATTTTCCCGTTATATCGGCAGTATAAGAAACCGCTTCGACGAGATGCTCTTCAAACGCTGTTCGTTTTTCATTTTCATACTGATGAAAAGGAACGAGTCCTTTAGGCAGGCCCTTAAAGTTTAATCCTTTTTTATAGAGTGTGTAATCAATAACAGCTTTCAGGTTTTTGCCATTGATTAACCGGTCTAAATCATGTCCCGATTTTTTTACCGATTCAGCAAGTTCGGGATAAAAAGCAAACTTTTTGATATTTTCAAAATATCTGACCGCGAAGGCCGCTTCGGAAATCCCTTCATCGGCATCTATACGGAGATCATCGAGCGAGGAGTTTTTATTGCTGTGAAAGAGAATTTCCAGTTTTCTGTACATCCTTGAGGCAGCTCCTGAGGCGGGAACAAATTTTAGCAGCCTTCCGGCGGCTGAAGCCCTCGAATGAAAAGCGATAAGTTCGGGATATTCTTTTTCCTCAATTTTTTTTATGCCGTCATTAATGACACATGGTTTTTCCAGCCTGACAGAGGACATTCCCTGGTTGATCTGAATAACATTTTCAATAATCTGTTCAGCTGTTAATTCAGAATTATCAATATCCTTTTTTAATATTCCCGCTTTTTCGAATATTTTATCATTGCTCAGAAGAGAAATATCAGTTTTTGTCACAATTTTTCCTGTATTAAAAAGGATAGAAATTCCCTTTAATGTAATGATAATTTAACAAAAAGGAAACTCAGTAATTATCATATTTAATATCACGGGTAAGGAGTTCATAGGTAGCTTTATCGGGATCGCGTCCTTCAAAAATAACTTCATAAACAGCTTCGGTGATAGGCATATCAATTGATTTTTGTTCGGCAATTTCCTTCACGGAGCGGCAGGTCTCCACTCCTTCGGCAATCATATTCATCGATTTAAGTATATCTTTTATGCTTTTCCCGCTGCCAAGAAGTTCACCCACATATCTGTTCCTGCTGTGTTTGCTCATGCATGTCACAATAAGGTCGCCCATTCCTGAAAGTCCGCTGAAAGTTTCGGCGCGAGCGCCAAGCTGTGTTCCAAACCGGGCCATTTCAGAGATTCCTCTTGTCATAATAAGGGCTTTTGTGTTATCCCCAAAACCGGCTCCGTCAACAATTCCGGCGCCGATGGCAATAATATTTTTAAGCGCTCCTCCCAGTTCAACTCCAACCAGGTCGGAGGAGGTATAAACCCTGAAATAGGAATTCATAAAGGCTGCCTGGATTTCTTTCGCGGTATCAGAGTTATCCGCTCCGGCGACAACCGCGGTAGGTATTTTGCGGCTGACTTCTTCGGCATGGCTTGGCCCTGAAAGAACTCCAAATTTTTCCCTCGGCAGCGCGGGGAACTGATCAAAAACTATATCGGCAACTGTAAGATGTGTGTCTTTTTCAATCCCTTTCGAAACACTTACAATTATTGTGTCCTCTAAATCCCTGAAATCAAATTTGGATAATACTCCGCGGAGGAACTGTGTAGGGGTGGCAATTACGATCATATGCTGTCCTTCACAGGCTTCGCTGACAGAATTGGTTATTTCTATCTCTTCCGGAATTTTAACCTTTGGAAGGTAAAGATTATTGATTCTTGTTCTTCGCAGAGTGCGGGCGTAATTCTTTTTATATTCCCATAAAGTTACACGGTGACCGTTAAAATGGAGAAGAATTGCCAGGGCAGTTCCCCATCCGCCGGCGCCAATGACAGAAATTTTCATTTATTTTTTCTTTTTTGCGAGAGAAACCCGGTTTTCATTACCATTATATACTCTTATGATATTATTCCTGTGGGTATAAATAACCAGCACAGCCAGCACAATCGCCAGTGGAAGTATAGTGCCGTAGCTGTTAATATCCGCGTGGAAAATATTTTCCCTTATCACCATTATCAGAGGAATGGAAACTGCCGCCGTTATGGAGCCAAGCGAAATGTATTTCGAGAGATAAACAACAATAACAAAAACTCCTATTGCCAAAAGCATATCCACTGTTATAAGGGTTATCAGAACTCCCAGACCTGTTGCGATTCCTTTACCGCCTTTAAAATCGGCAAATACTGTCCATATATGTCCCAGAACCGCCGCGAGACCGGCAATTATCTGAACAAGAGTAAAATCATCAAACGGGGTGGCATTGGGAAAAGGGAAACTTCCAAGATATAACCTGGCAATTAAAATTACGGCAAGAGCGCCTTTAAGAGCATCGAGAAGAATCACCAGGAGGCCAAACTTCCATCCTATAACTCTGAATACATTTGTTCCGCCCGCGTTGCCGCTGCCATGTTTGCGTATATCTATACCCGCTACTTTACGGGTAACTAAAATACTGGTTGGAATAGAGCCGACCAGATAGGATAATATCGTAATTACAATTAAATTAAGCATAATACCAATCGAAATTTTCTGCAAACATAAAAATTTTATCAATTAATAACAATGAAAAAGTCAATCGAACTGCTTTAGCGCACAAGCATTTCAAACATATGAAAATCGGACTGAGAGGTTATTTTGAAATTCAGGGCAGAACCTTCAACTATTTTCACATTATAAGATGCGTTTTTAAGCAGCATCGATTCATCTGTTCCGGAAAAGTTTGTGCTTCCGGCTTTTTCCATTGCTCTTAACAGATTTCCGTAGCGGGCAACCTGGGGAGTCTGGGCATAATAAACGGCATTTCTGTCGATATAACTTTCAACACTTTGCCCGGCCGCTTTAATAAGAGTATCTTTTGCCTTGATCGCTACAACAACATTATCGAATTTTTCGGCGGAAATTAAAGCGTCGGTCAAAACCGAAGCGGGAAGCAGCGGACGCGCGGCGTCATGAACAGCGATAATGTCATTTTCATCCGCTTTACTTTCAATCAGAGCGTTGTAAACAGAGTCCTGCCTTTCTTTTCCTCCCCGGCAGACAGATGTAATTTTAGAAAGGGAATAATTAGTCTTAATATTTTCGAGAAGAGTAAAATATTCCTCTTCAGCCGCGATTATAATTCTGTCGATAAGCGGACAGTTTTGAAAGACTTCCAGAGTCCGGACAATTACTTCTTTGCCGGCTACCCTCACATATTGTTTAGGTGTTTTAAAGCCGGCCCTCAGGCCTTTGCCGCCCGAGGGTATAACAGCAATTCTTTCCATTTTAAAGAATCAGCATGGCGTCGCCATAACTGAGGAACCTGTACTCATCTTTAAGGGCTTTTTTATAACTTTTAATAGCGAAATCGTAGCCGGCAAAACTTGCCGTGAGCATAAGAAGAGTCGATTCGGGCATATGAAAGTTTGTGATAAGTTTTTTTGTAATTTTAAATTCATAAGGAGGAAAGATAAACTTATCGGTCCATCCGGAATTTGGTTTGGCCAGTCCTTCGGCAGTAACACTGCTTTCGAGCGCCCTGGTTGTGCTCGTACCTACAATCCAGACATTCTTTTTCTTCATAAGAGAATTATTTATGGTGTCGGCGGCCGTTTTTGTAATTTCAAAATATTCCGAATCCATTTTATGTTTTGTCAGGTCCTCAACCTCAACCGGTCTGAAGGTGCCAAGTCCGATATGGAGTGTAATCGAGGCTATATTAATTCCCTTCTCCTTGATTTTCTGCAATAGCTCGGTTGTAAAATGCAAACCGGCGGTAGGCGCCGCGACAGAGCCGTCTATAGAGGCGAATACAGTTTGATACTGTTCCTTATCTTCAGGTACAGTTTCTCTTTTAATGTAGGGGGGCAGGGGAGTCTGGCCAAGTTTTTCTATCGCGTTAAAGATATCGCCGGCGTCGCTGTTAAATCTTACCGTGCGGCCTCTTGAGGTAGTATTATCAATAACCTCGCACCAGAAATTTTCGTTAAAATATATACGGTTGCCAATCCTGACTTTACGCGCGGGATCAACTATTACATCCCAGATATTCTCATCCTTGTTCAGTTCCCTGAGTACAAAAACTTCAATCCTGGCATTTGTTCTTTCTTTATATCCAAACAATCTTGCCTGCATAACCTTGGTTTCGTTAACAACAAGGGTATCGCCTTTTTCCATGTAATCGACAATATCACTGAATTTTTTATGTTCAACAGATTCATCTTCACGGTTCAATACCATCATTCGTGAAGAATCGCGCGGAGTAACAGGAAATTTGGCAATAGCGGTTTTAGGCAGATTATATTTGAAATCAGACAGTTTCATTTACGCTCCTATCCAATCAATTCAACATCGTGACAAAAAATTCCGGGGCGGCCCGCATAAAACGGGCTCCCCAGATTAAGTAAATACACTTTTGATAATAATAGTTTCATTATTTATTATCTTTTATGGCAGCTCTTGCCGCGGCAAGTCTCGCGATCGGCACACGAAAAGGTGAGCAGCTTACGTAGTTCAGGCCTGTTCTGTGACAGAATTCAACTGATTTGGGTTCACCGCCATGTTCGCCGCAAATACCCACTTTCAGGTTCGCGTTAACCGAACGTCCTTTTTGTGTACCCATTTCAACAAGCTGACCAACGCCATTAACATCGATGCTCTGGAAAGGATCGACCGGGAGAATTTCTCTATCCACATAGAGTGGAAGGAATTTACCGGCGTCATCTCTTGAGAGACCAAATGTAGTCTGGGTAAGGTCATTTGTTCCGAAACTGAAAAATTCGGCAACTTCGGCTATTTCATTGGCGGTCAAAGCGGCTCTTGGCAGCTCAATCATTGTTCCGACAAGATAATTAACTTTGCGTCCTTTTTCGGCGAATACTTCTTCAGCGACACGTCTGACAATTTCTTCCTGAAGTTTAAGCTCTTTTACATGACCTACAAGAGGAATCATGATTTCAGGTTTAACATCAATGCCTTTGGCGGCTACGTCACAAGCGGCTTCAAAAATAGCGCGAGCCTGCATTTCGGTAATTTCAGGATAGCTGATGCCGAGGCGGCAGCCGCGGAATCCGAGCATCGGGTTAAACTCGGCCATTGATTCCATTTTTTCCTGAACTTTTTTAACATCTATACCGAGCGCTTCGGCAACTTCCTGCTGTTCTTTTTCTTCATGAGGCAGGAATTCATGCAGCGGCGGATCGAGTGTCCTAACGGTTACCGGGCGTTCACCCATAACTTCGAAAATGCCGGCGAAGTCTTCTCTCTGAAGAGGAAGCAGTTTCGTGAGGGCTTTTTTCCTTTTATCTTCGGTATCTGAAAGGATCATTTCACGGACGGCAAGAATTCTGTCGCCGCCGAAGAACATATGTTCTGTGCGGCAGAGTCCGATACCTTCGGCGCCGAAAGCGATAGCGTTGGCTGACTGGTCGGGCTGATCGGCGTTTGTTCTCACACCAAGTTTCCTTACTTCGTCGGCCCATGTCATAAGATCGTTGTAGGTCTGGAATACTTCTGAATCTTCAGCTTTTGTTTCTTTTGTCAGAAGCACCTGAAGAACTTCACTCGGTTTAGTCTGGATTTCACCAACAATAACTTCACCTGTTGTTCCATCAAGTGAAATGTAGTCGCCTTCTTTCACAACTATGTCCATACCATCGACTCTCATTTCACCTGAGCGGTAGTTGATGTTCAGTTTATCGCAGCCGGCGACACAAACTTTACCCATCTGACGAGCTACAAGCGCGGCGTGAGAAGTCATTCCGCCTCTCGCGGTCAGGATACCTTCCGAAGCGTTCATACCTTTAATATCTTCCGGAGATGTTTCAATTCTTACGAGGATAACTTTGTCACCCTTCGCGGCCATATCGGCTGCGTCAGTGGCGGTAAAAGCAACTTTACCACAAGCCGCGCCGGGTCCCGCGTTCAGTCCTTTTGCCATCAGGCGGTTATTATTAACAGCGGCCTGCTTTTCTTTAACATCGAATATGGGACGGAGAAGCTGGTTAAGCTGTTCCGGTTCGATGCGCATAAGAGCTTCTTCTTTAGGAATAAGGCCTTCCCTTACCATATCGACAGCGATTTTAATTGCCGCGAATCCGGTCCTTTTACCTACACGACACTGGAGCATCCAGAGTTTACCCTGCTGAATGGTAAACTCAACATCCATCATATCTTTATAATGAGATTCAAGAGTATCGCGGATATCGATAAGCTGGTCATAAAGAACTTTGTTATCTTCTTCGAGATGTGAGATCGGATTGGGTGTGCGGATACCGGCAACCACATCCTCGCCCTGGGCGTTGAAAAGATATTCGCCATAAAATATATTTTCACCTGAAGCGGCGTCACGTGTAAATGCCACACCGGTGCCTGAGTCGTAACCCATATTACCGAATACCATTGACTGGATATTCACTGCTGTTCCCCATTCGGCGGGAATGTTATTCAGTTTTCTGTAAATATTTGCTCTTTCGTTATTCCATGAGCCGAATACAGCGCCGATAGCTCCCCAGAGCTGTTCCCACGGATCTTCAGGGAAATCGATTCCCTTTTTCGCTTTAATGGCGCTTTTGAATTCACTTACCAGCTCTTTAAGATGCTGCGCGGTAAGATCGAGGTCTTTTTCAATATTGTTTTCTTTTTTCTTATTGTCCAGAATTTCTTCGAAAGGATCGATATCATGTTTCGATTCCGGCTGAAGTCCCAGCACAACATCACCATACATAGCAACAAATCTTCTGTAGGAATCATAAGCAAAACGTTCATTGCCGGTTTTTTTGATAAGAGCTTCAACGGTTTTGTCATTCAGGCCAAGGTTCAGGATAGTATCCATCATTCCCGGCATGGAAGCTCTGGCGCCGCTGCGTACAGAAAGAAGAAGCGGATTTTCATTATCACCGAATTTCGCGTCCATCGCTGTTTCAACTTTTTTCAAAGCAGTTTCAACTTCAGCTTTTAAAGCTTCAGGATATGTTTTGTCGTTGTTATAAAAATAGGTGCAAACTTCGGTTGTGATAGTAAAACCGGCAGGCACGGGCAGACCGATATTAACCATCTCGGCAAGGTTTGCTCCTTTACCGCCAAGCAGGTTTTTCATATCAGCTTTACCTTCAGCCTCTTTGCCTCCAAAATAATATACATATTTTGGTTCATTTGCCATGGTGTTAACCTCCATAGTTTTTTTTGATTTAATGAAAAATATTCATAATTCTTTCTTCAAACTTTTTTTCCTGTTCAATCTTGATTCCGATTTTCAGGTAATATATATCAATATCATCCAGTTCTTTAGTGAAATTTGTAAGTTTAACCGCGTCCTTCTGTGTAGTAAGAACAGAATAAGCGTTACTATCGTAAAAAGCTTTTCTTATTTTCTGTACTTCCTTGTTGTCGTAATCCTTATGATCGGTAAAGAGGAGCTTATTGCTGAAATCGATTCCGTTTTTCTCAAGCACGCGCAAAAAGGAATAGGGGCGCGCTATGCCGCTTACGATCAGACTTTTTTGTCCGCGGAATTCATCGAGCGAATAATATTTATGGTCCTTAAGATCAAATATGCCGTCAACTTCATAATGACTGTAGAATATTTCACTATCTCTGAAATGTTTTTTCAGATTTTGCGGAATTTCTTTTTTCTCCGAAAATTTACGGTTGATAACAACAATATCGGCTCTGTTTATTGAGCTGAAGGGTTCTCTTAAATGTCCGGTAGGAAGCAGATTTTGCTCCAGTTTTCCTGTTTTTCCGAGGAAACGCTGATCAAAAAGCAGAATATCAAGATCGCGGCTTATCCACCTGTGTTGAAACGCGTCATCAAGAACAATTGCGTCAAGCTGTTCATCATTAAGCAGGTTTTTTGCGCCGGTCACTCTTTTTTCGCAGACAGCCGCAGGCACCAGGCATTCATCGGCGGCAAGAAATATTTCATCCCCGCAAATATTAACCTTAACCTCAGGTCCGTTATAACCCGAAACCTTCAGATATCCTTTCGAATCCCTGCCATATCCCCGGCTTAATATTCCCGGTTTAAGGTCATTTTTCTTCAGAAGGTTTGTTACATAAATAACAGTAGGTGTTTTGCCTGAGCCGCCGACAGTGATATTTCCGATAGAAATTATTTTCGCGGAACTCTTTGAAGATTTAAAATAACCTTTATCAAAGAGCCGGTTCCTGATAATGATCACCACCCGGTATAAAACCGAAAATGGCCATAGTAATATTTTAAGAAGGTTGATCAAAATTTTTCCGCTTCTTCCTGAATCCTGTTAAGTTCATCTTCACAATAATTAATTATTTCCGAAGTCTTTTCATATTCAGCATCCCCGGGTATAAAAATTGCGTCGGAAAAAACAATTTTTACTTTGCTGAAAGGTTTGGGAATTTCGAATCTGTCCCAGCTTTTCAGCTTAATACTGCCGGAATAACCAATGCCGGCCAGAAAAAGTGGAATAGCTGACTTTTTAGCAACTACAACCGCGCCGGCTTTTAGTTCCCGCGGCGGGCCTGTCGGACCGTCCGGTGTAATCGCTACTGATCTTCCTGAACCGGCCATTTCGAGCATAAGCTGCAAAGCGTCTTTGCCACCTTTATGACTGGAGCCTCTGGAAAGTTGATATTTCCAGAAATTCAGCACAGCGGCAAGAATATCTCCATCTTTGCTGGAACTTACCAGGCCCGCAAAATTGCTTTTCCTGAAAATATACCATCCAAAGAGCATAACTCCGTGCCAGAAGGCGGCTACAATATTTTGTCCGCTATTCAATTTTCTAAAGACATTTTCTCCATTAACTATTTCAACAGTTACGGTTTTACATAAAATGGTCACCACATAAGGGAGCAGCAGATTACCTGTGGTGTGTAATATTCTCTTCTTAATCCTTTTCAATTTCTTCCATAATAATTCCGGCGGCTCTTTCGGAAGCCCCGGGATCGCCAAGCAGCTCCCTGATGTTACCAAGCTGTTCTTTTAAATTATTATATTTATTCTCATCTGTCAGATATTTTTCTGCGCGCGCGACAATGGTTTCCGGATTGACCTCATCCTGAATCAGTTCTTCAACAACTGTCCTGCCGAGCAAAAGATTAGCCATAGCTATATTTTTTACCTGTATCAGCATTTTCCCTATCCTGTATGTCAGACCGCTGGTTTTATAAACAACCAGGAAAGGAAGCGCGAAATAGCCGGCTTCAAGGGTTGATGTTCCCGATTTAATTATGCCGAAATAAGAATGCCTGAGGAAATCATAAGTGTTTGAATTTACAATTTTATAACTGATTTCCCCGGAATATTTTTCCAGAACAGATTTTTCTATGTTCTTCGCGCAGGCTACTATTATTTCCAGGTCATGCTTTTCGGAAATGACTGCGGCAGCTTTAATTACCGGCGGAAATATTCGCTCAATTTCCTGTTTTCTGCTTCCGGGCATTATCAGAAGTTTTTTCCTTCCGGGTGTAAGTTTGAATTTTTCATCAAGCTCTTTTGCCGAAAGAAATTTATAACCGCTCAATCTGTCTGCAAGCGGATGGCCGACAAACTCGGCATTCACACCATTTTCTTTATAAATTTTTTCCTCGAACGGAAATACAACAAGTATCTTATCGACAAGTTTTCTGATTTTTTTAATCCGGCTTTTATGCCATGCCCAGACCTGGGGAGAAATATAATAAATTATTTTAACTCCCATTCCTTTCGCGAACTTTGCTAAATTCAGGTTAAAACCGGGGTAATCGATCAGAATTATTGTTTTAATTCTTTTTTCGGCAATCACATCCAACAATTTTTTTCTTACCCGCCGGATATAAGGTAAATGCCTGATAATTTCGGTAAAACCAAGAAATGCCATATCCCTGATATGGAATACAGGGTCAACTCCCGCTTCTGTCATATTATCTCCGGCAATCCCGAATAGTTTGATATAGGGGGATTTTTTCCTCAGAGCTTCAGCCAGCGCGGCGCCATGAAGATCACCTGAGGCTTCCCCGGCAATAATCATTACATTAATGTCCGCTATAATTGGTTTTACATCCATATTTATCAATTAGCGCATCTTAAATAATCTGAAAAATATATTTAATTATCCTCTCATGTAAACAGCTTTTCTTTTCAACTGGGCCTGGTGGCGTTTCTTTATTCTTTTTTTGTCTCCAAGTCTTACCAGGTGATTTACAATATCCCTGAAATTATTAAAGGGGAAATAGGATATTCTGTTTTTTTCGCAAAATTTCAGCAGGGAATCTTTCGCGAAAATATAATCGCAATATTGCGCGGCGCAGGTATCTGAATAACCATCGCCTATATAAATTGTTATTTCGTCATCTCCGCTGCCTGTAATTATATGATTCCTTTTACAGTTCGCGCATTGAGTGCATTCGGAATCGCGCCAGGGAAATGATGGAATCAGCTCATTCTCAGGGCCGAACGTGAGTTTGTTTGAAAAGAAGGGGATATCGCTGAACCCGTATCTTTTCAATATACGGGAAATATAATAATCCAGGCCATCACTTAATATGGTCATTTTGTAACCATTTTTGCTGCAATGTTCCGCAAACCGGGGGAAATATTCATCAATCTCAATTTCGGTAAGGAACTGATCAAATTTTTCCCTGTTAAGGTTTTTTACCGTTGAGCATAAACGCTGCCATGTTTCAACCGACCCGATTTTATTATCGATCCATTCATTGATAATTTCCTGCGATTTTCTCTTATCACCGAAACGCAAAAACATAGCTTCTCCGACATCTGTCGTGGTAACAGTGCCGTCAAAATCTATAAAGATGTTAAATTTTTTATTATTTATCATCAGTTTAATTCATTACCAGATCATCACTGAATTCAATTCCCGCCAGCTTGCTTACCCCTTCTTCCTGCATTGTTACACCATATAGTCTTTCGGTAAATTCCATGGTGCGTTTATTATGAGTGACAATAATAAACTGGGTTTCTTTGCTGAACTCCTTAAGAAGCTTTGAAAAACGGTCGACATTCGCGTCATCAAGCGGGGCGTCCACTTCATCCAGAATACAAAACGGGCTTGGTTTTACAAGATAAATAGCGAAAAGCAGGGCTGTTGCGGTAAGGGTTTTTTCACCTCCCGAAAGCAGCTCGATTGAAGTCGGCCTTTTTCCTTTTGGTTTCGCGACAATTTCTATCTTCGCGTCTAACGGATCAGAGTTTTCATCGATTACAAGGTCGGCTTCATCCCCCGGTTCAAAAAGGGTCTGGAATATATTGCGGAAGTTTTTCCTTATTTCCTCAAAAGTAGAAATGAACTGTGATTCTGCTGTTTTATTTATTTCCTGAATAGTCTGCACCAGGTCCTTTTCCGACTCAACCAGATCATTTCTCTGTTTAAGCAGAAAATCGAGTCTTTCCTTTTCCTCTTCATATTCAGAATAGGCGAGCAGGTTTATAGGTCCTAAATTTTTTATTTTCTCTTTAAGAGAGGCAACTTCAATTTTTAGCTGACCAAGGTCAATTTCAGCAGTATCATCAAATTTTTTATATTCCAGCTCTGTGTTATATTCTTCCATGATATGGGTAGTCAGGGAATCGGCGCGGAAATCAATTTCTTTAAGACTCAGATCATATTCATGCAGTTTATCCGATTTCTGAATGCTTTCTTTCCTGAAAGCGGAAAGTTCAGCTTCGCAATCGGAGGACTTTTTCTTTTCCTCCCTGAGTTCCTGATGAATTTTTTCCTCTTCGGTCATCAGGGTTCTGCGGGAAGTATAAATTTCCTCATATTTTTCCCTGTATTCATCTGTAATGTTTTCCAGGGAAAAAGATTCTTCATCGATTTCTTCCAGGTCCCTTTCTCTTTTCGCTATGGCTGATGTGGTATTCTGCAGAGCCTTTTCAGCTCTCTGACTGGAATTTTCCAGGTTGGACATTTGTCCTTTCAGACGTTCAAGTTCAAGGTTTTTTTCATTCTTTTCGGATACGGCAAAATTATATTTTTCCTCAGCTTCCCCTAACAGCAATTCGAGTTCCTCGGCAACAGATTCGGCTTTTCCTTTTTCTTCGAGCTGGTTGGATATACTGCTTTCGAGGTTTTCTTTTTCATCCCTCTGCCTGTTGGTTTCATTGACCAGCTCCTGGATTTCGCTTCTGATTTTCTCAATTTCTTCCGATGATTTTTTCTTTTCGAATTCGAACTGGGAAATTTGTTTTTCGAGGTTGGTAATTTCGTTGCTTAATATACGGGCTCTTTCCGAGACGGAGGCTATATCAATATCACCAAGCTTTTCTTCAACAAGCTGTATGTTATCCCGGGTTTTTTCAAGATTTTCTTCCAGCGCCGGGTATTCCTTTTTAAGATTTTCCAGCATCTGTTTACGGCCAAAAAGAGTTTCATCAAGTTTTGGAAGTGATCCCGCTTCAATAACACCGTTATTTCCAATATAGTCGCCGGCAAGGGTGGCATAATTATATTCGGGATATTTTTCAGCTATGTTCAGTGCCGAAACGAGGTCCTCAGTGATAACAGTTGTCTCCAGAGCCTGATCAAAAAAGGGCTTCCATTTTCTTTTTGTCTTAACAAGTTTATTCGCCCAGTCGATAAATCCCGGCTCTTTTGATAATTTTTTCAGTTTCTTTTTGTTATTGTAATCGCTGATTCTCTGGAGCAGCGATTTTTTATTATTCCCGTTTTTTTTCAGCAGGAAAAAAGAAGCTTTGCCAAGATCGTTTTTCTGAAGGAATCCGGCCCCTTTTTTTATCTCCTCAATATTTTCAACGAGGAAATTATTCAGCATAATTTTGAGGGCCGCCTCAAGGGCGAACTGGTATTTATCGTCTGAACTTCCAACGTCTGCCAAAAGAGTTTTTTCTTTGGTAGTCCATCCTTTATCTTCGATTAAAATTTTAGCGCCGCCGCTTACTCCCTCAAGATTTGTTATAAGTGTCTGCAGAAAATCTATTTTATCCTTTAATCCCGCGAGAAGACTTTTTTCTTCGAGTTCCTTTTCTTTCTGCTGACTCAGTTCCTTTTCCAGTTTTTCCCTGGTCTCAATCAATTCCCTTACTGAATCTTCGGTGGCTTTCAGTTCCTCTTCGGCTTCCGATTTTTCATTTGAGAGTTCTTCGAGGTAACCAACGCTTTTAGCGATATCGTTGGTTATTTTCTGAATGCGTTCATCTCTTTTTTCAATCTCTCTGCAGGTTCTTTCAATATTTTCTGTTAATGACCGAAGCTTATTTTCATTGGAGTTTAAATCTTTGAATTTTTCCAGTTCTTTATCATTGTGTTCTTTCAGCGCTTTTTTCTGTTCCTCAAAGCGGGTTCTTTTGTTTTCTGCTTCAGTCTTATAGTTATCAATCTCAGCTTCAGAATTTTTTATCAGTCCTTCCAGTTCCACCAGTTTTTCTTTATTAAACTCAATCAGTTCATTGTTTTCCTCTTTCTGCTGATTTAATTCAATTATTTCCTGGCTGAACCGTTCTTTGTTGCGGATAAGAGATTTTAATCTTTCTTCGGTTACCGATAAATTTTTCTGGGTTTCGTGAAGTTTGTCAGTCGCCCCTGATATTTCCTCCTGTTTTTCTGACAATCTGAAATTAATTTCTTCAATATTCGATTTGTAAAGATCAATTTCGGCCTCTTTGTTTTCAACCGCCGAATCGAGTTCATTCTTTCTTTGTCTCAGGCTCTCCAGGTTACTGTTAATTTCATCTTTTCTCTCCCAGAGCCGGGAATATTCCCTCTCGGCATAATCCATTTCCTTTTCTCTGAGTTCGGTTTGCAGATTATTATATCGGTCGGCTTTTTTTGCCTGGCGTTCAAGCGAGCGGACATTTTTATCTACTTCCGATACAATATCGTTAACCCTGGTAAGGTCTCCTTTTACTTCATCCAGTTTTTTAAGGGAAAGTCTTCTGCGTAATTTGTATTTATTTACTCCGGCGGCCTCCTCAAACATTTTACGGCGTTCATCCGTTTTGTTATTCAGGATAAGTTCAACCATCTTAAGCTCGATTACCGAATAGGCATTGGTTCCCATTCCTGTATCCATAAAAAGATTGGTGATATCCTTAAGCCGGCAGATATTTTTATTCAGCAGATATTCGCTCTCACCGGAACGAAAAATCCTTCTTGTAATAGTAACTTCTGAATAATCGCTGGGCAGTTTTCCCAAATCATTCACCATAGTAAGAGAAACCTCTGACATACCCATCGGCTTCCGGCTTCGGGTGCCGTTGAAGATAACATTCTCCATTTTATCTGAGCGGAGTGTGCTGCTTCGCTGTTCACCAAGAGCCCACCTGATAGCGTCGACAATATTTGTTTTGCCACATCCGTTCGGTCCTACTATCCCGGTTATCCCGCGGGAAAGATTAATGGATGTTTTTGCCGCGAATGATTTAAAACCCAGTATTTCAAGTTTTGAAAGAAACAATTATCACCTGTGGATTAAATATGTTTGAACTGCCTGATGGCCGCCATAATAAAATCAAATGAAGATTCAGTATACTGAAAGTAGAACATTATTGATCCTGCCACAACCAGGAAGAGCAGAAAGCTGTAAAAATATACCACTCCCGCGGGCAGATCGAAAATAACGTAAACCCCTTTCAACAGCCTGAATATAAACCAGAGCAGATAGAAAAGAAGGAACACATAAATATATATATTAATCAGGTTTTCGCTTAGAATCCTGTAGATCACCAGATCGAAGGGAAGAAGCAGAACAATTGGAAGAAGGGACCAGATGACTACATAATAAATATTTGAAAAAAGCACCTTATTTCGCAGGAACAATGAAAAAAGTTTGATCACAAGACTTATACCAAAAAACAGAACAACCGAAGCGATGAATAAATAAATAATCGCCTGCAGCGGATGCCAGCATAGATAACTGACAGTGCGCATGAGCCAGGGGCTGCCGAAGGAAAGCAACAGCTTTTCAAGCAATATATTATTCCTGAGGAAATAGAGAATATTAGCAATAAGCAGAGAATGAGTTCCGGCGAGAATGAGCATCAGTATATTTGAATGAAAACCTGAAAGCAGCCTGTGATCCCTTATGTCGGCGTAAAAATTATAGGGCCTGAGCAGAGCTCTTGTAGCATCCTCACGGAATTTCCTTTTCGAATTTATCAGCAAAGCCAGCACAACAGCGAGTCCCAGTCCTGTCAGGATAAAATAGAGGGGGGAATCATCCCCGGTTTTACCAATGGGAATTGAGACTTTGTCGGTCTCCAGAAAACGGGACCTGATTGTTTTAAATGATATCCTGTTGGCTCCTTTATCTTTGCCGAGAATGCCGACAGAAAAATAATTATCATTATCATAACCGGCATAAAATGAAGTATAAAGACCTTTGTAGTCGGCCAGAGTATTTATAAATACACCAGCGTTTTCATAATACCTGGCAGATGATATCAGGTCATCAAAATAACGCGCCTGTGCCTCGAAGGAATATTTAACCAGGTAACCGGAAGAGCTTCCGTTAAAAGTGGGGTATGTGGCTTCGCTTACAAATAATCTCGCTTTGCCTATATTTTTTCCTGCCCTTGTGATTTTATCTCCCTTTTCCGAAAGAGCTCTGGAAAATAATTCGATTCCATAGAGGTCAACATTATCGATAGTATTTACAGGAACACCGAGGAATGAACTGTAAGAAAGTTTGCCGGAATTTTCTTTTACCGCGCCTGCCAGTTTGGTAATAAATTCTTGATGGTTAATATTGCCGGGCAGAAAGGAACTGCCGGCTCCGATCGCGACCACATTATCAAATTGTGAATAATAACCGGTAATATTTATAAGGTATTCGAGCGCTCTTTTGCTGAAATTCTGATTTTTCGGAAAGCCCGACGGAATGGCGTTCATGGGCAGTTCGACCATAACAAAAAGACCAAGCTCCCGGCATACATTAATTGCGACAGGGTGTGGGACTGATCTTGAAAAACGAATAGTATTACATCCCATATCCCTGGCCAGTGATAGTTCTTTTCTGTATTTACTAATTGAAGTTGTTGAATTGTCCTCAAAGAGATCTGGTATGTAAGTTACTCCCCTGAATTCAAATTTTTTATTATTAAGAAGAAGATGTTCGTTGCTGACCGATATGCTGAAAATCATCTTTTCTTTTAATATTTCGTCAGTCATCAGACCATCTTTAAAGAGGCGGAAATGAAAGGTATATTTACCGCTTTTTATATTTTCCCATAAAACAGGGGAGATGATTTCGGCGCCAAGATCGATATTTACCTGTGATGACGGTGGGGCGTTGAATGTTTTTTCCGCTCCTGAAACAATGTTACCGGAGGGATCTTTAATGTCGAGAGTCAGCCTCAGATCTTTTTCGGAATCCCCTGTAAAGATATTTATTGTCGATTTAATATCAACGGCAGAAAGGTCCTCGGAAAAATTATAACGTATATCTGTGGAGCTGATAAAATTTTTCGGGACAATATAGAGGAACATATCCCTTACTATTCCGCCCCTGTTTTCGGGAGTTAAAAAAGTTTGTCTTGAGGGTATGGTGGTTTCATTATCAAGGGTATATCCCACTTTAATGGTAAGTATATTTTCATCATAATTTTTGAGCATTTCACCCGGAAGTTCAATCATAAAGGGCACTTCACCGCCGGGATGCTTATGGATGATAATATCATTCAGGGAAATTTCGGCAAAATAATTTATTCCGAGGAAATAGAGCATTATCCTGTTATTTTCGAGAAGCCGCGGTTCAATTTCCAGCTTCCTCTGGTATATCATGGTATTGGCGCCGGTGAAAACAGCCGGAAGTCTTACGGTAACTGCTTCATCCATGTGGTCTTCCTTATACAGCTTCCAGCCGGAACCTACAGGGTAGACATCGCGCGATGATGATTCACCAATCAGGTAGGAATCAAGACTTTCAACCTCGGATGGAGGGAAGCGAGTAACAGATACCTGTGAAAATAATGTGGAATATAAAACCAGAAAGAGGAGCGAAAAAAGTATTACTCTTGCAGAATTTACCATTAATTTCTACCAAAATAAAAATATAAAGTTTACAAATATACAACAAAATCGAGGTGATTTCAATTGATTGAGCCTTTCAAATTATCGTCAGGCAATCATTTTGACGGAATATAATTGAATTATAATGAGTTGCAACATTTATTAAAAAATTATCAAAAAAACATATACAGTTTGTTGGTGATAAATTATGTCCCGATTCAGGGTTCTGATGTTCTTTTGCCGGATGAATTGAATGCCGACCGGCGTATCAAATTTTATTTTTTTTGCAGGACAGATTTGCAATCTGTCCCCGACCGTAGGACAGGCTTTCCAGCCTGTCCCTCTGGAGCTTGTCCTTCCAGTCCGGGGGCATGTTATATAAATAAAAAGGCATATTTAGAGGGTGAAAGTATATCTTTTGTAGGACAGAATTGCATTCTGTCCCGGGCGGTTAGCGGGGAGCAGATAATTTTTTGAGAATTGTACAATATTCGAGGTGGTTAGGACAGATACGCCGCGGCGCACAGGTTCCAAATCTGTCCCCAACCGTAGGACAGGCTTTCCAGCCTGTCCCAGCACGGGTAGTAATATATATCAGGGTAAGCAATCTCAAGAGTGTAGAGTAACGAAATAAACAAAAGATAAAAATTTCGTGATGTTGTTGGGGTGATGGCATTTTAAATCATTTATCGTTACTCGGCGGGTTAGGACAGATTACAAATCTGTCCTACAGAAGAGGACCGGTTTTAAATTATTATTGAGGCGGGGACAACCCCCGGAGGATCGATGCTCCTGAGGCGCAAAAGTACAAATCTGTCTGTGACCGTAGGACAGGCTTTCCAGCCTGTCCCAGCACGGGTAGTAACTTATATTAGGGTAAGCAATCTCAAGAGTGGAGAGTAACGAAATAAACAAAAGATAAAAATTTCGGGTGATGTCGGGGTGATGGCATTTTAGATCAATTATCGTTACTTGGCTGGGAAGGACAGATTGCAAATCTGTCCTACAGAAGAGGACCGGTTTTTTTATTATTATTGAGGCGGGGACAACCCCCGGAGGATTGATGCTCCTGAGGCGCAAAAGTACAAATCTGTCTGTGACCGTAGGACAGGCTTTCCAGCCTGTCCCAGCAAGGGTAGTAACTTATATTAAGGTAAGCAATCTCAAGAGTGTAGAGTAACGAAATAAACAAAAGATAAAAATTTCGTGATGTTGTCGGGGTGATGGTATTTTAAATCAATTATCGTTACTTGGCGGGGAAGGACAGATTACAAATCTGTCCTACAGAAGAGGATCGGTTTTTTTATTATTATTGAGGCGGGGACAACCCCCGGAGGATTGATGCTCCTGAGGCGCACAGGTACGAATCTGTCTGTGACCGTAGGACAGGCTTTCCAGCCTGTCCCAGCAAGGGTAGTAACTTATATTAAGGTAAGCAATCTCAAGAGTGTAGAGTAACGAAATAAACAAAAGATAAAAATTTCGGGTGGTGTCGGGGTGATGGGATTTTAAATCATTTTTTATTACTCGGCGGGGAAGGACAGCCTGGAAAGGCTGTCCTACATTTTGAAAAAACAAATATTAATCGCAAATTGTTAAGAAAAAATATGGGATGTTGATAAAAACAGGATAAGTTATGCATAAAAAGATTCTTCTTTTATTGATATTAACTTTCTGCGGTTTATACGCGCAGGAGGGATTAAATGAGATGCGGATAGTCGGGAAACCGGAGCTTCTGCAGAGTGAATTTATCAGCAGCAAAAACAAAGATATAAATGGCAATGTCTGCGCCGGTTTGAAGATTGTTACCGATTTAACTGGATTCTCCTACCGCTCAAATAACGGCATAGTAAAAATTGATAAAGAGCCGGGCCGGGATGTGTTGTATTTATCACCCGATGAAAGGGTTGTTGAGGTTTACTGCACCGGCTTTAAACCTCTGAAGATATATCTTTATGAAACGGGGATATCTCTCGAAAGCAGGGCTGTATGGAAAGTTGAGGTAACGGGTGATAAAAAAACAGATAAAATACCGGTGAATATAATAGTCAATCCCTCCGACGCGCGAATATATATAAATGATGAACTTCAGCAGGAGGGACCAACATTTCAGCTTTCCGCGGGGAGCCATGAGCTTAGGATTGAAAAAGATAATTATGGAACAATAAGTGAGAAAATTGAGGTGTCAGCGACATCCACACTTTTTAATTATACACTGGAGCCGGTAGAACAGGTTCCGGCATTGTTTAAGTCCACACCAAAAGGGGCTTCCATATTTGTGAATAACTTTGATAAAGGTGTGACCGATAAAGGGGTGTTTTTATTTCCGGGCGCCTATGATGTCAAAATATCACTCGCGGGATATATAGAGGAAACCCGGCGGATAGAGGTAAAACAAACCGGAACAAATGAATTTAACTTTAACCTGATTAAAAACAGCGGAGCATTAACAATAAAGGTTTTTCCCGCCGGAGCGAAAGTTTTAATAGACCGTGAAGATTATACCGGCAGAACAAACATAGAATTATTTCCTGGTAAACATAAGATAGAGGTTACCGCCAAAGGTTATAACTCTTTTGAGGAAGTAATAAACATAGAGATTGGAAAAACAACAAATAAAAATATAAACTTAACAGCAAAAACCGGCAGGCTTCAGTTTACGGTGCAGCCATTGGAAGCTGATGTAAAACTTTACAGGAATAACTCACTGGTTGAGCAGTGGAAAGGATTAAAAATTCTTGGAAACCTTATTGAAGGTAAATACAGAATAGAAACAAGCTGCCCCGGTTATGAGAATAAAACAAAAGAAATAAATATTACAGAAAACAAAACCACAACCGAAGAAATAATCCTTGAAAAAGGGGCGGCCCAAAGCGAGCAGAGAACTGGAGGAAGCGCCGAAGAAAACATGGTATTTGTAAAAGGGGGCTGGTTTGAGATGGGGCAACCTGATCCGAATATTATTTATCCCGGAAGGACAATTGATGAACAACCTGTTCACCGCGTATGGGTGAATAATTTTTATATAGGGAAATATGAGGTAACCTTTGCCGAATATGACAAATTTTGTGAAGCGACAGAAAGGAAAAAACCTTCTGATGAGGGCTGGGGCCGTGGAAACCGTCCGGTAATAAATGTAAGCTGGCATGACGCAAAGGCGTATTGTGAATGGTCGGGAGGAAGACTTCCGACAGAAGCGGAATGGGAATACGCGGCAAAAGGAGGAGCAAAGAGCCGGGGCTATACATTCAGCGGTGGTAATGATATTGGTAATGTAGCGTGGTATCTGGACAACTCAGGAAAAAAGACCCATCCTGTAGGCAGAAAAAAACCAAATGAACTTGGAATTTATGATATGACAGGCAATGTATGGGAATGGTGTAATGACTGGTATAGGAGTGATTATTATGGCAAGAGTTCTAAGAAGAATCCGAATGGACCTTCCGGTGGTTCAGATCGTGTGTTTCGAGGTGGTTCTCAGGGCAAAAGCAAAGAACTTGCACGAACATCATGCCGAGGTAAAGTAAGCCCTGAGAGCGCAAGTGTTCTAATAGGTTTTCGAATTGTAAAGGATTAACCCTTTATAATTTTACTTTTTCTCCGAAGGAATGCCTATGGCAAATCCTTTGCAGAAAGGTAAAGGAAATAAATAAAACCAGAAAAAAAAGAACAACAAAGGAACAAACTTACCGCCGGCTGTCGATAAAAAATGAATGAAATTAGTCCCGATCAATTGTAGAGGCAACGCATGCCTTGTCTCTACGGCTGGAAACATTTCGGGACAGGTTTGGAGATTTTTCTGAATAAATCTGCAATGGGCTTTTGTTTGAGTGTTGCCTTCCCGCGCCGGAAAATGTTTTTCCCGCCTGACAAAAAGAGATTATTAATAAGTCAATTTTGTAGGACAGAATTGCATTCTGTCCCGGACCGTAGGACAGGCTTTCCAGCCTGTCCCACTGCGGGTATTATCTCATTGCGAGAAGGCAAGCATAAGAGTGGTGAGTAACAAGATAAATAAAAGATAAAAATTTCGGGTGGTGTCGGGGTGATGGGATTATAAATCATTTTTTATTACTCGGCGGGGAAGGACAGCCTGGAAAGGCTGTCCTACGGATTGTGACGAATATCACCTGAATATTAATTTTAAAAAATCGGGTGATGATGTCTTGCATTTTTAGACCATTAGTATTATTTTGGGTACTGAACCGGAATACACAATTATATAAGATATTTTATGAAAAAACTGCTAACCGCGATATTGTTATATGCTATGGCTGTAACTTTTTCCGCCCAGGTTACCGGAAATATATCCTCCGGATTGATTAGAGACAATGTTACATTGGATATAAATCTTAATCCTCCAAATCTTGTATCACCTGAAAACGGGGTGAGCCATATTTCCATATTCCCCACTTTAGGATGGGACGCGGTTGTTGACGCTGTATCCTACAGGGTAACACTTGCCCCCGACGCGGTTTTCAGCAATATTTTATATAACAATACCACAACGGAATCATCGATAACTTTCGCTGAGACTGATTCCGGTTTCCCTCTTAGAAACAATACAACATACTACTGGAAAATCACCGCGATTTCCGCCGGGAATGATGAAGTCGAATCGGTGGTATTTCATTTTATTACAAACCAAGAAGTTCAGGTTTTTCATGGAAACCCCACCGGGGGAATTGTTTATACCACTCCGACTAACTTTTCCTGGTATTTAGGACAACCGACAACAGGTCTTAAATACAAAGTTCAGGTAACTTCAAATTCACTCGCGGGAAATGCGGATTGGACACAGGCTCCCGATTTTGAAAATATAACAATATCAACCAATCACAGTTTTACTTTATTAAAAGGGAAAACCTACTTCTGGCGTGTAATTGTACTGAATGAAGATGAAGAAGCGCTAAGTTATTCATCGGATGTTCAATTCCAGACCGCCGGAGGAGCGGAAGTTCCCAATCCTTCATGGCCTGTCGGTGGAGCGGCGGTTTACAGCAACACACCATCTCTCTCATGGTATCTTAACAGCTACCAGCCTGATCTGACATATGACGCGAGGTACCGTCAGGATGGTGAAATAAACTGGAATGATATCGTTGATATTAACGCCATGAATGTAACTCTGCCGGAACTCAGCCCAGGAAAAGATTATGAATGGCAGGTAAGATCGGTTTATAAACGGGGCACACCGGATGAGAGTGTTTCCGATTATTCATCAATAGAAAGTTTTGTTACCCAGGGTGAAGGCACTGTTTCAGCGCCGACCGCCTCTTATCCTGTTGACGGGGTCACAGTATATTCCACATCTCCCGGTTTATACTGGTATCTTGGCCAGTCAGGCGCGGGTCTTAATTATAACGTTTATTATAAAGAATCGGCGGCGGGGCAGTTTACTCACGCCGGAACGGCGAACTGCTGTTATCTGCGGCTAAACAATCTGTCATCGGCCACCTCTTATGACTGGTATGTCACCGCCACTAACGGAACTGATTCATTATCCTCAGATACAGAAACATTTGTCACATCAGGAAGCGGACAGGCAGGTTATCCGGTTTCCACATGGCCTGTGGGCAACCCTGTTATGTACACCGATACACCGTCACTGAACTGGTACCTGGAAGGAAACGCCTCCGGTGTAATAAAATATGTTGTAAGATGGAAACAGGATCAGAATTCGACTGACTGGAATACGGTTTTTGATGGGTCAGCCGATATAAATTCAGCTTATACAACTTCTTATACATTCGCTAATTCTCTCTCTTACGGTTCACAGTGGTACTGGGCTGTCGCGTCATACGACGGCAGCGACTATTCCGACTGGTCGGAAGGATCATTTAATATTATCGGCGCGGCCGCGGCGGGCGATCCGGTAATATCCTGGCCGGCAGGAGGAGAGATGATATATTCAACATCGGTGAATCTGTCATGGTATCTCAATGGTTCATCAGCCGGAATCGCCGGATATGAAGTTACATACAGCCGTTCGGATATTTACGCCCCCGAGGTTACCACAACTGAAAATGTAAGCGCTAATTCACTTAGTTTATCTGATTTGGTTCCGGGCGCCACATACTACTGGAAAGTAAGAACCGATTATGGAAATGGTGTTTATTCGGGATGGTCAAATCCTGAAGGAAGATTTATCATTAATACAGGCAGCAACCCGATTCAGCCCATTGTTGGCGGCCCAACTAATGTTACCATACCTGTAAGCTCTCCTCAGCTAACCTGGTTTACTCCTTCGGCGCCCCCGCAGGGAACTACCTATAATCTTGAACTTTCAGACAACCCGGGATTTACCAGTCCGGAAATGTATTCAAACCTCACATCACCTCAGCAGGTGGTAAATGGTCTGCAGCCTTCAGCATCTTACTTCTGGAGAGTTACCAGCAAAGATGGCAGCGGCAATTTATCATGGTATTCGAACACCGGTGTTTTCAAAACCGCTTCGCAGTTAACCGGACTTGATGAAGATAATATCACACCGGAAAATTTCAGTCTGGAGCAGAATTACCCTAATCCGTTTAATCCCGCTACTGTTATTAACTTCACACTGCCGGAACAGAAATTTGTAACTCTCAGGATTTTTGATATGCTGGGCAGGGAAGTTCGGACCCTTATAAGGGGAAGTATTGAAGAAGGTCACCATTCGGTGACATGGGATGGCCGAAACAGTTCCGGTCTTTCAGTTACTTCAGGCGCGTATATTTACCGGATATCAGCCGGAGATTTTACCTCTTCAAGAAAAATGCTGCTGCTTCGTTAAGTGAAAATAATTTGCACATTATCAATCCGGAATCATCTTTCAATTATAAATTATCCTTAACCAGTTTAGCGACTCTTCACTTCTGCCTGCAAGATTATCCGTTAATAGTTAATTTCTACGTAAAATGGCAGGATTTTAATTAATAATTAATAATTAATTATTAATTATTAAAAGGGTAAAGGCGACCGCAGATTATTTTGATTGCGCTGATTTCGCGGATTGAGGCGGGAAGAAGGGCCGCAAAATCACCAAAACACTAAATCCCACAAAATGCTGACAAAAACCTTAGTAGCAAAGGTAAGCACCCGCAAGATTAAACCTTATTAACCTTATTCGACAGGTAAAAAAGTCCACAACAGTTTTACGCGGAAAAAAATGTCTGAACCATGATTAAAGGATTGTATGATTTTTTCGGTATCGTTTTTTTATCAGAGTAAGAGTATTCTGTTAGTATTTAAGTTCTGCATAAAATAACAGGATTTTAATTAATAATGAATAATGAATAATGAAAAGTACAAAGGCGACCGCAGATTATTTTGATTGCGCTGATTTCGCGGATTGAGGCGGGAAGAAGGGCCACAAAATCACAAAATCACCAAATCCCACAAAATGCTGACAAAACCTTAAATATAATTACTGTACTCCACAGATAAATTATGGTGTACCTGACGGCACACTCATGATTTTGCGTTTATCTTTTTACCAATATGATGTCCCTAACGGGACATAAAAAATTAAATGATGTATAAATTGGCCCCGTCAGGGGCAAAATATTGGTAGAAAAAATATAAAATCAAACAGGTGTGCCGTCAGGTACACCATATAATACACTCGGAATTATATTCGGCGCCTTAAGTTGGGGGATTAAATTTCAAAAAATTCGGTAAATGTAGTTCTGGTATATGAAATCACGACATAATAGTTTGCCGGGAGTCAGGAGTTCTGAAACAGGAAGTTTTATTGTGGGGGAGTTCCATTTACGGACCGGAAAGGAAATATTATGAATTAATTTATATAACCATCGCCTAAGATAATTTCACGGTAGGTTTCGGCTTTGTTGAGGTAACTATCAACCTTATCAAAATGTTCTATCAGGAAATTAAGCCTTTTGGTTTCACTTTGCAAAGTCAAAATTTCCTGCTGCTGTTTTAAGTTCAGCCCCGATTTTTCGGCGATTTTAAAGGATTTTAAATTTGCGTTCTCCAGTTTCTTCCAATATTTATCGCCCAGTTCTATCTGTGTTCTGCTAAGAATTTTAAGGAATTTGTCCATCGCCAGATCAGCTTCGAATAAATCATTTGCCGTTTCTTCGAGATCCTCAAAGGGCAATATCCTTGCTTCGAGATATCCGTCATCATGAAGATGGTTGGTAACAATCTGGAACCGTTTCAGTCCCAGAACATGGATATCCATCGCGCCGTTATCATATTTTTTTACAATTCTTGTGATATTAACAAGTGATCCGATATTCGATATTGTATCGTCGATCTTTGATACAATACCGAAATTACCCCCATCATTAAGCACACGATGCACCATTTTTTTATATCGTTCTTCAAAAATATGCAGAGGATATACGGAACCGGGGAAAATTACCAGGTTCAATGGAAATACTGGTGTAATATTTTTTGTTTTGAATGACATAACCTTAGTGACTAATGTTTAAAAAAAATGCCTGAAAGTCAAGGGTAACTTTCAGGCATTTTTTTGGTTCTATGTGAAATATAGTGGGTAATTGAATTTGAGCCAGTGACAGACCACTTCGATCACTGAAAAAATTTTCTTTATTTCAAATACTTCCGGCTCTTTTTTTGTTAGTATATCGGCATTGTAATATTTTTAAAATGATGCAATTCAAGCGCCATTTTATGCATCTCCTACAGAGATGTTTTTCAAATTATCTATAATATGCTACAATAATGGAACCTCTACAAGGTTCTTTTATATCTCATTTGCCTTGTAGAGGCAATGATTATTGTAGAAAATAGTCAATAAAACAACAACAATCCTTGTAGAGGATTCACAAACCAGCCCCGGATAAAGAACTCCCTTGTAAAATTCAGGTCGATCGAATATGATAATACAGGGCTCCTGACATCACGTATATTGAAATGAGATAATTATATGTAATTTTCAAATTGTTTTATGCAAATAAAAATCATAAACGCAATTCTTTTTAACAGGATTTAAAATAACAGTTGCATGCGTATATACGCAACTAAAACTCTATATTGTTTTATTTCAACACTTTATATTTCTGATGTCAGGAGCCCTGTAATAATAGTACAGCATTCATACGAGCTGTCAGGCAAATCATATTTTGGCGCTTGTGTATCTGTTCATTTACGTCGATTTGATAGTCGGCTGTTTTTTCATTACCCACTGGTTTTCATATAGAACCAGTTTTTTTAAAGCAAATATTTCATAAGAATTTAAATTCTAAGCAAAATGGTAGAATTTTTCGTTCTCCATCTATTTATACCAAAATTATTTGACAGAGTCTTGATATTTACTGTTGTGTCCTCCCCCGCCGCCAAAGAAAAGCGCTTTGTCGCCACCCCCTCCAAAGGGGGATAGAAGACACTATATCCCCCTTTGGAGGGGGTAGATCACAGCGTTTTTTGCTGTGAGACAGGGGAGGACTTAAACCTGGAGTGGTCAGTTCACTTTTTTCTGATTCGGCCTGTCTATAATTTTTTCATCGCGGCTTCGAATCTGGCGTTAACTGCTTCCCAGTCGATAACATTAAAGAATGCTGATATATAATCAGGGCGGCGGTTCTGATATTTAAGATAATAAGCATGTTCCCAGACATCGAGTCCCAATACAGGTGTGCCTTTTACATCAGCAACATCCATCAAAGGGTTGTCCTGATTCGGAGTTGATGTGATCTGAAGTTTGCCATCAGCCACAAGAAGCCATGCCCAGCCGGAACCGAAACGGGTAGCCGCGGCATTAGAGAATTTATCTTTAAATTCATCAAATGAACCAAATGTTGATTTGATCGCGTCAGCCACTTTGCCTTTCGCGTCTCCACCTTTGTCAGGTCCCATGATTGACCAGAAAAGTGTATGGTTGAAGTGGCCGCCGCCATTATTTCTGACTGCCGTGGAATATTTTGACACATCCTTAAGCAGATCTTCGAGTGATAATCCTGCCTGTTCCGTGCCTTCAACAGCAGCGTTTAATTTTGCCACATAACCGCCATGGTGTTTATTAAAATGAATGTCCATGGTCTTGGAATCAATGTATGGTTCTAACGCGTCGTAAGCGTAATTCAGTTTGGGTAATTCAAATTTCCCCATTTTTTTTATACTCCTGGAATTATTTTTTATAATAAAATTTTCAGTTACCGATTCGATTTTAGCAACACCGCCGAGCAAAGGCAATGCGCCCAGAGTTTTGATGAAATTCCGCCTTTTCATATTTTCTCCTTAATGTTAAACCGCAAATGATTCACCGCAGCCGCATGTTTTATTCGCGTTGGGATTATTAAATACAAATCCCTTTCCGTTTAGGCCGCCGGAAAAATCAAGTTCGGTTCCCATCAGGTAAAAAAGGCTTTTACCATCAACGATAATTTTTACACCCTTGTCTTCAATAATGGTGTCGCTTTCTTTAACTTCGTTATCAAAGCCAAGACTGTAGGTGAAACCTGAACAGCCGCCTCCTTTTATGCCGACTCTTAAACCAAACTTATCATCAATCTGATTTTCGAGCATAATAGATTTGATTTCACTCGCGGCGTTTTCGGTTACTGCGATTTCACCTTGTTGTATTTCATTCATCATTTACCTTCAATTAAAATGACACAATATCCATTTTAATCTATTGAACAATCGAACCGGGCTGAAAATTCACTTTCCAGGAATTTTTATTCAGCCTGATAAACAGGTTTTCTTTTTCCAGTAAAATAATAAATTCATCAGTAAGTTTATATATTTTATTATAGGTGAGAGCAATATTTTTCCTTTCAAAATAATATTTAACCGCGTATTGGAGGTCTCTTAAAAAAATATTGCTGTTTTGATGAAGGGGATACTTCTCTTTCATAAAATTAAAAAACTGCTCTCTATTATTTATGAGCTCATTTATATAGTCCATCTTATACACTCCAAATCCTTAACATAGGTGAGCAAAAGCAAAAAAAGCGCAATTTACCAGATCAATAAATTAAACATACAAATGGAAGGAAAAACAGTCAAGGATGAAAATTATAGAGAACCGGCAATTGTGATACAGCTCTCAGCAAATTCGACAATCGGAGAGAACCATATACCAAATATTAAAAGGGGAATAAGGAGGATAAGGAGGTAGACCATATTGCCTGTGCTAAAAGGAATTGAAGGTGTGGTTTCGCCCGGTTTAACAAGAAACATATGTTTTAATACCCTGATATAATAATATAACGATATTACGGTATTCAGAAGGGCAATAAGAGCGACAGTAATCATTTTGGCGTCGAGCAGCGCTATGAAGAGATAAAGTTTGCCGATGAAACCTGCTGTGGGGGGCAGACCGGTAAGCGATATCAGAAATATTGTAAGAGCAATGCCGAGGAAAGGAGATGTGTAGCCAAGGCCGTCGTAATCGGAAACTTCCTCGGATCCGGTTTTATTAGCAATCAGCAATACAACATAAAACGCGCCGATATTCATCATCATATAAACAATAAAATAGATCATCAGGGCGGTAATTCCCTGGTTGGAAAGCACGGCTACTCCGAGGAGCATATAACCGGCGTGCGCGATGCTTGAATAGGCGAGCATTCTTTTTACATTTTTTTGCCACAAGGCGGTTAGATTACCAAGGGTCATAGTAAGAAGAGAAATCCCGATAAGAAGAGTCTGCCAGTCGAAACCGGAAACCAGGTGCCAGTAACCCTGCGAATCTGTAAAGTTTACAAAACCGGTTTTGACTACTCTGACCAGCAGAATAAATCCGGCAGCTTTACTCGCTACAGAAAGATAAGCTGTAATACTGACAGGCGCTCCCTCGTATACGTCAGGAGTCCAGAAATGGAAAGGAACGGCAGATATTTTGTAACCAATACCTGTAAAAATGAATAACAGTGAAACTGAAAGAGTAAACTGGTTTATTGAAACGGTTTGAAGTATTTTATTTATTTCAAAAAGATTTGTTGTTCCGGTAAGGCCATAAAGAATTGATATTCCAAAAAGCATTATACCTGAAGAGGCGCCGCCATAAATAATATATTTAAGGGCTGCCTCACTGTTTCTTTCACGCAACTTGATATGACCCGCGAGCACATAAGAGGATAATGAAAGAATTTCTATGGAAAGATAAATTGAAACCAGGTCGGAACCTGACGCCATAAACATCATCCCGAGCGCCATTCCGAGGATAAGGGTATAATATTCTCCAAGTCTTTCGGGGAGTTCATTAACCTCGGATGAAGAAACGGTAAAGAGAATGATAAGAGCGGTAGAAAGAAGAATTACTACTTTAAAGAAAAATCCTGCCGGATCAATTGAAATCATAGCATGACCGGAGACCAGAAAAGCAAAGGCTTCACTTCCGGCGCCATTAATGAGGAGCCATCCGCTGACAATTATTCCGGCCAGGGAAATCCAGGGCAGGTAAGATTTTTTCAGGGGGAAAATAAGGTCGAAAAGCAACACAACAACCAAAGTAAGCGAAATGGCTATTTCAGGCTGTATGAGTGATAACGAACTATATATATTTGTCAGGTTCATACCGGTCATTACCATTATAAATTAAAATCCGCCAAGCTGCATCGCGGAAGCGTTCCCCGATACAAACTCGACAAGAGTATTTACAGATGTGCTCATTATATCTATCATCGCCGAGGGATAAATACCGAGGAAGATGATAATAAGTGTGAGCGGAATAAACATTATATATTCACGCGCGTCAATATCGGTAAGGGAAGACCATTTATCATTCAGTTTACCGAAGAAAATTCGCTGAAGTGTCCATAACATATAAGCGGCGCCGAGCAGGATGCCGAGTGTAGAGATCATAGTAATATTTCTTGTAACATCAACACCGAACGCGCCAACAAAAACAAAAGCCTCACTTATAAATCCGCTCAATCCCGGAAGCCCTATAGCCGCGAAAAAAGCGACAGTCACAAAACCGGTATAAACAGGCATCTGGTTAGCGAGTCCGCCAAAGTCATTTAAGCCTCGTGTATGAGCGCGGTCGTAAACAACACCGACGATAAGGAAGAGCATGGCTGTTATTGTGCCGTGATTAAACATCTGAAATATTGCTCCGTTTAATCCTACTGAGGAAAGGGAGGCCATTCCGAGCAGCACATAGCCCATGTGAGAAACTGAAGAATAGGCGATAAGTTTTTTGAAATCTTTCTGAGCGAGAGCGACAAAAGCTCCATAGATTATATTTATCGCGCCGAATAAGGCGATATACCACATGAGGTCGCGTGTGATATCGGGGAATATGGGGTAGCTGATCCTGAGTATTCCATAAGTACCCATTTTCAGCAGCACACCGGCAAGAATAACACTTATGGGGGTAGGGGCCTCGACGTGCGCGTCGGGAAGCCAGGTATGGAAAGGAAACATAGGAATTTTAATAGCGAATCCGGCGAAAAGGGCCACATAAGCTATAAAACGCAAATTGGAAGGATTTAATGCTGAAAGAATTCCTGTAGAAGTGTAGTTTGACTGATCCATCAGGTGCAGCAGGTTGAAAGTATGAACTTCCACACCATCTATGATAACGTGCGCGCTGAAATAGAGACCGATCATAACCAGGAGAATGAAAACACTGCCAAGCAGGGTATAGATAAAGAACTTTATTGCTGCGTATTCTCTCCGCGGTCCGCCCCAGATACCGATAAGGAAGTACATAGGCAGAAGCATCAGTTCCCAGAAAATATAGAAAAGGAAAAAATCGAGGGATACAAATACTCCCATCATCCCTGTATCGAGAAGCAGGAAGAGGGCGAAATATCCTTTAATCGACCGGGGTATATTCCATGATGATATGGCGGCGATAACGCTTATTATCGCGGTCAGCAGAACCATCGGGGCGCTGAGGCCGTCGATACCGAGAAAATAATCGATCTTGATAGTGCCAAGCCAGCCCGGTCCTTCAATATGTATCCAGGGAACCAACTCCTTGAACTGGAACGAGGAAGCCTCAAAAATTCCTCCGGCGCTGTAATCAAAACCACTCACTATTATAACAGCGAGAATCAATTGTAAAAGAGTGGTCGCGAGGGTTATTACTTTAATGCCGTTCGATTTTTTCTCAGGCATGAAAAGAATAACTATCATGCCCGCTATGGGCAGAAAAGTAATTAGTGTTAATAAAGGAAATCCTTCCATAATCTATCTGTTTTCTTTGTTACAGTTCAATTTATTAATTAACTAATTTACGGCCTGAATACCAGGAAAAGAATAAGCAGTGAAAATACCACAAAAACTATGTAAGTCTGTACTCTGCCTGTCTGAAATCGTCTTAATGTCATACCAAGAAATCCACTCAGCAGGGCAGTAAAGTTAACGAGACCGTCAACAACATAGGTGTCGAATAATCCGCTGAGTTTTGAGATAAACTGAGTTACCGAGGCGGCTCCGTTTACAACGCCGTCAATCACTTTATTATCAAACCAGGAGAGGAAACGGCTGAAAATTAATGTGCCCGCAATCCATGTCCGGTCATAAAGTTCATCAATATACCATTTGTTAAGTGAGAAATTATAGAGCGGTTTCAGACTTCCCGACTTAAGCTTATAAGCATCAATTTTTTTCCACTGAAACATCATAAAAGCAGCCAGCAGACCCAATCCCGCGAGAATCAGTGAGAGAAACATAGCCGGGTAATGAACATGATGAAGCGCTTCGGTGTATTGTTCCGAATGGATTACATGATGCGCGGAAGTATGATCTGTTCCTTCCCCGCGCATAAAATCAAAGCTGTATTCGGCAGGCACAACAGTAGAGGGAGTTTCCAGCCAGCTTCCGGCGAACCAGCCCGCGTCGGGAGAAACGGGGTTGGGAGTGTACCATATAAAAATTGATAAAGCAGCCAGAATAATAAGAGGCAGTGTCATCACTTTTGGAGATTCATGAGCATGGTCATATTTTTCCTGGTTGCGGGGTGAACCATGAAAAGTAATTATAACCAGACGGAACATATAAAATGCTGTCATCAGAGCCACTACATAACCGAAAATCGGTATCAGCCAGTGTCCGGTAAGTTCTCCGAAAACCCATGTCCCGGCGAGAATACCATCCTTACTTAGAAATCCGGAAAAAAGAGGCACACCTGAAATGGCGAGTGTTGAAATAAGGAATGTGGCGTATGTTATCGGCAGCTTTTTCCTTAATCCCCCCATCTGACGGATATCCTGCTCGTGATGCATAGCGTGTATTACAGAACCGGAGCCGAGAAAAAGGCAGGCCTTAAAGAACGCGTGTGTTACCAAATGGAAAAACGCGAATACCCACGCGCCTACTCCCACCGACATAACCATATATCCGAGCTGACTAACCGTGGAATAGGCCAGCACCTTTTTAATATCATTCTGAGTCAGCGCGATTGTAGCCGCGATAAATGAGGTAAATGCTCCGACCACAGCGATAACCAGCATCGCGTCGGCTGTGAGCAGAACAAAAACTCTTACCAGCAGATATACACCGGCCGCCACCATAGTAGCCGCGTGTATAAGCGCGCTTACCGGAGTAGGGCCTTCCATAGCGTCGGGAAGCCATACATGAAGGGGGAACTGGGCCGATTTACCAACTGCTCCCATAAAAATCAATATTCCCGCGGCTGTAAGCCAGGCGCCGTCGCCATAAGGCAGATTTCCCGCGCTGATCTGCGCGAAAATTTCGGAAAAAGTAAATGTATTGTAATTCGCGAATAATATTAAAATGCCGATAAGCATGCCGATATCACCGACACGGTTGACAATAAATGCTTTTTTGCCGGCGTCTGAGGCAGATTTTTTTTCATACCAGAACCCGATAAGCAGGTAGGAGGATAACCCGACAAGCTCCCAGAAAATATACATCATCAGGAAGTTATGGGTGATAACTATACCCATCATTGAAAATGTAAAGATACCGAGGTAAGCAAAGTACCTGGAATAACGGGCGTCACCTTTCATATAGGCGATTGAAAAAAGATGTACAAGAAAACTGATGAGAGTAACGACTATCATCATCAGCACAGTGACATTATCGAGAAGTATACCCAGCTCGATTGTCATATTTCCGATGAGCGGAATATCGCCGAATGTGATCCATTCGAATGAGCTGACGATATCATGAGGGAAATATGAAATTTTATAAAACGCGGTCAATATTGATAACAGAAGTGTAATGCCGAGGAAAACAACTTCAACGAGATACATTTTCTTTACTCTTTTTCCTGTGAAAAGCACAAGCAGGAATCCCGCGAGGGGCAGGAAGAGCACTATCAGCGATATTATTACAAGGCTTGATTCTGTCATCGTTTTATTCTTTTAATTTATCTATTTCGTCAACATTAACATTAGAGAAAGTTTTATAGAGGTTCAGCACAATAGCGAGAGCGATTGCCGCTTCGGCCGCCGCGAGGATTATTACAAAGAGGGCAATGATCTGTCCATTAATATGAAAGCTGCCATAGCGGGCAAAAGCGACAAAATTTATATTCGCGGCATTAAGAATAAGTTCTATGCCCATCAGCACAAGAATAGCATTTTTTCGCGCGACAAGAGCAAATATGCCAAGCGAAAAAAGCAAAGCGCTTACAACAAGAAAATGTGTTAAACCTACCTGTAACATTTATTCTCTTTTAATTTGTTTTATCATCTCTTCTGGCCATTGACGCGGCGCCGACAAGCGCGATAAGAAGTACCATAGCCAGCAGTTCGAAAATTAATATATATTCACTGAGAAGTGTTTTCCCCAGTGTAAATGATGTGGTCTCGGGAATTGCCGAAGGATTTATTTTCCATCCGGTTTTAATCATAATCGCCGTTATGGCTCCGGCAAAAAGTCCGACACCGATAACAGCCGGTAAAGTGTGTATATTGCTGCTTTTAATGGCGACGCTGGTTATTTTGTTAGTCAGCATCACACCAAATAACATCAGGATGAGGATGCCGCCGACATAAACCAGAATCTGCACTACAGCGATAAAATCCGCGCCGAGCAGCACATATAAACCTGAAATACCGAACAGGGTGAACATAAGGCTGAATGCCGCGTGCACAACATTGCGGGCGGAAACAACTATAAATCCCGAAACCAGGGTAACAGCGGCAAATAAATAAAATATGATGTCGTAGATGGTCATATTATTTATTCTCTTTTTTCTCTTCGGCCGCCTTTTTTGCCGCCGCGGCTTTCTGCGCGGCTTTTTCGGCCATAAACTTTTCGTAATTCTCTTTTTTCTCTTCTCCTTCTTCGGGACTCAGAGTAGCGAATTTGAAGACAAGGTTATCTCTCTCATATTCCGAGAATTCATAAACATCGGTCATATAAATACATTCTGTGGGACAGGGAAAAACGCAAAGCTGGCAATAGCAGCATTTTGCGATGTCTATATCGAATTGAGTAACCCAGAGCGCTTTTTTCTTTCCATTGCTCGTTTTACCCAGGTCTTCGCCGGGAACAGATTTGACGGTTTCAATAGTAATGCAATCCACCGGACAAGCCCTGGCGCACTGATCGCAGCCGATGCAGTCATCCATATTAACATATAAACGGTTGCGGGCCCTTTCGGGCAGGGGAACTTTTACATCGGGATACTGGATTGTGACATAAGGTTTGAACATGTGTAAAAAGGTTACCTTCATGCCGATCAGCACTGTCCAGATCCCATCCCATGTATTTTTAAGATATCTACGCATAATTTATATTAAAGTAATAAGTCCAATTATTATCAGATTAACAAAAGCGTAAGGAATAAGGTATTTCCAGCAGAGGGCCATCAACTGATCCACCCTGAGACGTGGAAGGGTCCAGCGGAGCCACATCTGTACAAATACGAAAAATAATCCTTTTACCGTAAACCAGAAAAACTGCTCAAGAGGCACAAGCCATTCCGCTCCGATAAGATCACCGAAATAACCGAAAGGAGACTGATATCCGCCGAAAAATATTGTGGCGGCAAGAGCTGATACCGCGAACATATTGGCATATTCGGCCAGGAAAAACATGGCGAATTTCATTCCTGAATATTCGGTGTGATAACCCGCGACAAGTTCAGACTCAGCTTCAGGGATATCAAAAGGGGTTCTGTTGACTTCGGCAAGGGAGCTGATATAAAATATTACGAAAGCAACAATTGTAAAAGGTATTATAAGTAACTTCGCTATTCCTTCGGCGGGACCTCCGAAAACATTCCAGTTCCAGAACCATTGAGTCTGAATTTCACTCATCTGGCCCAGGCTGAGGGTTCCGTTCAGCATCACGATGGATAAAACAACAATAGCGGTTGGAATTTCATAACTGATTATCTGGGCGGCGGAGCGCATAGCTCCGAGCAGGGAATATTTATTATTTGAAGCCCAACCGGCCATCAGAATTCCAGCGACTACCAGGGAAGAAATAGCGATAATAAAAAAGATGCCGACTTCGGCGCCGGTGCCAATATAAATGCCTGAAAAAGGAATGGCCGCAAAAACAGCGTAACTTCCGGCAAAAACCAGAATCGGGGCCAGGTTAAAAAGTTTTTTATCTGTCTCGTCGGCTACTATATCCTCTTTCTGGAAAAGTTTGAGGATATCGGCGATTGTCTGAAGCAATCCATAAGGCCCCACACGCATCGGACCAAGCCGGTCCTGCATAAAAGCTGAGACTTTTCGTTCGGCGTAAACGGCAACCAGAGCGAAAGGCAGAATAAAGAGAAAGAGGGGAAGAGCCGCGGTAATAATCATCGCGATTATTTCATTTCCGATAAGGTTGTTCATTATCTCATACATTATCTGTCAACCTCCCCTAATACAATATCAATACTTCCGAGAATGGCGACAACATCAGCGATCATATGTCCCCGGCATAATTCATCCATAATTCCCAGGTTGACAAAAGAGGGCGCGCGCACTTTTACTCTGAATGGATTTGGAGCGCCGTCGCTGACGATATAGTAACCCAGTTCTCCCCTTGGATTTTCAACACGGGTATATAACGAGCCTTTTGGCGGTTTGATCTTTCTCGGTATCGCCGATTTAACATCACCTTCAGGAATTTTATCAATTGCCTGTTCGATAATATTAAGGCTTTGTTCCATTTCTAGAACCCGCATATAATATCGGTCCCAGCAATCGCCTATGGTTCCCATCCTGCCGTCGCCGATGGGTATCTCAAAATCAAAACGGTCATAAATTGAATAAGGGTCGTCAAGGCGGAGATCAAACTTTAATCCGCTCGCTCTCAGGTTAGGACCTGTAATACCAAAATTTATAGCTGTGTCGAGTGGGAGAATCCCGACATTCGCGGTTCTTTCAATAAAAATTTTGTTGAATGTCAGAAGATCATTAAGTTCCTTCAGGTTTGGTCTGAAATCTCTTACGAATTCTTTTGTTTCCCTGATAAAATCGGGGTGAATATCGTGAGAAAGGCCCCCCGGCCATATATAATTATATAATAAACGGGCGCCGCATGTTTTTTCAAAGATGGTGAGAATTCTTTCCCTGTCCCTGAAAGTATAAAGAAAAGGAGTAAAGGCCCCTATATCAAGTCCGTACGTTCCGACAGCCACAAGGTGGGAGGCTATTCTCTGAAGCTCGGCAATAATTATTCTGATATACTCGACTCTCTCGGGAACTTCAATACCCGCGAGCCTTTCAACAGCGACAGCCCATCCGAGGTTATTGGACATGGAAGCAAGATAGTCCATTCTGTCGGTATAAGGGACAACCTGCTGATAAGTCATTGCCTCGCAATGTTTTTCGAAACAACGGTGAAGGTACCCGAGGTGTGGTGTAACTCCGGTTATTATTTCACCGTCAAGTTTCAGCTCGAGTCTCAGCACACCGTGTGTTGACGGGTGCTGGGGACCCATATTGATTACCATTTCTTCAGTCTTCAGCGACATATAATTATATATATATTCAAAAAATTATCAATATGGCACTTTCATGCCATGATAAAACTCAGGATTTTCGTAATCTTTTCTTAATGGGTGACTTCCTTCTTCCCAGTCGTAGGGCATAAGGATTCTGCGTAAATCGGGGTGTCCGGTGAATTTTATCCCGACAAGGTCAAACGCTTCCCGTTCATGCCAGTCAGCGGTTTTCCATATATCGGAAACAGTAGGAAGTTCCGCGTTTTCCTTTGGGACAAGACATTTCAGAGTAACTTTATGTTTATTTTTCACTGAATGAAGGTTATAAACGACGCTCAGATTACCACCGGTTATCACCTCATTTCCATCTTCATCTTTGCTTTTCTTTTCGTCAGCTTCATCAATACCGGAAAGATTCATTAGGCTGTCGAAAAGAAGCCTTCCATCATTCGCGAGGAATTCACAAACTTCAGAAAGAATTTCACTCCCGGCAATTATCAGAGGATCAGAAACAGGATTTTCTTCGAGAGAAATATTCTCTTCACCAAACTTTTCTTTTAATATATCAAAAATCTCTTCCGGTTTAAGCATTTTTCTTTTTCACCAGCGATTCGTTGCGAATTTTATCCTGCAGCTTAAGAAGTCCTTCCAGCAGAGCTTCGGGACGGGGAGGGCATCCGGGCACATATACATCAACAGGGATTATCCTGTCAACACCTTTGAGCACATGATAACCATGCTCCCAATAGGGGCCGCCGCTATTGGCGCAGCTTCCCATGGAAATTATATACTTCGGGTCGGGCATCTGCTCATAAAGTCTTTTTATCCTCAAAGCCATTTTGAGTGTTACGGTGCCAGATATAATAATAATATCTGATTGCCGTGGAGAAGGCCGGGGTATAACGCCGAATCTGTCAAAGTCGTAATGCGACGCCGATGTGGCCATCATTTCTATGGCGCAGCATGCGAGTCCGAATCCAAGCTGCCATAATGAGGAAAGGCGCGCCCAGTTCATCAGGTCGTCTGCTTTTGTAATTACGATGTTGCTTTTCGAAAACTCTTTATCTAATAAACCCATACCGGACTATTCTTTTTCCGTATTGTTTTCTTTTGATTTAATTTTTACTCCCGGTTTCGGCGGGATTATTCCGGGGCGTTCCCATTCAAGGTCTCCCTTTCTCCATTCATAAGCCATTCCGATGCCTAAAAGAACCAGAAAAATAATTCCGGCGAGGAACCCGTACATTCCAAAATCCTTATAGTTTAATGCCCAGGGGAAAAGCAGCACTACTTCAACATCAAATATCAGGAATATCAGCGCTACTACATAAAACCGGAGATTAAATTTTATCCAGGGGGAGCCTTCAGGGTTCTCACCGCATTCATACGTGGTCTGTTTTTCCTTCGTTTTTCGCGAAGGCCTTACCAGACCGGCCATAAAAATAGCAAACATCACAAAGATGACCGCGATGAGAATAAATATGAAAATTTTACCGAACTCTGTTAGCATAAGTTACCAAAAATTTTGGGGTAAAATACGGTATCTATTTCTTAATGTCAATGAATAGTATACAAAAGTAAAATATTAATAGGACTTTTGGTCAGAATGTCTTAAAATCTTAATCTTAATCATAATCTTAAACCGGCAAGCCAGAGACAATGAGGAATTACGAATTACGAATTGACTTTCCCCAGGTATTACCAATTAATTGTCATTCCGGTTTTTTGCGTCTTTTGCGAAAAGACCATCCAGAGGCAGGCAGGCCGGAATCTAATGCCAAATTTTACTGGCAATCAGATAAAAACTTTTCCATTTTGCGTAGAATTTAACTGCTAACGGAGTAATCGTAATCCCACACCCTTATGAAAAATGCACAACCCCTTCGCCGTCACCCAACCCGTTATCATACTCCTGCTCTAATTTTGTAGTTCCGATACCGAAAAATAATAAGGCATGAAGGTTAATTTTTTGGGGAGGAGAATCCTCTGCTACTGAGGTAAAAAACAAAGAATAAGGTTTCCCTTTTCTTTGCGTCTCAGCGTTTTCGCGTGAAATAAAAAAACGATTTCGATTACGACTTCGATTTGGATTTCGACGGATTCTTTATATCCGAAAAATCGTAATCATAGACTGGCAGAGCCAGAACCAAACTAATTCTGTCGACCCTGACGGGACTTATTAACCTTTCTTTATATATTTCCCCCTATTTGAAGAGGTTGTGTGAAAAGTTTGAGCAATTCTATAAACTCATCCCCAAACCCCTTCTCTTGGGAAGAGAAGGGGCTTAAATTGCTCATAATTCGCAACTTTTTAAAAGTCCCACTCTTTTTAAGAGAGAGATTTAGGGTGAGTTCCAGACTTTTCACACAGCCTCTGAAAATAGGGCTATTATCTTTCATCTGTCCGCCGCGGAGGATCTCTGCCGGTATTCTTTTTTCCATGATACTATTTGTAACGAGATGAATCAAATGTAAAAAGTCCCGTTAGGGACGACAGATAATAGCCCCGCAATTCATTGTGGGGAAATAAGTTAAGAGGTTGATCAAAAGTCCCGCCAGGGACGACAGAATTCCCCGGTAAATTGATGGTCAAATAAAATTTTGCCTTTTTGCGTAGAATTTGACTCCTTACGGAGTAATCATAATCCCACATCCTTATGAAAAATGTACAACCCCTTCGCCGTCACCCAACCCGTCATCATACTCTTGCTCTGATTTTGTTGTACCGATACCGAAAAATAATAAGGCAATAAGGTTAATTTTATGGGGAGGGGAATCCTCTGCTCCTAAAGTAAAAAAACAAAGAATAAGGTTTCCCTTTTCTTTGCGTCTCAGCGTTTTCGATGAGATAAAAAAGCGATTTCGATTACGACTTCGATTTGGATTTCGACGGATTCTTTATATCCGAAAAATCGTAATCATAAACTGGCGGAGCCAGAAAAAACAAGGTTATCGAGTTACTCAAAGTTAGTCCTCCCCCGTCAATGAAGAAAGGCGCTTCATTGCCACCCTCTCTGCCACAGGCATCCCAATGGGGCAAAGGGGGATAAAAGAGGTAATGTCCCCCTTCGGCCCCAGGGGGATGCAAAGCAAGGGGTGGCCTCCGGTCGTCTTTTGCCGGAGGTCGGGGGAGGACTGACCTCGAGTAACCACAAAACGTTTAATTGGCAATGAAATTTTTTACTCGTTGGGAAATTTTTGTCATTTTGCGTAGAATTTATCTGCTTTTGGAATAATCGTAATCCTTCCGGGAATTATTACCTCTTTTTTTTGAAAAAGTCAACTTTGTAGGTGGGACAATGGGGACCCGGGGGACAAATATTATTTCGCGTAAATAGTACGATTGGCGTTTTTTCCGTAGGACAGGCTTTCGAGCCTGTCCCTCTGAAGCTTGTCCTTCTAGTCCAGAGGCATGTTATATAAATAAAAAGGCATATTTAGAGGGTGAAAGTATATATTTTGTAGGACAGAATTGCACCTGTGCGCCGCGGTGTATTCTGTCCCGGGCGGTTAGCGGGGGGTAGATAATTTTTTTGAGAATTGTACACCATCCGGGGTGGTCAGGACAGATTGCAAATCTGTCCTACAGAGATGGGATAGGTTTTCTTTTACAATTATTGAGGCGGGGACAGCTCCCAGGGGGACAGCCTGGAAAGGCTGTCCTACATTTTGAAAAATCAAATATTAATCGCAAATTGTAGAGAATAAATATGGGATATTTATAAAAACAGGATAAGTTATGCTTAAAAAGATTATTATTTTATTGATATTATCTTTCTGCGGGATGAGCGCACAGGAAGGGATGAATGAAATGAGAATTGTCGGCCAGCCGGAATTACTGCCAACAGAGTTTATCGGCAATGACGTAAGGGACGCCAACGGAGATATATGCGCCGGATTAAAAATTGTGACAGACCTGACCGGGTTTTCTTACCGGTCAAATGATGGAATTGTAAAGATCAACGCGAAACCGGGCAGGGATGTTTTATTCCTTTCACCAACCGAAAGGGTGGTTGAAGTTTACTGCTCAGGTTTCAAACCTCTTAAAATAATTCTATATGAAGTTGGAATAAAATTAAATAGCTCGCAGGTATGGCAGGTTGAGATAACCGGTGATAAAAAAGCTGATGAAATAGCCATTGTTGTAAAAAGTGAACCGGAAGATGCTCAAATTTACCTGGATGAAAACAGCCTGACTTCCGGCGCCTCATTCAAAACCACCCCGGGAAAACATAACCTGCGGATTTCAAAAAGCGGATATAAGGGGATAAATGAAGAAATTGATGTGTCGCTGGAGAATATTTTATTTGAATATAAACTGGAAAAAGTATCTCTTGTTCCGGTTACGATAAAAAGCAATCCTGAAGGAGCGGAGATACATATCAATGGAGCGTTCAAAAATGAAGTTACAAACGCCGGCTTTTTTGAATTTCCCGGCAGCTACCAACTGGAGCTTAAGAAAAATGGCTATCTAAACCTCGAAGAAGATATAATGGTTAGTGAAGCAGGAAATAATGAGTTCAGTTTTCAACTAATTAAAAACATCGGAATTTTAAATGTTGTAATTACGCCCACGGACGCGAAAATAAAAATAAACGGGGAAATAAAAACGAAAGGAAAAATTGAACTTCGACCCGGTGAATACCAGGTGATGGTTTCAAAAAACGGGTATCTCTCTGAGGAAGAGAAAATAGTGATAGAAAGGGGAAAAGAGATAACCAGAAATTATTTACTGGTAAAAAACGCGGCAACTCTTAACCTTGTCACAGAACCCGCTGATGTGGAAATATTGATTAACAGGAAAAGTTACGGAACCAGGAAAATAATTGAGCTTCCCCCGGGAAGATACGAGATTGTAGTTCAGAAAGAAAACTATAACTCAAAAGATCAATTGACCGAATTAAAAGTGGGAGATAATAAATCGCTGAATTTTAAACTTACGCCCAAAACCGGCTCCCTGCAATTTAAGATAAAACCTGTTAATGCCGGAGTGGTTTTGAAAAGGGGAGAAGAGATTATTAAACAATGGAAAGGACTAAAGATATTACCTGAAATGATTATCGGAGAATATGAAATAGAAGCGAAAGCGGATGGATACAAAACTTATAGCAAAAAAATTAAGATTGAGGAAAATAAAACATGCATTGAAAACAGTGTTATGGTGGAAGGAAGAGATGGTCCAAAAATTGCTCCTGAAATGATATTTGTTAAGGGTGGCTGGTTTGAAATGGGAAGCAATGTAGGAGAAGTTTATGAAAGGCCGATACATCGTGTATGGGTAGATGATTTTTTTATAGGGAAGTATGAAGTAACTTTCGCAGAGTATTGTGAATTTTGTGATTCAACAGGCAGGGATAAACCGTCTCACAAGGGATTGGGTAGTGGAAAAAGACCGGTGATAAATGTTAGCTGGTATGACGCGAAGGCCTATTGTGAATGGGCTGGGGGGAGATTGCCAACAGAAGCAGAGTGGGAATACGCTGCGAAAGGAGGATTAAAGAGCAGAGGATATATATTTAGCGGAAGCGGTGATATAAGTGAAGTAGCATGGTTCACAGTCAACGCTAAAGGAAGCACTCATAATGTGGGAACTAAAAATTCAAATGAATTGGGATTATATGATATGACCGGAAATGTTTGGGAATGGTGTAGCGACATGTATGGGGAAAACTATTATGGAAACAGTCCTGAGAAAAATCCGAAAGGTCCGGCGACTGGATATGGTCGTGTCAGCAGGGGTGGTAGCTGGGGCAGCGAAAAAAAATATTGTCGAACATCTTTTCGTCAATACTGGGATCCAGGTGATTGCAGTTTGCATATAGGATTTCGTTTATTGAAAACTCCTTAAAATATTTAGAATTTTTGTCTTTGTGTTTGTCAGTTTGTTTTGTTGTTGGGATAACAATATTTGAGGGTGATATTTATAAAATTTAAAATGTATCAGTGGAGTTGACATAATATTACCCTATATCCAGGATTTCAAAAATAGTAAATTAAAAGATGAGCAAGATTTTATAAGAGACATAGTATCATATATGTGATATTTGCACAATAAAGACCCTCTCTGCGTCCTGATTACTGACGGCGGAGTAACAGAATTAGTCATTATTCAGCATAAAAATAATATAATTGATTTTTACCCCACATTTATAGTAATTTTTATTCTGAGCTTTTAACGCGATTGTTTTGATTAATATCAAAGGGAAAGAGAGAATGAAATTATACAGAATATTTGTAATTATGCTTGTAATAACGGGCTTAAATTTCGCTGAAAAGAAAACAATTTCGGCGGATGAATATTTATGCCTCGGGCCTATTGAAATAAGTTATCCCGCTTTCGCGAAAGATGACGCCGACGCCAAAGAACTGGTAAAGTTCAATCATTTTGAAGTTTCGAAATGGAGGCCGGTCGAAGGAACCCGTTTTACAGATAACTCTCCCCTTGAGTGGAGAAAAATAAAATCCTCACTTGAAGCTGATTTTACCAAAGACAAAATCAATCTTTATTATGTCGCTTTTTACGTGAAAAATGATAAATGGACAAAAGCTGATGTAAATGTAACCGCCAATAGCGCGTTCTCTCTTTTGTGTGAGGGGAAAGAAGTTGCGCATAATTATGAAATGAATGGCGCCACCCTTGAAAAGAAAAAGGAAGTAAAACTTGAGAAGGGCAATCATCTTTTTCTTATGAAAATAATAACAGATGTTCAGCCGGAGTTTAAAGTAACTCTTGAATCGGAAAATGAGCTGGCCGCAACCGTAAACAGGACAGATATCACCTCAGTTGATGAAATGCTGGATAATCGGAAGATAAAAGAGATATCGCTTTCTCCATCAGGTAAATATGCCATGATAAAAACGAGCGAAAGAAATCTCGCGAAAAGTGATGATGTTACTTCGATAAAGATATACAGAATGTCCGATAAGATGCTTATGGGAAATCTCGAAGGACCCGGGAAAGTGAGCGGCTTTCAATGGCTGCCGGCAGGAGGTTTTTATTCCTGGATATCGACCGTGAAGGGAAAATCGACAATATATATTTCCGGTGTAAAGGAGAAGGAACAGAAAATATTATTAGAAGAGGTGGAAAATCTTACAGGATATAAATGGTCGCCTGACGGGACATTTATTATTTACACACTCAATGAAACAAAAAAGCAGCCTGACAAAAATTTTCTGAAATATGAAAAACCGCAGGACCGTTATCCCTGGGCAAACAGCCGCTCATACCTTTATTATCTTGAGCCGGAGACCGGTTTAAACTACCGGTTAACCGCAGGCGATCTTACAACCACACTCGCGGATATAAACCCTAACGGATCGGAGATATTATTTACCCGCTTTGTTACTAACTTTGATGAGCGTCCTTATGGCAAAACTGAGTACTATTTATTAAACCTGACTGACCTGAAAGAAAAAAAGATACTGGAGCTTAACTGGGGAGGAGGCGCTAAATACTCTCCTTATGGGGAGAGCCTGCTCATTGCCGGGGGACCCTCAACATTCGGGAAATCGGGAAAAGTGATTGATCAGGAGGTTATTCCCAATGATTATGACGCGCAGGCTTATTTATATGAATTAAAAAGCGGACAGGTAAAATCTATTACACGCGATTTTAATCCGTCCGTACTCGATTTTCAGTGGGTGAAAGATGAGAAGACAATTTATTTTCAGGCTCTCGATAAATCTTATAAAAAAATATACCGATACACTTTGAAGAGTGGAAAGTTTGAAGAAATGAGGTCAGGCATTGAAGTGGTTGAGGATATGAACATATCGAAGGATGGAAAAAGCGCGCTCTATTATGGTTCATCGAGCAATATTACTGAGAAAGTTTATACCATGGACCTGGAAACAGGTGAGCATACTCTATTCTTCGACCCGGAAGAAGGAATGCCGGATCATATTCAGTATGGCAAGGTGGTCAACTGGAATTTTAATTACCTCGGCAGGGAGGAGATCACAGGAAGGATTTATCTGCCCCCCGAATTTGACGCCTCAAAAAAATATCCATGTATAGTCTATTATTACGCGGGAACAAGTCCCGTCACCCGCGAATTTGAAGGGAGATATCCCAAGAACATCTGGGCGGCAAACGGGTATGTGGTATATGTATTGCAGCCGGCGGGAGCGACAGGGTTCGGGCAGGATTTTTCAGCCAAACATGTAAATGACTGGGGTGAACTTACGGTTAAGCAGATTATCGAAGGAACCAAAGAGCTGCTGAAAAATCACGAGTTTATTGATCCTGAAAGAGTGGGTTGCATCGGGGCTTCTTATGGTGGTTTTGAGACCATGAGTCTGATTACAAAAACCGATATGTTTGCCGCGGCGGTTTCACATGCCGGGATAAGCTCACTCTCAAGTTACTGGGGCGAAGGATTCTGGGGATTTCTCTACAGCGCGGTGGCAACAGCGGAAAGTTTTCCCTGGAACCGGAAGGATATTTATGTTGATAAATCGCCGTTGTTCAGCGCGGATAAAATAAATACTCCGTTGTTGCTTTTGCATGGAAATTCCGATACCAATGTTCCGCGGGGTGAGAGCATTCAGATGTACACGGCGCTCAGGCTGCTCGGCAAAGATGTTGAGCTTATTGAGGTTGCCGGTCAGGATCACCACATTATGCAGTATGATAAACGTAAGAAATGGACAAAAACGATTATCGCGTGGTTCGACAAATATTTGAAAGGTGAGGATGCGTGGTGGAATGATTTGTATCCGGAGGAATAGGGAAGGGAAGGATTGTTGGATTTTTGGAGGGGTGAATTTCCTATGTTTTACACTTGATATCTGTAAATGATTGTAAAATAAAGGAGAAATAAAAAAAACTGCAAAATTTGTCACTACCATTTCAGCGACAGTGAAAAATCAGGCAAGTTATATTTATTATAATTTTTAATGGTTAAAGCTCTACATAATCATTTACCTCTGTCTGATCCATGAGTTTTTGGGGATGTTTGATTCTGAGAAGAGCAAAAATCTCCGATGCAAGTTTTTTTTGTTTGCTCTTCAAATAATAAGTTTCTTCTTCTATTTCCAATTCGCTAAATTCAACTGACAACAAAGCTTCCTTGATCCTTTCAGTAGAATAATCTATTCCTCTTTTTCTTAATCTGAACTCCAGTTCTCTTTCCAGCATAAAAGCAAAAAAGCAAATCATAAAGTGTCCCTCTATATGTTCCCGGACTCTCAGGTATATTGGTCTTGTCTGCATAGTTGACTTCATTACCTTGAAGGATTCCTCTATTTTGTATAGATAGCCATAACTTTCCAGGACTTCAATTGGCTCCATCTCAAGATCGCTGTACTCTATAGCGTAATAACCATCAAATATGGACTCTTTTTCTATTTTTTCCTGATCTATCAGTAGTTTCCCATTTTTCTTATCTCCCTGTTCCTCTATAAATCTCTTATAGCCATTTTTCTTTTTAACCTTGCTATGCTCCTGTTTGTCTACTACTTCCATTGCTTTCTCTATTGCGCGTTCCCGATCCTTTCTGTCCTTAGCCGCCCGTTTTGACGACCAGGTGCATACCATCTTTTCTGGTAATGTTGCCTTTTTTTTCTCTCCTTCTTCTTCATATTGAACTATATTTTCGTAATCTATTACCTTGTATTTGTATTTTTCTTCTTCCCTGGTTATTTCACTATAGCCTTCCTGACTCAGAACTTCCTGCTGTACCTTTTTCGACATGGACTTTAATCGGGCGCTTACTATATAATTATATCCGCGATCCTTTATTGCTTTCAGATTTAGTTTGGAGTTCATAGCCTTATCTGCGACTATTATCACCCGATCCAATTCAAATTGCTTTTTCAATTTATCAAGTATTCCAAGTAGTGTTTTCCCGTCAAATGTATTTCCCGGGAACAGTTCGTAACCTATTGGTCTGCCTTCCTTATCTATCAGAAGTCCCATTACTATCTGAACTTCATTTACTTTGTTTGCTTTACTGAAACCAAAGTCTCTCAGACTATCTTGTTTCTGTGATTCATAATGCCAGGTTGTCACATCATAAAAAACCACATCAATTTCCATATTGAAAAGGTTGCGGTTTTTAAGAAACAATGATCTTTCTATCTTTTCTTTGTTCTCTGAAAGAATATCAAGTGAACGGTAAACCTGGTGAAGAGCCAGATCCGGATCATATTCCAGATATTTATCCCTGCTGAAATAGTAGTCGCGTTTACTTCCCGGGTTAAGCAAACGGTTGATTACAAGTGTGAATATCAGTCCTTTTAGGTTGTATCCTGATTTACTTTTTTTGACAACAGGCGCTAAAATATTGTCAAAATCAAATTGTTTCCAGAGTTTTTTGTATGCCAGATATCCGTAATTAAGTCTGTATTTTTCTTTCATGCCTGAGACATCTTTAAGATTACATTTTTCTTTATCGACGAATTTCTGAAGAGAACGGAGAATATTTTCCAGCCCTGAGCTTACAAGTTTATCTGCCCTGCCGAGGCTGGCTATCACTTTATGTTTCGAAACCCCTTTTACTTTATAACTTTCAACAATTGAAAGATATTGATGACCTTTTGAATGAGAAGTTTTAATAAACATAGGTAACTCTGGAATGTTATATTACAAATATAAGTGTAGAACTACTGATAATCAACATTATAGTAATATTATACAATATGTTAGATGCCCTTAAGCATGAATAAGTTGTCACTACTTTTACAGCTGTTCTCAATCCAAATATGTGTTTTTAGCCCGTTTTCGCACTTTTTTGCTCTTTTTTTTTCTTTAAGTGTAAAACTCAGGAAAAACGATTATCGCGTGGTTCGACAAATATTTGAAAGGTGAGGATGCGTGGTGGAATGATTTGTATCCGGAGGAATAGGGAAGGGAAGGATTGTTGGATTTTTGGAGGGGTGAATTTGCTACCCCCTTTTTAGTGCTGAAACAGATAGCTGATAAACTCAATCACCGGCGGGAGTCTTTTTGTTTATATCAATAAAATTCAATATTCTATCACCGTAAGCATCCGGAAGGTCTTTCCCGAAAAGTGAAGAAAATTTACTAAAAGAAAAAAGTCAGGGAAATATAAATTTTTGTAATTGTTCATTGTTAAACTATCTTTTCAATTACTCCGAAAGCCATTACGGGCGCGCCGGGGTACGTAACGGCGTAATCGGCGTGTCCGAGAACAACCGCGTCGTGATGACTTTCGAGCGTTTCGATAACTTTTCCGAAAGCGTTATAAATCCTGGCTATTTTCTGCTTCTTTTTAACTATCTCTCCCGGTTTTTTGAGGAAATGAATTATTCCGCTGTTCGCGCTTAATGGTCTGTAATAATAATTCAGAATTTTTCCTTTAACTTTATCGGGGCAGTCAAAAGGGTAATCCATGTTATTTTCAACCATTCCCAAATGGGAAAGTATTCTCCAAATTGACGCTACCCCTTTCTCAACATTTTTATCATTGATAAGGAACGATTCTCCCAGTTCAAGAGTAAGGGCCGGGATGCCGCTTTTTATCAGATTGTAAGTTAGGGAGGTGTTTATTCTGTCGGTGTCATTTATCATAACCAGCCCTGATTCGGCGGCAACCTGTTTTATTTTCTCAATGAGGCCCGGCTTTGAATCCATTAAGTCAAGCAGTATATAGGGAATAGAATTATTCCAGTCATTATGCAGATCGAGAACAAGATCAGGATTGGTGTCTGTTATTTTACCGAATATTATATTCGCTATTCTTTCAGCAAGGTTCCCATTGGCGCTGCCCGGGAAAGATCTGTTCAAATCTTCATTGCTGATCGAAATGCTTCTTGTAACATTTTCAAATCCCATAGGATTCATCAGCGGGAAAGCGTGAACCGAACCGCGACGCAATTCATTCCGGAGCCTGTTAAATAATCTGTGAATGACTACTGTTCCTCCTATCTCATCGCCATGCATACATCCGGTCAGCCAAAGCGCCGGTCCGGGATTATCATTTTTGATCAGCATATAAGGTAGTCGTCTTTTCGAAAGATCAGAACCGCTCATAATCTTAATAAAGGAATATTTTTTGTCAATATTCATTATTTTTTTTCTTTATGCTATTAGAAATTTGTTCTTGCGAGAAATCCGGCGAGCAATAAAAATTCATTTTGACCTCTCTTCATCAGCTCTTTTTATCAATTCTTTCCTGCCGTATTTCCTCAATACAGTCTCTTTGACTTTGCCTATCGGGTAAGTTTCGCGGTTGAAAAAGTAGTGCAGGTAAACGCCGTCGAAAATTGCTGAGAATACTCTTGCTTCCGCTTCCGGTTCTTTAAGTCCTATCTCCCTAAATAGTTCGGCAATATATAAAGTGATTTCCTCGGTAAAGTCAATCATCTTTTCTTTTGCAATTTCGGTTATTTCAGGCTGGAAAAATACCGTCATGAACATCTTCCAGTAATTTTCATTGGTTTCAACCATTTCAATTGATGATGTAATAATCATCTCAAGTTTTATATATGGATCATCAATATTTTTCATCTCCTCACGCATATGATGAGAAAAGTTTGTCAGGGAACCCATTATTTCAGTTACGATATGCAGCTTATTATCAAAATAATTATAAGCCAGACCCTTGGAAATTCCGCATGCTTTGGCGATATCGGCGATGGTTGTTCCCTTGTATCCTCTTTCGGCAAAGAGTTCCAGCGATTTATCCAGAATTAATTCCCTGGTTTTTTTTCTTATTTCTTCAAATTGTTCAGGTGTTCTGGGCATATAATTTTTTTTAATTGAATAAATGGTCAATTAAAAAATAGCTTATTTCGCTTAAAATAGCAAGATAATATGAAATTAATGTTTCTTTTTCAGATTTCGCTTGACAAATATAATAATTAATATTAGGTTTTGACTGAACGTTTAGTCAATCTAAATAATTTGTGAGGCAACGATGTTCAGGAAGATTGAAATAATTATCCTGTTTTTAGCGACAACAACCTTTATTTATTCCCAGACAGCCAATGAAATTATCAGTAAAGCTGAAAATGCCATTAAAGGAAAAACTGCTCATGGCGAGGTGGAAATGACTGTAGTAACACCCGACTATGAAAGAACCCTCGAAATGGAAAGCTGGTGGGAAGGAAACGAGAAAGCTCTTATTGTAATCAAATCACCCCGGCGCGAAGCGGGCAACAAAACATTGAAGATTGAAAATGAAATGTGGAATTATCTGAAGAATACCGAAACCACCATAAAAATTCCCCCTTCGATGATGCTTCAATCGTGGAACGGATCAGATTTTACTAATGATGACCTGGTGAGGGAGTCAAATCTGGCCGACGATTATTTCCAGAAGATTGCCGGCGAAGAGGAGATCGATGGGCAGTTATGCTGGAAAATTGAGCTTGATCCCAAACCGGACGCCCCGGTTGTTTGGGGAAAGCTGCTTTACTGGGTGAGAAAAAGTGACTATAACCCGGCCCTGGTAAAATATTTTGATGAGGAGGGGAAACTTATACGTGAGATGATCTTTTCAGATGTGAAAAACTTTGGCGACCGGAAAATTCCAAGTGTCTGGAAAATGGTCAACCGGGTTAAAGAGGGAAGATCGACCACCTTTACGATGAAAAAAATGAAATTCAATATTAAAATAGGAAAGAGGATATTTTCTTTCAGTGAATTGGAAAAAGGAGATTAAAATTGAAACTTTTAATTAAACTGGCGTGGCGTAATTTATGGCGAAACCGGAGGAGATCGTTGCTGACTCTGCTGGCTATCGCGTTTGCCACCCTGGCTTCGATTGGGATGCGGGGGATACAGCATGGCACCTACGCGGTAAATATCGAAAATACCGTCAGGATTCTCTCCGGATATCTCCAGATTCAGCCGGAGGGATACCAGAAAAATCCGACTTTAAACAAGGTGGTAAGACTGAACGGTGAGCTTAAAGAGGCGCTGGATAAAACACCCGGTTTAAAAGGATATACACCAAGAATCAGCACTTTCGGGCTGGTAAGTTACCTCGATAATTCATTCGGAACCTCCATAATGGGGATAGACCCGGAGTCGGAGAAGAGTGTTACCAATATCCATGAAAAAGTTAAGGAGGGGGAATTCCTTAAAAGCAGTGACGGCTTTGATATTCTGCTCGGATACAAACTTATGGAAAACCTGAAAGCTGAAGTGGGGGACGAAATTGTGCTGCTTTCACAGGGATATGACGGCTCACTCGGCAATCTGAAATTCAGGATAGCCGGAGCGGTCAAATTCGGCATACAGGATGTAGATGTTATGACCGCTTTTATCGGGATTGAAACGGCGAGAGAGCTGCTCGCGATGTGGGGCAAATCGAATATTGTGGCGATTTCTCTTAACGGCCTTGATGATGTTGCCCCGGCCCGCGATTATCTGACGACTAATTTGCCGGATGATAACTACAAAGTCCTTACCTGGAATGAGGTTATGCCCGATTTTGAACAGACTATCGCGCTTGATAATGTTACCGGGTTATTTTTCCTGACAATTCTGGTGATTATAGTAGCGTTCGGAATTCTGAATACACTTTTGATGTCGGTATCAGAACGATTCAGGGAATTCGGGGTTTCACTTTCGATAGGTATGCCCCAGGTTAAACTTGTCGCGGTGGTTATCCTGGAATCGGTATTTATCTCCTTTCTCGGGGTTCTGAGCGGTAATATCTGCGGGTATTTTCTGAACAGTCATCTCGCCGCGAATCCAATAACATTCGGCAATGAGGTGGGGGAAATATCCCAGGAATATGGATTTATGCCGATAATTCAATCGACAACTGATCCCGGGATATTTATCAATATCTCACTGCTGATTATGTTTATCGCTATCCTCGCCACACTGATTCCCGCTTATAAAGTGTACAGGCTTGAGGCGTTAAAAGGAATAAGATATACTTAATGAAAGTAAACTGGAAATGTATAATGAGTCAGGTGATACTATATTGGTCCTCCTCCGTCTCCCAACGAAAAGATGTTGGGAACCATCCCTTGCCAAAGGCATCCCATTGGGGCCAAAGGAGGATAGGAAAAAGATTTTACCTGCATGTATCACACAATGAAAATTTTGTGAATTATATTGGGGAAAATTCAAGAAATGTTATTTAAACTTGCATGGAGAAATATCTGGCGCAACAAAAGAAGGTCGATGGTGGTGCTGGTGTCGGTTATCGTCGGGGTGATAATGCTTATGTTCTTCGACGGCCTGATGAACGGCATGCTCTACCAGATGCTTTTTAACCAGATAAGTTCAAATGTCGCGCATATACAGATACATAAAGATGGTTACAGCGATAAAATCAATATACATAATTACATCCCGGAGCATGATAAAATTGAAGAGGCGCTCGAAAATGCCGAAGGAATTACCGCCTGGTCAAGAAGGGGCCGCCTTTTCGGTTTGCTCAGCAGCGCGGAAAGTTCATCAGGAATTTACCTGAACGGGGTGGAATTTGAGGCTGAGAAAAAAATATCCTCTATCCATGATTCTATGATTGAGGGGGATTATCTCAGCGGAAAAAAAGGTGAAATAATAATCGGCCGCAAACTTGCCGAAAAACTGAATGTGAAACCTGGCAGCAAGGTGGTCGGATATTCCAACAAACCGGATGGTTCGATTGGCACCGAGATATTCAGGATTACAGGTATTTTCCAGACATTCAGTTCGCAATATGATGAGTCAAATATTTTTATCAGTCTTGCCGATCTTCAGCATATGCTCGATATGGGAGACAGAATATTTGAATATGCCATAATTACAGGAAATTATAAAAACTCTTCTGTTATCGCCTCAAATCTGAAAGAATCAATCGGCGATGACCGTTATGAAATTCTTACCTATGAAGATCTGCTTCCATTTGTCATTGTCCAGATGAATCTCTATTTCCAGATGATGATGGTGATAAATATTATAATTGGCATGGCCCTTATATTTGGAATAATCAACGCGATGCTGATGTCGGTTTTTGAAAGGATAAATGAGATCGGTGTGCTGATGTCGATAGGTATGAAAAACAGCCGGATATTTATGATGATAGAAATAGAAGCGCTTTTGCTGGGTGGATTCGGCACTCTGACAGGCGTTCTGGCAGGATATCTTATTACTATCCCGCTGGCGGCATATGGAATAGATTTTAGCTGGTTTGCCGAATCTCTCTCCTCGCTTGGAGTAGGCTCGGTTGTTTACCCTGTGCTTTCGATGGATAACCTTGTAGCGATGCTCGTTACTATTCCGCTGGTGGCGGTAATTGGCGCTATTTACCCGGCATGGCGCGCTCTGAAACTTGAGCCGGTTTACGCAATCAGGTATGTATAATTTAATCTGGTAAAATGAAAATGGAAATCTTAAGAACAGAAAAACTTGAAAAAATATATGAGGACAATGGCGTCCCGGTGCATTCACTGAAAGGAATAGACCTGACAATAAACAAAGGTGAATATGTGGTAATCGCAGGACCCTCGGGCTCGGGAAAAACCACTTTGCTCAATCTTATCGGCGCGCTGGATAAACCGACGAAAGGGGCCGTTTATTTTGAGAATGAAGACCTTTCGACAAAAAAAAGGAAAGAACTGAGTGATTTCAGGCTGCATAAAATGGGATTTATTTTCCAGGCGTATAACCTGATACCGGTGCTTTCGGCTTTGGAAAATATTGAATTCAGTATGATGCTCCTTGGAAAGGATGAGAAAAAAAGAACCGAAAAGGCTATGAAACTGATGGAAGAGCTTGAGATAGCCGATCTTGCCCATAAAAGGCCGAATGAAATGAGCGGCGGCCAGCAGCAGCGTGTGGCCGTAGCGCGGGCGATAGTCAATGACCCCATGCTCGTTCTCGCGGATGAACCGACCGCCAATCTCGACTCAACTACCGGAAGCCGCCTGCTCGACCTGATGGAAAAAATGAACAGTGAGAAAAATATTACTTTTGTTTTCGCCTCCCACGATAAGCAGGTCATTGACCGGGCCGGAAGATTATTACTACTTAAAGATGGTTTAATTGAATCAGATAAGAATAATGGAAAAGATAAATAAATTACCCATATTGTTGTTGCTTCTTTCGATCTGCCTCCCTTTGCGGGGGCAGACTGAATTTGATTATTCAGGATATATTCTTGAAATGCCGATATATCAGAATCTGCCGGATGATCTCGCGTTACAGGGGGGAATGAAAAATAATCTATGGTTTAATATTTCACGCGTAAGAGTTAAACCGGCGGTTTATTTTGATTTTGGGGGCAGACTTAATGCAGACTATGAATTAAACCTGCTCAACAGCAGTTCTTCCTCCTCATCTTCTTTCCCTTTCAGGACAATTACAGACAGACAGCTTATTCAGATGAGTTGGGAGCTTGTAAACGAAGATAAAACACGGCTCACCCATACAATTGACCGGCTTTATTACCGGCAGTCATTCGACTGGGGAAATGTGATCGCCGGAAGGCAGCGTATCCAGTGGGGCAGCGGGAGGATATGGAATCCTACTGACCTGTTTAATCCAATCAACCCGGTCGATTTTTCGGTTAAGGAAAAGACAGGGGCCGACGCTCTCTCCTTGAAATTTTACGCGGGTGATTTTTCCGATATGACTCTCGTGTATAATCCCGTTGATAAATTCAACAGCAGCAATTACGGATTCCGGTTCCGGACAAATTATGGCGAATATGATCTTTCAATCACAGGAGGGTATTTTGACAATCAGAAAGCAGCGGGATGGGATATCGCGGGCAATCTTTTCAGCGCGGGAGTAAGGACCGAAGGAATAATTACTTTTGATAATGATGGTTATAACTACACCCGCTTTATCGCCGGAGCCGATTTCCAGTTTACCGCGAAATTTTATATGCTGATAGAATATCTTTATAACGGCGAGGGGAAAAGAGAAAGAAACGAATATGAAATTCAGAGGCTTTACGAGGGGAAAATACTGAATCTCAGCAGAAATTATATCTGCCTCAGCGCGCGATATGAAGTTAATCCGTTAATATTCTTAAACCTCTCATCCTTCTCCAACCTGAATGACGGCAGCAAATTTTTTGGCGCGGACGTCAACTACAACATGATCGAAGACCTGTACATCTACCTCGGCGCCCAAATATTTACCGGCGAAAAAGGAACGGAGTATTGGCAATTCCCGGCCACGCTTTACGCGAGAGGGGAGTTTTATTTTTAGGGGGAGGGGAATATAATTTCTTGAATTGTACCAGTGATAGTTTCGCGCGGATTACGCTGCTTTGGCAGAAAATATTATTATGTAATATTTATAGATTTGAGATTAGCAGGGGATTCCACGATGAATAAATACAGTGAGTGGAACCGTTTTTCACTTCTGCATGCTGAGTTTTATTCCTTTTCTTTCAAACAGCACAGCGGAAAATTGCAGTGATGGTGATTTATCTATTTTGACCAAAAAATTCTGACTTTTTTATGGTTCATCACATACACATTTCACATCAGATAATAACCGCTTGAAATTTTCCTCGTAACTAAGAGAGATACTATCATGGGGCAAAAGATGATTTGCGTTATTCCACCAGCCAAATATCATAATTTCAATTCGTGCATGTTCGTACCTGGAAGATGAATTTAACTTTTCTTCAAATATTTCCTGAACCCTTTGGGGATTTCCATTTCTGCTTTTATTCACTTCATTTAGTTTTATCCAGGCGTCAATCATCTTATTTCCCCCGGCAATCAATGCATTTCGATAGTAAGTGCATACACTATCTACCATGTCATAGTGCATTAAAGTATCGGGATATAAATATCCCAATATTGTATATTTTTTCAAACGACATTCCAGCTCATAGAATTTTATTCGCTTTTGTTTCACTTCCAGCCAAAACTCATCGTCAACAAATTCCGTGGATTCCAGCTTCTTAATTTTTGCGGAACATTCCTCCTTTAATTTTACAATGCTTAAATCATTTAGTTCATCCATACTCCATATTGTAGCGCCTGTGCTGATAGAGGGGGCGCGCCACAAAAGATCAAACGTATTTTTGAGCTGCGTCCGTGTATATTTTGTCGAGTCAAATTTCCCCGTACAATCACAGCAGTCTGTCCAGTACTTAATCTCAGCTTTTTGAGAAAATAGATTTGTACAATAAATAAGTAAAATAATTATAAAAAATCTTTTTAAGTTCATGAATATCCTCCTTTTTATTGAACACCTGTTATAGAATACATTAGGCAACTAAATATTTTATTCTTGCTTTTTATGGTAGAATATTGAACAGAGTATATTAATTTAAATAACTGTACATGTACCCACGTTACATCCTTCCGGGGGCGAGGCGGTACTCGTTATAGTACACAAATAATTCGCCAGAGAAAAATAAAGCCGGGCCGGAAGACGATTACGAGAACGATTTTTTTAGAATTCCAGTTTGGTTCCGACGCTGCAAGATTAGTCATAAGAGATTAAATTTTCTCCGGCATATTATAAACAGTGTCGTTGTGTTGTGATCGCTGGTGCAGGATTTGGAGATAATAGTTGATTTTATCCACATATTCAATTCTATAGTCCTCATGCATTTTTTTTGTCACCAGGGTTATCAGCCGTTTAACTATCTGGGCCACCTTTGTGTCAAATTTTGTAAAGCAGGTCCCGAACATGCCGGCCGGCAGGGAAAAAGGAATAGTAAGAACATAGATCAATAAATCTGCCTCAAGATTTTTATTCTTTGAAACTTTTGTAAATTCATTTATCCTTTTAATACAGGCCCCCAGCATATTGGCTGTTTTCATTTCATCTGAATATCCTTTGTATCTTTTCCCAAATAATTTATCCAGATCAGCTTTTGTCGCTTCAAATAATTCTTTCTCGCCCCTTTCTTTGTCAAGATAGTTCATAAAAAGATAATCGTAAACCGCTTGATCTTTTGAAGCGAGTTTGATAACAATTTCCTGAAGAATATTGTAATCGAGTTGTTTTATCTGTTCTTTAGTTTCTTTGTCAAGTCTTGGCATGTGAATTTTTTCGTTTTGTTTGAAAATATTTTCAATCATTCCAATTCGGCAAGTAAGGCCGCGTTATTTTTCAACAACTCATAAAATCTCCCCAAATTATAAAGTTCTTATCAACTCATGATTCTGAAGTTCTGAAATATTAATTCCCGAAGTTTCGGATGATTCACCTCCGGGATAACCCGGCCAAGCATTGGGAAATTATCAAGCTTCTCAACGGCATATATTATTTTTTCTACGAAACTATTTGCGTAATACTCAGAATCTCTGGCAATATAGTCCCCAATCGATTCAAGGTCTTCTACTGCTGGTGCAGACCATAATACTTTCATTTATTTAAGAATCTTTTTTTTACTTCTTCATGCGGAATTACTTTCCCTTCATCAACCGCCTTGATTCCTTCATCAATTTTTTTTCTCACATACATTTCATACAGCAGATCATCCCAGGAAACTTCCTCCGGAAGATCATCAAGAAGTTTTTTTGCTTCTTCTTTAACAATGCTCATTTTTATACCTTTATTTTAAACTTTAATTTCATCAGTCATTTTAGAGCAGGATAAAATAAGATACCGAAACGATATGGAATATGCAAACTAAGCTTTGGTCGTTTTATACTATAAATGTTATTGGGCTATTCCCAACTCATCAGGTCTCAGCAGTCTGTGACCTTCGAATACTGTCAATATTTCAATTCTGCCTTCTGTTATTCTGTAAACAATCCGGTACCTTTTTGCGATAACTTCCCTTATATCCGGATTTGAAATTTCGGGGAGAATTCTGCCGATTAGGGGATTATTCAAAATTGATTCACCTTGTGAAATCAAATAATCCACAAAAGTTTCAGCTCTTTCAGGATTATCCCGGCCAATAAATTCTTCAATTTCGCTTAATCTTTCGAGGGCTTCCTTTGACCAAATTAAATTCATCCGGAATTCCTTTTTGCCCTTCTGTTCTTCAATTCTTCCTTTAGTTCCCCGGCGCTGTAAACAGCTCCTGATTCTATATCAGATAATCCCCTGTTAACAGATTCAAGGAATGATCGTTTATGTACAAGTTCATCATATTCAGCAGGTGAAATCAGTACTCCGGCAGGTCTTCCGTTTTGAGTAATTATTAATGGATGACCGGAGTTCTGAACATTTCTAAAATATTTTGAAATATTTATTTTAAAATCGCCAATCGGTATAATATCATTTGATACGTTTAGATTATTCATTTATCAGCTCCTATATCAGTTCTTTATTCAGGTCTGAATATAGATTATTATTTGGAATATTTCAAGTGAATTAGGAAGAGATTTGGATTAGGAGTGTTCTCTTGACAGATACCGGCTCTGAATTTTGTAAATCGGGAATTCTTTAATCTTGCTATCGAAAACTATTGCGGTCAATTTGTTTGACTCTTTTTTACTTAATCAGAATCAATATTACGTATTCTTAACCTTGTTTCTTCCACAACAATCAAAGCGCCTTTTTTGACCTCGGTTTTTAAGTCTAAAAGTTGCTTGCAGATTTTAATCACATTTGCTGTATGAAGGTTTTTGGCTCTGATATAAATTATCCCAAAATATTTTTTCTCTGTATGAATTGCTAAAGTTCCAAAATCTGAATCGTGTGTCAATACAAAACGATTCTCAAAAAATGCAATTCTTAGTAGTTCTTCATCCTCTTTTCCGAACCATCCCTGTTCTTTAAAATCGAGTACATCAATACCAAAATCGCTCAGAAATTATACAACTTTCGGTGAAATATTCTCGTCAGTCAGAATTTTCAGTTCTATAAATTTCATAAAACCGGTTCTAAACCAATGTATATTTCATTTTTTATGGAGTTTGCTGCAAATAATAAACAAGCCTTGATATCCTCATGGGATAAATGTGGGAAATCTTCAAGTATTTCTTCTTCTGATACATTTGAAGCCAGTAAATTAAGTATATGCTCAACTGAAATTCTTGTCCCCTTAATGACCGGTTTGCCGCCAAGTATTTTTGGATTAACTGAAATCCTGTCCATAATTTATTTTCCCTGGTTTTTCAATTTTCTGGTAATCATCAAATTTATTGAAATATAGCGCATTGGTAAATAAATTGCAAGATAACAATTGATTATTCAATTTGCAGTTAAATTCTACTTAAGATGATAATACAGGCCTCCTGACATCAGAAACATAAAGTATTGAAATAAAACAACATAGATTTTTTATTGCGTATATACGTATGCGACTGTTATTAGAAATTCTGTTAGAAAGAACATCGTTTATAATTTTTCTTTGCGTGATATAATTTGAAATTTACCTCAGCTGGTAAAGCGAGAACCAATGGGGATTGTCATTAAGCTTACCAAATATATTTTGAAAGAGATGCCTTTACTTTTTGTCTTGACACAAAAAGTAACTCTCCTGCGGCGAGCAGGCAAAAAAAGTCAAGACTGCAAAAAAATAAGCTAAAAATCAATTCACTCCGCTAAAATGAAAGAACTCGGCACATAAAAAGACATGTGCCTCAAACAGCTTTCCTTTTTTAACGCTCCGTTCATTTGATTTTTTTAACGCTTATTTTTTTGAGGTCGCTTTAAAAGATAAAAACAATATTGAGAGAGGATAACGAAATATTCTTACTGTTATTATTCTGCCAGTTAATGGAAGAAGATGATAAAATAGTTGCATTTCAATATACGTGATGTCAGGAGCCCTGTGATATTTTATCGTACTTAGAGAAGCGGTACTCATAAACTGGCTGAACCAGACAAAAAGTTAGCTGTCTACTCCAGGTTGTGTCCTCTCCCGTCGTCAAAGACAGACACTATGACGCCACCCCCTCTGCCACAGGCATCCCTATGGGGCAAAGGGGGACATTGTCGATTGTCTTGAATTCCGAATGTCCCCCTTTAGAGGTAATGGCAATAAGATTGTGAAACGAAAGGAATATTGCGCGAAGATAGTTATTCCCAAACATCAATATTTCTTGTGAAATGTTTTTCTAATATTTATTAAATAGAATGATAGCATTAATTGGCTAACCTATTGTTATTGAATTCATTACAACCTCACCCCAACCCCTCTTACGCCACGGCGCGCTTAAAAGCCTTATCAAGGAGAGGAATTTAGGGTGGGGTCGGAATACCAGGAAAACACAAAAAATACTAAATTTTTGCTCTATCTTAGCGCCATTACCTTTGGAGGGGGTGTTTGATCCGCCGCGGCGGATCGAAACCGGGGGAGGACACACCTCGAATTGTCGAAAAATTTTGCCATTTTGCTTAGAATTTGACTGCTTACGGAGTAATCTTTCTCATTCTTTAATAACCTGAGTTTTATGGTAAAGACGAGTACGAATTACGAGTACGAGTGCGATTCTTTCTTAGGATTTAATTTTTTTCTGGCACTGCCAGTTTATGGATAAATAATAATTATGTAACTTCGGCTGGTGAGGAGAAGTGTAGGGACCGTGCCTTAATTTATTCCTGTAACAAAATGTACTAATTGGAAAAAGCTGAAATTGTTTGCGTTTTACTTTAACAATTTATGAAATTCTTCAATACTTAAATCAGCCTGTTTTATTATTGCCCTTAAAGTGCCCCGGTCCAATTCTTTATGGTTGGGCACAACAATCTGTGAAAATGGATTGTCTCTTCTTAAGATAATATGGCTGCCATGTTGTCTTTTGAAATAGAAACCAGATTTTTTGAGGGCCCTGATACATTCCTGACCAGAAATTTTGGGTAGTCTGGTCATACTGCCACAACCATCGTATCAAAATTTTCATCGGGTATTGACAGATTATCCTCCTTCAGAGCGCTGATATATCCTTCTATTGCCTCTTTAATATTTTCGATGGCCTTTTCTTTGGTTTCTCCCTGGCTGATACAACCAGGCAAGCTGGGGCATTCAGCCACCCAGTATCCATCTTCACCACGGTATATAATTGCTTCTCTCATTGTATGCTCCATTTATATTTAATTGTAATTAAATAGTTATTATGTCCAAGATATAAAAAATTCGCGATAATTCAACAAAAAATTTAGGAACCAAAACTGCTTATTTCTTAATAGCTGCCCTGTCATTAAATCATTTTCAGGAAGGGGTTATTCTTTCTCTTCCCCCGCCCAGCTTTCAAGGATTTTATCAATTTTATGATTGACCATTCTGCGGGCTTCCCAGCGTTCGTTTCCTTTCATGAGCAGTGTGTCATAGTCTGTTTCATCGGAGTTTTGATTTTTTTTCCACTCTCTTCTGGTAAGTTCTTGTCAATGTCCAATGGAGAAGTCTAAAAGCAAGTGTATACTTTGTATTTAGTTATGTTTGACAAAACTGTTTTTTTATTATCTCTGTTATTGCCTTTCTTATTTAAATCTCACAAATTATCTTCTAATAAACCAGGGGAATTATTCTTTAACAAAATCTTCATTTGCCCGATAGCAATTTTATTTAGTTTTTGCAAACGTATGTTTTGGGGCATTCCATCATTAATAAAAACCGCATTCAGGTTTTCCAGATTGGCAAGACAGACCAGTTGAGTAACGTTTGCATAATCACGAATATTTCCGTTTTTATCAGGAAATTCATCCCTCCATTGCCTGGCCGTTTGTGCAAATAAAGCCATGTTTAAAACATCCGCTTCGTGGCATAAACTGAGTTTATCTGAGTTGGGGTAAGATTTTCAGGTATTAAGTTTTCCTTAATGGCATCGGTGTGTATGTGGTAATTTATTTTTGTCAGTTTTCGTTTTACATCCCAGTCAAGTTCTTTTGCTTGTTGACTTTTAAGATGTTGAAATTCCCTGATCAAATAGAATTTAAATTCAACCGACATCCAGGATGCGAATTCCAATGCGATATCGATATGTGCGTAAGTTCCACCATAACGTCCGGATTTTGACTGTAGTCCAATGGCATTGGTTGACTTAATCCATTTCTGAGGTGATAAAACGAAATGGTTATATCCTGATTCATTTCTAAACAGGTCGAATTCGACCTGTTTAAAATCGGGATTGTGTAATTTTTCCCAAAGTCCTAACAACTCAATGGTATTTTTTGCTCGCATCCAGTTTTTTATTATATCCCTGGGCGCTTCGGGATTTTTATATTTTGCAATATCTGTTATGCAAACATAGTCTTCCAGACGTGTCTGAAGAAAAGAAACTTCGATACCCTTTACATCTATAATGGATTTTTTTTTACTCATTTATTAAATCAATTAATTTACTCTCAATTTTATCGTCGCTTGCTTATGTTGTTATTAAAAATTATTTATCAGTGTCAGGACGGACACCTGGTTTTTTACGATAAAATTTGCCTTTAGTTTTGCAACTAATGGCGTTGGTTTTGCTATTATTTTAACTGGTCAGCTTCTTTTAATTGTCTTTCCATTTCATTATCAAGTTCATCCATAATATATGTCCATATCGGGTTGCTGATACGGTATTTTATTCATTACTGTCCAAATGGCGCTAAATTATTACAAATTTTAGTCAAATAGTCCTAATGTCTAAATTATAAAAAATTCGCGATAATTCAACAAAAAATTTAGGGACCAAAACTGCTTAATTCTTTAATAGCTGCCCTGTCAATAAATCATTTTCAGGAAGGGATTATTCTTTCTCTTCCCCCGCCCAGCTTTCAAGGATTTTATCAATTTGATGATTTACCATTCTGCGGGCTTCCCAACGTTCGTTTCCTTTCATGAGCAGTGTGTCATAGTCTGTTTCATTGTGGCGGACATAGGCTGTCGCGGCGAGTTTCAGGGCGGCGGGGTCAAATTGTTTCGCGAAGGATGAACGGCCGACGCGGCCCGAATGTTTCACGCAGGCATGCTCAGCAATTTTAATCGTGGTTTTCTTCGGGCAACGCGGATATAATTTTTTTAATTCCCGCCCGAATTTTTCAATATATTTTTTATCTAAAACCGCTTCTTTTTCCCGTCTGCGCTGATTTTTTATTTCACGGTATTCGGCGTCCCCAAGGCATTCTTCCTCAGCTTTTTCCACAGCGCTTTCTTCAACCAGCAATCCCTGCCTTTCATATCTTTTTCGGTTTCGGCTCCATTTTAATACAACTGCGTAAATATTTGAATATTTTTTTGATCTTCTTGTTAAGGCCGCGTTGCCGCTCGCTAAAAACACCAGGTGATCAAGGTCGGAACATTCGAGGCAATAGGCGTTTTCACCGGAAACAGTTATCCATGCTTTCCTGCCGAGTTCTCTTTTGCACTCGGAGCAGGTTGAATCCCTATGAGAAATAAATACTTTTAATTCTACCATTTGTATGTATGTTTATTGTTAATGTGAATATGAAAAATAAATAAAAGAGTGTTAACATGCGAGTATCAACCTGGCCGCGAATTACCCTTCATTTCCTTCGGCAATGTTAAAACCGGGCAGCCGGGGAGGTAATTATAATTGAATAAAAATTTTTATCAATTTATCCTCGACCAGCTATTGACTTTTAACGAAAATTTTATTAATGATTATTTGGAAAGCGAGTAAAACAATGGACCGGGGTATGGATACAAGCTAAAAATTTGGTAATTTTTTTTGAGGTGAATTATGCCAGACGCAATTAAAAACCTGCCGGGTATTGGAAACAATTATACCTGGAAAGAGTCAGCAAAAATAAGCCCTTCGGCCAGGGCAAAAAACAGATCGGTAAAATCTCCTGTTGATACATATGAACCGGGAAGCAGAATCATTGATAATGAGATGATGAAGGTAAAAAAAGGTTTATACAAAGGTATTACAGGTACGCCAAGTGAAATTTGGTTTGGATAAAAATCAGGTTTTTATCCTTTTCTGAATAACATTTCCTTTCTTAACCAGCAGCACACCTCCAAGTATGACTGCGGCGGCAGCTATTATTTTTAAATTTAAATCTTCGTTGAGTACTAACCACCCGAGTAAGAGAGCTATTACCGGATTTATAAATGCGTATGTTGAAACAAGGCTGACCGGCAAATGATCGATAGCGTAAATATAGGCGGCATAACCAAGGAATGATCCGAAGAAAATAAGATATAAAAGGGCAAGAACACCATTTGTGGTAAAGTGAATTACGGCAAATTCCCCCAGGGAAGCGCCGATTATTGTCTGTAAAAAACCTGCCGTAAGCATCTGAATGCAGGCGCCGGTGAAGGGATTTCCTTTATTTTTATTATATTTTGTAAAAACAGACCCGCCTGTCCATGATATCACCCCCAGCGTAATAATTAACATTCCACCGAGATAGGAAGTATCAGAAAGATTGCCGAGGTCCTGCCAGAGAATCAGGAGCACTCCGATAAAACCAAGCGCCATTCCTGATATAATTTTAGAGTTAAGTTTTCCGCCTGAAGGAAGCATGGAATCAAAAGCGACCATCCAGAAGGGGAGTGTGGTAATAATCAGCGAAGTGAGTCCGCTCGGAATCCATTGTTCTCCGATGACAACAAATCCGTTTCCGATACCGAGCAGAAGTGTTCCCACTATAGCATTATGAATAATTTCTTTACGAGGAGGAATTTTTTTACTACGCAGGAATAAAATAAAAAGGAAAATCAGGGCCGCCGCTAACCACCTTAATCCGGCGAATAACATCGGGGGGAGTTCCTGCACCCCGATTCTAATTGCCAGGTAGGTCGTGCCCCATACAATACAAATACTTATCCAGGCGGCATAGGCCAGCATTTCTGATCTTTTCATTTTACCTCAATTTGAAAGCACAAATATAGAGAATAAGGCTGACTATTACCTTGTATAAAAGGGTGATTTTTTATACCCTCTTAAAGGGAGATAATCGGGGTAATATTTCTTCTGCACCCTTTTTAAGCGCTTTATTAATTGATTCCGGCTTTTTATAGCTGAAATTGAAATTAGATTGATGTTCTTTGAGAAACGTACGGTTACTTATTAACGGATCTGAAATAGCAATATCGGGAACAAGGAGGATTAGCAAGATGAACACATTTTTTATTTTCATTACCTTTTTGTTCCTGTATGCCCGGCTTAATCTATTTCAAGCAGAAGCATCTCGAAATTATCGATTCCCAGCACACTTTTTACAAGTCCTGTAAAACCTTTGTCACTCATCGATGTTGAAGATTTTACTACACCAATATTCGGAGCGAGCCATTCAGTTATCAGATTTGGTGTTCTGCCCGGTTTGCTTATTTTGAGTTCTATTTTCAGACACTCATAAGAACCATTTTCGGTTTCAATTTTTTCTTCAGCCTGGACAATTCCTTCAAAAGTTACCCTGGTTGAGTCATCCTTATAGTATTCATAACCTTCCCATTTCCATTCTTTGCCTATTTCCAGAGGGAAAGGAATTCGCAGCACAGGTGAACTATAGGTAATGCTTGAACCGGAAAAAACAACTTCATTCGCGGTCCCGGTCAGGTATATGCCATCCTCTTTTTTTATAAGTTCCTGTTTATAAGTGGCAAAACTATTTTCAAATACTAAAATTAGTTTTTCATCTTCTTCTTCGACAAATGATGTGGCTTCACCAAGACTTGTTTCGAAAATATATTCCTTGTCGGTATTTAAAGGCATATATTCTGAACCGAATTGTTTTGAAGGTTTTATTTCGGTTCCGGTTGTTTCCAATTTTATATCAGAACCCTGGGCAAAGGTATTTACTGCGATAAAAAGAAGTAATAAGATTAAGGCGCTGCGGATCATTTGTTCTCCAATTAAATATTCTTTAAAGAGCTAAATTAAAGCAAGAAAAAGTTGCCGGCAATAGTTTTCTGTTAATTTTGAATTAATTAAATGAGTTGATTTATTAAAACTGCCGAAATAACATTCAGAATTACATCTCCTGAATGATGAAAAACCGGGCAGTCGTTTAGTAATAAAAAGATTATTTATCTGAAAAAAGTTCTTCCGGGATGTTAAAAAAAGTTAAAAATGAATCTCCTTTGCAACAAATCAATATTATGCCTCGTCATAAGAACAGAAACCACAAAAAAAGGAGATACCCATGAGATACATAATTGTAATTTTTGTCGCGCTTTCCCTCGCGTTCACAATCAACGCGAAAGGAATTGAGAAATCAAAAAAAATTGATAAAGCTCAGATTGAAACCAACCTTTTTAATGGCCTGAAGTCAGAAAATTTCGGGTTAAAATCAAGCTCGGCTTTTATGCTTGGTGAAATTAAAAGCGAAAAAGCGATTATTCCTCTGATGGAAATATTAAAAAGTTCAGATAGTGAATCACTGCGAATTCTGGCAGCGCTTTCATTGATGAAGATCGGCGATGCCAGGGGACTATTCGCGGTAAAACGAGCCGCCAGGTTTGATATAAGTGAACGTGTAAGAAGGCTGTGTAGGAATTTTCACTACGCAGCCCTCAATTCGGGTGTATAAAAATTCCGGTGACTGATCATTATAATGTTGCCGGCGAAATTTCCAAATGATCAGTCTTTTTCTTTAAAATCATAATCATAATCATAATCGTAATCATAATCGTAATCCCAGCCCCCTCATATAAAATATAAACACTCTCAAATCCCTCATTCATCCCAACATCATAATCCACGCAAAAAATTGTAAAACCGGAAGCATGTCACAAGCTTTGCTTTTTGGTAATTATTATCGTCTGCATCCCTTCTGAGTTCAGGTACGAATGATCTATATACGGTCTTATTATAAGGAAACAGCAAAATTTTTAACTCTTCCTTTTTTAATATTTTATTGAATAGTCCGTATGGAGTCAAATTCTACGCAAAATGGCAAAATTTTATTTGACCATCAATTTACAGGGGAATTCTGTCGTCCCTGACGGGACTTTTGAGCAACTTCTTAGCTTATTTCCCCACAATGAATTGCGGGGCTATTATCTGTCGTCCCTGACGGGACTTTTTTGGGATTTTGAAGTTATCTTAAAGAAAAATTACTGGTTCTTATCTCTCCACTCTCCACTCTCCACTCTCCACTCTCCACTTTTCACTTTTCACTTCTGGCTTGCCAGTTTATGATTACCTTTTGCTCTTTGTATACGGCCTGGCCGGTTATTGGAGATCGCTTCTCTCAAACTCACATATATTTTAATATATATCTAACAATCCAATAATATTACCTTAACACCACTTTTCTATCTTTGGCCAGGCAAATCATATAATAATGAAAGGTTAAAATGAATTCTTTAATTGATCTTAAGCCCGGCGACAGAGTAAAATATCGTTACCCGGATCCACAAAATGATATTAATCTTTTTTTTGAGGGGGAAGTATATATGGTAGGTGAGGGGCATATATTTATAAAATCGGGAGATGGAATTATTTTGAGGGTGTCATATGGTAATTTCGGGAATCTTGAATACATAACCTGAGACGCCAGAGCCGGAGAAAAATCAGGGATGAAGAATGTCGTCTTATGCGCGGAAAATAAAAATGACGAATCTCACTCCCCGGAATATTCAGGGTTCCGGTATGCAAAAAAAAAATTCCGACTTCGATTGCGATTTGGATATTGACAGGGTACCTTAAATTCTGTTTAATCTTTATAATTCCTGCAATCTTGTTGATTTCTTCCGCTTTTATCAGAGAAATCCGCGGAAAAATTGGCCTTTTTAATAGTTCATGTTATTGATTACCCCCAATTTTGCCATTTTGTGTAGAATATAACTTTGTGCTGAACACAATATTATGCCATAGAAGGCAAGAAAATAATTGATTAATTCGCGAAGTTCTATCAATAAATTGTTAGCTGCGTCACATTAAAGCGCTTTGCTTTGTATTATATTCTCTTACTGGCTACACCGGTGAGGAGAAAATGAAATTATCTTTTTGGATTGTCCTGGTATCAGGGCTTTTTATCATTGTATCGTGTCGGGATGATATATGTCCGGAATCTGGCATGAAGGAGCTGGAAGAGACAATAGCAGACTTTTACAGGTTTATTGAAAATCAGGATACTGATTCCCGGTTAAACCTGATGGCCGGGGATGTCATCCTGCTTCCCGATAATTACGCCGAAATCAGGGGGAGAGAAAAACTGCGGAAAGGATTAAAGGGCAGTGAAAATTATATTTTCAGAATAAGAAACCGTGAAATCATTGATATGGCGGTCAGGGGAAATACCGCTTACACCGTTAATAAATATGAATATACATATCATCATAAAGATGATACCGCCGACTGGAAACCAACAAAAAATGTTCATCTCTGGATAATTGAAAATGGAAAATGGAAATTAAAGCTGGATATATGGAATAACAATCCGGAACAATAAGTCAACGGGACGAGGAACTACCCGGATTTCATAATTATTACCCGGGAATATCATGAGAAATTGGTCGAAGATTTTTACAGCATTATTATTATGGGGAATATTTGCTGTAAATGCTCAGGAAAAGTTAAAAACAGAGGATCTCTTTGATCTTTCGCTCGAAGAGCTGTTAAAAATAGAGATCGTAAGAGGAACCATAACCGGAATAGAAACGGGGAAAACCCCGGTCAGTTTTACACTCATCAACCGTGAGATGATAAAATTAACACCCGCCCGGAATTTGCTCGATTTGATGGAAGTTTACGTTCCCGGTTTCACTTTTGTGAATCACTGGCTCGGACCAAGAATTGCCTTCCGGGGAATCGCGGGGGACCAGAATAATTCTTTTCTCCTTCTTGTGGATGGCAAAAGAGTAAATATGAAGGCTAAAAATGGTCCGATCTTTGAAATTCAAAATAAGGATCTGGATGATATTGAACGTATTGAGGTTATTCACGGACCTGGATCGGTAACATACGGACCGGGGGCTATCGGGGGAATTTTTAATATTATTACAAAAAAACACACGGAAAAAGAGGGGAGAGAAATAAGCGCCGAATATAATAATTTGTATAATTATGGAAAAGCAGCCGCGTCATATAACTTTACTTCGGGAGATTTTTCGGCATATCTTTATGGAAGCATAACAACATCGGAGGGAATATCAGACCCAAAGTTTTATTATGTGGACAGGGCCCATGGTTATGGTTACGGATTCATGGGATTTGACTGGGGTAATAAAGGCCTCGGAACTCCCGCGCCTCGATTTTATGAGGACTTTATCGGCAGGCCTGAAATCAAGCTCGATTTCGACGCTTCTTTTCCCGGTAATTTCAGCTTAAGCGCCAGATATAACAGGTTCAGTTTCACTAAACAGCAACAGGAGACGGTTACTCTCGATGGATTGAATTTTCCGGGAATGTATGGTCAGTACTTTTTTACCACACTTGAACAAGAACATAATTTTAACAACGCCCAAAAAATAGTTTCATCTGTGGAGTTTATGAGTCAGAGTTTCAGGGAATACAATTTTTATATGAGTGATCAGGCCTCATTTGATGATATCAGGCAGCGAAGTGACAGTTGGTCGGAAAATGAGATAAAAATTAAGACCGAATATGATTACACTCCTTCTAAGGGAACCCGTTTCGCCCTGGGAGGTTCATTCCTTTATGAATATTACGGACCTGAATGGGGTCTCGAAGATAATACTTTTATTCTCGGTTTTCAGGCTCCAATCCGTTTCGCTATTCTGGATACAACTTCAGGGTTTTATCAGCAGTTTGCGCCGGGAGGTTTCGCTACATATATAGATGAAAGGATTGGAGCATGGATGGCATCGGTATACGGTGAGGTAAACCTGACACTTTCTGATAACCTGACACTGCTGCTTTCCGGAAGAGTCGATAAACATCAATTTGCCAAACTCGCGTTTTCTCCGAGAGCCGCCGCCATTTATAATTTTAATGAAAGAAATCTGCTGAAGTTGATTGTGCAGCAATCGGTCAGACTGCCAAATTTTATCGATCTTTATTCGGAAAATAAAATTTCTTCCGCCTCGGCCAAACCTGAAAAACTTTTTAATCTCGAAATCATCTATAACAGCTTTTTTACCAAAGAGTATTCCTTATCAGTAAGCGCTTATTATAATACTGTTGATCAGATTGCCTGGGTCAGCGACGAAGAAAAAGCGGATGTGGTAGGGAATTTCGCGATGCTGGGAGCGGAAGCAGGACTTAATATTAACCGTGAAAATATGAGAGCCGGAGTTAATTTATCATATATCGGACAACTTAACTGGGAAGCTGAAAATCTTCCGGATGCCTTTCTTACCTCACCTGCTCCTGATCTGGTGAGAATGGAGCTTGATAATTTTGCCGAAAACCGGATAAATAATCTTCCTGCAGGCGCGATTAAAATGTTTTATAATCGTAATCTGCCATATAATCTGACTCTGCATATTGACGGCAGGTTTTACTGGAACTACGGACAGAAAGAAATGCTCGATATTTTTATGAGTTCGCACGAGAAATATGGTAATGCCTCGACAATTGCGGAGATGAGAAACATATACACCAGCCTGGAGGATGAAGGATATACAAAACCATCATTCACAAGCAATGTATCCCTGGCGTGGAAGCTGCCGGTTGATTTTGCCGAAACTGAGCTGGTCCTTTACGCCATGAATCTTCTATCGGTTAATCATATAAGATATGTATATCAATTCTGGGAGTCGGGAAACATGAGGCAGTATCCCCGCCAGGCAGGTTTTGTTGAAGAGCCGTTGGCGATTGGGACGAAACTTTTTATTAAGTTCTAAAAATAAAAACCTTAATCAATTTTTTTGAGCCGAAAAATTTTTTTGAACAGTTGTAGAGATAAGGCATGCCTTGTCTCTACACAGGTTCTCTTCCCGGCATTTTCCCGGTGAAAAAATAAAAGAACAATAGCTATATCGAACACGGCGCCGATTTTTAATCATGGCAATCCTGAAATCCTTTAATCATGGTTCAGAAATTTGTGGAATGAGATTGGTCGCGCTGAGGAATAATATGATACCTGTTCTTCTATGGAAACTGATCAGCGAAAGAGTCGTAAAAACAGAATAACAAATAACCCGGTGTGCTAAATATGGTGTACCTACGGCACACATAATTTTTATTTGTCGATCCTTTTTGACCAATATTTTGCCCCTAACGGGGCAATTTATGGTAATAGAATTATTTATCCCGTTAGGGATAACATATTGGTAGAAAAACAAATAGAGGTTCGATATAGTGTGCCGTCAGGTACACCATATTTGCGTTTCGGGATAATATTTTTGTCCGGTAAGTGCCCCGGCTACCGGGAAAGATATTTTGTTGCCAGTTGTAAAGACAAGGCATGCCCTGTCTCTACACAGGTTAGAATAATTTTTCCAAAATCAGTGAAATATAATAACCACTGACTTCAGGCTGTGGATTCCGAAATACTCCGCAGGCTTAGAGGGCTTTAGCCCAAAGAATACGCCGGAGCAAATCTCACAACCGGGGGAAGTCTGAATCGGCAGTCCGCTGTTTCAGTAATATCTATAACTTCCGATAAATCCACATAACCTGCCATTATCTTTTGGCTAAAGCACATTGTATTTTAGGGGATTTGAGTTCCTCAGCCGTGAACGGCGCAGTTATTTAACGGGTAACAATTTTAGTCAGGTTAAAATCGGCATCGTTCGGTGAGTCGAAACAGATATTGTTGAGGCGGAAGTGGCTCCTCCTGATGTAAATCCTCCATGACGGGGACAGGCCACAGAGGGACAGGCCCCAGTGGGACAGGCTGGAAAGCCTGTCCTACGGAGGGAAAATATTATTCCTGATACAAAATTCCGATGCTCCCCGGCGCTTATTTTAAAAGCATCATTTTGCGGGTATCTGTGAAGTCGCCCGCTTTGATGGTGTAAAAATATATACCGCTGGCAAGTCCTTTCGCGTTAAAATCTATTTCATGAATTCCGGCCGCTTTTTCTTCGGATTCCAGAACAGTTACCGATTTTCCGAGTGAATCATGGATTTCAAGCCGCACAAAACTTTTTTCCGGAATGGCATACCTTATCTTTGTCGCCGGGTTAAATGGATTGGGGAAATTATCGTATAGTTTATAATCTGACGGTATTTCATCTGTAATTTCATCCATTCCGGTGGCAATAAAATGAGCGGTAAAATCGTCGAGGTAAATAACGCCGCTATCCTTTTTCTGGTCATTTGTTTCCACCAGGTAAATTCTTGTCCATGTAACAGGGAAATCGAGCTCGGCATTAGGATTGGCCCAGCTTGGCGTTGCTTCCGCGAATAGCACTTCGAGATAATTCCAGCTTCCGGACCAGTTAATTCCGGGTGAGGATTCGGTGAAATTTACGATAAACTTTTCCTGATCGGCATCCTGAAATTCACCTCTGAGCCAATGTTCTTTTCCATCGCCATAAAGTGACAACCCGACTTTTTCAGGTGTGCCTGAAACAGGTATGCCGCATTCAACATAGAGAGCGCTTGTTCCCCCGGTTGTCAGGCTGTATTGCAGTCTGGCTGAAGAGGGGGATGAAACAAAAATCTGATCATCTAATGTCAGTCCGCATTCTGAGATATTAACATTCGTGCCGGTGATTGAAAAACCATCAAGATCGGAAAAATCGCTGAGAATAACAGTTTGAGCCGATCCGACATGCACCTGCGCCGAACCTTCCACATCCTCATATTTGGCAGTGATAAACCCGCTGCCGATATTACCGGCGGTGAACGCGCCATAATTTGTTATTGTTCCTATGTCGCCGGTGACAGTCCAGGTGAAATCGGTAAAATACATTGTGACAACATTCCCATGTGTATCCTTTGCTGTCAGTCCCATTTGCTGTGTCTGTTCGGGCTGAAGGATAACGGGGTTAGGCTCAAGGAGAATAGAGCCGATTTTTGTCAGGATTACAAGGGCTGAATCACGGATATTCCCGTAATCGGCATAGACATAACCTGTTATCGTATCTGAGGCGGCGGTGAATTTACCTTCCTGAGTTATGACTCCGATATTATCATCACAAGACCAATTCAGGCTATCACTATTTATACTCAAAGGATTAAAATACTGATCGAAAAGTGAGGCCTCAAAATCGGTTGATGATCCGCCGATAGCATAAACCTCTCCGGGTGAAACACGCAGACTCTGCGGCGGGCCGGTCGGAGCCGAACTTACAACTATAAGTGAGTTGGATACCGATCTTTCGCCGCCGGGATCGGAGGGGCTGTTTTTTATTTCGCCACGCACCCACATAGTTGTTGAACCGCCGCCATCAAGGTTTATACCATCCCAGACTCCCCATTCCATCATATAGGAGGCCAGTTCATAATAGGTCATTCCAATGCTGTAGCCGGGCTGGCGTCCGTCAACGGTAAAAAGAAAAAGTTTGGTGGTATCCTGATTTATCCCGGCCGCGGTTCTGGGATGCCTGTCTCCCGATGAGCCGGAATTTACACCATGCTGAACAAGCATGGTATTGCCGCCGATAAGCTGTGTCATTCTGTCCAGTCCGGGAACAAGCTTCTGCACTATTTTAATTGTATCGCCGGTATTAATATTGTTCTGGATAAATGAAGAGGCCTGTGAATGTCCCGATAATATAGGTTTTCCATCATTAAGAGTCATGCTGCCGACTCCATATACAGGAGAGCCCGCGATACAAAGAACTGTATCATTAACAATCCAGTCGGTAATCGGAGTTAATTTTACTTCCGTTCCCCAATTGTTTGTCCCGGTGTTGCTGCCATAATAGGAATTAAAAATAATCAATTCATTTGTCAGGCGGTCTTTATTTACGCCGGTTAGGGAATAGCTGCTGTCGCCGGCAATTATTTCCCCTGCAATAGATACCGCGCCGAACATAACCTTGTTCATTTCGTTAAACCCAATATGCAGCCAGTCGCCGGTAGACTTAACGAATTCGCCATTGCTGATATGCAGCCCGATCGGCGTACCGTTTCCATCGTAAAAATCACCGTTTGTCGCTCCGACAACCCTGTGTGCCGGAAGGTCTTTCCTTTGGGCCATTGATGATGTTCTTTCAAATCCCATAAGCAGATCATCTGCTTTAACAGTTTCAATTGAAATCCATTCATTGGTGAGGTCTACTTCAAGGATATCAAACTGCCACGGACCTTCAGCTCTTGTTTCGCTGTAATAAAATACCCCTGGTCCCACCTGGGTGGTGTCTACCTTTCCCGCAAAAATTAAGGCAGGAATGATCGCTAATAAAATTGTAGTTAATGACTTCATACTTCCCCGCATAATTAGAAAAATTCGCTTCCAAAAAATAAGATAATGGTTGAATAAATTAAAGTTTATTTAAAGAAAAGAAATTTATCTTTTTTTGCGCGGCCGGAGTTTTCATCAATATTATTCATGGGACAGATAATAATATTCCCGCGTTAATTGGCAGGAAATTTCAATGAACAATGAACAATTAAAAAAGCAAAGTTTACCTTAGTTTTCTATAACTTCGAGGGGTGATGCAAAAAAAAGGCCACAAAATCACAAAAACACAAAATCCCACGGAAATAATTACGAATTACGTCCTCCGCGGCGGATAAAAATGAAGAATTACGAATTCATGCAAAGGAGGAAACCTTATTCTAAATTTTTTAACCTTAGCAGCATAGAAAACCACCCGACCAAACTAAACCTTATTAACCTTATTCAAACGGGCGATATTACCAGCGGAATTTGTTCAAGGATTTAGAAAAGAGCGCTGAACGGGATTACGTGGATTAAAAAGATTAACACGGAAATTTAACAAAATATAAAAATCAGTGTCATCTCTTGATTGGCGATTAAACAACTCTTTACTAACCACTCTTCACTTCTGGCTTGGTCTGATTACTCCGTAAGGAGTTAAATTCTACGCGAAATGGCAAAATTTTTATTTGACCATCAATTTATTGGTGAATTCTGTCGTCCCTGGCGGGACTATAGAATCTCCCCATAACCTATTACCCCACAATGAATTGCGGGGCTATTATCTGTCGTCCCTAACGGGACTTTTTCTAAATAATAATGATTATCAACAAGTAAATATTAAATCAGATTAATGTGAATCCCGGCAGGGATGAAAGAGAATAGCCCCTATTTTCAAATAGGGGAAAATGTATAAAGAGTGGTAAATAAGTCCCGGTAGGGACGACAGAATTAGTTTGTTTCTGGCTTGCCAGTTTATGATTAAGATTACGATTATGATGTTTAGTCCCGTCGAAATCCAAATCGAAGTTGTAATCGAAATCGTTTTTTATCTCACGCCAGGACGCTGAGACGCAAAGAAAAAGGATACCTTATTTTTAATTTTTCAACCTTCCGGAAAACAAGATTATAATTGCGTGAAAACATTTGTCATTTAGGGTATGAAATTAATAGACTTCGCTCCGGATTAGTTCCTGCTCAAGGTAATCAAACCCCTCCCATCCTCCCCTTAACATCTTAAGGGGAGGGGATTTCGATCTTTCACTATTGAAGAGTTTTCGGGAGGTTAGTATTTCTAATATTGTTGTTGCTAAATTTGAGATTTGATGTTATTCCAAAATGGGGACTCCATAGCCGCCGGCATGAAATCCTAAAGCATTCAACCTTATAAATCCCGGCAAAATCCAAATCGAAGTCGCAATCGACATCGTTTTTTATTTCACGCTGAGACGTAGAGAAAAAGGGACCTTATTCTTTGTTTTTTAACCTTAGTAGCATAGTATTCCCCTTTTCCAAAAAATTAACCTTATTGCCTTTTTTATCGGTATCGGTACTAAAAAATCAGAGTAAGAGCAGGAGTATGAGTAAGATGGCCGGGTTGGGTGACGGCGGCGGGGTGGTTCATTTTTCCTGAGGGGGCGGGATTATTATTATGATTGCTCTTTAGGTAGTAAAATTCTACGCGAAATGGCAAAATATTTCATGAACACAGCCGGTGGTAAGTCCGCCGCGCAGGCTGTTGCAGGGAGGCAAAAAAAACATGGAAAATATTTTTATGTAAATAAAACTTGTAATTAATTTGGCAAAATATTCTTATAATTGAAAATATTAGGGAAGCATGATGCTACTTCCATGCTATCCGGACTATTATCAACCATTCCAAACAGCTTGAAGAGTTTATTGAGATTATGGCCAATACACATAAGCAAAAATTCAGCATTTGCCGCAAACAACCCTTTTAGTCTAAACCGGGTATATCCCAGGTTCCATTTGATATTACCAAAGACCGGTTCGACTGTTGTTGAACGAATTAGTAATTTTTCCTTTCCCTCTTCTGTTTCCACCTTTTCCCTCATCATTTCTACATAGATTTCCCGATCATCTCGTCGAATTTCTCTTTTCCCACTTTTATTGTTCTTCGATAAACATTGAGACCTGAATTCGCAATTCCCACAATCATTGCAAACATATTTTCTTCCCTTGAAAGATTTATTCTTTTCTGTTTTTTTGAACTCTAACTTTTTATCTGACGGACATATATAGATGTCTTTTTCTTTATCATATGTAAAATCACTTTTGTCGAATTTTAAACCCTTTTTAATCTTTTCACTTGTCTCTTTTCCATTACGTCTGTTGCCTACATAAGCGTCGATCTGGTTGTAATAGATTTCAAATATTGTGTCATTGGTGTTAAACCCTCCGTCAGATAGATATCTCCTCTTTTTGTTCGGGCCCAAAATTCTTTCCGTATTATTATATTGAAGCATAAATTGTTTTTCGTCGTTCCTGTCTGGCGTCAGCTGGGCGTTTGCTATGAATTGGGTTTTCGTATCGGTGCATATTTGTGGATTATAGCCCGGAAATGCGCTTTTCCCCCCTCCCGGTTTTTGCATTGGAGCTTCCGGTTCTTCTATATTTACCTGATGATTATCCCTGCAGTTTTCTTTTATTGTCTCTTTTCGCTCTTCCAGTATTCTTTGGGCTTCTTCCAGCTTAGCCTTTTTCTTTTCCAATTCGGCAAGCTTCTTTTCTTCTATTTCGCTTTGATTCAGGTATTCGGTGATATCTTCTTTTATTGCTTTCAGTTTTTCTTCTATTTTGTTGGAGCGCATACTTTTTTTCTTACTGCTTGCCGCGGCCATCTTTGATCCATCCATCGCGATTTCCATGAACTCACTTATTCCCATCTCTATTGCTTTCCGTACTATCTGTATAAAAAGCCCTGGAATATGGGCCAGATGACGCTTTCTGAATCTGCTCAATGAAGTGTGATCCGGTCGAAGGTTTGCTGATACATATATAAAATCCATGTTCTTTTTGCAATTGTATTCAAGATCACGGGTAACTGATATACCTTGGGAATATCCGAAAAACAGTGTGGCTAACATTGCCTTTGGACAAAAAGCTTCTCCACCCTGTGGACTGTATTGCTCGTAGAGTAAACTTAAATCTAATTCTTCTACTATTCTTACGATAAATCTTGCTTTTGAATCTTCTTCTACAAAATCATCCAGGCTATAAGCAATGAATCCCAGTTGATCTCGATTTCCTTCAATAAACCCCATTATTCCTATTTCCATGTTTATTATTTACTACCTATTATATCACTAAACATACACTTTTGTTCCCGATAATCTGCAACAGCCTGCGCGGCGGATCGAAACCAGCGGCGGTAGCTTCGACTCCGCTCAGCTACCGGACAGGTACAGTGTTTCTGGCGTTGCAGGTCTATGAGTAGGAGTATGATGGCCGGGTTTGTTGACCGCGGCGGGGGTGTTCGTTTTTCATAAGTGGGTTGGGATTATTCCGTTAGCAGTTAAATTCTACGCAAAATGACAAAAATTTTGGCAACAATTCGGATTGTAGTTTTTCCTTAACTTAGCTCTGTTGATCCCCTACAGGGATCTTACTATATTTTTTTGTTCTTTACTACCCCATAGCCTCGGTTCCGCGCGATAAAAAAAGTAAAGAAAAATGCATTACTGTAACTCATTATAAAACAATGAGTTAACAAATGCCTGTAATTTGGTAAAATCATAACATGTTTAATTACAATAAGTTATGATTTTAGAGTGCGAATGTAGTGCCTGTATAAGGGGCTGTGTTTGTAGCGTTTTATTTGACATTATCGCAATTATTCCCTATATTAACTATAGCATTTTAACCAGGTAAGGTTCATGTTTTTCAGAAAAAAGAAATCACCACATTCCAATAAACCTGTTCTCCAACTCGTAGAAAACACACGGGAAAATAATAAAGTACGACAAAAAATAATTATCTCTCTTGGAACCAACTTTCCCCTTCCTGATAACCTCAGAAAAGAAGTCGCCGAAGCAGTAGAACAAAAATTACTTGGTCAGACCTCCCTTTTCTTTTCCGGGGAGGTTGTAGAATATGCAGAAAAGATTATAAAAAAAATCCAGACAGACGGAAAGTGGAATTCGCAAAGAAAACAGGCAGTTCCATTACAACAAACAAACCAGGATTATCAAGTAGCGGAAGTATTTGTTGATGGCGTCGAGCATGGTCTGGACAGAATACTTGGCCCATTGCTAATAGGAGACACGTTTTGGAAAAGAACCGGTTTCCCCGAGGTATTATCTTCCTGTGGCTTTAGTCAGGCCGAACAGAACAATGCGGAGATAACAATACTAAATCGTCTGATAGCAGGAAGTAGTGAAAATGCGATACCATTGTGGATAAGAACTACAGCATCGGCAGATATCATAGAGAGAAACGCCGAGGAATATTCTTCGGACAGATTTTACAGAATATCAGATAAACTGTTGAAAAGCCATAAAAGAATTGAGGAAGGACTATATAAAAAAGCATCAACATTATTTGGTTTGGATAATGCGGTATATTTATATGATCTGACCAATACATATTTCGAAGGGGGATGCAAAGGAAATCCAAAGGCGGAGTACAAGGGAAATCAGAAAGAAAAAAGGAATGATTGTCCACAGGTAGTTGTAGCGCTTGTACTGGATCGGGAGGGATTTGTAAGAAAGCATTTAACATTCAACGGTAAAATGAGCGATACGGGTTCTCTGGAAATAATTCTGGAAAAACTCGAAGAAGAAATGCGTGAAAAGGAAATGCCGACAATCATCTTTGACAGAGGTGTAGCAAGTAAAGATAACCTGGAACTGATAGAATCAAAGCAGCTTAAATATATAGTAGCCACCCGATCATCAGAAGAGTCATTACTGGCAGAGGATTTTAGTAATAGAGAATTCCGGAAATTACGGAAAGAAAAAACAAAAAATGAGGTGGAAATATCACTTAAGCAGGAAGAAGATATTGTCTATCTTCTATGCAAAAGCAAGGGAAGACGGGCAAAAGAAGAATCAATGAGAAATCAGGCGGAAGAGAAATTAGAAGATGCGATGCAAAAACTGGAGAAGCTGGTCAATGAGGGGAAAAAGAACGATCCGGCGGCAGTTGAAAGAGCAATAGGAAGAATAAAAGAAAAACATTCAAAAGCAGCGCAATTTTATGAAATAGAATACATTCCATTTACTTTTCAATACGAAAATGATACTACTGATCGCAGAAAATCAAATTCACTGAAAAAACTGAAGGAAAAATCAGATTCATTTGCGATAAGCTATATAAAGGTGGAAAAGGAACTTAAGAGACTGACAGAAAAATATGGGAATATAACTGCCAAAATAGAAAGGCCTCGTCTTGAATGGGAACCACTGGATGAAAAAATAGAAAAAAGAATACAGTTAGAGGGAAATTACCTGCTCAAGACAAATAGAAAGGATCTGACTGATGATCAGATCTGGAATACATATATGATGCTGACGCTGGTTGAAAAAGCATTTAGAAACCTTAAAAGTGATCTTGGATTAAGACCAAACTATCATCAAAAAGAAAAAAGGGTTGACGGTCATATTTTCATAACCATACTTGCTTACCACCTGCTTCATTCTATTGAATATACTCTGCGCATGAAAGGATTTTACAGATGCTGGGATACGATAAAAAGAGTAGTATCCACCCATACGTACTCCACCATAATACTGCCTACGACAAAAGGAGCAGTAATCCACCTGCGAAAACCTGGTATACCGGAAGATGTACATACTAAAATCTACGACTTGCTATCAATAGATTACAAAAACCTACCAAATACTAAAATCATCGCTTAATAAAAAAGTGAGACGATTTGTGTAGTGCCTCAAAATTTAAGTTGTTGTATTTTAAATACTTAAGGCACCTCGCGCGGAAGTGGGGATAGGGACGTTCCGCAATAATGCTGCTTCTCCAAAGCAGATTCGATTCAAAAAATATATTCCTGGGAAAACCAATTCATCTTTCGTCATTTTTATCCGCCGCGGAGGACGTAATTCCTCATTATTTCTGGCTTTGCCGGTTTATGATTATGATTGAGATTATCATTATTTCTTGATTTTCCCGGTTTTGAAAGCAGGGAATAAATCACGGAAACGGGGTAGGTTTATTCTGTCAGGCTGACAGTCATTCCTTCACGGGCAAGAAATGAGCCGGGGAAAAGATCTTTGCAAATCTTTTCAATTTCGATGAGAAATTTATCGTCATGATCAGGATCATGATGAGTAAGGGCGAGTTTTTTTACTCCGGCAAGTTTGGCGACTTCAATAGCCTGCAGATAGGAACTGTGTCCCCAGCCGGTTTTGTTTTTTAGTTCTTCAGGAGTATACTGTGAGTCATGTATCAGCAGATCGGCGCCTTCGGCGAGCTCAACAACCCTGTTGTCAATTGATTTGCCATGTTCAATATCGGTTGAAATAACCACCACCTGGTTTTCATTTTCCAGCCTGTAGCTATAAGCGCCCCCGGGGTGAATATGTCTGCAGGCTGTAACGTTGGTTCCGTTGTAAAAAAAAGTATCAGCGTCATTCTGAACAAAACGGAACTCAGCGCCCATTTTTTTTAATGGAACGGGAAAATATTCTTTCTGCATCTGGGTTTCAAATATACTTTTCATATCCTTTATATACCTGTTTTTCCCCATAGCGACCAGGTTTATTATCCTTTTATTATCATAGGCGGGTTCGAAAAAGGGGAATCCCTGAATATGATCCCAATGGAAATGTGTGAATCCGATAAAAATTTCCTCACAAAATTTATCTTCTTCTCTTTCCTTTTTTAGTATATCTTTCCCAAGTTCTCTTATTCCGCTGCCGGCATCACAAATGGCAATTGTATCTGAATTATCAGATAATACCTGTATGCAGGTAGTGTTGCCTCCAAATTCGGTCATTTCTTTTCTGCAAACCGGGATTGAACCGCGGGTGCCGTAAAATTTTACTTTCATTTCAGTTTGTCGCTTTCAGTTTTTTTCAAGTATAATATAAAAAATTATTTTGGCAAATATTCAGCTTCAGGCCACAAAAGATTTTTTTTTAACAAAAAATTGACAAGGATCATATTTTATTGTAGATTGTATATAAAGAATATATACAGTATGTACGCATATAACGGAATGTACACAGAATGAGAATAATATTATCAAATTCATCGGGTGACCCGATTTATCAGCAGATATCATCCCAGGTAAAAAAACAAATTATTTCAGGCGATCTGGAGGCAGGCGAAGCTTTGCCATCAATAAGGTCCCTGGCAAAAGAGCTTCAGGTTAGTGTTATTACCACAAAAAACGCTTACGAAGTTCTTGAAAAGGAGGGATTTATAAATACGGTTGCCGGGAGGGGAACATTTGTGGCCTCGCAGAACAGGGAGCTCTTAAAGGAAAAAAAGCTGAAAATTGTTGAAGAAAAACTGGCCGAAGCGGTTGAGCAGGCTAATTTACTGGGGATAAGCACAGAAGAAATAATTGAAATGATAAGAATACTTACGATGGAGGAATAATGGATAACGCAATTGAAATAAATAACATTTCGAAAAAATGGAAAGGATTCCGGCTCGAAAATATATCATTTTCTATCCCGAAAGGTTATATATGCGGGCTTATTGGTCCGAATGGAGCGGGGAAGACAACAATAATCAAACTGATCATGAACCTGATTAAATATGATTCGGGATTAATAAAGGTATTCGGACTTGACAGCAGAACACATGAAGCGGAAATCAAAAGCCGGATTGGTTTCGTTTATGATCAGCCCTGCTTTTGTGAAGATGTTTCACTTAAGACTATAACCCGCTCAACCGCTCCGCTATATAAGAATTGGGACCAGGGGAAGTATGAGGAATATGTGAAACTATTTGAGCTGCCTGAAAAAAAACGTTATTCGAAACTTTCAAAAGGTATGAAAATGAAATTTTTCATAGCGCTTGCTCTTTCACATAACGCCGATTTACTGATAATGGATGAACCCACTTCAGGTCTGGACCCGGTTTTCAGAAGGGAGTTCCTGGGAATCCTTTCCGAGATATTGCAGGATGAAAATAAAACGGCGCTTTTTTCTTCACATATAACATCCGATCTGGAAAGAATAGCGGATTATGTGGTATTCATAAATAATGGAGAGATTGTTTTTAATGACTCCAAAGATGATATTCTTTCAAAATGGGGAATCGTTAAGGGTCCTTTGGAAGAGCTTAATGAAGAGAATAAAAAACTGCTAAAAGGTTATAAAGAGAATAAATTCGGCTTTGAAGGAATAACATCCGATTTCGAACAGGCGCGAAAAGTTTTCAATTCAGGATCGATTGTGGAAAAGACAACTCTGGAAGATATTATGTATTTTATAAAAAGGGAGGACTAAAATGCTGAACCTTGTAATTAAAGATTTTCGTCTGCATAAGAACCTGATAATAATTATGTATGTGATGCCCCTGTTTTACATGGTTTTGGGAATGTATAAAGATATGGATATTTTTATGCTGAATCTAAGTTTTCTGATAATGCTGATTATACCTTTCGGAGCTGTGGCCAGGGATGAAAAATTCAAGACCGCTCTCTTCGGTTGCAGTCTTCCATTCAAGAGAGATGATATAGTGCTCGGCAAATTTTTATTCTCCTGGAGTGTTCTCCTGGTGGGGTTTGTGCTGACTTATTCAGTTGAAGCTGTTTTTTCCCTTCTTTTCGCTGAAGATCCGGGCGCCTACTTTATTGTTATTAATTTTGATCGGATACTTCTTTTCATAACAATTATCAGTTTTTTAATGTTACTGTTTTATCCCGTCGCCCTTCGTTACGGAACGATGACCGGATTTATCATTGTCATCGCGGCGCTAAATATTATAGGAATTGTTGCCATGATGCTGACGAGGGTAACAAGAATAATACCTGCCATGATTGAATGGGTTGGGGATAAATATGGAATTATAGCCGAAGAGGTCAGCAGTTTCAGATACTCCGCGGGTGATATTTCTTTCTATCTGCTCTTCTTTATCTTTATTATCGCTCTTAACTTCCTGACTTATAAAATTACCACTGTTTTATACAGGGGAAGGGATCTGTAATTAGGAATTAGGAATTGGGAATTAGGAATTAGGAATTAGGAATTAGGAATTAGGAATTAGGAATTGGGAATTAGGAATTGGGAATTGGGAATTGGGAATTAGGAATTAGGAATTGGGAATTAGTCTGTTGGCAAGTAAATTCTGCGCAAAATGGCAAAGTTTCAATTAAGAATTAGTAATGAACAATTGAACAGGAAGTTTACAATTATTCGATAAGCTTAAGAGCTCGCTACGCCTGGAAAGAAAAACAACTACTTATGGAAATCAATTCGTGAAATACATTGTCGTAATGTTGGCGCGCATGCCGAAATATTTTTGAGTAACTTATCGATTCACGGACTGTTACAGATATATTTATTGTACTCCCGCGGGTAAATATGGTGTACCTGACGGCACACCGAATATTTTCATATCTCCTTTTTACCGATATGATGTCCCTAACGGGACATATAACACACTCTGATTTATATTCCCACCTTAGGTTCAGAACTCCTGATCCCGTATATAAAAAACAATAACTTAAATGGATCCATTCGCAAAATAAAATCGCGGGAAAGAAGTCTGGAAGAGAGTCCCGTCAGGGACGACAGATAATAGCCCCGCAATTTATTGTGGGGTAAATGGGCAACATACAATCACAAACAGTCCCGCCTGGGACGACAGAGACAACTTTTCATCCTCTAAAATGGTACATCTTTTTTTTGCTCGATGAATCAGAAAGACTATTTATATTGAGAGCTTGCGATGTGATAATTTGCGATAACTTCCGCGATTTCATTTTGCGAGAGGTTAGGAGTTCTGAGGTAAGGTGTCAAATCGCGAAAAACTCGTTGAATTGATTACCGGCAGGTGAAATCACGACAAAATAGTTTAATGGGAGTCAGGAGTTCTGAATATTCATCGATTAATAAAAAAAAGCCCCGGAAAAACCGGGGCTTAAAAAATGAAATCAGGCAGATTTTATTTGAGAAGCATCATTTTCATAGTCTGCGAGAATGCGCCTGCCTGTAATTTATAGATATAAACACCACTGGAAAGATCTCCGAGGCTGCTGACATTAAACTCAACTGTATGATAACCGGCGTCAAATATTTCATTTGCCAATACCGCTACTTCCGAGCCGAGGATGTCATAGACTTTCAGAGTCACCTGTGACCTTTCGGGGATCGCGAATTTAATAGTTGTCGAAGGATTAAATGGATTGGGATAGTTCTGGCTTACCATATAATCAAGATGAAGCTGGTCGCTCATAATTCTGAGTGTTGTAACCGCCGGATTATTGATAACAAATGATTCGCCATCCTTCAGTGTAATATTGATAAGGTCTCCATTGATGCCGTCAACAATTCTCAGGTCCATTCCCGATGCCTGAATTTTCAGGGGATATTCTGCGCCCTGTAATTTCAGTTCGGTATCCTGTCCGGTAATTTTAGCCGCTGATGTGTTATCGGCAAAACGGACGTCAAATGCCTCAATCGGAGGAGCAGGGGGTAATTCGAAGTTTTCATCAATTTCAGAAAGTGAAGTATAAAGAACTGATCTGTTACCCGCGGCGTCGCTCAGTACCAATTTACCCCATTCTTCATTAATTCCGCCGGAATAAACAACAGCTTTTTTAACCGGCGCGTTAAGTATAAGCTCACCGTCACCCGAAACTTTAATCCAGTAACCCTGGCCAGGTTCCAGTGTTGACGCTGTTATATAACCGGCATTATAACCGAAGAAATTGCCCGCGATAATTCCTGCCGGATCAGATGTAATATCATTCACAGCGACTGAATAATCGAATGGTCCCACAAGGTTCCATCCGGCGAAGACCGGAACATTGCCGGGATAGGAGCTGCCAGCAATATTTATCTGTTCGGCCGCGGGGAACTTAAGCCAGTATCCTTCACCATTGCTCAGTTCACTGACCTGGTTGTATCCCTGTCCGGTAATAAAACCGAAAGCGTTTGAACTCGCGTTGGGGAATACAGAGCTAACAGTCATATCATCGGCTATAAGAGGCGCGGAAACGATATTCCATCCTTCTTCCACATTAAATGTAGAGGAAGCCTGCTGTGTGAATTCAATCATCAAAGTGGTAACCGCTGCGTTGGTCAGTACGAATTCGCCGGTACTCTTCATATCAATATTGACAATCGCGCCGCCAAAAGGATCAACAAGTTTGAAGCTTCCATCCGGCAGATCAGCGGGATTCCAGTTAAATGTTATTGGGTAACCGGAACTTCCCGGCTGGAATTTTAATTCCCAGTTAATTTCCGTTTCCTGGTCATTTCTGTAATCAATCAGACTTGCCGCGGCGGGTGTAACAGGCAGAATAAAACGAATGTCAAAAGCGCCTGCCGGAGGAACAGGAGGCAGCTCGGTTTCACCAAGGTCTGAGTCTATTCCATCTGTAGCGAGGGGATGTTGCCCGAACAAAAGCTCATCGCCCGAACGGACGCCGCCATTATCGGTAATCTGAAGAGCCGCCGACCATGCTTCTCCGCCGCCGGTAATAAATCCGGGAGGAGTAAGTTCCGATTCGGCTGATTTATCGATTCCCTCAATCCAGCTATCCTGGGGAGCCGCGTAAGGCTGGACAAATACTCTGTAACCTGCCTGCTCAATATATCTTACCCTTAAAGAGAATGGCGCTACAGTGAAGGTTTCATGATGCCACTGGCCATTATTTTCAAAGGCGTATCTGTATTCGAAGCCGTTCCATGAAGGTCCGTTAACACTAAGGGTTCCTTCATAAACCATATCACTGTTGTCATCGGTCATTTGCAGAACGGTCATTTCATCAGTATCTTCCCATCCCTGGGTGACCGCGAAGGCGGGCTGTTCACATATCCACCAGACATTAAACTGCGGCTCAAATCCGAATTCAAGGGCAGGAGACATATCAACACTGAAAGTAATCTCAACCGATTGACCGTTGGTTATCACATAGTTTGGAAGTACATCATCATAAAAGAGAGTCGGGGCAACCTGGTTCTGGATGCCTTCAAATATAATATTTCGGTTGTCGCCGCCGTTGCTTAAAGGGCGTTCCCAGCCATCTGTCCATAACCCGGGATTATCAAGTTCGGCATAAAACTTATAGAACTGCTCACCGCCGACGAGCTGATCTTCAAGTTCAATTGTGCTTGTCCATAATGAAGAGTTGTTCGGATCCCGGGTCATTACTGTGGAGCCCCAGCCGTTAAACTGGCCGCGTATCTGCATCATATCGGCAGGAGGGGTAAAGAGACCTGTTTCTTCCATAACCGACATATCAACTGTAAATTCAATGCTGCCATCCGCGTAAGTGCCGCCCGGTTCCACACGGTTCCAGTAATCGAAATATTCATTATATCCCGGTTCCGGAGCAAACTCACGGTTCGGATCATCTTCCCAGGTTACATTCCCTGTTGAGGGAGAGCCATATATAAATTTGAAATACCTGGTATCACCTGCGGGAAGATCGGTGATTGTAACTTCATAAATCAGGTCATTATCAGTATCTTCCATAATATCGGCATCCGGCACATACCAGCCGTTGAAATCGCCGGCTATCGCTACTGTGTCGGTTTCGGGATTAAACTGCTGCAATCCCGCGGGCACCTGCATATCGACCATAAACTTAACCTGCGAGCCTGAAGGACTCTGACGGTTCCAGTAGTCGTAATAAACAGCCGGATTTTCTTCCGGTGTAAATTCACGGTTCGGATCATCTTCCCAGGTAATATTTCCGGTGGAAGGAGAACCGAATATAAACTTAAAGAGTTCAGGCTGACCCAGTGTAAATCCGTCGATTGTCACTTCATAAATCAGGTCGCTGTCAGTATCTTCGAGAATGTCCGCATTTCCAACAGACCAGCCGTTAAATTCGGCTGAAATCGCTACTGTATCAATTTCGGGATTAAAAATCTGGTTGGCGGCCGCCACACTCATATTTACCTGAAACGTAATGCTCGCGCCCCCTCCTCCGGTAATAAATCCGGGAGGTGTCAGTTCCGATTGTGAAGATTTATCTTCCTGATCGAGCCAGCTATCCTGAGGAGCGGCATAAGGCTGAACGAATGTTCTGTATCCCGCCTGTTCAATATATCTTACCCTGTAGGCAAAATCACCGTAACCGGAAGGTTCATGCGTCCACTGATTTTCATGGGTGAAAGCGTATCTGTATTCAAAACCATTCCAGGATGGTCCGTTAACCGAAAGTGTGCCTTCATAAACCATGTCACTATTGTTATCGGTTAATTCAAGCACCATCATTTCATCTGTGTCTTCCCATCCCTGGGAAGCGCAGAACGCGGGCTGCTCACATATCCACCAAACCTGGTCGGTTCCGGGCATAAAGTTGAGGAATGCCTGGGCGTATGACATATCGACGCTGAAAGTGATTTCTACAGTTTGGCCAGTCTCAACAAAATAGTTGGGCAGAACATCATCATAATAACCCATCGGAACTTCCTGGCCATAAATACCTTCGAAAGTAACAGCTCTGTTTCCTCCCCCTATTCCCAGCGGGCGTTCCCATCCGTCACTCCATAAAGGAGTATTGGAGGGAATTGAATAAAATTTATAATAACTGTCTGTTCCAATTTCTTTTCCGGTGACGGGCATTTCAAGTTCCCAGACACCATTATTTTCTGTCATCTCAAATGCGGGTGGGTTTGCGCCCCATCCATTAAAACTGCCATAGGTGTGCAACATATCATTATTATTGTCGAAAAGACCCGCTTCCTCCATAACAGACATATCTACTTTGAAGATATAACTGCCATCGGCATAATTACCGCCCGGGTCTTCCCGATTCCAGTAATCAAAGAAAAAATTACTGCCTTCCCCGGGGGTATATTCCCTGTTGGGATCTTCTTCCCAGGTAACTTCACCCCCCGGCTTAATAAAAGTAAACTTAAAATAAAGTGTGTTTCCCATAGCCATATCGGGCACAATCACTTCATAAACAAGGTCCTGGTCATTGTCGGTCATCTGGGTCAGACCGGGATCCCAGCCGTTAAAACTTCCGGCGATAAAAACATTGTCTGTTTCAGGATTGAATACGGACTGCGATGCCGGCAGCTGCATATCCACCTGAAAAGTTACATCCACATTTTGCGCGTTCAGCGCGAAAAAGGACACAAGAAAAAATGTTAACAGAAACTTAAATTTCATAGTATACTCCTTGAGTTATGAAATAGTTGAATTTATTTTTTATCGCTGCCATTTCTTATTTTTCCGAACCAATATTTAATATACAAAAAAAAATCATTTTTTCTGCTCTGAGCATCAAATTTAACACAATATTATCTCGGTTTTTGGAGTAATTCAGCCCGTAATATTTTGTTCGCTTATTCTTTTAGCAGGGGGGGGATTCGCAATATAAATTCAGTTCCCTTTCCTTTACTGCTTTGCACATCAATATTTATTTTATTTAAATCGCAATAGCTTTTTACTATCGCGAGACCAAGTCCCGTACCTTCATAACGGCGGGTGTAACCCTCATCCTCCTGAACAAAAGGATCAAAAATTCTTTCGAGGAAAGAACTCTCAATACCGATGCCTGTATCCCGAATGATAACGTTTGAAAAATCCCCCCCGTTTTCCAGGAGCAATGTTATGTTTCCTTTCTCGGTAAATTTTACCGCGTTATTCAGCAGATTGTCAATCACTACCGCGAAGGTATATTCATCAACATAAACCGTTTTTTCGCCACCCGAAAGATTATTCTCATATTTGAATGAAAGTCCCTTTTTTAACGCGCTTTGCTGATGAGCAAGGAGTGAAGGGGCTATAAGAGCGGAATGAAGGGGGAGGGATTTGGGGTTGTATTTATAGCTGCCTATCTGTATCTCCGACATGTTTACAATCAGGTCGATTGTTCTTACAAGGCGACGGCAGCTATTATCGATAGCATTAAAAAAAATGTCATTTTCTTCGGTTTCCTGAGCGAATTCATTTTTCATCAGGGTGGAATAATTAATAATGGTATTTACCGGAGTTCTTATCTCATGCGATACCATGGCGAGGAATTCTGATTTAAGATTATCCGATTTTTCAGCGTCCTGTTTAGCGCTGCGCAGTTCCCGCTCGGTAATTTCTCTCTGGTGAATTTCTTTTTTCAGCGAATCGGTCTTTTTCCTGAGATCGTTATACAGTCTTACATTCTCAAGCCTGATAGCCACCTGGTTGGCGACAAGCTGAAGTTGTTCAAGTTCCGAGTCTGAAAAATCGGCTTTGATATTTATACGATAAATGCCGATTATTCCAATTACTCTGTCATTGATAATAAGAGGCGCCCCCGCGTATGAAATAAACCTGAATTCATTTTTATTTCGGTTGAGCATTTTTACAGTCAGAGGATCGGCAAAAACATCAAATATTTTTTTTGGCGAACGGGTTTTTATGATTTCACTTCCCATTCCCTCATCAGCCGGCAGACGGGGAAGCAGATTTTCGGAGGGAACCCCGTCGGAGGCGAGGACCACTAGTTCATTTTCTTCTATCAGCCTGATGATTGCCGCGTCGACATCAAATATTTCCCTCACCTTTTTTACAATCATCTCACTCTGAACTCTTGGATGACTGTCGCTCAGGACGTATCCTGTCAGATCGGAAAGAAGTGATATCAGTTCTGTAATGCCGCGTTCCTTCATCAGCTAATCATATTATGATAATGTTACAGGATTTTAAAAATTTAATATAATGTTTTAATTATTTATTTAATAGTCATGTCGGAAAATAATCAATTCTTCTGAATTTCAGTTTTATTTTTTCTTTTTCGGAAGAGTCGCTTTCAAGAATAAGAAAATTTCCCCTGAAATTAAAGTTGAGCCTGGAACTTTTATTGCCATGATAATAAAACATTTCTAATATATTATTATGATCTCCGGTTCTGAAAACCCCGTCTGATATGTTGTCGGGGCTGTTTCTATCAGAAAAACGGTTATCCCATCTTAAAAAGAGATATCTTTTGCCGGAAGGATCATATATTTCTGTCGCCACCTTGTCATTTACTTCTGCCGATTCAAGGTCCCAAATTCCATAGAGGCTGTCGGATGGCGCGGCGGTAATATCACTTACCCGGTTCAGGTAAATGGTAACATCCGCTCCCTCCTCATTTCTTTTCCAGATCATCGAATCATTTACGAATGCGACAAAAAAGGGACCGTTGTTATCTTTCCAGCCATTATCATTTATTATATTGAGTTGTTTGTTCTCATTATTCAGTTTCCATTTCCCTTCCGAATCTCTTTTCCCGCTTCAACTTTTGTGATTTCCCGGAGTCCGGATATATTCTCCCCTCCTCAGGCTGCGATAAACAGGAGAGTGACCAGGGCTGTGTATTTAAAGGGTGACTTCATTTATAAGTTTTTCTCCATTAATAAACCGGTAAATATTATATAATGTGGTAAGAGTTATCTGCTCCAGCGCTTCACGTGTGAAAAAGGCCTGGTGCGCGGTAATGAGCACATTGGGGAATGTGGTAAGACGTGTAATAAGTTCATCTTTGATTATGGATTCGGAAAAATCGCGGAAGAAAAGTTTTTCCTCCTGTTCATAAACATCTATCCCCAGGTATCCAAGTTTCTCTTCTTTCAGGGCTTCAATAGTATCTTCGGTATTTACCAGGGCTCCACGGCTTGTATTGATAAGCATTACACCTTTTTTCATTTTTCCATAAGCCTGCCGGTTGATTATATGTTTTGTCTCCGGAATAAGAGGGCAGTGAAGCGATATGATATCGGAACGGGTGAAAAGAATATCTTTTTCACAATATTTTATACCCAGACTGATAAGCTCTTCGGAAGGATATAGATCGTGCGCTATAACTTCGCAGCCGAAACCTTTCATTATCCGGCAGAAAGAAGCCCCGATTTTTCCGGTTCCTATTACCCCGACTGTTTTACCGTGAAGATTAAAACCTGTAAGCCGCTCAAGTGAAAAATTGCCTTCCCTGATTCTGTTAAATGCTTTGTGGGTTTTGCGGTTTAACGTAAGTATGAGCGCGACGGCATGCTCGGCAACCGCTTCGGGGGAATAGGCCGGAACCCGCACCACTTTTATTCCTGCCTTATCCGCCGCTTCAAGATCAATGTTGTTGAATCCGGCGCATCTTAACGCGATAAGCAGCACCCCGTTTTCTTTTAATCCGGTTATTACCGAAGCGTTTATTTTGTCATTTACAAATACGCACACCGCCTTAAAACCGGCTGTAAGATTTACCGTGCTTTGTTTCAGACGCGCTTCGTAAAATGTAATATCTATATCAGGATTATCATTATATTTCTCAAAAAACTCACGGTCGTAACTTTTTGTACTAAAAAACGCTATTCTCATTTATCCCTTTCTTTCTGAAAATCAGATGCACTATCCTGAATAACGTTTTTATTGCGCGGGAAATTCTAAATAACTGCAAATTAGTAATTATACTGAAAAAATGAGCAATTATTCAGTACTTATACTAATTCATTATTTAAAAAGAATCAGTATTATGATAATTATAAAAACTTTAAGAAGAATATTATTATATTATGAAAGAAATGAATCACATAAAGGATTGTTAAGTTTTATTTCAGACCTATTTAAAACAACAATCCCGCATTGAAAAATGCGGGACTACTGTAAACTTTTCACTACGGAATAATCCTTATTGTGATTTGCTAATGCAAATATACAAAAAATATATTAAAAGTAAAGAGGATTAAAATGAAAAAGGTATTGGGACTCGATATTGGAACTAATTCAGTTGGATGGAGCCTGATTGAACAGGAACTTGAAAGAAGAGAGGGAAGAATTATCGCGATGGGCAGCAGAATTATTCCAATGGGAGGAAGGGATAAAGATTTTAATGCGGGAAAAGCGGTTTCAAAGGCAGCTGAAAGAAGAGAGGCGAGAAGCGCCAGAAGATTACTCCAAAGATACAAACTTCGCAGAACCCGATTGATCAAGGTTCTGAAAATTCTTGAATGGCTTCCTTCTGATTTCCCCGAAAACTTCAAAAATCTGGAGAAGTTTAATATAAATGACTATGCGCCATTCAGCGATAAAACAATTAAGGAAGCCGCGGATTTATTTGAATTAGAAAATGTTCCCCAGGACTGGCTTGTTTATTTTATAAGAGCGAAAGCGCTTAAAGAGAAAATTGAGCTTAAAGAACTGGCGAGGCTTTTATATCATTTTAATCAGAGAAGAGGATATAAAAATGTCAGGGGGGAAGATTCAGAGGAAGAGGTAAAAGAAGAAAAATTTCCATTAAAAGAGAAAAAAATAGAGACCTGCTTTGTTACCGAACTTAAAGAAAGTGACGAAAAGAAAAAGAATTATAAAATATTTGTTGTTGTTGCCGAACTTGCCGATGGAAAAATTCTTACGGGGACTTCCTACAGGAAAGAAAAGCCGGATTGGAATAATAAAAAAGTTGAGCTTGAAGTGACTAAAATTACCACTAAAGATGGTGAAATCAGGTATGAATTTAAGACCCCGGATGTGACCGACTGGAAAAAATTGAAAGAAGCTCATGAAAAAGAGATTGATGCTTCAGGACTGTATATCGGTGAATATTACCTGAAAAATTTGACAGAGGATAAAAACTTCAGAATTAAAGGAAGAATAATTGACAGAAGTTATTACCAGAGAGAATTCGATGCGATCTGGCAAAACCAAAAGAAATATTATCCTGAACTCAAAAATTGTGAAAAAATATCCCTGATCGCCGAGGAGCTTTACAGACATAACATGGCAAAACAGAAAGAAATAAAATCAAATGATTTGCTTTATCTGATGATGAATGATATAATTTATTATCAGAGAGATCTCAAATCCCAAAAACATCTTATCAGTGAATGTCCCTTCGAAAAGAAAAACTACCAGAGAGAAGATGGCTCATTTGTTTTTCATAAAGTTGCGCCGAAAAGCTCACCCTTGTTTCAGGAATTCAGGATATGGCAAACAATACATAATCTTAAGATAACCCGAAATGAAACAGTAATGGAGGATGGGCGGATTAGGCTTAATATCGATATTACTAAAACACTCCTCACTCCTGAAAATAAGGAGAAAATTTTCGAACTTTTTGATGAACGCGCTGAAATATCTCATAATCAGATATTCGGATTGCTTCTTGATGATGGTAAAAAAATAACAGCGAAGACACACAGACTGAATTTCCCTGAAGATAAAAAGTTTATTGGTAATGAGACCAAAGCGCTTTTTTTAAGAGTATTCAGGAGATTCAAAAAAGATAACGAGGGAAAAGAATTTGTCGGAAATCGGGAAAATATGGAGCGTCTCTGGCATATTCTCTATTCAATTAATATTCCTGAAGATATTGAAAAAACAGTTGTCAAACATTTCAATTTTGATGAAGATATGGCGAAATATATTTCAAAATTACCTCCCTTCAAAAAGGATTACGCCGCATTTTCAAGTAAGGCAATAAAAAAAATGCTGCTTTTCATGAGGTGCGGAAAGTTTTGGGATAAGCGGGAAGTGATGGAAATATTCGAAGAAAGAGTTGCCAATATTTTAGATGGTGTTTTCAATGAGGAAGAAAACACAAACTCCGTTAAAGAAATAAAAGAAAGGAAGTTTAAGTCAATAGAAGATTTTCAGGGATTGCCAACTTTTCTCGCAAGTTACGTTGTTTATGGAAGGCATAGTGAAAGAGAATATGATAATAAATATGAAAACTATGATGAAATACACCAATTAAAACAGAATGAATTGCGTAATCCTGTTGTGGAGCAGATTGTAAATGAAACTCTTCTTGTGGTCAGGGATATCTGGAAACAATATGGAAGACCTGACAATATACATATTGAGCTTGCCAGGGAATTAAAAAAGAATACTACAGAACGACAAAAAATGTCGAAGCAAATAATGCAAAATGAAAATGACAGAAAACGGATTGTTTCAATACTACGTGAATTAAAATACGCTAATGCTGAGTCACCTTCTGATATAACACGGCTGAGGCTATGGGAGGAAACAGGTTCTTTCGAAATAAAGAGGAACGCTCCACGTTTTTCCAAAGAACCAACATCAGCAGAAATAATGAAGTATAAACAATGGGGAGAGCAAAATTATATTTCACCATATACCGGAAAGGTTATTCCACTGAGTAAACTATTTACCAGGGAATATGAAATTGAGCACATTATACCCAGGTCAAGATTTTTTGATGATTCATTCGCGAATAAAACTATCTGTGAAGCGGAGGTTAACAGTTATAAAGATAAAATGACCGCAATGGAATTTATTAATAAACATGGCGGCAGAGAGATTGAATATAAAGGGAAAAAATTCCGGATACTATCGCAGACGGAATATATAGACCTTGTTAATAAAACTTATTACGGACGCAAAAGAAGAAACCTGCTTGCTGAAGAAGCGCCTGAAGACTTCTTACAAAGACAGCTTAACGACACAAGGTATATTGGCAGTAAACTAAGCGAGCTGCTCTATCCTGTGGCGAAAGAAGATATAGTATTTACCATTGGAAGTATAACAAATACACTTAAAGAAAAATGGGGCCTTAAAAGGGTTTGGAAAGAAATTATAAGGCCCCGTTTCGAGAGGCTCGAAAAAATTACCGGTGAAAAACTGATTGAATTTAATGCTGAAACTAATGATATACAATACGGCAAAGATTACAAAAGAATTGATCACCGCCATCACGCGCTGGATGCTCTTGTTGTGGCATGCACTTCCCGAAGCCATATTAAATATCTGAACACCCTGGAGGCTTTCAGTTCGGGTGACAGGAAAAGTGAAAAATACTGGTACCTTGTAAGGTCGAAAACAAGAGAATTTTTGCTGCCCTGGGATTCTTTTACTTTTGAAGCCAAAGAAAAACTGGAAGAGATAATTGTTTCCCATAAAAACAGGATGAGATATCTTACCAAAGGATTTAACCTTTATAAAAAATGGATACAGGATGAGAATGGAGTCTGGCACAAAAAATTAGTAAAGCAGGAAAAAAATGAAAATCTTTATTCAGTAAAAAAATCGCTGTTTAAAGAACCGCTTGGAAAAATTAAACTGGCAAGATATAAGGATGTCAGCCTTAAAGAAGCGGTGAAATTACAATATATGTTTTTAACTGATTTCGAATCTCATACTCAAAGCCGGATCGCTGATAAACAATTGGCCCGCACAGTAAATGAGCTGATTAAAAACAATCTTTTTAATTTGGAGGAAACACTAAATTTCATCAAAAAAAGTAAAGATTGGAAACGATTGCAAAAAGTTACAATCATCTATTTTAAAGAATATGCTTCAAAGAGAACATCCCTCGGACCTGATTTTGATTTGAAAAAAATAGATTCAATTCCTTATTCCAATCATAGCAAAAATGAAATTGTTCAAATTCTAAAAGACCATCTGAATGATTTTGACGGCAATTCAAAAGACGCCTTTTCAGCAGAGGGACTGGAAATCATGGAGAGAAAGTATGGGAAAAAAATAGAAAAGATTACCAGATATGAAGAAATTGGGAATAAATATGATTATGACGGAAAACTGTTCGAAACAGATAAGGGTGGCAACCTCTTTTTTCTGATATACCAGAACGAGAATGATCCATCTGATAGAATCATAAATAAACATTCTTCAATATCGCTGCTTGATGCTGTGAGCTGCAAACAAAATGGATTGCCATTATTTGAGAAGAAAGAAGGATATAGAGAAATATTGTTATCTCCAAATGATCTTGTTTATGTGCCTTTTCACGGAGAGTCGATAGATAATGTTGACTGGAAGAATGTTAAGGACATTTTTCAGCGAATTTATAAGGTCGTAAGTTTCTCAAAGCATCAGTGTTTTTTTGTGCCCCACTTTGTTTCTGAACCTATAATACAAATGGCTGAACTCGGGGCCAACAATAAAGCTGAAAGGTGTTGGGATGGCGAAATGATAAAAGGTGTATGTATTAAAATTGGCATTGACAGATTGGGGAACATCGAACCGGAGGTGTAAAGTGATTAAACGAACAATATACCTCGGGAACGCCGCTTACCTGAGTAAAAAGAACAACCAATTGATAATAAGAAAACCGGTGGAGAATGGAGAGGATACGGAAAAGAACGAAGAAACAAAGTCTGTCCCGATTGAGGATATAGGAATACTTCTTATTGATCATCCGCAGGTGACATTTACATCGGGTGTTATGTCGGCGCTGCTGGATAATAACGGCGCGGTGATTACCTGCGGCAGAAATCATATGCCGGAAGGTATGATGTTATCACTCGACGGAGGCCACACTCAATCGGAAAGATTCAGGGATCAGATAAACGCCAGTGTGCCTCTTAAAAAGCAGTTGTGGAAACAGACTATTTCGGCAAAAATAATTAACCAGGCTTCTTTATTGAGGAGGAAAAGAGTTCCGGTGAGAAATATGCTCCTCTGGGCAAAAAAGCTGAGATCGGGCGATCCCGATAATTATGAGGGAAGGGCGGCGGCATATTACTGGAAAAATCTTTTCCCGAAAATTCTGGAGTTTACCCGCGACAGGGATGGAGAACCCCCCAATAATTTACTCAATTACGGATACGCCATTCTCAGGGGAATTGTCGCACGCGCTCTTGTTGCTTCAGGGCTTCTGCCTACCCTGGGAATCCATCATCACAGCAAATATAACGCCTATTGCCTCGCCGATGATATTATGGAACCTTACCGCCCCTTTGTTGATGATATTGTTTACCAGGTCGTAAGGAACGGGGAGGATTTTTATGAGCTTTCCAAATCTGTTAAAGAGCAGCTTCTTTCAATCGCCACTATGGAGATAATAATTGAAGAAAAAAGAAGTCCCCTTATGGTCGGGGTTCAGCGGACAACATCATCACTGGCAAAATGTTACGAGGGAAGTATGAGAAAAATATTATACCCGGAGCTTCCCGATGCGTTTCAATGAGTATAGAATTATGTGGATACTTGTATTTTTTGATTTGCCTACAGAAACAAAAAAGGACCGGAAAGCCTATGCCCGTTTCAGGAAAGATTTGCTTAAGGATGGTTTTTCGATGTTTCAGTTTTCGATATATGTGAGGCATTGTTCAAGCAGGGAAAACAGCAGGGTGCATGTTAAGCGCGTTAAAAACCTTATGCCCGAAAAAGGAAATGTCGGTATATTGTCGATCACTGACAAACAATTTGGAATGATGGAAATTTTTTCAGGAGGAGAAAAAACAGGGGGTTTTGTTGAACCTCACCAACTGGAACTTTTCTGACTCTTCGGATTTTAAAATCTACTGTTTAAAAATAAAAAACCCGGTCTGAGGCCGGGTTTTTTATTTGCGGCAGCAAAATTGTTCAGCATACCGGTTCCATTTTTTTAATCCTAATATTATCGTAACTTATTATAAAACAATGTGTTACGCCGGGGTATGCTGCTACAAACTAAGACAAATAACAAATTGAAAGCAAATCACAACCAGGCTCAATTAGCAAAAGAAATAGGGTACGCTGCTACAAACTAAGACAAATAACAAATTGAAAGCAAATCACAACCCGGATATATTCATCCTCCCACTCAGTAAAGCTGCTACAAACTAAGACAAATAACAAATTGAAAGCAAATCACAACTATCTGGCATTTATAATCCTTCCAATCGTAGCTGCTACAAACTAAGACAAATAACAAATTGAAAGCAAATCACAACGGATGGGACAGGATGGAGTTAAGAGTGGAAGCTGCTACAAACTAAGACAAATAACAAATTGAAAGCAAATCACAACTTACTATCACTCCGGGAAATGATAACAGGTGCTGCTACAAACTAAGACAAATAACAAATTGAAAGCAAATCACAACTAAAACAACTCCTTTCGAATTTGATGAAGTGCTGCTACAAACTAAGACAAATAACAAATTGAAAGCAAATCACAACTGATTGTGATGAAGGGAATCAACGTTACATGCTGCTACAAACTAAGACAAATAACAAATTGAAAGCAAATCACAACTCGGCAAGCCGGTAAGACCAGAACATTTTCGCTGCTACAAACTAAGACAAATAACAAATTGAAAGCAAATCACAACATACCACTTCACTGAATAAATTTTTATTTTGCTGCTACAAACTAAGACAAATAACAAATTGAAAGCAAATCACAACGGGGAAATATGAGTTGGATCGAGGCTGGAAGCTGCTACAAACTAAGACAAATAACAAATTGAAAGCAAATCACAACAATATGTTGATCTTTTGTTAAGTGTTTTTTGCTGCTACAAACTAAGACAAATAACAAATTGAAAGCAAATCACAACCCGATCATCCGGCTGTCATAAATGATCAGTGCTGCTACAAACTAAGACAAATAACAAATTGAAAGCAAATCACAACCACAAGTGGGTGATGAAAATATTCTTAAAAGCTGCTACAAACTAAGACAAATAACAAATTGAAAGCAAATCACAACAGGGGTATTTGAATCCCTGCGATCCGCAGAGCTGCTACAAACTAAGACAAATAACAAATTGAAAGCAAATCACAACTCCCCGGTGTGATCTGCCGCATCCGGCAAGGCTGCTACAAACTAAGACAAATAACAAATTGAAAGCAAATCACAACACAGGGCTAAAGCTGGTTTATTTTGTAATGCTGCTACAAACTAAGACAAATAACAAATTGAAAGCAAATCACAACTACGCCATTGTATATCTTGACGGCTCCGGAGCTGCTACAAACTAAGACAAATAACAAATTGAAAGCAAATCACAACTAAGCCATTCCCGCAACTCATTCCAGGGTTGCTGCTACAAACTAAGACAAATAACAAATTGAAAGCAAATCACAACAAGACAGAAGAACTTTTAATATGTGGATGGGCTGCTACAAACTAAGACAAATAACAAATTGAAAGCAAATCACAACAAGACAGAAGAACTTTTAATATGTGGATGGGCTGCTACAAACTAAGACAAATAACAAATTGAAAGCAAATCACAACGAACGTGGTGAAATAACCTCACCCCCGGTCGCTGCTACAAACTAAGACAAATAACAAATTGAAAGCAAATCACAACGGACGTGGTGAAATAACCTCACCCCCGGTCGCTGCTACAAACTAAGACAAATAACAAATTGAAAGCAAATCACAACTTCTCGGTCGTGAGATAAGATTAAAGTTTAGCTGCTACAAACTAAGACAAATAACAAATTGAAAGCAAATCACAACTAGAAGTTGAGATAAAAGACATATCTGGGAGCTGCTACAAACTAAGACAAATAACAAATTGAAAGCAAATCACAACTTATCAAAGATGAGGGCGGGTGGCTTCATAGCTGCTACAAACTAAGACAAATAACAAATTGAAAGCAAATCACAACAAAATCCACCGCCTCAACACGCGCCTCAACGCTGCTACAAACTAAGACAAATAACAAATTGAAAGCAAATCACAACTCAGGGTATTGCGGGAAGAAAAAAAAGCGAGCTGCTACAAACTAAGACAAATAACAAATTGAAAGCAAATCACAACCAGGGGACAGGCTGGAAAGCCTGTCCTACTTTGCAATAAACTAAGACAAAAGGCCCAGGTTTTTTAATCCCGGTCTTTTTTTCTGTCCTGGTAGTTGGGGTTCCAAACCCGGACAGCGACTATATAAGCTATGATAATCAATACTATCAGTATTAGTGTTTCCATAAAAATTTAATTCCGTAATTATCTTAATCTTTTCCTTTAACCGGGTTAAAAAAAGCAGGAGGGGGGACGCTCCGCTTCCCCATGAGGCTGCCTTTGAAAAACAAAGAAAGTCTAATTGGCCCGAGCGATTTTCCAATTGTCTCCTGCCCGGAGCGTCTCGCCCTGTATAAATACCGGGTTTACCAGGGCACTTCCACCGGTTACAGTTCCCGGAAACAACCGGCTTCTCAACCCCGGACTATATTATAATCAATTATCATAACTATATCAATATTTATAAGCGCCCAATAAAAAAGCCTCCCGTGGGGAGGCTTAAAATTTTGAAACAGTAAAAACCGGATTCCGCTTATTTGGCGCTGACAAAATCGATCAGTTTTTTACCGATTTCGGTATTTTCATAAATGCCGGTAAATTTTTCTTCACCCGGACCTTTGGCGAAAACGGGTATCATTGAGGCGGTATGATGTTTGGAAACAAAGTCAAAATCGATATCGTCACGGTCACCTCCGGTGAGAGCCATTCCGCCTGTTTCATGGTCGGCGGTAACAATCACAAGAGTATTGCCATCTTTTTCGGCAAAATCGAGCGCGGTTTTGATAGCGGTGTTAAAATCCTTCTGTTCCGATTTGGCGTAATCTTCATCATTATTATGCCCGGCCCAGTCAATCTGCGAGCCTTCAACCATCAGGAAAAATCCTTTGTCACCTTTACTCAAAACTTCGAGAGCTTTACCGGTGAGTTCCCCGAGGGTATAATCCCTGTCATCACCACGGGGGAGGGCTTTATCTTCGAGCAGACCGATAATTTTGTCATCCCGCGCCGATTTTAACTTATCAAAGTCATAATAAAGGGTATAACCGAGGTTTTTCATTGAGTCGGCGACATTGACATCATCTTCCCTTAGTTCCGGAAGGAAAAACTTTTTACCGGCGCCAATGGCTACTTCAATGCCGGAGCTGATAAACTGCTCCGCAATTTTGTTCTCCATACTTCGCTTGATAACATGCCCGACAAAAGAAGCCGGAGTGGCATGCGTAATTGATGATGTGGATACAACCCCTGTAAATTTTCCCGCTTCTTCAGCATATTCTCTTACATTTTTAAAGACATTGCTATCGGGGTCCATTCCAATGATGCCATTGGCGGTTTTATTGCCTGTTGCCAGGGCTGTTCCGCTCGCGGCTGAATCGGTGACCAGTTTATCGGCGGAGCATGTAACCTGAAAACCGATTGAATTGAAGCGCGTAAACTGATCATTTTTCATAGAAATGACCGAAGCGCTCACATAACTTACTCCCATACCATCCCCGATAAGGAAGATGATATTTTTGGGGTTCCCGGGCTGCCCGGCAAAAAGCAGCCCCGAAACGAATATCAGTATTAAAAATCCCTTTTTCATTTTTTATTCCACAAATTTAAGCCAGTTGTATTTATCTTCTTTAATTCCATATTGAATTCCGGTAATCTCGGCATAAAGTTTTTTGCTGAGTTCGCCGGCGTTATCCATATCAAAAACCATTTCATGATCTTTGAATTTTAATTTGCCAACAGAAGAAATAACCGCCGCGGTTCCCGCGCCGAAAATTTCGACGAGATTTCCATCTTTATAACCGTCGATTACTTCCTGTATGTCAATATTTCTTTCATTTACCTTGTATCCCCAGTCCCTGAGAATCTGGATAACCGACATTCTGGTTACACCCGGCAGAATAGAGCCTGTAAGTCCCGAAGTGGCTACTTCATCCTTAAAGCGGATAAAAATATTTGATGTGCCCACTTCTTCAATATAACGCTGCTCAATAGCATCGAGCCAGAGCACCTGGGTATAACCCTGTTTTTTTGCTTCGGCCTGGGCCATAAGGGACGCGGCGTAGTTGCCGGCAGCTTTGCAATATCCAACGCCTTTGCGGACCGCGCGCACATATTCATCAGTCGCGAGGATCGGCACAGGTTTAAATCCTTCAGGATAATATGGTCCGACAGGACTAAGCAGGATAAAGAATTTATAAGTATCTGAGGGGCGCACACCGAGGAAGGGATCAGTGCTGATCATTGTCGGGCGGATATAAAGTGAATGACCCGGTTTTGTAGGTATCCAGTCTTTATCCACTTTTACCAGTTCAGCCAGAGCTTCAAGCATTTCTTCAACATCAAGCTGCGCCATGCATAATCTTTCTGCCGAGCGGTTCATTCTTTTAAAGTTTTCTTCGGGACGGAACAAAGCAATTTTGCCATCCTGGTGTTTATAAGCTTTCATACCTTCAAAAATTTCCTGACCATAATGGAGGCACATAGCCGCGGGGCTTAGCTGAAGATCTTTTACTTTTGTAATTGTTAAGTTATGCCATCCTTCCGAAGGATTATAATCAGCGACCAGCATGTGGTCCGAAAAATTTCTTCCAAAAACAAGGTTTTCAGGTAATTCAACCGGGGAGGTCCGTGAAACTAAGTCATATTTAATTTTTCCCATTATCAACCTCTGTAATTTTGCTTGTTCAACAGTTGTATTTATTTTGAATTGAAACATAAGGCCGGCGCTTCTTCAACCGGCTAAACAGGATGCTGTTATCAGAATAAGAGGCGCATACTGTTAAATTCTCTTTATATCAGTTGTTTTTTCCGGTTTATAAAGAGATAAAGGATATACAAACATAAAGATATCTGTCAAAGAAAAAAAGATAAATCAAAGTGTATTTTGTTTTTTTGAAATATGCCTTATTAGCCGTATTTTAATGAATCAGGAAAAAACATTTACATGAGATGATTACAGATATTTTAGAACGTATAGGCCGCAAGACGATACATTTTTTTCAGGAGACAGGTCAGGTTACACTGCTGCTGGGATCAATTTTGCGATATTTACCCGGAATAAGAAAAAGAAGACATCTTTTATTATACCAGATGGAGCATATAGGAGTTAATTCTCTGCCTCTGGTTTTAATTATTGCTCTTTTTACCGGGGCTGTAGCGGCATGGCAGGCGGCCTACCAGTTAAAGGGGCTGGCGCCTCTTTCATTCCTGGGGACCGCTACGAGCAGGGCGATAATAACCGAACTGGGTCCGGTTCTTACCGCTATTGTTATAGCCGGAAGGGTGGGCGCTTCGATCGCCGCCGAACTTGGTTCCATGAAGGTGACCGAACAGATAGACGCTCTCGATTCGATGGGAATAAACCCTGTGAGTTATCTCGCTTTTCCCCGCTTTTTCGGCGCCGTTTTTATGATGCCTATTCTGGTTGTAATCGCCAACTCTATCGCCATCCTCGGAGCTTACATTATTTCCAACTTTTTCCTGAATGTTTCTTTTGCCGTTTTTTTTGATTCAGTAAAAAGATTTTTTGAATTCAGCGATTTTATTTTCGGTATGGTTAAAGGGGTGATTTTTGGCGGTATTACTGCCCTGATGGGATGTCATATAGGATTCCGGACAGAAGGGGGGGCCGAAGGGGTCGGGAAGTCGACAATCCGTTCCTTTGTTATGTCCTCGGCTTTAATACTTATCATGGATTATATTTTGTGGACAATCGCGTTTTAATCCGGACTGAAAGTGAAATCAAAACGTATATTCGATATTCTTTTTACTCTGCTGATACTGCCTCCGTCGCTGCCGGTTGTCTTAATTATTTTTATTGTCCAATTAATCGAGCTGAGGCAGTTCCCCTTGTTTTTCCAATGGAGGGGTTTGACTGCCGGTGAAAAGGGATTCAGAATGCTTAAATTCCGCACCTTAAAAAAAAGCTCCATTGATGACAGACCTGAGAGCGCTCAGGAAATTTTTGTTAAGAAAAAGCTTAAAGCCTATGTGCCTTTGTTCAGTTCCTGGCTTCGCCGCACCGGTCTGGATGAACTGCCGCAGCTTTTTAATGTGCTTTTGGGGCAGATGAGTCTTGTCGGGCCAAGACCCCTGATGATTTCTGACCTGGAATTGATAAAAAAATTTCATCCCTCGTATCATATTATCAGGGAAAAGCTAAAGATGAAGCCCGGAATGACCGGGTTATGGCAGTTAATGGGTGACCGCAAAAGGGGTATTGATGATCTGATAAGGTTCGAACTGATTTATGAAGAAGAGCACTCCGTATTACTGGACCTGCGTGTAATTCTGTCCACTATTCCTGTGATTTTATTCGCGTCGGGCAGCGACTCCATTCTTGAAAGGCGGGTGCCAGGTCTGGAGAAAAATATACTCCAGAAATATCGCAGTATAAATTTGGAGAAATATCAGAAGGGTGAAAACTTTGATGAAAATCCATGAAAAAAGAGCGCCGGGGAAGTAACCCGGTTTTCACCTTTTGAATGTTTTACCGGCAAGGCCCCCCCCGATAGGAATTAGGAATTAGGAATTAGGAATTAGGAATTGGGAATTAGGAATTACGAGTGACGAATTCTGTCAAAGGAGGAAACTCCGTTTAAGATTTTTTAACCTTAGTGGTAGAAGTAACCGCCAATCAAAATTACTTAAAAAAATCAGAGTAAGAGTAGTCTATTAGTAGTGAAATTCTACGCAAAATGGCAAAATTTTTAATGAACACAGCCGGTGGTTGAGCGGAGTCGAAACCAGCGGCGGTAGCTTCGACTCCGCTCAGCTACCGGACAGGTTCATTGTTTCTGGCTTGATGAGTAAGAGTATGATGAACGGATTGATTAGTCTGTAAGAAGTTAAATTCTACGCAAAATGGCAGGAATGCAATTAATAATTAATAATGAACAATGCATAATTAAAAGATGACCTCAGATTTTTTTGATTACGCGGATTAGGCGGAAGAAAAGCCACAAAATCACCAAAACACTAAATCTCACGAAAAAACTCAAAGAAAACCTTATTTTTTGATTTTTTTAACCTTAGTAGCACAGGAAACCACCCAACCAAACTAAACCTTATTAACCTTATTCAAACGGGCAATATTGCATTGGAATTATCTAATGTTCGCGTAAAAGCAGAGAGCAGGATTACAGGAATAAAAAGATTCACAGGATATAAGGAATCCGTCGAAATCCAAATCGAAGTTGTCATCGAAATCGTTTTTTAATCAGCGAGGTGTTTCTAACTCTTCACCCTCCACTAACCACTCTTCATTTCCGGCTCCGCCGGTTATTGAGAAAAATTATGATGACCGGGTTGGTCTGGGCGTCAGGGTAGTTTATTTCTGTGGGGAAGTGATCCGCAGGATGTTAAATTTTTCGCGAAAAGCCGAAAATTTTGGCAGAAATCAGGATTTGGCTTTTTGTTTTAACAAAGTTCTGTTGATCCCCTGCGGGGATTATACGGCTAAATTCTATCTTTTTACCACTCCGGCGGGCCTTTCCACAAAAATGCTGCTTTTACAAAGCAGATACGATTCAAAAAAGATTCCTGATAGGGTCAATTAACAATTTCCAATTTCCAATTTCCAATTTCCAATTTTCAATTTTCAACGCGTCATTCGTAATTCGTAATTCGTCATTCGTAATTCGTAATTCTCAATTGTACCAGGTCCGGGGCCGGTTTATCATTTTTCTAATTTTTTAATAATTGCGGTTGGCTCCCTTTTGGCAGGCCCATGCTGACATTATTGTTTTTTCCGACGCTGTTTTAACAAATACTTAACTTTGAAAGAATAGGTCAAAGAAAAATTTTTTTTTAACTTTGTAGTATAAATATTGATTGTAATATGATTGTTTCATGACAAAGGAAGATTATATTTCGCTATCATCGGAGTTATGGAGTAATCGGGGAGAGTAATGTTTACCAGGGAAACGGACCTTTTTACTTGTTTTGAGGTTCACCCCAACATAAAAATTAAAAATGTTAATAAAATATTGAGGAGATCTATGTCCAATTTTACTTTTAAAATGCTGGCAGTAATTTTTCTCTTTTGGGGAACATTACAAGCGCAGACATCTTTATCTTCAGGTGATATGGCAGTTACAGGAATGGATACACCTGGTGAAGATTTTGCCTTTGTTTGTTTTGTTGATCTTGCCGAAGGCACAGAAATTTATTTTACAGATGAAGAAGCTGATGGTGATTACACTATCGGCACAGGAGAGGGGACAGTTCTTTATACAGCTCCCGCGGGAGGTTTGGCGAAAGGAACAGTTGTTACCTACAAAGGAGATTCTGATGACTTTACAACCACTTCCGACGGCGTAATGGCGCTCGGCAACAGCGGCGACGGAATACTCGCTTACCAGGGTGGCAGTGTTGGTAACGTAACAACATTTTTGCACGCAATTGGTGAAGATGCCGGCGATATTGGTACTTTTCCCGATGGATTCAGTAATTATATGACTTTCGGCGCGGATGATGGCGAGTATGACGGAACACGCACCGGAACCGCGGCCGCGCTAATGGAAGCCATTAATGATAATTCCAACTGGACTACTGCCGGCAGCGGAGTCATACCTTTTACAACTACTTCATTTACGATCTCGGGCGGCGGAGGAAACTCACTGCCTTCAATATCTGATATCGAGAGGACTCCTTCCGGTATTGTTCAGTCATCAAATTCTGTTTCTGTTTCCGCTACCATTACCGATTCAGATGGAACTATTGAAGGAGCCGAACTGCACTGGGGAACATCGTCAGGTTCACTTGGAACCACGATCGCGATGTCAAACTCAGGCGGTGACACATACACTACTGATTCAGACATCCCTTCACAGTCGGACGGTACAACAGTCTATTTTGAGATTTACGCTCTCGATAATGACGCGGGTGAAAGCACAACCGCCGAGCAGAGCTACTCAGTAACCGATCCCGCTACTACCACCATCCCTTATACAGAAAATTTTGCCGCCGATCTGGGTGACTGCTACACATACAGCGTTTCGGGCGATTCTAAAGTCTGGACTTATGACGGCGATGGAAATTTTGCTTATATGAATGGATATAATTCGGGCGATACTGAAGAGGACTGGCTGGTTCTTCCGGGAATAAATTTCGATAACTATTCAGGTGAAGTAATATCCTTCGATACATATTACCAGTATAATGAACCTGACGCCGACAATTATCTTAAACTTATGTATTCAACAAATTACACCGGAATCGGCGATCCTTCGGGCGCGACATGGACTGAATTAGCCTTTACTCTGCCATCCGCGCAGGAATCATGGGAGACTTCAGGTAATGTTGATCTGAGCGGAATCTCGGGGTCGGCGTATTTAGCTCTCAAATACAAAGGAACATCAGGCAGTTATATATTATGGCAGGTTGATAATATCGCTATTCAGACAGCGAATGTTGCCGATCCCTCTTCTTTTTCGGCGACCGCCGCGAGCAGCTCACAAATCAATCTTACTTTCGCGACAAATGTTGCGAGCGATAATGTTGTAATCGTTTATGATACCGACAATACTTTCAGTGATCCTGCCGGGGCTCCTCCGGCGCAGGGAGAAGCATTCGCGGGGGGAACGTTGTTATATAATGGCACAACATCTCCATATAATCATACCAGTCTTTCAGGCAATACCACTTATTATTATAAAGCCTGGTCCTATGATAATCCGAATTATTCCGCGGGTGTGACCGCTAACGCGACTACTCCAAAAACTGAGCCGACAAATCATGCCGCCAGTTTTACAGTCAGCGCGAGCAGTTACACACAGGTCGATTTCACATGGTCCGATAATGACGGCGCCCAGGCTGCCGACGCGTTTCTTATTAAAATAAGCACAACGAATCTCGGCGCTATCTCCGATCCTGTTGACGGCACAGCCGAAGCAAATGATACCGACCTTTCGGATGGAAGCGGTGTTGTAAATGTAAATCATGGAACTGAAGAATATAATCTTAGCGGTCTGGATGCTGAAACCACCTATTACGCGAAAATTTATCCTTACACAAATTCAGGATCGGAAATCGATTTTAAAACAGATGGTTCGGTTCCGGAAGGAAGCGATACGACACCTGAAGAACCCTCAACACCTACACTTGTTATTACAGAGATCATGCAGAATCCCGCTGATGTGAATGATGGCGACGGTGAATGGTTTGAAATTTATAACGATGGCGACGCCACCGTTGATATCAATGGTTATGTAATAAAAGACGCGGGTAGTGACAGCCATACAATAACTAATGGGGGAAGCCTCAATATTGAAGCAGGAGCTTTTCTTATACTGGGCATAAATGCCAACACATCTACCAATGGCGGCGTAACAGTGGATTATGAATATTCAGGCTTTACTCTTTCTAATGGTGATGATGAAATTATACTTTATATGAGCAACGGTACGACAGAAATTGACCGTGTGGAATATGACGGCGGAACCCAGTTCCCCGATCCTTCAGGCGCTTCTATGGTTCTTAAAAATATTAAGGGAACAAATAACAACGGCCTGAGATGGACAACATCTACCACCCGTGAAGGCAATTACGCGAGCAATGGCAATACGGATAAAGGTTCTCCCGGCGCGCTGGGTGAATTCGCGATGGTTCCCACACTTAAAAGTGTCGGCGCCGGTTCAAATGTTAATGTTTCTGTCGGGAACGGCACTGCTGTGAACAGCATTGTTTTCGAAAATGTAACCGGAAGCGGCTCACTTTCAGTAGGAAATTACAGCAATGCACCCGCAAACCAGGGAGGAATAAGCGGAAACGTTCTTAATTACCGCTGGGTAATTGAAAATACCGATGTTACCTTCGATACATATACAATCAGGTTTGATCTGGCAGATATGGGTGACCAGGGAATTACTGAAGGTGATGACGCAATTCATCTTTATAAAAGAGAAACCGAAGGCAGCGGTGATTTTACAGATTTCGGCGTTATGACTTACAATGACAATGGAACCGCGGGCGATCAGTCGGATGACTATCTTACCATTAGTGGTATAGCAAGCTTCAGTGAATTCAGTTTATCAAGCCCTAATTCACCGATGCCTGTTGAAATGACAAGTTTCTCGACCGCGGTTTCCAACGGAATTGTTACACTTAACTGGGCTACCGCGACTGAAACGGAAAATTATGGATTTGAAATAGAAAGATCCAATGATAACAGCGCCTGGAACAAAATCGGTTTTGTTAATGGTTCCGGCAACAGTAACTCGGTTAAAGCCTATAGCTTTTCAGATGAAACAATAAAAGAAGCCGGTACATATTATTACAGGCTGAAGCAGGTTGATAATGATGGTTCTTTTGAATATTCCGAAGTTATCGAAACAATGGTTGAACTTCCACAGGACTACAGTCTCGAACAGAACTTCCCCAATCCTTTTAACCCTTCAACCAATATCAGCTTCACCATTCCTGAAAAAACCGAAGTTAAACTCGTGGTATACAATCTTCTTGGCGAGCTTGTTACTGAGATAGTTTCCGGTGATCTGGAAGCGGGATATTACAATTACAGCTTCGACGCGACCGGCCTGACAAGTGGTATATATCTTTACAAACTTGAAACCGCTTCATTCAGCCAGACAAGAAAAATGATACTTGTCAAATAATTTACTGTTATTTTAGTGTAAAATTTTTGCCGGTATGGATTTTTCCATACCGGTTTTTTTATTTTTGGGCGTCTGATTTATTCCAAATAGGCCGAAAACGGTTTATTTGATTTTTTTTAACATTGTATGAGGTTAGTATGGAATTCATGGAAGCAGTGAACAGGCGGGTTAGTGTCCGCAAATTCAGGAGAGAAAAAACGGACCCTGATCATTTAAGGCAGATGGTTGAATCTGCCGGAAAAGCTCCAAGCATCAATAATTCGCAACCCTGGAAATTTTATGCCGTTGTTTCGGAAGAAAAAATTAAGGAAATGGCCGTTATTGTCAGGGACAGAATACAGGTTTTATTGCCTGAAAATACACTTCAGGAACAGAAAATAAAAAAACAGGTTGAAACCTTTTCGACATTTTTTGCCGACGCGCCATCAATTATCGCGGTCGCGGCTTCACCTTATCAGGCGGTTGTCGATGATCTGCTGAGCAACAGCGCCTATTCACATGACGATATAAACGCTATGAGGAATTTTCCCAATATCCAGACTATCGGCGCGGCTGTTCAGAATATTCTCCTTTCGGCGGTTGACCAAGGATATGGCGCCTGCTGGCTTACAGGTCCCCTGCTGGCAAGAAACGAGCTTGAAAAATATCTCGGTATTAAATCACCTTTCAAACTTGCGGCAATGGTAGCTATTGGCAAGCCGGTTGATGAGCCAAAGGGAAGGGAAAAAAGAGCTGTTGAAGATATTTTTGTTTTAGTCGATTAACAGCAGATAACGAATATATTATTAACAGGTTGTGATTATACCTGATTTATAATGAAAAAGGCCGGATTTTCCGGCTTTTTTTATTTCCAGGGAAGGTTATCGAAATCAGCGTTTCCCCCCGATAAAATTATCCCGGTTTTTTTCCCCTCAAAAATTATTTTATTAGCAAGCACTGCCGCGAGAGGCACGGCGGATGAGGGTTCGATAATTATTTTCATTCTTTCAAAAATCAGTCTCATCGCTTCAATAATACGCGTGTCGTTGACCGTGATGATCCTGTTGGTAAATCTTCTGATTATATCAAAAGTTTTTTCACCCAGCGAAGTTCTTAGTCCGTCAGCGACCGTTTTTGGTTCAATGGAGGGATAAATTTTCCCATCTCTTATGGAACGATAAGCGTCATCGGCTCCCGAAGGCTCGGCGCCTATAACTTTTGTGTTATTATCTGAAAGTTTCACCGCCAGAGATGTGCCGCTGAGCAGTCCTCCTCCTCCGACCGGGGCAATCACATAATCCAGATTTCCTGTTTCCCTGATTAATTCGAGCGCCGCGGTTGCCTGTCCCGCTATAATCCGGTAATCATTGAAAGGGTGAATAAAAACAGCTCCGTTTTTTGAAACCACATCATTAAGAGTTTCTTCCCGCGATTGTTGTGTCGGTTCGCAGAATATAATATTTCCCCCATATTCTTTTACAGCGTTAACTTTGTTGCGGGGCGCGTTGCGGGGCATAACAATATAGGCTTTCACACCTGATTTACGGGCGGCAAGCGCGAGAGCCGCGGCGTGATTGCCTGAAGAATGTGTAGCCACACCCCGTGAGAGCTCTTCATCGGATAGTGATAATAAAGCGTTATTTGCCCCCCGGAATTTAAATGCCCCGGTTTTTTGAAAATTTTCACATTTGAAGAAAATCTCGCATCCTGCTATTTTATTTATTGAGGAGGATGTTAATACCGGAGTCCTGTTTATCCGGCTTTTTATACTTTCATGAACCTGTTCAATTTCCTGTAAATCGGGAACCATTCTTTTCCTCTCGTCTGAGAATTATTGTCAGGGGCTAAATATATGCAAAATCTTAAAAAAAATTAATAATAAAGTTTGCCGAAAATTCTCCCGGCGTAATTTTTCAGGGTTTTGTAATCGACTTTCATTTTCGGTCTTTCCCTTGAAACTACAACATTATCCTTAAATTTATGGAGATTAAAGGAAAAAATATAATTTTCATTTCTGTTCAACCAGCCATCCGCCGATCCAAATCTCAGGTCGGCAAAACTAATCGATCCATCGTCACTTGTTTTCACTTTGTAATAACCTTCCGAAAAAAAGATCAGGGTTTTTAACGCTTCCGATTCCCTGAATTTCCCGAGAGCCTCTTCATCCGTTTTTATCAGGTGGAACTGTGGTTCTTTATCATCAAAAAGTGAATACCAGGTTTCGTAATAACCATTATCCGATTTTATTACACTACGCCATAAAAGAGAAGTCATGAGCGAGGGAGTTGTCATAAATTTTTCTGAGTTAATATTTTTTTCAGTTATCCGATCACTTATGACACTGTTTACATATTGTTTAATTATTATCCCCGAAGAAAGATAAAGCAGCGCGAAAAATAACGCGGAATTAAGTATGATCTTTCTGCTCCTGATATTCTTCAGGAAAATTATCAGTACCAGAGCGACAAGAAGCGGGATGGTAAAAGAAAGATCAACTACCGAAATTGTCCGGAAAGAGAATCTCGCGTCACTGAAAGGATAAAAAACCTGCGTGCCGTAATTTGTCATTGTGTCGAGTAAAATGTGTCCCGACATAGCAAAAAGAAAGATTTTTAATATTTCAGTGAATCCTGTTTTACTTTTCCTGAGAAAAATATTTTTTATCACCCAGGCAAAAACAGGAGAAGCGATAAGAACAAAAAGAAGCGAATGAGAAAATCCCCGGTGTACCAGCAATTTTGTGGCTTCATCATATAACGGAAGAAACAATACATCAAGATCGGGGATGGTTCCGGCCACCGCGCCGAGAACCAGCGGGACTCTGATTTCTTTATTTTTACTTATATATTGCGCTGTCAGACTGCCCGCGACTATATGTGTTAACGAATCCATAGATACTCTTTTTATTAAATGTTACTCTCTTTAACAATTTAATTGTCAAAAATGATCTATTTTTTTTTATTTTTATAGGAATGTTAGAATAATCTTAGCATTAAACCGGAATATAGCCCTTGTCCGATCTGAATGAAAAGGTAAAAGAATATGAGAAGCTGGTAAGAGAGTGCCAGAAAATTATCACTGAGTATGGACGTCTGCTCAAAAAGATAAACAGAAATGAATTCTCTTTTCTCAATTATTTTAACAAAAAAGTGTACCGGAAAAATTATTTTGCTGTCAGAAACAATTTTCTTAAACTGAAAGCAAAATCAGATTATCTGAAGTCCAGCTTCAATCCTCTGAAAATCATTCTTCTTGATAATCATATTCAGCACTATTTTTTCATCAGATATTATTTGCGGTATATCGACAAGGTTCTTGAAACGATAGAATATCACAAAAACATTCAGTACAAATTACTGCATGAAAACAATCCTTCTTTCAATCTTTCCCGTCCTGAGTTTTTTGAAGAAATGAACGTGCACCGTAAAAAGTTGTGGCGCGAAGTATTAGAAATCGGGGAAGAGGTAAAACTGAGAATTCCTTTTTAAGTAGTGCTTTACACCCAGATTTCGGAGCTTAAATGATAAAAAAAAGATTCCCGGCGGCAATATACGCTTCAGTAGTTTTAATATTCCTTTCATCTTTTCTGAATGCCCAGGAAAAAGAACCTCTCAGTCTGACCGATATAATGAAATTCAGGCAGATAGAAAAACCTGTTATTTCTCCTGATGGTGAGTATATCGGCTTTCTTTCGAAGCCGGACCGCGGCAATGCCGAAGCGGTTATACTAAATTCAAAGGGTGATGAAATTTTTAGAGTTGAAAGGGGAGGCGATATAAGTTTTACCAATAACTCCGGATATGTATCAATTATTAAGGAACCTGACTTTTTCGAGGTGGAAAAAGATAAAGAAAAGGAAATTGAGAAGGAACTGATTTTGTTTGACCTTTCTGAACAAATTTCAATGAATTTCGAACATTTTGTTTCCCATAAAATTTCAAATAACGAGAAGTGGCTCGCGGTTTCGGTTGACTTATCCGATTCTTTAACAAATAAAAAAGAGGACAAGTCCGCAAAAGATATGCTCCTTTATTCTATTGAATCGGGCAGGACATGGCCTTATAAATTTGTCCGGGATTTCAGGTTTGACAGTCTCTCGACTATGCTCGCCTTTACCACAAAGGATACCTCTGATAACGGCGGGTTAATCGTCCTTAATATTGAGGAGGATAAACCGTGGATTACTTTTGATGACAAACTTCCCGGGTATGAATATGGAGAGTTTGAGTGGTCGGGCAATAGCCGACTGGTTTATTTAAGAGCGGAAATTGATACAGCCGCTGATAATAATAAGGCTGAACTGTTTCTATGGGATGGTTCATTACAAAAAATTGTGGAGAAATCTGATTATCCGGAAGGGTTTTACCTGCCGAATGATAACAAAATAAGATGGAACAGAGAGTCCGACAGATTGTTTTTGGGATTTAGAAAGCCGGAGAAAAAAGACAAAAACATTTGGGCAAAAGAGAGCAGTAACTTCAATCCGGAAAAAATAGCGGGTGAAAATACCCTCGATCTCTGGCACTGGGATGATCCACTGATAAAAACAAATGAAAGAATCGAATGGGATAAAAAAAAGAAACACCTTTATTCAGCAATTTTTGATCTTGAGAAAAAGGAGCTGAGTTCCCTCGCCGATGAAAATCTGCCGTATATATATTATTCGGAAAGCCCTGATTTTTTCTTTGGCCGCACAGATGTCGATTACCAGAAAGAAAGAACCTGGGATGGCAGGTACAGCGATTTTTACATTATTGATCTGAAAAGGGGAACGAATAAAAAATTTATAACGCGTCACCAGTTCAGGGTTTATTTTTCACCTTCGGGCAATTACTCGGCGTGGTTTGAAAAGGGGGACTGGCATATTATTAAAAGCTCAACAGGCGCAAAGATAAATATAACCTCCGGAACAGATATTCAATGGTCAAATGAAGAACACGATTATCCCTCGGAAGCATCCGATTATGGCTCGCCCGGTTGGCTTGAATCGGACAACGGATTATATATTTATGACAGATATGATATATGGTTTTATGACATTGCCAATAAGGAATTAAATTGTGTTACCAAAGGGGCCGGTCGGAAAAACAGAGAAGTTTACCGTGTAATTAAAATGGATAAAAAGGAAGAATTTATATCCTCCGGCCGACTGATTCCGGTTTCGGTTTATAATGAAGAGAGTAAAACGACTTCACTCGGACTGCTGGAGCGGAAAACCGGTAATATTGAATTGAAGTTACAGGGAGATTACACCTGGAAATTTATCGCGAAAGGGGAAAACAGTGAGAATGTGCTTGTATCAGGTGAAAATTATAACACTTTTCCCGATTTATGGCTTACCGATCTTACCTTTAGTGAACCGAAACAACTGACCAATTTACAGGTTCAGACGGAATCTTTTCTCTGGGGGAATCCTGAACTTATCTCATGGAAAACAGAGGATGGAATAAAACTTGACGGAATAGTGATAAAACCTGAAAACTATGATAAAGATAAAAAATATCCCGTGATAGTCTATTTTTACCGTAAATATTCTCACAGGCTTCATTTATTTAATGATATGGTGTTAAACCACAGGCCGAATTTTCCATATTACGCTGGACAGGACTATGTTATATTTTTACCCGATATAGTTTATGAAGTGGGACACCCGGGAAAATCGGCTGTTAAATGTATTGTTCCGGGTGTTAAAAAACTAATTGAGGATGGAATAGCCGATCCCGGAAAAGTCGCGCTTCACGGGCATTCATGGGGTGGTTATCAAACTGCTTTTATCGTTACGCAGACAGATATATTCTGTTGCGCAATTGCCGGAGCCCCGGTGTCAAATATGACAAGCGCCTATAGCGGAATCAGGTGGGGAAGCGGACTTGCCCGGCAGTTTCAGTATGAGAAGGCGCAGAGCCGTATCGGAGGAACTCTTTGGGATTCGCTCGACAGATATATTGAAAATTCACCGGTATTTTTTGCCGATAAAATAAATACACCGCTGATGTTCTGGCATGGGGATAAAGATGATGCCGTTCCATGGTATCAGAGTATTGAGCTTTATCTCGCGATGCGCAGACTTGGCAAAACCAGCTTTTTCCTTCAGTACCGGGAAGAACCTCATCATTTCCGGACCTATCCAAACAGGGTCGATTTTACGATCAGAATGAACCAGTTTTTTGATTATTACTGTAAAGGTAAAAAAGTTGACTGGATTGAAGAAGGAATACCATATAGAGGAGAATAATAATGAGTCCCTTATCAAAAATTTTCAGAATATTTGCTGCTTTTTTGATTTTTCTTATTCTTTCTTCATGCACGGAGAATAATAGTCAGGGGAATTACGGACTGGTAATTCATGGCGGCGCCGGAAGTATTGATAAAGAAACGATGCCGGAAGAGATGGCGCTGAAATATAAAAATAAACTGGCCGAGGCGGTAAATCATGGATATAAAATGCTTGAAAATGGCGCCGCCGCTGTTGATGTTGTTGTTGAGGTAATAAATATACTTGAAGACTCACCTCTTTTTAATGCCGGCAGGGGAGCTGTATTTACCAGCGAAGGCACAAATGAGCTTGACGCATCCATTATGAATGGCGCTGATCTTAACGCGGGCGCGGTTGGTGGCGTAAGGCATATTAAAAATCCCATATCTCTCGCCAGGGAAGTCATGGTAAATTCCGATCATGTTTTTCTGACCGGCGCCGGAGCTGAAAAATTTGCTTCTGAACAGGGATTTGAATTTGTTGATTCATCTTATTTTTATACCGAAAGAAGCTGGAACAGCTACCTGAAAGTTAAAGCTGAAGCGGAAAATAAAACAGAAAAAAAATATGGCACAGTCGGCTGCTGTGTACTCGATAAATCGGGGAATCTGGCGGCGGGCACTTCCACCGGCGGAATGACTTATAAAAAATTTGGAAGGATAGGGGATTCACCAGTTATCGGGGCGGGCACTTATGCTAATAATAAAACCTGCGCGGTATCATGCACCGGGCACGGGGAATATTATATACGGAGTGTATTTGCTTATGATATATCGGCAATGATGGAATATTCGGGCAAATCAGTTAATGAAGCTGTCGATATTGAAATTAACAGGAAGCTTTCTTCCATGGGAGGTTCCGGAGGTGTAATTGCAATCGATAGCCATGGCAATATAGCATCGGATTTTAATACTCCCGGTATGTTCAGAGCTTATCGCAGGAATGGTGAATCCGCGGTGGTTAAGCTTTTTTCCGGTGAATGACCATACTCTCTTTTTTGAATTTGAATGTTGTTTACCAGGGCTGATTCTTCAGGCCGGTCTGTGGTAGCGCGATCCTGCCGGCTAAAAAAAGTTGTCAAAACGGAATGATAAAATTCCCGATGCCTGAATCTGTAAACCGGCGGAGCCGGAAGTGGATAGTCAATTAATTGATAATGGATAATTGACAATTGAAAATTAAAAGATGATCCGGTTTTTTATTTTATTAAAACATCCTGATCATCATTCTTATCCTGGTAATCCTGTGTTTTCTGCGTCCATCAGCGGAATCCGCTGGAAATAATGCTCCTGGTAAAAAGGCAATAAGGTTCAAATTTTTGAGGGCCTGCCATTGCTATTAAGGTTAAAGATTAAAGAATAAGGTTTTTTTGTCGGGTCTTTCAGAGAAAAATTCACGCGTCAAAAAAAAACATCATTTTACGAAAAATTTTTGAGATCATGGAATATTTACCAAATGTCTTTTGAGTTGTTCATTGTACATTATTAATTGTTAATTGAAATTTTGCCATTTTGTGTAGTATTTGACTTCTTATGGAATATTTCAGTTGCCTCAAAACATTAATTAAATAACAACTTCTTTAATCAGTGAATTACTGGCAAACAGTTAAAATTTTGATTAAATTGTTTTGAATAAATTCGCATGAAACTTGTAAAAACATCGTCAAATATTGCAGATAGCTTTTAGTAATGTAACCCGGGAAATATCTTAATAATTTGTTAATCTTTTTCAGGCAGTTACTTTAATCAGATTTAATATATTTTGAACGTTTATTTTAAATTAAAATGGAGAACCGATGAGGTATTTAACCACACTTTTTGTCTTACTTATTCTTGCCGGGATTCTTTCTGCCCAGACAACAATAGCATACACAAGCTTTGAAGATACTGCCGCTGTCGGCGGACAGTATGTCGACACAGATGATGCCGCGACAGATCACCCTCTCCCTAATCATGATGGTGAACCTGTTATGAATTACACTCCCGCGACAGGAACCGAATTATCATTTACATCATATTATTATAACACCCGTAATGATGTTGGTCTTACAGATGGTGACTACGTCGGTATTACCGATTATACCGGTGATGTAACGGCGTTCAGCGACAGCCTGCAGGGATTTGAATTCTCGGATTCTGACGGTTTGATGGAGCTCACCTTCGGCGAAGTTGACATTACAGGCTTTTCTACTGTAACTGTTTATGTAGACGCTTTCCTGAAAGAGACAGGTTGGGAAGCGGATGACGCAATAAGGATTTGGGTTGTTGTTGATGATACTCTTGAAATTGATCTTCTAAACACTATCGGGCAGGATATAGACGATTTGGGCATTGAAGGCATGTGGATGACTTTAGATGCTGACCTGTCAGGTTATTCAATAGCTGTTTTGAAAATTTCTCTTGACAGTAACAGCGGAAGTGAAAACCTTTATGCCGACAATATTAAATTTGTCGGACAGAATTCACCACTGCCAACCACAGTACAATTCGAAGAATCGAACGGCACAGCATCGGAAGGTGATGGCTCTTACACAATTAACCTGACCATTAGCAATTTTTCAACAACAGAACAGACAACATGTGAAGTCGCCCTTACAACCGGTGACGCCGCTGACCTGGGGAATTATACAACCCAGTCGGTAACTTTCACGGCAGGAAGCGGTGATATGCAGTCGGTTATGTTCGACATAACAGATGATGAAATGGAAGAAGGAACCGAAAACTTTATATTTACCATTCAGAATGTCGCAGGCGGTTTAAACGCTGTGGCAGGTGATCCTTCTGAATTTAATTTTGAACTCTTAGACAATGATTACCCTGAAATAATTATTACTGAAATTCATTATAATCCCTCAAGCGAGCAGGGTGATGATAGCGAATGGGAATTTTTTGAAATTTACAACAATGATGATGTTACTGTTGACCTGAGCAACTGGACAGTTTCTGATGGTGTTGATTTTACTTTCCCTGACAGTGTTTATATAGCTCCGATGGAATTTATCGTAATTACCGTTAATGAAGCCAATTACCAGGGCGACTACCAGGTATTCCAGTGGGATTCTGGCGACGCTTTAAGCAATAGTGGTGAAAATGTGGCAATATCCGACGCCGCTGGAAATGTTGTTGATTTCGTTGAATATGATGACGGAAACGGCTGGCCGGAAGAAGCTGACGGCGACGGTCCTTCTCTCGAACTCGTTGATTTTGACGCTGATAACAATGATCCGGCAAACTGGAGAGCTTCATATTTCCTCGGCGGTACACCGGGATATTTTGTCGCTGATCCTTATGTCGAAAATACTATTATGATGGCCGAAGGATGGAACATGCTTTCAATTCCTTCCGTTCTTGTATCTATGGAAGTTGATACTTTATTCCCGAACGCGAGTTCGAATGCTTTTTCTTTTGAGAATGGTTATATTGAAGTCGATACACTTGAAAACGGTATCGGTTATTGGCTGAAATTTGACGCAGAAGATTCACTTATTGTTTCCGGTATGCCGGTAAGTGATATGGTTGTAAACGTTGATGAAGGATGGAATTTGATCGGTCCCTTCCATGAAACAGTTCAGGTTGCTGATATAATTTCAGACCCTGCCGGTATTATCAGCTCTGAATTTTATGGTTTCGAGTCAGGCTATCTTCCTGTAACCGAACTCGCGCCTGGTAAAGGTTACTGGGTTAAAACAAGCGATCAGGGAACACTGACTCTTAACGCTCCTGTCGCAAAACGTACACCTGTCGCTGTTGAAAACACAGCAGCATTCTTCGAAATAGCAATCAACGCTACAGATGGCAACGCTTCTTATGACATGATGGTTGGTATCGATCCTGAAGCTACAGATGGAATTGACGCGGACCTTATGGAAGCTGAACTTCCTCCGGCTCCTCCCGCTGGTATCTTCGATTCAAGAATGGTATTTGCTGATGGAGTTACATCTTCACTTTATGACTTCCGCACAGGCGATATCAACATGAATGGAACTGTTACACATAAGATTCAGTGGCAGCTCGGAACAGGAACTGAATTCACAGCTACAATCGCTATTCCTGAAGTTACAGGAACTATCGAAATGACAGTTCAGGATCCATTCGGCGGAGCAATTGTAAGTGAAACAATTATGGATGGTGAAACTACTCCTGTAGTTGTTACCAACGCAGCTCTAACATCACTGGATGTAACAATCGTTTACACAGCTCCTATACCGGTTGAATTCACAACTTTCGCAGCTAACGTAGCAGGCGAAAAAGTTGAACTTACCTGGGAAACAGCCACAGAAACCAACAATAAAGGTTTCGAAGTTGAAAGAAGCTCAGACGATGTCAGCTTTACTTCAATTGGATTTGTTGATGGAAACGGAACAAGCGCTGAAGCGCACAGCTACAGCTTTGTTGACCATCACGCGACATCAGGTACATATTATTACAGACTGAAACAGGTTGACTTTGACGGGACATACGCATACAGCAACACTGTAGAAGTTGACTTTGTACCGACAGAGTTCAGCCTTGGCCAGAACTATCCTAACCCGTTCAACCCGACTACAAAGATCAAATTTGCTCTTCCGGTTGCGGCAAAAGTAAGCGTAAAAGTTTACAACGTTATTGGACAGCAGGTAGCAGAACTGATTAACGGTCAGTTTGAATTAGGATTGCATGAAGTAAGTTTTAACGCTTCAGAACTTTCAAGTGGTGTATACTTCTACACAATCGAAGCGGCAGGCGTTGACGGACAGTCATTCGGCACAACCAAAAAAATGATGCTGATGAAATAGCGCCAAGGTCAAACAATAACATCATTATGTTTTGAAACAGGCAATGAAATAAATACAAGATTTTCATTTTTCCAAAGTAGGACAGGCTTTCCAGCCTGTCCTTTTTTTTATACAGCACGCAAAAATATCCACAACAATTACCTCTCTTTTAATCGCTGCGTTAATAAAACTAATCCCATTCATAATATTATTTCACTCCGGGTATAATAGCGCTATAACCGAATTCCCCGCCTGACGCGGCGGGTGAAAATAGTTTTTAGTTGCGCTGGCATAACAATTGTAAGTTCAATCTCACAATCCCGGAAAGACCAAGATTGTAAAAAATTCTTAAAGTAGAATTAATAAGGGGATAATTTATGCTAAAAAGAGCGGCTCTATTATTAATGATTTTTTTCTGCCAAATCAGCGCGCAGGAGGGGATGAATGAAATGCGAATTATCGGGAAACCTGAACTTTTGCAGAGAGAATTTATCAGTAATGATATAAGGGACGCCAACGGGGATATATGCGCGGGATTAAAAATTATAACTGATCTGACAGGATTTTCTTACCTTTCAAATAACGGAATAGTAAAAATAGACGCGAAACCGGGAAGGGATGTACTTTTCCTTTCGCCGGGTGAAAGGGTGGTAGAGGTATTTTGCACAGGTTATAAACCCTTGAAAATATACCTGTATGATGTCGGCATCAAACTGAACAGCCGCCAGGTTTGGCAGGTAAAGATATCCGGAGATAAAGAACCGGAAAGATTGCCGGTTAATATTATAGTAAAACCGCCGGAGGCGGAAATATTTATAAACAATGAACTTCAGAAGGGGGCGCCACCATTCCGGATTACTCCGGGCAGACATTATCTGCGGATTGAAAAAGAATATTTCAGCCCGATAATTGATACTATTACAGTCACAACAGAATCAACACTTTTTAATTACACTTTGGAGCCTCTTAAACAGATTGCCGCTATATTTAAGTCAAAACCAAAAGGGGCGTTTATATTTGTGAATAATTTTAATAAAGGGAGAACTGATAAGGGGGTGTTTTTATTTCCTGGGACTTATGATGTTAAAATATCGCTTGAAGGCTACCAGGATGAAACAGGAATAATTGAGGTGAAACCAACCGGGACAAATGAATTTAAATTTAATCTTAAGAAAAACAGCGGTTCATTAATTCTTAACATCACAAAAGAGGGGGTGAAGATATTCATAGACCAGGATGATTACAGCGGCTGCACAACCATAGATTTATTTCCGGGAAAACATAAAGTTGAGGTCAGCGCCGAAGGGCACAGATCGTACCAGGAAATTGTCGATATAAAAATTGGTGAAACAATTACCAGAAATATTAACCTTATTGCCAGAACCGGCGGGCTTCAATTATCAATTCAACCCCTCGAGGCGGATGTGAAACTTGTCAGAGATTACTCTGTTATTGACCAATGGAAAGGTTTGAAGATAGTGGAAAACCTTATAGTAGGAAAATATACTATTGAAGCGGAGTGTCCCGGGTATGAAAAGTTTAATAAAACAATTGTGATTAAAGAAAACCATATCACCACTGAGGATATTATTCTGCGGAAAGTTTCCGGGAAAAAAGCTGTGCGGGGAGTAAATATGGAAAATATGGTATTTGTGAAAGGAGGAGCCTTTGATATAGGTAATATTGTCAGTAATAATGATAATAAACAGGAGATGATAACATGGCTGGATGATTTTTATATAGGTAAATATGAGGTTAGTTTCAGGGAATATATTGAGTTCCTCAACTCGGAAACCGGAGCGGGCGGGAAAAAATATATAGCGAAAGAGTATATCAATTTTGAAGATGATGAAAGTTCGATTGCTCTTGACGGAGATGCCTTTTTCTTTAAAAATAGCTGTTACGCTGAAAATGAAAATTGTCCGGCTGCCGGAGTTACATTATATGGCGCCAGGGCTTATTGCGAATGGGCGGGAGGAAGGCTGCCTGATGAAGCTGAGTGGGAATTTGCGGCAAAGGGAGGCCTACTGAGTAAGAGTTTTAAATTCAGCGGCAGTAATTTTATTGATGAAGTTGCCTGGCATAGTGGTAATTCCGGTAATAAAACCCAGCCGGCAGGTATGAAAAAACCTAATGAACTGGGGCTTTTTGATATGAGTGGTAATGTGTGGGAGTGGTGTGAAAAATTATTTAATGGAAAAAATAGAATAAGCGGAGCTGAAGGAAAGTTGAATGATGACTCCGAAAAATCGGAAGGAATTCTTTATGGCGGTTCCTCTTATAATATCGAGGATAATTGTGTTGTGAATTATCGAATCAGCAGGGAACCGGAAGATAATTATGTTTTTCACGGGTTCAGGCTGGTCAGGGATCCAGATTGAAATAATCAGCAGACAAAGCAGGGAAGTATTCGCAAATGACGAATTACCTCCTCCGCGGCGGATAATAATGAGGTATTACAACTTGACCGGTAAAGAGTTCAATTTTCGCAAAATGGCAAAATTTCAATTAACAATTAATAATGTACAATGAACAATTGAAAAGAGGACCGCAGATTATACTGATTACACAGATTACGCGGATGCCGGAAGAAGAGCCACTAAAACACTAAAACACAAAATCCAATAAAAAGCACAAAAAAACCTTATTTTTTAATCTTTCAACCTTAGTAGCAATAGCAAACCCTCAAAAATTTCAACCTTATTGCCTTTTTAACCGGGGCATTATTGCTCGCGGATTTCACTGATGGACGCAGAAAAAACAGGGTTGCCAGGCTAAGAATGATGGTCAGGATGTTTTAATAAAATAAAAAACCGGGACATCTTTTAATTATCAATTAACTGACTTTTCACTTCTGGTTTGCCAGTTTATGATTTCGATGATTTCTTACACTATTCTTTTTGGTTCCGGCTTTGTCAGCTTTAAGAATTAGCAGTCAAAAGAGAATATTTTATCAGGAAGGCTGGTTATTAACCGGGAATATAATATCTGATTTATCAGGCTAATAATTTAAACCACTTTATTTTTTACCGGGGAAATGTTATATTCTTATCAGATACCAACTAACAAGAAGGAGGTTCGGATGCAGACTTATATTTTAATGACCAAATTATCCCCTGAAGTTACCAGACAGTTAAAAGACCGAAAGAAGATCGGCCGGGAATGGCTGGATATGGTAAAGGAAAAATGTCCCGAGGTAAAATTTGTCGCTCATTATGCCCTTTTGGGTTCTTATGATTTTATGGACATTTATGAAGCGCCGGATGAAGAATCGGCAGCGAAGGTATCGATGATATCACTTTCGCATGGCGCTGTTACTTCTGAAAGCTGGTCGGCTATTCCTTATCAAAAATTTCTTGAAATCGCTGAAACGCTTTAAGAAAAAATCCCGCTGATCAGCGGGATTTTTTTATACCTGTAATAATTGTTGTCCCGAAACCGGAATCTATTCTTTCCGGAGTTATAAATCCGGATTTATTAAGCCATGATTTCACTTCGTTTTCGGTATAGGTATCTCCGGCTTCGGTTCCTGCCAGCATATTGATGGCAAAAAATACACCATAATCGGGGGATATTCTTTCTTCATCCATTATAAAATCCATAATAGCGATTTTGCCCCCCGCGCGCATGGCCGAATAACATTTATTAATCAATTCCTGATTCTGTTCAGGTGAATTCATATGAATAATGGCCGATAAAATTATCAGGTCATTTCCGCCGGGAAGCGGATCGTTCAGGAAATTACCGGGACAGTAATGAATATGTTCAGCGATATTGGTTTTTGACATATACTTCTTTGTGATGGGAATTACTTCCGGCAGATCAAAAATTACTACTTTTTCAGACCGCCCTTTCTTAACAAAAACCGAAGAAAAAGCTCCCGATCCTCCTCCTACGTCAAGAACAACCGGGTTATCCACAGTTTCGATAAGATCGGCAAATTTATCCGCCTGCCATTCAGCCCGATGCTGCATGGCCGCGATAAAAGACTCATACCACTCACCGCTTCTTTCGGTGATTGACTGCGATTTTCCTTTCCCGATTCTGACTGATTCTGTCAGATTGCTCCAGGAATGCCATAACTGCGCGTTATGTTCGAGATGTCCCAGGTAATTATCACTTTCAGGATCAAGCAGATTTTTAACATCTTCCCTGACTGAAAATAGTCCGTTCTTTTTATTGACAAGCTCCATAACTGTCAGCGCGTTTAACAAACGGTCCAAAGCTCTGCTGTCGCAGTTTATTTCTCCGGCCAGAATATCGGGGCTTTTCCCATCCGCGGTCAGATATTTGAATACTTTTAACTCAACGGCGGTGAGTAAAATTCTGCTTTTTTGAAATTGTTTCGCAATTTTGCCGATTGTTTCAGGTTTAAATTCTTTCATAATCTTCACAAATTTTATTCAATGACGTGAATGCTTCCATGCACCGGGAACTTGATTTTGTAAATTTTTCCTCTTTTATTGGAAAGATAATTTTCTCTCAGCCAGGGATTATACATCTTAAGAATCTTATAATTATAACCATGTTTTGCCGCGAAGTCGGCAAGATGTTTAATCGAATGGTTTACCGGCACTTCATAATATTCGAGAGGGGGGTAGAGGTCTTCTTCATTAAGATAAAAACCATATTTTTCCGGATCATTAATAATTATCTTTGCCGCTATTGCCCGGAAAATATATCTGGAGGTTTCATCAGAAAGCACCAGGTTATAATAATTATCCGCCTTTTGCCGTTCCAGTTGTTTTTCGACTCCCGCTTCACCCATGTTATAAGAGGCCGCGGCGAGAGTCCAGCTTCCAAACATTTCGTAGGCATTCTTTAGATAACTGCATGCGGCTTTTGTTGATTTTTCAACATGGTACCTTTCATCAACACATTTATTGATTTCGAGACCATGTTTTTTCCCGGTATATTTTAAGAACTGCCAGAAACCTTTCGCGCCTTTGGGAGACACGGCGTTGGTAAGGTTACTTTCAATCATCGCTATATACTTAAAATCATCAGGAACTCCTTCTTCTTTCAGTATACGCTCAATAACCGGGAGCCATCTTGTCGCTCTTTTTACCATCAAAATTGTTGATGAATGCCAGTAAGTATTGACAACAATTTCCCGGTCGAGTCTTTCCTTTACTTCGAAATTCCGCAAAGGCACTTCTTCGCCGGCAAACGTAAATGAATCGGGAAAATCGGGCGAAATTATTCTTCCTTCCACAGGGGTTGAGGGAGTATCCTTTTCGGGTGGATTTTTACTTACTGCCAGAAATCCTCCAATCCAGAACAGAGGTAAGAGCAGTACAATTAACAAGTTTATTTTAGTGGATTTTGCCATTCATCCGTCTCCGCGATATTCTCTTTCGACTTACCAGAATTAATTATCGAAAGAAATAAAAAAATCTGTAGTAAGTCAAAAAGAATAGCTGATATTATCCGGTTTTAATGAAAAATTCTTCAAAAAAGCTGCAAAATGTAAAAGAGTAAACACCTTAAGCATTATTGCTATGATCTATAAGCCATACCTGGACTTGCTGCTATTAAAGTTTCGTATATATTTTTCACGCAGCTCTTCTCCACCCTGATTTTGATATACTCTTTTTCTTCTGTTGAAACTGTTTTGCTGATATGTCCGGATATCAGCCGGAGAGAATTTTTTCTCCAGATTCTGATCATCTTTTTTTCTTCTAAGGAAGATCAGTGAAATAATGAAAAGTATAGCGAAAGGAGCTATAATCACAAAAATGATTGTGAAATTTATTAGGTTATCTGTCAGCATTTTGTCACCTGAATTTAAATTTTGCCTTATACATACTCATATGTTTCATCATTATGAATTTATTATCGTGTCGGAGTGTTATAATACAGAAACCAGATACTCGGATTTAATATCCGAAAATATTTTTAAAAAATCAAATGATCATGGTGAAAAAATGAATAAGATTTATTTGATAACGATTTTTATACTGTCATTTGTCACATCCGCGTGTTCGCAAACCTCCGAAAAAGTTTTAAGCTCTGAGGATCTCTTCAACCTTATCCATTCAGAGGAAAAGTATGTCATTATTGATGTTCGCACACCTCCTGAACTGACAGGACAGCTTGGAGCCGTCGAAGGAGTTCTCAATATTCCACTGCAGGAACTGGCAGGAAGAACAGGTGAAATAGAGAAACATAAAAATGTTAAAATCGCGCTTATTTGCAGATCGGGGCGCCGTTCGGGAATTGCCCAAAAAATGCTGGCGGATAAAGGAATTGAAACTTATAATGTGGTCGGTGGTATGATCGCGTATAACAGATTTCTGAATACAAGGTAAAACATGATTGAAGAAACCTCAATGAAGGTTGAACGAGCGGCCAGGTTTTATAAATCGTGGTCAGGGAGCGGCAATCCCAAGGAGGTGTGGGTTGTGCTCCATGGTTATGGACAGCTCGCGAGATATTTCATAAAGAAGTTTTCAGGATTAGCCGGAAATAATGTAATGGTGATTGCTCCCGAAGCTTTGAATTATTTTTATGTTTCCGGTTTTTCAGGCCGCATAGGCGCTTCATGGATGACAGGCGAAAAGAGAGAGGATGAAATAAATGATTATGTCAATTATTTAGAAAAACTGGCTCATGAGGAAATACCCGCGGGTATTCCGGTCAGTTGCCTGGGATTTTCACAGGGAGCTGAAACCGCTTCAAGATGGATCGCGAAGACAAAAATAAACATTGAAAGACTTGTCCTGTGGGGAGGACCAGCCGCTCCTGATCTTTCCGCTGAAGATATCAGGAAACTTAACCGGATAAAAATTGAAACGGTTATCGGTGACAAAGATGAGTTTATCTCTCCCGATATGGCAGATAAATTGATAAAAAAGATGAGAGAAAAATTCGAGGCCCTCAAAGTTCACCGGTATAACGGGGGGCACGATATCGATCCGGCCACTTTAAATGAAATTATTCTTTAACATGAGTTCGAAATAAGGGAATAAACAGAGGAAACATTTCATAGTCAGTGAAAATTTGAATTCTATTATATACCATTGGAATGAGCTATCTTTCTCTGCGGGCCAACTTCGGTAATCACATTTCTCTGCATTTCAAGAGTCCAAATACCCCATGTATTCCGGTTTGCCATCCGTTTTTTAGTTGTCCCGCTCATACCACGCCGGCCGGAATCTTTTTACAAGTCAGCGTAATGTTTCACAAAAATATTTTTCTCCCTAACTGACGGCAATAAAATAGATTTTATTGATCCCTTCAGTTATTTAACCTCAGGCAATTTAATATTTGAAATGATTACCATTATATTTGATTACACCTATTTAGATTCTGTTTGGTTTTTATTCTCCCTGAAAAAAAACAGTATTTAACGATTGTGAAACAATCACCGCAATATGAGTGTTGAAACGCATATATTGTATCTAACATTAATTAGGAGATTTTATGTCAAGAATTAAAAAAAATATGGTTGTTATCTCTTTCCTGGTATTGGCTCTTTCTTTCACAAGTTGTTACGGACCATTTAAACTTACAAACAAACTTTATGACTGGAATGGCAAAGTAGGGGATAAAGTGGTTAATTCTCTGGTCTTTGTAGGTTTTGTTGTTATACCGGTTTATGAAGTGAGTCTTTTTCTCGATGGTATTGTATTTAATACAATTGAATTCTGGACAGGGAATAATCCAATCGCCATGAACGACGGAGAAAGTGAAAGCAAAGTTGTAAAGACTGAATCGGGGGAATATATAATTACCGCGCGGAAGAACAGCTACATCATTGAAAAGAAAGATGGAGCGGAAGGATATGAAAAAGCTGAACTGAAATATAATCCGGAAGATTTGTCATGGTACCTGATAACAGAAAATGGAAAACATAAGGTGGTGTCAATATCTGAAGAGACCGGAGAGGCCGAAGCTTATCTGCCCGACGGATCAGTGATTAAAGCGGAAGAAATAGCCCGGCGATAATAAGTCCGAATTGCGACGCCCGCTTTTGTGGTGATTCGTTAAAAAGTTATTATTGAAGATTTTGTGAACCAGAACTCCGTCATTCCCGGCGGAGTTTTTTTATTTGTTTAACCCTGTGAAAAAAGGACGCAAAAGTAAATTAGGAATTAGGAATTAGGAATTAGGAATGAAAGGAATGTAGTGAAACCTTATTCTTCGTTTTTTGACCTTCCCGGTTAGAACCACAGGAGCGGGCAGCACTGGAATAATAAAGGTATTAAATCGGTATAAAACGCTAATCAAACAAAACCTGTAAAAAAATATAATCCCGCCCTCACGAATTTTTTTTCTCTTTTTTTCTTGACTCGATAAAAATATATCGATAAATTTATATCGATAATTATTTATCAATTGACAGGTGTGATATGAGTCAGGAAATAAAACAGGTTTCATTGCCAACATTAAGGAGGCTTCCCCGGTATATTCAGCTTCTCAAAAGATTGAGAAGGGAAGAGGTGGCGTCAATATCCGCGACCATTATAGCGAATGAACTGGGACTGGAGCCAATCCAGGTAAGGAAAGATTTATCGGTGACTGGAATAACCGGCAAACCAAAAACAGGTTTTATCCTGGAGGAGCTTAACGCCGCTCTCAGAGATTTCCTGAACTGGGGCAACACTCAGGACGCGTTTCTCGCCGGAGCGGGGGCTCTCGGAGTTGCCCTGACCGGATATCCGAATTTCAAGGATTATGGTCTGAATATTATTTCCGCTTTTGATAATAATCCCAAAAAGATCGGGACAAAAATTCATGGAATAGAAATTTTTCCGGTTGATAAAATTGCCGACCTTGCAGCGCGGATGAAAGTTAATATCGGCATTATCACCGTTCCTGCCGACGCGGCGCAGGAAATGGCTGATATAATGGTTGAGGGAGGAATTAAAGCTATCTGGAATTTTGCTCCCGTACAGTTAAAAGTTCCCGAGGAAGTAATACTGGAGTCTGTTAGTCTGGCGCAAAGTCTTGGTGTGCTTACCCACAAACTTGCGTTTTTACTGGAGAGAGAATGAACGGAGCGATTTTGTTTACATTCAGGAATATGCCATTTGGTAAAAAAATGGTGATGAATAATCTTACATACGATAGTTTTGAAAATCTGACAAGCCGGATTGATGAATTTGCCGGACTGTTCTCAGATAACAACGGTGAGGGGCGCCTGGAATTCACTGTCTCTCTGGAAAATAAACAAAAAGAAACGAAGTTCAGTGAAATAATTTCGGATAAAAAGATCATGGAGAAGGGATACTCTTCAATCAGGCCGGAATTCACAGAGGCCATATTAAAGCTCGCGAAAAAAATTAGAAAAAATATAAAAAATAATGAGGTGAACTGAAATGAAACGTGAAACGGAAACACCTGAGGTCAGAAAATTTGAGAAGGTCTGCCGCATTCTTGAAGAGAATGATCACAGCCAGGCAAAACTTATTCCCATTCTTCAGGCTGTTCAGGCGGAATATCGTTATCTGCCTGAAAAAATTCTGGCATTCATTGCCACATCACTTAACATACCACCGGCAAAGGTATACGGCGTCGCGACATTTTATTCACATTTTACTCTGATACCCAAGGGAAAATATGTGATTAAAATATGTGACGGAACCGCGTGCCATGTAAAAGACTCCATCCCTATTCTGGAGGCTATAAGAAAAAAACTTGCCCTGGAAGAGGGAGCGGAAACAACTGAAGATATGATGTTTACAGTAGAGACCGTTTCATGCCTCGGGGCGTGCGGACTGGCTCCGGTAGTTGTGGTCAATGAGGATGTTTACCCGATGATGACGCCGGAAAAAGGGGAAAAAATGATCGATGAAATTATAGCTAAGGAGGCTGTCGGTGAAGAAGTTGAATGTTAGTCTGGATGAACTGGCCGAAAATTACAAAAAAAGAACCGAAACAGTAAAAAGAAGAATAATTATCTGTTCCGGAACCGGTTGTATGGCCAATGGCGCGCTAAAGGTACTGGAAGAATTTAAGAATGAGATTAATAAAGCAGGCCTTAATCTGCTGGTAGAGGCGGGACTCAGGGATAAAAAGGAGAAAAGCATTCTAATATCCGGTAGTGGATGCCAGGGTTTCTGTCAGATGGGTCCCCTTGTAACAATTGAACCGGATGGAATCCTTTATAACAGGGTAAAACCGGAAGATGTCGCTGAAATAGTAAAAACCACATTGGTAGAAAATAACCTTGTGGAGCGATTGTTATATAAAAATCCTGCCACAAAAGAAAAATGCAAAGGGGCCAATGAAATTCCATTTTATAAGATGCAGCAGAGAACCGTACTAAAAGAATGCGGCAAAATTGATCCTGAAGATATAGAGGAGTATATCCACAACGGTGGGTACAGATCGGCCAAATTCGCGCTTATGGAACTAAACCCGGAAGAAATATGCCAGGAAATTTCTCTAAGCGGCCTTCGCGGAAGAGGGGGCGGAGGATTCCCGACAGGCAAAAAATGGGAACTGACGCTCAGGGAAAAATCTGATAAAAAATATGTTATCTGCAATGGTGACGAAGGAGACCCGGGCGCCTTTATGGACAGGAGCATAATGGAAGGCAATCCGCATGCCGTAATTGAAGGAATGATGATAGCTGCCAAAGCCACCGGAGCCGATGAAGGATTTGTTTACGTGAGAATGGAATATCCCCTTGCTGTTGCGAGAGTGAGAAAAGCGGTGAGAGAAGCTGAAGAACTTGGAATTCTCGGGGATGATATATTCGGCTCAGGTTTCCGATTTAAAATAAATGTGATGGAAGGAGCGGGCGCGTTTGTCTGCGGTGAGGAAACAGCTCTTATGGCCTCGATCCAGGGAGAGAGGGGAATGCCAAATCCGAAACCTCCCTTTCCGGCTCAGTCGGGACTCTGGGGAAAACCTACCGTAATTAATAATGTGGAAACACTTGCCACAATTTCTATTATTTTGGGAAAAGGGGCAAGAAATTATCTGAAGAAAGGAACCGAAAGTTCAGCGGGAACCAAAACTTTTGCTCTTACAGGTCATGTAGCCAATACCGGACTTATAGAAGTTCCTTTCGGCACGACTCTGCGGGAAATTGTATATAATATCGGCGGGGGAGTGACAGATAAAAAGGGGAAAATAAGCAGTGAAGGATTTAAAGCCGTTCAGATAGGGGGGCCTTCGGGAGGATGCTTGACAATGGATCATCTTGATCTGCCGCTCGATTTCGACTCGGTGAAAGGAATTGACGCCATGATAGGCTCCGGCGGACTGGTTGTGATGAATAAGGATACCTGCATGGTGCAGTTTGCCCGCTATTTTATGCAATTCACTCAAAATGAATCATGCGGTAAATGTGTGCTCTGCCGTGAAGGAACAAAACAGATGCTGCATCTTCTGGATGATCTTATTGAGGGGAACGCTGATGAGACGACCATTCCCAAACTTGAATCGCTGGCTCACGCTGTCAAAAAAGGTTCTTTATGCGGGCTTGGAAAAACAGCTCCTAATCCTGTGCTTTCGACGCTGAAATATTTCAGGGAAGAATATGAAATTCACGCGCTTCAGAAAAGGTGCCCGGCGGGAAAATGCAAGGCTCTGCTCACACCGGAGATCATTCCCGAACTCTGTAAAGGCTGCGGGCTTTGTGTGAAAAAATGCCCTGTCGACGCGATAACAGGTGTAAAAAAACAGCCCCATATAATTAACGAAGAAATCTGCATTAAGTGTGGCGCGTGCATTGAAGTCTGCCGCTTTAACGCTGTAACCGGAGGATAAAATGGAAAAGAAAGAATTAATTATAAATGGCCGCATTGCGCGATTCAGCGATGAAAGAAACCTGCTTGAAGTGATAAGGAAATCAAATATTAATATTCCCACATTCTGTTATCATTCCGAGCTCAGTATCTATGGAGCCTGCCGTCTTTGCATCGTGGATATTGAAGGAAAAGGAATAGTAACCTCCTGTTCAACCAAACCTGAAGCCGGTATGAAGGTAAGAACTCATACCAGGGAAATAAGGGAGATCAGAAAAATAGCTCTTGAACTAATCTTGGCGAACCATAACAGGGAGTGCACCTCATGCACAAAAAGTTCAAGCTGTAAACTTCAGGACCTTTCGAAGGAGTTTGGGATTGATGAGATAAGATTCAGGAACATAAGCTGTAAGAAGGAGAAAGATTTTTCTTCGGCGGCGCTGGTTAGGGAGCCCGATAAATGTATTCTTTGCGGTGATTGTGTAAGAGCATGTTATGAAATTCAGGGAATCGGGGCGATAGATTTTGCACATCGCGGCTCGGAAGTAAGTGTTCAGCCGGCTTTCGGAAAAAACCTCGCCGATGTTGAGTGTGTCGACTGCGGCCAGTGCGCGCGGGTTTGTCCTACTGGCGCCATCACTCCGAAAAATGACACTGCCAAAGTGTGGAATGAACTGGATAACAGTGAAAAAACAGTGGTGGCCCAGCTTGCTCCTGCTGTAAGAGTAGCCCTCGGTGAACTTTTCGGCGAAATACCGGGCAGTCTGAAAACCGGCCAGATAGTAACCGCTTTAAAAATGCTTGGTTTTGATAAAGTTTATGATACCTCATTCGCCGCGGATTTGACGGTAATAGAGGAGACAGAAGAATTTCTCGGGAGATATACCGAAGGTGAAAAGCTTCCCCTCTTTACCTCCTGCTGCCCGGCGTGGGTGAAATTTGCCGAGCAGTATTATCCCGAACTACTGAATAATCTTTCATCATGCAAATCGCCGCAGCAGATGTTCGGTTCAGTGGCGAAAGAATATCTTCCTGATGAGCTGAGGGTAAAAAAAGAAAACCTTGTGGTTGTTTCCATTATGCCCTGCACAGCCAAAAAAGTTGAACAGAACAGGAGCGAGTTTACTGCCGATGGAGTGAGAGAAGTGGATTATGTTCTTACTACGCAGGAACTTGCGGCCATGATTAAAGAAGCGGGTATACGGTTTAATGATCTGCTGCCCGAATCTTTCGATCTTCCATTCGGCTTTAAAACCGGCGCGGGAGTTATATTCGGAAACAGCGGCGGGGTGAGTGAAGCGGTCTTGCGATACGCGTCCGAAAAAATATCAGGCGCAAAAAGTTATTCGTATGATTTTCCCGAAACGAGGGGAAATTCCGGAATCAGAGAAACCGTGAGTGTCATAGATGGGAAAAAAATAAGGATCGCCATTGTGCATGGTCTTAAAAATGCCCGCGATTTAATTAAAAATATCAGGAGCGGTGAGGCCCGATATGATATGGTAGAGGTGATGGCCTGCCCCGGGGGATGTATCGGTGGAGCCGGTCAGCCGGTATGTTATGATTCTGAAACAAAAGAACAGCGCGCTGAAGGGATTTATTCCGCCGATAAAATGCTGCAGTTGCATAAATCGCAGGAAAATCCCTATCTCCGGAAACTATATGAAGAGAAACTGGGGGAACCGGGTGGAAAAACGGCACACAAATTGTTGCATACAAAATATAATAACAGAAAACGGATTCTGGAATCGGAACTGAGCTTTATAAAAAGTGATGCTCCACGGAGCCTGGAAATAAGTATTTGCATTGGCACAAACTGTTTTGTAAAAGGCTCACAAAAGCTGCTTGAAAATCTGCTCGGTTATATTGAAGAAAAAAATATGCGTGATATGGTAAATGTCCGCGCGACATTTTGTATGGAACAATGTTCGGGTGGTCCGAATGTCGCCTTCAATGGAAAAGTAATTCCGGAAAAAACTTTCAGAGAAATTTGTGGAAGAATTGAAAAATTCTTCATAGAAAAAAATGTTAGTCAACCGGCTGAAATATAATGGATAAGATAAACAGCGGCGTCATCTATACCAACGACGCCCGGTGCATGGATTGTTACAGATGCGTAAGAGGTTGTCCTGTAAACGCGATAAAAATGTCAAACGGACAGGCCTCGGTTGTTGATGAAAGGTGTATATTATGCGGCACATGTATAAAAAACTGCCCGCAAAACGCGAAGTCCTATAGAAAAGATTCATACCTTATAGAATCATTTGTTGAGGAAGGAGTCCCCGTAGCAGCTACGGTGGCTCCTTCATTTATTTCACTCTTCTCCGGCTGGGAAAGAAAAAGGATACCCTCTCTTTTAAGGAAACTCGGCTTTTCCTACGTCGCTCACACATCCAACGCGGCGTGGTATACCGGAAAAAAAACCGCTGAATATTTCAGGGATGGCAATAAATCGGTTATCGCGGGCGCGTGTCCCGCGGCGGTTAATTATGTGCTTAAATATGCTCCTGAATTCTCAGGGAATATCGCGCCGGTTCTTTCTCCAATGGCCGCGCATGGCAGGATGATGAAAGAAAAACTCGGGCAGGAATGGAAGGTGGTTTTTATTGGCCCCTGTCCCGCTAAAAAAGGAGAGCTTCGTTTTGATGAAGTATCTGAAAATATAGACGCGGTTATTACATTTGAGGAACTGATTAACTGGGCCGAAAACAGGAACATCAGTCTTTCATCACTCGAAGAGAGCAGTTTTGATGAAGAACCGGTGGAAAATTCCGCTCTTTTTCCCGCTCCTGGCGGGCTGATCAGAACTGCCGAAGAGATAACATCGGAATTCAGTGAAAGCTGTATAGCTGTGGATGGATTTGATAATATTGACGACGCCATTCATTCCATAAATGGTGAAGGGAAGCTCTTTATTGAACCCCTTATGTGCCGGGGCGGATGTATAAACGGACCTGCCGCGAAATTCTATTCCACAATATTATCGAGGAAAATTGATCTTGAGAATCATATAAGGAATTCATGCAGCGAGGCTCCCGAAGAAAAACGCTCACGTATGCCCCTTGATATTAAATATGATGACAAACCTGTTTATGAAAAACAATTTTCTGAGGAGGCGATAAGGGAGGTGCTGGAACACACCGGGAAAGCGGGAGAGGAAGATTATCTCGACTGTGGAGCATGCGGTTATTCTTCATGTCATGAAAAAGCGGCGGCTGTGCTCGCAGGTATGGCCGAAATGGAGATGTGCATTCCCTATATGAGGAAAAAAGCGGAAAAAAGAACCGATAAAATAATTGAAAGCAGTCCAAACGGGATTGTGATCATTAATGATCAGCTTGAAATATTGCACATGAATCCCGCGTTTAAAAGGTTTTTTATGTGTGGCAATTCCATCACAGGCAAGAGAATATCATACCTGATGGACCCAGAACCTTTCATAAAACTGAAGGATGGCAGAGAAGAAAAAACAGAGCTGACCCAAAGGCATGAAAATTATAATATCACCTGTCATGAGATTCTTTACAAACTTGTTGAGGACAGGCAGTATGTCGGGATATTTGTTGATATAACAAGAAGTCAGGACGATTCAAAAAAACTTGATGAGATAAGGAGAGAAACTATACGGCAGGCGGGAGAATTGATGGAACACCAGGTTGAGATGGCGCAGAACATGGCTAAGCTACTGGGTGAAAGCACTGCCAAAGGGGAAGCGCTGGTGGAAAACCTGATGAAACTTTCGGGCAACAAAAAAGAAAAAAATGAGAAGATGAAATGGCTGCGGGATACATACACGTCGAAGTAGAATATTCCCGGCTTTCGAAGTATCCCGGAAAACCGAGCGGCGATGTTGTGGAGGTTTCGAGAGATAACAATTCCACCATTATTATCCTCTGCGACGGACTGGGTTCGGGGATTCAGGCGAATATCGCGGCGACTATGACCGCGGCAAGGATAAAAACAATGCTCGGACAGGGTTTCAGCATAAGGGAGGTATTCGCGAGTGTTATAAAAACTATGGAGGAAGCCCGCTTCAAAGATCTGCCCTATTCTGTGTTTACAGTGATCAGGATATTAAATGACGGAGTATGCACAATCCTCAGTTATGAGATGCCTCCGCCGGTATTTATGGGAAAAAGAGTGGCCGGTGTGATGGAAAAAAAGATTATTACAGGGAAAGATTACCTGGTTTATGAAACCTACTGCCAGTTAAAACAGGGGGAGGGAGTGTTCATTTGCAGTGACGGTATTTCGCAGGCCGGCCTGGGCAAGGGGGAGACAAATGGCTGGGGCATGAAAAAGGCGGCTGAAAAAATTTCAGATCTGCTCGAACAGGGAATACCTGTAGGGCAGATTCCGAAAGAGGTAAACCGGGAAGCTGTTAATAAATGGAAAAACAAACCGGAAGATGACCTTACCTCGCTTGTGGCCTACGGCAAAAAAGAAATTGTAATGAATATCCTTACCGGCCCTCCCGAAAACAGGGAGGATGATTCAATGATTGTAAAAACCTTTATGGAATCGGAAGGATTAAAAGTTGTATGCGGCGCTTCCACAGCAAAGATGCTGGCAAGGGTTACAGGAAAAGAAATATTATTTGACGATAATTACAACAGTCCCCTTACACCTCCGGGTTGTGAGATTGAAGGCATTGATCTGGTCACGGAGGGAGCTGTGACACTGAACCAGGTATGTAATGTCTGGGGAGAAGATTTCAGAAAAATTGAAAGGTTTAATCCTGTAAAGGAACTGTTGTGTCTGATGGATGTGGCAAACCGGGTGAATGTTTATACCGGAGGGGCAAAAAATCCCGCTTCGGATGATATCAGTTTTGCCCAGCAGGGGTTGCTCCCTCGTGAGAAAATTTTATCACGTCTGGCAGAGAAACTTAATAGGGATGGAAAAACGGTAACTGTTAATATGTTTTAACTCCCATATATATGTGTACCTTAAGCCGGTCGGGATTAACTTTCGACCGGCTGTTTTTTATCCTTCATTATTGATTTCAGCGCTATTTTATCCACAAGTCCGGGAGCGATCAGTTTTAGCCATAATCCCGCTTTTCCTTTCAGGGTCATCACCACCTCACGTTTTCTCTTTTTTATCGCGTTGATAATGATTGCGGCGCATTCTTCAACCGGCATGATACCTGACTCATTCATCGGACTTTCGCCGAGTGGTTTACCGTCGGGACCAAGAGCTCTTTCCCTTACCTCTGTGGCTACAAATCCGGGATATATTGTTGTAATGTCCACACCTGATCCGGCAAGTTCAATCCTGAGCGAGTCGAAAAATCCTGCCATCGCGTGTTTACTTGCCGAATAGGCTGTCCTTGTCGGGACTCCCGTTTTACCGGTCAGACTTGATATGGCGATTATTTGTCCTCTGCTTTTCTTAAGCCGGGGCAACGCGTAAAATGTGCAGTAAACGCTTCCCATATAATTTGTCTGCATAATTTCCTGCGCCGGGGCGGGACTTTTCAACTCATCAAACCGGGCCCACATGGTAATTCCGGCGTTATTTACAAGTATGTCTATTGCTCCGAACTTTTCCACACTCTTCTCGACCAGGCTCCGGCAATCTTCTTCACTCGAAACATCTGTGGGAAATGAGAGGGTTTGGGCTCCTTTTTTCCGGCATTCATTTTCAACTTCAAGCAGGCGTTCGCTGTTCCGGGCGGCCAGAACCAGTTTTACATCTTTTGCAGCGGTCATCAGGGCGAGCTGTTTACCTATCCCGGCGGTCGCCCCGGTTATAATAATAACTTTGTCTTTAAAATAATCCATGATATTTATCCCGCATTTTCAGAATAATATTACAGCAGCAAATTTAATAAAATTGGAGAGTTTTTTGTAAGGTTGGTGGATCCGCGCCCTTTCAGGGCTTTTATATTGTTGGATATAATAACCCCGGGCCGCTGCCCGGGGCTTTTTGTGTCTCTCTTTCAGAGCTTAAATTATTTGGTAATAAATGTCGCTAAACATTTATTGAGGCGCCGTTTGGCGCTATTTCAAAAGTGTCATCTTTTTGGTTTCGGTGTAATCTCCCGCGCGGAGGGAATAAAAATATATTCCGCTGCCGAGGTTTTTGCCATCGAATTGAACATTATAGCTGCCGGCAGGCTGTTCCGAGTTAATGAGAGTGGCAACTTTTTCTCCGGTAATATTATATACTTCCAGGGATACGATAGATTTTTCCGGAATAAAATATTCTATATGAGTGACAGGATTAAAAGGATTCGGATAATTCGCGGATAAATAATAACCCGCGGGGGAATAATCATTTTCCCTTTCCACTCCGGTTACATTAGCGAACAGATTTTTATAGCAGAAAAAACTGCCGTTATATTCCGCGGTTGCCATATCGGGCTTGCCGTTTCCGAAAATGTCGGCGAAGTCGGCACAGGCATTCTGGTCAACTTCAATGCCGGCGAAAATTTCTTCATTATATTGATAAACAGCGCTGTCGGGTGATCCGGTGTTTTCGAGCATTGTGAATGTACCCATCAGTTTGCCTATTATAATATCCTGGTCGCCATCATTTTCCACATCGGCAAATCTGACAGAGGCGCGGCTTATGAGAGTAAGTCCGCTGAAAATATCGTTATCCTCCGTAAAATTGTCCGAGCCGTCATTTCTGTAGAGGCGGAAATCAGATGCGGCGTCACCGGAGATAACAAGGTCGAGATCGCCGTCATTATCAATATCGGCCATATCGCAGTAACTTCCGCCGGAAGCCTGAATCCCGGCAAAAACCGATGATGAATTAGCGAATACGCCATCATTATTTTTATAAAGAAATATTTTTCCGTTAAGGCATCCTGCTATTACATCAAGATCGCCGTCCAGATCAAAATCCACGAAAGCGGGAGTTGAATATATTGATTCTGTTGAGAGATTGCTAACCGCGTTATTTTTTTTCTGGTAAACAGGCTCTCCATAAGAACCGATATTCTCATAATAATTGATTTTACCAAGCCAGTTTCCGCTGATAAGGTCGGGATCGCCATCGAGATCAAAGTCGCCGAAAGAGATTGTTCCGCCGCTTCCGTCATTTTTAATGGTTATAAAATAGTCGCTTCGGTACTGGTAGGTCGGAGAAGTGGCGCTGCCGGTATTTTCATAATAGAATACAAATCCGTCGGAGGTGCCCATAATCATGTCGGTATCATTATCTTTATCAAAGTCAACCAGGGTGGGATTATTCCAGTATGTGCTGTTTCCGGCAAAGGAGAATGTATTGGCCTGGCTCCAGGAAGGTGAGCCGGAAGTTCCGGTGTTTTTATAATATCTCAATCCGTGCACGTCACGTCCGATAAGCAGATCATAAAGATTATCTCCATCCACATCAGCGAATGCAGGATAACAATTCAATCCCGCGTCGGGGATGCCGGCCACAAGTGACATATCTTCCTCAAACGCTGCCGAATCTCTCGCTCCGGTGTTGCGGTAGGCGAGAATAATTCCCGGTTCAGGGCCTCCTGTAAAGGATTCTCCGGCTCCGACAAAAAGATCAAGGTCGCTGTCGCCATCGATATCGATAAGCGCCGGTTGGGATCAGTGCCTATTACTTCATTAATTTCTTTGAGCAGTTCGACATCTTCCTCCCATTTGGGGGTAGAGGCGTCGCCGGTGTTAATATAATAGAGAAGACCATTATATCCCCCGATAATCAGGTCCTGGTCACCGTCGCTGTCAAGATCGGCTGTGGCGGGATAATCGGCGTTCGTACCCGCAATGCCTCCTTCATAGATAGAGGCTAAAACAGATTCATCCTCTTCAAATTTTGGTTCTCCGGTTAAACCCTTATTCCGGAAAAATAAAGTTTTGTCCCCGATACTGCCAAGAAGCAGATCGTAAAAACCATCTCCATCAAGATCGGTGAAATGGGGGCAGGTGAAACTGGGGTAGATTAAACCGGCCGGTGAAAATACACTGTCAACTCTCTGCCAGTACTGAGCGCTGAGAGTAGTTGACAAAACAATCAAGAATAATAACATTTTTCGCATCATACTACCTTCGTTAAATAAAAAACTGAAATATAGTTATTTTCCGGCTCAAATATTTGGTATAAATGAGGGGATGATTAGCACAAAGTGGTGAGTTTACCTGGCGCGAAATCCTGCTTTAAAAGAATTTATCAAATGGCGGCCCCAAAGGGATAAACGTTCCGGTTTCATCGGAATGCGGAAAAAGGCAGCTCGTTTTCGCGTCGGGATTAAACGCCGACGTTTACCCGCCGAAGCTGTTTTTAGCGGAGGAGTTCAAATATTATTGAATTCCTATTAATCGGGGGATAAAATTTTGCAAAGATAGGCTCTTACCAACGCACTAACGCCAACATGTTGAGGATAATCCGGGGAGCAAAATTTGTCAAAAAGCCCGATGATAACATGTTGAGGATAATCAGCCCGCGATTCAAAATCCATAAACCGGCTGAGTCGGAATTTCAATATTGTACTAACCGCCCCCACGGGGAATTCCCTGCGTGAACACCCCGTGGCTATTAGGTTTAACCCCCTTCGGGGGATTTTCCTCAGCTCTGCCCAGGGGAAAAATTAGGCTCTTATCAACACACTACCTCTAACATGTTGAGGATATTCCAAGGAGCAAAATTTGTCAAAAAGCCCGATGATAACATGTTGCCGATAGTAAGGCCGCGATTCTAATTCCAAAAGCTGATGGAGTAAGAAAAAGAAAAGTTATCGATTAGCCCAAGGATATTCCTCCCCCGTCTTCAAAGAAAAACACTTTGAATCCACCCCCTCCAAAGGGGGATATTTATCGACAAATCCAAGTAATCAGAATGTCCCCCGCCGGAGGGGGTGGCAATGAAGCGTTCTTCTTCATTGACAGGTGAGGATTCACCTCGGGTAATCACAAAACTTTTACCTGGCATTAAACTTTCTACTTGCTGATAAATTTCTTACCAATTTGAGTAGAATTTAATTTCTTATTGAATAAATTGCCTCCCGTTTTGCCAGGGAAATGTTCCCCTTTAGGGTGTTTTCCACAGGCTCTGCCCGGGGAAAATTTAGTTTCTTATTTTACTGGATTTATGAAACCGGGATACTACTGCTTTTCCTCCTCCTTCTTCGTAAGATATCCTTCGAAGGATGGGGTCATTTTAATGGTATAGTTATCCTCTTCAACAATTATCATATAGGCGGGAATATCCATTTTAAGGGCAAACCGGTATCCATCTTCAGGGCCGAGGATTGTCACTGTGGTCGCGTAAGCGTCGGCAAGCATGCACTGGTCATGTATCACGGTAACTGAAGAGAGAAAATGTGTGACGGGATAACCTGTCCGGGGATCGATCATATGGGAATAGCGCACGCCGTCGACCTCAAAATAATTGTGGTAATTTCCTGATGTGGCTACCGATTTCCCCGAAATGTTAATGATCTCCTGAATGTTAAATCCTTGTTTCGGCTTTGATATTCCTATCTGCCAATCCTTTCCGAATCGGTTTTTCCCAAGTGTTCTTACTTCTCCTCCTATTTCAACCAGGTAATTTTTAAACCCATACCCTGAAAGAAGCTCAGATACCTTATCAACGCCAAATCCTTTCGCGATAGCCGAGAGATCACAATAAAGGTCATTTATCCTTTTTTTTATGGCCGGTGTTGAATCACGAAGCGTGAGATTATGATATCCGGTAATTCTCTTGCGGGTCGTAATATCCTTCTTCCGGGGAAGCTTATCTCTTTTTGTTTCGGGCCCGAATCCCCATAAGTTTACAAGAGGGCCGATAGTTATATCGAAAGCGCCTCCGGAGCTGTCTGACACCTCAACCGCGGTTTTGAGAACTTCGTAAAGATTATCCGATATTTCAAACCAGTTGCCCGCTTTTGCTGTATTAAAAAGAGAAAGCTCAGACTCAGGGATATATGTTGACATTGATTTATTGACATCGTTCAGCAGGCTGTCGACAGAATCTTTAATTTTACCGGTTTCAAAATTATCGGTTTGCCCAACATTCGGGGCAATTTTAATATTATAGGTAGTGCCCATTGTAAATCCGCTGAATTCAACGGCAGGTACAGTAAAAGCGGTCTGCTCATTGCACGAAAGAAATAACAGCGAAAAAATTATCAGAGTGAAAATATATCTAAAATATTTCATTTTTTACCGAAGTTTAATTAAAACCATAATTCGTTCCGGGATAAAGTAAATTTATCGCGAAGAGGTGAACATCAGGAAAAATAAAATCAAATATTTTCCATGCTATTATAATACCTACAAACATAAGTCCCGGACTGTGAATAAAACCCATATATTTTCTTGCCAAATCATCTTTAAGTAAAAAAGGAATAATTCCGCTGCCATCAAGCGGGGGAACAGGGATAAGATTAAAGATAAACAGGATCAGATTCAGCGAAAAAAGAATGCTTAGGAACTTCGCGACGCCCGTAAATATTCCTCCATTTACCGCCTCAACAACTGTTGAAAAGGTGATTTCTCCGGGCGCTAAAAGAATGTCAAGACTTATTCCGAGATGTATAAGCAGAGCGGCAATAACAACGAGGGCAAGATTTGATAAAGGACCGGCGAACGCCATCATGGCTGATTTTTTAGGATAGCGAAATGCCCAATTTGGATCATAAGGAGCGCTGGCCCAGCCGATCATCCAGCCCGCGAGGAAAAATGAAATGACAGGTATTACCACGGTCCCGAAAGGCTCTCTTCTTACATGGGGAAAGGGATTGAGGGTTACCTGACCTCCTTCATAAGCTGTGCTGTCCCCGAGTTTCATTGATGTAAACGCGTGTGAGGCTTCATGTAATGTGGTTGAGAATAAAAATACTATATACCAGATTATTCCGTCAGCTAAGATTTCCAAGTATCCTCCGCATGTCCGCTAACCGCAAAAAACTTTCAGAAAAAATAATAATTAAAGCTTTAAGCAATGTCATTCGTATCTTAAGTTACTAAAAAATATATAAAAGTGGAAAATAAAAGGCTAAATTTACTATTTTAACCTGGACGTTACAACAGGAAATTGTATTAACAGGGTATTTATGAATATACTGCTGATAGAAAATGATGAAAATTCAAAGCTGGCGCTGGTAAATCTGCTTTCAATTGAGGGGCACCGGGTTTTTATATCCGACAACTACATTGACGGATTTCACCTTGTTAAGTCGGAAGATATAAGTTTTGTCATAGCCTGCTGGGATGGAAAAACCGATGATGGCAGAAAATTTTGTGAAAGTCTGAGGGGAATCCCCGGAGGCCGGTATATTTATATTATTCTGACTACCGAACATGATTCAGATAATGATCCTCTGTCCGGGTTATCTTTCGGAGCTGATGACATATTGCTCAAACCTTATGATGTAAAGGAACTGACCCTGAGAATTAAAGCGGGTACAAGAATTATTTCCCTGGAAAAAAAACTGGAGAAAAAAAATAGAACTCTGGAAGCCTACAACAGAAGGATGGAAAATGATCTTAATCTTGCCGCAGAGCTTCAACAGTCTCTCCTTCCGGAAAAAAATCTTATAGCGGGGAAGTGTCGTTTTGAATCTCTTTTTGTTCCATGCCAGTTTGTTGCAGGTGATATATATGACTATTATTCCCTGGATGACAGCCATGCGGGCTTTTATCTTCTGGATGTTTCCGGTCACGGGGTTCCCGCCGCTATGTTATCTTTTACCCTGAGCAAGTTCCTCTCGGTAAGTGAATTTTCAGGACGAAGTATTCATACCAGAAGTGAGGGGAAAAAGCAGCAGCTCAGAAAACCTTCTGAAATTTTACTTGAGCTGAATAATCTTTTTCAGATGGAGTTAAATACCTGTCAGTATTTTACAATGATACTTGGTTATATAAACACCCGAACCTTCGAAGTTGTTATGAGTATAGCGGGACATCCGCCCCCGATAATTGTTTCGGCGGAAGGGAAAAGCAGACTCGCTGAAGGTGGGGGATTTCCGGTAGGTTTTTTTCGGGATATTGGTTATGAGGATTATTCCTTCTCTCTGAATCGGGGTGACAGACTCTATATTTATTCCGACGGGATAACGGAAATATGTGATACCTGGGAGGGAGACAATGGCAATATTGTTATGGATTTCCTCTCATCGCAGAGAGATCAATCGATCAGTAATGTAATGAAAAATTTCAGGGAGATAATTAAAAGCTGGAATAAAAAACCTGAGCTGGATGATGATTTTTCCATGATGGTTATAGAAGCCGGTGACGGAAAGAACCAGGGTGCAGGATAACAGAATATCCTCAGGGCAAATGATATTCTATAAAGGACAGAGATAAAAGTTTAGTAATATAGAGCTGCTCTTTTTAATTGCCCCGTTAGGGGCAAAATATTGGTAGAAAAAAAAGAGAGGAGAGTGAAACCTGTGCCATTAGGTACAGCATATTGGGAGGGCTTGAGAATGTAGATCGAAAGAGAGAGAGCCGAAATCCCCCCGGCGTGGAAAATCTGGTGTCCCTCCGGGACACTTGAAAAATTGGCAGAGGGATATTTACCAATCTGTTGCCCCTGACGGGGCATTCGCTTTTGGAATTTCTATGAACTCTATTCCGGCTCCTTAAATATATATCTTTCATCATAACTTACCCCAAACTCCTCCAACAATTCTTTATATTCTTCTGAAAAAAGTTTTTTCCTGTGGTGCTGTTGCTGATTTTTAATATAAGTTATCACATCACTTACCTGATTTTTTGTATAGGAGAATGCGCCAAAACCAGCTTGCCAATTAAATTTACCATAGACTAATCTATTGTTATTTACCCATTTGGAAGAGTATTCTTTAACTTCTTTCATTAGGTCGGACAATGATTGGGTCGGTCTCATTCCAAAAAGAATGTGTAGATGGTCAGAGGTTCCATTAATAATGAGCAATTTGTGATCGTAGTCCTGAATAATCGAAGTGATATATTTATATAAATCAACTTTCCATTTTTCTCTTATCAGTGAAATTCGATTTTGAACACCAAAGATGGCATGAATGTGTATTTGTGTGTAAGTATTTGCCATAATTTATTTCCCTTTTATTTATCTGCTTAAAACAAAATAATAATAATATTGTTTTTATAAAAGCGAGTGGTTCATGTATAATAGGCAATTATTTAATTTATATAAGGCTTTAGCTTCCAAATTTGTCCCGTTAGGGACAAAATATTGGTAGAAGATAAAGAGAGGAGATCGACATCTGTGCCTTTAGGTACAGCATATTGGGAGGGCTTAAGAGTGTAGACCGTAAGAGAAAGAGCCGAAATCCCCTGGCGTGGAAAATCTGATGTCCCTACGGGACACTTGAAAAATTGGCAGAGGGATATTTACCAATCTGTTGCCTCTGACGGGGCAAAAATAGAAAATGCAGAATAATTATGGTGACAGCATAAAGATAGCCAGCGATAAAATTCTTATAATATAAAGATGATTTTTTAAATTGCCCCGTTAGGGGCAAAATATTGGTTGGGCCTGAGGATGCGGACCGGCAGGGAATTGTCGAAATTTCCCCGGTGACCTGATGATATTAGCAAAAACTTTCTTTTGTCCATATCGGGCAAAAAAAATCCCCGCCTGAGCGGGGATTAAATTAAACATACAAAAATCGTTTTATTTTCAGGGTCGGTGTTTTTTCGAAAGGTTCAAGTTGTTCCACTATTTCATGAAGCCTGGAAAAACTTGCCACACGATCATTAACCGCTCCATGTATTTCATTAAGGATGCTCATTATTTTATCCCTGATTGCCGGTTCTTCATATTTTTTAGCGTCCATTTCACCATCAATCTCTTCATAATTAAGGTGAACTTTAGCCAGCAGACGGCTTGCTCTCTCAAAAACCAGCGATTCAACAACAAATTTGTGCTGATTAATAATTGATTCTATTTCCTCAGGGTATATATTTTTCCCGTTTGGACCAATAATTACATTTTTTGATCTGCCGCGGATGTATAGGAAATCATCCTCATCCATAAAACCAAGATCGCCGGTTCTGAACCAGCCGTCATCGGTAAAAACTTCGGCAGTTTTTTCAGGATCGCGGTAATAACCTTTCATCACATTAGGGCCCTTAATGAGAATTTCACCTTCACCCGTTTCCGGATCGGGGTCCACGATTTTTATCTCGGTGCCTTCGAGCGGATTTCCGGTGGCGCGGTACCTGATATTTGATGGTGAATTACCTGATGAAACCGGGGCGGTTTCAGTCAGTCCGTAACCTACAGTATAAGGAAAACCTGCTTCAAACATAAATTTCTCAACATCTTCAGGAAGAGCGGCGCCTCCGATAACCATGAGATGAAGTTTTCCTCCAAATGCTTCCAGAAGTTTCGCGCCCGCTTTTTTGTTTATTTTTTTACGCAGAGCGCCAAATTTATAAAGCCTCTTAAGCAGAGGATTTTTTTCAATACCGGGTAATATTTTTCTTCGGAAAATTTTCTCAATAACCAGCGGTACGGAAATCATTATGGTCGGTTTAATTTTTTTAAGTGCCGGCATAAGAACGGCGGGTGTTGGTGGTTTTTCAAGATAATAAATAGTGCAACCTTTTAACATCGGGGTGAGTGTTCCGCAGGTAGCTTCAAATGTATGATATAAGGGGAGAATAGAAAGCAGTCTTTCATCAACACCGATATCAACCACTCCTGTCAGAACAACAGCATTTGATGTAATATTTTTATGAGAGAGCATTACTCCTTTTGAGTGTCCCGTTGTCCCGGAAGTATAGAGAATAGCGGCGAGATCATCTTCATTAACCTCACAGCAATCTTTTCCCGCGAGTTTGAGAGCCGCATTTTTTATTTTCGATAATTCTTTCCGGCTGCCGTTGATTACCGATTTAAGGAGAGCCCTGTCGAAATCAACAGGCACGACAGAAAAATCATCCATAAGGATGCAGGTCTGGAGGTCATCAATTCGCGCGCCCTGTATTTTTTCAAGGTACCTGGCCGAAACAAATATCACTTTGGAATCTGAGTGCCGCAGAATATGATGAATTTCAGTCGCTGAAAACTCGGTCATTATTGGTACCGCGACAGCGCCCATAGTGGTTACCGCGAAATATGAAATAACCCAGTTGGGTTGATTTTCACTTAAAATCGCTACTTTATCTCCCGGCTGAATTCCGTTCAGACGAAGGAATGCTGATGTTTCCTCAACCTTTTCAAGCAATTCTTTATACGTTATACCCTGCTTGTCAATAAATGTAACCGCAATATTATCAGCGTATTTTTCAGCGCTGTTATACAAAAGCTCTTTGAGAGTCAGAATATCTAAATTTTCTTTAATAGCCATTATCTTCCCGACAAATTAAATTATTTTTGTAAATTGAATTTAAAAGAAATAAGTTCAATTTCAAAGATTAACATGGTATGAGGGGGAATATTTTTTGATCCTCTCGCTCCATATCCCAGGTCGGAGGGGATATATACCTTCCATTTATCACCCTCTTTCATTCTCGGTAAAATTTCCTGCCATCCTTTAATTAGATTTTTTAACGCCATTGTAGCCGGTTTTCCGGTTTTATATGAACTGTCAAATTCTTCTCCATTCAGGAGGGTTCCCCGGTAATTAACCGTTACGGAGTCATTTATTGTCGGTGATTTTCCCGTTCCTGATTTGAGGATCTCATACTGAATACCATTATCCAGTACAGTCACTTCCTCCCTGAGCTTATTTTTTTTAAAGAATTCTTCCTGAGCTTTTTTCTGCAATTCCATTTCATCTTTACGTCTTTTGTTCTGGGTGGTTATCATATCCTGCCGAAATTGCACAAGAATATTTCTTAACTCCTTGGTGGTGAATATTTTTGCCGAATCCTTTATTCCTGCCATCAAACCGGCATAAAAGAGTTCGGGATCAACAGGCACACGCTGGGTGTTAAAAACATTTCCCATATCCTGTCCGAGAGCGTAACTTGCCTTCTTCATTTTTGTATCAAGGTCTTCTTTTGTTAACGTTTTTTTATTTCCGTTCTGAGCAAAAACAGTACCACAGATTAAGATCGTGAATATCAGGAATTTTCTCATTTCATCTCCACTTATTTTACATTAATCAAACTGCAAATATATTGAAAAATAGATATATGAAGCATTTAACCAGACGGAATTTTATCAGGGGGAAAAAACTGACCAAAATTGGCCTTTGTTATTCTTTATCTCTGGTGTTTTTCTGCCTGGCAGGAAGAACCGGGTTGGGAAGAGGAATTAGGAATTAGGAATTAGGAATTAGGAATTAGGAATTAGGAATTAGGAATTAGGAATTACGAATGAAAGGAATGTAATGAAACCTTATTCTTTGTTTTTTTAACCTTAGTAGCATAGGAAATCACCCGACCAAACTAAACCTTATTCAAGCGGGCGATATGTTCTAAGGAATTATCTAATAATCGGGTAAAAAACTCAGAAGAGGAATGAGGTTATTAAAAAGATTGTCTGGATATATGTTGGCCTTAGAAATCTAAATCGAAGTCGCCATCGAAATCGGGTTTTTGAAAAATCAGAGAAGAGTTTATTACTCTTCACTAACCACTATTCACTTCTGGCTTTGCCAGTTTATTCCATTAGTAGTTAAAATCTACGCAAAATGGCAAAATTTTATTTTACGGGGTAATTCTGTCTGCCTGTTCGCCGCGGAGAATCCCTGGCGGGACTATTGATTTTCTCACTAACCTATTACCCCACAATGAATTGCGGGGATATTATCTGTTGTCCCAAACGGGACTTTTGGGAGATTTTGAAGTTATTACAAAAGAAGAATTGTTTTAAACTCTTCACTAGCCACTATTCACTTCCGGCTCCGCCAGATTACTCCGTAAGGAGTTAAATTCTTCGCAAAATGGCAAAATATTTGGTGACTGTTTGGATTGTAGCTTTTTCTTAGCTTAGCTCTGTTGATCCCCTACAGGGATCTTACTAAATTTTTTTGTTCTCTACTACCCCATGGGGACGTTCCGCAATAATGCTGCTTCTCCAAAGCAGATTCGATTCAAAAAATATATTCCTGGGAAAACCAATTCGTAATTCGTAATTCGTAATTCCTCATTGCTTCTGGCTTGCCAGTTTAAGATTATGACGATTTCTTTACAATTCCTTTTGGGTTCTGATTTCGCCTGTGGGCAATGCAGAAATTTAAATAATCAGGCGCAAAGCAAGGGGCTCTTCTGTCGGAGAACCAGGGTAAGACTGTAAATTATAAAAAATAAATTAGATTTACTTGACAAAAAAGTTAAGTATGCTTAATTTGCAATCTGATATACGGAAGAATAATATGTCGACAGTATCAACTGAAAATTATCTGAAAACAGTATACAGCAGCGCCGGAACCGGCCGAAAACCGGTATCCACGGCGAGTGTGGCGAAAAAGCTTGGAATCACCAATGCCGCCACGAGTGAGATGGCAAAAAAGCTGGCAGGCAACGGTTATCTCTCATATGCCCCGTATAAAGGAGTTGAGCTAACTGAAAAGGGGAAAGCGGTCGCACTAAAAGTAATTAGAAGACACAGGCTGTGGGAGCTGTTTCTGCTTAAAACGCTGGACCTTTCATGGGAGCAGGTTCATGATGAAGCTGAAATACTTGAACACTCGGCCTCTGATTTTCTGATAGATAAAATAGACCAGTATCTTGATTTCCCAAGTTTTGATCCGCATGGAGCGCCTATCCCGGACGCGGATGGTAAACTGCCCGAAATGCCTGAACAAATTGAGCTGGGGAATTGTAATTTTCCGGGCGACTATAAGATTGTCAGAGTTTCCGCCAAGTCCAACGAAATCATGAGATATTTCTCCGGCCTGGGGCTGAAACTTGATGAATCAATAACGACTGTAAAAAAACTGAGTTTTGATAATTCGGTGACACTTCTTATCGACAATAAGGAGGTTACGCTCAGTGAAAAAATGTGCAAATGTATATTTGTTACATCAAAGAAAGGATAAAAAATGAACGCGATAATTGTTATCCTTCTGATCATTTTGCTGGCGATGGTTATATATATTACCGCGGGAACCGGCTACAAATTCAGAAAGGAAAAAGCAGACAGAAAACGTATCGAAATTGAAGATGCGTTAAAATATATATATAATTGCGAGTATGACGGGGACCCCTGTAATATAGAGGGCATTGCCGGAAATCTCGGAATTAAAACAGATAAAGCTTCGGAAATTGTAAATATTTTACAATCCAGGGGATTGATTGGAGGGGAAATAAAGGATATCAGTCTGAGCGCTGAGGGCAGAATTCACGCCCTCAGAATAATAAGAACACACCGTTTGCTCGAACAGTATTTCGCCGAAGAAACCAGTCTGCCCGAAACAAGCTGGCACCAGGAAGCTGAAAAAATGGAGCATCATGTAAATAGTGAAGAACTTGAAAGAATAGCGGCAAAAATAGGCAATCCCGTCAGAGACCCGCATGGTGATCCTATTCCGACAAGCACCGGAAGGATGTTTGAGAAAAAAGGTGTTTCACTTACTGAAAGTGAGGAAGGTTCTTTTGCCAGAATTGTTCATATTGAAGATGAGCCCCCGGTGGTTTATTCCCAGCTTGTGGCATTCGGTCTTTTCCCCGGAATTGAAATTCAAATTCTTGAAAAAAGCGCGAACAGGATAATAATTATCGCTAACGATGAGGAAATCATTCTGGCCAATATTCTGGCCGCGAATATTACCGTGAAAAAAATTGAAAAAATTAAAAAGCCAAAATACAGCAGAGTTCTCTCAGAACTTAATAAAGGTGAAAAGGGAATCATAGCCGGTATTTCGAGATCATGCAGAGGCAGACAGAGAAGACGCCTGATGGATCTTGGTATTGTGCCGGGAGCGGAGATCAAAGCCGAACTCGCGAGTGTTTCAGGTGATCCGGTAGCCTATAATATCAGGAATACACTTATTGCCCTCAGGAAAGATCAATCATCAAAGATTTTTATTAATGAGGAGGGGGCAAAAAATGGCTGAAAACCTGAATAAAAATTGCGAAAACTGCCCCGTTGCCGAAAGGGGCGGGTTAATAAAACTTGGAATAAATATAGACAACCTCGATTATGTTGTTGCGCTGGCCGGCAATCCTAATACAGGGAAAAGCACCGTATTTAATAATCTTACAGGTTTAAGACAACATACGGGCAACTGGCCGGGGAAAACGGTCACACGCGCCGAGGGAGCCTTCATTTATAATACAAAACGTTTTAAAATTGTGGACCTTCCCGGAACCTATTCTCTCCTTTCAACCAGCGCCGATGAAGAAGTAGCGAGAGATTTTATATTGTTTGGTCAGCCTGACGTGACAGTTATTGTCGTTGACGCCACCAGGCTTGAAAGAAATTTGAATCTTGTTCTTCAGGTGCTGGAAATTACCGACAGGGCTGTTTTATGCCTCAATCTTATTGATGAGGCGGAGCGGCACGGAATTGAAGTAGATTCCAGAAGACTATCAAAAGAACTGGGAATTCCGGTGGTTCCGGCGGCGGCAAGACAGAAAGAGGGGATGGATGAATTGCTGAAATATATTTACCAGGTGGCTTCGGGTGAATATGTATGCAGGCCTTTCCGGCTTAAACGGGCGGCAGGAGCCTATGAAGAGCATATAAACAGGCTGATTGAAAGAATTGACGCGGTTTTTCCTGGGCTTCCCAATAAAAGATGGGTAGCCATCAGGCTCCTGGAGGGTGATCAAAGCCTGAGAGAGGCGGTAAGAAGCGGCGAGCTTGGCAATCTGTCGCAGAATAAACATGATGAAAAAACTGTTGAACGTGAATTTTCCACGGAGGGAATGAATGGATAAAGTAAAAAATCTTCGTGAAGATATTCTTACGGAAGCAAATAACCTTCGTTGGGAAACCGGCGAGAATTTCAACGACATCATAATGGAATCTATATATTCCGAGGCGGCGAATATATCTTCAAAGGTTGTCAGCCGGAGAAAGGTTTCCGGAGTTAAAAACTTTGATCTCACGCTCGATAAAATAGTTACGAGCAGGTGGCTTGGATTCCCGATTATGTTCATGCTGCTGGCTTTTGTTTTCTGGCTTACTGTGGAAGGAGCCAATTATCCTTCCGGAATGCTCGCGTCGCTGTTGCTTGATAACGGACATCCGCTGCTTAAGGAGTTAGCAGCCTATATCGGGCTTCCGGCATGGCTGGACGGACTTTTAATTGATGGCGCTTATCTTGCGATGGCCTGGGTAATAGCGGTGATGCTCCCTCCAATGGCGATTTTTTTCCCGATGTATACACTGCTTGAAGATTTTGGCTATCTGCCCCGTGTGTCATTTAATATGGATGGATTATTTCGTAAAGTCGGGGCGCATGGAAAACAGGCGCTCACAATGAGTATGGGATTCGGATGTAATGCCGCGGGAGTTGTGGCCGCGCGTGTTATCGACAGTCCTCGTGAACGTCTCATAGCGATAATAACAAATAATTTCTCACTTTGTAACGGACGCTGGCCCACCCAGATACTTATCGCTTCAATATTTCTCGGATCCCTCGTTCCGGCACATATTGCCGGGCTGGTTTCAGCAGGCGCAGTGGTGTTTGTCGCGATCTTTGGGATTGCGCTCAGTCTGGTTGTTTCATGGGGCTTGTCAAAGACGGTATTGAAAGGAGAGACTTCCGCTTTCAGTCTGGAGCTGCCTCCATACAGGCCGCCGAGAATTTTACAGACTTTATACACCTCACTTATTGACCGGACCATTTTTGTGCTCTGGAGGGCGATTGTTTTTGCCGTGCCCGCGGGTATGCTTATCTGGGCTGTCTCTAATATTACGTTAGATAATATCAGTCTCGCGGAGTATTTTATAAACCGGACAAATCCTGTCGGACTTTTTCTCGGACTAAACGGAGTAATTATTCTTGCCTATATTATCGCGATTCCGGCCAATGAAATTGTCATTCCCACAGTGCTTATGCTTACAGTATTAAGCGCGGGACTATCAGGTATAGGTGAAGGAGCAGGTGTAATGTTCGAGCTTGATTCGATTACCGATACCGCAAATATTCTTCACGCGGGAGGATGGACAACACTTACAGGTATTAATCTTATGCTTTTCAGTTTGCTCCATAATCCATGTTCCACAACGATATATACAATTTATAAAGAGACAGGCAGTATAAAATGGACTGTGATTTCTACACTCCTTCCGGTAATAATGGGAATTGTGCTTTGCCTGGTAGTTGCGCAAATCTGGTATTTTGTTTCGTAGGATATCATAATGAAGAAGAATCACTGGGAAAAATTAGCGGAATTTTTAACAATAACTCCTGAAGAACAAAAAAGGGGGACAGGATTATATAACCGTTACAGCCGGAGAGGATATTTACCGGGAAGCTGTTCGGACATGCTTGATCTTTCCACCGGTGAGATAGCGTGGTTTTATATTTTACTGGCTGGGGGAAGAAAAATTAACAGTCCTGTCGCGGGGTATAACTGGTCTAACTGGATGGTGGATTATGACTTTTGTTTTATAAATCCCAAGGCAACCGGAAAAGGAATAGAGACAGGGAATTTCATGACCTCGGCCAGGCTGCTGCCTCTTATCAGGGCTAATGCCATACATCTTTCCCCATTCACACAATATGATTTTCAGAATACTTATTGCGTCAGGAGTCTTGAATCACTTGCTCCTTCGGTGATCGATTATTCACTGGAAAAAAGAGGTTTTACCGGTGAAATGCAACTGGCGGCTTTTGTTGAGGCGGCTCATCTGCTCGGGAAAACTGTCGGGTTTGATCTTGAGCCTCACACCGCTCAATATTCTATACCCGTGCTTAAATATCCCGAACTCTTCAGATGGATAAAACTTGATGAGTCGAGAGAAAACCTCGCTGATAATATCAGTATGGTTAACATGCTCAGAAAAGAGAAGCAGGAAGAAATAGTAAATGAGATAAAAGAAATAATCGCGGGCCTCCTTGAGGAATATGATATTTCAGATATTGAGCAATATGATTCAGAAAGCCGGGAATCAAAACTGAAAAAGGAGGAACTCTTTTCTTCTCTTGTTGTAATGCTGATAAGAAAAGGATATTGGACAATTCCGAGTCATACCTGGAATGGTATCGGCATACCAATATTTAAAGGGTATAACGGGCAGGGGAATTACGCCATGTTCAATTATCCCGATAATTGCGGAGAGGATCAGAGCGGCCATGCTTTTCATATACTTACGCCGATTAAATTTTATGATAATATCGGAACGTCCGAAAGGATAACTGAAGATGGAAGAGGGACCGATTTTTTCTGTGATATCTTTTCAAAATGGCGCGATAAGTTTGGATTTGATTTTGTACGGTATGATTCAGTTGACCATATTTTTGATTCGGTTGATGAGGCGGGGAATCCTCTTACAGACAGACCGGCCCCCGAAATTCTGCAAAGATGTATTCAAAAATCGAAGGAAGGTAAACCTTATATTGGAAGTTTCGCGGAACGGATGGGGAGCGAACTTGAGGTATATGCCAACACCGGGTTTGATCTTATGCTCGGAAGCGATATGTTTGATAAAATTGATAAGGCGCATCTGGAGAAAAGTTTTGAAATAAATGAAAAACTGCTTAAATACAATAAAAAGAATGAGCACAAGTTTTCCATCGTTTATGCAATAGATACTCACGATACCGGCAATCCCCATATCTGGGGAAAACCGTTAATTGAAATGCTGAACCCGGAACAATTGAAGCTGCGTCACTTTATGTCGAGATTTATAAGCGCCGGGGAAGCAAGAAGACCTAAATATGAGGTGATCGGTTTTCAGGACAGATCATTCGGGCTTTACCAGTCGAATGTCAGGGATGAAAATCTGAAATGGAAAAATGACAGGAGATTTAACGACTTTTATAATATTCTTGAAGATATATATTCGGGGGTGAGTGAAATAATTTTTAATGGTGAAATAATATACTGGAGAATTGCGGATGAGGGAGCCTGGTGGGTAATAAAGTTCAGGAATGAATATCTTATCGCGGCAATAAGGTATGAACATATCGAAAAGGAAGTAGTATTTAAAATAAACACAAAAAATTTCCTGCCCGATGGAAGCAGAAAAAAAATCGGGCGCTTCGATTTTGAAACTGCCGAAATAATTCCTGTTGAACTTACGGATGAATATTATATGCCCGATTTAAAAAACAATATATTCTCCCTCGCAAAAATGAGTGAGCTTTATTGATTTCAATTTCCTGAGTCTGCCTGACTGGCGCATTGTTTCCGGCTCTGGCAGATTATTCCATTAGCTCTAAACTTTGCGTAAAAAGGCAGGAAATTTCAATTAATAATTAATAATTAATAATGAATAATTTAAATTATTAAGTAACTCCAAGAGTAAAAATATTGCTGAAGCAACGCCGCCAAATCACTAAAACACAAAATCCCACGAAAGAAATTACGAATTACGAATGACGAATTACGAATGACGAATTCATGCAAAGTAAAAAACCTTATTCTTTATTTTTAACCTTAGCCTCGGTTCCGCGCGATAAAAAAAGTACAGAAAAATGCATTACTGTAACTCAGTATAAAACAATGAGTTAACAAATGCCTGTAATTTGGTAAAATCATAACATGTTTAATTACAATAAGTTATGATTTTAGAGTGCGAATGTAGTGCCTGTATAAGGGGCTGAGTTTGTAGCGTTTTATTTGACATTATCGCAATTATTCCCTATATTAACTATAGCATTTTAACCAGGTAAGGTTCATGTTTTTCAGAAAAAAGAAATCACCACATTCCAATAAACCTGTTCTCCAACTCGTAGAAAACACACGGGAAAATAATAAAGTACGACAAAAAATAATTATCTCTCTTGGAACCAACTTTCCCCTTCCTGATAACCTCAGAAAAGAAGTCGCCGAAGCAGTAGAACAAAAATTACTTGGTCAGACCTCCCTTTTCTTTTCCGGGGAGGTTGTAGAATATGCAGAAAAGATTATAAAAAAAATCCAGACAGACGGAAAGTGGAATTCGCAAAGAAAACAGGCAGTTCCATTACAACAAACAAACCAGGATTATCAAGTAGCGGAAGTATTTGTTGATGGCGTCGAGCATGGTCTGGACAGAATACTTGGCCCATTGCTAATAGGAGACACGTTTTGGAAAAGAACCGGTTTCCCCGAGGTATTATCATCCTGTGGCTTTAGTCAGGCCGAACAGAACAATGCGGAGATAACAATACTAAATCGTCTGATAGCAGGAAGTAGTGAAAATGCGATACCATTGTGGATAAGAACTACAGCATCGGCAGATATCATAGAGAGAAACGCCGAGGAATATTCTTCGGACAGATTTTACAGAATATCAGATAAACTGTTGAAAAGCCATAAAAGAATTGAGGAAGGACTATATAAAAAAGCATCAACATTATTTGGTTTGGATAATGCGGTATATTTATATGATCTGACCAATACATATTTCGAAGGGGGATGCAAAGGAAATCCAAAGGCGGAGTACAAGGGAAATCAGAAAGAAAAAAGGAATGATTGTCCACAGGTAGTTGTAGCGCTTGTACTGGATCGGGAGGGATTTGTAAGAAAGCATTTAACATTCAACGGTAAAATGAGCGATACGGGATCTCTGGAAATAATTCTGGAAAAACTCGAAGAAGAAATGCTTGAAAAGGAAATGCCGACAATCATCTTTGACAGAGGTGTAGCAAGTAAAGATAACCTGGAACTGATAGAATCAAAGCAGCTTAAATATATAGTAGCCACCCGATCATCAGAAGAGTCATTACTGGCAGAGGATTTTAGTAATAGAGAATTCCGGAAATTACGGAAAGAAAAAACAAAAAATGAGGTGGAAATATCACTTAAGCAGGAAGAAGATATTGTCTATCTTCTATGCAAAAGCAAGGGAAGACGGGCAAAAGAAGAATCAATGAGAAATCAGGCGGAAGAGAAATTAGAAGATGCGATGCAAAAACTGGAGAAGCTGGTCAATGAGGGGAAAAAGAACGATCCGGCGGCAGTTGAAAGAGCAATAGGAAGAATAAAAGAAAAACATTCAAAAGCAGCGCAATTTTATGAAATAGAATACATTCCATTTACTTTTCAATACGAAAATGATACTACTGATCGCAGAAAATCAAATTCACTGAAAAAACTGAAGGAAAAATCAGATTCATTTGCGATAAGCTATATAAAGGTGGAAAAGGAACTTAAGAGACTGACAGAAAAATATGGGAATATAACTGCCAAAATAGAAAGGCCTCGTCTTGAATGGGAACCACTGGATGAAAAAATAGAAAAAAGAATACAGTTAGAGGGAAATTACCTGCTCAAGACAAATAGAAAGGATCTGACTGATGATCAGATCTGGAATACATATATGATGCTGACGCTGGTTGAAAAAGCATTTAGAAACCTTAAAAGTGATCTTGGATTAAGACCAAACTATCATCAAAAAGAAAAAAGGGTTGACGGTCATATTTTCATAACCATACTTGCTTACCACCTGCTTCATTCTATTGAATATACTCTGCGCATGAAAGGATTTTACAGATGCTGGGATACGATAAAAAGAGTAGTATCCACCCATACGTACTCCACCATAATACTGCCTACGACAAAAGGAGCAGTAATCCACCTGCGAAAACCTGGTATACCGGAAGATGTACATACTAAAATCTACGACTTGCTATCAATAGATTACAAAAACCTACCAAATACTAAAATCATCGCATAATAAAAAAGTGAGACGATTTGTGTAGTGCCTCAAAATTTAAGTTGTTGTATTTTAAATACTTAAGGCACCTCGCGCGGAAGTGGGGTTAGTAGCAGAGTTAACCACCCAAAAAAATCAAACCTCAGTAACCTTATCCAAAAGAGTAATTTTTCCGGAGACATTTGCAGATGAATGCGGAAAAGAATGAAGAAAAGTATTAACGGGGTAATTTAACACAATCCAAAAACAGGAGTCATCTTTTAATTGTCAATTATCAATTAAAATGTTATTTACTCCATGATGTTATCATTCATTTTCTTTTCGCAGCATTATTTTGAAAATGGTTCCTTCTTCCAGCACGGAATGTTTTACGAAAATTTTACCGTCATGATAATCTTCAATAATTCTTTTAGAGAGGCTTAGCCCGAGTCCCCAGCCTCTTCTTTTTGTGCTGTAGCCGGGTCGGAAAATATCGCGCCGCTTTTTCAGATCAATACCTTTCCCATTATCACTGACCTCAATTTCAATATATTTATTGGATTCAGTTATGTTATATTCAATCAGCCCGTTTTTATTTTCGATAGCGTCGAGGGCATTTTTAGTCAGATTTTCAATTACCCATTCAAAAAGTTCAATATTTATTTTGGCGGAGAGATCTTCATTGCCTGTCAGGGTAAGGTCGACTGTCTTACCTGTCTGGGGCAGGCGTCTCTGGAAATAATTTATAACCCTTTGCAAGGCGTCGTAGATATTTTTCTGCTTAAGCTCCGGTTTTGAACCTATCTTGGAAAAACGCTGCGCAACTTTATTTAATCTTGTCAAATCGCTGTTAATTTCTTCTACAGCATCGAGCACACGATCCGATTTATCGTGATGCATCTGCAGTATTTCTGTCCATCCCATCAAACTGGATAATGGTGTGCCGAGCTGATGAGCCGTCTCTTTTGCCATGCCTACCCAAATATTACTTTGCTCGCTTCTTTTAAGATAACTGAATCCCAGGTAGGCGATAAGAATAAAAGCAAGGGCAAAGATGATCTGCAGATAAGGATAATATCGCAATTGCTTCACCATCTCAGAATCACCATAATAAATTTTATTGAGTACGAGCGAATCGTTAAAGGTCACAGGAATAGGTGGATTGATTTCAGAAAGTTCCCTGATTTTTTTATTGATAAAGTCTAGTTTTTTATCAAAAGTGAGGGTTGAATCAATCTCCAGGTTTTTTATTCCCCCTCCTCTGCTGTTCAGATGTACGTGGTCATTTGCGTCTGTGAGGATAAGGGGAAAATCAATTCGCTGGATAATATTTTCAAAAATAAATGTTAGGTCTGTATCCCGGTTTTCATAATCGGCAATATAATTAAAACTTTCCGCGTAAAGCTCCACTATCTGCCGGTCCCGTTCCTGCAGTTTCCCGACTATGTATTGTGTATAAATCAGTGTCGAGGCCGCTATAGCCAGTCCGAGTAAGAGAAGAATAACCTTTATATTAAATGATGCAGGTCCGCCGCTTAATTTCATTTTATCAAAGCTCCATAAATAAAAATTCCATTTATAAATATAACTTCATTTTTACAACTATGTAAAAGAATGGATAAAATCGTTAAATTTGTTATTCACAGATATTTTTACCGGGTAAAAGAAAATAATTTAATCCGAGAGATAATAACATAAAAAAAAGCCGATAACTCACTTTCAGGAAGTTTACATGTTTATAGATACACATTGCCATCTTTTTTTCGAAAATTTTGAAAATGATATAGAAACAGTAATACAAAACGCCCTTGACGCGGGTGTGGATTACATTCTCATTCCGGGAACAGACCTTGAGACATCAAAACAGGCGATAAAGCTTGCCGAAAGATTTGATATGATCTATGCCGCCGCCGGTATACATCCTCACGATACAAAAGAATGGAGCGGCAGCGAAATTGATGAAATCAGGAAATTAGCCGCCCATCCAAAAGTTGTGGCTATCGGGGAAATAGGACTGGACTACTATTATGATTATTCTCCTCCCGATATACAAAAAAAAGCCTTCAGGACGCAGCTTGATCTGGCTCTGGAACTTGACCTGCCCGTTATAATTCATAACAGGGATTCAAATGAAGATATGATGACTTTTATCCGTGAATACAGGGAAACGGGACTCAGGGCTCAATTCCATTGTTTCGCCGGAAGCGCCGGGGACGCGAAGGAGCTTATTGATATGGGGCATTATATCTCCTTTACCGGCAATATAACATTCAAAAGCAGGGAGTCGCTTCGCCAGATAGTAACTCAGCTAAAACCTGAGAACCTGCTTCTGGAAACCGATTCTCCATTTATGACCCCTGTCCCTCACCGGGGAAAAAGAAATGAGCCCGCGTATGTGAAAATTAATGCTGAAAAACTTGCCGAATTATTCAGTCTTTCCCCTGAAGATATCGGCAGAACGACATCACTCAACGCGTGGAAACTTTTTGGCATTGGGGAAGCGCCCGAATTACATAAAACATATAAAATACGTAACTCACTTTATATTAATCTCACGAACAGATGCAACTGCAAATGTGTATTTTGCAGCAGAACCACCGATCCTGTGATAAAGGGACACAACCTGAAAATGGCAAGTTCCGCCGAACCACCCGCGATAGATTATATCAACGAAATCGGTGACCCGACAATTTATGATGAAGTAGTTTTTTGCGGTTATGGCGAACCAACCTTAAGATGGGAGGAATTAAAAGAAATTGCCCGCCATGTTAAAAAAGAGGGGGGCAGAACCAGACTTAATACCAATGGTCATGGAAGTTTTCTAAACAAAAGAGATATTACACCGGAACTGGAAGGACTCATCGACACAGTCTCGGTCAGTTTGAATTCCGCCGATCGTGAACAATACAGCAGGCTGACAGGTGTGCCTGAAAATTTATATGACGAGATGATAAAATTTATTCGGAGCGCTTTACAGTATTCAAGAGTTATTGTATCGGTTGTCGCCTGCGAGGGAGTTGATATTCCGGCGGCGAGAAAACTCGCGACTGAAGAACTAAATGTGGAATTCAGAGAAAGAAATTATTTCAGGAGCTGACAAATGAAAAGATTATTACTAATATTATTATTGCCCGTTATTTCTTTCGCGGGTCTTAAGGAAAATTTAAACCGTGTAATGAATGATGAATTTTTTGAAAGATGTATTGCTTCTGTAAGGGTATATAATCTCTCAGCCGATTCTGTTCTATACAGTTTAAATGAAAAACTTTTGCTTCATCCCGCCTCAAATATGAAGGTAATAACATCAGCGACGGCATTATATTTCCTCGGGCCGGACTACAGGTTTAAAACTTCCATGTATGCCGGGATTGATGGAGATGAAGTCGGGGATATCTGCTTTAAGGGTGGATGTGATCCTGATTTTACAGTGACTGACCTCGATTCGATGCTGCTTTACCTGGGGGAAAAAGGAATAAAAAAGATCAACGGCAATATTTATGGCGATGTGTCAATGCTCGATTCGGTTTTCTGGGGCAAAGGATGGATGTGGGATGACGATCCGGAATTTGATTTTCCTTACCTGACTCCTCTCATTTTAAATGACGCCTGTGTTGAAGTTGTTTACGGACCTTCAGCGCCGGGACAAAAGGTGATTGCCGAATGTTATCCCCGGTCAGACTTTTACAGTTTTACCAATACCGCTGTCACTACTTCAGCCGATACCTCCGATATTACAATTTCACGGGACTGGATGAGAAGAGGGAACAACCTTTTTATCAGTGGTGATATGTCCCGGCTTGAGGAGGAAGATACAGCGCATATCAACCTGTTTAACCCGGCTTTTTATTTCCTAACCGTCGCCGCGGAACACCTCAACAATCTCAATATTTCATTTACGGGTGAAATTGACACACTCGAAATAGAACCAGACAGTCTTGAACATATAATGACCATTGAAAGAAAACTTTCAGATATTTTACCCAACCTGAATAAGGAAAGTGACAACCTCAGCGCCGAAATGTGCCTGAGAGCCCTCGCCTGTGAGAACGGCAGAAAAAGAGCTTCGGCCGGGGAGGGCATTAAAATGGTTGACAGCCTGATAACATTGATTGGTTTGGATCCGGAAGATTACAGAATCGTTGACGGCTCAGGTGTTTCACATTATAACCTTGTTTCAACTGAACTGCTCGAAAGAATTCTTGCCTGGTTTTATAATGAAAAGCCGGAATTATATCGTTATCTTTATCAGTCATTCCCTGTCGCGGGAATTGACGGCACTCTTCAGAACAGGATGAAAGATGGTCCGGCTTATAAGACACTTCACGCGAAAACCGGCACGCTGAGCGGGGTGAGCGCTCTTTCGGGTTATACGAAAAATGCCGACGGGGATGATATTGTTTTCTCTATTATGACGCAGAATTTTTACGATCAGACAAAAGAAGCGAGAAAAATACAGGATAAAATTTGTAATATTATTTCAGGAACAGGAGGATAATATGCAGGAATATACAGAAATTTGTTTGTCGACTGTGCCATATAACCCCGATTATATCAGCGGTATATTATGGCAGTTCGATCTTGACGGCATAACTGAGTATGATGATCATCTGAAAATTTATATCTCAGGAAAAACGGAAGAGAAAATGGCCCTGGTAGTTAAAATAATGAATATGCTTAAAGCTGACGGGGATATTGAAGATTACCACATGGACACGGAAGTAATACAAAACCGTGACTGGAATAAGGAATGGGAAGCGAAACTAAAAGTTATGGAGATAGGGAAAAAAATTGTAATTAAACCTACCTTTAAAGATTATAAAAATCCCGGCGATAAAATTGTAATTGAACTTGATCCGAAGATGTCTTTCGGGACAGGCGAACACCAGACAACAAGGCTGGCGCTCGAAGAACTTGAGCAGGTGGTTAAACCGGGAATGCGGGCGCTCGATGTGGGAACAGGAACCGGAATTCTTGCCATTGCCGCCCTTAAGCTTGGCGCGGAAGAGGCTTTGGCAATAGATATTGACGACTGGTGCATATTAAACAGCATCGAAAACAGTCAACTGAATGATGTGACAGATAAGATGGAAATAAAAAAGAGTGAACTGCGCGATACATTTGAAACCGGTTTTGATTTAATACTGGCAAATATTAATAAACATATTCTCAAAGAACTACCGGGTGAAGTTTCCAAAAGGATGAAAAGAGAGGGAATATTGATTCTTTCGGGATTGCTGAGGGAGGATGAGAAAGAGATTAAAATGCTTTATGAGAATAAAGGTCTTATCCATTCACGGACAAGAGTGATGGATGAATGGATATCAATGGTATTTATAAAATAAAAATTTTTTTTGGAAGATGAGGTTTGTCAGGCCTCATCTCCGGTTTTAATCTTCTGCAATATTTTATTCAAAAGCTTTTGTTCCTCATCGGGCAGAAATGAAACCGCTTCTGAAATATGATTCAGATAATCGGGGAAGATACTTTCCATTTTTTCTCTGCCTCTCGAAGTGAGTTCGGCATTAATAATTCTGCGGTCATTGTTTGAATGAACTCTCTGAACCAGGTTCTCCTTTTCAAGATTATCTACGACACATGTAATGTTTGCTCCGGTAACCATCAGCATCCTGCTGATATTCTTTAATGAGGTCGGCCCTGAATGCATAAGAACTTCAAGAACCCCAAACTGCGGAACAGTTAATTTGTATTTTGAAATAAATTTAACCTGCGCTTTTCGGAGCATATAGTAAGCTTTTGTCAGGTTATTCCATATTTCAAGGGCGTTTTTGTGTTTTGATAACAGTTTAGCCATTTTAGTTATATATACCGGTTTATTTTTTTAATTCAGCTCTCAGTGATTTATAATCAGGTAATATATTGCCCACAAGATTCCAGAATTTTTTCGAATGATTCATTTCCCTTAGATGGCACAATTCATGAACAATTACATAATCGATTACTTTTTTTCTCATTCTCATCAATTTGTAATTAAATGAAAGATTTCCCCGTGATGAACAGCTTCCCCAGCGTGAGCTTTGCCTTCGGACAGCGATTTTATTAAAGCGAAATCCATGTCTGTCGGCAAGCAGGTTTGCCCTGTGGATAAGATACTTACGGGCATTTCCTATAAGCCACTCTTCATATATCTTTTTTCTGTCAATATTTTCATCATTGCAGCTTATTATCAGTCTTTTTTTACTCAGTTTAATTACCGGTTTTACGTTGAAAAGATCATATTGATGCTCAACATCAATTTCATCGCCCAGAAAATAAAACTTACCGCTGTTTTCCAGTTTTGATATATGCTTTTCAATCCACCTTAGATGATCGTTCAGAAAATGTTCGGCGATTTTTATATCAGTTTTATCGGGGACTATCAGTTCCAGTCCGGTCTCACGTTTAATTTGCAGCCTGATTCTTTGCGCCCGGCTGCTTTTTTTAACTTTACAGTTATAATTTTTACCATTTATTGCTATGTTGCGTATTGTCAAGTCTAAAATTACCGGCAAGTTGATTAAAAAAATAAAATTAAATATACATATTTGAAACTTTAATGATTACCCTTATCTTTAAAATTATTGTTAACAAATTGTGAAGAAGATATTACTTTGGACAATCTGGAAAAATTGCTGAAGATTGAATTTGAAAAAACAGGCAAAGAGAAGGGAGAAAAATATCAGAGCCTGATTCTCGATATTGATGAAATCGAATTAACAGATTTATTTGATATTGTCTGCCGCAATGAGGAATTTTCTTTTTTTTCATCTTTGCCCGCTGAAAATAAGTCTGTTCTCGCTGCCGGAATAGCGGAATATTTTTCATCGGAAGAAAAAAAACAGCGGGCGCTTGTCGCCTGGAGAGAAAAAACTTTTTCTCTGCTGAAAAGAAACGATAATACCGGCGATATCCCACTGATTTTTGGGTATGAGCAATTCCCCCTTAAAAGAGAGGATAATTCTATATGGTCGGACTTTCACTTTTCGGAATGGATTCTTCCGAGGTTTATTTTTATCCGTGAAAATGGAAAAAGCAGGTTAATATATAATTATCAGCAGGGAGGGAATTGGGGGGAGCATTTTAAATGGATAAAGAAAATCCTTACGGGAAATAAAAAAGAGATAAACGCGAAACAGCCCTATTTAGAAAAAATATCTGATCCGATGATTCAGAAATCTGACTGGAAAAAATCGATGGATAAAATCCTGAAAGAAATTCAGGATGAGGCGGCGTCCAAAGTTGTTCTTTCCCGTTTTTCACAATACAGGCAGAAAAATATTGACATTTCAGCAGCGCTGGGCAAATTACAAAAAGATTATCCCGAATGTCATACATTCGCTATTTCCAGAAACAGCTCAATATTTTTCGGAGCTACTCCGGAGACTCTTCTTTCATCTTCAGGAGGCAGGATATATACTGACGCGCTTGCCGGATCAGCGCCAAGGGGAAAAAACAGAGAGGAGGAGGAGAGAATAGAAGATGAACTTAGAAATTCAGAGAAAATTTTGAATGAGCATTATTATGTCAGAGAGTTTATTAAATCGACGCTGACACAAAACTCGGTGCGACAAATAAGCATTGAAGGGCCTTTTACAAAAAAATTAAAAAATATTCAGCATCTTCATAGTCCTGTAAGAGGAATAATAAACGGAAGTGAAACGGCGCTCAGCATAGCGGGTAAATTACACCCGACTCCCGCTGTATGCGGTTTGCCCCGGGAAAATTCACTGGAGATATTATCTGCCGCGGAATCATACAGCCGAGGATTATATTCAGGTATGATCGGCTGGCTTACGGCTGATGATACATCATTGTTTTCGGTCGCGATACGTTCGGCTTTACTAAAAGGTGAAAAATTATTTATATTTGCCGGTTGCGGTATTGTCGCGGGTTCTGATGCGGATAAGGAATTTGAGGAATCGGAACTGAAAATGGACCCAATTTTAAACAGCATCGGAGTATGAAGTGAAGGAATACAAAAACAGAAACATTTACTGGACTTCTCTCTTTGTTAATGAATGTGTAAAAGCCGGGATAAAAAATGTTTGTATTTCCCCCGGATCAAGGAATACTCCTTTAACCGCGGCTTTCGCCGAAGCGAAAGAGATAAAAAAACATGTGATTGTTGATGAAAGATCGAGCGGATTTTTTGCCCTCGGCCTTTCGCGGCAAAGCGGGGGACTGACTGTCATCGTCACTACATCGGGCACCGCTGTGGCTGAATTATACCCGGCTCTGATTGAAGCGTATTTCGAGAGGGTCCCTCTTCTTGTCTGCACGGCGGACAGACCTTCCGAATTACAAAACTGCGGTGCGAACCAGACTATCAACCAGCATAATATATACGCGAATCATATCAGGCAATTCGCGGACGCCGGACTTCCCGAGCTTACTTTAAGTTCGGTTGATAAGTTAATAAAAACAACACGCGAACTAATTTCAACAGCTCTTTATCGCGACCGTGGTCCGGTTCATTTTAATTTTCCTTTCCGCAAGCCTCTTGAACCGGAATGTGAAACAGAAACAATAAATACATCTTTAATTGAAAAGATACAGCGGGATAAAGATGAACCAATCGAGATTAGACATATTCCTTTTGCCTGTCCCGCGGTGATAAAAGAGAGGGTAATGAATGCGATAACAAACTCCTCGCATGGTATTATTTTTACCGGTTCCGGGCATTATGAAAAAGAAGATATCGAAGCTGTTTCAGAGATGTCTCAAAAATTTGGTATGCCACTCCTCGCCGATGGGAATTCTCCGTTCAGATTCATGGGGAAAAAATATAAGAATATAATATTTAACCACTCCGCGTTCCTCAGGGCGGGCAAAGTAAGAAAATCGTTAAATCCCGGGCTAATACTTCAGTTTGGCAATGCTCCCGTTTCTTCCGCGATACTTAATTACTTTCGCAGTTCGGATGCATTTAAAGTGTTGGTTAACCCTTATAATGACTGGAAAGATCCCTCCAACAGCGCCGATATTATTTGTCAGGCAACTCCCGCCGATTTCTCGAAAAATGTTATCAGTTCTGCAGCTATTGATGACCAGGAACAGAGAATGAACTGGCTCGAAAGGTTTTCTGAACTTGACTACCTGGTTGGAAAGATTAAAAAAGAACACATTTTTGACGCCGAATTTCCCTTTGAGGGAAGAATCGTTCAGGAGGTGATAAAAATTATTCCCGATGACTCAATTCTATTCGCGGGCAACAGTATGCCTGTAAGGGATATTGATTTTTTCGCGGAATCATCCGATAAAAGAATTTATATTTTTTCCAACAGGGGGGCGAGCGGAATAGACGGATTAATTTCAACCGCGGCGGGTCTGGCCGCTGAAAGTGAAAAACCACTTTCAGTAATTACAGGCGACCTCTCTTTTTTCCATGATATAAATGGAATGTGGGCCCTCCGAAATTCAGGCAAACCGGTCATTATTTTTCTTATAGATAATGAGGGAGGTGGTATTTTTCAAATGCTTCCCATATCAAAAAATCAAAAACTTTTTGACACATATTTTAAAACACCCCTAAATCTTGATTTTGAATCGGTTACCAGGGGTTTTGGCGGTGATTTTTATTCTATAAATAACTGGAAGGAGCTGGAGCAGTATTATAACACAGGGATTAGAAAAAAAACCTTTTCTGTTCTGCATATCAAAACCGATCCGGTTATTTCTTCACTGATCAGAAAAGGTTTTTGGGAAAAGGTAAAACATTTTGCGGAACCGGCATTGGGAATAACAGACTTCAGTGATGATTAGAAAACAAAAACAATTAAACCTTATCTATTTCAGGGAGGTTAAGAATACTGAGAAGACTATGCTTTTTCTGCATGGTTTTACCGGGAAAGCTTCCGACTGCCAATTCCTAACTGAAAGGCTTAATACCAAATACAATATCGCGGCGATTGACCTGCCGGGACACGGGTTGAGCGCTTCTTTGGATGAGGAAGATTATACCCCTGAAAGATTGCCGGCATTGATCCATGAAACGCTGGAGCGAAATTATGTTAACAGGCCTGTAATTTATGGTTATTCCATGGGGGGAAGAGCGGCCCTGCTTTACGCCCGAAAATACCCGGATAATATTTCAGGCCTTGTTCTGGAAAACGCCGGCGCGGGAATTATGGACCCTGGGGAAAGGAAAAACAGGATCCACGCTGATAATGAGCTTGCCGGGCAAATAATTGACAATGGATTAGAGTGGTTTGTTGAGTACTGGATGAATCTGCCTCTTTTTGAAAGTCTGAAATCTTTGCCTGAATCCGATTACACTAAACTGAAAAATAGTAAAAAAGATAATTCGTCTGAGGGGCTCGCCCTTTCATTAATAAAATTTGGCGCCGGGAGGATGCCATATTTTCATGACTCAATTAAAAAATTTCCATTCCCTCTGCTTCTTTTAGCGGGGGAAAAAGACAGGAAATACAGTGAGTTATATGAAGAGTTGAAAATAAATAAAACACTTCATAAAAAATTCTTTTTCACTGGGGCGGGGCATAATATTCATTACGAAAAACCGGACAAATTTGCCGAAATATTGAACCAATTTTTAATTTCTGATATTAGATAATAAAAACGGAAAAATTATGGAATATAACTGGAAACGAGTAAAAGATTTTAGTGACATTATCTATGAGAAAATGGATGGAATAGCGAAAATAACAATTAACCGTCCCGAAAAAAGAAACGCGTTCCGCCCCGAAACGGTGCTTCAGATGTATGAAGCTTTTGCCGATTCGAGGGAGGACCCTGAAATTGGTGTGATATTGCTTACGGGAGCCGGCCCCGCGAAAGATGGTAAATACGCTTTTTGTTCGGGCGGCGACCAGAAAATAAGAGGGGACCAGGGTTATGTTGGAGTTGACGGCGTTCCCCGTCTAAATGTGCTCGATTTGCAGAAACTTATCCGCAGCATTCCCAAACCTGTTATCGCGCTTGTCGCGGGATACGCCATCGGGGGCGGGCATGTGCTTCATGTGGTTTGTGATTTGACAATTGCCGCGGATAACGCCGTTTTCGGGCAGACCGGTCCGAAGGTTGGCAGTTTCGATGGCGGTTTCGGGTCAAGTTACCTGGCCAGGATTGTCGGACAGAAAAAGGCCCGCGAAATATGGTATCTCTGCCGCCAGTATAATGCCGAAGAAGCTGAAAAAATGGGGCTTGTTAATAAAGTTGTTCCGGTCGATCAGCTTGAGCAGGAAGGAGTGGAGTGGGCAAAAGATATACTTGATAAAAGCCCCCTTGCAATCCGTATGCTGAAATCGGCTTTCAACGCCGAACTGGATGGTCAGACAGGAATTCAGGAGCTTGCCGGAAACGCGACTCTGCTTTATTACATGAGCGAAGAAGCTCAGGAAGGAAAAAACGCTTATAATGAAAAAAGAAAACCTGACTTTTCAAAATTTCCCAGGGTTCCTTAGAGATGAAATCACCAAAATTGAAAGCCTGGATTCTGGCTGCCCGGCCCCGCACTTTGCTTGCTTCTGTTGTACCGGTAATTATTGGGACAGCAGCAGCGCATAATGACGGATATATTAATTTGCCGGCGACGATTGTCGCCCTGGTCTGTTCAGTATTCATACAGACAGGAACAAACTATATCAATGATCTTTATGATTTTCTTGCCGGTTCCGATTCCAAGGGAAGAATTGGTCCGCGGCGGGCGCTGGCTGAAGGATGGCTGACGCCAAAAGAAATGAGAAACGGAATAGTAATTCTTTATACGGTTACATTTCTACTCGGACTTTATCTTGTTTATGTCGGCGGGTGGATAATTCTTCTTATCGGCGTTCTTTCGCTGATTGCCGGGTATTCATATACAGGCGGACCCTGGCCGCTCGCTTATCACGGGCTGGGTGATCTTTTTGTGTTTATTTTCTTTGGATTTGTGGGCACAATCGGCACTTATTACCTGATTACAGGTATGGTCACCCCGCTGATCTACTGGGCGGCCGTTCCGGTAGGAGCGCTGATAACAAATATTCTGGTTGTGAATAATTACCGGGACCGTGAAGAAGATAAAAGAAACAACAAAAAAACTCTGGCTGTTCTGCTCGGCAATACATTCAGCAGATACGAATTTATTATTTTTATTATTCTTTCCTATTTTTCGCTGGCTGTAATCTATTTTTTCCATGAAGAAAGTTATTACATATTTCTCCCGTTGGTCACAATTCCGCTCGCGGGCAAACTGATTTATATGCTTTATGTTTTTTCCGGCAGGGAGTTAAATAAAACTCTTGAGCTTTCAGCCAAGTTTTCAGCTATTTTCGGATTGCTGCTGGCTGCCGGACTGGTATTATGAAAATTCAAAGCGCCGAATACGCAGGTTTTACGTTAAAGCCGGAGAAACCATTTTCCAACGCGAGGACTATATATTCGGACAAAGAAATTGTTATTGTAAAAATTACATCCGAAAGCGGGCTGGCGGGATATGGTGAAGCGTCTCCTCTCGCAAATTTCAGCCATGAAAAAATAGCGGATGTAAAAAAAGAGGCGGAAAAAAATCTTGCTGCTTTAGCAGGTAAAAGTATTCCGGATTCATTAGATCAATTAAAAGAAACGCTTAATTTTTCCAGGCTTTCTCCTTCTTTTTATTATTCACTGGAACAGGCATTGATTTCTCTGGCGTTTCAATCAGGTATAAATCCGGATGTTTATTTTGAACGAAAATTGAACGGCAGGCTTCAAAGTTCGAGAGCGATAGGAACAGGAACGCCGGATTCAAAAATCAGATCAATAACAGGCGCTCTGAAAAAAGGTTTCACTACAATAAAACTGAAAGTTTCACACGGGCAGGTTGACGAGTTTGAAAAAATAATCGGACATTTTAGTTATGAAAACCCATCGGTAAAATTCAGGATTGACGCAAATACAACCTGGGGCGCTTCCGGTTTATCAATTTTACAGCGCTTAAAAGAATATAACATTGAATATGTGGAGCAGCCTGTTGAAAATATTGAAGAACTGATAAGAATATCGGAAAAATCTCCTCTTCCCATTGCCGCGGATGAATCTGTTTATATTGAAGGGGGAGCGGAAAGAATGTTAAATGAAGGGGCGGTAAAATATTTTATTATTAAACCTATGGTCCTCGGAGGAATTTATAAAACGCTGAATCTTGTCAGCAGGATGCGGAGAAAAAATATTATACCTGTGATTTCCTCTTCGCTCGAATCGGTAATCGGAAGAAGGACTCTGCAATTGATAGCGGGCTTGATTCCCGGTGAAACAGTTCACGGACTTTCACCCGATTTAAGGTGGACTAATGATTTCCATAATGAATACTCTTTCGATGATAATCCCGCCGAATTTATATATAAAAATATTGAGGGGGAATTATTCTGATGCTTGTTAAGCAAAATTCTAACTGGCTCAGGGAAAGAACTTTTTCAGAACCGGACAGGATGTTTATCAGATCGGATAAAATATCATATACCTTTAAAGAATTCTACGATATTTCCCTGAGATTATCGGAACTGCTAAAAAATAATCAACCAGGGAGCGGGCTCGCGGCAGTTTTAACCGATAAACCAATGAACCATATTGTGTCGGCTTCCGCCCTCTGGAACGGGAGAATGACGCCGGTTCTCCTTAATCATCGAAAAGGGGAGGAAGAAATATCAAGCATTATTACCCATCTAAATCCTGACTTTATTTTAAGTGACCTGCCCCTTCCGGAGATAAAAAATACTATCCTGCCTCTTCAAAAACTTATTGCCAATTTTGAAATGCACCAAGGCAATAACAGAAGCCGCCAGAATTTTGAACCGGATAATAATGCGCTGGTTATTTATACGAGCGGCGCCACAGGAAAACCTGCCGGAGTAATACACTCATTCCGGAGTTTATACAGCAGTGTTAATAATTTGCATAGTGAAATATCATTTGGAGAAAATGACAGTTGGCTGGCGAGTCTTCCTTTTTATCATATCGGGGGATTCGCTATTTTCACCCGCGCTTTAATTTCGGGGGGGAGTATTATTGTTCCCGATTCTTATGATACTGATACCATCGCGAAATATATACAAAAATATGACCCGCAATTTATTTCACTTGTACCTACAATGTTAAAAAGACTTGACAGAATGGGAATAAAACCGGGTAAAAAACTTAAATGCCTTTTCCTGGGAGGGGGACCGGCGGAAAAAGATTTTATCGCCGATATGATTAACAAAGGATGGCCAGTTGTTCTGACCTACGGTTCAACTGAAACAGGCTCCATGGTGGTAATAAACAAGACTGAAGAATTGAAAAATAATCCGGCGAGAACCGGTAAGCCGATTGCCGATAACCTCGTTAAAATTATAAATGCCGATAAAGAAGGAACAGGTGAAATCGCGGTGCGCTCCACATCTCTCTTTAAGGGATATCTGAAGAACCGGGAACTTACCGACTCCAGGTTTTCCGGCAAATATTATCTTACCGGAGACAGAGGCAGAATTGATACAAAGGGTTTTCTTGAGATGACCGGAAGAAGGAGTGATTTGATAATATCGGGAGGAGAAAATCTATCGGCGGCAGCTATCCGTGAAAAAATTATTTCAGTTAATGGGGTGAAGGATTGTTTTGTTTTGCCGATAAAGGATGATGAATGGGGGGAGGCGCCGGGAGCTCTGATTATTGCTGAGCCCGGGAATACTTCAAAAATTAAAGAAAAGATGAAACAATTGCTGAAGACTATTGAATATCCTCAAAAAATCATTTTTTCGGATGAACTTCCTCTTCTCGAAACAGGAAAACCTGATTATACCAGGATACGAAAATTATTCACCTGCGATAGATAAAAGCAGTTTTCTTACCTCATCGGGAATGGCCGTCTTTTCCATTGATTCTCTCAACACAAAAAGCTGGACAGTTTTTACCATCGCCAAGGGATTTCCCTTTTCATTAAAAAAGCTGAATGTCAGTTCAAAACTGCTCTGCCTTACCTGGCTGGCAACCATATTTATAGTGACAATTTCGCCGGGCCGGACAGGGGACTGATAGTCGGCCTCACTGTGAATGAGGGGTATAAGGTATTTATCATCATAAAAATAATGGCGTGAAAGAGATGGATCGGAGAGGAATTCTTCATAAACCTGGTGAGCAAGCCTGTAAAAGTTTGCGAAGAAAAGAATTCCTCCCGGATCGGCGTCAAAAAAATTGACTCTCAGTTGTTTCGAGTACATAAACTCAGGCAGATTTAATAATATCAGTGAATGAATCTGCTTTAAGGCATGCGCCGCCAACAAGCGCGCCATCAATATCAGGCTGGGAAAGCAGCTCTTTAGCGTTGGCCGGTTTAACACTGCCGCCATACTGGATTGTGAGATTATCGGCTGTTTCGGCGCTATAAAGTTCAGTAATAAGAGAACGGATAAAAGCGTGGACTTCCTGAGCCTGCCCGGGTGTGGCTGTTTTACCGGTTCCTATTGCCCATACAGGTTCATAAGCAACTATAATATTTGCCAGTTCAGCTTCAGTTACACCCTTCAGGCCTCCCCGAATCTGTTTTTCGACAACATCTTTTGTTGTGCCGCTTTCTCTTTCTTCGAGAGTTTCGCCTATACAGAATATTGGATAAAGTCCGCTATCAAGCGCTTTTTTTACTTTTTTGTTAATCAGTTCATCCGGTTCATTAAATATTGTTCTTCTTTCGGAGTGACCAAGAATCACATATTCACACCCGACACTTTTAAGCATACCGGCTGAAATTTCACCTGTGAAGGCCCCGCTATCCTCAGAACACATATTCTGCGCGCCAAGTTTTACGGTTGAATTTTTCAGAAGTGTTCCCGCGCTTTCGAGTGAAGTGAAAGGGGGGCAAATTATCACACCAGTTTCGGTTTTCACATCCTGAAGCGATTTTAACAAGTCGGATATCAGGGCAACTGAACCGCCAAGATCGTTGTTCATCTTCCAGTTGCCTGCTACTACCATTTTACGCATATTTATTCCGTTTTAATTAATAAATTCACTTTAAATAAAAGGGAGATATCAGGATACCGACTCAACCCTTTTAATTCCGGGCACTTCTTTCATAAGAGCCCTTTCAACTCCGGCGCGCAGGGTCATCTGCGACATCGGACAGCCTACACACGCTCCGGTCAAACGTACTTCAACTATACCTTCTTTCGATACATTTACAAGTTCCACATCGCCGCCGTCGGCCTGAAGATATGGGCGGATAGTCTGAAGAGCCGCGTCAACTTTACCGAACATTTCATTTTCCATTATTACTCCCGTTATTCATTTTATTACATTTCAATCTCAATATCATTCGATTTTGCTTCAAGGTTTTTTATACTTACCTGGGCCGCGAGGTTTCTCGCGATGCTGCGAATGATTTCAGAATATTCCGTATCAGGAAGATCATAAACAATAGGTTTACCTTTGTCGCCCCCTTCACAAATTCTCGGATCGATCGGAATGCCGCCAAGAAATGTGCTGTCGAGCTGGGTTGCCAGTTTTTCACCACCTCCGGCGCCAAATATTTCATAGCGGTTTTTGGTATCAGGAGCTATGAAGTAGCTCATATTTTCGACGATACCAAATACAGGAACATTAACTCTTGAAAACATTTTTAATCCTTTGCGCGCGTCAATAAGGCTGACTTCCTGGGGAGTTGTCACAATTACCGAGCCGGTAAGGGGGATTGTCTGAACAAGCGTCAACTGAATATCTCCGGTTCCGGGAGGGAGGTCGAAAAAGAGGTAGTCAAGTTCTCCCCATTCAACATCGGACATAAATTGTTTTACCGCTCCGCTCGCCATTGGACCGCGCCAGATGACAGGATTATCATCATCGATCATAAATCCCAGCGACATAAGTTTGATTCCATAGTTTTCGAGAGGAAGCATTTTGTTTGTTACACCATCCTGGTAAATTTTCGGTTTCCCTTTCACTCCAAGCATAAGAGGAATACTCGGACCATAAATATCGGCGTCGATAAGACCGACTTTAGCCCCTTCCTGTGCGAGGGCTACGGCAAGGTTCACAGCCACGGTGCTTTTACCTACGCCCCCTTTGCCTGAGGCGACAGCGATTGTATTTTTTACCCCGGGCATAATTGATTCCATACCGGAAACAGATTTACCCTGTACCCTTGCGGTCAGATTAACCTTTACATCCGCTTCGGGCGCGTCATTTTTTATTTCCTTTATACAGTCATCTTTTATTTTATCTTTCAGAGGACATGCCGGAGTGGTAAGTTCAACAGTCACTTCAACTGTATTTCCTTCAACTTTAACATCTTTGATCATATTAAGTGTCACAAGGTCTTTGTGAAGATCGGGATCGTTAACCCTTTTTAATGAATTGTAAACATTTTCTTTTGTAATTTTACTCATTTTAACATCCTTTCGTTTATTACATCATACAAATTTAAGAAATTATTTCTTTAAACTTTTTAAACGGGATCATGATTTTTAAATGTTTTATTTAGCTTTTGGGATGTGATGCCGGAAGAGTAATTATTGGTATTTCCCCGCTTAGAACCAAAATGAATTTTTAGACAAATCATCTTTAACATAAACTGGTTTAGCCGGAAGTGGAAAGTAAGTTAATTGATAATTGATAATTGACAATTGATAATTAAAAAATGATTCAGTTTTTTTTTATTAAAACATCCTGACCATCTTTCTTATCCTGGTAATCCTGTTTTTTCTGCGTCCAAGAGCAAAATTCGCGGGAAATAATGCCCCGGTAAAAAAAGGCAATAAAGTTCAAATTTTTGAGGGTTTGTCATTGCTGTTAAGGTTGAAAGATTAAAGAATAAGGGGCTTTGTTTTTTAAGAGAGAATTTAACGTATTAAAAAAAATCACCTTTTTACGAAAAATTTTTGAGCTCATGGAGTATTTATCAATTGTCTTTTGAATTGTTCATTGTACGTTATTAATAGTTAATTGAAATTTTGCCATTTTGCGTAGAATTTAATTTCTGCCGGAGTTTTGTAGTTCATTTTCTGAACAGTCTTTCAAAAATTCGTTTTTATGTAATGTTTTCACTATAATCAGGTTTTGAAAAATATCTATTTTACAGTAATAATTTTTACAGGCATTGATGAAACCGGCTTTTTATATACACCATACTGCTATCAAGGCAGGGGGCATTTTCACCTATTCGGTAGGTGTTCTGAAACTGCTTCTTGGTTCCGATGAAATAGAAAAACTCTACCTGGTTTATTCAGATGATCAGAAGGAATACCTCGAAACATTAGTTAATAATGAAAAAGTCATTCCGGTAAGGATAAACCGTTCATCGAAAATTGTAAAAATCAGACTGATGTTATCATATCTTTTTTATGATTTATGGTTTAATTACAGTGGTTATCTGGAAAAGGGGGGGGATAAATTATCTTTCCTCAGGAAACTCGCCTCCTTACTTAATCCTTATAAAAAGGTTGAAAAAAGCGGAGCCGATCTCTTCCATGTCCCGATGCAGTATTCACCGGTCTATGACTTCGGTCTCCCTGTAATTATTACTATGCATGATGTTCAGGAGCTGCACTTTCCGCAATTTTTTGATTCTAAGGAGAGAATGCACAGGGCGATAAATGTAAAAAAGGCAATTGACCGGGCGGATCATATTTTTGTTTCTTTCGATCATGTAAAAAAAGATATTCGCAAATTTTTTGAAACGGATGATAACAGGGTGACGGTCGCGCCCCCACCGATAGGTGAAAACTGGTTCAGTGAAAATGAATTTACTTCCGCCCCCGAACTCAGGGACAAATATGGCATAAAAGGAAAGTTTCTTCTTTATCCCGCTGCTACATGGCCGCACAAAAATCATAAGTCGCTGATTGAGGCTTTTTCAAAAATTGATAACATGGAACTGCAGCTTGTTTGCACAGGCAATAAGACAGATTATCACAGGGAATTAATCAATTTCGCCATGGAGAAAGGTTCAGGGGAGAGATTGATTTTTGCAGGTATGGTTCCGGAAAAAGATCTTATAGGGTTGTATAAATCGGCTGCGCTTGTGGTAATTCCCACATTATATGAAGCGGGAAGCGGGCCATTATATGAGGCTTTCAGATATGGAGCGCCGGTAATCTGCTCAAATGTCACTTCACTGCCTGATACTGTCGGCGATGCGCGATTTATGTTTGATCCTCTGGATATTGCTGAGATAAAAGAAAAAATTGTTGCCGGTTTGACCGATGAAGAATTTAGAAAAGAAAATCTTGAAAATTCGGAAAAAAGGCTGAAATATTTCAAGGAATTAAATTATATATCCAATTTCCTTGAAGGTTATCAGAAAGCAAAATAATGGGGATGGCAATTATCTAAGAGTCTAATTTTTCCCCAGGCAAAGCTGAGGAAAATCCCCCTAATGGGGTTAAACCTAATAGCCACGGGGTGTTCACGCAGGGAATTCCCCGTGGGGGCGGTTAGTACAATATTAAAATTCCGGCTCAACCGGTTTATGAATTTTGAATCGCGGCCTGATTATCGGCAACATGTTATTAGCGGGCTTTTTGACAAATTTTGCTCCCCGGATTATCCTCAACATGTTGGCGTTAGCGTGGTGATAAGAGCCTAAGCTGGCAAAGCCGGAACCAAAAAGAAATTCAGAAAAAAAACGTTCTCGTAATCGTTCTCGGCTTTATGTTTCTCTGTCGAATTTTTCGAGTACGATAACGAGTGCCTGTCCTATGAGTATTCCGTAAGGAGTGAAATTCTACGCAAAATGGCAAAATATTCGGCGACTATTTAGATTGTAGTTTTTCTTAGCTAAACTCTGCTGATCCCCCCTGCAGGGATCTTACTGTATTTTTTTGTTCTTAACGACCCGGGAGGGACGTTCCGCAATAATGCTGTTGCTCCAAAGCAGATTCGATTCAAAAAAATATTCCCGGGAAAGCTAATTCGTAATTCGTCATTTTTATCCGTCGCGGAGGAGGTAATTCCTCATTATTTCCGGCTTGCCAGATTACGGGAATAAAAATAATCAGCAGGAATTAATAAAAAAAGAGGAAAATCATTTCCATAATATGAAAATGTTTTCCTCTAATGTGAAATTTAGAAATATATATTCCGACTCTTAAATATCAGAGTTCATTTGTGCCAAAAGTAACGCCAACTGCCTGACATGCCTTTACAGCCTGATGTTCTGGAGTTACCAGTTTCTGTTTGGCTATAGCGTCTTCAATTTTTACACTGGTAATAAGGCTTCCTTTTTTGGATACCATTTCACCAAATTGTTTATTGATTGCCATTTCAACCGCGTAAGTTCCAAATTTGGTTGAAAGAATTCTGTCGTATGGTGTTGGGCTTCCGCCGCGCTGTAAATGTCCGAGAACCGTAACCCTTGTTTCGAGGTTTGTATTTTCAGTGATATTTTTGGCAACGAGTTCACCTACACCGCCAAGCTGAACCGGATCAGTTCTTTTAATATCAGTGTCTTTCACTACCATTTCACCATCACGAGGTTTTGCCCCTTCTGCAACGCAGACAATGCTGAATCTTTTCCCGCGAAGATGTCGCTGGAGCACCTTATTATAGATAGCGTCCCATTCAAAAGGAAACTCAGGCAGAAGGATAATATCGGCGCCGCCAGCCATTCCGCCATGAAGAGCGATCCAGCCGGCATAACGTCCCATAACTTCAATAACCATCACACGGTGATGTGAAGAAGCGGTGGTATGCAGTCGGTCAAGAGCTTCCGACACAACAAAAACTGCCGAGTCATGCCCGAAAGTCTGGTCAGTTGCTTCGAGGTCATTATCGATTGTTTTGGGCACACCGACAATGTTCATTCCCATTTCGCTCAGTTTTCTGGAGATATGCATTGTGCCGTCACCGCCAATAGCGATAAGGCAGTCAAGTCCCCATCCTTTGTAATGTTTCAGCACATCTTCCGATCTGTCGAGAATCTGAATTTCTTTCCCAATCTCAGTAGGGAAGTGAAACGGGTCGCCTTTATTTGATGATCCAAGAATAGTGCCGCCTGTGGCGAGAATTCCTGAAACATCTTTGTTGGTTAACTCGGTTGCTTTTCCGCTGACCATGCCTTCAAATCCGTCGACTATACCTAAAACTTCAAGGCCGTAATCATGGGCAGGTTTTGTAACACCGCGGATTACAGCATTAAGTCCGGGGCAATCGCCACCGCTGGTAAGTATTCCTATTCTTTTTACTCTGTCTTTGGAAGTCATAATACTCCAGATTTATTTTCGATAATATTTTTTTCAAAATCTTTTAATCTTAAGGTAATTCTTAAAGTGTGTCTTGCATATTTCGGGTAAAAAATTCTTTCCCCTTGTTCTTAAAATTTCCGAGGCAAGTTTATCCACATTCGAACCGGCTCCTTTCGCGACATTCACACCTGAAGCGTTCATGGTATCAAACCAGCCGTTCATAGCTGATCGGGCCAGTATTGAAGCCGCCGCTACAGCAATATATCTTTCTCCTTTTTCAATATAACGGAATTTAAGATTTTCAGCAATACTTTCTTTTTCAACAGATAACCCGGTTTTGGAGAATTTGTCAATAATTATTTCTGTACATAACTTTTGGGGCAGTAAATTTTTTATTGTTTCCGAGTGCAGTTGATCAAGTAACAAATTAAGATTACCCAACGAACTATATTTTCGGTTATATTCAGCCGGAACAAGCATACTTATATAAAATTTACCGGCACAAATATCCATAATTTTTGTTGAAATTTCATCAATTTTATTGTCACTAAGTTTTTTACTGTCTTTTACACCAGACTTTAACAGCAGTATTGCAGATTCCGGATTAACACAAACGGCGGCAGTGACAAGCGGACCAAAAAAATCTCCTTTACCAGTTTCATCACAACCGATATAGTTATCAGGCTCTTTGATTAATTCACCTGGCGATTTAATTATTGTAGTGACATTGATCAATGAATCAATATCTTTATAAAGGGGAGTGACGTTATTTCCCTGTATAACAGTTTTTACCCCTTTTTTACCAAAATATACCAGTATCTTTACCCTTTCATCATAAGATGTCGCGGTAATCTCAAAATTATACTGCTTTTGAGCCGGGGATGAAAAAGATATCTCATTTTCTTTTAGTTTTTCGGTGATTTCAGCCAGTTTTTTTTCTGCTTCTTGCCTGATACTCATAGTTCACTTAATAAGTTTAAATACTATTATCGGTTTTAAAAAAGGGAAGTTAAACAAATTCATAAAAATGCTATACTCAACCAGAACTAATAACAATAATTGTGCCGGAAGATAAATGATTGAAATTCCAGTTCTTTAACATAAATAAGTTAAAAAAAGGTAATGATATTCCGATTATATTACTGATATTGATAATATTCTTATTTATATTAGGAAAAGTTTAGAGAGTATTAAAACAAGGATTTATAATCATCTGCATGGAGCTTTAGCCTCTTGTATACAAAATTTTATTGGTTATTATTTGGTTTATTATTTTCTGTCTTTATTTTTACGGCTAAAGAAACAGCATTATTTGGCCAGTCGCTGGAAAATAAAGAGGACAGGGAAAAATCAATAAGACTGGTTGAGGAAGCGGAAGATTATATAACCGGTAATCTGGAAAATGTGAGAATAATAGGGGGGCGGGCTCTCGAACTGGCGGAAAGGGCAGAGTATCCGGCAGGTATCGCTCGTTCATGTAACCTCCTCGCAAGATATTATTTCACTAAAAATATCAGAAAGGAATGTCTTCGGTACGCGCGCAGATCACTTGAAATTTCAGACCGAATGGGTGATTCACTTACAACCGCGTTGAACCTTTTTTTAATTGGGAAATGCCTTCTGAATGATAATTACCGGGGCGCTCTCGATACTCTGTTTATCGTGAAATATTCCTTTAAAGATAAATTACAGCCTTTTGATCAGGCCGATCTGGACAGCAGGATTGCCCTGGGTTATCTTAATCTGAGTATGTATGACAGTTCACTGGCATATAACGAGATAGCGTTGTCTGAATCAGAAAGCCGCAATTTTAAAGAAATCAGCGGAAGGGTTCTTAATACGATAGGTGTAACCTATTGGAAATGGTCGAAATATGATAAAGCTCTTGAGTATTATATCGGGTCATTAAAAATCAAGGAGGCTGTCGGAGATAATTCGGGAGCGGCCCTTGCCCTTGCCAATATTGGTAAAGTTTATGAGAAGTGGTCCAGATATAATATGGCATTAAAATATTACCTGGACGCTTATAGAATGGCCAAAGAATCGGAACAGGCGAGTTCAATTGCATATTCGCTGCATAATCTCGGCAATCTTTATTATGAAACCGTTTCCTTTGATTCGGCTAAATATTATTATAACCTTTCAATGCAGGAATATAATAGTTTTGATCCCGAGGTTGGCATTATGCTGAATGTAATGAAGCTTGGGGAGATAGAGTTTATCGAGGGAAACTACGAAAAGGCTCTTGAGTATTTGGAAAAGGCGCTGGATTCTGCTGAAAAGACCGATAACAAAGAGCGTCGCGCGGAGCTGAATTTAAAGATCGGGCAGACGATGTTTAAAAAAGGAAGGATTATCGCTGCACGGAGATATGCTGAAGAATCAATGCGGATAGCCGGTGAAATAGGGCTGACCCGGCATGAGCTTGAGGCTGATAAACTACTTTCACAAATATTTGAGTCAGATAATCCCTCAAAAGCTCTTTTTTACTATAAACGGTATTCGGAATTGAAAGACTCAATTTTCAGCAAAGAAAGAAGCAGGCAAATAGCCGAGCTTAACAGACGTTTTGACGCCGACAGGAGATCAAGGGAAAATCAGCTTTTAAGAAAGGAAAATGAAATCTCTTCCCTCAGGCATCAGAAAGAAAAGAATATTAGAATATTACTTCTTATTATTCTTTTTTCCTCGGTCGGGTTGGTTTTTGTCCTGATCAGATCAAACCTGGCAAAGGAAAAACTTAATCAAAAGCTCAGGTCGATTAACAATACAAAAGATAAACTTTTTTCAATTGTGTCGCATGATTTAAGGAACCCGGTGCACTCAATACTGAGTTACGCGGACCTTCTTTTATTAAACTATAAAAACCTCAGCGAAAAGGACACTGAAGAATCACTGCAGTCAATAAAAAGATCAGCATCTTCGGTTCACGGGCTGCTTGAAAATCTGCTTACATGGGCTCGTTCGCAAAGAGAAATGATTAAGGTGGAAAGAATAGTGTTTAACCTGAGGGAATGCATCTCAGATGTAGTAAAGCAATATGGCCCTAACGCGACTAAAAAAAATATATCCATTACAATAGATATTCCGGAGGATATTTCAGTTTTCGCGGATAAAAGCATTGCGGGCATTGTCGCGGGCAATTTATTGAATAACGCGATTAAGTTTACAAAAAACTGGGGCAAAATATTTATTTCTGCCGAACAGGTTGACAAAATGATTAAAATAGCAATCAGAGATAATGGTATCGGGATTCCAAAGGAAGAACTCACGGGCATTTTTGAGCCTGAATCAGGTTCCCGCCCCGGAACAAATGATGAAAGAGGAACAGGACTCGGTCTTATTGTCTGTAAAGAACTGGCCGAAAAAAATAACGGGCGGATAGAGATTGAAAGTGAAGAGGGAAAGGGAACCACGGTTTATTGTTTTGTTCCCTCATCTGTATGAACCGGTTTACAAATGGTATAAATAAATTTTAGCAGTCTGCCGAACTTTAGATAAGGAATTATCTTTAATAATCAGAATTTTTCTTCTTCTCCACCCTTTAATTTTATAAGATGTGAAAGAGCTTTTCTAAATCTGTAAAGATTGTCGCTGTCTTTGGTATAAATGTTTCGTAATACAGGCCTCCTGACATCAGAAACATAAAGTATTGAAATAAAACAACATAGATATTTTATTGCGTATATACGTATGCGACTGTTATTAGAAATTCTGTTAAAAAGAATTGCGTTTATAAGTTTTCTTTGCGTGAAATAATTTGAAATTTACCTCAGCTGGTAAAGCGAGAACCAATGGGGATTGTCATTAATCTTACCAAATATATTTTAGAAAATATGCCCTTACTTTTTGTCTTGACACAAAAAGTAACAAAAAAGTCAAGACTGCAAAAAAATAAGCTAAAAATCAATTCACTCCGCTAAAATGAAAGAACTCGGCACATAAAAAGACATGTGCCTCAAACAGCTTTCCTTTTTTAACGCTCCGTTCATTTGATTTTTTTAACGCTTATTTTTTTGAGGTCGCTTTAAAAGATAAAAACGATTTTGAGAGAGGATAACGAAAAATTCTTACTGTTATTATTCTGCCAACTAATGGAAGAAGATGATAAAATAGTTGCATTTCAATATACGTGATGTCAGGAGCCCTGTAATAATGGATTACCCATGGACATAAGGGTTTTTGTATTTAGATTTTCCCCCATTGTGGTATTTCAGGCGTTTGTCAAGATCCTCAGTATTGCCGTAATAAAAAGTATCGTTTTGAGACTTTTGAGAATGTAAGCGTAGTACATATCTCCTCCCGGTTTAAAATAAGAAAACCCGGAACTATGTCCGGGTTTTTATTTGCGGAGGGGGAGGGATTCGAACCCCCGGTGAGCATAACCCACAACGGTTTTCAAGACCGCCGCATTCAACCACTCTGCCACCCCTCCGTTAAGGAGGTCAAAAAATATAGATTCCAATTATAAGAAATAATTTTTCATTTTTCCACATTTTTTTCATCAGCAAATAAAATGGTTTTATATTTTCCTGAATATTTTGCGCAGAGAAGAGCGGAATCCATTAGCGATCAGGAATTCAATTCCTGCTGAAGCGTAAATTATCAAAAAAGGAATAATCGGAAAATGATAGCGTGAACCTCCGTAAAATATCATGTGGATGCCGGCAAAAAAGAGGAATATTATTATTCCAACAAAGAAAAGCCGGTTTTTCCTCCAAAGTTTCGCGGGAATAATAAAAACAGCAAAAAAGTAAAATGCCATATAGTATAACTGCGAAATAACCACAAGCGCCTTCAGCAATATTGTTTCCACTTGATTCGGCGAACTTGTCTGCAAGGTAAACGAGAATCCTTTGCCTCCGAAACCGAGAAGATAAACAAATTTGGCCGGCCATCTTTTAACGGTAGTAAACGGATTTTCCAAAATATAGTTGATTGCAAGTTCAGTCGCTTTGCTGTTTTTTTCCGGTTCGGTTTTGGCATCTTTTAATGCCTGTTCCAGCTTCTCATTCCAGGTATATCCCCCTTTGCAGTCTTCATTATTTCCCATCAATAAATTAATACCGCCGCTTGTTGATATAAAAACCGGTTTATCAAATACCTGGTAATTCCTGAAGGTCCATAAGGAAATAATTATAATAATGGGCAAATATATAATAGCAGTTCTTTTCACCAGTGTAATAAAATGATCCCTGAAAAGGAACACTATCAGAACCAGGGGAATCAACGCCGTATGAGGTTTTATAAGTGTGGCAAAGCCGAATAATATTCCGGAAAATATAAAATATAATATCCTTTTATCAGCGGAAAACATTAATAGTAAAGCAGAAAGAAAGATAAAAATGTACAACAATTCAGATAAAGCAAAATTAATATAAGCGATATGGTCAGGGAAAAAGGTCATTAACAGAAGTGCAATGCGGGATGTTTTTTCCGAACCGCCGATTTTTCGGGCCAGCAGATAAGTAATGTAAATTGAGGCTGTATATAATAATATATTACTTATTTTAATGATCCAGAGGCTGCTGCCGAAAAGATAAAATAATAAGGCAAGATACCCGATAAAACCAACAGGATAATACGCTGTCGGATTACCATTATGGACATAGCCGTGTCCTTCGGCTAATCCGATTGCCTTTGTATAAAACCAGTGGTCGTCACTTATCATTTCGGGGGAAAATAATGCCGCCCAAATTAATCTGATAACAATACCAATGAATAAGGTATAATAAATAAAGCGCTTGTGTTCGGTGATTTTAATAATTTTTTCAAAAAATGTTTTCATTTTTCCTTGCCGGGAAACATTGAATAATAAATTACTGCCCAAAAAATAGCAGGCATAGGCTGATGAAAAAAATCTATCGGTAAAATATAATGATTCTGCCTGAAAATTGAAGTGTATCTGCCCTGAATTATTTGTCTGCCGAAAAAAAGGATAATTACCTGGCATTATTTCCGGCAGAATTAGCAGATGGACGCGGAAAAAAGCACGGAACTGGCTCAAAGGGATTAAATGATTACCAGGATAATTTACCTCAATCTATAAACCGGGATATACTTCTATTATCAATTATCCATTCAGTCTACTACTCTTCACTTTTCAAAATCATGGTAAACCCGGATCAAATTATCCTCCTTTCCTCAGATTAAGTTTGTTTATGAGGCAGAAACTTAAGATAATTTGTTATCCGGAAACTTTAAAAAAGAATATTTGTTTCTTAATTGTAAAGCACTTTTAATACGGATAACCTTTACAGGGACCGGCTAAATAATAGTGACTTTTATTTTAGAAAACATTACTATAAAGCATTCTTTGAAAACCACTGAAAGATTGTTATATTTATTTGAAAATATTTAATTAAAATTCATTCTTTATCCGGGGAGTCAAAGAATTGGTATTATTTACATCCGGTTAAAAATATTTTATGAGGTAAAACAATTTTATCACCTCAAACTCTTTAAAAATTCCGGAAAAAACTTTAACTTATATCCTTTAATAAAGAATTATTAGTGTGAAAACGTTATTGCTGTTGGAAAAAGCTTTACAGTATAAAATAAATGTGAAGGTTATCGCAATAAAAAGACCTTTTGATCTTACATTGTCTTTATTTTTCCACACTGTAAAAACTTATTTCAGATACAATTCTATTAAAAAACAGAGATAAACAAGGTCCAGATGGGAAAAACAACAATCAAAAAAGGATTGGACCTGCCAATAAATGGTAAGCCTGAGCAGAAGGTTTACGACGGCAGGTCTGTCAGGCATGTTGCATTATTGGGTGATAATTATGTCGGTATGAAACCTACCATGGAGGTTGAGGAAGGCCAGGAGGTGAAAACCGGACAATTATTATTCACCGATAAAAAAATGCCTTCTGTCAGGTATACCTCTCCCGGGACGGGTAAAGTGATAAGCGTTAACCGTGGCGAAAGGAGAGCATTTAAATCAATAATCATTGAACTTAACGGCAGCGAAGAGGTAACATTTAATTCTTATAAAGCTGATCAGTTAAATTCTTTGTCAAAAAAACAGGTCACTGATTTACTGCTTGAATCAGGGATGTGGACTACCATAAGGGTAAGACCTTTCAGCAAAGTTGCCGATCCTGAAACAACTCCCGGGGCAATATTTATTACAGCAATGGACAGCAACCCATTAGCTCCCTCAATGGAAAAAATTCTTGAAGGCAAAGAGGAATTATTCCGGGACGGTTTAGCTGTACTTTCGGGACTTACCGATGGAAAGACTTATGTCTGCAAGTCGCCCGGTGAAAATATCGCGGTAAAAGAAAATGATAAAATATCGGTAGAAGAATTTGACGGGCCTCATCCGGCAGGTCTTGCCGGAACTCATATTCATTTTCTCCATCCTGTCGACAGGAGCCATTTGGTATGGTATATTAATGCGCAGGATGTTGTTGCTATCGGGGCCCTTTTTACTACCGGAAAATTGTATCTGGAAAGAATAATTGCTTTAGCCGGAGCGCAGGTAAAAAATCCGAGACTGGTAAAAACAAGAACCGGCGCGTCACTTACAGAATTGCTCGAAGGTGAGCTTAACGAAGGTGAAAACAGAATTATTTCAGGTTCTGTTCTTTCCGGAAGGCATGCCGAAGGTTATGTTTCGTTTCTCGGTCGTTTCCATCAGCAGGTATCGGTAATTCGTGAGGACAGGGAGAAACATTTCCTCGGCTGGGTTAATCCCGCGGCAAATATTTACTCTCTGAAAAATATTCTCTTGTCGAAATTGATTCCCAATAAAAAATTCGATTTTTCCACCGCACTTCATGGTGGTAAACGGGCAATAATTCCCAGTGGAAGCCTTGAAGCTGTTATGCCTCTCGATATCCTTCCAACTTATCTTCTGCGCGCTCTTGCCGTGAAAGACCTTGAAGAAGCAGAGAAACTTGGCGTTCTTGAGCTGGATGAAGAAGACCTTGCCTTGTGCACATTCGTGTGTCCGTCGAAAACAGAATACGGCCCGATGCTTAGAGAAAATTTAACAATAATTGAGAAGGAAGGTTAACCGGTGAAATTTCTCAAAAATATTTTTGAAAAACAGGAAAAGCACTTTCAGAAAGGAGGAAAGCTGGAGAAATTCTTTCCTCTCTTTGAGGCTACTGAAACTTTTATGTTTACTCCGGGTACTGTAACCCGCGGCGCGTCGCATGTTCGTGACGCGATGGACTTGAAAAGAATGATGCTCGTTGTTGTTATCGCATTAATTCCCGCTGTATTAATGGCATTCTATAATACAGGTTTGCAGGCTAATCTTGGTTTGCAGCAATTAGGACAGCAGGGATCGGATCACTGGCAGTCGCACCTGCTCCAGTGGCTTGGCATTAACCATGACGCGACAAACTTTTTCAGCAATTTTATTTTAGGCGCGTTCTATTTTCTGCCGGTATATATAGTTACACTTGCCGCCGGCGGTTTTTGGGAAGTGGTTTTCGCTATAGTAAGGAAACATGAAGTTGCCGAAGGATTTCTGGTAACATCATTATTATTTCCTCTTATTCTTCCTCCCAATATTCCCTACTGGCAGGTTGTAATTGGAATTTCTTTTGGTGTTGTGATAGGAAAAGAGGTTTTCGGCGGAGTGGGAATGAATGTTCTCAATCCGGCTCTGGTTGCCAGAGCGTTTCTTTTCTTCGCCTATCCTGCCGAAATTTCGGGTGATAAAGTCTGGGTGGCAGTTGATGGCTTAAGCCAGGCGACTCCTCTGGCTCAATATGCCGATACAGCAATGACAGTAAACGCGAGCTGGATGGATTCGTTTCTCGGATTTATTCCCGGCTCGATGGGTGAAACATCAACACTGGCAATTCTTATCGGCGCGTTTATTCTGATAATCACAAAGGTTGGTTCCTGGAGAATAATGTTCAGCATCCTGATCGGAATGGTCCTGACTACTTTGCTTCTTAATGCTGTGGGAAGTGATTCCAACCCGATGTTTGCTGTAGGTCCGGAATGGCATCTTGTAATGGGCGGTTTCGCGTTTGGCGCGGTATTTATGGCAACCGATCCTGTTTCTGCGGCTTTTACCAACCAGGGAAAATGGATTTACGGATTTTTCATCGGATTTTTTGTTGTCCTGGTCAGGGTTGTTAATCCGGCGTTCCCCGAAGGAATGATGCTCGCGATTTTATTTATGAATGTATTTGCCCCGATCATTGACAAGATTTATATAAACAAGAATATCAAGAGGAGGCAACAAAGATATGCCAACTGATGGTGGAACTAAAAAGACAGTTCTGGTTGCCTTTGGCGTTGCGCTGGTGTGTTCGATATTTGTTTCGGCCGCTGCTGTCGGACTAAAGTCACTCCAGGATCAGAACAAAAAACTTGACAGAATATCAAATATTCTTCAGGCGGGCGATGTCGATTACGCCGATAAAAATCCTGAAGATATTTTTAACAGCAAGATAAGTTCGGTTGTTATTGAGCTGTCTTCGGGTAAAGTTCTTACTGAAAAAGAATATACCGAAGAGATAAAACCTGAGAACTTTAATATTAAAGAGATCAGCAAAAATCCTGAATATACCAGGAGACTGACTGCCGATAAGGATTTGGCCGGTATAAAACTGGTTCCGGAATTTATGATTGTATACCAGGTAAAAAATGAACAGGGAAGCATAGAAAAATATATCCTCCCTATTTATGGAAAAGGATTGTGGTCGACGATGTATGGATTTCTCGCGCTGGATAAAGATCTTCAGACTGTGAAAGGCATTACCTTTTATGAGCATGGAGAAACGCCGGGACTTGGCGGTGAAATAGATAATCCCCGCTGGAAAAAAAGCTGGAAGGGTAAAATCGCCTTTAACGACTCGGGCGAAAGAATCATCGAAGTTATCAAAGGTCTTGTAGACCCGCGAGATGAAGCTGCCGATCATAAAATTGACGGACTTTCAGGAGCGACAATTACTACCCGCGGAGTAGATTATACTATCGCTTTCTGGCTGGGTGAAAGCGGCTATGGTCCGTACCTGAATAAATTAAGAATGAAAGAGGAGGCGGCAGATGAAAAAATATAAAGAAGCTCTTCTCGATCCTATTTTTAATAATAACCCGATAGCTCTGCAGATTCTCGGTATCTGTTCGGCCCTCGCCGTTACCGCGCAATTAAAAACTTCTATCGTCATGTCGATGGCTGTTATTTTTGTGCTGGTATTCTCAAATCTTTTTGTAAGTGTTATCCGGAAACATATTCCGGGTAGTATCCGGATTATTGTTGAAATGACAATTATCGCTTCACTTGTTATCATCGCTGATCAGCTTATTAAAGCTTTTATCTATGATGTCAGTAAACAGCTTTCAGTTTATGTGGGCTTGATTATCACCAACTGCATAATCATGGGACGCGCTGAGGCTTATGCCCTTCAGAACCCTCCCGGAATGAGCCTTGTTGACGGATTGGGAAATGGCCTTGGTTATTCATTTGTTCTTCTTGTTGTCGGATTTTTCCGTGAGCTTTTCGGAGCGGGGAAATTATTGGGTTATTCAATTCTTCCGCTGACAACCGAAGGAGGATGGTATCCGGCAAATGGTATGTTCCTGCTTTCGCCGAGCGCTTTTTTCCTCATCGGAATACTGATTTGGGTAATAAGAACCTGGAAACCTGAACAAGTGGAGGAGGAATAACGATATGTTAGAACATTATTTAAGTCTTTTTGTTAAATCGATTTTTGTCGAAAATATGGCCCTGGCCTTTTTCCTCGGTATGTGTACGTACCTTGCTGTTTCAAAAAGAGTTGAAACCTCTTTCGGCCTCGGTATCGCGGTTGTTGTAGTTCAGGCAATTACAATTCCTGTAAATAACCTCATCCTTAACGCGGTTTTAAAGGAAGGCGCTCTTTCATGGCTCGGACTTACCGGAGTCGATCTTACTTTCCTCGGGCTGATCACTTATATCGGCGTTATCGCCGCGATGGTTCAGATACTTGAGATGGCTCTCGATAAATTTGTGCCGAGCCTTTATAACGCGCTGGGTATATTTCTTCCGCTGATAACAGTAAACTGCGCTATTCTCGGCGGTTCATTATTTATGGTGGAAAGGGATTATAATTTTGGTGAGAGTGTTGTTTACGGTTTCGGCTCGGGTATCGGCTGGGCGCTGGCTATTGTAGCTCTTGCCGGAATAAGGGAAAAAATGAAATACAGTAATGTCCCCCCGGGACTTCGCGGTCTTGGCATTACGTTTATAACGGTTGGTCTTATGGCCATCGCGTTTATGTTGTTTTCAGGTATTCAATTGTGAGGATTTGCTGAATGGAAGGTATAAGTCTTGTTTTACTTGGCGTAGTATTTTTCACAATCATCGTTCTTCTGCTGGTTGTTGTGATATTATTTGCCAAATCAAAACTGGTAGCAACGGGCAACGCCCATATTACAATAAATGAAAATCCCGAAAATTCCATCGATGTGCCTATCGGCGGCAAACTGTTAAATGCTCTGGCTGAAAAAGAAATTTATCTCCCTTCGGCCTGCGGCGGCGGTGGAACATGCGGAGAATGCAAATGTGTTATTACTGATGGCGGCGGAGATGTGCTGCCGACTGAAAAATCGAAACTTAACCGCAAGCAGATAAGGGAAGGTTACAGACTTTCCTGCCAGGTAGCGGTTAAAGATGATATGAAAATTGAAGTGCCTCCCGAAGTATTTGATATTAAAAAATGGGAGTGTACTGTTAAATCGAATAGAAATGTCGCTACATTTATTAAAGAACTTGTTCTTCAGCTTCCCGAAGGGGAACATGTCGATTTCCGCGCAGGCGGTTATATCCAGATTGAAGCTCCTCCCCACGTTGTTCATTATAAAGATTTTGAAATAGAAGATGAATATAAAGGGGACTGGGATAAATATAACATGTGGCGTTTTGTTTCAAAGGTTGATGAGCATATCGTCAGGGCTTATTCAATGGCTAATTATCCTGAGGAAAAGGGGCTGATTATGCTGAATGTGAGGATAGCGTCTCCTCCCCCCAATATGCCTGATGTGCCCCCGGGACAGATGTCATCATTTATCTTTAATCTTAAACCTGGCGATAAAGTGACTATATCAGGGCCTTATGGTGAGTTCTTCGCTAAAGATACTGATAATGAAATGGTATTTATCGGCGGAGGCGCCGGTATGGCTCCGATGCGCTCTCATATTTTCGACCAGCTTAAGAGAATTCACTCCAAAAGAAAGATGACTTTCTGGTATGGCGGCCGAAGCATGAGAGAAATATTCTACCAGGAAGATTTTGACGAACTTCAGGATAAAAATGAAAATTTCAAATGGCATATTGCTCTCTCAGAACCGCTGCCGGAAGATAACTGGAATGGCCTGACCGGATTTATTCACCAGGTGCTGCTTGATAATTATCTAAGCAAACATAAAGCTCCGGAGGATTGCGAATTTTATCTCTGCGGGCCTCCTATGATGAATAGCGCGGTGCTAAAAATGCTTGATGATCTCGGAGTTGAGCCGGAAAATATCATGCTTGATGATTTCGGCGGGTAACGAAGTTACTTTGATTTTAGTTCGTAATTGTAAAATGGAATTTCCATTTGTTCTTAAACATGACTGTCAGATGAATTTTTTAGCCGGTGGTTGCTCCGCCGTGTCGGGTCGAAACCAGCGGCGGTAGCTTCGACTCCGCTCAGCTACCGGACAGGTTCATTGATTATGGCTTGCCAATTTATTCCATTAGAAGTTAAATTCTGCGCAAAATGGCAAAATTATTACTAATTGGCAGTAAAAATCGGCATTAGATTCCAGTCTTTTTGCAAAGGACGCAAAAAACCGGAATGACAAGTAATTGGTAACACTTGGGGAAAGACAATTCGTAATTCGTCATTCGTAATTCCTCATTGATTATGGCTTGCCAATTTATTCCATTAGAAGTTAAATTCTGCGCAAAATGGCAAAATTATTACTAAGTGGTAGGAAAAATCGGCATTAGATTCCAGTCTTTTTGCAAAGGACGCAAAAAATCGGAATGACAAGTAATTGGTAACACTTGGGGAAAGACAATTCGTCATTCGTAATTCCTCATTGTTTCTGGCTTGCCAGTTTATTCCATTAGAAGTTAAATTCTGCGCAAAATGGCAAAATTATTACTAATTGGTAGGAAAAATCGGCATTAGATTCCAGTCTTTTTGCAAAGGACGCAAAAAACCGGAATGACAAGTAATTGGTAACACTTGGGGAAAGACAATTCGTAATTCGTCATTCGTAATTCCTCATTGTTTCTGGCTTGCCAGTTTATGATTATGATTATTTGGTTGGAAGCGAGAATAAAAGTTGATTAATAGAAAGGTAAAATAAAATGGAACAGTTTTTAGCGTTGGCAGGATTTTTTGTCGTAGCTATTATTATAATGGGCGGCGCGCTTACTTTCGCGAAATATAAAAAAGAAGGTAAGTCGTCCGGATGCTGCGGCGGAGGCCATTGCTCTGTTGATCACGGGCATCACCATGATCACGGTACGGCTCATACCTGCAGCAATCATAAGTGAAAATTAAAAGGCGCCCTTGGGCGCTTTTTTTTTATAGATGAGGCGGCTAAACAGACCGCAAATTATTCTGTAGTTACCAGCCGGGAGATAGTTGTGAAAAAGTTTTAAAAGGATTGTATTAAGTTCCGGATTATACGGTTTTTGAAAGGGGTAGTTTTTTTTACAGTGCGAAATAACATTTTGTTTAATATATTTAAAACAGTGAATTTTTACAGGGTTTTTGAAGAACAAAATAATTTATTGTAAAATGTTTCAGGAGCAGGGATGAAAAAAATATTTCTTTTATTATTCATCTATATTTTTTCCCCATTTATAATCAATGCCCAGCATGTTCCTTCTTCCGAAAGGGGGGATGGGGTATACCGCAGGGAAACAAAACTTGAAGCGAATGATGTGAGAACATCAATTCATAATTTCGCGTTTGCCGGAAGAACAAGTGGTGAATATCCTTTCGATGTACAAACTCCCTATGAATGGCCGAAAGGTTCAGGGAAGGTATATTGCGCAATCCGGGCAATGTTAATAGGAGCGGAAGTTGTTGACATAAATGGAGCCACAATTCAGATAGTCGATGTGCCGACTTATCGAACGGCTCCTTCAGGTTATAGCTGGTCGCTGGAGCCTGTGCCGGGATATTTGAATTTATCAGGTGATTTAATAGCTAAAAGTACAATCCCCTCAAGCTGGCCGGAATTCTGGCCTGACAGGATGAATGACCCGACAGACCCGGGCTGGCCCGGAAGCTGGGATGGTTATTTTGGGAAAAATGTTTTTATCGAAGGAGAGGAACTTTATTACCATTGCACTGATGATAATTACGACCGTCATGATTATTTCCCCGATTCAACAGATTTAACAAGAAGAGGACTTGGCCTTATTATCGGTGTGCGATCATTCGCTTTTGATGAACCTCTATTAAGTGATGTGATTTTTCAGAGTTATTCAATAAAAAATGACGGGACAAAAAAACTCGAAAAACTTTCGGCATCTTTATGGAATTGTGATTTTGTAGGCGGCAATGGGGATTCGCAGGATGATTTGAGCAGGTACAGCATCGAACACAATTTAGTCTGGTCACATGATCGTGATCATATCGCTCCCGATTTTGGCTCAGATCCGGTGGGCGCTTATGGCAATGCTTTCCTGATAACCCCTGAAAATATTGATGGAAGCGGTCAGTTGTCTATCTCAAATGCCCAGTATGAACCAGCCGGATCATGGTCATTTAGTACAGTCAGCGATGAAATTATTTGGTCGAGGTTGCTGGAACCGGGATCTTTTTATGATCCAAATTCTGTCGAACCGGGAGAATATGATAGTTTTGTTTCATTCGGATATTTTTCACTGGAACCGGGTGAATCCACCGAGATATTGTTCTCCACAATTTTTGTAAACGGACCCTTTGATGATCCTGACGCGGAATACAGGTACAGCGAGTTGTTGCGGAAAAGAGAATATATTAAAAAGATAGCGGACGCTGGTTTTAATTTTGACTCGTTTGAAACAGAAATAACATCTCCTTCCGGAGGAGACATCCTCAGTGGAACCATAGAAATTACCTGGTCAACCGAAGCTTCAACCGGACAGGCTTCGACATATCTGTTTTATAGCCCCGATAATGGAGTTACATGGCAGCCCGCCGGAAAGGATACTTTAAACAGCGGTAGCTTTCTATGGGATACTTCCATATTGGAAGATGGAGTTTTATATAAGCTGAGGATTATGACAATCTCCGATGATGGTCTGAATATAACTGAATCTGAAGAAGTGTTCACAATCAATAACCCGGGAAACGGAAAACCGGGAATATACATTACTGATCCACATCCCGGTGAGATGGTGGAGGATATGTATAATGTTAAATGGATCGGCGGCGATCCTGATGGCGATAACTGTAAAATTAATCTCTATCGCGTCAACATTTCTGATGATCAATGGATATTGTTCGCGGAAAATATACAGAATACAGGAGTTTACAATTTCGATACGGGAGAATTGCCTAACTCCACATCACAAATTCTCAAAGGTGAAATAATCGCGGGACAGGATACTACGAGTTTTGAAACCGGAACTTTTGAGATTTTTAATGAGAGAATTATATATCCCGATACAACCCTCCAGGTAAACAGAGAAATGAGAGGAACCGGGGAGATCGAAATCCATATAGCGGAAGAAAACAATCTTATCGATCATGATTATTTTTTAACCTTCGAAAATGTTTATAATGAGGATTCATTAATTTATTCGGTATATGATGTCACAGATGGAAATCCCCTGTTACAAAGTATTCTGGTTAAGGACAGCACAACGGAAGGTCCCCCTTTTGATGGGCTGAGGATGCTTGTGAAAAATCATACAACAGAATTAATTGAAAATGGAACAGGATGGAATATTACAGCCGGTTTCGATACTTCAACCATAAGAGAACTGGTTTTTGAACCTGTCGCGTACCAGGCTCCTGTTCTTGAATTTAAAAGAAGTAAACCTTCAGATTATCTCATTGAATTTGATGCAGTAGGAGTTGACACATCTGTTTCAGGGGTGATTCAGGGGCATACGTTTCCGGCAGCGCCTGTTAATTTCTCAGTGAAAAATATTACTGAAAACAAGTTTATCGACTTTATTTTTGTTGAACTGGATACAATCGGCGGAAATCCCGGAATGTTAACAAACGCAGGCGCTATAAAGGACAGAATAATATTCATAGAAGAGGGACCAGACGGAGCTGTTGAAGAAACTTACTGGGCCTACCTTAACAGTGATGATGGTCGTTTCCCCGATGTTGGGGATGACTTCACAGTAAGAACCAGGAAAACTTTTTCAAAAGGGGATACTCTCTGGTTCTCAATGTCAAATGTAACCTACATTGAAAAAGATTTATCCGGCGCGCCGGAAGAGTATTTTCTGGAGCAGAATTATCCGAATCCCTTTAATCCCGAGACTACCATCAGATTTGGCATTACTCACAACTCCAAAGTGAAACTCGCGGTTTTTGATATCCTGGGCCGTAAAGTGACAACCTTGGTTAATGAGGAGCTATCAGCCGGAAATTACAATGTGATATTTGACGCTAAAAAGTTTGCCAGCGGTGTTTATATATATAAACTTGAAACTCCCGGATTTTCATCAAGCAGGAAGATGATTTTACTCAAATAGCAAAAGTGATAAAATTTTAATCACAAACTGACAATGCCAGATGAAAACATGCCGTCAAACGGAAAGCACAAGTCTTTTTCTCCGCGGGCTTTGTGTTTTCTTTTCCGTTGCGCACTTTGCGTGGAATTCAAACCCGTGATAATTAAATAAGGATAATAAGGTTTAGTTTTGCCGGGTGGTTTACAATGCTATTAAGGAGCCCCAATTTTGAAAAACGCCAAATTTCAAATTTTACAGCAACAATATAGCAGGGGTGATAACTTAACTAAAATAATTCAATGTTTCGAGATCGGAATCCCCTCCCCTTAAGATTATAAGGGGAGCTCGGGAGGGGTTTGGTCTACCTTGAGATGTCTATAATCCGGAGAGAAGTCAAAATATTCGTAAAAAAAATGACTGGCTTTTTCTCTCAAATATATTCTTATGCCTGGAAGGTAAAAAATAAGGTTTTTAAGCTTTTGTCGAATATTGTGATTTTGGTACGCCGGGTAGAGATGTGTATACCCAGAGGATGAAAGAGCCTCATGGCACAATTTGCCGTTCATGTCAAAGCAGACCCGGGGTCTGAGGCGGTGACAAATCAGATTGGGTACCGGGAATGCGCCCTAAGTGAGCCGTAACGCAAGTGAATCCTAAGTAAGCTTCGTTACACTATAGCATGGCAGTGGTCAAGCTCTCAAAAATGACGAAACCTGTTACCATAGCAGAAGAAACGGCAGAGCGCATGCTATGGACATGCCCGGAGTAAAGGGATCGGCGCGCGGGGAAGGGATACACATGAAACCGGGAGACCTTTGCCGAACGGGTTGGTGACCCAAAGGAAAAGATATAAGCGAAAGCGAAGTTCTTCTCTGTCGGTAAAGGAGTCGGAGATGCCCATAAGAGTGATGATCGGTAAGACAACATAACTTACCAGGAGCAAAGGAGCATTAATTCAGGTAACGATTTCAAAGAAAGGAGTATCTTCAAATTGACGAACAAAAGTAGTCTTAGAAAGAAGCCAAAGCGCAAAGAAATGAGTGACAAGGAGCGAATACGAGACTTTCAGCGAAAACTATATCGAAAAGCCAAACAGGAAAAGAGTCAGCGGAAAAGTAAACTCTGCAACCAGGGAGCCTTTGATAAACTGGTCAAAAAGTACGGAATGACCGATCCATCAAAATACCAACCAATGACGACTGTGAAAGCTTGAGAAGAAGCCTGTCTGTAAGCCGTGTGCGGGAAAATCGCAAGCACGGTTTGACGAGGGGGGATGAGGCGATCTGAGAAGATATACGCATATTTAGGCACATACGGAGAAATCCTGAAACTGACTAAAGCGGAATCTGAACCTTTGATCCTCATCCTCTACTCTACTGGCCTGTTTTTTTCAAGATTTTTACTCTTGAAGTTAGTTTATTTTTTATATTAATAATTACAATTATACCATTTTGTGTGAAATTTAACTGATAACGGACTAATTATATTCTTAATCGGACCCGTCGAATAAATTAGATTAAGATATTGATTATTATTTCATCGGAGGCAGTAAAATGAAATCGCTATTATATATAGTAATCTGTTTCATCAGTTTGAATGCTACAGATGCACAGATGTTATCGTGGAAACGAATTCTTGAAACACAATGGGGCATTAACTCCTATGCAATATCCCCAACGAACCATCATATATATGTTTCTTGCTGTAATAACGAATTATTTAGATCACAGGATTTAGGGGAATCATACGACACATTAACTATTCCTGCATCTTCCTTCGAAAACCTTGCTGTAACATATGATGGGACCATAATCGGTAGTATATTTTCAGGCGGTCTGGCTATAAGTTCAGATGGTGGTGAACAATGGGTCAATAAGTTTGATTTCAGTAAAATAAGAAATTTTTTTATTGACGGCAACACTGTTTGGGGCTCATATAGAGATATTAACGAGATCGTATTCAGTACAAACCAGGGCATTGACTGGATTACTAAATCCAGCCCTTATATGTACAGCCCCAATATATTAGCCGCGAAAGATTCATTTGTTTTTGTTGGGAGTTATAATGAAGAATATTTCAGATCAACTGATATGGGAGAAACATGGCATTCATTGGAAATAAGCGGTGATGGAATCATTTTAATCGACAGCATGAAAACAATCTGGCTCGAATCAGATTTTCACCTTCATTATTCCACCGATATGGGGTTGTCATGGAAACAGGGTGCGGCTATTGAGTATCCGTCTAATCTGATGTTCGATAAATATAATAATCTATATCACTGGGGAAACTTTAATAATATTTTAACCAGATCAACCGATTTCGGAACTACCTGGGATTCAATTTATGCTTTCTTTCCCAAATCGGTAACCGTTGTGGATAGTTTGATATTTATAAACAAATCAAATGAACTTTATTACCATTCAAACGACCTGCAATTTATACCTGGCAGAGACTTATGTCCAATGGCTGTTGGAAATAAATACCAATATTTTTACCGGTCATCGAGTCTTGAATATAATATATACGACCTGAAAATATTGGAAATCGTTAAAGACTCTCTTATCGATGGTAAAAGATATTTTATGTATGATGATGATCCGGCGTTATTTCGTTATGATACATTGGAAAACATTCTTTACAAACGGGATCATCAAAATATCGATTTTATTTTGTCCGATTTCAGTCTTATTCCCGGAAGCATGTTTATGCAATATGGAACATCTTACGTAACCGCTCTGGCCGATTCAATGATATTTTTCGACAAAATGAGAAAATCGGGTGGCTGGAAAAATATTTATACTGGTGGCTCAAGTTACAATTATTACCTTGATGGATTAGGCTATTCCTGTATGGAAAGTTACTATTCCGGGATGGGACCGGATAGCCATTCTTACGAAAGGTTAATTAACGCAATTATTCAGGATGAAAACGGAAACTTCGTATTTTATACTAATGGTTACAAACCGGTAATTGTTTTTGATGCGTGGACAGTAATTGATACCGCTGGTCAGAAAAGCTTTTCCCTGTTTGTAGATCATGAATATAGCGGAATCAGTTTTCATATCGGCTCCTATTATGAGGGAGCGCTTTATACAGATAGTGTATGGATAGAACTCTTTTATAAATCTGATTCGGTGACAACAGCAACTGAAATATACCAGGGAGAACGTGTCCCTGTATCTCTGACATATGATTTTATAATACCTGTTGATACTACATTGTTATCCGCAGGCTACAAAATGAATTACAGAATAGGCGCAAGGGATATTTCTTTTGTCCCGCAGATTTCCTATTCGCCATCCAATGGTTATCATGAAGCAGGTTATAGTCCGATTGTAAACATAGCAAGTGGAGAAAAAAAATATTCATATTCTCTCCAACAGAACTACCCTAATCCATTTAATCCTTCCACAAGAATAAGTTTCACAATACCTGAAAGGACATTTGTGAAACTCAGCGTCTTCAACATTCTTGGCCAACAGATTACAGTTCTGATCAATGAGGAACTTGCCGAGGGAGAATACTCCAGGGATTTTAACGCCGCGGGACTTGGCAGCGGGATATATATATGCAAATTGGAAACCGGCGGATTTTCAGAAGTAAGGAAAATGTTGTATCTTAAATAATTTCCCCATTTTACCATACCTCTAATGAAGGGGTATGGTTATTTTATTGATTCCACCTTCCTTAAAATCGGTATTATCTCCTCAGCCGAAACAGGTTTATTTTTATCATCAATTTCGATAATAACGAGGAAACCTTTTTCTTTATTTGTGGAGAAGAAAGCGTTCATAAGTTTTACCTGGTCGCTTTCTATTAGTCTGCCTGTATTTTCGTCCCATATCTCTTTCGCCGAAAGGCAGCCCTTAGTGGGGGTCCAGGGGTAATAGGGGAGATCCTTATAGAAACTGAGGTCGTCACATGTGCCGTGGGCGACTATCAATCCCCGGCCAATTTTGCCTTCATAAAAAGCGTTATAAACCAGTTCGTAATTTTTCCAGCTTTCGGGGAGAAGTTCGCGGTAATCTTCAATATCCCAGCGGTTATGTTTATTTTGCTTATGATAAAATATTTGGGGCTTCACTTCATGTGGTATTCTGGTGAGGACAATCGGAGTAGGCCCTATTGATTCGGTCGGGGTATTATACCAGCCGACAATGGAAAATATTCCCTGCGGAGTGTTTCCCCCTTTCAGGTAGGAAGGCAGATTTGCCGCCGCCACAGCCATGTGTGGAACGGTAAAATATGCGCCATCCTCATTCCGCACAAATTTACCGTCGGGACCTTTGATCACACATAAGCCCTGTTTGGTTCTGTCCTTTCTCACGAGGGTGTAAATAATGGTTTTTCCTTTCTGGAAATTATGTGAAAGAATATCATCGAGCGGAGGAGTGGCGAATTTTCCTGAAATCCTCGTTTTAAGGTCATTGCGGAACTGGCGGTAGGTCCAGTCGCCTGAAGAGGAGGAGAATTTTTCTTCCAGGGTTTTTAAAAACTGGGCAGGTTTATAACTTGTATCGGCGTTGAGCAGGTAATTGGCAGAGTAAGCAAATATCCTGAGACTGGAGGTTGATTCTGAAATTTCTGCTGCCATTTTAATATAATCCCGCGGGTAGAGAGTATAAGCGGTTTCCAGAAGTGTTCTTTTAAGTTTGTAACCGAATGTGTAGAAGTTATCAAATCCGTAATCAAGCGCTTTTTTTATGGTGTCATTTTTAACAAATAGCAGGTTCAATTCTTCGAAAAGGTCGTTCCATTTTTTCTGATCGATATTTCCGGAGGGATCTAAAAATGTGGACTCAATTTTTTCTTCGAGGTTTTTCCTGAATTTTATTTTATTCTTTTTGAGCACATAGGTTGAGTGAAGTTTTTTTATATCAACATGATTTGTCTGGAAGAGAAAAAAGAGAGAAAATAAAATCAAAAAAAATCTAAACATACGTTCTCCGGAAGTTGGGAAAATTTTAAAATTAACGGAGTGAAATATAATGTTTTGTTGGACAAGATTCGTAATATGTCCGGCGAAAGTTAGGTTATTTTGTTGAACGGATAGAACAGATGTGAGGGATTTGTATAGAAATTGTTATAATCTAAATCATCGACTGGCGGAGCCGGAAACAATGAGGAATTACGAATTACGAATTACGAATTACGAATTGGTTTTCCCCAAGTATTACCAATTAATTGTCATTCCGGTTTTTTGCGTCCTTTGCGAAAAGACCATCCAAAGGCGGGCAGGCCGGAAACTAATGCCAGATTTTACTGGCAACAATTCGGATTGTAGTTTTTTCTTAGCTTAACTCTGTTGATCCCCTACAGGGATCTTACAGTATTTTTTTGTTCTTTACCACCCCATAGGGACGTTCCGCAATAATGCTGCTTCTCCAAAGCAGATCTGATTCAAAAAAATATTCCTGAGAAAGCCAATTCGTCATTCGTCATTCGTCATTCCTCTTTGCTTCTGGCTTGCCAGTCTATTGTTACCGTTATTTAATTCATAATACTCTGTTCAATATTCTGCCATAAAAAACCAGAATAGTAAGTTGTTTAGAGTGGGCGCTAAGAAAAAAAGGAGGGGGACAGATTACAAATCTGTCCCACATAAAATTAGAAGGCGGTTACTATGCCAATGCTCATCAGACCGAAGTTTTCTTCCAGGTTGTAGGTGTATTCACCCACAAGGCGCATATTTCTTCTGAGCAGGTAGCCCGCATGAGCAGTCGCTGATCGGTATTTTAATTCGGTATAATCCGATTCAATCCAGTTGAATAATCCCGCCGCGTACCACTTGCTCTGGTCTCCATCCGGAGTATAGAGCAGTTCAGCCATGGCTCCTTTGGTTTCGATATCATTATCCGCGACGGTGGACATTTCGTTTCTGTAGATGCTGTTATCGGTTCGTTTAACATATTGCAGATTCAGCTCAAACATATCTTTATATGAGAGGGTAATGTCAGGGCCAACCATCAGGAAATCGTTATCTATATACTGAGCGAGAGGGGAGGCGGAATTTAACTGCTTCTCCTTGCCGTAATAGGCGAAAAAACCCACCCGGAGGAAATCAGCCGCTTCCTGGCTTATTCTAAGCATAAAATTTTTGAAGTTATCTTTATCATATAGTTTGTTATCATCTGCTTCGCGTAGTCCGTTTCCATTAATCCATTCAAAAATGATATCAGTTCCGATATCCGACCCATAGGTTATCATCATTCCGCGATCGTAAGCAAGATTTGAGGATGACAACCCCGGTTTTGTTTTATACACGCTGTAATCTTCAAGGGTAAGACGCAGCTCTCTTTTGAAAAGTGGATCTGAAACCTGGAACTGACCGAGATAAATATCAAGATCCTCGCCAAAGAGATTATTAAACATTATATAAGCATCCTCAACACCGGCCACTTCACCTCTTTCACTCAAATAAAAATAGAAGTAGTAAGCTATATCTTTAGCGAGCGCGCCGCCTGACATCAGTTTCAGAAGATAAGGAGTTTTCAGATCTCCCTGTTCCGGTTTATTGGTCTGGTAAGTCGCGTGAGCGTCAAGTCTTACAGCGAGTGGAAAATCACGGATAAGTGATAATTCCTGATCGCCGGTTTCCATAAAATAGCGGGGAGCTTCCTTGTCTGAAAGCTGGAATCCGTTGCCCGCGAAATCATCGCCATAAGCTTTCAGACGTGGAAAGGGGGAATGGCATGTCTGGCAACTGAGTTTATATTTCCTTCCAAAAGCGGGTATAGCCATGATAGTTTCAGCGAGCGCCATAAATGAGAAAAACAGGATAAGTGTAATTGTAACTTTTTTCATGAATATATCTCCTAATCAACTATTAAAATTTCTGCTGTCTGTTCATTTACCACGACAATTTCAGTTTCATCGGCGGGAACCTTCAGGTAATCCGCGACCGGTTTAACCAGCCTGCAATAATTTAACTGCGCGTGGAATTTTAGTTTTCCCGGTTCCATAGTGTCGGGAATATTAAATGTGAAAGTTTCGAGTTTTGTTTCACGGGGTCCGATTCTGTAATCAACACCGAATGAGGCTGTATTCCATTGCATGATGGTCATCCTGCCCTGCGGATCAAAATATGGCATCCGGAATATGCGGTCTCCAACGGGGACGCCATCGCGCTGAACACCTTTGAAATTGTCTATTCCCAGTGGTATTCCCATATCCTGGTAGGCCAGCGCATCGGCGGCGATAGTATATTCTTCACCTTCGAAGCCCTTTTTATCAACCGGGATATGATATTTATTTCCTTCTTCATCGATCGCTTCGAGATGGAGCCAGACTATCCTGTCTTCCACAGATCCTGTAGGAAATTTATGCCCGGTTTTCTGGTTAAAAAGAGTTACCGTTATTTTTACCGGTTCACCCGGCTCAAGCTCTTTAATATCGGGATAGATTTTCATCTCGATGGTGCCCTTAATTTTACCGGGGTCGTGGGCGCCGTTGAAAAGATGCATGCGGGCATCTTTATATTTTGTGCCCATCATAGCGGTAACTGCTTCTGTTTTGGGCATGTGGCAATCCTGGCACTGGACGCCTTCTTTTGAATAAGGCCCCTCTTTCCATTCAATCTGAGTGGCTTTTACCCAGGTTCCGTAAGGGCTTTTTTCATTATGGCAGATGCCGCAGAATTCAGCTTTATGATGAATATCGGTTACTTCAATAATATGATTGGGGGACTGGATATCACCAAGACGGCTGCTGTATTCAGTTTTTCCCGGTTTCATTATATAATTGAAGTTAAATGGTATATCCCCTTCGAAGCCGGTAATGCTGTGACATACTTCGCACGATACGGATTCATTAGCTCTTGTGTTTTTCTCGGGACGCGGAGGGGGATTAAATCCGGAAAGATATGCCATCGGGGTATGACAGCCGTTGCAGTCGGCTTTTATTCCGGCAAGTTTGGGATCTTTATCGGCATGAGGCACCGCGAGCTCGAAGTATTCTATTTCATCCCAGTGATGAGTATAAGCCTGCGACATCATTGCCTGATCCCACTGCGCGTAAAAATCGGTGTGACAGCCGGTTCCGCACCATTGAGGAGTGGCGAAATCATCATAGGTAAATGAACCGGGGCTATGCCCGTGCTGCGCGGATAATAATCCTGTAAATAAAATAAAAAGAGCCGATGTTCTTATTAAAGATTTTAACAAAGGTGAATTTATTAGCATAAAGCTCCTCCTCTATTTGGATTATTGGATTTAATATCCTATAAGATATATAAATAATACCTTCGGGTCAAGAGATATCTTATGAAACTAAATTAACAATTTTTGAAATAATTTATTTAGTTGTATGTTTGTAGATTCGATTTGCGGATTATTATACGGAGTTTGAATTGCATCCGCAGAACTGAAATAAGTTATGTGTCATTTTATTCATCTCCCCGGAGATGTACTCCGTTATATATCCCGGATTCAGCAATAATGGAACCTCTGCAAGATTAAGCTAATAAAATTTTATTTATTTTATCGCATTTTTTTAACGGAATTATTGAAGACAAATTGCATTCTTAAATAAAAATCCCTTAAGGGGACTTACAAAATTTTGAAGCTGATTCGACCATCGGATTATTTAGGTTATGGTGATTATATGATTTTTGTTCTGTTTTTCCCCGGGAAGGGATTATGATTAAGATTACGATTAGGATTATGATTTTGTGCGGCATAGTTATGTTTTTTTGGGGTGGGATTAACAAGGGGCAGAATGGGATTGTTAAGATGACCGATATTAAGGGAAATCTTGAGGCTGAACTTTCATATGCCGATAACGTTCTTGAAGGGACCTGCTACTGGTATTATCCGGGTGGAAATATTAAAAGTGAAAAAACTTTTACCGGCGGAGTGATTAATGGCTGGGTGAAAGAGTTCTTCGAGGATGGTCTTCTTAAAGAGGAGGGCCGGGTTGAAATGGGAGTCCGCGACGGCATAACAAAGTTTTATTATGATAACGGGGGAATAAAGGAGGTGAGGAGTTATGAGTCGGGCAGACTGGTAAAAATTGTAAAAGTGAATTATGACAAGGATTATATCGCGCCCCTTGAGGCCTACGAGGAAGGAAGGAAAAGGAGAGACAACAGGGCGGCGGAAAAGATATTCCAGTGTGACGCCGATATATGCCCCCAGCCCGCGGGTGGTATTGAGGAAATTTATAATAAACTTGTTTATCCTGAACACGCGAAGTTATACGGACTGGAAGGTTCGCTGATATTATTTGTTACGGTGGATGAAAAAGGAATAGCTCAAAAGATTGAATTTTTTGAACCGCTCGGCCTGGGATGTGAGGAAGCCGCTATCGAAGCGGTCAAGAACACAAGGTTTATACCGGGAGAGAGGAATGGCGAGCAGGTTGAGGCTGTGGTTACTTTCCGGCTCGATTTTACACTTGATGGAAGAAGACTTGATAACCAGCAGGTTGTTCTGGTAAAAAAAGATACATCACAGCCGGTTGAAAAAGAGGTGGAAAAAATTGAGGATGACCCTCTGAAGAATGGTAATTTTATCTGTGATTCGGAATCCTGCCCTTATCCTCAGGGGGGGCTGAAAAGTATAATGGATAAAGTATATATACCGGGACACGCAAGGAGGCAGGGGATTAAGGGGGAAGTTGTTATCAGGGCTGATGTGGATGAATTCGGGATTGTCAGGAAAACAGAGGTTATTTCGGGACCGGGTTATGGACTGAATCAATCGGCTGAGATAGCCGTGCTCGATACCGAATTTAGGCCGGCGATCATAAATGGAATTGAAACGAGAACCTGGGTTACAATTAAAATTCCGGTGGGGAAAACGCCCGACAAAAATAGGCAGCAAATTCACGAATAACATTTGTTCCGGGTTGTTTGTGGCCACAAAATCACTAAAACACAAAAAACCACAAAGGAATTCTTACCGGATTTCGGATAATAAAATAGAAAACAGGAAAATTAACTTAAAATCAGAACTCCCGACCTCTCGCAAAATGAAATCGCGGAATTTAGAGAAAATATCACAAGAATTTATTATCCATCTATTATTTGACAAGGTCTTTTTGCAATAAATAGTGCTTTACATATTTTAGAACTTTATCGATCTGGCTTACCAGGGATGTCTTAAAGCATTTGATTATCCGGGGTGGTTTGTGAATCCTCTACAAGGATTTTTGTATTATCTTATGAAAAATTTTCTCCCCATTGGGACGTTCCGCACTAATTATTGCCTCTACAAGGCAAATAAAATAAAAAGAACCTTGTATAGGTTCCTAAAATTTTCCCCAGGCAGAGCTTGAGGAAAACACCCCAAAGGGGAAAAGTTCCCTGTCAAAACGGGAGGCGATTTATTCAATAAGAAGTTAAATTCTACGAAAATTGGTAAGCAATTTATCAGCAAGTAGAAAGTTTTATTACCAGGTATAAGTTTCGTAGTCACTCGAGGTGTGTCCTCCCCCGTCAATGAAGAAAGGCGCTTCATTGCCACCCCCTCCGAAGGGGGTGGATTCAAAGTGTTTTTCTTTGAAGACGGGGGAGGACTATCCTTAAGCTGATCGATAACTTTTCTTTTTCTGACTCCATCAGCTTATGGATTTAGAATAGCAGCCTGATTATCGGCAACATGTTATTGGCCGGCTTTTTTGACAAATTTTGCTCCCCGAATTATCCTCAACATGCTGGCGTTTGTGTGGTGATAAGAGCCTAAACATTATTCGAAAAGATAAAGAGATATCTCCCCAAGTTGTTTCCTTCCTAAATTTTCTTCGTTTTTATTTTGCGAATGAAATCATGTAAGCTATTGTTTTTGTTACCGGGATCAGGAGTTCTGAATATAAAAAGTGTCATCCCTGAGCACGCCATACGATAGGCTGTTAAACAGGTATTTGATTTCGATTTACTTTGAAATGCAACTAATTATTTCTCTTTAAACCAAACTGATGTTAATGATAATTATTCATTATTAATTATTAATTGAATTACCGGTTTACCCGTTCGTTAAATTACCCAGAATTTCCTTAAACTCTTTGGTCAGTGCTTTTCCATTGTTTTTAGCGTACCACAAATGGAGCTGCGTGGTTGCTTCTGCTCCCGATTTTCCTTCGGCTATCACACTATCCCTGAGTTCCTGCGCTTCTGCCGGTCTCGGACCCCATACAAATAATTCATTCCCGGTTTCATCAAAAGCGACCATTTTCGGGATTGATCGCGATTTGCCATTTGTAAGATATTGGTCCATGATTTCAAGATTGTTATCACGTTCCAGGATTCGCATATCGATCTTATCACTCATTTCAGCATATTTCGCGAGGTAAGGAAGGTTCTGCGCTGAATCGCCGCACCAGTCCTCCGTAAGAACCATCCATAACTGAGGGGTATTTATGGAAGATATAAGCTGGGCGAGTTCCTCATCAGCTTTAAATTTTTTAAGGATTCTGCCGGTTCTCGCAAAATTGATCTTCTTATAATCGTACCATTTTTTATCCTTATCATCCAGCGTTTCCGGAACTGTCCGCTCAAGGTATTTCCTGCTTTTTTCATTAAATTCTGTAAAAGTATATCCTCTTTGGGGAATTCCCTGTTTGAAAAAGTCTTTCAATTTTATATCTCCATATAATAAAAAAGGGGCCTGAGCCCCTTTGAGTTAATTCTTCTCTATCTGGAACACAGGTTTTATATCAACCGGCAGAGATTCAAGCTTGCCAACGAGAGTTTTCATCGAAGGAGACTCAACGGCGTATTTGGCAATGAGTTCCTTCGCTCCGTTATAATTACCGGTTGCCTGAATCATCAATAATTTATTTGCAAGTGATTTCAGAACATCATAAGCTTTATCGAAGTTCACTTTAACTTTTTCAGTTTTGGCGTCATATTCATATCCGCCATTTTCGAGCATGTAATTATAAATAATCGAAGTGCCGCCTCCATGAGCTGAGTTGATGCCGAAACGTATTGAACGGAAAACTCCGGCGAGGAATGTCGCCCAGACTTCATTTTCAAACTCTTCCGGGTAAACCCCTTTTTCGATCATAAATATGTCATTGAACATTCCGAGAACATCGGCTTTACATTCTTCAATTTTTGAGTAAGTTTCTTTCAATTCCTGTTTTACCTCGGTATCGCGTCCATCCACTTTAATGAAACCGGGGCCGACGCCATGAGAAATTTCATGCATAAGTGTGTGATTGAAGAAACCATCAAAAGTTACATATTTTAGCTGTGATTCATCCATAACAACTTCCGCTATCGGCTTGAGCAGTTTATCAAATTTTGCTTCATGGATGTTTTTCATCATTACTTTTTTTGAGCCTTTCGCTTTTCTGACCCTTTCATCATTAGGAAGGTTGAAGGCGAGAGTCTGGTATCCTGCTTTTGTATCGCCGGCGCTGAAAACAAGCTGAACAACCACAATCGGTGATTCGGCGCCGCGGTCGAAGTTTTTATGCTCATCGGGGTAAGGAAGATGTTTTTCAATATCGGTCAGGTAATCGGCGAAAATTTCCAGCTTTTTACTTTCGGCCGGGTCAACTATAGTAACGAAACTTTCGAAGGCAGCCTTAAAGTTAAAAAGAGCGTCTTCATAAACTTCATAAGGACCGATAACCACTTCAATGGTATGCTCTTTCAGGTCCATCCAGGCCATATCGCTGTCAAAATAGTCATTAGTTTCAAAAGCGAGGGCGCGTGTCATAAGATAATCTTTGAGTGTTTTGTTATCGGCATATTTTGCCGCTTCGGTTAGAAGCAGAGATAGTTTGGTCAGGTAATCTTTATAAAAAATGCTGTAAGGAATAGCTTTCAATTCACCATTTTCTCTTCTGATAACTGTAAATTCTGATTTGAACTGCTTTTCGAGGTCCGGATGTTTTTTTATCCAGTTGTTAAATTCTTCCTTGGTCATATCTTCAGGGTAATAATTGGCGCCAAGTGGTTTTGTATCTGTCCCGACGAATGGAGCTTCCTCTTCAACTCTGTCAAATGGACCGAACATAATATCAAAATAATCAAGTTTCAGTTTGTCAAGTTCTGAATTTGAGGCCGCGAGTTTTTTCCTGATTTCAAAGTTTTTTGAATAAACCTGCGAAAGGAAAAGTTCATCAATGATTTTGCTCGCTTCATAAAGTTTCTGAATAACTTTTTTCTGATTTTCATCAAGAAGGGATTCATCATATTTTACTTCGGTAACAGCAAAACGGGCAATTTTATCCTTCATTATATCCACCTCACTTTTTTTCTCCGGTGCGCATGCCGAAAGTACAAGCAGGGAGAGTAAAATAATTACAAAACTAATTTTATAACTCGACATTATAACCTCATGTTGGTTAGGATTAATTAATAGAAAACAGGGTGAAAATATAAACAGAATGTCCGTTTATTGCAATCAGGGGGGGCTTTTGCTCTACAACGAATGTATCAAAAAATATACACTTTACTGAGTGACCATCAAAAACAGCCCGAATTTGAATGTTTTTATTCTGGCACGCTGGTTGCATAATCTATCGCAGAACAACTATTTTGAGGTATCAGATGAAACGTTTAATTTTTGCAGCAGTAATAACTCTTTTGAGTTTGAGTTCAACTTCCGAAGCGGGAAAGTACAGATACGATTATGTAACATTCGATTATTTTTATCATACGCTCAATCCATATGGCGAATGGATAGAGATTGACTACGATGTATATGTCTGGCGTCCTCATCATGTTCATATGAGCTGGCGTCCATATTCGGAAGGAAGATGGGTATGGACTGCCAACGGATGGTACTGGGACAGCTATGAACCTTTCGGCTGGGCGACATATCATTATGGCAGATGGTACTTTGATGAATACCACGGCTGGGTCTGGATGCCCGATTATGAATGGGGACCCGCGTGGGTTGAGTGGAGATATGACAATAATTATATTGGCTGGGCTCCTTTGCCTCCTTACGCTCATTTTTCTATCAGCGCCGGACTTACGTTTTCGATCAACTGGCATTCAAGGCATCATCACTGGAGTTTTGTTACATACCATAACTTCTGCAGCCGAAATGTAAATTATTACTTTATCTCAGAGGTTAAAAAGGTCTATGTCTTTGATAACACTAAATACCGGACTAATTATTACGCCCGCGGCAACAGAATTATCAACGACGGAGTGCCCAGGGATGTTATCGAAAGAAGATCGGGTGTAAGGATCAGGGAACAGAATATCAGAAACAGCAATAACTATACTGATTTCAGAAGCAGAAGCGGCCGAAATAATGAAGTGGTATCATACAGGCCTGGCCAGACTGAAATAAGCAGGCAGGCGACAGTTGACAGAAGTTCGATAAGAAGATCAAAAGTGCAGACTACATTGCGCACCGATAAAGTCAGAAGCGCCGCTAATAGCAGAAATGATGCCTCGACAATCGAAAAAAGATCGGGAACAACCAGAAGTTACAACGACAACCGGTCGACAGAGAAATCTTCAGGCGTTTCACGGACTTATTCGAGAGAAGCGACTAAAAACAGCACACGAACTTATAAGGAAAAGAGCAGCGCCAGTCAGAAAAGCAGTTCATCCTCGGAATCGGGAAGATCGTATAGCAGGAAAGATAACAGCAGCTATAGCAAAACTCCTTCAACCCGGAGAAAAACTGAAACGAAAAATAGCAGCAGCAGTTATGCCGATAAAAGCAGCAGAAGTTACAAAAGCTCCGGTAACAGTGATTATCAGAAAAAGAGCAGTTCGGCGAGCAGATCGAAATCTTATAGCAGCTCATCGAAAAGCGGCAGTTCTTCATCAGCAAGCCGAAGCAAAAGTTACAGCAGTTCTTCGGGCAGCAGAAAATCATCGGACAGCCGAAGCAGTTCGTCAAGGAGCAGCACAAGCAGCAGGAGCTCTTCGAGCCGAAGCAAACGATAATGATAAATTTTATATTGGGGAAAGGGTTCAGAGGTTTTCCTGAACCGAAAAGCGGCTCAAAAAGGGCCGCTTTTTTTTTGATGAAAATCTGAGTGAGAGTAGTCAGTAAGCGGACAAAATATAATTAATAGTTAATAATTAATAATTAATAATTAATAATTAACTATTTGGAAGGAATTAATAATTGACAATTTGTAGTTATCCCGGCAGTTGAGAAATTTAGAGCAAAAGGGCAATTATTTTTTGAGGCCTGATCACCATGTAAAAGAAACACCACAAAATCACTAAAACACAAAATCCCACGAAAGTAAATTACGAATTACGAATTACGAATGATGAATTCATGCAAAGGAAGAAACCTTATTCTTTATTTTAACCTTCCAGGCAGCAAGATTATGACTTCGTGGAAATATCTGTCATTTCGGGGGGGTGAAATAAATAAACTTCTCTCCGGATTAGTTCAATCTCAAAGCAGATCAAACCCCTCCCGAAAAACCATTTACACCAAATTATTTACACTAACTGCAATACAAAATCCTATCACAAAAATTGTCAATTTCCCATTTTATTTTTAATTGCTCATTGTTCATTGTTCATTGTTCATTGTTCATTGTTCATTGTTCATTGTTCATTGTTCATAGCTAATTCTTACTTCCCGCAAGCTGGACAACGATTCAAAGGTTTCGGGATCTCCCCCGTTTAAAAACCGGTATTGGTTTCTTTTTTACCTGTAGGTTCTCGTTGATAAATAAACACGGTAAAGATTTCCCTCATTATCCTTTCCAATTCCCGAGCCGGATAATGTGGCCCGGTTCAACTGGTAGAGCACGACCTCAACAATTTTACCATCCACAATCATAGAGGCGTTGCCGACGGGAGCAACAGGTATCTCCTTGCCGAAGCCATAAACTTCGGGAAAGTTTTGTCGCAGCATATCATCCTGATCGTCATAGGTCGGGTCATGTTCCCCGGTGCCGATACATTTTGACACAAGCTGGCGGGGAGTGAGCGCAGGCATATGAGGATGAACGAAAGGTATCCGGTTATGATATGATATATAAAAATTACCCTTTACATTTAATGTATCATTCCATACCCTCATTATTTCACCGGTGTTGTATTTTATATCGGTCAGTCTTACTTCGAAATGCCGGGCATCCTTTAAATTGTAAAGAGTGAGGTATGAATGATACTGCCGGTAAAGGTTTGCGCAGCCTGATAAAAATATTGCGGTACATGAAATAACAAATATTAAGAATGCTGTTTTGTGTTTCATCTTAACTCCTTTTGAATTAATAAAATGAACCACATTATATTACAACACTCCGTTAGCTCCCGGAAGCAAAATAGCTATCATTTCGGAGTAATTCAAGGTAATTTGGAATACACTGATGAAATTTTAGTATAAAGCCTGGTGAAATTATTCCGTAAGGAGTTAAATTCTGCGCAAAATGGCAGGATTATAATTAACAATGAGCAATTAAAAGATAAAGACTACCGCAGATTTTTGTAATTTCTCTGATTTCGTTGATTGATGTGGTAGATCAGCCACAAAAGAAATTACGAATTACCTCCTCCGCGGCGGATAAAAATGAGGAATGAAAGGAATGTAATGAAGCCTTATGCTTTATTTTTTTTTGCCTTCCAGGCAACAAGAATATTTTTAAGAGAAAAAGCCAGTCATTTTTTACGAATATTTGATTTCTCTCTGGATACCAGGCATCTCAAGGTAGATCAAACCCCTCCCATCCTCCCCTTAAAATCTTAAGGGGAGGGGATATCGAACTCTCATTATTTTAGAGTTTTCGTGAGGTTATAATTTCTATATTGTTGCTGTCAAATTTGAATTTTGGCGTTTTTCCAAATTGGGGCTCCTTAGCAGCATAAGAAACCACCCGACCAAACTAAGCCTCATTAACCTTATTCAAACGGGCGATATGTTTTAAGGAATTATCTAATGATCGGGGGTAAAAAACTCAGAACAGGAATGAGGTGATTAAAAAGATTGACCGGATATATGTCAGCCATAATAATCCAAACCGAAGTCGCCATCGAAATAGGGTTCTTTAATACAGGACTCCTGACATCAGAAACATAATGTATTGAAATAAAACAACATAGATTTTTTGTTGCGTATATACGTATGCGACTGGCATTAGAAATTCTGTTAAAAAGAATTGCGTTTATAAGTTTCCTTTGCGTGAAATAATTTGAAATTTTCCTCAGCTGGTAAAGTGAGAACCAATGGGAATTGTCATTAATCTTACCAAATATATTTTATAAGAGATGCCCTTACTTTTTGTCTTGACACAAAAAGTAACAAAAAAGTCAAGACTGCAAAAAAATAAGCTAAAAATCAATTCTCTCCGCTAAAATGAAAGAACTCGGCACATAAAAAGACATGTGCCTCAAACAGCTTTCCTTTTTTAACGCTTCGTTCATTTGATTTTTTTAACGCTTATTTTTTTGAGGTCGCTTTAAATGATAAAAACAATATTTTGAGAGGATAAACGAAATATTCTTACTGTTATTATTTTCTCATTTAATGAAAGAAAATGATAAAAATTAGTTGCATTTTAATATACGTGATGTCAGGAGCCCTGTAATAATTCTGAGAATGGTTTTCATTCTTCACTCTTCACTAACCACTTTTCACTTCTGACTCTGCCAGATTATTCCGTTAGCAGTTAAATTCTACGCAAAATGGCAAAATTTTATCGTACACATGGAACATCCCCCTGGGGGCGAAGCGGTACTCGTAATCGTCATCGTTCTCGAATAACCTGAGCATTTTGGTAAAGACGAGTACGAAGCACGATTACGAGTACGATTTTTTTTTAGGATTCATTTTTTTCTGGCTTTGCCAGATTATGGGATAAGGTCTTTGTTGAGGAAGTCCCTTATCCCATTTTTAAAGAGTAATTAAAATTAAAACATATAAAATAATACCTATTTCAGCAGAACAAGTTTTTTAGCTTCTGAAAATTTATTCCCTGTTATAACTTCAACATCCATACGGTATATATAAACGCCGCTGGTAAGAGCCGAGCCGTCGAATTTTATCCTGTGGGCGCCTTTTTCTTTTAGCTCATTTACAAGAGTCGCCACTTCGGAACCAAGAATATCATATATCTTTAGTGTAACCTTACCTTCCTCAGGCAGGTAATAACTTATTGTTGTCGCCGGATTGAATGGGTTCGGGTAATTCTGCTCCAACCGGCATGAAACCGGTATTTCCCCGCCTGTGAAACTCTTTTTTATAAGTGATCCTTTCGCCAGCAGTGTCTCCTCACGCTGAATCCTGCCGAGATAATAATTCATTGATTCATCACAAGAAAGATGCAGCTCCATATAATATTCACCCGGCTCAATACCTGAGCAGTCGATTTCGTAACCTCTGTAATTGTGCATATCCGTATTCTGTGATGTATATTGAACCGGATCAAAAATTCCGGTCACTTCATTGGTGGAAGCGTTTATGAGTCTGATAGAGGCGTTTATTACAAAATCATCGCTTAGTATAGAAGGGGCTTCCTCATGATTAAGGACATAATAATAGTTGGAGAATAATATTTCACTCTGTGAATTCAACTGGAATGTATTGCTTTTTAAAGCGTCATTAAGATCGGAAATTGTGTTTATCGGCAGGGTATCCGGGGCTTCAATAAATCGAATTATTTCATTATCCACTTCCACATCCCCGATATTAAAGATAAACTCAACACCCTCTTTTACAAGAGAGCCTGTGCGGCCAAAAGTTATATTAAGGCCGGTTTCTCCATTATCTTTGCTGATTTGTCTTGATGAAAAATCATTACCGCACTGATTAATAAGGTAAGGCGCGTCAGTTGACGTATTAAAAACCATTGCTTTTATTTCGGAAAAATCCTGGCCGTTGCATACCAGTGGCTGTATGCCGGCATGGTCCAGTGAAGCAATTGTGGAATATGAGCCGTCATCATATCTCTTTGTGTATTTAACTGACTGGCCATCATCTGTGCTAAAAGCGATAACAGAACCATAAGATGGATTGTTGCTAAGAGAGAATGAATTGTTATTTGTATATTCAACATTTTCTCCAAAATCGGACCAGACAGCGGGCCAGTGATCATTATCTCCACCATACCCAACTCTGGATACAGCGGCATGCCTTATCATTGTTGATGAAGGAAATCCTTCATTGGTTTTTTCTATTGCCGGAGAAATTATACCTGTCCACGATACTAATACCTCATAAAAAGAATAAAACGGGTCAATCTTGAAGCAGCTTATTGAAGGATTCTGGTTATAATTAAACCCTGTGCCCGCAGAAAGATTTCTGAAGCTGCAAAACCTGACATTATCGCTTCGGGCGTCAATATGCATATACCATACACTTCTGTTACTTTGTGAGTGGACAAAATTATGATCCACACTTTTATTACCCGCGATCGACCAGCTTGTGGTAAATTCATTTGTATTTGGCACCGGACCGCTGCCAGCTCCCCAAAACCATGAGGAATTTACTTTTCTTTTTACCCTGTATTCGAGAGGTGTGCCCATTGCGGAACGAAAAATAATAACCTGCTGCTCGGTTCCACATGAAATCACAGGTTTTAATTCCCCAAACATTGATGGATCGGTTGAGATTAAGGTTTCTTCGCTTTGATCTCCATAAATTCCCGCGGTCTTTCTATCCATGCGAATATATCCGAGATAAACTTCTCCATCACTAAGTTTTTCATACACGATGAATATATCATCGCCGAAAATATCGATCGAAGGATTTTTCGCGTTTGTGGCCAGTTTTACAGGGTACCATACAAAATCAATAACAGGATCCAGCCAGACTTCATTCATTGATTCATAAACAATATATGTATCCTTGCTCGCATCATCCCCCTGGACAAATTTGCGCTGGCAGTTATTGCTAATTCCTGTAAAGGAATCTGACATCCTTTCACCTTTCATATTTGCGTTGACAACCGCGTTTTCATTCCTGAATACAACGCCGGTTTCAAAGGCTGCATTATCTTGAAATTGCGCTGTTGAATCATTATCACCATCTAAAATAGCCGACCATTTGCCGAAATAGAAGCTTCTGTTTTCTCCATGGACACTGCTTGTGTGAAATTCATTCGGTGTTCCAACTTTATAATAAGTTCCAACCCAATTATCCTCAGGTCCGCTTTGGTTCAGGAAAATTCCCTTGTAATCACCGGTCGGGGAGAATGAATTGGTGAAATTATAAAAAATGGCGCCGCTCATGCCCCTGTTCCTGGGCTTATTTGCATATAACGGATCAGGGTAATCTATATACCATGGGTCCTTGAACTTAACATCAATATTGTTGTCAAAACTCAGACTGGTGCCCTCCAGGCTGTTTTTAATTATTATGCCGGTGTGGGTTGGAAGAAAATTTGACCATAGCTCATCTGTATCGGTAGTAATATAATGAGTATAATGGTTTACGACGTTTGTTAAATCACCCTCCCAATTATTATATTTTTGGTTAAAATGAATTGATTGATTAGCGAGGATTACTTGTGGTGCATCAATTTGAAAGTCAAAATCACTTCCTGAATTGTATTCTTCACTCCATTGAGTTCCCAGCCAATTTTTTAATCCATGAACCTCCTCATTTGCTGATGTTTCCTGATGAATTGTTACGTTTTTGGTTTGTTGCGAATAAGCAGTTGAAAATAGAAATAAACATACTATCAATAATTTGATTATAGAATTCATTATCACTCCTTTAATTTGATTGTTTTTATTATTTATCTTATTCCGGCAGTGATGATTGCCTTGGTATTGATTCTACCGACAGTCACTATGATATTTTCTTTAAAATCTACAGAATTATAACTTCCTGAAAAAGAAGGAATTATATCATCAACAAAGTGTTGCCAATTTGCCCCATTGAAATGAGATAACAGGCCGTACGCGCCGCAAACAAAGACGTCATTTAAATTATCCCCTCGTATTTTATTCTTGTATAAAGTTATAAATAAAGTATCTTTTAACCAATATTCCCCTGAATTTCTAATGTAATACAACCCATCTCCACAAGAATAATATTTTCTTTCGGATGAAAACCAGATTGATTTCAGACTCCAGGGTAAACCAACGTTATTAATATGATTTACTGTTAACCCTGATATTTTCAAGATTGAATTGGTTTCCTTAATAGTCGTATTCGAGGCCACCGCAAGAATTTCCCATTCTCTTGTTTTTTCATTATAGTCACCCCAGATATCATTTATATTCAGCGTAGTTCCGCTTGCCAACGCGGTCCATTCAGCGCCGTTATAACGGGCAATATTTCCTTCATTGCCAACAATATAAAGGTTATCGCTTCCCGTTCCCCACATCGCGTTTATAAGGGAGTTAAAACCAGGGCCATTTGAAACAGGTGTATATTCCATGCCGTCCCAGTGAATTAAGTTGCCAAGTCCAAACCAGATATCATTTTCACCGAAAGCTTCAATAGCATATATTCCCCCATATATAGTTGAACTGCCATAATAATATGGAATTCTTTTGAGGCGCCACTCATTACCATCCCAATGAACCGCGTTATAAGTGGAATAACCACTCCCTACTGAATCGCCAATAGTTATTTCTCCAACAGCCCAGATGTTATTTTCATCTATTATCGCGCAATCGTATAGGGCGCAGCTCCCATAGTCACCACCAAAAGTAAGCATATCGAAAGTGAAATCATGGCTTGTTGTGTCCATTGTTGTAACTGTAACTATATTTGAGGAAGGATGGAGGCTGTCAGGTTCGGGAAACGCCGCGATGAAACTGTATTCTTTATCGGGCCAAAGAGAATCGATGTGGAGTAGTGTATCGTTAGTCGCGATATTGATGAGTATCGAAATCGAGTCGCCCGCGGGATTATATTGCCATAAAACAAGTTCGGCGGGGAGTTCGAGGCTGTCCGCGCTGAGTTTAAGCCATGATTCCACGCAGTGGGTATCATCTTCAGTTAAAGTAAGTGAAGGAATAACAACCGGGTCGGGAGGATCTTCTTTATCGGGGGGTTCGGTGGTTGTGCAGCTAAAAATAAAAAGTGTTAAAAATAAAGAAATAAAAAAACTCGCTATCCTCATATTACTCCTCTTGTTTTTGCTGAACTGAAAATAAGAAAAAATGATGTAATTGTCTATGGGAAAATTTATAGAGAGGGGCGAAAAAACTCAACTTTGCGGATGCGCGCTCATACCCCTGTTACGTTTTTGATTGTTATACCCGGAATCCTCCAGATCAGCTACCCAGGGATCACGGAAAACTATTATTCCGGCGGCCGGATTAAGTCCCTCCAGGCTGTTTCTAATTATTATGCCGGTGTGGGTTTCTTCAAAATGTGAAGTAAGGCTTTCAGTAGTTTCTGTTATTTCACAATGATGAAAATTTGTAACATCCTGAACATAATTATTCCAGTTGTTATATTTTTGTGATGAATGAATATTTTGATCACCTAAAAAACATGTATACTGTTAACTTCAAATGGAAATTCTGTTCCAGGCGAAAAAGAATTGCTCCATGTGGGATATTCCCATTTCTTAAGAACACCGATATCTGTTAATCCATCATTAAGTTTTTGTTTGATTTCCACATTTATCATCGTTTGCGAATAAATTGATATTGATAAAGTTATTAAAACCAACACATAATTTTTAAAACTTTTCATATAATCCTCTTTTTAGTGTTTTGTAAAATGATTTTTATTCTTATCTGTTTTAAGAATAATTCCTGCGTTGCCATCTGATTTTTACTTCGATTTCCCTCTTAAAATTCTAAGAGCATGGTTAATACTGCTGAAGCATTATTTTGACCAACAGCAACCATTAGGTTATTTTCTATTGCGCATCCATAATAATTCCCTCCATCCAGTTTAGATTGTTCTATAAAACTTTTCCAATTATAACCATTAAAATGCAGGAGCTCGCCAACTCCTCCAACTGCGATAAGATTATTAATTTTATCCCCACGAATTTTATTTATTGAATAAGTTGTTATCTGGAAAATGTCATTCCCCCAGTTTTTATCCTGTATATTATGTTTTTGAAATATTCCACTTCCGGCAACAAAATATTCCTTTGGAGAATCAAACCAAACCGTTCTTAATGGCCAGACTATTTCATTTGCTCCCGTTATCACACAATTATTATTATTTATTAGAATTATTTCAGCTTTATGTCCGTGTAATATATTGCCAGCCACAGCCAGAATTTCCCATTGCCCCGTTTTTTCATTGTAATCACCCCAGATATCATTTATATTCAGCGTAGTTCCGCTTGCCAACGCGGTCCATTCAGCGCCGTTATAACGGGCAATATTTCCTTCATTGCCAACAATATAAAGGTTATCGTTTCCCGTTCCCCACATTTCATTAATTAATGACTGGAACTCATCTCCTTTTTCAACTGATACAAACTCATTTCCATCCCAATGAACAAGGTTCGCGAATCCAAACCAAATATCATTTTCTGAAAACGCGAAGACCGATCTTATTGCGGGACAGGCTGAATTATTTCCATAATGATAAAAAATCCTTTTTAATTCCCAGCGGTTGCCATCCCAGTGAACAGCGTTATAGTTTGTATATCCGATTAAACTTGAATCTTTTATATATATCTGTCCTACCGCCCATATATTATTCTCATTTATTATCGCCACATCGTAAAGATAACTACTGCCAGTTTCCCCTCCAAAAGTAAGCATATCGAAAGTGAAATCATGGCTTGTGGTATCCATAGTTGTAACTGTAACTATATTTGAGGAAGGATGGAGGCTGTCAGGTTCGGGAAACGCCGCGATGAAACTGTATTCTTTATCGGGCAAAAGAGAATCGATGTGGAGTAGTGTATCGTTGGCCGCGATATTGATGAGTATCGAAACCGAGTCGCCCGCGGGATTATATTGCCATAAAACAAGCTCGGCGGGGAGTTCGAGGCTGTCCGCGCTGAGTTTAAGCCATGATTCCACGCAGTGGGTGTCATCTTCAGTTAAGGCAAGTGAAGGTATAACAACCGGGTCGGGAGGGTCTTCTTTATCGGGGGGTTCGGTGGTTGTGCAGCTAAAAATAAAAAGTATCAAAAATAAAGAAATAAAAAAACTCGCTATCCTCATATTACTCCTCTTGTTTTTGCTGAACTGAAAATAAGAAAAATATTAGAAATTATCGAGTTGCAAAAAAAGGAGGGGGGAGGGAAAAATTGATAGTGGATAATTGACAATTGATAATTAACAAAGGGTTAAGTTTTTTTTTTAGAGTCAATCAGCGGAATCTGCGGGAAATTTATATACACTAAGTATAAAGTAATAAATTTGACTATATTGGGAAGTCATCCGGGTAACTAATATCGAGAAATTAAGAACGCGCTCCTATTCTCTCCAACAATTCTTAATTCCCAATTTCCCTTTCGGTTCTGTTTTAACCAGCCCGGGGAGGAACAAAAAATATTTAAAATAAAAAAAGCTCAACCGGGTTGAGCTTAAACTTTTGGCGGGATATAAAAAAAGTCTTATCTGACTTTTATTTTCTTATCATTTACCAGACGAGCAATTTCGGCTGTTCCGTTTTTAGCGATAGTTTTGATAGCTTTAGCTGTCAGTTTAACGGTTACAAAACGGTTTAACTCTTTAACCCAGATTCTTTTTTTCTGTAAATTCGGAAGAAATCTTCTTTTGGTTTTATTATGCGCATGCGAAATATTGTGCCCGGTTTTCGGTCCAACACCAGTTACCTGACATCTTCTGGCCATTGTTTTCTCCATCTTGTCTTTTTAATTACAGAATTTAAATATAATAAATGAATTGTAAAATGGAAAGGAAAAATAAAAAATATCCGGTATGGAAAATCCACACCGGATAAAAAAGCGATAAAGGTTCGCTTAAGAGATCACAATAAATTATTAATTGTCCATTGTTAATTATTAATTACTGCTGTCCTCTTCTGCCAAGTTCACGATCGAGCATAAACAAACCATTTTTGCTTTCACCGACCATTTTCAGTTTCTGAACAATATCATCAGCGGTAGCTTCTTCTTCAACCTGTTCTTCAACGAACCAGTGGAGGAAGATATTGGTTGCGTGATCTTTTTCATCGATAGCGATATTAACGAGATCATTGATTGATTTTGTGATGAATTGTTCATGAGCAAACGCGGCTTCGAACGCTTCAAGGGGGCTCTTCCATTCGGCCTGTGGTTTTTCGATGGCGCCAAGTTCAATTCTCGCGCCCTGGTTATTCATGTAACCATAAATTTTCATCGCGTGGCCATATTCTTCCTGTGCCTGCATCTGCATCCATTTGGCGAAACCGTCATGATTTATTGACTCAAACCATGCAGACATAGAAAGATACAGGTATGATGAGAACATTTCCTTGTTGATCTGCGAGTTCAGTTCTTTTGTCATTTTTTCAGAGATCATTATTTTCCTCTTTCATTTGTGAATAATTTGTAATAATATGTATTTTAAACTACTAAGAAATTCCTCAATTTTTAAATAAAATCAGGACAATTGATGAAAAGACTTTTTATTATTTTACTTGCGATCATAACGTTAAATAATATATATTCTCAGGACCTGCCCCGATATATGACTGAACGGGAGCAGGAAATTTATAAAACTTATACTCATCCGTTATCTATTGAAACAAACACCACCCCGCCTTCATTTGTTCCAAGAACCATGGCGGAATGGGAAGAATTACAGGGAATTTTGATCACCTGGACTTCACATTATTCCATACTTGCCCAAATTGTGGATTACGCGCAGGAGGAGGGCATGGTTTATATTGTCTGCTCCGACTCAAATTCTGTGAAAAATTACCTGACCAATCTTAATGTGCCGCATACCAACCTGGAATTTCTTTATGAGTCATTTAATTCCATCTGGTGCAGGGATTACGGCCCCTGGACTATATATGAGGATCAGGCGAGTAACATAAGTATAGTGGACTGGGAATACAACCGTCCCCGCCCCTATGATGATCTTATCCCGGTGGGATTTGCTAATTATATGAATTATGAAATTTACCAGACTACCGTCAGTCCCTGGGACCTTACTAATACAGGGGGTAATTTCATGACTGACGGCCATGGAACCGGTTTCGCTTCCAAGCTGGTCCTGACTGAAAACCCGGGGCACACTGAGGCTGAGATAGATAATATTATGGATGAATTTATGGGTATTACAAATTATATCAAAATGAACACCCTCCCTTATGACGCCATTCACCATATAGATATGCACATGAAACTGCTTGATGAAGAAACTCTGCTTGTTGGCGAATACCCGGCGGGAGTAGCGGATGGTCCTATGATTGAAGCCAATCTGCAATATATTCTTGACAATTACCAGACCTGCTTCGGCAATGATTATGAAGTTGTAAGAATACCCATGCCTCCCGACGCCTACGGACGTTATCCGAACGCGGGGGGAGATTACAGAACATATACAAATTCGCTGATCGTTAATAAGACGATTATCGTTCCTACCTACGAAGAGCAGTATGATACCACAGCCTTAAGAATTTACCGTGAAGCGATGCCCGGTTATAATGTGGTTGGTATTGACTGTAATTCCATAATCCCCCAGCTCGGGGCTATTCACTGTATTACCAAAGAGATTGGTCATCCCGATCCGGTATTTATATCACACGGGAAAATCAGAAATCCTGAATATGCCGGCAGGATAAAGATACAGGCTTTTATTAAATCACCATCAGGAATTCAGAAAGCAAGACTTCACTGGAGAATAGATTCAACCTGCTGCTATACTTTCCAGGAAATGACAGCGATGCCGAATGATTCATTCTATTCTTATATTCCGCAACAGGAGCCGGGAACCTGGATCCAGTATTATCTCTGGGCTAATTCCAATAGCGGAAGAATGGTTACAAAACCGCTGCCGGGACCGGAAGGACCATGGGAATTCCAGGCTCCTTATGAAGAATTTACATCAAACTTCAGCGCTTCGGAAGGCTGGAACCTGGTTTCTGTTCCCCTGCAGGCTGATGATATGAGCAAAGATGCTCTCTTCCCCGATGCTGTATCATACGCGTTCGGATATGACGGGAATGCCTACCAGATTTATGATGAACTGGAGACAGGCAGCGCGTACTGGCTGAAATTTGACAACAGTTCCACGGTTTCAGTAACAGGCTTCCGCCCGGGAATAACTATTGATGTTAATGAGGACTGGAATATGGTTGGTCCGTTTGATGAAGATTTTGCTGTTTCCGATATAACAACTAATCCTCAGGGTATTATTGTTTCAGAATTTTATGGTTTTGAGGCCGGATATACCGCGGCGGATATTCTTCAGCCGGGCAAAGGCTACTGGGTGAAGACAAGTGAAGCGGGACAATTATATCTTAACAAAAAAGGAGCGAATAAAACAAATCCTCTCTCCTGTGCGGGAATACCGGAAAATGCTGACAGGTTCCGGATAACAGATATTCATGGCAACAGCGGTTCAGTTTATCTGTCTGGTAATTCAGCTCCGGCTTATGAACTTCCCCCATTGCCTCCCGCCGGAATTTTTGATATCAGGTTCTGCTCCAATATGAAAGTTGAAAAGATAAATAACGGTGAACAGGAGATCAGGATTCAGTCGTCAGCGGATTATAAAACAGACTATGACGAGGAAAAGTATCGGCTGATTAACGGGATTACGGGAATCCGGATTAAACCTGGCGAACTGGTGAGCGCTAACGTTACATCAATTAATATTATAACGTTATCAGCGCCCGTGGGATTTGCTGTTTCAGGTAATTATCCTAATCCTTTTAATCCCTCTACGAGGATTCATGTAAATCTTCCCGAAACAGGAAAACTCAAAGCTACTGTATATAACTCGATAGGTGAAAGAATTTCGGTTATCAGTAATGGCGAATTTGAAGCGGGAACGCACTATCTTGAATTCAATGGAACAGATATACCAAGCGGGGTATATTTTTATACCATAGAATATCAAAATAAAAATGAAAATTATTCAGTAACCAACAAAATGCTGCTGATCAAATAAACAGCAGGTAGTATGAAGTAATTAAAGGAAACATTATGTACAAACTAACAATCGTTTTAATTTTATTTACCTCTCTTGTTTTTGCCGGGGATATTAAAACAGGAGAGCCTATTGAGATCACCGAAGGAACCGGACAGGAATTTTATTATCCTCTTTTTTCTCCTTCAGGTGAGGAAATTCTCCTTACAACCTCAAATTATTCCGGGCTTTGGATCATGAACCTCGAAACGAGGCAGATTACCAAAATCACGGAAAGCGGAGGCGCCGGATACGCTCCATCGATAACTGAAGATGGAAAAACTGTTGTTTACAGGAAAAACGAATTTCTTAAAAGAAAAAAATATTCTTCAATTATCGTTTTCAACCGTGATGAAAAAACAGAACAGGTTATTGCCGGGCCAACGAGAGAGCTGTCAGTTCCGGCTATTCTTGAAAATGAAAATATCTGTTTTATGGAAAGTGGTAAAAGTTATTCCTTTGAATTAGAAAAGAGAATGACCGGTGAACTAAAAACCGCCGATAATCCGGCGCTCTTTTATAAATACCCTTCTCTGATTTTTATGGACGGAGATGAAACTTATCTTAGTCCCTTTGGCGAAGGCACCTATATATGGTCTTCACTTTCACCCGATAAAAGCCTGATTCTCTCAAATTATATGGGAAAAACCACATTTATTTGTGATACCCGGGGTAATATTATAACTGAGTTCGGAAGGGCAAACGCTCCTGTATGGTCACCGGATGGAAGTAAGATATTGTGTATGGATGATAAGGATGACGGACATAAAATAACCGGTTCGGAACTTGTTGTTATAAATACCGATGGAAGCGGCAGGCAGAATATCACCAATACTCCCGACAGAGTTGAAATGTATCCTCAATGGTCACCCGACGGAAGTAAAATTATTTACAATACTACCGAAGGGAAAATTTATTTAATGAATATTATTAAAGACTAATGAGGATTAGAAATATGAAGTATGTATTAAATTTTATTTTGGTTTTATTTTTAACATTGTCCCTGCAGGGGCAATCGCTTCTTGATACCAAACTTTGTGTCGATCCCGGTCATGGTGGTTATGATCCGGCAAACGACAGATATATTGAAGAAACAGGATTCTGGGAATCCTATTCAAATTTAGATAAAGCTTTTTACCTTAAAGAAAGGCTTGAGAATAGCGGCGCTACGGTGTTTCTTACCAGGGTTGGCAATGAAAATGAAGATGATATCGCTCTTTCAGCCCGCTCTGCGATTGCCAACGCGAATAATGTCGATTTTTTCCATTCCATCCACAGCAACGGATTTCAGGGCACAGCCAACTATACACTGATGCTTTTCAGGGGGTATGACAACCAGCCTGTTTTTCCCGAGGCAAAACAAATGGGGACCATCATGGCTGACGAGATATTTAAAGCGAACCGGACAACCAATAAATATAATCGGGGAGACTGGACATTTTACGGCAGTACATCAGGACTCGGAGTTCTGAGAAATCTTGAGATGCCCGGTGTGCTTTCGGAAGGTTCCTTCCACGATTATATTCCTGAATCATGGCGTCTTATGAGCACCACATATCATAAACATGAAGCTATATCCATGGTTCGCAGTTTTCTGAGATATTTTTCCGCCGGTTCATACACAACCGGAACTATCGCCGGAATAGCGCGCGATCCTGACGAAATTGTATCCTATTATTACCTGAATACAAGTGATTCCAAAAGGCCGGTAAATAATCTGCAGGTGAGGATTGAACCGGGTGGCCAGACATTTCAGGGTGACGCTTTAAATAATGGCTTTTATCTTTTTACAGGTCTGGAACCGGGAGCATACAAAATATATCTTGAAGGAGAATATTTCGCCTATGATTCAGTGCAGGCGACTGTTTACGCTAACAGAACCACATTTGCCGACAAGTATCTTACAATGACACCGATTTTGGATGCCCCCTCAGTGACCTCGATTTATCCGGAAGATGGAGCTGAGGAGATTGTAACCGGCGACCTGATTGAAATTGAATTTGATATTCGAATGGACAGAACTTCAACACAGGCCGCATTCGATATTTCACCAAATACGAGTGGTTATTTCCATTGGTCGAATGATGACAAAAATCTGGTTTTTGAACCTTATCCTAAACTGGCTCTTTCGACAAATTACACTATTGAAGTTGCCGCTTCGGCCCAAAGCCATTTTGGTGTAAATATTGCCGAAGCTGTATCGATTGGTTTCAAAACCAGGACAAAACTGGCAATTGACAAACAATATCCGGAAAATAACCAGGAAGATATAAGCAACACCGCGGCGATAAGATTGCAGTTTAACGCTATTCTCAACGGTTCAACTCTTCCCGGAAACATTGGCTTATATGACAGTCAGAACAATTTTATCAATGTTTCGGTTACTTCAATGGGTGATCAGGATGGAGTTATTTTATTTGAACCATCTCAGCCGCTGGATTATGAATCGGAATACCTGGTGAAACTGGGAGGAGGAATAACCGATATTGAAGGCCTTTCACTTGGTGAGGATATTGAAATCAGTTTTATAACCGGCGCGGAATTCAGCGCTCCCGGTATACTTGTGGAAGATTTTGAATCGCCCGGCGCGTGGTCCGATCCCGATGCCGACGATGAGTCATTCGGAACAAGTCAGTCGCGAACATATTTTGACATTACCGGTCTGAAAGAGGTGACAGGTGAGTCTTCGGCAATAGTTGAATATAAATTTATTGAAATGCCGGCCCAGATTGTTTTCGCGACAAACCAGAAACCACTGCTTGGCAGTAATCCGGACGCGAAATTCGGCATGTGGTTATTTGGTGACGACAGTGATAATGAAATTTCATTTTTATTTACTGATGAAATGGGCAATAGCGCTGAAGCGCCTATGGGTTTGATTGATTTTACAGGCTGGGTTTATTTAAGCACAACTTTAGGTGAAACCGGCATAACCGGCAATATATATTTCAGGGGAATGAAAATAAAAAGAACCGAAACAGGTCTGAAAGAGTCGGCTGTGTGGTTCGACGCCATACATTCAGATGATTATGTAAGCTCGGTAGAAGATATACAGGAAGAAAAAACCTTCATGCTCGCGCAAAATTATCCAAATCCATTCAATCCCTCAACAACGATTTCCTTTTCAATTGCTGAGGCCGGCAAGGTAAATCTGACCGTTTATAACATTCTCGGGCAGAAAGTGGCGGTTTTGATGAACGGAAATTTAAGCTCGGGACGACATGAAATTAAGTTTGACGCTTCAGCGTTATCCTCGGGAATATATTTTTACAGACTGAAAAGCAGAGATTATGCCCTGGTAAAGAAAATGATGCTGCTCAAATAAATTACTGACTGAAAGCCTCTTCGGAGGCTTTCTTCTTATGATATCGGGCACAAAATGTAAAAAATAATAAAGTATCTGATATCTTTTTTAGAAAAGGGTTGATATATAAAAAATATATGGATATATTAAAAGAAATAATTATGCAATGGAATAACGTCTCCGAGCTAGCAGGTTTAAGTTAAAAATAACAAAAATTAAACTAAGCATGAGGTAAGCAAAATGGCAGAAAGAAAAAGCGGTGGCGCAGCCGGTTTAATATTTTTCGTCTTAATTGGCGGTTTAATTGGCTGGATGCTCCACATATTCTGGAAATTTGAAGACCGTCCAATGTCCGGGGACAGCTTTGCCGACCTTTATGGAACGGTGGTAGACGCATCGGCCTATAAAGAGTTTAATGAACTTGATGATATTCCTGTCAGTTTCAAGGATATATCGGGAACATTCAAAACAAAAGACTCAGAGAATCTGGTTGTTGTCGAGGTGTTTCTGAAATCAAATAAAATGGTGCAAACCAGGCTTGATTTTAAGGAAACCGGACTGGCAGTTTCGGCAGTGAGCCATATAACCTTTGTTAAGGACAGCTACATTGAGGCTGATAAAGAAACAATAGTGCTTAACAATAACGGTGAAAACCAGTATCTGATAGTTTTCAGGAAAATTGAACCTAAACCCAAATCATTGCCTGTTAAACTTTCGGCTAATGATCATGTGGTATTTTCAAAATTCCTGCGCACTTATTAAAAAGATTTTTGTTGTTTATGATAAAAAGCCGGAGCTCCCCACTCCGGCTTTTTTTATTTTAGTAACTTTTTTTAACCTGCCCCAGATTTCTAATGGAAAATCATTCCGAGAATAAGGTATAAGACTGCTGTAAAACTTCCGGCGATCAGAGCGTAAGGCAACTGTGTTTTAACATGATCGATATGGTCGCTTGCCGAAGCCATCGATGAAATTATTGTAGTATCGGATATCGGGGAGCAGTGGTCACCGAAAACTCCTCCTCCGAGGGCCGCTGCTACAGTCAGGTATAAATTTGCGTCGAGAGTCTGAGCCATGGGAATTCCAATGGCAATCATAATAGCGAATGTTCCCCAGGAAGTTCCTGTGGAGAAGGCTATTATGCAGGCGGCAATAAAGACAATCACCGGAACAAAATCGGGCGCCAGCCATTCTTTGGATAGTTCCGCGATGAAAATACCGGTGCCTAATTCACGGCAAACTGCCCCGATAGCGAATGCGAGCATCATCAGCAGCGCCAGCGGAATCAGGCCGCTGATACCTTTAAAGGTAAGATCGATTATCTCCTTAAACTTAAATATTCCCTGCGACATATAAAGAACCCCGCCGACAACAATAGCTGTAAGTACGGAATAAAGAACGGAAGTTGAACCCGAACCTTTTCCGATAGCGTGGAATATCTGCATTAGGAAAGAATACTGCTCAATATTTTCAACTCCCGACCAGCCGGTATATACCAGCATGAAAGGCATCATACCCACCATAGTGGCTATTGGAATAATCATATTGCGGGCTTTCGGCTCAACATTTTCTTTCTTTTCGAGGGAGATTACATCTGAGGAGATCAGGGGCGTCGCGCCGTCTCTGATAACTTTTCCCTCTTTGCGGGCTCTTTCTTCCGCTTTTTTCATAGGGCCAAAATCTTTCTGGGTAACGATAATAAAGATAACCATTGCCATCGCTGCCATCGGATAAAAATTGAGGGGGAATGCTCCAATAAGCACTTCAAACGGATTTTCAAATCCCTGCGCCGCTATCAGTCCCATGATATAAGCTCCCCACGCGTTCAGGGGAATCAAAATGCAGGTGGGCGCGGAGATTGAATCGGCGATATAGGCAAGTTTTTCCCTTGGAATTTTCAGCTTGTCGAAGATCGGGCGGAATATAGCTCCGACAGTAAGCACGTTTATGCTGGACTCAACAAAAATTGCTGTGCCTGTAATCCAGGCCATTAACTGAACAATAATCCGGCTGCGTCCTGTGTATTTTTTCTCCATTCGCTCCAGTGTTTTATTGATAAGCTCTATAAAGCCGCTCACCCCGCCTGAACGTTGAATAAATGCTATAAGAGCTCCAACCAGACAGGAAAACATAATTGTTCTTGTGTTTCCGCTGTCTTTGAATACATCAACCAGCGCCTGAATTGTTGTGGTTGTGCCGTCAATAAGATTTCCTCCTCCTATTATCAGCCAGCCCAGCCAGATTCCGAAGAGCAGTGATACAAATACCTGTCGTGTGAAATAGGCAAGGACTATCGCCAGAAGGGGAGGGAGAATTGACCAAAAACTATAATGTTCCATACTTCATCCTGTTTTTCTCGAATACTACATTACAATTTATAAATAAATTTATACTTCAATCAAAAGAAAAGAGATTCTTTTTATCCGAAAATGAAGAATTTATTATTTATCGGTGGATATTTCCTTCCGGAGCGGTTGGAAAAATATTGGCTCTATGTGAATTATAGTGGGTAATTGAATTTGAGTCAGCAAAAAACCAGGTTGAACATTGATGAAATTTTCTTTGTCTCTAAAACCTCCGGTTCTTTTTCCGGTTAACTGAATTTTAACGCTTATTTGATTCTATTATCCGGTTAGTCTTCATTTTTCTAAAATTCTATTTCATTCCTCGCTGATATGATATATTTGTTTGAAACGCAAAATCGATATATTTCCCCTCATTCTTACCAAGGGATGATCTGTATTATTCATTTTTATTGTCCCGTTAGGGACAAAATATTGGTAGAAAAAAAAGAAGAAAGCGTTCAAGTGTGCCGTCAGGTACACCATATTTCGACAGGTGTGTTGCAGTTTATAAGTGTATATTTCTGTCCATTCAATAAATGGCTGTCCTTTCATTACCCACTGGATTTCATATAGAACCTAAATATTTTATGAACATTTTTTCCCACTCGTTCGTTAATAAAAGAAAATCACGGGAGGTATTTTTGATAAGCGGAAGTAAAAATTATAACAGGGAAGAACTCCGGCAGGCCTTTGAATCAGTCAGAAAATTCAGTATCGAACTTTGTGAACCCCTTGAGATTGAAGATTATGTGGTTCAGTCGATGCCCGATGTCAGCCCCGCCCGCTGGCACCTTTCCCATGTCACCTGGTTTTTTGAAGTATTTGTGCTGGCAGAAGCGTTGCCCGGCTATAAATTTTATAATGAAATTTATAATTATCTTTTTAATTCATATTATGTTCAGGCGGGGGACAGATTTTACAGGCCTCACAGGGGTTTATTGACCAGACCCACAGTAAAAGAGGTAATTGAATACAGGAATGAAACAGATAAAAGAATGCTCGATTTTTTTAATTCGGCCTCGGAAGAGTTGTTCAACCGGTTTGCTCTCTTTATTGATATAGGTATAAATCATGAACAGCAGCATCAGGAACTTATGCTAACTGATATAAAAAATGTTTTTTCATATAATCCTTTGCATCCTATTTATGTGAAAAGTGAAGTTGCTGACACCAGCATGCCGGGCAAAATCAATTTCATGGAATTTCCGGGGGGACTTTTTGAGATCGGGCATGATGGCAAAGGATTTTTTTATGACAATGAACAACCGCGACATAAAAAATATGTCGAAAGTTTTGAGATTGCCGACAGGCTAATAACAAACGGAGAGTATTTGGAGTTTTTGGAAGATGGAGGTTACTCAAAACCGGAACTTTGGCTTTCAGATGGAATTGCCACGGTTGACAAAGAGGGATGGCAATCGCCGCTATACTGGGAGAAAATTGATGGCGAATGGTGGAATTTTACACTAAACGGATTCAGGAAAGTTAATTCGGCCGAGCCTGTTACGCATATTAGTTTATATGAAGCGGACGCATACGCCCGCTGGTTGGGCGCCCGTCTTCCTTCCGAAGAGGAATGGGAGATTGCCGCGGGTGAATTAAAAGCTGAAGGTAATTTTGTCGAAAATTGTAATTGGCATCCTGTTCCGCTGAATAATTCCGGCCGGGGATTGAAGCAGATGTTTGGTGATGTGTGGGAATGGACCCGAAGCAGTTATTCTCCCTATCCGGGGTATAAGTCTGCTGAGGGAGCGATCGGGGAGTACAATGGGAAATTTATGTCATCCCAGATGGTTCTGAGAGGAGGTTCGTGCGCGACTTCGGTAACACATATACGGAAATATTACAGAAATTTCTTTTATCCCCACTCCCGCTGGCAGTTTATGGGAATAAGACTCGCGAAAGATATAAGGTGAAGATATGATCAAACAGGAAATTCTGACTAAAATGGATGAGTTAAAAAAAGAAATATCAGACGGGCTTTCTTCTCAACAAAAAACACTTCCCTGTAAATTGTTTTATGATGAGAAGGGATCAAAACTTTTCGATAAAATATGTAACCTGGAGGAGTATTATCCCACCCGTACGGAGCTGATGATAATGAAGGGGAAAATCAGCGAAATAGTTGAAACGATTGGTGAGAATGTACTTTTTATTGAATTTGGAAGCGGAAGCAGCCTTAAGACCAGGCTGCTGCTGAGCAATCTTAAAAATGTAGCGGGATATATACCTATCGATATTTCAGAGGAGCATCTGAACATGACCGCCGATTCTCTTAATGAACGCTATCCTGATCTCAAAATTTATCCTCTCGCGGCAGATTATACTGAGGAATTTATTCTGCCTGAAACGGAACCAGGTTTTTCCCGAAAAACAGGATTTTTCCCCGGTTCAACAATTGGGAATTTTACACATGAAGAAGCAAAGAATTTCCTCAACCTGATAGCGAAAATTCTCGGAAAAGGGGGCGGCCTGCTGATAGGCGCTGATCTGAAAAAGGATGTATCTATTCTTCATAAAGCTTATAATGATATAAAAGGTATAACTGCCCAATTCAATAAAAATATTCTTGAGCGGCTGAACAGGGAATTCGGTTTTAATTTTGATCTCAGCCGGTTCAGGCATGACGCGGTTTATAATGAGAAAAAGGGCAGAATTGAAATGTACCTTATTTCACTGATAGAACAAGTGGTGAAATCGGAGGACCATAGTTGGAAATTTGAAAAAGGAGAGAGACTGCTGACTGAATATTCACATAAATTTTCTCCTGAAGAGTTTGCTGAATTAGCATCCGATTCGTTTGTTGTAAAAAAAATATGGATGGATGAGAAGAAACTGTTCAGTGTTTTTTATTTTGAGGTGAAATAAGGCTGAGACGATGCAAAGACAAGGCCAGCTTTGTCGCCGGGGTGGATAAATATTGTGTTGGGAAAATTTTAATGTATGATCTGGTAAATGAGTGGTAATTTATCATTGATTTTTTACCGATTTCAATAATATTGGAAGGACAAAACAGGTTTTCGGAAAACTCGGGGGGCCGTACCGGTATATAGAAGGTCTGATTCGCTTTAAGGAGGGACAGCCTGGAAAGGCTGTCCTACGAATTCATTATGAGTGAAAAACCTCAGGAGTTTCAAAAACCCCGGAGGTTTCGTATACAATTTTGATGAAGTTATTTAATCAAAAGCATTTTTTTCTGCTGAAGGAATTTACCGCCGGCTTCGAGTTGGTAGAAATATACACCGCTGGGTAAATTGGAAGCGACAAAATCTTTTTCATGATTGCCCGCTTCCATTTCATGGTTCAGAAGAGTGGCCACTTCCTGGCCGAGAGCGTTGAATACTTTCAGAGTCACATTCCCCTTTTCCGGAATGCTGAATTTTATTTTAGTTGTCGGGTTAAAAGGATTGGGGAAATTCTGTTCGAGAACATATCCATCGATAACAACAGTTTCAACCGTCACTATTCCGCTGTATTCAAATGTGCCGTCGGTGTCAACCTGTTTCAGGCGGTAAACATATTTGCCCTGTCCCGCTGTTTTATCTTCAAAGCTATAACTTTTCGGGCTGTTTGAATTGCCGTTACCTTCCACAAATCCGACCTTTTCCCAGGTTTCATATTTTACCGGGTTTTTGATAGTAAGGTTCTCTGTATCGATGGTTGCAAGAGGAATATTTCTTTCTATTTCAAATCCGTAATTATTTAGCTCGGTTGCTGTGCTCCAGTTTAGCATCACCTTTCCGTCAATGTAATTTCCTTCAAATGTCAACAATTCAACCGGTGTGGGATTAACAGTGTTCACAATAGCTTTAATCGCGTGAACGCCTCCGCCAAGAGATGAAGATTCATACCAGTTGCTATTATACCATACCCATTCACCGTCGGCATTATCGGAGTCAGTGTCAATATAAATTCCATTAGAGACCGTAATTCCGATAAGGAATGTCACTTTTCCGGTCATGGCGCTGCCATTATCGATCTGGTATGTCTGCCAACTGTCGCTTGTAGTACAATTAAATGTTCCGGAGAGAGAGCCGACCACTGTTCTGTTGGGTGTTGTGCTGGCCCAGCCATGAACTTTCCAGACTATGTTGCTTTCGGTGGCGTCGAGAGCAACCTGCAAATCTTCCAGATAATATGTACTGCCTCCAAAATCATACGCTATGCCAGCTTCGAAGGCCGCTCCGGCGAGAACTCCGTCATCAAAAAATGTACTGCCATATTCGATTGTCATCTGCTGGGCGAATAAAGTAAACGCGAGAGGGAATATTAAAACTATTTTGGTAAATATTTTGGACATAAATCCTCCTGATATATGGTATATGTTTATTTTTCCCGATTCCATGATTTTTACAAATTTTGCAATAGCAAATTTTCATATTTATTTGTTGATGCAAAATCTTCACGTGTCAGCACAACAGAAAAACAAATGTTATGCCCCATGAGCAGCCAGAAAGGAAGAATAAAGATTATTAATCAGGAGGAAATATTATTTCCCGGCCAATTCCCTGCAACAAATAATCTTACTTCGTATTTGGGTTTGAACCCATATATAACAATATAAAAATGTAAAATTACAGTATCAAATTAATTCGTGATTTTTTTTATAAAAAAATATGGAGGGGACTATTTTTTTATGGTTCTATGTGAAATACAGTGGGTAATTGAATTTAAGCCAGTGAGAAACCACATCGATCACTGATAAAATTTTCTTTATTTCAAATACTTCCGGCTCTTTTTTTGTTAATATATTGGCATTGTAATATTTTTAATATGATGCAGTTTAAGCGCCATTTTATGCATCTCCTACAGAGATGTTTTCCAGGAGGTCTATTCTATTCTACAATAATGGAACCTCTACAAGGTTCTTTTTTATCTTGTTTGCCTTGTAGAGGCAATGATTAGTGCGGAACGTCCCAATGGGGTAGAATATTGTTAATAAAGCAAGACAAAATCCTTGTAGAGGATTCACAAACCATCTCCAGATAACCAAATCCTTTAAGACCTCCCAGGTAAAATTCAAGTCAATCGAATATGATATTTATAGCACATCATTCATAAGCACTGTCAGGCAAACCATATATTGGCGCTTGTATAACTGTTCAGTTACGTTCATTTAATAGTTGGTTGTCTTTTCATTACCCACTGGTTTTCATATAGAACCTTTTTTATTCAGGAACAGGGGGATTTTAAATATTTTGACACGGACAAACAGGGTTGGGTATATAAAAATATAACCTTCTCAAAGGAATGGATCAGGCGAGGCTTTTTGTTTTAAAAAATCTCCGGGGCTTTTAAAACCCCGGAGGTTTGTGGATATCTTTTATGAAAAGTAATATAGTTATCTGAAAACTTAATACAACTGATACCGAAAATCCACTGATAGTATGAAATATACGTGAGTCCAAAAATGAAATTTACAGCTAAAGATTAGTACGAATTTGTGATTTGATTCCGGTCTTTCTGCCATTGAGCTATCTTACTGACAAAAAACTGTCGGCAACCCGGAATGAGATAACTTCTTATATCGGAAATAGTATAAAATGTGTCATTCCCGCGCAGGTCATACAATAGACAAACAAACAGGAATCTAATTTCGAATAACACTTAAATTAGATTCCTTCTCCATATATCGAACAGATGTTATTTGATAAGCATCATTTTTTTCTGTTGAAGGAATTTGCCGCCCGCTTCAAGCTGATAAAAATAAACACCGCTTGGAATATTTGAAGCGACAAAATCTTTTTCATAATTGCCCGCTTCCATTTCATGGTTTATCAGAGTGGCTGTTTCCTGGCCGAGAGCGTTGAATACTTTCAGAGTCACATTCCCCTTTTCCGGAATGCTGAATTTTATTTTAGTTGTCGGGTTAAAGGGATTGGGGAAATTCTGCTCCAAAACATATCCATCCACAACAACAGTTTCAACCGTCACTATCCCGCTGTATTCATAAGTTCCGTCAGTGTCTGTCTGTTTCAGGCGGTATACATATTTGCCCTGTCCCGCGGTTTTATCTTCAAAGCTATAACTTTTCGGGCTGTTTGAATTGCCGTTACCTTCCACAAATCCGACCTTTTCCCAGGTTTCATATTTTACGGGATTTTTGATAACCAGGTTTTCTGTTTCTATTGTTTCGAGAGGAATATTTCTTTCTATTTCAAATCCGTAATTATTAAGCTCGGTTGCTGTGCTCCAGTTCAGAACCACTTTCCCGTCAACATAGTTGCCCTCAAAAGTAACAAGTTCAACCGGAGTAGGGTTAACAGTGTTGACTACGGCTTTTATCGCGTGAACACCACCCCCGAGAGATGAAGATTCATACCAGTTACTATTATACCATACCCACTCTCCATCCGGCGCGTTGGAATCATTATCGATATAAATTCCATTGGATATTGTAATTCCAATCAAAAAAGTAACCTTACCTGTCATAGCTGTGCCATTATCGATCTGGTAAGTTTGCCAGGTGTCGCTTGTCGTACAATTAAATGTTCCGGAAAGAGAACCGACCACTGTTCTGTTGGGTGTAGTACTGGCCCAGCCATGAACCTTCCAGACAATGTTGCTTTCGGTGGCGTCGAGAGCAACCTGCAAATCTTCCAGATAATATGTACTGCCTCCAAAATCGTACGCTATTCCAGCTTCGAAAGCAGCCCCGGCGAGAACTCCGTCATCAAAAAATGTGCTGCCATATTCGATTGTCATCTGCTGACTGAAGAGGGGAACCGAGATGAATATTATGAAAAGGGGTATTAAAAATCTGGACATTGTATCCTCCATTTATGGCTGTTAATATTATTTTCCTGATTTGATACTATTATTTAAATGAGCTATTTTAATAACAGATACGAGGTATTATTAAGTTCAAGTATTCAGGCGCTTATCCAATGATTCTTTCATAGACCTTTACTTATCCTCTTTATTTGGGAAAGTTTGCCATGATTTTAGTTTAAAATTTTTTTGCTGACTACGTTTGGTTGAATGAAAGCACTTTTTTTATTTAACTTTTATAAAAACAGAATAAATTTGAAGCCTATTTTAAATTCCCGGAAATTAAAGTGGATTTTATCTGTTGAGTTCCAAATAATTGAATTGATTATTTTGATCTAAAATGTTATGTTCTTCTGAAATTTCACAGGTGTTTGGAAAATTTTCCGGCTTAGAGTGAATGGAGGATGAATGAAACATTTGATTATTTATTTAATTGTAAATTTATTGCTGTTGGTCAGCATTTCTGCTCAATCAGGTAAGCAGGGTGCATATTACAAATTCCTGATAAACGACTTCAGTATGCCCCTGGATAATAAAGGTATTCTGGCAGATGTTGACAGCATTACAGAGAAGAATGGCAGATACCAGAATATTCATTTTCTGTTCTCAGGGGGATTTCTGATGAGCGGATTCTGTGAAGATACTCTTTGGGCGAATGGCGTCGCGTCGGCTTCTTATGTATTTAATTATGAACCGGGTCCGGTTGGTTCCGGTTATGACACAAACGCTGTGATTTATATTGTTGACACAAATGATGAGCCATTCGGGCAGTCGTGGATTGACTGGGGGGACGCGGTTGCTATTGGCGCCAGGTATTATGATGGAGATAACGACGGGGAATATAACCCTGTCGATCTGAACAACAATGGTTTATGGGATGAAAATGAGGATAAACCGGCCCTGTTGGGTGATAAGATGGCTTTCTGTGTTTATAATGATTCGGAACCTCTTTCCACAAGAATAAGGTTCGAAGGTATTTCACCAATGGGGATTGAAATCAGGCAATATCTCTATGGTTATTACTCCACCGAAAAACCTTATTCAAATGTATTATTTGTGCTTTATGAAATAGTTAATAACAATCCTGATAACTCTTCTTTTACAGATGTCATTTTCGGTATCTGGGGGGATCCGGATATGGGTATAGATTTTCGGGAGGATATCGCTGGTTGTGACCGCGATTTCTCGGCTGGTTATATTTATAAAATGAATACACTCGACAAGATTTCTTTTCTTGTTTCTTCATATAGCGCGGAAAATCCTGAAAATTATTTTTCATCTTTTATACATTACCAGGCCTCAGACCCTGATCTTGGAGCTCCTGACAACTCCACACATAGCCGAAATTACAATCTTGGAAAACATAAATTTGGCTATTCAATAAATCCATGCGACTGGGAGCCGGGGAATAACCCGGCAGGGTGTGATACCATCAGCGATCGTTACTGGTATTCCGGCGATCCCGTCCAGGGAACAGGGTGGCTTAATACCAGACCAACCGACCAGAGAATGATGATAAACGTCGGTCCCTTTGATCTTGGGTATGGCGAAACAAAAAAGATTACAGCCACTTATGTAATAGGGGAAGGGGATACATGCCTTGCAGCGCTTACGGATGCCAGAGAAACAATCAACGCGCTTATAGGCAATGTAATGAAATCAGAATATGAAATAATTCCGAAGCCGCGGGATTATCAACTCCCGCAAAATTTCCCCAATCCGTTTAATCCTGAAACCACGATACAATTTTCCATCCCTGAAAGAACATTTACAAAATTATCTGTCGCAAATGTTCTCGGTGAGGTGGTGGAAGTTTTAATTTCGGAAGATAAACCGGCGGGTGATTATACCATAAAATTCAATGGAGAGAAACTTCCATCAGGAGTCTATTTCTATACTTTGGAAACAAAAGAATTTTCACAGACAAATAAAATGATACTTTTAAAATAATGAGGGCAGCCTGATATGCGAAAAGTTATAATATTTTTATTTTTAATTGTTTCTGCTTCATTTGCTCAAACCGGGGCGGCAGGGGAAAAATATTTATTCAAAGTGAATAATATCCAGATGCCGATGGATAACCGGGGGATTTTGGGCGATGTGGATATCACTTCTGATAAGGGAGGTTATTTCAGAGGATCGAGATTCCTCTTTTCCGGAGGTTTTTTACTTAGCGGTTATTTGGAGAATTTAATGTGGATAAATGGTATGGCCTCATCCATAATTGTTGAAGATTATAAACCTGGAAGGGTAGGAGCTTCAAACGATGAAGCACAAATCTATGTAATAGATAAAGATGATCCTGAATTTGGCCAGGCATGGAAGGACTGGAAAAACGCTGTCGACCTGGGCGCTGAGTTTTATGACGGAAATAAAAACGGAATATATGAACCCTACGACCTGAATTTTAACGGCAAATGGGATGAGAATGAGGATGCTCCTGTTATTTATGGCACAAGAACAGCGTTCTGCGTTTATAATGATTCAAAACCTCAGGGTGAGAGACCCAGATTCAGTAATCTTGTTCCCCCGATTGGTGTTGAGGTCAGACAGTATGTATATGCTTATGACACAGATGAAAAACCACTCTCAAATGTTTTTTATGTGGATTATGAATTTATTAATAAAAATCCGGAAAAAAAGAAGTTTACAGATGTTGTATTCAGCATTTATGCTGATTTTGATTTGGGATATTTGTCGATGACGAACTTACCGGCTGTGATCCCGAAGAAAATACCGCATATGTTTATCAGCATGAAAATGAAATAAATTTTGCGGCGATGATTTCACTTGAATCTCCGGGGTATGAAAAATCAGATTTATCAGCATTTACAAATTTTTATTACAAATATTTAGAGGAACCAGATTATCATACACTATTCCGGGCATTTCAATTAGGATACATTGGAGCTACTTATGAAGTAAACCCTTGTGATTTTTTAGAAGGGAATAATCCTGAAGGTTGTGATACATTGAATAATAAATTGTGGTATTCCGGTGATCCGGTTAATGAAACCGGCTGGTTAAATACTTTAGAAAAAGATCAGCGGTTTTTAATGAGCATTAAACCAACGGATTTAGCTTATGGTGAATCGAAACGAATCCGCGTGGCATATATTGTCGGGCAGAGGAATACAAGTCTGGAATCTGTTGAAGATGCCAGGGAAATCGCCAAAGCGCTGAAAGGTGATGTGGTTAATACCTATGTGAATAATGAAAAAATTTATCCTGAGGGATACAGCCTTGAGCAAAATTATCCCAATCCTTTTAACCCGCAGACCACCATAAGATTTACCCTGCCGGAGGAAACTGAAGTAACATTAATACTGACAAATCTCCTCGGCAAAACAAAACATATACTGAATAACCTGAATCTCGCCGCGGGAACCTATGATTACCCTTACGACGCTTCAGATTTACCCACAGGCGTTTACTTTTATACGCTGGTTACAGAAAAATACAGAAGCACAAAAAAGATGCTGCTGGTGAAATAGCCTGATGGAGGGAATATGAGATTCGTAGTTTTTATATTATTACTCTTTACATTGAACATTTTTCCGCAAACCGGGGCGGTAGGAGATGAATATCTGTTCAAAGTGAATAATATCCAAATGCCGATGGATAACCGGGGGATTTTGGGCGATGTGGATATCACTTCTGAAAAGGGAGGTTATTTCAGAGGATCGAGGTTCCTCTTTTCCGGTGGATTTATACTGGGGGGATATTATAATGAGCAATTGTTGGTCAATGGAGTCGCTTCTTCAGCTCTTTCAAGAGATTATGAACCGGGAGAAGTGGGAGGATCTTTCGATGAAAATGCCATGATTTATGTTATAGATAAAGATGATCCTGAATTTGGCAAGGCATGGAAGGACTGGAAAAACGCTGTCGACCTGGGCGCTGAGTTTTATGACGGAAATAAAAACGGGATATATGAACCCTACGACCTGAATTTTAACGGCAAATGGGATGAGAATGAGGATGCTCCTGTTATTTTTGGCACCCGAACCGCATTCTGTGTTTATAATGATTCTAAACCGCAGAGCGAGCGATTCGGATTTGATGGATGGGTTGGACCGGGGCCTGTCGGAATTGAGGTCAGGCAGTATGTATATGCTTATGAAACAGATGAAAAACCACTCTCAAATGTTTTATATGTGGATTATGAGTTCATCAATAAAAATCCTCAGCAAAAAACATTAACAGAAATGATTTACAGTATATGGGCAGATTTTGATTTGGGATATGATTTTAACGATGAACTTGTCGGCTGTGATCCGCAAGAGAACACCTGTTTTGTTTATCAAAATTCAAGCGAAATAGATTTTTCGGCGATGATTTCTCTGCAGTCTCCCGGATATGAAAATTCAAATTATTCTTCATTTCTTAATTTTGATTATGATTACAATATAGATTATGACTATTTGAGACTCTACAGAGGATTTCAATTCGGTTATGGCGCTTATGTAGATGATATAGACCCTTGCGACTTTAGCCAGGGGAATAACCCGGAAGGTTGCGATACTCTGAATTGTAAATACTGGTATTCGGGTGATCCGGTTTCCGGTGCAGGATGGCTGAACATAAGGGAGCAGGACCAGAGAGTTATGATGAATATTGGTCCCGAGGAATTTCCTTATGGCGCTTCTAAACGAATCCGCGTGGCGTATATTATCGGGCAGAGGAATACAAGTCTGGAATCTGTTGAAGATGCCAGGGAAATCGCCAAAGTCCTGAAAGGTGATGTGGTTAATACCTATGTGAATAATGAAAGAATTTATCCTGAGGGATACAGACTTGAGCAAAATTATCCCAATCCTTTTAACCCGCAGACCACCATAAGATTTACCCTGCCGGAGGAAACTGAAGTAACCCTGAAACTGACAAATATTTTGGGCAAAACAAAATATATACTGAATAACCTGAAACTCGCCGCGGGCACCTATGATTATCCTTACGACGCTTCAGATTTACCCACAGGCGTTTACTTTTATACGCTGGTTACAGAAAAATACAGAAGCACAAAAAAGATGCTGCTTATCAGGTGATTGAATTTTTCCGGAGATTTCCCGGGGAAAACATTAAAAATCATTCAAGCCGGAGCCATCTTATAATTATTCATTATCAATTTTCAATTTTCAATTAAAAAAGAGCGGGCTTGTTTTTGTAATAATGGAGTTGGTTTGCGGCAGGTCATTTATAATATATTAAGATAACGTTAAGTTTTTGAAATAAATTATTAATCATAGTTTAACAAATATTGAAAACGGGGCGTAATCGAATGATTTAATCAGAGGATAAAATATCTTATATGTAATAACGCAGGTGTGGCAGATTAATACCCTTTACAATGATATCGGTATTTATTTGATTACGAGTGCAACTTAAAAGAATTTTTATCACTAATAATAGATGTTGCCATGACACAAAATGAAATTATCTATTCTTCAGTTGCGCTATTCGCGATAATGTTTATTGTTATTATGCTCGGTTCCTATATCGGTTATAAACTCAGATGCAGGAGACTTGAGAGGGAACAGAATAGGAAAAATATGGAGAATTTATCACCAGCGGTCGCGTATGAAAGAGGAAATTATTTAAAACAGGTTTAATTATCAGTAAGTATGAAGTCAGAAGTTTTAAAAACCGGATGCTTATGAGGCGCCGGTTTTTTTTATTCATGTGATCTGAAGCAAATAGTTTTAACAAGCCGCGAAAAGCTTAATGATTAAATTTATTCAGAAGAAAATATTTTTTAATTTTGTGTTTGTTCAGGAAAAATAATTAAACGAACCGGAAAATATGACACAGGATGAAATAATTTATTCTTCTACAGCGCTGATAGCGGGAATTGTTTTTTTTGTTATGATTTTTTCTTTTGTCATTTACAAAATAAGAAGCAGAAAAAACAAACCGGAAAGATTCACCCTCAATAAAGAGCATGGTTTTGTTCACACCAATTATGAAAAAAGGAAGCTCTGAAAATAGTCGAATTAATGAATTATAAAATATGCGGGTATTCTAAAGAATTACCAGGCGTAAATTATCAGGAAAATAATTATCATGAGGAGACCGAGACCACTCATCCATGCTCCTCTTCCTTTGATTCCTTTCTTCCCTTTTAAGATAAAGAGTCCGGTTACGGCCAGAATAAATAAAGCAGCCGAATAAATATCTGAAATCCAGGTCCAGAGCAGATTTGGATTATAGTGCAGATAGCTGATTTCGAAAAAAAATGGTCGTCGTCTTATGTCCTCAATAAATCCTTCACCCGAAGCAAGATCAATTTCCGCGCTTCCTCCTTTCAGGAAAATTTTTAGTTTCCCCGGTTCGGGATAATAATGTTTTTTATAAAGACCAGATACTTCATATTTCTCCAGCAGCTTCAGAGTTTCCTCTTTAGACATCTTATTATTCAGGCTGTCCGGATGATAAGATATTTCAGTTCTTGTAATAATAAACTGGGGATTCCAGTCGTTGACGTGATTGAGCGCTATTCCTGAAACAGCGTATATGATCGTCATAGCAAAGAAAAAATAACCGAGGTCCCTATGCAGGACCCGGTTAATTTTATACCACTTTAATTTCAAATGTTACTCTCCCGAAGGTTTTTCTTCAAACTTCGAACATTCAACAGAATAAAACGCCAGATAACCTTTTTCGGCGCTTTTTAACTGTTCACGCATATCGGCAATTTGTTTCAGGTCTTCTTCTTTAGAATGATGATCATCTTCTTCAGCCTCAGCTTCCCCCTTTTCATGGTCATCTTTTTCTCCCATCTCACCTTCATGCTCGTGTCCGCTGTGAGCAGCTTCCGGTTTTTCGGATGTGATATTCTTTTCCCATTCATCAAGATATGCCGCGTCCACTCTCTGTTCCTCAACAATACCCCAGGCTACAACATCACTTCCTTCAAGTTTTACATCAAATGCGCCAACTTTATCACCCGCGGTGAATTTAAATCTCTGTTCCGGATCTTCACCTATCAAAAACATTCTTTTCCCGCCATGCTTACAAACATGCACAACAGTACCGGTAACTTCCACCATTTTATCAACATACTTTTCAGCATCCGTGTTAAGTTGTTCAACAGTTAGTTTCGCGGCTGGTTTCATTTCGGCAGTTTCCTTTTTTTCCTCTTTATTAGCGCAGGCAAAAAGGAAAAGTGTAAGTATAATCGCGATTGAAATTTTTTTGAACATATTCTACTCCTGTTACTGACTTATTGTTTTAGCTTTAATTGCTAATCTAAAATAATTTGGAGCATTTAATTTAATATTCTTTTACCGCAAAGGTCAAGTTTTTTGCGATCAAAAATGAGCTATTTATATATCTTTTGGACTTTTTATCCTTATTCTGTCAATAAACAATTCTCCCTTTTTCTGACGGTCAAAGAGCAGCATAATATTTTTAAGAACTGTTGGTGTGTTATGAAAATAATTTGGGATTTCCAAAGTCTGCAAAATTCTTTCAGGATTTTGATCGCCAACCTGGTAAATCATTGGTTCTTTTTCAAGGTAAATAAAAAAGGGGGAAGTAATTCAAAATGTTTTCTAAGGTTTGTTTTAAGAGTATCTGTATCTGTATCAATTAATAATGTAAAGCCGAGTGAATCAATATCATTTTTATTGTTACAGATATCAAAACGTAAACAGAAGTTTTTATCAATAATGAGGGGGGGCGAAGGTTATCTTATAAAAGGGGGATATTGCAATTGAATCATTTTCCTTCCAGTATTAATAAACTCCGGGTTTCCCTGTGAACCGCCCCACCCGGAATGTCACCCCATTTTCACTCCGGGCTGAACGAAACCGGGAAATGCTTTTACCGTTTCCCCATGTGCCTGTTGTTATATCCTGATCTTTTCTCTCATTCGTTATATCCTTCCGTGATCAAAATAATAAAGTTGTGGAAATCAAATTAAATAAAATTCTATAAATAAATAAACGGCCCACAACAGAATCGAAAACTATAATAAATCGAGGGGAAAATTAATATTTTGAAAATATTGCTGAATTTATGGAAGAAATATTCGATAATCAGATATACAGGTGATCTGCGACCTTGCAAACAAAAGATTCAGGAAAGCTGCCAGTACTTACTGAAAAAAATATTTCGTATTTCTTCTTTAGTGAAAGATTAATCTTAATAAGATTACGCTATCGCTTTTGCAAAAGTCAATTAAATGTTTTTTTTGTTTTTATGACAATCAATTTATAGCAAATTATGCGTTCCATGTTATCGTTTTTCTAATTATCTAAAAAAAGGAGATTTCAATGGCTCAAAAACTAGTTGATTTTTATGAGGAAGCAAAGAGAATGGGAGGGCTGAAAGCAAAAATGCGGCTTGCCGTACTTACAAACGTACCAAGCGCGAAAGCCCAGTCAGAACCGGACTCATCTGAGAACCTTAAAAAGTTCCAACAGGCAATGAATGAATTACGAAAAGAATTTAAATAATGTGAAGGAGTATTGAATATGGCGGTAGTAATAAAGAAAACAGTGGAATATGACCATACCTTTGATTCAAAGACAAAGAGACATATGATTAACAGTGTTCAGTCTGTTTTTCATTGTCATCATTATACAACTTTATATACTCAGCTTGCGATAGACGCGGATGAAACCGAGTTGTTAAAAGAATGCGCGCGCGAGAGTTTCAGTAAAATGCTTGCCCAATATTTTGAATCACATCCCGAGATAAAAAATATTGAAGACAAACTGGAAATCGGATGCCAGTATTATTCAATGACAGGACTTGGAAAAATGAATATCCGATTTATCGGGAATTACAGCGGGGAGGTTGAAGTTCCATTTTCTCATACTGACAGTGGATGGATTAAGAAGTGGGGTAATTATGATAAACCAATAAACTACATAACCGCGGGATTTGCGGAAGCATTGTTTGAAATTGCACTCGGACTACCCGAAAAATCTTTCACCGCGAACGAAACACAAAGCATTGTGATGGGAGATGAATTTTCAACTTTTAAAGTGATAAGGAGGTAAAACATGGCTATCGACCGAAAAAAAATAATTGAGCAGATGTCGCAGATTGATTTGCTGCCTGATGAAAATGGAATTATTGAAGGATATAATGTTCTGATAAACCAGCTTCCAACGGAGTTCTGGAACTCATTTTCCGAAAGGTTGACTATTAAAACATCTGAAGATATGCTCGAGGCCAAGGAATTTCTCCTTTACAATGCCGCTCACGAATGTGGTTACCATACCGGTTATGGCATTATTACTTCTGATGAATGGAACGCGGTTGTAAAACCAATGATTGAAAAAGCGCCGGAAGATATTTTATATGGAGCTTATGCGGTTTTTTCAGCCTGGGGCTGGGCAGATTCTGAAATTGTTGAACTTGTTCCGGGACAGAAAATGGTTGTAAGAGCTTATAATTATTATGAATCGGATATTGTTGCCTCGGGCGCCTCGAAAAAAATGAGCGCATATATGATAGCCGGTGTGAGCGCGGCGTTTATGGAGCTTGCATATGCCGGAGAGTATGACCCGAAAGGAGCGCCAATTGGAACCTTTGTCTGCAAACAGGTGAAGGGAATAGAATGTGGCGATTCATATGGTGAATTTATTGTTACTAAAGAAGAGTAAATAAATTATAATGGAGCAGCTCATACTGCTCCTTTTATTTATTATGGGTAAATATATTTATCTGAATAATTCGGCGACCGGATGGCCCAAACCTTCCCCCGTTGTTGAAGCTGTCAACAGTTATCTTGAACATCCGCCATGTCATCACTTACGGGGTGGTGATTTAGCCCGATCAGATATTGTTTCTGACTGCCGGAAACAATTGGCCGAACTTTTTAATGTGGAAGATTCCGAGAGAATAATTTTCACTTCCGGAGCTACCGAGTCGCTGAATCTTGTAATCAGGGGGCTGGAATTAACGAATAAAAATGTTGTTACAACCGCTACTGAGCACAACTCAGTGTTGCGTCCCCTGAAAACTTTAGAAAAAGAAGGCGGCATAACACTTACGATTATTGAATGTGATCTTGAGGGAAAAGTAATTATTGAAAATCTTATCCGCAGACTGAAACCAGATACCGGATTGGTCGTTATGAATCACTGTTCGAATGTTACCGGAGCTTTAAATGATATTAAACCAATTGGCAGAGAATGTAAAAAACGAAACATTCCGTTTCTTGTCGATGCTTCTCAGAGCGCGGGAGTTTATCCGATTGATGTTCAGGATATGTATATTGACGCGTTGGCTTTTACTGGTCACAAAGCTTTACACGGATTGCCTGGTATCGGAGGGGTATATATAAATGAAGGCCTTGAACCTGGTCCGCTGAAAACCGGCGGCACAGGAATTAAAAGTGATTATCTTTATCAACCGGAAAAAATGCCTTTATATTATGAAGCGGGCACATTAAACATGCCGGGTATTATTTCACTATATCACGGGGTGAAATATATTTTTAATTATGGCATAGAATATTTTCGAAAAAGAAAGGAAGAAATTGTTTCAGGAATTAAGGATAGTCTGAAGAAGTCAGAAAGAATTGAATGTTATCCTGAGGATAACGTCGGTTTTAATCCGACCCTGTTTTCTTTCAATATCAGTGGTATTGATCCTGAAGATGTCGGATATTTGTTATCAGAACAATACAAAATTATCGTTCGCTCAGGTTTGCATTGCGCTCCATTAATCCACCGATTTATTGGAACAGCGCCATCAGGTTGCGTAAGAGTCAGTCCGTCACATTTTACAACGGGGGATGAGGTTGAAAGTTTATGCAGGGCGCTGCTCGAAATATCAGAAATGGGAGGTTAAGGATGGAAATTTTAGAAATAAAGAATGTGGAAGATTGTTTTGACGGTTCTTTGATAAAAGAAATATTGCTGTCTTCTGAAATAACCAAAGATTTTATTTATTCTATCGGGGATGGATGTATTATTCAGTATTTTGACAATTTTGCCCGCCCCTTTTTTAAAATAAGGAAAAATGGTTTATTCGATTTGAAGGGGATAGAAGGGAATAAAACGATGAGAGTTCACATTAAAAATCCCGATAAATTTTCTATGGATGATTTTTGCGGATTGGTAGAGAGTTTTTAAATTCCGGTATTTCCATTTTTAGTGATCTGAATAAACCACTTCGAAAATGAGCTTTTATATTGTTCCGACATTGGTCAAAGCTATTCAGACTCATATCATAATGTCTTTTCCCTCGTAGCAGAATACTTCTTACTTTGTTCGCGGAAATTCAATGATAAATTCAGATCCGGAGTTAACAGCGCTTGTTATTCTGATTTCTCCTCCATGTTTTTCAATTAGCTCTTTTACGAGAAGAAGTCCCAGTCCGCTTCCTTTCTCATCATCTGTGCCGCTTGTCGAATAAGTTTTTTCAATCTTAAAGAGATTTTTTATCTGCTCGGATGACATACCGATTCCGCTGTCTATAACAGAAATTTTTGTGATACCCTGTAGTTGTTCAGTTTTTATTTTTACCCATCCTCCGGCAGGTGTAAATTTAATCGCGTTTGAAGTTAAATTTCTGATGATCACCGAAAGCATATTTTTATCGGCAAAGATGGCGCTGTTTCGGTCAATATCATAGGAGAAAATTATATCCTTATTGGCGGCATTCGGTTTCAAAAGATCAACTACTTCCTCAATAACCTGGTAGAGGTCAACTTTTACCGGGCTGAATGGAATATTCCCTGTTTCATACCGGAACCAATCCAGCAGGCTGTCGAGCAGTGAATGCATGTTTTTTGCGACATTATAGATTGATTTTACAGCTTCCAGCTTTTCGTTTTCTTCGATACCGAAATAATCATCAGAAAGCATACTGCTGTAACCAATAATTGCCGAAAGAGGACTTCTTAAATCATGAGAAAGGATTGAAAATAATTTATTCTTTGCCTCAATATTATTCTGCATTTCTCTTTTACCGGTTTCAAGTTCCTCAATAAGCTGCCTGGTTTGTATAAGGTCTTTTTGCCTGGCGTGCGCTATCATGATAGCTCTTTCCACATTATCGGGCTGAGCCGGTTTAAGAATGTAGGCGCCAACACCCGCCTCTGCAGCCAGTTCGACTAAATCTTTCGTCTCAAAAGCGGTGAGGATAACAACCGGAGTCGGAATCCGTTTCTGAATTTCACGGGCTGCTTCTATCCCATCCAGGCGGGGCATTTTTATATCCATTAGTATTAAATCAGGTTTTAGCGATTCTGTCAGCTCAATCGCTTTCTGACCATTGGGGGCAGTTCCAATATGCTCATGCCCTATTTTGTTAATAATTCTTATTATTTCCTCACTTACAAGGAAATCATCTTCAGCCACCAGTATTCTTAATTTTTTGTTTAATTCCACCATATCACCTGCAAATTAATATTCTTCAAGAGCGAACCGGATAATTGTTACAGCGCCATTTTCATTAAAGATATTAAATTCTCCCTGAAGACTTTGCTCCACAATACCTTTGATCAGGTTAAAGCCTATGCTGCATCCGTTATATTCATTTCTTAGAATCGGTTCGGGAAATCCCGGCCCGCTATCTTTATATTCCATCCGCAGATTGTTTCCCGCGTGGGATATAGTTATTTGAATTTCAGGGGATTCAGTAACACTATGTTTTATTGAGTTTGTTGTAAGCTCATTGAGAACAAGAGTCAGATGGTGAGCCTGCGCGCTGCCAATTTTAATTTCAGATTCCGATATCTTAAGACCTGTATTGTTATAACTTCCGGAGCTTCTGATTACATTTGCCACGACTTCACGGCATAAGTCGCTGCATTTTATCGGACGCCAGCCGCTTGATGATAGAAGGCTGTGAACTGTTGATAATCCTTCGATTCTAACCTTCAGATCATGAAGTATTTTATAGGTTTTTGAATTCTCTTCCTCATTAATGTTGTCCTGCTGCTTATGAAGCAAACTTATCAGAGCGGCAAGATTATTTTTTACCCTGTGATTAACTTCTCTTAGCAATACTTCCTGTGTATTTGCATATTCCTGAAGTTCTCTTTCATTCTGTTTTCTTTGAAAAATATCTTCAATCATCAGCAGCAAATGTTTTTTTTCATTACGAAAAAATGTACTGAACTGACATTTTAACCAAACTTGTTTCCCGAAAGTGGTCATCATATTAACTTCAACAGTTTCTTCCCGATCGGTGCGAAGAGATCTGAGCGCTGTATCAAGAAGATCAAATTCCTGCCACTCTTTTATCTTGTTGAAATTCTGAGCCTTTAAATCATCCAGAGCGCCTCCTACTATATCCGCGGCCATATTATTCGCCATTATACAATTGCCGGTTTCCTCATAAACAATAATTCCCACAGGGGAATTTGATACAATTTTTTCATTAAGTTCATAGAGGTCGGCCAGGAGTTGTTCGGCAAGTTTCTTTTCACTTATATCCTCATAACACCCGAGAATACCTGTCACTTCACCCGAATTATCGGTCATTGGTATTTTGCTGGTCAGCAGCCAGTGTGTTGTTCCGTCGGCCTGTTTCTGTGGCTCTTCGTAAAAGAGTCTTGATTTTCCTGATTGCATTACTTCCAGATCATCCAATCGGAAGCTTTCGGCATTTTCTTTCCATGACAGATCATAATCAAATTTACCGATAATATCTTCCGGACTCTGGTAGCCGCTATCTTTAGCAAACTGATCATTGCAGCCAAGGAATTTCAGGTCTTTGTCTTTCCAAAAAACTCTCACGGGGATAGTATTCAGAACATCCCTCAGCATTCTTCTTGAATTGGTAAGTTCCTCTTTAACCCGTTTTTCCTGTGTAATATCAGTTGAAATTGTAAAGAAATAGGAGTGGCCTGAAATTTCCACAGAGATAGCATTCGTAAGAAGAGTTATTTTTTCACCGCTGTTTTTCTCAATGTGCGCTTCTTTGGGCAAAGTTTTTCCGTAACTATTGAGAAGATTATAAAAATTTTCCTCTTCATGATTCTCTATGAACCCAAGTTCCGCCGGTGTGCTTCCTATCAGTTCGTTTTTTGAATAACCCAAAATTTTTCGCGCGCTTTCGTTAGCGTCAATACAAATGCCATCGGTTAAACGATGTACTAAAATTGGTGAGGGACTGGAATTGAAAATTTTAGAGAATTTTTCTTCACTTTCCGAAAGAGCGTCCTCTGCCTGTTTTCGTTCGGTAATATCCAGACAAATTCCATCCATCTTAACCGCTGTATTATCCGGATCGTAATTTACCTTTGCTTTCGAGAGAATATGCCTGACAGAATTATCAGGACGGATGACTCTGAAATCGGAGTCAAATTCTGTATGATTAATTATCGCGAACTCAATTTCCCTGTTCACTCTTCCAAAGTCTTCAGAGTGAATAGATGAAGAGAATTGTTCATAAGTTTTTACTCCAAACTCAGTGACGCCAAAAATAGAATTCATCGCCTCATTCCATTCCATTCGGTTAGCCCTGATATCCCAGAACCAAATGCCGGTTTCGGTCGACGCTACGGTAAAGTCGAGTCTTTTTTGATTTTCTTTTAACTGGTTATAGATTTTTTTTTGTGTCGAAATATCACGCAGAATAATAATATTCGGAACAAACTTTTCACTTACATCAAGTATTCGCGAAACCTTCACTTCAAAATATTTGGTTTGTGCCGGGAGTTTCAGAGCACATTCAAATTTATTTTCATTTTCAGCGCTGATCTGCAGGTTTTTAATTTTGAACAGGCATGGAAATATCTCAAACAGATCGCGGCCGATAAACGACGCTTCCCTCTTTCGCATATTGCTTCTTAACTGATAATAATCGCTTCCGGGAGCTTTTTCCGGGGATAAGAGCCTTGTCGCTGCAAAATTCAGATTTTCAATCCTGAAGTTTTTATCCGCCAGTATAACCGGATCGGAAATGCTTTCAAAAACAGAGAGATAAGAGTTTTTTTCATTTGTAATTTGCCGGGATGTTTCCTGAAGTTCATTGATTTTTACTACATCGCCTAGATTTGCCCATTCGGCGCAGAATGATATTTCTATCTTATCGAAACATCTGTCAATAATGTATCTGTAATTCTTATATTTATTTAAATCGCTTATTTCAATTTCGAGAAGATCAACATAAGTTTGCCGGTAATATTTTAACAATCCCAAAAACATCGGGAGACTGATGCCTCTTTCCCTGTGTTTTTTTGCTTCAAAAATTCCAAATTCGGTTATCGGATCGGATTCGAATTTATCGTCGGGGGAGAACTCAGGAGCTGCATTTTCAATTTCAAGCGCGTTGCAAATAGATTTTGTAATTCCGGAAATTGAGATTTTCCATGCTTCCTTTAATGATGAGGTATATTTTGTATAGTCTCTTTCTATCGCATATTTCAGAATCCGCTCAATTAGCCAGTCCTCCTTTTTCATGAGCAGCTTTTGCATTTCTTCCATACCTGATTTCCCCGGTTCCGGTCAAATATTAATTCATTTAAACAATTAATTATCGATTGGAGGTGGAGATATTTCATACCAACTTATTAGTATATTGAAGGATTTTTATCCATACCGGAATATCAAAAGTCAATTCATCCCGGGTTTGTTAATAATGATGAGGTATCTGTGGTTGAAGAGAGAGGAGATATAAAAAAAAGGCGCCGAAGCGCCTTAAAAATACATTAAATTTTATTGGTTAATCCTTTCAGATTATCTGCGCATTTATTGATATTTTTACCGATGTTAGCCATTTCTTCACCTTTTGATTTTACCTTATCAAGTTCCTTTTTGATGTTATCAATCGAAGGAACTCCCGGAAGTTTTATTTTTAATTTTTTCGCGAGGGGTTTTATCGCTTTTTTCGCGAATTTTTCGGCGACCTTTCTTATCGCTTTGCCAACTTTACCACCGGTTAACACTTTACGTATGCTTACGCTGAATTTTTTACCAAGTATTTTTTTTGAGAATTTTTTATCAAGAACTTTATTTACTTTCCCAACTACATTATCCACTTTTTTAAGCTTGCCTGTGAAATTTTTTATAGCTGAATTAAACTTATCGACAGGTTTTTTTACCTTCGTAATGGAGCCGCTAAGTTTTTTAATTTTGTCAATTTCTTTATTCAGTTTGTCAATTTCAGATGTAATGGCTGGTAAATTGGCTTTTACCTGAGAAATACCGCGCTCTCCTTTATCCCCGTTTTTTTGTTGTTTAATATCAATCAGCTTTTGTTTCAATTTCATGATCTCTTTTTCAGCATTATTTAGAGCCGAAACAGAATTGTTAGTATTCCATATTGTGGGCTTTACCACAGCTTTGTTCAGGTTATTTACTTTTCCTTCCACAGATTCAACTTTTGTTTTTGTTGTGGTCAGGGTCATTCTGAGAGTTGTCGCCGCTGTTCCGATAATCGGAATTTTGCCGAAAGCAAAAAGGGCGTCGGAATAATTATTCAGTCTGTCGGTAATTGATCCGAGACTGCTGCCGATTTTCTGCGCTGACTGACATGCGGGAATAGCATCCCAAAGAAGTTTGTCCCTTGTCTCATGTAGTTTCTTGCGGCTGTCGGATAATTTATCATAGGCCTGGTCAAGCTGCGGCGCGTTGGCTCCTTTGATATCGGTAAGCTTTTTGGGTGAATACTGGTAATCGCTGTGCAGCCAGGCTTCTCCTTTATTGCGGTCTACAAGCATAACATAAGGAACACCATCAATAAAATAATGAGTAAGTCCCTGTATTCCTTTAGGATATCCTGTTGTGCTCCAGAAAAATTTCCCTACTGTTCCCGCGTCAGTTAATTCAATACTCCAGAAGTGACCATTTTCATGATTTGAGAGGAGAAGGTGGTTGATCCCACCATAATTAAAAACTGAGGAAGCCGATATTCCTTTCTCCCAGGCTGATGTTTCCCAGGTTTGTTCACCCATTTTGCCATCAGGTGTCAGTTTTCTGATCCATGCCTTTTTTGACTGGGATATCTTTAACAGATAATTCTGGCCATTTGCTTCGAAGGTTGACATGGCCCTTACTTTGTTAACTTTACTTCTACCTTTATATGTCTGTTTCCCAAATTTTCCATCGTTTGTCAACTCATAAATCCATGAAGTTCCATTATCATATCTTTCAAGAACAACGAAGTTTTTTGAACCGGCTTTGTAGGTAGTGATTTCATTAATTTTTTTCTGCCAGTTTTTGTTATCGGTAAATTTTCCAGTCTTACCATCAGTCGTGAGAGTGATAATCCACGCGTGCCCTGTATTTTCGCTTGTAAGGATTAGGAAGGTTTTACCACCTGCCTGGTAAGTGGCCGCGGCTTTGATACCTTTTTCCCAGCCTTCGGTTTGCCAGGTCATATCTCCGACTGTGCCATCATTATGCAGTCTGAATATCCAGGCGTTGCCATGATCCTGCCTTTTCATGAAAACATATTTATTTCCGCCACATTCGTAGGCTGTAATTTCTCCGATATTATTCACCCATGTGTTTGTGAACCATGTAGTTTTGGGATTCTGTGAAAATACTAATGAAGTTAATATTAAAAGAGATGCGATTATCCAGTTACGTATAAAAGTCATTGTACTACTCCTGCTTTAATAAATTTCAGTAAAACAACCCGATTTTCCTCAGATCAGATTATTTTTATAAATAGAAACAATAAACATGCCAAATATACCGAATTGGAAAATGAAGCAAAAAGAAGGAAAATCAAATTATTTTTGTCAATAGTGCAAATTTTTGTACACTATTTTACTCAGGATAGGGAAAAATGAAACATAAAAACAGGGAGAAAATAAACTTAGACAAAATTATCGTTTAGTGAAAAGATGCTATAGTGGCGTTGAGAGAAGATTCGTTTTATAAAGGGGATTATTGTTGATTGGATTGCGGAGATGATTGGAAGGGAATGTTTGGATAAAAGGATAAAAAAAAGGGCGCCGGCGGCGCCCTATGGAATTTTTACCATAAACTCATTTTGGCGTTATATAATTTCCAAAGCTGGTCGGGAGCGCCGGTTTTTTCCTTGAACTGGATTATTCCGGTTCCCGGCTCAATCGTGAGAGCCCATTTGTCATCGGTGTTGTAAGGAACAAGCATTAAGCCTTTCTGTCCTTCCGGGGCGTTCCTGAATACAAAAAGCATTGCATACCCGGTTCTTTTGTAAGGTACCTGCATTACTTCGCCGGTTGTGAAAATACCATTGCCCGCTTCATCCTGTGGTGTGCACATGAACATTTTTGTAGCGGTGTTCTGGACATAATAAATTCCCGAACCGGTTGGATGAACAATAAGATTCCATGAAGAGCTGATATTATTTTTGCCGCTTCCGTGCAGCTTTGAGAAAGCGCCTTTTTCAATACCCATATATAATTTGGCGTTTTCGTTTAACAGAACATTTCTATAAGCCACACCCCAGACCTGTTCCGGTGTATCAGCTTTTTTTGTTTGCTGAACAAGTTTGCCTTTGTCGAGCATTGTAAGGACTTTGCCGCTGTGTTTGAAAACAAAAAATGAAGCGTAGCGGTATTTTGCTGTGTCCCTGACGATTTTTATTTTTTGATTATCTTTGCCTGAATATTTTTCAGCGACAATTTTGGCGTCATCCCCGGTGGATGAATTCTCGACTGTAAGAGCCCATTGTCCGAATACCGAGGTAATATAATTATAACCATCTCCGGCATCCGAGATTATAAATTTTTGTTCATCATTGGCCATAAAAGCGCCATTGGCCTTAAAACCTGCCGGCTGGGCTCCTTTTTTCTGCCCGAGCAAACCTGCAAACATATCATCCACAGCGTCGGGATTTGTAGGATGTGTGAATTCCAACGCTGAGTCATCTTTTAAATTAAAAACATAATTATAGGTGCCGTTCCTGAATTGCGCGAACAGCGATGTTGCGAGGATAAGAAAAGAAATAATGATTCTCATTGTTTACTCCGATTAGTAAAATGTAATTTCGACAATGTTTAACAATTAGTGTGCCAAAATCATCGCGACCCGATAAATAAGTGTTTTTTATCCTTTTTCCAACTGAATAATTCTCATTTTCCGGAAAAAAGAGAGATATAACTTTTATCGGTACACGAAACTTGTATAAAAAAGTATACGTTTTCAAGAAAAAATGGAGCAAAATATGAAAAATATACTTTTTTTCTTACTTGTAATGATTGAAGCGTTGACTGCCCAGACATACATTCCTGAAAATTTATCAAAAAAATATGACACCGATCTTGAGACAGCAGGTCTTAAGGGGGCTGTGAAAGAGGTGACGCAGACTCTTTATTCGGCGAAAGAAAAGAGAAGAGTCAGCACTTTTGATAAAGACCGACAGAAATTTGATAAGCTGTTCCGAAAACCTCTTTCGAGACATATAGCTCTCAGAGATTTTTATCCTGAATTTGTGGCTGAATTTAACAGTTCCGGATTTGTAAATAAAATAAAAGAATTAAATACTAATGATACGCACCGAAAATTATTCACATTCAAATACGCGGGTTATGGCCGGGTTCAGGAAATACTGATTTTTAACTTTACATATAAAGACCTTAAAAAGGGGAATTACAGGGAGGATAAAACCAGCTACAAATATAATTCCTCGGGATTGCCTGTGGAAATTTTCTCGGAAAACAGCTACAGACCGGGAAAAAAATCAAGAGAGTTGTTTAAATACAACGAACAAGGTGATAAAATTATGGAGAAAAATATTGACAGCGAGGGTAAAACGTATCATGATGAAATCAGAGAATATGAATATTCCGGAGGGATGATCGTAAAAGAAAAAATAATAATGAAGCATAAAAAGGAAGAATTTCTCTATCGGTATAAATATGATAAAGAATGGAAAATTGTTGAGAAGAAAAAGTATGATAAGAGTGGTGAACTTATTGAGGAGGCAAAATATGGTTATGATTTTGATGGCCGGCCTGAATCATACAGCCGCTATAATGTTAAACAGGATGTCTATCGGGATAATGAACAATACCGCTATGATGAACTTGGCAACCTGATTGCCCGTGTATTTTTATGGCCCAATGGAAAACCTCAACGGAAGTATTCTTTTTCTTTTGATCAAAATAATCACCTGGTTTATTTTGCCGATAACAGCATGTCTTCCGGTTACTGGTATCCATATCCGGAATTTTATATAAAATATAAGAATGATGACAATGGCAACTGGACCGAAAAAAAGATTTACGCCTCAAAAGAAGAAAGCAGTTTATTATATATTTTCAAGAGAAAGATACAATATTACCGGTAAATTTTTCAATCAGTAGTTTTTACACTATCCCTGACAACATCCTTTGGCCATGTTCCCGCTCTGCCCCCGTTGCCTTTTTTAAGTTCCTGAACAGGGGGCAGCCGGTAAATATTTATCCGGTCATCGAGGAAATCGGAAAAGGCGAGCAAGGTCCCGTCGGGCGAAATATCCAGGCCTGTGCACTGGTTGCCGCCGATAATAACATCGAGGAGCTTGCCACTTTCGGTATCAAAAAGCTGAACGACTCCCCATTCCGGACCTTTAAGCAGATATGACTTTTTATTGTTTTTGCCCCTGTTTGAAACAGCCATTATTTTGCCATCCGGTGTAAGATCAATTGTATTGGGATTACTGCCGGTATAAACAAAATGGCTGATCTTATCGTTTTTGAGATTAATCGAATACACTTTGCGCCGTCCCATATCTGATACGTAAAGAATATTCCTTATTGTGTCGGGAGTGAAATGGCGCATGGCATATCCTCCTTTATAAAGTGTGTCAACTTCAGCAGTATCTGGTAAGGAGAATTTTTCTATGTATCCTTCACCGAAACTCGCGCAATATAGGGAGCTGTCCGCAGAGTGATAATAAAGCCCGCGTGGTGTTTTCGCGGTTTTATATAAATGGTCAATTTTTCCGGTGAGCAGATTAATTTCCGAAACATCATTCGTAATCCAGTTGGATACCCACAGGGTGGTTTCACTGCTGTTAAGCTCCATAATTTTACACCAGCGCCCGCCTGTATTGAATTTCCTGATAACTTTTTTTGTCTCTGTGTTGATTTCATAAACCTGGTTGCTTTCCATCTGGCTTACGTATGCTTTATCACCACTCCGGCTGAATTTTATTTCCACTGCTCCATATTTTCCCAGGTTGAATGAATGGATTTTTTTCCAGGAAGAGGTGGAATAAACCTCAACCGAAGGGGGGCCGGCGAGGCAGGTTACCCATAGTTCCGACTGGTCCGGGGTGAAGGCGACTGCCTTGGGATGGGGCCCGCACGCAAATTTTTTCACACACCTGAGCAACTGCCCTTTTGGAACAGGATAAAATTCATATAATGAATTGTTTTGCTTCAGTGTGTCAAAAAGAGGATTATAATTTTCCTCATCCATCTTTATAATGGGTGAGTAAATCGTTGTTTTAACAGTGCATGGGGTGGCGCCTTCGAAAAATAAAGTGTCGCTATTAAACAACTCAAATTTAACACTGTCGGGGATTGAATGAATATAATAAGTATTCTGTGACAGCAGATTTTGATTCATGGAAAGGATAAAAATGGGGAGAAGAATAAATAATTTTCTGATCATGTTATACCGGAAATTTTAGATGACCAAAAATATTGCCTCCTCATGAAAAAGGCAAAGAATATTTTTTTCAAAAAAATAATAAACCGGTCAATCCCTTTGCAAAAGGATAAACAAATTTTGCATAGAATTTAACTGCTTTTTGAATAAAATTGCGAAAATATTTCCTTCGCGTCTTTGCGTTTTCGCGTGAACAAGAGGATTTCGAAGAGGATATATGTGATCCCCGGCATTCAAAATGTCCGCTTGCGGACATTAGCTCTGATTCGGGGAACAAGAAAATAAAAAGAGTGTTTGTATGATTAAAGAACTTTTGAAAGCAAAATAATGATTACCAAATAACAGCAAGGATTTAACATGAAAATAATAAAAATATTATCAGCCGCCTCCCTTCTTATGTTGATGGGATGCATGGATATAGAATCAAATACAGGTAAAGATATGAAACTACAAAACTTTTCAACAGATTATGAACTGGCGACATTTGCCGGAGGATGTTTCTGGTGCATGGAAACTCCCTTCGAATCCTACGATGGAGTGATAGAGGTTACATCAGGGTATGCCGGGGGTAAGGAAAAGAATCCGGCTTATGAAGAAGTCGCTTCCGGGAATACCAGCCATGTGGAAGCCGTTCAGATAAAATTTGATCCTGAAGTGATAAGTTATGCCGAACTTCTGGATATTTACTGGAAACAGTTTGATCCAACCGATAAAGGCGGCTCATTCGCCGACAGGGGACCTCAATATGAATCAGCGATATTTTATCATAACGATAAACAAAAAAGGCTGGCAGAAGAAAGTAAAACCATGCTCGATAAATCGGGCGTCTTTAATAAACCGGTAGTAACAAGGATTGATAAATTTACCTCCTTTTACCCGGCTGAGGATTACCACCAGGATTTTTATGAAAAAAGTCCTGTCAGGTATTATTCTTACCGTAAAGCTTCGGGGCGCGATTTTTTTATTGAAAAACATTGGGGCAGCAGAAAAGAACCGGGGTATGAAAAACCTTCGGATGAGAAAATAAAAGAGAAACTTGATGATCTTCAATACCAGGTTACACAAAAGAACGGAACAGAAAGAGCCTTCTCTAATAAATATTATGATAACAAGGAGGAGGGGATATTTGTTGATATAGTGACAGGAGAACCCCTTTTCAGCTCGATTGATAAATATGATTCCGGCAGCGGCTGGCCAAGTTTCACAAAACCTATCGACCCGCTCTATGTAAAAAAGAATATTGATGAAAGCCATTTTATGAAAAGAATAGAAGTCAGGAGCCGTTTTGGCGATTCTCATCTCGGGCATGTTTTTACCGACGGTCCCGAAAAAACAAATCTCCGGTATTGTATAAATTCTGCTTCACTGAGATTTATTCCCAAAGATAAACTTGCCGAAGAGGGGTACGAAAAGTATCTCACACTTTTTGAAAAATAGAATTCATTTCCGTCTGAAAATGATTGAGGGCGCCACAATGGCGCCTTTTTTTATCGGCAAATGTAAGCCCCCTTACATTATTGTCTTGTCTGATGTGATAAGAGGCAAATCTGCCTTCTATTCAGGAACGATTGCCGGGAAAATGGAGTTTCCGATAAAAAGACAAACTATCGGAGAAATAAAATGAAAAAAGTATTTTTTCTTCTGCTTTTATTATCAGTATCCACATTCGCCCAGAAAAAAGTTCTTGTGGAAATCTTTACAAATTCACACTGCGGACTATGCCCGAACGCGCACAACGCGATGGAAAGTTTTTACGCGGCGACCCAGATGCCGGAGAACTACATTTCAATTTATTATCACATGAAATATCCCTATAATGATGACGCGCTCTATCATCATAATACTGCTGATTCAGATATGCGGGATCAATATTACGGGCCATTTTTCGGCACTCCGATTGCCTTTTTTGACGGAGCCAGACAACCGGGCGGTTCTTATTCACAATGGCCTTCCGAACTTCAATCTCTTAGTATGGATTCAGAAGAACTAATGCTAAACCTGGAGGGGATGAAAGAAAATAATAAAATGAAAATTTCAGCTGAAGTAATGAACCTCGGCCAGGAGAATCTTTCAGATTTGACAATAACATTTGTTGTTACGGAGGATCTTACTTACGCCGGGAGAAACGGCATAACCGAACACACAAATGTAATGAGGAAAATGGTTTTTCCCGATGGTTCCCAATTTGATCTTAATTCAGGCGGGGATGTTTCTTTCACTGTCGATATAGAATATCACCCTGAATGGAATGAAAATAATTTATCTGTTGTGGCATTTGTCCAGGGAAACGGCAAGATGGTTTACCAGGCAGGGGAAATTGAGCATAGTGACCTCTCGGTAACATCACTTGAATCAGGAGATGTTTTGCCTTCAGAATATTTTCTTGAACAGAATTATCCCAATCCCTTCAATCCAGAAACAACAATCGGTTATTCACTGCCCGCCGATTCTTTCGTACAATTAAAGATTTATGATATTTTGGGAAATGAAGTGGAAACACTTGTATCACAAAATGAATCTGCCGGCAGTCACATAATTAACTTTAACGCGGGTAATCTTACTTCGGGACTATATATATACAAATTATCCGCGGGCGATTTTACATCCGTCAAAAAGATGATGCTGCTTAAATAAACGTACTCGTACTCATGGGAAATCTCTCTGGCAGCTAAGCTGTACTCGTGATAGTAATCGAATAATTTTCGATAGAAAAATAAAGCCGAAGGCGGTAACAAGTACTTTTTTATGAATTTCTTTTTGGATCCTGCCTGGCCGGCCCCGTAAGTGATATTGTTAAAAAAGCTTTATGAAAACTTTGGGAAAACCAGGGTGAATGTTGTGCCGATACCCGGTTCACTCATAACTGTAATCGAACCTTTATGGCGGTTAATAAAATCTCGTGTCATTCGCAATCCGAGTCCGGTTCCCTCGGCTTTTATTTCATTGCCGGAGCTGCTTAATAACTTTTCAGAAACTTCCCGGCTCATTCCCTTTCCGGTATCGGTGACCGAAATTGTTGTGGCATTGCCCAGCTCAACAGCTTCAATTTTAATTTTACCACCGGATGGGGTAAATTTAACAGAATTATGCACCAGGTTTCGCAAAATTGTCGAAAGCATAAATTTATCGGCGGTCACAGTTGTTCGATCTGTTTTAAGTTCCAGTGAAATCGATTTATCTCTTTTCCAGCTTATAAGAGGAGCAATCGCTTCATCAATTACATCAGATAGGAGAAGTTGTTCTTTATTGAGGCTCAATAATCCCTGCTGATCTCTTGACCAGGTCAAAATATTTTCCAGCAGGTCGGCAAGATGACTGGCCGATGAATGAATGCTGCCGGTAATTTCTTTAAGGTCTTCGTTCCCGGATGAATCGGCTTCATCTTTCGCGATCTCCGCATACCCGATAATCGCTCCCAGGGGATTTTTAATATCATGCGCCATGAGTGAAAACAGTTTATCTTTTGCCGCGTTTAATATATCGAGCTCATTTTTTTGCGCGTTAAGCTCGCTGAAAGCCCGCTCAAGTTTAATGTTTTTTCTACCTAACTCATCATTCTTACGGTTAATTTCATCATGCTGTTTCTGAATGGTTCTGTTTATCTTGTTTAATTCTTTGATGGCGGCTTTGCGGGCGCGGTTTATTATTACAAGAACGGCAACAAAGACAAGCAGCACGAATATCATTGTCACTGCCGCGTATAGAAGAATTGAGGAGCGTTCAAGCTCATAATCCTTCTCTTTAACCTCTCTCAATGCTTTCTCGGTTTCATATTGTGTTTGATATTCGACGATTTTTCTTTCTATATCCGCATTATTTAAACTGTCATAAAGAGCATGATATTTCTCAAAATAACCTATCGATTTATTATATTTTTTTAACTCCTTATAGGTATTGGAAAATTCTTTATAAACATCCCTCACAATATCCATTTTCTCAATTTGATTGCTGTTTTTGAGCGCTTTATCAAACATTGAGAGAGCGGCTTTAAAATTGCCCAGCGCTCTATGTGAGATGCCTGCTTCAAGCTGAGCCATAGCGATTCGTTTAATATTGTTAAGCTCATGCCCAATCCTGATAGCCTTATGTAAATACTGAAGCGCGGAATCGGGCTGACCAACTTTATTTTTAATTCTGCCCAATTGAATATTTATTAATAGTTCTCCACTTTCCACATTATCTTTTCTATAAAATTCAATAGATTTTCTATACGCCGATTCAGCTTTATCCAGCTCGTTTTTCTCCAGGAACAGGTGTCCGAGGTTAAGATACGAATAGCCAATAAATTCATCATTACCGATAGCCCTCGACATCCTCAGAGCCTCACGGTAGTTTTTTTCAGCTTTATCATAACTTTTTATTGTTTGATAGGTAAGGCCTATATTATTCATCAGCCTTGCCACCCCGGCGCTGTCTCCTCTTTCTTTTCTTATTTTCAGAGATTGCAGGTAACTTTCCAGCGCTTTGTCATAAAGGTTCCACTGCCAGTATATTATGCCGATATTATTATACATTATGCCGATGCGTCTTTTGTCATTATATTCTTCGGCAAACTTTCGGGCTATCTGATAATAGTGTATTGCAGAGTCATATTTACTCGTTCTCCAATAAAGTAAACCAAGATTATTAGCCGGATCGAAAAAGAATTTTTCGGAAGGAAGTTGCTGAGTCAGCGCGACAGACCTTTTTAGATAATGTTTCGCGTTCTCAAAATCTTTCTTTTTAAGATAGGTGAGACCAATATTTTCCAGAAACAGTGTCTCAAGAGATTTGTTTTCAATATTTTCAGCTATTTTGAGAGCTTCTTTTCTTACCTGAATTGCCAGGTCCTGATCGGAGTTATAATAATAGCTTCCGATACTGTTTTTTGCTTCGGCCTGGCCTTTAAGATAATCAATATTTTTCGCGAGTTCTAATGCCTTTTCCGCGAATTCGAGTTTTTCCTGATCGGGGAATTCAAGATTTAAAGAAATTTGATTGTATATATCCACCAGTTCAATACCATCTTTTTCATCGACCAGTGATCTGAGGCTGTCAATATTTGCCTGGGCAAAAATCAATGATGTAATTATGGGCGTTATGATAAATATCAGTCTGATCAAATGAAATCGGTTTTAGTGGCAACTATTTTGTATTATCGAATATAAAAAATATTTTTTAACCGCGAAATTAAATTATTCTTAAACTGTTTAAAAGATATTATAAGGGCCGGCCTGTTTCCAGCAGAGTTTTCAAGCCACTCAATATTACCGGCCATCCTTCCTGCGCGCTTTTGAAACTTTCATTTTCAGATGGAAAGTTTTCGTGTATGATTGTTAGTTTTGTCAGCTCTCTCTCATTTTCAAGCTTGTAAGTAACAACAGTTTCGGGATCATCCATATCAGAGAAATGGAATGTATGAACCAGTTTTGTCTCAGGAACAAACTCAATTATTTCTCCTTTTACCGGTATCCATTCCTTTCCTTCTTTTTGACCAACATAGGATATCTCTTCACCCGGTTTGAAATTACTGATCACACCAGTGCCGAAATAATATAGCGGGGTGATATCCCTGCTGATGACAGCATCCCATACTTTTTCTTTCGGAGCTTTGATGTATGTAACATAAATATGTCTGACAGCTTTTCCTGACATTTTTTCCTCCATCTCAAGTTGATATTTTATTTCTGAAAGTTTGCTTGTCCATAGTTTGCTGAATCCCGATATCCACCTGTCATATATTGTCCGAATAGGAAACGCGTTTAAGTATAGCTTTTTTTGCCGTCCCTGTTTTTCCGCGACTAACAGATTTGCCTCCTCAAGAATCTTGATATGTTTCATAACGGCATATCGTGAAAATGAAAAGAGTTCTGTCAGTTCATTGACATTCATTCCCGGGTTATTTTTCAGGCTATCGAGTATTTTTCTCCTGGATCTATCGGATAAAGCTTTAAATATTTTTTCCATGGTCTCAAATGTGACTAAAAGGTCACATGAAAATAAGGAGGAATTATTATTTTGTCAAGAGTAAAGTTTTAATCCTGATCTTATTCCGTGTTTATCAGGCGATATAATAATGATATTCTTTTTTTGCAGAATATTGGATTTGTATGTTAATAAAAACGAGCCTTACCTGTTCTTATGATACAGGTACTCGTTATCGTGCTCGAACAATTTACCAAAGAAAAATGAAGCCGGGTACGAGGACGATTACGACCATTTGTTCAGGATTTATTTTGGTTCCGGCTATGTCAGCTTTAGGTCAGGAAAGAATAAATTTATTCTTTTTCATCCAGTTAAATGTTTCTTCGGTTATTTTGCCGGAGTTATCCATGCGGGGCACTTTGTTCTGCCCGCCGAGTTTACCCCGGCTTTTCATCCATTCTCTGAACGCGCCCGGTTTAAGGAAAATAATTTCGGGCAATTTTATGCTAAGGTCAGCCTGACGATGCGCGTCATAATCAGCATTTTTTTTTCTTAGTCTTCTGTCGGTTTCAAGCGCGAACTTCTCAGGTTTGATTTTTTTGAAATTATCAGCCTCGATTATATATCTGTGATGTCCCGGTTTATCGGGCGCAGAGGGAAAAACCGGCCCGACATGGAAATCCTTAACTTCAATGCCGCAATACCGCGCGGCATCAGAAACGACCTCCTCGACTTCTTCACTGATAAGGTGTTCGCCAAAAGCTGAAAGAAAATATTTTGTTCTGCCGGTAAAACGAAGCAGGGGAGGATTGACCAGTTCAAATTCTATAGTGTCGCCGATGATATAACTCCACAGCCCGGCGCATGTTGTAACAGCCACTGCATATTGTATGCCTGTTTCAATATTATGCAGGGTATGGCGTGTCGGATTGTTTTTGCCCAGCTCTTCAACGGGAATAAATTCATAGAATATATCATGTCCGAGCATTAATCTGAGTCTGTTATAGTTCAGGTCTTCAAATGCGATAAAAGCCTCAGATGCAGGGTATGTTTCCAGAAACTGTACATCCTGATTATTAAATTCCCTCTTGAATATACCGCGATAAGGATCAAATTTAATTCCCCCGTGAATAATAAGATTTAAATTCGGCCATATTTCCGCTATAGAATTTTTACCGCTTTTCTTTTTTGCCTCTTCAAAAAACAAGAGCATCCAGGATGGCACCCCGCTGATTCCGGTGATGTTTTCATTTATCGCGCGATCTGTCATTTTTTCAAGTTTTTCCTCCCAGTCGCTGAGAAGAGCCATATCTTTCGGCGGGAATGTGAATCGCAGCAGCAGTTCCGGCGCCTCTTTTACCACAATACCGGAAAGATCACCGCTGAAAATTCCCGGGGACGGTTCATTTAAATCGGCGCTGCCGCCAAGAAAGAAAAACTTACCGGTATAAATCGGTTTGTTCCTGTTATGTCTGTAATATCCCCCTTGCAATGTCATAGCCGCTTTCTGATTAGAGCGAAGCATTTCTTTTGAAAGGGGGATATATTTAGTATTGGCGCCGGTGGTCCCGGAAGTCAGTCCGAAATAGGGAATAGTACCGGGCCAGGTGATATTGGTTAATCTTGGAAATGCTTTTTCCCAGTATTCTTTCCAAAAGTCTTCATAATATCTCAGCGGAACCGCCTGCTGATAATCCCTGATATTTTTTACTTTTTTCAGATCATGATTATTATAGAATAATGTATTTTTGCTTTTATTTATCAGGCCCGCTAAAGTTAATTCCTGGCCTTTAAGAATATCATAATGTTCCAGTTTTCTCAGCAGAAACCTGCTGTAAACCGACATTACAGAATCGGCTGTTTTTCCAAACATATTTTTTCTTTTTACTTTTACAACAAATTTAATAAATCTTTGTTCAGATTTAATGGTCAAAAAAAACTTCATGGAACGATAATTTTGCAAATACTATTTTAGCAGATAAAAAAAGAAGATATATATGAATAAGATCGTTTCCATTCTGCTGATAATGTTTCTTTTCCAGGGCTGTTCTCTTTTGTTTAACGGCCCCTCTTTCACATCGACGGAAGTAAGGGATAAAATGTTCCCTAAAAATCAACTTCCCCTTAAAGAAAGTGTTACAATTTACTGGAATGAAAACCGCATTCCATTCATTGAAGCAGGAAATGATTACGACCTCGCGTTTGCAATAGGACTTGTTCACGCTCATTTGCGCCTTGGTCAGATGGAGTTCTTTAAAAGGGTCGCGCAGGGACGTCTTTCTGAAATTGGGGGACCATTCGCGACTGATATAGATAAAACTATCAGGATTTTTAATTTTTTAGGCAAAGCGGTGCCGGAGATTATAAAATCGCTGCCTCCTGAATCGAAGGAGTGGGTTGGGCGGTATATTGATGGAATAAATCACTATATCAGCAGAATGCCGAAACTGCCCGCTGATATGGAAGCGCTGGGAATAGAACCTGAAAAATGGAATATGAAAGATCTCATTACAATGTGGCGGCTTCTTTCGGCTGATGTTAACTGGTTTAATTTTCTCGGCGCTCTGCAGCTTCAGGGAAAACCGGGCGCGGATAAATTATGGAATGATCTGCTGGAATATGGCAAAACTTCCAGTCCGGGTTTCAGTTATACCGATTTAAAAGAGCATCCGGAAGCGCTTTCATATTTGTTTTCAAAATCGGGCAGTAATTCAATAGTTGTTTCCTCCGCAAAAACGGGAGATAGTTCAGCTATTATAGCAAATGATCCCCACCTGGGAATAATGATCCCGAACACCTGGCTGCTGATAGGATACAAATCGCCCAATTATCACGCGGTCGGAATGACACTTCCGGGGCTGCCTGTGATAGCGCTCGGCAGAAATCCCGAAATAAGCTGGGGAGGGACAAATATGAGAACTTTAAGTACCACTCTCTATAAACTCAGCCCGGATGATATGGCAAATGTAACCACGGAAAAGGAGGAGATAAAGGTGCGCCTCTGGTTTGATGAAACTATAGAAAAAAGATTTTCCGATTGGGGCCCGATACTTTCAGATTCTCCATTTTTTAAGCTTCCTTTTCCGGTGGCGGTAAAATGGATGGGGCATTATCCCTCGGATGAAATTACCGCTTTTCTGGCGATGAACAGGGCTGAAAATTTTGATGAATTCAGAAACGCTTTCAAAACTTACGGTGTATCGGCTCAAAACTTTTTATATGCCGATACTAAAGGAAATATCGGACAGGCGCTTGCCTATCGCAGACCTGAGCCGGAAGGGGGGATGGAAAGAAAATTATTTTATGATACATCAAAGGATTGGACAGGATATACCGGTTCAACCGACCTGCCATATTCATTTAATCCCGAAAAAGGTTTTATTGCCTCAGCCAATAATATGCCTACGGACAGTTTGCGCGATTATGGATGGTTTCATTCTCCCAATGACAGAATAGACCGTCTGAAAGAACTGCTTAGCGCCGAAGATATAATAACAATGAAATATCTAAAGAGTATACAGGAGGATGCTTATTCAAAATCGTCCCATAAACTGGCCCGGTTATTTGTTAAAAATATTTCCCCCGGTTTTGAAGAAAAGTTAAATGATCAGGAAAGGGAAATCTATGATCTGATAAGGAAATGGAACGGCCATTATAAAGCGGATAAAAGAAATGCTGTGGCATTTGATCTTGTATACCTGAGAATAGCGGAGGAATGTTTTAATGAGTTGTATCCGGATGAAGATGTCAGAGCTTCCGCCTCCAGGGGAGGGTATTCAAGGGCGCAGGTATATGATTATCTGAAAGAAATTCATCCCGATAGTCTTGGCCGCAGACTTAAAAAAGCGTTAGCTTGCAGCTCCGAAGCATTTCAGGAATTCAGGAGCTGGGGTGAAATGCACAGGATGGTTATAGGTCATTTTTTATCAAACGCTCCGGTTATAGGTGGTAAATGGGAATTCCTGGAATATGGCGCAGATGGCGGCAATGAAACAATTCAGAAAACCGCTTACCAGCCTTCAACAGATAAGAATAAAGTTTTTTACGGAGCCAACGCGAGACATATCTCAGATATGTCGGACCCGGATGAAAATTATTTTGTGCTGCTCGGAGGACAGGATGGCTGGATGTTTTCACCCCAGACTATCGACCAGGTTAAGCTCTGGAGAAAAGGGGAGTATATAAGATTTCCCCTGAAACCGGAAACAGTGAAAAAAGAATTTAAAACGGTGATGCGGCTGTCGCCTGAAGAATAAATTTTCTTTATTCATTTGTTCATGTGAGAAGATATTTTTTATTGCGTATATACGTAAGCGACTGTTATTAGAAATTCTGTTAAAAAGGACATCGTTTATAATTTTTCTTTGCGTGAAATAATTTAAAATTTACCTTAGCTGGTAAAGCGAGAACCAATGGGAATTGTCATGAATCTTACCAAATATATTTTATAAAATACGCCCTTACTTTTTGTCTTGACACAAAAAGTAACAAAAAAGTCAAGACTGCAAAAAAATAAGCTAAAAATCAATTCACTCCGCTAAAATGAAAGAACTCGGCACATAAAAGGACATGTGCCTCAAACAGCTTTCCTTTTTTAACGCTCCGTTCATTTGATTTTTTTAACGCTTATTTTTTTGATGTCGCTTTAAAAGATAAAAACGATATTGAGAGAGGATAACGAAAAATTCTTACTGTTATTATTCTGCCAGTTAATGGAAGAAGATGATAAAATAGTTGCATTTCAATATACGTGATGTCAGGAGCCCTGTATTAATTAAGTATCTCTTCACTTTTCACTAACCGCTCTTCATTTCTGGTTTTGTCAGTTTAATAATAATAGAATGAGTATGATTGATTATTAAAAAATTTAATTTTTTCGTAGTTTGGCCGGTCTTCGCTGAAGTGGAGAGGATTATTTTTTTCTTTTCTTAATATAGAAGCGCCGGAAAATTCCGATAAAACTTATCACAACCCAGAAGGCTTCGATGATAAATGCCGAAAGGTTAAATTCGTAAATAAGGGAATATATTATTAGTCCGGCGCCCGCGGCATTGAGAAGGGAATAATAAATATTATCACTCCTTATTCTGCCGAGCTGAAGCAGAAGGTAGGTGATAATTATCATGGCAACTCCCAGGTTGCCCGCTATGTCATGGATGTTGTAATGCATGATTATTGAATTGTAAATAAAATGCTATTTAATTTCACTTTAGAATGTTCACAAGGTAATGAGGCAAGAATTACTAAAAGGCTTTTGTGAATATACTTAATTTATTAAATCCTGAATAACTTTTCTTCCTTTTCAGGAGTTGAATTTTCGGGCAAATAATTTTTTAATTCCGATAGCAAATAAAATGGTAATTTTATATTTTTAAAATAAGATTTCAGAGAGTCAGAATAATAGAGAAATGAAGTATACTTATTGTAAAAATATACGTTATTGTCCTCTTTTTTCAGGAAAAATATCAGAGGGTAAATGTCTGGATATAAATTTCGAGCGCGAAGAATATTTTTTTTCCGGAGAAATTAGCTCTATTCGAAAGCTGACAGGAAATAATATTACTGAAATAAATAATATTTGTGAAAATTGTAAGTCAATGCCTCTGGTAAAATGAGGCATCCATGCTTATTGAGAAAGTAATGATATATTTTAATAAAAGTTCAATAAATTTCTGGTGAAAAGTTATCTCCTATGGAAAAAGAGGAAATTATATATCTGATTCGGCAGTTTGAAACCTGCGAGTATGATGATGAGGAAAAAATTAGCAGGCTGGCAGGGATGGACGAAAAGTTTATTCCCCTTCTTATATTAAAGGAGACAAAACAAACCTGGTATAGTTGCGCACTCGTTCTTGATAGAATTGGTTATCCAAAGATAAAAAATCATATAGCGGAAATGTTTGAATGGTTCCAGGATATTAACTGGCCCGGAGCGCTGATTATAGTCGATTTACTTAAGGATATTGACAAAGCTGTGCTGCTTCCGGCAGTAGAGACAGCATTATTAAAAGCTGCTGAATTACAAGATGAATGCCGGGTCTTTGGGATAGATGCCTTTTTATCATTTACTAATATTCAGGAGAGTGATTTTTCTTCCAAAGAAGTTTACCAGATCCTGGAACTGGCCGAGGAGGATTGAGATGAAAAAAATTATATCGAAGATTTTCTATAGTATGGATCTTGTTAAAATTGTTTTTTTCCTGCTCTTTGTAGTCTTTTTATTCCTAATATTACTTACTATCCCGGAGTTCAGGTTTGCACTATTGAACGCAGGAATTCTGGTTTCATTCTGGGTAGCCATTTACCAGTGGGAAATAAACATTGGTGAAAAACTGGAAAAAAAAGAATTTTCTCTGGCAGGTGATGTTTTACGAAAGGGATATCTGATAGATATTGTTAGTATAATTTTCTTTGCTACTTTATTATACCTCGGAATTAACCAATTTCCCGATTTTTATAAAGTTAAGTTTTTTTCTGAAATATTGGTAGTTCTGCAGTTTCTTTTCTTTTTATCAATCCTGTTGTATTCGGGACGGTTGATATTTATGGTAATCAATATGAAAAAATTGAATAGCAATTAAGTATCTGTTCGAATTCCCTGTTTTTTATTAACTTACCATCAGACAGTTGTTTAACAGAGTATCTGCGAAAATTAGAATAAAGATTTAAATGTCAGATAATAATTCAAAGTATCTTCCCGTTATGTTAAAGATACTTGATCTGTGTAGTTACACCGGGCTGGCTTTCGCGATTTTTTTTACCTGAGCGGTATAAATAACAAACCTGGCATTTCGCGTCAGGTAACAATATAATCAGTGATTTATTTTGTGGAGTATCTTCGCTGCTTTTATCAAAAGGACAGACGACGGGCGAAGTTCTTCTTAATATCAGGGCAGTTAAGATAAAAACCGGTAAAGGAGAAGGTGAATACACAGGTTATAATATTAAAGATTTTCAGAAGGATGGTTGAAAATGGCTACATCATTACAAGTAGAATTTATTTTGACAGGAAATGATTTACAAGTTGAAGACCTTTTATCAACAATTGACCTTGACTCAGTCAAAACATGGAAGATAGGAGACCCAATCGGAACATCGATATTGCAATACAAATATAACGGTTGGCGTTTCAAAACCACTGAAATCACTACTATCGATTTACCCGAAGAGGTTGAAAAAGTGGTGAAAATATTAAAACCTTACAAAACCAGGTTGTTGGAAGTAATCCGGAAATATAAATGCGAAGTATCATTAGGCTGTGTTTTATATATTGAACGTGGTGACATACCGATAGTTCATTTCCCCAGGGATATTGTTGAATTTATTTCAGAGCTTAATGCAAATATTGATATCGATATTTACTTAAATCCGTGATTTATTAAGTAATTGACAGTCTCAAAAATTTATTAAGGCAGGAAACAAACAATGTCAGGAAAAGAACCACATTATTCGCAACTTATATCTTTTGTATTTGATCTGTTTATTTGCGCGACGCCCGCTTTTATAATTTTTTATCTTACCGATACAAATGACACGTTTGGCGCTTCAGGTCCGGTAACAATTTTGTCTGTAATATATTTGTTTTATGGAGTAATTTCGCTCATTTTGTCGAAGGGACAGACGGCGGGTGAAGTTCTTCTTAATATCAGGGCAGTTAAGATAAAAACCGGTAAAGGAGAAGGTGAATACACAGGTTATAATATTAAAGATTTTCAGAAGGATGGTTGAAAATGGCTACATCATTACAAGTAGAATTTATTTTGACAGGAAATGATTTACAAGTTGAAGACCTTTTATCAACAATTGACCTTGACTCAGTCAAAACATGGAAGATAGGAGACCCAATTGGAACTTCGCTGTTGAAATACAAACATAATGGTTGGTGTTTCGAGACTAATAAAATCATTTCGATCGATTTACCCGAAGAGGTTGAAAAGGTGGTGAAAATATTAAAACCTTACAAAACCAGGTTGTTGGAAATAATCCGGAAATATGGATGCGAAGCAGAATTATCCTGTGTTTTATATATTGAAGATAATGACATACCGATAGTTCATTTCCCCAGGGATATTGTTGAATTTATTTCAGAGCTTAATGGAGAAATTGATATCGATATTTATTTAAATCCGTGATTTATTAAGTAATTTACAGTCTCAAAAATTTATTAAGGCAGGGAACAAACAATGTCAGGAAAAGAACCACATTATTCGCAACTTATATCTTTTGTTATCGATTTTAAGAATTGTATATTTCTTTGCGCTGTTGTTGTTATTAGGCTCTTATCACCACACTAACGCCAACATGTTGAGGATAATCCAGGGAGTGAAATTTGTCAAAAAGCCCGCCAATAACATGTTGCCGATAATCAAGCCGCGATTCAAAATCCATAAGCTGACGGAGTCAGAAAAAGAAAAGTTATCGGTTAGCTCAAGGATAGTCCTCCCCCGTCTTCAAAGAAAAACACTTTGAATCTACCCCCTCCGGCGGGGGATATTTATCGATAATCCCGAGCAATCAAAATGTCCCCCGCCGGAGGGGGTGGCAATGAAGCGCTCTTCTTCATTGACGGGGGAGGACACACATCGAGTAACTACGAAACTTGTACCTGGCAATAAAACTTTCTACTTGCTGATAAATTTCTTACCAATTTTCGTAGAATTTAATTTCTTATTGAATATATTACCCCCCGTTTTGCCAGGGAACTTTTTCCCTTTAAGGCGTTTTCCTCAGGCTTTGCCTGGGGAAAAATTAGGCTCTTATCACCACACTAACGCAAACATGTTGAGGATAATCCAGGGAGCAAAATTTGTCAAAGAACCCGCTAATAACATGTTGCCGATAGCCAGGTCACGATACTAAATACGTACTCGTTCTCGTAATTGTGCTTCGTACTCGTTTTTTTTAAAACGCTCAGGTTATTCGAGAACGAGAACGTTTTTTTCTGAATTCCCTTTTGGTTCTGGTTTTGCCAGCTTTGGAGAGGCCAAAGAAAACTCCTGGATTTATATTGGTATGCTGATTGTTCTTTCTGTGCCTGTGAATCTTAAAAAAAAATCGGGCGGGCATACGACTATTATTAATTATGGCCTCGGGATTCAATATGTGAATTATACAAAGGATGAAGAATAGTTTTCGGGACTGTTTATAATTTCTCAATGGAAAACATTTTATTATCGAGTCCGGAATCATTTTGCTGATTCTTTTGGAGTTTGTGAATAGAGAGCCATTATATCGGGAAATAGAATATTGGAATGATTCTTCTAAAATTTGATTCTTTTCCAGAGCGCATCTAACCCCTCCTTAATCCTCCCCTTTGGTCAAAAGGGGAGGAAATCAGAATATTAAATTACATGTGGAAGAAAAGATGATAGCCATTAAATGAAAACTCCTCGCTTTTCGTCAGGAAATCTTCGGTGTTTGATAAAAAGAAGAGAGGAATCAATTAATACTGAGCAGAAGTGTGTTAAAATAATTGTGTTTACCTTTCCAAAAAATGGAGAATCTTATAAAGGGATAGCTCCTCCCCTTTAGCCAAAGGGGAGGCTGGGAGGGGTTTGATTCAAGGTGAAAATATATTAATTTTATTGCAAAGTAATCAAAGTAATGCAGCCTGAACAATAGCGAAAAAATATGGAGCTCTCAGGATGAAAAAACATTATAACAAGCCTTCGCTGAAACAAAAAAGAAGATACCTTCGTGGTAATATGACATACTGCGAGAGGCTGGTGTGGATTTACTTAAGGAAAAGACGGATGAACGAAAGGTTCCTGAGGCAGTATTCAGTTGATAATTATATTATTGATTTTTACTGCCCGAAGCTGAAGATAGCTGTTGAGGTGGACGGGGATGTTCATGAAGCTTATGGCAATGAGCGCCGGGATAAAAAGAGACAGGAATACCTGGAAAAATTCGGGATTTCTTTCGTAAGATTTACGAATGAGGAACTTCTCGGAAATCCTAATATGGCATTTGAGAAGATTGAAAAAGAAATTAACAGGAAAAGAGAGTAAATTGAGAAGTGAGAAAACTCAAGTTTGGATAGTTTACTCAAGGTGCTTCTAACCCCTCCTTAATCCTCCCCTTTGGTCAAAAGGGGAGGAAATCAGAATTTTAAATTACATGTGGAAGAAAAGATTATAGCCATTAAATGAAAACTCCTCGCTGTTGGTAAGGAAATCTTCGGCGTGTTGTAAAAGGTTGAGGAAAATTTATTATTAGCATTCGATGAACTCTGAGTCGAAGTACAATAAAAACTGAAGAATATAATAATGGGATAGCTCCTCCCCTTTAGCCAAAGGGGAGGCCGGGAGGGGTTTGATTCAAGCTTGAAGTAATGATAACCCCATGAAAAATTAACTGCTATCAATTTGTTATTTGCAAGTATGGGTGTCTGATATAATTTCACTCACTTAATAATTGGGAAGGAGATAATTTGGGTATGTCTGTTTCTAAAGAATAATCGATTCTGAAGGAAAAAGAAATTGTCGTAGTACCGGAGAAGTAAACAGGATTGAAAATTAAAATTTAGTCGTATTTCTCAAAGCGCATCTAACCCCTCCTTAATCCTCCCCTTTGGTCAAAAGGGGAGGAAATCAGAATTTTAAATTATGTGTGGAAAAACAAGATGATAGCCATTAAATGAAAACTCCTCGCTTTTCGTCAGGAAAACTTCGGTGTTGGGTAAAAAGTTGGGAGGGATCAATTAATACTGAGCAGAAGTGTGTTAAAATAATTGTGTTTACCTTTCCAAAAAATGGAGAATCTTATAAAGGGATAGCTCCTCCCCTTTAGCCAAAGGGGAGGCCGGGAGGGGTTTGATTCAAGCTTGAAGTAATGATAACCCCATGAAAAATTAACTGCTATCAATTTGTTATTTGCAAGTATGGGTGTCTGATATAATTTCACTCACTTAATAATTGGGAAGGAGATAATTTGGGTATGTCTGTTTCTAAAGAATAATCGATTCTGAAGGAAAAAGAAATTGTCGTAGTACCGGAGAAGTAAACAGGATTGAAAACTAAAATTTAGTCGTATTTCTCAAAGCGCATTTAACCCCTCCTTAATCCTCAATGCCATTCAGTTAAGAAAAATCACAATATTAAATTGGTTTATAAGCCATGTAGTAACGTTTGGGATATTTAAAATTCCTTGGGAATTTTCTTTGCTCCCTGACTGAAAATCTGTTCTCAAAAAAGAGTTCCTGCAATGCAAAAATAATTTTGCGATATTGTTTTCTAAAAAAAAGTAAAACCACGTTATTTTTCATTTTTGAATAGGCTTGTGTCCAGTTAATTTTCTGCGTTAACTTAAAGCCATTATCTTTACATCTGTCAGATATCTTATCATGGATTCCATATGCCAAAATAGCAGTCAAATTCATAGTAAAGATTCTGGCATAAAAATCCTGTTTAATAAATTCCGGTTTTTTCCCGGAAAAGTTTTCTATTTCTATCCGGCGCTTCAGTTTTTTATAAGACTCCTCAACTCCCCATCTCATAAAATAAAGAGAATGGAAAATTTCGTAGGGATATTTAACTGAATCATACAGAGAAGTGACAAGAATTTCTATATCACCATTATCTAAGTCAATACGAATAAGTCTGACCTTAATCGGTTCAGTGGACAAACCAGAATTTTTGCATCTTTCTTTTGCCTTATAAGAAGGTTTAATCCATACAATTTTTTCTTTTTCCCCGGATTCGATCATTTCCCGAACAACTTTCCAGCTTTGGATGTCTACTCTTATACAAAAGTCAAGATTGCGAGAAAGAATCAAATTAAAAATCCAGTAGCTTCCAAATCCTCTGTCAAATAACAAAAGAGAATTTTCAGGTATAGAATCTATTAGTTTTTCTGCCTGATCAAGTTCAGAGATAGAATAAGGATCTAAAGTTGCGTCAAGAACAACATCGTTAAGGAGATCAAAGGCCTGTGAAACTCTGGCCGGGACAAATGGAACGTCTCCGTTCTCAGATGAATATTCCCCAAATTCTTTAATAGTGTTATTGTTTTTCGGAAGGTTAAGCGTTGAACCATCAAAAGCAATAAGAAAAAAATCATGCCATTTTTTTGGTTTAGCGTACATGTAAAAAAAGTTAACTATCAGATGGTAAAGTTCAATAAAGGCAGAATGGGAGAGTTTGTCGCGCGCCTGGATAAAAGCGCTGCTACAGATTTTTCTGATGGGAAGATCGGAATTAAAAATGGTCTTAAAAAAATTATCCAACTCTGACTGGATAGAAGAATTACGGAAGTCAAGCAGAAAAACAAGAAGGTATTTAAAAGGGAAAGCTCTGTTTCTGGTGAAAGCGTTTTTAAAAAGTTTGTGTCGATCGATAAATTCTTTTGAACTAATGACATTATTGATTAATTTCATTAAACTGGTATAGAATTTGCTTTTCAATTACCATGCCAACCTCTCTGATATTTTATGTTTAATTCATTATGTAAATCATTTATAATAATATTTGTTATTACCTATATGAATATACTGAAATAATATATTAGATGCCATATTTACAGTAATTGTTTTTGTTATATATCACCTATTTAACCAACTTTTCCCTTAACTGAATGGCATTGCCTTAATCCTCCCCTTTGGTCAAAAGGGGAGGAAATCAGAATTTTAAATTATGTGTGGAAAAACAAGATTATAGCCAGTAAATGAAAACTCCTCTCTTTTCGTCAGGAAATCTTCGGTGTATGATAAAAAGTTGGGAGGGGATCAATTAATACTGAGCAGAAGTGTGTTAAAAAATTGTGTTCACCTTTCTTAAAAAAAATGAAGTATGTTATAATGGGATAGCTCCTCCCCTTTAGCCAAAGGGGAGGCCGGGAGGGGTTTGATTCAAGCTTGAAGTAATGATAACCCCATGAAAAATTAACTGCTATCAATTTGTTATTTGCAAGTATGGGTGTCTGATATAATTTCACTCACTTAATAATTGGGAAGGAGATAATTTGGGTATGTCTGTTTCTAAAGAATAATCGATTCTGAAGGAAAAAGAAATTGTCGTAGTACCGGAGAAGTAAACAGGATTGAAAATTAAAATTTAGTCGTATTTCTCAAAGCGCATCTAACCCCTCCTTAATCCTCCCCTTTGGTCAAAAGGGGAGGAAATCAGAATTTTAAATTATGTGTGGAAAAACAAGATGATAGCCAGTAAATGAAAACTCCTCTCTTTTCGTCAGGAAATCTTCGGTGTTGGGTAAAAAGTTGGGAGGAATCAATTAATACTGAGCAGAAGTGTGTTAAAATAATTGTGTTTACCTTTCCAAAAAATGGAGAATCTTATAAAGGGATAACCCCTCCCCTTTAGCCAAAGGGGAGGCTGGGAGGGGTTTGATTCAAGCTTGAAGTAATGATAACCCCATGAAAAATTAACTGCTATCAATTTGTTATTTGCTAGTATGGGTGTCTGATATAATTTCACTCACTTAATAATTGGGAAGGAGATAATTTGGGTATGTCTGTTTCTAAAGAATAATCAATTCTGAAGGAAAAAGAAATTGTCGTAGTACCGGAGAAGTAAACAGGATTGAAAATTTAAATTTAGTCGTATTTCTCAGAGCGCTTCTAACCCCTCCTTAATCCTCCTCTTTGGTCAAAAGGGGAGGGAATCAGAATTTCAAATTACATGTGGAAGAAAAAAATGATAGCCATTAAACACAGATTTTCCCGTGAAAATCTGTGATAAAGGAATTATTTCCCGGTAATGTTTTCAACGGGATAAAAAAAAGCCGCCTGAAGAGGGCGGCCATGTTGAAACCTGTTTCGCGATTATTCGGCGCCAGGTTGGGTGGGTATTTTACCTTATCTTAATTCCTTTTTCGCCGATCTCTTTATCGAAATGTTTTTTGTAGATTTCTTTGTATTTATTGTGGAGGTCAGCGGGAACTTCTTTTCCATTTACGGTCATTTCATCTGCGTTGAGCCTCAATGAGAAGTGATCATCTTCATCCTCAATAAAGCCGTCATCAACCAGTTCCTCTTTGACTTCATCGAGGAAATCTTCCAGTTTTTCAAGTTTGGCTTCCAGTTTATCCATTTTAACTTCGAAGTCTCCCATCTTCACATGGAAGTTGGCCATCTTTTCGCCGAATTTTTCCCATTTTTCACCATATTTCTCCCAGTTTTTAGCGAATTTCTCCAGCTTTTCATCCAGGCCGTTAAGATTTATATGAATATCATGTTCTCCGTCATGGTCAATATGCACAACCATATTCTCGCCAAGATCATCAAAGTCAAAATCTATATCAACATCGGGGATATCGATATCAATGTTAATATCATCAAGTTCATCAAATTCGAAGTCCCATGAAAGGCCGCGGATTTTTTTCTTAATATATTTTTCATGACTTTCGATCTCATCATCCGGTATCCGTTCATCATTACGATATAGCTCGATGATTTTTCCATCCTCCATTACGACATGCCATTTTACCTCCTTGCCGTCGATAGTGTCGTATAATGTTATCTTTTCTCTTTCATCGTCCTGGGTGAACGTTTTGCTTTCAGCCGATTTTTCCATTAACGGGGGCGCGGCGGCCAATGTAAAAAGAAGCAGCAGAATTGAAGCTGACAGGACAAAAAGTCCCGCCGGAATACCTCTCGAATGTTGTGTGGTTTTGTTCTCTTTCATTTTATTTAATCTCCTGTAGATTTGTTTGGTATCTTTTCCGGATGACATAGCTGCCGCGGGCAGAGCTGAGTTAAAATCGGCGATGGAAACAAGGGCTTTCGCGAGAGGCAGCGGTTCGCCGCTATAGGCTATCGCCTCCTCGTCGCAGGCTTTTTCCCTTTCTTCCCTGGTTATGTGTGATATCCACATTAAAGCGGGATTAAAGAAAAATAATATTTCAACCAGGGACTGAACAAAATTGAGCAGAAAGTCATTTCTTTTTATATGGGCAAGCTCGTGGGCGATTATCGCCTCAAGCTGATCGGCCGGCATAGCGGTTAACATTCCCGCCGGGATGTATATCGCCGGTTTCAGAAATCCGGCCGTAAATGGGATGGATGCTTTCAGTGTGGAGAATATATTAACTTCAATTCCGGGATCAAGTGAAATCATTATCTTATTCAGGATGGAAGCAAGCGCCGGTTCTTTCCTCAGACTTCCGGTTGAAGTAATCGATTTTAATTTAAGAAGGTCGATGATCATACGAAGAGACATAATAAAAGCGCCGGCCATCCAGAAGAGCATAAACCAGCGAATGTATTTATTTAGATCGAATGAATTAGTTGTTGAGATAATATTTTCGTAATTATCCCGGCTCGCAGCGCTATATGAAAAATCGTTGGCGTCATTTAATATTATCAATCCGTTATCACGGAAATCCGCGGTTTTATTCTGCTCGTATTGCAGACGAAAAGTTACAACAGCGGAGAGAAGAAAAAGCATCATTATAGCGTAAGCCACTGATGATTTAACCGATGATGACGCCTTTGGCGAAAACCTGAGAAATATCCATAAAAAAAATGCCCCGATCGCTCCAATCCATAACGAATGCAGAAAAGTTAATCCGAGCGCTGAAATCATTTCAGATGATAAAAGGTTTGTAAATAATTCTTTCATTTTCCTTTCTCCATCTCATCTAGCAGTTTTTTTAATTCATCTATATCTTCTCTCGTTACTTTCTCCTGCCCGAGAGCCTGCATGGCAAGTTTTGCCGGGGAGCCGTTAAAAAGCATATCGGACATTTTCCTCAGGAAGAGATTTTTTGTTTCGTTTTCTTTTACTATCGGATAATAAATATGACCCCGTCCCTGTTTTTCCCTCGCGAGCATTCCTTTTTCGGTCATTATCTGCATCATCTTCAGAGTGGTTGTATAACCGGTTTCTCTTTCTTCCGGGAGTTCTTCATGCACATCTTTTACGGAAGATTTTCCTTTGTCCCATAAAATAGAAAGAATTTCAAGTTCGGCGTCTGTAGGTTTTATCATCACTAATTCCGTTTTAGCTTATTTTATTTTTTGCTTCATCTCTTAAGACGGAGCTAAATACGAAAAGTTTCGTAGTAAAGACAGGCCGGATGTTTGATTAGAATAAAAAGGTTAAATATGCAACAAATGCAACGAAGAAGAGACAGGACTTATGAGAGGAAATATTAAACCCAAATATGTCATTAGAAATTGTGTCCTGATAACGGTCATTCGGATAAAGTGTTGTAAGAAAAAGAAATATAGGATACAAGTAATGGAAATAAAAAACAAAACTTGTAAGAAAAACTTAATATCATAGCAAAAGCTTCCAACCTCACCCCAACCCCTCTCCTTATGAAGGAGAGGGGCTCTAACCTGTTGTAGATTAAGTAGTTATGTGCATTTTTAATATGTAAATGATTACAAATTCAAGTCGTATATCTGTTGTTTACTGTTTTAATGACAAATTTGGGTTAAAAATTTCAGCGTTCATCCGCGAAACCAGGGGACAGTATTTCCCGCTGATTTCGCGGATTTTCGCTGACCGGGAATTTTATTTGATGAGAAGCATTTTTTTTGTCTGTGTATAATCGCCGGCTTTGAGCGTGTAGAGATATACACCGCTGGCAAGTGAAGGGAAATTTGAGGCAGCGTCAAACTCAATTTCATAGGAACCCGCATCCTGTTTTTTATTTACCAGTGTGGCGGTTTCGCTTCCGAGAGCGTCATAAATCTTCAGAGTTACAAATTCCGCAGTCGGGAGAGAGTATTTAATTTTGGTTGAGGGATTAAAAGGATTCGGGTAATTCTGCTCAAGAGCAAATTTGGCGGGATTCATATCTATTTCAATTGTCTGGCTGTATTCATAAGCGCCATCATAATCCAATTGTTTCAGTCTGTAAAAACACTTCGAGCCCCCGGGAGCCTGATCGGAAAATGAGTACACATGATTTTCAGAAGATGTGCCATTCCCTGAAACAAAAGCAATCTTTGAAAAATTTTGATTATTATATGATTTTTCCACCTCAAAGCCGAAGTTGTTAGTCTCCGTAGCGGTAGACCATTTTAGCAAAATATTCCCCCCTGAATTTTGCGCCGAAAAACTTGTAAGTTCAACCGGGACAATAGCGCCGTTGATAAAAGCGGTTAATCCATATTTAGTAAGCAAGTATATGGTGTTTTGCTTTACGGCCAATCCACAAATTTTAATCTGAACGATAAAAGCAAACTCATCGTGGTAGATAGTCCAATTGATCCCATCGAATTTGTATAAGGCGCCATTTGGATAACCGCTAAACCAGACATTTCCAAAGTCATCAACAGTCATACAGATGTAATAACCGTTTGGCAGCGGAGTATTATGTTCGTTAAAAATTTCCCAGGTATTTTCAGATACTTTTGCGAATGCATGAGGTGTTTTTATCCATATGGTATTGAATTGATCAATATCTATCGAACTGATTATATCGCTTGGCAAAGATGAATTAAGAGTCGTAAAATGTTCCCATTGCTCACCATCAAAACAGAATACTCCATTTCCGGTTCCAATCCACAAAACTTCATTGCTGTCTATTTCAATATCTGTGATCCTTGAATCTGATAATCCGGAATTTGTTGAATCTATTATCTGCCAGTTGCCGCCATCATATTTAATAATACCCTGTGAAGATGTGCCAAACCATCCATGGTTATTTTCATCAAATGCTATTGATGTGATATTGTCGCAGGGCAGCCCTGAGTTGTCCGAGTTATAATAGATCCACTCACTACCATCCAATTTTGCTATTCCGCTATCAGAAGCCCAAATATTATTTTCTCTATCAGCCTTAATGCAAGTTGTGACATTAAATGGAAAAGAGGAATTTTCTGCATCATAATTTCGCCATTCATTCCCATCGAAACTTGTTATGCCATAATCTTCATGACTCATCCACAATGTACCGTTAATATCTTTTATCATCTGTAATGGTTGATAAGTCCATTGCGGGATCAAGGAATTGGATGTTTTTATTTTTTCGCAGTGCACGCCATCAAATATATATGTTCCTTTTTCATTGGTGCAAATATATTTATTACCGTCATCATCGTGTTTGATGAATTTAATGGTATTTTCGGGCAAGGAGGAATTGTTTTTATCATAGACAGTCCAGCTTTGACCATCGAAAACTGCGAGTCCGTCATCTGTAGCCAGCCATGTATTGCCCATTTCATCAAAATCTATACAAGAAATCTGGTTCCCGGGCAGACCGGAATTCTCAGATGTAAAATGAGTGAAAATCCCATCTTCAAATCGTATCGCTCCTGAAAATCTTAGCGCCAGCCATAATGTGCCGTGATCATTAATGCTGATATCCCATATCCAGGATCCATAGGGGATACATGAGTTAGAGGTGTCGTAGACAGTCCAGTTTTCACCATCGTACTTTACAAGCTGGCTCCACAAAGTGCCAATCCATTTATTACCATCATTATCAATAGTAATTTCCCAAAGATCATCTGTCGGTATACCAGAATTATACGTATTATAGCCAGTCCAGTTTTCTCCATCGAATCTAAAAAGACCCTCCCAATCGGTGGTACACCATACATTTCCTTCTTTGTCAGTGTCTACATGGGGAGTAGTCCAACTGACTGGTGAATTTAATGCGTTGTAAACTGTCCAGTTATTGTTATCAAATTTGACCATTCCATCAGTCTCAGTTCCTATCCACTTGTTACCATTGTGGTCAACTGTAACTGATCTGAGAAGATAAGCCGGCAATTCATTGTTATGAATAGAATATATCTTTGTCTCACCGTTATCCCTATTATATTTGGTTAATGTTCCGTAAAAGGAGTTAATCCATACAATATTGTCTTCGAAATCAATTGAGCCTGCTATCTCTCCATTGAAGTAGGTATACCAACTCTGATTCTGAGCTAAATTGAATAAAGAGGAAAAAAATAAGAAGATTAGAACATATCCTGTCTTCATATATACTCCACCGATATAGTTTGCGTATCTTATAATTGACGTAAAATAATAAATTTCTTACTTTACTGAAACAAAAAATTATTAAAATATTCAAATTTATCTAGAAAGGCCGTTCAATAGAATCTCAGGAAAGTATATCCCTTCATAATGAAATAATCGTAAACTTCTTCCAATCGCTCATAAAACTTATCAGTTCTTTTTTCTCCGGCGCCGATATGAGTAAGCAGGATAAATCCGTTCATACCGTTTTCTTTTTCATATTTTATTATGCTGTTAAAAATTTCATCGGAGGAGCGGTAGTTTTTCGAATCGGGCAGAGTATAGTCTGTATGCGACAATGTACCGGGAGAATAGTTTACCAGTTTGAGGCCAAGCAGTTTTGTCCAGTGGGCTATATCTTTGTTATACCATTCATAAGGGGGAAGAAACCATGAGGCTTCAGATTTGTTTATCCCGAATTTATCCATTTCCCGGTAGTTAGCCCGGATATCCTGGATGAATTCCTCCTCGCTTATGAGTGTGGAATCGCGGTTATCCCAAGGGGCGTAGAGCAGGTGTTTATCGGAATGAGCCCCGAGGTAATGACCGGCTTTTTTCAATTTTTTTATTAAATCACTGAAATCGGGATTTCTGTAAAAATCACCGGTTAAAAAGAAAGAGGCTTTGATATTATTTTTATCCAGGATTTCAGCTATCCGGATGCCCCCCTCAGCAAACTCATGACCGGTGAAAACAAGGTAGATATTTTTTTTGGCGGGGTTCATTTTCCTGACAGCGCCAAAACCATCTTTTTGGAGATGGTTTTGGGGTGAGTTTTTCTCCAGTTCGGAAAGTATATAAGAGAGACTCGCTGTTCCATCCATTGTCGGTTCATTGGTTGAATAATCGCCATGGTCATCATGATATACAACCATACCGGGCTGGTATTGTTCATACTCATCACCATGATATAATTTTATCCCAAGCAGCCGGTTATATATTGTGCTGTAAACCGGGCCGTCCACAAGGCCTCCTTCTGTCAGCCAGCCATATAAAGTAGTAAGGGCTGAATGGGGATCGGCGGGATAATCTCTTCCGGCGGGCAGACCGCAGATCATTGAAGTTCCCCAGGGATTCACTCCGAAGAGCCAGTCGATAAGCGCGTATTCCATATCCATAAATGTATCATCCCCTGTGATCTTCCGGTATAACGAAGCCTGGGTAGCGGCGGCCACGGTAAGGTTATTCGAACACCATATATAGGGAATTCCATTTAGGAAGGGATTATCGGCGGCCCTTTCGCGCAGGGCTGTCAATCCCTTTTTAAGGTAATAAATAAATTTTCCCGAATATTTTTGATCGGCCGTATTCCCAATATAATAGTGTCCGAGGTTCAGGAAGGGATACCATTGGTAGTGCCTCGCTGAATCGGCTCCCATCCAGGGAGTGACCGGTTCGGTATCACCCCAGTATGCCGAGTTGATAAGATAATTTTCATCCCCGGTTAATTTGTAGAGGGAAAACGCGGCAAGCTCCATATCATCGGCGTAATTATCTTCCTCATAAAAATAGGGTGAAACGTTGCATGCTGTCTGGCATACGCCCGGATCGGATAAGGCAAATTCCCAGGCCTCGACTGCTTTCAATTTTATTTTTTCAGAAAATTCCGGATCAATATCTTTAAGGATTTCGGCTCCCTTCGCGAAAGCTGATGCGAATTTAGCGGCAGTTGATGAAACTCCCGTTGTTCTGTTCTTGTATTTTGCCAGGCCCTGTGGTTTTCCTGTAACAAAATAAACAGGCCGCTCAAGTCCCTTGCCGTAAGAAACCGAGTCCTTTGTCGGCAGCCGGTAACCGCGGTGGTCACGGTCATCTGCTATCTGGTTGAACATATAACCGCTATCGGGATTCATCTTTGCGAGCCAGTCGAGTCCCCAGCGCGCTTCATCGAGGATATCTGGTATGCCATTGGATCCCGGATCTCCGTTTTTATCATAATAATCGCCAAAACTGCCGGGATTCTGTTCATAAGCGAAGAGCATCTGGAAAGTGGCGTTTGCCGAAGTAGTTGTATATTGCAGGTAGTCGCTGGCGTCATGCCATCCGCCGGTCACATCAATATGTACAGAATCAAGAGCAGGGTGATCAGCGATATAACCGTCGTGAGTATGGCAGGAATCCTTAAGGAATGGATTATAGCCGCATCTTTGCTGCCTCATATAACGAAGGATATAGTCGGCAGCACCCCTGTATGCGTCTTCTCCAATATAAAAGAGAGGAGATTTTACACCGCCGGCTGAAATATAATATCCTCCGGGTGATTTAAATTCAGAAAAATTCAGGCGATAGGCAGAGCGGAATTTTCCATAGCTCTCAAATATTCCGATATCCTCAGATGAAAAAACTGCCTCGTTGGTCAGGGCGTCAAATACTAAAAAATTATGCAGGGATATTTTTTCTTCTGATAACAATACAGCGCTTTTTTCACCCTCGGGCAGCCAGCCAAGGTGGTTTATCCTTATAACAGGCCGCTGTGAAAACAATGTTGTAGCTGACAAAATAATCGCAATTAGTGAATATTTCAATTCATACCTCATACTATTAAGCAAGAACCGGGAAATAGTTGATAAATTTAGCAGGAATCTGATAATCTGACGGTGACAACAAAAATAATAAGGTTCCTTTATTAAAAATAACAGTTTTCAAAATAAATTACTCTATTAACATTAGTTAGATTTATGCTCCGTAATCGCAAACGAAGACACAGGACAACTATTCCGTTCGAGACAAAATATTTGGTGAATCAGTGAAGCTTACTGACATTGTGCGCCGTCAGGTATTCATAGTAAGCGTGGTTATCTCACCTTCAGAACTCCTGATCCCGGTTATAAAAAACAACAACTTACATGGATACATTCGCAAAATAAAACCGCGGGATAATTCGATAAGGAAACAACTTGGGCAGGTCTTTCCTTATCTTATCGAATAGTGTACTGAACCAATACATTGACATTGTTTTATTTTCAAAAATGATTGAATTTGAACGCCATTTTATGCATCTCCTACAGATATGTTTTCCAGGTTGTCTATTATTATATTCTACAACAATTTCTGCCTCTACAAGGCAAATACAATAAAAGAACCTTGTATAGGTTCCAATTATTGCGATAGTCCCAATGGGGTAGAAAATTGTTAACACCATAAGACAAAATCCTTGTAGAGGATTCACAAACCACCCCGGATAATCAAACACCTTAAGACATCCTCGATAAACCCGGATCGATAGAATTTCAATTTTCTAATACATCATGTATGGCTAAGAAAAGACTTTGTCAAGTAATAAATGGATAACAATTTTATATGATATTTTCCAAAAATTCCCGCGATTTTATTTGCGAGGAGTAAGGAGTTCTTACCTTAGAATTTCGAACTCAGGTTCTGCTGATCAAAAGCAGAAAGCCGCAAAAATAATCTTAAATTGAATAATTCACTAAATAATTTAATGAATTTACCGATAATCTCTGGTTAGGTGATACACTAATGCTGCCAAAAATAACATACTCGGAGAAGCTTTATGCTTAAGAACCTTAATTTAAAGAAAAGGATGGCAATCTATTTTCTTCTTACCGGAATTATTCCAATGTTTATTGTTTCTGTTATCAGTTATAATAACGCGAGTTCAAAACTCGAAGAGCAGGATTTTAACGAGCTGCGGGCTGTTCAGACCATTAAATCAAATCAAATTGAATCTTATCTGAACGGGTGCAGGACAGATCTTGAGGTCTACGCTGTTAACAGCGGAATTATTCAGGCAATGAATCATTTTATTGAAGCTTATGATGAGGGAGGAATCGAAAACCAAAAATGGTCTGAATGGGACAGATATCACGGTCCGAAATTGAAACAGTATATTGAACAATTCGGATATTACGATCTATTCTTTATTAATCCCGCGGGTGATATAATTTATACTGTTGCCAAAGAATCAGATCTTGGTGAAAATTTACAAAGTGGAATACTTTCCAAAAGCGGACTGGCAAATGCCTTCAGGGGAGCCAAAAAAGAGTTTACATTTTCTGATTTTGAGTGGTATGACCCATCTAATGAACCAGCTTCATTTATCGCTATAAAAGTATTCGATGACAGGGGCGGGATGCTTGGAATTATGGCTTACCAGATATCACTAAAACGAATAAATGATATAATGCAGGAGAGAACCGGGATGGGCAGGACAGGAGAAACCTATCTCGTAGGTTCTGATATGCGCATGAGGTCAGACTCTTACCTTGATCCGGAAGGACATTCCGTAAAGGCCTCTTTTGAAGGAACGGTGGAAAAAAACGGGGTGAATACGACCGCTTCAAAAAATGCTCTGGCGGGGAAAAGCGGGGCGGAAATTATACTTGATTATAATGGCAACCCGGTTCTTTCAGCTTATTCGCCCCTGAACCTCTTTGGCCAGGTCAATTGGGCTATTATAGCGGAAATTGATGAAGAGGAGGCTTTTGAGGCTACCAACAGTCTTTTTAATATGATGTTGCTTCTTGGTTTTATTACAATAGTCATCCTTCTTGGAGTGGGATATTATCTTGCAGGGAAAATAGCAAAACCGATTATTATGATTACCGACGCTTCGAAAGAGGTAGCTGCCGGTAACACAGATATCCAGGTTGATATTGATTCGAATGATGAACTGGGAGTTCTCGCGAAGTCCTTTAACATCATGGTGGAAAAAATTGAGCTGCAAATTGAATATCTTAATAATCTTCCCACTCCCGTTATGATAACAGACAAAGATTATAACATTCAGTATATGAATAAATTCGGGGCGGAATTTGTAAGACATACACAAAAAGAGACAGTCGGGAAAAAATGCTATGATTTGGTAAATACAACACATTGCCGGACAGATAATTGTCCATTGAACAGAGTTCTCTCTTCGGGGGATGTTATCCACAATGAAACTGTATCCCGTCAGAATGGCAGTGAAATCCCTGTCCTGTATACTGCTTCCCCGGTCAAAAATAGGAAAGGAGAAATTATAGCTATTCAGGAATACCTGACCGATATTACCGAAATAAAAGAAATCCAGAATTATCTCAATCGTTCCACCAAAAGAATGCTCGGGGAGATGGAAAAGTTTAAAGATGGTGATATGACAATCAGCCTGGAGCCTGAAAAAACAGATGATGATATAGGTCATCTTTATACAGGATTCAATCTTTCGGTAAATAATATACGTGAAATGATCCTTCAGGTAAAAGATGCTGTAGAGGCTACCGCGAGCGCGGGTAATGAAATTGCCTCAAGCGCTGAAGAAATGGCAGCGGGAGCTGAGGAGCAAAGTAGTCAGGCGGCTGAAGTGGCTGCCTCAGTTGAAGAGATGACAAAAACAATATTTGAAACAGCTCAAAACGCGGCAAAAGCTTCCGAATCGGCCAAAGAGTCTGGTTCCAAAGCCCGAAAAGGTGTCGAGGCGGTGGAAAATACTAAAACCGGTATGGAAAGAATTGTCGGTTCGACTGAAGATACCGGCAGAATAATTAATTCGCTGGCGAAAAAAACTGATCAGATTGGTGAAATCGCTATGGTAATTGATGAAATCGCTGATCAGACAAACCTGCTTGCTTTAAATGCGGCAATTGAGGCCGCGCGCGCCGGAGAACAGGGACGAGGTTTTGCGGTTGTTGCCGATGAAGTAAGAAAACTTGCCGAAAGAACAACGAAGGCCACAAAAGAAATCTCTGAAACCATAAAAGGTATTCAAATTGAAGCGAAAGAAGCTGATATCTCGATGAAATCAGCGGCTGAGGCTGTTGATACCGGTAAAAAACTGACAGAGAGTGTAGCTGAAATGTTAAACAGTATTCTTGAGAGCAGTGATCATGTAGGTGATTTAATTAACCAGGTAGCCGGCGCCAGTGAGGAGCAATCTTCCGCGGCGGAGCAGATTTCGAGAACAATTGAAACCATTTCAGCGGTTACACAGCAGTCTGCCGGGGGAACACAACAAATTGCCCGCGCATCAGAAGACCTTAGTCAGCTTACCGAGAATCTGTCGCGGTTGATCTTAAAATTTAATATAAGCAAAGAGTCCGGTCAGATTGTAAACCGGGTTTTACTGGAAAATTAGTATTAAATCAGGAGAGGGAGAAAAATACTTTCCCTCTCCTGAAGGAATTATTGCCAGATTTTGTCTGTTGAATCACAGACAATTTCCTACCAACTAATTGGTATTTTTATCATCTTTTCTTAACAATACGGTATAATACTTCGATGATAATTTAGCTGCTAAATAATATGCTTAATAAGACATCAATGTCGGAGAAAATATGTTTAAAAAGTTATCTTTTAAATTTTTGATTCCGGTTCTTTTGGTGATAATTGCCGTTCTTACCATAGGTCTTGTTGAAATATCCGATTTTGTAAGGCAATCAGTTAATCAAAAGTCGGATGAGATGGGAGAAGCAAAAGAGGAATTGATTATCAGTAATCTTCAATCGACAAATAAACTGGTAATGGAGCAGGTAAAAAGCGGGATGGCGGTGTTAAAAGAAAAGACACTCGCGTTTGGAAGACCTTCTCAGAATGGAAAAGTGATAGTCAAAGGAAAAGAATCCAACGATCTGCTTTTTGGCAACCGGAGAACGGGAGCGGATTTCACAATTGTTGACGCGGTAAAGGATATTGTGGGGGGGACCGCGACGCTTTTTTCCCATACCAACGGTGAGTATATCAGAATAAGCACAAATGTTCAAAAGGATGATGGCACCAGAGCTATTGGGACAATATTAAATCCAAATGGCAAAGCAATTAAAAAAATCAATAACGGCGAGGCATATTATGGATTAGTAAATATCCTCGGTTATCCATACCTGACCGGTTATGAGCCTATAATTTCCAACGGTGAAATTCTTGGAATATGGTATACCGGCTATAAGCTTTCATCACTTGAATCACTTGGCAGTCTTATAATTAATACCCGTTTTCTTGAACATGGTTTCGCGGCTTTGGTTGATAATACCGGCAAACCATTTTTTAAGCCCGAATCGGTAACTCCCGAAAAACTGGAGCAAATAATAACTACCCGGAAGGATAAAGAATTTGGGAATTGGATAGTCAAAGAAACCACATTCGATAAGTGGAATTATAAGATTATTATAGCCTGGCCCGAAAAAGATATTGATGAAAGAGTTGACGAAGCTTTTTCCAGTGTAATTTGGGGAGGCGTTCTTTTATCTGCTTTTATTCTGGGCGCGATTTTGATATTATTATACAGATTTATACTCGTTCCGGTAAAAAAACTTAACCTTGCAGCGGAAAAAGTTACCTCAGGTGAATATAACGCGGAGGTTGATTACAAATCGGAAGATGAATTGGGCAAACTGGCCGAATCGTTTTCTACGATGACCGCAAGTATCAGAAATTCGATTAAAGAAGTTGAACGTAAGTCGGATGAAGCTGAGTCTGCTGCTATTAAAGCGAGGGAAGCGGAGAGAAAATCGAGGGAACAGCAGGAATATTTATCGGGTAAATCAAATGAAATGCGTATAGCTCTTGAATCATTTGCTTCGGGTGATTTAACAACACACCTTGAAATTGAAAATGATGATGAGATAGGCAGGCTCTTTACAGCATTTAATAAAGCCGCGCGCAGAATAATGGAAATGATGATGCAGGTTGATCAGACAGTTGTCGCGACCGCGTCTGCAAGTTCTGAAATATCGGTAAGCACCGAAGAAATGGCGGCGGGGGCCGGTGAACAGAGCCAGCAGGCGGCTGAAGTCGCGGCTTCAATTGAGGAGATGACACAAACCATTATCCATACAGCCCAGGGAGCTTCAACAGCCAGCGGCACAGCCCGGGAAGCGGGAGAAAAAGCGAAACAGGGTGTGCAAAAAGTTGATGAAACCAAGCGGGGGATGGACCGTATTGTTGAATCGACAAAATCGACAGGAAATATTATTAACTCACTTTCTAAAAAATCTGATCAGATTGGAGAAATAGCGCGGGTGATAAATGAAATTGCCGATCAGACCAATCTGCTTGCTCTCAATGCCGCCATTGAAGCGGCGCGGGCAGGGGAGCAGGGGCGCGGATTCGCTGTTGTGGCCGATGAAGTGAGAAAACTGGCTGAAAGGACAACCAAAGCGACCACTGAAATTTCGGAAACGATCACCGGTATTCAGTCGGAAGCAAAATACGCTGATGAATCTATGCGTAAAGCTTCGGACGCGGTGGAAGCAGGAATGAAACTGACTGATGAGGTCGCGATAATGCTTTCGAGTATTCTTTCAAGCAGTAACCAGGTTGTTGAGGTGATTGATCAGGTTGCCACAGCTTCGGAAGAGCAATCTTCCGCTTCAGAACTAATCAGCAGAAATATCGAAAATATTAATTCTGTTACAAATGAAACCGCTTCAGGCATTCAGCAGATTGCTCAAACGGCAAACAGCCTGAGTCAGTTAACAGAAAACCTTAAAGAAATGATGAAACAATTTAAAATTAGCGGCAGTAATTCGCAGATGATGGTTCCAACGAATGGCGGTTTGTTGAAAAATTGATTTGCGCGGGGGTCAGTTACTTATGGCCCCCTCTATTCTCTGCATAATCCCATCCTTAAAATATCATTAAACTCACCATCAACCAAAATTTCTTTCCTTAACAATCCTTCCACTTTAAAACCAAGCTCCTCATTTATTTTTATGTTTCCAAGGTTTGTTTCAATAGTGCTAAGATATATTTTCCTCAGTCCTAATCCGGCGAAACCATACTTAATCCACATTTTTGTCGCTTCTTTTCCCATCCCGAGTCCTCTGGATTCAGGATCGCCGATAATTTTTCTCAGTTCGGCTTTGCCCTGAAGCGGGTCAAAATTCAGAAAGGCTAACGCTCCGATTCTTTTTTTCTCTTTGTTTTCAATTATGCCTATGTGGTTGTGTTCACCTTCTATGAGCGATTCAAGACTGATAAATGAACCGCAGGATGAAGATATCAGAAAAAATCTGCCATTGCTATCCTGCACCCATTCAGAAAGGGCCGCGCTGTCCTTTTTTTTATTGAAAGGCCTTATGACTACCGTTCCGCTGTTTAATGGCATTTCCCTGCATCCATCAATATTCCGGTAAATTTGCGTGTCGGTTTTATTTTCTTTCCGTACGCCGGAGAAACTTTTATCCAGGGAGAGGTCCAGCAGCGTATTTACAAACTTTAATATTTCTTTATAACGAAAACCATACTGGCTGGCTTCCTTAAAAAAATTTTTGGCCATCACTTCGATAGTCGATTCTTGGATTTTGGATTCTACCATAAATCTAATTCCGGATATTTTTTTATTGAAAGTAATGTTTTTATTTCTATAATTCAATGGCAGTTGAAATTAAGACTATTAATCTCTATTAAATTTAGATTAAGTTACATAAAAGAAACTATATTTAATTGAATAAATTGCGATAATCAGGATATATTACATACCAAAAAATAAAAACGCAGTTCTGTATCCGGAATCTGAATGACAAAAAAAACAGCTTATCTTCTCTTCTTAATATTGTTCTTATTTTATTCCTGCCGGGAAAACCGGAAGGAAGAAAATAAAGCTCAGCCGGAAAATCATGAAAATATCATATCGATTGGATCGGTTTCTCTCGTTATTCAAAATGAAATTTTAACTATACAGCCTTTTGCCGATTACCTTGCCGGGCATTTATCTGAATTTGGCATAGAAGAAGGCAGGGTGGTTGTTTCGGGAAATCTCAATGAAATGGCCGGTTATATAAATTCAGGTGAAGTTGATATTTATATCGACAGTCCTTTTCCAACCCTGTTCCTCAATAGGGAAACGGGAATTGTGCCCGAACTGATTCACTGGAAGGACAGCACAGAGTATTATAACAGCGTCTTTTTTGTGCGGAAAGAATCGGAAATTAAAGCAATTGGCGATTTACCGGGAAGAGCGCTCGCGTTTGAATCGGAATATTCAACTTCAGGATATTTTCTGCCAATGCTGAGTCTTTACCGCTCAGGCTTCGATCTGCGGTTTTTGGAAAAAAAAGGGGATAAAGCTGTCGATAAAGAAATCGGATATATATTTACAGGGGATGACGAGAATACCATGTTTTGGGTTCTGGAAGGCAAGGTTGACGCCGGAGCGACCGATATTATCAGCTTTCGAAAGAATGCCGGCATAAGGATGAATGAGCTTCGGGTGATCTCCCATTCACCCGAAGTGCCCAGACAACTTGTATCATTCCGGAATAACATACCGGAAAAACTAAAAGAAAAAATAATTTCCATTCTTTTGAAGATGAATATATCGGAGGAAGCAAAAGAAACTTTAAATTCCTTATATTCCACAGAAAAATTTAGTATGCTTAAGGAAAAAGAATTTGAAAAACTCAAGAACGATTATTCTTTTTTCCTTCAGGAATTGATAAACGACAAATAATATTGAAAAATGCAAATAATCAAATCAAGCCTGACTCTTAAAAATACTCTTATAATCTCATCATTTTTGATAGTTCTTACGGTTTCCTATACTCTGATCAATATCCGATCGCAGGAAAATATACTCAGGAAGCGGCTTGAGGATGAAGCCGCGACATTATTGACAATTATGGAGGCTTCGGTTGCAGAAGCTTTGAATGATTACAGGATAGACCAGGTAAGACAACATCTTCAATTTATTAAAAAAAATGATGAAATTATTTATGCCTATGTCTATGGTAAGAAAGGTCATATATTATCGGATGGAACCTTTCTGAATCAGCACCGGCATCAGGAACCTTTGGATACACTGGGAAGAAACAGTATCATCTCAAACAAACCGCTTGTTCAGTTTACTGATGATATTCTAAGCGTTTCTATGCCGGTATATCTTAGCATTAACAGAATCGGCACGGTTCAGATTGGATATTCACTGGAATTAATGCATCAGGAGATCGCGGCTATTCGTGACCGCAATATTATTTTTGGACTGATTTTTCTTCTTTTTGGAATTACACTTACTTTCTTTTTAATAAGGAGAATTGTAAATCCTATCAAGGAATTAAAGGCAGCCACCCAAAATGTTGCAGAGGGTGATTTCTCCAAAAAAATATCTGTCAAAACGGGCGATGAGCTTGAATCGCTCAGCGCGTCATTCAATATAATGATCGATAGAATTCTGGAGACAAGAACCGGTATTATTAACGCCAAGGAGGAAGCTGAAAAGTCCAATCGGCTTAAGTCGGAATTTCTGGCGCAAATGTCGCATGAAATAAGAACACCGGTTAATACTATTCTTAGTTTTGCTTCTTTGATCCGAAGCGAAGTTTCAGATGACAGCAATGATGATATTGAAGAAAGTTTTGATATTATTGAAAGGGGCGGACAGCGTTTAATCAGGACTATAGACCTGATCCTTAATATGTCGGAACTTCAGGCAGGCACTTATAAATGTAATATGGAATCGCTCAATCTGCAGGAGGATGTTCTGGAACCTCTGATCTCTGAATTAAAAGTTAAGGCAGCCAGCAAGGAACTTGATTTTTATTATTATCCCACTCACGAAAATTCTTTTGTTTTTGGAGACAGGTATACTCTTATGCAATTATTCGCTAATCTGATTGATAACGCGATTAAATACACAAATGATGGCAAAGTGGCGGTTGTGGCAGAAGGAGTTAACGGTGTTGTTTCTGTCTCGGTTATAGATACCGGAATAGGGATTTCGGAAAAATATCTGAATTTATTATTTGAACCATTTTCACAGGAGGAGCAGGGATACACCAGGAAATTTGAGGGTAACGGGCTCGGTCTCGCTCTGGTTAAAAAGTATTGTGAACTTAATCACGCGCAAATAGATGTGGAGAGTAAGAAAGGGAAGGGGAGCAACTTTAAAGTTACATTCCAAAGGCATATTTTGTCCTGAACGATTGGCCGTAAAATCAGAAATTATTTCGCTCAGGGATTCCCGGACTTTCTGAGAATTGTCGACATATTCGGGCATAACAAAAATATTTTCGAATAGTATTACAAATTTTTTGCACTTGACAATAATTCTCCGTTTTGCTAAGTTTCGAACGTTAGTTTAGAAAGTTCGAAAAGCCAAAAAGTAGAATGGAGTTTTATGAGTGACGCGTTTGATGAAAAAAAGGGGCTGATTAAACAATCGGCGATAAAAACATTGTCACGCTATGGGATTCATAAAACCACAATGGAGGACATAGCCGCGAATGTCGGGATCAAAAAAAATTCCCTTTATTATTATTATGAAAGCAAAGAAGCCCTTATCAATGAAATTATTGAGGAGGAATTTGAGCAATTTCATAATAATTTGAGGAAAAAGCTTGAAAATAAAAACTCCTCTGAAAAAATCAGGGAATATGTAAGGCTTTCCATGGGGTTTGGTTTTGACAGGATGAAACAACTTTCGACAAGTGTTTCCACATATTTTGAAATATTAAGGATGGTTGAAGGTAATTTTTATGAGCTGATTGAAAAAATTGATTGTGTTCTGATTTCGATTCTCAGGGAAGGAATTTCCCTGGGGCATTTCATTGAGCATGATGTGAAAAAACTGGCGAGGGCAATTAATCAAATGATTAAATCGATGGAATCGAGGCTGATTATATTTAATGAAGCAGATTTTTTGACTGATCTTGATATGAATAAAAATACTGATTCAGCCTTGCTGATTATCGAATATGTAATTACCGGATTGGAAAAAAAATAATAATAAATAAACAGGAATCTTATGTACGAAAATTTCTTGAAAAGTATTCTTCTGCTGATTCTGGCTTTCAGTTTGCCGGTATATTCCCAGGGTACAGAGCTTTCACTTGATGATGCTGTATTTAAAGCTCTTGAGAATAACCGGGAAATAAGAAATGCCAGACTGGAGATTAACAAAGCGGACGCTGCCGTGGATGAAGCTTTCGGTTACGCATTGCCGACTGTTGAGCTTTCGGCGCAAATTTCCCATTTAATCGAAAAACCAAAAACTCCTTTCCCCGATTTTGAGGCGATGCTCGCGAATTCGACCTACGGCGTTTTGTTTAATGAAGGTTTATTGCCTTATGATCAGACTAAGTTGCTGCCCATGAAAACAAAACTTCAGTCATTTGCGCAGGCCGATAATTATGAAGCAAACGCGCAGATTACACAAATTATTTTTAATTCAGCGGTATTCACCGGAATAGGCGCTTCGAAGGTATATCTTAACCTTTCCAAAGAAAGCCTGAAATCACAAGTCGCTTCTGTTGTCAGGGATACAAAACAGGCTTATTATTCAGCTCTTCTCACAAAAGAGATGCTCGAAATTGTTGAGCTGAGCCTGAAAAATGCCAGGGAGAATCTGGAAAATGTTAAAGCTTTGCACGAACAGGGACTTACTTCCGATTTTGATCTGCTGCAGGTTGAGGTAAGAGTGGAAAATATAAAACCACAGGTAAGGGAGTTAAAAAACCTGTTGAACGCGGCAAAAAATCAATTGAAGCTTGTGATGGGAATTAACCGGGAAGAAAAGATAGAACTAACCGGAAAGCTGCTTTATGAAGAAAAAGAAAATCTGAATGAGGATGACCTTCTCTATAAAGCCGGGAAATATAATTTTGACATCAATACCCTCCGCCTGAAGAAACAGATTGACCATGAGTATATGCAGATTGAAAAATCGGGTTATTACCCAACAATCGCGGCTTTTGGCAGATATACATACGCCGGTTCGGGAGATGATTTTGATTTCCAGAGTTATTCTTCATCTGTTGTGGGATTAAGTTTTTCATGGAATCTCTTTAATGGCAATAAAGATTCGAAGAGAGTGGAACAGGCGAAAATTACCGAGATGCAGACCGGAAATCAACTGGAACTGGCTGAAGATCAGATAGCGCTCGGGATAACCGTTAAAGTTGATGAAGTAAAAAAGATTAAAGAAGAAATTGAAGCTCTGAACCGTAATATAGGGCTGGCTGAAAGAGCTTATGAAATTGCCCAATCGAGGTATAAAGAAGGTACGGGAACACAGCTTGAAATTAAAAACGCCGATCTTGAATTAAGCAATGCCAGAACAAATCTTAAAAAAGCCACGCATGATTATATCCAGGCGCTTAATGAAATTGAATATCTGGCGGGACTTACCGAAGCAAGGTATATCGGTTATGTAAATAAAAAAAGTTTAAATAAATAAAAGGATATACGACAGATGACAATTAAAGGGATCTCTAAAATCTTCATTCCGCTATTGATGTCAGCATTTATTTTATTATCGATGGCAGGCTGCGGCAGTGAAGAAAAAGAAGAAGCTAAAAGCATGACCCGGATCCAGCAGGAAGAAGGAGTGCCGGTAAAGATTGAGGAAATTTCTCCACAGCCATTCAAAAAATATCTGACTTTTTATTCAACTATTACCGGAATCAGGGAACAGATCCGGGGAGCCGCGATAGGTGGCAGAATAAGCAGTGTAAATGCTAAACCGGGGCAGTATGTTAAAAAAGATGATGTGATTATTGAATTTCCCGAAGATGAGCTTTCAACCCAGATCATCCAGGCCAAAGCGGCTTTTGAAAATGCTGAAAAAACTTTCCGCAGAATGGAAAATTTATTAAAAGCGGGTGAAACTTCACAGGCCAATTATGACGGAGCTGAAACACAATATCTTGTAGCGAAAAGGAATTATGAGATGCAGTTGCAAATGCTTCATATCGACGCTCCTTATGATGGCATAATTACCGAAATATTTATTAATGAAGGAGACAATGTTTCATCCAAAGACCCTCTTTTCAAGATCTCCAATCTAAGGAAGATGAGAACCCGCCTCTGGGCTACTGATGAAGAGATTAAATGGATTAAAAAAGGAATGACCGCTGAAATAATGATGGAAGGTGAATCAATTTCAGGTACAGTTACCAATATATCTCTCTCTTACGATCCTCATCGACAGGCATTTTATGCCGAAGCTGAATTCCCGAACGAAAATATGAAACTGAGAAGCGGTCTTACTGTTGAGGTCAGGGTGCTTGTTTATGACAATGATGAAGCGATCATTGTGCCCCGGAATGTTGTCAGGAGTGATTCGAAAGGAAGTTTTATATACCTGGCAAAAGGAGATAAAGCAGAAAAAAGATACATCAGCAACGGGAATGAATCGGGAATTCTATATGAGATAAGTAAAGGACTTTCTTTCGGTGAAAAACTTATTACCGAAGGGATGTCTATGGTTGAAGATGGTCAGAAAATTAAAGTAGTCAGGTAATTGGAGGTATAATGTTTCTTGCAAAAATTTCGATAAACCGCCCGATCATGACAACAATGGGTATTCTTGTTTTCCTCATCTTCGGGATACTTGCTTATTTTACTCTTAACCTCAACCAGATGCCTGATGTTGAAGTGCCTTTTGTTACAATTCAGACTGTCTACCCGGGCGCCGGTCCCAAAGAAGTTGAGACTCTTGTTACCAAAAGACTCGAAGACGCCATCTCTACAGTGAGTAAAATTGAACGAATAGAATCCTATTCGCTCGAGAGCGTTTCAATTGTTATGGTTGAATTCAAACTCGATAAAGATGTTGACATAGCTAACCAGGAGATAAAGGACAAAATCGATGTTATCCTTAATGATCTTCCGGATGATGCCGAATCACCAATTGTCCAGAAATTTGAATTTGGTCTCCTCCCTATTATAGAAGTTGTTCTCAGTGGTAATCTTGACCCCCGCGAGCTTTATGAAATCGCCGATAAACAGTTGAAAGACCGGTTTTCGCAGATTGGCGGTGTCGCTAACGTGGAAATTACCGGGGGACAGGAAAGAGAACTCCGGGTGATAATGGACAACAAAACCATCATCGAGAATAAAATATCATTGCCGCAGTTCCTTCAGATATTAGCGGCAAATAACCTTGATATTCCGGGTGGAAACTTTCAGATCCAGGGACAGGAATATACGGTAAGACTCGAAGGGGAGTTTTCCGGAATCGATCAGATGAAAGAACTTAAAGTTCCCACGGCATTCGGAAGTAAAAGACTTGAGCAGCTCGCCGATATTGTCGACGCTGGTAAGGATGTGCGTCAGAGAGCAATTTATTTCGATAATAAAACCAAGATACGGGATGAGAATGTTGTCCGCATGGGCATAATAAAAAGCAGCGATGGTAATGTTGTTAAAGTTGCCGACGCCGTAAAAGCCTCATTACCTGAAATCAGAAAAACTCTCCCCGCAGGCACAACTCTCGAAATTGTTGATGACAGATCTGATTTTACCAGAAGCACTGTAAATGATACCATGAGTAATATTATCCTTGGTGTTGTTTTTACCTCGATTGTTCTTTTGATTTTCCTCGCGAATATCAGATCAACTTTTATTGTTGCTCTCTCGATGCCGATATCAATTATCGCTACATTTATGCTTTTCCAGATATTTGATCTTACACTGAATATGATGACACTCATGGGGCTTTCGGTCTCGGTCGGTGTGCTCGTGGCAAACTCTGTGGTGGTTCTGGAGAATATATTCAGGCATAAGGAGATGGGGAATGATAATAAACGCGCCGCGTTTATAGGTACTACGGAGGTGACAGTCGCTGTTGTTGCCGCGACTCTTACAAACCTTGTAGTATTTTTACCCATCGCCAACATGTCGTCAATGGTGGGAAGAGTTTTGCGCGAGCTTGCCCTGTCAGCTTCATTCGCGACAATATTTTCCCTGGTTTTCTCCTTTTCGCTTACTCCGATGCTCGCTTCCCTTATGTTGCCCCGCAAAATAAAAAAGAACAGATTAGGTGATGCCCTTAATCGATTCTTTAAATCGTGGGACAGGGCTTATGGCAAAGCTCTTTCTCTCATTCTGAAAAATAAAGGTGTCAGCTTTCTCGTTTTAGGAATCTCGGTTGTTCTTGTTTTTCTTATATCATTTATATATGGTCCCAAAATAGGTGTTGAATTTATTCCCCATACAGATGATGGCAAGATTAAAGCGGAAGTGGAACTGCCGGAAGGATATGACCTGTCGGAATCGGCAGCCTTATTATCGAGGATTGAAGAAAGACTAAAAAAACATGATGAGGTGGTATACCTGCTTACAAATCTTGGAAAGATCAGTGATATGAATACCGGCACAAACGTGGCCAAAATGGATATTAAACTGGTCGATAGTAAAGAAAGAGAAAAATCTATTGAAGAGATGATCTCTATTTTTACGAGAGAGCTGGCTGATATATCCAACGCGAATATTAAAGTAGATTACAATAGCGGTTTTGGAGGCGGTGGTCCCCCAATTCAGTTTTTCCTTAAAGGACAGGATATGGATGAGCTTGATAATATCAAAGATGGTTTGATGAAAGAGCTCAGGGAAGTTAAGGGGCTTATCAATCTGGACCAGAGTTCCCGATCTGGTAAACCTGAGATAACGGTATTTCCCGACAGGCTTAAACTCGCCGACGCCGGACTGACTATCCAGACTGTCGCCCTTACCCTTCGCGCGGCGGTTGAAGGAATGGAATCATCAAAATATCGTGAATATGGCAATGAATATGACATAACTCTGACGATGGCGGATGACAATGTCGATTCTCCTTCTGAAATCGGTAACATACCGGTTGTCGCGCCGACAGGAATTGTTTACCGGTTATCGCAGCTTGCCGATGTTAAATTTACACGAGGTTATTCCAAAATACTCCACAGGGATAAATATATCAGTATTCAGTTTACCGGTTCGCCGGCTGAAGGAGTGCCGACCGGTAATGTTATTGACGAGATAAGTAAAATACTCGATAAAACCGAATTGCCTGCCGGTTACAGTTTCCAGTGGGGTGGAAATACTAAAATGATGTTTGAAATGTTCGCGGATATGATATTCGCCTTCGCGCTGGCCGTTATTCTTACATATATGCTGCTGGCCGCTATTCTGGAAAGTTTTGTACAGCCGCTGTTTATTCTTCTTACCATCCCCCTCGGATTAATGGGTGTATTTACTTCACTTTATTATTTCAATTTGTCATATGGTATCACATCACTGATGGGAATAATAATGTTAATCGGGATTGTGGTAAATAACGCGATTCTGATTCTCGATTACACCAACCAATTGGTAAGAGAGGAAGGCAGATCGGCCAAAGAAGCGCTTCTTGAAGCGGCGCCAACAAAACTTAAACCTATTTTAATGTCTACCCTGGCGATCATTCTCGGTATGCTTCCAATGGCCCTGGGAATCGGTGACGCGGGAGCGAAATGCGTATACCCCTTGGTGTTGTGAGTATAGGCGGCCTTGTCGCTTCAACAATAATGACACTGTTTGTTGTTCCGGCTTGTTATTATATATTCCTGCATAAAAGGAAAAATAAAAAAACTGTGGAAGCTTAAAAATAATTCAGGAGGCTCTTATGAAAAATACAACGGATCTGGAATTTGAATTTGATGAAATAAGCAGTGAGGTAGCCGGCAACGTTGTAGTTCTTTCAACAAAATGCAATGCGTTCGGTTTGTTGACCGACCTTCACAGGAATAATAATATGACTCCCTGGTTCAAAAAGATTGAGCAGGAGGATTCAATAAATGCTGTGCTTTTTCTTACCGCGCCAGATTGCCTGAATGAAAAGAACTACGATAATTTTCTCCAAAGCATTGCCGACCATTCTATGGATGATGAATCAGGCAGAATCAGACGTTTTGAAGATACCGGCTTGCGCGCTATTGAGATTAATATGCTTCTGAATTATATACAACTCTTTCTTGAGTTTAAAAAACCAATTATTACAGCTCTCCAGGGTCAGGTGGTGACACCCTTTTTCGGGATTACCCTCTCTACTGATTTCAGGGTGGCAAGTGAAAAAATGTCATTTTCTCTTTCGCACGCCAAATATGGCCTTCATCCCAGCGGCGGACTTCCCTTTTTCCTTCCGAGATATATTGGTTATGGAAGGGCTAAAGAATATCTTATGCAGGGTGGAGAGATCAGCGCCCGGGCGGCAAAAGAACTGGGACTTATCAGCGAGGTTTTCCCAAAAGAAGGTTTCAGGGAAAATGTGATTAAGTATGCCCAAAAAGTTGCCGGTATTTCTCCTGAACTGGTGCGATCCACAAAATATCTGATGAATGTTAATCCTGATGAGCTCGAGGAATTTTTCAAAAAAGAATCGAACTTCATGTTTCACTGATAAAGTTTCCCTTACAATATATCATATCTATCCCGGGCCGGTCCTGTTTTTTAGGGCCGGCCTTTTTATTTACAGGTGTTTGCTATGACTGGTTACCTGCCCGGGGAGCAAAAAAATAGAAACAGTTTCCGCATCGGGTTTTCACCGGCGCTATTGCTTTATTCAGACAGGATTGGTAAAACAGGGGAGAGCATTCCGTAAGAAGTTATATTATATTCAAAATAGCAGGAAATTTCAATTGACAATTAATAATTAATAATGAACAATTAAAAGGCAAAGACGACCGCAGATTATTCTGATTACGCAGATTTCGTTGATTGAGGTGGAAGAAACGCCACCAAATCACAAAAACACAAAATTCCACAAAAAACTCAAAGAAACCCTATTTTTGATTTATTAACCTTAGTAGCATAGGAAACCACCCGACCAAACTAAACCTAACCTTATGAAAAAATCAGAGTAAGAGTATGATGACGGAGAGGGTAGTTCAATTAAATAACTTTCCACTAATCGCTCTTCACTTCCGGCTTGCCGGATTATTCCGTCAGAAGTCAAATTTTACTCAAAATAGCCAGGTTTTTCATGAACACAGCCGGTGGTTGAGCGGAGTCGAAACCACCGGCGGAAGCTACCACTCCGCTCAGCCACCGGATTTTGACCTTCCACGGAGGGAAGGCCATGCCAAATACAGATAAACAGGGAGTTATTTTCAGATCCACTGAAATACATTCTCCTTTCCCATTTTGCGAATAATATATGAATTTGTGAATAAATCAGACAAAAGAATTTAATCGCTTGAGTTCCGAATAAAAAATCTCTATCATTATTAATTGTCATTCGCGGATTAATCGAAATATATGGATTTAGCAAAATATCAATGAGAAAAATCAGTAAAATCAGGTTATCTGAAAAAATTGGCAAGACGTTCTTAACCCGGATCAGCAGGCTTGGTTTCAGACCTTTTTTCGCTGGTTCCGGTTGCTGTGAAGAGATGGATAAGTGTATACCGGAAATGGAACACCCTAATCACGGAGCATATGAGGAAATTTTATCCCGCCCTGAGTTTTCAGATCTTCTGATAGTTGCCGGTCCTGTAAATATAAAATATGCTGAAAAAATAAAAGATATTTACGAACTCATGCCCGAACCGAAATGGGTTATCGCTTTTGGAGCATGCGCTTCTTCAGGGGGAATTTACAGAAGTTACCCGGTATACCAGGGATTGGATAAGATCATCCCTGTTGATCTTTATATCGCCGGCTGTCCTCCTTCGGATAAAGACCTTGTCAAAGCTGTAAAAATGCTTGGCAATAAAAGGGGGAAAGATGTTTCCCCAATGAAGAAGAATGTAAAAGCGCCGAAGGATAAGATATAGTGGAAAAACTGCTGACAGAAAAAATAGCGGCTGTCGCTAATAAAAATCCTCTGAAAAAAGAGGGAGATGGCAGCGCATTTTCAGTGTGGGTTGGTGAAAAATCTTTTTTGCCGGTAATGAGGATGTTGAAGGAAGATAAAGATTTGAATTTTAAGCTTCTGACCGATATTTGTTGTTTGACAGATAGAAGAGGGGAGAAAAAGCATTCCCTGATCTATCATCTTATTTCTGTTGTTAATGATTTCGCGCTTAATATTATTTGTGACATTGAATCGTTTTCTGCTCAAAGCTGCTCGGGACTATGGAAATCCGCCGGTTTTTTTGAAAGGGAAATCTTTGAAATGTTCGGGATCAGGTTTAACGGTAATCATAATCTTAAGCCGCTGGTTCTGCCTGACCGGCGCCAGTTTCAGCCGCTTCGCAAAGAGTATCCGGTTATCGGAACAGAACCTTTTGGGCCTGAAATAAAACCGGATATAATTAGTAACACGATTCCGGAAAAAACGCCGAAAGAAGAAGTGAGCCGGGATAAGGAAAATTCATCTTCTGTTAAAAGGGCTGGTTATGAATACAATACACGGGGCAGCTTTAAGATAAATTTTGAGCATGATGGTGAGAAAATAATTAACGCGGCAGTCGATATTGGTTTTAATCACAGGGGACTTGAGAAACTCGCGGAAAATATGGGAACGCTCGACTTTTTACCATTTATCAGGAGACTTGACTCTCAAAATAAACTTCATAATCTGCTAACTTACATTCTTGCTGTTGAAACACTCGCCGAAATCAGGATATCCGATCACTGCCGGTTTATGAGGATGCTTGTTCTTGAATTTTTTTCAATCAGATCACAGCTTAACTCACTTTTCCGGTTTCTATCCACACTTGGTTTTGCTCCTGCCGCTTCATGGATGACTGACTACACGAAAAAAATAAATAATTTGTTTTCCGGAATGAGAGATGTCGAAAATGAGGATTATTTTTTTAATATCGGAGGAGAGGGATATAAAACGGAGAGTGGCGCATTAAAATTTTTTGATGATTTTTTAAGTGATTTATTAAAGAAATTTGAACGTTTCAGCAGAAGAATGAGCTCAAACCGCTTTTTACTTCAGAGGTGTGAAGGACTATCAATATTAGATGCTCAAAAAGCGTTGGACTTTGGAATTACGGGTGTAAACCTGAGAGCATCCGGAATCGGGTATGACCTGAGGAAAATTAGGCCTTATCTAAAATATGATGAATTAGATATTATTCCGGTTTCACATTCGGAAGGGGACGTTTTAGCCCGTTATTTCACCCGAATTGATGAGGTCTTCTTATCGGCGGAACTGATAAGGCAAATACTGGGAAAAATAAAAACTTACCAGGTAAACTCATCGGGAATGAATGAATATTTCAGAATCCGGGAAGGGGGTAAATTTAATGTGGCGGATATCATTCAGCATACATATTTACATGAGAATGGATATTTATTGAGAAAAGGCACAGCATCGGCGCGCATAGAAAATCCTGATGGGGAATTCGGCATTTTCATCAGTGGAACCGGCGAAGCTTATACTGACCGGCTAAAAATTTCATCTCCCTCATTTCCCCTCTTTCAGCTTTTGCCTGAAATGCTAACCGGAATAAAACTTCCTGATCTGGCAGTTGTTGTCAGCAGTTTTGCCCCTTCGGCCAAAGAAGCGGATAAATGATCATAAATAAAACAATATAGATGAAACTACAGGAAAAATATATAAAAAGAATTAAGGAGCTCAAAAAAAAGTATCCGGATGAGAGAGGAGCGGTCATCGAGGCTTTGTTAACAGCACAGGAGCAGGCCGGCTTTATAGGGAGCGGCGCCATTGAGGAGATCAGCGAAATTCTTTCAGTCAGTCAGGAACAGATTATTGACGCGCTCACATTTTATTCATCGTTCAGAACCAAATCGCCGGGAAGATTTCACATACAGATTTGTACCGGCATTTCATGTATGTTGTCAGGCCCTGGGAACCTTTCCGGGTTGTTAAAGGAAAAACTTGAAAAAAAGATAAAAGAAAAGGGGAATCGTGACAAAATAACTATAGAAAAAATAAACTGCTTCGGAAACTGTGATAAAGCTCCTGTCTTAAAAATTAATGGGAAGGTTGTTAACGCAGTTGATCCGGATAAACTGATTGAACTGATGGAAAACAAGTTATGAGTGAAAAGTATATTCTTCCGGATATAAAAGACTATAACACACTTGAAGTTTTTCTGCAATACGGGGGATATAAGATTGTCAAAGAAAGTTTCAGAAAAAAGCCTGAAGATATAACGGATGAACTAATAAAATCTAATTTACAGTTCAGAAATGGTTCAATGAAAGTTGTGGGGAAGGAGTTTGAAAAATTCAGGAAATTTGGGGGAGCGGAAAAAATATTATGTATAAAAGGTTATACTGCCGGTCCCGGTATGATCCAGAACCGGGGAATAATAGATATTAACCCTCACCTGCTTATTGAAGGAGCGCTGATATCGGCCTATATAACAGGCGCTGAAAGAGTTTATTTTCTCGTAGGCAGTGATGAAGGAGCAGCTCCCGCGATAATGCAGAAAGCTCTCAATGAAGCGAAAATGAGTGGATTTACCGGCAGACACATGCGTTCATCATTCTTCAATGATTTTGCGTGCCAGGTTGAGCTGCATCTTTGCCCGCCTCCTCATTTGAACGGGGAGAATTTTGCGGTGATTGCCGGTATGGAGAGCAGAAGGGCATACCCGGTTCAGAAAGAATATGGAGGGAACTTTGATAAATTATGGGGCCGGGATGTTTATTTCGCTGATTTTGAGACTATCTGTAATATACCGGTTATTCTTGAAAAAGGGTGGAAATGGTTTACCGGAGTTGGCGATAAAGATTTTCCGGGCAATATTTTATTTCCCGTTACCGGAAAAGTATCAAATAAAGGTTTGTATGAACTGCCTTCCGGTTCTCCTCTGCGTAATTTGATAACGTTATCCGGGGGCGCCCTAAACGATATTGAATATATATTTATTTCAGGCATCTTTAGTTCTCCTTTAAGCGGTAATGTTATTGATAACCTGACTCTAACCCCGGCTGCCCTGGAAAAAGCGGGTTCACGTTTATTGCCTGCGGCAGTAATATTTCCCGGAAAAATTTCATTGACCGAATCAGCGGCGGCAATAATTAATTATTACTGCTCATCTAACTGTGGTTTTTGCGCGCCCTGTCGCGAAGGTAATTTGTGGCTTAAAGAAAAAATTGAAAACATTAAGCCCGATGGCAATGACGGGGATAATTATGAGAAGATAATTTCAGCCGCCGAAAATATGTCAATCCTTTCTGCCTGTTCGTTTGGAGATGAAGGCGGTAAAGTGATTGCTGATATATTCAGGCAGATTTACCGGGGAAACTGATTGTATTATATTCCGCGGGTACACAGAATACCGGGAAATTCAGAAAAGGGCGCCGAAAACGTAAGCGATTGACAATTCCCTTATTGACAATTTGCCTGAATATTTTTACATTATTTATAAATCCATCCTGATAATACTGGTGTTGCTGGATTAACCGGAAAAAAAATGGAGGATATATGCCGGTACAGAAGCTCAAGGAGTATCTTGACAGCAATTCCGTTAAATACGTGATACTTAAACATTCGCAGGCCTATACAGCTCAGGAAATAGCGGCAATGGCTCACATCCCTGGTAAAAAATTAGCGAAAACGGTCCTGATTAAGCTGGATGGCAAAATGGCTATGGCAGTGCTCCCGGCTACCTACAAAGTGGAATTTGAAAAACTTCAGGAAGCGCTCGGCTCGGAAAGAATAAGGCTGGCCAATGAACAGGAATTTAAGGATAAATTCCCCGGCTGTGAGGTTGGCGCGATGCCTCCCTTTGGCAATCTCTATGATATGGAGGTTTTTGTGGCCGCGAGTCTGGTCGAGGATGAAGATATTTTGTTCAATGCCGGATCACATCTTGAACTGATGAAACTTGCCTATAAGGATTTTGAGAGGCTTGTTAATCCAAAAATATTGCGTTTTTCAACAAAATATAAATCATAATTTACATTTCCGCCGAAAAATATATTTTGAAATTTGAATAACGCTGTCAGCTTGCCGGTTTTCTAAAAGACAGACCGGGAGATGCCCCGATTTGTAACACCGAAACACAGGGAAGGATATTCTAATGTTCATTCAGGATATATAATCCCTATATCTTAATTATTAATCGTGGAAAAGATACGGAAGCTATAATAAAGATAATGTTATTAATGTAAAAAAAACTGTTGCATCTTAAAAAATAAAGTGTAATATTCTATTTCTTCTGTTGCTTTTTTTTTGCGAAGATTGACCTGGAAATCTTTTTTCTGATATAAAATGAACCCATACCTCCTTTTTCAATTGGGAAGAAAAAGAGATTTAAAATATAAATGTTTTTAACTATTTACTTATTCATTTATGGAGGTGTTATGTTCAAAAGCAGGTTAATACTGTTTTTATCAATGTTTTTATTCTTCTCTGCATTATCCGCCCAGATAATTCCGCCAACCAATCTTCAGTCTGATCTGAACAGCTCGACCGGAGAGGTGGAATTATCCTGGAACCATGGCAGCGCAGGGGGATTTTATGAGGATTTTGAAGATGGAGTTGCCGACAACTGGTACCCTCTTGAAGGAGACTGGTCTGTCGCGAACGGACTTTATTCATGTACCCGTACAACAACCTCTTATACATCATCGTATTATGATGAAGAGTTTAGCAATCTTTCAATCGAAGTTGAGATGTGCAAAAGAGAGGGCTCCAACAACCTTATCGGATTTTATTTTAACGGCGATCCATCCGATCCGGGCTCCGTTGGAAAATGGAATAACGCTTACCGGATGGTTTATGGTTTTTCATCAAATATTCAGCAGTGGAATTTCAGTAAGTATGTTAACGGTTCATGGACAAATATTTCAGGTTGGAATACTTCGGTAAACATTCATCCGACATCCCATACCATGAATGTTGTAAAAGTGGTCTATGTTGATGGTAATATCGATATTTATATTAACGGTGTTCTCGAGGCAACATATTTTGATAATGAATTTCCATCAGGCAAAATCGGCCTTCTGATGTATGGCAGCGAAGGCGATATTGGGGATTATGAGTATGTATCTGTTGAAAATGTTGCTTCAGATTACGTTCATGGGGAAATTGATGCTTCAATTATTCCTGAACTCTACCCTGACGGATCAATGTTGGAGGATGGGTATAATACGAGAGGGGAGCATGTTGTTTATCTGGATGCCCCGGCGCCTGATAACACAAGAGAATTTCTCTATTTTAACGTTTACAGAGATGGTAACCTGATTGCGCAGCCCACAGATAAAAATTATATTGATCAGCTTCCTGAATACGGAACTTACAACTATGAAGTGACAGCGGTTTATGATGAGGGAGAATCGGATGCCGCCGGGCCTGAAACCGTTAACTGGCAGGCTGATTATTTATGGCTGGCCGAAATAACAGTAGCTGACGCGGGAGGCGCTGATGTAGGTCAAATGATGGAATATGGACGACATCCTTTCGCGACCGATGGAATTGATACAACCTATGGTGAAATCGAACTCCCTCCCCCCCCGCCCGCCGGGGCCTTCGATGCCAGATTTGTTTTTCCCGACGGCGTCACTCAATCGCTCAGGGATATCAGGGGCATTGATGATGAGGAAGTTATGTGGACTATTAATTATCAGCCCGGTCCTTCTGGATTCCCGATAACATTGTCATGGGATCCATCCATGCTGCCCGAAGGTTCTTTTATGCTTAAAGATTCTTATGGTGTCGGACTGGTGAATGTTAATATGAAACAACAGAGCAGTGTTACAATAAGCAACACCTCTGTTACATCGGTTATTATTGAGCATTCGATGGAAACAACATCTTCATTTAATACATTCCAGGGCTGGAACATGATTTCTGTTCCGGTGGAAGCTGAAGATATGGCTGTATCGGCGGTTTTTCCCGATGCTTCATCTTCAGCCTTCAAATTCAATAATGGTTATGTGCCTGTTGATATGCTTGAATTAAGCGTTGGCTACTGGATAAAATTCGATGATGTGTTAACACACAATATTACAGGTATGCCTGTGCCGGGACCTATCGCCGTAGCTGAAGGATGGAACCTTATAGGACCCCATCATATGGAAATAACCGCTGCCGATATAGTGACAAATCCCACGGGAATTCTCGCTTCACAGTTTTTCGAATTTAATGATGGATATTATACTGCCGATATACTTGAACCGGGTAAAGGATACTGGGTGAAAACAAGCGGCGCGGGAGAACTTCTTTATCCACTTCCGACAAAAAAAGGACCGGCGGAATATTATGAAGAACTTGCCGCTTTTTATGCCATTGATGTGGAAGTAAATGACGGTTACGCGGGGTATAATATAAATGGAGGAATTGATCCGGCCGCGACTGATGGAATTGACGCCGATCTTGGGGAAGCTGAACTGCCACCGGCTCCACCGGCGGGAATATTTGACGCGAGAATGATATTACCCGACGGAATCACCTCCTCTTTCCAGGATTACCGGAATGGCGACGCCGCTTTTAACGGCATTCATGAACATATTCTGAAATGGCAGCTTGGTGCAGGTGATACTCTGTGGCTGCATGTTTCTATACCTGAGGTCTCAGGCACAGTGCATCTGCACGCGGAAGATCCTTTTGGAGGAGCTTTTGTAAGCGCCGATCAGTATGATGGAACTTCAAACTGGTACTATGTGGATAATTCCGCTCTTACACAACTGAATATTACATTATCTTATACCGCCCCGATTCCTGTTGAACTGACTTCCTTTACAGCCTCTGTTTCAGGAGAACAAATAAGGCTCGATTGGGAAACAGCCACCGAAACAAATAACAAAGGATTTGATATTCTCAGAAGTAATGATAATAACAGATTCGAAAAAATCGGTTTTGTTGATGGAAACGGAACCTCTTCCGAACCTCATTCATATAATTTTGTTGATTATAACGCAAAAACCGGGACATATTATTACCGCCTGAAACAGATTGATTTCGACGGATCTGAATCATATTCCGACATTATTGAGGTCGATTTTATGCCGGCAGAATTCAGCCTGGGTCAGAATTATCCGAATCCCTTTAATCCCTCTACAAAGATCAAATTTGCCCTGCCGGTAGATTCGAAAGTCACTCTCTCTGTATATAATATTGTCGGACAAAATGTCGCGACTCTTGTGAATGAAACTATCAGCGCGGGACTCCATGAGGCCGGGTTTAATGCCTCTGATCTTTCGAGCGGGGTTTATTTTTACGTGTTAAATGCTGAAGGAACGGATGGCCGGAAGTTCAGCGAAACAAAAAAACTTATGCTTATGAAATAGAGCTGATTTTGTAAGAGGCCTCTAAATCAGGCCTCTTTTTTTATTTATTATGATGATTCTTAACAAATGCGGAGATAGGATTATATTTAATATGTTGATGAATCTTTAAAATATTTCTCCGGTCCGGGGTGAATAGTTAAAGAGCAGATTTATGCGTTTGTGCGAGAACCTTAACTTTCTTTCCCGATGGGGTAAATTGGAGGAAAAATAGAAACTTTGAATTATTAAAATGTTTTTTCATTATGGAGGTGTTATGTTTAAAAGCAGGTTTATACTGTTTTTATTTATATTATTAATTTATTCTTTACTATCCGCCCAGGTAATTCCCCCGTCAAATCTTACGTCAGAACTGAACAGCGCGACAGGGGAAGTCCAGCTTGAGTGGCAGCAGTGGTCCGGACCAGGTTATTATGAAGATTTCAGTGATGGTGTAGCCGATGATTGGTATCCGCTTACAGGGAACTGGTTTGTTGTAAGTGAACACTATCAGGTGGATGCTCAGCAGCAATATAATACTTCTTATTATGATGAGGAGTTTACAAATTATACTATTGAAGCCAGGATGAAATTTACGAACGCCACCGGCTCCAATAACATCGGATTTATGTTCAATGGTGATCCGGCTAATCATATTAATGGAAAATGGCTGAATACCTATCAGATTTATTACCAGTATGATGGCAGGTGGTATCTTAATAAATATGTTGATGGATCATACGTTGGTTTACAGTCGGGGATCACAAGTCCTAATCTTAATGTTGATGACTGGAATGTTCTTACGGTTATTTGCGCTTTTGGCAATATTGATGTATATATCAATGAAGTTTTACAGGGTACCTATTATGATACAGATTTTCTGCTGGGTAAGGCCGGGTTTAAAACCTATGGCGCTGCTACCGATGGAACATTTGACTATATCTCAGTTATGCCTCTTGAATATGAGTACACATTCGGGGAAATAAATCAGCCCGAATATTATAATGTATATGCTGAAGGGGATAACGAACAGGGAGAAATTATTGGTCGGGCGCCGGCTCCGCAGCCGCCTCATCAACAATTCACTTACAGACCGGGAATGTCAAACAGGGAATTTTTGTATTATAAAATTTACAGGGACGGCATTGAGCTGGATACGACTTCATTATTAACATATACCGACCAGCTTCCTGAATTTGGTCTTTATGAATATGAAGTTACCGCGGTTTATGATGAAGGGGAATCCACACCCGCCGGGCCGGAAATAGTTGAGTGGATTGCCGATTATATATGGCTGGCAGATATTCTTGTTGAAGATGCCGGTGGAGCTGAAATCAGTCAGATGATTACGTTCGGACGTCATCCGTACGCGACCGATGGCATTGACACCGCGTTCGGAGAAATTGATTTGCCCCCGCCCCCACCTGCCGGAGCTTTCGACGCACGCTTTGTTTTTCCCGATATGATTACCTCTTCACACAGGGATATCAGAAGCACGGAAAATGATGAGGTCGAATGGAAGATAGTTTTCCAGGCCGGCCCGCAGGGGTATCCGGTTACTCTTTCATGGGAGCCGCTGTTTTTGCCCGAAGGATCATTTATGATGGAAGATGCTCTCGGTATTGGTTTGATATCTGTAAATATGAAAGAACAGAATAATGTAGTTATAACAAATGAATCTCTCACATCGGTAGTCATCAGGCACGACCAGCAAATCGTTTCAACTTTTACCACCATGACAGGGTGGAATATGATTTCTGTTCCTCTTGAAGCTCCCGATATGTCTGTTTCGGCGGTTTTCCCCGGCGCAGCCTCCTCAGCCTTTAAATTTGATGATGGCTACTTACCGGTAGATATGCTTGAGATGAGTGTTGGTTACTGGCTAAAGTTTGATGAACCTTTAATTCATAATCTTAATGGAATGCCGGTTGCCGATCCAATACCGGTATCCGAAGGTTGGAATATCGTTGGTCCGTTCCACTTCGATATTGGAGTTATTGATATCGTAACCAACCCGGCGGGAATTCTCGCTTCACAGTTTTTTGAATTTAATGACGGATATTATACTGCCGATATACTTGAACCGGGCAAAGGATACTGGGTAAAAAGTACAGGCGATGGTGAAATTCTTTATCCTCTTCCGACAAAAAAAGGACCGGCGGAATATTATGAAGAGCTTGCCGCTTTTTATGCTGTTGATGTGGAAGTAAATGATGGTTACGCCGGTTATAATATTAATGGCGGCATTGATCCGGCGGCTACTGATGGAATTGACGCCGATCTTGGGGAAGCTGAACTGCCACCGGCTCCTCCGGCGGGAATATTTGACGCGAGAATGATATTGCCCGACGGAACTACCTCTTCACTCCAGGATTACAGGAATGGAGACGCTGCCTTTAACGGCGTTCATGAACATATTCTGAAATGGCAGCTTGGAGCAGGCGATACTCTGTGGCTGCATGTAACAATACCTGAAGTATCAGGTACAGTACATTTGCACGCGGAAGATCCGTTTGGTGGAGCTTTTGTAAACGCGAATCAGTATGATGGAGCTTCAAGATGGTATTATGTTGATAATTCAGCTCTGACTCAGCTAAATATTACATTATCTTATACTGCCCCGATTCCTGTTGAACTTACTTCATTTGCCGCCTCTGTTGTGGGAAATAAAGTTGAACTAAGCTGGGAGACAGCTACTGAAACAAATAACGAAGGATTTGATATTCTTAGAAGTAATGATAATAACAGATTTAAAAAAATCGGCTTTGTTTCCGGAAACGGAACCTCCTCAGAGCCGGTAAAATATAGTTTCAGCGATGAAAAACCATTGAGCGGAACAAATTATTACAGATTAAAACAAATTGATTTTGATGGCGCCGAATCATATTCAGAGATTATTGAAGTTAACTTTGTACCCTCTGAATTCAGCCTTGAACAGAACTATCCCAATCCCTTCAATCCTGTTACAAAAATAAAATTTGCTCTTCCGGCAGAATCGAAGGTATCATTAAATATCTATAATGTTGTAGGTCAGAAAGTTGGTTCAATTGCCCGGGGTAATTTTAAACCAGGTGTGCATGAAGTTGAATTTAACGCTTCCTCACTTTCCAGCGGAGTATATTTTTATACAATAAATGCCGAAGGAATTGATGGTGAGAAATTCACAGGCACAAAAAAACTGATGGTTCTAAAATAAATTGAGAAGGAGGCCTGTAAATCGGGTCTCCTGTTTATTCAAATTGATTTCATAAGCGACTCCGAATGGAGTTGAATATTATCAGCCCCTTTTCCCGGAAAAATTTTGCCGTTTTGCGTAGAATTTATTTGCTAATGGAATATTCGCCTAATCCCCAGTCGGCAAGGCGGTATTTATAACCATGCACTCTTCCTTCCCCTGTGGCGGTAGTAAGCTTTCTGCTTCTGACATCTTCAACCCATTTGGGAAAAGAATTTTCGGCCACGACATTGGCGATTATTTCTCTTATTTCCATTTCAGCCGCCGGGTGATCCCTTTTGATATTTCTTTCAATCTGCTCCTTCTCATCATCATCAACTCCACCGTTCTGTACAGCGATATCAAAACATAACGCGAAGGCCAGTTCAGTTTCGAGATTGAAATTGTTCATATCATCAAGAGCTTTCTTAAAATAGCTGTTAACCTCGTCAACCTGTATTTTTTGCACTTCCGAAAAATCGCCAAGTTTTTGAAAGGCGCGGGACCACTCCGGGGATAATCGGTATTTATTTTCTCCTCTCGAAATACTGTTCGACCATGATTCCTGCTCTTTTCTTTCAGCATTTATTTTTTCAAATAGAATCTCTGTCATGCCGCCAAATGATTTCTCAAGTATTTCCGGGTGTTCCTCATTTATTCTATTAATAATCTTTGCAAGTTTTCCTCCCTTCAGTGTAAAACCTATGATACCCCAGGTAAGTAAAGCGCCGTCAAAATTCCCTTTCGCAATTCCAAACCCGTGACCTTCGAAGGCGGCTGTCACCTGCAATGCTCTAAGTTTAATATCGGGTATGTTGCGGTCCATTAACATTGCCCAGGTTTCAGTGTCGATTACTGCCGAAGGTTCAATGAAATTTTCTTTCTGCCAATTTATAAGAGCCTCTTCAGAACCTGTGCCGAACACTCCGTCGACCAATCCGGGATTATGATTTTCATAGATCAGTTGTCGCTGGATAGCTTTAATAATTTCACCCCTTACTGCCCGGAACGCTCCGGATGATCTCTTAAATAACAGTCTCGACATCTATTTTTCTCCTTTAGCATTTATTATCAATGGAATATTGAGCTTCAGGAACATGTCAGTAATCATCGAAAAATTTTGCTTCACTATAAGATTCAGATTTTGCTCCTGTACTTTCTCACATTTTCCCTGTGAATGGATGAACTCACCGATCAGTCATAAAATAATTACGGCACTATTCCTTCTTTCATAATCAGTCCGGAGGTAAATAATAGTGCGATTATTGGATAATAATGAGTTTTACGGTCATCATCCTGTTTTTCGGTTCTATTATAAAAGATACAAAATCGGCTATTCTTTTTCAAAGTTTATTTTCGGCGAAGTAAAATTGAAACGTAAAATCCAAAAAAAACGGGACAGGTTTTTATCACCACACTGAAGCCAACATGTTGAGGATAATCCAGGGAGCAATATTTGTCAAAAAGCCCGCCAATAACATGTTGCCGATAGTCAGGCCGCGATTCCAAATCCATAAGCTGAAAGAGTCAGAAAAAGAAAAGTTATAGGTTAGCTCAGGGATAGTCCTCCCCCGTCTTCAAAGAAAAACACTTTGAATCCACCCCCTCCAAAGGGGGATATTTATCGACAAATCCAAGTAATCAGAATGTCCCCCGCCGGAGGGGGTGGCAATGAAGCGTTCTTCTTCATTGACGGGGGAGGACACACCTCGAGTAACTACGAAACCTGTACATGACAATAAAACTTTCTACTTGTTGATAAATCTCTTACCAATTTGCGTATAATTTAACTTCTTATTGAATAAATCGCCTCCCGTTTTGCCAGGGAACTTTTCACACTTGGGGCGTTTTCCTCAAGCTCTGCCTGGGGAAAATTTAGGCTCTTACCACTACACTAACGCCAACATGTTGAGGATAATCCGGAGAGCAAAATTTGTCAAAAAAGCCCGCTAATAACATGTTCCCGATAGTCAGGCCGCTATTCAAAATCCATAAGCTGAAAGAGTCAGAAAAAGAAAAGTTATAGGTTAGCTCAGGGATAGTCCTCCCCCGTCTTCAAAGAAAAACACTTCAAATCCACCATCTCCGGCGGTAATGGCGCTAAGATAGAGCAAAAATATAGTATTTTTAGTGTTTTTCTGGTATTCCGACCCCACCCTAAATCCCTCCCCTTAGTAAAGGGAGGGACTTTTAAAGCCCCTCTCCTTGATAAGGCTTTTAAGTGCGCCGTGGCGTAAGAGGGGTTGGGGTGAGGTTGTAAAGAATTTAATAACAATAGGTTAACCAATTATTGTTATTATTCTATTTAATTAATATTAGAAAAACATTTCACAAGAAATATTGATGTTGGGGAATAACTATATTCGCACAATATTCCTTTCGTTTCACAATCTTAGTGCCATTACCTCCGGCGGGGGATATTCCGATTGTTCGGATGTGCTTATAAATGTTCCCCATAAGGGCGTTTTCCTCAAGCTATGCCTGGGAAAAATTTAGGCTTTTATTCTTTAATTTTCGCGGAATTTTACTGCTTACGGAGTGATTGACCTTGTACCGGGTTAAACTTTTTCCCTGATGTAACGAAAAGGAGAGCCTGTTTCCAGGGGTACCGGGTGCGGTATGTTTTATCATATTAACAAAATATTCTGCTATTTGAAGCAGGGGAATAATTATTGAAATGCGTAATTCCGCATTCTTTCACACGCTGACATTACATGAATTATTTAAATGTATCTTTACTTTTTAATCAGCCCTCTCTATTTTTCAGATTATGGTTTGCCTTTTTAAGAAAATAAGGATTATTCTATTATTATTCGGACTGGTTTCAGCTTCCTATGGGGGAGAGGAATACCTGATTAAGAATTATCTTGTAAATGATGGCCTGTTGCAATCCACTGTGCTTTCTTTTTACCAGGACTCTTCCGGATTTTTATGGATTGGCACAGAGCTGGGACTGAGCAGGTTTGACGGCATTAATTTTGACAATTATAAAACAGACGGGGCAATAAAAAAAATAGCTGAATATAAAGGGAGGATTATCGCTCTGGATTATAACGGTCATTTCCACAGAATGGAGAGGGGAGTATTTAAAACCTGGAATGTCTCAAAAAATACAGATTTACTATTTACTGATTTTATAATAACGGCTGAAGACTCGATTTTGCTCGGTTCCACCGAAGGTCCGCTGTATATGTATGGCGGAGCCGATTCAATGGAGGTTATCAGGCTGCCCTCCAATTTTTCAGTATGGAATATGGATATAAACAGCGAGGGTATGGTCTACGTTAATTCTACCGACGGTGTATTTGAATTAAACAGCCGGAATGTGATAGAGATATTCAGGCCTGAAAAATACGCGGTCAGGCAGATATTCCTTTCTGATGATGATAACCTCGTAATGAGCCAGGATGGCAACGGGGTATTTCTGATAAATAAGGAGGGAAGGAAAAAAATATATTCGGCAAATTTCTTTTTTACCAATACATTCGACAGTGACCAGAATGGTTTTATCTGGGGAGCTTCAAACCAAGGACTTTTCAGATATAATTTATCGGATGAGGAAGTTTCACTTTTGAAGGTTATAGAAAATCAGGATGTGCTTTCGGTATTTTGCGACAGGGATGGCAATATATGGTGCGGGACCAGGGGCAACGGACTATTCAGAGTATCGAAGAATTATTTTTCAGAGTTTTCCTCCGGTCACAGCGGACCGGTTCTTACCCGGCCTGTTTATCAGGAAAACCGGGATAATATATGGTTCGAAACAGCCGATGGCAGTCTGCTTAAATATAACAGGGGAGTGATTAAATCCTTTATCGGAGAAAAATATTTTCCGAATCGCCATATTAATAACATGACGATTTATGAAGGCAAACGCCTGCTGAGCTGCGGACACAGGATTGTTTATTTCAGTGAAGAGGGATATAAAGATTTTAACATGACAGGCTTGCCGCCGGGGCCGAAATTCATTTTATTTACCGATTCAAAAGATCGTTTGTGGACTTCAGTTACAGGCTCAGGGATTTATTATTTTGAGGATGATAAATGGCATGAAAAGGAAATTGAATTTCCTTCAGGCAGAAATTCATCGGTGCTTATTTTTGAGGACAGCCGGAATAACCTGTGGCTTGCCACAGTTGCCGACCAAATGTACATGATCGGAGAGAATGAAGTTATACGATTTGATGATAATGCAGGTATTAAAGGAGACTACATTTGTGTTATCAAAGAAGACCATCTCGGTCGGTTGTGGGTAGGAACATTTTATGGCATTTATATTTTCGAGAATGAGAAGCTGGTTGAGGTTATTAATGAAAACAATGGTTTGATAAGTCCTAGGGTTTACGCCCTTTTGAAGTATAAAGATATGATGCTTATTGGCACTTCCGATGGTTTCGGGATTTATCATAAAGGGCAATTCAGATTTTTTTCTTCGGAAGACGGGCTGACAAATAATGATATCAGCGGAGCCTCGATGTTTACGGATTCAGAAGGAAATATCCTGATGGGCACTACCCATAACATCAGCAGTTTTGCCATTGAAGATTATCTGGATAAAAGGGAAAATTACAATATTTATTTCAGATCGGTTGTCAGTGAAAAAGATACTATTGATATCAGCAGGCAGAGCAATGAACGTCAGGTTGTATTATCGGGTAACCGGAGAAATATTAAGTTATATTTTGAAAGAATAGAACTGAATGGCAGAAGCGGTTATTTCAGATATCGATGGATTACAGGGGATAAAAAGGGAATCTGGAAGGAAACAAGGAAAAAATTTGTCGCCGCGGATTATCTTAGCCCGGGTGAATACACTCTGGAAGTACAGTGTAAAAAACCGGGAGGGCAATGGAATAACGCCGGAGTATTAAAAATAATCAAAGAAAGAGAATGGATATCGGGAATCGTTATCGCCGGAGGTTTAATTGTTGCATTCCTCGCAGGTTTAATAATTTGGAGAACCGAGACGCCCGAACCGAAAAAATACAGTTCCTCATCGCTTTCAGGAAAAAAAATATCGGAGATAAAGGAAGGACTGAATGAAATGATGAAAGAGGAAAAACTCTTCAGGGACCCTGCCATTACCCTTAGTCTGGTTTCATCGAGGCTCAATATTTCGCGCGAGCATCTTTCACAGGTAATAAACAGTGAATTTGGTTGTAATTTTAATGATTATGTTAACAGGTTCAGAATTGAAGACGCGAAAATACTGTTGCGGGAAGATGGTAAAAAACTTCAAATTCTTGAAATTGTATATGTGACAGGTTTTAATAACAAAACTTCATTTAACAGCTCTTTCAAAAAACTCACCGGAATGACCCCTACCGAATACAGGAAAAAACAACTGATTTCCTGAACAATAGGCCGAAATAATTCATTTCTTTATGAAAAAGAGTAAAGAATAATGATTATTGTCGAATTTACTCATAGCGGAACCCTATTTTAGCCACAGAAAATTATTATGGCCTGTTCAGGGAAGGCCGGAGAAAGGTTTTTCAAACCAGCATATCTCCTTGCATAAATACCCGGGGCGTCAGTTTTTCAAATGCTGGTGTTTATTATCTTGAAAACCCCCCTCCTAGATGTTAGCGGCGGAACATTTGTTCTGCCGCTTTTTTTTATCATGCTTTAATTTTATTCACCGGCAAAATAAGAGTGTTTTTATTTTGTGAGTAAATCACAAAATTCAGAACTCCTTACTACTCGCAAAATGAAATCGCGGAAATTTTTGGAAAATATCATATAAAATTGTTATCCATTTATTACTTGACAAAGTCTTATCTTAGCCATACATGATGTATTAGAAAATTGAAATTCTATCGATCCGGGTTTATCGGGGATATCTTAAGGTGTTTGATTATCCGGGGTGGTTTGTGAATCCTCTACAAGGATTTTGTTTTATAGTGTTCACAATTTTCTACAATAATAATTGCCTCTACAAGGCAAATGAAATAAAAATAACCTTGTATAGGTTCCATTATTGTAGTTTAAGATAAACAACCTGGTAAACATCTCTGTAGGAGATGCATAAAATGGCGCTTAAACTGCATCATATTAAAAATATTACAATGCCAACGTATTGGTTCAGAACACTATTCGATAAGATAAAGAAAGACCTGCCTAAGTTGTTTCCTTATCGAACTATCCCGCGATTTTATTTTGCGAATGTATCCATGTAAGTTATTGTTTTTTATAACCGGGATCAGGAGTTTTGAATTTATTGATTTGCAGACTCTTATAAATATATTTTTTGTACTCACGGGGGTAAATATGGTGTACCTGACGGCACACAGTGTATTTTGTTTTGCTACTTTTTACCAATATGCTGTCCCTAACGGGACAAATCATCTTAACTAATTTGTGAAATTGCCCCGTTAGGGGCAAAATATTGGTAAAAAAAAAGAACAAAGCTAACAAGTGTGCCGTCAGGTACACCATACAATACACTATGAATTATCTTCGGCGCCTCAGGTGAGGGGATTAAATCGCAATAAATTCGTTGAATTGAGCCTTGGTAGATGAAATCACGACAAAATAGTTTGATGGGCTTCAGGAATTCTGAGATTGAGGCATAAAAACGAACACAAAATAAAGAATGCGACTAAATCCGGCAACAGCTCAAAAAACCCTATTCTTTATTTTTATAACCTTGGTAGCAGGGGTGACAATCCTTCAAAATTAAACTTTATTACCTTATTCCAACAGGCGATATATCCGGCGAAATTTTCTAATTAACGCGGAACAAAACACAGAACAGGATAATAGGGATTAAATAGATTAACATGATAATTTAACACAATATAAAAACATGAGTCATCTTTTAATTATCAATTGTCAATTATACATTATCAATTAACTTCTGTCTCTGCAAGATTATGAAAATGAATGTTAAATCGGCTGCCGCTGTAATATTTGCGGCAGCCATAAAAAAGATTAAAACTGGGTAGTAAAAGAAAGTATCACATTTCTTCCGGGGGCGGCGATTCCGGAGCTGTAAGGTCTGTATCGCTGATCAGTTAGGTTTTCCACCCCTCCCGCAACTGAAAACATTTCAGATAATCTGTATAATATCTTCAGGTTCAGAGTGTACCATGAAGGGGAGTAAGGATTGCCGTTTTCATCGGAGGCATAGAGGTAATCCTTGGATTGTTCCCCGGCCGCGAGATCGTCATAAGCAATCTCACCATTATAATTGGCGTAAAGATCAAACTTCAGCTTTTGCGCGGTATAGGTCAGGTGAGCCGTGCTGAAAAGGGGACCTGCATGGCGCAGGGGAGTTTTTTCGCCATCATCAAGTTCCTCTTCACCTTTCTGGTAATTTATTCTTCCGGAAAGGCCGAATCCCGCGGGAAATTTAATCTCAATACCGCCCTGCAAACCCCAGACGTATGCTTCTGCCGCGTTCTGTATGGCTTGTACCTGGCTGAGTTCTCCATCGTAATATATACTGTCTGCGCCATTCAGGGTGAAATCACGGCGGACAAGGGCGTCTGTCAGAAGTGTGTAGTACCCTGTAAGGTCAACTTTAAGAAAATCATCGAAGATTTTCGCGATTCCCAATTCACCGTTGAGCGCGTATTCTGGTTTAAGATCAGGATTTGGCACAACCACGCTGCCCGGTTCCGAATCAAATATTTTACCTGCGTCATCAACATTGGGTGAGCGGAAACCGGTTGATAAATTCGCGCTGACAGACCATGAATCATCCGGATGCCATATTAGTCCCGCGCTGCCTGTAACAGCTCCGTTATCAAGAGACGCTGTTTCAAAGGGAAAGGGATAATAGTCTGTTTCGAAATCGGCATTCAGGCTGAAATAGTTATACCTTAGTCCACCTGAAAAAGAAAGTTCAGGAGAGAATTTATACTGCATATTGAGATAACCGGCCAATGAAGTCCAGTCAGACTGAGGATAACGTGATGGCCCCGGCGATACCTGCCCGGTGACTATATCTTCGGATGTACCTTCTGAGACAACATCATTAAGCACATATTCAAGACCATAGATTATATTGAATCTTTCTGTAATATTTTTAGTAAGGTCCAGGTTTACAGACCATGCGTCAACTTTTTCAACACGGTTATTTTTGATGACATCATTAAAATCACGGTCATGCCTGCTTTCTTCAAACCTCTGGTAAGCCAGTCTGGTTGTAAGTTCATCATAGAAAGAGGTTTTTTTGTGGCTTGAATAATTCAGATTGTGCATCATCCAGACCTGAGGCCCGTAATACCACTCACCACTGCGGGGCATTCCGTTTGTATATCTGATATGACGGTCATAGCGGTCGTAATCGGTTGTGGTGGAATAGTGAAAAGCATAATTCAGTTCATTGTTATTATCAGGTTTGTAGCTGAATTTCTGCATAATATTGATTTGGGAATAGCCGGTCGGGTTTTGTACCTGGATATCATTATTGGCGACAACATGATCGGTGTTATCATATCTTTGAACAGATTCCCTGCGCAGGTAATCATCCGGTCCGAAACTGCCCATTTTCAGGTCGCCGTAATCACTATAGGTAAAACTGGAAATCATCGCGAACTTTTTCCAGCCGACATTAATATCAAAATGGCCTGTAAATTCATTGTTGGCCGAAGAATTCCTGACCGATGCTTTTCCCTTAATAAATGTTTCTTCCGAAAGTGAGAATTGTGGGGATAGAGTATAAAAACTCATAACGCCCCCGATAGCGTCGCTGCCATAAATAATCGAACCGGGACCGAACATAACTTCTGTTCTTTCAGTGGCGAAAGGATCGAGAGAAATTACATTCTGAATATTTCCGCTTCTGAATATCGCGGTATTCATCCTTACGCCGTCGATGCTCATAAGGAGCCTGTTGGTCGCGAAACCTCTGATCATAGGGCTTCCGCCGCCCTGCTGACTTTTCTGGATTAATACCTCTCCCGATATCGAGAGAAGGTCGGCGGCTGTCTGGGGATTCTGGAATTCAAATTCTTTCGGCGAAATGGATGTGATTTTACCCGGAAGGTCTCTGGCCGGCTGATTCCATTTTGTCGCCGAAACAACCACCTGATCGAGAGATATATTTGTGGGAGTCAGCAGCATGATAAAATCATTTTGTTTTAATTCATTATACGTGCTGACTTCTTTTTTATAACCGAGCATCTGAAAAGAAATTTTTTCGGCCTTAATAAATGGGGAAATGTCAGCTTTGCCCGACGCGTTTGTAAGGGCAAAAAGTTTCGGGCTGTCGCTGCTGATGGTAACCAGTTCCAGAGTCTGACCGCTTTCAATATCTTTCACAGTTAATAGCTGGGCATAGTTAGCCATCGATAAAATGAGTACAATAAAAAATATATTAATAAGTTTCATATTTCCTGCTATGTGTAAGTTTCCAAATACAGTTAAATCCGGACTTTGGAAAATTCTGTTATTATAAATCTGTTGCAATATAGTTTTATCGGCAAAAATTTATACCATAAGTCCGGAACAAGTAATTGCTTAAAATATTTGCACCAAATAACGGCTGAAAGCAAACATTTTTAGTTTGCCTGATTATTGAATTACAGCCGGCAATTTCATTTACATATTCAGGAAATATATTTTGGCGGGGGAGGCTCGGGGGCTTTTCGGAGTGATAAATAATTTATTCTGTAACAAGAGAAGTATTTTTCTTCACCGGAAAGGTTCAAATCTTCTTTTGGTTTTTCAACAGGTGAGAAAAGAGAACCGAAGAAACCTGAAAAGGCGAGGTAGCGGCTTTGCAGCGATTTATCAGAGCCAATTTCCCGGTTGACCATTGAACTCAACTTCCTGTTGAGAGATGTTTCCTCATGATCTTCCCAGCACCAGAAAAAAAGTGAGTCGGCGCTTTCCTTTTTTTCGACGATGTCATACATCGTTCCATTATATTCAAACTCGCGGCTGTGTTCCCATCTTAATTTATATTCCGCTTCTTCAATCGAAAGGGCGATCAAAGCCAGCTCATTTTTATCAAGGCCCGAAATAATTTTTTCTTTAACTTCTTTTTTTATCCGCTGTTTTTCGATACTCACAAACCAGGTAAAGATAATAAATGGTGTAATCAGTGATAATATCAACAATATGGAAATCTGTTTTTTCAAATAATAATAACTTTCTTTCGGATAATATTATGACGCTTGAACATTGTTTTCGTTGCGTTAAAAATTGAAACGAACCTCTAAATATAAAGAATGATTGCTTTCAATAACATTTATTTTTTTATAGGGGGGAATTAATGCAGTATGAAGTGTGGGAATGTAAAGTGATGGGAAATTTCGAATTACATTCGCTGCGGCGGATAAAAATGAGTAATTACGAATGCAGGGAATGTAATGAAATAATATCCTTTTTTAAAATCTTCCAGGCAACAAAAGTATCCTTCAAAGAAAAGGTTGGTCTTTTTTAACGAATTTATTGACTTTTCTCCGGATTTGATTTATCGCAAAGTAGATCAAATCCCTCCCATCCTCCCCTTAGAATCTTACTACCACACTAACGCCAACATGTTGAGGATAATCCGGGGAGCAAAATTTGTCAAAAAGCCCGCCAATAACATGTTGCCGATAATTAAGCCGCGATTCAAAATCCATAAGCTGATAGAGTCAGAAAAAGAAAAGTTATCGGTTAGCTCAGGGATAGTCCTCCCCCGTCTTCAAAGAAAAACACTTTGAATCCACCCCCTCCGAAGGGGGATAAAGACACAATGTCCCCCTTTGGAGGGGGTGGCCTCCGGTCGTCTTTTGCCGGAGGTCGGGGGAGGATTCACCTCGGGTAATCACAAAACTTTTACCTGGCATTAAACTTTTTACTTGCTGATAAATTTCTTACCAATTTGCGTAAAATTTAACTTTTTATTGAATAAATCGCCTCCCGTTTTGCCAGGGAACTCTTCCCCTTTGGGGCTTTTTCCCCAAGCTCTGCCTGGGGAAAATATAGGCTCTTATCACCACACTAACGCCAACATGTTGAGGATAATCCAGGTGGCAAAATTTGTCAAAAAGCCCGCCAATAACATGTTGCCGATAATTAAGCCGCGATTCAAAATCCATAAGCTGATAGAGTCAGAAAAAGAAAAGTTATCGGTTAGCCCAGGGAAAGTCCTCCCCCGTCTTCAAAGAAAAACACTTTGAATCCTCCCCTCTGCCACTGGCATCCCTATGGGGCGAAGGGGGATATTTATCGACAAATCCAAGCAATCAGAATGTCCCCCGCCGGAGGGGGTGGCAATGAAGCGTTCTTCTTCATTGACGGGGGAGGACACACCTCGAGTAACTACGAAACTTGTACCTGGCAATAAAACTTTCTACTTGTTGATAAATCTCTTACCAATTTGCGTATAATTTAACTTCTTATTGAATAAATCGCCTCCCGTTTTGCCAGGGAACTTTTCCCCTTTAGGGCGTTTCCCCCAAGCTCTGCCTGGGGAAAATTTAGAATCTTAAGGGGAGAGTCTTTCAAAACTCCTCTCCTTTAAGTACGCAGTGGCGTAAGAGGGGTTGGGATGAGATTATAAATGCATAATATAGCGCACTATTCTATTTTTTATAGAAATTATTATTCAGATATAGAACCGCTATTATATATTAGTATGGTGAGATACTGATATCTGCCAGAAATTTAGCTCATCTCCTTAGATTAGTGCCATTTGGAGGATGTAATCCCGACGTCTTTTTCATCGGGTACGGGGGAAGACAAACCCGGGAGAAATTTAGGAGGTTAACAAGAAAATTTAACACAATATAAAAACGGAGTCATCTTTTAATTATAAATTCAGATAACCACTTTTCGCAAATATTGGTTTTGGCAGGATAAAATTCTCACCTTTTGTTTTTTGTCGCGGCGGTTCTGTTGAACAAACAAAAAAACAAATTTTACATCTGAAAGATAATCGGCCTGTATTTTACCAATATTTTATCTTAAATTTTGTCCTGAAATTAGATATTTTAAAATTTATTCCAACAGGTTATGATTACATTCAAATATTCTATTGTTCCGAGGCTTATATACCGGTGGGCAAATATACCCATCACATTTATTCTCTTTCTTTATGCCATAGTTTCGGCAACCGCTCTTTTTGTTAATTTATTCGCGACAATTTCATTTGTTATTCACATCATACTTATGCTTTTTATCAACCGATTTTATTTCAGGGTATATAAACTTTACCCGTTTACAATTGAGATGAATAACGAAAAGATGATCTGCTCAGATTATTTCATGAGTTCCAAAAACTATGAATTCAAACTCAGTGAGATAACGAAACTTACCGGAAATATATTCAGCGGAGCCCCGCATAAGCCATTATATATACATTTCGGAGAAGAGCGGAAGATTGGGATAAGTCCTCATTTGAGGGATTTTAATAAATTTCTTACAATGATTCTTTCGAATGTAAAGAAGGAACTTTACGAAAAAGCATTGCAGGATATACAGATTAAAGCGGAAGGGAAAAGAAAAGGCAAAAAGAAACCCGCCAAATGACGGGTTGGTTTGCCTTAAAATCTTTAAGATACAACAGTGTCCTGGAGTGTTTTTGATACTTTGAATTTTACCAATTTCTTCGCGGGGATAACCATCGATTCTCCGGTTTTCGGATTACGACCGGTTCTTTCGCCCCGTTCGACTGTGGTAAATTTTCCAAGACCAGGAAGAGTAATTTCGTTTCCAGCTTCCTGATAAACCAAATCCACCAGTTCTGTTAAAAACTCACCAGCGAGTTTTTTTGAAACACCAAGTTTTGTCGCCAGATGATCGACGATTTCACCCTTGGTCATCGGTTTTTTTGAATCCATACTTCCCTCTGGAAATAGTTAATATCAGACGTTCATGAGCAAAATAGTATTTTTTTCGCTCAAATACTAATTTTTTTTTCATATTCTTTAATTTTTTTAAAGGGCATTATTTCTTTCTCATCTTTTAAGGAAGCAATTATTTAACTATTTTTCTTTTTTTAATATTTTACTGGTTAGATGAAAAAGCAGATTATAGTATCTTTTTTACTCTTTTTCTCCATTTTTTCAGGTCCGGAGTACCTCTTTGCTTTACATTTTCAGGCCGATAGCGTAACTATTCCGGTCGATTCGGTTCAGGCGGTCAGTTTATGTGACTGCGATACAACCCGGCAGACTGTAATACCCGATACGATCAAACCAGTCTTTCAAAAACCTCTTGAACCAGATAATTCATCTTTTCTAAGCCGGCATGATATTTCAAGATCCGATTACCGTTACACTGGTGAAGTATTAAAAAATTTCAGGAATGTGATTTTATTTGAGGCCGGCGGCGCGGAACTGCCTCATGAAATAAGCATAAACGGAAACAGGGGGGGAGATATTTCATTTCTTTCGGACGGGGTTTTGCTGAATAACAGAATAAATAATTCCTTTGACAGCAGGACTTTTCAGACCGAAAGCATCGATTCGGTTGAGTTTATTCCACAAGCTCGTTCTTTCCTTTATGGACTTTATAATAATTCTTCCGCTGTGAATATTATAACCAGGGATAAAATAAGTTTTGCTCCCTATAGTAAAATCTTTGTTTACCAGGGTCCTGATGAGGAGGGAATAATAGACGCTATGTTTAATATTTATGCGGGCAATAAAATCGATCTTTCTTTTGAACTGACTAATTTCAGCCGGGACCCGCATTATCTCGCGAGTGGTTCGGGAGGGTGGCAGGTATCATTCAGAACCAGGTATATGCCTTCGAATAATCTAAATTTTGTGCTTACATATAACTATTTTGATCAGATAGCCGAATTAAATGGCGGTGTGGATTTCGACAGCACGCGAAACCAGTTTATTAAAGACCCCGATGAACTTCTTTATGATTATCTGGAAGCTCCTGTTATTTTTCCATCCTATTCGGGTACACCTTTGCGATATATGAAAGATTCGCGGCAGAAGGTCCATCTTAAGGCTCTTTCAACATTGTGGGACGATCTTTATTCGGAAATTGATTTTTACTACATTTATCACCTTAATGAATACCGGCAGAATGAGTATTCCACGATTTCCGGTTTGCCGGTTATCAGGAACAACAATCGTTATTCACTGGCGGGAGCAAATTTCAGGACTTCTTTCAGTCCGGGAACAATAAGTTTTGAAGTGAAGGGAAACTATGAATATCTTTCTTTCAGTGAAGGAATATTAAATGTCGCGGAGGATATTTCTTCCGCCTCAGTGACGGCATCCGCTTCAGCTTACTTTTTTAATAAATCAGTTAAGCCGGCGTTATTCGCTAAGCTGATGAGATATTATGGGGGAATATATGAAGGAGGCGGGGCGGATATATCATTTGTTCTGCCATACGGAATTCAACTTTATTCAGCCATTTCTTCTTTCAGTAAGCCTTATTCTATTATTGAAAAACAATCTTTACGCTCCTGGTATAATAAGGATAATGCCAATATCCATATATTCCAGACTTCAATGAACATACCCTGGCGATATGGTGAATCGGTCGTTGAATATTCCTTTACAAAAAAGAATAATATCACTGAGCCGGTCATTAAACTGAATGATGAGGGAAATTATGATTTTTTCAAAAGTTTCTATTTCACGCGGGATGAAGAGGTTGGCGCCCTTTCAGTGAATACCAGGCTCAAATATGAAATTATTCAGCTTGAGCTTAGCGGGCAATATTATTTTGGAGAAAAAGAACTGCCTGAATATGAACTTAATGGCGGCCTTTTTTATATCGACACTCTTTTTAACGCCAACCTGAAACTAAAGACAGGATTGAGGGGATTTTACCGCGGCGCCACAGGGTTTTCGGTTTATGATTTCCAGCATTTCCGGAGAGTTTTTTATTTTGAGACTCAGTCTGGTGACATTTCGCGAAGCGTCAATTCTCCTGTTCCTCCTTCTTTCAGGCTCGACTTTGTTCTTTCGGCAGGAATTCAGGACAGGGCAATATTTTATTTTACTTTTGAAAATCTGCTTAATAATAATTATTATTACATGCCCTGGTACCCCGGAATTGAAAGAACTATGCGATTTGGACTATCATGGGAGTTTATTAATTAGTTTTTGGGACCTTTTTTGTGATTCAGGGGGTTTTTTCATATGAAATGAATTATTATTTTATGAGCCGGATTATATTTATTAGGAGATATAAATGAAGAAGTTACTTTTTATTACACTTTATCTGTTATTTACCTTAACAATTAATGCTCAGCTTTTAACCTGGGAGCCATTTTATCTGACAAGGGAGGATTCTGTCGAAATTATTTTTGACGCCACCCTGGGTAACGGAGGCCTGGCAGGGCATACCGGGGATGTTTATGCTCATACAGGGGTATTAACCGAATACAGTTCCGGAACAGGCGACTGGTTTTATGTGAAAACCGACTGGGGTGAAAATACTCCTGAAACAAAACTGGAGTCACTTGGAAATGACAAATGGAAACTTGTTATTTCACCATCCATTGCCGAATATTACGGAGTTGGTCCCGACACAATGATAACACACCTGGCTTTTGTATTCCGCAGCGGTCAGCAGGTGGGGGGATCATGGCTGGAGGGAAAAACAGCCGATGGCGGTGATATTTTTATTACGATGCGGCTGGGCGTTCAGATTCAGCAGCCTGTTGAAAATTATTATTTCGGACAGCTCAATGTTCCCTTTGATGTGGAAGCTGTCGGATCAGAAAATACGGTGACAATGGAGTTATATATAAATGATGTGCTTACCCATTCTGTCTCATCAACTTCCATTGAATATGAAATTACTCCTACAGACTACACCAAGAATTGGGTTAAGATTGTGGCCAATGACGCTGCCGGTCCTTTTAGCGCCGATTCATTTTATTACCTGGTTAACGCACCGGTTACAACTCAGTCAATTCCTGCCGGAAATAAATATGGTGTAAATTACCTTGATGACACAAGTGTTCTTCTTTCATTTCAGGCGCCGAATAAAGATTATGTTTATGTAATCGGTGATTTTAATAACTGGGAAGCTGATCCCGAACAATACATGAAACTTGATCCGGATGGCGAAACCTGGTGGACTGAGGTGACCGGCCTTACTCCCGCCGAAGAATATGCTTTCCAGTATTTTGTAGATGGCGAGTTAAGAATTGCCGATCCTTATTCGGAAAAGGTTCTTGATCCGCGCGAAGATAAATATATCGATGACAACACTTACCCGAATCTGAAAGCTTATCCGACCGGAAAAACTGATGAGATTGTCGGTGTGCTTCAAACTGCCGGACCTGAATATAACTGGCAGGTTACTAATTTTGAACGTCCCGCTAAAACTGATCTTGTGATTTATGAGCTGCTATTAAGAGATTTCCTCGAAGAACATGATTACTCTACATTAATTGATACCCTCGATTATCTTGATAACCTGGGAATAAACGCGATTGAACTTATGCCGGTAAATGAGTTTGAAGGCAATCTGAGCTGGGGATATAATCCCATATTTTATTTTTCGCCGGATAAATATTACGGACCGAAAAATGACTTCAAAGCCTTTATTGATGAATGTCATTCACGCGGTATCGCGGTTATAATGGATATGGTTCTTAATCATTCATTCGGACAATCCCCGATGGTTCGCCTTTACGCTTCAGGCACTTACGGACCTCCCACTTCAGAAAATCCCTGGTTTAATGTTAACGCGACTCATGATTATAATGTTGGATACGATTTTAACCATGAGAGTCAGTATACAAAAGATTTTATCGACAGGGTGAATAAATACTGGATAGAAGAATACAAAATGGATGGTTACCGCTATGACCTGTCAAAAGGATTTACACAGACCTATAGTGTTGGCAATGTCGGTTTATGGGGCCAGTATGACGCCTCAAGAATCGCGATTCTGAAAAGAATGAGCGATGTGATCTGGGCAGTTGATCCCGATGTTTATGTTATACTTGAGCATCTTTCGGAAAACGCTGAAGAAAAAGAGCTGGCAAATTATGGGATGATGCCCTGGGGTAATATGAATCATGAGTATCTTGAAGCGGCAATGGGATATGGATCAAATCTGAGTGGCGCTTCATATCAGAGCCGTGGCTGGAATAATCCGCATCTTGTAGCCTATATGGAAAGTCATGATGAAGAAAGAATGATGTATAAGAATTTGCAGTATGGTAATGGCAGCGGCAATTACCAGATAACAGATATGGGCACCGCTCTAAACAGGGTTAAACTCGCCGCGGCATTTTTCTTCACTATTCCCGGTCCGAAAATGATTTGGCAGTTTGGTGAACTCGGCTATGATTATTCAATTAACTGGCCCTCGGGAAATGAGAACGACAGACTGACGCCAAAACCTATCCGCTGGGACTATTTCCAGGAAAATACCCGCTATTACGTGTACAGGGTATTCCAGGAACTGATAAAGCTGAAAAAAAATTACGATGCTTTCCGCACCACCGATTTTTCACTTGATGTAGGTGGCACAATGAAAGTAATCAAACTGCATAGTTCATCAATGAATGTTGTTGTTGTAGGTAATTTTGGAGTATCTACCGGGGATGTGACTCCCAATTTTCATCAGACCGGAACATGGTATGACTATTTCAGCGGCCAAAGTATAAATGTGAGCAATCCTTCTGATCCTCTTACGCTCGACGCGGGAGAATTCCATATCTATACCTCTGTACAGCTTCCGACTCCCGAGGATGGCCTGATCCTTGACATGGATGATGAAGAGATCGTTGCAGATTATTCACTGGGTCAGAATTATCCCAATCCTTTCAACCCTTCAACAACTATCAGCTTTGCCATGCAGAAACCGGGTAATGTTAAAATCCGGGTTTATAACCTGCTCGGACAGGAAATCAGGACACTGATAGATAGTGAGATTACTGCCGGAAAACACCAGGTTACCTGGGATGGTTTGAATAACACAGGTATAAGGGCCGCGAGTGGTATTTATCTCTACCGGATGGATGCTGATGGTCAGACATTTAGCAGAAAAATGCTGCTATTAAAATAGGAACTGATTGAATTTAATTTTAAGGGAGCTTCGGCTCCCTTTTTTATTGTGATTTAGAGAATGTGACCTGCCGGCAAAAAGTTTTACTAAATATTTTTATTGTCTGATTCGATAATTCTTTAGCTGAGCTGAAATAATATTTTTTTGATACTATTTTGATGATTCGATACGATGAGACTTACGAAGATAATTTTTATAGCTGTAACATTATTTTATAATTTTGTGGCTGCCGGAGATTCGGGCAGGACATCCACAATAATTTTTACCGTTGAGGATTTCTGGACTGCGGAGGCGTTATTCCGTAATATCAGGGGTGTAATTGAAACACGCGTTGGTTTTACCGGCGGTAATTTTGCCAATCCCACTTACGAGGACCTGAAGAAAGGAATTACAGATCATAAACCTGCTGTTGAAATTACCTATGACGGGGAAAAATTATCTCTTAAGAGTTTGATTGATGTTTATTTCGATTTTATGAAAAGGTCCGTGGATGAAAACAATATGCCATTGACCGGGGGAATTTATCTTGCTACGGCAAATGAGGAACAAACCGCCAAAAAATATTTGCTGCCCGAAAAGGAGGAGTTGATTAAATGTGGCATTACAATTCAGGTGAACGAGGCGGGGGAATTCTGGATGGCGGATGAAAGGCATCAACGGTACTTTGAAAAACGGGGAATAATTACCGGGCAATAATTTCAGATTATTCTTACTTTTCTTTAATTGTTGAAATTATTATATTATATCGGTTTTTGGACTTTCTGGCAAGGTAAAATATGAAAAACATGACGAACCAGCCTCATCTAAAGGAAATTTTCCGCAGTGAATACCAGGGGCTTTATGAAGTTTATTTTTCAGCCGCGGAGGAATTAAGCGACGATACAAAGTTTGATCTGGAATATATAAAGGATTTGCACCTGAGGATGTTCCGGAAACTGTATCTTTTCGCGGGGCATTACAGAACAACAGAACTGGAAAACAAAAATTTCAGGTGTGCCCGCTATGAGGAAATTCCCGGTTTGATGAAGAATCTGGATTCCGAATGGCTTAATAATATGCCTGCCAAATTCAGCAGCAGGGAGGAGCTGATAAAGTTTCAGGGAGCAATACATGGCAGTCTGCTTTATATCCAGCCATTCCGAAAAGGAAACGGATGGGTGGCGCGTCTGCTTGCCGATCTGATTAATCTTAAAGCCGGAGAAAATTTCCTTGACTGGGATTTGGCAGCAGATGAATATCCGGATGAATATAATCACTCAACCGGGGCGGCAGGTGAGGGCGATTTTGAGCCAATGCGGAGATTGATTGGTAAAATAATGAAGTAGATGGAATTGATTCCTGATGATTTGGTAGTATTGCCTTTGAGCCTTGATGATGTTGTTGCCTGAGTTTGCCGAAAGCTTGCCATCCTTAAGTAACATTGATTTGAACAAACCTTAATTGACCGGAAATAAGAGCAGGGCGATTATTTCCTGAGGAAGGACTCCACAACTTTACCCAGTTCCGCGGCTTCTTTTTTTGATATGTGAAAACCTTCAATTTTGCATGATGCGATACTCGATTTGAGGATGCCATTGCGGCGGGCGGTTTTGCTTTTTACAAACTTATTTGTTTTTGTAATTTTCATAGTTCCCCGCAGATTTCTGATGGTAATGGTACCCCCGGCAGGAATCGAACCTGCGCGCATGGCTCCGGAGGCCATCGCTCTATCCACTGAGCTACGGGGGCAAATTAACTGACCTGCAAATATAAGGCCTTAAGTCGAAATTTTCCAGTAAATGATAAAGATTATTGTGGAGATAGTTGTTTTATTCCCCGGTGAATGGCGGGACGCGGAGGCTCTCAGGTAAGGAGGCGGATGTTGAGTTTTTGTGATTTGTAATATAATATATTCTGTTACGACTCGGCCAATTTATGATTACTCAGTTAGAAATCAAATTCTAAACAAAATGGTATAATTTTGAAAAATCTAAGCCGGTGGTTGAGCGGAGTCGAAACCAGCGGCGGAAGAAAGGCCACGAAGTCTCTAAAACACCAAATCCCACGAAAGTAAATTACGAATTACAAATGAGGAATTAGGAATTCATGCAAAGATCGAAACCTTATTCTTTATTTTTTAACCTTCCAGGCAAATGAATATCATTGCGTGAAAACATTTCTCTTTCAGGGAGTAAAATAAGCAGATTTCTTTCCGGATTAGTTCCAGCTCAAGGTAGATCAAACCCCTCCCGTCCTCCCCTTAAAATCTTAAGGGGAGGGGGTTCCGGTCACTAATTATTAAAGAGATTTCAATAGGTTGCATTTTCTCTAATTGTTGCTGATAAATTTGAAATTTGGCGTTTTCCAAATTGGGGCTGCTTTGTGGCTTAGATATTTACCCCCAAAAATTAACCTGATCAACTTCAAAAAAGATTAGTGCAGATTTTTCTTCCCGGTGTTACCAGTGACTTCCCGGATTTCAAGACTTGGGACATGGTATTCTTTTCATTTTTCAGAATTATACCAAATCGTAAATATGGTGTACCTGACGGCACACCGCATTTCCAGCTTTTTTCTGTTTTACCAATATGATGTCCCTAACGGGACAAAAAAAATGATGTATAAAATTGCCCCGTCAGGGGCAAAATATTGGTAGAAAAAAAATGAAGAGACGACCAAGTGTGCCGTCAGGTACACAATATCACACGCGCTGAATAATACTCGGAACCTGCGGCAAGGCAAAGAGCAAATAAAGGTGGAAAAAACCTTATTCTTTGTTTTTTTAACCTTAGTAGCAGAGGAAACCATCCGACCAAATTAAAACTTATTAACCTAATAAAAGATTAGTGCAGATTTTTCTTCCCGGTGTTACCAGTGACTTCCCGGATTTCAAGACTTGGGACATGGTATTCTTTTCATTTTTCAGAATTATATCAAATCGTAAATATGGTGTACCTGACGGCACACCGCATTTCCAGCTTTTTTCTGTTTTACCAATATGATGTCCCTAACGGGACAAAAAAAAATGGTGTATAAGATTGCCCCGTTAGGGGCAAAATATTGGTAGAAAAAAATGGAGAAACGACCAAGTGTGCCGTCAGGTACACAATATTACTCACGCTGAATAATACTCGGAACCTGCGGTAAGGCAGAGAGCAAATAAAGGTGGAAAAAACCTTATTTCAATTTTTTGACCTTAGTGGCAGAGGTAAGCACTCAACAAAAATAGACCTTATTAATCTTATCTGACTGGGCAGTATTACCAGCGGAATTTGTTCAAGGATTTGGAAAAGAGCACAGAACAGGATTACGGGGATTAAAAAGATTAACAGGATAAAAGTCTGCCATCTAAATCCAAATCGAAATCGTTATCGAAATCGGTTTTTGAAGAAAGTTGAGCAGGCTTATGAGGGGGATGATTGGTTGAGCGACGGTCCTGGCAGTATTCACTTTTTTAGGTGGAGGAATTACGATTACTCCGTAAGCAGTCAAATTCTACGCAAATTGGCAAAATTATTACTAATCGGTAGTAAAAATCGGCATTAGATTCCGGTCTTTTTGCAAAGGACGCAAAAAACCGGAATGACAAGTAATTGGTAACACTTGGGGAAAGCCAATTCGTAATTCGTAATTCCTCATTATCTCTGGCTTTCCAGTCTATGATTACTCCGTAAGCAGTCAAATTCTACGCAAAATGGCAAAATTATTACTAATCGGTAGTAAAAATCGGCATTAGATTCCGGTCTTTTTGCAAAGGACGCAAAAAACCGGAATGACAATTAATTGGTAATACCTGGGGAAAGTCAATTCCTAATTCGTAATTCCTCATTATCTCTGGCTTTCCAGTCTATGATTACTCCGTAAGGAGTTAAATTCTACGCAAAATGGCAAAATTATTACTAATCGGTAGTAAAAATCGGCATTAGATTCCGGTCTTTTTGCAAAGGACGCAAAAAAACCAGAATGACAAGTAATTGGTAACATCTGGGGAAAGTCAATTCCTAATTCGTAATTCGTAATTCCTCATTGTCTCTGGCTTTCCAGTCTACGATTACTCCGTAAGAAGTAAAATTCTACGCAAAATGGAAAAGTTTTTATCTGATTGCCAGTAAAATTTGGCATTAGATTCCGGTCTTTTTGCAAAGGACGCAAAAAACCGGAATGACAATTAATTGGTAATACCTGGGGAAAGCCAATTCGTAATTCGTAATTCCTCATTATCTCTGGCTTTCCAGTCTATGATTACTCCGTAAGGAGTTAAATTCTACGCAAAATGGCAAAATTATTACTAATCGGTAGTAAAAATCGGCATTAGATTCCGGTCTTTTTGCAAAGGACGCAAAAAACCGGAATGACAATTAATTGGTAATACCTGGGGAAAGTCAATTCCTAATTCGTAATTCGTAATTCCTCATTATCTCTGGCTTTCCAGTCTATGATTACTCCGTAAGGAGTTAAATTCTACGCAAAATGGAAAAGTTTTTATCTGATTGCCAGTAAAATTTGGCATTAGATTCCGGTCTTTTTGCAAAGGACGCAAAAAACCGGAATGACAATTAATTGGTAATACCTGGGGAAAGTCAATTCCTAATTCCTAATTCGTAATTCGTAATTCCTCATTATCTCTGGCTTGCCAGTTTATGATTACAATTACGATTACGATGTGTGGGGAAACAGACCAATTTAATGAGAATTTGAAGGTGAAAGGAATCTGTGGAATATTTTATATCAAAAATCATTATATTTTGTTGATAAAATATCAGGAATAATGTGATGTATGAAGAAAGAATAAATGAACTTGGGATACACATCCCAAAAGCGCCTGATCCGCTGGCTGTTTATATCCCCGCTGTCAGGGAAGGAAATATGGTATATACAGCGGGACAGATACCACTTTCAGGCGGTGAATTAAAATTCAGCGGGAAGGTTGGGCAGGACCTTGATGTTGAAACAGCGCAGAAAGCCGCGGAACTTTGCGCCATAAATTGTCTGAGTGTTGTTAAATCTGTAGCTGGAAATCTCGATAATATAGAGAGAATATTAAAACTTACGGTGTTTGTAAACAGCGCGCCGGGATTTACCGAACAGCATAAAGTGGCTAACGGAGCCTCGGAACTTATCGGCAAAATTTTTGGCGACACGGGAAAACATGCCCGAAGCGCTGTGGGAGTAAATGAACTGCCGATAAATTCAGCGGTCGAAGTGGAAATGATTGTTAAACTTAAGAGTTGAATTTAAGATTAATTTTGATTGTTATTATTATGAAAATGATTTAGATGAACGGACGGATGAAATGATGCTTGAAATGTTCAAAGGAAAAATACACAACGCTACTATAACAGACGCGAATCTTCATTATGAAGGGAGCCTGACAGTTGATACCGAACTTCTGGAAGCTTCCGGGATTCTTGTATGGGAAAAGGTTCAGGTTGTGAATGTCACAAACGGCAACCGTTTCGAAACCTATACGATTCCGGGTGAGGCTGGAAAAGGTGATATATGTCTTAACGGCGCCGCAGCGCGGCTTGGAGAACCGGGAGATAAGGTTATAATTATTGCCTATGCCCATATGGATGAGAAAGAGGCGCGCGGACACAGTCCTAAAGTAGTTATTGTAGATGAAAAAAATAAAATAAGCAAGAAACTTTAGACACTTCTTTTTGTAAAATGAGAAAAAAGGTAATATTATGAAGAAGTTTCTTTTACTATTCCTGGTAATTTCCACTGCCGCTATTTACGGACAATTTAAAGAAGAACTGGGTGAAAAAGTAAGCATCAAGGAATCGATCGGTTCCGATCAGCCATCATCTTTTTTTACCGGTTTTTTTAATCCTGAAAATCTCACAATGTCGCATAGTGTAAGTATGTCCTATACAGCTATGGGGAATCATGGAATAGCGCTTGGCGTTTATACCAATCATCTTGCTTATAAATTCAGCGAAAAATTTAATCTTGAGGTTGACGCGAGTCTGGTTAATTCACCCTATAGCAGCTTCGGTGATGATTTCAGCAGCCGGATAAACGGAATTTATCTGAGCAGAGCCCGGTTAAATTATCAGCCTTCGGATAATACATTTATTACACTTCAGTTCAGACAGGTCCCTTCAGGAATGGGATATGGTTACCGCAGTCCATTTTATTCAAATAATGATTATTGGTTTGGATGGTAATTATTCATAAAAAGACGAAGTGGTTTTGAGCAAAAGCAGAGGTAATAAAAAATCGGGCGGATGGACGATATCAGGCGTCGGACTGAACCTGGTTATAACCTTATTGGCGTTAACCATTATTGTCCTGGGTTTTTCATTAATAAATAAATTAAAAACCATTGATGAAAGCGGACGGATAGAATCGGGCAACAGACCGGATGAAATTATCCAGATTGAAGTTCTGAACGGATGCGGTATAAGCGGCATAGCCGATCGTTTTACCGAATATCTCAGGGCAAGAGGTTTTGATGTTGTTAAGACCGGGAATTACGCGAATTTTGATGTTATCAATACGATGGTTATCGACAGGATGGGGAAAAAGATAAATGCCGCGGCAGTGGCGGCGGAGCTTAATGTGGCTTCTGATAACGTATCGGTACAGATCAATAAAGAATATTTCCTCGATGTTACTGTTATAATAGGAAAAGATTATTTGAATTTATCTCCATTAAATTAAGAGGATATTTTGGAGCAGAAAAAATTTAGTGACGCAATAATTGAATTAATTCTATCGAAAAAAGGAAAAAATATAAAAATTTTGGAAATGGGTAAAATAAGCAGCATCGCCGACCGGTTTATTATCTGTTCGGGTGATTCCGATCTTCACGTAAAAGCGATCGCTGATGAAATAGATAAAGACCTCCGTGACAAAGGTATTAAATGTTATCATAAAGAAGGTTATGATTCTCTGAACTGGGTTATCCTTGATTATTTCGATACGGTTGTTCATGTTTTCAGGGAGTCCTCACGAAATTATTACAACCTGGAAAAACTGTGGGGCGACGCTCCATTCGAGATTATTGAAGAAAGTTATGAAGATTTGGAAACCAACTGACCCACGGAGAAATGAGTTGAAAGATTATATAATATCATTATTTAATAAGCTATCAGAAAAATTAGAATATATAGCCGGACTGGATCTGACATTTTCAGCGCCTGCCCAGGAAACTCATGGCGATCTTTCCACGAATGTCGCCATGACGCTTACAAAAAAACTTCGTAAGAATCCCCGCCAGATCGCTGCTGAAATAACAGACGCCCTGGACTATGATGAAAGGATAATAAGTAAAATTGAAATTGCGGGACCCGGTTTTATTAACTTTTTCTTTAATCCCGAATATGTGGCTTCAATAGTTCCGGTTATCATCAGGGAAGGTGAAAATTATGGCAGATCAGTTATAAACAATGGGAAAAGCGCTATTGTAGAGTTTGTTTCCGCTAATCCTACAGGCCCTCTTACTGTCGGTCATGGACGCAATGCCGTCATCGGAGATACTATCGCCACGATGCTTGAATGGACCGGGTATAAAGTTGACCGGGAATACTATTTTAATAACGCAGGCAGGCAGATGAGAATCCTGGGAGAATCACTCAGGCTTCGTTATATGGCTTTATGCGGTGAGGAGAATGAGTTCCCCGAAGAATATTACCAGGGGGAGTATCTCGTTGATATTGCCAGATCACTTTTTGAGAGGGAAGGTGACTCTTTGAAAAATAACGAAGTGTCATTTTTCAAAGATATCGCGGAAAGGGAAATTTTCAGGGATATTGAGAATACACTTTCAAATATCAATATAAAGATGAAGAGTTTCTTTAATGAACATAGTCTTTATGAAGATGGGAAAATAGAGGAGGTATTGAAGAGTTTTCAGGAAAAGAATCTTTCCTATGAAAAAGAAGGAGCAAAATGGCTAAAGCTGACAGAACTTGGAATGGAACAGGATAAAGTAATGGTAAAATCTACCGGGGAGCCGACTTACAGGCTGCCTGATATAGCTTACCATATAACAAAGTTTGAGAGAGAATATGACCTTATAGTCGACCTTTTCGGCTCAGATCACGCGGCGACATACCCCGATGTTATGGCCGCCCTGAAAGCGCTTGGTTATGATACTGAGAAGGTAAAAGTGCTGATCCATCAATTTGTCACCATTATGGAGGGAAAAGAAGTTGTCAAGATGTCAACGAGGAAGGCAAACTTCATTACTCTCGATGAATTGACAGAAGAGGTGGGAAGAGATGTAGTCCGCTACTTTTTTATAATGCGCGGCATTTCAAGCCATCTCAATTTTGATCTTCAGCTTGCCAAAAAACATTCGGATGAAAATCCTGTATTCTATCTTCAGTACGCTCACGCCCGAATCTGTTCAATCCTCCGGATGGCTGATAAGGAAGGATTGGAACCTGATGATTCTTTATATCGCTTGCTGACTGCCCCCTCGGAAATTACACTTATGAAAAAACTCCACCAGTTTCCGGGAGAGATTTTATACAGCACATCTGGTTTTGAGCCTCACAGGATTGCCAATTATCTCGAAGAGCTGGCCGCGCTTTTCCACAAATTTTATACCGAATGCAGGATTATCGGAGTTGAAAAGGATTTATCCTCGGCGAGAATGGCTCTCGCGATCGCGGTTCAGACCGTACTGAAAAACGGATTAGGAATTTTGGGACTATCGGCTCCGGATAGAATGTAACTTTATAAAGCGGCGGCAGAAACCGCGCATACCCGTATGGCTCCGGCTGATTTCAGAGCTTTTGCCGCCTCATTTGTAGTTGCCCCGGTAGTGATAACATCATCAACGAGTAAAACAGCCTTATTCTTTATTTCCTCATTTTTTTTAACCCTGAATGCTCCCTTTACATTTTTTATCCTTTCCTCTTTGTGGAGGAACGTTTGAGTTGAGGTATACCTCGTTCTTTCCAGAATTTTCAGGTTGTAAGCAATACCTGATGAGCTGCCTAATCCCCTGACTATATAATCTGTCTGGTTGAATCCCCGTTCAGCTTTTTTAATCCGGTGCAGGGGAACAGGGGTGATAAGGTCCGGCTTCCATTCGGAAATAAAACCGGACATATTCAGGGCGATAAGTTTGCCGAGGAATTTACCCACGGTAAATCTTCTTTTATATTTCAAATGGTGAAGCAGCGCCTGAACAGGGGATTCTTTTTCAAAAATAAAGAGGGGTCTGAACTGATCAACATAATGATCTGAGCCAAATTTTTCGGCATATTCAATACTCAGATATTTTTTATCGGGCAGCTTGATTTTCGCGAAACATTCCTCACAGATTATCTCTTCATCAGCAGTAAGCTTATTTCCGCAGGCCGGACAAATACGGGGTAACATAAAATCGAGAAGAGATCGGATTACCACCATTTACTACCTTACCCGGTTATTTAACACCTTTGGAAACTAAATAATCTCCAAGTTTTTTATCGTTCAGGTCCAGATGATTAAAGAACCATTTTTTTAATGAGTTTATCATTTCAAGATGCACACTGTTGGTTCCTTCCTCCACCTCCTCCTGGTATCCTCTCATTTTATTATAAATCCGGTCATGCTCCAATTTATGCGAAATGTAACTCGTAAATTTATAATCTTTCATATACTTTTCTTCGGTATCAAAATGAGTTCGTAATTCTTCAACGAGTTCTTTTAACAGATTCAAAGCGTGTTCATCCTGATCGGTGCCAAGCGTTCTATAAAGTTGATTTGTTATTTCGGTCATTCTGAAATGCTGATCGTCAATTGATTGGACGTTAACTTTTTCATTATCGGTCCAGTTAATATAGCTCATTTTTAATCTCCGAAGTATAATGGATAAAGAAATCCAATAATATTATTATCTTGTTAAATAACAATATATAAATAATTTTTATAACATTCCCGCTCTTTTTCTAAAAAACCACTCAATTGAAAATAATAATATTATGATAATAAGAAGTAATTCCTCAGACCAGAGGCGAAACTCACTATCAAAAGATTCTTTTTTTCTGCTGAGGTTAGTGATCTTTTCCAGCTCAGTTTTAAGTTCGCCGATGTTTTCCGAAGAAAAATATTTACCGCCGGTGGAATTGGCGAGGAGCTCAAGAAATCCACGTCTCATTACCGGATCAATTTTTTCTATTTCTATTTCACCTACGCTGAATTTACCATCATCGCTGCCGATTAAAACATTATTTTTTTCTGCCCTGACAGTATATGAGAAATCACCTGCTATTTCCGCCGGAAATTCACCTGAAAAGATGCCATTTCCTTCCGGAGCAAAAGAAATATTATATTTATTATCACCATTTGTAATCTCGGCTGTTACTGCGGCGTCATCAATAGAATTGAAGGTTTCATCATAAACCGATACTCTGAAAGCTACATCCTCAGTGAGAGTATAAACTTTTTTGTCGGTATCCGCGTTAACCTGTTCCTGGTCGGGGGCTGCCGACAACCATTTAACCGACGCATTAATAAAGGAATCGAAGAGATCAGATTGTCCCTGCTCATTCTGTAATTTCCATTTCCAGATATTTTTCGCGTGGATGGCTATCGAACGGCTTTTCCCGACTGAGCGGGTGATTATCAGCGGATTGTTCACGCTAATATTCCTGATCTTTATTCCGGCTATTAAATCAGAACCGCTGCGGGGGATAAACTCTGAATTGCTTTGCTCAAAGGGGGGCAGCTTTTCCCAGTCCGATATATAATCTTCCGAAGGATGTTTCAGGAGGGCGCTGGCTGATTTTTTTATTTCCGGCTGGACCGCGGTAAATCCTGTTGATATTCTGCCAGGTTTGAGAGGCAAATGGTCGCCATATATAGAAAGGTTTCGAAAGCCTTCATTCTCACCCGAAATAAAAACAAAAGGAGTCGCTTTTTTATTCAGGTTGTTTTTAATCATATCCGAAAGTTCTTTTCCGGAAGAGGGTGAAGGGTATGAATGAAAAATAAAAATATCGGCGCTGTCAACAGCGTCAAAATTTTCCCTTCCGGTGTATTTCCCTCTGCCGGTCTCGACAATAGTTTTTATATTCAGGTTTTCAATTTTCCCAAGCGATGCCTTCAGAATTCTGATATCAGGTGAAGGAGTTCCTGATATTATCATTACCTGGTTCTCTCCGCCGAGCACATTCAGGAAAAACAGCTTCCGGTTATTATCTTTTATTTCTTCATCCTCCAACGTGGAAATCCGGACTTCCATCCTTTTTTCACCTTCTGATTCAGGTTTGTAATCAAAATAAACGGAGGTTATTTCATCTGAGAGAATGACAGATTTTCCTGATATTACCTTTCCATCTTCAAGAAGTGATATAACTGTTTTTTCACCTTTATATCCTCGCTGAATAATTTCAGCTCCGATGGATGTTTCTTTACCTGAATAAATATAATCTCCATAAGTAACGCGTCCTGAGGAAATATCCTTTCTTTTGCTTGAATCACCAATGCCAACCGTATAAAAAGGGATTCCAAGATTGCCTGCGTCATGGATTGGATTTTTACCATCGGTTATAATTCCGTCACTTATCAAAACAGCCGAAGCGATATTATCTTCACTTTCCGAGATGTAGTCGGTAATAACTGAATAATTAGTCAGATTGCCGTCAAAATTTATATAATTAACACTATCGGCAGGACATTCTTTCAGATCATCATCGAAAAGAAAAATTTTGCTGTTTCCCTTCAGGTTATCATCAAGCGTTTCAACTAAATCGGTAATTGCCCTGTGCCTTTCCGTACTGTCTTCGATAGTGATTGAGGAAGATTTATCAATAAAAAGAATATTTGAAGATAACTTTTCTTCGGTATGAGTTACGAACAATACCGGTTCGAAAAGGGCGAATAAAAGTAAAAGAAGGGCGCTTATCCTGATAAATGTCAGAAATTTCCTGAAAACGGGAGATACCACAGGCACTGTATATCTGTAAATATATAGTGAATACAAAATCAGGATAGCGGAGGCGAGAGCCAGCAGCCACCAGTCAAATGATAAGTCCAGGGAAATTTTATCGGCGCTAAACATAAATTTTAGAATAGTCTGAGCAAAACATGATTATTTGACTACTTAACAATATCAATGTTCCAGGATTTTATTCTTTCGAGCGATTTATAATCTGTCAGGTCAAAATGGATGGGAGAAACCGAAACATATTTTTCCATCACGGCAAACTGGTCCGCTTCGAGAGTATGATCCTCTTCAATGAGACTACCCTTAAGCCAGTAGTATTTTTTTCCATAGGGATCAGTTCTTTCTTCATAAAGATCATTCCAGCGCGACTTGCCCTGTGTGGTGAAAACAACTCCCTTTATTTCCTCTTTTGGGATATCGGGGACGTTGACATTAAGCATAGTCCCTTTTTCGAGTCCCTCATTAACTATTTTAACCGCCAGTTTTTTCGCGACCTCTGATGCCATATCGAAATTAGCGGCGAAGTGACTCGTTACCGAAACGGCAATAGCGGGCACATCCATTATTGTCGCTTCTCTCGCTGCCGAAACGGTTCCTGAATAAATTATATTTATCGCGGTATTTGAACCATGGTTTATCCCCGATACCACAATATCGGGTGTAAATTTCAGTATATTTCTGATGCCCATCTTAACGCAGTCAGCAGGGGTTCCGTCGACAGCATAACCAAAAAATTCACCATTTTTATAAAATTCGGTTACTCTCAATGGCATTTTCATTGTTATTGAATGCCCCGTGGCGCTTTGTTCTGTTCTCGGGGCTACAACAGTAACTTCACCGATCTCTTTTAATGCCTTTACCAGCTCATATAACCCTTTGGAATCTATACCATCATCATTGCTTACAAGAATTTTCAATTTTTTCCCTGCTAAAATTATCTTAAAAATTAAGATTGTAAATATAGTTAAATTTTTTCAAACCGGGTGGTTAATAAATCTTTACATCGGCGCGGATTAAAAAGAATGATAATTATCCCTTGTTGCCCCGGGAGTGGAAAATTAGAAAGAAATCTTATTGTGGAACAATTAATAAGGCAAAGTTTACCACAGATTTCGCTGATTTAGGCGGAAGAAAAGCCACAAAATCACAAAAACACTAAATCCCGCGAAAAAGCTGATAAAAACCTTATTCTTTAATCTCAGAACTCCTTACCCCTCGCAAAATGAAATCGAGGAAGTTTTGGAAAATATCACAAGAATTTGTTCTCCATTTATTACTTGATCCCCCCCCATTTTAACCATAAATGATGTGTTGCCAATTAAAAACTCCATCGATCCGGATTTACCTGGGATGTCTTAAGGTATTTGATTACCCGGGGTGGTTTGTGAATGCTCTACAAGGATTTTGTCTTATGGTGTTAACAATTTTCTACCCCAGTGGGACTATCGCATTAATTGGAACCTATACAAGGTTCTTTTATTGTATTTGTCTTGCAGAGGCAGAAATTAGTGCGGAACGTCCCCCTGGGGTAGAATATAATAGACAACCTGGAAAACATCTCTGTAGGAGATGCATAAATGGCGTTCAAAGTAAATCATTTTTGAAAATAAAACAACGTCAATGTATTGGTTCAGAACACTATTCGATAAGATAAAGAAAGACCTGCCTAAGTTGTTTACTTATCGAATTATCCCGCGATTGTATTTTGCGAATGCATCCAAGTAAGTTATTGTTTTTTATTATTGGGATCAGGAGTTCTGATATTTCAGAAACGGGGAGAGAATTCCAAATGGAGATAAAATGACATATTAATTGGCCCTCCGAGGGGATGATAAAAAAGCTTCTGGTCAAATACATTTCTGAATGTAAAATTGAGCCTTATTTGTTTTTTCCAGAACCATTTATTTATCGCGATATCAAGGAGCGAAGTTGGCCCTGTCTGAGAATTGTAAGTCCTGCCGGTATCAAGATAAATATCATCAAATTCATGCCATCGCGCAGATGTCATATAATTATAGGTCATACTGATATTAAAATTCTGAAAAGGTGTGATCAATGTCCGCGACATTAGTCTCATGGAAGGCATTCGGGAACATTGCGCGCTGAAGAGGGAATCCCCCGCGATATCTTCCGAAATTTTAAGTGAAATTATCTGGTTGAAATTATCTCTCGGAGTATGTTCCCACGTAATAATCCCTCCTAAAACCTGGCCGGAATGGTTTGAAGATATGAAATTATTCGCGAGAAACCATGGCGCGGTTTCGGAGATTATATAATCGGTTTTGTTAAGTGGCACATCAATAAAACTGTGATAATGTATTTCGAAATTCATCCTGTGATATTCATCCAGCTTTTTATTCCAGAGCAAAGAGGCGGAAATTTTCCTCTCTTTTAATTCAGGTATGCTGCCCAGGAATGGAACATTAAATGTTTCGAGCAAATCATATCCTTCGAGAGTTCTGAACCAGAATGGCCGGATTTCAGAAAAATAATTTTCAGTATGAGCAAAAGAAAATATTAAAGACTGCCCGGGTTCATTAAACAAACCCAGATTAATGGAAAAATCAAATAAAGGTTTTTGATTAAGCCATGAGGATGAAATTCCCAGTCTGGCAGGAACAGTATAAATATCCCTGTTTAACTCAGCGAAAATTATCCATTTATTAAAAATAATATCATTACCGGGAAGCTGAGGAAGAAATTGATCAAGCTTATATTTAATCCCGGCCTTTAGATTTTCATTTCCATATTCTGTAAAAATATTTAAAATCCGGTTTTTCCAGTCATTCAGCTCAGTTTCATATTTTTCATGTTCCCGGATATTTAAATCGTTGAACTCGACTGAATACCTTAAAGAATTGTTTTCGCCCAAATTAAACTTTCCAATGAGAGAAGCATAATAAAAATGTTTATGTAAAGGCGCCTCAAATCCTGCCGGGGAGATAAAAATTAAGTCGGAAGCATTAAGGTTGCTTATCGGAGCAAATCCGGTTATTGACATTCCGGCGGTTAAATTATGATAACCAGATCCGTTTTTAATATTAAAAAAAATTCTGCCTGAAGTCATTCTTTTATGAACAAATTCCCATGGCATTTTTTCATGTCTGTCAAGAATATAGGGATCGGTTGAGGGATGAATGTGTTCATTCATGGATATCCCGCCTGATATTCCCTTTTTCCTGTATTTAATCATCAGGTAATAGTCGGGTCCTATCTGATCGACATTAGCTGATTCGTAACCGCTGAAACGCAGCGGTCCCGGATCGCCGGTTTCATTGCCGGCAGTGAATCCCGCCGAGGTGAATAATCCATCTTCGATCTGTTTTGTTTTTATCTCAATTGCCCCTGATGTAATGAATTCACCATTTCTGATAACAGGAAAAGAAACAATTTTTACGGTATCAATTTCATTAATATTTACAGGCAGCATATTAAGGTCATTATATTCAATTCCCTGAAGTTTGAAGTTGGCGCCGTCAAGAAATACTTCCCAGTTCTGGTCATCAAAAATGTTCAGATCATTAAAAGAAAATTTCCATTTACATCCATCGAGTGATGTTGCCGAAAGCTGTGGAGTAACAAAAAAGATATCTGTCAGCCGGGTAATCCCAAAGTTTTTTAAATCTTCTCCTGAGATAACCTGGGCGTCCAATGTTTTGCTAAAACAGATAACCAGAATCAGGACAATTGAAAATATTTTTATTCTGTCTTTCATTCCAAAACTTCCCGCAACCATTCAGGAGTATCAAAGGAATAAGTCAGACTAAAGCTAAGATTTGTTATTTCCATTCTTCTTTTAGTAAGAATAGTAAAATAATTTACTGTGATTTCAGCCCCGATATCTTTATAGAGAGGGTAAAATAAGCCCGCTGAAATTCCGGTTGAAAATTCCCTTTCTTTCAGCAGTTCGTCGTTAATTCCCGAATCATCATCTTCAATATCCATATCCCAGAGACCGAACCTTACCCCGGGAATAAGTTTTAGTCTGTCTATTAGGTTAAGTTCATATTCCCACTGAAAATAAAAAAGAATGCCTGTGAAATCGGGTCGTGTTTTTTTTATGGCTTCAAACTGCATATATGACAGGCCTGCCTGAAAATTTCCGATATAAACAGGGATTTCTGTCCAGAAATGAAGTCCCGGTTCCGGATCCCAGTATCTGTGGAGGGGGGACTGATTAATACTTTGAACCGGGCCGGCGCCAATTGTTATATGGCAACAGGCGGAATCTCTTACCTGGGCTGAAATATTGCCGGCCAGAGATAAAAATATCAAGAGTACAATAGAATAAAATACAATACTAAATTTTTCTTTCATTAAAATAAGATAAGAAAAAAAATATTTTTCTGTAAAAGAAAATAAATTCTCAGGCAATTTTGTCACTGGATATTGAAATGGAATTGTCTTTTGATGATTCAATCAGTAAATTAATAAAACTTTATTTTTTAGTTGAGCAGTTAATAAGATGAGAGGTAGTAAAACAAATCCTGGAAGAAATAGTATGACCTGATTTTGATTAAAAAGGATTTATTATGCTAAGAAAATTTATTTGTTTGATGGTCTTTTCATTCACCTCATTCATTGCTCAGGATGAAATGAATGAATTAAGAATAATTGGAAAACCAACTCTGCTTGAAAGTGAGTTTATTAGTAATGATGTGCGAGATATTAATAGAGAGATATGTGCAGGATTGAAAATAGTGACAGACCTGAAAGGATTTTCATATAGTTCAAACAATGGCATTGTTAAAATCGATAAACAACCCGGACGTGACGTTCTATTTCTTTCTCCTGATGAAAGGGTAGTAGAGATATATTGTCTTGGTTATAAACCTTTAAAAGTGATTCTTTTTGAAGAAGGTATTTATTTAAAGAGTACGCAGGTTTGGCTGCTTGAAGTAACGGGGGAAAAAAAGCTTGATTTTATTCCGGTTAATATTATTGTTGAACCTATTGATGCAAATTTATATATTGATGGTAAAATTGGTACCGGAGGGCCTACGTACCAGCTTTCACCAGGGGATCATTTGATAAAAATCATTGCCGATAATTATCAGTCAGTGGAAAAAGAAATATTTGTATCACCAAAATCAACATTATTTAACTTCATACTTGAGGAATTAGAGCAGGTTGCAGTAACTATCAAATCTATTCCTTCCGATGCGGATATTATAATTGATGGTTTTAAGAAGGGAATAACAGACAAGGTTCTTTTTTTATTTCCGGGAATATATATGGTGGAAATTCAAAAATCGGGTCATGAAAAGGTTGGTAAAGAAATCGTTATTCATCAAAAAGGAGATAATAAGTTCCTTTTTAATCTAAATAAAATTAGCGGAAATATTATTTTCGATATTACTCCATCAAATGCCAAACTGCTGATAAACAGGGAAAATTATTCGGGAAGCAAAAATATTGCCCTTCCTGCAGGAAAGCATAAAATTGAAATAAGCGCTGATGGTTATCAAACCATTGAAGATATTATTGATGTGAAAGAAGGGGAAGTAATTAATCGAAATTATATTTTGAATGTTTTTACCGGCAAACTTCAGTTTTCTGTCCAACCACTTGAGGCAACTACTGTTTTAAAAAAAGATGGTAAAGAGATAATGCGCTGGAAAGGATATAAAATTATGAATGACTTACCCTCAGGAAATTATATCGCCGAGACTTCTTATCCGGGGTATTATACGAAAGTAACCAATATTATCATTGATAAAAAGAAACCTTCATTAATTGAAGTATTACTAATAGAAGAAACTAAAAACTCTCTGAAAGTAGTACAAAATAAAAATAAATCAAAGGAGATGATGGTTTTTGTAAAAGGTGGCTGGTTCAATATGGGCGATGCTTGGAATGATGGTAGGAAGGATGAAATACCAGTTCACAGAGTTTGGGTGGACGATTTTTTTATTAGTAGATATGAAGTTACATACGAGGAATATATTGATTTTCTTAATACAATTGGCGTTAACAGCAATGGATTTTTCGAAGGTAAAAAATATATTAATCTTGATCCAAATGTTTGTGCAGTTTCGTATAACGGGTTACATTTTTTCTTTGAAGCAAATAAATATGCAGACGATCCCAGATGTCCAGTTGCTAACGTAACTTGGGATGGTGCAATAGCTTTCTCAAATTGGAAAGGAGGCAGATTACCCACAGAAGCAGAATGGGAATACGCCGCAAGAGGTGGAATGAACAGTAAATCATATAAATATAGCGGGAGCGATAATATTGATAAGGTCGCATGGTATGAGGCTAATTCTGGAAACATGTCTCATCCTGTAGGTTTACTAATCCCAAATGAACTTGATATTTTTGATATGAGTGGTAATGTAGAGGAGTGGTGTAATGATTCGTATTCATCAGGATATTACAAAGTTAGTCCAAATAGAAATCCGAAGGGAGCACGATTTGGAAAACGGGTTAAAAGAGGTGGCGCCTGGATCAGAAATGCTTTCTGCAGCAAGGTTTCTACTCGCGCCTATGCTCGGAATGAATTTGCCAGCTTTGAAGTAGGTTTTCGTTTTGTAAAAGACTAAAATTTCTGAATAAATATATTTCTTTGAGTTTTTGATACTCTAAAGTTATTTAAATATTATTCGCAATCTCTTCAATAAATATTTATTATAGCGTTCTATCGTTATAATTTCAGATAAATTCAGTATGAAAAAATAGAAATAGCAAAAATCGTTTTAACTCAAATTAATTTAGATTTCTGCCTGCGCAGGAATGACATTTTCTTACTAATTCTGATTAAATTATTGTGTCATTTCGGTTTGCTGAACATATTTTTAGGCATACAAACAGAATTCTAATATTGTGTTAACTATATCTTTTATATCAAACTCTCGTCATTTGAAAATATTGCAATGATTAACAGATTCCTGTAAATTTGAGAGCCATGATAGAAAAAATTCTTAAATACCCATTAATATTTCTTTTTGTCGCGGGTGCGGTAATTTATCTTCCCACGGTAAATATCAGCTTTTTCAGCGATGAAACCGATTTTATTGGACGGAATAAGATCGAATCTCTCAGTGAATTAGCCTCAGTATTTGAGAAAAAGGATTTTGACAGCATTTATTACCGTCCGCTGGGAAATCTTGCCGCCGGAATTATTTCGGCAGCGGCCGGTTATAAAACCGAACTCTACCGGATTATAAATTTCCTGCTCCATATTTTTAATTCGTGGGTTGTATATATTTTCATCTGTCAGATATTCAGAGATGAAAAGAGGAAGGAGAAGGCTCTTTTAGCCGCGTTCCTTTTCCTGATATTTCCCCTGCATGATCTGTCGGTGATCTGGCATACCGACTTATTTGACCGTGTGCTCTTCAGCTTTTATATCGGTTCGGTTATTATGTTTTTACGAAAGGGGAGATGGAATTTCCTATCACTTCTGTTGCTTCTCTGCGCCCTGCTTACAAAAGAAACTTCTTTCGGGATATCCCTGGTAATATTTATCAGCTCATATTTTATAATTCAAAAGGGGCTGAGGGATTCTGTTTTAAATACATCGCCTTATATTCTGCTTACCCTGTTTATCATTCTTATGAGAATTATCCTTTTTGATAATAATGTTTTTGCCGTAAGCGTTTCAAATAATGATCCCGGGTTGACGGCTGTTATCAAAAATTATATTTTTTATTCAGGATTGCTGATATTGCCGGTCTTCACAAATATTTTTCAGGATTTTATCAGGGCTAATTTAATATGGTTTATTCTTCCTGCTATTCCGGTTATTTTTTTTGCCGCCCGGTTTATGATTAAAAAAGGTTACAAAAACAGAATTCTGGTATTTTCTGTTTTATTTATTATCCTCGCTCTCGCTCCTTCAAGCAGACTTCTGATGAAGTGGTATCTTTATATTCCCTCCGTGGGATTTATCGCGTTTGTTTCGTTACTGTTATTCGATTATGTGCCGAAAAAATATGTTACCTATGCATTATTGGCAATATCGCTTATTTATTTAGCGGGTAACATTTATAACCAGACCAGTTGGATAAATCTGACCGGAAAAGGGGATAAAATTATCAGCAAATTTGAAACTGAATTCCACGATGTGGTCAGTGATGATAAACCGCTCATCTTTTTAACAATCCCGGGCAAGGTCAATAATTTTTCGGTGTATCATCTCCAGTTTGATAAGCTGCTATCCCATAAACTGGGGATAACCAAAGAGGTGGATATATATTCCCGGAGCGCGGTGGAGTCATTTGCAGATGAAATAAAACTGGATGATACAGGAAGCTGCTACAAAATCACTCATACCGGGGGGAATAGTATCAGTGAGTATGGATATGAGTATGCTCCTTTTATGACAGAGCCGGAAATAACAGATGGCAAAGTAACCTCTGTCTGTATAAAGGTTGATAATATTGATTGCCATCTTGTTTCATTCTCAGGGGGACGGTTTTTTGTTGTGAGGTGAGGGGGAAGATCAGAAGAACACTAGAAATATAAAATATTTCAAAAATACACAAAATAATCTTTTCTTCGATATTTTTATCTTTCAAGCAACAGGAGTATAGTAAATAGGCAATTAACAATAATATTCTATCATACCTCAGCCAAACTTTTCTTATAATTCGATCCCTTGGTAATTGACTGAAAAAAATGTAATTAAGTAAAGAGCGATTAATGATAATTATTAAAATAACCACTCTGCTTCAAGAATTTACGTCAAAACAATTCCTGAATTCTTTCTGCAATCCTGGCAAAGATCCACATTAAAGACTCACCCTCTCTTTTTAAGAGAGGGGGCCGGGGGGAGAGTTGATTTTTTCTGTCGGTCATTTTCTCATTCTACTCAAAATAATTACTTTATATAATGTGTGAATTTTTTATTTTACTTTCAAAAGGAGAAATAAGAATGAGTCTTAACAAAAAAAGAGAGCTTTCACAAATTGCGAAAAACGTTTGCCGGGAATTACGCGGTAAATCTACTATTGCAGAAAAAATATTCTGGGAGACAGTTCGTAACAGGAGGTTCATGGGCAGAAAATTTTTGCGGCAACATCCATTATTTTACGATATAACAGGAAATGAATCATTTTTTATCGCCGATTTTTATTGCCATTCCGAAAGACTGGTAATCGAATTGGATGGGGATTATCATAAATACCATCTGAAAAATGATAAGGAAAGAGCCAGCATATTAGAATTATTGGGGATCAGTGTTTTGAGATTTAAGAATGAAGAGGTCATTGAAAACATTGAGTCGGTTCTTGTGAAGGTGGGTAAACACTTTATATAATAGAATAGGGATTTTATCAGCTGTTCCGAACTCACCCCCCAACCCCCTCTCTTGGAAATAGAGGGGGAGCTTGATATTGTAACCAGTCTGCCTTAAAATGATAATATGAAGAAAAAACTCGACAGATATATTATCGGATGCATTATCCTTTAATATGCTATTATTGTTTATATCGAACTCGTTTTTATTACCTCATCGAATTCCCTAATAAAATTTCCAGCAGATAGTTCGGATTGGCGCGGAAATTTTTGAACAGAATTCGGGGACCACAAAAACAAAGGATAAACTTCTATCATAAAAAAATTAAGTCACCATTTAATTGTCAGTTTTCAATCCAATTTCTCCCCACAATTCTTTACGGTCGGGAATGAGATGACAAATACAATGCAATAATTTTTTGTGAACTGTTATAGTTAATATTACTTATATTTGCAAGGATGATTCTGTCTGATTTTGCGGGCGCAATTATCAGCGAGATGTAGTATGTAAAATAATCAGCGGGGAAGCAATGAGTAAGTCTTTTATTCTTTTCATTCTTTTATTACCTTTTTTAATTTTTGGTCAGACCGACAACCAGGAATGGCGTTCCACATGGGTGGTCACCTGGGAGTATATAAATTCGGGGTCATCGGTTGAGACCAATAAAGCACGCTGCCGGCAGATACTTGATAATCATGTGACGGCTAATATGAATGCCGTATTATGGCAGGCGCGCCAGAGTGGAACAGCCTATTATAATTCTTCTTATGAACCCTGGGGATATTACGCGGGAAATAGTTATCCCGGTTATGATCCTCTTCAGTACGCGATAGAACAGGCTCACGCGAGGGGGCTTGAACTGCACGCCTGGTTTAATGTTTTTCATGTATCTTCAACCGTTAGCGGCACAATAGCGAATTTGCATCCGGAGTGGATATGCACAAATGAGGATGGGGAATATATGACCTCTTACAGGTGCGCTTCCCCCGGAATAGCCGATGTGAGGGAGTATACAGTTAATGTTGCGATGGAAATTGTAAGAAATTATGATATAGATGGCCTTCATCTCGATTTCATCCGGTGGAATGAATATGATGAAGATGATATGGGGCCGAATATCCCGATGGAACAGCAGATATCGCTGCTTGATGGTGAAATGCTCGCCCAAAAAGAATCGCGGGGTGATAATCCGGAAGGATATAAAAGGTATATCTACGATTCCGAACATCCCAAAAGCGGAGGAGTGCCGACAGGTTTTAATAACTGGGATGACTGGCGCAGATGGGGTGTTACCGAATTTGTAAAAACACTGCATGACTCAATCCAGGCTGTAAAACCCTGGGTGCGTTTATCACCCGCGGCGCTCGGCAAATACCGCCAGGGAGGCTCAAGCGGCTGGAACGGTTATTATGTTGTATTTCAGGACGCCGCTTTATGGTTTGATGAAGGATACATCGACCAGATGACACCCATGCATTACCACTGGACTACAGGTTCAGGTTTTACTTCCGTCTTGGGAAACGACTGGTCTCCATATATTCAAAACGGTCTGGCGGCGGGAAGGTTGTATTCTGTCGGGCCCGGTTCTTATATACTTAGTGAAAATGACCTTATGTACAGGCATACCGAAATTGTGAATACATGCAGGAATGTTACATGGGTGGATGGATTTCAGTTTTTCAGCTACGGGACATGGAGAGACCATGCCTATTTTGATGACGCGAGGGATAATTTCTTTACGCAGCTTACCAAAGTAAGGCCGATCTACACACAGACTCCGCCGGAAGCGCCGACTGTAGCTCTAAACAAAGTGGATTCTCTTCTTTATGAAATAACGGTCACACCCGATCAGTCAATCAACAGCGATCACTGGTACGCGATTTACCGATCGGAGGATGACCAGCTTGATGTTACAGAAGATCAGATTATCAATATTGCTTATGGCTGGACCCCATATTCCTATTTTGATGATTTTTCCGACGCCGCTTTTTATGCCGGCACATACCATTATTTTGCCACAACTTTTGACCGCTTCTGGAATGAGTCGGATGTGTCAAATTCAGTTGAAAGTGATGTTGTAAATGTGCTCGCCCCGGTTCCTGCGACTCCCTCGGTTATCGGAGTTACAGGGGGGAGCGCGACATCCCTTCTGGTAATGTGTGAACAGGTTGACTACGCTGATGGTTATACGGCGCTTGTCAGCATAGACGGAGTGAATTTTACCGATTCCACCACTTCATCAACAAATAATATTGTTGTTGAGGGACTTACCGAAAATGTACCTTATTATTTCAGAATAAGGGCATATAACCAGAGAGGCTGGTCGGCGGTTACCGATAAACTTTTCGCGGGCGTCCCTTCTGCCGGTCAGCACAAAACCCTTGTTGTGAACGGCTTTGACCGCAGCACTAATACAAGGTATGATTATGTTAAATATTATGCCGATCCTTTGAAGAATGCCGGAGCTCCCTTTTCATATACACTGAATGAAATGGTCAGCAGCGGGCAGGTGACCCTCACGGGATTTCAGAATGTTATATGGATACTGGGTGATGAAAGCACGGCAGATGATACATTTGACCCTGATGAGCAGGATAAAGTTAAAGAATATCTGAATGCCGGGGGAAATTTGTTCGTCTCAGGCGCTGAAATAGGATGGGACCTGGAAGGGAAATCAGGCCACCCGACCTCAACAGATATTTATTTTTACAATAATTACCTGAAGGCAAAATATGTCGATGATGCTCCGGGCGGAAGTTCAGGCACATATTACACCTGTACTCCTATTTTCGGCGAAATCTTTGACGGTCTGGCCGATTTTAATTTCGACGACGGAACCCACGGCACAATCGATATCGACTGGCCCGACGCGATTGACGGTTATGGCGGCGGAGAGAATATCCTTAATTACGCTTCGGCTCCCGCTTCCAGTAATGTGGCAGGAGTAAAATTTAAAGGTGTTTTTCCCTCCGGTACATCGGAAGGAGCTCTTGTATATCTCGCCTTTCCTTTTGAGACTGTTTACCCGACCAGCGCGAGAAATAACATTATGCAGAAGGTATTTGAATTTTTCGGCCAGCCTTCCGGACTGGAAGAGATAAATTCAGAGATGCCTGAAGATTATAAACTCTTCGCAAATTATCCCAATCCCTTTAATCCCGCTACGAAGATCAGGTTTGCCATTCCGGAACAGTCTAATGTGAAGCTGACAATATTTAATTCGCTGGGACAGGTTGTTAAGGTTCTCGCGGATGAGGAAATGTCTGCCGGAACTTATGAGCTTGATTTTAACGCTTCCGGACTCGCGAGCGGAATATATTTCTATAACCTGAGAGCGGGCGTATTCAGCCAGACAAACAAAATGATGCTTTTGAAATAAAGTTTTAACTCAAATAACAGTTAAATCTATATCCTGAGTGGCGCGCAGAAAATGTGCGCCACTGTATTTATTGAATTGTGAATTATGAATGATGAATTGTGAATTGGGATTTAACCACAAAGGGCGCGAAGGAGGCACAAAGAGCTCAAGGATTACCCCACATTCAATAGGATTTTACCTCTACCGAATTCCATATTAAATCGTAATTTTTCTGTAGGACAGAATTGCATTCTGTCCGCAAACGCCTTGAGTGGTTAAACACACTATAGATAAAATGGACCTTGCCAAGGACGGACGCGCCGGAAAATAACAGACACACCCCGGCTCACAATTTTCTGAATCTGTCCTGCAAAGACACAAAAAATTTTCTTGATGAATTTGATATATAAAAAAGCCCCGGAGTTGCCGGGGCTTAAATTTATAACAGGTATTATTGTTCAGCGGGGGGATGATTACATCATGCCGCCCATGCCGCCCATACCACCCATTCCGTCCATACCTGCAGGAGGCATTGCCGGAGTATCTTCTTCTTTTTCATAAACAACAGCTTCTGTTGTTATAAGGAGTGAAGAAACTGAAGCGGCATTTTCAAGAGCTGTTCTTGTAACTTTAGTAGGATCGATAACGCCGGCTTTAACCAGGTTTTCATATTTTTCTGTAGCGGCGTTAAATCCGAAATCATCTGTTCCTTCGAGAACTTTATTCAGAACAACAGCGCCTTCGAGACCTGCGTTGTTAACGATCATTCTGAGAGGTTCGGTCAGGGCGTTTTTGATGATCTGTACGCCGGTATTCTGATCGGCATTTTCACCTTCAACACTATCGAGAACCGAGATGGCTCTGATAAGAGCTACGCCGCCGCCCGGTACGATACCTTCTTCAACTGCCGCGCGGGTAGCGTGAAGAGCATCTTCAACTCTGGCTTTTTTCTCTTTCATTTCAACTTCTGTAGCAGCGCCAATTTTCAGCACAGCGACACCGCCTGAAAGTTTCGCGAGGCGTTCCTGAAGTTTTTCTTTATCATAATCTGAAGTGGTAACTTCAATCTGGGCTTTGATTTCATTGATGCGTTTCTGGATATCTTCAGTTTTGCCGGCGCCTTCAACGATAGTGGTATTATCTTTGTCAAGTTCAACTTTAGCGGCTGTTCCGAGATATTCAACAGTAGCGTTTTCAAGTTTGTAACCGCGTTCTTCCGAGATAACAGTACCGCCTGTAAGAACAGCTATATCTTCGAGCATAGCTTTTCTTCTGTCGCCGAAACCCGGAGCTTTACATGCGGCTACTTTAAGTGTGCCTCTCAGTTTGTTAACTACGAGAGTAGCGAGAGCTTCACCTTCGAGGTCTTCAGCGATTATCAGCAACGGTTTGCCTGACTGAGCGACTTTTTCCAGAACCGGAAGCAGGTCTTTCATCGCGGAGATTTTTTTGTCATGAATAAGGATATAAGGATTTTCGAGAACAGTTTTCATTGTTTCTGAATCTGTTACGAAATAAGGTGAAAGATAACCACGGTCGAACTGCATACCTTCAACAACGTCAAGGCCTGTTTCTGTGCCTTTTGCTTCTTCAACAGTGATAACGCCATCTTTACCAACTTTTTCCATCGCGTCCGCGATAAGTTCGCCGATAGTTTTATCATTATTAGCTGAAATAGCGCCAACCTGGGCGATTTCGTCACGGCCTTCAACTTCACGGCTCATTTCTTTAAGTCTGGCGATAACATTTGTAACTGCCAGGTCGATGCCCCTTTTCAGGTCCATCGGGTTAGCGCCTGCTGTAACGTTTTTAAGTCCGTTAGCGTAGATTGACTGAGCGAGAACGGTAGCGGTGGTTGTTCCGTCACCGGCAACATCGCTGGTTTTGGAAGCGACTTCGCGAACCATCTGGGCGCCCATATTTTCATTCGGGTTTTCCAGTTCAATTTCTTTGGCGACAGTAACACCATCTTTGGTGACTGTAGGCGCGCCGAATTTTTTATCGATTACTACGTTTCTTCCTTTAGGTCCTAAAGTAACTTTAACTGCATTGGCGAGTTTGTCAACGCCAACTTTCAATTTTCCTCTGGCTTCACTGCCAAATTCAACTATTTTTGCAGCCATTTTTCCTCCGGTTAATAATTATTATTGTTATAAACTTTTTAGTTTACGATACCGTAAACGTCACTTTCTCTCATTATCAGGTAATCTTCACCGTCAATTTTTATTTCGGTTCCTGAGTATTTTCCGTAAAGTACGGTATCACCTGTTTTAACTTCCATTTCAATCATTTTGCCATCTTCGGTAACTTTGCCTTTACCAGCGGCAACCACAACACCTTCGCTTGGTTTTTCTTTTGCTGTATCGGGAAGGATAATGCCCGATTTGGTTGTTTCTTCAGCTTCCTTTGCTTTGACAATAAGTCTGTCGCCTAAGGGGGTGATTTTGAAATCAGCCATTTAAGACCTCCGTAATTGTTTATTATATTTGTTGTTAGCACTCTGCATTCGCGAGTGCTAATATACAGCAAAAAGTAATTTTTGTCAAGATTTTACAACCAAATTAATAGCAAATTTAACTGATTGCCAATATGATGTAAAAGTGTTAAAAAGGATTCAGATGTGAGTGGGGAATCAGAGTAAGAGTATTTTCTGAGAACTCATATTCTGCACAATATGGCAGGGTTTCAATTAATAAATTAATACTGAACAATGAACAATTAAAAAGAGGACCGCAGATTTTTTTTTGATTACGCGGATTTCGTTGATTTAGGTGGGATAAACGCCACCAAAGAAATTACGAATGACGAATTTACGCAAAGGAAGAAACCTGATTTTTGATTTTTTAACCTTCCAGGCAACAAGAATATTTGAGAAAAAAAACAGTCATTTTTTTACGAATATTTTGTCTTCTCTCAGGATTATTGACATCTCAAGGTAGATCAAACCCCTCCCGACCCACTGCTGTCAACTTAAGCCCAAAACCTTTTTTATGTTCCCGGGAATATGGGGGATTGTATATTTTTTCTATCCGTCCCCACGGGGAATTCCCTGCGGGAACACCCCGTGGCTATTTGGCTTCGCCCCCTTCGGGGACGGTAAAAAAATCCCTTAAGTTGACAGCAGTGCTCCCGACCTCCCCTTAACGTCTTAAGGGGAGGGGATTCTGCTCTCGAAACATTGAATTATTTTCGTTAAGTTATCAACCCTGCTATTTTGTTGCTGTTAATTTTGAAATTTGGTGTTTTTCCAAATTTGGATTCCTTTGTTGCGTAGGAGACTACCCGACTAAACTAAATCTTATTAACTTGTTCAAACGGGCGATATTTTTTCTGGAATTTTGATGGACGCGGGAAAAAAGTGCAGAAAGGGACTACATGGATGAAAAAAAGATTATCAGGATAAAAGGCTGCCATCTAAATCCAAATCGAAATAGGTTTTTCCTCAGGCCAAGACGCTGAGACGCAAAGAAAAAAGAAACCTTATTCTTTGTTTTTTAACCTTAGTAGCAGAGATAAATCACCATAAAAATAAAACCTTTTTAACCTTATTCAACCGGTTGATATTTCCCTCATAAAACCACCGGATTGCATCCGGGGCTAATAATATTCGACTCCATTCGGAGTCGCTTATGCTTACTCCGTAAGGAGTCAAATTCTATGCAAAATGGGAAAATATTTGGTGACTGTTTGGATTGTAGCTTTTTCTTAGCTTAGCTCTGTTGATCCCCTACAGGGACCTTACTATATTTTTTTGTTCTTTACTACCCCATAGGGACGTTCCGCAATAATGCTGCTTCTCCAAAGCAGATTCGATTCAAAATATATTCCTGGGAAAACCAATTCGTAATTCGTAATTCGTAATTCCTCATTGTCTCTGGCTCTGTCAGTTTATGATTACGATTATGATTACTCCGTAAGGAGTTAAATTCTACGCAAAATGGAAAAGTTTTTATCTAATTGCCAGTAAAATTTGGCATTAGATTCCTGCCTGCCTCTGGATGGTCTTTTCGCAAAAGACGCAAAAAACCGGAATGATAAATAATTGGTAATACCTGGGGAAAGTCAATTCCTAATTCCTAATTCGTAATTCCTAATTCCTAATTCGTAATTCCTCATTGTCTCTGGCTTGCCAGTTTATGATTACGATTATGATTACTCCGTAAGGAGTTAAATTCTACGCAAAAAGGAAAAGTTTTTATCTGATTGCCAGTAAAATTTGACATTAGATTCCGGCCTGCCTCTGGATGGTCTTTTCGCTAAAGACGCAAAAAACCGGAATGATAATTAATTTGTAATACCTGGGGAAAGTCAATTCCTAATTCCTAATTCGTAATTCCTCATTGTCTCTGGCTCTGTCAGTTTATGATTACGATTAAGATTATTTTGGGATGAAACGAAGGAAAAATTGGTAAATATTTGACAATCAGCAAATAAGTGTACGGTTTTGTAACTTTTTTTCCTCTCATACCGTCTGAATAAACAAAAAGAATAATAATTATGAAAGGCAGGCGGAAATGAAAAAAAGCGCGATATTTAAGTTGAGTTTGGTGATTGTTATTATTGCCGTGGGTTTTCTTGGAATGTTTTATTTAAGTTCATCGGAAATCAAGAGCAATAAGAGGGATGTTAAACCGGAGGTAAGACTTGTTAATACTATGGACCTTGAATTTGGCAGCATTCCCCTTAAGATAGAAGGAAACGGAGTGGTTGAATCGCAGCGCTCGCTGAAAATTATTTCGGAAGCGGGAGGCAAGGTTGTATTTGCCCTTAATAACCTGAAAGATGGAACAGGTGTTAAAGAAGGGGAAACGGTTGTAAAAATCGATACCCGTGAAGTGGAGAATACTTTATTCTCTTTAAGGAGTGATTATATGAACGCTGTCGCTTCCATTCTGCCTGAGATGAAAATTGAAGATGATAAGGTTTATAAAAAATGGCTTGATTATTTTTCATCGCTCGATATAAATTCAGATATTCCTGAATTGCCTGAGGTTTCAAGTTCACAGGAAAAAATCAAGATCAGTTCCAGAGATATTTACAGTAAATATTTCAGGGTAAAAAACCAGGAAATTCTACTCACAAAACATATTGTAAATGCTCCCTTTGACGGTATTATCAAATCGGAAGGTTTGATCGAGAACAGTTTTGTCTCAACAGGTCAGACTTTGTTCACCATCAATGACGTTAAAAACCTTGAAATCGCGGTGCCATTGCTTGTTGAAGAATATAACCAGATAGATTTTTCCTCAGACCCTGATGTAACGGTTTATACTGATAAAAGCAGCGAAAGGAGTCTGACAGGAAAACTGAGAAGAAAAGATTCACGGATTGAAAGAAATTCGCAGACCGTAAATGTTTATATCACTTTCAAAAATTCGAAAATGGATTCCTGGTTTTTACCGGGAAGTTATGTTAATCTGCTGATTGAAGGGATAACACTAAATAATGTGGCCACTGTTCCACGGCACACTGTGGATAGCGACGGCAATATATTTACCTATGAAGAGGGACACCTCGGAAGGGAAAAAGTTGAAATAGCGGCATTCCAGGGGGATGATATCCTTATTAAGAATACCATGCCACAGAATACCAAACTTGTTACAACCATCCTACAGAAACCGATAATCGGAATGCAGGTAAGAACCGAGAGTGATCAGGTGGCAGATAAAAAAGAAGAAAATTCCAAAGAGAAGAAAGAAACACTGGCTGTAAAGTAAGATGTGCTGTTATGCCCCTCAGCCTGAGGGGCATTTCTTAACAGGACATAATGTATACTAAAAGGGAAACATGAAATGAAAAAAGTACTTGATTATTTTATAAAACATTCCGTAGTAACGAACTGGATAATGATTGTAATTTGCGCTGCCGGAATTTTTGCCCTCTCAAATCTCAATAAACGGCTTGACCCTAAATTTGAGCTTGAAGAGGTGGAAGTTGACTTTCCTTACCCGGGAGCTTCGGCCGTGGAAGTTGAGGAAGGAATAATTATAAAAATTGAGGAAGCGCTGCGCGGACTGGAAGGCATTGAAAAAATATACTCCTGGTCTTCGGATGGATGGGGCTCAATTGATATTGAGTTTTCTCCCGGTTATGATATGAACAAAGCCATTCAGAATGTGAAGAACGCGGTGAATTCAGTCAACTCTTACCCGACCGGAGCGGAAAAACCTATCGTTTACCAGAGTACCCAGTGGAGCAGGGCAATCATGATGACAATTTATGGCCCTGATGATCTTTTTACGTTAAAGAAAATTGTTGAAGAATTCAGGGATGACCTCGTAAGAACGGGAAAAATTTCTAACTTCAGGATATGGGGAATTCCATCGAGAGAGATTGTTGTGGAAGTTTCACCCGATGATCTTATCAGGTATAAACTGACAATCGATGATATATCGCAGGCTATCAGAAATTCCAATCTGAATATTTCTTCCGGTTCGGTTCTGACCGATCGTGAGGAAATACTTATCCGTTCCTACAATAAAAAATATCAGGCTGACGCTTTGAAGGAGATAGAAGTTTTTTCCACCATCGGGGGTAAAAAAATCTATCTTTCTGATATTGCCTCTGTAAAAGAGCAGTGGCCTGAAAATCGCTTTTATTCGGAATATAACGGCAAACGTTCGGTCGGCTTTAATGTAATGTATAATAACAATGAAGATGTGATTGAAATTGTTGAAATTACCGAAGCAAAAGCAAAAGAATATGAAGCAAAATATGACGGACTTATAAAGTTTAATACATTCATCAGGCAAACCGATGAGCTGGAGGAAAGAATAGACCTGCTTTCGCAGAACGGATTGATCGGGCTTGTTCTTGTTTTAGTTATACTTGGTGTATTCCTGAATGCCAGACTTTCATTCTGGGTGGCGCTTGGTATACCAATTTCATTGCTGGGTATGTTTTTTGTCCTTTGGGTTACCGATATCAGCATTAACCAGTTCAGCCTTTTTGGAATGATAATGGTTATCGGAATACTTGTTGATGACGGGATTATTATCGGGGAGAGTATTTATTCACAATATGAAAAGTATGGTAAACCGCCGGTCCGGGCCGCTATTGACGGAACTCTCGATGTTATAAGTCCGGTAGCGATTTCGGTGATAACCACAATTGTGGCTTTCACACCCTATTTTTTCTTTTACGGAATGCTTGGCAAGTATGTCTGGCAGATTGCGGCTGTAATGATTTTCGCTCTTCTGTTTTCCCTGGTTGAAGCCTTTATTATATTGCCGGTCCATCTCTCCCATTCCAAAGCGTTAAAGATAAGACCACGCGGAACAGGTCTTCCCTCGAGAATAAGAGAATCGATAAATAAAGGTGTGAATTTTATAACCAACCGGGTTTATGCCCCGACTCTTCAGGTAATATTGACCCATCGCTGGGCGGCCTCAGCCTCCATGATAGCGATGATTTTAATTATCGCCGGGTTATTTATGGGCTCTCATGTAAGAGCTCAGTTTTTCCCCGAGCTTGAACCTCCATACGCGAAGATAGAAGCTGAAATGCCGGCCGGAACATCGGCTGAAATAGCCAATGAAATCAGGTATGAACTGATTGATAAATCACTCGCTTTTTCAGAAAAATGGAAAGAAGATGAAAATCTGAAAATGGATCCTATCCAGAATTTCACCTCATGGATGAACGGGGGAACTATCAATATTTTCTTCGTGCTTCCCTCATCGGCTGACAGGGATTATTCAATTGGTGAATTTTCAGATAATCTTGCCGAGGAAATAGGCACATTTCCCGAGGCTGAAAATATAACCATCGGAGGCTGGGTATTTGGCGGAGACCCGATTAATGTCAAATTTAAGAGCGCCGACTACAGCCAGTTGATGAAAGCCAAGGACCTGATGAAAGAAGAGCTGAAAAAAATTGACGGGGTTAAGGATATTAAAGATGATACCCCTCTCGGAAATAATGAATTTATTGTTAACCTGAAACCAAAAGGGAAAGCTCTTGGTTTTACTCTGCGCGATCTTACAAACCAGCTTCGCCAGGGTTTTTACGGCCAGGAAGTTATGAGACTTCAGCGGGGAAGGGATGAAGTTAAAATATGGGTGCGCTTTAACAAAGAAGAGCGGGTGGCAATCAGTCAGATCGAAAACCTTAAAATGCGCACTCCCGACGGAAGTTTTGTGCCATTCAAAGAGGTTGCCGATTATGAAATCCGCCGAAGTATAAGAAGAATAAAACATGAAGATGGCGAGCGTTTTGTAAGTGTTTACGCGAATATGGACTATTCCAAAAATGATTTGAATGTTGTCCTTCAGGAAATAAACGCCAATGTTGTTCCCGGTGTGCTCGCGCAGGTTGAAGGAGTAAGCAGATCTTATGGCGGACAATCGGAAGAAGTTGGCAAAATGATAAATTCGATGACATATTCCATGGTTATCGCACTGCTTGTTATGTTTACAATTCTTATGTTTTTACTGAAATCATATATGCAGACAATACTGATAATGAGCCTTATTCCTTTGGGTATCATCGGAGCTGTATTTGGCCATTATATTATGGATATACCGGTTTCAATACTTTCATTCCTGGGAATTGTAGCGCTTGCCGGAATAATTGTGAATGATTCGGTTGTGCTCGTGGACAGATATAACAAACTTATACGAAATGGTGAAAAAATTAATGACGCTTTAATGGAAGCTGGTAAGTCGAGGTTCCGTCCCATTATCCTGACAACTGTTACAACAGCGGTGGGCCTGGCGCCGATTATTTTTCTGACGAGTGAGCAGGGGCAGTTCCTTGTGCCGATGGCTGTTTCGGTGGCGTTCGGACTTCTTTTCGGAACAATATTAACCCTGCTGATGCTTCCCTCCGCTCTTTATGTGATAAATGATCTTAAAGTGACGGGAGGATGGATTAAACAAAAAATGAAAGTGTTTTTAGGACTTGAAAACGCGCTTGACGCGAGATAAAAAAAAGCCCTGCCCCAACCGGCAGGGCTTTTTTTATTGTAGGAAAATTTTCTTGTCAGTTCAACGCCGAGGCAATCTTAAACACATCATCAGCATGGGTGGTTACATCCACATCGCGCATTATTGTATTTATTTTCCCTTCTTTGTCGATAATGAATGTAATTCTGCTGGAAAAACCGAGTTTGTTAAGGACTCCATATTTTTCGCTGATCTCTTTTGATTCATCAGAAAGCAGAGTAAAATTGAGGTTATATTCATCGATGAATTCTTTCAGCGCTTCTTTGCCATCGACACTGATACCAAATACCTCAATCCCGTTTTCGTGGAACCTGGAAAGATCATCTCTTATGCCGCATGCCTGTTTCGTGCAGCCGGGGGTGCTTGCTTTCGGATAGAAATAGATCACGACAGGAGATTTCTCCCGGTAATCCGAGAGTGTGAATTCTTTTCCATCGGCATTCTGAAGAGTGAAGTCGGGAGCGGTATTACCCTGCTTAAGATTTTCGGCGTTGCCGCCGCAGGCGAATAAAAATAATGATGTTAACGCGGCGGCGGCGTATTTTAATATTTTCACGTCATTCCTTTCTGTTTATTTTCTGACGGTTCTGTTAAAAATGTATTCAACATTCTGTAACATCTTTTCATTGTCAAAAATTTCAGAAAGTTCTTTTTTTGTCAGCAGCTTCATTACATCATCCGACGCGAGAAGCTCATCTTTGAGATTTTTGGATTTGTCGGCCCATACTTTCATGGCCGGTTCCTGCACAAGTTTGTATGCTTCTTCTCTTGTTATTCCTTTTGTAACGAGTTTGAGCAGTACCGATTGTGAGAATACCAGACCCCGTGTAATATTCAGATTCTTCTCCATATTTTCAGGATATACGAGAAGATTTTTGATCAGTTTTGTGGCAATCTCAAGCATATAATGGAGAAGGATACAACTATCGGGAATAATAACCCTTTCAACCGAGCTGTGGGAAATATCCCTTTCGTGCCAGAGGGCGACATTTTCAAAAGCGGCCATAGCGTTGGAGCGGAGGATGCGGGCCATACCGGTCAGTCTTTCACTCAGAATAGGATTGCGTTTATGGGGCATAGCGGAGGATCCTTTCTGTCCTTTGGAAAAATATTCCTCAGCTTCCAGAACTTCGGTTCTTTGCAGGTGTCTTATCTCGACAGCTATTTTTTCCAGGGTAGCGCCGATGATTGCCAAAACAGACATAAATTCAGCGTGGCGGTCCCTTTGTATAACCTGTGTGGAAACAGGCGCAGGTTTAAGTTCCATTTTTTCGCAGACATATTTTTCCACATCGGGTGAAAGATGCTCAAATGTTCCTACGGCTCCTGAAATTTGTCCCACCGCAATAGATTCGATCGCGTTTTCAAGCCGGGTTATATTGCGGCGTGTTTCTTCATGCCATAATGCAAATTTGAGGCCCATGGTTGTTGATTCGGCATGTATTCCGTGGCTTCTGCCCACACATACAGTATCTTTATGTTCTTCGGCTCTCGCGGCGAGTTCGGTCTTGAATGTTTTCAGTTGTGCCAGCAGAATATTGCCTGCTTCTTTCATCTGGTATGACAGTGTGGTATCAAGAATATCGCTGGAAGTCATTCCGTAATGTATATGCCGTGAAGCCGGGCCGACATATTCAGCAACATTTGTAAGGAAAGCGATTACATCGTGTCTGGTTGTTTCCTCAATTTCCAAAATCCGCTGAACATCAAAATCAGCTTTTTCTTTAATAATTTTCAAATCTTCATCAGGCACATCGCCGGATAGAGCTCTTGCCTCGCAGGCCAGAATTTCAACCTTGAGCCATGTGGCAAATTTAAATTCATCTTCCCATATATTGCCCATTTCAGGCTTTGTATAACGGTTAATCATTTCGCCGCTCCAGTTTTAGTTTCCTGGTTGTTACATTATCATTTCTTAATATTTTCAGGTCGACAGTTTCGCCGCCCCTGAATTCATATAAAACACCAACCATCGTATTATCATCATTAATTTTATATTTACCCACCTGCAAAATAATATCGCCAACTTCAAGCCCGGCATTATCAGCAGGTGAATTCCTGACAATATTGGTAATAATTACCCCTTTTGTGCTCGGCAGTTCATAATAGCGGGCTATCTTTTCATCGATTGTCTGAATTATTAGTCCCGTCCAGAAATCACGGTCAACCGAACCTTTAGCTTTAAGTTCATCAATTATTCTTTTAACCTTATTTATCGGAATCGCGAACCCCACTCCCACATTTCCTGAGGAGCCGCCGGCGGTATATATAAGGGTGTTCATACCGATAAGTTCACCCAGGCTGTTGACCAATGGACCTCCGCTGTTTCCGCCATTGATAGCGGCGTCGGTCTGAATCATGTTCAGATAATATCTTTCATCAACTCCGCCGAGGTTCATCCCTACCGCGCTTATCACTCCCACTGTGACGGTAGGTTTATCATTAATCGCGAAAAGACCGAATGGATTTCCAAGGGCGATAACCCATTCACCAATAAGAAGATCATCCGAATCACCCATTGGTATAAAGGGAAGATTTTCCGCATCTATTTTCAAAACCGCAATATCAGAAACCGGATCGCTGCCTATAAGTTTGGCGTCATATTCAGTGCCGTCTGTCATGGTAACGATAATTTTTGTCGCTGTTCCGGCAACGTGGTCATTGGTAATAATATATCCATCATCTGAGATAATTGAGCCGGAACCAAGACTTTTAACTTCCCGTTTATAAACTCTGTCGCCAAAAAAGTGCCTGAAAAAAGGATCGGCGCTCCAGGGATCGCGGTACTGCCTGACCTCGGTAACATTAATACCAACGACAGCAGGGCTTGTTGCCGCAACTGTTTCGGTGATAATATTTCTGCGTGAACGGTCAATCTGCTGAAGTGCGTCAAGTTTTCTGTCCAGGTTTACAGTTCTGAGCTCCGATTTTTCGCTGGTCGTATAATCGGCGTTTATACTTTTGGACTGATTCCCGGGAATTTCCTGGTTGAATCTGAAAAAAATATAAGCAAGCAGAAGAATTGCCACTGTTGTCAAAGATGAAAGTAGAATTGTTTTAGTCGGTTTCATTTTCTGTTCTCCTTATATTTCTGCTTTCTTTAAAAAAATCAATAAATGGTCCGGTAACACGAAGAAGAATAATCAATAGCATTATATTCAAAGTAATCCAATATGTTCCCGGACTATCTGCCGGGGGAACAGAATATTTATACAAAATATCGGCAGTGTAAATAATCAGCGCTCCGGAAAGAAGGGTGGCGGTAAAATTGGAAAATCTCATCTCTCTTTTGTAAATAAATGAAATAAGCCAGAGAATTAACCACAAAAAAAGCAGCAGCGGTGATATCAAAACAGAACCTCCGGCGGCTGTGGCGAGTCCTCTGCCTCCCCTGAATTTAAGCCAGGGATTAAAACAATGCGCCGCGACAGCAAATACCAGGGCCATTGCCTGCAACAGGAAGTTTTGCGGATATAACTTCATTATGATAAATACAGGTAAAAATCCTTTAATGAAATCAAAAAGAAATACCAGAATTCCCACCAGTTTAGAAGATGATACTTCGAGCGCGTTCATTGCTCCAACATTACCCGATCCCTCCTGTCTGATATCCTTGCCGTTAAATTTTTTAAGGAGCAGCCAGGCGGAAGGAATGGAGCCAAGTATTAGTCCGGTTATAATTGTAATAAAATAGCTCATATTATCTGCTTTTGGTTTACAAAATAGTCTGCTTATCTCAGGAAAATAAAGTAGCAATATAACTGAATTTAAGGAAAAGGGCGATATGATACGTCAGATTAATTAGGTGAGACGAGATATTTTACCTGTCGGAGTTTCTGTAGTTCCTCTTTTAATTCTTTGTTTTCTTTTTCAAGAAGTATTATTTTTTCCAGGAGCCTTGTGTTTTCGACAACTGTTTTTTGCCCGTATTTCACTATTTCATGGTTAAGATTGCCGAGGTTTATTAATATTTCGTTATAATATTTCTCGAAGTCCATCTTGTTCTCTTGATAACATCTGTTTTTGGACAAATATACGTAAACAGCAATTAAGCGGCTATTAACTATTTCTTAAATAATTGTAAATTCACCGCAGAATTTGACAGCAAAGAAAATATACCGCAGACTAAAATAATTCAGGCAAAATATGAGTATACCTAAAATAAATAGAAATTATAAGCATATCGGAGTAGTAAATAAGTTAAAAAGTGACATTAGCCTAAGATACGCTAAAAATATATATAATTAGTAAGGTGATAAAGGTACTTGCATTTAAAATCATAAAATCCTATTTAGCAATGTTGATTAAATAGAAATTATTACCATTTCGGAGTAAATGATGACCAATTTCGTCGGAACTTTTAATGTATTGCCTTCTCTCCCCGATAAACTGGAGCCATTGAGGGAAATAGCATATAACCTTTACTGGACCTGGAATTATGAAGCGCGCGAGCTATTTCGCCGTCTTGATAGTAAATTGTGGGAAGAATCAAATCATAACCCGATTGTATTGCTCGGTACGATCAGTCAGGAAAGGCTGAAGCAGATTGAAAATGATTACGGATTTTTATCGCACATGAACAGGGTTTATGTTCAGTTTAACGTTTATATGCAGGAAGTTACCTGGTATGAAAAGAAATATAATGAAAATCCCGATCCATATATTGCATATTTCAGCGCTGAATTTGGATTGACAGAATGTCTTCAGATTTACTCCGGAGGTTTGGGAGTGCTTGCGGGAGATCATATGAAATCATCAAGTGATCTCGGTATTCCTTTGGTTGGTGTAGGATTATGTTATAAGGAAGGTTATTTTCAGCAATATCTCGCCGCTGACGGCTGGCAGCAGGAGAGATATCAGCTCACCGATTTTCATAATCAGCCGATGACTCTTGTAACAGACAAGAATGGCGACGCGGTAAAATTATCGCTGGATTTCCCCGGACGAAAAGTCTGGTTCCAGATCTGGAAAATACAGGTTGGCCGAAATCCTCTTTTCCTGCTTGATACAAATATTGAAGAGAACAATCCCGATGATAAAAAAATAACCCGTGCTTTATACGGCGGAAATAATGAAACAAGGATTCAGCAGGAAATATTGCTTGGTATAGGGGGTATAAGAGCGCTTCATGAAATGGGGATCAAACCTTTTATCTGTCATATGAATGAAGGTCATTCAGCTTTTCTTTCGCTGGAAAGAATTCGTTATCTGATCAAAAAGCACAATATGTCATTTGAGGAAGCAAAGACTATAGGTTTTTATTCAAACGTATTTACAACCCATACCCCCGTTCCTGCCGGAATAGATGTATTCCCCAATAATCTAATGGAAAGTTATTTTGGCCGGTATTACCGTGAAGAGCTGAAGTTAAATGATAAAGATTTTTATCGTCTCGGTACAATAATTAAAGGTAAAGACCCGGGCGATTTTAATATGGCTCATCTCGCCATGAACATGGCCGGTTTTGTAAACGGGGTCAGCAAACTGCATGGTGAAGTATCGAAGAAAATGTGGAAGATAGGATTTAATGATATTCCTTTCGATGAAATACCGATAGATTATGTAACAAATGGCATTCACACCACCTCACATTGTTCCAGTGAAATGCAGGAACTGTTATCCAGGTATCTTGGTGATAAATTCAGAATGGACCCTGATAATCCTGATAGCTGGAGTAAAATTGACGCGATACCTGATGAAGAATTGTGGAGAACCCACGAAAGAAGAAGAGAACGCCTGGTCGCTTTTGCCCGCAGACGACTGCAGAAGCAGATAATTGACCGCGGCGGTTCGCAGCAGGATATCAGCTATGCCAAAGAGATATTAAATCCCGGCGCTCTTACAATCGGTTTTGCGAGGCGGTTCGCTACATATAAAAGAGCGACGCTTATTTTCAGGGATGTAGAACGCCTATATAGTATCCTGGCAAATCCTGATCTGCCTGTTCAGATAATTATCGCCGGTAAAGCGCATCCCCGCGATGAAGAGGGAAAAAGGCTTATTCAGGAAATAGTTGCTATAGCCAAGCAGGAACACCTGCGCAAAAGAGTAGTATTCCTCGAAAACTACGATATGAATATTGCCCGCTATATGGTGGAAGGTTGTGATATCTGGCTGAATAATCCGAGAAGACCTCTCGAAGCGAGCGGAACATCGGGGATGAAGGTAATCGCCAACGGCGGTTTGAACTTTAGTATTCTTGACGGCTGGTGGGATGAGGCATATAACAGTTCTTACGGCTGGAAAATAGGCAGCGGTGAGGAATATGCCGATCTCGATTACCAGGATGAAGTTGAAACAAGTCAGATTTATGATACCCTTGAAAAAGAAATTGTCCCCACTTTTTATGACAGGGGAGAAGATAAACTTCCCAGGAAATGGCTGGAAATGATGAAAGCGTCCATGAAAAACCTTGGAGCTTATTTTAATACCGACCGAATGGTTGCTCAATATACTCAAAAGTTTTATATTCAGGCTTCCGAAAAACGGAAATATCTGATGGAGAAAGACTGGAGCACAGCTATCACTTTTACCGCCTGGAAAGAAAAGCTTCTTTCGGGCTGGAACAAAGTCAACTTCAAAAAGATTGTTTCCAATACTAATAATGATGATCTGAAAGTTGGATCAAGTTATGTGATAAACGCTCAGGTAGAACTTGGCGATCTGAAGCCTGAGGATGTTGAAGTTCAGATTTATTTTGGTAAAATTGATGACCAGGGGAAAGCTAACACAAATTCCGCTATTACCATGGAATGTGTAGGTAATAAATCGGGAGTATATAATTACCGGGGAGAAATTGATTGTTACACAACCGGCAGCTTTGGATTTACCCTGCGAATATTACCAAAACATGAACTTCTGATTAATCCTTTTGAACTGGGAGTGATACGCTGGGCAAAATAGGTTTGGTAAATTATGCTGCTTGAAACATTTGGCCGGAGAAGTAAAGATATAATTGTTTATTCTCTGAACAGATTCGACTATGACAACAATTTCTGGTACATTGATGGATCTGCTGAAGTAAAAAAACCGGAAAGAATAACATATCCTGAAGTCTGCGAGATTGTAAAATTTCCCGCGGCGAAAAAAATAGTTCTTTACCGTCTTAAAACCAATGTGAACAGGCTGAACGCGTTTACAACCAAATATGGATATTTCATAAAAATTAACGGGGTCATAGAACTGGTTTATTTTGACCCCGTATTTGCCCTGAAAGATTTGAAACACCTCAAATTTGATCTGAATCCTGAGCAGTTCCGATTTAAAATTCAACAGGTTGGCCTTATAACCAAAGAAATGAAACAGGATGAAGTTATATTTTCAGAAGTGTACAGCACCGATATGAGGGCGATTGAAGCGAAATATCAGAATGATAAAATTTTTGTTGACGCTCTATTCGCTTTTGATGATAATTTTATTGATACACCGATTTCTGATGAAAAGCGCGATGGACCATCCCCAAAGCTTCCGGACACTACATCGGAAAAAAGTATAAGTGAAGATAAAACCGGCAGAGGGGAAAACTTCAGCAAGGTTGGAATTAATGCCGACCTTAATAATACCGGTATAAGGGAGGAAAAAATAAAAGTTCTGAAAAATGCCCTGGGGCTTGGAAATTCTGATTCAGAAGCCGCCGCGCAAAAATTCAGACTGAAAGCGGAAACATCTGTCAGAGAATCGACTGAAGAGAGAGAGGATAAAAAAGAGAAAAAAACTCTCTTCGACCTGTTCCGTGAAGCTTCCTCCAACAAAAAATCAAATTATAAAGAAGAAAAACAATCGGTTATTTTAAAACTGACAGATAGCAAAGAATAAAGATAATGATTTCTTAATGTGAGTTGTATCATTCAGGATTTATTCCCGGTTTTAAAAATTTATTTTTTATACAAAATTGCTTAACTTACAGTTTGGTTTTTTTAACCATTTGAAGTTTATTAAAAGTGAAAGTCTGGATTTTTATTAGACTTTGGTTGCGGAACTGCATCCATTTTACAATATTAACAATGGGTATTATTACATGGAAATTATTAACAAAATTGAGTCCAAATCTGCCAAAATAGGTATTATTGGTTTAGGTTATGTTGGTCTGCCTCTGGGTCTGGAATTTTCGAAGAAAGAATTTAATGTTCTTGGTTTTGATCTTGATAAGAAAAAAGTTGATGCGCTGACAGCCGGTAAAAGCTATATTAAACATATTCCATCAGATGTAATTAAATCAAATGTTGAGAGTGGTTATTTTAAGGCAACCACAGACTTTTCGAGATTACCTGAGATGGATGCTGTTTTAATATGTGTGCCGACACCCCTTGATGAACATCGCGAGCCTGATATGTCATATGTAGTCAGCACCGCGGAAGTAATCGCAAAATATCTGCGCCCCGGACAGATTGTCGCTCTTGAATCGACAACATATCCCGGAACTACCGACGAAATTCTTCTGCCGATGTTTGAAAACTCCAAAAGCGAGCATATGGTCGCCACCGGAAAAAGCTCATTTAAAGCGGGAGAGGATTTTTATCTCGCCTTCAGTCCTGAAAGAGAAGACCCGAACAACCCCGATTTTTCAACCTCCACCATACCAAAAGTGGTTGGCGGTGTAACTCCGGACTGCGTAAAAGTAGCGACAAAACTTTATGACCAGGTGATTGTAAAGACAGTGCCTGTCAGCTCGACAAGAGCTGCCGAAGCAACCAAATTACTTGAAAATATCTACCGTTCAATAAATATTGCCCTGGTTAATGAGCTTAAAATGGTATTCGATAAAATGGATATCGATATTTGGGAAGTAATTGAAGCCGCGAAGACAAAACCATTTGGTTATCATCCCTTCTATCCCGGTCCCGGTCTTGGCGGGCACTGTATTCCTATCGATCCTTTTTATTTAACCTGGAAAGCCAGGGAATATGATATCCATACAAGGTTTATCGAGCTCGCTGGTGAAATAAATACATTCCAGCCCTATTATGTAATTGAAAGAGCGCTGGAAGGATTGAATACACAGAAAAAAACACTTAACGGCGCGAAAGTATTACTCCTCGGCGCCGCTTATAAAAAGAATATAGATGATATGAGGGAATCCCCCTCACTCAAGCTTATTGAATTGCTTCGTCTTAAAGGAGCCGAAGTTGATTACAATGATCCTTTCGTTCCCAAGTTACCCGCAACAAGGAAATATATGTACTCAATGGAATCGGTTGAATTAACTGCTGAAAATATCAGTTCTTACGATATAGTTCTGTTAAGCACCGATCATGATGATTATGATTACAAGCTTATTGAAGAGCATGCTTCCTTGATTCTGGATACAAGAAACGCGTTCAAAAAGCATGGTATTGAGAGCGAAAAAATAATTAAGGCATAATGAGCAGAATACGATTTTTGGTGACAGGCGGAGCCGGCTTCATCGGCTCCAACATTGTCGCCAGGTTGCTTAATCTCGGATACGATGTCAGAGTTGTAGATAATTTTTCCACCGGTAAAAGGGAAAATCTCTCCCCGGTAATTGATGATATTGAACTGATTGAAGGTGATATCCGCAGCCTGAATATAGCTGAGAAAGCTGTAAAGGGGATTGATATTATCATTCACCAGGCAGCGCTACCTTCTGTGCCGCGGTCAATTGCCGACCCGATTACTACCAATGAAGTGAACGTGGGCGGAACGATCAACATTTTGGAAGCTGCCGTGAAAAATAAGGCGAGGAAGTTTGTAATGGCTTCCTCATCCTCAATATACGGCGATAATCCCGATCTTCCCAGAATTGAAACCATGCCTCCTAATCCGGCCTCTCCTTATGCGGTCTCAAAGATGGCCGCGGAAAAATATTGCGAGGTTTATTCACAATTATATGGGCTGGAAACAATTACCTTAAGGTACTTTAATGTTTTTGGACCGAATCAGGACCCCACTTCAGAATATTCGGCGGTAATTCCGAGGTTTATTTATTCCGCGATAAAAAATATTTCTCCTGTTATTTACGGAGATGGAAAACAATCCCGCGATTTTGTTTTTGTTGATAATGTGGTTGAGGCAAATATCCGGGCATCTTTTGCCGACGGCATATCGGGCATAGTGCTGAATTGCGCGGGTCATGAACAAATAACAATAAACCGGGTTGTTGAACTAATTTCCGATTACCTTGGCAAAACGATTTCTCCAATATATAAAAATCCCAGACCGGGTGATGTTAAACATTCATTCGCTTCAATCCGGGCGGCGCGCGATATTATCGGTTATCAACCCGAGACAGATTTTAAAGCAGGTCTGGAAAAAACAATTAAATATTTTATCGATCTGATAGAAAATGATTCACTAATAAATATTTCCGGGTAGAAAAGAGCGGATAATTATGAACGCTGGAATATCGGTTATTAAATATCACCTGCCTGAAAATGAAGTTCGGAATGAAGAGCTGGCCAGGGAAAATCCTGACTGGAACATGCCCAAAATAGAGACGAAAGCAGGGGTATACAGCAGACGGGTTTCGGGCCCCGATGAAACCGCTCTCGACCTTGCCTGCAAAGCCTGTGAAGAACTATTTAGCAACGGCTCAGATCCTGATGAAATAGATGGTATTATATTTTGCACCCAGAGTCCTGATTATATAATGCCCTCCAACGCGTTTTTATTACATAACAGATTCAATTTCAGAAATAATATTTTAGCTTATGATTACAATTTAGCATGCTCCGGATATATATATGGATTAGCGATGGCCTCTTCATTTATATCGGCAGGACTCGCGCGAAAGATACTATTGGTTAACGCGGACACATATTCAAAATATATTAACAACAGAGACCGTTCGGCAAGAGTTGTTTTTGGCGATGGAGCTGCTGTTTCGATTATTTCCGCTGATTCCTCATCGGGGAAGATAATTGATTTTGAATTTGAAACTATTGGCAGCGGACATGATAAATTTATGATACCCGCGGGTGGAATCAGAAACCCCAAAAATGAAAAAACCTCGGTAATTTATAAAGACAGAAATAATAACTACCGCTCAGATAATGATATATTGATGGATGGTTACGCGATATGGAATTTTGTAAATAATGATGTGCCGCCGGTTGTAAGAAGATTATTAAAGAAAAATTCTCTTACAACCGAAGACATAGACCTTTATATTTTTCATCAGGCCAGTAAGCTGACACTTGATTCACTTACAAGTTCTCTTGGTCTCCCGGATGAAAAAGTATACAGAAATATTGACCATCTCGGAAATACTGTGTCGGCTTCGGTTCCAATCGCGCTGGCCGACGTGATTGGGATGCCGGGAATTAAAAAAAACAGCAAAGTTCTGCTGGCCGGATTTGGCGTTGGTCTTTCTATAGGAACAGCGCTGCTTCAGTTTTAGGATGAAATTAGTTTTGACAGATAAATTTAAACAGGAATATAGAATGTTTACAAATCAGACAATTTTAGTAACCGGTGGAACCGGATCGTTCGGGAAAAAGCTCATTACCACTGTACTGGAAAAATATGAGCCAAAAAAAATCATTATCTACAGCCGTGATGAATTAAAACAATTCGAGATGCAGAACAGTCCCTATTTCAGGCAGTATTCCGATATTCTCGAATATACAATTGGTGATGTGAGAGATCAGTACAGGCTGATAAGAGCGATGGAAGATGTCGACACGGTTATTCATGCCGCCGCTCTTAAGCAGGTTCCCGCTTGTGAATATAATCCTTTTGAAGCTGTTCAGACCAATATTATCGGCGGTCAGAATGTAATAAACGCCTCTATCGAGCAGGGAGTAAGCAAGGTAATAGCGCTCAGCACCGATAAAGCCGCCGCGCCTATCAATCTTTATGGCGCCACAAAACTCGCCTCCGATAAATTATTTATCGCGGCTAATAACTACAAAGGAAAAAAAGAGATCAAGTTTTCGGTTGTTCGTTATGGAAATGTTATGGGCAGCCGCGGCTCAGTCATTCCTTTTTTCATGAAAAAAAGAGATGAAAAGGTAATTCCTGTCACAGACGAAAGAATGACCCGTTTTAATATTACACTTCAGCAGGGTGTCGATTTTGTGCTTAAATGTTTCACCCTTATGTGGGGAGGTGAATTGTTTGTTCCGAAGATTCCTTCCTATAAAATTAATGATGTGGTTCAGGCAGTGGCCCCCGATTGTGAAGTGAAATATATAGGCATCCGGCCTGGTGAGAAAGTTCATGAAGAAATGATTACCGGACCTGACGCGGTAAATACTATAGAGTTTGAAGATTATTTTGTTATTCTTCCTTCCACTCCCTTATGGGATGAAGAGAAATTCAGAAAAGAAAGTTATAATAAACCGGGTAAAAAATGTGAACTTGGTTTTAGTTATGACAGCGGAACAAACCCTGAATTCTTATCGGTGGAAGAACTGAAAAAATTAATCGAAGAAAATTTGATGACAGATCCGTTTCTTAAATAATTTTTTGTTTTTATAAGGTAATATTACTGAGATAATACTATACTATCGCAGGTTTTCATGTTATAAAACAAAGATAAATTTAAGTATGTTTTTTATATTTCAGTAGTACCGGAATTTATTTAACAGTAAGAATTATATAGTTACAGAGATGATATATTTAAAAGTTTTTTTAACATTAACCGGGAAAAAATGATGGAAAGAATTAAAGTTGGAATAATTGGTTGCGGTCGTTGGGGATTTAATCATGTGAGAACAGCTCATAAGCTGGTTAAAGAAGAAAATATTGTAGTATGTGATTTTAACCCGGCATCTGAAGAGAAAGTAAGGACTTTGTCGGACACAATTAAATTTACTACAAATGTTGATGATGTATTAAAAGATGATGACATCAACGCCGTGATAGTGGCGACACCTGCCGAAACTCATTACCAGGTTACCAAAGACGCTCTGGAAGCGGGGAAAAATGTTCTTGTCGAAAAACCAATCACTCTTTATTCGGGCGAAACAAAAGAACTGATTGAAATCGCCGAAAAAGGGAACCTGAAACTTATGGTGGGCCATGTATTGTTATATCATCCGGCCGTGAAAAAAATTAAAGAATGTATTGATAACGGAAAAATAGGCAACCTTCAGTATATCTACAGCAACCGTGTAAATCTCGGTGCGCTGAGAACAGAAGAAAATATACTCTGGAGTTTCGCGCCACATGATATATCAATTATCCAGTATCTGACCGAAAGTTTCCCGAATGAAGTTCACGCGCATGGAGCAATCATTCTGCAGAGCAATATTGAAGACACTACACTTACTTACCTGAACTATCCGGGTAATGTAAACGCTCATATTTATGTAAGCTGGCTCCATCCCTTCAAAGAGCAGAGACTTATTGTGGTGGGAAGCAAAGGAATGTTCGTTTTTGAAGATACATTAAAAACTGAAAAACTGAAATATTTCCCGAAAGGGTTTAAAAATATAAATGGCACCTTCGAAAAATTTGATGGTGACTATGAAGTAGTTGAATTTGAAACAAAGATGCCATTAAATGAAGAGCAGATGCATTTTTATAATTCAATAATAAATGATACGAAACCTTTGACTGACGGCCGTCACGCGATGGAAGTTCTCAGGATTCTCGAAATGGCACAGGAAAAGCTGCCTTCAGCCAAATTAAATGTTTAATAATAAAGCAAGAACTATGGAGCAACAATGGAAAAAAAATATTATGTAAATGATTATGCGGTTGTTGATGACAATGTGGAAATTGATGAAGGAACAAAAGTATGGCATTTTTCCCATGTTCAGTCAGGATCGAAAATTGGAAAAAAATGTGTTCTCGGACAGAATGTCAATGTCGGCAACAATGTAACAATCGGAAACTTTGTAAAAATCCAGAACAACGTATCTGTTTATGAAGGCGTTACTCTGGAAGATTACGTTTTTTGCGGACCTTCAATGGTATTTACCAATATTAAAGACCCGCGCAGCAAATATCCCCAGGTTGGAGCGGCATATTATATTAAAACCCTGGTTAAAGAAGGAGCCTCTCTCGGCGCCAACTCAACCATTGTCTGCGGAACAACAATCGGCCGTTTTGCTTTTATCGGCGCCGGAACTGTTGTAACAAAAGATATACCTGACTTTGCCCTCGTGGTTGGAAACCCGGGAAGAATTATCGGCTGGATGAGTGAAGCTGGTCAAAGACTTACATTCGATGAAAATGGTTTCGCGAGCTGCGAAAGATCAGGTAAAAAATATAAACTCGCTGATAATATAGTTGTCGAAGTTGAATAAGTTTACGGCTCCTGAAGAGGAGCTGTGTGAAAAGAATATTTAATTTATATATTATAAACTAAATTGGATTGTCAAAGATGAAAGTCCCGTTATTAGATCTTAAAGCGCAATATCAGACAATTAAAGAAGATGTCAACAAGGCATTGATTGATGTTGCTGAATCACAGTATTTTATTCTCGGACCGAAGGTTAAAGAACTTGAGGAACAGATTTGCGAATATCTTGGTGTTAAATATGCTATCGGCGTTTCTTCAGGCACCGACGCGCTTCTTATAGCCCTGATGGCAATTGACATCAAACCGGGTGATGAAGTTATCGTTCCCACTTATTCATTTTTCGCTACCGCCGGTGTTGTTGCCAGGATGAATGCCACACCGGTATTTGTTGATAGTGATCCTGTTACCTTTAACATCGATCCGGCAAAAATAGAAGAAAAAATAACTGATAAAACAAAAGCTATCGTACCGGTTCATCTTTATGGCCAGAGCGCCGATATGGAACCGATTATGGAGATCGCCAAAAAACATAACCTGAGAGTCATTGAAGATGGCGCCCAGGCTATAAGCGTTCAGTATAAAGATGGTAAGTGTGTCGGCGGTATCGGCGATATCGGCTGCTACTCATTCTTCCCGAGCAAGAACCTCGGTTGTTTCGGCGACGGCGGTATGGTTGTAACCAATGATCCTGAACTTGGTGAAAAACTCAGAATTCAGCGTGTTCATGGTGGAAAACCAAAATATTATCACAAAATTATCGGTGGTAACTTCAGACTCGACGCTATTCAGGCTGCTGTTCTTTCAATAAAACTTCCTCTTCTCGATTCATGGTCGGAAGGCAGACGCAAAAACGCTGACCTTTATACCAAACTTTTCATCGAAGCCGGACTTGCCGAAGAAACAGGCAAACTTTCATTTGATGAAAACAACAAGGTATTGCTGCCTAAAGCGGTTTATGAAGAAACCGGTCATAAAAATCATCATATTTATAACCAGTATGTTATCAGAATTGAAAACCGTGACGGACTGAAAGACTTCCTTAAAGAGAAAGAGATAGGCACAGAAATATATTATCCCGTTCCTTTCCACCGCCAGGAATGTTTTGTTGAACTTAATAATAAGGATGCTGATTATCCGAACGCTAACTTCGCTGCCGAATCATCACTCGCTCTGCCTGTTTATCCTGAACTTTCAGATGAACAGATCAAATTTGTTGTTGATTCAATTGCCGAATTTATGAAGAAATAAATTTTACGCCCCCGGTTATCCGGGGGCTTTTTTTATCCCATTCCATTAAATATCCCCGTTTTTTTACCACAAAAAACTTTTAAAAATACTGCCTGAAAATTGAGGAATTATTAAATTGCATAGTCAAATGATTTTTGCTTAACAACAGGACAATCAGTTAAAAGTAAGGAAATAGTATATGAAGGTTCCATTTTTAGATCTTAAGATATTATATAAAGAAATCAAAGAAGAAGTTGACTCAGCTATTCAGAATGTTCTTGACAACACTGCCTATATCATGGGAAAACCGGTTAATGAATTTGAGAGTAAATTTGCCGAGGCTCACCAGGTAAAATTCTGCCGCGGAGTAAGTTCGGGCACCGATGGAAACCATCTGGCTTTATGGGGACTTGGAATCGGGGCCGGCGATGAAGTAATTATTCCGGCGAATACATTTATCGCTACCTGCTGGGGAGCGACACTTTGCGGCGCTAAACCTGTTTTTGTTGACTGCGAAGAGGATAGTTATAATCTTGATCCTGAAAAAATTGAAGCGGCGATCACTGAAAAAACAAAAGCTATTGTCGCTGTTCATCTCTACGGCCAACCGGCTGATATGGACAGGATTAAAGAAATAGCGGATAAACATAACCTCATTCTGGTTGAGGACGCCGCCCAGGCGCATATTGCCGAATATAAAGGAAAACGGGTTGGCGGACTTGCCGAAGCGGCTTCATTCAGCTTTTATCCCGGTAAAAACCTGGGAGCTTTTGGCGAAGCAGGCGCGGTGGTCACCAATAATGAAGAACTTGATCATATTTTTGATATGGCAAGAAACCAGGGTCAGAGCGCCAAGTATTATCATGACGTTATGGGACATAACTACAGGATGGAAGGAATTCAGGGAGCTGTTCTTGGTGTAAAAATGAATTATATAAAAAAGTGGACCGAAGGAAGAAGAAAAGCAGCCGCCCTCTATAAAGAGTTACTTTCGGGTGTTGAACAAATTAAGCTGCCTCAGGAAATGCCTTATGCCAAACATGTATATCATCTGTTTGTTATTCAGGTCAATCCGCCGCAGGGTAAAAAAAGAGATGAATACAGAGATGAACTGCAGGCATTCCTCGGCTCAAAAGGTGTGGCCGCCGGTCTGCATTATCCTGTGCCTAATCATCTTCAGAAATGTTTTGCCGATCTTGGTTATAAATATGGTGATTTTCCGGTTACCGAAAAGCTTGCCGAATCAGGGCTTTCTCTTCCAATGTATCCCCACCTTACCGAAGAGCAGGTAACTTATGTGGCTGAGAGTGTAAAAGAGTTTTTTGCCTGATAAATTTTAAGGGCCCGTTATAATTTTTAGCGGGCCTGTTTTATCATTCTTTTACCTTTGCCACAAAAATAATTTTACGGAATTTCGATGAAAAAAATAATTTCTGTTGTTGGAGCCCGTCCAAACTTCATGAAGATCGCTCCTTTACACAGGGCGTTTAATAAGTATAAAGAGAAAATCAACCATTTAATCTGTCACACAGGGCAGCACTACGATGAAAAAATGTCGAAAGTGTTTTTTGAAGACCTCGGGCTCCCGCGCCCCGAATATTATCTTGGCGTCGGCAGCGGAACTCACGCTAAGCAGACAGCCGCCATTATGGTTGAATTTGAGAAAATTTTATTGATTGAAAAACCTGATATGGTTCTTGTTGTCGGTGATGTCAATTCGACTATCGCGTGCAGCCTGACCGCGGTTAAAATGGGAATAAAGATCATTCATGTTGAGGCGGGACTAAGAAGTTTCGACCGCGATATGCCGGAAGAAATAAACAGAATATTGACCGACACTATTTCGGATTATCTTTTTGTCACCGAAGAAAGCGGGCTGCGAAACCTGAAGAATGAGGGAATCAGCCCAAATAAAATTTTCTTTACCGGCAACGTAATGATCGACAGCCTGGCTTATTACCTTAAAAAAACATCAGAATCAGACATCCTCAAAAAGTTTGCTCTCAGGAAAGGAGAATACGCGGTTACTACTCTTCACCGTCCTTCGAATGTGGATAACATGGAGCAGCTTTTGAAGCTTGTTACGCTGCTGAATAATGTGGCCGAAGAGATACCGGTTCTCTTCCCGGTGCACCCGCGTACACGCAACAGTCTGGAAAAATTTGATCTGCTCGAAAAAGTTTCAGCTAATGTATTGCTAACCGATCCGGTCGGGTATATCGAATTTATAACCCTTGTAAAAGATTCCCTGCTGGTGATAACCGATAGCGGCGGCATTCAGGAGGAGACTACCTGGCTGGGGGTTCAGTGTATAACATTAAGAAATTCGACCGAAAGACCGGTTACGGTGGAGTCGGGAACCAACCAGCTTCTGGGCAATGATCTTGAAGCTGCTGAAAAGGCAGCGCTTGACATAACCAGGGGTAAAATAATGAAGGGAAGTGTGCCTCCGCTTTGGGATGGAAACGCCGCGGAAAGAATAGCGGAAATAATACTAAATAAAGAAAGATAATCCGCCCGCGCGGATTTTTCTTTATTCAGCCTGCTTCTTATTGAGTAATTAATTTTATATTTCAACACTGAAAAAAAATTCGCGGGTGTATTGAAAAAAAAGTTATTTAATATCTATGACCGGGTAAATGGAAATTTTCATCTTCGCGAGGTGATAACCGGTTCGGCCAGCGCGTTTATACTGAAAATATCAGGCACCGCCTCAGGTTATCTTTTTGCCATTTATGTGGCCCGTTATGGCGGCGCGGAGGTATGGGGCAGTTTTACTCTCGCTTTTACCGTTATGGGAGTCGCCGCCATTTTTGCCGGTCTCGGTCTGAATAAATCCCTCTTAAGCCATATCAGCCGGATGACCGGACAGGAAGAAAAAATTTCCGGTATAAAAAAACTGGTTTCCGGCACATTTTTTTATATCATCCCATCCGCGTTTTTAATTACACTCTTGCTTTTTATTTTTCCTTCTGTTATTGCCGAATGGATATTTAATTCACCCGGACTCACTCCCCATATTAAGATCATCGCTCTCGCCGTTTTTCCCGTAACAATAATCGGGCATAATTCACAGGTATTCAGGGCGCTTAAAAAAATAGGTCTTTATGTGGCATTTGATTTTTTCTTCCGGTTCCTGGCGGCGCTGGTGGTCATTCTTATTCTCGCTTTATTTTATGACAGTCCCTATAACGCTGTAATTTCTTATACTCTCGGCAGTTATTTCCTCGCTGTCGCGAGTTCGGTAATTTTATATTTTAATATAACCAGGCTTCCGGCTGTTTCATCGGGAGAAAATACTACCGGGATATTATTCAAAACAGCGGGTCCCCTTTTTGCCGCCGATCTGCTGAAATATCTTAAAGGGTGGGTTGATACAATAATTATCGGTATTTTTATGGCGGAAGCTGACGCCGGAATATATAATATTTCATTCAGACTTTCGGGGGCGGCTTCGGTTTTTCTGATGGCTGTCAACAGTATCTCCATGCCGAAAATAGGGCAGCTTTTCGGCGCGGACGATAAAGAAGGTATGCAGAAAACGGTTTACTACAGCGCGAAAATATTATACTTAACGGCATTTCCCATTATTATAGTGATTATTCTCGCCTCCGATTTTATTCTGGGATTTCTCGGCGTCGAATTTTTAGCGGGAAAAACAATTATAATTATATTGTGTATTTCCCAGCTTATTAAAGTGCTGAGCGGAGCCGGTGGTTATATACTTCAGGTTACAGGTGAGGAAAAGTTGTTTATGAAACTGGTGACCTGGAATATCGTAATACTTCTGCTGCTTAACCTTCTGTTTGTTCCCCTTTGGGGGATTGAAGGGGCCGCGCTGGCTAATCTCGGCGGATCTTTTTACTGGACCATTTCTCTGCTTGTTTCAATAAGAAGAAGGCTTGGTATCAATATTATGTGGATTCCCTCCTTTCTTTTATCCAAAGGCAAAACTGATACTTTCGGTAATAACAAGCCAGACAAACCAAAAGGTGAGCGATAATTTTAAGACCATCACCAGCAGAGTGGCAAGGAAGGTATACAGGCCAGCTTTTAACGCCTCTTTATTTTGTTTCCCCGCGTAAATTTCGCCGATAACAGCACCGGCGAAAGCGCCGATAATAACACCGAAAGGGGGGAAGAGAAGCAGGCCCGCAATCATTCCGGCTATTGAACCCCATATTCCGTATCTGCCTGCCTTCGCTGCTTTCGCTCCCCAGACAGGGAGTATATAATCGAGTCCCGAAACAAGCAGGGTCAGCGCCGTGAGAATCCAGAGAAGATTATGGTCAATATCAATTGGAGTTAAAAAATGAATTCCGAGAAGCGATAAAAGCCCCAGTGTGGGTCCGGGCAAAACGGGTAAAAGACATCCCAAAATGCCAGCCAGGGCAATAATGATTGCCAGGATTATAACAATATATTCCACTTTTAGTGGTTCTCCTTTAATATTATTTCCTGTCAACAATAATAAAAAAATTATTTTTCTGAAAATAATATTGTGATTATATTCCTTGTCCGGTTCTGATTTATTTTATATAATAATTTTTTGTTTACAAATAACTGGTGAAATGAATAATTTAAGAAAATTCGCGGTCACTGACTAAGTCATTATGGGCGACTGGCAGTTTACATCTTATGCGCTGATATATTTGGCCGCGGCTGTAATTTCCTTTTTCTTTTCCTATAAGGCGTGGAGGATGAGGCCCGCGAGGGGATCGGGGTCATTTTCCCTGCTTACGCTTTCCACCGGTATATGGTCGCTTTCCTATCTTTTGGGCTTTTTTAACACCGGAATGGGCTGGAAACTTATTATGCTACGTTTCGAATATATCGGCATTTGCGGAGCTGCCTATTACTGGCTTGTTTTTATCATAGAGTATATCAACCTGGAAAAACTGCTTAATAAAAGAAATTTATTACTGCTTGCTGTTATACCTGTAATTACACTCGCGCTCGTTTTTACCGTTGACTGGCATCAGATGTTCTACACAAATTATTATCTTGTAGATAACGGCGATCTTCTGGTTTTTACCAAAGATTACGGGTATGGTTTTTATATGTGGGTCGGCTATGGATATTTTCTGCTGTTCACCGGCGCGGTTATTCTCTTTTCCGCGATGATTAAAATGACCGACAGATTCCGCAGCCAGTTATTCCCTTTCGCTATTGTGGTGTCGATTATCACTATTCCCAATCTCTCTTATATAACCGGAAGCAATATCATACCCCCTTACGATCCCACGCCGCTTACATTTGTGCTGGCAGGGATGGTTTTTATGCGCCTGATGAAAAAATACCGTTTTCTCGATATTGTTCCGGTGGCTCATAATGTGATATTCGATAAAGTGAATTCGGGTATTATTATTACCGATTACAAGGACCGGATCATTCAGTTTAACAAATGCGCGGAAAAACTTCTGGAAGCCAAACCTGAAGAGATATCGGGATATAAAATTGATGAAAAGTTTTCATGGCTCGGGAAAATTAAAGGAAACGCGGAGGGTAAAAGGGAAATAAGGAATGAGGAAAATGGAAAAGCATTCGAATTGACAATTTCCCGCCTTCAGGATAAAGCGGAAGATTATGCCGGCAGCGTTATTCTTCTGCATGATATTTCCCGGTTAAAAAACGCTCTTGATGAACTTGAAACCTACGCGCAAACTGTGGCGCATGACCTGAAAAATCCCCTGGCCTCTTTGCAGGGACTGGCTAATCTGCTTCTTGATGAAGATCAGGAACTTACACGGCGTGAGAAAAAAGAATTTACTGCGATGATTTCGCAGATTTCGGCCAATCTTATCGGCATTGTCGACAGCCTGCTTATGCTGGCGAGTATCAGAAGAAGAAAGCAGCTTGAGATCATTAAAATGAATATGAACAAGGCTGTTGAAAATTCCCTTATCAGGCTGCGGGAAATTGTTGAGAGTAGCGGGGCCGAAATAACCAGAACGGAAAATTTTCCTGAAGTTTACGGTCATCCCCAATGGATTGAGGAGGTTTGGGTTAATTACATCAGCAACGCGGTTAAATATGGAGGGGAACCGCCACTTGTTGAACTGGGATTTTACGAGAATGATGAAGAGCAAATATTTTTTGTAAAGGATAACGGTAAAGGAATTCCCCCCGAAGAGCATAAAAAACTTTTTCTTGAATTTTCACGACTCGAACAGCATGAATCGATGATCAGCGGGCAGGGACTGGGATTATCGATCGTTAAAAGAATTACCATGAGACTCGGGGGCAGAGCGGGAGTTGAAAGCGAACCGGGAAAAGGCTCCAGATTTTATTTCACCCTCCCCAAAAAAACATAAACCACTTCCCCCTCCCCGTAGGACAGAATTGCATTCTGTCCAGAACGGGCAGTGTGGCGCAGAATATTTTTTTGAAAAGTTGTACTTCCTACGGGGTGGTTAGGACAGATGCGTCTCGGCGCAGATCATTTATTAAAAAGCAGTATATCTCCACAAGGCGGGTTAGGACAGATTGCAAATCTGTCCTACAAGAAAGTTTGGTGTTTTTAAGAATTTACTCAAGGTTTCTTTCTGACTCTGGAGCAGAAGTCTTTTTAATATTGATTAATAAAAAATCCCCGAGCTTTTTCTACGTCAATAATCAATAGAATTCTGTAGGACAGAATTGTATTCTGTCCAGGACGGACAGTGTGGCGCAGAATATTTTTTTTGAAAAGTTGTACATCTCCACGAGGTGGGTTAGGACAGATACGCCGCGGTGCAGATCATTTTTTAAAAAGCAGTATATCTCCACGAGGCGGTTAGGACAGATTGCAAATCTGTCCTACAAGAAAGTTTTGTGATTTTAAGAATTTACTGAGAACTTCTGACTCTGGAGCAGAAGTCTTTTCAAGTTCGATTAATAAAAAATCCCCGAGCTTTTTCCATGTCAATAATCAATAGAATTCTGTAGGACAGAATTGCATTCTGTCCATGACGGACAGCGCGGCGCAGAATATTTTTTTTGAAAAGTTGTACATCTCCACGAGGTGGGTTAGGACAGATACGCCGCGGCGCAGATCATTTTTTAAAAAGCAGTATATCTCCACGAGGCGGTTAGGACAGATTGCAAATCTGTCCTACAAGAAAGTTTTGTGATTTTAAGAATTTACTCAAGGTTTTTGACTCTGGAGCAGAAGTTTTTTAATATCGATTAATAAAAAATCCCCGCACTCTTTCTACGTCAATAATCAATAGAATTCTGTAGGACAGAATTGCATTCTGTCCAGGAGGGGCAGTGCAACGCAGTACATTTTTTGAAAAAGTTGTACACCCCAACGATGTGGTTGGGACAGATGCGTCTCGGCACTGAACATTTTTTAAAAAGTAGTATATCTCCACGAGGCGGTTAGGACAGATTGCAAATCTGTCCTACAGAAAATTCTATAATAGCGGGGCCAGAATTATGAATTGTGAATTATGAATGATGAATTAAAAAAACAAAAACGTGAAAAGACATTCATAATTCATCATTTACCATTCACCATTCATTGACGTTTCAATTCTATAATAGTACGACTAATTCAATTAAGAATTACGAATTAGGAATTACGAATGAAAAAGAATAAAACCTTGAAATTTAATCTTCACTCTCCACTAACCGCTCACTGCTATAAAAACAATTCAAAATAGTACGGCAAGAATTATGAATTGTGAATTATGAATGATGAATAAAAACAAAAACTTGAAAAGACATTCATAATTCATCATTTACCATTCACCATTCATTGACGTTTCAATTCTATAATAGTACGATTAAGACTGAAATTGAATGATTATTCGGATGGAGTCAACATGGTATTTCAATTCTATAATAGTACGATTAAAACAAGGATAATTCTCCCGCGTGGGGGTGGATCAATAAACATTTCAATTCTATAATAGTACGATTAAAACATTATCGCATCTACAACCTGATCTTTTGAATAATACATTTCAATTCTATAATAGTACGATTAAAACGTTTCTTCTTCCTGATAAGAACTACCTTATTTTTTTCATTTCAATTCTATAATAGTACGATTAAAACAGCCTCAGCCGGAAGTGATGATGTATTTCAATTCACATTTCAATTCTATAATAGTACGATTAAAACTTCTTAACCGACGAATCTTTCATAAAGGCCCCGTTATATTTCAATTCTATAATAGTACGATTAAAACTTTAAGGGACCTGTTTTTTCAAAATACCGGCTCCCGCATTTCAATTCTATAATAGTACGATTAAAACTATTATAAAGATGATATCCTTGAAACGGACTGGTTAATTTCAATTCTATAATAGTACGATTAAAACGCAAAAAGGTTAGGCATAGTTATAAGTCAGGACACAGATTTCAATTCTATAATAGTACGATTAAAACTTTATCGGCGGGCCGTGGCTTGGCGCCGCATACGCAATTTCAATTCTATAATAGTACGATTAAAACACGAAAAAGTTCAGGAGGTCAGAGAGATAAGCACGAATTTCAATTCTATAATAGTACGATTAAAACCTAATTTACCGAGCTCTATGGCTCTCTTAGTTCTTTATTTCAATTCTATAATAGTACGATTAAAACGCATGATTCAGGGAGAATATCAGTTCAAAGGCAGGATTTCAATTCTATAATAGTACGATTAAAACACAACCTTCTTATTCCCAAACCGTTGCCGAATCGCCATTTCAATTCTATAATAGTACGATTAAAACCAGGCGTTATTTAATTCCTTCCCGGTTCCTTCCCCCATTTCAATTCTATAATAGTACGATTAAAACCTGGAAAGCCCTCTGCTTTGAGAACGATTTTAATCAGATTTCAATTCTATAATAGTACGATTAAAACATCGTCACATAAGGTTTTATCGAAATGAATAAATCGATTACAATTCTATAATAGTACGATTAAAACGATATCTATCATTCCTTTTCCTTATAATCCGCCCGGATTTCAATTCTATAATAGTACGATTAAAACGAGATTCCGTGACATTTGTAATATCAAGCGATTTGCCATTTCAATTCTATAATAGTACGATTAAAACCAAATGCTTCCTGCGCTTCTTTCGCGAATACACCGATTTCAATTCTATAATAGTACGATTAAAACTTGCTTGGAATTGTTGTGGATGATGATGATTATACCGATTTCAATTCTATAATAGTACGATTAAAACTCTTAATTACGTGACCGACGCCTAATGAAGCAACATAATTTCAATTCTATAATAGTACGATTAAAACGAAGTACTTATACGTTGAACTCGATGACCGGAATAAATTTCAATTCTATAATAGTACGATTAAAACACCGCTTTCGCTGACGTTGCCGCCTTGCTCAATCTCATTTCAATTCTATAATAGTACGATTAAAACGAAGCATTGCGATAAACATAAAAATCATTTTTTTCAATTTCAATTCTATAATAGTACGATTAAAACGATAAATCGAAACGACGCTATTTTATTCATAAAAAAATTTCAATTCTATAATAGTACGATTAAAACGGCCGAACGAGACACGAACAACGAGCGACAGCGCGGATTTCAATTCTATAATAGTATGATTAAAACTTTTCCAGACCCCTTCTGACTTGAATAATATTACATATTTCAATTCTATAATAGTACGATTAAAACTCTTTTCAAGTTGCTGAACAGCGTCAACTTTCTCCATTTCAATTCTATAATAGTACGATTAAAACAGCAGCTATGGATGCAGATAAAAAAGGTAAAAAAAGATTTCAATTCTATAATAGTACGATTAAAACGCAGGCCGCGGGGGTGAAGGTGTTCTTTAAGCAGAATTTCAATTCTATAATAGTACGATTAAAACGAGGATAAATCATCGTTGTAGTCGTTGTTGAACCACATTTCAATTCTATAATAGTACGATTAAAACATATATGAAAAATACGATGGAAAATGTGCCTATTCAATTTCAATTCTATAATAGTACGATTAAAACAAAAGAGGGCAGTTTTAAGCCATACCCGAGGGCTGTATTTCAATTCTATAATAGTACGATTAAAACAATACAGGGATGCACCCGGAAATCCCGGAAATACATATTTCAATTCTATAATAGTACGATTAAAACTTTGATGATGACTCCGATTATTATTATTGCGAGTAGATTTCAATTCTATAATAGTACGATTAAAACAATAAGAACAGTCCCGCACCTACCATTAAGATAAGATTTCAATTCTATAATAGTACGATTAAAACATATCCACCTCTGTCAACGAGGGATTGCGTACTATCAATTTCAATTCTATAATAGTACGATTAAAACCAGGATGGCAAGATTCTTCCTGCTGATAAAAAAGCCATTTCAATTCTATAATAGTACGATTAAAACGCTCTTCCGAAAAATTTGACATTGTCTCCGATATTCATTTCAATTCTATAATAGTACGATTAAAACCCGCCGAAAAATAGGCTTTTTCGGGCGTTATTTCAAGTTTTCAAAGAGCATTTTTTCGTCGACCCCCGGTGACGCGAAAACCATGGGGGTACGACGAATCAGAGGAAAAAGTCGGTGGTATTGTGGTCAACCCCTATAACTTTTCTTTCAGTGTAGTTTTGCGAGTCGAATTTGTAATAAATGATGGAATCATAGTCCTGGTTGATGATAGATTTTACCCCGGATATAACAACTTTAAACTGGCTTTCTGTAAGTTCGCCTTCAAATACGGAATTCTGCACCCAAAACATGTGCTGCCTCAGGAATTTAAGAAGTTTGGCTCCTCTTTTTGGTTTCGCGTCGTAAACAATGATCAGGTACATACTATCACCACCAGATATTAAATGGTTTATATTCTTTTTCGCCGAGTATATGTTTGATTATCTTGTAACATTCAAGAGTGATCAGCCTGCGGTAGCTGACTGAACGGCGGAGTGTTTTATGTTTGATGGTCGTTTTAAGTTTTTCATCATATTCCCTCAGGAATACTTTTCTTCCTTTTTCCTTAAGATAACAATAGTTAAGGTTTTTATCGAAGTCATTTTCTTTGAGCATATTTTTATTGAGCAGGGAAAAAATAAGGCGGTCGGCCAGCAGAGGTTTGAATATTTCGGCGATATCGAGGGAAAGTGAAAACCGTTTTGTTCCCGGCTCATGCAGAAAACTTATAACAGGATTAAGCTGCGTTGAATAGATTTCACTCAAAACGGTGGAATAAACCATACCGTTGGCAAATGAAATAAGAGCGTTGACCGGGTTGGAGGGAGGACGGCGGCTTCTTTTAGTGAAATTTATTTCCTGGTCGATAATCAGGTTCCAGGCGAGGTAATAATCGGCCCGTATATTGCCTTCATATCCCATAAGCTCATGGATTTCGGCGGCGGTTTTAACTTTTTTAATTATTGTATCGGTCCTTTCTATTATCGGAACGAGGTCTTTTCCACGGTTATTATAATACTGAAGGTTTTTCTTTATATTATTCGCCGCGCCCAAAACAAATAGCCTCGCCAGTTTCATTCTTTCTTTCATATTGCTATGGCGCGCCGCCTGTTTTATGAGAAGTTTGCCCGAATTAAATGGTTCGCGGGGGTAAAAACTGCCGGTATAATAACCGTAATAATTAAAAAAATGGAGCGTGATATTTTTCTGACTGATAAAATTGAGGAACTTTGTGTTAAAATTCAGCTCGCCGAAACAATAAATGGATGCTATATCCTCAACAGGCAGAGGTTTGCGGGGCAGTTTCCGGGGCGCCTCCTCAAGGTCGGGGGAGGCTGAGTTTTCCTCTTCGCTGGTTATTTCCTCCGGCTGCTCTTCCTCAAACTCTTCAAAATAGAGGGTGTTGTCTTTCCGTTTTAATCTTCCCGGCGAAAAAATATAATAGTTTCTTTTCATAATTTACCAGTCCTGTTTATATTCATTTAACTCCTTTCATTCCTGCCCGGCCCCCCGCGGAGCCGAAGGGTTATATGTAACACAATTCATAATAGGCGCATTTTTTGCAGATTTTTGCGTTTATCACAGGGGGAGGAGCGGGAAGGTTTTTTATCGCCGAGGCTTCCCTTTCTATTTCCTCAATCCTCTGGAAGTCACCCGCTTCGGGAAAGACCTCCTGCGTTCTTTTGAGCAGGGGATAATCGAGAACCGCTTTTTTTACCTCCACTCCCTTTTCGGTAAGTTTTTTAAGATAGAGTTTCACTTGCCAGATATGGGCCTCCTCCATTTGTCTGCTCTTTTTGATTTCGTGAAGAATGCCGGTGGAAAAATCGAAATAATCGATTACAATATCATCAATCTTTATTTCATGTTTTTTCCGCTCATAAGTGGTTTCAGATACAAATTTCCCTATCTTCACATTCTCCGAATTATCCTCCTGCTCCAATCCCGCGGCAAATAACCACAGCTTCCTTTGGCAGATAAAAAAATATGATATCTCTGTTCCGGTCATGGCTTACAGTATACAAAATCGTTGAAAGAATTTTGTATAATCTATTCCAAATTCATAGGAATAATCATAGTTGCATTCCAGGATATTCCTGTTGCCGAAAGTATGCATCTGGAAAATATCATTAGAACCATTAATGTTATTACGAAAATGATAATATGGAATTTTCATTTCATATTCTTCCCATCTTGTTTTTCCAATTAAATAATTTTCCTGAGCCTCCTCAAATACTCTGGATGGAACAATATCTATTTCCTGAAAATCACTTTCCCTGATTTTTAATGATTTTCCTTCATCATCACCATAAGCAACATCTTTATGATGATTGCCAAAAAGAATATTTTCTTTAAAGAAATCAAAATATCTTTTGTCATTTTTTAACTCAATATTATTATATACAGCGTCACATATTTTTTTTATTTTTCTGTAGGAATAAATTCCATCCGAAAATTGATTAAATGATTTTTCAATTATATCCTCAGGGTATGGAAGACATTTTTTTACGGAGAATAGCTTAAGCTCATATTCTATTCCATTCCTATATGTACGGCCTGAACGATTTAAACGTCCACCTCTCTGCCCAATAGCGTCAGGAGGAGCTATATTTGTGTACATGACATCGCATGAAATATCAAGACTAATCTCAATAACCTGTGTTGTTATAAGTATACAAGGTTTTGAATTTGTTCTTCTGTAAATTTCCTTTTCCTTGTTAACTCTGTCACGATATATAAACTTACTATGATAAAGAAGGACATTAGGATTTTCTTCTGATAACATTTCGCGCAATTTCGAATAGAAAGTCTGGGCCCATTTTACCTGGTTGAGAATAACAAAAATGGTTTTACCATGTTTGTAATCAGCCATTACAGACTGATATACATTATCCATATCCTCCGTATCATTTGATTTTATAATCCTGAATTGTTGAAACGATAATCCTTCTTTATCTTCAATATAATGATAGTTTAATTTAGTCATCTCCTTTAATAAAAAATCGGGAGCGGTTCCTGTCATCAGAAGATGTGGTATATGTAATTTTCTGAGAATCTGGAAAAGTCTTAAGAGAATATTAAGAGTATGCAGTTCATAATAATGTACTTCATCAAAGATGATAATTGAGTTCTGTAGATTGCCGCATGCAAAATCAGCTTGTGAAAATCCATGAACAAAAGAATAAGCCAAATGGTCTATTGTGGTAACTGTTACCGGCTTAAAAAACACATTACCTTTAAAAACTTCATCTTTTAGAGCGTCATAACCTTTCAATTCTGATTCTTCATTTTTATCATTGTTTTCATCGTCGAAGTATTTTAATGAGATGAAACTTTTGCCGTGGAATAGCCCAATATTTTCCCTGCCAAACCGATATTTATTTATTAGTCTTTCAAACATTGAGTTACATGTAACCTGAGTCGGCAGGGCAAATATTATCTTTTCCCGGTTTGATTTTTCCTTCTGGGTAAAAGCCCATGAAAGAGCGGCCTCAGTTTTTCCCCGGCCACATGGTGCGAATAGGAAGCAGAATTTGTTTTTGCTTTTCCCAAGATTTTCCTGGAAAGGATGAGGTTTGAAATTAACAAAAACTCTTCGCTGAAACTCTGCGGACGTTACACTTAGGTCAAGTACATAATCTGATGGATTATTTAATACTGAATCAAGTGATTCCTTCTCAGGTCTATTTTTCTCAATAAATAATCTGAAATTAGCACTGCTATAGTCATCACACAATTGCAAGATTGAAAGTATGTAAGTATATATAGCTTTTGTTTTGTATCTTTCCTCAACATTTCTTAAATACTTTTCAATAAACTTTTCACGTATTTGAATCCCTGACCACCTATCAAACGAGGCAATTGAAATAACGGGCAAATTGAAAAATTTTTCAAAATTCAATTCTTTGTAAAGTCCCGATATTCCCTGATTAATAAATTCCAGTATCTCAGTATCGCGATATGTTACCCTGTTATCTATATTATACCCATTATAAATACTTTTATGCAATTGTGAATGATGACCTAAAATACATAAAATCGGTATTGGAGCCAACCTTTCTGAAAAGGGAATTTGCAGAAGAATGGGAATCCCAAACAAAGAATGAGGATGACGGCTTGTCTTCTTACCCAACAAAATATTTTGTTGGAACTCATTTGTTAATTTCCCGATATCATGAAGCGTAACAGTAAGGAAAATATCGGTTAAAAAGAGTTCGGCTGAAATCTCCCATCTGTTACAAAACTCAGTAATTATATTTCTCTTTGTTTCACAATATCCCCTGAGGATTTTCAACCCGTCTTCAATGTGACCTGAAAAAGATTGAAAATAAATCTTGTTATTATACTCTATTCTTTTAGCTAACATTTTACAGATTTTATTCTTTTAATTTAAATGTTGAAAAGATTAGGTCTAAAAACCCATCAAAATTTTTTAGAATTGCTTTTTCAAGCAGGTAATAATCATATTGATTATATAACTGTTCTATATCAAGTACATTCAAACATTGTTTGAGTTTATTTTCCTTTTTCTCCCTGGTAGGATTGTTATCATCATCAAAATTTATATGGATATAATAACTCCTCAATATTTTTATTTGTGAAGAGAATATATTACTCTTAAACACTTTATTTAGATGAGCATCGGCCTCTTTCTTTGATTTAAATTCATTTCTTCTAACTCTATAATGGAATTCCTGGAATCGTTTTTGGGCATTTCCCCCTACCGATTCAATGCCAATTCTATATAAAAGTGTTGCAAATAATCCCAAATCATTTTCATTTCTTGCTAAGAAAATGCTCACTTTAAAAACATCAGAAATAATCGAATCACTTGGCTCAAAATAAAACATTCCAAACTTTCTGAAGAAATTTGTATTTATTTTAGAATATTTCATAGCTATATTTTCCCACAAGGCGACAATAGACTGCATTCTGTTTTTATATTCTCTGCTGTTAATATCCGCATTAAATTTATCAAGATACCTTTTCTTTATTTTTTCGATCTCATTTTCAGGTATCTCAAAGAAGGATTTAAAATCCAGAATAAATAAATCAGATTTAACCTGCTGAAATTCAAGCTTTTTTAAAATTTCCTTTGTTTCATTATCAGGTTCAGCTAAAAGTACGATATACCCATCTTCCAAATCGTCACCGGGAATAGCATAGATCATCTTATAGTAAACATCGAGTTCATCAAACAATTCATCGATTTTATCTTGGATATTCATCTGTGCCTCAATAAAGACATACAGAATCATTTTTGAATTGATATGCGGAATAGGTTTCCTGAATCTCAACTCTCTGTATAGGGATTGAAACTAATTTGTTAATAAGTTGATATTTATTCCCGTCAAAATTAAATTTATATGGCAGGTTTTCAATAATACATTCGGGGTGAACACCTTCGATTAAACTATCAATTCTTGTAGTAATTATGTCAGACAGATTTATTATTTCGGAAACAGTGATATCAACCAGATCATCAGATTGGCCAAGGTATAGTGGTCTATTCCAGTTAATTAAAGAAGAGCGAACCAACTCAATAATATCTTTTTCACCGGCAATATAAAATCGAAATTGCGGATTGACCAAGAATTCTTTGAACATTGGCGAAGATGGATATACTCTTGGATTATTAGTTTTCGATTCTTTCAGCTTTAATATTTTTGCCATTTCTGTATTTTTATAACCCGGCACTAATAATCGTATTCCAATTTTTATTTTATTCTGCAATGAATGATCATGCTGCTGCAGACCCATCGCATTAGCGATCATCCCCCGTATAGTAGTGAACGGGGGAATAGTAAATGTCAATAACAGGCTTGTTGAGGCTGGTTTCCTGAAAGTAGAGAAATATAGCGCTTCGCAATCGATTATTATTCCTTTCATATTAACCTCATTAATCTATCATCAGACCGTTAATAACCTCAGCGGGCGACAAAATATTCATGTTTTCATTTTTTACCGCGTTTATAAAATCATCTTCATTTGTAATTATACCGGGCAGCAGACCAAGCAATAACTCACTGTGGGTTTTTAATTCGTTAACGATTGTAATAAATCTCTTGATGTTTATTTCTGATTGTTCATTAAGTTCCAGCGCTTTTTGTAATCTGTGGCTGTATCGGTTTTGTTTAGCGGCAAGTATAATATCCGGAGTGAAATCTGTTAACAACCTGGATTGTTTTGAATAATCGCTAATAAAATTAATTCCTGAAATAACCGCGTTAATTCTTCTTTTTTTCTCTTCATCTGAAAGAAATGATTTCAGGATCAATATTTTTGTTTCTTCATTCAATTCTTCAGTCACTCCGATTCTTTCAATATCAATTGATATCCCACATTTATAGATATTAATTCCGAGCTCAACGTTTACAATATCTCCTGAAGCTTTTTCTCCTTCAGATTTTCTTTTCTTTCTTGTCAGGAAATCCAAAGTTGAATTATCCTCAAGCGGCAATAATCCCATTGCTGTAGAAACTTTTACAGGTGATACCCTCGTTCCGGCCCCTTCTCCTTTTTTGGGCAGCATATAACCGAAGAGATCACAATTAAGACATTTCTCCGATTCCCCGCAATTTTCTCCTTTGTCATTGGGAGTGCACATAAACTGCTCTTCAGTTAAATTTCTTCTTATTGCCTCTCTTAAATAAAATCTCATTGCCTGCCCTGATACATAAGGATATTCCACTCCTTCTTTTTGGTATTTTTTTACATCAACGAGATTAGTCCCACCCTCGCCTGAATTAAGGTTGGTCAAATCGGTTTTTGATAACCATACAAGTTCAATTCCTTTAATCATTGTCATTTTTCTGCTCCTCATCTTTTGTGTTTTTAATTCTTAGGCTGGTATATATTAAAATAATATTTTTTGTTGTCTGGAAAAATTCTTTATCTTCATTTTCGACTAATTGTTTTGTTATCTCTTCAAAAGCATACTTTTCATATCCCTCGATTTTAATTTTTTTATTTATGAATGCCCTTCTTGAAATTTCCTGAAGCGCTTCCAGAAGCTGAATTGTTGTCTTTGACTTTTCAAGTTTAAAAAACAGTCCAATATTATCATCAATCAATTTTGAAATCATTGAACTGGCTGTCCGCAGATTTTTTAAGTATTTTTCCTTTTCTTCAATTTGCATCCTTTCTATCCTCCAATAGTTAATTAGTATTTCCAAAATTTTATAAGCATCCTTTGAAATTCCCGGTTTGTTTCCTTTCCGTGGTATAAATGCTCTTGCAAATTTTGCAAAATCATCTTTAATGAATGCTTCGCATAGAGTTTCCCGGCTGATTTTTTCATGGTCAAAGTTTCTGATACCCTTCTTGGGATCAATGTAAAAAGAATAAAACTCCTTTATAAAAATTCTGTAGAAATAATGTTCTCCATTTTTTGAGAGTATGTTTATTATGTTGAATATATTTGGAGTAATATCAATATTGAAATATTTGGGATTCTTGACTGTACTTGGCGGTATTTCTATAACAATCCATTTGTACGCTGGAAAATCTTTTACATGTCTGATGAAATTTTCATAAAAACTGATAAATGTTGAATACTTATCTGGCGTTGATTCAGTTTCGCCATTTTTATTTTCTCCATAATCAATTAATATGTTTGACCAGCGTTTTGTGTTTTCAAGTATATATGAATTCAATACCTTTTTAATTTCGATCATTTTTTTCAGGTCCTCCGCGAAGGGTAAGATTATAATGCTTTTCCCGCCGGGAAGGTTCCTGTAAATTATTGAATCGTCAAGCCATTCAAGTATTCCAATCAAATAACATTGAGGGCAGTAATCTGAAATGTACTCGATAAGTTTATTTTCAGTTCCTGTTCTTATTCCACTCAGACTTTTTATTTTAGTAACAAACGGATATGAAGCCTGTTGTACTTTTTTTATGCTCGTCTTAAATTCACGATTACAAAAAAAACAGAATTTCTTGTTTCCTTTAAGACTATCAAATGATTGTGTTAAAATCTCTTCTGTCTTTTCATTTTGAAAAATAGATTCTTTAAAGGCAACTTTGCCTCCGACTTTCTGGTTCTCCTGTACAAGGATATGTTCTTTTTTAACTTCCTTTTTTACCTTTGTTTTTTTATCCTCTGCCTCAACGATAAGATTGCCTCGTTTTGAAATTATTGTAGAAGCTAGTTCTTGAAGAAATAATTTCTCGTCTTCAAACTGGTAACGCAATTCCCGCTCATTTATATTTATCCGCAACAAATTTGAATCCTCATTATCTTCTTCAATATCTTGAAGTATCCTCGCATAGTTCGCAAGTCCGTTATCCAGCCAAATATCATTGAAAAATTTGATTTCTATATCCAATTGTTCCTCCATACTAATTCTTATTATTTCTTCCCACCACTTCCCCCATGCCGAAGCCCATGGAGTTTTTTTCGCCGAAACCGGAGATGTAGCCGGTTTTTATCAGGTTGGGATCTCCTTTTAGGGTGAAGGGGGCGATGTTGCCGATAATTTCAATGGGGTTACCCGGGTCGGCGGTGATTTTCTGTTTATTGGTAATGCGTTTTTTATGTTCCAGTTTGTCGTTGATATATCGTTGATCCCAGTGGAGTGAGAGGGGAGGGCCGTCATACTGCCGCTTAAATATAAGAGTATATTTATTGGCGAGGTTGCCTGTAATGGCTCGGTTAAGGTCGTCGGGAGGGTCGTCATACCTGTAATAATAGGGCCTCATTTTTCCTTTGTTCTCCCTTTTGGTGGAAAGCACAAGAGGGGAAAGCAGCCTGAATTTCATTTCATCCCTGAACGCGGGATCGGGGAGCGATTCAATAAGCTCGATATCGAAATCGGCGCCGGCAAAGAAAAGATTTTGCCGGTTGAGCGCGCCGACCACGAAGTTTTTTATAAAATCATCTATAAGGGGAGTGGAAATAAAAAGTTCGGCTTCGGGCGCAAGCAATGAAATGTTGTTTCCGCTGAAACGTATTTTTCGGAATTTCAGGGCGAAAACGAATAATTTGTACTTTTTCCCCGCAAGTTGAAAACCGGTGTCATGCAGGAAAGATGTAAAATCGGGCGCGTTTAACCTGAGCAGTCGGTAGATTGCTGATGAAAGGGGGTAGAAGTAATCGGCGCCCACTTGTTTGCCCCTTGCCCTTAAAGTTAATTTTAGCCTCATATTTCCTCATTTACACTGTTAAGAGAAAGAAAAACCACTCTTAATATGAAATCAAATATCTTTCTCATAAGTACGAAAAGAAAATATTGAAATAAAAAATAAAATGCAAATTTTATGTAGGACAGAATTGTATTCTGTCCTGAGCGGATAGCGCGACGCTGAACATTTTTTTGAAAAGTTGTACATCTCCACGAGGTGGGTCAGGACAAATGCGACTCGGCGCAGATCATTTTTTAAAAAGTAGTATATCTCCACGAGGCGGTTAGGACAGATTGCAAATCTGTCCTACAAGGAAGTTTTGTGATTTTATGAATTTACTCAGAGCTTCTGACTCTGGAACAGAAGTCTTTTTAATATCGATTAATAAAAAATCCCTGCGCTTTTTCTACGTCAATAAATCAATAGAATTCTGTAGGACAGAATTGCATTCTGTCCATGACGGATAGCGTAATGCTGAACATTTTTTTGAAAAGTTGTACATCTCCACGAGGTGGGTCAGGACAAATGCGACTCGGCGCTGAACTTTTTTTAAAAAGCAGTATATCTCCACAAAGCGGTTAGGACAGGTTCCAAATCTGTCCTACAGGGGTTGTATTTGAGAAATATTTAATTTAAGTTTGTTGGAAAATTGAGTGTGTAATATTTAATAATAAAATGACAGGTTGTTATTTGTGAAGGATATTATAAAAAGAAGGCATCTTCCTCATCTGTATTTTAATGAAGGGAGGTATTTCATCACTTACAGACTCGCGGGAACAATACCCGGACTTAAAAATCTTCGCGGTTTGAAATATCAGAAAGATTGGAGTTTCGAAGAATTTAAAGAGGCATTCGAAAAATATGATCATCTTCTTCATAAAAATATACAACGGAATAACGATTTAAAAGATGATGTTCTGGCCGGAATATGTATTGATTCAATTATGTACCCGAATGAAAAAGATTATAACCTGATTTGTTATTGTGTTATGCCCAATCATGTGCATATCGTATTTGAATTGTTGCAGGGCAACAGGGGAATCAGTAAAATAATGCAGGGGGTGAAAAGAGCGTCATCGAGAAAATGTAATAAGTCGCTGGATAAAGAGGGGAAATTCTGGCAGGATGAAAGTTACGACAGGTTTATACGAGATGACAGAGAATATTATTATACAATAAGATATGTCCTAAAAAATCCGGTCAAGGCAGGTTTGGTGAAAGACTGGCAGTCCTGGCCATATACATATTGCGCCCCCGGCTACGAATTTCTGTAGGACAGAATTGCATTCTGTCCGGAGCGGGCAGTGTGGCGCAAATCATTTTTTTGAAAAGTTGTACACCCTACGGGGTGGTCAGGACAGATACGCTGCGGCGCAGATCATTTTTTAAAAAGTAGTATATCTCCACGAGGCGGTTAGGACAGATTGCAAATCTGTCCTACAAGGAAGTTCTGTAATATTAAGAATTTACTTAAGGTTTCTGGCTCTGGAGCAGAAGTCTTTTGAAGATCGGGTAATAAAAAATCCCCGCACTTTTTCTATGTCAATAATCAATAGAATTCTGTAGGACAGAATTGCATTCTGTCCAGGACGGGCAGTGTAACGCAGAACATTTTTTGAAAAGTTGTACATCTCCACGAGGTAGGTCAGGACAGATATGCCGCGGCGCTGAACATTTTTTAAAAAGTAGTATATCTCCACGAGGCGGTTAGGACAGATTGCAAATCTGTCCTACAAGGAAGTTTGGCGATTTTAAGAATTTACTCAAATCTTCAAACTTTGGATTAGAAGTCTTTTTAATATCGATTAATAAAAAATCCCCGCGCTTTTTCTACGTCAATAATCAATAGAATTCTGTAGGACAGAATTGTATTCTGTCCATGACACACAGCGCGGCGCAGAACATTTTTTGAAAAGTTGTACATCTCCACGAAGTGTAGAGGACAGATACGCTGCGGCGCAGATCATTTTTTGAAAAGCAGTATATCTCCACGAGGCGGTTAGGACAGATTGCAAATCTGTCCTACAAAGGATTTTGTTATGCCGCGGCGCGAGGTTCCAAATTTGTCCTGCGGCGATTTTGATTGCTAATTTCATTCCGTAATCTTATATTTACATAGACTAAATCTAAATAAGGAAACAAAATGAAAACAGCGGCAGAACTTAAATATGGAGAAAGGGGAGTGATAAGCAACCTGGATTATTCAAATCCACTGAGCCTGAGAGTGCTTGAATATGGATTTACCCCGGGACAGGAGATAGAGGCTCTTCCGGTATCGATATTTCATGATCCGGTGGCATTTGCCCTGCGGGGAGCGGTTATAGCGATGCGGAAGGAGGAGGCCGGGTTAATAGAGGTAATATGAAAGTTTTTGAAAGGAGCGCCGAAGTTCCGAAAGTAATATTTGCCGGTCCTCCCAATTCGGGAAAAACCACACTCTTTAATCTGATGAGCGGTCAGAGCGCGAAAACGGTCAATTATCCCGGTTCGACAGTTGAGTTTAACAAGGGATATTTTGAAAGAGCGGGGGGAGAAAAAGTATTATTGGTCGATATACCGGGAATTGTAAGCCTGAACGCGGTATCTTTGGATGAAGAGGTCGCTGTTGAGGAAATATTTAGCATAAATGATAAATCCCCTCATATAATTTTATCTGTCGTGGACGCGAGCCAGTTTTCGCGCCACATGCTGCCGGCGCTTCAACTGATAGACGCCGGTTTTGAAGTAATAATTGTTTTAACCATGGATGATATTCTTCGGAGCAGGGGATATGAATCAGATGATAAAAAACTATCTGAGCTGATCGGGTGCAAAACGGTTAAAATAAAAAACAGCTTAAAAGATATAAATATATTACGCGGGGAAGTTGAAAATAGTCTCGCTAAAAATAAAATACCTGAAGCAAAACCTGAGAAAAAGAGATTTACACCAGTCGAAATAAAAGCTTCCTATACTCTGGCGGAAGAGCTGGAGAAAAAGGTAATAATAAAAACTGAGCCTGACGCTCCGGTAAAAAAGAAAAAGGAAAATAGTCTGACACGTTCGCTCGATTCCTTTTTTCTTCACAGGTTCTGGGGTTTCATCTTTTTTCTGATGATAATGAGTTTCAGTTTCGCGTCGGTATTCTGGTTTGCCTCACCCGCTATGGACCTGATAGATAATCTTTTTTCCGGTTTGGCGGGAATAGTAAGAGATTCATTCGGCAGCTCAATTGCCACAGACCTTCTGGCGGATGGCATCATTGGGGGCAGCGGGGCGGTGATGATATTTGTGCCGCAAATATTTGTTTTGTTCATGATACTGGGTATTCTTGAGGATTCAGGATACCTGGCGAGGGGAGCGGCAATCATAGATAAGCCGTTATCGATGATCGGATTAAACGGCAGATCATTTGTTCCGATGCTTTCAGGATTCGCCTGTGCTATTCCCGCCATTATGGCTTCGAGGACAATTCCGAATAAAAAGGAAAGGCTGCTGACAATTTTTATTCTCCCTTTGATGACCTGTTCGGCCAGACTGCCTGTTTTTGTGCTGTTGATAGCGTTTCTTTTTCCCGTCGGGGATAGTTATATCAAGGGACTGACTCTTTCCGCGATTTATCTTACCGGAATTACAGGCTCTTTTATCATTTCCGCGATATCCAGCCGTATTGCCGGCAAATATATGAAGATAGAAAAAAGCTCATTTATCCTCGAACTGCCGGTATACAGGAAACCGGGCATGAAGTATATTCTGAAAAATTCGGGAAGGAGCACCTGGGCATATATCAGAAAAGCAGGCCCGCTGATAATTATTTTTTCGATGATCATCTGGTTCCTGACTAATTTTCCCCGAACCGATGACGGCATGAATCCTGTGCCCTATGATGAATCTTATGCCGCCGATATAGGACATATTATCGAACCTGTGATGGAACCTGCCGGGCTTGACTGGCGGGTCGGGGTGGCGCTTGTAAGTTCTGTTGCCGCGCGCGAGATTTTTGTTAGTTCACTCGCTGTCATGTTTAATGTTTCGGAAGATAACGAGAAAGACCTTTTGCTGAACATGAAAAACGCCCGGCTGAAGGATGGATCGCCTCTCTTCACAACTGCCACTATTGCCGGCCTGATTATATTTTTTCTGTTCGCGCTACAGTGTATATCAACCGTGGCGGTAGCCTGGAGGGAAACGGGGAGCATAATGTTCGCTTTTTCCCAGGTGGTAATCTTTACGGGACTCGCCCTGGGGATGATGATAGCCACAGTGCAATTGCTCAGACTGGCCGGGATTAATTAAAAAAGGTCCGGAAAATGCTGGCAAACATTAAACCGGACCTTTAAGAGGGAGTAAAATATACTTTAATTTACTGCTTCAGGAGTCAGTAAAACTTTATCAATAGCTTCTTTAAGAGCAGGTTTCGGGAGCGCGCCCTGCGCCATCTGGGGCTGAGCGTCTTTGGGGCAGAAAAGAAGTGAAGGAATGCTGCGGATACCAAAGGCCGCCGCGAGCTCCTGCTCACTTTCAGTATCTATTTTATATACATTTATTTTGCCCGCGTATTCTTCGGACAGTTCTTCAAGTACGGGAGCTACCATTTTACACGGACCACACCAGTCGGCGTAAAAATCGATTATACAGGGAATATCCCCTTCAAATTTCCAGTCTTTGTTTTGTTCGTAATTGAATACTTTTTCGAGAAATGTTTGTTTTGTCAGATGCTCTGTCATTTTCCTTTTCCTTATTTTTATTAACTTTATTGAGTATGATGTATCAATAAGGAAAAGGATTCAAAAAAAAAGACCCGCCAACCCTGCCGGCGCCCAACTGCCGGACTCCCTCAATGCAGATTGAGTAAATGCTATAACTGAAAACACAATTATCTCCTGTATGCTGCCATATAGTTTCAGGCGGCGCCAACCAATTCTATGTTTTCAGAAAGTGTCAAAATTCAGGCATTACCATATGCATTGCGCTTTTATTAGTTTATTCATTCTAAAAAGAACAAGAGAACTGACTCTCCGAGAATTTGAAAATAGAAGTATCTTCAAATAATTTCGCTTAAATAACAATAAAAAATATATCGATATCCTTTTAAAAGAGTATCAGTATAACTACCAAAAAAAACATGTGATTTTTAGGTAGTTGTACTAAAAGCGAAATATTGTTTCAATTAGTATGGGGAATTGAGGTGGAATAAAGACACAAAGTCACGAAAACACAAAATCCCGCGAAGGAAATTATTAATTACGAATTACGAATTACGAATGACGAATGACGAATGACGAATTTATGAAAAGGACGAAACCTATTACTTTATTTTCTAACCTTAGTAGCAGGGACAACTACACCAAAAGTAAAAACCTTGCTAATCTTATTCAACCGGCGGAAAAGTCCATAACAGTTTTATGTAAAAAAATGTCTGAACCATGATGATTTTTCGGTATCAAAAAATCAGGATAAGAGTAGGAGTATTCTCTTCTGCGTCAAATAGCGGCTTCGGCGGGTAATAAAAGTATGATAACCGGGTCCAGATGATGGTTTATGAGCTGTTCATTATTGTTTCAACGGGAGGATTAAGACTAGTCCGTATTGAGTTAAATACGAAGCAAAATTGCGAGATTCCAGTTTACAATTAACAATTAATAATGAACAATTGAAAAGGCAAAGGCGATCGCTGATTTTTTTAACTACGCTGATTACGTGGATTCAGGCGAATAAGGCAACAAAATCACTAAAACACAAAATCCCACAAAGGAAATTACGAATCGCGTTGTCCGCGGTGGACAAAAATGAGGAATCAGGAATAAAAGGAAAAAATTTTTCATTTCGGAGGATGAAACAGACCGGCTTCTCAGCGGATTAGTTCCAACCCAGGGCAGATCAAATCCCTCCCATTCTCCCCTTAAAATCTTAAGGGGAGGGGATTTCGATCTTTCATTATTGAAGAGTTATCGAGAGATGGTAATAACCTGAGCTGGTAAAGCCAGAACCAAAAGGAATAACAAAAGAAATAATCATAATTTTTTTTCATAATCATAGACTGGCAGAACCAGTACCGAAAGATAATAGATTAACTCGAAAAAAGTTCTCCCCCGTCTCCAAAGAAAGACACTTTGGATCCACCCCCTTCGAAGGTAATGGCACCAACATTGTAAAACGAAAGAATATTGCGCGAATATAGTTATCCTCCAACATCGATATTACTTATGAAATGTTTTTCTAATATCAATTAAATAGAATGATAACAATAATTGGCTAACCTGTTGTTATTAAATTCTTTACAACCTCACCCCAACCCCTCTTCTTATCAAGGAGAGGGGCTTTAAAAGTCACTCCCCTTACTAAGGGGAGGGATTTTGGGTGGGGTTGGAATGTAAGGGAAATACTAAAAATACTATATTTTTGCTCTATCTCAGTGCCATTGCCGCCGAAGGGGGTGGCAATGAAGCGCTTTTCTTCATTGACGGGGGAGGACTCACTTTGTGTAACCGCAAAACCTTTAATTGGCAATAAAATTTTTTACTTGTTGGTAAATTTTTGCCTTTTTGCGTAGAATTTCACTGTTTACGAAGTAATCGTAAACCTTTTTTCGAGCACGATTCCGTGGAGTTAAGATACCGGAGAACTCCCATTTGTTTAATCCCTCTCTCATTTTTTTTCGGGACCTTCCGTAATTTAACCTTCGCGATAAAGATAATTCTCAATATGTATTACAACAGGTTATTTCATTATAATTCTTTTACCAGGCCGGAATATTTACGCTCTACCTTAAAATCAAAACGGTAGAAATATTCAGGCCTCAGGAAACCTGTGGTAAGATGTTTTACATTTTCACTTCGCAGGCGGTTAAAAAGTTCATTCATCAGGCGGTCGCTTATGCCTTTGCGCCGGTACCTGTTGGAGACCACAATTTTATCCATATATACTGTTGATTCATCAATCCATTTATAAAAGAGGCCTCCTATAATAAATCCTCTTTCAGATAAAGCGACCAGAAAATGATGATCGGGGCGGAAACTGACAAGCAGGCTGGCGTCAAGAAATAATTGATGAAGTTTGGATATTTCCTTCGGTGAAACCGGTTTCCTTATCACAAAGGGTGAGCCGTCGTAATCTTCATACTGCACGATCAGGTTTGTTTCAGGCGCTCCCGATTCTCTTATCTTTACAAGTTCGGCAGTATCGGAAGGTTTAAGATGAGGATAGGTTAATCTTGTGAGGAAATATTCTTCCCTTTCGTTTAATGGAAAATTGAGCTTCAATGAGGTCAGTTCTTCAACAAGTTCCTCTTTATCGAGAGTTTCTCTTTGCTGGCGGGTGATTATTCTTTCAAGTTCTTTTTTAACATCAACAGAAGATTTATCATAAACAGTTTCCAGGAAAAAACGGGTTCGTGTCGCTTTGTAACTGTTTTCCAATTCAGGAAGATGATACATATTATAAAGATCGCCCAGCATTTCGGCCTGCGCGTCATATTGAGCGTTGCCATTAAGAAGGTGCCAGCGATGAAATCTCTTGATAGCGAAAAACAGTTGTTTCGGTTTAAATCCCTTTTCCCTGATGTGGTTTATAAACCGGATCAGCAGATTATGTATATTCCGGTAATAAGCTATTTGTTTAAGATGGGCGATTTCTTCTTTATATTCTTCAAGCAGTTCTATTCCCCGGTTTTCCCCTTCGGTGTTTAACACTCCCGCAAAAAGAAAATAATAAATACCCTCATATTTAAGAAACGGGTATTTTTCTTCGGTATCCTTAATAAATCGGTTAATAAATGTATCAATAAGATCCTTCAATGAAGAGAATTCAATCCTTTCGGAAAATGAGAGAACCTTTGTTCCTGTATGATAATCATGAGTGGGAATAATATAGTTTTCGGGACATATACTCGCGAGTTTGAGTGTGTACCCGGTCAGTTTCCAAAAATTCATATATGACGCCGCCGCGTTCCAGACAAAGAATGGCCATAAATGTTTTGTTCTTTCGAGTGAATTTTCATCCCGTTTCCTGAAAATTCTTTGCAGATAACGATCGACAGTATCGCCCGGAACAAATTTACCGCTCCACATACCAAATTTATCCCAATAGCCTCCGAAATCCTCAACGAGTTCCTCGACAAAATGACGTGAACCGGCGAGGATAAGCCAGCAGATTTCATTTGTCAGCTTTTCTTCGGCAAGGTTATTGTTTAAATTCAGAACAATATCAAAGGAACCCTGGAAGCGGGTCTGAATTGAAACCCTGTAGACTGTTTTGTCGTGATATTGCCTGAGAAAACTTATCCAGACACCACCGGGCAGAATATTATTAAGACGAATAAGTTTTCCTTTCGAAAAGAGGAATATAGCTTCCCTGAGAATTGAAGTATTTGTGATCGCGTCGATAATTCTTTTTTTATCAGCCTCAGGCATATCTTCTTCTGTAATTATCACATCCTTCCAGGTATATTCATCGCCGGTTTCCATATCCACTGAAATCTGCTCATTTTCACCAAGCCAGTTTCTGAAACCTTCTTTCATCAATTGCCTGTATTCTTTAGCTATCTCAGCGATTCCAGCGACCTCGTCATTTAACTGGTATTTGACAAAAATCTGCCGGATATACTCATAAGTTGTGGGATGTTTATAACCATAAAATGAAAGCAGCCTGAATAATGAAACCACGGGGATTTTATTTATATCACTCTTCGGGCCGGTAAAAGCAAATTCTCTTCTGATAGCCGCTTCGATAGCTTTTACACAATCGTGCCCTTTGTTTTTTTCTATAATAAAATTGATAAGTGAATCATCCAGAATATTTTTATCATATTTAATATACCCGGTAAGTATATCCCCGACACAATAACCTGCCTTAACCGCCAGTCTGAAATATTCTTTAAGCACACTTGTGTCGGAAACAAAAAATGGAAGACTCAGGAAACCAAAAGCGACAGAATATATAGGCAGAGTATTGTCAGTCAGGCAATAATCGATATAACTGATTCCCAGGTGACCCTGGTCTTTATCGGGTGATTGAATAAGCTGCATCGCTGTATGCAATCCGGCAACAGAGTTTTCTGAGCTGGCCACAAGTTTTTTCATTCTCGACGCAGCCGATCGCGGGAGAGCCCCGGACCAGTCGCGTCCGACAATTTCAAAACCATTGTCTTTACCCGAGTGTCTGTCCCAAAGCAGGATCGATTCCCCCGCGAAATCAAATAATTCTTTATTACCGCACCACAAAGAAGGTGAAATAAGCAGTTGCTGGAGGTCGATATACCACTTCTCAGTTTTGTAATGATAACTCCCTATCTGCCATGTTTTTTCGGCTCCTTCCAGCTTTTTAATCATCAGACTTTTTTTAAGCTTTGGAATGGTTATTTCATTTTTAACTGCGAGTATATCTCTGCTCAGACATCCTTTTTCCCTCAGGAACCAGTTTGGAACTCTTACTTCTGTTTCTCCGATATAAAGGTCGGTATGATTTTTTTCATACATTGAAGAAATTTCTTCATCAAAATTCTTTTCAATTATTCTTCTCTTGTATGTTCCCTTGGGAGTTACTTCACCCTTGTCCGGTGTAAATTGACGATGAATTATCCGGTAGTCAACGATCCGTTCATAAGGAGCGAGGAAATTATTGACCGTAACAATAACCGATGAAAAATAATCATTGAGCCGTGACTGGTCCATTTTCCTGAATTTATCGGTAGCGTTTTCATAATCGGGGTAAATGAGAATAGTATTAAATGCCCTGTGATCTCCCACCAGAAAAACCTGTTTAATAAATTCAATATCCCTGAAATAATTTTCGATCTTCTGCGGAGCGATTGTTTCACCTCTGACATTTTTATAAATCTCCTTTTTCCGGTCGATTATTTCTATAAAACCATTTTCATCCATCACCATTATATCACCGGTGGGAAACCATCCGTCAGGAGAAAAAGTTTTATGTTTTTCCCGGCCATAATATCCTTTCATTACGTAACTTCCTTTTATCAGAAGTTCACCATCATCCGAAAGTTTGATCTCTATTCCGGGAAGCGCTTTGCCGAGGGAGTTGGGATAATAAAATTCAGGGGGTGTCATTGTTATTCCGCCGGTAGCTTCCGTCATGCCAAAACCGCTCATAAGGGTAACGCCGTATTTCCTGAAGAAAAGGAATATATCGGGGTGAAGAAATCCTGCCGCTGAAAGCCCCCACTTTAATTTACCGCCGGTTGTCTCCTTTACTTTTTCACGGATGATTTCTTCATCTTCAATTTCAATATCAACCTGGGAGGTAATCAGTTCATAAAGCTGAATCCATTTTTTTGGAATGCTGATAAATATGGATGGATGATATTTTTTCATATTCCGTATCATCGTTTCAACAGCGGGGTTCTCCATAAAGATATATTCAGCTCCCCAGTATATTGCTCCCATTAGTTCAAGATATCGTCCGAAAGTATGGAAGAGCGGTAGATAGGCGAGATAAATATCTTTATCACCAATGTCGGGCAAAGCCATAGCCCGGCAGAATCTTTTATAAACAATGTTCATCTGTGAAAACATTATTCCCTTCGGTTCTCCGGTTGTTCCCGAAGTATACATTATAGTGGCAAGAGAATCGGGCGCGGGATTTGGCAGATGGAATTCGGCCTGTTCTTTTTCTCTCGAAGGCTCCATAAATTCATCCCAGGAGATAACACCATCATCAGCGCTTTTACCATAAAGAAGCACAATCTTTTTTACACATTTCAGCGATTTGCTCACACCCAGCACTTTTGTCAACTGTTTTTCATTAGAGACAAAAATAATAGGGCATTCCACCTGGTTTATAATATATTCCACGTGCTGCGGGACTGAATTGGCGGGAACCATAATATTAACAAATCCGCCGGTCAGGCAGGCGATATCCAGAAATGCCATCCTGACGCTGTTTTCTGTAAGGAAGACAATTTTTCTCTCAACATCTTTTTCAGCGAGAACATATAATGATTTTTGAATAAGCTGAACCTGTTTCGCTACCTCTTCCCATGTGTAAATAATATCGCTGTTTCCTTCCGGCGCCCTGAAAAGAACTTTTGATCCGTAGTATTTTAGTCTGTCCCTGAAAAGTGAATTGACATTATAGCGCGCGGTGATCAGGAGCTCCTCTATAAGTTTATCCCACCTTCTGTCATTATAAATACGGATTAAAAATTTGCTGAGCCGGAATAAATTCAGATATTCCGAAATGAGCTGTTCGAGAGTATGGAAGTTCTTAATATTTCTGATTGCGGCAAGTTTTCTCCCGAAATGAAAGAAAGAATCATGATTGATCCTTTCCGCGAAAAGATCTCCAAGTCCTCCCGAATATATTGTCTCGAATATATCGGTTATAATTTCGAGTGAGCCGGAACTGTTTTGTTCTTCTTTTATAAAAGCTTTTAAAGTATTATTCAGACTGGAAAGGAGGCTTTCTTCCTCCGGTTTATCCAAAGCCGCTGCTCCTGAATAGATGATTTCTCTGATTTTACCCAGGTCTTCTCTCATAACTCACCCGAAATTTTATACTGATTTATTTATGATGACAATAAACATGAAGAAGTGGTAAAAAGAGTAGTTTTTATGTTTATCGCCTGTGATGGCCAAGCCGGAACTAAACGGAAATCTTGATAATCGCACTCTTTATTATTTCTCTCTGGTGATTTTTTCGAGTACGAGTACGGCTCGTTTTTGTTAACCTGCACAATTCAATTTTCTGCCATTAAAAGCAGGAAAATTATATTTAAGTTTAATAATCCGGTTTAAAATAAAAAAGCCGACTCATTATTGAATTACAATTATGAGTCAGCTTTTAGTTTAAGAATTAGTCCTTAATACCGGCAATTTCTTCAAGCATAGCTGTTGTCAGTGATTTAGGTCTTTCAATAGGATAACCGAGGGCGCGGTCCCAAATAATATTAGCGGTAACGCCGAGAGCGCGGCCGATTCCGAAAAGAACAGTATAATAATCATATTCTTTCAGGCCGTAATACCACTGAATAACACCAGACTGAGCGTCAACATTGGGCCACGGGTTTTTTGCTTTGCCCTGTTCTTCAAGTATCGGAGGCACAACTTTATATAGTGTGTCGACATATTTGAAGATAAGATCATCGGGAAGATGTTTCAGGCAGAACTCTCTTTGCGCCTGGTAGCGGGGATCTGTTTTTCGCAGTACGGCATGGCCAAATCCGGGGACAACCTGGCCAGAATTAAGAGTATCCCATACAAATTTTTTCATTTCTTCTTCTGTGGGTACTTTGCCGCCCATCTGGTCCATAACACCCTGGATCCAGCGCAACACTTCCTGGTTTGCCAATCCGTGCAGAGGTCCGGCGAGTCCGTTGATCATCGCGGAGATGGAATAATAAACATCAGAAAGCGCGCTTGCCACAAGGTGCCCGGTATGAGCGCTTACATTACCGCTTTCATGATCACTGTGAAGAAGGAAATAAAGACGCGCGACATCATCATAAGGTTTGTCGATTCCCATCATATGGGCAAAGTTTCCTCCCATATCGAGTGATGTATCGGGCTGGATGATGGTATCACCGCGGTATTTCATCCTGTAGATATAGGCTGCAATCTGCGGCAGTTTCGCTAGAAGATTCAGGGCATCTTCATAAGTGGGATCCCAGTAGTCCATTTTACTGATGCCCGCGTTATACTGCTTTACAAATTCCGATTCTCTCTGCATCGCCACTATCGCTGCCGAGAACATGGTCATCGGGTGGGTATCGCGCGGTAAAGCTCTGAGAAGATCAAAAACATACTGAGGAACATGCTGCCTTTTGTTAAACTCTTCGGCTACTTCAGTCACTTCTTTTTCACCGGGGATATCACCGGTAAGAAGAAGATAATAAAAACCTTCCACATAAGGCATTTCACTGCCGGGAACCTTCGGCAGCGCCGCGAGTGTCTCGGGGATAGTATAACCCCGGAATCTGATTCCTTCAAAGGGATCAAGGTAGGAAATATCGGTAGTCAGGCATTTTACACCTCTCATACCACCAATTACCTGTTGAATTGTTACCTCACCGACTTTTGTATTACCATATTCTTTTAAAAGTCTGGTGGTTTTTGGGCGCCATTCTTTAATCTTTGAGTGAAGCGTCTCTTTAAGAGTGGACATTTTGCCTCCATTATTTATACTGGTTGACGGACGAAATTGTCTTATAACTGATAATGAGATAAATCAGAATAAAGTTCAATAACAGAGGATGAATTTACCGAAACTGGAATATATTAATATTATTACAGAATTTTATCAGCAGCGAGGCGTCCGCTTAAAACAGCGCCTTCGATTGTGGCGGGTAAACCGGTGTTTACCCAGTCTCCGGCGAGAATCATTCCTGGACAGGATGCCGGGATTTTTTCTCTTAATATGGTGGAGGAAATATCAGGAATAAATGTCGCCCTTTTTTCGATAATTATTCTGTATCCTTTAACCAGCTTTTTATAAAATATAGGAAAAAAATCTGTCAATTCCGAACAAAATAGTTCAAATAGTTCATCTTTTTTATATCCATCAAATTTGCCGGCGTCGCTTGTTAAGAGTGAAAGGTGATCGCCGTTATTAAAAACCCACTGAAGAGGGGAGCCGAGTAAACCAAGGAAACGGTCATGGAAAGGATTGCTTTCGAGGAACAAATGCATTGTTAATATGGGGGAATACGAAAATCGCAGATTTTCAGGAAGTTTATTTTGAATCCAGGGAGCAAATTTTACCAATGAGTGATGCTGAACCGAAGAAATTATGTGGTCGAAATCAGAATAACTGTTTTGGGATGTTTTAACAGTCGGGCGGGAACTTTCAGTTATTTCTTTAACTGTTTCGGAATAATGAATTTCCCCTCCCTTCGCTTTAATATATTCGAGAGCTTTTTCCACATATACTCTACTCAGAGGTTTTTTGGGAAGAACGAAAGAGGATGACTTTTTCCCGGTCAAAAACACTGTCTTGAGTATTCTGGTAAATAGCAGAGCGGAGGCTTTTTCAGTGGAGGTGTTTAATGTCCCTACTGAGATTATCTCCCAAAAAGATGAAATTGCCCTTTCCGATTGTCCTTTTTGACGCAGAAACTCTTTGACCGAAATATTATTGAGTTTCGATTCATCAGTTCTGAATAATGACGCGAGTGTGAAAATAATCTTTAATCTGTCGGCGAATGGCACTGCCCGGAACCTGATCATGGCGATAAGCAGGTTCAACGGATAAAAGAGTGGAGAAGCGTCCAACTGGAAAATTCGCCCCCCTCTCTCGGCAAATTTTGCCGAAAGGTTATCCTGAATTTCAATATTGTCTTTCGCGCCGATTATATCGAAGAAATTTAATGTTTCCTTATAACAGCCCATCATCAAATGCTGACCGTTATCAATTTCGGCGTTGAGCCTGGTGTCAGTGAATGAACGGGCTCTGCCTCCCGGCGCGGGGGATGATTCAATTATTACAGTTTTAATTCCTTTACGGGCAAGAAAAACGGCAGCCGATAGTCCGGCAAGCCCTCCTCCGATAATAAGTACTTTTTTCATCAATAAACAAGACTGTATTTAGCCCATACACCTAAAGCGATGGCCGCCTTCTCATATTTGGTTACATTAATTCGCTGGTCAAATATATTATAATCGTTTTTGTCCAGTTTCTTCAGTAGTTTAAAGTATATATGCTGCATGGCTCTGGCGGCGAACATTGCCGGTTTATCATCAAAATCGAGAGATTTATTTGCCTTCTCAAAGTAATGGTGAGCTCTGCCTGATTCAAATTTCATCATATCGGTGAAGTTGGAATTATATACGTGGTTGAAGAGGTCCGATTCGGGATAATTAAATTTTGCCAGGTCTTCCTGAGGAAGGTATATTCTTCCATTTTCAGCGTCAACCTTAACATCTCTCATAATATTTGTCAGTTGCATGGCAAGACCGAGATTTACCGCATAATCACGAGCGGAATGATTTTTATATCCAAAAATTTCAATACACATCAGGCCAACAGTGGAAGCGACCCGGTAACAATATTCTATCAGGTCTTCAATCTTTAAATATCTTTTTTTCTGTAGGTCCATTTCCATTCCTTTTATCAGTTCAAAGAATGGTTCAATGGGAATATTGAATTTTTTGATGATGGATGAGAGTTTATTAAAGAAGGGAATATCGGATTGATTATAAATAGCTTTTTCGAATTCAATACGCCATTTCCTCAGGTTCTGATATTTCAGGTCATCAGGTTCATTTCCTTCATCAACAAGATCATCAGTTTTCCGGCAGAAAGCGTATACAGTATTCATGGCATCCCTTTTATCCTCGGGAAGAAGGGTAAACGCGTAATAAAAGCTGCTTTTGCTCGATTTTGCTATTTGTTTCGCCTGGTCCTGCATATTTTTATTTCCAAAATGATGAAAATATTAAAGTTATTACATCACTCTTAGTTAAAGAAGGCCTGATCTTAAGAACATTATAACCAGATTGCCTGATTTTTTTTAATATCCTTTCTCCTCCCATAATCGTCCATTTAATTTGAAGTTTGAGTCGGAAAGGAAGAAAGGGCAATAATTTTCTGCCGTTGCTAAACAGATTATCAGTCCTGTCAAGCTGAAATTTTAACAGATTTCTAAAGTTATCATTTATTTCTTTATTTTCAAATATTTTTTCAGAAATACTGAAATTTTGCATTTCAGCCTGCGGAATATAAATACGGTTTTTCTTAATATCCACTGAAACATCCTGGTAAAAATTTGTTAACTGCAGGGCTGTGCAGATATCATCTGAATAACCGAAAGCTTTCTCACTTCTTATATTATAGAACTCAAGAATAATTCTTCCCACCGGATTGGCCGAGCGTTGACAGTAATAAATTAAATCATCAAAAGTTTTATAGCGGCTGATAAAAATATCCTGCCTGAATGCGTCGAGAAGATTATAAAAATTATCGGGGGAAAGAGAAAACTTTTCTATTGTATCCCGTATGCAAAACCACATCTCATCGGGGGGTGAGCCTGCCAGTGATTTTGATAGATTCTCCCCGAATTCTTCCAGTTTATTTTTTCTCTCATCCTGTGAGATGTCACCCTCGTCGGCAATGTCATCCGCGGTCCGCGCGAACCAGTAAATAACCGCAACATGTTTTCTCAAATATGAAGGGAGAAAGAAAGAAACTACCGGAAAATTTTCATAATGTTCACCGGCAAGTTTCAGCGCTTTCTTATACGCTATATTTACATCGGGATTATCTTTCACAATAACATCTGTATTAATTTTAAAGTACAAAGATAGAGCTATTTTAAAACCGGACAAAAAAGAAAATCGTTGCCTGTAAACTGACGGTTCTACTTCAATTTTAATATAACCGTTTCTTTTTTGCCCCTTCCGCCGAGACTCACGCCGGATTCATATTTCAGGTCGGTGATAATATTTGCATCTGTATCGTATAATATTTGCTGGTGTTCATAGAACTCATATTCAGGAAGTCTGAAGTTTTTGTCCGCGGGAATATTTTTCGCATTCATTATTTTATTCATATAGGCTTTGACTATCATCTTAAGTTCATCCTGGTTCATTTTCTTTTCTGATTCAATCTGTATTTTATTGTTACCTGAATCTACGGGATTCACCTTATAAATAATTTCAGCTTTAACCGAATCATCCGAGAAGATTATCGTTTCTTTTGTATTAACTATAGTTGATTTTTTCTTATGAAATTCTTTGCCGAATAGCTGGTGCAGCATCTTTACTTCCCTGAGAGTCATTTTTTCAATAGCGGAATCGGAGTTATAGGTTTCGATTGTCATATTCAGCATTTCATCCATACCTGGCCTGCCTTCCATTAATTTAGCTGTATTTTTAACCCGGCTGATTATGGAATCCCTTAAAATTTTCACATTCTCAGGAACAGGGGATGCGCCATTCTGATCTGTCCTGAATTTAACGGTCAGATTGTCAGTGATTTTTGAAAGTTTATCAGGCACGATTTCAGAGAAGGTAGTCTTTGTGTTATGAATCGTAACTTCCATTTGTTTTTGCTTAGTCGCGGTCGATATAACACGTATTGAAAAATGGGAAAATATTGTATCATTTTTTGACTGCGGCGGGGCTGAAAAATCTGAATAAATTTTTGTTAAACTGTAGTTGAAAATTTTTCCGGGGAGCCAATCTGATTTTATCCTGATTTCCTCCTGCTGATCAGAAAAACGGGCAGAAAAAACTATTGTCTGTGACAACAATAAAAATGATATAAACCAAACCAATTTTTTCATAAAAAACTCAAATGATGGAATCAACAATACATGATAAACCGAATAAAATTAAAATGCAACAGTAGGGTATTAAGCTCTTATCACCAAATAACGCCAACATGTTGAGGATAATCCCGAGCGCAAAATTTGTCAAAAAGCCTGCTAATAACATGTTGCCGATAGTCAGGCCGCGATTCAAAATAAACAGGCCGAGCCGGAATCAAAAAGGAATTACCTGAGAAATATTTCTTTTAATCGTAAACGACTCCGAATGGAGTCGAATATCAATAGCCCCGGATGCAGCCGGTGGTCTGATATAGCGGACATCTTTCGCGACGCTGAAAACGTCGAATATAAACACCCCGGGAGAAATAGTAGTTGCCGGAGTGAAATCAAATTCGCGATGAAAATCTATATTCGACCCCGTCGGGGTCGTGGCGGCATATTTTTCTTTTAACGCCGGGCTGCTCTCTTCTTTCGCCGCCCGGGGCTATTGATATTGAATCCCATTCGGGATTCTTTTCAATAGAAATCAGAGCTCAATTCATCGGGTGTTTGCAGTTTATCCTTTCCCCAATAGGGCGTTTTCCTCAAGCTTTGCCTGGGGAAAATTTAAGCGACTTAACAATATTATTCTTGCTTTTTTTTGCAGAATATTGAATTGAGTAAATTGATTTAAATAGTCGTACTCATAAACTGGCAAAGCCAGAAACACTAAACCTGTCCGGTAGCTGAGCGGAGTCGAAGCTACCGCCGCTGGTTTCGATCCGCCGCGGCGGACTTACCTCCGGCTGTGTTCATGAAATATTTTGCCATTTTGCGTAGAATTTAACTGCTTACGGAGTAATCGTACTTCGTATTCGTCTTTTTAAAACGCTCGGGTTATTCGAGAACGATTACGAGAACGTTTTTTTTCTGAATTTCTTTTTGGTTTTGGCTTTGCCAGCTTAGGAATTTTCAACCGGCTAATACATGCACAATAAATAAAAAAGAATAATAGGACTAAAATCTCTTATAGCTTAAAAAGTAGAAAAAATAAACAGTATTATTTATAAATTACTAAAATAGTATAGATATTTGTGTTAATTCGATTAACTATAATTGACATTTTAGATTATATAGATTATTTTAATGATGAACTGTGGAAGGAATTATTCAATAACCGGATTAATATGAAAACTGATTATAATTCAGACAGGAAATATTTACACAAATTTACGGATAATTCTGTTCAGTTCAACTCCCCCCCCGATATCGATCAAAGAAATGCGCAAAAATTTGAGCCGTCTCTGAAGTAACAGCAAGACAAATATCGCGATATGTTAAGGATCAGTAATGATCCACGCAAAAATTTTTGATCTTAGAAATCGGGAGGATTATTTATGGTGAAGAATACCCTGATCATCATAATTTTTCTTATAGCAACTTATGTCAGCGGGCAGGATTTTACAGGACCGTCACTTGTCGATTTTGAGTTTATTGATCATTCAGCGAATGTTGAGAATGGACCTGATACTATACGGTTCAGCATTTCCGCTATGGATGATATTACCGGTATCGGCAGTTGTTCGGTGTTGCTTGAATCTCCGCTGGGTTATCACAATGCCGCGGGGATGGCGCTTTTTCTCACCTCGCCACTTTCAGGAACAGCCGGGGGAGAAATTGTAATTGATGAATATGTTGAGTCGGGCGCCTGGAAAGTTGATCAGATAACACTTTATGATACCTACGGAAACAAAACAAACTACCACCAGTTTCTTTTGCAGGGCAGTTATGATATTGAAGTAGATGTAACCTCAAATCAGGATATCACAGCGCCTCTTATAACAGGATTTATTCTCGATCCCGGGCCGTATGAAACAATGACAAGTCCGGATATGATTAATTTTATTGTCAGCGCTACCGATGCTGTCAGCGGCCTTGCCAATGCTTTTGTAACATTTGAATCACCGATGGGTTTTCATACCGCGGGGGGCATCATCAATTTTGAGTCCGGCGCAGCGGGCGGAACTGAATCGGGAACAGCAGAGGTAGGGGTTTTCGTCGAAGGGGGATTATGGCGTGTTAATGAAATTACTTTAAGAGACATCGTCGGGAATGATTTTACTTACGACTACCTTTTACTTCAGATGATGGGTTTCCCTACTCTTACCTGCGAAGTTCTTTCAACATCCGATATCTTGGCTCCAATGATGGTTTCATGTGAGATGGAAACCGAAACTGTAAATATCGGCTCAGGAGAGGGGCTGTTCACCGTAACTATATCAGGAACAGATAATTTAAGCGGGTTAAAGAGCGCGGATATTCGTCTTGAATCTCCGCTTGGTTATCACACTGCCGCTTCATTTTTGCAGTTTGAAGAAGGCATTCCGGCAGGCACTGCGACAGGGACCGGCATGATTAAAGAACATTCTTATCCCGGTGAATGGACCGTTACCGAGATTGGCATTGCTGATGTGGCCGGAAACAGAAGAAGTTATGATGAATTCCTGCTTCAAATGATGGGTTTAAATATTACACTCAACGTTGATAATGTTGTTTCTGTGAAAGATGAAACCGGTGAGATAGTGTCATATCAGTTGAAACAGAATTATCCGAACCCCTTTAATCCCAAAACAGTTATCGAGTTTTCAATTCCCGAACGTACCCCGGCCCGGATAGTAATTTATAATACCGCGGGGGAAAAATTACTCACAATAGGGGAAGGTGAATATGACCACGGTAAGTACAAAGTGGGGTTTGACGCCTCTGGATTTTCCTCCGGTGTATATTATTACAGACTGATAACCGACAAATTCAGTGAAACAAAAAAGTGTGTGCTGCTGAAGTAATCAAATGAAAAGAATTAAATAACATAAATCTATTGAACGGAGATAACAATGGAGAAATTTAATAACCTGATATTCAGGACCTGGTTGTTCCTTTTGCTGATCTTAGCCGTAACAATATCAGCGCAGAATAAAATCGGGCCCGGCGCTCAAACGGGTAAAAGTGAGATTCCTTTACTGCTCGGTTATGAAGGATATCTGACCAATTCGGATGGAATTCCTCTTGCCGATGGAAATTATGACCTTACTTTCGCCATTTATTCCGAAGCGGAAGGAGGGGAAGCTCTCTGGATTGAGGACCATAAGTCGGTTGCGCTGCAGGGAGGTTTTGTTCATCTTTATCTTGGAGAGGGAACTCCGGCAAATCCTCTAAATCTTCCCTTCGATCAACAATATTATATTGGCGTGAAGATAATGAACAAAGAGGAACTGAGGCCGAGAATAAAACTGAACGCTTCACCCTACAGTTTCAGGGCCGGGATGGCAGATGAAGTTCCGGATGGTTCAATCACCGCGGAAAAATTATCGGACGGCGCGGTAACCAATGACAAGATCAGAAGTGTAAGCTGGGATAAAATTCAACAGATACCGGCCAAAATGAATGTTTCTTCCGCCGATTCGGTGCCGAATGTCTGGTCAATATGGGGTAACAGCAAAATTCAGGCTCCTGAACAATTTCTCGGCACCACCGATGAACGGGACCTGGTCTTTAAAACAAATGACAGCCTGAGGATGAAGATCACCCGAACCGGAAAAGTTGTGGTTGAAGATGATATTTATATGGATGATGACAACATGATCTGTGTAAAAGAAGATCAGGAAAGGATTATATTTGACGAGGATAACGATGATATAGAAATCATGGGCGCTCATGTCGGTATAGGAACGAATGACCCGGCATGCCTTCTCCATGTTAAAGGCACAGGAACATTCGGACCGGAAGAAGAAAAATATCATATCGCGCTTTTCGAAAATATGAATGAAGATGGAGACGGTATTGCTATTAAAATGAACGTGGGGGATATTCCGGACGCCGATCATAACTACCTGACATTCCTGAATAAGGATAATGATATCCAGGGGCGGATCGAAGGACAGACGATGGATGAGCTTAGAGATTCCTGGGAATATGAATGGGAAACAGCATGGTTTGTCGTCGATGAAGTGTTTATAATTTTGAATGGAATAGCTGCCATTTCAAACGGCCCTCCGGGAGGACCTGACTGGGCTGAAGCCGCTTTATGCGCCGCGCAGGCAATCGCCTATGGAATTCACTACGCGCTCTGGACAGACTATGTAGAGGATAATGTCGGGGTTTATATCGCGTCCGGTTCAGGGGACTATGCTGAATGTCTGAAAAGGCTGGATGAAAATGAAAGCATAATGGCGGGAGATATTGTTGGTGTTTTCGGAGGCAAAATTACAAAATCGACAAGAGGAGCGCATCAGCTTATGGTTGTTTCAAGCGCGCCCATTGTACTCGGCAACATGCCCCCGGCAAGCGAGGAGTACCTTTATGAAAAAGTCGCTTTTCTGGGACAGGTCCCGGTTAAAGTACTCGGCCCGGTAAAAGAAGGAGATTATATTATTCCTGGTGGAATGAATAATGGAACAGGGATTGCGGTTTCGCCTGAGTTGATGACGGCTGAAGAGTATACTAAAATTCTGGGCAGAGCCTGGGATTCAAGTGAACTTGAAGATATCAAACTGGTGAATGTCGCTGTCGGGCTAAATTCGGGTGACATAGCAAACTTCGTTCAGAAGCAGCATTACAGGCTTGAACAGACAAAAGAGGAGATACGAAAACTTAAGGAAGATATATCCGAATTCAAACAGGTCCTCTATCAAATAAGGAAAAAAGAGGATATAAGATTTAGCAGCTCAGAAGAAACTCAGAGGTGACGATATGGAACGAAGATTTTTAACAGCTCTCCTTATCACCGCTACTATTTTTCTCTGGACTATTCCGGCTTCGGGCCAGGCTGACGCAGATACTCTGTTGAAATCGAAAACAAGTTACCTGTTCCGGGTTTCTGAAGGCTCTGCTTCAGGAAATGGAGTGATAATTTCGAAGGAAATATACAACAGGAATGGTCTTCTTGAGGAATTCTTCAAATATAATGATAACGGCGATATCAAATCGGAAATAGTTTATCATTATAATGATCTTAACCAGGTAACTGAGTGCATCACTTCTGTTCCGGCAACGGGCTTTACCACCACCGTAAAATATCAGTATAACAAGGGATTGCTGGTAAGAGCCCTCGGCACAAATAATAAAAGAGACACTAAAATCACTATGGATTATCTCTATAACGAAGATAAAAAAGTAAAAGAGATGATTACGCGGTCAGAGGATAACAGTATCTATAAAAGGATAGCCAGTGAATATGATGAAAAAGGCCGAAAGGTCAGGTTGATGATGTATGACGCCGAAGGCAATCTTATCGGTGAAGAATACACCGATTATGACATATCAACGATAAAAGAAAAAAAACTTTCCGCGAGAGAAGGTTTTGATCAGATCATTGAAAAAAAACTGGATGAAGCCGGCAATATTACACGGGAAAATGTACTGGATATAAAGGAACGCCTTTTAAGCAGCAAAAATAATGTATATGACGAGAAGGGAAGGCTTGTTGAAGTTCATTCAAATATCCCATCCGCGCGTATGAGTTCCAAAATAAGAAATGTATATGATGAGAAAGATAATATTATTGAACAGGTCCATTACAATAAATTTGATGAACCGGTAAAAATAGTGAGGACTGAGTATGTCTACTATTCTGAAAAATAAAACCGCGGCGGAAATAATATTGAAAGAGGTAATAAGAAGATGAAATCAATAAAAATATTACTTCTTCTGCTTTTCGCGGCAGCTATTATCCCCGGATCATCGGGAGATGTCAGTAATTGTAATATAAAACTTAAACCGGCAGGATTTATTAATTCGGTTAATAATAGCGGTTCGCTGAACTGTTTCGGCAGGGTGGGAAACCATATTGGAGGAATAAGTAATAATCCTCAATTTATTCATCTATCCGGAATAACAAATCTTGAAAAGATAAAACTGGATTTCCGGGGCGGTCTGTTTCCGGGTGATGAAGATGATCTTTCGGGAGTAATACCGGAAGAATTTATGCTTCACGCTAACTACCCGAATCCGTTTAATCCCTCGACAACCATAAGCTACGATTTACCTTCCGGGGGTATGGTATCAATCAGAATCTACAATATTCTTGGTGATGAAGTGACAACCCTGGTAAATGAAAGTATGGAGCCTGGTAAATATCGTTCAATCTGGCAGGGCATAAATTACCAGGGGCTTAAAGTCTGTTCCGGAGTTTATATCTGCCGGCTGGAAGCAGGGAAGTATTCAAAAAGTATAAAAATGTTATTGGTGAAATAAAGGAGCAAAAAATGAAAATAATGAAATACTATATACGTTATCTGCCCCTTATTCCGGTTCTGTTAATGTTTGTATTCGGTTCAGGTGTAAGAGCGCAGGTATCTGTTTCTGATCTTCTAAAAAAAATAGAAAATTCGGCTGAAACCGATATTGTGAACAGTTTACAGGACGCGGAAGCCCTGGATATCCATAATGCCGGGATTGGCGATCAGCCCGATATAGCGATTGATTCAAGGGGTATGATTCATATTGTTTCATCCCGTTATAAAAGTTTTACCTGTAATTACAGGCATTACGACGGTGAGGATGGAACTGGTTATACCATTATCCAGTGGGATACTTATCACAGGACAAATGGGAAAAAAGGGACTTTTCAGGCGGTTCTTTATAAAAGCGGTAAAATAATGCTGAGTATTAAAGAAAATGAAGGAGCAATTAATGAGTTCCCGATTTCCGGAGTTAATTATAATGAAATATATGGAAGGGATATAAGGGAACATCCGCCGGAAAGCAAGACCAGTTGGAAGTTTACCTGGGATCCAATTTTATCGGACTACAAATTTGAGAAAATGGCCTACTCATTCTGGCTGGATGTTAAATATGGGGATATGAAACCTGCCTGGGTTGAAAAAGATGACTGTAGCTGGATAATTCCCCTCGGATTTGAGTTCACTTTTTATGATGAAAAATATGAATATTGTGTTGTCAGCTCGAACGGATATATCAACTTTTATGGCGGAGATTCAGATGACTACTCGAATCCCCTGAATTTCCCGAGCGCCGATACTTCAGCCTTTAAAGTTATCGCCCCGCTATGGGATGACTGGAATCCGGAACTAAAAAATATGCATCACAGGGAAGTGTATTATTCAATGTTCAGCGGATATACAAACGAAATGCTGATAGCTCCAACGCTTATTTCCAAATGGGACGAACATCCTTCCACCAGGCCCGCGATTGAGGTTGATAGTGATGACAAGGTTCATATTATCTGGCGTGATGAAAAGTGGGATGATTCCCAGTCAGCGGAAATTACTTATACAAGGCTCGACCCGTATAAAGACGCGAGATTAGGCAGAGCGGCCTGGGAGAATGAAATAACGCTGGATGATGATACGCGGCTTACGAACCTGGGAGAAAACTGGTCAACAGAGCCCCGTATGAAAATAGACAGCCGGGATTACATTCATATAGTCTGGGAAAACAGGTATGAAGGAATCTACTACATGAGAATTGCCGATTCAGGCGCGGTTCCCGTTATTGAGCCAACCCTGGTAAAGGAGATACCTGACGCTTATAATACCTCGGTTGAAGTGGCGGTTGACGCCGATAATAACGCTCATGTCGTATGGACCGACAGAAAAAGCACCATGAATTATGAAGTTTATTATGCGATGATTGACGGCAGTAACCGGACCCGGAAAATGAACAAGCTTATTGACGCGACATTGATAACCGAAGATGACAATATTCCTGATACCCGTCCGACAATTGAAGTTTATGATGAAGGATATGTCGCTCTTTTCTGGATTGAAACCGGTGATTTTGAGCTCAATCATTTAAACTTCACAATTATTGATCCTTCACTCGATGACAGAAACGGGAATGCCGCGGATTATTCCAATATAACACTGGTAGAAACAAATCAGCCGATATATAATGAAGAATTTATTTCCATCTCTTCTGATATTGATAATGATAATAATATTCACCTGACATGGTGGGACGGATTCGATTATGAGATTGATCACGCGGTGTTCTTCAGCGATGGAAATTTTCTTCAGTCAGAACTTGAAGGGGAAATGATAGTATTTACCCCCTCCAAATGGATGGCTCCACGTTGCGCGGCTTATAAAAATGAAAAAGTATATTTTACCTGGTTTGATCTCAACCTGAGCGGAGTCGCATTTTCCAGTCTTAATTACGTTTCCGGATCCAACCCGGGCGGAGTAAACCTTGAAGACTCCGATATGCCTGAAAAAAATATACTTCTCCAGAATTACCCCAATCCCTTTAATCCTGCTACCAAAATCGGTTTTTTTATTAAAAACACGGGAATGGTTTCAATAGAGATATTTGATATTGCCGGAAGGCAAATAAAAACCTTTGATATCGGATCAAAATCGCCCGGTATGTACGAAGTTACGTGGGATGGCAGAACAGATAAAGGCATCGCGGCGGCAGGAGGCATTTATTTCTGCAAGCTGCGCTCTGCAGGTATGACAGATATTAAAAAAATGATCCTGATGAAATAACCGGGATAAATTGATGGATAATAAAAATAAAAATATTATAAATCGGAGAATGAAATGGTCAAAAAAGTTTACATCCTGATGGTGATTTTATCTTTTACCTTTATATTTTTATCCCCGGTTATGGCTGGTGGAGGAATCAGGGTTGCTACATCGAGCGCCAGGGCAATGGCTATGGGCAGCAATTACCGAGCTATTTCAAATGACTGGAGCGCGGTTTATTATAATCCCGCCGGAATAACCCAAATGATCGGCGACTGGCACTTCGGAGCATCTTCAGGTATTGTTATGCCCAGGACCGAACTCAAAGCTTATGATTATGATGTTATGCCCTTTTCCGGGTTGCATACCTCAACAACAAAAATGAACGAAAAAAATACTTTTACACCGTCGGGCGCTTTGTTCTACAGGCTTTCTGAAAAATTGTTTGTCGGCTTGGGAATGTTTACACCTTTCGCCCTGGACAGCGAGTGGGACCTTATTACTTTGCCTCAGAATTACGGCAACACTCTGACAAATAAAGATGAGACCTACAGCAGGTACAGGGTCTATTGTTTCCAGCCGACATTCGCTTATAAGGCAGATCAGAATCTCTCGATTGGTTTTGGTATGAGTTTTATCTACGGAGAGGTAACCGAGGATAAAGTAAATCTTCCTGTTAATCCCGCGGTGCAATACTGGGGAGTTTTACAGGAAAGGGCCGACCTTCTCGGGCTGGCTCTTCCCGATCTGAGCGCCGACCAGCACAGGATCGCTTACGAGAAAAATATTGATATGACAGGAACCGGGGTAGGTTTCAACTTCGGGCTTCACGTCAGATTCACTGATGAGTTCAGCATGGGACTTTCAGGCAGGTATTATATGAATCTTGATCTTGAAGGGGATTATAAAGAAACTAAAGTTCCCCATTATAATGAGATAATCAATTCCACACTGAACCAGATGCCGGCAGAATTTTATGATTTTGAAAATGGCCTGGCTGAGGAAGTTAATAAAGCTGAAATGGTTGGCGCTTTTAATGGTGAAAATGAAATAACCGGAGAATCAAATAATGCCCGCTCATCAATGCCGCTGCCATTTACCGCCGGACTGGGATTTGCTTATCAGGCGCATCCGCGTTTGCTTTTTTCGGGTGATGTTGAATGGACCAACTGGAGCGACTGGCGCGATCTGAATGTCAGCGCTGATGGTGAAATTGTGGACAACGCGCTTCTCGACTGGAAAAATACGATTCAGGCGGGACTCGGTTTTGAATGGACGATTCTTCACAGGGGAACATCAAAATTACAATTGAGAGGTGGCTGGCATGCCGTTGATTCTCCCTCACCTGATGAAAATATTATTCCCACAATTCTCGACCCTGTAAGAAGAAATATTTTTACCGCCGGATTCGGACTGAAGTTTGGTAATCTCCATATTAATATGGCGTATGAATTTTCAGGTTATAAAGACAAAGACCTTGAGAAATGGAAATATGAAGAGAATTTTATGTATGCCCGAAATTGGGCGGGAGTCTATAATTACCAGGTAAGAACTCTGGCTTTTGACGCCCATTTTGCTTTTTAATCCCATATTGCAGGAGTTATCCTGTTATTAGCCAAAATGATTCGGCGGGCGGATAGTATCCTACCCGCCGGTTTTTTATGGGTGGCCAATTCTGCTACTAAGGTTAAAAAAATAATGAATAAGGTTCTTCCCCTCTTTTTCCTGGTTCACGGTCTGGCCGAAGGTCGCGATATTATTTCATCTGGTATATAGCTGTTTTTGAAGAAATACTTATCTCCATTTAATAAGAGCCTGCCTAATCATTACCTGCTGATTTTTATATTGTGCCGGAAATAATTGATTGAAAATCAGTTTAAAATTTCTCAAATTATTATTCATATTTAAAATTTGATTGCAGGTTAAAAATGGTTAGAAAAATTATTTTACTACTGGCTATATTTTGTTTTTGTCTTACATCGAATAAACTGTATGCCGCAGCCGGTTTATTCTTTGAAGAAGAAATATCTGCTGAGGCGACAAATAACATCATTGATGATAATGGGGAAGTGAATACAACTTTCGAAATTAACGGATATTCAGAAGATACCGATCCTCTTTCAGTGCCGAAAAAAGATTTGGATATTTATTTCAGTGTGTCTGAAATAAACGGGGATTCAGTTTCAGTAGATATTACACTTTACCCGGCTGACGCTGAACTTATTATTGACGGAAAGCCATTCGAAAATAATCAGCTTATCCCTTTAGCAGCGGGAAATCATAAACTGCAGGTTATGAAAACGGGGTATTCAACCTTAGACACAATAATAACGGTATCACCCGAAAACAAAGAGTTTTATTTCAAATTATCCGCTATCGCGCCTGTGATGATTGAAATATTGACCGTACCCCTGCATGCCCAAATTATGCTTGACGATAAGCCGGAGGGTTATTCAAATACCTCTTTGCACAGGTACCCGGGAAAATACACATTAAAAATTAAAAAACCCGGATATAAAGTTATTGAACAGGAAATTGAAATATCGGCGGATGGCAAAAAACAATTTTTCTTCCGGTTAAAAAGATAGCCGTTTTTTTATTTTATGATATAAAACAGGGGGGAGTAAGCGAAGAGAGAATTTTACAGAGTAAATTTCAGGCATAAAAAAAGGACAGTATCACTGTCCTTTGTGTGCCCGGAACAGGAGTCGAACCTGCACCCACTTGCGCGGACTAGACCCTGAACCTAGCGTGTCTACCAATTCCACCATCCGGGCAAATATCAGACCCCAAATAAAAGGAATTTTTGAAAGATAATCAACTAAAATCTGACGGAGATTTTTTTCTTTAAGATGCTTTTCATCTATTTTTAGTATATTTCATAGTTTGATATGAAATAGTATGTGTAGAATTAGATAATGGATTTCAAGTGTTTAAGAAGATTCTTGATTTTGTCAGCAAACTGACAGGTAAAAAAGAAACAGAGGTAAAAAAAGAGGAGCGAAAAGGATTTGAGAAAAGAGATCCTGAAGTAAAACCCAAAGAAGCGTCGAAACCAAACAGGGATAGAAGCAGGGAAAATAGAGGAAGGGAAACACAAGGTAAGAGGAAAGTTCATTCAGATGCAGGGACAGATCAAAAGCCTCGATGGAGACAGACCGATTATGTCGTTGAACCTGAGGAGGGAAAAACCAGGTTTCATGATTTGGGACTTCCGGACAGAATAATGCACGCGATTGCCGACCTTGATTTTAAGTATTGCACCCCGGTTCAGGCTGAAGTGCTCGTAAAAACTTTAAAGGGACAGGACGCGACAGGGCAGGCGCAGACAGGAACCGGAAAAACAGCAGCCTTTTTGATAACCATTCTTAACTATCTTCTAAGAAATCCGATAAGAGATAAACGTCCTCCGGGAACTCCGCGCGCTTTAATTCTTGCTCCTACGAGAGAGCTTGTTATTCAGATTGCGGCTGACGCCGAAAAGCTTGCCAAGTATTTACGGGTAGGCATTCAGGCGGTATATGGCGGTATGGATTATAAAAAGCAGAAACGCAACCTTCAGAGAAGGGTTGATATTGTTGTCGCTACACCGGGCAGGCTGCTGGACTTCCACGGCCAGCATGATATACACTTGAGCAAGATTGAAATTCTTGTTCTTGATGAAGCGGACAGAATGCTTGATATGGGATTTTATCCCGATATGAAAAAAATTGAAAGACGAACTCCTCCTAAAGCAAAAAGACAGACTCTGCTTTTCAGCGCGACTATTCCCGACGAAGTTAAAAGAATTTCTTCGAACTGGACTAAAGACCCGGTGAATGTTGAAATTGAGCCTGAGCAGATAGCCGTTAAGACAGTCGAACAGGTGGTATATATTACTACAACCGATGAAAAGTTTGATCTGCTTTTTAATATTGTCCGGAAAGAGGATGTCAGCAAAGCGATAATCTTTGTAAACAGGCGTACTGAGGCAAAAAGACTCTCGGCAAAAATATCCACCATGGGATATGCCTGTAAAGAATTATCGGGGGATGTCGATCAGAAAAAAAGACTCAGGACTTTGAAGGAGTTTAAAGAAGGCAAACTTCAGATGATTGTAGCGACCGACGTCGCGGGCAGGGGAATTCATATTGACGGTATCTCACACGTTTTTAATTTTAATCTTCCATCTGATCCCGAAGATTATGTCCACCGAATCGGTCGGACCGGTCGGGCGGGACATGAAGGTAAGTCAATTAGTTTTGCCTGCGAAGATGACGGCTTTTATATTCCGGCAATTGAGGAATTTATTGGTTGCAGCCTGCATGTGGAATACCCTGATGAATCTCTGCTAAAACCTTTTGAAGCTCCGGAACAAAAAAACAGTGAGGGTGATAAAAAGCCTGAACAAAAAAACGTGAAAGAGAACAGCAAACCGCGCAATAAAAGAGACGCGGGAAACAGGAGGAATAAAACCCAGGAGCAACAGGGTAAAAAAAAACCTCCGCGTCAACGAACCGAAAGGAAGACTAAAACAGAAATTTCTGTTGTTCCCAAAACCGCGACAGAAACAAAGGACTCAAATCCGGTAAATCTTCCCGTCTCATTGCGTATTTCGGGACGAGGTCCGATACAGAATAAAATCAGGGTCAGGGGGGCGAATGTACAGCAGAAAATGTCGCTCAAGAGAAGATAGCGGGATAAAACAATAAAAAACAGCAACAAACAGTAAAATACTTGACAAATTGGCAGTAAAATTGTAACTTCCGAATGAGATAACCGGAGGAATCATGGATACTGCCAATAGTACATTTTCACTTCTTATTCCCTCGTTCAGCAACAGGGATGATTTTTTTGAAAATTTAATTTCGCAGGAAAAACCTGCGGCCAACCTGATAAGACTTTTCCTTTTCCTTTTTCTTTTTACTTTTTTTTACGGCGCTGCCATGGGGAGCTATCACAGCGTTCTTCAGGCTCTTTCGGCCGGAATTAAACTGCCTGTATTATTTTTGCTGGTGCTCCTTATCTGTTTTCCCGCTTTTTATATTATTCAGTATATACTCGGCAGCAAACTTTCAATTGTCCAGATGTTATCGGTTATTCTATCTGGTTTTGTGATGACAGCTACAATAATGGTTTCATTTATTCCTGTTATTGTATTTTTTCTGCTGACCGGCGGGAATTATTATTTCCTTCAGCTTCTTCATATCGCGGTAATTGCTCTTTCCGGATTATTCGGGATGAAAAATGTTGTCGACGCGCTGCAGTATGTTTGTGATAAGAAAGAAATATATCCAAAAACCGGGGTGAATGTTTTCAAATTCTGGCTTGTAATTCTTCTTTTTGTCGGTATTCAGCTTGCATGGAATCTGCGTCCTTTTCTCGGCGACCGTGGAGAACCTGTTCAAATTTTCAGAAAATATGAAGGCAACTTTTACGCGGCTCTTATATATTCTGTAAATCAACTGGTGAAAGGAGAGAAAGAACCTGTGAAGAGGGAGGAGATAAGAGTGCCATTCCTTGAAGGAGAAAATTAATGGACAATGAAATTATGACCCTTGAGGAGGTGGCCGGATATCTGAAGCTTAAACCGCAGACTATTTACACCTGGGCCCAGGGTAAAAAAATCCCTGCCGCTAAACTTGGAAAGGAATGGAGATTTAAAAAATCGCTGATTGACAGATGGTTTGACCAGCATATTGATTCCAGGTTTAATGATCTGCTGGATAAGGATGAGATAAAAGAGGAAAGTGAGGATAACTGATTTTAAAACCATGCCGATGGTGAGGCAGGGTATATAATAAAAAACCCCCGCTTCTGACGGGGGTTTGAAATTTATCCGAGATAAACCTTTAGATTTTTACTTCTCGAAGCGTGCCTTAATCTGATGAGAGCTTTCTCCTTGATCTGGCGTACCCTTTCACGGGTAAGATTCAGCATCTCGCCTATTTCTTCAAGGGTGGCTGAATGTTCGGAATCAAGTCCGAAATAGAGCCTGATTACTGTGGCTTCACGTTCGGTAAGTGTAGAAAGAGCTCTGTCAATATCTTTGCGCAGTGAATCATCCATCAGCGAAGTATCGGGCAGCGGCTGATCGTCGCTGGTCATAATATCCAGCAGGCTGTTTTTGTCGTCACCTTCTTTTATAGGCGCGTCGACAGAGACGTGACGTCCCGAAATTTTCAGGGCGTAATCAACTTCATCCGCGTCCATATCAAGCTCTTTGGCTATTTCAGCCGCGCTGGGTGATCTTTCAAATTCCTGCTCAAGGGTATTATAAGCCTTTTTAATTTTTGTCAGCGCTCCGACACGGTTGAGAGGCAGCCTGACCATCCTCGCCTGATCGGCTATTGCCTGCATAATCGACTGGCGTATCCACCAAACTGCATAAGAGATAAACTTGAATCCTCTGGTTTCATCAAATCTTTTTGCAGCTTTAATCAATCCAAGGTTGCCTTCATTTATCAGGTCACCCAGGGAGAGGCCTTTGTTCTGATACTGTTTGGCCACACTCACAACAAATCTGAGATTTGCCTTTGTAAGTTTTTCCAGGGCTTCCTGGTTGCCTTCTCTAATCATTTCGGCCAGTCTTATCTCATCTTCCGAAGTGATAAGGTCTACCTTTCCTATCTCCTGAAGATATTTATCAAGTGACTGACTTTCACGATTGGTATATTGTTTTGTTATCTTCACGTAAACACCCCGACGATTAAAACATTAATTAAATAAATCTTTTTCTTCCCGCTATTTATACAATGTATCTATACCATTTGTTCTTTTCCGGGTGATTAGATATATTTGTTTTATGATACAACTGAATATTTCTATCTGTCACACCGTTTCCAACAAAAGGTTTGATTGATTGCAGTTTTTTGAAATTTAGCATCCTGCAAATATCGGTATTTTAAGATGAATTATCAATCAGTTTATCGAAAAAATTTAACAAAGGAATCCTTCCTCAGGTTCCTTATAAAACTATTTATTTACAAATTATCGAATTCCCGATGAAAATATTAAGCAAAATATTTATACTCCTTTTTCTACTTATAATTTTAGACGGATGCGGCAGCCATTCGGTTGTATCCCGCTTCAATCCCAATCCGGAAATCAATCTTCTGGCAGAAAATATCGACAAAATTTTCAGTGATCCCGCTTTTTCACACGCTCACTGGGGAGTTGAAATAAAATCGCTCCAGGATGGAAAAATATGGTATAGCAGAAATAATAATAAGATGTTCATGCCCGCTTCAAATGAGAAGATTCCCACTACCGCCGCCGCGCTGAAGATACTTGGGCCGGATTTTAAATTTACCACTACATTATATTCTTTCGGCGAAATAAGGGATTCTGTTCTTCATGGCGATCTTATTGTTGTCGGCAATGGTGATCCGACCATTTATTCCAGGTTTTATGAAACTCCTCTGGAAGTGTTTAACTGCTGGGCAGATTCATTAAAAAGCTGCGGAATAAATAAGATTGATGGGAATATAATCGGGTATGATAATTTATTCGATGAAAACCCGATCGGATATGGATGGTCGCACGGGGGGCTGGACGCATGGTATTCAGCCGAGGCAGGGCCGTTAAATTTTAATGAAAATTATATCGATCTTAAAATTGAGCCTGACCCTGAAACGGGAAAAGCGAAAATTACCCCCAATGTGGAAACCGGCTATATTGAAATAGAAAATAATACTATGGTTTGTGATACCGGAAGGGGAGGAATTTTAGTATCGAGAGAATATGGGGGAAATAAAATAGTTGTTTCAGGGATAATAAAAAGTGACCGGAAAGCATTCGAAAGGTCGCCGACAATAACAAACCCGACTCATTTTTATGTTACAGTTCTCAGGGAAACTTTTATTTCGAATGGCATTGAGGTTGCGGGAAAAGCGCTCGATTGTGATGATATCGGGATGAATGATTTCCAGCCGCAGCCTGAAGCTGTTTTGCTTGTCCATCATTCAGCTCCTCTCAGCGATATATTAAAAATGCTGATGAAGAGGAGCCAGAACCTTTTTGCCGAAATAATGCCGCGGGCTATTTCACTTGAAGTTAACGGACGGGGAAGTTTTTGGATGGGGAAAAAGGTTATAGCCGAACTTCTCGAGAGCTGGGGTATTCCGCAAGATTCATATGCCTATATGGATGGATCGGGACTTAGCAGGTATAACTATATTTCTCCCTCTATACTGGTAACGATACTCGAAAAAATGAGAGAGGACCAGCATTATCCGTTATGGAAAGATTTTCTTCCTGTCGCCGGGGTTGATGGCACCCTCAGACGAAGAATGAAAGGAACGAGCGCTGAAGGTAAAGTTTTCGCGAAAACCGGGACAATATCAAATGTCAGGGCTCTTTCAGGTTATACCACTACCGCGGATGGTGAAGAGATTGTCTTTTCTTTTATTGTAAACGGACACCTGTTAAGCAGTTACGATACAGAACTAATCACAGACAAAGTTTTGGAACTGATTACTTCTTTCAGCAGGAAAAATTCCTGAAGATGACACAGCTTATAAAATTTAAGAGCAATTTTGATCAGGCTTTTAACCTCGCTGCCGAAGAACATTTTGTAAGAAACTTTGATCTTGATAAAGAATATATTTTTATCTATCAAAATGATTCTTCGGTGATAATTGGTAAAAACCAGAATATTTTTGAGGAGATTAATTTCGAACTTGCCGCCTCAATGAATATCCCTGTATTTCGCAGGATTTCGGGGGGCGGAGCGGTTTATCATGATCCGGGCAATATCAATTTTGCTTTTTTTACCCGTTTTGAGCAGCGGAAATTTAATAATTACGCCGTTTTTATGGCTCCGGTCATTGAAGCGTTAAATGACATCGGAGTGCCTGCCGAGTTTAATGAACGGTATGATATTGTGGCGGGAGGAAAAAAAATTTCGGGCAATGCCCAGTTTACAAGCCGAAACAGGATGATGAGCCATGGTACTCTGCTTTTTGATTCCGATCTTGATCTTTTGAACAGAATACTAAAACCTGATTTGGGTGAAATTGAATCCAGGGCCACAAAATCGGTCAGAAGCAGTGTTTCAAATGTTACGGAGTTTACGGGGAAAGAATTTTCGCTTGAAACATTTATTGATATTATTACAAATTCCTTCCGCAGGGAATTTGGAGATTTGGGTGTTTATATTGTTAATGATGATGAGATGGAACTGATTGAAAAACTCGCCGGGGAAAAATACCGAAGCCGGGAATGGATTTATGAACGTTCACCATCTTCCAGAATGCAAATGCCGGTCAGCTCTCAGAACGGGGAAAATAAACTGACGATTTTTCTGGAGAAGGGAAGAATAGAGAAAATCGGCGCTGAATCTCAGGCGCTTAAAAATTATATTATTAAGCTCGAAAAAAAATATTCTGGCAAAGTTCTGAATTTTGATACATATAAGGTTATAAACGAATATTTAACAGCTTCGGGGGAAATTTAATGAAGAACATAAATTTTATTTTTCTTAGCGTGTTGTTTATCCTGATTCTTTCAGGATGTAACCAAAAGGAAAACCATGTGAAAAAATTACACAAAGAAGCGGTAACTCTTGATTCCCATGTTGATACTCCACTCAGGCTGGTTAATGGCAAATATAATTTTGCCGAAAGGCATAACGCTTTTATCACGAGGAGTAAAATTGATCTTCCACGGATGCTCGAAGGTCAGCTTGACGCTGTTTTTATGGCGGCTTATGTCGGGCAGGGTCCCCTGACAGATTCAGGATTTATTAAAGCGGAGGACCGGGCTTTGAAGCTGATAAGCAAAATTAAAGAAACGATAGAAGAAAATCCCGATAAGCTTATGGCTGCTTTCAGTTCCGAAGACCTGATAAAAGCAGTGAAGCAGAATAAAACCGCTGTTTATATCGGAATTGAAAACGGACATGTTCTGGGTAATAAAATAGAAAATCTTTACCGGTTTTATGACCTGGGAAGCAGGTATGTTACTCTTTGTCACGTAAAAAATAATCTTATCTGCGATTCTTCAAATGATGAAAATGGTCCTGTGCATAACGGCTTAAGCGCTTATGGCCGCGAGCTGGTATCTGAAATGAATAAAATCGGGATGATGATAGATGTATCCCACATTTCAGATAAATCTTTTTATGATGTTATTGAATTAAGTAAAACACCTTTAATCGCCTCACATTCATGTGCCCGGGCGGTCTGTGATAATCCGCGTAATATGACCGACGAGATGATAAAAAAACTTGCCGAAAACGGGGGTGTCATTCAGGTTTGCCTTTACGAGGAATATGTTAAAAAAGGATCAAAAAATAAAGAGCGTGATTTAGCGAGGAAGGCATTAAGGAAAAAATATGGCTCGTGGGATTCACTTTCTGAAGAAAAAAGAGAGGAGTTCAGTAAGGAATGGTACGATCTTGATAACCGATTTGTAAAAAGCGGAGCTACTGTCAGCGATCTCGTGGATCATATTGATCATATCGCCGGTATTGCCGGAATCGATCATGTGGGAATTGGGAGCGATTTTGACGGTGGAGGTGGATTAAAGGATTGTTATGATGTCAGTCAGTTAATTAATATCACCGCTGAATTGGTCAGGAGAGGTTATACCGATGAAGAGGTGAAAAAAATATGGAGTGGAAATTTTATGAGGGTATTTAAATCTGTGGAAGATTATTCAAATAATTTCAGGGAGAATATCTGATGCCGGAAATTATAAGGAAAGGCGCGATAATTGAGTCGGCCGGCAATAAACCGAAAATAATTGAGGAATTTATCGGCAGGGTTAATTCGGGAGAAGAAAAAATAAGCATTGCCAGAATGAAAAGCCCCGCCGGTTGGATAGAGCCGGGACAAAAACCAGAATTCCATGAATTTACAATTGTATATAAAGGATTTCTGAAGGTTGAAACAAAAGAGGGTGAATATGAGATTAAGGAGGGAGAGGTGATTCATTGTTTTCCAGGCGAGTGGGTCAGATACAGCTCGCCCGGAAAAGATGGCTGTGAATATATTGCCATTTGTACACCGGCATTTTCTCCCGACACTGTAAACAGGGATTCTTAAAAAAATTATTGAGGGCTTTTTTACATTCTTTTAATCCGGATCAAGCTTCTGTCCGGATACTTTTTTTTATTTAAAACGTCAAATCATTCAGAACCGGTGATTACTCATCAGATTCTCCTTACTGATCAACTGGCATCCTTTTTGTTCCTTGTATGGTGAAATAAGCACAACAGGAGTGAGATTCATGGAAACAATCACTTATTTATTGAGTGAAAATGGCAGTTCAGAAAGATATTATGATGCCGTTGATGATTTTTCAGAAAGAGTATTAAGCAGAGCCCGGGCTTTATTGTCCTGGAAAATGGAAAAATTTGTACTTTTTATCAGACAACATGGAATTGAAAAACCCAGGAGCAGTGAAGAGTATTATATTGAGCTGTTGATTATTGGTGTGTTATGGGACCTCTACATTCGTAAGGCGATGAATTTATCAAAATTTAATTTTCGTATGTTATCAACTCTGGCGGCTGTCAGAAACAGAAGAAGAGAGCTGAAACCGGCGGTTGATGCTGTAAAAGGAATTTTTACAACTGCTTTTCTGAATATCGATTCCAGCCGGGATGAAGAAGCGGAAATGAATTCACAAAATTTTTCACGATTACTTGACTGGCTTGAAGCCACCGGAGAATACCGTGAAGAGGTGATAAGGTTAAAGAACTGGCAGCAATATTTCTTTTCGTTAGACAGCGCTGAGGTGGAAACATTGCTAAAATGTTGTGTGGAGTTTAATGAATGGTTTGTTGAGGAAAGCAGCCTGGTTCTTTCGAAATTTACACGCAATGTTCATAAATTTCTCAGGGAAAAACTCGAAGATCATAAATGGAAAGAGGACCTTCTCTTCTGCGGGAAAAAGGAAAGGGAATATCATCTTAATATGGTGAGCGCCGCGATTATGAACAAAGCTTTTAGAAAAAAATTTCTTGATACTGAAAAAAAAGTAGCGCTGATACCTGTATGTATGCGACTTTTGAGCGATGAAAAATGCCAGGCCGAAAGAAGAGGAATTGATATAATATGCCGGGGATGCAGCGGAAATTGTAATGTTAACAGAATCAGAAAACTGGGGCGCGATAAGAACTTTGAGGTTTACCTTATTCCGCATTCATCCGATTTTACCAGGTGGCTTGAAAGATGGCAGGATAATAGTGAAATAGGGGTGGTTGGCGTTACCTGCGCGCTGAATCTTCTCACAGGCGGATATGAGATGGAAAAACTGAATATTCGTTCGCAATGTGTGCTCCTTGATTATTGCGGCTGTAAAAATCATTGGCATAAAGAGGGAATCCCGACTGATCTTGATGACAACATGCTGGCAGAAATTGTGGAAGGAAAAGAAGAATATTTCCGCGAAAATGAATATGCCTGCCAGTATTGATCCCGGTGGTGGCAGGGATTTTATCCGGGAAGGGGAGTTCTGAGGCTGCTTAATGAAAATATTCTTGTTTCGAATGGCAGAATATTGAATTTGCATCTTCTTAAAAACGAGCTGTAATTGTACTCGAACAATTTACCAGTGAAAAATAAAGCCGGGAACGAGGATGATTACTCCGTTATCATCACATAACCGCCAACATGTTGAGGATAATCTAAGGAGCAAAATTTGCGAAAAAAGCCCGCTAATAACATGTTGCCGATAGTCAGGCCGCGATTCTAAATCCATAAGGTGATGGAGTCAGAAAAAGAAAAGTTATCGGTTAGCTCAAGGATAGTCCTCCCCCGTCTTCAAAGAAAAACACTTTGAATCCACCCCCTTGCCAGGAGCATCCCTCTGGGGCCGGCGGTAATGGCGCAAAGATAGAGCAAAAATATAGTATTTTTAATGTTTTCCAGGTATTCCGACCCCACCCTAAATCCCTCCCCTTAGTAAGGCTGGTCCTTACACACACTTAGCACAGGGGGTGTGGGCGAAATAATTATCCCGGTGGAGGCTTTGCAGTTAAAATCACAAACATTTCTGTGGCAGTATCCAGACGTATTATTCCCCGCCATAGCGCCTGGGCGCCGGGCATTCCATCACCCTTTCTGCCTAAATGACCTCCTATTGCTCCAACCATTCGTATTGCCTCCTTTAGTGTTGGCGGCTTTGACGGATAGTTCTTTGTCTTGTTATAATAACAGTGTAGAGCCTTCCATTGAACATCCCTAAAAAATTCCGTACAGGGAAAATCTGGTCTTTCCCGTCCAAGCATTGTCATATAATATATTCGCCAGGCCACTACCATATCTATCCCAAGACTGGCTTCCAGGCTGTCTGTCGTTGATAACTGTCTATCCTTTATCCTGCATCCGCTTTTTAGTGTGCGATGATATACCTCTATGCCCCATCGTCCTGTATACCATTCTACACGTTTTACCGCGTCTTCGAACTTCTCTACTGCCGCTGTGGTCAACAGCATCCATTCTATCGGGGATTCTGTTGATGATGACCCCGCCTCTTCTTTCAGATATACTGCCCACGCCTGTATCGGTTCTTCTTCTTTAAACCGCTTCGGCGGCATTAGATTTACTTCTGAAAACCGCAATTCCACCCTTGCGTCCCTCCCCTTTTTATTCCCTCTGCGCGGTAGATGAATTTCAAGTGATCCGGCAATTTCACGCTTTGACATATACTCCCACAAATCCTCATGATCTGTTTTCCGATTCCTGCTCCTCTCTGATCTTACCAGCAACTTTGGCCCTTCTGGTATCGCCTGGGCCGCCTTAAACAGTTCATAGATATCTGATTCCCGATCTCCTATGCTCACTATCATTGTTTCCGGACATAACTGCCGGACTTCGTTTACTTTCTTCAGGCTGTTTATCCATTTCATACTCTCTTTTTCTTCTATCGGCAATTCTTTTCGTCTTTTGCTTTTACCCTGTTCCTCCTGATCCCGCGCCCAGCATTGGGCGTCCAGAACTCCCAGTGGCGTTCCCTGCTCGCTGAAGGCCAGGGTATCATGTAATATCAAACCTATATTTTGGGCTTTTATTGTGTTTATAGGGCCAAGACCTTCTGTCTTTGGATGTGTGCTGTAATCTAATATTGTCGTATCCTGTGGAGCCAGTACTACTTTATGCTCTCTGATACGTTCGATTGTCGCTTCTTTATGGGCTGTTAATATTACTTCCATTTTTACATTCTCATTTTTGAAAAACCTGTATGCGCCTATAGTTGCCGCTTTATCGCCACTTGCTTCCGGTATATTCGACTGGGGACTATTAAAAAAATCCCCCGCTATTGTTTTTAATCGTTCCTTTAGACGATTATCATAAAAATCTACTCTGCCAAATTCTTCCTCTGTCCAATCACTTCCTTTGCCCGGTGACGGTCTTTCTCCCAAACGATAGGGCTTTTCTTTGCAGAGTATTGTTTTCCAGCTTTTACTTAAATGATATAAATATATTTGCTTGCGGATTCCGTCCCGCCTGCCTGAACTCTTTCCCACATATTTCCAGTTGCCTGATATATAACTTGTGCCTGTAAATCTCTCCGGGTCTATATATGTCTCTACCAGTACCGGGGATACTGAATATCTTTGTTCCCAATCTTTTGGCAAACGTGATAGTACTCTCGATAATACGTATGACGCAAGATTCTTTACCTTTATCGTTGGCAATATTAAAAAGCGGGCGTTGTTTACCACATATTTTATATTATTGTTTTTCGCTGATTCGCTCCAGCCGATATATTCATCACGGGCCTTTAGCTTCCAGCCGCCTGAACTGAAACTCAAGGCTCCAATATAACCATATATACTGCTTTTAACAATATATCTTATCTGTGATCCACATAGATGTCCGCTGCCAAGATAATGATATTGATCAAGTAAAAATCGCCATATTTTAGAATCCTTACTATAACGGCTTGTAATTGGTTCTACAGTAATTATGCCCAATTCTGATAACTTGCAGGTAATCTCAGTTATCTGAACTTCCACCCTTTTTTCACTTCTTTTTTCGAATGAATATTTTTGTTTTATCTCGGGAAGTTTTATGACTCCTCTTCGATTTAGCTCGGCTAAAGCTTTTCTACAGCTCATATCCTGTAGATTACCATTTGCCGAACGCCAGTTCATTGTCTCACAAACCATACGTGATAGTTCAAGACGAGATATACCTGGTTCTCTCTCTATAGCTTCGTTAATGAGATCGATAATTTCTTGTGTATATATTTTTCCATAAATTTGCATACATAAAGGTAAGCATATTGCTTCCCTGTGTCAAGTGTGTATAAAGACCAGCCTTAGTAAGGGGAGGGACTTTTAAAGCCCCTCTCCTTGATAAGGAGAGGGGTTGGGGTGAGGTTGTAAAGAATTTAATAACAATAGGTTAGTCAATTAATATTATCAATCTATTAAAATGATATTAGAAAAAACTCACAAGATATATTGATACTCGTGAATAAATGTAATTGCTCAATATTCTTCTCGTTTCATTATTTTAGTGCCATTGCCTCCGGCGGGGGATATTCCGATTGTTTGGATGTGCTTACAAATGTTCCCCTTTAGGGCGTTTTCCTCAAGCTCTGCCATGGGAAAATTTAGGCGACTTAACAATTAATTTCTTGCATCTTAGCGGAGAGAATTGATTTTTAGCTCATTTTTTTGCAGTCTTGACTTTTTTTCCTGTTCGCCGCAGGAGAGTTACTTTTTTTGTCTCCAGAGGAGTCCTACGGACAATAAAAAAAGCAGGGGCGTTTTTAATAAAATATTTTTGGTTAGATTAATGATAATTCTTTTTAGTTCCGGCTCTGCCAGCTTAGGAAATTAAAATGAAATATCAGCATCAATCGAATATTTCTCCTTTTCTGATTCCTTTAATGCTGTTTCTGCCAAGCAGGTAATGTAAAAACAGCCCGGCACCCCATGCGGCGGCGGTGATTAAAACAATATGAATTTTTTCATAAGGGGAATTGAATTTAAACGCATGCCATAGAAGAGCAATAATATTGCAGATAATATATGTTACGAAATGATACATGAATGCCAGATGAGCCCTGCTTTTCCTGGGTTTTTCAGTCGCGCCGAGGGTGAACGCGGTAATAAAAATAGCTGCCGAGTAAATAACGGCAATTAACCAGATATCTGAGAAATGTTGCTTTGTCAGCGAATCACTCAGGAAAAATCTAAATAAAATGGTATATATTGTTAACAGCAGTGAAAAAATTTTCAGATTACGCGACAGGCCTATCATGATTATCCTCACTTTATTAGTTCTTTAATATCATCGTTAAAAAAAAGAGCAATATTTCTTTTGATAAATGACTCGAGTAATTCGGATCCCAGCGGAGTCAGGCTGTAATATTTTCTGTCGGGTCCTTTATTCCCTTTTCCCGATTCGTAATCAACCATTTCAAGGTCATAATATTTTCTCAGAGTTCTGTAAAGTGACTGTTCTTCACAGGATATAGTATCTCTGGAATATTTTTGGATGAAGTCCCTAATTTCAGAAACATATTTTTCGCCATGTTTCAGAGCGAGAAAGAGCCAAAGTGTAAGCTGCCCTTTTTTATAGGTATCTTCCCAGGCCTTCAGCAATTCATCTTTATAATTTTGATCATTCATGTATAGAACACCAAGTATTAAACAAGTTGTATAGAACAAAGATAATACAATTACTCCTTCCTGTCAAATTAATCTCCTTAAAGTCTCAAAAAAAATAATAAAACGCCTGAACTCTTGAATATTTGTAAAAAAATCCGATAATAGAAATGGAAAATTATATTATCAATTCAGATTGGAAAGTAATGTTTGATTCCGAAGTTATTGACGCGCAACTGGAAATGACCGATCGTATCGGATACCAGCTACTGAAGAAGGGAATTATTGATATTAAAATCCTTGAATCGGCGCTAAAAGTAAAAAACGAGGATGACGCGAAATTAAAACGTAATCTGGCACAGATACTTGTTACGGAATTCAATTTTGATCATGACCTGGTTTTTCGGGAAGTCGCTCTTTTATACGCATTCAAAGAGATAAATCTGAATGATGCCGATTTTACAGAGGAACGATTCAAAAATATCAAAAAAATCTTCAGAGGTTATAACGAAGATACCAGAAATCTGCTGCTCGAGCATAAAGTAATTCCCTATAAATATGATCAAAAAATAAAGGGAAAACTTATTCTGGCCGCCACTGATCCCACCGACAGAGTACTGAATAAGATAGCCTACGCCCTTAATCTCAAGAAGTTTGAAATAAACTATATTCGAATGGCCGACTACCAGCGAATAATTAAAATGATATTTCCACCTGCCGATAAATTATCTGTGCTTTTGGAAGAAGATGTGGCGGATATCCGGATAGAAGATCAGACCGCCTATCCCGAATCGGCGGTAATTGAAGATGAGATCAAAAAAAATTCTTTATTGGATCTTATTGAAGCCATTCTCGCCGGAGCGGTGAAAAAAGGGGCAAGTGATATCCATATTGTCCCCAAAAATATTGATATCACAGATATTTCCTACCGGCTTAACGGTAAACTGCAATACTGGTTCTCACAAAAAAATACACACTATGAATCAATACTTACGGTAATAAAACAAAAGTCGGCGGGAATAAGCAATGAAATACGTAATAAATTGCAGAGCGGAATAATTGAAAGGACTATTAATGGAAATCCGATTCGATTTTTTATTTCTGTTATACCTGTTGCCGGAAATGATATTTTTGTAAGATATGAGAGCGTGGTAATCAGAATACAAAACTCAGATAAAGTATATCTTACCCCCTCCCGGATTGGAATTGATGAAAGGATGGAGTCTTCCATACTGCAGGCAGTGTCAGGAGGGAATGGAATTATTGTGGTTAATGGTCCCCGGGGCAGTGGAAACTCAAATACTGTCGCGGCAATTCTTAATTTACTGAATCCTGCTTCCCGGTGCATTGTTTCAGTTCGTGATAATGTTGAGTATATGGTGCCGGGTATAAAATATATGAATGGCTCGTCAGGAAGAAGCCGGACTGAAAATTTTGATATTTTAAGAAAGCAGGACCCTGATATTATAATCTGCGGTTCGGTGAGTTCAAAGGAAGAGTTCGAAGAAATCAAAGAATTTTCAGCGGAAGGCAAACTGGTTATCATAACCATGAACCGGGAAGATTCTGTTTCAGCGCTGGAAGAGTTGATGTTTTTATCAAAGGATTATTATCCTCTTCTATATTCTCTCAGGTTCATTATTTCGCACAGAGTATTCGGAAAACTCTGTGATAACTGTAAAAAAGAAATAAGTGATATTGAAAAAAATAACCTGGGGAAAATTGCCGGCGATTATTTTACTGAAAATGAAACATATTATACTTCAGCGGGATGTGATATCTGCGGTAACAGCGGCTATTCAGATAATGTGGTAGTTCAGGAATATCTTGAGATGACAGAGGAATTGCGCTCCCGGTTGATTTCAGGAGCAGGAAAACCATCCGGAAAATTCCTTTACAGGGTTGCCGGAGAAACCGGATTTTCGGAATTGCGGAAAAACGCCTCTAAATTTGCCGCTCAGGGGTTGATTTCCCCGACTGATATAATAATTAATTCGCCTGATATAAAATTATATGAGCAGGATCAATAATTTTTAATTTTATTTTTATACAATGAATCATGAATTGAAAAATAATGTTTTTATTTAAGACTCATCCTGAAAATATTTATGAAATAGTAACGGGAAGGTTCCTGGATGCATTCAATATTGATTGTTGATGATGACAAAACTCTCTGCCAGGTTCTCCAGGAGGAATTGGAAGAGATAGGATTCAACGCTTTTTACGCGACCGGAGCAGATGAAGCTTTTGAATTCCTTGAGAAGCAAGAGGCAAAAATTGAGCTGATGCTTCTCGATTTAAAAATGCCTGAAAAGGATGGTTTTTACGTATTGCATAATCTTGTTGAAAAAGGCATTGAGCTTAAGGTAATTGTCCTTACAGCTTATGCCGACCTTAAAAGTGTTATTGAATCAACACGGCTGGGCGCCAAAGATTTTGTCAGCAAACCCTATGATCTGGATGAATTACTGATTTCAATAAGAAAGGTTCTCCAGCAGGATTAAGAATTGAATGGTGGGAGTAATATGAATACTATTTTAGTAGTTGATGATCAAAAAGAAAATGTTCATCTTTTAAGGGACAGGTTAAAACGTTCAGGATTTAATATTCTGACTGCCTTCGACGGTCCTTCCGGTATAGAGCAGGCCATAAATCATATACCTGACCTGATTCTTCTTGATGTGATGATGCCCGGAATGTCGGGATATGAAGTTTGTGAAAAACTTATTGAAAATGACATCACCCGTTCCATTCCGGTTATTCTTGTAACCGCGCTGACCGGGCCGGAAGATATTCAAAGAGGTTTGGAAGCGGGAGCTTATGATTATGTAAAAAAACCTTTTAATAAAACCGAACTTGTGGCCAGAATCAATTCAGCTCTGCGTTTCCGGGCAACCAGCAAGCGTCTTGTTGAAATGGAAAAAATTAATACTTTTGCCGCGACCGTCGTTACAGCCAATCATGAAATAAAACAACCGCTCACTTTAATTAATCTTTCAACCGCCGCTATCAGGAGGCAGATAGACAGTGATCATTTGTCGAAGGAAAAGGTGGTGAAAAGGATTGGTATTATTGAGGATGCCACCAGGAATATCATCAACATTCTCGATAAGTTGAGTTCAATAAAAAATCCGGAGTTTACTGATTATATAAATAATTTAAAAATGATTATGCTGGAAAATAAATCAGGAGCCTGATTTTAGCAGCTCTCCAATTACATTCTGCATCTCATCAAAATTATAGGGTTTTTTCAAAATCCTGTCAATATTAAGATTTTTTATCAGAAGTTCTTTTTCACTCAGGTATGTGCCTGAAGCGAGAATAACCGGAATTTTATATCCCATCTCTCTTATCTGACGAATACATTCCACGCCATTAAGTCTGGGCATTTTTTTATCAATAACAACCAGGTCAATCTCGGGATGTTTTTTTAATAATCTGAGCGCCGCGTACCCGTCGCTGGCCTGAATAACTTCGTAATTATTGTATTCCAGCAATTCGGTCAAAAGTTCAATTACCGATTCTTCATCATCGGCTATCAGAATTTTTGTTTTCCCTTTTTCCTTTGTAATATTATTGATCTGCTCGGGAATAAATATATCAAATTCAGTTCCCTTACCCCGGCTGCTGCTTACTTCAATTCTTCCGGAATATTTTTCAATAATGTTTTTACAGGTATGCAGCCCCAGTCCCGATTCCTGCTTTTTAATTTTTGTCGAAAAACCATAGCTGAATACTTTGTCGAGGTTTTCACTGCTGATACCAATTCCGGAATCTTTTACTTTAATATGCAGGTAATTTTCATTTCGCGATGATTCATCTCCTGATTCAGCAATATTTTCTCTCATCACAGAAAGAGAAATAACACCGCTTTTTTCGATTGCTTCAACCGCATTTACCACAAGATTAAGCATAACCCTGTAAAGGTCGTTTTTATTGCCGAGGAAGAACATATCCTCATCAGCGGGTGTGAAATTAAAACTGATCCGGGGTGGAACAGAGTTTTTGACTGATTCGACAAACTCTTTCATGAACTTATTTATTTCAATCTTTTTCCGCAATGGAGAATGTTCTTTATCTCCCTGAAGCACCTCAGATGTAATATCGGATGCCCGGTAGATATTTGTTTCAATATTTTCCAGATGTTTAAGTCCGCTCTCATCCATAGAGCTCGTTTCAAGCAAAAGGTCAATTGTGTTAAGAACTGTTGAAAAAATATTATTAAAGTCGTGCGCGACAGCTTTAAGATTGTTTTTTTCCGACATGCCTTCCATATGAACGAGGTATGTTTTATCGCTGAGTTTTACCTCAAAAATATTCAGTCCCTCAACATCCTTTTTGTCAGGATATTTTTCTTTTCCCCTTGTAGATTTCCAAAGGATAATTTTATTCTCGTCGGCTATTATTACAGGGGCCGGAAAATTATTTATAATTTCGGGTATTAAATTTATAAAAGTCGGATCCACAAAAAATTTCCAATTATTTCAGGTTATATTTTTTAATTTTTGAATACAAGGTCTTTTGACTTATTCCGAGTGATCTCGCTGTATTTTCCCTGTTATTCTTAAAATGTCTGAGAGTTTTTGCGATCTGTTTTATTTCAATTTCCTCAAGAGTCAATAGTTCCCCGTCATCATTTCCCTTTCCGCTGCTTTTTGCGGCAGGATAGGCAGATCCCGCGAGATTAATATCGGAAGGGCGAATTATGCTGCCTTCACAAAAAATTATTGCCCTTTCAATCATATGTTCCAATTCTCTTACGTTTCCGGGGAAGTCATAGTTTTTTAATATATCAATAACTTCATCAGAAATTTTTACAGGAGACCTGACCGGTGATTTTTTTTGAAGAAAATATTCGGCAAGCCTGATTACATCATCTTCTCTCTCTCTTAACGGGGGAATAGTCAGAGTGATAACATTAAGTCTGAACAACAGATCTTTTCTGAAATTGTTTTTATCAGCTTCATGCATAAGGTTTTTGTTTGTCGCTCCGATTACTCTGACATTCGATTTCAGAGAAGAAACACCGCCAATTCTTCTAAAATCTCCATTTTCCAGAAATCTGAGCAGTTTCGGCTGAAGTGTAAGGCTTAATTCCCCAATTTCATCGAGAAAGAGAGTTCCTCCGTCGGCAATTTCCACCAGGCCCTGTTTTGATGCTTTCGCGTCGGTAAAGGCTCCCTTTTCATATCCGAAAAGTTCACTCTCAATAAGCTGATCAGGAAGGGAGGCGCAATTTATTACGACCAGAGGTTTATCATTCCGGTTGGAACATTCATGAATATATTCAGCGAACATTTCTTTACCTGTGCCGGTTTCACCCTGGAGTAAAATATTAGAATCAGATTTTGCTCCTTTTTCAGCAAGACCGAGAACATTTTTCATCAGATCACTTTCACCGATAATCTTAGGAGGTTTTTTGCTGTCAACTCTTGAGCTCAGGATAGTATTTCTCAGTATCAGTTCCTTATGCTCAAGCGCGCGGCGTATAGTCAGTGAAAGCACTTCAAGATCATAAGGTTTTGTAATAAAATCGTAGGCGCCAAGCTTAATACAGTCGATCGCGGTTCTTACATCATATCTCGCGGTAAGTACAATAGTTTGCAGAGAAGGATGGTTGTCCTGATTGTATCTCAGAACTTCATCACCATTCATCTCTTTCATTTCCATATCAAGAAGAAGCAGGTCATATTTTTTTTTATTCAGTTGCTCAATGGCCAGCTTGCCATCATTGACCGTATCAACCTGGTAACCTTCACTCGTAAGTTCTTCTTTTAACAGATAACATAGTGTTTCGTCATCATCGGTGACGAGTATTTTAGCGTAATTATTCATTAATCGGTTCTGATATTTCTAATAGCGACAATACATGCAATGCAAAAATAAACATTTAAACTTGATAAATGAAAGGAGCAGATTAAATAGAGTAGTGGCAATAGCAATCAAATTATGAAAATGCTTAATAATAATTCCATTTTCGATTATTTTTTCATAATGTTTATTGGGAAAATTTTTTATCCCTTTACAACCATTCTTTTTTTACTGAGTCTAATAACACAGACAGAATAAAAAGAAATTATGAATACAGACGAAAAACTTGTAAAAATGGCAAAAAGCGGAGACATGAACGCCTTTACCCGGCTTGTTTCAAAATATGACAGACATGTGATGAATATCGCTTATTCATTCAGAAATTGCGAAGATGACGCCAATGATATTTATCAGGAAGTTTTTTTAAGAGTATTCAGGGGATTAAAAAACTTTGAATTCAGAAGTGAATTTTCTACCTGGATTTACAGAATAACTTCAAATGTCTGCATATCGTGGGAAAGGAAAAAGGGAAAGAGCCGGTTTGAATCTATCGATAAACCGGCATATAACGGAGAAAATGAGACAAGTTTTTCAGAAATGCTGCCGGGAGATTCAAAAGCCGATGAAGCGACCATACGTGCGGAAACCGCTGAAATGATCGACATGGCAATCGACAGCCTGCCGCCTCAGCAAAAAATGGCATTCGTGCTTAAATATTATCGTGAACTTAAAATAAGAGAAATCGCGGTTATTATGAATTGCGGAGAAGGAACAGTAAAGAGATATTTATTTAACAGCACCAGAAAGGTCAGGGAGCTGTTAAAAAGTTTTATAACAAATTGATTTTTCGGAGAGATTTATGGAACATAAAAAATACAAAGAACTCATGTATCTGGCTGTAATGGAGGAGTTGGGACAGGAAGAGATAATTGAACTGGAAAACCACCTGCTTGAGTGTTCGGAATGTTCCGCGGAATATGACAGCCTGAAAAATATCCACTCGGCGCTTGTATGGAACCGTCCGAAAAAAGTCAGTGATGAAAATCTTAAATTTAACAGGCAGAAGTTATTTGAAACGCTGCGAAAGGAACAGAATAAATCGGGATTTTTTCAAAAATTACTAAATTTCCTGCGGGAAATAATAGCGCCCGGGTATAAAATCGCTTTATCGGGAGCATTTACGTTATTAATTGGTATCTTTACCGGGTGGCTTATTTTTACCGGAAACAATTCACAAAATGGAATTATTACCAGAGAGAATGAAGTAAGTATTGATAAATTAAAAGAGAGTGGAATGAGAATATCCAACATTCGTTTCCCAAATCCTTTCCTGCAGGGTGAAGAGATTGATATCTCTTTTGATATTGTCAGACCAATAAATATAAAAGGCAATTTTTCAGATCCCGGGGTGCAGAAACTTCTCGCTACCGCAATGCTTACCTCGGATAACGCCGGAGTGAAGCTTAAAACAATATCAACTCTCAACCGGCAGATGCCATTGAAGGAGAGAGTTCTTCTTGATCCTGCCGTAAAGGAAGCCCTGCTAAGCACACTTAAGGTTGATCTTAACCCGGGAGTAAGAAAAGAAGCGCTGGAAGTGTTAAGTAAATATCCTTTTGATCCCGATATAAGGAACGCTCTGCTTTTTGTTCTCGAAAACGATACGAATGCCGGTATCAGGATTAACGCGATAAACGCTCTGGCTCAATATAAAACGGAAGGGATAATGCTTGATGATAATTTAAAGAGAAGTGTAAGAAAAAGTATCGATGATGAAAAAAATGAGTTTATAAAACTTCGTGCCGCAAAAATTATTCTGGAGGATAATTAAGATGAAAAAGATAATTCTTATAAACATGTTGTTGACCGTTATTCTTATGGCGGGAATTAGAGAAGATGAAAGGACAAAATCATTTCAGGTCAGGCCTGGCGAAACTTTAAAAGTGAATGTTAATCCGGGAGAGATTGCGGTCAATACCTGGGAAAAAAATGAAGTGCTTGTGAAAGTTGAAGGAATAGATGAAGAAGATCTGCAATATCTTGAGATTGAATACCGCGATGATATTGTATATGTCACTTTTGAATCGGGATGGGCCTGGTCGAGTGACGCGGATTTTGAGCTTTTTATTCCGCAAAAATTTAATGTTGAGCTTAAAAGCACCGGCGGTGATATAAAAATTCTAAACGATATTGAGGGGGAAATAAGAATAAACACCGCGGGTGGGGATATCAAAACAAAAAATATTTCCGGGGGGATATCTTTTCACACGTCGGGTGGAGATATAAAATCGGGCGACTTTATAGGCGAAGTTAAAATCAGCACACAGGGCGGAGATATCAGAACCGGTTCGATAAAGGGAGGAAAAAAAGCAAAAATACTTACTTATGGCGGTGATATAAGACTTGGTTTTATTGAGGCTTCACTTGAGTTGCAGACATACGGCGGAACCGTTTCAATAAAAGACAGCAAAGGTGACGCGAAAATTGTAACTTATGGCGGGAATATCAGGGCCGGAAATCTGGAGGGGAATATTATGATGAATACTTATGGCGGAAACATTATCGCTGAAAAATGTCTGGGAAGCATTGAGGCTGAAACTGCAGGCGGAAATATCCGGTTGAAATTTGTTGATGGTGAAGTAAGCGCCAAAACCGCGAGTGGAAATATCACCCTGAACCTGAAACCTTCGAAAGATGGAAGAAGTGAACTGCAAAGTTCTCACGGACGAATAATACTGGGCATTATTGAAGGCAGCAGCGCCACTATTAAAGCGGAAATCAGTTTTCACGGCTGGTGGGATGAAGAATACAGGATTGATTCCGATTTTGAAGCTGAATCATATAATAAAGATGAAGATATGAATGAAGTCAACGCGGTATATAAAATTAATGGAGGAGGCCATGTGATCTCTCTCTATTCTGTTAATTCGGGAATAACTTTGTATAAAAAATAAAAATGGTGAAAAAAAATGAAAAAGAATAATATATCTTCAGTATTGTTTATAACTATTACAGTTGTTTTTGTTTTTTCCCTTTTTTCGATGAATTCCGGCCAAACTGAGAGTGGGAATTTTACACGGGAATTTCAGGTTAAACCGGGCGGCGAACTTGATATTGAATTAAAAGCCGGCGGAAGTATTTTTATCGATGGCTGGGATAAAGACCAGGTCCTGGTTGAGGCGCGAATTACCGGCAGGGATGCCGAGGAAATTTCCTTTTTCGCCGAACAAGAAAATTCCGGAGTAAAGGTATTTTCGGAATATACCGGTGAGAAAAATACCGCAAAATACAGGATAAAGGTAAAAGTCAAAGTCCCTTTAAAATATGATATCCTGTTTAACACATTGGGGGGAGAGGTACATTTGGAAAATATCAGCGGTGAGTTTTCAGGAAAAACCATGGGGGGTGAGCTGGAAATAAATAAGTTATCGGGAAAAGCCGAATTAAAAACGATGGGGGGCGCGATAAATATTAAAGATTCCCGACTTGATGGTTATGTGAAGACAATGGGCGGGGCTATAGATATTTATAATGTCACCGGTGATCTCAACGCCAAAACGATGGGAGGCGCGATAAACTATCGAAATAATCTGACATCCGGCGGTGAGATGCTGAATATTTCTACTATGGGTGGCGCGATAAATGTTGATGAAGCAAGCGGCGGCGCGGATGTAAGCACAATGGGAGGTTCCATTCGTATTGGTAAAATAGGCAATAAATTAAATGCTAAAACAATGGGTGGAGATATTGACATTGAAGAAGCAGCCGCGGAAATTTCGGCTGAAACCATGGGAGGCGACATTGTGGCCAATATAACAGGTGCGAACGAAAAAGGGGATGGTGATATTAAATTAAAATCTATGGGAGGGGATATTAACGTATCAGTTCCCGATAATTATCCCATGGATATCAGGATTGAGATTACTTATGACGCGGATGATGGTAAACCGGAAATTGAAAGCGATTTCGAATTATCGGAAGAAATAGTTGATGTGGATGATGATGACTGGGATTCAGGTGATAAAAAGCGTCTGATCGCTGAAGGGAAATCGGGGTCCGGACAGCATAAGGTATTATTAAAAACATACCACGGGAATGTGACTCTTTCGAAAAAATAAAAGAATCATAAAATAAGCAGATAAAAGCCCCGGAATCGGGGCTTTTTTGTTAATAAGAACCACTATGCATTTATTTGATTAAAATAATTTTTTTTGTATCTGTAAAGCTTCCCGCTTTGATTTGCACAACATAAACAGCGCTGCTTAAATCATCGCAATTTAATGGAATTGAATGTGTGCCTGCCCCTAATGTTCTGCTTAAAATAGTTCTTACCTTTTTCCCCAGTATATCAAATAATTTCAATTCAGTATGGATTTTTGCCGGTAAATCAAATTTTAGCGTTGTTTCAATGTTAAAAGGATTTGGATAGTTTTGGTATAGAGAATAATCAACCGGACGGGATATCTCAAATTCAAGCGGATCAGTGAAGTTTATCATAGATGATAGATCAGAAATGCCGACACGCCAATAATAATGTTTATCATAATCAAGATATTTTATGGAAGCAGAGTTTTTTATTAATTCAGCCGATTGATAATAAATGTCTTGAAAATTGTCATCTGTTGCCAACTGGACAATGAATGGCGGATTATTAAATCCGGGATCCCAGCTTAATGTAACATTATTCATTAACATTTTTGAGGATGTTGGTGTGAGTTTAATTCTACCTGATTTCAGTCTGTAAGCACCGCCAAACTGCGAGCCGGCTATTATCCCCTTAGAAGTTTTTTCAATGCAGGTTACTTTTTCGTTATTTAATCCGTAAGAATATTGCGTGGTTGACAGATCCGAGAGATTGATACTTACAACGTAAGAATATTCTGTTGACATAAGGGCTTCATTTCCTATCATAAGAAAGTTGTTGGTCCGGGAAATATTTTCCATTAGATCAATATAGTCCCAGGATTCACCCATATCAGAGGATCGTAATATTTCTCTTGGCGTTCTGGAGGTTATATATAATATATTATTATCAATGTAAACCAATGTTGCAGTTTCCTGATAGGAATTAAATTCTTTTTTTGTCCAGCTGTTTCCGTTATCTAAACTTATATAATAGTCTGAATTATAAGTAAAAACAAGTATTCTGGAATCAAAACAGGAAATTGCAGAAATTGATATATATTCCGGTAAACCACCATTCAATAAATTCCACTTATTATCTGAATGAGTTTTTCGAAACAATCCGTGATCGGTGCCGAGATATACATAGTTTTCGTTCGATGAGATGCATATTGGCGACCGTGATTCCAGTCCATCTGCGCAGTATTGCCAGTTTGTGCCTCCATTGGTTGAAAGGAGTATGCTTTTTGTAGAGGTATATGCCTTCTTTCCTCCGAAAATATATAACCTGTTATGGGCAAAATATATTTTAAATACCGAAAAAATGGATAATGGTAATGGTAACTTAACGAAGTTTTCCCCTTCTTCCCTGAACAAGCCAGCTCCAATGGTCGAAATAAAAAGATGCTCTTTATCTTCGGCTATATCAGTGATCCAATGATTTGTAATTCCGTTGCTTTTCTCTTCCCATTTAAGTGTGGTTTTCAGCATTCGATAAATTCCGTCCTCTGTCGCGGCGTAAAGATACTCTTCATCTGATGTCAGAGAGTGAAAGTTCATATTAAATATTTCATGAGAAGTGAGTTGCTGTTTATCGCCACTTAAAGATATTTTGTATACTCCGGTATATTGGGATGCGGCAAAAATCCCATCACTATCAACATGGAAGCATTGTAGCTTGCCGTTTATACCGGAATGATATTTCCAGCTTCTGCCCCAATCAGTACTGCAACTTATATTATTATCTCCATATTTATTAAAGGCATACAATTTGCCTCTGTAACCACTGAAAAATGTAAAGGTATGATCTGTGATTTCCTGCCAGTCTTCCCCCAAAGTCGTACTCCTGTAAAATCCACTGTTTCCTGAGCCGGGGACATACGCAAGGCAAGTGTAAGCCGAATAAATATATATTTCTCTCACAGTTTGTAATTCCAGGCCACTGTTAACAGCTTTCCATGAATTACCAAAATCAGTCGATCTTAATATTCCACCATGACCTGATCCGGAAAAAATAATACTGTCCAGCGCGCTTACTGCATATATATTACCGGCAATCAGTAGTTGCCAGGATAGATTGTCTTTTAATGTTCTGTACAGACCGGATTCCGTGGCGGCAAAAATATAATTATCTGAGACGCAAATTTTATTTATTTTTTCACCCGTTAGTCCGCTCAAATTCCATGATTCCCCCGAATTTTTACTGATAAAAATACCGTTTTCTCCCCCGGCGGCAATATAGCTCCCGTCAGAAGCAACGCTATTTATTGCTCCTCCGTATGGTCCGTTGAATTTTTCCCATTGCCCTAACTGGGCCTGAGTATCTAAAAATGAAAGAAAAATAATTATTAAAATGATTGTGAATCGCATTTTAATCCCTCCGTTATTTTAATATAAATCATAGACCTTATTTTTCTGAATAAATTAAAATAGATATCTTTTCTGTCCGGATTGACGTACTCTGACCTGAAAAATACTAAATAACTTAAATAATTGAAATGAATAAAAATTGGGATTGCAGTAATATTATTCGTTGCGAAGTATAGTAATCAGTATGAAAATAATCTTTGTATAAAACAATCTGTAAGGAGCCTCGTCAAAAAGTATAGTACATTTTAGAAACAATACATATTGCTGTATGAATGAACATATAAAGCTGATTCTTATGTTAATAAGCCTGCTTACAGGAATAGTTTACCTGGCATCTCTTCATGATCTCAGGAAAAGGAAAAGGGAGAAATTTCCTGGTAAACTGTATTTGATGGCAACTATATATAATGGTTTTTTATTCTTTACAATAATTTCAAAATACTGGGTGACAAATATTCTGGGTATATATGACTTCCACAATTATTTTTATTTATGGGACCTGCTTTATTATCTTCAGTCATTCATTTTACTTGCTGTTTTTCTTATGGCGGCAAGAAATGTAGCCGGATATAAAAATGACTTAAGAACGGGTGAAATTCTCGCGGCATCAACATTTTTTTTTATTGTGCTGTTGATTATTTATTTGACCAGTTCACGGGAGAGCTTTTCGGGAATAATACTGGAAAACTTTTTCTTTTATTTCAATATAGGTACTCCTGTATTATATCTTGTTATTATAATTACAATTTTCCACCGCGGATTTTTTACCCCGGTAAATGATAGTGAGGGAATAAAAAGGAGTTTCGCTCTTTTTATGTCACTGCCGCATGTTTATGAGCTGTTTATTATTTTCTTCAGATTTGTTATACCGTTAGACTATGATCTGAATATATTCGCTTTTTTCGCGACAATGATTTCTCTTAACAGAAATTTATTCCCTCTTTTATGGATAAAATTTTCTTTTTCAACCAAAAATAACCTTATCAGCTCAACCAGAGAAGATTGGCAATCACGGGTGAAATTATATAATATTACGAGAAGGGAAGAGGAGGTTATACGACTATTAATGGAAGGGAAGAGCAATAAGGAAATTGAGGATGAACTTTCACTCTCCATGCATACCGTGAAGAATCATCTTTATAATATTTACCGGAAACTCCGGGTTAATTCAAGAACCCAGGTGGTAAACAGATTTGTTCATCTGAAAAATTAGCGTGCCTGGTAAATCTGCCCGTAAGATAACCTGGTAATGATTTATTATTCGTAAAAAAAAGTCTCATAGTTAATAGGAAATATTTCTCATAAGAAGTAATTGAGAAATTTGCTCCATTGAAAGGCTGCTCAGCAAAAAAGTAAATTTCCCTCCTGAATGTTCAATAGAACAAATATCACATTTTACAATAGTATTGGTCGCGAAGAAGAAACAATCAATAGAAACCTGGAGGTTAATTATGAAACGAATTTTCGGAATCTTTTTACTGGTTATGCTGACATCCTGTTCATTTTGGGATTTCGCGGGTTTTGGCCCGAAACCGGAAATAAACTATATTGTAGATATCACCGCTCCTTCAGAGGATATTTTCAAGGTTAATGTTTATGTGGAAAATCTGGAAGAAAAAAATAATATTTATAATTTCGCTGCCACTGCGCCGGGAACATACCAGGTCCTCGATTTTGGAAAGTATGTAAGCAACTTTAAAGCATTTAACAACAAAGGAGGGGAAATAGGGGTTGAAAAAATATCAACCAATCAATATAAAATCTTACATCCCGGGGCTCTGGCCAAGATTACCTACGATGTGGAAGATACTTTTGATTCAGATATTAGGGAAAACCGCGTGGCTCCGATGAGCGGCACCGGAATTCAGGATGATTTTATTACCCTGAATACATTTGGCGTTCTTGGATATTTTTCAGATTTGCAATCGGTTCCGGTAAAAGTGCGGTTGAAATATCCGGAAGGATGGAAATGTGGCACAGCTCTGCTGAATGATGATAAGGGGTGGTATTATGCCGATAATTTTGACCATCTGGCAGATTCTCCCTTTTTATTGGGAGAGCTTTCAGTTTCGGCAACCGAAATAAACGGCATCGAAGTATCAGTTTTTTGTTATACCGCCGATACGGCATATAACGCTAATAAGATACTTGAATTTGCCGGCGATGTTTTAAGATCATCAGAAGAATTTGTCGGGTATGCTCCGGTTACACATTACAGATTTCTGATGGTTTTGATCGGGATGGATACCTTTTTAAAAAACCAGTTCAACGGCGCGGGCGCGCTCGAACATTCATACAGTTCACTTTACGTTATGCCCCTTTTCCCCCAGGTTCTTTCTGAATTGAGGAGCACAATGGCACACGAATTTATGCATATTCTTACTCCGTTGAATCTGCATAGTGAAATAATCCATGAATATAATTTCATGAAGCCTACTCCGTCAAAACATGTCTGGCTCTATGAAGGTGTGACAGAGTGGGTTTCTGATATTATGCAGTTGAGATCAGGTATTTTCGATATTGATACCTATTTAAAGTCGGTTTCTGAGAAACTGGTTGAAAGTGAGAGATTCGATAATGGAATGAGCCTTATCGAACTAAGTTTGAAATCCTTCGAAACAGATGGTTATAACAGTTTTATAAATTTTTACCTGAAAGGAGCGGTTGTCGCGGGACTCATGGATATCAGACTTCTTGAGCTTTCGGATGGTAAAAAAGGGCTCAGAGATGTTTATGTCGATTTACTCAAAGAGTTTGGTAAAGATAAACCTTTTCCTGAAAGTGAATTTATTCAGATATTTATAAACAGGACATATCCCGAAATGGAATCTTTTTTTGATAAATATATAGGTGGTAATGAAAAACTGCCGGTAAAGGAGTATTACAACAAACTTGGAATAGACTATTATGAAAAAAAAGTTGCCGGAAAGGATGAACCGGTTATCGGAATTTCGCTGAGTTATGACGCTGACGGGAATGTTATTATTTTTGGCGCTGAAAAGGAAGCGATGAAATTCGGTATAAGAGATCAGGATGTTATTGTTGAACTTGGCGGGGAAAAAATAACTCCGCAAAATATAAACAGGGCGCTGAGCTCTCTTAAATCAAGAGGAGTAGGGGCAGAATATAAAATGGTTATAAGTAGGGGCGGGAAAGAGATAACCATAAATGGAAAAGTATTGCGGAAAGTTTATAAACATCTCTTCGATCCAATGGAAAAATTATCCGACTCGCAGAAAAAACTTCGTGAGAGCTGGATGAAAAATCTGTAACTGAGCGGATTGAATATAACCGCTGGCTTAGGAGCCCGGGTGAATTCCCGGGCTAAACTAAATAATTAAACCTGTAAATCAAAAACTAATCAGGATACAGGAAAGGCTGCTTTCAATACAGAATTAAAAATATTTTATGAGCTACGTTTTATTACCGATGCACTTTATTTAATCAGCTTTTTAAGTTTCTCAATTTCATCTCTTAATGAGGCGGCTCTTTCAAATTCAAGGTCTTTCGCGGCTTCGAGCATCTCATTGGTCATCTGTTCGACCAGATCCTTTTTCTGAGTATTTGTCATATATTTAATAACCGGTTCGGCAACTTTCAGGAATTCCGATTCATCCTTCTGTTCTTTGGTTCGGACATCGGCGATTGAGGTGGATGACATTATATCTTCCCTGCTTTTATAAATTGTTTTCGGGGTAATTCCATGCTGTTCGTTATATTCTGACTGGAGTTTCCTTCTTCTGTTGGTTTCATCAATTGTTTTCTGCATTGAAGCGGTTATACGATCGGCATACATAATTACAATACCATTGACATTTCTCGCGGTCCTGCCCGCTGTCTGCATAAGAGATCTTTCACTTCTGAGAAAGCCCTCTTTATCGGCGTCAATTATGGCGACGAGTGATACTTCGGGCAGATCGAGTCCTTCCCTGAGCAGGTTTACTCCTACCAGAACATCAAAATCGCCGATGCGCAAATCCCTTATAATCTCCACCCTTTCCAGAGCGTCAATATCTGAATGAATATACCTGACTTTAATATTAAGGCGGTCGAGATAGTCTGTAAGGTCTTCCGCCATTTTTTTTGTGAGAGTAGTTACGAGAGTTCTTTCCTTTTTCTCTACTCTTATTTTAATTTCACCAAGCAGGTTATCGATTTGTCCTTTAACCGGTCTTATCTGAATTTCGGGATCGAGAAGTCCTGTCGGACGAATTACCTGCTCAACAAAAGAACCTCCCGACTTAATCAATTCGTAATCACCCGGAGTTGCCGAAACATATACCGCCTGGTTTACCATCCCTTCAAATTCCTCAAATTTAAGAGGACGGTTATCGAGGGCCGAAGGGAGCCTGAAGCCGAAATTTACCAGAACCTCTTTTCTTGAGCGGTCTCCATTGTACATACCTCTGATCTGCGGAACAGTTACATGCGATTCATCAATGATCAGCAGATAATCCTTCGGGAAATAATCGAAGAGGCAATAAGGCCGGGAACCTGCGGGACGATCATCCATATGTCTGGAATAATTTTCGATACCGGAACAATATCCTATTTCCCTGATCATTTCCATATCATATTTTGTTCTTTGTTCCAGTCTCTGGGCTTCAACATATTTTTCCTCTTTCCAGAAAATTTTAAGCTGCTCCCTGAGCTCTTCTTCAATTGTTACGAGCGCTTTGTTAACCTGTTCTTTAGTGGTGACAAAATATTTTGCCGGATAAATAGCGATGGATTCAACCTCTTTAATGGTGTTGCCCGAAACAGAGTCGATGATTGATATTCTCTCAATTTCATCGCCCCAGAATTCAATTCTTACCGCTTCTTCATATTGGTAAGCGGGTATTACTTCGACTACATCTCCTCTCGCCCTGAATGTACCCCGCGAAAAATCGACATCATTACGGGTATAATAAATATCTATCAGGTTGCGGAGAAGTTTTTTTCTTTCAATTTCCTGACCTTTTTTTACAAATAAAATCTGACGGGCATATTCCTGCGGCGCTCCGATTCCATATATCGAACTGACACTTGCAACAATCAGGACATCCCTTCTTCCCTCAATAAGGGCGGTTGTGGCCTTTAACCTGAGCCTGTCGATTTCTTCATTTACCGAAAAGTCCTTTTCGATGAAAAGGTCTTTCTTTACCACGTAAGCCTCCGGCTGATAATAGTCATAATAACTTATAAAAAATTCAACGGCGTTATGTGGAAAAAAAGAACGGAATTCAGAATATAACTGCGCGGCCAGAGTTTTGTTATGAGATATTATAAGGGTCGGGCGGTTTACCTTTTCAATTATATTGGACATTGTGAAGGTTTTTCCTGACCCGGTTACACCAAGCAGCACCTGGTGTTTCTCTTTGTTTTCAAGCCCCCGTATGAGAGCTTCAATGGCAGCGGGCTGGTCGCCTGAGGGTTTATATCCGGAAACTAACTTGAATTTATCCATTTTTTAATTTTCTTTTGTCAGATGATAATTTTTTCTTTATTCTGAAACCAGAATGTACTTTTTATAGTTTAGATTGGAAGTAAAAAAAAAGAGAAACTACCTCGATTCAGGTTTAATCAATAAATTTTGAAAACAAATACTAATTTACGAAATAATCTTCAAGGAAAAGAAAATGAGAAATATCAGCTACCTTATCAGTTTTGTTTTACTGACCGGCCTTCTTTTTGGCCAGCAGACAGATTCAACAGCAGGAAAGTGGGTCCCCTCGATGGTTACAGGTGCAAACCTCAGCCAGATATCTTTTACCAACTGGGCAAAAGGGGGGGATAATTCAATTTCATGGACACTTTCGGGTAATGTAAAAATGAATTATAAAAGTCCTGTCTGGAATTTTAAAAATCAGCTCAACGCGGTTTATGGCCGGACGAAACTTGGTGACGAAGACTTCAGAACAAATGATAATGATATTTACCTTGAAAATGTATTATCATATAAGATAGGCTGGGAGGTCGACCCGTTTTTCTCAAATACCGTCAGAACGCAGATTACCAAAGGCTATGATTATACTGATGGCGCCTCGCTCGAAATCGCTGATTTTTTTGATCCCGGTTATGTTACCCAAAGTATCGGTTTTACCTACGACAAACATGAATACTTTACAACAAGAATAGGACTCGCGTTTCAGGAAACTTTTGCCGACAAATTCAGGGCAAAATATACTGACGATGAAGAAACCGCCGATGAAGTTGAAGCGTTCAAATTTGAAACCGGTATTGAGAGCGTTTCAGACGCCGAACTGACCCTGGATGATAACCTGATATGGAAAAGCAAACTCAGACTCTTTTCAGCTTTTGAAACACTTGATGTCTGGGATGTAAGATTTGATAACCAGTTTACAGCCAAAGTAAACTCATGGCTGAATGTAAACCTCGGGTTGCTGCTTATATATGAAAAAATTCAGAGCCCGAAAACTCAGTTCAAACAGGCTTTGCAGATTGGTATAACTTATACGATAATTTAACTCAAACCAGATCGGCAAGATAGCTGAAATCGGGATCGAATAACCTTTTAAAGGTTTTTACCGTGAACGCGTCTGTCATACCGGCGATATAATCGCAGATAAGGCGGACGCGTTTTTTTTCATCATCTTGTTCCCTGATAAGCTTGTCGGAAAAATCGGGCAGAAGGTTTTTGGGTGAATCACCGCCGAGATAGTTATCACAGAGCACTTCGAATACCCTTGAGATCATATAATTCCCTTTGAACTCCATTTGATGAAGCTGGGGTGATAAAAACACCAGTTCGACAGAAAGCCTTTTATAAATATTCGCGCGCCTTTTAATTTCTTCATCTATAACCAGTTCATAACGATACCGGTTTGACTTATCACTGAAGAAATTTTCTCTTTCCTCAATTTTGCAGGTTTGGATAAAAGTGCCCACGAGAGTTCCGAATCTTCTTTTGTGCTCACCTTTTTTTAGCCATTCGATAATTTCTTCCACATACCCGGTTTCAACTGTTGAAAGGTTATCCTGGGAATCAAGCCATTTGATAAGTTTTATTATTGTTATAAACCCTGCCGATATACTATCGACGATATCATTTATTGCGTATGAAGTATCATCTGCCCAATCCATTATCTGGCATTCTATTGAGCTGAAACTATTCACTTCTCTGCCGGGTGAAAAATGCTGATAGAGATCGGCGCCGTCAAAAACAAAATCGAGGTATTTTTCCTGATGATCATAAAGAAAGTGATTTTTGGGATTGTCAAAATGGCGGAAAAGGGATTTATATTTCAAAACTCCGTCGATAAGAGACCTTGAAGGATTCATGCCCCTTCGGGAATTTTCACCCCGGTAAAATATTTCGGTAAGAAGCCTCAACGTCTGCGCGTTTCCTTCGAAACCTCCATGTTTTTTCATCAGCTTGTTCAAGGTTCTTTCACCGGCGTGGCCGAAAGGGGGATGCCCGAGATCGTGCGCGAGTGATATGGATTCAACAAGATCGGGGTCAATATAAAAATTATCGTTAAAAGGGGAGCGCTCCATTTTTAATAGGTAGTTGCAAATAGAACGTCCTATCTGGGCGACTTCAATCGAGTGGGTAAGCCGTGTCCTGTAAAAATCAAATTCTCCGGGGAGGAAAACCTGTGTTTTCCCCTGTAGCCTTCTGAACTCAGATGAATAAATTATCCGGTCTCTGTCTATCTGAAATATTGAGCGATAATCATCCCGCCTGCTTTCCCTCAGGCGTGTGGTATCAAAATTGGTGTAAAAATTATTCTGCATCTGAAAAATACCTTTCAGTTAAAATTCCTGGTTGAATATAGGAAATCATATAGAAAAATAAAACACCGGTAATAATAATTGGAAAGAATCAAAAGAAAATATTAAATAATAATTTCTCCTTGTTCCCGGCTTTATTCTCTGGCGAATATTTCCAGGTATGATAACGAGCGCCTGTTTTGGAAGTGCTGGCACGTTTCGTATTATCTCAAATTTGTCATAAAAAAACGAAAAACATAAAAATTGAAATTTTTATAAACATTTACAATTGCAGGAAACCGCATAACTACATGAAAAACAACGGGTTAGAGCCCCTCTCCTTAATAAGGAGAGGGGGTGGGGTGAGGTTGGAAGAATTTGCTGTTCCTGTAATATTTTCGTATTTATTTTATTCATCATTCCCAATACTAATATCTTGGAACACCTCGTTATACAACACTTTATCCCAATGACTGTAATCATGGCGCAATTTTTAACGACAAATATGGGATTATTGATACCGGGCAGAAAATTCAGCACTCCTGACCTCTGGTAAAAAAAGAAGAAAGCGTCGAGGTGTGTCCTCAGGTACATCATATTATACACTCTGAGTTATATTTGGCGGGGGATTAAAGCGCAAAAAATTCGTTGAATTGAGTCGTAATGTGTTGAATCACGACAAAATAGTTCTATGGTAGTCAGGAGTTTTGAAATACTGCCAAAAAATATCTGATAAGGCATCAGATATCAAGGAGAAATAGCCCCAAATATTTTGATTAAGAAGAAGAAAAAAATATCAGGCGGGGAAAGTGATAATAAAGGTGCTTCCTTCACCCTTCTTACTTTTAACATCAATTGAGGCATTATTTAACTCAACATATTTTCTGGCAATTGCGAGTCCGAGACCGTTACCCTCAAAAGCTCTGGTATAACCTGTTTCTTCCTGGGAGAAGGGGGTATAAAGATTATCGAGGTAATGTTCTGAAATTCCTATTCCGGTGTCACTGATATGAACTTCGACATTATTTTTTTCATTTGCCTCAACAGTAACTCTTATTTCACCTTTGTTTGTATATTTAACCGCGTTATCGAGCAATTTGGAAAAGATCTGGTTCACCATATATTTATCGGCAAAAACAGTCTTATCGGGACATTTATCCTCAAAGTAGATGGAAAGTTCTTTTTCGCGCGCTTTGTGCCGGAATGATTTTAGCAGATCATGGAAAATATCTTTATCGAGGTCTAAATCACCCGGTGCAAAATCATAACTTCCCGATTGAAGCTGCGACATCTCCAAAATTGAATCAATTGTGCGCATAATTCTCTGGCCGGCGCCGCTGATAATATCGAAAGTTTCTTTCTGCTCTTCGGGCAGGCGGTTATTAAGTTCTTCACGAAGCAGGGATGTGAAGCCGAAAATAATATTAATGGGAGTGCGTATTTCGTGCGACATCTGAGCGAGGAACTCAGTTTTCAGCCTGTTTGATTTTTCAGCCTCATCTTTAGCCTTGCGAAGCTGCTCATTCGCTTCCTGCAGCGCTTTTAACGCCTTGATTTTCGCGTTATATAACTGCGCGTTATTTATTGCTATTGCTGCCTGACCAGCAAGAATTTCAAAGGTATCGGTAATCTCTTTCAACTGTATTCTCTGAAGTTTCTGACTATCGACATAAATAACACCCAGTTTTTTATCACCTGTCATCAGGGGAGAGCAGAGGATAGTGGAAAGATCGAGTCTGATGATACTTTTGCTTTTATCAATAGCCTGATCACTCTGAGCGTCTTCAATAAATTTTGATCTGCCCGAATGAAATACTTCCTCCACAACAGTTGTGCTTACCTGAAACAGTGATTTTGAAAGGCTGTTGCCATCGGAATTAAGGCCTAATTTAAATTCAAGTTGTCCATACTCATTTTCGAGTACAATAAAACCTTTGTCTGAATTTGTAAGCCTGATAGCGCTGGTGAGAACAAGCTTTAAAACATCATTTAAAATCAAAGACCTGTTGATGCTTTTTACGACATTCAGGATAGTATCAAGATTTTTTAATTTTCTTCTGCTTTCATCATTCCCCTGCATTTCTGATTTGAGGGTGTCGATATCTCTCTTGAATTCACTGAATCTCATGTTATTCCTTTCATGGTTTTTTGGGCAACAAGCAGGTCTTGTAAAATTTATCAGGAGCCGGAAAAATATTACCGGACCGGATTAGATCCGGTCCAGTAATTCGGAGATGACTCTTGTTTTGTTAGAATGGCCAATTTGACGGTAGTACTTAAGTGATTTTTTGAGAAAATCTTTTGCTGTTTTTTTCTTTTTCAAATCTAAATAGAGTAAAGCTGATTCAAATTCTGTTTCAGCCTGGTTGAGTTTGTTTAATAATTCAATATTTATTCTGAGACTTGTTCGAAGGTAACCCTCGGCCAGATCATATTCTTTATTAAGGCGGTGAAGAATGCCTAAAAGTTTGTATGCATCCGCGATTGTCAGCCTGTCGTTTAATTTATTCGAAATATTCAGGCTTTGCGTGATATAAGCTCTGGCTGCATCGAAGTCTTTTTGCCTGGTAAAAATATTGGCTTCACCAAGATAAGAGATTGACAGGTTAGGGAGAAAACGTTGACTGAGGGAAATGAGAATACTTTTTTCGAATGAGTTGATTGCTTTATCAAATTCTTCTTTTTCGGTAAATACCATTCCCAGGTTATGATGGAGTTCCGCGATACGCCTGTCTTCGTTTACGGCCTGCCATTTAAGTAAAGCTCTGTTCAGCAGTAAAAGGGCTTCATCGGTATTTCCCTGCATATTATTGATAATACCGAGGTTTGTTTCGATCATCGCGAGAACGAGAGAATCTTTTTCCTCACCAATAAAACTCAGTCCCTTTTCAAATGACTTTTTGGCGTTTTTAATCTTACCCTGTTCAGCGTGAATAGTGCCCATAATATTATGCGACCGGGAAAGTCCTTCCTTCTCTTTAACCTTTCTGAAGTTTTTAATAGCATTTTCAACACTGAAAATACTTTTATCCCATTCGGCCTGAGTAGCATAAATATCGGCGAGAGCGAGAAACGCGAATCCTCTGAAGCCGGAAAAATCTTTGCGGTCACCTGTTTTTTCGATTATCTTTTTGTTAATATCAGCAGCGAGCTGCTTTTCTCCCACAGCTCCCGAAAGAGCGCCCAATTCAATTAACAGATTGAAAGTATCAGCATCATTGCCTTTGTTATCAACGAGAGTTATAATATTGTCGAGTAAAGCTGAATAACTGCCCGAATAAAAAAGGTTTTCCGGAAAAACGGTTGAATCCTCCTTTGGGCTGAGGGCCGGGAATTCATCCGCCCTGGCTATTCTTTCCAGAAAAGTAAATACCTCTTTTGAATCGAGGTATTTACTTATAATGCCTTCAACTTTTTCTATGAATCCGGTTGAGATTTCCATGATTAACAGTTAACCAATTTTAATTAGCGGACAAAGCCATATCTTGAAAAATGACCTATTTTAGCGTTTATAACTTCGAGTGTGCCTGATTCCAAATCTACATTAAGTTCATCATATTCGGCAATCTGAATCTGGTTATTGCCATCAAGATATGCAAACTCTATCTGATCCGGGTTGGTTATTCCTGATAAGTCGATATTTGTGAATTTCAGTGTGAAATTAAGATCTTCATTAAAATTCATTTCCGGGTTAAAATCCGCGACTGCGAGATCGCTGTCAACCGAATAATAAATAAGCTTTAAACCGTTGAATGCCTGAGCGGGAATGTCGAGGTCTGATTGAACTGTTACGATTCCATTATCCGACCAGTACAGTCTGAACATAGGAACGTTTCCTCCGAAATGGCCAATGATAAATCTTCCGGTCCAGAAAGTTCTTTCGACGGCGGTCGCGCCGGCGTCATTATTTACGGGCAGTTTAACGAATTCATAACCATTAGTTTTATTTGCTGCCTGAGGATTATCCAATGGCGCATTAGTTCCAAGATCGGAACAACCGGCTAATATTAAGCCGAGGAAAAGTAGAAGTACTGCTAATTTTTTCATTTTGATCTCCTTGAATGATAGAATTTCTTATCCTGCTTAACATGCGCAAATATTATACCACAGTCTAAATTGTATTAAAACGTTTGATTTTGAGAGGATTGCTGAAATGATCGGTAATAATTACCTGTTAAAATGTAAAAAAGTATGCCGAATGTAAAAAATATTTACACATTTTTCGGTGACCGGATGAAAAAGATATATGTAAAAAAATCTGACACATCAGCTCCCTGATTGCAGAAGTTTATCCAGCTTCGGTCGGGAAACGCCCAGATATTTAGCGGTTTTTGATTTATTGCCTTTAAGTTTCATCAGCACCTCTCTCGCGTATAGCGCTTCCATATCGGCAAGAGATGCTTCTCTGTAATCCGTTGTAATAAATATTGAGTTCGGATCTGAATTTTCGGTGAAATGAGCCTGGGATGCCGCAGCCTGTCGGGAAGATTGCAGGTTTAGAAAATTTGGTTCGAGATGGTCATCGGGACTCAGCAGAGCTGCTCTCTCGATCGCGTGTTTTAATTCTCTTATATTACCGGGCCAGTTATAATCAGTAAATAACCGGAGGAGTTTATCATCGACAGGCGGAAATTGTTTATTAAATCGTCTATTATAAAATGAAATAAAATGATTTGCGAGCTGTGGAATATCATCCTTGCGTTTTCTGAGAGGGGGTATTTCAATCGCGAGCACATTCAAACGGTGATAAAGGTCTCTTCTGAATATTCCCTGCCTGACCATTTCATCAAGGTCTCTGTTTGTAGAGGAAATAAATCTGGCTTCAATCTGCTCATCTTTGAGTCCCCCGATTCTTCTGAAAACTTTCTTTTCTATAACTCTGAGCAGTTTGGCCTGAAGATGGAGCCCGATATCACCAATTTCATCAAAATAGACAGTTCCCTCGGCAGCCATTTCCAGAAGTCCCGGTTTGCTGCTTTTAGCATCAGTGAACGCTCCTTTTTCATATCCGAAAAGTTCCGATTCAAGCAAATTTTCTGGTATTGAAGTACAGTTAATATCAATAAAAGGGAGATCGGGGTTGCTCTGACTGCGGTGAATTTCATTAGCAAAAAGGCTTTTGCCTGTTCCGCTTTCACCTGTAATAAGAACATTTACAGAGTTATTGTTCCCGATTTTATCAAGAATCATTCTAAGTTTTCTGATTTCTTCCGAGCTGCCTATAATCGGCATTTCACTATCCTTTGACAGCGCGGCATCAGATGGGGGAGCATATCTTTTTTTTATCAGCCCCTTAATGAAAATATCGAATTTGTAGATTTCCTGCGGGAAGACAAAAAGATTTCTGAACCCCGATTTTATCAGTTTTGTGGCGAGCAGGGCGTTATCGACAGGTACAATAAATAAAAACCTGTCGAGGTCTGATCTTACTTCATTTAATATTTTATCACAATAGGGATTTTCAAGAGAATTTATTTTTAATATATAGAGCGCCTCTTCCTCGTCAAAAAACTCACTGGTTGTTCTTATTTCAGGTTTGATCGCTGAATCATGAATGTTTTTCAATAAAGTATTCACCAGCGAATTAAACTTCAAATCTTCTATTTCTGAAAAAATATAGATTATGGCTTTTTTCTCCCGGCTAATCATCATTCACCGGAAAGATTATCAAGTATCTCGAGTATTTCGTTAAGACTGATTTTAAGGGAGTAACTGTCAAAGATTTTTTTATCTTCAATATTGTCGAAAATCATTCCAAGAAGAGATTTAGTATATAAGGCGAATTCCGCGGCCTGATTTATTAATCCCCTGGAATTATAACCTTTTGAAAGTGAATAGAGAACCTGCCAGGTCATTTCCACTATGGAATTCTCTTTTAATATATCATAAGCTTTTTCGAGCAGCGATAAAAAGTCTCCTTCGGGTGAATCGATATTGGAAAGAGCGAGAAAGTAATATTTTTTAGCCTGATAATATTTATTATCCCTCGTCAGCATTTGTAACTTGTTATCCTCCAGGTGTCGTAAGGCTCTTTTTTTGTTGCCTGAAAGAATAAGGGTTTCGATATAAAGGAATTTTAATTCAATATATTTTTGCAGATCTTCATCTTCGCGAAGTCCCGGCAGAATCGCCATAATTTCGGTTATCGCTTCATCATATTTTTCATTACTGTAAAGAGAAAGGATTTCAAGGTATTTCAGAATACTTTTCTGACGTTCATTAAGTTTTCCTTTTGAAGAATAGTTTTTGATAAGTGAAATTACCTTATCAAGTTCATTTTCATTGCCGATAGAAGAATAAAAGCGGCCAAGCAGGAATAAAGCTTCAATTTCTTCTTCAATATTGCCTAAAGAATGAAAAATGCTTGCCGCATTCCTGAGTGATTCCGCCGAGTTGTCATATTCACAACTGATAAGGAAAATTTCACCCAAATTTGAAAGCACAAGACCCTCGCCATATTTATTGCCGAGCGAGCTGAATATCTCATAGGCTTTCCGGTATTGTTTAGTCGCTTCCTCAAACTCCATCTTTTCGAAATAATATATTCCGTTATTCAGCAGAAGCCGGGCTTCCTGATCAAGATTGCCCACAGAAAGATTAAGATTTAAAGCCCTGTTCCAATGGAATTCGGCTTTTTCTTTTTCACCTTTGATGTTAAAAATATTTCCGAGGTTCAATTCGGTTCCGGCAATTCTCGAGGCGACGTTGGCAACTGAAAAGTGATTTAGCGCCAGGTTAAAATTCTCTATCGCCGAATCAAGGTCCCTGTCGCTATAAAAATGAAGGAGACCAAATATATTATAAGCGTTTCCTTTTACTTCATCACCTGAATCATCGCTGTTAATAAGTGAAATACATATTTCTCCTGCATCATCAAATCGGTTGAGGTCGAGATAATTATTTGCCGTTGTAAGCAGAATATCATTCCTTTCATCAGGGTCTTCGGTAAACTCCAGACAGGCATTCAGAGTTTTCAGGCTTTGCTCATAGTCACCGGTAAAATATAGGCATTGCCCCTTTAACTTTTCCATCTCGAGGAGAATTGACTGATCAATCTGCTCAAGTGTCTCCAGTTTGTGAATATGATCCAGACATAATTTAAACTCCCCAAGTTTATATAGGGAAGTGCAAAGGCTTACTTCAAAAAAATTCTTTAATTCAGTTGAGATGTTTAATTCCAGAACGTGCGAGCTGATTGATCGCGCGTACTGCCAGGTATTAAATTTTCCCGCCTTTTCAAGTTCCTTTTTAAAATAAAGGGCTGCCGATTCAAAATTTCCCCCGAGCTCATATTGCCGGGCAGTTTCATCATACAGATTTTCATCCTCAAGGGAGCTGAGGATCTTCGCGGCTTCAAGATGTTTTTCGTCTGAATTAAGTGTTTCGGAATAAAAAAATTCTCTCATGGCTTCAGTCTTGAAAGTCAGGACTTTTTCGGGCCCGGCAGAATTTAATATTCTGTTGGATTCAAGCCTGTCCACAATATGTTCGAGCGCTCTTTCGGGATGATAGGTAATCCTTGACAGAATGTGGGAGGAAGTACCTTTTTCAAAAAGCGCCAGGTACTCAAGAATTTTTATCTCAATCCGGGACAATCCTTCCTTTATGATCATCAGGTGATCTGAACGGCTTTTTCCAAGATTCTGAAGCACATTGGAATGTGTATTAATAACCGGACCGCTGGGATAAAAATCGAGAACATGATATCTTGAAAGGTTGAAGAGAAAATTATACAGACTTCCAAATGAGTGATAGGAATATTTTTCCGCGAGTTCCTTAATTGTTTTTCTGTCGAAGAAAGGGGCAAATGATTTTTCAATCAGACTATCAGAACTCTCGCGGTCGAGGAGTTCCATAGTGCATATTGTAATATTTCTGAGTTTTTCTGAAAAAGAATCTTCACATTTGTCCTCCGCGATTATTATTTTCGATCCATTAATTCGGGCAATAAGAATTAATTCAGTAAGAATCTCTTTTAATAATTCATCCGCCTGATTTATATGATCAATCAACAGGGTGAAGCTATAGGCTGAGGATAACCTGGTGAAAAATGATCTGAGTTTTTCAAATATTTTATCTTCCGGACCGTAAATAATTTCCCCGGCTTCATCAATCAGTTCGTCGGTCAGGGAAAAATATATTGACCTGTTATATATCAGTTGTTCGAGCAGTCCTTTCCATGATTCTTTTGATTCGGAGGGGTGAGCTATATCAATCAGAACGGGTGAATCCATTCTGGAAAAAGCAGTCCCTAATAAAGTAGATTTACCATCTCCCTCGTTTCCTTTGAGCAGCAAAACCTTCTGCGACTCATCCTCGAGGAATGCTTTTAATACTTTTTCATGAAAAGCTGTGGAAACTGAAGTTTTGACAGGCCGGAAGTGGCTTTTAACTTTGGAGGGGATATTAGTTTTCAGATCATCAAAAATCTGCAGAGAAGTGTAATATCTTTCAATGGGATTAAGGGCAATCAGTTTTTTTATTATTTCTATGTAAATTCCCCTGAAAGAAGTTGGTGGATAGTCAACATTTCCTTCCAGGTGGTTTTTAAAAATTTCTTTTTCGTTTTTACCATCAAATGGAAGTTTATTATAGATGATATAATAAAGCAATACCCCGAATGAGTAAAGATCGATTCGGTGATCAATCATCTCCTGTGAAATCATTTCCGGAGCCATAAAATTCGGGGTACCTCTTTTATCAGCTTCATCAATTCCTTCCTGAAAACGGGCCAGACCAAAATCTATTAACTTAAACCGGTAGTTTCCCGAATCCTCAATTACAATAATGTTTTCAGGTTTCAGGTCAAAATAAATGAAGTTTGCCTGATGCAGGTAAAAAAGGGTTCCGGAAAGAGAAGTTAAAAAGTTATATAAAAATCTTTCATCAATTTTATTACTGCTGAGGAATTTATCGAGGGTCTGACCCTCAACAAATTCGAGAAGACAAAAATATCCCCCTCTTTCTAAGCCGAAGGATTCAGATAATTCTTTACTTATCGTATAAATATCACCCTTCGAAATGAAGCGTACTATTGATGGGTAATCGAGGTGTGATAAAATATCACATTCATTGTGGAAATTAACAATATCAACTTCTTCGGAATCTTTTTCAAGATATTTTAACGCAAATTTTTTACCGGGGTGATTTTTATCAGAGCAGAGAAAAACACTGGTACGCCCCTCACCGATTTTTTCCGATATATGAAATCTGTTATTAATCATCTCTCAGCCGGGGATTTAATTTAACACCAAACTTTCCGGCGCTGTAATTGAGTGTTAGAAGCAGGGCTGTCAAAAAAAGAGCCGGAAAAAGAAATATCCACCATGCTGAAGAGAGCCATTCCTGTCCTTCCCTGATCATAATACCGAGGGAAACATAATTTTGCGGTCCCATTCCCAGGTAGCTGAGAGCAGATTCGGCAAGTATAACATTCGCGAATTGAAATACACCATGAATCAGTAGAGGTCCCGCGATAAAGGGAAAAATATCATTCTTTAATATATGGGATTTCTTTATTTTCAGCATAATTGATGTTTTAAGAAAATCTTTTTCGACAACAGAAAGCACTTCGGTTTTAACAATTTTAAAGAGACTCATCCAGCCTGTAAATCCCAGTATAAGTATTATATTTACTAAACTGGAACCAAATAGAGCAAGCACAATTAATATGAAAAAAATTACCGGAACCGATAAAAACATATCTGTGGTTCTGCTCAGAACAATATCCGGAATACCTTTGTAGTAACCAGCGAAAAATCCTGAACCAGTCCCTAAGATAAGGGAAATGATTACTGATACAGCCCCGATTAACAACGACATCCGCGCGCCATAAAGTATTCTTGTAAAGATATCCCGGCCATACTGATCCGTTCCGAATAAAATAAAATGTTTTTTAATTATCGGAATGCTTCCCGATTTTTTTAATCTGTCCAAATGAAAGGCTGTGGCATTATTATCCTGAAAAACCAAAACAGTATCCCTGTTAATTTTCAGAGAATCGATAAAAAGCACATTTTTGCTGAATGGTTTTTTCTCAATATTTTCCGCAAGTGCTTCCAAATGGGTCATTTTGTTTTCTTCATCAAGCTGTAAATAATTAATATATGAAAAAGGAGGCAAAAATTTTGTGACGGAGATGTCTTTGTAAAACTCAGGATGATAATCTGTGAGAATTGGAGCAAATAAAGGTGGAGTTAAAAGCAGGAGTAATAATAAATATTCAGCCGAGAGCTTAATTTTTCTTTTCCCCGGAAGTAAAGACAAAATCAGAAACAGAGCCAGCAGGAATAACAGCAGAGAAATTAGCTGGTCGTAAATATCCGCCGAAAATAACACCTGTTCCCCGGAGAATAAATTTATTATGTTCTGAGCGAAAAGGTGAACCAAAGACAATATTGTTTCAATTCTGAAAAAAAATATTATCAGCCAGAAAGAGAGAATGAAATATATTGGTAAACGGGACTTTTTCAATTTAATTCATTTGTGATTTTAACAATCGTTTATCAATATTTGCCTTGATTAAATCTGCCGCGAGGTTTGCGGTTATCATCAAAAAACCACTGATAAGAACACAGCCCGCGGCCAGAGGATAATCCCTGCTTCCGATGGCGTCATATGTCAGCCTGCCCATTCCGGGCAGTCCGAATAAAACTTCAACGATAAGAGAGCCACCCAGGAGGACCCCCGCTTCAACACCGAGCACAGAGATCAAAGGATTGATGGCATTGGGGAGAATATGTTTGAAAAATAATTCTGATTTGGTTTTACCAATCGAATGCAGATAGAGAATGAACTGTGAATCTTTCACATTTTCGATGCTTTTTCTCAGGTAATTATATATTAATGCAGCGCCTCCGGCAGAGAGAGTAAATAAAGGGAGGATCATATGGTGAATCATATCCGGCAGCTCAGCCCAAAAACCTCGTTCTATATACCGGAAGGATTTCAGACCGGAGACCGGGAAAAGATCGAACCAGAGTGAAAAGATAAGTATCAGAAACAACCCCAGCACAAATGTCGGAGCTGAAAAGAGGATAAGAGAAAGATTGGATAATACCCTGTTGAGCAAACGGGAATTAAGCATATAAGAAAGAGCTCCCCCGGCAACCGCGATCAATAATTGCAGAATGAGACTTAAAAAGGCAAAAAGAGAGGTAAACAAAAGAGCCGGGGAAATAATTGAAATCACCGGTTTTTTCATCTTAAAAGAAATTCCAAAATCAAAAAGAATAATATTTTTTAACCACGAGGCATATTGAACGATCAACGGCCTGTCCAATCCAAAAGATTCCCTGGTATTTTTAATAATCTCCGGCGAAAACTTTTCTGAGACCAGGTAGTGGGAAGGATCTCCCGGAGCGGCGATGATAAGAATGTAAACACCGCTGACCATTACCCATAAAAAGAAAACTGAAATTAGTATTCTTCGTAAAATAACCTTTTTTTTCATTCAGACTTCAAAAAAATCATTAATTTATCTTCCAGTCCCATACATCCTGGACAGGTCCGAGCGGATCAATTCTGCAATTTGAAACTTTCCTGTTAATCGCGATAACATTGTCAACCCAGAAAAGAAAAGAGACAGGCTGGTCTTTATAAAGTTGTTCATTAAAAGAACTGTACAATTTCTTCAAGGTTTTATTATCCCTTGTTTTTGTAATTGTGTCGATAAGTTTGTCAGTTTCTTTTGATTGATAGGCGGGGAAATTTAACGGAGTTTTTCCAAGATCGGAATACCAGTAACTTTTAAGATCGACCGGAAGGGGTACAAACCAGCCGGAAATCCACGCGTCGAATTTATGTTCAAAAAGGTTGTCAACAAATATTCCAAATTCATGGTTAACGATATTAACTTCGATTCCAATTTGTGTCAGATTGTTTTTTATAATGTTCGCGGCGAAATCGCGTCGGGGATTACCTGATGCAACAGCAAGCTCGAAAGAAAAATTCTTCCCGTTTTTATCAAGAATTCCATCTTTATTTCTATCAGTCCATCCAAGCCGGTTCAGTATTTCAACTGCTTTATCGGGATTATAGCTGATCTTATAATCACTGCTGCCGGAATCATACAAAAAATATGGAGGAATCGGCCCCGCTGCCGCATCGCCAAATTCTCCGAGATACTGAGAAAGTATTTCCTGCCTGTTAATAGCGTTGGTGAGAGCCAGCCTTATTTCAGGATTTCCGAAAAGAGGATGTGGTTTGGCAGATTCGGGTGACAGATTATTCCAGCCGACATAATCGTAATCGCGCCCCTTAACTTTTTTTAGAATAAAGTTATCATCGGTTAATAGTCCGGCAGCGTCTTCCGGTCTGAGCTGCTCGATAAAATCCAGTTCTTCTTTCAATAACTGTGTTTTTCTCGAATTGTAATCGGGGACTACTTTAAACACAATCCTGTCGGCATTTCCTTCACCCCTGATAAACGAGAAATCGGCTTTTTCCAGAGTAAGAAACTGCTGCTTTTCCCAGCGCCCGAGTTTAAATGGACCGCTTGTAACAGTTGCGGTATTCTCAAGCTGTGTGTTAAAATTGTTTCTGTCAAGTTTACCAAGTATATGTTCCGGTAATATCGGCAGGTCAATTTCAAAAAGTGTGGGATAAGAGTTGTCCTTAAACTTCACAGTAACCGAATAATCATTTTCCCTGAGAAAGGTTTCTTCAATAATAATTCTGTTATCTGAATCGGTAATAAAATTGTTGAAGGAACCATAAAATTTGCTTTGAACTTTGGGGTCCGAATAGAGGTCGAAACTGAATATCAGGTCATCAACGGTTATTTTTTCACCATCCGACCAGTTCATATTTTCGCGCAGGCTGAGTTTTACTGAAGTGGAATCTTTTCCCCACTGCCATGAATCAACCATACGGGGGTATGTTTCGAGTGAATGTTCTTTATCGTTCCATTGATGAGCGAAAGGAGTAAGATATAAAATTTCAGAAATTATCCCTTCATAGAGATTATATGCGTAAAGAGGGTAAATGTTTTCTATATCGGAATCAACACCGATTATGATTGATTTGTCTGTAGTCTTTTCACTACAGGCAAAAAAAGTAATAAATATTAGAACTAATAGCCTGCTTTTCATAATTTTTATTATTTTTGTTAAAAATATAATGTCTGATTAACAATGATACGAATTAACATAGAAAACATCAGCATAAAAGATAACTCTGATGAAAAAATTCTTCTCTCCGAAGTTAATTTTCATTTGGAAAATAATAAAATTTATTCTATCTTGGGAAACAATGGAACCGGTAAATCAACTTTGCTAAAATCAATGGTTCGTTTACTGGATAAGAGATATTTTATGGTAACGGGAAGAATCGATTATCATGGAATTGATCTTTTATCGTTGAGAGAAAATGAATTAAGAAAAATCAGAGAAAATAAGATAAGATATATTTTTCAGGATGCGCCAGGAATGTTTGATCCCCTCAGAAAACTGGGATATTACCTGATAAATGTAAAAGCTGAAAAGGAAAAGGCAGAACTTCTTCTCAGCTTTTTTCTGCTGCCATCTTATGACTATATTTCTGAACTGTTTCCTTATGAGGCCAGTTCAGGAATGTTGCAGCGTTTTGCTTTCGTTATCGCTTTGCTGGCAGAACCGGAATTAATTATTTTGGATGAACCAAGTTCCGCTTTAGATCCGATAGCAATCAATTTGATGATAATAAAACTAAGAGAATTTGTTTGTCGGGGAAATAATATAGCTGTTATTGTTACGCAGGATTCAAGATTTGGAGAAAAAGTATCGGATAAAATTTTTATCACAGAAAACAGAACAATAAGAGAATATAAATTTGAAATTAACTGATATATGATAAAGGTTTTAACCTTTGAAAATGTCAGTTATTCTCCCTGGAAGAATGACTTTTGGGGGAAAACTGTAAATAAGACTTTATTAAAAGAAATCACATTTTCTTTAGATAAAGGAAAAGTTCTTGGTATAGCCGGTATTTCGGGCAGCGGTAAATCTACACTTGCCCGTTTAATCGCGGGCTTGATCAGACCCGTATCAGGAAAAATATATTTCAGTCCTGAAACAAAAAATATAAGACTTCTTTCGCAGAATAATTATTATTCAATTAATCCCCTCCGAAAAATCAGCTCAATTTTACTGGAAACCGCCTCTGTTTACCGGACAGATCATCTTCTGCAGGCTGTGCTGGATGAAGTTAATTTCCCTGCTGATCTTCTCAACCGACGGGGAGGAGAGCTGAGCGGAGGTGAACGTCAGCGGGCCGCGCTGGCTCAGATATTATTAAGTGATCCTCATCTGATTGTTTTCGATGAGCCTTTTTCGGCTCAGGACCCCGCGTCGGCTGAAAACTTTTCAATTCTTATCAATCGATTGCAAACTGAAAAAAAACTGACCACAATCTGTATCTCACATGACCTGAATATATTGTTTCCCATATCGGATGAAATGATGATTCTGCATAAAGGAAAAATCATTGATATGGGGAAATCGGGTGATTTGAGGCAATCTCCGTCACATCCTCTTACAGAAATGCTTCAAAAGGCTCTGATATATGACTTGGGTCAAGATGATTTGGAAAATTTACCTTATATTTGAAACGTGATGTCGGAGAGAACTAATCCGATAAAAAATAAATTTAAAATAATTACTTGTGATAATTACATAATAAGGTAACAAAATAAAACACAGTAAAAAATTAATATAATTCAAACAATCTACCAACGGGAGGTTTTATGATTAAAAAACTTAGTACACTTATATTTTTATTCATCTTTTCTTCTGCCCTTTTGGCTGAAACTCCGGAGAAGTCGATAGATTTTTTAATGACTGACGGATCTTCTGCCACGGCAGATATGAGTGTCGGATTTGACCCGACGGCAACTGACGGACTGGACACTCACCTTGGTGAAGCAGAATTACCGCCGGCTCCTCCGGCAGGTGTTTTTGACGCAAGATTTACTTTTCCGAACTCTACTATTGGTTCGCTTAAAGACTACCGCGAAGGAAGCTCGGATATCACAGTAACTGCAGAACATACATTAAAGTGGCAGCTTGGCTCGGGATCTAATTTTTCTTTTAGCTGGGATCTTCCCGAAGGTGTTTCCATGACTGTTCAGGATGCTTTCGGCGGTATTCTTGTTAATGAACAATATGGTTCCGGCCCTAACTCACTGACTGTTGAGAACACATCCCTGACTTCACTTAATATCACAATGGAATATGAAGCCGGCAGTGTTGGCGTTCTTGCTCCTACAGAGCTGACAGCGCAAGCTCCTGAAGTTGGCAAAGTTGAACTTGCCTGGGTTGATAACGCTACAAACGAAACAGGTTATTATGTTGAAAGAGAACTTGTTAATACTGATTCCTATGAAGTGATAGCCACGCTTGGCGCCGATGTTGAGTCATATACTGATCAGACTGTTGAAGATATGACCACATATAACTACAGAGTTCAGGCGTTTAATATTGATGCGACATCTGATTATAGTAATGTTGCTAATGTAACAACTCTTGGTTCCGGACCGGCTCAGCCTGTTTCTTTCCAGATCAATTCAGTTGATGGTGTTGGTGGAAATTATCAGTTAACTCTTGGTATTCATCCTGAAGGAACCGACGGAATTGATGCAGCGCTTGGCGAAAGTGAACTTCCTCCTCCTCCTCCGGCAGGTGTTTTTGACTCGAGAATGGTTTTCCCCGACGGATTAACCGCGTCACTCGTTGATTTCAGAAACGGAAGCACAGCGGCAACTGTTACACATGATTACGTATTGAAATGGCAGCTTGGTTCAGGTTCCACTCAATTGGACCTCGACTGGGTTCTTCCGCAGAATGCCGAAATGACCATCCAGGACCCCTTCGGAGGTGTTCTCATTAACGAAGTATTCGGACCTGGCGAAGGAAGCCTCGCAGTAACAAATACATCTTTGACAAGCCTTAATATTTCTGTTGAGTATACAGCCGGTACAGTGCTGGAACCACCGGCAGCTCCTTCACAGTTATCTGCCGAAGCGCTGATGTATGGAGAAATTTCTCTTAACTGGATTGATAACGCGAATAATGAAGATGGTTTCAAAGTTGAAAGAAAAACAGAACCTGACGGCTCATTTGAATATATCGGCTGGGCAGGCGCCGGCGTAAACCATTATGAAGATCAGACAGTTGAAGATGGTGTTACATATACTTACAGAATTTATGCGTGGAACGATGCCGGTAATTCCGGTTACAGTAATGAAGCTTCCGCTACCGCTCTCGTTGCACAGACTCCTCCTGAAGCTCCGAGTGATCTTACAGCCGAAGCTCTGGTTGTTGGCGAAATAGCTCTCAACTGGACAGATAATTCAGAATTTGAAGATGGCTTTAAAATTGAAAGAAAAACAGAACCTGGCGGCTCTTTCGCGTATTTAGCGGAAGTGGGACAAAGTATTGTTACTTATACCGACGAAACCGTTGCTGAAGGTGTTACCTACACTTACCGGGTCTACGGATATAATAATGCCGGTAATTCCGGTTATAGTAACGAAGCTTCAGCTACCGCGCTTACATCTCCTCAGCCACCGGATGCTCCATCGGATCTTACAGCCCAGGCTCTTGTTGTTGGTGAAATTGAGTTAAACTGGACTGATAATTCAGATAATGAAGATGGATTTAAGATTGAAAGAAAATCCGGAACCGGATCTTTTGCGCTTATTAATGATGTTACCGCCGGTGTTACAACATATACTGACATGACGGTTACAGCAGGTGAGACGTATACCTATCGGGTTTATGCTTATAATACTGCCGGTAATTCCGGATTCAGTAATGAAGCATCAGCAACCGCGCTCACTCCGACAATCGGTGATCCTGTTACAATTAACATGACTGCTGAAGATAATGTCGGCGGCTTATACAATATGGTGCTTGGTATTCATCCTCAGGCAACTAACGGAATTGATACACAGCTTGGTGAAAGTGAACTTCCTCCTCCTCCTCCGGCAGGTGTCTTCGATTCAAGATTTATATTCCCTGATGGAACTACCGCTTCTCTGATCGATTACAGGCTCGGTGATAATTCTTATGCTTCCACACATGATCATAAACTGCAGTGGCAGCTTGGAACAGGTTCACCCTCATTCGAAATTAACTGGGTAATGCCTTCTAATTGCGAAATGACAATTCAGGACCCGTTCGGCGGCGCTCTGATAGATGAATTTTATAATACTCCCGGCCCTCAGACTTTAACTGTTACCAATACTTCGCTTACAACATTGAACATCACTGTTCATTACATCGCGGGCGGCGGTCCAACAGTTCCTGCCGATCCTTCAAACCTTACCGCACAGGAACTGGTTGCCGGTGAAGTGGAACTGAACTGGCAGGATAATGCCAATAATGAAGATGGCTTCGTTATTGAAAGAGAAGAAGTCGGAGTTGGTTCTTATACTGAATTAATTACTCTTGGAGCAGATGTAACAACTTATACTGATATGTCTGTAACTCCTTCCACTGAATATAATTACAGAGTAAAAGCTTATAATACAACGGGCTCCTCAGGATGGAGTAATGTTGCTAATATCACAACCCAGGGCACACAGCCAGGTAATCCTGTATCAATTCCTCTCACGGCGAAAGATGGTGTAGGCGGAACATACAGTATGACTTTCGGTATTGATCCTGCCGGTACAGACGGACTTGACACACAGCTTGGTGAGAGTGAACTTCCTCCTCCTCCTCCGGCAGGTGTTTTTGATTCCCGTTTCATTTTCCCGAACGGAACCACAGCCTCATTAATTGACTACCGTGAAGGTGATGACCAGACTGTCATTACTCATAACTACAAACTGCAATGGCAGCTTGGAACCGGTTCTTCAGAACTTACACTCGACTGGAACCAGCCTCTTAATACAACAGTTACCATTACCGATCCATTCGGCGGCGTTCTGATAAATGAAGTATTTTATCCCGGAATGAACAATTATGTTATCACCAACACTTCTTTAACAAATGTTGATATCAAGGTTGAATTTGGTCCGACAGCTCCAATGCTTGAAGCTCCTACTAATCTTGTTGCCACAAACATCGCTATTGGTTCAGTTGAATTGACATGGACTGATAATTCGACTGAAGAAACAGGATTCAGCATTGAAAGAATGGGCCCCGGAGGCACATGGGATATCATTGGAACAGTAGGCGTTGATGTTGAGGTTTATCCTGATGAAACTGTTCAGCCGAATACTGAATACAAATACAGAGTTCAGGCTTATAATGCAACTATGGAATCACCCTATAGTAATGTTGCTACTATCACTACCTGGGGACCACAGCCTCCATACTTCACATCAACTTTGCCTGATACAACAATAAGTGAAGGTGAAATTTTACAGTGGCAGTATGAAGCAGAAGATCCAAATAATGATCCTCTGGTATTTTACAAACATTATGGCCCGACTGCCGCGACAGTAACAGGTGATGGTCTTCTTACATGGCAGCCTTCATTCCAGGTAGCTGGCAACTATACTATAATTGTCGCTGTTACCGATCAGTCATCGAGATTTGTCACTCTCGATACCGCGTATGTTGAAGTGCTTGATGTTAACCAGACTCCTATGTTTACAACTGTAATGCCCGATACTACAATAGATGAAGGTCAGCTTCTCGAATTCCAGTGGGAAGGTGAAGATCCGGATAATAATCCTTTGACTTTCGCCATCTTTAACGGTCCGGCCAACGCGCAGATCACTACTGACGGTTTCTTTAGCTGGACTCCCGACGCATCACAGTCAGGACCACATGAAATTACAGTATCACTTTCAGATAACGTAACTCGCGCTGTTGTATATCATACAACCAACGTAAATGTTACCGATGTTAACCATGCTCCTTATTTCACTCAGTCAATTACTGAGATGACTATCCCGGCTGATGAATTTTTCGAATTCGAATACATGGCTGAAGATCCGGATAACGATGTAATTATCTGGGGATCACAGAACCTGCCGGATGGCGCTTCATTTAATGGCGGAATGTTCTCATGGACTCCGACCGCGGATCAGATTGGACCACACACATTCACAATCACTATTTCAGACGGCCAGCTTGGCGATGAAGTAACAAGCGCTCTTAATGTTGTTATTCCTATTGGTATCAGCGCTGGTCAGGTTACCGCAACACCTGGCAGTGAAGTTGTTGTACCTTTTGATGTAATGAATTTCGATAATATCGGCGCTATTACTCTCAAGATTGATTTCGATCCGGTTGTTATGACATTCATGCAGCCTGAAAATATCAATCCCGAAGTAGCCACAGCAATATTTAATATAAGTGATGACCAGAACTCAGTGCTGGTTTCATGGTTCGATAATATTCCTCCGTTTGACGGCGCTAATATCGGAACCGGCCATATCTTTGATATCAAATTCCAGTTCCACGGTGGTGAAACACCTCTTACATTTGATATCCCGGAATGTGAGATCTCCGATATAGATGGAAACCCGATGAGTGTCTTCTATGAAAACGGACATGTTAAGATAGCCCCGATTACCGTGCTTCAGCCTAATGGCGGTGAAGTGTGGACCGCGGGTGATGTTGAGACAATTCAGTGGGTTGTTGCCGATTTCGTTGATGAACTCAATATTGAATATTCTCATGATAATGGCGCGACCTGGCAGCTTATCGCAGGTAACTATCCGGTTACAAGTGGTCAGTATGACTGGACAATTCCGGCAACACCGACTATGGACGCGCTTGTAAAACTTACATATTCATCAGATGGATCAGTTTTTGACATTTCAGATGATGTCTTTACCATCATGCCTTCGACATTCACAATCAGTGGCGCTGTAATGTATGACAACACAGGAACCACACCTTTCCATACCGGTCAGATTGATGTTGTCGCTGCCGGCGGCGGTGTTGTTACGACTGTGCCGATCCAGCAGGATGGTTCATATATCGCTGAAGTTGAAAATGGCACTTATACACTCGTTCCATCAACAACAATTGAATTTGGCGGTGTAAATACGACTGACGCCCTTCTGGTTCAGAGACATACAGTTGGTCTTATCACACTTGCTCCGTTCCGTGAACTGGCAGGTGATGTTAACTTCAGTATGACTACAAATACAACTGACGCCCTTCTTATTCAGAGAAGAACAGTTGGATTGATACAGTCATTCCAGAGAGGTGACTGGACATTTGAAAATCCGGAAGTAACAATTGCCGGAATGAATGAAGTTCAGGATATTCTCGGATTGACGACAGGTGACGTCAACGCGAGCCATAATATTAACCCGGCTCTCGCTAAAGAAGCCAAAACTCTTGTTTCTATGAAAACTTCAGATGTTATGAGTGTAAAACAGGGTGAAGAAATTGCCGTTCCCGTACTCGTTAATTCAGCATCTGAGATAAACGCCATGACTCTCGAACTTGATTATCCGGTTGATCTGGTAGAATTCACAGGAATTGAATTTGCCGGAAATAACCTGATGTACAATGATGTTGATGGCAAGATACTCATTTCATGGGCTGATGTAACTTCATTCTCAGTTCCCGATAATGGTCAGTTGCTTACAGTTAACTTCAAACCGACCGAAAACTTTGAAATTGGAACAAGCTTCAATCTCGATCTTGGCAACCTGACTGAAATTGCCAATTCAGAAGCTGTGCCGATGGACCTCGGTCTCTCATCCTTTACAGTTGAAGTTTACAAACCAACTGATTTCGCGTTGCGCCAGAACTATCCTAACCCGTTCAACCCGACTACAATAATCGAATATGAACTTCCCGAAAACAGCGAAGTAACTATTGAGATTTATAATGTTGTCGGTCAGAAAGTTACAACTCTGGTTAATGAAAAACAGGATATTGGTGTTTACAAGGTTAAGTGGGCTGCTTCAGATTTCGCAAGTGGTATGTATATTTACAGAATTATTGCCAAATCAGACAGCAAAACATTCAGCCAGACGCACAAAATGATGTTACTCAAATAATCTTAATTTAAGGGGTGGAAGGTTTTCCCTTCCATCCCTCTATAAATCTACATTACTTTATGAGAAAATATTTTTACAGTTTATTGTGTTTATTTTTATTTCAGGGCGGAAGCCTTTTTTCGCAGGTAGGTGTTAGCGCGGATTCATTAAATGTTATATCACCAGGGCAGGTGATAATTCCTGTAAGGATTCAGAATCTGACCGATGCCGGCGCCATAACACTTAAGATTAACTATAATCAGGATGCTGTTATTTTTTCCGGAAGCCAGGATATTCATCCCGATCTTGGAGGAACTCTTGTTACAGGGCAAAATGGAGTTATCAGTATTTCCTGGTTTAATATTAGTCCGGTTAATATCTCTTCCGGTATTCTTGTCAAAATTATTTTTAACTATGACCAGGGAAACAGTTCACTCGAATTTAATACTGCTGAATGTGAAATTGCAGATTCCGAAGGGAATGTAATGCAGGTAGACTACAGTAATGGTTATATAGGACACACCACATCTGTAAATACATCCCCTTCGGGAGCTGGAAATCCCCAGGGATTTTTACTCAGGGGAAATTATCCAAATCCTTTTAACAGCAGCACGGTAATAGCATTTAATATATTATCTGCCGGCAGTTATAATATTAATATATATGACACGGCGGGTAAACAGATAGCATATAAAGATCTCGGAATTAATTATCCCGGGAAATACAGTTTTACATGGCAGGCTGAGAACAGTTCTTCTGGGGTATACTGCTATGAAATAATACATCAAAATTTAAGGGGAACAGGCATGGAGCGTCAGTCAGGTAAGATGCTCCTGCTAAAATAAAGTTTATATTGGTGAGAATTGTTAAATATTAAACAGGTAAAATTTATGAGAAAACTTATTACAGTAATTTTTGTTTTGTTTTCCTGGGCCTCTGTGGTTTTAGCCCAGAACGCTACTGTGAAAGTAGCAGATATTGAAAATGCTGTCGCGGGGGACAGCATTGTCATTCCTGTTACCGCTGTTGATCTTAACGATGTCGGGGTGGTCACTATTAATATTAATTATGACCAGGGGGTATTAACCGGAGGCAGGATTTTAAATGTCAACTCTGCTTTCGATGCTCCTACGGTTAACGTCGCTGACGGGCAAATAAGTTTTTCATATTTCGGGTTTGTCGGGTTGAATATAGGAACTGACAAGCTCTTTGATGTGAAAATGAAGTACGTTGGCACTCCGGATGACGGAAAAAGTGACCTGGTTTTTGACGGGAGCACCCAGATTACCGATCCTCTTGGGACTCCGATTAACGTCGATTTTCAAAACGGTAGTGTGAGTCCTTTCCCGATTTTATTGACAGCTCCGGATGGCGGGGAAGTATGGCAATCGGGCACAGTGCAAAATATTACCTGGGAAACATACCAGATTGATAATATTAAAATTGAATACAGTACTGATAATGGCGCTCAATGGAATGAAATTATCGCATCCACAAGTTCGGATGGCGGAACATACGCATGGACTGTTCCGAATACTCCATCTGCACAGGCCCTGGTAAGAATTACGGATGTATTAAATGCCGGCTCTACCGATCAGAGTAGCGCAGTATTCTCAATCACCGAACAGCCGGAGATAAACCTTACCAGTCCGAATGGCGGTGAAACCTGGGTGACGGGAACTCAACACAGCATCACCTGGTCGAGCGCAGGTATAACTAATGTAAAGATTGAATACAGAATAAATGACAGTGATCCATGGAGAGAAGTTGCCGCTTCGGCAGCCGCGGCAGGTGGAAGTTATACATGGACAATTCCTTCAACTCCATCTACAGAGGCAAAGGTGAGAGTTTCTGACGCCGATAACGCGGCAGTTACAGACATTAGTGAGAACTATTTTACTATCACCGATCCTTATGTCACGGTGCTATCACCTAATGGTGGTGAAACATGGGCGGCCGGTTCAGCGCATGATATCAAGTGGACCAGTCTTGGTATTGAGAATGTAAAAATTGAGTATAAACACGCGGGATTGGCTGACTGGACGGTCATCTCGAACAGTACTTCGGCCGCAACCGGAAGTTATAGCTGGACTGTTCCGGCAGAGCAGGCGACAGACGCTAAAGTAAGAATAACTGATGTTGACAATGCCGCTTATTCAGATGAAAGTGACGCGGCATTTTCTATTACATTTGTTGAGCTCACAATTGGTAACCTTCAGAATATCACTCCCGGAACAGAAGTGACAGTTCCGGTTGATATCAAAAAACTTTATGAAGCCGGAGCTATCACACTCAAGATTGACTATGATGAAACAAATGTCAATTTTATCGAAGCTACTAATATCAATTCGCAAATTTCAGGCGCCCAGATAAACGCCGCTGATGGCTTTATCAATATTTCATGGAACAGCCTTACAGGCGCCACAATTGAAGACGCCAGACTTCTTGATCTGAAATTCACTTTTAACGGAACACCTAATGACGGTAAAAGTGATCTTACTTTCGTAAACGGATCAAATGAAATAAGCGATCTGGTCGGGAATCCTCTTTCGGCAACATACAATGATGGTTCGATTACACCTTACCAGCTTTTACTTACCGCGCCCGATGGCGGGGAAGTCTGGCAGGTGGGACAATCTTATGATATTGAATGGGAAACTTTTGAATCTCCAAATAACGCCCTTTATTATTCAACTGATAACGGGCAGAGCTGGATTTTAATTGAGGAACTTGGCGGACCAAGAAACAGCACTTATGGGTGGACAATCCCCAATACTCCTACCTCCCAGGCTCTTGTAAAAGTTGTTGATATGGATAATAACACAATCAGCGACCAGAGTGACGCCGCGTTCACTATCGCGGAAGAGGCGACAATAAGCGTTACCGCTCCGAACGGAGGAGAAAACTGGATTGTTGGCGATCAGGAAAATATTACCTGGTCAAGTGTAAGTGTTACAAATGTTAAACTTGAATACAGTATTAATGGCACAGACTGGATTGAAATTATTGCCGGCACACCCGCCGCCGCGGGAAGTTATGCATGGACAATACCGGATAATCCATCCGCTCAGGCGTTGGTAAAAGTTACTTCTGTTGAAGATGGAACTGTTAGTGACCAGAGTGACGCTGTTTTTAATATACTTGCTCCTTCAATAGCCGTTACCTCTCCGAACGGGGGAGAAACCTGGGTTACAAACTCAACACATGATATCACATGGAACAGTGTGGGTGTTGAAAATGTGAAAATTGAATATGATCCGGGTAGCGCTGTAGGCGGAGGCCGGGAATGGACGGTTGTTACAGCCAGCGTTCCTGCCGCAGCCGGAACCTACTCCTGGCAGCTTCCTCCTTTTGTCACAAGCCAGGGCAGAATAAGAATCACTGCTGTTGAGGATGGAACAATTTCCGACGTAAGCGACACGTTTTTTGACGTAGTTAATATTGAGCTGGCCATAGGCAATGATGAGAATGTGAAACCAGGTGATGAAATTATAATTCCTGTGGATGGTAAATATCTTTTCGATATAGGGTCAATGACATTAAAAATTGACTACGATGAGACAGAAATGACATTTGTCGAAGCATTAAATGTCAATAATAACATAAATACCGCTCTTATTAATTCTGATGGTAATGTTGTCACACTTTCATGGCAGAACATTGCCGGAACTACCATTGCGGACGCGAAGTTATTTGATATGAAATTTCAGTACACTGCCGGACCTTCCGGCGGCGGCTCTGATCTGGAATTTGTTGAGGCTGAAACTGAAATAACAGATATAAACGCCAACATTCTTGGCCTGACATCTAATAACGGTCAGGTTACTCCTTTCCCCTTATTGCTGACAGCTCCTGATGGCGGGGAAGTATGGCAGGCAGCTTCTGAACATAATATTACATGGGAGTCATATAATATTGGAACCGTGCTTATAGAATACAGCACAAATAATGGCGGGAACTGGTCAACTGTTGAGACTGGTGTCGCCGGGAACAGTTATGCCTGGACAATACCTGCGACTACCACTTCACAGGCTCTTGTAAGAGTAACCGATTCAGATAATGCCGGAGTTTCGGATCAAAGTGACGCGGTATTTACTATCGCGGATCAGCCTACTCTGACCCTTACTGCTCCGAATGGCGGTGAAAACTGGCTGGCAGGGACCCAGGAAAATATCACTTGGTCAAGTGTAGACGTAATAGATGTAAAGCTTGAATACAGTATAAATAACGGAGCTGACTGGATTGAAATAATAGCTTCAGCTTCCGCCGCTGCCGGCAGTTACCTCTGGACCATTCCCGACGCTCCCACAGCTCAGGCGCTTGTAAGAGCCACAGCGGTTGAAAATGGCGCGGTTACTGATCAAAGTGACGCTGTGTTTAACATAATTCAGCCCTCCATAACAGTTCTTTCACCAAATGGCGGAGAATTGTGGATTGGCGGCTCCGCTCATAATATTACATGGAATAGTGTCGGTGTTGGCAATGTAAAGATTGAGTTCAGCCCTGATGGTTCCGGTGGTACATTCACCACGGTGAATGAAAGTGTCACTGCGTCAACCGGCAGTTACGAGTGGATACTTCCGCAAAACGAAACAACTAACGGGATAATTAAAATAAGTTCTGTTGAGGATAACACTATTAATGACCTCAGCGATAATGTCTTTTCAATAGAAAAGGTGAAAATTACAATTGAACCGTTGCAGGATATCAAACCAGATCAGATTATAGAACTGCCGGTATATGCCCTCAATCTTCTGGAAACCGGCTCTATTACGCTGAAGATTGATTATGATGAAGCGGTGATGACATTCAGCGAGGCTGTGAATATTGATCCACAGTTTTCCAACGCGCTGATAACTGATAATAACGGCCAGATTAACGTTTCATGGTTCAGTTTGCAGGGAGCTACTGTAGCCGATGGAAAATTATTTGATCTTGAATTTACTTATAATGGAACACCTGCTTCGGGACAGACCGATCTGACATTTATATCGGGAGAAAATGAGATTGCCGATATTGCGGGAAATCCATTAGCTTCTGTATATAATGACGGGTATGTTAAACCTTATCCTCTTCTTTTAGTGGTTCCCAATGGTGGTGAACTATGGCAGATTGGCGCTGATGAACTTATAACCTGGCAGAGCTACGAAGTTAATAATGCCAAACTGGAATATTCAACAGATAATGGCAATAACTGGCTGGAAATTATTGCCAGCACTCCCGCCGCGGGTGGAAGTTACAGTTGGACTATTCCGGATGCGCCTACCAGTGAGGCGTTGGTCAGAATAAAGAATTTTGATCAGCAGGAATATTTTGATACAAGTGATGATGTATTTACTATTGCCGCCGAACAAACTCTGCAGCTTACAACACCAAATGGTGGTGAAGAATGGCTGGTAGGTTCGCAGCAGGCAATAACCTGGCAGAGCGCCAATGTTGAAAATATAAAGCTTGAATACCGGCCTTCTTCAGGTGTTGCCTGGATTACAATAGAAAACAGCATCCCGGCCATCAACGGAACATACAACTGGACAGTTCCCGACGACCCGACTACTACCGCTGAAGTTCAGATTACTTCAGTTGAAAATCCCGGGCTTGCCGATAACAGTGATAACGTATTCAGTATTCTTGCCCCCTTTGTTACTGTTACTCAGCCGAACGGAGGAGAAAACTGGGAAGTCGGACAGGAATATAATATTACCTGGAACAGCCTCGGTGTTGAGAATGTGAAACTTGCCTACAGGATAAATGATCTTTCACCCTGGTTCGAAATCACACAATCTGTCCCTGCCTCAGACGGCTCGTTTACATGGATGGCGCCGGATGTGCCCACAACAGAGGCTAAAATTCAAATATCTTCAACCACCGCGTCTGAAATAACTGATATTACGGATGGTTATTTTACTATTTCAGCTCCACAGGCTCTTTCTATTTCTGCCGGTGATGTTCAGGGAACACCCGGAGAAAATGTTATTGTGCCCTTTAATGTGACAGCCTTTAATGAAATCGGAGCTATTACACTGGAAATAGAATATAACTCCGATATGCTTTCTTTTGTGGGAGCGCAGAATATTAATGATGAGGTTCAGGGTATAATATTTAATCAATCACCGGAAGGAAATTCAGTTTCGGTTTCATGGTTCGATAATGTTGCCCCGTTTGATGGCGCAAATATCGGTGATGGTAAGATATTTGATCTTGAGTTTGCTTATAATGGCGGAGCGGCCGATATCACTTTTAATGAGAATGAGAGTGAAATTGCCGATCTTCTTGGCTCACCTCTGGATGTTGTTTATAACAATGGTTCGGTTAATTCTTCGGTCAACCAGTATATCGCTCTTTTACTGCCGAATGGCGGTGAAAATTGGGAAGTTGGTTCCGAACAGACAGTTAAGTGGCTCTCAGGTGGTTTAAATGATATCAATATTTACCTGAGAACTACTGAAAATGGAACATGGGATCTGCTTACCACAGTTGCTTCAGCAACGGGTGAGTATACCTTTGAGATTCCGAATGAACCTACAGAGGAAGCCCGTATGAAGGTGGAATCTGTTGATAACCAGACAATTTCTGATATCAGTGATAATGTCTTTACAATTCTTTCGAACCTCAGTCTGGTTGTCATGCAGCCAAATGGCGGTGAAAACTGGATTGTTGGAACACAGGAAGAAATAAAATGGCAGTCGACAGGATTTGAAAATGTTAAGATAGATTACAGAACAAGCATCGGCGGCCAGTGGATTGAGATTATAGCGAGCCATCCGGCAGCGTCGGGCACATATCTCTGGACTATTCCCGATGCGCCAACTGATGACGCGACAATAAAAGTTAGTGACGCCGCAAATCCTGACTATTTCGATATAAGTGATTTCCCATTTACTATCAGTCAGCCTTTGCCGCTATCTATGACAATAGGCAGCGTTCAGGGTATCCCTACTCAAAACGTGACAATTCCCGTTGAAGCGACAAGCTTTAATGAAATCGGAGCTATCACACTGCGAATTGAATATGATCCGCAATTGCTTGAGTTTGTGAATTACTCGAATCTTAATCCGGAAATATCGGCGACAATAATAAATAATAACCAGGAAGAAGGTGTTCTGCTGGCATCCTGGTTTGACAGCGCACCTCCTTATAACGGCGCTAATATTGGTGATGGAAAACTATTTGATATGGAATTCACCTATAATGGCGGAAACGCCGCGGTCGTATTTAATACAGATGAAACTGAATTAAGCGACCTTATTGGAAATCCGCTTCAGACATCTCTGATTGACGGTGGTGTAACTTCATCAGTCGGCGAGTATATAACAATAATTAAACCCAACGGCGGTGAAGAATTTACAGCCGGAGAGATTGCCGAAATTATGTGGGTTACACAGGGTGTCGCCACATTTGATATTGAGTATTCAACCGATAATGGCGGAAACTGGAATTACATTGAACAGAACTTTGCTCCTGTGGATATGGCATACCAGTGGGCAGTTCCAAATACTCCGACCGAAAATGCCATTATCAGGGTATCATCATCAACCCAGCCGGCAATTAATGATAAGAGTGATAATGTATTTACAATAAATGAACCTGATCCTCTCTCAATTATCGCGGGTGAAATTTCAGGAGTTCCGGGAACAGAGGTTATTGTTCCATTTACAAGTGTCAGTTTCTTCGATATCGGAGCTGTTACTTTAAGAATCGAATATGATCCTGCGGTTCTCAGCTTTATAACATCTGAGGAAGTTAATCCGGAACTGGATGGAGCGATATTCAATGAGAGCCCCGATGGAGACGCGGTTCTGGTATCATGGTTTGATAATGTGCCTCCTTATGATGGAGCGAACATTGGAAACGGAACCTTATTTAACCTTAAGTTTAATTATATCGGCGGCACAACAAACCTTCTTTTCAATGAATCTGAAAGTGAAATTGCCGATTTGCTCGGAACCCCCCTCAATGTGGTTTACGATAATGGAAGCGTAAGTTCTTCACAGGGTGAGTATGTTGTTCTTACTTCGCCGAATGGTGGTGAAAGCTGGCAGTCAGGCAGTTTGCATGACATAAAATGGCTGAGTGGAGGAGTAAATAATGTTAAGCTTGAATATACTGTAAATAATGGCGGCCAATGGACAGAAATTGCACAGAATGTCGCCGCCGCGGATGAGATATTCTCCTGGCTCGTCCCGAATGAAGTTTCTGATGAAGCCAAAGTTAGAATAACAAGCATGGAGAATGGAAATATCGCCGATGAAAGTGACGCGTTTTTCTCAATTCTGCCATCAGGTCCGATAACACTGACACTGACAGATGTTACAGGTGTTCCCGGACAGCCTGTTGTGGCGTCTCTTGATGTTTCCGGTTTTGTTGAAATAGGCGCCATTACTTTAAGGATTGAATATAATCCGGATATGCTTGATTTTATACAGGCGATAAATGTTGATCCTGAAGTTCAATCCATAATTGTTAATGAAGCTGCCGATGGAGACGCGGTTCTGGTATCCTGGTTCGATAATGTGCCTCCTTATGACGGAGCCAACATTGGCGAAGGAAAGATGCTTGATCTTGAATTTACCTATAATGGTGGAAATACCGGACTGGACTTCAACCTTGATGTTTCCGAACTCGCGGATGTAATGGGCAACCCGGTCGCCGCTACCTATAATAACGGTAGTGTTTCGTCAGGAGTCGGAGAATACCTGGTTCTGACCAGGCCGAATGGCGGAGAGGAATTTGCCGGAAATACTCTGGAGCAGATATCATGGCTCAGTGAAGGTGTAAACAATATTAAAATTGAATATACTGACGGAGCAGGACGGAATACATTTGTGATAGCGAATAGTGTTCCCGCGGCCGGCGGTTCATTTGAATGGCTGGTTCCCAACGCGCCCTCTAATAACGCGAAAGTTATAATAACTTCACTCGACAATTCTCAGATTACTGATGAAAGTGATAATCCGTTTACAATATTACAGGCAGGAACTTTAACTCTTACTCTTCCTGATCTGGTGCTTAACCCGGGTGACAATGCTGTTTTACCATTAACCGCTGAAAATTTTGCCGGTGTCGGAGCTGTCACTCTCAAGATTAAATATAATCCTTCAATTCTCGAATATACTTCGGTAAGTGATATTCATTCCGAATTGACATCCGCTATTATCAATCAGGAAGATGACGCGATTCTTGTTTCCTGGTTCGATTCCGAGCCTCCTTATAATGGGGCCAATATTGGCGATGATAAATTATTCGACCTGAATTTCAACTACCAGGGTGGAGAAGTATCTGTAGTATTCGATGAAGAGACTTCTGAAATTGCGGATGTAAATGGTGAGCCTGTTACGGTAAATTATAATAATGGCTCGGTTACATCAGCAGTAGATAAATATATTGTTGTTGAAATGCCGAACGGCGGTGAAATTTGGGACGCCGGCTTTGTAAAAGAAATTCAATGGCAGAGTTCACTTATCAACAATGTTAAAATTGAATACCGTACCGGAGAAAATAACTCCTGGATACCAATAGTTGAAAATGTTCCCGCCGCTGACGGTTCATTCAACTGGACTATTCCAAATACTCCAACCGATCAGGCGCGCGTAAGAATTAGTGATGCTGATGGAAGCGGAACTGAAGATATAAGCAATGCTGTCTTTACAATTAACCCGGCAGGTGATCTGAAACTTATTGCCGGAGAAGTTGTTGGTAATCCGAATACTGAAATTGTTGTTCCATTCAACGCTGAAAACTTCCTCGATATCGGAGCTGTTACCCTTCGTATAGAATATGATTCACTTCTGCTCGGATTTACCGGAGTTGAGTGGGTGAACGATGAAATCGGGACCGCGATATTTAATGAAGCTCCTGAAGGAGGCGCGGTGCTCGTCTCATGGTTCGATAATATTCCTCCTTATGATGGAGCGAACATTGGAACCGCGGGGATATTTAATCTGAAATTTAATTATAAAGGTGGATATACCGATGTAACATTTAATGAGCAGGCAAGCGAACTGGCAAATTCCCAGGGTGATCCTGTTCAGGTGTCTTACGCTCCCGGTTCTGTATCTACCACTTCAGATAAATATCTTTTTGTCACTCGTCCCGATGGCGGAGAAACATTTGCCGGCGATACGTTCGAAAAAATCGAATGGACCAGTGAAGGTATTGAAAATGTAAAAATTGAATATTCAACCAATAATGGAACAGATTGGAATCTGATTTCAACATCCACACCAGCGGCTAATGGTGAATTCCTGTGGCAGGTCGCAAATGTGAATACAAATGAAGCTCTTGTTAAAGTTACATCATGGGGAGCTGACCCGATTTCAGATGTCAGTGACGGCACATTTAATATAGTGTATGTCAATGCCGCCCCGCAGTTTGTAACTGTTATTGGCGACACAACCATCAACGAAGGGGAAGCCTTCGAATTCCAGTATGAGGGATTCGACTTCAACGCTCATCCTTTGTCATTTACACTTGTAAGTCAGCCTGTTGGTAATATGCAGCTTACTCCGGAAGGACTTTTCTCCTGGACTCCGGGATTCGAAGCTGCCGGTGAATATGAAGTTATTGTTTCTCTCTTTGATAATGTTAACCGGGCTACTGTTTATGATACATCTAAAATAAATGTTACCGATGTTAATCAGCCTCCATATTTCGCGGCTGTCATCGGGGATACAACTATTAATGAAAATGAAGAGTTTACATTCAGGTACCTTGGTACTGATCCCGATCTCGATCCCGTTATATTTACTCTTATTTCTGATCCTGTCGGGAATATGCAGTTTACACCCCAGGGTCAGTTTTCATGGACTCCTACTTTTGAAGAGGCGGGCGACTATGATATCATAGTTTCTCTTTCAGATAATATTTCAAGAGAGGTTGTTTATGATACTTCAACCATCCATGTGCTTGATGTAAACCGTGAGCCATACTTCACAGCGGTAATTGGTGAAGAAACAATAAATGAAAACCAGTATTATGAATTCCAGTACACCGGTGATGATCCTGATAACCATCCGTTGACATTCGCGTTAGCTTCACAGGCAGTGGGCGATATGGCGATAACCGGAGCGGGACTATTTACCTGGACACCAACCTTTGAAGAAGCCGGAGACTATGAAGTAATCGTATCACTGACCGATAATGTAACAAGAGCGACAGTATATGATACCTCAACAGTCCATGTATTGGATGTAAACCGTGAACCATACTTTACAGCGGTAATTGGTGAAGAAACAATAAATGAAAACCAGTATTATGAATTCCAGTACACCGGTGATGATCCTGATAATCATCCATTGACATTCGCGTTAGCTTCACAGGCAGTGGGCGATATGGCGATAACCGGAGCGGGTCTCTTCACCTGGACACCAACTTACGAGGAAGCCGGAGATTATGAAGTAATCGTATCACTGACCGATAATGTTACCAGGGCTACAGTATATGATACCTCAACAGTCCATGTATTGGATGTAAACCGTGAGCCATACTTTACAGCGGTAATTGGTGAAGAAACAATAAATGAAAACCAGTATTATGAATTCCAGTACACCGGAGATGATCCTGATAATCATCCACTTACCTTCGCTCTTGCCTCACAGGCAGTAGGCAACATGGCAATCACCGGAGCGGGACTCTTCACCTGGACACCAACTTACGAGGAAGCCGGAGATTATGAAGTAATCGTATCACTGACCGATAATGTTACCAGGGCTACAGTATATGATACCTCAACAGTCCATGTATTGGATGTCAACCGTGAGCCATACTTTACAGCGGTAATTGGTGAAGAAACAATAAATGAAAACCAGTATTATGAATTCCAGTACACCGGAGATGATCCTGATAACCATCCATTGACATTCGCGTTAGCTTCACAGGCAGTGGGCGATATGGCGATAACCGGAGCGGGACTCTTCACCTGGACACCAACTTTTGAGGAAGCCGGAGACTATGAAGTAATCGTATCACTGACCGATAATGTTACAAGAGCGACAGTCTATGATACTTCAACAATCCATGTGCTCGACGTAAACCGTGAACCATACTTTACAGCGGTAATTGGTGAAGAAACGATAAATGAAAACCAGTATTATGAATTCCAGTACACCGGTGATGATCCTGATAATCATTCACTTACATTCGCGTTAGCTTCGCAGGCAGTGGGCGATATGGCGATAACCGGAGCGGGACTCTTCACCTGGACACCAACTTTTGAAGAAGCCGGAGACTATGAAGTAATCGTATCACTGACCGATAATGTTACCAGGGCTACAGTATATGATACCTCAACAGTCCATGTATTGGATGTCAACCGTGAGCCATACTTTATAGCGGTAATTGGTGAAGAAACAATAAATGAAAACCAGTATTATGAATTCCAGTACACCGGTGATGATCCTGATAACCATCCGTTGACATTCGCGTTAGCTTCACAGGCAGTGGGCGATATGGCGATAACCGGAGCGGGACTATTTACCTGGACACCAACCTTTGAAGAAGCCGGAGACTATGAAGTAATCGTATCACTGACAGACAATGTAACAAGAGCGACAGTCTATGATACTTCAACAATCCATGTGCTCGACGTAAACCGTGAGCCATACTTCACAGCGGTAATCGGTGAAGAAACAATAAATGAAAACCAGTATTATGAATTCCAGTACACCGGTGATGATCCTGATAACCATCCGTTGACATTCGCGTTAGCTTCGCAGGCAGTGGGTGATATGGCGATAACCGGAGCAGGTCTCTTCACATGGACGCCAACTTTCGAGGAAGCCGGAGACTATGAAGTAATCGTATCACTGACAGACAATGTAACAAGAGCGACAGTATATGATACCTCAACAGTCCATGTATTGGATGTCAACCGTGAACCATACTTTACAGCGGTAATTGGTGAAGAAACAATAAATGAAAACCAGTATTATGAATTCCAGTACACCGGTGATGATCCTGATAACCATCCACTTACATTCGCTCTCGCTTCACAGGCAGTGGGCGATATGGCGATAACCGGAGCGGGACTCTTCACCTGGACACCAACTTTTGAAGAAGCCGGAGACTATGAAGTAATCGTATCACTGACCGATAATGTAACAAGAGCGACAGTCTATGATACTTCAACAATCCATGTATTGGATGTAAACCGTGAGCCATACTTCACAGCGGTAATTGGTGAAGAAACGATAAATGAAAACCAGTATTATGAATTCCAGTACACCGGAGATGATCCTGATAATCATCCGTTGACATTCGCGTTAGCTTCGCAGGCAGTGGGCGATATGGCGATAACCGGAGCAGGTCTCTTCACCTGGACACCAACCTTTGAAGAAGCCGGAGACTATGAAGTAATCGTATCACTGACCGATAATGTTACCAGGGCTACAGTATATGATACCTCAACAATCCATGTATTGGATGTAAACCGTGAGCCATACTTCACAGCGGTAATTGGTGAAGAAACGATAAATGAAAACCAGTATTATGAATTCCAGTACACCGGTGATGATCCTGATAATCATCCATTGACATTCGCGTTAGCTTCACAGGCAGTGGGTGATATGGCGATAACCGGAGCGGGACTCTTCACATGGACACCAACTTTTGAAGAAGCCGGAGACTATGAAGTAATCGTATCACTGACCGATAATGTTACAAGAGCGACAGTATATGATACCTCAACAGTCCATGTATTGGATGTCAACCGTGAACCATACTTTACAGCGGTAATTGGTGAAGAAACAATAAATGAAAACCAGTATTATGAATTCCAGTACACCGGAGATGATCCTGATAATCATCCATTGACATTCGCGTTAGCTTCGCAGGCAGTGGGCGATATGGCGATAACCGGCGCGGGACTATTTACCTGGACGCCAACTTTTGAGGAAGCCGGAGACTATGAAATAATCGTATCACTGACAGACAATGTAACAAGAGCGACAGTATATGATACCTCAACAGTCCATGTGCTCAATGTAAACCGTGAGCCATACTTCACGAGTGTAATTGGTGATACCACAATTATTGAAACAGAAGCATTTGAATTCCAGTATGATGGAGAGGACCCTGATAATAATCCTCTTACATTTACTCTTGTTTCAACTCCTGTTGGTAATATGCAGATTACACAGGAGGGACTTTTTACCTGGACGCCTACCACAGAAATGGCTGGTGATTATGAAGTTATTGTAGCCATGAATGACGCCGCAACCCGCGCTGTTGTTTATGATACATCAAACATCCATGTCCTTGATTCTAACCAGCCTCCATATTTCACTGCTGTGATTGGAGAAGAGACAATAAACGAAAATGATTATTTTGAATTCCAGTATACCGGTGAAGACCCGAATTCTGATCCTGTAACATTTGCCCTCATGTCGAATCCTGTTGGTGATATGATGATTACCGATGCAGGACTCTTTACATGGACTCCCAACTATACAATGGCCGGAGATTATGATGTAATTGTAGCCTTAAGTGACAATGTTACAAGGGATGTTGTTTATGATACATCAGTAATTCATGTATCAAATGTCAACCTGATGCCTTATTTTACATCGGTATTACCGGATACAACGATTAAAGAGCATTTTTCACTATCATATCAATATCAGGGAGAAGACCCCGATAATGGCGAGCTGACATTCAGTCTGGTGACACAGCCGGTTGGAAATATGCAGCTTACCACTGGTGGACTATTCACCTGGACACCGACCTTTACAAGCGCCGGGGAATATGAAATAATTGTTGCGTTAAGTGACAATACAACCCGCGCGGTTATCTATGACACAGCCATGGTAACAGTAATTGACGTTGATGTAACAGTTCTTAATCCCCAGGGTAATAATGTGATTCCTGCCGCGACAACATTCGAAATCTGGTGGGAAGCTATCAATCTTGATATGGTGAAAATTGAATACAGAACCGCATCCGGTGAAGACTGGATACTTATTGCTGATAGTGTAGCCGCTGATAATAATATTACTTCCGCACCGGAAACAATGGTTTCAGGCAATGTTAAAGCTGCTCCGAAAGGCGCCGATCCTGAATCAGCGGGAGTTGTAAGTGTTGATCAGAAAGGACGTACCAATGCTCCGACCGGCGGCGGCGGAAGAGAAATCACAGGTATCTACCAGTGGGTTGTTCCCAATACACCATCAACAACATGCCGTGTAAGAATATCTGATATTGACGATCCGGCAAATTATGATCTGAGTAACAGTGATTTTACGATCACCGATCCTCTGCCGATGACAATGTCAACCGATGACATAGTCGCTGCTCCCGGAGACAGTGTTGATATCCCGATCAATGTTGTCAACTTTAACAACGTCGCGAGCATGCATATCATTATGAATTTTGATGAAGATGTTCTTGACTGGGGTCGTGTTGTCGCGATAAATCCGAATCTTATCACCGCGCAGGTTTCAATAAATGACGGATCGATTACTATCGACTGGAGCAATCCGGTAGGTGTAACGATTCCGGATGGCAATATTGCCATGCTGCGTGTAGAATATGACAGTAGTATTACCGACCTCGACTTTGATGAGAACAATAACTTTATCCGTGATCCCGAAGGATTTGATTATACTGTTAACTATATCGATGGAAGTGTGATGCTTGTAGCGCCTCAGCCTCCGCAGCTCGTATTCCCGGCAAACGGACAGAAAGACCTGCCGCGCGCCTTCAGCATGGTCTGGGAAGCTGTTTATGGAGCTGATTCCTACAGAGCACAGATCGCCACTGATGCGGGAATGACAAACATCATTGTTGATACTGTGGTTACAAATCCGAACTTTATTATTAGAAATCTTAGTTACCTGACACCATATTACTGGCGGGTTAGCGCTACGAACGCTTCAGGAACGAGCAACTGGTCGGCCAAATGGGTATTTACAACTGAATGGAAAGTCGATTTCGCGAATGTTCAGCCGGGCAGTAAAGTGCTTCCGGTCGGCGAAGCCGGTGGATTCAGAGGACAGATTCTTGTTCAGGGACTGACCAATGGAACAGGCGCCGGCGAAGGAATCACAGCCTGGGTTGGTATAAGTAAAGAAAATACCCCGCCATACGAATGGGCCGATTCACTCTGGACACAATGTTACTTCCTCCAGGATGTCGGCAATATGGATGAGTATATTGCTTACCTGGGAGCTACCCTTGAAATGGGAACCTACTTCTACGCGACCAAATTCAGAGTTGGAGAAGGAAGCTCATGGTATGGAGGCTGGAATGCCAATGGCGGCGGTCTCTGGAACGGAACCGGTAATGTTTCCGGTGTTCTGGTTGTTACCTGGCATCCCATATTCAAACCGACACAGCTTAGAGCGCAGGCGCAGGAAATTGGCAGAGTATTCCTTAGCTGGATCGATAATGCTGAAAATGAAACTGGTTACACCGTTGAAAGAAAACTTGGCGATACTACAATTGCCGGACAGTATGAGGAAATTGCTTCATTGGAAGCAAACTCTCAAACTTATCTTGATACAACTGTTTCAACCGATTCTGTAAAATACACTTACCGGGTACAGGCATTCAATGCCGATACAGTTTCAGATTACAGTAATCTCGCGATTGTCTCTGTACTTACAAAGATAGAGGTTGTTGATCTTATACCGGATGAGTACTCATTAAGCCAGAACTATCCTAATCCGTTTAACCCTTCCACAAAGGTTAAATATGGAATTCCCGCTGAAAGCCGTGTCAAGCTTGTTATATACAACTCACTTGGCGAAGTGGTAACCACAGCAGTGAATGAAGTTCAGAAAGCAGGCACCTACATTCTTGAATGGGATGCAGGCCGACTCGCTTCTGGTGTATATATCTACTCACTCTATGCTGAGGAACTTGACGGTGAAGGAAACTTCTCAAGCATAAAGAAAATGATACTTCTGAAATAAAAAAGAAATCTTTTAATGAATGGGAGCCGTAAATTATATTTACGGCTCCCATTTTTTATATGTAATGATCTTGACAAACCGAAAGAAAAAGTTTAAATTAATAGTTCGTTTATATTTTGATTTGTTGCACGGGGCGTAGCGTAGTCCGGTTAGCGCGCCTGCTTTGGGAGCAGGAGGTCGCAGGTTCGAATCCTGCCGCCCCGACAGAGTTTTTTGAAAGATTGATTGTTGATGTGCGGTTAGCGCGTCCCCGACTAAAAGGAAGTCGGGAAGGTCGCAGGCTCCCCCGGCGGGATGCCTTCGGCAGATTCCTGCCGCCCTCGACAAAAAAGCTTCTTTGAAAGTTTGAAATGATTTTACCTGATATCCTCTTATTATTGACCGGAGGATTTTTTTTGAATCATTAGTTCATTGATTTTTTGAATCGACAACATTGAATTTATAAAAAATTTTACTTACGTTGTAAGAGATGAGCGCCAGTAGCTCAACCGGACAGAGCAACGGCCTTCTAAGCCGTAGGTTAGAGGTTCGAGTCCTCTCTGGCGTACTTTTCCATATATGGTGGGAGTAGCTCAGTTGGTTAGAGCATCTGGTTGTGGCCCAGAAGGCCGAGGGTTCAAATCCCTTCTCTCACCCCATTTCATGGCCCTATGGTGTAACTGGTTAACACATCGCCCTTTCAAGGCGAAGAGTACGGGTTCGAGTCCCGTTAGGGTCACCATCTTGTTCAATTGTTGTCAGATTCATTATGGCCCTATGGTGTAACTGGTTAACACATCGCCCTTTCAAGGCGAAGAGTACGGGTTCGAGTCCCGTTAGGGTCACTACCATCCAAAATAACCCTCCAGGCTTTAATTATGCTTAAAAAAATAACTGAAAACTCGGAAATATTAGCGGCTAATAACAGTTATGTAACTCCCGAAGGAAAATCAGGAATATTTCTTACTCCCTCCCTTACATTTTATTACAAATTATTTCGTATTGTTTTTTACTCAAACCGAAAGGTTAAAAAGGGTTATTATGACGGAATTAATTGGGCAGAGTCTTCACTTGATATAAAAAACAGGCTCGAGGAATCAGGGGTTAAGTTTTCAATTTCCGGTCTGGAAAATCTAAGAGATATCAAAGCGCCGGTTGTATTTGTCTCCAATCATATGAGCACGCTTGAAACCATGATTCTTCCCGGAATTATCCAGCCTGTTATGGATGTGACATTTATTGTTAAAAGGGAACTGACAACTTATCCGCTTTTCGGACCTATTCTTAAATCAAGGGACCCGATTGTTGTCGGACGGGAAAACCCGAGGGATGACCTTGTGGCAGTCTTTGGAGAGGGTAAAAAAATATTACAGCAGGGCAAATCGATTATCGTATTTCCACAGCGAACCAGGGTTCCATATTTTGATCCTTCAGAGTTTAATACGCTGGGTAACAAGCTCGCTGAAAAGAACAGCGTTCCTGTTATTCCTGTAGCATTGGTTACCGACGCCTGGGGGATAGGTAGTATGGTCAAAGAACTTGGTAAAATAGATACTTCCAAAACTGTTCATATCGCCTTTGGAAAGGTAATTCCTCCCGGAACCAATTCCGCGGTATCTCATTCAGCGACAAAAGAATTTATTGAGGCTAAATTCAGAGAATGGGGGAGAACAGATATTCTCAGGTGAAATTTGTCGCTATCCTTAGCGGGGTGGCGCGCTTAAAAAAAAAGTTCATAAAAATCGTCATACAAATTACAGAAAAAGTTACCCTCCTATCCTTAACATTAATTTAATCGTGCCGTAATAATGAGTTAATATCCAGCTATTAAGTTTCCTTCCGTAAAATAAAAAAATATCTTTTGGAAGGAGATGTGATATGTTTAACCGCAAGAATTTTTTGTGCACCAAATTTATTTTATTGTTTTTTCTCACCTTTACAATAATTTCAGCTCAGAATAAAACCGGAAAAATCACCGGTACCGTTGTCGATAAAGATTTTGGCGACGCGCTTATCGGCGCGAATGTATTTATAGAAGGAACAACCATCGGCGCGGCAACAGATATTGAAGGTCGCTATGCGATCGATAATATTCCGGTCGGCGCTTACACAGTAGTTTATTCAATGATTGGATTTCAGAAGCAGAATGTCACCGGCGTGATCGTCAAACATGGCGAAGTAACAAAAATGGATGTTGCGCTTGGAACAGAGACTTATGAAACCGAAGAAGTAATAATCTCGGCAAAAGTTGTGGAAGATTCCGAGGCCGGATTGTTAATAAAGAGACAAAAATCTGTTTCAGTAAGTGACGCTATCAGTTCGGAGCAATTTTCAAGGGCGGGAAGCGGTAATGCCGCCGAAGCTGTAAAACAGATCGTAGGAGCTTCAGTTGTTGATGGAAAAAATGTTTATGTAAGAGGTCTTGGCGACAGATATACAAGCACCCAGCTTAACGGAGCGGAAATACCCAGTGTTGACCCTTATAAAAGATCGGGATCAATTGATTTAATTCCCGCAAATCTTGTTGATAATATTCAGGCGGTAAAAAGTTTTACACCGGACAAGCAGGGAAACTTTTCCGGCGGCACCGTAGATATTAAAACAAAAGATTTTCCCGATAAACTGAATGTATCTTTTTCAGCCTCTACCTCTTATAATTCAAACGCGACATTCAACAGCGACTTTTTGGGGGTTCACTCAAGCGGAACCGACTGGATGGGATCAGATGACGGTTACAGGGATATACCATCTGAAATTGGTGAGAAACTCATTATCAGCGCGGGAAACGCTACAAAAAATGATTCGATAGCCAACGCTATTGATGTTACTACAAAAAGTTTTAATTCCGATTTTAATACATTCAGGGAAAGTCCTCCGCTTAACCAGAGTTACGCGCTTTCAATCGGAAACCAGATAGACCTATTAGGAAAACCGTTTGGGTTTATAGCCAGTCTCACTTATAAAAACAGTACATCCGGTTATTCGGATGGAAGTTTTAACAGATGGGACCGCGGTGTTATGGACCCTGAAAAATCACAGCTTGATACTGTGATGAATCTTGGTGAGCAGGCAACAGTTCATGAAGTTTTATGGGGCGCTGTTCTGAAAGGTTCCTACAAACTGACACCTGAACATATTCTCAGCGTGAACGGGCTCTTTAATCAGAATGGAGAGAATAAAGCGAGATTTTTAGCGGGAAGTTTCCCATATGATACCCGTGCCGAAAACTCCTGGCAGGCAACCACTCACCATTATAAAGAAAGATCATTAAAATCTGTTCAGTTGTCTGGTCAGCATTATTTCAAAGAGTTCGCTAATCTTAAAGTTGAGTGGAAAGGTAATTACCTGGAATCAAACCAGGATGAGCCTGATCTGAGATATTTTTATTCTATTGTTACCCCCGATGATGAATATATTATTAAAACCAACCTCCAGCCTGAAAGATACTTCAGGTATACTGATGAAAATCAGCGCGGGGGACAGATAGATTTTTCACTTCCCTTCCACCTGCTCTCTGACAAACAATCAACATTTAAGTTTGGCGGATATTATCAGAACAAAAGAAGAGAATTCAGGGAAAGAAGATTTTCTTATGAGCCTAAAACAGCTTTGCAGGCGTCACTTAATGAAGCAGGGGGGGATGTCGCCAGGTTTTTCTCAGATGAATTTCTCGGCTGGGTTGGTTATGATACTATCTCATTCGCGGGTCATACAACAATAAATAATTTAATTGGCATCTATGTGCAGGAGGGTGACCAAAAATCAAGCAACTATAATGGTGAGAGTGAAATCTCAGCCTATTATGGAATGTTCGATATTCCTGTCGGTGATATGTTCAGAGTAATAACAGGGGCAAGATATGAAAACACCAACATGGAAGTAATAAACTTCACAGATTCTCTCGCTCAGATAAATACTCATGATCTTCTTCCTTCAGTGAATGTTGTTTATTCTCCGATGAAAGATATGAATATCAGGCTTTCATACGGTAAAACTCTTGCCCGTCCGACATTCAGAGAGATTTCACCCTTCGTGAACTTCGAATTTAACGGCGGTGACACTTACCGGGGTTATACGAAATTAAAAAGAACACTCATTGACAACTTTGACCTGCGGTGGGAATGGTATACAGGGGCCGGTCAGATTTTTGCAGTGAGCGGATTTTATAAAGATTTCAGAGACCCTATTGTATTGAAAATTACTGATGCTGTCAACAGCCTTGTTGAATGGAGGAACGTGCCTGAGGCTATTGTTTACGGACTTGAGTTTGAAATCAGGAAAAATCTTGAATTTTTATCAGAATCGCTGGTAAACTTTTCAATGGGAGCAAACCTGACCCTTATTCACTCCCAGGTTGATATTGATCCGGAAGAGCTTGAGAACCTGAGGGTTTTTGATCCGGATGCTGATAATACGAGACCTTTCCACGGGCAGTCACCTTATATCATAAACGCAAATATTAATTATGATGACTGGGATAACGGATTAACAGCAAGCCTTTTCTATAATGTATCAGGAAGAAGACTTACAGCCGTCGGTTCTGTTGGAGCGCCCGACGTTTATGAAGAAGCGTTTCATCTTCTTAACTTTTCGTTATCCAAAAAAGTATATGAAAATATTTCCCTTAAACTTTCCGTCAATAATATCCTGAATGACCGACAGGAAAAAATTCAGGAATTCAAAGGAACTGAATATATCTATTCAAGTCATACCAAAGGAGTCAGTTATTCAGTGGGTATGAAATATAGCTTTTAATTTTCATTTATTTAAATAACATTCTTTAAGGAGTGAACAATGAAGAAAACTTTCTTCACAACATTTATTTTGACTATCTTCATTCTGGTTTCAAGCATAAACGCACAGTTTGATGAATACTGGAATCAGGTGAATTACAAAGGAGCATTCGGTTCAACTAACTGGCTTAAAGGCTGGACAGCAATGGACCATTATGGATATTTTACAACTGCACCCGCTGTTGGCGGTAGCGAAGAAACAATTACAGACGCGACAATCAATGCCGGTGATGAAGTATACTGGACAGCAGACAAAACTTATGTTCTTGATGGATTCGTATATGTCGAAGAAGGCGCGGTTCTTAACATTGAAGCCGGAACAGTAATTAAAGCTAAAGAAGGCCAGGCTGAAAGCGCATCAGCTCTTATTATCTGCCGCGGCGCCAAAATTTACGCGGAAGGCACCGCTTCAGCGCCTATTATATTCACATCTGTTACTGATGATGTTACAGACCCTACAGACCTTACTCTTCCTACTTCAAATCTTTGGGGCGGTGTTATTCTTCTTGGTAACGCTACAATCAACCCTACAGGCGGCGAAGAACATATTGAAGGTATTCCTGCTGAAGCAAGAACAGCATTTGGTGGAACAGATGATGAAGATAATTCAGGTGTTATGAGATATGTATCTATCCGTCATGGTGGAACTGATGTTGGTTCAGGTAAAGAGATCAACGGTCTTACACTTGGTGGTGTAGGCCGTGGAACAACAATTGAATATATTGAAGTATTTAACAATAATGACGACGGTTACGAATGGTTTGGCGGCACCGTTAACGCAAAATATCTTGTGTCCGCGTTCAACGCTGATGACTGTTTCGATCATGATATGGGCTTCAGAGGTAAATTGCAGTATTTATTCGCTATTGAAGAACCCACTTTCGGTAACGCATGCGGCGAACATGATGGCGGAACAGACCCTGAAGATGGCACACCTTATGGTTACGCTCAGGCTTATAACGTTACTTTCCTCGGTTCAGGTAAAGATGCCGGTAACGCTGATAACGACTGGTTATTCAACATCAGAGATTTCTGGGGCGGCTTTTATAAAAACTCTATTTTCGGTGACTATGCCGGTAAAGCTATTCAGATTGAAGACCTCGCGACAGGAAATGATTGTAAATTAAGACTCGATAATGGCGAAATTCTTCTTGAAAACAACCTTTGGTTCGATTTTGGCGCAGGTTCAACTTTAGAAGCTATCGCTGAAAATTCATACACCGCAACTTATCTCGCGGGCGCTCAGAACGCAATTGAAAGCCCTGCTCTCGCTTCTATTACAAGAACTCCGTATACCCAGACTATGGACCCGAGACCTGCCGCTGACGGCGTTGCTTATCAGAATCTTGCCTCTTATCCGAATGATGACTTCTTTGATCATGTAAACTATAAAGGCGCTTTTGGTTCAACTAACTGGATGAAAGGCTGGACAGCTCTTGATCATTACGGTTATCTTACTGAAGATGCTACACCGACAAACACAGTAAACGTCACTGACGCCGATATTAACGCAGGGGATAAAGTATACTGGACTGCAGATAACACTTACGTTCTTGATGGTTTTGTTTATGTGGAAGATGGCGCTGTTCTTAATATCGAAGCAGGAACTGTTATTAAAGCTAAAGAAGGTCAGGCCGAAAGCGCTTCTGCTCTTATAATCTGCCGCGGCGGAAAAATTTACGCTGAAGGAACAGGCGTCAATCCTATTATCTTTACATCTGTGACTGACGATGTTACTGATCCTACAGACCTTACACTTCCTACTTCAAACCTTTGGGGCGGTCTTATTCTTCTTGGTAAAGCGACAATCAACCCGACAGGAGGCGAAGAAAATATTGAAGGAATTCCTGCTGAAGCAAGAACAACTTATGGCGGTACAGATGATGAAGACTGTACAGGTGTTTTGAAATATGTCTCTATTCGTCACGGCGGTACAGATGTTGGCTCAGGTAAAGAAATCAACGGTCTTACATTTGGCGCTGTTGGCAACAGCACAACAATCGATTTTATCGAAGTATTCAACAACAACGACGATGGTTACGAATGGTTTGGCGGAAACGTTGACTGCAGGCACCTTGTAAGCGCGTTCAACGCAGATGACTGTTTTGACCATGATATGGGTATCAGAGGCAAATTCCAGTTCTTATTCGCTATCCAGGAACCGACATTCGGAAATGCCTGTGGCGAACATGATGGCGGAACAGACCCTGAAGATGGCGCTCCTTACGCGTTCCCGCAGTCTTATAACGTTACTTTCCTTGGTTCAGGTATGAATGCCGGTAATGCTGATAACGACTGGCTCTTTAACATGCGCGATTACTGGGGTGGTGTTTACAATAACTCAATCTTTGGCGATTATGCCGGCAAAGCTATACAGATAGAAGACCTCGCGACTGGCAATGATTCAAAAACCAGACTTGACAATGGCGAAATTCTTCTTTCAAACAACATTTTCTTCGATTTTGGCTCAGGCTCAACATTTGCCGATATCGCTGAAAACAGCTATGAAGCCAATCACCTTTCAGCTAACAACAATGCCATTGAATCACCCGCGCTTGGCTCTATCACAAGAACTCCATATACCCAAACAATGGACCCAAGACCTGAAGCAGGCGGCGCGGCTTACGAAAACCTTGCTGCTATAGTTACAGGTGTAAAAGAAATCAGTGTAAATGATGTTGTTCCTGCTGATTTCAACCTTTCACAGAACTATCCTAATCCGTTCAACCCGACTACAAATATCTCTTTTGCTCTTCCTGTATCCTCACAGGTTAAACTGGTTGTTTATAACGTTCTTGGTCAGAAAGTTGCCGAACTCGTTAATGATTTCAAAACTGCCGGAACTCATACAATTGAATGGGACGCCGCGAGTATGTCAAGTGGTGTTTATTTCTATTCTCTGGAAGCAGATAACGTAGTTGTTACTAAAAAAATGACTCTGCTCAAATAAATTTTCCCGTTACATCTCTCCTTCCAAAACCGGGGCGCTGTGCTTTTTATAAGCCGCGTCCCTTTTTTTATTTAAATCCTGCCCGGCTGATCAAGCCGGAAGAGGATTATAATGGACAATTGACAACGGATAATTAAAAGATGGCTCCGGTGGTTTTATAATATGTCAATTTTTCCTGTTCTGGTAATTTATGGGTTCTCAGCGAAATCCGCGGGAAATAATAAACCTGGCAAATAAGGTTTAATTTAGCAGTGTTGTCACCTTCTGCTGTTAAGGTTAAGAATCAGGAACAAGGTTTTTTTGAGTTTTTCATGGTATTCTGCAATTTTATAATTTTGTGTTGTCTTTCAATATAAATATGCGAAATCAAAGAAATCTGCGCTAAGCTTTCTCCTTTTAATTATTCATTATTCATTATTAATTGTTACCTACAGTCTTCCCATTTTGTATAAAATATGACTGCTTATTGAAAAATTTGTCATTTTGTTTGTTCCGGCCCGGTCAGATTACAGGCAGGATTTCCAAATCCTGTTATTAAATCGGGGAAAATAATTAAGAAGGCGCTTAAATTAGTTGATTAACTCCACTTTTTGTTTTTAATTGCAACGGTTTAATAATTTACTTTGTGTTGATGAATTTTCCTATATACCTCGCTAAAAGATATATTAAAAGCAGAAGAGGTTTGAACCTTCTCTCCTTTATTTCACTATTTACCATAGGCGGCATAGCCCTCGGTGTGGCAGTCTTAATAATTGCCCTTTCTGTACTAAAAGGATTCGAAGACGCCGTCGCTGAAAAAATTGTGAACCTTAATTCACATATATATATAACAGGATTCAGCGACCGGATGCTTGACGAACCTGAATTTATTATTCCGGTGATGCGAGAGGTGACAGGTGATAATTATGAAAATATTTCACCATTTATCTCAGGCAATGCCATAATCCGTTCCAGAAGATTATCGGAGGGTGTAAAGGTTATCGGAATTAATCCGGAAGATGAAGCCGGGTTGGCTCAATATATAGTTTCAGGGGCTTTCTCATTTGACTCACTCAAAGGAAAACCCGCGGTAATAATAGGGAAAAAACTTGCCGATAAACTATTCGTGAAGCCGGGCGATAAAATCACATTCTTTTCACTTCCGGGCAAAAAACCACCTTCAGCCGAAAATCCTCCCATGATAAAACAATTTATAGTGAGCGCTCTTTATGAAAGCGGAATGGCGGCTTATGATGATATAAAAGTATATATTGATTTTGAGAGCGCGCGGAAATTGTTTATGACTGACGGCAAAGTTTCGGGTTACAATATCAGGTTAACAAATATATCCGGGATCGATTCTCTCGCGGCAGATTTGCAGGATATTCTCGGTTATCCATATAATGTCAGGACTATTTACCAGGAATTTCAGAGCATTTTTACCTGGCTGGATTTGCAGAAGGAACCTGTTCCCCTTATACTCGGATTAATTGTTATCGTCGCGGCGTTTAATATAATCGGAACTATCCTGATGCTTGTTCTGGAACGAACTGTGGAAATAGGGGTTCTTAGAGCTATGGGTATGACGAGGAAACAAGTGACAAAAATATTTATCATCGCCGGGATGACCCTTACCGTTACAGGTATTTTAATCGGTAATCTTCTGGCGTTTCTGATTAGTCTGGCTCAGATGGAGTTAGGGCTCGTCAGGCTTCCATCCTCTGTTTATTTTATGTCTGTGGCCCCCGTATCAATTGAGCCGGCGCATTATATTCTCGTATCGGTTTTCGCGTTAATAATTTCGTTAGGTTCATCCTGGATCCCCGGCAGAATAGCCGCCCGAATGGACCCGGTAAAAGCGTTGAGGTTTGGCTGATATGACAGAGTTATTTATTTCGGGAAGATATGTAAAGTCGAGAAGAAGTTTAAATTTCATTACCATAATATCGCTGCTCTCAACATTGGGCATAACAATCGGAGTTGCGGCGTTAATAATAGTGCTCTCGGTATTTAACGGATTTGGGGGCCTGGTAAAATCGATTCTTGTAAATTTTGACCCTCACGTGAGGATTACCTTAACTGATTCCGAGAGTAAAAATCATCTTGAAAACCTTGAAGCCGAAATAAAGAATATTGAAGGTGTTAATGTTTTTACTCCTTACGTGGAAGGTAAAATAGTTCTGTTTACAAAACATGGCCATTATGAAATTGTCGACCTGAAGGGGATAAAAACTGAAAAAGCCGAAGGGTGGGGAGTTAAAGAGAGAATTGTGACAGGCGGTTTTGGCGCCCCGGGGAAAAAATCTCCCGCCTCCCTGGTTTCAGGTTTCCCTGTCGCCATTAAATTATCGAGCCGTAAAGGAGATACTCTTCAGGCAATATCATTTAATAAAATTGAACAAACCCTGGTAAACTATTCTCTCCCGGGCGCAAAAAATGTTATAATAAGCGGCATTTTTGAGACCAATAATAAAGATTATGATTCAAGATATGTTTTTTGCGATCTTGAAAACGGTCAGGATATTCTTGGACTGGGAAAAGATATTTCAGGATATGAGCTTCGGCTGGATGACCTCGACAGAGCGGATGAAGTAAAAAAGATCCTTTCAGAAAAACTTGATCCTGAGCTGTTTTCGGTATATTCATGGTATGATCTTCACAGTGATCTTTATAACGTTATGCAAATTGAGCGCTGGTCGGCTTATATATTGTTATGCCTTATCATCGCTGTCGGCACTTTTAATATACTCAGTTCGCTTAGCATGACTGTCATAGAGAAAAAGAAAGATATAGGGATATTGCGTTCATTCGGCGCGTCGGAAAAATTTATCAGGAGAATATTTTTATTTGAGGGGATGATAGTCGGCGTGGCCGGGACTCTGGCAGGTTTGGCAATAGGAGTTCTAATATGTTTTCTCCAGATAGAATTTAATATATATACTCTTGATAATAGCAGGTATATTATTGACGCTCTCCCTGTTGAGCTGCGGTTATCCGATATAATTGTAATTGCCGCGATGTCGTTGTTCCTGACGTTTTCCGCCTCACTTTATCCGGCAAGAAGAGCCCTGAAAATTTCTGTCACCGACGCCGTCAAATGGGAATAATAAAGATGAATGATATAATATTAAAAGCTGAAAATATTTATAAATCATATTCGGGAAAAGGCAAGAAAAAACTTGAGGTTCTCTCCGGAATAAATCTGGAAGTGAGGAAAAAAGAGCTGACAATTATTGTCGGGTCGTCAGGCGCCGGTAAAAGCACCCTGCTCCATATTCTCGGAGGTCTGGATAAACCAGATAAAGGGGATGTTGTGATAAGTGATAATAATATTTTCCGACTGAATGATGAAAAACTTTCCCGATTCCGCAATAAAAATATTGGCTTCGTTTTTCAGTTTCACCATCTTCTTCCTGAATTTACGGCAAAAGAGAATGTCGCTATTCCGAAGATGCTTTCCGGAACTCCGAAAAATGAAGCGTTTCAGAGAGCGGATGAACTTCTTGATCTTGTTGGTTTATCTGACAGGCTTGAACATAAACCTGCCGAGCTTTCAGGAGGTGAACAGCAAAGGATAGCCGTCGCCCGCGCGATGGTTAATAGTCCCGAACTTATTTTCGCCGATGAACCTACCGGAAATCTTGATTCAAAAAACAGCGAAATAATCCATAACCTGATAATGGACCTTCAAAAAAACAGCGGCGCCACTTTTTTGGTGGTTACACACAATAAAGATTTGGTTGACCTGGGTGAAAGAGTGCTGGAAATGAGAGACGGGCAAATCCTGAACCAGGAGTGATAAACTAAAAATTCCTTACCTCTCGCAAAATGAAATCGCGGAAATTTTAGGAAATATCGCAAGAATTTGTTATCCTTTTATCGTTGGGAAAGGTCTTTTTAGCCATAAATGATCTGTGATAAAATTAAAATTCTATCGATCTGAGTCTGTCAGGGATGTCATAGGGTATTTGATTATCCTGAGTGGTTTGTGAATCCTCTACAAGGATTTTGTCTTGAGGTATTAACAATTTTCTACCCCATTGGGAACGTTCCGCACTAATTATTGCCTCTGCAAGGCAAATGAAATAAAAAGAACCTTGTGCAGGTTCCATTAGTTCGGAACGTCCCAATAGGATGGAATATGATAGATAACCTGGAAAACATCTCTGTAGGAGATGCATAAAATGACGCTCAAATTCAGAATTCGTGATTCCTGGAAAACTACTTATGGAAATCAATTCGTGAAATTTAATATCGTATTGTTGACTCACATCCCGAGAGAAATTTGGATAACTTATTGAATTGCATGCAGTTATAAATATATTTATTGTACTCCCGCGGGCAAATATGGTGTACCTGACGGCACACCTAATATTATGCTTATTTCTTTTTTACCGATATGATGTCCCTAACGGGACATAAAATAATAGTTGCTGTAAATGATTGCCCCGTCAGGGGCAAAATATTGGTAGAAAAAAGAAAAAAACGAACAAGTGTGCCGTTAGGTACACCATATTATACACTCTCAATTATATTCTGCGCCTTTGGTGAGGGGATTAAATCGCAAAAAAATTCGTTGAATGGGATCTTGGTGTATGAAATCACGACAGAATAGTTAGATGGGAGTTAAAAGTTCTGAAACTACTCAGAGATATTTTACCGCGGCCTGAATAATTTTTTGAATATATTCTTTATAGTCGACATCATAAAGACGCGCCCCGGCCGCATTCAGATGTCCTCCTCCTCCAAATTCCGCCGCCAGCTTATTGATAGGGATATTTCCTTTACTGCGAAAACTTATTTTTAAACCATCTTTCAGTTCATAAAAAAGGAAACCCGCTTTAACTCCTTTTACAGCGAGAGTATAATTAACAAAACCTTCCACATCCTCATCTGTAGCTTTTGTTTTGTTAATAGCCTCCTGGGTAATGGTCATATAAGCGATTTGTCCCTCAGCGTGAAAATTCAGGGTGCATAAAGTTTCACCAAGCAGCTTCAGCCTGCTGATTCTGTCCTGCTGATATATTTGTTCATGAACATAAGAGGGGTCCACGCCACATTCCAGTAATTCTGCCGCGATGATATGGGTTTGCGGACTGGTACGGTCATAATTAAAGGAGCCGGAATCGGTAACGATAGCTGAATAAATCTGAAGGGCGATATTGTAGTCAAGTTCCGTAATACCGGTTTTTTTTATAAAGTTGTATATTATTTCACCGGTAGCGATCGATTTAATATCGATATACTTATATTGTGTGAAATTATCAGGTTTTCTGTGATGATCAATGCAGACTTTAGGCACATCAAGATTCGAGAGAAACTCAGCCATTGAACCGGTTCTGCTTATCTGGTTGAGATCGGTGAAAATGACAACATCAACTTCACTCATTACCTTATTATGCTTATCGGGGGAATATTTTTCGATGACATTATGTTGATCAAGGAATGTAAGATTATAAGGTGTGTCGCTATGATTTATAACCAAAACTTCTTTTCCCAGTTTCCTCAGAATATGATACATCGCCAGTTGTGATCCTATGGCGTCAGCGTCAGGATTTCTGTGTGTGGTAACAAGAAATCTGCCGTGGTTATTAATAATTGTTTTTAAACTTTCAAATTTTACCATAAAGGAACGAAATCCGGTATCCTGTGATCATTGAAAAAAAGAAACAGCTAAGTAAATAAAAAAAAGTGAATATTCCAACCTGTTTGATCATTAAATTAAAATAAAATATTTTTTAAAATCTTTTATTTTGCCACCCCCGGGAACATAATAACAGTAAAAAATTGGAGAATTCCGGTTAAGAATTGATAATGTTTTAATATTATCTTTCATTTTTTTTCTTTAAGTTTATAGGTTCATACAGAAAAAATTCAGTCGGGAAAAATTGCAGGACCTATTTACGGAAGAAAAAATATTTGCTGTTTCTGAGCTAACCGCTTTAATAAAACAGGATCTGGAAAATCGTTTCAGCGATATTACCCTCATAGGTGAATTATCTAACTTTAAAAAACATGTTTCCGGCCACTGGTATTTTACACTTAAAGATTCGAATGCCCAGATTAGCTGTGTTATGTGGAGGGGCATTAACGCTTATGTTTTCTTTTCACCCCAGGATGGAATGAAGGTGGTTTTGAAAGGAAGGATAACTGTTTATCCGCCGAGGGGCAACTACCAGATGGAAGTAAGGTCGATGCGCCCGGCCGGAGTGGGTGAGCTTCAGGAGGCATTTGAAAAACTTAAGAAAAAACTTTCGGCCGAAGGATTATTCGACCAGGTTCATAAAAAGGCCATCCCCCGCTTTCCTGAAAAAATTGGAATTGTTACCGCGATAGGAGGAGCAGCCCTGAAAGATATGATAAGTGTGGCGGAAAGAAGATATCCCCTCGCTGAACTGGTGATCGCTCCCGCGAAAGTTCAGGGAGAAGGGGGAGCCGCTGAAATTGTCAGCAGCATCAAGAAGCTTAACAACAGGGATGATATCGATGTAATTATTGTCGGCAGGGGAGGAGGCTCTCTCGAAGACCTATGGCAGTTTAATGAAGAAATTGTTGCCCGGGCCATATTTGATTCGGTTATTCCGGTAGTAAGCGGAGTAGGGCATGAAACAGATGTGACCATTGCCGATTATACCGCCGATCTGCGAGCCCCCACACCAACAGCGGCGATGGAATTAGCTACCCCCGATATCAATGAAATAATTGCCTTTATTACCGATTTTTCCTATAATTCAACAAATGAAATTTCAGGTATTATCAGAAAACATAAAGATATCATTAAGAATATGACAGGTTCATATGTTTTCCGGAAACCATGGAACCTTGTTTCCTTAAATACCCAGAAGCTGGATAATTTATTCTTTCGGCTGAACAATTCGGCTTTGTCTAAAGTTAAAACTCACAGGCATAATCTGGAACTGATAAACCAGAATATTGAATCGTATAATTTCGCCGGAATTTTAAAAAGAGGATATACCATTATACGGCAGAAAGGAAAAATCATTCCCCGTAGTGAAATTCTCGAAAGTGATGAATCGGTTGATATCCAGTTTTTTGATAAAGAAGTCAGGATAGGATAAGTGAAGAAAATAAACAGTTTTGAAGATGATCTTAAAAGGCTGCAGGAGATTTCCGATCTGCTGGAAGATGAAGAGACCGGATTGGAAAAATCTATTCAGCTTTATGAAGAAGGAATTAAATTATCAAAAATTTGTTATAATACTTTGAGACAGGCGGAACTGAAGATTACGGACCTTAGTAAGGAAATGGAAAAAGAATTCAGAGATGCTTCCGAATTTGATGACCAGGATTAAAGGTGATTTCTTATGGAAATAGATAAATCAAAATATAAGCTGCTTTTCGATATTAATTCTCCCGCGGATTTCAGAAATTTTAATATCCCCGATCTTAAGCTTTTAAGCAAGGAGGTCAGGGAATATCTTGTTGATGTTATATCACAGACAGGAGGACATTTTGGGGGAGGGCTTGGCACGGTTGAGCTTACGGTTGCTCTCCATAAAGTTTTTGATACCCCGGATGATGTCCTGGTATGGGATACCGGTCACCAGGCTTATCCTCATAAAATTCTGACAGGCAGAAGAGATGAGCTGACAACCATCCGGCAGTTTGGCGGGATCAGCGGTTTTTTAAAAAGGGCTGAAAGTGAATATGACGCTTTCGGAGCCGGGCATGCTTCAACATCTATATCAGCCGCCTTGGGAATGGCGACCGGAAGCAGCCTGAAGAAAAAACATAAAAAAGCCATTGCCGTGATAGGGGACGGAGCCATGACGGGCGGTATGGCCTATGAAGCGCTTAATAATTCGGGATTATTGAAAAAAGATCTGGTGGTTGTGCTTAATGACAACCAGATGTCTATAGCGCCGAATAAATGGCAGATACATAATTATTTTACCGATATGATAGCCCATCCCGAATATAACAGGTTCAAGGGCGCTATTTGGGACCTTACCGGCAAGCTTGATAATTTTGGCGACAGGATAAGAAACCTCGCCGGCCGACTTGAATCAGGTATAAAGGCTGTGATAACCCCCGGTATGCTTTTCGAAGCGCTGGGATTCCGATATTTCGGACCGGTCAACGGGCATAATGTTCTGCAGCTTGTAAGATTATTTGAGCATATTAAACTGCTTCAGGGTCCGATTCTTGTCCATGCCATTACCGAAAAAGGCAAAGGATATAAACCTGCCGAAGGTCATCAGCAGAGGCTGCACGCGTCGACACCCTTTGATAAAAAAACCGGCAAGGCATTTAAAAAATCTTCTTCAGCCCCATCTTTTACCTCTGTATTTGGTAAAACCCTGGTGGAAATTATTAAAGACAATCCTGATGTTGTCGGCGTCACGGCCGCTATGCCCGATGGAACAGGTCTGAATTACCTGATGGAAGAAATCCCCGATAATTATTTTGATGTAGGTATAGCCGAGGAACACGCGGTCACTTTTTCGGCCGGTATGGCTGCCCAGGGCGCAATCCCGGTTGTTGCTATTTATTCCACTTTTATGCAGAGAGCTTTCGACCAGATAATTCATGATGTCAGTCTTCAGGATCTTCACGTGGTGTTTGTTATGGACAGAGCAGGACTGGTGGGAGCCGACGGTCCGACACATCATGGCACATTCGATCTTTCATATCTGAGGATGATTCCAAAGATGGTTCTTATGGCTCCGAAAGATGAGGATGAGCTGAGACATATGCTCTATACGGCGGTTAATTATAAAAAAGGACCGATCGCTATCCGTTATCCAAGAGGTTCCGGACTCGGAGTGCAGATGAAAGAAGAGCTTGAAGTGATGCGGATAGGGAAAGCCGAAGTAATAAATGAAGGTGAAAATATCGCTATGCTCGCTTTGGGAAATATGGTGAATTATTCCGAAAAGGCCGCTGAAATTTTAAACCTTTCAGGGATAAATCCCGCGATAGTGAATATGCGCTTTGTTAAACCGCTTGATACCGACCTGCTTGACGATTTCGCGTCGCGATATGATAAAATAATCACTCTTGAGGAAAATGCGCTTCAGGGTGGTTTCGGTTCCGCGGTACTGGAATATTTTAATGAGAAAAATTATAAGAATGATATCCTCAGGATTGGCCTGCCCGATAAATTCATTGAACATGGCACACAGGCTGAACTACATAAAATGCTGAAGATTGATCCTGAAGGAATTGTCGAAAGAATAAAAATTTTTGTAAAAGGACGGAGCGTTAATCACGAGGTTACAATTTAATGGATAAAACCAGGTTAGCCGTTATCGGTCTGGGCGGGGTTGCCCAGGTTGTACATTTGCCGATCCTGACTAAATTGAGGGATGTCAGGATAACAGGCGTGGCCGATAAAGATAATAACAAACTGAGAAACATATCAGAAAAATATAATATTTCAAACAGATTCAAAGATTACAGGGAAATGCTTCAGCATGATGACGCCGACGCCGTAATCATTGCCACACCTACAAACACCCATCACAAAATAGCAATTGACTGCCTGAATGCCGGAAAACATATTCTTATAGAAAAACCTGTGGCCTTAAACAGCGATGAAGCTATTGAAATAGAAAGGGCCGCTGTTAAAAATGAAAAAAGCGCTATGGTTGGAATGAATCTCCGGTTCCGTCCCGACGCGATGCTGCTTAAAAGTCTTATAGGTTCAGGTGAATTCGGCGATATATTCCATATTAAAACAAGCTGGCTGAGTGAACAAAGCAGTCCTGAAAAATGGTTTACCCGTAAAAGTGAATCAGGAGGGGGAGTTCTTTTCGATTTGGGAGTTCTTTTGATAGACCTGGCTTTATGGCTTTCGGGTGATAAAAAAGTGGAAAAAGTATATGTCCAGAAATTCTGTAATCTTAATGAATCGGTAGAAGACTCATCTGTTGGCCTGGTTTGTCTTGAAGGCGGAGCCGTGATATCGTTTGAAGTTTCCTGGCTTTTGCCGGCTCAGAAGGATAGTATTGAGATAACAGTTTATGGCAGGAATGGCACAATAAATATAAATCCTCTTCGCGCCTGGAAAAAACTTGATTCAGCATGGATTGACTATTCACCCTCTGGTGGAGGATCAAAAAATCTCTTTAAAAAATCGTATGAAAATGAATTAAAACATTTTATTGGCGCCGTGAGAGGAAATAACCCGGTGATTTCTTCGATCAGCGAAGCAGTTGATAACATGAAACTGCTTGAAGCGGTTTACAGATCAGCCGAATCTTTAACTGAAATAAAGCTCTAGGGGTATATGAAATCAAAAATCTTACTTGTTGATGACGAAAGAGACATTGTAGAATTACTTCAATATAATCTGGAACAGGAAGGATTTGAAGTAATTACCGCTTTTGACGGTCATGAGGCTCTTCTAAAAGTTCATGAAAATCCCGATCTTATTATTCTGGATGTCATGATGCCCAAAATGGATGGATACGAGGTTTGCGCGAAAATCAGGGAAAATGATAAATACAAATCATTGCCTGTTATTTTCCTTACCGCCAAATCAAGTGAAATGGATGAGGTTTACGGGCTTAATATCGGCGCGGATGATTTTATACAGAAACCTGTGTCGCCGATGAAAATAATAGCCAGGGTTAAATCCAACCTCAGAAGAAAAGAGAATAGCGGAAAACCTGCCGAAGAAAACAAAGTTATTGCTGTTGGTCCCATTCTGATTGACAGGGAAAAGTATAAAATTACAATCGACGGGGAGCATATTATTTTCCCTAAAAAAGAATTTGAAATACTTTCTTATCTCGCCTCCAGCCCGGGCAAAGTTTTTCCACGTGAAAAAATTCTCGGCGATGTATGGGGAAATGATGTGTATGTTGTTGAAAGAACAATTGATGTTCACATACGCAAGATAAGAGAGAAACTGGGTAAATATTCCGCTTTTATCGAAACTATTAAAGGTGTGGGATATCGTTTCAAGAGCATGGAATAAGTTTCGGCAGAATATTTCCCTTTCCAAAGTTTATCTCGGGGGAACAATATATTATAATTCCATTCTGCTCATTATTCTGCTCCTCTTTTTTGAGCTGACTTTTCAGAATTTTATTATTCTGATGTTCATCCTTATTTTTTTCAGCATCATCATTCTTAATTATTTTGGATCAGTCAGGAACCGTGAAATAAATAATATCAAAAATATTATTAATTCCATTCGTGAAAACAGGTATCATTCTCCCGATGAAATAAAACTTGGCAAAAACCTTCTTGAAATGGAGGGTGAAATTAAAGCGATGTTTCTTCGCACGCAGAATGACATTTCAAACCTTAAAAAACTTGAGCAGGTCAGGACAGAGTTTCTCGGGAATGTATCGCATGAGCTGCGAACCCCTATTTTCGCTATACAGGGATATATTGAGACTCTCCTGAATGGCGCTATGGATGATGAGAGGGTGAACCGCAATTTCCTTAATAAAGCAAATACTCATGCCAATAATCTCAATATTCTTCTTAATGACCTGATAGATATTTCGATGATTGAATCGGGACAAATGAGGATGAGCTACCGTTTTTTTAATATCGGGGAATATCTTGAATCTATAATAAATGAAATGTCCCTGAGCGCTGAGGAAAAAGGACTGGAACTAATTTTATATCCTCCGCGGCAGAATCTTCAGCTTTATGGCGATAAACCGCGGCTTAAACAGGTGATGGTTAATCTTATCAGTAACGCTATTAAATATACCGAAGAGGGAAGGATAGAAGTGCTTGTGGAGGAGGAAAAAAAATATGGCAGGATCATCGTCAGGGATACCGGTCTGGGAATAAGGGAAAAGGATATTGACAGGATATTCGAACGTTTCTACCGTGTCGATAAAGACCGTTCACGCGCCGTGGGAGGAACGGGACTGGGACTGGCAATCGTAAAACATATCGTCGAAGCACACGGCTCCCGTATGTATGTAAAATCGGAATGGGGCAAAGGCAGCGAATTTTCCTTCCGCCTGAAAAAGTAAAAATTCCGTAGGACAGGCTTTCCAGCCTGTCCAGAACGGGGTGAATTACATGATTAGCCTACATAAAACTTGAAAAACTAAAATCACCAATTGTCCTATCACCAGGTGATTTGCTTTGTGCTAAGGAGTCGTATAACTCGGGAAGGACAGGCTAAAAGCCCGTCCTACAAAATAATTTTACAACCAACATGAATGACTGAAAGCCCAGAATTTTATAAATATTTCTGTAGGACAGATTTGCAATCTGTCCTTGCCAGGTAAATGAACAATGCCGGGAAAAGCTGAATTAGTTGAGCAAGTCTATAGCCTTTTCAATACTACCGGTTCAATTAACTCTCCCTCGGAAAATTAAACTCAGCCGCCGGCTTTCGTTCAGTCCGTTTCGCAATTGTCGTTCCCATAAATCAAACAACAGGGATGAATTACTCCGGGGCAAAAAGGCTGTGAAACCCAACAATGAAAAATAATTATTCATTATTAATTATTAATTAAATTTATTCATGCTTCAAAACATCCACCGGATTTGTAAGCGCGCCCCGGATTGTCTGGATGCTGACAGTCAGGATACCGGTAATCAGGACGATAGCTGTTGACAAAATAAATATATCAATCCCAATAGTAATTTTATTGGGGAAAGTATCCAGCCAGCCAGACATAAAAAAGTAGGCGGCAGGCAGGGCAATAATTATCGCGATCAGTATCCACTTAATAAACTCGGTGGAAAGAAGAATGTTTAACTCCCCGGTTGAAGCCCCGAGTGTTTTCCTTATCCCCACTTCACGACGGCGGTTCTCTACAGAATAATATGCCAGACCGAGAAGTCCCAGGCAGGAAACGAATATACTGAGAAGGGCAAAAGCCTGGAAAATATCAACCGCGTTTTCTTCATCGCTGTAATGCTGATTCAGGTAATCATCAATAAATGTATATGAAAAGTGATGCCCGGGAATTACACTTTTGAACGAATCATCAATGAAACTTAATAACTCATCCTCATGCTCACCTTCATATTTGATGAACATCAGTGAACACCAGCCTGGTTTACACTCAATAAACATCGGTTCGATATTATTATGCAATGACTCAAAGTGAAAATCATTTACCATACCAACAATTTCAGCCTCATTGAAATAGGTCCGGCATTTTATATTTTCCACTGATTGTAGTCCCAGCGCGCTTCTGGCCGCTTCATTTAATATGAGTTGTGAAATGTCGGAATCACTTTTACGGAAATCCCTTCCTTCGGCCAGTTTAATTCCCATTGTTTTCAGGTAATCCTCATCAACTCTGAATACTTTAACTGTCGGCAGTTTTTCACGATCCATACCTTCCGGGACCATGTGCTCAATGCTGAAGCGGTCTCCCGGCAGATTAGAGCTTCTGGTAACAGAAGTAATTCTGTTATGGGAGAGGAGCGTTTGTTTAATGGTTTCAAGCTTTTCTCCCCGGTTTTCCACCCGGCTGAGAAAAAGATCAACCGCGATTAGTTTTTCTTTGTTGAATCCCATATCCGATTCCCTGAAGAAGATAAGCTGGTTATAGATTGTGATTGTCCCGAATATCATAAATACCGAAATAACAAACTGGAGTATCACAAGTCCTTTTCTAATAATCGCTACAGAAGATGTGGGCGTTTTAATATTGCTCAACACCTCCGCGGGATTTATTTTAGATATATATGCGGCAGGGTAAAATCCTGCCAGGAGAGTAATGGCAACAACCAGCGCCCCTATAATGAGCAGCGGTTTATTTTCGAATATAATGCCGGATGTAAAATTGTTTCCGGAGAGTTCATTAAAAGTTGGTAAGAAGAGATATAATAGTAAGATTGATAAAAAGGCGGAAATAAGTGTGAGCAAAAAGGTTTCAATAAAAAACTGTAATTTAATATGAACACCCTGCGCCCCGGTCACTTTTCTCATTCCCACTTCAAGAAACCTTTTCAGGGAGAGGGCGAGAGAAATATTCACAAAATTAAATGAGGCGATAAGTATCAGGAATATAGCTGTCGCTCCGAAAATATATATATAAGTTATATCGCTATTCGCCGATAATTCACCATCTACCTTTGAATGAAGGTGAATATCCTTTATCGGCTGGAGATTAAAAATTTCCACACGGTTGGGGTCTTCTTCATGGAAGGATTTAACAAACCGGGGCATTTTAGCTCTCATTCCCGCAAGAGATTCTTTATCCTTCAGTTTGATATAGGTGAAAACCGCTTTCCATGTACGGCTTTCGGTCGCTCCTTCCCAGTTTCCGGTAAGCTGACTTGTGAAAGTTTCAAGGGAGATAAGAAAATCAAATTGTATATGTGTATTTGAGGGGGGATTGGCTACCACACCGGTAATATTATATACTCTTCCCGAATTAATATCGATGATGTTTTTACCTGTTGGATTTTCCTCACCGAAATATTTCGCGGCCATTTTTTCAGTAATCACCATGGAATTAACATTCTTCAGCGCTTTTTCTCTGTTGCCCCGAATGAAACGCAGATCAAACATACCGGGGAAAGATGGATCGGCGTAAAGACCGCCCGTTTCGCTGAATTCACGTTTCACTCCGCTGCTGTCGGTAGTTGAGAGTATCTGCTCACGCACACGGTTGGATATCCGGGCATATTCGGTAATTTCAGGATAATTTTCTTTCAGCATCGGTCCGGCTGGAAAGGGACCTGTTGCCCAGTTTCGCCATGTATCCCCAAATTTGGTATCTATCTGGATACGGTAGATAGTATCCGCGTCCGGGTAAATATTTTCATAACTTAGTTCATGATCGATATGGAAAAAGATCAGCAGGCTGCAGGCGAGTGAAAGAGCCAGTCCCGCAATATTGATAAATGAATAACCTGCTTTTCGTCTGATATTACGGAGGGCGATAATGATATAATTTCTGAACATTGATATACTCCAGTAAATTAAGTTAAAGAGGAGGTGGGGGAGTGACTTCAGCGTCTGCTGCCGGTACCAGAGGTCCGCTTGTTTTTTCCCCTTCTCTTCAAGGATTGAATAGTATATTTCCTCCATATCGGCGAGAAGGAAATTACGGTCCCTGTAAAGAGCGGCCTGCGAAAGAATTTTTTCGGCGAGTTTTGGCGGTTTATTATTCACGCGAAATCCGGCAGTCCGTTCGAAAGTTCATCCCTTATTTTTTTCTGCTTTGCGATTGCCTCGAGTCCCGCTTCGGTTACCTGGTAGAGTCGTTTCCGCCTGCCCCCCTTTTCGGAAGTCGGGGCGGAATAAAGGGAGCGCACATATCCTTTTTTCTCAAGCCTGTATAAAGGATCATATATCGCGCCGATTGACCACTCCTTTCCGGTGATTTTAGTTAAGTAACGCATCATCGTAGCGCCGTAGGCGTTTTTCCCAAGCGCGAGTATGGCCAGCATAATTATTTCATCATTCCCGTTAAGTACCGACATAAAAACCTATATATTTTGTTTTCCGTAATTAATAGACGCCCCAAAATACACATTTGTTTCGGAAAACAAAAGAAATATTTACCGTAGGACAGATTTGCAATCTGTCCCTGCCGGGTAAATGAACAAAACCGGGAAAAGTTGATAAACGGTGGAATCGACAAAACAGCCATTTCTTCTTCCGGTTTCGACAGGCACAGCAGCGCAAATATGGTGTACCTGACGGCACACTTGCTCCTTTGCTTGATATTTTTCTACCAATATGTTGTCCCTAACGGGACAATTCCGTAGGACAGATTTGGAACCTGTGCGCCGCGGCGTATCTGTCCTTACCAGGGTGAATTACATGATTACCCCGGAAGAAACCCGAAAAACTAAAATCACCAATTGTCCTATCACCAGGTGATTTGCTTTGTGCTGAGGAATCGTATAACTCGGGAAGGACAGGCTAAAAGCCCGTCCTACAAAAGAATTGGTTTCTTCGGAGGATGCGCTTGTCGATATCATTTAGATTTTCATCATTGTGAATATTCCATTTGCCAATAATACTGAAATTCTCTATTTTGAATTTCTAAAAACCGGGTATAAAATATAATGTTCGGATATTGCTTTGAGGATAATATGCTAACCTTAATCCCATCTTTTTCAACAAACCATTAAACAGGATTGGCAGGATGAAAATAGTTATTTTTCTTTTGATTATATTTATGACGGGCGCGCAATTTGCCGATGGCGGTAAAGACAGCCTGAAAGAAAAAAAGAGTGTTATATATATTGCCGATACATCGGGTAATAAAGTTAAAAATGAATCAGCGGTAACTCAGGAAAAACCTTCTTCAGTTGATAAGAAAGAAAACTCAGGCATTGAAACTGCATCAATATGGGTTATTATACCGGTGATTATCGGGGTGGCAATGTTTATTTTTGGTATTTACCAATACCGTAAAAGAAAATCCATAGAAAAAGAAAAAACCACAGCCGGGCTTGAAGCAAAAAAGGAATTTGAGCAAAAAGAAAAAGATGAAGTGGTTGAAACTAACGAAAGCAGGTACAAAGCCGCTTTGATGAAAGAACTGGGCGATATAAAAATACTGGGATCTCCAACAATAGATACTATCCCTGTAAAACTGATGGATACATTTGTGTCCCTGCGGCTTTCAACTTTTTACCGCACCGATAAAAGAATTGATTACGGCCGGGGAGTTGAGAAACTTCCCGAGGCGCGGGATTTTACCCCTGATGAAATAATTGAACTTGCGTTTAAAGAGGGAAACCTGCTGCTTATTATCGGCGATCCCGGCTCAGGGAAAACTACCCTGGTGAAATATTTCAGTGTTACAAATATTGAAGAGAAAAGGTGGGCCGATATGACTTTTTATCTTCCTCTTCGTGAAATCGACTGGAAGAAGGAGGAGATAGATTTCTTACCTGAAATCCTGGCAAAATCGGTAAATAAATGCTGCGTTAAGATAAAAGCGGATGATTTTTATAACTGGCTGCATAGCGAAACTTCACTTGTGCTTCTGGACGGACTGGATGAAATATCAGATATTGATGACAGAAAAAAAGCGTGTGAATGGATCGATCACACTACAGCCGGCCTTGGAAAAGCCAGGTTTGTCGTTACTTCAAGATGGACAGGCTACCGGAAAGCTGACGGAATTGAATTGGCTGCCGATCATCTTCGCGCCGATGTTAAGGATTTTAATGATGACCAGCAGGCGGATTTTCTGAAAAAGTGGCTTAAGGCGGCTTACCTGAGGGATTTGCCGTTGGATGGTGAAGCTGATGAAACATGGAAAAGGGTGCAGACAGAGAAAGCTGATAGCCGCGCGATAGAAATGCTAGATTTTTTAATGAAAGAGGATAATAAAAGTGTAAAAGAGCTGGCGGTTGTGCCAATGCTGCTGCAGATTATGGCGATAATATGGAAAGAGAGGGATTTTATACCAAAGAACCGGAATGAAATGTTCAATTCGTCCCTTGATTACCTGCTGGAATTAAAAGACAGGCAAAAGCATATTGATCCTCTTCTCGGGGCGGCGGACGCCCGGCGGGCTCTTTCACCTGCTTCATTGTGGATGCAGCGGGATTTAAAATCTGATGAAGCGGATAAAGATAAAATGCATGAAAAACTTCAGGAGGTTATAAATACTTTCGATAAAAGACCTGAAGCTAAAGAATTCTGTGAAAATCTGATAGACAGGGCGGGAATTCTCGCCTCCTATAGCGACGAGGAATATATATTCAGGCATAAGTCTTTCAGGGAGTTTCTCGCCGGGATGGAGCTGGCGAAAGGAGCGCATAATAATCAATATATTCAGCTCCTTGTTGATCATTTCGGTGAAAGCTGGTGGGATGAGCCTATACGTTTTTTTATAAGCCAGGCAGACGCTGATATGTTTGATGAATTCATGGGTAAATTTTTCCTTTCTGAAAAAAGCAAAGATTTAAATCAAAATGAACTGAATTATTTAATGCTCCTGGTAAGGGAAGCGCCGGAAAAACCATTAACATCGGTGGAGAAAGCCTTATTAAATGAAAAAACAACTATCGCGCGGAAACGTTATATACTTGAAATATTAAAAACGATAAACCGGCCTGACGCATTTGAAATTGTTAATAAATTTATAAAGAATGAACCACAAAAAGAGTTATCCGGTTATGCCGCCGAAATTTTATTTGAAGCCGGTTTCATTGCTGAAGGCGAAGAAAAAGAAAATATAGCAGTGGTGGAGGGAAAAGGAAAAGACAGATCTATTATTAAAACAAATTTATCCTCTTTTCGAAATGCCTTCGAAGATAACGCCGAATATATTCTGATACCAGGGGGTACATTTAACTACAGTGTTACAGGTGAAGATGAAACTTTCCCCGGTATATATTTCGCTAAATACCCTGTTACAAATAAAAGGTTCGCTCTTTTTACAGGTTACCTGTCAGGAAAAAACAGGGGATATTATGATTTGTTGCCCCCTGAAAAATTCAAAGACGATATAATCCGTTTTTCAAAAGAAGAACCTGTTTTTTATGAACATGTGAAAAGTATAAACAATTTCGCGAAAGAATTTAAATCATGGCAGGATGAAAAACGATTTTTAAATGATGACCAGCCTGTTGTCAATGTAAACTGGTACACCGCGAGGGTTTATTGTTACTGGCTCAGTTTTCTTGAATTAGCCGAGAAGGGTATTACAAACCCGGGTATGAAGATTGTGAATAATCTTTTCAGGCTGCCGGATGAAAAAGAATGGGAATGGGCGGCGGGGGGCGGTTCGCGAACATATCCCTGGGGGGATGATGAAGCTGATCTTGAGAAACGGGCCAATTTTAATAAAAATGTAGGCTGCACAACACCGGTGGGCAGGTATCCAGAGGGCGCCACTCCTGAAGGGCTGCATGATATGGCGGGAAATGTGTGGGAATGGATGAAAAATGAACATGAAAAATATAAAGGCAGCCGCTCCCTGAGAGGAGGCTCATGGTATACAGATAGGGAGCTACTCTTTTGCTCGGCGCGCGTCATCGGCAGTCCGAGTTGCAGGGGCAGCTTCTTCGGTTTTCGGGTTGTCCGCCCGGTCATTTAGTTTTTGTTTTTCTGAAAATCTGAATATTTTTGTAGGACAGATTTGTAATCTGTCCCTGCCGGGTAAATGAACAAAACCAGGGAAAAGTTGATAAAGGGTGGAATCGACAAAACAGCCATTTATTCTTCCGGTTTCGACGGGCACAGCAGCGCAAATATGGTGTACCTGACGGCACACTTGCTCCTTTGCTTGATATTTTTCTACCAATATGTTGTCCCTAACGGGACAATTCTGTAGGACAGATTTGGAACCTGTGCGCCGCGCAGGCTGTTGCAGATTATCGGGAACAAAAGTGTATGTTTAGTGATATAATAGGTAGTAAATAATAAACATGGAAATAGGAATAATGGGGTTTATTGAAGGAAATCGAGATCAACTGGGATTCATTGCTTATAGCCTGGATGATTTTGTAGAAGAAGATTCAAAAGCAAGATTTATCGTAAGAATAGTAGAAGAATTAGATTTAAGTTTACTCTACGAGCAATACAGTCCACAGGGTGGAGAAGCTTTTTGTCCAAAGGCAATGTTAGCCACACTGTTTTTCGGATATTCCCAAGGTATATCAGTTACCCGTGATCTTGAATACAATTGCAAAAAGAACATGGATTTTATATATGTATCAGCAAACCTTCGACCGGATCACACTTCATTGAGCAGATTCAGAAAGCGTCATCTGGCCCATATTCCAGGGCTTTTTATACAGATAGTACGGAAAGCAATAGAGATGGGAATAAGTGAGTTCATGGAAATCGCGATGGATGGATCAAAGATGGCCGCGGCAAGCAGTAAGAAAAAAAGTATGCGCTCCAACAAAATAGAAGAAAAACTGAAAGCAATAAAAGAAGATATCACCGAATACCTGAATCAAAGCGAAATAGAAGAAAAGAAGCTTGCCGAATTGGAAAAGAAAAAGGCTAAGCTGGAAGAAGCCCAAAGAATACTGGAAGAGCGAAAAGAGACAATAAAAGAAAACTGCAGGGATAATCATCAGGTAAATATAGAAGAACCGGAAGCTCCAATGCAAAAACCGGGAGGGGGGAAAAGCGCATTTCCGGGCTATAATCCACAAATATGCACCGATACGAAAACCCAATTCATAGCAAACGCCCAGCTGACGCCAGACAGGAACGACGAAAAACAATTTATGCTTCAATATAATAATACGGAAAGAATTTTGGGCCCGAACAAAAAGAGGAGATATCTATCTGACGGAGGGTTTAACACCAATGACACAATATTTGAAATCTATTACAACCAGATCGACGCTTATGTAGGCAACAGACGTAATGGAAAAGAGACAAGTGAAAAGATTAAAAAGGGTTTAAAATTCGACAAAAGTGATTTTACATATGATAAAGAAAAAGACATCTATATATGTCCGTCAGATAAAAAGTTAGAGTTCAAAAAAACAGAAAAGAATAAATCTTTCAAGGGAAGAAAATATGTTTGCAATGATTGTGGGAATTGCGAATTCAGGTCTCAATGTTTATCGAAGAACAATAAAAGTGGGAAAAGAGAAATTCGACGAGATGATCGGGAAATCTATGTAGAAATGATGAGGGAAAAGGTGGAAACAGAAGAGGGAAAGGAAAAATTACTAATTCGTTCAACAACAGTCGAACCGGTCTTTGGTAATATCAAATGGAACCTGGGATATACCCGGTTTAGACTAAAAGGGTTGTTTGCGGCAAATGCTGAATTTTTGCTTATGTGTATTGGCCATAATCTCAATAAACTCTTCAAGCTGTTTGGAAAGGTTGATAATAGTCCGGATAGCATGGAAGTAGCATCATGCTTCCCTAATATTTTCAATTATAAGAATATTTTGCCAAATAAATTACAAGTTTTATTTACATAAAAATATTTTCCATGTTTTTTTTGCCTCCCTGCAACAGCCTGCGCGGCGTATCTGTCCTTACCATGGTGAATTACATGATTACCCCGGAAGAAACCCGAAAAACTAAAATCACCAATTGTCCTATCACCAGGTGATTTGCTTTGTGCAAAGGAGTCGTATAACTCGGGAAGGACAGGCTAAAAGCCCGTCCCACAAAATAATTTTACAACCAACATGAATAACTGAAAGCCCCGAATTTTATAAATATTTCTGTAGGACAGATTTGTAATCTGTCCCTGCCAGGTAAATGAACAAAGCCGGGCAAAGTTGATAAATGGTGGAATCGACAAAACAGCCATTTATTCTTCCGGTTTCAACAGGCACAGCAGCGCAAATATGGTGTACCTGACGGCACACTTACTCCTTTGCTTCATATTTTTCTACCAATATGTTGTCCCTAACGGGACAATTTTGTAGGACAGATTTGGAATCTGT